>NZ_CABJCG010000001.1 GCF_902364025.1 Enterocloster lavalensis
AGTTTACATAATTTCCCATCAACTAATTACCCGAAAGTAATGTTACGCTATTCGCCCATCTGCCAGCTACCGCGCACACCCGCCATCTGATATAATTCCGGATATTCCGGAACCATTTGGTTCTCCGCTTCTCAATATAAGGAGACTGTGATAAAATATGATGAAAAGCGGCAATCAATTAATGAAGGTGGGGAAAATGAGGCTCATTATAGATGAAATTAGATATGAAGGAAATAAAATAGTAGTCAAGGGAAAAACTGCGATTGGCGAGATGAAAGGAGTATGGAAGTACACAGAGCCGCCTGTTCTTGGGAATGGCTATCATGTTGAATTAAATATAAACGCTCCTAGCGAAGCAGAAGTATCGTCAAAAATGGACACATTTCCATCTGTATCTATTAATAATGAATTTGTTGTATTCAAGGGTGTCTGTGAGGGGCTTGATCATGAGGTATACGATCTGCGTTTTGATGTGGACTGGATAGAAATGCTTGATATTGACGTGATAGCGGTAAAAAAGCAAAGGGGAGATTGTATTTCGTTCGTAGCAGATTATTGTAGTGTGGAGATATATCCCTATACTTTATAGAAATACATTTGCCCCCCTTTTTGTCAGCCCTTCGCTGACCAATATGATCCGGCCCTTTAGCAGACAGCGGGCATACATGAATGCTTTATTGCTTCCGATCCCGAACCCCTCCTTGCGAAAACACTCGATTACCTCTTCGGGCGACGTTGCCTGTGCCATCCGGTCGATAAACAGTTGAGGAATGACGTTTTTGGCCTCTGCCACAAGAAAGAAGGTACATCCGTCCGGACGGCACGTCAGTTCCGCTACGGAAAGCGCCTTCTGGCTCTGCCACAGGTCGATGTCTCTGGGAGTCTCGCCCGGGCTTGCGATAATCAGATCCGCAAGTCCGTGGACGTCAACCTGATTTTCTCTGCGGCAGATTTCAACACCATCCAGGTGAGCCTGTTTCAGGTCTCCGGCGACAGCTCCCATGATCTGTTTATGGATATCCTGCACTACGTTTAAAATGAAGCGCACTTTTACCATCCGTGCCGCTTCCAGGGCTACCAGGTGGAAGGGATTATCCTCAAAATAGTTGATCGCAGGATCATAGGGGTGGATCGGCAGCGAGTGATGGATTTTCAAGGTGTCCAGGCTTACCACCCCAGGCACAATGCTCTTCCAGCCCGCCTAATATGACATGGAGCTGATCTGGTCTTGGACCGGCATGACTTCCGGTAGCGATGACAAAGGTGATCGGATCGTCAGAGACCCCGGCCTCGGATAGACGCCGTACAATCTTCCTTGCCATCTGGGCATGAGGTCCCGGCCGAGTCTGATCATTCACCATAATGGTGATTTTGTCCTGCGGTTTACCATTTCTTCCAATCGGGGCGTGCCGATAGGGGGTCTAATGTATTCCGGATCAAGAAGTCTATGGAAGTCAGAACCTCCTTTTTTGGGGGATCGATCAGCTCCATCTTTACGTTGTCGGGAAATTCAGCCTCCTGGTATCCAGCTCCACATGGTATTTTGATCCTGATCATATCGTTCTTCCTATGGATACCATTCACGGGTCTGTAGAGCTCTGAGCGCCTGTTTTCACTCCCTAAAAATAGATTAAGTCAGAAATTCCATTCAATCCGTACGTCATGAGTTTTGCTATATCGTTTTCCGCTGATACCGGTCCGCAAAACACAGCCGGGGAAGGTCTATAAGCTTTGCGGCACCGGCCAGCGTGGTGCCATAGAACAGGATCTTGTCCTTCAGATGCAGGAAGTCCACGATGCTGCCGTTGCAGATGGTGCTGCCTGTGCAGAGCACCAAATCGGCCCACTGGCAGATGGAGGCGGTGACGCCCTCGACTTTGCCGTCCTCCACCATTACGCCGCAGCGCTCCTGGCCGGTGTTGACCGGGCTCAAATCCACTACGCGGATGGGGAAGTCTGCGGACAGAGTGCTGAGCAGAGAGGGCTGGTATCCCACCAGGCCGATTTTAGGACGGCCGTAGGTTTTTTTGATATACGCGGCCGCGTCAACCGCACATAACTCCGGACCGTCGTTGCGGCAGTGGACCGTGCACTCCACCAGGCCAAGATGCTTCATCACCGCGTTGAGCGCGGCGATAAAGAGGCCGCGGTCATGGGAATCGCCATTTATGTCCAGCGTACATATTTCCCCCAAGGTACCCCGGAATTCGGCGGGCGCGTCCGTAAAGGCCTGTCCCAGGGCGCCCATGCATTCGGCCTGCACCATGACGTCCTTCCCTGTTATAATGGGGTAATCCCGGCGTCTGGTGGCCCCGATGGCCTCCTCCGGCGTGAGGGAGCGGGTACTGATCATCACATCTTCCCCCATCAACCCCTCCGACTCGAGCAGTGAGGAAAAACGGGCCGCCAATTCGTTGTAAAACAGTTCCGGTGTTCGTTCTGTATTCATTTTGTCTGATCCCTCCCAAGAAATTATCTGGTTTTCTCCAGCGCCGCGGGGGTGTTCGCCGATTTGAGCGGGCCGCGGAGGCTGTCAATTCAATCATACCATATCCTGAAGATTTTGTTTACAGATTTCTACAAATAGGGGAGGAAAATGACGGGCTGCCGTGTTATACTGGTTCTATGAAAATGGGAGGAGTGAGATTATGGAGTCATTGTACCAGTTGATTCACCGTTCGCTGACGCCGGAGGGAATACTGCCGGAGGATTTTAGTCTGCCGAAACCGGATGGGAACCAGATTCATTTTGCAGATGGAGCTATGGACGGAATCACGATTTTTCACACCGCCACGGGTGAAGCGGACACCGGGCTGTTGGAGCAGGCGGTGTGGGCGGCTAACCGGGACCGCATGGAGGAGGCACAGGGGCTGGTGCTGGAATTCTGTGAGACAGGCCATATGATCGGGGCCATCGATGGGATCCAGCAGTATATAATCGACCGCAGGGAGGAGCTTGCGGCCGGTAAAATCTTCCGGCTGGGCGAGGAACTGATGTTTGGCGGGACACACCCGGAGGCAGTGAAGTTCGGCCTGGCGCTGCTGGAACTGTTTGATTTAAATGGAAAGGAACCGGTGAAAACGGCGGTTCGCGAGCTGGCTTGCTCGGATGAATTTACGATTTTCGCCCTGTTTCTCATGCGGTCCTGGGACGAGCCGGACCGGGAAATTTTCCAGGCGGCCAAAAAAGTGAGGGGCTGGGGACGCATTCACGCGGTGGAACGGCTGGACCCTGTGGATGAGGAGATGGAGCGGTGGCTCTTGGCGGAGGGCTGGGACAATACGGTGCTTCCGGCGTACTCTGCGCTGGAGTGCTTTCAGAAGGCCCGCTGCGCCCGGATTCTGGAAGGCAACATGACCCGGGAGCAGTACGGCTTTATGACCGGACTGATGGCCGGGCTTTTGGATGAGGGGCCGGTCAGAGGAATATCGGCCTGCGAGAACCCGGAGGAGGTATTAAACGCGTTTTTGCGGCAGAGTGGCCGGTTTGAGTTGACGGCTGCCGATTACTCCGTGATCGCCCAGATTCTCGACTACGCAAAGGAGCACAGCCTGGACGCGGCTGCGGCTGCAGCCGGGGAACTGCTGGACGGCGAGACGTGCCGGGCGGTTATGCAAAAAGAGATGGAGAAGGGGGAGGGCCTGCGGCTGGCAAAGCGGCTGGGGATGGACTACGTGCCTTATGCCATGGCTGCGATGAAGAGGGATTTTCGCAGGTACTACCATTACGTTGACCTGCTCATGCCGGGGGAGAACTATGCGATGGAGCTGATCCGGCTGTTTGAGGAAAGGCTTCCGCTGGACGAGATGGCCTGCGGCAGCGCGGATGAGATGGGACTGGGAGAGGAATTTGAGAATTACCGGATTCTGATCTATATGGTCCAGTACCTGAAGGACCGGCCGGGAATGGGCGAGAGGCTGATCCGCACGGCGTTAAACGCGCCTGTGGTTAACAACCGGAACATGGCGCTGACGGTGTTGGAGGAGTGGGTGAAGCTCCGGGGCTGTCCGCTGGCGGAATGTTACCCGGAACTTGCCGGACTGCTGCGCGAACTGCGGGAAAATGAGGTGCGGGAGGACGTCCGAAACAGGATGGACGCCCTGACCGTGGAGGAATGAGATGGAGCTGAATGTCAATTCACCGGCGTATTTTACCCAGCAGTTCGGCGTAGACGATGAAGTATACCGCATGTGCCGGGAGACGCGTGAATTTTTGCGGGATAAGGAATACAGCGAAGTTCTCCAGGTGATCGGGATTCTGCCGGTGGCAGCGCCGGAGGAACTGTTTGAAAATGGGACCTGGAGCGAGAAGGTCCGCTTTCTGAACCATCAGGCTGTGGCCGCGGTCCGCGTCAAGCTGGATTATGAGCGTTACCGCGACGGCAGCAGTACGACCAGGGTACACATGATGCGGGAGGCCATTCTGCAGGCGGGGAAACGGGTTAAAACCAGGGGGAAGTTTGCTTGCGGTGACTTTGAGCGGGATCTGCACGAGTTCTGGGGCGACAGCCCTGTTCCGGTGGTTGGCGGCGTTTACTCCATGTATGTGGAAGAACTTGGAAAATATGGGGCCTATCAGGTGCTGGAGACGGACCGGGACAGCGTGCTCTATGTGGTGCTGGACTGTCTGGGTGACGAACCGCCGAAGCGGGAGGCGCTGGCCGGTTTAATGCCCCTCTGTCAGGAGCGGTTCCGGTACCATCACCGTCCCGACATGAAATATATCAGTTCCGGGCGGATTCCCAGGGATTATACGCTGATCGGAGTGTGCCCTCCGGTCATAAGCGGCCGTTGCAGCGTGTTTGCCGGCGACTGGCAGGACGGCCGGGAATATGTGTACGAGCACAACTGGAACCAGGGAGATTCGCAGCAGAGAGCGGAATACAAACAGTTTATAAACAGCGGCGACTCGGTGCGGGTGGGCGGGGAGTATTTTCGAAAAAATTACGGCGGCCTGAATATGCATCTGTATCGTGTGGCCGGTGGGAACCTGCCGGTCAGCTCGTTCCCCTGCCTCACCTTTGTGGAGATTGAAGGGCCGTGTCCGGAGGTGACCGGCTGGATTAAAGGTCGTTCCCTGATCCGCACCTTCCGCTGGAAGGCGCCGGAAACAGAGATTTTGGATTTCAGGGGAACCGGCCTTTGTTTTTTGGAGCTGGACGGAACCGGGGTGAAGAAAATTTTTCTGCCGGACGGAGTACAGAGACTATCCCTCAGCGGCGTTCCGGACTCTGAGCTGCAGATTATGGGACCTTTGGACCGGGAGCTGGATATAGAGCTTTCGCTGGATTCTTCCAGGTTTGATGACTGGGGGGCGGCAATAGCAGGGCTGAGGGTCCGCAGACTGCGCCTCACCGGAGTCGGGGAGCTGGATCTGGCGGCGGTGGCCGGTCTTTTTGGGGAAATCACCGCGCTGTCCGTTCATGGAAAGCCGGGATTTCTGGTGAATTTTGAAGGACTGGGACAGATGAAGCGGCTGAGAACGCTGTCGTTTGGGGATCTGTTTGGGTACGGGGAGAAGGAGACGGAGATTCTGGAAAAGCTCCCGGAGCTGCGGCAGCTGTGGATGGACAGCGTGCCGAGGGAAGCGGGTTTGGCGGTGAAAAAGCGTTTTAAAAACCGCCTGGATTCCCTGGAGGTTCGCAAGCTGCGGGCCCTGGAGTGGATGAAAGAGAACTTGGACAATCCCTTCCGCCACTGGGATGGCAGCGATTTCGTGCCCAAGGCGGCGTTTAAAAGTGCTTCCGCCCAGTATGTAAAGACGAAAAAAAGGCTGCGGCAGGCTCAGGGTAAAGAGGAGATCGAGGCAGCGGTCAGAGATTACGGGGCGTGTTTTAACCGCCTGAACCGGAGGTATGAGGAGTTTATAGAGACGGTGGAGCGGGAGGATGTGTTCCGGGCGTTGGAACAGCTGTATCGGGAGGAGTTAGAGGGGAAATCGTCCGTGGATTTGGAGGGATTTCTGGGAATACTGGACGATGTGAGGGACGATTGGTAACGAAAATGAAACAGGAAGGTGATGAGACTGTGGAGATTGAACTGAGACGGGAGCGGCCGGAGGATTACCGGGAGACGGAGGAGGTGGTCCGGGCGGCGTTCTGGAATCATTTTGTGCCCGGCTGTGATGAGCACTATCTGCTCCACGTCATGCGCGGCTGCCCGGCGTTTTTGCCGGAGCTGGATATTGTGGCGGTTTTTGAGGGCCGGATTGTCGGCAATGTGGATTATACAAGAGCGGCGGTTCTCGGGGACGACGGGGCCAAGCGGGAGGTGCTGGCTCTGGGGCCCATCGCCGTTTTGCCGGAATTTCAGGGCAGGGGCGTTGGCGGGAAACTGATTGGACACACAAAGGAGCTGGCCTGTAAGATGGGGTATGAGGCTATTTTCCTATATGGAGACCCGGAATATTACGGGAGACATGGATTCGTTCCGGCGGAGCGGTTTGGCATCCGGACGGTGGATGACATGTACGCCGCCGCTCACCAGGTTCTGGTGCTGCGCGAACATGCGCTGGACGGTATCCGGGGGCGCTATGTGGAGGACAGCGTGTTTGAGTTCGACAGGGCGGCCTCCGAAGCATTTGACCGGACGTTTCCGTACAGGGAGAAGGTAAGCGGCACGCCGTCCCAAAAACGGTTTGAGCAGGTGGTGGCCATGCGCAGGGCTGCGCTGTGAGCGGGCGGTGACGGCCGGAGGACGGCCGGGGGAAAATAAGACTTTACAAAAGTGGAAAACAAAATTATAATAAAACAGGGATCACATTTTTGGAAAAAGGTGGTAAATGCCAGAAGCCGCAGGGGGTCCCGGATAACAGTGTGGTTAGCAGAAGATGGCGCGTAACGACTATGGCGAACGCATAGAGGTTGCTGCGCCTGTTTTGTAAAGTTGGGAAATGTATGAGGAAAAAGCTATGAAAATCGTTGGGGTGGAGATTCGCCTTTACGCTCCCTGGGTGCATTCCCTGAAGGAAAAACGCATGATCGTAAAAAGCCTGGTGTCCAAAATCCAGAACCATTTCCATGCCTCCGCAGCGGAGGTGGGAGAGCAGGATGTACATCAGACGATTGTCATCGGAGTCGCCTCCATCGTGCCCCACAGGGCTCAGGCCGACCGCTTTGCCGGGGAGGTGCAGCGGTTCGTGGAGGAGAGCACGGACGCGCAGATCATGGATGTACAGACGGAAATTTACAGTTGAGATACGAAATGGGGCGGAATTTGCCGTGAGGAGAGTTGACATGAAATTCTGGGAAATTTTAGAGGACTGTCCGGTGATCGCAGCGATCAAGGATGAAGAGGGATTGAAGAAGAGTCTGGAGCTGGACAGTCAGATTATTTTTCTGCTGTTCGGGGATATCTGTACCGTGGAGCGGTATGTGGATATGGCGAAAGGCGCGGGTAAAACCGTGTTCGTCCACATGGACCTGATCGTCGGACTCAGCAACAAGGAGATCTCCGTGAATTTTATCAAGGAGCACACGAAGGCCGACGGGATCATTTCCACTAAACCGCAGCTGATCCGGCGGGCCAAGGAGCTTGGCCTGTACGCCATTCTGCGCATGTTTGTGATCGATTCCATGGCTCTGGCCAACGTGACAAAGCAGTGCGCGACCATGCCACCGGATGCCTTTGAGATTCTGCCGGGCGTGATGCCGAAGATCATCCGGGAACTGCACAACACGATCTCCATCCCCATTATTGCAGGCGGCCTCATCGCCGACAAGGAGGATGTGATGAACGCGCTGGAGGCAGGGGCGCTGGCGATCTCCTCGACCAACCAGAAGGTGTGGCTGATGTAAGCGGTCCCGCCGTCCAACTGACAAATGAAAAATTCTTTCCGTCTCCAACCGGCTATGTGCGGTTGGAGATTATTTTTGCCGCCGGGCGCGGCGTTTTGAGAGTCCGGCTTTTTATGGTTCCGGGGGTTCCTACTCAATTTTAACCAGCGTCACCGCTTGTTTCGCCTCATCCGGCTCGGGCCGGTTCTGGAGCTCGTCCATCTGCCTGAGCATGGCTTCCGCGTTGAATTTTAAAATTTCTGCAAACCTTGCAATGTATTCCTCCGGGATCTGATCCAGCATGGCGAAGGTCTTTTCGAACTGCCGCTTCCACAGGGAGTTCATGTATTCCTGGTAGACCTTGCGGCCCAGAGGGGAGGCCTTGAGGATGATATCCTTGTGGTTGTTGGAACAGCGGTATTTTTCCAACAGCTGCTTGTCCATCATTTTCTTGACGTTCTTGGAAAATGCGCTGGGGGAGAGCCCCAGGCGCCTGGCCACCTCAGACATTTTCTGATTTTCTTCTTCGTTTTCCAGAATGTATTCCAATACCTGAATCTGCGCGAGAGAGCAGGGCACCGACGTGCCATGAAAGCCCTGGATCGTGTAGGCCTGTCCGTAGACATTGGTATAAAGGGACAGATTCTCAAAAAAGCTCCTGTATTTTCCAAGCCAGATTAAATTCATAGATTGTTTCCCGCCTTTCTGCCGCGATAATTAGATTATAGCATGGACGGCGGGAGAATGTCATGCCGGTGGGCGATAAAAAGTAGACAAAAATAGTGGAGGGGATAGTGGCGTTTGTTTATTAAATATATGAAATAGAGAAACTAAAATAGTTTCTGAAGGAAATAAAAAATATATTTTGGAGCAAATATAAAATGGATCATACAGCCCGGGAACCGGCGTGGAGGGACCGCAGGGGTGCACGATCCGGTGCGGTAGGCCGAGAGGGTGCGCAATCCGGCGTGATGGGCCGCAGGGGTGCACGATCCGATGTGGTAGGCCGAGAGGGTGCGCAATCCGGCATGGCGGGTCGTAGGGGTGCACGATCCGGCGTGATGGGCTGCAGAGGTGCACGATCCAGCGCGGTAGGCCGCGAGGGTGCCGCAATCCGGCGTGATGAGCCGCAGGACTGTATGATCTGCAAATGTCAGCAGAGGTCAGAGGGGGATACTTCGGGGTGATGGTATCTGGGACGGTCCGAGAGTAAGCCGCCGATGTGTATTGCCTGTTTGGGACACCAGTGGAAACAAGCCAGACAGTGTATGCAGTTGGAATCCCATCGGGGTCGATTGTTGGAGATGATGATGTTCGAAGCCGGGCAGACCCGCGCGCAGAGGCCGCAGCCAACGCAGGCCGTCTCCACTGTGTGAAATTTTCGGGGATTCACCACAAAACGGGGGCCTATGGCGCGCACTGCCGCGGAGCGCAGAGCTTCCCACACAGGAGTTCCGGGAAAAGAAGTCTGCTCCCTGTGCGCGATCATGCGGGCGATCTGCGATAAGCGCCCGGGAAACTCGTTCAACCGTTTGTCTGACGCGGCCTGGGGCGTTATCAGCGCGTTTCCGGGCATATCCAGGGAGAATGCGGCGGACAAATGTACGCCTTTCTGTTCGAGAGCGCCGGACAGAGTCCGCAGAGTCGTGCCGGGGACTCCGTTGCAGGTGGCAATGGCGAACAGGTAGGTGTTCTGCCGGAATTTCATTTTCCGGATGCATGCGAGAAACTCCTGGGGAACATCTGCAAAATAGACCGGAAATATAAAGCCAACCGCCGTGTCTTCGGTCTCAATCTCAGGTAAGAGGCGGATGGAACGAAAGGACACCAGCGTGACGTCCTCATCCAATTCTCGGGCCAGGCTCCGGGCGGCGGCCAGGCTGTTTCCAGTGGCGGACAGATAGTAAATTTTCATGTGTTTTCCTCCTTGTTAAAATAGTACGCCTTCAGTATAAGGTCTGTACTATAGTACAATGTCAAGAGGATTTTTTAATACCGTGTGCTTTACTTTGTTGATCCAAAATTTGGCAGGCCTCAAACACAGGACATTCCAGGGGGGAGTCCAAATGTGCTTTCATGTCCAGAAGCCGCTCCTGTGCAAGATGAAGGGCTTTTTGGGTTTCGGCGATATCCGCCAGCTTTTTCACGATTATGGATTCCAACGGTTCTTTTTGGAATTCTTCACCCCGCAGGGCGGAAAAGAGCTCCTTGATTTCTTTTAGAGTAAAACCTGCGGCTTTTGCCACCGAGATAAATTCCAGGAGAATCAAAGTTTCGGCGGGATAGTACCTGTAGCCGTTTGAGTCCCGTTGGGCCGGTGGGATCAGGCCGTTGTTTTCATAGTAGCGCAGCGTCTCTTTGTTTAGCCGGGCGGCTTTGGCAAGCTGGCCTCTCAGATAGTGTTTCATTGTGTTTGCTCCGTTTCAGTTCAGGGGTATTTTGATTGGGACACATTGCATTCAGTAAAAAAGTGGCCGGCGCGATGGGAGCCAGCCACTTTTTGATTATGAGCGAAGGGATTTGCCGCAGAACGGGCAGAACATCGCCTTTGACTTTTTAATCATCTTGCCACAGTGCGGGCAGAATACAGCCGGTGGAGCGGTTGGAGCCGCGTTTGTGTTTTCGGATGCGCTGCCCGCGCCGGAAACGGAATGTGACTGCGCCGGAGCGGCGGGGGCAGACTCATGAGATGTTGGTGCGGTGGCTGCAGATTCATGAGATACTTGCGCCGGTGTGGCAGATTTGCCTCCATGGAATACCTGCGCCGGTGTGGCAGATTTGCCTCCATGGGATACCTGCGCCGGTGTGGCAGATTTGCCTCCGTGGGATACCTGTGCCGGACCGGCTGCCCCGGCCCCGGAAGATACCTGCGCCGAGGCCCCGGCTTCAGCCCTGGCGGACTTCTTCGTCTCAGGCGCCGGAACGCCGGTTTTAACCGCTTTCGGTTCGGCCGGCGCCGCCTTGGGTTCCATTTTTACCCTCGTTTCGGAAGCGGTTGACTGTGGCTGTCCGGTTCCGGCCACATCGGAAGTGGAACTGTTTCGGGCCTGCTGCTTATCCGCGGAAACCTGTTTGGTTTCGCTTTCCGCCTTTGCTTTCCCGCGTTTTCCGGCAGGTATCCGGCGGCCTTTGCTGCTGTTGGGTCCGGTCCCGGGCTTTGTTCGGTCCGAGCCCCCTGGGCCGGGCGGTGTATTCCGGCGTTTTTTGAGCACACGGTTCAGCACCATGAACAGGATGGAGCCCACTAGGCAGATGCCGGCGGCAGCGGCCAGGACGAAAAAGATCTGGTTTAAGTTCTCATATTCCTTCAACATGAGGTGGGCCTCCTGAGGCGAGCGCTGGGCTGCGCGGATGAAGGCCAGGGATTCTGCGGCCGTCCGGGCACGTTCGGCCAGCAGGCGGGCAAAGGCAGCGGCGGCGGCCAGAAAACCGGTCACCAGCAGAAATACGTTGCGCAGGGTGGTCACTGTCATGACGCCGCGGATCAGCGCTTTGCGCTTTCCAAGGACAACGCCGGTGAGAATCACGGTCAGAACCACCGACATGCCGATCAGCATGGTGAAAAACATGGGCAGATATCCCATACCGTCCCCATCCCCGTTCTGACCGGCGGCTATGGCCGCGGCCGCAGGCACGTCCCCATGGTATATGGTCACGTTCTGGGCGGACTGGTTTCCGGCAGGATCGGTGGAGATCACGGAAAAGACGTTTTCATCCTTCTCCAGGGACAGGTCCGCCAGAAAGCTTCCATCCTCGTTCAGAGGGTATTCTATCCCATTGACCGTGAGCTTGCAGCCGGGCTCCGTCTCGCCGGTGAGCAGGAAATGATCCTCCTCCACCGAGATGGCGTCCACCTTCTCGTAGAAGCGCAGAACCGGCGAGATCCGGTCCGAATAAATGGATTTCCGGTAAATCACATCGGTCATGTCGTCCAGGGCGCAGCGCACACTGATCTCATTTGTGAATTCCTCCAACTGAATGGATACGCTGTTGTTACCTGTCAGCACCACCTGCTGTGAGGTTTCGTTCACCGAGATCACCGCGTTTCGCTGGGCGTCGGTCTCGTAGGTGATCACCGCCTGGGCGCTGTTGGTATTTTCCGGGGTATCGATGGAAAGGGTCAAGCCCTTTTCCCAGTCGATCTGGCGGCGGTATGGAGCGGAGGCCACGCCGTTTCGGATGTAGGTCAATTCCACGGTCATCGCATGGACATCCGAGGGCAGGTCAAAGATCACGGAGTTGTAGCCGCTCTCCACGCTTTGATAGGATAGCGGGGTATCCGGGGAGGCAGCCGTGTAAAAGGCCGCCAGGTACTGGTCGCAGGACACCTTGTAATCGCTCCAGTCCATGGTAAACAGCAGCTTGGCCGGATCGATTTTCACCTTGACACCGCCTATGGCTTCCGGCTGATGTTCGTTGACGTAGCCGAAATTCTGGTCGGTGATGCGGGTGTCGTAGGTTTCCAAACCGTACTCCTTCAAGTAGACCTCCAGCTCCAGATAATAATTTTCATAGGAGGACAAGCTGCTTAAACTGATCCGCCGGTTTTCCTCTTGACCGGTCCGGGCGGTTCCGTGATCCAGCTCCTTCTGACCGGTCACATTGCGGTTTTCGTCCAGAAGCACTGCATACACCACATAATTGTAGGTGACGTCCTTCGCGTAACTGGTATGAAAGGAAATCTTGGCCTGACTGCCGGAAACGCCTTTTAAAACCAGGGAGTCAATGGTCAGGTCGGGGGTGTACTCCGCATAGTCGGCAGTGATGGTGGGATTGGACTTTTTGTCGAAACGGATCAACCACTGACCGGCCAGCGCGTCGGGCAGAAAATAAAAAGCCGTATTCTCTCCGTGTTCCACCCGCACATTCCCGGCAGCCTCGGAGTAGGCCGTGCCGTCGGGGGAGATTAGCGTGATATCCGGCATCTCCGTCTCATAGCCGATGGACACTACGATATGAGCCTGGCGCGGCAGGACCATCAGTTCCCGGGACTGCTCCTCGCCAAGCGCGGTCCCGGCCATTCTAAAGAGAATCATCAGGAAGAACAGCGCGCCGGTCAGATGCCGCAATAATTGTTTCCTGTCAGTTATTCCTTTGCGTACTGTTTCCATACTAAAATACCTTCTTTTCGTTCAAATAGAGCCCGTTTTTAGAGGCGGAAATGCTGAAATTCTGTTCCTTCTGGTTGTCGGCAGAGCTTCTAAAGCGGATGGTAAAGGTGCCAACCCGGTCGTGATCCAGGAAATAACCGGCTGTGGACATGCCCTGGGCGTTGAACCGGTTGACCAGTACCCACCAATGGATGTAGAAATGGCAGTCGCCGTCCGCGGAGAGACCCACAAAGCGGTTGGTGACGGTGATCTTTCCGGTGCCGCTGAGGTTGATATCGCAGTTGTTGGTATTGAGCCCCACGCCCAGCCGTACCTCGCCGTGTATGCCATATACATTTTCTGAGTCCATGTTCAAAAGCTGGTTGGTGTAAGGGAAGTAGCCCAGTTTGAGCAGCGCGTGCCCGACTTCCATGTGCTCCAGTATCTTGGCCGTGGTCTCGGCTTCCATTTTGACATAATTCAACCGCAGAGTGGAGTTCTCCAGCTTGAGCAGGCTCAAGTCCCCGATATATTCCGCCACCTTGGGCACAAGGCTCTTGAGGGAGTAGGCGGAGGCATCCATTTTACCCACCAGCGTAATTTCCATCCATTTCGTGATATCAAAGTGTTCCACTCCCACGCGGAAATTGTCAAAGGTTATGGGCACGCCGCTGACAACTACGGTCTTTTTAAAGGGCAGCTTAAGCTCCATGCTTGAGGGAATCAGTTTGCCGTCCCACTTGGCGGAGAGGCCGATCTTTTCATTATCCTGGAAGAACAGCACCTTGGTGTATAGGGAAATCTCGTAGATATCCTTCATCGTGTCCAATTTTAACGTACCGGAAGGCCGTATATTGAGCGGCAGGCTCATAAGTTTGGCCGGATAATAGATATCGCTGTCGCCGCCCAGCTCACCATCAAAGGTTACGTCAATGTTATCCGGCGACAGGATTCCGCCGAATTCCTTCACGCTGAACGTGAACAGTTTCCCGTCGTTGGGTTTGAAAATTTTGTCCTGGAACGGAAAGCGGGTGGTAAACGCCATTGCGTTGATTGTAAGCCGGTCGGGGTACAGGGAGTACCCGGGGGTATTTAACGCAAATGCGGAGGGGAAGGTGAGTTGCGGGATAATCCCCACGTCCACCTGGTAGTCCTTGTCCGAAGCGTTGTGCTGAATATCGTTGTACAGCTTCAGCGTGCCAAGGGACGGCAGCGGCAGCACCATGTTCTTGCTGCGCAATAATTCCGCCAGGCCCTTGCTGCGGCCGGAGTAGTAGCGGATGTAGGAACCGGTGGAGTCCTCCATCTGAATCTGCGTGTTGTCCAGAGAACCCCGCAAAACCAAATCGCCCTTAAAACAGAGCCAGTTGTTTAACGTCACATACCCGCTGAGCAGCGTGCTGTCGCCCACCGTCTGCTTTTGGTAGGAGGTGAAAACGTAGGGGCCGAAGGCGGTGGTCTGTTCCGTGCCCTGGACCTGAACGGTCAGCTCCCGGTCCAGATAAGCGGTGCGCCCGCGGATTTTCACCTTCACGTCATAGACGCCGCAGGCCACTGAGGGCGGTATGGTCAGATTAAAAGTATTCTCGTCTTTGAATTCCGCCTTTACATCGTAGGTCAGCCCATGGGTTCCGTTATTGTTCATCATCATCTGGACTGTGACGGAGTCGTTTTTCTTAAAGCCGGTTCCCAGCAGATGCACGGTGGCCGGGTTCACACTCTTGAATAAAAGCCTGGTGTCCAGCCCCTGGATGGAAAGGCCGCCCAGGTAGACCAGATCGTGCTGTCCGTCCTCGCTGCTTTCCCCCTCACTGTTTTCTCCCGGCAGCGTATAAGCCTCAATATCATACAAATATTCCGAGTCGTTCAGACTGACCTTCAGCTCCCGGTCCACGGACAGGGTGTCCGTTGCGCGGTACTGCAATTTGTATGTATAGTTCTGCTGGCTGGCCAGGTTCTGGTAAAACACGGCGAGAGAGGAGGAGTCCGTCACATACTGGTAGGTGCCGCCGGTGCTCTGGGCGATGGTCTGGAGATAATTCGCATCCACCTCGCTGCCCAGGCCAAGACAGTGTACCAGAATGGATTTATCCTTGGCCGCTTGCCCGATGGCGGTCTGAATCTCCTCCGCAGAGTGGGAGTTGTTTTCCTGGCCGTCGGACATAACGACCAGGGTGTTGAGCACTTCAGGACCGTTTTTGGGGAAACTTTCCAGCCCATGAACCACGGTGTCAAAGATGTTGGTGCCGCCGTTTGCCGTCATGGATTCGGCGGTGCTGCGGATCACATCGGGCTGCACGGTGAAATCGGTGAGGCCTTGCACGGAGCTGTTGAACAGAATCACACCCAGCCGGGCGTTTCCGCTCATGGATTCGGCCATGCTGATGACGGCGGCCCTGGAATCCTCGATGGGACGGCCCTGCATACTGCCGGACACGTCGCAGCAGAGCAGCATGTTGGCGGAGCTGTACTCCACCTTCTCCAGGCTATATTCTGAGATTTGAGCCCCGCAGTCCTCCACGGTGATGTGGCTTTTCAGCTCGTCGATGCTGTAGTCCACCGGGGTCTCGATCTGCACATAGGCGGTGATCTCACTGAATGCGGAGGCGTCCAGGCTGGAGATGTTGACCGCGGAGCGCTGCATGCTCACGTAGTCCGTCATATAGCCGGAAAACTGCGTCTGGACGGAGTCCGCGGAGGTGGTCTCCGGCAGCACGATCTCCAGCTGGTTGTTCAGCACGTTGTCGGTGTAGAGGGCCACGTCCTTCAGGCTTTCCGCCTCGTCCTTGTTGGCCATGATGCCCATAATCTGGTACATGGGACCGGTATACTCCGGGTCCTCGCAGTCCGCCGCCGTGTCCATGGCCAGTCCGATGTATTCTTTGGCCTTGTCCTCCCGGTCCTTTAAAAGCTCCATCTTGGCCGTCTGCAGATAGACCTTGGAGCTGTCGGTGAACCCACGCTCGTCCGTACAGTTTAACAGGTTCTGCTCCATGCGGTACATGGGAGCATCTTCTTTGTAGTTTTTGTATACATTTAACAGTTCTTCTACTTGTTTTCCGGTCTGGGAATCCACATCGGCCTTGAGGATCTTGCGCAGCTGGCCCGTGACCGTCCGCAGGCTTTCATCGTCGGCCTGGGCGTAGGATCCGGTGAAGTCGGACTTTTTCACATACCCGTTTAGATACAGCTCCGAGGCGACCATTATCTCATGATAATCGGATTCGTCCGTCAGGTCCGCTGCGATGGAGGAGTAATCTCCCTGCAGGATTTGAAGCCTCATCCGGGCCTCCCGCACCTGTTTCAGGGAAAATACCTCGGGCCGGACCGTTTCCCACTGATCCAAATCTTCTTCCAGACTGCGGATTCTGCCGTCATCCTTCTCGCCGCTGGTCAGAAAGGTGTCGTAGAGCTCCTGGGTGGAGGCCAGGACGCGGGCCAGCTCGGAGTAGTCGGCGTCCCCGCCGGAACCGGCCTGTTCCAGATAGTCGGACACCAGCCGGGCGGCCTCTGCGGTATTGCCGGAATCCGGCACGCCTTCGGGATACAGAGCCGCGATATCGGCGCTGTCCAAATGGGCCAGCAGCACGGTATCCACGGAGCGCGAGGCGCAGGCTTCGGTTACAGCGTTGTATTCCCTGGGCGCAGAGTCGTCCCATACGGTTTTGGATTTCTCGTAGAGCACCCTGGCCGCTGTGAAGTCGCCTGAGGCGGCGCTGATCCGCGCCTGAGCCAGAGCGCAGGAGGCATCGTAGCCGTGGTCCGCGATCAACTGTTTCAACATCTCTGCAGCCTCTGCGGTTTGCTTCCGGGCGGCCAGTCCATAGATGATCCGGATGGTCTCATCGGCGGGCAGAGCGTCCGCCTGGGCTTGGTCCGGTTTCACTGCATCGGTGTTCCCTGCGGGAGCGGCTTTCCAGGAAGCGGTTTTCCAGCCGTCCGAAAATGGCAGCCTGCTGTGAAATACACAGAGGGACAGGCCCGCTGTGAACATCAAAAGGAGAATGAGAGAGGAGACAACGTTTCTTCGAATAATCATCAGATAGAGAAGCAGAATGATGAGAGCAGGCAAAAGCCCCGCTCCGATTTGCAGCCATATACTCATCGGTAAAATCCCCCTAGTGCTTAATCGAGACACAGAAATTGACAATTATCTACATTATACCCTCTGAACCCCGTTTCGTACAGCGGATTTGAAGATAAAAATTTGCATAAAAGCGCCCCGGTCTGCCGGTTGCGGACAAAGGTTTGGCCCGGCGGATGCCGGGCCGTAATTTTACGCCTGTAACGGTAGTTCCTCCTGCGCCCTGCAGCGCCGGAAAAACCGGATCATAACCGGGATTGCGATCAGAGCCATCATAAGCTCCGCAATGGCCTGTGCGAAGGGCAGGCCGTAGAGCGGGAAAATGGCGTTCAGCAGAAGGAGCAGCGGAATCTCGAACACGATTTTGCGCAGGATCGCGAACACAAAGGATTCCCGTCCCATTCCCACCGCCTGAAAGGTGCCGACGCACATAAAATCCAGGGCCAGAACCGGCTGGGCCAGGCAGAAGCCCCTTAAGAACGCGGAGCCGTAGGCCACGGTGTCCGGGTCCTTGATAAACAGGCCGGTCAGGGCTCCGCTGCAGAAGAACATCAAAAAGGAGGAGGCCAGGAGCAGAACTTCGGAGCAGCGGATGGTGTAGAGCAGGGCGGATTTCATGCGCTTGTAGTCCCGGCTGGCGAAATTGTAGCTGATGAGCGGCATGACGCCCTGGGACAGCCCCATGGCCACGTACATGGGAACCATGTTGATTTTGGTGCAGATTCCCATGGCGGCCAGGGCGGCGGCGCCGTAGGAGGCGGCCAGGTTGTTGAGCACCGTGCTGCCCACCACATTTAACAGATTCTGAATCGAGGCGGGGATACCCACGGCGCACACGCCCAGCACGATGCGCTTTTCCAGGGAAAACGCCCGCGGGGAGATACAGACGCTGGTCTTTCCGCGCTTTACGATCATATAGCCGAAAAAGTAAATCAGCGCGCAGCAGTTGGCAAAGCAGGTGGCCATGCCCGCGCCGGCCGCACCCATGTCGAGCCCCCAGGGGAGGATACAGATGGGATCCAGGATCATGTTGACCACGCAGCCGCCCATGGTGCCGATGCTGGCGTTTAAGGACGAACCCTCGGAGCGGATCATGTAGGCCATCACCACGTTGAGAATGGCGGGGACGGCTCCCAGGGTGACGGTCCAGTCCAAATAGGATGTGGTGGTGGCCGCCGTCACGGAGTCGGCCCCCAGCAGAGTCAAAAGCGCGGGGCGGAATACCGTGCACACGATTGCGAACAGGAAGCCAAAAAATAATGCCCCGTAAAATCCGAAGGCAGAGCTTTTCTTTACCGTATCAAAATCCTTGCAGCCCATGGCCCGGCTCATCATGCTGGAACTGCCCACGCCAAACAGGTTGTTGACCGCGTTGAAGGCCAGCAGGACCGGGGCGGCCAGGGCCACCGCGGCGGTCTGGACCGGTTCGTTTAACAGGCCCACGAAATAGGTATCCACCATGCTGTAGATGACCATGACCAGGGAACTGATGATTGTAGGGATGGACAGGGAAGCCACTGCCTTGGGGATGGGAGTTCTCTCAAATAATTTTTCTTTTGCAACTGACGCCATGTTAAAATTCCTCGCTTGTCGATTTCATGCCCTGTGGAGATCGGGTATTTAAATATAGTATAACGTTTTGAGAGCTTAGTCAAGAAATGGTTGGGGCGTTTGGCGAATTGTCGGATGTGGATTTCGCAGATTCCTGCATATCCCCCCTCCGTTGTACCGGGACTTTAAATATGGTATATTGAGTCTGTGTTTGAGAGCGATCATACCGGACGGGCGGAGGAATTTTATGTTTCTGAACAGTAACACAACAGCATGTATCCTAAAAAAACTGGAACCCTTATTGCCATATCCCATCAATATCATGAATTATGAGGGGATGGTTGTCAATTCCTCCGTGCCGCAGAATATCGGGGAGTTCAATGTGGCGGCCAGCAATTATATCAAGCAGCTGCATTCCGGCGGCCAGCTGCCGGTGGAGAACTTTGACGGCATTAAGTCTATGTGTGGTATCACGGTTCGCCAGCGCATCGTGGGGGCCATTGAGCTGGAGAATCTGCGCCCCTCGGACAGCGCGTATCTGTCATTGTCGAAAACCATTGCGGAGCTGATGCTGGAGCAGGAATGCATGCTCGACGAGCAGAGTGAAAACAGCTCCTCGGTAAAGGACGTGCTGTCCATCCTGGTGGGGGTCCACCCGGTTGATACCATCCAGCTCACGGAGGATCTGCAGCGTTTTGGCGTGGATCTGGCGATTCCCCGCACTACACTGTTTATCCAGCTCTCCAAATTAGACGTGCTGGAGCTTCCGCGGGGGAACCGGAAGCTGGTCCTGGACGAGAAACAGTATCTATACTCAGCGAAAAAATTTCTAAACCAGCTCCCCGGCTTTTTCTATAATAAGCAGGATTTTATCCTGTCGGACGTGTCGGAGCAGAATGCGGTGATCCTATCCGTTAACCGGAAGGACAAGCCTGAGGTAAACGCCCTGTACCTGTTTGAACTCTGCACCAGGCTGATGGAGATTGCCAAAAAGGAATACTGTCTGGCTCTCCACGCGGTGGTTGGGATCCAATGCTACCAGCTCTCCGACTATGAGCGCCAATATGAGCAGCTGATCCTGCGCCTCTCCTCGGGCCGGCTGCTTTTCCCTGAGCGGAATGTGTTTATCGGCAATTCCATTGTGCTGGGCAACATGATCACTCACAGCCCCAAGAAGGTGCTGCAGAATATCGTTTCCTATGTGTACGGCCCACTGCTTGGGTCTAAAATGAGCGACATCCTCCTGGAGACCCTTCAGACGTATTTTGAATGCGATCTCAACATAACCATGACATCTCAGAAGCTATACACCCATCGGAATACGCTGCAGCAACGGTTTAACAAGATTGAAAAGCTGACCGGGTTTTCCGTGCACAATGCGGATGGGCTTTTGACTCTGCGCCTGGCGCTGCTCTGTTACAACTATTTACAGGCCGGCGGCGGGGACTTGCCCTATGTCTGATATTCCGGGGAATAACACATAAAAAAGAATAGCGGTAAGAAAAGCCTGCGGGTTTATTGTTCAAACGAACAGTATTTCCGCAGGCTTTTTGCTTGATATGCTATCCGTATGCACAATGTAATTGCCCTTTGAAATTGATATCATGGACGTAATAGATAAGCAAATGTGCCTATCTAAATAATTCAGGAGGTGTATATCATGACAGAGTACACAAAAGGACTATGCGATTTTATCACAAAGCTGAAATTCGAAGACCTGGCCCCGGATTTGACGGACAAGGCGAAGAAACTCACCCTGCATGTGGCGGGTGTCGCACTGGCTGGAAGAACTCTGCCCACAGCGGTCAGCGCCAGATCGGCCGCCAGGGCCACGGTTGGGACCCAGGCGGACCTGATGTCGACGATGTGGGGCGAGCCGGGAAAACTCCCGATGCACGGTGCGATTATGGCCAATGCCACGGCAGCAGACACGCTGGACTGGGAAGATTGCAGCTATACGGGCCACCCCAGCGCCCATCTCGTCTCCGTTTCCATGGCGATGACCGAAGCCATGCACCGTTCCGGCAAGGATTATCTCACGGCGGTAATTGGCGGGTTTGAGGTGTACCAGCGGATCGCCTGCTACATCCAGCCAACGCCGGAATTTGATTCCAGAAAATATGGATGGGGACTTGGGTCCTGGCAGATATTCGCCAGCGCGGCTCCTGCCGGAAAGCTTTACGGCTGTGATGCGGATCAGTATAACCTGCTGCTGGGCGCAACAGGCTGCTCCACCCCGGTGGTGAATGCCATTCTGGCCCTGCAGGGTTCCGATTTCTACCATCTGCAGTATGCGATCACCGGCTTGACCGGAACCATGGTTGCGGGGATGGCGAAGCGGAACGAGCTGGACAATATCTACAATATCATGGACGGGGAATCCGGATATCCCATGATGATGCGCGGATTTGCAAATGAAGGCTGGATCGACCGCAATCTGGGAACCGAGTATCTGTTTGGCCAGCTTCTGTTCAAACACTGGCCGGCAAATATGTGGATTCAGACGCCCATCGACTGCCTGGACACCCTGGTGACGAGACACGGCTTCAAGGCGGAGGATATTGAAGAAATCTTCATGACGCCCACCTACGATGAGCGCGATAAGTTCAGCTGGGACGGATACGCCAGCTGCCGAGACGCCCAGTTCAGCGTTCCTTACTGCCTGGCCGCCTACCTGCTGCGCGGAGAGCCAGGTCCCAACTGGTATACGGCGGAGCGCCTGGCTGATCCCGAGCTCCTTGAGATGGCTTCCAGGGTGAAGCTGGATCCGGACAACCATATGAACCTTCAGGTGGCCTTTAAGATGTTCCGGGAGGGTTCCTTCCCCACCACCAGCATGCGCGTTACCTTAAAAGACGGACAGCAGTTTGAAGTAACCCTGCCGTTCCCCAAGGGACATCCCAACAATCCCTTTGACTGGAGCGACGTGGAGCGCACCTTTAGGGCCGGGGCAAGGGCCGCGAATCTGTCCGAGGAGAAGATTGAGCGCTATATTGCGCTGTGCAAGAAGATCGATGAGTTGGAAGACATGGCCGAGCTTGCAGAATGTTTATCCATGTAAGAACGGAAAAAATAAGGGATCGGGGGAATACAGGTGAAAAAAATTGCAGTAATCGGAACCGGGGGAACCGGATATTCCGTGGCCTCGGAGCTCTCCAAACGGGGATATGAGGTATGGCTGGGAGAGGCAGGCGGCGAGGAGAAGGTGGAAGACTACGCCGTTTATGACAAGAAAATGGAGCTTACGGGCGCGATCAAGGGCACGGCGGTGATTCATGCGGTCACCACGGATCTTGGAGCTGTGCTGGAGGGTGCCGAGCATGTGATCTGCTGCACCATTTCCAACCGGGACGAGCGTGTGGCCCGGGCTATAGCGCCCCACCTTATGCCGGGCGCCAAAGTGCTTTTGAGCGCCGGAAATCTGGGGTCACTGATCTATCACCGGGTTTTTCAGGAATTTGAACTTGAGAACGTGGTGGTGGGGGAAACCTCAGGAAATCTGTTCTCCTGCCGCCGGGCAGGAGAGAACACCGTGTTTCTGGGCAACCGGTATAAGATCAAAAACGCAGCGGCCTTTCCGGCGCGGAATACGCAGCGCCTGGTGGAAGCGTTCAGGGATATCTATGAGCTGATCCCGGTCAGCTGCATATTGGAGACTGCCTTCAACGGTCCCAATCTCCTGAGCCACATATCGCTGACACTGGTAAATGCGGGGGCCATTGAGAACAGCAAGGAGCCTTACTACATCTTCAAGCAGGGGATCTGCCGGACCACCATAAACCTGGCGGATGGCCTTTGGAAGGAAAAGAAGGCAGTTATGGATGCGCTGGGATTCCCCTGCATCCCGTCCCCCTCCAATTCGTTCCGCAAGTACGCGGACCCATCCATTCACGAGTTTGACGATTTTAAAAATCTTGCCGGACCCGACAGCCTGACGCAGCGCTACATCACGGAGGATATCCCGATTCTGGGCTGCCTGTTTTTATCCGTCGCAAAAGCGGTGGGGGTGGAGACCCCGCTGTACGCGGCTATGGTGAAGCTGGCGGAGGCGGTCAATCAGACAAACTATTATGAACAGGGGCGGACGACGGAAAATCTGGGACTGGGACATCTTCGTGGCATCCAAATCCCTCAGTATTTTCAGCAGGCGGATTAGCGCCGGCGTACATTGCGCCATAGCTTGAAAAACGAAAGGAGAGAAGGCAGTGGCTGACAAAAAAACTGTGAAAGAGAAAGGATCATCGCTGCAGTATGTTCATATTGCGGTATCGATCATATTAATGTTTGGATTTGGGTATCTGCCGCCGTTCTCGACTGTAACCCCGGTCGGGATGAGGCTTTTGGGGATATTTCTTGGAGTGATTTACGGTTATTCCACCTGCGATATCATATGGCCCTCGCTGGTGGCGATCATCGCCTTCGGTCTGAGCGGTTATCCCGCCAATATGGCGGCGGGCGTCACGTCCATGATGGGAAGTTCCCTTGTGTTTCAGGTGATCACCCAGTATTTTACAGCCGGCGCGATTGTGATTTACGGCGTGGGCAGGTGGTTCGTCCGCAAGACGCTGTCCCAGAAGGTTTTCATGGGCAGGCCGCTTCTGTACACCTGGTGCTTTATGTTTGTGTTTATGTGGTCCTGCATTGTGCTGGAGACGATCCCCATGTTTCTGCTGCTCTACGGCATTTGGAACGATATTGCGGATTCCTGCGATTATGAGAAAGACAGCACCTTCCGCTATTATGGGTTCGGCGGTATTCTGGTGTCCCTGCTTCTGGGAGTCTCCATGATGCCCTATAAGAGCTGGCAGCTGGGACTGGCCACCAGCTGGGCGAATGTGACAGGGGTAAAAATCAACCTGGGGCAGATGCTCTGCTGTACTTCGATTATCGGTACGATTGTCATCACTGCCTACGTCTTTTTGGGCGCGAAGCTCTTTCAAGTGGATTTTAGCGCCATGAAAGCCTTTGATGTGAACAAGCTGGGGGAGGAGAGCAAGATTCTGCGGCCGCGGGCCAAGCGCATCATGGCGGTTTACTTTGTCACAGTGCTGCTTTCCCTGTATGCGGGGACGTTTTCCGGTACCGCCCTCACAAACTTTATTGAGAAAACGCTGACAGTTTCGGGATTGTTCTGTCTGTGTACCGCGATTCTGCTGATCATACCCGGAGGGGAAAAGGACGGCAAACCCGCGATCATTTTCAACGACATCAAGCACAGCGATGCGGCGGTCAGCTGGCCGGTAATCTTCATGTGCGCGGTCACGATCCCACTGGCCAGCGCGCTGACCACCGAGGCTACGGGAATTCTCCCCTGGCTGAGCGACGTCTTTACTCCGGTGTTCGCAGGCCGCAGCCCGATCTTTATTATGATTTTGACCATTGTCCTGATGGTATTCCTGACCAATGTGGGCTCCAACATCGCCCTGGGAAACGCCATGATTCCGGTGATCAGCCCATTTATTCTCGCCTCGGGCGTGAACCCCATGTTTTTCGGCTGTGCGCTGGTTTATGCGGCCAATATCGGCATCTTTTTGCCGGGTTCCTCGGCTCCGGCTTCCATTTTCCACGGCCGCAGCGAGATACCCAATGTGAAGCTGC
The DNA here is from genome assembly GCF_902364025.1 of Enterocloster lavalensis. GTDB lineage: Bacteria > Bacillota > Clostridia > Lachnospirales > Lachnospiraceae > Enterocloster > Enterocloster lavalensis. Next base: position 24,098 of record NZ_CABJCG010000001.1, read on the forward strand.
GCAACAAAGCCACCATGCTGGGAATCGGTTTACATACCCTGGTTTCCTGCGTTGTCTGGACATTGGCATTTCTCATTACAAACTGATATGTGACGAATGATTTTATGGCAGATCGGAGGAATTAAGGAATCTATGAACAAAGTAGCCATTATCGGCTTTGGGGCCGCCGGGTACAACGCAGCGAAAGAGGTGCGCAGATTGGATCCCGAGGCAGCCATCGACATCTACTCTGACACCGAAAGCGGGCCTTACAACCCCATGCTTACCACTTACTATGTAAAAGAAGCCATTCCTTATGGCGCGCTGTTTCCCTTCGGCTCACTGGAAGCGATCTGTACGGACCTGAATCTGAATTATTACGGGGATCGCCCTGTCACGGGGATCATCCCGCAGGAGAAGATCCTGTGCTTTGCCGACGGCAGCCGCGTCCAATATGATCAAATTCTGATCAGTACAGGCGCCTCCGCTCTTATGCCGCCGATCCCGGGCTTAAACCAGCCCGGGGTATTTAAAATGCGCACCGCAGAGGACGCGGTGCAGCTTAAGGAGATGCTGGATGCCGGAACGATAAAAAGCGGCCTTGTAATCGGGGCCTCCTGGGTCGGCATCAAAGTTGTGGAGGATCTGGCGGAGCGCGATATCCCCTGTACCCTGGTGGACGGCGCGGATTGGATGTTTTACACAGCGGCCTTTAAGGAGACCGCAGAACGCGCCAGGAAGGACCTGGAAGCCCGTGGGATCGGCGTGCACTGCGCCCAAATGCTGGAGCGCGTTGAGCGGGAACCGGATGGAAGGCTGACCGCGGTGATGCAGAGCGGGAGCCGCTTCACCGCAGATGCCGTGGCTGTCTGCATCGGCGTGCGCATGAACGTGGATTTCCTGCGGGAGAGTGGCATCGCCGTGAAACGCGGAGTTCTGGTAAACCGGCGTATGGAAACAAATTACAAAGGTATATTCGCGGCGGGCGACTGCTGTGAGGCGTATGAGCTTCAAAGCCGGGCCCAGCGCAACATCGGCCTTTGGTATAATGCCGTGGAGCAGGGGCGCACGGCGGGCGTGAACATGGCCGGTGGCCACCGGGAGTTTGGGGCTAATTTGCTGGTGAATCTGGCCCATTATCTGGATTACGACTTCATCAGCGTTGGGGATTTAAGTTCCTGTAACGATCAGGACGAGGTCTATGAATATGAGGACAGCCGCTATTATATCCGTGCGGTCCGGGATGGAAAAACCATCAAATGTATCAACATCATCGGCTCTGCGGACAGCAACGGCGTTGTGAAAAATGCGTTTATCAAATCCATCGAAAACCCGGATGCCGGGATGAGCATCCAGACCATTTGTTTCCTGAAAGAAAAAGGGTTTCCCGATGACTTTATCAACTTTTTAGGAGGAAGAATCCTTGACTGAATTGGAAAAGAAAATGAAAGCAAAAATTCCCGGGGAGGACACCGGAATTGAAATCCGCCATTCCCTCTGCGCGATCTGCAGCCCCAGCCATCACTGTGGCCTGGACTGTTATGTGAAGGACGGGGAAATCATCCGGGTGGAAGGCACTCCCGGACACCCGTACAGCCACGGTAAACTCTGCACCAAAGGTTCCGCCCAGCGCAACTACATTTACCGGGAAGACCGGATCAAAACACCTCTGCGCCGTGTTGGGGAGCGGGGTGAGGGAAAATTTGAGCCGATCAGCTGGGAGGAAGCATACCAGATTATCGCTGAACGGCTGAACAAGATAAAAGAAGAGTATTCCCCTCATTCCGTGGCCTTTTACAGCGGATATTCCAAATGGTACCGGCCGATCTACCACCGGTTCGCCTACGTGTTCGGCAGTGTGAATTTCGGTACGGACGACAGTGTCTGCGCCGTGGCCAAAAAGATCGCCGACCGGGTGACGGCGGGCTGTGAGGGCGCTCCGGATATGGCTCACGCCAATACCTTTCTGGGGTGGAATTACGACGGCTACTATTCCCACCATCTGTCCGTGGAGGGCGTTAGAAAACTGAAGGAACGGGGCGGAAAGGTTATTATCATCGATATCCGGGACACGCCGGCGGCAAAAAACCTGGCGGATATCTTTTTGCATATTAATCCCGGAACGGACGGCGCTCTGGCTCTGGGTATGGCGAAGCTTATCATGGACAATGGCTGGGCGGATATGGAGTATGTGAATCGGTACACCTACGGTTTCGAACCATACAAGGCGCTGGCGCAGGAGTATACGCTGGAAAAGGTCAGTGAAATCACCGGACTGAATCCGGACGACATCTACGAGGCGGCCAAGCTTTACGCCACCAACGGTCCGGCCTGCACCAACTATTCCGCTTCCGCCATTGTGCACCACATCAACGGCTTTAATTCCCACCGGGCGATTCTCTGTCTCTCCGCCCTGACCGGCAATTTTGACCGGGTAGGCGGAAACTATCCCATTCCTGCTTCCTATCTGCGGCAGCCCGCAGGATTTAAGACCAGGGATGAGGAATTCCGCAACAACCGGGAGCCGTCGGGTACGCCGCGCATCGGAGCGGGACGGTTTCCGCTGTGGGATACCAAGTTTAATGAATTTCAGACCATGGACCTGATGCGCCAGATGGAAGAGGAGACTCCATATCCCGTCAAGGCCGTCTTTGCCCTGGGCCTCAACGCCAAGCTGTTTCCGGAGACCGACCGGCTTCTGGAGGTGATGAAAAAGAAGCTGGATTTTATCGTGGACGTGGATCTGTTTATGAACATGTCGGCAAAATATGCGGATATTGTGCTTCCGGCCTGCTCCTCGGTGGAGCGCAGCGAGCTGAAATGTTACCGCGGCGGGTACTTGGTGTATACAAAGCCGGCGATCAAGCCCTTGTATGAGTCCAAATCGGATGTGGACATTCTCTGCGAGCTGGCCAGGGTGATGGATCTGGACGACGATCTGTTGAAGGCGGGATATGAGGCGTGTCTGGACTGGATGATCGAGGGCTGCGGGTTAACGATGGCAGATTTGAAGAAGAGCGACGTCCCCATGAAGGTACCGAGCGCCGTTTGGCCGGTAACCCCCGGGAATTGCCTGAAAAACGGTTTTCCGACGCCAACCGGGAAGTTTGAATTCTACTCCATGGACATTGCGGCGGTGGACCCCAAATACGGTCTGGATCCGCTGCCCAGTTACCGGGATTCTCTGGGAGAACAGGACAGCAAAGCGCTGCGGGAACAATACCCGTTTTACCTGTGTACCGGAGCGCGCCTGCCCTATGCCATTCACTCCCGGGTTCACAAAACCCCGTGGCTGCGCAGCCTGCGTCCGGATCCCACCTGTGAAATTAACCGGCAGGATGCGGCCTGCCTGGGATTAAAAGACGGAGATTCAGCAATTCTCTCCAGCCCCTACGGTGAAATCCGCATGAAGGTCAAGGTTACGAGCAAGATAAAGCCCGGCGTCATTCTGACCGTACCCGGCTACAGCGAGGCGAATGTAAACAACCTGATCGGACGCGACCATCTGGACCCCTACAGTGGGTTCCCGGGGTATAAGGGAATGCGCTGTAATATCTGCAAAAGTCAGGAGGCAAGAACATGAAACATGTGTTTGTATTTGATGAGGACCGCTGCTGCGCCTGCTCCGCCTGTATGATGGGTTGCATGGATCAAAACGACATTGATCTGTCGGCCGGGGAAGCCTGTTACCGGAAGACATACGACAATGAGGTGGAACTGGCGGACGGCAGCATCTATTGCGCCTATCTCTCCGCCGCCTGCATGCATTGTGATGATGCGCCCTGCATCGCCGCCTGTCCGGTGGGCTGCCTGAGCAAGGACCCTGAGACTGGCTTCACAGTCTATGACAACACTAACTGCATCGGCTGCAAAAGCTGCGCACTGGCCTGCCCCTTTGGCGCGCCTCGTTTCCGCCCGTCGGACGGGAAAATGGTAAAATGCGACGGCTGTAATATGCGGGTGAAAAATGGCCTGCAGCCGGCCTGCGTCCGCGCCTGTTCCTTCGGCGCTCTGACCTGTGTGACGGAGGAAGAGTATCTGGTTGGAAACGGCGAAAAAGCCTGCAATATTCTGCTAAAACAGCTGGCGCCGAAGAAAAAAGCCTGAGCGGAGCAAAAAGGAGGGACATGCAGATGAAGGCACGGAAAAGAGGACGCACTCCCATAGAAGAAGCGGTTTCCATGATCGTGGAGGAAACGAAAGGTCCGATAGAGACGGAACTGCGCGCTTTGGCTGACAGCGCAGGATATGTGCTGGCGGGGGATGTGCGGGCTGTGCTGGACCAGCCGCCCTTTACACGCAGCCCTCTGGACGGCTATGCGCTCCGGTCCTCGGATTTAAACGGGGCCGGACGGGAACATCCGGTATGTCTGCCGGTAAGCCAGTATATTCCGGCCGGAATCATCAGTTCCGGCCGCTTGCCGGAAGGGACGGCGGCAAGGATTATGACAGGCGCCCCGCTTCCGGAGGGGGCAGACTGCGTGATCCCGCAGGAGGACACCGATCGGGGAGAGCACAGGGCCGCGTTCTATGCGTTCATTGAACCCGGAAGAAATGTCTGTTTCAAAGGGGAGGATATCAAGGCGGGAGAGATCCTTGTTTTTGCGGGAACCCGTCTGGATTTCACCCATATCGGAATTTTAGCGGGTCAGGGGATTCGCCGGGTTGAGGTGTACAAAAAGCCCAGGGTGGCTGTCATGGCTACCGGGGACGAGCTTTTGCCGCTGGATAAGGAGCCTGTTCCGGGGAAAATATACGATTCCAACGGCGTGATGATCTGTGCAAGGCTGCGGGAACTTGGAGCGGAGGCGGATCTGCATCCGATTAAAGGGGACGCCCCTGGAGAGCTGGCCGCAGCCACAGAACGACTTTTGCGGGAATATCCGCTGGTCATCACAACAGGAGGAGTTTCTGTGGGAGACCGGGATTATATGCCTGCAGTTGCGGAAATGATCCGGGCCCGGATTCTGTTTCACGGCATCGCTGCGAAACCCGGAAGCCCGGCGCTTGCCGCGGTGAGGAATGGCCGCATTCTGCTTGCTCTGTCGGGCAATCCCTTTGCCTGTATCGCCACGCTGGAACTTCTGGCACGGCCGGTTCTGGCGAAGCTTTCCGGCGAGAGCGTCTGGAGGCAGAGGCAGGTGAGGGCGCGGTTGGCGGGAAGCTTTGGCAAGCCGTCTCCGGCCCGTCGTTTCATCCGGGCCCGGCTGACCGGCGGACTGGTGTCGGTTCCGGAAAAGGGGCACTCCTCGGGAAGTCTGAAGACCCTGGCGGGCTGTAATTGTCTGATCGACATTCCGGGTGGAAGCGGGGCCCTGGCGGAGGGGGATGAGGTGAAGGTCTGGTTGTTTTAAAGAAAATCCGGTGTGATTGAGGAGCTGTATGCAACAGCTCCTTTTTAGATGCTGTAGACCGCTGGCGCTGCCTTTGGATAATTGCTGTTGTAAAAAATTTAAATTAGGTCTTGCAATATACCCAATAGGGGTATATAATCAAACATGTAAATATACCGGTAAGGGGTATCTTGAAACAGCGTTCAGGAGGAGATCAAGGATGGAAGAAACCACATGCACATGCTGCCATAAGACAAAAGAGCGCTCCCAGGAGGAGTACAAAAGCCTGCAAAACCGTTTGAACCGGATCGAGGGCCAGGTGCGCGGAATCCGCAATATGCTGGAAAAGGATGCCTACTGTCCTGATATTCTGGTCCAGGTGGCGGCGGCCGGCGCGGCGCTCAACAGTTTCAGCAAGGAGCTGCTGGCCAGCCACATCAGGACCTGTGTTGCCAATGACATAAGAAGCGGAAAGGATGAGACCATCGACGAGCTGGTGGCCACGATCCAGAAGCTGATGCGCTAACGCGTGTCTGTACATTTATCCCCGCCCTCTGCCCGGAGGAACCTGCCAGGCTTTGCCGGTACCTCTTAAGGTAAGAAACGCGGGATTCAGAGAGGAGATGATTTTATGGAGCAGTATACAGTGACAGGGATGAGCTGCGCGGCCTGCAGCGCACGGGTGGAGAAGGCGGTGGCCAAGGTGCCCGGCGTCACGTCCTGTTCCGTCAGCCTGCTGACCAACTCCATGGGTGTGGAGGGATCCGCACCCGAACAGGAGATTATAAAGGCGGTGGAGGAAGCCGGGTACGGCGCTGCGGTGAAGGGAGCGGAGGCGAAGAACCGGCCCGCGGCCGCTGGGGCCGACGATCTGTTAAAGGACCGGGAGACGCCGGTGTTAAAGCGCCGACTGTACGCTTCTTTGGGATTTTTGCTGGTTCTCATGTATTTTTCTATGGGACATATGATGTGGAACTGGCCCGTTCCGGCCTTTTTTGCGGATAATCACGTGGCCATGGGGCTGTTGCAGCTTCTTCTGACAGTGATTGTTATGGTGATCAACCAGAAGTTTTTTATCAGCGGATTTAAGGGCCTGATTCACCGGGCGCCCAACATGGATACTCTGGTGGCCCTGGGCTCCGGAGCCTCCTTTGTGTACAGCGTTTACGCGCTGTTCGCCATGACGGCCGCCCAGGCCGCAGGGGATATGGCCGGGGTTATGGAATACATGCACGAGTTCTATTTTGAGTCCGCGGCCATGATTTTGACCCTGATCACGGTGGGCAAGATGCTGGAAGCGCGGTCCAAGGGAAAGACCACGGACGCGTTAAAGAGCCTGATGAAGCTGGCTCCCAGGACGGCCACCCTGCTGGTGGACGGCGTGGAGACCGAGGTTTCCATCGACCAGGTGAAAAAGGGCGATTATTTTGCGGTCCGGCCGGGTGAAAACATCCCGGTGGACGGGATTGTGCTGGAGGGCAGCAGCGCGGTCAACGAGTCGGCCCTGACCGGTGAGAGTATCCCGGTGGACAAAACCGTGGGCGACCAGGTTTCCGCGGCCACGGTGAACCAGTCCGGCTATATCGTCTGCCAGGCCCTGCGGGTCGGAGAGGATACCACCCTGTCCCAGATCATTCAGATGGTCAGCGACGCGGCGGCCACCAAGGCGCCCATCGCCAAGGTGGCGGACCGGGTGTCCGGCGTCTTTGTGCCCGCAGTGATCGCCATTGCGGTGCTCACCTTGCTCGGCTGGCTGATGGCGGGGCAGACCATTGGCTTCGCGCTGGCCAGAAGTATTTCCGTGCTGGTGATCAGCTGTCCCTGCGCCCTGGGGCTGGCCACGCCGGTGGCTATCATGGTGGGCAACGGCATGGGCGCCCGGCACGGAATCATGTTCAAGACCGCCGTTTCCCTGGAGGAGACGGGAAAGACCGAGATCGTGGCCCTTGACAAGACCGGCACCATCACAAGCGGCGAGCCCAGGGTGACGGATCTGATTCCGGCGGAGGGCGTGAATGAAAGACAGCTTTTGGAGTTGGCCCTGGCCCTGGAGAAAAAGAGCGAGCATCCCCTGGCCCGGGCGGTCCTGGCCAGGGCTAAGGAGTCGGGCCTTAAAGCCGCAGATGTGACAGACTTTAAGGCGCTTCCCGGAAACGGTCTGTCGGCTGTGCTGGACGGAGCGCTGCTCTGCGGCGGAAATCTGGCCTTTATCGGCGGCCAGGCGGAGATCACGCCGGAGATGGAAACCCAGGCCGGCCGGCTGGCACAGGAGGGCAAGACGCCACTGTTCTTCAGCCGGGACGGCCGGATGGCGGGTATCATCGCGGTGGCGGACACCATCAAGGAGGATAGCCCCCGGGCGGTGAAAGAACTGCAGAACATGGGGATCCACGTGGTTATGCTGACCGGCGACAATGAGCGCACGGCCAGGGCGGTGGGCCTGCAGGCCGGAGTGGACGAGGTGATCGCCGGTGTGCTCCCGGACGGAAAAGAGAGCGTGATCCGCTCCTTAAAGCGCAAGGGCAAGGTGGCCATGGTGGGCGACGGAATCAACGATGCCCCGGCCCTCACCCGGGCGGATATCGGCATCGCCATCGGCGCTGGCACGGATATCGCCATCGACGCCGCGGACGTAGTGCTGATGAAGAGCCGTCTCAGCGACGTTCCGGCGGCCATCCGCATGAGCCGGGCCACCTTGCGGAATATCCACGAGAATTTGTTCTGGGCCTTTTTCTACAACGCGGTGGGTATACCGCTGGCGGCCGGACTGTGGATTCCCCTGCTGGGCTGGAAATTAAATCCCATGTTCGGGGCCGCGGCCATGAGCTTATCCAGCTTCTGTGTGGTAACAAACGCGCTCCGGCTCAATTTTTTCAAGATGTACGACGGATCGCGGGATAAAAAAATAAAAGTGAAACGAAAGGAAGGAAAAAACATGGAAAAGACAATGAAAATCGAGGGAATGATGTGTGGACACTGCGAGGCACGAGTGAAGAAATGCCTGGAGGCGCTGCCCGAGGTTGATCAGGCGGTTGTGAGCCATGAGGCGGGTACTGCGGTTGTGACCCTGACGGCAGAGCTGGGGGACGACGTGCTGAAAAAGACGGTGGAGGACCAGGACTATAAGGTGATCTCCATCCAGTAGGCCAGCAGGTTTCGCCGCCCGGCCGGTTGATGGAATTTGCGGACAATTTGCAGGACCGGGCGTTTAGCCCTTGAAAAAAAGCCGCAAAGTTGGTATTCTGTTCTGAGTGATTGAATTATAGAACAGATAAAGAGGGAATACAGTTGGCTAAAAAGAAGAATGAACATGTGATTAAGGAGGTATATCCCGGCTCGATCGCCGAGGAGATGGAGATCGAGCCAGGGGATGTGCTTTTGTCAATCAATAATGAGGAGATCGGGGACGTATTTGATTACCGGTATCTGATCAAGGACGAGTATGTGGAGGCGGTGGTCCGCAAGCCGGACGGAGAGGAATGGCTGCTGGAGATCGACAAGGAGTACGACGACGATCTGGGGCTGGAGTTCGAGAACAGTCTGATGAGCGATTACCGTTCCTGCAGCAACAAATGCATTTTCTGTTTTATCGACCAGATGCCGCCGGGGATGCGGGAAACGCTGTATTTTAAGGACGACGACTCGCGCCTGTCCTTTCTGCAGGGCAACTACATTACCCTGACCAATATGAAGGAACGGGACATTGAGCGGATCATCCGCATGCAGCTGGCGCCCATCAACATTTCCGTTCAGACCACCAACCCGGAGCTGCGCTGCAAGATGCTGCACAACCGCTTTGCCGGGGAAACGCTGAAATACATGAAGATGCTCTACGACGGCCATGTGGAGATGAACGGCCAGGTGGTGTGCTGTAAGGGAGTGAACGACGGGGAGGAGCTTGTGCGGACGCTGGACGATCTGGCCGGATTCCTGCCGTTTCTGAGAAGCGTTTCCGTGGTTCCGGCCGGGATCACCAAATACCGGGACGGGCTGTTCCCCATCGGGTTGTTTACTGCCGGGGAGGCCGGGGAGGTGATCGATCTGATCGAGAGCCGCCAGCAGGGATACTACGAGGAGTACGGCCTGCATTTCATCCACGCCAGCGACGAGTGGTATATCACGGCGGGGCGGGATTTCCCGGAGGAAGAGCGGTATGACGGTTATATCCAGCTGGAGAACGGCGTGGGTATGATGCGCCTGTTTATCAATGAGTTCAACGAGGCCTTCGAGGCGCTTTTGGGCAGCCCGGAGTACGAAACGCTGGCAGAGACGCTGGACCGCACCCTGACCATCGCCACGGGAAAATTAACCGGCCCCACCATCCGCGGCTTCGCAGAGCAGCTTATGCGCGCCTTTCCACGCCTGCACATCCACGTCTACGACATCCGCAACGATTTCTTCGGGGAAACCATCACCGTTTCCGGTCTGGTCACAGGCCAGGACCTGATCAGACAGCTGAAGGAACGCAAGGAGGCCGGAGAGGACCTGGGCGGCGCGCTTCACATCCCGTCCAATATGCTGCGCGTGGGCGAACAGGTCTTTTTGGACGATGTCACAGTACAGGATGTGGAGCGGGAACTGAACATGCGGGTAGTCCCGGTGGAACCGGGAGGAAATGAATTTATCCAGGCAATACTGGACAAGGAATACAACATGGAGCGGGACAATGGCAATTTTGTCTACATCCAGGCGTATGACAGAGGAGGGGAGGCGTAGACAGCGCCTCCCTTTCGATTGAATGTAATGGTCCCACCGCTCATGCCGTCCGGCACTGCCCTCTGGAGGCGGCCCGGCTCTCGCAGAGCAGCCGGACGGTATTACGGATATCCTCCTCCGTTGTCTCCGGGTGCAGGGTGCACATCCGCAGGACCCGTTTTCCGTTCAGCTCAGTGGTGAGAATCTGGGCGTAGCCGCTGTCCGTGACCTCCCGGGCAATGTCCTGGTTGAGGCGGTCTATACGGCTAGGGGGTATATTGGCGGGCGCGCAGCGGAAATTGACGATTCCCAGCCGGGCCGTGGAGACGATTTCCCAGCCGGGATACCTGCGGATCAGTTCTTCCGCCAGCCGGGCCATGGCGCAGCCGTGATCGATCATCTGTCCCATGGCTTCACTGCCCATGACCTGGAGGGTGATCCACAGCTTCAGGCTGCGGGCGGGACGGGTCAGCTCAGGGCCTAAATCCCAGAAGTCCGGCGCCTCGTTGAAAGCCCCGGCGTCCGTCAGATACTCGGGGTGAACGGCGAAGCTGCGGACCAGGTGGGACTGATCCCGCACCAGCGCCATGCTGCAGCCGTAGGTCTGCCTCAGCCATTTGTGGGCGTCCCAGCTCAGGCTGTCGGAATATTCGATGCCGTCCAGGCGTTTGCGCTCGTTTTGGGACAGCAGGATCGAGGCGCCGAAGGCTCCGTCCACGTGCATCCACATCCCGTAGCTTTGGCAGATTCCTGCGATTTCCGGGAGCGGATCGACGCTGCCGGTGTTGGTGGTGCCCGCGGTGGCGATCACGGCAAAGGGCTTTCTTCCCGCCGCAAGGTCCGCCCGGACCGCGGCTCTCAGGGCCTCCATGTCCATGCGGAAATTTGCGTCAGAGGGTATTTTTCGGACCTGATCGGCCCGAAAACCGATGATATGTAAGCCCTTGGCGATGGAAGAGTGAGTCTGGTCCGAGACGTAGGCCACGGCCAGCGTCCGCTCTGCCTCGGTCAGCCTGGCGTCCCGGGCAGCGGTCAGCGCAGTCAGATTGGCCATGGAGCCGCCGGAGACAAACAGCCCGCCGCTCCCCGCCGGATAACCCGCCAGGCCGCACATCCACCGGATCAGCTCCCGCTCGATGCAGCTTGCGGCGGAGGCGTTCATGGCGCAGCCCGCATGGGGGTCAAAGGCGTTTGTCATCACGTCGCCCATCCAGGAAAAGAGGGAGACTGGGCTGGGGATACAGGCAAAGCACCGGGGATGCTGCACCAGGGAGGTGTTTGCGTACACGTCGTCCATCATCTCCCGGTACACCTCGTCCACCGGGCGTCCCTTCTGCGGAACCCCCTTCTCAAGCAGACGGGAAATGGCCGCGCCGTCCGCCTTCCGGAACACGTCCTCCCGCTTTATATTCTCATAAAAATTGAGTGTCTGACCGATAAAGCCCTCCATCAATTCTCCGGCTCTCCGGGTCTGCGCTTCCATGAAAGAATCCATGGCTTATGCCTCCTCGCTGTACTTGACTTATTTCGTATTTTACAGTACCATACAAATGATAGATTTGTAAAATTCATAGTTTTTATTATAATATTCAAAAATTTTGATAGGTGGAGCCATGGAGATTCGGAACATTATTACCTTTGTGCGCATAGCGGAGCTGCAAAATTTTTCCAAAGCTGCCAGACAGCTGGGTTATTCCCAGTCGGCGGTGACGATGCAGATCAAACAGCTGGAGGAGGAGCTGCACGCCCAGCTGTTCGACCGCATCGGCAAGCACATCCGGCTGACCCAGGCGGGGCAGAGGCTGCTTCCCCACGCGCTGGAGATTCTGGACGGAGTGCGCAGGGCCCAGGGCATCACCCGGGAGCCGGAGGAGGTTTCGGGCAGGCTGCGCATCGGAACGGCCGAGTCCCTTCTGATCAACGTGCTTCCGCCCATTATCATAGAATTCAGCCGCCTCCACCCCCGCGTGGAGATCAGCACCCAGACCGCTTCGGTGGCGGATCTGTTCGCCATGGTACAGCGCAACGAAATCGACCTGCTGTACTTTTTGGACCGGAAGACCAATTTTCCCGAGTGGATCAAGGTGGCGGAGCGCCCGGAGCCGGCCGTCTTTGTGGCCTCCGCACAGTCCCGCCTGGCCGGACAGCCGCAGATTTCCCTGGAACAGCTGTTGGAGGAGCCGTTTCTGCTCACGGAGAAGGGCATCAGCTACCGCTACGCCATGGAACAGGTTCTGGCCGAGCGCGGCATGGAGCTCCACCCCTTTCTGGAGACGGGAAATACGGACATCATCACCAAGATGCTGCTGGAGAACCGGGGCATCTCGTTTCTGCCGGAATTTGTGGTCCGGGATTACATACAGGACGGGCGGCTGGCAGTGCTGGACACGGTGTGCCCTGAGATCTGCATGTGGAGCCAGCTGGTCTACCACAAAAACAAATATCTGACGCCTCAGATGGAACGCTTTGCGGAGCTGATGGTCCGCCAGATCGGGTCCGGGCCGCTGACATAACCTGCGGATGCTTGTCTCAAATGATTGCTCTTTTCCGGTTCTTTTGCTATACTGTATTAAATTGGCATATGAATAAGCTTACATGAAAGACCGGATGGGAATGACATTGCGGCATTGCACAGAACCATTTGCCGCAGGCTTCAAGGAAAAGAGAATGAGGAGAAGATAGCAATGAGGGATTTGGCTGTTTTATTTGCCCTGAGCAAAGAGGAAGCGGAGAGCTTCAAAACGGTCCCGCGCGCAGTGCGCTCGGATTACATGCACGACAACATCGAAGATATTTTTTTTGACGAGCACCTGGAATACACCCAGGAATTGGAAACGTCCTGGGATGCCATGCACCGCATGCTCACAGACGGAAGTTTAGACATTCAGAACCAGTGTCCGCCGCTGTGCAACGTGATTATGGGGGGAGAAATTCTGTACGGTCTTAAAATGAAGGACAACAAACCCATACGTCCTGAGGAGGAGAGCGATCAGCTCATCATCCTGAAAACCCCGGAACAGGTGCAGGAGATAGCGGCAGCGCTTCCGAAACGCACCAAGGAGGCGTGCCGGAAGTGTTATGACCGGATCGACAGCCGGAATTATGGAAATGAGAAAAATGATGAGGATTTTGAATACACGTGGCAGTGGCTCCAGCGCAGCCTGGTTTTTTGGACCAGGGCTGCGAAGGAAAAGCGTTACGTGCTTTTTGCGGCCGATCAGTGAGCTGCCCTTAAAAAGGGGCGGCGGACCGGCTCTATTCCGTTGTCTGAACGCCGCAGGCGCAGCCGCAGTCCGGCTTTATTCCGGCGTCTGTCCGCCGCAGCCGCAGCCCGTCTGGGCGGGATTGTCTATCAGGTTCCCGTCGCAGTCGAACCGGGAGCCGTGGCAGGGACAGTCCCAGGTCTTATCAGCCCCGTTCCACTCCAGCTGGCAGCCCAGATGAGGGCAGCGCGCGGATATCCGGTGGAGCCGGCCTGCTTCATCCCGATAGCAGGCGTAACGCTTAAAGCCGATCCGCACAATCCCGCCGTGCCCCTTTGGAAGCGGCCGGGACCGAAGGGGGAGGTGAAACGCACCTTTTGCCAGGCCCGCCGTGCTTTCCAACAGATCGGCGGCCAGGCTTTTGGCGGAAGCCCTGAGCAGAAAGCGCTGGGGGCGGAACAGTTCTTCGTATGGGTTTGGAAGGCCGCAGATCCGGTCCCTTATGATCATGGCCGACAGCATGGATGAGGTCATGCCCCATTTCTTGAACCCGGTGGCAACGTGCCAGTAAGGACGGAATACGCAGTAGCTGCCGATGAACGGGATACCGTCATGGCTCATGCAGTCCTGGGCGGACCAGCGGGCCGTGATGTTGCAGCCGGGATAGAGCTGTTTTGCAGCCCGCGCCAGGCGTTCGTACTCGCCTCCGGCGCGGTTTTTTCCGGTCCGGTGGGAACCGCCTCCCAGCAGAAGCGTTTCCTCGTTCCACCTCAGCGACAGACCGTTCTTGTCCACGCTGTAGTACATGCCGTCCAGGGGAGCGGTGCCGGATAGCCCCAGGCAGTAGCTTCTGTCCTGGTGAAGCCGCGTAAAGAAAAATCCCGGAACGTTGACAAAGGGGTAATGGGTGGCAAAAACAATATGCCGGGCGGTCACGGTGCCACGGTTCGTGTACACAGTGTGTCCTTTCACCCGGATCACCCGCGTTTTCTCATAGACTGTCACCTGATCCGACAGAGCCTTTATGAATTCCAGGGGATGGAACTGGGCCTGGTTTTCAAACCGAACCGCGCCCACGGTCTCAAATGGGAGTCCGGTCTGCCCGGTGAAGCAGGCCCGGATGCCCAGAGCGGATGCAGCGCGGGCCTCCCGTTCCAGGTCCGCCTGCCTGGCCGGATCCCTGGAGTAGAGATAGGACGGCAGCCGCTTAAAATGGCAGTGGATCTGCTCCTCGCGGATGAGCGTTTCAAATTCTTCCACCGCGGATTCACTGGCGGAGGCGTACAGGCGGGCCCGGTCTTTTCCGGCGGTCCGAATCAGTTTCTGGTAGAACAGCCCGTGCTGGCTGGTGATCTTGGCCGTGGTGTTTTTGGTCTGGCCTCCGGCAATCCGGTCCGCCTCCAGCACGATCACGGAGATTCCCCGGCGGCTCAAAAGAAAGGCGGTGAGTATCCCCGCCATACCCGCCCCGATGACGGCGGCATCCGCTGTCACATCGCCGGGCAGAGGCCGGCGCGGGGGAATCTCCGTGGTTCTGCTCCAGATGGATTCCCCGTTCAGGTCTTGATTGTTCATGCTTTCTCCTTTCCATTCAGGTCCCGCGGTCCCGGCATTCCCTGGGAAAGGCTTGTAAACGGAAGGCCGCAGGTATGGTTTTGGCACAGATAGTAGCAGGTCCCCTGGTCCGGAACCGGATATTCCCGTGTAAAGGGCGCCAGACGGGAGAGCTGGTTTTCGTTGTCCGGGCACTTGAACAGAATGGACATTCTGCCGTGCCCCGGCTCCCTCCTATATGCGTATAATTCCCCGGGAACCTCATTTCGCGCGGACACGCACACCAGCTGGTCGCCAGGTTCCCCGGCATCCATGAGAGTGGTCAGGGAAAATGTGTGGGCGCTTGGAAGGTCCGCGATCCCCGCAGCCAGGAAATCCAGCTGCCGGTCCGCAAAGCTGCGCCAATCCTGGTTTGCGGTGAGGTCCGCGAGGGCGGCCAGCACGTGGGCCGCCGCCGAATTGCCGGAGGGCATGGCTCCGTCGTAAAGCTCCTTCGGCCGGTCGATCAGCTCCGGCACGTCCGAACCGTAGAAATAAAAACCTCCGCGTTCCTCATCCCAGAACAGCTCCACCATCTGCCCGGCCCGGTTGACGGCCAATTCAAGGTAGGCCGCGTCCAGGGTGACCTCATACAGGGTAAGTAACGCCAGACAGTAGAAAGCGTAATCGTCCAGATTGCCGGGGAAGGCGCTTTCCCCCTGGCGGTAGCGCACCAGAAGCCTTCCATTTTCGTCGAACAGTTTTTGTTCCACAAACACCTGGGCCCGCCTGGCCATTTCCAGATAACCGGGATCGTCCAGCAGGAACCCCGCTTTTGCGCAGGCTATGATCATCAGGGCGTTCCAGGAGGCCAGTATCTTGTCGTCCCGGTGCAAAGGCAGCCGCTTCAGCCTGTATTCGTAGAGGCGGCGACAGAGCGCGTCCATTTCCCGGTCCACCTGTTCATAATCCGGATTGTGTATGAGGTTCGGGATATTAGCCCCCTCGAAGTTGCCTTCTTTCGTGATGCCGTACCGGCGGCGGAATTTCTCCTGATCCTGTCTGTTTCCCAGAACCCGTCCGATTTCCTCCTCTGAAAAAACATAATATTTTCCTTCCACGCCCTGGCTGTCCGCATCCTGTCCGCAGTAAAAGCCGCCCTCCGGGCCGGTGAGCTCCCGGCGCACATAGTCCAGAATCTGCCGGGCCGTCCTTTGGTAGAAGCGGTTGCCCGTGAGCCGGTAACCTTCCAGATAGGCCAGCGTGAGCAGCGCGTTGTCGTAGAGCATCTTCTCAAAATGCGGCACCAGCCACATTTGATCCGTGGAATAGCGGGAGAAACCGCCGCCCAGCTGATCGTGGATGCCGCCCCTTGCCATGGAGGACAGCGTCTTTTCCGCCATGGCAAGAGCCTGCGGTTCGTCCGCCCAGGCCCGGTATCTCATGAGAAAGAGCAGGTTGTGGGCGGCGGGGAATTTGGGCGCCCGGCCAAACCCGCCGTATGCTTTGTCAAAGGCGGCTCTCAGCTCTTCATATCCCCGCCGGGCCAGCGCCTTTGGATCAGCCGGGGAGGAGGCGTCCGGTGTCCGGCGGAGAACCGCGAGAATCTGGTCGCTCATGTTTAAGAGGCGTTTCCGGTCGCTTTTCCAGATTTCGGAAACTGTTCTCAAAAGCTCCAGCAGGCCGGTCATATTGCGGCGGGACGTTTTCGGCAGGTAGGTGCCGGCGAAAAAGGGCTTTTTGTCCGGCGTCATGATGATGGTGAGCGGCCATCCGCCCTGTCCGGTCATGGCCTGGCAGACTGACATGTACACCAGATCGATTTCAGGGCGCTCCTCCCGGTCCACCTTCACCGGAACGTAATCGGCGTTTAACCGTTTTGCCACCTCCTGGTCCTCAAAGGACTCGTGGGCCATCACGTGGCACCAGTGGCAGGTGGAATAACCGATGCTCAGAAATATAGGTTTGTCCTCCCGGGCAGCCTTCTCAAAGGCCTCGTGGGACCAGGGATACCAGTCCACCGGGTTTTCGGCGTGCTGCAAAAGATAGGGCGATTTTTCGCGGAGCAGGTGATTGGACATGACGTCTCCTTTCTTGCGGGCAGGTCGGTGGATTGAAAGGCTGAAACAGGACTGCCGTTTGGGAATAGTCTCTGTAGAAACGGAATGAATATGCATGGTTCCCCCATCTGATCCCGGAAAAGAAATGTTGTAAAAGGGAGAATTATAGGATAAGATAGAATCAAAATGTTACGCGATGAGGAAAAGAAATGGATCAGATCATTTTGAGGAGAGCCGCGGCCCCTGACATGGAAGCAATCCTGAAGCTTCAGGTCGCGGTATTTGAAGGGGAACAGGGAATTCCGGGGGAGCTTATCTGCTCTCCGGGCGATCAGTTTCTGCAATGGTGGTGCGCTTTGGAGGGGGACTCGGTTGTGGGCGCGGTCGCCGCCTGGAAGGAAGGGGAACAGGTTCACTGGGGACGGTTTGCGGTTCATAACATGCACAGGGGCCGGGGGATCGGCACAAAACTGGCGGTATTTTCCCTGGAAGACCTGTTTTCGCGGGGATTTGAGGAGATTTACATGGAAGCCAGGGAGGCCACGGTTGCAATCATCTGCCGCCTTGGCGGGCGGGTCGTGGGCAAGCCGGCGGCGTTTTATAAGGGAACCGTGACGCCGGTGCGTTTACACCGGGATGATTATTGCTGTTTTCCGGGATAAGCAGTGACCGGGCGGTTGGACCGCACAGGAGGGAAGAACATGGACAGAGAGGACATCAAAAAGCAGATTACCATAGCGGTGGTTCTGGTATTTATCGTCAGTGTGATCCTGATTCTGACCGGCAGTGCCATCAATTTGAGCATAAGGGGCACCCAGGAGAGGGAAGCCCAAAAGTATATGAAGGAGATCGTGTCCCAGTATAAGAACATCATCGCGGCGCAGACCGAGGGGGATCTGCAGGCCCTGGAAGCGGCAGCCGCCTTTGTGGGGGATGGGGGCGCTGTGGATGGAAAGACCGCGCTCCCGTATCTGAAGGATTACCTGGACGCAGTGAACGGCTCCGATGATTTTATCCGCATGGGGATCGTCACACCCGACTGCCTGGGATATTATATCGACGCAGACGGCGGGGAGCATGATGGGATCGACGTGGGGGACGAGGAATTTGTGAGAAGCGCACTCTCGGGCAGGCGCGTGATTTCCGATCTCACCGAGGACCGGATGGCGGAGGGGTCCGTGATCGTTTACGGGGTTCCGATTGCGCACGGCGGGAAGGTCATCGGAGCGGTCACGGCGACCCGCACTACCTCCAATCTGGCGGATATCATCGGCCGGGAGATTTTCGGAGGAGCCGCCTACCTCCATATCGTGGACAAGGAGGGGAATTTCATCCTGCGCTCCAGCCACGCGGTGATTCAAAAGCCGATGGGCAATCTGTTTGACGATGGGGACGTGACGGAAGAGACGCGGCAGTCCATACTGGCCGACATCAAAAACGGCGGGGATTCCTTCGCCTCCTTCCGCTATCAGGGGGAGGCCTACTGGGTGACCTTTATCCCGTTGGATCTCAACGATTGGCAGATTTTCTGCCTGGTGCCCCAGACGTTTCTCAACCACAACATCAACGCCATTTTTTGGGTGTTTCTGTGCGTTATGATTTGCATCATCCTGCTGTTTCTGATTCTGTTCCTGTACATATACAGCCTGCTGAAAAAAGAGCACGTTACGCTTCAGGTATTGGCGTACAAGGATGTGCTGACGGGGGCGGACAACCGGAACCGCTTTGTCACGGAGCTGCCCGCGCTGCTACAGGCGCCGGTGGATTACGCCCTTGTGCTGATGAACGTGAGCGGGTTTAAATTTGTGAATGAGTTTTTCGGATTTGAGCGGGGAAATGAGCTTTTGATCCATATCGCAGGTGTGCTCAACGGGAATATCGGAGAGGGGGAGCGTTTTTACCGGGATAATGCCGACCGGTTCGGCATGCTGATTCACTTTGACGGCAGGGAAGCGCTGACCGGCAGGATCCGCAAGATCCATCAGGAAATCAACCGCTATGCCGCCGCGCCCAACCAGGAGTACCGGATCAACTGTAACTTTGGGATTCATATCATGCGGGCGGAAGAGCGAACGCGCCAATGTCCATCCCCGGACGTGGCCATCAACGGCGCGCTGCTGGCGCTTAACAGCGTCAACGGCAACACGTCCAACCCGATCGCATTTTACGACGAGGCGATCCATGAAAAAGCGCGCAAAAAGGTGGAGATCGCCAGTCAGATGCACGCGGCGCTGGCAAACCGGGAATTTCACATGTATCTTCAGCCCAAATACTATTTAAACGACAAGACGCTTCACAGCGCGGAGGCCCTGGTCCGCTGGTACGGGGCCGACGGCACGATTCACTACCCCGATGAGTTTATACCGGTGTTTGAGGAAAATGGATTCATCACGGAACTGGATATGTATATGCTGGAGGAGGCGTGCAAAAAGGTTGCGGACTGGACCCGGAAGGGGTTTGAGGTGAGGCCGGTCTCCGTCAACCAGTCCAGAATCTTTTTTTACGATGAAACGTATCTGGATAAATTTCGCCAGATTGTGGACCGGTACAGGATCGACCCGTCCATGATTATCCTGGAAGTGACGGAGAGCGTGGCCATGAGCAATCTGACCCAGGTGAAGATGGTCATTGATAAGCTTCACGCCATGGGATTTTCCATCTCCATGGACGATTTCGGAAGCGGTTACTCCTCCCTGAACACGTTAAAGGATCTGGATATCGCGGAGCTGAAGCTGGATAAGGAGTTCCTGTCCGAACAGTCCACGTCCCGCAGAGGCCGGATGATCATTGAGAGCGTGATCCACCTTGCCAGGGCGCTCTCCATCACAACGGTGGCCGAGGGGATCGAGGACCAGGCCCAGCTTGAATTTCTGGAATCCATTCACTGCGACATCGGGCAGGGTTACTATTTTGCAAAGCCTATGCCGGTGGAGGAATTTGAGCGGACGGTTCTCCACGTTTAAATGGCGGCATCAGTGATGCCGCCCGTCGTGGCCGCCGCCCTCACGGCTGTGGGCCGGTCTGCCGGGGCATTCCGGAGACTGCTCTGAATTGTCCTGGGGGTCGCCCTGGGATTCATCCAAAGCTTCCTCCCGGTCCCCGGTTTGCTCCTGAACTCCGGCCTGCTCCCGGTGTTGGCAGTGCTCGGTGTGGCCCTTTATTTCCTTCATGGATTTGTCCTTAAACTCATCCAGGGTGGCCTGGGGGTCCACGGTCAAAAGTTCCTGTATGGCGTAATACTTCCCCAGCGACATCCCATGTTCGTGGGCCTCGTCACACATATGGCTGTCCACGCTGGCATATTCCGCCGTTACGCTGCCGTGGCACTGTTTCAGGGCCGTGTCCACGCACGCCTGAAGGTCTGAGAGCATCGCCTGGCCGCCGTCCTCCGCCTCCAGGGTGATGGAGACAAGGGAATCCTTCTTAAAATACTTCTGCATCTCATCGCTGCCAAGCAGAAGGGTCAGGGCATCGCCGTATTCCATATGCTTTAACGAGAGGGACTGCAGGATGGTTTCACCCTCCTGCCCATAGGTGGTCTGGTCCACCACCCTTCCCCAGCGGTTGATATCCAGCTCGATGCTGGGATTCACGTCGATGCTGATGACAGCCGCTTCCGCGTAGTACAGGCGCAGGCCTCCCAGTCCGCTGGTGGCAAACAGCAGGAGACAGGCCATGGAGACGGCCCATTTCAATTTGTGCGCTGCGCTCTTGCGGCCACGGCGCATGCGTCCGGCCACATAATCGCAGGTCTGTTTTTTCAGCGCATCGCTGCAGGTCACCGTATCGAACGCGTCACGTATCATCTGTTTCACCGTCATCACCTCCCAGCATATTTTTTAATTCCGCCTTAGCCCTCGACAGATGGGTGTATATGGTATTGACCTTTTTGTGCAGAATCCCCGCGATTTCCACGGCCGAATACCCCTCATAGTAGTGCAGATATATGATGATTCTGTATTTGTGGGGCAGCCTCAGCACGGCTTCCAGCACATGGGACAGGTCGGGATCCCGGCCGTCCGCCATAGCCGCGGCTTCCTCGAGAGAGCAGGTGTGCGTCCTGAAAAAGCTTCGGAGCAGGTCCTTGCAGCGGTTGACGGTCACCCGGATCAACCATGCTTTTTTGTGCTCCTCCGACTGAAAGGGTTCCGAAAAAAGGGCGTATTTCAAAAATACATCCTGAAATACGTCCTCCGTATCGCTTTCATTTTTCATGTAGACAAAGCAGATATGCTTGACCATATCCGCATATTGTCCGATTGTCTGCTCTACATCTGATTCCTGCCGCATAGCCGCTCCATGTGTCTGGTTTCGTTATCTGTGATGGGAACCGCCGTGCCTTCTGTGGTGTCCGCCGCCGTTGTGACAGCCGTTTCCCGAGGTGGCGTTATGTCCGTGATTCCCGTCCGGGCATACCCAGTCCCCCTCATCGGACCAGTGGCCCTCGCAGTCCCCGTGGTCGTGAGTTCTGCAGTATTCGTAATCCGTACAGTCCGCGTATCCCCGGGGACAGGTCCATTCGGCGCCAAATGCAAGGCTGCCTCCCGCGGCGGTTAAAAAGATACCTGTGACTGCTGCTGCCATTATAGTTCTGATTTTCATGTATTTCAATCTCCTTTTTTGATTCGTTCACTTCTAATACGATTGATCATCCGAAATCCTTTCAAAAATTTCAAAAATTTTTAAACTTATTGTCAAGACAGCTTTTTGTTTTTGCGCCCAAGGGACCGAAAACCTCACACATGAGGGGCCGGGAAGTTGAGAAAATCGGAGAGACTTTGTTCCGAATAAGATAATAATATTGCCGGCCAGTTCCTGATAGGAGAAGCAATATAGTAAAAAACGGACTATAATAAAAACCATCAAAGCTTTGTTAAAAAAGATTCGGAGGGGGGTAACAAAAGATTGCTGGTTAAGAAATGCGTCGGTTCCGTTGGGGAATTGATCGAGGGACCCATGTGGTACAGAAAACGGAACAGCCTGTTTTTTACGGATATCGTATCCGGTACTATTTTTGAGTATATTCCGAAAAAGGAAAAATTGCAGTCCTGGAAGCTTGGCGCCTACGCCGGCTGCGTCATACCCGGCTGCCATCCGGGGGAAATTATAGCAGCGGTTGACAGTTGCCTGAAAATGCTTGTTCCTGAAACCGGAACCATAAAAACCTTGTGTCCATTCCCTATGACGGATGGCATCCGGTTCAATGACGGGAAATGCGGACCGGGCGGGCACCTGTGGGTTGGGACGATGGAAATGGACGGGATGTGGGAAAACGCCCATGTGCAGGAGGATATCCGGCCACAGGGCGGCCTATACCGGGTAAGTCCGGACGGAGAGACGGACTGTGTGGAGCCGTTCCTCGCCATACCGAACGGTATGGCCTGGGATTTGGATAAGGGGATATTTTATCATGTGAGGACAGAGGAACAGTCTGTCTATGCTTACAGCTATAACAAGGACCGCCACCAGATACGGCGCCCTGTGAAAGCCCTGGATTTATCACAGGAGCAGGGCGTGCCGGACGGCATGACCATGGACCGGGACGGAAACCTGTGGATTGCAATGTGGGGAGGATACAAGGTCATCTGTATCAATCCTGTATCTGGCGCAAAGATGGGCGAGGTGGTCCTGCCGGATGCCAATGTTTCATGCTGTACCTTTGGAGGGGAGCAGCTGGACCGGCTCTACATTACGTCAGCCCGGGACGCACAGGGAGG
The DNA here is from genome assembly GCF_902364025.1 of Enterocloster lavalensis. Classification (GTDB taxonomy): domain Bacteria; phylum Bacillota; class Clostridia; order Lachnospirales; family Lachnospiraceae; genus Enterocloster; species Enterocloster lavalensis. The sequence continues at coordinate 46,618 of NZ_CABJCG010000001.1, forward strand.
CGGCAATGTCTTTGAGGCGGAGACCGGGGCGGCAGGGACAGAGCCTTATGAATTTTGTTGGAATGGAGAGAAAATTATATGAGAAGACCGGCAGCTTTAATTACGGGAGCGGCAAAGGGAATCGGAAGGCAGATTGCCGTTACCCTGGCTGAAAAAGGGTACGATGTGGCGGTCAATTACCATACAGACCGAAACGCGGCGGAGGAGGTTTGCCGCGAAGCGGAATCTTTCGGGAGAAGGGCGCTGGCTGTCTACGCGGATATGTCGCAGATAAAAGAGATAAAGGATATGTACAGCCGGGTGGATCAGGCATTTGAGGGAATCGACCTGGTGGTAAACAATGCAGGCATCAGCAGCGAGGTTTATTTTCTGGAGGCGGAGGAAGCGGATTTTGACAGAATGACGGCCATTGACTGGAAAGGACTGTTTTTCAGTTCCCAGGAGGCGGCTAAACGTATGATAGGCCGCGGGATCAAAGGGGTCATCATCAATATATCTTCCAATCAGGTGGATGGATGCTGGCCCAGGGCTACGATTTATGGGCCGACCAAGGCAGCTGTTTCAAAGTTTACGAAGAACGCGGCCATGGAACTTGCCAGATATGGAATCCGGATGGCCGCGGTGGCTCCCGGGTATACGGATGTGGGTTGGGCGCCGGATGATATCCGCTGGGAGGCGGCAGCACGCCTGCCCTTTGGAAGGTTTGCCTCCACCAGGGAGATTGCGGAGGCGGTAGCGTATCTGGCCTCCGAACAGGCGGCGTATATAACCGGCACCACTCTTACCGTTGACGGCGGAGCCACCCTGCCAGTGGTTGCTGCAAATGATTTTGTGTGAGGTTGAAGAATGGAAGATGACCGTTACTATAACAGGCTGTTAAAAGGAGATCAGGGAGCCCTGAAACGGGCGCTCTATAAATCGATGGGGTTTACGGATGAGGCCCTGGGTAAGCCGTTAATCGCAATCGTAAACTCCTATACCAATGCAACGCCGGGCCACTATAACCTGAACCAGCTGTGCGAACAGGTGCAAAAGGGGATTGAGTCCGCGGGCGGAACCGCCATGGTTTTCGGCACCATTGCCCCCTGCGACGGCATTGCGGAAGGGCACGACGGGATGCGTTATGTGCTGCCTTCCCGGGATTTGATCGCTTCCTCCGTGGAGTGTATGGTGAGGGCCCACCGGTTTGACGGTATGGTGCTTCTCGGCTCCTGTGACAAGATTGTACCGGGGATGCTGATGGCTGCGGCCAGAATCAATATCCCGTCCGTGTTCCTCAACGGCGGGCCCATGCACCCGGCTGTCTATAAGGACAAACACTACGACGGCAATATCGTGACTGAGGCAGTGGGATGGAAGCAGCGCGGAAAAATCACCCAGGAGGAATTTGAATACATAGAAAATATCGCGGAGCCCTGTGCCGGTTCCTGCGCAATGCTGGGAACGGCGAACACCATGGGATGTCTTGCGGAGGTGATGGGAATGTCGCTGCCCGGCAGCGGAACGGTCCCGGCAGTTCTCTCACGGCGTCTGTCCCTGGCCTATGAGTCGGGCTGCGCGGTCATGGAGCTTGTGCGCAGAGGCGTGTGCGCCAGGGATATCATGACAGAGGAGGCGTTTTGCAACGGTATCACGGCGCTCATGGGTATGGGCGGTTCCACCAATGCGATCATGCACCTGCAGGCAATCCACCGGGAAGCCGGGCTGGGCGATTTATCACTGGCCGTATTTGACGAATACAGCAGAAAGGTTCCCCAGGTATCGTCCGTGTATCCGGCGTCGCCTTATGACATGGTGGACTTTTATGAGGCGGGAGGCGTCGGCGCGTTATTAAAAGAGCTTCAAAGCTACCTGTATGAGAACGCCGCCACGGTATCGGGAAAAACAGTGGGGGAAATCCTCAAACAGACCCGGCCCACCAGGCGAAGAGAGGTAATCCGGACAGCGGACCAGCCTTTTAACAGCAATGGCGGGGTGGCTGTTCTGACAGGAAATCTGGCGCCTCTTGGAAGCGTGGTGAAACCGGCGGCGATTCCCTCCCATATGATGCATTTTGAAGGCCGGGCCAGAGTGTTCGGGAGCGAGCAGGAGGCCATCGACGCAATCCTGTCCGGGGATGTAAAGGAACAGTCCGTGGTGGTGCTCCGGTATGAGGGGCCCAAGGGCGGACCGGGTATGCCGGAGATGTACCGGCCCATGAAATCCCTGGAGGGAATGGGACTTTCAGAGAGCTGCGCCCTCATTACGGACGGACGGTTTTCCGGTTCCAACCGCGGCTGCTTTGTTGGGCACATATCGCCGGAGGCATTTGAGGGCGGTCTTCTGGCAGCTGTGGAGGATGGGGACCGCATCGTGATTGACGTACCGGAAAGAAGCCTGACTCTGGACGTGCCCGAAAATGAACTGCAGGAGCGGCTGCGGCACTGGCGCGCTCCGGAGAAACAGATCGAGCCGGGATACCTGGAGACATACAGAAGAATCAGTAAATCAGCAGCTCAGGGGGCTGTGGTGGAATAAGGAGAAAACAAATGCAGTGGTCAAATGACAAAGAATTATTCGGACAGATGAGGGATGTATTGTACTCTGCCGTAATTGGGGATATATTGGATAAAATGCATTATTACCATCAATTCCTCCCGTGGAGGATACAGCCCCTGGACAAGAACATGGTAGTGGTCGGCAGAGCCATGACGGTGCTGGAGGCAGATGCCTTTGAGGATGTGTCGGATTCCCATAACCCGGTGATGAACAAACCTTTTGGATTAATGCTCGAAGCATTGGATGATATCAAGGAAGATGAAGTATACATATGTACCGGTGCGTCGCCGGATTACGCCCTGGTAGGGGAGCTGATGTGTACCCGTATGCAGATTCTGGGGGCGGCGGGAGCTGTGGTAAATGGATTCCACCGCGATACCAGGGGAATTGAGGAATTGGGCTTTCCGTGTTTTTCTTATGGAAGATACGCACAGGATCAGGCGCCCCGGGGCAAGGTAATTGACTACCGGGTTCCCATTGAGATAGAGGGGGTCAGAATCCGTCCGGGAGATATCATATTCGGCGACATGGACGGAGTGGTGGTTATTCCCCGGGAAATAGAAGAGGAAGTTATACAGCGCTCCTATGAGAAGGCCACTGGAGAAAAGACAGTGGGGGAAGCCATCAAAAAGGGGATGCCTGCAAAAGTTGCATTTGAGACATACGGTATCATGTAAAATACAGGACGGAGAGGGATAAAAAATGGAGAACAAAAAGAGGGAAATACGCACGGCCACCAATGGGCAGGCAGTTTGTGTTGTAGTGTTGATTCTGGCATCATTAATAATCGGATTTACAGTTCTGAAGGTTGATGGTATTATCATGTTAACGGTGGCGGCTGTCATCGCGGGACTGTTCGCGCTTTACCTGGGATATTCCTGGGATGATATTACCGGGGCAGTATCAAAAAAGATAGCGGAGGCAATGCCGGCGATACTGATTCTGCTCAGTATCGGGCTTTTAGTCGGTACCTGGATGGCGGGCGGGGTCATTCCGGCCATGATTTACTACGGCCTTAAAATTGTAAACCCCAATTTTCTCCTGCTGACGGCGTTCTGGGTAAGCGTTTTTATCTCCATCGCCACCGGAACCTCATGGGGAACCGTTGGAACCATCGGCGTGGCGTTAATCGGTGTGGGCGTGGGATTGGGCGTGCCCCTTCCCATGGTTGCGGGAGCGGTTATCTCAGGCGCGTATTTCGGGGACAAGATGTCTCCTCTGTCGGATACGACCAACATGTCCGCTCTGGCGGCCAAGGCCAACCTCTATGATCATATTAAACAGATGTTTGTGACAACTGTGCCGGCCATGATCATTGCCTGTGTCGCTTTTACAATCATGGGACTCCAGTTTAAATCCAGTACCATTGATTCGGAGATATACACCAACATGCTCAGGGATTTGTCTGCGAACTTCCGTTTCAGCCCGTTCCTGGTGCTGCCTCCGGTGCTTGTCATCGGCGGCGCGGTACTTAAAAAACCCACCGTTCCGGTCCTGATCTTGTCGTCGGCGGTTGCCATGGTGCTGGGACTGACTGTACAGGGATTTGGCCATGACATCGTATTTGCGGCAGCTAAATCCGGATTCTCCGCGGCAGCGGCATTTCCCGGAAAAGAACTGTCGGGGGAGATTCTGACACTGCTGAACCGCGGCGGCGCTTCTTCCATGTTTGAGGGCGTTATCTATGTCATCATCGCCTTTACCTTCGGTGGAATCATACAGTTGACCAACTGCCTGGAAATTGCGCTCAAGCATGTGATGAAGCCCTTAAAGACCATTACGTCCGTGGTGAATGCGGCGGGTTTTTCCGCAGCGGCCATTGTTGCCATTGCACAGAATTCCTACATCTCATACTTCCTTGTGTCGGATATTTTCGGGAAGAAGTTTGAGGAGTTGAATCTGAAGGAGCAGAACCTTTCCAGAGTGCTGGAGGATTTTGTGACTGTGACGGAAGGTATTATGCCGTGGACCATATCCGGTATCTACATGGCGACCACCCTGGGGGTTGCTACCATTGACTACCTGCCATATTCCGTGTTCAACTGGTCCTGTACCCTTATATCAATCTTCTACGCCTGTACCTATAAGAGCATCGGAAAATTTGCATTTTCTTATAAGACAGGTAAAGGGGAGCGCAAAACGGCTGTAAAAGCCGCGGCTGAATCATAAATACCAAAGTGCCGTTAAAGGCGAGGAAAGGAAGCGGAATATGAAGAATATGAATGGAAGAGAATGGAAGGACGCGGCTATCTGCCAGCACTATTTTGAGGACAACAGCAACTACTATGGAGCGGTTACACCGCCGATTGTGCAGACAACGTTGTTTACGTTTGATACATTTGACGCATTCATTGAAGCCAGTAACCATGAGAGGGAAAATCACCTCTACTGCCGCGGTGTAAATCCCACCACGGAAATCCTGGAAAAGAAACTGGCAATGCTGGAGTGCGGAGAGCAGGCCAAGGTGTTCGGCTCCGGAATGGGAGCCATCTCAGCCACATTGTTCACCCTGCTCGCAGCCGGGGACCATATCCTTCTGGTGAACAATGTATATGGACCGGCAACCATCTATTCAAAGACCCTGGAGAAATTCCATGTCGAGTGCACCAATGTATTTGTCAGGGATGCGGAAGAGATCGAGCAGTATGTGAAGCCGAACACAAAAATCATTTATTACGAGAGTCCTTCCACTCAGATGATGTATATGCTGGATATTGATACGATTGTGGATATTGCCCGCCGCCATCATGCACTGACGATGACGGACAACACATGGTCCACTCCGTTTTACCAGAAGCCCCTTACCCACGGGATTGATATCGTAATCCATTCCTGCACAAAATACATCGGCGGACACAGTGATGTAATGGCCGGAGCCGTCATTTCAAGGCATGAGATCGTGGACAGGATATTTGAAATCGGACACCAGTTCCACGGAGCGGCCATCGGTCCGTTTGAGGCATGGCTTCTGATCCGGGGACTGCGTTCCCTGGAGGCGCGTCTTGAACACCAGGCCCGTACCACACAGACCGTGGTGGATATGCTGAAGAACCACCCTATGGTAAAGACGATCAATCATCCCCTGTGCTTTACCGGAAAGCAGAAGGAACTGGCGGATCAATATCTGACCGGATATACGAGCCTGCTGTCCATAGATCTGAACACAGAGGCATTTGAGGATGTGAGGTCTGTGGCGGATGCATGTGAAGTGTTTCAGATTGGAGTCAGCTGGGGAGGGTTCGAGAGCCTGATTCTGCCGCAGAATCATGGGGATAATGACGCGTATCTGAAGGAGGCGCATATTCCGGGGGGATTAATCCGCATTTACCTTGGGATGGAACCGGCAGAGGACCTGGCGGCTGATCTGAAACAGGCATTAGATAAAATTATGAAATAAGGAATGATAGGTTCCTGGGTACAGGAGGCGCCGGCAGATTGCCGGGGCCTCCTGCCTGTGGTTCAATCGGCCGGAACAGACGGGGAGAATGGAAGGAGGAAGCGTATGGAACGCACGGAGATATTGGAACTCATGCAGGATAGGCATTACAGGACGGACATCTATAAGGTTGGGAGTTTCCGTTTCCCATCCAGCTATAAGTTTGAGTGCCATGCGCATGAAGAGATCGAAATCAACTATGTGGCCGCCGGCTGTTGCCTTATGGGAATCGGGGATGAGTTCGTGCCCATGAAAAAGGGAGAGTGCATCGTCATTTACCGTCATACGCCCCATTCCTTTATGGTAAACCTGAAGCAGAGCTGCAGGCTGCTGCAGCTGGAGATGAAACTGAGGGTTCCGGACAGATCCTATGGAAACCGGTTCTTAAATGAGCTTCAGGGAGGACGGCGGTACAGGAAATGCTCGAACTGTGAGTCCATAGCCGATTATATAGAGATGATATGCAGGCATACGAATACCGGGGATTCCGACGGATCCGGCCAGCTTTTGGTGGACCTGCAGCTGGCCTCGCTGTATGTGGCTCTGTCGGAGAAGTTCAAAGCGGAAGACTGTGATATACCCAGGAAAAATGACCGGTTCAGTCAGATTGTGCAGTATATCAATGACAATTTTACGGAGCCCATTGATATGGAACAGCTCAGCCGGGACTATGGCATCAGCTCCCGTTATATCCGGAAAAAGTTCATGGAGGAGATCGGGATGAACAGCTCCCAGTATATCAATACACTGCGGGTGAACAAAGCAAAGGAACTCTTGTGGAACTTCAGCCTGAACATAACGGATATAGCCAGCATGACCGGGTTTGGCAATTCTCAATATTTCTGCCGGATTTTTAAAAGCTTTACCAATATGACGCCGGCCGGATACAGGAAACTTTGGTCAGGGAGCGGGGAACGGGCTATGTCCGGGAATCAGACAGAATGATACAAAGTCCGGCTTTAACCTTGCATTTGGTATAATCTGCCTGTATTGAAATGGAAATTTTTCTTGACACGAACACCGTGTCGTCCTTTATACTTAACCAAAAGGATGGTGCAAACACTATGGATCAAATGCAGACGATTAGTACAGTGTCAAAAAATCTTGGTACTTCAAGCCGTATGCTCCGCTACTACGAGCAAATAGGCCTGATAGAGAGCCAGCGCGTGGAGGATTATGCTTACAGGGTTTATGATGAACAGGCAATACGGAGACTTCGTCAAATCATCATTTTACGGAAACTTCGGGTACCAGTAAAGCAAATCCGGGAGATATTCAGCAATCGCAGCGCATTGGGGATCATTGAGGTATTCGAGAAAAATATCAGGGAGCTTGACGAGCAGATGACAGCATTATCAACGGTTAAATCGATACTCAGCCGTCTTGTTCGGGAACTTCAGGAAAAAGCGAATCTAAATTTGCAGCTGGATTATCTTGGAGACAGCTCCGTTTTTGCCGTTGTGGACAACATTTCCTTTCCCAAAAACACAATACAGGAGGAAACGTCGATGGAAGACTTAAACAAAGCAAATGAAACGTTACAAAAGCTGGAGGACAGAGATGTGCGGATTATTTACCTTCCGCCAATGACCGTAGCAGCGGCCCACTTTTCAGGGAAAGCGGAATATGGAGTGGGACCGGAAGCGACCGGTATGATTGAGAAATTTGTGTATGAAACGGAATTGTTGAAAAAGAAACCTGATGCCAGAGGGATGGGATTTGACTGTTCCAGGGAAGATTTAAGAGTAGTAGTCGGCCCCACTCCGACGGCATATGAGGCATGGGTTTCAATCCCTGAGGATATGGAAGTGGAGGCGCCTCTGGCTAAAAAAACGTTTGGCGGCGGGATGTATGCCGCCCATGTATTGAGGGACTGGAATTTTCAGGATTGGACTCTGCTCCAGGAATGGGTCAGTGAAAGCGAACGATATGAAGAGGCCGGAGGACCATGCTTTGAGGAGATATTAAATTATTACAACCTTATGAATAATGGCGCGAAAATGGAAGATACACAGATTGATCTGCTGCTGCCAATTAAGGAAATGACAAAGTAAAGGGTGAAACAAATGATTACAAGCCATGGCGAGACAGCAATGCAAAAACCAATCAGTGAGTATGCGGTCTATCTAAAAAGCCTGATACTGGTGAACATGATTGACGATCCGAAACGTTGTGATTGCCTTCAGAGATTTTCTGTATGTGTTTTGTGACCATTTAATTTCTGACGGACATTTATATGCCGAACCGCAGTAAACAAAGAACCCATTGGACTACCTGTTTCTGGAAAATATGAATCAGCTCTTTCAAGCCTGATTTCGTGTACGCAAATACAGAGTGTCCTGAGATTTCCACAAGATTCACTGTCGCAGTTGGGGGAAGTGTAGTATAATAAAACGCAAGGAACGCAATAAACTGGCAGGGCTACAACAGAATAGAAACTATGTTGCAAGGGCTTTGCGGCACAGGAAGGGAATACGATCATGCCACGAACCAGACAGCTGAAACAGGATATCAAATATTACCCAAAGGCGCTGATGGAAAGGCTGGAGAATATCAAGTCTTACCCCATGACGCTTCTGGAGGCGGATTCCGGCTTTGGAAAGTCAACCGCGCTCCAGCATTTTTTCGATACCCGTAACCCGGAAGCATATCCGCTTCACCAGCATGAATTCCACTCTGAAACCCCGGCGGAGGCATGGAAGGTTTTCTGCAGCCTGATTGCCGCCTTTGACAAGGAAAGTGCGGAAAAGCTTTTTGTCATCGGGATGCCGGATGAGGATACCATGCCGGAGATTGCCCGGACGATACAGGGCATTTCCTGCGGCCGTGAAACCTTTCTGCTTTTGGACAACTTTCAGCTATGGGAGCTGTACCGTCCCTGTGAGTTTTTGAAATACCTGTCCGACCACGGCGGAGAAAAGCTGCATATCGTTGTGGCGACCCACCCCTATACCAAGGAGGAGCGGGGCGGCCTGATACGGAGCGGCCTCTTGTATCTCTTGCAGGAGGAAGCGTTTGCCTTTTCCAAGGAGGACACGGACGCCTATTACCGGGAGGCCGGGCTTCCCCTCACGGGCGTCCAGCTTGAAGAAGTCATGCGACTGACGGACGGCTGGGTCATGGCCCTGTATATTCAGATGGACGCCTTTGTCAGAACGGGACAATTTGAACAGGGCGGCATGACGGCCCTCATGCAGAAAACATTCTGGGGAGGTCTGTCCGAAGCGGAAAAAGATTTCCTGCTGGAAGTCTCCATTTTCCCGACTTTCACACTTTCCCAGGCCCAGGCTTTCTCCGGCCTGACGATGGAGGAGACGGAAAACCGTCTGCGGGAGAAGCGCTTTTTTATCCGCTATGACCGGGATCATTCCTGTTACACCATGCACACCCAGCTCAAAAAGATGCTGGAGGACAAATTCGCCCTCCTGCCCGAGAAGCGGCAGAGGGAAATCTACTTAAAGGGCGGCGAGCTGGCCGAAAAAGCGGGCGACCGGATGAATACCCTGCGCTTCTATTACCATGCGGGAGCATGGGAACGGCTGTACGCTATGCCGCTCACCAGCTATGACATCGCGGACACCATCGACGAGACCACCACGCCGATGATCCTGGATATTATGGAACACACCACCCATGAGATGAAAGTCCGCTACCCCAAGTCGCTGGTGCCGCTGGCGTTTACCCTGTTCTTCCTGGGGCAGAATGAGGAACTGCTCCGCCAGAAGGACGAGATTGAAAGCGTCATTGTGGAATGTTCCATTTCGGAAGAAGAAAAGGACGCCATGCGGGGCGAGCTGGAACTGCTCCTGTCCTTTCTGGAGTATAACCGTATTGACGCCATGAGCGAGCGCCACCGCAGGGCGTTTAAACTGCTGGGCGGCCCGGCCACACTCATCAACAGCAAAAGCACCTGGACGTTCGGTTCCCCCTCGGTGCTGTATATGTACTGGCGGGAGAGCGGAAAGCTCAATGAGGAATTGGAGCAGATGGACGAATGTATGCCGTATTATTACCGGCTGTCAAGAGGCCACGGCACCGGGGCGGAGCTGATTATGCGGGCCGAGGCCCATCTGCACCGGGGTGAGACGGACGATGCCGAAATCCTCTGCCACCGCGCCATCTTCACAGCCGACAGCAAGCGCCAGAACAGCATAGCCCAATGTGGCGTGTTCACGCTGGCAAGGCTCGCTCTGCTGAATGGGGACAGGGAGCTTTTGGAGGACAGCTTTGCCACCCTGCGCGACCGTTCCTACCGCAACACGGAGGACTTGTGCCGGTATACCTATGATCTGGCAAAGAGTTATCTCTCCCTGCTGCTGGGAAAGCCGGAGGAAGTAGCTCCGTGGCTTGCGGAGGGGAAAATAGACGACAGGCGGCTGGTCATCATGTCCCAGCCTTTCGCGCACATCATCTATGGGCGGATGCTGCTGGAACAAAAGGAATACAAAAAGCTGCTGGGCATGGGCGGCTATGTGATGGGGATTTCCTCCATCTTCCCCAATCTGCTGCCGCAGCTCTATATGAAAATCTACATGGCGCAGGCATTGGACGCCGAGGGGAAACGCGGGGAGGCATCGCAGCTTTTGACCGAAGCGCTGGAAATGGCTCTGCCGGATAGGATGTACCTGCCCTTTGCGGAAAATTATGAGGGAATCAAGGGCGCCCTTGCCGCCGGGATCAGGGAGCAGGCGGAAATGGAGAATATCCGTCAGCTTGCAGACCGGCTGAGTAGGTCTCGGACGCTTCTGAAGGGAAAGAACGTGGAGCTTACGGCACGGGAAAGGGAAATCCTTGAGCTGGCAAAGCAGGGGCTTGAAAACAAAGATATAGCTGAAAGACTTGGCATAAAAATTTCAACTGTGAACAATAACTTTTCACGCCTATATCAAAAAGCGGAGGTGTCCAACAGAACCCAGCTTTTGCTCCTGAATTTATAAAAAAGTTTGAAAGCGTGAGTTTTGTCTACATACAAATTTTATTCCGCACCTTACAATTTCATTGTAAGGTGCGGATTTTTTATACCTGAAACAAAAAAATCACAAGCGATGAACAGGGAAAGGAGGATTTTTTGTGGCCTACGGAGCAAAAGAGCAACAGATACCAGAGATCAGACAGGTGACGCCGCTGCCGGACTACCGGCTGAAGCTGGAATTTACCTCCGGCAGTCTGCTGATTCTGAACATGGCGGATATCGTAGGCAGCATACGGTACTTCCCGCTGACGGATGTTGATATCTTCAATTCCGTCACCACAGACGGCTGGACGCTGTTTTTTGACACAGGCGATGAAGCGGAGAAGGTGTCCATTTATTCGGACGCGGCGGTTCGGCTGGCGCTTCGCATACCGTATCCTATGATATTTCGGATTGAACGGGGCGAGGCGGCTGTGCAGCCGTCCGGTATGACCGTCTGAGAAGGGAGGAATTTTATGGCGCGCCGTTACAAGGGAAAAAAGATACCGGAGATCGTGCGGGTGACGCCGCTGCCGGACTACCGGCTGAAGCTGGAGCTCACCTCCGGCAGCCTGCTGGTTCTGAATATGGCGGAACAGCTCAATCAGGTGCGGTATGCGCCGCTGAGGGATGTGGACATCTTTGGCTCCGTCACAACCGACGGCTGGACGCTGACCTTCGATACCTACCCCAAATTTTCAATCAATCCCCATGAGTTTGAAGGGGTCGAACTGGTGCTGCGGGTACCCTACCAGACGAGAGCGAGGATAGAACGTGAGCAAAGAGCAAAAGAAAACACTGTATAGCGGCACGCTGGTGGCGCTGACACAGGAAATCGAAGAATTTAAGGGCGTTGTAGCCCTGCGCCTGCATAAGACCGGGCGCAGCTATCCCATGGTGCTGTTTCACGACGCCTGCTACACCCAGTTCGGCCCCGATGCCGTGGGCAAGAAAATCATGTGGGCAAGAGAACTGACCAAAGGGGAAGTAAAGGCCGAATATCCTCATGTGTGGCTGATTTACCAAAACAGCCGGGAAGTTGTGGTGAGACGGTTGCCGAGGCTGGCGGAAAAGATGGACGAATACCGCCTGCTGGTGCTGCACCATATGAATGACGGCAGCGAATATCTGGTACAGGCAAAATCCGTGGAGGTCTTGAAGAAACCGCCGGAGCTGAAGGATGCGTGGGAATACACTGTCGTACCGGAGGTGGAACAGGATGAGTAAAAAAAGAAAGGCGGCATGGCGCTTTCCGGCAGTTCTGGCGGTGGCTGCCGTCTTAACAATTATTGTGCTTGCGTTATATATGGCAGGAAATGAATTTATGACGCTGACAGCGGTTTGCAAGTACCTGACGATGCTTGCATTTATCGTAGCAATATGCGGAACTTTGGCCATGGAGATTGATCGGGAGAAGAAAGATGAAATGAATCACGAGGAGGGTTTGAGATGAAAAGACAATGGAAACGAACGCTATCCATACTGTTGTCCTTCGCCATGGTATTTTCCATGACGGGGATGAACACGGTGTTTGCGACAGAGGGCGACCAGACTATCGGCGCGTCCGGCCTGTGCGAGCACCACACGGAACACAGCAAAGATGTTTGCGGCTACACCGAGGGGACGCCGGAAATCCCCTGCAGCCATGAGCACACGGACGAGTGCTACAAGGAAGTGACAAAGTGTGTTCATGAGCATTCGGACGACTGCTACCCGGCGGAGGACAGCGTATCGGATAACGATGCCACACCGTCTGACGCTACGCCGAAAGAACCGACCGAATGCACTCATATGTGCAGCGCGGAAAGCGGGTGCATTACGACAGAGCCGGACTGCTCACATGAGCATGAGGATGACTGCGGCTATGCCCCGGCTGTTCCCGGAACGCCATGCGCCTTTGTGTGCGAGGAATGCGCGAAGGACAGCGGACAGCCCAGCCCGGAACCCACGCCCTGCACTCGTACCGAGGGCTGCACACTGGAGGACGGACACGAGGGCGGCTGCGACGGTGCGGTGCTTGCAAGCCCGCTCGCCGCACCCCTTGCCGACGAGATCAGCATTGTCAGCGTTTCGCCGGGCAATGGGGCGACAGATGTGCCGGTTGACACCGATATTGTTGTCACGTTCAGTGATACGATTAGAGATACCGATAATATTAACATACGTTTGCTGTATTTTGATGGTAATAATTCAACATCTCATGGCGGCAGTGCTTCAGCAAGCAGGGAAGGCGCCGTATATACCATGCATTACGCTAATGATTTGCTCCCTGACACCACATATAGCGTTCATGTTATAATCGAAGTAGGCGAAAATATACTTAACAATTTTGAGAATATGCCCACATTCACAACAGCCGCCGCGGCGGCAGTGACCACCGTCACCACCGCCGCAGAGCTGAAAACGGCGCTGGAGGCCGCAACCCCCGCCGCCATCAGCGTGACGGCGAACATCGAATTGAGCGACGCCATCACCCTTGGCGCAGACCACACATTGAACATCGCGGACGGCGTGACCGTCTCCACCGGGAACAATACGCTCACCATTCCCGACGGCAAGACCCTGACCCTCTCAGGAACCGGCACCTTGACAGCGAACGCCGCTAACATCGGCATCCAAGTGAACGGTACCCTGAAGTTGACCGACGGCAGCAACCTGGTTGCCGACAGCATCATAGTTTTGGGTGCGTCCTCCACCCCCGGTTCGCTGGAGAGCAACGGCGGACACATTACCATTCAAAATAGCGGAACCATCGGCTATGGCATTTACGGCGGCTCCGACACAGGGGACGACAGGGTTGCCCTCGCCGGCGGCAGTCTGACTGTGCGAAACACGGCATACGACGGCATCACAGGTGTCAAGCTGGACATTTCGGATCACTGCACGGTAACCGTGGCCAGCACCGATGCAAGCGCCAGCGGCCTGAAGGTTGACGAAATGTCGGTTGCAGGCAGCATGGTACGCATCGAAAATACGGTTGGCCAGGGCTTGCTTGCGAAGAGGCTGACCGTGGAAAACAGCGCCGTGACCGTCACCAATTCCGCAGGCACAGGGATTCTGATTACCGACTACCAGCAGGATGCCGTTTTTAATCTGAAAAACAGCACTCTCGCGCTGGAAAACACCGGCGGCACCGGGTTGCTCATCAATGCCAGCGACAGTCTGCTCATCGACGGCTCCACTGTCACCATTGCGGCAAACGGCGGCACAGGTCTTGGGCGGGAGAACACCACCGCCCAGGTGCTTGGCGCGAACAGCGGCAAGCTGACCCTTATAAAGGAGGCAAAGCTGTACATCGCGCAGGGCATCTTCCGCGACCGGGGCAGCGTCTTTAATGGTACCGGCCCTGTCACCGTCGGGGCGGAAAATAGCCCCGCCTCCGTGGAAGCGATCACGGCGGGGAATTACGTCTGGGACGGCCAGCACTTTACCAAGGGCGCTGCCTCCACCGCTGTCACCGGCGAGTTACGGCTGGGCGGCAGCACAGTCGTTTCCGACCTGACCACAAACGGCAGCGGCACAACCACCGGCGGCGTGGGCTGGGCGTGGAACGCGTCCACTGCCACCCTGACCCTGACCGGCGACGGCAGCATCGGCGACGACGGCACCATCAAGTTCTTCGCCACCGGGGACATTACGGTGGAAGTGAACGACACGGTGCGTGCAAGCACCCTGCAACACAGTAACGCCGACGCCGGTAAGCTGACCCTCACAGGCGGCGGGACGCTGACCCTCACCGTCGGGTCGAACACCATCGCGCTCTGGGCAGGGGCGGGGCTTACCATTTCCGGCCCGACCGTGAGCGCGAGCACAACAGGAAGCGGCAGCGACGCTGTGCGGGTCAATCAGGGCAGCTTTACCATGACAGGCGGCAAGCTGACCGCCATCGCCGCAGGGGCGGGCGCAAACGGAATTACTGCTGAAGAAAATATTGCCATCTCCGGCACGGTCGAGGTCACAGCCAGCGGGTACCGTGGACTTTTCGCCGTCGGCGACATCAATATCTCCGGCGGCACGGTGGATGCGGCCGGCACAGGAAGCTCGAACCCGAGGGCCATCGTTGCATCCGGCGCGCTGAACATCAGCGGCGGCAGCGTGACGGCAGGGAGCGCCAGCAACACGGCCATTACGGCCACGGGCGGCGTAACCGTGGGCGACGCCACCCTCGCCGTCGGCGAAACTGGCGAGAGCAAGGGCGTCTGGGGAAACCTCACCGTCAATCACGCGAACGCAAACGTCGCCGTCAACGGCTATGTTTCGACGACCAGTTACGGCGGCGACGACGGCAACCTCACAGTGTCGGCAGGTACGGTGAAGGTCACTGGCGATGTGGCAGGCGACCTCACTGTATCGGGCGGCGTGGTCACGGTGGGTGGCAGTGTGATCGGCCTCACCAACCACACCGGCGGCACCCTGAACGGCAAGCAGCCGCCCACACAAATCACCTTTGCGGCGGAGCAGACGGGCGGCGTCAGCGGCACAGCAGACAGCACCGGCATCCGCCTCACCTTCAGCCAGGACGTGACCGGCCTCACTAAGAGCGCCATCAAGATTGACCCCGGGACGGGCTGGGCGGGTAGCAGTGGCGAGCCCACCGGCTCGGGTACGGTGTGGACCGTTCCCATCTTTGTCGTCAGGGAGGGGACCGTCGCCATCACCATCGACCAGTTCGGCGATTTCGGCGTCTCCAACAACCCGCAAACGGTGACGGTGTATCAGGGCGGCGGCAGCGCGCCCACCGTCACCGACGTGGTCGTCAGCCCGCTTCAAGCCAACGTGCAAAAGGGCACCACACAGCAGTTTACGGCCTTTGTCATAGGAGAGAACGACCCGGCGCAGACGGTCATCTGGAGGGTCACAGGCGGCGGTGCGGGCACCTCCATCAGCGATACCGGCCTGCTGACCGTGGCGGCGGACGAGACGGCGGCGACGCTCACGGTCCAGGCTACCTCTACTGTGAACACAAGCAAAACCGGCTCAGCCCTCGTCACAGTGACCGACACGCCCGTCACCACCTACGCCCTGATCGTGATGGACGGCAGCGGCGGCGGCAGCTACGAGGCGGGGGCAACCGTCACCATCATGGCGGACCCTCTGCTCCCGGGCGAGGTATTCGACAAATGGGTGCTCACCAGCGGCGGCGGAACCCTTGCGGACGCAAACAGCGCCACCACCACCTACACCATGCCGGGGAACGCGGCCACGGTTACGGCGACCTACAAGGCCGCGCCGATAGGCAGCCATACCATCACCGCCAGCGCGGGCACAGGCGGCAGCATTTCGCCCAGCGGCACGATCACTGTAAATAGTGGCGAAAGCAAGACCTTTACCATTTCCGCAAACAGCAATTACAGCATTTCGTCCGTCACCGTAGACGGCGTGAACCAAGGTGCGATCAGCAGCTACACCTTCAGCAACGTAACCGACAACCACACCATTTCCGCAACCTTTCGCTATAACGGCGGCGGTTCCTCTGGCGGTGGAGGCGGCGGTTCGTCCTCGGGCGGCTCCACACCTACCGTTACCCCTCCCGACCCCGGCAAGCCGGATACGGCCACCAACGCGGAAACCAAGGTAACGCCTACGGTCAATGCAAACGGCAGCGCCACCGTCACCGTGCCTGAAAAGTCCGTCACCGACGCCATCAAAGCGGCCCAGGACGCGGCGAAAAAGGCAGGGACAGAGAAGAACGGCGTCTCCGTCACCATCGACGCCACCACGACGGGGGGCGCAAGCGACATCACGGCGACCCTGACCGCAAACTCGGTGGACGCCCTCATCAAAGCGGGTGTTACCGAGGTGCGGATCAAGAGCGACGCAGCCACTATCACTCTCGACCTTCCCGCGCTGAAAGCGGCCCAGGCCACGGCGGGCGGAGCGGTCACCGTTTCCGCAAAGCCGGTGGCGGCGAATACCCTGTCGGCGGCGGCACAAAACGCCATCGGCAACCGTCCGGTGTTCAGCTTTACGCTGCAAAGCGGCGGCAAGCCGGTCACGAGTTTCGGCGGCGGCTCGGCGGCTATCGCCATTCCCTATGCCCCGCCAAAGGGCGAGGACACAGGGAAACTCTGTGTGGTCTATGTGGATGATAACGGCGGCGTGACCTACCTGACCGATTCCAGCTACGACCCGAACACCAAAGCCCTGATTGCCAGAACCGGGCATTTCTCGGTCTACGGCGTGGGCTACAAGGCCGATGCCCCTGTGTTTACCGACACCGCGAACCATTGGGCGAAGGCCGACATCGACTTCGTGGCGGCCCGTGGCCTGCTCTCCGGCACAGGGAATAATCAGTTCAGCCCGAACACCGGCATGACGAGGGGAATGTTCGTCACAGCCCTGCATCGGCTTGCGGGAAACCCGCAAGCCGCCGGTGAAGGCTCCGCCTTCACCGATGTTCCTGCCAGCGCCTACTATGCCGACGCGGTAAAGTGGGCGGCGGAAAAGGGCGTCGTCAGCGGCACCACCTCTACCACTTTCGCACCCGACCGAGCCGTGACCCGCCAGGAGATGGCGGTCATCATGGCGAACTACGCAAAGGCGATGGGCTACACCGTCCCCAAGCCCCGCGAGGCCGTGACCTTTGCGGACAACGGCTCCATCGGGAGCTGGGCCAAGGACGCCGTGAAAGCCATGCAGATGGCGGGTATCCTGAACGGCAAGGACGGAAACCGCTTCGACCCGCAGGGAACGGCCACCAGAGCCGAGGTCGCGGCAGTCCTCCACCGCTATGTGGAGCTGGTCATCGACCCGGCAACGGCGCAAGGCTGGACGCAGAACGACGCGGGCCAATGGCTGTATTATGAAAATGGCAAGCCTGTCACCGGCTGGAAGCAAGTAGACGGCAAGTGGTACTATCTCTACGCGGACGGCTCCATGGCGGTCAACACCAAGATTGACGGCTATGAGATTGGGCCGGACGGAGCGTGGAAAGAATCTTGATTTTTCATTATACCTAAACATCAGTTATTAAGGAAAACCGTCGTCCGCCATCAGGCGACGGCGGTTTTCCTGCATACAGCTTGGAAAGGAGGCAGCTATGGAAAGATGGGTACTGGCGGTAGGCTATGATAAAGATAAATTCAATGACGCGCAGCGGGAATGTTTGAAATATGGCGTTTTTATTCGTTTGACATCTGACATACCGGAAGCATTAGTGGAATTGTCCAAAGAGCATAATTATCTGCTGGTAGCCATTTTTTCAGACAATATGGATTACCTCTCTGCCCTGCATCTCATTCGAGGTTTGACAAAGGCCCCTGTCCTGATCCTGAAGCATCAATATGACGGCGAAGAAAAGATAACCGCCATTGATGCCGGGGCGGACGAATATATCCAGTGGCCCGATACCATTCAGGAGGGTGTCGCAAGCGTCAGGGCGCTCATTCGGCGCTATACAGAGCTGAACCGGCAGGACGATGGGCGGCTTACCATTCTTTCACGGGGCTGCATCTTTATCAGCGTGGACTATCGCAAGGTATTTGTCAATGCACAGGAAATACAGCTCCCGCGCCGTGAGTTCGATTTGTTCTATCTGCTGGCGGCCAATCCTGGCCGGGTAATTACACAGGAACAGCTCTATCAACAGATTTGGGGCTACGATTACGTTCCAACGGAAAACAGTCTGCACTCCTGCCTTCGTAGGATACGAAGAAAACTGGAAGATGTAAAAGCACCCTGTTCCATTCAGAACATGCGCGGTGTTGGCTACTGTTTCCTGCAAGAAGATACATGAATCGTCAATAAGCGGCTCAATCCTTGTGATTGAGCCGTTTTTGCGTCGCAACTTGCGTTATTTGCTTATTTGTTGACAGTCCCCCGTCAGACTGTTGACAGTTTTTCCCTTTATACTCCCCTTTAGGAATGGGGGAATGTAGAAAAGCCACGGCTGAACGCTATGTCCCCGGCACAGGGGGACGATGTTGCAGCGAACAGAGGGAATATGCCGAAAACAGAATAGAACAAGCCGGAAAAGCGCCGCAGTCCTCACGGGGATTGTGGCGCTTTTCCATTCGACAGAAATCCCCTCCTATTCTTACATATCTCCAACAAGCTACAAACTTCTTCCAGTCACGCCCGTTCAAGGACAGGCGCGGCTTTTCCTATGTCATTTCCTGGCGGCCTGCGTCGGTTTACCCCGTTGCCGCTCCCCGCCTTCCCCGCTTCGATTATGCAAACCACCCAAAAATCGAAGCGGAGGAAAGGAAAATGTTTGATACGAAAAGTGATTATGCGAAAAACAAGCGTGAGAAAGATGCCATCGTCTACATAAGTGTAACCGGCCCGGTTCTATTGACCCGCGCTGCGTTTGCCAGTGAGGACGAGTTCATAAAATGGAAGGACTGGTCTGACGGTGACTATCATGCCATTGAAAAGATGGGCCGAGGTTACTATGACAACGGCCTCCCTCTGGTGGACGAATACCTGGACCTCATTGTGTCTGCCCCGTCCGTGGAGGACGAGCTGTTTCGCAGGCTGGCCGAGGCCGAAGCGGAAACAGAACGCGCCCGGACCTGTGCCGTCTTGATGGTACAGATCAGGAGCTGCCTGACACAGAAACAATTCCGCCGTCTGTGGCTGCTCTGCGTGGAAGGAATGAACGTGGAGGCTATCGCTGCAGCGGAGGGCGTTACCCATCAGAACATTTCAAAGTCCATCATAAAGGCCAGAAAAAAACTTCAAAAAAATTTCGGCGTATAAGGAAAAACAGGGTGCGAAACCGCCTGCAAAAACGTGAAGAGTGAAGGACATGCTTTCCCCGTTCTTCCCTGAACTATGACAACTGAATATACGGTATTGCAGGCACAAAACCCGCGTGATAGCGGCATAAGGCGCGACGCCATGACGACAGCTTCAAGGAGGTGAAGGACGAGCTGTCTGAGCGATCTACGCAAGCCTTAGACCCGGTGAGGCACACCGGGCGCGATGACAGCGCGAGGGATAATGACACTTCCTCACGGCCCCCTAAAGACTTGGGGGAACCCTGCGGCGAACGTTACAAACGACGCTGTGGAGTTATGACAGCCCCGCCAGGGGCGGCCTGCAATATCCCCTTGCGCCAATTCTGGCGCACCGCTGGGGGGCGTGGCAAATACAGCGGAAATAAATTTTGATATAGAACAGAGACAGCCGCACCGAACTATGCCGTTATGTTATGACGGCCCTGACCATTTCGGTGCGGTTTTCTCTTTTTTCTGAAGGGGGCTACATTATGAATTACACTGATGTGCCTATCTGGGAAAAATACACGCTGACCATTGAGGAAGCATCAAAATATTTCCGTATAGGTGAAAATAAATTACGCAAACTTGCTGAGGAAAATCCAAGTGCTGGCTGGGTCATTATGAATGGCAACCGGATTCAGATCAAGCGCAGGCACTTTGAAAAAATAATAGATGGACTGGACGTGATATAAATGCAGACGGGCTTTGAATATGCTATACTCTCTGTAAGGCATATCAAGGCTCAATCCGTCATGAAAGGAGCATGACGAATGTCAGAAAAAAGACGAGACAGCAAAAACCGTATTTTGCAGTCTGGAGAGAGCCAGCGACCAGATGGAAGATACCAATACAAATATACCGATACCTTTGGTGAAACGAAGTTTGTTTATTCATGGAAGTTAGTCCCCACGGACAAAATCCCTGCCGGAAAACGGCCCGATCTTTCACTTCGTGAAAAAATTAAGCAGATACAGAAGGACCTTGACGACGGCATAGATACCATCGGCAAGAAAATGACGGTCTGCCAGCTTTATGCCAAGTATATCCGGCAGCGGGGCAACGTGAAGCGGGGAACAAAAAAAGGACGCAGACAGCTTATGAACCTTCTTTCGGAGGACAAACTGGGAGCCGCCAGCATCGAAAACGTAAAGTTATCCGATGCCAAAGAGTGGGCGCTGCGTATGCAGGAAAAAGGGATTGCCTACAATACCATCAGCAACCATAAGCGGTCCTTAAAAGCAGCATTTTACGTGGCTGTCCAGGACGACTGCCTGCGGAAAAATCCTTTCGACTTCCAGATCAATGAGGTATTGAATGACGATACCGAGCCAAAGGTGCCGCTCTCCCCGGAACAAGAAAAAGAACTCCTGAACTTCGTGCAGGAAGATAAGGTCTATCAGAAGTATTACGATGAGATTGTTATCCTGCTGGAGACAGGGCTTCGCATCTCCGAGCTTTGCGGGCTGACTGATACCGACTTAAATTTTGAAAAAGGCTTCATCAATGTGGACCATCAGCTCTTACGGAGCGCAGAGGACGGTTTCTACATTGAGACACCAAAGACGGACAGCGGCATCAGACAAGTACCAATGACTGCAATCGCCAGCGAAGCGTTCAAGCGTGTGCTGAAGAACCGCAAGGGTGCCAAACCTATCATCATTGATGGATACGCGCATTTCCTGTTCCTGAACCGGGACGGCCTGCCGAAAACGGCGGCAAACTACGATGCCATGTTCCAGGGGCTGGTGAAGAAATACAATAAGTGCCACAAAGAGCCGCTGCCGAAAGTGACGACCCCACACACCATGAGACATACCTTCTGTACCAAGAAAGCCAATGCAGGTATGAACCCCAAGGCACTGCAATACATCATGGGCCATGCAAACATCGTCATGACGCTCAACTATTATGCCCACGCCAATTTCGATTCGGCCAAGGCAGAAATGGATCGCCTGGACAGTGGAATGGACGTTGCGGCATAGTAGTAAGATTGTGTTTTACTACTCAATCTACTACTTTTCAAAGCAAAGACATGAGCGGTTATGGGGGTATATGTGAGGTTCTTCCAATACAGAGAAAGCCGGGAAAGCCCGGAGTTACGGGCTATATCGGCATTTAAGAAGAAATAAAGAGATAATCAAAAATCTATTCAGATATTATCTCAATACTCGTATACCGGTTTTCATGCCCATTATCAGAAAATACTTGACGATATAACAAAAGATGATGGAGGCACAGGTCATAGGATAAACTTTCACGGTTATCATATTCATATGGAATTTAATGAGATCAATGAGATATCATGCTGGTGAACGAAAACGTGCAATCCCGGAATTTGTTGTCGTGTCGTTTCCACTGGTATGACCGGCGCCACTCCTATGCCACCATTATGGTGGAGAATACGACAAACACAACCGCGGGGCTTCGGAGTATGACCGTTTTATTGACGAGATCCTTCCGTCAGATAAGCCTCAGGTAATTGATTGCGCATTTTCACAGTCTTTTCTTGATTATGTTCTGCCGAATGGTGTTGCTTAATACTGTGAAATGCCTTATAATTATGCATTGTGGCATATTGTTTTAGCCCGTGTTACGTAGTTAGGGTTTGAAAAATTTGTTCTAATTAAAAAAGAGGCCTGATTTTCTTCGAAAAAGGGGTGAAAAAAGAGTGAAAAAGAGCAAATGAGGATGCAAATTCAAGCTCTTTTCGATTCAAACAGGCCTTTGCCGTAAAATAAAAATACTGTGCAAATAGCACAATAAATAAGGAAAAACCATGAGAAAACTAGCTTTAAATGATGAAATATTACTGAGTATCCAACAGCCCGCCCGCTACATCGGCGGCGAATTCAACATGGTCCAAAAGGACCCGGACAAGGTGGACATCCGCTTTGCCATGTGTTTCCCGGATGTGTACGAGATCGGCATGTCCCACTTAGGCATCCAGATCCTGTACTCCATGTTCAACGACCGGGAGGACATCTACTGCGAGCGGGTGTACTCCCCCTGGATGGACTTAGACCCCATCATGCGGGAACAGAATATCCCCCTGTTTACCCTGGAGACCCAGGAACCGGTGAAGAACTTTGACTTTCTCGGCATCACCCTGCAGTACGAGATGTGTTACACCAACGTCCTGCAGGTGCTGGAGCTGTCCCAGATTCCGCTGCACGCCTGTGAGCGGGGTGAAAACGATCCCATCGTGATCGGCGGAGGCCCCTGCGCGTACAACCCGGAGCCGCTGGCCGACTTCTTCGACCTGTTCTATATCGGCGAGGGCGAGACCGTGTATTTCGAATTGATGGACCGTTATAAGGAGAACCGGGCGGCCGGGGGCGGGCGGCAGCGTTTCCTGGAGCTGGCGGCAGAGATCCCGGGGATCTACGTGCCGGCCTTTTACGACGTAACCTACCACGGGGACGGAACCATTTGCTCCTTCACCCCCAACAATCCCCACGCGGGGGAGACCATCACCAAACAGCTGGTGGTGGACATGGACAGCGTGGGTTATATTGAGAAGCCTCTGGTGCCCTACATCAAGGTGACCCAGGACCGGGTGGTGCTGGAGATTCAGCGCGGATGTATTCGCGGCTGTCGCTTCTGCCAGGCGGGGGACGTTTACCGGCCTCTGCGGGAGCACAGCCTGGAATATTTAAAGCACTATGCCTATGACATGCTAAAGAGCACGGGACACGACGAGATTTCCTTAAGCTCCTTAAGCTCCAGCGATTACAGCCAGCTGGAGGGCCTGGTCAATTTCCTTATCGAGGAATTTAAGGGCAAGGGCGTGAACATTTCCCTTCCGTCCCTGCGCATCGACGCTTTCTCCCTGGACGTGATGAGCAAGGTCCAGGATATCAAGAAGAGCAGTCTGACCTTTGCGCCCGAGGCCGGTTCCCAGCGCCTGCGGGACGTAATCAACAAGGGTTTGACCGAGGAAGTGATCCTAAACGGCGCCAGACAGGCCTTTGAGGCGGGCTGGAACCGGGTGAAGCTGTATTTCATGCTGGGCCTGCCCACGGAGACGGTGGAGGACATGGAGGGCATCGCTCTGCTGTCCGAGAAGGTGGCCGAGACCTACTACGAGATCCCCAAGGAACAGCGCCACGGAAAGGTGCAGGTGACGGCCAGCTCCTCCTTCTTTGTGCCCAAGCCCTTTACGCCCTTCCAGTGGGCCAGAATGTGCACAAAGGAAGAATTTCTGGAGCGCGCCAACATCGTGCGGGGCAAGTTCCGCCAGATGCTGAATTTCAAGAGTTTAAAATACAACTGGCACGAGGCGGAGCTGACGGTGCTTGAGGGCATCCTGGCCAGAGGCGACCGCCGCGTGGGTGCAGTCATCGAGGCGGCCTACAAAAACGGCGCGATCTACGACTCCTGGTCTGAGTATTTCAACAACGACGCCTGGATGAAGGCCTTTGAGGACTGCGGCGTGCCCATTGATTTCTATACCACCAGGGAGCGAAGCCTGGACGAAGTATTCCCCTGGGATTTCATCGACGCCGGAGTCAGCAAGGAGTTTTTAAAGAGAGAGTGGAAGCGCGCCATGGAGGCCGTGGTGACGCCCAACTGCCGGGGCAAATGCTCCGCCTGCGGGGCGCTTAAATTCGGCGGCGGCGTGTGCTTTGAGACCAGGGAGACAACAGAGGGAACAGGACTATGAAAATTCGGATTAAATTCAGCAAATACGGCAACATGAAATTCATCGGACACCTGGACGTGATGCGCTATTTCCAGAAGGCCATCCGCCGGGCGGATTTAAACATCCGCTACAGCGGCGGATTCAGCCCACACCAGATCATGTCCTTCGCGGCGCCTTTAGGAGTGGGAATCACCAGCCGGAGCGAGTATGTGGACATCGAGCTTCTGGACGAGGAGGTGCCCGAGGGCATGAAGGCGCGCTTAAACGCCCAGATGGCAGAGGGCTTTGAGGTGGTGGACGTCCGCCTGCTGCCGGAGGACGCGGCGGGCGCCATGTCCATCGTGGCCGCGGCTGACTACACCTGCCGTCTGCGCCCGGGCCATGAGATGGCGGACCCGGAGAAATGGATTGAGGGGCTTTTGGAGTTTTACGGCAGGGACAGCGTACCTGTGACCAAAAAGACCAAGCGCGGACAGAAGGAGATGGATCTTAAGCCGTTGATCTATGAGCTGCGGATGGAGGCAGGAGAGCAGGGTCCGGCTCTGTTTATGAAGATTTCAAATGGAAGCGTGGCCAACGTGAAGCCCGAAATGGTGCTGGACGCCTACTATGCGTTCCTGGGAGAGGAGCGGCCTCAGTTCGCCTGGATGTTCCAGCGGGAAGAGGTGTACGCGGACCAGGCGGCTGAGGAAGAGAAGGAAGCCGGGAAACACTGTTTTGTGGCACTGGCGGATCTGGGAGAAGCGTTTGCGTGATGGACAAGCTGGTGATCACAAGGTGGAGGGATAAGGTTCTGACCGCGGTATTTTCCGGCAGAAAGCCCCTGGCGCTGACGCTGGAACCCGAACAGGGCGGTTCCCTCTTAAACAATATATACATCGGAAAAGTACAGAAGGTGGTGAAAAATATCAGCGCCGCCTTCGTGGAGATCGGCGGAGGCCGGGTGGGCTATCTTCCCCTGGAGGGAACCTGTCCGCAGGTGTTAAACCGGCCGGGAGCCAAAACCCTGGCGCCCGGGGACGAGCTGATCATTCAAGTGGAAAAGGACGCGGTCAAAACCAAGGCGCCGGTGGTGACCTGCCGCCTGTCCTTTGCGGGCCGCTACTGCGTACTCACCGCCGGGAAACCGGGGGTGAATTTCTCGTCCAGGCTGACGGACCAGTCCTTTAAGCGCCGGGTACGGCCCGTGTTGGAGGAGGCCGTCCGGGCCAGGGGCCATGAGGCGTGCGGCCTGATCGTGCGGACCAACGCCGGGGAGGCGGACGAAGCGCAGCTTCTGGCGGAACTGGCCGTGCTGTTTGAGCAGTACGAGTCGGTGCTCAGTCAGGGGAATCACCGGGTCTGTTACAGCTGTCTGTACCGGTCTCTGCCCGGTTATATGGCCAGCGCGAGGGATTCTCTTGGCGGCAGCCTGGAGGCGGTTCTGACCGACCAGGCGGACGTCTATGAAGAGCTGAAACATTATCTGGCGCTGAACCAGCAGAAAGATTTGGAAAAACTTTCCTTTTATGACGATCCGCTGCTGAGTCTGGGCGCGCTGTACAGCCTGGACAAGGTGATGGAGGAGGCCCTGGGAAAGCGGGTCTGGCTTAAATCCGGGGGGTATCTGGTCATCGAACCCACGGAGGCCATGGTGGTCATTGACGTGAACACCGGCAAGTATTCCGGGAAAAAGACGCTTCAGGAGACGATTTTAAAGATCAACCTGGAGGCGGCCGTGGAGATCGCCCATCAGATCAGGCTGCGCAACCTGTCGGGGATCATTCTGGTGGACTTTATCGACATGGAACCGGGGGAGAACCGGGAGATTCTGCTCAAAGCCCTGTCGGAGGCCGTGTCCACGGATCCGGTAAAGACGGCGGTGGTGGATATGACAAAATTAAACCTGGTGGAAATGACGCGCAAAAAGGTGCGCCGTCCCCTGCATGAGCAGGTGATTCCGGGTACAGAAGAGTAAAAAGGGGTAAGCTTATGAAGATTATTATTGTGGGCTGCGGCAAAATCGGCGTGACGCTGGCCGAACAGTTGAACAGCGAACATCATGATATCACGCTGATTGACAGCGACGGGGCGGCTCTGCAGGCCGTCACGGACCGCATCGACGTGATGGGGGTTACCGGAAACGGAGCCGTGTACCAGGTACAGATGGAGGCGGGGATCAAGGAGGCGGATCTTCTGATCGCCACCACCAACTCCGACGAGCTCAACATGCTCTGCTGCCTGATCGCCAAGAAGGCGGGCAACTGCCATACCATTGCGAGAATCCGCAATCCCGAGTATTCGGCGGAGATCAATTATATACGGGAGGAGTTAAATCTGTCTCTGGCCATCAACCCGGAGCTGGCGGCGGCCCGGGAGATCGCCCGCCTGCTGCGTTTCCCATCCGCCATCAAGATCGAGCCCTTTGCCAAGGGCCGGATCGAGCTGCTTAAGTTCCTGATCCCGGAGAAATCGGTCCTGAACAATATGAAGATTATGGACGTGGTGTCCCGCATGCACAGCAATGTGTTGATCTGTGCGGTGGAGCGGGGGAGCGACGTGATGATTCCGGACGGCAATTTTGAGATGCGCTCCGGGGACAAGATTTCCTTCCTGGCGCCTCACGCAGAGTCCGCCGATTTCTTCCGCAAGGCGGGCATTGTCAATAACACGGTGAAAACCGCCATGTTTGTAGGCGGCGGAAAGATCACCTACTACCTGTCCAAAGCGCTGGCGGACACGAAGATCAAGATCCGCATCATCGAGCAGAACGAGGAACGCTGCCGGGAGCTGAGCGAGCTTTTGCCAGGGGCCATGATCATCCATGGGGACGGTTCGGACCAGAAGCTGCTCCTGGAGGAGGGGATCCGCCAGACGGAAGCCTTCGCCTCCCTGACCGGATTCGACGAGGAAAATATCATGCTGTCCCTGTACGCGGCCAGCCAGTCCAAGGCCAAACTGATCACCAAGGTCAACAAGATCGCCTTTGAGAATGTGATCAACTCCCTGAATCTGGGGAGCGTGATCTACCCCAAGCTGGTGACCGCGGACATCATTTTGCAGTACGTGCGCGGTATGCAGAACTCCATGGGAAGCAACGTGGAGACGCTCTATAAAATCGTGGCCGACCAGGCGGAAGCCCTGGAGTTCCGGGTGATGGAGGACTCCCCGGTGGTGGGCGTTCCGCTGGAAAAGCTTCCGCTGATCGACCACCTTCTGGTGGCCTGCATCAACCGGAAGGGACGGATCATCATGCCCCGGGGCAAGGATACCATCGAGCCGGGGGACACGGTAATCATCGTGACCACCCACACCGGTTTAAACGATCTGGGAGATATTATAAAATAAAGGCGGATAACTATGAATAGCGGGATTATTATCTATTTGCTGGGCTGGATCATGAACATCGAGGCCCTGTTTCTCATGATACCGTGTCTGACCGCTGCGGTTTACGGCGAGTCCATCGGCTTCTGTTACCTGGCGGTGGCTGCCGCCTGCGGGTTGATCGGTTTCCTCTGTGTCCGCAAAAAGCCTGCCAGCAAGATTTTTTTTGCGCGGGAGGGATTTGTGACCGTGTCCCTTGGCTGGATTATCCTCAGCCTGTTCGGCTGCATGCCGTTTCTTCTGGGCGGGGAGATCACCCGCTTTGAGGATGCGCTTTTTGAGATCGTCTCCGGATTCACCACCACCGGAGCCAGCATCCTGGACAAGGTGGAGGACTTAAGCAAAGCCTCCCTTATCTGGCGCAGCTTTTCCCACTGGATCGGCGGTATGGGAATCCTGGTGTTTTTGCTGGCCGTTCTGCCGATGACCGGAGACTATAACATGCACATCATGCGGGCGGAGAGCCCGGGGCCCAGCGTCGGCAAGCTGGTGCCGAAAATCCGTTTTACAGCCAAGCTTCTGTACTCCATCTACCTGTTCCTGACGGTGGTGATGTTCCTGTTGCTGCTGGCGGGCAAAATGCCGCTGTTCGACAGCCTGTGCATGACCTTCGGAGCTGCCGGAACGGGAGGATTTTCCTGCCGCAATTTCGGCCAGGCGGGGTATACGGCTTACCAGCAGAATGTGATTACCATATTTATGCTGCTGTTCGGCGTGAACTTCAACGTGTATTATCTGTTCCTGATCCGAAAACCCAAGGACGCCTTTAAGTGCGAGGAGCTCAGGGGGTATCTGGTCATTGTGGTCGCGGCCATCGTTCTGATCACCCTGAATACCTGGGGGATGTTCCCGGACCTTAGAACCGCGGTGCACCACGTGGCCTTCCAGGTGGCATCCATTATCACCACCACGGGTTATTCCACCGTGGACTTCAACCAGTGGCCGGAGTTCTCGAAAACCCTGCTGCTGGGCATCATGTTCATCGGCGCCTGCGCGGGCAGTACCGGCGGCGGAATGAAGGTGTCCCGGGTGATGATCGCATTTAAGGAGATCAAAAAGGAGCTGGCCTCCGTGATCCATCCCCGCAGCGTCAAGGTTTTAAAGTACGAGGGTAAGGCCCTGGACCACAACACCCTGCGGTCCATCAACGCCTTTATCATCGTCTACTTCATCATTCTGGGCGTGTCCGTGCTGCTGGTGAGCCTGGACAATTTTGACTTCGGCACCTCCTTTTCCGCGGTGGTTGCCACCCTGAACAACATCGGACCGGGTATCTCCGAGGTGGGCCCGGCGGCCAACTTCTCAGGGCTTTCGGCCATGTCCAAGTGGGTGTTGATTTTCGATATGCTGGCCGGACGTCTGGAACTGTTCCCGATGCTGGTTCTCCTGTCCCCGGGCACCTGGATCAAGCGGTAACATGTGAACTGTGAATTTACGGTGAAATAACTGTGACATTGGTTGACCATTTCCGCAGGCTGATTTATGATAAAGCCATCAATTTGCGGAGAGGAGCAGCCGGATGAGACGAAAATGCAGATACATTGCGGCGTTGTGCGCCGCAGCCTGCCTGGGAGCGGGCGCGCCTGCCCAGGTCTATGCCCAGGAGGCGGGCGGGGCGGACGGTGCAGGAACAGAGGTGACGTTCACCGCGGGAAATGACGGTGCGATGACCGCCGCCGCAGAGCCCGGCAAGATTGCCCCGGTGAAATATGAAAAGGGCAGTTACGTGGTGGGGCGGGATATCCCGGCGGGAGAGTACGCGGTGTTCGCCTCCACGGACGGGGACGGCAACCCCTACCGCACCTGCAGCTTTACCTTATATAAAAATGATTCGGATGAGAAGCGGATCGGAACCTTCCGCTTTGAGCATCACGGCCTGGTAACGCTCTATGACGGGCAGCATCTGGTGCTGCAGAGCGGCTATGCCGTGCCGGCCGGGGAGGCAAAGCTCACCCTGGCACCCTATGGAATGTATCTGGCAGGCCGGGACATGGAGCCGGGCAGCTATCTGCTGACCCCTCTGACCGCGGACGGCGGATACTTCGCCCTGTACAACGATGTGCGCTATTATTACGATTATCAGGACGATTACCGGAGATTCCTGGAGCCGACGGTCATCACAGTGCCGGAGGGGCAGTATCTGGAGCTGGGAAACATTGCCTCCATCGTGAAGCTGGAGGGCAGCGGCGGGGCGTGAAAGGCCGCGGTTTTTGAGGGAAATTTCCCCGCCGTTTGAACTGTTACCAGAAATTACAAAAACTTTTTCTTTTTAGTTGACAGGTGCGTTTTTTAGTGATATTATGTTTTAGTGTGCCGCACAACGAGGTTCTAAGAGTCTGCCCATCGGCGGGCCACCAAAGTTGGCGAGTAATGATAAATAGGAGGTGCCTTTCATGTACGCGATTATTGCAACAGGCGGAAAGCAGTACAAGGTTTCTGAAGGCGATGTCATTAAGGTAGAAAGACTGGGCGCAGGCGCAGGCGAAACCGTAACATTCGATCAGGTACTGGTTGTGAACAACGGCGAACTGCAGATCGGATGCCCGACCGTATCCGGCGCAACTGTTACCGCAACGGTTGAAAAAGAGGGTAAGGCGAAGAAAGTGATCGTTTACAAGTATAAGAGAAAAACTGGCTATCACAAGAAAAATGGCCACAGACAGCTCTATACTCAGGTAAAGATCGACAAGATCAACGCTTAATTCGGGTTTGACCGCATTATGATCCAGGTAACGATATTCAGGGATTCCGAGGAGTCCGGGGATGTGTTTACGGGAGTTGAGCTTTCAGGGCATGCAGGTTACGCGGAGAGCGGACGGGATATCGTCTGCGCGGCCGTATCCGCATTGGTCCTGAACATGGCGAATTCCGTGGAGGCGTTCACGGAGGACGGATTTGAGGGAGAGATGGACGAGCAGACCGGCGGTTTTTCGTTTCATTTCACCGCAGAGATCAGTCCGGAATCGCAGCTCCTTATGAATTCTCTTGTTCTGGGACTTCGGAATATTGAGAAGGAGTACGGGGAACGACATATTATCATTCGGTTTGAGGAGGTGTAAGACATGTTTCAGATGAACCTTCAGTTATTCGCTCATAAAAAAGGTGTTGGTTCCACAAAGAACGGCAGAGATTCCGAGGCGAAGCGCCTTGGTGCCAAGAGAGCGGACGGACAGTTCGTACTGGCTGGCAACATCCTGTACAGACAGCGCGGAACAAAGATCCATCCTGGCAACAACGTTGGCAAGGGCGGCGATGATACCTTATTTGCTTTAGTAGACGGAGTTGTTAAGTTTGAAAGAAAGGGCAGAGACAAAAAGCAGGTTTCTGTTTACCCAAGAGCAATCAACGAATAATGACAAGTGGACTCCATACAATAAGTATGGAGTCTTTTTGCTCTATGGGATATGATCCGCCGGCCGGGACAAGCTACGTCCTGAAACGGCGGCTGCCATAGGGAAATGTGATAGAATCAGAAAGGTTTAGGTGCAGTATGTTTGCCGACAGTGCAAAAATTTTTATTAAATCCGGAAAGGGCGGCGACGGCCATGTCAGCTTCCGCCGGGAGCTGTACGTGCCGGCCGGAGGTCCCGATGGGGGAGACGGCGGCAAGGGCGGCGATATTATTTTCCAGGTGGACGAGGGCCTCAACACCCTGATGGATTTCCGCCATGTGCGCAAGTACGTGGCCCAGAGCGGCGAGGAAGGCGGAAAGCGCAGGTGTCACGGCGCCAACGGAAGCGACCTGGTGATCAAGGTGCCGGAGGGGACTGTGATCAAGGATTTCGAGTCCGGCAAGGTGATCGCTGACATGTCCGGGGAGAACCGCCGCAAGGTGATCTTAAAAGGCGGCAAGGGCGGCCTGGGCAATATGCATTATGCCACTTCGACCATGCAGGCGCCTAAATATGCCCAGCCGGGTCAGCCCAGCCAGGAGCTGTGGGTGAAGCTGGAGCTGAAGGTGATCGCGGATGTGGGCCTGGTGGGATTCCCCAACGTGGGTAAATCCACCCTGCTGTCCGTGGTG
This sequence comes from Enterocloster lavalensis, assembly GCF_902364025.1. GTDB lineage: Bacteria > Bacillota > Clostridia > Lachnospirales > Lachnospiraceae > Enterocloster > Enterocloster lavalensis. The sequence goes on from NZ_CABJCG010000001.1 coordinate 78,295, forward strand.
AGCAACGCCCGCCCGCAGATCGCCAACTATCATTTTACCACCCTGAATCCCCATCTGGGCGTGGTGGATTTAGGGGGCGGAGCCGGATTTGTGATGGCGGACATCCCCGGTCTGATCGAGGGAGCCTCCGAGGGCGTGGGCCTGGGACATGCATTCTTAAAGCATATCGAGCGCACCAAGGTGCTGATCCACGTGGTGGACGGCGCTTCCGTGGAGGGGCGCGATCCGGTGGAGGACATCAAAACCATCTTAAAGGAGCTGGAGGCTTACAATCCGGAGCTGGTGAAACGGCCCCAGGTGATCGCGGCCAACAAGATGGACGCGGTTTACGGGGACGAGGGCGAGGACGGCATCTTAAAACGCCTGCGCCAGGAGTTCGAGCCTCTGGGAATGAAGGTGTTCGCGCTCTCCGCGGTCAGCGGCAAGGGCGTGAAGGAGCTGCTCTACCATGTGAACGAGCTGTTAAAGACCGTGGACGACGCGCCTATCATATTCGAGCCGGAATTCGAGCTGGAGTTCCAGGATGACCGCAGCCTGCCCTACACGGTGGAGAAGGCTGAGAACGGCGTGTACGTGGTGGAGGGACCGCGCATCGAGAAGATGCTGGGCTACACCAACCTGGAATCGGAGAAGGGCTTCGATTTCTTCCAGAAATTCCTCAAGAACACGGGGATTCTGGCGGATTTGGAGAAGGCTGGAATCGAGGAGGGCGACACGGTGCGCATGTATGGCCTGGAATTCGACTATTACAAGTAAGCGGCCGGCCCTGCGCCAGCGGTCCATTGCATTCAACAATCGCCCGCAGGCTGTGCCAGCGGCCCATTGCATTCAACAATCGCCCGCAGGCTGTGCCAGCGGCCCATTGCATTCAATAAAGCGGCCTGCGTTTTATGCGGGCCGCCTGATACATGAAGGAGAAAATATGACAAGCAAACAGAGATCCTATTTGAAGGGATTGGCAATGACAATCGATCCGGTGTTCCAGATCGGCAAGGCCAGCCTGACCCCCGAGGTGACCCAGGCCGTATCCGAGGTTTTAGAGGCCAGAGAGTTGGTGAAAATCACCGTGCTCAAGAACTGCCTGGACGACGGGAGATCCATCGCCGAGGTTTTGGCGGAGCGCACCCACTCCGAGGTCGTGCAGGTGATCGGCCGCAAGATCGTGCTGTACCGTCCGGCCAAGGAGGAGAATAAGCGCAAGATTGTGCTGCCCAAATAAGCGGCGCAAATTGAAAAAGATGGATTGAGTTGACATAAAAAGATTATGTCAACTTTTTTGAACCGTTGCAGTTAAAAATACGTTAAGCGGAATGCGGGAGGAGTTGGAAGGGTAAAATGGGTAAAATCGGAATTTTGGGGGGTACCTTTGACCCCATTCACAACGGGCATCTGTGGCTGGGGGAACAGGCCTATCTGGAATACGGGCTGGACCAGGTCTGGTTCATGCCTTCCGGCCATCCGCCCCATAAGCAGGATCACCCGGTAACCGAGGGGGAAAAACGCTGGGACATGGTGCGCCTGGCCATTGCCGGCAACCCGCATTTTGCGTACTCGGACTTTGAGCTGCAGCGGCCCGGCTATACCTACACGGCCCAGACCCTGGCGCTTTTGCAGGAGGCTTACCCGGAGCATACGTTTTATTTTATCATCGGGGCGGACTCCCTGTACCAGATCGAGGGCTGGTATCATCCGGAGCAGGTGATGGCCAGGGCTACGCTGCTGGTGGCCGGACGCGCCTACAAGGAGGCGAAGCGCAGTCTGGACCAGCAGATCGCCCACCTGATCGCCCGCTACGGCGCCCGGATTCTGCCGCTGCACTGCGGGGAGATGGATGTCTCCAGCGCAGACCTGCGGCGAATGGCCATGGAGGGGAAGAATATCAGCTCCTACGTGCCGGGGGAGGTGGCGGACTATATCCGGCGCAACCGCCTGTATCAGGGGGCTGAAGTGAGCATAAACTGAAGAAAAGAGGGGTCACAATGGAGAATCAATGCAGTCAAATCATGATGTTCCGCAAGCAATTAAAAAACCGTCTGTCGCCCATGCGCTATGAACATTCTTTAAGCGTGTCCTTTACCTGCATGTCCCTTGCCATGCGGTACGGCTATGACATGAACAAGGCGGAGCTGGCGGGGCTGATGCATGATTGTGGAAAGCGCTTCAGCGACGAAGTGATTTTAAAAAAGTGCCTGAAGCACGGAATTCCGGTTACGGAGTCAGAGAACAAGGCGTTGGCTGTGTTGCACGCCAAATATGGGGCGTGGCTGGCGGAGAACAAATATCAGATACGGGATGAGGAGATTTTGAGCGCCATCGCCTGTCATACCACCGGAAAGCCGGACATGACCACGCTGGATAAAATTCTCTACATCGCCGACTATATCGAGCCGCGGCGCTACAAGGCGGAGAATCTTCCGGAAATGCGTGCCATGGCATATGTGGACCTGGATCAGACCATGTATGCGATCCTGGACAGCACGCTGGAGTATCTGACCAAAAAGGGCGGGAGCATCGATCCGATGACCCGGGAGGCCCATATCTACTTTAAACAGCGATTGGAATCGAAAGGAGAATTGAATGGATCAGTCTAAAGAAATGGCAAAATTGGCCTACGCGGCCCTCAGCGAGAAAAAGGGCGGGGATATCAAGATTATCGATATCCATGAGGTTTCCGTGATGGCGGACTATTTTATCATCGCAGACGGCTCGAACCTGAATCAGGTTCAGGCTATGGCGGACAATGTGGAGGAGAAGATGGCGGAAGCGGGCTACCAGGTAAGGCAGACCGAGGGCTATCAGAGCGCCAACTGGATCCTGCTGGATTACGGCGATGTGATCGTGCACGCTTTCAACCGGGAGGACCGGCTGTTCTACGATCTGGAGCGTATCTGGCGGGACGGCAAGACTTTTGTGGATGTGAACGAGCTGTAAGAAACGAATAAGCGGCAAGAAATGCGGCGGGCCGCCGGTTTGTCCGGCGGTTCCCATGCATTCCAATAAAAAAGCCCTGCAACCGGGAGGAAACTGAGCACAGCATTGGCTGTGATTTGTTTTCCGCCCGGAGGCAGGGCTTTTGATTTGGATTGTGATTTGTAGGTAATGGGCCGGCCGATGGCGATTGTGCGGCGGCTCTGTCCAGGGGGCCGGTGAGCCGGCGGGGTGATGCGATATCCTGGCAGGGGCCGATGAGCCAATGAGATATGGTCCGGCCGGGACCGCGCCTTTGACCGGAGCGGACCGCGTATTATTTCATCCGGCGGAAGAGCCCGATAACCTTTCCTTGAATGTCCACATGATCCACGATGATGGGATCCATGTAGTCGTTCTCGGGCTGCAGGCGGTAGTGGCCGTCCTCCCTGTAAAAGCGCTTCACCGTGGCGGAATCCTCCAGCAGAGCCACCACGATATCGCCGTTCTGAGCGGAGGGGGTCTGCTCCACAATGATCTGGTCCCCGTCAAGGATTCCCGCATTGACCATGCTGTCGCCTTTGACGCGGAGCATGAAGGTGTCCGCGTTGGGGAGCAGCTCCACGGGAATCGGGAAATAGTCTTCTATGTTCTGTTCCGCCAGAAGCGGCTGTCCTGCCGCCACCGCGCCTACCACCGGAACGTTGGTCATCTCGCGGCGGTTAAAATTGAAAGTGTCGTCGAGAATTTCGATGGTCCGGGGCTTGGTGGGATCACGGCGGATAAAGCCCTTCTCCTCCAGGGTGGAGAGGTGGGAATGGACGGAGGAGGTGCTCTTTAAATGAACAGCCTCACAGATCTCCCGGACCGCAGGCGGATATCCTTTCTTCAGTATGGTCTCTTTGATGTATTCCAGTATCTCTTCCTGTTTTGCAGTAATTTTATCTTGAGCCATGGCTATCCTCCCATAAAATGTTAATCTGGTATTATAGTAACATATGTTCGATTAAAATGCAAACCTTTGTTCGATTTTTTGCCAAAAAAGATTGACAAACATATGTTCTGGTAGTATAGTTGGGATATACAAAAGAACGTATGTTTGCTCTGCTTCCTGACAAGCGGGGCGGCAGGGGGAGGTTTACTTATGATGAGAAAGTTTATGATCACTTGTGTCGCAGTTATTGTATTCGCTTCCGTATTTTTAGGCCGCACCATGCTGACCTCCATGGCTAAGGAGGAGAAGGCCGCCACGCGCTACTACAAGAGCGTGGAGATCCAGGAGGGCGACAGCCTCTGGAGCCTGGCGAAGGAGTACCGGGAGGGCGGCAGTCTCAGCGCCAAAGAATATGTGGAGGAGCTGAAGAAGATGAACAACCTCAGGGAGGATACCATCCACACTGGCCAGTATCTGACCGTTGTCTATTTTGCGGAAGAGTAGCAGTCCGTCCTACCAGCGCTCCCTTCAATCATAAGAAAGCCTACAGGAAAAAGTAAAGAATTTTCCGACTGCATATGATATGGTAAAGGAAGAATGAACAGTCGGGAGGGATTGGATTGAAGAGAGGGAATCGATGGAGAGGGATCGCTATGGCGGTTCTGGCGGGAGCGGTTATCATGGCCGGCTGCGCTTCAGCGAAGGACGGTGGGACGAGTACAGCGGACGACAGTGCGGTGGGAACGGTCGAACAGTTCACCGGACAGGCTGTTGTCCCCGTCACGGAAACGGCAAGTTCTGCGGCAGAACCGGCGACGGATGGAGAGACACCGGATCTGTCCGGTTTGCCTGCTATGACCGGCCGGTATCTGAGAACCAAGAATGGCGGCAATATGGTGGTGTTAGACCGGGAAGGCCCGGTCAGCTTTCAGAGTACGGAGGAGGAACCCAGGTTTGCACAGCTTCACAGCGGAGATAAGGTGGAGATAAAGCTGGAGTTTATCCAGGAGACCTATCCGGGCCAGTCGGAGGCCCTGGATATCCGTCTGCTGGAGGAAGGCAGCCTGGAGGACGTGGACGCTGATACGCTGGCCTTGTTGACAGAGATGGGATGGCTGGAACCCGAGCAGGAGAAGGACAAGCAAGTGGTCCTGGGCGGCGTACTGCTGCATTCCACCGGCCGCACAGCCAGGGTGTCCTGCGGGACGCCGGACGGAGCGCTGGCCTCATCCGTGGCGTTCAATCGGACTCCGACGGAGGAGGGACAGTCCAATTTTGGATATCGGGATATCGACTACATCTATCTGGATGAGAACGCCGCGGCTGTAAAGCTGGGCGGCAGTTATATCCTGTTCCTGGCGGATGGCACTGTGGAGTACGAGGGCAGATTTTTTGCAGCGGACCAGTTATCGCCGGAGACTCTGGAATGGCTGGAGTATTACAACAGCCTGCCTGAGGAGGGGCAGCGCAGTATTTCCATGGTTCCCCACGATTTGATCGGCGATATCGGGTTGGAGGGAGACCGGGCGGTGGAGACAGACGCGCAGAACTGAAGCGATTGTAGAATGATTTTGGCAAGGCCTGATCGGAACCGGAAGGAGCTGCGGCTCCGGAAGGGGAAGAGAGGGCTTTTTTGTCGGTTTGAGGTGTGAAGGAACTTGTGATAGGCTTTGCACTGAATTGGTATTAGATAGAGTGGGGAGAAATGGGGTTTACCCTGAATTGGCATTAGCCAGCGCAGGGATAAATTTTCTCACTTTACAGAGATTGCATATTTGGCGTTGGTCTGCTATGATATTACCAGGTGGTTAGTGATAGCTAACTATCTAGCGATTCATTTTATAGCATGAGAGGAGAAATGCGGGTGAGCAGTGAAGCGATACATTTGGTAGCGGCGCTAAATCGAAACGAGGTGGAGATACAGGTTGGCCTTCAGTGCGCGCCACTGCTGACCGGAATCAAGGTGTCTAATCTTCTTGGTGTGGACAGTCAGCATAGGGATACCGTAATTCGTTTGTTTTGCACCACCGGCATCTCCTGCCGCCTCCTGTGTGAGTGTAGTGAACGGGTTACATTTTTCCTGTTTCGAAGGGAGAAGCTGGAAGCGTATTTAAGGTGCCCCGAGGTCATGGCGTTGATGAAGGCATTCGGATATTCGGGAGTGGGATTGGTGGATATTTTGAGCAAGGTAGCGGAACGGTATAGCGGATATATGAAATGCAGAGAGCCGTTTCCGCATGAAATCGGGCTGCTCCTGGGATATCCGGCGGCCGATGTGGCCGGGTTCATTCTGAACGGCGGAAAAGACTTTCTCTACTCCGGATACTGGAAAGTTTATGAGAATTTGGAGGAACGGCTGGAGATCTTTGAGGGGTATGACCAGGCAAAGGAGCAGGTAGTGCGGATGATTGCCGCCGGAGCTGATGTTCACAAGATACTAAAATTTCACCGTACTCCGTCACACAAACACCAAATAGCGGTATAAGGAGGAAATGATGGACAAAATTTATGTTGTGTACTGGTCACAGACTGGAAATACGGAGGTTATGGCTGAGGCAGTCGGCCAGGGCATCCGGGAGTCCGGAAAGGAGGCGGAGACTTTGACCGTATCTCAGATCACCGCGGACACACTGAAGGAAGCACAGGCCTTTGCGCTGGGGTGCCCGGCTATGGGCGACGAGGTGCTGGAAGAAAGCGAGATGGAGCCGTTTATGGAACAGCTGGACCCAATGATTTCTGGAAAACAGATCGGCCTGTTTGGCTCCTACGGTTGGGGGGATGGACAGTGGATGCGCGAGTGGCAGGACCGCGTGATGGCAGACGGCGCAGTGGTGGCGGGCGGAGAAGGTGTTATAGCCCAGGAAATGCCGGACGAAGATGTTCTTGCAGCGTGCCGCAATTTGGGTAGAATCCTGGCCACAGTTTAAGATCCTTTGGGGAAGAGGCGGTATTCGTCTGTCCCGGAAGTTGATACGGCTGCGCGATATTTGCGCATGGAGAGGAAGGAACCGGATTAACCGGCTCCTTCTTTTTATGGTTATTTAAGGGAGCGGCGGTTTGGGGCTTTTGTGGGGAGGATGTAAAGTGTAAACCATGGTGGGATTTTCTGAAGAATCTGCACATATTTGGAAATTAGAATAAATTTTGATTGAAATGCATGGGAAAATTCCTTATGATTAGAGTGGAATTGCCCGCATGATTTGGCGTGTTTGCGGTGGTTTGGACGGAAATGGCGGTGCTGCGGGGAAATGGATCGGGGGAGGAATCGGACATGGATGTGATTTTTCAGGTGGATGTGAGGAAAAAGAACCGGAAACTGGAGGAGCGGTACCGCAGAACTGCCTTTGATCTGTACCGGAAAGGGACGAGGCGAAGCGCGGGCGCCTGGGTGTTGTTGATCTGGTACAGTATTGTATTGATCATTAGCCTGGGCGGAGGGGGCGGAGCCTATACGTTGCGGAGTTTTATCGTTGAGGTGTTGCTGGTGTTCATTTGGTTTTTGATTGCGTTCCGGCGGTTTCGCAACCGGGTTATGCTGCGCCTTCTGTTTCTCACGATTGAGCTTAAGGAACGCGGAGATACCGGGACGTTTAGCGGGAACCGTTTTGTGTTTGGAGAGGAAGGGTTCCGGGCAATCACGGTCGGGGATATGATGTGGAAATATCCTGTAGTGGATAAAGTTGCGGAGAGCCGGGACGCAGTGTTTCTTTATTTCAAAGAGGACTCCGGGCTGTACTTTGCGAAAAGTGACTTTACGGTGGGGGACAGCAAGGCGTTTTTGCAATTCATAGCGGAAAAAACAGGCCGGGAAGTGATCCAGCTGAAAGGTTAGGGGATGAAAATGGAACCTTTATTCTGCATCCGTATGGTATTGGATGAGTCCGTGTTGCGGGAGTTCGCGGCACGGAATATGCAAGCGGACAGAGACGGTTTTAAACGGATGAAATTTAAAATAGCCGGTTTTCTGATCGCACTTCTGTTGATCGGCATCGTGACCAGGGATCCGGGCAGAACACTGCTTACGGGAGGGGTCGCTGTCGCTGCTTTGGCAGTTCTGGAGAGAAAGCAGCGCTCGCAGAAGGGACAGCGGGAGGAATTCGAGCGTCAGGTGAATTGGATGAAACAGCATCTGGCTCCCGGGGAACTGGGTTCAGAAACGGTCTACTGCTTTCTGGAACAGGAGATGACCTGGGACAATGAAAGGAGCAGGGGGAAGCTGGACTATTCTTTGATCCAAAATGTGGTGGAGACGGAACAGGGATTTTTCGTAACTGTGGAGAAGGCCAGGCGGCTCTTTTTCTGGAAAACTGCTTTTACAGCAGGCGACCCTCAGGCGTTCCGGGAATTTTTGGAGCAGAGAAGTTCCGGCGCTGCCCGGTTTGGAAAGTAAAGGAGGAGCTGCCGCTGTTGCGCCTGCGGGAACATCTGGGATGGGATAGGCCGCGCCGGAGCCGATGTATCTGGCTCCGGCGTTGGGATGGGCGGAATATGTGGTTCCGGTGCCGCGGTGGGCGGTATAACATAGTTCCGGTACCGCGACAGGCTGATTACGAGGCTCCAGCGCTATGACAGGCGGACAGATACGGCTACCGCATCGCGGCAGACCAATAGAATCTGCGCCTCCGTCTCTATTTTACAGAGTATTCCACTCCGTCCACAGAGATGGACTTGACCTGATCCAGACGGATGATCCGCCCGAATTCAGCGGCCAGCACTACCTTGCCGTCCGGATTGCGCATCCCATAGGTGGTGACCACCAGCGGCCCGGAGGTTGGATCGTCGCTGATCACGGCGCTGCCGCCGCCAAGGACGGTTCCATCGTCACTGGAGTCAAAAGACATGGAGGAAATCAGTTCCTCATGGCTCCCATCAAGGAAGATGATGTCCACAGACGGCGCAGGAAGTCCTCCGGCGGCTTCTTTCTCGGAACCGATCAAAAGCGCTCCTAAAGGCGAGATCTGGATGGACTCGACCGTCAGATTGCCATCAATGTCCTGACCGATATCCAGCTGCCTGGCGGCCGTGGTGCTTTCCACTTTGGCATCCAGAGACAGTCCGCCCATTTCCTGGGACAGGGATAATTTTAGATCCCAACCAGTGCAATTTTCCAGGGAATCCAGCTGTAGATGATAAAAATGACGGTTTTCAGTGGAAAATTCTTCCAGCTCACTGCAAGTGTAGGAGAGGGCAGCCTCGTGTTCGGCGGAACTGTTGGAGGTGAGCTTTGTGTCGAACAAGTCAATGGGCTCATGGTCAAAGGTGTTTGCCTTTGCTTCACCGGACAACGCCTTCAGCGAGACGATCAGATTGATCTTGTAACCGTCGGTCAGCATGCTCTCCAGCGTCATTTGACGGTCTGAGTCCGCGGCGGTGATTCCCGGGGACTGGATGTCCTGTTCCACATGTTTGGCCGTGTCCCCGAAAATGGACCGGAAGTAATCAAAACCGCCTGCCAAGGCGAACACCGAGGCGGCGAACAGGCAGAATACAGCCGCAATCAATAATATTTTCCAGGTTTTCTTTCTCATAGGTCTCCGTTTCCCGGCCATACCGGCCGCGTTTGTCTCAATATTCAGCTTTTGAAACACCAGATCTTCAATCCGCTGTCCCGATGGTTTCAAACCGGTTTCATTTTCCACATCCATATCCTCCAGGTAGCGCGGGTCCAGACGGGAACACAGGTCACTGATTCGGATTTTATCCATGCTGATACCCCCTTTCATCAAAAATTCCCTTTAGCCGTTTCCGGCAGCGGTGCAGTTTGGTTTTCACGGTGGACGGATTTAATGCCAGCCTTCTGCCGATGGCCTCAATGCGCTCGCCCAGATAATAAAATCGGATAAAGATTTCCCGGTCTGGCTCCCCGAAGGCTTCCACGGCAGAATTGAGGATTTCCGTCTGCTCTTTTTGGATGGTTAGCTCGTCAGGATTTCCTGCATGGGAAATGGACAGGATGTCGTCGTCATAAGCTATAGGGAGCTCCTTTACTCTGCGCAGCCTGCTGTAGGCTGCATTTCGCGCGGTCTGTGCCAGGTAGGGTTTTAGGGGCCGATCCCCCTGCAATCCGGCGCTGTGACTCCAGACGGACCAAAACACGTCCGCGGCCAGCTCCTCTATGTCCTCAAGGCTGAGAATTCCGCGGGAGATGTTACAAAGTATGGCGGTGACATAGGGGGTATACTGCCGGATCAGCCCCCTCAGGCCTTCCTCCTCGCGGTTTTTCAATTTCCGAATGATTTCACGGTCATTCATGGCATCCTCCTTTTTTCGTAGTTCACCTAACAGTACGCGAATTATAAAAAAAGGTTTCACGTTCCTGTAACTATATCACAAATTGTGAGAGGTGTCATGAGGGGGACTGGGGCTGCCGGTGTTTCAAATAATGAGTTGACATAAAAATATTATGTAAATTAGAAAATGAGTCATTGCGGCAGGCAGAAGGTTTGCGGTGATATTTTTACCTGTTTGATGAAATGGAAACGGTTTAATTCAGTTTGAACTTGACACCTACTGACTGTAGGTGTACACTGGAGTCAGAACCTACAAAATGTAGGTAAATGTGCGGTGGAGAGGAGTGGGGCAGATGGAACGGGAGACAGCGCTGCCGGAAGCGCAGCTGGAGGTTATGGAAGTTATATGGGATCACGGGGGGAGCGTGATGTTTGCGGACCTCAGCTCGGAGCTGGAGGCCCGCGGCAAAGAATGGAAGGCAAATACCATTCTGACGCTTTTGGCGCGTCTGGCCGAGCGGGGTATGGTATCTGTGTGTAAGCGCGGGCGGCTCAACGAGTACGCGGCCCGGATTTCGCGGGAGGACTACCAGCAGATGCAGGCCCGCAGCTTGGTGGACCGGGTGTTCGGCGGCAGCACAAAGCATCTCATATCCGCCCTTGTGAAACAGGAGTATCTGACAAAAGACGATTACGATGAACTAAAGGAGTTCTGGGAGAAGGGGGGCGGGGAGCCTTGAATCATTGGATGAGCATCCTTTTGAGCCTGTCGTTGTCCGGCGTGGTCCTTACGCTGGTTCTGCTGGCGCTTACCCGGCTTCTGGGACGCCGTCTGGGGCGCAGATGGCAGTATTATGTCTGGGGGATTGTGGTGCTGCGGCTCCTGCTCCCTATTCCAGGGCCGGGCGTTCTGCCTGCAATGCCTCTGCCCCAGGCGGGAACGTTTGGGGAGCAGCAGAAAACGGCGGTTGAGGTGGAAACGGCCGCTGGGGTGGAAAAAGTGGCGGAGCTGGAAGCGGCTGAAAAATCGATGTCTGCCGGGATACTGGATAAGACCGGTCGGCCTGTGCCTGCTGGGATATCGGATTACACCAATTCGTCTGTGCCCGCCGGGATATCAGATCACAGCGGCCAATCTATGCCCACCCCACCGTCTCCTGTTCCACAATCCGCAGCCTGGCCCTTGGCGGGCGGCGTCCCGGACGGCGGATTCATTCCGGCGGGCACCATGGCGGCTCTGAGCGCGCTGCTGCCGGGAATCTGGCTGGCCGCTGCCGTGGCCATGTTTGGGAAAAAGCTTTGGAATTACAGGCGGGCGCTGAATCTGCTGCATCGGAATGGGAACAAAACGGAGGCATTTCGGGAGGCACTGTCCGTCGCGTGCCGGGATTGCGGGCTGAAACGCTTACCGCAGATATGGATCAGTCCCTGCGTCTCATCCCCCGCGGCTGTGGGATTGTTTCAGCCTATGATCGCAGTGCCTTTGGATTTTTCGCCGGATCAGGCCTACTATGTATTCCTGCACGAGGCAACTCATATCCGAAGGTGGGATGCGCTCTACAAGTGGACGGTGGAAATTGCCGTGTGCGTACACTGGTTTAATCCGGTTGTCCGGGTGCTGCGAAAAGAGATTGCCCGCGCATGTGAGCTGTCCTGCGACGAGGCGGTGATCCGGCGTTTGGACGGGGAGCGCAAGCGCATTTACGGGAACGTCCTCTTAGATACGCTGCGGTCTCATATTGCGCCGTCCGGCGCGGAGATGGCGCTGCCGCTCAGTGAGAACGCGAAATGGATGAAAGAGAGACTGGGAGAGATTATGGGATTTAAAAGGAGAAGCAGGGGCAGCGCCCTTGCGGCCGCGGCAGTGTCCGCCGTGTTGGCGGGGGCCGCGCTGCTGTGCGGATTTGCGCCGCCTCAGAACGACGGAAAAGCGGTGAATGCGGTGAATGTTTCCGGGAAGGAGCCGGAGCAGCGGCAGAAGAAAAAAAATGCGGAAAATACGGCTGTGCAGCAGCCGGAGGCCGGAGACGGAGAACGCACGATCATCGATGACAGCGAAATCAAGCGCCGTGCCGACCAGACCAGTCTGCAGGAGAAACTGATCTGGAAAAATGAGTATATCGTGGCATTGGCCTGGAATGTGGACCCTGCGCAGTACGGCGTGAAGCGGGAAGTCGCCGGAAAAACGGTATGTTACGGCAAAAAGACGGTTCAGTACGCAGACGACCGGGCGGTGACCGAGGCGGTGCGTCAGGCGATTGAGCTGGAGACCGGGAAACCAAAAGGGGTTCCGCCGGAGGAACTGGTGCTGCTTTTGGCCGACGGTCCCTTTGAGGGTACGGCCGATGAATTGGCTCTGCAGTTTTACCGGGAACACAACCTGTTGTATTTCACGGCTGTGATCGACGAGGCGGGAGAGGACACATGGACCTCCATTCTGGAACAGTCCTACGAGGGCGGAGAGATGGAATACTTCGCGATGGTTAACGACAAAAAGGGCGGTAAAATGGAGGTCAAAAAACGGGAGCTGGCAAGGCGGGCTGCCCGGGATGGAAAAACAGAATTTTTCGCAGTCCTGTCATCCGAATTGACGGAGGAGGAACTGGGGGCGTACGCTCTGGAAGCCTATGAAGGTCAGAATATGGAGATTTTCTATATGGCGGCCACGGGGCTGAACTCCCAGCAGGCGGATTTAATCGCCGAACGAGCCTATGAGGCGGACCGGACTGAATATATATTTGCAGTGATCCCACGGATGAGCGAGGAGCAGCGCAGCGCGCTGCGGGAGCGGGCGAAAAAGGATGGGAGAGATGAGCTGGGCTATCTCTTTTAAAAGGAGACAGAGAACGTGATCGAATCTCGCCTTTTATCCTGATAAGAGGAAAACGTGACAGGTGCGGCTTTATGGTATAAGGCGGCAATCCCAAACGTTTTCAGGCCATAAAAAAGCCAGGGAGCAACACAGAGACGGAAATGTCCTGCTTTTGCTCCCTGGCTTTATTTTATACGCAGCTGCTCTCGAGGCGCTGCACCTCCTGAAAAATATCCCTCACCGTGCGCACACCGATGCCGAATCGGTTGCAGCCCTCCGCGTACATGGAAAGTAAGGTGTCCAGGGAGCGCACGCCGCCGGCCGCTTTGATCTTTGCGGCGGACCCAATGGTTTTGCGGATTAATTTGATGTGTTCCACCGTGGTGGGGGAAGGCCCCCAGCCGGTTCCGGTTTTAATATAGCTGGCGCCGGCCTCAACGCAGAGATTGCTGGCCCGCGTGATCAATTCATCGTCCAGGTAGCAAACCTCCAGAATCGTTTTCACCGGGATCCCGGCTGCGGCATCAATGACTGCCTTCACGTCGCTCTTGACATACTCATACATCCCGGACTTTAATGCCGCTACATTGATGACCATGTCGAGCTCCCGGCAGCCCAGGGCGATCAATTCCCTGGCGGTCCTCACCTTGGCGCTGGTCGTCTCCGCGCCGGAGGGAAAACCGACCACACCGGTGACTACGGTCCCGGTGACAGATTTCAGCTTCCCGATGGTATATTCCGTCGCCCAGGGCATGGGACTGGCGCAGATACAGTTATGTTTTGCCACGATTTCAATCATCTCATCGATTTCCTGAATTGCACAGTCCGTCTTTACGGTGCTGACATCAATATACTGCCCCAGATGATCCAACTCAAGACCTTTATAAATCATTCTCCACCTCCAAAGATAGTTATCTATATCCAAATATACCCGAAATCATCTTACAAATCAAGAGGGATTGACAAAAGATAATTATCTTTGTATAATTTACATGAAAGGAGAGGTAAAAATATGGTGATTATTGCATACGATCTGGGGACCGGAGGTGTGAAGGCCGCTTTATACGATGATTCCTTAAAAGTGCTGGCGAAATCCTTTATGGAATACCGCACCTATTTTCCAGGGTCGGGGCTGCACGAGCAGAAACCATCAGACTGGTGGAACGGGGTGGTGGAGAGCACGAAACAGCTGCTGGCTGCGTCGCACACAGACCCGCAAGCTGTGGGCGCGGTGGCTATTTCAGGCCAGAGCCTGACGGCGATTCCCGTGGACGGCAGCGGAGCCGCGCTTTTGGAACGGGTTCCCATCTGGTCCGACGGGAGGGCAAAGGATGAGGCGAGGCGTTTTTTTGAAACGGTGGACGAGGAACTATGGTATATGACTACGGGAAACGGTTTCCCGGCACACTGTTATACGATCTTTAAGCTGATGTGGATGAAAGCCCATCAGAGTGAAGTGTTCTCAAACATGAAGCACGTATTGGGCTCCAAAGATTATATCAACTACAGAATGACGGGGAAAATCCTGACCGACCACTCCTATGCCTCAGGGACCGGCGGCTACAATCTGAAGGAGGCGCGCTATCAGGAGGAATTCTGGGACGCTGCGGGAATCGATATGGACCTCCTGCCAAAGATTGTTCCCTCGGACACAGTGGTGGGATATTTGACGGAGCAGGCGGCAAGGGAGCTGGGGCTGACAACGAAAACTGCGGTGATAGCGGGCGGTGTGGATAACGCCTGTATGGCCCTTGGCGCCACCGGCATCCGGGACGGGGCTGCGTACATATCCCTCGGTTCCTCCAGCTGGGTTCCGGTGACGGCCTGCCTGCCGGTGCTGGACTTTAAAACCAGACCCTATGTATTCGCCCACATCGAGCCGGGAATGTACACTTCAGCTTATTCAATCTTTGCGGGCGGGAGCTCCCTGCGGTGGGTTCGGGACAATCTGTTTGCAGAATTCGGACCCCAGGCATACGGGGAGATCGACCGTCTGGCCCAAAGCGCTCCGGTGGGTGCGAACGGAATCCTGTTCAATCCCAGCCTTGCGGGGGGAACCTCCCAGGATAAGAGTGTAAACATCCAGGGGGCATTTGTGGGACTCTCGCTGCTCAACAACCGGGCGGATCTGGCCAGGTCTGTTCTGGAGGGGATCGCGCTGAATCTGAAGCAGTCGATCACCTATTTGCAGCGGAAGGTCCAAATGGAGGATGAGATTCTGATCTGCGGAGGCGGCAGCAAAAGCGCCGTTTGGCTGCAGATGTTTGCCGATATACTGGACGTGAGAGTGTTAAAGACGAACATCGACCAGGATGCGGCCTCGCTGGGGGCGGCCGCCATAGCCGCCAAAGGGATGAAACGGATCGGTAGCTACCAGGTGATTGACGGCATTCACCGGCGGGAGGCGTGCTACAGTCCGGACCGGGCTGTCTCGGAACAATATAAGGCTGTGGCAAAACGGTTCAACTATCTGGCGGAAGTTCTGAGCGAATTTGGGGATTACTGCGGCGTATAATGACTTCCAAACGCTGAAAAACCTCCCCGGAGCCATGTCGGTTCCGGGGAGGTTTTGCTAAATAAAGGTTGGCCGCGCCGTGGCCAAAGACGCTTGCTACCTGCCGGCAAGATGGATGCTGTAGCTATACTTGTCCCCACGGATTTTCAGGATGGAGTAGTCGAAGGGACCTCTGTCGCAGTAGGTGACCCGTTTGCTGATCAGCAGGGGCTCGCCTACCTCCACGTTGAGAATCTGGGACTCAATAAAAGTCGCCGTGGCGGCCATGATGGTCTCCTCAGCCTTGGTGATGATGAGGTGGTAGTCCTTTTCCAAAGTGGCGTAAAGGCTGATAAAATCCGCGTACCCAGTGTGAAAATTGGGAAACATGTCCGCCACCAGGTAATTTTCCATGATTGCGATGGGCGCTCCGTCGGCGCACTGAACGCGCTGGACATTGTATACAGAGGCTCCCTCCGGGATATTCAGAACCTTTGCAATGTGCGCGTCCGCGCGGACCGTCTGAATGAATGCCCCCCGGGTGGATACGGAATATCCCTTTTGCACCAGTGTTTCCGTGAATGAGGATACGGTGTTCAGCTTTTGGGTTGTGGAGCTGTCCAGCACCTCGGTGCCGCGCCCCTGCGTCACCCGGATGTGCCCCTCCTGAGCCAGCAGGGAGATGGCCTTGCGGATCGTGGTTTTGCTGACATTGAACTGCTTGCACAGTTCGGTTTCCGTTGGCAAAAAGGAGCCGGGAGGCAGGGAACCGTCCCGAATGGATTGTTTTAAACTGGAATATACGATTTTGTAGGCAGGTATATTTTTCATAAATGAACCACTTTCCTGAAATTTACTATAGTGCCATTATAAGATAATAATCTTAAAATGTAAAGATCAGGGGATCAAAAATAAACTTGGGCTTATTCGATAAAAAGATAAAACTTATTTTGTGGAATATAGACGAATATGAGAAAATAAATTATTTATTCTTGACTTTATCGCACAGAAAAAGTATGATATTTTTAAAAGATAATTATGTATTTGATAAAAACAAAAAATATAATATCTTTTGATAATCTTTTCGAGGAAAAGGAATGCGAAACGTATGAGGAATCAGTTTATGGAAAAGAAAAGTACAAAAGGCGGTCGCGGTATTTCAATTTTTAAGGTGCAGGAGCTGGGGATTTTAATGATTTTCTTAATCCTCTGTCTGGGAATTCAACTGCTGACGCCGAAATTCCTGAAACCGGCCAATCTGATCAACATTATGAGGCAGATATCCAATGTGGGAATTATGGCGGTGGGGGAGGCAATGGTAATTATCATTGCCGGAATCGATCTCTCCGTGGGAGCCACGCTGAGTTTATCCGCCTGCGTGGCCGCGTATCTGGCGCAGGTGATCAATCCCTGGCTCGCCGTACTGGTAGCGCTTCTGACCGGACTCTCCATCGGCATGATCAATGGGTTTCTCTCCGTGAAGATCGGGATCGCCCCGTTTATCGCTACTCTGGGAACCCAGATGATGGCGAGAGGGCTTGCGTTTATGGTGACTGCGGGTATCCCCATCAAGTTTTCAAACGCGGCCTCCGTGCTGGGAGGCGGCAGAATCGCCCTTCCCTGGAAGCTGCAGCTTCCGGTACCGATTTTGTTCATGCTGGCGATCTATGTGATTGGAATCGTGGTTATGACGCAGACTGTTTTCGGCCGGAATATCTATGCGGTGGGCGATAATGAAAAATCCGCCAAGCTTTCCGGAATTAATTCAGACCGGATCAAAATTACGGCGTATGTTGTATCCGGTTTTCTGGCTGCGGTTGCGGGGATTCTCTATGCGGGTAACCTGACAACGGCGGAGGCTTCCGCCGGTGACGGAATCGAAACCAACGTGATCGCGGCGGTTGTGATCGGCGGCGTTTCCATGGCAGGAGGAGAGGGTTCGGTCGTGGGTATCCTGATCGGCGCAGCGATCATGGGAGTGATCAAAAACGCGTTTATTCTTCTGAACTTCCCCGCAACGATGCAGACTTTCACCATCGGTCTGATGATCGTTCTCGCGGTCGGCCTTGACTGCGTTAACAAAAAGCGCAGAGAAAAGAAAATCGTTCTGAACAAGGCACAGATAAAGGACCAGAAAAACGAAAAGGCCAAAGACGGCAAATGACGGCTGGGGGAACGGCAATGGAAAAACAGGTTGTAATAGAGACACGGAATGTAAGAAAAACCTTCCCAGGTGTGGTCGCCCTGGACGGCATCAATCTACGTTTTAAGGCTGGGGAAGTGCATGCGATTATCGGCGAGAACGGAGCCGGAAAATCCACGTTGATGAATATTCTCTCCGGAGTGTACGCGCCGGATTCAGGCTCGGAGGTGCGCTACAAGGGCAGCAGGGTGGAGTTCCGCTCCACCGCGGATGCGGCCAAATGCCAGATTGCGATGATCCATCAGGAGAATTCGCTGGTAAAGCATCTGACGGTATATGAAAATATCTATCTGGGCCATTTTATCAAAAAAGGGGCCTTCATCGACAAACGGGCCATGAGGGAGAGCGCGGCGGAGCTTTTAAAAAAGATGCACATCGACTGGATCAAGCCGGGGACGCTGGTCAACGACCTGTCCGCTTCGGAACAGCAGCTGGTGGAGATCGCCAAAGCGCTTTCCAGAGATCCGGAAACCATTATTTTCGACGAGCCCACAGCATCCCTGACCGTCAGGGAGAGCCAGATCCTGATGGATATAATCCGGGAATTGCGGGATCGGAACGTGGCGATTGTGTTTATATCCCATCATCTGGAGGAGCTGTTTGAGATCGCGGATGTCATTTCCGTTCTCAGGGACGGGCAGTACATTGGAACATACGATATCCGGGAAATCGATATTCCGCGCCTGATCAGCCTGATGGTTGGAAGGGAATTAAAGAGCAATGTTCCGGGAAAGACGGCGGAGATGATCGGGAAGCGGTCTGCCACCCTGCAGAATGAAATTGTGCTGGAGGCCAGAGATTTCTGCCTTCCGGGAAAGGTGGAGCACGTGGATTTTGTGCTGCACAGGGGGGAGATCCTCGGTTTTGCCGGGCTGGTGGGGGCGGGGCGCACGGAACTGATGGAGTGCGTGTTCGGATATACCAGACCGTCCGGCGGAACCTTGTATTTAAACGGCCGCGAGGTGCGGTTTCGCACGCCCAAGGAGGCGGTGGCTCAGGGCCTTGGAATGTTGTCGGAGGACCGCAAGTCCAACGGTATTTTGGGGCTGCACAGCGTTCAGGACAATATAAATTCGGCCAGCTGGCCAAAACTGAGGGGGAGGGGACGTTTTGTCTCCAAACCGGCGGAAAAGCGCAATGCGCTGGATTTTATCCACAAATTGAATGTCAAGACACCCAATGCAAACGTGAGAATCAGCACGCTCAGCGGAGGTAACCAGCAGAAAGCTCTGATCGGAAGAATACTGTCCATCAAACCGCAGGTACTGATTCTGGACGAGCCCACCCATGGAATCGATGTGGGCGCAAAGCAGGAGATCTATGACATCATCAATCAGCTGGCAGATGAGGGCATCAGCATTTTGCTGATCTCCTCAGAACTTCCGGAACTGATTACGCTGAGCCACAGAATTATTGTGATGCACGAAGGGCGTATCAGCGGCCGGCTGGAATTTTCTGAGTTTGCTCAGGAACAGATTTTATCTTACGCTTCGGGAACTGAAACAATTTAACATAAGGAGGATTGAAATGAAAAAAACGAGAAAACTTGCAGGCATTATGGTTGCGGCGGTATTGGCGGCGGGACTTGCGGGCTGTGGCTCGGGGCAAACAGCTGCAACCCAGGCGCAGACGGAGGCCGCCAAGACAACGGAGGCGCCCAAGGCGGGGGAACCGGCCAAAGAAGAGACGGCGAAAGAGGTACCGGCCTCTGAGGGGGAGACAGGGGCACAGATGGCGGAACTGCCGGAACATTATAAGATGGCGGCGGTGAAGGCCTCCGAGGAACCCATTGAAATCAAATTCTGCTATTATTCCAACAATCCGTTCTGGGATTTGATCAAAGCGGGATTAAACGATGTGACAAATTATCTGGCAAGCTACAACTGTACGGTCACTCCGGTGGATATGGGCTCGGAGGCGGATGGCAAAACCATTGCTGATTATATCGAGACCCTGGAGCTGGACGATCCGGCCGGAATCGTCTGCCCGCCTATGGCGGACGGCACGGAGGCCTATATCGACCGGGCTGTCAGTGACGGGGTTACCGTCGCCACCTATCTGTCGGAGTCCACCAATCAGACGGATACCAGGATCTGCTTTGTCGGTTCGGACGCAGTTGCGGGCGGCGCCACAGCGGCGCAGATGACAGCGGATTACACCGGCGGGAAGGGCACCGTGGGCGTTATCACCGGATATCTGACCATGAACCAGCACGAGGAGCGCCGCAAAGGCTTTAACGATAAGCTGGCGGAGCTTGCGCCGGATCTTACGCTTTTGGAGCCGGTGGAGGCCCATGATTCAGCAACGGAGACCTATGACGCGGCAGTGGACCTGATTACCGCATATCCGGACCTGAAAGTGATTTACTGCACGGCCGGAGGCCCTTACGGCGCGGCTCAGGCGGTGAAGGATCAGGGAAAGACGGGAGAGATCGGCGTCGTGTGCTTTGACTGGGTGCCGGATAACTTACAGTATGTGGCCACCGGCGAGATCATCGGAGCCGTCTCCCAGGATCCGGAGAATATGGCCTGGATGTCGGTGATGTCCGTATTTAACTATACGGTTACCGGCGAAAAACCGGAGAGGACCCATCTTCTGACGGATTCCGATTTGGTAACTCCGGATACGCTGGCGGAAAAGGTGCCGGATTTCAAGGCGCAGTAGCGGTTAATGCAGGAGGTGGACTATGCTTTACAAGACAGTGGGAAGAATAAAAGAGCAAATCTCTGCCATCGGAATCGGGTGCTGGGGGTTTGGCGGGGACTGGGATACATCCAACGACCGGAATGCGGACGCCATTATCAGGACCTCGATTGAGCTGGGGATTAATCTGTTCGACGTGGCTCCGGTCTATGGTTGGAATCATTCGGAGCGGGTGCTGGGAAAGACGCTAAAGGACGCCGGCCTGCGGCACAAGGTGATAATCGCCTCCAAGTGCGGGCTGACCTGGGGCGACGACCATGTCACCGCCAACGACCTGACAAAGGAGAATTTGTTCCGCGAGATCGACGGAAGTCTGGAGCGGCTTCAGACCGATTACATCGATATCTGGCAGCTCCACTGGCCGGATCCCTCCACGCCGATCGAGGAGACCTGCGAGGCCCTTGCGGAGATAAAAAAGAGCGGAAAAATCCGCTACATAGGGCTGTCAAATTTTGCACAGGCCGATATGGAGGTGTTTGACCGTTTGGTAGGTGTGGACGCCCAACAGGGACTCTACAATATGTTTGAGCGCAATGCCGCAAGCTACCACAACATTCCGCTGAAATACAGGACGGAGGATGAGATGCTGCCCAATGTGCGGGCGCGCGGCCAGGCGTTCCTCCCGTACAGCCCGATGTTCCAGGGACTTTTGGCAGGGCGGTTTACGCGCAGCCGCACATTCTCCCAGACGGATATCCGCAACGAGAATCCAAAGCTGTCCGGCGAGCTTTACCAGAAATATTTTGACGGTTATGAAAAATTGAAGCTCCTTGCGGATGAGATCGGTCATCCCACAAATGAAATCGCTGTCAACTGGCTTCGCCAGAAACCGGAGGTTACGTCGATCATCGGAGGCGCCTCTTGCGTGGAGCAGGTCAGACAGAATATTGCCGCCTTAGACTGGTCCATTGACGATGAGACGATGGCGAGAATCGGTGAGATACTGGAACCCTACCGGGAAATGCCCTGATGGAGGTCGGAAAATGAGAGAACATGTGAAATGCCTGCATCATGTCGGGATTCCTACCCGGGATATGGATGCTACGGTCCGCTTTTACACGGATCTGGGAGCGGAGATTTATTTTCAAAAAATGGATCAGGAAGCCGGCGAACCGATCCGGGTTGTGATTTTTGATTTTTACGGAATGAAGGTGGAAGCATATGAGCGCAGGGTTACGGCCGGACAGCCGGGCGCCATCGATCACATCGCCTTTCAGGTTACAGGCATTGAGGAGCTTTACCGCAAGGCCCGGGAGGGTGGCTATACGTTAATGGAGGACTGCGCAGAGCGCGTTCAGCCCACCACCTACTGGCCTCAGGATATCCGGTGGTTTATCGTGATCGGACCGAATGGAGAGAAAGTGGAATTCAGCCAGATCGAATAAATAGAATATCGCACCTTATTAAATTAGTCTCCAGCCGCCGTTGCGCAGCTGGAGACATTTTTATGGAAATTTTAATACAGCAATAATTTTTTATGCTTTTTCTGTCAATTTTTGTAACGCCATGTTATAATTGTAACATTGACGCTGCGATCTGCGTGAGCACGACTGGGTGATCCCGTTTATCCGTAAACGGTAGGGAACGATCAAAAGAGACAAGGAAACAGGGGATACAGAGAATGAATGTACAATTAACAGCCATTGAGACAATTTACGAATTTTGCCACAACTGGTTTGAATTGAGGGACTTGGAGGCAACCGCGGCGTTTCTCTCGGAGAACGTGAGCTTTATGGGAACGGGCCAGGGGGAGGCGGCCTGGGGAAAGGAGGCGATGACCGAATACCTCCGCCAGGATATTTCCGAGATTTCCGAGCCTTTTTCCTGTGAGATTTCCGTGATTTACGAACAGGCTCCGGCGGAAAGCGTTCGCAATCTGTCGGCGGAGCTTACGCTGAGAAATACTTACTACACCTGGTATCTGCGCGGTTTTTACATATTGGCTTTGGAGCAGGGACAGTGGAAGGTGTTTGGGATCCACATGTCGGAGCCGAGTCAGAATCAGGCCGGAAGCGAGCATTATCCCCAAACCCTGGTGATGGAGCACATTGCCCGGCAGAGGCAGGAACTTCTGAACGATTCCGTGCCGGGCGGCATGATGGGCGGGTACATGGAGGCGGGTTTTCCGTTTTATTTCATCAACCGCCATATGCTGGACTACCTGGGCTATGAGAACGAGGCGGAGTTTACCGCTGATATCGGCGGTTTGATTTCCAACTGCAGGCATCCGGACGACCGGGAAGAGGTGAACCGTCTGCTGGCCGCCCAGCTGGCGGAAAAGGACGAGTACGCGGTGGACTACCGGATGAAGAAGAAGGACGGAACCTACATCTGGGTTCACGATCTGGGGCGCAGGACTGTGGCGGAGGACGGCCGGGCCGCCGTCGCTTCGGTGTGTGTGGACATTACGGCTCAAAAGACGGCCCAGGACGAGGTGCTGCACCTTTACAACAATATTCCCGGCGGGGTTTTCCGCTGCCGGTTCGACGAGGATTTCTCGGTCATTGACGCCAACGACGGCCTTTTTGAATTCATCGGGTACAGCCGGGATGAGTTCGCAGCCATGGGGAACCGGATGTCCGCGGTCATTTACCCGGAGGATCTGTCCGTGATGGCGCAGAAGCTTAAGGAGCAGCTGAAATATGGAAATACCATCCACAATCAGAATCGCCTGATCTGTAAGGACGGAAGCGTCAGGTGGATTTCCGTCAAGGCCCAGCTTTTTACGGAGCAGAACGGAGAGCAGCATTTTTACTGCGTTCTGGTGGATATCACCGATGAGAAGCAGCTGCAGGAGCGGAATAACGAGCTGTATGAGCAGGAAATAACGTATTTTGCGGAGCTCTCGTCCAGGGACGGCACTTTCCAGGGGCGAATCAATATCACGGGGAACCGGCTGGAGAGTTATATCTCCACGGCCGATGTGGCGGTGGGCCGGGTCGGCGATACCTACGAGCAGACGGTGGAGAACCTGGCGGCCTCCGCCGTGGATCCGGAGTACGGGGATTTTATACGGGAAACGCTGAGGCGGGAAAAGGTTCTGGCCGATTACGGCGCGGGCCGGGTGGACTACCATTTTAATTTCCTCCGCAGGCGCAAGGTTGGGACCGCTTTCTGGAGCGACACCAATTTCCGCTCCTGCCTGAATCCTGAGACCGGGGACATTATACTGTTCTTTTACACCCAGGACGTCACGGAGCAAAGGCTGCAGGAACAGCTGTTGAAGAAGATCACCAAGCTGGACTACGATATTATCACGGAGATCGATATCTCCACCGCCGGATACCGCCTGGTGGGATTTTCCGACGAGTGGATACCGTCCGTTCCGATGGAGGGGGATTTCCGGCAGGAGATCCGGCGGGTTGCCGGTTTTAGTATGGGTGAGGCCGCGCAGAAGGAATTCCTGGAAAAGCTGGATTTTGGATATATGAAACATCAGCTGAGGCAGCAGAATTCCTACACTTTTATCCTGGAGGTTATGGAAAAGGGCGGGCCGCGGATTAAGCGGTTCCAGGTGTTTTATATCAACGAAGAGCTGGGAAGAGTGTGTATGACCAGGGCCGACGTGACGGACGTGGTACGCCAGGAACAGAAGCAGAAGGAGGAATTGGCCGCGGCTCTGGTGGCTGCCGAGCAGGCCAACGCCGCCAAATCCGATTTTCTCAGCCGTATGAGCCATGAGATCCGCACGCCCATGAACGCCATTATCGGCATGAGCACCATCGCAGCCCAGTCCATCGGAGACGACGAGCAGGTGGCGGACTGTATCTCGAAGATCGGCATTTCCTCGCGGTTTTTGCTGTCCCTGATCAACGATATTCTGGACATGAGCCGGATTGAGAGCGGGAAAATGCTGTTGAAGAGCGAACGGATTCCCACAGAGGATTTCCTGGTCGGCATCAATTCCATCTGTTATTCCCAGGCAGCCGCCAAGGGCGTGGAGTATGAGTGTATCGTTGACCCTGTCCTGAGCGATTACTATATGGGGGATGCCATGAAGCTTCAGCAGGTTCTGATCAACATTCTCTCCAATGCCATCAAGTTTACGGGCGAGGGCGGGAAGGTGACATTTTCTGTAATGGAGCGCCGGAAAATAAAGTCCGACGCGATTCTGCGCTTTGTGGTGAACGACACGGGCGTGGGTATGAACGAGGAGTTTCTGCCCCACATTTTCGAGCCGTTTTCCCAGGAATCCACAGGAACTACGGCCCTGTACGGGGGGACCGGCCTGGGGCTTGCCATTTCCAAGAATATCGTGGACATGATGGACGGCAAGATCAACGTGCGCTCCATCAAGGGAATCGGCACGGAGTTTACGGTGGATGTGAAGCTGGGGATCAGCGAGGAGGAGAAGCTGCGGCATCACCAGAAAAAGCAGAATTACAATTTTTCCCATTTAAAAACCTTGGTGGTGGACGACGATGTGGCGGTCTGTGAGAGCGCTGTGGTCACGCTCAAGGAGATGGGCGTGACGGCCGAGTGGGTGGACAGCGGGCGCAAGGCCGTGGATCGCGTGAGTATGCTATGGGCCTAGGGCAGATATTACGATATGATACTTATTGACTGGAAGATGCCGGAGATGGACGGTTTGGAGACCGCCAGGCGTATCCGAAGTATTGTAGGGCCGGAGGTCACGATCATCATTATGACGGCTTACGACTGGGTGTCCATCGAACACGAGGCGAAGCTGGCTGGCGTGAACCTGCTGATGAGCAAACCCATGTTCAAATCCGCCCTGGTCTCGGCGTTTACAAAGGCGCTGGGGGAGAAAGAGGAAGAGGCCCGGAGGCCGGACACGGAGGATTACGATTTTACCGGAAGGCGCGTGCTTTTGGCGGAGGACAACGCCATCAATACCGAGGTGGCGGTGATGCTGCTGGAGAGCAAGGGATTTGTGGTGGACACCGCGGAAAACGGGCTGCGCGCGCTGGAGCTGTTCAGTAAATCGCCCACCGGATATTATGATGCGATTCTGATGGATATCCGCATGCCCCTCATGGACGGTCTGACCGCGGCGGCTAATATCCGGCACCTCAGCAACCAGGATGCCGGCACAATTCCCATTATCGCGATGACGGCCAACGCCTTTGACGAGGACATTGAGAAGAGCAGGGCCGCGGGGATGGACGCCCACCTGGCAAAACCCATCGACCCCGGCCGGATGTATCAGACATTGTATGATTTTATTTATATGGCGAGTGAGTGAGAAATTTGAATTATGTTCCTCAGCTTTCCCTCAACTTCACTTTATTTCTGGCACTGCGCCGCCTCTGGTCCTCCAGGGCTGCGTAGTGCTTTTTCGTTGTGTTTACGTCCGAGTGGCCCAGCACATCCGCCACCAGATAGATGTCCCCCGTTTCCTGGTATAACGCCGTGCCGTAGGTGCTGCGCAGCTTGTGGGGGGTGATGGGTTTTAAGGGGGAGACCGTTTTGGCGTACTTTTTCACCAGATTTTCCACGCTGCGCACGGACATGCGCTTTTTCTGAAGCGAGAGGAAAAGGGCGTCCTCGCTGCCGGACTCCGGAATCATGTGATTGCGCTCGATCAGATAGTCTGCCAGAGCGTCCTCCACCTCCTCGCCAAAGTAGACGGTGACCTCCTTGCCGCCTTTGCGGTAGACCTTGAGGCCGCCGTTTTTGAAATCCACATCCTTAATATTCAGCCCCACGCACTCGGAGACGCGCAGCCCGGTGCCCAGCAGCAGCGTCAGGAGCGCGAGGTCACGGACCCGGGTTTTTTCGTGAAATTGCTTCTGTTTCGCGGTCAGCTTGTCCCCCTGTTCCACCTCGTCCAGCAGCAGCGCCACCTCGTCCACATCCAGGCGGATAATTTCTTTTTCCCGAAGCTTTGGCAGCTGGATTCTGGCTGCCGGGTTGTTGTTCAGGCGTTCCGCGCGGTAAAAATAGTTATAAAAGCTTTTGAGGGTGCTGACTTTGCGCTTGATCCCACGCTCCTTGTTCATGATCTCCTGATCCCGGTCGTTGAAGCGGTATTTCAAATATTCCATGTATTCCTCGAAGTCCCCCACCGTCAGCTGATCCAGGTGTTCCAGAGTGACGGCGGTTTTGTCCAAACGGGAGAGCGCGGGATTTTCCCGGACCAGAAAGTCGAAGAATACGCCCAGGTCATAGGCGTAGGCGATCCTGGTCCGGGACGAGGTCCTGGGCTCGATTCCCCGGAAAAAATCCTTGCAGAAGGGCGGCAGGCTGTTCAGCATTTCCCGCAGCTTTAATATATTTTCACGGTCTTTCTGTTCGTGGTATGATAAATTTGCCATGATGTTCAACTTCCTTCTCTTTGATACATTTTAGTATAGTAAAATGCGGGCGCAATGTAAATCCTTTTTTCATTTTACAAGAAAGAACTGCCGGTGGGAGCGGAGAGGAAATAGATTGAAAACAGGCGTGGGCTGCGTTATGATGGAGAAAAGAAGAGAGAGGGCGGGAAGTGATGGGAGTGTGTAAAAAGAACAGTATCCTAAAAATGGCGGTGTTGCTGTGGGCGTTGGCGGGATTGCTGGGGATGGGAGTGTTTGCGGGGACCGCATTTGCCGGGACCAAGGGCGAGGGGCAGGAGCAGATGCTGACCCGTGAGGACATTTACGCTGAGTATCACCGGAATGTACAGTGCAGCGTCTACCCTGCGCCGGGCGGAGATTTGACGGAGGTTTTCTGGTATAAGGTGGGAGAGGACGGGGGAGGTTTTACCAGCGTGGATCTGAACACCGGCCGGCAGATTCTCATTTTGCAGGAGGGGTATGAGATGAGTTTCTGGTATGAGATCGATAACGGCGGGGAAGGGGTGGTTCGGACGCCGGAACAGAAGGTTAAACCGCTGTACGCCGCCCGCAAAAATGAGCGCTCGTCCGGGCCGGCGGATGAATATTGTTACGAGAAGGATTTGGAGGCTGCCGAACAGTCCGTCTGTTATGATCTGCCACAGAATTTCAATTACCGCAGTCTGGGTAAGGGAATTGTGTCGGTGGAGTTTGTTGTCAGGATAACGGAACAAAGAAGCGGGGATTCCCGTGTGTCCGTGAGGGAGGCGGTTTATCTGGATATACCGGGGAAGGGCGAGCCGTCCATATTCAATCTGAAGGCGACGGACCGGGAAATGTACCGGGTCAAAAAGGGCGACACGCTTCAGTCCATTGCTGAGGAACGGTACTGCGACACAGCCTTGTGGCCTGAAATTTTCCAGCGCAACCGAAGGTATATCCGCAACGCGGACCTGATCTACGCAGGGCAGATGATTGTGATTCCCAAGACAGAGGCGGAGATTGCCGGGGACGTGATTGTGATACCGCCAAGGCGCGAGATACCGGACGGAGACGAGGAGCTTCTGTTCAGCGATATCTGTGAAATGTCGGACCTGGGCGGTGTGTATCAGCTGTCGGACGGGACCAGGGCGGATGTGGAGTGGAAGAATATTGAAGTGGGGGAAATGTCCGCAAAGAGCGGACAACAGGTGCTGTATTTATCGCCGGAACATCGGATGACATACTGGTTTATCATTGAAAACGGATCAGAGGAGACGGTTACGGAGGTAAAGACAATCGCCCCCTTCTATGTCGGGCGGCTCAATGAAAATGTGACCGGACCCATCGATGAGTATCTTTACCGCCGGAATACCGCGCCGGAGGCCGACACGGTTGTCTGGGATCTGCCGCCGGAACTGGAACTGCCGGACGGGGAAATCCGCGTGACCCGGGTGATAAGAATTGTGGATACGGTTACAGGGGCATACTTTGAGGAGGAGACTACCGTGGATTAGTCCCGGGAACAGAAAGGACAGACATTATGACAGAGCTGAGTGTTGAACAGATTCGAAGATTCCGGCTGGCTGCCCATCATCTGGACAGAGTGTATGAAAAAGCGGATATTCCAGCGGTTGTGGGTGCCTGCGGTATGCAGAACAGTCCGCCCGGCGCCTGGGAGACCGCGCTTTTTAACCGGGTTCCCGGGTGCAGCCGGGCGGAGATGGAGCGCTTGCTGTATGAAGAAAAAGTGCTGTTGCAGGCATGGAGCATGAGAGGGGCGCCGGTGGTATTTCCGGCCTCTGAGAGCGGGGCTTTTTTAGCTGCGTTAACTGCCGGGGAAGGGGAACCCTGGATTTACACGCAGGGGATCGCCCTGGCGCTGGAGTTTCTGCAGATGGATTTTGATACATTATTGGAGCAAATGGTTCAGGTGCTGCCGCAGCTGGACGGCCGGTTGATTCTCAGCAAAACCGCGTTGGATCAGACGATTGCGGAGTGGATACTGCCGCTTCTTCCGGAGGAAAAACGGAAGCTGTGGAATCAGCCCTCCATGTATGGAAACCCGGATCAACAGACGGTTGGAGGGGCGGTGGTGTCTTTTTTGCTCAGACCCTGTGCTTATCTGGGGCTTGTGGTTTTTGGAGAACGGAATGGAATCAGCCCGACGTTTACCTCTTACAAGACCTGGGTGGGCCGTGGATTGGAGGCGGATCACCAGGAGGCGGCAAAGGAGCTGGTGCGCAAATACCTGCATTGTTATGGGCCGGCGACTCCTGATCTGTTTGTGACCTGGCTGGGGTGTTCGAAGAAGCAGGGGCGGCGTTTGTGGGAGCTGGCTGCGCAGGAGATGGAGCCGGTATCCGTGCTGGGGAAACGGGCGTTTATCCTTGCCGCCGACCGGGATGGGTTCGGCTCTCCCGGGGAGCTGTCCCGGGAGGTGTTGCTGCTGGGAGGACACGATCCATTTTTGGACCAGCGCGACCGGTTCATTTTACAGCCGGACAAGTCTCTACACAAGCAAATCTGGAAGCTGGTGAGCAATCCCGGCGCGATTGTATACCGTGGGGAAATTATCGGCGTCTGGACCGGAAAAAAGTCGGGTAACAAGGGGATGGAGATTAAAATGACGCTGTGGATGGAACGCGGCCAGGACGTGAGGCGGGAACTTGAACGGCTGGGTGC
Organism: Enterocloster lavalensis; assembly: GCF_902364025.1. Classification (GTDB taxonomy): domain Bacteria; phylum Bacillota; class Clostridia; order Lachnospirales; family Lachnospiraceae; genus Enterocloster; species Enterocloster lavalensis. Next base: position 107,520 of record NZ_CABJCG010000001.1, read on the forward strand.
AGAGTATGCGGCGTTTCGGGGAATAGCCTGTAGTTCTATTGTGTTCCAGGTCATATCGAAGAGCGACGCCCAACCACATTGTTAAACGTTGATTCATTCGGAAAAGAAAGCATACTAACGAATGATAATTCGATGATATGCTTAATTATGCGCCAACTATGCGTTAAACTTGTGTTTCGCGAATAGTTGTATCAATCCCCATTTCTTCCCAAATCCCTCCCAAATCAATCCGCCACTTTAACCAACCTCACTCAATTACCCAATTACCCAATCCCCCTTCACACAACATCATCCTCTCCAACCACCCGATAATGAACCGTATATCGAACCCCATCAATTTAACGGTACCGGATTTCTTAAGCTTTCCGGATTCATTTATAATGAATCCGCAGTCTTTAAACTGATTGGAAGAACCCTTTTCATAAATGATTATCCGGTCCGGAATCTGATACAGTTCATATCCGTCTCCGGCGGAAACCCGAACGCCCAACCTCCCATACAGGGAACCGCCTACAATGATATTGATATACGCCTGTCCGTTGTTTCGGAAGTAATCATGATAATCATCGCTTTCGCCTTCCACCTTACGCTTCCCTGTCATCATCTGATCCAGAGCCAAATCTTCCATATCGTTAAAATAATAACAAATCAGTAAACGCCGGTCATCATTTTTCCGTCCTCGTCGAACAGAATAGCCCTCCAGACCTTGTCAATGGACAATGCGAAATTTAAATCCCAAGTATTTCCATTAATTCCCTGTGAGGCCTGTCCGCATCCGCCTGGAACACATCGATTCGGCTGGGATCCCCGCTTCTGTCCACAAAGGCGGGGAACAAAAATCCGCAAACCGGTTTTCCGGGCTCGTACTCCCCGGCCAGCGGGCAGATAGCGCAAATCATATATTCAAATACCTCCTCAGACTCCCACTGCCGCTCTCCGTCCGAGCCCTTGGCCGGGATATCGTAGCGGTCGTGGAACACCAGGATGGCATAATCCGAATTTGACCGGTAACGCTCCATGACAATATCGTAAAAAGTGTCCATCAGAGCGTCGTTTTTCAAACCGCATTCAATCATGGCCATGAGCAGCTGCCACATGCTTCCCTGTCTGCGCGCTCCCGCAGGATATTCGTATTCTTTCAGGTTTACATTGGTCGCGGAAAAGGGAATCTCCTTGGCAAGTTTCAGCTGTTTGGTCCGCTCCGGCGCCGATAATTTTCGAAAATTCGTGTTAAAACTCCCGTCAAAATCGCCGTCCCTGTCCACATAGCAGCCGGCGATCCTCGAAAAGGATGTCCGGGCAAGGGTCATCCGCCTCGTCAGTTCCAGCATATCTTCTCGGTTTATCATGGTCTGTCCATACCCTTTCTGTCATTGATCGCCTTCATTATACCAAAAGCCGGACCGTAAATAAAGCGCTGATTACAGTCAATCAGCGCTTTGGTAGACATAATATTTTTATGTTAAGTAATCAGAGGAAAATCCACCGGCTTCCGGCTAACAGCAGAAACTCTGCGGTCCCCAGCAGGGCGATCCAGGTTTTTCCGGCAGCGTGCGGCTTTTTTACCCTGACCGGCAGCAGAAAAAACAACGCCATGGCGCACAGGGCCAAAAGATCCATCCGGATTAGACCTCCTCCCAGCCACCCCTTCAGCGCGTATACCGCCGGTAAAATGGCGGCCGAGGTGGTCACCGGAAGCCCCATATAGCAGGTTCGCGCTTCATCGGTCTGTTCCTGCCGCTCTTCTTCCATCACGTTAAAATACGCCAGGCGGACCAGCGCGCATAATACATAGAGCGAAGCCGCCGCCGCGCTGGCCAGGCTGCGGTCCTGGCAATACAGAATCATACCCGGCAGAACTCCAAAACTGACTAAATCGCTGAGGGAATCGATCTGGATTCCAAAGCGTTTCTCGGCAGGCGTCCGTTTTCTGGTCCGGGCGACCGCACCGTCGAACATATCGCAGGCTCCGGCCAACATCAGGCAGACCAGCGCCGTTTTGGGGCTGCCGTTGACAGCGGCCAGAATTCCGGAAAATGCGGCCAGCATCCCGGCATAGGTTAAAATCACAGTATAATTATAAAATCCAAGCATATTGGTCTTGTCCTCTCTTTATCCGATTTTTGCGGCTAAAATGCTGTAGGCCAGAATGCACCAGGGTTTTCCCAGCAGGATAATCCAGGTGAATTTCCGAAAAGACAGCTTCATAAGCCCGGAAAAATAACACAGAAAATCGTCCGGCGCCAGCGGAAGCAGGATGCACAGGAACAAAATCAGGGTATAGCTTTTGGCGCTCTGAATTCGTTTGATCCAAACCTGATAATGTTCCTGCGAAAACAGGGACTCCACCAGCGGCGCGCCAAAGCGCCGGGCCAGAATAAAGGCGATCAGCGAGCCGAGACTGATCCCGATATAATTGCACCAGAATCCACCCGCGGTTCCGAACAATACAACGCCCACGATGCAGCCCAGGAATCCCGGAAGAACCGGAATCACCACCTGAAAGGCCTGGATCGCAATTAAAATCATCGGGCCAATGAGCCCGAAGCTCCGAATGTATTCCTGAAGCGTGTCCACTGAGTGGAACCGCCCGTCAACACCTGCCTTCAAAATAAAAACCGCGCAGAACATGATCAAAAAAATTCCCAGCCACATGCTCCATTGATATCTCTGGTCTTTTACCAAAACGCTGTCCCTCCCTTTGCTGTCTCTTCTGATATCTGCCATTCTAAATCATATTTCTAAATGATATGCGGTAATAAAACGAAAGCTTTTATAAATATTCTCTAATAATAAAATAAGAGGGTAAAACTAAGCCGGATTGCGATTGACAAGCCATTTGATTTCACTTATACTGCTACCTATGCTTTGAAGGAAAATGCGAAAGGGGATAAAAATCGGTTTATGGAATACAAAAGCAAACGAAATTTTAGAATAACAGGGGCGTTGGGCCTGCTGTTCGCGGCGTTTACCGCCATTGTCGCAACGGTTGACGTAAGGCCTATCGGGCCGGAGCAATCCTCAGTGGGTCTGGCAGGCCTCAACCGGTTTGTGGCCGGTCTGTTGGGGGTGAACCCGTTATGGTATGACATAACCGAATGGCTGGGCGCAGCGGCGGTTCTGTTTGCCCTGGGATTTGCCGCTCTTGGTTTGTGCCAGCTGATCCGGCGGAGAAGCCTTTGGAAGGTGGATGCGCGCATTTTGCTGCTGGGAGCCTTTTATATGGTCGTGGCTCTGGTTTATCTGTTTTTTGAGCTGGTGATCATCAATTACCGCCCGGTGATTCTGGATGCCGGGCTGGAAGCCTCCTACCCCTCCTCCCACACCGTGATTGCCATCTGTATTTTTGGCACGGCGATTATGCAGTTTCATCATTACCTGCGGGGGAAAACGGTGTGGCTTGTCATTTTGGATTCCGCCACGGCCCTTCTGATGGCTGTTACGGTGATCGGTAGACTGCTCTCGGGCGTCCATTGGTTTACCGATATTGTCGGGGGCGCGCTGCTCTCCTCTGCTCTGATTATGCTGTACGCCTCTGCGCTCTCCTATGTCGAATGCCGCAGAACGGTGTGATCGATAATCCGCACAAAAACGGACCGGCCCAGCGTTGCGCCTGAGGGATGAAACTCCCCCGGCGGCAAGCTGGGCCGGTCCGTTTTATCTCATAAGGCGGGCGCATTTCCGCTCTCAGACCTTAAACATCATCCTGTTTTGAAACTCCTGGGCCTTGCCCTCGTTCCAGTCCTGTACAGGCCGGTAATATCCGGCGATTCTGCTGTACACATCCGTGGTCGCTCCGCATTTGGGGCAGACCGGCTGATTGCCGGGCAGGTAGCCGCAGGACTGGCAGATGGTGTAAACCGGCGAGAGGGTCACACAGGGCAGTTCATGTCCGGTGATCGCCTGACGGATCACATCCCGCGCCCTCTGCCACTCTTCCATCTCCCGCTCCACATAGATGTGGAATACCGTTCCCGTGGTGTAGAGAGGCTGCACCCCATCCTGGTTGGCCAACGCGCGGTCAAGGGGCAGCGCACAGTCCGCAGGCAATTTGGTGCTGTTGGTGTAATACGGAGTATCTCCGCTCCTGCCCGCTGTCCGGATTCCGGGGAAGCGTTCCCGGTCCAGCTTGGCGAACCGGAAGGTGGCCGACTCCGCGGGCGTGGCCTCCAGTCCAAAGATATGGCCGTATTCCAGCTGGTATTTCACCAGCCGCTTCTGCATGTGCTTTAAGACCCCGGCGGCAAACCGCGCCGTGGCCTCGGACTCCATTCCCGCGTTGAGCCAGCGCGCGTTCAGGCCCGCCTCGTTCATGCCGATCACGCCGATGGAGGAAAAATGATTGTCGAAATCGGACAGATAACCTGCGGTGTAGGGGTACAGCCCGTTCTTTAACAGGGTGGAAACTACGTCCCGCTTGATATCCAGGGAGCGGGCCGCCAGATCCATCATCTGGTCCAGGCGCGCGTAAAATTCTTCCTCGTCCCCGGACTGGCAGGCGATCCGCGGCAGGTTGACGGTCACCACGCCCACCGTGCCCGTGTGCTCGCCGTACCCGAAAAAGCCGCCGGCTTTTCTGCGCAGCACATGGAGGTCCGGTTTGATTCCCTCGTAGGAAATCCGCACGTCCCCGGGCTTTAGGCCCCCGCAGGCGTAGTTGACAAAATACGGCGTTCCGTAGTGGGAAGCCAGGGAAAACAGAAGCCGGTTCTGTTCCGTGTCGGACCAGTCGTAATCTTCGGTGATCCCGTAGGCTGGAATCGGATACTGGAAGCCCAGGCCGTTGGCGTCGCCCTCCAGCATGGTTTCCAGAAACGCCCGGTTCACCATGTCCATTTCCTCCTGGCATTCCCCGTAGGTGAAATCCATCCGCTTTCCGCCCACAACGGCCCGCTCTCCGGCCATGTCAGCCGGAACTTTCAAATCCATAAAAATATGGGAAAACGGCGCCTGCGTGCCCCAGCGGCTGGGCGTGTTCACGCCGAAAACGAAGGCTTCCATGCATTTCTTGACCTTGTCGTAGGACAGGTGGTCCGCCTTCACAAAAGGCGCAAGGTATGTATCAAAGGAAGAAAAGGACTGGGAGGCCGCCCATTCATTCTGCATGATGCCCAAAAAGTTGACCATCTGATTGCACAGGGTGGCCAGGTGCTTGGCCGGGGAGGCTGTAATCTTCCCGGTGATGCCGCCTAAGCCGTCCATCAGAAGCTTTTTTAAGGACCAGCCGCAGCTGTAGCTGGTGAGCATGGTCAGATCGTGAATGTGGATATCCCCGTTTAAGTGGGCATCCGAGATCTCCTTGTCGTAGATTTCTGTGAGCCAGTAGTTGGCCGTCACGGCTCCGGAGTTGTTGAGAATCAGACCGCCCACGGAATAGGTGATGGTGGAATTCTCCTTGACCCGCCAGTCTTCCACCCTCACATAGCTGTCCACCACATCCTTGTAGTCCAGAATGGTCTTATCCAGATTGCGGATCTTCTCGCGCTGCTTCCGGTACAGAATGTAGGCCTTGGCCACATCGGTATAACCGGATTCCTCCAGCACCTTCTCCACGCTGTCCTGTATGTCTTCCACCGCAATCCGGTTTTCCTGTATCTTTTTCTGAAAATCGGAGGTGACCCGGATGGACAGCAGTTCCAGGATATCGTCCGTGTAAAACTTATCCGTGGCTTTAAATGCTTTCTGGATGGCCATGGTTATCTTTTCCAGGCGGAATTCCACGATTTCTCCGTCCCGTTTTACAACTAAAAGCATATTGATTGTTCCTCCTTAGAGAGATTTCCTCCATTATACCAAAAACGGGACAGGAAATACAGTATCCGCGGTTATTCTGCCAGAGGTTCCGGTAAAATTTCTTCCAATTCCGTGGAGAACGGCTGCTGCGCTCTGCCGCGTACGCTCCAATCGGCCTCCGCGCTGTTGCCGTGAATCGCCTTGAAGATGAAAATTCCCGCAAGGGCGCAGATGACGCTGACCGCGATATTGGCGTAAGCGAATACCACATAGGGGGCAAAGCTCAGCGTGGTAAAGCCGAACAGGCCCATATAATAGATACAGCCGGTATTCCAGGGCACCAGCGGCAGGATAATGGTGTTGGCCTCCTCGATGGTCCTGGAAAGCACGCTGCGGTGGATTCCCCGGCGGTCATAGAGTTCCCGGAACATGGTTCCCATGAGCACTGCGGAGACATAGAAATTGGTCACCAGCATCACGGTGAGGATTCCGCATACCAGGGTTACCAGGATGGCCGCCCGGTCAGACCGGACGGAACCAGTGATGCGCTCCACCAGCGTGTGGAGAAAACCAGCCTCGCTCAGGATTCCGCCCAGTGCCAACGCCAGAACCGCGGTGCAGATCGTGTTCATCATGGAGGAAATGCCGCCCTTGCTGAGCATCGTGTCCACCAGCTCCATTCCACTGTTGACCTTCACTCCGTTAAACACAACCGCCAGCACGTCGGTCAGAGCGGCTTTCTGTACCAGAACCGCCAGGGCGAGTCCGGCAAATCCGGAGATCAGGATCGCCAGAATAGCCGGAACCTTCCGGATGCTGAGGATGACGATGAGGACCACGGGGATCAGTAGCAGAATGTTGAAATGATAAAGGCCTGCCAGCTGGACTCTCACGGACTCGATCACAGAGGGATCCATGGCCACCTGGGCATATTGGGCGCCCAGAAAATAGAAAATCACCAGGCTGATGATCACGGCCGGAATGGTGGTGTACATCATGGAGCGGACGTGGTAGTAGATATTGATGTCGCTGGCGCTGGATGCCAGAATGGTGGAATCGGACAAGGGGGACAGCTTGTCGCCGAGGACCGAGCCTGAGATCGCCGCACCGGCCACGATGGGGATGGGAATTCCCATACTCACGCCGATGCTCACACAGGCCACGCCCATGGTTCCCGCCGTGCCAAGGGAGGTCCCGATGCAGAGGGAAAGCAGGGAACACATGACAAACGTCAGGGGAAGGAGCATCCGGGGCGTGATGAAACTGAGGCCGTAATAGATGATCATGGGGACTGTGCCGCATTTGATCCAGGCGCCGATGAGGACGCCCACAAACAGCAGGATGATAACGCAGTCCATGGCCCGCTTCACGCCCGACATCATACCCTCCTCCAGCTCCCGGTAAGGGTAGCCGAACAGCATGGAAATGATCAGGACCAGGAAAATGTTGACCACCAGCAGGGGGATGGTGGGAACGCCGGCGATAATTCCGGCCGTCAGTACGACGGCGATTACCGCCAGGACCGTAACGGATAAAAACAGACTGGGTTTTCCGGATTCTTTTTTCATCGCAATCTCTCCTTTACTGATTTACTGACAGAAAAAGCCACCCGGAAATTCCGGGTGGCGAAGGCAGCTCAACAGCTGTTTGCGCGAATATGCGTACACAAAAATAGCCATTTAACCTTCCTTCGCCTACGAGATTAGCTGACGGGTTCGGGAAAGAAGGTTCCCTATTGCCGGGATACGTGGCGCTCATTGTATCTCCGGGCAAATACACCCCAATAATTGGTTCTCCCGCTGCCGCTTCTGTTGGTTTACAGGGCGCGGCATTCGGCGTATATTTTTCTGTTGTGTTATAATTATATGTCTAGTTTAACAAAAAATGAGAACAGTTGCAATAGTCAACTGTCAGATAGTTGCACAAAATCATATAAATGTTGCAAATTTTAACGGCTGCTCCGGATCCATTCCACCCACACGGAATAATATTTTCCTAGAATATGGGAACCATCGGTGGAATAACCGGCGGCCAGATTTCCGTTTTCATCGTCGAAAAGGCTGTTGACGTTCAGGTAGCGGCAGCCGGTTTCCTCTGCAATCGCTTCAATGGCCTTGTTTAAAGCGTCGATTTTCCGGTTGTTGTAAATATCGCTTTTGGCGGCCTTCTCCTGGGTGACGTGCAGATTTGCCTCCAGAATCAGGGTCGCCTGGGGCTGCCTGGCGCGAATCTGCTCCACTACGGTCCGGTACTGGCGGAGAATGCTCTGTTCCTCGTATCCCAGCTCATTGATCCCAAGCATGAGATAGATGGAGCCGTAGCGGTTCGAGGAGAGAACCTCGTCCAACCCCTGTTTGGTCCCGTTTTTGAGGGTGACCTGGGCCTGAAAGAGATTGAACACCGACATGCCGGAATTTGCAAATACCTCCGCCTGCCCCAAATCACCGTATTCGGAGAGCCCCACGGTCCGCGAGTCCCCGATAAAGAGCGTATCGGAAAAAGTTTCGCCGGTCCCGGGAGATACAGTTGACGGAACTTCCGGGGGTGGGGGTGTTGTTTGCGAGGGCGCTGTATCCGATGCGCCCATTACCACTGCTTCCGTATCCGCCGTTCTCCTCTCCGGTGCGCCCATTTCCGTCGCTTCCGTCTCCACCGCGCCCGTTGCCCCCGCCGCTGCCGCTGCCTCTGTCTCCGCCGCGCCCATCTCCTCTTCCGCTGCTTCTGCCTCCGCCGCGCCCGTCGCCTCTGCCGTGTTCGTCTCCGCCGCCCCCATCTCCATCGCACTCACCTCCGCCTTCGCCATAGCCGTTCTGACGCCAAATACATCCGGCGGCAGCTTTCCCAGGGCAAGGATCATGATACTGCCCGTCAAAAGAATACTGTACCAATATCGTCTCATCTCACACCTCCGCCTAAAATCTGAAATATAAAAATGGATCGTCCAGCCCTAAACGCATACAGTACACACACAACCAGAATACGGCCAGAAGTCCAATAGCCGTGATCAGGGAATACCGGTGTCTCCTATAGATCCGCCCGGGAATATCCGTCATGAAGATCAATCCCGCCGCCAGGGAGATTGCGTATAGCTTTCCGTATTTCAGATAATCACCGCTGAAATAGACAAATTGCTTCTGGCGGGCGAAAACAGGAAACAAGCGCTGGAGATACAGGGCGATTTGGCCTATGTCCGTGACCGCGAACACAAGCCAGGTGAGCGGTATCACAAACAGCATGTAGAGGTGGCCCAGAAAGCTCCACCGTTCCAGTACGGCGAGAAGCCCCAGCCGTTCGGCGGACATGATCAAAAACAGCAGCAGGCCCCAGAGGATGAAGTTCCAGCTGGCCCCGTGCCAGAATCCGGTCAGAAACCAGACTGCCATCAGATTGCGGAAAGTCAGAAGCCTGCCCCGCCTGTTTCCACCCAGGGGAATATACACATAATCGCGGAACCAGCTTCCAAGAGTCATATGCCATCGCCGCCAAAATTCCGTCATGGAACGGGACATGTAGGGATGGTTAAAATTGTCCGGAAGTTTAAAGCCCATCATGGCGCCCAGCCCTTTTGCCATCAGGGAGTAACCGCAGAAATCAAAATAGATCTGAAGGCTGAACGCCGCCAGCCCCAGCCAGGCCAAGGGCGTGGAGATGCTCTCATAGCCGATGGCCTGAACCTGGCTCCACAGGCCGCCAATCCGGTTGGCCAAAAGCACCTTAAACCCCAGGCCGATGGTAAACTCCCGAAGGCCGTCCTCAATCTGCCGGAAGGTAATCCGCCTTCTGCCGATCTGGGCACGGATGGAGGAATAGGTCACAATGGGACCGGCGATCAGCTGGGGAAACATGCTGATATACATGCCAAAGCCCACCAGAGAACCCTCGCAGGGAACGGATTTCCGGTAAACGTCAACCAGATATGAGATGGCCTGGAAGGTGTAGAAGCTGATGCCAACGGGCAGGACCGGAGTGAAAACCGGAAAATTTTGGGATACCCCCGCCATTTTCAGAAGCAGGTTTATATTTTGGACAAAAAACGACGCGTATTTGAAAAGAATCAGCCAGAACAGGTTGTAAAGAACGCCGCAGATCAGCCAGCGCTTTCGCAGCCGGCCGACCCTGCGCCGTCCGATTAAGACTCCGATCCGGTAGTTGACCAGAATGGAGAGGATCAATAGAACAAAATAAAAGGGGGTGTCCCTGACCCCGTAAAAATAGAAGCCAAGACTCCCCGCAAGAAGCCACAGATTCTTCCATCCGCCCGGGATTAGATAGTAAATCATCAGGAACACCGGAAGAAACTGAAATATAAATTCCAAACTGCTGAAAACCATTTTTCTCACCCTCGCTTTTGTATGCACTCATATCCTTAGACGTTTTCATGAGGCCAAAAGTTGCAGGTGAATCATTTTTTTTGCGTCGTACAATTATTCAAAAGGCTGAATATAGAAATTGCCCACCACGTCGCTGGAGTTGATCACGTTCACAAAGGTGTCCGGGTACTGCTGGTGGATCTGCTTTTTCATCTTTCTCACATCGCTGTCCGAGAGCACCGTGTAGATCAGATATTTCTTGTGGGCCGTGTAGGAGCCAAAGCCCTTCAGGATCGTGCTGCTGTGGTTGGTCAGCTCCAGCAGGTCGGCGGAGATGGCGGCCGGATTGTCGGTAACGATGAGCAGCGTCTTTTTCTTGTACTTCTTGTAAAAGGTGTTGATCACCTGGGTATTGCAGAACTGGAAAATAATGGAATATAAAGCCTTGTCCATGCCGAACAGCCGGCCGGAGATCAGGATGATCACGGCGCTGAACAGCAGCATGTAATTGAAGGTGGACACCTTGTACTTGTTGGAGAGGGACATGGCGATGAAATCCGTCCCTCCGCTGCTGGCGTTGTTGTTTAGGATCAGGCTCAGGCCCAGACCGTTGAGAATCCCGCCGAACACGGAAATCAGCAGGATATCGCCGGTGATGGGGATGACGGGCAGCTCGTCCACCAGGACGGAAACCACAAGCAGGCTGAGGCAGGAAAACACGGTGAACTTCTTGCCCACCAGCCGGTAAGCAAAAACAGCCGGGACCGCGTTGAATATCACGTTCAGCAGAGTAAAGGAAATCTTCACATCATAATATTTTAGCCCCACCCGCTGGATCAGCTTGGACAGGCCGGAAAATCCCCCAGGCACCAAATTTCCCTGCTCCACAAAGGTGTTCATGTTGATGGCCAGAATCAAACTTCCCAGCAGAATGAAGATAATATTCACGATATTCCGCCATTTTTTGCTGTTTGCCACCTTCTGCATATTCTTCTGATACAGATCAGACACCATTTCGTGATGTTCCATATCCGCCTCCTGCTCCATGGTTTTATCATACCCATATAAATCGATTTGTTTCCTTATTATAGCAGAAGTTGGGTAAATATTACAACACTCCGGGCGGATTTTCCGCTTAGGATACGATTTTAAAATAAACTCTGGACGTCAGGACATAGACTGCTGCGTAGACAGCGGCGAACACAGCCAGGGTTCCGGCCGTGGTGGCGGCAAAAAGGGACACGTTCGTCAGGTTCATGGCAGCCAGCAGCCTGGTAATGATGGGAAATGCTGCTGAAATGTGAACCGCTGCCGCTGCCAGGGGCAGGAAGAACATCAACAGGATCTGTGAGCGGATGGAACGGCGGATCTCCGCCTTGGAGAGTCCCACCTTCTGCATGATCTCGAATCGGCTCTTGTCGTCATAACCTTCGGTCACCTGTTTGTAATAGATGATCAGCACGGTGGCCATCACAAACAGGGTGCCCAGAAAAATGCCCAGAAACAGCAGTCCCGCGTTCAGAGAAAAATAAGAGGCGCGCTGGGCTGCCGCACACTCGCCCTGGATTCCCTGGGGGAGCACAGCGGCCTTTTCCATGACTTCATCAAAGATGCGGATTTGCGTCTCCTGGTCCGCATCCAGGTCAAAGCCGTAGTGGTATTGGATGCGTGAGAAATATTTCTCATCCACCTTCTGCTGTGATTCCAGAAATTCAATGTCCGCCAGATTGGGAAGGATCAGATAGTACACCTCGGGGCCAAAGGAATCAGCCCCCTCCCAAAGTCCGTAATCTCCCGCCGGCACCGCCTGGTAGGTTCTGCCAAGAAGGGTCAGGTTTTCCTCCTGGTAGGGGGCCCTCTGGGTGATGACCATGCACTGTCCTTCCCCCAGCACGGCGTTGTTTCCGGTGAGCCGGTTATAGTCCTCCTGGGTTATGACGTACATGGGGGCAATCCGGTCCAGGTCGCTGTTGGTGTAAATTTCTTCCAGCTCGAACGTTCCGCCCTCCCCGTTTATCACGAGAAGTGATAGATCCCGGTAGGTCAAGGTGTTCTGTTCCGGCAGTCCTTCCCGGGCGAGCACCTCCTTCACTGCGGCCGTGATCACGGATTCCTCCTCCGGTGTGGTCCGGTCCGCTGTCAGCATGATATTGCGCGGAAAACGGTTGCGCATCACATCGTCCATTCCCACGTAGAGCGCCACTGTGCTGGAGAGCATCACTAAAACGGAGGTGGACAGGATACAGATTCCCGCCAGACCGGCGGCGTTCTGCCGCATGCGGTAGAGCAGGCCGGACACGGAGATAAAATGCTCAGTCCGGTAATAGAACTTTTTACGCCCGCGCAGGAATTTCAACAGCGCGATGCTTCCGGCCGTAAACAGACAGTAGGTGCCGATCATGACCAGGATGGCGGCGACGAAAAAGGCGCTGATTGCCATAGCGGGGTTATAAGTGGTCAGAGCCAGATAATATCCAAAGCCCAGGGTGATGATCCCAACCACCGCAATCCCCCACCGCGTTTTGGGCTCCCGCTCTCCCATCTGCCCGCCCCGCAAAAGCTCCATGGGGCTGCTCAAATGCACCCGGGCCAGATTCACGGACAGGATCACTAAAAATACGGCTCCAAACAGCAGCACGGAAGTCAGGGCGGCTGTCCCCGAGAAAAAGAATCCCCACTGTACGGGAGCTTCGATCAGGCGGAGCAGCAAAAGATAAACTGCCTTTGAGAACAAAAAGCCCCCTATGATTCCGCCCCCAAGGCTGATTGCCGCAATGATGAAGGTCTCAAAAAACAGGATTTTGCCGATGTGGCGCTTGCTCATGCCTAATATATTGTACAGGCCGATCTCCATCTTCCGCCGCTTCATCAAAAAGCTGTTGGTGTAAAACAGGAAGCCGCCGGCAAACAGGGCGATGATGAAGCAGCCCAGGTTTAAGATGGTCCGCATATCGGAACCGCCGTGCATTGCGGCGATCTCCCGGTTGCCCGCTAAGGTGAGGATGATGTCGAACATCATCACAGAACCCGTACAGGTCAGAATATAAGGAATATAGGTCTGGGCGTTTTTACGGATATTCTGCGCAGCCAGCCTGAGATAGAAGAAACGGTTCATGTTCTGTCACCACCTGTCGTAATCATAGTCAAGGTATCCGCTATGTTCTGGTAGAGCTCGCTGTTGGTCTTTCCACCGCGGTAGAGCTGGTGGAATACCTCCCCATCCTTGATAAAGAGGACGCGCCCCGCATGGCTGGCCGCGCGGACGCTGTGGGTTACCATGAGGATTGTCTGGCCCTCCCGGTTGATTCCGCCGAACATGCGCAGCAACCCGTCCGCGGCCTTGGAATCCAGCGCTCCGGTGGGCTCGTCGGCCAACAGGATGTGGGGATTGGTGATCAGCGCCCGGGCGGCCGCGGTTCTCTGCTTTTGGCCGCCGGAGATCTCGTAGGGGAATTTGTTCAGCAGGTCCGTCAGCCCCAGCTTCCCGGCCAGTGGCGCCAGCCTGCGCTCCATCTCCTCATAGGGGGTTTTAGAAAGTACCAGGGGCAGGAAAATATTGTCCTTCACAGAAAATGTGTCAAGAAGGTTGAAGTCCTGAAACACAAATCCCAGATTGTCCCGCCGGAATGCGGCCATTTTGTGTTCTTTGATGCCGCTCAAATCCGTGCCGTTTAAGAGTACGGTCCCAGAGGTGGGGCGGTCCAGCGCGGCAAGTATATTGAGCAGCGTAGTCTTTCCGGAACCGGACTCACCCATGATCGCCACGAACTCCCCCTCTTCCACCGAAAAACTCACATCGGCCAGAGCCTGTACCCGGTTTCCGCCGAAACGGGTGGTATATATTTTTTTCAGATGCTGTACTTCCAAAACAGCCATATTACTTCCTCCAATCTTCCGCATAAACGCGATACATGCATTATAGCCAACGCGCGGGCGGACTGCCATGGATTTGACTTACATTTTGAAGGCTAACCTTACATTTTTGCAAGGTTGGCCCGGGGGCTACTCGACGGGCAGAGTTTCGCTGCCAAGACAGATTCTGACTGCGGTGCCTCTGCCCGGCTCCGATTCCACCCGGATGTCGTGGGACAGGCGCGTTAAGATTCTACGGCACAGGTAAAGGCCGATTCCCGTGGAGCGCTTGTGGGAGCGCCCATTGTATCCGGTAAAGCCTTTCTCGAAAATACGGGGCAGATCCTCCGGGGCAATTCCGATGCCGGTATCTCTTATGACAAGAGTTGGCTCGGGCGTTTCCTCCAGAAAGACGGTGATCCCTCCCTGACGGGTGTATTTCACAGCGTTGGAGAGAATCTGCTCCACCACAAAGACCAGCCATTTTTCATCGGTCAGGATCCTGCGGTTTATGGGTTCATAGTTCAGGGACAGGCGCTTTCGTATGAACATGCCCGCGTATTTGTGGACTGCCTGCCGCACGATCCGGTCTAAGTCACACCACTGTATGACCAGGTCCTGTCCGCCGTCCAGGCGCAGGTATTGCAGCACCATGCTTACATACTCTTCGATCTTAAACAGCTGTTCCTGCAGCTCCTGGGTTTCATGACCGTTCTGCTTTTGCAGCAGAAGGCGCATGGCTGCGATGGGCGTTTTAATCTGGTGGACCCACATGGTGTAATAATCCGTCATCTCCTCCCAGGCGGTTTCTGACCGGCTGCGTATCCGCTCCCTGTCCCGGCTGATCAAGGTCAGAAACCGCTGGTATTTCCGCTCCAGCAGGGAATCCGCGGGGGGATAATCATCCGCGTAATAGCGGTCCGGGTCCTGAAGAAATGTTTCCTCCATCCGGGACAGCGCGGCCATCTTCTTTTGGAATCCGCGGTAGCGCCAGGCCAGCAGTAAAAGCGCGGCGCAAACACATAGCAGCGAGCCGTACAGGACCGCTTCCATGGGCAGGCGATACCCGTAAAATACCGCGGCAAAAATCGCGGTAAAAACCAAAAGGAGGCCCCAAAGCCCCCTATATTCCAGCAGATATTCCCCAAAGCCCCAAAACCGTGGGCGGTGTTTCACAGTCTGTTCCATTGCCATCCTCCTGTTATTCCCGGCAGCCGCGCTTATTCAATCAGGTAGCCGCTGCCTTTTTTCGTCAAAATGAATCCGGGCAGTCCGGCCTGCTCCAGCTTCCTGCGCAGCCGGGTGATATTTACGGTCAGCGTATTGTCGTCCACATAGCTGTCGGATTCCCACAGGCGCAGCATCAGGTGGTCCCGGCTTACAATCCGGCCCTTATTTTCCAGCAATGTCTGCAGAATCCGCTGCTCATTGCGCGTTAGCGGAAGCTTGTTCCCGGCTATGGTCAGGGTTGCGTCGTCCACGTTGAGGACGGCTCCCCGATGCTCCAGCAGACGGCTCTGCCCGGCAAATTCATAGGTCCGGCGCAGCATGGCCTGAACCTTGGCGGTCAGCACGTCCAGGTCAAAGGGTTTGGCGATAAAATCGTCGCCTCCCATGTTCATCGCCATCACGATGTTTAAATTGTCGGCGGCTGATGAAATGAAAATGACCGGGACCTTGGAACACTGGCGAATCTGGCCACACCAGTGGTATCCGTTGTAAAATGGAAGGGAGATGTCTAAGAGAACGAGCTGTGGGCCAAAGGCCGCAAACTCGGCCAGCACATCCCCGAAATTCACGGCGCAGCGGGCATCCCAACCCCAGGATTTCAAATGCTCCGCCATAGCCGCGGCGATCACCTGATCGTCCTCCACAATGAAAATTTTATACATAGGTCAGGCTCCTTTCCGTATGTCTCAAATTCCGCGCAAATGGGCCGCTGTTGATGAGCGGAGTGCGGCGCGGTCGAATTTATCCTATTATACGTTTCATTGATTATACTTTGTCGACAACCGCAGGTTGACGATAAGGGATACGTTTCCTTAGATTATAGCAGAAAACAGGATAAAATACAGGGTGTTTTTGTGATAAGGCCGGGATTGCAGGTAAATCCGTTTGCCGGAACAGCAATTCAATGCTATGATGGATAAAAACGAGACTGTGGAAAACGAGGAAATGTCCTATGAACAATCAAAAAGCGCTCCGGCAGCTTCGGCTTCTTCTGATCGAGGCCGCCCTGTTTTTCTGCTGCCTCATCATCGTCCCGCGATTGAATTTCGAGGGGATTTTGTACAGAGCCGCCGGGCCCGTCGATCTGGAGGAGGTTCTGGCGAAACAGGAGGGACAGAGCGGATCAGCGGTTTGTTACGCCGGTTATCCCGGCTTAAAACCCACTCCAGGCATCGGATCGGAAGCGGATTTGCAGAAACACTTTATCGCGGTCCTGGAGGTCGATGCCAGCCAGCTTGAGGCCACCGGGATCTACAAGCAGACTGGCCACCGGCCGGGTCCCGCCACTCAGAGAGGATACTACGGCAGCCGCAGCAGCACCCTGGGAATCACGGCGCCTGCGGTCATAAGGAGCAGCGTGAAAAAGTTCTGGCTGAAACCCTATGCGGACTACGCCCAGTATTATCTTCTGACCTTTGAGGACGGCTCAAGGACCTGGGCGCTGATCGACGACGCCATCACAAAAATCCCCCGCAAAGGCCCTGTTACCCTGCCCATCGGCTATTACTGGGACGAGGGAGCCAGCCGTTTTCTCACGGACCGGGAGCGGGAGCGCTACCAGATCACGGACAGCGTCTATATGGGCAACTGCATCGATCTTTACAGCGGCTGGATGGACGGCGATGAGATGGCGGACTTTTCCAAACGCTTCTCATTCCTGCAATCCGTGGCGCTCGTAGTTCTGGGCCTGGTGCTGTTCGTCAACCTGATCATATTTATGCTGCCGGACAGGAAGAAACGGGACAGGAAAAAACGCTAAACTCCGGAAATCTCCTGATCTCCGGCGGCTTTTCCCGCCTGATCCGGGGGTTTAACGCCTTCTGTCCGGGGAAAGCCCAGAAGCAGTTCCTGCCGCAGTACCCACCCGTTCTCCCGGCAAATCAGCTCGGACTTACTCACCCCGTCGTACAGCTCCACGATGCGGCGGATGCTCTTGATGCCGAAGCCGTGGTTGATTTTGTCGTCCTTGTCGGTCCCGAAGCCGGGATTGGATTCCAGAAGGCCGCGGTTTACCGTGTTCTCCAGCGCGCACTTAAGATAGCCGCGGAAATTGGTGATTGTAAGGTCCACGGAGGGTTTTCCCAGCCCTTTCAGGCTGCCCTCCCGGGCGTTGTCCAACAGGTTGCAGAGCAGGATTCCCAGATCCGGGGAAGAAAATCGTCCCACGGAGCCCATGATCCGGTAGGTGAACCGGACGCCGTCGCGCCGGCAGTCCTGAACGGCTTTGGTGACCGCACCGTTGAGACCGTCGTTTGCGGTGTACACCGCAAATGTGCCGAACCGCTCCAATTCCCCGTCAAACTGTTCCAGACGTCTGAGCGCCTCCTCCTCCCTGCCGCAGGCCAGAAGGCCGCCCACCGCGCCCATGGTATCCTGGAGCTCCCGGTTCATTTCCTGAAGCTCCTGTTTGAGGCCGGAGAGGCTGCAGATATACGCGTCCTGGCGGGCCAGCGACTCTTCCAGGTATTCCCGCTCCTTCCGCCTGCTCTCCCGCTCGTCGGCCTGGCGGAAGCTGATGAAAATCAGGGCCAGCAGCGCCAGGAGGCCGCAATAGAGAATGGGGAGAAACTGCACGTTCTGCCCGCCGGTGATGGTTTCAAAGACAACGCCGAACAGGGCCGTGCCCAGCAGAAAGAAGCCTGAAAGATACAGAATCCAGATGAGGTGTTCCCGCCGCCCGCCCGTATCCCGCCCGATCCGCCTGCGATGGCTGAAACACAGGATGGCCCGGGCCAGGACAGCCCGCAGCGCCATGCAGCAGACCAGACACAGGGCCCGGGACGGACTGCCGTAGCGGACTACCTCCTCCGGCGGGCAGAGGCCCGACAGGCTCAGAAAGAGCACGACCCCAAAGCCGGACAGCATCAGGACGCAGTTCCAGAAGAGGCTGAAAAATAGCTTCTGGAAAATCCCGCCCTCCAGAGCCGCCCAGGCGTAAAGAACGATCACCAGACTGTAGAAAATCCCCCCAAAGCCCTCGAACACGGAGTAAGAATTCAGCCAGGCCATCACACCGGCAAAGGCCGCAACGCCCGCGGCAAAGCAGGCGTTTCGCCTCCAGCCCTCAAATCGGCTTCCGAAATACAGGGTGCAGAGAAGAATGGTCAAAAAGCTGTCGTAAAGATTGGCCACGACCTCCAGCGCGGCCGAGAACGCGGACATTGTCATGGTTTTTTATCCTCCTCGCAGAAACATTCCATTCCGTTCTCCCTTTCATCGTCCTCCCGGAACGTCCGCGGTTTTGCGATGCCCTCCAGATAGGCGGCGGCCTGCTGGCGTTTTCCCTCCTTCAGGAGAATGTGCACTGTTACCAAATGTCCTCTGGCGTCGTGGCGCAGCAGCCGCATCTCCTGGCAGAGCTGGGAAAAGGAGTGGATATAGGCCGCCTGCTGTTCCATGCTCTCCCGCAGATACTGGGCCTCCCGGCTCTCCCGGCGTCCCATCATGCTCTGATAAAAGGCGTACAGCAGAATGAGGAACAGACCGGCCAACACGATATAAAAGACCAGGAGAAGCGCCGTTCCCTCACCCTGAATCATCACTTCCATCATCATCAAAAACGCTTCCAGACTCAGCAGAAAATAGCTCAGGAGTCCCAGGGCCCTTCTCCAGCCGCTTCCCGCAGGGGAATACCTGGGGCCGAAGCGTTTCCTCATGGCAATGGCCAGGGCGATCATGCCTTTGATCAGGCAGCCGTACAGTAGCGCAATCGTCCGGGCGGAACCCAGAGGATGCCACAGATCGTGGATGCTCCAGCCGGTTATAAAGTGCAGCAGCACAAAACTGCCCAGAGCGGTCAGCAGAAGCGCACAATTCCAGGCCACGCAGAAAACCACCTTGTACTCCGCTCTCCCTTTGAGCGCAAGGCAGCCGTAGACGAACAGCACCAACCCGTAGAGAATGGCCGCCAGGCCCTCGAACTGGTAATGGTAGTTCAAAAAGACGATGACCCCGTAATAGACGGCCACCGCCGCGGCCGCCGCGCCGTATCCCCGTATTCCGCGGTATTTCCGGCCGAACAGATAGGTGATCAGACCTACGGAGAGAAGGCTGCTATAGAGATTCCCAAGGAATTCCACCCAGATCGCGTCCATGCCCTCACCCCCCTGAGAGCAGCAGTTCCTTGATCCGCTGCTTCCGGTCCTTGCTCAATGGCAGCACGCTGTAGTCCACCAGCGTTACGGTATCGCGGTTCACGGAAAACACCGCATCCACGTTCACCAGGTAGTTGCGGTGGATTCGGAAAAAGCCGAAGGGCCCCAGCTCCTGCTCCATCTGTTTTAAACTGCCGTAAATGCAGAAACGCTCCGTGCGCGTGTTGATTTCCAGATTGTGTCCGCTGCATTCCAGGTAAAAAATGTCCCGGATCCTGACCGGCTTGTAGGAGATGCCGTCCCGGAACCGGTAAGCCAGGTCGCGCTTTGCCGTCTTTTCAAGAAATTTTTTCAGCGCCCGCTCCAGCTCGGCGGAAACGCGCTCCTTGGGCAGAAACCACAGCGGTTCAAACTCGTAGGCGTCAAACACCAGATTTTCGTGGCTGGACACAAAAATAAGAAACGGGCCGTCCTCCCGCTGACCGTCCGTTCCACAAAAGCGGATTCTCCTCGCCGCGGAAAACCCGTCCATATCGTTCATTTCAATGTCTAAAAAAATCAGATCGAACCCGCCCGTTTCCACAGCGGCGCAGCAGTCCCGGGCGTCTGTGAAAATTTTCACGGAACAGCTCCGTTCCAGCTTTCCAAGGGTTTTCTCGATCATCGTTGCGAACAGGCCTGCAAAGCAGCTGTCGTCGTCGCAGACCGCAATGGAAATTCTGCAGTCCGCACTGTTGTCATTCATCCTCTGTACCCGCCTTCCAGCACGTTTTAACGAAGTCTATTTTACCACAGTCTGATTGTTTGAACAACGTAATTTTATATTACGAAGCATATTGGCAGCACAGAAAGACCGGGAAGTCTCAATCCAAACTGCCGGTTGAATTGTTTGGCCCAATATTGCATAATACTACTGTAAAGCACGGGAAAATACCGAGAAGGAGGCGCAAACGACATGAGTGAACATCAGGAGGCAGAGCTGCGGGAAATTTATCTGGCCGGGGGATGCTTTTGGGGAGTTGAGGAATATTTTTCCAGGATTCCGGGCGTGGCCGGGGCGGTTTCAGGCTATGCCAACGGCCGGGTGGAGCGCCCGACCTATGAGCAGGTGTGCTCGGACACCACGGGATTTGCGGAGGCGGTGCGCATTTCCTATGATCCGGATGTGGTGACTCTGCGCATCCTGATCCGGCAGTTTTTTGAGATCATCGATCCGGTCAGCGTGAACCGCCAGGGCAACGACAGGGGAAGCCAGTACCGGACGGGTATATATTATACCGACGAGAGGGACCGGCCATTGATCGAGACAATCATGAACCAGGTCCGCCGGAAGTACCGGGAGCCGCTGGCCGTGGAGCTGGAGCCGTTAAAAAATTTCTATGAGGCGGAGCAATACCACCAGGACTATCTGCGCAAAAATCCTCGCGGCTACTGCCACATTCGGTTCGGCAGCCTGGACCGGCTGGCCTTAGATGAGGACGGCCGGGTGGTCGTCCGGCTGCCGGACAAGGAGCTGCGCCAGGCGCTGACCGGCCAGCAGTACGAGGTGACCAGGAATGCCGCCACCGAGCGGCCCTTTACCGGGGCATACTGGGACCTGGACGAACCGGGCATCTACGTGGACCTGGTGACCGGGGAACCGCTGTTCTCCTCCGCTGACAAATTTTATTCCGGCTGCGGCTGGCCCAGCTTCACAAAGCCCCTGGAGCCGGCTGCGGTTACGTGGAGGCAGGACCTCAGCCATGGCATGAACCGGGTGGAAATCCGCAGCCGGGAGAGCGGCTCCCATCTGGGCCATGTCTTTGAGGACGGGCCGGTGAAAGACGGCGGGCTTCGCTACTGCATCAACAGCGCAGCCCTTCGCTTTATCCCTCTTAACCAGATGGAGCAGGAAGGGTACGGGGCTTACGTCCGCCTGATTTCACATGGCGCCACTTAAGGATCAGCCTTGCCGTTTGGCGATAATCGAATCGATCAGTCCGTATTCCAGGGCTTCCTCCGCGCTCATAAAGTTGTCCCGCTCCGTGTCCCGCTCAATCTCCATTGGAGTGTGCCCGGTGTTCTCCGCCAGGATGCGGTTTAAACGCTGCCTGCTCTTTTGCATGTAGTCAGACATAATGAGGATATCGCTGGCAGGCCCCTGGATGCCCCGGCCGCTCATGGCCGGCTGGTGGATCATGATCTGGCTGTTGGGCAGCGCCAGGCGTTTGCCGCGGGTTCCGCCTGCCAGGAGGAAGGCCCCGAAGCTGGCGGCAAGCCCGATGCAGATGGTGGAAACGTCACAGCGGATATGGTGCATGGTGTCGTAGATTGCAAAACCGGCGGTCACAGAGCCGCCGGGGCTGTTGATGTATAATTGGACGTCCTTTTGCGGGTCCTGGGCTTCCAGAAAGAGAAGCTCCGCGATGATCAGGCTTGCGGAGGTATCGTTGACCTCCTCGCCCAGAAAGATAATCCGATCCGACAGGAGGCGGGAGTAAATATCATAGCTTCTCTCCCCTCTGCCGGTCTGCTCGACCACAATGGGAATGGCGCTCATGCTGCAATCCTCCCCGTTATGGCGGCCCGGCCTGTGCCGGACATGACACGCAGCCCGGATGAGGCGCAAAGGGAGAGCCTGTTCTGCCTTGGGATGAAAATACCCCGGTCACGGTAGACCTTTGGGGAACAGAGATAGACCCGTTTAAAGGCCAGGGAAAAGGCCTGCTGGGAGCTGTAGCCCGATTCACAGGCAATCTGCGCGATGGGCGTATCGGTCGTCGCCAGCTTTTCGGCGGCGGACGTGAGCCTGCGTGCCTGTAGATATTTGTAAATGGTACAGCCGGTCTCCCCGGCGAAAATCCGGTTGAGGTGGAATCTGGAATAGCCTGCGCTGGCCGCTATTTTCTCCAAATCCAGATCCCCTTCCAGATTGGATTCGATATAATCAATTACCTGTCTGACAATGTCTCGCTGCGTGTTCATGCCGCTACCTCCTGGAATGCCTGTCATGATACCTTGTCGGCAGCCACAGGATGCCGACAAGAGATGCGTTTCCTCAATTTTACCAGGTCTTTTGGCCCTTGTCTTAATAAAAAGTGCGGAGTGCGGTTATACGGAAGGAAGCTTTGGCCGCCCGCTGCCGATGGGGCTGCGATCACAAGGCAAGCGCGCATTCAAACGCTAATGTCAGATATTGATCGGCATTTGAATATCCATATTCTGCCAGATCCCGGGGCTCCCATTTTGAAGTGTCCAGGTTATCGGCTCCGTACAGGAACTGAATCAGGGGAATCCGCCGGAATTGCGCTACGGCAAAGGCTGCGGCGCACTCCATCTCAACGGCGATGCAGCCCTGCGCCTTCCGCTCCCGGATCAGCTCTCCGGTTTCCCGGTAAATGGCATCGGTGGTCCATGTCTTGCCTGAAACGTAAGGATAACCGCAGCGTTTCAGGCATTCGGTCAGGCGGTCCACGGAATACGGATCCGCAGGGATTTCCTCGGCCGCCTCTATGTAGTGATAGCTCGTGCCCTCGTCGCGAACCGCGGACGTGGGAACAATGATCTTCCCGCGGGTGCGGCCCTCGTCCAAAACGCCGCAGCAGCCGAACAGGACTAATTTTTTTGCGCCGTAAGCGATGATCTCCTCGATGCACGCGGCGCAGGCCGGAGCGCCTACCCTTGACAGGTAAAGCCCGATGGGAGTGCCCTTATAGACCGCCCGGTAAATGGGCGTGGTTCCGTTGGCGGTGTATAATCGGCCGACCACCTCCGGGTTGTGGGCGGAAACATATTGGTTTATGATATTTGCAGAGTAGGTTGACACGCACACGTTTGGAAGGTCTGGGTTGGGTTTCGTGAGATCCTCCGGGTTGATAAACGCTCTTGTTTCATGTGAAAAACGCTGAAAGACAGTTCCCATACATAAATCCTCCTATGGCAGCAATACTTTTTTGACGTGGGAAATAATCCGCCGCGGTATCTGTTCGTCCAACGGCATGATGGTGCTGAACATGCGCACGCCCTGATAGGAAAAAAGGATCACGTCAATGATCTCAGCGGCATCCACGTTTTTAAACTCCCCCCGCTCTGCGCCGTAGGAAATGAAAGCCCTCCACATATCCGCGGAAGCGGCATACTGCTTTAAAAGCATATGGTTGCTGCTGTCCTGCTGCTGTTCGCTATAAAACTCGAAAATAGCTGCGCTGAGCGACGTATACCGGTCCGACATCTCCCGGCAGTACCGATCCAGAATTTCCTCAAGTATCTGAGGGGCGGGACGGCCCTGATTCATCTTTTCCGAGAGCTCGTTGTCCTGAGCGCTCATCAGCTCATTGACGATTTCTGAGAAGATTTGCCGTGTGCTGTCGTAATGCCGGTACAATCCGCCCCGGCTCAGACCGGTTTCACAGCAGATGTCTTTCATCGTGACATTTTTAAAGCCCTTTTGTGCAAACAGAGAAATTGCTTTTTCCCGTATCAGCCGCTTGGTTTCCTCACCTTTTTTACCCATCGAACCACCTTTTTTTGCGACGCATGTGTCGCTATTTGTATTATACGACACACGTGTCGCTTTGTCAATCGGATTTCAGAGTATGCCCCGGGGACGAACCCGGGAACCTGCTCCCCACTTTCCCGTGTCTACTCTCCCACCGCCTCGAGAAGCCGCCGTACCAGCTCTTCGGAGACCACGTCGTAGCAGTCCTCCCAGGGCGCGGGCGCAAAGGCATAGGAGACCCCGTTTACAACAGTGGTGGGATCCTGTTTCCAGTCCTTGCAGGAGCTGTGGACCTGGGAGATGCCGGTCTCATCCATGAGCTGTCTGGCATTGGAGGCGTTTACTCCGCTGCCCGCCAGAATTTCGATTTCATTGCCGTAGCGCTGCTGTAGCTTGCGGATCAGGTCCCGCCCTTCCATTGCTTTGGGCTTCAGACCGCTGGTCAGCACCCGGTCCACGCCCATGCGGATCAGCTCCTCCATGGTGCGGTACGGGTCGGCGCAGCAGTCAAAGGCCCGGTGAAACACCGCTTCCTTTCCCTGGCCGTGAATCAGGTCGATCAGCCTGGCGTTCTGATCCACGCAGAGGGAGGCGTCCCGGTTCAGGCAGCCGAAGGCGATTCCGTCCGCGCCGTGGGAGATTAGCTGGGCGCATTCCCGCTCCATCACCTGAAAATCCTCCCCGCTGTAACAGAACCCGCCGCCTCTGGGACGGACCATGGCGATCACGCTTAAATCGCAGCCCTCCTTCGTCAGCTCCAGGCTGGCCAGGGATGGCGTCAGGCCGCCCAGGTGGAGCCCGCAGTTCAGTTCGATGCGCCTGGCGCCGCCTCTGGCGGCCTGAAGGGCGTCGTAGTAGCTTCCACAGCAAATTTCAATCATGTCTACACTCCTTATCTTAACGCCGCTTTACGGGCCTTGTGAGAGTCCACAACGCCCGTAAAGCATTATCATGTCCAATTTGTTCGCGCCCGTTCTCCTCAGAGAACGGCCAGCCGGTAAAGGGCCAGCGCGTAAATCTTCGCGTTCGTCACCAGGTCTGCGGCGGTCATCCACTCGTTGGGATTGTGCCCGATGCCCTTCTGGCCCGGAAAACTGGGACCGAAGGGGACGATTCCCGGCATGGCCTTGGCGTAGGTACCGCCGGTGGTGGTAACCGGCGTTCCGTCCAGCCCGGTCACCTGCTCGTAGCATTCCCGCAGGGCCTGAACCATGGGGCTGCCCTTGTCAAAGGCCACCGGGTCGTAATTCTGTACGAGCTCCACCTTAAGCCCAAAGGCCGCCGACTTTGCCCTGATCCGTTCCAGGATATCCGTGACGGTGATACTCTTGGGATAGCTGAGAGCGGCCTCGAAAAAGACGCTCCCCGCTTCCCCGTTCTCCTCCGCCCCTGTGCCCAGCCGGTAGCTTCGCATCTCCATCATACCATATTCGGGATGGGAAATGTCAATCCCCAGCCGGTCCCCGTTGCTTTTTGCGCCGATAAAATACTGGTTTACAAAGTGGAAAAACCGCTCTAATTCCCCTCTGCTCCCCACGGCGCGGATCACGGCTCTGCCGCGCTCGCCGTACACCACCGGGTATTTACAGTCCGGGGTAAAGCCGTACACGGGAGGTTTTTCCCGCTCCAGATAGTAGGCCAGGTCCTTAAACCCCGTCTCCTCGTCGCAGCCGAAGATGATCCGTACCTGCCGCTTCAGAGGCAGTTTTAACTCCTTCAGCGCAGCCAGCCCGTAGAGACAGGCCAGCACCGGCCCTTTATTGTCCAACACTCCCCTGCCGTAAAGTACGCCGTTTTCCAGATACCCGTTAAAGGGAGGCTGTTTCCAGCCGTCCCCGGGCGGCACCACGTCTACGTGGCCGATGGCGCAGACATAATCCTGCCCTTGGCCGTACCGGGCGTAGCCGATATAATTGTCCAGGTTGACGGTCTCAAATCCCAGCTCCCGGCTGAGGGACAGCGCCCTGTGAAGGGCCGCCCGTACCCCGGGACCAAAAGGCGCGTCCGCCTCCGCCGGCTGCTCCACGCTATTGATCTGCACCAGTTCCCGTATGGAGGTGATCATGGGCTGCTCCAGGGCTTCCACGGCCCGGAAGATTCGCTCCCGGAGCGCTGTCTCCCCGCCCTGAGCCGGCCGTTCACGGACCGCCATCCCTTCATGGCTTGCAGTCCGTTCACACTCCGCCGCCCCTTCACGTTTCGTCATCCGCTCACGGTCCGTCATCCCTTCACAGTCCACCGCCCGCCCCATCTACTCCTCCACCGGCGCCATCCGCGTCCGCATATAGTCCTCCATCCACTGGGCGGAGGCTTCCTCGCAGGCGCAGTGTCCGTCTCCGCCCCGCTTTACCAGGTAGACGGTGGGTTCCAGGGACTGGGTCACCACGGCCACGGAGAAGCCCTCGATGTTGGTGGCAGCCCCCCACTGGCCGCGGTTGTTCATGGCCACCACCGACAGGTCGCCAGCCTCCCCCCTGCGCTCCTTAAGCTCCGCCTCCAGACGGTTTACCGCCGTCTCGCAGGCCTCCTGGGGGCTCATGCCCTCGCCCATGAGCCGCACGATCTCGTAGGAGATACAGCCCTTCATCAGGTCCTCCCCCAGGCCGGTGGCGCTGGCCGCGCCCCGCTTGCTGTCCGCGTAGAAACCGGAACCGGAGATGGGGGAATCGCCCACCCGGCCCTTTTTCTTCATGAACAGACCGCTGGTGGAGGTGGCGGCGGTCATCCCGCCGCGGTTGTCCAGGCATGCCATGCCCACGGTGTCGTGCCCGGAATAAGGCTTTAACTCCTGGGACTTTAATTCCTTCACCCGCTTGCGGTAGTGGGCCTTGGCCCGGTCCGTCAGCATGTTTTTGCGCTCAAAGCCCTCCTTCTGGGCGAATTTCTCCGCCCCCTCGGCCACCAGCAGGTTGTTCACCTTCTCGCTGCTTAAGCGCCTTGCGATGGAAATGGGGTTGGCGAAGTCGCGGATGGCCGCCACCGCGCCGATGGACAGAGTGTTGCCATCCATGTAGGCCGCATCCAGCTCCACCTCCATCTCCTCGTTGGGCAGGCCGCCGTAACCCACGGACTTGTAGTACGGGAAATCCTCCACCGCCCGGATGGCTGTCTCAACAGCGTCCCCGGAGCTTTTTCCTGCCGCCAGAAGCTCCGCTCCCGCCGTTATCCCCTCAGCGGCCATGCGCCAGGTTGCGATCATACCCCACATATCAAACTCCTCCTGTGATTAAAAGCAGATTTCTTATTTCAGCTGCGCCGTATCCTGGCCGTCCGCCAGGGCCTTGGCCATCCTGCATAGGTTGTGCAGGGCGTCGTTTAAGCCGGAACCGCCCTTTTTCGGCGTCCTGACAATGGCCACCCGGTCCTTGTAGGCCTGGATCGTGTCCGCATTTTCCTCGGACATTGCGGCAAAAGCCCTGGACTTGGTGGTGCTGTTCACGTCACAGGCCACCCGGGCGCTCATGGCAGCGTAATCGGCATAGTTGAAGGCCGGGCCGCAGATCACCACGTCGGGGTTTAACTTGTTCACCATGGCGCACAGCTTACGGCTCACCTCGTCGGGGTCTGCCAGGTAGGTGCCGCTGCCGCAGCACAGGCAGGCCACCACATGGCCGTCCACCTCTTTTAAGAAGGGCTCCATCATAACCGCCGGGCCCACCGGCTCCTTCTTCCCGGTCAGGGGAACCATGGCGTCGTCCTTGGATCCCAGACCAGCCTGGATCTGATCAAATATCATGATAATTTTCATGGTCGTTTCCTCCAAATTTCACTATAGGTTTTACAGGTCGTCAAAGGACAGATCGTCCAGGGAAATATCATCGTCATCCTGGGCGGCAGTGGCCTTGGCCTCGTCCGCCAGATACTGTTTATCCATCATCTTGATGAACGGCATGTAGACGAAGATTCCGAGAACCAGCAGGACCAGCTGGAGCACGGCGCCCTGCCAGCCTGTGGACAGGAAACCGGAAAGCACCACCGGCATGGTCCAGGGGATCGCAACGCCGCTGCACAGCGGAACCAGCCCGATGGACATACAGATGTAGGAAATGACGATGTTGATGGTGGGCACCAGCATGAACGGGATCAAAATCATGGGGTTTAACACAATGGGCAGACCGAACACGATGGGCTCATTGATTCCGAACAAACCGGGCACCAGGGAAAGCTTGCCAAGCTCCCGGATACGCTTGGACCGGCAGAACAACAGCATGGCGATCATCAGGGACAGGGCGGAGCCGCAGCCGCCGAAGGTTGCGAACAGATCCTGGAACTGCTGGCAGATGATGTTCGGAATGGGAGCGCCGGCCTGATAGGCGGCCAGGTTCTCCGCGGACAATGTCTGCAGGATTGGGTTGAATACCGCAGCCACCACGGATCCTCCGTTTACGCCGAAGAACCAGAAGAGGTGCAGGAAAATGTACGCGATCACCATTGCAGGAAGGGTGTTGCCCAGCTTTAAAAGCGGTACCTGAAGAATGGTGAAAATAAAGTCAAAGGCGCTGTGGAATGGGGTCATGGCGAACACGATGTTGATCACAAAGAACACCAGCATGGAGACGCCTGCGGGAATCAGAGCTGCGAAGGATTTCACCACCGTCGGCGGCACGCCCTCGGGCATCTTGATGACCCAGCCCTTCTTGTTCACCCAGGCATAGATGTGGATGGACAGGAACGCGCAGATGATACCTACGAAAATACCCTTGGAGCCAACCCAGTCCAGCGGAATACCCTTTACAGAGCCGCCGCCTTCTAACAGAACCTCGTAAGGCATGATGAGGAACCAGCTCACCATGGCGCTGGCCGCGCCGAAGAGTTTATCCACGTTCATCTGCTCCGCAAAGGAGTATCCGATTCCGACCACGGCCAGGATCGCCATAATGGAGAAGGTGGCGTCCGTGGGTTTTGCGAAGTAGCTGACCCAGTCCTCGCCGAAGAACCGCGCCCAGAAATCGCTCCACCCTGGAATCGGGAAATTGGCGATCAGCAGGAAAAAGGAACCTACGATCAACAGCGGCATGGACAGCAGAAAACCGTCACGGACCGCGATCAGATATTTATTTTTACCGATTTTCTCAGCCAGCGGCATGAGAACGGACTCTAATTTGCTCAACATTTTGACATTCCCCCATATCGTTCTATTTTTTTATTTTGCTGCTTTCATCAGCTTGATTGCGGACTTTAAAACCTTTTCTCCGTTCATCATGCCGTAATCCGTCTGGTCGATCACCTGGATCGGGATGCCGGAGGAGCCGTACTTCTCCACAATCTCGCCGTAGCGGTATTTTACCTGGGGGCCCAAAAGGATCACGTCGGGATGGCGCTCGCTGATGATCTGTGCGATCTTGCCGTCCGGGAACGCCTCCACCTCAATGGGGAGATCGTGACTGTTGGCGACCTGCTGCATCTTGCTTGCCAGCATACTGGTGCTCATTCCTGCGCTGCAAAATAAATAAACTCGTTTCATGATTGATTCCCTCCTGATTTTCCATTCAATATTTAGTCTGCCAGTTTTTTCTCAAGTTCAACGATCCGCCGGTAACTGGCAATCATTTCCTCGGCAATGATTTTAAAGCTCTCGGCGCTCATCAGCTGATCCTCCGCGTGAACCAGGATCAGGGAACCGCCCACCGGCTCTCCCGCCGCTTCCTTCTGGATCAGTTCGAAATGGGCCTCGTGTCCGGCCAGAAACTGCTTCTGCCCCGCTTCCATACACTGGGCCGCGCCGTCAAAATCCCCGGTCTTGGCCATCTGGATTGCCTCGATGTAACTGGAACGCGCTGCGCCCACATTGGAGATGATCTGAAAACAAATCATTTCTAACCCTTCTACCATTATGATTTCCTCCTTCTGATTTTCTGTAAGCGCGGCCGCTTATGTTTTACCGGCGCCCTGCTGCCTACAAGCAGAAAATGCAACTGCGCTTTGGGGCGCTCGCTGCATTTCTTATGAACTTGCCTTTATTATAAGGCCCTTATTCTATTATTTACCGTAACCCGTTTTCCTAACAGCTAGGAAATATTATCCGGTAATCCGGTCGATGAACTCCTCGTAGGAGCAGGAGGAGCAGATTCTTGCCAGCTCCTGGGGCTGGTTCACTACATTGCTCACCCAGTCGAAAAAGATCTTGATCATGCGACGGTCGCCCTCGTTGATGGCGAAGAGCATCACCAGCCGCACCTCGAAGCCGCCCCATTTTATGGGATTTTTCAGCTGGGCCACCGCGATGGTGGAATTTTTTGCAAAAGCGCCGAAGGCGTGGGGAATGGCAAAGGCGTTGACAAAGGAGGTGGGGGACATCTCCTCGCGCTTTCGCACAATTTCCTTGAACTCCGGCTCCACGATTCCGGCCTGCTCCAAGTCGGCGCAGAGCAGGTCGATGACCTGGCCCGGGGTATTTAAGTCCAGATCCTGGTAGTAATGTTCCTTCCGCACCAGATTGCCGATGTGGGAGGCGAATTCCAGCTTGAAACGCTTCTGGTCCAGCCGGTTTACGGCCTGGAGAATATTGGATTCGGTCTGGGAATCCACAAACAGGTTGATGTTCACTGTCTCCACGTCCAGCTTGTGCTCGATGGGAAAGGTGCACAGAATCAGGTCCGGGTCCATTTCCCGCACAATCTCCTCCTCAAAATAGGAGAAGGTTCGGACCACCTCCATCCGCTCCCGGAACATGTCGGAAATCTTCTTCTCGCACATGGCGGAGAAGGACTGGTTGTGGGGCAGAATCATCACGGCCCGGTACCGGCGGGCCGCGTTCAGTCGCTCGCTGGCAGCGCCCAGGTGCAGGGCGATAAAACCGCTCTCCACGTCGGAGATGCTAAGGCCCAGCTTTTCTTTGAGAAATTCGCCCACGTAGATCCCCATCTCAAACACCAGGGGATATTTGCGCTTGATTTCGTCCAGAAAGACGTCCTCCAGCTTCACGCCGGTTTTCAGGCGGTCGATGAGGCCGTGGATATGCATTTTCAGGCCCGCGATCAGGTCGGCGTCCTCCCGGAAATCCAGGCCGAACAGGCAGAGCACCTTGTCCAGGGCCTCGGCCACCAGCTTTTTTGTGTTCAGCCACCGGCCGTTCAGATTCACATAGTCGCTGGTATAGTTGGAGGCTCTCCGTCCCATGATCACCAGGGCGAACATGCCGATCTCCCCGTCGTGGACCTGGATGTGCAGCCGCTTGCCGATGCGGTCGAAAAATGTTTTGGAGATCTGGTATTCAATGGTGTCCGAAAGCCCCTGGCTGTTGTCCTCCATGTTGATGTAGTTGGAGCAGTTCATCCGCTCGATGCTGGTTCCCGCGTGGAGAATCAGCATGGGAAACAATGCCTCGTGGATGGCGTAATCGTATTCCTCCAGCACTTCCACGAAAATGTCCTTGACCTCGATCAAGTCAAAGCTTCGGTACAGGTGGGCCAGGGTATTTAAGTTCAGGAAATTCTCCTGCACTTCGGCCACCAGCAAATCCCGGTAAAACCTGCGTTTGCTGGCCTCGTCGCCCTTTAGGGAGATGCACTCCCGGCTGCGCACCAGCTTTAAATTGGCATAAGGCTCCAGCATGCGCCGTATACGCTTTAAATCGTTCTCGATGGAGTACCCGCTCACATAAATCTGGCCCTGAAGCACGGTCAGATTCAGCTCGCGGACCTCGAACAGAAGCTTGTGGATGATGTAAATGCAGCGGTCCCCCGGTGTCTGCGGAAGCTGGTCCTTTTGAATCCCCGCATCAAGTTCAGAGGCCGGCGGTAAAACCGCGGCCTCCGGATTCAGGCGATAACCCTGGCGAACATTTGACTCGATGGGCGGCGGACTGCTCCGCCGGTTGATGGCTTCCACATCGGACCGGATGGTACGGTCCGACACCTGCAGAATTTCCGCCAGCTGCCGGCTTGTCATGTAGTCCCGCCGTTCGGCCAGCAGGGCCAGAAGCTGTTCCTGTCGTTTGTTCTGCATGTTTTTTCTCCTCTAGCGAACTTCGCGGAACGCGAACACCTTCCACGGCTCAATATAATCCAGTAAGACATGCTCGTAATCCGGCAGACGGCCGATCACGTTCTTGCGCCCGTCGTTTGGCATGTTCTTTAACACGATGTGTAACTCGCCCTTGTATTTGGAGTATCCCTCGTTTAAGATCACCACGTCGCCACGCTTCAAATCCCGGGTATTGGCAGCGGGCAGAGGCTCATCGGCGTAGGTCACCCTGGGCCAGGTGGAGCGGATCATATACTCGCTTAAATCGCCCCGGACCACATGCTTGGGCTCATAATAGAGAATCTTTTGCTCCAGGGGTGTCAGCTCCTTCTCCAGCTCAAGGCCGAAGGTGAGAATGGACGGGTTGACAGCCGCGCAGGCCGCCATCTCCTCGTCCGAGGCGTAAGCGTTGGCGATGATCACGTCGTCCACCATGCCGGTGGCAAACAAATGGCGTACCTGGAAATCCATGGGCGTAAAACGGTGCATCTCCAGGGTGCAGAGCCCCTCGTTCACCGGCCATGGGCCATAGGTGCCGGGCGCGTTGCTGGAGACAAAGGCCGCTACCTGTAACCCCATTCCCTTCATAACGCTGTTGCAGCGGTTAAAATGGTCCAGGCTTAAACCCGTGTACTGCTGAGGATAAAAGTTGTGGCAGGTGATCAGCTTGCTTTTGTCCGGGTGGTGGTCCATCACGTTTGCCACATAGACCAGCTGGGTGCTGGCGTTGAGCTCGATCTTAAGCCCCTGGGGATTGTAGGTCATCAGGCTTTCCTTCATGCCGTCAAAGCCCTCGTCCAGGCGGATGCCATCCACGTGCATCTCGCCGAAAACCGAGAGATCCTCATAGGTGATTCCCATCCGGGAGAACACCGCCGGACTCACGTCCGTGATGATCTCCAGGCCCGCCTGGTGCGCTGCGTCCGCCCGGGCCTTAAACTCCTCGATTACAGTCTCCCGGCTTTTCCCCTCCATGCTTAAAAGGCAGGTAAAGATTCGTTTGAATCCGTACGTTCCCGCCTTTTTAATGTAAGCGATATCCTCCTGTAAATCCGAATGTTCCGGGTAAATCGATATTCCCAATCTTGCCATGGTGTTCCCCTCCTGATTAGTTTGTAACAGTTCAGACGGCGGGAAAATTGGCGAGGGAAGCCGCGTCAAGCTTGCTTGTAAGCGGATTTTCGTGCCAATTTCCCGCCGTCTGAACTGTTACGATTAGTTTGCCGTCTGGCGGCTTCTGCTGACTATTATAAGCGGATCAGCAGCCAAAAACAGGGAAATGTGTTTCCTAGCTGTTAGGAAATTTCCCCTGCGGAGCGGAAACATCACAGTATCATCTTGAGAAATCCCACCAGGTATCCGATGGCCGCTTCCTCATCCGGTCCCTGGACGGTTATAACCAGAGAATCCCCCTGGCGGGCGCCCAGGCTCATGAGAGCCAGCACATTTTTACAGTCCACCGGAGCGCGGTCTCCCACCTGAAGGGTGATGCGGCTCTCATAACCGGAAGCCGCCCGTGACAGCTCCATGGCGTTTTTGGCGTGAAGCCCCTGTTTTACTGAAATGACATATTTAAAACGTTCCATAATTTATCCTGTCCTTTGTTTATCATTTGTATGCGTTGCTATTCCGCAGATCATTTCCATTTTAACACAATTCACTTTGCTTGACAATGCCAAGGGGCGCGGGTAGAATAAAGGAAATGTAACAGAATGGAAAGGATTCAGACCTATGAAGCTTCAACGACTGCTCAGCCTGACGCGCCAGGCCGTGGACCATTACAATATGATTGAGGAGGGCGACCGCGTGGCCCTGGGAATGTCCGGCGGTAAGGACAGCCTGACCCTGCTCTACGCCCTTTGCCATCTCCGGAAATTTTATCCCAAACACTTTGAACTGTGCGCCATCACCGTGGATCTGGGACTGGGCAACCTGGAGCTGGATCCCATCCGGGCGCTCTGTGAGGAGTTCGCCGTGCCTTACGAGGTGGTGCCCACACAGATCGGCAAGGTGCTCTTCGAGACCCGCAAAGAGTCTAATCCATGCTCTCTCTGCGCCAAGATGCGCAAGGGCGCGCTGAACAACAAGGCGTTGGAATTAGGATGCAATAAGGTGGCCTACGCCCACCACAGGGACGACCTGATCGAGACCGCCCTGATGTCGCTGATCTACGAGGGGCATTTCTACGCCTTCTCCCCCCGCACCAGGCTGGACCGCACCGGCCTCACAGTGATCCGGCCCCTGCTCTACGCCTCCGAGGCCGAGGTGGTGGGATTTAAGAATAAGTACCACCTGCCGGTCTGCAAAAACCCCTGCCCCATGGACGGGCACACCAAACGGGAGTACGTGAAAAACCTGATCCGGGATCTGCAGCGGGACAACCCCACTGTCAAGGACTGTCTGTTCCACGCGGTGGTGAATGGAAAAATAGAAGGGTGGCCGGACGTCGAATGACGTCTGGGCCACCCTTCTGGGTTGCGGCATCGGGCTATAGATTCATTACTGTTTTCACGGTCGTTGTCGTGGCCTCCTGGCAGATGTTGTCCAGAGCGGTGGACATCACCAGAATGTCAAACCCCAGCTTTTTTACCGCGCCGATGTTTCCGGGCTTAATGCCGCCTTCCAGGGCCTTTACCACATGGGTGTTCTCGATAAACAGGCGGATGCGGTGCAGGCACTCTTCGCTGAATCCGGTGGCTCCCTGGCCCTGATAAATCATCCCCGTGCACAGCCCCAGAATATCCACTCCGACGCCCTCATAATCCTTAATGGCCTGCAGAAGCAGCTCGTCCGTGGGCGCCTGTACCCCGAAGGTATCATAGGCGGATATGTAGGCCTCACAGAGAAGTCCTGCACGGTGGCAGTATTCTGCAAGTTGAGCGATATCTTCGATGGAGGACTTATGGGAGTGGACGCAGTCCGCACCTGCATAGGCCAGCTTTAGCACATCTTCCTGGGTAAAGGGAACCGGCTGCTGCTCTGTAAATGTGCCGGCCGCCGCGCAGGTGATAAATACCTCATCTCCCAGCACTGCCCTCAGTCCTTCCACCGCGGTAGTCATCCGTGAGAGCGGCACCAAATGGCGGATGGCCTCGGCCTCATTCATGGTGGTGGCTCCGCTTAGCCCCATCTGAAGCGCCATAGCCGGATGGTTCGGCTCAAAGATGCGGCAGCCGCCCCGGTAAGCCGCTCTGGCGATGCGCATGTCTGTGGCCATGATACCGCCCAGCATCAGAGCGGTTCCCTGATCTTCCAGGATACCGTCCAGCTTCTCCCTGCGCTGTTTTACATTGCTTTCCGCTTCAAATCTTGTCGTCATAATCAATTACCTCTCCCTAAATTTTTATGCGCCCAGTCCCAGCAGACGGCAGATTGCCAGCAAGATGGAATACAGGGGATTTCCAGCGCTAATGCTGGAGACAAAGTTGGTTCCAGCGGGGATCATATCCGCGCAGGCCGCCTGAGCCGCCTGCGTGTAGACACCGGCTACAAATGTACCGCAGAGAAGGTATACCGCCGCTCCCACCGTACCGGCGATCAGAGCCCGGAACATGTTGTTTTTGCTTGTGATCACCGCCCATAAAATATACAGCGTCATACTGGAGAGATCTGCGAAGGGCAGCATACGGTTACCCGGAAGCAGGACCGCTTCCACCAGCATAATGGGAATGATAATAATACCCAAAATCAACACGTTTGGATTGCCAACGCCAATCGCGGCGTCCATGCCAATTCGGATTTCCCGCCCTTTAAATTTCCGGCTGGCCAGTTCCTGGGTCGCTTCTGAGATGGGGGCCAGCCCCTCCATCAGGATTCCGCATACCTTGGGCATCAGCACCATGGTGGCGGCGGAAACCATAGCCAGATTCAGGATTCCAGGCACATCAAACCCGGCGCACACGCCCAAAAGAGCGCCTAAAATCATCCCCATGATGGACGGTTCCCCGAACACGCCGATCTTCTCCTGCAGGCTTTCCAGAGAGAAATTCCAATCCCGTACCCTGGGAATCCGGTCAATGATTTTGTTGACCAGCCAGTAAACCGGCGCCATGGTGATGGTGTCTAAATGAGGCAGGGTGATCCCCTCTGGTATAAAGTCACCGTCCCAGGCACGGTCTGCGAACAGGTCCGCCAGTTTTACCACCACCACAAACGAGATCAGGATTGCGGCCAGGCCGATGACATAGCTGCCGGTGAAACGATAGACCAGGACGCCGCCGGTGATGATAATCCAGTAGTTCCAGATATCGATGTTTAAGGTTTTTACAAAGCCCAGGAAGATCAGCAGAATGTTGATGCCAATGCAGCCGATCAGGGCTACGGGAAGCAGGGAGGATGAGAAAGCCATGGTCGAACCAAGCATCCATCCCGCGTCTATAACCGTAAGATTCAGCCCCAGATTGGTGCTGATTCCGTTTGCCGCTTCCCCCAGAGCAGCCATAAAGAAGTCCAGAACCAGCCACAGACCGGAGAAACCGATGCCGTACATCAGGCCGGATTTTAGTGCCTGGCTGAATTTCATCCCAATTAACAGTCCCAAAATGGTAAAAATAATGGGCATGGTGATGGTAGCGCCCAACGCATTGATTTGACTGAATATCGCAGTAATAATCTCCATTTATTCCCCAGCCTTTCCTTATTTGTTCAAATGTTCCAGAATCTCGTCCCAGGTTGCATCCATCTCCCGGCCGGACAAAAGATTCACCCCATACACCACCGGAATACCTTCGGGCACTTTGATGGATTTGCCCACGTTGGAAATGATCAGATCCGGTTTCATACGCTGTGCCTTACTTTTTACCTCCAGGCTTGTACAGGTGGAAACTTCCGCTGTAATCCCCATTTCCTTGAATTTGTTTTTGCATTTCATTGCCACGAACGTAGAGGTCGCAACCCCGTTGGCGCAGCAGATTAACACTTTTTTACTCTCCATACCGATCCCCCTAATCAAATTGTAATTGTTCAAACTCCCCCAGAATACTGCAAATTTCTTCGGCCGAACCGGCTGCTCGGATCCGCGTCAGTACGGATCCATCTGAAAAAATCCCCAGAATGTCCGACAGAAATTCCAGATGCCGTTCGCTGCCGTCAATGGCCAGCAGCAGCATGATCTCAGCTGGTATCCGTTCTTCCTCGCTTCCCATCTGGCGGAACATCACCGGGTTATCAAACACGATCATACAGAACATACTTCTGTTTACATGTTCACTTCCTGTGTGGGGAATTGCGATGGGGACCGGCTGGGTGGGAAGCCCTGTGGGAAAAAGTTTTTCACGGGCCAGAACGGAGTCCGTATATGTATCCTTGACGTATCCCAGCCGGTACAGGATACTGCCCCCATATCGGATCGCCGCCTCACAGTCCGGGAAATTCTTTTCCCGGACGATCAACTGACTGTCAATCAACAACATCACCTCCTCTCTCTTTCTGATTATTGATTGCAACAAATTTGTCCAGCAGCTCTTTAAACTGAGACGGCAGACAAACCTGCTCCAATTCGCTCATCATCCAACTCTCCGCAAGGATTTGTGAGAGCTGCTCCAGGGCGGTCAGGTGCCCGGTTCTGCCCTCGGCAGCCAGGGTGAAAATCCAGCGGATACCGCCCGGTCCGCTGTCGTTTAAGGAAACCGGAGTTTTCAGACGGATCACGCTGACAGCTGTTTGAAATACGTGTTCCGCCGCCCGTGAATGTGGCATCAGGATGCCGTCTCCGATCAGCATATACTCCGGAGCGCGGCGGATATTTTCCACAATCTCCTCCACATATACCGGATCGATGGCTCCGGCCTGCAACAGCAGAAGTCCGGATTTCCGCACTGCCTCCTCCAGACCGCTGCATGGGAAATCCAGAAGAATATTTCGGGTGTCAATTATCCCGCTGATTCCGGGAGCGTGGAAGAAAGAACGTTCCTTGGTGGGCAGCCCCAAAATCGTTTCCAGGCGGCCGGCGAAGCCTTCCGGGTCCGTCACTGCGCCGCTCTCCCGCGCCGCCTCCAGGATCTGTTCTACCAGTTGATCCTGTACGCTGCGCGGAGGTAAAATACGCCGGAGCCTTCCCAAATCCTCCCCGGATAAATAGGAGTTGACCTGGATAACCGCTGTGTCACTCTGTAGTACCGGGACCGTAGTGATAATATAGTCGACTGAATGGTTCTTCAGAAAATGATTCATCTCATATATACTGACACACCCCAGCATTTTGATCTGAAACAGGGACTGCAGCTTCCGGCAGATCAGCCTTGATGACACCAGACCGCTGTTGCAGACAATCAGTACCTGCGGGGCAGGTACTGCCCCTTTTATCTCTTCGCAGGCGTCCACAAAATGCAGGGCCAGCCGGCCAATCTGCTGTCCGCTCAGCGGATGGTTCATCAGCTTGCAAAGCGGTTTTGCACCCTGCTCCACAGCGTTCCACAGATGTTCATAGTCGTTTTGAATCATATTGGCCAGATCATGGTTTTCATGTTCAACGCCTCCTCTCCCTCCGATGCAGATTCGGCAGATTTCTGACTGCACTTCCTCGATCAGTTTTTGATTGGGGGTTAAGCCCGCTAAGCGGCAGATTTCGGCGGTAATGTTAGCTGCAAGAATTTTGAAGTCGATCCGGCTGGCCAGGTAGACTTTAAATCCGGTGCTTTCCTCCGCTCCTGCGGCAATCAGCGCCACAAAAGCCGCCAGATTTCCGGGGGTGGAAACGGGAACGTAGAAATTGATCTTTTCCACAAGACGGCGTGCGGCATCGAAGGAGGCAAGATTCGCCATAAATTCCATGCGGGACCGGCTGACCGTCAGATGATGGCCGGATTGTTCCCGGATCATGGAGATCATAATTCCGCACAGGCAATTACACAACAACCGGTAAGGAAGATCGATATCCGAAGCGCTCTCCTCAATGAGTTCGGCCAGCCGTCCAAAGGACAGGTCGCCCATGCAGTGGAGATAAAAGCAGTATGGTCTGAACTGCCAGATATGCGTTTCCTGAACCATGCGGTAAAAACCATGATTCACATTCAGCAGATGAGCCATATGTCCGGCTGCAACGAGGCGAACGGAGAATTCATCACTCTGGGGAATGGTTTGTCCCGCAGTATGCTTTAATTGGACGGAACGCTGGGAAAAATACTCCCGCAGCAGTTCCAGGTCTTTGAGCACAGTGGATTTGGATACAGCGAATTCTTCCGTCAAATCCGGAATTCGGATGGATTTCCCCGTCAAAACGCGGTAAAGCAGTTCCAGTTGGCGTTCCTCCTGGCTCAGGGCAATTTCGTAGCGGGCATCATCCAGAATACGGCCGATCAACATGTTCCGGTTGTCGGGGAAATGTCCTCCGAGTTTAAGGCAGCCATCTGCACATTGCAGGGACATGGGGCCGGGGCTGTATTTGTCTTTTGCCAGCTCTTCCAAATATTTGTCAATGTTCTCCGCGTTATAGTAGATCACACGCGCCGTGACGCCGTAGTAATTGGCCAGCGCTGAAATCCGGTATGTTGCTCCGGACATCAGCAGCAGGAGCAGACTGTATTCCCGGCTGATCAGCATCAACTGTATCATCCCCTTTCTTGCCTATAATCTTAATCGTGGCTGCATCAAAACCGCAAGTTCATTTTTCGAACGGCCCTTTCTTCGTTAAATGGACTTGTATTTCCGGTATATTACAGGGTAGCATCACCTTATAAGGTGAATCGCATGGTGAATGGAGGGAAAATATGACGGAGGTCATGATTGTCAGCGGATTCCTGGGCGCGGGAAAGACTACGTTTATCAACCGGTTTCTTGAATATGGTCTGGCCGGCCCGCGCTGCCTGCTGCTTGAAAATGATTTTGGCGATACAGGCGTGGATGCAGCGCTCATGGAGCGGACAGAAGGCCTGGTGATCAGCGAAATAAATTCGGGCTGCGTATGCTGCTCCCTGGCAGGAAATCTGCAAACGTACATAAGAGAGGCCTTAAAAGAGCTGGAACCGGAGCGCATAATCCTGGAGCCGTCGGGAGTCGCAGGCCTGTCCGGTATCTTAAGGTCCCTGAAGCCGTTTGTGCAGGAGGGCATGATCCGGTTGGAAGGACCTGTGACGGTGTTGGGCCCGCCCCGGACCAGAGCGTATCTAAGCCGTTTTGGAGGTATTCTGCGGGATCAGATGGAGAACGCCGGAGTGCTGGTTCTGCGGCCAGGGACCGACCCGGCCGCATATTCAATATACGGTCAGGGAGCACCTGTATTCAGCCTGGATTGGACGAGAGAGAACTTTGAGCATATGCTGCTGCCGCTGATTCGTGGAGGGCAGGGAATGGCCGAAATCATTTCGGAGATGACGGTGGGTGACATTAAAACGGCAGGCTTGGCTTATTATACCCTCTGTCCGGATCGGACATACACTGCAAAAGAGGCAGAGGAAATTTTGTACAGACTTCGACGGGCTTTCGGATTAAAACTGCTGCGGCTGAAAGGGTTTCTGTCCAGAACCGGGGGCGGACTTTGGCATGTGGAATACACGGTCAGCGGTCAGGAAATCCTGGAATTTGAAGGCAGCCGGAACGCGGGGATCAACATAATTGGAAGGGGAATTCAGAGAGAACAGATTGAACGGTTTTTTTACAGAGAGATGGGACCAATGAGAATCCGGGTGTAATCAGAGATAGGTAGGGGCAAGGATTTCGATGGTTACTGCGTAGAGCAGCACTGCATTCGATATATAAGAAAGCCCGCTTTTGCGCATTGCAAAAGCAGGCTTTTGCCGGATCACCGGCTTATAAATTATCTAAAATATAAAGTACACGGAACAACCTGAATATCAGTTGCTCCCCGGTCCCCCTCCAGGACCGTCCTCTCCGGCCGCACTGCCCGAGCCGCTGTTCCCGCCGGGAGTCCCGCTTCCGCCGGGGGCCTCCCCTGTTCCGGGAGCGCTGTTTCCGCCGGGCGTACCTCCCCCGCCGTTGCCGCCGGGGCCATCGCCGGGCGCTGAAGAGCTGGTTTCCTTTTCCGGAGCGCTGGTCGGCTGAACAACGGGCTTTCCGCCCGGGCCTTCCGATTCGCCGGAAGCCGAGGTGGTCTCACGGGCTTCAGTGGTGGGGGTCACGCCGGGACCAACTTCCCCGGTGGTCTCAGGTTCCGTCTCCTCAGCGGTAGTCTCCTCCTGGGAGGTTTCCTCCACCGTCTCCTCGGCGGTGGTCTCCTCAGTGGGAGCCTCGGTTACCGGCTCGGTTGCCGCCGGCTGGGCGGGCGCTTCCGTCTGTTTGGAACCGCCGCCGGAACTGCTCCCGCCGGTGGGAGCAGGTTTTCCCTCCTCGTAGAGACCGCTGTCCTCGGAAACCTTATTGCTGATCTTGCGAACCGTCGACGAAGGCTTGTAGTTCTCCTCGCCGTACAGGAACTGGTGCAGCTGGATCACGTTGCTCTCCAGGGTGGTGGGGACGACGCAGTCCATTCTGCCGATCCGCTTGGCCTGGCGGGAGAATGGGAATCCGCCGGTCTGGGCGATATTATACTTGCTTACATTCTTGGCCATGGGCAGAACGTCGTCGATGCCGATGTCCGTGGACAGCTGCGGAAGCACCGCGGACACCAGGTTGACCAAGGTCTTGGTATCTGCCTGCTTGGCCTTGTCCAGAGCCAGGGAAATCACCTTGCGCTGACGCTCCGTCCGCTGGTAATCCGTGTCCATCAGACGCAGGCGGCAGTAAGCCACAGCCTGAACGCCGTCCAGATGGTTGAGTCCGGCGCTCTCCAGGTGGTGGGAGCCGATGCCGGTGGATTCCACGGTCTCGGTGATAAAGGAGTTGATGTAAGCAAACTCCGGCCCCGTGATCTCTAGGTCCACCCCGCCCAGAATATTGATGGCGTCCGCCACCGCTTTCCAGTTAAAGGTGGCGTAGTTGTCGATGGATAAATCCAGATTTTCCTCAAGGGCTTTTACCGCCTGCTTGTGCCCGCCCTTGAAGTAGGCTTCGTTGATCTTGTGGTAGGTGCCCTCCGAATTGATCTTTAAGTACGTGTCGCGGTATACGCTGACCAGCTTGATATCGCCGGTGGCCCGGTCCACGGTACAGATCATCTGCACATCCGCCAGAGCGTTTTTCTCCACGCTTCCGTCCCGGGAATCCACTCCGAACACCGCCACGGTCCAGGTGCCCGTCTGTTTGTGAACAAAGGCCCAGGCCAGGCTGCCAAGCCAGAACACCAGGGCCAGCAGAATCAGATTGCGGATTATTTTGCCGATACGCCGTTTCCGGCGCTTTGGCGTCCTTTGGCTCCGTTTGCTCCCTGCCATCTCCTGTTCCTCCTCATAAGCCTGCCGTCTGCGGGGAGCCGCCTTCTTAGCGGCGCCTGAGCGCGCTCCGGGATTGCGGGAATTACTCTGGCTTCGGGAATTTCCCTGAGGCCGTGAAGCTCTGCGGGCCTGAGCCGGGGCTGCGCTGCGAGGCGGCCTGCCGTTTCTCATTGGTCTGCCGGACGGCGTCTCTTCCAGGGAAATGGGTTCCAGGCCGTCCTCATCGTCCATATATGCTTCATTGTCATATGCTCCGTCATAATCGTCGTCGAGCCAGTCCTCCTCCTCGTAATCTTCCTCGTAGAAGTCCTCCGGCTCATCCCTGTATTGCTCCCGCTGCCGGGCAGTTTCCCGCACCGGCCTTTCTCCTGCGGGCCGCCGTCCTGCGGTCCGGGATTTTCTGGAACGC
Source organism: Enterocloster lavalensis (assembly GCF_902364025.1). Taxonomy (GTDB): domain Bacteria; phylum Bacillota; class Clostridia; order Lachnospirales; family Lachnospiraceae; genus Enterocloster; species Enterocloster lavalensis. The sequence goes on from NZ_CABJCG010000001.1 coordinate 149,855, forward strand.
ATGCGCTCCAGCTCGTCGTCATAATCATTGTATCGCATCGCTTTACAGCTCCTCTTTTATCGGTTAGTCGATCAGTCTGCGGTAATGGGCCCATTCGGGTGTGCAAATTCCCACTTCCACGTTGTTGATATTGCCGCTGGTCTCCTGCAGGCAGATCATCTGTCCCTCGGCGGTCCAGCCCAGGAACATGACGACATGAGCATTTTCGCCGGGGCGGATGCAGATATCGCCCGGAAGCAGCTCATCCTTGCCCACGGCCGTGCCGCAGGAGACCAGCGTGCTGGTGCTCTCCCCGCCCAGACGCTTTCCGGTGGCGGACCAGTAGACCCAGTTGATCCATCCGGAGCAGTCCAGGCCTTTTAGAAAACGCCCGTCCGCGTCGGGGGATACCACCACGCCGAACCGGTTGCCCATATAACCGGGATTTCCGGGTTTTCCGCCCCAATAGTAGGGGATCCGTCCCACAGAGGCCAGCGCGTAGCGGACCACGTTCCGGCGCTCGGCGGAGACGCCGTCCGGCACCATTTTCATGTAAAGGTCAATTTCCAGGGAGGTCAGGGGATTGCGGACCACCACGCCTTCCACGGCGATGCCGTAGCGCTCGTACCAATCCTCTCCCACCAGCGTGTTCACATATCCGCGGGTTTCTGCGTTCCAGCCCGGCCAGCAGCCCTCTCGCAGGTTCGCCGGATCATTGCCCGCGGCATCCCGCGCAAACAGACCGTTTTCCTCCGTTAGTCCCGCCACCTGGAGCTGGATCTGAAGATCCACATGTCCGGGACAGGCAGGCGCAGAGGCTTCTGTCTCCGCCGCCGCGGTCGTGGCGTCTTCTGGCGGGGTCGTCACGCCGGGGCCTCCGTCCACACCTTCCACGATTACCCGCTCCTGGGTGGGAACGTCGGGGGATTGAGATTCCTCCCCGGATTCTACCGTTCCCACTGCGTTCCCCCCGCTTTCGCTATTGGCCGCGGAGGCTTCCGGATGAGAGCCTTCCGAGGGCTGCTGCGCTTCGCCGGACGGATCCGCCGCCGCTGCTTCCTCATTGCCGCCTGCCGTGGCAGCTGCGCCGTCCGTTTCCCCGGCGCTGTTCGTCTCAGCCGTCTCACTCCCGCTACTCGTCCCGGCCGTTTCCCCCGCGCCGTTCACACCAGCCGTCTGGACCGCCTCCGCTTCTCCCCCATCGTCCGTCAGACAGCCGTCGCAGTAATAGACCGGGCTGATCTGGCAGGTGTAACTATGGGAGCCGCCCCAAAGCTCCAGCGCATAGGCTTCAAGCTCCTCCAGCCCTGAATCCGGCTCATAATACTGGTACACGTTGGTCATCGCCAGGATGTCCTTGATGTTGGAACGCCACTCCGAGGCCGTCCCGTCGCCGTTTAAATACGTCACCTGAATGCCGGAGAACTCCGGCACAATCCAGGTGGCGGGATCGGCGGGATTCTGGCCCTGGGCCGACGGGTTGTATGTTCCCAGCAGCTGGTCGGCCGGCACGCCGAGTTTTGCGGCCACCGAGGAGGGCGTCTGGTTGTAAAGGTCGTAAATCTCCGAATTCCACTGGGACTCCCGGGAGGAGAGATCCTCGTAAATCTGTTCCGCGTAGCTGACGGCTCCCGGACCGCCCTGTTCCCCGCCTTCCGGGTAAAGCTCCGCCAGGTTGAGAACGTCCGGCCTCGCCGTTTGTTCCGTCTCCGCAGGGCTTGCGGTATCCGGGCTTGCGGCGGCGGGGCTTGCGACAGCCTGAGACGGAGTCGCCTGCGCCGGTTTTGTACCGGCAGGCAGAGCCGCCACGGGTACCGGGACTATGGTGCGCACCGGAGTCCACTGCTCCGACAGCGCGCCCACAGCCAGCCCGGCGCAGGCCATCACAACCCCCACAGCCATCTTATATCTGTATGTAAACCACATCTTGCGTATATCGATACTCATAACTTCCCCATGTCTTTTGTATACAGGTTTCCAATGCACCGCATGCCATTATACCACATTGCGGTGTGAAAAAACAGAACAAATCTCTTAATAAATCATTACATGTAACCGGCAGTGCGCACAAAAAACACAGGCTCCGGTCCGCCGCTTCAAAGCCGGCAAAACCGGAGCCTGTCTGGCTCGTTCTCTATAAAATTTAATATGATCCCCCGGCAAGCTCCCTCACCACATCCAGGAACACGTTTGCCCCGGCAACGGCGTCCTCGTCGCGGGTATATTCCCTCGGGTTATGGCTGATCCCGCCGATGCTGGGAACAAAGATCATGGCCGTCGGGCAGATTCTTGCCAGCATCTGGGCATCCTGGCCTGCACCGGAGGTCATACGCCTGCAGCTTAACCCGCGGGCCGCTGCCGCCTGCTCAATCGTTCTCACGATCCCCTGGTCAAACAGGACGGGATCAAACTCCGTCAGGCGTTCGGTGGAGATTTTAACATGATCGGACTGTTCCAGCTCGTTAAAGTACCCGGCCAGCGCCTTCTCATCCGCTTCCAGCTTCGCCTTGTCCGGATTGCGCAGATCCACGGTAAATACCGCCCCGGATGGGATCACATTGATCGCGTTGGGTTCCAGCCGGATGGTGCCCACCGTGGCCACGCCGCCGGATTTTTCCACCAACTGCCGCAGAAATACGTTGACCTTAGCCGCGGCAAGCCCGGCGTCCGCCCTCAGAGCCGTTGGCGTGGTTCCTGCGTGATTGGCCGCCCCCTGGATGGTTACCCGCTGCCAGTGGATGCCCTGCAGATTCTCCACCGCGCCGATTTTTACGTTCTCCACGTCCATGATCGGCCCCTGCTCAATGTGAAGCTCCACAAATGCCTCCGGCTGCAGAAAGCCCGGCTGGACCGTCCCCTCGTAACCGGTCCGCTTCAGCTCTTCCCCCAGAACCGTGCCGTCCGTCCCCACCGTGGCGAGTGCCTCATCCACTGCCATACCTCCTGCGTAGACCAGGGAACCCATCATATCCGGGGAATAGCGCACGCCCTCTTCGTTGGTGAAAGCGCCGACGACAACCGGTCTTGCGGTCCTTATGCCCGCCTCCATCAGGGTTTTGATCACCTCAATCCCGCCGATCACACCCAGGCAGCCGTCGTACTGCCCGGCATTGATCACCGTGTCGATGTGGGAGCCGATCATCAGAGGCTTCTCCAGTCTGTTTTCCTCCGTCTGCCAGATGCCGAACATATTTCCGATCCTGTCCACCACCAGCTCAAGGCCCGCCTCCCGGATCCAGCCCGCCACCAGGTCCCGGCCTTCCTTCTCCGCGTCCGAGGCTGCAAGGCGGGTTCTTCTGCCCTCCGCATCCTTTCCAATTTCTCCCAAAGCATGGATTCTCTCCATCAGTCTTGTACCATTGATTGATAACATACACACATCTCCTGTCTGACTCGTATTTCAGTTCAAGCGCTTTCCCTGTTTGTTTGACCGTATACCGGAATTGTATCAGGAACCGGCGTGAAATTCTATCAATAACAGCCCGGCTTCTATCAGATTTATCCTGAATTTTTGTTCCGGTCTTTTATTTGCGCAGAATTCATGTAAAATAGAGTCAGAGGAGGTGTGGCGGAATGAAACAGTCGTTTCCGAAATGCAATCAGTCCGACATGGAATTTGTGATATCCACCAATGAAAAACAGCAGGAAGAGGTTCGGTTTCTCTCCGGGGATTTCCCGGTTTCCGTCTATACCCAGCACTACCGGCATGCCGCGTCCGACTATGTGCCGCTCCACTGGCACGGCGAGCTTCAGGTTCACTGGATCGCAGAAGGCGCGCTGGAATACAGCGTCAACGGCCGCCATTTTGTCCTCGGCCCCGACAAGCTTCTCCTGATCAACCGCCGCCAGCTCCACGGCTCCCGGACCATGGATGGGGACACCCGGACTCTGTGCATCAACTTTACGCCCGACATCTTTCATCCGCTGATCCGGGAAAACTACGTCCTCCCATTGCTGCAGAGCGATTCATTCACGCACTCCCTGCTGCTCCTTTTGCCCTACCAGACCGAGAAGCTTAAAACATTTTTGAACTGGAAATGCGAACCTCTGCAGTATTTTTCCGTTATCAATTTTCTGTCTCTGGTTTTCGAAGATATTTTAGGAAGCGGCGGGAACACACAAAATCCGCAAGACTATGAAGAGATCAAATTGATCCAGACCATGATCCGCTTCGTCCAGACCCACTACGCCGAACCGCTGACCGTCCGGCAGATCAGCGACCACGCCATCACCAATAAAAACCGGTGCACTGCGCTGTTCCGCAAATACACCGGCCTGTCTCCCATCAAATATTTAAATGAGTACCGCCTCTACACTGCCAAAAATATGATCGTCAACTCCGACAAACCGATCTCGGAAATCAGCGCGGATGTGGGCTACAACCAGATCAGCTACTTTATCGAACAGTTTCGCGGCAGCTACGGCCTGCCGCCCCTGAAATACCGGAATCAGTTTGGACGCAGGCAGACGTCGGGGCAGGAATCCGGTCAGACTGCCATCTCCCACGCTGTTTCCAGGGCTACCGACATCATATCCCGGAAAGATTCCTGACGCTCCAGTGCGGTCAGGGACTTGTGGGTGACCAGCTGGTCGGAAATCGTCACCATGCCCAGGGCCTTTTTGCCGCAAACGGCGGCGGTGAGGTACAGAGCGGCAATCTCCATTTCCACGGCCAGAACGCCCAGTTTTGCCAGCTTGTCGTTGAAATCGGCCTGGGGGTGGTAGAAATAATCGCTGGTGCAGACAGTTCCCACATGGCAGCCGATTTTATTCTGCCCGGCTGTTTTCACAGCGGCTGCCAGCATCGGATAGTCCGCCGCGGGAGCCAGCGTACAGGGGATTCCCAGAGCGTTCGCCATGCCCGAATCCGTGGCGCAGGTCATGGCGAGAACCAGATCGCCCAGATCAATATCCGGCTGAATGGCTCCTGCGGAACCGATGCGGATGATTCGTTCCACGTCGAACTGCGAAAACAGCTCTGTGGCGTAAATACTGATGGAGGGACAGCCCATACCGTGTCCCATGACGGACAGCGTTTTTCCCTTGTAGGTGCCTGTATAGCCCAGCATGCCCCGCACGGTATTAAAACAGACAGGATTTTCCAGATAATGTTCTGCGATGAATTTGGCGCGCAGGGGGTCTCCAGGCATAATTACGGTCTTGGCAATTTCAGCGTTTTGTACATAGATGGAAGCGGATACAGATTGTTTATTCATGGTACTCCCCTTTCTCAGTCAAACAGTAAGCGCAGGCTGTCGGAATAAGGCGGATAGCAGATGCCCTTTTCCGTGATAATTGCGGTGATCAGGCTGTGGTCCGTCACGTCAAAGGCCGGGTTGTAGCACTTGACCTCGGGCAGAGCCTTGGGTTGTGTATAGAATTTTTCCTTGATCTCCTCCGGCGCGCGCAGCTCGATTTCAATGTCCTCGCCGGTGGGACACTCCAAATCAATGGTGGAGGTGGGGCCCAGCACATAGAAGGGTATGTTATAATGCCTGGCCAGAATCGCTACGCCGCTTGTGCCGATCTTGTTGGCGGTATCGCCGTTGGCCGCCACCCGGTCGCAGCCAACCAGGCAGGCCTGTACCCAGCCGTTTTTCATCACAAGGGAGGCCATATTGTCGCAGATCAGCGTGACGTCCACCCCGGCCTTGTAAAGCTCAAAGGCGGTCAGCCGCGCTCCCTGTAAAAGCGGCCGGGTTTCGTCGGCGAAAACCTTGAAATTGAGGCCCCGCTCGTGGCCCAGCAGAACGGGGCCGATGGCCGTGCCGTAGCGGGAGGTGGCCAGGGGGCCGGTGTTGCAGTGGGTCAGGATGCTGTCTCCGTCCTTCAGCACTTTCAGACCATTTTCCGATATGGCCGTGCACATGGCGATATCTTCTTTACGAATCGCCAGGCTTTCCCGTTCCAAAAGCTGTAAAATCTCCGGGACCGTTTTATGGGGATTGTCCCGGACCACGCCATCCATCCGGCGCAGGGCCCACTCCAGGTTCACTGCGGTGGGACGCGCGGAATTCAGATACGCGGTATTTTTGAAAAACATCCCGGAAAATTCCTTATAGTCCTGGGTTTTAATCTGCCTGCCCAGCACATAGCTCGCAAAACCGGCGAAAATACCGATTGCAGGGGCGCCGCGGACGCGGAGCATCACAATGGCGTCGTATAAATCCTCAGCCTTGGATAAGGTGAGGTATTCCAGCCGGTTGGGAAGCAGCGTCTGGTCGATGATGACGACGCTGTTTTTGTCCGGAGACAATACAACGTTGTCAAGTTGTTCAATGCGGTCTGTTGTGTCCATATCAGTAGTCCTTTCTCATTTATGATTGAAATAGTTCTGCGCTAAAGACTTCATAACGGCGATCTGCTCCGCCTCGATGAGGTTGGGCGTGCCGATTTGCAGGCACATCTGATAGATCTGAGCCGTCATCTCCAGCACAGCACAGCATTTGAAGGCCATCTCCATGGTCGCCCCCAGGCACACGGCGCCGTGATTGGCCATCAGGCAGGCGTTATTTTCCCGTCCCAGCGCCTGTATCACATGATCGGCCAATTCCCGGGACCCGGGTAGGCCATATTTGGCTACGGGCACATCTCCGCCGAATACCTGGGCGCTCTCGTCAATGATGGCCGGGATGGGCATTCCCAGCACTGCAAACACCTGGGAATAGACGGGATGGGTATGGATCACCGCGTTGACGTCCGGCCGGTTGGCCAGGATGCCAAGGTGCATATCCTTTTCAATAGTGGGCCTCCTGCCGCCCTCCATATGATGTCCGGCAGCGTCAAACACCACCACGTCCTCCTCGGTTAAAAGGCTGTAATTCATGCCGGATGGCGTGAGATAGATATAACCTGTCTGTGGATCTCTCAGGCTGATATTTCCCCATGTTTCCACCGTCAGACCACGGCCCAGCATATTTTTTCCCGCTTCAATCAGCGCCTGTTTCATATTCTCCATAATTTCACCTCTATTATTTGACTTCTTCAAAATGTTTCCCCTCAAAGGCCGCCATGCCCCGATTGCCCCTGACAAACATGAGCGCAACCACGGTCACGCAGTATGGGAGCATACGCAGCAGCTGGGAAGGAATGTTCAGGTCCTGCAGAGACAGCTGCGCCGCATCCGCCAGGCCGAAAAGCAGGCTTGCGCCCAGAATCCCGGCGGGATTGCTGGAGCCAAGAGCGCAGATTACGTTGGAAATGTAACCTCTGTCCGAGGACATGCCCTCCACAAACATATTCATCTGGCAGACTGAAAGGAACGCCCCGGCCAGACCGGCCAGAATGCCACAGAGCAGCATACACATGTACTTGTAGCGGTTGACCCGGATTCCGGATGTGCTGGCAACGTAAGGGTTATTTCCGATGATGCGGACCCGCATGCCGAATTTTGTCCGGAACATCAAAAACCAGGTCAGGGGCACAAGTAAAATGGCGAGGTAGGTCACCAGAAACTGCCCGGTAAAGAGCGCTCCCACCAACGGGATATCTGCCAGAAGAGGCAGATCCAGCCCCTTGATGGAGGCCACCGGCGGAGAGTTTGTGGACGAGCCCCACATAGTCTGGAGGAAAATGCCAACCAATGCGGCCACCAGCATGTTCAGGCCCAGGCCGCCGATGATGTGATTGACATGACAGCGGATGCAGAGCCAGCCGTTGAGCAGCGCCAGCGCGGTGGAGGCAGATATGCCCATCAGTAAACCCAGCCACGGATTTGCGGTGAGATGGGAACCGACCACGGCTGAGAAAGCGCCGATTGTGATCATCCCCTCTACGCCCAGGGGCATAATACCGCATCGGCTGGCGAACATGCCTCCGACGGAGGCCAGCAGCAGCGGGGTGCCCATGCGCAGCGTTGCGCTTAAGGTCATCTCTAAAAGTTTAAGAATATCCATAATAATCCTGCCTTTCTGCCGTGCAAGTCACCGCTGGGTTGCGGGCGATTGTTGTTCCGCCTCTTTTACACGGTTGGATTTTTTGCGCCCCCAGGCTTCAAGGGACGAGGTAAGCTTTGGCGCGGCGATTAAGATAATGGCCACCGCCTGGATGAGATCCACGAACTCCATCGGAGCCTTTGTCATAATATTCAGGCGGATGGCTCCAGCCTTAAGCCCGCCAAAAAGCAGCGAGGATGCGATACAGGCCAGGGGATTGCCGCCTGCCAGCGTGGAGACGGCCACCCCGTCAAATCCAAAGCCGGGTGAAAAGTCGTTGATATAGCGTCCCAGGTAACCCAGCACATGGATCGCGCCGCAGAGCCCTGCTATACCACCGCTTAAAAACATGGTGTGGTAAATCGTGCGATTGATATGGATGCCGGAGAAACGCGCAACCGCTGGGCTGTTTCCGACGATGTTCATTTCAAAGCCCCTTGCGGTGCGTTTAAAGTAAAAATACAGCACCACGGCCAGCGCCAGCGCGATCAGAATACCAATGGACAGATTATTGCGCTGGCTGAGCATAGGCAGCATGATGTCCTCACTCACAGACTGGGTTTGGGCAACATCCCCCGGGGTGCGCAGGGGGCCGGATACAAAATAGCCGGTGATATATGTAACGATGGAGTTCATCATAATGGATGTGATAAACTCATGGGCATTAAAACGGATTTTCATGAACGCGATAAACGCGCCGCACAGTCCCCCTCCCGCCATGGCCGCCGCTATCGTCACGAAAATGTGCGCGAAGGGTGGAAGTCCCTGGGCGTACAGGCCTACCAGCGTGGCGATAAACGCGCCTGCACAGAGCTGGCCCTCTATTCCGATGTTGATCAGTCCCGCCCGGGTGGCCACGGTAAAAGCCAGACCGGTGATCAGTATGGGCGTCATGCGGAACAGGGTGCCCAGGAGCGCATTTTTATTTCCAAAAGCGCCTTTAAAGATAGAGCCGAAGATATTGAGAGGGGAATAGCCGATGACCAGAATCATCACCGAAGTCACAGCGAAGGCGGTCAGGAGGGCCGCGGCGGGATGAATCAATTTCCTTCCAACCAATTTAAAACCTTGTTTATTCATGCTTAACCCCCTCTTTCTCCAGCCGGCCGGTCAGCATCAGCATCCCCAGCTCCAACTCTGTGAAATCGTCGCTTTTGCCGTCCGCCACGATTTTTCCCTCGTACATGACGATCAGATGATCCGCCAGCGCCCGCACCTCGTCTAAATCCGCCGAAATGACCAGCGCCGCGTTCCCCTGATCCCGGTACTCGAAAATCCGGCTGTGGATGTTGTGAATGGCCCCGATGTCCACGCCGCGGGTCGGCTGGGCAAAAATGGCAAATCGCGGCTCCCTGCTCAGCACCCGGGCGATAATGACCTTCTGCTGGTTCCCGCCGGACAAGCTGCCGATGGGCACGCGGTAAGATGGCGCTTTCACCGCAAATTTTCCCATGGCCTCCTTTGCGAACTGTTTCCATTGCTTCAATCGCAGAAATCCATGCCTTGTGGCAAATTTTTCAGCCCTGTGATAGCCCAGCACCACATTGTCGCAGATGCTTAAGGAGGGAACCAGGCCGGTGGACAGGCGGTCCTCGGGAACCAGGGCGATGCCCTTATCGATCATGGCTCTGGTGTCTCCTCCCACCTTTTCACCGTAGAGATACAGATCCATGGTGTCCGGCTTCAGATTGCCGCTGAGGGCCTCCTGGAGCTCGCGCTGGCCGTTGCCCTCGATGCCCGCCACGCCCACGATTTCCCCCTTGGCGATATAGAAGCCGATGTTGTCCAGGACTTTCTTGCCATTGACGGTATAATTCAGGTTTTCCACTCTGACGGCAATCTCTGGGGAAATGACTTCACTTCGCTGCGTAACGTTCAGCGGAACATTGCGGCCCACCATGAGATCGGCCAGAATCTGAGGCGTCAAATCCCGGTTCTCCATATTGGTGGAGATCATTCGGCCGTCGCGCATGACGGAGATGCGGTCGGCAATCTCCAGACATTCCTTGAGCTTGTGGGTGATCATCACGATGCTGGTGCCCTGAGCCTTTAGAATCTCGATGATTTCAAAGAGAACCTCCACCTCCTGAGGCGTCAGTACCGCGGTGGGTTCGTCCAGGATAATGATTTTCGAGTGCCGGTAAATGGTTTTTAGAATCTCGATTCGCTGCTTCTCTCCCACCGTCAGGTCGCAGACCATGGCCAGGGGATCGATGTCGAACCGCAACCTCTGGGCCAGCTCGTTGATTTTTTCGATGATTTTGCGCTTATCCAGCCTCAGGCCGGTTTCGTCCTCAAAGCCCACCGCCACGTTTTCATACACGGTCATGTTCTCCACCAGCATAAAATGCTGATGGACCATGCCGATGCCGCAGTCAATGGCATCCCGGTTATGCTTAAAATGCACTTCTTTGTTGTTGACCAGTATTTTACCGCTGTCCGGCCGCATCATGCCGTACAGAATGCGCATCAGCGTGGTCTTACCCGCTCCGTTTTCGCCCAGTAGCACATGGGTCTGGCCGCCTTCCAGCCGGATACTGGCATCCGTCAGGGCCTGTACCGAGCCGAAGCTCTTGCTGATGTGTTGAAGCTCCACCGTATTCATCATTACGCCCTCCGCTGTTTACTTGCAGTTTTCCGTGACCCACTGATCGATCTCGTCGAATGTGGTTGGTAATTTCAGTTCGCCGCCAGCAACCTTCTCGGCCGCGGCGTAGGCCTCGTCGATGATCTCCTGGGGTACCTTCAAATTGGAGTCCTCGAAATACATAACGAATAATCCGCTCTCAATACCGCCGTACTTCGTCTTGGAGGTCCAAGTGCCATCCTGCACGGCTTTGATGTCGTCAAAAATCTGATTCTCAATGGGGTTCAGAGTAGAATGAGGCACCAGATCAGGGGACATGGCATTCAAATTGGTCGCCGCCCCGGTGACATACCCGCCGCTGAGCTCAGCGGCATTCAAAAGGCCAAAGCCGGCCTTGCCGCAAAAATCCTGGATGATATCCGCGCCCTTGCTGTACTGGGCGATGGCCAGTTCCTGGGCTCTGTTGGTGTCCACAAAATCCCCCACCACGCTGGTCAGCACTTCCACCTGGCTGTTGGCGTACTTCGCGCCGCAGATATAACCCACTACAGGTCTGGTTTGAGGCGGTATTTCCATGGCATTTATGATGCCGATGACAGCCTGATCATTGGCGTTGGGAAGGGCGTCCATGGTGGTCAGCTTGCTGTTTAGGTAGCCGGACATAAACAAAAACTCTTCCCAGAGCGCCGACTGGCATGAAATGTTATCCATGGTGACTTCAAAACTGTTGGCGGAAAATTTCTGCTCAGGAAAACTCTTGGCCGCGCTCACCAGCGCCTCTTTCTGTTCCGCGCCCAACGCGATGATCAGGTCGAACTCCCCGGAGCTTGCCAGCTCCATAAAGTAGGCATCGTAGTCGCTGTACTCCTTGGGTTCCACGTTCGTATAGCTGACGCCCAGTTCCTCCTTTGCGCGCTCCAGCGCAATCAGGCCGCTGTCGTTGATGGATTTGTCCCCAAGTCCCGAGGTTGTGTGCACCATGGCCACCTTGATCTGGTCTGAGGCTTTCCCGTCCTCGGCTGCGCCGCAGCCGCTTGCATTTGTCAGTACAACTCCCATAAGCAGTACAAGTGTCAATGCTCTTTTCATGATTTTCACAGTTTTGTTCCCCCTTGTCATTTTTTATAAACTGTTTCAGAAATGCTGTAATACCATTTCCCATCGATCTGTTTCTTGTAGGTGATTATATCATGACGCCCTGATCGGGATTATGACATTTGTCCTCTTTTTAAATTTTTTTGGCAGACAGGCATAAAAAATGCACAACGCTGTTCCCCTCCAGGTACAACGTTGTGCACGATCCATCTATATTAAAGTTTGAAATTAATGAACGCATCGGTCTGTTTTAATATCTTAAGTCCACCCGGTACTTTTTCCACAACACCCTCCGAAACCAGCTCGTCCAGGATTCTGCACATATGCCGGTAGCTGATTCCCAATTTCAACGCCACCTCCGTGGGCTTGAAGGCGATCACATCGCCGTCTGTGCTCCGGTGCTCGTCAATATAACCCAGGGTGCGCGACTTTGCATCGTAAACCAGACTTTTGGACAGTCCCCGCGAGCTGACATCCAGTTTTTCCATGGTTTTGGTACAGATATATAACAGAAACTGTGCCCTGCCGGTTAAAACCTGCTGCACATATCTGCTTGGAATTGCGACGGCCTTCCCGGCCTTAAACATCTTCACATCATAATAGGACTTTTTAATCTCGGCCAGATTCAAAAGCAATTCCAGATCCCCGCAGACCTCGCCTGCGTTCAGATAATCCAGCAAAGCCTGTTTGCCATCCTTGGAGAGGGGCAGAACCTGGGCGCATCCCGTCAGGAAGATATAAAGGTACGACGGCTGTACGCCCGCCCGGGTCACATACTCGCCCCGCTCAAACTCTGCGATAAAAATATGATCCAGATCGCAGGGATCAAAAATATGTTCCAGGTCATGCTTTTTCAAATTATGTAAAATGTATTTCTTAGAATCGTTTTTCTTCATTTTTTCTCCAAAATGTAGACAAATGTCATGTCGGAAGGCTGCAAAATACGTATATACTGGCGGTATCAAATCTCAAATGTTGAAAGGAGACAACATCATATGAAGTCCATAGTCAAAAACCCGGAACTGGCGGCCAGCGGCGCAGAACGTATGAAATGGTTTCGTGAAAGGATGCCCATCGTCACCGCCTACAACGAACGTTTTAAGAGAGAGCAGACCTTCAAGGGTAAGGTGATCGCCACCACCATGCACATTGAACCCAAATCCGCCTACTGGGTCGAGGGCATGCTGGCCGGAGGCGCGGAGCACATCTACTTTGTGGGTTATCTGGGCACAACCAAGGACGACACCGCCGCTTATCTGGCCTCCCTTCCCCGCATGACGGTTCTGGGCAAATCCGATGATACATACGAGGAGCATCTGGCCAATCTGGACGCCGTAATCAACAACGGCAAAAAAATCGACCTCTTCCTGGACAACGGAGCCGCCTTCATCCTTGCCCACAAACGCTGCAACCCGGGCTGGCTGCCGGACGGCGCCAACGAGGAGACGCGCTCCGGACGGCTTTACGTGGAGCAGGAACACTACGAAGCTCCCTACCCCATCGCAGTCATCGACGATTCCGCCCTGAAACGCCTGCTGGAAAACTACACAGGCGTGGGCCAGTCCGTGGTAGACGGATTCATGCGGGCCACCAGCCTGCTTGTAGGCGGTAAAAATGTCCTGGTGTTCGGCTACGGCTACTGCGGCTCCGGCGTGGCGGCCAAATTCAAGGGCCTGGGAGCCAACACTATGGTCTACGACAACAACCCTCTCTACCAGCTCAAAGCCAAGGTGGACGGGCACATTGTGGGCGACAAGGAGGAGCTCATCTCCCGGGCGGACGTCATTGTAACGGTCACGGGCAGCTTCGGCGTCATCACCACCGATCATATCCCGCTGTTCAAGAACAAGGTGATTCTGGCTAATGCCGGTTGTCTCGGCTTTGAGATCGACTTAAAGGGCCTGGAGGAAAAGGCTGACAGCAAATCGAACATGCGGGCCGGCGTGGAGAAATACACCTACGGTGATAAAGATATCTACGTTCTGGCCGGCACCCACGCCCTGAATCTGGCGGCGGCGGACGGCAATCCTATCGAGATTATGGACCTGGGACTCGCCCTGCAGGCAGGCTGCGCCGAGCGAATCGTCAAAGCGCCCGAAACCCTTGTAAACGGCTTGCAAAACGTCCCAGACGACATCAGCCTGGAAGTCTGCAGAATGTCGCTGGAAGCACAAAAATAAAGCCCTTGCCCAAGAGGCTGAAAGGCATATTTTCTTATATCACCATTATAGTTGGGCAGTAAAATAATGTCAATCGGCTATGACAAAGGCGACCTGAAAATGAAACGATTCCCACAGGAGTCAAGGCTTTCAAACGCTTGACACCCTGTGGGAATATTTGCGTCAGAACAAAATTTCCGGTTGACGCATATTTTATAGTGAGCTATAATAAATCACAATCTATCTGGGAGGAATAGAGAACATAGCATAGCTAAGCGCCAAGCACCTTTTTCCGGGACCGTGAACAGTCGGAGGCTTCAAACGCCCTGCGCTGCCGGAGAGAAGGTTAACGAGGTGGAGAGAGAATCGAAGTTTTCGGCGGGTGCTCTCCCATGCCGTCCGGGCGTGTAATGCGCAGTGAAATATGCGGGTAACCGCAAAACAAACGCGGCGCAACCGGACGCCCTGTCCCATCGTCAGGGTCATTCAGAAACAAGTTCCAGAAACAAAAACTGATTCGCACCCGAAAACGCCCAAGCTGTGCTCGGGTATGTTTGAAAATTCATTCCTGCCATCTGCACATCCCACTTTGCGGTATATTTGCCCCGAATTCGGTCAACGTAGCCCGCTACGCCTCCCTCATCCGGGACAAATCTCCCACAAACTGGGACGCACAGATGTCAGAAAGCAATTTCCAAACACACCCCAGGGCGCTTTTGAGGCATGCCAAAAGCTATTTTTGCCGGCAAAACGGGCCGCGAAGCAGGAAACGCGAAAAAATGCATCGACAGACAGAAACCTGTGAAACTGCCGAAAATATCGGCGGCTTATTTTCTGATGGCAAAAAACAGGAAACACAACAAAAATGACCGGAATTTGAGAGAGAGGAAGTAAAAATCTATGTGTGGAATTATCGGATACAGCGGCCCGCTTGAGGCCGGAAAACTGTTGTTAAACGGCCTTGCAGGCCTGGAATACCGGGGTTATGACAGCGCGGGAATCGCCTATTTTGACGGGGAATCCAGAATCCAGGTGGTAAAAAAGGTGGGCAAGGTGGCGGCTCTTAGGGAGTGCGCCGCCAAACTGGGGGACGTCTCCCACTGCGGCATCGGCCACACCCGCTGGGCCACCCACGGCGGCGTAACCCAGGAGAACGCCCACCCTCACCGTTTCGGCAGGATCACCCTGATCCACAACGGGATCATTGAAAATTATCACCAGCTCACCGTGGAGTACGGCCTGGAGGGAAAACTGGTTTCCCAGACCGACACCGAGGTGGCGGCAGGCGTCCTGGACGCGCTCTACAGCCAATGCGGCGGCGATCCCATGGCGGCCCTGAAAGCCTTCGCAGCCAGGTTAAAAGGCTCCTACGGCTTCTGTATCCTCTTTGAGGACCATCCCGGGGAAATCTATGCCCTGCGAAACGTCAGCCCCCTTGTGGCCGCCTACACGCCCTCCGGCGCATTGATCGCCTCGGACCTGACCGCGCTCATCTCCTACACCCGAGAGTATTTCGTGGTGCCGGAGCAGCACATTGTGCGCCTGACGCCCTACAAGGTGCGGCTCTACGACATGGACGGCAACAAGGTGGCTCCCGAGATGATGGAGGTCAGCTGGAACATGGATGCGGCCATGAAAAACGGTTTCCCCCACTTTATGCTCAAGGAGATCCACGAGCAGCCGGAAGCCCTGAAAAACACCATCCTGCCCCGCCTGGCAAAAGGCCTGCCGGACTTTACCGACGACGGCATCCCGGACCGGCTCTTCGCGGACTGCGGGCGGGTTCACATCATCGCCTGCGGCACCGCCATGCACGCAGGTATGGTGGCCAGGGCTCTGATGGAGCCGCTGCTTCGGATTCCCGTAGCCGTGTCCATCGCCTCGGAATTCCGCTACGAACAGCCCCTGGTGGACGCTCAGACCCTGGTCATCGTCATCTCCCAGTCCGGCGAGACCATCGATACCCTGGCCGCCATGCGCCTGGCCCAGAGCCTTGGCTCGCCGGCCTTAGCCGTGGTCAACGTCAAAGGTTCCACCATCGCCAGGGAGAGCGATTACGTGCTCTACACCCACGCGGGTCCGGAAATCGCCGTGGCCAGCACCAAGGCCTACTCCGTGCAGCTGGCCGCCCTCTACATGATCGGCTGCCGCATGGCCATGGTCAGGGGAAAGCTGGACCAGAGCGGGGCGAAGGCCTTTATGGGCGATCTGCTGGACGCCGTTCCGGCCATGGAAGCCATGATCCAAAAGAAGGACCAGGTGCGAAACCTGGTGACGCACCTGATCAACGCGCCGGACGCATTTTTCATCGGAAGGGGACTGGACTACGCCTTCTCCCTGGAGGGCGCCTTAAAGCTGAAGGAGATTTCCTATATCCACTCGGAGGCCTACGCCGCCGGGGAGCTCAAACACGGCACCATCGCTCTGATCAGCGACAGGGTTCCGGTGATCGCCATCGCCACCCAGGACAAAATTTTTGCCAAAACCGTGTCCAATGTGCGGGAGGTCAGGGCCAGAGGCGCCTTTGTGATCCTTTTGGCCAAGGAGAGCGCCCGGGTGGAGGAGGATATCGCGGACATCCAGATCCGAATCCCCGATCTGGCCGACCAGTTCACCGTGTTTCCCATCGCGGCGGTGCTTCAGCTGATCGCCTACTACGCTTCCGTGGGAAAGAACCTGGATGTGGACCAGCCGCGGAATCTGGCGAAATCCGTGACCGTGGAGTGAGAACATTTATTGCACATCAAAAAACGGGCCGCGCAGTTGATTCTGCGCGGCCCTCTGTGCGGTTCTGTAATTTGTTACTGCTTTTTCTCCTTGTTCCATCTCTGCTTTACTTCCGCGAAGTTTAAGATCACGTCCACCGCGCCGTCCAGACCGGTGGCGCTGCTGTTCAGGCAGAGATCATAGCTGCGGGGATCGCCCCACTTCTTGTTGGAATAGTAGTTGTAGTAGCTGGAACGCTTCTTGTCGGACTTGATCATGATATCCTTGGCCTTGGAGAGGTCCACCTTGTAGGTCTCCTGCATTCTGGCCAGCTTGTCGTTCTCATCGCCGCAGATAAAAACGGAAACTACGTTGGGGAAATCCGCCAGCGCGTAATCCGCACATCGACCTACGATCACGCAGGATTTTTCGCTGGCCAGCTTTTTGATGGCGTCGAACTGGGCCAAAAAGATCTTGTGGTTGATGGGCATGTCGGAGTAGCCGGATGCCGTGTAACCCATGGAGTAAGAATCCATCACCAGGGAGTATAAGAAACTGCTGGTGGGACGCTCGTCGTGCTTTTCAAACAATTCCTCACACAGCCCGCTCTGTTTGGCCGCCAGGGACAAAAGCTCCTTGTCGTAACACTCCACGCCCATGCGCTCCGCCAGCTTCTGGCCGATCACCTTACCGCCGCTTCCACTTTGTCTGCCGATTGTAATAATCAGATTTCCGTTCATTGCACATTCCCCTTTCCGCTATAACCATTCTATAATGCATGCGATGTCTTCCATCTATATTCATATTATACCGCAAAGTTTCAGAAAAGTATAGAGAAATGAGCAAAAAAATCAAATTATTGCAAATGTATTTCCACAAAACATACAACAAAGGCCAAGAATTGGCGTATTTCCCGTAAATACAAGGGATTCCGCTCATTCTTGGCTCGTCTGCCTGCAATGTCTGATTTTCAGCCGGCTGCGCCGGAAATGCTACTCCGGAAGGGTCCGCAGCAGCTTGGCAAAATAGTCCGGAAGGGGCGCGGTGAACTCCATGTAGGCTCCGGTCCGGGGATGTCGGATGCCCAAAACACCGGCGTGTAATGTCTGCCCCTGCAGTCCCGGAATGGGACACCGGGCCGGGCCGTACACCGCGTCGCCCAGCAGGGGATGGTGGATGCTGGCCATGTGTACGCGGATCTGATGGGTTCTTCCCGTCTCCAGACGGCACTCCACATGGGTGTACTGCCGGAAACGGCGCAGCACCTTGTAGTGGGTCACCGCCTCCCGTCCGTTGTTGTAGTTGATGCTCATCTTCTTGCGCTCCACCGGATGGCGTCCGATGGGCGCGTCTACCGTGCCCTCGTCCTCCTTCAGCACGCCATGGACAATGGCCTGATAGCGTCGCGTGATGGAGTGTTCCTTGAGCTGTTCGGCCAGGCAGCTGTGGGCCAGGTCGTTTTTACAGGCGATGATCACCCCGGTGGTGTCCATGTCGATGCGGTGGACAATTCCGGGGCGCATGACCCCGTTGATACCCGAGAGCTGGCCGCGGCAGTGGTCTAAAAGGCCGTTGACCAGGGTGTGGGTGTAATGTCCGGCCGCCGGGTGCACCACCATCCCTTTGGGTTTGTTGATGAGGATAATGTCCTCGTCCTCGTAGAGCACGTCCAGGTCCATGGGCTCGGCCAGAATCTCCGGCTCCACGGCCTCCGGCACTTCCAGCTCGATCAGGTCGCCCTCCTGGACCGCATAGCTGGCCTTCACACCCTGGCCGCCCACCAGCACCTGGCCGGATTTCAGCAGCTTTTGCAGGTAGGAACGGCTCAACCCCTCGCAGACGGAGGTCAGATACTTGTCGATGCGCACGCCGCCGTCCTCATCCGTCACCCGGAATCGCTCCATCACTCCGATTTCTCCTCCTTCTTGCGCAGGGAAAAGCAGGCCATCTCCTCCTCGCGGTAGTAAAAGAACACCAGCAGAATCAACAGAAAGGCGGAGATGGTCACATAGCAGTCCGCCACGTTGAAGATCGGGAAATTGATCAGCTTAAAGTAGAGAAAGTCCACCACGTAACCCTGTCCGATGCGGTCGATCATATTTCCCACCGCGCCTGCGGCAACCATCATCAGGCAGACGGCCATGGGCATGTAGCGCTCCGTGACCGGCATCTTCCAGAGCAGATAAATCACCGCGGCCAGCACGACCAGCGCGATGAGGAAAAAGAAAAACTGTTTGCCCTGCATCATGCCGAAGGCCGCGCCCCGGTTCTCCGAGTACAGCAGCTCAAACACACCGTCCCATATCACAAAGGGCGGCTGGTGCATCAGGTGCTTAACGGCCAGACCTTTGGTCCACTGGTCCAGGCCCACCAGGATCACAAACCCGATGAGAAAACTGGTGAAAAACGAACGTTTTTGTTTCATATGTCGATTACTCCTTTGTCTCCATGATGTATTCCAGGCCGGCCTTCATCTCAGCTTCCGTCACCGTGCGGTCCACGTAGGCTTTTCCAATCTCATTCAGCAGAACAAATTTCACCACTCCGGCATCCATTTTCTTATCGTTTAGGGTGGCGCGTATCACCTCTCCGGTTTCAAGGCCGTCCACGGCCACCGGGATGGAGAATTGCAGCATGGTATCCCGGATATCCCGCACCTCTTCCTCTGAAATCAGGCCCCTTCGCGCGCTGATCTTAGCGGCGGCTACGCAGCCCGCGCCCACGCAGTGCCCGTGAAACATGGAGAAATCCTTCAGCTTCTCCACCGCGTGGCCCAGAGTATGGCCAAAGTTTAACAGCGCCCTCTCCCCCTGCTCCGTGGGATCCTGCTCCACCACGTCCCGCTTGATGCGGTTGCTCTCCAGAACCATCTCCTCGCAGACAGACGGATCACGGGCCAGGATCCGGTCCCGGTTCGCCTTCAGCCAGCCATAGTATTCCCGGTTCTTGATCAGCCCATGCTTGATCACCTCGCCCATTCCGGAGGAAAACTGCTCCCCGCCCAGGGTTTTTAAGGTTGCCAGATTGGTGTAAACCAGTCTGGGCATGTGAAAGGCTCCCACCATGTTCTTGTAGGCGTCAAAGTCCACGCCGGTCTTGCCGCCCACGCTGGAATCCACCTGTGACAGCAGCGTGGTGGGAATCTGGATAAAGTCCACGCCCCGCAGATAGGTGGCCGCGGCGAAGCCGCATAAGTCTCCCACCACCCCTCCGCCCAGGGCCGCCATCAGGTCCTTGCGGTCAAAATGATTCAGGATCAGATGCTCGTACAGACTGCGCACCGTGTCCAGATTCTTGTGCTCCTCTCCCGCCGGAAATACGAAGGTGAGAACCGTTTTGCAGCATTTGGACAGAATCGTTGCCACCTCGTCCAGATAGAGCGCCGCCACGTTGGAATCCGTCACCAGGCAGATCTTGCGCTCTGAGAGCCCCAGCTTTTCCACCTCCGGGCCAAGGCCGTTAAAATCCGGCTCCATCACAATGTCGTAAATCGCTTCCCCGTCCCGGTGGACGGTCAATCTCTGTGCCATCACATTTCCTCCTTTGAAAACCAGAATGGGCAGACCGGATTCGTCTGCCCTCCCAAAATTGAACCACGAAGAAACAGACCATCTCTTTGCCGGCCAATCCGCCGCCCGCCTGTCAGGGCTTGGCGGGAGCGGGCCCGCACAGCTAAAAAACAGTCTGCTTGTCCATCATGTTCTGTTTATAACCGGATATTCAGCCCGGAGATGTTGTCAATCGCTCCTCCGGCTGCCAGGATGTCCTGAAAATCACCGGACAATTCCACACAATCAGGCGTTGCAATGAAGATATAATTGGATATCTTCTGCAGGTTCCCGTTCATGGAGTAGGTCGCTCCCGACGTAAAGTCAATGATCCGCTGCGCAGTCTCCGTATGTATTCCCTCCATATTCAGAACCACTGCCTTTCCTGCCAGCAGGTAGTCGCAGATATCACGGGAATCCTCCATGGAGGTAGGCTTGATCATGGTCACTTCCATGCTCCGTCTCATAGGTACCACTTTGGGGTTTGGCCTGCCTAAAAACCTAGTTTTTCCTTCCGGTTCGTCTTCATCTTCGTAATCGGTATTCCGCTTGGAGAACAATCCCTTTTTAGGAGCTTCATCCTCAAAGTCTTCATCCAGGTAGTAGTCGTCATCCTCTTCGTCACCATTTAATCTCATGGTATCCATTAACTTGCCCAACAGACTCATTTTACACTCTCCAATCCTATATCCGGGCGCTCCGGCAATTTGATGCGCCCTTATCGTGCACCAAAGATACTGGTGCCGACTCTCACCATGGTTGCGCCTTCCTCAATGGCCACTTCAAAGTCACCGCTCATTCCCATTGAGAGCACACCCATAGTAACATTATCGATGTTTTTGTCATTGATGTCAACAGAAAATTGATATAATTTTTGAAAAATTCCGCGATTTTCCTCAGGATTTTCTACAAAAGGCGCAATTGTCATGAGCCCCCTGATGTGCACATGGGGGAGGGCGCTAATCCGGCGGATGGCCTCCTCGGCATCTTCCAGGAAGAAACCGTACTTGCTCTCCTCTTTCGCCACGTTGATCTCCAAAAGCACGTCCACATCCAGATTTCGCTTGGCAGCCTCCTGTTCGATCTGCTCCGCTAAGCGCAGGGAATCCACCGCGTGGATCAGAACCGCCTTGCCGATCACCTGGTGCACCTTGTTGCGCTGCAGATGGCCGATCATATGCCAGCGGATATCCTGGGGCAGGACCGGCTGTTTCTGAAGAATCTCCTGCACTTTATTTTCACCGAAATCCCGGGCGCCGGCCTCGTAGGCCTCCTGCACCGCCTGGGCGGGTTTGGTCTTGCTCACCGCGATCAGGGTGACGCTCTTCGGATCCCTGCCGGCTCTGAGACAGGCCGCGTTCACCCGCTCTCTCACTTCTTCCAGCTGTTCTTTTATCATCATGATCTTCCTCCAATCTTGTTTGGCAGGCCGTTTCAAACCGTTACTGATAAAGGATCTGACCCTCGTGCACCAGCGACGCATCCAATACGATGTGGTCGTACACGGACAGGCCGTATTTCATGCCCCGGGTCACGGTGTAATACTCGTTGTTGGAATCCTTGATCTCGATCTGCTTAAACACGGTATAGCCCTTATTGATATTGTAAACTCCCTTTAAGGAAGCGGTCCGCCCGATCTGATAGCGTTCCGTGGACTGGGGCTTCACCACGTAGTCCCCGGCTTTGAACTCCGCGCTGTCCCCCAGGTCCACATAGTAATATTCGTCGTCCGACGAGTAGATGGTGGTTGGGACAAATACCACGGAGGTGCCGTTGGCGTCGTACACTTCCTTATTAAAGCCCGGGTCCGAGCTGTCCCCGCCCTGGGTCATATATTCCACGGGAATCAGGTAAAAGCTCTTTTCCGTCACCGCGCTGATGGGAATCTTGAGCCCCGTGGTCTGGTCGGTCACGATCTCAAAATTCACAAACCGGTCGGAAATGAACTGTTCCAGGTATTTTGAAAAGTCCAGCCGTCCGTAGGTCTTGCCGTCCTTTCCGGTGTAGGTGGAATAGCTGCCCGGAACGGTCATGGAATAGTCGGTAAAGCGGACCTTCAGAGTATTTTTTCCGTTGTAGAGCTCCCGGTCCTCGTCGCTGAGCGGAAATACGATGGACCAGTTTTCCGAGGTAATGATCTTGTAAGCCTCCTTGTTGCTGTCGATGCGGGCCCCGGACTGGTTGATCTTTTTGGAGTAATTGGTGCGGTCGAAGTCCTTCTCCTCCACATCCTCGGGCTTTTTGCCCTCGTATCCGTCAAATCCGTAGGAGACCACCCCGGAGATGTCCGAGGTCACCTGCTCGAAGCTTAATCCCGCCTGGCTGGCCAGCTTGTCCAGTTGGTCCAGGGCGCTGAAGCTGGCGTACTCCATCACCGCCGCCTCCAGATTGTAGCGGCTGTCGTAAAGGGTGGAAAAATTATCGTCCTTAAAAGAAAGGACAAAGGAATTCAACTGCTTTTTCAAATCCGCCAGGTTCTCGGAGGAGATCGCCTTCTCTCCCTCCGGGGAATCCTTTAACAGATCCTTTAACCCGCCGGTTTCATCCAGGGAGTAGATGCGCGTGCCAACAGAGGCGCGCTTGCCCTCCCGCAGGTAGAAATTGATATAGCCGGGGCGGTCGGTGTAGCGGATCGCCTCCTCCCGCAGGATCAGTCCCGTATAGCTCTTGTCGTTGACGATGCCGCCCTCCACCACCTCGTAGAACTGAACCTTTTCCCTGCGCAGGTAGGCGGACACGGAGAATGTAAGGTACACGAAGATGATCGCAAATATGATCATGCCCACGTTTAAGTTTAAGGGCCTGCGGTACCGGACGAGCTTTTTTGGCTTTCGTTGCGCCATGAGGCCGGACCAACTCCTTTCCGGAAAATTCTTCACATGAAAAGCTGCCTCCCGGCCCGGCATACTTACGCCACAGCACGGCAGGCAGCCTATCACTCCTGTCAGTCATTTTATCATAGGTTCATCCATCTGTCCATCACTCCTGACCGCAAAATCAGGCAGGACAGCGGTCTATTTATTACTGTACACTCCGTTCCCAGTAACACGCTTCGCGGTGCACAGAAACGGCAAAAAACGCCTCGCGGGATATTGCCTGTGAACAGTAACGTCTATTTATTACAGGGAAATCACTACATCGCCCTTGGCGCACTCCGGAAGCTCAGTGGCATCCAGCGAGATGCTCAACACGAAGTTTACATGATACACTTCACTGATTTTTTTCAAAGTTATGTAGGTGTCGGAAATATCCTCACCTTCCAGAACGGCCAGCTTTAAAAAGCTATCCAGATACATCGTCTCCAGATCGTGATCCTGAGAGATGATACCGCAGATAAATCCTACAAATGCTTCACTGGTTGTAATGGGGAAATTCTGAACAGTAATCAGACGGATTTTATTGTTCAGCTCATACATGTGCTGAGAACTTTTATCGAGATAAACCACTGTGCCCTTGGCACCCTTGATGGCCGAATTCGCCATATCCAGCAGATGTTTCGTCTTGCCTTTTCCTTTTCTTCCTGCAATAATCTGAACCATAGCTATCTCCTCCTTGAGTTATATATGTTGTATAAAAAATCAAATGAGATTAATCTAATTATAGTATAAATATATATAAAACGCAATCACTTATTTGACTATTTTTGAAATTATATTTGTCATATTGTCATATAGGCCCGGACGGCTGTCCGCTTTCATCACGACGGATATGTATTCGCGGTCCTCGTCGTCGCGACTCGCCATGACCAGACAGTAACCTGCGGCCTTGGTGGTGCCGGTCTTTCCGCCGAAAACGGTGAGTCCGTCCGGAGTCTTGCGCTCGCCGGTCATAAACCAGTTGCCACCCTTCCAGGTCTTGGAGACCGTCTTGCCGTCGGCGCCGCGGTAATTGGCCGTGTAGGCGGTGGAGCCGGTGATCTTGCGGAACATGGGCTGTTTCAGCGCCTCGTTGAAGATCAGGTAAAGGTCGTAGGCCGTGGTGTAATGGTTGGGATCGTTTAAGCCGTGGGGATTCATGAAATGAGTGCCCGTGGCGCCCAGACGTCTGGCCTCCTCGTTCATCATATCCGCGAATTTTTCGATGCTGCCCGCCATGTGGACGGCGATGGCCGCTCCGGCATCGTTTCCGGAGGGGAGCATCAGCCCGTACAGGAGCTGCTCCATGGTCAGCTTGTCCCCGGGTTTGATCCCGGCCAGGGTGGCCCCTGCTTCCGTGATCACCGCATCTTCCGTCACCGTCACCTCATCGGCCAGATTGCCGTACTTGATCGCAATGAGGGCCGTCATCACCTTGGTGGTGCTGGCCGGATACAGGCGCTCAAAGGCGTTCTTGCTGTAGATCGCGCTGCAGTTGTCCAGATCAAAGACCGCCGCCGCTTCGGAGGTGACGGAGTCGTCCGCATAGGACTGTTCGTCGCCGACCACGCAGAGATCCCGGGCAAAGGCGGGGGCATACAGTTCCTCTTCTGAGAGCACTGTGGGCGCGCTCAAAACGGGCATACGCTCTTCCAGGGAATAGCTCCCGGACAGACCGGCGGAACAGCCCGCCAGCGAGACAGCCAGAAATAAGGCCGCCCCAGTGCCGAGTAATTTGGATCGCATTATTTGTAGGCCTCTCTCCACTCCAGATCTCCGCGGTCCAGAGCCTTGATCAGCAGTTCCGCGGTGGCCAGATTGGAGGCCAGGGGAATGTTGTAGCTGTCGCACAGGCGGATCACGTTGTTGACATCCGGCTCGTGGGTCTTGGGGGTGAAGGGATCCCGGAGGAAAATCACCAGGTCCATCTCATTGTGCTCAATCTGAGCGGCCATCTGCTGCATGCCTCCCAGGTGTCCGGCCAGATACTTGTGGATATTCAAGTTGGCCACCTCCTCGATCAGACGTCCGGTGGTGCCTGTGGCGTACAGTTCATGTTTATTCAGAATGCCTCTGTATGCAATACAGAAGTTCTGCATCAGCTTTTTCTTGGAATCATGGGCTACCAATCCTACATTCATTATTATACCCTCCTTAATATTTTAGCACTTGCTTGTGCACAGTGGTTAATGTCGTGTTTCGCGCTGCAATCCAACGTTTAGAACCAGCCCCATCCCGATGAAGATACTGATGAGGGAACTGCTGCCAAAACTGATAAACGGCAGCGGCAGGCCCGTGTTGGGGAAAATTGCCGTGGCGACGGCGATGTTGGCAAATGCCTGGAACGCAATCAGCGTGGCCATTCCGGCGCAGATCAGACGTCCGCCTAAGTCCCTTGCCCGGGCCGCCATAATCAGGCATTCGTATATGATCAATAAAAATAATATGATAACTGCCATGCAGCCTATGAATCCCAATTCTTCACCGATCACGGCGAAAATGAAATCCGTCTGCTCCTCTGACAGAAAATTGCCGTTTTTAACGGAAGCGATGGTGGTGTTGTACAACCCTTTGCCGTTTAGCTGGCCGGAACCGATGGCGATGATGGAGTTGGCCTGTTGATAGTAAGCCTGCCCGTATTTTTCCGGGTTAAACCACGCCAGGATCCGTCCGGCCTGATATTCGCGGATAAATGGGATCAACCCGTTTAGCAGCAAATAGATGAAGGTCCCCGTCACCGGCAGCACCACTGCCAGGGTGCCCGCGATCCAGCGGTAACTGATGCCGCTGGCGAACACGATGCCGGCAACCATAATCACCATCACCAGGCTGGTGGATAGGTTTGGCTGGTCAAAAACCAGGTAGGCGGGCAGCGCAAACAGCAGCGCCGCCGCCCCGATCACCGACGGCTGGTTGATCCGCTCCTGGTATTTCATAAAATACCAGGAGAAGAAAACAATCAGGCCGATTTTGACAAATTCCGATGGCTGAAGCTGGCCGATCACCGGCACTTCAATCCAACGCTTCGCATTGTTGACTTCCTTACCCCAGACCAGCACCGCCACCAGGCTCAAAAAGCAGATGATGTAGATCACCGCGCTGAGGTTCAAAATCCGGTGGTAGTCCACCAGGGACAGCCCAACCGCCACCGCCATGCCGATGAGCACGCCAAGAATCTGCTTGCTCACCATGGTCTCATTTAAGTTGGTGGCGCTGCGGATCACCAGGATCCCCAGAATGTTGAGCGCCGTCATATACAAAATCAGGCGAATATTATAGTGTTTAAACTCATAATCATAGAACATAATCAGTACAGCCCCTTATTCGGTATGGAACGAATGGGTATATTGGCACAGAGCATGGTCGGGGGCCTGTCCGCCCCCTCCAGACCGCCTGGAGTATCCATACGGATCTGGACCTTGTCTTTTTCGATCTCCATGTATTTGGAAATGACGAAAATCATGTCATTTTTAATCATTCGTATCATCTCCGGCGAACAGCCCGCCTTATCCGACACCAGCAAAAGCTTCAGTCGGGCTTTGGCGATGTCCCCGGAGCGCTTTGCCTGAAAACCGCTTAACCATCCCACATTTACACCGTCCCCTCTAAGCGCGCTTTAAGATGCCGCACAGTCTGGCGAGGAACCGCTTGGGCTGCTCCGGTCCGACTACGGGAATGTTCTCTCCCAGAATCCGCCGGCAGATGTCCAGATAAGCGGATCCGGACTGGGATCCCATTCCAACCAGAGGTTCTCCCTGATTGGTGGATACGACGATGTTTTCATCGTCCGGCACGGCGCCGATAATGTTTACTGCCAGAATGTCCGACACATCGCTGAGAGACATCATATCGCCCCGGCGCACCATATCCATGCGGATGCGGTTGACGATCAGATCGATCTCCTCCATCTCCGCGTGTTCCAGCAGGCCGATGATACGGTCCGCGTCGCGGATGGCGGATACCTCCGGGGTCGTCACGACCAGGGCCCGGTCCGCGCCTGCAATGGCGTTGCGGAAGCCCTGTTCGATGCCGGCCGGGCAATCGAGCAGTATGTAGTCAAAGTCGGAGCGCAAATCATCTACCAGCTTGACCATCTGTTCCGGTGTTACGCTTGTCTTATCCCGGGTCTGCGCTGAGGGCAGCAGATAAAGATTGGGATATCTTTTGTCTCTTATCAGGGCCTGCTTCATACGGCAGTTGCCTTCCACCACGTCCACAAGATTGTAGACAATGCGGTTCTCCAGTCCCATGACCACATCCAGGTTGCGCAGGCCGATGTCTGTATCAATCAGCACCACGCGCTTGCCAAGGATGGCCAGGCCGGTTCCCACATTGGCAGAAGTAGTCGTCTTGCCTACCCCGCCTTTTCCAGAAGTAATCACAATGACTTCACTCATGTTGAAATCCTCCTGAAAAATGATATTATAATAAGCGGTATCATACCGATGGCATTATACCACCATATTATTGTACATTAAATTTCATGAATTTACCAGTATTTTTTTGGTTTTATGTGAAATTTAACATATTGTTAAGAAATGTTTTTTTAATTGGCCGGATCTGGACCTCATCCTGCTCCACCGAAGCGATCATGGGGCCTCTTCCCAGCCGTTTGTTCTTCTCGTTGAAGCGGCTGGTGGCGTCGGAGATGCGGATCTGGGTGGGGGCCATTTCCAGCGCCACCACCACCGCCTCCCGGTTGCCGGCCATTCCGGCCGCCGCGGTGCCCTTTAACTCGCCAAGGACGATGATGTTGCCCTTGGCGATGATGCGGGCGCCGTGGTCCACGTCTCCGATGACCACGATGCTGGCCTCGGACTCCAGGCTGTCGCCCTTTTTCAGGCTGCCCCGGTAGAACTGGCCGGTCTGGGAATTCAGTTCCATCAGTTTATCGTTCAGTGCTTTTTCACATCGCTCGATCCGCTCCGCATCCGTGTCCAGGAGACAGAGAATCTCAACCTGTGAATTTCTCGTAATCGTATCAACAATCAGGAACTCTTCCTCGGGAGTCAGCTCCCTGCCCTCCAGGGTCAGGGTCATCTGAACCGAGCCCCAGAAACGGGCGCTCTCCCGGAATTTTGTTCCGATGGCGGCCAGCAGCTCGTCAAAGGGAAGGCTGTCGTCCAGAATTACCGTCATACCAGCCTTGCTGCTCTTGATTACCACTGCATTGCGCATACAATCACCTCATTCCTCAACTATCAGTCGTTAATCGTTACATTGGATACGCCCAGTGCTCCGGAGTTCTCAATCTGTTCCAGAGTGGTGTATTTGTAATAATATTGATAAACCCGCTTGCCCAGGATCGCCGCGTTGGTACCGGCATAACCGTAGGGAATGTTTACGGTCACGCAGACTTCCGGGTTTCCGAAGGGCGCGAAGGAAATAAAGAAGCCATGGTTCGCCCGGTTTAGGTTCTCCTGGGCGGTACCCGTCTTGCCGGCCACCGCCACGGGCAGGTCGGCGAAAATGGACTTGGCGGAGCTGTCGGTGATCACCCGGCGCATACCGTTCTGCACCGCATCCCAGGTGCTGTCCTGGATCTCGATTTTGGAGTGCACGGCCGGCGTGTAGTCCTCGATCAGGTTTCCGTCGGAATCCGTCCGCTTATCCAGGATACTCAGCTCAAACACGGTTCCCCGGTTGGCCAGGGCGGCCACGTACCGGGAAAGCTGTACGTTGGTAAACTGGTGCGTGCCCTGTCCCATTGCGGAGCGCTCGGGGTCCGTGTCTGAGAGCTGGGGATCGTTCTCCGGTATCTCCACCCCGGAGGTGTGGTCCAGGCCAAACATACTGGCGTACTCACGGATCGTGGTCAGGCCCTGGTCCGGCGAGTAGGTGCCGTCCGGCTTCATGCTCATCCGGTGGGCCAGCTCGGCGAAGAAATAGTTGCAGGAGTTCTGGATACCCTCCTCGATGGTCTGGGCATTGTGGCGCCCCGGCCAGATCCAGCACTTGATGGGCTGGGCGATCTCGTCGTAAAGGCCCGTGCAGGTGATGGTGTCGGTGGGACTTAAAACTCCGGTCTCCAGGGCCGCCACCGCCGTGATGGGCTTGAAGGTGGAACCGGGGGCCTTTCGGGCCTGGGTGGCGTTGTTGTAGAGCGGCTTGGACATGTCGTCGTTGAGCTGGGCGAAATAGGTGGCGTCCACATAACCGGACATCCGGTTGTTGTCGTAGCTGGGGTAAGTGACCAGTGCCCTCACCTCGCCGGTGTTGACGTCCGTCACCACCACACCCGCGGTACAGGGGTCCAAAGCCAGCTGGGCCGGCGTGATCTCGATCTGGGAGATCTTTTTGCGCAGGAAGGTGAAGGCGTAATCCTCCCCTCCTACCGTCAGGCTGGCGATCTCCTCCGGGTCGTTCTCCAGAACGCCCTGGGCGTACAGCGCCAGACACAGTTGGCGGCCAGTGATGGTGCCGCTGTT
Organism: Enterocloster lavalensis; assembly: GCF_902364025.1. GTDB lineage: Bacteria > Bacillota > Clostridia > Lachnospirales > Lachnospiraceae > Enterocloster > Enterocloster lavalensis. The sequence continues at coordinate 179,146 of NZ_CABJCG010000001.1, forward strand.
TACCAGGTAGCGGAACATCCGCTTGGTGAATTTACCGTCGTTCTCCAGGCTCTCGATGATATAATCCACCAGCTGGGCGAAAATGTCGTCCGCGTCGGAGTATTTGGTGGTCACGTTCAGCTTGGTGGTGTCCACCCAGTTGTCCGCAATGCCGCTGTAGATATACTCCCGCAGGCTGATGCTGTCCTCCGCCCACTTTTTGTAGCTCTCGCTGTTGGGATCGATCTTGTCCTTCTGGATGATACCCGCGGTATCCGCCAGATAGGTGTAGATGTAATTCATGTAGGTGGTCATGTCCTCGGGCAGGTCGGACATGGGCTGGGGATGGCTGCTCATCAGCTGGTTACGGATGTTCTCCATGATCTGGTTCTTGGAGGACTGGTAAATGCTGTAGATCTCCTTCTCAATGGGCTCGGCATCCTCCTCCGCCATAGCCTGCAGGGAGAGCACGTTGTTGTTGATCAGCTGGTAGTAGGCGTCCTTGATGGGGATCATCCGCTTGGAGGAGTCCACCCGGACGTTGGGGTCCAGATCCTCGTTGACCAGCTTTGCAGTCAGAATACCCGCCAGCTGCTGCTCGATCAGCTTATAGATACCGATCTGCAGGTCCCGGTCTATGGTCAGATAGATATCGTTTCCGGCCTTGGGGTCCGTCTGCTCGATGACCTCCCTGGGGCGTCCCATGTTGTCCACGTACATCCGGGCAAAGCCCTTCTCGCCCTGCAGCTCCAGCTCCAGGGATTTCTCGATGCCGGTCCGGCCAACCACGTCGTTTAAGTCGTATTTGTCCTCGGCATCCGGCGGCAGGTCCTTCGCCTCCTCGGACTGGCGCCACTCCTCGTTGAGCTCCGCCAGCTGGTCCTCCTGGACCTTGCCGGTGTACCCGATGATGGGGGCGAAGTACAGGCTGTCGTTGTAGACGCGCACGGAGGAGCGCTCCACCTCCACGCCCTGGAGATCCGCGATGTTCTCGTTGATCTCCGCCATGGTCTCCAGGCTGATGTTGGATGCCACGGTGGTGGTCTCGTACTTCTGGTACCGGGTCAGCTCCATGGTGAAAATGATATTGACCATGGACAGGGCCGTCTGATCCGGAATAATCAGCGCATTTCCCTTGTCGTCCTTCATCTGGTCCAGACCGTAATCCCGTTTCTTCTTCTCAAAGGCCTCTCTGGCCGTGATGTTGGTGGGGTATTTCCCGGCCGGGTCATCCAGCTTGTCGGAGGAGGGCTGGCCGTAAAAGTTCAGCATAAAGCGGGTCTTTGCGGAATCCGACGTGGAGGTGAACACCATGTCCCCGTCCGCGTCCAGCGCCACCTCGAATTTGCCCTCCACGGTCTCGCCACGGCGCTCCAGGATTTTGACCAGGCGGTACAGCATGGCGTTACGGTCGGCGGTCTTGGAGTAAGCGCCGATGTCGCGGATGGTCACGGAGTAGGCCAGCTTGTTGTAGGCCAGTATGTTGCCGTTTACGTCGTAGATGATCCCGCGGGTTCCCGGGGTGGTCACGCTGCGCTCCGTCTTCTGCAGATACTTGTCCTGGTAATCAGCGCCGTTTAAAATCTGCATGTGGAACAGCTTCACCACCAGGCCGGAAAACATCAGGGTGAATATCAGCGCAAGGGCAAACAGGCGGGAGGTGAACAGCCGCTTAAAGAATTCCTGCACTATTTCTATCAGTTCGCTAAACAATCGTCGAGTCTCTCCTTTTTCCCATATCTTCCAGACGTCTGCTGGCGGATAAGAACAGCCGGTAGACCAAAAGGGTGGTCACCACTGTAAATATGATCTCCGGCAGCATGATGTTGCGGAAGTAATACGGCAGGTCCAACCGCCCGCGGATCAAAAACCGGAACACATACACGTACATGCTGTAGGCCAGCTCGTTGAACACGCTGAGAATCAGCGGCAGGGTAATGTAGTCTTCATAGTAGTAGCGGGTAAAAATCCCGTTGATGTAGCCGATATAGATGTAGGCCAGGGTGTAAAAGCCGAAAGGGCCGCTGTAGAATAAGTCCAGCAGCAGGCCGGATAACACGCCGTAGAGCATCCCCGCCCCTTTTCCGTGGATGAAGCCGAAGGAAAAGGTCAGGATCAGCAGCAGGTTGGGCGTGGCCGCCAGAAACGGCAGCAGCGGAAACACACAGTTCTGGATGGTGAAGGCCAGAAGGATCAGCACCACGTTTAACAGGAACTGTTTGATTTTGGCGTTGGTGTGAATATTCATCTACTGTGGGGTCGCCTCCTCCATCTCCTTGACATCCGTGATCACAAATACTTCCTGGAGGTTGTCGAAATCCACCACCGGAATCAGATAGCCGGACTGGGTCAGATGCTCGGAGTCCACCGTGACGTCCACCGCGTAGCCGATCAGGATGCCGGGCAGGAATTTGGTGCTGATGTTGGAGGTGACGATCTGATCACCGTCCTGCACCACCTCGTCCTTGGAAAAATCGGTGATGCGCAGGCGGCCCTGCTCATACTGGGTCAGATCGCCCGCCACGATGCAGCTGTATTCGGAGTCCACAGGCATTGCGGAAACGCGGCTGGAGTCGTCGATGATGGAGCGCACCGTGGCGTAGTTGGCGCCCACGTCGGTGACAATGCCCACCAGGCCGCCGTCGGCCATCACGTTCATATCTACCCGCACGCCGTCTGCGGAGCCCTTGTTGATGCGGAAGACCTGAAACCATTTCTCGGAGTCCCGGGCGATCACGCGGGCGCCGATCTTGTCGTACTGCATGTAGTCCTGGTCCAGCTGGTAAAGGCTGCGCAGCCGTTCCAGCTCCGAGCGCTCGGCCTGGAGTCGGCTGTTGTCCTCGGTCAGGCGGGCGATCTCATCCTTCAGTTTCTCGTTTTCCGCCAGAGCGCCCTTCAACTTGGTGAAATCCGTCAGCTCGTTGTAGATGCCGGTGCCCACCTTATTCACGCCGGACTGGATGGGGATCAGAAAGTACCCCACGCCGGTGCGAAGCGGGTCCATCACCCCGTCCCGCAGGGAGGTGATGCCGATGAGCAGCACGCACAGGGCCGTGAGCACGATCAAGATATATTTACTGTATTTGGACTCCATGTATCATCTTCCTCTATAATAAATTCTGTTCACGGAAACTTAAGTAGCGCAGGTCTCCGATGACGATGTGGTCGATCAGTGGGATGCCCACCAGGCCGCCGGCCTCGCTGATCCGCCTGGTCAGGTTGATATCTTCGCGGCTGGGGGTGGGGTCTCCGCTGGGATGGTTGTGCACCAGCACCATGGTGACGGCCCGGCAGCGCAGGGCTTCGATCAGAACTTCCCGTGGCGAGAGCACCGACGCGTTCACGGTCCCACGGGACAGCAGCACGTCCTTTAACAGTGCCTGCTTGGTGTCCAGGAACATGGCGCGGATCTCCTCCTTCTCCAGGTGGCGCATATCTTCCATATAATAATCCGCAATTTCATCCGGGCAGGAAAACAGCGTCCGGCAGGTCAGGGTTTTCCGCTTCCAGATTCGTCTGGACAGCTCAGCCACGCAGGCCAGCTGTACGCCCTTCACCACACCGATGCCCTTCACCTTCATGAGATCGGGCAGGGAATGGTGCAAAAGCCCTACCAGCCCGTCCCCGGGCCCGCCCAGCTCCAGTATCCGCTCGGCCAGCTTCAGAGAACTCTCCTCTCTGCTGCCGGTGCGGATGATGACGGACAAAAGTTCTCCGTCGCTTAAAGTCTCCGGGCCGTTTTTCCGGCATTTTTCGTAGGGACGCTGTTCGGTGGGCAGATCTTTCATTCTTATTCTTTCCATATCTCTCCTAACTACGCACCTCTCCAAGCACATTGTTAAGGGATATCGTTTCCTTGCCGGAATTTAGATCCAGCGGTAAATGATCAGAGCCACTGCGACTCCGATGATGCTGGCCATTGTGATCTTGATGGTCAGGCCGAAGGTGACGACCAGTATTCCGAAATTGACCACAAGGGGGGAATCCAGGCCAAAGGACTGTCCGAAATTCAGCCAGGACAGCCAGGACACCCCCTCCGCCAGCTGGCCCATAAAGCCGCCCAGCACGATGCCGGTCAGCAGCATGATAAGTAAAATCCAGAAATTCTTGTTGCGCATATGTAGCAATTCTCCTTCAGTCCGTCCGGTCTTTTAAGGGAAGCATGTCCCGCGCCAACCCGGCAGGATCCGCGCAAAACCGCCGCCGTGAACCGGCAAACTCTCATACATATTACCATAATCTTCTAGCTGTGTATACAAAAATGCAGGATTTACTGCAGATTTTTTACCACGCCGTCATTCACCAGCTCCTGGAGGGATTTGAGGATTCCCAGCTTGGCGTGGTACCAGGTGAGGCCTCCCTGGAAGTAGACGGCGTAGGGCGGCTTGATGGGGCCGTCGGCTGAGAGCTCGATGGAGGAGCCCTGCACAAAGGCGCCCGCCGCCATGATCACCTGGCTGTCGTAGCCGGGCATATCCCAGGGCTCGGGGGTAACGTAGCTGTCCACCGGCGCCGCCGCCTGGATACCCTTGCAGAAGCCGATCACACCCTCCGGGGTTCCAAAGGTGATGGCCTGGATGATGTCGTGGCGGCTTTCCGTGCTGTTTGGAACCACGGAAAAGCCCAGGCGCTCGTAAACATTGGCCGCGAAGATGGCTCCCTTTAACGCGCCTGCAACCACCGTGGGGGAAAGAAACAGTCCCTGGTAAAGCTGCTGGTTGATTCCCAGGCTGGCGCCCACCTCCTTGCCCAGGCCCGGGGCGCTTAAGCGGTAGGAGGCGCGGTCCACGCAGTCTTTACGGCCCACGATATAGCCGCCGATGGGGGCCAATCCGCCGCCGGGGTTCTTGATCAGGGAACCCACGATCATATCCGCTCCCACGTCCGTGGGCTCGATGGTCTCCACAAACTCACCGTAGCAGTTGTCCACCATGCAGATGACTTCCGGCTTGATCTGCTTGACGAAGGCGATCAGCTCGCCGATCTGTTTGACGGAAAAGGTGGGTCTTGGGTCGTAGCCCTTGGAGCGCTGGATGGTGACCAGCTTGGTCCTATCGTTGATGGCCCTGGCGATATTGTCGTAGTCAAAGGTGCCGTCGGGCTTTAAATCCACCTGGCGGTAAACGACGCCATACTCCTTTAAGGAGCCCACGGAATCGCGGATGCCGATCACCTCCTCCAGGGTGTCGTAGGGTTTTCCCACCGGGGAAAGCAGCTCGTCTCCGGGGCGGAGGTTGCCGGAAAGGGCCACGTGCAGGGCGTGGGTGCCGCTGATCAGCTGAGGGCGCACCAGGGCGCTCTCGCCGTGAAATACGCTGGCGTAAACGTCCTCCAGGGTGTCCCGGCCCAGATCGTTGTAACCGTAACCGGTGGTGGCGGCAAAGTGGATGTCGCTGACCCGGTTGTCCTGCATGCCTTTTATCACCTTCATCTGGTTGTACTCCGCCGTCCGGTCGATGGCCTCAAAGCGTTCCTTTAACGTTTCCTCCACCCGGCGTCCGTATTCCAGCACCTGGGCGCTTATGCCCAACTGGCCGTACATTTGATTCATTTCAGTCTGTGTATCCATAATTCGGTTGATTCTCCCTTTATTTCTGTATGCGTGATCGTTATTGTAGCACAATTTTTTCCGCCACGCAATCCTCTATTATGGCGCGAAGCACCCGGTCCGGATCATTTTCAAAGTCGGGCAGGTTCAGGAAACGCACGTCCCGCTCGCGTTTGAACCAGGTCAGCTGGCGCTTGGCAAAGTGCCGCGTGTCGCGCTTGAGCACGTAGACCGCCTCCTCTAGGGTGCAGGCTCCGTTTAAATAGTCCAGAATTTCCTTGTAGCCAAGCCCCTGCATGGAGGTCAGGCCCCGATGGCAGCCCCGCTCCTTCAGGCGGCGGACCTCCTCCACCAAACCGTTTTCCATCATCTGATCCACCCGGCTGTCGATGCGCCGGTACAGCAGGCTGCGGTCCGTGGTGACGGCATAGTATAGGAAATGGTAGGGGGACTGCTTTCCCCTCTCCGCCTCGTTGTGAACGGAAATCTGCTCCCCGGTCTGCCGGAAATACTCGATGGCGCGGATGACCCGCTTGATATTGTTGGGGTGGATCTGTCCGGCCGCTTTGGGATCGATCTCCTGAAGCATGGCGTGCACCCGGAGATTACCCTCACTCTGGGCCAGGGCTTCCAGCTCCGCGCGGATCGCACTGCCCTCCTCGTTTTCCTTGAAGTCGATGTCGTACAGCAGGGCCTGGATGTAAAATCCGGTTCCGCCGGCCACGATGGGGATGTTGCCGCGGCTGTAGATGCCTGCCAGGGCTTCCGTTGCCATCTGCTTAAACACCACCACGTTGAACTCTTCCTCGGGTTCCAGCACATCGATCAGGTGATGGGGCACTCCGTCCATCTCCTCCTTTGTCACCTTGGCGGACCCGATGTCCATGTGGCGGTAGACCTGCATGGAGTCGGCGCTGATGATCTCCCCGCCGATGGCCTTGGCCAGACGGATGGAGAGGGCCGTTTTCCCCACCGCGGTGGGGCCTGTGAGAATGATCAGCGGCTGTTTCATGATTTTATAACTCCTTTTACACAATGCGTTTGAATTTCTTTTCCAGCTCGTATTTTGTCATGGAAATGATCACCGGCCTGCCGTGGGGACAATTATAGGGATTGTCCAGGTGCAGCAGCTGGTCGATCAGCTCGTTAGCCTCCATGGCGGACATGGACATGTGGCCCTTCACCGCGGCCTTGCAGGACATGGAAGCCACTTTTTCGTAGATGATATCCGGATTTCGGACCGCGGCCTCGTCGGAGAGGCCGTCGATCATCTCGATTAAAAGCTCCCGCTTGGCGATGGAGAACAGGTTGGCGGGAACGCCCCGCACCGCGTACTCCCGGCCGCCGAAGTTTTCGATCTCAAAGCCCAGGTTGGTGAAATAGTCCATGTATTTGTTCAGCAGCAGCTCCTCGTTCATGCTCAGCGTCAGAATGATGGGAGGATTGACCATCTGGGTGTCGTACTGCCGGGTCTTTAAGGATTTCATGGTGTTCTCATAGAGAATTTTCTCGTGTGCCGCGTGCTGGTCGATGATCACCAGCATTCCGTCGTACTCCACCAACCAGTAGGTGTCGAACAGCTGTCCGATCAGTTTGTGCCGCAGCCTGGACTTGGGGTCCAGAAATTTGGTGTCGAACAGGTCCAGCTGTTCCGGGGAGGCGTCTGCGGTGCCGGAAGTTTCCTCGCCTTGGGAAGCTGCCCTGGGGGCGCGTTCCGGCTGAGGACCGGCGCTTCCGGAGGCGGCAGGATGATCCTCAGCTTTGGTCTCATGACCGTCTGCGGTGACGCCGCCGGGCGTGGCCGGAAAACCGGTGCCGGGCTTGTCTGCGAAATCGGTGCCGGGCCTGGCCGCGAAACCAGTGCTGGGCCTGGCCGCGAAATCGGTGCCGGGCCTGGCCGCGAAATCGGTGCCGGAGCTGCTCAGGACCGCCTGTGCCAGGTCCGCCGGTAGCTTGCAGTCCGCTGGCTGGTTTTCCGGCTCCTGCGCGCCGCCGAACAGCTCCCGCTCCAGATCGGCGGTGTGGGAGGCGGGACGGGCGGCTTTGCCCGGCGCTGCGGTGCTGCCGTTCCAGCTCCCGCTTGTCTCACGCAGCTGGTTTTGAGATTTATGTGGGATCAAGCGGTAATCAATCGGGGTGTTTTGCACTGCTTGTGGAGGCGTATGTGCATCAAAACCGGAATTATTTGACGAAAGTGGGGAGATGGATTCGCTCTTGCGATCCGTTGTCCCTCCGTTCTCCAGCGTCTGGCGTCTCCGGACCTCAAAAGGCTCCGGCCTGGGAGTCAGGCGTTCCTTCTGCTGGGCCTCCTCACGGGCGCGTTTCTCCTCCAGACTCACCAGGGGAATCAGTTCCCGGTGGGAAAGGGCCTCCCCAACCGCGTTCAGCACGGTTTTGAACATCAGCTCGCCGTCCCTGAAGCGCAGCTCCATTTTGGTGGGGTGGACGTTCACGTCCAAAAACTCCGGTTCTATGGAAAAATGCAACAGGGTGAAGGGGTATTTGTGCTGCATCATGTAGGGCTTGTACGCTTCCTCGATGGCCTTGGAAATGATGCTGCTCTTGATATACCGTCCGTTGATGAAGTAGTTTTCATAATTCCGGTTGCCGCGGGCGATCAGGGGTTTGCCGATAAAACCGGATACCTTGATATCCTGCGCCTGGACGTCGATGGGCAGCAGGTTGGCGGTTACCTCCCGGCCGTAAACCGTATACACCAGATCCCGCAGATTGTGGTTTCCCGAGGTATAGAGTTTGTTCTGGTTATTTTGGATAAAGCGTATGGAGATTTCCGGGTGGGACAGGGCGATCTTTTCCACCAGGTCCGCCACATAGGCGCCCTCGGTCACAGGGCGCTTGAGGAATTTTTTGCGGGCGGGCGTGTTGTAGAACAGATTCCTGGCGATAAAGGTGGTGCCGTCCGGCGCGCCCACCTCCTCCAGGCCCCGCTCCGCTCCGCCTTCGATCTGATAGCGGAAGCCGGTCAGGCTGTCTCCGGTTTTGGTGATCAGCTCCACCTGGGCCACGGCCGCGATGCTGGCCAGGGCCTCGCCCCGAAACCCAAGGGAGGACACGGTGAACAAGTCCTCCACGGATTTGATCTTGCTGGTGGCGTGACGCAGGAAGGCCAGGCTGATCTGGTCTTTGGGAATGCCGCAGCCGTTGTCCGTCACCCGGATCAGGGTGGTTCCGCCCTCCTTGATCTCAATGGTCACGGCTGTGGCCTGGGCGTCGATGGCGTTTTCCAGCAGTTCCTTCACCACGGAGGCCGGGCGCTCGATCACCTCGCCCGCGGCGATTTTATTGATGGTATTCTGGTCAAGTACCGTTATGTTAGCCATGGAATTTCTCTCCTTTGTCGGTCATTTGCGGCGTTCTCCCGCTGCTGCGGCCCCTACGGTCAGAAGGCCGCCCAGGGCAAAGGCGCATGCCAGAACCAGCATGGCGCTCACTCCGGATGCGTCTAAGACGATTCCGCCGCTTAAGTTTCCGGCCACGCTGCCTAAGGTGCTGGCCGCAGTCATGTATGCCTGGCCCTTGATTTTGTCGCCCGCTCTCATCACCTGGTCCGTGAAAGCCACGGAGGCCGGGATAAACAGGGCGAAGGAAAATGCCTGGAAGACCTGGGCGGTCAGGATCATGTTCACATCCCACGCCGCCAAAAGCAGCAGGGATTTCACCACGAAACCGGCGGCTGAGGCCGCCAGAAGGGTGGATACCCTGAAAGACCGGGCGAGGCGGGAAAACAACAGCATGGTGGGCAGCTCGCAGACCGCGGCTACCGCCAGGGCCAGCCCCATCTCCTCGCTGCCACCGCCGAACCGCTCCATCATGCGGATCATGTAGGTGCAGGTGATATTGTGAAAGGCAAAAAGCATCACCACCCCGGCCAGCGTCAGGGTGAAGGTGCGGTAGCGGGAAAAGAAATTGGGTTCCCGCCGTCTGGGGTGGGCGGCGCAGGGGGCGCAGGGAGCGGTTGCGTCCGCAGGAGCGGCGGGCCTATCGCCAGGGGCGGCCATGGGGCCGGCAGCTCCATCATGGGGGGCGGCTATTAATCCGGCGCCCCCATCTTGAACGGCGGCTGCATTCCCGTCTCCCCCTGCCTGCTCTTCCACCTTCGTTGTTCCCGGTTTCATGGAGAACAGCCCGCAGCAGGCGAACACGGCGGCGTAGAGCGCCATGGAGGCCCAGGGGATCAGGCCAGCGCCGAACATTCCGGCCAGAAGCCCCAGGCCGTAAGAAAACGCTGCGTAGGTCAGGGAGCCGATGCCGCGGGCCAGGCCGAAGTTGATCCGGTATCCGCGGTTGCTGAAATACACGCTGACCGCGTTGACCAGAGGCATCTCCAGGTTGGCGATCATCGCCAGCGCCATATACAGCGGGGCGATCAGCTTCAGGCTCCCGAAAACGCCAACAAGCAGGGACAAGATTGCCCCCGCTGCGGCTGCCAGCCTGATCATTTGTTTTAACGTAACGCGCCCGGACCGGTCGGCGATGCCGGCGGCCATGGGCTGGAGCACTGCGGACAGAACGTTTCCCGCCGCGATCAGCGCTCCGATTCCTGCGGGGCTCATCCCCCTCTCCAACAGAAAGACGGAGGCGTAGCCGATCACGGCGCAGTTGACCCCGTAATAACTGCCCTGGAGCAGACAGTAACGCCCGGTCAGCCCCTCTCCGGCTTTCATAGATCCATCAGGCCGTCCAGAACGTGCACCGTCATCCTTCCCTCATCCAGGTTCACATCCAGGATGCAGTCCCCGATGGCGGGCAGCAGGAGCTCGCGGCCGTCCTTCATCTCCACGATGTACACGTCGTTGGCGCCGGTTTCCATCACGTCCTTCACGGTCCCCAGCGCCTCCCCGGCGTCCGTCACCACCGCAAGGCCGATCAGGTCCGCGATGAAATACTCGTCCTCCTCAAGCTCCACCGCCTGTTCCCGGCGGATCAGCAGGTCTTTTGATCTATATTTTTCGATGTCGTTGATATTGTCGTAACCCTTGAATTTCAGGATCACCATGTTCTTGAAAAACTTCACATGTTCAATCTCAAGCGAAATCGTCTCTTTTCCCGTATCCAGCACCACCTGCTTCAACGTTTTGAAGCGGGCAGCGTCGTCCGTGGTGGGAAATACCTTGACTTCGCCCCTCACGCCGTGGGGGGAGGTAATCACACCGACTCTCAGCATATCTTCCATAACACAGACACCTTTCCAAAAATGTGGCAGATAGAAAATGAACCGCCTCCCCAAAAGGTCGGCGGTCATCCGTCTTACTGAATCTCAACGATTACTTTTTTGTCTTCCTTCGATGCAGCAGCTTTCACGACAGAACGAATTGCTTTCGCGATCCGGCCCTGTTTACCGATCACCTTGCCCATATCGGCGGCGGCTACCGTGAGCTCAATCAGGATGTCCTCACCCTTCATGGATTCCGTCACCACCACATCATCGGGATTGTCCACCAGTGCTTTCGCAATCACTTCAACCAATTCTTTCATATGTCCACCTCAATCTACATGATTACTGAATGCCGGCGGTCTTTAACAGCTTTCCTACGGTCTCGGTAGGCTGGGCGCCTGTCGCTAACCACTTCTTTGCTGCTTCCTCGTCGAACTTGATTACGCTGGGTTCCTTGGTGGGATCATAGTAACCAATTTCTTCGATGAATCTACCATCTCTGGGAGATCTGGAATCAGCAACCACAATTCTATAGAAAGGAGCCTTCTTCTGTCCCATTCTTCTCAGTCTCATCTTTACTGCCATGTCATTTCACCTCCTTATACCTTCATTCCACCGCCTGAGCGGTACATTTATTAGACATACAGGATAACCCTGTTTGACTAGCGTATCTTAAAAGGGCATCTTGAACTTGTTTCCGCCCATGAGGCCGCCCAGGCCGCCGAAACCGCCCCGCTTTTTGCCTCCGGCCATTCCCGGCATCTGCTTCATCATCTTCTTCATCTGGTCGAACTGCTTGACCAGACGGTTGACCTCGCTGATGTCCACGCCCGCGCCTCTGGCGATGCGCTTCTTGCGGGAGGGATTGATCAGGCCCGGATTGGCCCGCTCATCCTTGGTCATGGAGAGGATAATGGATTCCACCCGTTTCATGGACTTTTCGCCCTCGTCCATATCCACGCCGGAGAGCTGGTTGCCCACGCCAGGAAGCATGGAGAGGATACTGCCCATGCCGCCGATCTTTTTGATCTGCTGCATCTGAGCCAGGAAATCGTTGTAGTCGAATTCCGCCTTGCGCAGCTTCTGGGTCATCTCCCGGGCCTGCTCCTCGTCGATCTCGGCCGTAGCCTTCTCGATCAGGCTCATGATATCGCCCATTCCCAGAATTCTGGAAGCCATGCGGTCCGGGTAGAACTGTTCCAGATCGGAGAGCTTCTCTCCCATACCCACATAGAGGATGGGTTTGCCGGTCACCGCCCGGATGGAAAGGGCCGCGCCGCCTCTGGTGTCGCCGTCCAGCTTGGTCAGGACGACTCCGTCGATTCCGATTTTATTGTTAAAGGTTTCGGATACGTTGACCGCATCCTGGCCTGTCATAGCGTCTACCACCAAAATGGTCTGATGGACGTCCAGCTGATCCTTGATCTCCACCAGCTCATCCATCATGGCCTCGTCGATGTGAAGCCGTCCGGCGGTGTCCAGGATCACCAGGTTCATGCCGTTTTTCGCCGCATGCTCCATGGCCGCCTTGGCGATGTCCACCGGTTTGTACTTGTCTCCCATGGCGAATACGGGAACGCCTACCTTTTCGCCGTTGATCTGCAGCTGCTTGATGGCTGCGGGCCGGTAAACGTCGCAGGCTACCAGCAGGGGCTTGCGGCCCTTTTTAGCCTTTAACTGCGCGGCCAGCTTGGCTGTGGTCGTGGTTTTTCCGGCGCCCTGCAGACCGGTCATCATGATGACCGTAATCTCATTCCCCGGCTTTAAATCCACTTCCGTAGTCTCGGACCCCATGAGCTTTACCAGCTCTTCGTTGACGATCTTGATCACCGTCTGTCCGGCGTCCAGCTTGCCGAACACCTCGGCGCCCACCGCCTGCTCCTGGATGGAATTGATAAACTGCTTTACCACCTTGAAGCTGACGTCCGCCTCCAGGAGAGCCATCTTCACTTCCTTAAGCGCGGCCTTGACCTCCGCTTCGGACAGCTTTCCCTTGCTGCGAAGGCCCTTGAACACATTTTGTAATTTATCGGTTAAACTTTCAAAAGCCATCGGCTAACCTCCTGCCATGCACCTATAGGGTGCTGGTGATCTCGCCCGAGAGCCTGCGAATCTGCTCGATCCGTTCCAGATCCCTCGTCTCCATGTATTCGTCCGCCTGGCTCTGGATCTCTCCCACCATCTCGCGGATCTTCACAAATTTGGCCACCAGATGAAGCTTGGCCTCGTATTCTTCCAGTATTTTGTTGCAGCGACGGATCAGATCGTGTACGCCCTGACGGCTGATGCCCTGTTCCTTCGCGATCTCGCTGGGCGACAGGTCATTGAACACCACGTCCTCATAAACGCTCCGCTGATGGTCGGTCAGCAGCTCTCCGTAAAAATCATACAACAGACCTTGTTCCACAATCTTTTCCATTTCAACCACCTGTGTTATCATACACGAAAGAAATGAGGTTGTCAAGTAAAAGTTCTTGACATATTAAAAAATCAGAAAAGCAGGGCTGCGGACTTCCGACGGCGATCCGCCGCGCAAAAAGCCCGCGGGAACGCTTTGAACCTTTGCGCCCGCGGACTCTCTCCTGCCTGCCGATCATTTAAAACGGAAATTATTATATAGGAAGAGCTTTATCAGCTGGCCATCCCGTCTTTGGGGTATTTCCGGCCAAACCAGGTCATGATCACGCCCTTGGGCGGCTTGGGGGTGGCCAGGCTCACGGCAACCATCACCGCCAGAGCGATCAGGCTGGCCGGGAGCACCGGCTGCATACCGGAGATCATGGCTTTGAGCGGGTACGAGAACAGGTAATAACAGACCGCTCCCACAACCATGCCGGACAGCGCGCCCTGCTCGTTGGCCCGTTTCCAGAACAGCCCCAAAAGCATGGGCCCGAAGAAAATGGTCTCCATACCGCCCACTGCGAAGTTGATGAGCATCTGCAGGAACGCAGGCGGTTTGATGGAGAACAGGAAAATAGCCAGCAGCACCAGGGTGGTGGTGATCTGCGTCATCTTCTTCATCTGATCCGGCCCCGCTTCCGGGCGGACATAGTTGGCGTAAATGTCGTTCACTGCGCTGGAGGAGATGACGATCAGCATAGCGGCGATGGTGGACTGGATCGCGCCCACGGCTCCGGCGATGATCACGCCCGCCAGCCACGGGGGAAGCACGGTCATTGCGATCACAGGGGTGGTCTGGTCGGCCACCTCGGGCACAATGTTCATCAGCCGGGCGGCCGGACCCATAAAGGTCATGATTCCCTGCCAGAATGTGACGAACACAACGCCCACCAGGATGGCTCCATGCAGGGACTTGGTATCTTTGTAGGTGAGAGCGCCCTGCACCGCGTGGGGCAGGCCCACATAGGTGATGCCCACCAGCCAGATGTAGGAGAACATTACCGGAATGGACCACTGTTTGGGCGACATGATCATCTTGTGGTCCGAGACCGCCAGGTTCTGCCAGGCCGCGGCCATGGAACCGGAGTCACTGCGGATGTAACCCACCACGCCGAAGATCAGAAGTAAGGTTGCAAAGGTCATGATAAAGCCCTGGATCACGGTGCTGACGGAAACGCCCTTGATGCCGCCGAAAATGGTGTAGATCAGGATGATCAGGGCAAAGATTCCCAGGCCCCAGAGATAGGGGATGCCGATCATGGTCTCGATCAGCCTGGCTCCGCCCACCAGCTGAGAGGAACAGTAAGGAATCAGAAATCCGATGATGGCCAGAGCGCCCAGAATGGTGACGCCCTTGTTGTCATTGTAGCGGTTTTTGAGCAGGGACACATAGGACACTGCGTTGGTCCTGCGGGCGATGATGCCGATCTTCTTTCCCGCGATGCCCAGGATGACAAAGTTCATGAACACGGAGGCGTAAATACAAACGGTCCAGACCAGGCCTTCCTTTGTGCCCGTGGCCGGGCCGCCGATGAAGGTGCCGGAGCTGCACACCGAGGCGCCCAACATCATTCCCACCACCAGCGGTCCCATGGCGCGGCCGCCGGAGAAAAAGTTTTTCGAAAAATCGCCCGAGGTTTCCTTTTTGGATTTCTGGCGATAGTAAAAGCCAACCCCCAGCAACAGTACACTGTAAATAATGAAGATCACCAGCGTAAGCATACGCGTGCTTGCATTAATCTGCATATCATTTCCCCCTATTCTTTGGCAGCCATTACAGCTCGTCGTCCAGTGAAAAATCCTGGAATACCCGTTTCACAATGAAGAACACCGCCCCGATGCAGCCCAGAATCAGCAGGCACACCAGGAAAAACCACAGCGGAAGCCCACAGACATAGGTGTACTCCGTGGGATCCTTCACGCCGATGGTGTACATGATGATCAGCGTCAGCGCCACAAACAGGCTCCAGAAGCCGATTACGGTCAGGGCTTCCTTCTTGCATGTCTTAAATCTCGGGTCCTCCGGGATATCCTCGAACCTGTAGTTCCGGTCGTCATACTCTTCTCTGGTCATGAGCGTTCCCCTCCTCTTTTTGCTGTGATAATCTCTTCCTGTATAAACGCGTCAACCTGACGGTTGAAGGTTTCCGGGTCCGTATAGAAAAACATGTGGCCGCCGTGGTCGTAATAGTGATAGCGGTGCGGGCATTTCATCCTGCGGCAGGCTTCCTCGGACACGCAGGCCGGCACGCCTTTGGAATTACCCGCAAACACCACGGTCGGGACCGTAAACTGCTCCACATAGCTCATGGTGTCCGTGTGGCAGGTGTCCAGGTGCAGTTCGATGCCGGTCCAGGGCATGGTCAGACTGATCTCCTCAGTGATCCATTTTTCATCCTCCGGGGTCAGCTCCTTACAATCCACGGTGTCGAAAAAATACCGGTGGTACTTGTCCGGGTCCGTGAACCAGAGGCTTCTTCCACTGATGTACTCTCTCACCTTGTAGCCGGAAAATTTGTATTTGTTCCACTCCCCGTGGGCGAACGGCGACAGGAAGGCGTCGATGAAGCCGATTCCCGAAAGGCGGTACTCCCGGTACTCGTGGGCGTAGGCCGCCACGGCGGAAGTCCCAAGGGACCAGCCCATGAGCACAACACCGTCCAGATTCAGAAAATCGATGAGCTCCTTTATATCCCTGGCATGGCCCTTTAAGGTGTTGCCCTGAAGGGTTTTGGAGGAAAGTCCGTATCCCCTGGGATCGAAGGTGATCACCCGGTATTTTTTACTCAGTTCCCCAACATTCCGCTCATAAAAGCGGGTGGTGCACATAAAGCCCGGCACCAGGATCAGCGGTGTCCCCCGTCCCCTGTCCTCGTAATAAAGCATGGCGCCGTCCGATGTCTGAAAAAAGTTATCTCTGTCCATATGCCCTCTCCTTTGTCTGCGATGCAATCTGTGTGATCAAACAGTTCAAAATCGCCACCCACTCGTCCCGGTCCTCCACCATGATCGTGTGGCCGCCGTCCAGCAGATGAACCTGGGTGTCTTTCACCCCGTCCGTGATCATGCGCACGTGCTCCAGCGTCCTGGTCCGGTCCAGTATGCCGTGGGCGATTACCACCGGGCAGGTGATTTTTTCGAGCCGGGGCCGCAGGTCGTGTTCCCGCAGCGTTTTCGCCGCCTCATAGACCACGTTCACCGGAATCTGCCGCGCGTAATCCAACAGCTTTTCCCGAAGCGCCGGATCGATGGGAAATGCAAAACACCGGTCCAGAAACGGTTCGAACAGTTCCATGGAAAACCAGTGCCCCAGAATCCGTTTCGGCAGGTCCGGGTCCCCGTGTCCCACGGTGCAGGGACCGGTGTTGGACAAAAGCAGCCCGGAAATGCGGTTTTCGCGGTCTTGTATCGCCGCCTCCATGGCGATGACGCCGCCGGCCGAGTAGCCGGCCAGGATCACCGGCCCAAGCTCCAGCTCTTTTACCAGCTCCAGCGTCCGGTCACCGATGTCCAGCACGTCCCAGGGACCGGGCGACCTGCTCCAGTCGATCACCGCCGACTGGCAGGCCAGCGTTTCGCCGATGCCCTCGTAAACCGCCGGCGACGTGGCCATTCCGCCGGGAATCATCAGCACGGTCAGGCAGCCCTTTTGCAGATCACCGATATAGTTAAGGTGGCTTGCCATTTCAATCTCCCCTCCATTGACTTCTTGATGATCCTATTGTAATATGTGGTGGTATATTTGTAAAATATGTATTATATTGGGGCGGCAATCGGTTTGACCTATATCAGAAATGGAGATGGAAACAGATGGAATTTAAGGATCTTCTATACATTTTGACAATCGCAAAATACGGAAAGGTATCGACGGCGGCCTCGGAGCTGTTCATCGCCCAGTCCTCTCTCAGCCAGTTTTTAAAGAATTATGAGAATTCTCTCGGATTTCCGCTGTTTATCCGCACGAACCGCGGGCTGTTCCTGACAGAGGAGGGGAAGCTGTTTGTGGAGTCCGGCAAGCAGATCCTGGCCATGCGGCGGGATTTCTTCAATAAAATATCCGATCTCCAGAATCTGAAAATCGGATCGGTCAATTTCTCAATCTCGCCCTTCCGGGCACCCTATCTCCTGCCCCGGGTGATCCCGGTCTTCACAAAGGCCTATCCGGACATCCGGCTGACCATCCATGAGGGCAGCATGAAAGAGCAGGAGGAGATGCTGGCACAGTGCGAGATTGACATGGGCTTTTTGACGCTGCCCATGGACAATGAGCAGCTCCCCTACCGCCCTGCCACCAACGAGGAGATCCTGCTGGCCGTGCCCGCAGGCCATCCGCTCTGCGCAAAGGCCCATGAGCCAGGTCCCACCGGGCGGGCCTGGCTGGCGGTGGAGGATTTGTCCGGCCAGAATTTCCTCATGTACAGCATCAACCACCGGCTGAGAAGCTTTGCGGAAACGCTGTTTCGCGACCATCAGTTAAACCCGCGCATCATCCAGTCCCACAACAGCTTTGAGACCCTGATCCGCCTGGCTGAGGCCGGGATGGGCGTCACCTTTCTGCCTGAGACCTATTTGGAACCCAGAGAGGGGCTGCGCCATTTTTCCCTGGGGCGTCAGGGAATGTCCCGCCAGCTGGTGCTGGGTTATGTCCCCAGCGGTTATGTCTCCAAAGCCGCCGCAGCGTTCTCGGACATTGTGGTGGAGGAGCTGCGCCGGCAGAAGGAGGCGGCGCGGCTGATTCCGTAGGATTGCACCTTAAACCGGATTGCTGTAACCCATAAGGGATTCATCCACCTCCCGGGCTGCCTCCCGGCCCTCTGCGATGGCCCAGACCACCAGGGACTGGCCGCGGCGCATGTCCCCGGCCGCGAAAACGCGGTCATTGCCGGTCCGGTAGCCGTCCGCCTGGGTGGCCACGTTCATGCGGCCGTCCAGCTTTAAGCCGAAGGCATCCGCCACATAGGGCTCGCTGCCAAGAAATCCGGCCGCGATCAATACCAGGTCCGCAGGAATTTCCTTCTCGCTGCCCTCCACCGGAACCATGTTCACGCGCCCAGTGGTTTCGTCCTTCTCCGGTTTCAGCGTTACCAGCCTGGCGCCGCAGACATTTCCCTTCGGATCCTTTTTAAAGCTGGTCACGGTGGTCTGATAGATCCGCGGATCGCAGCCAAACACGCTTGCGGCCTCCTCCTGGCCGTAGTCGGTCTTTAACACCCGGGGCCACTCAGGCCAGGGATTGTTCTGGGCGCGTTTTTCCGGAGCCTTGGGCATCATCTCCAGCTGGGTGACCGACGAGGCGCCCAGGCGGATCACAGTCCCCACGCAGTCATTTCCGGTATCCCCGCCGCCGATAACCAGGACCCGCCTGCCCCGGACCGGTTCATCCGGAGTCCCGGAGAAATTGCTGTCTAAAAGCCGTCTGGTGACCATGGTGAGAAAATCCACGGCAAACCAGATCCCCAGGGCGTCCCGGCCGGGGACCGCGATATCCCGGGGTGTTCCTGCCCCGCAGGCCAGCAGCACCCGGTCATATTGTTTGAGAAGCTCCCGCCCGCTTACGTCCTTTCCAATGTTCGTGTTGCAGACAAAGCGGATACCGGATTCCTCCATCAAACGGACCCGGCGGTCGACGACGTCCTTTTCCAGCTTCATATTGGGAATGCCATAGCGCAGCAGGCCGCCGGGGCGGTCGTTCCGCTCGTAAATGGTCACGCTGTGGCCCCTGCGGTTCAACTGGATGGCCGCCGCCAGCCCCGCCGGACCGCTTCCCACCACGGCCACGCGTTTACCGGTGCGCACCTTAGGCGGCCGGGCGTCCACAAGGCCGTGGGCGAAGGCGTACTCGATCACCGCCCGTTCATTTTCCCTGGTCGACACCGGGTCCGCGTGCAGGCCGCAGGTGCAGGCGCTCTCGCACAGGGCCGGACATACCCGGGATGTGAATTCCGGCAGGCAGTGGGTTCTGGACAGCCGGATGTAGGCCTGTTCCCAGTTCCCGCGATAAACCATATCGTTGATCTCCGGCACCAGGTTGTGCAGGGGACAGCCGGAAACCATGCCGCCAATCGTCACCCCCGCCTGGCAGAAGGGCACGCCACAGTCCATACACCGCGCGCCCTGCAGGCGCTGTTCCTCCCAGGAAAGCATCCCGTGAAACTCCCGAAAATTCTGAATCCGGTCCGCGGGCGCCGTAATATGCCCGTTTCTGCGCTCATATTCTAAAAAACCTGTTGGTTTTCCCATAACGTTCCTCCTCTATCTGCCGCCGATGCTGGCGTAAAATGCCTCGATCTGCGCTTCCTGCCGGCTCATCCCCTGCTCCTCAAACTGCGCGGCCATCTGGGTCAGGCGCTTGTAGTCGCCCGGTATGATCTTTTTGAATTTGGGCAGGTACTCGTCGAACCGCTCCAGAATCTCCCGGCCCTTGCGGGAATTGGTGTGCTTCACGTGGGCCTGAAGCATTTCCATCAACTCCTCGCGGTCAAAGCGGGATTCAACCTTTTCCATGGACACCATTCCCCGGTTTAAGTTCTGGTACAGCCGGTTTTCCTCATCCAGCACATAGACGATGCCGCCGCTCATGCCGGCCGCGAAGTTTTTGCCTGTAGGGCCTAAAACGGCCACCCGGCCGCCGGTCATGTACTCGCATCCGTGCTCGCCCACGCCTTCTACCACCGCTACAGCGCCGGAATTGCGGACGCAGAAGCGCTCTCCCGCCACACCGGCAATGTAAGCCTGGCCGCCGGTGGCGCCGTAGAGGGCCACATTTCCGATGATAATGTTTTCCTCCGGCACGAACCTGGCCTTATCCGGCGCATAGACGGCCAGCTTTCCGCCGGAGAGGCCCTTGCCGAAGTAGTCGTTGCTGTCGCCGCACAGGGACAGGGTGAGACCTCCGGGCAGAAACGCCCCGAAGCTCTGGCCGCCCGCCCCCTCGCAGTGGATGGTGATGGTGTCCTCCGCAAGCCCTTTCGGATTCTGCCGGGTGATCTCAGCGCCCAGAAGGGTGCCGAAGGTCCGGTCGGTGTTGGTGAGTCTGATCCTGCCGCTCCATTTCGTGCCCGACGCGATGGCGGTCCTCAGTTCCTTTTTCTTCAGCAGGACCGCCTCGTCCTTGGTCTGCTCCAGTCTGAAATCGTAGGCCCGTGTGGGATCAAAGACGCAGTCCCCACGGTCCGCGTTTGGAGCTCCGGCTAAGATACAGCTTAAATCCACCTTACTTTGGCGGCCGGACAGATGTTCCTTTTTCTTCAAGAGATCGGTGCGTCCCACCATTTCATCCACGGTGCGAAGCCCCAGCTTCGCCATATACTCCCGCAGCTGCCGGGCTATAAAGACCATAAAATTCATCACGTACTCCGGTTTCCCCTCAAATCGCCTGCGCAGCTTGGGATTCTGGGTGGCGATGCCCATGGGACAGGTATCCAGATTGCAGACCCGCATCATCACGCAGCCCAGGGTCACCAGGGGAGCGGTGGCAAAACCGAACTCCTCGGCGCCCAGCAGTGCGGCCACCGCCACGTCCCGGCCGGTCATCAGCTTGCCGTCGGTCTCCAGCACCACCTGGTTCCTCAGCCCGTTTTTCAGCAGCGTCTGGTGGGTTTCCGCCAGGCCAAGCTCCCAGGGCAGTCCCGCGTTGTGGATGGAGCTGACCGGAGCGGCTCCCGTGCCGCCGTCGTAGCCGGAGATCAGGATCACCTGGGCCCCCGCCTTGGCAACGCCCGCGGCCACGGTGCCAACGCCTGCCTCGGACACCAGCTTGACGGAGATGCGGGCGTATTTGTTGGCGTTTTTCAAATCGTAGATCAACTGGGCCAGGTCCTCGATGGAGTAAATATCGTGGTGGGGAGGCGGAGAGATCAGACTCACACCCGGGGTGGAATGGCGGGTTTTCGCCACCCAGGGATATACCTTTTTGGCTGGAAGATGTCCGCCTTCCCCGGGTTTTGCGCCCTGGGCCATCTTGATCTGAATCTCCTTTGCGCTGACCAGATAACGGCTGGTTACTCCGAAGCGGCCGCTGGCCACCTGTTTGATCGCACTGCTCCGATCCTGGTCCGTGCCGGCGGAATCCAGACGCTCATCGCTCTCACCTCCCTCTCCGCTGTTGGATTTGCCGTGAAGGCGGTTCATGGCGATTGCCAGCGCCTCGTGGGCCTCCTGGGAAATGGACCCGTAGGACATGGCGCCGGTCTTAAAGCGTTTCACAATGGATTCCACGCTCTCCACCTCCTCGATGGGCACGGGCTGATCGGGGTAGTTGAAGTCCATCAGACTGCGCAGGCAGCCGTTACGTTCGCTGTCCGCCAGCCGGGTGTATTGGCAGAATTTTTCATAGTTGTCCTCACGGGTGGACTGCTGAAGCAGATGGATGGTCTGGGGATTGTAGCGGTGGACCTCGCCCTGGCTGCGCATCTTGTGCCGCCCCATGGAGGACAGGGTTAAGTCCGTTTGAAGCCCAAGGGGATCAAAGGCCCGGGAGTGCTGGGCGTCGGTCTGTTCCGCGATATCCTCCAGGGTGATGCCGCCCACCCGGCTGACCGTTCCGGTAAAATATCGGTCGACCACGTCCTGTGACAGGCCGATGGCCTCGAAGATTTGGCTGCCCTGGTAGGACTGGATGGTGGAGATGCCCATTTTGGAGGCGATTTTGACGATGCCCTGCAGCACCGCCTGGCCGTAGTCCGCAACGGCCGCGTAGTAGTCTTTTTCCAGTATTCCGTCCTCCACCAGCCCGGCGATGGTCGCGTGGGCCAGATATGGGTTGACGGCGCTGGCGCCATAGCCCAAAAGCGCCGCAAAGTCGTGGACCTCCCGGGGTTCGCCGGATTCCAGGACAATCGAGAGCGCCGTGCATTTTTTGGTCTTGACCAGGTGCTTGTGTACGGCGGATACCGCCAGCAGCGAAGGGATCGCCACGTGGTTTTCGTCCACCCCGCGGTCCGACAGGATCAGTATATCGGCTCCCTCGCGGTAAGCCTTATCCACTTCCACAAACAGGTGCTCCAGCACCCGCTCCATGGGCGTGCTCTTGTAGAACAGAATGGGCACAACGGCCACCCTGAATCCGGGCTTGTTGATGGCCTTGATCCGCAGCAGATCCAGATCCGACAGAATTGGATTGTCGATCTTTAACATTTGGCAGTTTTCCGGCTTTTCCTCCAGCAGGTTACCGTTTTTGCCCACGTACACTGCGGTGGCGGTGACGATTTTTTCCCGAACCGCATCGATGGGCGGATTGGTGACCTGGGCGAACAGCTGCTTAAAGTAGTAGAACAGGGGTTGATATTCCCGGGATAACACGGCCAGCGGCGTGTCCACTCCCATGGCTCCGATGCGTTCCGCCCCGTTTAAGGCCATGGAGCAGATGCTCTCGCGGTATTCCTCGTAAGTGTATCCGAAGGCCTTCTGGAGCCGCGCCCGCTCTTCTCTGCCGTAAGCCGGAATCTTTTCGTTGGGGATTTTCAGATCGCTTAAATTGACCAGATTGCTGTCCAGCCACTCCCCGTAGGGCTCCTGTCCGGCATAATGGGCTTTGATCTCCTCATCGTCGAACACACGGCCCGCCACCGTGTCCACCAGCAGCATTTTACCCGGGTGAAGGCGCTCTTTTTTCAGAATATGTTCGGCCGGGATATCCAGCACTCCCACCTCGGAGGACAGAATCAGACGTCCGTCGTCCGTGATATAATAGCGGGAGGGCCTCAGGCCGTTGCGGTCCAGAACCGCGCCGATCTGGTCGCCGTCGGAAAATACGATGGCGGCCGGCCCGTCCCAGGGCTCCATCATGGTGGCGTAATATTGATAGAAATCCCGCACCTGCCGGGGCAGGGTTGCGTTGCTTGTCCAGGGCTCCGGTATGGCGGCCATGACGGCCAACGGCAGGTCCATCCCGCTCATCTCCAGAAATTCCAGCGTATTGTCCAGCATCGCAGAGTCGGATCCGGCCACATTGATCACAGGAAGCACCTTGGTTAAGTCGTCCGCCGGGAATTTCAGGGCGCGCATAGTCTCCTCTCTGGCCAGCATCTTATCCGCGTTGCCCCGGATGGTATTGATCTCGCCGTTATGGACGATGAGACGGTTGGGATGGGCCCTCTCCCAGCTGGGATTGGTGTTGGTGGAGAAACGGGAGTGCACCACCGCGATGGCCGACTGGTAGTCCGCGTCCTGAAGGTCCTTAAAAAATGTCCGCAGCTGCCCCACCAGAAACATCCCCTTGTAGACAATGGTCCGGCTGGACAGGGAGGGCACGTAGGTGTTATCGTTGCTCTGTTCAAAGACCCGGCGCACCACGTAGAGTCTGCGGTCAAAGTCCAGGCCCGGGAGGATCCGCCCGGGTTTCTTCACAAAACCCTGACAGATCACCGGCATACACTCCCTGGCCTTGTGGCCCAGCACTTCCGGCGCAGTGGGCACCTGCCGCCAGCCGAGGAACTCCATGCCTTCCTTCTCCACAATGATCTCAAACATCTTTTTAGCCCGGCTGCGTTTCAGCTCGTTCTGTGGGAAAAAGAACATACCCACGCCGTATTCCCGCTCTCCGCCGATGCGGATGCCGGATTCGTGACAGACCCGCGAGAAGAAGCGGTGGCTGATCTGGGTCAGGATGCCCACTCCGTCTCCGGTTCTGCCCTCGGCGTCCTTTCCGGCCCGGTGCTCCAAATGCTCCACGATTCTCAGCGCGTCCGCCACGATCTGGTGGCTCTTTTCCCCCTTTATATTGACCACGGCTCCGATTCCACAGTTGTCGTGTTCAAAAGCGGGACTGTATAACCCCTGCTGTCTCCGGCTCTGACTCATGCCTGTTCCTCCTCATTTCTGTGATGGTGCGGGCAGGACCGGCTGATCATTCCACGCAAAAAGAGCGCCAAAGATGGAGTATGCTCTTAGAAGCAAGCCTTCCCTGACGCCCTTGTCAAACCTGACCGCAATATTTCTTTTGCGTTAAAATATATACGATGTCCGCAGATTTGTAAAGAGTTTTTTGAAAATTTTGGTTGACATTTTCCGGAAAATGTGTGTATACTATGTGCCATGAAAAGCAAAGGCGCTTTGGAAGTCCAACTTCCAGGGCGCCTCTTCTTTTTTGGAAGCAGCACAATCGAAAGGAGAAATGAATGATGGCAAGTGGTATCCCCGAACTGTATGGCAGCCTTGTGTTTAACGACAGCGTGATGCGCGACAAACTGCCCAAAGACGTCTACCAGGCACTGAGAAAGACCATCGAAAACCACACCCACCTGGAGCTGGATGTGGCCAATTCCGTGGCGGTGGCTATGAAGGAGTGGGCCGTGGAGAACGGCGCCACCCATTTTACCCACTGGTTCCAGCCCATGACCGGTTTCACCGCCGAGAAGCACGACAGCTTCATCTCCCCCGTCGGCGGCGGACAGGTGGTCATGGACTTTTCCGGCAAGGAGCTGGTGAAGGGCGAGCCGGATGCCTCCAGTTTTCCATCCGGCGGTCTGAGAGCCACCTTCGAGGCCAGGGGCTACACCGCGTGGGACCCCACATCCCCCGCGTTTATCAAGGACCGCACCCTGTACATTCCCACCGCCTTCTGCTCCTACAGCGGCGAAGCGCTGGACAAGAAAACGCCCCTGCTTCGCTCCATGGAGACCCTGGACCGGGAGGCGGTGAAGATCCTTCACCTGCTGGGCCAGAGCGATGTGGAAGGCGTCTCCGCCACCATCGGGCCGGAACAGGAGTATTTCCTGGTGGACAAAGAGATTTATAAACAGCGCAAGGATCTGATTTTTACCGGAAGGACGCTGTTAGGCGCCATGCCTCCCAAGGGCCAGGAGATGGAGGACCACTATTTCGGCGCTTTAAAACCCCGTGTTTCCGCCTTCATGCACGATCTGGACGAAGCGCTCTGGAAACTTGGGATCCCGGCCAAAACCAAACACAACGAGGTGGCCCCGGCCCAGCACGAGCTGGCTCCGGTATTCGACACGGCCAATGTGGCGGTGGACCACAACCAGCTCACCATGGAGATGATGAAAAAGGTGGCCGACAAGCACGGCCTCACCTGCCTGCTCCACGAGAAGCCCTTTGAGGGCATCAACGGTTCCGGAAAGCACAACAACTGGTCTCTGATCACCAACACTGGCGTAAACCTGCTGAATCCCGGCCGTACCCCCGCGGCCAACACCCAGTTTCTGGTATTTCTCATGGCGGTGATCAAGGCGGTGGACGAGTACGCGGACCTCATGCGCATCTCCGTGGCCAGTGCCGGAAACGATCACCGGCTGGGCGCCAACGAGGCTCCGCCGGCCATTGTGTCCATTTTCCTGGGCGACGAGCTGACCGCGGTGCTGGACTCCATCGAAAACGACACCTTTTTCGGCAAACAGCAGAAGGTGCAGATGGAGACGGGCGCTACGGTTCTGCCTCACTTCTTCAAAGACAACACGGACCGCAACCGCACCTCGCCCTTCGCGTTTACGGGCAATAAGTTCGAGTTCCGTATGCCCGGTTCCTCCCTGTCCGTGGCCGGGCCAAACATCGTGCTCAATACGGCGGTGGCCGAGGCTTTGAGACAGTTCTACGAAGAGTTGAAGGACATTCCGGAAAGCCGGATGGAGGAGGCGGTCCACACCCTGGTGAAGCGGGCCATTGCCAAACACCGCCGGATCATTTTCAACGGCAACGGTTATACGGACGAATGGGTACAGGAAGCCAAAAAGCGGGGACTCTACAATCTGCGCTCCACGCCGGAGGCCCTGGCCTGCTTTACCAGCCGGAAAAACCTGGAGCTGTTCACCAGGCACCACATCTTCACGGAACAGGAGATCATCTCCCGCTATGAGATTTTACTGGAAAATTACTGCAAGACCATCCACATTGAGGCAAAGACCATGCAGGACATGGTGCGCAGCCAGTTCCTCCCCGCGCTGAGGTGCTATATCGATCAGATAACCGGCTCCATCCGGGGCATAAAGGCAGTGTCGGCTGCGCTGCCCAGCGCAGCTTCGGAAAAGCTTCTGGCAGTGCTCTGCGATTCCTACGAGCGCATCTGCGATGCGGAGGAACATCTGGAAGCTGACACAAAAAACGCGGAGGGAATCGACGACATGCAGGAGGCGGCTTTCTTCTGCCACAGCACTCTCATCCCCCGTATGGAAGCGCTGAGAGCCACGGCGGATGACGCAGAGCGGTATCTGCCGGAAAATCTGCTCCCGTACCCCAGCTATGAGAAGCTGTTCTTCTGCGTCTGACAGCATACCCCAAACATGGCCAGCAGGCCCTTGGGCGCAAAAAAGCAGGCCGGACCGCCGGGAATCCTTTTTCGAATTCCCAGCGGGTCCGGCCTGCTTTCGAACGGCTGAAATCCGGCCGCGGTACTCACCGCAGGCTGGATTTTTTCCAGCGCTCCGCCTGGGAGGCGTACTGTTCGTTGAGCCAGTCCACCCCTTTTGCGATGCCGTCCGCGTCAAATGTATACTCGATTCTCGTCTTCTGCTCTTCTGAAGTCGCATCATACCCGTAAGGCTCAGGCCATACAACCACGGCCAGCATGGTGTCCGAACCTTCGTGCTCGGCCTTCTCCATACAGAAGCGCATCCCATTATAGCTGCCGGTAAAACGTTCCTTTTTCAGGTAATTGACCGGCATAAAGTCTTTCAGTTCCAGCAACGCTTACGCCCCTTTTCTAGTTCTCGTGAAGGCTCAGCTCCATGAGCTGCTTTGTGATATCGGTGATGGCGCTGTCGTCGACCTCCGAGGCCGTGTGCAGCGTGTAATTGGTTTTTCCCCACTTCCACTGCGACAGCCGTCCGCCGCTCTCCGTGGTGCGGATCACGGCCTCCGAGCTGGCGTCGGGGGCGTCGTAGGCTACGGTGATATCCGATCCCTCCCGGAAACGCTCGAAAATCCCGGCAAAATCAGCGGCCGTGTTGGAGGCCCGCCAGGTATAGCTCACGCCGTCCAGCTGGAATTCCATATCCGCAACCTCGTCGTTGATGATGAAAAACCTGACATTTTCTCCTTTTGCGGGCGCTACCATGTGGACGCCCAGAGTCTCAAAGGCCAGCACGTCCGTGACTTCCCGCATAGGGTTGGGAAGCGCGGCGGCGGTTGTGGTTTCCGGCTCAGTGGCAGTGGACGCCTGGGCCGTTGCCGTGGCATCCACTGCCCCGCCGCCCGAACACCCGGCGAGCGCCGCTGCGCTCAGGGTAATGGCGGCCGCCAGCGGCAAAAACCGCCGCGATGCGCGGTCAAAACCTGCCGGTTCATGTTTTATTCTGTTGGAATCGTTCATAGTCTGCCTCTCTTTCTGTCTGGGGCCTCTAACGCGGGCTGGTCACCGTCTCGCAGTATTCCTGCAGCGTCCGGTGCAGCTCCCCTTCGGCCGTCTCGTCACAAAGGGTCACAATCCGGTCTCCCGCCATGAGGACCGTGTCGCCTCTGGGCACAAACTCCGCCTCGCCGCGCATCAGGGACACCACCAGACAGGTGGGCGGCCAGGCGATGGCGGCGATCTTCTGCCCTTCGGCCGCGCTTCCGTGGTAGATCATCCCCTCCACCAGAACCTTTTCACCGGTCAGGGTCACCTGCTTATCCGGATTCTGCTTTGCCAGCAGGCGGTGGAGCAGCTGGTCGTAAACCGGCGCGCAGTGCAGGATGTCCGGCACGATGTAGGCGGCCAGGGACACCATGGATAAGGTCAGCAGATGGGAGAAGGAGCCGGTCATCTCGCTGATGAGGATGATGCCCGTGATGGGCGCACGGACGATGGCGGAGAAATAACCCGCCATGCCGAGAATGATAAAGTTGCTCAAAAGTCCGCTGATGTCCGGGCTGACAGCGGATGCCAGGTTGTAGTAGATACTGCCGATGATGGCTCCCAACACCAGGAGCGGGAGAAAGATTCCGCCCGGCGCCCCGGAGCCGAAGCTGATCATGGAAAATGCGAATTTCAGCGCAAAGAGCAGGAACAGCCCTCCGAGCATCAGCTGACCCGCCGTCAGCTCCTCCACCAGGGAGTGGCCGCCGCCCAGAACCGCCGGGTACAGGAACCCGAACGCGCCCGCCATCAGAAAAGGAATCAGGATGCGGACGAACTGCCTGGGGATCATCCCGTAGAGGTCCTGGGATTTGCCGATGCAGGTGTTGTACAGGACGCCCATCAGTCCGATGAGCGCGCCCAAAATGAGGACGTGCCCGTAGGTGGACAGGGGCATCATATGGGTGATGTGGAAGGTGAACACCGGCTTTAAACCGAACACATTCCGGGAGAAAAAGTCCGAGGTGATGGAGGCGGCCATGGACGAGAGCACCAGCTCCGGGGAAATGTGCTTGTGCACCTCCTCCAGGGAGAACAGGATGCCCGCGATGGGGGCGTTGAAGGCAGCCGACAGGCCGGCGCTGGCGCCGCAGGTGATCAGCACCTTCTCCTCGGTCTTGACCCGCTTGGTCAGCCTTGAAAATCCCTTGGCGGCCATGGCTCCCAGCTGGATGCTGGGACCCTCCCGCCCCAGGGACAGGCCGCAGCCCAGGGACAGGATACCTCCGCCCAGCTTAGCCGCCAGCACCCGCCACCAGCGCTGGTCCAGCTCGCCCATGATCTCGCCCTCAATCTGAGGGATACCGCTGCCCGAAATCAGCGGGTCCCACTTTAACAGCAGCGTGACGATAAGCGCGGCCACGGCCAGAATGGCGAACCACACCGGGATAAACCAGTGGTTGGCCTGGCCGTAAGCCAGAATCCGGTGTAACAGCGTGTCCGTGCACCCGATCAGATAGCGGAACGCCACCACCACCGCCCCGGAGATCGCTCCCACCGCAATTCCCTCCAGCACGAGCGCATAACGAAAACTCCGGTAACGGATGATTGTGTTGCGAACCGTACGTTCTTCCGGTTTCATACTCTTTATTCCCCCTGTAATGTCATCTCTTAAGGTCTATATGTAAAGCGCCTGCCGTCGGTCACGGCAGGCAGAAAGCAGTGAGCGGACCCGCTCTATGAATCGCTGTAGGTCCCCTTGAATTTAACCAGCTTGGGACGGTAGCCGGCGCCTGTGAGGGCGGATACGATCTGATTCTTGTGGTCGGTGCCGTAGGCTTCCAGGGTGATGCGCAGCTCCACCGCGGCGTTACGGTTGATGCTGATGAACTGGTTGTGCTCCAGCTTGATGATGTTGCCGTGCTCCTCGGCCAGCAGGGCGGAAATCTTCGCCAGCTCGCCGGGCTTATCCGGGAGCAGGACGGACACCGTGAACACGCGGTCTCTCTGGATCAGGCCGTGCTGCACGATGGAGGACATG
Source organism: Enterocloster lavalensis (assembly GCF_902364025.1). Lineage (GTDB taxonomy): Bacteria > Bacillota > Clostridia > Lachnospirales > Lachnospiraceae > Enterocloster > Enterocloster lavalensis. The sequence goes on from NZ_CABJCG010000001.1 coordinate 208,517, forward strand.
GTGATCACATCCATGTTGCCGCCGCTTAAGATGGAGACGATTTTCTTCTTCTGCACGTTCATGTGCTTTAAGGCCGCCACGGTCAGAAGGCCGGAGTTCTCCACGATCATCTTGTGATTCTCCACCATGTCCAGGAAGGCCACGATCAGCTCGCTGTCCTCGATGGTGATGATGTCGTCGATGTTCTGCTGGATATAGGGAAATAACAGCTCTCCCGGGCGTTTAACCGCCGTGCCGTCGGCGATGGTGTTGATATTCGGCAGAGTGACGACCTCGCCCTGGCGCAGGGATTCCTGCATGCAGTTGGCTCCGGCCGGCTCCACGCCGATCACTTTGATTTTAGGGTTGAGCAGCTTGGCCAGGGTGGACACGCCGGTGGCCAGTCCGCCGCCGCCGATGGGAACCAGAATGTAGTCCACGGTGGGCAGCTCCTTGATGATCTCCATGGAGATGGTGCCCTGTCCGGTGGCGACCGCCAGGTCGTTGAAAGGATGGACAAAGGTGTAACCCTTCTCCTCCGCCAGCTTGTACGCGTAATCGCAGGCCTCGTCGAACACGTCTCCGGCCAGAACCACCTCGGCGCCGTAGCCCTTGGTGCGGTTTACCTTCATGAGCGGCGTGGTGGTGGGCATCACGACCACAGCCTTCACACCGGCCAGCTTGGCGGCGTAGGCCACGCCCTGGGCGTGGTTGCCTGCGGAAGCGGTGATCAGGCCCTTGGCCTTCTCGTCCTCGGTCAGGGTGCTGATCTTATAGTACGCGCCTCTCACCTTGTAAGCGCCGGTATACTGCAGATTCTCCGGCTTGAAATACACCTTGTTTCCCGTCTGGGCCGAAAAATATTCGCTGTACACCAGCTTGGTCTCCAGGGTCACTTCCTTGACCAGGTCAGAGGCCTCCTCAAATTGTTCCAATGTTAATTCTTCCATAATACCCTATCCTTCTTTCTGTTTGACTCGCGGGGCTTAAAAGGCCGGGCGTGTTACTCTGCTTCGGATTTGCGCACGTTGAACAGCGCGTTCACAAAGTCGTCCGCATTGAATTTCTGCAGATCGTCGATCTTCTCGCCGATGCCGATATATTTAACCGGAAGGCCCAGCTCGGACTGGATCGCCACGGCGATGCCGCCCTTGGCGGTGCCGTCCAGCTTGGTCAGGATGATGCCGGTGATGTCCGCCACCTCCATGAACTGCCTGGCCTGGGCCAGGGCGTTCTGTCCCGTGGTGCCGTCCAACACCACCAGGGTCTCGCGGTAGGCGTCCGCATACTCTTTGTCAATGATCCGGTTGATCTTGCGCAGCTCCTCCATCAGGTTCTTCTTGTTGTGAAGCCGCCCGGCGGTGTCGCAGATCAGCACGTCCGCGTGGCGGGACTTGGCGGCTGCCACCGCGTCATAGATCACGGCCGCCGGGTCGGAACCCTCCTGCTGGGCGATGATCTCCACTCCCGCACGGTTGGACCACTCGGTCAGCTGCTCGATGGCCGCCGCCCGGAAGGTGTCCGCCGCGGCTAAAATCACCTTGCGCCCCTGGTCCTTCAACTGCCCGGCCAGCTTGCCCACGGAGGTGGTTTTGCCCACGCCGTTGACGCCGATCACCAGCACTACGGACTTTTTGTGCTCGAACTCGTAGGCGTTCTCCCCCAGATCCATCTGGGCCTTGATGCTGTTGATCAGCAGCTCCTTGCATTCCTCCGGCTCCTTGATGTGCAGCTCCTTCACCTTCCGGCGCAGATCCTCCACAATGGACATGGTGGTCTGGATGCCGATGTCGCCCATGATCAGCGTCTCCTCGATCTCCTCATAGAAATCGTCGTCAATGGCGGAGAAGCCGCTGAAAATGGAGTCGATGCCGGAGACGATATTGTTGCGGGTCTTGGTCAGGCCCTCCACCAGGCGCCCGAAAAACCCCTTCTTTCCTTCTGACATAAACTTTTTCTCCTCTTAAACCTGATTAAGACAGGCCGGTTTTCTTCTTATCATAGCACAAATGCCATTTATTTGTCCAGATCATCCTCGATCAGGTTTACGCTCACCAGCGTGGACACGCCCTTCTCCTGCATGGTGATTCCGTAGAGCCGGTCGGCACTGACCATGGTGCCGCGCCGGTGGGTGATCACGATGAACTGGGTGTTGCGCGTCAGCTTGTGCAGATAGCCCGCGAAACGGTCCACGTTGGAGTCGTCCAGCGCCGCCTCGATCTCGTCCAGGAGACAGAAGGGCGAGGGCTTTAAGTTCTGGATGGCGAACAGCAGGGAGATGGCGGTCAGGGCCTTCTCGCCGCCGGACAGCTGCATCATGTTCTGCAGCTTTTTACCCGGGGGCTGGGCGATGATCTGAATCCCCGCCTCCAGGATATCCTCGTCCTCCATCAGCTCCAGGGTGCCGCGGCCGCCGCCGAAGAGCTCCTTGAACACCTTGTCGAACTCGGCCCGGATCTCACCGAATTTCTCCTGGAACTGGCGGCGCATGCCGGTGTCCAGCTCCACGATGATTTTTTCCAGCTCCGCCTGAGCGGCCACCAGATCCTGGTGCTGGGTTTTCATGAACTCGTAGCGCTCGGACACCTCCCGGTAGTCCTCGATGGCGTTTACATTTACATTGCCCAGAGCCTTGATCCTGCCCTTGAGGTCGTCGATCTGCCTGCGGACCTCGCTCAGAGAGCCGTATGCCTCGTCCCGCAGGGCCTCGGCGCTGGAAAAGGTCATCTCATACTCGTTCCACATGTAGGTGGTGGAGTGCTCCAGCCGTTCCTCCAGCTTTTCCTGCTGGGCCTGCAGCCGGAACATGTCCTTGTCCAGATCGGACATGCGGGCGGACAGCTCCTCGCGCCGGATGAAAAATCCCTTCTGGCGCCCGGCCATCTCCTCCTTTTTGGCGGTCTGGGCGGTCAGCCGCTCCTCCAGCTCCTTTGTATGTACGGCGATCCCGGCGATCTTCTCCTTCAGGGAGGCGATCTCCTGCCGGCGCGCCTCGATGATTCCCTGGGCATTCCGGTCCCCGGCTTCCAGGTCCCGGTACTCGGCCGTCAGCTTTCGCATCTCCGCGCGGACGCGGTCCACATTTTCCTGAAGGAAGTCCAGCTTCTGCTTCAGCTCCGCGGCCTCCACCTGGATCTGCGCCAGCTCTGCGGCGCAGGTTTCGCGGGAACTCTTGGCCTCCTCCAGGGCGGCGGTTTTTTCCTCCACCGCCTGGCCGGAGAGGGTGTTTTTCTCCTCCAGGGCGGCAGTTTCCTGCTTCAGGGCCGCCTGGCTGCCGGAGATTTCCCGGACCTGCTCGTCAAGCTGGCCCCGCTCCCGCTCCAAATCCACGTAGGAACCGGCGATCTCCGCTTTCTTCTCTTCCAGCTGGGCCAGGTTCATGCGCAGGGTGTTCTGTTCCAGGTACAGCTTCTGGATGGCGCTTCGGACCGCTTCCAGCTCCTCCTTCTTCTCCTGGAGAATCCCCTCCTGGATGTTTAAGTCGCCCTGGATCGATTCCACCTGGGTGAGGGCTTTTTTACACGCTTCCTCCAGCTCCTCGATCTCGCGACGCCGTCCCAGCAGGTTGCTGGTGTTCTTGAATGCGCCGCCCGTCATGGAGCCGCCCGCGCTCAAAAGTTCGCCCTCCAGGGTGACGATGCGCAGGCTGTATTTGTACTTTCTGGCCAGAGCGATGGCGTGCTCAATGGTATCCGTCACCACCACCCGCCCCAAGAGATAGCGGACCAGGCCGTCGTACTGTTTTTCCGCCTCCACCAGCTGGCTGGCCAGTCCCAGCACGCCAGGTTCCTTTAAGGCGCTCTCCTGTGAAAAGGTCTGCCGGCCGCCGATGGCGGTCAGGGGCAGAAAGGTTGCCCGGCCGTATTTGTTCTTTTTTAAGTATTCGATCAGGCGCTTGGCCGTCTCCTCGGAATCCGTGACGATGTTCTGGATGCTGCCGCCAAGAGCGGTCTCAATGGCCACCTCGTACTTCTGGGGCACATGGATTAAGTCCGCTACCACGCCGTGGATCCCGCGGATGCGGTCCCGCACCTCCATGACCCGCCGGATGCTGCCGCCGTAGCCGTCGTAGCGCTCGGCCAGGTTGCGCAGGCTTTCCAGCTTGGTGTAGGACATGTGGTATTGCTGCTGGGTGTCGTTTAAATTGCGGTTCAGACGGCGAAGCTCCTGGTCGGCCTGGTTTAACTCCTCCTCGGTCTGGGCGGATTTCTCCTGGCTCTCGGCGATGCGCCGCTCCACCGCGTTTAAGGCGTCCTCCTCCTGACGGATCTGTTCCTCCTGAACGGACTCGTCGCTCTTGAATTTCAGAAGCTTCTGGGTCACCTCGCTGCGCCGCAGATCCACCTGCTCCATCATGGTCTCGTAGCGCTGGCTGCGGGCGGTCAGGCCGGCCCGCTCGTTTAAGGCGTTTATGATGGCCGATTTCTCCGACTCGATCTCCTGCTCCAGGCGGTGGATCAGTTCATCCCGGGACTCCAGGAGGCGGGCCGCCTCGTCCAGCCGTCCGGCCATGGCCTCGGCATGGACGTCCATCTGCTCCTTCTGCTCTTCATATCCGGCCAGCTGGGTTTTCCGGGACTCCAGATCCCCGGAAATGGCCTCCCGGCGGCTATTGATATGGGCTTCGTTCATCTCCTCGGTGCGAATCTGCTCGTTCAGCACGCCGATGCGGCCTTCCAGGCTGCTGTTCTCCACCGTGCAGCGGTTCAACTCGTCCCGGTTTCCTGCCATGAGGGCGTCCTCCTGAGCCAGGGCGGCTTCCAGGCGGTCGTACTCTTCCTTCAGGGTGTCGGATTCCCGGCGGGTGTGCTCCATATCTCCGGTGAGAATTTTTTCCTTCTCCGCCACCTCGGCCAGCTGTCTGCGGATCCCCTCCGTCTCCATCAGGAATTGGTTGGCATCGCAGACCTTCAAGGTCTCTTTCAGCTGCAGATACTCCCTGGCGGCTTTGGACTGGCGCTCCAGTGGCCCTACCTGCTTCTCCAACTCGGTCAGAATGTCGTTTACGCGGATCAGGCTGGCCTGCTCGTCCTCCAGCTTCTTCTGGGCGATGGCCTTGCGCCGTTTGAACTTCACAATACCCGCCGCCTCGTCGAACAGCTCCCGGCGCTCCTCCGGCTTGCCGCTTAAGATCTTGTCGATCTGGCCCTGGCCGATGATGGAGTAGCCCTCCTTGCCGATGCCGGTGTCGTAAAACAGCTCGTTGATATCCTTTAAACGGCAGGCGCTGCCGTTGATCATATATTCGCTCTCGCCGGAGCGGTACAGGCGGCGGGAAACCGTCACCTGGTCGTAGTCGATGGCCAGCTGATGGTCCCCGTTATCCAGGGTGATGGCCACGTAGGCGAACCCCTGAGGCTTGCGCAGCTCCGTGCCGGAAAAGATCACGTCCTGCATGCTGGCGCCGCGCAGCTGCTTGATGCGCTGTTCGCCGAGCACCCAGCGCACCGCGTCGGCCACATTGCTTTTTCCGCTGCCGTTGGGGCCCACAATGCCGGTGATTCCGTTGTGGAACTCAAACACCAGCTTGTTCGCAAAGGATTTAAAACCCTGGATTTCGATACTTTTTAAATACATAATTCACCGTCGCTTTACTGTTTTTCTTCTTCCGCCTTGAGCTTTAAAATTCCGTTGTACGCGGCCACCTGTTCCGCCGCCTTCTTGGTCCGGCCCGTGCCGCGGCCGATCTCAGCGCCGCCGATGCGGGCGCAGACCTCGAAGCTCTTGTTGTGGTCCGGCCCCTCCTCCCGGAGGATCTCGTAGCTGAGCCCTTCCGAGGAGCGGCTCTGCACCATCTCCTGTAAGATAGTCTTGCTATCATAAAAGAGCTGCTTGTGTTCAATATCGTTCAGGATAAAACGATGTATAAACTCTTTTGCATTAGCAAAACCACCGTCCAGGTAAATCGCGCCGATCAGGGCTTCCATGGCGTCGCTGACAACGGAGTTGCGGCTGCGCCCTCCGGTCGCCTCCTCGCCCTTGCCCAGCAGCAGGTATTCCCCCAGGCTGATGTCGCCGGCGCAGTAGGCCAGAGTCGGCTCGCACACGATGCTGGCGCGGATCTTGGTCAGATCCCCCTCGGGCAGGTCCTCGTATTTGTGGTATAAAAAGTCGCTGGTCACAATCTCCAGCACTGCATCTCCCAGAAATTCCAGACGTTCGTTGCAGCGGCTGTGGTTCCAGCGATGCTCATTGGCGTAGGAGCTGTGGGTCAGCGCCTGGACAAATAATCCGTGCTCCTTAAACTGATAGCAGATGGTCCGCTCCAGTTCCTGCAGATTTCGATTCATGGTATTCACTCTCACTTTCTGACTAACGCACAAAGGAGCTGCGTCCGACAGCCCCTTCTAGCTTGAATGTAATGGGCATTGACCCCATCAGTTTAACGCGTTCTTGATCTGCTCGATGGCGTCCCCTACGGTCACGATCTGCTCGGCGGCCTCGTTGGGGATCTCGATGTCGAACTCTTCCTCGATTCCCATGATGATCTGGAAAATGTCCAGGGAATCAGCGCCTAAATCATCCACAAAGGTGGACTGCATGGTTACTTCCTCCGGCTCAATGTTCAGTACCTCCGCAATGATTGCCTGCAACTTTTCAAATTCCATCGTTTTTTTACACTCCTCTTTTTGATTTCTTGCTTTGATTGTGATTGCTTTTATTAAAATTTATGCTCCGCTTTTACTGCGGTATATCTTTCTGTGCGCCAAGGCTCTCGCGGATCTTCTCGTTGATGGCCTGCTCCTTGAACGTCACGCACTGAATGATCGAATTGCGCACCTCCGTGCGTTTGGCGTTGCCGTGGGTCTTCACCACCAGGCCGTTTAAGCCCAGAAGCGGCGCCCCGCCGTACTTGCTTGCGTCAAAGGACTTCAGGGTCTCCTTGATGGCCGGCTTGACCAAAAGCGCCCCGATCTTGCTGCGCAGATTCATCATCATGCCGCTCTTCACCTTCTTGATCAGCGTGTCGCCCAGACCCTCGTACAGTTTGAGGATCACGTTGCCCACAAATGCTTCGCTGACGATCACGTCCGCTCCGCCGTGGGGAATCTCACGGGCCTCGATGCTTCCGATAAAATTGATCCCCGGACACTCCTTTAAAAGCGGAAAGGTCTCCTTCACCAGGGCGTTGCCCTTCTCCTCCTCAGCGCCGATATTGACGATGGCCACCGTGGGGTTCTTGATGCCCAGCACGTGCTCCATGTAGATGGAACCCATCTGTGCAAACTGGACGAGATGGGACGAGCGCGCGTCCACATTGGCCCCGCAGTCGATCAGCAGGGACACTCCGCGCTCCGTGGGAATGAGCGGCGCCAGCGGGGGGCGTTCCACTCCCTTGATCCGGCCCACGATCACCTGGCCGCCCACCAGGATCGCGCCTGAGCTTCCGGCGGAAACAAAGGCATCGGCCTCCTTTTTCTTGACCATGTTCATTCCGATTACAATAGAGGAATCTTTTTTCCGGCGGATCGCGTTCACCGGCGGCTCCTCGGTGGCGATCGCCTCGGTGGCGTTCACCACCTGGATCTGCTCCTGATTGTAGGTGTATTTGGCTAATTCAGCCTTCACCAATTCCTCACGCCCGATCAATGCGACCTGGATTCCGGATTTCTCCCTGACTGCCTCCACGGCTCCTGCGACAATTTCACCGGGAGCGTTGTCGCCGCCCATGGCATCCACTGCTACCTTAATCATAGCGTTCTCCTTCCGGACCGGGATTTCCCCCGCGTCCAAAATATAATATACTAGATATCAATCTATAAATCAATAGTTTTTGTATATCTTTCCAGCTGCCTTAAAATGTGCTCTCCGCGCGGGGAAAACAGGGCCAAAACAGTTGAAGCTCCGCCTGCGCCGTGGTAAACTGGAAAGCAGCCGGTATATCGAAATTTTACCATGAAAGGAATGGCGGATTATATGGAAATGGAACAACTCTCCCTTTTTGACGACCGAACCACCACAGCCCCCCTGGCCAGCCGTCTGCGCCCGGAAACGCTGGACGAGTTCGTGGGCCAGAACCAGCTTCTGGGGGAGGGGAAGATCCTGCGTCAGATCATCGATCAGGACAACATCCCCTCCATGATTTTCTGGGGCCCTCCCGGGGTGGGGAAAACCACCCTCGCCAGCATCATCGCCAAGCGTACCCACGCGGAATTTATCAATTTCAGCGCCGTCACCAGCGGAATCAAGGAAATCAAGGAGGTGATGGCCCGGGCCGAACAGGGGCGCCGCATGGGCAAGCGGACCGTGGTATTTGTGGACGAGATCCACCGCTTCAACAAAGCCCAGCAGGATGCCTTTCTCCCCTATGTGGAGAAGGGGAGCATCATACTCATCGGCGCCACCACGGAGAATCCCTCCTTTGAGATCAACGCCGCTCTGCTCTCCCGCTGCCGCGTCTTTGTGCTCCAGGGCCTTGGGGAGGAGGACCTGACCAGACTTCTGAAAAACGCCCTCCAAAGTCCCAGGGGCTTCGGCTACTTGAACGTCGATATCTCCGACGCCATGCTGGGGGCCATCGCCAGATTCTCCGGCGGGGATGCCCGCACCGCCCTGAACATTCTGGAGATGGCGGTGTCCAACGGCGAGATCAGCGCCGAAAAGACCACCGTGACTCCGGAGATTCTGGAGCAGTGCATGAGCCGCAAATCCCTGCTCTACGACAAGAACGGCGAGGAGCATTACAACCTGATCTCCGCCCTGCACAAATCCATGCGTAACAGCGACCCGGATGCGGCGGTCTACTGGCTGTCCCGGATGCTGGAGGCGGGCGAGGATCCGCTCTACATCGCCAGGCGGCTGATCCGCTTTGCCAGCGAGGACGTGGGTCTGGCGGACAACAGCGCCCTGTCCCTGGCCGTCTCCGCCTATCAGGCCTGCCATTTTCTGGGAATGCCTGAGTGCAATCTGAATCTGGCCCAGACGGTGATCTATCTGTCCCTGGCGCCGCGGTCCAACTCCGTCTACATGGCCTACGAGCACGCCAAGGCCGACGCCTTAAACATGCTGTCCGAGCCGGTGCCCCTGGTGATCCGCAACGCTCCCACCGGGCTGATGAAACAGCTGCGCTACGGCGAGGGTTATGTGTATGCCCACGACACGGAGGAAAAGATCGCGCATATGGAATGCCTGCCGGAGTCCCTGAAGGGGAAGCGCTACTATCTGCCCACGGAGAACGGAGCCGAGGCTGCGGCGAAGGAGCGCCTGGAAGAAGTGTTTCGCTTTAAAAACAGCGGGGAGCGGTAATTCCTTCCTATGATAGAGTGATATAGAACATTTGCGGCGTGGAGGCTCAGGCTTCCACGCCGCTTTTGCGATTTACCCCGGACGGGTCCGTTATGATGTTGCCAGCAGTTCTTCCAGCACCTCAAAGAGCTGCTGTACATTCACCGGTTTGGGGATAAAGCCGTTCATCCCGGCGGACATGGCCGCCTCCTCGTCCTCCTTGAAGGAGTTGGCCGTCATGGCCACAATGGGGATCACGGCCGCATCCGGCCGCTTCAGGGCCCGGATCGCCCGGGTGGCGGCCAGCCCGTCCATCACCGGCATCCGGATGTCCATGAGAATCATCTGGTACCGGCCCGGGGGATTCCGTTGAAAGAGCTCCAAGGCCTCGCTGCCGTCCTTCGCCCGCTCGGTTACCGCTCCCTGGAGCTCCAGCAGTTCCTGGGCGATCTCAGCGTTTAAGTCGTTGTCCTCCGTCACCAGAATCCGCATACCCTTCAGGCTGCCGGTGGCGGACAGGATTTCCCGGTTCTTATGGGCAGGCGCTTCGCCGGCCGGCTTAAAGCGCAGGCGGAAGGAGAATACCGCTCCCTTGCCGGTGTCGCTCTCAAGCACGAGCTCGCCGCCCATGGACTGCACCAGATTGCGGCTGATGGGAAGCCCCAGTCCGGTGCCGAGACTTCTGAGTTCATTTCCGCCCAGCTGTTCAAAGGGGCGGAAAATCCGCTCCTGATCCTCAGAGGATATGCCCACGCCCGTGTCCCGGACGGAAAAATCGTACACCGCGTCCTGCCCTTCCAGCCCGCAGGCCTGCACGCTCAGCTGCAGGAGGCCGCCCGGAGGCGTAAACTTCACGGAGTTCCCCAGCAGGTTTAAGAGCACCTGGCGCAGGCGGATCGGATCTCCGGTCAGCCAGTCGCAGTCGATCTCGCGAACGCACTCCAGGACCAGCCCTTTCTGCTGCGCCTGTCCGCTGATGATGCTCTCCACCTCCTCCAGTATTTCCCGCAGAGAGAACGGCTCCTCGTTGATGGAGAGATTTCCGCTCTCAATCCGGGACATATCCAGAATGTCGTTGATCAGGGAGAGCAGGTAGCGGGACGAGGACCGGATCTTTTCCAGTTTATCCCGGGTTTCCGGGGAGAGACCGCTCTCCATGGAAACCAGCTCCGTCATCCCCACGATGGCGTTCATGGGCGTGCGGATCTCGTGGCTCATCTTGGAGAGAAAATCGCTCTTGGCCGTACTCCTGGCCTCGGCCTTTTCCAGCTCCGCCTGCATGATGGCGCTGCGCATCCGGGCACGGGCGGTCAGAAGCACCATAGCCATCACCAGAATCAGGATTACGCCGACAACCGCCACAAACGCCATGGGATTGGCGTAAATCATATCCACGGTGGTCATGGCGTAGGCTCTGGACACCAGGCTGCGGCTGAGCATGCTGTCCATGTCCTCGGACGACAGATTCCGAATCGCCTTGTTTAACGTGGTGAGAAGCCGGATATCGGCCGGGCGGTCCAGGGCAAACTTGATTTCCGCGCTCATATCCCACAGGGACACCTGGGTAACGTTGGCATAGCGGTGGCGCTGCAGCTCCTGATTAGCCGGAGCCATGATGCCGTAAAAGAAATCCGCCTCCCCGCGGTCCACAGCCTTTAAAGCTTCCGGCACCGTGGTATAGTAGCGCACCTCCCTGCACTCCACGTCCGCGGGAACATGGCGTCCCTTAAGGGCCGCTGCCACCAGACCGCTGTCCGGGAAATTGGCCGATTTGTTCTTGAAAATACCGCTGTTTAAGCGGATATAAGCGCGGGTGGTCACCAGACCGGAGGCGTAGGCATCCTCGTCCGAATCCGGATAAAAGCCCAATACATCCGCCGTACCCCCCTGTACCATGCAGATCGCCTCCTCATAGGAGGCCGCGGGGATCAGCTGGAAATCCAGACCGGTGTAGTCCGACAGGCGCTGGGATAAGTCCACCAGCAGTCCCTCGGCAGGGCCGTCCGCAGGGGCCATATAGAACGGATAGCACTCAAACGCGGCCACCCGGAGGGTCTGCTTATTGCGTATATAAGCCAGTTCCTGGTCCTCCAGCCGGGGATTCTGGAGCTGGACATTGAGGGAACGGCTGGTCATGTGCTGCCGGGCGAAATCCGGCTCCGATTCCATGATATTGCCAAGGGCCATGTTCAGGCCGTCCAGAATCTCCGTGCTGCCCGGCACCGTAACCAGGTAGTAGGGCTGCGCATCAAAGGTGGCGACCACGCGGTAACGGCTGTCATTCTCCGCGCTGTTGCCGAGCAGCAGATCCACGTCGCCGTTTTCCAGGTAATCGTACATTTCATTGCTTGCGGTAAACTCCTCGTTGCTGTACTGTTTGATGGTACAGTTCAGGCCGTTTATGGACAAAAATTCCTCCAGACGCCGGATTTTTTCCGCAGCCATCCCGTAGGCGCCGATGGTCATGCCGTTAAGGCTTCTCAGATCGTAACTTTTGAAGCGGTTATCGCCGCTGCGGCACTGCAGGATCGCGACGCTGTTGCCCATGCTGTAATCGGGATAGGCAAAAAACTGTTCAAACTCAGGGGAATAGTAAGCTCCGCCCATCAGGTCGAAACGTCCCTCCAAAAACTCGTCCACCAGTTGATCCGAGTCCACCGGTATGTATTCATATTCCCAGTTGGTGTATTTGGCAATCTCGTTCAGATAATCCATCAACAGCCCGGTATGGCGTCCGTAACGGTCCACCTCGCTGATTCCCGGTATTTCCGGAAACGCCACGCGGATCAGACGCCCCTCCCCGTTGTCGGATGACGGGATCTCCTCCCCCGCCGCAGTGAGGCCGGGGACGGCCAAGGACATTATCAATAAAACGGCCAGAACTGCGGCCGTGAAACGATGCGCCATCGAATGGAGCCAGATCTTCATATTCGATCTCCTTAGTAATACCGCAGCTGCGGTTTGTGACAAAGAAAACGCACCGGAAACCGTATCGACATCCGGTGCGCTGTTATGACTATATTAACGCATATGGCGGAAATTGACAAGGAATTTTGTGATTCCGCTTAAATCACCGCTGATGTTCCGCCCCGCTCTCTGAAGCGCTCTGTGGCAGGGGGATTTTCCGTTTATGCCGTAAATCCATTGGTCAATTCCGAAAACATGTGGTAGAATGGACTATATTACATACGGCATGGACCAGGAATAAGCGGGATTTTCCGCGGGCGGATCGAACGGTCCGCTTGACGGCGTTTGTTCCTCCATGGGAAAAGACGGTCGATATGAACAAAATTTGGGAAGCGTTTGAAAATCTCCAGGAAATTGTTTATGTGGTAGATGCCAAAGAATATGATCTGGTTTATATGAACCAGCTTGCCAGAAGCACGTTTAACTGTTCGCGGACCGAGGATTACCGCGGGCGGAAATGCTATGAGCTTCTGCAGGGACTGCCTGAGCCCTGCAGATTTTGCAGCGATGCCCGCGGTAAGGGTACCTATGCCCTGAAGGAAACCCTGATCGAACAGGATGGCCGGACCTACCGCCTTGAGACGGCGGTGGATATCGCGGGGCAGGAAGAAGCAGAGCACAGTCTTTTCCTACTTTTGGAAAATGAGGCCATTGTCAACGAGTGCCTGCGGCGCACGCTGGCGGATGAAGATGCGGGGGAAGCGTTAGAAGAGCTGATCTCCTATCTGGGGGACAGGCTGGAATGTGACCGGGCTTACATCTTTGAGGAGCTCAGGGCCGGACGCATCTGCAACACCTACGAGTGGTGCGCTCCGTCCGCCTCCTCCGAAAAGGCCAGCTTTCAGTATGCCACCTGGAATACCGTGGAGCCGTGGCTGCCCGTCTTTGAGCGGGATCAGTGCGTTGTGGTGGAGGATGTGGAGGAATTAAAGGACATCAATCCCCTGGAATATAACTGGCTCAAAGCCCAGGATACGAAAACAGCGGTCGTCTGCCCGCTGTTTGACGGCGGAAAGCTGATGGGGTTCTGCGGGGTGGACAACCCGCCCAGGGAGCGGGTCCGGCATATCTCCGCCATGCTCCAGGTCATCCGTCATTTTATTGTCGTTCTCATGAAACGGCGGGATAAGGTCCGCCGCCTGCGCCATATGAGCTTTCACGACCCGCTCACCGGCGTGCTGAACCGCTATGCCATGGAGGAAATGATCGCCAGCCAGACCGGGACCCGCCCGCTCGGGGTGGTCTACTGCGATATCTCCGGCCTGAAAACAATCAACGACAGCCAGGGGCATGCCCAGGGCGACCAGATGATCTTAAGCGCCAGCCAGCTTTTGGCGGAGCACTTCCCCGCCGGGCTGGTCTACCGCATCGGCGGAGACGAATTCCTGGCAGTCTGCTTTGACGACAGCCGGGAGAGCTTTCAGGGGCAGGTGGACCGGCTTTTGGAGCAGCTGCAAAAAAACAACGCCCATCTGGCGGTGGGCGCCGTCTGGTCTGAGGACGGGAGTACCAAAATCAAAGAGCTGGCCCGGCAGGCGGAAAACGAGATGTACCGCAACAAGCAGCAATACTATCTCAGCCGGCAGCAGCCGCAGAATGCGCCATGTCACGGGCCTGGCTGCGCCAGAACAAAGCAGCCGGAACGGGACCCCGAGACGCCCTTTCAGGCGTTTATCCACAACAATTATTACGACGCCGAGGCGTTTTTCCAGTCGGTGGCCATCCCCGAGGCGCCCTACTACCTGTATTTCGGCGATCTTCAGAACAACCTGTACTACATCTCCGACAATATGCGGGACGATTTCGGTTTTCCCAGCAATGTGGTCTACGATCTCATTGAAAAATGGGGGGCCATGATCGGGGATCCCCAGGACCGGATTCTTTACCAGCAGGACCTGCGCCAGATGCTGGAGCACAAGAAGGACATTCACAGCCTGCGCTACCGCGTCACGGACAGGCGGGGATACTCCGTCTGGGTTCACTGCCGCGGCATCATCCGGTGGTCGGAGGACCGGACCACTCCCCTGTTCTTTTCCGGCTGCGTCTCACGGCTGGAGAGCAACTTTGCCATGGATGCGACCACCGGATTTCTGCGGGAGCGGGCGGCGTTAAACGAGCTGGTGACCTTGAGCTCCAGAAATACCCCCGCTCTGGTGATCAGCTTCGGCCTGAACCATTTCACCTACATCAACGAATCCAAGGGACGGATGGAGGGCGACCGGATCCTGCGGGATATCGCCAACACGCTGGAGGAGGAGCTTGGCACCATGTTCACCTTCTACCGCCTGGACGGCATCCGTTTCATGGCGATCTCCAGACGCACAAACGGCTGGGATCCCGGCGAGGCGGTAGCCGGCATCCGCAGAATCATCAACCTGGTTTATTCCAGGGAGCGGATAACCGCCAAACGGGCCGCCTCCTTCGGCGTGCAGTCCTTTCCGCAGGGCGGCCGCCTGCCCCAGGAGATTTTGGAAAATGCCATCACATTGATCAACGTGGCGAAGCTCAACCAGGACCTGGAGTACAGCGAGTTTTCCTCGGACCTGATCGCCAGGCAGCGGGAGCGCTCCAACATGGCGCTGGTCTTAAGCGAAAGCGTGGAAAAGGGCTGCGAGGGTTTCCGCGTGGTGGTGCAGCCCATCGTCTCCCGGGACAGCGGCGAGATCATCGGCGGCGAAACGCTGCTGCGCTGGAGGTATCTGGATCAGGACGTCTCTCCCGCCGTGTTCATCCCCCTGTTGGAGGAGACGCAGATGATCAAGGTGGTGGGAAAATGGGTATTTGAGCAGGCGGTGCGCATCTGCAGCCGCGTGATCCCCTGCCGGCCGGATTTCCTGCTGTCCTTTAACGTCAGTTATTTGCAGGTTCTGGACGACAGCTTCCTGCCCTTTATGCAGCAGACGCTAAAAGAAAGCGGGCTTCCCGGACGCCACCTGATGCTGGAGCTGACGGAAACCCACTTCGACGAGATGCCAAAACGCCTTCACGAGTTTGTGAACCAATGCCACGAGATGGGCATCAAATTCGCCCTGGACGATTTCGGAAACGGCTTCTCCTCCCTGCAGATGCTGTTTAAATATCCGGTCAATGTAATCAAACTGGACCGCACGCTGATGAACCAGATCACCCACTCCCCGGAAAACCTGGACTTCATCATGAGCATCGTCTACGCCTGCCACCGCTCCGGCAAGCAGGTGTGCGTGGAAGGGGTGGAGACGGAGGATGAGCTGGCCGCGGTGCGCCAGACCGACTGCGACATGATTCAGGGCTTTTATTTCTACCGCCCCATCGAGGCCGGGGAGTTCTACCGCTGCATCGGGGCGGACCGGCCGGTTTGACCGAACCAAAGGGAGAGACGAAAACGCGCGCTTCTCAGCGGATGGTCTGAGCATTCACCATCAGATCCCGAATCTGTTTTGCCTGGATCACCGCATCCAGATTCACGTCCTCGTGGCAGTTGATCCAGAGCTGTTCCAGATTGGGCAGCGCTGCAAACACCGAGAGGTCCCGGATTTCCGGAAGAATGATCATGACGCTCTTTAGCTGCGTCAAGTTCTGAAAGACGCTGATGTCCGTCACGTTTGGATAAGCGCCTCCCCACATCATGAGCGTTTTTAGGCGCTCCAGGGGGCGCAGGAATTCCAGATCTTTGAGCTCGGGGCTTACCATCAGAGACAGGCTTTCCAGTCCGGTCATGGAGGCGATGGGTCTCACGTCCTCCAGCTCCGTCAGCTCCACGTCCAGGACCCTGAGGTTTTGGAATTCCAGGAGATCTTCGATGGACCGTACCGTAATCCCCTCTCTGGGAAGCTCCACCATCCGGTCATTGGTGCGCACGCGGTAAAAGTCGCCCAGCCAGCCGATCACGGCAAATTCCTCGATGCGGTCCAGATCGCTGGACATCACCGTTCCCTCCGGCTTGTCGATCACCGCCCGGACCAGGATTTCCATCCCGGCGTCGATCCAGCGGATCTCATAGTCCGTCAGCTTCCGCTCCTCTGAGGGCGGCGGAGGGGACTCGATATCCATGTAATAGGCCGATACGGCGAAGGGGTTGTGCAGGTATTTCCAGGGCCAGTTCTCTCCGCCCAGCATCACCTCCGGGCGCGCCGTTGCGATGTGGCGCGGGCCGCCCAGATCCGTGAAGGAGTCCGCCGTGTTCACCGCCACCCTGCGGGACTGTACCTGGGAATCGGGATCGATGCTGATCAGCTCCAGGGTGTAAGCGTCACAGAATCGGTAACAGACTGTCACATAGAAGGTGGTGTCTCCACGGCTGTAGGTGAATTCCATTCCGTAGATGGGCCCGCCGGACCCGGTGTCCTCGGTAAATGGCGTAAAGCCGGCCAGTTCCTCCCCAAGATTCTCTTCTGCCAGCTGTCCCAACAGGGAGGAGGTCCCGCTCTCCCAGGTTTCATGGAAGCCCGCGCTGTCCTCGTCCGTGGGCTGTACATCCGCCAGCAAAAAAGCTTCGGAGTCTTCAAACCAGATGGCCCAGGGAATGGCATCCGGCCCGGGGCCGATGGTCCACAGACCTTCGACATTCAGCCCGTATGCGCCGTCGTCCAGGAGGTCGTAATAGGCAGTCTGGGGATTCTGTGCAGGTTCCGTCTGACTGCCCGGGTCGTTTCCGCCGGTCCCGCCGGCGCTGTAAACGCCGGATATCAAAAGCCCGGCCAATAATGCCATGAGTTTGAAGTTTACCATACGTTTTTACCCTTTCAGAAGATAGGCCGCCGCCTGAATCCGGCGGCCTTTGCCGTATATTGATAGATTGATTTTACCATATTCCCCGGAGAATACCAACCGATTGTTCGGATTGCGGCGAGAATTGGGACTGTGCTGGAAACGGACGTGCCGGGGCGCGCGAAAAAAGGCGTCCCGGCCGAAAGACCTGGACGCCTTGTTGTAATACCAAAAGGACTGCCAATACAGTGAATGTCTCACACTGCGTTATGTTTCTCGTTTTCCACCATGCCGTCGCAGTCCACGCCGCCCCATCCCAGCTTCAGGAGGTAGGAAAAATACTGTTCCCGGATTTTTTTCCGCTCCCGCACTTTAATGGGGATCTTGTCGCCGTTTTCCATGGTGAAATTGGTGTCCGCGCTGGTGATGTAGTCCATATTCACAATATAGCTCTGATTGCAGCGCAGAAACCGGGACTGCGTCAGTTCCGCCTGGACCTCGTCGAGCTTTTTCCGGATCCGGTGTACCTCGCCGCCGCTGCATACGATGCGCAGATTCATTCTCTGGCTCTCCACATACAGAATATCATCGTAAGCGATTCTTCTCCCGCTTGTGCCGCCCACCATGAGCAGGCTCCTTTTGAGCCGCGGATAGCGTTTTTCCATAAATCGGTTCAACAGGTTTTCCAGTTTATCCTGGGACACCGGCTTCAGCAGATATCCGTCGGCCCAGACCTCATAGCTCTCCACCGCGTAATCCGGGCTGCTGGTCAGAAAAACCACCGACACATCCCGGTCATAACCGCGTAGCCTGCGGATAATCTCCATCCCGTTTTCTTTTTGCAGAAAAATATCCATGAAAATGAGATCATAACCCGGCTTCCGGCCGTCCTCATATGGTTCGATCAGATCCTCCCCCTGCTGAAAACAGACGATCTGCAAAGGTTCCCGCCGCTTTCTCATTTTCTGCGTCAGAATCCCGGTAACCTTCTCGCATTCTGCTTTTTCGTCGTCACAGATAGCTACCAACATGAAAAACCCCTCCCCAATCCATACCGATTGTACTCAAAAATAAACATAGCTGAAAAACCCTGTTTTTGGAAGTTCTGTGGGACGAACGGCCGGAATGCGGGACAAACGGCTGCTATAAATCTTGCAACAGCGCTTTTTGTATGATTAAATAGATATTATACTTTGCCTTTTAGGGGGAATTTCATGAAGATCGCAATTTGCGACGACGACAAGGCGGTGCTGGAACAGCTGCGCGGTTTTATCCGGCAGTATGCGGCCCAGCGCATGCTTGATTATACCATTCTGGACTTCGATCAGAGCGAACGGCTGTTGGAAGCGGTCCGCAGGAACCCGGATATCCGGATTTTATTTTTGGACATCTACATGTCCCCTCTCTCCGGGATAGATTTGGCGGAAACGCTCCGGGCGGAGGGAAATGATTGTGCAATTATTTTCGTTACCATCAGCACCGACCATTACGCCAGGAGCTACGAGGTGAACGCCGAGCACTACCTGGTTAAGCCGATTACATACAGCCGGGTCGAAACAGCCCTGAACCGTTGTGAGGCTTTACTTGTATCCGCCGCCCGCTACGCCTCTTTTTTCTCCGGCGGCCATGAATTCCGGGTTCCGTTCCGGCAGATCCGATTTGTGGAGGTGTTCCGGAATCAAACCGTCATTCACGCGGACGGCGAGCTCTCCATCCGCTGCACGCTGGAGACGGTCATGAACCAGCTCTCCGATCCGCGTTTCATCCGCACCCATCGAAGTTTCCTCCTGAATATGGACTATGTGGCCGCGAAATGCGGAAATGATATCATGTTAAACACAGGGGAAAAAGTGCCGCTCAGCCGGACCTGTGAAAAAAAATTCGAGAGGGAGTATGGGCGGTATTTGACCTCGTCCATGACAGGTGATCATTTGTGAAAAAATACCATCTTATACTGCCCGCTGTTGTTTCCATCTCCGCCGCCAGCCTTGCCGTAGGCGGCGTTTCCGCCGGCCTTCAGGCCGGAAGCTGTCTGGCCCAGGCGGCGGAGCGCCATCCCGCCACCCCAGACGAGGCGGACCGGGAAACCGGGGACGGGCCGGAAAATGCGGACAGAACGGACGGGGAAACCGTGGAGACCTCTGTGGGGGAGACGGGGACGGATGAGACTTCGACGGAGGGGACTGCGGCGGATGAGACCTCTGCCGATGGGATCGCGGCGGATGAGACCTCTGCCGATGGGACCGGGACGGATGAGACCTCTGCCAATGGGACCGCGCCGGATGAGACCTCCGCCGATAAGCCATGGGAAACGGAGCCGGATTTTCCGTCCCTCCCCCCCACCGGCAGCCCTTCTCAGGTTGACAGGCTTCCGGAATCTATGGAAAACCGCGTTCCGGAGCTTTCTCTGATTTCCGTTCCGGAGCAGGCTGAGGGGGACTATACGTTCTGCGGTTATGACTTTTTTCCTTACGACGGGGTTATAGAGCTGGAAATGGGCGCGTTTGACGATCTCTCCGGCAGGTTAGGCGATACGGTAGAGCTTTACGTGGACGGTCCTGACGGACACGTGAGCGAGCCGGTGCGCCTGGACGTGGAATGGGATTACACAGCCGTGGATTTTGACAGGGAAGGGGAATATACGGTGTCCGGAGTATTGGACACCGCTCCCTGCCCTTACGAGTTGGACTGGGATAACCTGGAACCGCCCTCCTTCACGCTGAGAATTGTCCGCCGTTGGACAATTTCGTTCCATCCCAGGATGGACGGAAATAAATTGATTCTCAATTATCTCAGGGACGGCGCTTCTGTCCCGCTTCCGATGTACTCCTTCTCCCTCTACGAAAGCCGGGACAATGGCACAACCTGGAACAATATCAGTGAAAGCATGCGGGTGCGGATCACGGAACAGCAGGCCTCCATCACCGGCGCTAACCCCGGCTGCATGTACCAGCTTACAGAATTTTACAGTTATAATTTCTGTTTTGAAAATTCGGATATTGTGGCGGTCGCTGCGGATGGAGAGGGTTTAAAAGCGAATGTGATTCCAAGCGGCGGCAGGCAAGGCGGGGACAGTTGGAGGCCGGATCAGGGAAGCACATGGAATGACGAGCCGGTTGTGGAAGGTCTCTACCCCATTTTAGGGTATAAGACCAACTCCTGGTATTCCATGGATCTGGACCTGCAGGTCGTTACCGGCGACGACGAACGGCTGAACCGGGATTTTTACAACAAAATAAGGGTCTATTATGGAAATTCATCGGAAAAGCCCTGGCAGAATTACACTGTGCTGGACGTGAATTGGGATTGGACTCCGGTGGACAACATCGACTGGAATCAGACTGGGGACACGGTGGTTTACGGCGCCTTTCCTGAGTCTGCGATCGCGGAGAACAGCGGTATGCTGGATTTTGAGCATATGCCGGAGCTCTCCTTTACCATATCGATCCGCGACTTGGTGAACTCCTTTATGCTGTATCCGGTGGAGGAAATTCTATATGAAAACCAAACGGCAAAATTCAAATTCTGTACGGAATACGACGAGCCTCTGTTTTTTGAGGACACCTCCCGGCTGACGGTCTGGTGCTCGGTGGACGGCAGTGAAACGTGGTACAATATCACGGACGAACCCAATGTGGAACTCCACTGCGATACTCTCTCCGTGTCCGGCCTGAAGCCGGAGTATCTCAGAGCCAAGGGATATACGATCCAGGTGGAGCAGGATGTTCTGGCGGATACTGAAACCTATTCCACCGGCCTGTACGTGATCCACAACACGAGCGGACTGAAATTTGGCCCGGACATAAGCGGAGAACGGGGAGGCGGAAAACGGCAGGAAAAACCGCCGGAAGGTTTGTTTGATCTTTCAGGCGGAGGAAACAACGATGATCCGGATCAGCCGGACAGCCCGGAACCGTCAACGGAAGAACCTGCACCGGAACCGTCCACGTCACCCGGAAACGGGGAGACGGACCGGCCGGACGGCGGTGGCGGCAGTGGAAACGGCGGCAGCTCCTCCGGCGGGCATAGCTCCTCTTCTACCTCCACTGCGGCCCCGTCGGAGACAAGCTCCATCGGCGGACCGGAGTTAACGCAAACCGCAGCTCCCGCCCTGTACGCCGGAGCAGAACATTCCCCGCAAATCGAACCGGCTGCCGCGGGGACACGGTCCGGCCAGGACGTTTCGCCGGAAGCCGCAAGGACGGGACCGGAATATGAATCCGGCCAGTCGGACAAGTCCGATTCCGACACCTCTGTGGTCACGATGGACGGAGACGGTACAAACGCTGCTGGAGCCGGGGCTGAGACGGTTACAGACGAACCGGATTCTGCCGCGGGCGATGCAAACGCCGCTGCGGCCGCCATTAACGGGGCGGACGCTGAAAAGAATGGAACTACCGGCGTCAACGGTTCCCCCGCTGCCGGTCAGACGTTCCGCCGGGGGCTTTCCCGGATCGCCGCCGGAGCTGCCGCCGTCATTGCGGGAGGTTTGGCCGGTCTCTGGATGATAAGGAGGCGATGAGATCAAAATGTGCTACAACCGAAAGCGGGTGATTTGGCTGCTGTGCGGCGCCCTCATTGCCCTGGCCACCTGCTTTTTTCAGTACCGGTATGACAACAAATACAACTTCCCCGGCCCCAGGGCCAGGGAGGGCGTGCTGGACCTCAGCCAACATGCGGTGGATCAGCCGTTTTCCATTCTGGCCTACGGCTGGGAGCTTTATCCCCAACTTCTTCTGGCTCCCGGGGAATTTGACGGCCATGAACCGCTTTTTGTCTACCTGGGACAGTATGGCGGTTTTGAAGGCGCAAACGGGTCTGGATCACCTCACGGCTGCGCCACCTACCGGCTGACAATCCTGCTGCCGGATCAGTCGAAGGAGTACGCCCTGGAACTCCCGGAAATCTATACTTCCTCCCGGGTCTGGATCAACGGCGCGCCGGTGCAGAGTCTGGGGGACGTATCCGATGTGCGGGGGAAGCCCTCCACACGCACCGGCATGGTCACCTTCCAGGCCGCCGGGCAGGCGGAAATTGTCGTACAGGCTGCGGATTACAGCCACTATTACAGCGGGATGGTCTATCCCCCCGCCTTCGGCTCTGTTCTGGCCGTGTCGGATCTGCTCACCTCGCGCCTACTGCGCACCTGTATCGTGACAGTGGCGGCGCTTACCATTGGGATCCTGTATCTCACCATCGGTGTAAAAACCGGAGAGGAACGGCAGAGAATGACCCTGTTCGCGCTGTCCTGCCTGGCATTTTCCCTCTATGCGGTGTATCCGCTGTTCCATCAGTTCGGGGCGGGCATTTGGTCATACCGTCTGGAGGACGTCAGTTTTTATCTCTTTCTCCTGATGCTCACCGCCCTGCACTGCAGCTTGTGCGGGATTGACGGCCGTCCGCGCAGAATTGTCCTGGGAGTTGGAAGCGGTGTGGCCCTTCTGGCCTTAGTGGTCCCTGCGCTACTGGCGGGACGGGGATTATCCGCCATGATGGCATATTCCCGGTTTCTGGACTGTTACAAGCTTCTGCTCTTTGGCTGGCTGATTGTTACCGCTCTCTTTAACAGGCAAAAGGGCGGGGACACGGACGGTCCTCTGCTGGCCGGATTGTGCGCCATTGCCGTTTCCATGATGTTTCAAACGGTTGTCCCTGTTTTTGAGCCGGTGCGTACCGGCTGGATGACTGAGAATGCGGGGTTTTTGCTGATCCTTCTGCTGGCCGGAGTCCTCTGGTTCGGCACCGTCAAAGCCTTTGCGGATCGGGCGGCTTTAACTGAAAATACCCGATTGATGAAAAAACAGTTTTCCCTTCAGGAGGAAAATTACCGCATCGTCTCTGAGAATTTCGCGGAAATCCGGCGTATGCGCCATGATCTGCGCCACCATTTAAACGCGGTGATGGAGCTTGCCCGGCAGCATCAGTACGAGGAACTGGAGCATTATATAAGCGGCTGCGAGGTCAGCGCCAATCAGGCCGTGCAGCCGGCGCTCTGTGAAAATCACGCGGTTAACGCGGTTCTCAACTATTATATACAGCAGTGCGGTCAAAAAGGGATTCCGCTGGAGCTGAAGGTTGCGCTCCCGCCTGAGCTGAAGCTGGAGGACTGGAATCTGGGGCTGCTGTTCGGGAATCTGCTGGAAAATGCGGTGGAGGCCTCGGAAAAAGTGCCAAAGGACCGGCAATCTGTCAGGGTGTACTCCAGAATCGCAGGCGGGAACCTGCTTCTGACGGTCAAAAATGCCTGGGACGGGCAGTTTATGGCCTCAGGTGAGAAAATCGCTTCCACCAAACATGAGGGTACAGGCATCGGTATATCCAGTGTCCGCGCGCTGGTGGACAAGTGCGGCGGTCAGTTTTTCCTGACGCCCGGGGAACAGGAATTTGTGGTCTCCGTAGTCCTTTGGCAGCAGCTTTAAACGTTTAAAAGAGCTGGAATCATCTCCCAGCTCTTTTTTACTCCCCGTTTCAGGGGTAAAGATTTAGTTTGGCTGCCACACGCCGTTCTCATCCACCTTGTAGCCGTCCGGCGTCGTGGTTCCCACCAGCAGCCTGCCCTGAGAGGCACCCTGCTCCTGGCTAAAGTAGTACCATTTGCCGTCGATCAGCTTCCAGCCGGTGCACATTGCGCCCTGCTTCCCGTCGGAAGCAGTATTGAGGTAATACTTCTGCCCGTCTGGCGCTGTGACCCATCCGGTTTCCATGGTTCCGTCCTGATCGAAGAAATACCAGTTGTAGCTTCCATTGTAATACAGGTATCCCCATTCATTGCGGTAGGAGGAACCGTTTCTGCCAAAGCTCCACTTGCCGTCCGTGTTGCTCCAGTATTGGGTGTCGTCGTGATCATCGTCGCTATCGCTGTCCTTGTGATCATTTACGACGGGCGGCGCCGGCTGATCAGGCTGATCAGGATCATCGGGCGCTGGTTCCTCAGGTTTATCGTCTCCTCCGTAATCCTCCACTGTGCCGATTCCAAACAGGACCGAATATTTTAGGGTCTCGCCGGCATCCAATTCCTGATCCAGCCATGAAAAGGCCATGGCGCTGTCTACGCCGGATATTTCATCCAACAGTTCTTCATCTTTATCTGTTGGAAACACCTTATTATATTCCTCTCCATGTCTTCCAAACCACCACCAGTCAACCGGAACGTCGCTCTCGTCGTCGTCCCTGACAGAGAAGGCATAGAGATAATCCTGATCCATGGAAAATGTATCGCGACCCAACATCAGTACGCCGTCATCTTTTCGTTTCACTAAAGCAGAGTCATCACTCCCTACGCATGTATCTGCATATGTGCCAAACGAAAACTCAACACTCTTGTCAACACTTGTGTTTGTGACATAATAGATCATCCGAACATAAGAGATTCCTTCAATCTGGATAATTTTTGCCCGCAGAGAGATCTCAAGATTTTCGGCGGTTGCTTTCCTCTCATCATCGAAAGAAAGATAATCTTCCCCCTTTAATGCTGTACTGTATCCGCTAAAGCTGCTTTTGATTGTATCCGATCCTACTATGCCCGACACATCATAACGATTACCATAATCGTGCAGGTCATAGGCCATGTGGTCATCCTCATCCGCTATAACCAACGGCTCCATTTCCACATCCGGAACCTCTTTCGGAAGGGAAGCCGCCGTCAAAAGCGCAGGCTGTATCAGTTCCGGCTCGAGGGGAACTTCCGGGGTCAGGATTTCGTTTTTCTGGGCCTCGTCGATCAGATCTTTATCCGGAACGTTCTCATCCTTCTGGTCGCCGTCTGCGTTTTCTTCCTGATTGCCCTCATCGGTTACTCCGCCGTCTGTGGGCTCCTGGCTGTCCGGGTCGGCATTCTCACCGCCGTCGCCTTCGGCCGTCCCATCGCCTGAGGGATCCTGGCCGTCCGGGTCGGTATTTCCGCCGCCTTCGGGATCCTTGTCACCCGGGTCGGTATTTCCACTGTCCTCGGGATCCTTGTCACCCGGGTCGGTAGTTCCGCCGTCCTCGGGATCCTTGTCACCCGGGTCGGTATTTTCACCGTCGTTTCCGCTTCCGCCTTCTTCTGTCCCGCCGCCTGAGGGATTCTCGTCGTCCTTGCCGGTGTTTTCACCGCCGTTGCCGCCGGTCCCCTCTTCGGACTCGCCGCCCGTGGGATCCTTGTCGTCTTGACCGGTACTCTCACCGTCGTTTCCGCTTCCGCCTTCTTCCGTCCCGCTGCCTGAAGGATCCTTGTCACCGGGATCGGCGCTCTCACCGCTTCCGCCCTCCTCGGTCTTGTCGCCATCAGGATCTTTGTCGCCTGTGGAGTCCTGGCTGTCCGGGTTGGTACTTCCACTGCCGCCGTCCGTTTCTCCGCTCCCGGTCTCCGCGCCGCTTCCGCCGCCCTGATCCGTCTGGCCGCCTCCCGTATTCTGACTTTCATCTCCGGTGTTCTGTCCCTGGCCGCCATTGCTTTCGTTGCCTGCTGGTTGCTCCGTCTGTCCCTCAACGCCCGCCGCCAGGACGGTAAGCGGGGCTCCGCTTGCAGCCAGGCAGATCGCAACTGCGTAGGCCGCGGCCTTCGTCTTAAAACGTTTGATCCGCTTCATGCCTTTATGTAATTTTCGCATACACTAAAACCTCCTTTAATTATCCAAACTCACGCTATAAATATATCAAATAATTCGACATAATAGGGTGTTCTGTGAAATAAGTCAGGTTTTATGATACAAAAATCAATCCTTTGTCCACAAATTCCGGTGCCCGGATCATCGAAAAACAGAGGGCTCACAACCCTCTGTTATCCACAATCAGCATATTCAATTTCTGCCACTTCTGCAGCTCCTTTTTTGTGATCAGAAGCTGCTGTTTGAAGTGTTCCGTGTGCTCCTGGGGCGTCAGGGTCACCAGGCACTTGAAGGCGCAGGGCATCAGATCAGCGCTGGAGATTCCGCACAAAAGCCCGTCCGTGGAATCCCGGATTTCCAGTGGGTTGAAGATGTAGAGCAAATCCTCCTCCAGGGCGTTGCACTGGTTGACAAAGGAGAATCGGATCAGCATGTCGCTGTAAACCACCTTTCCGGTGTAATAGATCTCGCTGCTCCTGCCCGTGGGCGTCACGGCGCTGATGGATAGGGTGGCCTCGTAGTTGCCCGGGGCATTTTCCTGTTCATAGATATCGATGATCCCGTCCTTCAGCCGCTTATAGCGCCCGTCATAAAAATAGAAATACAAACGTTTCGCTTGAAAGAACGGGCTTTTGGCAGAGTGGTTCGGGGATATTTCCGCGCTTTTGGGCATCGGCGGCCGGACATCCATCAGCTGGCTGGGGCTGACCATCAGCACCTGGGCGATTTCAAACAGTGTCTCCACATCCAGCGTGATCTCGCCGTTTTCGTATTTGCTGACGCTGGCGCGGCTCTTGTGGATCGAGTCCGCAAGCTGCTGCAAAGTCATTCCCCTGGCCTTCCGGTACATGCGGATCCGCCCGCCGATGTGTTCGTTCACCTTGCTCATAAGTCCTCCTAAAGTTTCGTTAAAATATACCCTCCCGCACATTTCGTCCGGTCCGTTACCTATCATACACGATTCGGGGATGTTTTTCTACTGTGAATAAACTTTTTTGAGAAAAGTTTATCTTAACGAAACTGCTCTTCATTTGCTTTATGACATATTTCTGCTAAACTATTTGAGGTTTTGCCCTTGGCAGAACCGGACAGCTTATGAAAAATGGGGGGTTTTTATGGATACCAAAAAGAAAAGCAGCTTCAGCGGATCAATCGGATTTGTACTGTCTGCGGCGGGCAGCGCCGTGGGCGTGGGAAATATATGGCGTTTTCCGTATCTGGCGGCTAAAGACGGCGGCGGCCTGTTTCTGATCATCTACCTGCTGCTGGTGCTGACCTTCGGCTTCACGCTCCTGACCACAGACGTGGCCATCGGCAGAAAGACAAAGCAGAACGCCCTGAAAGCCTTCGGTGTGATCAATCGCAAATGGAAATTTCTGGGATATCTGACTTTCCTGGTCCCGGCTCTGATCATGACCTACTACTCGGTGATCGGAGGCTGGGTCACAAAATACATTGTCACCTACCTGACGGCACGCGGGGCGGATGCGGCCCGGGACGGATATTTCACCGCCTTTATCACCTCCAAGGTCTCGCCCATCTTCTTCATGCTGGCGTTTCTGGCCGCCACGGCATTTATCGTGTACCGCGGCGTGGAGAAAGGAATCGAAAAATTTTCGAAAATCATCATGCCCGGCCTGATCTTTATGATCGTGGGGATCGCGCTGTTTTCCCTCACCCTGAAATACACGGATGCAGACGGAGTCACCCGCACGGGACTGCAGGGTTTGGGCGTGTATATAATCCCGAACCTGGACGGAATCACCGGCAAGCGCTTTCTGGAAATCCTTCTGGACGCCATGAGCCAGCTGTTCTTTTCCCTGAGCGTTTCTATGGGAATCATGATCACCTACGGTTCCTATGTGAAAAAAGACGTGGATCTCAACCGCTCCTTAAGTCAGATTGAATTTTTCGACACCGGAGTGGCCTTTTTGGCCGGAATGATGATCATCCCCGCCGTGTTTGTGTTTTCCGGCACCGAAGGTATGGCCTCCGGCCCCAGCCTGATGTTCGTGTCCCTGCCCAAAGTATTTGACGCCATGGGGCGGGCCGGTTCCCTGATCGGTCTGGTATTTTTCATCATGGTGGCCTTTGCGGCGCTGACCTCCTGCATCTCCATCATGGAGACTCTGGTGGCCAACTGCATGGAACTGTTCCACACCTCCAGACAGAAAATGAGCCTGATCATCGGCCTGATCTTCGCCGGAGCTGCGGCTGTAATCTGTATGGGCTACAATCTCCTCTACTTTGAGCTGCCCCTGCCCAATGGCCAGACCGCGCAGCTTTTGGACCTGATGGACTACATCAGCAACAGCTTCCTCATGCCCTTCATCTCCTTACTGACCTGTATTTTCGTGGGCTGGGTAATCGGGCCTTCCTGGATTGACGAAGAGATGGAGCTGAATGGAACGGTATTTAAACGGAAAAAAATGTATGCGTTTATGATCCGCTACGTGACGCCGGTGATGATGACGGTGCTGTTTTTACAGTCGGCCGGGATTTTTACGGTCATTCGCGGGCTGTTCGGCTGATAGCCGGATTACCGGTTTTGGGAAAATATAACGCATTTGTCTAAATAAGGAGCTTTTGCAGGTTCAATTTGCAAAAGCTCCTTATTTTGATCGGGTCGGATTTTTATTTGTCTATTTGGACTCCTGATAGTCCGTCACCTCAATCCATTGCAGCTTTCCATTGGAGTGGGTGGCGGTTTTGACCGCCTCGTCGAGGGCGTTGACGTCGCTGTAGGTGATATTGGCAGCGCCTCCCGGCGTCCCGTCCCATTTGGTGGCTTCATACCATTTGTCGTCCACAATGTTGTAGACATAAGGCACGCTCCATCCCGCCGCCGCGCTGGAGTCCGATCTGGCGAAGAGCCACACACACTCCTCTACCGGCCGGGTCCTATCCTTTCCCTGGTAATAAGGCTGAATGGAATAGCTTTCTCCCCGGACGGTCAGCGTAGGCCATTTTCCGTTATATTTTTCAAGAAATGCTTCCCGGATCTGGTTGTTGCTTTTGGTGGGATTCTTCTTTAAAAAATCCACCGTGAACTGCCGGTAATCCTCGGTAAAGGTCTGGGATACCTTTATATTCGTATCCTCCCCACCCCCGATAGACGCCCCATGCCGGTCACAGTTAACTTTCACATAGGATTCCTCCCATTCCACCGAAAACGTTCCACCGGCCGGGCAGCGCGCATCTGATTTTTCCAGAATCGCCTCCGCGTCATCCCGGGTAAAGCCGTCGTCCTCCATCTGCTCCAGAAGAATCTGCCTCAACACGATTTTCCGGTTGGCCTCGCAGACCGTGGCCTTGGTTCGGTCCATCCGGCTGGTGAAAATCGGGACGGATATGGCTACCAGCACCGCCACAATCGCCACCACAATCAACAGCTCCGCCAGCGTGAAGCCCTTTCTCCCTTTTATCGTTTTGTGTCCCATCATACGTCCAATCTCCGCAATCACAGTTTTTACAACCACATATCCTGACAGTATAACACATTCTATGGCCGTTTCGTAACCAAATTTCCCCACTTTTTAAAAAATCAGCACAAAAACATCAGCGCAGGATTCGGTTGAGTTCAAACAGCAGAATTCCCAGATCGATGGGTTTTGCGATATGTGCGGTCATACCGGCCGCCAAAGCCGCCTGCACATCCTCTGCAAATGCGTTTGCCGTCATGGCGATAATGGGGATGTTCCCGGCGTCCTTCCGGTCCAGACTGCGGATCGCCCGCGCCGCCTCGTAGCCGTTCATATTGGGCATCTGGATATCCATGAGGATGGCGTCGTAGGTCCCCACCGCCGCCTCCTGAAACGCAGCCAGCGCCTGCGCGCCGTCTGAGCGGACCACGGACAGCGCTCCCTGCATCTGAAGCAGCTCGCAGAGAATTTCCGCATTGATCGCATTGTCCTCAGCCACCAGAAAACGGCGGCCGGAAAGCGCGCGCTCCTGCCCTGAATCCTCCAGGCCTCCCCCGTATTCCGGCTCAGGTCCGGCGTCAGCCGGTTCAAATTCCAGCTCCACCCGGAACGTGCTGCCCATGTGTTCCCTGGTCTCCACGGAAATCTCACCGCCCATAAGGTCGATCAGGCCCTTGGTGATGCTTAAGCCCAGCCCTCCGCCCTCCGCGCGGCCGGAATCCCCGCCGCGGCTGAAGGGTTCAAAAATATGTTCCGCAAATTCAGCGCCCATGCCGATTCCCGTATCCTGCACCACAAACCGGTAGCGCGCCATCCCGGGGGCGCTGCTGGCGGGCAGCTCACCCATCCGAAACTCCACACTGCCCCCTTTCGGGGTGAATTTGACGGCATTTCCCAGAATATTCAGCAGAATCTGGTTGAGACGAAGCGGGTCCCCGAAAATGGTTTCATGGCGGATATGGTTTACATCTGTGCTGAAGCGGATTCCCGAATTCTGCGCCTGCAGCGCGATGATGGAGGAAACCTGCTCCACTAACTCCGGCAGCGCAATTTTCATCCGGTTGAACACCAGGCTGGAACGCTCGATTTTAGCCATGTCCAGCACATTGTTGATCAGGCTGAGCAGATGCCTGGAGGAGAGGGAGATCGTCTGCAGGCAGTCCTCCACCCGCTCCCGATCCCCGATATGGGCGAACGCCAGCTCCGTCATACCAATCACCGCGTTCAACGGCGTGCGGATATCGTGGCTCATGGCGGAAAGGAAATCGCTTTTTGCCCGGCTGGCCTCCTCGGCCAGCGCTAACGCTGCCTCCAGCTCTTCCTTCTTCCGGCGCTCCTGGGCCAGCATATCCGTCACATCGGCCCGCACCAGGCAAACCGTCTTGCGGTTCCGGTCACCCCACATGACGCTGACCTGCTTATAGAGAACTTTGCCGTCTGTCTGATAGGGAGCCACGAAATCGTAACCCGCCGGTTCCTCCCTCAGCCGCAGCAGCATGGTTTCTAAGCGAAACTGTTCCTTCACGCGGGTCTCTCCCTCCCGGTCCATATAGAATGAGGCGATAGACTCCACGGTCGACCGGTAGTCGACAAAATAGTATGGTGACAGATTTTCCTGCACGGTCCGTCGGGTAAACATGGTCATGCCGCCGCTCTTGATATCGATAAAGCTGACCAGGTCAAAGGTCAGAGCCAGCACGTTGAGCATGGCCTGCTGCTCCCGGACGGAATCCGTGATATCGGACCGGGCCATGCAGACGCGCCCCAGCCTGAGATCGATGGAGGAAATGGACATGTTCTTGGTCAGAATCTCCTGCTGCTCCCCGAACATGGAGAAATGAAACCAATAAGAATCCTCCCGCCCCAGCCGTTCCAGTATGTACTCCGGGTCCATCAGATTTGCCACCCGCTCCTGGTCCCTGGGTACAACCTGGGTCCGCAGAACCTGCGCCGCCTGCTTTTCATAGCTGCCCTCGTGCAGTTCAGTATCTTCCATTTTTTTACTGCTGCCGAAATTGAGCACCCGGTAAGTTCCCTTAAAGAGGTCCACATCCATCACCAGATCGCAGCCCGCAATGGACAGGCGGCGCGGAATGTACTCCGCCATCACCTGCTCCGTAATATCCGTCATATTGAAGATAACGGTGACATCCTGCTCCCCGGGAACCGACAGCCAATTTATGGCAAACTGTATATACCGCCCCGTCTCCTCCCCGGGCAGGTGTATGAAACACCGAACGGAACGCTCGGCATCCCGTTCCGGGACATCTCCGGCAATGGGCAAATCCAGGCACAGGCCCAGCAGCGCCCTGCGCTCGGCCTCGTCTGCGACAAAGGCGGCCAGTCCCTGAAAGAAAGCGTTTCGGTCTGTGCCGAATCTCTGCCGGAGCCCGGAACCCGTGTGATCGATCAGATCCAGAATCCGGCCGTTTTTTGCGCCATAGTGCCCCACCAGCAGCACGCCGGGGTCGCCCCTGTGGTAATGGCGCAGCAGAAGCTCCCGGTACCGGTCGTAACGCGGCTCCTGCTCCAAATCGGACGTATTACTCCCGCCGGACGGTCCGCTGCCGGCGCTCTCCCTGGATGTGCTGGCTGCGGATTTATGAAAAAGCGCCTCGAATTCTTCGCAGGGCATAGGCTTTGCGTAATAGTATCCCTGCACGAAATCGCAGCCGATTTCCCGCAGCAGTTCCACCTGCTCCCGGGTCTCCACGCCCTCAGCCACCACATCCACCTGCATCCATCTGGCCAGCTGCATGATAAACAGCAGGATGCCCCGGTTCACGGACTGTTCCGACTCATTCTGAAAAAACTTCATATCCAGCTTCAGCACGTCCAGCGGCATCTTGTTGAGCATGTTGAGGGAGGAGTAGCCGCTCCCGAAATCGTCCATCTCGATAATAAATCCCAGGCGCCTCATCTCATCCACCGTGTCAATGATCTGCCGCGGATTTTCCGTGTAGGAGCTCTCCGTGATCTCCAGATGAAGCCTGGACGGCTCCAGCTCATATTGATTTACTAATTTTACCAGCACCGCGGCCAGGTCGATGTTGTAGATATCCGCCCGGGAGACGTTGACCGACACGGGGATTTGCGGATAGCCCCGCAGGTCCCAGTCGTGCAGAACCGCGCAGGTGTGTTCCCACACATACTGGTCCAGACGGGTGATAAATCCGTTCTTCTCAAACAGGGCGATAAACTCACCCGGCGGAAGAAATCCCAGCTCCGGGTGAATCCAGCGGACCAGGGCCTCGGCCCCGGAGAGAGACTCGTCCCTGACCCTGTATTTAGGCTGGACATACAACACGAACTGCTCTCCCGCCAAAGCCGCCTCCATGCCGTCCGTGATCGCCTGCTCCCGCAGCAGCTTGCTGCGCAGCGCCTCGTCGTAGGCAGCGT
This sequence comes from Enterocloster lavalensis, assembly GCF_902364025.1. Lineage (GTDB taxonomy): Bacteria > Bacillota > Clostridia > Lachnospirales > Lachnospiraceae > Enterocloster > Enterocloster lavalensis. Next base: position 240,783 of record NZ_CABJCG010000001.1, read on the forward strand.
AATATTTGCCGTACCGGCCCTTGATTCGGTTGGCGGCCAGAAGCGCCCGGTCGCACATCTGCTCCACCGATATGCTGCGGTCGTCGATGGCGTAGACTCCCCAGCGGATCACCACGTTTTTCATATTGGTGACTTCGCGAATCTCCGCCTCCGCTCTCTGGAACAGGGCCTGGCTGTACTCCCAGCGCCGCTCTAACAGACAGGCGAAATGATCGGCGTCGATCCGCCCGCAGATGCCCCACGGGTTCACCCGCTCGGACAGCATCTGCGCGATCTTGCGCAGCAGCATATCCCCGGCCGGGATGCCGGAAATATCGTTCACCAGTTTGAAATTTTCAATATTGGAGTAGAGGAGATCGTAGGGCTGATCCGGGTGCAGAGCCAGGGTTTCCTTCACCCGCTGATAGAAGAAAGTTTTCGTGTAAAGGCCGGTCAGCTGGTCGTACTGGGCCAGGCTCAGCATGGCGGAGGACTCCCGGAGCTTGATCTGGCTGGCCACGCGGTGCAGAATCACCTGGGAATTGTAGGGCTTGGTCACAAAGTCCGTCGCTCCGTGGGACAGCGCTTCCACCTCGTCCGCCACGCTGTCGGACTGGGTGGTCACGATCACCGGTATGGAAGAAAAGGAGGCATCCGACTGGATGCGGCTTAAAAAGGTGTATCCGTCCATCACAGGCATATTGATATCCAGCAGAATCAGCGCAACGTCGTCCCGGTGGTCCTCCAGCACGTTCAGAGCGATCTGCCCGTTTTCCGCCTCCAGAATTTCATAATTTTCTTCCAGGATATTGCCCAGCAGCGCCCGGTTTAATTCATTGTCTTCCACGATCAGAATTTTTCTCTGCAACATAGTTGTTCCCCTTTTCGCCCACGCCGTACTCTCCTGCAAAAGCGGCGGCGGCTATCGGAACGGGCCGGCGCTCTGTGCCAAGCTGATACATGATAGGTATAGTTTAACATAACCGATATTTGAATTCAATCGGGAAAGATGAAAACGCCAAAACGGCGCCCACTGATCCGGCAGGCGCCGCTTTTACTAAATTCCTTCTTCTATCACCTTTTGGAACCACTCAAAGGATTTTTTCCGGGTCCGGGCAAGACTTCCGCTTCCGTCGTCCTGCCGGTCCACATAGATAAATCCGTACCGCTTTTTCATTTCCCCCGTGGTGGCGCTGACCAGATCGATGGGCGCCCAGGTCAGATATCCCAGGCATTCCACCCCGTCAAGGCGCACCGCCTTTTTCAATTCCCCGATATGGCGTTCCAGGTAGGCGATCCGGTAGTCGTCCCGGATCGTTCCGTCCGCCTCCACCCGGTCCACCGCCCCCAGTCCGTTCTCGGTCACCAGGACCGGCAGCCCGTAGCGCTTGTATACATAATTCAGTGTGTAGCGCAGACCCACCGGATCGATGGCCCAGCCCCACTTACTCTGTTCCAGATAAGGATTCTGAACGCCGCCGAACAGCGTTTCCTCCGCCCCCTCATCCCCCTCATGATGGGCTACACTGGAGCTGTAATAATTCACCCCGATAAAATCCAGCACTCCCTGCCGGAAGTCCTCCTCGTCCCCGTCCTCCTTCTCCAGCAGAATTCCCGCATTCCGGTATTCCTGCTCCCGGTAGGCCGGAAAGGCGCCTCTGCACATGGCGTCCACCTGGTAGAACTGACGCTCCATCTCCAGGAACGCGCCCATCACATGGTCCGGCGCGCAATCCACCGGATAGACCGGCGTCAGGCCAAACACACAGCCCACCCGGTTCTCCGGGTCGATCTCCCGTGCCAGCCGGGCCGCCTTCACCCCGGCCAGCGTCATAAGATAGCCGATCTGCGCCAGTTCCCGGGCCGGGTTTTCCATGCCGCTGTACTTAACGCCGGAAATCATATAGGTAAAGATGTCTGATGCCTCAGTCTGGGGATCCAGATGGTTCATTTCATTGAAGGTGACCCACAGTCTCACCTTGCCCTTCAGAGCCCGGAACATGGTCCCGCAGTATCGCAGGTAGAGATCCACCACCTTCCGGCTGCTCCATCCGCCGTACCGTTCCAACAGACGGAGAGGCAGCTCGAAGTGATAGAGCGTCACAATGGGTTCGATCCCATGGTTCAGCAGCTCCTCCACCACACTCCGGTAATAGGCGATTCCCTCCTCATTGGGCTCCTCATCGTCCCCATTCGGATAGATGCGGGACCAGTCCACGGAAAAACGCAGTGCCGTAAATCCCATCTCGGCGAACAGCTTGATATCTTCCCTGTACCGGTGGTAAAAATCAATCCCCTCATGGGACGGATAGTGTTTTCCCTCCACAATACCGCTGCATATCTCCCGGGGCCGGCCGCAGGCTCCGGCGGTGACCAGATCCATGATTCCCGGCCCTTTACCGCCCTGATTCCATGCGCCCTCGCACTGATGGGCCGCGATGCTGCCTCCCCACAGGAATTTTTCACCAAAATCCATCGATACCCCCTCCTGTCAATAGCCCTTGTCCTTTCGGTTTGGCACGAAATCCCCGGTCTCCACCAGGAAGCGCAGGATTCTCGCCTGAAGCCGTCCTTCGATCTCCCCGTACTCCGCCCGGCCCGCCAGATTCACCAGTTCCTGAGGATCTTCTTCCAGGTCGAAGAGCTGGCCCGGTTCATAGAGCCGGTACACATATTTGTAGCGCTGTTCCCGGACCATAATGGCTTTCGTGTGCTCCGGCCCCTCCTCACACTGGGTGCTGAGCCGCGGCCAGTAGAGTGAATCCGGCCCATGCCCCCGCTCCATGGCCTGAAGCTCGCCGTGAATCCTTCCGCCCTCGCAGAACACGGCGTCCCGGTGGGTTTCCACACCCGCAAGCACCGGACAGAGGGAACGGCCGAACTGCGTATAATTTAGAGCAAAGCCCCCAAGCTCTGCCACCGTGGCCGGAATGTCCACCAGCTCCGCCAGAGCCACGCTGACTCCGGGGCGGCAGTCCGTGCCGGCCGGCGGCTTGATGATCAGCGGAACATTACACTGGCAGTCGTAGAAGGTATTCTGCGCCTTCTCCACCAACCCGTAGTCCCCGGTAAAATCCCCGTGGTCGCTGAAGAAAAACAGCGCGGTGCCGTCGTAGACTCCAGTCTCCTTCATCACCGCCACCAGTTCGCCCAACCGCTCGTCCAGCTGGCTGATCATGTCGTAATAGGTCCCTTTGAGCTCCGCGAACCGCTCCTCGCTCCACCCCTGAAGCCCCTGCTTTTCGTAAATTGCCTTCAGCATAGAGGGCATCCCCTCCCAATTTTCCGGAGTGGGCCTTCGGGCGGGAATATGGCTGCGGTCGGTTCGCCCGTACCAGGGCGGACTGCAGCCGTAGGGCGGATGGGGATTACTCAGGCAGAGAAACAGACAGAAGGGCTTATCCTCTCTCCCCGCCTCACGCCGCTCCCTCAGGTACTGGATGGAATAATCCAGGCAGCTGCGGTCATTGTCGTCCATCTGTTCGGGGCTCACCTTGCCAGCGTAAAAGGAATAGAAATTGTCCCCGGAAGGTTCCCCGCGAAACTGCTTTTCAAACGCCTTGCTTTTCTCCCGGTCCCAGGGATAGGCTCCCGGATAATAACGGTCGCAGTATTTGCTGAAATCCCGGTTTAAGGGAATGACCTCGTCCTTCCCCGCCCAAATCACCTCGTAGCCGTTCATTTTCAGCTGCTCCAACATAGTGGGGTCGTCCTCATCCAGCAAAAAATGCATGGTCCTATGTCCCTTGGTGTGGGGATACCAGCCGGTCAGCATACTGCATCGGCTGGGCACGCAGACCGGGTTCTGGCAGTATGCGTTCCGAAAGGAAACGCCGTCCCCAGCCAGCTTTTCGATGTTGGGAGTTGCCGCGCCCTGGGGATTTAAGTGCCCCAGGGCGTCGGCGCGGAGCTGGTCTGCTATGAAAAAAACAAAATTTGGTTTGTTCGCTCTCTCCAATTTACTCCACCCCAAGTTTTTCTTTTTCCAGAAGAGACTTATCGTACACCTTTACGAAGGGCATATAGATGAGCACGTCCATCACGACCAGCGCAATGACCAGCAGACCCGCCTTAACATCCATCGTACATAGAATCGCATCCAGCACTCTGGGAGTAGTCCACGGTATGTTGACAAAAATCCTGCCGATGATATTCCACTGCATAAGCAGGAACGTGATCATGGTATTCAGTACGGAACCAAGAATCATGGGCACCATCAAAATAGGATTAAATACCAGCGGTACGCCGAAGGTCAGAGGCTCCGCAATTCCAAAAATAGATGGAACAATTCCTATTTTGCCTACCGTTTTCAGCTGAGTCGACTTTGCTACCAGCAAAATGCAGATTGCTAATGCAAAGGCAGAGCCACATCCGCCAATGTTGCCGAAGGCAGTGCGGAACGGAGCCGTGGCGATAGCCGGAAGGGGCTCTCCTGCCGCATAAGCCGCTGCGTTGGCCGTAATGTTGGTCATAAAGAATCCCGATGTAACGCTGTCCGGAACCGCGCTTCCGTAAATTCCAAAAAACCAGAGGAAGTTAATCAAAAACTGAATTGCCATCATACCGCCCACGCTGTCGACCGCTTTTGCAAAGGGCGTGAACAGGTTCATGATCGCCTGGGGAAGGTTGACGCCGAAAGCGGCTGTCACGCCCTGATCCACAACCAGGAAAGCCACTAATACCACAATCGACGGGATCAGCGCTTCAAAGGGCGCCGTCACCATGGGCGGAACCGTATCCGGAAGCTTGATCTTGATGTTCTTATCCAACAGGAACCGGGTCAGTTCCACGGTCACAATCGCCACCACCATGGCGGCAAACAGGCCTCTGGAACCCAGGTAACGGCTGTTTAAGAACAATCCGCTGGCTCCCTCCACTGCTGCCGGAGGGGCGGCGATGATCAGAAACGACATGGCCGATGTGATCATACAGGACAGCGGTTCCATCTTGTAATTTTTACAGAGATGGTATGTAATCGCAATCACCACATAGATTCCCAAAAGCCCCAGCGTCACATTGTTGGGCAGCTCCAGAATCGCTGCGTATTTGCCCGCCCAGTTGTACCAGGCGGTGAGAAACGATTTTAAAATGCCGCTGGTCGCCTCAAGGGTTGACGCATCCACCGGCGGATACGCCAGGATCAGAGAAATTCCTCCGATAATTGTCAGGGGAATGGTCGCCATCATTCCCTTGGTGATCGCGGTAATGTGCTTCTCCTCCGCGATTTTACCGGCCACAGGCATAATGTGCTCCTGCATCCAGTCCATAAATTTTTGCATTACCCCCTGCTTTGCCATACTTAAGTCCCTCCCCGATTCTATTTGTCCCGGCCCTCGTAGAGCGCCTGTGCCTGCTTTAAGATCTTAGCTCCGTTGCCCATGGCGTAATCCACCGGCGCGATGGAATCCAAGGGCTTGCCGATCTCCGCGGCCTTGCGCAGCAGCTCCTTTTTCTTGTAAGCGATCTGCGGCCCGATCAGGATCACGTCGAAATTCTCCACCACCTCGTCCATACGGTCAAAAGGATGGGCTTCGATCTTCCAGTCCTTCTGATCCTCCGTGAGCGCCGCCTTCATCTTGTTCATTACCAGGCTGGTCGAGGCGCCCGCCATACACATTAGTAAAATATTCATTGTCCGTCCTCCTTGTCTTTTTTATGAGATAACGCTCTGTAAAGCTCAATCATCTCCGTGATCAGTTCCCTTGCCAGCATGCAATCCATCAGGTGGTCCTGTGCATGGACTCCGATCAGGGAGATCTGATTCATCTCCCCCCGGGCCTCCATCACCAGAAGCTCCGTCTGGATGTCATGGGCCTCCATCACCCACTGGGCCGACTCCTGCATCTTTTGTTGGGCTTCCTCGAACCGTCCCTGCTTCGCCTCCCCCAGCGCCTCGTAAGCCGCGCTGCGGGCCTGCCCCGATTTTACGACCAGGGTCATGATGGTTTCCTCCATACTCATGCGCTCCCGCTCCTTTCAATACTGTATAATTTTTATACTATGTTTTTCATAAGCAAACCTTACCACATTGGAAAAACAAAGTCAATCCTTCGAAAACTCGCCATTTTTCCGCTGTGTATACGGTGATTTCCCCTGTGTATCGCATGGTTTTCGAAAAAGCCGTCTTATACACTAATACACTAAATACATATTCATTCATTTCAATGGGAAGTGTATGATGAACTGCCTAAAAATCGATACACAAAAGAAACTCTGCATCCAAATTTATACGCAAAGATTATTTATTAATTTTTCTTATAAATAATGCCTTATCATACAAAAATAGCGGACAAAGGAGTGAACCTCTGTCCGCCGTCCTAAAACCATTCAATTTTCGCTTTTTCTGCCCCTCAGAATATACAGGATGTGGGCGTACTCATTGTCGTCCACCCGAATGTGGAAGGCCTCCTCCAGTGGCACCATACATGCCCTCAGCTTTCCGTACAGCTCCCGGTTTTCCTTGAGCAGCTCCGCCTTGTGAAGGTTCACCGGCGTCTCCTCCCCGCCGATCATCCGGTTGATCCCGCAGGCCAGATGGACGCTTAAGCCCACCCGTTTTTCCGGCGGCAGCGGGCTTCCCAAAACCTCCTCCATCTCCGACACCAGGGACGGGACCCAGCGCTTGACCTGATCCGGCCCGAAATACTGTAAGCCCTCCGCCAATTCCATGATAATCCGGTCGTTTTCCTCGTCCTCCGCCTCCCCGGGAATATCCGCCCGCAGCAGAAGCTTCAGCTTTTCCTGGGGACATTCCAGCACTTTCGTGACCGGAATGAAGGGAATATCCAGCAGCTGCGGGTCAAATGCGCCCACGGTGCAGAGTATGTGGTGCTTTTCATGGATTCGGTTGATCTCATTTAACAGCTCCTCCCGCCCGGAAATGGCCAGCGGGATAAAGGACACATTGTCCCAATGAACCTTCTTTTCCAGATACCGCTTGATCTGGACCGCCCCGCCCTCTCCGCTCATGCACAGGGTGATGATCACGTTCCCGGACCGGGGGCGGTAATAGGCGTCGTCCCGCAGCATGGGCAGCGTGTGGTAGCGCTCCAACAGGGACGAGTAGGCGGCGTCCAGATCCGGCTCCAGCATCACCTTGCGGCAGCAGTCCAGGGCCAGAGCCGTAAAGGGAAAGGCGATGGCGCGGATGGGAATCTTCGTCTCCGCGCAGACCATCTCAATCATCTGCCTCATGGACCCCATGTCATAGAGCGCCAGGATTCCTGCGCCGCGGTTCCAGTCCGACAGGGCCTGTTTCAGCTCGGGATACGCCTCCCGGGTGCTCTTGCTCAAGGGCAGATCGTAATACCCCACCTCCGTTCCGCTGAGGCTCTGGATCACCTGGGCCATGGACGAGGCCACGTGTTCCCCGTGCATGGCGATGAACAGGAGCGGATGGGGCTGCGCCCCCGCCATGCCGCCCCGGTCGCAGATAAACATGGTCAGGAACACCACCTCGTCGATGGGAAGGCGGGTGGAAAACTCCTTCTCCAGACGTCCGGCGAATTTCACCGCCAAAGCGTACTCCTCCTTGTACTTTCCGATCATCTCCATGATCCGGTCGGAGGACAGCTCCCGCCGCTTCTCCCCCTCACACAGCGCCGCATTCAGGTGCAGGCACAGGCCGTAGAACACGGACACCGGGTACACCCGGTTGAAATCCCGGGCCGCTTGGTCCAGAAACTCCGTCACCAGCTCCATGATCCTGGGGTTTACCATCTTGGAGAGCTGCTCCTTGTCCGCCACCTTTGAAACCAGGCTGTTGTTGTACTTCTTAAACTCATTTTCGATATCAATACCGATGATGGTGTTGATATCCTCCCAGGCCAGCCCTCTCTCCTTCAATTCCTGCATCCGCTCCTCAATCCACTCATAGATCGAGAAACCGCCCAGCCTGCGGACCTCCTCCGCCCTGGTGTGCACGTCCTGGTTTTCCGAAAACACATAGCGGACGTTCTCCTTGATCAGCTCCTTTAAATCCGCCTTGCGCCGCTTGTACTCCAAAAGCCCCGAGCGCACCTCGTTGGGGAAATCCGACATGGCGAGGCGGATTTCCTTCTGATCCGCCTTCAGCCCCCTGACATAGGCGTTGGCACAGGCGATCCGGATATCGTTGCGCAGCTGCTTGACCTGCCGGGGACAGCGGTATAAAAGCAGGGCGACCAGAATCTCCGACGTCAGGCTCAGGGCGTGGCCGCTCCCGGCCGCCTCCCTGGTCAGAAAACGGCGGATCAGGCCAAAGCGCTCGGCCGGCGGCCGTTCCTCCAGAGGCGGCAGGGAAATGGTCACCGAAAACCGGCTCTTGAAGGGTTCTAAAATCTCACCGGCCGCCGTCTCCTCCACCGCGCAGACCACGGTGGTCCGAAGGTTGCATCTGCGCCCCTGCCAGGTCCGGTAATTGTTCTCCACCAAGGACAAAAGACCGCTCTTGGCCGCCGGGGGCAGCAATTCCCCGTGGTCGATAAACAGAATCCCATCCTCCGCCTGTTCCAGGAACGAGGTCTTTCCCTCGATCCCGCCGAAGATCTCAACGGTCAGCTGCTCCGGCCGGTCCGCAAAATGGGCGCAGTTGATCTTTACAAAGGGCGCTTCCGGCTCCAGCGCGTAATTCTCCGTGGCAAAGCGGTGGATCATCTGCGCAAAACAGCTCTTTCCACTTCCGCCCGGTCCGGTGAGAAGGCAGTGCAGGCTGTGCTGCGGGTAGAGCATGGCCGCCTTGGCCAGCTGGACGCTCTGGCGTAGGCTTCCGTCATACCCAACAAGCTCGGAAAAGCAGGACTCGTCCCCCGTCTTGGCCTGTCCCCCGGCCAGGCGGTAGAGCACCGGCCGCCCGGCGCTCTTCTCCACCAGGCCCTCCCGCACCAGAGCGTTTAAAATCGCGCTGAGGTTGGTCCGCTGCATATCCAGGCGCTTTGAGAGATACTGGGTGGTCACGCCCCCATTCTCCTCCCCCGCACACTGGCGCAGCAGGTCCAACACCATGTTTTTATTGCTTTTCATCGGAATCCTCCTCCGTTTTCCACAGAGAGCGCTCTCGCAGGCTCTGCACGTGCTTTTTTGCTTTCCCTATTATACCGTATCCGTTCCGTCTTTACAATTCCATCATGGCCGGAATCTGTCCGCCGCCGTCCGCATGTTTCCTCTCCGCGCAAAAAGGTGCCGTCAAACACCCCTGCGGCGTTCGACGGCACAAAATAAAACGATCCGGTTTTTAGCGAACACCGGCTCCTACTTCAGAGTCGCCTGGATTAATTCCTTATGGCTCCCCGACTTTGCCAGCTCCTTGACACGGTCCAAATCGAGTCCCATGGCCCTGGTGATCCGCGTCCCGTACTCCTCGTCCGCCCAGAAACAGTGTACCGCGTGACGGTATTTGATATTGTCTGTGACGGGAGCGATATTGCGGGCCGTATTCTCAATCAGCAGCTCCCGCTTATCCTCTGTCATGATTCTCCAAAGATCACCGCCGGCCCGGAAACAATCGTCCGTTGGGTCATCCTGGGGATCGTAAGCGTACATGGCGCCCGATAAATCCAGAGGCGGTTCCATAACATCCGGCTGAGCCGCCCAGTCTCCCATGCTGTTAGGCGAATAGGCCGGAGCGCCTCCGTAATTGCCGTCGGTCCGCATAAAACCGTCCCGGTGGTAATCGTGGACTTCGACTTTTGCCCGGTTGACCGGTATCTGATTATAGTTGACGCCCAAACGGTATCTCTGTGCATCGCCATAGACAAACAGTCTGCCCTGAAGAAACTTATCCGGTGAGAAACCGATTCCGGGAACCACGTGGGCCGGCGTAAACGCAGACTGTTCAACCTCCGCAAAGTAGTTTTCCGGATTGCGGTTCAGTTCCAGCACGCCCACCTTGTGAAGCGGAAACTCCTTATGGCGCCAGATTTTTGTGATATCAAATGGGTTCTCATAGTGGTTTCTGGCCTGCTCTTCCGTCATAATCTGGACGTACATGGTCCAGCGCGGATAATCTCCCTTTTCAATCGACTCGTACAGGTCCCGACCATGGCTTTCCCGGTCCTTGGCGATCAACTCCTCCGCTTCCTGGTCCGTAAGGTTTTTAATACCCTGTTGGGTGATAAAATGGAATTTACACCAGAAGCGCTGGTTATCCTGATTGTAAAAGCTGAATGTATGCTCGCCATACAGATTCATATGGCGGAAGGATGCGGGAATCCCGCGGTCGGACATGACGATGGTCGTTTGGTGGAAGGTCTCCGGCAGCAGCGTCCAGAAGTCCCAGTTATTCTGGGCGGAGCGCAGCCCGGTTCTCGGATCGCGTTTCACCGCGCGGTTCAGATCCGGGAAATTATGTACGTCCCGTAAAAAGAAGGTCGGGGTATTATTTCCAACCAGGTCCCAGTTTCCTTCGTCGGTATAAAATTTGATCGCCACGCCCCGGATATCACGTTCAGCGTCGGCGGCTCCCCGTTCACCGGCCACAGTGGAGAATCTGACAAAAAGGTCTGTTTTGGCTCCCTTTTGCAGCACTTTTGCTTTTGTCCACTGGGAGATATCGTCCGTACATTCAAACGTGCCGTAAGCTCCCCAGCCCTTGGCGTGCATACGTCTCTCCGGAATCACTTCCCGGTCAAAGTGCGCCAGCTTTTCCATGAGCCACACATCCTGCATCATCACAGGACCTCTCGGACCGGCAGTCAGAGAATGCTCGTTCTCCGCCACAGGCGCTCCGGCTTCATTGGTAAGTTTCATTGATTTTAAGTCCATAAGCCCCTCCTTCACAATTTTTATTAATTTCATTATATTCCGGCGGGACACATATGTCAAAAACTATTTATAGATATTGCACATTTGCAAATACAATTTGTGCGGAAATTCTCAATTTTTTACAAAATTACCCCGGGAAACGGATAAGTCGCCGTCTCCCGGGGTAATGAATCGTTACAGTCCCAAATACGCCTTCCAGCGGTTGCACATCCCCACGGCCTCCTCCTGGGTCCGCATCTCGCAGAAGATTCTCAGCAACGGCTCCGTGCCTGAGAATCTGGCGCTGACCCAGCCGTCGTCCGCAAAATAAACCTTGCAGCCGTCCTCATAGGACACGTGGTCCACCTGGAAACCGGCCATGTCGGGAAGGCCCTTCTCCTCAAAGAGAAGGCGCAGCATCCGCTCCCGGTCCTTCTCGGCAAACCGGAAGGACCGCTCCTCCATGTACCGCTCGCCGCAGAGCCCGTTGGCAATCTTGATCAGCTCCGACAGCTTTTTCCCGGTGACGGCCACCATCTCCACCAGCAGGGAGGCGGCGTAAACGCCGTCCTTGCCGTTGATGTGTCCGGCCACCGTCAGTCCGCCGGAGGACTCACCGCCCAGGATAGCCCTGGTCTCGGACATTTTGGCGGAAATATACTTAAAGCCCACCGGCACCTCGTAACAGATCTCCCCGTAACGCTTAGCGATGGCGTCCAGGCGGTGGGTGGTGGAAAGGTTGCGGACCACCGGTCCGTTCCATTTCTTGTACTCCTTCAGGTAATAATAGAGCAGCACCAGAATGTCGTTGGGATGGAGGAACTCGCCCTTGTCGTCGATCACGCCCAGGCGGTCCGCGTCTCCGTCGGTGGCGATTCCCAGGTCACAATACTTGTCCACCACGAAATTCTGCAGAAGGCCCAGAGTGTCCCGCGCCGGAGCGGGCATCCTGCCGCCAAACAGCGTGTCGTGCTCCTGATGGATCACGTTGAAATCGCAGCGGCCGGAAATCAGGATGGTGCTGAGGGCCGTCTCGCTGACTCCGTACATGGGATCCAGTGCGATCCGCAGATGGGCCTGTTTGATGGCCTCCATGTCGATTTTCTCCATGATATCGTCCAGATACTCGTTCATGGGATAGAACTCGCGGACAAGGCCGCGGCTCACCGCCTCCCCATACTCGATCTTCCGAATATCCTCCGGCTTTACCTGCCCGATAAATCGCTCGATATCCGCAGTCTGCACCTCGTCCGCATCCCGGCCCCCGGCGGTAAACACCTTGATGCCGTTATAAAGGGCGGGGTTGTGGCTGGCCGTCACCATCATGCCGTAGGGGTAACCGTGCTTCATCACATAGTACATGATCAGCGGGGTGGGTACGGAGCGGTTGACAAAGTGGCAGACGATCCCCTCCGCCGTCAACACCTCGCAGCTCCACATCACCGCTTCCTTGGACAGGAAACGGCGGTCATAACCGATCACCAGCCCCTGGTCCGCAACCTGCTCCGCTTTCATTTTGTCTGCCATGGCTTTTGCCAGAATACAGATATTTTCCCTGGTGAAATCATCACCGATGATAGCTCTCCAGCCACCGGTTCCAAATTTTATCATACGCTCACAATCCTTTCATCCTCTCCGGAGAAAGCCCGCCCCGACGGGCGGGCCCTGCTCCGCGCTCTCATATCTGATACGGCTACTCTGCCGCCGCCTTCACCGCTGCATCCTTGTGAAAATGGCTCAGGAGCTTATCCCGCCGTTTTTTCCGTTTTTCCTTCAGTTCCAGCCGTTCGCCTAAGTCGCGGCCGCCCACGCCGTAAACCAGATACAGGATCAGGCCGGAAACCAGCATGATGAATACCGTGGAAGCGCAGCGGCGTCCCGAAGCGTTGACATTATAGCCGTACAGCCCTTCCTCCTCGCACATGCTCTGGATGATCATGGCATAGGTGGTGCCGTGGGAGCTGGCAAAGGTTGCGGACATGTCGTACTCTGTAAACAGAGCGTTGAAGTTCAGGGCGAACACCGCCAGAACGCTGGGCAGGATAATGGGCAGTTTCACCTTTAAGAAAGTCAGAACACTGCTGGCGCCAAGATTCTTGGCCGCGTCCTCCAACTCCTCGTCGATGGCATAAAAGGCCGCCTTAATCATACGGATGGAGAACGGCAGCTTCACCACCGTGTAGGCCAGAATAATCAGCAGCCTGACCCGGTCCGCATAATACAGGTTGTTATTTCCCACATACCACACAGTATCGCTGTTGAAGAAGGTGCGGTAGGAATAACAGATCAGGATGGTGGGCAGCAGCCACGGGAACAGCAGGCAGTATTCCACGATCACTCCGCGTTTTTTGTTCCGGTTCTTAAAGATATAGTTGCAGGCCAGAACCACGATCAGGCAGGCCAGAAGGGCCGCGATGGCGGACATGATAAAGCTGAGTTTGATACCGCCAAGGGTCGCCTCGTTGGAGAACAGTCCTGAGATGGATCCCTTTCTCACCTTGTAGGTCCCCCGGGAGGTCAGATACTCGTAGTCCTGGGTGCCGAAGAAGTTGATCAGCGTCCAGTCCGACAGGTCCAGGCGTTTCATCCGGATCGCCCCGTAAGTCTGGAACGCGAACACCACGATCATCACCACCGGCGTCATGTAGATGATGAACAATACATAGGCGTAAATATGGGCCAGTATATTACCCACCGGACTGCTGATCTTCTGCTTCTGGAGCTTCGCCTTGGTCTTGGAAACGGACAGGTAGTGCCCCTTCCGCTCGTAGGCTGAGAGAACAGCCAGCAGCACGATGGTGAACATGGCCAGAATGATGGAAAGCAGAGCCGCACGGGCCTGGGGAAACGCCTCGTCGGCGATGGATGAACCGGCCAGACGGACGATCTCCGGGTTGATGGAGTCATATCCCAACAGGGTCGGAGCCGACATAGCACACAGACCGGTGATAAAGGTCATAACCGTCAGGGAAAACATGGTGGGGATCAGGGTGGGGAAAACCACCTTCCACAGCACCGCAAAGGGCTTCGCGCCCATGTTCCGGGCCGCCTCCACCGTGTTGTAGTCGATTCCCCGGATGGCGTTTCTGAGGAACAGCACGTGGTTGCTGGTACAGGCAAAGGTCATGGTGAACAACACCGCGTTGAAGCCGGAAAACCAGTTGGGATTAATGCCGGGAAACGCGTTGACCAGCGCGCTGGTGATGATTCCGTTCCGGTCATACAGGAACAGATATCCGGTAACCAGGGCAACGCCGCTGTAGATCAGCGTGGTCATATAACCCAGGCGCAGGATTTTTGCGCCTTTGATATCAAAGTATTCGGTCAGCAGCACGATGGAAACGCCCACCACGTTGACCGTGATCACCAGCAGCACGGCCAGCTTCAGGGAATTCCACACGTACTTGCTCATATTACCGGCAAAGAAAAACCGGACCACCGCCCAGGGATCGATCTCCCCGGCAGCGTTTTTGGTGGTAAAAATGCTGGTCAGGGTGTTTAAACAGGGCAGGAGCATAAAGCCAAAGAACAGATAGGCGAAAAATGCAAAGCCCACCAGCCGGAAGATCGTCTCCGGCCCAAACCCCTTGGAACCTTTCTTTTTCATAGCCGCACCCCCTACTCTTTCCCGTCCGCGGGATACGCCATGATATCCTTCGGATTCATAACCGCCGTCACGGTCTCGCCCGCCTCGTAAATATTCACGCCGTCGTTTTTCTCAATGACCTTGATCACTTCCGAGCCCAGGTTGATGTAATATTTGATATACAGGCCGTAGTATTCCATCTGCTCCACCACGCCCTCAAAGGTCATGTCGCCGGCCTTGGGAGGAACGTTCACATGGATGCGCTCCAGGCGGATGTAGTTGTGGTTGGCCGGGCTTAAATCCGCCCCATGGGCGATCATCTCGTTCACCACCTCGTCCGACAGGCGGTTGATATCCCCGATGAAGTTGCAGACAAACTCCGTGTCCGAGTGATTGTAGATTTCATTGGGGGTGCCGATCTGCTCGATGCAGCCCTTGTTGAACACGGCGATCCGGTCGGACAGCGTCAGCGCCTCCTCCTGGTCATGGGTCACGTAAATGGTCGTGATTCCGAACTCCTTCTGCATCTTCTTGAGTTCGTTTCTCAGCTGGACGCGAAGCTTGGCGTCCAGGTTGCTTAACGGTTCATCCATGCAGATGATGGCCGGGTCCGTCACCAGCGCCCGGGCGATGGCCACGCGCTGCTGCTGTCCGCCGGAGAGCTGGGAGACGGCTTTCATCAGCTGTTCGTCGGTCAGATCCACCTTTTGGGCAATGCTGCGGACCTTCTTGTCGATCTCCGGCTTTTTCATCTTTTTCACCTTCAGGCCGAAGGCGATGTTGTCGTACACGGTCATGGTCGGGAACAGGGCGTAGCTCTGGAACACGATGCCGATGTTGCGCTCCTCGATGGGCACATGGGTGATGTCCTTCCCGTTGGCCAGCACAGACCCCTCCACCGGCTCAATGAAACCGGTCAGAGTTCTAAGCGTTGTGGTTTTGCCGCAACCGGAAGGTCCAAGGAAGGTGAAGAATTCCCCCTCTTTCACATGTACATTAATATTGTGCAGGGCCGTGAAATCCCCAAACTTGACTACGATATCATTGAGCCTGATCATAAGTGGCAACTCCTTTTCTCGTGATAGAAGGATAGCGAACCGGTTGCCCGGCTCGCCATCTGATTTGTCATCTGGTAACAGTTATCCGTTCTTACTGCGCTGCGGCCTGTGTCAGGGTAGCCCAGTCGAGGCTGTCCCACTGAGGCTCTGCTGCCGCGCCATTGGCATCGGCCCAGTAGAAGCCCAGGTTGGTCATGATGTTGGTCCACTCGCCGGAGTGCTCCGCCACATACTCAGCGTAAGTCATATCGGTTCCCTCTACCTTGGACAGGGCAAAGTTTTTCAGGGTATAGATTTCCGGAATGCCGTCCGGATACAGAATCGCTGCTGCTGCCTGGTTGCAGGGATAGGAGTCGAATTCCTCGCCCCATGCCGCCTGAACGTCTGCAGATCCGAACCACTCTGCGAATGCCTTAACCGCCTCGGTCTGCTCCTCGGTACGGTCCGCTTTATCCAGAATACCGATGTACTCGGCAATGTAATAGGTGCCGTCGTCAATGTCCACTAACGCCCAGTTCTCCGGCTGCATGGTTCCTAACAGCGGTTTGTCGGAGCTCTCCGCAGCGGCATCGATCTTGCCGTACAGGGAGGAGGAGTAGAAGGTGGAAACCTGAACTTCGCCCTTGTTTAACGGGTCAAAGCCGTACTTATAGTCGTCGCCGCCGCTCTTGCCCTCTTCGCAGTATTTCCACAGCATCTTCCAGCCGTCCACGGAAACGCCGCCCGCCGGTGAAGACGGATCGATGAAGGAGTAAAGCATCGCGGAGTTGATGTTCGCGTTGGTGGTTCCGCCGACCTTGTTCTGACGGTACCAGGTGTAGCCGCAGTCAACCAGATCGGACCAGTGTTTGAAGTGAAGCTCCTGACCGTTGGTCCCCAGCTCGTCGTTCCGGTAAAGCATCAGAACGTTCTGGATTACCAGGCCGTAAGCCTTACCCGGATAAGCGTATTCGCCTACCTCGCCGGACCAGGAAGGAGTCCAGTCGATCACGGACAGGTTCTCATATTTTCCATTTACCAGCTGGCTCCAGCGGGTCTCGTTGAGGCCGAACAGGATGTCGCCGTCCTTGTTCTCGTTGGCGGCCTGAATTGCGGCCGTGTCGCCGGAAATAACGCTGTTGTCATCGATGGAAATGCTGAATCCGGCATCCTTTGCCGCATTGATCAGCCAGGTGGTGCGCTCGGTGGAGTTGGAGTTGGAATAAATGCGGATGGTGTAATCGGAATAATCCTTATCTTCCGCCTTCTCCTCTTCCTTCGGTGCCTCCGTGCCGGCGGCAGCGCTTGTCTCCGTCTTCTGAGCCTCCGATGCCGGAGCCGCAGGGGCTTCTTTCTTTCCGCAGCCTGCCAGCGCGGTGGCGGCCATTGACAGGGAAAGCAGTACAGCTAATGTCTTTTTCATATTACCTCTCCTTTTCTAAGATTTTGTTACCAAGTATCTTATAACAATTATTATATAGGCTCTGCCCCCGGATAGGAACCCGACAAAACTGCAATAATTCCCAATATTCTGCCATTTTTCATAATTCATCCAGCGGCATCGTCCGATAATCATGCATTTTTAACATTTTTGCTCCGACAAGGACCCGACGTTACAAAATAATAGACAAATCCGCCATTCGGAACCGATTCTGTACTTAGGATGACAAAACCACCCTGTTTATGGTAAAATGGTTGCATTGATATGAATTTTGTCCATGGGGGAGGAAATGAGATGAACCTGAGTGCCATAAGGGCGCGGCTTTGCCTGATGCTTGCGCTGCTGCCCTTGGCCGGCGGCCTGTGCCTGTCCGGCTGTATCCGCGCGGAGCAGACGGACTATTCCGCCTTCGCTCCCGCAGAGGACAAGCGCCTGACCATATACACCTCCAATCTGGAGGAGGTCTACACCCCGATTATCCGGGAATTTGAGGAGCGGACCGGCATCTGGGTCCAGGTGGAAAACGGCGGCTCCATCGCCCTTTTAAAACAGATCGCCGAGGAGTCGGAAAATCCCCGCTGCGACGTGATATTGGGCGGCAGCGTGGAAAGCCTGTATTCCTTCCGAAACTATTTTTCTCCTTATAAAAGCGCGGAGGCCGAAAGTCTGCCCACTGAATACGTGCAGACCAACGGACTCTGGACGCCCTTCTCCATCCCTCCCGTAGTCCTGATCTATAACCCAAAGCTGGTGCGCACCAATCCGCCCACAGGCTGGGACAGCCTTCTGGACCCGGCCTGGAAAGGGAAAATCGCCTTCGCCGATCCGGAAACCTCCGGCTCCAGCTACACGGCGCTGTCCACCATGGTGCAGATTCTCCCCGGCAGGGATGAGGACCTGATCCGCAGGTTTTACGAGAACCTGGAGGGCCGAACCATAGACCGGGCCGGACAGGTGGTCGGCGAGGTGGCCAACGGAAGCTGCTACATCGGAGTTACCCTGGAGGAAAACGCGCTTCGCAGCATCAAGAAGGGGTACGACATCGCCATGGTCTACCCGAAGGAGGGCACCAGCGCCATCCCCGACGGGCTGGCCGTGATCGCAGGCTGTCCTCACGAGGAGAACGCACGGCTGTTTGTGGACTTCGCCCTGAGTCGGGACGTGCAGACCTATCTCTCCCGCTCCTCCAATCTCCGGGCCGTGAGAAGCGACGTGCCTCAGCCGGAGGGAGTCACCGGGGAGCTTTTGACCTTCCCCTACGATGTGGGCCTGGCCGGAAGCCGGCAGGAGGACTACCTGGCGCTGTGGCACAGTCTGCGGGAGGAGGTGCAGCCATGAGATCCTGGATCCGCCATTCCTTCAAAAACCGGATATTCGTCACGGTTCTGCTGGTGACGCTGCTGCCCCTGCTGTTCTGCGACGTGCTGGTGATGCAGGTTCAGAGGGCCAGAAGCGAGAGCAGCCTGGCCACCCAGGCCCAGGCTCAGTTAAACGGGTTGGAGCAGGCTCTGGACACCACCTGCCTCTCCTACCGCCAGGCGGCCAAACGGCTCTGCGGCAGCACTATGATCCGCAACGCCTTAAACCGCAAAACCGCCAATTCCCGGGTGGTCTACCAGCTGCTGTTCATGGAGACGGACCGGCTGCGCGAGCACGCCCGCTTCGACATCTTCAGTTCCGAGGGCAAATGCCTTTACAGCACGGTCAGCCCCCTGCCGGAGGAGGAGCGCAATCCGCGCTGGGGCGTTCTCTACGCCGCGGGGCAGACCGACGGGCTGGCCTTCGGCAAGGGGACCGGCCAGACGGCCATGACCGCGGCCCAGGCGGTCCGCGGCTACGGCGGCCGCATCCTGGGCTACGTGGTGATCACCATGACCAGCACCGACTTCGAACGTCTCTTTGACGGGCTTTACAGCGCCACCCATGTGGTGATCCTGTTGGATCCCACCTGGCAGACCATCTACCACACCCAGCCGGCCCAGGCGGAGTCCTCCACGGCTGCGTTGAGGAGCCAGCTCCTCGCAGGCAAACCGCTCACCGGGGCGGACGGGGAATACTACTACTTTTTGACCCGCAATGAGGGCACCGGCCTTTCCCTGATTCTACAGCAGCCGAAAACCTTCAGCTCCCAGGTCATGGATACCTTCTACACGGTCAGCATCCTGATGGGGCTTATGTGCCTGCTGCTCTGCCTCTGGTGCGCCTGGCTCTTGAGCCGCCACCTGTCCCAGCCGGTTCACCAGCTGGACGAGGCCATGGGGGAGATCAAGAAGGGAAATCTGGAGATCCATATGGAAACGGACCGTGAGGACGAGCTGGGGCGTCTTACGGAAAGCTTTAACCGCATGACAGAGGAATACCGGCAGAACCTGGTGCGCTCCGTGGCCCGCCAGAGGGAACTCAACGAGACGCAGCTGCGGATGATGCAGGCCCAGCTGAACCCACATTTCCTATATAATACCCTGGATTCCATGAAGTGGCTGGGCGTAACCCACCACGTGCCCCAGGTGGCCACCCTGGCAACGGACCTGGCCGTCATCCTCCGGGCCGGAATCTCCGGCAGCGAGTTTATCACGCTGGAGGACGAGCTGGAGCTGGTGGACCGCTACATCGATATTCAGTCCCTCCGGTTTGAGGACCGCTTCACCTGTGAGATCGACGTGCCGGACCGGCTGCAGAGCTGTCTTGTGCCCAAGCTGGTCTTGCAGCCCCTGGTGGAAAACGCCATTATCCACGGGGTCGTGGACCGGGAGGACGGCTATATCAAGCTGCAGGCCGAGGAACAGGAGGGCGATCTCCTGCTCTCCGTTTACGACAACGGCTGCGGCATTCCGCCGGATGTTCTGGCCCGCCTCAACAGCAAGGATCAGAAAATTCCGGGCGAACATTTGGGACTGTTTAATGTGAGCAGCATCATCCGGCTGCATTTTGGAGAAAAATATGGTATTTCGGCGGAAACTACGCCGGGAGACGGCAGCTGCGTGCGGCTGCTCTTACCGATACAGAAGAAGGAGAACAACAATGCTTAAAGTGCTCGTAGTAGACGACGAATCCGTGGTCCGCAGGGGAATTGTCCTGGGCGTGGACTGGGCCTCCATGGGCTGTGTGGTGGTGGGGGAAGCCACCAACGGCGAGGAGGGCATCGCGGCCGTGGAGCGGTACAACCCCAACCTGATCATCACCGACATCCGCATGCCCCACATGGACGGCATCGAGATGATGACGGAGCTGCGCCGCCGGGGTTGCCGGGCTCACGTCATCCTCCTGACCGCTTACAGCGATTTTTCCTACGCCCGCAGCGCGCTCCAGTTCGGGGCCGCGGATTATCTGTTAAAACCATTCCGGGACCAGGAGCTGGTGGCCGCCATCGGCCGGGTCCGGGAACGGGAGCAGATGCAGACCTCCCTGGCCCCCCAGGATATGCTGAGCCTCGCCAAGGGGGATAAGAGCAAGTACGTGCTGGAGGCCATGAATTATATCGCGGAGCATTACAGCGACAGCGACATCAGCATCACGCCCATCGCCCGCTCCCTGGGCGTCAGCGAGAGCCATCTGAGCCATGTATTCAAGAAGGAAACCAGCTATACCATCGTCAATTACCTCACCCAGTACCGCATCCACATGGCCATGAAGCTTCTGCAGGACTGCCGGTACAAGGTATACGAGGTGGCGGAGATGGTGGGCTATCGGGACGTGGCCTATTTCGGCAGCACCTTTAAGAAGCTGGCGGGCATGTCGCCGTCGGAGTATCAGGACCGGTGCCACTAAATGGCGCCGGTCTCCTCCTCCCCTTTCCGTTTCAGATCCGGGCTGTAGATCCGGTAATTGCCGCGCCCGGTGCGTTTGACATCATACAGGGCGGTGTCGGCCTTCTGATACAGCTCCTGGAAGGTCCGCCCGTCCCGGGGATAGAACACCACCCCGAGGCTGCACGTGATCTCTCTATTCTCCTCGTCCGGGTGCTTCAAAACCTGGCAGAACATATCAATTCTGGGAATCATTTCCTCCTCTGAGGAGATATCGTTCAGAAAGACCATGAACTCATCTCCGCCCATTCTGCCGCAAAGATCCGTTTTCCGTAGAAATCCCTTTATGAACCTGGCAGTCTCACGGATAACCTGATCGCCGTAGGGGTGCCCATACTGATCATTGTGCTTTTTGAACTCGTCGATATCAAGCATAATCAGAGCATGGCGTTTCGGTGGTGTGCTGTTTTTTAGAATCCTGGAAACTCTGGCAATAAACGTCTCCCGGTTGAGGAGCCCGGTCATCCCGTCGTGTTCCATCCGGCTGCGCACCTTCAACTCCGTCCTCTTCTCCTGGTCAATATCCAGGGTCATCATAAACAGCCTCACATCGCTGCTGTAAGGGTCCGCCAGCAAAAGAAGGACTGCACGAACCCAAATAATACCCCCCCCCCCCATATATCATCAACACCATCCGTGCCAACGCGAGCACCGTCTATACACTTTCTCCGATAATCGAGAACCCCGGTAGTCTGTCCATGGTAGTAGCGGCCCAGAAGCGAATCTCGTTCAAAAAATTTGTTAAACTTTTCAAGGTCGTGCTCATATACAAAATTCTCGGCAATGTAACGCACGGTGCCGGTATACGTTTTCTGAGAACGCAGACAATCCGGCTTGACATCCCCCTTCGTATCATCATACAAGTCCTTGGTCAGATTGTACTCATAGACGCCGAAGGTCTTTCCTTCCCTGGCCTTGAAGTAATTGCTCCATTTCTGGTAGGACAGCTCCTTCTCCCGCTGCTCCGTGATGTCTTCACAGGAAATAACCGCACGTTTTACGGCCCCATATTCATCGAAGATGGAGCTATACTTGGCCTCATACCAGCCGAATGAGCCGTCCCTGCGCCGCTTTCTGACCACGGAATGGCCGCTCTTCTCTCCGCGGATGATGGATTCGTAAAATGCCACATAGTCGTTCACACACGCCTCATCGATGGCCCCTGAGCGTATAACGCTGTAGGGCACATCGTCCATCACCGGAGGCAGTCCGAATTCATCGGCAGCCGATTTCGGCTGCTTAAGCCGCCGGGATGCCGGCTCATAAATATACATCATTTTATCCGTGAGCTGAAATGCGATTTTACTCTCCTGCATGCTCATCCGAAGCTGCTCCTCCATCTGTTTGCGGTCTGCGATATCAAACAGCGCACAGAGCAGGCTTCCAGGCCTGTCCGGGTCGTACGCGCACCGCACCAGAAGCCACATCAGCTTTCCCGAGCTGTGGATCGCTCGGAATTCCAGCTGGAAATACCGGTCCTTTCGACGGATATGGCCTTGTACGGTATCCATAATGGATTGATAGTCGTCCTCCGGCAGAATAAACTTCGCATTTGTAAACCCCTGTGCCTCCGCGTTCTCGGCGGTATAACCATAGAGCTGGTAATACGATTGATTTGCATACAGAATGGTGAGCTTTTCATCTAACGCCACATGGCAAAGGCCGCATGGCGTCCCGTCAAGCATCATTTTATAGTATTCCAGTTCGTTCATAACAAACCCTCACCTCTCCCCCTGCCAATGTCCGGGCAATATATTGTACGGCATCTGTTTTATTTTCTGTGCTCAGATACCATATAATGACAGTATAGCAAATCTACGCGGAAATTACAATTTCTTCGCAAAAAATTCCCCCCGCAGGCAGAATGCGACTAAACAATCGCCCGCAGGCTACACCGGCGTCCCATTGCATTCAGTCAAAAAGGCGCCCCTCACGCCGGTTGCCGACGTTTGGGGCGCCCTCTATGTAATTTCTGTGGAACTTATAACTGCGGGCCAGCGGAAACTAACGCTTTTCCAGCCTCGTTGCCCTCATATTTGGAGAAATTCTTCACGAAGCGCTGTGCCAGATCCTTGGCCTTTGCCTCCCAGTCCTCAGCGGTGGCGTAGGTATCGCGGGGATCCAGAATCTTGGGATCCACGCCCGGCAGCTCGGTGGGAATCTCAAAGTTGAAGAACGGCAGCTGCTTGGTCGGAGCCTTTGCGATGGAGCCGTCCAGGATCGCGTCGATGATGCCGCGGGTGTCCTTGATGGAGATACGCTTGCCGGTTCCGTTCCAGCCGGTGTTCACAAGGTAAGCCTTGGCGCCGCTCTTCTCCATTCTCTTAACCAGCTCTTCCGCATACTTGGTCGGATGCAGCTCTAAGAAAGCCTGGCCGAAGCAGGCGGAGAAGGTGGGGGTGGGCTCGGTGATTCCACGCTCGGTACCAGCCAGCTTTGCCGTAAATCCGGACAGGAAGTAATACTGGGTCTGCTCCGGAGTCAGGATGGACACGGGAGGAAGAACGCCGAATGCGTCCGCGGACAGGAAAATTACATCCTTAGCCGCAGGAGCAGCGGAAACCGGGCGCACGATCTTCTCGATGTGGTCGATCGGATAGGACACGCGGGTGTTCTCGGTCACGCTCTTGTCATCGAAATCGATCTTGCCGTCCGCATCCAGGGTAACGTTCTCCAGCAGAGCGTCGCGCTTGATAGCGTTGTAGATATCCGGCTCGGACTCCTTGTCCAGGTTGATCACCTTCGCGTAGCAGCCGCCCTCGAAGTTGAACACGCCGTTGTCGTCCCAGCCGTGCTCGTCGTCGCCGATCAGCAGACGCTTGGGATCGGTGGACAGAGTGGTCTTGCCGGTTCCGGAAAGGCCGAAGAAGATAGCGGTGTTCTCGCCGTTCATATCGGTGTTGGCGGAGCAGTGCATGGAAGCGATGCCCTTGAGCGGCAGGTAGTAGTTCATCATGGAGAACATACCCTTCTTCATCTCACCGCCGTACCAGGTGTTCACGATTACCTGCTCGCGGCTGGTGATGTTGAACATAGCGGCAGTCTCGGAATTCAGGCCCAGCTCTTTGTAGTTTTCAACCTTCGCCTTGGAAGCGTTGTATACAACAAAGTCAGGAGTAAAGCTCTCAAGCTCCTCATCGGTGGGCTGTATAAACATGTTCTTAACGAAGTGGGCCTGCCAAGCCACTTCAACGATGAAACGGATCGCCATGCGGGTATCCTTGTTGGCCCCACAGAACGCATCTACGACAAAAAGTCTCTTGTTGGAAAGCTCTTCCAACGCGATTTTCTTCACGGCATCCCATGCTTCCTGACTGGCCGGGTGGTTATCGTTCTTATATTCATCAGAGGTCCACCATACGGTATCCTTGGAATTCTCGTCCATAACGATGAATTTATCCTTGGGAGAACGCCCCGTATAGATACCGGTCATAACATTAACCGCGCCAAGCTCACTCACCTGTCCCTTTTCATAGCCTTCCAGGGTAGGTTTGGTCTCCTCCTCGAACAATGTCTCATAAGAAGGATTGTAGACAATTTCTGTGGTTCCGGTGATGCCGTACTGACTTAAATCGATTTTTGCCATCTTTGATTCAACCTCTCTTTTCTTAAAAATTTGAATGTCAGTTCTAACTTTAGTACATTCAATCGAAATAGTCAATAATTTATCAAATTTTTTTGACTTAAATTAACTTCTTCGTCTCCCAATTCTCGAAACGGATCGTCATTGTTTCACGCCACTCCCCGCTGGGGCAGATATCAATCAGCTGCCGGTAGCCCGGATTTGAAACAGCGTAGGATTCCACCAAGCGCAGGAGCCCCCACTCGACCTCATACATGGTGCTTTCAGGAAACGTCCGCATCAGTACCCCGACCTCCTCCGCCGTGAGCGGAAGCTTTACCTTTGCCAGCAGTTCCTCAAACCGCCCGACGATTTCTCCCGGCGGTTCACAGTCCGTCGAGTCCGGCATCCGGCCCAACGCTTTCAGTTCATCAATGGCACCCTGCATCTCCATTCCTCCTGACATCCATCGTTTTCCCCTTCTTCTCCTGCGGGCACGTATCACACCATCAGCCGGCCCAGCGCTTCCAGCAGGACCTGCATATCGATGGGCTTTGCAATATGGTGGTTCATTCCGGAGCTGTGGGCTTTGCCCAGGTCCGCCGCAAAGGCATTGGCCGTCAGCGCTATGATCGGAATCTCCCGCGCATCCACACGCGGAAGAGCCCGGATAGCCTTCGTGGCCTGGTAGCCGTCCATAACCGGCATCTGGATATCCATCAGGATACCGCTGTACTCCCGGATGCCGGAGGCTTTAAACTTCTCCAGCGCCTCCTGTCCGTTCTCCGCCGTGTCCACCAAAATCCCCTGCATCTGAAGCAGTTCAGCCGCAATCTCAAGATTCAGCTCATTGTCTTCCACCAGCAGGATGCGCTTGCCGGCCAGGACAGACGGCGTTTGCTCATTCTGAGAAGAGAGCTCCACCGGATTGTCCCGGCGGAATTTGTGGAAGGCGCACGCCATCCTGGATTTAAACAGCGGCTTCGCGATAAACGCATCCGCTCCCGCTTTCAAAAACTCCTCCTCAATCTCCGAGTAATCATAGGCGGAAATGATAATGATGGGCACATCACTGCCCAACTTCTCCCGGATCGCCCGGACGGTATCCAGCCCGTCCATATCCGGCATCTGCCAGTCCAGGATCACAAAATAATAATCCTCACGCCGGTTGTGGGCGGCTTCAATCCGGACTACGGCTTCTCTGCCGGACAGAACCCAGTCGCCGCGCATACCCAGATCCTTTAATAACTCGGCCGCACTCTCGCACACCACCGGGTCATCGTCAACCACCAATACTGGAAGACCCGCCAACTCCTGGCTGCTCGGTTCCTCCTCGCAGACTTCAAAGGAAACGGCAAAAATAAACTGACTCCCCTCCCCCAACCGGCTCTTCACCTCGATGGTACCGTTCATCATGCGCACAATGTTCTCCGTGATGGTCATGCCCAGGCCCGTGCCCTGGATTTTGCTGATGCGGGAATCCTCAGCCCGCGTAAAGGGCTCAAAGATGTGCGGTACAAACTCCTCCGTCATTCCGATTCCGTTGTCCGAGACGATAAATTCATACTGTCCCCTCCCCGGCACAATGGACGGGAGTTCCCGGATGCGCAGGCTGATGATGCCTCCGTCCGGAGTGTATTTCACCGCATTGGATAAAAGATTCATCAGAACCTGCTGCAGGCGGTTCTGATCCGTCACCACCTTCTCATGACGCACATGGTCCGCGCTGATGAACAGATGGTGACACTTCTGGCTGGCCAGAGGGCGGCATATGCCGATCACCTCATCCATCAGCTCCGGCAGGGAGACCAGTTCGGAGGACAGGTCGATTTTCCCGCTCTCAATCCTGGACATATCGAGAACCTCGTTGATCAGCCCCAGCAGATGCCTGCTGGAAGTGCTGATCTTGCCCAGACAGTCCGTCAGCTTCTCGGGATTTCCAAGGTTCGCCTGGGCGATAACCGACATACCCATGATGGCGTTCATGGGGGTGCGGATATCGTGGGACATGGAGGAAAGAAAGTTGGTTTTGGCGTCGTTGGCCACCCGGGCCGCCTGATAGGCGTCCTCCAGCGCCCGGCGCTGGCGGTCCTGCTCCGCCCGCTCCCTGGTCACATCGATACCGGCACTGTAGAAGGAGGCGATGCCGTCCCAGCTGTCCTCTGCGCTGACATAGGTGTAGGTCATGGTCAATATCTTTACGGTTCCGTCCCGGGTGAGAATACGTCCCTCCACCACGGTTTTTTTGCCGGTTTCCCTGGAGTCGGCCATAATTTTGGCCGCCCGCTCAATATCGTCCGGATGCACGTAGGTACACTTGCCGTGAAGCTCCTGCTCAAATTCCTCTTTGGTATAACCGATCAGATTCAGGAAATCGCCGCCGTACCAGAGAACCGTCCTCATATCCTGGGCATCCACCCGCGCGAACCCGCCGGGAATGGCCCGGACAATGGCCTTCATCTCCTGGTCCTTTTTAGCCAGCTTATACTCCGGACTCTGACCATCGTGGGACAGCTCGATGCGCGCCCGGCGCCCGGCCCAGCTGATCTCCCGGTTTTTGATCATAAAGGTTTTCTGCAAAAGCGGATTGTAAAATTCCCAGTCATAATCCGCATCCTGCCTCAGCCTGTCGTTGGTGCAGAAGGGACAGGGAGTGGTTCTTCCCTGAATGACTTCATAACATTTGCGCCCCAACACCTGAGCAGAGGTTTTTCCCAGCGTTTTGCAGGAATTCTCATTTAAATATAATAGCTCGTAGGTATCCATATCGCTGATGTAGACATTGCCAATGTAGGTGTCAAGCATCCAGTTAAAATACTGCTGCCGCTGACGGTAGAGCCGGTCCAGCTCTTCTTTCTCCGCCACAAGCGCGTCCACATCCGTAAACTCCCCCCGGAAGAGGCGGCAGCCTGCATCCCGGTCCTCAAAAACCGAACCGGAAAGCTGGGCCCAGAAAAAACCGCCCTCCTTTATGGGCAGCCGCACCGTCAGATCGATCTGAGACTCCGCCCCGTCCAGCGCCTCTGACAGGACCCGTCGTATCCGCTCAAAGTCCTCCGGATATCCGGCATAATACTGCCTCAGATCCGCGTAAAGGCGGTGGTAATCCTGTGCCGGACAGTGGATGGCCTTAAAAAAGCTGGCATTTCCCCACAAAAAAGTCAGCCCCTCATCCAGACGGCAGCTGATGACGCTGGTGCGCAGCGTATTGATTGCCGCCGGGCATGTAGCGGCCGCGCGGTTTGGACATTCCTGTCCTGAAAAGATTGTCTCCATAATGTTAACCCACATCTCCTGTATCGTTTCACTCAGAGCGATCGAACTGCTTCTATTCGTTCACATCCAATATTATTAAGAGTATAGCAAAGGTTGGCAAAAATAGCAACAAAATGGAGTATTTTGTAGAAAACAGGCGCGTAAGATGGTATAGTGTTCAGAGACACGTGAAAGGGGAGAAAATGACAGTGGACAGCGGCATGGAACTGCATCAGGCGATTTATCAGTTTTACCGGACTCAGATTCAATTCGGTCTTTACCAGTACGGCGAAAAGCTGCCATCCCTGGAGGAGACTTGCAAACGGTTTCACACATCCCTGGACACGGTGAACCCCGCGTATCACCGCCTGCGCCAGGAGGGCTACATTGCGATCTCCAAAAAGTCCGGCGCGAAAGTAGCAATCCGCTATGGGCCGGAGCAGGTCCGGCGGCATATCCAGACATTTTACGCCGAGCGCAGGGAATCCCTGACCGACCTAAGCCGTTGCATATGGCCGTTGCTGGGTCAGGCGCAGTGTTTGGCCCTGAAAACCGGTCCCTTGAAAGCCGCGGACCTGGAACAGTTTGTGGACGCCGGGAGCCATTCGGCCATCCTGGCGGTCTGGAGGGTTCTGGACCACAAATACAATCATCTGGGAAATGAACTCCTCATGCGGCTGATCCGTTACCTGTATCTGTATTTCTACGGTTCCTTCTGGGGAGTGGCAAAAGATGAACGCCTGCACGCGATCACGGTCAGGCAGCTTAAGGCCGCTGCGGACCTCTGCCGGGAAGAGCGGTGGGACGAACTTCCGGACGTCCTGCGCGTGATCCAGGATGAGTTTTACCGCTCCCTTTGTTTATTTTACAGGGAGAATATCCCCCCGGAACCGGCCTGCCGGCAGGTGGCTTTTTCCTGGGATGCCTACAAAAAATCCTCTCAGCTGCGCTACTCCCTGGCAATGGAGCTCCTGACCGAAATCGGACGCGGCGTGTACCCCGTTGGGAGCTATCTGCCCTCCGCCGAGCGGCTATCCGCAGAAAAAGGCGTTTCCGTCAGCACCGTGCGCCGGGCGGTCAGCCTGCTCAACAGCGTCGGAGCGGTGAAATCCTCCCGGCCGCTGGGCGCCCGCGTTCTCCCGCCCTCCCAGAGCGCGGACCACTGCGACTTTACCCAGCCGGACCTTCGCAGGCGTCTGCTGGATGTGGCGGAAAGCCTGCAGATCTTTGCATTGTCGGGAAAGGACGTGTCGGAGCTGACTCTGTCCTCCCTGGACGAGGCCTCGCTGCTCAGCTGGAAACAATATCTGATGGATTTGAAGAGACGTGGACTCAGCCAGCGGGTGATATACGCTTCTCTGTTCTTGATTTCCCGGGATGCCCCCTCTCAAACCCTGCGCACGATCTATTCGGAGCTGCTGCAGCTGCTCTTTTGGGGAAATCCCATTGAGGCGCTGATGGGGGAACTGGAGCATGATCCACTGTTTTTTGTCTCCAGCTTAGAACGTATGGCCGCCTCGCTGGAGCGCCGGGAGACAGCCGTTTTCTCCTACACCCTGGAATTCCTGCTGATCCACGAACTGCGCAGAACCGTGGAGGTGCTGCTGGGGCTGGGAATCCGGGAAGCCGGAAACATTTTAATTCCCGATACAAACAATCAATGGAAAATAATGGATACACGGAGGTAACTATGGAAAAAGAATATGACCTGTTTCTGTTCCTCGGCCAATCGAATATGGCGGGGAGGGGCGTGACGTCCCCTCAATGGCCCGAGACTGCGCCTGCACTCACGCCCGGAGCCGGGTATGAATACCGGGCTGTTTCCGATCCGGGGCGGCTGTATCCGGCCAGCGAACCTTTTGGCGTCCATGAAAACAACCCGGACGGCATCTGCGAACCCGGAATGAAAACCGGTTCCATGGTCACCGCTTTCATCAACGCGTACTACGCAAGGACCAAAATCCCGGTGATCGGGGTCTCGGCGAGCAAGGGCGGTTCCGCCATCGGCCAGTGGCAGGGGGACGGGGACTATTTATCCGATGCGCTCATGCGCCTGGAACGGGCGGAAAAGTTCCTGAAAGAACAGGAAATCACTGTCCGCCACCGCTATATGCTCTGGTGCCAGGGTGAGACGGACGGGGACCTTGGAACGTCTCCTGAGGATTACAAAGCCCGATTCACAGACATGTTTTCCCAGCTCAGGGAAAAAGGGATTGAGACCTGCTTCCTGATTGCCATCGGGGAATACAACGGCCAGAAAGGATTTGACTACTCAGACATCCGCCGGACGCAGCTGGAACTTCCAAAGGAGCTGCCGGATGTGGTTCTGGTCTGCGACGCGTTCCACACCATGCGCGCCCGCGGTCTGATGAAGGATGACTTCCACTACTATCAGGCGGCTTACAACGAGGTGGGAACCATGGCGGGAAACGCGGCCGGGGAGTTTGTAAGGCGGGTGTAATACAGTGATATACAATCAAATTTCCCTCCTCTTCCTGAATCATTTGTCTGTATGATCCCAGGGAGCGTCGAACTCCCGTCTGTCCCCGCGCCGCCCGGCACGGTGCATACTGCGCACACCGGGCCTCGAACCCGGAACCTGCCGGTTAAGAGCCGGCTGCTCTTCCAACTGAGCTATATGCACAAAAAACGCCGATTCATTACGAATAAGCGGCCGGGACAAAAAATAGTCCATATCACCGGGATACACAGTTCATTCTCCGGAGTCAGCATCAAAAAAAGACCGCCATGATAAACATGACGGCCTTTTTGCTCTTATTCGACAGATCAGAAATTAGTCCTCAACGCTGATGATTTCTTTCTTGTTATAAGATCCGCAAGCCTTGCACACTCTGTGGGGCATCATTAAAGCACCGCACTTGGAGCACTTTACCAGGTTGGGAGCGCTCATCTTCCAGTTTGCTCTGCGGCTGTCTCTTCTCGCTTTGGAAGATTTATTCTTAGGACAGATAGACATGGTTTACACCTCCTTCAACTGTTTAAAAATATCCTGGATAACTGACATTCTCGGGTCAAGTGACCTGGTATCGCAGTCACAAGTCCCACGGTTGAGATTTGTACCACATCTATTACAGATTCCCTTGCAATCTTCGTCGCAGAGAACTTTCATAGGCAGGCTCAAGGTCAACTCATTGCGAACCATTTGGTCTACATCCAGATTGTAACCATTTACATAGAACTGCTCGTCAAGCGCTTCCATCCGCTCCTTGTCCGTCTGCTTCATGTCGATCTCGTCGTCAATCTCCAGATGGAAATCCACCTTCACCGGGTCCAGGCAGCGGCTGCACGGCATCTCCAGGGAGACATCCACAGAGCCCGTCACAGAAAATACCTTATTCCCCTTGTTGGTGATATCCAGATTCACCGGCGTTTTCTCCACAACCGCATAGGCGCCTTCCGGCACGCGGAACTCGGAAAATTCCAGTTCACAGATGTAATGCTTCACTTTTCCTTCTACGGAAAACAGTTCTGTTAAATTAATCAGCATACGATTATTCCTCCATATGCACCTATAACATTATACATAGAGGCATGTGGTTTGTCAACATAATTTTTCCAGTTTAACGAACTTTTCCGGCAATTACGCCAAGTTTCGCATTAAACCAGCGCCAGGGTCTCTCTTGCGATGGCCAGCTCCTCGTTGGTGGGGATCAACATCACCTTAACCTTGGAGTTGGGGGAGGAAATCACGCGCTCCTCGCCGCGCACGTTGTTGGCCTCGTCGTCGATCTCAACGCCCATGAACGCCAGGCTGGAGCAGATGTTCTTTCTTCCGGTCTTGTCGTTCTCACCCACGCCTGCGGTGAACGCGATGGCATCCACGCCGTTCATGGCTGCCGCGTAAGCGCCGATGTACTTCGTCACGCGGTAGATAAAGGCGTCCAGAGCGACCTCAGCCAGGTGGTTGCCGTCGGCCTTGGCGTTCTCGATATCGCGGAAGTCGCTGGAGATACCGTTTGTCATGCCGTAAACGCCGGACTTCTTGTTCAGGATATCCAGCATCTGGTTGATGTCCAGGCCCTCTTTGTTCATGATGAACTGCAGCACGGCCGGGTCCACATCACCGCTTCTGGTACCCATGATCAGGCCCTCAAGCGGGGTCAGGCCCATGCTGGTGTCCACGCACTTGCCGCCGATGGAGGCGGATACGCTGGCGCCGTTGCCCAGGTGGCAGACGATCACCTTAGCGGTCTCAGGATCCAGGCCGCCGAACCGGATCGCCTCGGCGGACACGAACTTGTGGCTGGTTCCGTGGAAGCCGTAGCGGCGGATACCGTACTTCTCATAGTATTCGTGAGGAATGGCGTAAGTATACGCTTTCTCCGGCATGGACATACCGAAGGCGGTGTCAAACACGGCTACGTTGGGGGTGCCGGGCATCGCAGCCTCGCAGGCTTCGATTCCCATCAGGTTCGCCGGGTTGTGCAGCGGGCCTAAGTCAAAGCACTCGCGGATCACGCGCTTCACATCCTCGTTCACAACGATGGAATCGCTGTAAACCGTGCCGCCGTGCAGCACGCGGTGTCCGATGGCGGAGATTTCGGAGGTGTCCTTGATCACGCCGTGCTCCGGATCCTGCAGGGCTGCCATAACCATCTCGATGGCAGTCTTGTGGGTGGGCATGGGGTTCTCGATCACGTACTTGTCCTTGCCGGCCGGCTGGTGGGTCAGCTTGGAACCTTCGATGCCGATGCGCTCGCACAGGCCCTTGGCCAGCACGCTCTCATTGTCCATATCGATCAGCTGATATTTTAAAGAGGAACTTCCGCAGTTGATAACTAAAATCTTCATAATTTGTCCTTCTCCTTCAAATCTTCTTATTTCACGATCTCGCCGTATACTTCTCTTCCGCAGCCTGCCGCGTTGGACTCGTCGGTGTCAATGTGCATGGCCAGGGCGTAGGTGTCGCTGACGCGGACCACCACGTCGCCGAATACCAGGCTTCTGCCGTCGGTGTCGATCTTTACGTTTACGATCTGGCCGTTCTCAACGCCCAGGGCCTCAGCGTCGGCGGGGGTTGCATGGATGTGGCGTTTGGCCGCGATCACGCCCTCGGTGATCTCGATCTCGCCCTTGGGTCCGATGATCTTGCATGCGCCGCTTCCCGCGATGTCGCCGGACTCTCTGACGGGAGCCGCTACGCCGATGGAGCGTGCGTCGGTCAGGGACAGCTCAACCTGGGTGGCTTTTCTGACCGGACCTAAAATGGATACGCCGGGCATTTCCTTCTTGCCGCCCACGATGGTGACTCTCTCCTCGCAGGCATACTGGCCGGGCTGGGAAAGATCTTTCTTCTTGGTCAGCTCATAACCGGCGCCGAAGAGGATCTCCAGATGTTCCTGGCTCAGATGTACGTGACGTGCGGATGTCTCAACTAAAAATTTCATAATTAACGCTCTCCTTTTATCCTTGTAAATTTTAAAATGACTCACAGTTCCCGCAAAAAAGCGCAGCTCTGTATTCTGTATACTATTCTATTGGTTTGTCCCAAATTTTGCAAGCCCCCGCCGGGAAATATCTTGCATTTTTTTTAATACGCTGGCAAATAGCGGTAAAATCGCTGTTTTTTCTGCGGCAACCGCGCTCCGTACAGTCCGGCGGCCCGCCCCATGGGCATAATCGCCGGCGTTCCGGTGCATCCTAAAAAACGGAAGCTGGCCCAGGGGCAGCTTCCGAACCCGCCCGCGGGAACCCAAAGGCCCCGCGGCGCACATGATTTACTTGAAAGGTCAAATCTTCTCGTAGCGGTCCACGTTGATCACGAAAATGGTGGCGCCGCCCACCTCCACCGTCATGGGCATGGTAGCGTAGTTGACCATGGTGGTACCGGAAATATAGGGCATGTTCACGGTGATCTTCTGGTGCTGTCCACACTCCTGTTTGATGATATCGATCACTTCCTGAACCTTGTCATCTTCAGCGCCGATCATCAGGGTGGTGTTCCCCTTCTTCAGGAATCCGCCGGTGGTGGAAAGGCGGGTGATGCTGTAGTGGTGCTGAGTCAGCTGGCTGACAACATCGTCCTCGTTGTCATTTCTCACGATCGCGTATACTAATTTCATATCGATGACCTCCTCTACTCTCTGATTGAAATATATTATACCACAATTCAGAGAATAAAGTGTTAATTTTTCTTAAAGATTTACAATTTATGAATTTGTGCTGCATTAATTTTCTCATCGGATGGACATCCGCAGCCCCTTAAACGATCACTCCGCGCTCTGTCTCTGGCCAAGGGTGATGGGAACCTCGTGCTCCACGTAAGTGCCGTTAACCAAAGACTGGACGGTCAGGGTGACGGTGGAACCGCTCTCGTAATAGGTCAGCATCCGGGTCAGCTCCTCCATGCTGGTGACGGACTGACCGTCAAACTTGGTGATAATGTCCTTTTCTTTCAGTTCGGAATTGGCCGCAGCGCCGTTCTCCATGATCTGATACACGTAAACGCCCACCGGCATTCCAAGCTCTTTTGAGGTGGCGGGGTCCACGTTGGTCACGCGGATTCCCAGGGTTCCCTGGGCGTCCTCAGACACGGCTACCCGGGTCTTTTTGGTCATCAGGGTGTTTAAGATATCCTGAGCCTTGGAGATGGGAATCGCAAAGCCCATGCCTTCCACCTCGGTGGAGGCGGTCTTGGCCGCGTTGATGCCGATTACATTTCCGTTTAAATCCAGCAGAGCGCCGCCGCTGTTGCCGGGATTGATGGCCGCGTCGGTCTGGATAAAGGTGCGGCTGATGCCCTTCTCATCCTCGATCTCACGGTCCAGAGCGCTGACATAACCCACGGTCACGGACTGTCCATAGCCCAGCGCGTTGCCGATGGCGATGACCTGCTGCCCTACCTTGATCTGGTCGGAGTCGCCCATGGTGGCAACCTTGATCTTGCTCATGGTGTCCGCCGGGATGTCGGAGAGCTGAACCGCCACGATGGCCAGATCGGTTGCGGAGTCGGTGCCCTTCACCGCAGCGCTCACATCCTTGTTGTCCACGAAGGTCACCTTTAAGTCGCTGGCTCCCTCTACCACGTGGTTATTGGTGGCGATCAGCAGCTCGCTGTCGCTCTTGGCTACGATGATACCGGAGCCGCTGGATTTGGCCTCAAAGGTCTGGGGCATACCGAAGAAATCCCGCTGCTGAACCGTCATGGTATCGTTGATCGCCACCACGGAGGGCATTGCGTTCTCAACGATTCCCGATACGTCGTTTACCGAGGAGACCGGCGTGGCGGCCGTCTGGTCGGAATTGTTGTTGGCAGTGGTCAGCGCCGGTGCGGGCGCCTGGGTTTCGGCCGGTGCGCTCTGGGTATTGTTCGCCGCGTAGAGTCCTGTGACCCGGCTGCCGATCAGGCTCACGCCGGTCATCACTCCGCCGGACACGGTGCCAAAGAGTACGGCCGCCGCTGTGATTCCGGCCACCTTCTTGGCCATTTTCCCTTTCTTCCCCGGTTTCGGGGGTTCTCCTGAAGGTACGCCCGGACGGTACGGATTGTTGTTCATCCCGCCGCCGTTTCCATTTCCATTTAAATTTCCCTGCTCCATATGTTCAAAATTGTTCATCCCATTTTCATACATAATTGTGATCTCCTTTCGCTTTTTTCTATTTAGTTTCGCCTTTCGGCTCGCTTTCCTTTTGATATTTAACAATATACCCGGGAATTGTGGTGGAATTGTGAAGCGTTTATGGAAAATTTGTGTTCGAATTAAGATTCTTCACACTGGCCCGCAAGCGATGCATACCATAGATTATAGTTCAATTAGGAGGAGTGATTCTTATGTTCGATACACCGGTAATGCTGACTCCGCTGCATTACGCCTATCTGATCGGAGTGATCGCGATTCTGGCGGTCATGGTCCGGCGGCGCGATACCCCGGCGGTCTGCATCGCCTTTCTGTTTATACTGGGAGTCATCGGCCTGGGCTCTGTGGCCGGGGGCATCATGACCGTATTTAACGCCGTGCTGTACGCTGCGCGGGAATTTATGGAGGTGATCGCCACCATTGCGCTGGTCACGGCGCTCTCCAAATGTCTGAAGGATTTGGGCAGCGATTACCTGATGATGGTTCCCATGTCCAGGGTGATGAAAACGCCCTCTCTCACCTGGTGGATTCTGGGCCTGACCATGTTCTTGTTCTCCCTGTTCCTGTGGCCGTCGCCCTCCGTGGCTCTGGTGGGAGCCATCATGCTTCCCTTTGCCGTGAAAGCCGGCCTAAACCCGTTAGCAGCGGCCATGGCCATGAACCTGTTCGGCCACGGCTTTGCTCTGAGCTACGACTTTGTGATCCAGGGAGCGCCCGGAGTCTCGGCGGGAGCCGCAGGGGTGAGCTCCGCCGATATTCTCACCCAGGCCGCGCCGGTATTCTGGGTCATGGGCATCGCCACCGTGGTCAGCGCCTTTCTCTTAAACCGTCGCACCATGGGGATACAGTCGGTTGTTCCGGCAGGTCCGCGCCTCTTTGGCGGCGGGGAAGGGGCTGACTCCGGCGAATTGCCGTCCGGCGGGGACGGCGGCGTTTCCGGGACCGATGGTCTCTCCCGCAAACCCGCAGCTTCCCGCAAAGCGGCCATGACTCTGGCAATTCTCACGCCCCTTGCCTTTCTGGCCGATATTCTGATGATGTTTGCGTTCAATTTAAAAGGCGGGGATGCCACCAGCCTGGTCTCCGGAACCGCGGCCCTTGTGATGTGCGCCGGGGCGGCGCTGGGGTTTAAGGGGCGTTTCCTGGAGAAAGTCACGGACTATGTGACCGACGGCTTTCTGTTCGCCATCCGCATCTTTGCACCGGTGATTATCATCGGCGCGTTTTTCTTTTTGGGCGGCAGCGGGAT
This sequence comes from Enterocloster lavalensis, assembly GCF_902364025.1. Lineage (GTDB taxonomy): Bacteria > Bacillota > Clostridia > Lachnospirales > Lachnospiraceae > Enterocloster > Enterocloster lavalensis. The sequence continues at coordinate 277,015 of NZ_CABJCG010000001.1, forward strand.
CACCACCATTATGGGCGATCAGTTCCAGAGCGGAATCATGAACGACTGGGCGGTCTGGCTGGCCCACAACGCGCCCTTAAACAAATATATGGCCGCGCTGATTCAGATGGTAGTGGGCGCTCTGACCGGCTTAGACGGCTCCGGCTTTTCCGGACTCCCCCTGACCGGCTCCCTGGCCCGCACCTTCGGCCTGGCGGTGGGCGCATCGGTTCCCGTGCTGGCGTCTCTGGGACAGATCACCGCGATCTTTGTGGGCGGTGGGACCATCGTCCCCTGGGGGCTGATTCCCGTGGCGGCCATCTGCGACGTGAGCCCTCTGGAGCTGGCCCGGAAGAACCTGCTGCCTGTGCTGATCGGATTTATCTGCGCCTTTTTCACCGCCTGCCTGTTGCTGTAAACTGTTTCTTGACAAGGAGGATTTGCCATGTGCGGAATCGCTGGCTTTTACTGTGCGAAAAAACATTACCTGAAAGAACCTGCCCGCTATGAGTCCATCCTGTCGTCCATGGCCTCGGTGCAACGCCACCGGGGGCCGGACGATGAGGGAATCTGGCTGTGGGAGCACGCGGGACTTTCCCACGCCCGCCTGTCCATTATCGATCTGGCGGGCGGCAGACAGCCGATGACTAAAATCGACGCCGGTCAGACCTTTGCCATCGTCTACAACGGCGAATTGTACAACACCGGCGAGTTACGGAAGGAGCTGCGGGACTGCGGCCACACCTTCCTCACCTCCAGCGACACGGAGGTCATTCTCACCGGCTACATGGAGTACGGGCCGGAGTTTGTCAAGCGCCTGAACGGCATCTTTGCCTTCGCCATACTGGACCCGGTGAAGGACAGCCTGTTTTTGTTCCGGGACCGCAGCGGGGTCAAACCTCTGTTCTACACGGTACGGGACGGGGAGGTGGTATTCTCGTCTGAGTTGAAGGGGATTTTCGCGTTTCCGGGCATGGAACCGGAGCTGGACCGCAGGGGATTGAACGAAGTGTTCTCCGTCGGCCCGGCCAGAACGTCGGGCTGCGGCGTATTCAAGGGCATGGAGGAGGTGCTGCCGGGGCATTTTCTCTGCTGCTCCCCGGAAGGGGTCTCAAACCGCTGCTATTGGCGGCTTGAGAGCCGTCCCCACACGGACAGCTATGAGCGCACGGTGGAACAGACTTCCTTCCTGGTGACGGATGCCATCCGCCGCCAGATGGTTTCCGATGTGCCCATCTGCACCTTTTTGTCCGGCGGGGTGGACTCCAGCCTGGTCTCCGCGGTCTGTGCGGCGGAATTAAAGAAGCGTGGGGAGAGGCTCAACACCTTTTCCTTTGATTTCGTGGACAATGACCGCTATTTTAAGGCCAACTCCTTCCAGCCCTCCCAGGACCGTCCCTTTGTGGACAAAATGGTGGAATTTCTGGGCAGCAGCCACCACTATCTGGAATGCGACAATCTCACCCAGGCGGACCGGCTCTATGACTCGGTGCTGGCCCACGATCTGCCCGCCATGGGGGACATCGATTCCTCCATGCTTCAGTTCTGTTCCATGGTAAAGGAACACAATAAGGTGGCTCTGACCGGCGAGTGCGCGGACGAGATTTTCGGGGGATATCCCTGGTTTCACCGCAAGGAGTGCTTTGAGGCCCACACCTTCCCCTGGACCATGGATTTGAACGCCCGCAAGGTGCTGCTCAGCAATGATTTTATCCAGTTTCTGGGGATGGAGGACTATGTGCGGGAAACCTACGAGCGCTCCGTGGCTGAGACGCCCCGGCTGGACGGGGACACCCCCGAGGAGGCCCGCAGGCGTGAGATCGCCTACTTAAACCTGCGCTGGTTCATGCAGACCTTGTTAAACCGGATGGACCGGGACAGCATGTACTCCGGCCTGGAAGCCCGGGTGCCCTTTGCCGACCACCGGATCATCGAGTATGTGTGGAACGTGCCCTGGGATATGAAAACCAGGGGCGGCGTGGTGAAAAACCTGCTGCGCCAGGCGGGCCGGGGCCATCTGCCGGACGAGATTCTCTTCCGCCGCAAATCTCCCTATCCCAAGACCTACGACACCAACTACGAGGCCCTGCTAGTGGAGCGCGTGCGTGAAATGGCAGCCGACTCCTGCGCCCCGGTCATGCAGTTCCTGGACCGGAAGAAGCTGGAGCGTTTTCTCCTCAGCCCCTCGGATTACGGGAGGCCCTGGTACGGACAGCTGATGGCCGGGCCGCAGATGCTGGCGTATATTTTGCAGGTTAATTTTTGGATGGAGCACTATAAAATCAGGCTTACTCTTTAAATTGGGAGCGGATGAAGGCAAACGATAAAAATAAACCCGGCCCCGTCTGGACGCGCCGTCCGTTTGCGGGTATAATATCAAAGAATCACAAAATGCTTACGAAAAAAGGAGGGCCTGCCATGAGGGTGACGGGCATCATTGCAGAATACAATCCATTTCACGGCGGCCACCAGTATCAGATCGCCCGGGCAAAGGAGCTGTCCGGCGCGGATTATTGCGTGGTCGCCATGAGCGGCGACTTTGTACAGCGGGGCGAACCGGCCGTCTACTCCAAGTATCTGCGTGCACGGGCCGCCCTGGCCTGCGGCGCGGATCTGGTGCTGGAAATTCCGTCCCTGTTTGCCACGGGCAGCGCCGAGGACTTCGCCTCCTGTGGCGTGGCTCTGCTCTCCGGCCTGGGCGCGGTGGACACCCTCTGTTTCGGCAGCGAGTGCGGCGACACCGCCCCCCTTCTCAGGGCGGCCCGGTATCTGACCGGCGGTTCCGCGGAATACGAGGATTTGCTGCGGGAGGGCATCAAAAGCGGTCTCACCTGGCCCGCGGCCCGCAGCCGCGCCCTGAAAGTTCTGGGCGTTCTGGACCCGGACACCATAAGCCTCATTGAAAGCCCCAACAACCTTCTGGGCCTGGAATACTGCCGCGCCCTTCTGGCCCAAAACAGCGCCCTCACGCCTCTGGCTGTCCTGCGCCGCGGAAATGCATACCACGATCAGGGACTGGAAAACGGACAGGCTTCCGCCTCCGCCCTCCGAAAAGTCCTGTCCCAATCCCCTCTGGGGCTCGCAGACCCGGCTGTTGCACCCCATATTCCCCAAAAAGCCCGGGAGATATTTGCCGGCTCCGCCCCGCTTTTTGCCGGGGACTTTTCCGCCCTTTTAAATTTCGCCATCTCCGGCTGTATCCACGAGGGCATCCCTTTTGACCGTTTTGAGGGAATCAGCGATGATCTGGCGCGCCGCCTCGCACGCATGGCTTTAACTCCCGCCGGCTGGGAAGGCCGCATCCGCCAGTTAAAGACCCGTCAGTACACCTACACCCGGGTGAGCCGCGCGCTCTGCCACCTGCTCCTGGGCGCCGATGCCCGGCTCACCGCAAAAGCCCGGGCCTGCGGTTACGCCCCTTACGCCCGGGTGCTGGGATTTAACCGCTCGGCAGCCCCTCTGTTAGCCGCCGTCAAGCAAAAGACCTCCATCCCGCTGATCACCAAAACCGCCGATGCCCGAAAGCAGCTCGCCGGCACCCCGCTGGAGCTTTTGAACCAGGACTTCCACGCCTCCCACCTCTGGCAGTCCGTGTACTGCACGAAATACGACTGTTCCCTGCCCAATGAATTCACACAGAAACTGACCATCCTCTGACGTGGAAGCCTCTCTGCGGGTTTCCACGCCCGGGCCGGAACGCCTTGCCGCACCGGAGGCGCTTGCCCTTCCCCCACACAACGCAGAACCGAAAAATGAGCCCGGCAGCCCGGACTCATTTTCCATATACTTACAAATTTTCAAAGATGGCTATTTGCCTCCCGCCTCTTACTCCGCGTCGTTTTCTCCCATCAGCTCCCGCACGATGGTTGGGCTCACGTTCAGGAACTTCACAAGTTCCCGGATCTCCGCCTCGTTGTCCTTTCGCTTCCCCTGCTTCACCGCCCGGATCAAAATATTCTTAGGCGTATGCTCCATATCGATAAATTCCAGAATCTGGGTCCTGTAGCCCATATGCTCCAGCACCTGGGCCCGGATCGCGTCCGTGTACAGCGCGGCCATCCGCTCCTTGATCAGCCCGTACTGGAACACCGGCCCCATCAACTGGTTTTCCATCTGTCCGTTCAGCTCGTGCTGGCAGCAGGGCACCGACAAAATCACCTTTGCGCCCCAACCCACGGCTTTGGCCAGGGCGTAATCCGTGGCCGTATCGCAGGCGTGCAGGGTCACCACCATGTCCACCTGATTCACGCCCTCGTAGCCCGCGATATCCCCGCAGGTAAAGCTCAGCCCCTCGTAGCCGTAGGCCCGCGCCAGCTTCTCACAATGGGCGATCACATCCTCCTTTAAATCCAGGCCGATAATCCGCACCTGATAACCTCTCAGCTCCCGCAGATAATAGTACATGGCAAAGGTCAGGTAGGACTTTCCACAGCCGAAATCGATGATTGTGTTCTCCCGTCCCTTGTCCAGGCCGGGCAGCACATCCTCGACCATCTCTAAAAAGCGGTTGATCTGCCGGAATTTGTCGTACCGGCTGTTCACCACCCTGCCCTCCTTTGTCATCACGCCCAGATCGACCAGAAACGGCACCGCAATCCCTTCTTCCAGAATATACCGCTTCTGCCGGTTATGGGACATGGGGGTGATCCGCGCGGGCGCGGCCTGGGTTTTTCCGCGGCCTTTGACCTTGACCGTCACCTTTCCCTTTTTGCTGACCAGAATCAATCCACTGCCCAGGGCGGAGGTCATCTCCGCCTGCCGGAACTGTCCGTCCAGGCGATCCGTCACATAAGCTGCCGCCTCTTTGGCGTCCAGATTGCGGTGAAACGCCTGTTTTCCCGCCTGCTCCTCCACCTGGAAACGCAATTCCCCTTTTATCAGCAGGGGGCGCAGCCTGGCCCGGGAGAGCTGCTGCGGATTGACCGGATTGCTGAGCAGAATCCGCTCCAGGGATTCATTTAAAAACTGTTCCACCGCCCGGGTGGTCTCCTCGCGCTCTGTCTGATTCATGGATCATTCTCCTGACTCGTTTCATTCATCAGGCGCGGCCCCCTATCCGGCCGCAGTAAATGCCGCCGGAAAGTTCCGCGCCCTCACACCATCACCACAGCGGACCGGCCTGCGCCGTCACGCCAAAATACGCTTTGCCAGCTCTGTTAACTCCCCCATCTCCCCGATCACGCCGGCCGGCTCCACCGCCTGCCCGAACCCGTAGGACGCGTGCACGAAGGGGATACCCGCCTTGTCAGCCGCCTCCTGATCCATGGCCGTATCGCCCACGTAGAGCGCCCGGTCCAGGTGGTTTCGCTCTGTCACCAGGCGGATATTGTCCCCCTTGGGACGGCCGGTGCGGCCGAAGCACTCCATATCCCGGATCAGCTCTTCCAGGCCGCAGACCTTCATCAGCACCTGGATGTAGCCGTCCTGGCAGTTGCTGACAATGTACAGCTCGTACTCCGCGGCCAGCCGGCAAAGAGCCTCCCGGACGCCCGGGTAAAGGACTCCCGGATGGGTCAGGAGATACTCGTTCTCATATTCCATACAACGCTCCATGATCTCCCAGCGCCGCTTTTCCTCCAGGTGAGGCAGCATCATGCGGCTGATCTCATCCATAGGCCGCCCCATATATTGGTACATATCCTCCACCGTGATGGTTCTCCCTGCATCCGGGCAGGAGGCCAGGATCTCGTTCCAGGCCTCCGTCACTTGGGGAGCTGAGTCCCACAGGGTTCCATCCACGTCAAACAGAATTCCCTTTTTCATCTAATTCTCCTCATCCACCCAGCCGCTCCGAAGGAGTTCGGGATAACGCTCCAGGTGTGCATAGTCGTTTAAGCGCTCCACATAAAACCGCCCCGTGTCCTCGTGGTAGTCCAGCTCGGAAATGCTGCAGTTTTCCAGGTCCACGGCCAGCATCCGCCATTTTGCCAGATCCATACCCAGAAAATGGGCGATCAGGGAACGGATCACGCCGCCGTGGGTCACAACGGCGACCCGCCGGTAGCCGCTGCGCGCCATCTCTTCGAACACAGGCAGGGCGCGGGCCACCACGTCCCCGGCGCACTCGCCGCCCGGGTAGGCCAGATCCCGTTCCATCTTCTGCTGTTCCCGCTTGAAATCCCTGTATTGTTCCGCTATAGCCGCGTCGGTCATTCCCTCCATGTCGCCGAAGGAAATCTCCCGAAGGCCCGGGCGCACGAAATGTTCCACGTTCCAGTAAATATTGGCCGACTGGGCGGTCTGTACGGCGCGCAGCAGGTCGCTGGAATACACGGCGTCGATCTTCGCCGGCACCAGCCGCTCTCCCACCAGGGCCGCCTGCCGAAAGCCCGCCTCGCTCAAATCCACGTCCACGTTGCAGAGCTTGCTGCTCTGCCGCCCATGGCGGATCAGATATAACTTCATAGCACTCTCCCCTAGTTCTTAAAACTGTGAATCGGCGCCGGGATGCGTCCGCCCCGGGTGACAAACTTCTCGCAGGAGAAGGTGTTCACCGGGATAATGGGCGCGTAGCCCAAAAGGCCGCCGAACTGGGCCGTGTCGCCCACGCTCTTTCCGATCACCGGGATCAGGCGCACCGCCGTGGTCTTCTGGTTCACCATACCGATGGCCGCCTCGTCGGCAATGATTCCGGAAATGGTGGACGCCGGCGTGTCGCCGGGGATGGCGATCATATCCAGGCCCACGGAGCAGACGCAGGTCATGGCCTCCAGTTTCTCCATGGTGAGCGCTCCCAGGCTCACCGCGTCGATCATCCCCTGGTCCTCGCTGACCGGGATAAACGCGCCGCTTAAGCCGCCCACATAGGAGGAAGCCATAACGCCGCCCTTTTTCACCTGATCGTTGAGCATGGCCAGGGCCGCCGTGGTTCCGGGAGCTCCCACACGCTCCAGGCCGATCTCCTCCAGAATCTCCGCCACGCTGTCGCCCACGGCCGGGGTGGGTGCCAGGGACAGATCGATGATTCCGAAGGGAATCCCCAGCCGCTTGGAAGCCTCCTGGGCTACCAGCTGGCCCACGCGGGTGATCTTGAAGGCCGTTTTCTTGATGGTCTCACAGAGCACCTCGAAGTTGGCTCCTCTGGCCTTCTCCAACGCTACCTTCACCACTCCGGGGCCGCTGACGCCCACGTTGATCACGGCATCCGCCTCGGTGACGCCGTGGAAAGCGCCCGCCATGAAGGGATTGTCGTCCGGGGCATTGCAGAATATCACCAGCTTGGCGCAGCCCAGACTGTCGTTGTCCTTCGTGGCCTCGGCTGTCTCCTTTACAATGTGGCCCATGATCTCCACCGCGTCCATATTCAGGCCGGTTTTGGTGGAGCCCACGTTTATGGAGCTGCAAACCCGCTCAGTCTGCGCAAGAGCCTGGGGAATGGAACGGATCAGGTTTTGGTCCGCCGTTGTCATACCCTTGCTCACCAGGGCGGAGTATCCGCCGATAAAGTTCACGCCCACCTCCTTGGCCGCCCGGTCCAGCGTCCGTGCGATGGTCACAAAGTCCTCCGGCTTTTTGCAGGCCGCGCCGCCCACCAGGGCGATGGGGGTAACGGAAATGCGCTTGTTCACAATAGGGATGCCAAAATCCCGCTCAATATCATTTCCCGTGGCCACCAGATCCTTTGCCATGGTGGTGATTTTCCGGTAGATTTTCTCGTTGACCGCGTCCAGATCGCCGTCCACGCAATCAAGCAGGCTGATGCCCAGCGTGATGGTGCGCACGTCCAGCTTCTCGTGCTCAATCATGTTGTTGGTCTCATTTACCTCGTATATGTTTATCATGCTCATATGTCCCTTTCTGTCCTGAGTTTAGGCAGTGTTGCGCTTCGCGGCCGGTTCCCGCGGATTCATCCGCTGTCCGGGCCGGTTCCCGGCGGGCCGCCGGAGATCAGATCCGGTGCATTTTGGTGAAAATGTCCTCTCTCTGAATCTTTACCTTCACGCCGATGGCCTCTCCCACCTGCTCCAGCTCCTCCGCCACATCGCCGAAGGACTGGGAAATGGCGGTCACGTCCACGATCATCATCATGTTGAAATAATCCTGCACGATGGTCTGGGAAATGTCCAGGATATTGATCCGGTTTTCCGCCAGATAGGTACATACCTTTGCGATAATTCCTACGGTGTCTTTTCCTACTACGGTAATAATTGCTTTGCTCATTCCAGCTCTCCTCTTTTTACTTTATAGTATGATCGTAACTGTTCAGCAGGTCTGCGCGCTTGCTGCGCTGACCGTATGAAAACCTAAGCCTGCTGGCAAAAATTCCATCGACGAAGTCGATTTTAAATGGATTTTTGCTCGTATCCGTGAAGGTACTGAACAGATACGTATGATCTATGTAAACGCTGTCTCAGCTTACAGATTGACAATCTCGCTCATCTGGTCCCGGCCCGCCACGGTGATGGAGAAATCCGCCGCGCCGTAAGGGCAGTCGCCCTCGTCGATCTCCAGGCGCACCGTCTCGTAGGCCAGCTCCGCATAGTTGTTTTCCTTGCTCAGATGGCCCAGGAGAATCTTTTTCATGCGGTCGTGGAGGATGCAGTTTAACAGCCTGCCCGCGTTCTCATTGGACAGATGGCCGTGATCCCCCAGAATCCTGCGCTTCAGATAGTAGGGATACGGGCCGCTCTCCAGCATCCGCACGTCGTGGTTGGATTCCAGCAGCAGGGCGTCCAAATCCCGCAGATGGTCTATGATATACTGGTCGTAATGCCCCATGTCCGTCGCCACCGCCACGGAGCGCTCCCCGCACTGCACCCGGTAAGCCACCGGGTTTGCCGCGTCGTGGTCGATGCTGAAGGGCTTGACCGTCAGATCCCCCACCACAAAGTCCACATCCGGGCACACGGGGTGTAAAAGCTCCCTGTCATAGTCCCCAAGGCTGCTCTTGGAACGAATCTCGTCCAGGGTCTCCCGGGTGGCGTAGATGGGCACCTGGTACTTGCGGGCCAGCACGCCCAGGCCCTTGATGTGGTCCGAATGCTCGTGGGTGATCAGGATGCCGTCCACATCCCCGCCCTTCAGGCCGATATCGTTCAGTCCCTGCTGGATGCGCTTATTGCTGATCCCCGCGTCCACCAGAATATGGGTCTTGTCAGACCCTATGTAAATGCAGTTGCCGCTGCTGCCGCTCGCAATGCTTACCATTCTCATATTGTAGGTTCCTCTGCTTTTCTTTCCGTGAGAAGGCCGTCGATCTGCCGCCTGGTCTCCTCCAAAGTACCGTTGTTGTCGATCCTGCGGTCACAGAACGCCTCAAATTCCGCCTCCCCGGCCTGGCTCTCCATAATCGCCCGGGATTTCTCCTCGCTGTAGCCCCTGTTTTTTGCCAGGCGCAGCAGCCGGTTCTCCCTCGATGTATAAACATACCACATTTCCTGGCAGTTGTCACGAAATTCTTGACCTAAAATCGCCGCCTCGATCACCACCAGGCGGTTGGGGGAGGTCTCCGCCTCCCGCCATACCTCCTGCCACACCGCGGGGTGAGTCAGCCGGTCCACCTGACGCCGTTTTTCCCCGTCCCCAAAGATCAGGGCGGCCATGGCCTGCCGGTCGATGGTCCCGTCCTCCGCCAGAATGGAATCCCCCAGGTACTCCACCACCCGCCGGTAGCACTCCTGCCCCGGCTCCATCAGAGCCTTGGCTACCTCGTCGGCCTGGATAACATGGGCGCCGAAATCCCCGGCCAGAATTTTTAACACCCGGCTCTTGCCGGCGCCCACGCCCCCGGTCACGCCGATGATCCGTTTTTCCATATCGCTCACCTGTCTGTTTGCAGGGCCCCAGCTGTCGGCTGCGGCCCTGCGTTCACTGTATTTTTATTTAGCTGCAAACCAGGAATCGCCCACCTTGGCGTCCACCTCAAGGGCCACCTTCAAATCCGCGGCCCCCTTCATCTGTTCCTCCAGCAGGGCTTTCACAGCCTCCACCTCGCTGCGCTCGGTCTCCACCAAAAGTTCATCGTGGATCTGCAGCACGATTCTGGACTTCATGTTCCGCTTCTTTAACTCCCGGTCCACCCGGATCATGGCGATCTTCATCACGTCCGCCGCAGTTCCCTGGATGGGGGAATTCATCGCCACCCGCTCGCCGAACTGGCGCTGCATGAAGTTGGCGGATTTCAGTTCCGGAATGGGACGCCTGCGGCCATAGAGTGTGGTCACATACCCCTGTTCCTTGCCCTGAGTCACCAGTCCGTCCAGAAAGGTCTTGACGCCCGGATAGGTCTCAAAATATTTGTTGATATACTCCACTGCCTCCTTGCGGGAAATGCTCAAATCCTCGCTGAGTCCGAAGGCGCTGATGCCGTAGACAATACCGAAGTTCACGGCCTTGGCGTTGCGCCGCTGCAGGGGCGTCACCTGGTCTAAGGGGATATGGAACACCTCCGAAGCCGTGATGGCGTGGATGTCCTGGGCGGAGCGGTAGGCCCCGATCAGCCGGTCGTCCCCTGACATGTGGGCCAGGATGCGCAGCTCGATCTGGGAGTAGTCCGCGTCCACAAACACGCTTCCCTCCCTGGGCACAAAGACCTTGCGAATCTCCCGCCCCAGCTCCATACGAACTGGAATATTCTGTAAATTCGGCTCCGTGCTGCTGATGCGGCCGGTGGCCGTGATGGTCTGGTTGAATTTGCCGTGGATGCGGCCGTCCGAGCCGATAAACGCCGCCAGCCCTTCCGCGTAGGTGGAGTAGAGCTTGGTCAGCTGACGGTAGTCCAGAATCTTCTGAACCACCGGATAGTCCGGAGCCAGCTTCTCCAGCACGTCCGCAGCGGTGGAATAACCGGTCTTGGTCTTTTTTCCGCCGGGCAGCGCCATATCTCCGAACAGGATTTCGCCCAGCTGTTTGGGGGAATTGATGTTGAATTCCTTGCCCGTGTCGCGGTAGATCTCCTGCTCCAGCACGTCGATCTGCACCTTCAGGCGGCTACCGTACTCCTTTAACTCCTCCCGCTCCACCTTCACACCGGCCTGTTCCATACTGGAAAGGCTGTAAATCAGCGGCATCTCGATCTCGATGAACAGCTGGTACATGCCGGTCTGTTTCAGGCGCTCGGTCAGAGGCGCGGCCGCCTTCATAGCCACATATCCCATATAGCAGGCGCAGCTGACGGCCTTGGGGTCCTTCATCCACAGGGCGTCGCCTAAGGACTGTTTGCCCAGCAGGTCCGCCTTGGAGGGCACGGTAAGTCCAAGGAAGTCCCTTGCAAGATCGTCGTACCCGTAGGAGTCCTTCAGGGGATTTAACAGGTATCCGGCTACCCCCGCGTCAAACACCGGGCCGTCGTAGGGGATATCCAGATAGGGCAGCTGTTCCTTTAAATCCAGCACCCAGGCGCCCGCTCCTCCATTCCTCCCCCGCAGCAGCGCGGAAATCCGTTCCAACAGCCACACCTCAGTCAGTTCCCCGCCGGTGACAATACAGCAGATATCCTCCTCCCCTGCGCACAGCGCTGCGGCGGCCACGGGTAAAAGACCTTCCTTTGCCTTTTCACCGGACTGCAGCGTCCCGCCCTCGTCAAAAGAGAACGAGAGCTGCTCCATCTCTCCCGCCGCCCTGGCTGCGCTGCGGCTGGCGGTGATCAGCTGCACGCCCACCACCGGCTGCTTTGCGGCCTTTGCGAATAGCGTTTCCGCCTCCGCCTTCTCCGTCACCAGACGGAAACCGTCCTCAAGGCTGGAGGTCTCCCCGCCGCCCAGGGAAGCGGCGTCAAAGCGGGTGAGAATGGACTTGAACTCCAGCCGCTTCATGTACTGGTACGCCTCCGGCGTGTAGAGGTTTTCGATCTGCGTTTTCCCGTATTCGAACTCCACCGGGCAGTCCAGGCAGATGGTGGCCAGCTCCTTGCTCATCTGCGCCATGTCGTAGTGCTCCTCCAGAGCCTTTTTCGCCCTGGGCGGACGGATCTCCTCCAGATGCGCGTAAGCATTTTCAATGCTGCCGTAAGCGCTTATGATCGCTGTGGCCGTCTTCTCGCCGATGGACGGGACACCGGGAATATTGTCCGAGGAATCCCCCATCAGAGCTTTCACGTCGATGAACTCTGCGGGCGTCACCTGGTACTCCCGTTTCACGTCCTCCGGGTAATAGTCGTGGACCTCCGTGCCGCCCCTGCTGGTCTTGGGGATGCGGATTTTGATGTGCTCGTCCGCCAGCTGCAGCAGGTCCCGGTCTCCGGAGACAACGGACACCTCGATGCCCTCCTTCTGGCTGCGCTTGGCCACGGTGCCCAGAATGTCGTCCGCCTCATAACCCGGCAGCGTCAGAATCGGCACGCCCATGGCTGTAAGCACCTCCTTCATCAGCGCCACCTGCTCGTGGAGCTCCTCGGGCATGGGCTTGCGCGTGCCCTTGTAGGCTTCGTACATCTGATGGCGGAAGGTGGGCTCCTTCAGGTCAAAGGCCACCGCCAGGTGGTCCGCCTTCTCCTCCTCGAGAATTTTAAACATGATATTTAAAAAACCGTACACTGCGTTGGTATGCAGACCCTCCGAGTTGGTCAGGTCCGGTACCCCGTAAAATGCGCGGTTTAAGATACTGTGTCCGTCGATTAAAACAAGTTTGTCCATCTTGATTTCCTTTCTGCCTTGTGCGGGGCGGGCCCGCAGATTATAAGCCTAAAAAGCCCAGCTGTCCCCAGATGCGCAGCTGTAATATGAGCACCACCAACACCGCCCAGAAGCACAGGGTATTCACCGCGTACCTGGCCGTCTGCAGCAGATAGAGGGTGTGAATCCGCTGTCGTGAGATCTCCAGGGCCGTCTCCAGGGCCCCTTTGATGTTGTAGGTGCCGGTGCCCTCGTCCAGCTGCCGGATGCCCACATCCACGGTAAAATAGATCTCCAGCTCTTCCCTGCAGTCTTCACAGGTATCGATATGCTTTAAAAATTCCGCCAGCTCTGCGTCGGTGAGTTCCCCATTGATATAGGGCATCACCAGGCGCTCCGCCTCTCTGCAGGTCATAAGCCTTCCTCCTCGCTCTGTCTCAAATCTCCCTCCATCATACAATAAATTATCTTCTTTTTCAATGCAAAAAATACTTGCCAAAGTGATTATCCTGTGATAGAATAATTAGCGTTGTAAACGATTTCCGGCCGGCATGTCGGAATGGCAGACGATGCGGACTCAAAATCCGTTGGCGGCAACGCCGTGTGGGTTCAAGTCCCACTGCCGGCACTCATTATTTTTAAAGAATGTCCTGAAAGGTGACGTATTTGTGTTACTTTTGGGGCATTTTTTGTATAACAGGAAAGAGTGTAAAACCCTCGATCATTCAATCGGTTTTACACTCCCTGTGGTAAAGTATGTACTTATGCGGTATGCCTTTTGGTGTCGTGAATGTGGTCGTCAAGAATCACGTGAACCCGTTCTACCTCGTCCAAAATAAGCGATTCCGATCTCATGATCTGATTTTTCAGATTGCGTTCTGTGGACCGGATCTGTAATTCCATGCCGTCCATGCGAATTTCCATGCTATCCATGCGTTTTTCCATGCCATCCATGCGCTTTTCCAGGTTGCCCATCTGTTTTTCCAGGTTACCTATCTGCCCGTTCATAGCCTGCATTTGAACAATCAATAAATCAAGTTTTTCGCTATCCGTCATTCTATCACCACCTTCCCGAGTCAGAATTGATATGGGTCGATTATACCATAATCCGGGTATTAAGTCTATTCAATTATCAACCTGTAATTTCGTAATATTTTACTCTCTTTTTCTAAAATCATGCCAGGCAGCCCGCTATCCGGCGGCATTGTTATCCTGTGATTTCAGACATCCGGGATGAGTGTCACACCTGGGCCCGCTCTCCATTTTTCAAGAAGCGTTCCTCAAATTCCTCCACAGGCATTGGCCGGTAAAACACATAGCCCTGTATATAATTGCAGCCCAGACTTTTCAGGTATTCCACATAACCCCTGGTCTCCACGCCCTCTGCCACGGTCTTCAGCCCCAGTTCCTTAGCGGATTCCAGAATATGGCGGACAAGGACACGCTCTCTGGGATCGCTCTCATTTTGAAACAGGGAGCGGTCGATCTTCAGAGATACCAGATCGGTGTTCGTCAGTACGCTGAAAGAGGAGTATCCGCTGCCAAAATCGTCAAGAGAACAGGAAAATCCAAAATTTTTAAGCTGACCAACCACGTTCTGCACCTGATCCACCTGATTCAGCACGATGCTCTCCAGGAGTTCAAACTCAATGCAGTCTTTCGGACAGGGATACTTTTCATAGACAGCCGCATATTCCTTGAGAAAATACCGGTAATTAAACATATCGCTGGAGAGGTTCACGCTAATGCGGATCTTTTTTCCGTACTGTTCCAGCCAGCGCCTGATATTCTTACAGACCCGCTCAAACAAAAACAGATCCAGATCGCCGATCAATCCATTTTTTTCCAACTCGGGCAGAAAATCCGACACCGGGATCAATCCCTTTTTTGGATCGATCCAGCGCACCAGGGCCTCCGCCTGGGTGACCTCGCCGGTTTTTAAATCCACCTTAGGCTGCAGATAGAGCTTGATATCCCCGTGATCCATAGCCGGACGGATATTCTGCTCCATGTTATAACTGCCCAGGTTCGTATCGTGATGGGTTTCACCGTACACCTCAAAGTGGGAATTGCGCAGCACGCTCTCCGGGCTCTCCACCCGGCAGATGTCCGCATTGTACTGGGCGGTGTAAAAGTCCTTCGGCTGGTCCGTCAGGCGGTAAACGCCCATCCCGCTGTAAACCTTCCCATATTCGTCGCCGTAGGGCCAATCTCTGATCCTGGCGTTTAGTTTAATGACGTACTGGAATATCTCCTCGTAGTCCTCCGGCATATGAACCAGCAGATTAAAATACCCCAGCTGGATATGGGCCACATATTCATCGTCCCCAATCCAGGTGCGGATGGCCTCATAGACTTGTCCGACCAGCCAGTCACCCGCTTCCCGTCCGAACAGGCGATTGAAAATGCGGAAACGTTTTATTTTCAGGCTGATAAGGGCGTACTCCTCAGGATTCTTTCTGCATACCTGCTCATACCGTTCCTTCATCCACAGTTCATCATTCAAACCAGACATTGCTTTATCCTCTGTTTTCCAAAATTAAGAAACATCTCTATTCTAACATTCTTTTACAGTCTTAGCAATGTCCATTAACGTTTTCTTAATAGGATCAGCGGGTCAGATCGTAGCTCTCCGCGATCATCCGGCGGATCTCCTTGTCCGGCACCGTGCCGTCCAGAAGCACGGTGTTCCAGTATTTCTTATTTAAATGATAACCCGGAAGCACGCCCGGATAAGCCTTGCGCCAGAATTCCACCCACTGTGGATCGCACTTTACATTGACGCAGACCTGCCCCTCCCGGCGGTAAATCCAGGCGAACACCCGCCGGTTTGACCGATGCCGGATCACCGCCCACTCGTGATCGTGGAAGGGGTAATCCTCATATACATCGGGGTACGTCAGGCAGTGGGCGATCAGATCTTTTTTTGTTTTCAGCATTTTGCCGCCTCCGTATTTTATACTGCTCCCCTCACTCCCGCCCCTTCAAATACCCCGGTTTCACGGCCTTCGTCAGCCACACGCCGTTGCACGAGAGGTAAAACGGTATCCCGTCCCGGTACATCCGCCCGGACTCCACCTCGAACACCACCGGCTTTCCGTGGCGGCTTCCCACTTTTACCGCCGTTTCCACATCCTTTGAGAGGTGGACGTACAGCCGGCCCATGGGCAGCAGGCCGCCCTCGCGGATCGCATACGCAAAGCGCTCCGCGGTCCCGTGATAGAGAATCTCCGGCGGCTGGGCGGGGCTTAGCTCCACGTCTACCGGGACGCTGTGGCCCTGGTTGGCCCGGATCTTCGCGCCGTCCTCGCTCAGGCTGTAGCGGCCCTTTTCGTCGGTTCTCACGATCTCCTCCAGCATTTCCCGGTCAATTCTGTGGCCGGAGGCGTTCATTCCCGCCAGCAGCTTCTCAATATCGGCCCAGCCGTGTTCGTCCAGGCTGATCCCGGCCGCCTCGGGCTTGTGCCGCAATACCAGGCTGATAAATACGCTGAGGCTCTTTAAATTACGATATCCCATCTTCTCCTCCTAACCGGCGCAGAATCTCCCGCTTGTAACCGAGAAATTCCTCCGTCAAATTGAAATCCTTCCGGCGCGGGCGCGGCTCTTTAATCACCAGCTCCCCGGTGATCCGTCCCGGCTTGCCGGTGAGCAGATAGATCCGGTCCGACAGCAATATGGCCTCGTCAATGTCGTGGGTGATAAACAGGGTGGACAGGCGGATGCGCTCCATCACATCCAGATACCAGCTGTGCACCGCCCCCTTGGTCAGCATGTCCAGCGCCGAAAATGGCTCGTCCAACAGCGCCACGTCCGCGGAAAACAGATAAGTCCGCAGCAGGGCCGCCCGCTGGCGCATACCGCCGGAGAGCTGGCCCGGATACTTCATCTCCGTTCCCTCCAGTCCGAACTGGCTGAAATAGGCGGCTGCCTTCTCACGCGCCTCCTTCTTGCCCACGCCCTTGATGAGCAGTGGAAGGGCCACATTGTCCACGATGGTCCGGTACGGCAGCAGCAGATCCTTCTGAAGCATGTAACTCACATTTCCCGGGCGGCCGGTGATATCCCTTCCGTCCAAAAGCACCTGCCCCTGATCGGGCAGGCTTAAGCCTGCGATCACATTGAACAGTGTGGTCTTTCCGCCGCCGCTGATCCCCAGGAGGGAGACGAGCTCCCCCTCCTGAAGTTCTATATGGATGTCCTGTATCACGCTCTCTCCGTCAAAGGATTTGCTCACGCCCAGAACCTTCAGCTTCTCCATTGGGTTTCCTCCCTCACTGCGGCAGATAGTCGTTGGAAAAACCGGCGTTTTCCGGAATCTGCGTATCCAACAGTTGATTCTCATTCAGCCAGCCGTAGAACGCGTTCCAGCGGGCCGGATCGATGTAACCCCACTGCGCCGCATCCGCCTGGTACTTGTCCGCCAGGTATTCCTGGCTGGCCGCCGCCAGCTCGGGATCCAGCTCAGGGGCCGCCGCGCAGAGAATTTCTGCAGCCTCCCGGGGATTTTTGACCGCATCCTCATATCCCCGGCTCACGGCACGCAAAAAGGCTCTGGCCGTTTCGCCGTCGTTTTCCAAAAACGGATTGTTTGCAATGATCACCGGCGTATAATAGTCGAACGCCGGGTTTAAGTCCGCAAATGCAAAATAGTCGGTGTCCAGCCCTTCCAGCTCCATCTTCACGCCGGCCCAGGCATAGAAAATCCAAATGGAATCCACGGATTTCGTTCTCAGGGCGGAGACCTCGTCCGTCACCGTGCTGGGCACCAGTTTCACCTTGCCGAAATCTCCTCCGTCGGACTCCACCACATTTTTCACCATGGCCTTCTCGATGGGCATCTCCCAGGTGGCGTAGGTCTTTCCCTCCATGCCTTTCGGCCGGTCCATGCCCTCCCCCTTGCGGGAAACGATGCCCGAGGTGTTGTGCTGGATCACGGCGGCTACCGCGGTCACCGGCATAGCACTCTCCCCGGCCACCGCGGGGGCCAGACTGTCCTGGAAGGACATTCCAAACTGCGCCTTTCCCGAGGCCACCAACACCACTGCCCCGTCCTCCGGCGGCTGGACAATCTTCACATCCAGTCCTTCTTCTTTAAAATACCCCTTCTCCCGGGCCACATAAAGTCCGGTGTGATTGGTATTTGGAGTCCAGTCCAACACAAATGTGATCTCCTTTAAGCTTCCGGACTCCGTGTCCGTCTCAGAGCCGGCTAAACCTGTCCCGCCTGGCTGTGTCTCATCCTGTTCTGCTCTGCCGCCCGCGCTGCAGCCGGTCAGGTTCATACCTATGACCGCAGCGGCCACAGCGGCGGCAATCCAACGCTGTCTTATCATCTGCTTCCTCCTCAGTCCCATGTCCCAGGCCGTCAATCCCGATTGGAATTCTCCCAGGGCATGCATTTTTTCTGTAAACGCTCCACCGCCCACATGAGCAGCAGGCTGATGGCCGAGATCAAAATAATCACGGCGAACATTTTATCGAAGGCAAAGGCCTTTTTCACCCGCGTCATGTAGACGCCCAGCCCGCCGAAGCCTCCCAGCCACTCCGCGATCACGGCACCCACCACCGCGTAGGAGGCGGAGATGCGCAGGCTTGAAAAGAACTGTCCCAGGGCGCCGGGGAGCTTGATGTAGAAGAAAATCTGTCCCCGCTCCGCCCCCATGGCCCGCAGCAGGTTCACCGCGTCCGGGTCAGCGGACCGGAAACCGGTGAGCAGGCCCACGGTGATCGGGAAAAAGGTGGTGATCACGATCAGGATCACCTTGGGGGCCATCTCGTAGCCGAACCACAGCACCAGAAGGGGCGCGATAGCCACCGCCGGGACGGTCTGGGTCAGAACGATTAACGGATAGAATGCCTGATAGAGCCGGTCAAACCGGTCCATCAGCACCGCCATCACAAATCCGGTCAGAATTCCCAGCGCCAGGCCCAGAAATGCCTCCGACAGAGTGATCCTGGCGTGCCCCATGAGAGCGGGAAATTCCTGCACAAAGGCCCTCGCCACGGCGTTCGGCGAGGGCAGCATAAAGCCTTCCACAATTCCAAAACCTGTCAGGGCCTGCCACAGAATCAGAACGGCCAGGACCGCGGAGCAGGACCACAGTTTACTTGTGATGTTTGGTGACTTTCTTTTCAATGGTCAGCACATCTCCCTCCGGATGATAGGAAACCTTGATGTAGGCGGCCACGGACGGCGCGCCAGCCCGCACGGCAATGTGCTGGCATTCCTTCACAATGTCCATCAGCTCGTCGTAATCGCCTTCAATGGTGGTCTCAAAGGGTCCCACGTAATAATTGAGGCCCGTACTCTTAATATAGGCAATGACCTCGTCCACAATACGGATCAGTTCCTCGTTATTGTCCGCCTTCGGCAGAGACTGGATCGCTACGCTTGCATTCATGGTTGACTCTCCTCTTCTATTTCAGATGATTGTAATGTAAAAAGCCTGCCCGGATAAATCTCCGGGCAGGCGGTTACAGGCAGGGCCTTAACAGTGACTACGCTGGCATTATCCAGATCAGCTTCCAGGGTTCGGGGACTCGCCTCGTCTCAGCCGGATCGCTCCAGCACCCCTTTTATTTTCCGGTAATCAGCATACTACAAGATGGGCGGTTCGTCAATGGTTTTATTCCAGTGCAGTCCCCCTGCATCACCTTCCGCTTCTATAAAGAAGCGCCCCGCGGGGCATATAACCGCCGCGGAGCGCCTTTTACAACATGATTCAGTCTTATTATTTCAGGAAAGCCCCAAAGAGGATACTTCCGATGATCAGCACGATACCGCCGCCCAGACGGGAGGAAAGCTGTGCGTATGCGATCAGGCCCATTCTCTTGGCAGCGCCCAGAACAGCCAGGTCGCCGGAGCCGCCGCGGTTGGCCATGCAGAGGCCTGCGGTGATGGCGGAGTCGATGGGGAAGAATCCTACCAGGTAGCCCACGATTGCGGAGCCGATGATGGCGCCGATTACGATCGCCAGAGCGATAACCACGTTGCCGGGGGTGATGGCCTTGGCCAGCTCAATGATGTTGGTGTCAACACCCACGCCTACCATGATGATCAGGATCAGGTTTGCGGTGAAGAAGGACTGCAGCTTCTTGGCGGCAGCGCGGATGTTGTCCGGCACAATGCCGGCGGCAGCAACGATGGCCACGAAAATGATCATGTAAGCGAACTGGTGGATGGCAACGCCGCCGATGGTGGGAAGCAGAGCCTTGGCAAACAGTCTGCCCAGAGCGTAGAAGCCTACGGCCAGGAAGAATGCGCCGCCCAAATCCTTCATGGAAACTTTTACCTTCTTGTCCTCAGTGGCAAAATCGCCGCCCTTGCGGATCAGATTGGTACCGTTGCCGGTCCAGCTGGGCTTCATCTCACCAACCTTGCGCAGGATAGCGGCGGTCAGGATGGCGAAAATGTTAGCGATGGTCAGAATCGTGATGGCAAAGGAATAGTAGTTGGCCGCCGCGTCGCCGGTGACGGTCTCATAAATCTGGCTTAACGGCACCGCGCCTGCGCCATTTCCGCCGCCCATAACGGGAAGCACATACTTTAACATAACGTTGGTGGGGGAAACCCCAAAGATCAGTCCGGCCAGGATTCCCAGCACGCCGGCGCCCAGCAGGCCGCCGAAGATCGCGGGGATGTAACCTGCGAAGGAACGGATCAGGAGCTTGCGGTCCAGAGCCAGAATGGAACCGGTGATCAGGAAGATGATAAAGAAGGACAGGAAGTCCGCCTCGTCCATCACCATGACCATGGCGTCCGCGTATTTCTGCGGAATTATGTTGTAGGTGAACAGGAACGCGGATACCAGGAATGCCAGCACCAGGCCGCCGCCCACATAGCTGTTCCAGAACGGAATGCGCTCGCCGATCTCATTGCAAAGGATACCGATGGACAGCATCAGTGCAAAGGAACCGGCCAGATCCGTTGACAGTGCGCCGGTCGCCGCCGCCGCAATGACAATGAGCATGATCGCGCCGCAAAGCCACCACTGGAGTCCATAGGGTTTTACTACTTTTGTTTCTTCAGACATAAATTTCCCCTCCATAAATATAATTTTCGTTAGATGCAGTTCAGAATAGCAGGCGAATATAAAATATGTATAAAGATTATATATTTTTTGTAAATTCGCCGTGAATATTCCGTTAATGGGATCATAACATAAGGGCAAATTGATTGCAATTACAAATATGTTTATGTAAATCATAGGAGAAAACTTATAGGCCGGTCCGCCGTTCTCCTTGATCTTCCGGCGGAACAATGATATCATCTTACAGGGGACGGCAAAACATCTTAGAGAATTTGTAAGTTTTTCTTCAAAATCCGTCCATGAATGTTTAATATACTATAGAAAAATAGAGTCAAACCCTGCGCCGTACGCGTCAGGCCCTGCGAAAGAAAAGGAGGAATTACATATGAATACACCCCAGAAAGTTTTGATCGGAGCAGCTGCGGCTGCCATCGTCATCGGAGGCGTGGCCATCGGCCTGACCTTGCAGAAAACCCCGGACAAACTGGATATCTCCACCATTCACACGGAAGCCCCCACTGAGACCATGGCTCCCACCACCCAGGCGGTCACCACCGAGGCCCCCACTGCGGCGGAGAAAGCGCCCGACGACGCGGGAACCGCCACCAGCGTGACGGCCACCCTGGAGACCTACACAAACGGCAAGGTGTCGATCCAATATCCGGTCGTGGATAAGATGGACGATGCCAATATGCAGGCCAAGGTCAACGAGCTTCTCAAAAACAACGCCCTCTCCTATATCAAGGCCGTGGGTGTGGACGAGAGCAAGGATGCTCTGTCCGTCAAGTGCGAGGTTATCTCAGTAGACCGCAAGCGTCTGACCGCCACCTACACCGGAACCTATTCGGCGGAGGGAGCGGCCCACCCCGTGAACGTGTTTTACGCCAACACCGTGAATTTGAGCCAGGCGCTGGATCTGGGCTTCAGTGATTTCACCGACGCCTACACCATGGCGGGTTACGTGCTCAGCGACGACGTGGAGTTCGCCGGGCTGTCGGCCGAGGAGGCCAAGGCGGTGCTGGAGTACCGCAGCACCCTGACCCTGGAACAGCTGACCGAAATCTTCAACAACGCGGACTTCCCCCTGGCCTCGGCGGACAAGTGGCCGGAGTCCTTCAGCTATGAAAAGCGCGGAACCGTCTGCTTTTCTCTCCCGGTTCCCCACGCCCTGGGCGATTATGTCATTGTAACCTTTGATCCTTCCACCAAATAGGTTGCCATCTGATTATGCCTGAGCTATAATAGTTATAATTCTAACAGACAAAGGAGCAGTTATTATCATGGAAAACGTAATGATCTTTGACCACCCGTTAATCCAGCACAAGATTTCCATTCTGCGCAACAAGAACACCGGCACCAACGAGTTCCGCGCCCTGATCGAGGAGATCGCCATGCTGATGGGCTACGAGGCCCTGCGCGATCTCCCGGTGGAGGACGTAACCGTGGAAACCCCCATTGAGACCTGTGAGACTCCCATGATCGCCGGCCGCAAGCTGGCCGTGGTGCCCATCCTCCGCGCAGGCCTGGGCATGGTGAACGGTATCCTGGCCCTGGTTCCCAGCGCCAAGGTCGGACACATCGGACTTTACCGCGATGAGGTAACCCACGAGCCCCACGAGTATTACTGCAAGCTTCCCAATCCCATCGAGCAGCGCACCATCATCGTCACCGATCCCATGCTGGCTACGGGCGGGTCCGGCGTGGCTGCCGTGGATTTCATCAAGGAGCACGGCGGCAAGCGGATCAAGTTCATGTCCATCATCGCTGCTCCCGAAGGCTTAAAACGGCTCCACGAGGCTCATCCGGACGTGCAGATTTACATCGGCCATCTGGACCGCTGCCTGAACGAGAACGCTTACATCTGCCCTGGTCTGGGCGATGCCGGCGACCGCATTTTCGGCACGAAATAAATTGAAGCCCAGGCTGTCAAAAGTCGGGCATACAGCCATCGGGCCGCGGGATGTACCCGCGGCCCGCTTTATCCGGCAAACTTATATTCAAGTCAAAATCCCCCGGGAACCGCCTGACAGGGCCGCTCCCGGGGGATTTTATCACATTTTACTTAACAACCTTTAAGCCCTTCTTGCCCTTCTCAGCCTCCGGAATCTCCGGAGCAGGAGCTTCCTCCACCTCGCGCACTTCCTTGGTCACGATGTCGTCCTTGGCTTTGTAAATGGAATTCGCCGGAACGCAGCCGCGCACGCTGGATAAGGGATACACATTGGTGTTGCGGCCGATCACGGTGCCGGGGTTGAGCACGCTGTTGCAGCCCACCTCCACGCCGTCGCCCAGCATGGCGCCGAACTTCTTCAAGCCGGTCTCCTGGTCGCCTTCCTCGGCGTGAACCATCACCAGGGTCTTGTCGGACTTCACGTTGGACGTGATGGAACCGGCGCCCATGTGAGCCTTGTAGCCCAGGATGGAGTCGCCCACGTAGTTATAGTGGGGAACCTGAACGCCGTCAAAGAGAATCACGTTCTTTAACTCGCAGGAGTTGCCCACAACGCAGCGCTCGCCCACGATGATGCGGCCGCGCAGGAACGCCGCCTGACGGATGTCGGCTCCGGCGCAGATGATGGCCGGTCCGCCCAGCGCGATGGTGGGAGCCATTCTGGCGGTTCTGTGCACCCAGATATTCTTTCCGATCTTGCGGTACTCCTTTTCCGGCAGGGTGGCGCCCAGCTGCTCGATAAAGCTGCCTAAGTCGGCCAGAACTTCCCACGGATAGGTTTTGCCCTCAAACAGACGGGCCGCAATGGTGTGGCTGGTATCAAACAGCTCTGTAATCTTCATCTCTTCTAATTTCATGATGGTTCTCCTTTTTTATAAATACTGGCGGGCGGATAACCGCGCCGCTGTTATTCCTGTTTTGAGGTACTTGTCCTGGACTTTCCGGCTTTTGGATTGTAGTAGGCCGCCGCCCGGTCAAAAAACTGACGCATATGGTACTGATTATCCATCCGGATCACATTGACGGTTCGCCCCGCCACAAAGCGTTCCAGCTTCTGCATGTACTCGTCCGGGGTGATGGTCCCCTCCGCCACGTAGGTCAGGCCCTTCTCCCAGCTGGCCGTCAAATCCGGGTTCAGCAGCTGGCGGATGGAATTGTCCACCACGTCGTAGACCATCTCGCCCAGCAGCGCGGGCGTGATTACCTGGGTTTTCTTGTTCAGGGACAGGTAGTTGATGTTGAACAGCTTTTTCAAAATCTCCGCTCTGGTTGCGCTGGTGCCGATGCCGCTGCCCTTGATCTGGGCCCGCAGCTCCTCGTCCTCGATCAGCTGGCCCGCGTTCTCCATGGCCAGAATCATGGAACCGGAGGTGTAGCGCTTGGGCGGCGAGGTCTCGCCCTCTTTGATGAACAAATCCGCCAAGGTTAGTATATCACCTTTTTTCAATTTCGCAAGCATCTGAAGCAGCGCTTCCTGGCTGACCGCCTTTTTTGGCGCGTTACCTACGGCCGGTCCGCCGGGTTCTCCTCCGCCCTCCGCGCTATCCTTCTCTCCCGCCGGAGGCTCCTCGGCCAGAGTCTCCTCCACGGCGGACTTTTTGGCCAGATTCACATCCGCCACCTTCAGATATCCGGGCTGGTCTAAAACCTTAAAGTTGGCGAAGAAATGCTCCTTCTCCCGCTCCAGCTCCAGGCTGTACTTCTGGTAAATGGCCGCCGGGTAAAAGATACTCAAAAAGCGGCGGCAGATCACCTGATAGACCTTCTCCGACAGCGGCGGCAGACTTCTCAAATTGCCGAGTCCCTGCCCGGTGGGCACGATGGCGTAATGGTCCGTGATCTGTTTATCGTTGACATAGCGGGTCTTTGCGATGCCCTTATAGCTGCCCGAAGCCAGTATCTCGGCCGCGTATTCCGCCATCGGTCCGTAATTTTTCAGGCCCCCGATGTTCTTGTGGATCTCCTTGGCCACGGCCGTGGATAGCACCCTGGCGTCGGTTCTGGGGTAGGTCACCATCTTGCGCTCGTAGAGCTCCTGAACCACCTTCAAAGCCTCGTCCGGGCTGATCTTGAACATCTTGGAGCAGTCGTTCTGCAGCTCCGCCAGGTTGTAGAGCAGGGGCGGGTTCTTGGTTTCCTTCTTTTTCTCTTTGGCGGCCACCGCGGCCATCATGGGCGGGTTGGCTCTCAGTTTGGCGATCAGCTCTTCAGCGTTTTTCCGCTCCTTGAAGCCGTTCTCCTTGTAGAGGAAGGGCGTGCCGAAGTAGGCCGATCCCTCCACCGCCTTCCACTCCGCCTCAAAGGGCACCGGCTCCGGCTGGGCGGGGGCCTCAAAGGCTCCGATCACCCGGTAAAACGGCGTTTTCACGAAATCGCGGATCTCCCGCTCCCGCCGTACCACCATGCCCAGCACGCAGGTCATCACCCGGCCCACGGACAGCACGGTGTAGCGCTCCCGCAAATAATTGGCCATGACCGGGCCGTATTTCAGGGTGAGGGCCCGTGAGAAATTGATCCCCATCAGGTAGTCCTCCTTGGCCCGCAGATAGGCGGAGGCGGACAGGTTGTCGTACTCTGCCTCGTCCTTTGCCTCCCGGATTCCCCGCAGAATCTCCTCCTCGGTCTGGGAGTCGATCCACACCCGCTTCTGCTTCTTATCCTTTACCCCGGCTAACTGGGCCACCAGCCGGTAGATGTATTCTCCCTCCCGCCCGGAGTCCGTACATACATAGATTGTATCCACATCCGGCCGGTTTAATAACCCTTTGACGATCTGAAACTGTTTGGAGACGTTTCCGATCACCTCATACTTGAATTCCCTGGGCAAAAACGGCAGCGTGCCGATGCTCCACCGCTTGTACTTGGGATCATAGGCCTCTGGGTAACTCATGGTTACCAGATGGCCCACGCACCAGGTGACGATGGCCTCCTCCGACTCAATATAGCCGTCGCCCCGCCGTCCGCGGATCTTTAGGGCTTCCGCAAACTGCTGGGCTACGCTGGGTTTTTCCGCTATGTATAATGCTTTTGACATCGAATCCCTCATTTTCTGCAGGTTCCGGCCCCCGAAGGCCGGACACGTATCTATCAGTATACCATCAAACCTCCCGGCTGACAACGAAAAATTGTTTTACGATTGTCTGAACCACGGCGCAAAGGTCCCGCCCCGCGGCTTTTAAGCCGCGCAGGCGGGACCTTTCCCGAACGTTATTCTGTGGTAAATTTATATACCGTCACCGTGTGGCAGGTATCGCCCGCTTTCAGCAGCGGGGACGGAAACTGGGGCTTGTGCACCGCATCCGGATAATACTGCGTCTCAAAACAGTACGCATGGCGGTAACCGTAGATCGCGCCGCCCTTGCCGGGCAGCTCGTCCGTGAGGAAGTTGGCCGTGTAGAACTGCATTCCCGGCAGATCCGTGTAGACCTCCATCATCCGGCCGCTCTCCGGGTCATAGGCCTTCGCGGCCAGGGACAGTTCCCCCTCCGGGTGGTCCAGAACCCAGTTGTGGTCATAACCCTTTCCCAGCACCAACGCCTCAAAGGGCTCGCCGATGTCCCTTCCGATCTCCTTCATCTCCGTGAAGTCCATGGGCGTTCCGGCCACCGGCGCGATCTCTCCGGTGGGAATGGAAACCTCGTCCGCCGGGGTGTAGTGGGAGGCGTTAATCCAGACCTGCTGCTTTAAAATGTCCGGGCAGCCGTGCCCCGCAAGGTTGAAGTAGCTGTGGTTGGTAAAATTGGCCACCGTGTCCGCGTCGCTGACCATGCGGTACTCCAGCTTCAAACTGTCGTCCTCCGTCAGGAGGTAGCTCACCGTGATCCTGGCGTTTCCCGGGTATCCCTGGTCCCCGTCCGGGCTTTCCAGAGAA
Source organism: Enterocloster lavalensis (assembly GCF_902364025.1). GTDB lineage: Bacteria > Bacillota > Clostridia > Lachnospirales > Lachnospiraceae > Enterocloster > Enterocloster lavalensis. The sequence continues at coordinate 303,400 of NZ_CABJCG010000001.1, forward strand.
AAGTCCAGGCGGCTCCCCTCGACCGTCTCAGACGCCTGGCAGTCCCACAGGCGGCTGTGGTAGAAATCCGGGCCGCTGTGAAGATTGTTGGGGCCGTTGTTGGCCTCCAGAGGATAATCTTTCCCGTCGATGGTGATCACTGCTCCGCCGATGCGGTTGGCGTTGCGGCCGATGGGCGCTCCGAAATGAGGCGGATTTTTAAGGTAGCTGTCCAGATCGTCATAGCCCAGCACCACGTCCGCCATCTGTCCGTCCCGGCCGGGCACCAGCATGGAAACCCACACCGCGCCCAAGGTGATAAAGGATGCCGAAACCCCGTGACCGTTGGTCAAAGTATACTTGTACACTTCCGTTTTATCGGGCATATTCCCGAATAATTCCTTTAAAATTGCCATAGCGGTAAACGCTCCTTCTCCGATATTCTCTCTGATCCGCGCCCTCAAAGAGGGGCGGCTGCGTATTTACTTAGCCTGGATGTACCCCTTTGCGGTGAGCAGCTCCGCGCAGAGCAGAGCGCCGCCCGCAGCGCCGCGCAACGTATTGTGGGACAGTCCCACGAACTTGAAATCGTAAACCGTATCCTCTCTCAGACGGCCCACGGAAATTCCCATGCCCCGCTCAAAATTCACGTCCAGGGAGACCTGGGGACGGTTATCTTCTTCCAGATACTGGATAAACTGCTTCGGCGCGCTGGGCAGCTCAAGCTCCTGGGGAAGGCCCTTAAAGCTCACCAGCTTTTCGATCAGCTGTTCTTTGGTGGGCTTCTTTCTAAACTTCACGAACACGGCCGCCGTGTGGCCGTCCAGCACGGGCACGCGGATGCACTGGCAGGTGATCACCGGGCTCTCGGCCTTGACGATCCGGCCGTCCTCCACCTTGCCCCACAGCCGCAGGGGCTCCTGCTCGCTCTTCTCCTCCTCGCCGCCGATGTAGGGAATGATGTTCTCCACCATCTCCGGCCAGTCCTTAAAGGTCTTTCCGGCTCCGGAAATCGCCTGATATGTAGTTGCCACCACCTCGTAGGGTTCGAATTCCTTCCAGGCGGTCAGCACCGGGGCGTAGCTCTGGATGGAGCAGTTGGGCTTCACCGCGATAAATCCGCGCTTTGTGCCAAGCCGCTCTCTCTGGTAGCGGATCACCTCAAAGTGTTCGGGGTTGATCTCCGGCACCACCATGGGCACGTCGGGAGTCCAGCGGTGGGCGCTGTTGTTGGAAACCACCGGAGTCTCCGTCCTGGCGTAGGCTTCCTCGATGGCCTTGATCTCATCCTTAGTCATATCCACCGCGCTGAACACGAAGTCCACGCCCGCGGCCACCTTCTCCACCTCGTTTACGTTCATCACCACCATCTGCTTCACCGCCTCGGGCATGGGGGTGGACATCTTCCAGCGTCCTCCCACCGCTTCCTCGTAGGTTTTTCCGGCGGAACGGGGGCTGGCAGCCACAGTCACTACCTCGAACCAGGGATGATTCTCCAACAGGGAAATAAAGCGCTGGCCTACCATGCCCGTTGCGCCTAAAACGCCGACCTTTAACTTCTTTTCCATAACATCATTCTCCTCATCGTCCTATTTTGTTCCGCCGGGACATCCGCTTTTCTGCGGTACAGCGGCGAATCTTTCCCTATCCTATACCAAAGTCAGGAAAAAATCAAGGTTTATTCGCGAGAAAAATACATTTGTACGTGTCACACAAACAGTCCCGTTTTTTTGTTTGTGAAACCGGCATTTTTTCGTGCCGAAACGCGCCCTATGCCAGGGACAGCGCCACCTCCATCATCTGGGTGAAGGAGGTCTGTCGCTCCTGGGCGCCTGTGGCCTCCCCTGTGACCATGGAGTCCGATATGGTCAGGATCGTCAGCGCATTTGCCCCTGCGGAGGCCGCGTTGGCGTACAGGGCGGCCGCCTCCATCTCCACGGCCAGCACGCCCATGTCGGCCCATGTCATGCCTCCCCTGACCTGTTTTTCCGGCGCGTAAAACATGTCGGAGCTGAGCACATTACCCACGTGGAAGTTAAGGCCCTTCTCCCGTGCCGCGGCCACGGCCTTCTCCAGCAGCTCAAAGCTGCAGACCGGCGCGTAGTCCCCGGGCAGCCCCATCAGGCGCACAAAATTGCTGGTGGTGCAGGCTCCCATGGCAAATACCAGGTCCCGCACGTGAACGGATTCCAAAAGCGCCCCCGCCGTCCCCACGCGGATCAGATTTTTGCAGCCGTAGAAATGGATCAGCTCGTAGGAATAGATACCGATGGACGGACAGCCCATCCCGGTTCCCATGACGGACACCGGGCGCCCCTGATAGGTCCCCGTGTAGCCCAGCATGTTCCGGGTGCCGTTAAACTGCTTCACGTCCTCCATAAAGTTGTCCGCAATATACTTGGCCCGCAGCGGGTCTCCGGGCAGCAGAATGGTCCGGGCGATCTCGCCCTCCCTGGCCTCAATGTGCGGTGTGGGTGTGTTGGATGTTGCCATAGTGAATTCTCCTTTCTATTGCACAACGGGGCCTGCCGACGGCAGACCCCGCGCCGCCACATCTGCAGCGGTTATTGACAGTAGTTACATTGCCCGTATCTGTTCAGTACCTTCACAGATACGGGCAAAAATCCATTTAAAATCGACTTCGTCGATGGGATTTTTGCCTGCAAGCTTAGGTTTTCATACGGTCAGCGCAGCAAGTGCGCAGACCTACTGAACAGTTACCATTGCTCGTATCTGTTCAGTACCTTCACAGATACGGGCAAAATCCATTTAAAATCGACTTCGTCGATGGGATTTTTGCCAGCAAGCTTAGGTTTTCATACGGTCAGCGCAGCAAGTGCGCAGACCTACTGAACAGTTACCATTGCTCGTATCTGTTCAGTACCTTCACAGATACGGGCAAAATCCATTTAAAATCGACTTCGTCGATGGGATTTTTGCCAGCAAGCTTAGGTTTTCATACGGTCAGCGCAGCAAGTGCGCAGACCTACTGAACAGTTACCATTGCTCGTATCTGTTCAGTACCTTCACAGATACGGGCAAAATCCATTTAAAATCGACTTCGTCGATGGGATTTTTGCCAGCAAGCTTAGGTTTTCATACGGTCAGCGCAGCAAGTGCGCAGACCTACTGAACAGTTACCATTGCTCGTATCTGTTCAGTACCTTCACAGATACGGGCAAAATCCATTTAAAATCGACTTCGTCGATGGGATTTTTGCCAGCAAGCTTAGGTTTTCATACGGTCAGCGCAGCAAGTGCGCAGACCTACTGAACAGTTACCATTGCTCGTATCTGTTCAGTACCTTCACAGATACGGGCAAAATCCATTTAAAATCGACTTCGTCGATGGGATTTTTGCCAGCAAGCTTAGGTTTTCATACGGTCAGCGCAGCAAGTGCGCAGACCTACTAAACAATTACCATTGCTCACATTATTGTACCATATCCGGCCTGCTTTGAACAGCCCCTTACAGTCTCACCTTGCTGCCTTTGCCGTCCCGTTTGGCCAGCTTCAGGCGGTTCATGTGGACCTCCTTGCCCTTGTAGTCCACCACCGGGTCCTCGCCCAGTAGGTAGAGCGCCTCCAGTTCCTCGCCCCGGGCCAGCTTGATACCGCGGACGCCACGGGCATTTTTCTTCATCACGGAAATCTCCTCCAGCATAAAGCGCAGGAACACGCCGTTGCTTGTCCTGAGCACCACCTCGGTCTGACCCTCCACCGGGGTAACGGACACCAGCGCATCCCCCTCCTGAAGCTTGGTGGCAGCCACTGTGCGGTTATTGGTCTCAAACTCCTCCGCCGGTACCTGCTTCACCATGGCCGTCTTGGTGGCAAACACCAGAATCTTACCCTTGAACTCCCGGGAACCAGCCAGATAGACGATGGTCTCCTTCCCGCCGTCAAACTTGCTCAGATTGTCGATGGGCGTGCCCTTGTCCCGCAGCTTTCCGGCCGGCACGTCCATCACCTTCAGCTGATGCAGGTTGCCCGTGTCCGTGAACAGCAGAATCTTGTCCGTATTCAGGCAGCGCACCACGTGAACCTGCTCCGTGTCCACCGTCTCCCGGTTGCGCTCGTAGGTAGCCTTGTCTAACAGCTTGCAGTAGCCGAACCGGTCCATGACGAAGATCACCTCCTGCACCTGCACCGCGGTCTCGTCGTAGACCGCCTCCGGCCCGTCCTCGATCTGGGTTTTCCTGGGCAGGGCGAACTCCTTTTTGATGGCTTCCAGATCGTCCTTGATCACCTGGTTCATGGTGGCGCGGCTGCCAAGGATTTTCTCGTAGCGCGCGATCTTGCGCAGCGTTTCCTTGTGTTCCTTTTCCAGGGCCAGAATTTCCAGGCCGATCAGCTTGTACAGGCGCATCTCCAGAATCGCGGAGGCCTGCCGCTCGGTGAAATGCAGCTTCTTTGCGTCCGCCTCAAAGCCGGGCGTCTTAAACTTGATATTGGAGATATCCCCCGTGGTCAGGCAGGCCCGGGCGTCCTTTAAGTTCTTTGACCCTCTGAGCACGGCGATGATCAGATCGATGCAGTCGCAGGCCGCAATCAGTCCCTCCTGGACCTCCTGCCGCTCCCGCTCCTTCTGCAGCAGAACCTGGTACTTTTTCTCCGTGTTCTGGTACTGGAAATCCAGGAAATTTTTCAGGATGCCGCGCAGACTTAAGGTCTCGGGGCGGCCGCCGGCGATGGCCAGCATGTTCACGCCAAAGGTGTCCTCCAGCTTCGTCTTTTTATAGAGAATGTTGCGGATTTTCTCAATGTCCGCGTCCTTGCGCAGCTCCAGCACGATGCGGATGCCCTCTTTGTTGGACTGGTTGGAAATGTCCACCACATCGGTGAGCTTCTTGCTCTCCACCAGGTCGGCAACGTCCATCAGAAACTTGTTGATGCCCGCTCCGATCATGGTGTAGGGGATCTCGGTGATCACCAGTTTGTCCTTGTCGGCCTTGCGCTTGCCCAGCTCCACCTCCATTTTCCCCCGCAACTTGATCTTGCCGCTGCCGGTCTCATAGATGGCCGGCAAGTCGCTCTTGTTGGCGATAATGCCGCCGGTGGGAAAATCCGGCCCGGGCATGAGTTCCATCAGCTTCTGTGTGCTTATGTCCGGGTCGTCGATGTATGCGTCCACCGCGTCCACCACCTCGCCCAGGTTGTGGGGCGGGATGCTGGTGCTCATGCCCACGGCAATACCCTCCGCGCCGTTGATCAGCAGGTTGGGCACCCGCACGGGCAGCACCTCCGGCTCCTTCTCCGTCTCATCGTAGTTGGGCACAAAATTCACGGTCTTGTCCAGGTCCTTTAAGTAGACCTCCTCCGCAAACTTTTCCAGCCTTGCCTCGGTGTATCGCATGGCGGCCGCCCCATCCCCCTCGATGGAGCCGAAGTTTCCGTGTCCGTCCACCAAAGTCATGCCCTTCTTGAATTCCTGGCTCAACACCACCAGGGTTTCGTAGATGGAGCTGTCGCCGTGGGGGTGGTATTTACCCATGGTATCGCCCACGATACGCGCCGACTTCCGGTGGGGCTTATCGTGGTTTAAGCGCAGCTCGCTCATATCGTAGAGGACCCGGCGCTGCACCGGCTTTAAGCCGTCCCGGGCGTCCGGGATGGCCCTCGCCGTGATAACGCTCATGGAATAGTTCATGTAGCTGCGCTGCATTTCCTCGCTGTATTCGGTTTTCAGTATCTTTTCTGCCATATCGCTCACAATCTCCTGGTTTGTTCATTCTCAAATGTTTACGCCACGCGCGGCCATCATCGGCTCCTGCGCCGTCACTGGCCTTCTGCTCCGTCGGCGGACACGCCCGCCTCCCGCAGACTAGGCGTCGATCTCCGCCTCGTCGGCGTGCTCGTAGATAAACTCTCTCCTGGGCGCAACCTCGCTGCCCATGAGCATCTCCGTGATCTCCGAGGCCATTCTGGCGTCCTCGATCTCCACCTGCTTGAGCACCCGGCGCTCCGGGTCCAGGGTCGTCTCCCACAGCTGACCGGCGTCCATCTCACCCAGACCCTTGTACCGCTGAAGGGTGAAATCCCCGGTGTGGGTTCTGCGGTAGCGCTCCAGCTCCTTCTCGTCATAGAGGTACTGCTCCTCCCCCTTCTTGGGGATCACCTTAAACAGAGGCGGCATGGCGATGTACACGTGGCCGTCGTAGATCAGTTCCGGCATAAAGCGGTACAGAAACGTCAAAAGCAGGGTGTCGATATGGCTTCCGTCCACGTCGGCATCCGTCATCAGTATGATCTTGTTGTAGCGCAGCTTTGTGATGTCGAAATCATTTCCGTAACCCTCGGAAAAGCCGCAACCGAAGGCGTTGATCATGGTCTTGATCTCCGCGTTTGCCAGCACCTTGTCCATGGAAGCCTTCTCCACGTTGAGGATCTTTCCGCGGATGGGCAGAATGGCCTGGTACATGCGGTTTCTGGCGGTCTTGGCGGAGCCGCCGGCGGAATCTCCCTCCACGATGAAGATTTCGCATTTCTCAGCGTCGCGGCTCTCGCAGTTGGCAAGCTTACCGTTGCTGTCAAAGGAGAATTTGGACCTGGTCAGCATGTTGGTCTTGGCCTTCTCCTCGGCCCGGCGGATCTTGGCCGACTTCTCGGCGCAGCCGATCACGCCCTTTAACACCTCCAGGTTGCGGTCGAAATACCGCTGCAGCTCGTCCCCGGCCACGGTAAACACGGCCTTGGTGGCGTCTGCGCTGGCCAGCTTGGTCTTGGTCTGGCCTTCAAATATGGGATCCGGATGCTTGACGGCCACCACGGCGGTCATGCCGTTGCGGGTGTCGGCTCCGGTAAAGTTGGCGTCCTTTTCCTTTAAAATGCCAAGCTCCCTGGCATAGCTGTTGATCATGGCCGTGAACTTCGTCTTGAAGCCGGCCAAGTGGGTGCCGCCCTCCTGGGTGAAAATGTTGTTGCAGAAGCCAAGAATATTTTCCTCAAAGGTGTCCACAAACTGCAGGGCCACCTCCACTTCCACCTTGTCCACCGTACCCTTGAAATAGATGGGATCGTGGACCGCGGTTTTGCCTGTGTTCAATTCCTTCACGTAGGACACGATGCCCTCCGGCTCGTGGTAGGTGATCTGCTCAGACTCCCCGGACCGCTTGTTGGCGTAGAAAATCATCAGGTTGGGGTTTAAGTAGGCGGTTTCATGCAGACGGCTCTTGAGCCAGTCCGCCTTGAAGCGGGTGCGCTCAAAGATCTCGTCGTCCGGCAGAAAATTGATCTGAGTGCCCGTCTCCCGGGTCTTGCCGATCACCGGCAGCAGTCCGTTTTCCAGCGGAATCACCGGCAGTCCCTTCTCGTAGGCGTCGTGGTAGATGCAGCCGTCCCGGTACACCTTCACGTCCATGTGGCTGGAGAGCGCGTTGACCACCGAGGAGCCCACGCCGTGCAGGCCGCCGCTGGTCTTGTACGCCTCGTTGTCGAATTTTCCGCCTGCGTGCAGGGTGGCAAGCACCACCCGCTCCGCGGAAACGCCCTTTTTATGCAGTTCCACCGGGATGCCGCGGCCGTTGTCCCGAACCGTGCAGGAGCCGTCCGCCTCCAGAGTCACCCACACCTTGCTGCAGAAGCCGGCCAGATGCTCGTCCACCGCGTTGTCCACGATCTCGTAGATCAGGTGGTTTAAGCCCTTGGTTCCCACGCTGCCGATGTACATGCCCGGTCGCTTGCGGACTGCCTCCAGCCCCTCCAGCACGGTGATGCTCTCGGCATTGTATGTTTGATTTGCCATGATGAATGTTCCCTCCAATGATATGTTCTGATGTCGGCGGGCAAGAGCGCCAGCCTCGGCGCCCGCGTTTTGACAGACATTATCAGACACAGGTAACCTTTGCCCTCGTCCGCCCGGAAACCTGTGCCTGATAATGTCCGCTTCATATGCCCGTCGTGCATATTATACACAACACAACCGCCTTTTTGCAAGGCAAATTTCGCCTGGAGCCCGGCCATGCCCGCTTTTGCGGCCCGCGGGAAACGTTTTACGCCCATATCTTATAAATTCTTTACAAAATCTATTTGTATATTGCGAAGTTTTCTCTTATAATAGAAGTTGCGTGTTCTGATAGAAGAATTTTGCAAATGAACCATAAATGTAAAGGAGTGTTTTATTATGGAAGAACGTTTAGTAGGCACAATATCCCGAGGCATCCGCTGCCCCATCATCCGTCAGGGTGACGATCTGCCACAGATCGTGGTGGACTCCGTCCTGGCTGCGGCCGCAGGTAAGGACTACGGCTTCCCCATCCTGGACCACGACGTGATCGCCGTGACCGAGGCGGTGGTGGCCAGAGCCCAGGGCAACTACGCCACAACGGATCAGATCGCTGCGGACGTGAAAGAGAAATTCGGCGATGCAACCGTAGGTGTGATTTTCCCGATTTTAAGCCGCAACCGCTTTTCCATCTGCTTAAAGGGCATCGCCAAGGGCGTGAAGAAAATGGTGCTCATGCTCTCCTTCCCTGCCGATGAGGTCGGCAACCACCTGATCGACGAGGACGAGCTGGACGCCAAGGGCGTGAATCCCTGGACCGACGTGCTGTCCGAGGAGAAATACCGCCAGCTGTTCGGCTACACCAAACACCCCTTCACCGGAGTGGACTACGTGGAGTACTACAAGGAGCTGGTTACCGCAGAGGGCGCCGAGGTGGAGATCATCCTGGCCAATGACTGCCGCAGCATCCTTGATTACGCCGATCAGGTGATCTGCTGTGACATCCATACCCGCGCCAGAAACAAACGCCGCCTGCTGGCAGCCGGCGCGAAGAAGGTGGTCTGCCTGGACGAGATTCTCACCCAGTCCGTGGACGGAAGCGGCTTCAATGAAAATTACGGCCTGCTCGGCTCCAACAAGGCCACCGAGGACAGCGTAAAGCTGTTCCCCAGAGACTGCCAGCCTTTCGTGGACCGCATCCAGAACATGATGCTGGAGCGCACCGGCAGACATGTGGAAGTCATGGTCTACGGCGACGGCGCTTTCAAGGATCCGGTTGGAAAGATCTGGGAGCTGGCGGATCCGGTGGTATCCCCCGCCTACACCTCCGGACTGGAGGGCCAGCCCAATGAAATCAAGTTAAAATACCTGGCGGACAACGATTTTGCGGATTTAAGCGGCGACGCGCTGAAGGAAGCCATCTCCGAGCGCATCCGCACCAAGGACGCCAACCTGGTAGGCAGCATGGTTTCTCAGGGCACCACGCCACGCCGCCTGACCGACCTGATCGGTTCCCTCTGCGACCTGACCTCCGGTTCCGGCGACAAGGGCACCCCCGTGATCTACGTTCAGGGCTATTTCGACAATTACACGAAGTAATACCGCGCGGCAGTTTAACCGCTTCCCGGCCGGCTGTTCCGGTCGGAAGGCGGTAGCCCGGGTTGCCGCAATTTCGCTCCTGACTGTCTTTTGGAGGAATTGAGTTATGAAAACATTGATCAAAGGCGATCCTGTCACAGCGGCAGCGCGCACGGAGGTGGGGATCATCCCCACCTTTTTGATTTTCAGCCTGGGTTTTATGGCCGGGCTTGTGCTGTTTGTCATGCTGCGCACGGACTGGTCCGTGGTGATGCCCTACTATCACGCGGACGGCCCGGAGCAGATAGCGGTATTTGACAACAGCCGTGGGAAAACAGCGCTGATGGAAGCCGGGGAGCTTGAGACCTTTGGGGAGACCGTCACGGTGACCACCAGTTCCACCACCCTGATCTCCATCGGCGGGGCCGTTGGCCCGGCGGGCACCTCGTCCAACGACAGGGTTTATCAGCTTTACTACCGGTATTTCCCCGGTGAAAGCGGCGCAAGGGATACCCTGGTGGTTTTAGCCGGGCCGTCGGAGGAGCCGGTCACAACCGAGTACGTGAATGTGGAGAAATTCAGCCGCGAGCTGACGGATTCCTTTCTGCGAAACGTGCCGCCGGAGGATCAGGAGGCGCTTGAGATCCATTTTTTCCGCATGAGCCCCCATACCCGGCCAATCTGGCTGAAATACGCGGTCTACCTGGCCTTTCTTGTGGTCATGCTGTTCTGGATATTGGTGCTGCCCGGCTTCAGCCTGATCCAGAGACATACGAAAATTGGCAGGCGAATCTCCGCCTTCGGACCTTTTGAGGACCTAAAGCGGCAGATTCTGGAGGACTGGAAGCACCCCATCTACTCCTCCTTCACCCAGTTTGTGGGACGCCGCTGTCTGATGCTCAATGAGCAAGCCGGACGCCGCCGCACCGTGGTCTGGTATTTCTATCCGCTGACCGAGGTGGCCCAGGTAAGCCTGGAACCGGATCCGGCGGATTACGGGAACTGCTTTGTGCTCACACTGACGATGAAGGACAAAAAGCAGTTTCGCCTCTTTCTCTACACGACCGAACCGGAAGCCCGCAGCACTGAGGCTGCCCTGCGGCTTCACGCCGGCACGCCGGAAAATACCATGCGAACTGAATAATCCCGCCAAAGCGGTCCATAATATCCTTAAATTTCCAAACAGCGGGCAACGAAACGGCTGTATGACGCAATCGCCTGCAGACGTGACCGCGGCCCGCTGTATTTTACGGATCAAATGAAGCGTCCCGATGCCAGCGGACGCAAACGGAGGATTATTATGAGAATACCGCAACACATCGGCATCATTCCCGACGGCAACCGCCGCTGGGCGGTTCAGAACGGCATGGAGAAGCAGGACGGCTACCGGCACGGCATCTCCCCCGGGCTCTCCCTCTACCGCACCTGCCGGGATCTTGGAATCCGTGAGATGTCTTTCTACGGCTTTACCGTGGACAACACCAAACGGGCCAGAACCCAGAGGCACGCCTTCACCGCGGCCTGCGTGGACGCCGTGGAGGCCATCTCCCGGGAGGACGCCAGCCTGCTGGTGCTGGGAAACACCGAGTCCCCCATGTTCCCGCCCGAGCTCCTGCCCTACACCCGGCGCCACGATTTCGGCTCCGGAGGCATGAAAATCAATTTTCTGGTCAATTACAGCTGGGAGTGGGATCTGGGATTCCAGAAAGGCGCCGTGGGGCCCTGCCTCAAAACGGAGGACGTCTCCCGCATCGACCTGATCATCCGTTGGGGCGGACGCCGCCGCCTCTCCGGCTTTCTGCCGGTCCAGTCCGTGTACGCGGATTTTTACGTGGTGGACGATTACTGGCCGGACTTCACCCCCGACCACATCACCCAGGCCCTGGAGTGGTACTCCGGGCAGGACGTGACGTTGGGGGGATGAGGCCGGAGCGGTGGCCCCCAGCAATCGCCCGCAGGCTGCGCCAGCGGATCATTGCATCCAATAAGAAAAACGCCGGAAGCCTGCACAAATCACATGCAGAAGCTTCCGGCGTTTTCACGTTCATAATTTCCTCCCGGGCCGCATAAATATATAATACAAGCCATCGGAAAGGAGATCCCATATCATGAATATTCACCCGTTCTGTACCAACCTGATGAAATACAAACGAATCCAGTCTCTGGCGGAATTCTACTACCGCCGCAAGGTGGGACGCCCCTGTTTTATCATGCGTCAGAACGAGCGGTGGACTCTGGTGACTCTGGAAATGTGAGCGGCGCTCCCTCCGGCGGGACGCCTCACGCCTCGTAGCCCAGCTTCAGCGTGATCAACGCGTCCTCGGTGACCACCTCGTCCGGCGGAGCCGTGTAGCCCGCCAAAACATAGTGGAGATTCTCATCGATCTCCCCACATTCCTCCAGGCAGCGTTTCCGAAACACGTCGATGTTTTCCCCCACCTCCACCGCAGGCATGGGGAGCCCGGCCTTCCGGTAAGCCATTCCCGCCGCACAGGTCAGCTCTTTGTTGTTGATCAGCTTGGCCGGGGGATTAAAAATTCCGGTTTTCAGCTGCACCGATGTGAGCGTCAATTCATAGACCATCTGTATACCCTCCGTTTTCCAGCTCCGCTTTCACCGCGTTTTTCCCGCGGGAAGGGGGAGTTTTTAATTTTGTCTATTTTTTCACTTGAAAAATTTTCCATTTTGCCATATATTATTAACTGATTTTCGACAAAAGGAGAATGGTATGGAACTAGAAACTTTATTAAGTAAACTTAAAACAAAATATTCCTTTGACCAGGCAGACTACAAGAAGCTGTCCGGCACCCCGGATCTGGAGATCCGCCTGAAGCTGAACGACTCCCACATCGCCGCCCTCATCGAGCGGGCAGGCCGCCTGGACGCCATCGTGGAGTCCAGCGCCAACCTGGTCACCATTTTCGACGCCTCCACTCCCAAGGAAGATTTGTTAAAGACATCCGTCCGCTGCGTGGGAAGCAACGAACTGCACATCTTCACCCATCAGTCCATGATCGAACTCCTGGTGGAAGCTCTGTTCAACTGATTCCGGCCCAAGAGCCCGGCTTTGCCGGACTCTTTCTTTTTGGAATCATATAAACTGCCCGGCGCAACCTGCGGGCGTTAACCCCGGGGACAGTGGGCCGCGTATTAAAAAAGCCCCTGAAACTCAGGGGCCGCGTCTAAGCAGATGACGGGAATCGAACCCGCCTCCTCAGCTTGGGAAGCTGATATTCTACCGATGAACTACATCTGCACAACACTGATATTATATCATATTTTTAAAATTAATCAAGAGGTTTTTTACAATTTATTCCGGTATATTTATTCCGGCGTAACAGTTCAGACGGCGGGAAAATTGGCGCGATAGGCCGCGTCAAGCTCGCTTGTAAGCGGGTTTTCGTGTCAATTTTCGCATCGGATGGACATCCGATGCTTCTTGACCGGTCTTTTCCGGTCAAGAAGATGAGCCGTCTGAACTGTTACATTCCGCCAGCAACCAGGGTGGCGCTTCCCCGCGCCTGGAATCACAGCACCTTATCCAAAAAGCTTCTGGTCCGCTCTTCCTTGGGATTTCCGAACACCTCCTGGGGCGTTCCCTGCTCCACAATGTATCCCTCGTCCATAAAAATCACCCGGTCCGCCACTTCCCTGGCAAACCCCATCTCGTGGGTCACCACCACCATGGTCATTCCATCGGCGGCCAGCTGCTTCATAACCTCCAGCACCTCCCCCACCATCTCGGGGTCCAGAGCCGAGGTGGGCTCGTCAAAGAGCATAATATCCGGGTTCATTGCCAGGGACCTGGCGATGGCCACGCGCTGCTTCTGCCCGCCGGAGAGCTGTCCCGGGTACACGTCCGCCTTGTCGGCCAGGCCCACCCGCGCCAGCAGCTCCTCCGCTCTCCGGTTGGCCGTTTCCTTATCCAGGATCTTCAACTCCACCGGGGCCAGGGTGACGTTCTCCCGCACCGTCAGATGGGGGAACAGGTTGAAATGCTGGAACACCATGCCGATGTTCTCCCGCACCTTGTTTAGGTTGGTGTTGGGATCGTTCATGGGATGTCCGTCCACCACCACATCCCCGGCGGTGATGCTCTCAAGCCGGTTCAGACAGCGCAGGAACGTGCTCTTTCCCGAGCCGGAGGGACCGATCATGCAGACCACCTCTCCCTCGGCAATCTCCACGCTGATATCCTTAAGGACCTCCAGCCTGCCAAAGCTTTTCTTCAGATTCCGGACAACGATTTTACTTTCCATAGGACACCTTCCTCTCTACGATCTTTGCCACTCTGGACAGAATGGTGCACACTACCAGATAAAACAGGGCGACGGAAAGCCAGATGGGCATCACCAGAGAGGCCGAGTTGGCCGCTATGATCTTGCCGTTCTGGGTCAGCTCCCTGGGGCCGATCACGGACACGAGGGAGGTATCCTTGAGTGTAATGATAAACTGGTTGATAATAGAGGGCATCATGGTTCTGAACGCCTGAGGCAGTATGATCTTGCGCATGGCTTTGCCGTAGGGAAGCCCCAGGCTGCGCGCCGCTTCCATCTGTCCCTTATCCACCGCCTCGATGCCGCCGCGGATGATCTCCGCCATGTAGGCGCCCGCGTTTAAGCTCAGGGCCACCATACCCGCGGTGGAAGCCCCGCCGATGGCGTTCCAGGAGAAGCCGTAGGGTTTTAAGACGGAACCAAGGCCGTAGTAGATGATGAATACCTGCACCATCAGGGGCGTTCCTCGGATAATATCGATATAGATATCCGCAATCACCTTGAGAATCCCCATTCCGGACACTTTAAAAAGGCCGAAAATGGTACCGAGAACCGTCGCGGCAATCAGAGATACCACGGTCATCTTGAGAGTCACACCCAGAGCCTGGAAAAACAACGGATAATACTGAACTAAAACATTAATAACCTGCATACGCTCATCCCAACCTAATCATTATTCTCGCCAGGGCCGCGCACCGTAACGATCCATGAGGGCATAGACGCCGGGCGGCTCCTTCGCGGGCAAAATACCCCGTAGCTCGCTGCGGGGTTTTGACCTGGCGGCGCTTTGACCTTGTGGTGGAGCGCCGCCGCACAGTTTGTTCTTTTGTTATATTATTTCGCAATATAGGTGTCCAGGATCTCCTGATACTTGCCGTTCGCCTTAATGTTGGCAAGACCCTTGTTGAACATCTCCACCAGCTCGGGGTTCTCGCCCTTCATGGTTGCGAAACCGTAGGAGTTACCGGCCTCGATGGTGGGAAGAAGCTTCAGTCCCAGCCCGCGGCTGATCTCGTAACCTACTACCGGGTAGTCCTCGAAGCAGGCCACTGCCTCCCCGGCCAGAACCGCCTGGTACATGGTGGCGGAGTCCTCGTACTGGGTTACGGTGAAGCCGTACTTGTCTGCGATGGACTCTGCAAACTTGCAGCCCTCAGTGCCGATCTTGGCAGCCACATTCTGTCCGTTCAGCTTTTCGTAGGAGTCGATGTCGGAATCCGCCAGCACCGCCATACCTACGCCGGAATCAAAGTAGGGATCGGAGAAATCGTATTTTTCTTTGCGCTGGTCGGTGATGGACATTCCGGCGATCACGCCGTCGCACTCGCCCGCCTCCAGAGCCGTGGTGGCTGCGGAGAAGCCCACCGGAACTACCTCATAGGAAAATCCCTGATCCTCAGCAACCGCTTTTAAGATATCCATATCGATTCCCACCAGATCGCCCTTTTCATTCTCAAACTCAAAGGGGGCAAAGGTTGTATCCGTGTTGATGATGTAAGTCTTGTCGGAGGCCGTTTTCTCAGCCGCGGTGGTGTCCGCCGCTGCCGTGTCCGCCGCCGTGGTATCCTTCGCCTCTGTGGCAGCCTCCGTAGCCGCAGCCGTGGTAGCGCTTGTGCCGGAGCCGCAGCCCGCCAGAGCCAATGCCGTCATCGCCGCCAGTGATAATGCCATGAACTTTTTCATAATTCTTATCCTCCTCTGAACATAAAAAATAGGGGTGACTTAATAAACTTAACGTCCCCCTTGACATCGTGTTGCTGCCTCGCAATCACTTGCTACACTATAGCACAGCATCGAGCTAAAGTCAAGTAGTTGTGGAGGCAACAACATAAAAATTGTGACAGTTCTGGAAACTTCTGTTATTTCCCTTTTATTGGAAAACGTTCTACGATGGCGCCGGACCGGTATGCGCCCAGCAGCTTTTCCAAATCCTGTATTTTCTCTTTGATCTCCCGTCCGACGTCCGTGTCACCCACCAGCTTGCGCTCGGCCACGCGCTTGACCACGATGCTGTCGGAGTGGATATCGCTCTCCTTCTCGATGGCCGCCTCCGTGGACTCAAAGGGCTCGTGGGCCGCCAGGATCAGGCCGTAGGAGTTGTAGATCAGCGTGTAACCGGCGATGCCCGTCTCTCCCTGGTAGGCCTTGGAAAAACCGCCGTCGATGACCAGGACCTTCCCCCCGCACTTCACCGGGCTCTCCCCGCTTCCCTGCCGGACCGGCACGTGGCCGTTGACAATGTGGCTCCCCTGGGAGGGCAGCCCAAACTCCGCCAGGATGCGGTCCGCCACCTGTTCATCCTCCAAAAGCTGGTAGTAGGGATTTTTCCGCTCCCGGTGGGTCTCCGGGTCGGACAGGAAATACCGCTCAAAGGTGGCCATCTTGTCTTTGCCGAACAGCGGAGAATTCTCGTGGAGCCAGATATACCACATGGTGACACGGCCCCGCTCCCGCTCCGCCTCGTCCACCGCCACAAAACCCTTGCGCACATAGCTGTCCAAGACCTCGTACAGCTCCTTTCCGCAGTAGGTTCTGCCCCAGAGCGTCACGTTCCGGAAGGTCCCGTCCTCGTTTAAGGGAATGCAGCCGTGGTACAGCAGATTTCCGTTGTACACTTTGTAGAGGCTGCCCTTTGCCAGCAGAAAACGCATGTGCTGCTGCAGCTTCTCGCAGTTGCAGAACGCCCGCTCCAGCCGGTCCATAATCTCCTGCTCCTGGTCGCTTAGCCGGTAGGGATCAGCCGGGTCCACGGTCGGGAAATTGCAGTCCAGCATCGGATACTCCTTCCCATCTAACTCCAACACCCCCCGTTCAAAATCGATGTGGTGCAGAAGCATGCGGGATTCCAGGCCGAACTCCGGGTACCGCCGGATCAGCTGCCCTTCCACCTTGAACTGGATCACGGAAATGGCCTTGTGCATGCGCATGTTCAGCTCCGCCTCGCCTCCCTCCGCAGCGCCCGCGCCCTTTAACATGAAACAGGCGCAGGGATCGTCCCCGTAGGTATCCAGGGCAAAGGTGGCCAGGGGCAGCAGATTGATCCCGTAGCCGTCCTCCAGGATATCCAGATTGCCGTACCGGGCGCAGATACGGATCACATTGGCGATACACCCGCGCTGGCCGGCCGCGGCTCCCATCCAGAGGATATCGTGATTCCCCCACTGGATGTCGATGGAGTGGTAGGTCATCAGCTTATCCATAATGATGTGGGGGCCCGGCCCCCGGTCGTAGATATCCCCCAGAATGTGAAGATGGTCCACGGTCAGGCGCTGGATCAGCTCGCACATGGCGATAATACACTCCCTGGCCCGGTCCACCCGGATGATGGTGTTCACGATGGCGTTGTAGTAGGATTCCTTGTCCCTGACATCCACCTTCTCGGTGATCAGCTCCTCGATCACGTAGGCAAACTCAGGCGGCAGGGCCTTCCGCACCTTGGAGCGGGTGTATTTGCTGGAAGCCCGTTTGCTGATCTCAATCAGCCGGTAAAGAGTGATCTTGTACCAGTCCTCCGGGTTCTTCGCAGTCTTTAAAATCTGGGCCATCTTCTCCCTTGGGTAGTAGATCAGCGTGGCCAGAGACTGTTTGTCGCGGTTGCTCAGCGTGTTGCCGAACACGTCGGCCACCTTGCGCCGCACCGCGCCGGAGCCGTTTTTCAGCACATGGGCAAAGGCCTCGTACTCCCCGTGAATGTCCGTGAGAAAATGCTCCGTGCCCTTGGGCAGGTTCAGAATCGCCTCCAGATTGATGACCTCCGTGGACGCGGCCGCGATGGTGGGATAAAGCTCCGCCAGCCGTTCCAGATACCTTGTTTCCAAATCCCGCATTTCGTTCCTCCCTGTTTTTTACTGTCCATTCAATACTCACTGTAAATCTACTATAACACAGGGATGCAAAAAGCTCCAAGTCCTTTTCCGTGTACAAAAAGGGCCTGGAGCTCAAATATTCTGTTTTTATGCCTGCGCGGCTGCGGCCGTCTCCTCCATCGGAGCGCCCTCGATGGCTGCAAAGGCCTGGGCAATGTTGAGCACATGGTCGCCGATACGCTCGTAGTCGGTGAGCATTTCCGAATAGAGAATGGAGGACTCCACATTGCAGTGTCCCACCCGCATGCGGGCGATCTGGTTCTGCCGGAACTGTACGGTGGTATCGTCCATGGTCTGCTCCAGCTCCTCCGCCCGAACGAGGTCAATATGTTCCCCGCGGGAAGCGGCCAGCAAAATATCCATGGCTTCCCCGCATATCCCTTCCATGGTCTTTATCTCGTCCCTGGCCGTGTCCGAGAAGCCCAGATTCTTTTCCTTGATGGTCTGGGCGTACTCCGCCAGGTTCATTGCGTGATCGCCGATCCGCTCGATGTTGCCGATGATGGAGAACATATTGTTGAGGGTCAGAATATCCCGGGGCGTCTGATCCAGCACCAGCACCTTGGAAATCTTCTGGGACAGCCGCACATTCCAGAGATCCAGCTCGTCCTCCCGGGCCTCGATCTCCTCGATGCCGCTCTGCCTGCCCTCCACCGCCTGGAAGCTGTCTCCCACGTTGTGGGCGGCGGTCTCCAGCATCTGGCGAATGTCCCCGCTTATCTGGGCGATGGCCAGGGTGGAGACGCCCAGCACGTGCTTGGAGGCCATCAGGCCCTCAAACCACTGATCCGCATCCATAACCTGGGTTTCCCGGTCGGGAAGCAGCTTCACGGCCAGCTTCACCAGCAGGCTGCCGAAGGGCAACAGCAGCAATGTGGTAGTCAGGTTGAACACCGTGTGCACGTTGGCGATCTGGGCCACCGGGTTATCCGGGGTCAGCGCGATCATCCAGTCCGTAAACGGCGTCACCAGACAGAGGGAGACGAACAGCACTGTGCCGATGACGTTGAACATCAGGTGGATCATGGTGGTCCGCTTGGCGTTGCGGTTCGTTCCCACGGAGGCCAAAAGTGCCGTGATACAGGTTCCGATGTTCTGGCCGAACAGCACGAACACCGCGCTGTGCAGTCCGATTACCCCGCCCATGGCCAGGGCCTGTAAAATACCCACAGAGGCGGAGGAGGACTGGATAATGGCCGTAAACACCGCGCCCGCCAGGATTCCGATCACCGGGTTGGAGAACTTGGTCATCAGATGGATGAAGGCTTCGTTGTCCCGCAGCGGCACCATGGCGTCGCTCATCATCCCCATTCCGATGAACAGCACGCCGATTCCGGCCACGATTCCACCCACGTGCTGCACCTTCTTGCTCTTCACAAAAATCAGCAGCATCACGCCCACAAAGGCGATTAACGGCGCCAGTGCCCCGATATCCAGGGCGATCAGCTGGCCCGTGATGGTGGTACCCACGTTGGCGCCCATAATGATCCACACGGCCTGCTTTAAGGTCATCAGTCCGGAGTTTACAAATCCCACCGTCATCACTGTGGTTGCGGAGGAGGACTGGATCAGGGCCGTGATGCCCGCTCCCACCAGCACGCCCAGAAAACGGTTGGCGGTCAGGCGCTCCAAAATCTGTTTCATCCGGTTGCCTGCCACCGCTTCCAGATTGTTGCTCATCATCTGCATGCCGTACATGAACAGCGCCAGGCCGCCCAGCAGGCTCAGAATCACTTCAATTCCCATCTTATTTCTCCCTTGTGTTTTTTGAAGAGGCTGTGTTAACGGACCATTGCATTCAAAAATAAGGCAGTGCCTGCCATCCGAAAGGATCGCAGGTCATGCCTTATCCGTAAATTGATCATATGCTCTATGAGGCCAATCTTCCACTGTCCGGTGTTCATCTCGCTCGTATAACCTCTTCCTCTGTGCTCAATTTTCCACTTGTCTCACACCGGTTCATTATACGGGAAATTGTTCAGGCCGTCAATCCTCTGGATATTATCCAGTTTCTGCTAATATCACAGATTTTATACATATCCCAGCAGTCCGGGCAGCCACATGGAGAGAATGGGAACGTAGGAAACCAGCAGCAGCACGATGAAAATCGCCGCAAAATATACCAGCAAAGGTTTGATCACGTTCTCGATTTTTGTCTTGCCCACCTTGACGCCAACAAACAGCGTGGTGCCCACCGGAGGCGTGATGGTTCCGATACACAGGTTGAAAATCATCATGATTCCGAAATGCACGGTGTTCATGCCCAAAGCCTGGCAGATGGGCAGAAAAATGGGCGTGAAGATCAGGCAGGCCGGCGTCATATCCATAAACGTTCCGATAATCAGCAGCAGAATGTTGATAATAAACAGGATCACATAGCGGTTGTTGCTGATGGAGAGCATAGCCTCCGACACCGCGGTGGGAATCCCGGTAAAGGCCATCACCCAGCTCATGATGCTGGACACGCCGATGAGGAAAATAATGATTCCCGTCATCTCCGCGCTGTCTAAGAAAATGCGGGGCAGCTCGGAAAATTTGATGGACTTGTAGAAAAACAGGGACAAAATCAGGCTGTACACCACCGCCACCACGCTGCCCTCGGTGGCCGTGAAGATACCGGAGATGATGCCGCCGATTACGATCACGATCATCATCAGGCAGGGGATGGCCTGGAAAAACACCTTGACCCGCTCGCTCTTTTCGTACTTTTTGGCGCTGCGGTAGCCCTTTTTCTTAGCAAAGTAATAGATCACCAGCATGCAGGCCAGGCCCCAGAGGATGCCCGGGATGTATCCGGCCATAAACAGGGCCGCCACCGAGGTGCCTCCGCTGACCAGGGAGTAAGTAATCATCACATTGCTGGGCGGGATCAGAAGTCCCGTCGGGGCCGTGGCGATATTGGCCGCCGCGGAGAAATCCCGGTCATAGCCCTCTTCCTCCTCAATGGGTCCGATGATGGAGCCCATGGCCGAGGCCGCCGCCGTGCCGGAGCCGGAGATTGCGCCGAAAAGCATGTTGGCAACCGCGTTGGTGTGCGCCAGAGCGCCAGGGATATTCCCGGTGAACAGCTTGGCAAAGTTGATCAGCCGGATGGCGATTCCGCCCTTGTTCATGATATTTCCGGCCAGAATAAAGAACGGGATGGCAAGCAGGCTGAACACGGAAATTCCGGAGAAAATACGCTGTGCCCCGGTCAGTACACCTCTCCCTACATCCAGCACGGGCAGAATGGCGCAGATGGAGGACACCGCAAGGGCCACCGAGATGGGCACGCCCGCCAGCAGCATCACCAGCAGCAATACTAAAATAATCAGTCCGCAGACAACTGCTATATTCATAATCCGGCCTCCCCTCTCTCATTAAAATCCTTGTGCAGCATATCCATGGCGTTGATCAGGCTGAAGATCATGATTAACGCCCCGGTCACCGGCACGATCACGTAGATGTAGCCCATGGGCACGCGGAGGGAAGCCGTGTTCTGGATCATGGTCAGCCGGGTGATGGAGACGCCGCCGTAGACCATCACAACACCCGCAAAGGTGAAGGTGAGGAGGTCGATGGCGATTTCCAGGCATTTCCGGGCGCTGCCGGTGATCTTGTCGGCCAAAAAGCCCATGCGCATGTGGTCGCGCTTGCCGAACACGTAAGCGGAGGCCAGCAGGGCCATCCAGGTGAAGGAGTAGGTCAAAAGCTCCTCGGACACCGTGCTGGGCCGTTTGAAGAAATAGCGGGTTACGATCTGGTAGGTGCCGATCACGGTCATCAGGATGAACAGAGCCACGATCAGGACTCCCAGCACCTTCATGATTCCCGTGCGGATCTTATGAAGCGTCTGCATTTGTCTGTCCTCCCTTCGCGTTTTCGTTGGCCTTGCGGATGTGCTCGTAGAGATCACGGATCTTGGGGTTGCTGTCCAGCATCTGCTGGTGAAGGGGCAGCACCTTCTCCTTGAAGGCGTCCACATCCACGTCGATGAACTCCACGCCCATGTTGTCCGCTGCGATCTGCTTGGCCTCCTCGATGCTCTTGTCCCACTCTTCCATCTCCACCTGGGTGGAAAGGGCCGCCGCGTCCTTGAAAATCTGATATTCCTCCGGGCTTAAGCCGTTTAAGAACTTCAGGTTGGCCACCAGCATATCCGGGACCATCTGGTGCTTGTTGTAACAATAATACTTGGCCACCTCGCCGTGCTTGTTGTTGGTCAGCGCCAGCTCATTGTTTTCAGCGCCGTCGATCACGCCCTGCTGGATCGCAGTGTAGACCTCGCCGAAGCCCATGGGGGCAGCAGCCGCGCCGAAGGCATTGACCATGGCCACGCTGGCCGGGCTCTGCTGCACGCGGATCTTTTTGCCCTTTAAATCCTCAGGGGTGCGGATCGGGGTTTTGGCGTAGAAATTGCGGGTTCCCGCGTTGTACCAGGTCACCACCCGGAATCCGGCCTCGTCGGTGGACTCATAGATCTTCTCCATGTAGTCCGTGTCCTCCATCACCGATTTGTAAACGTCCTCGGAATCAAAGAGGTAGGGCATACTGAAAATTTCGTATACGCCGGCGAAATTTTCCAGGTTGGCGGTTCCCGCCACCACAAAATCGATAGCTCCCGTCTGGGTCAGCTCAATGGCTTTCTGAGCGGAGCCGAGAATCTCGTTGGGGAAAATCTGCACCTCGTACTTGTCCCCCAGGCGCTCCTCCACGTAATCTTTAAATGCCAGCAGTCCCAGATGCTCCGGGTGTGTTTCCGACTGGGCATGGGATATACGGATGATACGTTTCCCCGACGTCACCGCCCCACAGCCGGAAAGACCTGCCGCCGTCACAGCCGCCAGCGCGGCCACAGCCAGTCTTTTCAACATATTATTCAATGTAAACCAATCCTTTCCCTTACAGCGTTCCATATTTGCAGCGTTCCTATTCCACCAACAGCTCGCGATTGCCATTTGTGAAGTTTTTCCCTTTTTTGCGCAAAAAAATCCCCGGGCCCTATAATCGCTCCGGAGCTGTTAAGATTTATTGTCACGTTCTTAACAACATGTTAATTATAAAGCGGGGGGATGAAAATGTGTACCGTAAAATTTTGACATCCGGGAAGAAGATTTTGACATAAACGGTATTTTTTTGTTCGACATGTGAATATGCACAATTTTGATGTACTATTTTTGTGCGAATTGACTATCCCGAAACTCGGACGGAATCATACCTGTGATCCGTTTGAACACTTTTGAAAAATAGTTGGAGTCGGAGTATCCCACCAGGGCGCTCACGTCCTTCACGTTCATCTCCTGGTTTTGCAGCAGCCGTTTGGCCTCGTTCATGCGGAAATGCGTGAGATAGGTGGTAAAGTTCTGGTCAAAACACTGTTTGAACAGCTTGCAGAAATAGGCGTCCGAGTAATTCATGGCCCTGGCGGCGTCCTGCATGGAAATTTCTTTCATGTAATTGCGGCGGATGTAATCCAGAATGGAAGCGGCCACCTGGGTCATCCGGTTTTCCCCGCTCTCTCCCCGCTCCTCCCCGTCGCGCAGCGGGGCGTTTTCCGGTCCGGCCGGGCGGAAATAGCCGGCTGTCCGTCCCTGGGCGTAAAGCCCGGCCAGGCGCACGGCTTCCTCCATGACCGCCACCAGCTCGTCCTCCTCGCAGGGTTTTAGCAGGTAATCCAGGGCGCGGATCACCAGGGCCCGCTTAGCGTAGGAGAACTCGTCGTAGGCGGTGAGGAAAATGATCACGCAGCCTTCGTCCAGCCTGCGGATCTGCTCCGCCGCCTCCACGCCGTTTAGTACCGGCATGGCGATATCCATGATCGCGATCTGGCTCTTCTCCCGTTTAAACAGCTCCACCGCCTCGGCGCCGTCCTCCGCCTGGCAGATGCACAGGGTGTCGCCGAAATGCTTTTCCAGCCTTCTGCACAGCGCCATGCGCTCAATTCCCTCGTCGTCCGCGATCAAAACACGAATCATAGACTTTTCTCCTCCTTATATTGCGTTTGCGGTTTCAGGCAGGGGCGAGGCCGGGGGCATTTGGCCGGATCACCGATCCGCGCCTGCCGCCCGGCAGAACACCGGCTCACGCCTGCCACCGGGCAAGTCGCTGACCTATGCCTGCCGCCGGTGAACGGGTCACCGGCCCACGCCTACCGCCAGTGAACGTGTCACCGGCCCACGCCTACTGCCAGCCGGATCACCGTCCCGCACCCGGCCCGGCTGTACACCTCCATCTCCCCGTCCGGGTACATGGCGTGGATTCTGCGGTAAATATTTCCAAGGCCGACTCCGGTGGCCTTCTCATCCCCTGCGGCCAGCGCGCCGCGAATCTGCGCCAGGCGCTCTTCTGCCATTCCACAGCCCGTATCGGACACCCAAAGCCACAGCCGCCCGTCCGCGCGCCTGGCCCGGATGTGGATTTTCCCGCCCTCCTTCTGCGCCGAGATGCCGTGGACAATGGCGTTCTCCACCAGGGGCTGAAGCGCAAACGACGGAACCAGGTAATCCAGGGTATCGGCCGGGCAGTCCGAGGTAAAGCGCAGGCGTTTTCCAAAGCGCATCTGCTGGAGATACATGTAATCGGATACCACCTTCAACTCCCGCTCCAGCGGCATCACGCTGTCCGTGGACTTTAAATTATAGCGGAACAGGCGGCTCATGGCCGTGATCATCTGCTCCGTGGTTGCGGCATCCTCCACCTGGGCCATGGAGGCGATCATGTTCAGGGTGTTGAACAGGAAGTGGGGGTTGATCTGATTTTTCAACATCTGCAGACGGACCGCATCCAGCTGCTTCTCCGCCTCGTGCTTGTCCTTGAGCGCGGCGATATAACCTCTGGTGGCGCCCTTCATGTGGTAGAAAGCCCGGATCAACTGAGCGATCTCATCCTCGCCCAGAGCCTTAACCATTGGGCCGTCGAAGTCGCCCGCCGCGATGCGGGCCGAATCCCGGGCCAACTCCACCACCGGCCGCACCAGGTTTTGGTCCGCCGTGCGGTTTAAGCGGCGCACCCCGGCCACGGCGGCCGCCCCGAACAGGACGGCCGCCCCAGGGATCAGCGCAAACAGAGGGCGCAATGTCTCGTAGCGCCTGGTGCCGTCCTCAACCGTCAGAAATTCCAAATCTCCGGCGTAGGACTGAAGGTAGGTCTGGGCCCGGTTCAGGGCGTAGAGCTCTTCAAAATATCCCTCTCCCCCTCGGGGAGCGGCCAGGAAACGGTCGCGGCGTTCCCGGTAGTTTTCATACAGGTTGCGGATGGACCAGGTCCTGGCGTACCGCTTAGGACCGATTTTCTGATAGTCGAAGGGCAGCTGCGCCACGGCCTCTTCCGTACGGTCCCTGGCCGCCTCGTACGCCGCCCGGGATTTCTCCGTGCGGTCGGCAGCGTAGGTCTCAAAGGTGCGCATCTCCTCGCCGGCCGCCTTCCAAAGGTTCAATCCCCGGGAATTGTTGTCCAGAATTTTTTCAAACCCCAACAGGCCGAAACTGGATACCGCCAACGTGCCGGCGATGGACAGGACCACCACCGCGGCCGCCAGACCGGAAATCCATCGCATTTTCTGTTTTAGTGAAAGACCGGGAAAGCGGTTTTTAAACCGTCCCAAACCGGGCCGCCCCATGGTGTCCATATGGTTCCTCCTGCGCGCAATCGACTCATTTTCATCTATTATATACGATTTTCAGATATTCCGAAAGCTTAAAAGCATTTACGGGCGGAAAATGGCGGGAAACCAGTTACGGTTCGCAAAACCGCGCTTTTATGCGGGGCTGTGAATCATAACGGAGATCATACCCCGGGCAGGCAGGCCATATATTGTAAAAATACCGTTTTGAGGTTTACCATGCAAACTATTTCCAAACTCACCCTGTCCGATACCATGTATTTTCAAAATACGCCCGCGCTGAACTACAAAATCGATTATCCACAATTTACCAGCACCTGCAGCCACAGGGCCGCGGCGGCTGTCAACAGTTTTTACCGCCTGCGGGCAAAATCCCTGGAGACATACTGCCGCTTCACCCTGTATCCCCAGGCGGTAACGGACTTAAAACAGCTTCAGGAAGACCGGGATCCGCTGTTGGGCTTTGAATTTCTTGTCACCTTTCAGGTGACTTACAATTCCGGATGCGTCGTCAGCCTGTATATGGACCAGTATGAATTTGAGGGCGGCGCCCACGGCTCCACCCAGCGCACTTCACAGACCTGGGATTTCTCCACTGGAAAACGAATGCAGCTTTCCGATTTTTACCCCCACAATCCCTCCTACCGCGAGGAAATCCAGAACCAGATCCAGTCCGGAATCGGACGCCGCCTGGAGCAGGAACCCTCCACCTACTTTGAGGATTATCCGGAGCTGCTGCGAACCACCTTTAACGCTGAGAGCTTTTACCTGACCCCCGAGGGACTGGTCATCTATTATCAGCAGTACGACATCGCGCCCTACTCCACCGGAATGCCCCAATTCCTGCTGCCGTTTAAAGAGTGACCTCAGTAGTCAAACAGCATTTTCTTCCGCTTTTGGTAGTATAGAAGGCCGATTGCATCCGCCAGCGCCCAGCCGATGGGCACGGACCACCAGATTCCGGTGACGCCCAGGGCCGGAACTGCCGACAGCGCGTAAGCCAGGACCACCCGGGTCCCCAGGGAGGCGATGGTGAGCACCACCGACATCCCCGGTCTCCCAAGGGCCCGGTACAGGCCGTAGAGCAGAAACAGACAGCCGATGCCACAGTAAAACGCGCCCTCGATGCGCAGGTAACGCACCCCCTCGGCGATGATGGCGGTCTCCTCTGCCCGGACAAACAGCAGCATAAGCGGACGGGCGAAGATCCAGACCAGCAGGGATACCAGCGAACAGAAGGCGAAGGCGGTGATCACCGCTCCCTTTAACCCCGCGCGGATGCGGTCCTCCCGCCTGGCTCCGTAGTTTTGGGCGATAAAGGTGGAGAAGGCGTTGCCGAAATCCTGCACCGGCATATAGGCGAAGGAATCGATCTTTACCGCGGCCGCGAAAGCGGCCATCACCGTGGTGCCGAAGCTGTTCACCAGACCCTGGACCATCAGGATCCCGAAATTCATCACCGACTGCTGAAGGCAGGTGAGAATGGAAAATCCGGCAATCTCCCGGACGCTGCGCCACTTCACCCGGCAGTGCCTGCGGCTCACCCGAAGATATGGGCAGAAACGCCATGTGTACAGCGCGATCCCGATGCCTGAGACATACTGGGCGATCACCGTCGCCAGAGCCGCCCCCGCCACACCGCGGTCCAGGCCCAGCACAAACCAGAGGTCCAGCACGATGTTTAACACCGCCGAGACGGCCAGAAAGATCAGCGGAGCCAGGGAATTGCCCACCGCCCGCAGCAGGGAGGCAAAATAGTTGTACAGAAAGGTCGCTGCGATGCCGCAGAAAATCACCAACAGATACTCCCGCATCATCCCCTGAATCTCCTGTGGCACCTTCAAAAAAGCGATGACGGCGTCCGTGCCGGCAAATGCCAGCAGGTTCAGCGCCACGGTCAGAGCGGCGATCAGGGCAAAGGAGGCGCACATGCACTCCTTTAAGCCCTCGTGGTTCTGCTGCCCGAACCGGATGGAAAACACCGCCCCGCTGCCCATACAGAGTCCCAGCAGTATGGAGGTCAGAAAGGTCATCAGCGTGAAGGAGGACCCCACCGCAGCCAGCGCTCCCGCGCCCAGAAAACGGCCCACGATCAGCGTATCCGCCACATTATAGCACTGCTGCAGAAGGTTCCCCAAAATCATCGGAACCGCAAACCGCAGCATGGTTTTCATCACATTCCCCTGAGTCAAATCTCCCCGCATCTCGCCATTTCCTTTCGAATCGAAATTTTTATCTTACGTTTCGCAATCATTTTATCAAGAAAACCCACACAAGTCAATTAACAGATTGCGTTTGTTATACAAATCCGCTATAATCAAAGAAATGAACATATTTCAGAAAAGGAGGCGCCGATCATGTTTCTTGACGGACTTGACGAGCTGGATCAGAAAATCGTCCGGCTGCTGATCCAGAACGCTCGCATGTCCTACTCGGACATCGGCAAGGAGGTGGGTATATCCCGGGTGGCGGTGAAAACGCGGATTCAGTCTCTTGAAAAACGGGGCGTCATCGAGGAGTACACCACAATCATCAACCCCCAGAAGATAAACGGCGCGGTATCCTGCTATTTTGAGATCGAGACGGCCCCGGACACATTTTCCCAGGTAACCGGACTTCTCCTGGAACATGAGACCGTGACCCAGATCTACCGGGTCACCGGCCGCCACAAGCTGCACGTCCACGCGGTGGCCTCCTCGGGCGAGGAGATGGAGGCATTGATCCGTGATGTGATTGATCCCCTTCCAGGGGTGATCAACTGCAGTTGCAATATGATACTCTCGCGGATTAAGGATATTAAGGGGTTGCGGCTGTGATGGATTGCCCAAAGGTCCCGGACTTTGGGCCAAAAACAGAATTTGAAAGAAAAGAATACATGTTTGATAATAGAAAAAGTAAAAAGGTGGCTGATAAATACCTCAGCCACCAATATTGCAAAAATTCACACGCCAAACAGCATCCCCCGCAACAGCCTATAACAGTCTATGGCAATCCATTACTTTTTACCGTTATATAGCTTTGGTTATAGCTGTACGCCACTCAATTTTCTTTACAGTGCTCCCCTTCACAAGTTTAACCGGTGTAATAATCTGCATACCGCTTTCCGGCGCCTTAATCAACTGCTGGATATTGTCATTGATCAGCATTCTTGCAAGCAGTCCAATATCCGCATCCATGGTTGTCAGATCCCGCTCCATATACTTTAACATTTCAATATTATCAAATCCCGCTACGCTGATATCTTCCGGCACCCTGAGGGATAAATCCTTCAGGGCCTGAATCACGCCAATCGCCATAAAGTCATTGAAGGCAAAAATAGCTGTGGGATAATCCTTTTTGTCCCGTTCCATCAAAAGATCTCTGGTGCAGCTATACCCATTTTGATAATCCCAGTGTTCCGAATATACGATATTATTCTTTTTCAGCTTCAGCCCCAGTTCTTTAGCCGCCCGATAGCAGCCCTCCAGCTTTTCTTTTGTAGAATAATACTTTTCTGATGCTGAGATAATTGCAATATCCCGGTGTCCCATATGATACAGGTATTTCATCATCTGATAGGCACCAGAAACATTGTCGTAGGATATACTGACAACTCCATCAAAAGCGTTATTAATAATAATCATGGGAATCTTTGAAAGCTTAGCCTGTTCAATCAGCCCCGAGTCCACAAGGGAAACAAATATGACAGAACAAAAATCCTGACTGTTCAGCAACTCTATAATATCTGTTTCTTCTGAAATTGAAACATAAATCAACTGATAATCCTTCTTTTTGCATTCCTGCTCCAGCTGATAAAACAGCTCCGCATAAAATGGCTGGGTGATGCTCAATCCGCTCTGGGAATCATCCGACATAAAAAAACCGATGACCCGTTTGTGCTCTGTGCTGGTCGAAAGGGTCTCTACCCTTTTTTTAAAGGTAACCTTGGTTCCCACCCCAGGTTTTTTTTCGACCAATTTATCATCTACCAGGAGTTGAAGTGCTTTTCTTACAGTAGCCCGTTCCACGTTAAACCGAAGAGAAATTTCACGTTCAGAGGGAAGCAGCATGCCACATTCTATTTTCCCCTCCAAAATCTCTTGTCTCAATGCGCCATAAACTACATCATACAAATATTTTCTTCCGCTTATTTCCATGCAGTTCAACTCCTTCACCCTTATCTTCTTACCAGACCATTTCTAAAAGCTCCCGGAACAATTCACGGGATACAGGCCTCGGATTTGTCTTGATATGGCCCATAGAAGTCTGAATATTATCCAACACCATTTCCATGTCAAAATCTTCTTTTGCCATATAGTCGGACAGCTTCACCGGAGCCTTTATTTTCTTTTCAATTTCTTCTAATCGTTCAATCCCTTCCAGCACAACCTGCTCATCCGTCTTGCCCGAAGTCTCGATGCCCAGAATCTTTGCAATCTCAACATATTCCTTCTTCACATACTCCATATTCAGGCGCATGGACGGCGTCAGGAATATAGTGCAGGAATCTCCATGGGGAATCTTAAAAATGGCTCCCACCGGCTGGCCTACAATATGGGCCAGGCAGGTTCCGGCAGAGATAGCGCAGCCCGCAAAATAACTCCCCAACAGCATATTCTCCCTGGCTTTCAAATTTCCGGGGTCCTTATATACTGCTTCAATGTTATTCGCCAGAAGCTCAAGCGCCTTCAATGAATACATCTTTGAGATAACATTTGCATTGTTTGATATGTATGATTCAATGGCGTGAGTTATGGCATCCATCCCGGTTGCTACCGTCACCTTAACTGGAAGTCCTACGGTCACAA
The DNA here is from genome assembly GCF_902364025.1 of Enterocloster lavalensis. GTDB lineage: Bacteria > Bacillota > Clostridia > Lachnospirales > Lachnospiraceae > Enterocloster > Enterocloster lavalensis. Next base: position 333,209 of record NZ_CABJCG010000001.1, read on the forward strand.
GCGGATCTAAAATCGCAACCTCCGCAATCATGGAATTATGGTATATGGCTTTCTTGAAGCCTTTTTTCTGATTATATACAACGCTTACCTTTGTTGCCTCTGCACCGGTTCCAGCCGTAGTGGCAACCGCAATGAAAAGAATCGGAATTTCTTTAACAGGCTTTCCATTCAGCTGATAGTCTTCGGTCACCCCGCCGTTAGAAGCAATCATCGAAATAACTTTAGATGCATCAATTATGCTGCCGCCCCCCACTGCAATCACAGCGTCACATTTTTCGTTCGCACAAAGGGCAGCGCCCTCATCAATCACGTCCAGGTCCGGTTCATTCACAATTTTATCATAAATTACATATTGAATACAATTAGATTTTAATAATGCTTCAATTATTTGAACACTCTCTGCTTTACTGTTAAACACACACAAAAACACCTTTTTCTTTTGGTACCAGTCCAACACAGACGGTATCTCATTGATCGAATTTTCTCCCAAAATCACTCTGCGGTTTGTCACAAAATCTATCATTCTTTTTCCTCCTGCACCGGAATTATACCTATTTCAGCCCTTTTATATAGTTATAAATCAAGTCGATTCTCGCCTGGAATTCCTCTTCGGAAAGTTCTGTCCGATTGCCATTCATATCGAATGCGCTTCCCCAGCAGTATCCGCCCTTCTTTTTGGGAATGATATGACAATGAAGATGGGGAACTCCGTCTCCGTAAATGGCATAATTCAATTTATCTGCTTCAAACAAACAATAGATCGCTTCCGCCACAACCGCCATATCCCGGCCAAAATCATTCCGCTCCTCTTCCGTCAACTGGAACCATTCGGTTTTATGGTCTTTAAAGGCCACCACACAGCGCCCTGGAAAATTCTGGTTTTTAACCAAATAGACCTCCGATACCTTTAATGTGCAGATTCTGGTCATCAACTGATTTAATGTTTCGTTCTTTTCACAATAAAAACAGCTCATTTTGTCTCCCCTATCTGTTTCTTAGCTTTATAATTTTTGTAAACCGGCGTTACCACTGCCAAAACAGCCAACAGCAGTAAAATAACGGAAATCGGTTTTGTATAGAACAGCTTGTAGGACATACCGCCTAATGACAGGGCTCTCCTAAAATTGCTCTCTGCCATGCGTCCAAGTAATAAACCAAGAATAATTGGGCCCAATGGAAAATTCAGTTTTCTGAAGAAGAAACCCAAAAGTCCGCTTACCGCCATAATCAGAACATCAACAAAAGACGAATTCATCGCATAAGAGCCGATTACACAAAGTGCGATTACGGTCAGCCATACGATTTCCTTTTTAAGGTTAATCAGAGCGGTGCTGTACTTTGCCGTCGCCAGCCCAAGCACCATAATGATTACATAAGCCAGCATCATCAAAACCATAAATGTCATAACAAAGCTTCTGTTCTCGGTAAAAAGAGCAGGGCCAGGGTCCATTCCATACATCATTAAAGATCCCAGCAGTACAGCTGATATAGACTCTCCCGGCACACCAAGGGTCATCATTGTCACCAGAGAACCGCCCAGGCAGGCATTGTTGGCCAAACAGGTAACCGCTACGCCCTCCGGAGATCCCTTGCCAAACTCCTCAGGTTTTTTAGACATCCGCTTTGCCTGATCCCATCCGATCAAGCCAGCTATGTCACCTCCGGTTCCCGGAATCGCGCCTACTATCACAGAAATAATGCTTCCGACGACAGAACCAGGAATACACCGCTTAAATTCTTCCCATGTTGGCAGCACTCTTCCCAAGGATTGTATTTTTTGCGCCTGCCCTCGGTTTTCTCCGTTATACATCTGGAATAGCACTTCCCCCAGTCCAAACATTCCAATCATAACAGCGATAAAGGAAATACCATCCATGATTTCTGCAATATTAAAGGTAAAACGGGGCATTCCAAGCATAGGATCCGTTCCGATTGTGGACAACAAAAGCCCAAGGAAGCCTGTCAACAGCCCTTTTACAATCGACTGCTGAGAAACGCTAACCATCATTGTCAGCCCAAAAATAGCCAGTGCAAAAAATTCTGCGGGACCAAATTTTAATGCGAATTTAGCCAACGGGAACGCTGCCAGCATTAAAACCAACGTTCCGATCCAGCCGCCTATGCAGGAAAAAATTGTATTCAACCCCAGTGCCAGACCTGGTTTTCCTTGTTTGGTCATTTCATAACCATCAAAAGTAGTTGCAATGGAAGCCGGAGTTCCGGGCGTGTTGATTAAGATTGCTGAGATTCCCCCGGAAAAAACACCGGCGTTAAATACTCCGATCAGCATTGCAAATCCCTGCTCCTCAGGAAGCCAAAAGGTAAGTGGTGTCAAAAGCGCAACACCCATAGTTGCCGAAAGCCCAGGCAAAACTCCGATTACATATCCCGCAACTGTTCCCACCATCAAGTAAAACAGAACTCCCGGCGTCAAACAGGACAAAAAAATACTAAACCATTCTGCCATAATTAATTCCCTCCTCTTCCTACAAAAGTATCCTAAAGATATTCGCAAAAATATAATAAATACCCACGGAAAAAATTGTGGAGTAGATAATTGAGAATTTTGCAGAGAATTTCAGGTTCCAGCACATAGCCAGCAAAAAGGTTTCTGTACAGATAATAAAATGTATATACTTCCAGGAAGCCAGATACATGGTCATAAACAACAGAGTATAATAAAAATTCTTTCTGTCAAACGCTTCCGTTTTAACTTCTTCCCCATTAATTCCTTTCCGTATGCCGCCGATAGTCAACGACAATGCAAATATTCCTGTTATCACCGCAATAATCTGAGGAAATAGTCCCGGTCCGGCGTCACCGGCCATTCCTGTATACTGGAAGCCCATTGTAAAAAAGCCGATGCAGATGATCAGGATTACCGCCCCAAACAAGGTATCCCCATTTAATATCCTCTTCATATAATCACCTCATTTTATTCGTGGGGTGCTGCAAAAGCAACATTAACGTTGCCCCACAGCACCCCGCGATACTGAATCAACTTATTTTAACTCCAGAGACGGAATCAGTTCCTCGTACATTGCAAAATTTTCATTTACAAATTCTGTGAATTCGGCCGCATCTCTGTATTTTCTTGTAAGACCTTTACTCTCTGTAAATTCCACATAGGGAGCTCCCTCCACGCCTTCTTTTACAGCTGCCTCCAAGGTATCCTTTACATCAGCCGGAAGTCCCTTGGGTGCGTACAGTCCAACCCATGTGCTGTAATACGCCTCAATCCCTTCCTCTGAGGCCGTAGGAACATCAGGAAGCACAGGACTTCTCTCTTCTCCAAGAATTGCAAGCACCTTTAAATCTCCGGATTCAACGCCCGCAACCGCTCCAAGAACTCCGATAACCGCCAAATCCACATGACCTCCCATCAAAGCAGTAATGGCCGGTCCGCTGCCGTCAAAGGGAACATAAGAAAACTGAACTCCAGCCTCTCTTGCAAATACTTCCGAACCAATATGCATTGTAGAACCCGCACCGGAAGTTCCGCTTACCACAGTGCCGGGATTCTCTTTACAGTAATCCACAAATTCCTGCAGCGTATTATAGGGTGCCTTTGCACTGACAATAATTGCCGACGGCGTTTCGCATGCCCCGCCCAGGAAATCCATATCATCCGGCACCACATCAGAATACCCCAATGCATGTACCATGGTAATTTCCGCCGGGCAGATTCCGATTGTATATCCGTCTGCCGCCTGTGACCTTACATATTGGAACGCAACTGCGCCTGAAGCGCCTGTCTTATTCGAGCAGACAACCGGTACACCTAATTTCTGCTCCATGGTCTGAGCAATCAGACGCCCCGTGGAATCAGATTCCCCGCCTGGTGCAGCCTGAATGATCAAATTGATCTGCTTTGTAGGGAAGCCGCTGTCATTCTTTGCAGTTGTCTCAGCCGCTGCCGCGGTGGTTCCTTCCGCAGCCCCCGCTGTGGCGGCAGCCGTTTGAGTCGCTCCCCCGCCCCCGGAACAGCCAGCCAATGATGCTGCCATCGCAAGCGCCACCATGTTTGCTACCAGTTTCTTTGTTCTTCTCATATCTTCTCCTCCAATTCTGTTGAGCAGTACAGGTTTCATATATGTATATTAATTTATTTTAGTAATTTTGTCTACCATTATCTTCGTTTTAAAACATTTTTGTATATATAATCACTAGTACGCTTTGTCCAGAAATAGATTTTTATATTTTTTTACCAACTACATGTATTCCCCTTATAGCATACATGTATCTAACTGGTGTGTTTATTCTGCAATTCCATTCTGTTTACACAGTTAAATGGAGCATTCCCCGCCAGAACATTCACCACCTCTTCAGCCGTTTTCCTTTGAAGGCTGGTAATCGCTTCTATGCTGTACCATGCGCAGTGAGGCGTTGCAATCACCTGATCCATACTAAGAAGCTTATGATCCGCGCAAACCGGTTCATTCTCAAATACATCCAGCGCTGCTCCTGCTATTTCGCCGGACTCCAGCGCTTCAACCAGGTCCTCTTCACACACAACCGGACCTCTGGCCGTATTGATGATAAAAGCGGTCTTCTTCATCATCTGGAATACCCGTTTGTTAAATAGATGGTTTGTTCCCCCGGTCTGCGGACAATGGATGGAAATGTAATCACTTTCTTTACAAAGGGTATCAAAATCCACCAGCTCCACCCCTGATTCTTCTGCTGTCTCTGGCATCACATACGGATCATAGGCTAAAATCCTTACCCCGAACCCCTTCAGCTTCTTTGCCACCAACTGCGGTATCCTCCCCAATCCCACGAGCCCTACAACCGACTCGGAAAAACGGTACAGAGGTACCACGCTGGAATATCCCCAGTCTCCATTTCTCAGAGCCTTTGTAATGATAGGCAATTTTTTAGAAAGTGCAAAGATCATTGCAATCGCGTGATCGGATACTTCTTCCACCCCATAATCAGGAACATTACATACATAAATCCCTTTTTCAGTTGCTGCCATCACATCAATGTTATTTACTCCGATGCCGTATTTAATAATCATTTTGCAGTGCTGTAAATGTTCGATTACCTCTCTGTTCATATCCGAGTACTGTGTGATGACTGCGTCGGCATCGTCAATCAGGCCAATCAGCTGCTTGGCGTCTTTTATCTGGTATTCTGCCAATTTAAGTCCCGCGTCGCCAATTATTTTTTTCTCCTGGTCAATGTTTTCATACTGATAGTCTGTAATTACTACTTTCATATTCCCCTCCTAACGGTTCATGGCATCTGCCACAAGATATGCTCCTGCTGCTGATAATGGCAGCTTATTATCCGGTACAAATTCTTCTACATCCGCAAAATACCCATCATATATTAAAATATCAATGATCGCCTGACGCAGCGGGTTCTTACCGCTGACAATAACCGTAGTGTTCTGGTCTGTCTCCAACGCTTTCGAATTTTTTATAGCCGTAATATCATTCTGCAGCGCCACTCCCAGTATATAGTTGGCCAGCTTCATCTTATCCTTTTCCACAAACATATTTAAAATCCTGGCGGAAAAACAAGCATGTCCAATCCCCGTATCTCTGGAAGTAACAAATCCCTTCAGCATCATTTCCCGGTCATAATCCGCTTCATTTACAAACTGCCTTCCCACAGCATCTGCAATGATTGTGTCATTGGTAATTGAAGCCAGCAGTTCCCCGGTTATGGTGGTCAGACATCCTGTCATTTTTCCTTCTTTATCGACAGATACAAATTTTGTGTGAGAACCGGGCAGCACCAGCAAATACGGCTTATCCTTTGGAAAATGGTCCATAATCGCAATACTTTCTACTTCTTCCCCCCTCATAATATCCATCACCGCAAAATTTTCCATATTGATATCGGGCAAACCGTTTTTCACTCCGGGAATGAATAATATCGGCAGAGGGCAAACATCTTCCAACAAAATAGATTTTGCCTGTTGGGCCAGTTCCTTTAATCCGGCCGGAGCCGTAACGTGCGGCACCTCCACTAAGCCTACATTTGAAGTGATCATGCCGCATGCCATAACTCTGGAAATATTGTTATAGGTCAGATTGTTGTTTTCCAGCAGACGCTCCAGACAGTCGTGGACCGCTTTTTTCAAGCGGTCATTGTTTCCGTCGATCGCGGTGTTGCGCACGCCTACCTCCGCCTTTTCGCCCGCAATCATGTTGCGGTTTTCATCCCACAGAAAGGTTCTCGTATTTGTGGTTCCGGTGTCAATGGTAATGATGTAGCTTTTCATAGTCTTCTCCTTTTCGTTTTATAAATTTTTCTTTGCTGTAGCAGCTTGCATATATTCGGCGGCTAATGAAGACAGCCTGGAATATTCCTTGTTTCGAATCATTTCCCGACAGGTCAGACTGGAACCGACACCAACGCTTTCAAACCCGGCGCACAGATAGTCGCGAAGATTATCAAGCCCGATTCCCCCCACTGCCATCAGAGGGATATGATTAATCGGCGCCATAACCGCCTTACAGTAGGCAAGTCCCATATTACCTGCTGGAAAAAGCTTTACAAACGCGGCCCCCGCCTCATAAGCGGTTACAATCTCAGTTGGGGTCATTGCGCCTGGAACTGCACACATGTTCCGTTCAACCGCTGCGCGCAGTACCCGCTCGTTCACATTGGGAGATAAAATGAAACTGGCCCCGGCGTTCTCTGCACAGATCACTTCCTCTACAGACATAACCGTCCCGGCCCCCACATACATACTGTTCCCATACCTTTTTTTGGCATAGGAAATAGCCGCCGCCGTATCCTGAAGTTTTGAAAGGGATTTCTGGTTGAATGTGATCTCCAGCAGGCGGATTCCGCCTTCGTAAAGGGCATCGATCACCGGCTCAACGGACTCTCGTTCAATTCCTCTCAGAATTGCCACTACCTTATGTTTCTTAATTGCTTGTGTTACCATTTCCTGATTCATAAGTTCCTCCTCTCTGCTCTACTTAATACATAATATATAACATGTCATACAAGTGATATTACAAAATAACTCCCCCTTTCCTGATCAATCTGGCCCATCTTTTGACAAGAAAAATTCTCCCAATCTGGCATAATTATATTCGTTGCTCTTCTTCAATGACTGAATTGCTGCCTTTGCATCTCTTTTACGAAGACATTCCATTACATCCTTATGCATATCCACGCCCCAGGGCCGCACATCATTGATCTGATTCATCTGGTAAAAACAATAAAACAACTCATCTTTGCAGCTATCCATGGCTTTGCACAGCATCTCGTTGTGAGATGCTTTCACGATTGCATAATGGAACCGGTAATCTTCCTCCGAAAAAGCTTCCAAATTTCCGACTGCCTGTTCCATTCCTGAAACTGCCTGCTGGATGGCGTGAAAATCTTCTTCATCTGCACGTGATACCGCCAGCTCGATTGCAAAAAATTCAATACATTTTCGAAATTCCATCACATCTAAAAACTGCCCTTCCGTCAGCTGGATCGTCTCCCCGTTTTCATCCGTTATAGAAAAATTAAAATTATTGGGATTCGAAACAAAAGAGCCGACTCCCTGACGTGTTACAATCAGCTTCTCAGCTCTCAGCCTTTGAAGAACCTCTCTCACCACTACACGGCTGACCCCCAAATCCTTGCATAGTTTATGTTCGGAAGGCAGTATCTCCCCTTCTCTCCACACCTTTGCCTGGATCATCTGTTTCATCTGTTGGTGGGCTTCATCGACCAGATTTTTCTTTGCAATATTAATTAACTCCATTGGCTTGCTTCTTTCATTTTGAATATTGAGTTTCATATCACTGTTAACATGTATTACATGTTAATTCTAATTCCAAATATATAATTTGTCAATCTGTTTTATCCACAATCCATTCCGCAAGACCGGGCTTTCAAAATAAAACGTCTCTTTCGGAGTCCTCTTTTTCCCGGTATGCAAAAAATCCCTTGTAAACACAAGGGATTTTCTACAAAGCCACTGGCCGGACTCGAACCGGCGACCCACGCATTACGAATGCGTTGCGCTACCAACTGCGCTACAGTGGCACCTTTGGATGAAAAAGGCTGCCGCTTATGCAACAGCCTTTTCATCAATGACCTGACCGGGAATCGAACCCGGGTTTACGCCGTGAGAGGGCGTCGTCTTAGCCGCTTGACCATCAGGCCATAGGTGAATCGAGGCGACGTGATTCGAACACGCGGCCTCTGCGTCCCGAACGCAGCGCTCTACCAAACTGAGCCACGCCTCGATACCTTTGGTAGTATAATACAAAAAACACCACTTGTCAACGAAAATATTCAAATTTTTTGAAATAATTTTGCCAATTTCGGGAAGCCTTGAAACTGCGTTGTTTTTGGCTCCTCTTTGCAGGTCAGACCCCGCCTGTAAACGGGCGGCTCCCCTGACAACCCGACAGCCCCACCATCATCAGGGTCCACATAACCGGCGTCACAATGGGCAGATTAATATTGACAAAGGCCTGGGCGCCGTAGCACAGCATTGCGAACAGCGCGGCCATCACGTAGGAATTTCCGGATCCACGCCTCACCATCCGCACTGCGGATGAGATCAGCAGGCCCAGATACGCCGCCAGCCCCAGGGGGCCGATGGTGACAAAATATTGCAGATACTCATTGTGTGCGCTGTCAAAGGTCTCGCCGTAACGCCGCGCCATTTCGCTGTAATTGTTTTGGACGGTTAGAATGCCAAAGGTGTCCGGCCCGTAGCCGATCCACTTCTGCACCGGGGTAAACTCCCTGTAATTTCGGATGGCCAGACACCAGATATAGCCCCTGTGCGTTCCCCAGTCGTCGTCAATCACTACATAATTTCGCAACGCCCCGTAGCGCTGGCCGTTTCCGGCTATATTGGCATCGCAAAGCACAAATAACAGCGCCAGAACTCCGACCGCGACGGCAATCCCCCAGATCCGGCGCGGCCACACACCCGGATCTTCTTCCTTCCCGCTCCGCAAATGAGCCTGCGCGTACAAGAAACCAGCCCAAGCCCACAGTGCGGCCAGAAGATATGCCAGCCCCTTAAAATTCGCCAGAACGCTGAAGATTCCCTGAATTTCCAGAACCTGCCCCGGCATGGCCCAGCCGATCACTCCAACCAGCTGCACCACCGTGAAAAAGCTTGCCAGCACCACCGCATACCGTCTGATTCCGGTCCGGCTTTTGAACATGTAAAAAGGGAGCGCCGCAAACAGCGCCAGAATCGCCAGATAAGCGTTGTCGCTCTGCCCGGTGATCATAGCAAAGAAGGCCAGCACCAGGCATAGATAATGCCAGACACACCTCCCTCTCCTGCGGTCAGAGGCGAACAGCAGACCGGACACGCCCAGCATCAGGCTGAGGTAGGCCGTATAGGTATTGATATTTCCCATAAACGACATGAAGATATTGTATTGCTTAGGATCGATATGATCCTTAAAATGCAGAAGGTTCAGATTGAAATAATCTGTAATTCCAAAAGCGCAGACCAGAACCGATGAAACCAGAAACAGCTCCAGATACCAATTCCGAAAGTCTGACAGCCTGCTGATTATCCAAAACGAAACTCCGTAGAGGAGAAGCAGGAACAGCCCCGAAAAGCGCCCCTCATTTCCCCAAAAGGATTCGAACACATAATCCGACAGCGCGGTTGACAACGCTGCCACCGCCAGAAAACAGATCAGCGCCACATCCGGAACCGTCAAAGTGCGCCCTATCTTTTTGAGGCTGAAACGTTCAAAAAACGCTGCCGTATGGCGCCCCTCATACCGAGTCAAATCCACAATCATCATCACCAGCGCCGTTACCGCCACTCCGGCAAACAAAGCCAGCACGCTGCTATAATAGAACTGGTACTTCACTTTGGGAATATCGAAATAATAGTCCCGATAATAGATGGGAAACACAAACAGGATTGCGATCAAAAATAGCGTTGTCGCAATCCGAATCACCCGCTTTCCATTGATCAGAAAAGCGGGAATCTCCACCGCCGCAGGCTGTGCCGGTGTATGACCGCCCTGGTCCTTTGTTTTCTCCATACCAACATTCTCCGTTCGTCCCGTGTTTAAGAGCACAGAAATGCTTTCACACAGTATATCATCCACCGGAGCCCTGGGCAACAAATTTTATTTTTTTATCGTTCCACCGGCGTAAATCCCAGGTCGAACAAAATTTCCGGCGCCACGCCTGCGGTTTCCTCCACCGTCACCGTTTTATTCTCCAGATCCACGCTGTGCCGGATTCCGGCCGCGTCCAGCGCCCGGTCGATCCGGGCCGCGCAGCCCCCGCATGCAATCTCTTCACAGTAAAATGTTTTCATCTTGTTCCTCTCTTTCTCACAGTTTTAATGTTTTCAGCCGCAGCGCGTTTCCCACCACGCAGACGGAGCTTAAGGACATGGCCAGGCCCCCGATCATGGGGCTTAACAGCGGCCCTCCCAACAAATACAGAGCGCCCGCGGCCACCGGTATTCCCAGGACATTGTAGAAAAAGGCCCAGAACAGGTTCTGGCGGATGTTGCGGATGGTGGCCTTGCTGAGCCGGATAGCCCGGTACACATCCATCAGATCCGACTTCATCAGCACGATATCTCCGGACTCCAGGGCGATATCGCTGCCCGATCCCACGGCGCAGCCCACATCCGCCTGGACCAGGGCCGGGGCGTCGTTGATCCCGTCTCCCACCATCATCACAGTCTTTCCCTCCCGCTGGAGACGGCTGACCACGTCGGCCTTATCCCCGGGCAGAACCTCCGCCACCACCTGGTCCACGTGGGCCTGCCTGCCGATGTATTCGGCAGTCTTCCGGTTGTCCCCCGTCACCATATACACGGCAATTCCCAGACCCCGGATCTGTTTTACCGCCTCCAGGCTGGTCTCCTTGATGGTATCCGCCACGCAGATTATCCCGGCCAGGCGGCCGTCCTCCACCACGTACATGGGCGTCTTTCCCTCATTGGCAAACCGGGCCGCCTGCTCTCTGGTCTCATCCGACGCGGTGACGTGAAGCTGTTCCAGCAGGCGGCTGTTTCCCACCGCCACGCGCCTGCCCTCCCACTGGGTGAGTATCCCCGCGCCGGTGATGCTCTCAAAGGAGGACGGCATGGGGAGCTCCATCTGCTTTTCCCGGGCAAAATTCACGATGGCCTGCCCCAGGGGATGTTCGGACATCTGCTCACATGCGCCCGCCATTTTCAGCAGCTCCTCCTCCCTGCCCTCAGGGCATTTTCCCACCGCCTCCACATCCGTGACCCTGGGTTTGCCCTCGGTGATGGTTCCGGTTTTGTCCAGGATCACCGCGTCCACCTTGTGGCAGATTTCCAATGCCTCGCCGCTCTTGATCAGGATACCGTGGCCGGCCCCCACGCCGGTTCCAACCATGATGGCGGTGGGCGTAGCAAGCCCCAGCGCGCAGGGACAGGCAATCACCAGCACCGCAACGAAAATCGTCAGCACAAAGGCCAGGTCCCGGCCGCCGAATATCCACCAGGCCAGGGCTGACACCAGAGCGATCGCCATCACCGCAGGCACGAAATAACCCGCCACCTGATCCGCCAGCTTGGAGATGGGCGCTTTCCGGCCCTGAGCATCCTCGATCAGATGGATAATTTTGGAGAGCATGGTATCGCTCCCCACGTGGGTGACCTCCACCTCCATGGCTCCATTGTAGTTCATACTTCCGCCGATCACCCGGTCTCCCACCTGTTTCTCCACCGGTACGCTCTCCCCGGTCAGCATGGATTCGTCCACACTGCTGCTGCCCTGCACCAGGATGCCGTCCAGCGGAATCCGGCTGCCCGGTTTTATCAGAATGTGCTGCCCAAGGGTCACGGAGGACGTCTCCACCTCCCGCTCCATCCCATCTTCATAGAGCACCGCCGTGTCCGGCGCCAGCTCCATCAGCTTGCGGATGGCCTCGGAGGTCTTGCCCTTACTGCGGCTCTCCATATATTTCCCCAGCATCACCAGGGTCACCACCACGGCTGCGGACTCATAGTACAGGTGGTGGGCGTTCATGGGATTTTGAGGAATCCGGGCCGTCATCACCAGGCTGTAGATAAAGGCGCTGCCAGTGCCGATAGCAACCAGGGAATCCATGTTGGGATGTCCCTTAAATAGCGTCCGCAGGCCCACAATGTAGAACTTACGCCCGCAGATCAGGATGGGCACCGTCAGGATCAACTGGGCCAGCGCAAACTCCAGCGGGCTCTCATACATATCGATCAGAGACGGAAGGGGCAGGGGAAAGGGAACCATGTGCCCCATGGAAATATAGAGCAGGGGCAAGGCAAAGAGGACCGCCGTGATCACCCGGCGCTTTACCTCGTCCAACTCTTCCCCCTGGCGTCTCCACTCCTCCTCGTCCCGGGCCCTGGACTCCTGCTCTCCCACTTCCTCCACAAGACTGGCCGAAAATCCCGCTTTGGACACCCGGTCCTGAATCAGTTCCGGGTTCACCCGGCCCTCGTCGTAGGTGATGGTCATCCGGCCGGTGGTCAGATTTACGTCGCTGCGCTCCACCCCGGCCAGCTTGCGCGTCACGCGCTCCACCGCGCTGCTGCAGGCTGCGCAGGTCATGCCGTCTATGTGATACTGCTGTGTTGTCATGTGCTTCGCTCCTTTCGCGTACCTGCGGAATCGGTGCCCGCAAACCGGTTCCGGGGCATTTCTGCTCCCGGCAATCCGTTTTGTCAGTAATATTCCCGGAAACAGAGCTTTTTATCAGCGCCGCACCACAACAATGATCCCCAGTCTGCTGATGCGGCATTTTGCAACAATCGCCCAGAGTCTGCGCCAGCGGCCCATTGTATTCAAGCAAAAAGCGATCCCGGGCCTGTCCGTTTTTGGACGGCAGGCAGCGGGATCGCTTCAAAAAAGTCAATTCAATTATCCGGCAAATTTTGACCAGTAGCCCTGAATAAAGATCAGAAGCACGATCAATGGAAGGATATAGCTCACATAAATCCTGGCCCAGGCCGGGAATTTTAAGCCCTTACCCTCGTTGGCTTCCGCCAGGAAATTCTTAAAGCCCCAACCGTAACGGCTGGTGCAGAATACCAGGTATACCATACTTCCGATGGGCAGCAGGTTGTTGCTGAGGACAAAATCCTCCAGGTCCAACACCGTGCTTTCCGGCCCCAGCGGCATAAAACCGCTCCACAGGTTAAAGCCCAGCACGCAGGGGATGGACAGGATGGTAATCAGCACAATGTTCACCAGCACCGCTTTTTTGATGGTGCAGCCGGTGAGATCCGTGGCAAAGGAAATGATGTTCTGGAACACCGCAATCACCGTGGAGAACGCGGCAAAGGACATAAACATGAAAAACAGCGTGCCCCAGAGTCTGCCGCCGACCATGTGGTTGAACACATTGGGCAGCGTGATGAAAATCAGGGACGGCCCCGCCTGGGGTTCAATGTTGTAGGCGGAGCAGGCCGGAAAAATGATCAGTCCCGCCATAAACGCCACCAGCGTGTCCAGAACCGTCACATTGACCGCCTCGCCGGTCAGGCGCTGCTCCTTGCCAATATAACTTCCAAATATTGCCAGCGCGCCGATGCCGATGCTCAGGGTAAAAAAGGATTGTCCCAGAGCCGCAAACACCGCCTCGCCGATTCCGGTCTCCACCATTTTTCCAAAATCCGGCATCAGATAGAACTTCAGGCCCTCGCTTCCACCCTCTAACAGCACGGAATGCACGGCCAATACCACCATCAGGCACAGCAGGCAGAGCATCATAGCCTTGGTGATCCGCTCCACGCCTTTTTGCAGGCCCAGGGCGCACACGCCGAAGCAGATCAGCACGGTGATCACCATAAACACCATCATAAGGCCCGGATTGGCCAGCATGCCGCCGAACTCTCCGGCCACGGCCTCCGCGCTCATGCCGGTAAAGTCGCCCTTGATCATCTTGAAGAAATACAGGATCATCCAGCCGCCCACCGTGGTGTAGAACATCATCAGAATGTAGTTTCCAGCAATGGCGATTCCCTTCCCGAGATGCCACTTGCTGCCTTTGGGCTCCAGCACGTCAAAGGACAGAGCCGCGCTTTTGCGGCTGGCCCGGCCCACGGAGAACTCCATGACCACGATGGGAAGACCCAGCACCACGAGAAACAGCAGATAGATCAGCACAAAGGCCGCTCCGCCGTATTTACCCACAATATATGGGAAACGCCACACGTTTCCCAAACCGATCGCACAGCCGGCCGAGATCAGAATAAATCCCAGCCTGGATGAAAATTTTTCTCGTTCCATTGGACTCATAAACCCCCATTGTTCTTTTTTAATCGTTATTTGTATCTGTTCAGTACCATCGCAGATACGAGCAAAAATCCATTTAAAATCGACTTCGTCGATGGGATTTTTGCCTGCAAGCTTAGTTTTTCGTACGATCAGCGCAGCAAGTGCGCAGACCTACTGAACAGTTACAGTTATTCTATAACGGAAAGCAGAAAACGTCAATCACCGGACGACAAATTCCGCGCCGATTTTCCATTCCGCTCTCAGAGCGATTTTGCGATCTCCCCGGCATATTTTTCCATAATCCGGGTGAGGTTTTCGGGATCAACCAGGCCGATGGCCTTAAAAGGCTCCATCTCTTCCCCGTGGCCGCCCAGGTTCTTTTCAAACCAGGCTACGTCCAGCCACCTGCCAAACTTGTAGCCCATCTGCGGGAACAGGGCGCGCTTTGTAAAGCCCATTGCCGCGTGGAGCCGCTCGCTGTTTTCGTTGGGCGAGGTGACGATGCCGTAAACCGTTTGAATGTTCTGGAGCTTTAAAATCTCCATCACCGCCTGGTAGAGCGCGCGGCCGATGCCCCGCCGGAACTGTCCCTGGTCCACGTACACGGAGAGTTCCGCGTTCCACTGGTAAGCTGCCCGCTCCATATGGCGGTGACCGTAAGCGTAGGCCGCGATGCGGCCGTCGATTTCGCACACCAGGTAAGGATACTCGGCCGCGATGGCCTCAATACGACCGGCAAATGTATCCGTCCCGGGCACCTCGTACTCAAATGTAACGGTCGTTTCCACGACGTAAGGCGCGTAGATTTCCAGAAGCGCCGCCGCGTCCGCTGCCACCGCAGGGCGTATTTTAACCCGATCCATTTTCTTTTCCTCCTCTTTCTCTTCCTTTCGCGGACCGGGCAGTTCAAAAAAACTGCGCCGCGCGCTGCCGGGTATGCGGGCTGCAAATAGCGAATCCCACATACACTCCGGCCTCCGGGCTGTAAAAAGCAGATCGCCCACGTTTACCGGCCTGATGGCTGTAAAAAGCGGATCGCCCACACTTCCCGGCCTCCGGGCTGCAAAAAGCAGATCGCCCACGCTTCCCTGCCTACAGGCTGCAAAAAGCGGATCGCCCACACTCCCCGGCCTACAGACCGCAAAAAGCGGATCGCCCCGCGCCCTCCTTCGGGCGCGCTGCGATCCGGCTTGATCTCTCCTATCTCTGCCCCTTGTCGTAGGGTACGCCCGACGCCCTGGGCGCCTGGGAATTTTTGGATGTAAAGATCAAAACAATCAAAGTTGCAATATAAGGAATCATCTTGTACACATAGCTGGGAATCCCCGTGGCCGCCAGGAACGGAATCCCGGAGTAGGCCGCGGCCACCGCCTTCATCAGCCCAAAAAACAGGGAGGCCCACATGATCCGCACCGGCTTCCACTGTCCGAAGATCAGCACCGCTAGGGCCAGGAAGCCATATCCGGCCACATCCGCGTTAAAATTAGTGGAGGTGGGAACCACAAACACCAGGCCGCCCAAACCCCCCAACACCCCGGAAATCAGCACCCCGGCGTACTGCATGCGGTACACGTTGATGCCCGCCGCGTCCGCCGCCTGGGGATGTTCGCCGCAGGAGCGCAGGCGCAGTCCGAATCTGGTCCGGTACAGCACCACCGTGGATACAATCAGAATCAAAATTCCCAGATAGGTGGTGACGTAGGTGTTCTGGAACAGCAGCGGTCCCAGAAATGGAATCCGCCCCAAAACCGGCACCGACTCGATGCGGAAGGTGTTGTTAAACTGAATCTGCTGCACGCCCTGGATCACACGGGCCACAAAGATCGCAAAGGCCGGGGCGAACATGTTGAGGGCCGTGCCGCTGATGGTCTGGTCCGCCTTCATGTTGATGGCCGCATAGGCGTGGAAAAAGGCGAAGGCCGCGCCTGTGGCCGCCGAAATCAGGATCGCCAGAAACAGCTGGGTCTGGCCGCTCATCCTGCCCCCTGTCATGTTGAGGAACAGAATACCCGTAAAGGCTCCCATGGTCATGATTCCCTCCAGCGCGATATTGACCACGCCGCTGCGCTCGGAGAACATGCCGCCAAGAGCCACCACCATCAGCGGGATGGTGAACAGCATCGTCTGCTGGAATATGAAATAAATCACACTCATGTCTGTCCGCCTCCTTTCTCCCGATTCTTGCGGATCCGGGTCAGGATGGTCTTTACAATCAGCGCAAAGGCGCTGAAGTAGATAATCACAGCCACGATGATATCAATAATTTCCGTGGAAAATTCAAACAGCTGCAGATAAAATCCGCCTGCTGTCAGGTAAGCGATAAACAGCCCGGAGAACAGCACGCCGATGGGATGGCTCAGTCCCAAAAGCGCCACGGAGATTCCCGTGAAACCTTCGCTGGCCAGCACATCCTTGATCTCAATGTGCTTTCCGGTACCCGCCAGGTACAAAAGCCCTCCGGCCATTCCCGCGATGGCGCCCGCGATCACCATACTCATCACGATGCTCTTTTTCTCATTGATTCCCGCGTATTTGCTGGCGTCCCGGTTGAGTCCCACGGCTTTCAGCTCATAGCCGAAGGTGGTCTTATTGAGGATCACCCAGATCAGAAGCACCGTCACAATGGCAATCAGGATACCCCCGTTCACGCTGGATTCGGGGAACAGCTTGTCCATCCCCATCTTGGGAATCTGCGCGGTGACGGCCACGTTTTTCGACTCATTGCGCATGTTGTTGAACATGGGTTTATAGCTTTTCACGATCCAGTTGACCAAGTACATACCGATGTAGTTCATCATGATGGAGGCAATCACCTCATTCACGTTAAAATACGCCTTCAGAAGTCCCGGCACCAGCCCCCACAGGGCGCCGCCCAGCACTGCAGCCAACAGGGCGACCGCCCAATGGACGCTGCCCAGGCCATCCCACATGATTCCCACGTAGACGGCGGCAAAGGCCCCCACAATAAACTGGCCCGGAGTGCCGATGTTAAACAGTCCGGTCTTGAAGGCGAACCCGACCGACAGACCGGTGAGGATAATGGGGGTTGCGTAATAGAACACCTGCCCCACTCCCTTGAGGCCGTGGGTCAGGGCTCCGGTCAAAATGGTGACAAAACCCGGCAGGGCCTGGGCCGGATTACAGATTACCAAAATCACCAGTCCCACCAGAAGTCCGATGACAATGGCAAATACGGAGGACAGCACGCCCACATAGTTTTGCTTACCCCGCTTTTTTGGTCCGCTCATCAAGCCTCACCTGCCTTTCCCGCCATATCCTGCCGCTTGGATCCGGCCATGTAGAGTCCCAGCTCCTGGACAGTCACCTCCTGGGGATCCAGCTCCGCCACAATGGAGCCCTCAAACATCACCAGGATCCGGTCGCTGAGATTCATCACCTCGTCCAGCTCCAGGGAAATCAGAAGAATCGCCGCCCCGGCGTCCCGCTGCTTCACCAGCTCCCGGTGAATGTACTCAATCGCGCCCACATCCAGACCGCGGGTCGGCTGGACCGCCAGCAGAATGTCATGCTCCCTGGCAATCTCCCGGGCCACGATGGCCTTTTGCTGGTTACCGCCGGACATGCTGCGGACCACCGTGTCCGCGCCCTCTCCGCTGCGGATATCGTACTGTTCGATCAGCTGGTCCGCGTACTTATAAATCTCTTCGTTTTTCAGAAAACTGGCCTTCTGGAACCTGGGCTCGAAATACTGCTGCAGCACCAGATTGTACGCCAGATTATAGTCCAGCACCAACCCGTGCTTGTGGCGGTCCTCCGGCACATGGCTGAGGCCGTGGGTGTTGCGGTGGCGGATGGTCTTTTTCGTCACATCCTCCCCGTTCAGCGCGACGGAACCGCTGCTCATCGCGCCCAGACCGGTGATGGCGTGGACCAGCTCTGTCTGGCCGTTGCCGTCGATCCCGGCGATGCAGACGATCTCGCCGCTGCGCACCTGAAAGCTCACGTCGTTGACCAGAAGCTTGGTATGTCCCTCCAGATGGGACTTGACGGAAATGTGATCCACCTCCAGGATGGTCTTGCCGGGGGACGCCGGAGTCTTTTCCACGGTCAGGCTCACCTTGCGGCCCACCATCATCTCCGACATTTCCTCCTTGCTCACCGAAGCCACATCCACGGTGCCGATATATTTACCGCGGCGCAAAACCGAACACCGGTCCGCCACCGCCTTGATTTCGTCTAACTTATGGGTGATGAAAAGGATGGATTTCCCTTCCTCCACCAGATTTCTCATGATCTGCATGAGCTCGTCGATCTCCTGAGGCGTCAGCACCGCGGTCGGCTCATCGAATATCATGATTTCATTGTCGCGGTAGAGCATCTTTAAGATCTCCACCCGCTGCTGCATGCCCACCGTGATGTCCTCAATCAGGGCATCCGGATCAATGTAAAGCCCGTAGCGCTCGCTGAGCTCCATCACTTTTTTGCGGGCATCGTCCATTTTCAGCAGACCGTGTTTTACGGTCTCCATCCCCAGAACAATGTTCTGCAAAACGGTAAAATTGTGCACCAGCTTAAAATGCTGGTGAACCATGCCGATTCCCAGGGCGTTGGCGTCCAGCGGCCCTTTGATCCTTACTTCCTGTCCCTTCACCCGGATCACGCCCTTCTCCGGCTGGTAAAGGCCGAACAGAACGCTCATCAAGGTGGATTTGCCTGCGCCGTTTTCTCCCAACAGCGCGTGTATCTCCCCTTTTTTCAACTGAAGAGTAATGTTGTCGTTGGCAATGATACCGGGAAATTCCTTCGTGATGCCCAACATCTCAATAATATAATTGTCCATACGGTTCCCCTCTCGTGTAAAACCGGTTGTCTGTCCTCCACCGCCCGGCGGGATGAAGGGTGCAGGCGAGCGGTCCCGGGCCGCGCCCGGACAAATCGCCTGAAATACCACAGGGTGCCGGACGCGCCGGCACCCTGTGTGTGACTTGCTAAATCTCTGCCGCAAATTATGAAATTGAAGTGATTACTCTACAAAGGTCACCTTTGTGTTGGCCAGCTCCGTCAGATCCTTGGTGGGATCATTGTTGTCCTCGGAGAACTGAATCAGCGTGATCTCGCCGTCCGCCAGCTTCTTGTAGATGGCGTCATACTGTTCCTGATTGAACTTCTCAAACTTGGAGGTTTCCATCGGAAGTCCCACGCCGCTGTTGGCTACCGTAAACACGGAGGTCTTGCCGCCCGGGAAGCTGCCGTCATAGAAATCCTTCACGCCGTCGTAAACAGAGTTGGAGAGCAGCTTCATAGCGGAGGTGATCACAGTATCGGACTCACTGCTCTGATCCACGTCCACGCCGATCACCTTGGCCCCCTTCTCCTGGGCAGCCGCCATCACGGAGTTGCCTACCGCGCCGCCGCAGCCGAATACCACCTGTGTGCCGTTCTGGTACCAGGAAGCCGCCATGGACTGAGCCTCCGGGGTAGCCGCAAACGCGCCGGTGTAGTTGTAGATAATCTCTATGCCGGTGACGCCGTCCTCAACAGCCGCGTACTCCGCGCCCTGCACAAAGCCGTAACCGTAGCGGATAACCGCCGGAACCGCCATACCGCCCATGAATCCCAGCTTGGTATAACCGTCCTTTACCGCCGCATATCCGGCCAGGAAACCGGCCTGGTCCTCCTGGAACAGGATGGGCATCACATTGTCGTTTGTCTTGTAGGTGTAGGCCGCGTCGTGGGGCTCGCCGTCCAGCAGGATAAAGTGCACGTCCGGATACTTGTCCTGGGCCATATAGATGGGCTCCTCAAACAGGAATCCAGGGCAAACCACTAACTTCGCTCCGCCCTCGATGGCCAGGCCGATGGTCTCTAAGTAAGAGTCCGTGGTGCCCTCCTGGGGCTGGTAATATTTATAGGAGATTCCGTTCTCCTCCGCGTATTTCTTTAAGCCCTCCCAGGCGCCCTGGTTGAACGACTTGTCGTCGATGGTTCCCAGGTCCGTCACCAGCGCCAGCTCGTAGCCGCCGGATGCAGGCTCCGAAGCGGCCGCCTCAGTCGTAGCCTCCTCTGCCTTGCTCTCAGCCGCGGTGGTCTGCGCCTCCGTGGGAGCTGCCGTGGACTCCGTCTTCGATCCGCCGCCGCAGGCAGTCAGAGAACCGACCATTGCTGCTGCCAGTGCCAGAGCCAATACTGTTTTCTTCATAAGCTCGTTTCCTCCTTTTGGATTGTTAAAATACTGTTGTAAGTACGGTTTTAATTTACCACAAATTCCACTTTATTACAACCTATAAGCCGAATTTTCGTATATTTTGCCAGAATTGTCTATAAATGTACATGGCCTTTACAGGTCGAACAGGGACAGCTGGTTGGATTTGGGCAGGTCCGGCAGCAAACCCAGGTCCGCCATCAGCGTACAGATGGTGCCGTTGACCTTGCTGCGGTTGCTGAAATCCTCGATGGAAAGAAACGCTCCGTCCTTCACCGCGTCCACCACCGCCTCCGCCGCCTTGTCGCCAAGACCGTCGATGCTGCTTAAGGAGGGCATGATCTTGCCGTCGATGACCTGGAAATCCCTGGCCTTGGCCCGGTAGATATCCAGGGGCATGAAATCGAACCCGCGGGCGTACATTTCCTGTACGATCCTCATGTCGCGCAGGGTATCCTGCTCCTTCTTGGACAGGGTGTCGGCCCGCTTCTTGTAGTCCGCCAGATAATATTCCAGCTTATCCCGTCCCTGGCACATAATCTCGTAGGAAAATGCGCTGGCGCGGATGCTGAAAAATGCCGCGTAGTAGGCCAGGGGATAAAATATCTTGCAGTAGGCGATACGCCAGGCCATCATAACATAGGCCGCCGCGTGGGCCTTGGGGAACATGTATTTGATCTTTTTACAGGACCAGATATACCATTCCGGCACTCCGTGGGCCGTCATCTCGGTGATCCAGTCGTCCTTTAAGCCCTTGCCCTTACGCACGCTCTCCATGATGGTGAAGGAAAGGCCCTCGTCCATCCCCTGGGCGATCAGATAGATCATGATGTCGTCTCGGGTACAGATAGCGGTCTGAATGGTGGCCTTGCCCTCCTGAATCAAAGTCTGGGCATTTCCCAGCCACACGTCCGTGCCGTGGGCCAGTCCGGCGATCCGCACCAGGTCGGAGAAATACTTGGGCTTGGTGTCGATGAGCATCTGCATGGCGAAATCCGTACCGAACTCCGGCACGCCAAGGGCTCCCAAGGGACACCCGCCGATGTCGTCCGGCGTGATTCCCAGGGCCGCGGTGCTCTGGAACAGGCTCATGACCTCCCGGCTGTCCAGAGGGATATCCTTAACCGGGTCGATGCCCGTCAGGTCCTGTAACATTCGGATCATGGTGGGATCATCGTGTCCCAGGATGTCCAGCTTCAGCAGGTTGTGGTCAATGGAGTGATAGTCAAAGTGCGTCGTAACCGTGGAGGTGGTCATGTCATTGGCCGGGTGCTGGACCGGCGTGAAGGAGTAGATCTCCTCCCCCAGGGGAAGCACGATGATTCCGCCCGGGTGCTGTCCCGTGGTCCTGCGCACGCCCACACAGCCCTGGACGATGCGGTTGATCTCGCAGTTGCGCTTGCGGCTGCCCCGCTCCTCGTAATATTTCTTCACATAACCGTATGCCGTCTTGTCCGCCAGGGTGCCGATGGTGCCCGCCCGGAAGGTCTGGCCCTTGCCGAAAATAACCTCCGTGTAGTCGTGGGCCTTACTCTGATATTCACCGGAGAAGTTTAAGTCGATATCCGGCTCCTTGTCCCCCTTGAATCCCAGGAAGGTCTCAAAGGGAATATCGAACCCGTCCTTCTCAAGAGGCGTCCCGCACACCGGGCAGGCCTTGTCCGGCATATCGCAGCCGGCCATACCGGAGAACTTCTTCACTTCCTCAGAGTCAAAGTCATAGTACCGGCATTTGGGACAGTGATAATGGGGGCTTAAAGGGTTTACCTCCGTGATACCGGACATGGTGGCCACAAAGGAGGAGCCCACCGATCCCCGAGAACCCACCAGGTAACCGTCCTCGTTGGACTTCCACACCAGCTTCTGGGCGATAATGTACATAACCGCGAAGCCGTTGGTGATGATGGAGTGTAATTCCCGCTCCAGCCGGTCCACCACGATCTTCGGCAGGTCCTCGCCGTACATCTCGTGGGCCCTGTCGTAGCAGATCTTGGTCAGCGTCTTGTCCGAGTCCGGGATCACAGGCGGGCATTTGTCCGGCCGCACCGGGGAAATCTTCTCGCACATATCCGCGATCTTCCGGGTATTGGTCACCACCACCTCCTGGGCCTTATCCGGTCCCAGGTAGTCGAACTCCGCCAGCATCTCCTCGGTGGTGCGCAGGTAAAGGGGCGCCTGGTCGTCGGAGTCCTTAAACCCCTGTCCCGCCATGATAATCCGGCGGTACACCTCGTCCTGGGGATCCAGGAAATGCACGTCGCAGGTGGCGCAGACCGGCTTTCCGAAATGCTCCCCCAGGTTCACGATGCGGCGGTTGATTTCTTTTAAATCCTCCTCGGTTTTCACCGTGCTCTTCTCATCCCGCAGCATAAAGGAGTTGTTCCCCAGAGGCTGAATCTCCAGATAGTCGTAAAAATGCACCAGTCTCGCCACCTCCGAGGCCGGAGCGCCCCGCAGCATGGCCTGGTACAGTTCTCCCGCCTCGCAGGCCGAGCCGATGAGAAGCCCCTCCCGGTACTGGCTTAACACGCTCTTGGGAATCCTGGGCCGCCTGGCGTAATAAGTCAGGTGGGACCAGCTCACCAGCCGGTAGAGATTGATTCGGCCAATATCATTTTTCGCCAAAATGATCACGTGGTAGGTCGGCAGCTTGCGGATGGTGTCCTCGTTCATGGCGTTTAAGGAGTTTAACTGGTCCAGGGTCTCCACGTCCCGGTCCCGCAGCATCTTCACAAAAGCCGCGAATATTTCCGCCGTACACCCAGCGTCGTCCACCGCCCGGTGATGGTTGGCCAGGGAAATGTTCAGGGCCTTCGCCACCGTGTCCAGCTTAAAACGGTTTAAATTGGGCAGCAGTAGCCTGGCCATAGTCACAGTGTCAAGCACCGTAGGGTTGAACGCAAGGCCCTGCTTCTCCGCGTAATGGCCGATAAATCCCACGTCAAAGGAGGCGTTGTGGGCCACCAGCGCCGCGTCCCCAATAAATTCCAGAAACTGGGGAAGAATCACGTCGATCTTGGGGTACGGCAGCACCATGGCGTCGTTGATGCTGGTCAGTTTCTCAATGTCAAATGGAATGGGCACGTCCGGGTTCACAAAGGTGGAAAATTTATCCGTGATCTTCCCGTCCGTCACCTTCACCGCCCCGATCTCAATGATCCGGTTCTTCTCCGGGCTGAAGCCCGTGGTCTCGATGTCAAAAACCACATATGTATCGGCGAAACTCTGGTTCCTGGAATTCTCCACCAGCTGCTTGGTGTCGTCCACCAGATACCCCTCCACGCCGTAGATGACCTTGAAGGTATCTCCCTTGTCCAGGGCGTGGTTGGCGTCCGGGAAGGACTGTACACAACCGTGGTCCGTCACCGCGATGGCAGACATTCCCCATTTCTTGGCCCGCTTGATGATATCCTTCACCTCGGAAACGCCGTCCATGTCGCTCATTTTGGTATGGCAATGCAGCTCCACCCGCTTCTCCAGACTTCCGTCCATGCGCTTGCTGGTGAAATCGTCGCATTTCTTGATGCCCACGATGGAGCCGAGGGTCAGCTCTCCGTCGAACTTGTCAATGGTGGTCACGCCCTTGATGCGGATGAAGGAGCCCACGTTGATCACGCCCTTGACCTCCTCGAACAGCTCCGGCCGCACAAACATTTTCACGCTGATGGTGTCCGTGAAGTCCGAGATGTCGAAGGTCAGGATGAATTTGCCGCTGCGCAGCTCCCGGCTCTCGCAGGTGAGGATCTTGCCCCGCAGGGTCACCTCGCCCATCTCCCCGTCGATCTTCTCGATCTCCAGGAAGTCGTCCTCGAAATCGCGGCCGTAGAGCACCTCCGGGTTGTTGGATTTTTTGACCGTAAAGCCCCGGTCCCCGAAACCTCCACGGTCCTTTCCCCAACTGCCCTTCTGCTGGCGTCCTCCTTTGTTTAGCTGGCCCTCCCGGCCCTTGCCCTGGGAGATGCCGCCGTTTCCATTTCCCGCCTTGGCATTCCCCGGCGCCGCCCCGGAGCCCGCCGCTGCGGGCGAAGCGCCCGGCACGCCCGGCAGGTTGGCGCCCATGGTCTCTAAACCCTCTCCGCCAACGTCGCCGGAGGCAGCCTGCTGGAGCAGCATGTCCCAGGGAGCCGCATCGTTGCCGCCGCCCACAAAGTCCTGGCCTCCGCCGGTGGGGGACTGGGCCAGCGCCACAGCGGCGGGCGCGCCTGCCTGGCCGCCTTCGCCCATGGCTTCCAGCTCGTCCCGGTGGTTCTTCCAGTAAATGGCCCTGGCTTCCTCCTCCATCCGCTCTTCCAGCTGCTTTCGCAGCTTGCTGCCCTGGGCGGGCACATAGCGGTAGCTCACCTCCATGGGCAGGCCGCAGCGCTCGGCGAAAACCTTTTCCAGCACGCGCTTTAATTCGCCGATCCGGTCCCGGTTCACCATGGTGTCCTCCACCGTCAGCGTCATCCGGTCCTGGCCCTCGAACTCAATCTCCGCCTTGCGGAAAATGTTGTACTCCACAATGCTGTAGTGCTTCAGCTCAAGAAGCAGGCTGTCCTTATATATCTCCAGCAGCTTTCTGGGGGTGTACTGTTCCGACAGATTATATT
This sequence comes from Enterocloster lavalensis, assembly GCF_902364025.1. GTDB lineage: Bacteria > Bacillota > Clostridia > Lachnospirales > Lachnospiraceae > Enterocloster > Enterocloster lavalensis. Next base: position 358,162 of record NZ_CABJCG010000001.1, read on the forward strand.
TTTCCAGGACCTTGATCTCCAGCTGTTTGTCCGGAAAAAGCTGGTCCTTGATGCCTTTTTCCAGATCGTAGATATTTTTCTTGTGAATCAGACGGGGACTCTTCAAATACACGCGGATCTGACTTCTGTCCCTGGTGCTGGTCACCTTGTCCACCTGCACCAGATTCAGGAGCCCGCGCAGCTGATCCGTTACCTTTAACTCCGGAAATACTTCAAAAAACGGTTTTGCCATGCTTATGCTTCTTTCTATTCAGTCAAAACAGCCGTCCGGTCCGGGTTGCCGTCCCGTCGTAAATACGGGTCGCCTGCCGATGCCCGGGCGGTCTGTTGCGCTCGTCTCCTGTTATATCCGGTCCGTTCCGTCAACCCAGAAATTCTTCCCAGGCCTCGGGCTTAAATCCGGTAATCACCCTGGTCCCATCCACCAGGATCGGGCGCTTTACCAGCATCCCGTCGGAGGCCAGCAGCTTTAACTGCTCCTCCTCGCTCATGTCCGCCAGCTTATCCTTAAGGCCCAGGGACTTATATTTCAAACCGCTGGTATTGAAAAATTTCTTTAAAGGCAGACCGCCCTCTTTGGACCAGCGGGCCAGTTCCTCAGCCGTGGGGTTCTGCTCCACAATGTGGCGGTCCTCATATACCGCACCTTTGGCGTCCAGCCACTTCTTCGCCTTCTGGCAGGTGGAGCACTTGGGATATTCGATCAACAGCATCTGTATATTCCTCCTATTCATTGACGTTCCGCCCGGCAAGAGCGCAAAGCTCCGCCCGCAAGGCGTTTAAAAGCTCGTTCTCCGGCACTTTGCGGATAATCTCGCCCTTGCGGATCAAAAGGCCCTCGCCCACGCCGCCCGCGATGCCCAGATCCGCTTCTCTGGCCTCGCCCGGCCCGTTGACCACGCAGCCCATAACCGCCAGCTTGATGTTTAACTCGTCAAATTCCGCCGCCATGGTCTCCACCTGGTTTGCCAGTGAGATCAGGTCAATGCGGGTGCGGCCGCAGGTGGGACAGGACACCACCTCGATGCCGCCCGTTCTCAGCCCAAGGGTCTTTAAAATCAGCTTGGCGGATTTCACCTCCTCCACCGGATCCCCGGTGAGGGACACGCGGATGGTATCGCCGATGCCCTGGTAGAGAATGATCCCCAGGCCCACGGAGGACTTGATATTCCCGCTGGTCAGAGTGCCCGCCTCGGTGATGCCCACATGGAGGGGATAATCGGTCTTTTGGGCGATCAGTTCGTGGGCTTTCACGCACATCATCACATCTGAGGACTTGATGCTGATCACCAGATTGCGGTATCCCAGGTCCTCGATGACGGCGACCTTGTCAAGGGCGCTTTCCACCAGGCCCTCGGCGGTGACGCCGCCGTATTTGGCCAGAATCTCCTTTTCGAGAGAGCCGGAGTTCACGCCCACCCGGATAGGGATTCCCCGCTCCGCGGCTTTATCAACCACGGCTTTGATGCGCTCTCTGGAGCCGATATTTCCGGGGTTGATGCGGATTTTATCCGCGCCGTTCTCAATGGCGGCCACAGCCAGCCGGTAGTCGAAATGGATATCCGCCACCAGCGGGATGTGGATCTGCTCCTTGATCTCCTTCAGCGCGGCCGCAGCCTCCATGGTGGGCACCGCCACCCGGATGATCTCGCAGCCCGCCTGTTCCAGGCGCAGGATCTGGGCGACCGTGGCCTTTACATCCTCCGTCTTTGTATTGCACATGGACTGGATCAGCACCGGGTTGCCGCCACCGATGAGGCGGTTACCGATTTTTACAGTCTTTGTGTGTTCTCTTGTCATGTTGTAGTCTCCTTGTTTCGAATTGATCTGGAAACGGTGAAGTTCCTGGCAGGATTTGTCTGGTACCCCTTTATTCTCAAACTTCCAGGGGGGCGCTGGCCGTCCTAAGGAATCCACCGGGCTTTGCCCGGTACCCCTTTATTCTCAAACTTCTAGGGGGCGCTGGCCGTCCTAAGGAATCCACCAGGCTTTGCCTGGTACCCCTTTATTCTCAAACTTCCAGGGATTCGCTGGCCGTCCTAAGGAATCCACCAGGCTTTGCCTGGTACCCCTTAGGACAAAGAATCCACCGGGCTCTGCCCGGTACCCCTTAGGACAAGGTCTAAAACAGCTTTCTCACATCATTGAACAGAACCAATACCATCAGCGCCATGAGAAGCATCATCCCCGCCATATGAACCATGCCCTCTTTCTCCTTGTCGATGGGCTTTCCGCGCACTGCCTCGATGAACAGGAACACCAGGCGTCCTCCGTCCAGTGCCGGGATGGGCAGCAGGTTCATGACGCCTAAGTTGGCGCTGAGCAGGATGCAGAAATTGATCAGCGTCAAAATCACCACGGTTCTCCCATATGGGATCACCTGATCCACTGTATCATCGATGGTGGTTACGATTCCCACCGGTCCGCTGAGGTCGTTCAGTGACACCTCCCCGTGGAACATCATATAAAAAGCGTCAAACACGTACTGAATCCAATATTTTACCTCATACGCGCTGTGCACCAGCAGCTGGCCCAGGCCGCTGACCGGCTTGGCTACGCCGTCGAAGCGCACGCCCATAAGGTATCCCCCGTCCTCCTCAGAGTATTGGGGAACGATCACCGCGCTGCGGCGCTCCACTCCGCCGTTTCCGTCCGCGCGCTTGTATTCCACCGTTATGGTCTTGCCCGCATGTGTCTGAATGTAGAGCGTGATGTCATCCTTGGAGTGTATATTACGGCCGTTGATCTCCGTGATCAAATCCCCGGGTAAAAGCCCCGCTTCCTTGGCCGGATATCCGTCCATCACCTCCATCACCGTGGCCGGCTGGCAGCCGGTCAGACCCACGATCACCATGGACAGAAGAAAGGCCAGCAGGAAATTGAAAATAGGACCGGCGGCCACCACGGAAATCCTGGCCCAAACGGATTTATTATTAAATGCAGACTGGTCCGAATTCTCCTCATCTTCTCCCAGCATCATGCAGGAGCCCCCAAAGGGGAGTATTTTGATGGAATAGCGCGTTCCGCCCTTCTCAAAACTGTACAGTCTGGGGCCCATGCCCAGGGAGAACTCAATCACGCCGATTCCGTTCAGCTTGGCGAACAGAAAATGTCCGAACTCATGAATCATTATGATGATACCAAATATCAGCACCGCTGCAACAAAACTCATTCTGCTTTCACCTGTTTTCTTTCCTTCAATTTAAAGCCCACTTCGCTTTGATATACTCATATGTCTCCCGCTCTGCGGCCAGAATCTGGTCCACATCCGGATTCTGCACCGTCTTGTGGTATCTCATGGCGCTCTCGATCATATCCGTGATAGTCAGATAACCGATCCTGCGGTCCAGAAACAGGCTCACCGCCAGCTCGTTGGCCGCGTTGAACACGGTGGGCAGGGATCCGCCCGTGGTTCCCGCCTCGAAAGCCAGGGAAAGGCCGCGGAAATTCTCGAAATCCGGTTTCTCAAAGGTAATCTCAGACAGCTCCCAGAAGTTTAAACGCCCTCCGGGCAAATACCGCCGTTCAGGATAATACAGCGCGTACTGGATGGGGAGCTTCATGTCCGGCGTGCCAAGCTGGGCGATCACCGCCCCGTCCGCAAATTCCACCATGGAGTGGATCACGCTCTGGGGCTGGATCACCACCTGCACCTGATCCATTTCCACGCCGAACAGCCATCTGGCCTCCATTACCTCCAGGCCCTTGTTAACCATGGTGGAGGAATCGATGGTGATCTTGTGGCCCATAGACCAGTTGGGATGCTTTAAGGCGTCCTCCACCTTCACATCGGCCAGCTCCGCCCTGGTGCGCCCCCGGAAGGGGCCGCCGGAGGCGGTCAAAAGGATCTTTGCCACCGGGTTGCCCGCCGCCCCCTGGAGACTCTGAAAAATCGCAGAGTGCTCGGAGTCCACCGGCAGTATTTTTACATTTTTTTCCTTGGCCAAGGGCATGATAATGTGCCCCGCCGTCACCAGGGTCTCCTTGTTGGCCAGGGCAATATCCTTGCCCGCCTCCATGGCCGCAATGGTAGGGCGGATACCGATCATGCCCACCACGGCCGTCACCACGATCTCCGCCTCCGGCTCCGTGGCCGCCTGGATCAGTCCGTCCATGCCGGAAACCACTTTAACCTCCAGATCCGCCACCTTTACCCGCAGCTCAGCCGCCCTGGCTTCGTCCCAGACGCAGGCCACCTTGGGCGCAAATTCCCGTATCTGCTCTTCCAGCAGGCCGATGTTGCTGCCAGCTGCCAGCGCCGTCACCTGAATATCGCGGTTGTACCGCACAATTTCCAGAGTCTGGGTACCGATGGAGCCGGTGGAACCCAGTATCGCAATCTTCTTCATATGTTTTATTATCTCCTGTTATAACGGTATCTTAAACGCAAAAAGTCCGGGCAATCCATTTCCCGTTCACTTTAAGAAAGTGAGCGCGAAATAGATCGCCGGAGCCGTAAAAATCATGCTGTCGAACCGGTCCATGATTCCGCCGTGGCCCGGTATGAGATGCCCGTAATCCTTCACATTGTGGTTTCGCTTGACAGCCGAAGCCGCCAGGTCCCCAACCTGTGAGATCACGGCCGCAATGGCGCAGGCCAGCGTGCAGGCCAGCTGCGGATTCTCGATCTGCGCCATGTGGCCGCCGAATACGGTGGAGAAAATGAGGCCCAGGGCCGCCGCTCCCAGCGTGCCGCCCACCGCTCCCTCCACGGATTTCTTCGGGCTCAGCACCGGAGCCAGCTTGTGTTTTCCCAAAAGCATGCCGCTGCAGTAAGCGCAGGTATCGCAGCCCCAGGAGCTTAAAAAAATCAGCCACACCAGAAACGCGCCGTCGTCCATCACCCGGGTCTGATACAGGAAGCTGAGCATCACCGGCACATAACAGACGCCGAAAAACGCGCCTGTGATCTCCTCTGTCCGGTACTTGGGAAATGTAAACACATACACCGCCATCAATAGCATCAGGGAGGCAATGATCATCAGCGTAATGTACTGCTGCCCCTCAAACCACAGGATTCCATAGTAGGAAACCGCCGTTCCGTAGCCGATAAGGGCCAGGGGCTTTTTGTGTATATCCAGTACGCGGTACAGTTCGAAGAGTCCTACCAGGGATATGGCTGCCGTGACGGCAAAGAGCAGCGCGCCGCCCTGCCCCACCACCACGATGGCGATGGCCACCAGTATGATTCCACTGATTAACCGTGTTGTAAACATGGTGTTCTCCTTTCCGCATCCTCCATTTTATCTCTTGTCAGCCCTTTACGCCGCCGAACCGCCGTTCTCTCCTATTATATTGCACAATAGCCTTTTCCAATTCCTCTTTATTGAAATCCGGCCACAGGCAGTCAGTCACCACGATCTCGGTGTAGGCCAGCTGCCACAGCAGATAGTTGGACAGGCGCAGCTCGCCGCTGGTGCGGATGAGCAGATCCGGGTCCGGCATGTCCGCCGTATCTAAATAGGAAGCAAATGTGGCCTCGTCGATCTGATCCGCGTCCACCTTCCCGGCCGCGCAGTCCTGGGCCAGCCGCTTCGCCGCCCTGCGTATCTCGTCCCGGCCGCCGTAATTGACCGCGATCACAAAGGTTAGGCCCGTATTGTCCTTTGTCTCGGACTCCAGACGGTTGATCCCTTCGATGATATCCCGGTCAAAACGGGTGCGGTCGCCGATCATTTTCACCCGCACATTGTTGGCGGAGGCAATTTTCAGCAGACGCACCATATAAAAACGAAACAGCTGCATCAGGGCGCCCACCTCGTCGGAGGAGCGCTTCCAGTTCTCTGTGGAAAAGCCGTACACGGTCAGATAGCGGATTCCCATTCGGGCCGCGATCTCCACCGTTTTCTCTACGGTAACGCAGCCCTCCTTGTGTCCCATGGTTCTGGGCAGCCCGCGTTTTTTTGCCCAGCGGCCGTTTCCGTCCAGAATCAGGGCCACATGCTGCGGAATTACCATTTGTTCATCCAATGCCATATCTTCTGTTCACCTTTCTATCAGGCCGCCCCGGCGGCCCGCCAGATTCTGCGATCACCCACGGGCCGCGCCCGAAGCTCATCACATTCCGCGATCACCCACGGGCCATGCCCGAAGCTCATCACATTCCGCGATCACCCACAGGCTGCGCCCGCGGCTCATCACATTCAATAAGGGAGCAGGTGTCCGCCTGCCCCCCGCTTTTGTATGATTGAAATCGGTCCCCTGACCGCCTTAAACGGTCATGATCTCCTTGGTTTTTGTCTCCACCGCTTTGTCGACCTTCTCGACCATCTTGTCGGTGAGCTTCTGCATCTTCTCCTCCGCCAGATCGCGGTCGTCCTCGCTCATGTCGCCGCTCTTCTCCATCTTCTTGAACGCGTCCATGGCATCCCGGCGGATGTTGCGGATGGCCACCTTGGCCTGGTCGCCTTTTTTCTTGACGTCCTTAGCCAGCTCTTTTCTGCGGTCCTCGGTCAGCTCCGGGAAAATCAGACGGATCGCGTTGCCGTCGTTGTTGGGGTTAATTCCCAGCTCAGAGGTGAGGATCGCCTTCTCGATGGGTTTGATCAGGCTCTTCTCCCAGGGCTGAATCACAATCATTCTGGCCTCGGGCACGGAAATATTGCCTACCTGCTGAAGGGGCGTGGGGGTGCCGTAGTAGTCCACCTTGATCTTGTCCAGCACATGGGGGTTGGCCCGTCCTGCGCGGATGGCGCCGAACTCTTCTTCCAGCACGACCAGTGTCTTGTTCATCTTTTCCTCATATTTTTTTAATTCTTCCATACGCTCCTCCTGATTTCATGCGGTATTAGCCGCGAATTAAGTTTAAGTTCTGGATGTGTAACTGTTCAGTAGGTCTGCGCACTTGCTGCGCTGACCGTACGAAAATCTTAGCTTGCAGGCAAAAATCCCATCGACAAAGTCGATTTCAAATGGATTTTTGCTTGTATCTGTGAAGATACTGAACAGATACCTGGATGTTTAAAATTGCATTTACGCAGTCACGATGGTGCCGTTAATCCGGCCCTGCATGGCGTTGGCGATGCCGTCCGGCTCATTTAAACTGAATACCGCCATTGGCATCCGATGCTCCATGCACATGATGGAGGCGGTCAGATCCACCACTGCCAGCTGCTTGTCGATGACTTCCTGAATGGTGATGGTGTCGTATTTCTTCGCAGCCGGATTTACCTTGGGATCGCTGTCGTAAACGCCGTCGATGGCCTTGGCTAACAGAATACAGTCCGCGTCCATCTCAATGGCCCGCAGAGCGATTCCGGTATCCGTGGAGAAATAGGGATGTCCAGTGCCCCCGGCAAAAAACACGACCATACCGTGCTCAAAGTATTTGTTGGCCCGGTCCTTGGAGAACAGCTTGGTCATGGAGCCGCACTCAAAGGGCGTCAGAATCTGGGTTTTCATCCCCGCATTGCGGAAAATCTCGGACACATAGATGCAGTTCATCACCGTGGCCAGCATGCCGATCTGGTCCGCCTTGGTGCGGTCGATGGCCTCGCTGGTGCGCCCGCGCCAGAAATTGCCTCCGCCGATGACGATGCCCACCTGTACGCCCGCGTCCACGGAAAGCTTTACCTGACGGGCCACTTCCTTTACCGTGTCCTCGTCAAATCCCGTGTGCTTGGGACCGGCGAGCGCCTCGCCGCTTAATTTCAAAAATACGCGATTCATTTTCATACTGATGTGAATCTCCCTTGTAATTGAGTTTTTAAGACGTGTGCCGTCATGCACACGATTTGGGCGGTATAATGCCTGTGGACATTATACCATATCTCCCTCATTTTGCAAAGAAAAAGAAAACTTTTAATTGTTTTCTGTTTTTTTTTCATATTTGTCGAAACATTTTACAATTTCTCTTTGAGATTTGGGGAGATATGTAATATAATAGGGCTAATAGACAAAACAGACAAAGGAGGATTTTCCGTGGATTGGTTTCAGAATAAAAAAAAGAAGGCGGTTGAACAGCCGGAGGTAGAGGCGGCCGTTCCCCGGACTGAGGCCGCCGGGGGAGTCCGCGGCAAGCTGGATGAGATCATGTCGGCAGGTCCTGCTTCCAAAGGCGTCGTCATGAAGCTCTATCTGGAAAATTTCAAACATCTGAACAAGATTTTCGGATACGATTACTGCGAGGAGCTGCTCGGTCAAATCACCGCCTATTTAAGCGGGACTGCGGACGGCAATGTTTACCGCCACATCGGCGTGGAGTTCATACTCGTGCTGGAACAGTTCTCAGAGGGACGCGCTTCTGAGCTTGGCGACGAGATTCTGGAGCGTTTTGATCACGTCTGGACCATCAATGGGATCGACTGCCTCTGCTCCGCTCAGATCGGACTCTGTTCCTATCCGGGACACGCTCAGACGACGGATGAGCTGTTAAAGCGCCTGGATCTCGCGGTGTCCAGCGCCTCTGAGTCCGGTCCCAACCAGCTGGCGGTCTACGACAGCGTGCTGCACACGCAGTTCATGCGCAAACAGGCCATTGCGCATTATCTGCAGACGGCCCTGGAAAACCACGAGATCGAGGTGCGCTACCGTCCCACCTACAATCTGAATACCGGCCGCTTTACCAGAGCGGACTTTTACATGCGCGTATTCATCCAGGGAATCGGTCTCATCGGCGCCGGCGAGTTCCTGCCCATCGCGGAGGACTCCGGGCAGATCCGCGCCATCGGCTATTACGGCCTGGAGCAGGTAGGACGCTGCATCGCGGAGCTGATGGAAGCCGGAAAGGAATTTGACTCCATCTGCATGCCGGTGTCGCCCATTCTGTTCCTCCAGGAGAATTTCCTGGACGAGGTGTCCCGCATCATGGAGAGCTATCACATACCGGCCGGGAAACTGGCCCTGGAGCTGGACGAGAGCGCCCTTGGCTCCGCTTACTTAAATATCAACATCATCATGCAGGAGCTCTCCGACATGGGCGTGGAACTGGTGCTCAACGGCTTCGGCTCCGGATATACTCCCATCTCCAGCATCCTGGACCTGCCGGTGCAGACGCTGAAGCTGGAGCGCATGTTCGTGTGGCAGCTGGAGACGGAACCGCGCTCCGCCAGCATTTTCGGCGGACTGATTCAGATCGCCAGGGATCTTGGACTGCATATCATCGCGGAGGGCGTGGAGACGGAGAACCAGTTAAACGCCCTGAACAAGTTCGGCTGCGAATACCAGCAGGGCTTCTATTACGCTCCCACCATGAACCAGGATGTGCTGATGAAGGTGATCGGCACGTCTTTGGAGGAATCCCGCCTCACCATCGAGGAAGAGAAATTAAAACTGAAGCGGTGACGGCGGGTGACAGTGGACCCTACAATAAATAGCCGGAGGCAGGTCTCAATGACCTGCCTCTTTTAATGGTTCGCCGGATGTGTTCTCCGCAGTCTGGTCCATCACCACCTGCAGATGCCGGTAGGGAATCTGGATTCCCGCCGCGTCAAAGTGCTGCTTGATCAGCCTGCGGATATCGCTGCAGGCCGCGAAGTTGTCGTCGATGTTCTGGGTCCACACCGTGGACTTGAGGATGATTCCGTCCTCCCCCAGTTCCTTCACGGACACCTTGACCTTATCCCCCTCCTCCTTGTTGGCCCGAACGTCCATCACCAGCGGATGTTCGGAGATGGTGCGCTGCATGATCTCAATGGCTTTTTCCAGATCGCTCTCGTAACTCACGGAAATCTCCATGTAATTGCCGATGTAATCGTTATTATAATTGCTGTTCTCCACAATGGCCTTGTTGATCACGCTGTTGGGGATGATCATACGGCTGTTGTGGTAGGTGCGGATCACGGTGTGGCGCACCGTCATATCCTCCACGATACCGGAAATTCCCAGGCTGCTGATGTTCACCTTCTCCCCCAGGTTGAAGGGCCGCGACCAGCTGAGCATGACGCCGCTTACCACGTCGGCCAGAACCTGCTGGGCCGCAAAACCGACGATGGCCACCAGCAGCGAGGAACTGGTCAGCAGGGTGGCGCTGAGGGTCTTGGTGGTGTTGAACAGGCCGCTGGCACAGATAAACGCGATGATGGTCAGGATGGCCTTGGAGATGCTGCGCAGAAATTTGATATGGATCTGCTCGTTGCGCTTTAAAATCATGCTGAACGTCTTATTCAGCACCAGCATGCCCACAAACCAGAGCGCGATAATAATCGCAAGCTTAATTAAAATAATCTCCAAAATGTTCTTCCTTTCACACTGAGTTTAACGGTCCCAGTATACAACATTTCATCCGATATTACAACCCGGGGCATATTCCAACACATGTCCCGGGCTTTAATGGCAAATTTCCGAAATTTAATTTAGTACAATTTCTTCTCAAAATGCTGGTAATCCTTGGGATTGTTCCAATCCCCTCCCCAGGAAAAGCCGTGGGCCGAAAAGACCTTGAAGGCCAGGTCCTCGTGGGTAATCACGTGGGGCAGGCCGGTGCTCCGGTCAATGTAATCGTTGGCATTCTCGTGGGACCAGCGGGCTTTTCCGTCCCGGTAGGAGACGTAGGGATTTTGCTGCGGGTTGATATCGATGGCAAAGCCGTAGGCGTGGTTGGAGAGCTTCCCTCCTCCCGTCACCGGGCGGTAGTTGAAGCACGAGGTATTGTTCTTGTCGATGGAGGCCGAGTCGGAGCTCTCCCCGTCGCCGGTCCAGTAGTTGTCCACCAGATGCATGGACTGAATCTCGTACTCCGCATCGTAGAACTCCCGGAAAATCTCCAGCACCTCGTCAGCCAGCCCTTTGTTCACAATGATCTCGCCCACCTGAAGCTCATGGTTAAAGTTGTAATGCAGCACCTTTAAATACCGCAGGTCGCTCAGGGCCACATCCGGGTTATCCCGGTAGGACTTCCCGTTGATCCTGCCGTAAACGGCGCCCTCGGTCTTAATCTCATAGGCCTGGAAATATTTCTCCAGATGGTCCATGTCCAGTTCCCTGCTGGTCACCACAGTTCCGGCCGCCACCCCGTCCAGAGTCTCCCACTTGGGCGGCTCGGTTTCCGGCGGCTGCGTGGTCTCCGGCTCCGATGTTTCCGCCTCCGAGGACGCCCTGGCCGCGGCCAGACGCTCAGCCTCCAGGCTGGATTCCATTTCCGCTCTCATGCCGTCCGCCTCCCGGGAGACTTCCATGAGACTGGCGTTTTCCGCGCTCATACGTTCCATCTGTCCGTTCAGAGCGGACACCCTGGCTCCCAAAAAGATCGCGGAAACCAGGAGGCCGACCCCTGCGGCCCCGATGAGTCCCGAAACCAAATGGTTCCGGTTTCTTCTTCTGCTCTGTCTCATGTTCACTCCCCTACCTTACAGTACATCCCCAGCTCCGCGATACAGGTATCGTCGTAGGAGGAGCCCTTGTAGACATCGTCGATCCGATACTCGATATAGCTGGCCGGATAGGGCGGGTCCACCTGCACCACATACTCCCGCTGTTCCGCCGGGAAGGTAATCTGGAAGGAATAGTCGTCCAGCGTGATGGTCAGAGTTCTGGGGCGGTTGTTCCCGTAAAAATACTTGTCATTGCGCCAGTTGCCCAGCTTAAATGTGAGGTAGGTGATGGGCTGCTCCTGATCCAGCTTGTAGTAGATCGTCTCGCCGATGCCCGGGCCTTCCACCCCTTCCTGCCAGGAGGTGACCTCATCCCCGTCCACGGCCATCTCCGGCCCGTTCTGATTATTCTCCTGCTCGATGTTGGAGGTGGAGCCGGACTGGATGATGCCGACTCTGGCGTAACCGGTCAGGTCCGGGGAACCGTCCAGCAGCCACGCTGAGGTGGTTTCGGGAGCGGCGGCCGTGGTCTGTGCGGCCGTGGTTTCCGCCGCGGTCTGCGCGGGCGTCGTCTCTTCGGCGCTTGTCTCCGTCTCAGAGGCTTCGGTCTCCTCCTTTTTCTCCTGCTGATCGTCCTCCTTCTTGCCGGAATCCCAGTTCTTGTCCTCGTCTTTCGCGATTTCAGTCTCGGTCCCACCCTTGCCGGAAATGGCGTCCAACACCTTCGGCGCCATAAACGCGGCCAGGATGCCAATCACAAGGCAGATGGGGATAATTAGCAGCCAAATGGGAAATTTCTTTTTGGGCTTATCCGGCTTTTTGGGGGAAGGAGCCGCTGTGGATGCCTGCTCCATTCTCCCCTGGTCCGCAGCCTCCTGTCTCGCCCCGCACTTGGGACAGAATTTCGCTCCGTCCTTCATTGGAGTTCCGCAATTTTTACAAAACATTCCTGTTTTCTCCTTTTTCTGATGGTATGGCCACCTGCGGCTTACGCCGCCGGTTCACCCGTTTCCGTAAAAAACGCTGCAGCGTGTTATAACGCGGTCCTCACTCCTGCAGAAGCACGTCCCACACGCCTATATTGGCCCGCCAGACCCCCTGAAACTGGGATGGCGGCACCGGCGACGTTTCCGTTCCCACCTCGATGGTCAGGCTGGGAATCCCCTTCTTGGAGATCGCCCAATCCTTGTAACCGGCGGGGTCCAGCTTCTCGTAGTTGGCATCCGTGGGGTAACCGGTCAGCGCGCCCACCTGATTGGCCAGCGCCCTGGTCGCCTCCTTTAACTCCCCGGTCTGGCCGAAATACCAGTAGATCACATTTCCCTGCGTGTGATAGCTGACCGTGCGCGCAAATGGATAGCGCTCCGTCAGGGCGATCAGGGCTGCCGCTTCCGGCTCGCTTCCGGGAGCGGTTCCCTTGTAATGGTCCGCGCTGGGCCGTCCCAGGCCGTCGTTGTAGCTCTCCCAGAGGGCATCGAAGTTACGGTTCAAATCCACGCCGCGGGAGTTGGATTTCCAGCGCCGCAGGTAAGCGTTCATATCCTGGGCGCCGTCCAGGCGGCTGATCTCCAGCACCCGTTCCCGGGTTTCTTCCGTCAGACAGCCGTCCAGCCCCATCTGGCTGATGGACACGCCGTCCGGGTTGATCATGGGCACCACATGGAACGCTGTGGTTCCCTCCGTGATTCCCGGGTAATTCTGAATATTTCCCAGAAATTGGGACGTCTGCTTCATCACCAGCTGGGTGGTCATGTATTCCCGCGCATGGATGGAAGCTGTCACCAGAATGTGCCGTCCGGCCTTCTCCGGGTCCCCGATCACCAGATGCCACAGAGAACGCCCGTCCGGCGTATCCGTCAGGGATTCCAGTGTAACCAGGTCCGGATAACCGGCCTCCATGGCCTGAAGGTCCCGGGTCATCTGGTCATAAGTGTACATCTGCGGATCGGAATCCACGATCAGCTCCTGTGGCGGGGCCGACTTCGCGGGCGGCTCCGCCTGGTTTTCCGGACCGGGGGCAGACTGCGCCGTGGCGCTCTCCTGTTCTGCTCCGGCCTGCGAAATTCCTTCCGGCAGACCGGTGTTTCCGGCCTGGGCCGCGCCGGACATTTGGTCCGCGCTCCCGGCCTGGTTTACACCGTCTGTCTGTCCCATCCCCCCATTCTGGCTTTCGACCGGCGTTTGTCCGGCATTCCCGGCCCGGCCTTCCGCCTTCTCCCCGGGCGCACTGGCCTGCAGGTTTTCCCGGTCCGCAGCAGCCAGTTGAATTTCCGTCTCCATTTCCACCTTCCCTTCCCCTCCGGAAACCGCCATCCGGCCGGAAGATTCGGCGGAGGCTGCGAAAATGATTCCTGCGCAGACCGCCGCTGTCAGGACGACGGCGGTGATTCCTGCGATCCATACGGTTTTAGACATGGCTTCCTCCTAATAACTTAAGTATGAAGCCAGGGCATAACCCGTGTAACCGTTATAGGTGATCTTGTAAAATCCGTTTCCGGCAGTGGACACGTAGCTCACGGCAGCTCCAAGGGGGATCTTGCAAATCTCACCGGCGCTGGTGGAATCGCTGGTCCGCAGGGTGATGAACTCGTTGCAGTTTACCACATACATCGTGTCATACGCTGCTTCTCCGGCGACAGCGCTTCCCGGAGTCTCGCTGAGGTAGGAGGCGAGGGCATACCCGGTCTGGCCGTTGTAAATCACCTGATAAAATCCGTTTCCGGCAGTGGATACATAGCTCACGCTGGCTCCAAGTGGAATTTTGCAGATTTCCCCGGAGGTGGTGAAATCGCCGGGCCGCAGGGTGATAAACTCGTTGCAGTTCACCACATACATCGTCTTATACGTCGCCCCATTGCCGCCCGGATCCTGGGCCGGGACCGTGCTCTGAGTTTCCGGCGCTGTCTGGGAATTTTCTTCCGGCTGCTCCGTGGACGCGGGCTGAGTCTGATCGGAAACCGTGGTTTCCACAGCGGCCGCGGTGGTTTCCGGCTCCGTTTCAGCCTCCGCCGCCGAGGTTTCCTGCTCCGCGGCGGTTGTTTCCTTCCCGTCCGCTTCCTCCTCCGTCTGCTTCTTCTGATCGCCGTCCGAGGCCCCCCATCCGTCGCTGCCGCCGTCCGCAGCCTGGGCCGCTGCGCCCTTGTCCTTACCCTTGCTCCACACAAAATAAGCGGTTCCTCCGGCCATGGCTGCCACCAGCAGCAGACAGATGATAATAAAGGGCGCCGCGCTCTTCTTTTTCTTCTCCACAGGGGACGCGCCGCCGGGCTGTGCCGCCGGCTTCTGCGGCTGCTGCCCTGCCGCCCCCTGCGGCGCCTGCCCCGCTGTCCCTCCGGCCTCGCCAGCCGCCCCGCAGGACGGGCAGAATTTGGCGTTGTCCTTCATCTGGGCGCCGCATTTCTTACAGTATTTCATGATCCTTTTCCTCCGCTCCATCAAAACTTCTTTTCACTCTCCGCAAACAGACCGCGGGCGGGACGCCGTACCACGGCTGCCCGCCCTGTCCGTCCGGCACCGGTCCGTCAATAGTAGGTGCCGTGCTCCACATCGTAAATAAACTCCTCGATCTCCCAACTGTCCACCAGGTAGTCGCCCAGTTTCTTTCTCACCTTGCTCTCCCAGCTGGCGACCTTGCGGTCCTTTGTCGTGCCCCTGGACAAACCGCGGATCTTCTCCCGGTACTCGTCGGACAGATCCGACTTCAGATCGTCCACCGCCTCGGAGATCGTGTTGTCCGTGCTCTCCTCCTTCAGCTCTTTCTCGCTGAGCACGTACTGCCACGGGTCGGATCCGTCGATTTTGGCTTTCAGCTTGGTGGCCTCGCTCTTGTACATCATGATGCCGTTGGAATCATACCGCACGGTGCGATCCCCCAGTTCCACGGTCTTGTTGCGGATCAGCACGCCGTTGGCGTCCGCCTGATAAGCGTACTTGGACCCCGAGGTGGAGTCGCTCAAATAGAACAGGCCGGTCTGCAGCACGCCGTTTTCATCCAGATAATAGCGGTCCTTCCCAATGTCCAGCCAATAGGTGTACATGGCTCCGTTGTCATTGGGATCCAGATAATACCATTTATCTCCCACCTGCTTCCAGCCCATGGCCATGGCTCCGCCCTCCGGCTCGAAATAGTACCATTTAAAGCCGATGTACTGCCAGCCCTGCAGCATGTAACCGTTCTGGTCAAATGCATACTGCTGGTCTCCGATCTGGCGGATTCCGGACTTGGCGTAACTGCCGTCCTCGTACTCATACCACCAGCCGCCCGCTCCCTGCTGCCACCCGGCCGCGTAAACCGTGGCTGCCCCCGCAGCGGAGATCATCAGTGACAATAATGCAATTCCTACGCTTTTTCTCATTGCTTTACCCTCCTTATATGTTTATCATCAGCGGTTGTGCTGGTCGTGCTCCTCCAGCAGCCGCAGCAAATCATCATTTCCGTTGTCCGCCGTGGTCGTCTGCGCAGCGGTCGTCGTGGGCGCCGCCGTGGTTTCAACCGGAGCCGCCGTGGCAGCCGGGGTCTGCGCAGCGGTTTCGGGCGGTCTGGCCGGAGTCTGTCTGGCAGCCGTGGTTGCGGACTGCGTCTCCTTAGGCGCACCGGTGCTGACCACAAACGCCACCGCCGATCCTTTTTCCACCTGGCTTCCGGCCTCCTGTTCCTGCCGGATCACACTGCCCGCCGCCACGTCCCTGCTGGCTTCCCGGACCGCGCTTCCCTGCAGCCCGGCCGCGCTCAGCAGCTCCATGGCCTCCGCCTCGGTTTTATACTGTAAATCCGGAACGCGGATCAGTTCTTTGCCGAGGCTGACCGCCACCCGGATGTTGGAATTCTGGTTCACCATGGCGCCTGCGGGAATCTCCTGGCTGATGATACCGCCCTCAGGCACGCTGTCGTCGTAGCGCGCTTCCTCCTTGACAAGATATAGATAATCCTGCAACAGCAGCTGGGCCGCCTCTTCGTAATCCCTGCCCGTCAGGTCCGCCATCGCCACCGTTTTGGAAGCGTCCCCGCCCCCAATGCCCTTGGAGATGAGAATTTTGATCTCCGTGCCGGTGGTGCACTCCGTCTCCGGCTCCATGGACTGTTCCGCCACCGTTCCCGGGGCCGCCCGGTATTCCTGCTCCTCCTCCACCGGAATCAACCCGGCCTCGTCCAACAGCGCCTTCGCCGCCCCGGCCTCCATTCCGATCACGTTGGGCACGTAAGTTTTCCGGATACCCGCGCTGATGGTCAGATGAACCGTGGTTCCCGCCTCCGCCAGCTCCCCGTGCTTGATCTCCTGGCGCAGCACCTTGTTCTCCGGGACCTGGTCGTCGTAGTCCTTATCCCCGATGAGCACCGCCAGACCGGCCTCCTCCGCCAGCTTCCTGGCATCGTCAAAGCTTAAATTCACCAGATTGGGAACCCGCGACTTGCCCGCCTCGGTGGTGGGAGCCGAAGGGGTCAGGACCCGCTGGGGCAGCGCCACCAGGGCCACCGCAAGGCCCGTGACCGCGGCAATCCCCACTCCGATGAGCACCTTGACCCAAACCGGCCATTTTCCCAGGTCCTCCCTGCGCTTTTTCTCAGCCACCCGCTTGACGTTGGAGGCGGCCAGGTCCTGCTCAAACCGGTTGATGGTCTTGGTTCTGTTCTCAATCTGCACATTTAAGGCATTCATCAGAGCCGCCTCCAGGCTGGGAGAAATCTTCACCCCCAGCTTAGACGGCTCCTTCAAGGTATCCTGGGCCGCCCGCTCCATGGCGTCCTCGGGCACCTGCCCGGTCAGCATGTTGTAAAATGTGGCCGCCAGCGCGTAGACGTCGGTCCACGGCCCCTGATCCCCGCGGCTGCGGTACTGCTCCACCGGAGCAAAGCCCGGCTTGATGATCACGGACAGGCTGCGGCTGTGCTTGGTGGTAGCGAAACGGGCCGCGCCGAAATCCAGCAGCTTGGTCCGGCCGTTTTTCAACAGATAAATATTGTCCGGCGAGATGTCCCGGTGCAGGATACCCGCGGCGTGGACGGACTTTAACGCCCCGATCACCGCCATAATTACGGGCATGGACTCCTCCACGGTCATGGCGCCGTCCCGCTCCAGTTTTTCCTTCAGGGAAATACCGTCCAGGTATTCCATGATAATATATGCCGTCCGGTTGGTCTCAAAGCAGTCGTAAATCTGCACGATGCCCGGCTGAGACTGGAACTTGGCCAGACGTCTGGCCTCCTCCACGAACTTCTCCCTGCCGGCCAGAAACTGCTCCTCCTTCTCGCCGGAATAGATGGTCACATCCTCCTGTTTCGGCATCCGGGTGGCGAAATCGCTGGGCAGATATTCCTTGATGGCCACCTTCTGCTGCAGCACCTGGTCGTAACCGATATAAGTCACGCCGAACCCGCCGAAGCCCAGGACCTGACCCACAATATAGCGCCCTGCAAGGAGCGACCCGGGCAGAATGTGGTACGCCTCCTTTGCCGGAGTCCCGTGCACGTACCCGCAGTGCGGGCAGCGCTCCAGGGTCTCCTCATAAAGTTCCATACAACCCATACAGCGGCGTTCCATGGCCGTCACCTCCTCATTGCTCTTGCTGTGCTATTTCCTGATAGATCCGCGCCTGGGCTTTTTCCGCGCCCTGATCGCTCATAAATTCCAGTTCTCCCAGCTGGCCGTCCACAAACTCCAGCTCCCGGTTGACCTCCAGGTAAATGCGGTAGACCTGTTCATTCACCGGCAGCGCCGTGTCGTGGCGCAGGTGCAGGATATCCTGGGCCGGCTGGCGCAGCAGGAAATACAGCAGCCGTCCCGCGGCAGCCCGCTCCACTGTCCCGGCCTCACTGTCCACGGACCATACATCGGTGTATCCCGCCGGAACCTCCCCGTTCTCCAGGGGGCGCACGGCGTAACGGCCGGCAATGTGGGCCTGCACCTGCGTAAATTCACCGGTATCGGACACCCAGGCCCTGGAACCGGCTTCCAGGAAGTCCTGGCCGCTGTTGTCCGCCTCAAATTCCGCGCCGGACTTCTCGAGCTCCGTATTCACATAGAGCACGGAAGCTTTAAATCCCAGCGGTACCTGATTCGGGTTCAGAACCTCCCTGGACTCCCGGTCCAGCACTCCCGCAACCGGAGCCGCCGCCCCATCCTGTTCCAGGCGCTCATAGACCTCCTGTTCCAGGCTGGCCATCCGGCCGCCCAGCTCGTCCTCCAGACCGGTGCTCTCAAAAAGGGCCGGAAACTCCTCCGTGCCGGCCGCTTCCTCAAGCCGGTCGCGGTAATTTTCCCGGGAAATGCAGGTGATATCCAGCTGCACGCCGGGATAATGTTCCAGAAATTCCGCCGACATATCCAAAAACAGCTGTTCTGTCTGGCTGGAATCCATACCGTCCTTCACCGGCATCCAGACCGACAGCTCCACCTGGTCCAGATCCCGGATAAGCTTCTGCTGCCGGGAATACAGAAGTCCCGCCGCAGCGCCGGCCGCAAGGATCACCAGGGAAGCGGCGATTCCCACCGCCCGTCTGCGCTTTCTGCGCCTGATTTCTTTGGCAAGGTCCGCGTAGCTCTTTTTGTTCTGCAGGGCGTCCGCCATCTGCTGGACATTCTGGAATCGCAGGGTTGGCTCCAGCGCCATGGCTCTGAGCACCGCGTTGTCCAGATAGTCGGGAATTCCCTCCACAAATTGGGACATGGGCTTTAGCGTGTCCCCCTCGTTGTGGTTTATGGAATCCTGGCGGTTGACCGACTCGTCCGGCGTCTGACCGGTGATCGCCCGGTACAGGGTGGCGCCCAGGGCGTAAATATCGGTGTAAGGGCCCTGCTGGCTTTTGCTGCGGTACTGCTCCGGCGGCGCAAAGCCCATCTTGAGCACAATAGTCCTGGTTTTCTCGTCGTCCAGCCCCGTAAACCGGGCCGCACCGAAGTCCAAAAGCTTGATCTTGCCGTCGTCGCACATGAACACGTTGTCCGGGCTTAAGTCCCGGTGAAGGATTTTCGCCCCGTGCACATCCTTCAGCGCGTCGATGATGCGCAGGCCGATCTCCACCGCCTGCTGCCAGGGTAATCTGCCGCCCGCCCTTGAGATGTATTCCTTCAGGGAAACGCCTTCCAAAAACTCCATCACCATGTAGGCGGTGCCGTTCTCCTCAAAAAAGTCGAACACATTGACAATATTGGGGTTGCTGCTGAACCTGGCCGTGTTCCTGGCTTCGTCCAGGAAACGGGTCAGGCCGTTTTTGTACTCGTCATGTTTCTTGCCGGTATAGAGAATGACCTCCTTCTGCCCGGGGATGCGGGTCACCATGCCGGCGGGATAATACTCCTTGATCGCCACCATGTGCTCCAGCTTCCGGTCCCAGGCCCGGTACAGCACGCCAAAGCCGCCGAAGCCCACCACCGTGCCGATGATGTACCGGTCCGCCAGCTCCATCTCCGGATACAGGTGATAGATCTCTCTGGGCCGCGTGCCCCGGACATAGCCGCATCTGGGGCATTTGGCCTGTCCCTCCTCATACTCCTTCATGCAGTTCATACAACGGACTTTCATAGCTGCTCCCCTTTATTTCCAGAATTCAAACCATTTTTTCGGCTGTCTCGTTCCTCCCGTAAACAGCCCGACGGCGGAATAATTGTCCATATTCTTTCCGATGCCGTTTTTCTGCACTTCCTGCTCCATGCGTTCCAGCCACTGCCTTGGGGTTGCGGAACGGGCGAGAAACGCGGCCATCTCCGCCTCCTCGATGTACTCCCAAAAGCCGTCGGAGCAGAGCAAAAACGCCTGATTCTCGTCGAATGGGATCGGCGGAGCGATCTCGTAGGTTTTCTTACGCCAAGGGATTCCCATCACCCGCAGCAGGCGGTTGCGGTCCTCGTGATGCCGGATGTCCTTCTCCCGGATCTCACCGGAGGCCACCAGCATCTGCGGCACGCTGTGGTCCAGGGTTCTGGAAACCAGGCGGTTATTTTTAAAATAGTACAGCCTGGAGTCCCCGATGTGCCCCCACTGGACCGTGGATTCGTCGGTTGCCAGCACCACCATGGTGGTTTTCATCTTATCCTGTGCCCCCCGCTCCTCCTGGGCCGCCATCAGGCTGGCCTGGGCGGTCTCAAAGGCGGTCCGCAGATACTCCTCCACGGTCCCGCCGCTTCGCTCCCTGAAAATGCGGGCCGCCTCGTCGCAGACCAGACGGGAAGCCACCTCGCCCATACCGTGGCCGCCCAGCCCGTCCGCCAGGATGCAGCAGGCGCCCTCCGGCGTTCTGGCCACCGCGGTGGAATCCTCATTCACTTCCCGCCCGCCCTTGTTGGTCAGGCAGTAGCAGCTCATCTCTATCTCACTCATCCTTTGTCTCCCCCGGACTACAACTGCAGCATCCGCTCAAATATATTCTGCCGCTCCAGCATCACCTGGATGATCTCACGCACCAGCGCATGCTTGACCGGAGGAATGGTGCCCACCACGGGGAGCTCCACATACTCCAGGCGGCTGCTGGATTTGCTGCTGCTGAAGCAGTTGTAGAGCAGAACCATCCTGGCGGTCAGGTTCATCTGATTCTGTTCCTGAAGCTCCAGCACCGCGTCGAAGGCGCGGTAAAATTTGGTGTTGGCCGGCTCGCTTCCGTCCGTCACCACCACGATCTTGTCCGCCGCATCCATCATCGCCAGATGGCGCTCGTCCAGGCCGAAGCCGCAGTCCACAAAGATACGCTCATAGGAGCCGGACTGCTTTAACGCATTCAGAAGCCGCAGCCAGTCCTCCGCCGTCAGCCGCGCCATGGTCAGCGCGTTGGCGCTGGGCAGAAAATAGGACACGCCGGTTCCGGCATCCGTTTGCGCGTGGCTGGCCGCAAAACCGGCAAAGTTCCCGGTTCCCTTCTGCATCTCAGCCAGCACGCCGTCAATCCGCTCCGATCCCTGGGCGGTGAAAAAGTCCTCAGAACTTCCGGAATCTTCCAGGTTCAGGTAGAATGTGCGCGTTTCCTGGGAAGCGCTGTACATGGAAGCCGCCGCTGCGAAGGTGGAAGCCCCTGTGCCGCCGGAAAAGCTCTGAACCAGAATCACCTCGCAGGGCCCCGCGGGCTCCGGCTGAAATTCCGGTTCCGGCTCCGTCTCCGGCACCGGAGCGAGTCCGCCGTTGGCGTAGATGTCCATGATCTGGGCATAGATGGCGTCGGGACGCTGGTATTTCCCCACCGTCTTATAGCCCTTCAGCACCGGCTCATCGTTGCTGTCGCAGAGATAACCGCAGTTTTCCTGCCCCAGCTCCCCTGCGCCCACTCCGAAATTTTCATCCACCAAAAACACATCCCCGCCGTTGTTCCGCACGTATTTGAGATAAAACTCCGGCTTTGAGAAGCAGTGGGCCTCAATGTACTCTTTGAAGCCGTTTTCCATAATATTGACCAGATGAACCAGGAACTGTTCGTCCTGCTCTCCGATTACCACGTGAATTTTGTTCATACCCTTCCTCCTGTTATTGTTGATCCCATGCAAGCTTCATCCGGCCGATCCGCCGGACTGAAAGCTCCAGCCGCTCCCGGGTGATCGTGCCGTCCTTCACGGCCGCGAGCACCGCCTCATAGGCCGCGTTAAAATCGGCAGGCATCAGAAGCAGGTCCACCCCTGCCTCCACGGCCGCCACAGCCGCTTCGCCCGAGGAATACAGATTCTGGATCGCACCCATATTCAGCGCGTCCGTCACCACCACGCCGTCAAATCCCAGTTTTTCCCGCAAAACCCCGGTGATCAGGGCGTGGGACAGGGAGGCCGGAGTCTCGTCCCCGGTGACGCCGGGGGCCGCGATGTGGGCGGCCATGATGCAGCTCTCCCCGTTTTTCACCGCGTTGGCAAAGGGAACCAGCTCGGCTTCCAACAACTGATCCAGTGTCTTTTCCGTGTAGGAAAAGCCGTCGTGGGTATCACCCAGAGTTGCGCCGTGATCGGGAAAATGCTTATATACCGGCTGGATTCCCTGATCCTTCAAGCCCTTCGCCACCTGGCTGGCCATGGACCAGACCAGCTCCGGGTCCGACCCGAAGGAGCGGTTCCCGATCACCTGGTTGTCGGGGTTGGTCAGCACGTCCGCGTCCGGAGCGAAATCCAGGTTAAAGCCGTACCCGGAAAGGTAGGAGCCGATGGCGCTGCCCACCTCATAAGCCTTCCCGGGGTCATTCTGCGCACCGATCTCCCACATGTTGGGAAACACCGGCACATCGAACCCGGGACGTCCGCCGATGCGGGTAACCTTACCCCCCTCCTCGTCCACGGACAGGATTAACGGCAGACTGCATACCTCACGGCCGATGTAGGCGGTATTCTCCGTGAGAGCCCTCACCTGCTCCGGATTCTGCAGATTGTTGCGGAAATAGATCAGGCCCCCCACCGGACGGCTCTCCAGAGCTTTCCGCGTGCTATCCCCGGCCTGCGTCACCGAATCCACACCCGTGAGCGCTTCCGGCGTCACGATAAACAGCTGGGCCACCTTCTCCTCCGTTGTCATACCGTCCAGAATCCGGTCCAGCCGTTCCTCCAGCAGATTGTCCCCGGCAGGGGGGGATGATTCCGAAACGGACGGACCGGATCCCGCCGCTTGCTGTGCAGCATCTGCAGATGGTTCTCCCGCTGGGACAGGCGGCTTTGGCGGCGTCTCCGTCACCTGAGGCCGTTCTTCCCGGGCTGAGGCCGCTGCGGGCGGCGATTCCTGCCCCGAAACCCCGGCTTTGTTCCCATTTTTTTCCATATTTAAGGAAAGCCTGCCGGCCAGCGCATAGATGCCGGTCCCTGCCAAAACAGCTACTGCCACCAGCGCTATGCCCATCAGCCAGACAGGCTTTCTTCTGTGATATTTTCTCTGCCTTTTTCTTGAACGCCCTCTATTTTCCACCTGAGTTACCCTTACTTCACATTATTTTCGCCGGGGCGGCGAAGATCCGTCTCCGCCGCCTACAGCTTATTTTGATACCGGCTTTGCATTCCGCTGCAAAATACCGCATTTCCTGTCACTGGTCGTACTCGCAGATGTAACCCACCGACCCCTTGTAGCTGTCCACCACGGCGATTATGTCGTTTGGCACATCGTTCCACACCCAGCGGTTTTCCTTGTTGTAATAGAACAGATTCAGGTAAAACTCATCCTGGCTGATGCTGTCGTCGCGGAAGCTTGGCTCTCCGGCCATCCACACGCCGGGATAGGCGTCGCTGTTTAAGACTTCCTGGCCCAGAGTACCGTCCACATTGGCCCAGTGGTATTCGTAGGAACCCGCCACCCGGGCGCCGCCGATCCATAGCTTCAGCTTCCGGCTGGCCTCCGTATTCAGCAGATTGGAGCGGATGTAATCGTACTCCTCCATGCTGTCGATGTGAACCAGATAGCCGCCGTTTGTCTTGGCCTCCTCAAAGGCTTCCGTCCAGGTACAGTCCTTCAGAATGATTTCATAGCGGTGGGGCGTATCATCGCGCTGGGGAGCCACAGCGGCCTCGGTGGCCGGCTCCGTCTCATCGTCCGTGCTCTGCGCCCCGGTGGTCTCCTGATCCGCCTGGGATTCCCCTGAACCGGACTCCGGAATGGATTCCGCCATAGTCTCCCTGACCGTCTTGTCAGCCGTGTTCCGGTCTTTTTCGTCCTCTCCGTCCTCATCCCCGTCCTGTTTTGAGCGCTCGTCCTCCCCGGACCGACCGCCGTCCCAGCTGTCCTCATCCCGCGCCGGGGCCTCCTTATGGTCCTTCTGCCATACCAGCTTATAATAGGCGAAGCCGCCCACAGCCCCGACGGCCAGGGCCACGATCAGAAAGAGAATCGCAGCGGTGAGGCACCCCTTTTTCCTGGGCTTTTCCTCCTGACCGGGACGCTTCCCCGGGCCGTGGGCGGGGCTGGCCGGGGAAGGCCGCCCGGCCGGACCGGAACCGCCCTGGGCCGTCATCTTGCCGCATTTAGGACAGAATTTGCTGTTTTCCTTTAAATCTGCGCCGCAATATCTGCACTTCATACGCATTTCCCCCAACCGCGGGCTGCGGCCACCGGCCGGACACCGCGGATTCTGCTGTTTCTCTTACTGTAACTTTGTCCCGCACTTTTTGCAGAACTTCACTGGCGTATCGTAAGGCTGGCCGCAGTTGGGGCAGAAAATCCGCTCCGGCTTCACGCCGTCCCCGGTGCCCAGAATTTCTTTTTCTTTTCTCGCCAGCTCCTCGGCCGCCTTCGTCTGCTCCTGAATGATCTGCTTTTTCTGGCTGATGCTCAGCAGCTGTTCGCCGATCAGCTGAAGGGGCACATCCCCGGTGGCGTTCCACTGCTCATAGACAATGGTGCCAATCTCCTTCTGCAGCGCCTCGATCTCCGCATTCAGCGTCGCAATATATGTCTGAATTTTCTTGGCTTCCAGAAAGGAAGAAGTTTTAACATTGATTGCGGTAAGACCCTTTGAAAATGATCCCTTGATATCCGCCATGATTTTACCCTCCACATCTGTCGTATTCTTTCGTAATTCCGGTCAGTTTAAAACCGCCTCCCGGGCCTTGATTAACTCCAGGTTCTTCCGCTCCACATCGTTAAGCAGCGCGTCGTCGCTAAACCGTTCCGGTTCAATCGTACCTGCGTACCAGGACTTGCTGTTGAAATAGGCCTGCAGCGCCTCGTCCTTGAACTTTCTGCCGTGTCTGGCGTAAATCTCGTTGCGCGCCAGGCGCAGTTCCTCGGAGGTGAGACCGGCGATATCCGTGCCGGTCAGATACCGGGTACTGCTGTCCGGAAGGATGTACTCGTCCGCAGTGGGGGATGCGCTGTTGATGTCCCAGGCTGCGGTGGTCTGCGCCTGATTGATATCCCAGGCCGCAGTGGTTTGCGCCGCATTGATATCCCAGGCCGCTGTAGTTTGGCTCTCATTCGCATTCCAGGCCGTCGTGGCGGCCGCCCCCTCGCCGTAGGCGGTCGATTCCGGCGCTGCGGACGTGGTCTGGGCCGGAAGCGTTTCCTCCGCCGAAGTCTCCTCAGCCGTGGTTTCTTCCTCAGCCGGTTCCTCCTCAGTGTTTTTCTTCTCCCGGGGCTTCTCGTCCTCTTCCCAGTCCTTATCCTCCCGGTCCTCATTCCGGCTCATGGTGGTCTGGCCTGCAAGCTTCTGATACAGCCGGTAGCCGACGTAACCGCCGCAGGCGCAGAGCGCCAACACCAAAACGGTCACCAGGACAGCGATCAGGCCGTTTTTCGATTTTTTCTGCTTCGGCGGCTTTCCCTGAGGGGCCGGCTTCGGCGGCTGCTTTGTGGGAACCGGCTTCGGCGGCTGCTTCCGGCCGGCCGGGCCGCCGGGGGGTCCGGCGGCGTTGATCCTGGTCCCGCACTTGGGGCAGAATTTCGCCCCATCTGATACGTTTGCTCCACACGATGGACAATTCATAAACTCTCGTCCCTCCCGTTCTGGTCCGTTTTTCCGCTATTAATAGGTGCGGAAGAAGTTGCGGACATCCGTGTCAACCATATAGGTTTCCTTGCCGTTATAATATCTCAGATCGCCCTTCATCCGGTCGTAGTTGTACTCGGTCAGCATAGCCACGGAGTTCTCCCCGAAAGCATAGTAGTCGTTTACATCATCGCTCAGTTTCTCAGCCTTTTTGCCCTTGATCATGGTCAGGGTGCCGCGGTCCTTATCCCGGTTGGGATCGGAAATACAGATCACCGCGCTGCTGCCCGGCACAGACTGCACGCTGTAAACGGAGACGTCAGACAGAATGGAATCACCGTTGCAGTACAGATCTGCCACGTTCTTGTCGTTGGTATCCTTCAGATAGTACACATTCCCCTTGGAAACCAGTTCCAGATAGTCCACATCGCTGTCGCGCTCCTCCATCTTGCCCAGATCGGAGGCGTTGAGGCTCATAGAGTACAGATCGCCGCTGTCGTCGTAGTCGGCATCCTCGTCTCTCAGCAGCATATACACCAGATTGTTCTTGGCGTCCTTCATGGTACTGCCCACGCGCTTGCCGTCCAGATCGATCTCCGCTTCCTTGCCTGCGGCGTACACGCAGTAGGTGACGGACTTGTCTCGGGATTCGCTCAACAGATAAGAGACATCGCTGGCATAGTCGATCTCCGAAAGTTTTACCTTTTTCATCTCCTCAGAGTTTGTCTTTGTATACATCAGGTAGGAACCAAAATCCTTATTGGCTTCCCGGTCTGCCTGCGTAATGTAAAAATAGGAGATAGAGTTCATAAACTCGCTGGTCACCAGGTTTTTCTCACCGTTAGCGTAATAGTACAGCTCTGTGTAAGGGGAGGCGATCTCCTCTTCCTTCAGCTGTTCGCGCAGGCGGTCGCGCTCCTGCTTTTCCTGGTACTTGCTCATATCCTCGTAATATTTGTCGTCCACAACGGTTCTCTCATAGGTGAAATATCCGCTGCCTACGGTCTCCGTACGCTCATAGTCGGAACGCACCGGCTCTTTGAGCTGCGCGTCGGCTGCCGCCATGTCGTCGTCCACAAAGTCCATAGCCTTCACCTTGCTGTCCACGGACGCGGTGTAGAAGAAGGTTCCCTTCTCGATATCCAGCGCCATGACATCATCCACATCGCCTACCAGCTTTTCTTTATCCCCCTGATTCTTCACCAGATAGATGGAATCCTCCTTGCGCAGCATGATCTTGCTCAAATCATTGGACATTCCGATTACGCTGGAATCGCTGTCAATCTTGATCTTATCCTTTTTCTGTGCCAGATCCTGATAATAAATATCATCGGTGCCGTCGCTGTTGCTCACTTCCCACATCACGTTCTTGCCGGCCTTGTCTAAATAGAAATAGTCGATATCGGAAGCCAGCTTGGTCTTATCCTTGAGATCGCTGACGTAGAGGTTGTCGTTCTTCATATAAACGATCTTGTTGTCCTCCGTCACCCGGTAATAGCCCTGGATGCCGCTGTCGATTTTCACCGACTCCTTTTTGCCCTTCTTATAGGACAAGGTATAGGTGGGCGTGCCGCTGTAGTCCACATCCTCGATGATGAAGTGGTACTTCCCGTCGTCGCTGATCAGTTTGAAGCCGGTGTCGAAATCATCGATTGCGTTGTACAGGGAATCGGAATCCGTAAACTTGTCGGTGTACTCCACCGGCTTTTTCTTGGAGTTTTTCAGGCTCACGCCGTAGATTCCTTTGTCCTTTATGTACATCAGCTCGGTGGGAATGTCGGATTTTCCTTTGCCGCCCACCATGTCCATGACCTTGGGCAGTGCGAAAATGCCAGCCGCGGCCACCACCGCAACCGCCGCAACCCCGCCGATGATCAGCGGGAGCTTGGATTTCTTCTTTCCGGCAGGAGCCTCCTCCTCCGCATAACTTTGGGGCGCCTCCTGGGAACCGTCCATGCGGTAGCCGCAGAACTCGCAGAATACGGAACTGCTCTCAATCTTGTTGCCGCAGTTGGGGCAGAAACAGAGCTCAGGCTCCTCACTGCCGCCCGCCGGCGCGCTCTCCTGAACCGGCTCCTCCTGCCTGACCGGCTCTTCCCGGCTCACCGGCTGCTCGTAAACCGGCTGCTGCGCCTGATCCGCCTGACCCTGGCGGACCGGATCTTCATAAATTTTGTGTCCGGCTGCCGGCTGCTCGTTGACAGCTTCCTCCGCGGCATCCAGATCCTCCTGCAGAACAACCGTTTTATCCGAATCGTTGTCGACCCTCGCCCCGCATTCCGGGCAGAACAGCGTTCCTTCCTCCAGTTCAGCCATACAATTCTTACACTTCATCTCCTACTCCTCCAGTTTCACATTCATTGATTTATTTAACATAAGCGGGGCGATTCCTCGCCTCCCTCTGTAAAACCCAGGATATCCCGTACATTTCTTCCTTTTATCCTATGAATCCGGGCCTCCCGCAAGCACATTTTTTAGGTGCTATACTGATAAGACGCCCTTCGTCGGCCTTTGGTTTTATTTTTTTAATAATTTTTTTAAAAATTTTATCTATGCTAGCTATTATAATGAATTTTCCGTGTAGATTCAAGCTCATTATGCAACCTTTGGGTTTTTTTGTAAAAACACTCACCTCAGGACTGCACCATTGCATTCAATAATGGAAAAGCATTCCCCGGCCTATTGGGGACCAAGGAATACTTTTCTTCAAATTCATGCTCAATTTGCATATTTCCGGACAATCTGCACCAAAAGCTCCGCGATCTTCTCCATGGACTGAACGCAGGTAAATTCATATTTACCGTGGAAATTGTGTCCGCCGGTGCACAGATTCGGGCAGGGCAGTCCCATAAAGGACAGTCTGGCTCCGTCGGTGCCGCCCCGGATGGGGGTGATGATGGGGGTGATGCCCAGCTCCTCCATGGCCTCTTTGGCGTTGTCGATCAGGTACATGTGGGACTCGATCACCTCGCGCATATTGAAATAGGAGTCCTTTACCGTGTACTCCACCGTGCCCTCGCCGTATTTCCGGTTCATGAAGTCGGCGCAGAGCGCAAAAGTTTTCTTCTTCTCCTCAAATTTGGCGCGGTCGTGATCCCGGATGATGTAATCCAGGGCCGCTTCCTCCACGGTGCCGGACATCTGATCCAGATGGATAAAGCCCTCGTATCCCTCCGTGTACATGGGGTTGTCAAATACGGGCAGGAGCGACTGGAACTCCATACCCAAAAGCAGGGCGTTTTTCATCTTTCCCTTGGCGGTGCCGGGGTGAATGCTGGCTCCGTGGATGGAAACCTTGCCGGAAGCGGCGTTAAAATTCTCATACTCCAGCTCTCCCAGGCTGCCGCCGTCCACCGTGTAGGCGATATCCGCGCCGAAGGCCTTCAGATCGAAGCATTTGGTGCCGCAGCCCACCTCCTCGTCGGGGGTGAAGCCGATGCAGATCTTTCCGTGGGCCACCTCTGGATGGGCGATCAGCCAGGCCGCCGCGGTCATGATCTCCGCCACTCCGGCCTTGTCGTCGGCCCCCAGCAGGGTGGTGCCGTCCGTTGTGATCAGGTCCTGCCCTTTGTAGCGGGCCAGGTCCGGGAACTCCGAGACGCGCAGCCAGATATCCAGCTCACGGTTCAGGCAGATGTCTGTTCCGTCGTAGTCCTTCACCAGCTGGGGATGGATGTCCGCCCCGGAAATGGCGGGTGAGGTGTCCATATGGGCGATCAGCCCCAGGGCCGGGGCATTCTCACAGCCCGCGGTGGCGGGAATGACGGCGAACACGTAGCCGTGCTCGCTGAGGCTTACGTCCTGGGCCCCGATGGACCTAAGCTCGTCCGCCAGCTGTCCGGCCAACGTCATCTGGCCCGGCGTGCTGGGAACCTGATCCGCGTCCTCCGCGGACATGGTATCAACAGATATATAGCGCATAAAACGGTCAATTACTTCAGACATACAAAATCCCTCCTGTTTTTAGACTCAATGGGTCCAGTAGATCCTGTCGCCAGCCCCAGGGCTGATGACAAGTAATACGTTTCCTTAGTATACCATAATCAGGAAATAAATCCAAGGCCGTATCCGTGCTTTTCCCATTTTCCAGCAAACAAATGAGGCACCCTATTCAAAAACGGCGCGGCCGCCCCGAAGAGCGCCGCGCCGCATACCTGTTCTTATACCGGCCGTGGCCGTTTCACTAAAATACCGCCTCAAATGCCCGGATGCAGGCCTGCCCGGCGGACCGGTCCAGAACCGCGAACAACACCTGGTCAAAGCAGCCCCCAAAACCACCGCTCAGAAGCTCTTTCCACCATCCGGCGATCCTGACCGGATCGTTGCGGAACACACCGCAGCCGTAAGCGCCCAGAATCAGGTTCCGGTCGCCCTGGTTGGCGAACAGCGCCAGGGCCAGTTTCATCCGATGCCGCATCACCTGCTCCGCCTCCCGGACGTCCTCGCCCTTCAGCACAACCTGCCCCATATTGACCGCGGGCAGCGTCAGCACCGAGGCGGTCACAGGCTCAGCCAGCAGCTCAAAGCGGCCGTCCCGGAAGAATACCACGTCCGGCGAGTAGATGGCGTGGTCCGTGTACATCATGGTCTGGCAGCCTCGGTTCACCTGGTAATAGCGCTCGTTAGCCACCAGGGTCTCATACAGGCCGCTGGAAGCCGCCAGGCTCTCCTCCTGGGCCATGGCCCCGTTTAAGAACCCGCCGCCCGGATTCTTGGCGCTGGCAAAATTCAGCACGCCGATGTGCCGGTCGCCCCGCCGGGCAAATTCCAGCACCGCATCCACGGTGGAACAGTTCTTGTATCCCCAGGTGGGAATCTGCTGCACCTGCCGTCCCTCAAAGGAGCGCAGAATCCGCTCCCCCTCCTCGGGTGTAAACAGCCGGCTGCCCTCCACGGAGCGCTTGTGGACGGCCGCAAGCTCCACCGTCCGGCCTCCCTGTTCATAGCTCCCTCTCTTTAAAATCTCCAGCGTTTGCCGCGCAACCGCTTTTCGGTCCATTTCTATTCCTCCCATCTTCTCCGGTAGAGCCTGGACGGCCTGTGCCCCTCGTTTTTGGTGTAGGAATCCGTCTCCTGCACCATGGAAGCCACCTTGCGGCGGAAGGCCGCCTTTAACAGGCTCTTATCCCAAATCACCTCGTAGACCTGCTGCAGCTGCGTGAGGGTAAATTCCTCCGGCATGAGATGCAGCGCAAGGTCCGTATATTCCAGTTTGCCGCGCAGCCGTTCCAGCGCGGCCACGATAATTTTGGCGTGATCAAAGGCCAGACCGTCGTTCTCACAGATCCGGCACTCCGCCGCCTCCTCGTATTCCGACTTGCGGATCCGCTTCTCAAGCCTGCACTTAAGCCGGATCTCCCCCCGGACCAGCTCCAGTTCCAGATGCTGGGTTCGGATCAGTTTCACCTGGCCAAAACCCGCGTCCCTGCAGTATTCCACGTGCTCGTCCAGAAGCCGCAGGGAAACCTTGAACCACTGGGCGTTGTCCGCGTCGTCCCCCGCCTTCAGGCGGATCTTGGTGCCGTCGATCAGCGCCATGTGGGCGCAGCTCATAACCCAGGTGCGCGGATCGCGTCCGGGATCGCTGAAGGTGTAAAGCTGTTCCAGATACACCTGATCCAGGCCGGTCTCCTCCCGCAGCTCCCGCTTGGCAGCGGCCTTTGTGGTCTCACCCGGCCGCACAAAACCTCCGGGCAGCGCCCAGTCCCCCAGATAGGGGTGGCCGCCCCGCTGGATGAGGAGCAGGCACAGGGAGCACTCCGGCAGCTTACGGTAGTTCTCCTCTTCCTCCTCCAGCACCGTAAAAATCACCATATCCGCAGCCACGGAGGGGCGCTCGTAATCCCCCGCGTTGTACCGGGCGAGAAATTCCGCCTCCGTCAGCCCGCTTTTATCCCGCAGCTCAGGGTTCCTCATCTCCCGCTCCCTCCGCTCTCCTTCTCCAACAGAATGTCGCGTACCTCGGTGAGGGCAAAGCCCAACAGGTTGGTGCCCCGCCACTTGGCCGGGTCTGCGGCGTCGGGATTGCTCTTTCCCATACCGATGCCCCAGATGCGGTCCCGGGGGCTGGCCTCCACCAGAATCCTGGTTCCGGTGGACTTAAGGTAATCCCACAGCTCCGGGTTCTGGGAAAATTTCGCCAGATTGCCCGCCTTCACGATATCGTAGCAGGCTGCATCCCACCGGTCCGGGTCGAAGTTTCGGACCGCCCGGCCATAGGCCTTCATCTCCTTGGGGTGGCCCGCCTCCAGAATCCTGGCAAGCATCTCCCGGTCCCCGAACATCCGGGCTTTCTCCGCCATCATATACTGCTCGGCACAGGAGTATTCCACCCCGTCCACCGCAAAACGGCAGCTCCACCACTGGCTCAGGCAGGACGGCCCGATCTGTCCGTCCGCAGCCGGGGTATGCCCCCAGAAAAATATATATTTATACCGTTTCCCACGCTTTGTCTCCGCGATCAGATCGCTGCGGTTGTATCTCATCTTCCTGCCTCCCTGATTGTTAATATCATTTAGTTATTATCATATTGTTAATAACATAGTACCGCAGAATTCCGCCTTTGTCAACCTTTCTTTGGAAACTGCTACCACAGTTGTGCCCTGGCCCCACTTTCGTCCTGCGGCGGTCCGCGGCCCATGCATTCAACAAAAAACGGCCCTACGCCGCGATCCCGGTTCTGCCATAACCTGCAAAACCGCGTATCCCGGCGTGCGCCGTCCTTTTTTGACAACTGTAATAGACTCCTGGCATGGCCGTCAGGCGGTTGCTCAGCGGTTGGCCAGCTCCTCGGTGATTTCCTCCCAGGTGACGCCCTTCTCGGCCATCAGCACCATCATGTGGTACAGGAAATCGGAAATCTCATACTTCACTTCCTCCGGGTTGGGATTCTTGGCCGCGATCACAATCTCCGTGGCCTCCTCGCCCAGCTTCTTTAATATCTTGTCAATCCCCTTGTCGAACAGGTAGTTGGTGTAGGAACCCTCCTTGGGGTGCTCCTTGCGGTCAAGAATCACACCATACACATCCTCGAATACCTTCAGGGGATTGGTCTCCTTATACTCCTTCTCAGCCAGGGTCTGGAAGAAGCAGGTCCGGCTGCCGGTGTGGCAGGCTGCTCCAATCTGATGGACCAGGGCCAGCACCGTGTCGTTGTCGCAGTCCAGGCGAAGGGACTTCACATACTGGAAATGGCCGCTGGTCTCGCCTTTAAGCCACAGGCATTTCCGGCTCCTGCTGTAATAGGTCATCTTTCCGGTGCGCAGCGTGCACGCAAATGCCTCCTCGTTCATGTAGGCCAGCATCAGCACCTGGGATGTCTTGTAGTCCTGCACAATCACCGGCACCAGGCCGTCGCCGTTCAGCTTGAAATCCTCCCAGGCCACGGCGCTCTCAAAGGTGTCCATTGGGAGGCCTCTGCCCTTCAGCTGCTGTTTCAGCTCCATAAAGAGATCCATATCCGGCTCCGCCGGCGACAAAACCGCGCCGGTAACAGTCGGGATGGACAGATTTGGGGCCAGACTGTCTTCCCGGGCGGTCCCGGACAGCAGCAGGCAGGGCAGGCACGCGCGTTCCAGACGTGCCTTCAGGGCACCTGAAATATCCCCGCCCCCATATTCCAGCGCCAGGGCGCTGGCTCCCAGCTGGGCATACTCCTCCGCCTTGTCCAGATAACCGGCGTCGGGCAGGAACGCGTATATCTTCTCATGGCCGAAACGGTCGGCCGCTTCCTTCATCAGGTCCACGTTCTCCTGCACGCCCACATCCAAACATACGGCGCTGGCTCCGGCGTAAAGATACTTCTTCACATCCTCGAGACGATGGACCCGTCCGCCCGCCAGAATGGGCGCATCCACCGCCCGTGCCGTCTCCTTGATCAGGCCGATCACCGCCTCGTGGTCCTCATCCGTCTCTGAGCAGTCCCGGATCCACACCTCGTCCGCCCCATTGTCGCAGGCCGCCGCGGCAAGCGCTGTGAGCGTTCCACCGTAGAGACCGCTCCCGTCCGCGGCCCCTGCACGGCCCTCCTTCACCTGAAATCCAACAATCAGCTTTTTATATTCCGTCATAATCCATTCCCCGTCCTATCTGTCTGAAATGCCCGGACCGCTTCCCGCAGGTCCACCCGATTCTCGTACAGCGCCTTGCCGATAATCGCGCCCTGAATTCCGGCGTCGTAAAGCCGTCGCAGATCCTCCATGGAGGAAACGCCGCCGGAGGCGATAATATCCAGACCCGTGTCCATTGTCAGCTCTCTGGTTGCCTCCACATTCGGCCCGTTCAACATCCCGTCCCGGGCGATATCTGTGTATACAATATGCAGGACACCCAGTTCCTTCATTTTCAGGCACAGCTCCCGGGCTGTCACAGAGCTCAACTCCTCCCAGCCCTGGATCGCCACCAGGCCGTCCCGGGCGTCCACCCCGGCCACGATGCGCTCCGGCCCGAAGGCCGCAACCAGCTCGCCCATAAACTCCGGCCGTTCCACGGCCTTGGTTCCGATGATCACCCGGGCCACGCCCAGGTCCAGCATGTTTCGGACCGCCTCCGCTGTGCGGATGCCGCCGCCGATCTCCACGGGAATGTCTACCGCCTCCACGATGGAGCGGATCACCGCCTCGTTTACGGAACGCCCGGCCAGGGCTCCGTCTAAGTCCACCAGGTGCAGAAAGGTGGCTCCCTGATCCCGCCACATCCGCGCCATGTCCGCCGGAGTGTCGGAATACACCTTCACATTGTCAAAAAGTCCCTGGGTCAGGCGGACGCACTGCCCACCCTTGATGTCGATTGCCGGATATAACTGCATAGGTTCCTCCTTAGAAAATGAAATCACAGGGTATTACCTGTTACCGCCTTTTGCCCCTGCTGCCGGATCCGGCGGCCTCTCCCCTGGCCGCGCCATATCGCAGGCCCAGAACCACCATCATAAGCAGGCCCAAAACAGCCCTGCTGCAGAACAGCCGCCACAGATTGTGGGTTTTCAAAAGCGTCACCAGATGGGCGGCCGCGTACCCGAAGGTATAGCCGAACTCCCGATATCCCGTCGCCAGTAAAATCACGTGGTAAGCCACCACCGAGACCAGAAGCAGGACCAGGGACACCCCCAGCACCGGCCGCACCTCCTGTTCCGGGTTCCACTGGCTTAAATCCTTATGCCGCGTGAACAATCCCCTGATTCCAAAGCCGTAACCGATAGAGATCAGGTAAAACATAGCCATAGCGCCCAAAAGCGGTCCCCATACGGCAAACCCGCTGAACAGCATCCAGATGGCGATGCCCGGCACGGCCAGCACCAGGCCGCCTGCCAGCGCTTCCCCTGTGCTGGGCTTTGGAAGTTTTTTAAGATTCTGCCGGTTCTCCTTCCGCTTTTTGGAATCGCTTAAAGACTCCGCCTTGTCCCCGGACTTGCCTGCCCCGGCTTTTCCCGAAGCAGCCTTCTTGTTCCGGGTGCGATCAGCAGCAGCCCGGGCGATCCTGGACTCAATCTCCGCCTCCAGCTCCTTCACCCAGGCTTTCTGCTCCACGTGGGCCGCAATCACATGGGCCTTCTGGCCGGTGGTGGCCACCGCCAGCAGATCGCCCGCGTAGTAGGTGCGCTCAATGTCCTCCCAGGGCACCACGTCGAACTGGTAATCCCCGGTGATCAGAAAATGCTCCGTCAGATAGACCGCGGTCCCCGGCGCAAAGGGCTCTGCCCCGGCCAGCTCCTCGTCCGCCCGGCGCAGCCGCTCCTCGTCCAGGCCCTCCAGCCTGGCCCTGCGCTCCGCCACCCGGCGGATGAAGAAAAACAGCGCCATCAATCCAGCGGCAAGCACCAGCCTCGGCAGATAGTAGGCCGCCGAGGCCGCAGCCCCAGTCACTCCGCCCACGGCGGACACCAGGGCGGGCGTACACACAAACAGAAGGCAGGCCGCCCCAATCAGGCCCACCGCCACATACAGGCTGGGCTCCCGCTTCTGCAATCGTTTCATCTTGTTCGAACACGTATATTTCATGGCCGGGTCCCCTTACAGCGCGCCCTTGGTGGACAGCACGCCGCTCACTCTGGGGTCCATTGCGCAGGCGGCGTCCAGCGCTCTGGCAAAGGCCTTGAAGGCCGCCTCGATAATATGGTGGTTGTTGGCGCCGGACATCTGGCGGATATGCAAATTCATGGCCGCGCCGTAGGACACGGCGTAAAAGAACTCCCGCACCATCTCCGTCTCCAGGTCCCCCACCTTCTCCCGGTCCAGGGTCAGGTCGCAGACCAGGTAGGGACGTCCGCAGAGATCCAGGGCGCACATCACCAGAGCCTCGTCCATGGGCAGAATCTGGCTGCCATAGCGGGTGATCCCCTTCTTGTCCCCTACCGCCTGAGCGATGGCCTGACCCAATACGATGCCTGTGTCCTCCACGGTGTGGTGGGTGTCCACCTCCAGATCCCCCTCCACCTGAAGGCTCAGATCAAAAAAGCCGTGGCGGGCAAAGCTGTTCATCATGTGGTCGAAAAATCCGATTCCCGTGTGGATATCGGCCTTTCCGCTCCCGTCCAGGTTCAGGGTGCATTTGATCTTCGTCTCGCTGGTATAGCGCTCGATTGTGGCAATTCGTTCCATTCTATGGCTCCCTCCTACTGTTTACTCAAACCGCACGCGGATGGAATTGGCGTGGGCCGTCAGATGCTCGGACTCCGCGAAGGCCTCGATGTCCCTGTGGGCCTTCTCCAGAGCTTCCCGGGAATAGTAGATGATGCTGGACTTCTTGATAAAATCGTCCACGCCCAGGGGAGAGAAGAATTTGGCCGTGCCGTTGGTTGGCAGAATGTGGTTGGGTCCCGCGTAATAGTCCCCCAGCGGCTCGGAGCTGTATTCCCCAATGAAAATGGCCCCGGCGTTCTGAATCTTTGTCATCACCTCAAAAGGATTGGCCGTGACGATCTCCAAATGCTCCGGCGCGATGGAATTGGCCGTTTTCACCGCTTCCTCCAGGGTGTCCACCACCAGAATATAACCGTAATTGTCCAGGGATTTCTGAATGATCTCCCCTCTGGAAAGCTCCCGCACAAAACCGTCCACCTCCCGGGACACCTGCTTTGCCAGCTCCATGCTGGTGGTCACTAAAATCGCGCTGGCCAGCTCGTCGTGCTCCGCCTGGCTCAACAGATCGGCCGCCACAAACCGGGCGTTGGCCCCCTCATCCGCGATCACCAGAATCTCGCTTGGCCCCGCGATGCTGTCGATGCTCACATGGCCGTACACGGCCTTTTTCGCCAGGGCCACGAAAATATTTCCCGGGCCCACGATCTTGTTCACCCTGGGAATGGACCGGGTGCCGAAGGCCAGGGCCGCCACCGCCTGGGCGCCGCCCGCCTTGTAGACCTCCGTGGCTCCCGCCAGATAGGCCGCGGTCAGGGTCACCGGGTTCACCTTTCCGTCCTTTCCGGGCGGCGTCACCATCACGATGCGCTTCACCCCCGCCACTTCGGCGGGCACAATATTCATCAGCACGGAGGAGGGATAGGCCGCCTTTCCGCCCGGCACGTACACTCCAACGCTCTCCAGGGCCGTCACCTTCTGGCCCAGGATAGTGCCGTCCGGCTGGGCGTCGAACCAGCTGTTGCGGCGCTGCTTCTCATGGTAGCGGCGGATGTTCTCCATGGACGTTTTCATCACCGCCAAAAGCCCCGGCTCCACCTGCTCCATGGCCTCCCGAATCTCCGCCTCCGTCACCCGGACATTGTCCGCACTGAGCTCCGCCCCGTCGAACCTGCGGGTGTACTCAAACAGCGCCTCGTCTCCCCGCTCCTTCACGTCCTCCACAATGGCCTGTACGGTCTCGGTATAGCTGTCATAGTTGTTAGGGTCACGCTTTAACATGTCCGCCAGAATATTTTCCATGGACTTCTCGTCCAGCTTTACGATTCTCATGGTCTTTGCCCTCCTGTATTTACGCCTGCTGTCCCTGGGAATTCTCCTCCCGAAGCAAGTCCTGGAATCCCCGGATAATGGACGTGATGCGCTCATTTTCCGTCTTCATGCTCACCTGGTTCACCACCATCCTGGCGGACAGGGTGCAGATCTCCTCCAGCACCAGAAGTCCGTTTTCCCGCAGGGTGGAACCGGTCTCCACAATGTCCACGATCACCTCGGACAGGCCCACAATGGGCGCCAGCTCGATGGAACCGTTGAGCTTGATGATCTCCACGGTCTGGTATTTCCGGTTGTAAAAATAGTCCTTAGCGATGCCCGGGTACTTGGTGGCCACCCGGATCAGTTCGTGGTGGTTTAAGCGCTCCCTGGCCGACTCCGGCCCGCACACGCACATGCGGCATTTTCCGATTCCCAGGTCCATGACCTCGTAGAGCTTGCGCCCCTCCTCCAGGATCGTGTCCTTGCCCACGATGCCGATGTCCGCGGCCCCGTACTCCACATAGGTGGGCACGTCGCTGGCTTTTGCCAGGAAAAAGCGGATTCCCAGCTCCTCGTTGACAAAAATCAGCTTGCGGGAGCCCTTGTCCTTCATCTCCTCGCAGGAGATGCCGATGCGGCCGAACAGCTCCATGGCCTTGTTCGCCAGCCGTCCCTTGGCCAGCGCTACTGTCAGATATCTCATGATCTCAACCGTCCTATCTCTCTATGATCGCGGGGCAGCAAGCGCCCGCCCCCTGCTCCTCACTCATATTCCGACAGCGGAATTATGTCCTCGCTGCCCTTCACCATGTCCATGACCCGCACCGTCCGGCCGTCCCCTTCCAGGTACAAAAGATTGCGCTGTCCGCGCCGCCTCACCATATCCTGGTAATCCTCCAACGCCCGGTCCGCCTTCCGTTTCATGGACTGCACCGCCAGATTCTGCCGCCGGAAATGCTCCGCCAGCCACAGGGCCCCGGTTCTGGCCTCCTGCTCATATAAAATCACGGTGCCCGGCAGTACCACCGGCACGTCGATCTGCTGCCTGGACAGGGCCGCCATCAGCTGGTCCACCACGATCACAAAGCCCACCGCAGGGGCGTCCTTGCCGAACTGCATGAGCAGCTTGTCATAGCGCCCCCCTGTGACAATATAATCCCCGGTCCCGTAAGTATACGCCTTGAAAATGATCCCCGTGTAATACCGGTAATTGCTGAGCATCCCCAGGTCATAGGTCACATAGTCCGCCAGCCCCCGCTCCGCCAGAATGGCGTGAACCTCCTCCAGCCGCCCGATGGCATTTAAGGCCCGGGGATTGCCGGTGAGCTCCGCCGCCCCGCGAATCTGTTCCACGGAGCCGAACAAGCCCGGAAGCCGCAAAAACAGCTCCTTCAAGCCCTCGTCCATGGGGATATCCTTCAATAGCTCCTCCACGCCGAAATTGTTTTTATTCTCGATCAGGTGGTTTAAGGCCTCCTGGGTCTCCTCGTCCAGCCCCGCCTCGTCCACCAGGCTGCGGTAAAACTCCACCTGGCCCAGCTCCACCTGAAACTCCTGCAGACCCGCGGCCCTCAGGCTGTCAATGACCATGGCGATCATCTCTGCATCCGCGTCCGCGCAGTCGTCCCCGATCATCTCCGCCCCGGTCTCCGTCCGCTCCTTAAGCCGTCCCTGGTAGCTGGAATTATTCTTAAACGTCCGCTCCAGATAACACAGCCTCAGAGGCATGGGGTCGTCACAGTGATACTTTGCAACAAACCGCGCCACCGCCGGGGTCATATCCGGACGCAGCACCAGCGTCTCGTTGTCCCGGTCAAAAAACTTGAACAGTTCCCTCTGCCCCACGCTGCCCCGGTCCTTGCTGAAAATATCAAAATACTCAAAGCTGGGCGTCTGAATATGTTCGTATCCGTAGGAATAGAGCACCTGCAGAATCTTCTCCTGCACCGCCAGCTTGCGCCTGCACTCCGCCCCATAAATGTCCCGGACACCCTCCGGTGTATGAATCAAATAATTTTTCTCCGCCATAATCTCTCCCGATCTCTCTCACTCCACCGCTTTCACATGGTAAAGTGATAATTCAATAACGTATGCGTTTCATTATAGGGGACAATCCCGCGCTTGTCAATCATTTTTGCTCCCATCCGCCTCTTCCCGACCATCCAGATCCATCTGAATCTGTTCCAGATAATGGACCAGCATATCCCGGCACCCTCTGACGCGGAACCGCTTGTCCACCTCGTCGTAGGTAAAGCTCTTACGCCCCCCATCCTCCATCCGCTTCCAGAATTCTTCTATTTCCGCCAGCGGCAGATAAAAAATCTCATCCCTGGCCGTATAGGACAAAATAATAAAGGCGATCCCCCCCTGCTTCTCAAACTCCCTCATAAACTGCATCTGGTGAGGATGTATATTCTGCAACGGAAATGTAGACGCCGCGCACTCCTTAGCGTCAAAACACACCGGAATCCCCTGAACCGCCCCAATATAATCCACCGTACTCTTCTGATCAAAATAAGCCAGGGTAATATGCCGGTTCTGTTTATCAATCTCAATGGGCGTAATGGGCGTCGGAATCTTCTGAATCAACGCCAATCCCTTCTCCCGGTAGCTCTCATTGGTATGATTGATCAAATCCTCCAGCGTAGATCCTCTCAACCCCCTGCTATTCCAGGTTCCCATACCCACATCATCCTTTCATCCCGTTCATTCGCTGAAAACCAGTATACCAGATTCCCCCCCGAATCACAACCCCCGCAACCACCAAAGGGCGCCTTCCGGCGCCCTCGCAACGATCCTCATATTTCACTCTATCAACACCCAAAACATTTCTCTACTTACCCGCCACCCCGTCGTCCCTCTACCCACTCCCCATAAAATCCAGCGGCCGCCCCAACCAGGCAGCGGGTGAGCGTCAGGGGCGCGGGGATTGAGGTGACTTCGGAGCGGTTTAGAGGGACTTAGGTCCCAGAACCCGGAAAAGCCGGGATTTCGCAGGGCGTTCAACGCCCGGAGAAAGCGGAGGCAGAGGGGCCGGCATCAGGCCGGCTCCGGAGCTCGGAGCAGTGCCCGGCTTTTCCGGGTTCTGGGGCCGGGGCGTGTTCGAAAATTGCTTTCCGTCAGCTGTGCGTCACACTTTGCGGGAGATTTGGTCCCGATGAGGAAGGCGTAGCGGGCTACGTTGACCGAATTGGGACCAAATATGCCGCGAAGTGGGGCGTGCAGATGGCGGAAATGAATTTTCGAACACGCCCAAGTCCCTCAAACCGCGGAGACCGGAACCTCAAGCCCCGCGCCCCTGACGCTCACGAACGGATGCATCCCCCCACGTCCGCCCCCATTTATCCCTGTCTCTTCACCGGAAAATAAATATCCGTCACCCACTCCTCCGCCGCCACCTTATCAAACTGCGTCTTAACATAAATCTCATAGGGCATCCCATTCATCTCATACCCATTGGCATTAATCCAACTCACAATCGCCCCATACGCATCCGGCAGCCCAGAATAAGGTCCAACATGTGTCGTTTTCGCGCAGGTCTGCACCGGCAGCACACAGTTCGCCTGATCCCGGTCGCAGATTCCCACTCCCAGCTCAATGTCGCTGAAAGCCGGATCGAACTCCTTGTCGTGATAGATCGCCAGCACCACCCCGTTCACTTCCAGATGCTCCCTGGCCACCTTCTCATAAATTTTCCCGTAATAGCGCCCAAAATCCTCCACCGACATGGTCGCGCGGCAGGTCAGAAGCACCTGCTCCCCGCTGTCAACGATCTCAACCTCATAATTATTCTGATAACTCATAATATCGCCTGTCCTTTCAAACTGGCCGAGGTGCTGCTCCATCTCCCGGATGGTGATGGAAATATGTTCCATCTCCCGTTCCAGGCGGAAGCGCTGCTGCCTCAGCTTTTTCATTAAAATGTGCTCATCTTCAATCCCCAGAAGCTCCTGGATCTGTGACAGAGATAGGCCGTACCGCTTATAGCGGGCGATCAGCAGCATAATCCCGATTTGGGACTCATCGTAGTAGCGGTAGCCGGTGAACACATCCGTCTGTTCCGGCCGCAGCAGCCCGATTTTGTCATAATGTCGCAGAGTCTTGACGCTGACCCCGCAGGTCTTTGACATCTGTCCGATGCTCAACATAGTATCCTTACCTCCGTCACAGTCATTTCCGATTCGAATCTAAAGAAAGTATAGGCTCTGCCCTTAGGGAAGAGTCAAGCGGTATTTGATAAAATTGCTCACAGACCAGGCGCGCGCCTCACCGCTTCCAAAAAACGGCCGGCGTCATTTTCATGCTCGCCGGCCGGACTTATCGCCCTCCTGTGCCAATCCCTGTCAGACCTCGGCGTTAAACCGCCTGGCCTGCTCCTCGATCAGCTCCATATCTTCGAAATAGTTGATCTTCATAGCGCGCTTCATATCCGCCAGAGTCTCGGAGGCCTTGGCCCGCGCCTTCTTGCTGCCCTCCTCGAGAATCCGGTATACCGCCGGAATATCCTTGGCGATCTCCTTGCGGCGCTGACGGATCGGCTCCAGCTCCTCCTGGAGAACGCTGTTTAAGAAACGCTTCACCTTTACATCGCCCAGACCGCCTCTGGTGTAATGCGCCTTCAGCTCGTCCAGATTCCGGTAATCCGGCAGATACTTGGCAAAATGTTCATCGCGGCAGAACGCATCCAGATAAATAAACACCGGATTGCCCTCTACACGCCCGGGATCCTCCACCCGCAGGTGGTTGGGGTCCGTGAACATGGACATGATCTTTTTCTTCACCTCGTCCTCCGTGTCGGACAGGTAAATGCAGTTGCCTAAGGACTTACTCATCTTGGCCTTGCCATCGATTCCGGGCAGGCGCAGGCAGGCCTTGTTGTCCGGCAGCAGGATGTCCGGCTCGACCAGAGTCTCGCCGTACACGCTGTTAAACTTGTGGACGATCTCGCGGGTCTGCTCGATCATGGGCGCCTGATCCTCTCCCACCGGCACGGTGGTGGCCTTAAAAGCCGTGATGTCCGCCGCCTGGCTGATGGGGTATGTGAAGAAGCCCACCGGGATGCTGGCCTCAAAATTGCGCATCTGGATCTCAGACTTTACAGTGGGGTTGCGCTGCAGACGTGAAACCGTCACCAGGTCCATATAGTAGAACGTCATCTCACAGAGCTCTGGAATCTGGGACTGGATAAACAGCACGGATTTCTCCGGGTCCAGGCCGCAGGCCAGGTAATCCAGCGCCACCTCGATGATATTCTGGCGCACCTTCTCGGGGTTGTCCGCATTGTCCGTCAGGGCCTGCGCATCCGCGATCATGATGTAAATCTCATCGAATTCTCCCGAGTTCTGAAGCTCCACTCTGCGCTTCAAAGAACCCACATAATGTCCTACGTGAAGCCGTCCCGTTGGGCGGTCACCTGTCAGTATGATTTTTCCCATATCTATCATGCCCTCTCTATCTTCTCAGGCGCCGCGGTCCTGCCGCTTACGCCCTTTTGTCAGCTTGTATTATCATAACCCGCAAACCGCCGGTCTGTCAAGAACCGGTGGAATTTCCTGGGAAATGTTATAACGAATGTATCCCTTCCCCCTCCAACACCCGGCTGAACTTCTCAGGCAGCGGGGCGAAAAACTCCCGCCCGGCCAGGTAATCAAGCGGGGCGGCCAAATCCTCCGGCATCACCAGCTTCCAGGAATGCAAAAGCTGGGCCCGCAGCCCGTAGCGCTTTTTCATCTCCTCATTTACGGACCGGTCTCCGTACTTGAAATCTCCCAGAATGGGGTGGCCGATGGAGGCCAAATGGGCGCGGATCTGATGGCTGCGCCCGGTGATCAGCGTCACCTGAAGCAGGGTAAAGCCGCCGCCCCAGGCCAGCGGAAGGTATTCGGTCATGATGGGAACGCTGTTCTCCACCTCTAGCGGGTAGATGTCCACCGTGTTGGTGGTCTCATCCTTGCGCAGGAACCCGGCGATCAGCTGCTTCTCCTTCAGTCTGCCCTTCACAATACACTGGTAGTATTTGTGGATGCTCCGGTCCTTGAACACCGCGTTCATGACCTGAAGTCCGGCTAAGGACCGCCCCGCCACCACCAGCCCGCTGGTGTTGCGGTCCAGCCGGTTGCAGATGGACGGGCGGAAGGTGCGCAGCTGCTCCACCGGCATGTGGCCGGAATCGATGAGGTAATTCAGGATCGCCTCGTTCAGGGAAGTGTCGTCCTCCCGCGCCTTCTGGCTCAAAAGCCCGGCCGGTTTGTTCACCACCAAAATATGGCTATCCTCATAAATAATATCCGGTTTTGGATAATATCCGGAAGTTGGCTTGGCTGCCCCGCCGCCGGTGAATTTCGCGATGGTCTCGTCGGCCAGAAACAGCCGGATCTCATCGCCCTCGCCCAG
This sequence comes from Enterocloster lavalensis, assembly GCF_902364025.1. Taxonomy (GTDB): domain Bacteria; phylum Bacillota; class Clostridia; order Lachnospirales; family Lachnospiraceae; genus Enterocloster; species Enterocloster lavalensis. The sequence continues at coordinate 402,057 of NZ_CABJCG010000001.1, forward strand.
GCGCTCCGAGCCGTCGCATTTCTTTCCGTTCAGAGTGATGTTCTTCTTGCGCATCATCTTGTACAGGAACCCTTTTCCGGCCTGATTCATATATTTTGCCAACAGCTTGTCCAGACGCTGTCCGGCTTCGTTGGGGGTGACAATCAGAGTCTGCATAGGCCCTTTTATCTCCTGTCTCTCAAAATTTTCTCATCACGTACAAAAGCAGCCGGTGAGGCACAACCTTGGTCAGGAGGTGAAACGCCTTCATGGTCAGGCCGTACACCGACACGTCCCGCTTCACAATGCTGTCCTTTATGGCCTTGCGGACCACATGCCGGGGATTGGCCATCACCAGCATCTTGTAAAGCGGAATCTGACCCGTGGTCTCCGCAATATCGAAAAACTCCGTCCTGACCGGCCCGGGGCACACCGCCGTGACCGCAATATCCCGGTCTTTAAGCTCCTCGTTTAATGCCCGGGAGTAGCTGAGCACAAAGGATTTGGTGGCTGCGTACACGGCGAAATCCGGCTGGGGCAGGAAGGACGCCGCGGAGGCGAACATGAGGATCCGGCTGTTGTGGGTCATGTAGGGCAGCACCAGATGGGTCACAGCCACCAGGGCCTCGCAGTTTACCCGCACCATCCCCGTCTCATCGCCGGACGCGATGGAGCCAACCGGGCCGATCTTGCCGAAACCGGCTGCATTTACCAGGTACTTCACATCCGGCGAGCAGGCCCTCAGCGCGGACTCCAACACGCCCAAATCCCCTGCCTCCGACAAATCCAGCTCAAAACATCTCAGCCGTACCGGGCACTGGGCGGCAAGCTCCTTCAGCCGCTCCTCCCGCCTGGCGATGACCCACATCTCGTCAAAGCCCGGAAAATGGTCCGACAGCTGCAGTACCGTCTCGCGCCCCATGCCTGAGGACGCGCCCGTAATCACCGCAATCTTCATTAAAAACGCCTCCTTATGCTTCCTTCAGATAATCCAGCATCTCATAATAATCATTGATATAATAATCCGCCAACGCGGCCTTCTCCTCCCGCATATGCCGGGAAAACTCGTCCTCCACCGCGAACACGGTCATACCCGCCCGTTTTCCGGCCTGGATGCCCGCCGGAATGTCCTCGAACACCAGACATTCCTCCGGGCTTACGCCCAGCCGCCCGGCCACATTCAAATAGATATCGGGCGCAGGCTTGCCGGCCGCCACCTCGCAGGCCGTTGCCACCACCTGAAAATACCGCCGGATTCCCAGGGAATCCAGCACCGCATCCACCATCGCCCGGCCGTTGCTGGTGGCGATGCCCGCCTTCATGCCCAGACCCGCCGTGCGGTCCAGGAAATCCCGAACCCCCGGTTTCAAGGGCACTTCGTTCCGGTATTTTTCAATGGACATTTCCGTCCAGGCCGCTTTGATTTCCTCCAGGGAATCCGGCAGCTCAAACCGCTCCTTGAAATAGGCGGCTGTCTCCGAAAAGCTCATGCCCTCGATGGACTTCTGCAGGTCCTCCGGGCAGTCGTACCCGTAGCGGTCCAGGTATTCGACGTCGATGCTCTTCCACATCCACATGGAGTCCACCAGAGTTCCGTCTAAATCAAAGATAACCGCTTTTTTATGTTTTAATCCCATTTGTCCTCATCCTTTTTATTCTGTCCGTCTGTTTCAGGGGCAAAACCGCCCTCTCTATTGTTATACTTGCTTTTGCCCCGTCTGACAACCCTGAAGATCCTGGATTTCCTGCTCTGTAAGCGGCCGGTACTCCCCCGGAGCCAGCGCCGGGTCCAGAACCAGCGGCCCCATGGACAAACGTTTTAGATAGGTCACGCGGCAGCCCATGGCTTCGAACATGCGCTTGACCTGATGGAATTTACCCTCCCGTATGGTCAGGCGCACCTGGCCGGGCTCCAGGATTTCCAGACGGGCCGGAAGGGTTTTCGTGCCGTCCTCCAGCACCAGGCCGGCTGCCGCCCGCCCGACGGCGTCCCCCGGAAGCTGCCCCTCGATGCGGGCAAAATACACCTTGTCCACATGCTTCCTGGGTGACAGCAGATTGTGGGCCAGGGCCCCGTCATTGGTCAGAAGCAGCAGCCCCTCGGTGTCGATATCCAGCCGCCCCACCGGGAATAAGTCTCCCCGCAGCGCCCCGGTGATCAGCTGGGTCACGGTCTGGTAGCGCCCGTCCTCGGTGGCGGAAACCACTCCCTGGGGTTTGTTGAGCATGTAATACTCCGTGCGGGCGTAAGCTACCTCCGCCCCGTCCAGGCAGATTTGGTCCGCCTCGGGGTTGATTTTCAAATCCGCCTGGCGGACCACCTGACCATTCACCGTTATTCTGCCCTTACGGGCCATCTCCTTGACCTGGCTGCGGGTGCCCTGCCCCATTTCCGTCAAAAATTTATCAAGCCGGATCATTGCCTTCTTGCGCTCCGCCATCTGAATTCGCTCCTTTCCCGGCGCGGTAATTCTACATCCACCGCCATCCCGGATAGTATTTATTTTTCAGGACCGGACCGGCGCCCTTGGCCCAGCCCAGCGGATAACCGCCGGCGCAGACCAGGCACCAGCCCTTCACCGGTCCCTCCCCCTCGGCCAGGGCTATGGTCTCCCCCTTGAGATAGCGGACCGCCCGCTCATCCTCCATGGGAAAATCCACCGTGACCGGATATTGTTCTTTTTTCAAAACCATTGCCAGGGCCTGAGAAGGCTCAAACCGCCCCTTTTTCAGTTCCCCTAGCAACAGGCCCGTCCGCAGAAAACGCAGGGACGGCGGTTGTTCCATTCCGGCGGGCAGAAGGTATACTCCCTCCGGCCGCACCGACAGGCGCTCCCGTGGGACCGGAAGGGAGAGCTGTTCCAAAAATGCCTCCAGCTCTCCGGTATCCGCCGCCGCAGGGGTGTTCCGCCCTTTTTTTGCCTGCCCCGGAAAATTGCGGACCGCACCTCTGCCCTTCGCCGTCTCCCGCGCTTCCGCCTTCTCCCGGCGGCGCCCGCGAAGGTCCTCGGTTCCCGTCCGGACGTTGTCCCCGGCAACCTTGCCCGCGCTGCACTCCGCGCGGCCGCCATCCCCAGCAAGCCTACCCACGCTGCTCGTCGCCCGGCCACCATCCCTGGCAAGCCTACCCGCGCTGCACTCCGCGCGGCCGCCATCCCCAGCAAGCCTACCCGTGCTGCACTCCGTCCGGGCGCCGTCCCCGGCAAGCCTACCCGCGCTGTACGCCGCCAGGCCGCCGTCCCAGGACTCTTCGCCCGCACTCTCCGCCGCCAGGCCGCCATCCCCGGCCGTCCCGCTTTCTCCACCGCTCTTCTTCCGCAACAGCGCAAGGAAATGCCCTTCCCCCTTGATTCTATGTGGAAACAGCCTCATGCAGCCGTCCAGCCCGATCCCCCCGCAGGCCCCGGGCACCAGCCCGGTATCAAGGGGCTTAAGCTCCAGGTCCGGGAAGCGGCTCAACACGTACTCTACGGTTCCCTCGTCCTCCTCCCGCGAGAAGGTGCAGGTGGAGTACAGAATAGTTCCCCCGGGCCGCAGCATGGTCACGGCGGCGGCTAAAATCTCCCGCTGCAGGGGCGCATAGTAAGCCGGCCCTTTTAAAGCCCAGTCCTTCACCATCTCCCCGTCCCGGCGGAACATCCCCTCGCCGGAGCAGGGCGCGTCCACCAGAATCTTATCAAAAAACAGCGGAAACACCTGTGAGAGCCGTTCCGGGCTCTCGCTGGTCACGCAGATATTGGGGATCCCGGCCAGCTCCAGATTCTTAAGCAGCGCCCTGGCCCGGGAATTGCTGATATCGTTGGACACCAGCAGTCCTTCCCCCAAAAGTCTGGCTCCCAGCTGGGTGCTCTTGCCCCCCGGAGCTGCGCACAGGTCCAGCACCCGGTCCCCCGGCTTCACGGGCAGCAGCTCCCCGGGCGTCATGGCGCTGGGCTCCTGGAGATAGTAGAGGCCCGCATAGTAGGCCGGATGCCTGGAGGGCCTGGCCTGATCTGCGTCATAGTAGAAGCCCGTTTCCACCCAGGGCACCGGCTCCAGCTGCCAGGGAAGCATGGCCTTTAACTGCTCCGGCCGGATTTTCAGCCCGTTGGCCCGCAGCCCCGGCTTCCAGTCCTCCCCAAAGCTCCTGATATAAGATGTATATTCCTCGTCGCCCAGCAGTGCCCGCATGGAATCCGCGAAGGCTGCCGGCAGCAGTTCTGCTCTCATGGTTCTGAATGTTCCTTTCCCCAGCCGGTCCGTACCGTCCGGCAGTACCATATCAATTCCCCGGCGGCGTGCGGCAGGCCGGTCAGACCCGGCCCCGCAAAGGCCCGCAGGGTATTTAACGTTCGGTTCAGTTTAGCATACTTCCGCCAAAAATTACAGATATTTTTTCAAAAACGCCCAAAATTACCACGATGAAAGTTTTCTTGACAGGCATGTCCCGCTCTCCTATAATAAACCTTGCAGACTCTGCCGCAATATAGTAGAAAAGAGGAATGGACATTATGACATTTGTTATGGATATGATCAAGGGGATTTTCATCGGCATCGCCAACATCATCCCCGGCGTCAGCGGAGGGACCATGGCGGTCTCCCTGGGAATCTACGATAAGCTGATCGGGGCGGTCTCAAACCTGCTCTCCAACTGGAAGAAAAGCCTTCTCACCCTGCTGCCCATCATTCTGGGCTGCGGTATCGGCATCGTGGGTTTCACCTACGCCATCGAGTACCTGCTCAGCAAACACACCTTTGTGACCTGCATGGCCTTTGTGGGACTGATTCTGGGCGGCGTCCCCGTGCTGGTGGGCACCCTGCGCCGGGAACTGCGCCACCGCCGCCGCTCCATCGGCTTCGGCGGAATTATTGCCTTTCTGGCGCTGTTTGCGCTGGCGGCCTTCCTGCCCATGTTGAGCTCCGGCGAGGAAGTGTTAAAGACATTTTCCCCCACCCCGGGAACGTTGATCTCCCTGTTTCTGGTGGGTGTGATCGCCTCCGCCACCATGGTGGTGCCCGGGGTCAGCGGCTCCCTGGTGATGATGATTCTCGGCTACTACTACGGCATCATCGAAACCATCAAAAATTTCCTGGACGCCCTAAAGGTCCTGGACATGCCGGGCGTACTCCACGGCGTGCTCCTGCTGGCCCCCTTTGGCTTTGGCGTGCTGCTTGGGATCTTTCTCATCGCCAAGCTGATCACCTTCCTCTTTAAGCGCTACGCCATCCACACCTACTGCGCCATCCTGGGCCTGATCGCGGCCTCGCCCTTTGCGATCTTCTACAACACCGGGCTGTTCGCCCAGCTCGGCAGCCTGACGCCCCTGACCGTGATTCTGGGCGTTGGAGCGGCCGTCGCCGGAGCGGTGATCACATTTCTCATGGGCGAGCGCTCCCACTGAGTTCCCGGGCAGGCAGCGCTCAATAGCGGTATGTAAAGCGGTATTTTTCCAGATATTTTAAAATCCAGTACGGATCCACGCTCAGCTCGTCGAAATGGTCCGTCTTAAAGTAAATTCCCACGTGGAGGTGGACGTCGAAATTCCCGGTCGTCCCCTCCACTTTGCTGTATCCGGTATCTCCCATATACCCCAGCAGTTCCCCCGCCTTCACCACATCCCCTTCCTTCCAGTCCCGACTGTAGCCGTACAGATGGGCGTAATACAGATAAGCGCCCCTGGGCGAGCGGATTCCCAGCCGCCAGCCGCCGAGTTCCAGCCATCCCACCTTCTCCACCACCCCGTCGCTCATGCTGACCACGGGATAAAATCCCCTTGGCTCCTTCGCCCCCATAATGTCGCAGCCCTCGTGGCCCCGGCCCTTGTTCTCCCGTCCGTCCGCCGCCCCGGTCCCGTCTGCGCCGCCCGAACCGCTTTGCCCGGTCCCGCTCTTGTAGGTCCGTTTGTCCATCCAGCCGTCCTCAAACTGCACGTCCGGCACCGAAGGGTCGCCGCTTCGGGGAACTGGGAAATACTGTAAATCTCCCAACACCGTCTCGTAGGCCTGTTTGAGCTTCCGGTAGTCCGCGGGCCGTCTGGCCTGCAGCAGGCGGGAGCTGTAGTCCGTGGATTTCAGCTCCCGCAAATCGTAGTCGTTCTGGATCATCAACGCGGTGAGCATATCAAAATCCAGCTCCTTCTCCCCGGCGATCAGCTGTCCCAGGCGCATGGAGCGGAAATCCTCAGTCTCGCAGGTATAAGCCCCCAGCTGGTAATAATCCGGGTTCTCCACCAGGTACTGGGTGATGGTGCACTGAAACACGGCGAGCAGTAAAATGAGAAACAAAATCATACAGGCACCGCCTCTACAATATATTGTATAAACCATTGTATTCAGGTGTCTATGAAAAAATCCATCGGACGGCTGCTGCCCGTCCTCTGCCTCATACTGCTCCTAGCCCGCCCCGCCCTGGCATTCACCGGCGCCCGGGACGGGCTCGTGCTCTGGGCAACCGTGGTGCTGCCCACCCTGCTGCCCTTCATGATCTGCTCCGGCGTGATCGTGGCCCTGGACGGCGTGGGCCTCCTCACCAGGCCCTTCGCCCCTTTTTTCAGCGGACTGCTGAAACTCTCCCCAAACGGCTGCTTCGTGCTCATGAGCGGCCTTCTCTGCGGTTATCCCATGGGTGCCAAAACCGACAGCGAATTTTTAGACAGCAGGCGCATCTCGCCGGCCCAGGCCCGCTATCTCCTGGCCATCGCCAACCATCCCAGCCCCATGTTCGTGCTGGGCTACGTGGCGGACCGCCTGGCCCTGGTCCAGGGCGGCTCCGGCTGTCCCCTCTGGGCCGTCGCCCTGGCCCTGTACCTGCCCGTGATTCCCGTCGCCCGGCTGGCACGGCGTATCTACGGCTATCACGGCGAGGAGGATCCCACCCCGGCCGCAGCCGGAACATCCGCCGCGCCCTTCTCATTTGACGTACACATGATGGGCTGTTTTGAGACCATGGTGAAGATCGGCGGCTACATCATGCTGTTCTCCATCCTGGCCATGTACCTGGCAAACCTGCCCTTTGAGCTGCCCCTCATGCGCCCGGCGCTTTTGGGGGCAGTGGAGATCACCACCGGCATCCAGGCCATCGCGGCCAGCGTTCCCGGCTTCCCGGCCGCGGTTCTGATCGCAGCGGCCACGGCCTTCGGCGGTTTCTCCGGCATTTTCCAGACAAAAAGCGTACTAAAAAATGCCGGACTCTCCATCCGGCATTATATACTGTGGAAAGCGCTCCACAGTCTCATCACCTGTATACTGTTACTTGGGCTGCAAAGCCTGCTTCTCATCTGCGGCTGACAGCACTCTAACGCTGGGGGCCGTCCTCCGCAGGAAGCTCCTGCTCCTCCGGCTCCTCCTGCTGAACCAGGCCGCCGGACAGCTCGTTGCGGTTGGTGGAAACGATATCGTAGCTGGACTGCATGGAGCTCATGAATCCGTCGAAACGCCCCTTTGCCCCCTCCATGGTGTGGTTGATAATGGTCTGAAGGCTGCGCAGCATGTCGTCCGTGTACTGGATGGACCCCTGGCGGATGGTGTTGGCATCGTTTAACGCCTGGTCCACAATGGCCTGGGCCTGCATGTTGGCCTGCTCCACCACCTCGTTGGCGTGGGCGTAGGCCCGCTGCATGATCTCGTGCTCGTTGACCATCTCGCTGGTCTGTTCGTCCGCCCGGGCCACCAGGGAATCCGCCTGCTTTTTGGCCTCCTCCATCATGGCGTCCGCCTGGGCCTGGGCCTCCCCGAGAATGGTGTCCTGCTGGCTGATAATCTTCTGGTACTTTTTGATCTCATCGGGGATGCGCAGACGCAGCTCAACCAAGAGCTCCTCCAGCTCCTCCTTGTTCACGATGATCTTTGTATTGGATAACGCCTGATATTTGCAGGTGTCTATGTATTCTTCAATTTCACTGATCAACTGTTCAATTCTGCTCATCATCTTAACCTATCTCCTCATTTTCCAAAATCGCTCATAGCTGCCCGATGCTTCACAGCTACAGTCCGCTTACAACAAATTCATCTTTTGTGCAGCGCCGTCGCGGTTCATCGCCTGGCGGTCAGCTTTTCCCGCACTTTCTCTGCCACAGCCGGATGCAGGAACGCGCTGATCTCACCGTCGAACTCGGCGATCTCTTTGACGATGCTGGAACTCAAGTAGGAATATCTCAAATTGGTGGTCAGGAAGATGGTGTCCACCTCCGGGGCAATCACCCGGTTGGTCTGGGCCATCTGCAACTCATATTCAAAATCCGTAATCGCCCGCAGGCCACGCACGATCACCCGCGCGTCGTTCTTGCGGACAAAATCAATCAGTAATCCCTCGAAGGACTGAACCTCCACGTTGGGCAGGTTGGCGGTCACTTCTTTTAACATATTAACACGTTCTTCCACAGAAAACAACGGAGACTTTGATTTATTATTCAAAACTCCGATGATGACCCGGTCGAACATCTTGGAGGTGCGCTCGATGATATCCAGATGACCCAGGGTCACCGGATCAAAGCTTCCGGGGTATATGGCTTTATTCATGTTTTTCTCCCTTTGCAACAAAGACATGCTTGTTGGTCTTGTACTCTTTACTCCTGATCAGATCGTATCCGGCGGCCGTAAGCCACCCAAAATCCGTCTCCTTTGCCGCCTCAATAACGATGGTTGTGTTTTCATCCGCCATGGGCGAGCCGGACAGATAGGTTAAAACCTGCTGTTCCCAGCCCTTGTTGTAGGGCGGGTCCATAAAGATGATATCGAACACGTAGTTCTTTCCCTCCAGCTTGCGGAGGCTGGAAATCACATCGTTTCCCATCACCACGGCCCGGTCCTCCAGCTTGGTTCTGCTTAAATTCTCCCGGATGCACTCCACGGCTTTGGGATTGTTCTCCACCAGGACGGCCAGGCTGGCTCCGCGGCTTAAGGCTTCGATGCCGATGGCCCCGCTGCCGGAAAACAGATCGAGAAACATACAGTCCGGAATGGACGGCTGCAGCATGTTAAACAGCGTTTCCTTGATCCGGTCTGTGGTCGGACGGGTGTCGAGTCCGTCCACGGTCTTTAAAAGCAGCCTTCTGGCGCTGCCTGCGATTACTCTCATTTTGACTCCTGAATGATTTCGTATGATAAAAAGGGATCGGTATTCAATCCCGCCAAATTTGTTTTCCCAACAAGTATAATATGAAAATCCCAGTTATACAAGGGGTTTTTTTGCGTTCCGGGCAAAAAAACACCCTTTCTTTCTATAATTAGATGCCGGAAATGCAGCTGAATGCAGGGTTTACATTCCTCCCATTTTTTAACAGAAAACGAAAAACCTTCTAGTGTATTATTCCCGCATGAACACATAATAGGATTGTAACACAAAACAAAGTCATGCACCACTTATAAAACAGCATGACAAAACGATTAAAGGAGGAATGTTACAATGTCTAACAATTCTAACAGAACAAACGTACCTGAAGCAAGAGAGGCAATGGACAAATTCAAGATGGAAGTTGCAAATGAGATCGGCGTACCGTTAACCAACGGTTACAACGGCAACCTGACTTCCGCTCAGAATGGTTCCGTAGGCGGTTATATGGTTAAGAAGATGATCGAGTCCTACGAGCGTCAGCTGGCTGGCAAATAAGATCACGCCCTTTTCGGAAGAAAAAATGTAATTGAATGAGAGCTCCCCGGACTGAAGCAATTCGGCCCGGGGAGTTTTTTATCCTATATTCCAATATAATCAGTCCACATACACCACTTTGCCGGTTCTGGCCTTATCCGCCTTCACATCGTCCGGATATCCCAGCGCCGCCATGCCGTAGACCACGTGGTCCGCCGGAATGCCAAGCTCATCCAGAACCTGCCGAATGGCCGGAACGTCGCAGACGTCCTGAAGCTGGTTGATCCACACGGAGCCGATGCCTAAAGAATGGGCGGCCAGGAACATGTTCTCCATGGCGCAGGCGTCGTCCTCCCTGCCGTAGGGACTTTCCTTCAGGTTCGAGGGAATGACAAGAGCCTCGGGCTCATACATATTGTAGCCCTTCCGGTCCAGCACCTCACGGATGGCCGTGGCCAGCTTCTGAATCTTCTCCCGGTTTCTCACCACCGTGAACTGCCAGGTCTGCAATCCCTTGGCGCTGGGCGCGTGGAGAGCCGCCTGGACGATCAGCTCCATCTCCTCCTCGGGAATGGGTTTGCACAAAAATTTGCGCGTGCTTCTTCTGGTAAGTATTGTCTCAAGTGTCTGATTCATATGAAATACTCCTTTCCTTTAACTGCCTTTACCCTTTATTGTATCCTGCCACAGGCCGCAGGTTGACGGCGGACCCGCAGCATTTTCCATTATTATGTTTTGTCGTCAACCGCAGGTTGGCGATAAGGGCACCGTATCCTTATTATACCATGTGCGGCATGTTCCCGGAAGTCCCTTCCAGGCAGCTCGCCGCAAGTTTCCCCCGGACCGCAAACCGCCCGCTTCACCGATCACTGAAGGCAGACGCGTCCTACAGGTTCAGCCGCTCGTAATTCCGCCCCAAATACTCGTCCAGCTTCCGCTTCAACTGCGAGTGCTCCTCTTCCTCCAGTTCCGGGTCGCCGTCCAGCAGGCGGTTCACCTCCTCGGAAACGGATTTCAGGATGTTGGCGTCCGTAAAAATGTCCGCCAGCTTGAATTCCATGTCCCCGCTCTGGCGCATCCCGAAAATATCTCCGGGTCCGCGCAGCTTTAAATCCTCGGAAGCGATGTAAAATCCGTCGTTGGAACGGTTTAAAATATCCAGCCGCTCCAGAGTGCCCTCCTCGTCCGAGCAGTTTACCATGATGCAGTAGGACTGGCTGCTGCCCCGGCCCACCCGCCCGCGAAGCTGATGGAGCTGGGCCAGGCCGAAGCGCTCCGCGTTCTCGATCATCATCACCGTGGCGTTGGGCACGTTGACGCCCACCTCGATCACTGTGGTGGACACCAGCACCTGGATCTCGCCTGCCGCAAACCGCTCCATGATGCGGTTCTTCTCCCTGCCTTTCATTTTCCCGTGAAGGTACTCCACCGTCACTGACGAGGGCAGCTCCTTTCGCAGCTTTTTGGTGTAATCCAGCACGTTCTCCGCCTCGATCATCTCGCTCTCCTCCACCATGGGGCAGATCACGTAGGCCTGGCGGCCCTCCTCCACCTGTCTGGCGATAAAGGAATACGCCTTGGGGCGGTATCCCGTGTTCACCACGCAGTTTTTGATGGGCTGGCGGCCCTGGGGCAGCTCATCGATCACGGAAATGTCCAGGTCGCCGTAGAGGATAATCGCCAGGGTCCGCGGAATGGGCGTGGCGCTCATGACCAGCACGTGGGGATCGCCGCCCTTGCTGCTGAGCAGCTCCCGCTGCCCCACCCCGAAGCGGTGCTGCTCATCCGTGATCACCAGAGCCAGATTGTCGTAGTGAACCTTCTCCTGGATCAGGGCGTGGGTTCCGATCACAATATCCGCCTCATGGCGCTCGATCCGCTCGTAAGCCAGACGTTTCTCCTTTGCGGTCATGGAGCCGGTGACGAGCACCGGCGTTTTCTCAATGTTGTACGTCTCAAACAGCTGGGTGATGGACTCGAAATGCTGTCTCGCCAGCACCTCCGTGGGCGCCATCAGCGCGCCCTGGTAGCCGTTGCAGGCCGCCATCAGCAGCGCCAGCACCGCCACAATGGTCTTGCCAGAGCCCACATCCCCCTGAATCAGCCGGTTCATCACCAGGCCGCCGCTGAGATCCCCAAACACCTCCTGGAGCGTGCGCTCCTGCGCCCCGGTCAGCCGGTAGGGAAGGGCTTCCTTAAAACGCGCCACCTCCTCACAGGATTCCATCACATAGGATGAGCGCTTGTCGGCCCGCTTTTCCTTCAGTTTGCGCACGCCCACCAGAAAGAGGAAAAACTCGTCGAACACCAGGCGTTTTCTAGCGTAGAGCAGCTCGCTCTGATCCGCGGGGAAATGGATGTGCTCCACCGCGTAGTTGATCTCCGCCAGCTCGTACCGTTTCCGCAGCTCCATGGGCATATACTCCCGCTCCATCTGCCGCAGCTGCAGCGCCTGGGTCTGAGCCTTCACAATGGCCTTGTTTCCCAGTCCTCTGGTCTGTCCGTAGATGGGCTGCATGGAGTGCACCAGCTCGCCGTAAGCCTGTGGGGTAAACACCTCCGGCTGCTCCATGATCAGACGGCCCCGCTTTTTTACCACCCGGCCCCGGAACACGTAGATTTCCCCAGGCTTTAGATTGGCCCGCATATAAGGCATATTGTACCAGGAAACCTGCAGGGAGCCGGTGAGGTCCTTCAGCTGCAGGGACACCACCTGCATGTGATTAAAACGCAGCAAGTCGGCATGCTTAACTAATGCCGACTGTACTGCCATAACGCTATTTTCTTTTAATTGTCTGATGGCCACCGGCTCCTCAAAGGCATCGTAGGCCCGGGGATAATAGGCCAGGAGATCCGCCACCGTATATACGCCCAGCTTCTCAAAGAGCGCGGCCGTCTTATCCCCAATGCCCTTTAAGGAGCTGATTGGTTCCTGATTTAACATAACGCGTCCAACCCCAGCTTGATGCAGCCCATAATCCCCTGATCGTCGTGAAGGCTGGCCGGCACAATATAGTTGTCCAGGTCCGCCAGCTCCGGGGTGTTTAAGTAGCCGCCGATCATCTCCCTCACCTTTTCCCGGATCATGGGGAACAGCTGCTCCTGGTGCATGACGCCGCCGCCCAGAATGATTTTCTGCGGGGACAGGATCATGATGTAGTTCACCAGGGCCTGGGCGATGTAGTAGCTCTCCAGCTCCCAAACCTCGGGACGGTCCACCAGCTCCACGGCCTTTTTACCCCAGCGGCGCTCAATGGACGGACCGCTGGCAAAGCCCTCCAGGCAGTTGGGATGATAGGGGCAGATGCCGCCTTCCGGGTCCTCGGGATGCCGGGCCAACAGAATGTGGCCTCCCTCGGGGTGCAGCATGCCGTGCAGCAGTTTTCCGCCCGCGCAGACGCCCACGCCCACGCCGGTGCCGATGGTTATGTAGATGGCGCTGTCAAGCCCCTTGGCGCAGCCATAGGTCATCTCCCCCAGACAGGAACCGTTCACATCCGTGTCCAGGCCCATAGGCACGTCCAGCTCTTTTTTCAGAGCCCCCAAAAGGTCAAAGTGGCGCCAGGCCAGCTTGGGCGTGTCCAGAATCCGGCCGTAGGTGGGGGACTGGGGCTTCACGTCCACCGGGCCAAAGGCCGCAACCCCCAGGGCTTCTATGTCCTTGTCCTTAAAATAGCGCACGATCTGCTCCACCGTCTCCTCCGGCGTGGTGGTGGGGATGGATACCTGCTCCAGAATTGTTCCGTTTTCATTTCCCAGGGCGCAGACCATCTTGGTGCCGCCCGCCTCCAGTGCTCCGATCAACATATGGCTTCCTCCTTATAATCCAATCTGTCCGCAGGCTGCGCCCGCGGCCCGTCACATTCAACAAAGCTGCCAAACCAAAGGTCCGGCAGCTGCGCTTTTAAAGGTATTAGTTTCTCTTTCTGCCAAGGATCCGCAGGATGTACAGGAACAGGTTGATAAAATCCAGGTACAGCTGAAGCGCGGAGAAAATCGAGGCCTTGGCCGCCATCTCCGGCGCCTGCCCGTAATACTCGTAGTACGCTTTGATCTTCTTGGTATCGTAGGCGGTGAACAGCAGGAAGATGAAAATACCCACTGTGCAGGCGATAGTCTCAAACGCGGACAGGTTGATGAACAGGCTCAGCACCCAGAAGCCGCAGAGGAAAATCAGGCCGCCGGTCATAAAGGGGCGGATTCCGCTGAAATTCACGTTTGCAAAATATCCGATCAGCGCCATCACTCCGAAGAACAGGGAGGTCAGCAGGAATACGGACCAGAGAATCATCAGGTCATACACATAAAAATAAGCGGAAAATACAATGCCGTTTAAGATCGCGTAGACAAAAAACAGCACCCGCGCCGTCACAACGCTCATCTTGCTGATGCGTGCGGACAAAAACAGCACTACGCCCAGCTCTGCAAACAGCAGCACATAAGGCCATGCGGGCACATAGTTCAGCAGGAAAATCGCGCCGGTGAAAACGCCTCCCACCGCCACCGCAAAGGTGACCAACAGGCCTGCAAACATCCAGCCAAAGGTTTTAGCCGTGTAGCGTCCCAGCGATTCGCTGTAAGCACCGGCCTGTGAATAGGACTGGTTCATCATCTCTTCGTTCATAAGATTGTTCTCCTTTTATTTGATTCATTTTAGAATAACAAGAAATTCAGGATGATACCGCCGATCCAGTTGAGCAGCGATATCACCATACCAATGGTTCCCAGAATCACTGCGGACCTGGCGATCCCATATTTGGACGAGTTTCTGGCCCGCTGTCCTAAGGACATGGCGATGCCGGAAAGGATCACGCCCACAATGGGGATCAAAAGCCCAATCGCGATTCCCAGAATGCCCAATACCATCGCCGGCACAGCCGGTCCTGAGTGATCCGGCACCTGCACCACAACGGGCTGGCCCGTCTGGTCCATGCCGTTTTGCGGAATCGGCTGATGGAGCAGGCGCAGCAGCTCCTCCAGGCTTTCGCGGTAAAACTTTTTGGGAAGGCTGCCCACAAACCCTTTGAGCGCGTTCTCCCGGAACAGGCCGACCCAGGCTTCCAGATGCAGGACTCCGTTGATGTAGGAGTATTTCAGAAACCGCGCCATTGCAAAATAGCCGTCTCCCTCCTTCCACACCTGCTCACCCTTGCGCTCCGTCTGCTTAAAGCCGTTCTTCATCAGATAGTCGTTCATCAGAAAATCGACAAAATCCGCCGGCTGGTTCAACACTTCATCGCGCACCCATCTCGCCATCGGCATCCTCCTTCCGTTGTAAAAATGCGTAGCTGCTCAGTACCTTCACAGATATGAACAAAAATACAACATTTGTCTTTGTCAATAAAATATCACATTTTCCAGTATATTACAAGTAAAATCCGGCTTTTTCTTGATTGATCCGCCTCTTACGTTACGGTACACTCCGTTCCCAATAACACGCTTCGCGATGCACAGAAACGGCAAAAAACGCTGTTTCGCGCCGCTATCCTCGGGTTTTCTGTGACTTCCGCTGCGCTCCACTCACAAAAAACGCCTCGCGGGATATTGCCTGTGAACAGTGACCTCTTACTCCACAGAAATCAGATAATAGTAAATGGGCTGGCCGCCGCTCTGCAGCTCGATCTCAGCCTCCGGGAACTGGGCCCTGGCCTGATCCGCCATGCGCTCTGCCTCCTCCTCGCCGATATCGCTTCCATAGTAAATGGTCACCAGCTCGGAATTCTCGTCGATCATGGCCTTTAAGGCCGCCATGGCCGTGCCCTCCACGGACTTACCCACAGCCAGCATGCCGTGATCTCCCAGGCCCATAATATCGCCCTGCTCGATGTCCATGCCGTCGATGTTGGTAGTGCGCACCGCGTAGGTGATCTGAGCCGTCTTGACGCTGCCCATCTCCCGCTCCATATTGGCCACGTTCTCCGCGACGGACAGGTCCGGCATGAAATTCACCAGCGCGGTGATGCCCTGGGGCACTGTCTTTGACGGGATCACGATAATGTTCTTGTCCTCCACCAGGGAGCTGGCCTGCTGGGCGGCCAGAATAATATTCTTGTTGTTGGGAAGGATGAAAATGTTGTCCGCAGAAACCTTGTCGATGGCGTTTAACATATCCTCGGTGCTGGGGTTCATGGTCTGGCCGCCCTCGATCAGGTAGTCCGCGCCGATCCCCTTAAAAATCTCCGAAAGGCCCTCGCCGCAGGAGACTGCGATAAAGCCATATTTTTTATGTTCCGCGGCAGGCTCCGGCTCTGCGGCCTTCTCCTTCGCCTGAGCCTTCTGCTCCCTCGCCAGCTTCTCGGCGTCCTTGATCAGGCGCTCCTCGTGCTCCTCCCGCATGTTGTCAACCTTCATCCGGGACAGGGAACCAAAGGTCAGGGCCTTCTCAAAGGCCAGACCGGGATGGTTGGTGTGCACGTGCACCTTGACGATCTCGTCGTCGGATACCACCACCAGGGAGTCACCGATGGACTCCAGGTAGGACTTAAAGGCCTGCTCGTCCCCTTCGCCAAACTCCTTCTCCAGATTGATGATAAACTCCGTACAGTAGCCGAAACGGATATCCGCAGTGTCGATCTCCGAACGCTTCACCGCCTCGGTGCGGGAGGGACCCAGGTCCGCCGTCTCCCCGGGGATCTTAAAATCGGACACCTTGCCGGTCAGGCCGTCGAATCCGCCCTTCACCACCTGCATCAGTCCCTGGCCGCCGGAATCCACCACGCCGGCCTGTTTGAGCACCGGCAGCATCTCCGGGGTCTGGCTGAGCACGTAGTCTCCGTGGCGGATCACTTCCTCCACCATCTCCAGAATGTCGTCGGTCTGAGCGGCCAGCTCCATGGCTTTGTCGGCCATTCCCTTGGCCACGGTGAGAATGGTGCCCTCCTTGGGCTTCATCACCGCTTTGTACGCCGTCTCCGTGCCGCGCACCATGGCGTTGGCCAGGGTGGTGGTGTCGATGGCGTCCACATTCTTGATCTCCTTTGTGAAACCTCTGAACAGCTGGGAGAGGATTACGCCGGAGTTTCCTCTGGCGCCGCGCAGGGAACCGGAGGAAATGGCTCTGGCCAGATCCTTCATATTGGGATTCTCCAGAGCGGCCACCTCTTTGGCTGCCGCCATAATGGTCAGGCTCATGTTGGTTCCCGTATCGCCGTCCGGTACCGGAAATACGTTCAGTTCATTGATCCACTCTTTCCTGGCCTCAAGCTCCCTGGCAGCCGCCAGAAACGCGCGCTGCAAACTCGCTGCGTCAATACAATTTATACCCACGGGTTGCGTCCTCCTTAATCAATCACTCTCACACCTTCCACGAATACGTTGATCTTCTCAACCTCCATGCCGGTGAATTCTTCTACTTTGTACTTCACGCTCTCGATTAAATTGTCAGCAACCGCCGAGATGCTGACTCCATAGGAAACGATCACATGAAAATCCACGGAAATCCTGTTGTCGTTGATCTGCACATTGATTCCATGAGTCAGGCTTTCACGCTTGAGCAGCTTTACAAGGCCGTCCTTCATGCTCACCGCCGCCATTCCTACAATTCCGAAACACTCTACCGCGGTGGTGCCTGCATACAGAGCTATCACATCCGGGTTGATCTGAATCTCGCCCATCTTATTACTGATTCGTCCCTTCATACACGTGCCTCCAATCTGATTTATGTTTTTTTATGGGCCAATTCACCCGAAAAAGGGCAGTCTTCACCCATAAAGTGATGTGCTATCAAACAGTATACACTATTTTCTACAAAAAAGAAATAAATTTTTGTTTTTCACTTGCAAATTTTCAAAGTTTCTGGTATCATACATTTGTTGTGGATTTTTATGTAAAGATCCAATATGCGTAATTAAGGAGGTGCAAGTATGGCTAAGTGTGCAATCTGCGAAAAGGCAGCTCATTTTGGAAACAGCGTGAGCCATTCTCATAGAAGAGCCAACAAAATGTGGAAAGCGAACGTAAAATCTGTTAAGGTTAAAGTGAATGGCGGAACCCAGAGAATGTACGTTTGTACTTCCTGCTTACGTTCTGGCTTAGTAGAAAGAGCTTAATGGGGAACGGACTTTGGGAGGGACTGCTGTGACGGCGACATGTTTGCCGGGCAGCAGTCTTTTTTTATGCAAAAATGCCGGGCGCGGAAGCGCACTCCCGGCCCGGTTCTCTCTCCTTCTCGTTTTCCTGCCTGTTCCCGGCGTTTTCGTCTCCCCGGGTCGCTTTCCCGGCACCGGCGCAGCCGCCTTGTCCCGATCATCTATACAAATTCTGTTCCGTCCGCCGTCCACCTGCATTTTTACAGGGGCATTCAGCAGCAGAACAGATTATATCCCAGCACCAAGCAGCCCACGATAAACAGGATGGTAAAAATTGTTTCCGGAATAAATAGCAACACCGCCATCCCGGATGCAAAACAAAACAGCATCAGGCCGCATATCCTTCTCATAGCATCCTCCCGTCTGCAAAAAGCTATCGTTTTGTCACCGGCCACAACAGGCCCCCGCCGGGAGCGCTCCTGCGGCCGGTTGTATGTTTCGTAACCGTTCAGGCATCCGATGTTGCATACCCATTTTCCCGCCGTCTGAACGGATACTATATTTTATCATATGCGGAAAAAATTTTTTCATTACTGCTTGACATATCGAAAAGTTGTGGTATACTACTATTTGTATGAAATTGGTAAATACATATATGGAAGCATAGCTCAGCCGGGATGAGCGCTCGCCTCACACGCGAGAGGTCAGGAGTTCGAGCCTCCTTGCTTCCACTGAGAGACAATCCTTTTGTGGATTGTCTTTTTTGTTTGGATGCAATGGGCTCAGGTGCCGACCGCGCTACCCTGCCGCAGCCCTCGGCCAGCGCCGCGGCCGAAGCGCCCTGCAATCCAAAAAACGCCCCGCAGGCAAATCATGTCTGCGGGACGTTTTTTCTCTTACAGGAACAGAGAAAGGAAAAAGTTGTAAGCGGTGGCGGCCAGCACGCTGGCAGGCACTGCCAAAAACAGCAGCCGTGGGAACATCGCATTGCGCTCCTCTTCCGTCGCGCAGGAGCCCAGTACCAGGCTTCCGCCGGAGGAAAACGGCGAGATGGCGGAGCTCTGGGATCCGACCACGATGCAGGTGAACAGGATCATGGGATTGATCCCGGTTCCGGCCGCCAGAGCCGGTACCAGCGGGAACAGGGCCGGACACACCACGCCCAGGGTGCTGGAGAAGAAGCTCATGATGGCGCCGATGATGCTGAACGCGATGGGAACCACCCATACCGGCAGATTGGACCCCGCCCAGGTGGACAGCATATCGATGGTGCCCGCCTCGATGGCAACTCCGATCAGCATTCCCACGCCGCAGATCATGATGATGGTGTTCCACGGAATCTTGGCGATCACTTCCTTCTGGGGCGCCAGCTTTAAGAGCAGCGCGATCACGGAGAAGATGATTGCCACCAGACCCACGTCGATCTTGCCGTTGATGTTGGCGATCACGGCGTTTCCAGGCAGAATAATGTGCAGGATGGGGAAGATTAATACCAGCACGATCATGAGAATGATCAGGCGCAGGTTGGTCTTCTGCTGCTTGGTAAACGGCTCCGGTTTCTCAAAGGTAACGCCCTTTCCGATGTTGCGGTTGCTCTTGGGTATGTAGCGGAACGCAGCGATCAGCAGCAGGGAAAAGATCACGCTGGTGACAAAAATCACGGCGGAATAGTTGAAGGAGACGTCGCTCAGCCCCGCTTCGTCCATCAGGCCCCGGAAAATAATGCCGCTGCCGCTGGTCATGAAGTTTGCGCCGGACAGCGCGCCGCAGTTCACGGCTACCGCGCCCACCAGCTTGTCCATCTTGGCCTCCTCACAGATCAGAAGGGTGATGGGAGCCATAAACGCCATCACTGTGAAGAAACCGGCTCCCAGGGCCGCGATGCCCGCCGCCGCCAGATAGATGGCAAAGGGGAGCAGGCCGGGGAATCTGCGGCAGGCGTACAGCAGATAGCGGGCTGTTTTTTCCAGGGTCCCGTTCACCAGAGCGAAATTGTAGAACAGGGACACGGAAAAGATCACAAACATGGTGCTGACCGGCCAGGTGCCGATCACAGCCTTGGTTTTCATTCCCAGGGCAAAGCAGCCGATCAGATAGGCAAACACGATGGCAAACAGGCCCGTGTTGTATTTGGTCTTGTACCCGATCGCCACGGAAATGGCGATGGAGGCGATAATCAGTGCACTTAACATAGTAGTTTCCCCCTTATTTTCTCATCAGTTCTCAATGCCCAGCAGTCCGGCCGGGATATCGTGGGTCATGTAGCGGACCTGCTCCTCCGGGATGCCGTGATCCAAAAGATACTGCATGTACTCTTCCATGGCCAGCTCCCAGTGGGGATTCTCCACCTGGCCTCCGTCCGTGTCCACCATGACGTTTTTGTAGCCCACGGTCTTTATGATCTCCAGATTGTCCGGCAGGTTGCTCTTGTACTTGCCTCCGCCCAGATTCTGGGCGTAGCAGCGCTCCAGGATCACGTCGTAATCCTTCACCAGCCGCACCTGGTCCTCCACGCTCATGCCCACCAGCCACCACTCCGGATGGGTCACCACGAGCTTTTTCACACCGGCGTTTCTGGCGGCTTCCACCACGATCTTACACTCCTCCGGGGACACATGGGCCGTGCCAAGCACCCCGTCATAGTCCTTCACCAGGCGGAACACGTCCAGCAGCTCCGGCACCACCCTGCCGTCTCTCACCACCTCCACGCACTTGGAGGTGTCCAGGTGCATTTTCTCCAGATGGTTTTTGGCGGAAGCTGTGGGCAGCCAGACCACCTTGGCTCCCAGCTTGAAGGCCGTCTCAACAGCCGTGGGATTGATCCCGCCGATCACCTGGTTCATGGTCACACTGCCGAACATGGTAAAGTCGTTGCCACCGTGGTACATCCTCTGATTGTAGGCGTTGCACAAGTAGGCCCGGTCCATGGTCACGCCCTGGTGGGTTTTGATCACAATGGCTCTTGCGCCCACGCGGATCGCCGCATCCGTCAGCTCAAAATCGTCGTAAGCGCGGCGGCGGATGTCCGGATTGGTGTGTACGTGCATGTCGATGACACCTTTTAATGATACTTTTGACATAGGTCTGCATATCCCCCTTTTTATGATTGAGTAGTTTTGTCGCTTTACCGGTATTCTCCGGTTGTTTTTTCAGCAAATTTATTATATACTGTCTTTGCCATCCTGGAAATGCAGAAATCCTTATAGGGTACATCGGCAAAACCGATGGCAGTTAGGAGACAATCGATGGAATTCCGAGAACTGAACTACCTGATCACAATCGCTGAGGAGCGCAGTATCTCCAAAGCGGCTGAAAAACTGTTTATGGCCCAATCCAGCCTGAGCCAATCTCTCCAGAGCATGGAGGCAGAGCTGGGCGGAAAGCTGTTCATCCGCACCTCCACGGGCGTCCGTCCCACCCAGGCCGGGGAGATCATGCTGGAGCGGGCCCGGAAAATGCTGGTGGATTACCGGCAGGTGCGGGATATTATACAGGACATGGAGGAGCTGAAGGCCGGGCAGGTGGAATTTGGTATCAGCACCTTCCGGGGCAGCTACCTGCTGCCGGGAGCCCTGCGCAGCTTCAAGCGCCTGTATCCCCAGATTCACGTGGAAATCACAGAGGCCAACAGCATGGCCCTGGAACAGCTGCTGATCGAGGGGCGGCTGGATCTGGGGCTTGTGGTGCTGCCGCTGACCAAGCTGAAATCCGACGTGCGTCTGCTCATGAGGGACGAGCTGGTGATCACGGCGGAGGCGGACCACCCGGTGCTGGAATGCGCCAGGGAGACGGTGCGAAATGGCGAGACCGTGCTCTATGTGGAGCTGGAGGACACCATGCAGTTCGACTACATACTCAGCGACTACGACACCATCATGGGCGCCATGGCGCGGCGGGAGTTCGCCAGGCGCGGGCTGGTCCCTCGGGTGGTGAACGGCAACCTGACGGCCCCCTTCGCCGCAGCCATGGCCCTGGCCGGTCTGGGACTTTCCTTCACCTACGCCTCCTGCCGGGAGCCGTTAAAGGGGGCCCGCTACCTCTCCATTGGGAAGGAGGGCGTTTTTCTGGACCTGGCCCTGGCTTCCCCGCCCGGCCACTACCGTTCCAAAGCGGCGCTGGCGCTGGAGCGCCAGCTGATCCGGGTGTTAGGCAAAGGCGGCGGGACCGGCCGTTAACCCGCCGCAACATACAAAAAGCGCCGGGCGCAAGGATTTCTCCATTCGCCGGCGCTTATGCCGTATCTGTCTCACTATTTCACATCGATGTGCTCGGCCGTCCCCGTGTCGTACGCGGCCGCGGCGTCCTGGGCCGCCTGGGCGGTCTCCTCGGACACAGGCGGTTTGCCGCCCAGGAACTTGTTGATAAAATCCGGTGCCATATCGATCACCTTGGTGATGGCGTCCTGATTTTTCACATTTACCAGCCGGGTCACGCCGTTCTGGATCACCAGCACCGCGCTGGGGCTCATCTTGGCGCTCATACCGCCTCCGCCGTTCTGTTTCTGCTTCGTCCCTTCCGAAAACGCACCCGCTCCCATGCCGCAGGTCACGTCGATCAGCGGGATAATGGTCACGTCGCCGGCTTGAACCGGCTCCCCCACCACGGTTTTCGTGGTCACAAACTGTTCCAGCCCCTTAAACAGGGTTTCCATTGTGGACGAAAAATGATTATCTGCCATAATATATCCTCTTCTCTCTTATTGGATGCAATGAGCCGCCGGCGAAGCCTGCGGATAATGATTGAATGTAGTGGGCCACAGGCAACGCCTGGGGGCGATTACCGGATGTAATGGGCCACAGGTAACGCCTGGGGGCGATTACTGGATGTAATGGGCCGCAGGCAACGCCTGGGGGCGATTACCGGATGTAATGGGCCGCAGGCAACGCCTGGGGGCGATTACTGGATGTAATGGGCCGCAGGCAACGCCTGGGGGCGATTACTGGATGTAATAGGCCGCAGGCAACGCCTGGGGGCGATTACTTTCGGAGTTTACGAATCATATTCCATGTATGCTTGTCCCTGTAAACCGCAAAGCACAGCCAAAGCAGGCTTGCCAGCCGGATCCTTCCCCGGATATCCGCCTCCCCGGACAGCACGCTCCCGTCAAATACCGGGTGCAGCTCCAGCACCCGCCCGTACAGTGGGTAAAAGGGGGAAAGAAACGTCAGCACCTGTCCGGTGGTGCTGGGATCGTCAAAGCCGAAGGTCACCTGCGCGTGGCCCTTTCTGGGCAGAACGTGCTTTAACATACGCTTTGCCTGGCGAAGCAGCAGGCGGACGCTGGCTTTGTTTTTCTCATCGCCGATCCACTCCCGGACCGTACCGGCCATTTCTCTCACGCTTTTCAGCTTATCACAGAAAACGCGAAAAGAAAACCGAAGTTTTTGGATGATTCCCTTAATTTTTGCAATTATCCCGGAAAACAGCCCGGCCTTGGGGGCGGCCTCCGGCTCCGGATTTCCCTGGGACCCGGTCTGGAAATGATCCTTCCCCGCCTTGGCCTCACCAGCTTCTTTCCCTCGCTTCCCGGCCCCTCCGGCACCATTTTCCAGTATCGTCCCTGTCCCGGACTCAGGCGCCATTCCTGGCTCCGGTGAAGTCTCTGCTCTGACCTCTGGCCTCGTTTCTGGCTCCGGCGGAGTCTCTGCTCTGACCTCTGGCCTCGTTCCCGGCTCCGGTGAAGTCTCTGTTCCGGTCTCCGGCGCACTCTCTCTTCCCGCCTTTGACGCCGTTTCCGGCCCGTCCTCCGGCCCACCGATCTCCTGGGCGCTCAGCGCTCCGTACCGCTCCTCGTCGTCCGCCCTCATCTCCTCGTACAGCGCCTGCTCCTCGTCCGAAAGCACCGTCTCAACGGCCTCGTCCGCCTCCTCCCTGCTCTTATCCGAGCGCCAAAGGCAGATCCCGCAGATTCTGACCTTCTGCACCAGTCCCGACTGCCCGTACTCCGCACGGTAGGTCAAAAGGCTGAGCAGCCAGGAAACCCTGGCATAACCCCGGGGCGTTCCGTGATAATCGGCTTTCAGCCGGTAACGCAGGGGCACGAAGAGCACCGCCAGGACCAGCACAAGAGCGATTGCCAGGATGATCAGAAGCAGAATCCCGATTATTTTTAAGATCATCAGCAGTATATGAACCATTCTACTCTCCCATCTGCTCTTCCATATCCTGCCCGTCCGCCTCCACGCGTTCCATATAAGCGTTCCAGTCAAAGGCTCCGGTAACCCGGTACATGTCGTCCACCATGCGGCGCACCACCTCCCCGGCCTCGCCGTAGCCGCAGGCCACGCCCAGCACCAGAAAATCCTCCGACGTCCGCTCCTCCGGCCGGAGTAACATCACCGGACGGATATCAAATAAATGATGCCCATAGCTGGACGGAGTAATCACATAAGTGTCCGGCAAAATTTTTTGTTCCCGGATATTCCGCAAAACCGCAGCCCCGCGCTTCGCCGCCCGGTCTCCCATATACAGATGTGTCCACCAGCGCATATCCGCCCTCCGCTTCCGTCTCAACAGCCTTTCCTTTATCCGGCCAGCTCCCGCAGCAGCCGCATGCACACGGCCTTCTCCGCCTCGTCGGCGCAGCTGGCCAGGCAGCCCCTGACATAATCGCGCACTTCCTCCAGCGAGCCGAAAAACACCGGCAGACTGGACAGGACCTTGGCCATCAGCGCTCTGACCACCAGGCGGGAACGTCCTGCAAAGCCCTCCGCCATCCGGCTGTTCAAATCCTCAATGATCCGGTCAAGCTCCGCCCGGTCCACCGGATTCCCGCCCTCCTGCCGGGGTTCCAGCGGCACAAAGGAGCTGCCCGAGAGCAGCAGGCTGATCCTGCGCAGCGTCTCCGCCTGGGGATCCCCCTGCGCCTCCTGCTCCAGAATGTCCATGGGAGAAGAGTACCGCTCCCACTGGTCGCAGCAGACCTCCTGGCGGCCCTCCAGCGGCCGCAAAAGCTCTGCGTCCAGCTCTGCGCCGGTGGAAAATGCCTCCCGCACCGCCCGCAGAACCGCCTGCAGCCGCTCCTCCTCCGCCACGTCCATCACCGCGCCCGTGCGCGAGAGAAACACCACGCAGAGATCGTTGATCAGATCCATGAGCAGCATAAGCTCGCTGGTGTAATCGGTCAGAATCTCTCCCGCTTCCTTCATCTGCTCCGACAAAAGGGAATATTCCGCCTCCGTCATCTGCCTGTAATCCGCGCGCTCAAAGGGCGCCAGCATCCCGGCCAGCTGAGGGAAGGCCAGGGTCATGCCGGCAGGCTGGTTTAACAGCGCCTCGGACCGCAGAATGTAGAGCATGTCCTCCACATTTTTGCGGGGGCTTCCCGCGTAAACCGCCATGCCCTCCCCCACCAGGGCGAAAAACTTCTGTTTGGTCAGCCGGACCGGCAGCTGGCCCACCACCGTCTGAATCCGCTCATTGACCACGGCGGACTCCCCGGTTTCCGTGATATACCGCATAATCCAGGCCAGGCGCTCCTCGTCCGTCTCCCGGTCCCCGGCGGTATCCCCAGCCGGAATAAACCTGCCCTCCAGCCGGTTTAACACATACTCATAAGCCTGGAAGCAGTCCGTGTAGGCGGTAGCCTGCTCCATCCGTTCGATCACCGCCTGACGCAGCCCGTAAAGCTCCTCAAGCGGCTGTTCTCCCCGCAGAAGCCCTTCCAAAAGCGGGTGGAAGCGGCTGCCAAGATCCCGCACCGGCGGTTCCCCCGGCCCGTTCTCCTGCCCGCAGATCTCGTAATACATATCGTAATTCAAGGCCAGGCGATTGTAGGAATAGCGGCATGCCGCCGTCAACTGCCTGCTCACATTCTGTAACTTCAAATTCTAAGCCTCCTGTCCGGGCAGCTCTTCCCCGCGCCCGTAAGCAAGAATACACCGGCGCGCCAGATCCAGCGCCTTCATCACCGACTGCTCGCGGATTTTGCCGCGGTTTCCCTTGAACTGGTAACGTGCAAGACTCACCTGTCCCTTTAACGCGCAGGCCATATACACCAGGCCCACCGGCTTCTCGGCCGTGCCGCCGTCGGGTCCGGCCAGCCCCGTGATGGACACGCACACATCCGTGCCCGCCGCCTTTGCTCCGCCCAGCGCCATCTCCCCCGCCGTCTGGGCGCTGACCGCGCCCCAGGCCGCCAGAGTCTCCTCCCGCACGCCAAGCAACTTCATCTTGGCCTCGTTGGAGTAGGTGACATACCCTTCCATAAAGACCCGGGACGCCCCGGGAACATTCACCAGACGGGCGGAAACCAGGCCTCCGGTGCAGGATTCCGCGGTGGAAATGGTCAGCCCGTGCCCTGTCAAGAGCCGCACCACCGCCATTTCCAGGGTTTCCCCCTCGTCCTCCGTGTAGATCGCGTCGCCCATGCGCCGCTTCACCTCCGCCGCCACCGGCTCCACCAGAGCCGCGGCCTTCCCGGGCTCGTCCGCCCGGGCCGTGATGCGCAGATGCACCTCACCCACCTTGGCGTAAGTGGCCAGGGTCGGGTTGGTCTGGCCGTCGATGAGATCGATCAGCTGATCCTCCACCTGACTCTCCCCATGGCCGCAGATCTTTAAAGTCTTTGACACCAGGCTGGCATTCTCCCTGGTCTCCAGATACGGGAACACCTGCTGCTCAAACATGGGGTACAGCTCGCCGGGCGGTCCGGGCAGCAGAATCGCCGTCTTCCCGTCCTTCTCCAGAATCAGGCCCGGAGCCATGCCGTTGTGGTTGTCCAGCACCCTGGCTCCCCGGGGAACCGTGGTCATCTTCCAGTTGTTGGCCGGAATTTCCCGGTAGATATTGTTGTGGAAAAACTCCTCAATGTGCTGCCGCGTGTGCGGATCCTCCACCAGCTCCATGCCCATAACCTCGGCGCAGACCTCCTTGGTCAAATCGTCCTCCGTGGGCCCCAGGCCGCCAGTGAGAATCACGATGTCCGCGCGATTCACCGCCGTGGCGACGACCTCCTTCATCCGGCCGTAATTGTCGCCGACTGTCACCTGGTGGTACATGTTAAATCCCAGCATAGCGCATTTTTCCGCCAGATATTGGGTGTTGCTGTTCAGAATATTTCCCATCAGAATTTCCGTTCCCACGGAAACCAGCTCTACCGTCATGTTTACATGCTCCCTTCCGTCAGCACCTTGTGGTTCTTGTAAATATAGTCCGCCAGACTGATCACGGTCAGCGCCACGGCGATCCACAGCACAATGTCCGCCACCAGCTTTAAAGGCTCCAGGTTAAGGATCAGCAGAATCACCGCCGTCATCTGAAACACAGTCTTAAACTTTCCCCAGTAGCTGGCCGCGATGACCACGCCGTTGTCCGAGGCCACCAGGCGGAAGCCGCTGATAATGAACTCCCGGCTGATGATGATAATGACCACCCAGGCAGGAATCTGGCCCAGCTCGATCAGGCAGATCAGGGCGGAGCACACCAGAAGCTTGTCCGCCAGCGGGTCCATAAACTTGCCGAAATTGGTGACCAAATGGTATTTCCGGGCGATCTTGCCGTCCAGCAAATCCGTCAGGCTGGCCACGATAAAGATCACATCCGCCACGATCCGCAGGGTCTGGTTCTCGCCGCCCTGGCACAAAAGAACAGCCACAAAAAACGGTATCATGCAAACGCGCAAAATTGTCAATTTATTGGGCAGATTCATCGTATATCTCTCCTATCAGATCATACTCCGCGGAACCGGTCACCCTGACGCGCACAAAATCCCCGCTCATCAGCTCCACGTCCGCATTCACGAAAATCAGTCCGTCCACACCCGGCGCATCCATATAGGTCCGCCCCACGTAGGCCGGCTCATCCACAACCTTACCCTCGATCAGAACGGTGAGCACCCGGCCCACCATGTCCTCGGATTTCTCAAAGGCGATCTCCTGCTGCAGCTGCATAATCTCGTCCCGGCGCTCCTCCTTGACCTCCTGGGGCACCTGGTCCGGGAACGAGTAAGCCGGCGTGTCCTCCTCCGCCGAGTAGGCAAAAACGCCCAGCCGTTCAAATTCCATCTCGTCCACAAAGGTCATAAGCTCCTCGTGGTCCTCCTGGGTCTCCCCGGGAAAACCTGAGATCAGGGTGGTCCGAAGCGCGATATCGGGAATCTCCCGGCGGAGCTTTGCAATCATCTCCCGCAGCTGGGCCTGATTGGTCCTGCGCCCCATGCGCCGCAGAATCCTGTCGCTGGCGTGCTGGATGGGGATGTCCAGATAGTGGCAGACCTTTTCCTCCGTCCGGATCGCCTCGATCAGCTCGTCCGTGATCTCCTCCGGGTAACAATACTGAAGGCGGATCCACTGGATCCCCGGCACCTTGGCCAGCTCGTGCAGCAGCTTCGGCAGGGTTTTCCCGCCGTAAAGATCCTTCCCGTAGAGCGTGGTCTCCTGGGCCACCAGAATCAGCTCCTTCACCCCCTGTTCGGCCAGCTGTCCGGCCTCCTGCACCAGCTGTTCCATGGGAACGCTGCGGAACGATCCGCGCAGGTAGGGGATAATGCAGTAAGTACAGCGCTTGTCGCAGCCCTCGGCGATCTTTAGATGTGCGTAGTAGCCGCCGGTGGTGACCACCCGGTTCTCTCCGCCGGTGGGCGGCTCGGCCAGATCGTGGAAACAGGACACCGGCGCTGCCTTCTCCCGTCCCAGAATGCCGTTTAACACGTTTACGATCTCATCGCAGGAGGTAGTGCCCAAAATTCCGTCCACCTCGGGAATCTCCTCCAGAATCTCCTCCTTGTAGCGCTGGGCCAGGCAGCCCGCCACCACCAGAGCCCTGCACCGGCCTTCCTCCTTCAGCCGGGCCATCTCCAGGATGGTGTCTACGCTCTCCTCCTTGGCATCTCCGATGAAACAGCAGGTGTTGATCAGGATGGCGTCGGCCTCTCCCTCGTCGTCCGTGAACGCGTATCCCTCGCTGTTTAAGAGACCCAGCATTTTCTCCGTATCCACCAGGTTCTTGTCGCAGCCCAGGGAAACGCAAAACAGTTTTATTTTTTCCATAAACACTCCTTAACCGTAACCGCCGGCTGACTGCTCAGGCGGTCCATTACCTCCAGCAACCGCCCGAAGGCTGCGCCGGCGGCTCATTGCATTCAATAGATTAAGCCGTCTGCGGAGACGGCTTATACTTAGTGTTATTTCTGATCGTCCTCCGACACTTCCTCTTCTTCGGGAAGAATCTTCACCTTCTGGTGGTACAGCTCGTCGATGGCGATGGACAGCGGCTTCTTGCCGTTGCTGCCGGCCACCAGGGGCTCTTCCCCGTCGATCAGCTGTCTGGCGCGCTTGGAAGTGGCCACCACGATGGAATAGCGGCTCTGAACCACCGGCTGCTCGCCAAGCTCCACCTCGCTGTTTACGGCATTGATTAAATCGGTGTATGATGGATGTAACATATTACATTCCCCTTTCAAAAATAGAATTCATGGTGATAGAATGGACCGGCCGCAGCGGGTCCCGGTTCTCAGTCGTCCAGATGGTATAATTCCTCGCGCATCTGGTTCAGGAAATCCAGATGGTAGGAAGTCCTGCAGTGCTGCAGCTGGATCAGCTGGTGCATCTCCTCCACGCAGGTTTCGATCTCATCGTTGATCAGCAGGTAGTCGTAGGCTTCCATACCGGCTGCCTCCTCGGCGGCCCTTCTGAGCCTGGCGTTGATCACCTCGATGGTCTCCGTCCCACGGCCCACCAGGCGGCTTTTCAGCTCCCTGGCGCTGGGCGGGGTCACAAACAAAAGCAGTGTGTCCGGGAAACGCTTCTTCACCTTCAGTGCTCCCTGGATCTCGATCTCTAAGATCACATCCTTGCCGGAAGCCATCTGCCGCTCCACGTACTCCCTGGGGGTTCCATAGTAATGATTGACATATTGGGCGTATTCAATCAGCTCGCCCTCCGCGATCATCTGCTGGAAACGCTCTTTGTCCACGAAGAAATACTCTCTCCCGTCGAGTTCTCCCTCCCTGGGGCTTCTGGTGGTGGCGGAAATGGACAGCGCATAGTTGTCGTACCGCTTTAGCAGCTCCTTCATCAACGTTCCCTTACCTGCTCCGGAAAAACCGGAGACAACCACTAATATTCCACGCTGGTTCATGGCAGTTCTCCCATCTGTTTTCAAAGTCCTTATTCAATATTCTGTATCTGCTCCCGGACCTTCTCGATCTCGGTCTTTAAGGCGATAGCCTTGTCGGCGATGGCCAGGTCCGTGGACTTGCTCAGAATGGTGTTGGCCTCCCGGTTCATCTCCTGGGCGATGAAGTCCAGCTTGCGTCCAACGCTTCCGCCGGCCAAAAGCTCTGCTCTAGTGGCTTCGATGTGGCTCTTCAAGCGGACCATCTCCTCGTCCACGCAGATCTTGTCCGCGTAGATGGTCACCTCTGCGGCGATGCGGCTCTCATCGATGGCCGCCACTGCCAGAAGCTCCTTCACCTTCTCCTCCAGCTTGGCGCGGTACTCCGCCAGAATCTGGGGGGAACGCTCCCCGATGTAATCCACCAGGCTGTCCATATAATCCAGCTTGCCCAACAGATCGCGCTTTAAGTTCTCGCCTTCGATCTGCCTGGACTCCACAAACTGTTTGGCCGCCTCGCCCAGAGCCTCGGAGAGAATCTCCCACAGGTGCTCCTCGTCGTCCGGCACCTGCTCCATGGTCAGCACCTCGGGGCACCGGGACAGGCCGGAAACGGTCATATCGTTGGCAATGCCGAACTGCTCGGACATTTTCTGAAAATAGTCCATGTACTCGGCGGCCAGAACGGAGTTGTACTTCAGACAGAGGTTTCCCTCCGTGTAATCCTCGTAGTTGATAAACAGATCTACCTTGCCGCGCTGGATATATTCCTTCAGCAGCGTGCGGATCGAAGCCTCAAAATAATTGAATTTCTTGGGCATCTTGATGCTCAAATCCAGGTATCTGTGGTTCACGGCTTTCATTTCGACAGAGATCTTGTACTCGTTGGTCACGTTCTCGCATCTGCCGAAACCAGTCATGCTTTTTAACATTATGACAGCCTCTCTTTCACCTTAGTAGCTCTTCATCCCATGCGTCAGGTCTGATCACATAGTTAGTTTGTATTATAATTCATCTGCCGAATCAAGTCAACTAAGTCTTTCTTATTTTTGTAAACTGTGGTATTCTAATGGTACTGTTCACAGGTAATATCCCGCGAGGCGTTTTTTGTGAGTGGAGCGCAGCGGAAGTCACAGAAAACCCGGGGATAGCGGCGCGAAACGGCGCTTTTTGCCGTTTCTGTGCATCGCGAAGCGTGTTACTGGGAACGGAGTGAACAGTGACATTCTAATGGTACTGTTCAGTCAGCGGAAATATCTGAAACTTCCGGGCCGTTTTCCGGCCGGGAAGGGGAACTGCCTGCGCTGTTTCATTTTAACGGTTATAGTAGATAGGAGTATACGACAATGGCATTTGACGGAATTACAGTGGCAAATCTGGTAAAAGAGCTGAAGGAAACCGTGGAGGGAGCGCGCATCTCCAAGATCGCGCAGCCGGAGAAGGACGAGCTTTTATTCACCATTAAACATCCCAGGGGCAATGTGCGGCTTCTCCTGTCCGCCAGCGCCAGCCTGCCCCTGGTCTATCTGACCCAGACCAACAAGCCGGGCCCGCTCACCGCCCCCAATTTTTGTATGCTGCTCCGCAAGCATATCGGAAGCGCGCGGATCGTGTCCGTGAGCCAGCCCGGTCTGGAGCGCATCATCGAATTTTCCCTGGAACACCTGGATGAGCTGGGAGATCTCTGCCGGAAACGTCTGATCGTGGAGATCATGGGCAAGCACAGCAACATCATCTTCTGCAAGGAGGACGGCACCATCATCGACAGCATCAAGCACGTGTCCGCTCAGGTCAGCTCCGTGCGCGAGGTGCTTCCCGGCCGCAGCTATTTTATCCCCCAGACCATGGCCAAGGAAGATCCCCTGACCGTGGAGGAGTCCGTGTTTAAGGAAGTGCTGACCTCCGCCCCCATGAAGGTGCAGAAAGCCCTGTACAACCATTTTACCGGCATCAGCCCCATCATGGCCGAGGAAATCTGTTACCTGGCCAGCGTGGACGCGGACCTGCCTGCCGCAGACCTCTCGGAGGCGGCGCTGACCCACCTCTACCGCACCTTCACCCTGACGATGGAGGACGTGGCGGAGGGAAATTTCTCTCCCAATATCGTTTACGAGGGCGACACGCCGGTGGAATTCTCCGCCCTGCCCCTGACCTGCTACGGCGACGCGGGGCGTTTTAAGGCCGTGCCCTTCTCCTCCATCAGCCAGGTGCTGGAGCATTACTACAAATCCCGCAGCGACATCACCCGCATCCGCCAGAAATCCTCGGACCTGCGCCGGGTGGTGCAGACGGCCCTGGAACGCAACTACAAGAAGTACGATCTCCAGCTCAAACAGTTAAAGGACACGGAGAAGCGCGAAAAATACCGGATCTACGGCGAGCTGCTCAACACCTACGGCTACGAGCTTTCCGGCGGCGAGAAGGAATTTCGCTGCCTGAACTATTACACCAACGAGGAAATCACCATCCCCCTGGACCCTCAGCTCTCCGCCAAGGACAACGCCAAAAAGCATTTCGACAAGTACAACAAGCTCAAGCGCACCTACGAGGCCCTGGTGGATCTGACCAAGGAGACCCGGCGCGAGATCGACCATCTGGAATCCATCAGCGCCGCTCTGGACATCGCTCTGAGCGAAAACGATCTGGTTCAGATCAAGGAGGAGCTGATGGAATACGGCTATGTGAAAAAGCGCCGCGCCGGGGATAAAAAGCCAAAGATCACCAGCAAACCCTTCCACTATATCTCCTCAGACGGCTTCCATCTCTACGTGGGCAAAAACAACTACCAGAACGAGGAGCTGACCTTCAAAGTGGCAGGCGGAGGCGACTGGTGGTTCCATGCCAAGGGAATCCCCGGCTCCCACGTGATCGCCAAAACCGGCGGCCGCGAGGACCTGCCGGACCGGCTCTTCGAGGAGGCTGGCGCTCTGGCCGCCTTCTATTCCAAGGGTCGCGACAACGAGAAGGTGGAGATCGACTACATCCAGCGCAAACACATCAAAAAAGTGGCTGGCGCAGCCCCCGGATTTGTCATCTACCACACCAACTATTCCCTGGTGGCCGAACCCCGCTGTAATCTGCCGGAGGCGGAGGGCTGACCGCCCCGCCCCCCGGGCAGCAAACCCCGGCTCATTCAAAAAGACCGCGCAGCACCGCTCGCTGCCGGTCTTTTTGATTTGAATATAATGGGCCGCTGGCGCAGCCTGCGGGGATTGCTGCTTTGGGAAACGGAATATATTCCCGGCAGAACCGGGCACAGTATTTTACCAAATTGGGAGCCGCGTCCTTCCCCCAAGCGGA
Source organism: Enterocloster lavalensis (assembly GCF_902364025.1). GTDB lineage: Bacteria > Bacillota > Clostridia > Lachnospirales > Lachnospiraceae > Enterocloster > Enterocloster lavalensis. The sequence continues at coordinate 434,982 of NZ_CABJCG010000001.1, forward strand.
CGCAAAAATAGCCGGACCGTCATATGTTCAATATGACAGCCGGCTATTTTGACATCATAACATAGCTGACTAACCAATACGGCTTGATAAAACCGAATTAGTTGTACTTGCGCTTACGAGCAGCTTCAGACTTTTTCTTACGTCTTACGCTGGGCTTCTCGTAATGCTCTCTCTTACGAATTTCCTGCTGAATGCCAGCCTTTGCGCAGTTTCTTTTGAATCTGCGTAATGCACTGTCTAAGCTCTCGTTATCTTTAACAATTACGTTTGACATCGCTCACACCTAACCTCCCTCCAGTTGTGTAATTGTGCATAATACAACTGTTTGGGTATTTTTAGCACTGCTATGATTATAGCATAAAAATACCGTACGTCAAGAATAATTTAATAAAACTTTCATTTATTTTGTTTTTTAAGGGAAACAGGCGTTATTTTGTCTGTTCTTCCACTACCTCGACCGCCTTTTTCAGGGCCTCCTCCACGCCGGCAGGATTCTTTCCGCCCGCCTGTGCCATGCCGGGACGGCCTCCGCCGCCTCCGCCCACCAGGCCCGCAATGGCCTTGATCAGGTTCCCGGCGTGAGCGCCCTTCTTCTGGGCGCCGTCGGTGGCCGTGGCCATCAGGTTTACCTTGCCGTCCATCACGGATGCAATGAGAACCACGCCCTCTCCCAGCTTGTCCTTTAACTGGTCGCCCAGGCCGCGCAGACCGTTCATGTCAACGTCCGCAACCTGGCTGGCCAGGACCTTGACGCCGTTTACTTCCTTCACCTGGTTCATCACATCGCCCAGGGAATCCTTGGCGAGCTTGCTCTTAAGCTTCTCGTTCTCAGCGCTCAGAGTCTTGATCTCCTCCAGCAGCGCCTCGATCTTGGCGGAAAGTCCGGCAGGTGTGGTCTTGGCGGTCTTGGCAGCCTCATGAAGCTCCTTCTCAACCTCCTCATAGTGCTTCATCAGCCCTTCGGAGGTCAGCGCCTCAATACGGCGCACTCCGGCGGCGATTCCCGTCTCGGAAAGGATCTTGAAGGAGGCGATGCTGCCGGTGTTGGCCACATGGGTTCCGCCGCAAAGCTCTGTGGAGAAATCCCCCATCTTTACAACGCGCACGGAGTCGCCGTACTTCTCGCCGAACAGTGCCATTGCACCTGTCTTCTTGGCCTCGTCCAGGGTCATCACCTGTGTCTCAACCGGAAGTCCGGCCCGGATCTCCTGATTTACCAGCTCCTCCACCTTCTCCAGCTCCTCGGGAGTCATTGCGGAGAAATGGGTGAAGTCAAAGCGCAGACGCCCTGCGTCCACGTAGGAACCGGACTGTTTTACATGCTCGCCCAGCACCAGGCGCAGCGCCTTCTGAAGCAGGTGGGTGGCGCTGTGGTTCTGACAGGTGAGCGCGCGGTTTCTGGCGCAGACGGACAAGGTCACGGTGTTGCCGCTCTGCAGCATGCCGCGGGTCATCACGCCCACATGGCCTACCTTGCCGCCCTGGAGATGGATGGTATCCTCAACCTTGAACTCGCCGTTCTGGCCGGTGATCACGCCCACATCCCCCTGCTGGCCGCCCATGGTGCCGTAAAACGGAGTCTGCTCCGTGATCACGGTGCCTCTCTGGCCGTCGGTCAGAGCCTCCACGATCTCGTCCTCCGTGGTGAGAACCGTGATCTTTGACTCTGCCGTCAGATTGTTATATCCCACAAATTCCGTGGTGATGGCGGGATCGATGGACTGGTAAACGGTCACGTCCGCGCCCATATAGTTGGTGGTCTTTCTGGCCTTTCTGGCCTTGTCCTTCTGCTCCTTCATGGCGGTGGCGAATCCGTCCTCGTCCACTCCGTAGCCCTTCTCCTCCAGAATCTCCCGGGTCAGATCCAGCGGGAAACCGTAGGTGTCGTACAGCTTGAAAGCGTCTGCCCCGGCCAGGGTATTCTCCCCCTTGGCCTGCATGTCCGCGATCCGGTCGTTTAAGATGGACAGTCCCTGGTCAATGGTCTTGTTGAACTTGTCCTCCTCCTGCTCGAGCACCTTGAAGATCATCGCCTTGTTGTCTTCCAGCTCCGGATACCCGTCCTTGGAAAGCTCGATCACAGTTGCGGCCAGGCCTGCCATAAACTGGCCTTCGATGCCCAGCTTTCTGCCGTGGCGCGCGGCGCGGCGCAGCAGACGGCGCAGCACGTAGCCACGGCCCTCGTTGGAGGGCATGATGCCGTCGGAGATCATGAAGGTGCAGGACTTCACGTGGTCGGCCACAATGCGCAGGGAAACGTCGGTCTCATGATCCTTCTGGTATTCCGTGTGAGCCAGCTCGCAGACGCGGTCCAGCAGCGCCTTGTTGGTGTCCACGGTAAACAGGGAGTCCACCCCCTGAACCACTACCGCCAGACGCTCCAGGCCCATGCCGGTGTCGATATTTTTGTGCTCCAGCTCCGTGTAATGGCCCTTGCCGTCGTTGTCGAACTGGGTAAACACGTTGTTCCAAACCTCGATAAAGCGGTCGCAGTCGCAGCCCACCGTACATCCGGGCTTGCCGCAGCCGTACTTCTCGCCTCTGTCATAGTAAACCTCGGAACAGGGGCCGCAGGGACCTGAGCCGTGCTCCCAGAAGTTGTCCTCCTTGCCGAACTTGAAAATGCGCTCGGCCGGGATGCCGATCTTCTCGTTCCAAATGCGGAAAGCCTCGTCGTCCTCCAGATAGACGGAGGGATAAAGCCGGTCCGGATCCAGTCCCACCACCTCGGTCAGAAATTCCCAGGTCCAGCGGATGGCGTCGTCCTTAAAGTAGTCGCCGAAGGAGAAGTTGCCCAGCATCTCAAAGAAGGTGCCGTGGCGGGCGGTCTTGCCGATGTTCTCGATGTCTCCGGTGCGGATACACTTCTGGCAGGTGGTCACGCGCTTTCTCGGCGGAATCTCCTGGCCCGTGAAGTAGGGCTTTAAGGGGGCCATGCCGGAGTTGATCAGCAGCAGGCTGTTATCATTATGCGGAACCAGTGAAAAGCTCTTCATAGCCAGATGGCCCTTGCTCTCAAAGAATTCAAGGAACATCCGGCGCAGCTCGTTCACGCCGCGGTACTGTGGTTCTTTCACTTTATTTTCCTCCATATCTTTACATCATAAATTGGCGCAAGCCACAGCCTGGCCGCGAATCTTCTGCCGCCGGCCGCCGGACATACGCCGTATTTCATAACCGTCATTTTACCATATCGTTATGTATTAATCAAGCGGGAATTGCAGAAAGAGTCCCGGTTTCAAGGCCTTTTTGGCGATGTTTTTCACGATTTCAGGCCCGGTCCCTCCGACTGCTGATCCGTGAAGGCAGCAAAAAAGCCCGGTTCCCCAGGCTTTTTCCGGACGCTCGGTCCGTTATTCATTTGCTCTGCATCAGTTCTTCGTAGCGGTCCACCAGCTCGTAGGCCCGATCTCTGGTGAGCGCCGTCAGGGAGGTGGTGACGCCCACGCCCTCCAGGCTGCCCGCGTTGTTTTTGGCGTTGTTCTCCACTGCCCGGGCTTCCCGGCTCTTCATCCACTCCTGCTGCTCCGCGGCCAGTGTAGCGGCGTCCTCCTCGTTCAGCTTATCCAAAAGCGCGTTGTAGACGGTGTTCATCTCGCCCTCCCAGAGCTTCAACTCCGACTCCGCCGAGGCTTTGAGCGAATAAGCGCTGGAGTCCTTATCCTCCTCCCGCAGCTTCTGAATCTGATTGTCCAGATCCACAAGGCGCTGCCGGTAATCCGTGTCCGGCACCAGGGTCGTATTCTCAGCACGGCCGCCGACGCCTTCCAGGGGAGAGGCCGGCATGGAGGTTGTGGTCGAAGCTGCGGCCTCCGGGCCGGCTCCCGGGCCGTTTCCGGTGCCCGTGGAAGCTCCCGTTCCGGAGGAGGCTCCCGCCGCTGCTCCGGGGCCTGCGCCTGGTCCTGGGGCTGCTCCGGTTGCTGCTGCCGCTCCGGCTCCGGCGGATCCCGTTGCTGCCGCTGCAGCCGGGTCTGCCGCCGCTCTTGCTCCCGGCCCCACTGCGATCCCGGCTGCCTGCGTCTCAGCAACCATGGCGGGCGCCGCCTCCGCAGACGCCTCATCCATCAAAGCGCCGGTCTGCCCGCTCTCCTCGACCTGAGTCGCCGGCGCGTCCGGCACTGAGCGTTTCTCCTGAACCGCCGGAGAGGGCGATCCGGCAGTGGTCTCCGGCGCAGCCCCTGCTCCCGCCGCCGGCCCCTCCGCCGGCGCTGCCTCAGCCTCAACCTCTGTCATCCTCATCTCAGCGCCGCCAGCCGCCATCTCCTGCGACGGCTCTTCACGGTTCACCACCGAGCTCGTATACCTGGTAACCAGCACTCCCACGACCAGAATGCATACGATCACCAGCCATATTCGTTTATTTTTCATATGCCTCATTCCTATTCTCGCACTTCAATAACTCTACATTAGCATAAAAAAATGGGAAAGGGAATAGCGTTGAAAAAGGAGTAATAGATTGTAAGAGATATGTAAGAAAAGGAGGGGGAGGCGGGGAAGGGATTTCCTTGTTTTGAGGGGAGGGGATGCATCCGTTCGTGAGGGGGCGGGAGGATAGTTTGTAGCCGGATTGATTGACGAGGGTGAGGCAGGGGGGATTTTGGTGGAGGGGGCTAGGGAATTATAGACTCTTCCCTGATCCAGGTATTCTTTTACAATCGTACATCCTAAATCCAGCGCTTTTTGCGATAATGATAAGAAATTGTCATAGTCCATCCAGTAGCTTATTTGTTTTCCCGTTGTTTGGACAATCAACTTTCGTTTTTTACTTGTGAACGGTTCTATTAAGTTAAAAAGATGGGAGGGATTTCATAGCCGATTTGTTTTAGGATTTCGATTCCGTCTAAACGTTTATAGCCGTCCTGCGGAATTTCGTTTTCTGTTTCACGGCAGTGGTGAATGATTTGGGATACATAGGAGGGCCAGTTGAGATTGATTTCAACCTTTTTGCCTTGAAACGCTGCCGGTAAGCCGCTGTTTAATAAAAAATGTTCCGCTATCGGAAAGTTTATGCGCAGTGCTGCTTTTGGTGTGGATTTCATTATGATTAACAGATAGGGGGCATTGCAGTAATCGTAATCATCATATCGAAAAAGCCATTTATACTCAACACCGTCAACTATGATTTTCCTGAATCGCCGCATTCTTTTTCCTTATTTGCCCCCTAAACTCATTTTTCATTTTTCCCTCAGCCAGAAAGCGCCAGCGTCGGAGGGGGGAGATGGGGGAGCGGGCTTGGAGCAGTCCGGAAAGGATCGCAGACCCTTGAGTCCGGGGCGGGCGGAAAATGGGGAGAAATCGTGTTCTCCAAAACACGATTTCAGGCGACTTGAGCGGAGAAAGCCTTCAGGATTTCTCCGCGAATGGAGCCGGTGCCCCATTTTCCGCCCGTTCCGGGCTCTAGGATCTGCGCTCCTCGGAGGACGCCCAAGCCGCTCCCCCATCTCCCCCATCCGACGCGTACCCTTTACGCCTCCACTCCCTCATCCACCATCAACTCTCCCCCATCCGCCGCGCTGGTGGCCAGCTGATCGCACCGTTCGTTCTGGGGATGCCCAGCATGTCCTTTTACCCAGATAAACCGCACCTGGTGCTTCTCCTTTGCTTTCAGAAGCCGTTTCCAAAGATCAATATTCTTCACCGGCCCGCTCTTTCCCCGGTTCCAGTTCTTCGCGATCCAGCTGTCGATCCAGTGCTGGTTGAAGGCGTCCGTCAGGTACTTGGAATCGGAGTACAGCTCTACCGCGCAGGGGCGGTTTAACGCTTCCAGCCCTACAATGGCAGCCATCAGCTCCATCCGGTTGTTGGTGGTCCGCACATAGCCCCCGGACATGGTCTTTTCGTGGAGCTGCCCCTGGCTGTCGGTAAAGTGCAGGACCACCCCGTAGCCTCCGGGGCCGTCCGGGTTGCCTCTGGCTGATCCGTCGGTGTAGATCTGTACGTTCGTCATGTGTTTTCTCTCCTGTCTGTTCTATGCTTAAAATTCTGTCGTCTCCGCTCAGCGCTCCCACTTCTCGCAGAGCGCCAGGATCTGATCGGTAAACTTCTGCAGGTCCTTGTTGGCGCCGCCCTCGTTGTTCCGGATCACGTCCATCAGCTGCTGGCCCGCATTCACCAGCCTGGTGTAGATGCCCGTAGCCTTGCGGCGCTTTGCCGTCTCCTTCTCGATGAGCACCGGCGTCGTCTCCTTGATCCAGCAGCCGCGGATCAGATCAAACTCGGAGCCGGAATAGGGGGCCTTGGCCTGGTATCCCATCTCCTCCGCCAGCACCCGGGTGAACTCTGTGCAGTTCTCCTCATCCCCGTGGACCGTGAACACATACCGCGGCCGCTCCTTAAAGGAAAGCAGCCAGGTCAAAAGCCCGTCCTTGTCCGCGTGGCCGCTGATGCCCTCCATGTGGGCGATGTGGGCGCGCACGTCGATCTCCTCGCCGAAGATCTTTACCGCCGGGGCTCCGTCCTCCAGCAGGCGGCCCAGAGTGCCCTCGGCCTGGTAACCTGCGAATACGATGGTGGATTCAGGCCGCCACAGGTTGTGCTTTAAATGGTGGCGGATCCGGCCTGCGTCGCACATTCCGGCCGCGGAGATAATCACCTTGGGCGTGGTGTCGAAGTTGATGTTTTTGGACTCGTCGCTGGTGATGGAAAGCTTTAAGCCCGGGAAGTCGATGGGGTTGACCCCGCGCTCCACCAGAGCCTTGGTCTCGTCGTCGTAGCACTCCGCCATGTTCAATTTGAACACGTGGGTGGCCTCCACCGCCAGCGGGCTGTCCACATACACCTCAAAGCCGTCGTGGCCCTGGATCATGTTCTCTTCCTTGATGCGGCGGATAAAATACAGAAGCTCCTGGGTTCTGCCCACCGCGAAGGCGGGGATCACCACGTTGCCGCCCCGGTCTAAGGTCTCCTGGATGATCTGCGCCAGCTCCGGCACGTGATCCACGTGTTTCTTGTGATGGCGGTTTCCGTAGGTGCTCTCCATGATCACGTAATCCGCCTCGTCAATGTACTGGGGATTGCGGATCAGGGGCTTGTTCTGGTTGCCGATATCGCCGGAAAAGACGATTTTCTTCGTCACGCCGTCTTCGGTGGCCCAGACCTCGATGGACGCCGAGCCCAGAAGATGGCCCACGTCCGTGAAACGCAGGGTGATATCGCTGTTCAGCTTGAACATCTGGCTGTAAGCCACCCCTTCAAACAGTTTCAGCACGCCCAGCGCGTCGTCGATGGTGTATAACGGCTCCACCTCCGAACGGCCCGCCCGGCGCGCCTTCCGGTTCTTCCACTCAGACTCCATCTCCTGAATGTGGGCGCTGTCGACCAGCATAATGTTGCACAAGTCCGCCGTGGCGTAGGTGGTGATGATACGCCCCTTGAAGCCTTTGGCGTACAGCCAGGGAAGCAGTCCCGCGTGATCGATATGGGCATGGGTCAGCAGCACGTAATCGATCTGGTTGTAAGGCACGGGCAGGGGTGCGTTTTCATACACATTGTTCCCCTGCTCCATGCCGCAGTCCACCAGAAGCTTTGTATTCCCAACCTCCAGATAATGACAGCTGCCGGTAACCTCATGGTCCGCCCCAATAAATGTCAACTTCATCTGCATTCTCCCCTCTATTTACATTTTTCCAGGATCAACAACGGTAACATTTGAATTTTCTGTCAATTCTGGTTCTAGTATAGCATAATCACTGAGAATAATGCAAACATTCTTTTGTGAAAAATAATTTTGAACAATTCACCGTGAAGTGTCATTTAGCGGACCAATTAAATGATGATGCAGATCATGCCGCCGTTGCTGTCGTTGATGATTTTCTGCAGCGTATCCTGCAGTTTCAGCTGGCAGTCCTCGGTCATCTGGGAGATCTTGGCCTGAATTCCGTCCTCCACGATCTGTTCCACGGATTTACCGAAAATGTTGGCGTTCCAGATGCCGTCGTCGCTGTCCTTGGCATTTTCCTTTATGTAGGCGATCAGGTCCTCGGCCTGCTGCTCGCTGCCCACAATGGGCGCGATCTCCGTCTCGATATGAGCCTTGATCAGGTTGATGGACGGCGCCTCGGCCTTCATCTTCACCCCGTACTTGTTGCCGTGCTTGATCACCTGGGGTTCATCCAGCACGATCTCTGAGCGCTCCGGCGTCACAACACCGTAGCCCTTTAAACGCACCTGGGCCAGGGCGCTCTGGACCTTCTCGTACTCCTTCTGCATGGCGGCCAGGCTGCTTAAGGTCTGCATAAGCTGGTACTCGCCCTCGATGGGCAGGCCCACATAGTCGCTGAGAATCTGGTAATAGTAGCTGTCGTCCATATCCACCTGAACGGCAACGCTGCCGTCCGCCATGCGCATGTTCTTGATGGACATTCCCCGGATCGCCTCCGCGCCCTGCCCGGCCAGCTCACCGGCCACGTCCTTCATGTGGGCCACCTTCTGGACCACGCCCTTGGCGGCCTGGATCACCTGGGCCTTCAGCCAGTGGGTGGAGGGAAGGATTTCCAGCCATTTGGGAATATGGAAATCAATCTCCGTCACCGGGAACTCCTTCAGAACGCGTTCCAGAATATGGAAAACATCGTCCTTCTTCAGCTGCTCACAGTTCACCGGCAGCACGGACACCTGGTAGGTTTCAGACATTTCCCTGGCCAGCTTCGCCGTCTCATCGGAGTAGGGTTTGACGGAGTTTAACAGCACGATGAAGGGTTTCCCCAGCTTTTTCAACTCATCGATGGTCTGGTTTTCCGCCGCTATGTACCCGGGCCGCTTCAGCTCGCCGATGGAGCCGTCGGTGGTCACCACGATTCCGATGGTGGAGTGGTCGTTGATCACCTTGCGGGTGCCGATCTCTGCCGCCTGGGTAAAGGGAATCTCGTTCTCGAACCAGGGCGTCTTGACCAGCCGCTCCTCGCCGTTCTCAATGTGTCCTGCAGCGCCGTCCACCATGAAACCCACGCAGTCGATCAGCCGTACTTTGGCTTCGATGCCGTCCGCCAGGCTGATGCTGGCCGCTTCCTTGGGAATGAACTTGGGCTCCGTGGTCATAATGGTCTTTCCCGCAGCGCTTTGAGGCAGCTCGTCGCGGCTCAGATTGCGCATGTTCTCGTCCTCCATGGCCGGAAGCACCAGGAGCTCCATAAAGCGTTTGATAAAGGTGGATTTGCCGGTGCGGACCGGTCCCACAACGCCGATATAGATCTCCCCTCCTGTTCTGGCCTGGATATCTTTGTATACATTAAAATTGTCCATAAATATACCCCCTTGCTATGCTGATATAGTATATGCAAGAGGGTATGACCATATGCTGTAAAGAATGCGGGGCTAACAATGTTCCAGCAGCTTCAACGCCTTTTGGGCCCGTTCTTCCAGGGAAAACGTACAGAAACTCATCTTGTTCACCCGGACCGCATCCAGATTGTCCCGGATCTCAGCAGCCTTGACCCTGGCGGCCAAAGGGTTGCAGCTGATATCCTCTATGTAATCGAAGTACGTGATATCCGGCCGCTTCGTCAGCTGGCCCACCGCCTGCACCACCCGGTAGGGAAAACCGGCGTCCTTTAATTCCCGCAGGGAAATGTCGCCGTCCTCCACCACATCGTGCAGAAGCGCCACCATCTTTTCATCTTCCGTCTCCATCTGCTCCATCACCCGCAGCGCGTGATCCAGATACGGCTTGCCGTCCGGTCCGGTCATGCTGCCCAAGGCTTCTTTTGTGATTTCCATTGCACGCTTTAGCATACTTGCAACCTCCTCCCGGTTCATGGGGACCTCACACCCAGGGGGGCAACCGCCCGCAGGCTGCGCCGGCGGACCATTACACTCAGCAGAAAAACGCCCCGCAGGTGTACTTTTATTATACCAGCGGGGCGCATAAAAATCTATTGAATTTCCAAAAATCGGTCGACTTTTTATAACATTTTTTTAACAGTCCAGCGGTTAAGCCGTTTGAACGGTCCCAACACCGGCTATCACTCACTCAGGTAAGCTTTCTTCACCTGATCGTTGTTTAACAGGTCTCCCGCGTCGCCGCTCAGCACAATATTTCCCGTCTCCAGAACATAGGCGCGGTTGGCGATGGAGAGGGCCTTCTTGGCGTTCTGCTCCACCAAAAGCACGGTGGTGCCGTCTCCGTTGATCTTCTGGATAATGTCGAAGATCTCGTTCACGTAGATGGGCGAGAGTCCCATGGAGGGCTCGTCCATGACGATGAGCCGCGGATGGCTCATCAATGCCCGGCCCATGGCCAGCATCTGCTGCTCGCCTCCGGACAGGGTTCCGGCCGGCTGATTCTTGCGCTCCTCCAGCCGCGGAAAACGGCGGTAGATCATTTTCAAAGTCTCGTCCAGCTCATTCTTGTCCTTGCGGGTGTATGCGCCCATCTTTAAATTCTGGAGCACCGTGAGGCTGGAAAATACACGGCGGCCCTCCGGCACGTGGGCGATGCCCATGCCCACCAGCTTGTAACCGGGTATCCGGGTCACGTCCGTCCCCTCGTACACGATGGAACCGCTTTTCGCCGCGATCAGGCCGGTTATGGTGTGCAGGGTAGTGGTTTTCCCCGCTCCGTTGGCGCCGATCAGCGCGATGATCTCCCCCTGGTTGACCTCAAAGGAGATCCCTTTTATGGCCTGGATTACGCCGTAGTAGACTTCCAGACCTTTGACTTCCAACATAGCCATCTCGTTCCTCTCCTCCTTATTCACCAAGATATGCCTTAATCACTTCCGGGTCGTTGAGAACGGCGGCGGTTTCGCCCTGGCAGAGTACCTGGCCGAAATTCAGCACGGTCAGCTCCTCGCAGATGCCGCTCACCAGCTTCATGTCGTGCTCGATCAGAAGGATGGTCATGTCAAAATTGTCCCGCACAAAGCGGATGGTGTCCATCAGCTCCGCCGTCTCGTTGGGGTTCATGCCAGCGGCAGGCTCGTCCAGGAGCAGCAGCTTGGGACCGGTGGCCAGCGCCCTGGCGATCTCCAGCTTGCGCTGCTGGCCGTAGGGAAGGTTGGAGGCATTGTAATGGCAGTATTTGTCCAGATCGAACACCTTTAAGAGCTCGATCGCCCTCTTGTCCATCTTCCGCTCCACCTTGTGGTAACGGGGCAGGCGCAGTATCCCCTCGATGGTGGAGTAGGGATTGTTGTTGTGAAGCCCTACCTTTACGTTGTCCAGCACGCTCAGGTCCTTGAACAGACGGATGTTCTGGAAGGTTCTGGCCACGCCGGCCTTGTTGATGTCAATGGACCGCTTGCCCGTGATATTGTTGCCGTTTAGGACAATGCTTCCGGCGTTTGGCTTGTACACACCGGTTAAAAGGTTGAAGATCGTGGTCTTGCCGGCTCCGTTGGGGCCGATCAGGCCGTAGAGCTGCCCTTTCTTCACATTGATATGGAAATCATCCACCGCCTTCAGTCCGCCGAAGGAGATGCTCAAATGGGTTACATCCAGCATATTCATGTTTAAGCGGCCTCCTTTGCGTTCTTCTTGTGAAATTTCTCCATAATCCGCTCCCGCATGGCAATGGCCTTGGGCGCGGAGTTAAAGAGCATCATCACGATCAGCACCACCGCGTAGATCAGCATGCGGTAGTTGTTCAGTCCGCGCAGAAGTTCGGGCAGCAGAGTCAGGATGACGGCGGCAATAATGGAGCCGCGGATGTTGCCGATACCGCCCAGCACCACGTACACCAGAATCATGATGGACATGTTGTAGCCAAAACTCTTAGGCGTGGCCGCAAGGCTGGAAAGGTTGTGGGCGTACAGCACGCCCGCCACGCCTGCAAGGGATGCGGAGATGCTGAATGCCATCAGCTTGTATTTTGTAATGTTGATTCCCACGGACTCCGCGGCGATGCGGTTGTCGCGGATGGCCATGATAGCCCGCCCGGAGCGGGAATTCATCAGGTTCAGCACAATGAACAGAGTCAGCAGCACCAGGATAATGCCAATGGCAAAGGTGGCTGCCTTGGGGGTGCCCGTGATACCCTTGGCTCCCTCGATAATCACCTGGCCGCCCTCCTGGAGGTTTAAATCAGCCTTTTTCATGGCGATGTGGATGCCGTTTGCGTCCGCTCCCACATACAGCACGTTGATCACGTTCTTGATGATCTCGCCGAAAGCCAGGGTCACGATGGCCAGATAGTCGCCGCGCAGGCGCAGCACCGGAATCCCGATCAGAATTCCAAACAAAGCCGCCACCAGAGCGCCGATGATCAGCGCCAGGATAAAGCGCACCTGCAGGTTGGGAATCGCTTCCGCGGTCAGCTTGGTGAAAAACGCTCCGCTGAACGCGCCCACGCACATGAATCCGGCGTGGCCCAGGCTCAGCTCGCCCAGGATACCCACCGTCAGGTTTAAGGACACGGCCAGGATCACGTACATGCACAGCGGCACCAGCAGGCCCTTCATCAGGCTGGTCATGTGGCCTGTGGCCATCATGATCTGCACCACCGCCCAGCAGGCGATCACCAGACCGTATGTAAGAGAGTTGTCAATCAGTTTTTTCTTCTTCATGCTATCCATCTCGCGCACCTACACTTTCTCGTTGATCTTCTTGCCGAGAATTCCGGTCGGACGGACCAGAAGCACTACAATCAGAACGGCAAATACAATGGCGTCCGAGAGCTGGGAGGAGATGTAGGCCTTGGACAGCGCCTCGATCACACCCAGAATTATGCCTCCGATAAACGCCCCCGGAATCGAACCGATTCCCCCGAACACAGCGGCCACGAAAGCCTTGATTCCGGGCATGGCGCCGGTGTAGGGGGAAAGATTGGGGTACGCGGAACAGTACAGCACGCCGGCCACGGCCGCCAGGGCTGATCCGATGGCAAAGGTCAGGGCGATGGTGCCGTTGACATTGATTCCCATCAGCGTGGCCGCGCCGTTGTCCTCGGAGACCGCCAGCATAGCCTGACCCATCTTCGTCTTGTTGATGAAGGAGGTCAGCGCCACCATAACCACCACGCAGGTGAGGATGGTGATAATGGTCACGGCGGAGATCGACAGTGCGCCACCGGCCAGCTTTAAGGTGGGCAGGTTCACCACGGAGGTGAACTGCTTGGTATTGGAGCCGAAAATCAGCAGCGCCAGATTCTGAAGGAAATAGCTGACGCCGATGGCGGTGATCAGAACGGCCAGCGGAGAGGCGCCGCGCAGCGGCTTGTATGCAATCCGCTCAATGGTGACGCCCAGCAGCGTGCAGACGATGACCGACGCCAGCACTCCCAGCACCGGAGGCATGCCCAGGGTGCTGATCACGGTGAAGGCGGAAAACGCTCCTACCATTATAATATCGCCGTGGGCGAAGTTCAGCATCTTGGCAATACCGTACACCATCGTATAACCTAATGCGATAATCGCATATACACTGCCCAGGCTAATGCCATTGATTAAATAGGACAGAAAACTCATAAGTGCAACACCTCTCAACTTTTTCTATTTTACCGTAACCGTTCAAACGGCAGGCCATTACATTCCGCAATCGCCCGCGAAAAAGCCGCGGGCCATTACATTCAACAAGAGGGTTGCCGTTGCGACAACCCTCTTTTGGGTCTATTGTGAATGAACTTACTGCATCACGTAAACGCCGTTTACAATCTTCGCAGCCTTGGGAGCTTTCTCGGGCTCGCCTGCTGCGTTCCAGGTCATCTGAGCGCCGGTCAGGCCGTCCACCGTGATCTCAGTCATCGCGGTCTTCATAGCGTCGCAGATATCGGAAACGGACATATCCGGGGTGATTCCGGCTTTCTCAGCAGCCTCCTTGATGGCGTAAACCGCGTCATATGCGCCGGCGCCGAACTGCAGCGGAACCTCGCCATAAGCAGCCTCGTAGGCTTTTACGAAATCCTGGCTTCCCGCCTCGTCAGCGGAGAAGGGGGTCAGTAACATCAGGCCCTCAGCCAGGCTGGTGTCGAAATTCTCAACGCTTAAGATTCCGTCCATACCGTCGCAGCCGAAGAAGATGGGTGCGAATTCCTTGTCGGAAGCCTGCTTTAAGATGATGGATGCCTCCTGGTAGTAGATGGGCAGGAATACCAGCTCTGCGCCGGCTTCTTTACACTTGTCCAGCTGTACGGAGAAGTCGGTGTTGCTGTCGGCGGTAAAGGCTTCCTCAGCTACAACCTCAAGGCCCTGTGCGGGAGCCTCGGCCAGGAAGGACTCGTAGATACCGCTGGAATACTCGGTGGAGCTGTCGTAGATCACGCCGATCTTGGTCGCCAGCTTGTTTGCGCCGATGTACTGAGCGGAAGCTTTACCCTGATCCGGATCGGAGAAGCATACGCGGAAGGCGTTGTCGTTGGCAACACACTCCACTGCGGAACCGGAGGGGGTGATCTGGAACATATTGTCGTTCACGGTCTCCGCAGCCACTGCGATACAGGGCTTGGAGGTAACAGTGCCGACTAACATCTGCATATGCGCATCTTTTAAAGCATTATAAGCGTTCACGGATTTCTCCGGATCGTTCTCATCATCCTGGAACTGATACACAACCTGGTAGCCGTTGATGCCGCCGGCTGCGTTGATCTCTTTTACCGCGAGATCGATGCCGTTCTTAACAGCGTTGCCGTAAGCTGCCGCAGCTCCGGTGATCGGACCGATTCCTCCGATAACGAATGCCTCGCCTTCTGCCGGCGCCGCAGTCTCACCCTCTGCTGCTGCGGTGGTGTCGCCCTCCGCTGCCGCGCTGGTATCCTCCGCCTTGGTGTCCGCTGCCTTGCTGTCCTCAGTCTTTTCAGCCGCTGCACTGGTCTCGGTCTTGGAGCCGCCGCCGCACGCCGTTAAGGATGCAGCCATCATAACTGCCAGGCCAAGACTTAAAAATCTCTTCTTCATAACTGTGATCCTCCTCTTTTTGCTTTTTTGCTTCCCAGCTTCCCCGCGTTAAAACAAAATAAACGCAAAGTGTGGCGGGAAAATATAAAGCTTTCTATATTATAGAAAGTCCGGGAAGGATTGTCAACCACTTCCCGGGGAGAAAAAAGAAATTTTTTGGCTTTTTGCGGGGATTACAGGAAAATTATTGTCTTTTTTTCTGCACATTCTTTAAAATTTAGGTTCAGTCCTCTTCCCAGTCCATTCCCGCGTTCTCGATGCGTTTATCCCGCAGCATGAGCTCGGTCACGGATTCCCTGGCGGGCTGCCCGTCAAAGAGGACCGCGTTGACCTGCTCCACGATGGGCATGGACACGCCGTACTGCCTGGAGAGGGCCAGGGCCGCCTTGGCGCTGTGCACGCCTTCCACCACCATGTTGACCTCCTTCATGGCCTCCTCCATGGTATGTCCCTGCCCCATCAGAATACCGGCCCGCCGGTTGCGGCTGTGCATGCTGGCGCAGGTTACGATCAGATCGCCGATGCCGGTGAGCCCTGCGAACGTCTCCGCCCGGCCTCCCATTTCAATCCCCAGGCGTCCGATCTCCGCGATGCCACGGGTGATCAGAGCCGCCTTGGTATTGTCGCCGAAACCCAGCCCGTCGGCCATACCGGCCGCCAGGGCGATCACATTCTTTAAAGAGCCACCCAGCTCCACCCCCTTTAAATCAGGGCTGGTGTAGACGCGGAAGATCCGGCTCATAAACAGGCTCTGGACATACTCCGCCACATGGCGCTTGTGAGCCGCGGCCACGCAGGTGGTGGGAAGTCCCAGGCTCACCTCCTCCGCATGGCTGGGGCCGGACAGGGCCGCCACCTGGACTCCGGGCAGCTCTTCCTCGATGATCTCCGTGAGCGTCTTTAACGTGTCCTCCTCGATTCCCTTGGCCACATTGACCACAATCTGGCCCGGGCGCAGAAATTCACGCATGCGGCGGGCAGTGGAGCGCACGAACACGCTGGGCACCGCCAGCACCAGAAGATCCCGCTCCTCCATGGCGGATTTTAAATCCCCGGTGATTTCAATCTCCGACGGGATCCTGGCCTTGGGAAGGTTCCGGTGAACGCGGGTGCTGTTCAGTTCCTCCACCTCCCCGGGCAGAGCCGACCAGATGGTCACCTGATTTCCATTGCCGTGCAGCAGGATGGCCAGGGCCGTTCCCCAGGTTCCCGCTCCGATTACGCTGATTTTTGCCATAATACGCTCGCTCCTCTCCTGATATAACATACGCCGCGGCGCTTGTGATTTCCGCGCCTTCCGTCCGGTCCATCACCCTTCGGAAGGCCCTCTGCGCCCCGGCGTCAAAACATTGCTGTGATATTATTTTTTATTGCCCCAGAGTTTGTTCTCCGTGCCGTGGGCCAGGCGGACAATATTGGCCTTGTGCCGCCAGAACGCCAGAGCCGATATGGCCGCCGCAACTATGTAGTAGTCCGTCAGCCCGGCCTCAGGAATTCCGTAGGACCCGGCCATCACACAATTCCAGGCCAGAAAGATCGTCGCCACCACCAGGGAGCCCAGGGACACATACCGGCTCACCGCCACCACCAGCACGAAGCTGATCAGGCAGATCACCATAAGCCGCCAGTCCAGGGAGGTGAGAATCCCGGCCGTGGCCGCAATTCCCTTTCCGCCCTGAAATTTCAGGTAAAATGGGTAGTTGTGGCCCAGGATCACGCCGAGACCGGTGTACAGAGTCAGAAGATACCCCATGGGCGGGTCGTCCCGGAACAGGATACGCACCGCCACACAGGGGATCATGGTCTTTAACACATCGCCGATAAACACCACCAGGCCGGCCTTTTTGCCCAGCACCCGCAGCGCGTTGGTGGTGCCGGAGTTGCCGCTGCCGTGCTGGCGGATGTCGATCCCGTTCATTTTCCCGTAAAGATAACCGCTCTCAATCAATCCAAAGGCATATCCCACCACCAGGCAAATGATTCGCTCCATAAATACACACCTCACATTTTATTGATCCTTTTCCTTGCGCTCACGGATGACGAACTTTAAGGAAGTTCCCCGGAAGCCGAAGGCGCTTCGGATCTGATTCTCCAGATAACGTACATAGGAAAAATGCATCAGTTCCTTGTCGTTGACAAAAGCCACAAAGGTCGGCGGCTTCACGGCCACCTGGGTCATGTAGTAGATCTTCAGGCGTTTGCCCTTGTCGGAGGGCGGCTGCTGCATGGCGACGGCCTCCGCCATAATCTCGTTGAGAACACCGGTGGAAACCCGCAGGTTCTGGTTCTGTCTGACCGCGTCGATCACTTCAAACAGCTTTGGCAGCCGCTGTCCCGTGGCGGCGGAGACAAAGAGGTACTCCGCGTAGGGAATGAAGGACAGGATTTCCTTCAGCTTGTTGGTGTACTCGTAAATGGTCTTGTCGTTTTTCTCAATGGCGTCCCACTTGTTCACGGCAACAATGATTCCCTTGCCGCGCTCATGGGCGATTCCGGCGATCTTGGCGTCCTGCTCGGTGACACCCTCCTTGGCATCGATGACCACCACCACGATGTCCGCCCGCTCCACCGCGGTCACGGTGCGGATGATGCTGTAGCGCTCCAGCTCCTCGTGGATCTTGCTCTTGCGCCTGAGGCCCGCGGTGTCGATAAACACGTAGGGCGTGCCATCGTGAATGATCTCCGTGTCCACCGCGTCCCGGGTGGTTCCCGCGATGTCGGAGACGATCACGCGGTTCTCTCCCAGCAGCTTATTTATAATAGAAGATTTGCCCACATTGGGCTTGCCCACCACGGCGATGCGGGGGCGCTCATCCTCCTCTTCCTCCAGCTTGGCGCAGTCAAAATACTTGACCACCTCGTCCAGCAGGTCGCCGATTCCCAGGCGGGAGGCCGCGGACACCGGCACCGGATCGCCGATGCCCAAATTGTAGAACTCGTAGACGTCGTTGCCGAACTTCTCGTAGCTGTCCACCTTGTTGACGGCCAGAACCACCGGCTTGCGGGACTTGCGCAGCATGTCCGCCACCTTGGTGTCCGCGTCCACCAGCCCCTGGCGCACGTCCACAATAAAGACGATCACATCCGCGGTGGCGATGGCGATCTCTGCCTGCTCCCGCATCTGCGACAAAATCACATCGCTGGTGTCCGGCTCGATGCCGCCGGTGTCGATCAGCGTGAAATTCATATTCAGCCAGGTACAGTCCGCGTAAATCCTGTCCCTGGTCACGCCGGGCGTGTCCTTCACGATGGAGATCGTCTCCCCGGCCAAAACATTAAACAACGTGGATTTGCCCACATTGGGACGTCCCACGATTGCTACCACTGGTTTGCTCATTCTAATCTTCCTCCAATTTCTCGGTCCATCACATCTGCTTTCGCACGATCCGGTACTCATCGCCCGGCTGGTAGTACGGGCAGGCGAAATCCCTTCCGCTCAAAAACCGCACCATCTCGTCCTCGTCTAAGTTCACTTCGCAGACATAATAGTCATTTTCTTCGTCGTACGCGTAATTGCCGCAGTATTCACAACTGTTTTTCTTCGCACTCTGTTTTTTCATATCCGGCATCTTCCTCCGTCTGCCAGGCATTATCCGCTTGATTTTACTATATTGCGCCTTACTTGTAAAGCCTTTTCCACAAACGCCCGGCCGGTTACAGCGTTCCTCTTCCGATATTGGAACATGCTGTCGTAACTTCTATCATACCAATTCCGCACATTTTTGTAAATGCCTGATTTTTCGTAACAGTCCAGGCGGCGGCCTTTTTCGGTCAAGAAGATAAGCCGTCTAAATTGTTGCGCTTTCCCCCACTGGCCGAATTCCGCCAAAATATCGGGTTCCATGGGAAAAGCTTTTGTATTTTTTGAGAAAATTATTACAACCACTTGACGTTTGCGATTGATCGATGGTATAAATCATATGTGATTATGGCTTATTGTCGGAACACAAACTTTTTTACAATTCACATAAAGGAGCACGCTCTCATGGCAAACAATTTTGTTTTCAATGATTCGCTTCCCGTGGCGCCCTTAAAAATCGCCGCCCTGGAAAGCTGCAAGGAGCTGGCCGGTATGGTCAACGACCACATCGTCCGCTTCCGCAGAAATGATATGGAGGAATTAATGCGCCGCAAGGAGGATCTCCACTACCGCGGCTACGATGTGGATTCCTACCTGTTAAACTGCCGCTGCCCCAGATTCGGCACCGGCGAGGCCAAAGCGGTGATCAACGAGTCGGTCCGCGGCACGGACATCTACGTGATGGTGGATGTGATGAACTACAGCATCCCCTACACGGTCAGCGGATACACCAACCACATGTCCCCGGACGACCATTTCCAGGACCTGAAACGGATTGTGGGAGCCTGCGTCTCCACCGCCCACCGGGTGAACGTGGTGATGCCCTTCCTTTATGAGAGCCGCCAGCACAAGCGCAGCAAGCGCGAGTCCCTGGACTGCGCCATGGCCCTTGAGGAGTTAGCCAACATGGGAGTGGACAACATCATCACCTTTGATGCCCACGATCCCCGTGTACAGAACGCCATTCCCCTGATCGGATTTGACAATTTCATGCCCACCTACCAGTTCGTGAAGTCCCTGTTCGCCCACGATCCCCACATCGAGATCGACCAGGAGCACCTGATGATCATCAGCCCGGACGAGGGCGCCATGAACCGCGCCGTGTACCTGGCCAACAACCTGGGCGTGGACATGGGTATGTTCTACAAGCGCCGGGACTATTCCCAGGTGATCGGCGGGCGCAACCCCATCGTGGCCCACGAGTTTTTGGGTTCCTCCGTGGAGGGCAAGACCGTGCTGATCATCGACGACATGATCTCCTCCGGCGAGAGTATGCTGGACACCGCCAAGGAGCTGAAGGAGCGCAAAGCCAAGAAGGTAATCGTCTGCTGTACCTTCGGCCTGTTCACCAACGGACTGGACAAGTTCGACGAATTCCACGCCAAGGGCTACTTAGACTACGTGATCACCACCAACTTAAACTACCGCCCCGCTGAGCTGCTGAACCGCGAGTGGTATCTGGAGGCCGATATGAGCAAGTACATCGCCGCCATCATCAACTCTCTGAACCACGACCGCTCCATCAGCGCCACCCTCTCCCCCACGGAGAAGATCCAGCGCCTGGTGGCAAAATATCAGGCCGGCGGTTATGAGTATTTCCAGAAATTGGTATAAAAATCAGATGATTTCCTAAAAACGGGAGATACCGGACCACAAAAATCCGGTATCTCCCGTTTTTTACCGGCTGAGGACATTTCCCCGCCGGCCCGTTCATTTCCCGTCTGAAAGCGCGTCTCCCTTCAGGCACAAAAAGGCCGCCAGGTTCCCCCGCTCCTCCCCCACCGTGCGGTGGGAAAACAGATAATCGCTGTTGCACTTGGTGCAGATGTTTGTGGTGTGAATCTGTTTTGCGGGCACACCCGCCTCCTCAAGAATAATCCGGTTGGCAGCCCACAAATCCAGCTGGTATTTGCCTGGCCCCACGCCCGGCCGGAAAAGCGCCGGGTGATGCTCCGGCGCGAAGGCCTGACAGAAGGCCTCCACCACTTCCCCGCCCACTTCAAAACAGTCCTCGCAGATGCTGGGGCCGATGCAGGCCACCAGATCCTGAGGATCGGTGCCGAATTCGCGCTTCATGGCCTCCACCGTCTCCCGGCCCATCCGCGCTACGGTGCCACGCCAGCCGGAATGGCTTAAACCGATGGCCTTTTTCACCGGATCCACCAGGTAGAGGGGCACGCAGTCCGCATAGAAGGTCACCAGGGTGACGCCTGGCAGGTTCGTGATCAGTCCGTCCACATCCCGGTAGTCCCGGGTCCTCACCACGCCTTTACCCAGGTCCTCTTTCGTCACGCGGCGCACATTGGTGGTGTGGGTCTGGTAGGACGCCACCATCCGGTCCCGATCCACCCCCAGGGCGGCCGCCATGCGCGTGAAATTCTCCAGCACGTGATCGGGATCATCCCCCCGGCTGTAGGAAAAGTTCATGGTGGCGAATTTCCCCTGGCTGGCCCCGCCCATGCGGGTGGAAAACCCATTTTTTACCATCCCCAGGTCGTCCAGGGCCCGGAAGGAAAGATAGGGGGTGCTCTCCTCACCTCTGGTTTCAAATATCTCCAGGTCGTTTTTATAGTTCCACTGTATTTTCATTGTCCGGTCTCCTTTATGTTCGTCGATCGCTCAGAATGCATTTTGAATCAAAAGGATCTCATTTCCCGTGATGGAAACCACGTCAAATCGGCAGGGCGAGTCAAGACCCAGACCTCTGCTGTACAGATAAAATACGGCGGTCTGGCGGATGCGCCTCTGCTTGAGCGGCCCCACGGCCTCCGCCGGCGCTCCCTTTGCCAGGCTGCTTCTGTATTTCACCTCAACAAAAACCAGATAGCTGCCGTCCCGGGCGATCAGGTCGATCTCCCCCTGGCGGCAGCGGAAATTTTTCTCCAGTATCCGGTAGCCTTTGGCGGTCAGATATTCCGCCGCCCTGGCCTCATATTCGCTTCCCGTCCGGCGATTGTTCATCACTGCCTCCGTTTTCCTGCGCATTCTTTGTCTTAATAGTTTACTGTATCTTTTGCGGCAGGGCAACTACTTTTTGATAAACAGACGGGACCTGATCCATTTGGCCATACCCGGATGGCTCTTTGCGTTTTTTGTCAAATGCAGGCGACAGGATTCGAACCTGTGATATACCGGTTAAAAGCCGGTTGCCATTCCGCTTGGCTACGCCTGCGTTCTCCGCTGCGCTGCAACGGCGAACCCTGAAGGGAAGGATCGAACTTCCACCCGCCGATCCGGCGGGAGCTCTGTCTTTCGAGCTGCAACAGGAAATATCCGGAGTGGGATTTGAACCCACAAAACCCGCAGCCTGAGTGCGGGACGTATTCCATTCCGTCATCCGGATCAAATGCGTGGGACAGACGAAGGTCCATCCCGCGCGCGCCCTGAAGGGAGACTAATACATTGCAGGAGCGGGAGTCGAACCCGCTATCACAGACAGGGTATGAACCTGGTATGGTCATTCCGTTCCACTCTCCTGCACAAGTTATAAATGATTTTTCCTCGATCATTTGATCCGCCGGGTATCCCCGGCAGATCGGGCGCAATAGGGGCGGCAGATCGATTGCCCGCCCATTGCATACAGTATCCGGATTATGCGGCTGCATCGTCCGGCCCGGTAATTCTTCCCGGTCAACGGTATCAAGGAAGTGCCTGTTTCCCAAATATCGTAAATGGTGTGAGCATTATCGCCCACCATGCTTTGCGCTCCGCAGAATCAGGTTCTGCCGGTTCGCGAACTCCCAGGGCAGGACTTGAACCTGCTGCCCGCCGCTCTGCCGCCTGAGCCGCCTGGAATTATTTTTGGATACAAAAAAGCCGTCTGCTCATTTCGCGACAGACGGCATTGATCCAATATCCCTTTCCTTAACCAATCACGGCGTGCCTGTGCCGGGACCCGGATAAGCAAACGGATTTCGTCTGCGTGCGAAACAATTATAATCCACCAAAGGGTACAGAGATGCGCCAGAGAGCAGCATGACAGCTCCTGCGCGCAGGCATGACAAATCAAACAATCTGGCGTCCGGATTGTTCCATAAGCGTTTCGTCTGTTTCTGCGTAAGTTCCATTGTCCTTGTGCTCATCACCATGATCCTTTCCCTAATTTTATCATCGGAAACCCGCGGGCTGCGCCGGGGTTTTCTGAATTGATGCAATAAAAAAGCCTGCACGAAAATCTACGAACACCTCGTAGATACCGGACAGGCACTTCCTTTATCTGGTATTAATATAGCATCTCAATCCTAATCTGTCAATCACTTTTTTATTCTTTTGATTCAGCCTCTTCGCTCCAAATATTCCGGATAAAGCTGCGCCGGTGGATGGGACAGGGCCCCAGCTCCTGAATGGCCTGGATATGGGCCGCGGTGCCGTAGCCCTTGTGTTTGGCAAAGCCGTAGTCCGGGAACAGCTGGTCGTACTCCACCATCATGTGGTCCCTGGTGACCTTGGCTAAAATGCTGGCGGCGGCGATGGACACGCTCTTGGCGTCCCCCTTGATGATGGGGACCTGCATAATGTCCACGCCGGGAATCTCCACCGCGTCGTTGAGCAGAAGATCCGGCTTTACGCCGAGGCCCGCGACAGCCTGGCGCATGGCCTCGTAGGTGGCCTGCAGGATGTTGATCTCATCGATGCGCTCCGGCCCCACGATGCCAACGCACCATGCCACGGCCTGTTCCTTGATCTGCACGAACAGCTCCTCCCTGCGCTTCTCCGAGAGCTTCTTGGAGTCGTTTAAATACAGCAGAGTGCAGTCCTTTGGCAGAATCACCGCTCCGGCGGCCACAGGGCCTGCCAGGGGGCCTCTGCCCGCCTCGTCGATGCCGCAGATCATGGCGCAGGCCGCGTAGGTATTCTCATACTCCCGCATCTGCTCCAGCCGCGCCAGTTCTTTTTCCAGCTTTTCACCGCTTAACGTCCTTGCCATCCTGATCCTTCTCTCCTTTATCCTTTGCAGTCTCCGGCTCCTCCAGCGTGATCCGTCCCAGCCGTCCGCTGCGGAAGTCATCCAACAGCAGTCTGGCGGCCTTGGGCAGATCCAGCTCGCCGCCCTTTGCCAGGCAGGAGCGCTGTCTGGCCACCTGCTCCAACACCTGGGTCGTGTCGCAGTCCCCGGCGTTTTCCAGCTGATAGCGCTCCGCCAGCACGCCGGGATACCGGCGGTTTAGGAAGCTTACCAGCTCCAGGGCCAGCTCGTCCCGGTTTAAAATCTCATCGTTAATGGAGCCGATCAGCGCCAGCTTCAGTCCCACCTGCTGGTCCTCGAACTTGGGCCAGAGGATTCCCGGGGTGTCCAAAAGCTCCAGGGTCTTGTTCAGGCGGATCCACTGGTTTCCCTTGGTCACGCCGGGCTTGTTGCCGGTCTTGGCGCAGGCCTTTCCGGCGAAGGAGTTGATGAAGGTGGACTTGCCCACGTTGGGGATTCCCACCACCATGGCGCGGATGGGACGGTTTAAAATGCCCCGCTTCCTGTCGCGCTCGATCTTCTCCTTGCAGGCCTCCTGGACCACCGCCTGGATCTGCTTTAAGGTCCCCTTGTTCCTGGCGTCGATTTTCACCACGTGCATGCCGCGCTCCGTAAACCACTGGGCCCAGCGGCGGTTTAAAGCCTCGTCCGCCAGGTCGGCCTTGTTCAGCAGCACGATGCGCGCCTTTCCGGCCCCCAGATCGTCGATGTCGGGGTTGCGGCTGGAAAGCGGCACCCGGGCATCCACCAGCTCGATCACCAGGTCAATGAGTTTTAAATCCTCTTTCATGGCCCGTTTGGCCTTTGTCATATGTCCGGGATACCATTGTATATTCATTCTGAATTCTCCTGTTCTTTAAAACGGCTGTAGTACTAGGAATGGATCAGGTCCAGCTTCAGCAGGGGCAGGATTCGGAACCACACCTTTCCCTGAATCTGTCCGCGTTTTACATTGCCGATATTGGCGAAACGGCTGTCCTCGCTGCTGTCCCGGTTGTCGCCCAGAAGGAAATACTCGTCCTCCCCAAGGCGTATGGGCGTGTCCGCCATTCCGGCCAGGGACACCTGCTCCAGCCCGTCCTCGGCGGGGAGCAGCTCGCCGTCGATAAACACCATGCCGCCCTTGATCTGTACGGTCTCGCCGGGCAGTCCGATCACCCGCTTGACATTCTTCTGCTGGTCCTCGCGCTCAAATACCACCACGTCGAAGCGCTGGGGACTCCCCAGGTCATAGGCCAGCCGGTTGACCAGCACCACGTCCTCCGCGTCCAGAAGCGGCTGCATGGAGTTGCCTAAAATGCGCACCTGGCCGCAGAAGCCGTACACCAGAAACCACGCCAGCGCCACCGCCACCACCAGGTCCACGACCCAGTGCACAATCCGCCTGAGCCACGCCGTATCCTCATTCATAAAATATTCCACGTAACCACCACCTGCCTGTGACCGCGTCCACCTGTTCTCTGTTCAAAAAAGGGACAATTTTCATTGTCCCTTGTACTGCACTGCTGAATTATTTGTATCTGTTCAGTACCTTCACAGATACGAGCAAAAATCCATTTAAAATCGACTTCGTCGATGGGATTTTTGCCTGCAAGCTTAGTTTTTCGTACGGTCAGCGCAGCAAGTGCGCAGACCTACTGAACTACAATTATTTTACCAACTCTTTAACCTTCGCAGCCTTACCAACTCTGTCTCTCAGATAGTTCAGCTTCGCGCGTCTTACTTTACCCTTACGGACAACCTCTACGTTGTCTACGTTGGGGGAATGTAAGGGCCAGGTCTTCTCAACGCCGATTCCGTTGGAGTTCTTGCGGACGGTGAAAGTCTCTCTTGCGCCGCCGTTCTGTCTCTTGATCACGGTTCCCTCAAATACCTGGATTCTCTCGCGAGCGCCCTCTTTGATCTTGTTGTAAACGCGCACGGTGTCGCCTACGTGGAACTCCGGCACGCTCTCCTTCAACTGAGCTGCTTCAATCTTCTTGATAATTTCGTTCATCGTGTGAACCTCCTTATTATATTGGATGTTCTTAATACGTCCGGCGGTAAGTTTCCCATTCACCGCCCAATCTGTAACAGAGGACCATCTCTTTCTTAGTCACAACGATTGATTCTACCATATCTTGTCTTAAAAAGCAAGCGTTTTTTAAGAAGCCTGCTGCTGTTTTTCGCTTTCCGGCAGGTAAATGCGGACCTTGTCGATGCGGTTGCGGTCCACAGCGTCCACCACCATGCGGATTCCCTCGTATTCCATGGATTCGCCGGCCTCCGGCAGGTGATCCAGCTGTTCGATCATAAAGCCGCCGATGGAGTCGTAGTCCTCGGAGTCCAGCTCCAGGTTCAGGCGGTCGTTTAAATCGTCCAGCTTCATGGCGCCCTCGGCCACATACTCGCCGGGAGCCACTTCCACCAGTTCTTCCTCCTCGTCCCCGTCGTACTCGTCGCGGATATCGCCCACGATCTCCTCCAGAATGTCCTCAAGGGTGGCAAGGCCCGCGGTGGCTCCGTACTCGTCCAGCACGATCACGATGTTGTTGGAGGTTTTCCGCAGCTCCAGCAGCAGGTCGGAAATCTTTTTGGACTCGTAGGTGTAGATGGGCTGGCGCAGATAATCGCGCACGTGAAAGTGCTCCCGGTCCTCCACCAGAAGCAGATCCTTGACATTGATGATGCCGATCACGTTGTCCGTAGTCTCCTCGTAGACGGGCAGACGGGTGTAGTGCTCCTCCCGAAAGGTCTCGATCACCTTCTGGTAGGTGGCGTCCACGTCCACAAACACCATGTCGATCCGGGGCACCATGATGTCCTTGGCCACGCTGTCGTCCAGATCGAACACGTTGTTGATCATTTCCTTTTCTTCGGACTCGATCACGCCCTTCTCGTGGCCCACTTCCACAATGGTGCGCAGCTCGTCCTCGGTCATGTCGTCGTTGCGCTTGTTGGGATCCACGTGCAGCAGCTTTAAAACCCCGGAGGACATCCAGTTTACCAGCAGAATCAGGGGCGTAAGCGCGATCATCAGCGTATAAATCACATGGGCGCAGCGCAGGGCGTTGCGCTCGGACTCCAGTGTCGCCACGGTCTTGGGCGTGATCTCTCCGAAAATGAGAATCAACAGGGTCAGCACGCCTGTCGCGATCCCCGCGAAGCGGCTGCCGAACACGTCCGTCACCAGCACGGTCACCATGGAGGAGGCCGACAGGTTTACCACATTGTTGCCGATCAAAATGGCGCTTAACATGCGCGCCTGGTTCTCTCCCAACTTCATCACGTACCCGGCCTGCTTATCTCCCGCCTCCGCCAGATTGCGGATGCGGATTTTGTTGACCGTGGTCAATGCTGTCTCCGAGGAAGAAAAAAAGGCGGACAGCGCCAAAAGAATCAAAATCACAAACAATCGTATGCCTACTGTGTCACTGGACAAGTCCATCATCAACTCCTGTTATTCTCAAAATTTTTGTTAATCCCGGCCTTCCGGGAAGGTTTTTCCGCCCGGAGGCGGTGGTTTTCATCCGATTCTACAACATTTGCGCTTTTCTGTCAATGGCTATCCGGCTCGTTTTCCCCGGTTTCCCGCTCCCGGATCAGCTCTTCCAGGTATTTTTGCTCTTTTTTCGAGAGATTCGCCCCTTCCAGCAGGTCCGGACGGCGTTCCAAGGTGCGCTTTATGGACTGCTCCCTGCGCCATTTTTCGATATTCTTGTGGTGTCCGCTGAGCAGCACCTCCGGCACCGCCAGCCCGTTGAACACCTCAGGTCTGGTATACTGGGGGTATTCCAGCAGGTTGTCGTGGAAGGATTCCACCTCGGCGCTGACCTCGTTGTTGAGCACTCCGGGCACCAGCCGGGAAATGCAGTCGATCATCACCATGGCGGGAAGCTCCCCGCCGGTGAGCACGTAGTCCCCGATGGACAGGTAATCCGTCGCCACCAGCTCCAGAGCCCGCTCGTCAATTCCCTCGTAGTGGCCGCAGAGAAACACCAGCTCCTCCTCCTTGGCCAGCTCCTCGGCGATCTGCTGGGTGAATACCCGGCCCTGGGGCGTCATGTAAATCACCCGGGGCCTGCGGCCCGTTCGGGCGCACAGGTCCTCGTAGGCGTCGCAGATGGGCTCCGGCTGCATGACCATGCCGGCCCCGCCGCCGTAGGGCGCGTCGTCCACATGGCGGTGCTTGTCCTTGGAATAATCCCGTATATTTACAGCCTCCACGGATATGATTCCCTTTTCCATGGCCCGGCCGGTGATGCTGGTGCTTAAGCCCCCCATCACCATCTCGGGAAACAGTGTCAATATATGAAAGTTCATGGCATCTCCTGATTGTCAGCTGTCCTTCCACCTGTTTTTCAGTTTGTTCTGCAGGCGGTACAGCGTATTCATGGCGTCCACCGGAGTCATACTGTTGATCTCCAGCTCGCTCAGTTCCTTGATAATGTCGTCGTCCTTTACCGTGTCGAAGAAGGTGAGCTGCTGCATATCCACCTCGTCGGGCCTGGGCACCACCTTGCGCTGGGCGATGTTAGCGCTGACCTCGGCGATCTCCTTGGCCCGGGCGGTAATGTCGGCGTTGCTCAGCTCCTCGGCGATCTCCTTGGCCCTGAGGATCACCGACTCCGGCACTCCGGCCAGCTTAGCCACCTGGATACCGTAGCTCTTGTCCGCGCCGCCCCGGACGATCTTGCGCAGGAACACGATGTCGTCCCCCTGCTCCTTGACGGCGATGCAGTAGTTCTTCACCCCGGCGATGGTGCCCTCCAGCTCCGTCAGCTCGTGGTAATGGGTGGCGAACAGCGTCTTGGCCCCTAAAAGGCGGGTACTGCTGATGTGCTCGATCACCGCCCAGGCGATGGACAGCCCGTCGAAGGTGCTGGTTCCCCGTCCGATCTCGTCCAGAACCAGCAGGCTGTTGCGGGTAGCGTTTCGCAGAATATTGGCCACCTCGGTCATTTCCACCATAAAGGTACTCTGGCCGCTGGCCAGGTCGTCGGAGGCCCCCACCCGGGTGAAGATGCGGTCGCAGATACCGATGTCCGCCTCGTCCGCGGGCACGAAGCTGCCCAGCTGGGCCATGAGCACGATCAGAGCAACCTGGCGCATGTAGGTGGATTTTCCGGCCATGTTGGGGCCGGTGATCACGGACAGCCGGTTCTTGCCGTTGTCCAGATAGGTGTCGTTTGCCACAAACAAATCGTCCCGCATCATCTGCTCCACCACCGGATGGCGTCCATTTTTAATGGAAATGGTGCCCTTCTCGTTGATGGCGGGCTTCACGTAATTGCGCCGCGATGCCACGGTGGACAGGGAGCAGAACACGTCGGTGCCCGCGATGGACTTGGCGGTTTTCTGGATGCGCACCACCTGGGAGGCGATGTGGTCCCGGACTTCACAGAACAGATCGTACTCCAGGGACACCAGCTTGTCCTCGGCCCCCATGATGATCTCCTCCAGCTGCTTTAACTCGTCGGTGGTGAAGCGCTCCGCGTTGGTCAGGGTCTGTTTGCGCACAAAATAGTCGGGCACCATGTTCTTGAAGGAGTTGGTCACCTCGAAATAGTAGCCGAACACCTTGTTGAACTTAACCTTCAGGCCCTTGATTCCGGTCTTTTCCCGCTCCCTGGCCTCCAGCTCGGCCAGCCAGGTCTTGCCCTCGGTCTTGGCGGCCCGCAGCTTGTCCGCCTCCTCGTTGTAACCGTCCCGGATGATTCCGCCCTCCCTGAGGGTGATGGGCGGCTCCTCCACAATGGCGGAACGGATCAGCTCAAATAAGTCCTCCAGGGGGTCCATGTCATCCGCCAGAGCTTTTAACAGTGGACTGGAAAATTCTTCCAAAAGACGTTTGATATAGGGCAGCATCTCCAGGGAATTGCAGAATGAGATCAGGTCCCTGGGATTGGCGGTCTTGTAGCTGATGCGCCCGATCAGGCGCTCCAGATCGTAGACGGGGTTTAAATACTCCCGGATCTCCTCCCTGGAAATGTAATTCATGTTCAGCTCCTCCACCGCGCTCTGGCGGGCGATGATCTCCTCCCGGTGGATCAGGGGCTGTTCGATGTAGGCTCTCAACAGGCGGGCGCCCATGGCGGTCTTGGTCTTGTCCAGAACCCACAAAAGGGTCCCCCGCTTCTGCTTCTCCCGCATGGTCTCCACCAGCTCCAGGTTCCGCCTGGTGGAGGTATCGATGATCATGAACTGGCCGGTGGAATAGGGCTTGATGGTGGTGATGTGCTCCAGGGTGCTCTTCTGGGTCTCGTACATGTACTGCATCACCGCTCCGGCGGCGATGATTCCGGTGCCGTAGTCCTCCAGTCCCAGCCCGGAAAGGGAGCCCACCCGGAAATGCTCCTTTAACACCTTGTGGCAGGATTCCTCCCCGAAAAAGTGGCTGTCCAGGGCGGAAACCGCCACGTGGTAGCGGTTCTTCAGCTCCTCGATGTCCACGCCGGACACGTAAAAGGCGTTGTTGCAAATGATCTCCGAGGGCGAAAACTTATTGATCTCGTCGAACAGCTCCCGGTCCGTGGACACCTCGGTCACCAGGAAATCCCCGGTGCTGATATCGGCCGTGGACACGCCGTAGCCGCCGTCCGTGCACACGATGCCCATCAGGTAGTTGTTCTTGGTCTCGTCCAGAGCCTGGGCGCTGGTGATAGTTCCCGGCGTCACCACCCGGATGACCTCCCGCTTCACCAGGCCCTTGGCCTGCTTGGGGTCCTCCATCTGCTCGGCGATTGCCACCTTGTAGCCCTTCTGCACCAGGCGGTTTAGATAGGAATCCACCGCGTGGAAGGGCACGCCGCACATGGGCGCGCGCTCCGGCAGGCCGCACTCCTTCCCGGTGAGCGTGATCTCCAGTTCCTTCGATACGGTCAGCGCATCGTCAAAAAACATCTCGTAAAAGTCGCCCAGACGGTAGAACAGAACACAGTCCGGATACTGTTTCTTGGTCTCCATGTAGTGCTGCATCATCGGGGATAATTGTGACTGTACCAACTTTATGCCTCTCTTCTCTCGTAATTTTCCATTTTATCGGTTGCCGGACCGGTTTTAAACCGGACGGGCCATGTAGTAAAATCCTTTGCTCTCCTCCAAATACACATCCATCAGCTTTCCGATCATAGACGGATCCCCCGGGAAATGGACCACCGTGTTGTTGGAAAGCCGCCCGGTCATGTAACCAGGTGTGTGGTCGTTCTCCTCCTCCACCAGGACCTGCTGCACCGTGTGCACGTCGCGGCCGCAGATTTTAGCGGAAATGGACTGGACCTCGTTTAACAGCCGGTCGAAACGTTCCTTAACCACGTCCTCGGGCACCTGGTTCTCCATGGAAGCGGCAGGGGTGCCCGTGCGCTTGGAGTAGATGAACGTAAATGCGCTGTCAAATTCCACCCGCCGCACCACGTCCATGGTCTCCAAAAAGTCCTCCTCCGTCTCCCCGGGGAAGCCCACAATGATGTCCGTGGTCAGGGAGATCCCCGGCACGGCGGCCTTGATCTTCTCGGCCAGCGTCAGGTACTGCTCTTTGGTGTAACGGCGGTTCATCTCTTTTAAGATGCGGCTGCTGCCGGACTGCAGGGGCAAATGCAGGTGGCGGCAGATTTTTTTGGACTGGGACATCACCTCGATCAGCTCGTCGGAGAGGTCCTTTGGATGGGAGGTCATAAAGCGGATGCGCTCGATGCCGTCGATTTTCTCCACCTCACGCAGAAGCTGGGCGAAGGTCATGGGCTCCTCCAGGTTTTTGCCGTAGGAGTTGACGTTCTGGCCCAGCAGCATGATTTCCACCACGCCGTCGGCCGCCAGCCTTTTGACTTCTTTTAAAATCTCCTCCGGCCTGCGGCTTCTCTCCCGGCCGCGCACGTAGGGGACAATGCAGTAGCTGCAGAAGTTGTTGCAGCCAAATATCACGTTGACGCCGGATTTGAAGGGGTATTTGCGCTCCACCGGCAGGTCCTCCACGATCTTGTCCGTGTCCTTCCAGATGTCGATCACGGTCCGGTGCTTTTTCTCCTGCCGGGTGTCCAGGCAGGTGCTCACCAGCTCCGCCAGCTTGAATATGTTGTGGGTGCCGAATATCAGATCCACGAAGTGGTAGCTGGTTTTGATGCGCTCCACCACCTCCGGCTCCTGCATCATGCAGCCGCACAGGGCGATCATCATGTGGGGATTTTTCTTCTTGTAGGCCCCCAGCTGGCCCAGACGGCCGTACACGCGCTGGTTGGCGTTTTCGCGCACGGTGCAGGTGTTGTAGAGCACGAAATCGGCGTGCTCGGAGTCCGTGGCTTTGTAGCCGATGGATTCCAGGATTCCGAGGAGTTTTTCGGAGTCTCTGGCGTTCATCTGGCAGCCGAAGGTATTGATACAGCAGGTGAGGGGACGGCCCAGGGCGGTAGAAAAAGCGGACAGCTGTTTGCGGGCTTTTTCCATGTAGTATTGCTGGCGCTGGGGTTCCTGAATCGGGGCTGCGGCAGGGGACTCAGGCGTCCCATTTATCGTGATAGTGGTTGGTTCCATTTATATGCTCCTTAACGTATAGGAGGCTGGACCACACGGTCCAGCCAAGTGTAATTTTGGATTGACAGTTGAATTTTACTTTAAAATTGGGTGGAAGTCAACTGGTTTTGGGGGGTGATTCGGTTGGGATTCCGTTTGGGATTCCGTTCGTGAGAGGCAGGGGGAGACCGCTGGGATTTTTGGATGGGGGTAGAAAAAATCCCCGGCGGGCGAGGTGCATGAAAGGAGTTGCGCCTGGAAGGCTGGGGATTTTTGGAAAAATATGAAAAATACTAAAAATTTAGTGGGATTGGCCGTAGTAGGCGTTGGGGCCGTGTTTGCGAAGGTAGTGTTTGTCCTGGAGGGATTGGGGGGCGGGGCGGACTTGGGGGTTGATTTGTTCGCAGCGGGCGGCCATTTTGGCTACTTCTTCCAGGACGACGGCGTTGTGGACGGCTTCGTTGGCGTCTTTGCCCCAGGCGAAGGGGCCGTGGTTTTGACAGAGGACGCAGGGCACGGCTTCTACGTCCAGGTTTTTGAAATGGCCGGCGATGAGACGGCCGGTGTTGGCCTCGTAGTCCTCCAGCTCGGCCGGGGTCAGACAGCGCAGGCAGGGGATTTCACCGTAGATGTAGTCGGCGTGGGTGGTTCCGTAACAGGGGATGGCGCGCCCGGCCTGGGCCCAGCTGGTGGCCCAGGGGGAGTGGGTGTGCACGATGCCGCCGATTTGTGGGAACGCCCTGTAGAGCTGGCAGTGGGTGGCGGTGTCGGAGGACGGATTTAAGTCGCCCTCGATTTTGTTCATGTTGAGGTCCATGACCACCATGCTCTCGGGCGTCAGCTTGTCGTAATCGACTCCGCTGGGTTTGATGATGAAAAGGCCGCTCTCGCGGTCAATGGCGCTCACGTTGCCCCAGGTGAAGGTGACGAGGCCGTGGGCGGGCAGCTGCATGTTTGCTTCGTAGACTTGCTTTTTGAGGGATTCTAGCATTGGGGGCCTCCTTTCAGGGGGTTGGGGTGGTGAGGTATTGGGCGGCCGCCCGCTGGAGAGGGAGGCAGTTTTTGAAACGTTCGATGTAGGTTTCAAAGCCTTCCATGTCGGTTTCCAGGGGGGACACGGTTACGCTGCGGCTGTTTTTGAAGATGCGGGAGGCCAGGTAGTCCTGAAGGCTCTGGCTTTCCTCCCTGCCGTTCATGTAGGCGGCTAAGAGGGCCATTCCCCAGGGGCCGCCTTCGCCGGCGGTTTCCAGGACGGAGATTTTGGCGCCCATGGCGGCGGCCATGATGCGCTGGCCTGCGAGGGGCGTTTTGAAGAAGCCGCCGTGGCCGTAGATCTGATCCACCTGCACCTGCTCTTCCTTGACTAAGATGTCCATTCCGATTTTCAGCGCTGCCACGGCTCCGTAGAGGTGGGCGCGCATGAAGTTGGCCAGGGTGAAACGGCTCTCCGGCGTGCGAAGAACCATGGGGCGGCCCTCGGACACGTCCACGAGGTTTTCACCGGACAGATAGCCGTAGGACAGCAGGCCTCCGCAGTCGTCCTCTCCCTCCAGGGCCTTGGTGTAGAGGGTGGAATAGAGCTGGTCCGGGTCCACCTGCACGCCCAGCCCGGCGGCGAACTCCCGGAATAAACCGGCCCAGCCGTTGATGTCCGAGGTGCAGTTGTTGGCGTGCACCATTCCCACCAGGCTGCCGTCCGGCGTGGTCACCAGGTCGATCTCCGGGTGGATTTTTTTCAGTTCCTGCTCCAGAACCACCATGACGAAGGCGGAGGTTCCGGCGGACACGTTGCCCGTGCATTTGGCCACGCTGTTGGTGGCCGTCATACCGGTTCCCGCGTCGCCCTCGGGGGGACACAGGGGGATTCCGGCTTCCAGCTGTCCGCTGGTATCCAGGAGCCGGGCGCCCTCCCCGGTGAGGCAGCCGGCCGGAGCTCCGGCCGGAAGGACTTGCGGGAGAATCTCCGGCAGCTTCCAGGGGTAGTTTTTGGGCGCGGTCAGGGCGTTAAATTTCTCCAGCATGACAGCGTCGTAGTTTTGGGTGCGGGTGTCGATGGGGAACATGCCGGAGGCGTCGCCCACGCCCAGCACCTTGCGGCCGGTCAAGCGCCAGTGGACGTAACCGGCCAGGGTCGTCATGTAACGGATCCCGGGCACGTGTTCCTCCCGGTTTAAGATGGCCTGGTACAGGTGGGCGATGCTCCATCTCTGGGGGATGTTGTAGTGAAACAGCTCCGTCAGCGCAGAGGCGGCAGGTCCGGTGGTGCCGTTGCGCCAGGTGCGGAAGGGCGTCAGCAGCTCTCCCTCCCCGTCAAAGGCCAGGTAGCCGTGCATCATGGCGGAGAATCCGATGGCGGCCAGCCGCTTGATTCCCACGCCGTATTTGGAGCGGACGTCCCGGATTAAGCCGGCGTAACAGTCCTGAAGCCCCGCCCAGACCGCATCCAGCGGGTAGGTCCAGAAGCCGTTTTCCAGCCGGTTCTCCCACTCGTGGCTGCCGGAGGCGAGGGGCGCGCCGTCCGTTCCGATCAGAACCGCCTTGATTCTGGTGGAACCGAATTCGATGCCGAGGACCGCGTTTCCGCTTTCAATGATTTCTCTCTGCGTTTTCATGTCTCTCTCCTTCAACTATTTTCTGTAGGCCACGCTGTTCCACCG
The DNA here is from genome assembly GCF_902364025.1 of Enterocloster lavalensis. GTDB lineage: Bacteria > Bacillota > Clostridia > Lachnospirales > Lachnospiraceae > Enterocloster > Enterocloster lavalensis. Next base: position 469,494 of record NZ_CABJCG010000001.1, read on the forward strand.
CAGCTCGTTCTTCAGCTGGCGGATGGTGGTCGTTTCGTCGATGTAAACCGCCTCGATGCCCATGGCCCCGGCCCAGTCGCCCATCTGCTCCGCCGTGAGATCGTAGGTGAAGGCCGTGTGGTGGGCGCCTCCGGCGATAATCCAGGCCTCGGCTCCGGTGCGAAGATCCGGCTGCGGAGTCCAGAAGGCGGTGGCCACCGGCAGCTTGGGCATGGGTTTTTCCGTTTTTTTACAGTCCACATTGTTGATGATCAGGCGGAACCGGTCTCCCAGGTCGATCAGGGAGGTGGCGATGGCCGGACCTTCCTTGGCGGTGAACACCAGGCGGGCCGGGTCCTCGCGGTCGCCCATGGACAGGGGCTGCACCTTGATGCCCACCGCCCCGTCGGCGATGGTGGGACACACCTCCAGCATGTGGGCCTGCAAAATGCCTTCCCTGCCGGGCACCAGGTTATAGGTGTAATCCTCCATAAAGGAGGTGCCCTTGGTCTCCTTCATTCCGCCGGTCATGATCTTCATGATGCGCACCATGGCGGCCGTTTTCCAGTCGCCCTCAGCGCCGAAGCCGTAGCCCTTTTCCATCAGGCGCTGGATCGCCAGCCCCGGAAGCTGTTTTAAACTGCCCAGGTCGCCGAAATGGGTCACAATAGCCTGGTAGTTCTTCTCCTCCAGGAAACGCTCAAAACCCAGCTCGATGCCCGCCTGAACCGCCACGTGCCGCCTGAATTCCCCGGCGTCCCGCCCCTCGGTGAGAATCTGGTACTTTCCGTAATATTCATCCACCAGGGCGTTGATGTCGCTCTGGGACACCGCTGCGACCGCCTCCGCGATCTCCGTCACCGGGTAGGCGTCCACCTCCCAGCCGAATTTGATCTGGGCCTCCACCTTGTCACCCTCGGTGACGGCTACGTTGCGCATATTGTCCGCGATGCGCATCACCCGGACGTGGCTGCTCTCGATCACGCCCACTGCGGTGCGCATCCAGGCCGCGATCCTGCCCTGAACGTCCGCGTCCGCCCAGTAGCCCATCACCACCTTGCGCTCCATACCCAGCCGGGTGAAAATATGGCCGTACTCCCGGTCCCCGTGGGCCGCCTGGTTTTCGTTCATGAAGTCCATGTCAATGGTGTCGTAGGGGATCTCGCGGTTGAACTGGGTGTGCAGGTGCAGCAGGGGCTTGCGGTACTCCTGAAGTCCCAAAATCCAGGATTTGGCCGGGGAAAAGGTGTGCATCCAGGTGATCACACCCGCGCAGTTTTCGTCGTTGTTGGCCTCGTTTAAGGTCTTGCGGATCAGCTCGTTGGTGATGAGCGTGGGCTTTAAGACCACCTCAAAGGGAAGATTGCCGGAACGGTTGAGCTCATCCACGATGATCCAGGAGTGCTCCGCCACATGGGCCAGGCACTCGTCCCCGTACAGGTCCTGGGACCCGGTGCAAAACCAAAATTCATATTTTTTCGCATTCAGCATGATAGATTCTCCTTTTCGATCTCATTTCAGCGCTTGCGGGCCAGAATGACGCTCTGGATCACAAGGAACAGGCAAAGCATGGCCGCCACGGTGATTCCCGTCCACCAGGCCTGGTCAAGGCCGATGGAGGATACGATGTTCTGAATCGTACTCAGCGACAGCACGCCCACAAAGGTTCCGAAAATATTGCCAACGCCGCCGGTCAGCAGGGTCCCGCCGATGATGGAGGACGCGATGGCGTTCATCTCCATGCCCATGGCGTGGGAGGCGGAGCCGGACCCCACGTGGAGGAAATAGACGTATCCGCCGATTCCTGCCAGAAGTCCGCAGAAAAGATGGGATAAAAACCGGGTTCTCTTCACGTCCACGCCCAGCATCAGGGCGCTCTGCCGGTTGCCGCCCACCGCGTAGAAATTGCGGCCCAGTTTCGTCCATTTTAACACACAGAACAGGATCACCACAATCAAAAGCGCCACGATCACGCCGATTTCCACATAGGCATTTACATATTTTCCCAGTTTGTTGACCGTACCCAGACCCGGCACATTGATCCGGGTGTCCTTTAACCCCACGAAGGCCTCATTTGCCACGTTGAAGGGGGCCGTGTGGACGATGGTCGTCATGCCCCGGGCAAAGAACATGCCTGCCAGGGAAACAATAAAGGGCTGAATATCCAGGTACGCCACCAGAAAGCCCTGCACCGCGCCAAAGGCCAGGCCGATTCCCAGGGCGATGAGCAGCGATGTGATCAGGCTGCCCCCGTGATAGTCCAGGTACACGGCGCAGCTCATGCTGACCAGGGCCACCACGCCGCCCACGGAGATATCGATCCCGCCGGTGATCATCACCAGGCTCATGCCGCAGGAGGTGATGATCAGGGCCGCGTTGGCGTTGAGAATGTTAAAGAACGTCTGGGGCTTCAAAAAGCCCTTCTTCAGAAACAGCATCGCTCCGATGTACATGACCAGGAATACCACAACCGTGATGGCCAGAAGCAAATTCGTGTCCGTCAGCCGGTTGGTCCGGCCGGGCTGCGCCCCGCCGCCCGCATTTTTTATTTTTACCATATCAAGCGACCTCCCTCTGCTTTGTAAGTCTCTTCCCAAGGCCCGAAAGTTTCTCTTTTACCGCCGGCGCGCTGATCACCACCAGCACGATCACCACCACGGCCTTATAGGCCGGAAGCGCGTCCGAGGACACGTTGAACTTGTAAAGGGTCGTGGTCAAAAACTGGATCACGTAGGCGCCCAGAATGGAGGCCATAATGTTGAACCGGCCGCCGCTGAGCACATTTCCGCCCAGGGCCACCGCCAGGATGGCGTCCATCTCGATGTCCTTTGCGATCACCGAGTAGTTGATGGTGGAGAGGCGGCTCGTCTTGATCAGGGCCACCACCGCCACGCACAGGCCCAGGATCACAAAGCTCAGCCACTTGATAAAGGTGGGATTCAGCCCGTTGAGCCGTGAGGAGCTGGCGTTGATTCCCACGGCCTGGGTGTACAGGCCCAGGTTGGTGAATTTTAGCACCAGCATCGTGATGATCACGCACACCACCGCCAGGAAAAAGGGCGTGGGCACCGGAATCCCGGGGATGAAGCCGCCGAAATAGGTAAAGGTTTTGTCCGTCACGATGGGCAGCTCGTTGTTGTTGATCCAGGCCGCGATGGAGCGCCCGGCCGTGTAAAGGATCAGGGTCGCCACCATGGGCTGTATTTTAAAGATCGCCACCAGCACGCCGTTGAACGCGCCGAAGAACATCGCCACCAGACAGGCGGCCAGGAATCCCACGATAATCGGGGCCTTAAGCGCGCCGTCCCCGCCCAGGCCCACCAGGACCCGCAGGATCACGGAACCTGCGATGGCCACCGCGGCGCCCACACTGATGTCCTGCCCCCCGGAAGCGGCTGTGACTAAGGTCATGCCGATGGCCAGGATGGCGACCTCGGAGCCGTAGTCCAGAATGGTCATCAGATAGCCGGTCAAAACCGGATTTCCGGCGTTGTTGGTCCCCAGCGTCACCTTGAAAAAGGACGGGTCCACCGCCAGATTAAACACGGTCAAGAGCAGCAGCGCGGCGATGGGAATAAAAATCTGTTTTCTGAATAAATCTGCAAATGCACCGGATGCATCCGCTTTTCTCCTGTCTGTCATCCCATCTCACCTCCTGCGATTGTCTCCATGATTTTCACCTGATTGAGGTCATCCCCCGAGAGCTCTCCCACCATCTTCCGGTCCCGCATGACGATCAGCCGGGAACAGGTGTGGAGCATCTCATCCGTCTCCGAGGAGATAAAGGTCACGCTCATCCCCTCCGCGGCCAGCTTGAGCACCAGCTTTTGAATTTCGATCTTGGTGCCGATATCGATGCCGCGGGTGGGCTCATCCAGAATCAGGTATTCCGGGTGGGTCAGAAGCCAGCGCGCCAGGATAACCTTCTGCTGGTTTCCGCCGGAAAGGGATTTGATGGGCGTATCCGCGGAAGCGGTCTTGATCTCCAGCAGCTTGATGTATTCCTCCGCCAGCCGGTTGGCCTCCGCCCTGGAGAAGGGCTTGAAAAATCCCTTCAGGACCTGGGCCGCCAGGATAATGTTCTCGCGCACCGAGAGATCTCCCACAATGCCGTCGTTTTTGCGGTCCTCCGGCAGATAGGCGATTCCGTTTTTCATGGCGTCCAGAGGTTTTGTGATTTTCACCGTCTTCCCGTTCTTCTTAACCGTTCCGCCCGTCACCTTGTCTGCGCTGAAAATGGCGCGGACACATTCGCTGCGCCCGGACCCCAAAAGCCCGGTAAAACCGTTGACCTCGCCCTTGTTGATGTAGAAGTCGAAAGGTTTGATCCCGGCGTCGCTCTGCAGGCCTGAAACCTCCAGCACGCGCTCCTTTGCTCCGGAATACCCCTCTGCCTTCTCCTTGATATTTTCCAGGTCGTTCAGCTCTTTGCCCAGCATCTTCGCCACCAGCTTCACCCGCGGAAGCTCCTCGATGACGTACTCTCCCACCAGCTGGCCATCCCGCAGGACCGTGATCTTGTCGCAGACCTCGTAGACCTGGTCCAGGAAATGGGTGACAAAGATAATGCCCACGCCTCTGGCCCGCAGGTCCCGCATGAGCCCGAAGAGTTTTTCCACCTCCGACTCGTCTAAGGAGGAGGTGGGTTCATCCAGAATCAGCACCTTGCAATCCATGTCGACCGCCCGGGCAATGGCTACCATCTGCTGGATCGCGATGGAGCAGTCGGACAGCTGCTGCTGCGCCCGCGCCGGTATTCCCAGATTCTGGAGAATCCGGTCCGCATCCTCGTTGACCTTCTTCCAGTCCATAATCCGGTTTTTTCCGCGGCCGATGTACATGTTCTCCGCCACCGTGAGGTTGGGACACAGGGTAATTTCCTGGTACACCGTGCTGATCCCTAAGTTCTGGGCATCCTTGGGGGACTTGATCGCCGCCGCTTTGTCCAGACCCTTCAGATAAATCTCGCCCTCGTCCTTCTCATAGACGCCGGTGAGCACCTTGATCAGCGTGGACTTGCCCGCGCCGTTTTCGCCCATCAGCGCGTGGATTTCCCCCTCGCACAGTGTAAAATCCACCGCCTGCAGGGCGCGCACCCCCGGAAAGCTCTTGTGTATATTTCTCATTTCCAGTACAGAATTCTCTTTCACCAGCGATATTCACTCCTTTTTATGGGGAAAGAGCGCGTAAGCGCGCTCTTTCAGTTTTCGATCACAGAAACTCCCGGATAACTGGTTCCTAGATCCCGTATTTTTCCACGTCGTCCGCCGTGATGGTGGTGGCGTCGAAGCCCTTCTCATCCATGATGATGGTCTTTTCGGTCAGTTCCTCGCCGTTCTGCACCTTCTTGATGATCTCATCGATATAGGAGGCCTGGAAGGGGTTGCACTGTCCATCGTAGTTCCAGTTCTGGTCCAGCAGCTCCTGAAGGGCCCACTTGTTGCAGTCAAATCCCATCACGATCACGTCCTTGCCCACGCCGTGGGAGATGTTGGCTTTGTCCAGAGCCGCCACAGCGCCCTTGGCCATGTCGTCGTTCTCAGCGTAGATCACGTTGAAGCTGGTGCCGGAATCGATGACGGACTGCACGATCTGCTGCGCCTTCTCGGAGTTCCACTCAGCGGTCTGCTGGGTTACCAGATTCCAGGAAGCCTCGGCAGCCACCTTGGCGTCCAGCGCGCCGGTTCTTCCCTGCTGCGCGGCGGAGCCCATCACGCCCTGGATGTGGATGATGTTGTACTCGTCCAGGCCCTGTCCGGCCAGCCAGTTCACAGCGGTCTCGCCCTCTTTGTTCATGTCGGACACGATGGAGGCCAGGTAGAGGTCGTCGCTGGCGTCGATGGTGCGGTCAAAAAGGATCACGCCGATGCCTGCGTCCTGGGCATCCTTGAGCACGCTGTCCCAGCCGGAGGTATCCGCCGCAGACAGAAGCAGGTAATCCACCTCGTCCTGGATGAATTTCTGAGCCGCCGTAATCTGCTCGTCGTTTTTCAGGCTGTAGGCAAAGGAGGCGTCATAGCCGTTTTCCTTGGTAAACATCGCCTTCATGTCCGCGTCGTTGGCGGTCCGGTATCCGGACTCGTTGGGGTCGTTGTTGATGATTCCCACCCGGATCAACTCTCCGTCGGCCGCCGCGGGAGCCTTCTCGGCCTCGGTGGCCGCCTCGGATTTGGCTTCAGTGGCCTCGGTGGCCGCAGCCTCCGCAGCTGCTGCCGTGGTGGTGGCCGCAGCCTGTGTAGCTGCCGTGGTGGAGCCGCCGCAGCCCGCCAGCCCTGCCGCCATCATGGATACTGCCAACATTGTAACAAGAGCTTTCTTTTTCATTTTACTACCTCCGCTTTTATATTTTTTTGACTTAAAACTGCTGTTTCCTTATGACTCAATCTTAGCAGGGAGGAGCGTTTGTTTCAATTCAGTTTTTCCCTTATATACGCGGTTTGTAAGTTCTTTACAATACAAATTCAGCATGATATAATTCAATTAAAATACAAATTTAGGTCTGGTGTGATTTTTTTACCGGAATGGTTGAAAATTTTTAGATTTCCGCCGGTTTTCCCGCGGAAACGAGGAATTTTGCCCTTGTGCATCTTGACGTTTCCGTCCGGAAACGCAGTTTTTTTATGACAGGTATACAATTTTTACGTTTGAACCAGGAAGAATTTGTGCGATTTTTTAATATGAATGAGGAGGTGCCCCATGGCCATCAAATACCGCTGGGTTGCGGAATGTTTGGAACTGATGATAGAACGGCAGATTCAGAAGGGAATTCACAAGCTGCCCACGGAACAGGAGCTCTGCGACCGGTACCGCGTGAGCCGGCAGACCGTGCGCACGGCACTAAAGCTGCTGGAGCAGAAGGGGGTGATTGCAGGAAAACAGGGAAGCGGCTACTACATCACGGGCCGCTCGGCCAAGCCCCAGGGAAATGTCATCGGCATCCTGATCTCAAGCGACCAGGAGTACATTTACCCGGGCGTGATCACCGATATCCGCGGCATCCTCTCCCCGGCAGGCTTTACCGACCGGATTTTCACCACGGACAACAGCGTTTCCAGGGAACGGGAAATCCTGCTGTCCCTTCTGAAAAATCCCCCGCGCGGCCTCATCGTGGAGGGCTCCAAAAGCGCGCTGCCCAATCCGAACCTGGACCTGTACCGCAGGCTGATGAAAACCGGCTGCCGCATTGTGTTCCTGTTCAACTACTACCCAGCCCTGCCGGACTGCCTGTGCGTCAAGGACGACAATTATTACGGAAGCACCCTTTTAGTCCAGTATCTGGCCGCCCAGGGACACCGGGAAATCGGCGGCATCTTCAAGGCGGACGACATGCAGGGCGTCGAGCGGTATCAGGGCTACATGGAGGCCATACGGGATCTGGGCCTCCCCCTCTCCGATGAGCGGGTCTTTTGGTACGGCTCCCGCGAGCTGGACCGGCTGCTCCACAGCAGGGACACGCGGTTTTTGCGGAACATGGTAGCGGACTGCTTATCCGGCTGCACCGCCGTGGTCTGCTACAACGATATCATCGCCTATTATCTGGTGGACGAGCTGCTCCTGGCAGGCTACGAGCTGCCCTCCGGCATGGCCATCACCGCCTTCGACAACACCTATTTCAGCAACTCCGACATCTTGACGGTGACCACCCTCTCCCACCAGCCCCACGAGATGGGCACCCGGGCCGCGGAGGCGATGATCCGTCAGTTAAGCGGGCAACCCGTCTCATCACAGGAAGCCCGCTGGAAGCTGAATCTGAAGGAGAGCACGCAGACGCAGGTGTAGCGCTCAGCGCCTCACTGTTCACAGGTAATATCCCGCGAGGTGTTGTTTGTGAGCGCAGCGCAGCAAACGTCACAGAAAACCTCAGCGCTTCTTTTCCCCGCGGTATTCCCTTGGGCTGCAGCCCTGAAGTTTTTTGAACACGAAGCTGAAATAGTGGGAATCCTTGTACCCCACCTCTTTGGCGATCTCGCCGGAGGTCTTGTCCGTCTGCTTTAACAGCTTTTTGGCCTTCTCGATGCGCTTCTCCGTCACGTACTCCACAAAGGTTTTCTGCATGCTCTGGCTGAAGATGGCGCTGAGGTAGTTGGCGCTCATGCCGGTCTGCTCGGCCACCAGATTGAGGGACAGGGCGTCCCTGTCGTAGTTGGCGTCAATGTATTCCAGAGCCTTTTTCAGCATTTTCCCGCCCTGATAGCTGTTGATCCGGTCGCGGATGCCCATGGCGGTCCCCAGCATGTCCACGAAATACTCAAACACCTCCGTGTCCTCATTGCGGATCAGGCGCACGGCGTTTTCAATCTCCTCCAGATACTCCGCCTGCTCTGCGCCGATGGACTCCAGAAACGCTACCACCGCAAAGCGGATGTTGAGGATCACATAACTGCGGAACATCCTGGATTTTAAAGCGTTTCGGATATTTTCAAGGTAGGCCTCCACAAAATCGTGGATTTCCTTCTCGCCTCCGCGTGCCAGGAAATCCCGGATAATTTCCGGGTCCATCTGCAGAAAGTCCACGGACCCAATGCTCGTCTCCTCCTGCTCCGGCAGATGGTCCGGCAGGGTGGCGCCCGATAGAATGTGCAGGCCCGGGAGGATAAAGCGGTAGGCAAAATAGTGGTTCACCCCGCGGTAGCACTGGGGCAGCAGACTTAAGCGCTCCACCGCCGATCCCACCGCAACGTACCACTCCAGCCGGGACTCCTCCGGCCCGCAGACCTTTTTGAAATGGGCCAGGCTGTTCTCCACCAACTCTTCCATCTGCCACGGCTCCGACTTGATCAGAACCCCGTAGCTGTCGATGTTCAGGCGGAACAGGATATACTGGGGGTGCCGCAGGAAAAAGTGAAACACCTCCTCCTGCCTGCGGATCAGCTGCTCCCCGGCCCCGCTGGCCGGCCGCTCCCCCTTCTCGTAGATGGAGAAAAGCAGCAGGTTGTAACAGGGGGCTGTAAGCTGCAGGGAGCGGGCGGCCGCCTCCTCGTAAATCTCCTTCACGGAGAGAGTTCCGTCCAGAAGCTTCTCAAAAAACCTCCGCAGGGAAAACTGCTCGAACTCCCGCACCTCGTCCCGGTACCGGGTCTGATAATCCTTCTGTTCCATATCCTGCTCGATCTTTTCCTTCAGCTCCAGCAGCACGTTGCGCAGGGTCATCCGCGTCACCGGCTTTAACAGATACTGGTCCACCCCCGCTTTGATCGCCTGGCGGGCGTACTCGAAATCGTCGTACCCGCTGATGATAATGATCTTGATTTTAGGAAATTCTTCCTTGACGATCTCACTCAGGGATAAACCGTCCATAAAGGGCATCTTGATGTCCGTGATCAGCACGTCGGGCTTCAACTTCCGGATCAGCGGCAGGGCCATCTCCCCGTCGTTTGCTTCCCCTACCAGCCGGAAGCCGTACTGTTCCCATGGTATTCGATCCCGGAATCCCTCCCGTATGACGCGCTCGTCCTCAACCAGAAATACTTTTAACATACCGCTTCCTCTTTCCTGTCAATAAGTTCTCTCCTCCAGGGCTTTTGTCACGTTCTCCCTGGTAAACACCGTCTCCGGGACAACGTACATTTTCGCCACCGCCTCGTTATTTTCCATTTTTTGGATTACCGTTTCCGCGTACTCGCCCTGATTGGGGTTGCACTCCACGTCCGCGGTGATGTCCCCGCTCTCCACCAGCTCCAGGGCCGCCTTCACGGCGTCAAAGGAGATGACGATCACGTCCCCCTCCTCCCCCGGCGTCAGCCCGGCCCCGCGGATGGCCTCCAGGGCGCCAAAGGTCATATCGTCGTTTTGCGAGATCACCACGTCGATGTCCGGATGCAGGCGCAGCAGCCGCTCCATCTGTTCCTGGCCCTTTGCGGTGGTAAACTCCGCGTCCACCTGGTCCAGAATCACCCAGTTCCCATGCTCCCCGGCGATCTCGTTGAACCCGCTGGTGCGGCCGATTGTGGCCGTGGCCCCCCGGGTGCCCTGGAGCACCACAATGTTAATCCTGTCCTCACCGCGGTTTTGGCGCTTTAAACATTCGTCCAGCGCCGTTGCGGCCATCCGACCTTCCTTGTAAAAGTCGGAGCCGATCCAGGTGGTGTAGAGCGAGTCGTCCGGCACGTCCACCTTCCGGTCGATCAGAATCACGGGAATCTGCGCGTCCTTTGCCTCCTGGAGCACCGTGTCCCAGCCGTCCTCCGTGATGGGCGAGAATACGATGTAGTCCACCCGCTGGGAAATAAAGCTGCGCAGCGCCTTGATCTGATTCTCCTGCTTCTGCCTGGCGTTGTTGAAGATCAGAAAATATCCGTTTTCCTTTGTGAAAACATTCTGGATGGACGCCGTGTTGGCGGTCCGCCAGACAGACTCGCTGCCCACCTGGGACACGCCCACCACGATCAGGTTGTCGTCCACGGGAGTGCGGGTGTCCTCCGGCTGCTCCACCCCATGGGTTCCGGCACAGCCTGCCAAAAGGAGCACAAGGAGCGCCGCGATCACAATCCGGCCTGCTTTCATTCCTGTGTTTTTTCCTGGAACTCTCATCTCTCATCTCACCTTTTCCCGATCCCTGCCGGTTCCGTTTCCTCTTTGACCGCCGGAATCGTCAGACTTACAACCGTTCCCCCGCCCTTTTGGGACTGAATCTCCATCCCGTACTCGGGGCCGAAGTACATGTGAATCCGCTCGTTGACATTGGCGAGGCCGAACCCCTTCTCCGTCTCCCGGCAGGGGCGCCGTATCTCGCGGCGAAGCTGTTCCAACTCGCATTCGTCCATCCCCACCCCGTCGTCCCTGACCGACAGGCGGAGCACATCCCCATCCTTTTCCCCGGAAACGTGGATGTACCCCTTGGCCCGCTTGTACTTGATTCCGTGGTAGAGCGCGTTCTCCACCAGGGGCTGCAGCGTCAGCTTCAGAATCTGGTAATCGTACAGCGCCGGATCGATCCGGATGTCGTACTCCAGTATGTCGTGGTAGCGCATCTCCTGGATTTCCAGGTAGCTCCTGATATGCTGTTCCTCCTCCCTCAGGGAAATAAGCTCCCTTCCCCGGCTGAGCACCAGGCGGAAAAAGTTGGACAGCGTCACCACCATGTTCACGGCCTCGTCGGCCTTGTTGTCCTCGATGAGCCAGACAATGGTGTCCAGCGTATTGTACAGGAAATGGGGATTGATCTGCTCCTGCAGCAGGCGCAGATCCAGCTTGCGCAGCTTCTGCTCGTCCTCTTTTGTCCTCTGGACCAAAAGCTCCAGGTTTCCCGCCATGTCGTTGAACCCCTGGGCCAGAATCTCAATCTCGTCCCTGGAAGCCACGTCGGCCCTGGCGCTTAAGTCTCCCTGGGAAACCCTCTGGGTCGCGTCGTAGAGGACCTTTATGGGGCGCAGAATATCCGCGGTGATCAGGTAGGTGACCAGCACGGTCAGGACCAGCAAAACCATGCCAAGCAGGCCGCAGGCGATGACAAAGTTGTGGATCTGGCGGTTTAAGTCCGTGGTCACCGCCTCCATGCTCTTTGTCTGGTAATAGATGTAATACTGGATGTTGTCCTGAATCAGCTCGGTGAGAATGTAGATGTTGTTGTCCAGCTCCTCTATGTTCTCGTCGTACCGGCCGCCGATGCGGATGTTCACCATGATGTCGTCCACCCGCTTCTCCAGGGTGTCGATGTTGCGCAGAAGGCTTTCCAGCCACAACCTGCTCTCCGCCTCCGTGGTGATGTCCCGCAGGGTGGTAAATTCGCCCCGCAGCTCGCCGATCAGCGCGTAGGGATCCTTCAGCGATCCATTTTCCGAAATCTCCTCGTAATCCACATACCCTACCACCAGCTTGTAGAGGCTCTCGTCCATCTCCTCCTTGAAGTTTAAGTTGTAATTGTTGGCCACGGTCATGTTGCCGACGATTTTATCGAATCTGCGGTTGTATCTGGTCATGGAAACCAGAAGAACCGCCACGAAAATAAGAAACGGCAATACAATCGCCGCCGAGAGGATCAGGATTTTTTTATTGATCGAAAAACGGATGTGATTTTTCTCTGACGCTTTTTGTGGAAAAACGCTGGGCTCCATAGTCTGCTTGTCCTCGGTTGATGGTTATCGGTTATAGCTATTATAAGCGGATTTTCGGGCGGGGGCAACCGGTTTTAGCGCCGATGCGCCCGCCCGTCCCCCTTCCCCCGCGCTCCCGGCCGGATATAGGTCCCGCACGCCGCGGAGAGGGCCAGGGAAATCAGCCAGGTGAGAAGCGCCGCAAACAGCATCTGGGGAATCCCCGGTTCCCACGAAAACACGTTTCTCATCAGAATGTCCAGAAATGACAGCACCCCGCCGTGAAACAGGTAGAGATAAAAGGTCAGGCGGCTCTGCCGGCTCAAATCCACCGTCACCCTGCGCCCGGCAAAGCCGGCAAACACCAGCATACTGCTTAACACAATCAGGCCGGACAGGGGATGGATCACCTCATACCGCGGCAGAATCCCGTACCAGAGCTTGCAGTGAAACAGCCAGGCAGCCGCGGCCAGACAGAGAAGGCCCGCGCAAAGATATCCGTTTCTCAGGGGATTTTCTCCCTTTTTCCGGAAGTGGCAGCGGATATGGGCTCCCATCATAAAGTATCCCAGGTACAGCAGCCACTGGAGATACCAGGGCAGCGCCGTGCGCGCCGACAGCGCCATCCCGGCCAGGGTGCAGAATACTCCGGCGGCCAGCCACGCCCGCTCCCCCATCCACTGCTTCAGGGAAGCTAAAACCGGCGTCACCGCGTAAAGCCCCGCCAGCATGTACATAAACCACATGTGAAAGTATGGCACTCCGTTCAGCCACATGGTAAGGGGCTGGCCCAGCTGGTCCGTCCCGGCGGTGTGCTTGATGTGGATTTTTGCCAGTAGCACCGCGTAGGCGTAGGCCACGTACAGCGCGCTGAATACCAGCGTGGGAATCCCCATTTTCTTCCAGGATTTCCGGTAGAACTGCCGGAAGTCCCGGCTTTTGGGGTCCGGCAGGAGAAAGGCTCCGCTGAGCATCACAAACAGCGGAACCGCGTCCCGGGTCAGGCTCTGCATGAGAGCCGCCGCCGTGCGGTTCGCCGCGGGCATGCCCGGCTGCCACCCGGCCAGGTAAATGCTGCCCGTGTGCAGCACCACCACCGCGGCGCAGCAGATCACCCGCAGCAGATCGTATTCCCGTTCATGCGCTCTCTCCATCTTGTACGGCCCTCCGGTCTCTATATCTGAAATTGCGCCTGGTACAGGCGGTAGTAAAATCCCTTCTTCTCCATCAGCTCCCCGTGACGGCCCTGCTCCACAATCTGCCCCTGGTCCACCACCAGAATCGTGTCCGCGTTGCGGATGGTGGAAAGCCGGTGGGCGATGACAAAGCAGGTCTTCCCCTGCATGAGCTGCCGCATGGCGGCCTGAATCTGCAGCTCCGTCTCCGTGTCCACATTGGAGGTGGCCTCGTCCAGAATCAGGATGCGCGCGTCTAACAGCATGGCCCTGGCGATGGTCAAGAGCTGCTTCTGCCCCTTGGACAGGCTGGCCCCGTCCTCGGTCAGCACCGTGTCGTAGCCCTGGGGCAGCTTTTCAATGAATTCGTCCGCCATGGCCATCTGCGCGGCCCGCTTTACATCCGCCCGGGTGGCGTTTTTGCTCCCATAGGCTAGATTTTCGTATACCGTCCCGTTAAACAGCCAGCTGTCCTGGAGCACCATGGCGAAATTGGCCCGCAGGCTGGCCCGGGACACCGACTTCACCGGCCTGCCGTCCACCAAAAGCCGCCCCTGGTTTGCATCGTAAAAACGCATGAGCAGGTTGATCAGTGTGGTTTTTCCCGCTCCCGTCGGTCCCACGATGGCCACCAGCGCCCCGGAAGGCGCTTTAAGAGACAGGTCCCGGATCACCGGCCGCCCAGGCTCATAGCCGAAGGTGATCTGTTCAAAGTCCACCTCCCCCTTCCGGCAGTCCAATACCTCCACGCCCAACGCCTCGTCCGCGGTCTCCGCCCGCTCGTCCAACAGCAGGAAAATCCGCTCCGCAGCCGCCAGGGAGGACTGGAGCTCGCCGATGATATTGGCGAACTCGTTGATTGGCCCGGAAAATTTCCGGGAGTACAGCACAAAGGAGGAAATATGTCCCACCGTCAGGAAGCCGCCCAGATACAGCAGTGCGCCGAACACGCTGATCAGCGTCAGGGACAGATTGTTGATGAAATTGATGCAGGAGCCCACAATATTACCATAATAGTCCGCGCGGTAGCCGGCCTTTGTGGCTTCCCCGTTCTTTTCTTCAAAGGTGCGGATGGTGCTCTCCTCCCGGCAGTAGGCCGCCAGGGTCTCCTTGCCGGTGACCATCTCCTCCGCGTACCCGTTTAACTCTCCCAGGGAAGCGGAGCGCACCCGAAACAGGGGCCGCGTCCTGCGCGTGATCTGACGGGTCATGAAAATGGACAGGGGCACCGTGAACGCGAACACCAGCACCAGCTGCCGTGAAATCCGCACCATCATGGACAGCGCGCCCACCACGGTGATGACCGTGGTCATCATCTGCACTGCGTCGTGGGACAGGGAGCCGTTGATGGTATCGATGTCGTAGGAGATGCGGCTGATCACATCCCCGGTGGTTCTGGTGTCAAAATACCCCACCGGGAGTTCCATCAGATGGTCGAACACATCCCTGCGCATGCGCCGCACGATGCGCTGGCTCACATGGATCATCAGGGCGGCCAGGCTGTAGGAGCAGATAAAGGCGGCCCCGTAGCAGACGATCATCCATTTTGCATAGTAAAATACCCGTTCGAAGTCCACCCGTCCGGGGCCGGGGCTGATGGCGTCCACCGCGTAGCCGCTGAGCATGGGGCCGGCCAGGGCCAGCAGGTTCCCCGCCACCGCCAGGCAGACCGCAGCCAGCAGGTACCACCGCTCCGCCGCCAGATAATGTCCCAGCTTTTTTAAGGTGTTCCAGTTGATTCGTTCCCGTTTTTTTCGTTCACCCATGCCCGTCACGCTCCCATCTGCGAGCGGACAATCCTGCGGTAAACCTCGCAGTCCGCCAAAAGCTGTTCGTGATTTCCCAGTCCCGCGGCCCTTCCGTTCTGCAGCACCAGGATGCGGTCCGCGTGGAGGATGGAGCTGACCCGCTGGGCCACGATCACCTTGGTGGTTCCCGGATACAGCCGGGCCAGGGCAGACCGCAGCCTGGCGTCCGTTCGGTAATCCAGGGCGCTGGAAGAGTCGTCCAGGATCAGAATCTCCGGCGCTCCGGCCAGAGCCCGGGCGATGAGCAGGCGCTGTTTCTGTCCGCCGCTCAAATTGGCTCCGCGGATATTTAACGCCTCCTCCAGTTCCCCGGACTTGCCCCGCACAAATTCCTCCGCCTGGGCCGTCTTTAAGGCCTTGTCCACCGCTTCCGGGGTCAGGTCCCGCCTCAGCCGTATATTTTCCAGGATACTGTCCTTAAAAATCACGTCGTTCTGAAACACCACGCCGAACTTCTCCCGCAGTTCTGTCAGACCGTAGGAGCGGATATCCCGGCCGCTGATCCTCACCGTGCCGCCGGTGGCGTCGTAAAACCGCAAAAGCAGTTTAAGAAGCGTGGATTTACCCGCGCCGGTGGCCCCAACGATTCCCAGGGTCTCCCCGCGCTTCAGGCAAAAGCTGATGTCCTCCAGATTTTTCTTTCCCGGCGTATAGGAGAAGTCCACATGGGAAAAACAGATGTGCCAGGACGGCTCTCTCTCCGGCTCCCCCTCCGCCTCCTCCGTCACCGGGAGCACGTCCTCCATGGACAGCACTGCCTCGATGCGGTCCGCGGAAGCGATTCCCCGGGAGATGATGGCGATCATCTTGGAAATGGACAAAAGCGCATTCAGGATAATGGTAAAATAGGTCAGAAAGGCCAGTATTTTTCCGATCTCCGTATCCCCGGCGTTGACCCGGTAGGCCCCGGCCACCACCACGGCCACCAGGCCGATGTTCAGCACCAGGTTCATGACCGGATTGATCACCGCCATGGTCAGGCCCGCGGCCTTTTCCCGCTGCACCACCTGATCGTTGATTCCGGCAAAGCGCTCCTTCTCCCAGTCCTCCTTGGACAGGGCCTTGATCACGCGGATGCCTGCGATATTTTCCCGGACGGACATCACCAGGCGGTCCAGGGCCTTCTGGAGCTGCCCGTACATGGGCACGCTTCTGCGCGACACCGTCACCACCACCACGGCGAGGATCGCCAGGGCCGCCAGCAGGATGCAGGCCAGGTGGGCGTCCAATGTCATGGTGATGCACAGACCTCCGATCAGCAAAAGAGGAGCCCGCACCCCCAGGCGCTGGACTCTCCCGATCACGTTGTAAACATTGTAGGTGTCCGTGGTCAGCCGGGAGATCAGGGACGGCTTTCCCAGCTCTCCGGACTGGCTGTCCGACAGATACATCACCTTGCTGAACAAATCGGCCCGCACCGCCTGAGTGGACCCGGCCGCCACCCGGGCGGCCATGCGGTTGGCCGTGATATTGCAGATCGCCGCCCCTGCCGCCAGCCCCAGCATCACCAGGCCCCAGGCAAAGATGGCGCGCCTCTCCCCCTGAGGGATCACCACGTCGATCATTAGGGCCAGAACCCAGGGCAGACAGAGATCCAGACAGGTCCCGCTGAATTTGATGGCAAACCCCACCAGCATGCGGCCGTAATAAGGCCGCAGATATTGCGTCACAATGCGTTTCATGTTCTACCTCACGCGATAAAGGAAATAAGAGGGATGGTCACCAGGGACACCAGGGAGGTCAGGGCGATGCCGCCGGCGGACACCCGCCCGTCCCCGCCCCCGTACTCCATCTCAATCAGCGTCACCGTGCTTCCCACCGGCATGGCGATCAGGAGAATAAAGATGCCGTAGGACATGGGATCGATGGGCAGCAGGTGAAGAAAGGGAATGCAGATGAGCGGCACCAGCAGCAGGCTGAACGCCGTAAATCCCAGCTGGCAGCGGTCCATGAAGATAGACTTTAAATCTGCCTGGGCTACGGTCATACCCACGGTCATCATGGACATCGCCACCGCCGCGTTCCCCATGTAGCTGAAAAAGGAGCCCACCGCCTCAGGAAGGCGCAGGCGCAGGGCGAATATCAGAATCGCCAGGACGCTGGCCCCCATGCCGGGGTTGACGAGACGGCGCAGCGGAAAATGCTCCGTTCTTCCGCCATTTCCGGTGCTCAGCAGAATCCCGTAGGAGTAAATGAGAAGATTGTAGCCCACGATGTAGAAGGCCACAAAAATCACCGACGCCTGGCCGTACACGCTGGTAATCAGCGGAATCCCCATAAAACCCAGGTTCGGGAAAATCACCATCAGCCGGTACGTGTTCTCACGATCCTTCCCCGGCCGCGCCAGCCGCACGAACAGCAGGCTCAGGACAATGAGGAGGGCGAACATCAAAAACACCAGCAGCAGATTTTCTAAAATCAGCCTTGGCCCGTAAGTCACCTCTTTATTCATCACACCGCTCAAAATCAGGCAGGGATTCAGAATGTTCACAATCAGGGAGGAAAGGCTTTTGGTCCCCTCCCTGCTCACCATTCCCCGCTTGTATGCTCCATAGCCTGCCACCATCATCAGGAACAGGACCATCATTTGATTTGCAATAATCGATACGTTCATCTGCGCTCCACCTTATTCGGATTCCATATTTGCAACCGCCCCATCTGTCCGCCCTCACACAAGATTTGTTACGGTTCAGTCTGAGGCAAGCAGCGCGCTTGGCGTTCTATTACCGGTGAGCCGTAATCATAATTTACTATTTTAGATCATTTGCCTGGGATTTTCAACTGAAAGGTTGCCGGTTTTCACGATTTGCCTTTTGCGGTCCTTGGCTGCCGCCGCCCATCCCGGTTTATTCCGCCATGAACACAACAAAAAACGGGCGCCCTCTGCCGCGGCGCCCGTCACAATCTCAGTCTGCAATTTTTCTTCCCGCCCTGACGGCCCGACGAACGGCCTCAGTCCTGTGAATCCTCCTCAAATTCCTTCTCCAGCCGCTTGGCACGCTTTTCCTCCCGTGTGACGATCAGCAGGCGGACCGCCTGGAAAGATACGATAAAGGCCACCAGTGAAATCAGCGCTTCCTTAACATCCAGCTCCGAGCGGGTGAGCATCACCGCAATGTATACCACCACAACGACAAGCATCACCACCGCTTCGCGCTTCCAGTATCTGCGTTTGTCGGTCATCATGCTGTACGCCAGCTTCAGCTGGTGCATGCGGAAGAGCTGGTAGATCGGCGCTCCGATCATGATCACGTATTCCAGGATACAGTCCTCCAGCTTAAAGCCGAAAAACAGGCACTTCACAACAAAGGAGGCCGCCGCCAGATAATAGGCCAAACGTCCGATCTCTCCCCAGATTTTATTCGTCGACTGCATTACTCTCTCATCTTTCATATCGTTCCATCCTTTCACTCTTCCCAAAATAAATCGTCCAGTGTCTTTCCCAATACCTTGCAGATCGCAACACATAGATTCAGCGTGGGGTTGTACTTCCCCGCCTCGATCATGCCGATGGTCTGCCGCGTCACCCCAACCTTTTCCGCCAACTCCTCCTGGGATAAGTCAAGCGCTGCACGGGCGGATTTTAATTTCAGATTCTTCAAATGGCTGCCACCTCCTCTATATTGCATATTATAATATATATAATTCTAAATGTCAATTATATTTTGCATTTTGTTTGGTATGAAATGCGATTGGGCTGAATTGTAGTCCGAGAATCCGTAAATAGTAGTCCGAGAATCCCGTTTGTACTATGAAATTCCCGCTTTATGAATGACAGCCCCATTTTGTAACCGAAATTCCCGTTTTAAAACCGAAAATCCCATTTTGTAATGATCTTTCCCGGTTTTCTTTGCTTTTCGCAGGATTCCCGTTTCGTAAATAACTGTCTCATTTTGGAAATGCAGCTGCAAAAAGCCGGCGCACACGTTTTTAATGGACGTATGCGCCGGCTACTCTTATCTGTTAAGCTATTGTTCTTTTCTTCTGTTTTTTCCCAATGCCATGTAGACTGCCAGCAGCACCCCGGACACCAGCATGGTCAGCTCCGCTGCCGCGCTTCTGTTTCCGGTCTTGGGAATGGCTGCCAGGGGAACTTCCCCGTCGTCAATCATTGTCATGGCCTGCTGTGCCGCCGATGAGGCGTTTGCGGGCATAACCGCCAGAGGCGTCTCGCCGGGTGCAATCTCCTTCACCTCATGACCCGGGCCATTGGACACATACGTTGCGCTGTTCCCAGGACCGCCCGAGCTGCTGCCTGAGGAACCGCTGCCGCCTGAAGAGCCGTTTCCGCCGCCCTGGTGGTTTCCGGAATCCGGGCTGTCGGGAGTTTCCGGCGTGTCGGGGGTAACCGGCGCGTCCGGCGTCTCGGGAGTAGACGGCGTTTCCGACGTATCAGGATTGGCAGGCGTATCCGGTTTGGCCGGTGTATCCGGCTCTTCCGGCGTCTCTGTGCTTTCCGGAGGAATCGGCTCCTGCGCCTCCTCATATACCGGGTAAACATCCAGGTCTGAGGTGATATCCGTCAGATCCTGATCCCATTTTACAAAGTTCTTTCCCTCCAGCTGCGCTGGGCTGGGCGGATTTTCAACCGCCGCTCCGGCCTCCACCCGGCGGGTGTCCACCACGCTGGTCCGGTCCTCCTGGTAGAAGGTTACGGTGTACATTTGAGGCTGGGGCACGCTGTAATTATTGATGAAGGAAACCGCTACGTTATAGAGGAACCCATTGCTCTGGAAGGACCCGGAAGCGCTGTTGTTATCGTTGTCGGTAACTCCCGTGCTTGTGCCGTCCATCAATTCCGTCCATCCGTACTCCTGGACAAACTGCAGCGCCGTCATTTTTAATAAACCGGCCAGGGACTGGGGATTATCCGATGAGTTTGGATTCTCATACCATTTCCCGGTCTCCTGATCATAGAGAATAAACGCGCGCCATTTGTTTCCGCCATTCAAGGTGCTTTCCAGGGAGATATAGGGCACTGCCTGGGCGCGCTGGGTCTTTGCGCCGGTTTTATCAAACTGCGCCGGTTTCACATAAACATTTAAATAGTAACTGTCCAGATAAACCTTTGTCTTGTTCTGATATCCGATTCCGTAGAATTCCTGCTTTTCCCTGTCATAGCGGTTGGACTTGTACAGAAGTTCACTCAAACCTTCGTCTGCGGCTTTCGGCCACTTACCGTCCAGGCCCAGCCCCTCTGCCAAGCAGGCTCTGTATTCCTCATTTTTAATAGAATTGATGTTGGAGGCATGAAGCAGTTCCTGCAATTCACCCCAGTTTTTACATTTGTTCGCGGCCCTCGCCAAATCCTCGGCCATCTCGATCAGAGAACCATAACATTCCCGGTCGTACTGATAACCGTAGGGAACCGTCTCCGTCACCTCGCTGTCTCCGTCCTCTGTTTCGCCGGAAACCGATCCGGAAACCTTGGTGTGGTCATAGACAATATCCACAAAGTGGTTGTGTTCCATCTCCCGCTGCACAATCGTATAGGTGACCGGCTGCGTGAGATCCAGCAGTGTGACCGGAATCTGAACGCTGCCGCCCTGAGCCAGCTCTGCGGTCAGCTCCAGGGTATCCCCATTGTCCGTAATCTCCCAGCGCTCATCCTCCGGAATGCTGATATTCTCCGCATTGGAGAACGTCACTACATACTCGTAGGGATTGCTTGTGGTACCGCTGCCCTCGCTGCGCACATTCTTGATCGTAAATGTCACTTTGTTTCCGTTGCGGATTCCAAAGGGAAGGCTGTTCAGACTGAACGCCGTCAATCCGACTGCCGCGCTGGCCGCTGTGCTCCTCGCGGATGTTTTTAACAGCACGGGATCCAGACATTCCACCATGTCGATGGTATCGTCCTCCGCTGCCGCCACAACCGGCACATCGCGCCTGGACATAGACAGGGACATGCCGCCGGAGCTGCTGTCGGAGCCGGAACCGCTGTCGGAACTAGAACCGGAACCGCTATCGGAACCGGAACCACTATCGGAGCCGGAGCCACTATCGGAGCCGGAGCCACTATCGGAGCCAGAGCCACTATCGGAGCCGGAGCCGCTGTCGGCGCTGGAACCGGAACCGCTATCGGAGCCGGAGCCGCTATCAGTGCTGGAATTGGAACCGGAGCCGCTGTCGGAGCCGGAACCGCTGTTACTGCCGGAGCTTCCGCTGTCGCCCGACTCGCCGGTACTGTCGTCGGAACTTCCACTTCCGCCGGTGCTGCTGCCGGAACCGGTACTGTTGTCGGAACCAGAACCGCTTATGCTGCCGGAATCTTCACTTGTGCTGCCACTATCTGTACTGCCGGAGTCTGCGCTGCCGCCTGCATTGCTTCCATTGTCGGAGCTTCCGCTACCATCCGGGTTGTTTGCGCCGTCAGAGCTTTCATGTTCGCCTGCACCGCTTCCGTTTTCGGAGTTTCCACTTCCGTCTCCCATATCCGTGCCGCTCTGGCTGCCGGAACCGGTGTTGTCATTACCGGACTCCGCTTTGCCTGTTTCGCCGATTTCTTCAGAACTCCCAGAATCCCCGGCCGTTTCATCCGATACGGTCTTATCTTCCGTCTGATCCTCAGTGCCACCGGTCATCTCCTGTTCCCCGTCCGTTCCCGGAGCTTCTGTCTGATCCATGACCTCTCCGGCTGTGGGATCTTTCTCACCCCCGGCATTCTCACCGGTGCCGCCACCTGCGCTGCCGGCCGCTCCCGGCTGGACCGGTTCAACAACTTCTACCGCTGCTGTGGACTCTGGAACCTTTTGCTCAGGCTCCAGGGCCTCCCTCATCTCTTCCTTCAAGGTATCTGCACAGTAGACATAGGTCTTTTCCGTCAGATATCCATTGATATTAAACTGATACGCCACATCTTTGTTGGATTTGTTGGTGAACAGGACGATCAGCTGCTCATTTCCTGTGAGCTCATAACCGCGGTCTGCCTCCTCCGCGCCTGTCTCTATGGAATCCATTGCTCCGGACCCACTCTCGTTAACCGGAGCCGCCGCTTCCGCTTCTACGCCGCTCCCCTCACCCGGAACTGCCGCGTTCGCTTCAACTTCGCTCTTCTCAACCGGAACCGTCATTTCCGCTTCTACATTATACTCATCAACAGGAGTCGAAACCCCCGCTTCCGTTTTACTCTCTTCAACCGGAGCTACAACACCCGTTTCCGCTTCATTCCCCTCAACCGGGGCTACAACATCCGCTTCCGCTTCAACCCCCGTCTCTGCGCTCCCGGCCTCCATCTCCGCGCCGTCAGCCGCCGGTTCCTTCCCTTCATCATCAGCCAGGTCCACGGCCTCATCGCGATTCTCAGCCTCAGATCCCTCCTCCGTACCGCCGCTCACATCATTCCCCTGTTCAGCAGTTGCCTGGGCCGGAGTTGCCGTCAGAAATTCCTGGTCCTCGTCCCCGTCCATCAGCTCCGCTTCCCAGCTTCTGTCGTCGTATGCCACCTCCGCGTTTCCGTCCCGGCGCACGAACAGCTGGATGGACGTCTTGTCCGGCAGATCCTTTTTCTTGAACTTATAATCCACCGTGTACAGCGGATTTTCCTTGCTGGCCGCCAACAGCTGACGGTACTGAGCCACCGTGTCGGCATCGTCGCTCACAAAAAAGAAATCCGATTCATCCTTTAAAATGCGATTGCTGCGGATGGCGTCCTCAATGGATGTCTCCAGTTTTTCCCAATCCAGATCGATGACGCACTCTACCAGCTCGATCTCGTCGTCCTCCTCAGCCTCGCGCACCGCAGCAAAGGCATTCCCCATGCAGGACGTGGAGGCGACACAGAACGCAAGTATCGCAGCGGCTCCCTTTCTCAATTTCGTTTCCAACCGATTTATCATATAAAATTCCACCTTATCCATTATTTGCTACGCCAACTATAACATAATCCGGTTACATTTCGGTTACAAATTAATAACATTCAAATGTTTTTTATATTTTCCAGCTTTATGTGACCACTATTTTCCCATATATTTACATTTTCACAGAAAGAACAGGCCCGATTTCCAAATCCAGGAATATCCTGTCTTGAAAATCGGGCCTGTATCACATTTACTGACACCGGGCGCCGGTCTATACCACCTTCTTGAATTTCGGGAAGTAACAGAACAGCACTTTGGCGATAATCTTATCCTTTTTCACGTACTGATTTTCCCAGTAGCGGGCGTCCAGAGAATTATTCCGGTTATCTCCCATCATGAAATAGCTGCCCTCCGGCACCTCATAGGGGCCCCAGGACCCCTCCATGGGTTCCGCCAAATACGGTTCCTCCAGCGGGGTGTCCGAACCGTCGATATAAACCTTGCCGTCGACGATGTCCACCGTCTCCCCCGGCAATCCGATGATGCGCTTTACATAGTAAGTCTTCCCCGTAGGATCATCCGGGAAATGGAAAATCACCACGTCGCCGCGCTCTGGATCGCTGTTGATATAGGAAAGGCGGGAGCCGATCACCCGGGTTTTCGCCATAATGGTGGGGATCATGGAGCCGGTTGGAACGCGGCTGTTGGCAATCACAAAGTTGTTGAGCACAAAGGCAATCGCCACAGCGGCTACAATGATCTGAATCCAGCTGATAATCTCCGCCTTCCAGCTAAACGGTTCATTCTCTGTCTTTTCTTTATCTGACATGAAACATTCCTCTTTTCCACAACGGCAGACTAACGGATCTGTCCGTCTCCGTAAATAATATATTTGGTCGTGGTCAGCTCCTTGAGCCCCATGGGACCTCTGGCGTGCAGCTTCTGAGTGCTGATGCCGATCTCCGCTCCGAAGCCGAACTCCTCGCCGTCCGTAAACCGCGTGGAGGCGTTGACATACACGGCCGCCGCGTCCACCTCATTTAAGAAGCGCTGGGCATTAAAATAGTCGCTGGTCACAATCGCCTCGGAGTGGCCGGTGTTGTAATGGTTGATATGGGCAATGGCCTCGTCCAGGGAATCCACCAGCTTTAAGGACAGAATGTAGTCCAGATACTCCGTTCCCCAATCCTCCTCCGCTGCCGGAGTAAAGGACGGCTCGATGGCGCAGGCCGCCTCGTCGGCGCGAATCTCCACCTGCTTATCCTTCAGCTTGCGCTTTAAAAGCGGCAGAAAACGCTCCGCTATGGCCCGGTGAACCACCAGGGATTCACAGGCATTGCAAACCCCGATCCGCTGGGTCTTTGCATTGTAAATAATATCCAGCGCCATATTGAAGTCTGCGGACTCATCCACATAGATATGGCAGTTGCCGGTTCCCGTCTCGATCACGGGCACGGTGCTGTTCTCCACCACCGCGCGGATCAGGCCCGCTCCCCCTCTGGGGATCAGCACATCCACGTACTGGTTCAGGCGCATGAGCTCCCGGGTGGTGTCCCGGTTGGTGTCCTCCACCAGCTGTACCGCATCCGCAGGCAGCCCGGCGTGAACCAGCCCCTCCCGCAGGCAGCGCACGATCGCCTGGTTAGACCGGATGGCGTCGCTTCCACCCTTTAAAATCACCGCGTTTCCGCTCTTAAAGCACAGCCCGAAGGCGTCCGCCGTCACGTTGGGCCGCGCCTCATAGATCATTCCGATCACGCCCAGAGGCACCCGCTTCTGGCCGATCTGCAGCCCGTTGGGGCGCAGCTTCACGGAGAGCACTTCCCCTACCGGGTCCTCCAGCGCCGCCACCTGCAACAGGCCGTCCGCCATGGCCTGAACCCTGGCCGGCGTCAGCATCAGGCGGTCCAGCAGTCCCTGGCTCATTCCGCTGTTTTTCGCCTTCTCACAGTCCTCCTGGTTGGCTAAAAGGATCTCCTCCTCCCCTTCCAGCAGCGATCTGGCGGCCTCCTCCAGGCCCATATTCTTTTCCCGGGATCCCAGGATGCCCAAAAGCCTCGATACTTCCTTGGCCTGACGGCCGATTTCATTTAATGTCATAAGAATCTCCCTCACCCATTTTCACAAAGATCAAAGAGCGCCAAAGCCCGGCCGGGATCTCCCGCCCGGAACTTACAGTACATGATACCACAGAGGCAAGCCAAAAGTCTACCGTTTCAGGTCAATTTCCGGACCGCTGCCGCATTTTACCAGGCCGGAAGTGGTGAGAATCCTCCCCACCGGGAGGTCATATTCCTCCACCGGGAGCCGGGATATCACCTGGAAATCATAGGCCAGCCCCAGAGTCTCATGACCGGGTTCCCGGGCCATAAACCGGTCGTAATACCCGCCGCCATAGCCGATGCGGTATCCCTGCAAGTCAAAAACAGCTCCCGGAACGATCACCAACGCCCGCTCCTTTGAGGCTTTCTCACACCCGCAGACAGGCTCCGGTATTCCCCGGTACCCGGCCGTCAGGTCCGATTCGCTGCGGATCCGGTAAAATTCCATCCGCCCGTCCTTTGCCCGGGGCGCGGCCACCGGAATCCCTCTCTTCCAAAGCTCCCGGACCAGCCTGCGGGTGTCCGCCTCACAGCGGTAGGAAATATAGGTGTAGACCGGCATGCCGCTCCAAAGCTGCTGACACCGCTCCATCTGTTCCCAGAGCCGCCGGTTTAACGCATCGGCCATTGCCGGTTCCATCCGGTCACGCCGCGCAAGCATTTCCCGCCGCAGCTGTTTTTTCTCCTCCGCCGTCCTCTGCTCTCCCATCATTCCCCCTGTATTTTGCCGTACTTCCTGCCCAGGTCCGTGATGGACCCATCCGGCTCCTGAATGGAAATGTTGTTGAGCGTTCCCCTCAAACTGGCGCGGATCGCCGCTATGTACTCCTGCCGCAGCGCCGCCTGCTCCGCCTTCTCTTCCTCCGTCAGCCCAATGGACTGGGATTTATGGTAAAGTTCATTGATCCGGTCAATGCGTGTCGAATCCATTTTCTCCGTCTCCTCCTGTCGTCAATATTCACTGTTCAGATAATGCATCAGGTCAAAATCCAGGTTGGGGTGGGCCAGAAACAAGGTGCCCTTCTCCTCCCCGGCCATAATCTGCTGGATCACCTCCACATGGTCGCCGTTGGCGATCACCATATCCGCCCCGCTGTCCGTGGCGATGCGGGCCGCGGCCAGCTTGGCCGACATGCCGCCGGTGCCCACGCTGCTGCCCGAGGTGCTTTTCCCCATGGAGAGAAACTCTGGGGTGATCTCCGGAACCAGGCCGATAAACCGGGCCTGGGGATTTTTCCGCGGGTCGTCCGTGTACAGTCCGTCGATATCGGAGAGCAGGATCAGAAGATCCCCGCCGATGAGGGCTGTCACGATGGCACTGAGCCGGTCATTGTCGCCAAAGCTGTCCACATAGGGAATCTCCGAGGTGGATACCGTGTCGTTTTCATTGACCACGGGGATGGTTCCCAGCTTCAGCAGCTCCTCAAAGGTATTCTGGGCGTTGTATCGGGAGGCGTCGTTGACCATGGTATCCTTGGTCAGAAGCACCTGGGCCGCGGTCTGGTTGTACTCGGCAAAAATCTTCTGGTACACCATCATCAGCCGCGCCTGCCCCACCGCGGCGTACGCCTGCTTCTGGGCCAGGCTGTCCGGCTTTCTCGTGTGTCCAAGGGCCTGGCGTCCGGCCGCAATGGCTCCGGAGGACACCAGCACCACCTCCCGCCCCTCGCCCCTCAAATCGCTGATCAGGCGGATCAGGCGCTCGATTTTCAGTAAATTCAAGGCTCCCGTCTCCGGATGGGTCAGGGATGAGGAGCCGATCTTTATCACAACACGCTTCTTTTGCTTCAGCATTTGCCGCTCTTTATTCTGCATGGTTGGATTCCTCTCTGTCAGTAAATATTGAATCGCCGCGATAAACCGGCGGAGCGAACCGGCGGATAATCTCCTCCGCCGTTTTGAGGCCGTCCATGGCCGCTGAGGTGATTCCCCCAGCGTAACCCGCGCCCTCGCCGCAGGGATAAATTCCCCGCACCGGGCTCTCCAGACCTTCGTCCCGCGGGATACGCACCGGCGAGCTGGTGCGGCTCTCGATACCCGCCAGAATGGCGTCCGGGCGGGAGAAGCCCCGGATCATTCCCTCAAACGCCTCCACGCCCTCGATCAGCGCCTGGGAAAGTTCCTCCGGCCAGAGCTCCCGCAGGTTGGCAAAGGCATAGGCCCCCTTAAACTGGGGCTTTACCTGGCCAAAGTTCTCCGCGCCCGCTCTGTTTTCCCGGAAATCTCCGTAGAGCTGAACCGGGATTTTCCCGCCGCCCAGAGCGTAAGCCCGCTCCTCCAGCTGCCGCTGGAAATGCATTCCGCCCAGAGCCGTGCGGTCCGGGAAATCCTCCGGCGTCACGGTAACGATCAGGGCGCTGTTGGCATTTTCCCCCGCCCGACCGTGATAGCTCATTCCGTTGACCGCCAGACGCCCCGGCTCCGAGGAGGCGTCCACCACATAGCCGCCCGGGCACATACAGAAGGAGTACACCCCGCGCCCGGAGGCTGCCTTCCAGGTCACCTTGTAGTCAGCCGCTCCCAGCTCCTCCACCTTGTCCTGTCCGTACTGGCTCCGGTTGATCATGGACTGGGGATGCTGGATGCGCAGCCCCACCGCAAAAGCCTTGGCCTCCATGGGAATGCCACGGCTGCACAGCATCTCAAAGGTATCCCGTGCGCTGTGGCCGATGGCAAGCACCGCAGCCTCGGCCTTAAGCCGTTTGGAGCCGTCCACCATCAGCGCGCGCAGACGACCTTCCTCCAGCTCCACATCCGTCACCTGGCTCATGAAACGCACCTGTCCGCCCAGGCGCAGAATCTCCGTTCGGATGGCCTTCACCACCTGGCTCAGCACATCCGTCCCGATGTGGGGCTTGTTGAGATAGAGAATTGACGGGTCCGCGCCGAATTCCACCAGAAGGCGCAGCACCTCCCGGTTGCGCCCGGAGGCGTCCTTCACCAACGTATTTAACTTTCCGTCGGAAAATGTTCCCGCTC
Organism: Enterocloster lavalensis; assembly: GCF_902364025.1. GTDB lineage: Bacteria > Bacillota > Clostridia > Lachnospirales > Lachnospiraceae > Enterocloster > Enterocloster lavalensis. Next base: position 497,368 of record NZ_CABJCG010000001.1, read on the forward strand.
CGCCCTCGCCGAACTGCACGTTGGAGGACGGGTTTAATGTTCCGCCCTCCCAGAAGGCGGCCACCTCCCGGGTGCGGGCGTCCACGTCCTGCCCCCGCTCCAGCAAAATGGGGCGGTATCCCTTTCTGGCCAGCAGCAGGCCGCAGAACAAACCCGCGGGACCGGCTCCCACCACCACCGGCGGGTGGTCCAGCCGCTCCCCGCCGCACTCCGGACAGCGGTAAACCTTCTCCTGGGAAATTCCCACGTTCCGGTCCCGAAGTCTATGTACCAGCTGCTGCTCCCCGGCCACGTCCAGACCGCTCACCGCCACGTCCACCACATAGCTGTAGCAGATATCCGGCTTCTTGCGCGCATCCACCGACCGCTTCACGATTTTTAAGTCCGCAATGCGGTTTTCCCTGACCCGCAGAGTCTTGGCGGCCCTGGCCTTCAGGCTGTCCGCGCTGTGCCCCAAGGGCATTTTTAACTGATTAATCCGAATCATCGACTGTCTGTTCTCTCCTGTCACCATTTATTCCTGTGATCCGCAGCCCCGGGCCGCATTTCTCCCCGCGACGGCTCCGCTGGACCACGCAAACTGCAGATTATATCCCCCGCAGATGCCGTCCACATCCAAAATCTCCCCTGCCAGATACAGGTTGGGCCTGCAGCGGGACTCCATGGTCGCCGGGTCCACCTGCCGCGTGTCCACGCCGCCGCAGCAGACCTGGGCGTTGGCAAAGGGGTTCACGCTCATGACCAGGGCCTGGTAGGATTTGAGCTGTTCCAGCAGCCTGGAAATCTGCTTGTTCCTCAGTCCGCCCGCCGGCTGGAAGGGATCGATCCCGGCCGCCTGCAGCAGCACCGCCGCCAGCTTCCGGTTCAACAGCCCGACCATCATCTCCTCCGCGGTCTTGTAGCCCAGGCGCGAGACCCGTTCCCGCAGGCGCTCGAACGCCTCATGCTCCGGCCAGGAGGGCAGGAAATCCACCCGGACCGTCACCTTCTGGCCCGCGTCCAGGGCCCTGGCCGCAAACCGGCTGATCTGGAAGGTGGGGATGCCGGACAAACCGTAATCCGTCAGCTGCAGCTCCCCCGTGTCCTCCGCCAGCAGCGAACCGCCCGCATACAGGCTCAAACGGGCCTCCGTGCGGATGCCTGCCAGCTGCTTGTAGTGCCTTCCCTGACAGCGCAGCTGCACCAGGGCGGGCAAAGGCTTAATCACCTTGTGTCCCAGCCCTTTTGCCAGCTCATAGCCGCTGCCGTCGGAGCCGGTGTTCGGCGCCGCCTTGGAACCGGCCGCCAGAATCACGGCGTCCGCCGTCAGATCGCCCTGGCTGGTTTTCACCACAAAGCGCGGGGCCGTGGGGCCGCAGCCCTCCCCGCCGTTTTTTCCGACACCCCCGGGGCGGCAGTCCCCCGCCTTCCGTTTTTCCGCGCTATCGGGGCGGCAGCCCTCCACAGCGCTCACCTCCCTGACCTCGCAGCCGGTGAGCACCACGGCGCCCAGCCGCTCCACCTCCCGGCGGAGCACATCCAGCACAGCGCTGGCCTGGTCGCTGGCAGGGTAAATGTAGCCGCCCCGGCTCCTGGTCTCGATGCCCAGCTCCCGGAAAAATTCCAGGGTCTGTTCCACCGTGAATCCCTCCAGCACCTTCATGGGAAACGCGGGCTGGCCGCAGCGGTAGCACTCCGGCCTCATATCCAGGTTCGTCATATTGCAGCGGCCGTTTCCGGTGGAGAGAATCTTCTTCCCCACCCGATCCATATGTTCCACAATCGTCACGCAGGCACCCTCACGGGCGCCGCAAATGGCGGCAACCAGACCGCTGGCTCCGCCTCCGATGATGATAATTTTCCGTTTCATTTGTCACTTCCCATCCCTTACTTGGGACTGCAGGTCCCGTCTGATGTTCGAAGTACATTTTATCTGTTTTCGCCGTACATTTCAACACTTTTCACATAATTCTCACACCCGGGCCCCAATCCGCCGCCTGGGGCCTCATTTCCCGGCGGGTCAGCTGGTATAGGATTCCAGATAATGGTAAACGTCCATCATGGTGGGAAACCAGATTCCCTCCATCAGCCGCTCCCGCTCCGTTTCCGGAAAATCCGTGACCGGAATATGGGTGTAAAGACAGATGGTGCTCTGGTCCTTGCTGAACACCAGCAGAAAACCGGACTCCGCCACCAGATAAAACTCCTTCTCAGGGCCTGTCTCCAGGATGGGTTTGACCTCGTCCTGGTTCACAGCCACCTGGTTTTCCAGTTCATTAACCGTCTCGGTTTCCACCGCGGTTCCCGGCAGCGCCTGTTCCTGGCGGAGGCTGTAGCGGGTCACGGCGTAGCCCACGATCAGGCAGACAATGGACGTGGCAATAAATAACAGAAAGCAGTACATATACTTCTTCATGGAATAAGTCCTCCTTGTAGAATCCAGTATTAGTATCTGCTTTCTGTTCTGTTTTTAATCATAAATCCGGTTTTTTCTGAGAAATATTTACAGCAGCCGCGCCCGCTCCAGAAGCGGAATCAGCCGCCTTCCGCCCGGCATCGCCGACAGCTCTTTTCGGCCCACGCCCTTAAACTTCACAAGCAGCACGCCGTAAACCACAACCGCGGCCAGAATGGCGGGCAGAACCTGCACCACCAGCCACAACCTGCGGTCCGCGGCTCCGGCCGGAACAGCCAGACGGATCAAGCGGTAAACCGCGTAGGCGGCGGCCCCCATAAACAGGGCGCTGACGCCCGGCGCCACAAAGGTCCTGCGGTACTCCTGGCGGTAGCCCGCGATGCGCGCGATGGCCGCACCGTTGAGCAGGCACATAAAAAATGCGAACAAAATATTGGCGAACACCACGCTGTAGATGCCCCATTTCGCCCCCAGCAGCATGGCCTCCAGGGCCGCCACGTGGAGGGCCAGGGAGATACAGGCGTTGCGCAGGGGCACGTTCATGTGGTTGAGTCCCTGCAAAATGGCATTGGTCACAGTGGACAGGGAATAGAACACCACCGCCAGGGAACCGGCCATGGTCAGACGGATCACGGTGAGGTTGTCCTCGCTGCCGAACAGCAGGTTGTTGATGGGCGCGGACAGCACGGTCAGGCCCACGGCCGCCGGGATGGCGATCACCATGGAAAACCGCACCGCGGCGTCGATGCGCTCCAGCGTCTGCTCCCGGTTCCCGCTGGCCACCGCACGGCTTAAGGAGGGGATCAGAGAGGAGGAAAGCGCGTTGGAAACCGCCACCGGGATATTAAAGAGCAGCTGGTACTGTCCCAGAATTCCCCAGAGGGTGGCGATGGCCGCCTCGGAGCTGCCCAGGTAATCCATCCCCTGGCCGAAGAAGTAGTTGTCCAGCACATTGCTGATGTTGTACACCGTGCTGCTGAGCACGATGGGCAGAATGGTCAGGGTCAGGGTGTGGGCCAGCTGCCGGTAGGACTCCCGCCTGCCGCTCACATCCGCCTCCGCCAGCCTGCGCCGCTCCGGCGCACGGGACATGGTCAGGAACATAAAAAAGATCAGCGCGGTCAGCGCTCCCGCTCCCGTGCCGATGGTTCCCCCCGCCGCTCCCAGGGCGTAGGAATACTCCGTCGCGCCCGTGGCCTGGTTCATGGAGGTTCCGATCCTAAACAGCAGGGCCGCAGCGCCGACGCTGACAATGGCATTTACAATTTGTTCCAGAATTTGGGAAATCGCCGTGGGAACCATGGAGCCGGTGCCCTGGAAATACCCCCGCAGCACGCCCAGATAGGCCATGATCCAGATGGTGGGGGCCAGGGTCTTTAAGGCGTACATGGAAAACGGCGTCTTGATCAGCTGGGCGAAGGTCTCCGCCCCGAACCAGAGCACCGCGGCCGCGACGCCGCCGATCACCGTGGCGTAGACCAGGGCGGCCCGCAGGATCCTGCGGCTGTTCTGGTGCTCCTCCCTGGCGATCCTGGTGGCCACCATCTTGGAGACGGCCACCGGCATGCTGTAGGAGGAAAGGATCAGCAGGATATTATAGACGCCGTAGGAGGACGTATAGTATCCATTTCCCTTTTTTCCGATAATGTTGATCAGGGGGATGCGGTAGAGCATCCCGATCAGGCGGACCACAATGCCCGCGATGGCCAGGATGCTGCCCTGGATCACGAAATTGGCCGCCTTTTTGCCGCCCGGCGTTGGAGCCTTTTTGTTTCCGGTCTGTTCTTTTGTCGTTGCGCTCATGTATGGTTACTCTTTTCCTGTAATTTCAATTTTATCAAAATCCCGCGTGGGAATGATGCAGACCCAGGTCTTGCCCTGGTTCAGCACGATCTCGTTGTGCTCCAGGTCATAGTAGTGGGTGGTGCCGAACTCCCCGTCCTTCTCCCAGCTGATGGGGATGGCCTGTCCGCCGGTGATGAAAAAGCCGCACTCCGCCGCGTGGACGTTGATGTTCAGATACTCCGTGGTAGCGTAATGGCCCATCTGGCAGCACTGGAAGATCACGTTCTTCACCGTGATGGGGCCTTCATTCCCCTGGTGCACGCCGCCGTACTGGTAGCGGTGATAGAGTCCGTCCTCCGGGTCGTACTGGAAATACGCCTTGTTCATAGTATACCCCGGTTTCACCGTATCAGCCGCCATCACCCCGGGGCGGTCCGCCAAAAGATCCGTCACACCGTCTCTCGCAAAGAGATAGTGGCCCTGGTAGGACGTGTCAAATATCTGGGAATACCCCAGCTTCTCGATGGACTGCTGCAGGCGCGGTCCGCTGGTGTAGGCGTTGTGGGGCGCTTTCCGGTCGCTGGACCGGTAGTAGGCCACGCTGCCGATGCCCTCCAGGCCGTTGATATTGTCCACATTGTTCAGATAGGGCTTGGCAAAGGTGCTCTGCCCGTAGTGGGCGTAAATCGCGTCGAACTCTCTGGCAAAATAGGTGTAATAGGTCCTGCAGCTGCGCACCGAGCCGATGCGCTCCAGATCGTCAAAATCCTCGATAATGGACATATAACGGTTCATGTCCCCCTCCACCGGCGCCTCGTAGACCACGCCCGCCCGGTTGATGCCGTACTGGGGCAGAGCCTGCTTGTCGTTGCTCATCATGACCGCGACGGGACGGCGGTTGGCCTTGGCGGCGTCTGTCATCTCTCCCGTGAGATAGCTGCGGATGAGGCCGTTCTCCTCCACCCGCTCCTCGGGCAGGTAATAGGGAGGCTGATCCGGGTCCACCTTCTCCGCCTCCGTGGTCGCGGTCTCAATGTGGATCTCAGCCGACGTGGCGGCGACCGTGGTCTCCTCCGCCGTGGTGACCTCCACATAGGTCTGTTTTGCGCAGCCGCTCAAAAGTGCGGCCGCAAACAGAATTCCCGTTATCCGCTTCCACCCTGCTTTTCTCATCTCGTGTACCCCCTGCGCTCCAGAATCTCATTCTGCCTGGCTTCCATCAACAGCCGTTCTTCCTCCTCCATGTGGTCGTAACCGCACAGATGAAGCATGCTGTGAGCCACCAGAAAGGCCAGCTCCCGGGTCTGGGAATGGCCGTACTTCTCCGCCTGTTCCTCCACCTTATCCACGCTGATCACAATGTCCCCCAGCATCAGCTCCCCTGTCTCGGGGTTAAAATAGTCCTCCACCGCGTCCTCCACGTGATCGAAATCCGAGGGCGCTTCATAGTCCACCATGGGAAAGCTCAGCACGTCCGTGGGCGCGTCGATCTGCCGGTGTTCCCGGTTGATCTCCTGAATGGCCTGGTTGTCCGTCAGAATCACATTGACCTCCGCCTCATAAGGGCATTTCTCGTAATCCAGGGATTCGTTCACCACATCCCGGATAATCTCCTCATAGGGCAGGTCCAGCTGTTTCTCCGCCTCATATTCAATGGTAATGGTCATAGCTTGTCTTCTCCTTTGTCCGGCCGGTTCTTTGGCCTTTGCGGGGCCCCGGCCTCATTTCCCGGCTCTCCCTAAGAGCGGTCCCGCTCCCTGGTCCGGCGGGCGTGGGACGTGGCCTTCCCCTTCTGCTCAAAATCGTCGTAGGCCTGTACAATTTTCTGCACCAGGGGATGGCGCACCACGTCGGAGCTGGTCAGGTAACAGAATCCGATGTCGTCGATCCGCCTCAAAACCTTGATGGCCGTATCCAGCCCCGAGGTCGCCCCGCTGGGCAGATCCTTCTGTGTCTGGTCTCCGGTGACGATCACCTTGGAGCCGAAACCGATCCGGGTCAGGAACATCTTCATCTGAGCCGGAGTGGTATTCTGGGCCTCGTCCAGTATAATATAGGCGTTGTCCAAAGTCCGGCCGCGCATGTAGGCCAGGGGCGCCACCTCAATCAGCCCCTTCTCCGAATTGTGCAGATAACTCTCCGCCCCCATGATCTGATACAGGGCGTCGTAGAGGGGCCGCAGATAGGGATCGATCTTGCTCTGGAGATCCCCGGGCAGAAAGCCCAGCTTCTCCCCCGCCTCAATGGCCGGGCGAGTCAGAATAATCCGTCCCACCTCCCCGTTCTTAAAGGCCTGGATCGCCATGGCCATGGCCAGGTAGGTCTTGCCCGTACCCGCGGGGCCGATGCCGAACACGATCATCTTCTTGCGGATGGCGTCCACATACTGCTTCTGTCCCATGGTTTTGGGCTTCACCGGCTTACCGGTGATGGTGCGGCAGATAATGTCCTTGTCGATCTCCAGGATCTGCCCGTCGCTCTCCGTGAAGGAGAGGGACAGGGCGTAGTCCACGTTCTGCTCCGTGATGGCGTTGCCCCGTCTGGACAGCTCCACCAGATTGCTGAAAACACTTTTGGCCTGGCGGATGGTCTGCTCAGGCCCGATTAACTTGATTTCCCCGTCCCTGGCGATGATGGTCACATGCAGGGTGCGTTCTATTTTCTTTAAGTATGAGTCAAACTGGCCGCATACGTTGCGTTCATGTTCAACCGGGATGTCGATCATAGTCTCGATAACACTCATTGCGTCGCTTTCGTCTCCTCTGGTTCGATATTGGGAATGATCTCCTCCTGTGCCAGGGGCGCCGCTTTCTGGATCTGCTCCAGCGTCACGAACTGCCCGGTAATGGTACATTTGGTTGCACTCGTTTCTATTCTATCATTATTTTCAAGAATTTGTACCCCTTTTTCTGTTAATTTTTCCGCAAACAACTCTTTTTCCCGCCCCGCGATGTCCTTAAGCTCCTCCTCTGTGTACTTCCTGTCGTAAGCCGACATCTCCTTCCCCTTAATATCCCCCAGATAAAATGGAAGGTAAAAATTGGAAAAAAGCTTCAGCTGCCGCTCCTCCATCACATAATCCCACTGTTGCTCCCCCCAGGCAGGCACGAGAAACGTAAACGAAGCCTTACCCGCCTTCACATACCACCCCCGCCGCGTCCGTCCCGTCGCCACCCGCTCCGTATGCATCAGCGGAAACGACTTGCTGTACCCGTTCACCGTCCTGGCCGTCACATCCGCATCCGCCCTTACTGTATACTGATTCACAACCTCCTCCGCGTCATTCACAATGGGCACGATGCCCTTCACCAGCACCTGTCCCGCCTCCACCTCATCCCCGATGGCCACCTGGGCGATCCCCTGGCGCACGATCATGGACGTGATCACCCCCGGCTTGGCCGCCACCAGATCGCAGGGCGTCTCATCCTTTTCCGGCAGCGTGGAAATCACCTCGTTCTCCTTGATATGGATCAGCAGCCGCGTGCCCGAGACCCTGGCCGAGACCCAGGTAATCTCCGGGAAATGCGCCCGGAATCCGCTCTCCAGCTCCTCGCAGTCGATCCGTTTCTTATACATCCCATAATCCACATCCTGGTCCGCCAGATACCGGATCAGCGTATCATAGGTATAATGATAATTTCCCTCAAACTCGATATCCCATACAAACAGGCTCATCACATACAAAAACACAAAAAAGCCGGCCAGACCGGCTCCGAACAATTTGCGTTTCCGGTTCCGGTACAAAAAGAAAGGCAATCCGTACCGCTCCAGAATCCTAAGCCTCACCCTGGATTTTCTCACCAGCGGTTTCACCTTCCGATATCCCGGAACCGTCATAAAAAACTCATAATCCCCATCCTTACAGAGAATGCCCCAAATTTCCAGCTTTCTCGCATTACAAAGATTCAAAAAACGCTCCGGCGAATAACCGTGAAGCCTCAGCTTCACATATCCGTGCCAGTTATGTAGCAGCCGTTCCACCACTGCAGCCTCCTCCTCTCCACGCTCAGGCCGTCAAGATTCAAACTCCAGAGACTGGATCTGGCCCGTAATCTTCATTTCCTCGCTGGTATAATACGCAATGGCAAGCCGCGCCCCATGCACAATCACCTTACAGGTCCTGGCCTGCACCTTCACCATGGTATCCGTATATAAAAGGATGCTGCGATAATTCTCAATACAGACCTCCCTGCGCCCCACAAAACTGACCAACACATCCCCCAGCAACACATCCCGCGGAAGCCCCAGCGCAGACACCGCCGCCGCCTTCGATTCCCCTAACATAAGCCCTCACTCCCGACACACTGGTTCCCTTTATTATATGCACCCTCCTCCCAAAAATACCCTTTATATTCCCCCCTCAAAGGTGACTCGCTTTTTTCCACTCCGCCATAGGGCCCCAGCGCTGCCGCCGCGGGAGGGGTGCGCCGGGCGATTGCGAAGCGGACCGCAGGATCTTATGTCCGGGGGGCGGCAAAACCGTGGAGAAATCGGGGCCTCAAAGCCCCGATTTCAGGCGACCTGAGCGGAGAAAGCCTTCAGGATTTCTCCGCGAATCGAGCCGGTGCCGCGGTTTTGCCGTCCCCCGGGCATTAGATCCTGCGCTTCGCTTCGCAGTCCGGCGCACCCCTCCCGCGGCGGCAGCGCGTACCCCCTGCGAAAAAAATTCACCTCCCTCACTCACAATTCCCCACTCCCCTGAATACACTATACTGAATCAATCAAACACAGTGAGGTAAACATGAATCGTCAGTCCTATTACCCCGACAACTATGACGATGCACCCATCGTCAGCACCGCCGCAGTGGACAACGAAGCCGGGACCCCTGTTATTCCGCTTCCCAATCCCGGCGAAGGCGGCCCTGTCGCCGACGGCAATACATCCATACCGGACGCCAATGTTCCGGTTATCCCCCTCCCCAATCCCGGTGAAGGAGGTCCCGTTGCCGACGGCAATCCCCCGATCTACCGTCCTATCATTCCCGGTGTGGGCGGCGGCGTAACCATCATCCCCGGAGTCACCTTCCCCTGCTTCTCCTGCAACAATAACAGCTACGGGCGGGTCCGCTTTTTAAACGCCAGCAACGGCTATCAGCCCTTCTTCGTCTACCTGGGCAACTGGCTTGTGGCCAGCCGTTTCGGCAACGGAGACATGACCACCTATCTCCAGGCCACCTCCGGCAGCCAGACCGTGACCATCTCCGGCTCCAACGGATACGTCTACGTGCAGAAGCAGATCACCGTGCGGGCGGGCAGCTCCATGACCGTTGCCATCATCAACACGGCCAGCGGCCTGGACATTATGGAGATTTCCGACATCTCCTGCAACGCGCCCACCGGCACCAGCTGCCTGCGGGTCAGCAACCTCTCTCTGAACCTTGGGCCCTTCGACGTGTCCATCGGCAATCAGAACAGCAACTACACGCCCTTCACCAACGTGCGCTACCGTGAAGTGACGCCCTACACCAGCTTCTATCCCGGCTGGTACCAGCTCTACATTTCCAGAACCGGCTCCCTGCCCAACGTCTCCGTCGCCACGGCAGCCGCCAACATGAGCGCCAACACCTCCTACACCCTCTACATCTTCAACGCGGCAAACGCCACGGACGGGTTGAGAACTATGGTGGTGTCCAACTGACGCAAGCCCGTATGAATCGCTCCACAGGCAAAAGCACAGGGAATCGCCGGTACTTCCGGAACTCCCTGTGCTTTCCTTATAGCAAAACCGGGCCGATGCCCCTTCGCATCCGCCCGGTTTCCGCCCGCTTACAACACCTCAAACTCGCAGTTCAACACGCTCTGGTACGCCTCCTCCTCGGTCCGGCTCGCCTCCAGCTCCCGGATCAGGCCCGTGGTCTTGACCATGCGCATGAGGGTCACCACCGCCGGAATGTGCTCCTTGGAATCTTTGCTTGCCAGACAGAAAATCACCCGCACCTTCTTCTCCCCGAAATGAACCGGCGTTTCGGTGATCAACAGGCTCAAGCTGGTCTGGTGAATCCCCTCCACGCCCTTGCCGTGCAGCAGCGCGAAGGAGTCGTCGGACACCGCGTAAAAGCCCTGCTCCCCGATAAAGCCGATCATGTTCTCCACATAACATTCCTCGATAAATCCCCGCTTTAACAGCGGCTCCGCGCTCAAACGCACCGCGTTTTTCCAATCCGGCTCCTCCCGGCACAGGCGGATGCAGTCGTACTTTAAAAAGCTGCTGAAGCTTTTGGGGTTGGTGAAGGGCTTGACCGTCTGGTATCCCAGTTCCTTCTCGATCACATCCAGCACTCTGGCCCTGGTGGCTTCGTCCAGAAACCCCAGCTTTTCCTCAATGGCGTAGTAGCTGGAAAGAATTGTCTTGCGCGGAACGCCCAGCCGGTCGATGGCGGCCCGGTCCTCGGGCTGCAGGATGGGGTTCACCACCAGACAGGGCCTGGGCAGGCTGTTGTTCAGCTTGATGGTGGAGAGCACATAATCGATGGACGCCCAGTCCGGGTAGGAGGAGACCTTATAAATGGGAATGGTGTCCAGTATATGGATCTGATACTCGCTGAGCAGGGACTCCTTCAGCATGGTGGTGGTGCCGTAGCCGTGGCCGCAGACCAGAAGCACCCGCTTGTAGGGCACGCTCTTCATCCGCTTCAGGCTGGCCATGAAGCAGACGGTCAGGTAGACGATCTCGTCCTCGTTGCTGATCTCCTTTAAAATATCAGTCTCCGCGCACACCTGGGCCATGAGGTTGTACATCTGGCGGTCCTGGGGCCGCAGCAGGGAGATCATGTTGTCCCGGATGCTCACGTGGTTGTTGATGCGCTGGATCAGGGGGATCATGTGGTTTAGCAGACCTTCCACCAGCGTCCGGTCCTTGTCAAAGGGCATATTCAACCGCTTGGACATGGCGGAGATCAGGGAAAATGTCACCGCTTCCGCCTGCACCGGGTCCACGTCCGCATTTCCCCCCGCGATCTTGTTGGTGAAATCGAACATTTTCGCCATCATACGGATGTGTTCTTCGGAGACCTCCCGGCCGATAATCTCCTCCAGCCGCTTCCCGAAGCGCCCGAAGGCCTCCCGGTTGAAGTCCGGAGCCACGGTAATGTCCAGGGGGTAGACCTTGCCGTGGAGAATATACCAGACCAGAACCACCACGTTCGACATGTACCACAGGTAGGAGCTGCTGGTCAGCGTGCACTGAAGCTCCTCCAAAAGATCGTCCACCGCCATCACCACATTAGCCACGGACACGCCCTCAAATGCCTTGTGAATGATATGGATGCAGTAAAATTCATAGGAATTATAGCTGGTGAAGGGGTTGATCAGATACTCGATGTATTTGCGAAACTCCTGGTTCAGCAGGGTGGCCCGCTTGATCTTTGGACCGGCCAGGTAGAAATGCCCGGAATAGCCGATGCCCATCCCGTCCTTTTTCAGCTCCTCGTCCAGAGCCGCCATGTCGTTCTTCACCGTGGACCGGGAAACCCGGAACTGCTCGCTCAGCTGGTTGATTTTCAGGTCCTCGTTGCGGATCATCAGGATCAGAAGCAGGATGGACATGCGCTCCTTACCGGTGTATATGACCTCGTTTCCATCCTCCATCCCCTTAAGATCCAGGTGCTCCGGGTAAACGAGCACGCCCTTGGAATGCTTTTCGATCTCCGGCAGGCGCTCCAGGGACAGAATATCGTTGATCCGGTCCACATCGTAGCGCACGCTCCGCTCGGAGACGTTCAAATCCCTGGCCACCTCCTTGTAGGAGGACTGGCCGTGGGATTTGAGGTAACGGATGATGTTCAGCATTCTTCCATTAAACATATCTGCCTCCCCCGTTCGCCGGCGCAATCACTAGGGGCTGCGCCTGCGGCTTTTACCTGCAACAGGACAAGAGGAGATTCTCCCCTCCCCCCTCGTCCTGATTCCCATATGTAACATTTATCGCTCTGATACTCCCCTGACCAGCGCTTACTGGAACGTGTCCTGAATCTTCTTCATCACTGCGTCGGACTTCTTGATCAGATCGGAAACGCCCATCTTGAGCACTTTTTTGCCCTTAAAGCGGTCCAGACCTTCCAGCGCCACGTCGTTGACCAGAACCACGCAGGCCGCCTCGTCGATGTCCTTCTGCTTCAGCTGGTTCTCCACGCCCGCTCCGCCCTGAGTCTCGATCAGAACCTCGATTCCCAGCTTCTCTCCGGAGAGCTTTAAAGCCTCCGCTGCCATATAAGTGTGCGCCACGCCCGACGGGCAGGATGTAATACCGACTACCTTCATGTTTTTCCTCCTAAACGTTTGCTGTTTTACAGTTCCATATTCATTGTGTGTACCGCCCCCGGCGCCCTCTGCCCGGCTGACGGCGGATCTTATAAATCGTCAAATGTGATCTCGTCCAGATCGTCTTCCTCCACGGCTTTGACCACCGCGTCGTCCATGTTGTTCTTCTTCAGTAAGTTTACCATAATCGCAGTCACAAATCCACCTGCAAGCACGGAAATAAAGTACCAGATCCTGCCCTCGACCACCGGCAGCACGATGAGGCCGCCCCAGGGCGCATGGTTTAACACGCCGGTCAGGAAGGGGATGATGTTTCCGACCACCGCTCCCACGATCAGGGAGGGGATCACGCGCAGCGGATCGTTGGCGGCAAAGGGGATCGCGCCCTCGGTGATACCCACGCAGCCCATCAGAATGGCCGCCTTGCCTGCTTCCTTCTCCTCAGCGTTGTATTTCTTGGGCGCAAGCAGTGTGGCGATGCCCATGCCGATGGGAGGCGTACAGATGGCGACGCCCACGCCGCCCATCAGATAGGGAAGGGTGTCTACCTGAGTCTGTGCGAACAGCGTTGCAACTTTGTTGACCGGGCCGCCCATGTCAAATGCAGTCATTGCGCCCAGAATGGAAGCCAGCGGAACCTTACCCACGTCGCCCAGGCCGGACAGCCAGTTCGTCAGGCCGTTCATCACAGCCGCGATGGGTCCGCCGATGCCCCAGACGATGATTCCGCCGGTGATAAAGGTGCCCACCAGGGGATAGATGAAAATGGAACCCAGCGTTTTAAGCGCGATGGGAAGCTTGATCCGTTTTAACTGCTTTACCACCACACCGGCGATCAGGCCGGCCACCATACCGCCTAAAAAGCCCGCGCCCATCTCTTTTGCCAGGTACGCTCCGATCATGCCGGGCGCCAGACCGGGCTTATCGGCGATGGAGTAAGCGATGTAGCCGCCCAGGATCGGAACAAACAGCGTCAGTCCGCCCAGACCGATCTGCGCCAGCCCGGCCAGCCAGCCGGTCTCCGGGGTAGCCGCTCCCGCGGGGTTTAACATAACCGCCAGGGAAAACAGGATACCGCCTGCCACGATAAACGGGATCATGTGGGACGTGCCCGTCAAAATGTGCTTTTTCAGTGTTTTTAACTGCTCTTTCATCTCATTATCCCTCCAAAACTTCCGTTAAAATTTGATATACCTGCTCTTCATCGCTGTTTCGCAGCGATTCCCGGAATTCCTCGTGCATAAGCTTTCTGGACAGGTTCGCCAGGATCTTCATATGGGTGTCTCCGGCCTCCGCCAGGGGGCAGGCGATGAGGATGATCAGGTCCGCAGTCTCGCCGCTCTCCTCATTCCAGACCACCGGCTCCGCGGTGCGGCCGAAGCACACGCTGGCCTCCAGCACGTGGTCGGTCTTGCCGTGGGGCAGACCCATGTCAAACCCTACGAAGGTAGGGGAAATGGCCTCTCTGGCCAGAACGTCCTTGTAAAATTCCTCCGTGTCCGTGATCGTCCCGGCCTTTCCAAGCTCCACGGCCAGTCTGTAGATCACATCTTTTTTCTCTCCCCGGATGTCAAACACGATGCAATTCTTGTTGATTAATTTACCCATCTGATAACCTCCTGCCCGGCCCCGCCGGATCTTTTAAAAGTCTCTCTCAAGCGCTTGAAGAAGAACTGTTTATCTCTTACATGGGATATCATAAAGCCTGATGTGCATTTTGAACAGATAGAAGATTTGAAAAAACTTTTTACACAAATTTAAGGATTCCGGCAGGCAGTGTGCCGCAGCCTGCGCCAGCGGCCCGTTCCATCCGGAAAAAGCAGGCGGCCGCACCCATCGGTACAGCCGCCCGCCGCAATTTGGATCACTCAATTTTCAGCCTTCTCACAGACCAGCTTCACCGTCAGGGCGTCCCGGGATGAAACCAGAAAGGCGGTCGTCTCATACCCGTCCACGGCCTGCCGCTTCAGAACCCGGATGTTGCCCCTGTAGCCGGACTCGTCCTCCTCATGCCGTGCGAATCCCTCGTTTTGGATCAGGTACTCCATATATTGTTCCAGGAGTTCATTTCCGTTCCCCCGGACCACATACTGGTACTGCGCCTCGTAAACGCCGGAGCTGCTGGAGGAGGAATATCCTGCCAGACGATGTTTTCCCAAAACCGTGTAGACAGACGGAATCTTCTCGTCTCTCACCGTATAATAGGCCTCTTTGTTCACACTGCTTAACATCAGGGAGGCCGCGGAGAACACCAGCGCGAAGAAAATCACCACACCCGCAGCAATTTTAAGCAGCGTCTTCCAGAGCGGAGCCTTCGGGCCCTGCACGTAACAGAGACCCAGGTGTATGTCATAGGGCAGCCGGCCGCCAAGGCAGAGGCATAGGATCAGGGTCGCGGGCCAGACGATGATCAGCAGACATTTAAAAACTGTGTGCAGAATGGACCGGACCAGCCTGTCATTTCCCTCTCCCTGGTCCCAGATCAGGTGCAGTCCCAGGAAACGTTTCCCCAGCGTTATACCCTGAAACCAGTAATCAGCAGAGAAAAAATATACCAGATAGACCGCCATCGCCGCCGGGAGTCCGATCCGGGACAAGCTTCCCCCTGTCCATATGCCGCTGTTAATCGCCAGAAAAACCGGTCCCATCAGAACGGCCAGCAAAATCATATAATCAATCAAAAATGCAAAAATACGCTTCATACTCCCTATCCTTCCCGGAGAGCCGCCCTGCCGGTTCCGGCTGCCCATCCGAACCCATTTTCATCTGTTCTTACCCCTGAATATCCGCCTGCTCAGGACCGCCCTCCAGCGTCCCCTCCACCGTAATGGAGTGACCCCAGAACAGATCCCCGTCCTCAAACCAGAAGCAGAACTCTCCATCAGGCCGCACTTCGATGCTCTCCAGCTCCAGACGGGCCTCAAATTTCTCTGCGTCAAGCTCCTCCTCGTCCTCCTCCAGCCAGCTGTCATTCTTCAGCTCCAGAAGGTCCTCCGAGGCCCGTGCCAGCACACGGCGGTTCCACTCCTCCTGATCCGCCATCAGGGTCTTAGCCGTTCTGAGAGAGTCCTCCATTGCCTCGTCCTCATCCCAGTCAAAGGACAGGCGCACCATCTGCCCCAGCCAGTCCACGTCCGCCTCAAACCAGTTGACCTGCCGGTCCAGGGTAAAGCGCCCCAACACCTCGTCCTCTAAGTACACCGGTTTTTTTAGCTCCTCCAGGATCGCCTCAAGCTCCCCGTCCCGGGCCGGAGAGGTTTCTCCCACCAGCATAAAACGCGCCTGGCGCTCACGGCCGGCACGCACCGCCGCGCGGATCACACTGTACGGCTTCACCTGCGCCTGCAGGCGGTGAAGCAGATCGTCGTCCGCTTTCAGCGTCAACGTTCCGTCCTGCTGCACCGCCTCCTCCCCGGGGCGCTTGTACGCCGCCAATCCGATGGAGGCGGACCAGAGCTTCTCCCCCGGCACTCTTCCCCCGCCAAAACCGTTTGGACCGGTCAAAAACAGCAGTTCCTCCGTCTTTTCCTCAAACTGCGCTTCAAACTGTCTGATCCCATTCTGAATCTTCATCTTCTGCTCTCCTTTATATCCCCAGCTTTTATACTGCCGCAGAGGCGCGGCCGTCCGGGTACGCCTCAATCACCTGCCGACTGCGAATGCGGCCGTCCGGGTACGCCGCAATCACCCACAGCCTGCGCCGGCCCCTCGCTGCATTCATCCAAAAAGCTCCTCCCCGCGCGCCGTTACGGCACAACAGGGAAGAGCTCCATCTGTTTAATCCTATTCGTCCCAGTTGTGGTACACCGCCTGCACGTCGTCGTCCTCGTCCAGCAGGTCCAGAATCCTGGTCAGCTTCTTGATGTCCTCCGGGTCGGAGAGCTCCACCCAGGTCTGGGGGATCATGGTCACGTCCGCCTCCAGCATGGGGATGTTCTCAGCCTCCAGGGCCTCGCGCACCTTGCTGAAATCCTCGGGAGCGGTGTAAACCTCGTAGCTGTCCTCCTCCTCGGAGAAATCCTCAGCTCCTGCGTCCAGAGCCAGCATCATCAGATCATCGGGATCCATCTCGCACTCTTCCTTGTCGATGATGATCTGTCCCTTCTTGTCGAACATGTAGGAAACGCTTCCGGGCGTTCCCACGTTTCCGCTGCCCTTGGTGAACGCGCTGCGCACATTGGCAGCCGTGCGGTTCTTGTTGTCGGTCAGCGTGTCCACGATGATGGCCACACCGCTGGGGCCGTAGCCCTCGTATGTAAGCACCTCGTAGTTCACGGCGTTGGCGTCACCGGCAGCCTTCTTGATCCCGCGGTCAATGGTATCGTTGGGCATGTTGTTGGCCTTAGCCTTGGCGATCACGTCGCGCAGCTTGCTGTTGTTGGCCGGATCCGCTCCGCCCTCCTTGACGGCGACGGCGATCTCACGCCCGATCACGGTGAAGATTTTACCCTTCGCCGCATCGTTTCTCTCTTTCTTATGCTTAATGTTGGCAAATTTTGAATGTCCTGACATTCGTATAACACCCTTTCTTCATTAAATTCTGTTTTTCACAACATCGGCCCCGCGCAAACCGGCGGGCCTTTTGTCCCTGGCATGTAAACATCTTTTCCATCTTAGCACGATTTTTAGCCCCTGACAAGGGGAAATTACAGGGTTTTCACCGGGAATCCCCCATTTCGGAAACCTTCAGCGGATTTCCACCGCCAGGTTTCGCAGCCACTTTTTCTGCCGGTAGCGGATGTACCCCAGAATCATCTTGTAGACCTCCTCAAACATCACCAGGGCGTATACGGTGTAAATCGGCAGCCGCCAGACCAACGCTCCCAAAAAGGCCAGTGGAACGCCGATGAACCACACGCCGCTGGTGTCCAGAAACAGGCACATTTTCGTGTCCCCGCCGCTTCTGAGCACGCCCACCACGTTCACGAAATTGAACATCTTGGCCGGCATGTAGAGGGCGAACACCAGAATACAGAGGTTCACGTCCCGGGCCACCTCCGGCGTGATGCGGTAAAGCCCGATCAGCGGCCAGCGGATTCCCACCACCACCGCGGCCGCGGCCAGGGTGACGATAAACTGCAATATAAAGAAATTCACCGCATACCGCTCCGCCCGCTTAAGCTTTCCCGCGCCCATTTCATTTCCCAGGATCACGGCCGTTGCGGCGGAAAGCCCCTGAAACAAAACCACCACGATGTCCTGGATGGTGGTGGCGATGGTGATTGCTGCCACCGCGTTATCCCCCATGCGCCCGTAGGCCAGGGAGTACATGGTGGTGCCCAGCCCCCACATGAACTCGTTGGCGATCACCGGAGCCGCGGTGTCCAGGAAACGGCGGATAAACGGCCCCGGCCAGCCGAACAGCTCCCGAAACGTCCCGGCCACCGGCGACTTTGTTCCGTACACATACCCCACCACCAGCGCCACCTCGATCAGGCGGGCGATCATGGTGGCCAGAGCGGCTCCCACCACCCCCAGCCTGGGCGCTCCAAAGGCGCCGAAGATCAGGATATAGTTCAGGATAATATTGATCACAATGGCGATGCAGCTGGTGCAAACGGGCACCACCACTTTGTTGACCGCCCGCAGCAGCGCCACAAACACGTTGGTCAGCGCGATAAAGGGATAGGTGAGGGCCGCCACCCGAAGGTAGCGCGCGCCCAGGGAGATGCTGGCCTCGCTGGTGGTGAAGATGCGCATCACCTGGTCCGGGAAGGCCACCGCCGGGATCACAAAAAACGCTGCGCCCACCATGGACAACACCACGGACAGGCCCAGCACCTTGCGGATGTGTTTCACATCGCCGCTGCCCCAGAACTGGGCCGCCAGGATGCCGCTGCCGCTGACAATCCCGAACACCAGCAGTGAAAACACAAAAAAGACCTTGTTCGCCAGTCCCACCGCCGCAATGGCCGTGGCCCCCAGGGTGCCGATCATCAGCGTGTCAACCAGGTTGACCACGGTGTTTAACATCCCCTGCAGGGCCACCGGACAGGCTATCTGCACGGCCTTTTTTAGAAAAATTTTATCCCGGAACATCTCCTTTGTGTTCTGTGCGATCTGTATCATCCGAATCCTTTATTTCCTTTCCTGTTTCCCCTTTGCCGGATTCCGGACCGCAGATTCTGCTCACATGGACGGACTCGATCATCTTGTTGCCCACCTTGGTGACCTGGAAGCGGTAGCCCGCAAATTCCACCAGCGGCTTTTCGTGCTCCTGGGGGATGCGGTCCAGCCTGGAGATCAGAAAACCGTTCAATGTGTCGTAGGTATCGCTGTCCTCCTCGGAGAAGCGGATGCTGAGGGCATCCGTCACATCCTCCAGCGGAGTCATTCCGCTCATGCTGAAGCTGCCGTCCTCCAGAGGCGTGATAAACTCCTCCTCCTGGTCGTATTCGTCCATGATATTGCCCACGATCTCTTCCAGAATGTCCTCCATGGTCAGCAGGCCCGCCGTCTGTCCGTACTCGTCCACCACGATCTCCATATGTATCTTGTTGGACTGCATCTCCTTGAACAGCGTGTCGATGCTGCGCGTCTCCGGAATAAAGCTGGCTTCCCTGAGAAGCCCGGGGATTTCGATTAACTGCCGGTCCTTGTTCTCCGGCTTTTCAAAATACGCCATGGCATCCCGCAGGTGCAGGATGCCGACGATATCGTCGATATCCTCCCCATACACGGGATACCGCGTGTTGGTTCCTTCTTTCAGAATGAAGTCCACCGCCTCCCGAAGCGTGGTATCCGCGGAGAGCACCACCATGTTGGTGCGGTGGGTCATGATATCCCAGGCTTCCTTGTCGCCAAGTTGGAAAATATTGGTAATCATTTCCGTCTCTCCGGCCTCCAGAACGCCCTGCTCATGGCCTTCATTTACCATGGACATAATGTCTTCTTCCGTCACATTCTCATCGTCGGCCGTCATATCCACGCCAAAGGCTTTGAGCACCAGCCACGCCATTGCGCTGATCAGCTTGGTGAGCGGCAGCAGAAGGGCCGCGACAAACAGCACCATGGGCATCATGCGGTAGCCCCATTTCTCCGGCTCCTTGGCGGCCAGACGCTTGGGAATAATAATGCCAAAGCTGACGATCAGGACCACTGCGGCCACGGTAAACAGCACCATAAGCCCCGCCCACATCCACCACAGCGGGTCCGCATACCAGGCGGGGGCCGTTCCCCCCACCGCTTCCATGGTCCGCGCTGAGTTAAGCAGGTTCATGGTCTTAAGTTTACCGGCCGCCGCGTTCACCACAACAGGCAGAATAAATATACCGGTGATAATTCCCACCAAATGGGTGGTAATCTGGATGGTGTTCACAAAACGGGTGGGCCGGTTTACGATCCGGAGCAGACGGGCGGCCTTTTCATTGCCGTTCTCCATCTCCTCCTCCAGCTTTCCCTCGTTCACATTCTGGATGGCGGAACCGAAACCGTAAAACACCGCCTCCAGAAAGATCAGGCCGATCAATACCAAAATACCGACAGGCGAATAACCATCGTCCATAGATGTAAAAAACACTCCCTTCGTTCACGAAACGATCCAAAATTCCCGCAGCCTGCGCCGGCGGTTTCCCCGCCCGTTCACAGAAAAACAGAGCTCTGCCCTGTAATCCGCGGCATAACTCTGTTTATCATAACATTATTACCACTTTTCGTCAATGGCCGGGAATTTCCCGGTTATGACAGCTTTGACTGAATATATTCCGCAATTTTCTTGCGGCCCAGAACCGACAGCTTGTAGCTTTTACCGCTCTTCATCGTCACCTTGACGCCGGTGGGCATGAACGGGATAAAGGGGCCCACGCTGCAGGTCCTCACGTCGTCGATCTCCTCGTAGGGCAGGTCAAGGGAAGCGGTAAACCCTCCGCGGAACAGGATGCGCTGGTTGGTAAACCAGTATTTCCCCGACTTCTGGCTGTACATACAGAGCGTTTTCTCCCAGTAGTCTCCCTTTACCTCGCTCTCCACAACCTCGCCCTCGTGCAACTCCAAATTGTCTGCCATCTCTCTTCTCTTCCTCCTGTAAAATGATCAAACACATTATATAGCAAAGAGCCGCAAAAGAAAAGCAGAAATTTAACAAGCGCTGTTTTTTCCTATGTATCCAGCGCCAGACTGATGAGCAGCGCGTCGTTTACCCGCTGCTGCAGTTCATCGTCGATATGGCATATTTTCTCTTTCAGCCGCTGCTTGTCAATGGTCCGCAGCTGCTCCAGCAGAATCACCGAGTCCTTCACCATGGCGCATCGCCTGGTGTTCAGCTCCACATGGGTGGGAAGCTTCGCCTTGTTCATCTTCGAGGTGATGGCGGCGCAGATCACCGTGGGGCTGTGTTTGTTCCCGACATCGTTCTGTATAATCAGCACCGGACGGACTCCGCCCTGCTCGGATCCCACCACCGGCCTTAAATCCGCGTAATAAATATCACCACGTTTGATTATCACAGTCTTCACACTCCGTCAATCTATATTTACCATTAGTATTGACACTCTCCGACCATATATTCACTCCGTTTCAGGCGCTGCCTGCACCCGGAAACGGCGGTCTACTATTAACATATGATTCAAACGTGAAAACGGAACCGCCCGGGAACTACGGGCGGCGAAAGCCCTCATAGACATCCTGAAAATAATCCTTGGTTCCGGCGATGCGCCCGCCCTGCAGATAAACCCTTGGCACCCGCTTGCCCAGGTCGCAGATCATCTCATAGTGGAATCCGCCCCCGAGCCAGGCCAGCTCCTCCACGGAAATCTGTTCCCCGCCGTCCCGGCCGATCAGCGTCACCTCGTCCTCTTCCTCCGCCTCCGGGATGTCCGTCACATCCACCATGAACTGGTCCATGCAGACCCGCCCCAGGATCGGCGCCCGCCGTCCGTGTATGAGCACGCTTCCCCGGGACGAAAGGCTGCGGGGATATCCGTCCCCATAGCCCACGGGAATGGTGGCGATGCGCGTGGGGCGGCCGGCCACAAAGGTGCCCCCGTAGCTCACCGGCGTGCCCGGACGGATGGTCTTTATGTAGGAGATACGGCTCTTAAGCTCCATGGCCGGGGTCAGATGGACGGTCTCCCGGTCCACCTCGTCCGAGGGATATAGCCCATAGATGGAAATCCCCGCTCGCACCAGATCCAGGCTGTTGGAGGGCAGCCCCTCCACGATACCTGCGCTGTTGCTGCAGTGCTTAAGCGGAATTTCGATCCCCCGGCGCTTTAACATCTCCGAGAAGTTCAGGTATGCCGTCAGCTGGGCCCGGGCGGATTCCTTATCCCGCTCATCGGCCCTGGCAAAATGGGTGAACATGCCTTCGATCTCGATCCCGGGCAGGCGGCTCATGGACAACACCATGTCCGCCGAAGCTTCGTCCGGCTCCATGCCGATGCGGCTCATGCCCGTGTCCACCGCCAGATGGAGCTTGGCCCGCACGCCCTCCCGGCAAGCCAGCTCAGAGAGGCGCTCCGCCTGCCGGAGCGTGAACACTGTGGGGCGGATCTGATAACGGATCAGCTCCCCGTATTGGTCCGGATGGGTGACCCCCAGGACCAGGATCATTTTCCCGACTCCATGGCGCCGCAGGATCACCCCCTCCTCCACCGTGGCAACGGCAAAGCCCCTGACGTAAGGGTCCACGGCCATCGCCACCGGGACGGAGCCGTGGCCGTAGCCATCCGCCTTCACCACGCCGATCATCCCGGTGCCGGAGGGCAGATTGCCCGCCATCTCCTTCATATTGTCAGCCACCGCGTCCAGATTCACGGTGGCGTACACTCTGTTATATGGTCTCATCTTTTTTCCTCCGAATCCCTGCTCTGCCAAACGGACTCCGCCGCATTCCCGGCCTTTTTGCCGTCCATGGCGCTGCCGATGGCCTCCGCCAGGTCCGAGGCCAGCATGCCGTGGCAGCCGGTTTTCTCCGCCGCCAGCTCGCCCGCCCGGCCGTGGATATAAACGCCCAGCCTGGCGCTCTCCGTCTCATCCATGCCCAGGCCCAGAAGGCCCGCGATAATCCCGGTGAGCACGTCGCCGGAACCGGCCTTGGCCATGGCGCTGGTTCCGCTGGTGTTCATATAGATGCCGCCCTCCCGGGAAGCGACCACCGTGGCCGCATCCTTGAGCACGCAGGTCAGTCCGTAGTGGGCCGCGTACTCGGCGGCCGTCTCCACCAGATTCTCACGGATTTGCGGGATGCTCTGCCCGGTCAGCCGGGCCATCTCCCCAAGGTGCGGGGTAATGATAATGTTTTCCGTGTAGTAGGAGGTCAGGTAGGGATGGGCCGCGATGGTGTTGAGGCCGTCCGCGTCCACCACCACCGGAGAGCAGGCCATGGTGAGAATATCCTCCACCAGGTACTCCACGTAAGCGCCGCAGCCCAGGCCGGGCCCCAGCACCACCACATCGGCCCACCGGCACTGCTCGTCGATCAGCTTGCGGAACTCCTCCCGCCCCTCCATCAGCTGTCCCGCGGTGTAGGTCACTAAAATGGCCTCGGGCAGCCTGGACTGGAGGATCAGCCGGTTCTCCTCCACAGTCAGAAGCTTCACCAGCCCCGCGCCGGTGCGGTAGGCTGCCAAAGCGCTCAGATAGGCTGCGCCGCACATATTTTCCGAGCCCGCAACGATCAGCACCTTGCCGAAGGTTCCCTTGTTGGAGTAGGCCGCGCGCTCAGGAATACGCTCCAAATCCCCGGGACCGTAGGTGCAGGCGTATGGAATTTCCTCCTCGTCCTCCCCGTCCCGTACCTCCGGCTTCAGGGAATCCAGGGGCGGAAATCCGATGTTCTCCACCACCACCCGGCCGGCCAGGCTGCGCCCGGGGTAGAGCACCGTGCCCCGCTTCTCCCAGCCGAAGGTCACGGTCAAATCCGCGCTCACCGCTTCCCCCATCACCTGCCCCGTGTCGGAGTGGACGCCCGAGGGGATATCCACCGCCGCCACGCATTCCACGGCACCCTCCTGGCGCAGGCCGTTGATCCGCCGGATGCACTCCGCGTACGCGCCCTGCACCTGGCGGCTTAAACCCACGCCGAAGATAGCGTCGATCAAAACCCGGCATCGCATCCCGCCCTGGCTGCAAAGCTCCTCCCACTGTTCCCGGGAGAGAATCTCCATCCCCAGATTCCGGGCGATTTTCAGCTGTTGGAGAAATTCCTCCGTCCCCTTCTCCGGCTGGCCAATGAGCACCACACCGGCGCTCACGCCCTCCAAAAACAACATCCGTGCCACGGCGATGCCGTCGGCCCCGTTGTTCCCGGTGCCGCAGACGGACCAGACTGAGGCGCCAGGGGCCAGGCGGCCTGCCTCCTCCTTCAAAATCCCTTTGACCTCCCGCGCCACCGCAAAGGCCGCCCGCTCCATGAGCACCATGGACGGTATGCCGATGGTTGTGATGGCGTGGGCGTCCACAGCCTTCATCTGTTTTCCGGTCACCAATGTTCTCATCCGCCAACCTCCTTTTCACCTGTCCGGGGCGCGCCCTCCGCCACCGCGAAGGCCATGGCGTGCTCCGCCGTATTGCTGATGGAGACCTCGATGCGCTCCACGCCCAGCTCATGGGCCAGCGCCCTGGCCCCCCGGTACAGATTCACATAAGGCTTCCCAAGCTCATCCCGCGCCACCTCGATATCGATGGGCATAAACGCGCGAAAGCCCGTGCCAAGCGCCTTGGCCACAGCCTCCTTGACAGCAAAACTGCCGGCAAAGCGGGAGATTTTATCCCCCGCCTGCCGGCGTTCCAGTTCCGTAAATGTGCGCACCACAAAAGAATCCCGCTCACAGGCCTTCCGGACGCGGTCAATTTCCACTAAATCCGTTCCAACACCCAGTATCATAGCTCACGGCACCCCGTCACTTGGATGATTTTTCACCCTTGCCGTCGCCCTGGTCCTGCATGCTGCACACGCGGTAGGACAGGCGCATCAGACTCTCGGACAGATGCACGTTCTCCACCACCACGTCGTCGGGCACCACCAGGTCGGTGTGGGCGAAATTCCAGATCGCCTTGATTCCCGCATTCACCAGACGGTCCGCGATCTCAGGGGCCTTTGTCTTGGGGATGGTCAGGGCTGCAATCTGAATCTCGTTGTCCTTGATGAATGTCTCCAGATCGTCCACGGAACGGATCTCGATTCCACGGATCACCAGGCCGATCAGCTTGGGGTTGATGTCGAACATTCCTTTGATCACAAAACCGCGGCGCTCGAAATTGGTGTAGTTGGCGATCGCCTGTCCCAGATTTCCGGCTCCGATGATAATCACGTTGTGCTGCTGGTCGATTCCCAGGATCTTTGAGATCTCCGAGTACAGATATTTCACGTTGTATCCGTATCCCTGCTGGCCGAATCCTCCGAAATTGTTCAGGTCCTGACGGATCTGCGACGCGGTCACCTTCATCCTGGCACTCAGCTCATTTGAAGAAATCCGCTCCACGCCCTCTTCGATCAGTTCCCCCAAATATCGGTAGTAGCGCGGCAGCCTTCCGATCACTGCCTTGGAGATTTCTTTCCGTTCCATTTATCTTGTCACCTTCCCTGAAAAAATATAGTCATCCGTTGTAAGATTTTAATAGTTCTATTATACGCACGTGTCAAAAAAATGTCAAACACGTTTCATGATGTTCTTGAAAAAAATATGACCCTATATTATACTTGAATAGGCCAAGGAGCCGCAAAAAGCCCCCAACCCCAATCTGATCCGGGGCTTTGTAAAGGAGAAACACCATGATTTTGTCGTGCAGCAACATAACCAAATCCTTCGGGGACAACGATATTTTAAAACACATATCCTTTCATATAGAGGAACATGAAAAAGCGGCCGTGGTCGGCATAAACGGCGCCGGCAAGTCCACCCTGCTCAAAATTATGATCGGCGAGCTTGCGCCCGACGAGGGCAGCGTCACCGTTTCCAAGGGCTCCACCATCGGTTATCTGGCCCAGCACCAGGACCTGGAGGGCGCCGAAACCATCTACGACGCACTGCTGGAGGTAAAGCGCCCCATCCTGGAGATGGAGGAACAGCTGCGCCGCCTGGAGCTGGAGATGAAATCCGCCTCCGGTGACGAGCTGGAGGCCAAGCTGGCCCAGTACGGCCGCTTAAACCACGAGTTTGAGATGGCCAACGGCTACGCCTGCCGCAGTGAGATCACAGGCGTCTTAAAGGGCCTGGGCTTTGAGGAGGACGAGTTTACCAAGCCCATCACCGCCCTGTCCGGCGGCCAGAAAACCCGGGTATCCCTGGGAAAGCTGCTGCTGACAAAGCCCGACATCCTGCTCTTGGACGAGCCCACCAACCACCTGGACATGGAGTCCATCGCCTGGCTGGAGACCTACTTAAAGAGCTACACCGGAGCCGTGCTGATCGTAGCCCACGACCGCTATTTTCTGGACCGGGTGGTGACCAAGATCGTGGAGCTGGACAACGGCGTCGGCACCGTGTTTTTGGGCAACTACTCCGCCTACTCCGACAAGAAAGCCATGCTCCGGGACGCCCAGATCCGCGCTTACTTAAACCAGCAGCAGGAAATAAAACACCAGGAGGCAGTGATCACCAAGCTCAAATCCTTCAACCGGGAGAAATCCATCCGCCGGGCGGAGAGCCGCGAGAAGATGCTGGAGAAAATCGAGCGCATCGACAAGCCGGTGGAGGTCAACGACTCCATGGACATCCGCCTGGAGCCGGACGTGGTCAGCGGCAACGACGTGCTGACTGTCAAGGACCTAAGAAAATCCTTCGGTTCCCAGCTCCTGTTCGAGCACGTGGATTTTGAGGTCAAGCGCGGCGAGCGCATCGCCATCATCGGCAACAACGGCACGGGTAAGACCACCCTGTTAAAGATTATCAACCGGATGCTCCCCGCGGATACCGGCGAGATCCGTTTGGGCTCCAAGGTGCACATCGGCTACTACGACCAGGAGCACCAGGTGCTGCACATGGAAAAGACCCTGTTCGACGAGATTCAGGACACCTACCCCACCATGAACAACACCCAGATCCGTAACACCCTGGCCTCTTTTCTGTTCACCGGGGATGATGTGTTCAAGCTGATCCGGGATTTGAGCGGCGGCGAGCGGGGACGGGTATCCTTAGCCAAGCTCATGCTCTCGGACGCCAACTTCCTGCTCCTGGACGAGCCCACCAACCATCTGGATATCACCTCTAAGGAGATTCTGGAGAGCGCCTTAAACCGCTACACCGGCACCGTGCTGTACGTGTCCCACGACCGCTATTTCATCAACCGCACTGCCACCCGGATTCTGGATCTGACCGGGCGCAGCTTTGTGAACTATATCGGCAACTACGACTATTATCTGGAGAAAAAGGAGGACGTGGAGGCCGCCCACTTCCAGCGCCTGGCCGCTGTCCTTCCCGGGTCCGCCCCCAGCTCTGTCCTGATCCCGGGCGGCAAGGCGGCGGCCGCCATCTTCGCCCCTGAGGCGGGTCCCGCTTTGTCCGAGAAGGAATTAAGCGCCGCTCCCGCGGGTAAACTGGAATGGAAGGCCCAGAAGGAGGAGCAGGCCAGGATCCGCAAGCTCCAGAACGATCTCAAAAAGACCGAGGACGAGATCCACCGCCTGGAAACCCGGGACGCCGAGATCGACGGCCTCCTGGCTCTGGAGGAGGTCTACACCGACGTGACCCGGCTGATGGAGCTGAACAAGGAGAAGGAGGAGGGCGCCGCCCGCCTGGAAGAGCTCTACTCCCGCTGGGAGGAGCTGGCCGAGGAGGTCTGATCCGGCCCGCTGAAAGGAGAAACCAAATGAAGTTAAAACGATTGGCGGCTCTGATCGCCGCCCTGCTCTTTATCGCCCTGTCCATCGCCATTTTGGTGCTGGCCGTCACCGGCGCGCCGGCCAACTACCTCATGGCCGCCCTGCTCTGCCTGGTGTTGGTTCCGGTGTTCTTCTACGCCATGAGCCTGATCGGAAAGGTGTTAAAACGGGACGAGGACCCGGACGGTAAGGACCGCTCTTAAAATCGCCCGCATGGCTGCGCCTGCGGACCATTACATTCAGCAACCGCCCACGTGGCGCGCTGCAAAAAAGGACGCCCCCAGGCTGTAAACCCAAGCCTGGGGGACGTCCTTTTTTGACCCTTTGCACCCCTGCCGCGGGGAGTATTACCTGCGGGAAGTGTTGCCTGCGGAGGGCCTGCGCAGAGTATTACCTGTGCGGAGTATTACCTGCGCAGAATAATGTCCTCGCGCCCCGGTCCGTTGGAGACCATGGTGATCTTCACTCCGATCTCCTTCTCCACGAACTCGATATAGCTCCGGCAGTTCCCGGGCAGATCCCCGTAGTTTTTGATGCCGCGGATATCGCACTTCCAGCCGGGCAACTTGACATAAACCGGTTTCGCCCGGTTCAGCTTGCCTGTGGTCGGGAAATCTTTCGTGACCTGTCCGTCGATCTCATAACCCACGCACACGGACAGCTCGTCCAGATAGCCCAGCACGTCCAGCACCGTGAAAGCCACCTCGGTGGCCCCCTGGATGCGGCAGCCGTAGCGGGTGGCCACCGCGTCGAACCAGCCCACCCGGCGCGGACGTCCGGTGGTGGCCCCGTACTCTCCGCCGTCACCGCCGCGGCGGCGCAGCTCCTCCGCCTCGTCTCCGAAAAGCTCGCTGACAAAAGCGCCCGCTCCCACGGCGCTGGAATACGCTTTCACCACGGTGATAATGTCCTTGATCTCATAGGGCGGAATCCCGGCTCCAATGGCGCCGTAAGCCGCCAGCGTGGAGGATGAGGTAACCATGGGATAGATGCCGTGGTCCGGGTCCTTTAAGGAGCCCAGCTGCCCCTCCAACAGAATCCGTTTGCCCTGACGGATGGCCTCGTACAGGTAAGCGGAGGTATCACACACATAGGGATCCACCATGGCGCGGTACTCCAGCATCTCCTCAAATACCTCCTGCGGGTCCAGAAGCGGCTTGTGGTACAGATGCTCCAGCAGCACGTTCTTCATCTCGCAGATGCGGTATACCTTCTCCTTCAGGCTCTCCTCGTCGTAGAGCTCGCTTACCTGAAAGCCGGTCTTGGCATATTTATCGGAATAAAACGGCGCGATGCCCGACTGGGTGGAACCAAAGGACTTACCCGCCAGGCGCGCTTCCTCATAGGTGTCGAACAGCACGTGGTAAGGCATCAGAATCTGCGCCCGGTCCGAAACCAGGATGTGGGGCTGGGGCACGCCCTTCTCCACCAGAGACTGAACCTCCTTCACCAGATAGGGGATGTTGAGCGCCACGCCGTTTCCGATGATGTTGGTGGTGTGCTGGTAAAACACGCCGGACGGAAGCAGGTGAAGCGCAAACTTGCCGTAGTTGTTGATGATGGTGTGGCCCGCGTTGCTGCCGCCCTGAAAGCGGATGATGATGTCCGATTCCTTGGCCAACATGTCCGTGATCTTGCCTTTTCCCTCGTCTCCCCAGTTCGCTCCTACAATCGCTTGAACCATTTTGATAATCCTCCTTTGGGCAAAGCCCGCAAACCTTGTCGTGTAACCGTATCGCTTGTCATTGGACCGTCTCAAACAGCCGGACCAAATCCTTCTATACTTTACTACAGCAAATGTCATAAGTAAAGACAGTCTTTATTATATTTTCCATAAGTAAGGATTATATCATTTGTGTCAGCCAGGTTCCAACTGCAGGCAGTCCGGGGCATACGGCAAGCATGCCCCGGTACAACGTACCGCAAGTCCTAAATGCGGATTTTCGTCCATTTTCCGGATTTGAAGCGCCAGCTGGTAAACAGAAACCGGCTGATCTGGTCCGCCAGAATGCCCAGCCAGATTCCCACCAGGCCCAGCCCCGCCACGTAACACATGCCGTAGGAAACCGCAGTCCGGATGATGGTGACGCTGACGGTGGAGGCGATGGTGGTGAAAATCACGTCCCCCGCGCCCCGCAGGCAGCCCATATAGATCACCTGGGCGATCTGCACGATCACGATCAGCACAATCACGCGAACCAGCGTCACGCCCATGTCCACGATGTGCGGTTCGTCGAAATAGATCTGGTACAAAAAGCGCCCGCCCAGAAGAAAGAACACCGAGACCGCCAGGGAGATCACATTGCCGATGCGCTGGCAAATCTGCCCGTAGAGGCGGGCCAGCTGAGGCCGCTTCTCCCCCAGGCTGCGGCCGATCAGGGCCACGGCCGCCACCTGCATGCCGTCCCCGAAGGAGAAGGAGATGCTTAAAATGTTCATGGCCGCCTGATGAGCCGCAAACGCCTCGGTTCCCAGCCTGGCGGTCATCACCGCGGTGGACATGAAGCCCGCCCGCATGAGCAGCTGTTCCAGAAACACGCTGGAGCTGAGCTTTGCGATGGCTTTCACCGGCCGCAGGGACAGCCGCACCTTGTCCCGCACCATGGTTCGGATGTTCACAAAACTGTCCTTACGCAGCAGGGAGGCGATGCTCATAACGCAGGCCACCACGGTGCCGAACACCGTGGCGATGGCCGCACCCTTGATCCCCAGGGCCGGGAAACCGAAGTGGCCGCCGATTAACAGGTAGTTTCCCACAATGTTGAGCAGGTTGGAGGTCACGTTGGTGGTCATGGCGATGCGGGTGTTACCGGACCCCCGCTGGGCCGCGTTGATCACCAGGGAAATGATGTTGAACATCATGCCGCCCATGATGATGCGGAAATACAGCACCGCCCCCTCGTGGGTGTCCGCCCCTGAGCCGCACAGGCGGATAATGGGGTCCGCCAGATACACGCAAACCGCGCTGACCACCGTCCCGGCGATGGCGGTGAACACCAGGGCGGTCAGCAGGGTCTCGTTGGCCCCGTAAGCGTCCATCTCCCCTTTTCGCCGGGCCACCAGGGCCGAGACCGACACGTTGGTGGCGATAAACAGCGCCAGGCCGATGAATTTGGGCTGGGTGGTCAGGCCCACGGCCGCCACCGCGTAGGCCCCGATGGAGCTGACCATCATGGTGTC
The DNA here is from genome assembly GCF_902364025.1 of Enterocloster lavalensis. GTDB lineage: Bacteria > Bacillota > Clostridia > Lachnospirales > Lachnospiraceae > Enterocloster > Enterocloster lavalensis. The sequence continues at coordinate 527,748 of NZ_CABJCG010000001.1, forward strand.
CACCATGCCCGCCAGCGCCACAAAAAAGGACTCCAGCACCGACGGCCAGGCCATGCCTACGGCCGTGCGGATTCTCCCCCGGTTCTTGTCCAGCCAGCGGTATGTGTTATGCAGTATCATTTCCCATTCTCCTCTGTATCATTCCCGTAGTTCCTCTGCTCTCCCCCGGTGATCATCTGAAACAGGCTCCGCCCGGCCAGGGAAATCAGATTTTCATCTCCGGTCACCACGCAAATCTGCCTCAGGGGCATCTCCCGGCGGAATTTCAGCTCGAACACTTCCCCCCGTTCCAGGGCTTCCCTGGCGAATCCCTCCATCACGCAGCCAACCCCCATGTTGCGCTTGGCAAACTGGACCACCATATCGCTGATGGCCAGCTCGAACTCCGGCGTCAGACGGATGGAATGTTCCTCCAGGAACCGGTCCATGAAGGTCCTGGTGCTGGTATTTTTTTCCAAAAAAATGCAGGGAAGGCCGGACAGCACCTTGTAGTCCAGCTCCTTTCCCTTCAGGTACTCAAAACGCTTGCCCGCGATAAACACGTTGCGAAACGGCATCACCGGAATCTGCCGGATTCCTTTTCCCGCCTCAAAGGGCGTGGTGACCACGCCGAAATCAATTCTTCCCTCGGTCAGGCTCTCAATGGTCTCCGGCGTGGGCGCGTTGGAGACATTGACCTTGATGTTGGGAAACTGCTGGTGGAACTGCTCTAAAAACGGGAGCAGAAAAAACTGGAGGGTCATATCGCTGGCCCCGATGCGCACTTCGCCCATATCCATGCCCAGCATCCGCTCCAACATCCGCTGCCCCTCCAGCAGACTCTCCACCCCGCTCTTCACATAGCGGTACAAAAGTTCCCCCTCCCGGGTCAGCAAAACGCCCTTGGAGGTGCGGGAAAACAGGCGCGTACCCGCCTCCTTCTCCAGCTGCCGCACCGCCTGGCTCACCGCGGGCTGGGAGATGCACAGCTCCTTTGCCGCCGCGGTCAGGCTGCCGTAGCGGCTCACATAATAAAACACCTTGTAATACTCAAAATTAATGGTCATCGCCATTCCCCCCGATCATTCGTTCCTCCGCTCTCACGCCATATTTCCCATCATACCACAGGTAAGGGCGCCCCGTCAAAACCGGAACGCCCTTTGGCTGTATTTCTGTCACGCTTTTTATACGTTAATCTGCGCGGTCATACCCAGAAGGCCGCGGTTCTCCTCCAGCAGCGGGTTGATCACCTCGCTTAAAAACTCCTCCACCTGCCGGGGCGCGCGTCCCACGTAGCGGGAGGGATCCATCGCCTGCTTCAGCTCCTCTAAGGACAGGCCGAAGGCCGGGTCGGCGGCAATCAGCTCCAGCAGATTGTTGTCCAGCCCGTTCTCCTTCACGTTCCGCCCCGCCTCCATGGACAGCTCGCGGATGCGCTCGTGCAGCTCCTGCCGGTCGCCTCCGGCTTTCACCGCATCCATCATGATGTTCTCGGTGGCCATAAACGGCAGCTCCGCCATCATGTGTTTCTCAATCACCTTGGGGTACACCACCAGGCCGTCCACCACGTTTAAGTACAAATCCAGAATGCCGTCCACCGCCAGAAATCCTTCCGGCACGGACAGACGCTTGTTGGCGGAGTCGTCCAGGGTCCGCTCGAACCACTGGGTGGAGGCCACCAGCATGGGATTCATCATATCGCTCATCACATAGTTGGCCAGGGAGGCGATGCGCTCGCTGCGCATGGGATTGCGCTTATAGGCCATGGCCGAGGAGCCGATCTGCTTCTTCTCAAAAGGCTCCTCCACCTCTTTTAAGTGCTGCAGTAGCCGCACGTCGTTGGAGAATTTGTGGGCGCTCTGGGCGATACCCGCGAGAACGCTCAGGACTCTGCTGTCCACCTTGCGGGAATAGGTCTGCCCGGATACCGGGTAGCAGCCGGAAAAGCCCATCTTCTCTGCGATCCGCTGGTCCAGAAGGCGGCATTTCTCTTGGTCGCCGTCAAAAAGCTCCAGGAAGCTGGCCTGGGTGCCGGTGGTTCCCTTGGAGCCCAAAAGGCGCATGGAACCGATAAGGTAGTCCAGATCGTCCAGATCCAGCTTCAGCTCCATCATCCACAGGGTGGCCCGTTTTCCCACCGTGGTGGGCTGGGCCGGCTGGAAATGGGTGAACGCCAGGGTTGGCTGGGACTTGTACTGATCCGCGAATTTGGCCAGCTCGGCGATCACGTTGATCAGCTTACTGCGCACCAGCTTTAATGCCTCGGTCATGACGATCAGGTCCGTGTTGTCCCCCACATAACAGGAAGTCGCGCCCAGATGGATGATCCCCTTGGCCGCCGGGCACTGTACGCCATAGGCGTACACATGGCTCATCACGTCGTGGCGCACTTCCTTCTCCCTGGCAATGGCCACCTCGTAGTTGATCTCCTCCGCGTGGGCCTTCAGCTCGTCGATCTGTTCCTGGGTGATGGAAAGGCCCAGCTCCCGCTCAGTCTCCGCCAGGGCGATCCACAGCTTTCTCCAGGTCTTGAACTTCTTGTCCGGCGAGAAAATGTACTGCATCTCCTTGCTGGCGTAGCGCTCGGACAGCGGGCTTACATATTTGTTGTATTCACTCATGGGATAGTTCGTCCTCTCTTCTATTTTCCGGCCGGCGGCGCGCCGGTTTTATGGCCCGCCGCCGGTCCTGATTCTCTCTAATACTCACAAGTCCCCAGGGACAGCCCTGTTATAGGCGTCTCCTCACCGCTCGTAGCTTCCCCGGATATCCTCCTGGGGCGGCTCGATTGGGTAGATTCCGCTGAAACAGGCGGTGCAGATGGGTTTCCCCCCAGCCATCTCCTTAAGCCGCTCCATCCGCAGATAAGACAGGGAATCCGCGCCGATCAGCCGCCGGATTTCCTCCACAGAACGTCCGTGGGCGATGAGCTGGTCCTCGTCCGGGATATCGGTGCCAAAGTAGCAGGGGTGCAGGAACGGCGGCGCGCTGACCTTCACGTGCACCTCCCTGGCCCCGGCATCCCGCAGCATGTTCACGATCAGGGCGCTGGTGGTGCCGCGGACAATGGAATCGTCGATCATGATCACCCGCTTTCCGGCCACCGCTTCCTTAAGCACGTTGAGCTTCACCCGCACCGCGGACTCCCGGCTGCTCTGCTTGGGTTTGATAAACGTCCGGCCCACATAGGAATTCTTCACAAAGGCGGTGCCGTAGGGAATCCCGGACTCCATGGCATAACCCAGGGCCGCCGCATTTCCGGACTCCGGCACGCCCACCACCAGATCCGCCTCCACCGGCGAATCCATGGCCAGGAAGCGCCCCGCCTGAAGCCTGGCCCGGTACACGCCCACGCCGTCAAAGGCGCTGTCCGGCCGGGAGAAATAGATGTACTCAAACACGCAGCGGGCCTCTCCGGCCGGATCCGGCAGGCACATTTCCCGGTTGGAGGCGATGCCCTCCCGGGTGATGGCCACGATCTCGCCCGGCTCCACATCCCGGACAAACTCCGCGCCGATGGTCTCCAGGGCGCAGGTCTCGGAGGCCAGGATATAGGCGTTATCCCGCCTGCCGATGCACAGGGGCTTGAAACCGTAAGGATCCCTGGCCCCGATCAGCTTTCTGGGGCTCATAATCACCAGGGAGTAAGCCCCGGAGAGCTTTTTCATGGCGGCGGCCACCGCGCTCTCCACATTGGGGGCGCCGATGCGCGCCCTGGCGATGTGGTAGGCGATCACCTCGGAGTCGATGGTAGTCTGGAAAATGGCGCCGGTGTACTCCAGCTCCTTCCGCAGTTGGGGCGCGTTCACCAGATTGCCGTTGTGGGCCAGCCCCAGGGTGCCCTTCACGTAGTTGAGCACCAGCGGCTGGGCGTTTTCCCGGGTGCTGCTGCCCGCCGTGGAGTAGCGCACGTGGCCCACTCCGATATTGCCGTGCATCTGCTCCAGATGCTCCGTCTCAAACACTTCATTGCAAAGTCCCATTCCCTTGTACGCGGAAACCTTCCCCTTGGGTCCCTCCGTATCGCTGACAGCGATGCCGCAGCTCTCCTGCCCCCTGTGCTGCAGGGCGAACAGCCCGTAATAGATGGTGGAGGCCACATCCCCGCCATCCAGGTCGTAGATCCCGAAAACCCCGCATTCTTCCCGCAGCTTGTCCCCTCCAATGTCAAAATCCAGCTCGTTCATCCGGTCATGTCCTTTCTGCCTGTAGGATTGGTTAATCCCCTCTGCCGGTCCGACAGGGGGGAATGGGTCTTTTCATTATACGGTTTTTACTGGATTCCCAGTCTGCGGAACACTTCCTCATAAGCGTCCTCAACCCCGCCCAAATCTCTTCTGAAGCGGTCCTTGTCCAGCTTTTCGTGGGTGTCCTTGTCCCACAGGCGGCAGGTATCCGGGGAAATCTCATCCGCCAGAATGATCTTGCCGTGGTAGCGGCCGAACTCGATCTTGAAGTCGATCAGATCGATGTTTAAGGCGTCAAAATACTGCTGAAGCACCTCGTTTACCTTGAAGGCGTACTTGGTGATGTCGTCGATTTCCTCCTGGGTCGCCAGTTCCAGAGCCAGCGCATAGTAGCTGTTGATAAAGGGATCGCCCAGATCGTCGTTCTTGTAGCTGAACTCCAGGGTGGGGCATTTGAACTTCACGCCCTCCTCCATGCCCATCTTCTTGGCAAAGCTGCCCGCGGAGTAGTTGCGCATGATCACCTCAAGGGGAACGATCTCAACCTTCTTCACAGCGGTCTCGCGGTCGTTTAATTCCTCAACCAGGTGGGTCGGCACGCCCTGCTCTTCCAGCTTCTTGAAAATGAAATTGGTCATGCGGTTGTTGATTGCGCCCTTGCCGACGATGGTTCCCTTTTTCAGTCCGTTGAACGCGGTCGCGTCATCCTTGTAGGAAACGATTAAAACATCCGGATCCTCCGTTGTGTAGACCTTCTTAGCCTTTCCCTCGTAAAGCATCTCTTTCTTTTCCATGGGTATCCACCTGTCCTTTTCTATGTATTTCATCGACTTATAAGTTGACGCTATAAAAGAGCGCCTTTTCAGTAGAAATTATAATACAATCCATCAGTGAATACAAGCCGGACAATCATTAAAATTCCTAATGAGTTGTATACACGAAAGCTAATCACTCCCGGGAACCGCCCGCTCCTCCACCTCAAACAGGCTGACCTCACCGTCATTTAGCCGCAGGCGGATGCCCCGCCCGGTTCTCGCCGGCCCCGGATCAGTCTTGTAAATCCCCTGCATTTCGTCCACCCGCTCCACCGTGATGAAGGAAATCGCGAACCAACAGGTCTCAGCCAAAAGGGCGGCCAGCAGACAGAATTTAAACAGCAGGGAAATGCTCCTTCGCCAAATTCCCCGGCCTCGGGCCTCTTTCCACCGGCGCACCTCTGCCCTGCGCCACCTTCTCCGCTCTATTCCGTAAACCGCTGCAGTTATCATCCTTCGATCTCCTCCCGCCACACCCCCATTATAGCGGAAGGACGCCCCGGGCACAAGCAGAAAATGGACCTTCGCTCCCGCTAAAAGGAGCAAAGGTCCCCGTACATGTGAAACCAGCTTATTCATTGGCTCCATTGCTGGAGGTGTTGGCGTTGTCGCCGGCACTGGTGGACTCCATGTTGTCCATGCCGTTTCTCACGTCGTCGGCGCCTTTTTCGATATCGTTGACAACGCCGTCGATGATCCCGCCGTCCTCCGAAGTGCCGTCAACGGCAGCGGAACCGGACTCGCCTACCCGGCTGGTTTCCTGAGCGGCAGTGCCGGACTGCTGGGTAGCGGACTGGCTGGTGCTGTTGCTGGACTGGCCGGAATTGTTATTGGAGCTGCCGCATGCTGTGGCGGTCATCACCATAGCGATCAGCAGCATTGTGAAAATAATAGGTCTGATTTTTTTCATAATCGCATTCTCCTTTCGATTTCTACCCTTATTATGTGCGCCGGGAGAATGGATTATGGTGGGAATATTTTCTAATTTTTTTAATGGGAACAGCCGTTATCGGGTCCGTCGGAGCTTCATGCCCTGCTACAGGCCCACCACATCCGCCATATCGTACAGCCCCGGCTCCTTGCCGGCAAGAAACTTAGCCGCGGACAGGGCGCCCTTGGCGAAAATCGCCCGGGAGTACGCCGTGTGGTTGAAGGTAATCACCTCGTCGGTGCCCGCGAAAATCACGTCGTGCTCGCCCACGATGGTGCCGCCCCGGACCGCCGAGATGCCGATCTCCCCGGGATCCCTGGGTTCGCTTCTATGGCTGCGGTCATAGGTGTAGCGGTATTGATCCTCCATTGCGCTGTTGATGGAATCAGCCAGGGCCAGGGCGGTCCCGCTGGGAGCGTCCTTTTTCCGCCGATGGTGCTTTTCCACAATCTCAATGTCAAAACCTGCCCCCGCCAGCACTTTGGCGGCATCCTGCACCAGCTTCATCAGCAGGTTCACGCCCAGGGACATGTTGGCGGAACGCAGAATCGCCGTTTTCTCAGCCGCCGCTCCCACGCGGCGGACCTGCTCCTCCGACAGCCCGGTGGTGCACAGCACCAGAGGCATGCCGTGGGCCTCACAGTAGTCCAGAAGTCCGTCCACGGCCCTGGCGGAGGCGAAATCCACCACCACGTCCGCCTGCACGTCACAGTCGTTCAGGGAGGGGAACACCGGATAGCCCTGGTCCGGGCCGGGGTTCACATCGATGCCCGCCACAATTTCAAGTTCCTGATCCTCGGCGGCCAGGCCGGTGATCACCCGTCCCATGGCGCCGTTGCACCCATGCATTATCACTCTTACCATATGATTCTTCCTCCGCCCTCTCGTCGCTTTACAGAAGCCCGTAAGCCGTCATGGCGTCTCTCAGCTTCTCCTGGTTCTGGGGTTCCATCTCGGTCAGAGGCAGGCGCAGAGGGCCTACGCCCTTGCCCATCAGGTTCATGGCGGCCTTCACCGGGATCGGATTTACCTCCCGGAACAGCTCTGTAATCAGCGGGATGGCCGCCAGCTGAAGCCTGGCGCTCTCCGCCGGATTCCCGTCAAAGAAGGCCTGACAGATGGCGTGGGTCTGAGCCGGGGCGATGTTGCTCAGCACGGAGATCACGCCCTTGCCGCCCAGAGCCAGCAGGGGAACGATCTGATCGTCGTTTCCGGAGTACAGGTCCACCTGGCCGTCCGCCAGGTTCATCATGGTGGCCATGGCGGAGAAATTGCCGCTGGCCTCCTTGACGCCCACGATGTTGTCCACGTTCTTACACAGGGAGGCGATGGTCTCCGGCTGGATCGTCACGCCGGTGCGGCCGGGAATGTTGTACAGCAGGATGGGAATCTTAACGGCCTCCGCCACCGCGCTGAAATGGCAGATCAGGCCCTTCTGGGTGGCCTTGTTGTAATAGGGGGAAACCAGCAGCAGTCCGTCCGCCCCGTACTTCTCCGCCTCAACCGACAGGTAGACCGCGGTCTCCGTGCAGTTGCTGCCGGTGCCTGCGATCACGGGAATCCGTTTTTTTGTCACCTGGCACACATAGCGGACCACGTCCAGATGCTCCTCATGGGACATGGTGGACGCTTCGCCGGTGGTGCCGCAGGCAATGATCGCGTCGGTTCCCCCTGCGATCTGCTCCTCCACGATCTCCTCCAGCTTCTCATAATTGACCTCGCCGTTCTCCTTGAACGGGGTGACTAACGCGACTCCTGCTCCTTCAAAAATTGCCATAATCCTTCTCTCCTTTTTCTTGAATCAATCATGGGCTTGCCCCTTCTGCCGTATATGTCGGGATCTACGTTTTTGTCTCGCCCGCTGGCTGCGCCTGCGGCCCATTACATTCCGCAATCGCCCTCCAGCTGCGCCTGCGGCCCATTACATTCCGCAATCGCCCTCCGGCTGCGCCGGAGGCCCATTACACTCAACAAAAAAGGACTGACGGTCAGTCAGCCCTTATACGTTCGATCCATAAATCCGCATCGTCTTTCAGGTAGCTCACCATCCGCTCGGGATGACAGTTATATGGCTGTTCGCCATATCCCCAGAGCAGCATGCCGCGCAGGCGCATCCTCTCTTCGGCGTCGTTCCCTTTCCCAAACCTTCTTCTGTGCCTGCCACATCCGGCTTGTTACTGATGATTGACGCAACCTCTACTCTATGATTGTTGGTACTATATTAACATTGAACCTTTTTCTTGTCAACAATTATTCTTCCGGCTTCACTTCCTCGTAGCGGGTCTGAAGGCGGGTAACCTCGTCCACGCGGCCGTCCAGCTCCTGAGGATAAACCGTGCCGGTGAGAATCAGGCGGATCTCCACCTGGCGCGCCTGCTCGATCACATTGATCAGCTCCTCCAGGGAAATGATCCCCTCGTCCAGGATGCCCAGAATCTCATCCAGGATCAGCACGTCGCATTCCCGGGTGGCCAGCACCTTTTTGGCGAAGTTTAAGCCGTTGCGGATATTGATGCAGGCCTCGTTCTTCTCCTCGTCCGTCAGGCGGTCGAAAATGACAGAGGATTTCTCAAAGCGGAACAGCTTGAACTCCGGTTCCAGCCGCTTGATCACCTCCGCGTTTTGCAAATCCAGCGACCCTTTTAAAAACTGCACCATGATGACCGACTGGCCTTTGTTCAGGGCGCTGATGCCCCGGCCAAGCGCTCCGGTAGACTTTCCTCTTCCCGGTCCGCAGATCACCTGTATCATGCTTTCTTTCATCGTATTGCACCTCGTATGCTGATAAACAGCTTTTTTCAAACTAAAAGATCATTCTTAGCGAACACGGCTCATAATAGCACAGTTTTTCTGTTTTTGCAAACTTTTCTTACATCTTTTTTAACTTTTTACTACGTTTTTCCAAACTTATTCCACCTCGTCGCACTCCAGTTTGCTGATGCTCACCTCGTAGGCGATGCGCTTCTCGCACTCTGTCTCGCTGATCTTTTTGGTGTATTCCCGGCTCTGAACCCGGCCCCAGATCCTCACCCGGGTGCCCACAGTGAAGCTGGAGGCAAAACGCGCGTTTCTTCCCCAGGAGATGCAGGGTATGTAGTCGGACTTGCCGTATGGGCGGTTCACCGCCAGCAGAATATCGGCGATCTCCCGTCCCAGCGGGGTTTTCCGGTAAATGGGCGCTTTGCAGATGTACCCGTCCAGAAAAATCTGATTGGTTTTCGTGTAATCCGTGAATTCCTCCATGAAATGAACTTCCCGCACAAAGATGGAAAGCATCAGGCGGTTTTTCACGCCCTCATGGCGGTTGTAGGAGCGGAACTGGCCCAGGGCCTCAATGGTGCAGCCTATGTAATCCTCATGCACGTCGATGAGCCGCTCGGACACCATTAAAGGGATGATATCGGCCTGCTCGCTGAGGCGGTTTACCGCCACATCCACCATATAAAAGCCCTCGCCGAATACCTCATGGCTGAATGTAAATCCCGATACGATTTTTCCGATCACGCTTACCTTGTTGTTCTCAATCATTTTTTCTGACATTGTACTTCTCCTCTTCGCTTCGATTCTATTTTTGTTCGCGGACAGAGGTCCGCCCGTTTTCGTTTCGCCGCAGCAGTCCCTCTGCGGCACATAAATAGTTTATGAGGCGATTCCGGATAATAGACCAAAAAAATTGGCGAATCCTGAAAAACATTTCGACAGGATTCGCCATATTGTGCGATGAAACGTAAATTATTTGTTAAAGGAGGCGCGCTTGCGCATGGTGGGGTCCAGAATCTTCTTGCGGATGCGCAGGCTCTTGGGCGTGACCTCCAGAAGTTCGTCGGTATCGATGAAGTCCAGGCACTGTTCCAGGCTCATGATCTTGGGCGGCGTCAGCTTTAAAGCCTCGTCGGCGCTGCTGGAACGGGTGTTGGTCAGCTTCTTGGTCTTGCAGACGTTGATCTCAATGTCCTCGGCCTTGGGATTCTGTCCCACCACCATTCCGGCGTAGACCTTGGTGCCGGGCGTGATAAACAGAGCGCCCCGCTCCTGGGCGTTGAACAGGCCGTAGGTGATGGCCTCGCCCGCCTCAAAGGCGATCAGAGAGCCGGTGGGACGGTAGGTCAGATCCCCCTTGTAGGGAGCGTAACCGTCGAAAATGGTGTTCAGGATGCCGTTGCCCTTGGTGTCGGTCATGAAGTCGCCGCGGTATCCGATCAGTCCTCTGGAGGGAATGGAGAACTCCAGGCGGGTGTAGCCGCCCGCCGCCTTGCTCATGCCCTGCAGCTCGCCCTTTCGGCTGGTGAGCTTCTGGATCACCACGCCGGTGAACTCCTCCGGCACGTCGATGTAGGCGATCTCCATGGGCTCCAGCTTGCGGTTGCGCTCGTCGTACTTGTAAAGCACCTCGGCCTTGCTGGCCGCGAACTCAAAGCCCTCCCGGCGCATGTTCTCGATCAGCACGGACAGATGAAGCTCGCCGCGGCCGGACACCTTGAAGCAGTCCGCGCTGTCCGTCTCCTCCACCCGAAGGCTCACGTCCGTGTTCAGTTCCCGGAACAGGCGGTCCCGCAGATGGCGGGAGGTGATAAACTTGCCCTCCTGACCGGCTAAGGGGCTGTCGTTGACCATGAAATACATGGCGATGGTGGGCTCGGAAATCTTCTGGAAGGGAATAGCCTCAGGCTTTGCCGGGGAACAGATGGTATCTCCGATGTGGATATCCGCAATTCCGGAAATGGCCACAATGGCGCCGATCTTCGCCTCCTGGACCTCCACCCGGTTAAGCCCGTCAAACTCATAGAGTTTTCCGATCTTGATCTTTTTGAATTTGTCCGGGTCGTGGTGGTTCACCAGCACGCACTCCTGGTTGACCTTAAGGCCGCCGTTGTCCACCTTGCCGATGCCGATGCGGCCAACGTACTCGTTGTAGTCGATGGTGCTGATTAACACCTGGGTCTCCGCATCCGGGTCGCCCTCAGGAGCGGGGATATAGTTGATAATGGTCTCAAACAGCGGACTCATGTCCACTTCCGGGTCGTCTAACTCCTTCTTTGCGAAACCGGCTCTGGCGGAGGCAAATACAAAGGGGCAGTCCAGCTGCTCGTCGGAGGCGTCCAGATCCATGAACAGCTCCAGGGTCTCGTCGATCACTTCCTCGGGCCTTGCCTCGGGGCGGTCGATCTTGTTCACGCAGACGATCACGGATAAGTCCAGCTCCAGAGCCTTCTGAAGCACAAACTTAGTCTGGGGCATGGGGCCTTCGTAGGCGTCCACCACCAGGACTACGCCGTTCACCATCTTTAACACGCGCTCCACCTCGCCGCCGAAATCCGCGTGTCCGGGGGTGTCAATGATGTTGATCTTGGTGTCTTTATAATACACCGCCGTGTTCTTGGACAGGATGGTGATGCCGCGCTCCCGCTCGATGTCGTTGGAGTCCATCACGCGCTCCTGCACCTCCTGGTTGGCCCTGAACACGCCGCTCTGACGCAGCAGCTGATCCACCAGGGTGGTCTTGCCGTGGTCTACGTGGGCGATAATTGCAATGTTACGAATATCTTCTCTTTTCATTTTCATACTGCGTACTCTTCCTTCACTTTACAGATAAAATCGGGTATCTACTTATTTATATACACATTTGTCACGGTTTACTAGTATAACATTGGTATTCCCGGATTGCAAGGAAAAATTAGGCCCGCGCCTGTATTTTCCTCTATTTCTCGAACAGAACCAGCTCTCCCTCCGCCAAACCGTAATAAACCGTTTCGGACCTGTGCAGAACGGCCCGCCCGGCCGTGGCCTCGGTGAGCTTGGCCTCAAAGTCCTCCGCCTGCTCCTCCGGCACCATGTAGGTGAAGCTGGCCCGGTCCGTGTAGGCGCTTTCCAGGGCCGTGATGCCCATCTGGGCGGCAATATACTGGATCTTTCCCACGCTGTTGTAATCCGTGTCCACGCTCAGCCGCACGCCCGGGCGTTTCTCCACCACCAGGCAGTTTTCCAGACCCGCCTGGACCGCCTGGGAGTACGCCCGCACCAGGCCGCCGGTGCCCAGCAGCGTGCCCCCGAAATACCGGGTGACCACCGCGCACACGTCGTGGATATCCCGGCCTGCCAGCACGTCCAGCATGGGCTTTCCCGCGGTCTGAGCCGGTTCCCCGTCGTCAGAGAACCGAACCGTCTGGCTGCGCTCCCCGATGCGGTAGACGTAGCAGTGGTGTCTGGCGTCCCAGTATTTTTTCCGTATCTCTTCGATAAATGCAAGGGCTTCCTCCTCGCTTGACACAGGCTTTAAATCCGCGATAAACCGCGACTTCTTCTCCGTAATCTCCCCGCTTCCGCCCCTGTATAGAATTTTGTAGGCTTCTTCCACTTATTCCGCTCCTTTTTACATTTTCAGGTATTATTTTCCCACTTTTTGTCTAAATACTCATAAATTTAATCATAATATAGATAACCCCGGATGACAAGGGCTTATTTAATCCTTTTCATTTCCGATAAACTGTTGTATAATATGAGCACTTGGTGAGGTCCCTCACGAACCTAGTGCGAATATATCCCTGACCACTTGGCGAGGTCTTTTGGCCGTCCGGAAACCCACATTCCGGCACAGTCCCGGCCCGGACCATTTGCGGACACGCCTCCAAGAACGAACATAAAAGGAGCAGTTTCATGAACTATGGGAAGTATGAGACAGAGCGCAGGCTTAAGTCTCTTCACTCAAAGTCAGCCAAATATACGTCCAAGCTGTTTTTAAACATATTCAAGGCGCTGTTTGTGCTGTTCTTATTCTGTGTGGTGGTGGGGGCCAGCATCGGGTTTGGCATGGTCAAGGGAATCATCGACAATGCGCCCACCGTGGACATCCTGAACATACAGCCGGACCGGTTTGCCACCACCATCTACGATGCAAAGGGCAATCTGACCGATACCCTGGTGACCAGCGGTTCCAACCGCGAGGCCGCCACCTTCGACGAGCTTCCGCCGGACCTGGTCAACGCTTTCGTGGCCATCGAGGACTCTCGTTTCTGGTCCCACAACGGCATTGACATCCGTTCCATCGCCCGCGCGGCCAAGGGTCTGATCAGCGACGATTACGCCGGAGGCGGCAGCACCATCACCCAGCAGCTGATCAAAAATAACGTATTTGCCGGCGGCATGGAGTCCGGCTGGGGGCCCCGCATCGAGCGAAAGCTTCAGGAGCAGTACCTTGCCGTGCAGCTGGAGAAAAACTCCGGTATGAGCAAGGAGGACACCAAAAAACAGATCATCACCAGCTACTTAAACACCATCAACCTGGGAAGCAACACCCTGGGCGTGAAGGTGGCGGCCCGGCGCTATTTTAATAAAGAAGTCTCCGACCTGACTTTATCGGAGTGCGCGGTGCTGGCTTCCATTACCAAAAACCCCTCCCGCCTAAACCCCATCACCGGGGCCGAGGCCAATGCGGAGCGCCGGGCCATCGTGCTGCAGTACATGTACGAGCAGAAAAAAATCAGCAAAGCCCAGCAGGAGGAGGCTCTGGCCGACGACGTCTACAGCCGCATCCAGAATGTGGACGCGGTGAAGAAAGAGAGCGTCAATCCCTACAGCTATTTCACGGACGAGCTGATCGAGCAGGTGATACAGGACCTGATGGAAAAGCTGGACTACACGGAGAGCCAGGCCAGCAACCTGCTCTACTCCGGCGGCCTGCAGATTTACACCACCCAGGACCCGGACATCCAGGCCATTGTGGACGAGGAGATCAACAACCCGGACAACTATGACGCGGCCAAGTATTCCATGGAATACCGCCTCTCCGTCACCCACGCAAACGGCGACACCCAGCACTACTCCAACAAGAACGTGGAGGCGTGGCGCAAATCCGTGCTGGGAGACAAGAACTTCAACGGGCTCTACACCAGCACCGACGCTCTTCAACAGGACATCGACCAGTACAAGGCATGGCTGTTAAAGGAGGGCGACGAGGTGATCGGCGAGCGCCTGAACACCACGCTTCAGCCCCAGGCTTCCTTTGTGCTCATCGACCAGCACACCGGCGAGGTGATCGCCATAAGCGGCGGACGCGGCGAGAAAAAAGACAGCCTGACCTTAAACCGCGCCACCAACGTGCCGCGGCAGCCCGGTTCCACCTTCAAGGTGATCTCGGCCTTTGCGCCTGCCCTGGACGCCTGCGGCGCCACTCTGGGAACGGTCTACTATGACGCCCCCTACACGGTCGGCACCAAGTCCTTCCGCAACTGGTGGGGCGAAAGCCGTGGTTACACCGGATATTCCAGTATCCGGGACGGCATCGTCTACTCCATGAATATCGTGGCCGTGCGCTGCCTGATGGAGACCGTGACGCCCCAGCTGGGCGTGGAATACGCGGAAAACATGGGCATTTCCACCATGACAAAGACCGATCTGGGCGCGGCTACCGCCCTGGGCGGCCTGACTCTCGGCACCACCAACCTGGATTTAACGGCGGCTTACGCCTCCATCGCCAACGGCGGCACCTACATCCGTCCCAGGTTCTACACCAAGATTCTGGATCACAACGGCAAGGTGCTCATCGACAATCAGCCGGAGACGCGCCAGGTGTTAAAGGATTCCACCGCCTTCCTGCTGACGGACGCCATGACCGACGTGATGAAAGGCAACCGGAAATTTATGCGCCCGGGCGTTTCTCCCATCAGCGCGACCGGCACGGCGGCGGCTTTAAACAATATGTCCACCGCCGGAAAGAGCGGCACCACCACCAACAACGTGGACGTCTGGTTTGAGGGCTTCACGCCCTACTACACGGCGGGCATCTGGGGCGGCTGCGACAGCAACCAGAAGTTAAAGGACGGCGGCGTCAACAACGGCGGAACCTCCTTCCACAAAGCGATCTGGCGCAAAATCATGAACCGGATCCACGAGGGGCTTTCCGATCCTGGTTTTGTGATCCCCGACAGCATCGAGACCGCGCAGATCTGCCGTAAATCCGGCAAACGCGCCGTCTCCGGCGTCTGCGACCACGATCCCAGAGGCAACGCGGTGTACACCGAGTATTTCGCCAAGGGAACCGCGCCCACGGAGGTCTGCGACAAGCACGTGGCCGTGACGGTGTGCGCCGAGTCCGGCATGCGCCCCACCCCCTTCTGTCCGGAGAAAACCACGCGGATCTGCATGGTTCTTCCAAGCGGCGAGGACGGGACCACGGACGATTCCTACTTCGCAATCCCCGGGGAGTGCCCGATCCACACGGATGCCTCCACCATTATCGTTCCGCCCAATGAATCAAACGGCGGCGAATCGCCGGGTTATGAGATCCCCCTGGGGCCGGGCTATCAGCCCTCCAAGGAGACCTCCTCCGAGTACGGACCCGGAATCCAGTAGACAACTCAACTGCTCTCAGAAATTCCATGCGGATTGCTGAGAGCAGTATTTTTCTGCAATTCGCCATCTGTGGGGAATACAAAAAGCGCTCCCTGTGGTACGATCTCTCTCAAGGAGGTGATTTCTTGGATCAAATACAAACCGGAAAATTTATCGCAGAATTGCGAAAAGAAAAATCATTGACCCAGGCGCAGCTGGGGGAGCTGGTGGGCGTGACCAACAAGACTGTTTCCAGATGGGAGAACGGCAACTATATGCCCGATCTGGCGGTCCTTCAGTCCCTGTGCACCGTATTGGATGTGACTATCAATGAGATGATCAGCGGCAGGCGGCTGGACGAGGCGGATTTCAGGCGGCAGGCGGACAACAACCTGCTGCTCTCCCTGGACCAGGCCCAGCGTATGCGCCGGGAATATAAACTGATTGACTTTTTCACCGGGGCCGGCACCGGCTCTCTGATCGGGATGCTTACTGCGCCGGACTCCGTCCGCCGCAGCGTCGTGATTGTGATCAGTCTGACGATGATCGTCATCGGGCAGGTGAAACAGTGGCGTTTTGGAAGGCAGCTGATGGGGCTTTTGGATAAGGTGCGGTAAAGTCAGGACAGGGCGGGCGGCGGGCCCGCCCTGCGGCTATCACAGGTATTCCTAACGAATCGACCGGGCCAATTCAAACGCGCTGCGGGTCGCCTCGCCGATCCGCCCCGGTTTCCCTACGTCTCCAATCACATAGAGGCGCTCATAATGTCCTGCGCATTCCTTTGCCAGCCCGTCGCGGCTGCGCACGCCAATGGCCAGGACAGTCACATCTGTCTGGACCGTTTCCAGCACGCCGTCCTTCCGTCTCAGGTGCAGAACGCCATCGCCGATCCGCTCCAGCCGTCTGCCGGGCAAAAAGGTGACCGCCCCCTCTTCCAGCCTCTGAAGAACGTCCCTGACGTTTGTGGGGTATGCGCCGGGCGCGATCCGGTCGGCCATCTCGATGATCGTAACGGTATTTCCCTGTTCCAGGAGAAATTCCGCCGTTTCCAGTCCGGTCATACCTGAGCCGATTACGGCGATCCGTTTCCCGGAATATTGTTTTTCCCCGGTCAGCACCGGCGTCACGGTCACGACCGAATCCTGCTCCGAGCCGGGTATCCGCGGGGCCGCCGCCTCTGCGCCGGTTGCGAGAATGACGGCGTAGGGCTGGTATTCGTCAATGATTTTTTTATCGGCCTCCACATTGTACCGGATTCTGACTCCCTGACGGCGGGCCAGAAGGATGAGCTCTTCGATAAACCAGCCGATCTTCTCTTTATAGGGCGGGACTTCGGCGAGGATCAGCTGCCCGCCCGGTTCTGCATTTTGTTCCAAAACCGTGACCCGAAAATCCCGCGCAGCCAGCTCCTTTGCGGCGGTCAGCCCCGCCGGTCCCGCGCCTGCGACCACGATTTGCCGCCCGTTCCCGTCCCTCTGCGGGCTGTTTTCATACCGGCTCTCCCGGCAGGTCCGGGGATTCACGGCGCAGGAAACCGGCTTGCCGTTTAAAATGTTTTTGCGGAAACACTCCATGCAGTATAAGCAGCAAATGCACTTTAATATCTCGTCGCTGCGCCCCTCCCGGGCTTTTTTTGCCCACTCGGGATCGGACAGGAATGGACGCCCCATGGCGATAAAATCCTGCACCCCCTCCGCGAGCTGCGCCTCCGCCTGTTCCGGGGAGCGGATCAGATTGGCCGCGATCACAGGGAGCCTCACCACGTCCTTGACGGCTTTTGCCAGATATTTGCGCCAGCCGGGTTCAAAGCTGATGGGCTCGCAGGAGGTCTGCTCCGTGTCGTAGTTGCCGCTGCTGACATTGATCACGTCAATTCCGAAGCCTTCCAGCCGCTTTGCCATCTCCACCCCTTCTTCCAGAAGGATGCCCTGTCCGGGAAAGCCGATCCGGTCGTAAAATTCCTCCACCGACAGGCGGACGCTGATAGGGAACCCGGCGCCGCACTCCTTTCGGATTCCCTGGATGATCTCCTGCAAAAAGCGCATCCGGTTTTCCAGGGAGCCGCCGTATTCATCCGTCCTCCGGTTGGTGTATGGGCTTAAAAACTGCTGAATCAAATATCCGTGGGCCCCGTGCAGTTCCACGCCGTCCGCCCCCGCCTTTTGCGCCCGCCCGGCGGCAGCAATGAACTCGGCGGTCAATGTCTTAATCTGTTCGATTGTCATGGCTACGGTATTTTGGTTGCGGATGGGATTTTCGCCCAGCCCGCAGGGAACGGCGCTGGGGGCCAGGAGAGGTTTCATCCAGCGGTTCATGCGCTTCACCATTTTGGGGTCGTCCAGGGAAGCTTCGTCCACGCCGCCCGCAAGCCGGAAGAACAGTTTCCAATAGGACGGAAGGAGCCGCCCCGCCGCTTCGTTCAACCGCCACACAGTGGGGAAAACCACAAGATTCTGCCGCCCGGGATGGAACAGCTGGACGAAAATTTTGGTGCCATGGGCGTGAACACGCTCCGAAACCTTGCGGAAGGGTTCGATGTACCGGTCGTGGGACATGGACAGCATCCGGGAATGGGATACGCAGTTTGTTTCATTGATGCGGGTGCATTCGGTCATAATAAGCCCCACGCCGGCGGCAGCCCGCTCCTCATAATAATCAGCCAGTTCTTTCCCCGCCGTACCGTCATATTCCGCCAGTCCAACGCACATGGAGGACATGACAATACGGTTTTGGATGGTGACCGGGCCAATATTCATGGGGGAAAATAACATCGGATAATCCATAATCTTTCTCCTCTTCCTCTGCTTTACTCAGAAGGTCCTGCAGCAGATTCCACTGCAAGTTTTCCCCAATCACGCACTTTCGTATGCACATTTCCATGATACAATTTCCCCTGTTTTGTCTCAGGTCTGCCGATTGACAACAGCGTCTTATATGATACAATATGTATCATATAGCGAAGGGAGGGCTTCTTTTGAAACTACGTTTTGCCATTTTAGCGGCTATCCTCTGCACCGCAGCCGTCTTTCTCAGCCTGGAAGATAAATTTACACCTGTCTATCAGAATGAGGCCAGTTTTTTGCCTGTAGCGGATTCCTCTGTCTCCGCCGGCGGGCGCAGAATCGAGGTTACCTTTGACTACCAGCGGCAAAAAGGCGCCGGTTCCAACCAATTTGCCGTCTGGATCGAGGATGTTCAGGGAAATCTGGTGAAGACCCTTGCAGTCACCCAATACACATCAACCGGCGGGTGGCGCTTACGCAAATCCTCCCTGTCCCACTGGCAGGAAATCGCTGATCCGCTTCACATGACCATGAAGGAAATTGACGCGGTCTCCGGCGCGACCCCCAGGCAGAGCGGAACCTACCGGGTCATATGGGACTTTACCGATCAGGACGGAAAAACGGTGCCGGACGGCGAATACACCTGTAAACTGGAAGCCGCCCTGTTCTTCACCTCTTACGCCCTGTACGAAGGCTCCTTCCCCGCTGCAGACGAGGCTGCGGTCATTCGCCCGGCCCCCCAATACAGCTATGAAAAATCGTCGTATAAAGATATGATCGGTCAGGTCGAGATGGCCTATTATCCGGAATAGGAGGACAGAAAATGCTGACAAGAAAGCTGTTTCGCCGCGCCCTCAATTTTACCATGCTGCTGGCCATTCTGGGGACGGTACCCTATATCGTGGACGGCCAGACACAGTACCGCCATGAAGTATTCGGGGTGACCGCACTGGCCTTGGTCCTCTTTCACTGCATCGAAAACAGGGGTTGGTTTGTGCAAATGTTTCGCAGGAAGCTTTCCCTGAAAACCGGCGGCCGCGCCGCCAGGTTCCGCAGCCTGATCACCCTCCTTCTGACCATTTCGACCTTGATTGTGCTGGTCAGCGGCATCATGATTTCCAACGTCGTATTCCGGTTTTTAGGTATCCCCTATCAGGAGTTTTGGCACTACGTGCACTTTGCCTCCGGCGTTGCTTTTCTGATCTTGGTGCTCATTCATATGGTGAACCACAGACGTTAGACCGCCTGCGGCCCGTCACACTAAAAAAGGGGAGGTTCCCCCTCCCCTGAATTCATCTCCCCTGCACGCTCTCCCGGTACAGGCTGACCATACCCGCAATGTCCCCCCTGGTATACGGCTTGGGCACAAACCCAAAGGCCTTGATATTCCAGGTCTTGATGGACAGCCCCGGGATGTCCGACAGCAGCACCACCTTGGGCGGGTGCGCGGTCTCTGCCAGCCGGGCCGCCAGGGTGATCCCGCTGATATCCGGCATCACCACGTCGGAAAATACCAGGTCCACCGGCTCCCGCTCCACAATCGCAAGCACCTCCGCCGGGTGTTCGAACCTTCCCCGAAGCTCGATCTCCTCCGTGTCCTCCAGAATGCCGGTCAGCTTGTCAAGCAGCTCCGGATCATTGTCCACGATCACTGTTCTGATACTCATTGTTCCTCCCATATCCCCTTATCATTTGGCTGCGCCCGCCAGAACCTCCCTTTTTCGGGGAAGGTCGCGGCAGGCAGACGGCCCGCTCTGCTTTTATGGGCAGGCCGCGCTATTTTCTATTATAACGGCTTATGCGGCCTGTTTCAATGAAAATTTACGACTGTTCGCCCCGCAATAGACTGAGAATGGGAAAAACTTCCACTTGTACTGAAAGTCTTGCCTCTCTTCTATAAATAGATTACCCTCTTTTTAATGTTTTAATCTCCTCTGTCAAAGCCGGTAATACTTCAAATACATTTCCGATGATACCGTAATCAGCCATTGTAAAAATCGGCGCCTCCGGGTCCTGATTGATTGCCACGATGCATTCGGAGCCGGACATTCCTGCCAGATGCTGAATTGCACCGGAAATACCACAAGCGATATACAGCTTTGGGCCTACCGTCTTGCCGGTCTGACCAACCTGATGCGCGTGTCCGATCCAGCCCGCATCAACCGCTGCGCGGGAAGCCCCCACAGCTCCACCCAATGCGTCTGCCAGCTCTTCTATCAGCTTAAAATTCTCCGATGCCCCCATACCGCGTCCGCCGGATACAATGATTTCTGCATCCTCCAGATTGACCATACCTTCGGCCGCTTCACGGATCGACTCAACTAATCTAACGCGAATCTTATCAGCCGGCACCGATATCTTCTCTGAAATTACATCCGCATGTTTATCGGGGACAGGCGCTTTTTTAAATACGCCCGGACGGACGGTTCCAATCTGCGGTCTGGTGTCCGGGCACATGATGCAAGCCATCAGATTACCGCCAAACGCTGGTCTGGTCCACGCCACATTACCGCTCTCGGCATCATAATCAAGACCGGTGCAGTCTGCCGTCAGCCCTGTCCTCAACCGGCAGGAAAGACGCGGACCAAAATCGCGGCCATTGTTGGTGGCTCCAATCAGTATTGCAGACGGGGCATATTTGTTCACCAGCGCGGTCATCGCGTAGGTGTAGGCATCAAAACTGTACTTTTCATACTCTGCTCCCTCTACGCTGATGATTTTGTCCGCTCCATATTCCTGTATCTGAGCGATCGCGGCCGTGTTTTCCTTCCCAAACACAACGGCTACCAGCTCCTCGCCTGCCTTTTTTGCCAGCATCCGGCCTGGATTCAGCAGCTCCAGTCCTACGCTCTTGGCCTTCCCTTCATCTGTTTCGATAAATACCCAGATATTTTTGTTTGCAAACTCACCCATCGGTTATCACCCCCTAGATAATCCTGGCAGCGCTCAGTACGGCGGCCAGTTTAACAGCAGAATCCACATCGGTTTCCCCCTGAATCAGCACACCGTTCTTCGTCTGGTTCGGAGTAAAGGTCTTTTTCACTTTTGTCGGCGATCCCTTCAGACCAAGACGGGTCTGATCACAGTCCATATCCGGATCTTCGTTGGTGATTTCCGTTATTACCGCACGGTTTGCCATCATCTTCCCCTTGATTGAGGGACGCCGTGGATCAAACGTGGTTTTTGTCACTGTCACAAGCGCGGGAACCGCCATCTCTAAAATGTCATATCCTTCATCCGTGTCAACCGTAACGCGAAGTTTCCCATCCCGCATCTCCACGGCAGTCGCCAGGGTCGCATGGGGCAGATCCAGATGTTCCGCGATCTCCGGCCCAACCTGCGCGGTGTCACCGTCGATGGCCTGCTTTCCGCAAAAAATCACATCGATCTTACCGCCGGTTTTTTTCTCAATTGCTCCAATGGCTCTGGACAATATGTAACTGGTTGCAAGTGTATCAGAGCCGCCAAACGCACGGTCTGTCACAAGAAACGCCTGGTCTGCGCCGACAGACAGACATTCCTTTAACGCGTTTTTAGCCTGAGCCGGACCCATGCTTACCACGTATACGTTACCGCCCTCTTTCTCTTTCAGTCGGACCGCCAGCTCCAGTGCGCAGGCATCAAATGGATTCACAATACTGGGCACGCCCTCGCGAATCAGTGTATGCTTAACCGGATCAATCTTAATTTCAGTGGTATCCGGCACCTGTTTTACGCAAACAAGAATATTCATCGATATTTTCCTCCTATCAGCCAAATCGATACTGAATTCCCTTCGATCCCTCCGGATAATGCCATTCCTTCACAACTTTGCCTTCGCTCAGCGCTTTGCAGGTTCCGCATTCCAGACATCCCAAATGTTCAAAGAACACCTCTCCGCTCGGGTCCACAGAATACAGCGCCGCCGGGCAGACCCTGACCACCTGATCGATCTCCTGAAGATTATCGTTCTCTTTATTGACCGTAATGTGGGAATGCGTCTCATCTGTGTGATAGTTATTAACTCCCAGTTTATCCGCCACATTTATTTTTCTTGCCATTTATTCTCCCTCCCTGGATGTCAAAATCGCAAATACAGAGCTCGCCTCCAAAGCCTTCTGATAGCCAGCGAGTATTTCCCTGGAAAATTCCCCCTGTTCCAACGCAGCAATCGCCGTCTCGGCAGCCAGTCTTCCCGACTCGACGGCGAGATCCATCCCTCTCAGCGTATCGCCAAAATTGACGCACAGACCGGCGGCGTCCCCTGCGATTAAAACGCCGTCCCCGTAAAATGGTCCAATCGTTTTGGCTCCTCCCTCCGGGAACAGATGCGCCGAATACTCCAAAAGTGTTCCGCCCTCCAGAAGCGGTGCAATTTCCGGATGCTCCAGGAAATCCTCCAGCATCTCCGGCATGCTCTTTTCTGTCTGATCGACCCGTGAGACGTGCATGGAAATACCTGCGGATACGCTCTCATTATTTGTATACAAAAACGCATCACAGACGCCGTCAAATCCGTTAATCATCCATGCCAGACCCTCTCCGTCCTTGAGGCCAAACCGTTCCTGAATCAGGTTTTTGTTAAATCCGATCACTTCCTTGACGCCAACCGAAACATGGTCCGGTTCTACGGGGGACTTGAGTCCGATTTTTTGAGCGAGCAGTCCATTGACGCCTTCCGCCAAAATCACAATGTCCGCCTCCATAATCTCACCGGATGCAATAATTCCGCAAACACGGCCATCCTGAACCAGCAGATCCTCCACCAGAATATCGGTTATAAGCATCACACCGGCCTGCTCTGCCTGTTCGGCAAACCACCGATCGAATTTGCTGCGCAGCACCGTATAGCTTTTACCTCCCGGAATCCGGGGATCGCAGCTCTCAAACTCCTTTGTGGAAAAGATGCCGTCTGACACAGACGACAGCTTTTCTTTTACCACCGTTCTTTCAACCGGCGCTTTCCGGGCGAAACCGGGAATGACCTTTTCCATGCTGTGCCCATATATGCGGCCGCCTGTGACATTCTTAGCGCCGCAATAATTGCCCCGTTCCACCAGCATTACTTCTTTTCCTGCATTCGCCAGCACATAGGCGGCTGTCAGCCCTGCCAGCCCGCCGCCGACAACAATACATTCAAATCTCTCTTCCGACATATCTCAAGCTCCCTTATTTGTTTTAATAAAAACGGCAACAGCGGATTTGCGACACGATCAGCGCATATCACAACCATTACCGTCCTTATCTAGCCCTTTACATCAAATATCATTATTTCATCAGAAAATCGGCGCGCAGGGACCACAGGTTACACCGCCGTCAATGACAATATTTGCGCCTGTCATAAACGGAGTCTCATCACTTGCGCAGAACACGGCGGCATTTGCCACGCCTTCTGCTGTCCCGGAATTACCGCCGGGAACGATGGACTGCAGCAATTTCTCAACCTCCGATCCCGCTTCGACCAGCTCGGTGATCGTAAGACCCGGAGAAATCGTATTTGCGCGGATTCCCTTCTTGGAATACTCCACTGCTATAGTTCTTGTGAGCTGAATCACACCGCCTTTGGACGCCGCATAGGACACCTGCATCGGCATCCCGGTGATACCGCCGATGGAAGCCAGATTGATAATGTTTCCCTTCCCATTGGGGACCATAACCTTCAGACATTCTTTGATCAGGATAAAATAGGCGCGCAGATTCAGGTTCATGACCTCCTCATAATCCTTGACCATGTCATACTCGATCATAGGCTTGAAGGTGCCAAATCCGGCATTGTTCATCAGAACATCCACCGTACCATATTTCTCCACACAGGCTTTTACCACATTCTCGCAATCCTCAATCTTTTGCAGGTCTCCCTTCACATACAGAACATCCGCTCCATTCGCCCGAAGCTGGCTCTCAATTTCCCTGCCCCGCGCTTCTCTCCGCCCAACAAATACCACCTTTGCGCCTTCCCGGACAAACGCCTCCGTACACGCTCTTCCGATACCGGATGTTCCGCCCGTGATAATACACACCTTATTTTCTAATCGTTTCGCCATGATTTTTTTCCTCCTCGACCCTTTTTATTCCGATTTTAACGCAGATAAAATGTATTTTGCCGCAACCATTCCGGATGTATGTGCAAATCCGTTGGTCGATCCCGGCACTGTCATGGTGTAAGTATCGCCATACAAGCCGGACGCATCGTTGCCGGTTGCGAACAGGCCCGCGATGGGCTGATGTTCGCGGTTCAGCACCTGAAGATTCTCATTTACCATAATACCGCCGCAGGTAGTCGGGTAATCCGGCGCGATCCGGACGGCGTAGAACGGCGCTCTGCGGATGGCCTTCATAAAACAGGGCTCTTTATAAAATTCCTCGTCAATTCCTTTATCGCAGGCGTGATTATAGTTCTCCACGGTTTTTAAAAACGCCTCTTTCGGCAGACCGATCTGATCCACCAGCGCTTCCATACTGTCCGCCTTCCACGCATGGCCGGCAGCCATATCCTGTTCCAACTCATCCAACAGATGAGTCATCGGCTTGTGCAGCTGAAGAAACGCGCCAAAGCTTGTATCGGAACCCACATTTTGCAGATACTCGATCATATCCTGATCCAGAATGCCGTAAGCAATGGAATCCTTCTGCCCTGCCAGGGCAGTTCCCGCAAAGGTTCCTTTTGTCGCAATATCTTCATTAATAAAGCGCACGCCTCCCTGATTGACCCAGAGACAGGGCTGCGTACCTGCTGCGCCGGATTCTGAACCCGGCAGCTTGCCGATCCCGCCTGCAAACAGTTGAACCACGCCTCCGCCGTTGATCACACCCCCGGCTTCTTCCGCCAACGCAAATCCGTCTCCGGTATTCTTAACGCCCATCTCAGGCGGAATGGTCGCCCACACGGAGGAATCGCCGCCGATGTAATTGTATTTCTTCATCAGTTCCTTGTTGCAGCCGTATCCGCCGGTCGCGATAATGACTGCTTTGGCGCCGATCTGAATCTCATTTCCATCACTGTCTTTGGCAATGACTCCCACCACGGCACCGTTATCCAAAATCAGATGCTCTACCGGAGTGTTGACAAAAATGTCCACTCCCGCGTCCCGTACCGCCTTCTGCAGCAATTCCTGGCAGCGCATTCCCATTCCCTTGGGAATATGCATGCTGGCCAGTTCCTCGGGCATATCGGGCAGGTAGGAAATCACCTTTTCAAATTCGACTCCAACCTCCCGCAGCATCTCAATGGCTTCTGCCGAGTTCTTGACAAACATGCTGACAATGGGGGCGTTCGCACGGTAATGGCTGTACCTCATATATTCCTGGAACCCCTCTTCTTTTGTGGGCATATGTACGTCTCCGTCTTCCCGCGCTTTCTGCTCGCTGGACTCAAACGCGCAGGCGCCTTCCGCGTGCTGGGCGGAACCCATTGCTTCCGGCATTTTTTCCAGAATCACAACGTTTAAGCCGCCCTTTGCCGCGGTGAGCGCCGCTGATTTTCCGGCCGCTCCGCCCCCGATGACCGCAAGGTCATATTCAACATCAAATGAAATACCTGACATCCTGTTACCTCCTGCTTTTTATTATATATTGGTGTTCCTTAAAGCTTCCCGGCCTTTTCCAGAAGTGCCGGAAGCAATTTTCCCACGTCTCCGATGATCCCGTAATCGCATTTTCTGAAAATCGCTGCCTCCGGATCATTATTGATTCCGACCACCACCTTTGCGTCCCTTACTCCCGACATATGCTGCGGCTGCCCTGAAATACCCAGCGCAATATAGAGCTCGGGCGCGATCCGGTTGTGGGTGATACCAACCACCCTGTCCTCCTCGAACCAGTGAAGCTGCTTCGCGACGGGAAGAGAGCAGCCCACCTCCGCCCCCAGATGGCCGGCAAATTCCTTTACCTGCTCCAGCTCTGCTTTGGACCCGACGCCGTAGCCGACGCCCACAACCCTCTTCGCCGCCTTTAAGCCCTCCTTCTTAAATGAGGTCTGACTTCCCTGCGCCGCAAACTTCATAGCCGCTTTAGGCTCATCCACGTCAATCCGGTTGATTGCCGCAGCAGAGCCGTCCGCTTCCGTATCGTCTCCGTCGAAGATGCCTGCCAGCACATTTTCCGTCTCGACAAGCACCACGGACTTTCCCTCCGCTACCAGGCGTCTCGCCTGCTTTACCCCGCCGGAGCATGCGATATCAAAACATGTGCCAACCGCCGCCGCGTTGAGGGCCGCCGCTGCCCTTGCCCAGACCACGCGCGAAATCGGATCATCCAGGCATAAAAGAAATTCCGGTTTTTCCTGCATAATCAGAGCTGCCGCCTGGCCGGCAAGAGCCTCTGCCGGGATCTTTTCTCCGGTGTCAAGCCAATAAAGGGAGTCGGGACCGCCGGACGCCGCCGCCTGTGCAAGCTGCCCGGAGCCGATCACGACCATCCTGACGACATCGGCCGCTTTTCTGGCAGCGGAAACCATCCCGCATATATGTCCAAAGTCGCCCACAATCAGCCATGCAATTTTGCCCATACCTATAACACCCCCTCTTCATGCAGCGCGTCAAACAGGTTCTGCACCACTTCCTCCGAAGTCTCCCCGTTAATCATCACGGCCTCTGTGCTGTCCGGCAGGGCATAGCCCCTGCATACCACGGCTTCCGCTGCGTCCACCCCTAAATCTGCGCTTGTAAGCTTCGTTACCGGCTTCTTCCGGGCCATAAGCACCTGTTTTAATCCGGGAGGTGTTTCCTCTGCGCTCTGCGCTATGATTCCCAGCACTGCCGGAACCGCAATCTCAATCTCCTGTTCCGCGGATAATGTGCGCCGCTTTACGGTCAATCCCGACTCGTTTTCCTTCACTTCCAGAATCCCCGCCAAAGAAGTCCAGCCCAGCTTTGCTCCCAAAAGCACCGGAACTGCCGGGTCCCAGGCGCTGTCTCCAATCAAAACCAGATCCACATCGCCAATTTTCCGAATTGCCGCCGCCAGTATGGCAGCCGTCGTTGCCGCGTCTGCAGACGGCATTGCATCTGAAATCACCACCGTCTCTGCCGCTCCTCTGGCGGCAGCCCATGCCAGATCACCGGTACCGATTGTCAGGCCGATGACCTGGCCCCCTAACTCCCTGGCTATTTCAGAAGCTCTGAAATCGTCGTCACTTGCCGCCAGTGATGACATTCCCCAGTCCGCAGTTCCGTCGGAGGCAACCACAGCATCTTTTGGGTCTTTGCATAACTTGAATACCATTGCACTTTTCAATGGTTCCCACTCCTTTCATTGTGCTATTTTTACATTTAGTCAATGTAATACCGTCATTTTCTATACACATTGTAACAATTTTAACAATGTTTTGCTTTAGCTAAACACGAAAATTCACATTGCTTTTCCTTTAAATTTCTGTGTAAATGCACAAATATATGATATAATAGCGTATATCTATCACGATTATTTGAGGAGGGAATATGCAGCTTGGAAAATTAATGAATTTCTTGAACGAATGTTACGGGGTCCAGGGAAAAATCCATGTATTATCGGACGATGCCATTCAAATACAGACATGTGAAATCATAGAAAACGGGCAGCACAGCTGTGTATCAGGTTGTCTGTATCTATGCCATGCAGCAGAATTATCAAGAATCCTGGAAACGTTAAAAAAGAGAAACGACAGAAACGCAATCAACTTTTTATTGGCCGGAGACCAGCCCCTGAAATCCCACCTCCCAAAGAATGAACTCTACAATATCTATGTTCTTCCCGCAGACTCCGATCTCATCGAACTGCACCACAGGATCGATTCCACCCTCGCCGACGAACGCCGGTACCCGGGCGTTATGAATCAGCTCCTGGAAGCGCTGTACCAGAGCAACGGTCTACAGAGTATCGTCAATACTGCGGCGGATATTGTTGAGAACTCTATCCTTATTAACGATATATCCTACCACGTTATCGCAAAATCCTACCGGACGATCCCCGGGAAGATTTTTCTGGAGGGTGTCACCAGCAATGGCTTCATTATGGAAGATATCGTGGACTCTATGAGAAATCAGGGAGTTTTCCGCGTCATACGCCAATTAAAATCCCCCCTGTTCAAACAGCAGGAGGGAACGCAAAACAACTGGTTATTTCGTTCTGTCTGTATTAACGATATTCCCGTAGCGGACATCGCAATATTTGCCGACAACCGCCCTTTCCGCTACATCGATTTTTTGTTGACCGAATTGTTATGTAAAATCATTGCCATAGAGCTGCAAAAAGATGAATTCTATAAACGTAACGGAAATATGGCATACAGTTATTTCATTCATGATCTGCTCCGTGGAACATTGAATAATCAAAACGTCATTATCCAGCGCGCCAAAATGCTGGGGTTGAAATTATACGACAGCTACTGGATCGCAGTGGCAAAAAACAGCAATTCCACCGCGGGCCGGAATAACATTGATTACATTGCTTCCCAACTGCACCTCCTTCTGCCGGAAGGAAAATGGATCGTTTACCAGCAAATGATTATCGCACTGTTTTCACGGCCGGACCAAAAGAAGCTTTCTGCGCATGAACAGACTCTGCTGGATCATTTCGCTTCCGACAACCAGCTGTCAATCGGGCTTTCCGACTTGTTTTATGACCCGGCGCAAACACCGCTCTATTACACGCAGGCGCTGCATGCATGCAGCACCATCACCCCCGAAAAGCCCGCGTATGGAGTGAAAGCTTTCTCGGACGTGCTGGTTTATCATGTCATACAGGTTATGGAGCAGCAGCACGATTATCGGGAAATGCTGCACCCTTCGCTTATAAAGCTGGAGGACTATGACAGGCATTACAACACCGGGCTTATGTGCACTCTGAAGCAATATTTAATCTGTGCCAGAAATATCACAAAGGCTGCCGGTATCCTGAATATACACCGAAATACGCTCTTATACCGTCTCAACCGGATTAAGGAAATCACAAACCTTGATCTCGAGAACGGCGATGAGTTTGTTAAAATGATGTTTCATATTAAAATCAGGGAGTATATAGCATTCAGCGAATCCGTAAGCGGGAGTCTATCCCGCTAAACAAGTCTCTACTCGTAAAAATGGGGCCGCCGGCACAGCCTGCGACCCATTGTTCTATTTCATTTTCGGCTTAAACACCAGGCTGGCCAGGTAGCCGAACACCAGGGCTCCGCAGATTCCGGCGGAACCGGCGGTGAAACCGCCCTTGAACACGCCCAAGAGCCCGTCCTTGCCCACGCCCTCCATCACGCCCTTCCAGAGGGCGTTTCCAAAGCCCAGAAGGGGTACGGAGGCTCCCGCTCCCGCCCACTCCACAAAGGGCTGGTATAAGCCGATGCAGCCTAAGATCGCGCCGCTGACCACCAACAGCACCATGATGCGGCCCGGCATCAGCTTTGTCTTTTCCATCAGGATCTGCACCAGGGCGCAGATGATTCCGCCCACCAGAAATGCTTTCACATAATCCATCGTTTTGCCTCCTTAACCGTCGATATGCTCGATGACAACCGCGTGCGCAATCCCCGGTATGCTCTGTCCCTCGTTGAAGCTGATGTTGGACAAAAGCGCCCCGGTGGGCACGAACAGCACCCGCTTCCAGGTGCCGTCCTGGATTTTGGGCAGAATATAGGAGCACAGCGTCACCGCGGAGCAGCCGCAGCCGCTTCCGCCCGCGTGGGTGTCCTGCTGCTCCTTGTCATAAATCTCCATTCCGCAGTCCATGTGGAGCTCGCTGAGATCCCGCCCTTTATTTTTCATAAAATCCAGCAAAATGGTCCGCCCGATCTCGCCTAAGTCCCCGGTGATGATCTTGTCGTACCAGGTCTCGTTGACCTGGAAATCCTCCAGGTTCTGCTCGATGGTGTGGAACGCCGCCGGAGCCATGGCCGCGCCCATGTTCATGGAGTCCTTGGTCCCCATGTCCACCATGCGGCCCGTGGTGATTCCCGTGATCTTGGCAAGCCCCTCCTTCCGATCCCCGGCCAGAGCCACACACCCGGCCCCGGTGACCGTCCAGGTGGCGGACATGGGGCGCTGGTTGCCGTACGCCAGCGGGAAGCGGAACTCCTTCTCCGCTGTGGCGAAGTGGCTGGACGCCATGGCCAGAACCTGGTTTGCATAACCCGCGTTCACCGCCATAGCTCCCAGGCTCAGGGCCTCGCCCATGGTGGAGCAGGCGCCGTAAAGCCCGAACAGGGGAATTTCCAGATCCACCGTTCCGAAGGAGGTGGCGATCAGCTGCCCCAGTAAGTCTCCGGCAAACAGGTAGCGCAGGTCCGTTTTTCGCAGCCCGCCCTTCTCAATGGCCTTGTCCGCAGCCTGCTTCTGCAGGGCGCTCTCCGCCTGCTCCCAGTTGTCCTTGCCGCACATATCGTCCTGCTCCACCTGGTCGAAGAGCGGCCCCAGAGGTCCTTCCCCTTCCTTTTTGCCAACCACGGAGGCCGCGCTGACGATCACCGGCGGATGCTCAAATTCCAGACTGGCCTTTCCTTTCATTTCTCCCATTAACATTCACCTCATCTTTATTATCGTTTCGCCGTCCCTCTGCCGGAATACGGCCGTGTTCTTTTTTCTATAAAATTCCCAGGGACGTGAGCATCCAGTACCCCAGCCCCAACACCCAGCTGGTCAACACCCCGTAGAGGATCACCGGCCCGGCGATGGTAAAGATCTTGCAGCCCACGCCGAACACCTCGCCCTCGGCGTGAAATTCCAGGGCCGGAGCGGCCACGGAGTTGGCAAAGCCGGTGATGGGCACCAGCGCCCCGGCGCCGCCGAATTTCACAAGCTTCTGGTAAATATTGAGCCCGGTGAGGATCACGCTGAGGAAAATCAGTTCCAGGGAGGTCCACGCCGCCGCTGCCTCCTTCTCCATCCCCATCTTGTCCGTCATAAACGTATTGAAAAACTGGCCAAGGCAGCAGATGATTCCGCCCACTAAAAATGCGCAGGCCATGCTCTTTGCCAGGCTGTGGACAGGTGTCACTTCCTTGACGTATTGGTCGTATTTTTGTTTGTCAACTTCCACTTCAAAACTCCTTTCTACAACAATGGGCGGCACATCATTTCTGCGCCCCGAATCCGTTCCAGAAATAGGTCAGGCATCCGATCAGCTTTCCGGCTGCGATGGATATAATCATGTACTGGAGCCCCACCGCCAGGTGGATTCTCCGGCTGATCACCGGCAGGGCCTTTAGGGTTTCCGCCAGGCTCATCACCAGACAGCCCACAAAGATGCCCGCGGTGAGCCCAAAAATACCCAGAAACAGCGGGCCGAAAACACTGCCCAGGGGGATGGGGATTTCGTACAGATCTGACACATTTCCCAGGACTCCTCCCGCCACGATAACCGTCTCATAGAGGATCAGGTGCCTTTTGGTCCCGGTCCGGCCCATCAGGCGCGGAAACACGCCGATGATCGCCAGAAATGCGTAAACGCCGGCCGCGATGATGCCGCCGGCGCACAGGCCCGTGAAACCGAGAAATATCTGTTTAAGTAACATCAATCTTCGACTCCTTTCTCCCGTTTTCCGCGATCAGGGTCTTGCTGATGTTGTCCTCATACAGGCGCATCTCCACCTCCAGAGGGGTGGGATCGGTGTTCAGCTTAAACGCGGCCACATGGTTGAAAAAGATGACGATTCCCAGTGCCAGCCCGATGGAATAGCCGATTTCCAGAACGGTGAAGCCGTTTGATTCCTGTCCCATAACCAGGCGGTACACCTCGCCGAACACCTCGGTGACGCCGGAATCATTGTTGAAGGACATGATGGCAAAGGCCGCGCCGCAGAAGCAGACGGCGCAGACAAACAGCGTCTTGGCCCACTGCCAGGCGTACATGGGGGGAGTTGGAGGCTGGTAAGCGATAATAAAATCCACCTCCCCCACATTGTTCACCTGTATGGCGCTATCCAGCTGTTCCAGCTTTTCAATGACCTCCAGAGCGCTCATCACATAGCGGTGCTTCCGGTCTCCGGTGATATGCTTCACCTTCATGGCGCTGCATTTATTCTGAATGTTCTTATCTTCGCAGTAAACCTCCGCCACGTCCTTTAACGCCACATCCTTGCGGTGAATCTCCGTGATCTGGTTCAGCTTTAAATAGACGGTCTTGCTCATAACGCCTCGTCCACCACAACGGATGCGGGGTTCGTCACAAAGGCGGGAACCAAACCGCTCTCAAGGGGCGCTTCCATCCGCACCAGGGTGCCTTCCTGCTCCACATCCCGTCCGCCAAATCCGGACAGGCAGTACCAGACGGCTGCGCACGCAAGTACCATTACGGCCGCCACGGCCAGCAGACTCCATACATGTTTTCCAAAGCCCATCATTTGACTTCACATCCTTTCGTTGGTCTCGCAGAGACGGTGGTCCGGTTTCCCAAAGACCTGCTCTGCGGTTTCGGTTAATTGGCTTCTGAAACTAGTATGGTTGGCTTTTTATTTTTTTATACGAACCGTTTCTACATCAAGCGTTACGACTCAAAACGTTTCCGCATTGCTTTTAAAATTCGTTTTTCAAGACGCGACACCTGCACCTGGGAAATTCCCAGGTCCTGGGCGATCTGCGTCTGGGTCTGGTTGTGGAAGTAGCGCCGCACAATGATCTCCCGCTCCCCTTCCTCCAGGGAGGATAAAAGCTCCTTTAACACCATGCGGTTGATCAGGGCCTCGTGCTCGTTGTTCTCCTCCTCCAGCCGGTCCATGAGACACAGCTGGTTGTCGTCGCTTCCTCCCACCGGGCGGTATAAGGATTCCACCTCCGCCCCTGCTTCCATGGAGGCCGCCACCTCCTCACGGCTGACCCCTACCGACCCGGCGATCTCCTCGATGGTCGGCTCCCGGCCCAGCTCGTAGGTCATTTCCTCCCTCGCGCATTTTACCTTTAACCCCAGCTCCTTGATGGAGCGGCTGACCTTGATCATGCCGTCGTCCCGGAGAAAGCGCTTGATCTCCCCGGTGATCATGGGCACCGCGTAGGTGGAAAATTTCACCTCAAAGGTGGTGTCGAATTTGTCGATGGCCTTCATCAGGCCGATGCTGCCGATCTGGAACAGGTCTTCCATCTCATAACCCCGCCCGGCAAACCGGCGGACGATGCTCCAGATCAATCCTACGTTATCCATCACCAGTTGATCCCTGGCCGTTTTATCCCCTTCGTGAGCCCGCAAAA
This sequence comes from Enterocloster lavalensis, assembly GCF_902364025.1. Lineage (GTDB taxonomy): Bacteria > Bacillota > Clostridia > Lachnospirales > Lachnospiraceae > Enterocloster > Enterocloster lavalensis. Next base: position 560,895 of record NZ_CABJCG010000001.1, read on the forward strand.
TTAATTTTAAGGTCTCATCCATGGCCGTCACCTGCCGATGAACTTTTTCATGGTCACCAGCGTTCCGCGGCCGGGTTCGGATTCCACCTGCACCTGGTCCATAAATGCTTCCATGAAGGAAAAGCCCATTCCGGACCGCTCTCCCGAAGTGTCGGTGGTATACATGGGTTCCATGGCCTGTTTCACGTCGGGAATTCCAATTCCCGCGTCCCGGACGCAGACCGTCAGGCTGGTCTCCTCGCCGGACTGGGCCGTGATGTCCATGTAAATGGTTCCCGCCTCTCCCTTGTAGCCGTGGATCACCGCGTTGGTCACCGCCTCGCTGACCGCGGTCTTCACGTCGTCGATCTCCTCCAGGGTGGGGTTTAAGCGGCTCATAAACACCGCGGTCACCACCCTTGCAAACTCCTCGTTCTGCGACAGGCTGTCCAGCTCCAGCCGCAAATGTTCCTTCTTCGTCTCCATCCTCTTATCCTCCATTTTTTCCTTCCTCCTATCCATTAATGGCTGACTCTTTATCTTCAAATCCGCGGATCAGTTTCGCCATCCCGCCCACGGTCAGGATGCGCGCCACCTGCGCGCCCGCGCCGTAGTAGGTCACCGCGCCGCCGCTGGCTCTCATCTGTTTGTAGCGCCCCAGCAGCACGCCGATGCCCGAGGAATCCATAAACTGTGTGTGCGAGAAATCAAACACAATGCGCCGGATATAGTTCTCCTCCAGCAGCAGATCGGTCTCAATCTTTAACTTCTTGCAGTTGTGATGGTCGATCTCACGCGGCAGGTGTATCACCAGCGTCTGCCCTGCGGCCTCATAGGCAAATGTTTTCTGCTCCATTTTTGTCACTCCTTTTTCCTTCTATGTTCAGGCAATGGGCCGCAGGCTGCGCCAGCGGCCCATTGCATTCAAAAAAAGACACCACAAAAGATCTGTTTCATCTCTTGTAGTGTCTTTTCATTCCAATTTCGTCTTTTGCTGCCGTTATCAGTAGCCTCTGGCGTTTTGGGCCCTGGAGGCGTAGTCTGAATCCGGATAATTGCCCACCACCTGGTCGAACATGGCGTTGGCGTTGTCCGTATCCCCGGCGATCTGATACAGGCGGCCCACGTAGAACATGGCCTCCGGGTTGTCCGGTTTGATCTTTAAGCTGGCCTGGTAGTATTCCATGGCCTCCGACGTATTTCCGGCGTTCCACAGCTCCGTTCCCCTGGTCACCAGCACCTGGTACACGTTGGCCGTCATATCCGCCCGCACGTCGCTCACAATGGCCTGGACGGCCTCGTCGGTGATCAGGGAGAAATCCGCGTCCGCAAAGGATTTTGCCGCTGTGATCATGTCCCCGGCCCGGTAGGCCTGGAGCACGCCGATCAGGCTCTGGTACTGCACCATAACAGAGGTGTTGCCGTTCACCAGCTCGTCCAGCTGGGCCTGCACTTTGGCGGCGCTCTCGTCCAGCTCATCGTACTGGTTCTTTAAGGTCTCGTACTGCTGGCTGGCGTTGTTGAGCTTTTGCAGGTAAGGGATCATCTCCTGGTTGTGTTTCTCATTCAGCGCCTTCTCGTTGGCCGGCAGCACCAGGAAAAAGAATGCGGCCACGCCGATCACCAGGCCGATCACGATGTGCAGCACCGTGGACAGCCCTGTGTTTTCCTTGTAGGTGGGCGGCATGATCACGTCGTCGTCCTGCATCTGGCGGTGGGAAAATGCCTTGGCCATGCGCTTTTTCTCCGCCTCCGCCCGCCCCGTGTTCTGCTTGACGATGGACATGTAGTACAGGGCCTTGGGGTTGCTCTTGTCGATCTGTAAAATCTTGTACAGGGAGCGCCCCGCCTTGGTGTAGTCCTCCCGGCCCATGTACAGCAGGGCCAAAAGCAGATGGGCCTTGACGAAATGGGGCTTCGCCTGGACCACCCGGGCCAGCTGCATGATTGCCAGGTCGTCGCTGCCGTTCTGGGCGTGCCACAGCGCCTGGTTGAATGTCTTGATGTTCTGGCTCTCGATCTCCAGCTGTCCGGGCTTGCGCTGAATCTCGTCCAGGTAGTGGTCCGCCAGGTTTTTCTCCGGCTGTAGATTCAGGCTGATCACCCACTGGACCAGGGCGTCCGACACCTCCCCGCTCTCATAGTAGATCAGCCCCAGAAGATTTCTGGCATCCGTCTGATATTTATTGAAATGCAAACTGTCCTTGAGCGACTGGGCCGCCCCGGACAGGTCGCGCATTTTTGCCTTTTCCAGGCCCAGATTGTAATAGCTGTTGGCTATCTGGGCATTTCTTTTCTGTATGTCCATAGTCACCGCCTATTTGTCGCTCATATTCTCCTTGATCAGTTCCATCATGATGTCCGTCATATCCGTCAGATCGCTCTTGACAATGGCGTCCTCAACGTCCTCTACGTCCAGGCTGGGTTTAAAACGCTCGATTTCCTCTTCAAAGTCTATCACTATTTTTCACTCCTCATGTATTCAGATTTCTCTCGTAACAGTTCAGACAGCGGGAAAATTGGTGCGGGAAGCCGCGTCAAGCTTGCTTGTAAGCGGGTTTTCGTGCCAATTTTCACATCGGATGGACATCCGATGCTTCTTAACCGTTCTTTTTCGGTCAAGAAGATAAGCCGTCTGAACTGTTACATTCTCTCAGTTCTCCGATCAGATACAGGGAGCCGGCGCAGAACAACAGCTGCTCCCCGGCCGCCTTGCGCATCTCATGAAGGGCGGTTCCGGCGTCCTCATACTCCCACACCGGGCAGTCCGCAAAGTCCCGGAATATCCCGGCAAGCTTTTCCGTGTCCAGTCCCCGGCTGTTCTTCATGCGGGCGATTCCAATGCCCCGCCAGGGAATTTCCCGGCAGATCGCTTCCGCCATACTCCGGTAATCCTTGTCCGCCACGGCGGCGAACAGCAGGTACGGCTCTTTTTCCCTCCGCCCGGTCACGTCGCGTACCGCCTCCAGAAAGGCTGCGATGCCGCCGGGATTGTGGGCGCCGTCCAGATAAAGCCCAGGCGCGGCCTGCTCCATGCGCCCTGGCCAGCGGGTGGCCCGGATGCCGCGCCGCACAGCCCCGTCGTCCGCCGTGATCCCCGTTCCCCGAAGGATCTCCAGGGTGCGGACCGCCAGCATGGCGTTGCGGGCCTGATAGCGGGCCTCAAAGGGCACCGCCAAATCCAGATTGCGGCCGTCCCTCATCCGGGCGCTCATAAGGAAGCCTGTCCCATCGTCCAGACTGCCGCGAATCTCAAAATCGTCCTCCCCCACCGGATACCGGGGCGCGTCCAGAAAATAGGCCCGGCCCTCGATCACAGCGGAGGCCTCGGGCTGTCCGTCGTCGAAAATCACCGGCACCCGCGCCTTGATGATACCGGCCTTTTCCGCCGCAATGGCGGAGATAGTATCTCCCAAATATTGGGTGTGATCCAGGCTGATGGAGGTGATCACGCAGGCCAGCGGGGACTCGATCACATTGGTGGTGTCCAGGCGGCCGCCCATGCCGGTCTCCAACACCACCACATCCACCTGCTTCTCCCGGAACAGCACCATCGCCATATAAAACAGAAACTCAAAAAACGTGGGGTGGCATTTCCCCTGCTCCACCATACGCTCCGTCACGGCTAACACCGTGGAAAAGCTCCGCTCAAAGCTCTCCCGGTCCGTCATCTCCCCATTGATGAGAAAACGCTCCCGCACCTGCTCCAGGTGGGGTGAGACGAAGGTGCCCGTGCGGTAGCCCGCCTCTTTAAGCGCGCATGTCAGAAACGCGCATACGGAGCCCTTCCCGTTGGTCCCGGCCACATGAACGGCCTTCAGGGCACGGTCCGGATTGCCCATGGCCTCCAGATATGCGCGCACATCCTCAAGTGAATTTTTCTGTTTGGTCCACATCGGAATTTCCAGCAGATATTCCTCCGCATTCACCATAAATCTACCCGTCTTTCCAGTCCGTCTCACGGACCTTTATCAGTTTACCCCAAAATTTCCCGAAGCGCAACCGGATATTCCCGACAGACTTCGACACTGGGGTGTGTTTGAAAATTGCTTTCCGCCAGATGTGCGTCACACTTTGTGGGAGATTTGGTCCCGATGAGGGAGGCGTAGCGGGCCTTGTCCTAAGGGGTACCGGGCAAAGCCTGGTGGATTCCTTAGGGCTACGTTGACCGAATTGGGACCAAATATGCCGCAAAGTGGGGCGTGCAGATGGTGGGAATGAATTTTCAAACAGACCCTAGGGCCGTGGGGCCGGCCATCTGTAGGCATGAAGCCCGGGGCCGGCCATCTGCAGGCTCGGAGCCCGGGAACCCGGCCATCTGTAGGCGCAGGGCCCGGAACCCGGCCATTCATATGCACAGAGTCCGGGGGGCCTCCCTTTCATGCACGCGGAGCCCGGAGGGCCGGCCAACTTTCCCGCCGTCCCCTCCCGGGCCCCCCGCTGTTAATTTTCCGCCACCGTATTTTCCCGCTTGCTTCCCACCGGCACCTGTGCCAGCACGATGGCGCCGAACATGATCACGCAGCCGGTGATCTCCCTGGCGTTTAACTGCTGGCCCAACAGGAACCAGCCCGCCAGCACCGCGATGCTGGACTCCAGGCTCAGAATCAGGGAGGCCACGGTGGGATTCATTCCCTTCTGCCCCACGATCTGCAGGGTGTAGGCCACGCCGCAGCTCATCACGCCAGCGTAGAGCACCGGCACCCAGGCCGCCAGAAGCTGGCTGAGCTTCGGCTCCTCAAAGAGAAAACCGAACAACCCGGAGAGCACTCCGGCTACCAGAAACTGGATGCAGGAGAGTTTGACTCCGTCCGCCATGGGCGAAAAATAGTCGATCACCAGGATGTGCACGGAGAACAGCACCGCGCACACCAGCATCAGCAGGTCGCCGCGGTTGATCCCTCCGCTGCCGCCCGTCATACACAGCATGTACAGGCCCACCACAGCCATAACCACGGCCCCCCAGATCAGGGGGCTGCACTTTTTGCCGAAAAACAACCCGAGAAGCGGCACGATCACAATGTAGCAGGCCGTGATAAATCCGGCCTTGCCCACCGTGGTGTACTGGATGCCAAACTGCTGGAAGTTGCTGGCGAGAAACAGGGCCAGACCGCAGCAGATTCCGCCCAGAATCAGGACTTTTTTATTTTCCGCCGGGACCTCCTTCTGCCGTCTCTTCCCCCGGTCCATCGCAACGATCAGCGGAACCAGAACCAGCGCGCCGATCAGGCAGCGGGCGCAGTTGAAGGTGAAGGGCCCCACGTAATCCATTCCGGCGCTCTGGGCCACAAAGGCCACGCCCCAGATGGTGGCGGTTAACAGTAACAGCAGTGAATTTTTCAGTCTCATGTTTTCCTCGTCCTTTATAATCCGTTATCCCGGCAAAATCGGGCTCAGGCTGTAATTGATCGCAACGTCCTTGCGCACGTAATTGCGGTTGAAATTCCCCAAAATCCTGCGCACCACCCGCTCCCCGTTCTCGTAGGTGGTGGTGGGCAGAAGAATGATGTACTGGCTGACGCTGTAGCGGGAGAAGGCGTCGCTGGAGCGCAGGGAGCACTTGACGGACTGTTTCAGCCGCTCCATGGCCCGGGACTGAATCTCCGGCCGCAGCATCCGCCCCTGCCGGTCGCTGACCGTCAGAAGGCAGAGATAGATGGAATCCCCGCTGCGCTCCAAGCCACGCTGCTCGATCTGAAACAGCCGCTTGAACACCGCGTACTCGCAGAGGTACGCTCCGTCCTGCCCGGAGTTCGCCTCCCCCAGCTCCCTCTGGATCTGATCCAGCTGGGCTAAGGCCGGCCGCTCCCTGCTGCTGATCACCCGGTACAGCTCCTTAAAGGACTCCGACGGCGTGATCAGCTTGTCGCGGTAAAACATTTCCGTGGTTTCATTGTAGAGCTTTAGGGCCTCCTCCTGACGTCCCTCCAGAAAACTGGCGTAGATCAGGTGGTAGTAAAAATGCTCGTCGTAGGGGTCGATGTCCGCCGCTCTCCGGCAGAGGTCCACGGTCTCCTCATAACGCTTCTCCCCGGTCAGGTAGGTGGCCGTCCGGCACACCACCTTCTGGTAGAGGGAATGATAATAGGCGCTGATGGGGATCACCCAGGACTCGTCCCCGGACTTTGGCAGGAAATAGCCGCGGTAAAGCGCAACCGCCTCCATGGCCTCATCGTACACCCCGGCCATGGGCCTTCCCGGATCCAGCACCAGGTGGCAGAGCTCCTCAAATCGCTCTGCGTCCACCCGGCAGCCCAGGCTTTCCGAGCTCCAGGCGTAGGTGCCGTGCCGGTTCACCAGCAGCTCCTGGGCCGGGAATCCCGCTGCCTCCAGCATCTTGCGCACCCTGAATACCAGGGTTTTCAAAGCGCCGTAGGGATTGTCCTGGCTCTCGTCCGGCCAGATGGCGGCGAACAGGTCCCCGATTCCCAGCTCCTTTTTGCGGTTCATGATCAGGAAGCACAGCAGGCTCCAGGCCTTCCGGGAACGGTTATCGTTGTCCCCCATGTTCTTCTCCCCAAGGGTAAGGGAGAATCCCCCCAATGTGTTGACCTGGATCACCGGCCGTTCTTCTGATGTGTAATTCATGTCTTATCTTCCCCCTTATTTGTCAAAACCAAATGTTACAATCATCCCAGCAGCTGGGCCAGCCTCGCTTTCACCTGTTCCATCATCTGGGAATACTTTTCCAGTTTTTCCTTCTCCGCATCGATCTTAGCCTGAGGCGCACGGCTGACAAACTTCTCATTGTTCAGCATGCCATAGGAGCGGGCAAGCTCACCCTCCAGCCGTTTCTCCTCGCCGCGCAGGCGCTCGATCTCCTTGCCGATGTCCACCAGGTCCGCAAAGGGCATGTAGATGGCCGCTCTTGGGATCACCGCGGACACGGCGTCAGGGGCGATGCCCTCCTTGTCCTTCTGCAGAACCACCTCGTTGGCATAACCCAGGGAGGCGAAAAAGCTTCTGCTGTGCTCGAAGATTCCCAACAGCGCCTCGTCCTCGCTGACCACGTACACCTTGGCCCGCTTGCTGGGCGGAACGTTCATGTCGGAACGCACGCCGCGGATGGCGCGCACAGCCTCCTTGATGGTCTCGGTGGCGTTCTCCTCCTCCTTGAAATTCCAGTCGTCCCGGTAAAGCGGCCACTGGGACACCATGATGGTTTCCTCTTCCTCCTGGAGGTTACAGAAAATCTCCTCGGTGATAAAGGGCATAAAGGGATGGAGAAGTTTTAACGCGTTGATCAGCACGGTCTTTAAGGTCCATACCGCCGCTGCCTTGGTGGCGTCATCTTCATTGTACAGCCTTGGCTTCACCATTTCAATATACCAATCGCAAAATTCTTCCCAGATAAAGTCATAAACCTTCTGGAGGGCGATTCCCAGCTCGTAGCGGTCCAGATTTTCCGTCACGTCCTTAGCCAGGGTGTTGACCTTGGAGAGAATCCAGCGGTCCGCCATGGTCAGGCTGTCCAGGGTAACACCGGCCACATCCGGCGCTTTTTCGATGTTCATCATAATGAAGCGGGAGGCGTTCCACACCTTGTTGGCAAAGTTTCGGCTGTTCTCCACACGCTCCCAGTAGAAACGCATGTCGTTGCCGGGCGCATTTCCGGTGATCAATGTCATGCGCAGGGCGTCGGCGCCGTACTTGTCGATCACTTCCAGGGGATCGATGCCGTTGCCCAGGGACTTGCTCATCTTCCGGCCCTGGGAATCCCGAACCAGACCGTGGATCAGCACGGTGTGGAACGGTGACTTCCCGGTCTGCTCCAACCCGGAGAACACCATGCGGATAACCCAGAAGAAGATGATGTCATAACCGGTCACCAGCACGTCCGTGGGGTAGAAATACTCCAGGTCCTCGGTCTTTTCCGGCCAGCCCAGGGTCGAGAAAGGCCACAGGGCGGAGGAAAACCAGGTGTCCAGGGTGTCCTCATCCTGCACGAAAGAGGTGCCGCCGCACTTGGGGCACTTGCAGGGCGCTTCCTTGGCTACCACGATCTCGCCGCAGTCCTGGCAGTAGTAGGCCGGAATCCGGTGGCCCCACCATAGCTGGCGGGAAATGCACCAGTCGCGGATGTTCTCCAGCCAGTGCAGATAAGTCTTTCCAAAGCTCTCGGGCACGAATTTCAGCTCGCCGGTCTTAAGCGCCTCGATGGCGGGTTTTGCCATCTCCTCCATCTTTACGAACCACTGCTGCTTCACCATAGGCTCCACCGTGGTCTTGCAACGGTCGTGGGTGCCAACGTTGTGGGAGTGGGGAACCACCTTGACCAACAGGCCCTGGTCCTCCAGATCCTTCACAATGGCCTTTCTGGCCTCGTAGCGGTCCATGCCGAAGTAGGGACCAGGTACGTTCACGGTGGCGTCGTCGTTTAGGATCACGATCTCTTCCAGGTTGTGGCGCTTGCCTACCTCGAAATCGTTGGGGTCGTGAGCGGGGGTGATCTTCACACAGCCGGTGCCGAACTCCTGGTCCACGTACGCGTCGGCGACCACCGGGATCTGGCGGCCGGTCAACGGCAGCTCCAGCATTTTCCCGACAATGTCCTTGTAGCGCTCGTCCTCCGGGTTCACCGCCACGGCGGTGTCGCCCAGCATGGTCTCCGGACGGGTGGTGGCGATCTCCACAAAGCGTCCGGGCTCGCCTACTACCGGGTAGTTGATGTGCCAGAACTTTCCTTCCTGCTCCACGTGCTCCACCTCGGCGTCGGAGATGGAGGTCTGGCAGACCGGACACCAGTTGATGATCCGGGAGCCCTTATAGATGTATCCCTTCTCGTACAGCTTGACAAATACCTCCAGAACCGCGTCGGAACAGCCCTCGTCCATGGTGAATCGCTCCCGGTCCCAGTCCGCGGAGGAGCCCATCTTGTGCAGCTGGTTCACGATGCGGGTGCCGTACTCCTTTTTCCAGTCCCAGCACTTCTCCAAAAAGCCGTCCCGGCCCAGATCGTGCTTGTCGATGCCCTCCTGCTTCAGCTTGTCGATGACCTTGACCTCGGTGGCGATGGCCGCGTGGTCCGTGCCCGGCTGCCACAGGGCCTCGTAGCCCTGCATCCGCTTGTAGCGGATCAGGATATCCTGCATGGTGTTGTCCAGGGCGTGTCCCATGTGCAGCTGTCCGGTGATATTGGGCGGGGGCATCACGATGGTGAAGGGCTTTTTGTCCTTGTTCACCTTGGCGTGGAAATACTTTCCGTCCAGCCACTTCTGGTACAGGCGGTCCTCAATGTCCGCCGGATTGTAAGTTTTTTCCAATTCTTTCATTGATCTCACATCTCCTTTTCTGCCGGGCCTACGGGGCGGTTTTTTTAACATATAAAAACGCCCTCTGCAAACCCCTATTGTCTGCAAAGGGCGATCGTAACCGCGGTACCACCTTTGTTCACCGGGAAATTCCCGGCCTCATTGCGGCTGTTAACGGGGGCCGCCCGGGAACGCCTATCCGCCGGTAAAAAAGCGTGTCAGTGTTCCGGCTCCGAAGCTACCTTCCGCTGCGCCTCTCCCGGACGGCCTTTCAGCCTGTGAGCCGTCCTCTCTGCCGGCGGCGCCGGCGTACTCCTCTTCTTCACTGCCATTATTCAGATATATACTTTCTCATGATAATGATAATCTGCCGTTTTGTCAAGCAGTTTCTTTCACCTGCTCCTGCTCCCGCCAGCCCTTGCACACGTCCACCCATTTCTCGCAGCCCGAGGACAGCTCCAGCTCCGGGATGCTCAGGCGCACGGCGCTGTTGGCGCTGCCGCAGGCCGGGTATACTTCCTCGAACCGTTTCAGGGACTGGTCCAGGAATACCCGCACGCCGGGTTTTACGCCAAAGGGGCAGACGCCGCCTACTGCATGGCCTACCAGGTCCTCGGCCTCCTGGGGGGTGAGCATCTTCGCTTTGGTTCCGAACTCATCTTTGTATCTGCGGTTGTCTACCTTGGCGTCCCCGGCGGCTACTACCAGGACGGGCTGCCCGTTCACTATAAAGGATAAGGTTTTGGCGATGTGGGCCGGCTCACAGCCTACTGCCTGCGCTGCAAGATCTACCGTGGCGCTGGATACGTCGAATACCTGGACGCGTCCGGCCAGATTGAAATGGTTTAAGTGATCTTTTGCTATGTTAAATGCCATGTTTGGTTCCTCCATTTTTTTTGATGTTGGGGTCTGACACATTCTGATCGCACGACACTGTGTTTCCTGGGGTTAGGGATGGGGGGTGTTCCGGCCGCCCGACGGCTTATCTTCTTGACCGGAAAAGACCGGTCAAGAAGCATCGGATGTCCATCCGATGGGAAAAATGCTGGAGAAAGCCGCTTACAAGCGAGCTTGCCGCGGCTTTCTCCAGCATTTTTCCCGCCGTCTATTCTGTTTCGTTATATCATTACCCGGTATTCCTGCTTCCATTGTTGGATCATTTTCGCGGATCCCTCGGCTCGCTTGACAGGGTCCTTTTTAAACAGCTCACGCAATCGCACTACGTCCTCGTTCACAAGCGCGCTTTGGCGGGCTGTCTCCAGCTCACGCTCCCACTCTTCGATCAGCTCTCTGGTAAACAGGGCGTGGTAGCGTTCTCCTATGGGCAGCGCCGGTTCGAACACGGTCAGGTAGTAAATCTGCTTTAGGGTGCCCATGTCCTTGTTCATGTTGTAGGATTTGTCCAGTGCCTTGAAGGCACGGTCAAACTGGAACATCTGGGCGTAGGAAGCTCCCAGATTATGGTAGATTCCGGCCAGAAAACCGTCGTCCACCACCTTGTCTTTGGGATATTCCAAAAGCCGCTCGTAGCGTTGGGCCGCTTTGCCGTACTGCTTTTTGTGGAACAGGTCGTCCGCCCTGGCCTTGGCGTACTGGGCCGGGTGAAGTTTTCTTAAGCCAGCCACGGTCTGGCGGAAACGGCTCTGCTCCTGATCCGTGTAATAGTCGCACTCGGACAGGATCAAAAACAGCAGATCGTCGCTTTTTGATTTGCCGTCCATCAGCACCTTCAGCTTGTCCGCCAGATAGGCCATGTCCAGCTCTTCCCGGATAAAGACCAGAAGAGATTCGTCCACAAAGTCCTCCATCACCAGAAGCGGGTGATTGTAGATCACATAACACAATTCCTGGGAGGAGTGGATGTGGATTCCCAAAATCTCAATATAGTAAGGATGTTTCACCGGCTCATACCGGCACAACAGCAAACTCATAGCGTCACCTCTTGCTTAATCACCGCGTCCGAGGCCGGAAACAACTCCCCGAAGCCCTTGTCCCGGATCACCGTCACCATGGTCCGCTCGTCCAGAAAGGCCAGGCTCATCTGAATCCTGGTGGTTCTGGGGGGACGCTTGGGGAATCCGGTCAGGGGAATCCGCACCAGTTTCTTTTTCTTGGAATCTAACGGCGTGATCGTAAACTCGATTTCGTTCTGGTCGTCCAGAATAAAATCCATGGTACTCTTGGACTCGTACCAGTTGTCCCCGTAGGACGCCAGCACCAGCGAACCCTCCTTCTGCCCTCTCACCACCCGCATGGACACCTCTGTCTTGAGCCTGCCCTCGCAGATGAAAATATAGGGGTAGGATGTGGCGCTCTGCCGGCAGTCCGCGCCCTTGTAGGCCGCTCCCCTGGCGAAGAGCACCGGCTCCGCGAACACCTTCTTGCGGTGGCAGACCAGCTTCATAAACTCGCCCGCCCAATCCGTGCGGTCGAACCCCTTACCCGTCAGAAAGATGGAGGAAAACAGCTTCTTGGACAGCAGCCGCTCCCCGCAGGAGCAGAGAATCCGGTCCGCCAGACGGCTGCCCGACGGGGAATCCAGAATGTCCAGATTGAACGCCTCCTCCATATTTTCGCTGTCGGCCTGAACCATGTTCCGGCGCAGCCCACGCTGCACCTTCATCTCATAGTAGCAGAGGCGCTGGTTGGATAAATCAAACAACCCCACCTGGTTGGTCCACAGATCCTTTTTCTGGCTCAGCACATAGTAGACAAAACTCTCCATATGGCTGATCACGTGAACCTTCTCCCTGGGAATGCCCAGAAAATCGGCGCAGTACATCAGCGTATCCGTCATCTTGGCGTCCACCTGCTGAAGGGAAATCACCAGCTGGTCCACCTCATTCTCCCCGAATTCCTTCATGGGGTACTCTAACATTTTCCGGACAAACAGGTTTAACAGCTCCCGGCCCGTGTAACGGATCCCCCCGATGGTGGAGGTTCCGTCCTTGCGCACCATCTTCAGAAGCTTGTCCACAATCACACCCTCGCCGACCAGGGTGCAGGCGTAGGCCTCCTCCCCCGCCAGCCAGACTTCCTCCTGCTTCTTGCGGCATATCACCGTCGGAATCGTCCATGACTTTTCCTCATCATAACAGCTGATCCTGGTATAGTCGTCATTCAGGTCCAGCCCAATCACAAGCCCGTCCATAGACAGCCCCTTTCCTCACAATATATTCCTCATAACCGGACAAGGCTCCGCCCGGTTGTCAATCCTCAGACAATCAAATAATGGGAAACAGCTCCGAGAGAACCGCGGCCTTCTTCAGGTAGTCCTCCATGGCCTTTTTCAAAGCTTCCTCGTCCTTTTTACCCTGGGCGGCTCCCATCTGGTTCAAGAGGGAAAAACGGCTGTTTTCCTTTCCGTCCAGCTTGTGGTCGCAGGCCACCTGGCCCTCGGCCGCCAGGACGCGTTTTCCCTCGTCATAATCGTAAATCCGGTACTCCATGGACTCGCCCTCAAACAAAATCTTCTGTTTGACGAAAATCCCCTGGTAAACCCGGCGTATTTCCTCGCTGTGGAACTGCTCCTCGTCCGGCAGAATCCGCACCAGAAGCTCCGGCCTGCCGTCCCGTCTGCCGATGTACTCCACCATGGCCTTGTCCATGATATCCTCCGGCACCGCCATGTGCCGGGACAGCTCCCGGGTGTAGGGGAACACCAGCCCCTCCGAGATCAACAGCCCTCCGATCAGGCGGCAGAGCCTTGACTGCTCCTCCGTGAGCTTTTGACAGCCCGCGTAGTAGTAGGTCAGGGCCAGCAGGTAGATGGTGGGCACCTTGTCCTTCTCGATGCTCTGGTTCACGGCGCTCTCCAGGTACTCGAACACCCGCCCGTCCACCTTTTTGCGCTCCAGGAAATAGGCCACGCTCTTCTCGGTGAAATAGGCCTTCACCACGCTCTCCCGGGTCTTTTTGCGGTTCACGTAGAGCTGGAACACGGAGTCGATCTGGTCCGTGCTTCCGGTGAACATCATCTGGGCCAGAAGCCGCTCCTCCAGGTCGTAGGTCTCCACGTGCTCCTCCACGCCCCGGATCAGCACCTCGTACATTTGGCTCACCGTGCCGTTATAGTGCTCGCAGAGATAATCCAGGATCACGCTGTCGTACCGCCCTTCCCGGAACACGCCGTAGGACAGGTTTAACAGGATTTCATCCTGGTCGAATAAGTTCTGTAAAATCATCTTGGCGCAGAGCTTCATCCGCCGCCCCGGGCTGATCTGGCCGCTTCCGTAGAGGCGGATCATCTCGTAGGCTTCCCGGTAATAATTCTGGCTGATCAGCGTGCTGCAGATTTTCTGCCGCTGCTCTGTGGTCAGCTCCTCCTTGTCCATCTGCACCAGATAGGCGCAGTCAAAGGCCGCCCCATCCCCGCTCTCATCCTCGGCCTTGCGGCAGTAGTAGTCCGTCACCACGGTGGACAGCCTGCGGGCGAACACCGGGTTTAAATCCAATCCCTGCAGAATCTGCTCCACAAATTCCGCCTGATCGTCGTCCGCGATGCCGGTCTCCAAAATCCGGCGGCATTCCGCCAGACGCAGCATGGTGTGCTCCGGGTAGACCTGGTAGCATTTCTCCAGAAGCTCCGGCTTATCCATCACCGGAACCTTCCAATATTGTACATCCGCGTACCGGTTGCCGAAGGCGTCCTGGAACAGCAGCACAATGTTGTCCGCGTAGATGGGCACATAGGCCGCCTGGTCCTCCAACAGGTAAGCGTAGTCCTCATTCAGTTCCTCATAGCGCACGATCACGTATTTCATCCGGCTGTCCCGGCACTTGATGCGGTAGGACCGCAGAATCCCGGGCAGCACCCTGGCCACCCGCCGGTCGATCATGTCCCGGTAGATGATGTGGTCGTAAATCACCGCCAGACGGCTGTCGATGCGGGAGGCAAACAGCTGCTCCATTGCGAACTTCTCCATGTGCCGGGTGTAGGTCTGGTATAGCTCCAGGGATGGGTTCATGTACAGCAAAATATTCTTGTACAGCACCTTCCGGCTGTGCTCGTCCAGATCCTTCTCGTAGGAAAAGTACAGCAGCACCTCCCTGGGCAGCAGATGGCCGTAATCCCCGGGAAGGGAATAGAGAAAATACTCGTACAGCCGCGTCAGATTCACGCCGCTCTCCAGGGCCAGCTTGTACCACTGGAACGCGCCCGCTCCCCTGCGGTCCCCCTTGATCAGGATACTGCAGACCGCGGTCAGAAGCTCCACCCTGGGGTACAGCTCGTAGAGCCGCGTCATCAGCCGCTCGTACATCCTGCGGTAGTGGCGCAGGGACAGGGCCTGGTGGGCGGCCTTTTCAGCCAGTTCCTGGCTCACCATGGCCTTTCTGGCTCCCAGGTACAGCGCCTGGACCTCAAAATCCCCCAGGGAGGCCATAAGATCCGGATGGTCCTCCAGCAGGCGGCAGGCCGCGGCGTACAGGAAGGGGCTGCGGCAGCCCTCCTGGTGCATGGCTTTCATGCGCAGATACAGCTCCAGCGGATTCTGCTTTAAGGTGGGGTCCAGCTTTAACAGCAGGAAAAACAGGTATTCCCTGGAAGAGTCCCCCTCCTCCAGATATTTTCCGATCAGGCGGATTAACGACTCCCGCTGGGACTGCGAGGGCGACAGCTGCATCTTCAGATACTGGTAAAAGCAGTAGTTTTCCACGTACTTTTCCCGCCGCTCCATCACGTGGTCCCGGCATTCCTCCAGAACGGAGGCCGCCGCGTCCTTCCTGCCGCCCTCCAGAAACAGCTCCGCCTGCAAAAGCCGGACCAGGTCGTCCTCCCGGTAATTCTCCCGCAGCTGTTCCACCTCCGCCGCCATCTGGTTGCGCAGCAGGGCCGGCTCGTAAACGCCGGTCTCGTAGTTTAAGCGCAGGGACAGGTACCGCAGCAGACTGTCCTTGTCGATGCGGCTTTCTTCCTCCGGGTCCCGGTGGGTGATATCCACCGTCTCGTCCCCCTCGGCCTCAACGGTCACCGTGAAGCGCTCCTTCAGGGAAACGATCTGAATCCGCCCGAAGTTCTTCCCCCGGTGCAGATGTCTGGGCCGGATGCGGTAGGAAACGGTGCAGCGCCCGCCGGAGAAATCCCGGTCCGTGATATGATCCGTCTCCAGCTCGATGAAGGGCTCGTCCGCCTCGATCTGGGCCGACACATACCCCCATCCGTTTACCCGTATCTCGATTTTATCTTCAATGGTATTTAATGGATTCTCATAAACTCTGGACTGGGTGTCCACCGACAGCTCCACGGGCTCCTTGACCCCCAGGGCCACCAGAAACTCCTCCAGCAGATTGCGCCTCCCGGGCCTGCCCCTGAGGCCGTCGTAGAGCGTCCTGCAGCGGGCGTCCTGCATAAAGGGCGCCTCCACAAAATCCTGGTACTCAAAGAGCTGCAGAGCCTGCTCCAAATCCCGCTTGGCCAGCCGCCCGAAGTCGTCCGGGGTGGCCAGGCTGTCCAGGATTTCCCCCGCACTGCCGGCCTGAATGCGCAAAGAATAAGGAATCTCTTTCTCACCGCCATTCGTGACCAGATAAAAAGATCCCTTGATAACTTCCCCATGTTCGCAATACTTGCTGTTGACTTCGTACACAATGCGGTTGCGCAGGCCGCCGAAGGCGTTGTTTGCAACCGTGACCCGCGGATTGCCGGAGTAAATCAGTCCCTTGATGTGCAGGCCGTTGCCGCTGACCACCATCAGTTCCCCCCTGGCCGTGGTGCCCGCAGGCACGCTTCCTTCCAGTGCGGACGGAGTGATCACAAGCTTTGGCACTTCGCTGTCAATGATTCCCTTGGCAAGCCGGTTGATCCGTTCTCTCATAGTACCACCTGTATCTTTATCCTTCGCTCATAATGTATTATGATACCACATTTCATCTTGAATTAAAAGTCAAAAGTTGATATGATAGAGGAAAATGGAACGACAATGGAGAGTGCGCGCTATGCTGAATGAACCTATGACCCTATACAAATTGATGAATCTGTATATGCTGAAACAGGTTAACTTTCCGCTGACCAACGCCCAGCTCACCAATTTTTTCACCGAGCACGAGTACACCACCTACTTCACGCTCCAGCAGGCGTTAAACGAGCTGGAGGACGCAGGGCTGATCCACAAGGAGCCCAGCCACAACAGCACCCGCTACGAGATCACCCGCGAGGGCGAGGAGACTCTGAACTTTTTCGGCAAGAACATCTCCCCCGCCATCGTAAACGATATGGACCAGTACCTGAAGGAGAACAAGTTCCGCCTCCGTGAGGAGGTGGGCACCAGCGCCGACTACTACAAGGCCACCGGCCAGGACTACATCGTCCACTGCGAGGTCCGCGAGGGTAAGACCGTGCTGATCCGCCTGGACTTGGCCCTGCCGGACAAGGAGCAGGCCGAGGCCATGTGCAGCAACTGGAAGGAAAAAAGCCAGGAGATCTACTCCTTTGCCATGAAAACCCTGCTGTCCTGAACCGTCTGTGAAACCTCAGGGAGCAGGGCCGCTGATCAAGAACCCCGATCAACGGCCCTGCTCCTTTTATGATTCCTGCCAGTTTTGGCAGCTCATAAATTTCCATTTTATTACAATCTGTCCAGTTTTCCCTCGATGGCCGCGGCGGCCAGATCGATATCCTTCTTCTTCACAAAGATGCGGTACTGAATGCTGCTTCTGGGATCAGTCCCGAACCGGCTCGTCGCAATGGCACCGGAACCGTAGTTGCGGGCCATGCCGGCCGTGGTACTGATCACGTAGTCGATGCCGTGATGCTCCAGCGCCGCCCTGGCCCTCGCCTGGCTCTCTATGGAGTATGTGCTGTACACTTCCTTCCGGTTGAATATGGTGATCATAACGCCGCTCCTTTCCCCCGAATCCAATTAATCTGCTCTGTCATCTACAGTATAACAAATCCGCTAAAAAAAATCTTTACATTTCACGGATGCGCATATTAATTTTTTCTGCCGGTTCAGGCCGTCTCTCCCCGGAAGCGAACCCTACTCCCCGTCCGCGCTCTCCTCGCCGGGAACCGTCTCCGCCATGACCCGCTCGATCAGGTCCCAGATTTCCTCCCTGCCCTGTTTGGTCTCAGCGGAGAAGGGAATCAGGATTCCGTCCTTGTCCATGCCCAGGCCCTGGCGCAGGAGCTTCACCTGTTTCTGGATCTGGCTGCGGTTGATCTTGTCCAGCTTGGTGGCGATGATCACCGGGTGGTAGCCGTTGTACACGATCCAGTCGTACATGGACTTGTCGTTGGCCGACGGCTCGTGGCGGATGTCCACCAGCAGAAACACCATTTTCAGCATAGGGGACTGGCGCAGGTAGCGCTCGATCATCTTCCCCCACTTCTCCTTGGCCGCTAACGCCACCTTGGCATATCCGTAGCCCGGCAGGTCCACGTAGTACAGGGCGTCGTTGATGTTGTAAAAGTTGATGGTCTGGGTCTTGCCCGGCTGGGACGAGGTCCTGGCGTAGGCTTTCCGGTTCATCAGCGCGTTGATCAGGGACGACTTGCCCACATTGGACTTGCCGGAAAAGGCGAACTCCGGCAGATGGTTCTCCGGCAGCTTGCTGGTCACGCCAATCACGGTCTCCAGATTTACAGTCTTGATAATCATATCGGTGAATTCCTTTCTCTATGAGGCCAGAGCCTGGCTCAGCACCTGGGACATGTCCTTGACGTACACGATCTCCAGGCCCTTCGTGATCTCCCGGGACAGCTCCGCCATATCCGGCCGGTTCTTCTCCGGCACCAGCACCTTCTCGATGTGGGCCATCCGGGCCGCCAGAATCTTCTCCTTCAGCCCCCCGATGGGCAGGACCCGGCCTCTCAGGGTGATCTCGCCGGTCATGGCAAGTTTGGCGAACACTTTCCTGCCCGTCACCGCGCTGACCATAGCCGTGGCCATGGTGATGCCCGCGGAGGGGCCGTCCTTGGGCACCGCGCCCTCCGGGATGTGGATGTGCAGGTCGTGCTTCTCAAAATAATCGTTGGGCACCTGATAGTCCGGGCAGATGGACCGCACAAAGGTCAGGGCGGTCTGGGCCGACTCCTTCATCACATCGCCCAGCTGGCCGGTCATCAGCAGGTTCCCTTTGCCCGGCATCACGTTGACCTCGATCTGCAAGGTGTCCCCGCCAACGCTGGTCCAGGCCAGGCCGCGTACCACCCCCACCTGGTCCTCCTCGTTGGCGTCCTCAAAGGTCACCTTCTCCTTGCCCAGGTACTTTTCCAGGTTGATCTCCGTGATCTTGATGGACTTGCGCTTATTTTCCAGAAATTCCCTGGCCGCTTTGCGGCAGATATCCCCGATGCGCCGTTCCAGATTGCGGACTCCGGCCTCCCGGGTGTAATTGTGAATGATCTTCTCCAGCGCCCGGTCGGAGAAGGAAACCTCCTCCCGGCTCAGTCCGTTGCGCTCCAGCTGCTTGCCCACCAGGTAATCCTTGGCAATGTGGAACTTTTCATTCTCCGTGTAGCTGTTCACCTCGATCAGCTCCATGCGGTCCAGCAGCGGGCCGGGGATGGTCTGGGTGGTGTTGGCCGTGGCGATAAACAGCACCTGGGATAAATCGATGGGCTGCTCCACGTAGTGGTCGCGGAACTTCACGTTCTGCTCGCTGTCCAGCACCTCCAGCAGCGCGGAGGAGGTGTCCCCCTTGTAATCGCTGCTGACCTTGTCGATCTCGTCCAGGAGCATCAGCGGATTGCTGACCCCGGCCTGTCTGAGGCCTTCCACGATGCGGCCCGGCATAGCGCCCACATAGGTCTTGCGGTGTCCGCGGATCTCCGCCTCATCCCGCACGCCGCCCAGGCTGATGCGCACGTACTTTTTATTTAACGCCCTGGCAACGGAGCGGGCGATACTGGTCTTTCCCGTACCGGGCGGGCCCACCAGACAGATAATGGGGCTGGTGCCCTTCTTCGTAAGGGTCCGCACGGCCAGATACTCCAGGATGCGTTCCTTGACCTTGTCCAGACCGTAGTGGTCCGCGTTCAGAATCTGCTGGGCGTGTTTCAAATCGTCGTTGTCCTTGGAAGTCTTTTTCCAGGGCAGCTCCAGAAGCGTCTCGATGTAGGTGCGCAGCACGTTGGCCTCCTGGCTTCCGGCCGGCATCCCGCGAAAACGCTCGATCTCCTTGCGCAGCTTGTCCTTGGTCTCCTTGTCCGCCTTCAAAAGTCCCAGTTTTTTCTGGTACTCGTCCGCGTCGGACATGGAACTGTCCTCCCCAAGCTCCTGGCGGATCACCTTCATCTGTTCCCGCAGGATATACTCCTTCTGGTTCTGGTCAATGTCCGCTCTTACCTTTTCCTGGAAATCCTTCTTGATGCGGTAAATCTCCATCTCGGACATCAGCGTCCGCAGGATCACCTCGTAGCGCGCCTCCAGGGAGTTACTCTCCAGCACGCCCTGGCGCACCGTGTAGTCCCAGGGCAGCTGAATGGCGATCTGATCCAGCAGTTCTTCCAGGCTGGGGATCACCTTGAGTCCCGGCAGCACGTCCTGGCTGAACTTGGCGTTCACCTGTCCGTACTCATCCAATTTATCCTTCACAATCCGCAGCATGGCCTCCTTGGTCAGGCTGTCCAGATCCTCATCTTCCTTATCCATGGAGCCAACCTGGGCGATCAGCGCCGGCTCCTCGCTGTCAAAGCAGAGAAGTTCTCCCCGCTCCATCCCTTCCACCAGCACCCGTACCACATGCTTGGGAAGCTTCACCATCTGTTTGACCACTGCGATGGTTCCCACCTGATACAGGTCGTCCAGTTCCGGCTCCACCACCTCGTGATGCTTCTGCGTCACCAGAAAAATTCTCTGGTCCCCGATCATGGCTTTCTCCACCGCGGCCATGGACCGCGGCCTGGTGATATCAAAGTGCATCACCATCTTGGGCAGTATGGTCAGCCCCCGTAATGCCACCACAGGCATTGTCTTAATTTGTTCTTCCATACTTGTTCGTTCACCTCTTGTACCCTTTAAAAGGCCGCTGCAACCTTTGGGATAACTGGTTTCTATCCTGTTTGCAGCGGCCTTTTTTTCACTTGTTCTATGCAATTTCTCCAGTCTTGCTATCCCCGCGTTTCCGGTCCGCGCGGCCCTTCCGCGGGTTTGCCGGCACATCCCGGTATACCAGCTCCGGCTGGGCTCTGTTTTTCACCACATCCCGGGTGATCGTACAGATGCCGATGCTCTCATCCGAGGGAATCTCGTACATCAGATCCATCATCACGCCCTCGATAATGGAGCGCAGGCCCCTGGCGCCGATCTTGCGGTCCACCGCCAGCTGGGCGATCTCCTCAAGGGCCTCCGGCGTGAATTCAAGCTTCACATTGTCCAGCTCCAGAAGCTTCTGATACTGCTTGATCAGGGCGTTCTTGGGTTCGGAGAGAATTCTCACCATGGCATCCCTGGTCAGAGACTGCAGGGACACGTTCACCGGCACACGGCCGATAAACTCCGGAATCAGGCCGAATTTGGTCAGATCCTTAGGCTCCACCTTCTTTAACAGCTCGTCGATGTTCATGTCGTTCTTATCCACGATCTCAGCGTTAAAGCCGATGGAACCGGCGGAAAGACGCGCCTCCACGATCTTCTCCAGTCCATCGAAGGCGCCGCCCACGATGAAGAGGATGTTGGTGGTGTCGATCTGCAAAAGCTCCTGGTGCGGATGCTTTCTTCCGCCCTGGGGCGGCACGCTGGCCACAGTTCCCTCCAGGATTTTTAACAGGGCCTGCTGCACGCCCTCACCGGAAACGTCCCTGGTAATGGAGACATTCTCCGATTTCTTGGTAATCTTGTCGATCTCGTCGATATAGATAATGCCGTACTCCGCCCGGGCGATATCGTAATCTGCCGCCTGGATCAGTTTCAGCAAAATATTTTCCACGTCCTCGCCCACGTATCCGGCCTCGGTCAGCGCCGTGGCGTCCGCGATGGCGAAGGGAACATTCAAAATCTTGGCCAGAGTCTGCGCCAGATAGGTCTTTCCGGAACCCGTGGGGCCGATCATCAGAATATTGCTCTTCTGAACATCCACGTCCACATGCTGGCAGGCAGTCACGCGCTTGTAGTGGTTGTAAACCGCCACGGAAAGCACCTTTTTCGCCTCGTCCTGTCCGATCACATATTCGTCCAGAAACGTCTTGATCTCCTTGGGCTTCAACAGCCGGATATCCGAAAGGCCCGGAGCGGTCTCTTCCTCGATGCCGTCCAGTTCCTCCTCCAGAATCTCCGAGCAGAGCTCAATGCACTCGTCACAGATATAGACATTGTTGTTGCCTGCTCCGGCAATCATCTTTCGCACCTGATCCTGGGTCCTTCCGCAGAAGGAGCAGCGGATCGTGTCATCTGTCCTAATTGGCATATTTTTCCTTACCTTTCATTCACAGGTTTGGGGCGACGGTCAATGGTTGGTGATAATCTGGTCAATCAGGCCGTATTCCCTGGCCTCCTCAGCGCTCATGTAGTAATCGCGCTCCGTATCCCGCTCGATCACCTCCAGCGGTTTGCCGGTATTGGCCGCCAAAATCTCATTCAGTTTCCGTTTGGTCTTTAAAATGTTCTCGGCAACGATCTTGATCTCCGTCGCCTGGCCCTGGGCTCCGCCTGAGGGCTGGTGAATCATAATCTGGGAATTGGGAAGCGAGAAGCGCTTGCCCTTTGCGCCGCCGGAAAGCAGGAACGCGCCCATGCTGGCCGCCATTCCGATACAGATGGTGGACACGTCGCTCTTGATGTAGTTCATGGTGTCGTAGATCGCCATGCCGGCGGTCACAGACCCGCCCGGGCTGTTGATGTACAGATTGATGTCCTTGCCCGGGTCCTCAGCCTCCAGAAACAGCAGCTGGGCCACAATCAAACTGGCGGACACATCGTTCACTTCCTCGCCCAGGAAAATGATCCTCTCTTTTAACAGCCGGGAGTAAATATCGTAGGAGCGCTCCCCGCGGCTGGTCTGTTCAATGACATAGGGTACTAAACTCATAATCAGATCCTCCTGTCTGTCATGTTGTTTTCACTTGACATTCCGTCTCATAAAACCAAGGAGGCTCCCAGCAGGCCATTCGGACACCAGGAATCCCCCTTGCTCTCAAAACGTGTTTAAACTAACTTGGCCTCTGCTACCAGGAAATCAACCGCTTCCTGAACGGCCAGATCTTCCTTCATCTGTTTCTTATCCTGCTCGCTCATGTACTCTTTCAGCTTGTCAGCCTCCATCTGGTAAGCGGCCGCCATCTTGGCGATCTCCTCGTCCAGACGCTCGTCGGAAACTTCGATGTTCTCCTGCTTTACCACTTCCTCCAGAACCAGTCTGGTCTCAATGCGCTTTACAGCCTGGGGACGCATGTTCTCCTTCATCTGATCCAGGGTCATGCCGGTGTATTTCAGGTACAGCTCCAGGTTCAGGCCCTGGCTCTGCATTCTGCGGGCGGTATCCTGAAGCATGTTCTCCACCTGTCCGTCGATCATGGGCTCCGGGATCTCCATAGTGGCTCCGGCCACTACCTTTTCAACCACGCGGTTCTCATTCTCAGTGGCGGCTTCCTTCTGCTTCTTCTCAGACAGTTTCGCCTCGATATCCTTTTTGTATTCATCCAGGGTCTCAAATTCGGAAACTTCTCCGGCGAACTCGTCGTTCAGCTCCGGGATCTCCTTGACCTTGATCTCCTTGACCGTCACCTTGAAGGTAGCGGGCTTGTTCGCCAGCTCGGCCGCATGGTACTCAGCCGGGAAGGTTACGTTTACTTCGCACTCCTCGCCGATGTTCTTGCCGATCAGCTGCTCCTCGAAGGTGTCGATGAAAGAGTGGGAACCGATGGTCAGGCTGTAGTCCTCAGCCTTGCCGCCGTCAAACGCTTTGCCGTCCACATAGCCATCGAAATCGATCACAACCTGGTCGCCGTCGGCAACGGGTCTGTCCTCAACGGTCAGCAGTCTGGCGTTCTGCTCCTGAACCTTTTTCAGTTCAGCCTCGATGTCCTCGGCCTTCACGGTCATGTCGGCCTTCTCGACCTCTAATCCCTTGTACTCGCCCAGCGTCACTTCCGGCTTCACAGCCACGGTAGCGGTGTAGATAAAGGGCTGGCCCTTCTCGATCTGCTCGATGCTGATGGCGGGTCTGGAAACGATGTCCAGCTCGCTCTCCTTCATGGCGTCGGCGTAGGTCTCATTGATGGCCTCGTCCGCAGCGTCCTCATAGAAAACGCCCACGCCGTACATCTTTTCGATCATGGCCTGGGGAGCTTTGCCCTTGCGGAAGCCGGGAATGTTGAAACGATTCTTATTCTTATTGAATGCTTTCTTGATTGCCTTCTCAAACTGCTCCGCCGGCACCTCCACGGTCAGCTTCGCCATGTTTTTTTCTAATTTTTCTACTTGTAAACTCATTCTATGGGTTCCTCCTTAAAATATATGTGATTCGCCCATATCCCGAGGGCGCTACACTTCAATTTACCATTATAGCATGCCCGTTCGCAAAATTCCAGTATTATTTTACGAAACTGCGCAGCTTTTCCAAAAAATTAATTCCATCTCCGGAAAGCCTGCGCAGTCTCACCCGCGCAGACGTCTCAGCACTGGTCGTACTGGATGGATTTCTTGATTTTGGCCGACTGCTGGGTTCCCTGAAGCAGGCGCACCAACTCCAGCCCCAGGTCCAGCGCGTAGCCCAGGCCTCTGCCCGTGGTGATGTTTCCGTCCGTAATCACGCCCTGCAGGGTGTAGGAGACGCCATGGAGCCGGTCCTCGTAGCCCGGGTAACAGGTGGCGGTACGGCCCTTGAGCAGCCCCAGTTCTCCCAGCACGCTGGGCGCGGCGCAGATTGCGGCCACCCGGCGGCCCTGTTTGTTGGCCTTCACCAGCGCGGCTGCAAGCCCCTCGTGGGCTTTCAGATTCGGAGTCCCCGGAACGCCGCCCGGGAGAAAGAGCAGGTCCGCCTCGTCCGGATTCACCTCTTCGAACAGAGCGTCCGCCTGAATGGTGATATTGTGGGACCCGGTTACCATGCGGTTCCCGGTAACGGACACCAGGCGCGTCTCCACCCCGGCTCTGCGCAGCACGTCCACTACGGCCAGACATTCCACCTCTTCCAAACCTTCCGCTAAAAATGCAAACACCTTTGCCATGACAATCTCCTTCCCTGTACTTAATCTCATATCTGTTCAGTACCTTCACAGATACGAGCAAAAATCCATTTAAAATCGACTTCGTCGATAGGATTTTTGCTTGCATGCCCAGATTTTCGTACGGTCAGCGCAGCAAGTGCGCAGACCTGCCAAACAGTTACTTAATCTCATAGAACATTCTAGCATGGCTGAGGAAAATTGCCAGTCCTTTTTTTATTTTTGATAATTTTGCTGTTCTAACGAAAAACTACGTGTTATGATACTGTCAGAATGCATATGATCCAGGAGGAAAAGAATGGAAATTGAACGAAAATATCGGATTGCGGTTTTGCCGGAACATTACAGGTCCTACCCGGTCCGGGCCATTGAGCAGGCCTATCTGTGCACGGACCCGGTGGTGCGCGTGCGCCGGGACGGCGGCGAATACTATCTCACCTACAAGGGCCGGGGCCTGCTTGCCAGGGAGGAATACAACCTGCCCTTAAACGAACAGGCCTACAAACATCTGCTGGAAAAAGCCGACGGCATCGTGCTGACCAAGGACCGCTACCGGATCCCCATGACCGGAACGTACGCTCACCTGACCATCGAGCTGGACGTATTTTCCGGGGTGTACAGCGGCCTGGTTCTGGCCGAGGTGGAATTCCCCACCGTGGAGGAGGCGGAGGCCTTCGTGCCCCCGGAGTGGTTCACCGAGGACGTGACCATGTCCGGCGAATACCAGAACAGCAGGCTCAGCAGCGGGAAAGTGGATTTCTGCTGATTCCGATCTCCGGTCCGGGGCGTTCCTCCCCGGGACCGCTGCTGCCCGCACTCTCATCCGTCCGTCAAAAAACGCCGCCGTCCCACAGACAGCAGCGTTTTTTTATTGAATGGAATGGGCCGGCGGCGCGCCCCCCTGTTAACGGTTGGACATCCCTAAGATCAGCACCACCACAAACAGGACGCAGAGGCAGCCGATGATGATATCCATGGTCCGCACGGAGACGTGGATGTGATCGTAGAAGCTCTCCTTGAGCGACTTGGATTTGAGCTCCGTGTTCTCCTCCAAAAGCCGCCGGTTCTCCTCCTCCAGCTCCCGCAGGCGCTCCTCCGGAAGTTTTTCTCTCTCTTCCATAGGCGTTTACTTCTTCACGATGTACTTGCGGATATCCAGAGCGATTGCTACCACGATTACCACGCCCTGAAGGATATACTGGTAGTTGGGGTCCACGCCCAGGAACTGCAGGGTGGATTTGAGCAGCTCGAACACCAGCACGCCGACGATAACGCCGGAAATCTTACCCACACCGCCATTTACAGAGACGCCGCCGATGGTACAGGCTGCGATTGCCTCCAGCTCATAACCCTGGCCCATGTTGGTGCTGGCGCCCGCGGTCTTGGCGGCCAGCAGGAAGCCCGCCAGCGCGTACAGCGCGGTTGCAGTCACGTAAATGATGATTTTGGTCTTCTTCACATTTACGCCGGACACCTCGGCAGCGCTCTCATTGCCGCCGATGGCGTACATGTATTTGCCGTGGCGGGTCATATTGTAGACGAACCACATGATCAGGCCCACGATGGCAGCGATGATAAACAGGTAGGGGATACCCGGGAAATTCGCGGTTTTAAACAGGGCACCGGTACCGACGTTCACGAAATCCTTGCGGAAGCCGCCCAGCGGCACGTTCTTGGTGTAAACCTGTACAACGCCGTAAACGATCAGCTGCATGCCCAGGGTGCCGATGAATGCGGGCACGCTCAGGAAGGAAATCACCATACCGTTGATCAGACCGAAGATACAGCAGACTGCCACGCAGATCAGCAGTACCAGGATCACCGGGAGGTCCGGCAGGTTGGGCCAGAAACGGCCCGCAAAGTTGGGGTCCTGAAGCAGGGTGCCTGCGATACAGGCGCTTAAGCCCACGCAGCGTCCTGCGGAAAGGTCGGTTCCGCGGGTAATCAGACAGCCGCTGACGCCGAAGGCGATGATGAAACGGGGCGCGCAGTTTAAGGCGATACCCTTCATGTTGTTGAAGCTGAAGAAATTATCCTTGGTAATACTCACATATGCCACCATGATGACCAGCAGCATGATAATTCCATTGTTAATCAAAAAATCTTTTACATTTATTTTCTTCTTATCCATCCCTACGTCCTCCTTCGGCTAAAACTTGGTAGCCAGGCTCATGATATTCTCCTGGGTTGCTTCTTCACCGGACACCTCGCCGGTAATCCTGCCGTTACACATTACCATAATGCGGTCGGACATGCCGATCAGCTCCGGCATCTCGGAGGAAATCATGATAATGGCTTTTCCCTGCTTTGCAAGATTGATCATAATCTGATAGATCTCGTACTTGGCGCCGACGTCGATGCCTCGGGTGGGCTCATCCATGATCAGCACATCCGGGTTGTTGGCCAGCCACCGGGAAATGATCACCTTCTGCTGGTTGCCGCCCGACAGGGACTGGATTGTGGTCTTGCTGCTGGGCGTCTTGATGCTCAGCTTCGCCACGTTGTCCTTGACCAGCTGCTCAATCTTCCCGTGGTTCAGCACGATTCCCATATCCAGGTACTGGTTTAGCGAGGAAATGGACACGTTGTCCGCGATGGACAGACAGCCGATGATGCCCGTTCCGCGGCGGTCCTCAGTGATCATGCCGATGCTGTTGCGGATGGCCTCCTGGGGCCTCACCATCTTCACGGTCTTGCCGTTCATCAGGATCTCTCCGCCAGCCACATGGCGCATGCCGAAGATGGCCTCCATCAGTTCGGTTCTCTGAGCGCCCACCAGGCCGCCGAAGCCGAGGATTTCGCCCCGGTGCAGCTCAAAGCTGCAGTCCTGGAAAGAGCGCTCGTGGATGCTGGATAAGTGTTTCACCTCCAGGATCACGTCGCCGGGTTTGTTGTCCCTTGGCGGGTAGATGTTGGTCAGCTCGCGGCCTACCATCTGCTTTACGATCTCCTGGTCGCTGATGTCCTTCACGGCCCAGCTGCCCACGTAGGTGCCGTCACGCATGATGGTGATGTCGTCCGCGATCTCGCGGATCTCCGCCATCTTGTGGGATATGTAAATCAGGGAAACGCCCCGGTCCCGCAGATCGCGCACGATCCGAAACAGGGCCTCCACCTCATTGTCCGTCAGGGAGGATGTGGGCTCATCCAGAATCACCACTTTGGCGTTCATAGATACTGCCTTGGCAATCTCAACGGACTGCATCTGCGAGATGGACAGAGTTCCCAGCTTGGCCTTGGGGTCGAAATCCATCTTCACGTCCCTCAGCCACTTCTGCGCTTCCTCGTTCATTTTCTTATGGTCGATTACCTTCAGCGGGCCATAATTTCTGGTCGGAAACCTGCCGCAGTACATGTTCTCAGCGATGGAACGCTCCGGTATGGGCTGCAGCTCCTGGTGCACCATGGCCAGACCTTTGTGGAGGGCGTCGTCGGGGTTTATGATGTTCATCTTTTCCCCGTCCAGGTAGACCTCCCCCTCATCCATCTTATAAATTCCGAACAGGCATTTCATCAGCGTGGATTTGCCGGCGCCGTTCTCACCCATCAGAGCGTGTACGGAGCCCGGCCGGACTTTCAGGCTGATCCCGTCCAGAGCCTTGACGCCGGGGAAGCTTTTGCTGACACCCCGCATTTCCAATCTGTACTCTGCCATCCCGTTATCTCCTTTCATAAAATCAGGTGTGCCGGACAGACACACCTGAAAAGTTTCTACTCTGCGAACCGATTATTTCACGATATCGAGGATCTGCTGCGCGTTCTCGTTGG
The DNA here is from genome assembly GCF_902364025.1 of Enterocloster lavalensis. Lineage (GTDB taxonomy): Bacteria > Bacillota > Clostridia > Lachnospirales > Lachnospiraceae > Enterocloster > Enterocloster lavalensis. The sequence continues at coordinate 588,996 of NZ_CABJCG010000001.1, forward strand.
TAACCTTTACATAGTCAACCATGTTTACATTCGCAACATCCTTGCCGTTTAAGAAATCACAGGCAATGTCAGCGGCGGTCTTAGCCTGGCTGATGTGATCGTTAAATACGGTACCGGTCATCTTGCCTTCCATTACGTTCTGAACGGCCTCGGTCAGAGCGTCAACGCCTACGATGTAGATGTCCTCGCCCACTTTTCTGTCGGCTGCCTGGATTGCGGCCAGAGCGCCCAGAGCCATAGCGTCGTTGTTACAGAACACAACGTCGATCTTGTCGCCGTACTGAGTCAGGGCATCCTGCACGATCTGCTGGCCCTTAGCCTGATCCCAGTCGCCTCTCTGCTTTAACAGTTCCTCAACCTGTACGCCTGCGTCGGTCAGAGCCTTCACGGAATACTCGGTTCTGTACTGAGCGTCTACGTTCTCGGGATCGCCCTGAACCATGATGTAGGACACAACGCCGTCGCCGTTGGCATCGCCGTGGTTCTCAAGCTCTGCGATCTCCTCGCCCTGGAAGGTGCCGGACTGTCTTGCGTCAGCGCCAACGTATGTAGCCTTGATTCCTTCGTCTTTCCATCTCTGCTCTTCAGCGGCATCCGGCTCACGGTTGATGTAAACAACGGGGATTCCGGCCTCGTTACACTTGTCGGTAACGGAAGGAGCGGAGGAGGACTGAACCAGGTTCAGAATCAGAACGTCAACGCCCTGGTTGATGAAGTTGTCGATCTGGTTGGTCTGCTCAGCCTGATCGTTCTTGCCGTCCATGATGGTGATGTTCTCTTTCTTGAAGCCCAGGTCCTCGGTCAGATATCTCTCTAACTCGGTGCGGTACAGGGTCATGAAGTTATCGTCGAATTTGTAAATGCTGATGCCGACTTTCTTGTCCGCATAGTCACCCGTGGTCGCTGCTGCTGCCTCGGTCGCCGCTGCCGCTGCCGCCTCGGTCGCTGCCTCTGTGGCCGCCTCGGTCGCCGCTTCAGTTGCCGCTGTGGTCGGAGCCTCGGTCGCTGCCGCTGTGGTCTCTTTCGCGCCACCGCCGCATCCTGCCATGGAAACTACCATTGCGGAAGCCATTGCAACTGCAGTAACTTTTCTTAATACTCTCATGTTTGTATTCCTCCCTTTGCTTTGTTTTCGGTTTTCTGTCGTATTTGTTACTTTTATCTTAACGACAAGGTTATTATAGTTCCGAATTATGCATTTTTCCATATGATTTTTTACGGTCCATTATGAAATTTCTTTGATTTTCTGTCTAAAATGATATTTTTCCATGATTTTCTCTAAACTTTCAAAGCATTTTTCCGCCGCGCAGGGGGCAAAAAAGCCCTGTGCCAGGGAGCTTTGCTCCATTTTGCACAAGGCTTTCGCTCTTTTTCATTCTATTTCTCACCAGTCAGCGCAATCTGCGGGCAGCGGTAGTATTTTCCGCCGTCTAAATGGATGTCCTCCGGCACGCCCTTGCCCAGGGCAAGGGCCGCCGCGATGTCAAAAATCACCCTGGCGTACTGCTCCCGGTCGGACTCCACCGTGCCGAACAGATCCCCTGCCACCAGGGCTTCCTTGCCCACCGGCGTGCCGTCGATGCCCACCACCTTGATGGCGCCCCTGGAGATATTCGCCCGCTTGATGGCGTCGATGGCGCCCAGGGCCATGTCGTCGTTGTTGCAGATCACCAGCTCGATCTGTTCCGGATATTCCGAGATCCACTGCTCCATCCAGGCCGACGCCTGGCTGCGCTCCCAGTTGGCGATGCCGCCGGTAAGCTTTTCCAGGGGCACTCCGCCGTCCTTTAAGGTCTGGATGGACCACTCGGTGCGGATCAGGGAGTCCTGATGGCTGCTCTCCCCCTCCAGGAGCACGTAGCTGACCATGCCGTCCCCGTTCCGGTCCAGGCAGGAGGGGTCCTTTTTGTAAGCGTCCACCAGAATATTCCCCTGGAGCATCGCGGACTCCTTGGCGTCCGCTCCGATGTAATACAGTTTCTCCCACCGGTTCATGTCCTCCTCCACCGGCTCCCGGTTGAAGAACACCACGGGGATGCCCGCGTCCATGGCCTTGTCGATGATGATGGACGCCGCGGAGCGGTCCACGATGTTCACGCACAGAGCGTCGTAGCCCAGGGAGATGAAGCGTTCCACCTGGCTGTTCTGGGTATTCTGGTTCAGCTTGGCGTCCACAATGTCCATAACCACTTTGATTCCCGTCTCCTGCTCATAGGCCTTGGCCCGCTCCTCCAGAGCCGCCCGGACCGTGCTGATAAAGGTGTCGTCGCCCCGGTACAGGGCCACCCCGATGCGGATCGAGGTTTTAGGCGGCGGCACCCGGTTGGTTCTGAACCAGCACACAATCCCGGCCACGGCTAGAGCCAGCGCAAGGGCTGCCGCGGTCCCGCCGCACAGCCAGCGTTTTTTGTTGACCTCCATATGGTTTCCTCCCCGATATTCTATCATTTCCCCATCAATCCATGGGGTAGAGCATCTTCTCGTACTGCTTGTCCCGCAGCTGCGGTTTTTCAATGTAATAGGAGTCCAGAAGAATCTGTTCCCTCTGCCGGCTTCCCTCGATGGCCTCCACGGCCCGCTCCACGCTCAAATATCCCTCGTCGTACCGGTTGTAGGTCACAAGCCCGGTGATGATCCCCTGGTCCAGCTGGTTGAGCAGGGCCGTGGTGCCGCCAACGCCGTAAAGTCCGGTGATGTATTGGTGGTAAACGCTGCTGTCCTCCAGAATCTGGGCCGCCTCCCCCAGGGACGGCGTGTCCAGGGCCACGATGGCCGCCCTGCCGCTGCCCGGATAGACGGTCTCCTCGATCACTCCGCGGTAGGTGTCTCCGTCCCGGCGTTCCACCAGCGTGCAGGTGAAGCCCGCCTGTTCCAGAACAGTCCGCACGCCGTCGTACACCCGCAGGTTGAGCCCGTATTCCAGCCCGTCGGTGAACAGGTAGACCGGATTTTCCTTAGGTTCATGGGCCGCCACCGCATTTCCCAGCTTCTCTCCCATCTCATAGCCGTCCACCGCCACGTTCGCCACCACGATCTCATTGGGAACCTGGGAGCCCAGCACCACCAGCGGGCTGTTTAAACTGGTGCGGTCCAGCGCCCGGATCGTCTCCCGCTCGTTTACCGGGGTCAGAATCACGGCCTTGGCCCCGTCCTTGATCTCCCGGTTGATTAACTCCAGCTGCTGCTCCTGGTCATTTCGCTCGTATAAGGTGATAAAGCTGATATCCGCGTGGTACTCCAAAGCCGCCTTGTCCATGCCCTTGCGGAAATTCCCGTAAAAGTCGTCGTTGGAATCCTCAATGATCACGGAGATAGGGTGTATCTCCACCTTTTTCTCCTTGATGATCAGGTTGGTGGACGACATCAGAAACAGCAGGACCAGGGCGCAGGCCGACAGGGCCCACAGTATTTTCTCATTTTTTGACATAACATTCATGTTTCAATCCCCTCCGCCCCGCTGTTTACGTGACCTTCTGTGCCACCTGCTCATAGGGAACCGCAGGCAGGTGGGCCGTTACCGTGGTCCCCTCGTCCGGCTCCGAGTCGATGACAAGCCCGTACTCCTTGCCGAAGTACAGCTTGATGCGCTCGTTCACATTGCGCACGCCGATGCCGGAGCCGCGCCTGGAGGGCACGTGCTCAGCGGCCGCAAACAGGTTCTCCACCTGCTCCTGCGTCATGCCAAGGCCGTTGTCCCCCACGCTCATGTAGAGGTCGTCCCCCTCCCGCCACGCTTTAATGAGAATCTCGCCGTCGCCGTCCATGAATTCCATGCCGTGGTAGATGGCGTTCTCCACCAGGGGCTGGAGCATGAGCTTTAAGCTGGCCAGCTCCTCCACGCCCTCCCCCGCCTCAATGGAGTAGGTGAATTTGTTCTTATAGCGCATGGACTGGATCATCAGGTAGTTGCGCACATGCTCCAGCTCGTCCCGCACCGGGATGATGCTCTTGCCTTTGCTCAGGCTGATGCGGAAAAACCGTGCCAGGGCGGTCACCGCCTTCACGGCCTCGGACTGCCGCTCGTTCTCGATCATCCACACGATGATGTCCAGGGTGTTGTAGAGGAAATGGGGGTTGATCTGGGACTGCAAGGTGTCGAACTCGCTCTTTCGCTTGGACTCGTGCTCCGCCACAATGTCGTCCATGAGCCGCCTGATCTGCCGGGCCATGTTTTGGATGGAATTGCCCAGATGCTGGATCTCGTAGGAGCCGCCCGCGTACACGTTGGTCTCCAGATGGCCCTCCTCGATCTCGTTCACCGACTTCTCCAGCTCCTTGATGGGATCCGTGATCCTGGAGGAGATGTAGGAGTTGATGATGGACAGGATGAACAGGATAAAGGCGATGATAAAGACCACGAACAGCTTGGTTTTCAGATTGTTTAAGGACACTCCGTCCATGGGCGTGACGCCCACGATCTTCCAGCCGGTGTACCCCACGCTCTTCACCGTCACCAGGCGCTTTTTCCCCTCAAACAGCTCCTCGTGGTTGCCGTCCCGGTACTCCGACGCCTTTACGTTATTCTCCCTGGCGATGCCGGAGTCCAGCAGCTGGGCTCTGGGATGGTAAATGATATCCCCGCCGCTGCTGATCAGGTACACGTAGCCGCCATTTCCCAGGCTGACGCTGTCAAAGAGCTGTTCCAGGCTGTTGTAGCGGATGTCGATGAGCAGCACGCCCTGGTCCGTGTAGGGGCCCTGGGTGATCTCCACGGCCCGGGTCACGGAGATGACCCAGCGGTACTGGTTCTCGTTGGCGTCGAAGATGTACTGGACCTGGGGGATGGAGAAATGCAGGTTCTCCGTCTTTTCCAGGGTGTTCCGGAACCAGGGTTCCGACGTGACGTCCAGATTGGTCTTTAAGCGGGCGGCGGGAACAGCCTCCAAAAGCCTGCCGTCGTTGGACAGGAGGGCGATATTTTCCACGTTGTCCTTGTTGTTGTCGTAGAGCAGCGTGATCTCGCGGTTGATGGAGCTGTCGGATAGGTCCGCGTTCTTGACGGCCCCATAGTACAGGGAGTCGGACAACTTCATGATGGTGCGCAGGTAGGTGTCCGTGGTCCGGGAGAGCTGGTTGATCAGGATCTGGTTCTCCTCCTGAATGGCCGCGGACATCTGCCCGGACATGCGGCTGTACATGGACAGCCCGATGAAAATGCTGGCCGCCAGGGCGGACACGGTGAAATAGATGAATATGGTGTAGCGGATGCTGGTATTCTGAAACGGATACCGGCGCTTTTTCAAAGGCATGGCCGCCCTCCTCGCTTACTTGGCCCCCCGGAATTTGGTGGGCGATACGCCGAAACGCTTTTTAAACACATAGCTGAAATAGTTCTGCTCCTGATAACCCACCTTGGCCGCGATCACATAGGTCTTGTCGTCGGTTTTGCCCAGAAGCTCCACCGCCTTGTCCAGGCGCACCTCGGTCAGGTAGGCGATATAGGCCTGACCCGTCTCCTTCTTGAACATGGTGGAAAAATAGGCGGGGCTCATGTGCAGGTGGCGGCAGATTTTTTCCACGGATAAGTCCGGGTCCTGGTAATTGTCCTGGATGTACTGCTTGGCCTCCTTGATCACCTGCTTCATGGTGTTGTCGCGCTCCTGGTTCATGGCCTGGTTCATGCGCAGGGCGATGGGCAGCAGCCACTGGCCGAACTCCTCCTGCTTCTGCATTTTGGGAATCACGCTGAAGGTGTCCGCGTAATCCCGGCCCTCGCCGAACATTTCCGCCATGTCCAGATCGTACTGCTGAATCAGCTGCACGATGCAGTTGGCCACGCTCAGCATGTAGGCCTGATGCTGCCGGAAATGCACCTTGGCGTCGCTCATCCGGTCCACCACCCGCCTGACCGCGGCTTCGATCTTCTCCTGGGGGCCGAATTTCACGGCCGCGATCAGGTCTGCCTCGTCCCGGCTGTCAAAGGCCAGCTTGCCCCCGTCCCCCGGCTCCACGTCGTTGATGTAGATGGTGCTGCCGATGCCCACGATGGCCTTGTAGCCCAGGGCGTCCACCGCCGCCTTGTAGGAATCGCTGATGTGGAGCAGGTCCGTGCAGCGGTGGCCGATGCCGATGGTGATGGGCACCTCCAGGATCTTGCGCGTCTCCTTGCAGATATCGCCCAGCACGTCGATGAGGCCGGTCTGGGTGTTCTCCTGGTCGATGGCGGCGATCACCGTCATGCCGGACTCCGGCCCCAGATTGGAGGTGAACAGGGTGAAACGGCAGTAGTCCTTCAGTTTTTCCTCTACGATCTGCATGACGGAGATGGGGATCAAGTCGGCCTCCTGGTGCAGGGGCAGCTCCTTGCCCTCCTTCTGCTCCGCCGGTTCGATGTCAATGACCGCGACCACCCATTTCTGGGCTCCCGCGATGGGGATATCGTACTCCGAGAGGCGGCCCGCCAGAAGATCGCCGCTCACCCGGCGGTTGATCAGGTCGTTTAAGAACTGCTCCCGCAGAATGGGCAGGCTCTTGCGGTAGTTCTCCCGCAACAGGCTGACATTGCGCTTCTGCTCGATCTCCTCGTCCAAGTTGGCTTTGATCCGCTTTAAAATGGCGGTCAGCTCCTCCACGTTGACCGGCTTTAAAATGTACTCGGTGACATTGAGCTTGATGGCCTGCTTCGCGTACTCGAAATCGTCGTAGCCGGAGAAAATGACGATCTTAGTGGAGGGGAAGCGCTGGCGGACCTTCTCCGCCAGGGTCAGTCCGTCCATGTAGGGCATGCGGATATCCGTCAGAACCACGTCCGGCTCCAGGGCCTCGATGCGCTCCAGGGCCTCCTCGCCGTTCTCCGCATCCCCCACCACCTGGAATCCGGCCGCGTTCCAGTCGATCTTCTTGATGATGCTCTTGCGCACTTCTTCCTCGTCGTCCACCAGGATAATCCGATATAAGTCCATATCCAAAACCTCTTCTCCATCATGATTCGCCATTTGATTTGCAGCTTATTTACTGATCAGTATACAATATTTGGGCGGCTGCGGCAACTGTTTCCACGGTTGTGGCGGGAATGAGGGGGCCTCTCTATCCCCTCTATATGCGGTACAGCAGCGCGTTGCAGATGGCGGCCGCCACATTGCTGCCGCCTTTTCTGCCCCTGGCCACGATATAAGGCGTGTCAGGCAGCGTCAGAATCAGCTCCTTGGACTGGACCACGTTGACAAATCCCACCGGCACCCCGATAATCAGCGCGGGCTTCAAACGTCCCTCCGTCACCAGTTCGTACAGCCGCACCAATGCCGTTGGCGCGTTTCCCACCGCAAAAATGCAGGGAATCCGCTCCCTGGGGCCGCCCGTTCCGTACAGGCCGGCCGCCTTGTCCATGCTGGCCGTGGCTCTGGTACAGCCCTCCCCGGCGGCAATCTCCGCCACATCCGGGTCCGCCATGAAACAGAGCGCTTCCCCGCCCAGTTTCTCCAGCCGCCCTTTGTTCACGCCCGAGAATCCCATCCGGGTGTCCGTCACGATGTGCGCCCCGGCCTTAAGGGCCTTAAGGCCCCGCTCCACCGCCCGGTCTGAGAAAACCAGGCTGTCCGCGTACTCAAAATCCGCTGTGGTGTGGATACACCGCTTGATCACCGGCTCCTGCTCCGGGTCCAGGACCTTTCCCATCTGTTCCAGTTCCCGGCCGATGATCTCAAAGCTTCTGGCCTCGATCTGAGACGGCAGCACCTGCTCCAGCTCAATTTTCACGGCTGTTTCCTCCCTCTATTCCCATAATCTCATAAATTCGATCCATATCCAGACTCTCCCGCAGCCCTTTTGCCAGGGCCGTAAACTGCATCTCCTTGAACGCCGCATAGTCGAAATCCGCCGTACTGGCCAGGTCCGCACAAAGCCCTTTTTTCGCCAGCAGCGCCTCCGTCAGGGACCTGGCAATGCCGGGATCGTCGAATATGCCGTGAACGTAGGAGCCGTACACATTTCCCCGGTTCCAGCCGTCGGTTTTGACCTGCTTGGAATCCGACTGCGTCTCCAGGAGATAGGCCATTGGGCGGCAGATTTCCGGCTCCGCCCGGTAATCCACCAGCCGTCCCGTATCCTCCGGCCCACGCCCTCCGGAGATTGCGGTGCGGCCCATATGAATCTCATAGCCGGTGAGGCATTTCCCCGACAGGGCGGACAGGGGTCCGTCCAGCTCCCCGAGAGAGCCAGTGACCTGGGTGCGGACTTTCTCTGTCTCGAACCATGTGGTCAGGGGCAGCAGACCAAGACCGGCCGCACGATGGACAGACGCGCCCTCCGCTCCGGCCTCGTCGATCACTTCCTCTCCCAACATCTGGAAACCGCCGCAGATTCCCCAGATGGGAACCCGGCGGGAGGCCAATTTTAATACCGCCGCCTCCAGCCCGCTGCTGCGCAGCCACAGGAGGTCGCTTATGGTGTTTTTCGTCCCCGGAAGCACCACCAGATCCGGCGCCCCAAGCTCCGAGGGCCGCGCCACATAGCGGACCCGCACGCAGGGGATGGCGCTTAAAGCGTTAAAGTCGGTGAAATTGGCGATCCGCGGGAACCGGATGACGGCGATATCTACCATCGGGGCCGCCGCCGCGTTCCCGGCCCTGCCCTCCAGCGCGCCGCTTAAGCTGTCCTCGTCCTCCAGCTCCACCTGCATGTAGGGTACCACCCCGGCCACCGGAATGTTACAAAGCTCCTCCAGCATGGAAACGCCCGGGTCCAGAATCGTTTTGTCGCCCCGGAATTTGTTGATCACCAGGCCCTTCACCCGGGCCCGCTCCTCCTCTTTCAGAAGGGAAACGGTGCCGTAGAGCTGGGCGAACACGCCGCCACGGTCGATGTCTCCCACCAGCAACACCGGGGCGTCCGCCATGGCCGCCATGCCCATGTTCACGATATCCTCATGGTTTAAGTTGATCTCCGCCGGGCTTCCGGCCCCCTCGATCACGATGATGTCGTACTCCTCCGCCAGACGCCGGTAGGACTCCATCACCACCGGAACCAGCTCCTTTTTGTACGCAAAATAATCCCGGGCCTTCATATTTCCCAGGGGCACGCCGCGCACGATCACCTGGCTGCCCACGTCCGTGGTGGGTTTGAGCAGAATGGGGTTCATATCCACGGTGGGCCGGATTCCGGCCGCCTCCGCCTGAACCACCTGGGCCCGGCCCATTTCCAGGCCGTCCCCGGTGATAAAGGAATTGAGGGCCATATTCTGGGATTTAAAGGGGGCCACGCGGTAGCCGTCCTCCCGGAAGATGCGGCAGAGTCCCGCCGCGATCAGGCTTTTGCCCACATTGGACATGGTTCCCTGCACCATTATCGCTTTTGCCATCGTTTTATTCCTGCCTTTCCAAATGATCTGCGCCCGCCAGAATCCGCTCCAGCTCCCGGATGAGAATTTCGTTGTCCTCATGCAGTCTGACGCAGACGCGGTAATAGGTGTTGTCCAGTCCCCGGTAATTGGCGCAGGACCGGATCAGAATACGCCGCTCCAAAAGCGCTTCATACAGCCTGCCCCGCACGGACCGGTCCGCCCCGGCCGGATCGCGGAAGAAAATGTAGTTGGCCTCCGAGCCGTACACCGTAAGTCCAAGGCGGGTCAGCTCCCCGGACAGCCACCTGCGCTCCCGCGCAATAGCTTCTGTGGACGCGCGCACATATCCGGTCTCGCCGAGAGCCGCCAGCCCGGCCGCCTGTGCCACGCTGGAAACGCTCCAGGGCTGGCGCACCTGCTTTAACCGCTCCATCAGTTCCCCGTCGGCACAGAGGCCGTAGCCCAGGCGCAGCCCCGCCATCGCATAGAGCTTGGTAAACGCCTTGAGCACAAATACATTAGGGTATTTTTCCAAAAACGGAATCAGAGAACAGGACTCCGGGGCGTCCAGAAAATCGCAAAAACACTCGTCCACCGCCAGACGGACGCCCTGTTTGCAGCAGACCCCGGCCACCCACTCCATGTCCTCCCGCGGGATGGACACGCCGGTGGGATTGTTGGGATTGCAGAGAAACAGAAGCTGCGGCTCCCCGGACAGCTTTTCCAAAAGCTCCCTGGAATTGAGCCGGAACCCGTCCTGTTCCCGCAAATCCAGCCAGGATACCCGGCAGTCCACGGCAGCCAATGCCTGCTCGTATTCGGAGAAGGCCGGGGCCGTAACCAGGGCGCGCTTTGGCTTAAGCGCCAGCGTCAGCCCGAAGATCAGGTCCGCGGCCCCGTTTCCGCAGATCACCTGCTCCTGCGGCACGCCGTGATACGCGGCCAGGGCTGCCGTCAGCTTCCGGCTGCTGCTGTCCGGATAGACCGTGCAGTCCCCCAGACTGTCCGCCGCCGCCCGCCGCACCGCCTCCGGCAGGCCAAACGGGTTTAAATTGGCCGAGAAATCCAGATCCACCTCCTGGCTGTAGATATCTCCTCCGTGCTGATATTCCATGGTCCTGTCCTCCTTCATAAAACTGCCCGCTGCGCGGGAATTTCCGTCAACTGCGGCTGCGCTGCCGCCCACAGCGCCAAGATTACGGCTCACAATGCCAGCGCTGCTGCCCACAGCGCCAGAACTCCCGCTCACAATGCCAGCACTGCCGCCCACAACGCCAGAACTCCCGCCCACAATACCAGGAATAACAGCTGCGCGCCAAACATCAGCCGGTTAATTCTGCGCACGTCCGCCGCCTCGATGGCCCTCCTGTCATCCCCGATATATGGCTTGGAACAGAGCGTGCCGAAATACCAGGCATCCCCGGCCAGCCTCAGGCCCAAAGCCCCGGCGCAGGCCGCCTCGGACTGCGCGGAATTGGGGCTGGCATGGTTAAACCGGTCCCGGCAAAACACCTTAAACGCCCCCCGACCGTCAAATCCCGGAAGCAGCGCGGCGCAGGCGCAAAACAACAGTCCGGTGAGCCGGGAAGGAATCAGATTGACCAGATCGTCCAGTTTAGCCGCCGCCCGGCCCAGTTCCCGGTAGCGGTCATTTTTATAGCCCACCATGGAATCCATCGTGTTCACCGCTTTGTAGAGGTAGCCGCCCACAGGTCCCAGAAGAGCGATGCAGAGCATGGGGGCGATCACGCCGTCGGAGGCGTTTTCCGCCACCGTCTCCACCGCAGCCCGCAGGATGCCGCTGCCGTCCAGAGGCGCGGTGTCCCGGCCCACAATCATGGAAACGTCTCTCCTGGCCTGCTCCACGTCGCCCTTCTCCATGGAACGGCAGACCTTCATGCTCTCCGCGCACAGGTCCTTAGCGGCCAAAAGCTGGTAACACATCAGACTCTCCGCCGCCAGCAGAAAACACACGCCCGCCCGCCCCGGCAGATGCAGCGCAAACCCGCCCAGGGCCGCCAGAAGCAGCCCGGGAACCACAGTCCAGAAGCCGCACATGAGGGCCGCCAAAAGCAGCCCCGCGGTTCGCTCCCGGCCCGAAAACCGCGGCCGCAGCAAGCCCTCCAGCCAGGCGATCATCCGCCCCATCAGCCGCACCGGGTGCGGCAGCCAGCGCGGGTCGCCAAACAGCCAGTCCAGCGCGCAGCCCCCCAACAGGGCGCCTCCGTGAAATACAAACAATCCAAACCAACCTGATTCCAGTCCAAACATGCAGTCAATCTCTCCCGTCCTCTGTTCTGTATCGCCGCCGGGCATCCGGCTATTTGATTCTCTGTCCCAGCCCGCAGTTTACCCGCCAGACCTGCTCCGCTTCTGCCGCCAGACGGCAGCAGACCCGCCCCGTCTCCTCCCGCCAGGTCCGCTCCATGGGGTCTGTGGGGACAATACCTCCGCCAATCTCATCGGTGACGATCACGCGGTCCGGCCGGGCCTGCCGCATCACTTCCGCAAGCTCCGCCAGATCCACCGCCACCTCCCCGGACACGATCCTGCGCACAAAAGCCTGGAAGTTATGGCAGAATGGAGCGGACAAAAAGCTTTCCGGCTCCGCGGCCGCACCGTCGACCCATGCCACAGCCCGGCCGCCTGGGGAACCGCCGGCCAGTTCGCCAGTCATTCCGCCTGCCCGCCCGCCGTCCGGCTCTCCGGTCATTCCGCCTGCCTGCCCGCTGGCCGGCTCTCCGGTCATTCCGCCTGCCCGCCCGCCGTCCCGCTCCCCGGTCATTCCGCCTGCCCGCCCGTCGTCCGGCTCTCCGGTCATTCCGGCGGCCTGCCCGCTGGCCAGTTCTCCAGTCAGCTCCCGTTCCACAAAATCCCGTTTCCCCTGGGCCATTCCGCCTGTCACCAGAATCATATCATCTCCGCCTTTCCAATATCTTCATTTTCGCTCCGCCCTATCCGGCAAAGCCCATATGTCCGGCCGCGGCCAGCCAAAACAGTCCGGCCAGTTCGCAGATTTGCAGAAAATACCCGGCCAAATCCCCGGTAATTCCTCCGAACTGTACAACCGCCATCCGGCGGTAATAGGCGAATACCAATAGCTGCACCGCCACAAGACCGAGCGCCGTAACCGCGCTTCCGCCCGGAATCACTGCGCCGCCAAGGCACAGGGCCGCGGCCAGCCAAAGACTCAGGCTGATTCCCGCCGCCCGGCGCTTGGCCCCGTCCGAGAAGGTTGCGGCCAGGCCGCTCTTTTTTGCACACGGAAAAAACACCACCGACAAGCCGCTGAGCGCCCGCTCCATCACAAAAACCGGAAGGGCTAACGGCCAGAGCCCCAGGGCCGTGACCTCATACGCCGCGGCCGTATACAGGAGCAGATATCCCCCGCAGCCGATCACTGCAAAGGCTCCCACATGGGGATCCTTGAGAATCTCCAGCTTTTTCTCCCGGTCCCCGTACGAGTGGATGGCATCCATGGTATCCAGAAATCCGTCCATGTGGATTCCCCCGGTGACGATCAGAGGCAGGGCCGCAGCCACCAGAGCGCTGCCCGCAGCCGTAAATCCAAGCCTCCCGCCCGCCCACTGCCAGAACCACAGCGCCAGCCCCTCGATCACTCCCACCACCGGAAACCAGCACATAACGTAGCCCATGCGCTCCCTGGTCCAGTTGACCGTGGGAACAGGGAATTTCGAGTACATGGAAACAGCGATTAAAAGAGAATACAATCCGTTCATATCCCACCTCCCTGCCCGGCGCTGCCGTTTTCCTTAAGCACCACCGGAATTCCGTAAACCACTTCCACCACCCGGTCCGCAAGCTTTGCAAGGCGTTGATTAACCCGGCCCATCAGCCGGATATACTCCATCGTCTCTGCCTCATAGGAAATCCCGTCAAGTCCCACCTCGTTGGTGACGACAACCAGCTCTGCGGCCTGGCGGGCCAGGCTTGTGATCCCGTCCACCACCGCCTCCCCGGCGGCACCTGCCGGTTCCGGCGCGCAGTCCGGCAGCGTTCCCCCGCCAAACATCTCATTGGCGGCCAAATTGGACACGCATTCCAAAAGCACCGCCGTCTGTTCCGGGCTGCCGGGAATCCGCAGCGCGTTCAGCCCCCTGGGGCGCTCAATCGTGTGAAAGCCCTTCCCTGCCCTCTGCTTCCGGTGGCGCTCCACCTTTCTCCGGTCTTCATCCCCCCAGACCTCCATGGTGGCCACATACCATTTGCAGGGGCAGCCGCTGCCCGCCACAAGATTCTCCGCATACTCCGATTTTCCGCTTCCGCAGCCCCCAGTCACCAGTGTGATCATGTACTCCTGTTCCTCTCTGTGTTACTGCTCACTCCGTTCCCAGTAACACGCTACGCGATGTACAGAAACGGCAAAAAACGCCGTTTCGCGCCGTTATCCCCGGGTTTTCTGCGACTTCCGCTATGCTCCACTCGCAAAAACGCCTTGCGGGATGTTACCTGTAAACCGTAACCTCTCTGTCTTTATTTCAGGGGCTGGTACTGTTCCACCTGCATCTCCCCGAAGGTGCTCATTCCGTCATAAACCGCAAAGGCCATATCCAGCAGCGGAAACAGCGCCGCCGCGCCGGTGCCCTCGCCCAGGCACATACCGGCGTTAATGGCCGGTTCCAGCCCCAGCGCCTCCAAAGCCATGGCCCCAGCCGGTTCCGCCGACACGTGGGAGGCCAGAAGGTATCCGCTCACAGCCGGGCAGATGCGCACCGCCGCCAGCGCCGCGGCCGCGCAGATCAGACCGTCCAGAACCGCCGGAATACCGAAGTAGGCGCAGCCCAGGTAAAGCCCCGCAAGCCCGGCCAGATCCAGTCCCCCCACCTTGCTCAGAACATCGACTCCATCCCCCTTATCCGGGCAGCGGAGGCGGATTCCCTCCTCGATCACGGAAATTTTTCTGCGGTAGGAGGTTGTATCCAGTCCGGCGCCCCGGCCGGTCACCCGGCTGGGCGGCTGCTCCAGAAGCACCGACAGCACCGCGCTGCTGGTTGTGGTGTTTCCGATGCCCATCTCACCGGATCCCAGAAGCGTAAACCCCCGTCGGCTCATTTCCCCCGCCACGGCGATCCCCGTCTCCAGGGCCTGTACCGTTTCCCGGCGGCTCATGGCCGGTTCCTTCAGGAAATTGCGGGTTCCGCGGGCTACCTTCATCCGCAGGATACCGGGAGAGGACGTCTCCCCGGCGATGCCGATATCCACAGGGATCACCTCCGCCCCGGCCACCGCGGCCATCCGGCAGACGCAGGAAGTGCCGTCCCCCATGTGCTCCGCCACGATGGCGGTCACTTCCTGTCCGGTCTGGGTCACGCCCTCCTCCACGATTCCATTGTCCGCGCACATGACCACAATGGCCTTGCTGCCGATGGTGATCCTGGGCGTTCCCTGAACCCCCGCTATGCGGACCAGATCCCGCTCCAGCGCGCCCAGGCTGTTTAACGGCTTCGCCACGCTGTCCCAGCGCCGCCGCGCCAGGTCCGCCGCCGCCTGATCCGGTTCTTTTATGGAATCAATCACGTTCTGCAATGTCAGCATTTTTCTCTACCAGCTTTCCGTTTTTTTCATTATAATATTGCCTGCACTGCTCCCCAAAACGCCGGACAAACTCCGGGCAGGAGGGATAATACAGATGGGGAAATCCTGCCAGCACCCGCTTTTTCTCCCGCATGGCCGGCCAACTCCTACGGCCCGTGGGCTTGACCGCCCTCATAACCGCCAGCTCGCCGTCCCGGGCACAGTGCCAGTAATGGAACTCGTGGGCGCGGACCATTTCCCCGTGTTTGAGATAAAGCCCGTCCTGCCCGGATGAAACCGTGATATAGCCGAACTGCCGCAGCTTGTTTTCCCGCAGTCCGGTCCCTTCAAATACCCCGGCCATGGGATAAACCGCTCCGTCGTCCCCCTCCAGCTCGTCCAAAAGATACAGATACCCGCCGCACTCGGCCAGAAGGGGCATGCCAAACTCCGCCGCACTGCGGATGCGTTCGCGCATCTCCTGATTCGCGGCCAGCTCCCCCGCGTGCAGCTCCGGGTAACCGCCGCCCAACAGCAGGCCCGCCGCCTGTTCTGGCAGCTTGCGGTCATGGATGGGGCTGAAATAACACAGCTGCGCCCCTGCTTCCTCCAGCGCCCGCAGATTTTCCCGGTAATAAAAGCAGAACGCCTCATCCATGGCCACTGCCAGGCGGAAGGAAGGCCGGGCGGTCCCGCTTCCACGGGGGGAGGCGTCGTTAAGAGGATTCTTCCGGAAGTTTACGGTCTCCGCCGGTTCAGCCGCCTTCTCAGAGCCGGAACCGGCCCCTTTATCAGCCTCCTCTTCCCCAGCTCCCAGTGCCAGAATTCCTTCCCAGTCCAGCGTCCGCTCAAGTTCCTCCCCCAGGCGCTTCACCACCCCCTTCAGGTCCGCAATCTCATCGGGCAGCACCAGACCCAAATGACGGCTCTCAATGTTCAGCCAGTCCATTTTCGGTATATATCCCAGGCACTTGACCGGCAGCTCCGCCTCAACGGTCTTTTTTAACATGTCATACATCCCGCCGCCCACGCGGTTGAAAATCACCCCGGCAATGCGGTTTCCCCGGCCCATTCCATCCGCCGGGGTATAGTTCAAAAAGCCCTGGATCAGGGCCGCCAGGGATAAGCTGGCGCCCCGCCCGTCCACCACCAGAATGGCCGGAAGCTCCAGAATCTGCGCCATCTCCCGGGAACTCCCACGGACCGAGACGCCCCCAAGGCCGTCGAAATACCCCATCACGCCTTCCACCACGCCGAACCCCTCCGGCCCGGCGGTCTCAGCCAGAGTCCGCTCCGCCAGAGCCCTCACCTGGTCCACGGGCAGAAAAAAGCTGTCCAGATTACAGCTCTCCACCTCCAGCACCTTCCGGTGAAACAGCGGATCGATGTAATCCGGCCCGCACTTGAACGCCGCCAGGCCCACGCCCTTCTGCTTCAGGACCGCCAGAAGCCCCATGACCGCCACCGTCTTGCCGCTGCCGCTGGAGGGTGCGGCGATCAGCACGCCTCTCACAGCGCGCCCTCCCCGGGCTGTGGGTTCTGCATCAGCGCGATGCAGACCGGATTGCCCGCGCAGGGCATATGGTAATTCCCCGCTGTGCGGAACGTGTCCACGCGGACCTGAATCATTTCCCAGACTGCGAACCGGAAACGTTTCCGGCACTGCAAAAGCTCCGCCATTGTCTCCGGCGTGACGGCGTTGACCACGATTCTGGCCCCGGGCGCTTTCTCAAGTACCTGTTCCACCACCGGAAGGAGCGCTCCCCCGCTTCCGCCCACAAACACGTGGGTGGGGGCCGGCAGGCCGGCAAATGCCTCCGGCGCGCTACCGGGAACCACGTGGAATCCCTTCCAGTTTCCCAGCAGCCGCTCCCCGTTGACTCTTGTGAGCTCCAGGGCCTCCTCCTTTTTCTCCACCGCGTAGACCTGGCCCGCGCCCCAGGCTTTCAGGGCCAGCCCCATTTCCACGGACACCGAGCCGGTGCCGGAACCCACGTCAAAACACACCGCTCCCGGCCACAGCCCCAGCTTTGTGAGAGAAAGTGCCCGCACCTCGGACTTGGTCATGGGTACCTTTCCGCGGACAAACGCGCTGTCGGGAAGGCCGAAGGAGCAGAATGCCGCGTTTACCGCCCGGGTATTCTCCGCCACCACGCAGCATAAACTGCCGAACGGCCGGTTTGTATCGCTCAATAAAATCTGCTCCGGGCTTCCCGCCTCGATCCGCTCCTCTGCCGCGGCGAGATTCTCCCCGATCCAGAGGCGGCAGTCCGAAATCCCGCCTTCCAAAAGGGCGGCGCACAGCTCCCGCACGCCGATTTTCCCGCCTAAAAGCAAAAAACTCTCTCCATGGCTGCGGACCCAGCCCGCCGGGTCCACATCTCTGCCGTGGCAGCTCAAAACCGCCATGTTCTGCCAATTTTTTCCAAGTTTAGCAGTAAACCAGGACATGCTGGAAATTCCGGGCACCAGTTCAGTCTCCCAGCCCTGTTCTTCAAACGCGGCGGCGGCCCCGGAGGCGGCGCTGTAAAATCCCGTGTCCCCGGAAACCAGAAACACCGCCCGGGTCCATTTTTCCTTATTCAAAAATTCCACGATCTCACCGGTGCGGTGGGAGGCCAGAACCGCATGGCCGGAGAGCTCCCCCGAAAGTCCCTCTGTCAGACGGGGCGCGCCCACAACCACCTGCGCCTCCCGCAGGCGGCGGCTTCCCAGACCCGTGAGCTGTTCCGCTGTGCCCATCCCCGCGCCCACAATCGAAATTTTCTTATCACACATGCTGTCTCCTCCTCCACTGTTCATAGCGCTCCATCACCTGGTCCGCGCTCAAACCCTGCGCTGCGCTCAGGCCGCGCTCCGTCTCCGGCCGGTCGATGACCAGCGCCACCGCTCCCGCCTCCCCGGCGGCCCGCACCTTTTCCCGAAAACCGCCGATGTCCCCCGTGTCCTTTGTCACAAGAAAACGGCAGTTGAATTCCTCCAGCTGGGACCGGTTGGTCTCTTCGGAAAACGGCCCCTGCATCGCGATGATATGGCGGCCGGAAAGCCCCTGGTCCAGACACGCGCTGAGGGACGGCAGCGTGGGCAGCACCCGGGCGTAAACCCGTGTGGCGAAATCCGGAAGTTGTGAGAAAGCGGCCAATTCCTTGCTGCCGGTGGTAACCAGAATATTCCCATCCCGGGCCGCCAGCCATTCCACGGCCGCCTGCACGGAGGGCACCCGCACCACGCCGCCCTCAGGGCTTTCCGCCCCAGACTGCGGGCGCAGACACCGCAGGCATTTCCGGCCGGTCTTTTCGCAGGCTTCCCGCACATTCCGGGTCACCTGGTCCGCATACGGGTGGGTGGCGTCCACCACCAGGCCCGGCTCCTCCTCCAGAATCAGACGGCGCATCTCCTCCGCGTCCATCCGCCCGATCCGCACGTCCAGGCAGGGGTTGGCTAAAAGCTCCGGCTCCAGCACCTCCCGGCCATAGTCCGTGGCCACGCAGAGGATCGTCCGCTGCCCTCTGACCGCCAGGCGGGCCGCCAGCTCCCGCCCTTCGGTGGTGCCGCCGAACAGCAGCACCGGCCGCAGGCGCTCAACCGCGCTGTCCATGACGGTATCCCCTGGGCGTCACCATATAGTCCCCGATGCGGCGGGTTTGGGAATTTCCCACAAACACCGTAGTGAACATATCTGCCTTCCAGTCCCGCAGTTCCCGCAGCGTCATCACCCGGTATTCCTGGCCCTGCCTGCCGATGTTGCGCACAATCCCACAGATCCGTTCTCCGCCGCAGCGGGCCAGCAGGCGGTCGCAGGCCATGGACAGGTAATCCCCTCTGGCCTTGCTGGAGGGATTGTAGAGGCAGATCACAAAATCCCCCTCCGCCGCCAGCTCCAGGCGCTTCCAGATGGTCTCCATGGGGGTCAGCCGGTCGCTGAGGCTGATCACCGCAAAATCGTGCATCAGCGGCGCGCCCAGCACGGCGGCTCCGGCGCAGGCAGCCGTCACGCCGGGAATCACCCGCACCGCCACCTCCGGATACTCCGGGGCCAGCTCTAAAATCAGCCCGGCCATGCCGTAAACCCCTGCGTCCCCGCTGCACACCATAGCGGTGCTGCGGCCCCCGGCGCAGCACTCAAAGGCCAGGCGACACCGCTTTTCCTCCTGAGTCATGGCGGTGGTCAGAACCTCCTTGTCCGGATAGCGCTCCCGCAGCAAATCCACATACACCGTGTATCCGGCCAGAACCTGGCTCTGCCGGACCGCCTCGTCCGCCTGGGGCGTCATCTGCGCCTCTTCCCCAGGTCCGATTCCCACCACATATAAAATTCCGGCCATCACGATTCCTCCCCTTTTCTGAATTCCGTGGTAAACTGCGGGTGATACAACAGGGACCGGTCGTATCCCGCCTGGGAAACGCTGTCCCCAACGATCACCAGCGCGGTCTTTGAGATACCCTCCCGCCCGGCGGTATCGGCCAGCTGGTCCAAACGGCAGATCACCGTCTTTTCCTCCGGCCAGGTAGCCTTGTAGACAATGGCCGCCGGAGTGGAAGGCTGATAGCCCCCGTCCAGCAGCTCCCGCTGCAGCCCGTCCAACAGGCCGGCGCTGAGAAACACCACCATGGTAGCGCCGTGGGCCGCAAAGCAGGACACCGACTCCCGGTCCGGCACCGGGGTCCGCCCCGCCATCCGGGTGATCACCACGCTCTGGGAGACGCCCGGAAGCGTGTACTCCATGCCGAGCGCCGCGGCCGCGCCGCAGAAGGAGCTGACCCCCGGACAGAGATCATAGGAAATTCCCAACCGGTCCATGGCGTCCATCTGCTCCCGGATCGCCCCGTAAAGGCAGGGGTCCCCGGTGTGCAGGCGTACGGTGTCAAGTCCCTGCTCCTCCGCCTCCCGGATCACCTCCAGAACCTCCTCCAGCGTCATGAGGGCGCTGTTGTAAACCCGGCAATTTACCTTCAAACCGGCCAGCAGCTCCGGGTTCACCAGAGAACCCGCGTAAATCACCACATCCGCCGTTTCCAACAGCTTCTGTCCCCGAACCGTAATCAGATCCGGCGCTCCCGGCCCGGCTCCCACTATATGTACCATCCTTTATCCTCCTGCCTTTATCTTCTCAATCAGCCCGTCCGCGCCTTTTGTGCGGCCCAAAAGCCCTCTGGCGTTGGTAAAGACCACCGCCTCTATTTTCATGGCCTTTCCGGCTCTGCGGCGCAGGCAGCCGTCCATGCGGCGGATCACCCGATCCATCACCGCCTGCCCCAGGCCGGGGACCTGCTCCATATATTCCAGGGCCTGGTCCACGGTGATGGACTCCAGAATCTGTTCCACCAGCTCCGGTCCCGCCCCGCAGGCCGCTCCGTGGGCGGCCAGTATCTCCATGCGCCCATCCGCCACCGAGGAGTGGGTGTTCATAATCCCGGCGGCCACCTTGACCAGCTTTCCGGCGTGCCCCACCAGAAGCACCTCCCGGATCCCCTCCTCCACCGCCATGTCGATGGAAGCGCCGATGTAATTGCTGCACTTCACCGCCCGGTCCAGATCCAGCCCCAGGCGTTCCCGCACAAAGGTCTCGCCGTAATTTCCCGGGGTCAGCACCAGCGTTCCCGGTCCCCCGGCCGCCTGCTGCCGGATATCCAGGCGGATGGTGGCCAGCAGGGCCGCCTCACTCATGGGCTCCACGATGCCCGTGGTGCCCAGTATGGAGATTCCTCCCCGGATTCCCAAGCGGCTGTTAAAGGTATCCAATGCCCGCGCCTCCCCCTCCGGGGCAAAAATCACAATCCACAGCGTCCCCGCAAAATCCCGGCCGGCGCAGACCCGCTCCACATGCTTAAAGATCATGTCCCTGGGCACCGGGTTAATGGCATATTTCCCCACTTCGCAGCTCAGTCCAGCCTTTGTGACGAGTCCGATCCCCACTCCACCCTTTATTTTCAGCGTCAAACCGCCATTTTTATATTCATACCACCCACCAGGCGTTTCCGGCTCAGGAGGCGCAACTCCCACCTGGGCGCAAATCTGCATGCCGTGGGTCACGTCCGGGTCGTCCCCGCCGTCCTTGCGGACCGCGCAGCTCACCCAGCCGGAGGCCCGCCGTATCTCCTCCACGCTCAGAAGGAAACGCACCCCACCCGGCGTCTCCACCGAAACCTGTTCCACGGCCTCCTCCCCCAACAACATGGCGGCAGCTGCCATGGAAGCCGCTGCCGCGCAAGTGCCTGTGGTGTATCCGCACCTTAACTTTTTCTGCTGCTTGTAAATATATGTATTTTCCATTCCTGTCCTCTGACCATTCTGATCTCACCAGTAAGTTATACCATATCAAAAAAAAAATCTCAATCTTTTCAAAAAAAGTGTTTACCTTTTTGGAAATTTGTGCTATGATATCAAACGGTGGTTACGGGATCGTAGCTCAGTTGGGAGAGCGCCTGCTTCGCATGTAGGAGGTCGAGGGTTCGAGTCCCTTCGGTTCCACTTATTTAACAGCGGTAAAACCTTGTATTTTCAAGGGCACTAAAACTTCCATTTTTTGAGTGGGAGTTTTTTTAATGTTAACATTTTACTTTCTTGTTTTAGATTGGCGGGAATGATTGCGTCATAAATCCCCTGATAAGGCGACAATTATCTTTTAGCATCGCAAAATCCCCCTTCCTCATACTTCTATTATAATGTCGTTAGCTATCTTTTTTCTTTTCTATGGATAGTTTTCAGGGACAGGCGTGATTTGTATGAATCACGCCTGCCCCTGTGTAGGGCTATCTATTTCCCGACAGCCCCTTTAGACTATTAAGCTGGTTATTGAATCTCCCATTATTTACTACGGTACGACCTGTGTAGTGGGCTCTTGAAGCCTTTGATAGAGTGCTTGAGATTCATAGATATTTACATTCATAAAAGCATGTCGTTTTTGCTTTGGATTACTGGATTCGTTAATGGTATGATACGTCACCGTACAGTAACCCTCCGGAAGCTGAGCGTCCCATCGTTGAAATACATTTTCACCATACGGAAGTTCTTTGTCTGCAAAAGCCTGATAAACCTGCTCTTCATCCTCGAAGCCACCATAGAGTAATGTAGCGAATACAATTTGTTGTTTCCAGTCCTCCCACGACATTTGATCTGCGACATCTATCTGATCAAATACTGTAATTAACACCCGTTCGCCCTCGATCGTTGCAGAGGAAATACCCGCAATTAATAATCTTGTGCTGGGATTAACAGAGGCTTCCTCCGTACTAATTGTATCTGAATAAGTTATCATTGGGCTGCGAACAATATGCATTCTTCGCCCTTCAGCCAAAGAAGTGGTTTCCGATTCGGAAAGTATTCCTGGTAACCCGGATTTTTCCAATGCTCCGATAATAACTTCCTCATCTAACGGGAAAGTTGGTTGAGGTAGAACGTCCTTTTTGAAGATAGAAACAAAGCAAAGCAAACCGAGCACGCCAACAGCAAGAAATACGAATATCAATCGTTTCATAGTAATCAACATCTGCAATCTCCTAATCAATAGCCCCGTGTTGACATGGCTAAGTGCGGGTTATGACCAGCTGCCAAATTATATCCTGGCGTGGCCCAATAAATAAGTGGACCCCAAACTCCAACGTGACATTCAATTCTCAGCAATCGAACCCCCTGGTTGGTTTTAGAGGTTGTGTATCCGCATGTCGTGCATGCCGACCAAGCATAGTGACGATAATACGTACAGGTATCTGATACTAAATCAGACTGCATAGGACAGGGCTTCGGGTCAGCCCCCATTCCCAATCTTCAGTATACCCTTTATAAGAGTTGTTCCAAATCGCTCCAAAATCCGATTCTGTTTTCCCGCCCCCTCACTCCGCCCGCAGCCGCACCTCCCGCACAGCCAGCGCCACCGTCACGCCGTTTGCCGCCTGCTTTCCAAGGATCAGACGCCCATCCCCAGCCGCAGCCACGGCGGCCCGCTCACACACGCAGTCCACGCCCACCGTCTCCCGCACAAAACCGGACTCTGAAAATTCTCCCGGCACCCGCATAAGCTCCTCCGCAGAATATGTAATAAATTCCCAGTTATATTCCCGGGCCAATTCCAGAATCCCCTGCTCCTCCCGTTTCAAGTCGATGGAGGCCACGCAGGCCACAGCCTGCTCCATGACTCCCGCGCGCTCCAGGGCCAGCCGCACCTGCTCCCGCAGCGTTTGAACCGGAGTTCCCCGGCGGCAGCCAAGTCCCACAATCACAGCTCTCGGTACCAGACGCAGCGTCTCCCCGGACACCGCCGGATTCTTCTCCACGCCAATGTAGATGTTGCGCCCGCAGGTCCGCGCCGTGCAGCCCTCCGGCGTCCAGCCGTCCGTCAGCGTTGTGCCGCATTCCACCTGACAGGTATTCAGGAAACCCACCTCCCTGCCCTCCAGCAGATCCATTGCCACATGACGGGCCGCTTCCCGGTCCGCGATCGTCAGGCCGTTTTTGGCGGCAAACACATCCACCGCGAAAACCCGGTTCACATCCGTGGCCGTGGTGATCACCGGCACAGCACGGCAGAGTTCTGCGATCAGGCGGGCCAGCTCATTGGCCCCGCCCACGTGGCCGGATAAAATCGGGATCACAAATTGTCCCGCCTCGTCCATCACCAGCACGGCCGGGTCCGTCAGCTTGTCCTTCACCAGGGGCGCGATAGCCCGCACCGCGATGCCTGCGGCTCCCACAAACAGCATGGGCCTCCCTGCGGCGAACATTTCCCGGGCAAACGAGGCAGCTCCCCCCTCGGGCGTCCGGCTTATACCCTCCGCCTCCATCTCAGGGGTCAGAAACCGCTCCGGCGCCCTGCAGACGCAGTCCGCCCTCCCGCGCAACAGCCCGGAAAGCCGGTGCAAAAGCCCGGTCCCCCGGGCCGTAAAGCTGATTATTCCCAATTCCATGTTGTATCTCCTCCGTCCCCGGCCTGACGGCCGGGTTCATTTCTCATCTAAGTATACGCCATTTGGCCGCAGTTTTCAATCACAGCCCGGCAAGTGATCAGGCCCCCTGCTCCTGCTCCAGGGCCTCCCGCTTCATCTCGCGCTTTTTCTTGGTGATCAGGCCGCCGATCTTGCCGCTCTCCTTGGCGGTCAGGCTTCTCCAGCCCCCCGCGATCACCTTGTCGCCAAGGCCCAGCTCCTGGGCAATCTCAAATTTCAGCTGCTCCTGAGGGGTCAGATCCTTGGGGTTAAATGGTTCGTTTTTCTTCGCTTTCGGCATAATTCAAATACTCCTTTCATGGTCCTTCGCAGGCCGTAAAACAAGGCCCAACGAATCCTACCCCAAGTATGCCCAGGCCTACCCCATGTATACAGGTCTTCCCGATAATCCTTGCTTTTTCATAGGTTCTATACTATAATGTTTCACATATTATACCCAATATCGTTCCATATGGCGGCTATGCCGCAGCGGACTTTTGTACGAAAGGATAAATGCCGTGAATATCGCAATTATAGACGACTCCGTGGAAGAAGCGCGCCAGTTATCCGGTTACGTTCAAACCTATTTCCATTCCGTCCACATCTTACAGCGGACCGAGCTCTTTACCGCTGCGGCGGATTTTCTGCAGGTCTGGAAAAAGGATTCCTATCAGCTGGTTTTCATCGATATCTACCTGGGGCAGGAAACCCTGGGACTCGAAATCGCGGAACAAATACGCCGGGAGGATGAGAGCTGCATCATCATTTTCACCACCAGCAGCAGCGATTTCGCCCTCAAAGGCTACGAGGTCCGCGCCCTGGACTACCTGCTCAAGCCCATCGGCTACGACCGTTTCTGCCGCGCCATGGAGTACGCCCACCGGGAGCTGGAGAACACCGGCCGCTACATCGAGGTCAAGGTGAGCCGTATCATGGTCAAGATTCTGTTGGACGATATCTGTTACGCGGATTACTCCAACCACTACATACAGATTCACACACCGCGGCGGATGTACCGCACCTATATGCGGTTTGAAGATTTTTCCAGACTTCTTTTATGCTATCCGCAATTTCTCTGCTGCTACCGCAACTGCATCATCAACATGGACCGGGTTGTGGAGATGGAGAGGAACGAATTTCTTCTGGCCTCCGGGGACCGGATCCCCATCTCCCGGAGCATGCGCCTTGCCATCCACCAGCAGTACGCGGATTACCAATTCAAACATTTACACGACGGCATAAGCGGCGGCTGACGATTTTGTCTCCCGCCGCTTTTTCTTTTTCCCCTTGCACCATCCCATTTTCCAAATACCAGCGCCGTCCTGGGGTGTGTTTGAAAATTCATTTCCACCATATGCACGCCCCACTTCGCGGTATATTTGGTCCCAATTCGGTCAACGTAGCCCGCTACGCCTCCCTCATCGGGACCAAATCTCCCACAAAGTGTGACGCACATCTGGCGGAAAGCAATTTTCAAACACACCCTGGGCGTCAGGTCTTAAAAAGGCAGCTCCCGCAACGGGAACTGCCTCTTTCGTTTCCTACTGTCTTTTGCAATTAATAATTGTTGATGTCCACATCCGCCACGTCGGAATCTTCCATACGCTCCTGGCCGCCACCCATCAGGGCTTTGATGCTCAGGCTGATCTTGTGGTCGTTCTCGTTGAAGTCCACGACTCTGGCCTCGATCTCCTGGCCGATTCTCAGAACGTCGGAGGGTTTCTCCACGTGCTCTCTGGAAATCTGGGATACGTGAAGCAGTGCGTCCACGCCGGGCTCCAGCTCGATGAATGCGCCGAAGTCGGTCATACGGGCAACACGTCCAACTACAATATTGCCGGCCGCATAACGCTCAGCAGCGGTCACCCAGGGATTGGCCTCCGGGAACTTTAAGCTCAGGGCAATCTTCTCGCCCTGGATGTCTTTGATCAGAACTCTCACCTGCTCGCCGGTCTTGAACACCTTCTTCGGGTTCTCAACTCTGCCCCAGCTCATCTCGGAGATGTGCAGCAGGCCGTCCGCGCCGCCAAGGTCGATAAACGCACCGAAATCGGTCACGTTCTTCACAACGCCGTCGGTCACGTCGCCGGGCTGGATTCTGGAGAACAGCTCCTCCTTCATCTTGGCCTTCTGAGCAACCAGAAGGGCCTTGCGGTCGCCGATGATTCTCCTTCTCTTGGGGTTGAATTCGGTGATGATGAACTCAATGTCCTGTCCGGCATACTTGGACAGGTCTTTCTCGTAGCTGTCGGAAACCAGGCTTGCGGGGATGAATACCCGTGCGCCTTCCACTTCCACGCTGAGGCCGCCGTCCAGAACCTGGGTAACCTTCGCGGTCAGCACTTCCTGGTTCTCAAACGCCTCCTCAAGACGGCGGTTGCCTCTGTCGGCAGCCATACGCTTATAGGATAATGATACCATGCCCACGCCGTCGTTCAGCTTGATGACCTTCGCTTCCATCTCGTCACCAACCTGTACCTTGGTGGTCAGGTCTACATTGTTGTCGTTGCTGTACTCGTCCCGGGTGATAACGCCCTCGGACTTGTTTCCTGCAATACTCAGAATAATCTCATCTTTGCTGACTTCGATGACCTGACCGGTAACTATCTCTCCTGTACGTATTGGTTTGGTGGATTCTTCCTCTTCTTTTAATAACTCTGCAAAACTCTGCTCTGCCATTCTGGTATGAACCTCCTCAATAATCTTTTTTGGGGTGGATGCCCCAGCTGTAATACCTACGCTGCGCACAGAAGATACACTATCAGGATCTAAGTCGCCGAGTGTCTGAATGTAAAAGGTGTTTTTACATTCCTTGAGACAGATCTCGTACAGCTTCTGGGTGTTGGAAGAATGCCTGCCGCCGATGACGATCATGGCTTCCACCTGCGAAGCGATACGCGCCGCCTCCACTTGTCTTTCCTGTGTTGCATTGCAAATCGTATTTAAAACACTACTATCATAACCCTTTTTCGAAAATTTTTCAACTAATTCTTTAAATTTGTTGTAATTAAATGTCGTTTGGGACACGATGCATAGCTTTTGGCCCTCTGAAAGATTAAAATCTTCAGCTTCGGCCTCGTTTTCCACCACCTTTGTATCGCGGTTGCCCCATCCGCGGATGCCCTCCACCTCCGGGTGGGAAGCGTTCCCGATGATCACCACGGCCTCCCCGGCCCGGGAGTGCTCATCCACGATGCGGTGGATCTTTTTTACAAAGGGGCAGGTGGCGTCCACCACCGCGACGCCCCGCTCCTCGAGAATGTCGTAGATGTGGCGGCTGACGCCGTGGGAGCGGATGATCACCGTGCCCTGTCCCGGGGGGAGCGCCTTTAAGTCCTCCTCGGTCTCCAGCACCGTGACGCCCTTTTTCGCCAGGTCGCCCACCACCTCCTCATTGTGGATAATGGGACCGTAGGTGTAAATCGGCCCCGAGGCCCTGCCCTGCTCCACCAGCCCGATCTGCTCGTAGACCTGATCCACGGCCCGCTCCACGCCGAAGCAAAATCCCGCGGTCCTGGCCACAATTACCTCCCGGCTCATCACTCCACCTCAAGTCCGCGGCTCTTTGCCGCTTCCAGAATGGCCGCGATCACCTGCTCCACCGTCATGCAGGAGCTGTCCACCAGCACCGCGTCCTCAGCCTGGCGCAGGGGGGAGTTCTCCCGGTTCATATCCCGGTAATCCCGGTCGATGATATCCCGCTCGATCTCCGCCAGATCGCACTCCACGCCCTTTTCCACCAGTTCCTTGTAACGGCGTCCCGCCCGCACCGCGCTGGAGGCCGTGAGATAGATCTTGGCAGGCGCGTCCGGAAGCACGCAGGTGCCGATGTCACGGCCGTCCATGACCACGTTCTCCCGCCTGGCCAGGGCCTGCTGCAGCTCTACCAGCTTCTCCCGCACGGGCTTGTACACCGACGTGGCGCTGGCCATGTTGCCCACCTCCTCGGTGCGGATCAGGCCGGTTACATTTTCCCCGCCGAGCAGCACCTGCTGGACGCCGTTCTCATAGCGCAGGGACACGTCCACATCCCGGCAGGACGCTGCCACCGCCTGCTCGTCCTTCGGATCGATCCCGCTTCGGATAAAATGCAGCGCCATGGTCCGGTACATGGCTCCTGTGTCCACATACACAAATCCCAGTCTCCTGGCCACCTCCTTCGCGATTGTGCTCTTTCCGGCCCCAGCCGGGCCGTCGATTGCGATATTGAAATGCTTCATTGTCTCTGATCTCCTGTTAAAATTCGATTTTGCTGCCGGCCGCCCAGCCCGTGGACCAGGCGATCTGAAGGTTATACCCTCCGGTCACCGCGTCCAGATCCAGGACCTCCCCGGCAAAATACAGACCCTTCACCAGCTTTGATTCCATGGTGGAGGGGTTGATCTCCTTCACGGACACGCCGCCCTGGGTGATGACGGCCTCCTTGTAATCCCTGAGGCCGGTGAGCGTCATGGTGAAATGCTTGGTCAGCCCGCACAGCCGCTCCCGCTCCGCCTTGGTGATCTCGTTGACCTGCTTTTCCGGGGAAATGCCGGAGAGCCGGATCATCACTGGAACCAGCTTGGCCGGATACAGGTGGTTTAAGGTGTTCTTGAACTGGCGGTTCTTCGCCTCCCCGAAATCCCGGAGAATCCGCTCGTCCAGCTGCTTCTCCGACAGGGCCGGTTTTAGGTCGATCTCCATGGTCAGGGGATGCCTGCGGATCGCCTTGGCGCAAAAGCTGCTGGCGGAGAGCAGCACCGGGCCGCTGACCCCGAAATGGGTGAAAAGCATCTCGCCGAACTCCCGGTACAGCTCCCGCTTGCCGTCCAGAACCGTGACCTCCACGTTCTTTAAAGCCAGGCCCTGAAGCTCCCTGGCAAGCTCCGCCTCCTTCACGTTGAAGGGGACCAGGGCGGGCGACAGCTCCGTCACCTTGTGCCCCGCCTCCCCGGCGAAGCGCAGTCCGTCCCCGGTGGAGCCGGTGGTTGGATAGGAAAGACCGCCCGTCGCCACCACCACGGCGTCCGCCGGCAGTTCCTCCCTACCGCCCCGTATGCGCACGCCCCTGACGCAGCCGTCCGCAAGAATCAGGGAGTCCACCTCCGTGTTCAGCCGCACCTGCACCCCCAGGTCCCGCATACCGTCGGCCAGCGCCCGGATCACGTCCGAAGAGTGGTCGGAGACCGGAAATACCCGGTTTCCCCGCTCCACCTTTAGGGGACAGCCGCAGCGCTCCAGAAGGTCCATCATATCCCGGTTGGTAAAACCGTAGAAGCTGCTGTAGAGGAACCGGGAGTTGGTCACCACCCCGGCCATCAGCTCCTCCATATCGCAGGCGTTGGTCACATTGCAGCGCCCCTTGCCGGTGATAAACAGCTTTTTTCCCAGCTTTTCATTCTTTTCCAGGAGCAGGACGCTGTGTCCGCTGCCCGCTGCCGCCATGGCGGCCGTCATTCCGGCGGCTCCGCCGCCCACTACCACAACATTACTCATTCTGCCGTACCGTTTACTTCCTTTATCTTTTGTTCCAGGGCCTCCACAACGGTCTTTAAGACCTTGACCCTGGCGTAATACTTGTCATTGCCCTCCACGACGATCCACGGCGCGTAGGTGGTGGAGGTGCGCACCAGCATCTCGTTGACCGCCTCCTCGTACTCATCCCACTTTTCCCGGTTGCGCCAGTCCTCGTCCGTGATCTTCCACTGCTTGGCCGGGTTGTTCTGCCGCTCCGTGAAGCGGCGCTCCTGCTCGTCCTTGTCGATGTGCAGCCAGAACTTCAGGATCACCGCCCCGGCGTTGGCCATGTGGGACTCCATCTCGTTGATCTCCTGGTAGGCCCGCCGCCACTCGGCCTCGGTACAGAAGCCCTCGATGCGCTCCACCATGACCCGCCCGTACCAGGTGCGGTCAAAGATGGCGATGTGGCCCGCCTTGGGCACGTCGTTCCAGAAGCGCCACAGGTAGTGGTGCACCTTCTCAATGTCGTTGGGCGCGGCGGTAGGATTCACCCGGTAGCCCCTTGGGTCCAGATGGCTGGTCAGCCGCTTGATTGCGCCGCCCTTGCCGCCCGCGTCCCAGCCCTCAAAGCCGATCACCACCGGGATGCGCAGCAGATAGATCTCGCTGTGCAGCTCCTCCAGACGCTTTTGCAGCTTTTTCAGCTGTTTTTTGTAGTCGTCCTTTTCCAGCTTCTTGCTCAGGTCGATGCCGGAGAGCACGCCGTTCTTGAAGCGCTGCCTGCCGGGAAGCTCCGTCTGCTTTTGCGCTCCCGCCTCCGTCTCGTTCCGACGGTTCAGCTCGTACTCCAGCCGGTCCGCCACCGTGGTCAAAATCTTTAAGGCCGCGTAGTCCCGGTCCACCGCCTCGATGAGGGTCCAGGGCGCGTAGTCCGTGTCCGTGTTCTCCAGCATCTCCTCATTCATCTGCAGATACCGGTCGAATTCCTCGTTGCGCTTTAAATCCTCCGGGGTGACGCGCCAGGAATTCTCCCGGGACCCGGTCAGCTTCTTAAAGCGCTTGTCCTGCTCCTTTTTGTCGATGTAGAGGAACAGCTTGATGATCACCGTACCGTCGTCGTTCAGCTGCTTCTCAAAGGACAGGATGTCCTGGTAGGCGTCCGCCAGGGACGACTCCGGCGTCAGGCCGTCAAAGCGGTCCACCTGCACGCTGCGGTACCAGCTGCGGTCAAAAATGGCGATGCGGCCCTTAGCCGGGGTCTTGGTCCAGTAACGCCACAGAAACGGGCGCATCTGCTCGTCCTCCGTGGGGCGGTTGCAGGCGTAAACGTCAAAACCCCTGGGGTCCAGCGCCTGGATCAGGCGGTTGATCTGCACGCCCTTTCCCGCTGCGCCCATACCCTCGAACACCAGAATCACGGGGATCCCGGCGGCCTTTAACTCCCGCTGCAGAAGGCCCAGCTTCTCACCGGCTTCCTCCATTCCCTTCTTATAAGTATCTTTCGCTACTCGTTTGGATAAATCAATTTTTTCCAACATAGTCCCTGCCTCCTTCTAAGGATCAGTCTGCCCAAAAAGTACCGCCGCACACAGCGGGCCACATGGATCCCGCCCGGGATACGGGCACAGATTCCCGCCGGACGCCCGCGGCACCTCCTCAAGTGTTCATATTGTACCACGAATGAAAGGGATTTACCATATTTTTTGCCGCGCGGCCTGAATTTGGGACTGCAAGAGGACGTCCGCGCCGCCGGAAAACGAACACAAAAAGGCCGGAGGGCAAGGTTTCGCCGCTCCGGCCGGACGTTCGCTGGTCGCGATGACACCGGGCCGTTTTCTACAGCTCCGCTGTCACAAAAATATCGTAGATCGCCTTGATGGCGGTCTCAAAATCGTCGTTTTTCACGCCGATGATGATATTCCACTCGCTGGACCCCTGGTCGATCATCTTCACATTGACTCTGGCGTGGGCCAGGGCGGAGAAAATCCTTCCCGCAGTTCCCCGGGCGCTGCGCATTCCGCGGCCCACCACCGCCAGCAGGGCCAGGTCGGACTCCATTTCCAGTGTATCCGGCTCCACGGCGCGGTGGATACCCGCGATCACGGACTGCTCGTAGTCCTCGAACTCGGACTGGTGCACGTAAATGGTCATGGTGTCGATGCCGGAGGGCATGTGCTCGAAGTTGATGCCGTACTGTTCAAACACGCTGAGCACTCTCCGCCCGAATCCTACCTCGGAGTTCATCATGGCCTTCTCAATATTGATGGAGCAGAAGCCCTTCTTGCCCGCGATGCCCGTGATAGTGTGGCGGGGTTTGCGGCAGGTGCTCTCCACGATCAGAGTGCCCTTGTCCTCGGGGCGGTTGGTGTTGCGGATGTTGATGGGGATGCCTTCCTTTCGCACCGGGAAAATGGCATCCTCGTGGAGCACGCTGGCGCCCATGTAGGCCAGCTCCCGCAGCTCCTTATATGTAACGGTTTCGATTACTTCCGGATTCTCTACGATGCGCGGATCGGTCACCAGCATGCCGGAGACGTCGGTCCAGTTCTCGTACATGTCGGCGTGAATGGCTTTTGCCACAATGGAGCCGGTGACGTCGGAGCCGCCCCGGGAGAAGGTCTTGATGGTGCCGTCGTGTTTGGCCCCGTAGAAGCCCGGGATCACGGCCCGCTCCACATTGGCAAGGCGCTCGGACAGCTCATGGTCCGTGTACTCGGCCTCCAGGTTGCCGTTGTCGTCGAAGAAGATCACCTCCGCGGCGTCGATGAATTCATAGTTTAAATAGCAGGCCATCACCAGGCCGTTGAGATACTCGCCTCTGGAGCCCGCGTAGTCCCGGCCCACCGCGGCCACAAAATTCTCCTCGATCCGCTGGAACTCGTGGTCCAGGTTCAAATCCAGCCCCAGTCCGTCGATGATGTCGTTGTAACGGTTTTTAATCTTTTCCAGGATTTTTTTGTAGGACCTGCCCTGGGAAGCCGCATCGTAGCACTGGTACAGAAGGTCGGTC
The DNA here is from genome assembly GCF_902364025.1 of Enterocloster lavalensis. Lineage (GTDB taxonomy): Bacteria > Bacillota > Clostridia > Lachnospirales > Lachnospiraceae > Enterocloster > Enterocloster lavalensis. The sequence goes on from NZ_CABJCG010000001.1 coordinate 621,179, forward strand.
ACCTTCTCATCCTTGTCGTTGCGCTTTCCGGGCGCGGAGGGCACCACATACCGTCTGCTCTTATCCGACCAGATGATCTCCCCCACCTTTTTAAACTGTCTGGCGCTGGCCAGCGAACTGCCGCCGAATTTCACCACTTTTTTCATCTCTTAAGTCTCCCTCTTCCATTCTTAAAACCGTACATGCGCCTTGAAATTGAACCGCGTTTGCTTTAAGGCGTTACAAGTGCAAATAATACCGTATTTCCCGGGGGATGTCAATAGGTTTTGGGCAAAAAAATTTGCCTGCGACCGACATTTGTCCGTCGCAGGCGTACTTTTCATCAAAAGCGTGTGCGGTTAACGGCTTCCCACCGTCTCAGCCCAGCGCCTCCATCTCAGCGGCCACCTGAGCCTCACAGGAGCGCATGGCCTGGATGGTCTTGTCCATCAGCTCCTCCAGGGTCCAGCCCAAGGCCTCCGCCCCCTCTTTGATCACGTCCCTGGAACATCCGGCGGCAAAGCGTTTGTCCTTAAACTTCTTTTTCAGGCTGGACACCTCCATGTCCATCACGCTCTTGGACGGGCGCATGCGGGCGGCGGCTCCGATGAGGCCGGTGAGCTCGTCGGCGGCGAACAGAACCTTCTCCATCGTGTGCTCCGGCTTGACGTCCACCATGATGCCGTAGGCGTGGCTGCACACCGCGTGGATCAACTCGTCCTCAGCCCCTCCGGCCTTTAAAAGCTCCGGCGCCTTCAGGCAGTGCTCCTCGGGATACTGTTCAAAATCGATGTCGTGCAGCAGTCCCACGATCCCCCAGAAGTCCTCCTCGCCGCCGTAGCCCAGTTCCTTCGCGTACCAGCGCATGGTTCCCTCCACGGTCAGGGCGTGAAGAATGTGAAAGGGTTCCTGATTGTAGGTCTTTAAAAGCTCCAGAGCTTTCTCTCTCGTCAACTGCGTTTTCATATGGTTCGCTCTCCTTTTTGTCATCATTTAAAACATTATGAAATCCAGTATAGCATCGCGGCGGAAAAAATCAAGTCCATGGCGGAAAAGTGTCCGCAAATGCCGCAAACCCGGTACTTTTTGCCCTCCGCCGGAATATACTGTACCATATGGCCGCAGCCGCGCCCCCCATGGGCCGGGCCTGCGGCGAACGCTCACATTCTGGAGGTTACTTATGAGCCGTTTTCGCTCTGTCACAGGCACAATCAACCACATCGGCCCCATGCAGTCCTGTTCCCGGGAGTGGTGCAACTGCGCTTCCCTGATCTCCCTTCACACGGAACAAGGCCCCGCGGACCTGGTGATTTTCGCCGACACCTATATTCTGGGCTGCGAACCCCTGCACCCCGGCCAGCGCATCACCGCCTTCTACGATGCCAACGCCCCCATGCCCCTCATCTATCCGCCCCGGTACAACATCCTGGCGGCGGCCCGCCTAAATCCCGCCCAGACCGCGCTGCTGGCCTATTTTGACGAGCAGCTGACCGACGAGGACAACACGCTGCACTTAAATATCAGCCGTTCCACCAAGCTTCTGACCCCCAACGGCCAGCTCTATTACGGTCCCCTGGGAAAGCAGGTGCTCTTGGCCGTCTACTCCAGCTCCACCCGGAGCGTGCCGGCCATCACCACCCCTGAGACCGTAATCACCTTCTGCGGCCGTCCTCCGCTGGAAAACAGTTGACGCCTCCCGCTCTTCCCCGGTATACTTAAAAAGCGCCCGCAAAATAGCGCGGGCTTAAAAACATCCGAATCGGGAGGAAAATCACATGATATACCGTTTGGCAGTGAACGAGGATCTGGATCAGATGATGGCTATGGTGGACCAGGCCAAGGCCTCCTTCAAAGCCCGGGGCATCGACCAGTGGCAGAAGGGGGAGCCGGACCGCGAGGGCCTGGCCGCCGGCGCGGCAAAGGGACAGATTCGCGTGCTGGAGGAGGACGGGCGGGTCATCGGCATGATCACCCTGCTGGAAGGCCGGGATCCCAGCTACGCCAAAATCGACGGAGCCTGGCTCAACGACCGCCCCTATGTGGGCTTCCACCGCGTCTGCGTTGCGGAAGACTTAAAAGGGCGCGGTATTGCCGCCAGGCTCTTTTCCGAGTCCGAGGCTTACAGCCGCAGCCTCGGGTATGAGGATATCCGCATCGACACCCACCCGGACAACCGCTCCATGCAGCGCGCCCTTGAAAAAAGCGGCTACAGGTCCTGCGGGTTGATCCGTCTGTCGGGAGGCTCGGAGGACGGAGAGCTCAGGATCGCCTATCAGAAAACGCTGCAGGCGCGCTCTTAAAAGAACTGAACCGGATCCGCCAGGTTGGCCAGCAGGGCCACCACGCTCCAGGCCGTCATGACGCTGGATTTGGGGTTGTCCGCGTCCGGTCTGGAGGCGATCTCCACCACCGCCGTCACGCTGTGGTTCTCCACCACAATCTTGTGCACATTGTCCTCCATACCCGGACAGCTGTCGATGGTCACCTGCATCCGGTCTACCCCCACGCTGGCCAGGGCCGAGGCCACCGCCACGTTTACATTCTTTGGAAAGCCCACGATGGCCTCCCTGGCCGTGCCGTCGAAGATCCGCTCCTGCCGGTCCTCCGGCAGCTCACGTCCCTCCAGATGGGGCGCGCCGTTTAGGCTGGCGGGCGCTTTGTAGTTCTCGATGCGGCCACTGGCGCCGCCCATGGCCGCAATGGTCTTTAACACGTCGAAACCGCCCACCGCGCCGGAGGTCAGATGGACCTTTCTGCCGCTACTGCGGGCCGTGTCTCTCAAAAGCCGGTACAGGCCGTCGTCCGCCAGGGCTCCCACCGAGGTGACGACCAGATCGCAGCCCGCCTCCAGCACCCTGGTTCCGTAGGCCGCCACCGCCTGGGCGCTGGCGATCTCCACCACGTAATCCGGGCAATCCTCCAACAACTCCTCAAAAGACCCGTAAGCCTTAAATCCTTCCCTCTCTATGGCCTCCCGGACCAAATCCATGCGAAGCTCCCAGACGCCGGACACCCGGTAAATCCCGTTCAGCTTCTCCCGGATCCCCCCTGTGAGAATTTTCCCCAGGGCTCCGTAGCCGATCACTGCAACTCGCTTCTCTCTCATCGCTTCCTCCATAATTTTTTCTATGCATATTGTAACAGTTCAGACCGGTCAAGAAGCAGCGGATATCCATCCGATGTGAAAAATAGGGCAGGAAGCCGCTTACAAGCGAGCTTGACGCGGCTTCCCGCCCCATTTTCCCCGCCGTCTGAACTGTTACTGCAAATTCCTAAACTTTTTCTAAATACTGCATTTTCTCATTGAATTCATAAATTTTTTTCTATATACTGGTAGTATAAAACATTCCGGTGTGAAAATCAATCACTGGTGCAAGGAGAAACACATGCATCCCATTTTAGAAAATTATATTCCGGTAGCCAAACTGATCTCCCAGACCTTTGGGAGCCACTGCGAGGTCATCATCCACGACTTCGACAGGCCACAGAATTCCGTGGTGTACACGGAGAACAACGTCGTCACCAACCGCGCGGTGGGCGAGAGCTTCACAGAATATTTTGTGAAGGAGGTCCTGCTCTCCCGCAAGTTCAACAACGACTGCTGCGCCAACTATATTATGGAAGGAAAGGACGGCAAAAAGATCAAATCCTCCACCGCCCTGATCCGCGACTTAAACGGCAAGGTGATCGGCGCCCTCTGCGTCAACATTGACCTCTCCCGCATCGTCCAGTTTATGGGGGATATCAGCACGCTGCTCGGTATGCCGGACGCCATCGTTCCCCCCGCAGAGGAAGTGGACGTGGTGTCCAGCATCCGCGAGATCGTGGACGACATCATCGACCGGACCATCGGCGATCAGGACGTGGAGTCCATGAGCCGGGACCAGAAGATCGCCCTGATCCGCTTTATGAACGACCGGGAAATTTTCACCATTAAGGGCACCCTGGACAAGGTGGCGGAGCGGATGAAGATTTCCAAGGTCACTGTTTACAGCTACCTGGACGAAATCCGCAAAAACGGGGGCTGACGCGGCGCGCAGGCGCCCCGCCGAAGGAGAGCCCGGGCGGCAGCGATCCACTCACTGCCGTCCGGGCTCTCTTTTTGTGCCTGTCTATTGCATGTTCCCGTAATGATGCTGCTGTTGGGTGTCCACAAGGTACTGGAGATACTCCTCCTTGCTCATCACCGGCCGGAACTGTCCGCAGATTTCCTTCGCCCGGGACGCGCCGCCTGCCAGCAGGTCGATCAGCGTGCAGGCCATGATCTTCATGGGCGTGATGTAGGCGTCCTCCTCGTCCACGATGCGGTAATCCTTAGAGTGCAGGCCGCCCTCGATGCCCGAGGTGATGCCGTGGAGCACCGGCATAAACAGGGATAAATCGCCCATGTCAAAGGACGCCGTACTCTTTAAGCAGGGCAGAATCTCCTCCTCCCGGTAAAAGCGCAGGGCATTTTCCTTGAAACACTGCGCCAGGCCCGGGTCCGCCTTCAGGGGCATCTGGCCCGGCATGTCGGTCACCTGGGCCTCGCCTCCCAGGGCGATCACCGCGCCCTCGATGCAGCGGTTGATCTTCTCGTTGGTCTCCTTCAGGGCTTTTAAGTTCCCGGCCCGCACCGTGGTCTCCAGATGCACGTCCGCCGGAACCGCGTTGACGATGTCGCCGCCCTTGTTGATAATCTGGTGGACCCGGACCGTGTCCTCCTCCTTAAAGGTCTCTCTCTGATAAGCCATGGCGCTCATAGCCAGGCTGGCCATGTTGAGGGCGTTGATGCCGTCCCAGGGCGCCGCGCCCGCGTGGGACTGCCTGCCCATAAACACGGTGTTCTTGCCGATAAAGCCGTTGCCCGTGTTGCAGGGCGCCAGGCGGTAGCCCCCGGCGCTGATGGGGAAGTTGTGGACCATCATACACATGTCCGCGTCGTCAAAAGCGCCTCGGTAGGTCAGCTCCGCCTTGCCGCTGAAATAGTGAAGCTTTCCCTCCCTGCGCAGCCCTTCCCGGTAGTCCATCTCAATGTACTCCTCCGCGGGAACCGCCATAAAGTCGATCTTTCCGTCCAGCTCGTCAAACAGGCCCGCGTGGGTAAACGCGTCCGCGATCCCGTACATCACCGTGGTCTGAATATTGTGGCCGCAGGCGTGGACCGCTCCGGTCCGGCGGTCGCAGTCCGGGTGGTCCAGGCAGATCACGGAGTCCAGCTCCCCCATCACCACCACCTTCGGCCCCTCCTTGTGGGCGTTTGCCCGGGCTCTGCACCCGGTAACCGCGATATCCCGCTCCGTCTCAAGCCCCAGCGCTTCCAGCGCATCCGCCAGGGTCTGTGTGGTCTTTACCTCCCGGTAGCCGGTCTCCGGGTTCTCATAGATTTTCCTTCCAAGGGCCAGGTAAACCTCCCGCCTTTGGTCAATGGTTTGGATGGCTTTCTGTTTTAATTCCTCGATGTTCATATCCGTCTCTCCCGTGAGGCCTGTCAGGCCCTCATCAAATAATTCCCTGCAGTTTCAGAATGAGTTCCGCCACAAGAGCCGATCCGAAGAACGTGCCGATGAACACCACAAAGGCCGTCAGAATGATCTTCCAGCTGAGTTTTTTGATGTCGTCCAGCTTGCAGCCGATGGAAACGCCTGCGATGGCCAGGATCACGGTGCCGATCTGGCCCGCGGAAATCTGCTTGGTCAGGTCCAGGATCAGGCCCTGCACCGGGCTCCAGGGTGTGGTCAAAAGCAGCGACAGCAGAGAGGCCCAGGCGAAGGCCGGAATCTGCAGGGGCAGCGCCTCTTTGATTTTGAGCGCCACGATGGACACCGCAATAATGATGAGCATACCCAGGGTGGCGGGCAGAATGTCCAACTCGCCCTTTAAGTTCACCGCCTGTGTGGCCAGAACCGCCAGGCCGCAGAGGATCAATACCTTAAGCTGATTTAACATATTTTCAAGTTTTGCCGACATATCCGTTCCCTCCCTTTACGCTTCTTTGCGCCGCAGCAGGCGGCTGTAAACCCGGTACATTTTATTGGCCAGCGGAATGGCGATAAAGCACTCCATGTACAGGCCGGTCACATTTGTCATAATATTGGAAGTAGCCGCGTAGGCCAGTATCTCGTCCTTCATATTGGGAAGAATCTCCGCAAGGGACGTGCTGGCCGCGGTCATCATGGAGCCGGAGCCCATGCCGCTGGCCATGGCCAGGGCGTAGGGATGAATTCCCGTGTTCACGGCCAGGGAGGCCAGAAGGCCGAAAAACAGCGTTCCGAACAGGTTTCCCACCATGTAGGTTCCCATAACGCCCAGGCCCTCGGGGGAGTTGATTCCGTATTTCTCGCTGATCAGTCCCAGGGTGGGCTCGCGGCAGATGCTGACCGTGGCGCCCACGGCCTCACGGCGCATGCCCAGGATCATAGCGAAGGGCAGGCCGATGAGCATGGTTCCCAGGTTGCCGAACTCCTGGAAGATCAGAGCCGGTCCGGCCTGAACGATCTTAAGGATGTTGGGCCCGGCGCTGGTTCCCAGCTTCACGCCCAGGATCAGCAGCATGAGCATGATCGCGTTCTCGGCCAGCTGGACTTCCTTCTCGCTGCACAGCTTTTTTAAGGGCTCGATCACCCGGCCAAGGGCGTCCGGCGTAAACAGCACCGCGATGATCATGGAGAAGATCATGGGAATGATGCTGATCTTTCCGATGGGTCCCAACGGGATAGTGACGGTGCCGATCAGCTCCGCCAGCACGCTGGCCGCGATCAACAGGATAAACAGTTTGATAAAAATCGGCCACCGGCCGTCCTTTGTGCTCAATACAGGATCCACGGTCTCCGCCTTCTGATTCGTATTTGACATTGTGTAACCTCCGTTCTCACATTTTCTTTTTCCTGTGTGTTCCTAATCCCCTCAGCACTCCTCAAGGTGGTACATGTCCGTCCTTCTGTGCTTTAACAGCGGCAGCTGGTCCCGGACCTCCCCGGTCCGCTCCAGATCCAGGGTGTGGATCATACACCCCTCCTGCTCGTCCATCTGTCCCAGAATGTCTCCCCAGGGCGACACGGCGATGGAGTGTCCCCAGGAGGTGTAGCCGCTGGACGGATCCCTGGCCGGGGCCGTGCCCAGCACAAAGGCCTGGTTGTCCAGCGCCCGGCAGCGGAACAGAATCTCCCAGTGAGCCGGGCCGGTGGTCATGTTGAAGGCAGCGGGCACCAAAATCACCTTCGCCCCCTTCTCCACCATCAGGCGGGCCAGCTCCGGGAACCGGAAATCGTAGCAGATGCACAGGCCCATTTTCCCGAATTCCGTGTCGAACACCGTCACCTGGTCCCCGGCGGTCAGGGTGTCGGATTCCTTAAAGCACTGGCCGCCCTTCACGTCGATGTCGAACAGGTGGGCCTTGCGGTGCTTTGCGATCTGCCTGCCCTGGCGGTCGAACACATAGGCCGTGTTGTACACCCGGCCCGCCTCGTCCACCTCGGGCATGGAACCTGCGGAGAGATAGATTTTGTGCTTTCTCGCCAGTTCGGCGCAGGCCGTCCACGCCAGGCCGCCCTGGGGTTCCGCGTAGACCGGAAAATTGGGGGTCTGATACGGGCAGTTGAACATCTCGGGAAGGGTCACCAGGTCCACCTGTTCTGCCTCCAGGGCTTCCAGCTTGCGCCCCGCCTCCCGGATATTCTCCATCTTGTCCGCATACACCCGCGTCTGCAGCATGGCTGCTCTCAGTTTTGTCATCGGATTCCTGCCTTTCCCCGGAGCAATCGGCGGCGTGGTTGTAAGCGCCAAACCCGCCCTGAAACTCCGGCATCGTATTTTACTTCAGCTTGCCTCTGCAGGCCACCGGGATCTCCTCCACCACTTCCCCGTCCGTTACCAGATAGGCCGTCTCGTGCAGGTTCACCACCGGACAGATGTGGTTGGGAATGATCTCCACCTTGTCGCCCACCCGCACTCCGTCGTGGAAGGCCTTGTTGTAGATAATGGCGTGCTCGTCGTACACGTCGAAAATCTCTACCTCGGGCCAGCCCTTGATCAGCCCCAGCCCTCTGGTGGCGCAAAAGCCCTTGCTCCGGGTCTGGGCGGTGATACCCTTGGCCCCCACGTCGGTGATCACCCGCTCCGGGGTGGGACGGCTGATCACGGTGGTTAAAATCGTGGCCGCGTTCCGCGCAAGGCTTCCGTAGGCGTTGGCCTGGGAGGCGTCCATAAAGATGTAGGTTCCCGGCCGGATCTCCGTGACGCCATCCAGAATGGGGAAGTCGTGCATCATGGACGGAGTGGACCCGATGCTCACGGTCTCCAGCTCCATGCCCGCTTCCTTTGCCAGTTCGGCAAAACGCAGGGTCCGCCTCTGGGCGGTCAGGTGGATCTCCCGGCACTCCCGGATATCCGCGGCCTGGTAGGAATTGCCGTCGTGGGAGAAAATCCCCTTCAGGGAAATGTTTTTGCACCCCTTTAAGTATTCCAGCAGCTCCAGATAGTCCGCCTCCTCAATGACGCCGGAGCGCTCCTCCCCCACCTCGATCTCGATCAGCACCCGGGCGGGCTTTTGGGCTCCCGCAAAGGCCCTCTCGATCATCTCCGCCTGGGGAATGGAGTCCAGGCCGAAGGAGATGTCCACGGTTTTCGCCAGTTCCCGAATCCGGGCCAGCTTGGATTCGCCCACGATTTCATTGGCGATAAAGATATCCCGCAGCCCCGCTTCCGCCATGACCTCCGCCTCGCCCACCTTGGCCACGGTGACGCCCCTGGCTCCCAGCTCCTCCTGAATCAGAGCAAGTCTTGGCATCTTATGGGTCTTCGTATGGGGGCGCAGCGCCACATGGCGCCGGTCTGCGTACTCCTGCATAAAGCGCAGGTTATCCATCATGATTTCCCGGTCAATGATCAGGGCCGGAGTGTCCAATTCCATGTAATTCATAAACTCATTCCTTTCCGCACGCCGCTATGGCCTCAACCTCCACCAGGCAGCCGTTATACAGCCTGTTGGTGGGCACCACGACCCTGGCCGGGCGGTGGCTCCCGAAGAATTCCGCGTACACCTGATTCAAGTCCGGCCAGTACGCCACATCCGGGATGTACACGCGGCAGTGCAGCACGTCCTCCCGGCTGGCTCCGGCCTCCTGAAGCACCAGATCCAGATTCGCCAGAGCCTGTCTGGCCTCCGCCTTCACCCCTCCCTCGGGAACTTTCCCGGTCTCCGGGTCAATGGACAGCTGGCCGGATATGTACAGCACCTGATTGTGCTTTACACCAGGCACGTAGTGGCCGCCGTCGCGGACGGAGAACTTTGTCTCGACTGTTTCCATCACCGTCTGCTCCTCCTTTCTGTTGTTATCTTGATTATAGAATATTTTCTACGTCATGTCAATAATAATTTATACATTTTCTCCTATCTTACCCGGTTTAATTAGAAAATATTGGCTTTTTTACCATTTCAAACGATTATTGTATATATTTTTTTCTATCTCATCTTTCTTTTTTTCTGTCTACCGTCTATATTTTTTTATAGCCTTCCGTTCTATTTTTAAGAAATTGATCCGGAAAACCTCCGCTGATTTATGGAAATCGTAAGATAAATCACTGGGAACTGTGATAGAATGAAAGAAACAAAGGAGGGAGCGCCATGGAACCGTACACACTGATCCTGCTGTGCATTTTAGTAATGGCCTACATTCTGATCCGTCTGGAGAACCGCCGGGATTCCCGCAACGGAAAAAAAGCCCTGCTGCGGCAGAGCTTCGGCGCCATTCCCCAGCGCGAAAACCGGGACTATGGCGGAATTGAATATGACTGGGACTTTGAGCAGACGAATCTCTCCGAACAGGAACAGATCGACGAAATCACCTGGAATGATCTGGAAATGGACGCCGTGTACCTGCGCGTCAACAACTGCCGTTCCTTTGCCGGGGAACAGGCGCTGTACACGGCTCTCCACCGCCTTAGCCAGGACCGGGAGGCGGAGGAAGCCCTGCGCGGGAAAATCCGCTATTTCGGGGAGCACGAAACCGAGCGGGAGCGGGCAACGTATCTGCTCCACTGCCTGGGGAAAGAGCACGGCAGCTACTATCTGCCCGTGTTCATCCGCAATCTGAAGGGATTTGAAATCCCCAACATCCAGTTCTACCGGTTTATGAGAGGGCTGCTGTTCTGCTCCTTCCTCCCCAGCGCCCTGCTCTTGGACACCCGCTATCTGGTGTTCCCGCTCTTTACCGCCCTGGCCAACCTGGTGATCTACTCCTTCCAGAAATACAAGTACAGCGCCAATCTGTCCATGCTGCGCGCCACCCTGGGGGTCATCCGCACCGCCAGGCTGCTGTCGGACCCCGGAAAGTCCGGCGGCGGGGAACCCTTCCCCGACCTCGGGGAGCTGGCCCAGCGCTTCTCCCGCTCCGCCCGCAAAATCATGAGGCTGAACACCCGGGAACAGAGCGGCCTGTCCGGCGATCTCTTCAGCCTGTTAAATGCTTACCTGGTGGGCGTCACCCTCAGCGATTTCATCCGATACAACAAGCTGCTCCGGGAGCTGGACGGCCGGAAAGAGGACCTGCTGGCCTTATACCGGCGTGTGGGCGAGATCGACATGGCCATCTCCGTGGCCTCCTTCCGGGCCAGCCTGCCCCACTGGTGCGAACCGTCCTTCGCAGAGCAGGACGCCCCCTGCCGGCTGGAGGCGGAAGAGCTGTACCATCCCCTTCTCAGCCATCCGGTCAGCAACTCTGCGTCCATCCGCCGCAGCTGCATCGTCACCGGCTCCAACGCCTCCGGCAAATCCACCTTCATCAAGGCCGTGGCGGTCAACGTTCTGCTGGCCCAGAGCATTTTCACCTGCTCCGCAGCCCGTCTGACCCTGCCACGGACCGGCCTGATCACCTCCATGGCGCTGCGGGACGACATTCTGTCCGGGGAAAGCTACTATATTAAAGAGATCCATTATCTGAAGCGCATCATCGACAGCCTGACTCCGGAAACGCCCACCGTCTGCATCGTGGACGAAATTCTGAGGGGAACCAATACCCAGGAGCGCATCGCTGCCTCCTGCGCGGTGCTTCGCTACCTGGCAAAGCATAACTGCCTGGCCATCGTGGCCTCCCACGACATCGAGCTGACGCAGCTGTTGGAGAGACAGTACGACAACTTTCATTTCAGCGAGCAGATCACGGACGGCGGGATCACCTTCTCCTACAAGATCCATTCCGGCCCCGCGGATTCCAAAAACGCCATCCGCCTGCTGGAGTACATGGGTTTTCCGGAGGAAATCACCCGGGAGGCCAGGGAGCTGGCGCAGCCTCGCGGCTGATCCGTCCTGAGCCGCGCGCTCATCCAAAGTGTTTCGCCAGCAGCAACAGGAGCCAGGGAGCGCCCACCGCAATCATCATCACCAGCCAGACCAGGCAGATGGAGATGGAGGCCCAGACAAAGAAGAATACCCAGGAAAACACGATGATTCTGGTCACTCTCCACGGGAATACCGCCCCCTTGACCGCCAGGACGCCGATAAACTTCCACACGCCCGCCTTGCTGTAAAGAACCGCCAGGCCCACCAGATAGGCGAGAAACAACGCCAGCCCCAGCGCCGAACCTATCCACTGGAGGATGCCCCAGGCATTCTCCGACGCAACTCCCAGGGTAACCCCCGCAAGTCCCACAAGGGACAGCTGAAATCCTCTCATCACCAGTCCGTTCCCATCGATCCTGTCCACCGCGCTTCTTCCCATTCCACTGTTGTTACTCATAATTCTTTCTCCTTTTCGTTTGATTTTCCGGCCGGTTTCTACCGCCATCTGATTACAAGACGATCCGGAGCGCCCATCGGTTTTAATTATTTTAAAATTTTTTAATCTTTTTTTATTTGGCCCGGCTGCGCTGAACCAAAACGCGCGCCGCCGGGCCCCTTGCCAAAAGCAGGGCCGGACAGAATATTCGTTATCCTGTCCGGCCCTGCCCGGGAAATTTATCTCAATCTGTTTTTATCAAATCTTAAAATACTTCACGCCGGACTCGAAGATCTTCATGTCCTGCTCCCCGTAAATGTTCATGGCAACCGCCTGACCGCGGCGCTCGGAATGGGCCATCTTGCCCAGGATGCGCCCGTCGGGGCTGGTGATGCCCTCGATGGCCATGTAGGAGCCGTTGGGGTTCCAGTATTCGTCCATGGTGGCGTTGCCCTGGTCGTCCACATACTGGGTGGCCACCTGTCCGTTGGCAAAGAGTCTGGACAGCCAGGCTTCATTTGCCACAAAGCGGCCCTCTCCGTGGGAGGCGGGGTTGCAGTACACACCGCCCAGTCTGGCCTCTGCCAGCCAGGGGGACTTGTCGGACACCACCTTGGTGTAGACCATCTTGGACACGTGGCGGCCGATGGTGTTCATGGCCAGGGTGGGGGAATCCGGCCCCTGGTCGGCGATTTCGCCTCCGGGCACCAGGCCCAGCTTGATCAGCGCCTGGAAGCCGTTGCACACGCCCAGCATCAGGCCGTCCCGCTCATTTAACAGCTTTTCGATCTCCTCCTTCATCACCGCGTTGCGGAACACGGTGGCGAAGAACTTGGCGGAACCCTCCGGCTCGTCGCCTGCGGAGAAGCCGCCAGGGAACATGACGATCTGGGCCTTTGCGATCTCCTGCCGGTAGACCTCAACGGACTGGCGGATGTCCTCAGCGCTCAGGTTGCGGAACACCCGGGTTACGGCCCTGGCGCCGGCCCGCTCAAAAGCTTTCGCGCTGTCGTACTCGCAGTTGGTGCCCGGGAACACGGGGATAAACACCGTGGGGCTGCCGATCTTGTGGTCGCAGATGTAGATTGCGTCCGTCTTGTAGAGGCGCTCAGGAAGCACCGCCTCCTCCCCGCGCTTCTCTCTGCCCGTGGCAGTGGGGAACACGTCCTCCAGGGTTTTGGTCCAGCTCTCAAGCGCTTCGTCCAGGGAAATGGACACGCTGCCGTACTCAAACGCCGCCCGGTCCGTCACCTCGCCGATCACGGTGTAGGAGATGGAGAGCTCTCCCACCAGGCCGTCCGGCACCTCGCAGACAATGTCGCCGTAACCCGGGGCGAAGAAATCCCTGGGATCCAGGCTGTGCTCGATCTTTACGCCCAGCTTGTTGCCGAAGGCCATCTTGCTGACCGCCTCCGCCATGCCGTGGCCCTCCACCGCGTAGGCGGAAATGATCCTGCCCGCTTTGATATCCTCAAACAGCTTCCCGTAGCCGTCCATCACCTGTCCGTACACCGGCAGGTCGTAGCCGTCCCGCTCCGCCTTAAACACTACGATCTTACTGCCCGGCTTCTTGAACTCGGGGGTAATGATATTCTTGTAGCTGTTCACGTCCACCGCAAAGGAAACCAGGGTGGGGGGCACGTTGACCTCGCCGTGCTCGTCATCGAAGGTCCCGGACATGCTGTCCTTGCCGCCGATGGAGGGCAGCCCGAAGCCCATCTGGGCGCTGTAGGCCCCCAGAAGCGCTGCGAAGGGCTGGCTCCAACGTTTCGGATTCTCGTTCATCCGGCGGAAATACTCCTGGAAGGTGAAACGAATCTTGCTGTAGTCTCCGCCCGCGGCCACGATCTTGGCCACAGAGGTGAGCACCGCGTACACGGCCCCGTGGTAGGGGCTCCAGCTGGACAGGTAGGGGTCAAAGCCGTAGCTCATCATGGTCACGGTGTCCGTGCTGCCCTCCAGCACCGGAAGCTTGGCCACCATGGCCTGGGTCTCGGTGAGCTGGTATTTTCCGCCGTAGGGCATAAACACGCTGCCCGCGCCGATGGACCCGTCGAACCGCTCCACCAGTCCCTTCTGGGAACACACGTTGAGTCCGGCCAGCATGCCGGTCCAGGCCTTTTTCACATCGCCCACCTCTTCGCGCTTTAAGGGGCTGTTCTCACGGCCCGGCACCTCCAGGGTCACGTCCGCCTCCTGGTGCGCGCCGTTGGTGTCCAAAAATGCGCGGCTGATGTCCACGATGGTCTTACCCCGCCAGTTGAGCACCAGCCTGGGCTCCTTTGTGACCACGGCCACGGTCACGGCCTCCAAATTCTCCTCCCCGGCGTAGGCCAGGAATTTGTCCACGTCGCCGGGGTCCACCACCACGGCCATGCGCTCCTGGGACTCGGAGATGGCGATCTCCGTGCCGTCCAGACCGGCGTATTTCTTGGGAACCTTGTCCAGGTCGATCTGAAGTCCGGCCGCCAGCTCGCCGATAGCCACGGACACGCCGCCCGCGCCGAAGTCGTTGCACTTCTTGATGATCCGGCTCACCTCAGGGCGGCGGAACATGCGCTGAATCTTGCGCTCCGTGGGCGCATTTCCCTTCTGCACCTCCGCGCCGCAGACCTCGATGGAGGCCGTGGTGTGCACCTTGGAGGAGCCGGTGGCCCCGCCGATGCCGTCCCGTCCGGTGCGCCCGCCGAGAAGAATGATGATGTCGCCCGGGTCGGAATTTTCACGGATTACGTCTTTTCTGGGAGCCGCGCCCATCACCGCGCCGATCTCCATGCGCTTGGCCACATAACCCGGATGGTAAATCTCCTTCACATAGCCGGTGGACAGGCCGATCTGGTTGCCGTAGGAGGAATAACCCTGGGCGGCTCCGTTTACGATCTTGCGCTGGGGCAGCTTGCCCTTTAAGGTCTCGCTTAAGGGCCGGGTGGGGTCCGCCGCGCCGGTAACGCGCATGGCCTGGTACACGTAGGTTCTGCCGGACAGCGGGTCGCGGATGGCTCCGCCCAGGCAGGTGGCCGCGCCGCCGAAGGGCTCGATCTCCGTGGGGTGGTTGTGGGTCTCGTTCTTAAAGTTCACCAGCCACTCCTCGGTGACGCCGTCGACCTCCACCGGCACCACGATGCTGCAGGCGTTGATCTCGTCGGAGATTTCCATGTCCTCCAGCTTTCCCTCGCTCTTTAACTTCTTCATGGCCATCAGGGCCAGGTCCATGAGGCAGACGTACTTGTCGTCACGCCCCTTGTAGATCACCTCCCGGTCCGCCAGGTACCGGTTGTAGGTGTCCTCGATGGGTTTTCTGTAATCCCCGTCGGTAAAGCGGACGTTCTTTAACTCCGTGGAAAAGGTGGTGTGGCGGCAGTGATCGGACCAGTAGGTGTCCAACACCCGAATCTCCGTCACCGTGGGATCGCGGCGCTCCTCATCCCGGAAGTACCTTTGAATATGAAGGAAGTCCTTAAAGGTCATCGCCAGATTCAGGGTGTCGTAGAGCGACTTAAGCTCCGCCTCCGGCGCGGAGGCAAAGCCCTCAAAGGTCTTAATGTCCTCCGGGACCTCAAACTCCGCCACCAGGGTGGAAGGCTTGTCCTCCCCCGCCTCCCGGCTGTCCACGGGGTTGATGCAGAAGCCCTTGATGGCCTTCTCCTGCTCCGGGGTCAGGGCCGCGGTGATCACGTAGGTGGTTGCGGAGCGGATCACCGGCTCCTCGTCCTCCTTTAACAGCTTCACGCACTGCTCGGCGGAGTCCGCCCGCTGGTCGAACTGGCCGGGCAGGTACTCCACGGAGAACACCAGATCACCGGGGTTCTTCGGGAATTCCTCCTCGTACACCTCGTCCACCGGCGGCTCGGAGAAAATGGTCACCAGCGCCTTCCCATAAGTCTCCTCAGACAGATTTTCAATATCGTAACGGATCAGGACCCGCACATTTTCCACGGTATCGATGCCCAGATAGCTCTCCAGCTCTTCCCGCAGCTCCCCGGCTTTTACCGCATACGCCGGCTTTTTCTCCACAAAAATTCGTCTTACGCTCATTTATAAACCTCCTGCTTTTCCATAGAAACCCTAAGTCTAAAAAGTCTAAACCATCTGTCCCCTATCATATCACAGGAAAGATAAATTAGTAAAATTAATATATTTAATTTCTTTTTTGTTATTTACTTATAAATATTTGAATATCGCGGCTTATATACAGGAGTTCCCTCCGGGGCAGACCGTCAGCCCGGTTGTCAACCCATTCAAAACCGGGTATAATGTAGGCGGTAATACATCAAACCGGAAACCGGTCTATGGAGGAAGTCCGTCATGAATCCTAAAAAGATATTATCTGAATGGTTTATCATTACATTTGGCACAGTGGTCGCGGCATCAGCTGTTTTCTTCTTTCTGATCCCGAGCCATTTGGCAGTCGGCAGCATTTCCGGGCTCGCAATCATTCTTGCGAACTTTATACCGCTGAAAATATCCGCGATTACGATGGGGCTGAATGTCGCTCTGCTGGTGGTCGGCTTGATTTTTATCGGACGTGACTTTGGGATCAAAACAATCTACACATCGGTTCTGATGCCTGTGGTTTTGGCGGTTCTGGAAATCCTGTTTCCGGACATGCAGTCCATTATGGGCGATGGGTTTTTAGATATGCTGCTTTACATTTTTACGGTCAGCATCGGTCTGGCGATTCTGTTTAACCGGAACGCTTCCTCCGGAGGCCTGGATATTATTGCGAAGCTGTTAAATAAATATCTGCGCATGGATTTGGGAAAGGCCATGTCGCTGGCAGGCATTTGTACCGCCCTTACGGCGGCTCTGGTGTACGATGCAAAAACCGTGCTGTTAAGTATCCTGGGAACGTATCTGAATGGGATTGTGCTGGATCATTTCATTTTCGGATTCAATATCAGGAGGCGGGTCTGCATCTTGTCGAACAAGGAAGCCGACATTGAGGCGTTTATACTCCACACGCTCCACAGCGGCGCTACCATCTATGAGCCGGTGGGCGCTTATGACCATCAGATCCGCCGGGAGATCATCACAATCGTCGATAAAAACGAATATATACAGCTTATGAACTATATCTCCAAAACGGACCCCAGCGCGTTTGTGACGGTCTACAATGTAAACGAAGTGTTTTACCGCCCGAAAATCCGTTGATTGAAGCTGCGGCGTTTCCCGGCCAGGCTCCAGCGGGCGGAATCTGCGGGGTTCAGATTCTGCGGCTGCTCCTGGCCGGGTAAACTCTCGGCTCCGATTCCTCATCCTCCCGGACCAGGAGCAGAGGGGTCTCGCTCTCGATCTCCTCCCCCAGCCTCCAGGGTACCCACAGCTCCCGCAGCTTCTCCCCGTCTTCTGTTTTGAGATTGACGTAAAAGTTGTGCCAGGACCTGCGGCGGACCTCCTTTGTCCCCGTACAGACGGCCGTCCGGACCTTTAGCGGTCCCGACAGATACTTTCTGGTCCGCCATACGGCAACGTAATAATAACCCCCATAGCCTGCCGCCGCCAGGATGCACTCGATCCAATAGAGCCTCTGGTATTTCAGCTTCATGCGCGCTTCCCGCACCAGCTTCTGCTGCCTGACCGGATTGTCGTCCTTGCCGCCGTTTCCCAGATCGTACAGCACCTCCAGCAGAAATTCCCTCTCCCACTGGGCGTTTTTCTCCTGCTCATAGCAGGCGGACGTGACCAGCGCAAGAAATCCCAGAGTCAGAACCGTGTACCCCAGTGCGACGATCCGCCTCCTTTTCCACAGTTTCATCTCCATGCGCTGAACGTGCCTGCGCTCCCGCCCGCTGATCTCTCTCCACATCCGTCGTTCCTCCTGCCGCCTACGGCCCCGCATTTTCATCCATTTTATTCCATTATAGCCGGGACAGGCAACGATTGCAATGTTCTCTGCGGAAGCGTCCGGGAAATTCGCATCCGTTCCGGCAGCCGATGTGAAAACTGATAGCACACCCGCCGGATTTATGGTATACTATGGAAATGTATTACTTATGGTCAATTTTAAAACAGGAGATTACAAAAAGATGAAAACCGGATTTGACAACGAAAAATACCTGAAGCTCCAATCAGAGCACATTAAACAGCGCATCGGCGAGTTCGGCGACAAACTGTACCTGGAATTCGGCGGCAAGCTCTTCGACGACTTCCACGCCTCCAGGGTTCTTCCCGGCTTTGCCCCGGACAGCAAGCTGCGGATGCTGCTGCAGATGGCCGACCAGGCGGAGATCGTCATCGCCATCAACGCCGCGGACATCGAGAAAAATAAAGTCCGCCACGACCTTGGGATCACCTACGACGTGGACGTGCTCCGCCTGATCCAGGAGTTCCAGGACAAGGGCCTCTACGTGGGAAGCGTTGTGATTACCCAGTACAGCGGCCAGAGCGGGGCGGATCAGTTTAAGACCAAGCTGGAACACATGGGCATCAAGGTGTACCGCCATCACTGCATCGAGGGTTATCCCAGCAATGTATCCCTGATCGTCAGCGACGAGGGCTACGGCAAGAACGATTACATCGAGACCACCCGCCCGCTGGTGATCATCACCGCCCCCGGCCCGGGCAGCGGCAAGATGGCCACCTGCCTCTCCCAGCTCTACCACGAGAACAAGCGGGGCATCAAGGCGGGCTACGCCAAGTTCGAGACCTTCCCCATCTGGAGCCTGCCCTTAAAGCATCCGGTGAACCTGGCCTACGAGGCGGCTACCGCTGATTTGAACGACGTGAACATGATCGATCCCTTCCACCTGGAAGCCTACGGCAAGACCGCGGTCAACTACAACCGGGACGTGGACATTTTCCCGGTGTTAAACGCCATTTTTGAGGGAATCTACGGCGAGAGCCCCTACAAGTCCCCCACGGATATGGGTGTAAACATGGCCGGCTTCTGCATCGTGGACGACGAGGTGTGCCGGGAGGCCTCCTACCAGGAGATCATCCGCCGGTATTACCACGCCCTCAACCGCCTTGCCAAGGAGGAGGGTTCCGAGGACGAGGTGTATAAGCTGGAGCTGCTGATGAAGCAGGCCAAGATCAACCCCGGTATGCGCCGGGTCATCGCCCCCTGTATGGAGCGGGCCAACCTGATCCAGGCCCCCGCCGCGGCCATCGAGCTGGGCGACGGCACCCTGGTCACCGGCAAGACCAGCAACCTGTTGGGCGCTTCCGCCGCCGTGCTGCTAAACTCCATCAAGATGTTAGGCGGCATCCCCCATGATCTTCACCTGATCGCGCCCTCGGCCATTGAACCCATCCAGACCTTAAAGACCAACTACCTTGGAAGCCGCAATCCCCGGCTGCACACCGACGAGGTGCTGATCGCCCTGTCCATGAGCGCAGCCACGGATCCCATCGCCAAAAAGGCCCTGGACCAGCTGCCCAGGCTTCGCGGCTGCCAGGTGCACACCTCGGTGATGCTCTCCGACGTGGACATCAAGGTCTTCAAGAAGCTGGGCGCGGAGCTGACCTCCGAGCCGGTTTACGAGCACAAAAAACTGTATCATTGATCCTTACCGCTATGGACCGGCGGCGCAGACCGCCGCAGATCGCGCCGCCGGTCCGCCGCTGCCGTGAAAAATGACATGAAAAAGAGCTGACGCCCGGGAAATATGAATTTCCGGCGCCAGCTCTTTTTTAAATGTCTTTTTTCATGAAGCCGCTCTTACAGTTCAGCCTTCAGCCATTCCACCGACTTGCGGATGGACTCGTGGGGATCGTCCCAGTAGATGGAGTCGTTGATCTCCAGGTCCACAATCCCGTCATAATCGTATTCTTCCAGAGTCTTTAAGTAATCCTTTAGGGGCAGCTCCCCGTCTCCCAGGATATAATGGCAGGTATCCGCAAAATGGATCAGTTTGATCCGGTCTCTGCCCAGCACCTCAAAGTAATCCTTTAACTCCTCTCCCGCCACTGCCATGGCCACCACGTCCACGCAGATGTACATCGCCGGGGAATCCACCTCGTCCAGCACCCGCTTGATGTCCTGAAGGTTCAGCACCAGGTTGCTCTCATAGGGCTGAAGCTGCTCCAATACCAGCTCGATGCCCTTCTGCTCCGCGATGTCCGCGATCTTTTTGTAGGTGTCCACCAGGCGCGCGAAGGATTCCTCCCGGGGCAGATCCAACAGGCCGCAGCCGGAGTTTAAGAATACCTTGTTGGTCCCAAAGAGCAGGGCGTCGTCCATGGCCATGCTGAAATAGTCCACCGTGCGCTTGCGCACCTCCTCCTCGGGATGGGAGAAGCTGTAGGGATAGGCCAGAGTCTCCGGCGTGTAGACGGAAACGTCCAGACCTCTCTCCTCCATCATAGCCCGGATGGAGCCGATCTTCTTTTTGGCGTCCTCGGCGAACGGATAGTCCAGGCGGCAGTAATGGGGAATGCCGCCCCACAGGTCAACATGCTTTAAGCCGTTTTTCACCATGGAATCCAGATAATACTCCAGGGAATAGTGCACATACTGCACGCTCATCACCGCAAAATTGTCCATCGTAATCTTCGACATATCAAAATACCTCCTGATTCGTTTTATGGTTCATCCGGCTGGCCATAAGCCCCGCTCAGCCGGTTCGCCGGCAATCTGCTCTGCCGTCAGCTCCGGATTACAGGGTTTCGCGGAATCTGCGCACGACTTCCATGAACTCCTTCACGCGGTTCACATCCACCCGCACGTTCTCCAGCTTGTCGTTCTCCAGCTTTCCGCCTTCCTTGAAGTAGGTTCCCACCACCGCGGCGTCCGCCGTGGTCAGCTTGCGCTCGATGGTATCCGGGCGGCAGCCGGTGTTGCACAGCACCACCACGTCGGGAGCTCCGGATTTCACGCTGGCGATCAGCTCGTCGTCCACGTCCTGACCGGCGGCGTTGGCGGAGATGCAAAGCCCGTCGGGATGAGCCTTGAAGATGGTGGACTTGGCGATATCCACCAGAGGTCTGGTGTCCATGCTGCGGTCGGACTCAGGGTTGATGAAATAGAGCATCTTCAGATCGTCCAGGTGCAGCGCTGCCTTGCGGCGCAGCAGAGCGGAAAAATCGTTGTTGTAGAAGCCGCCGTCCCCAACATACACGCCGGAGAAGGTTCCGCGGATAAACTTCGCGTCCACAGCCGCCGCCAATTCGATGCTGGCCTGGCCGTCGGAGATGCAGTCCACGCCGTAGGGCACGCGAATCTCGGATTTGAGCTCGCCGATCACGCGGGCCATGGCGGCCGGTGTGATAAAGCTCATGTGGCGCTCATAGGGCAGGCTGAACTCGTTGCTGAACATGATTCCGTCCACGCCGCCCTCCTGCAGCGCGTGCAGGTCCGCTCTTGCGTGCTCCACCACGCGCTCCATGGTGTCGCCGTAGTGGAACCGGGGATCACCGGGCAGCGGATCCAGGTGCAGCATCGTAATAATCGGTTTCTTAACCCCAAACATTTTTTCTGTCCAAAGCATAATTTTTCTCCTTTTTACTCGAATGGAACGGGCCGCCGGCATTACCTGCGGGCCATTTATCGCCCAATATTTTCCATATTTTTGTAAAGCGAAAGCGGGAGAGTCAAAGACCTGCACTTCCCGCTTTTCGCTTTTCATTCACTATTTGCTCTGTTGCGCTCGTTATCAATAATCCAGCTGGCGGTAGTAGCGGCGGATCTCCAGGGGATGGCACAGCTCCGCTTCCATGTGGGCGTCCACGCGGTTGTTCACTGCGTGCATCACCAGGTGGGAGATGGAACCTCTGAACTCCTCGCTGATTCCCTTAAGCTCGTAGTCCTTGGTGTCGATGATGGTGTAGTTCTTGCAGATTCTGGGCAGGAAATTCTTCACCCGCTCTGCCAGCGGACGCTGCTCATCCTCGCCGATAAACAGGGTTACCGGGGTCTCGGCCTCCACGATCTCCAGCATGCCGTGGAAGAATTCCGGACAGGTGATGGACTTGGTGCGGATCCACATCTGCTCCTCCCAGTAGCACATCGCGTAGGAGTAGGTTGCGCCCCACTGGTTGCCGCTGCCCACAAAGTAATGGGGCATATCCGGGTTGGCTCTGAAATACTCGTATTTCTTCTTGGCAAAATCTGCCGCCCACTCGTCGGCTTCCTTCTCCACGTCCACCAGAGCCTGGGCCAGATGAGCTTCCATCTCAGCATTGTATTTGTCATACTCCGGGAACTCGCCGTTGTTGTACATCAGGCGGTTGGCTACCATATAGAACTTCAGCTGCTCGTTCATGGGATAGGAAATGCACCAGTCGCACTGCTTTACCATGGGAGCTTCGGGCTTGTCGATGAAACCGAACACCTTTGCGCCGATCTCGTGAGCCTTGTCAACGGCTTTCACCATCTCGGAGGTGCTGCCCGTCACGGATGAGAAGATCACGATGGAATCCTTGGTGAAACGCTTGTTGCCCGTGGTCAGAAATTCCGCCGCGTTCTCAACATATACCGGAATGGAGCTTCTGCCCCGCATATAAACCTCAACCTGCATGCTGGAGGCCCAGGTTCCGCCGATGCCGATGAAGAAAATCGCATCAAATCCGCGGTTCTGAATCTCGTCCACTACCTTTTCAATCTCCGGTCTCAGGGCCAGAGCGCCATTTACACTGTCAATCTGTTTCTGCTCGTCAAATTTTAACATCGCTGATATTTCCTTCCTCTATTTATGAAAATGTACCGTAAAGTTGCATTTGTCCCCCCGCGTATAGGACTTGGAATACTCGATCACGCGGTTATGGTCGTCGTACGTGGTGCAGCCGAACAGGAACACCGTCTGATCCTTGTTGATGTTGATCAGCCGGGCGTCGGACTGGGTAAGCTGTACCAAATCCAGGGTCTGCCAGGCCCGCACCGGATTGATGCCGTAAAACTTGTAAATCTCGTACATGCTGAACACCGACAGATCGATCCCCTCCATCTTGGGAACAAGATTGTAGGGAATGTAAATCTCCTGGATGGCGATGGGCTCCTCGTCCGCATAGTCCAGACGCCTGATAAAATACAGCATGTCGTCCGGTTCAATCCCAAAAATCGCCCCGTACTTCTCCCCGGCTCTGCGCTGGCCTTTGGACAGAATTTTCCTTCTGGTCTCCACGTTCTTGGCGTTCATGGTCTGTGTGAATCCGCCCAACACCTCCAGATCGCGCTCGATCTGCGCCACCACGTACACGCCCTTGCCCTGCACGCGCTTGAGCAGGCCCTCGTTCACCAGCGCGTCGATGGCGCTGCGAACGGTCAGGCGGTTGATGCCGTAGGTGCTGGCCAATAGATTCTCGGAGGGGATCGCCGTTCCGGGCGCATACTCCCCATCCTCAATTTTGGAACGCACAACCTCTCTGAGCTGCAGATAGATCGGTGCATTGTAGGAAACCTCTGCCGGTTTTGCCAACGCAATAACCCCCTTTACGCTTCTTACCAGGCGCCGTTGTACTCCAGCGTCACGCTGGAATTGGTTGCGCCCATTTTCATACACTCTTCAACCGGTTTCTCTTCCAGAATCCCCTTTAAGAACCCGGCGATAAAGCTGTCCCCGGCTCCCATGGTGTCCACCACGTTGCAGGGAATGATTCCGAAGGTGGTGTACTTCTCTCCGTCGTAGACAATACTGCCCTTTTCGCCCAGGGTGGTGATCACCAGCTTGGGCCCCTTGGCCTTAATCTGTTTCATGGTCTCACGCAATTCAGGCGTGTCCCCGTCGTCCGTGGCAAAGAACAGGTAATCCACGGAGGGGATTGCGGTGACAGCCGCCGGATCCTCCGGGCGGGTAGCCGCGTCAAAGGCAACCTTCACGCCTCTGGCCTGGATCTTCGCCAGATCGTCGTGAACATTTCCCCAGAGGCCGGTCACCACCATATCATGGCTGCAGAGGAAATCGATCTCCTCGTCGGTGAGCTTGAAGTCCGCCAGAACGCCTTCCTCGTACTCTCCGAACACGCGCTCTCCGTCCACCAGTTCCACATGGGTGATCGCCGTGCTGCCTTCCATAAAGCGGATGTGGGACACGTCAACGCCCTTCTCCGCAATTTTTTCCTTCATCAGTTTTCCGTACTGGTCGGTTCCGACCACTCCCGTGTAGGAGGACTCTCCCCCCAGCCGCACAAAATATACGGCTACGTTGACGGGATTTCCGCCGGGATATGCTTTTCCGATATTTTCGTAAACGTCCATACAGTTATCGCCAACTGCAGCTAACTTCATGTTTATACCTCCCTAATTCCGCCCTGCCGGGCAATCCACGTGGCTCTGTTACCGCCTCGTCAGCTCGCTGGCATAGCAGATGTACTCCGAACGGGTAATCTCCTTAAAATACTCAAATACAACGTCCTGCTCATCCATGGTCACACCGGACTGATAGATCACAGGGGCGCCCTCTTCCATTTCCAGATAACCGGCTTCCTGGGCATCGCAGTAGGTGATGCTGAGCTTCTCATGGCCGCCTGAAATCTCCACGTTATAGTGCTGTTTCAGCAGGCTGTACAGAGAATTGCTCTCAAAATCCAGGGCTTCGAGGCCGGGAAAACGCTCCGCGTCCAGAAAGGCGGTGGAAATCATCACCGGAATCCCGTCCAGATACCGGATACGCACCAGGCGGAACAGCTTGTGTCCCAGCGGGAGCTTCATCTTCCGCCCGATGTTCTTCGGAGTCTCACAGAAATCCATGTGCACCACCTTGGTGGTGATCTCACGGCCCGAACGCTTTACGGTCTGGTAAAATCCGTCCGTATCCTGCAGGTTTCGCACCAGCTTTTCACCGGACACGTAGGTTCCCGATCCGTTCTTATTATAAATCTTTCCCTCGAGAATCAGCTGCTTGATCGCGCTTCTTAAGGTGGAACGGTTGAAATCCCACATATCGCACATGCTCCGCTCAGAGGGAAGCCTGTCACCCGGTTTTAAATGGTTTTGAATGATATAATTTTCAATTTTTTCAATGGCCTCGTCCCGAGGCTTCTGGCGTTCTATATTCATGGCAGACATTCCTTTTTCAGTCGAAAATCATGTAATACTACATTTGTTAAACGTATTCCTACAACTCATCTTAGAACATCTGCCACAAAGTGTCAACCTTGCCGCGGTTAAAAACCTGTTATTTACCGGCTGCCTTCTTATTCTTGCTCTCCCAGAAATAGTAAACCGGAAGACCGGTGACCACTGCGATCACTGCGCAGGCGATACCAGCCAGAGGAGCCCAGATAAAGGTGGACCAGATCAGGGTTCCGGTGATAATCATGGCGATGCCGACCATCAGAGGTCTGGCGGGCATACGGTACGCCGGTTTGTAGTGCTCCTTGTTGCGCAGCACGATGATGGTGCCGAAGGTCAGGAAGTTCTTCAGCAGAGCTACCAGGGTGAAATATCCCAGCAGATCGGAGAGGGAACTTGCAAAGATCAGAACGATTGCCACAGCGCACTGTACCAGGATGGAGAAGTACGGAGTCTCGTATTTGGGATGTACTTTGCCGAAGGACTTGAAGAACAGTCCGTCTCTTGCCATTGCGTACTCAATTCTGGGCTGGAACATGATACAGCTGGACAGGGAACCGATTACCACGATAACCGCCATGATCGCCACGATGGTTCCGGCGTAGTTGCCGATCACCGGAATCTTGGAAGCCAGCAGAGCGATGGGGGCCTCGGAAGCGGCCAGCTCATCCACGCTCAGCAGACCGGAAGCGACTACGGTCAGGCCAACGTACAGGCCAAGCACGATAAACGCGGTCAGAATCAGGCCCTTGGGCAGGTTCTTCTTGGGCTCGCGGATCTCGCCGGACATGTAGCAGGCTGCGGCCATACCGTCGAAGGACCAGGTGGTAGCGGAGATACCGGCCATCAGAGCGGTAAATCCGGTTGCGGTCACGGTAGCCAGCGGCGCTGAGGACAGGAACAGCTCTCCCTTGATGAAGAAGATACCGATTCCGATGATCAGCACGAAGGGAATGATCTTCAGAGCCGTGATGATGGTCTGGAACTTACCGCCGCCCTCCACCGAGCGCAGATGCATCATCATAAAGATCAGTACAAAGGCCACAGCTACAAAGCGCAGCACCAGTCCGTGTACCGGAATGAAGAATGCCAGGTAGTTGGCGATTGCCAGAGCCATGATGGAGATGCTGGGCGGATCGGTGGCCCAGAAGCTGATCCATCCGCAGAGGAAGGCCAGGGGTCTGGAACCCGCTTCTTTAAAATAAACATACTGTCCGCCGTCCTCGGGGAAGGCGCTGGCAAGCTCTGCGTAGCAGAAGTTTGCCGGGATCTGTAAGAGACCTCCGATCAGGAAGGCCAGCACCAGGAACAGGCTGCTTCCGGCGGCGTTTGCCACCTCTCCCAATGAGGAGAAGATACCTGATCCCACGGTGGTACCAACGCCGAGCGCGATAACCGCTCCCAGCCCCAGTTTCCTCTTCAGTTCATTTGCACTTTGTTCCGGAGTTTTTGGATTTGACATACTCATATCTCCTTTTTTTGTATTTGGTTTATAGGAACCTTAACCATATCACATCGCGCTGGGCGCGTATGCTTCATCATTACAGCGGGCAATCACTCGCCCATGATCTGTACCATCACGGTCCGCTTGGCCGGACCGTCGAATTCACAGAAATAGACCTCCTGGGCGCCGCCCCGTTCCAGCTCGCCGCCGCTCACCACCAGGTGGCAGTGGTTCCCGGTCATCAGGGATTTGAGATGGCCCGTTGGGTTGCCGGCCGTGGAACCGTAGTCCCGCAGCATCCGCGCGTGGGCGTAGGGCCAGTCCTCAGGAGCCAGCCGGGAAAGGAATTCCGACATATCGCTCTCCAGGCATTCCAGGGATTCATTGACCGTGACACCGGTTGTGGTGTGGCGGCTGATCACGTTGACGATGCCGTTTTGTATTCCGCTCTCCTTCATCACCCGCTCGATCTCATCCGTGATCCGGATCCACTGGTTGTACTGTGTTGTCAGCACCGTAATTTCTTTTAAAACGACCATTCCGAATCACCTCCCTACAGTCCGCCCAGGAACTCGATGGCGTTTTCGCCCTTGATCAGTTCCAGGGTGCTCTCTCTGAATCCCAGCTTGCCGATGGCGTCCGCCATGCGGATCTGCTCGAACCGCGGATTGTTGCTGCCGAACATCACCTGGTGGCGCAGGCTGCGGTCAATCCAGGTGGCGGGGAGATCCTGGGTGAACACCCGGCGGTAAAACTCCCAGGCGTTGTCAAAATACAGGATTCCCGTGTCCGCGTAAACGTTGGGGTACTTGAGCATCAGCATGGCCGTCTCCTGTACCCAGGGCCAGCCGAAGTGGGCCAGGCAGATCTTAAGACCCGGGCGGGTGGCCGCCAGCTCCTCGAACTCCGTGGGTCTGGAATACTTGGTCAGCGTGTTGGGCTCCCAGGAAAGCCCGCTGTGGAAAATAATGGGCTTTTTGTAGGCCTCGCAGACGTCGTACACCGCGTTCAGGCGCTCATCGCAGGGATAAAAATGCTGTCTGGACGGATGGAGCTTCAACCCCTTTAAGCCCAGGTCGCCGAAGGCGTGTTCCAGCCGTTGTGCCGCGTCTGGCAAAAACGGGTCCACGCTGGCAAATCCGATGAATTTGTCCGGGGCCAGGTCCACAAGGGCTTTTACCTCCTCGTTGGTCACCACCGGCCTGCCCAGCTCCGTGGTATAATCCTCAGGCAGCAGGCAGAGCCTGTCAAGTCCGGCGCAGCGCATCTGATTGAAAATATGTTCCAGGGGCGCCGTGCCGTTTTTGTGGATATCCAGGGCGCTGTGGCGCATCTCCTCCACCGCTTCATCCCCGTTTATGGGATCATAAAAGGCCGGATGCACGTGAATATCAATAAACATCGTATGTCTCCCTTCCAAGCTGTACTGTTATTGTATGAAACTAAAAACCGGCCTCTTTCATGTACTCTCTGGCCCGGTCGATGGCCCTTCTGGCGTACAGGCGCGGCTCGTTGATGTAGCCGGTCACCAGCTCCAGGGTTGCGGTCCGCTCATAGCCCGCTTCCTTTAACTCCTTGAACAGCTCAGGCAGCGGAATGGAACCCTCGCCCGGAACGATGTGGCTGTCCGTGCCCTGATCGCCGTCGATGATGTGCATGTGGTACATCTTGTCGCCCAGCTTGCTTAAGTACGCCATGATGCTCTCGTGCTGCACGAAGGGCGGAACGATGTCCACCATACCCACCACATAGGGGGAATTCACGCGTTTGAACAGTTCCACCGCGTCGTTGGCGCTCTTGAACGCGTTGCTCTCGTAGGGAGTCAGCGTCTCCACCACCAGCTTCACGCCCACCTTCTCAGCGTGGTCGCCCAGCTCCCGGACGGTCTTTTCCATACGGTTCCAGATCTCCTCGTAGGTGGTCTCATATCCCGCGTGGGCCGGGGAGATCAGCATATAGTCGGATCCCAGCTCCTTGGCCATATCCAGGCTGAGCTTTAAGTATTCCACCGCGTCTCTTCTCTGCAGCTCGCTGCCGATCATGAAGTTGTACGGATAGCCGTTGTGCTCCGGCGTGTAGCCCAGCACCGGAATCTCGTACTTGTCGATCAGGCGCTTCACGTCGTCCAGCTCTCCGGCCTTTAAGTCCGGCGCGTAGGCGTGAGGTCTTCCTCCCCAGAGTTCGATGAAATCATAACCAAAACGCTTGGCGTCCTGGAAGCAGTGCTCCAGCGGATTGCGCTGGTAGCCGGATGTAAACATACCGAGTTTCATAATAAATTACCCCCTTTATTCATTTTCTTTTATAATTGCTGCAATCGCCCTTCCAAGGGCGCTGTGCGCGTCGGCAGTCAGATGGATTTTGTCCCCTCCGACTTCCCTGGTCACGGTTTTGGCGTCCAGGTACAGGCAGTCCCAGGCCGCGGCCAGCTCCCGGTACACGTCGCCCAGCTCCTCGCTCTTCGCTGCGGATTCGGGACCGAACATGGGGTCGTCCTCCGGGCAGATGGGAACCGGCGCAACCAGCAGGATCTTTGCCTTTGAGCCGCGGATGCGCAGGATGTGCTGCGCTTTGATGATCAGCTCCTCCATCCCGTACCCGATCTCCTTTGCATTCACATGGAAATGGGTCTTGGTGTCGTTGGTGCCCAGCATAATGACCATATAGTCTAACGGAAGCTGGGAGAGGATAAATGGCAGCAGGTGCTCGATTCCGCACCGCTCCGGTTCCATCCGGTCGGAGAAAACGGTGGTACGGCCCACCAGGCCT
The DNA here is from genome assembly GCF_902364025.1 of Enterocloster lavalensis. Lineage (GTDB taxonomy): Bacteria > Bacillota > Clostridia > Lachnospirales > Lachnospiraceae > Enterocloster > Enterocloster lavalensis. The sequence continues at coordinate 650,013 of NZ_CABJCG010000001.1, forward strand.
TCCTCCACCACCCGGTAGTCCTCTCCCAGCTCCCGGGCCAGAACCCCGGTAAAGCGCTCATCCTCGTCGTAACGCTCCCCGGTCACCGGCTTGTAGCCCCAGGTGTTGGAATCCCCGTAACAAAGAATCCGTTTCTTCATCTATTTAATCCTCCCAGGGATTAAAGGTGCTGACAACCTTGGCCGCCACTCTGGCTCCGGTGTCCAGACACTTCTCAATATCCGAGCCCTTGAGAATCTCGTACAGGAAACCGGCGATAAAGCTGTCTCCGGCGCCCACGGTGTTCACCAGCTTGGCCGGATAAATGCCGCCCTCGTAAAACTGCTTGCCGTCGTAGGCCAGGCTTCCCTTATCGCCGAAGGTCGCCACCGCGATCTTCATCCCGCGGTCCACCTTGTCCTTTAAGTAGCCCTCGATAAAGGGATCCCGCTCCTTGTGGTAGGAATAAAATCCATAATCCACGTAGGGCAGCGTCTTCTCCACCAGCTCATGGTCCAGGCGGTCCGCATAGTCAAAGCTGATCTTCGCGCCGGACAGCGCCTTGATCTTCGGCAGGGTGTCCTCCGCCTTTCCCCACAGCGCGGTATGTACCAGATCGTGCTCCGCAGCGAAGCGGATGTCCTCGTCGTCAAAAACGATGTTCTCCAGCACGCCCTCCACGTAATCGCCGTGAACCCGGTCCAGGCCGTCCATATCCATGTATGTAATGGCGGTGGCTCCGTCCCCCACCTTGAAGTGGCTTAAATCCAGGCCTTCCTTTGTCAGAGCCTCCACCATCCAGACGCCGTTCTCGTCCGACCCGGTGGTGCTGATCACGGAAACCGGAATTCCCAGCTTCTGAATGTTGACGCCGGTATCCACTACATTGCCGGTGGGATACTTTTTGCCGATCCGCTCGTATACGTCGATGCAATTATCGCCTATTGCTGCAACTTTCATCGTTTTCCTCCTTGCCTTATATATGTTATTCAGTTTTTTATACCACTTGAAGTATAGCAGATTCACTTCCTTGTGTCAATTTATTATTTTCTACATATTTGAATTTTATTTATATGCATATTGCACATAGTTTTTTCCATATTTTCTCAGCAATCCTTTATAATCTAAATAGGAGTCCGAAATTTTTATACCAAAAAAGGGATTTCATCAGGATGGCGGCATCAATCGATCCGCTTTCCTCTGGAATCCCCTCACTTCAGCTTCTATAATAATCCGAACGCTTATCCTGCGTTCCTCAGACAGAGCCCGGAGGTTCTGCCCAACACCAGCTCGTTGATCATGTCCGCCACCGCTCCGGCCTCGTTGTCCCGGACCGTCACGTAATCCGCCCGGGCTTTCACGCACTCCCTGGCATTGCCCACCGCAACGCCGATCCCGGACTGCAGAATCATCTCCAGGTCGTTGTCGTAGTCTCCCACGGCCACCACGTCCTCCCGCTCCATCCCGATCCGGCGCAGCAGCTCCTTAAGACCGTTCCACTTGTTGACCTCCGGGTTCATCACATCCACACAGAACGGCTCGGAGATCACGGCGCGCAGGTTGAAGCCCTGCTCCCTGATGGCCGAACACACCGGAGCCGCCTCCCCCAGAATGGTCATTCCCTCCACCCGGTCCGTGGGCACCTGGGAAATATCCTCGAAATAATGGGGACGGCAGCCGATGGAATCCATATAGCGCTCCAGGCGCTCGCCGCGCTTGCTGGCGTAACACTCCCGGCCGCAGATCACATACACCTGGATATCCCGCTCCTGGCAGAAACGGATCAGCCGCTCCACCTCGTCCCGGTTTAAAACCTCGTTCTCCAGCACGGTCCGGTCGTGCCCGCGGACCAGCTTGGCTCCGTTATTTAATATAAGATAGTCCACGAACTCGTATCCGCAGTCCAGCGCCGCCATATCCGTGTCCGCCCGCCCGGTCACAAAGGCGACCATATGTCCCTCCGCCCTGGCGTCCACAATCGCTTTCTTCACGCCCGGAGCCAGCCTGCCCTCCGAGTCCACCGCCGTGCCGTCCAAATCCATTGCGATCAGCTTCCGTCTCATCTCATTCATCTCCTCATCCCTGTAAGATTTCCGTCCGAAGTTTCAAGTGCTTCTATCATTATACATGTTACATAATTTTCCGATCCGCTTCGAGCATACCATGATCCCCGTTTCTTGTCAATGACCATCGGCCTTTTTCAACCGCTTCTCATTGTTAAATGTACATATTGCACAAATTATCAGCCGTTTTTTGGCCTTTTTTACAATTCTTCCGCCAACAGGCTTTTTTTTATTGAATCTAAAGCTGGTCTGTGTTATGATTTGCACAGAATTGGTATGAAATATCTTTTATCTTATTCACCTTATCCATCTATCAAAGGAGGAATTCACATGCAGAAAGCAGACCTTTTATTGCGCTCCAACGCCATTTTCGACGGCTCCGGCAGGGAACCCCAGCCCGGCTTTGTGGCCGTCGCAGGCAACCGGATCCTGGCCGCCGGCCCATCGGACGGAGCCGAGTACGCCGGGGAAAACACCGAGATTCACGAGCTGGGCGACCGCCTGATCTGTCCCGGCTTCGTGGACGTACACTGCTTCTTCACCGGCTATCTTCTGACCATCACAGGCGCCGACTTAGGCGGCTGCGCCACGGAGGAGGAAGTTCTGTCGGCGGCTAAAGCGTACCAGAATACATTAAAGCCCGGCGCCACCGTGCTGGCCCGTAACGTCAGACCCGGCTTCGGCGGCCTGACCCAGGAAAAGCTGGATCAGGAATTCGGCTCCATCCCGGCGATCCTGTTCATGGAAGGCGGGGAGACCTGCTATATGAACAGCGCGGCAGGCGAGACCTACGGCTTCACCCCGGACACCTGCTGGTCCGAGAGCTACTGGAAGCTGCTCCGCTACATTCTCAGCGATCACAGCTATTCCGTGCCGGAATTCAAGAAATACCTGGCCATGATGAACTCCCGGGGCATCACCTCGGTGAAGGAGATGGGCTTTGACGACTTCTACGGTTTCACGGAGGCGTTAGCAGAGCTGGAACAGGGCCAGGAGCTGACCGCCCGCGTTCATTTTATGAGCCAGCCCGTGGGCGCGCCCATGAATCTGGAATACGGAAAATCCATGCGCGACAAATTCCAGGGCGATTTTGTAGCCTTCTCCGGCTACAACCAGATGACCGACGGCTCCATCAGCCAGCTGGAGGGCGAGATGAAGAAGCCCTACCTCTGCGCCGATACCTGCTGCGCCAAGGACATTGACTGGGAAGGCTTAAAGCGGGACGCTTTAGCGGCCGACAAGGAGGGCTTCCGCTTCTCCCTGCACGCTCAGGGCGACGGCGCCATCGGCAAAACCGTGGACATTTTCGAGCAATGCCAGAGAGATGAGAACGGGAAGATGAAGAACCGTCAGGCCATCACCGACCTGGAGTGCTCCGATCCCGCGGATCTGGAGCGCATGGGCAGACTTGGCATCATCGCGGAGGTCTATCCGCAGATCATGTCCATCGCGGACCGCGCCGGCAAAATCGCCATGATCGAGAAGAAAATCGGCATGGACCGCGGACGTTTTTACTGGAACCGCCGGAAAATGGCGGACAGCGGCGTGACGATCTCCTGCGGCACCGACCTGCCCCTGCTCTACGACGACATTCCGGAATCTGTTTATCACACCGTGGGCGGCCTGTTCCCCGAGGGCGGCGAACCCTTTAATAAGGAAAACACCCTGACCGTAGCCGAGCTGTTAAAGGCCTGGACAAGCGGCGGACAGTACAATCTGGGCCGCGAAAAGGAACTTGGCACCCTGGAAGCCGGAAAGCTGGCGGACATCGCCGTTCTGGACGGAAACCTGTTCGATGGCGACCCGGCAAAGGCCCGCGGAATGAAGGTCTTTATGACCCTTGTGAACGGCCGCGTGGTTTACCCCACAAATTAGCAATGCACAGGGGCGCCCACGGGCAGCCGCTCTGGAAGCGCTCCCTAAAAAGAATTAAAGGAGACTGGAATCGTGGAACCATATTACGCTGGGTGGCTCTCTCTCGTACCGCCCGTACTGGCAATCGCTCTGGCGCTTGTATCAAAAGAAGTTGTATCGTCACTGCTGGTCGGCATCATGGCCGGAACCTTTATCTATTCCATGGGAATGGGGCTCAACCCCATCGCAGGCACAGTGGGCACCGCATTTGACCTGATGGTGGGCAGCGCGGACCTGTATATCATCCTCTTCGTCTGCATGTTGGGGGGCCTGGTGTTCGTGATCTCCATGGCCGGCGGCTCCAAGGCCTACGGGAAATGGGCTGCGACCAAAATCAAATCCAAACGGCTCTCTCTGCTGGCCACCGCGATGCTGGGCATCGTCATTTTCATCGACGATTATTTCAACTGCCTGACCGTGGGAACCGTCATGAAACCGTTGACCGACAAATACAAGGTGAGCCGCGCCAAGCTGGCCTACATCATCGACTGTACCGCAGCGCCCGTGTGCATCATCGCGCCCATCTCTTCCTGGGCCGCCGCAGTGGGCAGCAACCTGGAGGCCACCGGATACTACCAAAACGGATTTGAAGTATTCCTCTCCACAATTCCTTTAAATCTCTACGCCCTGCTGTCCATCGCCATGATCTTCATCATCATTCTGACCGGTCTCGACTACGGCCCTATGGTGGATGCGGAGGCTATGGCAGCCAGGGGATACTTAGGCGCCGTGAAATCGGAGAACGAGATGCTCTCGGAATCCTCCGACCGCGGCACGGTGGCGGATATGCTTTTACCCATCGTGCTCCTGATCTTCTTCGCTATCACGGCCATGCTCCACACCGGCGGTTTCTTCGTACCGGGCGGTGAGTCCTACATGAACTTAGGCAGCGCCTTCGGCAGCTGCGAGACCTCAAAATCCCTGGTATGGGGAGGTTTCGGAGCCCTGGCCGCGGCTCTCATCATGTTCGTGCCCCGGAGGCTCATGACCTTCCGCCAGTTTATGAACGGCGTCACCGAGGGCTTCAAGACCATGATCCCGGCCTGCTGCATCCTGTTTCTGGCCTGGACCATCGGCTCCGTGTGCCGCGACATTTTGCAGACGCCGGAATTTGTCAGCGACTGCCTGGCAAAGGCCAGCTTCCCCATTTTCCTGCTGCCCGCCATCGTGTTCGTGATCGCCGCGTTTTTGAGCTTTTCCACCGGAACCGCCTGGGGCACCTTCAGCATTCTGATTCCGATCATCGCGCCGGTGGCCCACGCCCTGGCCCCGCAGCTGCTCACCGTCTCCCTGTCCGCCACCCTGGCCGGCAGCGTGTTCGGCGACAACTGCTCTCCCATCTCGGACACCACGATTTTGTCCAGCGCCGGGACGGAATGCAACCACATTGACCATGTGACCACCCAGCTGCCCTACGCCATGACCGTGGCGGGCTGCTGTTTCGTGGGCTATATCACAGCGGGGCTTTCCGGCTCCAACGTGATCCTGACACTGTCCGTCTCCTTCGCCTGCCTGATCATCGCCATCAAGTTTCTCCACAGCTATTATCTGCGGAAAACGCCCGGCAAGGCAGGAAAATAGGGAAAACGGCCAATACAACCGTAACAACAAATTTGGAGGGTTACTATGAACAACAAAAAGTATTTTATGGGAATCGACACCGGCACCAACTCCAGCAAGGGCGTGATCATCGACCAGGAGTGTAACATCATCGCCACCGCCAGCGCGGAGCACGCCATGACCAACCCCAAGCCGGGCCACTATGAGCACGACGCCGACGAGGACTGGTGGGGCGACTTCTGCCGGATCAGCAACAAGCTGATCGCGGACAGCGGCGTGGACCCCCACGACATTCTGGCCGTGGGCGCCAGCGCCCTGGGAGCGGACTGCCTGCCCGTGGACGAGGAATGCCGTCCCCTGCGCAAGGCTATTCTCTACGGAATCGACTCCCGCGCCACCAAGGAGATGGCGGACTTAACCGAGCTCTACGGGGAAGAGCAGATCAAGAAATGGTACGGCCGCCCCTTATGTTCCTCCGATGTGATGCCCAAGATCCTCTGGATCAAGAACAACGAGCCGGAGGTCTACGCCAGGGCCCACAAATTCATCACCGCCTCCACCTTCATCACCGCCAAGCTCACCGGCGAGTATGTGGTGGACCGCTTCCTGGGACTGGCCAGCTTCAACCCGCTCTACAACAGCGACGGAACCCCCAACCCCGAGCTGTGCAAGCCCATCTGCCGTCCGGACCAGCTCTCCACCATCAAGGAGGCCAATGACATCGCAGGCACCGTCACCGCCAAAGCTGCGGCCGAGACCGGCCTGGCCGAGGGCACTCCGGTGATCACCGGCACCGACGACTCCGGCGCGGAGGCCATCAGCATCGGCGTTGTGGCCCCCGGAAAGATGATGATCCAGTTCGGCTCCTCCATCTACATGATTCTGGGCACCAAGGAGCTGGTGGACGACGACCGTCTGTGGCGCGAGGAATTCATCGTTCCCGGGCTCTGCGACATCTCCGCCGGAACCAACGCCGCCGGTTCCCTGACCAAGTGGTACCGCGACAACCTGTTCCCGGATGCCCTGGCCATCGAGAAGGACGGCGGACCGGACGCTTACCAGACCATGATGGAGGGCGTGGAGCAGATCGCCCCCGGAAGCGACGGCCTGATCACCCTGCCCTATTTTGCGGGCGAGCGCACCCCCATCAACGATCCCCTGGCCTGCGGCTGCCTGCTGGGCCTGACCCTGGCCCACACCCGCGCCCATCTCTACCGCAGCGCCCTGGAGTCCGTGGCCTACTCGGTGAACCAGCAGATCCGCATCATGGAAGCCCACGACAACGTGGACATCGACCAGATCTTCGCAGTGGGCGGCGGCGTACAGAACCCCCACTGGATGCAGATCGTGGCCGACGTCACCGGCAAGGAGATCAACACGCCCCTTGTGACCATCGGAGCCAGCTTCGGCGACGCCATGATGGCCGCAACAGCCGTGAAATACCCGGGCTTCGAGGACTTCGCCGCCCTGACCAAGTTCATCAAGCCCGGCTGCACTTTCTCCCCCAACCCCGAGGCCCACGAACAGTACAAGGCGTTCCAGGAGGTGTACGACAAGCTGTACCCGGCTACGGTTGAGCTGATGCACGCTCTGGCAAAACAGTAAACACAGACTTCAAAAGGCGCGCCGCCGGGCGCACCAAAACATAAAGCAGGCGGCTTTGTCCACAAAGGGCAAAGCCGCCTGCTTTTCTCTGGTTGAATGGTATGGGCCGCCGGCGCAGCCAATGGTTCACTGCAAAAGCGCCTCCAGATGGCTGCAATCATTGAGCTCCAGCAGCCGGCAGACCCCGGTCTCCGGGTCGTACTCCACGGTGGTGATGCTGGCGTTTCCCACCACGATCTCCTCCGCGTCCGGCTGACCCTTCAGCAGATGCACGATAAAATGGGCCAGGGTGCCACCGTGAGCCACCACCGCCGCATCCCCGGTCATATGCGCTTTGATGTAGTCCCAGGCCGCAGCGCAGCGCCCGTCCACCTGGTTTAAGGTCTCGCCTCCCGGAGGCGCCACCGTGGCCGGGTGCTCCCACCAGGCGTTGTACAGCTCCCGGTCCGTGGTCATGATGTCCTCGCCAGTGCGCCCTTCCCAGGTACCGTAGCCGATCTCCACCAGCCAGGAAAGCTGGGTCACCTGGACCGCCTGGCTGTCCGCAATGGCCTGGGCCGTCTCCAGCGCCCGCTTCTGGGGGCTGGAAAAGATCATGGTCACCGGCCTGTGCTCCATTCCCTTTGCAAGGCAGGCGGCCTGGCGGCGGCCGGTTTCATTTAACGGGATGTCCTGACGGCCCTGGATCTTGCCAAGCACGTTCCAGTCCGTCTGTCCATGGCGTATGATGTAGAGCTTCATTCCGTCTCCCCTCCCGCCGCAGCCGTGTCCCCGCTGACCGTCAGCGCATCCAGCGCCAGCTTCATAATGTCCCGAATCTCCTCCTCGGTCATCTTCATCTTCTCCGCCAGCTCCGACACGGTCGCCTCCCGGCCCAGTTCCCCGGCCAAATGCTGGGAAACGATCTGCAGCGCGTTGACCCTGGCCGCCATGTTCTCCTCCACCTCCAGTTCGGCTTCCTGCTCCCGGACGGCTTCCTCCACCGCTTCCCGGACTCTCCGGTCCAGAAGAGTTTCCCACCCCGTGGCGCCGTCGTACTCCACCGCAGCCAGGGTGAGAGCGGTGTTGGCCTCCTGCACAATGTCCGCCATGGGAAGCCTGCTGCCCTCGTACTCTTTGGCGATGGAGAGAACCTTTTGCAGATTCCCCTCCACCAGGCGCTTGCGGGCCTGAACCTCCCCCGCGGCCGTCTGCTCCAAAATCCGGGCTTCCTCCTCTGCGCTCATGGGAGCGATCTGTCCCATCTCCTCCAGATACATTTCATAAAAATCCTGTGCCATATTTGATTCTCCTGATCTCTCTTGCTTCCGGCCTCTACTCGTGGAGCCGCCGGATAATTTTAAATACAACCGTCCCCTCCATCACCAGAGGCGAGGAGTGGGCGAAAAACACGATGCCGTCCGTTGGGGACAAAATGCGGCTCACCGTCTCCCCCACCTGGGGATCCACCACGCTTGCCAGCACATCCCCTCTGCGCACCTCCTGGCCCGGCGCAAAGCCCTGGCAGTAGATACCCGGCCGGTCCGCCAGCACGTCCGTCATGTCGCTCTCGTGCACCACGCTGGCGATATAACCGCTGTGGCTGGTGTAGCGCAGAATCCCCATGCGGGTCAGAAAACGCAGCACGCTGGCCACTCCCTGGCGGGCGCTGGCCTGGTCGATCCGGTCCGTGGCGCTGGTGTACACGGAGAATGCGCTGGTGTCCCAGAGCTGCCAGTTGTAGTTCAGGGTGGTGGTGTCGTAGGGCTGGGGCGTGCGGATCACCACGTAGGGCAGGCCGAATAAGTTGGCCAGGCTGGGGCTCTGCCGCCCCGTCTCCATCATCCGCACATGGGGCACGAACTCGCCGGGCATGTAAAAGCTGGTGAACTGCACGCCGTAGCTGTACTCCCGGACCCGGGCGAACACGCCGTCCGCGATCCGCTCCGTGGTCTCGCCCCCGGCGCGGCCGGGAAACTTACGGTTGATGTCCGAGTTGTCCGCCGCCCAGAACCGCTTGCCGATGTTCATGGAATAGTAGTTGACCGCTGGGATCACCAGGATTTCATTGTTGTTCACAATGGCCCCCTTGGCTTCCAGCTCGGTCAGGGCCTTCACCAGCTGGGAGCAGACGTACATCTGCTGCACCTCGTTGCCTCTCAGGGCTCCCACCACGCAGGCGGCCTTGTCCCCTCTGCCGAAATGGTAGCCGTAGACCTCCATATCCTCCCGGTACAGGCCGGGCAGGGACCAGATCAGTTCCTTTCTCACCGGTAATCACCTCCCAACACCCGGGCCAGCAGGGAACCCGGGGACACCACCGGGTATTCCCGCAGCGTGAACAGCAGCCCCTTAAGGGGCGAGAACACCTCTTCCTCCACGGTTCCCTCCAGGGGATTTAAAATACGGCCGATCAGCTCCCCCTTCTCCACATTGATCCAGTGCTGAACGCAGGGCACAAAGATACCGGGGCGGCCTGCGTTTACAAAACCCACCTCCCCGTCCCGGGACACAATGGGCTCCTTGGGTATTACAGTCTCCCCCTCCCAGATTCCCATTTCCTTCATCAGGGCGAAGATTCCGTCCACCAGCTGAAAGACGTAATGTTCCGTGATGCGCATCCCCACGCCCATCTCCACCACCAGGGTGGGCACGCCCATGGCATTTAGACTGTGGGCCAGGGTGGACTCCAGCACCGTGGCCGCCTCGTACACCCAGACAAAGTCCACATTCAGCTTCCTTGCGTAGGGCAGCAGGCGGTCCGCGGTCTCCGCGCTCATGCGCACCTGGGGAATCTCCCGCAGGAAAATATTGCTGGCGTGGAGGTCCAGGCACAGATCCGCGCCCGCCAGATCCATGACGATCTTGTGGGCCACGTGCTCTGGCATGGAGGTCTGCGCTTCCCCGGGGAAGGTGTGGTTCATATCCAGGTCAAAGCCCGGAACGCCGCGGGTGATGGAGTCCAGCCCAAGGGGATTTAACGCCGGATACAGCTCCACCACCCCTTTTAAGTCCTCCATCCGCTCCCGGATCCTGCGGATCAGCTCGTAACATACATACTGCCCCTCCAGCTCGTCCCCGTGGATGCCCGTCACCACGCAGAAGCGCTTTTCCGCGCCCGTAGGGGTCAGGGGGCGAATCACCTGCTTGCGGATTTTCAAATGCTCCTGGACGGCCAGGCCCACGCTGACCACAGTCTCCACCATAATCTCTCTTCCACCTTTGTAAGTATTGTCGGTACCAGCAATATGTCCAAAGAAACGGGAATCCCGCCGCTTTGGACACTCGCCGCACCGCCTTTTGAACTATTATTAAGGATAATCGATGCGACTGCATAAGTCAAGATATTCCAAAACCCGGAGGCCGGTGCCTCCCACTTCCTGACCTAAGCCGCCGCATCTCGGGATAATTTGCGAAAATACCCCGGGAACATCTTTACAAAGCTTCCGTAAACGTGATAATATAGAGCTAGTTTATAAGGAGGGCTTAATAATGGATATCAATTATGAACTATATAAGGTATTTTACCACGTTGCCACCACACTCAGCTTCTCGGAAGCCTCCAAGCAGCTGTTTATCTCCCAGTCCGCGGTCAGCCAGTCCATCAAGGTGCTGGAAAAGAAGCTGAGTCAGCCCCTTTTCATCCGCAGCACGAAAAAGGTTCAGCTCACCCCCGAGGGCGAGATTCTGTTAAAGCACGTGGAGCCCGCCATGAATCTGATCCGCAAGGGCGAGAATCAGCTTTTAGAGGCCCACACCTTAAACGGCGGGCAGCTGCGCATCGGCGCCAGCGACACCATCTGCCGCTACTACCTGGTTCCCTATCTGAATCAGTTTCACAAGGAATATCCGGGCATCCACATAAAGGTCACCAACCAGACCTCCATCGAGTGCGCCCGTTTCCTGGAAAACGGACAGGCGGACTTTATCGTGACCAACTACCCCAACTCCGCCCTGACCGGCAATTTAAACATCCGTGTGATCAACGAGTTCTCCGATGTATTCGTGGCAAACGCCGCGGCGTTCCCTCTCACGGGGCGTCCCATCTCCCTGGACGAGCTTTTAGGTTATCCCATCATGATGCTGGACCGCAAGAGCACCACCAGCGAGTTCCTCCACCAGATCTTCCAGAAGAGCCAGCTGGACCTGGTGCCGGAGATCGAGCTCTCCAGCAACGACCTGCTGATCGATCTGGCCCGCATCGGCCTGGGCATCGCCTTTGTGCCGGACTTCTGTATCCCGAAGGACGACCCGGACCTGTTCATCCTGGAGCTCACCGAGAGCCTTCCCACCCGTCAGATGGTGGTAGCCTACAATGAGAGTCTGCCCGTTTCCCAGGCCGCCAGACAATTTATGGAACTGCTCTAGGGTGTTTTCAGATCAGTTTGCAGATCGCCTTCCGGAACTCCGGGCGTTTCATTTCCCAGATGTTCCCAGAAATCGGCGACAGCCCGGCGCACGTTGCGCCGGTTGACCACGGTGTATCGCTCCCACTCCCTGGGAAACAGGGCCTGGTAGTCGGATTTCAGAAAGCGGTCGTCCAACAGGGCGATCACGCCCTGGTCCGTGGCCGTGCGGATCACCCGGCCGGCCGCCTGCATCACTTTGTTCATACCCGGGTACTGGTAGGCGTAGGAAAAGCCCTGGCCGCCGTGCTCGTCGAAATATTCCCGCAGGATCTCCTGCTCCACGTTCACCTGAGGCAGCCCGGTGCCGATCACAATGGCCCCGATGAGCTGCTCTTCTTTTAAATCGATTCCCTCGGAAAAAATCCCTCCCATCACGCAGAGCGCGGCCAGCGATGTCCCGCCCGGCCTGGCGAACCGCGCCAGAAATTCCTCCCGCTCCTCCTCCCGCATGTGGCTGGACTGGGAGATCCAGGCAAAGGGAAGCTCTCCCCGCTCTTCCAGCTGCGCAAACACCTCCTCCACGGCGTGGAGGTACTGGTAGGAGGGGCAGAACACCATGTAATTCCCCTTTTTCGCACCCACGATTTCCACAATGTAACCGGCCACCCGCTCGTATTCCCGGCGGTTCCTGCGGCGGTAGATGCTGCTCACGTCGGAGGCGGCCACGATCAGGCGGTTTTCCGAATCAAAGGGCGAATTGGCGTAGACCGCGTACTCCGACTGGTCCCCGCTGAGCAGTTCCTTGTAATACTGGATCGGCAGCAGGGTGGCGGAGAAAAACAGGGTGGATCGGCCCTGGTCCAGGCATTCCCGCAGGTTCACCGATGGGTTTATGCACATCAGCTTGACCAGAAAGCTGCCGTCCTCCAGCAGCCGGGAATAGATCCGGTAGTTGTCGTCCAGCCGGTCGTGGACGTACAGGAAGTCCCGCACCTGGAAATAGAAATCCAGCACCAGGTCCCGGTCCCCGAATTCCAGGTGTTCGTTCATAAAGGCTTCCAACTCGCTGAATAAACCGGACAGCTCCAGATACAGCAGGTTCACGTCCTCCAGAAGCTGGTAGTCCCTGCCCAGCACGGAGCGCTGCCGCACTCCCTCCTCGCCGCCCTCCTCGGCCGCAAAGGCCCGCTTTAAGTTCAGCAGTTCCTTATTGCACCGCTCCAGCTGCCGCACCGTGCGCTCCGCTCCGTCCTTGCCTTTTAAAATCCGCTTGACCAGCAGAAAATCCTCCTTCAGCAGGCCGGCGCTGAACATCTCCCTGGCCCGGGGCACCAGATTGTGGGCCTCGTCCACCAGGAACAGGTACTCCCCCGGCGTGCTGCCCTCGGCAAAATACCGCTTGAGCCGCACATTGGGGTCGAACACGTAATTGTAGTCGCAAATGATGCCGTCCGCCCAGTTGGTGATATCCAGGCAGAACTCAAAGGGACACACGTTGTGGCGCTTTGCATACTCCAGCACCAGCTCCCGGGTGATCCCCATCTCCTCGTGGAGAATGTCGTACACCGCGTCGTTCACCCGGTCGTAGTGTCCCTTGGCCACCGGACAGGTCTCCGGGTTGCAGTCCGGTTTTTCCAGGACGCACAGCTTTTCCTTGGCCGTGATGGTCACGGTGGTGAAATAGAGCTGCTGCAGTTCCCGCATCACCCGAAAGGCGTCCTCGGCCACGCTGCGGGTGATGCTCTTGGCCGTCAGATAGAACAATTTATCCCCCATGCCCTCCCCCATGGCCTTGAGGCTGGGAAATACGGTGGACAAGGTCTTGCCCACGCCGGTGGGCGCCTGAATAAACAGGTTGCGTCCCTGGTCGATGCTGCGGTAAACCGCAGCGGCCAGACCCTTCTGACCATCCCGGTAGGCGTAGGGGAACTGCAAATCCTTCAGGGACTGCTGCCGCCTGAGCCCGTGGAGATACTGGAACCTGGCCCACTTCACGTACTCGTGAACCAATCCCAGAAACCACTCCTCAAGCTCCTCGAAGGAATAATCGAAGCGGAACCGCCGCACCTCCTCGGACTCGATGTTGCAGTAGGTGATCTGTACGCCCATGGCGGGCAGTTCCCGGTCGCAGGCCAGGAAGTAGGCGTAGCACTTGGCCTGGGCCAGGTGGACCGGGTCCGCGTCCTCCAGGTATTTTAAATCCATATAAATGCACTTGATCTCGTCGATGACGCAGCCGGCCGCCTCCTCGATCACGCCGTCGGCCCGCCCTTCCACCAGAAGCTTGAACTCTTCCTCGTCCACGGTGTGCTTTAAGCTCACCTCGGCCCGGTACTCGCTGCCCATACGCTTCTGAATCTTGCGGTGCAGGCGTCCGCCCGCCTGCATGGCCTCCTTCTTGGCCCCTGCGGTCCGGCGGTTGTCCAGGTCCCCGCTCCTGAGGACGAACTCCACCAGATTGCGCACCGATATTCGAATGACTGACAGCGATCTCTCCTCCACAGCGGGCCTCCTCACAGTTCTTGCATTTATGCCGTCTTTTCATGATAACACAAAACAGGGCGGATTGCAAACACACGTTCACAATCCGCCCTGCCCTGCTCGTTCAAGCGTTAGTTTTCAATTCAGTTATGCAACTGCAACCGCATTCTGAGGGTCAATGGTCTCAAGGTAGGCCTCAAATTCCGCGCTGTCGCCATTAAACTGTACAGTCAGAATACGGGTCAGGTCCAGGCTCAGCACTCCCAGAATGGACTTTGCATCAATAATAATCCGGTTATAGAAAACATCGATATCAAAGTCACACTTGGTGGCCTCCTCGACAAAACGTTTTGCCTCGGCCAATGACGGTAACATGATTCTTCTCTGTTTCATATTCAAAACTCCTTTTTTTGTAAACCCGGTCACATGAACCGGGCCGCCGGCTGTTTGTTCGCCGTTGGAATACTTATATCACGATTAACGAAAGTTGTCAAATTTCGTTTCATGGAAGAATTGTCCATTTATGGCGAATTTTCTTGTGCAATCTGTCATGATTCCCCGATGATTCCGATCACATTTTAAGCAGATTCCCAGTGCTATTTCCAAAAATATGGGGACCGGCGGATTTCCCCCACCGGTCCCCGATTTTTCTTGATCTCGGATTTATGGAATGTGCGAAATTTTTTCAGCAAAGCCGTGAAAACGGCGATGAAAACGCGGTTTTAAGCGGTTTTTCCGGCTTGTCCGGGGCGCAGCGGCGCGGCGATCCGGGCGAGATGCGCCGCCTTATCCCGCTCTCCCGCCGGGCGCACATGCGGCCTCATCCCGGGCCTCCCGCCGGGCACACATGCGGCCTCATCCCCGAGTCCCGCCGGGCGCACATGCGGCCTCGTCCCCGGTCTCCCACCGGGCACGTCCTCATCCCGAGCTTCCCGCAAGATCACTGGTTTAAGTCGTCGTCGTAACCGTCGTCATCCTGTCCGTCGTCGTCATATCCGCCGCCCATGAACTCTCTGGAGGCCACCCGCTTGCGGTCCCGCTCCTTCTCCACCAGCTCGGAAATCTGCTCCATCACGTCGGCGCTGCGGCGGATGTTGGTGATATCGAAATTCTTCAGGGTCTTGTCGCTGCTGACCACGTGGATGGTCCCCAGGCCCAGCATGCGCTGCCACAGACTGCGGCTCAGGGTCAGGTCCAGAATCCGGTAGAGTCTCACCTCGTCCTCATGAACCGTCAGCACGCCGGATTTCACAAAGAGGCGGTCCTCCGCCAGGCCGTACACGGTGAACGTCCAGGGCAGGCCCAGGGCATTTCTCTTACGTTCGCTCCAAATCATATTTTCTCGTTTCATGGAATCATCCTCGCTGTTCTGTTGATCTATGGTAAACTACAAATTCTGTCACTGTGCCGCAGGCAACCCTTTCGTCTCCTCACAGTTACGTTCATTGTACTATAAGATTCTGAATATTACCAGATACCTGCCCCAAAATTTCATTTTTCTTAAACTTCTTTCGCGATTTCAAAGGTATCGGCCATGAGTATGAGTCCGGCGCGGAACAGCTGCATCATCTGCCAATACCCCGCCCCCTTTAACCCCAGCTCCCGGATCAGCGCGAACTTGGCTCGGTAGCTTCGCACGTCCTCGAACCACACCTCATGCCGGACGCCGTTTTGGGCGTAATGGAAATAGGGGGACTGGGCCTGCTCGTCAAACCGGATCGCCGCCCCGTGAGAAATGGCCAACTGCACGGCCTCCACGTTGCCGATGGTCCGGGCCTTGGTGGTGCCCCGCACATAGGGCAGCGGCCAGTCGTAGCCGTAATTGGGAATTCCCAGGATGATCTTCTCTTTGGGAATCTGCGTCAGGGCGTACTCCGCCACCCTGCGCACCATGTTAAGGGGCGCAACGGCCATGGGCGGCCCGTAGGTATACCCCCACTCGTAGGTCATCAGCATCACCTGGTCCGCCGCCTCGCCCAGCAGCCGGTAATCCACTCCCTCGTAGAGCAGTCCCTGCTGGTCGCTGGAGGTTTTGGGGGCCAGCGCCACGGAGACCCGGTAGCCGAAGGGGCTGAGAATATGCCGCACCAAAGCCACAAACTCCGCAAAAGGCACCCGGTCCTCCGCGGGAATGTACTCAAAGTCGATGTCAATGCCCTGAAAACCCTTCTCCTGCATGGTCCGGCCCAGCTGCCAGATGATGCGCTGCTGCAGCTGTAAATCCCCCAGCAGCGTGTGGATCAAGGAGCTGTGGAAACGCCCGTCCGGTCCGATGGAGGTAAAGGTGAGCACAGGGCGGGTTCTCTGCCCCTTTGCGGCCTCTATCATCCAGGCGTCGTCCAGTACAGGCTCCACCAGTTCCCCCTCCTCGGTAAAGCCGTAGGAAAAGACGTACAGGGACGAGAGGTAGGGAAGGCTCTCGGAGAGAACCCAGGGGCTGATAAACGGGTAGGCGTAACCCAGAGTCTCCGCAGGCACGCGGGACTTTGCGGAATTTGCAGTGGGAATCAAGAGGGCCTGGCCCAGCGCAAGGGCGTAGGGATAGACCATCTGGTTGATATAGATAAGGGAGTCCACAGGGACTTTATAGGTGAGGGCAATCTGATCGATGTTGTCGTTGGGTTTCACAGTGTAAATTTCCATTAAATAGGATACCCTCCGCAGGGGTAGTCTTAAGGTATGTATATGTGGGGGGAACGGAGAAAATGAGGGACGGGACGGAAACAGACGGATATAAAACCCTTGAAGTGTAATCACAGTCCGGTATAATGAGGACATGGAGGTGATTCTGTGTTTCGAATTGGAGAATTTTCCCGGCTGACCCAGGTGACGGTCCGGATGCTGCGGTATTACGATGAGACGGGGCTTTTGAGACCGGCGAGGGTTGACCCCCGGACCGGGTACCGCCTGTACGAGACCCGGCAGATACCGCGTCTGAATCAAATCATCTATCTGCGGGACAGCGGTTTCAACGTGGCGGAGATCGTCGCCGCCCTGGATGCGGAGGAAAAAGGCCTGCTGGCAAAACAGCTGGACCGGAAGTCTGCGGAAATCGTGGCGGAAATCGAAGCCTGCCGCGAAAAACTCAGGAAGCTGGAGACAGCCAGAAGAGCGCTTTTAAACGGAGGCGGCGGGATCCATTTTGATATCTCAGTCAAACCCGTTGCAGAATGCCTTGCGCTGAGCCTGCGCCGGACAATCCCCGATTACTACGGCGAGGGACTTCTGTGGAAGGAATTGGCCGGTTTCGCCGGACAGCGGCGGATCGCCCTCACCGGCGAACCCTTTTCCATCTACCATGATCCGGATTACCGGGAAAAACAGGTGGATGTGGAGCTGTGCGTTCCGATCAAAGAGTCTGTTGCAGACAGGGACGGCTTCACCTGCCGGACGGTGGAGGCGGTGCCGTTTATGGCCTCCACAATGGTGTGCGGAGATTTCTCCAACATTGCCGGGGCCTTCCAGGCGTTTGCCCGGTGGCTCCAGGACAATGAGGTTTACCGGATGGCGGGACTGACCCGCCAGATCGTCCACCGCGGGCCGTGGAATGAGGACGATCCGGATCATTATCTCACGGAATTGCAGATTCCTCTGGAAATGGCTTGACTCTCACACGGTGTGAGGCCTTATGATGAACGCACATCGAACGAAACGGAGGAAAACATCATGAACCATTTTCAGGTAAATCCCATCGGAACCATTCACCACAGCGAAGAAGGCCCCTGCATCCGGGTGGACAACGCCTACATTCCCGCCCTGAAGGCCCTGGAAGGCTTCAGCCACATAAACGTTATCTGGTGGTTTGACCGCCTGGACGACCAGAAGTCCCGCTCCCTGCTGCAGACGGAGCAGCCGTATAAAGGCGCGCCCGCCGTCATGGGGATCTTCGCCACCCGATCCCCCCAGCGCCCCAATCCCCTGGCTCTGACCGCCTCCCAGGTCACCGGGCTGGACCCGGAAGCAGGCATCATCCGGCTGGCCTTCATCGACGCGGAGGAAAATACGCCGGTGCTGGACATCAAGCCCTACACCCCCAGCTTTGACCGCATCGAACATCCCGGCGTTCCCGCGTGGTGCAGCCACTGGCCCCGCAGTTCAGAGGAATCCGCGGACTTTGACTGGGATGAGGTCATTTCCTGACATGTCCGCGCTATAAGCGGTTGTCCGGCTTTAAGCGGCACTCGCTGCATTCCCGGCTGTGGATGGATACAAATGCCCGCAGGCTGCGCCGGCATCCCGATGCATTCATTAAAAAGGCGGGCGCAGATAATTTTCTCTGCGCCCGCCCTGTAAATCTCACACGGTATCAAACGGCTGCCATCCCAGTCATTCTTGTTCCGGTTTCCTTCTACTCCTCCTTCAGCATCCAGCGGTACCCGCCCGCAGTCTTCTGTGCTCCGTTCAGCGCGCAGGAAAGACTGCGCCGGCTGATGCCTGTCGCACGGCTGGCGTGAGCGATGGAATTGAACTGACAAATCTCCGTTCCTTCCAGATCCATCTGGAGTACCGGCCGCTTGTCGTGGTATCCGATGCAGCTCTCCCCGCTGATCTCAATGTTGTCCTGAGGGGTCTCCTCTTTCACCTTTTTCCAGATAAAGCCTCCTCCGGTCTTGCGCTCTCCGTGCGCCGCTCTGACCACAGCTCCGGACGATGTGCCGGCCGCCTCAGCGGCCTCCCTGGAGCTCTTATAATCCGCCATGAAAATGCCATCTTTCGTATACTGGCGGTACACAAATCCTACATTCGATGTCCGACTCATATGTACGTCCTTCCTCTGCTAAATTTCGAATATAGTCATTATAGCAACTACAAAAGTATTTGTCCATATGCATCGGGAAAATATTCACAAAGCCCCCGCTGCCAATTTTATCCAACACTGTGTGTTTTGCAGTCGAAAAAGAGCCGCAGGCGGGACCCGCGGCTCTCTGTTTACTTTTTCTAATAGACTAAATCACAAATACTTATAAATCCAGATACAGGTGCATGGGATAGGACAAATACTCCACATCGTCCAGCTTCTCCACCGTAATATATCCGGCGGGCGCGTTGATGATCGTGGGGATACGGTTCACAACCGTTGCGCAGGTGTGTTCCACCGTGGCGGGCTTCTGTACGAAGAAGGTGGTGTCCGGCTCGCCGATGATCTTCCAGTCGCACATATCGCCGTCCTCCGGCCCGTACACCTTGCCGATACACTGGGTCTCGATCACCGGCCCCTGGAAGGTCTCGGTGGTGACCACCGCGCTCATACCGATGCACTGGCCCTTGGGGATCACCCGGCCCATGGTCTCGGAGTACAGGTCCTCGGGATAGAAATAGGGAACGCACTTCTGGGTCTGGGACTTGATGGTCCAGCCCATCTTGTTGCAGAGGGCCTCGTTGGAGTTCCACACGTAGCTGGGCTCCAGGGTGGTGGGATGAGCGATCTTCTCCTCAAATTCCTCAGGCGTCAGTCCCACGCCGTGGGCCTCTGCCAGCGCCAGTCCGTAATCCTCCACGTTGTAGCTGATGGCGCCCTCGATGCGGTCGATGCGGTGCACGCCGCCCGCCACGCAGCCGATCATATTGATCCAGTAAATGTCCTGCATGCCCGCGCCCACGATGGTGCAGCCGGTCTCCTTGGCCAGTTTGTCCAGGCGGTTGGTGATGGCGGAAGCGGTGGTCCAGGGATAAATGGCCTCCTCGCAGGTGGTCACCACGTTGATTCCCCGGGAAACGCATCTCTCAAAGTGGGGATACACATCGTCCATAAAGCTGAACAGCGTCAGAACGGCGATGTCCGCATCGCACTCGTCCAGCACGGCGTCCGCGTCGTCCCGGATCACCACGCCCAGCTTCTGGCCCAGTCCGGCGAACTCGCCCACGTCCATTCCGACTACCTCGGGATTCACGTCGATGGCGCCCACGATCTCCGCGCCCTTCTCATACAGGTAACGCAGAATGTACTTTGCCATCTTTCCACAGCCATACTGCACAACACGGATCTTCTCACAATTCATCATTATTAATAACCCCTTTCGTGATGGTTTTGTATTGCCTTGTGAGTTAATTATAAGGCTTATACAAGGTATCAAGTCAACGGGGAAAATCCACTTTTATTTTCAGACAATTTCAAAGCCGCACCGGGATTTGCAGGCGCAGGAACATGCCCCGTTCCTGCATGTCCATAGGCACCTCCGCCACCACCTCGCAGATGTAATCCCCGGTAATCTGATACCCTCTCTGTTCTATGGTTTCCAGCAGCCTGTCTATGTATTCCTTTTCTTTGTCAAAGCTGTTGCAGTAAATGCACAGGTAGGGACTGGGCGGAATCACGGTGATCATACTCTCCTCCACCGCGCCCTCGTCCACCAGCACAAAAATCTCCGTGGAGTCGTAGTTCCGGGCCAGCAGCTTGTCCTTGCGCAAAACCGTGCCCGCGTTGTAGAAGTAGATGGGCGACAAACGGTGGGCCAGCAGGTTTTTCTTCAGGTCCCGGAGTATTTTCTCGTAGACGTCGATGCCGTAGGCGTAGAAATTGATCCCGGAATCCACCATGTAGGTCAGGCGTCTGGGAATATATTCCAGAATAATGGTGCCGTCCGGCGGCGCGTTCTCGTACCACTCGTAGCTCTCCAGGGTCCGGCGGATGGCCCGCTTCTGGTAGTGCAGCTCCTGAATCTGCTCGTCGATGGCCCGGGAATTCTTCATCAGAATCTTTTTAAACTGCTCCAGATCGAAGTCCTGTAACTGGCTGCGGATATCCTTCAGGGACATGCCAAGGGACTTCATGTGCTGAATCATGTCCAGCTGGGCGCTCTGGCGGATGTCGTAATAACGGTAACCGTTCTCCTCGTCCCGGTACATCGGGGAAAACAGGCCGGTCCGGTCGTACAGGCGCAGGGTCTGCTCCGACACGCCGTTCAGCCTCGCCATCTGTCCGATTGTCAGTTCTTTCACAGTATTTCCCGACCTTTCTTTGTGTAGTTTGGATAAATTTTCTGAATATTTTCCATATTTTATAACCCGATTATACCAAAATAACCTGATACCTACAATAAGGTTTTGATTATTTTGTCATGATTTTAACAGCCATTAATTTTTCTGCCGGTTCGCTGGGGGGCGGCCCGGGAAATCCCCTGCCCGCGCAAATTGCGCCTGAATCGCCGCCGGTCCCGCCCACGAAAAAAGCAGAGCGACTAAGCGCTCTGCTGTGTATCCCGGCCCTGCTCCAGCATTTCCTTTAAATCCGCAACCGTCATCCCCTGCTCATCCAGAAGCGCCATCACGGATTTGAGCTGTTCCAGCTCGATCTGCTCCTTTAACTGCCGCTCCTTCTCTTTCAGAGTCTCCATACAATCCTTATACTGCTCCAGCGCTTCCACCACCTGTGCCAGCTCCTCGTTCAGCTTCTCCAGGGGCGTTTTCCGAACTCCACGTGCCATATCCAGTTCTCTCCTTTATCTCCGCAATATTCCATGGTTTGTACCACTGGTTACATTATATGCGGATTTTGGAAAAATTATGACGGCGGCGGAAAAGATTCCCAGATTTCTACTCCCCGTCCTGCTTTGAGCGGATGGGTTTCACGGAAATGCCGTTGATCTCCACGTGCTCGTTGACCTCGATGACGATGCAGGAACGGCCCTCCACCATCTTGGTCTGCACCAGGTAGGTCTTGTCCGGAGCCACCTTGATGCTCACGTCCGGAGTCTTGATCTCAAAGCCACGGGTGCTGACCACGTTGGTGGCCACAAAGCTGGCCTCCCGGCTCTTCTCGTCGGTGGGATAGATCGTGTCCAGCTCCTGCAGCTTCTCCGGGTCCGCGCCGTTGTTCTCCAAAAGGCGCTTCACCTGGTACTTGTCCAGGGTCAGGGGCTCCGGGTCCTCCTTGCGCTCCTCCAGCATCTCGCTTAAGCTCTCGTGGATATTTTTCACCGTCTCAAAGTCGCAGTTCTCCCCTAAAGTCTCCTCCACGATGGCCTGGAAGGTCTCCTTCTGGCTCTTGGCGGACAGGGGGATGGTGCAGCCCAGCACCTCGTCGATCAGCTGGGTGCTCAGCTCCTCCGGGTTCTTGGAGTAGTACAGCAGGCTGTGCAGGTCTGTGTTCCGGTCGTTGAAGGCCGGGAAGAGAAATCCCAGGTCCGGGGCCTCCACCAGCCAGTCCCGGTTGCGGTTCTCGATGGCGTTGGTCATGGGATTGTAGCTGAGCCCGGCCTTGGAGAGCTTCACCGGGCAGACGCTGCACTGGATGAAGGAATACACGTAGTCCGAGGCGTCAAACATCTCGATGCCGTCCGTGGATTTGGCCGGAATGTCGTAGGCGCAGTGGATCAGGATAATATAGTAGTTTTCGCCGTAATCATAGTTGGCGATGACCTTGTCGTAAAACTCCTCCAGCAAAGCGTCGTCCTTCAGCTCGCTGTCCCGAAGCCGCAGCAAAAACTCCTGGGTTCCGCCCTCCGCCTCGGTATGTAAGGGAAATTCCATGTTGATCAGATTCTTCCCCAGGGTGCCGGACATGGCTCCCCGGAAAATGGTAAAATATTTAAACGCCTCCTCCTCGGGAAGGGAGAGAAAGGCCTCCTTTAGCTCCGTGCGCTTCTCCTTCTCCGCGTCCACGTAACAGCCGCAGATTCTGGTGATGGCGCAGCCTGCGGGAGTGAAAAGTTTCTTGATTTCGCTGACTTCTTTCTTATTCATATGGCATGTCTCCTGTTCTGTGCGTTCGCACCGCGGCCCTGCCCTGCAGCCGGTCCGCCGCGGCCTCATCTGTAATACTAGATCAGATTGGAATATAAGTCAAGTTGTGTTATAGTGATGAGGAAATGAAACAATCAGGAGGTAAGGTTATGGATTCAAAACAGAACCGGGAGCGCATGGAGAGCGGAAAGCTCTATTTTCCGGCCGACGAAGCCGTGATGGCGGAGCAGACCGCCTGTATGGAACGGCTCTGGGAATACAATCAGTCCCGCCCCTCGGAGGGAGAAAAGCGGGCCCGCATGCTGGAGGAACTGTTCGCCCACGTCGGAAAAAACGCCTATATCGAACCGCCCCTCAGGGCCAACTGGGGCGGCGCGCGGGTCCGCCTTGGGGATAATTTCTACGCCAACTTCAACCTCACCCTGGTGGACGACGCCGAAATCAGCTTCGGGGACAACTGCATGGTGGGCCCCAACGTGACAATCGCCACCGCAGGACACCCCATTTTGCCTGAGCTGCGCTGCCAGCTATTGCAATACAACCTTCCCGTACACATCGGGGACAACGTGTGGATCGGCGCGGGAGCCATTATACTGCCCGGCGTGACCGTGGGGGACGGCTCCGTGATCGGCGCGGGCAGCGTGGTCACAAAGGACGTGCCCGGCGGCGTGGTGGCCGCGGGTAATCCCTGCCGGGTGCTGCGGGAAATCGGGGAGCGGGACCGGGTGTATTACTACAAAAACCTGCGGATTGACCTCTAAAAGCGTCAGTCCGCAGGTTATGGGGACGGCCGGACGGCCTACTCGTCGTCCTGGTTTTCCCCCGTCTCGTATTCATTTACATAGATCAGGTGGTTTTTAGCTTCCTCCACCACCGACCGGACCGCCTCCCTCGTGAGGGGGACGTCCTCCGGCTGAAGCACCAGGCTCAGAGCGCAGGGAAGGTTAACGCCGCAGATCAGATGGCAGCGGTCGCTCATGTACTGGCAGAACTTCTGGTTCACGCTGCCGCCCAGCATGTCCGTCATGATCACCACCTCGTCCTCCGGCCCGAATCCCGCCAGGGCTTCCCTGATCTGACCGTCCAGGTCGCGCTCGTCCACATAGGCGCTGATATCCACGATATCCGACCTGGAGGTGAGAAATTCCAGGGTTTCCTTCAGTCCCCGGGCCATCCGGTGATGGGATGCAATTACGAATCTTCTCATAAGCTCTCTCCTCGCAAATCCTCGATTATCTGATCCACATACAATTCCGCTTCCCCCTGGGGAAATGGGGTCTGCATGCTCTCATAGCCCTTGCCGTACTCCTGCCGCTCCACGATATAGCCCGCGCTGTAGTTGGCGTAGCCCCAGACAATCCGAACCGGCCCTTCCATGGCTGCTTTGATCCGCAGCCCAAAGGTGGAGAACAGCTCCCCGGGAATCGTCACGATCTCCAGGTCTCCCAGGCGGAAGATCACGGATTTCAGGGTGACGTCCACGCCTCCTGCCTCCAGCTTGCGCTTCATGTGCCGCAGCCCGGACCACAAAAGCTTTTTCTCGTCCTCCCCCACCGCGGCCGCCAGCTGCTTTTCGCTGTCCGCGATCTGGGCCTTCAGGGCCTCCGTGTCGTAGCGGTGGCGCACGGTGTACCGGGAGGTACCCACCCCGACGGCTTTCAGCTCCAGCGGCCGTTCCTCCGCCCCGAAGCCGACGATCTGATCCATGATCTCATCCCGGACCCGCCACAGCTCTGCCTCGTCGTTCCCCCGGCGGTACTGGCGGTTGCCCATGTCCCCGCAGGCCCCCTGCATGGTGAGGAAAATGGTATTGTACTTCTCATCCAGAGCCTTCCCAATATTTCCCAGCAAATCGGAGCTGATCTTCATGTTGTGGATGCCCAGCACCGTGGGATGGCAGGTCAGGCTGGCGATTCCCGCCACCACGTGGTTTTCGTTCCGAAACAGGATCAGGTTCACGTCCTTGTCGCTGGGCTTGTCCTTGTAGTTGCGGTTCCCGTAGACGCCCTCTATGGTCCCCTGAACCACGCTGGGGGTGACCTCAAGGAATCCCCGGTCAAAGCATTCGTCCACCGCAGCCAGCACACGGTTCACCAGAAAGCTCCGGTAGTCCGCCTTTCTCCGGTTCCGGTCCTCCCCCTCGTCCTCGAAGCTGATGTCCGGGCCGGAGTGGGTGTGGATGGTGGACAGGATGACGTGCTCCACGGGCACGCTGTATTTCGCAGCCACCACCCCGCGGACGTAATCGCTGATCAGCTCCTCCAGGCGGCATAAATCCAGCGTCACCCACACGAAGATTTCCCCGTCCACCCGCAGGCACAGGGCCCTGCAGTACAACCGGTCCAGCACGCCGATGGATTTCCCGGTCCGCATGGCGTAGCCCCGCATGTACATGGGAAATTCCGGCGTTATGTCATATTTTGCCGCGCTTACCTCTACCATCTGCACTCACCCGCCTTTACGCCAGAATCCCGAAGGCGGAGCAGACCATGGAGAACAGAATCACCAGCAGGATAATGGTGGTCACCTTCATGCCCTTGCGGCCGATCAGCTTGTACAGGGCCCAGACGGTGAGTACGGAGATCATGGAGGGAAGAATCTTGTCCAACAGATCGGCCAGCGCCATGTTCACCTCTCCCATCTGGAAGGTCAGAGGCGTTTTCGCCGTCACCACCGTGGCGGCCAGGGCTCCTACCACCGTCAATCCCAGCACGGAAGCCGCGTCGGTGATCTGGGCGATCTTTCCGCCGAATTTGGTGATCAGCTTGGTGCCCTCGCGGTAGCCCACCCACATGAGCTGGGTGCGGACCGCGATGAAGAACACGTTGGTCAAAAGCCAGAGAATCGTTCCCACCGGGTTGCCCTCCAGGGCCATGTATCCGGCGATAGAGCCTAAGATGGTGGGAAGCAGGGTCCAGATCAGGGTGTCTCCGATACCGGCCAGCGGGCCCATCAGGCTGACCTTGATGTTCTGCACCGCGTCGGCCGCGGAGATTCCCTCCTTGTCCTCCAGGGCCAGGGTCGCGCCCAACACCAGGTTCGCCACCCAGGGATGGGTGTTGAAATACCGGAAATGGTTGTTTAACGCCTCCACGTACTCATCGTCGTCCGGGTAGATTTTGCGCAGAAGGGGGCCGATGCCGAATACCACGGCCGGGGCCAGCTGCGTATCATAGTTAAATGTGGTTACCGCCATCAGGGACCATCTGCAGGCTCCCTTCACACAATCCTTTTTTGTCAATACCGGTTCTCTATTCATCTTCCAATCCTCCTGCAAATCCAACTGTGGCTCTCGCTTCATTATCTGTGTAGAACTTGTACGCCAGCGCCGTTCCCAAAAGGGCTACGCCCAGAACCGGAACCTTTATGTACGCGCTGACCACAAAACCGATGAGAATGTAGTTGAAATACTTCTTTGCCGGCATGTAGTGCAGCAGCATTGCGATACCAAGTCCGGGCAGCAGCTTTCCGGCCACGGACAGTCCGCCGGTCACCCAGGCCGGAAGCACGTCCAGGATCGCCTGTACCAGAGGCGCGCCCGCCGTCAGGGCCACCGCTGTGGGGAAGGACATAAACACCGCCACCATCACCGGGCTCAGCAGCATGATGGTGTACATTTTCTTGAATTCCTTTTCGTTTGCGTAGCGCTGGGCCTTCTGGGCGATAAAGGAGTTGCAGATCTTAAACAGCACGTCCATCTGCACGCCCAGCATACCGACGGGAAGGCCGATGGTCAGGCCCACCTCCGGTCCCTGGCCCGTGGTCTGGGCAAAGGCGCAGGCGATGATGGTCGCCACGCCGTAGTCCGGCACCGAGGAGCCGCCGATGGCCGCCACGCCCAGGGACATCAGGGTAAAGGTACCGCCGATGTAAAGCCCGCTGTTCACGTCGCCCAGAATCAGGCCGCAGATCAGGCCCACAATGGCCGGCCGGGCGTGGGTCAGCGAAAGTCCGCGGCGGTCCAGGTTGATCCCCGCGGCCACCAGTATCAGTGCAATTATCTGCCATACAGCTAATGTCATCTCTTTTTCCCTCCTGCTATCTCAAAAACTCATCCAGATTTACCACCGAGTCCGCCGGAACGTACTGGGCGTAAATTTTGGTCCCGTTTCCCTTCAACACCTTGTAAGCCTCAATCTCCCGGTCCGTGGCGTAGGCCCTCTGGTACAGCTTGACGCTGTGCACGGACTCGTCCGGGCGGGCGGTTCCGCCCACCACCAGCTCGGGAATCTTCACCCCGGCCTCGGAAAGACTTTCCAGGGTCACCGGGCTCTTCACGATCACAAATACGTTGTGATCCTCGTATTTCCCGGCCTTAAAATTGTTCAGCGCCTTCTCCAGGGTGATGATGGAGATGGCCATACCCGTGGGGCGCGCCAGCTTCATGCTGGCCTTGGTCAGCTCGTTGTTCGCCACCCCGTCGTCGATGATCATGATGCGCTGGGCCCCTGAGCGCCCCGCCCACTGGGTGGCCACGATTCCGTGCAGCAGACGGTTGTCGATTCTAGCCAATGTGATTCCCATAGTTTCATTCCTCCTATTCGTCCTCGCGGCCCTGGTCAAAAGCCGGCCGCCCGGTCATTTTATTCTTAGAATTCAAGTGGATATAGTCATAAATGTACGCGATCTCACTGACCGGCAGGTCCACCTTGTAGTGGTTGGAAATATCCTGGAAGCACTCCTGGACCCAGCCGATAAAATCTCCGTGTTTTTTCTGGAACCCTTCCAGATCCTGGTAATTCTCGATGGAGGTCTTGGTCACCAGCCGCTCCACCAGGCAGCACAGGTGGACGTAAAGGCCGATGATGATTCTCCCCTCCAGCTTCTGCCCCGTGATCCGGGAAAGCCGCGTCACCGAGTGCTCCACCTCGTCCAGAAGCTTTGCCGGGTTCAGGATAGTGATGGATTCCACCACGTTCTGGAGGGTAAAATTCTTCAGCATGTTCTGGTTGAACACCTCCAGCTGCTTCTCATCCAGATAGGCGGAAAAGATCCGCTTCAGCTGCTCCGCCCCGTCCATGGAGATAATGTCCTCCAATGCGATAAAGGGAACTCCCTCGATCTCCGGGTTGAACAGCCCGATGATGCATTTCACCCGGTATCTGGCAAAAATCTCGTCCCGGCTTCCATTTTTCACCAAACGGTAGTAATCGTAGGCGATATACCGGACCGGAATGCAGGCGTCGGAGCTCTGGAGAATCAACTCCTTGATCTTCTCCGCCGTGTCGATCCCATTTTCGCCGCTGAAAATGATGGCGTCCTCCTTGCGCACATTGTTGATAATCCGGTAGGTACAGATATTGTTCTCGCTGGCCCGCTTTAAAATCTCCTCCATATCCATGTTTCCGCAGATTCCAAGGCCGATGTCCACGGCCAGGGCCGTGCTGATGTTGTTGATGATGCCGATGTTCACATTAGCCAGGTTCCGCATCTCCCGATGAATCTGCTCCAGAGAGCCCATGTCCACCATGAGCACGATGTCCCGGCAGGTGATGTAGCGCTCAATGTGTTTTTCCAATATCCCGGCGATATCCCGGCTCTGGACGTCCAGGGGCATGTCGATGGCCTCGAACACCTTCTTTCCGATGATCTGATTGGCCGCGTCCGCGATGCTGGTGGCCGTGGAATAGCCGTGGCTCAAAATAACCCCGGCCGTGGAGGCCACCGCGATATGCTCGTTCTGGCTCTTCACATTCAGCAGAAGGAACAGCTGGTTCAAGCTGTTGACCTCCACGTCCAGATTCTGCTTCACAAGCCCGGCGATCTGGGCGGTGATGGCCGCCTCCTTGGCCAGCTCCTGCTTTATCACCCCGAACAGGGAGACGATCTCGTCCCCGTTGGTCTTTACCCACTTGGACACGATGTGGTCAGCCCGGAGCTGGATGTACAGGCACCGGGCCAGGAGATAGCTGTACTTTTTGGAGAGATTGATCCCATAGGTCTCCCCCACTGTCTCAAATATCTGGTTGATCATCTGCTCGTAGCTGGCGATCTTGTTGTTGACCAGCTTCTGCCCGTAGATCAGATAATCATAGTAATTTTTTAAATGCTGCTGACAACCCTTTAACATTCCCTCAAAGCCCTGATCCCCGCTTTTGAAATCCTGGTACTCGTCCAGGATCATCTGGAAATACTGGATGGCCTGCTCAAAGGAATTGTCCCGGTTGTAACTGCTCATGCGGATTAGCTTATCGTCCTCCTCCTCCGCTCCGAACCGGAGACTGGACATCATGTAGTCCGGCAGATGGTAGGTGCGGATGGCGATCTGGCCCGCGTCCCGCTCCAGGTAGGCCCCGGCGCAGCAGCTGGTGATACAGAACAGAAGCTCGTCGATGTTGTTCTCGAAGGGGTATTCCAGCATGCAGTGGAAGGCCCGCTTGCTGATGCTCACGTCCACTCCCATGCGCTGTCCCTCCCGCCTGAGGAAGGCGACCAGCATCTCCTCCTTCTCGTCGATGGTCCGTTCATTTAAGGAGGGGACCTGAATCACAATGGGAATCCGCCTGGCAAATGCCTTGAACAGCGCTTCCCCCGGCGGCCTGGAGGTGGCGAACACCAGCCTGGCCCCCGACTCATAGAGCTCATCGCCTCCGCCCACGGTCCTGTACTGACCGCTTACCAAATAGGAAAAGATCATTTCCTGCCCCGCCGCCGGAAGCCGGTCGATCTCGTCGAAAAAGATCATGCCTCCGTCGGACCTGGACAGCCATCCCTTCCCGTCCCCCTCTCCCAGCAGATTCCGGGCAAAACCTTCCGTATTCTGGGCGTACTCCGCGCAGTCCACCGCGATATAGTGCCGGTCCGCCTTGATGACCTTCTCGTTCTTCCCGTACTCAAACATCAGTCTGGACAGAAAGGATTTACCCGTGCCGTTGGCGCCGTACAACAGGGTGGGAAGGCCGTTTGGCGGATACTGGACCGCCGCCTTGCACTGCTCGATACAGGGACTTAAACTCAGGTAATGTCCCACCGCCTTCTGGAAATCCCGTTTGGACTCCCCGCTGCGGCTCTTGATCAGAAATTCGTCCAGACCGGAAAAGATGCAGGTGTCGAAGGTCACCTGCGCGCTGCGCTCCACGTTTTTCTTATGGAAAAAGTACACCGGCCTGGAATTGACCTTAATCGCCCGCGCCTCCTTCACCAGCTCATTCAAATACTGGCTGGCCAGGTTCCTGGATATATTCAGGTTTTCGCTGATGTCGTTGGCTGTAAACTGCTTCAATTCCTTTGTAGAGAAATTCCGGCTGATTTTTTCCAGATATCCGTAAACTTCTTCCTTGGTGCTGAGCATACTCATCTCTCCTGTTCTGGGGGAATTACCTGGTACATGTTTCATTATAGTAATTTTTTCAGATTTGGGAATAGAGTTTTGTGCATTCCGCCACTCATGCTGGGATTTCAGCAGTAGGATATGACTTTTTTGAACAAACTTTTGTGTTTCGACACTAAAATTGACACTCTGAGAGGTGCGGACATGGTATAATACCTCTCATAATCCCCAACATTCAAGGAGGCATCTGATTATGAACCCACACAACATCCGACTGGTCGCTCTGGACATGGACGGGACGCTGCTCCACGAGGACAAGCACATTTCCCGGCGCACCTTACAGACGGTGCAGAAGCTGGCGGACGCAGGAATCCGGGTGGTTCCGGCCACCGGGCGCGGACTGGACGGGCTGCGAGGCACCATTTTACAGGTCTCACCCATCTGCCACGCCATCTTCTCCAACGGGGCCGCGATCCAGGACCCGGCAAGCGGGGCCGTGCTGGAGGAGACGCCCATCCCCATCCCCGAGGCCATCCGCCTGTTGGAATATTACAGGGAGCACCCGCTCTTCTTCTATCTTCACACCAGTCAGGGACCCATCCGGCCCGAGGGCTGGAAGGAAAGCGGCCTGGCGGCCCGGTTCCCTTACCTGCGATTCGACACCTCAACCGTACCTGACCTGATCCAATGGTTGCGGGGGACAGATGCCTCCCTGTGGAAAATCGGCGTGTTCCCCCACAGCGACCAGGCGTTTCGGGAGATGCTGCGGGAAGGCAGCCCGCTTCCCTCTATGAAGCTCATGCGCACCGGGGAGTGTAATATTGAGATCAACTCCGTACACGCCTCCAAGGGGAATGCGTTGAAATCCCTCTGTGCGCGCCTGGATATCCCGATGTCCTCAGTTCTGGCCATCGGGGACAATCAGAACGATATTGAAATGCTGCGCTTTGCCGGAGTGTCCGTGGCTATGGGGAACGCCCAGGAGGATGTGAAGTCCGCTGCGCGCTTTGTGACGGGGAGCAATGAGGAGGACGGGGCGGCGGAGTTTTTGGAGCGGTATTTTTGGGGGTAATGCGCTGAACCATAAAAAGAGTGTAAACCCGGATCATTTGATGGGCTTACACTCTGTATGGTTTTTGATTATGTGATTATGCTAACTTGCTTTCAAGCTGTGTTACCCTTTCTTTTAATTCTGACATTTCTTCGGCTTGTCTGTCGATCAGCTTAAGAAGCAATGTAGAATTATCAGCTTTTAAAAGTAACGTATCATATTTGGCATTCAGCGCTTTTATGGCATCTTGATTTTTCAAAACCTCACGTTCCACATTCATTAATTCTTTGAATGTATCCGCATTCTGTTTTTCAATCTGGCCTATATGACCTATATGACCATTTATGCCCTGTATCTGAGAAAGTAACAAGTCAAGCTTTTCGCTATCTGTCATAGTATCACCACCTTCACACTCTGGCCTAATTATAGATAGATTGTACCACATCGAGGGGGTAAAGTCTATTCAATTATCAGCACAAACTATCCCAGTAACCCTCGTCCTTCTCCACCTCTTTTTAACTGCCGTTTTTTATTTTTAAATACTCACCCTTGCCCCGCCGCCCGCTGGATATGGATCGCCAGAAAGCCGATCTCCTCCTGGGCCACGGGACATTTTAACTTCCGGCCGATGTCCTCGCAGACCTGGGCCGCCACCTCATAGGCCCTGGGAAAATTCTCTCTGGCGTAATCACCCATGTTCAGGTTGGTCTGCTCCTTTTTCCGGGTTCTAGCGATCATGTAGCGCAGATGGCTCATCAGGCGGTTGTAGCCCAGGGAAGCGACAGGCAGGTTCATTCCCATGCCCTCCTCCACCTGGCGGATGCCGTCCTGCACCAGCCGGGCCAGCTCCAGGGACTGGGACACGTTCTCGTCGGAGAGGCCGCCGTGAATGTGCAGCGTAATGTAGCTCACCTCGTCCTCGGAAATCTCCACGCCCAGCTCCTGCCGGATCAGCTCCCGCCCCTTAAGGGCCGCCTCGTACTCCTGGGAGAACAGGGCGCGGATGTCCTGGCTGAAGGGATTGGGCAGCTCGCAGCCTTCTTTTGCCCGGCTGACCGCCAGGGCGATGTGGTCGGCCATGGCGATGAGAATGTCGTGCCGGATGGGGCCCAAAAGCCCCTCCGCCGCCTCGATGATTCTGGCCGTCACCTCAATGTATACCGGGTCGATGCCGTTCACGGCCTGGAGGGCGGAGGTCTCTTTTTTCACCAGCTCGTAGCGCCGCGCGTCCGGGCTCCCCCCGAACCGCTGGCCCATCTTCTTCCCAAAGCCCACGCCGTTTCCCAGCAAAATGACCTCCTGCTTTTTCTCCATATCCAGGGCCAAAACCCCGTTATTGTTTAAAACCTTGATGACCCGGTACATAAAAACCCTCCCTGGTATGTGTTCTCTGGCTATTATGCGTTCTTGATTTTACCATGCCATCGGCCGCCAGACCGACAACATGAATTCGTTTCCTTGATTATACCCGAAAATTCGGAAAACTGCCACCGGCCGGAGAGAGTTTTTCTATTAATACCACGCGATCTCATCCAATGCGTTCACCTGTCCGGCGCGCTCCATGTGCACCGACTGTCCCTCGGACAGGCCGGTAAACACTGCCATACAGGCGTCCGAAGCCGCGTTCGCCCTGATATAATCCAGATCGAACTTCATGAGAAGCTGACCCCTCTTCACCTTCTGTCCATCCTGAACGAACACCTCAAATCCCTTTCCGTCCAGCTTCACCGTGTCCACGCCGATGTGCAGCAGATACTCCATGCCGTCCTCAGTTTTCAGTCCAATGGCGTGCTTGGAGGGGAACACGAACATAATCTCCCCGTCCTCTGGCATCACCACCTGGCCGTCCGAGGGCTTCACCACATACCCGTCGCCCATCATCTTGCTGGAAAACGCCTCGTCCGGCGCTTCAGTGATGGGGGCCGCCGTGCCGTTGAAGGGCGAGCAGAGGATGTGGCGGGCGGGCTGCTGGGCTGCCTGCGACGCTTCCTGAGCGGCATCTGCTCCGGGCTCGCTCACCTGGCCTTCACCTGCGCCCTGGCCATCCGTCTGGCTGCCCTGCCGGTTTACGTTCCCTGCCTCTGCGCCCTGCGCCGTCCCCTGGCCCAGTCCGCCGTCCTGATCCTCCGCATTCCCTGCGCCTCTGCCCTGCGCCGTATCCTGTCCCAGACCTGCGCCCTGCGCCTCCGCGCTCTCATCCCCCATCTGCTCCAAATACCCTTCCAACTCCGCCTTAATCACCGTCACATTCGGCCCATAGATCACCTGAACGCCCTGGCCCTTCTTAATCACGCCCACGGCCCCCGTGGCCTTCAGTCCCTTCTCGTCCACCAGCTCCGGCCGCTCCACGGAGCAGCGCAGCCTTGTAGCGCAGCAGTCCACAGAAGTAATATTCTTCTTTCCACCCAGGAAACGTGCGATATCCGCGCTTCTCTGGTCCACAGCGGCGCCCGTCTGCCCCGCCTCCGAACCGTTCCCAGTCCGCTTCGCGTTCACATCCGCCTTGGTGTAGAGGCGCGTTTCCTCGTCCTCCTCCTCGCGGCCCGGCGTTTTCAGGTTAAACTTCTTGATCAAAAAGCTGAAAATAAAGTAATACAGGAAGAAATAAACCACGCCCACCGGAATAATCCACATCCAGCTGGTCTTCGCGTTGCCCTGCAAAATGCCGAAAATCAGCAGATCCAGCAGTCCGCCGGAGAACGTCAGTCCCACCGCGATATTCAGCATATGGGCGATCATATACGCCGCGCCTGCCAGGATCACCTGCACCCCGAACAGCATGGGCGCCACGAACAGGAAGGAGAACTCGATGGGCTCCGTGATGCCCGTCAGCATACAGGTAAGCGCCGCCGAGAGCAGCAGGCCGCCCGCAGCCTTCTTCTTTTCCGGCTTAGCGCAGCGGTACATGGCCAGGGCCGCGCCGGGCAGGCCGAAGATCATGAAAATGAACTCACCGGAGAAATACCGGGTCGCGTCGGCGCTGAAATGGGCCACGTTGGAGGAGGCCAGCTGTGCGAAGAAAATATTCTGTCCGCCCTGGATCAGGCTGCCGTCCACCATCATGGTGCCACCCACCGCCGTCTGCCAGAAGGGCAGGTAAAACACGTGGTGCAGGCCGAAGGGAATCAGCGCCCGCTTCACAATCCCGAAAATCAGGGTTCCCACATATCCGGTGCCCGTCACCAGTCCGCCCAGTGCGAAAATGGCGTTCTGCACCACCGGCCACACAAAGTACATCAGAATCCCCACAAACACGTAGGTGATGGTAGAAATGATCGGCACAAACCGGGAACCTCCGAAGAAGGACAGCGCATTTGGCAGCACGATCTTGTGATACCGGTTGTGCAGCGCCGCCACGCCAAGGCCTACGATAATACCGCCGAACACGCCCATCTGCAAAGTCTGAATCCCCAGAACGCTGGTGATGGTCCCCTCCAGCACGCCCTCGGCTACAGAGCCGTCCGCCAGCACCTTGCCGGTGTTCTGAAGCACTGCGTTAATGGAAATGTTCATGACCAGGAAGGCGATCATGGCGGAGAGGGCCGCCACCTCCTTCTCGGCCTTCGCCATGCCGATGGCCACGCCCACGGCAAAGATAATCGGCAGGTTGTCGAAGATCACGCTGCCCGCCTTGCTCATGATGGTGAGCAGGCTGTGAAGCAGGGTTCCATCTCCCAGGAACGCCTCCAATCCATAGGTTGCGATGGTCGTCGCATTGGTGAAGGAGCTGCCGATACCCAGCAGAAGCCCCGCCACCGGAAGAATCGCGATGGGCAGCATAAAGCTTCTTCCCACACGCTGTAATACGCTGAAAATTTTATCTTTCATCTCACACATTCCTTTCCGTGCGCCCTTTTCATGCCCGTCTCCCTGATCTGCGGCCGCAATGATCTTCCCCGGAAACGCCGTGCGGTCCCCGCAGGTAAAGCCCGCGGTCCACCACACACAAAAAGGCATTAACTAATAAGAACATTTCCATGTTCTCAATAGCTAATGCCTGCATGACCAGTAACACACTTTGTTTTTAACTAGGTATAGTATAAACAGAAAACAGCATGAATGTCAATTTAAAATGCGCACAAAATGCGACGTCACTTTTTATCTATTTTTCACAAACATTCTCCCGGTATCCCCGCTTGTGCATTTCCATCCCATGCCCTATAATACTCTACAGAACCGCTTACAAGGGAGGAACCATCATGAAACAACGCACCGACTACACCTGTCCGCTGGAGCTCACCCACGACATCATCCGCGGGAAATGGAAGCCCATCATCCTGTGGCAGCTGAGCAAAGGCACCTCGTCCCTGTCCTCCCTGGAAAAATCCATCCTGGGCGTCAGCCGGAAAATGCTGATCCAGCATCTGAAGGAGCTGGCGGAGTACGGCATCGTCGGCAAGCAGACCTACGAAGGTTATCCCTTGAAGGTGGATTATTTTCTCACGGACCGGGGGCGCAGAATCTTCGAGGCCGTCTCCATTTTACAGAGCGTGGGAATCGAGCTCATGCTGGAGGACAACCGCGGGGATTTCCTGCGGGAAAAGGGACTCTTATAGTTAC
Organism: Enterocloster lavalensis; assembly: GCF_902364025.1. Lineage (GTDB taxonomy): Bacteria > Bacillota > Clostridia > Lachnospirales > Lachnospiraceae > Enterocloster > Enterocloster lavalensis. The sequence continues at coordinate 685,506 of NZ_CABJCG010000001.1, forward strand.
AAAAAAGTGCCTTCTTTACGGTTCCTCCGCCCCGGGCTATAATGGGAGGAAAAGGAGGCATTTTATGAGAGACGCAGAACAAACCATCGGCAATCTGATCGACAAGCAGGGGGTATCCTTCATCAGCTCCGTGGACGAAAACGGCTGGCCCTGCACCAAGGCCATGCTGCCGCCCCGCAGGCGGCTGGGCATTGAGACCTTTTATTTCACCACAAATACCTCGTCCATGCGGGTCTCCCAGTACCGCCAAAATCCCAAAGCCTGCATCTATTTCTGCGACCGCAGGTTCTTCCGCGGGGTCATGCTCACCGGAACCATGGAGGTTTTAACGGACAGCGCTTCCAAGGAAATGATCTGGCGGGACGGGGACACCATGTACTATCCCGGCGGCGTCACGGACCCGGACTACTGCGTCCTGAAATTCACCGCCAGCCAGGGCAGGTTTTACAGCAGCTTCAAGTCGGAAACCTTCGACATCCCCGCGTATACCGGGGAGGCGGAATAGACGCAGGGCGCATCCCGATGATCCCATCACCGGGGCGCGCCCTGCATATTTATGTCCGTAAATTCTTCCTTACAGCAGAATCACCCGCACCTCTCCCCCCGGTTCCACCGCCTCGGTGCCCGCCGGGATGTCCACCAGGCAGTTGCAGCCGCTCATGGAGCTCAGAATGCCGGAGGCGTGCTTTTTCACCTCGGGAATCCGCACCTGGCCGTTCTCGCAGACGCCCCGGAGGAACCGCCTGGAAGGGCTGGCCTTGGGGAAACCCTGGGGCATGACCGCAGTGCAGGACCCGGGATTTAAGGCCGGGTTGTGGCCCGCTTTGGCCAGCATAGGCCGGACCAGAAGCTCGCAGTCTGCCAGCGCGCCAAAGGGGTTCCCGGACAGGCTGACGACGGGCGTTCCCTCCAGCACCGAGCCGATGGTGGGCATGCCCGGCTTCATGCGGATTTTCCAGAACAGGCGCTGGGCTTTACACAGGGCCAGGGCCTCGTGCATGATGTCCTTTTTGCCCACGGAAACGCCGCCGGTGGTGATGATCAGATCCGCCTGACCACAGGCACTGACCAGCCGCTTCGCCATCACCTCCGGCTGGTCGGGAACCCGCTCCAGGGCCGTGATCTCCACCCCTAATTCCCGCAGCCGGGCCGCCAGGAAATACAGGTTGTTGTCGTAGATTTTGCCAGGGGCCAGCTCCGTGCCCGGCTCCGCCAGCTCGTCGCCGGAGGCGAACACCGCCACTCTGGTCCTGCGGTACACCTTCACCTTCTCCCGGCCCAATCCGGCCAGAATCCCCGTCTCCACATAGGTCAGCGCCGTTCCCTCCTTCAGGACCAGGGTTCCCGCCTTGATGTCCTCGCCCTTGAAGCAGTAGTTCTTCCAGGGACCACAGGGCTTGTACACCTGGACCTGCTCCTCCCCGTAATTCGTCTGTTCCTGGTACACGCAGCAGTCCGCGCCTCTCGGAATGGGCGCGCCGGTCATGATGCGCATGGCCTGCCCCGGCCCCACCTCATCGTCCGACCAGCCCCCGGCGTCCACCTCGCCGATGACCTGGAGGACGGCGGGATTCTCCTGGGACGCCTGGGCGATATCCGCGCTGCGCACCGCGTAGCCGTCCACGGGCGAGCGGTCGAAAGGCGGATTGTCAAAACCGGCGCTCACGTCCTCCGCCAGAACCCTGCCTGTGCAGTCCAGCAGCGGCACCGTCTCCGTTTCCCGGATCACCTGGCAGTGCGCCAGCAGAAAACCGGCCGCCTCCTCCAGGGATACGCGGTCCGCGGCTCCACGGAAATCCACGCTCCCCTCTCCAAACTCTCTCTCCACCTTTAAGTCTCCCGCTCTCATCTTTTGTCTGTCCTCCTCAAATTCCATCACAAATCCGGCCGGCTTGGTAATCCCATGCCGGCCGGATTCTCAATTCTTAATTCTAAATCCTCATGCGTTCCGGGCAGCGCCCCGCAACACTCAGGCCGCCGCTTTCATGCTATTCCGCCACATTTTAAAGAAGCAGAACAGTACCATCCCAATTATAGCAGTTGTCAGGTAAATTTGGAAGCCCGCAATTTGCTTAATCACATTTCCGATCATCTCCTGCCCCGCTCCCGCGAAATACGCGGCCGCCTTGTTGGAGGCCACGATGCCGATGGCCATGGGGAAGGTCAGTCCCGCGAATCCCGGCGCAAAGGGCACGGCATAAAACGCGGGCAGCTTGATCACGATAAACGCCAGGGAGGCCATCACGCAGACCGTGAGAATGACCACCACGATCTGGCTCGGCTCCTTCACCACATTCAGGTAGCTGACCAGGCACAGGCTGCAGGGAGCCAGCACGATGGCCTGGGTGTGGAAGGCCGCAGGCTTCACCTCCCGGGTGGCCAGACGCCACACCATGAAGGGAATGGTGACGGTGTAAATGAACAGACCCCAGCAGAGCACGGCTTTCGCCATAATGGGTGGCAGCACCGCCGCTCCCGCCACGGTGGACACCATGATCCCGTTAAAGGTCACAAACCAGCTGGGCACAAAGGTGTCCAGGTTCACGCCGTGGAACACGTTTCTCCAGAGGAACACCAGAATATGTACCGCATGGACGCAGACCGCCGCGATCAGCAGAATCCGCATGGGCCCGGGAATCCAGTCCCGGTAATAACTGGTCAAAATCATGGTCACCATGGTGATTCCGGCGTACAGGCTGGCCGGGATGGTGTTCTTGTACTCATTGTTCACCACGCCGGGAAAGCGGATGATTTTCACGATATAACAGATCAGAACCACCGTGGACACCCACATGGTCAGGTGGCGCACCCAGTCGTATCCAAGGGACTGGTACACATTGGCAAGAGTCGCGGCTCCCAGCATGGTGGGAACAATGGCGATGGGCATATTTTTTAATTTTCCGTTCATTTACGTCACCTCGTAGTAGAATTCAAAATTGTCGCCGGTATGGAAGAAATCGGAGTAATCGATGGAGAACAGGGGCTTTTTCACCCTGGACACGTCGATTTTCCGGGCGATCAGCTGGGTCAGCACGCCGCCGTAGGCCAGATCCCCCTGGAGAATGGCTCCGTAGATCTTTCCGCCCTTGTGGATCACCTTGCGGTACTGATCCCCCGTATCCTCCACGATCTCCTCGTAGGTGTCATCCGGCTTCTCCGGCACACCTAAGGACATGGTGGGAATGTCAAGAAAATTCATGGTGGACTTGCTGGCGAAAAAGTCCTCCATTCCGGCTTCAATACCGGCCATATTGTCCGCCGCCACCATACCCTGCTTGACCGCCGCAGGCCAGATGGGGGAACGCCCGGTCACGTCCCCGGCTCCGTACACGTCCGCCACGTTGGTGCGCCCCTGGGGATCAATCACCAGGCCGTAGGAATCCAGCTCCAGGCCCGAGCCCTCCAGGAATTCCACGTTGGAGCGCACACCCGCCGTCACCACCAGCAGGTCGCAGGGGATTTCTCCGCCGCCGGAGAGCGTCAGGGAAACCACCCGCCCGTCACCGCCGCAGCGCACTTCCTCCAGGGCGCAGCCCAAATGCATCTTCACGCCCTTCGCCTCCAGCGCTTTCTGGTAAACCGAAGCCGCTCTCTCGTCCAGCTGCTTCACCAACAGCCGGTCCGCCAGCTCCACCAGCTCCACGCTGCGTCCCATATGGATAAAGCCCGTGGCCGCGTCCAGCCCCGTAAGGCCGCCGCCCATGATCACGATATGTTTCGCGTCCTTTGCGGCCTCCATGATGGCCTCCGTCTCCTCCATATCCCGGAAGCCGTACACCCCTTTGGCCTCCCGCAGCCCCTTCACTGGCGGCAGGAAGGTGTGGGACCCCGTTGCGATCAGCAGCTTGTCGTAGGAAACCGTCGTGCCGTCGGACAGGGCGACCTCCTTTTTCCCGGTGTCCACGCCCGTACAGGCGACGCCATTTCTCCAGTCCACCCGGTAACGCTCTGCAAAATCCGCCTCCGCGAAGCAGAGCTGCTCCCTGGTGCGCAGGTTCCCGATCAGATGGTGGAGAATACATCTGGAATAAATTTCCTGATCCTTGCTGACCAGCACGATTTCCGCCTCAGGACAGCGCTTTCTCAGCTGCCTTACGCCGTTCACTCCGGCCGCGCTGGCGCCCAATACCACATATCTCATGCTTCCACCTCCTCCATCGTAATCGCTTTCATGGGACAGATTTCCACGCACATGGGAGCCGGGGAACCGTCCGAACTGCGGTGCACGCACATGTCGCACTTCATGATCTCCTTGTGCTCGATGCGATCGCTCTTAAGTACGCCGTAGGGGCAGGCCATGACGCACATATAGCAGCTGGCGCATTTCTCCCGGTCGTACTCCACAAAACCGTTCTCCGGGTTCTTGTGCATGGCCCCGGTCATGCAGGTGTACACGCACTCCGGCCGGTCGCAGTGGCGGCAGAAAATGGGGGCGCATTTGCCCTCGCTGTCGATGACCACCCGGTTTCTGGCGTCGTTTGACTCGTGGCTGACCACGCAGGCCGTCACACAGGTCAGACAGCCGATACAGCGGCTTCTGTCAATTTTGATCCGATACATGACCGTTCCCTCCTTCTGCTTTCTCAAACCAAACCGGCGTCGCCTTGTAGGACGGCTCCTTGGAATAGGGGTCGTAAATGGACGGTGTCAGCTTGTTGCACTCAATGTAATGGATGGGCGCGTACAGCTCCTTCTCCCGCACATGCCCGGAAATCCTTGCCCTAAACACAGCGCTGTGCCCGTTAGCCGAGTGCACCCGCAGGAAATCATTTTCCCCGATGCCCTGCTCCTGTGCCGTCAACGGATTGATATACAGATACGCTTCCCTGGCCGACACGTCCTCCACGAACTGGACTTCCCTGGTGCGGGACTGGGTGTGCCACTGCCCCACCGAGCCTCTGCCGGTGTTAAACACATAGGGGAATTCTTCGGTCAGAGGCAGGGGATTCTCCCTGGGCGCCTCGAACTTGAACTGGGCCTTCTTGCTGGGGGTGAAGAAATTTCCGTCCTCGTACAGGCGGCGCTGGTCCTCGGTCAGGGTCTCCCCCTCCCGGAAGGGCCACTGGACGCCCCGGGAATTTTCCAGCATTTCCCAGGTAACGCCGGTGATCTCGCCGGGCATACCCTTGGAACATTTCTTCATCAGCTCGAAGCAGTCCCTGGGCGTCTCCCAGCCCTTGAGCAGATCGCCCATTCCCAGAGCCCTTCCGACTCCCAGAATGGCCTCGTAGTCGCTGATCTCGTTCTCCCCCCTGGGCAGGCAGGGGCGCATGCCGGAGAGGCGGCGCTCCAGGTTGATGTAGGTGCCCTCCTTCTTGATGCCCGGAACCACGGGGAAGAACACCGTGCAGTGCTCCGCACTCTCGATGGTGTCGTAAATATCCTGAACCACAAACAGCTCCAGCTTTTTCACCGCCTCCGCAAAGGTCTCGTTGTTGGTCCAGCTGTGCCGCGGGTTGGTGCAGAGAATCCACAGGCCCTTGATCCGGCCCTCGTTGATCCCCTCGATGATCTGGTTGTAGGTGGCGGTGGGCTTCTCCGCCAGCACGCTCTCGTCCACGCCCAGGGCATTTGCCACAGCCGCCCTGCGGGCCGGGTTGGTGAAGTCGCCGCCCGCGTAGAGCACCGCGGTGTTGGAGTAGGCGCGGGAGCCCATGGCGTTGCACTGGCCGGTGATGGAGTTGGCCCCGGTGCCGGGACGGCCGATGTTGCCGGTCATCAGCGCGATGTTGATGATAGCCTGGGCCGTGCGAACCGCCTCGTAGCCCTGGTTCACGCCCATGGTCCACCAGAAGGACACCCGTTTGCCCTCATGGATCAGCCCCGCAAGCTCCAGAATCTGCTCCGGCGCAAGACCTGCGGTCTCCTCTGCCTTTTCCAATGTGAAATCCTTCACGAACTCCTTGAATTCCCCGTACCCCTCGGTGTGGGCCGCGATGTAATCCTCATTCACCCAGCCCTTTTCGATGAGCACATTTGCCAGGGTGTAGAACAGGCAGAGATCGCCCTTCCAGCGCACCGGATACCAGTAATCCGCGTTCATGGCGGTCTCGGACTCCCTGGGGTCGATGACAATGACCTTTTTGTTGGGGTCCGGGTTCAGCTTCACTCGGCGCCAGAGAATGGGGTGGGCCACCACCGGGTTGGCTCCCACAAACACGATGGTGTCGGACAGCTCCAGGTCCTTTAAGGTGTAACCCGGCGCGTCGAAGCCGTAACTCTGCTTGTGGGCCACCACGGCGGTGGCCATGCAGAGGCGGGTGTTGCCGTCCACGTTGGTCTTTAAGTAATTGCGCATCACATGGCCGAAAATGGCGAATTCCTCCATGGTCAGCTGACCCGTGCTGATGCCCGCCACGCTCTCCCGGCCGTATTTTTCCTGGAGCGCTGTGAGCTGATCCGCCACGTGTTTAAAGCCCTCATCCCAGGACACTTCCTTCATGGTGCCGTCCGCCTGGCGGATCTTCGGCAGCGGAGAGGTCTTGACCACGGTCTGCTGTTTGTCCAGGGACAGGCCCTTGATGCAGCAGAAGCCGTCGTTGACCGGATAGCCCTTGGTGGGCAGCACCTTGACGATACGCCCGTCCTCCACATAGAAGTCCATGTTGCAGTCCAGGGCGCAGTAATTGCAGGTCGATTGTACCCGTTTCATCTTCATTTCCCCCTTCTCAGTATTTGACGCCGCCCCAGTAGATCCGCTCCGAAACCTCGGCGATCTCCGGGAGATCCACACCTCTCAGCGCCCATTTTTTAAATTCCTCAAAACCCGTCCGGTCCACGATGTAACCGATGTGTTCCTTGCCCCCCGGGGCGCTTAGGTCGATGTATTCCCGGACGTAGTCGTAGGTATTGGTGATGATCTTTAAAATGCTCTCCTCGTCGGCCCACTTGATGAAATCCTCGCCCAGCCGCGGGTTCTTCTTGCCCGTCCTGCCAAGCAGCGTCAGGCGGTAATACTTTTTATCGCTGCGCACCCAGGCCCTGGTGGGGCACTGGATCACGCACTCGCCGCAGCCGATGCATTTCTCGTGGTTGCGCTGAATCCGGTAATTCACCATGGACAGCGCGCCCACGGACTTCCTTTTACAGGCCTTCTCGCAGGCCCCGCAGCTGACACAGCGCTCGGCCCGGTACTGGGGCTCGGTCATGCCCATGATGCCGAAATCGTGCATGCGCACCTTGGCGCAGTCGTTGGGACAGCCGGTCAGCGCCACCTTCACGTGCAGGTCGTCGGGAAATATGGCCTTCTCGATCTTAAACGCGAACCCGCTGGTGTCGTAGCAGGCGTAGGGACAGACCTTATTGCCCACGCAGGCGGAAATGTTCCGGGTGCCCGAGGAGGAATACCCCTTTCCCGGCTCCGGCTGGTTAATCTTCAGTCCCTCGATAATTGGCTGCAAAAGCTCGTTGACCTTATCCATGTCCTCGTAGCGGATTCCGGGAATCTCAAAGCCCTGGCGCACGGTCATGTGCACGGAGCCGTCGCCGTAGGTCTCGGCGATCTCCTGGATCATGGACAGGTACTTCGCGTCCAGATGACCGCCCGGCACCCGGACCCGGGAGGCGGTGAGGCCCCGCTCCTTTGTGACGCGGAACGCATTTTTCTTCAGCTTCTTTGTATTGACATCCATTCTCTCACGCCTCCTAATCTACCAGTTCTCTGCCCACGGTGTAGGGGAATACCGGGCCGTCCGCGCAGACGTATTTGCCGCCGATGCGGCAGTGCCCGCATTTGCCGATGCCGCAGCACATCTTCCGCTCGTAGGAGACCCAGATGTTCTCCTCCGGGATACCCCGCTCCAAAAGGGCCTTCACGGAAAAGCGCATCATGGCGGGAGGCCCCACCACAATAGCTTTGGCGGTCCGCACGTCCTGGAGCTTCAGTTCCGGGATATACTTGGTCACCAGGCCCACGTTTCCGGTGTAGCCCTCCCCGGCGGCGTCCACGGTGAGCACCAGGTTCATTTTCCCGGCCCAGTCCGCGAAATCGTCCTTGAACAGCACGTCCTCGGGGCTCTTAAAGCCTGCGATCAATGTCATGTCCCCCCGCTCCTCAGGATGGTCCGCAAAATACCGGATCACGCCCCGGACCGGCGAGACCCCGGTGCCCCCGGCCACCACCACCAGCTCGCCGCCGCGGTAGTCCTCATAGTCGAACCCGTTGCCGTAGGGGCCTCGCATGAATATGCTGTCCCCCTCGTAGCGCTCGAAAATCTCATTGGTCACCTTGCCCACCCGGCGGATGGTCAGGTCCACGGTTCCGTCCCCGATTCCGCTGACGGAAATGGGGGCCTCGCCGTATTTGGGGATGGACACCTCGAAGAACTGGCCGGGCTTTACCTCCCCCTCATAGGTCATGGTGAAGGTGTACTCGATCTCCGTGTGCTTTCTCACCTTCACAATTTTGGATAAAAAAGGCATGTATTCATTACGGCTCATGTCAGTTCTCCTCCTTTGCCAGTGCTGCCACCCGGTTCACGCAGGCGGAAAACGATATGTATTCCGGGCAGATGTCGTCGCAGCGTCCGCAGCCCACGCACATCTGATACCCGAACTGTTTCTTAAAATCCGATATCTTGTGGAGCACCTTAAAGCGCATCCGCTCCCCGTTGGCCTTCCGGTAGCAGCCGCCCCCGGCCACGTCGGTGTAGCCGTCCACCATGCAGGAGGCGTGGACTCTGCGCCGCTCTCCCGCCCGTCCGTTGTCCGTGTAGTAAATGTCCTGCATGGTAAAGCAGGTGCAGGTGGGACAGACGAAATTGCAGCGGCCGCAGTTGATACAGCGGCTGTCATACTCCTTCCAGAGCGGCGCCTGGATCACCGAACTGTCCAGATGTTCCGGTATCTCCACCTTCACGGCGTTCTCCTCCGGGAAGTCCGGCTGGAAATCTGACTGGGAGTCCGGCTGAGAATCCACCGGCGCGGCTCCCAGGCGCTCCAGCTCACGGTCCAGCTCTGCCCACTTGCTGATAACGCGCACGCCCTCCGCTCCGGGGTTCACGGCCGCGTCGTAGTCCTCCGTCCGGTTGGTGCCCATGGACACGCAGAATCCGCTGCCGCAGGACAAAGGACAACTCATAAGCACCAGCTTAATATTGTCCCGCAGACGCCTGTAGTATTGGTCCTCAAAGCGGTTGCGCAGATAGATTTCATCCAGCCGTTTTATGGCGTGGATATCGCAGCTTCGCAGGAAAATCAGGGCCGGTTTGCGCCGCTCTGCCTGGGCCTCGGTCACCGTTTCCTCGGTAAAGTAAAATAAAATCTGGGTGATGGGCAACACCGCCTCCTTGAAAGAGTAGTGGGAGCGCTGATCCCATTCCAAATCCTCCCAATTCTCCAGCTCGCCGTAGCGTATCACGTCCGTGTCGGAGTACATGCCCTCCCCCGCCATGCGCCGGGGCCCGAGCAGGGTGTAATCCGCTTTCCACCGGTCGAACAACCGCTTCATATCCTCAATCTGCAACTGGTATCCCATGTAGACGTTTCTCCTTCCATGGTAACCGTTCAGGATGGCTCATCGTCCTGAACGGTTACCTTCTATGTTAATATTTTAACTATAGCAGAAACGCACAAAAAATGCCGTGATTTCCATCACGGCTGCTTAAAATATTCTCGAAGTTTTTCCATATCCGGGATGCTGACATGGTTCTTTTCCATAGAAATCAGCTGAAGCTCGGTCAGTTTTTTCGCCTGCCGTGATACAGTCTCCCGCTTGGAGCCCAGCATATCCGCCAGATAGGTGATGCTTAAGTTCATTTCGATCAGTGTGCCCTTTTCCGTCTCCACGCCGTAGTCCCGGCCCAGCTTGAAGAGTTTGGCGGCCAGGCGCTTCTCCCCGCTTAAGGCGTTGGTGGTATTTTTCAGCTGGCGGTACAGGCGGCGGATCTTTAAGGCCATGGACTGCACCACCGCCCGGGTCAGGGCCGGGTCCCGCTCCATCACGGTCCAGAGCCGTTCCCTTGGGATCATGAACACCAGGGAATTCTCCTTGGCCTCGCAGCTCACCGAGGCCGGAAGGTTCTGCAGCATCTCCTCGTTCAGCAGGTTCCCCGGCCCGTAGACGAAGATCACCTTCTTCTCGTCCAGGGAATTGATCTTGTAGAGGGACGCCATGCCCTCCACCAGGAAGTACAGGGCGGAGGCCTCCTCCTTGTCCCGGAAAATGTGCTCTCCCCTCCCATACTTCTTCAGGCAGCCAAAGGCGGCCAGCGCCTCCCGGCCGGAAGCGGATGCGCTGCCAAGCACCGCGGACTGCCGGATTGCTTCCGAACACGTCATAATTCCAGCCCTCCCCTGCGCGCTTCTCCGTCCATAAAGTCCACAGCAAACGCCGCGACGCGCTCCAGCTCGTCGAAGCCAAAGACCGGAACCTCCGCCCCCCTCAGGCACGGGCGGCCCCCCTCGTCCGTCCAATCCGTCACATAGGCCAGCACCGTTTCCCGCGGACAGACCGGCTGCCCGCCTATTTCCCGCCGGACCAGCTCCAGTTTGGGGTAGGAGGAATATTTCTGTCCCTCCAAAAGAATCAGGTCCGCCTCGGGAAACAGCAAAAAGAAATCCGCGGCGCACAGACCCGTCTGTTCCTTCACCGCCAGGTACCGCTTGTCCGAGTAGACCACGGTTCCGTAAGCCCCGGCCTCCTGCATGCGGCGGCTGTCCGTTCCCGGCACGTCGGCCTCAAAATCGTGGCCGTCGTGCTTGACCACCGCCACCCGCAGGCCCCGGCCCGTGAGGGACTCCACCAAGCGCTCCAAAAGGGTGGTCTTTCCCGTGTTCTTGACGCCGCTGACCGCCAGCACCGGCGGACAAAAGCCCGACAAGGCCTCGTATGCCTCCTTTGAATTCACGTTGCAGAACCAGAAGTCCGGAATCTGTTCCGCAGAGGTCTCCACCTGAGTGCATGAAATTTTTCCCAGAAAATGCATCAGGCGGTAATCTCTCCGCTCCACGCATTCTCTCAACGCTGGCAGGCAGGAGCGGGCGTACAGCCCGCAAAGCGGCTGAAGCCTTCCGCTTCTGGTCCGCCATACCAGGGCGTCCGTCCCCGGAGTCCACAGCTCCAACAGCCGCGCCGCCATGCGCCGGTGAAACAGCGGCATGTCGCAGGACACAAAAAACAGCAGATCGCACCGGGTCTGCTCAAAACAGGACAGGATTCCGCCCATTGGGCCGATGGGACCCTCCTCTCCCTCCACGGGCAGGTCAGGGATCACCTTTAACCCGGGCTCCTCCGGCGGCGGATAGGCCCCCGCGGAGAAAAAGCAGTCCATCCCCAGTCTGTCAAATTCTTCCCTGATCCGGCCGCAAAAGCTTTTCCCCAGATAAGAAAGCTCCGCCTTATTCACGCCTCCAAACCGCGATCCCCTGCCTCCGGCCAGGATCACCGCCCCACATTTCAGCTCCATATTTCACTGTCCTTTCCTCAGCCCGCAAAACGTCCGCATTACACGGACAAGCTCCCCTGAGCAGCGGCTCGTATAAGGACTATTATAAAATTGAGCGCCAATTAAATCAACATAATTTTAACAATCTTTTAATCTGCCTCCCCCGTTTTCAACTCCCCTGTCGCCTGCAAACTGCTGGATCAGCATAGTCCGGTCCTTCCCCAGAATATTGGTCAGCTCTCCCACGGTCAGCTGCCCTTTCAGATACATTTTCGCCACGTCCAGCGAGTCGTTCCCGATCTTTGCCACCAGTTCCAAATGTGTCATAACCCTCACTCCCTCATCCGTTTCCGGCAAACCTTAAAATTGCCAGCACAATAATATATGCGGCATAAGGGCTATGTATGATTACTTTTTGTGATTCAGCGCAAGACGGTACAGCGCCGAGACGTCCTGGGAATACTTTTTCAGCAGCGCGCTCAGGTAGGGGGCTCCCTCCACCTGCGCCGACACCGGAACCGCCCGGGCCGTGACCGGCTCCTGCCTCATCCTGACGCAGACCATATTTCCGGCCTCCTGGATCACATAGCTGCACAGGGAAGAAAAATGCTCCAGCGCCGCCGTGTCCCCGATCTCCCGTTTCCGCGCCGCCGTGAGAAACAGAATCTGCTCCATCTCGCTGGACATTTTCCAGAACAGCTCCAGAAGCCGCCTGTAATCCGCCTGCTCCGGCGCCGGGAGATGGGCCTGGAGATACTCCTCAACCTGCTCGTAGATCAGCTGGAAACGGACCAGGCCGTCCCGGACCGCTCCGTAGTCAAGCGGCACGTGCAGACTGGCCACAAAAATTCTCAAATAGGAGTGCTGCATGTGAAACAGCGCCCTGATATTGTCCTGAAACTGCCCCCTCATGCTGGTGGGAAAGAAGAACCGGTTCACCGCCAGGACAAACACGGTAGCCAGTCCCACGTAAACCAGCCGCAGCTCCATGGCCATGGTCTCCTGCATGGCCAGCGAGGCCAGGGTGATGGAGAAGGCGGTGGAAAATACGGCCTGCTGCCAGGTCCCCGGCAGGGTACAGTACATAAAGGCCACGATCACGGAGGCCAGGGCGAAATGCCCCTGGACCCCTGGAAACAGCGGCAGCGCAAAATACAGCAGCGTGCAGCCCGCCACAGTGCCGATAAAGCGGTTTTTCAGGCGGAAGGCGCTGTCCTCGTACATGGGCTGCAGCAAAAGAAATGCGTTTAGCACAAACCAGTAAGCGTGATTGCAGCCGGAAAGGCGGCTGAACAGAAAACCCAGGGTCAGCACGGAGCTGAGGCGCAGGGAAAAACGCATCTCAAAGGTATCCGGCCGGAACCGCTGGAGAATCCAGGCCAACGGCCGCCCCTTTTCCCCGGAACGCCTTCTTACGGCTGCAAGTGGTAAATCCCTCTGCTCCAGGCGGCTTAAAAGGGTGAGCAGCAGGGAAACAGTCTGCTCCCCAAAGCGGCCGATTCCATCCTCCCGCATTCCCGCATCCCGGGCCAGCTCCTCCCCGTTTTCGCGCAGCGCCCGGGAACCGTTCTCCTCCCCATCCGCTCCGGCCTTTGTGCCTGTGCCCGGCCAGCACCCGTTGAATTCCCGCAAAAAGGCGCATAACCGCAGAAGAAAACGCTTTTCTTCCTCCCCGGTCCCGTTCTCCCTCAGAACCGTGAGAAAATAAGCGGAGCGCTGAAATAACAGCGCCGCCATATAGTGAATCTGCCCCTCCCGCTTTACCGCATAGGAAATCCCCCGGCTCTGTTCCACCTGTTTGCAGAGCGCGCGCTGGATGGAGAGCAGCTCCCCGGCCTCCGCATTTTCCTCCCCCGCCGCCCAGGCCGAAAGATGTCCCGCCAGAACCTCTAAGCCCCGCCGTTCCAGCCCGTAATCCACATCCCGCTCCCTGCCGCGGGAGTAGATGAGAAGCGCCCCGGCCAATAGCAGCAGGCCGTAGGTCATGGCGCAGAGAAAACGTCCGAACTCCGAAACAGCCACCGGGTTCAGCTGGAAAAACACAAAGCCCATGGCGCTGGTGAAATAACCTTTCTGATTGAATTGAGTGGATTGCAGGAACACCAAAAGAAACGGAACCAGAATATTGAGAATCACACACAGGATCAGCCAGTGGCCCGCAAGAAATGCCAGCACGGCCAGCGACAGCTGTACCGCGGCCATGGAGAGCAGTTTCGCCATGGTCTGCCGCTTCCGGCACCGCACCTTGAACAGCGTGGCCAGAACCGACACCACAATGATGTACTTAACCCCAAACAGCCAGAGAATCGAATAAAATGCAATCAGAAAAAACAGAATCACCGGCGCTGCATCCGTAAACGCCAGCTTTGCACGGCCCGCAAGGGACCGCAGCGTTTGACTTGCCAAGGAACGTTCACTCCTTCTCTTTTCATTTCCACATTCAATCAGGCGGCCTGGCATCGCGCCAAACCGCCTGAGTCAAATTCCGTATGCCTGTACGCCCGCAGAGCGCGTTTCCGCTCCCGGCGCAAGTCTTGACTTCCATCTGCAATCATACCACATTGTCTGCCGTTTTCAACCGGTTGACCCGGATCTTAACGGCATTCTAGCGGGCTGTCCTGCCGGTCTGTTCCTCCAGCTTCCAAATCTGCACCGTTCCGTCGTAATCCCCGAATACCCGGCGGATCATCTCCTCCACGATCTCCCAGTCCCCGCCCGCGCTGCCGCAGCCGATTTTATAAGGAAACGCCACAGTCTCGTGTTTTTCCCGCACGTCCAGAAAACCGCGAATCTCCGTCATAGCCTGTTCCAGGGCCGCGTAATCCGTGTAAAGTCCCTTTTTGCCGTAATCGTCCTGGCCGTACAGGTTGGCGATCAGAAACCACCGGCCGTCCTGCTCCACCGGCTGGGCGCTGACCCGGCCCAGCAGCCTGGAGGTGTCTCCATTCTCCTTCTCCACCCACTGTCTGGTCATCTTTTTGTAGGTTTTCTCAACCTCCGGGAACCTCTGCCGGATCGCCCCTGCCATGCCGCGGCCGAACGCCCCCTGGCAGTTCACCTGGTGGCAGATCAGATCCGCTCCTGAATCCAGAATGTCCCCATTACAATACTCAATCATACCGTCCTCCTATTCCACCCCGGCCTCTCTAAGGATCCGGTTCAGCTCTTTTGTGGTCAGACAGAACATCCGCTTAATGGACCGTTTGTCCTCCGAATTTCCGGAATACGCTTCCACAATATCCGCGTCGCTCCAACTGAAATCAACCGGTTCGTTCATGTACTCTTTCATTGGCTCTCCTGTTGTCAATCATAAGCTTTGCTATGTGATGTGTTTCCTTATTATACTTTGTCATTAGCCGACAGGCTGATGATAAGGAATACGTTTCCTTATTATAACTGGACTCGGGCAAAACGGCAAGTTCTAAATTATGTACGTTGTAGAATAGGAAGAAGAAACTATATTTTTATTTCGTGGAATCCGTCCTGAGATCGATCAGCCCCTTGGCCATGGCGGTCAGTTCATCGATGGTCACCTTCTGATTGATATCCAGCAAAATGTAGATGTTTTCCTCCTGGACCCAGGCTACGGAATTCCCCTGCATGTCGCTGCAATACAGGGTAATATCCCCATATGTGACAACCGTGGAATTCTCCGTCCCCGTCAGTGTGGCCGAGGGCTCCACCGAAAGGCTCACCGTCTTTGTGACGCCGTTTAGGACTTTGGCATACCGGAAGTTCAGGCCTTTCCTGCGGTTGACCGGATTTCCCTTGGAATCCAGGTCAAAGGACTCCGTGGCGGAACCGCTTTCAAACCGGAAGTCCCCCGCCAGCGTTTCCGCAAGCCTGGGCGCAAAGCCCACATCCTGCTTCAGGGTATCGGCGCTTGGGAGGGTAGAATACTCCTCCGCACCGGAACCTTTCACGGTCACAACGCTCTGGGAGGCAGCGGCGTAACCGGGAATCGCGTTTGCAAACATCAGCGCGGCGGCGGTCATTAGAATCAATCGAATCTGTCTCATGGCAAATCTCCTTTTCTGTGATTAACTGTTTTCTGACTCTAAGTCTACCAGCCCTATCTCTAAAAATCCTCAAAAAGGAGAAATTTCCGCTTTATTGGTCCGTCCGCAGGACCTTGAACCCGGTAAACGCAATGGCAAGGGAAATGATCGGGGTGAAAATATTCAGGTATGCGTAGGGCGCGTACTGGACGGTGGGCACGCCCAGGACGCCAACCACGAACATGGCCCCCACATTCCACGGAATCAGCACGCTGCCCGTGGTTCCCACATCCTCCAGAATCCGGGAAAGGTTCTGGGACTCCAGATTGTATTTTTCAAAGATCGGCGCAAACAGCGTTCCCACCATAACAAAGGCGAAGTTGTTGGTGGAGATCACCAGGATACAGATGAGGGTCAAAAACCATGCCATAACCATCACACCCTTAGCGGACTTGACTCCCTTGGTCAGGGCGTCGAACAGCGGTTTCAAAAGCCCTGTGCCGTTCAAAATTCCGCCCAACCCCAGCGCCCCCACAAAGGTCGCGATCAGCGACAGCATGGAGGACATTCCACCCCGGTTCAACAGGCTGGCGATCACCGCGTTATCGCTCTCCACACTGTATCCGCCATACATAACGGAACCAATGTCCGTCAGGGAAACTCCCTGGTACAACACCGCCACCACCGCGGCCGTCACCGCGCCGCTAAGCAGGGACACGATGGTGGATTTGCGCATGATGATCATAACGATGACTACAATCAGAGGAATGACCGCTACAAAGTCGATCTTGAACAATCCCTGAAGGCTGCCGATGATCTCCGCCACCTGGGTGCTGTCAAACGCATTGGCGCTGCTGGAAAATCCGATGATCCCGTAGAGTACAATGGAGATCACAGCCGCCGGTCCCGTGGTCCAGAGCATGTAACGCACGTGGTCCATCAGCTTTGTCTTGGTTACGGCCGCGCAGAGATTGGTGCTGTCGGACATGGGGGACATCTTATCTCCGAACCAGGCTCCGCCCACAATGGCTCCCGCCGTGATCGCCGGGTTCATACCCAACCCCAGGCCTACGCCGGACATGGCGATTCCGATGGTTCCGATGGTTCCCCAGGAGGTTCCCATGATCATGCTCATCACACAGCAGAGAATGAAGGTTGTGACCAAAAACAGCCCCGGCGTAATCACCTGAAGGCCTGCAACCAGCACGGTTGGCACAGTGCCCGCCGCCATAAACGCGCCCATCATCACGCCCACGGCCATGATGATGGCGGCAGGGCCGATACAGTTTTTCGCCATCTCGTAGGCCAAATCCTCCAACTCGAAGAAATTGTAACCCAGGACCGCCGCAAAGGGCGCGACCACCAGCCAGCACAAAAACAGCATCAGGGAAATGTCCAGGTTCAACACGCTCACTCCCGCTGCCACAAAGGCCACCACCACCGCCAGAGTCAGTACGGAGATTAGCAGGGTGGCTTCCTTCTTCGGTTTGGTCTTGTCATTTTGTCTCTTAGTTTCCTTTTTCATACGCACACCTCTCTAAAAAAAGTTAATGTTTCAGGGAATGAATACGTTTTTCCCAGGCCCTTGCCATCCGCTCCATTCCCTCCGACAGCACAGCGCGCCTGCAAGCCAGATTCAGCCGTATAAAGCCCTCTCCTCCAGGCCCCAACTCTTCCCCCGGGCTGATGAGGATATGAGCTTCCCGCTCAAAATATGCCTCTGCCTCCCCCTCCTCAAAACCCAGACACCTCATATCGATCCAGGCAAAGTAGGTAGAATCGGCTTCCGTTATATGAGCAAGCGGCATCCTGCCGCGCACTGTCATCTCCGCGTACCGGTGATTTCCGGCGATATACTCCATGAGCGCCTCCACCCAGCCGTCGCAGCGGTCGAAAGCCGCGATGGCGGTCTGAATCCCAAACAGGTTCATTCCATAGGTCAGGTCCAATTTTCTCAGGGACCGGTTGTACCGCTCCAGTATTTCCGGATTCTCCGCGATCACGAAGGAAAATTTGATCCCTGTGGTGTTGTATATCTTGCTGGGCGAATAGCAGGTGATGGTCCGCCGGGAGAGTTCTTTCGACAAGGACGCCATCGGTGTATACCGGTATCCCGGATATACCAGGCCGCAGTACACGTCGTCCGACAAAATCATCACATCGTGGCGTTCACATATTTCACCCAGTCGCCCAAGCTCTTCCCGCGTCCAGGCCCGTCCCACCGGGTTGTGAGGATTGCACAGCCAAAACAGGCGGGTCTTCTCCGTAAAACAGCGCTCCAGCGCCTCAAAATTCATCTCATACCGCCCGTCCCGCAGCGCCAGCGGGTTGCAGACCGGCACGCGGTCGTTGTCTAAGAGCATCTGTCGGAAGCAGAAATGCACCGGCGTCTGGATGATCACCTCGTCCCCTGGTCTGGTGAGGGCGTCCAAAACGCACCACACCGCGGTGTAGATACCAACGTTGACGGAGCTGGCCTTCCGGACATCCACCCTCCAGCCGCCGATGCGCTCCAGCCAGCACCGGATGGAATCATAGTACGCCTCGGGCGGATAGGGATAGCCCAAATGCCCCGCGTCCGCGATCTGCCGTACGGCCTGCAGTACAGGTTCCGGCGAGGAAAAATCCATATCTGCGGTTCCAAAACACAACAGATCCTCATATCCCGTACGCTGGATTTCCGCCTCCCATTTCATGGTGCTCAAACCATTCCGTCGGATCATTTCATCAAAATCGTACATACAATACCCCCTTTTCGCCAAAAAAAAGATGCTAATCAACTCCCTCACTATCGCCTGCGTTTCCGCCGGCCGGTCTCTTCCTGGTTGACCGTATTAAGAGGAGTTGATTAACACCTAATATTAATTGGTTGGAGTATAGCATGAAGAAAAATATTTGTCAATGCTGTTTTTGACTTTTTCTAACATGACTGCTCCGGCTCGTTACTGTTCACAGGCAATATCCCGCGAGGCGTTTTTAGTGAATGGAGCGTAGCGGAAGTCACAGAAAACCCGAAGATAGCGGCGCGAAACAACGTTTTTTGCCGTTTCTGTGCATCGCGAAGTGTGTTACTGGGAACGGAGTGTACAGTAACTCCGGCTCCGGTTGTGTCCTTTCAGGCGTCTCCCCACTACTACCAGATCGGGAATCCTCCCCTGGAGCGCCATGTGGTCATGCTGTACCAACGAGGCCGGAAATTGTCGGCTCCTGAGCAGACTCTGTGTGAGATCATTCAGGGCTTTGCCTGATGGAACCCTGGGAGGAGTTTTCAGCCCTGGCGGTCCAAAGCTCCGGCTCCACCGCTTCCACCCACCGGTCCGCCAGCCGCTCCAGGGTAAAAATGGCGTTGGACGGGCTGGTAGAGGGGCACTTCACCGCCTCCCTGCCGGTGTACTCACGGCAGTATTTTTGGTAGAGCCGGTAGGCCGTATCCCCGTTGGCAATCACGGTCTGAATCTCGGCGGCGCGCAAAATGCGGTTGATGTCCGCAGGCACCACGTTGCGGATGCTCTGTTCACTGGAGCCCTTGATGTCGCAAACCGCCACCACATCCCACAGGGCGATGCCGCGGCGCAGCAGCAGGGCCTTTCGCGCAGCGGTATCCGCCGGAACCGGCTCTCCAAACAGCCTGGCCAACAGCTTCCAGAAGCGGTTTTTCGGATCTCCGTAGTGGAAACCATTCTCCCGGCTGCGCGCAGAAGGAAAGCTTCCCAGAATCAGGATACGGGAATTTTCATTGTACACAGGTTCCAGTGGATTGTGCATCCGCTCATAACCGGCGGGCAGCTCATCCTCGATATAATCCCTGGAATCCAGCTTCTGGCGCCGCCTGCTCATGGGTGCGGCCACTCCCCCGTCCTTCGCAATGGCCAGGACAAAGGCATTGATCTGAAGCTTGTTCTCCTCGTACAGATCCATGCTCTGATACAGCTCCTTGTAGGTTTTCAGGAGCTGGAACTTAAGCTTCACCGCGTTGGCTTTTTTCCAGTCCGTGCTGACCAGGCTTCCCTTGCGTTTCATGTAATAGTAAATGGGAATCTGGATGGCGGTGAAACGCTCCGCATGGCGGATAAAGCTCAGATTGAACAGAAAATCCTCGCACCACCTGAGATCCCGGTCCATCTCCAGCTGATGTTCCTCGATGATTCTGCGCCGGTACAGCTTGTTCCAGAGCACGCCATAGTAGAAGTCCGCCGGATCCCGCATCATGTTCTCCGCGTACTCCTGCCTGGTCAGCAGTCCCCGCTTGCGGATGTGCTGCTTCTCCGTGAACACCGCGCCGTCCACCCGGTAAAAGTCCGCTATCACCATATCACAGTCATATTTTTCAGCGGCGTAAACCAAACTTTCCGTGGCGTCCCGGGTCAGCCAGTCGTCGCTGTCCATGAACTGCAGATATTTCCCCGCCGCCATTTGGATGGCCTGATTCCGGCTGTCCGAGACCCCGGTGTTGGCCTTGTCAATGACGTGGAACCGCTCGTCCATCTGCTCGTACTCCCGGCAGATCTGGAGGGTGGTATCCGTGCTTCCGTCGTTGATAACGATTATCTCCATATCCCGAAAAGTCTGCTCCATGGCGCTGTTGAGACAGCGGCGGAGATATTTTTCGGCATTGTACGCGGGAATTATCAGTGAGACCAGTGGCATATCAGACAGCTCCTTTCGCTTCATGGGCACATCGGGCGGCTACGCAGCGCCTCAGTTAACCGGCGCCTGTTTATCAAAGCAGATTACCTGAAGGATCACCTGCTCTTTTTTTCGATTGTTCAATGAAACCAGCAGTACATTTCCATTCTTTAACGGGACTAATTTTAAACAGTACCCTTTTATCTTATGTCTCAGGACACATTCCATATTTTCTTGTGGATCCAGAAAAAACAGTTCCCGCTCTTTCTTGACAAAATACAGCATATCATTTGGCAATACTCCCCATGAGCTAATCTCTATTTGATCAAAGGGGATCGGATCGATACGCTTTTGTCCGTCCATTATATTGACCCGGGTTACGATTCCATTGCCCAGCACGTAAAAATGTTTGTTATGGGAATCAAACCACACCTCATAATTAATCCGGTTGGAGTCCACATCATATCTGCCAATTTCATTTAAATTGAAATCAAATAGTATTACCTCTGCCGGGAATCTTGTGTTTTCAATCGGTTGAATCAAATAAATATAGTTCTGTGCAACGCCCACATTGTGATACGCATAGAAAATGGGCAGAGAAACGGAGCTCATAATATTTCCCGACTGATCCATTAATGAAATAAAGATATTCTCCTGATCAACATTGATCTGTGTCATAATCAGGCCGTTGGGCAATTCACGCCAGGTTTCACATGCCAGAAACTTTTTATATGCACGCTCTGCGACCGGAAGCGGGAAATCCCACTTTTTCCGTCCGCTTCTCGTTTCATAACAGGCCCACTCCATGAAAATTGTATCCCGATCCGGCATATAAGCATACCACGGCGGCATCACGGTCCTTCTGATATCCGGAAATCTAGCCAATCTATGATTTTGCTCATATAAAACAAATTCATCCTCTTTTGTCAAAAAACCAATCATCCCATTTCCGGCATAGTTCTTTGTCCAAAAGAAGGATGGCAGCAGATCGGAAGGCACGCTTAAGATCTCCTGTATCTCCCCTGTATCGCTGGCGGACTTAAAAAAGGCTCGCCCTTCCCGCGCCTGATACAGGATCACATGATCGGAATCCATGCCGAGAAATATCCCGTTGATCGAAACTGGCTTGTCTGCAAAAATATCCCCCATACATTACCTCATCTCCAGTCATCCCCGCGGCCTATCCGGTGTCCCCGGCTTTTACCGCAATAAAAAGAAAAATCCAGCAAACCTCTAAACAAGGCTTTCTGGACTTCCTTCGGGTTGGGCTATTCTTTCAAATAGTCAGCAGGGGAAGAGGGGCTCGAACCCCCATCTACGGTTTTGGAGACCGCTGCTCTACCATTGAACTATTCCCCTTCAGTGCGCTGTATCTCAGCGCGCTAAATTATAATACCACATCCTTTGGGGCTTGTCAACAAAATTATCCAATTTTTTTGCTTCCCCCTCACAACAACCCAATGGCCTCCCGCACATTCTTCACCCCATGGAGTTTGATCCCCTCCACCGGTTTCATCTTCTCCAGACATACCTGGGGAAGGATGCAGGCGGTGAAGCCCAGCTTGGCGGCCTCCCGGACCCGCTGTTCCGCTTGGGACACGGCCCGGACCTCGCCGGATAATCCCACCTCGCCGAAGATCAGCATTCTCGGGTCCACCGGCCGGTCCTTGTAGCTGGACATCAGCGCCATCACAATGGCCAGATCCAGGGCCGGCTCGTTCATCTTCATGCCGCCCGCGATATTCACGTAGGCGTCCAGCCGCCCCAGATCGTAGCGGCACCGCTTCTCCAGCACCGCCATCAGCAGGTTCACCCGGTTGTAATCCGTGCCCGCCGCCGTGCGCCTTGGCATGCCGAAGCTGGTTTCCGCCACCAGGGCCTGAACCTCCAGCAGAATGGGCCTCGTGCCCTCCAGGGAACAGGCCACCACCGCGCCGCTAGCCTCCTCGGGCCTGCCGTTCAGCATAAACTCCGAGGGATTCTCCACCTCCACCAGGCCCTGCTCCGCCATCTCGAACACGCCGATCTCATTGGTGGAGCCAAAACGGTTCTTGACGCTGCGCAAAATCCGGTAGGAGGCGTTGCGGTCCCCCTCGAAATAGAGCACCGTGTCCACCATGTGCTCCAGCACCCTGGGACCGGCCACCACGCCTTCCTTGGTCACGTGTCCCACCACGAAAATGGCGATGCCCTGGGTCTTGGCGGTCTGCATCAGCATGCTGGTGGACTCCCGGACCTGGCTGACGCTGCCGGGCGCGGAGGACACCTCCTCCCGGTACATGGTCTGGATGGAGTCGATGACCACGATCTCCGGCTTTTCCGCCTCAATGGTCCGGTCGATGCGGTCCAGATTGGTCTCGCAGAGGAAACGCAGGTCGCCCTGCACCTCGCCGATGCGGTTGGCGCGCATCTTGATCTGTTTTAAGGACTCCTCGCCCGATATGTACAGCACCCGGTGTCCCGCGCCTGACAAATGGCGGCACACCTGCAAAAGCAGCGTGGATTTGCCGATGCCGGGATCGCCGCCCACCAGCACCAGGGAACCGTTCACAATACCGTCCCCCAGCACCCGGTCCAGCTCCTTAAAGCCGGTGGGAATCCGGTCCTGCTCCTGCAAATCGATCTCGGACAGCAGCGCGGGCTTCACCGCCGGAGCCAGGCTCCGCCTGCCTGCGCCCAGGGACGAGGACGCCCCGGAGGGGGAGGACTTTGCGATGGGTTCCTCCACCATGGTGTTCCATGCCTTGCAGGCCGGGCACTGCCCCATCCACTTGCTGGACTCGTACCCGCACTCGCTGCAGAAAAATGCTGTTGTTCTCGCTTTTGCCATGCTGCTGTTCTCTCCTTTAATTCAAGTATACGCAAAGGCCGGAACAGAATCGTTCCGGCCCTTTGACTGATAAGCCCTTCAGGGATTTACTGGCGTTTCACCGCGCTGACCTTTACCGCTTTTCCTTCTTCCAGCTCCACGCTCACGCTCAGTTTGCCGCTCATATTCGTCATCATGCTGCCCACAGCCATATCGTCCACATAGACTTCATAATCCGTGTCGTTCTCCAGCTGTACCGTAATCTGAGCATCCCGGCCGCCTTCCACCATGAATTCCACCGCCGTGTCGGTGACCTTAAAATGCTCTGCCGCCGTGCCCGGAACAGACTCATACACAAACATGTCATTGCGCTCCAACTTGGTAATCTCACTGTAAGTCTTCACCTTGTACAGGTCGCCCTTGTATTCAAAATCAGACTTCTTCGCCTTTGCTCCCAATGTATAATTGCCAAAACTGATGGTGCCATCCTGCTCCGCACGGATTAATTCTTCAATGACCGGCATCTTTCTTATCCTCCTGCTCTTGTACTTAAACCTGGTTGCTTTTAAAATATAACAGTTCAGACATCCGATGAAAAAACAGGGTCCCGCCGTCCGGTCTGTTATTCTAAAATTATACAACAAATTTTCACGGTTGACCAGCACAACTTGGTGCCGGTCCCGCAAATAGTTGTTTACGGCGATACCGCGGCCGTTTCTTCCTTTTTCGACTTAGCCGCCCTGGTGCCGGTCCCCTGCGCCGGACTGCGCCTGCGGGCCGCACGGACGGAGAAGGTCAGGGCATCGCCCGAGGCTCCCACTTCCACCTTGCAGCCGGTCTTGATCTTTCCGTCCAGCATGGCCTCCGCCATTTTGTCCTCCAGCATGCTCTGGATGGTGCGCCGAAGGGGTCTGGCCCCGTATTTCTCATCGTAACCCTTGTCGATAAGCAAGGTCTTGGCCTCCTCGCTCACCGTCAGACCAATTCCCAGCTGGTCCTTGGCGCGCTTTACAATGCTGCGCAGCATAATCTCCACAATGCCCTTCATGTGCTCCTTGTTCAGCTGGTGGAACACGATAATCTCGTCAATCCGGTTCAGGAATTCCGGCTTAAACAGGCGTTTTACCTCCTCCATCACACGGCCCTTCATGAAATCGTAGTCCGCCTTGGCGTCGCTTGCCATTCCAAAGCCCAGACGCTTGGGGGAAATGATATTCTCCGCGCCCGCGTTGCTTGTCATGATGATGATGGTATTTTTAAAATCGATCTTTCTGCCCTGGGCGTCCGTAATATGGCCGTCATCCAGCACCTGCAGCAGGATATTGAACACATCCGGGTGCGCCTTCTCAATCTCGTCGAACAGGATCACGGAATAAGGGTTGCGCCGCACCTTCTCGCTGAGCTGGCCGCCCTCGTCGTAGCCCACATAACCTGGCGGGGAACCGATCATCTTGGAAACGCTGTGCTTCTCCATATATTCGGACATATCCACCCGGATCAGCGCGCTCTCGGTCCCGAACATGGCCTCTGCCAGTGTCTTGGACAGCTCCGTTTTTCCCACGCCGGTGGGACCTAAGAACAGGAAGGAACCGATGGGGCGGCTGGGATCCTTAAGGCCCACCCTGCCTCTGCGGATGGCCTTGGAAACCGCGGTCACCGCCTCCTCCTGGCCCACAACACGGCCGTGGAGGATGCCCTCGAGGTTGCGCAGGCGCTCGGATTCCTCCTCCGCCAGCTTCTGCACCGGAATCTTGGTCCAGCCGGACACCACGGCCGCGATCTCATTTTCCCCGACCACCAGCTTTCTGGTATCACGCTCGGACTGCCACTTGTTCTGAATCTGGGTGATCTTTTCCCGCAGCTTCTGCTGTTTCTTCTTGATCTCCCCGGCTTTCTCGTAGGCCTCGGTCTTGATGGCCTCCTCCTTCTCCTCCTCCAGGGCGTCGATCTGCTCCTCCAGCTTCTTGATCTTCTCCGGCTTGGTGTAGCCGATCAGCCGGGTCCGGGAGGATGCCTCGTCGATCAGGTCGATGGCCTTGTCCGGCAGGAAACGGTCGTTGATGTAGCGGCTGGACAGCTTCACCGCGGCCTCCAGGGCCTCGTCTGTAATCTCCACCTTGTGGTGGCTTTCATAACGGCTTCTCAGCCCCTTCAAAATCGCCAGGGACTCCTCCTCCGTGGGTTCATCCACGGTCACCGGCTGGAACCGGCGCTCCAGAGCGGAGTCCTTCTCGATGTACTTGCGGTACTCGTTGATGGTGGTTGCGCCGATCAGCTGGAGCTCGCCTCTTGCCAGGCTGGGCTTTAAAATGTTGGAGGCGTCCAGCGCGCCCTCCGCTCCGCCCGCGCCGATAATGGTGTGAATCTCGTCGATGAACAGCAGCACGTCCCCGGATTCGATCACCTCGGAGATCACCTTCTTGATCCGCTCCTCGAACTCACCCCGGTACTTGGACCCGGCCACCATGCCGGACAGATCCAGAGTCATCACCCGCTTATCCAGAATCGTCTCCGGAACGTCGCCCAAAACGATCATCTGCGCCAGTCCCTCCACCACGGCGGTCTTGCCCACGCCGGGCTCTCCGATCAGGCAGGGGTTGTTCTTGGTCCGGCGGCTTAAAATCTGCACCAGGCGCTGAATTTCCGCCTCCCGGCCGATCACCGGGTCCAGCTTGCCCTCCCTGGCCATCTGCGTCAGGTTCCGGCTGTACTCGTCCAGGGTCGGGGTGGCGTTTCCGCGCTTGCCCGCCCGCGGGTTCTGCAGCTCCTCCTTATAGGCGGGGGCGTCCTCTCCCATGGCGGCCAGCAGATCGATATAAAGCTTCTGCACGTTCACGCCGATGGTGTTGAGCAGGCGGCTGGCCACGCAGTCGCTTTCCCGCAGAATCGAAATCAAAATGTGCTCGGTGCCGATCTGATTGGCCTTAAAACGCACGGCCTCCCGGTAGCTGTTCTCGATGACCCGTCTGGCTCTGGGCGTGTACGCGTTTTTATCCGCTGTCTGAAGGGTGGGATTGGGCGCGATCAGCTGGCTCACCAGGTCGATGACCCTGGTCTCCTCCACGCCGTTCTCCTCCAATACCTTGGCAGCGACGCCGTTGCCCTCCTGCAGCAGGCCGATCAGCAGATGCTCCGTCCCCACATACCCGTGGTTTAAGGACTCCGCAACACTGACCGCAAGGCTTAACGCCTCCCTGGCCTGCGGTGTATATTGATCCATCATGTCGTGTTTTCCTCCTGTCTATTTCATTACAATCTCCGGAAGGTGCTCCCGGATATAGGCCGCTCTGGCCTGGTCCAATTCCTCTTTCTCCAGCGGCCGGTCCGCACTCAGGCGCAGGTTGGCCGGTTTGATTCCCAGAATCATGCTGTAAATGCTGCACGGGGTCTCAAACTTCAACAGGCCGTCCGCCTCCCCCGCCATCAGCTGGGACAAAAAGATCCTGGCGTCCTTCTCGGCGATCCTGCGGGCGTACTTAAGCACCCCGTAGGACTTCCAGGCCTCGTCCTCCCGCTCCAGCCGCTGGGAGCTTAAGGCCGCCTTGCGGACCCGCTGTTCCTGATTGTTCAGCTGCGCCGCGGCCTTGGTCACCAATTCGATAATCTCCCGCTCCGACTGACCCAGGGTCCGCTGGTTAGACACCTCGTACATACTACCGTAATTGTCGCTTCCCTCGCCGTACAGGCCGCGGATCGCCGTTCCAAACCGGCTCATATCGGCCACGATGCTCTGGAACTTGCGCACCTGGGACAGCACCGGCAGGTGCAGCACCACGCAGGCCCGAAGCCCCGTCCCCACATTGGTGGGGAAGGAGGTCAGATAGCCGTATTTGTCGTCAAATGCGTAGGAAAAACGCTCGTTGACGTAATCATCCATCCGGTCCATCCTGGCCCAAAGCTCATCTAAATTTAGGCCCGGGGACAGAAGCTGGATGCGGATGTGGTCGTCCCCGCCCAAAATCAGGCTGGAGGCCTCGTCCTCGGAGAGCATAAGCCCCGCCGGTTCCCGCTTGCTGACCGTGGCGGAATTCAAAATCCGCCGTTCCCGCAGCGCCATCCGCTCCAGGTCCTTTATCTGGTTCAAATCCCGGCAGACGTAGGTGTTCCCGTCCAGCCCACCGATCTCTTTGAGGCCTTCCTTCAGGCGCTCCAACAGCTCCTGGGCCTGCTTCTGGTCCAGTTTGGCCGGAAATGCGTACTCATCCCAGTTTCTCGCCAGCCTGACCCGGCTGTATACCACATTGGAGCCGGTACAGTCCGTCTGTTCAAACCATCTACTCATGCTCCTCATTCCTCTCTTTCAGCGCTTTGATCTGATCCCGGTACTGGGCCGCCAACTCGTACTCCTCCTGGCGGATCGCCTCCTTCAGCCTGGCATCTAACGCCATAATCTGTTCCTCGCTGCTTCCCCGGCCTGCTCCCCCGGCCTGTTCCTGGTTCTGAAAGGACACGGGGCCGCCCGGAATCCGCGTCTCGCCCCGCCCGCGCTCAAAGCGGCTCTGAAACTTGGGATGCTTGCCCTTATGGCTCTCGCTCCCCTGAAGCTGCTTCATCTTGTCGCTGATAAACAGGTCGAACACGCCGTAGCAGTCGGGACAGCCGAAACGGCTGTTCTCCACGAAATCCTCAAAGCTGGTGCCGCAGGTGGGGCAAACCACCCTGGCCCGCTCGTCGGTCTCCTCCTCGTCATCCTCAATCCCGAGAAGCCCTGAGAGCAGCTTTCCCAGCGGAAACTCACCGTCCAGCAGGGCGGTGTACTGGCCCAGGTCCAGCTCTCTGGCGCATTGGGAACAGAGGTTGTGCTCCGTCTTGACGCCGTTTATGATCTCCGTATATTTGATATTGGCTTCCCGGATCTTACATCTCTCACACAGCATATGAATCCTCCATCCTTCTACAGGCGCTTTTCGTCTAATTGGTTATGTGTATTCCAAAAAAATCCGTTTTATGCGGTCTGCCGGAAATCGGATTCTATTCCTCATCCCCGCTGCACTCCGGATTTCCTCTGGTGTAGGTATCGTATATCATGTCCACCAGCTGGTGCACCTCGCTGCGGCTGATATTCTTGCAGATTCCGCAGGCCAGCACCACGTCCAGATTCTGGCGCAGTTCCTCCATGGCCTGAATCTTATCCACATCCAGCGATACCACCGCTCCCTTGCGGCGGTCCAGCTTCACAAAGCCTTCCTGCCGTAGAACGGAATAGGCTTTGTTCACCGTGTGCATATTGATTCCCACGTACTCGGCCATCTGGCGCACCGAGGGAAGGGTGTCCCCCTCGCGGATGCGGTCCGTGGCGATGCCCATGATAATCTGATTGCGCAGCTGTATATAGATTGCTTCATCGCTGTTAAAGTCGATCTTCAATACCATAATGCCACCATCTTTCGTTATATCTGTTATACAAGCAATATAACAATGCCTGCTACCATAACTATATCAAGATGTATTTCGTTCGTCAAGTGGAACTTTCATCCGCCTGTTTATGGCCGTTTATCCGCCAGGCGCACTAAAAAACCGCAGACGGCAATATCATCGCCGTCCGCGGTATCCGTTGACCCGGATCAATCCAGATCAAATACTTCAATCTCTTCGTCCTCTTCCACTTCCGCGGGTCTTGGCTGTACCGGCCTGGTCTGCACCGGTCTTGGCTGCGGCCACTCCGCCGGTCTTACCTCAGGTCCTGCCTGAGGGTGCCGGGCCGCCTGGCCCGCCTGGGGACGGCTCTGGCCCGCGGGGCGCTCTGACCCGGGCTGGGAAACGCCCTCCGCCGCCCGGCGTACCGGTCTGGCCGGTGAAGGCTCCGCCATCTGACGCTGCGGACGGCTCTCCGGTGAAGGCTCTGCGGTCTGACGCTGCGGGCGGCTCTCCGGTCTGGCCGGACGGCCCCCGTTGGCCTCCGCCCGGTTTACGGGGCGGCTCTGTCCTGCTCCGGCTTCCGGACCTGCCTGGGGATGTGCTCCGGCCGCTCTGCGCTCCCCGGCAGTCCCGCGGGGATTCCCGGCCGGAACACGGGGCTCCCTGGCTTCCCTGGCCGGCGCGGGCGTACGCGCCGGTTCTCTTGTCACAGACGTCTGGCTCCTGGCTGCGTGCTGGGCGTTGACGGCCTCTGCTGCCTCCCTGGCCCTGCGCACCTGAGGCTCGAAGCGGATGGATTCCGCCTCCGGGTCCTCATCTTCTTCCAGTACGTCCACCACGTCCAGTCCTTCCCCTGCTTCCTGCTCCTCATAGGGCTCATAGTCCTCTTCCGGGTAATCCTGGGGAATCTCCTCCCCGTACTCGTCCTCGTCGCCCTCCTCCAGGCGCTCATCCGCCTTTCTGCCGCGGCTTGTCCGTCTGGGACCTCTGTCCGGATCGGAAGGTTTGTTCCTGGATACGATCTGCCAAATCGCCAGAATCAGGAGGATCACTGCGATCACCGCAAGAACGATGATCACGATCAGGCGCATCTCGTAATCCTTGCAAAGGTTATTGTACTCAACCACCAGCGCGTCATACTTACCGGAAATATCCGCAGTTGCGGGATCCTCGAAATAGCGCTGAATCGTGTGCTCGTTGATGTTCATGTCATAGCGGTAGAAGTTCTTCTCGCCCGCCTCGTTCATACCGTAAACCACGCAATACTGAGGATTGTTGTCCACGCCCCAGGTCCAGCCCTTCACCTTGTTGCCGTCGATGTCGATGCTGGATTCCACGAATCCGGACGGCAACTGCACGGACGGATCCGGCTCTAAGATCGTGATGCTCCGGTTCATGGCCGTCAGCTTCACTCCGGTTGCGGTCCCGCCGGTTCCGCCTGTTCCCTCGGTGCTGCTGGCGCCGCCCTCGGCCTTGGTCACCACAATCACATATTCCTTGGCGGTCTCCCCGTCCTGCGCCGTTACGCGGCAGGTGACGCGGTTCTCGCCCATCTGCAGGTCCTCATTGCCCTTAATGATCTTGGTGGCGTTGTCGTCCGTGCACTCTGCGCTCACGATGATCTTGGTCACATCCGTGCCGACGGTCACCGCGTAGGTGTCCACATCCGGCGAGAATTCAGGAGTCAGACTGCCCGGTGATACCTGCAGGGATTTTAAAGTCGCATCCTTGGAGGCTGTGGCCAGCGCGCTCACCGTCACGGTGGAATTGCCCTGCTTATCCACGGTCACAAGTTTGGAGGAGGTGTCGTAAATCTCCTGGCTGGTTATCTCGATCTTTGTGGTCCCCGCCGCCCTGGCGTTGAACTTCAGCACAAAGGTCATGGAGGACGTGTTGGGTGTTCCCGCGTCCCCGTGAACCCGGATCGCGCCCGAATCTCCCGAGGCGTCCGTGCCGCTGACAAACTCCAGCGCATTGGCATCATAGGACAGCATGATATCCGCGCTGGACAGGCTTTCCCCTCCGGCGGTGGTAACCTTCATATTGACGCTGACCTGACCGCCCACTGTGGCGGAGGGATCGGAAAATGCGATCCTCGCATTGGCCGCATAAGATGTAAGCATATTGACCGGCGCGCAAACCGCCAGCAAGCAGGCCGCCATCAATGCCGCAGCCACACGTTTCATTCGTTCTGTCATAACAATTCTCCTGCTTTCTGTTACAGAATATTTCAAATCTTATCCGCCTTGTACAGCGGTTTCGGGACTGCCCTCAGCGCAAAGCGGAAGCCAGCGCCAACATCACAAACAGTCTCCGCAGCTGGCTGTATTCATCCGCCAGATGATCGTACCGGTTCATCGCATTGTCATACATCTGCTGGGTAAAGTCGGAGTCAGGGACATAGCGCTGAATCGTCCTCTCCTCCAGATCATAGCGGTAAACATGCTTCTGCCCGCTCTCGTTCATGCCGTAAAACAGACAGAACTCGTCGTTTTCGCCCTGGAGGTATCCGGTCACGCGGTTGCCATCGATATTCACCACAACCTGCCTTGCATTTTCCGGAAAAACCGCTTCCTCGTCAGGCTCCAGCACCATGATGGTAATTTCCCTGGTTGTCAGCTTGACAGGAGACTGCTCTGCGGCAGTCTCCTCCGCCATGTTTTCCCCTACTACGGCCTCTTTCGCTGCCTCCGGGGCGGCCCATACCACCCCTGTTAAGGACAGGGACAGCAGGCAGGCCGCCGCCAGAATCGTCTGCCAAACTCGTCTCTTCATGCTCAGCCCCTCTCTGTGACGCCCGCCGCCCGCGCTATGGGCTGACGGTTACAATCGTCACATTGCTGCCTCCCGGGCCGCTGCCGCCGGAATTGTTCTGGCCGCCTCCCGGACCGCCTGAGCTTCCCGGACCCTGGCCAGAGTTTCCGGGACTTCCGGAATTGCCTCCGGGCTGCGTTCCGGGACTTCCGGGCGAATACGTTCCGCCCGACGACGTGGGACCGCCGCTCTGTTTCGCCACGTGGATGGTGTAGGTCCGTGTACTGCCGTTCTGGGCCGTGACCGTAACCGTAACATCCGTGGTCCCCGCTCCCAGGTTCACCGTCCCGGTGCCGTTGACAGTAGCCGTGGAATCGGCTGTGGAAGCCTGAACATTGACGGCCGATACAGAGGTATCCACAATCAGGTCGTAGACTTCGGTATCCTTGTTAAAGGTGGGCGTCAGGCTGAAACCGTCCACACCCAGGCCGGATAGCTTGTTGTTGGGGCTTCCGTCCCCGGTGGGCGCGGCGCAGGGCTGATCCGGCATGTTGTTGTATACCGGAATGATAAATTCCAGCGCCGAGTTCTTTACCTCCGGGGTGTAGGCCTGGGCCAGCTTCGCGCCCTCCGAGGCCGCCGCCTGGACATTGCTCATATACTGGTGTTTGTACAGGTTGCTGCCCTGCACATTGAACTTTTTCAAATAGAATGTATTCTGTCCCGCTTTCACGTAGTTGTCGCCGTAATTGAGCGCCCCGCCCAGAATGGATTTCTCCACCGTATTCCACGGCCGGCCGTAGCTGCCGGACTGGGACGCGTACCAGAGCCCCCGCTCAATGGCGCTCATGGAGCCGGACTGGTAGGCTTCCACGTTAAAGAAGTTGTAATAGCCGCTGTATCCGGCATAATTTCCGGAGATCAGCGGGCTGGTCCCCTTTCCCTGCTCCTGCATGATCATGGAAGCCAGCACATAGGGGTTGACCCCGGACTGCTCGCCCGCCCGCATGATAATATCCACATAGGAAGCCGTGCCGGTGGAACCGCCTCCCGAGGGGGATGTCCCCGGCGAACCGGTGCTCGGTGCGGAGCTTCCCGGCGACGAACCGCCGGACGGAGACTGATTGGAAGCTCCGCCTCCGGAGGACGGGCCCTGACTCTGGGAGCCGCCGGTGCCCGAACTGCTCTGTCCCGGCCCTTCCAGGCTGACCGTGGCGCTGACAAATACCCGATCTCTCGGCGTCACGGAAGCCTGCGGCGGTCCCTCCAGGCTGACGCCGCCCGTGCCGGAAGAAGGTGCGCTGCCGCCGCCGGACGGAGTTTTGCTCCCCTGAACGCCGGGTCCGTACTGGCTGTCGTCGTAAGAGCCGCCGGAGGATTTGGAGGTGCCGGAACCTCCCGGCCCATAGCTGGAGCCTCCCCCCGGTCCCCCGGAGGTACCTCCCCCGCCCCCGGTGCCCGTGGAATCCGTGGTTCCGGAGAGGAAACTGTCCTTCACCAGGGTTTCCAGGCCTTGGCGGGTCTGGGTGCTGCCGTTGTACTCCTGTGACAGAAACTGGAAAATGTATGTCTCATCCAGGAAATTTCTGGGGTCCATATAATAACGGATAATCCCGTCCGAAGCCGCAACCCAGTTGCTGCCGTCGAAACCGGTCCAGGTGCTGTTATCCCAGTTGTAAGCCCCGCTCTCCACGGACTTCCACGAGGAAATGCTCCCCGTGTTGACCAGATTGCGCGGAGGCAGGCTCTCATTCTCAATCACGGTATTCCAGTCCAGACCGGTTTTCAGCGACCGAAACACCCAGTTGGGATACTGGGCGTGGAGCTGGCGCAGGCCTTCTTTATAGCTTTCCGGAAATCCCTGAGAATTCAGATATGCCTCGAAATCAGAATCTGTGGTGTAGGACACGGGTATCTTGATGTAGACGGAGGACACGTAACCGGTCTTTACGGTCCCGTCACTGCCGGTATACTGGATCTGATACCACTTGTTGCCGTCGGTGCCGGTCTGCTCGCTGCGGATCGTCACGGACTGTCCGCTGGAGAGTTTTCCCACCGCCGAATAATTGGTCCCTGCGCCGCTGCGCACATTGAGGGACGCCGCCTTGACAGTGGCGGAACCGGTGTAAGCGTAGGACACTCCCGGACCGTCGGCGCCGAATTGAGCCAGAGGCTGCGCGGCAGTCAGCAGAAGGCCCAGCGCAACCGCCAGCCCCCGTTTAAATCGCGTGTGCTTCATTATGTATATCTCCTATTGGATACGATTGACAGGAACGGCCGCGTCTCCTATATTCTGCACGGCCATCCAACATCCGTAAATTTTGCTAATTTATGACATTACCACTATTATAATGACAATTTATACAGTATGTCAACCAAATCGGAGAAAGTTCACACAAAGAGTTCGATTCGTAAGAAAACCTTAAAAAATATGGAAAATACTGCCGCATCCCACAAAAATCCTGTCAGCCCCGGGGGGGCGTCCGCTGAAACGCTCCGTCGGATTCCGGCCGGAGGCGGCTCACCCGGCAGGCCGCTGCCCCTCCCACAATCCTCCAAAAAGCGCTCCCACGCGCAACAGACAGCGCTTCAGCGTGATCTGCTCCACCCCGTTTTCCGTATATACCGGAAAGCTGCGGACGGTCTGGCCGTTCAGCCGGTACTCCACCGTTCCGACCTTCTGGCCCGCCCGCACCGGGGCCGCCAGTCTGACCGGCAGGTTCTGGCGGATCTCCACCTGCTCATCCTCTCCCAGCAAAAGCTTCAACTCCCGGCCTGCGCTCTCCTGCCCCATCGTCAGGCTCACCTGATCCGTTCCCGCGCCGCTCCCGTCGTCCCAGCACAGGCCCCCGGTCACCGGAACCGGCGAAAACCTCTGCTCTTCATAGACGTCCTTCATCTGATAGTGTTCCAGGCCGAAATTGAACAGCTTTCTGGCATCCGCCCATTTCCAGGTCTTGTGGGGCGGCCAGCCGCAGCCCAGAATTGCGATAACATACGGGCGGCCGTCCTTCTCCATTGCCGCCACGTAGGAGTAGCCCGCGCCCCCCGTAAATCCCGTCTTGCCGGAGACAACGCCGTCCATCATGGTCAGAAACGCGTTGTGGTTGGTGCAGTTGTAGGAGTGTTTGCCCGGGACATCGGTAAAGAAATAATTCTGAGTCTGGGTGATTTCCAGAAATTCCTGGCGCTTGGGGGACAGATTCACACAGTACGCCATGATCCGGGCCAGATCCGCCGCGGTGGTGGAATGCACGTGCTCCACCCCGGCCTCGTCCGTCTCCTTGGCGTCCAGTCCATTGGGCGTGATAAAATAGGTATTTTCACACCCCAGCGCCTTCGCCTTCTCGTTCATCAGCCTGGCAAAGCCCGGGACGCTGCCCCCGATGTGCTCGGCAATCATCACGGCCGCGTCGTTGTGGGATTCCAGCATCAGGGAGTAGAGCAGGTCCTTCAGATAAAAGGTCTGCCCGCTCTGGACGCCCAGATGGACCTTAGGCTGTCCGG
Source organism: Enterocloster lavalensis (assembly GCF_902364025.1). Lineage (GTDB taxonomy): Bacteria > Bacillota > Clostridia > Lachnospirales > Lachnospiraceae > Enterocloster > Enterocloster lavalensis. Next base: position 719,942 of record NZ_CABJCG010000001.1, read on the forward strand.
CCGCCTCCTTAGTGGCCGTGACCACATCGTCCGGATCGCCCAGCTCCAGAGCCAAAATGCACGTCATGATCTTCGTGGTGCTGGCCATGGGCCGGATCGTATCCTCCCCTTTCCCGTAGAGCACCCTGCCCGTAAGGCCGTCCGCCAGCACCGCGGACTGGGCGTTTAATTTCAAGGGGTCGGGCTGGGCCGTCTGCTCCCCATTCGTGGACTTGGCCTGGGCCGGCTGCCCCTTATCCGGGGACTTGGCCTGGGCCGCCTGCTCCCCATCCGGGGCCCTGTCCTGCCCTTCCTCCCAAACCGTCACCGTTTTACTCCCGTCCATGGCAAAAGCCCGGACACAAGGCCCCAGGCCAAGTCCCAGGCAGACCATCCATATCATCCATTTTCGCATCCGCTTAAGCCGCCCTGCTGCTTTTGTTTAATATCCTATTCGGAATCGAAATCCATTATGCCGGAACCGGCGGCATTTTTCAGCATCACAGCCTGCTCCGCGAACCCCGGCGCACTTCTTTGAGTTTCTCCTCTTGAATTCGAACATACATTCTGTTATGATAGGGGTACTGAATGAATTCGGAGGCGATTTGATGGAAGAGCCCTTGAAAAATACACGTCTGATCTTTCATATTGATGTAAACTCGGCATTTCTCAGCTGGGAGTCCGTATACCGGCTGAACTCGGACCCACAGGCCCTGGACCTGCGCACCATCCCCTCGGCCGTGGGCGGCGATGCCAAGAGCCGCCACGGCATCGTGCTGGCCAAGTCCACCCTCGCCAAGCAGTACGGGGTCACCACCGGCGAACCCCTGGCTCAGGCCCTGCGCAAATGTCCTCAGCTGACCGTGGTGCCCTCCCGCTTTGACTACTATATCAAGTGCTCCCACCGGATGATGGAGCTTTTGGAGACCTACACCCCGGATCATGAGAAATTCAGCATCGATGAGATTTTCCTCGACATGACCCAGACCATCCATCTCTTCGGGCAGCCCCTGGAGGTGGCCAACCGGATCCGGGAGCGCATCCGGGACGAGCTGGGCTTCACCGTCAACATCGGCGTGGCCCCCAACAAGCTGCTGGCCAAGATGGCCTCGGATTTTGAGAAGCCGGACAAGTGCCACACGCTGTTCGCCCACGAGATTCCATCCAAGCTGTGGCCGCTGCCCATCCGGGAGCTCTTCTTTGTGGGCGGCGCCGCCCAGCGCAAGATGGAGAACCTGGGAATTCACACCATCGGCCAGCTGGCCTCCTGCGACCTGGAGGTGCTCAAAGCCCATCTGGGCGAGAAATACGCCGTCACCATCCGGGGCTACGCAAACGGCGTGGACGACGACCCGGTGGCTGAGAAAGACCCCATCAACAAGTGTTACGGCAACAGCGTCACCCTGTCCCGGGACGTGTCGGATTACGAGACCGCCTGCCAGGTGATTCTCTCCCTCTGCGAGACCGTGGGTGCCAGACTGCGGGCGGACCGGGTTCTGTGCCGGAACGTGTGCGTGGAGCTCAAGGACTGGGAATTTCACACGCAGTCCCATCAGATGGTCCTGCCGGAGCCCACGGACTCCACCTCCGCCCTGTACGGCTACGCCTGCCGCCTGCTGCGGGAATTCTGGGACCGCACTCCCGTGCGCCTGATCGGAGTCCGGGCCGGCAAGATCGACGACGACAGCTTCAGCCAGCTGAGCCTGTTCGACAGCCCGTCCAGCCGGAAAAAGAAGGAGCTGGAGAAAGCCGTCGACCAGATTCGCAGCAAATTCGGGGTGGACAGCATAAAGCGCGCCAGCTTTCTGAAGGAAGATTCCATCGTGGACCACGCAGCCAGCAAACGCAAACACTTAAACCGTCAGGAGGACATCCGTTAACACTATGATCAAACGAGTTCTGACCTACACCATACCCGCGGACCAGGGCGGGAGGACCGTGGAGGAATATCTGCGCGGCCTGGGCTACTCCCACCGCCTGGTGGTACATTTGAAACAGACCCCCGGCGGCATTCTGGCCGGAGGGGAATCCGTATTTTCCACTTACCGGCTGCACCCGGGCCAGGTCCTCACCGTCACTCTGACCGAGGAGGAGCCGTCCCGGAATATTCCCCCTGCCGAGCTGCCCCTGACCATAGTTTACGAGGATGCCGACATCCTGGTCGTCAACAAGGAGGCCGGGATCCCGGTTCATCCCTCCCAGGGCCATCACGGCAACACCCTGGCCAACGCCGTTGCCCATTATTATGCCCTCAGGGGAGAACCCTTTGTGTACCGGGCCGTCAGCCGCCTGGACCGCGACACCAGCGGTCTGCTGGTGCTGGCCAAACACATGCTCAGCGCCTGCTCGCTGGCCGGACAGATGGAGGACCGCCGCATCCGCCGCCGCTATCTGGCCTTTGTCCGCGGCCTGACGCCGGACTCCGGCACCGTGACCGCCCCCATCGGCCGGGCGCCAGGCTCCGTGATCCAGCGCTGCGTGGATTTGGAACAGGGCGAGCCTGCCTGCACCCACTACAGCCGTCTCCTGTACAATCAAAAAATGGACCTGTCCCTGATCAGCCTCTCCCTGGAAACAGGGAGAACCCATCAGATCCGGGTCCACATGGCCTCCGTCGGCCACCCTCTGCCGGGCGATTTCCTCTACTGCCCGGACTACCGCTTAATCAACCGCCAGCCCCTGCACTCCTGGCGTCTGGAGTTTTGCCACCCCGTAACCGGAAAGCCCATGGAGTTCACCGCTCCCCTGCCCCAGGATATGGCGGCGCTGCTGCCGGAAGGGGCGGAGGAAACGGCGATATGGCTGGGGGCAGGCCAGGCGCGGCCGGAAGGTACAAGGGAGGCGCTGTCCCCGGCACCGGGAGGCTGCGCTCCTCTTACACCCAGCGCAGCCCCTTTGGATAGTGATTCTTGAAAATCTGCCCTGTGAGCTTGGCCCAGCCCAGACTGTAGTCCCCGGCACAGACCAGCACCCAGCCCTTCCCGGCCCCATTGGAAGTAAGTCCGCCCTCCAGGCTGTTTAAGTCCAGAGTCTCCCCTTTCAGGTAGCGCAGCACCGGTCCTTCCTGGGGTTTTAGCCTCAGGCTGATCCGGGCCTGTTCCGGGCGCAGGGCCAGAGCCAGAGCGTGGGAGGGCTCAAACCGGTTCTTCTTAAGCGTTCCCAGATGGAGACCCGGCCGCACCACCTTCAGACCGGCCATCTCCGGCATCTCCCGCGGCGTCAGATACAGCTGATCCCCAAACAGCACGTAACTGTCCTGATCCGCCAGCCACTCAGCCTCCACCAGATTTTCCCGGCAGAAATCCGCAAAATCCTTCAGCAGCTCCTTCTGTTTCCGGACCGCCATCCGCGGCCCGGCCCAAAACTCCGCTGTTTCCGGGGCTTCCCCCTTCTTTTTCAGCACCGCCATGTAATGGCCTTCTCCCTCCAGCCGGTGGGGAAAGACCCGGAACGTCCGGGCCAGCTGCCCGCCCGGCTCTGTCTCCGGATCCACCCCCGCCCATCTGGGTTTTCCACAGTCAAAGCCCTCGTACCCCTCTACCGCTTCCACCTCGAAATCCGGGTGGCGCTCCAGGAAATGCAGCACCGTGCCCTCGTTCTCCTCCGGGGCAAAGGTACAGGTGGAGTAGACCATCCGGCCTCCGGGCTTTAGCATCCCCGCAGCCTGGTCCAGTATGTCCCCCTGGCGCGCGGCGCACATGGCCACGTGGTCCGGGCTCCACTGGTCCGCTGCCTGCGGGTCCTTGCGGAACATTCCCTCGCCGGAGCATGGAGCGTCCACCACAATCTTGTCAAAGAACTCCTGAAACCTGGGGACAAGCCGCTCCGGCGCTTCATTTGTCACCACCGCGTTCTGAACGCCCATGCGCTCCACGTTCTGAGAGAGGATTTTAGCCCGGGCCGGATGAATCTCGTTGGAGAGCAGAAACCCCTTTCCCTTCAGCCTGGAGGCGATGTGGGTGGTCTTACCGCCGGGCGCCGCGCACAGGTCCAGAACCCGATCTCCCGGAACCGGGTCCATCAGCTCCACCACAGCCATGGCGCTGGGCTCCTGAATATAATATGCTCCGGCCTCGTGGTAAGGATGTTTTCCGGGCCTGTCCTCCTCCCGGTAATAAAAACCTTCCCGCACCCAGGGAATGGGCTGCAATTCAAATCCGGCTTCCTGCTCTATCTTTCGCGCCAGGTCCCGGGGACTGCTTTCAGGTCCGGCCGTTTTCAGCCCATTGAGCCGCAGGCCCTGCACCCGATCCCTGTCATAGCTGGCGATAAATTCCCCGTACTGGTCCCTCAGCAGCCCTCTCATCCGTTCACAAAATGCTTCCGGCAGATGTATCATATCAGTTTCAGTCCTTTTCTCCATGATTTTATCCCCACCCTGTCAGGCGCCCGCCCGCAAACTGTGCAATAACAGATTCGCCGCCGCGCCCATTCGAAAATGGGCCGCCGCGCTTCTCCTGCGCGACAGCCCGCTTCATCCTTCACTACCCTTTATTATCCCGCGGACACGACCGTTCATACGGCCATGCGCGTCTGATATCCCGCGTCCGCCTGCGGATTGGGAATTCCACGCAGTCCGCTGTGGACGCTTCGATTTTGACGCTTCTTACAGCATCACCTTGAAGTCGTCTCCGCCCTCGCCGTTCACCACATAGTAAGCGGCGCTCTCATTGGCGACTATGTAGAGCTGAATATCTTTGATCTCGGTATCCTTGTGGCTCTTCTTGTAGGAAGCGATGGCCTGGTCCAGAATGTCCTTTGCGATCAGATCTTTTCCGTCAAACTGGAAATGCACGCTCGCCTTGGGCTCAGCCGCTTTCTTCGCAGCGGGCTTTTTCGCCGCCGGCTTCTTGGCCGGTGCTGCCTTCGCGGTGGTCTTTGCCGTTGTGGTCTTGGCTGCGGCCGGCTTCTTAGCCGCCGTTTTCCTGGCCGGCGCCTTCTTGGCCTCTTCCTTGGCCGGTGCTGCCTTAGCCTCCGCTTTGGCCGGAGCGGCCTTGGTCTCTTCCTTTACCGGAGCTGCCTTAACTTCCTCATTGACGGCTGCCTTGGTCTCCGGCGCTGCCTTTGCCTCTTCCTTCACATTCGCTTTTTTTACTGCTGCCTTTGTTGTCTTGCTAGGTTCTGCCATAGTTCATGTTCCTCCCTGTCTTAAAAACATTAAGTTCAGTTACTCAACATAACCCCTCAACTGTCCCCCGTCTGTGTTAAAGGCATTATAAAATGCTTTTTCGCGTTTGTCAACTAAATCGCCCGAAAAGCCCCGCAGATACGACATTCTTTCTAATTTTTTCCAATTCCGTCTACAGATACTTCAAAATCCCGGAGTACGCCTTTACCAGCTCCTCCAGGCCCACTCTGCAGTTGGCCGGGCTGGTGGAGGGAAGGACAACTGCGGCCCTGCCCGTGACCGGCAGGCAATAACGCCGGTAAAGATCGCCCGCCCTTGCGCCGGTGGTAAAAACCGCCTGCACCGGCGCAGACTCCAGAATCCGGCTCATATCGTTGGCCGCAGGGCGGCGGATGCTGGCATCGTCCGCGCCGTGGATCTCACAGCCCGCCAGCACATCCCACAACGCCACATGGCGGCGCAGCGCCATTGCACGCTTTTCCTCCACCGTCTGAGGCTCCGGCTCGCCGAGTACCCGGGCCAAAACCGGCCAGAAACGGTTTCTGGGGTGGCCGTAGTAAAATCCGTTCTCCCGGGACTTCGGGGAAGGGATCGAGCCGAGGATCAGCACGCGGCTTTCCTTGTCGAATACCGGCTCAAAGGGATGGCTCACATATTCCAGCTTTTTTGAGGCTTCTCCCTCTCCCGTCCCCTGTTTTTTCCGGGTTTCTCTCTCTTCCATCGATGATTCTCCTGTCCGTTTCTCTCTATACCGGGTCACGATACCCCCGGCCCGCCGCCCTCCGTGGACTGGGCGGAGCCGAAAGCAGGTCCGTACCCTCCGCCGGAGTCGCCGCCCCCGGCCGCAGTGGTCCCGTTCTCCACCGGAGTGATCTCCGGCCCTCCGGCTGCCTGGGTTGGCTCCGGCTGAGGCGGCTGTCCGCCTGGCTGCGCCGGCTGTGTCGGCTGCCCGCCCGGCTGTGTCGGCTGCGTCTCCTGCCCACCCGGTTGCGTCGGCTGTACATTTGGCTGCGTCGGCTGCGCCGCCTGCCCGCCCGGCTGTGTCGGCTGTGCCGCCTGCCCGCCCGGCTGTGTCGCCGGCACATTTGGCTGCGTCGGCTGCGTCGCCGGTTGCGTCGGCTTCGCCGCCTGCCCGCCCGCCGGCGGTCTGCCCGAAGCTTTGGTGGGGGCTTTGCTCTCCGTGCCCGGAAGGTTATAACAGATCACCGGCATTCCGGCGTACACGTTCTCATACAGCTCCTTGGCGGCCGCGTAGGGCATGTTCACACAACCGTGGGAACCGCCGGTCTTGTAGATGGAGCCACCGAAGCTGGAGCGCCAGCTGGCGTCGTGGAAACCGATCCCGCCGTTAAAGGGCATCCAGTATTTCACCGGGCTGGCGTATCCCTCGCCCTTTAACACCGCGTCCCGCTGCTTGTAGGTGAGGCTGTACAGCCCCGCCGGCGTGGTGTGGCCCTTGGACACATTGCCCGATACAAAATCGGACTCCAGAATCTTGTTGCCGTCCTTGTAAAAAAGCAGATGCTGGGCCGTCAGGTTGACCTCGGCGTAGGTATTTCCGTAGTCCGCGTCCCCATGGGCGGCCGCGGTCTGGGAGTAAACCGGCTCTCTGGTCACGCTCTCCCCCGCCTCCAGGATGCCCTTTAACTGGGCCGCCTCCTCCTTCTGGTTGATACGCCAGCCATAGCTGCCGCTGACATTCACCGTGGGACCGTAGCTGGTCTTGAAGGCGCGGGGCTTGTAGGCCGTGTTGTAGGTTTTAGCCAGCTCTGAAACATACTCTGCGATCTGCGCCTCATCCAGGGCGATATCGGTTCCCGTGCCGGTGAGCCATTCATGGGTCCGGCTGCCGTTTAAAACTTCCGTCCGGTCGCCAAAGGTGTAGGTCACCGTCACGTTGACATACCGGTTTCTGGCGTCCCGCTCAGCCGCCAGTCCGGGATCATCGGACCTCACCGACGGCTTCTCGTAACATCCAAGCTCCTCCAGGGAAATCTCAGGGTCCAGGCTGCGCACCGCGGCCGAGGCCGCAGTCTGAACCGCATCCGCCTTCAGAGCCGTGCCCTCCTCCTCCGGAACCACCTCATACCCCCGCCCCTCTATGTAGTCGGAAAGATAGGCGTCTCTCGGCCGGACCATGGCGCTCTCGTCCATGCATTCCAGGCCGTTTACCTCCCGGGCCAGCGCCTCCTCATCCCATTTCAGCATAGTGCCGATCTGATAAACCCTGGGCGTCCGCAGGTGGAACACCCAGCGGTACGGATTCTGGGCTTCGAGAATCTTCTCCAGCCCTCCGTCAAACACGGTGTGCAGGCCGATGTCCTGTCCCGTGATCTCCTCCCCGCTCCCGTCCCTGGCCACAACGGTCAGGCGGTAACGGTCAGCCCCGGCTGAGAACGCGGCCTTCACCTCATCCACCGTCCGGTCGGACACATCCGCCCCATTGATCACCGTATTGGGGAAAAATACGGTCTTGTATGCCTGGGCGGCGTACACGTAAAATGCAATCCCCGCGCACAGCAGCACGCCCACAAAACCGGCCAGGGCCGGCAGCCAGGCAGTCCGGCTCTTCTCCCGGCTCCCACCGGCAGGCTTTTGCGGGAAACCGCTATCGCCTTTGCCCTGCTCCCCGGCCGCAGCGCCCGGAGCGCCCGCAGCCGGCTCCGACGCCGCCCTCTCCTTCTCCGCCCTGCGTGCCGCCGCGGCGGCCTCCCGGCTGCGGCTGCGCCTCACAGGCCTTTTTTCATGTTCCGGACCGGAATCCTGCAGCTTCTTCTGATCCTCGCTCATCTATACCTGCCTTTCTAAGTCTTTCAGCAACTGCCCGATGGAGGACTCGCCGTATACGGTCAGCCCCTCCTCCCTGAGGCGGGCAGCTGCCACACCGTCCCCGGGAATCAAATTTCTCGTAAAAGTTCCGTCGTATATCCTGCCGCTTCCGCAGGAGGGGCTGCGCTCCTTTAACAGCGCGTACCTGCAGCCGAAGAGCTTTGCCAGCCTCACGGCCTCCTCCGCTCCTCTGAGGTACGCCCCGGTCACGTCCTGCCCGTCCTGTGTCACCACACGGCCGTCCTGCCGTTCCGCAGGTGTGCGCGGCGTGGCCAGCCCGCCCATGATCTCCGGGCAGACCGGCACCAGATGGCAGCGCTCCATGAGTTCCCGGATACCCGGGGCCAGCTCGCCGCCTCCGTCATATCGGCATTTGACGCCCATCAAACAGGCGCTTACCAGTATATTCATATTTCATCCCCTTATCAATTATGTAACGGTTTGCTGTGCGTCAGAACCTGCGCCCGTCTTTCAGAACCTTTCCGGACAGCAGCAGGTATGTGCTGGAAGCGGCGATGGAGGCTATAATGTCGGAAATCGGCTCCGCGTAAAAAATGTTCTGGGCACCGGCCACGGCGGGCAGAACCAGCATCGCAATCATATAGACCATTTTGCGGAACATGGACAGGCTCACCGCCACCTTGGCGATTCCCATACCCGTAAATCCGTCCACCACCGTGTACTCAATCGCCAGCGGAATAATACACAGCGTGTACACCCTGATCGCCCAGTTGGTGATGCTGGTATACTCGGGATCCTGAGTAAATATCCGCACGAAATACTGAGGCAGCAGGTTGGCAATCAAAAACATAACTGCGGTAAACGCGATTCCCAGCAGCAGGATATGCTTCTCCGCCCTGCGGATCCGGTCCGGCCTGCCCGCCCCATAATTATAGCCCATAATCGTCTGGGTTCCACCGGTAATTCCTCCCAGCGGCATGGTGATCATCAGCATGAAGCTCTGCACAATGGTATTGCAGGTCAACAGCATGTCGCCCTGTAATTCTCCGCCGTAACGCTGGATAATGGTGTTCATCATAATAATCAGCACGCTGTCCGAGGCGATGATCAGGAAGGGAGAAAGTCCCACCACCAGCACCTGTTTCATCACGCGCCTGCGGTAACCTCCGAAGGTGATGGGCACCAACGGCCGTTTTCCCAGAAGAAACCACAGCACAAAGGCGCAGGAAGCCATCTGGGAGATCACCGTGGCGATAGCCGCCCCCTTGACGCCCATGCCCAGCACAAAGATAAACACCGGATCCAGGGCGATGTTGGCCGCCGCCCCGATGATCACGGAAAACATCCCCGTCTTGGCAAACCCCTGGCAGATGATAAACTGGCACATTCCGGTGGAGAGCAGGGCAAACACGGTGCCCGCCAGATACCAGCTCAGGTAATCGTTGGCGTAGGGGAAAATCGTCGGGCTGGCGCCAAACCAGCTCAGGAGATAATCCTTAAAGCTGTAAGCCAGAACCGTGATAAGAAACGCCATGGCCAGCAGCAGGCAGAAGCAGTTGGCCACAATCTGCCTTGCGCCCTTTTCATTTTTCTGACCCAGGCGGATGCTCATAAGCGGAGCTCCGCCCACTCCGATCCAGCTGGCAAAGGAGGTGATCAGGGTCACAATGGGGCCGCAGACGCCCACTCCGGCCAGCGCAAGGCCGCCTGTGCCCGGGATATTGCCGATGTACATGCGGTCCACAATGCTGTATAGCACGCTCACAAATTGAGCCAGCATGGAAGGAAATGCCAGCCTCCACACCAGCCCTCTGATTTGATCTGTATCCAGACTATTTTCTATCTTCACGGTAAATACTCCCTCACTGTACCGCAGTCTGCGGCCCGCCCGCGGGCGGACCCGTAAACCGCGGCCTTATTCTCCTTTTCGGAACTCATTGATATCCCGCACCAGCGTCATAAAGCTGTTGATCATGGAATCAAATGCCCCGTATTTATATAAATTCATAAAGAACAGACCGATGGGCACCGCCAGAATCATTCCGGCAAGGCCGCTGATCTTAAAGCCCAGAAACAGCAGAATCAGGGTGAATAACGGGTTTAATCCCATACTGTCCCCCACCAGCTTGGGCTGCACCAGCTGGCGGATCACCTGTGTCAGGACATACAACAGAAGCAGCCCCGCCGCAAAGGCGTACTCTCCCGCCAGAAGCTTGACCACGCCCCAGGGAAGCAGCGCGGTCCCGGTGCCGAACACGGGCAGAAAGTCCAGAAAGGCGATCAAAAAGCTGAGCACCGGAGCGTAACTCACGCCCAGTACAAAAAATCCCACCATCAGGATCAGCCACACCACGAACATGATCTTGAACTGGGCCAGGAAATAGCCGCCCACCAGGTGTTTGACCTCCCCGGTCAGGTAACGGTAATACCGGGTGCACCATTCCGGCAGAAGCTGCTTCCAGAATGCGATGATCCGGTCCCGGTCCACGATAAAGAAATAGGAGGAAAGGATGGTCACCACGGAATACACCAGCGCGCCGGGTATGCTCTTGGCCACAGTCCCCGCCGCCTCCATGGTGGGCGGGGCGGCCTTCTGCACCAGCATGCTGAGGGCGTCCCCGATATTGGCGGTCAGCTGGTTCCACGCCTGCTGCACGCCGGGCGGGAAGAACTGGAACAGGTGGGAAATCTCCTCCATATTGGTCTTGACGTCCGCCTCCAGCGCGGTGTAGAGCTGGGGAAGCGTCTTAAAAAGCGCGCTGATCCCAGCCGCCGTCCGGGAAAAAAGCAGATACAAAAGCCCGATCACCATAGCCAGCACCAGCACCACAATGAGAATGGAGCTGTGTTTGCGCACCAGCTTCAGCCGCCGCTCCAGAAACCGCACCGGCGGATTGGCGATCAGCGCAATGATCCAGCCGATCACAAAGGGCATAAAAAACCGCAAAAGCTTCGGCCCCAAAAGACACAGGAACACCCACCCCATAAACGGTATCAGAATATTGAGCACAAGCCTCAGATAATGTCTCCATCCTGTATTCTCTTCCATTCCCTTCACCTGCCATTCCCGGTCCGCCGGACCTGCAGCCGTCAGACCGTTTTTAGATAATTTTCCAGGAAAGCATACAGAGCCTCCATCTCCCCGTCGGTGCCGATGGTGATGCGCAGGCTGTTGTCAAGCCTTGGCTGGTCGAAATAGCGCACGTAAATCTGCTCCCGCTTCAGCGCCGCGAACAATTCCCTTGCGCTGGCCCGCTCATGGGTCACAAACAGGAAATTCGTCATGGAATCCGGGAACGTGAAGCCCAGCTCGCCCAGACGTTCCTTGGCCCGCTCCCTGGTCGCTATAATCCTGGACGTAATTTCCTGAAAATATACCTGGTCCTTCACCGCCTCTGCTCCCAAAATCTGGGAGGGCAGATTCATGGTGTAGGAGTTGTAGGAGTATTTCACATCGCTCAGGGCGCGGATCAGATCGGGATGTCCCACGGCAAAACCGATGCGCATGCCGGCCATTGCCCGGGATTTGCTGAAGGTCTGCACCACCAGCAGGTTCTCGTATTTCTCCGTCAACGGCAGCGCCGACGTCCCGCCGAAATCGATGTAGGCCTCGTCCACGATCACCACCACGTCCCGGTTGTGGCGCAGAATGTCCTCCACCTGATTGAGCGGCATGAAAATACCTGTGGGGGCGTTGGGGTTGGGGAACACCACGCCGCCGTTCTCCTGATAATAGTCCTCGGGCCGGATCCTAAACTCCCCGTCCAGGGCGGGCGTTTTGTGTGGAATCCCGAAAAGGTCCGCCCACACCGGATAGAAGGAATAGCTGATATCCGGGAACAGCAGGGGCTTTTCAGAATTAAAAAAGGTCAAAAACGCCATGCCGATCACATCGTCCGAGCCCACGCCCACGAAGATGCGCTCCTTGTCCACCCCGTACCGGGCGGCCAGCGCCTCCACCAGGCAGGAGGAAGAGGGATCCGGGTACTTCCGGAACGCCTCCGGGTCCATTTCCCTCAGAGCCTTTGCCACCCCCGGAGCGGGGGGATAGGGGTTCTCGTTGGTGTTCAGTTTGATCAGGCGGCTGCCCTTCGGCTGGTCTCCCGGCACGTAGGGCACCACCCGGCGGATATTAGCTTCCCATGGTCTCATAAGTTTGTCCTCCTGTGTTGTGATCCGTCCGTTACAGGCCGTACTCCGCTGCGATCTTCGCAAAGGCCGGCAGGGAGCGCTCAATCTGTCCGTAGGACACGCAGTAGGAGATGCGCACGTATCCCGGGCAGGCAAAGGAACTGCCCGGCACTACCAGTACATTATGCTTCTTGCAGGCTTCACAGAACTTCTTTTCATCCGCCTCCGGCGATTTCACAAACAAATAAAACGCGCCCTGGGGTTTGATGCACACAAAGCCCAGATCCTTAAGGCCGTTGTAGAGCAGGTTGCGGTTCTTGTCGTAGGCTTCCAGGTTCACCTGCTCGTCGATGCAGCGTTTGATCACCCGCTGCATGAGGGAGGGAGCGTTGACACAGCCCATCACCCGGTTGGCGATGGTGGCGGCGTTAAACACCTCCTTGCTGTCCTGAAGCTCATCCGGGATCACCAGATAGCCGATCCGCTCGCCGGGAAGGGACAGGGATTTGCTGTAGGAGTAGCAGATCACCGTGTCGTCGTAAAATCCGGTCACATAGGGAACCTCCACCCCGTCGTAGGCCAGCTCCCGGTAAGGCTCGTCGGAGATCAGCACGATGGCCGTGCCGTACTCCTTCTCCTTGGCCCGCAGGATATCCGCCATCCGCTCCAGCGTCCCGGCGGAGTACACCACGCCGGTGGGGTTGTTGGGGGTGTTGATGATCACGCCCTTGGTCCTGGGAGTGATCTTCTGCTCAAACTCGTCCAGATTGGGCTGGAAGGTCTCCGTGTCAGGGGAAACCACCACCAAAACGCCGTCGTAGTTTCTCACATAGGAGCCGTACTCCACGAAGTAGGGCGCAAAGGTGATCACCTCGTCCCCGGGATTTAAAATGGTCTTGAGAATGATGTTTAATCCGCTGGCTGCGCCTACGGTCATCAGAATGTTGTCCTGATTAAAATGGGTGCCGAAGCGGCGGTTTAAGGAGTCCGCCACAGTTGCGCGCACATCCTCATAGCCGGAATTGCTCATATAGCCGTGGACAAAGGTGGAATCCTCCTCGTCCAGAATATCCTTTATAGCCTGGTTGACGGCCGCGGGCGCGGGCACGTTGGGGTTGCCCAGACTGAAGTCGTAGACATTCTCCGCCCCGTAAATGGATGCCAGACGCTTGCCCTCCTCGAACATGGCGCGGATAGCCGAGTTGTTGTTCACCAATGGTTTCATTTTTTCTGATATCATAATCCGATCCTCTCCTTCATCTGCAGCTTAAACGCGCAGAACAGACTGCGCTGTGGTCCCGGCCTCTTTTTAAGCGGCCCGCCTTGTTGATATGATTGTAGCTTTCCTTGATCGGAATGTCAATTATTATCCTGACAAAAATGGGGGCCTCTTCCATTTCCGGAAAAAGCCCCCTGAATCAAACTTGTCAGTCAACCACAACCGATTCTGCCATAATCGGCACTTCTATTGCCGTTACGCCGTCCGCCTCCGCCGTTACGCCGTCCGCCGTTTCTCCGGTCAGATCGTACTCCTCCAGAGGCGTGCCCTTGAACAATGCCTTGATCTCAGGCGTAATTTTGTTCGTCTGCAGGTATCCGCCGGTGCGTCCCGTCGGCGCGGCGGTATCCGCGGTGACGTACACCGCCACCTGGGCTTCGCAAAGCCCGTTAAAATTCAGGCACTCCTCATCCACCATCGCGTCCATCAGCAGGCGGATGTTCTCCGGCTCCTCAAACACCAGAGTGGCCCCGTCTCCCGACACGGGATAGCGTGCCGCCAGCTCCTCGTCCTCCAGTTCCCGCAGCCCCAGCTCCCGCATGACGCCGGACATATCCAGCATCACGGAGCGGATCTCATCATCCGGCACCAAATCGCCCACCTGAATGCCGTGGGCCTCAAGGGCGCTCAGGGTGCGCTTAAAGGACGGATACACCGGCCAGGTCTGGCTTGAGTCCAGTTCGTATTGATACATCCGTGCTTTTACGCCAGCGTTCCGCTGCTCGTACAGTTTGAGCTGCTGTTCCGCGTAAGCGGACTCATAGCGGTTCACAAACCAGATCTGCCCAATGGGATTCTCCTCCAGGCGCTGCGTCGTGGTCAGCTCCGCCAAATCCGCCTGGTAAGCCGCAAGCAGGTCGCCGTAGCCGCTGTTTCCGTCGGGACTCACGCTCACGCGCTTGTTCCGCTCCGAATAGCTGACCTTGGCCACATCCGAAGGCTGCAACTCCATCACCCGGTAATACAGTCCGTCCTTATACTCCGGGCTGTCATACAGGGCGCTGTAATCGTCCATCACCCGGGACAGATAGAGATCGTACTGGCGGTAAACCTTTCTTCCGCTCTTTAAGGTATAGACCACCGAAACCCGCGTGTTGTACCTGCCGTTCTCCCCTTCGTCCCCATCGTTCTCATAGCCTATGATAAAGCTGGAGGAGCCGGCCGACGTCTCGTGGTCCGTAAAACGCCTCATCTGCTTTTCCCGGCGCTCCAATGCCTCATCCCGGCCCTGCTCGGCGATCCGCAGCACGGGAGCCAGGTTGGTGATATGCATGTGATCCGGAAGGATCTCCACCCCGTCGTAATATGTGATCCCCAGAGTGCCGTCCTCCTTCGGTTCAATTTCCAGGAAATTGGCCCAGCCGCTGTCCAGACGGATCTCCACCGCGGCCTCCGCCACCTTGCCCTCGTCCGGCACATAGGAATCATAGCGGAACCAGTCGAAGCGGAACGCCATCACCGCTAACAGCACGCAGGCCAGACAGCCCGCGTACTGGAGCTTGTGGGACAGTAGCTTTTTAAAGTCAAAGTTATAGATGATCTCAATCACGCAGTGGGAAATCAGGCTTCCCATCACCGCGCCGAACACCAGCCAGACGATTGTGCTCTGGAGCAGCCAGAAGAACATGGCTCCGCCCATGCCGAAAGCGAACACCAACAGCACGCGGATGGGCATCATGCTCCACTTGAAAGCCATAGCCTTTCCCGCCGACTCGGAAGGGCGCTTGCGGTACAGCTCCAGGGCCAGAAGCGCCAGGGCCACGGCGGCAAACAGAATGATGAAAAGCGCCGGAATGTGCTTGCCCAGCTGATTGCCCATATTCCAGCCGATGGCCGTGATATATGCGGATACCGGGGACGTCCATTTGATGGCTGCCATAAAGGGGGAGCCGTCTCCGGTCAGGAAATAGTAATGAATGGTCTCAAAGAACGTGCTGCAATAACCCACCAAAAGGGTGATCATGCCGGGCATGTAGAAGAAAAACACGCCGGTTCCCAGGATGCCCACCAGCATGTTCCCGGTCATGATCATGGCGATGGATACCACCGCGTACATGAGCAGGAAGAACAGCAGGTTCAAAAGCCATCCCATCATGGCCGTTCCCAGAACAGCGGACAGCGGCACCTGATAAGCGCAGCTCACCACCATGAGAATCCCCAGGTTGACCAGGTAGGCCAGGGCCACGATCAAAAATCCGCCCATGTACTGCACGGCGAAGAGAATCTCCCTGCGCACCGGGATGCTGTGATAAAAGTCCACCTTTCTGCGGTTGTGCAGATAGGAAAAACTGGAAACGCCGATCACCACGGCGGCCACAATTATCAGGAACGCGATGAGCCCGTTGCCGAACTTCACGGAGTCCAGCACGATCTGCGTCTTGATCTCCAGAATCTTCGCCAGCTTCTCCGCCTCGGAAACGCCCTCCGCGAAAACCAGCTGCTCATAGTCGTTGTAACGCCAGAATTTGGTTTTGATGGCGTTTTCCATGGTCAGAGCCAGGTTGATGGGCAGGGAGAAGAAAAATCCCAGCACCGCCAGGGCGATGGCCCAGGCCCTGCGCTTAACGTTCTCCCGGAGCAGCTTAAAAAATAAGCTTTTTGATGTCATAACCGGCTACCTCCGTTTCACTGATAAAGATTTCCTCCAACGACAGGGGGATGCACTCAAAGAATACCGGGTTATAGGAAGCCATAATCGCCTCCACCTCTTCCCGTGTGCCGCGGACCACCAATGTGATCAGGCTGCCGCGCTGCTCGATGTTCAGTTTGTCCAGGGCCACCAGATCCTCCGCGGACATGCCCGGCTGCAGCACGCACTGAAGCTTGTGAATATTGAGCTTCATGTCGTCCAGCTCCCTGGAGAGCAGGATGCCGCCCTTGTGGAGCAGTCCCACGTGGTCGCAGATGTCCTCCAGCTCCCGCAGGTTGTGGGAGGCGATGATGGGCGTCAGGTTGCGGTCCGCCATGTCGGCTGCGAACAGGCTCTTCACCGCCTGGCGCATCACCGGGTCCAGCCCGTCAAAGGTCTCGTCGCAAAACAGATAATCCGTTCCCGCGCAGATTCCGCAGATCACGGACACCTGCTTTTTCATGCCCTTGGAGAAGGTGTGGATCTTGCGCTTCTCGCTGAGCCCGAAGCTGCTCATGAGCTTGTGGAACCGGGCCTCGTCAAACCGCTGATAAATCGCCCGGTAGTAACGCAGCATCTCCTCTGGCGTGGCGTTGCTGAAAAAGAACTGTTCGTCCGATATATAGAAGAAGCGCCGCTTGGCCTCCGTGTTCTCGAACACCTCGTGCCCGTCGATGGTCACATGGCCCTCCTCCGGCTTCAGCACGCCGCTCATCAGCCGCAGGAACGTGGACTTGCCAGCGCCGTTGGTGCCGATGAGGCCGAACACGCAGCCGTCCTTGATGGTGGCGTTAATGTGATCCACGGCCACGATATCGTCAAAGCGTTTTGTCAGGTTTACCGCTTGAATCATCACTCATTCCCCTTTCTCCGTCCGGTTCCCCGGTTTTTTCATACTTCCGGCGCACCCGTTCCACCACGGTCTCGCACCCGATCCCCAGCTGCCCGGCTTCCTCCACCAGGCCGTCGAAGGACCTCTCCCACTCCTGGATGCGCCCGGTCTTCATGCGCCCCGTATCCGCCACAAAGCTTCCCTTGCCCTTGATGGAATAGATGAATCCCTGGCGCTCCAGCTCGGCGTAAGCCCGCTGTATGGTATTCGGGTTGATGGACAGATCCGTGGCCAGGCTGCGCACGGAGGGCATCTTCTCATCCTGTACCAGCACGCCCTTGAACATCAGGTCCTGAAACCGCTCGATCACCTGCTCATACAGCGGACGCCTGTCCCTGTAATCCAATGTAATCATCTTTGACCTCCCTCCTGCTTTTCGTCCGGCCCCCGTATCGTCGGCCGGCGTTCTATCTGTATTAATCTTATTAATACAGTTGTTGTATCTTACGATATCATAGGGAGGATGGAAATACAAGGAAGATTTTCTTACATTTTCCTTTATTGGAACAATAATGGTTCAGACGGCGGGAAAATTGGCGCGGGGAGCATTTTCACGCATCCCACGAAAAAGCCGCAGAGGTACGATCCCCTGCGGCTTTGCGGTTCCCATAAAATGGTTCCCAAAATTAATCTTCAAAAATCCCGGCAACCACTCAGTCATTGTCCGGCAGCAGCTTGATCCGCACCATAATCTGCCGCACAAACGCCCCTTCTGCCAGCTCCATATCCTCAGCGTGGGTCTGCTGCGGGAAATCTCCGCCTTCCTCCCACTCCAGGCTCAGCCAGTTGTAGGCCGCGTCCCGGGCCGCCTCGATGGCGTCCTCCAAATCCGGCCCGTCCGCCTCGCAGAGCTCCAGGTCGGGGAATTCCGCGTGGAATCCCTTATCATCTTTATGCGGTGTAAACACCGCGGGGTAAGTAAATGTCATAATCGTCCGTCTCCTGATTGGATTCTGTTTCCTATTTGCCGGAGGCCGTCCCGGGCCTCCGCTGTCTATTATAACGATTGGCGGACGGTATGTCAAATGCCGATTTTTGCCGGTTATGCAACGGTTACATACCCGATATCCGGCTTATGTCCGAAACCTAAGGCCGCTCCAGACGAAAGAAATCCACGCCGGCAAAGCGGTCGATCACCGCCAGAGCGCCTGACCCGAACCGGTCCTCAAACTCCGCTCTCACCCCGGACACCACCTGGCCCCGGGTCTCCGGATCCAGCAGCTTCTCAAACACCTGGCAGAAGGCGTAATACATGTGGGCGGTATGGTACTCCCAGTCCAGCACCCCGCCTTCCCGGTTAAGGGTTTTCACCCTGGCGATCTCCGCCTCGCTTTCCCCGTTTAAATCCGCCCCGTTCCAGATAAAGCCGCAGCCCGAGTCGCCCCTGGCCATCCAGCTGTCCATATCCAGCGCCAGCCCGCCGTCAAATCCCTCCACCAGGGCAAAATCCGCATAATCGCAGTAATGTCTGGCGTAATCCGACAGGCCGTATTTCTTCCAGGCCGTCATCCAGGGACACTTCACCACCAGGGTCCTGTTCACCGGCGATTTCTGCCTCGTTCTGATCTCCATGGTTCCCGGCTCAGGCGTCCACTCCCCGTAGGCCATGTAATGGATCATGTCCGTGGGGTTGCCGTCCCGTTGGCAGCGCAGGCGCATCCGGTGTCCCCGGCCGTGGGCGTAGTGCCTGGTTCCCGCCTTCACGATCTCCCGGCCCGATTCCCCGCACACCTCCAGGACCGCCCGCGCCAAAAGCCCGAACATCACCGCGTGGTGCTCCACCGCAAAACGTCCTTCCCCGGCTCCGGTCAGATGTTTGCTGTGATCCGCGACCTGGGCGGTGATGGAATAGGCCTGCTGCTCCAGCCAGGAACACCATTCGTCGGACAAGTTCACATCCGGCCACTGCTCAAAGGTCCGGGCCAGCTCCCGCTCCACCTGTCTTGCAAAGACCAGGCAGCCCTTTTCCAGCACTCCGCCCTTGGTCGCGTGCTGGATTCCACTGGCCTCAATGACACTGCGATTCTCCTTCTGGTGCAGGTGCAGGTGGAGATCCAGCAGGGAGACAAGAATCCGCGAAGCCGTGTCCTCATCCATACCCGCGTCCAGATAAAACCGGTAAATTCCCATGAACCAGTGGTATGTCACCTTGCGCAGCGCCAAAAACAGCGGCTCCTCCACCTCGTCCTCCCGGCAGGGCGCGCTCCCGGCCGGGCTGTAAGACCACTTTTTCTGGTGGTAGGCCCGCATGGCTCCTGCTATGCGGTGGAAATCCACAGGGTTTCCGCTGCGCTCCAGGGCGTCTGAAACGGTGAGAATGATCTCCGAGATATTGTGCACCGTGACGGTCCCGGCCAGCATCTGCATCACGTGGGCCGGCTTCACCTCGATGCACCCGCCCAGGGGCGAGAAAAACTCCAAAAGATAGTCCCGCTCCTCTTTCGGCCACGGCCTCTCATCGGGGAAGGTCAGATAGGTAAGCCCTTCCCCGGCCAGCGTCTCACCGGCGATGCGGCTCACCATGTTGGGGAGAATATTGGCCACCAGAATGTCGTTTCCCAGCATTTCCAGATAGTCGCGCCCCTCCGGTTTGGGGGGAAATGCGTACAGCACCGGCAGCTTTCCTCCCCGCTCCCGCACCTTCCGGTAATAGGGGGCCAGCACCTGTTCCATCAGCCCCGGGGCCACCGCGGGCGGCGGCGCAAAGAGGATGATCTCCGGCTTCATCTGTTCCAGCGCGCCCGCATTGTCGTCCAATATGACCGGAAACTCAAATTTTTCCTGCTTTCTGGCCAGATCCGCCCCGTCGGCGGTCACCGCCGTCATGCACCGCCCGGCTGCCTCCCCCAGCATATGTTTGTAGCAGGGGTAAATGTACTCCATGAGATAACCCATGCCCAGTATCACCATGTTCCGTTCCTGTCTCAAAATCTCCGCCTCCTTATATACCCAGATATGCTTTCTTCACGTTCTCGTCCGCCAGCAGGTCGCGCCCCGCGCCCTGGAGGGTGATCTCGCCGGTTTCCAGCACATACCCCCAGTCCGCGATCTGAAGCGCCATGCTGGCGTTCTGCTCGATCAGCAGGATGGTCTTGCCCATCTCCTTGATCTTTAAGATCAGTCCGAAAATCTCCTCCACCACGATGGGCGCAAGGCCCATGGACGGCTCGTCGAACATGACCAGCCTGGGGTCGAACATCAGTCCCCTGGCAATGGCCAGCATCTGCTGCTCGCCGCCGGACAGGGTGCCGCCCAGCTGGCTCTTTCGCTCCTTCAGCCGCGGAAACAGGTCATACATCTCCTCCACCTTTTCCCTCACCTTTACCCTGGAGATCGCCCGGTCGCCGAAGCTTCCCGCCACCAGGTTTTCCTCCACCGTCATCCGCGGGAAGATATGCCGTCCCTCGGGCACGTGGCAGATTCCCCGCTGCACGATCCGGCTGGCTCTCTCCCGGGTAATGTCCTCCCCTGCGAAGGAAACGGAGCCGCCCGATTTGGCCGCCAGGCCGGAAACCGCCATCAGGGTGGTGGTCTTGCCCGCCCCGTTGGCCCCGATCAGGGACACGATCTGATTCTCCTTCACCTCCAGGCTGACGCCCCGAAGCGCGGAGATATTTCCGTAATCCACCGAAAGATTCTCTATTTTCAGCATAACGTTCCCTCCCTTAAACGGCAATCGGCTTGCCGAAATACGCCTCGATCACTTCGTCGTTGTTCTTCACTTCCTCCGGCGTGCCGGAAAAAAGTTTTTTGCCGTAGTTCAACACCATAATGCGGTTGCACAGGTTCATAATGAACTTCATGTCGTGCTCAATCACCACGATGGTGTAACCCATGCCGTTGAGCATCTTGACAAAGCTGAGCAGCTGCATGGTTTCATTGGGGTTCATACCCGCCGCAGGCTCGTCTAAGAGCAGAATGTCCGGCTTCATGGCCAGGGCCCTGGCGATCTCCACCTTCCGCTGGGTGCCGTAGGCCAGATTGCCCGCCTTGGTGAGAGCGTATTCGCTCAGCCCCACCATCTCCAACAGCTCCATGCCCTGCCGCTCCACCGCCTCCTCGTCGGCCCGGTAGGCCCTGGTGTGGAAAATCGCGTCCCACAGCTGGGTTTTGGTGTGCATATGAAAGCCGATTTTGATGTTGTCGAGCACCGTCATATTGTTAAACAGCTTGATATTCTGAAAGGTCCTGGCCATCCCCTTGGCGGCGATCTGCTCCGGGCGGATGCCCGTGATGGCCTCGCCCTTTAAGAACACATCCCCGTGGGTTGCCGCGTAATTGCCCGAGCAGACGTTAAAGAACGTGGTCTTACCGGCTCCGTTGGGTCCGATCACCCCGAAAATCTCCCCCTTCTCCACCTGCATGTCCACCTGCTCCACCGCCTTTAAGCCGCCGAAATACATACAGACCTGTTTTGTCTCCAATATCGTCATTTTCCGCTCCTTTCGGCCTTCTTGCCGCTGTTCTTCGTCCGCTTGACCGCAAATACGCTGTTGGACGCGCCCACCAGCCCCTGGGGCCTGAACCACATCATCACAATGATCAGCACCGCGTACATCACCATCCGGTAATCCGCCGCGAAGCGGAACACCTCGGTGATGGTGTTCACCACCAGGGAACCGGCCACCGGCCCGATCAGGGTGCCCTGACCGCCGATGATCACCATGGCCAGAATGTTGAATCCCTCGTCCATGGAGAACATATCCGAGGAGATGAACTGGTAATAGTAAGCCGCAAAGCAGCCCGCCACCCCGGCGATAAACGCTCCGAAGCTGAAGTTCAGGGATTTAAACCGCCTGGTATTCACCCCCAGAAAGGAAGCAGCAACCTGATCCTCCCGGATGGCGATCCAGGCCCGGCCGATGCGGGAGCTCACCACCCTGCGCATCATAAACAGCACCAGAACCGCCAGCACCAGGGCCAGGTAGTAAAAATGCACCGGTTCGGAGAGCCTGAGGCCGAAAATCTCCGGCCTGGGAATCCCCTTGATCCCCATGGGTCCCCCGGTCAGCCCGGTCCAGTTCAAGGCCACCAGGCGGGTGATCTCGGAGAAACCGATGGTCACAATCGCCAGGTAAACGCCCGCCAGCTTGATGGTGGGCAGGCTGACCAGAAAGCCGAACAGCGCGGTCACAAACCCGCTGATGAACAGCAGGGGCAGAAAACCCACCTGGTATTTCACGGCCAGGATTCCCGCAGTGTAGGAGCCGATGCAGTACAGGCCCGCATGACCCAGGTTCATCTGCCCGGAGTAGCCGTTGATCATGTTCAGGGAACCGGCCAGCATGGTGTAGAGCAGGATGCGGATTAAAATTCCCAGCAGGTAGCTGCTGTGCACCACCACCGGCAGCAGGACCAGCAGGACGCCCAGCGCCGCCAGGACCATATTCCGGTGATTTTTGATCCATTCCATCATAATTTAATACCTCCTTTTCGGCCGAACAGTCCCTGGGGCTTGACGAGGAGCACCAGGATCAAAAACACAAAGGCGATGGCATCCCGAAGCCCGGTGGTCATAAACATAATGCCGATATTTTCACAGATTCCGATCAGCAGGCCGCCGATTGCGGCTCCGGCCACGTCCGTCAGGCCGCCCAGCACTGAGGCGCTGAATGCCTTCATTCCCACCGCGCCGCCCATGGTCGGGACGATTGTGCCGTAGTAGATTCCCAGCAGCACGCCGCCCACTCCGCCCAGGGCGCAGCCCAGCACATTTCCGGTCAGGGTGGACCGCTCCACGTCGATTCCCACCAGGGCGGCCGCCTTCTTGTCCTGGGAAACGCTGCGCAGCGTCATGCCGGTTCTGGTCCTGTTTAAGAAAATGCTCAGGGCGGCCGACAGGCCGATCACCAGACCGAAGATCAGAAGCTGGAGAAAGGAAATTCGGATTCCCCCAAGGGAAATGAACCTGCCCCCGAAAAAGGTGGGCATCCCCTTCACCTGGCTGCCGAACAGAATCTGGGCCAGGTTCTTCAGCAGCATGCTCATGCCGATGGTGCAGATCAGGGAAATATGGCGGGGCGCGTCGAAAAAGTGCTCGTAGCAGACCTTGTGGATCACCACTCCGCCCAGGCCCGCCATGAGAAATCCCGCCAGCAGGGCGGGCACCAGATGGGCGCCGAAAAACTCAAAACAGTAGTACGCGGCAAAGGCTCCGATCATCACCACCTCGCCGTAGGCGAAGGTCACCAGGCCGGTCACGCCCACGATGGTGCTGTAGCCGATGGCCATCAGCGCATAGATCATTCCCTGGCAGACGCCGTTTAAAATTTGTTCCAAAAGATACATGATTATCCCCTCTTTTTTACAATTTTTCCGATTTTAGGGTATCAAAAAAGGCAAGGCGCATTGGCATTGCCTTTTAAATGTTGCCGGATGAATTTATTCGTCGTAGTAGTCGTATCCGGTGAGCGCCACCCACTTGCCGTCCTGAATCGCCATCACCCGGTATTTGCGGTGCACGTCCCCGTCCTCGGTGAAGGTGATGGGGCCGGTGATGCCCATAAAGTTGTCCGTAGCGGCAAGAGCGTCCCGCACCGCGCTTCTGGACACTTCCTCCGCGCGACCGATGGCGTCCGCCACCAGAAGAGCCGTGTCGTAAGCGCTGGCCGCCTGGATGTTGGGCTTGAAGCCGGCCCGCTTCTCAAACTCTTCGGCGAACTCCATGGCCTTGGGATCGCTCTCCTCGATGATGAACGGGGACTCCGCGATCAGGCCCTCCACGTCGGCTCCGCCCAGCTGGATCAGCTGATCCGAGTACATGGCGCCCGCTCCCATGATCTGCACGTCCCAGCCAGCCTGCTTGACCTGCTTGGAAATGATGGCCGCCTCGTTGTACTGGGTGATCAGGCACAGCGCGTCCGGATCGGTCTGGCGCACCTTGCTGATCACGGCGTTGAAATCCTTCTCTCCTTCAATAAAGCTCTCGGTGGCCGTCACCGCGACGCCGCTCTCCTCGCAGGCCTGTTTGAAGTTCTCAGAAGTCACCACGCCCCAGTCGTTGTTCATGAAAATCACGCCGACGCTCTCGGCGCCGATGTACTTCTTGGCCATGTACTTGGCCATAAAGGGGCCCTCGTCGTCCTGGCGTCCCACCACGCCGAACATGTAGTCGCCCATCTTGGCGAAATCCGGGTGGGAGGCGCTGGGAGAAATTTGAACCAGACCCTTCTCCTGGTAAATGGGCGCGCTGGCCATACAGCTGGAGCTGCTGAAATCGCCGATCACCGCCACGATATCCTCCTCCTCGCAGAAGATTCTGGCCACGTCCGCGCTCTCCTTGGCGTCCCCCTTGCTGTCCTTGACCACCATCTCGATGGGCCGGCCCTTCACGCCGCCCGCCGCGTTGACTACCTCTGCCGCCATCTGGGTGGCCACCTGGAACCCTTTACCGTACTCCGCGCTGTTGCCCGTGATGGGAGCTGCAACGCCGATACGGATGGGATTCTCCCCGGATTCCTCCGCCTCCTGGGAGGCGTTCTCCCCGGTCTGTCCCCCGCTTGTCTCGGTTCCCGCCGCCGGAACCTTGGCTTCTGCCCCGGAACAGCCTGCCGTCACGGAGGCCATCATGGCTACAGCCAACAGTACCGCAATCCTCTTTCTCATGTTCTACTTCCTCCTTGTTTTTTTGTTATCTTTATTATAGAACATGTGTCACAGGTTCACAACGTCACAATTCAACGCTTCTGTGGACTTTTTACAGGATCTTGTCGCGGTACTCCTTCGGCGTCATCCCGGCGTACTCCTTGAACAACCTGGTAAAATAGCGCACGTCGTCGATGCCGCACTGACAGGCCACCTCGTAGATCTTCCGGCTCACGTCGGCCAAAAGCCCCTTGGCCCGCTCCATACGCTTCTCATTGAGGCAGCGCACGAACCCGGTTCCCGTCTCCTCCTTGAATCTGGCGGACAGATAATTGGGCGAGACCATCAGCGTCTCCGCCAGAGTCTGCAGCGTAAATTCCGAGCGGTAATAGTTCCGGTCGATCTCCTCCAGGGCCGACTTGATCAGCGCGGAACAGCTGCGGTTTCTGGTCTCTCCGATGAGGCGGACGCAGCCCATAACGGCCCGCTCCATAAACGGCAGAAGCTGTTCCGGCGGCAGCGCCTTCACCGTCTCCGCCGGATGCCCGGTTTCGCAGAGCTCCCCCAGCTTCCGGTTGTATCCGGCGAGAATCCCCTCCAGAGACACCAGAATCTCGCAGCACTGGCGGACTCTCCAGGCCTGGCTCACGCGGCCCTCCTCCCAGAAAAGCCCGATCTCCCCCAGCCGCTCCGCCGTCTCCTTCTCCTCCCCTGCGCTGATAAAGCGCACCAGCCGGGCGGTCATGCCCGCCATGCGCGCCCCGGTTCCGGCGGACTCCTCCGTACGCTCCACCGGCGGCACCAGGATGGAATGGCGGCGTTTTAAAATCTGCTGCCCGGTCTTTGCCAGCACCGCCTCCAGCTGCTCCAGCTCCAGGGGCTTGAGCACGTAATCCACCACGCATTTTAACTTCACCGCCTTCTGGGCGTAGGCGAAGTCGCTGTAACCCGAGATCAGAATAATCAGGGGCGGTTTTTCCTCGCGTTCCAGCTGCTCCGCCAGCTCCAGCCCGCTTATGCCGGGCATCCGGATATCCGTGACCAGCAGATCCGCCTGATGCTCCCGCACCGCCGCCAGGGCCTCCTCGCCGTTTTTGGCGCAGCCCACAAGACAAATCCCCAGTTTATTCCAATCTACCCACTCTGCGATCCCCTCGCGGATGATCTTCTCGTCATCTGCGACCACCGCCCGAATCATTTCCCCCTCCATAAGCTTCTCCTCCTGTTTTTTCCAATGGAATTCGGATCACAGCCACCGTCAGGTCCCCCTGAATCCGGTACTGCAATGTATACTCCTCCCCGTATTGGTGCCTCAGCCGGTCATTGACATTTTTGATCCCATAACTCTTGGGCTTCACATTCTCCGCCGGATAGAGGATCCTTTGAATCACTTCCAGGTCCGCCTGATGCCCGTCGTTCATCACCCGGAACACCATGTGCCCGCTCTCGATCTCCCCGGTAATGGTCAGATGGCCGTTCTCATACTGCCCCTCGTCAAAACCGTGGATGATGGCGTTCTCCACCAGGGGCTGCAGCAGCAGCTTGATAATGATGCAGCTGTTCATCTCCTCCTGGATGCGGATCTCGGACTCAAAGCAGTTCTCAAACCGGATCTGCTGTAGATTGATGTAGCTCTGAACCTGTTTGATCTCGTCCTGCACCGCAATGAGATTCTGGCCGTTGTTCAGGGAATAGCGCAGCATAGTGGCCAGGGAGACTACCATTTTCTGGATATCCCTGGCTCCGTAGCGAATGGCCATCCAGTTGATGGAATCCAGGGTATTATAGAGAAAATGGGGATTGATCTGCGCTTGAAGCGCCGCCAGCTCCGACTGCTTTTCCCGGATCTTTGCCACGTATACCTCCTGAATCAGGTCCCCGATCATGTCCATCATGTAGTTGAAACTCTGGTACAGGGTTTTCATCTCCCCGGTCTGGCGCGAGGAGTCGATGCGGATGTCCAGATCCCCCTCCCGTACCTGGTTCATCACCTGGGAAATGTGTATGACCGGCCTGGATATGTATGTGGAAAAATAGATCGCCAACAGCAGCACGGCCACGATGGCCACGGCGCTGATCGCCATCACATGGCCCCGCAGCGCGGAGCCGGCCGCCAGGATTTCCCGCATGGGAACATCCGCCGCCACCCGCCACCCAACCGTGTGGATGGGCCGGATGATCACCATGTGCTTGTTCCGGTCAATAAACGCCCCGCTGCGCCCTTCCCCAAACCGCTCATTTCCGTCCTGGTGGTAATGGGAATAGGGCAGAATAATCCTGCCCTGGTCGTCCAGAAGGTACACCAGCCCCTTCTGGACGCTGATCTGATTCAGACGGGTGGACAGAATCTGCACATCGATGTTGACCTCCAGCAGCGCCAGATCCCGCATGTCCCGGTCGTCGCTTAGGATCACCTTGGAAAGCCTGAGAAACGTCCGGTCCGCCTCCTCGTTCTCCGTCAGCACAAACTTTCCTCCCGCGGCCCGGGTTTTCTGAACCCACTCCTCCCCGGCCAGATCCAGGGCGGCCAGGAACCCGCGGACTGGTTCCCGGCCGGGCGAGCCGCCGTTGGGGAATCCGGCCTCATTACGGCCGGGCGAGCCGCCGCTGGGATATTCTGCCTCATCCCGGTAAAACTCCCCGTTGCGCACAGGGTATAATCTCACCTTCTCCACCGTCAGCTTCCGCCGCAGCCCGGAGATAGCCCGCTCGCCCTGTTCCCGCACCGCCCGTCCGGCGGCTTCGCCGCCCTGGTCCGCGAAATCCGTGAGCGCGGCCTGAAGCTGCCGGTCCACGCAGAGGTTCAGCGTCTCGGAAAACATATCGCTGAACAGGCTGTTGATATCGCGGACTCCCACCTCCACCGCCTCGCGGGTCACGCTCTCCATCTGGGTGTCGATGGTACCCGACACCGCCCGGTTCACCGCCGTCAGCACCACAATCATAAACAGGCTGATCAATACCGTATAGCTGATAAACAGCCGCTTTTTCAGCATATTCCCTCCCGCCCCGAAACGCCTATTCCGCCCGGGCCAGATATTCCTCCCTGGCCCGGCTCAGAAGCCCGGGGTCCTCCAATAAAGCTTTTCCCATCTCAGCCAGCACGCCTGCCGCGTACAGCATCCCCTTCCTGCCGATGGGCGAGCAGGACTGGGCCGTCACCGCCCAGTGGTGCCCCGGCGTGCCCCGGGTGAAACAGACCGTGTTGATCTCCACCGAGGGAACCGTCTGGCTGACTGCTGAGAAGTCCGTGGAACCGCTGCCCGCCAGCTCCCTGCCCTCCGGCGGAGTGAGCTCCCCGCAGATCGTCCCCGGAAGCCCCAGGCTCTCCCCCAGACCGGCCGCCAGCCGCAGCTCCGGCTCCTCCCACCGCGGCAGCGGAACCCTCCCCATGCAGCCGTAAGCCAGATCCGCAAGGGTGGTGTTGATTCTGGTAGAATTGCCGCGTGCCAGAAATTCCCACTCCACTTCCGTCCCGCTCATCATGGCGGCTCCCCTGGCCACCTGGATCAGCCGTTCCGTCACCTGGTCCACGATCCGGCGGCGGTTGCTCCGCACAAAATACCATACCTCCGCGAAATCCGGCACCACGTTGGGCTTTTCCCCCGCGGACAGATAGCTGTAGTGAATCCGCACGCCGTCCGGCACGTGCTCCCGCAGATAATTGGCTCCCACGCTCATCATCTCCGCCCCGTCCAGGGCGCTTCGCCCCATCTCCGGGCACACGGAAGCGTGGGCGCTTCTGCCGTGGAACCGGAAACGGATGGAATCCATAGCCTTGTGGCAGACTTCCCCGCAGCAGTAATGGTCCTCCGGATGCCAGGCCAGCGCAACGTCCAGTTCTTTAAAATACCCTTCCTCCGCCATCTTTGTCTTCCCGAACAGCGTCTCCTCCGCCGGACATCCGTATACCACCAAAGTCCCGGAGAGTCCGCCCTTCTCCATCTCCTCCCGCAGGGCCATCGCCGCCGCCGCGGCTCCCACGCCCAGCAGATTGTGGCCGCAGCCGTGGCCGCTTCTTCCATCCCCGTTGTAGCAGGTTCCCTCTGTCTGGTTCAGCTTGGGCAGGGCGTCGTACTCGCAGAGAAAACCGATCACCGGCCCGCCGCTTCCGTAAACCGCGCGGAAGGCCGTGGGCTGGCTTCCCAGGCCCTGTTCCACCGCAAATCCGGCCTGTTCCAGCATGGCGCAAAGCTCCGCCGCCGACTGCCGCTCCTCCCCCGCCAGCTCCGCGTAGCCGTGAATCTTCAACGCCCGCTGCCAAAATTCCTCCCCGTGACCCTCTATGTAGTCCGCAATCCAATTCATGTTCCGTCTCTCCTCCGTCTTTTTCTGCTTCTATTATCGCATATGAGGAGGCAGTTATGGAGTGTAAAAAATAACGATTCTGTGGACTTTTCTACTTTCCCCGGGTCAACGCCGCCAGCTCCGGACAGCACAAAAATACGGCGCTTCACAACCTCAGCTGCAAAGCGCCGTAAGGGGCGGGCCGTCCCCGGTATGGGCAAGCTGCCGGGCGGCGGACACGCAGAACAGTGCCGCCGCCCACACGCATTTACCCGATCCGGCCCTGGTCCATAAACTTCGCCAGTTCCTTGGCGAAATACGTCAGCAGAATCCCGGCTCCCGCCCGGTAGATGCTGGTGGCCGTCTCGCAGATGATGCTCTCCTCGTCCACATACCCCAGGCTGGCCGCGGCCTTTACCATGGCGTACTCGCCGCTGACGCTGTAGGCGGCCACCGGCACGTCGATCTGTTCCGCAGCGTCCCGGATCACGTCCAGGTAGGACAGGGCGGGCTTGATCATAATGATGTCCGCACCCTCGTCCAGATCGGAGAACACTTCCTTCACGGCCTCCTTCCGGTTATGGTAATCCATCTGATAGCTCTTGCGGTCCCCGAAGGCGGGGGCGGAACCGGCCGCGTCCCGGAAGGGCCCGTAGAAGGAGGAGGCGTACTTGGCCGCATAGGACATGATGGGCACCGTGCAGTAGCCGTTCTCATCCAGTTTTTCCCGGATCGCGGCCACCCGGCCGTCCATCATATCCGAGGGGGCCACCATGTCCGCCCCCGCCTGGACCTGGCTTAAGGCGATCCGCGCCAGATACTCCAGAGTCTTGTCGTTGTCCACGTACTCCCCGTCCAGGATGCCGCAGTGGCCGTGAGAGGTGTACTCGCACATGCACACGTCGCCGATATAGTACAGGTCCGGCACCTCCCGCTTGGCAAGGCGGAATGCGCGCTGGATGATTCCATCCTCGCTCCAGGCCCCGGTGCCGCACTCGTCCTTGTGGTCCGGGATTCCGAAGAGCATCACGCTGGGCACGCCCGCATCCGCCACCTCAGCCAGTGCCTGGGGCAGCCGGTCCAGGCTGTAGCGGTACTGGCCCGGCATGGTGGGAATCTCTTCCTTTATGTTCTGCCCCTCCCGCACGAACATGGGATAAATCAGGGAGGATTTGTCCATCCTGGTCTCCCGCACCATTTTGCGCAGCACGGGGCTGGTTCTCAGCCTTCTGGGTCTGTTGGTCAGTTCCATCATTTTACCTCCCTGGCCGCGGCCTCGATCACGCGGCATGTCTTTTCCATATCCTCCTCCGTATGAGCGGCGGAGAGGAACAGAATCTCAAACTGGGACGGCGCGGTGTAGATGCCGTTCTCCAAAAGATAGTGAAAATACCGCCCGTAAAGCCCGGTATCCGAGGTCAGGGCGCTCTCGTAATCCGTCACCGGCTGTTCGGTGAAGAACACGCTGAACAGAGATCCCGCCCGGTTCACCTGTGCCTTGGGCAGAGCCGCCGCCAGAGCTGCGGTCAGACGGTCGGCCTTTGCGTTCAGCTCTTCGTACAGCTCGGGTCCGTCCATCAGGATCTTTAAGGTGGCGATGCCCGCCGCCGTTGCGATGGGGTTGCCGGACAGGGTTCCCGCCTGATAGACCTTTCCAAGCGGAGAAACCGCCTCCATGATCTCCCTGCGGCCGCCGTAGACGCCCATGGGCATGCCGCCGCCCACGATCTTGCCCAGAGTGGTCAAATCCGGAGTCACATGATAATATCCCTGGGCCCCGCCCAGCCCCATGCGAAAGCCCGTGATCACCTCGTCGAAAATCAGAACCGCGCCGTTCCTCGTGGTGATTTCGCGGAGAAACTCCAGAAATCCCGGCTGCGGGGGAACCAGTCCCATGTTGGCCGCCACCGGCTCCACCACCACGGCTGCGATCTTGCCCGGATGCTGGCCAAACAGACGGGTCACGGACTCGCGGCTGTTGTAATCCGCCAGCAGCGTGTGCTTGGTGTAGGAGCGGGGAACACCGGCGCTGTCCGGGGCCGAGCCGGTCAGCGCGCCGGAGCCGGCCTTCACCAAAAGGCCGTCGGAATGGCCGTGGTAGCAGCCCTTGAACTTGATGATCTTATTCCGCCCGGTATAACCCCTGGCCGCCCGGATGGCGCTCATCACCGCCTCGGTGCCGGAGCTGACCATACGCATCATCTCCATGGATGGGAGGCAGGCCTTGATCATTTCCCCCAGGGTGAGCTCCTTGCGGGTGGGCGCGCCAAAGGAAAGGCCGTCCGCGCAGGCCTCCTGCACCGCCCGGATCACCGGCTCGCAGCCGTGCCCCAGAATACAGGGCCCCCAGGAATCCACATAGTCGATATATTCGTTGCCGTCCTCGTCGTAGATGTGGGACCCGCTTGCGCGCTTGACAAACACCGGCGTCCCGCCCACGGAACCGAAGGCCCGCACCGGACTGTTGACGCCGCCCGGAAATACCTCCTGGGAACGGTCGTATAAGATTTTTGATTCATCCAGCTTCATCGTCTCTCGTCTCCTTCTGATCTGTCGTTTAAGATGGCTTCGGCCATGCCGCGGACGGTGAATTCCTTCGCCAGCACGTCCACGCGGCGCCCATGGCTTTCAAGGGCTCCCGCCGTCACATCCCCGATGCACACGGTGCGGATGCCCGCCAGCCGTTCCATGGCCTCGCCGCCCATCTGCTCGAAATACGCTTCCACGCCCGAGGCGCTGGCAAAGGTGATGTAGTCGCAGCCCGTCTGCGGCCCGGCTGCATCTTGGCCCGGAAGCCCGCCTGTTACATCATACAGGACAATGTCGTCAAAGGCAACACCCGCGCGGGATAAAATTTCCGTCAGCTCCGGGGAGCCGCCCCGGGAGCGGGGGATCAGAATGCGCGGGGACGTCCCTTCCCGTGCTGCGAGGGCTGCCCCACCGCCCTCGGTCTGGCATACCTGCGCCAACAGCTCCGCCAGCTCCCGCGTCCGGTACACCTGGGGCATGTAGTCCGCCCGGAAGCCGTATTTGAGCAGCTCCCCGGCGGTTCCCGGCCCCACCACGGCAAATTTCACCCGGCCCAGGGCCCGGAAATCCCGCCCTGACTTTAACAGACCGCCGAAAAACAACCGAACGCCGTTGGCGCTGGTGAACACAATCACCTCATACCGGGAAAGCCGCCCGTAAGCCGCCTCCATCTCCGGGGAGTCCGCGTGGGAGTTCACCTCCATGGCTCCCGCGCACTCCACCTCCGCGCCCAGGCTGTCAAGCAGCGCTCCCAGCCGTTCCCGAAACGATGCAGTGCCGGTAATCCCGACCCGGACTCCCCCTAAGGGCAGCCCCGACTTGCAGGACAGATCCAAAGCGGCGGCCTCCCCGGCCACAATGATGACAGGCGTGTGAAGCCCCGCTTCCAGCACCTTGCCCTGGATATCTCCCAGACAGCCCCGCACGGTTCTGGCATTTTCCAGGGTGCCGTTCTCGATCACGGCGGCCGGCAGACTCTCCGGCCTTCCGGCCTTCACAAGCCCCTCCACAATGGCGGGAAGGCTGTTTAAGCCCATAAGAAATACCAGGGTTCCGGGCAGCGCCGCCACCTGGCCGAATTCCGGGGGTAGTCCGCCTTCCTCGCCCTTGGTGTGGCCGGTAATCACGTGGAAGCTGCGGCTCAAACTCCGGTGAGTCACCGGGATACCGGCGCACTCCGGCACGGCCACCGCCGAGGTGACTCCGGGAATGATCTTATAGGGAATCCCCTCCGCCGCCAGGGCCAGAGCTTCCTCCCCGCCCCTTCCGAACACAAAGGGATCTCCGCCCTTCAACCGGACCACATAGAGGCCCTCTCTTCCCAGCTCCACCAACAGCCGGTTGATCTCCTCCTGCTTCATGGAATGCCGGCCGGCCCGCTTGCCCACGTATACCTTCCGGCAGTCCGGGCGCGCCGCGGCCAGAAGCTGCTCAGAGGACAGGGAATCGTAAACCACCGCATCACAGGCTTTCAGGCAGGAAAGCCCCTTTACCGTGATCAGCCCCGGATCGCCGGGGCCGGCCCCCACCAATACTACCATACCGTTTCTCATGCTCCGCCAAGACCCTCAGCCGCACGGCGGGCCAGCTCCCCCGCCTCCTCCGGCTGTCCTTTCAGATGGATTTTATATACCCGGCCGTTCCTGCCGCTGATTCCAAATACTTCCAGCAGACCGCCCTCCAGCCGGGAGTAGACGCCGATGGGCTCGTGGCACCCGGCATCCAGGAGCTTTAACACCTGCCGCTCCAGATTCAGGCACAGCCAGGTTTCCCGGTGGCTGATCCCGCTTAAAATTCCGGCCGCCCTGCTGTCCGCCCTGCCCTCCACGGCCAGGATCCCCTGGCCTCCGGCCGGGATGAAGCTCTCGCATTCCAGAAACTGGAAATTATAGCGTGGATCCTCCAGCAGCCCCAGCCGCTTAAGCCCGGCCGCGGCCAGAATAATGCCGTGGTACATGCTGCTCTCCAGCTTTCCCAGGCGGGTCTGCACATTTCCCCGCAGATTCTCACACCGCACCGAACCGCCGGGCCACAGTTCTGTTCCCAACAGCTCGATCTGAAGCTTTCTGCGCGGGCTGGAGGTGCCGATCACAATCTCCCCGGTCTCCGGAACCGGACGTCCGGACGCCGTCACCAGCACGTCCCTGGGGTCCTCCCGCCGGGGCACGCCCACGATGGAAAGGCCCTCCGCCAGTTCCATCGGCATATCCTTGGCGCTGTGGACCGCCAGATCCAGACGTCCCTCCAGAATCCCCTCCTCGAACTCGGAGACGAACACGCCCTTGCCTCCGAACTCCTGAAGGGGTTTATTCAAAATCTTATCCCCGGTGGTCAGGCGCGCTTCCAAAAGGACCTGGGTGCCCGGAGCCGCGGCCCGCAGGGAATCCGCCACCATCTCGGTCTGTATCATGGCCAACCGGCTGTTTCTGGTTCCTATGCGTATGGTATGTGTGGTATTATCCATGGCTCTCTTCCAACTTTCTTTCGATCATTCTTTTGACTGTCCCATCCTCAAGGCCGCCGCCCGCGCTCATGGCCAGCTCGGCCAGCCGGTAAAAGATTTCCTCCCGCACCGGCTGGGAATCCACCAGCGCCTTGACCATTTCCCGGTTCTCCTTCATCCACCCGACGGCGGCTCCCGCCCCCTCGGGGATGGCGGCCCGGACCCGGTCCTTCAGCATCCGCGCGATGGCTGGGCTGGCCCCGCCGGTGGATATGCCCACCACAATATCCCCGTCCTTCACCAGGGCGGGGAAAATAAAGCTGCACTCTTCTTGAACGTCCACCACATTGACAGGAATCCGCAGGCTTTTGCAGCGCCGGGAAATGGCCCGGTTTAAACCCTCGTCGGAGGTGGCGGCGATCACAAAATCCGCCCCGTCCACATCCTCCGGCGCGCAGGCCCTGGCCTCATAGGAGATTCGTCCCATCTCCGCCAGGGCGGCGATCTCCTCCTCCGCCTCCGGCGCGATCACCCGCACCGCTGCCCCGTACTCCAGCATGGTGAAAACCTTGCGGGAAGCCACCTTACCGCCCCCCGCGATCAGACAGACCATGCCCTCCACATCCATATAAAAAGGGAAATACGCCAACCTTACGCCTCCTTTACCCAGGTCTCCAGGCCGTCCAGCACCTTTAAGACCACCTTCAGCTCCTCGCTGTCCACCCGGTCCCGGATCATAAACAACAGGCTCTCCGGGCTGCGCCCGGCAAAAGCGGTCCGAAGCTCCGCCAGACGGCCGATGTACGGATGAAACAGAATCTCCTTCACCGCCCCGTCCAGGTCCTCCTCCATAATGGCCCTGGCCCGGTCCAGCTCCTTTAAGCGGATCTGCTCGTTGTTTTTGGAAAGGGTGTCAAAATAATCAATGTCCCTCAGGGTCACGCCCGGCAGCTTGGCCGCCTCGGGGTCCATATCCAGGGGCACCGCCACGTCGACCAGAAGGCGCGGACGGTCTGGTTCCCTCCCGGCCATGGCCCGGGCAAGCTCATCCCGGGTGATGGTGTAATGGGGGCTGGTGGTGGCGCTGATCACAATGTCCATCTCTCCCATATATTGGTAACGGTCCCGGTAGTCCACCAACTTCACCCGGTCCCCCTTTGGCGCAAAATCCAGCACCGCGTGATGGCTTCTCACCGTGCCCGTCACCAGGATTCCCGGCTTGGCCAGAATATTCTTGGCGATGGTGGTTCCCATCTTTCCGGTGATGCCGATGATCATCACCCGCTTGATCCCCTGCGCGGGGAAATGGAACACCTCATTGGCCACCAGCGTGGCCACGGACAGCGGTGTGGTGGAGATGCGGGTGTCCGTACGGATCCGCTTGGCGCAGGCGATAGCCCTCTGAAACAGCACGTTGAGCTCATAGTCCACATGCTTTTTCTCCAGGGCCGCCTGGTAAGCGTCCCTCACCTGTCCCAGGATCTCATCCTCCCCCAGGACCATGGAGTCAAAGCCACAGCACACCTTAAAAAGGTGTGCTGTGGCTCTTTCACCGCTGTATATGTTCAGGTATTTGAGCAGCTCCTGCTGCGGAACCGCCTTTATGGAGGCCACCGCCTCCTGGAGCGCCCGGATGGCCGCCTTTCCGCCGGATAAGTAGACCTCGCTGCGGTTGCAGGTGCAGAGCACCACGCAGCCGTCCACGGCTCCGCTCTCCCGCAGCGTTCCGGCTAACGCCTCCTTCTCCCTGGCGTCGAAGGCAAACCGCCCCCGGATCTCCGCCGGAGCTTTCTTATAACTTACACTGATACAGTACATACTGGTCGTTTCCTAAGCTTTCTCTTGATTGGCTGCAATCCGGCCCCACGGTCTTCCGGTTCTGTCCCTGCCGCCCCAGGGCCGGATGTCAGCTTTAGTTCTGAGGTCCTGCCGTCTTGTGCTGGGAAACCGGCATCACGTGCATATTGCCGCGCTGCTCGTTCTCAGCCCAGAAGATATCGTCCGCAACCTTTGCCTCGGGATTTAACTCCACGCCTTCGAGAATGCGCTTCTTGAACTCCTTGTAGCCCGCCCGGTCGATCAGATGGCCGCCGTGCAGGTACTCGGGCTTGTAATCCAGCACCCAGGCGGAGAACTTCTGCCAGTTGCCGAACATGGCCAGGATTACATCCTCGGTCACCCAGTTCATAAACAGCTTGCCCGCTCTGGGATTCTGCTTGCCGGTACGGCCACCCAGGGTCACGCGGTAGAGCTGCTTGGTGCCTCTGCTCCACGCGCCGGTGGGGCAGATCAGGGAACACTCGCCGCAGCCCACGCAGCAGCAGGTATCCTTGTCGATCTTGTTGTTGGCGTTTAAGCTCAGCACGCCGGTGGCATGATGCTGGCAGGCTTCCACACAGCAGCCGCAGCCGATGCAGCGGTCCACATCGTAGACCTGCTTATTCACGCCCATGATGCCGAAATCGTTGAAGTTCGCTTTCACGCAGTCGTTGGGACATCCGGCCACAGCCACCTTAATGTGGTAGTGGGATGGGAACACGATCCGCTCGATCTTGCGGGCCAGCTCATATGTATTGGCGTTGCCCTTGATACAGTGGGCGTTGCCGATGCAGCTCATCACGTTGCGGGCGCCGATGGTGGGATAGCCGCCGTCGTTTACGTCCATGTCCACGTTACACATCTCCACGTCCACATCCTGAATGTAACCCTTGATGAACTTGTTGACCTCTTCAATATTTTCGTATTTAATCCCGGGAATGTCAAGTGTTTGTCTCGTTCCCATGTGAAATGTTCCATTGCCCCAGCGCTCACAGATCTCCTGAACCATGCTCAGGTGCTTGGCGTTGATCAAGGCTCCGGGTACACGCATCTGCAGCATGAACTCGCCCTTGACCTTGGACTGTCTGAAACAGTTAATCCGTACCTTCTTTATATTAATATCGTGATTCATAACCGATCCGCCCCTTTCTTAATCCACCAGATATTTTGCCTGGGTATAGTTGAATACCGGGCCGTCCAGACAGACGTATACCTCGTCGATCCGGCAATGTCCGCATTTTCCGACTGCGCAGGACATCTTCCGCTCAAAGGACACCCAGATCTTCTCCTCCGGCACTCCGCACTCCACCGCTTTTAAGCCGGTGAACTTCATCATTGGCGGCGGGCCTACGATCACTACGGCGTAGTTTCCGTCAAAGCTGTCGAAGGGAATCTTATCAACAAACTCCGTCACAAAACCGGTGCTCCAGCCTTCCTTCTGATCCCTGTCCAGGGCGTAAATGGTGTTGAATTTCTCTTTCCAGCGCTCCAAATCGCTCTTGAAAATAATGCCTTCCTCGTTCTTGAAGCCGCAGATCAGATGTACGCTCTCCACATAATCCGGCTGATCGTAGAACATGTTCAGCATGCTCTTCACCGGCGCCAAACCGGTTCCACCGGTGATCAGCACCACGTGCTTGCCAGCAAACTGCTCCACAGGCCAGCCCTTGCCGTAAGCGCCGCGCAGGAACAGGGTGTCTCCGGGCTGCTTGTTAAAGATCTCGTCCGTCACCTTACCAACGGAACGGATGGTGAAGTCCATCCAGCCGTCGCCAAAGGAGCTTACGGAGATCGGAGCCTCGCCCACTTTGGGAATGGAGAGCTGTAAAAACTGTCCGTGCTGAGGCTTGATATCGGTTTCAACTTTAAATGTATACTCGTGCAGGCTCTCACGCTTTACATCCATAATCCTGCATGCAACTGGTTTTACGATATTTTCCATTTTTCCTCCACCTCGATTCTTTAGCTTTCAGTTCCAGTGATCTCGTCGATCGCCTTCGCCATCTTGTTCACCGTGGCCACAATGGAGATAAACTCCGGACAGCGGTCGATGCAGCGCCCGCAGCCAACGCACATATGGTAATCCTTAAAGCGCGCTTTGTAGTCGTGGAACTTGTGGAGTACTTTGTAACGCATGCGGTCTCCGGCCGTGTGGCGGAACGCCATGCCGCCGGCCATCTGGTCAAAGCCCTCAACCTGGCAGGAAGCCGTGGTGCGCTTGCGCTCGCCCACGTTGGAGTTCTCATTGTAAATGATATCGGTGGTGGTAAAGCAGGTACAGGTGCTGCAGGCCACCGTACAGGCGCCGCAGGAGATGCAGCGGCCGTTGTATTCCTGCCACATCGGATGAGATTTCAGCTTGGTGAGAACGTCCTTGTCCGGGATCTCCGGAACAGTCAGGGAAATCTCGTTCTCCTTTATGTAATCCGGCTTAAAGCCGTTTTCTTCCATCTTCTCAAAATAGGGCGCCAGATCCTGATCCTCCACGTCGAAGAGCAGCTCGCCGTCGCCGAACCGGACCGCCGCGGCATAGTCGTCGGCCTTGTTGGTTCCCATGCTGACGCAGAAGCATGTATCCCATCCTTCTGTGCACTCCATCATCACGATCTTCACTTTTTCGTTCATGCGCTTGTAGTAAAGATCCTCAAAACCGCCGTTGCCCAGGTAAATCCGCTCCTGGTGGTGCTGTGCGTGGATATCGCAGGGGCGCATAAAAATCAGCAGCTTCTTGCTGGTAGCCTTGCTCTCGATATACTCGTCTTCGGTAAAATAAAACAGAGACTGAGTGATGGGGCTGAGCACCTCCTTGGCCGGCATATCCGACTTCTCCCGGTACTCAATGTCCTCCGCGCGACAGACCTTGTCGTAGCGGATCAGATCGGTCTGGGAATACCTGCCCTTTCCCTTAAACCGCTTGGGAGCCCAGATTTCGTATGTTTCGCTGAGCTTCTCAAAGATCTTATCCGCTTGTTCATAGCTTACTTTGTAACCCATTTGACCATTGTCCTCCTTCTGTTGATGCCATGTACTTCCAGTATAACAGCAAGGAATGATAATGTACAATTATAATAAATAATAGATCAATAAATCAACGTTATTTATGTAACGATGTGAACCGGGCGGCCCTGAAACCGCCCAAATCCCTGCATTTTATGGAAAATACGGCAATCCGCCCCGGTCCGTGACAGCAATCTGCACCTGGTTCCCAGACTGATTTTGATGGAAAGCCGACATAAAAACGGGGATTCGACCTGTCAAAAATCTAATTTTTCACATAATTTTTTCTCACAGGAGGCGGGAGTGCTGTCTGCAAGGGCCGGGCTTCCCCAGCGGTCCCCGTGCGGCCTCAATCCTCCTGAAATTCCAGAATATCGCCGGGCTGGCATTTCAGCGCCCGGCAGATGGCCTCGAGAGTGGAGAAACGGATGGCCTTCACCTTACCGGTCTTTAAATTGGACAGATTCACATTGGAGATTCCCACCTGGGCGGACAACTCGTTGAGAGACATCTTCCGGTCCGCCATCACCCGGTCCAAACGAAGTATAATCGCCATGGCAGCCCCCTTAAAGCGTGGCGTCGTACTCGCTCTGAAGATACGAGCCGTACTCAAAAATCCGGGCCAGAACCAGCAGTAAACCGCCGGTAAACGCCACCAGATAGTCGAAGAGAAAGCTCATCCCCGAGACTTCTCCTTTAAACACCAGATAGGTGATGCCCAAAAGGTAAAGGATCTTGGAAGCCAGCCCCAGAAACAGCAGGATAAAGCCCACGAACTTCACCGCGCGGATATTCTCCGCGCAGAAGGGAGACTCTCCAGCCATCACCCGCCCCAGAATCCGCAGGATCTCCCAGATCACGGCGGAAAACGGCACCAGCACCAGGACAAATCCCAGCCCCATGTTCACCATCTGCAGCGTCTTCGGGGAATAGGCTCCCCGGATACCCACGGGTGAGGCGTAGGACGGAACGGAGGACCCCACCTGGAAATTCTGCCCCGCCATGTCCACGGACAACCCGCCGAACCGGTTTTCCGCCGCCGTGAAGGCCGACTCCGGAGCCGCGGCCACCTTGATGCCATACCACACGTAGGATACGGCAAAAAGCGCCATCAACCCCATCATGATCCATAAAAAACCCCGAATCACCCGACAACTCGTTTTGATCTTTCTCAATCGTTCCATCTGTTCCTGCATACTTACCTCCATCCTGTGGATTCCCACTGTGGACCGGGAAACGGAATCCGGAATCTGGATTCCGCCTCCGGCCCGGCGTATTCCGGTACTGTTTCGAAATTTCTCTCTATCTTTCTTCCAGTATATCAGCAGGCGGATATGAAAGTCAATAATTATTTAATGATAATCATTAAATCGCATTTTCCAGCAAGTACATTTTGCAATTTTCACCTATTGTCTGGTATAATCAAGGAAACGCATCCCCACCCATGCGAAAATCCCTTACGGATCGGAGGAAGCCCCTATGCCCAATACCATGTTTTTCAGCCTTCTGCTCAATATCGGACTGCTGGTGCTGATCGCCACTCTGCTCACCCATGTCCCCTTCGTGCGCCGCCTGCTGCTCAACTCCAACAATCCCGTGTCCGGCCAGATCGCCCTGGCGCTGATCTTCGGCGCGATCAGCATCGTGTCCACCTACACCGGGGTGCGGGCCCAGGGCGCAATCGTCAACACCCGTGTCATCGGCGTGCTGGCCGCCGGACTTTTGGGAGGCCCCTACGCCGGCATGGGCGCGGCTATCATCGGAGGCATGCACCGTTACCTCTTTGACATCGGCGGCTTCACCGCCGTCAGCTGCGCGGTGTCCACCTTTGTGGAGGGACTTATCGGCTCCGCATTTTCCAAACGCTTCAAGCAGGGCCGCCTGGACGGAACCGGCATCTTTCTCATCACCGCAGCGGCGGAGGTGGCCCAGATGGCGATCATCCTCCTCATCTCCCGCCCCTTCCAGGCGGCCCTGGATCTGGTGCGGTTGATCGCATTTCCCATGATCACCATGAACGCCCTGGGTATGGTGGTGTTCATCCGCACCTTCAACCGGGTGTTCATCGAGGAGGACAGCGTGTTCGCCGGGAAGATGCGCCTGGCGCTGCGCATCGCGGACCAGAGCCTGCCCCATCTGCGAAAAGGACTGTACAGCACCGCGGATATGGAGTCAGCCGCCCAGATCATCTACCAGTCCATCTCCTGCGCCGCGGTGATGATCACCGATACCCGGAAAATACTGGCCTTCTGCGGCGACCCCAAAT
The DNA here is from genome assembly GCF_902364025.1 of Enterocloster lavalensis. GTDB lineage: Bacteria > Bacillota > Clostridia > Lachnospirales > Lachnospiraceae > Enterocloster > Enterocloster lavalensis. Next base: position 760,694 of record NZ_CABJCG010000001.1, read on the forward strand.
ACACGGACCTGAAAACAGACCGGATTCTGGAGCCCATTCTGAAATCCATCCAGGATAAAAAGGCCACCACCTTTGTGAGCGCCGAGAAGCAGGACCCGCTTTACAGCCTGCTAAAAGGCCACACCATCATAGCGGCTCCCTTGATCGAACACAACGAGCCCATCGGCAGTCTGACTATCATGGTAAAAAAACAATGGCACACCTCCGAGGCCAACGTGAGCTTCGCGGACGAGCTGGCCCGGCTGTTCTCCACCCAGCTGGAGCTCTCGGACCTGGAATACCAGAAAAAGCTGCGCCGCAAAGCCGAGCTGCGCGCCCTCCAGTCCCAGGTAAACCCACATTTTCTCTACAACGCGCTGAACACCATCTCCTATGTATGCCGGGAGAATCCTGACCGGGCCAGGGAGCTCATTCTGACCCTGTCCAGCTATTACCGGCAAACGCTGGAAAACGACCGCTACATGCTGAGCCTGCATACAGAGCTCTACCATGTGAACAGCTATCTGGAACTTGAAAAGGCCCGGTTCGAGGAAAAGCTGTCCGTGGAAATCCATGTGGACGAGGATCTGGACTGCATGGTCCCCTCCTTTATCCTTCAGCCGCTGGTGGAAAACGCCGTGCGGTACGGGGCGGACAAATCCGGCAACCGCTTCGTCTCCATCCGGGCCGTGCGCCGGGCCGGCCTGGCGGAAATCTCCGTCTCAGACCACGGCCCCGGCATTCCGCCCGCCGTGCTTGAAAACCTGCAGTCCGGAACGGGAAACGGAGGGGTGGGACTGGAGAATGTCCACCGCCGCCTAAAGAGTATCTACGGAGAGGAAAACGGGCTGCAGGCTGTCAATACGCCGGAAGGCGCCTGCGTCTACTTCACCGTTCCCGCAGAAGGTCTTCCAAAGTCTGACGCCGTCTGAGCGGACATGCTGCAGACTCAAACGAAACAATCAATACAGGGGGAAATTTCTATGAAAATAGCGGTTATCGACGACGAGCGCCCGGCGCGCCGGGAACTGATCCATCAGATTCTGGAGGTGCTGCCAGGCAGCCAGATCGGGGAGGCGGACAGCGGCGCGTCCGCCCTGGAGCTTATCAGCTCCGGCGACTTCGACCTGCTGTTCATCGACATCAATTTAAACGATATGGAGGGAACCACGCTGGCAGCCGCCGCCCGGCGGATGATGCCCCGGGCCCAGATCGTGTTCGCAACGGCCTACTCCCAGTACGCGGTAAAAGCCTTTGAGCTGGGCGTCAACAACTACATCTTAAAGCCCTTTGATCCGGAACGGGTGCACCGCGTCCTGGAAAAATGCCGGAAGGATCTGGAAAGCTCCTCCCCGGCCCAGCCCGCCGGCCGCCTGGCCATCAGCTCCGACCGAAAGATCGTCCTGCTGGATATCTCCCGGATCGTGTATGTGGAGACCTGCGGGCGCAGCTGCCTGATCCACACCACCGAGGGAGACTACACCGAGAACCAGCTCCTGGGCGAGTACGAAAAGCGCTTGAGCCCCCAGGGGTTCTTCCGCATCCACAAGAGCTATCTGGTGAATCTGAACTATATCAGCGAGATGTTCCCCTGGGCCAACAACAGCCTTGCCGTGAAAATGCAGGGTTTTGAAAAGAACATACTGCCCGTCAGCCGGGAGAAGGTCAAAAACCTGCGCCAGCTGCTGGGACTCTGACCCTCCCCCTCTGCCGCGGTGCTTCCGAAAAACGCATTAACGTCTGTCTGCTAAGAAAACGTTAATGCGCTTTTTTTGACTGTTTGTGCACAATACACTGCATTTCACGCAAAAACTATTTTCTTTCAGCTAATTTCCCCTATAATAAAAGCATACAACGGCCGTTATAAAATTGATCGTGGAGGTATTCAGTATGATAAGTTTCTTCGCTTGTTTGGCACTGTTGATTGTGGGATTTACCGTTTACAGTAAAATCGCGGAAAAAGTGTTCGGACCCGACGACCGCAAAACCCCGGCCATCACCATGGAGGACGGAAGCGACTACGTTCCCATGGGAACCGCCCGGATCTTTCTGATCCAGCTGCTCAACATCGCCGGCCTTGGACCGATCTTCGGCGCTCTGGCAGGTGCCTGCTGGGGTCCCAGCGTGTTCCTGTGGATCACCTTCGGAACCCTTCTCGGCGGGGGCGTCCACGACTATATGGTGGGCATGATGTCCATGCGCCACAAGGGAGCCAGCGTATCGGAGCTGACCGGCACCTATCTGGGAACCACCATGAAGCAGGTGATGCGGGTATTCTCCGTCGTACTCCTGGTGCTGGTGGGCGTAAGCTTCTCCACCGGCCCGGCCAACCTGTTGGCCATGCTGACCCCCAATGTGCTGAACACCAGGTTCTGGCTGGCCGTGGTTCTGATCTATTACTTTATCGCCACCTTCGTGCCTATTGACAAGGTGATCGGCAAGATTTACCCCATATTCGGAATCTGCCTCATCGTGATGGCCCTGGGCGTTGGCGGCGCCATCCTCCTGGGCGGCTACACCATCCCTGAGATCACCCTGGCGAACCTGCACCCGGCCAATACCCCCATCTGGCCCACGATGTTCGTGTCCGTGGCCTGCGGCGCGATCTCCGGTTTCCACGCCACCCAGTCCCCGCTGATGGCCCGCTGCCTGACAAACGAGCGCGACGGCCGCAAAGTGTTCTACGGCGCAATGGTGGCCGAGGGCGTCATCGCCCTGATCTGGGCCGCTGCGGGCGTGGCATTCTACAACGGCACCGGCGGACTGTTGACAGCGCTTGGCGGCGGACAGTCCAGCGTGGTTTACGAAATCTGCTTCAAGCTCCTGGGACCGGTAGGCGCGGTCATCGCCATGATCGGCGTCATCGCCTGCCCCATCTCCTCTGCGGACACCGCTTACCGCAGCGCCCGCCTGACCCTGGCCGACTGGTTCAAAATCGATCAGAAGCCCATCAAAAACCGCCTGCTGCTGACCATCCCCCTGCTGGGCGTCGGCTCCATCCTGACCCAGTTCGACGTGCAGGTAGTGTGGAGATACTTCTCCTGGAGCAACCAGACCCTGGCCATGATCGCCCTGTGGTCCGCGAGCGTTTACCTGTTCCGCAGAAAACGCTTCTACTGGATCACCGTTCTTCCGGCTACCTTCATGTCCGCGGTGTCCTGCACCTACATACTGATCGCAAAGGAAGGCTTCCAGCTCTCCACCGCCATCGCGTACCCGGCGGGAATCCTCTTCGCCGCCGTCTGCCTGGGAACCTTTGTGTTCACCTGCGTGCTGGGCAAGGGGAAAAACGCGGCGGCTCCCACCCTGGAAGAAGGCGCTTCCGCATAACCACAGAGCAACGGGCCGCAGGCTGCGCCAGCGGCCCATCGCATTCGACGATTTGGGTTGACGCAAAACGGATATCACAATCCGTTTTGCGTCAACCTATTCTCTCTGCCGGTCCTGTGACCGCAGAACATCGAAACCCCGGCGCTCCTCACGAGCACAGCATCTCCGGCATCCGATCCTTCCCAAAATCCAGAAACGATACGCTGTAAAAGCTATGGGCCTCCTCGTCGGCGGCCTGAGCCTTGTACCAGATATCCAGCGCCTTCTCAACGGTAATCTCAATATCGTGGTAATAATACAGATTCGCGCTGGTATGGCTTACCACGTCTTCAATCAACAGTCTGGCGTCATGGTTCTCAAACATGACTTCATCTAAGTTATCCCTTGTAATCTTCACTCAGCACACACCTCCAACTCTCCTGCGCCCCGATCCCGGCAACGGCGGCAACGTCAATCGTTAAATATATAATCCAAAAAGAACGTGCGTTCGATCTATCTTTATAGTATCACGAACATACGTTCGTGTCAATAGTCAAACAAAAAAGAACTGCCCGGAACGCCAAAAACGCTCCCGACAGCTCCTCTCCATTCACTTACCGCCGCGCACTTCCTCCAAAAAGGCCTCCACCGCCCGGTTGAACGCCTCCGGCTCGTTCGACGCCACAAAGTGATCTCCCTCTAAAATCACCAGCCTGCTTCCCGCAATCCCCGCCGCAATGCTCCTGGTGTGGGCTTCCCGGATCATATCCCGGTTCCCTGCGATCACCAGGGCGGGTACACGGATGGCGCCAAGCTCCCGTTCCTCCACATGAGGCTGGGTCACCATCAGCCCCAGCAGTTCCCCATTCTTTCCCGCCCGCGACGAGAACGGGCTTAAAAGACGGCACAGACCATAACCCAGCACAATGGGGGCCTGAACAAAGAATTTCACTCCTGAAGGCCGCAGATTAGCCCCGTTCAGGATCAGGGAGCGAAGCAGCCCGGGCCAGCGCAGGGCAAACGCCACGGCGATATTGCCACCGTCGGAGAACCCCAGCAGATGCACCGGCTCCGGCGCGATCTTCTCCAGGGCCTGGCGCAGGTCCTCCGCAAACTGGGCGATGGTAAACGGCGCAGAACCACGCTCTGATTTTCCATGCCCTCTGGTGTCCAGCGCGATCACCCTGTATTTTGTGGAAAAATAATCCATCTGGCGGGCAAAATAACCGCAGTCCTCCCCATTTCCGTGGAGCAGGACCAGGGGTTCCCCGCTTCCCGCCTCCTCATAATGAAGCCTGCAGTCTGAAATGCGAACCTCCATGTCCCCTCCTTGTCAGTTTACGCTCTCCCGGTATTTGACGATGTTTTTGAACACCACGTCGCCCTCCGCTTTCTTTCCGTCCAGAATATCCATCAGCTCCTCCGCCGCCTTCACTCCCTCCTGGTAGGCGGGCGTGATGATCGCGGCCAAAGGCGGCGTGGTCATGCGGGTCCAGCCGTCGCAGTCAAAGCCGATCAGCCCCACTCTCCCTTTCAGAAGTTCCATGTAATCCGGGTAACGGCGCAGCGCCTGGTATACCACCTGGTACAGCGGCGGGTCCGCCACATAGATCAGGGTGCGGCGCTCCAGATTCAGATTCTGGCTCAGCACCTCGTACACGTCCCCGGACCGGCGTCCCTCCGCCATATAAAAGGTCCCCCCGTCCCGGACCGCGTCCTGCAGCGCATCCTTGTAGCCCTGCATGCTCTCAAATCCCGTGCTGGAGGTGGAAAAATCGTCCGAGAACATCATAAAATCCTCGTAGCCCTTTCCGATGCACTCCGTGATCACCTGGTAAACGCACTCGTAATGATTGCTCTTCACACAGCGGCCCCGGTAGTCGTAGGGTTTGGCGTCCAGATACACAATGGGACGGCGCTTTTTCTCCAGGCTGCCCGCCATCATGCCGAACCGGTAGGTGGACTGGATGATAAATCCCTCCGCCCCCATCTTCAACATCCGCTCCACAATCTCCTTCTCGCTGTTGAAATTCATGCCGCTGCCCGCCACCATCACCTGGATGTTCTGGGAACCGGCCGCGTCCTCCAGGCCTTTTAACGCCTGGCAGGAATAGGGGTCCGCCAAATCCCCCAGAATCACCCCGATCATTCCGCTGCTCTTGGCCTTCATGGCCCTGGCCGCCGCATTGGGCTCGTACCCCGTCTCATCGATAATGTGCTGGATTCTGCGCTTTGTCTCATCCGACATCTTGTTCGTCTTGCCGTTTAAATAAAAGGATACGGTGGTTTTGGAGACTCCCGCCCGCTCCGCAATTTCATTGATCGTCAACTTTTTCATCGTAACCTCCGCCCGTCTCCGCCGCCGCTGCAACAAACCGCCGGTCCACGGGCCCCGCTTTTTCTCGCCGCAGCCGCCCTGCATTTAAACCGCTCCGGACAGCCGCATCCCAACTCCTATTTATCATAACACAGAACGATTTCCAACGGAATCCTAATTCCGGAAAAAATGCGTTTTACAGCCGCAGACGTCCGCACAGCTCCCCGTCCCGGACATGCAGCGCCACCGCGCGTCCGTATACGGGAACCCCCCGGCAGGTAAGAAGCTTGGTCCCCCGGCAGATTTCCCGGTTCCATATCAGAATGATCCAGGACTCCCGCTCCCCCAGCAGGAATTCCACCGCCGTGACCGTCTCCTCCCCCACCTCCCGGCTGTCCCCGGCCCTCTGCACCGGCACGGACTTTACCCGGATCCCGTCCCCGGCAAAGGCGGTCCAGCCCGTAAACCGGTCCTCAAAGCTGCGGACGCCCGTCAGTCTTCCGCTCTTTTCCAGACAGTTGTACCGCGGGGACACCCAACAGGGCTCCAGACTAAAATCCTGCTGTCCCCACAGGTTCAGACGGACGTCTCCCGACAGAAGCCGCCAGCGCGGGACCTCCCCCGCCCCGGCCTCCGCCTGCGCATCCCGCTCCGCCCGAACCGAGCCGTCCAGGTGATAGCATTCCTCCACCCTATGGCTCCCCTCGCAGCAGATGTCGTTGACGATCAGCCAGAATCCGCTGTCGTGAACCGCCACCTTGCGTTTGACGAGACAGGGCCGCCCCTGTTCCGTCAGGCCGTGGTAGGCCAGCTCCGCAAAATGCAGCGGGCCCTTCTCCCGGCAGCTGTTCCGAAACGCCTCCCCGTAAGAGCGGTAACTCCAGGAACCCTCTGCTCTGGCCTGGGACGCTCCGTCGATGGTGCACACATTGTGGGCCCCGGCCTCCTTGAACTTCACTCTGAGCGGCTCGTCCTCCCGGTAGCTGTAGCGCCCGCTGTCCACCAGAAAGGGCCTGCCCTCAAAGTACAGACAAATCTGGGTCAGATCCCCGTGGCCGTGGGAGCTTCCCAAGGGGCCGCAGTGCAGATAGGTGTAATGGGCGTCCTCCTCCCAGCCGCTGCGCAAATAGATATTTCCCGTATCCCCGCAGACCAGGGAAGTCTCTGCGGGCCTTCCCTCCGACAGGTTCTCGTATACCCGCAGCCCCCAGCTCCCCAGAAGCCAGCAGCTGTCCAGATCAAGCGCCTTGTATCCGCCCCCTTTTAATTCCGGACTGCCGCAGAGCACGGCCGCCTTTGTCAGCACGTCCCGCACGTCCGTGACGTCGCTGTCCGCCTGAGCCAGCTGCCGGTGATCCGGCCCGGCCGCAAACAGCACGTACCGGCTCATCCGCTCCACGGTCCCTCTCAGCCATCCCGGCGTTTCCTCCCCGGCAAACCGGCAAACCGCCCACAGTTTCATACAGCTGTTCAGCACCTCCATGTGGTACATGATGGATTGTTCCCAGTGGGAGCCGTCATCCCCCACCTGAAGCTCCAGCTGCGTTTCCAGTTCCTTCCAGGCCCATTCTTTAAGCCCTCCGCCCGGCAGATACTCCTCAAACCAGCAGTAGGCGGCGCACATGGCCGTGGTCTGCAAAAGTCCCCAGTTGCTCAGGGTATATTTCCCAATGTAAGCCTCTCTCAGGTACTGAAACTGCTCCCCCATGCCCGCAAGAACCCGTTCTGTCTCCTCCTCCGATACCAGGCCGCCGTCCAGAAGAAACAGTAAAAACATGGTCCAGTTCATACAGCGAATCCCCGTGTCGATGGTCCGCACCGTCTCCCCTCCCGGTATCAGCGGATTGTGCTCCATCCAGTGGAACAGATACCATTTGAGTTTCCCGGCGTAGGCCTCGTCCCCGGTCAGCCGCCAGGCCTGCAACAGCTTTTGCAGGCTGTCGTGCCGGTTCAGCATGTACACCCACTCCGGGTCCCCATTGGGCGCCTCGTTCCACCGCATTTCCGGAAAGGTGTACGGCTCCCCGCAGGGTTCCATATCCCAGGGGTCCGTGAACACAAAGGTCTGGTCCATCAGCCGCCCCGCCGCTTCGATCACCTGCCCGGCCTCCCCGCCGCAGCGCTCCCGCAGATACGCCGCGGCCTCCTCCGGGCCGTACTCCGTCCTCCATGCCTTAACCCGGTCCAAAAGCCGGGCAAATCTTCCCTGTTCCGCCATTTTTCTTCCTCTCTCTATCCATTCATACAGCTCAAGGAGGCGGCGTCCGCGGCAATCCCCGCGGGCGCACACCCCCTCAAATATCCGGAATATGTGTCTGTTTCAGTTATGCGATCAGATGGAGCACGGACAGCACCACGCCCAGGATGATCGTCAGGATCACCAGCTTGTAGGTGGTCCACTTTTTCACCTTGATCAGGTAGAAGATCAGGCCGGTAAAGAGCACGGGCAGGAGCCTGGGCGCGATTGCGTCGATCATCTCCTGGATCGCCACAACCTTCTGCTGGTCGCCAGGCATGCTGGCCACGTACTGGATGGGCGTCGTGATCTTCACGAAATTCACCGCCAGGCCGGAAATCACGGTCACGCCGATCATGCTGGCCACATTGGAAATCTGTTCCATTCTGGCGCTGAGGGTTTCAATGATGTTGGTGCCCAGCTTGTAGCCCCAGATACCGGTCAGCAGCTTCACCGCCAGCAGGATGGCGTTCATGGCCACGAAGAACAGGATCGGGCCCATGATCAGGCCTTCCTGGGCCAGGGAGGCGCCGATGGTGGCGAACAGCGGGGCCAGGCAGAACTGAGCCAGGGAATCGCCGATTCCGGCTAAGGGGCCCATGAGCGCCATCTTGATGTTGCGGATCTCCTTGGCCGGAGTCTTGTTCTCCAGCATGACCAGGTGGAGGCTGGTGATAAAGGGCAGGAAATGCATGTTGGTGTTGAAGAACTCAATGTTGTCCTTTAACGCCGCCTGGAGCTTGTCGTCATCGTCCTTATACATCTTGCGCAGAGCCGGATACATCACGTTGGCGTAGCCAAGGCCCTGATAGTTTCCATAGTTAAAGCCGTTCTGCAGGAAATAGGCCCGCAGGGACGTTTTCACATAATCGTTTTTTACCAGCTGATTAGATGCCATCTTCAAATTCAACCTCCACTTCTTCTACAGTTTCACTACCGCCCTTCCCCATATGGAAGAACACCAGCAGCGCGATTGCGGTTCCCACAACGGCTACGCCCATGGTGGGAAGATTTAAGTAAGCGATTGCAATGTAGCCGATCAGCACGAAGGGGATCAGCTCCTTCTTTGCCATCACGTTCAGGATCATGGCAAATCCGATTGCCGGAAGCATTTTTCCAGCCACTCCCAGCCCCTCGGACAGCCAGGCCGGAATCAGGGAGATTACCTTCTGCAGGCCCTCGGAGCTGAACGCTCCGCCGAATCCGATGACAAAGCCGACCACAGCGAAGATACACACGGTCGCGTTGGCTGCAATGCGGAAGCCCTTAAAATTCTTCCGGTCCAGCGCCTTGTAAGCGTAGCTGGTCAGCGTGGTTGCAAAGGTGTAGGTGGCGGTGATCACGAACTGGAAGGCCACCGCAAAGGGGAAGGAAAGCGCCAGGGCGGAGCCCACGTCGATGCCCGACCCCTTCATGGTGATGGCGATGATGGTTCCAACAATACCGGGGCCCATGGGGTTGGGCGGCACGGAGCCTCCCTGGGAAACGCCAAAGCCCATAAATGCCAGCTCACCCACAGCGCCCATAGCCAAACCGGTGGGCAGGTCGCCCAGAATCAGGCCCACTCCCGCGGCCATCACCAGGCAGCGGTTGGTGTAGATGCCGAACAGCATGCCCGCCAGGCAGAAGGCTGTCCACAAACCGATTAATACACATTGAAAAATACTGATTGTCACGATAAACCCCTCCTTTAGATTATAAGAACTTATTTAAATCCACTTTCGCGGAGCCGTCGTCCCCGGAAGCGGTTGCTCTTGTGTTAAAGACCACGCCGTATTTGTCCCGCAGTTCCCGCAGCGCCGCCTTGTCCTCAGGCCCCAGGGCGATGTATTTGCTCACTTCCTCTTTGCCCGGCCCGTGATGAATGTTGCCCACATTGATCTCCTTCACCGGAACGCCTCCGGCCACCAGCTTAAGCGCATCCTCCGGCGTCTTGCACACGATAAAAATGCTCTGTTTGGGCGATGCCTTCATGATCACGTCGCAGGTGTGCTGCACGGAAAAGAACCGCATTGCGATGGTTTTGGGCACCACCGCCTTCATCAGCGTCTGCTGCATGGAATCCTCGCTGGCCGAATCGTTGGCTACGATCACGGTGTTCACCCCAAGGGCTTTGATCCAGAGCTGTCCCTGCCCGTGGATTAAGCGCTCGTCAATTCTGAATGCTACGATATTTGGCTCTGCCATTATAAAATCCTCCTTATAGTTTGTCTTGTCAGGTAATCGCCCGTGGGCTTTGCCCGCGGCCGCCGCCGTTTACCAGTACGGGTTCCAGTCCTTCCAGAACCGCACCAGCGCTTCCATATAGAAATAGTCTCCCCAGATATTTCCCTCGTCCACGCCCTTGCCCGAATGCCAGGAGTAAACGCCGTGGAGCAGAACCGGCTTTCCCGCGCCCGTCTCCGGGTTCACGTAGCGCTCCGTCAGGGACCGCAGAATACGGTGCATGGCGTACCGGTAGGTCTCCTTGTCCGGATGGGTCTCGGGCAGGTACTTCTCCATCTCGTGAATCCCGCAGACCGCCACAGCCGCCGCCGAGGAATCCCGGGACTGGCCGGAGCCGTCTCCGAAAATCAGATCCCAGTAACACACGTCGTCCTCCGGCAGCCGGTTTAAGAAGTAATTGGTCATGCCCTCGAACAGGTTAAACGCGCTCTCATCCCTGGTGTAGCGATAGTTTAAGGGCAGTCCGTACACGCCCCAGGCCTGACCTCTGGCCCAGGCGGAATCGTCGCTGTAGCCCTGTCTGGTCACACCCTTAACCGGCTCCCCGGTCTCCGGGTCAAAGTAAAAGGTGTGGTAAGCCGAGGCGTCGTCCCGGATCACGTTATTGCAGGCCGTCTGGTAATGCCGCCTGGCCGCGTTCTCATACCGCTCATCCCCGGTCTCCCGGGACGCCCAGTAGAGCAGCGGAATGTTCAGCAGGCAGTCGATGATCAGCCGGTAATTATCCCTGGCTCCAAGCGTTCCCCAGGCCTGGATGAAACCGCCCGTTTCCCGGAACCGTTCCATCAGCTTATCCGCAGCCAGAAGCCCGGCCCTCCTGGCCGTCCCGGAGCCGGTCAGCTTGTATCCGGCCACGCAGGAGAGGGAGTAGAGGAAACCCAGATCGTGGTGATCCAGCTCGATGCGCTGTTCCACCCGGTTTAAAAAGGACTCCACGTTGCGCTCCGCCAGTTCCCTGAAGGCCCCGTCCCCGGTGTACTCGTAGCAGAGCCACAAAAGCCCGGTCCAGAAGCCGTCCGTCCACTCGATGTTGTCGATTACGCCGTAGCTCCCGTCTTTGGCCGCCGGCGTGGGGAAGCGGCCTCCTATGTAGATCATGTTCTGCCAGACCTGCTCCACCACCCGATCCATGGCATGTTCCACCTCCGCTTTGGTCAGGAGGCTTGTGCTCAAATATTTTTCCCGGTATTTTACCGGTTCAACCTGAATTTTCTTTATCATTTCAATCTCCCCTGTCCGCTCCGGGCTTACAGCCCGTCCTCAAACTCCGGTTCCTCGCCGGGCCCTTCCAGATTCTCCAGGTTTACGATTCCACTGTGGGCAGCCTCAGCCACCATGCCTGCCAGCTGTCCGAAATCCGCCATGGCTCTGGAAAATACCGCCTCCACCATACCGGCCATGTTGATCCCTGCCAGAACCTTCACCTGCTTGCCCGGAATCTGTTCCCGGATCGTGGAGGCCGTGTTAAAGGGTGTGCCTCCCACCAGATCCGCCAGCACCAGCACCTCATCTCCCTCAAGTCCCCGGATGGCCGCGTCCAGCGCGGTCTGTAAGTCCGCCTGGCTCTGCCCGCCCTCGAAGTCAACCGCAGCCACGTTCTCCGGTTTTCCGGCCACCAGCTCAATCGCGCTCAGCAATCCGCTGGGAAAATGTCCGTGCCCTGTCACCACAATACCAATCATTTTCACGTTTCTCCTTCCGCTCATTTAGTAAACCAATTTACTTGTAATTGCAGTATAGTATTTTTAACGACCGCTGTCAATCGCTTTTTGCAAACTCCCTATTTTTTGTATATTATATCTATATTTTATTTATATTTTTATGCTAAATAACTATTATTTTTGGAATATACTAGAAATTCTCCCCCATTCCCTATCCGTTCCATTTTCCACCTCATAAGTAAACCATTCACTTTTTACTTAGTAAATCTTATATTTCAATCTGTTTATTCGCTTATTTACCTCTGATCTCACAAAAAACCTGATCCACAGCGGATCAGGTTTACTTGTTTACTCATTTTGTTTACTTCCCGTTTCCTCCCCGGCGATTTTCCGGCTGTCAAAATAAACGAACCGGTCAATGGCATCCAGAATATCCTGGAAATCCTCCCGCGGCGCGATGCGGATGTATTCCCTCAGAATCTCCTGCTCCCGTTCCCGGTAAGGCCCGTAAAAAATATCGTACAGATTGTGGCCTCTCATGTGGATGCGGATCTCCTCCATGTGTTCCCGCATATCCTCCGGCGAGGTAAAATCCCGGCCCAGAATCCGCTGCAGCTCCTGCCCGCTGCGGATCCGGCCCAAATACTCCCCCCATTTGTGGAAAAGCGTCCGGTAAAATGCCTCCTCGCTCTCCACAATCCCCAGCTTCGCCATCACCTGGGGATTCAGGAAATAGTTTTCAAACGAATAGTATTTTAAAATCAACACGTTCCGGCGGGTCACCTTGGGCAGCCGGTCCACGTCCTCCAAGTTCCGCTCGTCATAATACCGGCATAACTGCCCGGCAAGCTCCTCCGGGTCCTTGCCGTCCCCGTCCCGGATCATCAGAAACTGGTCCCGCAGATACACCTGGTTCATATACTTTAAATTGGCGTAGGTTTTGATATTGGTACAGCTGTTGGTGGTGATAATGGAGATTCGCAGCAGGCGGCCCTGGCTGTCGTAGACCTCCGAGTAATATCGCTCCAGCAGCAGGGGCAGCCGGCTCTTGTCCTGCTTGCCCTCCACGATAAACACAAAGCTCACGTTCATCAGATCGCTGGCCCCGTACCCCAGATCGTCTAAAATGCGGCCGATGTCCGTCTTTTCCCGCAGCACGGAATACCGGTCCCCGTCCAGAACCACCTGGCGGATCTGGCGGCTGTTAAAATTGAACAGCAGCGTGGGGGAATGGGTCTTGAAAATCACCTGGTTTTTCTTGGACAGGCGGTAGAGCAGCTCGCTGCAGGCCTTTTCCAGCTGCGGGTGCAGAAAGATTTCCGGGTCCTCCACCATAATGATGCTGGGAAGGCGTCCCGGCTCCCCGATGTAGGTCTCCAGCAGAGACAGCATGTAGATACTGCGCATGCCCTTGCCCATCATCTCCACCGGCTGGGAGACGCCCCGCTTGCGGTTAAATGCCGTGACCTCCAGATCGAACATCTGGTCCACATCGCAGGTCAAAGCGTAACTCAGCTCTTCATAGCCGCCGTTCTTAAAGAAATTCTCATTGATCTTCCGGGCGAAATCATTCAGGTTCAACTGATAGATTTTGTACTCCAGCAGCCGGGCCGTCTCAAAGGCCGTCAGCTCATCCGGTTTCTTCTGGTTGATCAGGCCGATGCACTGGAAACAGTGGCGGCACTTCTTGGCCCGCTCGAAAATACAGCTCCCGGCGCGAATCTGCCGCAGCTGGTCGTCCTCCTGGAACATCAGAAGGTCGTTCTGCAGCTGGTTCAGCTCCCGCTCCGCGTTGATCCGGTAGAGCCTGGGCAGGACCATGGGGATGTAGGGATTGTTTTTGCGGCTGATATCCTCATACCGCTGTTTCCCGTCGAAATTCACGTGGAGCGTAAAGGACAGCACCCCGTCCCGGTAGGAGGGAAGGCGCTGGCAGAAGGTCTTTTTCCACGCCTCATAGCGGCGGTACTGGCAGACCACGCCCATGTGATGGAACAGCTTCAAATCCTCCTCGCCGATGGACAGGCTGGCGTCGATGCGCACCGCCTGCTTTCTCTCGTTGAAATCCCGCTCCTGCACCTGGTAGCCGCCGCAGACCGCGCTGAACGCGTCCAGCACCGACGTTTTTCCGGTATTGTTCTTCCCCACCAGAATCAGGGCCGCCTCGATATCCTTAATCTCCATATCCCGTATGGATTTGAAGTTCTGTATCCGCAAATAGGTAAACTGCATAGAACGCTCCATTCTCTCTTCGCCGCACAAAAAGGACGGCCTCAAACTCCCAACCTCGCTCTCTCACTTTCCAGTATAGCGGATTTAAGCCCGCCGCACAACCACAATCTTGCTCTTCCCCGCGCGCCTCCCTTTCTCACAGAACGCGCCGCTGCGCAAACGCCCGGGTTCAGAAAAGCCCCCGGAAGAGCTTGCGCTCCCCGGGGGCCAGTCAATGCTTGGGCAAATATTAAATTGATATCAACGGACCGGATTAGTCGTTTCCGTACAGAGTAACCAGCTTCTCCAGGTAAGCGTAACGCTCCTTGGCCTCCTGCTCGTTCTTCGCAAACAGGTTCGCTGCTCTCTCAGGATTCTTCATAGCCAGGGACATGTAACGAACCTCGCCCTTCAGGAAGTCCTGATAGCCCTCCATCTTGGGAGCCTTGGAATCCAGGGAGAACTTCTTCTCAGCAGCCGGATTGTAGCGGAAGTTGTTCCAGTAACCGCACTCAACAGCCAGCTTCTCCTCGGTCTGGGCCTTGTCCATGCCCTTCTTGATGCCGTGGTTGATACAGGGAGCGTAAGCGATAATCAGGGACGGGCCCGGATATGCCTCTGCCTCTGCGATGGCCTTAACGGTCTGAGCCATGTCGGCGCCCATACAGATCTGGGCAACGTACACATAGCCGTAGCTCATTGCGATGCTGGCAAGGTCTTTCTTCTTAACGTCCTTACCGCCTGCAGCGAACTGAGCAACAGCGCCGGTCTTGGTAGCCTTGGAGGACTGACCGCCGGTGTTGGAGTAAACCTCGGTGTCGTAAACCATGATGTTGATGTCCTTGCCGGAAGCCAGAACGTGGTCAACACCGCCGAAACCGATATCATAAGCCCATCCGTCACCACCGAATACCCACTGGGACTTCTTGGCCAGGAAATCTTTGTGCTTCACAATATCCTTGCAGATCGGGCAGTCAACGCCGGACAGAACTGCAACCAGCTTGTCGGTGGCAGTGCCGTTGAGAGCGCCGATACCAAAGGTATCCAGATACTCCTTGCAGGCAGCCTTCACTTCGTCGGTCGCGCGCTCGTCGTTCATCACCTTCTCAACCTTAGCCTTTAAGCCGTCGCGGATAGCGTTCTGAGCCAGCAGCATGCCGTAACCGAACTCAGCGTTGTCCTCGAACAGGGAGTTGTCCCATGCCGGGCCCTGACCCTTGGCGTTCACGGTGTAAGGAGTGGACGGTGAGGAGTTGCCCCAAATGGAGGAACAGCCGGTAGCGTTGGCAATGTACATTCTGTCGCCGAACAGCTGAGTGATCAGCTTAGCGTAAGGAGTCTCGCCGCAGCCTGCGCAAGCGCCGGAGAATTCCAGCAGAGGCTGTCTGAACTGGCTTCCCTTAACGGTGTTCTCTTTGAACTTCGCCAGAACTTCTTCCTTAACCGGCAGGGACTGGCCAAAGTCGTAGATGGCCTGCTCGCCCAGGTTCTCTTCCAGGCTCTTCATCTCCAGAGCCTTGTTGCCCTTCATGCCGGGACATACGTTGGCACAGGAGCCGCAGCCGGTACAATCCAGAGCGGAAACGGTGATGGCGAACTTGTAGCCGGGCATGCCGGTCATATCTTTTAACTTCATATCAGCCGGAGCCTTGGCAGCCTCATCAGCGTTCAGGACAGCCGGACGGATAACAGCGTGCGGGCACACATATGCACAGAAGTTACACTGGATACAGTTGTCGGGATTCCATACCGGAACCTTCACTGCGATACCGCGCTTCTCGTAAGCGGAGGAGCCGGACGGAGTGGAGCCGTCAACATAATCCGTGAATGCGGATACGGGCAGGGAGTTGCCTTCCTGAGCGCTGACCTTGGTCTGAATGTTGTTGACAAAGTCGATAACATCCTTTCTTCCGTCGGTCACAACTGCGTAATCCAGACCCTCGTCCTCGCAGTTCTTCCAGCTCTCCGGAACCTCAACCTTGTGCATGCCCTTAGCGCCTGCGTCGATTGCGGCCCAGTTCTTCATAACGATGTCCTCGCCCTTGCGGCCGTAGGTAGCCTTAGCGGCGGCCTTCATCAGCTCGTTGGCCTTCTCAGCCGGGATGATGCCGGTCAGCTCGAAGAACGCAGACTGTAAAATGGTGTTGATACGGGTCGGGCCCATGCCGGTCTCGATACCGATCTTAACGCCGTCGATGGTGTAGAAGTTGATGTTGTGGTCAGCGATGAACTTCTTAACCTGTCCGGGTAAGTGCTTCTCAAGTCCCTCTGCATCCCACGGGCAGTTAAGCAGGAACGTACCGCCGTCTACCAGCTCCTGAACCATGTTGTACTTACGGATGTAAGCCGGGTTGTGGCAGGCAACGAAGTTCGCCTTGCGGATTAAGTAGGTGGACTTAATCGGGGTATGTCCGAAACGCAGGTGAGACATGGTCACGCCGCCGGACTTCTTGGAATCGTAATCAAAATATGCCTGAGCATACATATCGGTGTTGTCGCCGATGATCTTGATGGAGTTCTTGTTCGCACCAACGGTACCGTCAGCGCCCAGACCCCAGAACTTACAGTTGGTGGTTCCCTCGGGAGTGGTCACCAGGGGATCGCCCAGTTCCAGAGACAGGTTGGTAACGTCGTCCACGATGCCAACGGTGAACGGAGACTTGGTCTCGTTTCCGAATACGGCAACGATCTGAGCCGGGGTGGTGTCCTTGGAACCTAAGCCGTAACGGCCGGTCAGGATCTTCACCTGGTCGAACTTGGTGCCCTTTAACGCGGCAACAACGTCCAGATACAGCGGCTCGCCCATGGAACCGGGCTCCTTGGTTCTGTCTAATACGTTGATCACCTTAACGCTGTCCGGGATCGCGTCGATCAGAGCCTGCGCGCAGAAAGGTCTGTACAGACGAACTTTCACAACGCCGACCTTCTCGCCCTGCTTCAGCATGTAGTCGATGGTCTCCTCGATGGTGTCGTTCACGGAACCCATGGCGATGATCACACGCTCTGCGTCCGGAGCGCCATAGTAGTTGAACAGCTTGTAGTCGGTGCCGATCTTCTCGTTAACCTTGTCCATGTACTTCTGCACGATTGCGGGCAGAGCGTCATAGTAGGGGTTGCAGGCCTCTCTCGCCTGGAAGAAGATATCCGGGTTCTGAGCGGAACCTCTCTGGCAGGGGTGGTTGGGATTCAGAGCGCGTGCGCGGAACTCGTCCACTGCGTCCATATCAACCATCTCTTTCAGATCGTCGTAATCCCAGGTCTCGATCTTCTGGATCTCGTGGGAAGTTCTGAAGCCGTCGAAGAAGTTGATGAACGGAACCTTGCCCTCGAGAGCTGCCATATGGGCAACAACCGTCAGGTCCATAACTTCCTGAACGCTGGACTCACACAGCATCGCGCAGCCGGTCTGACGGCATGCGTAAACGTCGGAGTGGTCGCCGAAAATGGATAATGCATGGCTGGCGATGGCACGGGCAGATACGTTGAACACGCCCGGAAGCTGCTCGCCTGCGATCTTATACAGGTTGGGGATCATCAGTAACAGACCCTGGGAAGCGGTGTAGGTGGTGGTCAGCGCACCTGCTGCCAGAGAACCGTGAACGGCGCCCGCTGCACCAGCCTCGGACTGCATCTCGGTAATCTGTACTTCCTGGCCGAAGATATTTGTTCTTCCGTCAGTTGCCCACTCATCTGTGGCTTCCGCCATGGGTGAGGACGGCGTAATCGGATAGATAGCCGCTACATCGGTAAATGCGTATGACGCATGTGCCGCTGCATGGTTACCATCCATGGTTTTCATTTTTCTTGCCATTTTACTTTCCTCCTGCAAATAGTGAATATGTAATGGTATTCATGTGAGTCTCTAAAACAGAGACTGACCTGTATACTATTATAGCAATTATTTAACAAATTGCAAATTAAAAATGTGATTGTATACAAAAAAGTCCACAGCGCCGGCCGGCGCATGTTTCAGGCGCTCTGCGGACAGACAATGATCCGCAGGCTGCGCCAACGGCCCATCGCATCCAATCATGCCGCTGCCGCGCCCGCGGCTCACTGACGGTCCAGATACTCTTCCAGAGCGTTCAGCGCATACTCCTCGTCCGGGCCATTGGCGATGATTACGATCTCATCTCCGGTTCTGGCTCCCAGGGCCAGCATGTTCATGATGCTTTTCCCGTCGGCCCGCTTCTGGCCGAACTCCACATGCACATTGCAGTCGTACTGGTTTGCCAGCCGCACCAGCTGGGCCGCGTGGTTCGCGTCCATGCCGCCGTCATGCCGGACAACAAATTTTTTGCTTACCATATCTCTCACTCTCCTGTCTTGCAAAGATTCTTTTTTATCATAACACAATCATAGCACAATGAGGAGAAATTTCACTAAAAAAACGGCAAATTTATTCTAAGTACGCGAAAAAAAACAGGAGACGCCTTTTTTGACAAAGGCATCTCCCGCATCATCCGTCTGACGGAATATATTCGGCCGCCAGCGCGGCCGGTTGTTCTGAAATTCATCCGGATCAGGGACCCGGATTCGGAGCCACAACGGGCGTATCCTGAGGCGCCGGAATTCCCGGATCAGGCCCTCCCGGTCCCATATTGCTCTCCGGCGCGCTTGTTCCCGCATCCGGCGCAGGCGCCGCTGAGGTGGTACCGGTGACGCCGGGCCCCTGGCTCATATCGCCGTTTCCGGCGGGCGGCGGGGTGCTCTCTCCCGGCACGTATCCGTCCGGCATGCCGTCCACGGTGGGAACGGTGGAAACCTCGGCCGTGGTGGTCTCATCCGGCGGCAGCACAACGCCGGAGGTGTTGCGCAGAATCACGGGCGCGTGGCCCTTGTAGGTGGTCTTGTGGTCCACTTCCTCGCTGACCGTCTTGCCGTCCTTGATCACCACCTTGTAGGTCACCCAGCGGCTTCCGTTGGTGCCGGCGCTCTTGAGTTTCTCAACGCCCGGCTCCAGCGTCTGGTCCTCCTCGTAGGTGGGCGCAGGCGGATCCAGGGTCTCCACCTTCTCGGAGCGCAGATCCCACTTCACGCCGTCCTCAAGAATCGGAATCCCGTACACGGAAACCGTCATCTTCTGGTTGGCGTAGCTGGCCTTCAGGCCGATGGCCGTCTTGGAGTTGTTGATAAACCGGAAGTCTGGCTGGTCGTAGCTGACCGTGGCGTCCTGTCCGGGAGTGATATAGGAGGGTTCAAAGGTGTGGGAACGGCGGTAGCTGATCTCCAGCCCCGCGCGCACCACCGCGTTGTACAGGGTGGTGGACACCTGGCACACGCCTCCGCCGATCTCCTGAACCACCTCGCCGTTGTTGTAGGCGGCAGCGCCTTTATAGCCCTTCTCCTCGGTGCGCTTGCCCACCGTGCCGTTGAAGGAAAACTCCTCGCCGGGCTTTATGATGGTGCCGTTGATGGCCTCGGCGGCCAGACGCACGTTGGTGTTCCGGTTCTTGTTGGCCGTGGTGTCCGTGGTGAAGGTGCTGATGGTCTTGTATTTCTCCTTGGCGGAAGCCTGGGTGATCTCCGGCTGTACCTCGCCGCCGTCCGCCGTAATCCGGGCGTCGAACTGTTTATCCGCCAGAGCCTTCAGAATATCGGCCGCCAGCTTGTCCTCGTCGATGGCAAAGCCCGCCTTCTCCCCGGCGAACACAAAGGTATCCTTTTCCTTGTCATAGCTCTCGATGGCGCCGTTCTGGGCGCTCTTATTCCACTTGCCCGCAGCGGCCCTGGCCTCAGCGGCGGCGGCCTCCTCAAACCCGGTGGTGTCCAGGCTGTAGGTCTCCTGAGGTTCGCCGGAATAGATCTCGGTCAGCAGGCTGTCGATCCTGGAGGCCATCAGGTTGGTGACCTGGTAGGAATCCTCGCCGAACACGACGGTCATATTCCAGGGGTATTTTTCAAGAATAGCGGCTCTGGCCTCGTCCCGGGACATGCCCGTGATGTCCACGCCCTCCACCGACACGGATTTCGTCATCTCGGCCTCCGTGGTCTGGACCTCGGTGGTCTCAGGATCCTCCACGCCCGCCTTCTTCGACGATTTCACCATAAATACAATCACGGTGATCAGAATCAGCAGAATCACGCCCACAATGGCGATCTTCTGGTAATCCGGCCCCTTTCTCCTGTGGTGGCTGTTTCTGCGGCCTCCGCTCCTGCCGCCCGAACCGGACCGGTAGGAGGAAGAGGAAGAGTGATTCCGGCCGGAGGAGCTGCTCCGCCCCGAACCGGATCCGCCTCTGGAAGAACTTCTGGAGGTACTGTATGAGCTTCTATCATTTCCTCTGGCGCGGCTTCTGCCGGCAGAGCTCTTTCTTCTGTTTTCGTTCTCTAATTGATTCATCTTTTTCACCTGTTATCAAAACTGTTTCCGTGCTTACTTTTTGAGTCCAGATTGTAGTATACCATACTTTATCAGAAATGGAACTGTCTTTTTTTTAAATTTTCCAACCGATTTTACTTATTATGAAATTCGTGTTACTATAGTATTACGAAATTATTTCACGAGGTGATTTTCATGGGTTTTGTGGATTTACATGTTCATTCCACGGCCTCCGACGGAAGCTGTCCGCCGGAAGCCGTGATTTCACTGGCGGTGCAGGCGGGACTTGATGCCATCGCCCTGACCGACCACGACACGGTGGACGGCATCCCCGCCGCACAGAACGCCGCGGACGCCGCCGGAATCCGGCTGATTCCCGGCATCGAGGTTTCCAGCATTTACCACGGCACGGAGATCCATATTCTGGGCCTGTTCGTGACCCCCTCCGACCCGGTCCTCGGCCGGATGCTGGAGGAGTTCCGCCGGATCCGGGACGACCGCAACCGGCAGATGCTCTCCCGCCTGGAGCAGGACGGCATGCCCCTGACCCGGGCGCAGCTCACCGGCTCCAATCCGGACACCGTCATCACCAGGGCCCACGTGGCCAGAGCCATGGTGGAGGCCGGTTACGCCCCGTCCCTGGACCAGGCCTACAAGCGCTATCTCCGGTACGGAGGGAAGTACTGCCCCCGCAAGGCCTCTCCCGCCCCGGAGGAGGTGGTCTCCGCACTGCTGTCCGGCGGCGCCTTCGTCTCCCTGGCCCATCCTTATCAGTACAATCTGGGGGACGGCGGTATCCGCACCCTGGTAACGCAGATGAAGGAGATGGGCATGCAGGGCCTGGAGGTGTACCACTCCTCCCACAACCAGCACGAGAGCGGGAAGCTGCAGGTGCTGGCCAAAGAGCTGGGCCTGCTTCCCACCGGCGGCTCGGACTTCCACGGCGCCAACAAGCCGGATATCTCCATCGGCACCGGCCGGGGCGGCCTCAGGGTGTCCTCCCTGCTGTTGGACGACATCGACCGCCTGCGCGCCGGGAGCTGAAATTCCCCAAAAATGGCATTTATTGGCACTTGTGATCTTCCGGCCGGACGCATTTTCTTAAATTTTTATGAATTTTTATAATTGTACTCCCCCAGCGTCTTTGCTATAATCAAGTCAAGGAAACGTATTATCAACCTGCCGGTAGACAACCGGCTGCGATCAAAACAGGAGGATTCACCATGAAGATTCAAAATATTTCCGATGTGGATAAATTTTTCAAAGTAATCGATGAGTGCAAGGGAACCGTTGAGCTGGTGTCCCCGGAGGGCGACCGCATCAACCTCAAGTCCAAGCTCACCCAGTATCTGTCGATGGCTACGATTTTCTCCAACGGGTATATCAAAGAATTAGACCTGGTTGCCCACGACCGTGAGGACATCGAACGTCTAATCAAATACATGTATCAGGGAGAATAAACCGGACGCAGACAGGCGTACATACCGTTTTGTTCAAAGCAGCCGCAGGCCCTCACGGGTCCACGGCTGTTTTTTTTGGATGCAATGGGCCGCATGCGTTGCCGGAGGGCATCTATCTACTCCCCGGTACGCTCCTCCCCTTCATCCCCGTGCGCCTTCTTTTGCGCCAGGCGGCCGTGCACAGCCTCACGCAGAAGGGCGTAGAGCACGGAGCACAGCGGGATAAACAGCAGCATCCCCACGACCCCCATCATGCTGCCGCCCACCGTGACGGCCACCAGCACCCAGATGGAGGGAAGGCCCACGGAGCCGCCCACCACGTGGGGATAGATCAGATTCCCCTCGATCTGCTGGAGCACGAAAAAGGTGATGGTAAATATCAGCGCATCCATGGGATTGACCATGAGCATCAGAAACGCGCCGATTCCCAGTCCCACAAACGCCCCGAATATGGGGATCAGCGCTGTGAAGGCGATCAGCACGCCCACCAGCAGGGCGTAGGGCAGGCGCAGAATGGACAGGGCCACGAAGAACATAACGCCCAGAATCACCGCCTCCACGCACTGTCCGGTGAGAAAGCTGGAAAAGGTCCGCTCCGCCAGCGCGGCGATGTACAGGGTCCGCTCCACCGCCGGTTCCGGCAGAAAGGCGTTCATCAGGGAGCAGAGCTGCCTGCCCAGTACCTCCTTCTGGAACAGGATGTAGATGGCGAAAATAAAACCGATGGCAAAGGTGGACACCCCGTTCACAATGGAAACAGCCGCCGACATGGTGGTGCTCAGCATGGAACCGGCTCCGGTTTTCAGAAATTCCACCATATTCTGCAGAATCTGATCCCAGTCCACCTGCACGCTGCCCAGATATTCCAAAATCTGGGGATTGCTGGCAAACAGCTCCTCCGCCTGGTTTTTTACCCCGGCAAAGAAGATGGGCACGCTCTTCTGCAGGCCGCTGAAGGTGTTGATCATCTCCGGCGCCACCACAAAGGTCACCAGAAACAGCACTCCGGCCACCGCCAGAATAGCCAGGCTCATGGCCGCGGGCCGTTTGAGCTTCTCCAGCTTCCCCTTCCAGGGCAGATGCCGCTCAATGTTGCGCATAGGCACGTTGAGGACAAATGCGATGGCCGCTCCCAGGATAAAGGGGGATGCGATGTGCACCAGACTGCCCAAAAGCTCCAGCAGCTTCCGGTAATTGACCCCCGTCACCACCACGACCACCGTAAACACGATCAGCCATCTCAGTTTGTTAATTGTATCGCGATTTAACTCCATACGCTTTGTTCCGCACTCCTCTTTTCTCATATCGGCAGCTTTCCCGCCTCCGCGAGAAATGCCTGCCGGATCGATTCTGCATCCGCCCGGAAGGTTCCCTGGGCCATCAGCGCGCTGCCGCCTCCGCGGCCCGCCAGACATCCGTTCAGCGCCCTGCTCAAGGGCCTCATATCCGCCCGGGCGCTGCCCAGGGCGTAGGCGTACTCTCCCGCCTCGTCCGTTCCGGAACACACCAGCACCACATTGCCCTTGTTCTGCTCATAGAGCAGAGTGCACAGCTGGCGCACCCGCATGGGCGCAAGCCCCTCCTCGAAGCAGACCAGGGGACTGCCGCTCTCAGGGCAGGCCGCCGCTTTAAAGGCAAACAATTTCTGGTAGAGGCCGCCGATCACAGCCTCCCGCTCCTGCCCGTCGGCCTTCAGCTTCTCCACCGCTTCCCCGATGGCCTGAGGCTTGGCCGACAGCAGGTTGGAAATCCTGGTGTCCACGTTCACCCGGCGGCGGTAGTCCAACAGCGCCTTGCGCCCGCAGAGGATGGAGATGCGCACGCCTCCCTTGTAATGGATCATGCCCGTCACTTTGATTATACCCACCTCTCCGGTGTTTGTAACATGGGTTCCGCAGCAGGCGCAGGTATCGCCGCCGGGAATGTTGATGATCCGCACCTGGCCGGTCAGCTCTTTTTTGCTCCGGTAGTCCAGGGCCTCAAGCTGCTGTGGCGTGGGGAAATGCTCTTCCACCGGAACGTTGTCCCAGATCACCCCGTTGGCCATATCCTCCAGCTCCTCCAGCTCCTCCATGGTCAGAAGGCCGTTGAAATCGATGGTCACCTCATCCTTTCCCATGTGAAATCCCACGTTGTCGTAGCCGTAACGGCGGTGAATCAGGCCGGACAGAATGTGTTCCCCCGTGTGGTGCTGCATATGGTCGTAACGCCGCTCCCAGTCGATAACGCCCTCCGCCAGGCGGCCCGGCTCCAGGGGCGCCTCCACCTGATGCCAGACCTTCCCGTCCTTCTCGCAGACGTAGCGCACCAAAACGCCGTCCAGGGTGCCGGTGTCCGAGGGCTGTCCGCCTCCCTCCGGGTAAAAACCGGTCTGGTTTAAGGCGACCATCCAAGTGCCGTCCTTGCCGGGGCGGCACTCCTCCACCGTGCACATAAATGACTTGACGTATGGCAGCTGATAATACAGGCGTGACTTGTCCATGGTTACTGCTCCTTTATCCGTAAATTTCATAAGCTCCCGCTAAATGCTCCTATTATACTACAGAAGACGGCCCGTACCAAGAAAAACTTTCTAAAA
The DNA here is from genome assembly GCF_902364025.1 of Enterocloster lavalensis. Classification (GTDB taxonomy): domain Bacteria; phylum Bacillota; class Clostridia; order Lachnospirales; family Lachnospiraceae; genus Enterocloster; species Enterocloster lavalensis. The sequence continues at coordinate 784,993 of NZ_CABJCG010000001.1, forward strand.
TTTTTACAAAACATAGAAACTCTGGCAAGCTGGGGGTCATATGATGCAGTGTAATCAAACATTGATGATGGAGGAACTAATAATGAGTGATGTAGCGGCAACAAACTGCGGTTGTGATTGTGGATGCGGGTGTGGAAACGGAGGAAGCGGGTGCAATATGATCTTCCTGATCCTGATCCTGTGCTGCTGCTGTGGCGGCGGCAATGGTGGATGTTTTGAACATAACAACTGCGGATGTGGTTGCGGCGGCGGTGGCGGCTGCGGATTTGATCTGATCTGGATCCTGATCCTGTGCTGCTGCTGTGGCGGCAACGGCGGCGGCTTCTGCTGCTAATGTACAGTCGGCGGAGCGCGCTCTGCGCTCCAGACAGGCGGCGGCCCCTCCGCCGCCTGTCTCACAGCAATTCAGGCAATCGCCCGCAGGCTGTGCCAGCGGCCCATTGCATTCAAACAGAAGGCTGTTTTCCCTACCGGAAAGCGGCCTTTTTCGCCGCCTGAAACAGGGGAGGCAAAACGCCTCCCCGAAACCGGCAACCCTTGTTATGATTCTCGGCTCCCGCGCCTGCAGCCGGGGACTTCCGGGCAGGGGCTGCATTTCCCGCCGTTTCCCTTCTTGCCCTGCTTGCGGCTGACGCATTCGTCGTCGATCTCATACACCGTATTGTCATCTATCACTAACCTGTACCACATGGTGTGTTCATCTCCTCTTGTCCGTTCTCATAGAGGCGGTACGACGGGCGTCCCGCCCTACCATAATATATGCAAAATACCAACCCTTGCGCTTATTTTCAGAAACCCCGCATGAATTCCGGCGGCGGATCATATATTGGGAGCAAAGGATCTTGAAAGGCCGGTGGAAAAACAATGAACCCATCTGACGATTATAAACTCACGGACCTGGATTACCTGGTCGGCGACCACCACCTGCAGATGATGAAGGCGGCGCTGCCGTTCTTAAATGTACCGGAACAGAAAACGCTCTCCCTGATGGTGAAATTTCAGGAGTTAAAGCGCACCTACGATCTGTTCAAAGACGAGGAAGTGGCCTCCATGGGCATCTGCTCCCTGGACCGCCAGGAAAAGCCGGGCTCCATGCGGGATATGCTGAAAGCCATACGCCCCTACGGAAACCCCTCCGAGCGCGAGATGATCGACATGGCCGAGAGCTTTATGGACGGACACACGCCTATGGATCAGCTCATGCGCCTTCTCAGCCCGGAACAGCAGTCCCGCTTTGAAACCATGCAGATGCTGATGCAGGCGTTTCAGGCTATGCCGTAAAGCGCATAGGGCTTAAAACCTCACTGTTTTCCCGGCAGCCGCTCCCGCACTGCCCAGGACGGCATACCCCGGACACAATTTTTATAGAAGAAAGGAATTACATAACCTATGGAAGCAGATTGGAAGAGAGATCCCCGCTTAAAAGCGATGAACCCGGAAAAAATCAAGCTCCTGGAGCATTTTGCCGACCGGGTCCAGCACACGGAAAAGAATCAGCTCATGCAGGCGTTTATGGCCATGAACATGGAGGCCAAACAGCGCGGCCTTCAATTCAATGACAAGGAGACAAATCTGATCGTTTCCATCCTCACCTCAGGCATGGCGCCGGAGGAGAAGAAAAAGCTGGATATTCTGAAAATGTTGTCAAAAAAAATGGCAGGGCCGCGCTGATACAGCGCTCCCTGCCATTCTTTATCGTCTTATCCCACGTTCAGCAAAGACGGATCGATCTCCTGATACCCCTCGGTATCCGGCAGCGTCACCTCAACGGTCTTGCCCGGATCGTGAACCTCTGCGGTCATCTCCATCTTCAGGCCGATGGTCTCTCCCTGCATGGTCATATCCATGTCCATGGTCATCTTCATGTTGGTGTAATAGCCTTCTTTGTTCAGAGTCAGATCGCCCTCCACGGTTTTAATGGTGAACTGAGCCGTATCCATACCCGGCATCATGCCTCCCATGGACTCCATCATTTCCTTCATGTAGGAATCCATCTTCGCCGGATCTGCGGAGAAGGTCAGAATGGTGGTATCTCCATCTTTCTTGGCCTGGATATCCTTCATGTACTCAACGTTTAAGTTTCCATTGTCCGTAGTCTGCTTTACCTGCTCCATCAGCTTATCCATGTCCATGGCGTACTTCATCTTCTGGCCCATCATATCCATGTAGTAGTAGCCGTCGGTGTAGAACATGCTGGTCTCAATGGACTGGCCCATCAGGGAGGTGGAGCCCTTGGCAACATACTTCATCTTATCCGTATTCACATCCGCCATCTGAATGTCCATATCCACATCCACATCGATGGTCTCCTCGCCCTGGCTCATGGTCATCTTCACCACGGAGGACATATCCATGCTGGACAGCTCCTGGTTCTTCTTGATTGCCTCGGTGTACAGCTCCTTGGGATCCTTCTTCTTCGCACAGCCGGCCATAGACATCGCCAACAGGGCGCTCACTGCGATAATGGCAGCGCGCTTCACACTTTTTCTCATCTTTTTCCTCCATTAAACTTTTTATATGGGTTAATACTGTGTTACCATGATACGACATAAACGGATATTTAGCAATGACTTTTTCTTAACAAAGTCTTACTATTTCCATAATTTCTCATTTTAGCGCAGATGTTCTAAGTCTCTGGCGATGATAATCCGGGTCTGCTCTGTGGCGGACATCACCAGTTCTTTGGCCCGCTCCTCGGGAAGACGGATACAGCCCGCGGAGCCGTTGTCCGGGTTAGCGGTAAAGCAGTGCAGAAAAATAGCCGAGCCCTGGCCTGGAACACACTCCTCGTTATAATTCAGTGCCAGCGCATAATTGTAGACCGTGTAGGACGTGGCCAGGTTCTCCGCCGAGTTCCAGTCCTTGGCTGTCTCCGACGTGTTCACCAGCCGGTTGTAGTGGGCGCTCTGAGAATCGTCCACCCAAAAGTCGCCCTGGCGCACCTTGTGATAGGGTAATTTCGCGCCCGGATCGTCCTTTAAGCCAAAGGGTATGGTAAACCGGTAGGTTCCCTCCGGCGTCTTGCCGTCCCCTTCCCGCTTCTCATCCGTGATGCCGCCCCGGCCCACAATTCCCGCTTCCTTCCAGGCCAGCTGCCATGCCCCACTCTCGTCCTTCCGGTAATACGACACGTCCGCATTGCAGCCGCCGGTGCCGACCACCACCACCATCTGGTCCGCTTCCCCTGCCGCTCCCAGGTTTTCCGGGATAATCTCCCCGTTTTCCACAGGGTTTCCGGCCGGCGCCGGCTCTGCGATTCCCGGCCCTTTGGCGGCCGTATTCTCCGCCTCCCGGGCGGCCTGACCCGCGCCAAAACTTGTCATTGCCATGCTGAGCGCCATCAGAACCGCCCCGACGGCGGTTTTATAAATGTTCCGTTTCATTTGACATTCCCTCGTTTTTGTATCATTCTATGGTTTCGGTTGTCCCCGGCCTCCGCCAGCCCCGGCGGCGCCTTGTTTCTCTGATCATTATAACGTTTATGGACCTTCTATGTATTTCTTTTTTCTTACGTTTTTTGGAAAATGGACGTGTGCCGGGGATCGAAATAATACGGCGGTCCGCCCTTCCTACTGCGCAAAGCCGATCTCGCAGCGGCTGTCCCTTGTCACCCTGCCGTTCTCCAGAATAAAGTCATAGTAAAACGTGCCGTCATTGCACCCAAACACCAAATCTCCCGTCTCCGAGAAGGATCCCTCCACGCTCTCCCCCTCATAGGTGCTGCCACCTGTGGTCCCCAGATACGCCTCCACCTCGTCCAGAGTATAGGAATCCCTGGACATCTCAAACACCGTGCCCGCGTTGCTGATCAGGCAGCGCACCGAATCGGCGGAGCGGCGCAGGTCAAAGAAACAGAACGGATTCTGGTAGGTGTACCAGTTGGTATCCGTCACCTCACCCTGCTCCCCGTAATAGAAGTCGTCCGGGTCCCCGAAGGTATCGATGAGATACGCCTCGGTGTTTCCAAGGGCCTCCCGGTAGGGGGACCGGAACCTGAAATCCGCTTCCTTCACCGGCGCGGAGGAATCCGCTGCAATGCCTCCTTCTGCCGCCTGATACAAGAGATACGCGTTGTACAGCCCCATCTTGTGCCACTGGATAAATTCCTCATCCTCATAGGCGGCATCTTTGATCGTCTGCTTTCCATCCACCTGCGTATTCAGGCGGAACAGGGAATCGTTGTGGTAATACAACCGGTATTCGCGGCCTTCCCCCACATAGTAGGCGAAAATCAGCTTTCCATCCTCAAACTCATAGGTTGCTGAATAGGGATTATTCTCATTTCCCGCCCTGACCTCGATCATTACGATCTCCCCATTATCCTCGTATACATCCATGGTGCTCTCCGAGCGCTTGTCGTACCGGCCCGCATCCATGGCTTCCCGGTCTCTGGTCCAGGACGCCCTGACCTGCTTCACCATGTCCTCCACCTTGGAGGCGTCCACCCGTTCCGTGAAGGGATATTCCAAAATTACGTTATCGGCGGCCGTGGTTCCGCCGGCGGACGCCGCGTTTTCCCGTGCCGCGGCGGCTCCATCCGCGTTTTCGCCGCCCGCATCTTTCCCTGCAGCAGAGTTTTCCGCCCCGGTTTTTCCCCCTGCGGTTTCTCCTTCCGCGGACTGCCCTTCACCACCGTTTTCGCCGGACTCCTTCCCTTCGCGTTCCCCCGTTTCATTGGACGCATCCGATGCGTTCCCCGCATCTTCCTCGCCGTCCTTCTCCCGGGTCTCCCAGGCTACCTCCTGATCTTCCCCGCCCTTCCCGCTGCTGCCGCAGCCCGCAGCGGAAACAGCCAGCGCGCACAGAGCCGCGGCCAGCCAAATCCGCTTAAAGTCTCTCCCCCGGTCCGCCCCTTCTGTTCCGGCCAGTCTGATTCGTCGTCTCATATCACCCATTTCCTCCCATTTTCATTTGTACTTACCTGTATTATAGCGTCCGGGCCGGACTCATTTATTTCTTTTTTCTTACATTTTCCCGGTTTTGCCCACAATATAACCGCCCGCAGGCTGTGTCAGCGGCCCATTACACAAAAATAAAGGAGATCTCCGCAAATCCTGACCGGATCGCCGGAAATCTCCTGAAACTTAAGCCGCTATAAATTTTCAAACAGGCTCTAGCCTTTCACCGCTCCCGCGGTCAGCCCCTGGATAAAATACCGCTGCAGGAACACAAACACAATGGTCACCGGGATCGCCGCCACAATGCTGGCCGCCATCATATAGCCCCAGTTGGTGGAAGCCTCCCCCAGAAAGGTCATGACCAGACCGGAAGCCAGGGTCCGCTTTGTAGCGTCCGTCACCAGGGTCATGGAGTAGAGCAGGTCGTTCCAGCTCCACACAAATCCGTAAATCGCAATGGATATCATACCCGGAACCGTGATCGGGAACACGATCTGAAACATAATCTTTAAGTTCCCCGCCCCGTCGATTCTGGCGCTCTCAATCAGGGAGTCCGGCAGCTGGTCGAAATAGGATTTGAGCGTCCAGGTACCCACCGGAAGCGTGAACACCACGTAGGAGATGAGAAGGGCCCAGTAGCTGCCCAAAAGCCCGGTCTTCTGCATGAGCACGTAGATCGACAGCAAAAGGATCGCCTGTGGAAACGCCTGGCTCATCATAAACAGCCCCATCACCAGCTTCCTGCCCCGATAGCGGAACTTGGAGAAGCTGTAAGCCGCAAACGCGCAGACAATGGTCGCCATCAGGCTGCTGCCGAAGGAGACCAGCAGGCTGTTGCGCAGATAGCGCATGATTTTCCCGTCCGTCACAATATGGGCGAAATTCTCCATCGTCTTTGTGCCCGTGAAGAAGTCCAGCGTGAACGTCTCCGCCGCGGGCTTCAGCGCGGTGTTGATCATCCACAGCAGGGGAAGAAAGATAAATCCTCCGATTGTGACCGTAAAAATCCAGAAAAATACGCGAAATCCCGGTGTCTTTCGAAACATATCCTTCCCCTCCTATTCCGCTTCATTGACCTGGCGCAGGTAAACAAAGGAAAACAGCGCCAGCAGCACGGCCCAGATGGTTCCGATGGTGGCCGCCTTGCCCATATTCCAGTTCTTAAACGCCGTGGTGTACACCTCGATGGACAGCGTGGTGGTGGCCCTGGCCGGCCCGCCCTGAACCATGGTCCAGGGCAGGTCAAAATGCTGCAGGTTTCCGATTGTGCCCAGAATCAGCACCAGAAACGCAATCGTCTTCATGGACGGCAGAACCATATACCAGAAAACCTGCCAGTTGTTGGCCCCGTCCACTCTGGCCGCCTCCACCTGCTCCAGGGAAACGCCCTGCAGACCGCCCAGCAGGAACGCCATGTACCACGGCAGCATCTGCCAGGTTCTGGCGATCACCACGCAGGCCAGCGCCGTGCCGGTCTGCCCCAGCCAGGGGATTCCGGCCTCCAGCACCCCCAGCTTCATGAGCAGGCCGTTTAAAACGCCGTACTGGCCGTTAAAAATCCAGCTCCAGAGAAATCCGATGGCCGTGCCGGGGATAATCCAGTTCACCAGCGTCACGCCCCGCAGAAACTCAGAACCCTTAAAACCCTGGTTTAACAGGATGGCCCAGATGAACCCGAGGGTAAACGGGAGCAGCGTCGAAAAGATCACAAACACCACCGTGGTTCGCACTGTTTTCATGAAATACGGATCCGCGAACACCTTCCGGTAATTCTGCAGCCCGATATACTGGTATTCCGGCGACAGCATGGTCCTGTCCGTGAAAGACATGATAATCGCGCTGATAAAGGGATAGAGTATAATCCCCGCAAATATCGCCAGGCCCGGCACTACCAGCAGAAATCCCACCTGGCCGTTGGTGAGGCGAATGCCCGTTTTTCCCTGTTTCATACGAACCTCCTGAATCCTACAGTGAATTTAACCGCGCCGCCATATCCGCTACCGCCTGCTCCGCGCTCTTCTGACCCAGAAGCGCATACTGAAGTTCTTCCGTGACAATGGATTTCACCTCGCTGGCGTTGGTCATACGCGCCGTCTCCTCCAGCCTGGCCGTTGCCGTGGACTTGATAAAGCCGTTGAGATATGCGTCGTTTTTAACCTCATCCTTTTCCATCGCAGACTTGGTCACCGGAGGCATGCCGTTGTTCTTAAAATAATCCATTGCGATCTCGTCGCTCACCAGCGTCTTGGCCAGCTCGGTCGCAGCCTCCTTGTGTTCGGAATCCTTAAAGATCACCAGCATATGGCCCCACATGGTGCTCTGCGGCTGGTCTCCCTCCTTTAACACCGGGCGCTCCATGGCGGAACACACCTTTACCACATCGTCCGGGGACACGCCGTTGCTCACCGCCTGGCCCTTTGCCACTACCGCGTCGTCGTAGAACGCCACCTTACCCTGGGCAAACAGCTGTCTGGCCTCGCCCCGCCCGGTATCCATGGCGATATAACCCTTTGACAGCATATCCTGATACCATTTCACGCAGGACACCGCCGCCTCGCTGTCCACGGCAACGCTGCCGTCCTCGTTAAACAGGGATCCGCCGAAGGTCCACAGCCACGGCATGAAATCTCCCGCGCAGGTGGCGTCCTTGGTGGAAACCGCATAGGGAATCACATCGCCGCCCAGAGCCTTCACGTCTGCAAGGCACTTCTCAAACTCCTCCATGGTCGCCGGCACGTTCTCCCAGCCCGCTTCCTTTAAAATGGTGGGGTTGTAGACCATGCTGATGCTGGCCATGCTCCAGGGCATCCCATACTGCTTTCCGTCGATATTTCCCACAGCCAGGGCGGACTCCTGGAAATTCTCCTTGAGGTAGTCCGCGCCCATCACCTCGTTCAAATCCGCAAGCACCCCTGCGTTGGCCACGGTGTTGAAAATTCCGATATCCACCTGGGCGATGTCCAGCTGCTCGCCGCCCTGGGTACGGATCAGCAGCTGCTGCGCCGTGTCGGCCCAGGTCCAGCCCACCCATGTCACTTCATTTCCCGTATCCTTCCGGTACGTGTCCATCATCCGCTGGAAAATATCCTTGGAGGCCTCCTCCTCGCCGGACCATCCGGCCCAGACGATATTCTCCGCTTCTTTTGCCGCCTCAGTGGCGCCACTCTCCGCTTCCGTCTTCTCCTCCTGCTTGGCTGTCTCTGCTGTGGGAGCCGCCGTCTGCTCGGTTTTTACCCCCCCCCCCGTGCATCCAACCAGCATTCCCGCTGTCATCGCTGCCGCCAGCACGACGGCCAATGTTCTTCTTTTTTTCATGGTAATCCTCCTCTTTATATGATAATAGAATTGCTAATACACACAAATTTCAAAGACCTCGGCCCTCCTGGCTCCGTATGTACCGCGGATTTCCAGGGTCAGCCCCGTCACCGTAATACCGTCCTGGGGCAGAGCCCTCCAGGTTCTGTTCCAGTTGTCCTCAAGAACCGCTATCTCTCTCCTGCTTCCGTCCGGCAGGATTCCATAGATCACCGCGCTCTTTACAAGCTCCGACGGCATGCCGGTCCGCGGAAGGAATTTATGGTGGTCGTCCCACATGGAGGCTCTGGAGGAATTCAGCTCTCTGGACAGGTCCGGATTGAAGAATACAAGAATCTCCCTGACAGTCCTGGGCTCCTGAAAATCCAGTCTGATCCACGGAAATTCCCCTCCCTCCCCAAACGCCGGCCCGGATATCCAGGACCCCGGCTCTCTCCACGGGCGGTTGTAGCCGTTCACCACGTTGGACTCGCCGTAAAGTCCGCAGTCATCCGGCAGCTTCAGGCAGGGGTAGCAGTATTGGGGGCTGTCCTCCCGCCCCAGCAAAAACCCGGTCAGCTGCTCCTCCCCGGTCACAACGGACACGGACTGGTTTCCGGAAAACTCCAGGGTAATAAAGCCGTCCGCAACCCCCTCCGGAATCGGAAAGCTGACCCAGCTTTTCCCCTCCGGGATCACGGTTTTCATGGTTCCCAAACGGCTGCCCAGAGCCAGCCTAGAAGGCACGTCGCTCCGATAGCACTGGTAGGAGACCTCTGTGGTTTGTCCGCTCTCCACCAGGAACTCCGTCCCCGCCGCCCGCCGGGGAAACACCAAAATTCCGCCGTCCGACAAGGAAAATGTTCCCGTCTCCCCAAGTGCTCCCCGGCACTCCGCGCCGGAGGAGGAAACAATGGCTTCCTGCGCCAGATCCCCCTCCTCATGGTACCGGATTCCAGGGATCATCATATCGTTTCTCAAAAGGGTCTGCTGAACTCCCTGAATCTCTTCCGCTGCCAGATCCCCCGGCCGCTTCCCCAGCTCGATGCACCGTGCCGCCAGCGTACCGGCCGCCTGGCCGGACAGAGCGCAGGTATTCATAATCCGCGTGGAGGCGAACGCCACATGGCTCACGCCGATGTCCCTGCCCGCAAACAGCAGGTTGGAATCGCAGGTTGGATAAAGGCAGCCCAGGGGAACGGCGTACACCTGAACCGGAATCTGCGTACAGTTGTCCTCCTCCGTCTTAAATCCGTGGGACGGGTGAAAATCCAGGTACCACCCGCCGTAGAACGCGCCGTCCTCAAACGCTCTGTGCTCCAGAATATCCTGCTGGGTCAATATTTTTTTCGTGATAAAGCGCCGGCTCTCCCGCTTGCCCGGCATGTTTCCCTCCCAGCTGAGGGTCAGACAGTCCGCGTCGTAGCGTCCGCTGTTTTTGATATAGTCCCAGACACCGGCCGTAAACCGCTTCAGTTCCAGACCGATCTCCTGGGCCTCACGGATGGTGTCCGCCATTCCTCCGGTCTCAAACCACCAGTAGTCGCAGCCGTCCATCTTCTCATTGGCGATCCGGCCGCCCTTTCCCAGCAGCTCCTCGATGGTTTCCCGGGGATAAGCATAGTCGGGGGCGATGTAGGAAACCGGATGGTCTTCCCTCTTGGTGAAGAAAAACAGCGTGCTCCCAAAGGTGGTGCGCTCCTCCTCCACCGGCGCAAAGGACTCCCCGTAGGTGTCTCTGCTCTCCTTGCCCATCCGGTAGGGCAGCCCGGCCATGGCTCCCAGGGAACCGTCCCCGGTGGCGTCGATGTAATACGCGCCCTCAAACCGCAGCTCCTTTTCCGTCATCATCTGAAACCCCGACACCCAGGCGATCCGGCCCTGGCCGTCCGTCTCCATCCCGCTAATGTGCGTATTCAAATACAGCTTCAGATTGGGCTCGGATAAGACCTGTTCCAGAAGCACGTCGTCCCAGAACACCGGATTGCCTTCCTGATTCAGATAGAGATTGCGGAGCTTTAATTCTCCCCAGATTCCCATCTCCTCGCCGTAAAGATTCCCCGCCCCTGTGGCGCCTCTTGTCCATACCCGTATCTCGCTGCTGGAATTGCCGCCCAGCACCGGCCGGTCCGTTGCAAGGACCGTTTTCTTTCCCAACCTTGCGGCCGCCAGCGCGGCGCATATCCCGCCCGGCCCTCCGCCTGCTACTACTACCTCTGCCTCTACCCGTTCCGTCACCGCAAAATCCCCCTGTGTTTTGTACAGAATAATACTTTTAAATAATTCTGTATATCGGAATTATTTATAGTATTTCTGATTTGCGCTTGCACTTTTTTGTGTTTTTTGCTATCTTTTCTATATAGTAACACTTATAAATCCGTTGTGCATTAAATATCCTGCTCTATTTCTGGATTATTCTGCAATCTAATCCACATTTGTGCCGGACCGGAAGGGGATTTCCATGAATTGTCATTATCAGAAGATCGCGAACTATCTCGCATTTGCGGAGAAAGAATACAATATTTCCATCTGTATCAAGGATTACTCGGGGTTTATCCCGGTGAACCGGGAGCTGGACGAAGCGCTCCAGCCTTTTCTCACCCACGCCAACGCATTTTGTATGTACATCAAGTCCGACCGTCATATCTATCACAAATGCCTGACCATGATCCGGAAGATGAACAACCGGTTCCGAAAGGACCGCTGCACATTTTTCGGCATGTGCCACGCCGGACTCTGCGAGTACGTGACTCCCATCATCAACGGCGACTTTATTATCGGAACCATCAATATCGGATTCTTCGGCGGGTACGACGCCCTGGCGCTCAACCGGATTCACCACGTGTGCGCCCAGTCTGAACTTCTCTCCGAGGAGGAGGCCGTCCGGCTTTACCGCAAGAGCTTCACGCCGCCCACGATCTCCCCGGAGGTGCTCATCCCCACCATGGAGCTGATCGCGGAGTATCTCTCCATGACCTATGACACCATCAAAGACACCCATGACGCCTCCATGCGGCGGCGAAGCTCCAACGAGGACACGATCCTGTCCCACGCCTCGGAGTACATCCGGCAGAATTTCACCGAGCAGATCCGGGTCTCGGAGCTGGCAGGCTTCTGCCATTGCAGCGAGTCCCACATCAGTCACATTTTCCGGAAACGGTTTCACGTAAACATCAATTCCTACATCAACAAGGTGCGGGTGGAAGCTTCCAAGGACTTCCTGGTGGGCTCCCAGACCTCCATTGCAGACATTGCCCTGAGCGTGGGCTTCTGCGATCCCAACTATTATTCCAGGGTCTTTACCCAGCTGATGGGCATCCCGCCCACAGAGTACCGCAGGCGGTTCCGGAAGCAGGGGGTGCAGGACTGATGAATTGCCGCCGTCGCCATATGCTTCACCGTCTGCCGCCACCGCAGTCCGCCGCACCGTCGTCCTCCACACCGTCGTCCGCCACCACCGTCCGCCGCACCGTCTGCCGCACCGCAGTCCGCCGCACCGTTTGAGCACCCTCCATCCGCCGCACCATCTGCCGCCACAACCGTCTGCCGCACCGTCGTCCGCCACCGCCACCGCCGCCGTCCGCCAGAGACGGAGGCCCTGCGGGCACCCGCTCATTCGCCCATTTACCTGATCACCCATTTAACCGATCATCCATTTAACCGATCCCCCATTTAACCGATCCCCCATTTACCCGCAAAAAGCCGCTGCACAGCCCGGATTCCTCCGGCCGTACAGCGGCTTTTGTTGAATGCAATGGGCCGCGGGCAGAGCCTGCGGCCCATCATTCTCGTATCGATTGTGCCCCGGGCGCAGCCCGCGGTCAATGGTTTCCCATTATTTGCACACAATATTGATAATCCGCCCCGGAACATAGATTTCCTTCACAATGTTCCCGGTCAGCTTGTCGGCAACAGCCGCCTTACCCGCGGCGATGGCGTCCTCCTTGGCGATATCGGCTGCCACGCTGATCACGGTTCTGGTCTTACCGTTGACCTGTACGGCGACCTCAATCTCGTCCTCCTTCATGGCCTCCTCGTCGAATTCCGGCCACTGGGCGTGGAACACGGTGTCCGTGCCGCCCAGCTGCTGCCACAGCTCCTCGCCGATGTGGGGCGCGAAGGGAGCAAGCAGGATCACGAAGGTTTTTAAGGTCTCCTTGTCGATGCCGCCCTCTTTCTTGGCGATCTCGATCAGCTTGTTGTTGTGCTCCATGAAGCCGGAGATCACGGTGTTTAAGCTGAACTGGTTAAAGCGCTGCTCGATGTCGTAGACCAGCTTGTGGCGCTCCCTGAGCATTTCCCGGGTAGGCTCCACGTTCTTGTCCTTGTTGTCCATCACCAGGTTCCAGAAGCGGTTTAAGAAGCGGGAAACGCCCTCGATGCCCCGGTCGTCCCATTCCGCATCCAGCTCCGGCGGTCCCACGAACAGCTCGTAGAGACGCAGGGAGTCGCAGCCGTAGTCCCGCACCAGGTCGTCCGGGGACACCACGTTGCCCTTGGACTTGCTCATCTTGATGCCGTTCTTGCCGGTGATCATACCCTGGTTGAACAGCTTCTTGAAGGGCTCGTCAAAGTCGATGGCTCCGATGTCGCAGAGGAACTTGGTGTAGAACCGGGAGTACAGAAGGTGCAGCACCGCGTGCTCCACGCCTCCGATATACATGTCCACGGGCAGGTACTTGTCCGCCTTCTCCCTGGACACCAGCTCCTCGTCGTTGTGGCTGTCCACGTAGCGCAGGAAATACCAGGAGGAACCGGCCCACTGGGGCATGGTGTTGGTCTCCCGCTTGGCAGGAGCGCCGCAGACCGGGCAGGTGGTGTTCACCCACTCGTCGATGGCAGCCAGCGGGGACTCGCCGGTGCCGGTGGGCTGATAGCTCTCCACATCCGGCAGGCGCAGGGGCAGCTGGTCCTCGGGAACCGGCACGCAGCCGCACTTGGGGCAGTGGATAATCGGGATCGGCTCGCCCCAGTAGCGCTGGCGGGAGAATACCCAGTCGCGCAGCTTGTAGTTCACCGTCTTGTGTCCGAAGCCCTTCTCCTCGATCATGTGGGGGGCTTCCTGTTTCAATACCGCGGACTCCATGCCGTTCCAGTCGCCGGAGTTGATCATCACGCCGCTGGCCTCGGTGTAGGCCTCGGTCATATTTTCGATTTCCTTGCCGTCCTTGGCGATGACCTGCACGATGGGCAGGCCGAACTTCTTGGCGAACTCAAAGTCGCGGTCGTCGTGGGCGGGCACGCACATGATCGCGCCGGTGCCGTAGTCAGCCAGCACGTAATCGGACAGCCAGATGGGCGTCTTGGCCCCGTTTAAGGGGTTGATGGCGTAGCTGCCGGTGAACACGCCGGTCTTGTCCTTGGCCTGCATGCGGTCCACGTTGGAACGCATGGAAGCGTCGAAGATATACTGCTCCACCGCCTCGCGGGTCTCGTCGGTGGCCAGGCTCTTCGCCAGCTCGTGCTCCGGGGCCAGCACCATGAAGGTGGCTCCGTAGAGAGTGTCGGGGCGGGTGGTGTAGACGGTGATCTTCTCATCCCTGCCGTCGATGGGGAAATCCACCTCCGCGCCGTAGGATTTGCCGATCCAGTCGGTCTGCATCTTCTTGACCTTCTCCGGCCAGTCCAGCTTATCCAGGTCGTTTAACAGGCGCTCCGCGTAGGCGGTGATCTTTAACATCCACTGGCGCAGATTTTTCTTGGTCACCGTGGTGCCGCAGCGCTCGCAGCAGCCGTTTACCACTTCCTCGTTGGCAAGGCCGGTCTTACAGGAGGGGCACCAGTTGATGGGGAACTCCTTCTCGTAGGCCAGACCCTTCTTGAACATCTGCACGAAAATCCACTGGGTCCACTTGTAGAACCCGGGGTCCGTGGTGTTTACTTCCATATCCCAGTCGTAGATCGCCGCGATCTGCTTGATCTGGCGCTTGATGTTTTTGATATTCTCCTCCGTGGACTTGGCCGGGTGAACGCCCATCTTGATGGCGTAGTTCTCAGCCGGCAGGCCGAAGGCGTCCCATCCCATGGGATGGATCACATATTTGCCCTTTAAGAGCTGGTATCTGCTCCAGACGTCGGAGATCACATAACCTCTCCAGTGGCCCACATGCAGGCCGCTGCCGGAGGGGTAGGGGAACATGTCCAGGCAGTAGTATTTCTCCTTCTTGCCGTCATTTACGTTGATGGGCTTCGCTTCCCAGTTTTCGCGCCATTTCTTCTCGATGGCGCTGTGGTTGTACTGTGTAGCCATAGCTTGCTTCCTCCATTGTTCTTGCTCGGTACGTTTCGTGAGGGGGCGGACGGTTCCGGCCGGCCGGCTGGCCGTTGTACGAAAAAAGCCCTGCGCCCCTATTGCTAGAGACGCAGGACATAAGCTCCCGCGCGGTACCACTCTGATTCACACGCCGTTTGGCGCATGCGCTCGATTCCTTGTATAACGGTCAGGGGCCGGCATTTCTTACGCAGGCTGGATCGCCCTTGGGAAAGCTACTCAGGGGCCAGTTCAAAGAATCCTTCCCACCGGCTCGCACCCTCCGCCGGCTCTCTGAAGTTCGGAATTCCTCTACTACTCCCCGTCTCAGTATTTATGCTGACTATAAATTTAACATATTTGCAGCGGGGTGTCAATGCGTATTCTTAACGATTTTTCCCATGATTTTCCCCACCGCCCGAGCGTTTCCACAAGACATAGGAGTAGATTGTGGGAATCAGGATAATTGCCACAACAATTACAAAATACGGGCCGGAGCGCCCCATGAGGCCGAAGGCCAGCATAGCCAGACCGCCCAGGGTCCACACGTACCCGGCCAGCCGGTGGGTCCTGTTCCAGTTGTCCTCGTCGGCCAGGGTCCAGGGCAGCTTGATTCCCAGGGTATAATTCTGTTTGCATTTGGGCATGTAGTTGCCGATGACAATGAACAGAATCGAGATCGGCACGCTGGTGAGCAGCCCCACGTTCAGCTCCACCCCCACGCCGGACAGCATAGTGATGCACTGGACCAGCACCGCCAGGATCACGATGAACCAGCGGGTGATCTGCTTCAGCTCCCGGGAACGGGCGATATTGGCCCGCTTGGGGTCCGCCAGAAAGGCGAAATTGACCACCACCGCCATGAGCAGCATAAAACCCGGTATCCCGAAGCAGGCCATCAACCGGCTGGAGTAGCCGTTGACCTCTCCCGCGCCGTTCCAGTGGGTTGGCACCTGCTCCGGCAGCCTGCTGTAAAAGACCAGTGAGATGGCGAAGGGCACCAGGGCCATTCCCCAGTAAACCCAGTCGGAAAATGTCATATTTTTGATCGAACCGCTAATCTTCTTCATGTTTTTCCTCCATTAAATCCTGAATCCAGGCCAGTACCTCCTCAAACACGGAGAGGTTCAGCTCATAATAGATATATTTGCCGGATTTGCTGTCATCTATCAACCCGGCGTGTCTGAGGATGGACAGATGATGGGAAATGGTGGCTCCCGTAGTGTCGAAATGGGCCACAATCTCCCCGGCCGTGAGCTTTTCCTGCTTCAACAGGTTTAAAATCTCCCGGCGGGTTGGATCGGACAGCGCTTTAAAGGTATCGGCAAAGGACATGGAGTGCCTCCTTTCTCCCGTTTGACGGTTATCATTTAGATATTTTTCTAAATATCTAAACGTATTGTACCACAGTGGAGGCGAACTGTCAATCTGGAAATAACTGGGGTTTCACTGTAATCGCCCCAGGCTGCGCCAGCGGCCCCTTGCATTCAAAAAGAGAAGCAGAGGTTTTCGGCCCCTGCTTCTCGCTCTCACTGCTGTTTATTTACATAATTTCTTAAACTCATCCGCCACAAACTGAACCTGTGTGCCGACGATTACCTGCACGCTCTTCTGGCTGGGACGGATCACTCCGGCGATACCGGCGGATTTGATCTTCTTCTCATCCACCTTGGTGTAGTCGTTGATCTCCAGTCTCAGTCTGGTGATGCAGTTGTCAATGCTCTTTACATTCTCTTTGCCGCCAAGGCCTTCCAGGATAATGGTTGCAACCTGGGTGTAGTCGTTGTTGGCAAGGGTTGCGGATGTGTCGTCCGCTTCATCATCGTCCTCACGTCCGGGAGTCTTTAAGTCAAAGGTGGTGATCATGAATCTGAATACCAGGTAGAACACTGCAAATGCAGCGATTCCAAGCGGAATGATCAGCCAGGTTTTAGCGGCAGCCGGAAGCACTGAGGAGAACAGCAAATCCGTTGCACCGGCCGAGAAGGAGAAACCGGCGCGGAAGCCCAGCAGTACGGTCACAAAGGTGAAGATTCCGTACAGGATTGCGTATACTAAGTAAAGTGCGGGAGCCATGAACATGAATGCAAATTCAAAGGGCTCGGTAACGCCGCAGACAAATGCGCACAGAGCTGCGGAAGCAAGGATACCAATGGCAATTTTTCTCTTGTTGCTCTTCGCGCACTGGATCATGGCCAGAGCCGCTCCGGGAACGCCGAACATCATGCAGGGGAAGAATCCGGACATATACATGCCAAGGCTCCAGGTTACGTCTGCGCTTGTTTTGCCGGCCCAGAAGTTGCTCAAATCACCTAAACCAATGGTGTCAAACCAGAATACGTTGTTCAGCGCGTGGTGCAGGCCGAACGGAATCAGCAAACGGTTTAAGAACGCATAGAGACCTGCGCCTACCGCGCCCATCTTTGCGATGGACTGGCCCAGTGCGGTCAGTCCGCCGAATACTACCGGCCAGATGAACAGCAGAATCGCCGCCGCGATAATGGAAAACAGTGCCGTGATAATGGCAACACAGCGCTTGCCGGAGAAGAATGCCAGCCAGTCCGGCAGTCTGGTGTTCTTAAATTTGTTGTAGCAGGTAGATCCGATGATACCGGCGATAATACCGATCATTGCGTTCTGGATCTTGGCAAACGCCATGCCCTGAATGGTGTCCGGGGCAATACCGGCCAGAGTCTGAACCACTCCCGGGGAGAGCAGGTGGGTAATCATCAGCCAGGAAACAAGGCCTGCCAGACCTGCAGTTCCGTCATGGTCATCCGACATACCGACCGCAACACCTACTGCGAACAGGAGCGCGATAATTGCGCCGTCAAGCAGCGCCAGCGCCGCCTGGGTGAGGAAGTAACCGACCATGGGAATCGCACCCGTGATATCTCCGCCCTGCATAACCGCCGGGCAAAGGAAGTAGCCGATACCGGATAAAATACCTGCAACCGGTAAAACAGCAACGGGCAGCATCAATGACTTGCCAAGCTTCTGTAACCATTTCATCATAATAATAAATCCCCTTTCTTTAATAAGATTCACACATCTATCTAAACCTTTGCAGGTTTAAATCAATTTCGGACCGTCAGCAGTCCAGTTCCTTCATAACCCGGCGGACCGCTTCCATGGCCTTCTCTTCGTCCGGCCCCTCCGCCGTAAAGGTAATTTGATCCCCCTGCACACATCCCAGGGACAGAATCTGAATCACATCCTTACCGTCCACCTGTTCCCCGTTGCCGCTGATGGTCACCGCGCTCTGAATATCCTTCAGCGCCATCATCAGCTGGGCCGCGGGCCGGGCGTGAAGCCCCATGGAGTCCTTCAACACAAAACGTTCTTCCAGCATATCCGTCCTCCTTTTCCGCCTGTATAACCTAGTTCAGCTCGATCACGGTGTCGCCTTCCCGGACCTCCATGCCGCTCTTTACGGTCATGTCGGGGAAATTGGGCGTGTTGCAGACGATCACCGGCGTCACCACGTCATAACCGGCTGCCTTGATCTTCTCCATGTCAAACTCCAGCAGCGGGGTTCCCTTGGACACCTGCGCGCCGGCGTTCACCAGTGCGGTGAAATACTGTCCTTTCAGCTCCACGGTGTCAATCCCCACGTGGATGATCAGCTCCACTCCGCTCTCGCCCTGCATGCTGATGGCGTGCTTGGTGTCAAACACCATGGTAACCGTGCCGTCGATGGGAGCTACGATGCGCCCTTTATCGGGAATGATGGCCACGCCCTTGCCCAGGATTTCCTGGCTGAAGGTGGGATCATTGACCTGACTCATGGGGATCGCCCTGCCGCTCACCGGCGCTCCTACAACTGCCTTTTCTTTTCCTCCGAAAAGCCCTTTTAAACCTTTAAACATATATAAATCCCCTTTCCAGTCTTCCGCCGCTTTAACGCGTGCGGATCCTCTTGATGTGCAGCGCCAGATACGCCGCTTCTTCCTCTGTCATTTTGTGTCCATACTTCTGATCAATCAGCACCTGTACCTTTTGGCTGCAAACATGTTCCTCCGGGTACATTTTCGCGATCATCTCCTGAAATTCCGGGTTATCCGACTCCATGTGCTCCCCTGTAAAAATCCGCTGGGCCAGAAACCGCAGATGGGTGATAAACCGCTCGTAGCTCAGCGAGTCTTCATCGATCTGAATGTTGAAATACTCGATCACCACCTCGCTCACCTGCTGGATCAGATTGGTAATATCTATGGTGTCCCGCATGGGTGCATCATATTCCGCATTGACGATATGAAGCGCGATACTGGCCGCCTCATCCACCGGAAGCATCACTCCAAGGTCCCTGCGGATCATGGCAATGGCGTACTCTCCAATCAGGTATTCCGCGTGGTAAAAGCTTTTCACCTCGTGGATCAGCGGGTTGGAGAACATCATCTTCTGCTTGAAGCGCTCCAGTGCAAAATTGATATGGTCTGTCAGCGTGATATACACGTTGGGGTTGATGGGGCGGTTTAAAACGCTCTTGGCATAGCTGATGATCTCGGCGGAAATCTGTACGTGCTCGATCGGAAGGTTCACGACCAGCTCTTTAAATTGATCCATCGAGGTCTGGCTGTCCAGGCGGAAGATTTTCTCCACCTTGGCCTCGTTCACGGCCATTCCCTCTTTGGCCTTGAAACCCACTCCCCGTCCCATGACGACGACCTCCCTTCCGTCCTCGTCAAAGGTGCTGACCACATTATTATTGATAATTTTACTGATTTTCATGACGTTCTTGCCAGTCAACGGGTCCTGCAATTTTCTCCCCCTCTCTGTGCAGCAGTCCACAGCGCTGCGGATAAGCTCAAAAAATAAAAAAACCAACTTTGTCTAAGAGAAAAACGATTCGTCTCTCTCCTTTACAAAATTGGTTTTGCCTGCCGAACAGTAACAATCCAAGTATCAAATTGTAGGTTGGAATGAGACAAATCTCACTCACTAATCCAAATTATAGCAGTCCGTAAGAAAAAAGTCAACGATTTCTTTATAAAAACTTTACTATTTTTACATAATTTACATATCTCTGCCAAAATAAGGGAATCCGTGACCGACAAACCAGTATGCGGCCGCCGTCACCGCCAGATAAAACCAAGTGGACGGGTTGGAGAACCAGGTGGTGAAAAAGGCCAGAGCCATGTACATGGCGATCTGGGCGTAGATCACATGGCAGACGGGATTGCGGGCGCGCCAACGCAGGCGGTACAAAAGCGCGCAGGCCGCTCCGGCCAGCAGGCCGAACAGCAGAATTCCCAACACCCCGAAATCGTAGTAGGCGTCGTAGATCAGCGTCACCGTGGTCAGCTCCTCCTTTGTCACAAAAATCGGAAAACTCACCAGGGACGGATTCAGGAATTTAAGACCGGTCAACGCCCACACCGGGAACAGCATGCGAAGTCCCATGCTGTGGCTTCCCAGCTGCTCCACCAGACAGTTGAAATTGTCGTAATTGTTGGCAATATACATGTAAGGCTGGGTCACAAAGATCGGCGTGTGCGGATTTTTCATCTCAAAGATGCCGTTTAGGTAGGATACGCTGTGGCTGCGCAGCACCGTCAAAGCCAGGTAGGCCGGAACCATGAGAGCGCACAGGATCAAAAGGTATTTGAGCCGGAAGGTTCTGCGGACGGAGATAAAGGTGAACACCGCCATGCCCACCGCCAGGATCAGCTGGAAGCGGGAAACGCACAGCAGCGGAATAAGGATCGATATCCCGGTCAGAACCGCAGCCAGAATCAGTCCGCGGTCAGGCGCAGCCGGGGGGGCCGGGTTTCCGGATCGCTCCGCTTTCGTTCCAGCACGGCCTGCCGCCGTTCCAAACACCCGGTTGCCACACTCCCTGCCGTCCGCCGCCCGCGAAAACAGGTAGAGCACGAACAGGCTGGGCACCAGCACGCAGGACACCGTGAAATAGTGCACGCCGCTGACATGGAAATAGGAGTAGGCGTGGGGCACGCCGTAGGAGAACATGGGGATAAAACCCAGCTTCACCGCCTCAAAAACAAAGGCAAGGGCCGAGACGCCCGTGATGCCCGCCATGCAGATGAGAATCCGCTTCGAGCTGCCGTTGAATTCTCCTGTGGCCCCGGTCTCCGGGAAACGGCCTGAGTTGATGCGGCCTGGGTTGATGCCCTGGCTGTCGTGCTCCCGCCTGCCGCCCTCCCTGCCGCCGTTCTCCTGCCTGCGCAAAGCCATCCGCTGAACCGCCTCAAAGGCCAGCCAGAACGCTAAGACCGCCAGCAGAAAGCACAGCCAGGTCTCCCCGGCCCAGTCAGTCTGCAGCCGGCTGAGCTTAAAGCAGGACACGCCCTGGCCACCCACAAAAGCCAGGCAGAACAGGCCCCGCAGGTGAATCAGATCCCGGCTGGCGCGGTAGTCCCGCCAGTACAGCCACAGGGCCGCTGTAATCAAAACCAGCCCGGACAGCATGTAAACATGCTGCCGGGCCAACAGGTAACTTAATGCGTAACAAATCAAATAAACTGCCATTAAACCGTTCCGCTCTCCACAAATTCTTTCATGTACTGCTCCACCTCAGCCGTGGTCGCAAAGCTCATGGCCTTGTCCGCAACCGCCTGAAGCTCCTGCACACTGTACTCGGTTACCATCTTTCTCGCCCGCAGAATCGCAGACGCGCTCATGCTGAACTCATTCAATCCAAACGCCAGAAGCAGCGGGATCATCATGGGATCGCTGGCCGCCTCGCCGCACATGCCGACCATGATGCCGGCCTCGCGGCCGCAGGCGATGATATGGTGGATGCTGCGCAGCACGGCGGGGTTGAAGGTGGAATACAGGTAGGAAACCTTCTTGTTACCCCGGTCCACGCTCATGGTGTACTGGGTCAGGTCGTTGGTGCCGATGCTGAAGAAGTCCACTTCCCTGGCAAAAATATCCGCGATCAGGGAAGCCGCCGCGGTCTCTACCATGATGCCCACCTGGATGTCCTTCTTGTAGGCGATGCCCGCCTCATCCAGCTCAGCTTTCAGCTCCTCCACCAGTCCCCTGGCCTCGCGGTACTCCTCGATACAGGTCACAAGGGGAACCATGATGCGGATGTTGCCAAAGGCGCTGGCGCGCAGCAGGGCGCGCAGCTGCGGTTTGTAGATATCCTCCTTGCGGTCCAGGCAGAAACGGATGGCGCGGTAGCCCAAAAACGGGTTCTCGTCCTTCTCCAGACCCATGTAGGGGATCTCCTTGTCGCCGCCGATATCCAGGGTGCGGATAATCACCGGCTTGCCGTTCATGGCGATGGCCACCTTCTTGTACGCCTCAAACTGCTCTTCCTCCGTGGGCATGGAGGTACGGTCCATAAACAGGAATTCCGTGCGGAACAGGCCCACGCCCTCGCCGTCGTACTGTAACACCTTCTCCGCGTCCTCAGGCTTGCCGATATTTGCCACGATCTCCACCTGCACGCCGTCCCTGGTGACGGAGGGCTTGCCGATGTACTGCTCCAGCTCCTTTTTCTCCTTTAAGAATACGTCGCGCTTGGTCTTATACTCCGCTCTCACCGCCGCGTCCGGATTCACCATCACTTCACCCGTGCTGCCGTCCAGCACAAGGTCGTCGCCGTCCTTCACCTGCTCCATCAGATTCTCCACGGCCACAACCGCCGGAATCTCCAGGGCGCGGGCCAGAATGGCGCTGTGGGAGGTGCGGCCGCCCAGCTCGGTGACAATGCCGGTTACATTGGCCGGGTTGATCCCCGCCGTCATGGAAGGCGTCAGGTCCTTGGCGACGATCACGCTGCCCGCCGGAAGGGACGCGATATCCACAGAGCGGACGCCCAGAAGGAGCTTCTGCATCCTGGTCTTGATGTCGCGCATGTCCGTGGCTCTCTGCTGCATAAGCTCGTCCCCCATGGAGGCGAACATGTCGGCGTACATATTGCATACGGTCTCAATGGCGAACTCGCTGTTGATGCCGTCGTTTTTGATGGAATTCTCAATCTCGCCGGTGAGCATGGGATCGGACAACAGCATGATATGCCCCTGCAGAATCTCCGCTTCCTTCTCTCCCACTCTGGTGGCCAAATCCGCCGCCAGCACCTCGGTGTCCTTCACGCTCTGCTCAAGCGCCCCCTTAAAACGCCCAAGCTCAGCCTCCACATCCGAAACGTTCTCCCTTTTGATGACCAGCTCAGCCTCTTCCACAATAACTGCCTTGCCGATTCCGATACCGGATGAAGCGCTCGTTCCCTTTTTCATAATGATTACCTCCTTATTGTATTAAATATTTATACTCACAGCATTCAGGGTGCCGATCCGGCACCCCGTCCGCTGTTACTCACCCAATCCGCTCTCCACGATTCTGACCATCGCGGCCAGCGCCTGCTCCTCGTCCGGTCCGTCGCAGATAAACTCAACCGCGTCGCCGGATTTGACGCAGGCCCCCAGCACGCTCAGAACGCTCTTGGCGTTGGCGGTCGTACTTCCGATCTTGAAGGTGATCGTCGACCGGAACAGCAGCGCCTCCTTGCACAGGATGCCGGCCGGCCGCAAATGCAGACCGGAGGGATTTTTAATAACTGTTACCGCACTTACCATAAGCTATCTCTCCTTACCTACTGCCATATTCTCAATCGGCGGCCGTCGTCTCATCCGCCGCGGTTTCACCGTCGTCCGTCCCGCTCGTCTCATCCCCGCCGTCAGTGGCGCCGGGTCCGATCTCCCGCACCGTAATCTGCGGGTGGTCATAGTACACCACCTCATAGGCGGAATTTTCGTAAAACGCCTGGAACATCACTTCGCCGTCGTTCTCCCCCGGCGTCATGGCGCTGACGTCGATCTCCGCGCCAAACTGGTCGGCGGTCAACTGGTCCAAATCCTCCTTGAGGCCCCGGATCAGCACATTAATCGTACTACGGTCATACTCGTATTCATATTGGCTGGAAGCTCCCACCTGCTTGATCTGACTGGTGTGCAGCACATAAGTCCTGCTCTCCAGCGGCTCAACCTTGATGGTCACTGTAATCTCCTTGTTCTCGTCCTCGGCCAGCTGCACCCCGTTTGGCAGGTACTTGGTCAGGTCGATGGTCACCTCCCGGTCGCCTGTGGCCCCGTCCATATTCAGCTCGGACGGCGGTATCGTGACCGCGGTGACATCCGCCAGGTTGGATTTCAGGCCCACTACGGCCACGGAGTTCACACTGCTCTCCACACCCGTGTAGCGGTAGCCGTCGGCCACCCTGCCCTCCACCTTCAGGTCCAGAGCCAGGCGTTTTTCCTTCAGAATCGCCAGCTCATAGTCCACCTCAGAGTGGTTTAAGGTCACCCGGTCGTCCGTCTCCAGATCCACCAATTCATTGCCGTTGGCGTCATAGAATTTGGGGGTTGCGGTGCCGGTCCGGTTGGAATTGGCATTGTCCACATCGATCTCGATGCCCACCTTGCTGATCTGTCCCACCTTGGAGACAGGCCCGCTGACATACACGTAGGTCGGGCTGATGGTGGCGGTCCCCACCGTATAGCCGTCCTCTGTGGTGCCAACCGTGTTCACGCCCAAATCAAACCGCTTCCTCTGCAGATTCTCAGTGCTGATCCGGATCACGCCCGGCCTCGCCACCGGCTGTCCGATCAGCAGATTCTTGTGGCGCAGCACCTCCACCTTTACCTGCACCGCTCCGGTGGGCTCATACATCTCCGCTAAGTCGATATAGGCGCGGAAATCCGACGGTTTGATGGTGCCGGTGTCCAGGGTCTGAACCTTGTAACTGACCGTAACCGTGTTCTTGCCGCCGACCACCTCGTAGGTGAGGTTGTTAGCCTCCAGCACGCCTTCATTTAAAATCTCTAAGGGGACCTCCTGATAATCCGAAACCTCCGGGTTCGAGATATTGACCACGGCCAGCCAGACAAAGAACGCCAGGAAGACGGAAATGATTTTCAGGCCCAGATTATTCGTCAGCTTTTCTTTCATTCTTCAGCCTTCCCTTCCAGATTTTTAATCGGCTGCCGGTCTCAACCTGCCCCTTCACCCCTGCCAGGATGGTGCGCAGGCCCTCGGCATCCGTCACTCTCTTAAGCGTTCCCCCTTCTGCTACCGTCACCCTGCCGGTCTCCTCCGAGACCACGATGGTGACGCTGTCCGTCACTTCACTCACGCCCACCGCCGCTCTGTGGCGGGTGCCCAGATCCTTGCTGATGGACATGTTGTCCGACAGCGGCAGGTAACAGGTGGCGGCCGCCACCCGGTTGCCCCGGATGATCACAGCGCCGTCGTGAAGCGGTGTGTTGTGTTCAAAAATGTTGATCAGCAGCTGGCTGGACACCAGTCCGTTGACCTCGATGCCCGTGCGCTCGATCTCCTTTAAGGAGGCGGCGCGTTCGATCACCATCAGAGCGCCGGTCTTTACCTTGGCCATCTCAAAGGTGGCGCGGACCAGCTCGTTAATGGTCTTGTCGTCAAAGCTCCTGTGGTCCTTCGCATCGTCAAAGCTCAGGATATTGGATATAATATTCTGGCTGCCCAACTGCTCAAGTGCCTTGCGCAGCTCCGGCTGGAACACCACCAAAAGCGCCGTCACCGCGATTCCCGTGGTCTTCTCCAAAATCCACAGGATAGTGTTCAGGTGCAGCACAGCGGCGAACACGGCAAATATCAGAATCACACCCAGGCCCTTAAGTACGGTCCAGGCCCTGGTATTCTTCACCCAGAAAAGGATCTCGTAGACCAATATGGAAATAATTGCCACTTCCAGCAGGTTGATCGTCGTAATCCTGGGCAGCAGCGACAGCCAGGAGGACGCCTTTTCCATCAGTTCCGCCATGCCATCACCTCCCTCTCTATCTCAAAAATTTTCGTCATGCTTTATGCCCGCTCTCTTCCACTCCGCTTGCGGGTACTGATTTTCTGTACCTTGACGTCCGGTGTGCTCACCGTCATCTTGGGCACTGCCTTCACATAGTAATAGTAATCGTCGTCCTCAAACTGCACGTACTCCGTCCTGCTGTAATCCACGGAAAAAATAAAGAAATCGTAGACCAGCGCCAGCAGCGCCGAAGCCGTCATCCCGGCCAGAAGCTGTCCCGTGGGCACGGACACGCCGAACACAAAATCCCCCACAAAGATCACCAACAGCTGGGCCACGCAGCCCGCCACGATGGCGATGCTCCAGGCGTAATTGAGGGACAGGCGGCGGATCAGATACACGACCAGAATCCCGGCCGCGCAGGTGGCGATCATCACCATCATGGTCTTGTTGAAGGTCACGGACTTGATAATCTGACTGTACTTCTGCACAATATCCACCGAGGTGTCGTTGGTCAGCACCCCCGCGTTCTGCTTCACATACATGATCAGGTAATAGATAAACACGCCGCAGCCCACCGGAATCACCGAAGCCAGGCTTCCGCCAAGCCCCACTAACAACGGCACCGCATAGGGGATCTTCATCATAAACGCCATGGGTGTGAGAAGCATCAGGAAGCAGTCTCCGGGCCGGAAGCCAAAGTAAAGGATGGCCACAATCAGGATCAGCACCAGGGCGATCAGCGCCATCTCAAAGGAAACCGCATAGATGTGGGCAATCATAAAACAGCCTGCAAAAAATACAATAGCCCCGTAGGGCAGCAGCGCCCCCGCCAGAGATAACAGCAGCGGCACCAGTGGATTCTTCAGCCTGGTCATGTAGCCGATGTTGGTGTTCAGGCAATAAAACGCGCACATTCCCAATATAAAGCGCAGAATCGGCTGTATCACAATATTGTATTTCGCGTAAAAGGCCTTCAGATGTTCCTTCATTACGAGGAGACTTGTCATACGGTCTTCCCTCCTTTATGATTCCCCTTTTCCTGTCTGTCATAGCGCTTGACCAGATGTTTCAGCTTTGCCGAGTACATGATCTGGACCCGGGAAGCATAGTCGTAGCGTCTGGCGTAGACGGTCCGCGTGATGAGCAGGTACGCGGCCAGCCCGGCCAGGTACCAGAATCCCCACTTTTTTCCAAGAGCGGTCAGCTCCTCAAAGGAGATCGCACCCAGAAGATCCTCCAGTCGGTACAGCACCCACAGGAGCATCACCAGCAGATAGGAAAACGTGTAAGCGAAAAAGGAGCGGAATAATTGTCCGCTGATGTAGTCTCCCTTGAAATAACGGTTTATGGAAAACATTTCCCTGCCTTTATTCTTTTCAAAGATGGCCAGCTCCGTCATATATCTGACCTTGTCCTCATTCAGCATAGGTACTCCTTACAATCAGTAGTCGCATATCGCTTGACATACCATTTTAGTATACCACATCTTTTTTGTTTTTGCGACACCTTATGCGAATTTTTAATATTTCGTAATGTTCCCGCGCGCAGTCAAAGCATATTATAATAGAACGGATCTTCCGTTGTCAACGCCAAATCAAGGCGGTCCGCCGGTTGATTTTCCGGCTGAAAACGTTGTCACCGCCCAATCCGCGGAAAGCCTGCACGCAATAATAAGGGGATATAGAGAGGGAAAAATGAATAAAATCACAGAAATGCTATTAAAGATACTCACTGGTTTTAAAGAGGAATTTGTGGGGGCCTACAACATCCGGGAAAACGGGCGCTGCGCCGCCAGGCAGTCCTCACCCAACATCCGCATCGCGGTAAAAACGGATGAACCCGGCCTGGATATCCACATCGATTCCCGGGCCTGCGGGGAAACCGTCTACATCCCGGCCTGCGTCACCCAGGGCGGTGTGGACGATCTGGTATACAATGATTTTTATGTGGACGCCGGGGCCGACGTGACCATCGTGGCGGGCTGCGGCGTGCACACCGACGGCGCTGAGGATGCGGCTCACAACGGCATCCACCGCTTTTTCCTTGAAAACGGCTCCCGCGTCATTTATCGCGAAAAACATGTGGGAACGGGGAACGGCTCCGGCTTAAAACGCATCGATCCGGTGACCTTCGCCGTGCTGGGCCCCGGGTCCGCTCTGGAAATGGATACCGTGCAGTTGGGCGGCGTGGACCGCACGGTGCGAACGACAAGCGCCCGGCTGGCGGCCGCCGCCCGGCTGACCATCCGGGAGCGCATTCAGACCGACGGACGGGATACAGCCCGGACGGATTTCACGGTTTCCATGGACGGGGACGGGTCCGCCGTCAATCTTATCTCCCGCTCCGTGGCCAGGGGCAGCTCCCGCCAGACATACCGCTCCAAACTCATAGGGAACTGCCGCTGCAGCGGGCATTCGGAGTGCGACGCCATTCTGATGGACCGGGGCAGGGTGGACGCCTTCCCGGAGCTGATCGCGGGCTGCCGGGACGCCTCCCTGATCCACGAAGCCGCCATCGGCAGGATCGCAGGAGAACAGATCGTGAAGCTGCGCACCCTGGGGCTGTCGGAGGGGGAAGCTGAGAGGCGGATTATTGAGGGGTTTCTGAATGGATAACCGGCCCCTGCTTTAAAAATTCAGTCAGTTTTTCCCCAGGCATGGGCCTGGCGTAATAATATCCCTGAATATACTGCACCCCGGCAGAGGTGATTATCGCCTGCTCCGCCTGGGTCTCCACGCCCTCCGCCACCACCATCAGATCGTTGATGCGCGCCATCTCCACAATGGATTTCAACAGCGCTAATTGCTTTTGATCAGTCAGGATCTGCTTGGTCAGGGACCGGTCGATCTTGAGAATATCCACCGGAAGATTGGAGAGATAGTTGAGGCTGCTGTAGCCAACGCCAAAATCGTCCAGCGCCACGTGGATTCCGGCCTGTCTCAGCTTTCCCAGCACCTGTGCAGCCTGGTCGATGGATTGGATCAGGATGCTCTCCGTGATCTCCAGCGTGACTTTGCGGGGATCCACGCCGGAGGAGCCGATCAGTTCCAGCAGATGGCCGGCGCTGTTGCCCACCAGAAGCTGCTGCACGGAGAGATTGATCCCCATGCGCCGGATGCCCAGCCGGTCACCATACTCATGCAGGAACGCGCACGCCTGCGTCAGCACATAGTCGCCCAGCGCCTCCACCATACCGTTTCGTTCCGCCAGCGAGATCACCTGGCCCGCGGAGAAATAACCTCCTTTTCCATTGGGCAGGCGCACAAGGGCTTCGGCTGCCGTATATTCATTTTCTTCCAGGAGCATAATGGGCTGATACCAGACTTCCAGCGTCTTTTGCCGGACCGCGTCCTTCAACCGGCCCAGAATATCGGCCTCTGTCCGGATCATCTCGTCGAGCCTGCCGTTGTATATGGCGATTGCCTGGCCCGATTCCTTGGCAAAGCGCAGCGCGGACTGGATATGGTCTAAAAGCTCACCCGGCGTTTCCCCGTGTTCCGGATACCGGCAGGCCGCAATACGGATCTGCAGCGGAAATGAGAGCTTCCCCACCGTAATGGGCGCTGCAAACAGGTCCTGCAGCCTGGCGGCAACGGACTGTGCGCTTTCCCTTGAGAGAGACACGCCCAGAAATACGTCGCCGTTGATCCGGTAGAGATAAGAGCCAAAGGGACGGGACAGCCGCCGCCGCACCTCGTGGAGAATCTCGTCCCCGATGCTGGCGCTGAACAAGTCATTGTACTGGCTGAAGGAACAGATGTCCACACAGTACAGGCTGAACCGCCTTTTTCGGTCATAGGAAATCAACATATTGGTGTCCCGGAGGAACTTCGGCCGGTTGCCCACGTTAAACACCGGATCGGAGTAGGCCAGCTGTTCCACCTGCTTTCGGTACCGGTTAAAAGTTTTCGACAACTCCATCATCTCAAGGTCCGTATACTCGTCAAAGATCACATCGCTTTTCCCCTCTATGAGCTGCCGGCATTTTTCCGTCAGCATGCGCACCGGGGATTCCTGGGACACGCGGATATAGTATGCGTGAATCAGATCAGAAATCGCCTTCCCTGCTTCGTCCTCTCCCGGCCGACAGCAGGCATACTGGTAGCGGGCCATCAGAAAGTTCTTTTCTTCATTGATCCGCACCTGGAGCAGGAATTCCAGCGACAGCCCCCTGGCAAAATCTTCCTGCTGGGTTTGGTTCATCTCTTCCCGAACCGCCACAATATAACTTCCCGCATCCAGCCTGCCCGCGAGAAACGGGTTGTGGATAAACCCGTCGATCCGCCCGGAAATGCCCTTTAGAAACGCCGTCTCCTCTTCCGGTCCGATGCGCCGGATCGCCTGGGTATATCCCTCGATTGAGAAGTAAAACAGCATAATGGGTGTGTTTCCCTGTTTCAGCCAGTCGCCAAGAGCGGCCGTAAAGCCAATCCGGTTGTAAAGCCCCGTGTCTTTGTCCACATACGTGGCCTTAAGCAGCGCGCGCCTTTGCCGTACATTTTTGCCGGCCAGGTAAGCCAGTGACAACAGGACTGCTCCAAACACCGCACACAGCAGGACCAGTCCCAGACGCTGCCCCGGGCTGAGCCAGCCCGCAACCGGCTGGATGCTGAGGGTCCACTGGGTCGGCAGATGAAACACCGTTTTCTGCGCCTGGGAAAAGTCGATGTCCGCCCGGGAACCGGCGATCACTTCCTTGTTCCCGTTCTGAGGTTCCACACGCCAGAGCTCGTAATCATATCCTTTGGCGTACAGCTCATCCAGACCGATCTGCCCCAGCACATAATCCCGATCCAACGCCACGGCCACCTGTCCCAGATAAGCGCCCTCCTCCACAACCGGCTTTAAAAACAGAAATACCTCTTGCTGTCTATTGTCATGTTCCATGACAATGGGACCTTCTACCACAAGGTCCTTGACCACCTTTGCCATCGTATAGATGTAGGAGAAGTCCTGCAGTCCGCTGCCTGTCAGATCTCCAAATTCATCCCGCGGCAGGGCGCTGGCCAGAGTATCCCCCTCAAACCAAAAAGCGAAACAGACCTCCGGCCGTTTTAACAAATGCCCGGCTGCGCGTTCAAACCAGAACAGTTGGTCCGGCTGCTCCATCTCCATCACGTACGCCGTCTGCGCCAGGGAGTCGGCCTCGTTCATGGTCCCCTGCATCTGCAGCAAAATCTTCTCACGGTAATAAAAAAGGATATTTTCCGCCTCTCTCTGGCGTACCTCCACAATGGCACAGCGCAGCGCCACACCCGGCAGGGCGGCTACAACAAAAATCAGCAGCAAAACCGCAGCCCGCGATATCCGCCTTCCAATTCGTTTATTCATAGATTCCTCAATTCTGGTGGATATGATAATACCCTTTTCCATTTTGCTTCACATAGTAAAGGGCCTCGTCGGCGTCGGCGATCATCTGTTCCAGCTCAATCCCCGGCCGGTAGACCGCTACACCGATGCTGCACTGGACCGGAATGCTCTGTCCGCCCGATTGAACGCTGCTCTGGAGGCGGAGCACAAGCCCGTCCAGCACGCCGCGCAGCTCCTGTTCGTCGTCCAGTCCGGTCAGCAGGACGACAAACTCATCGCCCCCATACCGTCCCACCACACCGTCATACTTTTTCTCGTATTCCCGGAGAATGTAGCCCAGACTTTTTAATGCGATATCGCCGCCCGCATGTCCACAGCTGTCGTTGATATATTTTAAATTGTCCATGTCCACAAAGCACAAAGCCTTGAGCTTCTGCGGGTCAGCCTTTTTCAGCAGGGCGGCGCCCTGGTTTAAGAATACCGACCGGGTGACCACGCCGGTCAGACTGTCGGACAGACCGTTGCTGGTCAGGCGCAGCACTTCCTGGAAATCCACGTCCTCCGGCCGCTCGTCCTGATAAACACGTTTTTCCAACTCCTCCACCGAGTGGACCAGCATGTCTACAATCTGCATCTGACCGGCAATATAGCGCCGCACAAACCATAACAGACAAATGCAGCCAAGGATCGTCAGCCCGGCCACCAGCCCAAGGGCCGGAACCGTTTTCCCAAAGGTGGACCAGAAATCAACGGAACACAGAATATCCCAGCTGGTATTCTCCACTCTCTGATAGGCGGTATAGTACAGGTTTCCGTCCCGTATACTCCAAAAAGCTCCGGGGCTTGCGGCCAAAAGCTGCTCCTCCAGCTGGTCCGCCGTGGTGCCGAACAGCACGCCCTTGCGCAAGGTGTTCATAATGGATTCCCCGTAGGGTAACGCGTCCGTGGAGGACATAACCTGCCCCCGGGAGCCGACCAGCGTGATCCCTGTGCCGCCATTTCCGGCAGACTGCCTTAAAATGTCCACCACCTCGTCAAAATAAATGGCGCAGAACAGGCAGCCCGTGATCTGTCCATTCTGGTCCATCAGCGGAACGGCCACCGTATAGTTTAACGTGACGCCGTCCGCTCCCGCGGCGAAGCTGTCCGTCACCTGTCTGCGGCCGGTGGAAAACAGCTGCTGCATATAGTCCCGGCTGGCCAGGCTGGCAGGCTCCGCCCCGTCGGAATAGACGGTGATATCGGAGTCCACGTAGCAGATCATCATATACCCGAAATAAGGGCTGATCTGATCCAGTTTTTTTACTTTATCGATAGGCGGTATATCCGGGTCATAATACTCCGGAAGGCTGGCCAGGGATTCCAGCAAATCAACCGCTCCGGCAACCTTCTGGGAAATCTGTGCGTGGCTCGCGGTCAGAGCCGCCTCCGTCTCCGACCGCAGCCGGCCGGTGGAGAGTACGCAGCCTCCCAGGAAGGCGATGCCCATAAACAGCGTGCAGAACACCACGCTGTAACGGGTAATCGGGGCAAAGGATATTTTCCATTTCCCGCCTTTAATGCATTTTTTCTCTCGTTTCATGGCAATGATGCCCTCCTTCTTCCAAAACAGACCGGTTTCTATTCCCCCTCATTGCCACAACGCTCTCCCATCGTATACCTTCATGGCGGCCTCCCGGTAGCCCAGACGTCCGCATTCCTCCCAGACCAGGCAGCGGATCTGCTCAAACATTCCGGCCGCCCGCCTGGCGAACAAAGCTCCGTCTCCGTCCATCAAAATCGCGGCTGCTTCCATACATTGCCGGTAAATCTCACAGTTCTGTGGATTTTTGTCCGGGCTGACCAATTTCGGAATACTTCTGCCGATGCTGAAGTTCCGGGCAAGCACTCCGTAGATTGAACGCAGAGCGTCGTACTGAATGTGCTCCGTGATAAAGTCCAAAAGGGTACGCGGTATCAGTTGATGCTCATAGGGTTGCTCCCACTGACGCGCCAGCGTGCCACAGAGCAGATGTACCTGTCCGGGTTCCGCCTGCGCCGCCGCATGGGAGGCGACCTGTTCCACGGTCAGCGACAGCAGATCCAGGCTGTCCAGATACCGCCGTACATGACAGGCGATGGATTCCGGCGTGATTTGTATCTTTTTCAGGTCCGATAGGTCCATCACCACCGAGATCCCCCGCCTGGGAGCCGCCGTCACCACGCCCCAGTCCTGCAGCATGCGGATCGCCTTGACCGTGGTATCGCGGCTGACGCCGTACCATTCCTGTAATTCATCGTGGGTGGGCAGGTGGTCGCCCGGCTGATAGCGGCCAATGGCGATCAGTCCCAGCAAGTCCAGGCAGACCGTGGAATAACGCTCCTGTGCCAGGCTGAGCTGTTGGCCCAGCCCCTCCGCCTCCGCCAGCATGGGACAGCGGGGCAGCAGGCGGATAAAGGGATACGCCTCCGCCTGCTCCGCAATCTTTCTGTATTGAAAAAAAATTGCCTCCAGATCCGCCCGCTCCGGCTCCCCAGCGTTCTTTACCGTCTGAAACAGGTTCCTGATATTCCCGCAGTAGCGTTCCCGGTCCTCATAGGAGCCGTGAGGCGGCTCTTTTCCTCTGAATCCCAGGCTGTCCACAACCCGCAGGAGTAGTTCATTTTCATTCCTGGCAATAAAAAAACGCCAGAGCCGGCTGGAGAGCTGCCAAAATTCTTCCGGCCTTCCCGGATCCATGCGTGCAAACAGCGCTTCCGGCGTATGCCAGTCGCTTCCGGTACACTGATGCAGCCCCCGCAGATAGATCGGATAACAAAGCAGAATACTGGTCTGCAACAGATCGTTTATCTGGGCGGCATCCGCTTTTCTGGTTCCCTCTGCCGCCCGGGAAGGCGGAGCGGCAAAGGCTGAAATCACAACGGGCTTCTTCCGGGGCGCAATCTCCAGGTAGCCATCCTGTTCCAACAGCTCCAATGCGCGCCGGATCGTCCGCTCGGACGTCCCGAATTCTCTGCACAGCACGGACCGCCCCGGCAGCTTGGCGCCAACCGGGAGTATCCCGCTCTCGATCCTGTTTTTGAGCAAATTGTAGATTCGCTCGTATTGAATTACGTCATGTTTCATATTCAGCTTCCATTTCTGTCAAGTTTTAAGTTTTCCACCCGTAACGGAATTTATCCGGCATCGGTCCGGCCCTTCTCCAGAGCGGCGTTGCAGCCTGCGTCAATGGCCTCCGCAGCCTCCCCGGGAGTTTTTTGGCCGGTCAGAAGATCATTGATCTGGATATAAAAGACATCCCGCACGCCCTGCCAGTTCCGATTGCTCTGCACGCTGTTCACCACATGGGATGTATTCTCCCCGTAAGCTCTCAGCAGCCAGATCTCATCCTGATACTGCCGGATGACGGAATTGTTGACCGGAATCGTGCCCAGGGTATATTTCATCAGTTCCTCGTCCGTATAGAGATATTGCAGAAAATCCTTGGCCACCCGGATCTTCTCCTCATCCCCGTTGTCAAACAGGCAGAAGCCGTTGGTGGTGGCAGAGCAATATCCCTCTCCGTCCAGACTGGGAAAATTCGCTGCAAAGGCGTCTATCCCACGATTCCTGGTATCCCACATATTGGTCAGGTTTCCCATGCAGATGGCCAGCTGCCGGTTGTAAAACAGATTGACACAGTCCAGCAATTCCAGATTCTCCGCTCCCCGCGGGATGATCCCCTGCTCGTCCATCTCCCGGATCCACTCGAGAGCCCGAATGCCTTCCGGGGTGTTGACGGTAAAGTTCCCATCCTTGTCATACAGCGGACAACCGTACGCCCTCAGCAGCGTCATGATGTGGCTGTCCCCCTGATTGTTGGCGGCGTACATCATAAACGCAAAGGTATTTTCATCGGTCAGGCTTTTTGCCAGCTCACGGCAGATCAAACGGAATTCCTCCGTGGACCAGCACGCCACCGCCCCCTCCTCCGGAATATACGCCTCCAGGCCCGCGGCCTCCATCATCTCCCGGTTTACCATCAGCGTATTCTGGAGCTGATGAAACGGCAGCGTGTAAACTTTACCGTCGATTGTATTCTGCCTCCAGATCGATTCATCGATATCGGAGCGCAGCTCCTCGCTGATGATATCGTCCAACGGGACCATCCAGCCTCTCTGTACATACAGCGGCAGATTCCAGGAACCGGAGAAAAACAGGTCGGCAGCCTCCGGCGTGCCGTACTTGTCCATCAACTGCGTCTGTTCGTCCAGATAATCATAGCGGCTGACCACAAATTCCACATCACACCGATTGTACTGTGCTTTGAACCTCTCTGCCGCCGCCATAATCAGGTCATATGCCCCCGCCTCTCCCACATCGGGAATATTTCCCAGACCGATGGGCGGAGTTTTTATGATCAGCGTCACGTTCTCCGGTTCCACCGGCTCCTCCGCCTCCCGCGACCGGCAGCCTGCCGGCAAAAGACACAGCGCCAAAGCGAGAAGGCTGCAGATTAGTTGGCTCTTTCTCATACTCATTCCCCCCTATGCCCGATTATCTCAATTTTTTTGAGCAGCAATGTAATATCGAGCGGTTTTGTAACCACGTCGTCCATACCGGCGTCAAGCGCCTTTTCAACATCCTCCCGGAATGCATTGGCGGTCATGGCGATGATCGGAATTCTCCCGGCATCCGGCCGGTCCAGGGCGCGGATATTCCTGGCGGCCTCGTGTCCGTCCATCACCGGCATCTGGATATCCATCAGGATCAAGTCGAAATAATCCAGCGTGCTTGCGGCAAAAATATCCACCGCCTCCTGTCCGTCGCAGGCCTCCGTCATCTGACACCCATACTCCTCCAGGATGGACACCACGATCATCCGGTTGATCTCATTGTCCTCCACCGCCAGGATACGCTTTCCCTCCAGCGTCCATGAACTGTTCTCCACATGACCGCACGTCTCCTGCTCTCCGGACGGTTCCACCACCGGAAATGGAATAAAGAAGGTGAACACGGTGCCTTCTCCCTGCGTGCTTTCCACGGAAATGGAGCCGCCCATCTTTTCCACCAGGGTTTTGCTCAGGGTCGTTCCCAAACCGGTACCGCTCTGAGATGCAACCCGCCGTTCCTGCTCAAATGGCTGCCAGATCCGATCCAGAAATTCCCGGCTCATACCGCAGCCGGTGTCCGCCACCTGAAACATGGTGTCGGCCGTTTTATCAGATATCTTCTGGCTAACGGTCAAAGTAACCGTTCCTCCCGCCGGTGTGAATTTCACCGCATTTCCCAGCAGATTGGTCAGAATCTGCTTGATTCTCAGCCCGTCCCCGCGCACAAAGGGGGCGATCAGCTCCCGGCAGTCGATCTCAAATCGCAGCCCTTTTTGTTCCGTCTGGTTTTCCAGCAGAATCCGCACTTCTTCTATGAGCGCGGTCAGGTCCATCTCATTTTCGTAAATCTCCAGCTGGCTGCTCTCGATCTTGGACATGTCCAGCACATCAGTAATCACGCTCTGCAGGAATGTGGCGGATACCTCGGCTTTTTTCAGGTACCCCTTCAGCTTCTCCCTGTCATCCAGATTCTGGCGCATCAGGTAGTGCAGACCTACAATACCGTTGAGAGGGGTGCGGATCTCATGGCTCATATTCGCCAGGAACGCAGACTTGGCCTGTTCGGAGGCCCTGGCGATTTTCACTGAATTCATGTTGTGGTAGATAAAATACGTGATGGCCAGGATCATCCCCCCCAGCGCTGCGAAAAATGGCACTGAGCGGGAAATCAGCATTTTCACCTGCTCTTCCGTCACTCGGGTGGAGACGCGCACCACCAGATACCAGTCGTTTCCTTTATGGTGGTCCAGGGATTGGAACAAAGCGTAGTAGGATTCCCCGCCCAGACTGTACTCCACAAACAGGCTCTTTCCGTTCTCAATCGCGCGCAGACAGGCCTCCAGAGAACCTCCGTTTTTAAATTGCGCCCGCTCAAGCGGCTTTAAGAAGTTGTTGTCATGAGTGTTGTACTGCTGGCTTGCGGTGATGATATCTCCGGTTCTCTGCATCACCACAGCGATGCCCTGCCCGTCAAAGCTTTCCAGTCTCATCTGATCGGCGATCTCATCGATCGGGACCAGACCCACGGCTCCGCTGATATTTTTCCCTCCGCACGAGATCGGGCCGGGCAGATGAACGCCGTAGACAAGAAATTCTCCCCACTGCTCCCGGCTGACTTCATCGTACCGGCTCACAAAACTGCTGTCCGCCTGCCGGTATTCGTCCGCCCAGGGCATATTTTCAAGCGGCGTTGTCAGGTAGGTACTGCTGTACACCTGGCCGTCCTCCGAAATCAGATAAAGGGTATCGAACGATGTAGTCTTCGACTCCACCCCCAGGTTGTAAACAACCTCTTCGATGCGGCTTTTCCTCGCAGCCTCGATGCGGCTGAGCATGGTCTGAAGATACTCCCGCTTGCTGTCCATCTGATTAACGATATTTAGGTGATCATGATCCGCAATCTGCTCCATAAAGGAGAGCGTGGTGCTATAAACAGCGCTCTCGATACTCTGATAATACATCCAGTAGCCGCCGCCCAAAATCGCAAAAGCTATCAGCAGAATTACTCCCCATACCCACCATTGCCGCTCATGCTTTTCCACCACCTTGCGTTTCATCTGATCTCCTTTTCCAATCGATCTTTTCATTTTATCCCAGCGCCCCAATCTGGGATCCTATGCAGACTAATCGATGTAAAACTACATTGAAGCTTATTCGATCATTATATCATCCTATCGCCAGGATTGCAATATTGGACCAAAGACTTCGCCGGAGTCCGTCCACATTTCCCCCATCTCCCGCAAACTTCCCCGGCGCCCGGGATCACATTAAAAAGGCCCGCGCCCATGGAGATAGGCGAGGACCTGAATCGATCACTTGACTCAAATAGTTCGGACGCCGGCCTTTTCCTTTTGCGCGGTCCTCCGGTAGTTCACCGCGGAGTAGCCCAGCACCAGGGTCGTAACGGCGCGTTCCTTCCGCTTCAACCCCAGCAGACGGCGCAGGGGGCGGGACCAGTTGGCGGCCATGGAGAAGAATCCGCTGTAGAGCACGCCCAGACCGCAGGCCTCCGCCATCAGCTCCATGTTAGCGGCGGCAAGGGCGCCGTCCACCTGGCTGGGGGCCACGATCACAATGGCTGCCGGGGCCTTTTTGAAGAAGAAATGGTCGTCGATGGACATCCGCCTTGCAATAGGATTGACCAGCTTCATCAGAGGAAGCAGCCGTCTAAACAGACCCACGGCCAATTTTTCAGCGCTCTCCAGCCGGTCGTTTAACACGATGAAGGACACGTTCTGGGCGTTCCCGCCGGTGGGCGTCAGGCGGCCTGCTTCGATGATCTGCGCGATGAGCTCCGGCTCCACCCGGCGTTTTGTGAACTGCCGGATGCTTCTTCTCGTCTTAATGGCCCTCAGCAGTTCGCCGGGATCCAGGGCCGCCGGCTTTTCAATCTCCTCCGGCGGCTCCTCAAAGCCGGTCATGGAGACTGCGGCCTTGGGGCAAATCGCCACGCAGTGCCCGCACATAATACAGTCCTGGGTGATGACCTTCGCCTTTTTATCCTTGATCCGGATATTTCCCGCCGGACAGTCCTTCCGGCAAAGTCCACAGCCGATGCATGTTTCCGGGTTGATTCTGATCTGATGTTTGTTTTTCATTTTTCCTGACCTCCGTTGTTCCAGCATAAGGAATCATCCATGATATAGTGGCGGTGCCGCCCCCTGGATTTGGACTTGTATTCGATGGCTGCCGTGGGGCAGCCCCCGATACAGGCCATACAGTGGGTGCAGTTTCCCTTCCACACCGGTTTTCCATCCGCCATCTCGATATTGTCCAGGGGGCAGCGCCGGGCGCACTTCCCGCAGGAGACGCAGCGGTCCGACACGGTAAATCCCCGATCATTCACAAAAAGCGCGTAAAACAGTGGATTCACCGGCCCGCTTTCCAGTCTGCCGCCCAGGGACACGCTTTGCCCGTCAAAGTCCCGCCCGGCCCGGATCCGCTCCCCCAGCCCGGCGATGGACGGCTCCGCTTCTTCTATGATCGCCCGGCATTTTGCCTCGTCCGGGGTGGCGAACATTGCCACATAGTTTTCCGGCATAACCACCGGTGCAAGACCGCGATAACGCATGTTCTTCCCGGCGCACAACTTTTTGGCGTATGCGGCGGCGTTGCCGCAGCTGCCGCCGCAGGTCAGTATAAAGTAGGCGTCCCGGTTCCCCTGGAAATCGGTTTCCAGAATCCAGCGCTCCACAACCCTGGGCAGCCGCCAGGAATAGGTGGGAGCCACAAACACCAGCGGCTCCTCCGACCGGATCACCGTTTTCTCCCCGGACTTAACCGCACGGTTGATGGAAAATACCTGGCCGTCCCCGATGATCTCAGCAATTTTAACCGCAACATACTGGCTGTTTCCAGTGCCGCTAAAATATAAAATCATAATGCCCTCCTCTTGACAAACAAACCATTCGCTTATATGATACATATTGTATCACATATGTATTGTTTGTCAACGTCCCAACCTGAGACAAAATAAGGAGATTTGTATCATGGATAAACGAAAAATCGCCAACCAAAAAGTGAAGGACCGCCTGTTCGCGGCCTTGATCGAGTTTGCGGGCAGCAAGGACTGGTCCCGGCTGACCGTGACGGAGCTGATCGAACAGTCCGGCGTGGCCAGGGCTTCCTTCTACCGCAATTTCAAATCCGTGGAGGAGCTGGTGGACTACGGGATCCAGCAGATCGCACTGCAATACCACACCGGAAAGCCGTCGCCCGAAAACGGTTTCTACAGCCGGGAAATGATGCTTTACAAATTCCGCTTTTACAAAGAATACGCGGACCTGGTTCTGGCCTTTCACCGGGCAAAGATGGCGACCACGCTCCTGGATGTGATCACCGACTGCGAGATCGACGCCCGGGGCGATATGCCGGTGAACTCCATCGCAAAATATGAGCTCTACTATTTTTCGGGCGCTTTTTATAACATGCTGCTGTGCTGGCTGGAGAGCGGCATGAGGGAGTCGCCGGAGGAGATGGCGGAGGAGTTTTTGCGGATTGCCGGGAAAACGCTGTAGGGCCCAGGAAATTTCTATCCTGCGCCCTTTCTGCTTATACTCTCTAACCGCATTTTTCCAAACGGAATGCTTATTGAACCTTCGTCTGCAGGTGATGATATCCAGTCATTGCCCTGGCCTCTTTCAGAGTATGCCCCTCTTCAACCAGCTTTAAGATCTCCTGCTCCTTGCGGTCAATGTTCTCCGCGATTGCAGCCACCTCTTCCCCGCGCTTTTGGGGAACAACAATAACACCGCTGTCATCTCCTAAAATAATATCCCCCGGATAAACCGGAATATCCGACAAGGTGACCGGGACATTGACTCCGTCTACATATACGCGGTCCTTGCCGGTTCTCATGTAATATCCCTTTGAATAAATGGGGTAATCGCATGCAAGAACCGCGGGAATATCGCGACATACGCCGTCTATCACCGTTCCGGCGATTCCCATTTTTCCAGCTGTTTTAGCCATAATATCTCCCCAGACCGTACAATTATCACGGCCTGCGTTGTCGATCACCACAACCTGGCCAGGTTCAACATCGTCCAGAAAGTCTCCCACGTTCCCCTGGACAGCGCCGCAGGGGGCGTAATGGACAGTAAAGGCTCTGCCACAGATTTTCCAGCCAAAACGGACCGGCTTTACGCCGTAAACACTGCATTCAATTCCGATTTTATCCATGGCATCCGACACGCAGGTGGTGTCCAGCTTTTTAAAACGCTCTACTAAATTATCCATTCCCGATTCTCTCCTTTTATGTCCTGAGCATTTTGTTGTAGTTATACTTTGCATCAACCGAAAGGATATCCTCCCCGGCCCTGATCTCCGCTACCATATCCTCTTCTTTGCGCCAGAGCTGTTCCGCTTTTTCAAGAACCTCGTCCACATGCTCCTTGGGAACGATCACAATTCCGCTGCTGTCGCCTATGACGATGTCCCCGGGGCGCACCTGAACACCACCGAATTGGATTATCTGGTTGGTGCTCTCCTCGATCACACGGCCACGGGCAGTCTGCACCACCGTTCCTCTGGCGTACACGGCGTAATCGGCCTCAATACAATCGTCCAGATCGCGGCAGCAGCCGTCTATAACCGTGCCGGATATCCCTTTCGCCCTGGCGCCATTGGCCAGGACACCGCCCCAGCAGGAGGTATCCATTCGGCCCCCATTGTCGATCACAATCACATCCCCCGCCTTGGCCGACGCGATGGCATTCATTCCCAAATGCGTTTTCTGCGGAGTCTCACCCGCCGCCGTCATGCGCATGGTGACGGCCGGCCCCACAATCTTATTCCATTTTGGAATCAGCGGACGTATCCCGCAGGTAGCCCCCCGCAAGCCAAGGACGTCCAGAGCGTCGGAAATATTGGTGGATGAAAGAGCTTCAAAACGCGCCCGGTATACCGTATCAAAGTAATTCATAATTTATCCCTTCTTCCTATTAGTCTCCACCAGACTATCCCTCATAAACTTTCGTCTTCAGCTTCTCCGTGATGATGTCATAAATCGCTTTATGTTTCTCAGCATTATTTCCAACACTGCGATAATAGTTCAGTTTTTCCTGCTCCCCCTCAAATTTTCTGCGGACTTCAACCAGAACCTCTTTTGCATCCGCCGGCCGCACCACGCAGATGCCGTCCGGATCTCCGACCAGAATATCTCCGGGGAACACCACCTTTCCTCCGCAGGACACCGGTACATTGATTTCACCCGGCCCGTTCTTATACGGTCCCTGGGGGGTGACCGCCTTGGCATACACAGGCAAGTCAATATGATCCAGGGAATTATGATCGCGGATTGCTCCATCCACAACGATTCCTGCAATTCCGCAGTTTTTCGCATAGGTAAACATCACCTCCCCGATCAAAGAACGGGTTGTGCAGCCGTTTCCGTCAATTACAAGGATATCTCCCGGCTTCGCCAGATCCAGCGCTTTATGAATAAAAGCATTATCTCCGTCCGGCACCATGACCGTAAACGCGGTTCCCAGCATATTGACCGGCTGAGGGTTCATTTGGCGTATATACTCTCTCATGCAGTACAAACGGTTCATCATATCGCCCACATTGCTGGAGGGCAGGCCCCTAAACTGTTCCACCAACTCACGGTCCGGCCGGTCAACCTTCAGGTAAATCCGGTTTCCAACTTCACTCATTTCATTTTCCTCCTGTTTCTGTTATCTACTCCATTCGCGCCAGACGAATCAGATTGTTCTCATTGGCCTTATTCGTAGCCAAATATATATTTCCTCCATCATCCACACAGATTCCGTGTACCTTTAACACCGCATCTCCCGGAGCGCCCAGCTGCGCGGCCACCTCCAGCGTGTCCAGATCGATCAGAGTGACGCCGCCGTCCAGCTCCGCAGCGTATAAGTATTTGTCGTCCGTGAAAACCGTGCCGATTCTGGAGAGGTTCCCCTCTGCGACGGCCAAAAGGTTCCCTTCTGTGTCAAAGAGCTTGACTCTGCAATTTTCCCGGTCCGCAACCCATAAGCGACCCTGCCGGTCCATGCAGATGCTGTGCACCACCCGGAAATCCTCCGGAGCGCCCCATGACTTAATATAGGTCCCGTCCCCATCGAAGTGATGGACCGCGCAGTTTCCATAGCCATCAGCGGCAAAATACTCCCCATCCGGTGTCATGATCATACCGCAGGGACGGCAGAAGGGCAGCCCTCTTCTTCTGATGCTGTCAATCCTGGCGTTACTTGCGGCGTTTTTATTCCATTTTGTCTCGGTTGGGTTTTCTCCGCGCTTCTGCATAGTCTCCAGATAGTCAAAATCATAGCCGCTGTCCCCGGGGACTCCTTTCGTTCCGAATACTCTTACTTCCTTCCCCTCCGCCGTGATCTCTCTTATCACATGCGCGTTTTTATGCGCATCCGCCACCAGCAAGGTCCCATTTTTCGTATAGCTCACAGAATGGGATTTTCCAAACATTCCCTGCGCAATGGTCTTACAGGCATTCCCATCATGGTCAAACACAACCACCGGCACATCTTGGTTCCCTGTTACAACATAAAGGAATCCACCGCCTCCCCAGCAGCAATTAAGCACCGTCATATGCCTCATCTGGTCCGGCCACTTAGCCCAGTCCATTTCCAAACGATACGAAAAACTCCCGCAATCGAGGCTTTCCCCTGTCAACCCTTTTCTCTCACCTTCACACTTAATCTGTTTCATATCTTCTCCTGTCCGATATAGGTTTCTTCCCATCCGCTGTGTTTATAATACCATCTTGACAGCAGCCCGCAGCAGATCCAGCCCACCGGATAGCCTAGGCCCACCGTATATACGTTGTTGACAAAACGTGTGATCCCATATAAATAGACCTGTCTGCAGATCACGAGGCCGAACAACATGATCAGCATGGAGGCTTTTGTATTTCCGGACCCCCGCAGCGCGCCCGCATAGGTCTGGTTCCAGGCGCTGAAAAACCGGAACGGAATGGTCAGCCAGACAAACAATACGCCGTAGTAGACCACCTCCGCGTCGCGGTTGAACAGCTTCACCAGCTGTCCCGACGTACACGCCAGGATCACACAGATCAGAATCAGCAGGCCGGTCCCCATATAAATTGCAGTCCGCACTCCCGCTTTTGCCCGCTCCAGCTTTTTCGCCCCTAAATTCTGGCTGACAAACGTAGTCACCGATTGGCCGATACTCATCACCGGCAGAATACAGAACTGGTCGATCTTGATATGGCAGCTCCATCCCGCCATAATAGCGGCGGAGCCAAACGCATTAATATAGGACTGTACAAATGCGTTTGAGAACGCTGTCAACGACTGCTGCACTCCGATTGGCAGCCCAAGGAGCAGAATTCTTCTGCACAGTGCCATATCCATGCGGATACTTTTTATGCGGAGCTTATAGGCCTCCTCTGCCCGCATTAGTGCCGCACAAACCAGCATGGCGGACACGGCCTGAGAGAGTACCGTCGCAACCGCAACACCGGCAATTCCCCAATGAAACACCACCACAAATAAAAGATCCAGCACAATATTCAACAGACTGCTTGTGATCAAAAAATACAGCGGCCGCTTCGTGTCTCCCACCGCCCGGAGGACGCAGCTTCCCATGTTGTATGTAAACAGAAACACAACCCCTACAAAATAGATTCTCAAATATATGGAAGCGTGGCCGATGACATCGTCCGGAGTGGATATCATTTTCAGCATAAACGGAACCCACGGGACCGAAAAAAGTGTGACACCAACTCCCAAAATCACAGTAAGCGACGCGATTGTGTGAATGGTTCTCCGAAGATTATCCTGGTCCCTCGCCCCATAATAATTGCTGATCAGAACGCCGGCGCCAATAGAAATACCGTTAAAAAAATTCACCATCGTGTTGCAGATCGCTGTTGTGGACCCCACCGCCGCCAGCGCATTCTTACCAACAAAATTTCCCACAATTATACTGTCCACCGTGTTATAAAGCTGCTGGAACAGATTTCCGAACAACAGCGGCATGGCAAAAAGGGACAGCAGCTTCCAGATATTTCCTTCTGTCATATCCATTGATTGGCGTTTCACCGGCATCCTCCGTCTTTCACTCAGTATACAAAATATCCATCCTGCGCAATGGGATAAACCGCCTCATATGCCTCGGCGTACAGACAGCCCTTTCTCCCAAAGCTTCCCGCGTTCACAGCCCGGTACCCGGCCCGGTTCACATAGCCTTCCGCCAGCTTCGCCTTCCGCTCAAATGTGGCCATTGCAGCTTTTTTTATCTCAATCACATCGGTAATATCCACAAACAGGTTGGGTTTAAAATCATTGGCCTCACTGGCATGAGGTTCAAAGCAGAAGATCGGAGCACGCTCAATGGGCTCTGTTCCATCTACAAAAATCCCCTGGCCGGTGGCCGCTTCCAGTGAAGCGTTGACATAGGGAAACACGGTTCCGTGGTCCGGATTAAACAGATCCTTATTCCAATGGGTCAGAATCAGATCCGGTCTGCTCTCACGCATAAATCTTACCATCCTGTAAATTTTTTCCTGAGTAATCTCGAAGCGGTAGTCCTGTAAATCCCAGAATTCAAACCGGGATATCCCAAGAATTTCAGCGGATTTGGTAAAATCCTTCAAGCGCTGTTCCCTTG
The DNA here is from genome assembly GCF_902364025.1 of Enterocloster lavalensis. Lineage (GTDB taxonomy): Bacteria > Bacillota > Clostridia > Lachnospirales > Lachnospiraceae > Enterocloster > Enterocloster lavalensis. The sequence goes on from NZ_CABJCG010000001.1 coordinate 829,682, forward strand.
CCTGCTCCACGGTGTATCCAACCTTAAACAGCTCATTGGCCTCTCCGCCCGTACCGTACGTTAAAACCACTGTGTCAACAATTCCGCCCAGTTTTACATGCTTTGCAATCGCGCCGGAGCATCTCCACAACACATCGCCCGGGTGAGCGGCTACTACCAGCATTTTCTTTCCATTCATGTCCATTGATTTTTCCTCCAATCTCCGCCTGAACCGCCATCCGCATCTTCAAATTGTAATCTGCCATTTGATTTTATCATCATCCACATGGTTGTTGATGTACCTTCCGCTGTCTGGGGAGAGATGGAGTTCGCCGGTAAATGTCATGCCCTCACTTACCATTTTCTCATATTCCTCCCGGCTTTCCACGCGCAGACATGCATGGTTAAAACCGATGCCATCCTGGGGACGCTTTGTGCAAAGCTCGATGATCATCCCCTTTTGAGCGGGGTCCTCCATCTCCACGGAGCCGCCGTGATGGGGCGTTTCCCGATAAATCAGATATCCGAATTTTTCCAACAAGACCGCAGTTTTCTTTGGGTCCTCCACTACAAATGCAATATGGTCGATCATATCAGACTCTCCTTTCATGAATGTCAGGGAGCAACTGCCAGTAACGCCGGTGTTCCCTGACTCGTCAATCGTTCAGTATACGTTTTACGCTCCCATGGCAATCAGTCCCACCACAATCGACAGCGTGAACTGAATGGCCAGCATTAGCAACAGCTTGGGGAAGCAGAATCGGAACACATCCTTAATATCGCGGCCCAGCATTCCGCAGGCGAGGTGGTTTACTGCGGATACCGGAGTAATAAAACCGAATGCATTCTGTGTGATTTGCAGGGTAGCAATGGTGGAAAGCGTCGAAACGCCCATGGTAGTTCCAACCTCAAGAAGCAGCGGGCTGAAGCCATAATAGTACGCCTGGGAACCCAGGGCAATGCTCATAGGAGTACAGATCACCGCCAGCAGTACATTGTAAACTCCGTGCATACTGTCCGGTATCAGGGATACGATAAAGCCAGCCATCTCCGTCAGCATGCCGCTTCCGCTCATGACGCCCACGAACACGCCTGCACACATCATAACGGCCGCGATGGGATAGCAGTTTCCTGCACAGAGCTTGACTACATCCTGTTTTGCCTTGTTTCCCTTGTAGTTGATCAGAAGCGCGATCATAAATGCGATCATGAACACGAAATAGGCGCGCACAATGTCCAAAAATACCACCGTAATCGTAACCAGTGTTAAAATCAGGTTAGCCCAATACTTAAGGTCCATTTTAACCACCTGAAGCTCGGTTCCCTTGCGTCCCACCTCCAGAAGCGCGCGGTACTCATCGTCCTGAACCCGTTTGGACTCATCCGACATTTTTGCGATGCGTTTCTTCTCCATCTTGCTGTAAACCAACACGATCATAATGATGTTGACGCCCCAGCCAATCGCAATAACCGGAACAATCTGCTGAAAGAGCACCCCTGCGTCAATGCCGGAGACGGCAGACAGTCCAATGATTCCCCCGCCCATTGGAAGCAGATTCATCATCGCCACCGCCATACCGATCATCAGAAACATCCACTCCACACGAATATGAAATTTTCGGTACAGCGGAAGCATCATCGGGATCGTCAGAAGAATTGTGCTGGTCGTTCCTGTGTCAAAATGTCCCACGGTAGCGATCAGGTATGTAATTAAAAAGATAATCGTGACATTTCCCGCGTATTTGGATAAAAACCGGACCAGCGGATCAAATACACCAATGGATGTCATGATGGTAAAAAACGCGGTTGCAAACATCGCCATTCCCACGCTGTTAATAACTGTTTTTACGCCGTCTCCCACAAAGGTGCTGATATCCGGAAGCGAAAATCCCGCCAGCAGCGCTCCAATAAACGACACAAGCACAAATGCAACCATTGGCACTGTTTTACCACTTAATAATAAGGCGATTAGAATAATGACCATTGCAAAGCCTATTGCAACTAAAGTAGTGTTCATACCGAACTCCCTCCTCAATCGTTAATGTACTAGAATCTGTTTCCCCGTAAAGATGAATATGCGTTATGACATTTTTAACAATAAGCTTGCAAACTTGTTAGTTTTATTATACACTATTGATAATTTAAAGAAAGTTATGTATTTTTGTGAAAACCACAAATTTTCTTATAGTATAAAGGAGAGTATTTTATGGAGCTGGAGAGCCTTAACTACTTTATGGAAACCGCTAAATCCCTCAGCATTACCGAGACATCGGAGCGGCTGTTCATCAGCCAGCAGACCCTGAGCAACCATATCCGCCGTGTTGAGGATTACTATGGCGCGCGCCTGTTTAACCGACAGCCACGCCTGCAGCTGACCGCCGCAGGGCAGGAAGTCTTAAAGTATGCGGAAGCTATCTTTTCCGATGAAAAAAGGCTTTTTGCGGTTCTGGCTGACCTTGGCAACAGCGATTCCGGCCTGATCACCATCGGGGTAACCTCCCCCCGCTGCAATGCGTATCTGCCCCAGGTGCTGGAGAAATATAATGCGCTTTACCCCAAAGTATTGGTCAGCACCATTGAAAGTACCAACAACGAGCTGGAGCGCCTGGTTCAGAAAAATCAGCTGGATTTTGCCGTTGGCGCCTATATCGAGGGGACTTATCCCAATATACAGTCCCATTCCACTCACGAGGATCCGATCTACTTCTGCGTTTCCGACAGGCTTTTATACAAATATTACACGCCGGACGAGGCAAAGTTCCTGAAGGAAAACTCGCTCAAAGGCGCCGATGTGTCCAATTTCAGCCGCATCCCCTTCATGATCCCCACCATACAGAACCGCCTGGGCGAACGGGTTATGCAATGCTTTCAAGCCGCCCGCTGTACCCCTGACATCCACTATACATCCAAGCACACCACCATGATTATTCCTCTGTGCAACCGCGGATTGGCCGCCGGATTCACATCCCACATGAACCTCTGCAACTGGCTGCCTCAATTAGCGGAAGACGTAAACGTCTTCCCCCTTTGTCAGAACGGGACGCCGGTCACCACCTCGATCACGCTGATCTATCATAAGCAGCGATACTTAAACCACTTCGTAAAGGCTTTTATCCAGCTTACCGTGGAAGCGTTGGACACGCTGGAGCATCAGGATCTGAGCCGCCTTTCTATGTCTCCTCCACAGCAGGGATAAGATGTTTCATAGCAGCCAAAAAAGGGATCGCGGCTAATACCAGGTATTAGCTCGCAATCCCTTTTACTGAATATCTTTTAAATTTCCGTATCTATTTTGCAGATGTTTTCCCGCAGTCCCTTAGTACAACTTCGCCCCCGCCGGAATCCTATCATCCACCATCAAAAGGTTCAGCCCTTCTCTCCCATCTACCTCATGCACCGCGGAGATCAGCATCCCGCAGGAATCGATCCCCATCATCTTGCGCGGAGGCAGGTTGACGATGGCGATGGCGGTTTTTCCGATCAGCTCTTCCGGCTCATAATACTCGTGGATGCCGCTTAAGATCGTGCGGTCCGTGCCGGAGCCGTCGTCCAGGGTGAACTGAAGCAGCTTTTTGCTCTTAGGAACGGCCACACAGTCCTTGATCTTCACCGCCCGGTAATCGGACTTGCTGAAGGTGTCGAAATCCACCTGCTCCTCAAAAAGCGGCTCAATCTTGACCTTGGAGAAGTCGATGGGTTCCGGAGTCTTGACGGCAGCTTCCGGGGCGGCCTTCTCAGCCTTCTTGGGCGCGTCGGACCCGCCCAGAGTCTTCATGGTCGGGAACAACAGCACGTCGCGGATGGCCGCGGAGTCGGTCAGCAGCATCACCATGCGGTCGATGCCGTAGCCGATGCCTCCCGTGGGCGGCATGCCGATCTCCAGCGCGTTTAAGAAGTCCTCGTCCGTGTGGTTGGCCTCCTCGTCGCCCTGGGCCAAAAGCTCCTCCTGGGCCCGGAAACGCTCCCTCTGGTCGATGGGATCGTTGATCTCGGAGTAGGCGTTGGCCATCTCCCAGCCGTTCATAAAGAACTCAAAGCGCTCTACAAAGTCGGGGTTGCCCGGCTTTTTCTTGGTCAGCGGGGAAATCTCCACCGGGTGGTCCAGCACAAAGGTGGGCTGGATCAGGTGCTCCTCGGCGAATTCCTCGAAGAACAGGCTTAAGATATCGCCCTTCTTGTGGCGCGGCTCGAACTCCACGCCCTTCTCCTTGGCAATGGCTCTGGCCTCCTCCAGGGTCTTAATCTGGTCGAAGTCCACGCCCGCGTACTTCTTCACCGCGTCCACCATGGTGATGCGCTCAAAGGGCTTGGACAGATCCATCTCCACACCCTTGTAGGTGATGGTGGTGGTGCCCAGTACCTCCTGGGCCACGTAGCGGTACAGGTTCTCGGTCAGCTCCATCATACCGTTGTAGTCCGTGTAGGCCTGGTACAGCTCCATCAGGGTGAACTCCGGGTTGTGGCGGGTGTCAAGGCCCTCGTTGCGGAACACGCGGCCGATCTCGTACACGCGCTCCAGTCCGCCCACGATCAGGCGCTTCAAGTACAGCTCCAGGGAGATGCGAAGCTTTAAGTCCTCGTCCAGGGCGTTAAAATGAGTCTCAAAGGGTCTGGCGGCAGCTCCGCCGGCGTTGGACACCAGCATGGGGGTCTCCACCTCCATGAAGTTCTGGCTGCTCAGATACTTGCGGATAGCCGCGATAATCTTCGAGCGCTTCACAAAGGTGTCCTTCACCTCGGCGTTCATGATCAGGTCCACATAGCGCTGGCGATAGCGCATATCCGTGTCCGTCAGGCCGTGGAACTTCTCAGGAAGCACCTGCAGGCTCTTGGAGAGCAGGGTCAGCTCCGTGGCATGGATGGAGATCTCGCCGGCCTTAGTGGTGAACACGGTGCCCTTCACGCCGATGATATCGCCGATATCCATCTTCTTGAAGCCCTTGTACTCCTCCTCGCCGATGTTGTCCCGGGCCACGTAAATCTGGATGCTGCCCTTCAAATCCTGTACGTTGCAGAAAGAAGCCTTACCCATCACACGTTTGAACATCATGCGGCCGGCGACGGACACTTCCTTCCCCTCCCACTCCTCATAATGCTCCTTGACGTCCGTGCTGTGTGCGGTAACGTCGTACTTCGTGATCTCAAACGGGTCCCGGCCCGCTGCCTGAAGCTCCGCCAGCTTCTCCCGGCGGACCTTTAAAACGTGATTTAAATCTTCTACCTGCCTCTGCTGCTCTGCCACTTTTTACACTCCTTTGTGATAATATAAAAGATGAGGCGGTACGGTTCACCCTGTGAACCGCAACCGCTTAAGATACTCTCTGAATGTTCAATACCTTGTACTGGATGGTGCCCGCCTGGGTCTCCACGTCCACGGTCTCGCCCACGCCCTTGCCCAGCAGCGCGTGGCCCACGGGGGACTCATTGCTGATCTTGTTCTGAAGGCTGTTGGCCTCGGTGGAACCCACGATGAAATACTCCATCTCCTCGTCAAACTCCACGTCCAGCAGCTTCACCTTGCAGCCGATGTTGATCTTGTCGGTGTCGATCTCGTCCTCAACCACCACCTCGGCGTTCTTAAGGAGCTTCTCCAGCTCCTCGATGCGCAGCTCGATATCGCGCTGCTCATCCTTGGCAGCGTCGTACTCGGCGTTCTCGGACAAGTCGCCCTGCTCTCTGGCCTCTTTAATCTTCTGTGCAACCTCTTTGCGCTTTACCACCTTGAGGGTCTGTAACTCGTCCTCGTACTGCTTCAAACCTGCATATGTCAAAATATGTTTCTTATCCGCCATAATCCCTTAATTCCTTCCTTCTTCCTTTTTATTCCGGCCGCAGAGCGGCAGGCCCTGCGCGCCTCATCCGGAAATTTCTTAACCTCCGGATTATTTTCATGTTCGTACATTCAGTGTATTATATAAGAAAAAAACCGCATTGTCAAGCCGTTTTCTCAGGGCAAAACCGTTCAAAAACGCCGGTCCAGCAGGTCGGTTAACCCCTCCATGGTCTCCACGCTGTTGATCTCCCGCCGTATGGACGCGGAGTGGGCAAGACCGGAGGTGTACCAGGCCATATGGCTTCGCATCTCCCTCATAGCCACCCGCTCGCCCTTGTAGTCCGCCAGCATGCGGCTGTGGCGCAGAATCATTTCCCGGATCTCCTGCACCGAGGGACCGGGAAGCACTTCCCCGGTTTCCAGATAATGGTTAATCCGGTGAAAAATCCAGGGATTACCCTTGGCTCCCCGGGCCACCATGATGCCGTCGCAGCCGGTTTCCTCCAGAAGCTTTCCGGCATCCTCCGGCGTAAACACGTCGCCGTTTCCGATCACCGGAATCTTCACCGCCTCCTTCACCCGGCGGATGATGTCCCAGTCCGCCTTTCCGGAGTAATACTGCTCTCTGGTGCGCCCATGCACGGCTACCGCGGCCACGCCGCAGCTCTCCGCCATTTTGGCGAACTCCACCGCGTTTACGCTCTCATCGTTAAAGCCCTTGCGGAACTTCACCGTCACCGGCTTCTTCACCGCCCGCACCATGGCGGATAGCACCGCCTCAGCCCGTTTGGGGTCCCTCATCAGCGCCGAACCCTCCCCGTTGTTCACGATCTTGGGCACCGGGCAGCCCATGTTCACGTCGATCACGTCGTAAGGGCCGTCCTCGATCTGAGCCGCGATCTCCGCCATGATTTCCGGGTCCGAGCCGAACAGCTGCACCGCCGCGGGCCGTTCCTCGGGCCGCACGGTCAGCAGCTCCCTGGTATTTTTGTTCTTATATAAAATGGCCTTGGCGCTGACCATCTCCGTCACCACCATGCCGCAGCCCTGCTCCCGGCAGAGCAAACGAAATGGCAGGTCGGTTACACCTGCCATCGGCGCCAGGATGACGTTGTTGTCCAGCGTCACCGTTCCGATCTTAAGTCTCATACCTCCTGCGCCTCCGCGGTGAAATCCACGTCCTCGCCCAGGAAAAACGCACGGTAGTACAGTTCCAGCGATTCCAGCAGTTCCCGTTTCTCCTCCTGGTACTGCTTGATCTTGAGCACGCTTCCGATCTCGTCGAAGAGGTAGTCCTCTTCCGGCGCCGTGACCTTAAACTCCAGGTTCCCGTCCGGCTCAAACTCCAGGGTCAGAATTCCGCCCACGTCCTCAGTGTAGAGCACGCACATAACCTGCAGTTCCCGCTTTACCGACTCCGGAAGGGAGTCGAAATCCTGGTTAAAATAGTATTTCTGCTCGTAGGAATTGGCCCCGCAGAGCACTGTGTTTTCTTCCATATATATTTAACCGCCTTCATGCTTCAAAAGTCCGCGGCCAGCGGCTGCGGACTTTATGGTGTTTGATTGACGCCGGTGGCTTCTAACGCACCAGCAGCTTTGCAACCTCGTACTGCTCTTCCGGGATGTCCTTGACCATGTTGAGGGCCTCCTGGATATCGTAATCCACGAACTCGCCGTGCTTGTATGCCACCAGGCGGTTGCTCTTGCCCTCGCTGAGAAGGATTGCCGCCCGCGCGCCCATGATGGAGGCGTACACGCGGTCCTTACAGGTGGGGGTGCCGCCCCGCTGCATGTGGCCCAGGATCGTGGCTCTGGTCTCAATGCCCGTGGCCGCCTCGATGCGCTTGGCCATGGAGCTGGAGTGGCCGATGCCCTCGGCGTTCACAATGATGTTGTGCTTCTTGCCGCGCTTGCGGTTCTCAATGATCCGGTTGATCAGCGCCTGCTCGTCGCCGTCGTAGCGCTCCGGCAGCAGAATGTCCTCCGCTCCGTTGGCGATACCGCACCACATGGCGATGTAACCGGCGTTGCGGCCCATAACCTCCACGATGCTGCACCGCTCGTGGGAGGTGGAGGTGTCGCGGATCTTGTCGATGGCTTCCATGGCCGTGTTCACCGCGGTGTCAAATCCGATGGTGTAGTCCGTACAGGCGATGTCCAAATCGATGGTGCCCGGCAGCCCGATGGTGTTGATCCCCAGGGCCGAGAGCTTGCCCGCGCCGCGGAAGGAACCGTCGCCGCCGATCACAACCATGCCGTCGATGCCGTGCTTGCGGCAGATCTCCGCGCCCTTCTGCTGGCCTTCCGCCGTGGTAAATTCCTTGCATCTGGCGGTATAGAGAATGGTGCCGCCGCGGTTGATGATATCGGAAACGCTGGTGCTGTCCATATCCACGATTTCCTCTTCCAGCAGGCCCGCATAGCCTCTCATAATTCCCTTTACCTTAAGACCCTTGCTGATCGCCACTCTCACCACCGAGCGGATGGCTGCGTTCATTCCCGGCGCATCCCCGCCGCTTGTGAGTATACCGATGGTCTTTACTGCCTTTGCCATAGCAATTTACCTCCTTTGATTCTATGAGCGACAAGCGCTCCCAATGCCTTCTTGACATGAATCTTTTTTCTCATTAAATGCTCAACGCTATTCTAATGCATTTTCCCCTGCAATGCAAGTGGTTTTTCCACGACTTTGACATTTTTTTCACCAAGTTTTCTGGAAAGCTCTTCCACCAGAACCCCGGTTGCGTCTACGTTCCAGGAGGCCGGAAGCATCTTTTTCGCCCGTTCTTTTCCCAGGTAAATCACCACCCGGTCCGGTCCCTCGCTGGTCTTTAAGGTCTCCAGCAGCTCCTTCTCCCGGGACACGTACTGCTCCTTGTCCGCGAACTGGATCCACAGCTCCCGGGGAATCTTGGAAAATGGCACCACCTGCTCCAAAACCAGTTTTCCCACCGGATCGTCCCCGATGGAGACCCGTCCCCGGATGAACAGCTTGGCGTCCTCCACGAACAGCTCCCGGTTGGCCTCGTAATCTTTTGGGAAAATGATCACCTCCACCGAACCCATCAAATCCTCCAGGGTGATGAAAGCCATAAGCTGGTTGGTGCGGGTGGTCTTGACCGTCTTTCCGGCCACCAGGCCGCCGATCACCACCCTGGCTCCGTCCGTCACCCTGGCTCCGCCCGCCTCCTCGTCCACGACGAAGTCCGAAGCGGTGGCCGTGACGGTTTTCTGCCACACGTCCTTGTAGTCCTCCAGGGGATGGCCGCTGATGTAGACGCCAAGGATTTCCTTTTCAAATACCAAAAGCTCCTCCTTGGTGTACTCTCCCACCTCGGGGAAAGTGATCTGGAAGTTGTCCCGCTCCTCCTCACCGGCGATGTCGAAGAGGCTTAACTGGCCTTCGATCACGGATTTGCGCTCCCTGGCCTTGCTCTCTAAAAGCACCGGCATCACAGCGATCTTCTGCTTGCGGGTGCCCGGCAGGGTGTCAAGGGCCCCGGACTTGATGAAATTCTCCAGGGTGCGCTTGTTGACCTCCTTGTGGGTCATGCGGCCCACAAAGTCCTCCATGGAGCGGAAGGGCCCACCAGCCTCCCGGTCGGCGATAATGGTGTCCACCACGGACTTGCCCACGCTCTTGATAGCGGAGAGGCCGTAGCGGATGGCATTGCCCGACACGGAAAAGCCGCTCTCCCCCTCGTTGATGTCCGGGGGCAGGATGGGGATTCCCATGATCTGGCGGCAGGTGAGAATGTACTCGGAGAACTTGGTCACGTTGTCCATCACCGAGCTCATCAGCGCCGCCATAAATTCCAGCGGGTAGTAATACTTCAGGTACGCGGTCTGGTAGGAAACCACCGCGTAGGCCGCGGCGTGGGACTTGTTGAAGGCGTATTTGGCGAAATCCGTCATCTCATCGTAGATGTGGTTGGCGGTGCGCTCCTCCAGACCGTTGTTCACACAGCCCTTTACGCCCTCCTCCTCATTGCCGTAGACGAAGTTTTTGCGCTCCTTCTCCATCACCGAGGCCTTTTTCTTGCTCATGGCCCGGCGCACCAGGTCCGAGCGGCCCATGGTGTAGCCCGCCAGGTCCCGCACGATCTGCATCACCTGCTCCTGGTAGACGATACAGCCGTAGGTGGGTCCCAGAATGGGTTCCATCTGAGGGCAGTCGTAGGTGATGGCGCTTCTGTCGTTCTTGCCCTTGATGTACTTGGGGATAAAGTCCATGGGTCCCGGCCGGTACAGGGAAATTCCGGCGATGATGTCCTCCAGGCTGCCGGGCTTAAGCTCCTTCATGAAACTCTTCATGCCGCCGCTTTCCAGCTGGAACACCCCCTCGGTCTTGCCCGTACCGATGGAATCCAGAACCTTTTTGTCGTTGTAGTCGATGTTGTCCAGATCAATGGTCACATGGTGGTTCTTCTGGGCCATGTTCACCGCGTTCTGGATCACCGTCAGGGTCCGAAGGCCCAGGAAGTCCATTTTCAGAAGCCCCAGCTCCTCGATGGTGGTCATGGTGAACTGGGTGGTGATGGTGCCGTCCGCCGCCCTGGACAGGGGCACGAACTCGTCGATGGAGCGGCTGCCGATCACCACGCCCGCCGCGTGCATGGAGGTGTGCCTTGGAAGTCCCTCCAGACGCTTGGACATGTCGATCAGGTTGTGAACCGTCTCATCTTCATTATACGCTTTTTTCAGATCGGGATTCATGACAAGGGCTTTATCCAGCGTCATACCCAGATCATTCGGAATCATTTTCGCAATGGAATCGCAGAGAGCGTAGGGCAGATCCAGCACCCGGCCCACGTCCCGGACCACACCCTTGGCCGCCAGGGTACCGAAGGTGACGATCTGTACCACCTGATCTTTTCCATATTTTTCCACTACATAGTCGATGACCTCCTGCCTCCGCTCGTAGCAGAAATCCACGTCGATATCGGGCATGGACACGCGCTCCGGGTTCAGGAAACGCTCGAACAGCAGATTGTAGCGGATGGGATCGATGTTGGTGATGCCCAGGCTGTAGCTGACAATGCTGCCGGCCGCGGAGCCCCGCCCCGGCCCCACCGAGATCCCCTTGGATCTGGCGTAGTTGATGAAGTCCCAGACAATCAGGAAATAGTCCACGTATCCCATGGTGCGGATTACGTCCAGCTCGTAGTCCAGGCGCTCCTTAAGGGTCCCGTCGTCCTCCGGGTAATGGCGGTTAAAGCCCTGCATGCACAGGTGGTTTAAATAGGTCCAGGAGTCAAAGCCCTCGGGCACCTCGAACTTCGGCAGCTTGAGCACGCCGAACTCGATCTCCACGTTGCAGCGCTGGGCGATCTTGTGGGTATTTTCAATGGCCTCCAGAGCGTAGGGGAACAGGGCGCGCATCTCCTCCTCGGACTTGCAGTAATACTGCCCGCCCTCGTAGCGCATACGGTTCTCGTCCGCCACCTTCTTGCCGGTCTGGATGCACAGCAGAATGTCGTGGGCCTTCTCGTCCTCCGCGTAGGTATAGTGGACGTCGTTGGTGGCCACCAGGTCGATCCCCAGCTCCCGGCTTAAGCGCAGCAGGCCCTGGTTCACCTGCTTCTGCGCGTCCAGGCCGTGGTCCTGAAGCTCCAGGAAGAAATTCCCCTTTCCAAAGGTGTCCTGGTAGCGCAGCGCAGCCCGGCCCGCCTCCTCGTACATCCCCCTGGAGAGGTAGCGCTGCACCTCGCCCGCCAGGCAGGCCGACAGGGCGATGATCCCCTCGTGGTAGGTCTCCAACAGTTCATAGTCCACCCTGGGTTTGTAGTAGAAACCGTCCACAAATCCTTTGGACACGATCTTCATCAGGTTCTGGTAGCCCTGGTCGTTCTCGGCCAGCAGCACCAGGTGGTAGTAGCGGTCCTCGCCGTTTACATTCTCCCGGTCGAAACGGGAGCCGGGGGCCACATACACCTCGCAGCCTAAAATAGGCTTGATGCCCACTTCCCTGGCCGCCTTATAAAAATCAATCACGCCATACATGACGCCGTGGTCCGTGACCGCCAAGCTGTCCATTCCCAGCTCCTTGGCCCTGGCCACCAGCTCGCGGATCTTACAGGAACCGTCCAGCAAACTGTACTCCGTATGGACGTGCAGATGTGTAAATGCCATTGGTCTTCTCTCCTTAGTAACTTATGAAAATAAGTCTATCATAAAACAGACAAAAAATAAAGGCCCTGCCAAGCGGCACGGCCTTTTACCATCTATGAGATCTACTGGTTATTCAGATACTTTTCAATTTCAGATACAGCGGCCGTCTCGTCGTTGCCGTCCGCTTCCACCAGGATGTCCATTCCTTCCATCAGTGCCAGGGTCATCATACCCATAATGCTCTTGGCATTCACGCGCTTGGAACCCGTCTCCAGATAGATGGTGCTCTCATACTGGCTTGCAACCTGTACCAGCATGGCAACCGGCTTCGCCTCTGAACTATTCTGTCCCTCGATTGTGATCACTTTCTTTAACATAATTATCCTCCTCATTGCTGTGAATGGGCCGGGGCACTACACGCCCCCCATTCTGATGCCTTTACTGAATGTACCCGTTCCTACTGTTTCACGGAACGCTCTCTCAGATCGTCCGCCAGAATTCCCAGCTTTCTGAGCCGGTGATTCACACCGGATTTGCCAACCGGCGGATTCAGCGCCTCTCCCAGTTCCTTCAGCGTCGCGTCCGGCCGTTCCAGCCGGACCAGGGCCATCTCCCGCAGATTGTCAGGAAGCCCGTCCAGACCGATCACCGCCTGGATATAGCGGATATCGTCCATCTGCTTCACCGCAGCTGACACGGTCTTGTTGATATTGGCAGTCTCACAATTCACCTGGCGGTTCACACTGTTGCGCATCTCCTTGAGAATCCGGATGTTCTCCAGCTCCATCAGAGCCACCGGCGCCTCCATCACGTTCAGGATGTCCACGATCTGGCTGCCCTCCTTGATATAGACCACGTAATACTTCTTACGCCGGACGATCTTCGCCTCGATATCAAAGGTGGCAATCAGCTCCCGCAGCTGCTCTGCCTTCGGCTCCGCCACGCACGCAATCTCGAAGTGGTAAAACTTTTCCGGATCACTGATCGAACCGGAAGCCAGAAATGCGCCGCGGATAAACGCCCGGCGGCAGCAGGTATTCTGCACCACTACGTTGCGCACCACCGACAGATTCTCCGAAACCTCGCCGTACTCGTTGAGCAGCTTGGCGGCCTGGAGCACCCGGATGGCATCCTCATGTTCCCGGACTGCTACAATATATGTTCTGTTCCGCTTCAGATATGCACCTCTGCGAATCGAAACATCAGTACCTATATTAAATGTTTTTTTTAATAATGTAAAGTACTTTCTTGCAACTGCCACATTTTCTGTGTGAATTTCAATGGAAAAATGATCCTGATCCGAAATTTTTATTTTTCCGCAGAGACTTAAGATCGCGGCGATCTCCGCGATCTGGCAGTGCCGCGCCGGGTTAACCTGGCGCGACAGCTCATCCTTAACTTTTGAGGAAAACGACATTTCTTCACCTCTTTTTATCTGTGAAAAGCGCTCAGAACTCGCCCCAGCGCCGCACCTCCATCTCCAGGTCCACGCCGAAGTTCTCCTTCACCGTGGCCTGCACATGGCCGCACAGCTCCAGCACGTCGGCCGCGGTGGCTCCGCCGCGGTTGATCACAAAACCGCAGTGCTTTTCCGACACCTGCGCCCCGCCCCGGCTGACACCACGCAGGCCGCTGTCCTGAATCAGCTTCCCGGCAAAGTATCCGGCCGGGCGCTTAAAGGTGCTGCCCGCGCTGGGATATTCCAGGGGCTGCTTTTCACGGCGTCTGGCCGCCAGATCGTCCATCCGGGCGCGGATCTCCCCCGTGTCCCCCGGCTCCAGGGCCATCACCGTCTCCAGCACCACGTAGTCCAGACGGGCCACGCAGCTGGTCCGGTAGCCGAATTCCATCTGTTCGTTATCCAGGACATGGATTTCTCCCTCCCGGTCCATCACCCGGGCAGAGGTGACCACGTTCTTCATCTCCGAGCCGTAAGCGCCCGCGTTCATCATCACGGCTCCGCCCACGGTTCCGGGAATCCCCGCGGCAAACTCCAGGCCGGTCAGGGAATGGGATAATGCCAGGCTGGCCGCCTTTGAGAGCAGCAGCCCCGCGCCGGCCCTGAGGGAGTTCTCCCCCTCCGGGCCGCCGTAATTCCAGTTTTCCTCCATGGCAACCACCACGCCGGAAAGCCCCCGGTCGCTGACCAGCAGATTGCTCCCGTTGCCCAGTATCCGCACGGGCACGTCCCGCTCCCGGCACAGCCGCAGCAGAGCCGCCAGCTCTGCCTCATTTCCCGGCGCAGCGTAAAGCGCAGCCGGTCCTCCGATACGGAAGGTGGTATGCCGGCTCATGGGCTCCATTTCCTTCACGAAGGACCGCTCCGAGGTCAGTATGGCCTCAAGTTTCTGTTTCAAATCTTCCATCCGTTTTACTCACTCCATCAATCAACTTTATTCAAATTAGCCTGCACTCTCTTGTACAGCTCCTGGGCTGCGTTGTAGCCCATCTTTTTCTGACGGTAGTTCACGGCTGCGGACTCGACGATAATCGCCAGATTCCGTCCCGGCCGGATGGGGATGGTATGGCACACCACCTGGTTGCCCAAAAATTCCGTATACTGGTCCTCTAAGCCAAGGCGGTCGTACTCCTTCTCCTTGCTCCAGTCCTCCAGTTTGATCACCATGTCGATGGACTGGGTATCCTTCACGCTCTCCACGCCAAACAGGGTTTTCACATCGATGATCCCGATGCCACGCAGCTCGATAAAGTGCTTGGTGATGTCCGGAGCGCAGCCGATCAGAGTGTCGTCGCTGACCTTGCGGATCTCCACCACGTCGTCGGTGACCAGACGGTGGCCGCGCTTGATCAGCTCCAGGGCCGCCTCGCTCTTGCCGATGCCGCTCTCGCCCATGATCAGCACGCCCTCGCCGAACACGTCGATGAGCACGCCGTGAATGCTGATGCAGGGGGCCAGCTTGACGTTCAGCCAGCGGATGATCTCCGCCATCAGGGAGGAGGTGGTCTTGTCGGACACCAGACAGGGAACGCTGTAGTAATTGCAGTATTCCAGCAGGTCCTCATCCGGCTCCTGGTCCCGTGAAAATACCAGGCAGGGGATCTGGCTGGAGGTCAGCTTGTCGTACATCTGGCGCTTGTGCTCCCGGTCCATGGTATTAATATATGCCTGCTCCACGTATCCGATGATCTGAACCCGCTCCCGGTCGAAATGGTCGAAAAAGCCGGTCAGCTGCAGGGCAGGACGGTTTACGTCCGGATGGGTCAGCACGATCTTCTCCGCGTCGATCTCCGGCGTCATATTCTTAAGTTTGAATTTTTCAATCACTTCCGCAATGGTTACTCCATGCATGATGGTACCCCCTTTGGTTTTTAAATTCCCGCGGTACGCCCCGGGCGTTTGCCCGCGCTGCGGACCGCGGCTTGATTTTCTTCTATCTATCCTATCACAAGTTGTGATGCTTGTCATGTGTTTCACAAATTTTCCGGCGGGTGGAGCGGGATTTGCCGGCCGCTTATGGTTCGCCGGGTTGCTCTTCCTCCGCGGCGGCCGGCTTGCGGAAGAACTCGTAGACCTGGCGGGCCGCCCGCTCATTCATCTGGGGCACCTTTGCAAGATCCTCCACCTCCGCCGCGCGGATGGCCTCGATGTCCTTGAACTCCCGCATCAGCGCCTTGCGCCTTGCCGGTCCGATGCCGGGGATGTCGTCCAGCACGGACTTCACCTGGCCCTTGCCCCGCAGGCTGCGGTGGTACTCGATGGCGAACCGGTGGGCCTCGTCCTGGATCCGGGTAATCAGGCGGAAGCCCTCGCTGTGCCGGTCAATGGGCACCTCCACATTGTTGTAGTAGAGTCCCCGGGTCCGGTGAAAATCATCCTTCACCATGCCGCAGACCGGGATGGACAGTCCCAGGGAGTTCAGCACCTCCAGGGCGATGTTCACCTGGCCCCGGCCGCCGTCCATCATGATCAGGTCCGGGAAACGGGTGAAGCTGCCCGCGGACAAATCCTCCCCCGATTCCCGGTGCTCCTGGACCTCCCGCAGGCCGTGGGAGAAGCGCCTGGTCAGCACCTCCCGCATGGATGCGTAGTCGTCCGGCCCCTTGACCGTGCGGATCTTGAATTTGCGGTAGTCGCTGCGCTTGGGCCTGCCGTCCTCGTAGACCACCATGGAGCCCACGGATTCCACGCCGCTGGTGTTGGAGATATCGAAGGCCTCGATGCGCCGGACGCCGTCCAGGCCGATGAGCCCTCCCACCTGGTTCATGGCTCCGATGGTGCGCAGCTCCTCCTTCTTGATGCGCTCCTTATCCTGGGAGAGCACCAAAGCCGCGTTTCGGGCCGCCAGCTCCACCAAACGCTCCTTTTCGCCCTTCTTGGGCACCACGATCTTCACCTTCTGCCCCCGCCGCTCGGTGAGCCAGCGGCTGATGACCTCCTCGTCCATTACCGGCACCTGAAGCCACAGCTCCCGGGGGATAAAGGGGGTTCCTGCGTAAAACTGCTTGATAAAGCTGTCCAGAATCTCCCCGTCGTTTTCCGCCGTGGCCGCCTGCAGATGAAAATGGTCCCGGCCGATCAGCTTGCCCTCCCGGATAAAGAACACCTGCACCACCGCGTCCTGCTCGTCCCGGGCCATGGCGATGATGTCCCGGTCCTCCCGGCCGCTGCTGGTGATCTTCTGTTTCTGGGCCACCTGCTTTACGCTGTTTAACAGCTCCCGGTACTCGATGGCCCGCTCAAACTCCATGTCCTCGCTGGCCTGATTCATTTTCTCCTCTAAGGATTTGATCAGGGGCGCGTAGCGGCCGTTTAAGAAATCCAGGGCCTGGCCGAAGGATTTCAGATAGTCCTCCCGGGAAATATAGCCCTGGCAGGGGGCGTCGCACTGTTTGATGTGGTAGTTCAGACAGGGACGCTCCTTGCCCGTATCCCGGGGCAGGTTCCGGTTGCAGGTGCGGATGCGGTACAGCTTGTGGATCAGATCCAGAGTGTCCTTCACCGCCCCCGCGCTGGTGTAGGGGCCGAAATACCGGCTTTTCCCGTCCTTTTTCATGTCACGGGAAAAAAGCAGCCGGGGAAATTCCTCGCCTACCGTGGCCTTGATATAAGGGTACGTCTTGTCGTCCTTGAGCATGGTGTTGTACCTGGGCCGGTGCTCCTTGATCAGGTTGCACTCCAGCACCAGGGCTTCCAGCTCCGAGTCCGTGAGAATATATTCGAACCAAGCGATGTGGGACACCATCTGCTCAATTTTGGCCGTCTTGTTGCGGCTGCTCTGGAAATACTGCCGCACCCGGTTCTTTAAGCTGATGGCCTTGCCCACATAGATTATCTCGTCCCGGTTATTGTGCATCAGATAGACCCCCGGCGAGGCCGGAAGTTTTTTTAATTCTTCTTCTAAATCAAACAACTGTTCATCACCCTCTACTATCTTAACCTAATTCAGCCGATCCCGCAAGCGGGAACCGTCGTAGCGGCGCTGCATTTCCAAATATTTCCTAATATCCGTCAGCTGTTTGGATATGCTCCCGCCGCCCGGTCCCATCTCCAGCACCACCCGCAGGCAGTCCACCTCCTCCTGGCCCACGTGGCCGTCCATGGCCATCAGAGCCGCCAGCTGGCCGTCGGCGTTTTCAGCTTCCAGAAAATCCATGAGGTAGGGGTTGGGGATTGGGTCAGAGGGTTGGGCGGAGACCGGGCTTGGTTCCGGGCCGCGGGTCGGGCGGCCGGAGGAGTCCAGGGAGGCGGACTGGGCGGTTACCGGGATATCTGCGTCTGCGGTCTGGGGCGCAGACGATGCACCCGTAAAACCTCCCTCCGCCCCCGGTACAACCCGCTCAAAGCGGTATTTCTGGGCAGCATCCGGGTATTTCTCCCGGTCCACCTCGCTGACAAACATAGTCAGTGGGCGCACGTAAAGGCCGAAATCCCCGTAGAGAGCCTGGTACACCACCATGGCCTCCCCTGTCTCCGAGTGGGCCGCAATTCCGATAATCTGATAAAGCTTGTTCTTAAAATGCCGGTAAAATTCTCCCGGCCTGGGTGTTCTGTCCATCTGTGTCCTTCCTCTCTTCCAAAGCGTTACACGCAAATGGGGCAGAAACAGGGGGACTTCCCTGAAATCCCCCTGTCTGCCGTATATTCATCGTTACTGATTTCCTGTTCCGTCTGCCGCTGCCCCGCTCTGCGCCGCCGCGCTGCTCTCCGCCGCCCGGCTTTCCTCCAGCCTGGCCTCCTCGGCCCTGGATTCCTGAATCTCCTGTTCCTCCCGGGCTGCTTCCTCCGGCGTCAGCAAACCGCCGTAGTGGTATGAAACCCCGGCGTCCCACAGAATCCATTCGTCGTAACCCGCGTCGTAGACCGCCTGGATCTGGGCGCGCACCTGTTCGTCGCCGTAGTCGATGTAATTCTTCAGGTAGGAAGCCGTAAAGTCCTGAAGCCATGGGCGCACAATGGCCTGTCTGCCGTTTTCATTCTCTGCCTTTGCCTTGGCCAGCACGTCCTTGGAGCCCTTCAGGGCGTTCAAAATCGTGTCGTAAGGCTGCGTATCCGGGTGCTCGATGCCGAAATTCCCATCCCCGTAGTGGGAGGGGTAGATCATGGGACACAGGTAGTCCAGATGTCTGGCCATCTCGCCGTAATCCTGACCCACAGCCTGGGCGTCCTCGCCGCTGCGGATAATGGTTCCAAACACGTCCGCGGACACCATCAGGCCCTCCCGGGCCAGGGCGTCGTAGGCGTAGCTGATGAACTCGGTGATAGCCTCCTCCTTGCTGCGCCCCTTCGTGTCCTCCGGGTCAAAAACCACGTCCTTCATGGTGCGGTCCACCGCAAAGCGGATGTAATCGAACTGAATCTCGGAAAATCCGATCTCCCCCGCTTTCTTGCCCACCTCCACCAGGTAATCCCACACCTCCTGGCAGTAGGGATTCACCCAGGCAAGTCCCTTGTTGTCCCGATAAATGCCGCCGTCCGCCACATGGAGACTCCACTCCGGCTTCTGCTCCGCCAGGTAGGGATCCCGAAAGGCCACCACCCGGGCGATGGGGTAAATATTGTGATCCTTCAACTTTTGAATTAGGGCCGGCATGTCGTTGATAAACACTTTGCTTGCCCCGATTTCATTGACCGTTGGTGAATCCATGGCGAATGTAATCCTGCCCTGGTCGTCCTTCACGTCGATGACCATGGCGTTTAACTCCGTCTGGTCCATCTGCTCGATAATGCGGTCAATCATATCGCCGGTGCCGGCCACATAGGCCGAGACATAAATCCCCTTCACCTTCACGCGCTCCCGCTCCGGGTACGCGGAGATGGAGATCACCGCTTCCTCCCCGCCTTCCGTCTCAGCCTCGGTGCTCTCCTGAGCGGCCTCTGTGGCGGCGGTACTGTCGTACTCTATGTCTGGGAATTCCTCCACCGGTTCGTATCGGGTGCAGCCGGTCAAAGCGAGCGCAAGCACGCCTGCCGCTATCCACTTTCTCATACGAAACCTCTGTCTTTCTCAATATTCTATTTCGCCCTGACGGGCATTTGAAATCTATATTAAAAGGCAAACGCCTGTATTTTCAAGCGGATTTCACCCCATCCGTCGTTTCTCAATATAATATCACAGTTTTTCCAATTTGTACATGAAAATATGACAAAAGCATTACAAATTCATTAAATCCATCCCACATTTCTGTTAAAAACAGCTGGTTTCCAGTCTCCCTCCTCCACCCCTACCGGCTTTTTACAATTATCTCCGCCAGCCCGTTGCGTCAAAAAAGGAACCCCCTCACACGGAGGGGATTCCAACCATCGCCAGCGGTCCGCGCCGGCGGTCTTTCATATCCGGTAAAATGAACGGTTCCAAACAGCGGTTTACGCTTCAGCCAAATGCTTTTTCAGCGTTGCTCTCACAGCGCCGGGGCCGGCGGTCAGCTCGGTGAAGATTCCCTCCACCGTCTCGCCCAGGCCAACCTCGTAGAGGTTTACGCCGAAGATCTTGGCGTTGCTCAAAATCGGCTCCAGGACCTTGTGCACGTCGCAGGCCTCCCCGATCTTTACGCCCTCAAGCTGCTTTGCCAGAGACTCGTACATGGGATCCGGGCTGACGGTAAAAGTGTTGCCCTCGTCGTCCACGCCCAGCAGATAACGGCACCAGCCGGCCTGCACCATGGGAATGAATTTCAAATCGGAAACCTGTAACTCCGGTCTGGCCGCATACTCCTTGATGGTCTCGCCGAAGCGGATGGACAGCTTCTGGGAGGTGTCGCAGGCGATGCGCTGGGGCGTGTCCGGCATAAAGGGGTTGGGAACACGGATCTGCAGCACCTCGTCGATGAACTTTTTGGGGGAGAGGATGCCCGGGTCGGTCACTACCGGCAGGCCTTCCTTGTAGCCGATGATCTCCACCAGCTTCACCAGATCCTGGTCCTTCATCTCCTCGCTGATCTTGGTGTAACCCAGCAGGCAGCCGTACACGGCCAGGGTGGTGTGCAGGGGATTTAAGCAGGTGCAGACCTTCATGCGCTCCACCTTCTCCACGGTCTCCCGGGTGGTGAACATCACGCCGGACTTCTCCAGAGCCGGACGGCCGTTGGGAAATGCATCCTCAATCACCAGGTACTCGGCCTCCTCTGCATTCACAAAGGGCGCCACGTAGGTATTCTTGCTGGTCACGATGCTCTCGGTGTCCGTGAAGCCCACTTCCTCCAGCATCTTTTTCACGCTGTCGTCCGGCCGGGGAGTAATCTTGTCGATCATGCTCCAGGGGAAGGAGACGTTTTCAGGGTTCTCGATGTAGGACAGAAAGCCCTCGTCCACCAGGCCGTTTTTGGTCCACGCCTCAGCGTATGCGTGTACCGCGGCGTAAAGCTTGTCGCCGTTGTGGGAGCAGTTGTCCATGCTCACAAGCGCCAGCGGCAGCCTGCCGTTTGCGTAGCGGTGGTAGCAGAGCGCCGCCAGCTTGCCGATGTAGCTGTCCGCCTTGTCCGGACCGGCCTCAAAATCCGCCGCTACATCCCCGCGGTAGTTTCCGTCCATCCCGGTCAGGCTGTAGCCCTTCTCAGTGATGGTGAAGCTGACCATCTGCAGGCTCTTGCTGGCAAAAATCTCTTTCAGCCGGTTCCAGTCCGCCTCGTCGTGGCGATCCACGGTCAGGGACTGTGCCAGACTGCCGATCACGGTCTTCTCAATGGTCCCGTTGGCCTTCAGGGTCACCAGCAGGCTTAAATCATCCTGGGGACGGTAAGCCTTTTTCACAATCTCATAGTCGTAACCCTCCGCCACGATGATACCGGTTTTCTCCACCCCCTCGTTTAACAGCTTCTGCTGAAGGGCCGCCGGAAACGCCCGGAAAATATTGCCCGCGCCGAAGTGTACCCACTGGGGGCATTTCGCGGTCTCCGCCTTCATCACCTCACGGTCAAACCCGGGCAGCTCAATGCCGGCTTTCTCCCATACGCTCTTGTCTTTCAACTCACCATCCAGTAAACGCATAACCTTTTCCTCCTGATTCTTGTTGTGGAAACTTCCTGTTTCTGATGGTTCTATCTTACCACCTCGCCGTCCGGGAATCCATATCCGTTTTTGTTGATTACATTGCAAAAGTTGTGCTGTAGGCCGGGGATAAAATGGGCGGATGGGAAAATATTTCCCAAAATAAAAAATCGGGAGCGCAATCTCTGCGCTCCCAACTGCATTTCAAGCTCTGACATCATGGGGTTTCACAAGATGTCCGGCACACGGTATCCTGAACCTCATACGGTTCCGTAACCTGTGCGTCCGCTGCCACGGCGTTGAATAAAACCAACCCTGCCGCCAGCATGAACCAGGCGACGCCGCCCAGTATTTTACGGATTCTCATACACTTCTGCCTCCTGGATGCATAAGCCTCACCTTTGAGTTGCTTACCCTTAGTCCGTTTCCCATTATACAAACTTTGCCAAAAAAAGCAAGTCCTTTTTGGTTACACAACCTTACATTTTCCTTAAAGGGCGCGGCCGCCCGGAGAGCCCGTCAATGGATTTCGATCCTGGGCAGCACGGCATCCAGATCCACCGCGTAGTGATCCGGCCTGCCTTCCTCCAGGTACACCGGAATCTGCAGCCCGGTCAAAAGCCCGCTGGGATCGAAATTCAGCCCGTCGCTGCGGAATATGTGCATGGTGCCTCGCTCGTCCATATACCGGCAGCTCACCCTCCACAGGTATCGCCCGTTCACCGAGACGGAAGTGTCCTGATAGATCTCCGCCAACTCCGCATAGACGCGGCGTCCATTTTCAAGCAGATTCTTTTTTCTGCGGGCGCGGAATATCTGAAACAGCACAATGGTGTATCCAATCGCCGCAAACAGGCCGCCAAGGCCTGTAAACAGCAGGTTCACAAAGACCGGCGCCGCCGGCTGCGAATCCGCGTTCAGAAATCCCACGAGCCCTGCCACCAGAAAGATGGTTCCCACTGCGGCCCAGATTCCGCCAAACAGATACATAAAGAGTGCCATCCCGTTCATTTTCCTTTTTCTGCCCATCTGTTCTCCCTCCCTTTATCGCCCGATCCGTTCCTCCGCCAGCTCCATCTCATCCGGCAGCGGCACAAAACCGCAGGCCGCGTAGAGGGGCCTCCCCATTTTGGTGGCCTCCAGGGAAATCCGCACCACGCCGCGGCCCACGGATTCCGCCACCAGAAGCTCCACCATGCGGCGGGCGATCCCCCGCCTGCGGTAGCCGGGTTCTGTGTACATGTTCATAATATATGCCTTTTGTCCGCTGGGATTGTGACAGGTGGGCAGCACCTGGAAAAAACTCACGCCCCCGGTTCCGATCAGCACGTCGCCGTCATAGGCCAGATAGGCCACATGGCTCCCGTCCGCCAGGGCCCGCCGGTAATACGCGTCAGATTCGGACTCCACCTCCGGAAGTTCCGCCCCTTCATCCAGTCCGTTGGCCGCCCGAAGGACCATCAGACGCGAACGCACCAACTCGTGCAAATCCCCTATATCCGCTTTTCTGTACCTTATCTCCATGGTTATCCCTCCGTCGTTTATAGGTGTCTATTATACCATCCCCATGCCGCTTTGGCAAACAGCGCTGAAATTTATCCTGCAAAATTGTGCAAAATTTAAATTGACTTTTTCCGATTAACGCGGTAAAATAACCGCAACAAATTGAACAGCTACAGCAGGCTATGACGGGGAAAAGTATTCGGACCGCCTCCTTACAGAGAGCTGCCGGCAGGTGGAAGGCAGCAGGAGAATCCGGTGAAAATCACCCCTGAGCTTTCGGACTGAACGGTTTTCCTGTAAGTCCGGACGGCTGGCGGCCGTTACACCGTCACACATTGTTGGATGTGGCTAAGTGGCTGCCTTTGGCAGCAATCAGAGTGGTACCGCAGAGGAATCAAGCGCCTTTGTCTCTCAGAATATGAGGGACAGAGGCGTTTTTTGTTGAATGTAATGGGCCGGGACCCCCCGGCCCTCCCCCTCTCCGCCCGTCTGCTGCGGCAAATCAAGGGAAACTGAAAGGAGAAACAAATTATGAACGCACTGAAAAAACTCAGCAATCTCTTCGGAAGGTACATGGCCGTCATTGTGATCGCCGTGGCGGCCCTGGCCCTCCTGGCCCCCGGGACGGTCAGCTTTATCAAGACCTCCTACGTGAACACGCTGCTGGGAATCGTCATGTTCGGCATGGGCCTTACCTTAAAACCCGGCGACTTCAAGGTGGTATTTTCCCGTCCCAAGGACGTGATCATCGGCTCCATCGCACAGTTCACCCTGATGCCCCTGCTGGCATTTCTGCTGACTAAACTCTTCCGGCTGCCGCCGGAGCTGGCAATCGGCGTCATCCTGGTGGGAACCTGCCCCGGCGGCACCTCCTCCAACGTTATGACCTACCTCTCCAAGGGCGATGTTCCCTTGTCCGTGGGCATGACCGCGGTGTCCACCGTGCTGGCGCCCTTCCTCACCCCCCTTCTGACCTACGTGTACGCGGGCACCAAGGTGGATGTGAATATGGTCAGCATGTTTATGTCCATTATCAAGGTGGTGATCGTACCCATCGCGGCCGGTTTCGTGATCAACCATTTCTTCTCCCGCTTCACCCAGCAGGTGGTGGACATCCTGCCCCTGATTTCCACCACGGCCATCGTTGCCATTGTGGCGGCGGTCGTCAGCGCGAACTCCGCCAAAATCCTGACCAGCGGCCTGCTGATCGTGGGCGTGGTGATCCTGCACAATGTGCTGGGTTACGCCACCGGCTACAGCGTGGGCAAGCTGTTAAAACTGGAGCCTGCCAAATGCCGGGCGATCTCCATCGAGGTGGGTATGCAGAACTCCGGCCTGGCCACGTCCCTGGCCGCCACCCACTTTGCCGCCTACCCGCTGGCGACCATCCCCGGCGCGGTGTTCAGCGTGTGGCACAACATTTCCGGGGCCGTGCTGGCCAACCTCTACGCCCGCACCGCCCAGACTGACGGGAGCAAAGCCGGAAAGACAGTCTCCTGCTAAACCGCCTGAAACGCCGGTTTCCGACCCGGCCCATCGCATTCAACTGAAAGACCGCCCGCCGCACAGTGGATTGACTGTGCGGCGGGCGGGCTTTATGATTGAATGCGGCGGGCTGCTGCCGCAGCCTGCGGGATATTGTTCTCTTATTAAGCCCTGGCGGCATGTTATTCCGGGAATTTCGCATTCTCGGACGTTCTTCTATTATATAGTCGTCCTTTCGACTATGGTCAGGATTACAACTACATTCTATGCTATTATATATCCTGACCAGAAGAGGAGAACCTGTGTGATTACATATGAGCCATTCTGGCGAACCTTGAAGGAGTCCGAAGAATCCACGTACACGCTGATTTACAAGCACCACATTTCCAGCTCCACCATTGATCGCCTGCGCAACGATAAACCCATCAATACCACCACCATCAACGACCTCTGTCGTATTCTCAACTGCGATATTCAGGAAGTGATGCGTTACACGCCGTCGGACAGAGATCAAAAATTATAAACGCTCCACCCCGAAGCCTCTGTTCGCGCAGGTTTCTTTTTTTTGAATTCGGACGCACTTCCCTATTACAGAATAACGTTTATGCCCCCGCGCAGTCTCCGCCGGAAATAAGCGGCTGGGAAAATATTTTTAACTATACATGAAAATCCTCTCAACCGCAAGGGCTTCAAAGGTTTTGGAAATCATTTCCAACCCCTTTTGGAAAATTTTTTAAATTTTTTTCAATTTACCTCTTCACAGATGAGAATTTTTATGCTATACTACTTTTCGTTCGGGGCATTAGCGCAGCTGGGAGCGCGCCACACTGGCAGTGTGGAGGTCACGGGTTCGAATCCCGTATGCTCCATTGAGAGACAAGCCATCCATTGCGGATGGCTTTTTTGCTGTATTTTTTGAATTAATACCACCGCACCAGGGGCAGATCATTATTCACGCCTTTTGTGGCCAATACCTGATGCAGGTCGATCACCCCGTTGTGGAAGGTGGCCGCGCAGGAACACAGGTACAGCTCCCACATGCGGACGAACTCCTCGTCGAACATGGTCCGCACCTCCTCCTTGTGGGCCCGGAAGTTGTCCGCCCAGCACAGCAGGGTGCGGTTGTAATGGTTGCGCAGGTTTTCCACGTCAAGCACATGGAAATTCTGCTCTCCCAGATAGTAGACCATCTCCCGCAGGCTGGGAACCACGCCGCCGGGGAAAATATATTTCTTGATCCAGGGGTCTCCGGCGTGCTCCTGAAGGCTGCTGATAAAATGGAGCAGGAATACGCCGCCCGGCTTTAAGGTCCGTTCCACACAGCGGATAAACTGCTCGTAATTGTCCCGCCCCACGTGCTCCACCATGCCCACGCTGACCACCCGGTCAAAGGCGGTTTCCAGGCGCTCCACGTCCCGGTAATCCAGAAGCTCCACCCGGACCAGGTCCTCCAGACCTTCCCGGCGGATGCGCTCTTTACAGCCCTCGTACTGTTCCCGGCTCAGGGTGATGCCGGTGGCCTTCACCCCGTACCGCTTCGCGGCCCGCAGGATCAAAAAGCCCCAGCCGCAGCCGATGTCAAGCAGGCTCATGCCCTCCTTCAAGGCCAGCTTTTCCAGGATGTAGTCGGTCTTGTTCACCTGGGCCTGGTACAGGCTGTCCTCCGGGCTTTTGAAATAAGCGCAGGAATAGTTCATAGTCTCGTCCAGCCATAGGCGGTAGAAATCGTTGCCGATGTCGTAGTGGGAACAGACCTCCTTCTGCTGGTTCTTTTTGGAGCTGGACGTGAACAGCAGCTTCTTTAACGCCGGGGCTCCCGCCTCAAACCGGCTCATCTGCCCCAGGAAATGGTCCAGGGCCTGGTATAAATCCCCCTCGATCTCCAGGTCTCCCCGCATATAGGCCTCGCCCAGAGCCAGGGAGGTGCTGGACGCCAGCTCCTTCACCGGAATCTGACGCTTCAGGTTCACCACAAAGGCAGGCGTTCCCTCCCCGATCTTGTCCTCATGCCCGTCCATCCGGATCACAAAGGGGTGATCCGAGAAGCGGTCAAAAAAATGCACCATGGCGCGCTCTTTTATCAACATTGCAATCTCCATCCTCTCAATCTGTTTTGCAGCGGCCATTCGCAGCGGAAGGCGCTGTCTCTTTTCCTATTGTTTCCAGATGTGGGATGGATTATACGGCGGAGCGGAGGGGCAGCCAGACAGAATTACCGGGCCGGCACCCAGGCGCGGGCGGAAACCGCCCTTTACCGGCAGATCAACGCGGCGGACTCCCGGTCCAGGAACAGATTGAGGTCGCTGTGGGTCTTTAATATAGTGGCCGGCACCATATGATCCACCGGCGTCATCATCATCTTCTGCACGGCCTGCGCCTTCACGGCGAAGGGCACGGCGGAGATAATACTCCTGCAGCTCATAATCTGTCTGACCGTCATGGTCACAGCCTCCCGGGGAACGGAGTCAATGTCCGCGAACCAGCCCTCACGGACCTGCTGCCTCCTGCACGCCTCGTCCAGGCTGACCACAATGTATGCCTGGTCCGTCTCATAGTCCGCAGGCGGATCGTTAAAGGCCACATGGGCATTTTCCCCGATTCCGATCAGGCCCACGTCCACCGGCTTTTCCCTGATCCGCTCCGTCACCTGGCGGATCATTTCCTCCATATCCCCATTCATGTAAATGTAGTTGACGCGTTTAATGGGAAGCTTGTCCGCGAACCGCTCCTTTATGTACCGGCAGAAGCTGGCCGGATGATCCGGCGAAATCCCGGCGTACTCGTCCAGATGGAACAGCTCCACCCTTGACCAGTCCACCTTCTCAGCCGTCAGGGCCTCCAGCGTGGTAAACTGGGAGGCCCCTGTGGAAAGCGCCACCCGCGCCTCCCCTCTCTCAGCAATGGCCTCATTGATTTTTTCGGCTGCCAGGCGCGCGGCCCTCTCCCCCAGAGTCCGCGCATCCTCACTGATATTCATATTCATACGAATCTCCTTTTCCTTGAACCCGACGGCTCCCTCAGCCGTCTCTCCTCAAAACCAGGGCACGTGTGGGACAGGCCAGGGTGCAGGCCGGTTCCAGGCCGCGCCTGACCCGCTCCATGCAGCCGTCGCATTTGCGGACCTTTCCGTCAACCGTAAATGTGATGGCCCCAAAGGCGCAGGCTTTCACACAGGCCCCGCACCCGCTGCATGTTTCATCGTCATATCCCACAAAACCGGTCTCCTCATCCCGGACAATACATCCTTCCGGGCAGGCCGGTATACAGGGCGCGCCCACGCAGTGCAGGCAGGCGGCGGCTAACGCCCTGCGCCGGGCGTCTGCATCCCACAATTTGTCATATTCCAACGGTTTCCGGCAGGGCCGTTCCCCTGCCCCGGTATCCGTGTCCTTCTGGTCGATACACGCGATGACACAGGCGTTGCAGGCCACGCACTCCTCCGGCTTAAACACAAGTCTGCAGGTCATTCACTCCCTCCCCTCTCTTCTCCGGCCCTGCGGACCCGGCAGCGCACTGACCGGAAGCCCGGAAAACCGGAATACGGGTCCAGATGATCCCAGCTGATCATGGAGTTGACGTCCGCCTCCCGGTACCCGTGGAACATGCTGACCGTCCCCTCCCGGATCAGTGGCGACGGATTGGCCCTCAGACATATAGCGCCCACCCGCGTGGATATCTCGATCATGTCCCCCTCCTCTATGCCAAGCCGCCTGGCATCCGCCAGGCTCAGATCAGCCTGGGGCTCAGGGCGCATGGCTCTGAGGCAGCTGATGTCGTGGAGCCGTGAATTGTAGGCGTGCGGGATACTGGAGCCGGTAAAAAGCAGGAACGGGTATTCAACAGCGCTCTCATCATCCGCGCTGTCCCGGTATGTAGGCAGCGGGTCCAGGCCGTAGCGTTCCGGCAGCGCGGCGATCACAGTGGAATACAGCTCAAATTTGCCCGTGGGCGTCTCATATCCCCTCTTCGTGTAAGCCCGCTCCTCATAAGGCGCGGTCTCGGGAACGGGGATCGGAAGCCTGGCGGCCTTCAGCTGCTCCACGGTCACGCTCAAATCCTGGAGCATGTACCGGATGCAGGCCTCGTAGCCGTCCCGCAGCAGCTCATCGTCCAGATTCAGCACGGCGGCCAGCTCCGAGATAATCCGGCAGTCCGGCCTGGACTCATACAGCGGCTCGATGACCGGCTGGGTGAAAATGGCCCTGCCGCCCCGGTAGACCTTTAACTCCCCCCGCTCCGCGGCCGTGCAGGCCGGAAGCACGATATCCGCCAGCTTTGCCGTATCCGTCAGAAAGAGATCGGTGTCCACAAAGAAGTCCAGCTTCATCAGGGCTTCCCGTATCTTCTGATCCTGGGGGAACATCCGGTAATTCATGCCGAATCCCACAATCGCCCGGACCAGGTAGGGCGTCCCCTCCAAAATCTGCCGCGCCAAATCCATGGCCTGCATTTCCCCCGCCACGTCCTCCCACAGCGGGAAACGCTCTGTTCCCACGGCAGGCCGCGTATGCTTTGGCCGGCGGCTCTGTATAAACTCCTCCTCCCTTGTGTCGAACCCCGCCGTCTGGTGGGAGAAGGTATTGACCCTCGGCCGCGTGCCGCCCACCCGGTCGTAGCAGCCGGTGATGGCGCTGAGCGCGGTCATGGCCCGGTAATTCTGCATGCCGTTGCGGTGATGCACGATAGGCGAGACGCTCTCGTGAACCGCCACCGGCATGTTGGCGGCCAAAAGCTCCACCGCCCGGCAGAGCTCCCCCCGCTTCACCCCGGAAATCCGCTCCACAGTATCAGGGTCGAACTGTTCCACATACCGGGAAAATGCCTCAAATCCATACACATAATTCTGGATATAATCCCGGTCGATCCATCCGTTCCTGATGAGCAGATGCGCCATGCCCAGCGCCACCGCGCCGTCCGTGCCCGGCAGGTTCTGCAGATGAATGTCCGCCAGACGTTTGACCGCAGGCGTCACCCTGGGGTCCACAACGATGATTTTCATTCCCTGAGCCCGCCGTTTTTCCAGATTCACCGCGTCCAGGCACCGGGAATAGTAGGGGTTCAGGGAGAAGGCCAGATAGGTTCCGGCATGCTCCACATCCGCCGCCCCCAGCATACCCGCGTTGAGCTTCCAGGCCATGTGGATGGCTTCAAAACAGGTGCTGTTGTCCGAGCCGTAGTTGGGCGAGCCGAAGGAGTAGGCCAGGCGGTGCAGAAACGCCTGATACCACTTCTCGATGCCGCTGAAAAATGCCACCGCTTCCGGTCCATCCTCCTCCTTGATCCTGTTCAGATGCGTTGCGATTTCCACATAGGCTTCCTCCCAGGTAATCGGTATGAATTTCCCCTCCCCGCGGGCTCCGGCCCGTTTCAGCGGGGTTTTGATCCGGTGCGGAGAATAGATATACTCCCGGGTCGCCAGCCCCTTGGTGCACAAAAGCCCGTGGTTTAACGGGTGGTCCGCCGCCCCCTCCACCTTGATGATCCGGCCGTCCTTCACATAGGCGTCCAGGCCGCAGTAAAAGCTGGAGCAGCACACATTGCAGACCGTGCGCCTGACCTCAATTCCGGTATCAGGACCCGGTATCTTGGCGGCTGTCCGCCGCCTTACATCACGTTCATCCATCTCGTCCTCTCCTTTCCCCTGTTATCCGAACACCAGACCCGGAAGGAACGTGGACAGCACAGGGCAGAACACGAGAATCAGGGTTACAATGGCCATTACCACCAGGAAAGGTGCGCTTCCACGGATCACCTCGCCCATGGAGGAATCGCTGACCTTCATGGATACAAAGAGGCAGAGACCAAAGGGCGGCGTGACAAATCCGATCTGAGCCATCATGATGGCGATAATCCCAAAATGATTTAAATCCACCTGGAAATGCTGCAGGATTCCCAGAAGCATGGGCCCCAGGATCATACACACGGTGATCACGTTGGTAAAGCAGCCCACGATCAGGAACAGCAGGCAGAGAACCAGCAGCAGGGCAAAACGGGTGTCGATGGCCCCTACGATCTTGTCATAGAGCATGGCCGGCACCTGGGCGGTGGTGAGATACCACACGAAAGCCCGGGCGGTGGCGATGGTGAGGGTCAGAGCCGCCGCGCTGACGCAGGCCTTGCCGATGATATGGTACATCTGAAGCAGCTTGATCTTCTTGTAGACAAACAGCTCCACCAGAATCACATAGACCAGGGAAATAACCGCGGCCTCCGTGGGCGTGGCCATGCCGGAGTAGATACCTCCCAGCACGATCACAGGGAACATGACCGCCCAGACGCTCTTTTTGAGCACCCGGATTTTAGTGGCCCGGTCCGCCTTGGGGGCCCTGGGAATATTCTGGCGCTTGGCGGCGATCATCACCCAGATGCTGAACGCCAGCGTGGTCAGAAGCCCCGGGATAAATCCGGCCGTAAACTGTTCTCCCACCGAATGCTCCATTGCCACGCTGAGCGTCAGCATGGGCACGCTGGGCGGAATCATCACTCCGAGCGTGCCGCCCACCGTGATAATGCCCACCGCCAGGGGCTTGGGATAGCCGTTCTCCAAAAGCTTCGGCAGCATCAGGGTTCCCACCGCTACCACAGTCGCCATGCTGGAGCCTGTGATGGCCCCGAAAAAGGTACAGGCACAGATGGTCGCCACCCCCAGGCCCCCGCAGATATGGCCGAAATACACATTGATGGCGTCCACGATCCGCTGGGAGGTGCTGCCCTTGGCCGCCAGGTCGCCGGATATGATAAAAAACGGCACGGCCAAAAGAGTAAAGCTGTTCAGGCCCGCAAAAAGCTGCTGGACCAGGATCACCGGATTGTTGCCGGTCCCCACGATTCCGATGGTCGTGGCGGCGTACACCACAAAGGCGATGGGAACGCCCAGCAGCAACAGGGCAAAAAAGGCTATAAAGACAATACTCAACATGTTTGCTTCACCTCCTACATCTCCTTCCCGTTCATCTGGTCGAACACGGCAGTATGCGCCCATGCCCGCCGGAAGGATTTCCAGCCCTCCACCAGATATCGGACCGCCATTGTGGCCAGGAAAAAGCCCACTGGAATCCAGACAACGTACATGGGCATTTTGACGCTCTCAGCCCGGGTTCCGATCTTGACCAGACGCGCCGTCCAGCTCCAGGCGTAATAGTCGATATAGGCCCAGAACAGCGCGCAGAACCAGTGCACCAGCCCTTTGACGGCATAGGACGCCCGGGCGGGCAGTAGTGTGTATAAAGTATCCATCACCATGTGGCCGTTTTCGCTGGCCGCCATGCTGGACCCGAGGATGGTGGTGAGCACCACCATGTAGCGGCTGAACTCGTTCAGCCAGGAAATCCCGCGGATTTTCAGCACAGAGCGCATAATAACCTCTGCAAAGATGAGCAGGCCGATCACCAGCGTCATGGACACGATCACAAAAGTTTCCGCCTGCTTTATGCGGTTGTAAATCCGCTCCCACAGCGTCTGCCGTTTTTCGTTCATGATACCTTTCCCCCTTTCCCGGCCGCCAGCGCTGCAATTTCATCAAGCCGCGGCTCCTGTTCCAGCTCCGCCACCCGCGCTGCCAGCTCCTCTGCGGCCCTTGCCCCCAGCACAGGCTCCGCAAGACGCACAAAATGGCGAATCTCCTCTTCCATGGAAAAACGGTTGCGCGGGTGCCCCTTGGGATACTGTACGGTCTCGCTGAGGGTCCGCCCGTCCTCCGTGTCCAGCTCCACCGTCACCGTCGGAAAGCTCCCGGCCTTGAACAGCATAAAATTGTCGTAAGACCCCACCCGCTCCCCACAGTCCCTGATCCTGGTGGTGTACCGGAAAAACGCCTCATCCTCCCGCTGCTCCTCCAAAAACCAGTGGGACCCCGGTTCGGGGTTGTGAAGGTATGCAGACAGGCAGTAGGGGATGCTGAACTGGGCGTCTAACATCCCGCGGGTGGACAGGCTGTAATCCTCCATCAGGAACGGTACCGCGGGCGTCACGCGAATCTCGCGCACCTGCTCCGCCGTGATGCCGTAGCGGCGGCAGATCAGATCCAGGGCCTCCAGGTGATTCTGAACCCACATATTCGCCGGCCAGTGTTTCAGGTAGGTCTGCATAATGGTATATTCCTCTCCCAGCCCCCGCTCATGCCAGCTAAAGTCCACCTGGTCGGAGCACAGACTCCAGAAGCCCTTGGGGCCGTCCAGCCCGTCGTAGCAGTTGTAATAGCCCAGCTGCCCCACTCTGGCCGCCAGCACGCCGTTTTTGGCGCAGAAGCCGTGGGCGTAGTGGTAGATGTCCGACTTGGCCCGCCCGGCCGCATGCTTGGCCACCCTTCCCAGGGCCAGATGATA
Organism: Enterocloster lavalensis; assembly: GCF_902364025.1. Lineage (GTDB taxonomy): Bacteria > Bacillota > Clostridia > Lachnospirales > Lachnospiraceae > Enterocloster > Enterocloster lavalensis. Next base: position 862,304 of record NZ_CABJCG010000001.1, read on the forward strand.
GCTGGCTCCGATGGTCTGGCAAATCTGACCGGAATCCTGATCCATCAGCTTTGCCGCGGGCAGACTGGCCGCAAATATCTGCCAGCTCATCATAGCCCAGGGCTTTCCCGCCCGGAAATACTCCATAGAGGGCTGGGCCGCCATGGCGATGCGCTGGTACGCCTCATAACCCGCCGTCACCGCGGTCAGATAGTCTTTTCCGCTTCTTCCCAGGGCCTCCGCCGCCGCAAAGGCCGCAGGGATCACCCCGGCCGAGGGATGTCCGGTCCAGCTGCAATCCTCCCAGTCCAGGATATCCGAGGTGGTTCCGTTACAGAAAGCCGCCTCCTCCATAGGCGCCCTGAACCGGCAGCCCCACAGGGAAGCCTCCCTGCGCCCGCCCTTTTCCCGCACCAGGCGGCGGGCCTTCGCGGCCTGCTCCACCCTGAAGGAGGCGAAGCTGGCCGCCATGGTGTGGAGGGTGATTTTTTTAGCCTGCTCCACCACCTGAGGCGGAAGGGCCTCGTAACGCAGCCCCTCCACGTAATCCGCAATCAATCGGGTATATCGGTTGTCCATAGGTTGTCCCGCCTTCCGATCAGAGTCCCAGGTCTGCAATCGCCTTTTCACGCACCTCGTTGAAATAGTCGTAGAATTCCTCACCGACCTCTCCCCTGTACTTCTCCCACACCGGCTGCGTGGCATTCAGGAACGAATCCCGTTCCTCCTTGGTCAGGTCGCTGTTTCGGATCAGCTCCACGCCCTTTTCCTCCACCTGCTCGGCGAAGCCGTCCGCCATCTTCTTGACGAACTCGTAGCTGACGTCCCCCGCTTCCCGTCCGGCCCTCAGGAAAATCTCCTTCTCCTGGTCCGTGAGCTTATTCCAGGTGCCGTTGGACACCAGAATCGCCATGGAACCCGTCATTGCGTTGATCTGCGTGGAATACTTCTCAACCTCAAAATACTTTTGGTCCAATACATAATTCAGAGCCGTGTCCTCCCCGTCCACAACTCCCTGCTGCAGTGCGGAGTACAGCTCGTCCGCAGCCACGGTCACCGTGGAGGCCCCCAGGCAGTTGCCGAACACATCCGTGTAAATATCTCCGGCCATCACCCGGAAGGTCAGCCCCTTGAAGTCTTCCGCACTGCGGATGGGCCGTTTGTTGTTCTGGCAGCCCCGATAACCGGAGGTGTGATAACCGATGAGCATGGCCATGTCGTTCTTCTGGACGATCTCCTGGGTTTTCTCAATAAAACCGTCGGTGTTCACGGTGCCCCAGAAGCTTTCCAGAGACGGGAACGCAAATGGCAGGGAGAAGGCGGAAAATTCCGGCCACACGTTGGACATCACGTTGGTTGTGATGATGCCCATGTCCAGCGAATCCGAGAGCACCTGGTCCAGAAGGGAGCTCTCGCTGCCCAGCTGGGACGCCGGATAATACTCGAAGGTAATCATTCCGTTGGTCTCCTTTTCGATGGTATCCATCACGTGTTTGGACGGATAATGCATCGAATCGTTCTCGCGGCCGCTGCCGACGGAACCATATTTCAGAACCAGCGGCTCCGTGCGTCCCCCGGGATTCTCCTGAGAAGCGCCGTTCTGGGCCTGGGCCTGCGTCTCTCCTCCGCCCTGAGACTGAGCCTGAGTCTCCTTCCCCTCCGGGGCCTTTGACGGCTCGGCGGCCTTACTCCCGCAGCCGGACACCAGAATCATGGCCGCGGCCAACAACAGTGCTGTCATTTTCTTGGTACGTTTCATACTTGTCCTCCTCCATTTTATCCTTTGTGTGTTTACAGTGCGTTTTCCCTTGTCATATCTTCAGGATAAATCACAGTCCCCCGCGCGGCCGACCGGTAAGCCGCTTCCACCGCTTCCAGGGCCAGCAGACCATCTATTCCCCTCATGCCCGGGTCCGCCTCCGCCCCCCTGCGGCAGCAGTCCAGAAAATGCGTGATCTCGGCCACGTAGCCAATATTGTACTTCTCGTCCACAGCCGGCCTGCTCCATCCCACCGTGGTCTCAGCCTTCTCAACCGCGTAGCTCACCCCCGGAAGGCTGAAGCAGCGGATGGGGCTGGAAAATGTGAGGTCAATGTGAAGACAGCCCTCTGTGCCGTAGAGGTCGATGTAATCCTCCATTCCCCCGTATGTCACAAAATTGCTCTCCACCACCGCAGCGGCTCCGTTCTCAAACCGCATGGAGGCCACCGCCCAGTCCTCGCCTCCCATATCCTTGTGCAGCAGATTTTCCGCTCCTCCGCCGGAGGTCGCAGCCATGATCTGTGTCCATTTGTTTTCATTCAATGCCATGGCCAGGCCGATGGGATGGATGGCCATGTGCAGCAGCACCCCGCCCCCGCAGTGATCCAGGTTCTTCACATAAGGGCTGTGGGAACCGCTGTGGCTTTCCCTGGCTCTGAGGTACAAAAGCTTCCCGATGGCCCCTTCCCGGACAATCTCCATAGCCCTGCGGATAGCGGGGGCGTAGATCCAGTCCTCCGCGTAATAGATATGCCGGCCCGTTTTTCCCGCAGTCTCCACCATTTCCCGGGCCGCCTCGCAGCTGACCGCCAGCGGCTTTTCACAGACCACGTCCCGCCCCTTTCCAAGCGCCAGGACAGCCGCGTCCCGGTGCAGGAAATTCGGCAGGCAGATATCCACCAGATCGCAGTCCACCTCTTCCAGCGCCTCCGCGAAATCCCCGCAGATGCGGCAGTCCTTCAGCTGATACCGTTCAGCCAATTCCTTGGCGGCCTGCGTATTCCGGTCCGCAATGGCTACAATCTCTGCCGTTTCCCCGTTTCTCACGTATCCCTCCATGTGTAGATCCGCGCTGAAAGCGGCCCCCAGCAGCAACACCCTGATTTTTTTCATGAAACCCTCCCCTCTCCTGTTACAATGTTGTGATCATGAAATGACTGGCACAGGTTTTTCTGTGATTTTTAAAAAAACTATAGAAAACGTTTTCTACCAGATATTTTCATTATAATTTCCCTTTTATTCTTTGTCAAGTCTTATGTATAAAGATTTTATCTCTAAAATTTTCTTTTTAATTTCTACTATTATTTTCTATATTTTTCTATTTATTTTCTATTTTTCTATTGATTTTCCAGGGGAGGGGTATTATGATAAGACTATATTTGAAGATCGAATTTTCTTGAAGGAGAATATTTCATGACCAACAACACCTCCAATGTTACCATCGGCGATGTGGCCAAAGCTGCGGGGACCTCCATCTCCACTGTCTCCCGCGTGCTGAGCGGCAGCGACTATCCCGTCAGCGCCGCCAAACGGGAGCGCGTGCTGCAGGCCGCGTCCAGCCTGGGCTATGAGACCAACCTGCTGGGCCGTATGCTGAAGACCAACACCAATCCCTACGTGGGCGTGATTATACCGTCCTTTCAGAACCCATTTTACACGCAGCTGATCATCGGCATCGAGAAAGAAGCCATGGCGAACAACTACTTTCCCCTGATCTTCAGCTCTCAGAGAAGCCCGGCGATCGAACGCAGCCTGATCAAAAACCTGATCAAGAGCAGGGTAAAGGGGCTGATGATATCCTCCATCGACGATTCGCCAGCCGCGGTAGATCATTTTCTATCTACCGGTGGCAGAGTCTGCCTGTTCGAGTCCAACTATGCAGAAACAGAGAAGGTGATAAACGCCAAGACGGACATGCTGACCGCCGGGCGGGCGGCGGCCGAGTACCTGATTTCCCAGGGCCACCGCTCCATCGCCTTTTTGAGCACGCCGTTTAACCGCGCCACCAGGCGGATGACTCTGGACGGGTATAAACTGGCTCTGGCGGACAAGGGGATTCCATTTTCGGACGACGACGTGATCACCGTGCCCTATGAATTCGATGCGGATTCCGGCCTGTACGAGATGGAGGCCGGACGGAAGCTGGCGGACCGCTTCCTGGAAGTGTGGCGTGAGCGCAGGTTCACCGCCATCATGGCTATCAACGACCTGATCGCCTACGGCATCATCCAAAGGCTCCAGGAGAGCGGCGTCAGCATCCCGGACCAGGTTTCCATCATCTCCTTTGACAACATCCCCTACTCCGCCCTCATCAACCCGCCGCTCACCACCATGGACATGCCCGCCAGACTGCTGGGCCAGCGGGCCTGCCACATCCTGGTGGACTCCATGGCCAAGGACGAGGACCACAACGGCATCACCCTGTCCGTAGGCGCGGAGCTGGTGGTGCGCAGCTCCGTCAGAACAATTTAGATTCCGGCCGCTTTTCGGCCGCCCAGGCGCAAAAATGCCGCCGGCTCGCTCAAACGCGCACCGGCGGCATATCCTATGTTCCTTAATCCTCTTTAATTTTAACGATCACTTTCTTGATCGGAGCCGGCTGGCCGTTCATGGCCTTTGGCTTATGTGCATCCCATGGATTGAAAATCAGATACTGGTCGGGGCCTGCCACAATCTGAAGGCCGGGAGTGGAATTCTCAAAGAACACCACATCCTTGTCCGGATTGTAGGGAGTTTTCACCGTCATCTCGTGAACCGGCGCGTAGGTCATGATCTCGCTGCCTTCGATCACGTACTGGATGTCGGTGTAATGCTCATGAGCCTCATACTTGGCCTCGTCCCAGGGAATCGTGGTGTAAGCGGTCACGTTGGCGTAAACGTCCTTGCCGTCGATCTCGTACTTGCCCGGCTCCAGTGCCTTTAAGTCGGTATTCTGCAAAAACGCAACCGCCTTGGCATATCTGCCTTCGATTCCTAAGTTCTTGTAAAAATCCAGGTTCTTCTTCTCATCAAAAATCATCGTCCCAATTCTCCTTTATCCCATGTGCCCGAAAACATTTTCCCGCCCCGGACCACATCTAGTATACACCCAAACCACGGACAAACTCAATCCCCGGATTCAAAAAATCACGTTCCCACATTAATATAGAGGGACACTATTTAAAAAATTCGTGGCCGTCATGGGCGAACAGATAGTCCAGGTGGCGGTCAAACCACGAGGCTGCGCTGCCCGAACCCTTGCGGTTCATAAAAAACAGGGCTCCCTGGGAGTAATCCTCTCCGTCCAGGGCACGGTTCACACACTCGATGGTCTCCGCCGTCACCTTCACGGAATTGATGCTCCCGTTGGATACCGGCTGGAACTGGGATGGGGCATAGACCACCTCGGTCACGCTGTCCGGAAATTCGTCCGACAGCACCCGGTTGATGATCACATCTGCCACCAGTATTTTTCCGCGCGCATCGCAGATTCCGGCTTCGGCCTGGACAATGCGCAGCAGTACCTGGTAATCTTCCTCCGTGTACTTGATGCGCCTGGCCGCTCTGCGCTTCTCTTCCGCCTCACGCTTTGCCGCCTCCGCCTTCTTTTTTGCTTCCTCCGCTTCTCTGCGCGCTCTCTCTTCTTGCTGCTGCTTTAAAATCTGTTTTTTGAGGGCTTCGATCTCCGCCTGGGCGGCTCTCTCCTCCTCCTGCTTTTGTCGGACGCTCTGCACAAGCAGGTCGCCAACTAATTGCTGTCCGACACTACCCGCGTCTGTGAGTCCGATTTGTATTTTTGCTTCTGTGCTACCTGTGATTCCCTGGTCCGCAGGTTCTTCCTCTGCTTCCGCTTCGCTGTCACCGTTTTCTTCTATAACAGGGGCCGCCATGGCGTTTTTACCGCTGCCGCCAAATCCATTGGCTGAAAAAGAGATCACGGCTACCACCATAACTCCGGTGACGATCACGGAGGAGGAGCGGTACATCTGTTTGGTCACCTTAACTGCAAGGGACTTCACAAACAGAAATACGGACTCAAAGAATGAACGCAATATCAGCATACATACTCCTCTTTCCTGAAAGTCGAAATTTCTTATTTATCGCTTTCCTTAATTGTGGGCTTTCTCCCACTTTTACCTCATTTTCCGGGGATGTATGGGTAATTATATGGGATTTGATCCCGTGCTGTCAATGGTGATTTAATATATTTGTTACATTTTTCCGCAACGTTTTTTATCCCCCCGGCTTCATTGTATATTTACAATATATTTTATTTAGTTTTATTGCCATATATCATGCATTTTTGCCATTGATATTTTACAATAGTGTTACATTATTATTAATTTTTAATCGATGTATACTTTTTACTTTTTCTGTAATTAAATTTATGTCAACTTGTTTTTACTAAAATAGTATATATTTTACATTTTAGTTCCTGCTTTTTCCTGTCATATTCTGTCGTTCAAAAAGTGTGCATCCCCCACTTTGGGCATTTTTTCATAAAAATGGACGGGCGGTTCTGCTGATTTTCCGTGCCTCCGATCGAATCTGCCCTGGTGATGGATCCGTCAAAATTTTGTCATATATTTTGTGCACTTATTCCAAAATGTGGATTCCTCATTGAAAAGTGTTTGACTTGGAACGAATACTTTGGTACATTAAAGTTCAGAACTTTTAATCATTAAAGTTATCAAGACAGGCCAACGGATTTTCTCCCCGGAGGCCGGGCGAAACACAGGAGGAACCTTCCATGTTGATCAAAATTATGCTGCTCGTCATTTTCTTTTCCATCATGATCATTGTCGGCTTCTGCTCCCGCCGGCACGCCACCAACGTGAACGATTTCGTGCTGGGCGGCCGGGGCGTTGGGCCCTGGCTCACGGCCTTCGCCTACGGGACGTCCTACTTTTCGGCGGTAGTGTTCATCGGCTACGCCGGACAGTTCGGCTGGAAATACGGGCTGGCCTCCACCTGGATCGGCCTGGGCAACGCCCTGATCGGAAGCCTGCTGGCCTGGGTGGTGCTGGGAAGGCGCACCCGCGTGATGACAAAGCATTTGTCCGCCTCCACCATGCCGGAGTTTTTCGGCAGCCGGTTTGACAGCAAAGCGCTGAAAATCGTAGCCTCGGCCATCATTTTCGTGTTCCTCATCCCCTACACGGCTTCCGTGTACAACGGCCTGTCCCGGCTGTTCGGGATGGCCTTCGACGTGCCCTACACGGCCTGCGTGGTGGCCATGGCCTGTCTCACCGCGGTCTACGTGATCCTGGGCGGATACATGGCGACGGCCATCAATGATTTTATCCAGGGAATTATCATGCTGGCCGGGATCGTTGCCATTATCGCCAGCGTATTGAACGGCCAGGGCGGCTTCACCGCCGCGGTGGGAAAGCTGGCCCAGATTCCCAGCGAGGTGCCCGCCACCCTGGGACAGCCCGGCGCGTACACCTCATTTTTCGGCCCTGACCCCTTAAATCTGCTGGGCGTGGTCATTCTGACCTCCCTGGGTACCTGGGGACTCCCGCAGATGATCCACAAGTTTTATACCATCCGCAGTGAGAAAGCCATCGCCACCGGCACGGTGATCTCCACCGTATTCGCCATCGTGATCTCCGGAGGAAGCTATTTCCTGGGCGGCTTCGGCCGGCTGTTCGATGGCCCGGCCGTGTACAACGCGGCGGGAGGCGTGGCTTACGATTCCGTTATCCCGGCCATGCTCTCCGGCCTGCCGGACCTGTTGATCGGAATCGTGGTCATGCTGGTGCTCTCCGCCTCCATGTCCACGCTGTCCTCCCTGGTGCTGACCTCCAGCTCCACCCTGGCCTTGGATTTCATCAAGGGGAACCTGATTAAAAATATGAAGGACAAGACCCAGTTAATCCTGATGCAGGGTCTGATTCTGGTATTCATTGTGATCAGCGTGGTGCTGGCCCTGGATCCCCCGGACTTTATCGCCCAGCTCATGGGAATCTCCTGGGGCGCTCTGGCCGGAGCTTTCCTGGCCCCCTTCCTCTACGGCCTGTACTGGAAAGGCGTGACCCGGGCCTCCGTCTGGTTCAGCTTCCTCATCGGCGTGGGGATCACGGTGTCGAACCTGTTCCTTCATTATATAGCCTCGCCCATCAACGCGGGCGCAATCGCCATGGTGGCCGGACTGATCGCCGTGCCCCTGGTATCCCTGATCACCCCCAAACTTCCCCAGGGGCTGACGGACGGGGTGTTCTCCTGCTATAATGATTTGGTGGAGGCTACCACGAGGAAGGTGCTGCCGGAGGATAAGGACTTTGATTCGCCGGCGTTTCGGAAGAAGAAAAAGTAAAACTGTCAAAACTCATCAAAAAAGACAGGGAAACTTGGCAAAACCCAAGTATCTCTGTCTTTCTGCATCCAAATAGATCTGTTTTACCCCACCCCCAACTTCATCACCACCTTCAAAAACTTCTGCCTCTCCCCCGTATGCGCCACAGCCTGGTGCCCGTCCCAGGGAAAGGCGGCGTAAAACATGCCATCTGTAATCTTCACCACATGCTCCCGTTTTCCTATCAGCCGTTCGGCGTCCTTCTCCTCCTGGTAAGGGATAACAGTCTCCAGCCTTCGTACATCCTCCCAGGCCATCTCCTCGCTGCCCTCCGCCATAATCTGGACGTCGATGTAGTTTCTGTGGGCCTCGAAAGTTCCCTCCGAGATAGGCCTTGTCTCTCCCTGCTGCACCATGAAATACCCGCCCTCAAACGCATACCGTCCGGGCACAAGGCCGTCGCCGTTTTTCACCGCAGCAACCGCCTCCAGCCCCTTCCTCAGGTTCGGCAGCAGCGCCTCATACTTCAAAATATTGTCCACATGATCGATTATCATCTCACAACTGCCTCCTCTCTCACAGCGAAAACTGGATTCCGCAGAAGGCGAAATACAGCACCGGCAGCAGCACTCCCTGTACCCGTGAGAGCCTGCCCCGGATCAGGGCCGGAACCGTCAAAAGCAGCATGGCCGCCAGCATAACCGGGATGTCCAGTACCAGGGAAGCGTTCTGCCCGAAGAGCACCGCGCTCTGGGGAACGCTGAAGGGGGCCAGGGATACGGAAACGCCGCTTACCAGCACCAGGTTGAACAGATTTGCGCCGATCACATTTCCAAGGGAAAGAGCGCCGTGCCCCTTCACCAGGGAGGTGATGGCCGTCACCAGCTCCGGCAGGGAGGTTCCGAGGGCCACGAAAGTCAGCGCGATCACGGATTCCGGCACGCCCATCGCCTGGGCGATCAGGGTTCCGTTCTCCACCAGCAGCTTAGCGCCCACCGCGATGAGTATTGCGCCGATTACCAGCAGCACCAGATTCACCCCCAGGGACCGTACATTTTCATCCCCGTCCTCCGGGGCCTGGGGGCTGTTTTTCATCTGGGACACCGTGGTGAACATATAGACCACAAAGATCCCCAGCAGCACGAACCCGATAGTACGGCTGAAATACCCCAGGAAATAGGCCACGCCAGTGTAAATGACGGCTGCGATGAAGAAAAACAACACCGGCGTGCGCAGGGTCTCGCGGTTGATCTTCCCCGGCTTGATGGCCACGGTGATGGCCGCGATCAGCGCGGTATTGCAGATCACGGAACCGATGGCGTTCCCGTAGGCCATCTCGCTGTGGCCCGTCAGCGCGGAGGTGGTGGATACCATAACCTCCGGCAGCGTGGTTCCAATGGAGACCACGGTGGCTCCGATCAGCAGCTCCGGCAGATGAAATTTACGGGCAATGCCCGTGGCGCCGTCCACAAACCAGTCTCCGCCCTTGATCAGGCAGACCAGGCCGACGATAAACAGCGATACGCAAATAAACATGCTCATTTCTCCTTTGACTTAGGGACGGCTGGCCGGAAATAGCTTCCGGCCAGCCGCCTGAATTGTTATGCTGGGAAAACCTGCCGCGGCGAGGGGAAACCTGCTGCGGCGAAACAACCCGCTACATCGGGAAAATCACAGCCGCCGCCACGCTCAGCGCGATGATGCGGATCAGATACATGGGCACCGTGAATTTCCAGAATTCCGGCAGCTTGTATTTGCCCATACCCATGATCATGGCGGGCATACCGTCGATGGGCATGTAGCCGCCCTGCCATCCCGATACCACCACCGCGGCCGCGGCTGCGGTGGGATTGAGGCCCAGGCTCATACAGGCCGCAATGGCGATGGGTGCGAATATGTACACGGAGCCCATGTTGGAACCGGTGAAGGTTGCGCAGGTACTGGTCAGCAGCGCGAACAGGATGATGACCAGAAGCGGCGCCACGCTGGTGCCCAGGGCGGTTGCAATGGCTTCGCCGATCATGGCCGTGAAGCCGGAATTGGCCAGGGCGTCGGCCACGCCGATGACGCCTGCCATCATCAGGATTACCGGAGCGAACATGTTCTCGCGGAACTCCTTAAAATCAACCACCTTCATGAAGAGCAGCGCCATGGCGGACAGGCCGGGAATCACATAGGCCATGTTGCCCAGGTTGTTGATGAGCATCATGCCCACCACGCTGACCACAAAGGCCACAACGGTTACTTTTTCTTTCCAGGGCTCCATGGGAACCGCTTTTGTCTTTTCAATCTTAGCCTGAGCATCCACCTCGGCCGCCGCGATGGGGTGGTCGGGAAGCAGCCGGTAGGCCACCAGGGACCAGACCAGGAAGGCCACGGCCATGGCGAAGTTCACCGCCGAGAACTTGATCATGGAAACCGGCTCCATAAAGCCCGCGGTCTCCAGAACAGAGCTCACCACGCCGTAATAGAGGGCCACGTTGATGGGGATCAACGGATGGTTGGTGGCGAAACCCAGAGGCATCATCAGCTTGGAGGTGGGCATTTTCTTGGTGTAGGGGATGGTGGAAATCAGGGACAGAATCAGCACATAGTAGCCGGTATTTCCGCCGCCCACCAGGCTGGCGCCCACCATGACCACGATCACCAGCAGCACGTAGCTCTTGTAGCCGCCTCTGTTTACCAGGGCGATCAGGGCTTCCTTTACCTTATCCATGGCCCTGGTCTTCTGCACGCCCGCCAGCACCACCATGAAGCTGGCGATCATAATCACGCTGGAGTTTGTGAATCCGGCAAATGCCTCGGGCACGGTGGACAGTCCCGATACCACCAGCAGCATACAGGCCAGAAGGGGCGGCGCGCCAAAGGGAAGTACGTCGAACATGATCAGCCCGATCATGATCACCAGTATTGCAAGGGCAAGAATCATTTGGATTGTCATTTCATTTTCCTCCTTCTCACTGGACCTTGGCTGAGGTCGGATTGTAGAGTCCTACCGTCTCGCGCTTTTTGCCCATGACGTCCTCTTCCGTAAAGCTCATATATTTCACGCTGAGGCGGTCCTTGTAGGCAAATGCCAGGTGGAGCCTGCCGTCCCTGCCCTGCATGATATAGGGGTACTCATACTGCCGGTTGTTGGTCTTGTTCTCGTCTCCCATATAGCCCTCGCCCCGCTCCATATAGCGGATCATGGGGAATGTGAGGCCGCCGTCCTCGGACAGCGCCACGGCTACGGGGCAACGCAGGCCCGGCCAGGAAGCGATGCCCGGCGTGGGACAGGGCGTGCAGGTGGGATTGTAGGCCACGGCGATTCTTCCGCTGGCAAGCTTCACCGCGCTGATGCTGGAGTTGTTGTTGGGCAGAACCGTGGGAACCGGCTTGGTCCAGGTGTCGCCGTAGTCCAGGGACTCGCTGCGGTAGATATTGTCCGCCGCGCGGCTTCTCATGAAGGCTGCCAGGTGACCCGGCTCCAGCTCCACCACGTTGGCGTGAACCGCGCCGTTGCTCTCGGGCATATCCACCATTTTCCAGGTCTTACCCTGGTCGTCGGAGATGCGGAAGGCGGTGGGATCGCCGGTGAGCCCCAGCTCGGAGTCCGTGCAGATCCAGTTTCCGAAGATCCAGCGCCCGTTGGAGAGCACCTGGATGGGCTGGCGGCAGAAGCTTCCCTCCTCCGGGAATACGGTCTCGTAATCGCTCCAGGTCTCGCCCCCGTCCGCGCTCTTCTGGCAGCGGATCACGGATGTGAACTGCATGTTGTCCTTGCCCTCCACTCTGGAAAGCTGGGAGGTGTACATGGCCCAGACCTTTCCGTCCGGCCCTGCGAAAAGGGACGGGTTTTGCTCGCTCCGCTCGGGGTCATGGGATACCAGAACCGGCTCCTCCCACCGGTCCGCTCCCTTTTTCAGGCGGGCGCAGATCACGTTCACGTCCGCGTTCCCCTCAAATGAACCTGCGAACCAGACGCACAGCATATCCCCGTTCTCCAGCTCCAAAAGCCCCGGTCCGTGGGCGGTCTTGTAACCCCCCGGCGGGAGAACCGCCTCCACAGTCCCCATTTCCTCGTTCCAATACATCGTTCCGTCCGGTGTCAACCCTGGCAATTTTGCGTATTCCATAATCGTTCCCCTTCCTTTTTTACGGTATTATTCTTTGGTTTCAGCCATGCGGATGGCGTAATCCATGGCGTTGATCAAACTCAGCTCGCTGGCAAGGCCCGTGCCCGCCTGGTCAAATGCGGTTCCGTGGTCCACAGAGGCCCGGATGATGGGCAGGCCCAGGGTGATATTCACTCCGGCTACCGCGTCCCATTTCTGTGCTTCATGATTGTATACAAATCCCACCACCTTTAAGGGAATGTGCCCCTGGTCGTGGTACATGGCCACCACAATGTCGTACCAGCCGCCTCTGGCCTTGGAGAAAATGGTGTCCGGCGGAACCGGTCCGTCCGCCAGGATTCCCTCGGCTCTGGCCTCCTGGATGGCAGGGGTGATCTCCTCGATCTCTTCCCTTCCGAACATGCCGTTCTCACCGCTGTGGGGGTTGAGGCCCGCCACGCCGATTTTCGGCTCCGGGATTCCCAGCTTACGGCATGCCTGGTGGGCGATGCGGATCACCTCCAGAACGCGGTCCTTCTTCACCCGGTCGCAGGCTTCCCTGAGGGAAACGTGGGTGGACACATGGACCACTCTCAGGTTCTCGTGGGCCAGCATCATGGTGTATTTCTTGGTGCCGGTGTAGTCCGCGTAAATCTCAGTGTGGCCGGAGTAATGGTGCCCCGCCAGGTTCATGGCTTCCTTGTTCAGCGCGTTGGTCACCGTGGCGTCCACCTGGCCGTCCATGGCCAGCTCAATGACCTTCTTCACATACTGGAAGGCTGCGTTTCCGGCCATGGCGGAGACTTCTCCCCGCTTCAGCTCCTTCATGTCCACCATACCCATGTCGTAGACGTCGATGATGCCGTATTCGTACAGCGCTTCGCTGACATCCCCGATCTTATGGATTTTCAGCTTGCCGGAGAGGCCGGTAATCTTTAATGCCTCCTCCATCACCGCTGCGTCTCCCACCACAAGCGGCTTGCAGCGCTCATAGACCGCCGGGTCCGACAATGCCTTCGCGGTGATCTCCGGGCCGATGCTGGCCGGATCACCCATGGTAATACCGATTATTTTCATAACTGCCGTTCTCCTTTCCTGGACTGTCACTTATTTTTGTACTCCCCGTAGTAGGTGTCGATGGTCCTTTGGATCGCCTCCACCGCCTCCTGGGGTAAAATGCCGAAGGGCTTTCTGCAGGGCCCCACCGGCTGTCCGATCAGGTTGGTGGCGCACTTGACAACGGAGTTGGGGTTGCCGTATTTGAAGCATTCCCTGATTTTGGAAATGGCGTTCTGGGCCTTCTTCGCGCCCTCCATGTCCCCCCGCAGATAGCTCTGGTAGATGTTCACCATAACCGTGGGAAGGATGTTGGCGATCGCGGTGATTCCGCCCTTGCCGCCTGCCAACAGGGTCCAGAGAATCAGGGCGTCGTTGCCGGAGAGAACTGCGAAATCCATGCCCTCGGTTTCCTGGATGTACTGGAGAATGTTGTTGAAGTTGCCGCTGGAATCCTTGACGCCTGCGATATTTTTAAATTCGCCCGCCAGGCGCTTCACGGTGGCCGGAGCCAGGGAAGCCCCGGTTCTGGCCGGGATGTTGTACATTACCACCGGAAGGTCCACCGCCTGCGCCACCTGGGCGTAGTGCTGGTACAGCTCTTCCTGGCTGATGGCCGCGAAATAGGGGGTGATGACGGAGAGCACATCCACGCCGATCTCCTGCGCCTTTCTGGACAGCGCCACGGTCTCCTCGGTGCTGATGCACCCGGTGCCCGCGTACACCGGAACCCGGCCCTTTACCTCGTCCACGAAAATCTCCATCACCCGGATTTTTTCCTCGGCGGACATGATGTAAAACTCGCCGTTGGTGCCCAGGCAGAACACCGCGTCCACTCCCGCGTCGATCTGCCGGTTGATCTGTCTGCGGAGCTCCGCCTCGTTGATGCTGCCATCCTCATGCATGGCAGTCTGCATTGCCGCGATAATTCCTTTGATCTCTGTCACGTTTTAATCCTCCTTCAGCACGTTCAAATAGATGGAACGAATATCTTCAAGGCTCAATTCCTTCATGTTGTTGACCAGAAGCCTCTGCTGCCTGCTCCCCGCGTCCACCAGGAAGTCCAGATCTTCCATTTTGACGCCGAAGGCTTCCAGATTCGTGGGGATGTTGGTGTTCTTCACGATGGCGGCGATCCGCCCGATCATGTAATCCGCCTTTTCCTCCCCGCTCCCCGCCGACTGTTCCGGGTACACCGCGTCGCAGAGCTGCGCCAGCCGTTCTGCGCAGGCGTCCTTGTTGAACGCCATCACATGGGCGAACAGTATGGCGTTGGACACGCCGTGGGGGATGTGGTACTTGCCGCCCAGGGGATAGCTCAGGGCGTGAACCGCGGTGGTGCCGCTTCCGGTGATGGCCACGCCGCCGTAAAAAGCGCCCAGCAGCAGGTTGTTCTTCGCCTCCATGTCGGAGGGATTTTTGTAAGCCCGCTCAATGTTGCGGAAAATCAGCTTCGCGCCCGCCGCGGCGTAGGTGTCGCTTAACGGGGTCGCTTTCTTCGAGGTGTAGCACTCTACCACATGGGCCAGGGCGTCCACGCCGGTGGCTGCCACGATGGAGGCGGGCAGCCCGGCGATCATCTGCGCGTCCAGGATCACGTAATCCGGTATCATTTCCGCGTTCACAATGCCCTTTTTGGACTGCTCCTCCGGGATGGCCACGATGGCGTTGCAGGTGGCCTCGGAGCCGGTGCCGCAGGTGGTGGGGATCATCACGGTTTTCAGCTGCTTGGACGCTAAAAGCGGATTGTCCAGCAGGTCCTTTACCTTGTAATCGGAGCCTTTTAACAGAGAACAGAGCTTGGCCGCGTCCATGACGCTGCCGCCGCCGATGGCGATGATAATGTCGCCGTTTTCCCGGTTCATCTGCTCCACCACCGCCTCCACGTCGCCGTAGGCGGGTTCCGGCTTCAGCTCGTCAAACACCTGATAGTCCACGCCGCAGCGCTCCAGCACGGCCAGCAGCTTGTCTAAAAGCCCCGCTCCGGCCACTCCCTTGTCGGTGAACACCAGGGCCTTTTTGGCGGACTCCTGTTTTAAAATCGTCTGAACATCCTCAATGCTTCCCATTCCTGAATATACGCAGGAAGGAATTTTAATCTGATATCCCATTTTCCTCGCCTTTCTGTTTTCCTTTTAATTCTTCCGTCAGATCCGGCAGCAGGTTTTCATCCCCGAAGCCGCCTGATTTCGTGATCATGTGATATTCCCGGCCGTTGTAATCCAGCTTTGTCAGCACGCAGCCCGGTCGAATCTGCCGGATGGGCTTAAGCTCCCACTGCCCGATCTCCTTCATGAATCCCAGCAGCGTGTCCCCGCCGGTGACCAGCCAGACGGCGTCAAGCCCCTGATCCAGCATTTGTTTTAAAATGATTCCCAGGGTTTCCGGGATTCTCTGTCGCACCGCTTCGGTGTCCATGCCAAGCCCTCTGGCGTACTCCAGGGTGTCCGGCGTCCCCTCCCGGTCGTTGGTGTCCAGGATAACGCAGTCTCTGCCGTTTCCAGCTTCCGTTATCTGCCGGACCCGCCGGTCTCCGGCTCCCGATCTCCAGAATTCCCGGTCCAGCTTTTCCTCCGGTCTTATGTAAAATCTTGGAAATCCGACCTGTTCCCCCCGATCCAGCTGCTTTTTCGTGATGGGGTTCACGCTGCCGCAGATTACGAACAGCCGGTTTTCCAGCGCGGCCGCCTCCGGTTCCCTGCGTTCCAGGCCCAAAAGCTCCGGCAAAATGGAGGCGAACCCCGCGCAGCCCGCCAGCAGGCGGCTCTGTCCCGATGCGGCCAGCTTGGCGCCGATCCGCTCAATGTCCGCTTCGCTCAAGGCGTCGTATACCACAATGCCGGATTCTCTGCCGCTTAGCTGTTCCGGGTCCTCTGCAGTAGTTACGGGAATCCTGCTCTGCAAACCGATGATATCCGCTACCGAGTCCCGGGTGACCGGCTCGAAGGGATCGTTCCCGAACACGCTTTGGCTGACCGGTAGACCGTCGATATAGTGTTTCCCGCCTTTGGTGATCCGGTTCATCCGGGGCAGGGCGGGCACAAAGCTTAAAACCTGTTCCCCCGACGCTTTCAGGGCCGCCTCCAGCTCGCTTCCGATGTTTCCCCGGAGGGCTGAATCTGTTTTCTTATAAATATAAGGGATTCCCGCTTTTCTGCCGTCTGACACGATGGCGCTTACCTTGCGCCCTGCCTGCTCCGGCGAAGCGTGCCTGGTCTCCGCGTCCACCACCAGCACCGTGGTCTCTCCGGGCTTAAGGCCCTCCTCCCAGCTTCTGTCATTTTCCATGCTGACAATCACTCTGGTGCGGATTCCTTTCTCCGCGAAATGCACCCCCGAATCCAGAGCGCCTGTGAAATCGTCCGCAATGATCATCAATTCAACCAATGTCTCACCTCCCGCCAGTCTGCGATATGTTTTGATTTGAAACATGTGTCTTGGTTTTTCTCTGTGGTTATAGAATAGCGCTTTTCGACACGAGTTTCAAATAAAAACATAGGGATTTTTGTTCTTTTTTGAAACGTTATTGTTTTTATTTCTATTTTATGATATTATATTTTCATAATGAAACAGTTTCACAGGAATTCAGCGGGCATACAGGAGAGGGGAATTAAATCATATGGAAAAAAAATACCGCATACTGGGAATTGCGCCTTACGAGAATCTGAGAAATGCCATGGTCGCGGAAGCGGCAAAATATGAAGAGATCGAGATGGTGGTCTACACGGGGAACCTGGAGGACGGGGTTCAGCTGGCCCTGCAGCACATGGACGAGGGCTTTGATATCCTGATCTCCCGGGGCGGAACCGCGGAGCTGATCCGTCCGGTGGCCACCATCCCGGTTATCGAGATCACATTAAACATCAACGATATCCTGCGAGCGATCCTGCTGGTGGGGAATCTCACCGAAGCCTACGCCGTGGTGGGTTATCCCACCGTCACCCAGCCCGCCCGCGTCCTGTGCGAGATGATGAATTACCGCATGAACATCGTCACCATCCACAGCCCGGAGGAGCTGGGCCCTGTGCTGAGGGAGCTGAAGGCCGGGGGCTGCAATTTCATTCTCTGCGACGTGATCACCGAGATGATGGCCCGGGAGGCCGGCATGGAGCCGATTCTGATTCTGTCCGGGCCGGAGAGCATCGATATCGCCATCGAGTATTCCGTCAACATGTGCCGGGCCGTGGCGGAGACCAAGGCCAGAAGCCGCCTGTTCACAAAGGCCCTGGACATGCAGGGCATGAAAACCATTATTATGAAGCAGGACGGAACCATTCTGTTCTCCACCTACAACGAGAAGAATATCACGGCCGTCACCGGGTATCTGAAAAAGCTGATGGAGTCCCCCTGCTCCATGTCTGCCAAGGCATTTCACATGATCGAAAACGACCTGTACTCCATCACGGCGGAGGAGGCGGATTTCCTGGGGGAACCCTGCTGCATTTTCTGTCTGGAACAGAACCCCTTCCCGGTGGGCGGGAGCAAGCACGGCATCCGATTTTCCAATTATACCCAGGTCTCGGTGATGTATTCCAGCAGTTTCTATTCTCTGACCTCCAGCGCCAAGCTGATGGAGGAGAAAATCCGGCTGATCAACCAGAATACCCTTCCGGTGATGATTCTGGGGGAGCGGGGCTCGGGGAAAAACCAGCTGGCGGCCAAGCTCTATCTGGAAAGCTCCATGCAGAAATATCCCTATATCACCATCGACTGCCAGATTCTCAACGAGCGGACCTGGAATTATGTGATCAGCAACTACAATTCGCCGCTGAACGACAAAAACAATACCATTTTCATCAGCAACATCCAGGCCCTGTCCAAAAACCAGCAGGAGCGGCTTCTGTCCTTCCTTGTGGACACCGGGGCCCACAAGCGCAACCGGATCATCCTCTCCTGCTCCCAGACCCTGGAGCGGGATTCCCCGGACCCTTCCAGAAGCTTTATCGACTATCTGCCCTGCACCACCATCTACATGCCGCCGCTGAGGGAGCTGACCGACGATATCCAGAGCTCCAGCAACCTGTACCTCAACGCCATGAATGTGGAGATGTCCAAACAGATCGTGGGCTTCACGCCCGAGGCCCTGTCCCTGCTGATGAGCTACCAGTGGCCGGACAATTTCATGCAGCTGAAGCGGGTGCTGGCGGAGCTGGTGATGCTCACCTCCACCGCGTATATCCAGCTGGACACGGTGTACGAGGCCATCGAGAAGGAAAAGCGCCAGTACGTCCCCACCACAGCCGACTTCTTCGACTACAACCGGTCCCTAAACGAGATGACCCGGGAAATTGTAAAGGTCGTCCTCTCCCAGTGCGGCGGCAACCAGACACTGGCTGCGAAACGGCTGGGGATCGGGAGGACGACCTTGTGGCGGTATCTGAATGAGGAGAAATAGGGGGTGGGAGGGCCCGGCGGGTTTGTGGTGTGTAAAAATTCCTTCCCGCCTGGCGTACTGAGGGATTCTCCGGGCATTGCGGGGCGTCCCTTAAAGCAAGCTATTCCCTAGTCCGGCAGGTACTCTACCTGCCTGCTTCCCGCCGGACGGCGGAAATGCCGCAGGAACTCCCAAGCGGCCCGGCTCTGCTCGGGGATGGCCCCGTGGGGCATGTTTTTCATCACGGTGAACGCCACCCGGGGAAGCCCGTCCGGGCCGTGGTAGACCAGGGTTTTGAAACGGTCCCCCTGGAGGTAGCCCTGGGAGGTGGTGTAGTAGTTGTCGACGGTGCGGATTTCATCAGGGAGGAAATGGGTAGGGAGGGCGCGGCTCTGTTTGGAATTGGCCTCACGGCGAATTGTGGGGCCTTCTTTAAATTGGCCCCCACTGCGAACGGCGCGGTTCTCTTCAGAATGGATCTCACAGCAAACGGCGGACCCCTCTTCAGGACGCCCCTCACAGCAAACAGCGGAACTCTCTTCAAAACAGCCTTCATCGTGAACGGCGCGGTCCCTTTCAGAACGGCCCCCGCAGCAAACGGCTGCCCTCTCTTCAGAACGGCCCCCGCAGCGAACCGCCGCCCTCTCTTCAGAACGGCCCCCACAGGGAACCGCCTTCTCTTCAGAACGGCCCCCGCAGCGAACCGCTGTCCTCTCTTCAGAACTGCCCCCACAGCGAACCGCCATCTCTTCAGAATGGCCCCCGCAGCGAACCGCCGTCCTCTCTTCAGAACCCCCCGCCCAACGATTCGCCGCCAGCATCACCTCCAGCTGCCCATCCACATCTGTCCCTGCGGCGGGGTCCCTGTCCCCAACACAGACCCAATAGGGCAGCTCATACCCGGACGACAGAAACCCCGGGTTCACAACCTCCGCCGCCACCAGTCCCGGCGCATTCACGGGCGCGTTAAACGGCGCAATGGCCGCGAACAGCTCCGGCCATGTAGTCCCAACCTCCCGGGTGATCGCGCCACCATTGGAAAATCCGGTCAGATACACCCTGGTGCGGTCCAGCCCGTAATCCCCGCAAATCTGCGTAATCATCGCTTCAAAGGCCAGCCCGTCCCGCTCCAGCTGCCAGATATTCCCCGGCGAATCCGGGCAGACCAGAACAAATGCCCGGGTCTCATCCGCCAGCACGTCCCAGCCATTCTTTTCGGCAAAGAGCCAGGCAGGCTCTCCCCTGCCGTGAGCACTGAACAGCAGCGGCAATCCCCTCACGTCCTCCGCAGAACATCCCTCCGGTAAATGCACCGAATATGCATACTCCAGACACCCCACCGTCACAGAGCCGTGGATAAACCGGTTAGACTGATAAAACCCCGTCCGCCCCAGATGAAGTGTCAGCGTCCCGTCCGGTCCGGTTTTCCAGCGGACGGTGCGGTCAAAATATGCGTCCAAAATAGTGTGGGCCAGGGCCATACCAGAAACCTCCGGCCCCTCCGAAACCATCAACCGTTGGGCCGGATTAGCCTCATTTTCATAACAAACCGCCGTGCACATCCCCATGGAAACCTGCTTCGGCTCCCGCCCAAGCCCGCCCGAGACCCCGAAGTAATCCAAAGCCCGTCTGATCTCCTCCTTCTGCGCCCCAATCAGCCAAAGGCTGCAGGGAATCTGGTCGTTTCTCACCGCATCATCATCACTCACATCCGGCACCATCCAATGACCCGACAGCTTCTTCCCGGCCGAATAATCCTCCGGCGCTCCCCCAATCAGAGCCGCAGCCGCAAACCGTCCCGGCTCCGCCACCAGGCAGTTTCCGGCAAATACCGCCCCGTCGCCGTAACCAACCAGGTAAATCATCGTCTCCCAGCACCAAATCATCCCGCCCCGTCCGAACAGGCTCTTTCCGTTGCGGCTCTCTATCCCGCCCCGAATCAGCTCATAAATCCGCCCCGGAAGGGAGACCACTTCTCTCTCCCACCCCATCGGGGCCAGCGGAAGGATCAGCACCGCCCCGTCGTACTCGGACAGCGCCTGCCAGCCCGACCGGACGGCGAACCGCTCTGCCGACGCCATATCCATCGCCTCCTCCCCTGGCGCAAAAACGAAAATAGTCTTGGCCGGGTCATAGCAGGCCCTTGTGGAGACATACATATAAAATCCGTTCCCCTCGTTCACGTATCCAGCCCTCCAATCACAGCCTGTTTTTCAAAAAACTGTAGGCGAACTGGTCGATTTCCTCCCCCAGGGAAGGGCCGTGTCCGCCGCCGGAATAGGCCACAAAGGTAGCGTCCGCCCCCGCCTCCGCCAGCGCGTGGTACAAAAGCTCGCTCTGCTCCGGGTCCACGATTTGGTCCCGCGCGCCCTGAAAAATGACCACCGGCGGGCAGTCCGCGCTCACATGGGTAATGGGGCTGCACAGCTTTGTCAGCTCGATAAAATGCCAGTCCGGGTGGCTGGGATCATTGCTCTCCAGCACCTGATTCAGCGTGTGCAGACTCCTTCCCGGGCCGGTGTAGCCCACAATCAGGGCCGGAATAATATTTGCCTTGTCATTGCCCACATTTTCAATCTCCGTGCCGGTCAGATCCTTGGGCGGGCCGGACAGAGCCGCAGCGCTGGTGCGGATGCTCTGGCAGAGGTCCGCGGGAGCGTAAAAGATTGCCGCAGCCTTGATGGAGCTGTCATATTCCAGGTTGCCGCCCACATCCCCTTCCAGCGCCTCACATTTCGAGCTAAATGCCAGCATAGACGCCAGGCAGCCCCCCGCCGAGTTGCCCAGAGCGCCGATGCGTTCCGGATCAATGTGATACTTCTCCCCGTTTGCCTTCAGAAAGCGCACCACACCCTTGACGTCGTTGATACACGCCGGAAAAATGGACTGGCTTACCAGCCGGTAGTCCGGGCACACCACGGTGTAACCCTCCCTGGTCAAACGGACCAGGTCCCGGCAGTAAACCGCCTTCTGCGTAACCTGCTTATACTCTCCCCACATAAAGCCGCCGCCAAAAATATAGATGATACAGGGGCCGGGCTTATCCTGCCCGGCAGACTGGTAAATATCCAGTTTCAGGGTATAATCCTGCCCATCATCCAGCTTGACGGTCGCATAGGCCACATCTTCAAACCGCGGCTTTTCCTCCGGCGGACACAAAGGTTTTACGGTTGGCGGAACATACATAATCAAATACCTCCCATCTGAAATATCTATTATTTTAAAGAGAATTTCAGGGAAATGCAATCGAATGATATCTCATTTTCGTTTCATGTCAAAACACTTTTTATTGCACATTCTAAATCAGAACTTATTCTCATCATTTTGTTCCTAAACGAAACACACTCAATTTTGAATCTATGTATTGATTACAAGAACTTTTTAGGATATACTTTGTATATACTGAAAGGAGGCATTTATATGATTACACAGGTAAAACCGTGGGGAAACAGTCAGGGAATCCGCCTGTCCAAAGAGCTTCTGACCTTAGCCGGAATTCAGAATAATGACTTTTTAGACATCGAAGTAGTAGACGGCAACATTATACTGAAAAAAACGTTCAAACACCGCACGCTTGAAGAACGGGCCGAAGAATTTGGCGGAAAGCTGGGACCCTACGATGAATTTGAATGGGGTGAACCAATCGGCCGGGAAGGGTGGTAGAGGACTATGCTGCCGATTGAACAGGGAGATATCTTATCGATTGAAAAAATCAAGGGGCCCGTCCTTATAGTCAGTAAGAATTTTTTCAACGCTGCCGAGGTAGCTCTTGTGTGCCCAGTTGTGAAATCCACCATCCCAGATCCATTGCATATAAAAATCGCAGCGAAAAATGTGGACGGTTTTGTTCTGTGCGAACAGATGAAACTGCTGGATCTCAAAGTGAGAGGTTTTAAAAAGCTGGATCGTATTAATTATCATGATATTATCAACATCATCGATGCGATACAAAGCATCTTCGATTATTAATGAAAGAAAATAAAAACAAACCGCCAGCGCCAGCCAACGGTTTAAAGAAGCCACTCTGATTCCTAATATAATATCAAAAATGCTGCCTAATCATCAAACTCTCGATTAGACAGCATCTTTATTTTCTCATTCAGAAATAGCCTAAACATACCATCGCTATCTCTAAACTTCCACTCCTACAAAATCACCTTCGCCGGACACTTCACCGCGCACTTCCCGCAGTTCGTACACTTTTCGTAATCAATCACAGCCAGGTTATTCTCCATATGAATGGCGTCGAACTCGCACTGCTTGGTGCAGAGCGTACAGCCGATACAGCCGGCCGCGCAGGCCGCTTTCACGTCCTTGCCCTTGTCGTGGGAGTTGCAGCGCACCAGGTGCTCGGCCTTGTAGGGCACCAGCTCGATCAGGTGGTTGGGACAGGAAGCCACGCATTTGCCGCAGGCAACGCACTTCTCCTTATCCACCACGGCCACGCCGTCCACCACGTGGATGGCGTCAAAGGCGCAGGCCTTCACGCAGGAGCCGTAGCCCATACATCCGTAAGCGCAGGCCTTTTCCCCGGCTCCCGGTACCACGGAAACCTTCTGGCAGTCGTCCACGCCGTAGTAGTTGTACTGCACCTTGGTCTTGTCGCAGGTGCCGGAGCACTTGACGAAGGCCACCTTCTTGTCGGCGGCTCCGCCGGCCACACCCATGATGGCGCCGATCTTCTCCGCCGCGGAAGCGCCGCCCACCGGACATGCGCCCACGTCGGCCTGGCCCGCCGCGATGGCCTTGGCCAGGGCGTCACAGCCCGCATATCCGCAGCCACCGCAGTTGTTGCCCGGCAGCTCGTTGCGGACCAGAATCTCTCTCTCGTCCACTTCCACTTTAAACTTCTCGCTGGCAACGCCTAAGAATATTCCGATCAGAATGCCCAGAATACCGACGACCGCTGCCGCTAAAATAATGCCTGTAACCATTTTCCTTCTCCTCCTTCTAAATTAATCCGGAAAATCCGAAAAATGCGATTGCCATAAGTCCCGAGGTAATCAGAACGATGGGAGAACCCTGGAATGAGTACGGCACGTCGTTGTGCTCGATCTTCTCGCGGATGCCGGCCAGCATGATAATCGCAATGGTGAAGCCCACGGAGATACCCACGCCGTTCACAACACTCGTCAGAATGTCGTAGCCCTTCTGTACGTTGGTCAGAGCCACGCCCAGCACCGCGCAGTTGGTGGTAATCAGGGGCAGGTACACGCCCAGCGCCTCATACAGGGAGGGCATGGACTTTTTCAAAAACATCTCTACAAACTGAACCAGAGCCGCAATCACCAGGATGAACACGATGGTCTGAAGAAACGCCAGATCCACCGGTTTGCCGTTGATGATGAAGTGCTCGTTGGCCAGGATGAATTTGTAAATCACGCTGGTCACAAACGACGCGATGGTGATAACGAAGATAACGGCCGCGCCCATACCTGCCGAAGTCTCTACCTTCTTGGAAACGCCGAGGAACGGACAAAGCCCCAGGAACTGGCTTAAAACCACGTTATTGACCAGAGCGGATCCAATGGCAACTAACAATAATTCTTTCATCTATCCACCCTCCTTAATCTTCCTTCTTGGCTGTCGCCGCCTTCAGTTCCGCTTCCTTCTTGGCCAGGGCCGCTTTTTTCTTAGCCAGAGCCTCTTCCTCCGCCTGACGCTTTCTGGTGTCCAGAATCTCATGGTTTGCCATGCAGGAACTACCGGTACAGGTGGAGCAGTTTCCGCCGCAGGCCAGTTTGGACTGGGGCACGGAACCGTTGGTTGCGGACGGCGCTTTGAACTTGTTCTGAAGCGCCGTCAGGATCGCCAGCACGAAGAACGCGCCGGGAGCCAAAACAAAGATGGCGATGTGGAAATCCTCGGGGATCAGCACCTTGCCGAACACGGCGCCGGAGCCTAAAAGCTCGCGGACCAGTCCGATACAGGTCAGGGCCACGGTGAAACCAAGGCCCATGCCGATTCCGTCAAACGTGGAGGAAACGGCGTCGTTCTTGGACGCGTAGGACTCCGCGCGGCCCAGGATGATACAGTTTACCACGATCAAAGGAATGTAAATGCCCAGAGCCGCGTACAGGAAATCCACATAGGCCTGGAGCAACAGCTGAACGATGGTAACCAGGGACGCCACGATTACGATGTAAGCCGGAATACGCACGCGGTCCGGGATAATCTTACGCATCGCGGAAATAATCATATTAGAAAACAGTAAAACTACGGTAGTAGAAAGTCCCATGCCCAGGCCGTTGATCGCGGAGGTCGTAACCGCCAGGGTCGGACACATGCCAAGCATCAACACGAAGGTTGGGTTTTCTTTCACAATACCGTTATATAAACGTTCTGTACATTTGTTCATTTTCCCACCTCCTACTGATTGATACAGTTATGCACAAAATATAACGCAGCGTTCACCGCATTGGTCACCGCGCTGGACGTGATGGTCGCGCCGCTGATGGCGTTGATCTCGGTCTCGCCTGCGCCGCCGCCCTTCTTTACCGTCAGGGCCTCCGCGTTCTTGCCCGCGTACTGGTTCTTGAAATCGTCTTCCTTGGCCTTTAAGCCCAGTCCGGGAGTATCGCTGATGGTCAAAAACTCGATGCCGGTGACGGTGCCGTCCTCCTTCATACCCACGGAGATTTTCACCTCGCCGCCGTAGCTGTCGTTGGAGTGCGCCACGATCACGTAACCCAGCTGGTTTTTGTTCGCATCGTTGGCCTTCAGCACCGTGTCCACGGCTACGTTTCCATAGTTCATGGTAGCAAGCGCCGTGTTGCAGGCTTCCACGGCCGCGGTCAGACTGTCGTCCGGGTCAAAGGTCTCGGCCTCGTTAAAAACGGCCTTGTATGCCTTGTTGTTGGCTTTAATGGTGGCAATCTCAATGGGCTTCTTGGTCAGCTGATATACGCCGCCCAGCAGAAAGCCGGAAATCAGGGTGATTGCAAACAGAATCACTGCGTCTTTCATAAATCCTGACTTGCTCATATTACTTGCCCTCCTTTCCGAATGCCTTGGGAAGGGTTACCTTCTCAATCAGCGGAACCAGGATGTTGCTGATGATGATGGCGTAGGACACGCCCTCCGCGGAGCCGCCGAAGAGACGGAACAGTCCGGTGAGCACGCCCAGGAGCACGCCGAAGGCAATCTGTCCTCTGGGGGTGATGGGGCTGGTCACATAGTCGGTGGCCATAAAGAACGCGCCGAAGATCAGGCCGCCGCCGCACAGGTGAGCTGCGATAAAGTTAAAGTCCAGACCATGTCCGCCGAACAGCACGATAAAGATCACAAAGGTGATGATATAGGCCGCCGGGATCCGGATGGTGATAACCTTCTTGACCAGCATATAAGCCGCGCCCAGAAGCAGTGCGATCACGGACACCTCGCCGATGGTTCCGGCGATATTACCGGTAAACATGGCCGGTACGTCCACCACGCCGCCGCTCTTTAAGGTAGCCAGGGGGGTGGCGCTGGAAATGCCGTCAAACTGGAAGGTGCTGCCCTTCTTGCTGGTGAAGTCCGTCATCTTGCCCGCAAAGGAGATGAGCAAAAAGCATCTGGCTGCCAGCGCCGGGTTCATAAAGTTCTGGCCCAGGCCGCCGTAGAGCTGCTTCACCACGATAATGGCGAACACGCCGCCCAGGGCGGGAATCCACAGCGGAATCTCCGGAGGCATATTGAGCGCCAGGATCATGCCGGTCACTACGGCGCTCATATCGCGCACGGTGATGGGCTTCTTCATATATTTTTCAAATATGTACTCGCTGAGGACACAAGCCGCAACGGTTACAAGCAACACAAGCAACGCATAGAAGCCGAAGTGGAACACGCCAAAAGCGGCTGCGGGAATCATGGCGATCGCCACGTCCATCATAATGCTCTGGGTGGTCTCACTGCTTCTCACATGCGGGGATGATGATACGTTTAATAATTTACTCATGACAGTTGTCCCCTCCTACCCTTTCTTCCTGCGGTTTGCCGCGACGGTACGCCGCATATCCTTAAAGGCCTGCGTCAGCGGGCGCTTCGCGGGACATACATAGGTGCAGCTTCCGCACTCCATGCACTCCATGCCGTTCAGCTTTTCGAACTTCTCGCAGTCGTTGTGCAGCGCGGCTTCCATCATCATAACCGGAATAATCTTGCTGGGGCACACGCTGACGCACTTGCCGCAGCGGATACAGGGAGTCGGCTCCATGGCCGCCACCTGGTCTTTGGTAAAGCAGGTCAGCGCGGAGCTGGTCTTGCTCACCGGGATGTCCAGATCGAACAGCGCCTGGCCCATCATGGGGCCGCCGGACAGAATCTTCTCCGGCTCGGTCTTGAAGCCGCCCGCAGCCTCGATCAGCTCCTGGTAGTTGGTTCCCAGCTTCACGTTAAAGTTTCTGGGATCCGTCACCGCATCCCCGGTCACGGTGATGATCTTGCGCATCAGGGGCGTGCGTTTACAGACCGCCATGTAGATGGCGATCACGGTGTCGATATTGTCCACGATACAGCCTGCGTCGGCGGGCAGCATGGAGGAATTCACCTTCCGGCCGGTGATGGCGTAGATCAGGGAACGCTCACCGCCCTGGGGGTACTTGGTCTTTAAGGGGCACACCGTGATGCGCGGCTCATCCTTGACCATCTCCGTCAGCTTTGCGATGGCCTCGGGTTTGTTGTTCTCGATGCCGATCACGCCCTTGGCGTTGTCGAACAGCTGAAGGATCACCTTCAGGCCGCCCACGATCTTCTCCGGCTCCTCGATCATCATGCGGTAATCGCTGGTCAGATATGGCTCGCACTCCGCGCCGTTCACCAATATGTACTCGATTGCGTTCTCATCCTTGGGAGTCAGCTTTACGTGAGTCGGGAAGCCCGCGCCGCCCAGTCCCACGATACCCGCTTCCTTTACGATGTCGCGGATCTCCTGCTTGGAGAGCCCGGACGGATCACGGTCTTCCCCAAGACCCTCGATCCCTTTGTACTCCCCGTCGTTCTCCACGATAATGGAAGGCACCATCGCGCCATTCGCCATACGCCTCGGTTCGATCTTTTTCACAGTACCGGATACGGAAGCGATCACATTGGCGGAAATGAACCCGCCCGCTTCTCCGATCTTCTGGCCAGCCAGGACATGGTCTCCTACTGCGACCAGAGGCTTCGCCGGGGCCCCGATGTGCTGGGACATGGGATAAACCAGCTCGCCCTTAGGTTCCAGAACCTGAACCGGTTTGTTCTCTGACAGTTCCTTGCCCTCGTAGGGGTGGATGCCGCCCTTAAAAGTTGCCAAACCCATGGAATTCTAACCCTCTTTCTTCAATAATTTTCCGTAACGATTCAGCTGTGCAACAGTTTTGGGTGACATCGGTGATATCCGTATCACATTCCTGCTGGCAGAAAACCTGAGTCCGCGCAAACTGACGCACGGCTGAATCGTTACTGTTGTGTATACATGCTTTCATAGTATACCACAATTTAAAATTGTATACAATTCATTTCACATCGTTATTTTTTTAATTATGTCGTTAATTATTTACTAAATTGCAAAATCAGCCCCAATTTTGTCTGAAATTGTCAAAGTTTTTTATTCAATTTCCAACATTCGACACACTGTATCTCAAAAAATACAATGTGCGCAGTGTTCCCTTATTTTTCCAGTCGAATCTCCGGGAGCCAGGGCGCTTCCTCCCGCTCCGCTCCCACAAACCGACTTTGCCTATAAATTAACGATTTTTCGGCATTTTTACGCCTTTTTAACAGAGTCCGGCGGTATCCCAAAATGGGAGCCGGGCCGTCCGGCAGGTGGTATACCATCATTTTCCAAGATGTATCCGGCCGTCATTCCGCCGATCGCCCCCCTTTTTCGGAGGGATTTTGAACAATTTCTTAGAAAAATCCGCCCGGGACGCCGCGGAAAGCCTCGTGTGGTATACCACTTTTTTCCGGCTTTTCCGCTCAATCCCAGCCCTTTCCCCTGATCTGCATCGCCGTGCCCTCCTCCATAACCTCAAAACCGTGTTTCAGATAGAAGCCCACGTTCCGTTTCTCATCCGGAACCACGTCCACATAGAGCAGCTCCCGGTAATCCTCCAACAGCATTTCCAACAATGCGGACGCGATTTTTCTTCCCTGGTACTCCGGGTCCACCAGCAGACAGTCGATGGACGCCTGCCACACGCCGTCGTCCAGCCCGCGGATCAGCCCTACCAGGCGCTCCCCATCCCAGGCCGATATCACCCGGCTGGAATTGCCCATAGCCTTCTTAAGCCGTTCCGGGAACCTGCCGGAGTACCAGCCCACCGACCGGAACAGCCCGCCGAGCTGCTCCTCCGTAAATTCCCTGCATCTCCTATATTCAATCATATAGCCAGCCTCCTTTCACAGGTTCAATATTCGCCCGCGCAGATCGTTTAATCCAGCTCCTTCAGCCCCGTATACAGCTCGTAATACCGCCCCTTCAGCTTCAAAAGCTCATCGTGGTCGCCCCGCTCAATGATCTCGCCGTGCTCCAGCACCATGATGGCGTTGGCATTGCGCACGGTGGAGAGGCGGTGGGCGATGACAAAGGTGGTGCGATCCGCCATCAAACGGTCCATGCCGTGCTCGATGTGCTTCTCCGTGCGGGTGTCCACCGAGCTGGTGGCCTCGTCCAGAATCAGGATTGGCGCCCTGGAGATAGCCGCCCTTGCAATGTTTAACAGCTGCCGCTGGCCCTGGCTTAAATTGGCCCCGTCGCCCTCCAGCATGGTGTTGTACCCATCCGGCAAACGGCGGATAAAGGAATCGGCGGAGGCTGTTTTCGCAGCCTGAACCACCTCCTCGTCCGTGGCGTCCAGCCTGCCGTAGCGGATATTCTCCATCACGGTGCCGGTAAATAAATGGGTGTCCTGAAGCACCATGGCGATGTTTTTGCGCAGGTTCTCCCGGCTGATCTGCCGGATATCCACGCCGTCCACGGTGATGGCCCCGGACTGAATGTCGTAAAACCGGTTGATCAGGTTGGTGATCGTGGTCTTTCCCGCGCCGGTGCTGCCCACAAAGGCGATCTTCTGCCCCGGCCTTGCGTACAGGCTCACATCCTTTAAAATGATCTTCTCCGGGTCATAGCCAAAGGTCACATGGTCCAGCACCACATGGCCCTTCATGGGCTCCAGCACCACGGCCCCGGGTCCGTCCGCGGGCTCCGGCTCCTCGTCCATCACCGCGAACACCCGCTCCGCGCCCGCCAGGGCGGAGAACACGTTGCTGACCTGGGCGGAAATCTCATTGATGGGCCGGGAGAACTGCCGTGAAAAGTTTAAAAACACGGTCAGTCCGCCCACGTCAAAGCCCCGCAGCACGCAGAGCAGGCCGCCCACAACCGCGGTGAGCGTGTAGTTGATCTGGCTCAGGTTGTTCATCACCGGCCCCATAACCCCGCCGAAAAACTGGGCGCGGATCTGGTTCTGCCTCAGGTCCTCGTTGAGCAGGCCGAACTCGTCCGCCGCCGTATCCTCGTGGCAGAATACCTTGATCACCTTCTGCCCGGTGATCATCTCCTCCACATAGCCGTTGACCGCTCCCAGGGAGGACTGCTGGGCGGAAAAATACTTCTGGCTCCGGCCTGCCACCGCCCCGCCGGCCCGCATGACCAGTGGAATCATCACCAGCGTCACCAGGGTCAGCCAGATATTGGTGTAGATCATCAGCGCCAGGGTGCCCACCAGGCTTAAAGCCCCGGAGAACAGCTGTACCAGGGTGGAGCTCAACATCTGTCCGATGGTATCCACATCGTTGGTAAAGTGGCTCATCAGATCGCCGTTGCTGTTGGTGTCATAAAAACGCACCGGAAGCTTCTGCATCTTCGTGAACAGGTCGTCACGGATCTTTTGCAGGGCGTTCTGGGCCACGGTCAGCATCACCTTGGCCTGATAATAGTTTGCCGCCACTCCGGCCAGGAACACGAATCCCAGAGCGATCAGCGCCCTGGCCAGCCCCTGGATATCTCCCCGGCTGCCGTTCACCGGCGCGATATAGGTGTTGATGATGGGGCGCAGCATGTAGGAACCGGCCAGCATGCAGACCGTGTTGGCGATCACGCAGACAAAGGCCAGAACCATTTTCGCCTTGTCCTCCTCCAGATAGCGCAGCAGGCGCACCACCGTCCGGCGGCTGTCCTTTGGTTTGCCGCCGCCGGGTAAGCCCCGGCCGTGCCTGCCGCCCGGGCCCATGCGCCTGGGCGCCGCCGGTGCGCCGGAAGACTTGCTCTCATAGCGGTACTTCAGGTCCCTTAATTTGTCCTCTTGTTTTTGAGTCATTGCCATCAGGCGCTCACCTCCCCGCTCCGGTCCTTCTGGGAATAATAGATTTCCTGATAAGCCTCGCAGGAAGCCAGCAGTTCCCTGTGGCTTCCCATTCCCACGATCTGGCCCTCGTCCATTACCAGAATCTGGTCCGCCTCCTCCACGGAGCCGATGCGCTGGGCGATAATGAACTTGGTGGTATCCTTTAACGTCGTGCGGAAGCACTCCCGGATCTTCGCCTCCGTAGCCGTGTCCACCGCGCTGGTGGAATCGTCCAGAATCAGGATTTTGGGCTGCTTGAGCAGCGCTCTTGCGATACAGAGGCGCTGCTTCTGCCCGCCGGAAACATTGACGCCGCCCTGGCCCATCTCCGTGTCATACCCCTTGGCAAAGGAGGTGACAAAGCCGTCCGCCTGGGCGCTGTCTGCCGCGGCCCGGATCTCCTCCCGGGTGGCTTCCTCGCCGCCCCAGCGCAGATTGTCCTCGATGGTTCCGGAGAACAGCACATTTTTCTGCAGTACCATAGCCACTCCGTCCCGCAAATGCTTCAGGGAATACTCCCGCACGTCCACGCCGTCCACCAGCACCTGCCCGGCCGTGACGTCGTAAAGCCGGGGAATCAGCTGCACCAGGCTGGTCTTTCCGCTGCCCGTGGAGCCGATGATGCCGATGGTCTGGCCGGGTTTTGCGGTGAAGCTGATGTCGTGGAGCACCGCCTCATTCTGCCGCTTTCCGTAACCGAAGCTCACATTCCGAAACTCCACCAGCCCCCGGCTCACCGTCAGATCCTTCTGCTTTGCCTCCTCGTCGGTCAGATCGATGTCCACGTCCAGTACCTCGTTAATCCGCTTCAGGGACGCCATGGCCCGGGAAGCCTGGAGAAAGATCATGGCCAGCATCATTAAGGACATGAGAATCTGCACAATGTAGGTGGTGAACGCGCTTAAATCCCCCACCTGCATGGTGCCCCCGATGATCATATTTCCGCCGTACCACACCACGGCCAGCATGGTCACGTTCATTGCCAGCGTCATCATGGGCATGGTTACAATCACCACATTCATCGCCCGCAGGCTCATGTCCTTCAGGCGCTTGTTGTTTTCCTCAAATTTCTGTTCCTCAAAATCCTCCCGCACAAAGGACTTGATCACCCGCACATTGGTCAGAGCCTCCTGCACGCCGGAGTTCAGCTGGTCAATGGCCTTCTGCATCACCGTAAAACGTGGGAACGCAGTCTTTAACACCAGCCCGATGCCCACGGACAGCAGCGGAATCACCACCAGAATCACGAGGGCCAGCCGGGCGTTCATGGTAAAGGCCATGATTAAGGCCCCCACAAACATTCCCGGCGCCCGAAACATCATCACCAGTGCCATTCGCACCACCATCTGCACCTGCTGCACGTCGTTGGTCAGACGGGTCACCAGGGAACCGGTGCTGAAATCGTCGATATTTTTAAACGAGAACTGCTGGACCTTGTGAAACAGATCCTTCCGCAGGTCTGCCGAGAAGCTGACTGAGGCCTTTGCCGCGCAGAAGGTTCCCCCCACGCCGCCAAGCAGCATGAGCATGGCGAAGCCGATCATGGCCGCCCCGATGCGCAGAATATAACCCACATCGTGGTTCGCCACCCCATTGTTGATGATAAGCGACATCATCTTGGGCAGGGCGATCTCCCCCGCCACCTCCGTCAGCATCAGGATCGGACCTGCGATAAACGCCGCCAGATACGGCCTGATATAATTGCGATACCGCTCCATGTTACTGCTCCTTCCATTTATAACGCGCTCCCGCGCCCTATGCCAATATCCGCAGAATATCCTCCCGCGTCAGACCGCCGAAGCTGCCGCCGTCCCCGGTAATCACCTGGTCCGACAGCCTGCTCTTGGATTCCTGCAGGGTCAGAATATTCTCCTCCACCGTATTCCTGGCGATCAGCTTGAACACCGTCACCTGTTTGTCCTGGCCGATGCGGTGGCTCCGGTCCGTGGCCTGGTTCTGGGCCGCCACGTTCCACCAGGGATCGTAGTGGATCACGATGTCCGCCGCCGTCAGGTTTAGTCCCGTGCCCCCGGCCTTCAGGGAGATCAAAAACACCGGCGTTGCGTCCGACGCGAACTCTCCCACCAGGCGCATCCGCTCCTCCTTGGAGGTGGCTCCGGTCAGCTTGTAGCTGGCGATGCCCTCCTGGTTTAAGCGGCTCTCAATCAGCTCCAGCATGGATGTGAACTGGGAAAACAGCAGAATCTTGTGTTCCCCCTCCACGCCCCGGCGCACCAGGTCCATGCAGGTCTCAAGCTTTGCCGAGCCGCCCTTGTAATTCTCATAGCACAGCCGCGGATCACAGCAGATCTGGCGCAGCCTGGTCAAGTCCGCCAACACCTGGAAGCGCTCCTCGCCCAGCCCTTCTCCCTCGCTGCGGTCCAGGCGCTCCTTGAGTCTGGCAGCTCCCGCCGCGTAGAGGTTCTTCTGCTCCTCCTCCATTCGGGAATAGACCACGGTTTCCAGCTTGTCGGGCAGCTCCCGCAGCACGTCCTTTTTCACCCTTCGAAGGATAAACGGTCCGGTGATGCGGCGCAGGCGTTCCAGAGCCTCCCCGTCCTGGTCCCGGACAATGGGAAGCTCGTACTCCTTGCGGAAATGCTGGGCTCCAAACAGGAATCCGGGCATCAGGTAGTCGAAGATGCTCCACAGCTCGCCCAGCCGATTCTCCACCGGAGTCCCGGTCAGCGCAAAGCGGGTGCCGGCGTTCACCGCCTTCACCGCCCTGGCGCTCTGGGTCGCGGCATTTTTGATATACTGGGCCTCGTCGATGATCTGGAACCGAAAATGCAGCTCCCCGTACTGCTCCACGTCCCGCTTCAGCAGGTCGTAGGAGGTGATAAACACAGAGGTCCCCCCCGGAGCGGCGCACGCCTCCCGGAGAATCTCCTCCCGCTCCCCGGCGTTTCCCACCACGGAACGGATCGTTAAATCCGGCGCGAACTTGCGGATCTCGTGCTCCCAGTTGTAGACCAGGGAGGCCGGGCACACAATCAGCGACGGCTCCTGCTCCTTCTGCTCCCCGCCGTACGCGTCCTCCAGAAGGGCGATGGTCTGGATCGTTTTTCCCAGGCCCATGTCGTCGGCCAGGATGCCGCCGAACCCATTGACATCCAGGGTCTTAAGCCAGTGAAATCCGGTTTTCTGGTACTCCCGCAGCACGCCCTGCAGGCGTTCCGGCACCGGATAGTCGCTGTCCTCCACGGAGCGCAGGCCGCGGACCAGGGCTTTCATGAGCTGATCCCGGTAGTAGGCCACCCCCGGCCCCTCCTTCAGCACGCTGTCCAGGTACATGGCCCGGTAGGCGGGCAGGCTGACCGCCCGGGACTGCAGTTCCTTCCGGCTGATCCCCAGCTCCTTTGCCAGGCGGGCCACCGTGTACAGGCCCCCCTCTCCCAACTGTAAAAACTCTCCGCTCTTTAAGCGGTAATATTTTTTCTTCTGGCTGTAGGCGGCAAGGATCTTCGCCAGCTCCTGGTCGGAGAGGCCGCCGGTATCCACCGTCAGGTTCAGCCAGCCCTTGTTCACGGAAACGCCCACGCTGACCTTGGGCGGGGCAAGCACCTTCCACTGCTTCAGCTCCTCGCTGATCATCACCTCGCCCAGCTTCCGAAACTCCTCGATCCCCTCGGTCAGCAGGCGGTACACCGCCTCCTCGTCGTCCCGGATCACCAGCCGGATGCCGTCCGGCTCCTTGTAACGGAAATACCGGTTGATCACCTGGCTGATCTTAAACTCTCCGGGCACGTCGCGGCAGACGGACCGGGGCAGATTTTCATCCTCCACCGGGTGGAAGGTGAAATCCCCGTAGGACAGGCATGGTTCCATCAGCAGCTCCTTTAAACCGCGGCTGTCAAACTTAAACTGCGCGCGCAGCGGCTGAGGCTCGTAGGACTTCCAGTCCACATCCTCCGCCCGCACCGCGGCGTAGGGGGCGATGCTCTTTAACACCCGGGCGTAAAACAGGGGAATGTCCTTCTCCCCCACCAACAGCGTCCGGCTGCCCTCCCGGTTGATCTGCTCCAGAAAGGGCTGCATCGCCTGGGTGAAATCCCGGCTGCACTGGCAGAGCCGTTCTCCCTGCGCCAGGTAAAGGTGCTGCTCCCCGCCAAATCCCGCCGCAATCCGCCTGGGCTCCTCCCCGTCCAGAACGCCGTCAAAGCTGACCTTGATTCCGTCCCTGCCGTACCTCCGGGCGGTCAGCTGCAGCCTGGGATCTCTGCGCTCCACCCGCAGGCGGGTTTTGGTCCCGCCCGGTAGCTGGACCTCGATCATCCGGTCCATCACCAAATCGAAAAAGCGGTCCCGGTGCACCGGGGCCAGCTCCGCTTCCCTCTGGGGCTTCACAAGCTCCGCCAGCTCCATCACCAGCGCCAGAAGCCCCCTGCTCTCCGGCGTGAAGGCGGCGGCGCAGTGGTGGAATCCAAAGGTCTTGCTGTACTCCACGTAGGAATTCTCCCGCACCGCCTGGGCGAAGGCGGTCAGATCCTTCACCAGATAATACCGTTCCCTGCCCACCTTAAACTCCAGCTGTACCCGTCGGGCGGACAGCAGCAGCACAGGCACCAGATCCGCCTTTTCCGCCTCCTCCGCCGCCATAATCCGGGACACCTGCCGGTTCGTGTACTCCCGAATCATGGTGTGGACTTCCTGGGAGGTGTGCACCGGAGGCTGCCCGGCCCGTTTTGCATAGTCCTCATAATACGCGAAAAGGGCTTTCCCGTGGGCGCACATGCCCTTGTAGGAATTCCCCTCCGCGCAGGAACAAGAGTAGTCTTTCACCCGGCCACCCTTGACATACAAACTCACATTGTAGGTCTGGGCCTGGTCCTCAACCAGGCCCCTCACACCAACCTCTCCCTTCCAGAAGTTGTTGGTCTGCATTTTTATGACTTCCATGAAATCAACGCTCCTCCGGCATGCCGTGGGACCTCTCTTACATGCGGTCCGGCGCCTCAAAGCCCAGCACGTCGATGCAGGCTTCCAGAACCCGTCTGGCGAGCGTGATCAGGCCGATATAGCTGTCTTTTCTGGCCTCATCCCCCTCGGACAGGATTTTCGTCTCGTGATAAAAGCTGTTGAATGCGTTTGCCAGCTCGAACACATACTGGCAGATCTTGTGCGGAGCGGTCTCCGCAAAGCTGTTCTCCAGCACCTCGCTGTACCGGGTCAGAAGGAGCATCAGCGCCTTCTCCGTCTCGCCCGCGGGGGGCAGAATCACCTTGGTTTCAGCCGTCTCGTCCACCTGTCCGCCGTCCTCCCGGTACTTGTTCAGAATGGACTTGATGCGCACGATGGTGTAGAGAATGTAGGGGCCGGTATTACCCTCAAAGGAACTGAACCGCTCCACGTCGAAAATGTAATCCTTGGACGCCTGGTTGGAGAGGTCGCCGTACTTGAGCGCCGCCAGCCCGATGATGGTGGAAGCCGCCCTGGCCTCCTCCTCGGTCATGGAACGCCTCTCGCTCTCCATAATCCGCTGGTACACCGCCTCGTCGATATCCGAAATCAGGCGCTCCAGGCGCATAACGCCGCCCTCCCTGGTCTTGAAGGGCTTGCCGTCCTTGCCGTTCATGGTGCCGAAGCCCAGGAAAATCATGGGTACGTCCTGCTCCACAATTCCGGCCTTTTTCGCCACCCGGAACACCTGGACAAAATGCATGTCCTGGCGCTTGTCCACCACGTAAATATACCGGTCCGGATGGAAATCCTCCTCGCGCTGGATAATGGTTCCCAAATCCGAGGTGGCGTAGAGGGCCGCGCCGTCGGACTTGCGCACCAGACAGGGCGGAATCTCCTTGGTGTCCGTCTCCTCGGCCACGTCCACCACCAGGGCTCCCTGGCTCTCGTAGGCCAGCCCCTTTTCCGTGAGCAGATTGATCAGCCTGGGAATGTAGGGCTCCGCGTCGCTCTCCCCTTTCCAGAGGTCAAAGGTCACGTTCAAATTGCTGTAATTCTTCTTCAGGTCCGTAACGGAAACCCTGATAATGTGGTTCCAGATAGCCCGAAACGGCGCATAACCGTTCTGAAGCTTTAAGGTCGCCTGGTGGGCCCGCTCCTTAAAGGCCTCGTCCTCCTTGGACTTGGCGCTGGCCGCGGGGTAAATCTCCTCCAGCTCGCCGATGGTGAAGGGCGCCTCCTCAGGGTACTCCCCGGTGTAGCTCTCGTCAAAATAGACCAGCTCCGGCTTGCGGTCCCGAAGCTCCTCGATGATCAGGCCCATCTGCAGGCCCCAGTCGCCCAGATGCACGTCGCCGATCATGTGGTGGCCCAGGAAATTGCCCAGGCGCTTGATGCTCTCGCCGATCACGGCCGCGCGCAGATGGCCCACGTGCAGCGGCTTGGCCACATTGGCCCCACCGTAGTCCACAATAATGGTCTCCGGCTTTTCCGGCTTCTCCAGGCCCAGCTTCTCACCAGCGGCCATCCCCTTCATGTAGTCCGCCAGGAACTGTCCCGAGAGCTTTAAATTGATAAATCCCGGCATCACGGCCTGCACCATGGAAAACATACCCTGGCCGTCGCCCAGCTGCTCCACCACGCCGTTTGCGATGTCGATGGGCTTTTTGCGGTATGCCTTGGCCGCCGCCATGGAGCCGTTGCACTGGTATTCGCACAGGTCCGGCCGGTTGGACAGAACCACCTTGGCGAAGGTTTCATCGTAGCCGCAGGCCGAAAACGCGGCCCTCAGCTGTCCTTCCATCAGATCCAGAATCTTTTTCACGACATATCTCCTTTTCAAGTTAAACGATCACCTGTGAACAGTAACAAAAAAACTGCTCCGGAAGCGCGC
This sequence comes from Enterocloster lavalensis, assembly GCF_902364025.1. Lineage (GTDB taxonomy): Bacteria > Bacillota > Clostridia > Lachnospirales > Lachnospiraceae > Enterocloster > Enterocloster lavalensis. The sequence goes on from NZ_CABJCG010000001.1 coordinate 899,946, forward strand.
CGGAGCAAGTTAATACGTCTATCAGGAATTCTGCGGATTAAACGCGGGACAGATACTCACCGGTTCTGGTATCGATCTTGATCTTGTCGCCGGTCTCCACAAACAGCGGAACGTTTACCTGCGCGCCGGTCTCCACGGTGGCGGGCTTGTTGGCGCCGGTTGCAGTGTCACCCTTAAAGCCGGGCTCCGTATCGGTGATCTCCAGCTCTACGAACAGCGGGGGCTCTACGGAAAACACATTGCCGTTGTAAGAGCAAACCTTACATACTTCGTTCTCCTTCACGAACTTTAAGGCGTCGCCGATGATGTCCTTGTTCAGAGCAACCTGATCATAGGTCTCCTGGTTCATGAAGTTAAACAGCTCGCCGTCAGCATACAGATACTGCATGTCCACTCTGTCGATTCTCGCAGCCGGGAATTTCTCGGTGGGACGGAAGGTGCGCTCTACCACGCCGCCGTTGATTACGTTTTTCAATTTCGTGCGCACGAAAGCAGCGCCTTTTCCGGGCTTAACGTGCTGGAATTCCATAATCTGTACAACCTGTCCGTCAATCTCCAGCGTAACACCGTTTCTAAAATCTCCTGCTGATATCATAAAGATATTCCTCCTCAACTCGTTCAATGTCTCTAATCTTTATTATTTTATACTATGTATGCTGTATTTTCAAGCCCTTTTTTATTCATTGACATATTTTGTGGATTTCCGCGGCGATTTCCTCCACGGTCCGCCCGTTTACATCCACCATCCGGTGGCATGTCTCCCGGTAAACGGGGCGGCGGAAGGCCATAAGCTCCTCCACACGGGCGCGCACGTCGTCCCCCCTCAGCATGGGCCGCGAGGACACGTCCCGCCCCAGGCGCTCCAGCACCGTGTCTACGGACACGTCCAAAAGCACCACGGTTCCCAGCTGTTTTAACAGCTCCCGGTTTTCTTCCCGCAGCGGAAGCCCGCCGCCCACGGAGATCACCCTGGTTTCGTTCTCCTTCAGCAGCGCCCGCAGCATCTCCGTCTCCAGGGCCCGGAAGGCCTCCTCGCCCTGGGAGGCGAAAATGTCCTTGATGGGCATCCCGGCCATCTCCTCGATGCGCTGGTCCGTATCCACCACCGCCAGCCCGTAGTCCGCCGCATAGCGGTCCGCCACGCTGGTCTTGCCCGCGCCCATAAAGCCGATCAGGACCACGCTTTTCCCTCTGCCCGGCTCCAGCTGGTCCAGAAGCATCTGCCTGGCGATGGAGGCTGTCTCCTCGTCTACTACGGTTCCGGGATTCCACAGCTCGTAGGCGATAATCCCCTGATAGAGCAGCATGTCCAGGCCGCCCACGGCGCTGCCGCCGGAAGCTCTCACCAGCCGCATGAATTTGGTCTCGCTGGGAGTGTATACAATATCCACTCCCGTATGAATCCGCTCATAAAACGCCTCATCCTCGATCACGGCACGGTCCGTGTCCGGATGCATGCCAACGCTGGTGGACTGGATGCACAGGAAATCCCTTCCCGTCCCCGGAAGCCGGCCGTAATCCGCCAGGGCCATGGGACGGATCACGTCCCTGCCCGTCAATCCGTTGACACAGCCGGCCAGCTGCGCCGCCCGGTCCAGATTCCGGTTCAGCAGGAACACCTCATCCGCTCCCTCCCTGGCCAGCAGATAGGCGGCGGCCTTGGCGGCTCCGCCCGCGCCCAGCAGCAGGCAGCGCTGGCCCCGGATGGCGATGCCGGCCCGGTCCATGGCCCGCTTCAAACCGGCGGCGTCGGTGTTGTAGCCCTTATAGCCGCCCTCCATCCGCACCAGCGTATTCACCGCTCCGATGGCCCTGGCGTCCTCGTCGATCTCCACCAGATACTCCATCACCCGCTGCTTGTGGGGCACCGTCACATTGAGGCCCAGCAGGTTTAGGGCGTAAGCCCCCTTCACGGCGTCCCCCACTGCCTGGGGTTCCACGCGGAACGGAACGTAAGCCAGATTCAGTCCGGTCCGCTCCGCATAAAAGTTGTGCATCTGCGGCGACATGGAGTGCTCCACCGGGCACCCGATCACGCCGCATACTCTTGTCTTACCATTCATCGCTTCCAGTCTCTTTTCTCTCCAGTTTTCTTCAGATGTCTTGCGTAGGACCACAGCACCGGCTTCTCCAGGTAGCGCTTGAGCACGATCTGAATCTCCTCTTTGGGATTGATGGGTTTCACCAGAACGCTGTAAAGTCCGGTCCGGTTGGCGCCGTACACGTCGGTGAACAGCTGATCCCCCACAAACAAGGTGTTTTCCGTGGTGGTCCCCATCCGCTCCATGGCTGCCAGATAACCCCGCCGGGACGGCTTGCCGCCCTTATACAGGTAAATACTGTTCACCTGCCCGGCAAAGGACTTTACCCGGGGCTCCTTGTTGTTGGACAAAAGGCAGGTGCTCATCCCCAGGGCCCGCAGGCGGTCAAACAGCTCCAAAGCCCGGGCGTCCGCCGGCGCGTCGTGGGGCACCAGAGTGTTGTCAATGTCAAAAATCACCCCCCTGTACCCCTCCGCCCGGAAGTCCCCATAGGGGACCTCGTAAGCAGAATCCAGGTACAGGCGGGGATAAAATTGTTCCAGCATAGATTGTCTGTCTCCCACTATTGTTTCAGAAGCTTGGCCAGCTCCTCCATAAATGTGTTCACGTCCTTAAACTCCCGGTAAACGGAAGCGAAACGGACATAGGCCACCTCGTCCAGCTCCTTTAATTTATCCATGACCAGCTCGCCGATCACCGAGGTGGGCACTTCCTTCTCTTCCATATTAAAAACGCGGTTCTCGATCTCGTCGATCACGGAGTTGATCTGCTGGGTGGACACGGGCCGCTTGTGGCAGGACTGGATAATCCCCGCCTCGATTTTGGAGCGGTCGTAGGCCTCCCGTGAATTGTCCTTCTTGATCACCATGAGCGGCATGGTCTCCAGCTTCTCATAGGTAGTGAAACGCTTTCCGCAGCGCTCACACTGGCGGCGTCTGCGGATGGAGCTGTTGTCCTCCGCGGGTCTGGAATCGATTACCTTTGTATCTGCCTCATTGCAGTATGGGCATTTCATCCTTTATACCTCCTTGTACTCCCGCCGTTTGCCACTGGCGGGGGGCCTGATCTCTCTGATTGAATTTATTTTAACCCAGGAAACGGGGATGTGCAAGAAGATTTTACAATTACTGCCTTCTCACTGGACAGACTGCGCTTTTTTTAATATAGTAATAGCGGTAAACAAAATCTGTTTACAAATACCGCATCATCGGCGGGCCCTCCCCGCCGGAAAGGACCTTATCAGCTATGAATACCGTACATGTGAAAAATATAACCATCGGCGAAGGGATCCCCAAAATCTGCGTCCCCATCGTCGCTCCCTCCGGCGACGCCATCCTGAAGGAGGCGCGGCGTTTCGCCGGACTGCCTGTTGACCTAGTGGAATGGCGTCTGGACTGGTTTGACGGACGTTTTGACCTGGATGAGACCCGCCGCCTGCTCGCCGGTCTGCGGGAGGCTCTGGGGGACAAGCCGCTGCTCGCCACCTTCCGCACCTTTGCCGAGGGAGGCGCCTGCGAAAAGACCGGCCCGGGGCACTACGAAAATCTGGTCCGCAGCGCCGTGGACAGCGGCTGTGCGGACCTGGTGGACGTGGAGCTGGCCGCCGGAGCCGGTTTTCTGGCGGACCTCATCCCCCACGCCCACGACCGCGGGGTGAAGGTGATCCTCTCCCACCACAACTTTTCCCGCACACCGGAGCTTTCCGCCATGCTGGACATCCTGGAGCGGATGGAACAGAGCGGGGGCGATATTTTAAAGATCGCCGTCATGCCCCAGAGCCCGGAGGATGTGCTGACCCTTCTTTCCGCCACTTCCCAGGCCCGGACCCGCTTTACCCGCCCCGTCGTCACCATGTCCATGGCCGGAATGGGCGTGATCAGCCGCCTGTCGGGCGAAATCTTCGGCTCCGCCCTGACCTTCGGTTCTGCCGGTCAGGCCTCCGCTCCGGGGCAGATCGGAGTGGAGGAACTGAGGGGCGTGCTGGAACTGCTGCACAAAAGCCTGTAGGCGGGGGGACGTCACCCAAAGCAGGCCGCCGGGCGGCCTCACCCGCCTTCAATCATCAAGCGGTCCCGCCTCCTACCGCCCGCCCCTACTGGGGCTTCAACAGTTTTTTATAAGTCCGCTCAATCAGGAAGGAGCCCAGCGGCGCGGTGATCAAAATGGAGAGCACCGCCACCGTGAGGACAATCTGTCCGCAGGCCAGCCCCATGGACAGCGGGATGGCCCCGATGGCCGCCTGAACCGTAGCCTTCGGCATGTAGGCGATCATGCAGAACAGCCGTTCCCTGCGGTCCAGGCTGGTGCCCAACAGGCACAGGAACACTCCGGCCATCCGAAACACCAGCACGCCGAAGATCAGGAGCACCGCAGATGCACCGGAAGCCAGCGCGTAGCCCACGTCCACCGTGGCTCCCACCAGCACGAACAGCAGCAGCTCCGCGGCCACCCAGAGCTTGGAGTATTTGGCGGACAGCCTGGCCGCCACCTCCCCCCTGCGCCGCTGCAGGGCGATGCCCATGCCCATGACCGCCAGCAGGCCGGAGAAGCCCAGCGCTCCGCTCAGGGAGTGCTCCAGCGTCACCAGCAGGAAGGAAATACTCAGGATAATGATCACCTTGGCGCTGTCGCGCATGTGGATCTTCCGGAAAGCCAGCGCCAGCAGCAGGCCGCAGACCGCTCCCGCCGCCAGCCCCAGGACGATGGAGGTGGGAATCCGCATCAGATCCAGAGCGGAAGCGGTCCCTCCCTGGGCCAGGCCGGTGAAGGAGGTGAACAGCACGATCACAAACACGTCGTCCACAGACGCCCCCGCCATAATCAACTGGGGGATACTCTCCCTTGTGCCGTACCGCTCATCCATCAGCTTCAGCATTTTCGGCACAATCACCGCCGGCGACACGGCGCCCACCACCGTGCCCATAATCGCCGCGTCCAGCAGGCTGATCCCCAGAATCCGCGGCGCCAGCGCCAGCATTCCCAAAATCTCGAAGGAGGCCGGCACAAAGCACATCAGCACCGCCGCCCTTCCCACCTTCTTCAAATCTGCCACATCCAGATTCAGACCTGCCCTGGTCAGGATAATGATCAGCGCAATCTGCCTCAGATCCGCCGAGATGGACAGGATGGAGCCGTCCAGCAGATTAAGCGCATACGGACCCAGCAGAATTCCGGTCAGCAGCATCCCCAGAAGCTGCGGCAGGTTCAACCGCCTGAAAACAGCCCCCATTCCCATTCCACACAAAAAAATCACAGCAAGACTCAATAACATTTTTTCTCTCCTCTCCGCAGGGCAACAAAAAAAGCCAATGCCCCTGCGATCAAAATCATCACAGAAGTCATCAGCTCATAATCTGCCTTACAAGCGGTTCTGGCTTGCGCCACGGGAGAACCTCATTCCCTTTGCGCTGACAAGTATAACGCACATTTGCCGGTCCCGTCAAGCATTTTCTGCGCTCTTTTCCCCCTCTTTTCCGGTCAGAACGATTGGCCGTCCGAACGGCCGTCCTAAGGACAACACAGAATTTTCATATTTTCTCCACAAATTCATCACATTTCCGGCTTATATTAGAAAACGTTAAAGCGAATGCTTTTCATACAACTTTTTCTCACAAACCGGCCGCCGGGCGTGCATCCCGACGGCCACTCCTCCGTTCAAGGGGCCTTTCGGGCCCCCTTTTTGATACGGCAGGCCGCTGTCACCGCCTGCGTTTATTTTTCCCCCACACATACAAAATCAAACAGAATACTGCCACCACCAGTTCCGACGCGGGCATGGACAGCCAGACGCCATCCAGGCCCAGAGCCGCGGCCAGGATAAACGCCATGGGCAGGATCACCACAAAACCGCGCAGCATGGACACGGCGAAGGACCGGCCCGGCTGTGAAACCGAGCTGAAAAATGCAGCCGTCACCACGTTGACCCCGGCGAAGAGAAATCCCGCAAAATAGATTCTCAGCCCCCGCACCGCTATGGCCTCCAGCACCGGGTCCCCCTGATGGTTGAACGCCCCAACCACCGGACGGGCAAACACGGCGCAGACCGCGTAAATCCCCAGGGCGAACGCGGCGGAAGCGGCGATGGCCAGGCCGTAAACCTGGTTCATTGCCGGTTTATTTCCCTCCCCGTAAAAGCGGCTGAGAATGGGCTGGATTCCCTGGCCGATTCCCGTGAAAATGGAGGTGATCACCAGCGCCAGATTGGCCAGCACGCCGTAGGCGGCGATCCCCGTGTTTCCCGCAGCCGCGGCGGCCAGACCGTTGAATACGATCATCACCACCCCCGCGGATACCTCCACGATCAGGGAGGACATGCCCAGGGCCGCGCACTCCGCCATCAGACGGGGCCGAAGCCGTCCCCGCTGCAGCCCGAAACCGCATCGGCCGTTTCGCAGATGACCGGACAGAACCGCCATGCTCACAATGGGCGCAATCCCCGTGGCTACCGCGGCCCCGAACATTCCCCAGTGAAACACCATGATGAACACGTAATCCAGCACGATGTTGGACAGGCTTCCCAACACCATGGCCGCCATGGAACGCTTTGGATTTCCGTCATTGCGCACAAAACACACCAACAGGTTGTTAAACATAAACATGGGCGCAAATATCATGAGAATCCGCAGGTACACCGAGGTTTTCTCCAACACCTGGCTGTCCGCCCCCAGGGCTGCGGACAGCGGGGTGGCAAAAAGGATTCCTCCGGCGGAAAACAACAGGGAGATCACCAGGTCCACGCATGCCACCTGGGTAAAAATTGTCCGCTTTTTTCCTTCGTCCGCCCGTCCGCCCGCGATGGCGAAGGCGGTGGCTCCGCCCATGCCTGTCATCAGTCCCAGACCGTTGATAAAGCTGTACACCGGGATCGCCAGGTTTAAGGCCGCCAGCCCCTCCGCTCCGGCTCCCGCCGCCACAAAATAGGTGTCCGCCAAAATATAGCAGGACAGTCCCAATGCGCCCATCACATTGAACGCCACATATTTTCCAAATTCCTTTCCCACTCCTTGTTCCATTTGTTTCCTCCAACTTTATCGTTTTCATCCGGCCCTCTTTTAAGGCCGTTTTTCCACACAAAAAGGCATCTGAAGTCCGCAGATACAAAGGCCTAAACCCGCGGATTCCAAATGCCCGTACCACAGCCGCCCGGCGGCGGCTGTGAAGCGTTTTCGATTCATTTTTAATTTGCGTTCACCAGGCAGGTTCCGGCCCAAAGCCGTCCCGGACCTTACAGCGAAATTCCCCCCCGTGCGCGGGCTCTCCGGTCTCGCACCGACTGAATCACCGGCACCATGAAAATGGCCACGATACCTCCGGCAAAACCGTTGTTGTACAGGTTCATTCCCCCGTAAACGATTCCCACGTTCAGAGCCACCGAGGAGTGAAGGTATCCGGCCACCAGACCTGCGATCACGCCGAACTCCCCGGCAATGGGCGCAAGCGTGGTGGAGAACAGCAGCGCCAGCATGGGGGACGGATCGGAAATGTTCCAATATTTCGTCATACTGGCCAACACCACTCCCATCATAATCGGGGCGATGTTGCGCAGATGTTTTCCCGTGGCGCTGAAGCCTACGATGGTGAAAATACCGCCGATGGTGGGGCCGTTCAGCGATCCGCCCACCGCCAGCACGAACAGGGTGGCGAACAGCCCGTTCACGCCCATGTTAAAGATGGTGGAGGCTCCGCCCTCGTCGGCCAGATAATCGGTTCCGGACACGCCGGAGGTCCGCAGAATCCGCCGGTAGGAAGCCCATATCTCCTTCCCCCGCGCCAGCGCTCCGGCCAGAATCATGCCGCCGAACAGGATGGACAGCAACACAAGAAACAGGTGGTCGTACCCGGTGGCCCAAATCTGTCTGGCTTTGGTTTCAATGCCAAAGGATTTGAGCAGAGAGACGATCACCGTGGCGATAATTCCGGAGGCAAACCCCACGTTGTAAAGGGAGTATCCTTTGTGGGCGTAATGGACATGGGTGGCTAAGGGCGGCAGCACAAAGCCGATGACCACGCCCACCACAATGCACATGACAAAGCGCAGGGGCACGGCGACGCTGTCGATCTGCATCACCTGGGTGATGATGGGCGACAGGCTGGTCCCGTACAGTCCAATGTAAATGTAGCGCGAAGGCGCGGTTTTATGGTAGTGAGCGTAGAGATATACGCCAAACAGGATTGTCCAGATATTCAGCAGATTTTTTCCAAACAGTGAAAATCCAAACATCAGGCAGCAGGAAGTGATGGTGTGTCCATCCATCTCCTTGCCGAGATAATAGATAATTCCAATGCTGATCAGGGTCAGAATACCTGCGTTGATCAGCGCGGCTCCGATGCCGCCTACCAGAAAATAGTCCGTAATCAGGAAATCCGGTTCCCGAAAAATATTGATGATGCCGGGGATGATTTCATTCACCGGCTGAATCACCATTCCTGCCACAATAAAATAGATGGGGACCAGGGCCAGCAGGGCAAACCTGGCATTTCTGGAAAGGGGCTCATGTTCTCTAATCGACCTCAATACGTTCATTCTTGTCTCCTTCCAATTAGCCTCCCCACTATCATATCGTAATTCAGGAAAATAATAAAGAAATTTTCTTGTTTTTTATTTAATACTTATTAATACTTGCCAATTTTTCCCTCTTGTTTTTCGAACACATGTTCTGTACAATAAATTTAAACAATCACACAGGAAAGGAGGATCAGCCCTTATGGAACAATCTGATCCCATTCTCAACATGCCGGTGGATGTGATTTCCTCCTGCGGGGCGGACGGCAGACTGCGGCCTTACCGGCTCCGCCTGGAGGAGGATCACGCCCTGCAGGTATTTTCCGTCCTGCAGATTCTCTCGGACAAGGAAATCAAGCCCGCAGGCCAGCCCATGATCTCCTACATTTGCCGCATCGGCTCCCAGGAGCAAAGCCGTCTGGCCGAGCTGCGCTACCACATTTCCCGGCACCGCTGGTGCCTGTACCGCCTCCTATGAGCGGCGTCTATTTCCACATCGATGTGAACAGCGCCTATTTAAGCTGGACCGCGGCGAAACGCCTGGTGGACGGAAATCCCCAGGACATCCGCCGGATTCCCGCCGTGATCGGCGGGGACGAGAGCTCCCGGCACGGCATCGTGCTGGCGGGGAGCCTGCCCGCCAAGGCCCTGGGGATCCGCACCGGGGAACCCCTGATCGTAGCCCGCAGGCGCGCTCCGGGCCTGCTGATCCTGCCCCCGGACTACGGGCTCTACGCCCAGTGCAGCCGGGCGCTCATGGAACTGCTCTCCCAGTTCTCCCCGGATGTGTTCCAGTACAGCATCGACGAGGCATTTATCGACATGAGCCGGAGCGTCCGCCTGTTCGGTTCCCCTCTGACCGCCGCGGAAACCATACGCAGCCGGGTGCGGGAGGAGCTGGGCTTCACCGTCAACATCGGCATCTCCTCCAACAAACTGCTGGCAAAAATGGCCTCCGACTTCCGCAAACCGGACCGCTGCCACACCCTGTTCCCCGAGGAAATCCCCCTGAAAATGTGGCCTCTGCCCGTCTCCTCCCTGTTCTTTGCCGGTCCGGCCGCCAGGCGCAAACTACAAAACCTGGGAATCCGCACCATCGGGGAGCTGGCCCGCACCGACCGGGCGCTTTTAACCGCCCATTTGAAAAATCAGGGCCGGGTTCTGTGGGAGTACGCCAACGGCTTTGACACCTCCCCCTACCTGATCCCCCTGGACCGGAACAAGGGCTTTGGCAACAGCATGACCATGCCCATGGACGTGGGCAGCCCCGAACAGGCCCGCCAGTTCCTGCTCTTTTTGAGCGAGACGGTCAGCGCCCGGATTCGCGCCGACCAGGCGAAAATTTCCTGCGTCAGCCTGTCCCTGGTGGACTGCAATTTCAGCCGCTGTTCCTGCCAGGAAACGCTGGCCCGCCCCACCGACTTAACGGAGCCCATCTACCAGGCCGCCTGCCGTCTGCTGATGCGCGCCTGGGACAAAACGCCGCTGCGAAAGCTGGGCGTTCACACCAGCCGGGTTGTGCGGGAGGAATGCAGCCAGCTCACCCTGTTCCCGCCGGGGCGCGAGGAAAAACTAAGGCGGCTGGAACTGGCCCTTGACCAGATCCGCGCCGCCTATGGCTCCCAGGCCGTAACCCGGGGATGTTTTTTAAACGAGCGGCCCGAAAAGCCTCCCTCCCTTTCCATCAGAAGGCCTCCGGACCGCTCCTCTTTCTGATTTATACCAGCCATATGGCATAGCGGATTCCAACTGCCGCCACGACCATAAGACACATGATGAGAAACTCCTCAACTCCATGGATGACAACCTTGCGCTTCATATGGCAGACCTCCTTTTGATCCTTTCTTTTATAACTCCATCATAGTCCTGAGCTGTTAAAGATTCCATAGGGATTCAAATCTGCCGCATTAAGATTGCATTAGCGTCCTCAGCATTTGACCGCCTCGGACACCTCCTTTGGTTTTACATCCACCAATATAATATCATCCCCTACCTGACAGATATCGCAGAAGGGGATGATATATTCTTTTTCCCGCCCCAGAAAGCCGCAGATGCAGCCCGGTCCCGGGACGATAATCGCCAGCATGCAGCCGGTTTTCATGTCAAAATCCACGTCCCCCACAAACCCGAGACGCTTACAGTCCTTTACATTGATAACTTCCTTCTGTTTCAGCTCGCTGATTCGCATTCGCTCACGCCCTCAAATACTTCCTCACTGTACTATATGAGGGCGGGCGGCGATTAAGAAGCGCCGGCTGGATTTTTCCCGGCCGGATCGGGGCGCCATTTGATCCCAAGCTGCTCCTTCTCCGCTTTTAAATCCTGATAAAATCCGAAGGTCGAGCACTCGATATAGGGCATGATCCACAGCGTTCCGATTCCAAAGGAAAGCTGCCCCAGAATGTGCCAGCCGATAAAGCTCAAATGGAAACAGAACAGCTTCCACCTGCGCCTTTTTGTCAGCTTTGCGCTGGCCTTCAGGCAGGCAAAGGTTCCCAGGTCCGGGCAGTCGATCATCACATAGAGCGCCAGGCCCCAAAACAGGGAGAGGATAATGGAAACAACAATAAACAGCAGCCAGGACAGCACCACCAGCGCGATCCCGGTTGCGGTCGTGTCCATCTCCAGGCGCACCCGCATATAGCTCACAAAATAGGGAATCATAAAAATCACCTGAATCAGGCCGATCACAAAGCTGATCCCCAAAATATGCCAGGGCGTCTTTCCCTTAAAGCCGTAAAACATATCCCCCAGCCGGATGTCCTGACCGCGAAAGGCCTTGTATGCCATCTTCAGAGTACCGCCCTGCAACAGGACCTCCGTGACCACCATAATCACCATCAGCAGCGCTATGATAATGGACATCAACATCACGCCGAAGGGGATTCCTCCGCCAAAACGTCTGCCGGACGCAGCCAGGATATAGGTCAGCGTATAAGACACCATGACGACCAGCACAATGGCGGTCGCAAATATCATCAAAAATCCCAGCAGTCTGGCCAGCACGATGTTGCCATATCTGCCGAGCAGGGATTTCCTCGCCTGTGTGCGGTATTCAGCTGCTTTTTTCATGATCCGATCACCTCCGACACAAGGGAGGAGGCGTCCATGAGCAGGAACAGGACAATGGCAATCACCGCCAGCACCAGGCCGATGATGGACAGCGTCAGCCCGGTTTTCGCCTGGCCGCTCATGGGTTCATCCCGCTTGGACAGCAGGGCGAAAATGATTCCAAGGGAACCAAAGGCGATGCCCACATATCCGCACCAGCAGCAGACCAGGGACAGGATGCCCATCACCAGAGAGGCGGTTGCCATGCCGTTGGGCGCGGCCTTGATCTCCGTCTGGTACTGCATCTGATACTGAGGCCCCTGGTTATAGCCCTGCTGGGGGCCGCCGGTGGAGGGCTGGTAACGGTTGGGGGCGTAGCCTTGCTGATTATAGCCCTGTTGGTTATAGCCCTGTTGGTTGTAACCCTGTTGGTTGTAGCCGGGCTGGGGGGCCTGGTTGTAGGCTCCGGGCTGGCCGGGCTGGGGGGCCTGGTTATAGGCTCCGGGTTGGCCGGGACGCATCGGCTGGCCTCCGGGCTGATTCCCGGGCTGGCCGGGCTGTGCTCCCTGACCATAGGCTCCGGGCTGACCGGGGCGTACGGGCTGACCTCCAGGCTGGCCCGGCTGTACTCCCTGGCCATAGGCTCCCGGCTGACCAGGACGTACCGGCTGGCCTCCAGGCTGACCGGGCTGTACTCCCTGGCCATAGGCTCCCGGCTGACCGGGACGTACCGGCTGGCCTCCAGGCTGGCCCGGCTGACTCCCTGGCTGACCGGGCTGACTCCCAGGCTGGCCCGGCTGTACTCCCTGACCATAGGCTCCGGGCTGACCGGGACGTACCGGCTGGCCTCCAGGCTGGCCCGGCTGCATCCCTGGCTGACCGGGCTGACTCCCAGGCTGGCCGGGCTGTACTCCCTGGCCATAGGCTCCGGGCTGGCCGGGACGTACCGGCTGGCCTCCGGGCTGGCCCGGCTGCATCCCTGGCTGACCGGACTGTACTCCCTGACCATAGGCTCCAGGCTGACCGGGACGCATCGGCTGCCCGGGCTGACCAGGCTCTACCGCCTGACCATAACCCCCCGGCTGCACTCCCTGGCCATAGCCTCCCGGATGACCAGGACGCACTCCCGTTCCATAGGCTCCGGGCTGGCCGCTTTGCGCTCCCTGTCCATATCCGCCATAACTGCCGGGCTGACCGCCCGGAACGCCCTGTCCGTATCCGGTGTAACCGCCGGGCCGGCCACTTTGGGCTCCCTGCCCATCTGCTCTCTGCCCGTCTGCGCCCTGGCTCCCGGTCTGAGCCTCAAACGTCCCTGCCTGCATCCCCTGGCCGAAGGCTCCCGGCTGAGCGCCAGCTACAGCGCTTTCCGCGTCTTTTACAGCTTCAGGCCGGGAATTCTCCGCTTCCCCGCCGCAAACCTCATTCTCGCCCGCAGAACCGCCCTCACAGGCCCCATGCTCCGCAGTATTCTCCGACTCCGCAGCGGCCTCTGCTTCCTTCCCGTCCGCAGCGTCCTCCGCTTCTCCGTCCCCGGACGCCTCGCTCTGTTCCAAACTGTATGTCTCCAGAACCGGCGGAATATCGGTCACAACCGGCGGTATTCCGGTCTCCTCAAAAGACGTGGCAGGCGCATCCGCCTGGCCGCCGTCAAGAGGGCTCCCTCCGGATATCTCCTGGCCGCCGTTCAGTTTATCGTTGTCATAATCCATCTGAACTTTCTCCTTTCGCTTACAGGGACCGAAATCCCCGCTTTTTCCAACACGCCGTCCACCGGATACGCTGACTCCGAAAGCCGGCTACAGAAAATCCGCGCCGCTCTGCGCACTCAGCGGTGTTTTGAGACAGCTGCATATGTTCCAACCAAGCGAAACATCATCTCGCCAAGTGCTCACAGTATATCATATCTGACAAAAAAATACAATCCGCCGGAATTTCCCGACGAATTGCATTTTCCAAAACGATTATTGTCAATCTTGAGAAGCGTCCAGACATCGGACCGCCGCTTTAGAACATGGGAACAACGGCTCCCTCATATTTACTCTCCATGAACGCCTTCACCTCCGGGCTGGTCAGGGCCTCGATCAACGCCTTGATGTCCTCCCGGTTCTCATCGCCCTCGCGCACGGCCACCACATTTCCGTAGGTGGTAGCTGCCAGGGAATCGCTGCTCTCGGTAGCCAGAGCGTCGGAAACCTTCAGGCCGGACTCAATGGCATAGTTTCCGTTGATAACCGCGATGTCGCAGTCCGCCAGAGAACGCGGAATCTGCGCTGCCTCCAGCTCTACGATGTCCAGGTTCTTGGGATTCTCCACAATCTCATTGCGGGTGGCTTCCAGGCCTGCGCCCTCCTTCAGCTTTAACAGTCCCTGCGCCTCCAGAAGCAGCAGCGCTCTGGCCTCGTTGGTCACATCGTTGGGAACCAGCACGGTCGCCTTGTCCGGCAGCGCGGACAGGTCCGTGGTCTTGCCGGCGTAAATGCCGAAGGGCTCATAGTGGATCACGCCTGCGCTCACCAGCTTGGTCCCGTTCTGCTCGTTAAAGGAATCCAGATAGGGCTTGTGCTGGAAATAGTTGGCATCCAGATCGCCGCCATCCAGCGCCTGGTTAGGAATTACATAATCGGTGTACTCCTGAATCTGCAGATCATATCCCTTGGCTGCCATCACCGTCTTGGCCGCCTCCAGAATCTGCGCGTGGGGAGCCGGGCTGGCGCCTACCACGATGGGCTTTAACTCAGCAACCGTTGTCTCTGCAGCTGCCTCTGCGGTGGTTTCCTCCGCATTTGCCTCCGCAGCGGTGGTCTCAGCAGCGGTCTCCGCGCTGGAAGCCGCCGTTGTCTCCTTTGCGCCGCCTCCGCAGCCTGCCAGTGTTCCCGCCGCCAGCGCTGCCGCCAGCAGTGCCGCTCCAAGTGCTCTCTTCTTCATAATTGTTTCCTCCTCATTTTTTGATTCCCCGTTCGGGGGTGTTTTTATCATCAGCCGGGGCCTTTGCGCCCTCAGCGGATTCTCTTGTCGCTCTTTCTGGAAGTTCTCATAAACGCTTCCTGGATCAGCTGTACGATGATCACCAGCAGCGCCACGGTCACCAGCATCATGTCCGTCTGATAGCGGTGATAACCGTACCGGATGGCGATGTCTCCCAGACCTCCGGCTCCCACGGCTCCCGCCATGGCCGAGTAACCCAGGATCGTCGTGATGGAGATGGCCGCCCCCACCAGCAGAGAGGGTTTCGCTTCCGGCAGCAGCACCTTCCAAATGATCTGCCAGGTGGACGCCCCCATGGACTGGGCCGCTTCCACCACCCCGGCGTCCACTTCCTTTAAGGAAGATTCCACCATGCGCCCTATGTAAGGGGCCGCCGCGATAATGAGCGGCACCACCGCCGCGTTGGGGCCGATAATCTTGCCCACCACCAGGCGTGTGAAGGGGATCACCATAATCATCAGGATCAAAAACGGTACGGAGCGCAGCAGGTTGATCGCCAGACCCAGCACCTTGTTAAACAGCGGCACCGGCCGGATTCCGTCCTTGTCCGTCACCATCAGGGCGATTCCCAGCGGAATCCCTATTAAATAAGAAATAAGAGAGGACATGAACACCATGTAAATGGTCTGCATGGTCCCTTCCTTCAGCATATTGATTGTCGTCGCGTCAAACTGCATGTCATCGCACCTCCTCAAACGTCACCCTGGTGGTTTTTAAGTAATTCCGGATCCGGTTGGCGTCCGCCTCGTCCTCCGGGAGCTGGATCAGCATCTGGCCCATGGCCTTACCCTCGATATCCCGGGTGTCCGCATGCATAATGTTCACCGGCACCTTGCAGGCCAGCACCATATTGGAGATGATAGGCTCCGAGGACTCACGGCCGTCGAAAATGATTCGGATCTGGCCGGATTTTCCGAAGTTTACAGCCGTGTGCCCGGCTTCGCCCAGAATCAGCTGACGGCCGATCTCGGACTTGGGGCCGGAGAAAATATCCGAAACCTTCCCCACCTCCGCGATGTGGCTGTGGTCGATGATCGCCACCTTGTCGCAGATGGCTTCGATCACCGCCATCTCATGGGTAATCACGATCACCGTAACGCCCATTTCCCGGTTAATCCGTTTGAGAAGCTGTAAAATGGACTTGGTGGTGTTGGGATCCAGCGCGCTGGTGGCCTCGTCGCACAGCAGCACTCTGGGGTTGGTGGCCATGGCCCTGGCGATGGCCACTCTCTGCTTCTGGCCTCCCGACAGCTGAGCCGGATAGGCCTTGGCCCGGTCCTCCAGACCCACCAGGGCCAGCAGCTCCTCCGCCCGTTTTCTGGCCTCGGCCCGGCCGGTACCTGCGATCTCCATGGGGAAGCAGATGTTCTGCAGCACGTTTCGCTGGCTCAGCAGGTTGAACTGCTGGAAAATCATACCCATGGACTGTCTGGCCAGGCGCTTCTGCTTGTCGCTCATAGCCGACAGGTTCTTGTCCTGAAAAATCACCTTGCCCGAGGTGGGCACCTCCAGGTAATTGATACAGCGCACCAGCGTGCTCTTTCCGGCTCCCGAGAGGCCGATGATTCCGAAGATCTCCCCGCTTTTAATCTCCAAATTAATGTCCTCCAGCGCGGTCACCGTGCCGTTTGCGGTGGAAAATTGTTTTCCCAGGCCCTCCAGCCGTATAATCGGCTCCTGTTTGTTTCCTTCCATTCCTTCCATTCCTTTCGTATGTCCCGTCAAGCCGCCCCCCTGGGGCCCCTTAAACTCAATAAGGGCCGCATGTCTTGTTAGACTTGCGGCCCTGAATCTACACGATTCTGTTCAAAGCGACATTGATCAATTCTCACAATCCATACAGATGAAACCCGGATTCAGTTTTCGGCGCATGCGGATACACAGCACATGTACATGCTGTTCATCATATCCATATTCATCTGCATGGCTTTGAACTGTCTCATGGTCTCCTCCGATCCGAATTGATATCATAGCGTTTGACTAGGATTTATCTTAGTTAAGAAGATACAACGCCTGACGCCTTTTGTCAAGCTTTTTTTCAAAAATGGCTCTCTCCGGCTCTCTTTAGCTGCAAAGATCCACAATTACCTGGGCGAAAATCTTCGCGCTGACCATCAGCTCGTCGATCACGGCGAACTCATCCGCACCGTGCATCCGGTTGTCCGTGCCGGGAAGCGCCGCGCCGAAGGCCACGCCGTTTTTCAGTTCATGGACATAGGTGCCGCCGCCCATGGACTGGCAGCCGCCCTGAAGGCCGGTGTACAGCTCGTATGCCGCGTTCAGCGTGCGCACAAAGTGGGAATCCCCGTCCACATAATGGGGCGTGATCATAGTCTCATTGAGCAGGGTAACGCCAATGTTTTCCATATTTTCCCGGATCACCTTCAGCACATTGTCCTCGTTTGCGCAGATGGGGCAGCGGCTGTCGAACTCGCCGTCCAGGCCCTCCCCGTTCACTGTGAGCATGCTGAACGCCAGCGTCAGGTCTCCGGACAATTCATCCCCCATCTTGACGCCCAGGGATTTGCCGTCGGTCTCGCCGTGAGGCATAAGGCCCAGCAGCTTTTTTAAGGTCTCGGTCTGTCCGCATTCCGCCAGAGGCAGACGGGTCAGGTAGGAAAGCAGGCAGGTCAAAGCATTTTTTCCTTCATAGGGCATAGAGGCGTGAGCGCCCTCTCCCACCGCGGTGATGTGTATTTTGCCGGACTCCTCCTCGAACTCAAAGTGAATTCCCGTCTCCTGCTCCATCTGGGCAGCCGTCGCGGTGAGAACCTCCAGCTCCACGCCCTCCACCACGGCGCGAGCCTTGCCGGGCACCACATTGGTTTTCACACCGGCCTTAAAGCTGACCAGGCGCGGAAGCTTTTCCGATTTCTCCCAACTGGCGGTAAAATGCCCGGGCAGGCGGCCCTTCTCAATGTTGACCACCGGGAATTCTCCGTCGGGCGAGAAGGTCATGGGCGCTTCCTTCTCCACGCTGTAGTAGTGCTCGATATCGGAGCTGCCGCACTCCTCGTCCGTTCCCATAATCAGGCGCACGTTCTTTGACAGGTGAATGCCCAGCTCCTTCACCGCACGCATCGCGTACATTGCGGCAACCGCCGGTCCCTTGTCGTCGGCAGTTCCGCGGCCGTAGAGCTTTCCGTCCTTCTCCACCGGCTCAAAAGGTTCGGTCACCGTCCAACCCTCTCCCGCCGGAACCACGTCCAGATGAGCCAGAATGTCCAGCTGGGCTTCCTTATCGTTTAAGTCGGCCGTACCCACATAGTTGTCGTAGTTCGTGATGGCGAATCCATAACCCTCGGCCATCTCCAACGCTGCGTTTAAGGCCGCAAAGGGGCCTTCGCCGTAAGGTTTTCCCTCCACATAGGGCATCTTCTCACTGTTGATCCGGCACAGGGTGCAGATATCGTCCAGCATCTCCTGGCGGTGGCTGTCGATATATTCTTCAATCTCTTTTTTATGCATGACGTTCTCCTTTTTGAAATGGGTTTATGGGACTGGAACAGAAAATCATTGTAACAGTTCAGACGGCGGGAAAATTATTTCATCATGGAGGCCAGGGTCTCGTTGACCACCTTGCCGTCGGCCTTGCCCTTTACGCGGGGCATCAGAACCTTCATAATGGCGCCCTTGTCCTTGGCCGTGGGCGCTTCGATGTTCAGCTCCGCCAGAACCTGGGCGATCACTTCCCGGATCTGTTCCGCGGACATGTCGGCCGGAGCGAACTCCTTGTATACCGCCAGGCGCACGGCGGCCTCGTCGCGGATGTCCTGACGGTCCGCGGGCGCGGTGTCATAAGTCTCCTGGGTCTGCTTGATCTCTTTTTTCACCACCACGTTTGCCTCGTCCTCGGTCAGAGGCTCACGCTTGTCGATCTCGGCGTTTTTCAGCGCGGAAAGAAGCATGGAAAGAGCGTTCTTGCGCGGTTTGTCCTGAGCCTTCATAGCCGCCACCATGGCAGCCCTTACGGTTTCGATTTTAGTCATGACAGATATAGATCCTCCTTTTTAAGAGATTTCGCAACGGCCCGGCAGGTCCGCCGGGCCATTGTAAGCTTTAAAAATATTCCCGGAGCGCGTTTTACCCTCTGCCGAATTCCGACAGCTTTAACCCCGGATTCCGCTCCAGTACCATTCCCACGCTCCAGCTGTTGATGAACAGCAGCAGCGGGTTGTCTTTCAGATCCTTGATCCGCTTCATATCGGAAGTTCCCTGGATGCGGGCGACATCGATCTCCTGGGGATTCTCCACCCAGCGGATGTACTCGAAGGGCAGCTTTTCCAGGGCCACCTCCACATTGTACTCATTTTTCAGACGGTAGGTCAACACCTCGAACTGCAGCACGCCCACCACGCCCACAATGATCTCCTCCATGCCGGAGTTGAACTCCTGGAAAATCTGGATGGCGCCCTCCTGGGCGATCTGGTTCACGCCCTTGATAAACTGCTTGCGCTTCATGGTGTCCACCTGGCGGACCCTGGCGAAATGCTCGGGCGCAAAGGTGGGAATTCCCTCGAACTGAAATTTTTCATTGGACGTGCACAAGGTGTCGCCGATGGCAAAGATACCCGGATCGAACACGCCGATAATATCCCCGGCGTAGGCCTCCTCCACAATCTTGCGGTCCTGGGCCATCAGCTGCTGGGGCTGGGTCAGGCGGATCTTGCGGCCGCCCTGGACGTGGTTTACCTCCATACCCGCCTCGAACTTGCCGGAGCAGATGCGCATGAACGCGATGCGGTCCCGGTGCGCCTTGTTCATGTTGGCCTGGATCTTGAACACAAAGGCGGAGAAATCCGGGCGGAAGGGGTCGATCTCCCCATCCAGAGTCCTTCTGGAAAGGGGCGCCGTGGTCATTTTCAGGAAATGCTCCAGGAAAGTCTCCACACCGAAGTTGGTCAGCGCGGAGCCGAAGAACACCGGGGACAGATTGCCCCGCTGCACCCGCTCCATGTCCAGCTCGTCGCTGGCCCCGTCAAGCAGCTCGATGTCGTCCTGTAGCTGCTGATAGTAGACCGGCCCCACCAGAGCGTCCAGATCCGTGGAGTCCACGTCGTACTCCTGGCTCTCCACCTCCTTGGCTCCGCCCATTGCAGCGGTAAAGGTGGTGATTTTCCGCTCAAAGCGGTCGTACACGCCCTTGAAATTCTTCCCGCAGCCGATGGGCCAGTTCACGGGACAGGTGCGGATGCCCAACACGTCCTCGATCTCGTCCAGCAGCTCATAGGGATCTCTGGCCTCGCGGTCAAACTTGTTGATAAAGGTAAAAATGGGGATGTGGCGCATGACGCAGACCTTGAACAGCTTGATGGTCTGGGCCTCCACGCCCTTGGAGCCGTCGATCACCATAACCGCGGAGTCCGCGGCCATCAGGGTGCGGTAGGTGTCCTCTGAGAAGTCCTGGTGCCCCGGCGTGTCCAGAATATTGATGCAATATCCCTCGTAGTTGAACTGCATGGCGGAGGAGGTAACGGAAATTCCCCTCTCCTTCTCAATGTCCATCCAGTCGGACACCGCGTGCTTGGCGGCCTTTCTGCCCTTTACCGTTCCCGCCAGATTGATGGCTCCGCCGTACAGCAGAAATTTCTCCGTCAACGTGGTTTTACCCGCGTCGGGGTGGGATATGATGGCAAAGGTTCTGCGCTTGTTGATTTCCTCTTTCATCTGATCTAAGGTCTGTGACAAATCATTCGTCCTCCATACTGTTTTTCGCTCAAAAGATGGACGTCCTGCCTTGGTCCGTCCATATCCATTCTATTCTAGTATGATTATTTAGCAAAGTCAAGGTATTTCCAGGACGCGGCGCGGTATGGCGCGGCGAAACGGACAGACGCAACGGCGGCCCAGGGCGCGGCGATGGCCCAGGACGCGGCGGCAGCTCGGGACGCGGCGATGGCCCAGGGCGCGGCGACGACCCAGGGCGCGGTGGCGGCCCAAGGCGTGGCGGTGGCTCGGAGCGCGGCGACAGCCCAGGGCGCGGCGGTGGCCCAGGACGCGGC
>NZ_CABJCG010000002.1:0-474067 GCF_902364025.1 Enterocloster lavalensis
GCAGCCGCCGCGTCCCCCGCAGCCCCCGCGTCCCCCGCAGCCGCCGCGTCCGCCTCACCCGCTGCGTCCCCCATATCCGCAGCCCCCGCGTCCTCCGCATCCCCAGCCGGATCGGCCGTCGTGGCTTCGGGATATGATTAAGGTTTTGCTTTTAAATGAATTTTTTCACCGCAGGTGTAATACCAGGAACTGTCTGGTATAGCCGGAAGAGGCGGTTTTGTGGTCAGGAGTGCTGAAATGCGGAGAAATTGGGCAAAATACAGAAATTAAATAAAATTTCGAAAAGATTAAGTTGTAGTTTTTGCGGTTATTATATAAAATAGAAATAGCCCTCGGGGGTATTTGTAAAAATATGGTAGAATTAGAAATCATGGGGTTTTCGCTGAAAACCCCATGTCACACATAAAAAAGGACCGTGCACAAACTATGAAACGAACGTTGAAAAAAATCGGCATCCTGGCAGTTGTATTTCTCATTGCAGCTGTCATCTATTTTATTGCCGCTCAGAATACCATGGAAAAAGAGAATACTGTATACACAGCAATGAATGAACCCACGCTTCCCGTGATTTATCCGGAAGTGAACGGGAAAGAGATTAACGCTATGCACGGCTATTTGCAGGATATGGAGAATCAGGCGGCCCGTGAGTCCATCACGGTGCTGCCTGAGGATCGTGCCCTGAAGCTTCGCATCAGCACCTACGGGAACACCATTTCTGGGATCAGTTACGAGGTCCGAAGCCTTTCCATGGACCGCCTGGTGGAACAGACCAAGCTGGAATCCTGGGACAATGGGGAGGACAGCGTGTCGGTTACGCTGCCCATTCAGAATCTGCTGGCTAAAAACCAGCCCTATCTCCTGACGCTTTTTGTGAGCACAGGGGAGAAGAATATCCGGTACTATACCCGCATCGTGTGGACGGACAACCGGTACGCGGCGGACATGCTTCAGCTGGCGGAGGATTTTTCGCGCAAGTCCCTGGATTACAATGAGGCCCGGGATTTGACCTCCTACCTCGAGACAAACGATAAGGAGGACAACAGCTCCCTGGGCCATGTGACGATCCGGGCCAGCTTTAACCATTTGACCTGGGATGGTCTGGATGTGGAGATGCTTGGCGAGCCGCAGATCACCATGAAAGAGCTGGACGGCATCATGGGCCAGGTACGGGTGAATTACCAGGTTACGGTGACCGGTGAGGACGGGCACAGCGATATCCTGGACGTGGAGGATAATTACTGTATGCGCTGGAACGAACAGCGTATTTACATGATGGACTATGAACGCACCGCTAACCAGCGTTTTTCCGTGAGCAGCAGAAGCCTGAACGGCAAGCGGATTCTGCTGGGCATCACCAATGACGACAGCGTGCACACCAAAAAGAGTCCCAATGCCCGCTATATTGCGTTTAAGTCCGGTCAGGAGCTGTGGTGCTACGACCAGAACGAGCGCCAGATCGTGAAGGTTTTCAGCTTTGAGAGCGAGCGGGACGACGGGGTCCGAAGCCGGTATGACAGCCACGACATCCGCATTCTCTCCGCCGCGGACAGCGGAAACGTGACGTTTTTGGTCTACGGCTATATGAACCGGGGCGCTCATGAGGGCCGTGTCGGTGTGGCGCTCTATACCTTTGACGCGGACGGGGACACGATTCATGAGAAATTTTTTATACCCGCGGTCCGCTCCTATGAGCAGGTCAAGGCGGATGTGGAGAAACTTTCCTATCTCAGCGACAGCGGTATGATGTATCTTTTGCTGGACGGCACGGTTTACGGCATCGATCTGCGCAGCAACGAGTCCATGGTGGTGGCTCAGGGATTGATCGAGGGCAGCTATGGGGTCAGTCAGGACGGCAGCCGCCTGGCCTGGCAGGAAGGCAGCGATATCTACCGGTCGCCCAGACTGCACCTGATGGATTTAAATACGTCCCAGAAGCAGGAGATCGCGGGCGCGGTGGACGATTATGTCCGCGTGCTGGGATTTGTGGGCAATGATCTGATCTATGGGCTGGGAAAGACGGAGGATCTCTGGACTGTGAACGGGAGAATCCGGGACCTGCCGATGTACGCCATGTATATTGTGGGCTCCGACATGCAGGTGGTGAGCCAGTATGAAAAGGACGGGATTTATATTTCCGGCGTAAATGTGGAGGACGGCCGGATTCACATGCGGCAGCTGGCAAAGGTGTCGGACCGGGACTATGTGTTCCAGAACAACGATACCATTGTGTGCAATGAAAAATTCGGTGTGGACCCCTTAAACGGAATCGGATGGTTCGCATCCCAGGGTAGGGGAAAGCTTTATTTCGTCCAGGCGGATCAGGAGCTGCAGGAGACTAAGGTGCAGGCCCGCGCACCGAAAACATTTTCCTATGAAAATACAGGCGCTTTGGAGCCGGTGAAGATGAGTCAGGCGGACACGCAGATGACGTTTAACGCTTATGCCCTGGGACATTATATCGGCTCCTCCCGGAATTTCAAGGAAGCGGTGGATATGGCCTATGAGCACATGGGAGTGGTGACGGATCAGGACCAGAATCTTGTCTGGGACCGCGTAAACCGGCAGCCGATTGTGAATATCAAGGATCCCATGGCAAAGGCCGGCAAACTGCTGCGCTATCTGAATGATTTTACGGTCAGCCAGGAGTATGAGGGCGGGCTTCTGATGGTGGACGCCAGGGAGTGCAGCCTGAGCCAGATGCTGTATTTTATTGACAAGGGGACGCCGGTGATCGCCTACACGGGGCCTGGCACTTATATACTGCTGTCCGGTTACGACCAGTACAATGTATCGCTCTATGACCCGGAAACCCAGGAGAGCTGGAAGATGGGAATGAACGATGCAACCGCATATTTTGAGTCTCTGCAGAATGATTTCATCTGTGGAAAGATTGTCCAATAATCGACAAAAACGGCCTGAAAACGAGGTTTGGCGGCCCATGGGGCGGTTAAAAACAAGCCTTTTGCTTTACAAATGGGATTCTTATGGTATAATCATAGGGAGATGTAAATAAAATATGAATATTTTTTGAAGAATTTCTTTAGATGATGGAGCGGTTCATGTGAGCAGTGTGAACGGTTACCAGACGATTTGGCGTGACCCGGGCAGACGGTACGGGACTTTGGGCCGGATTGGATAATTGAGTATAGAGGTGTATCGATGGAACAATATGTGATCAAAGGCGGGAATCCGCTGGTGGGCGATGTGACCATAAGCGGAGCCAAGAATGCCGCGCTGGGGATTCTTGCGGCGTCCATAATGACAGATGACGATGTGTTGATTGACAATCTTCCGGACGTGAGAGATATCAACGTGCTTTTGGAGGCGATTGAGGAGATCGGAGCCAGGGTGGAGCGGATCGACCGCCACACGGTGAGGATCAACGGCAGCAATATTAAAGAGGTGGCGGTGGATGACGAGTACATCCGCAGAATCCGCGCATCCTATTATTTCATCGGAGCTTTGCTGGGCAAGTACAAGAGCGCTCAGGTGCCCCTTCCCGGGGGCTGCAACATCGGCAGCAGGCCCATTGACCAGCATCTGAAGGGCTTCCGCGCTCTTGGCGCCGAGGTGAACATCGAGCGCGGGGCCGTGATCGCCCACGCTATTGACCTGGTTGCCGCTCATATTTATCTGGACGTTGTCTCCGTGGGAGCGACCATCAATATTATGATGGCGGCCGCTCTGGCCGAGGGGCAGACCATACTGGAGAATGCGGCCAAGGAGCCCCACGTGGTGGATGTGGCCAACTTCTTAAACAGTATGGGCGCCAATATCAAGGGCGCCGGAACGGATACCATTCGCATCCGCGGTGTAAACCGGCTGCACGGAACGGAGTATTCCATTATTCCCGACCAGATCGAGGCGGGAACTTTTATGTGCGCCGCTGCGGTTACCAGGGGCGACGTGATGGTGAAGAATGTGATTCCCAAGCATCTGGAGGCCATTACCGCCAAGCTGATGGAGATGGGATGCGAGGTAATTGAGTTTGACGACGAGGTGCGCGTGGTGGGTAAGCCCACACAGCGCCACACGGATATCAAGACCCTTCCCTACCCGGGATTTCCAACGGATATGCAGCCACAGATGAGCGTGGCTTTGGCTCTGGCTAAGGGGACCAGCATGGTGACCGAGAGCATTTTCGAGAACCGGTTTAAGTATGTGGATGAGTTGGCGCGCATGGGCACCAACATCAAGGTTGAGGGAAATGTGGCCGTGATCGACGGCGTGACCCAGTTGACGGGCGCTCAGGTCAACGCGCCGGATCTGCGGGCGGGAGCGGCACTTGTGATCGCCGGGCTGGCTGCGGATGGATATACGGTGGTGGACGAGATCGGATATATCCAGCGCGGATACGAATGTTTTGAGGAAAAACTCCAGGGTCTGGGGGCCATGATCGAAAAGGTGGATAATGACCGCGAGGTACAGAAGTTTAAGATGAAGGTCGGATGAGAGACGGACAACATGAACGGGAACAGCAGGCTAATCCAGAATGCGGTTCCCGTTTTTTTGTTTGAATGCAATGGGCCGTAAACGGCGGATTGTTCCGGCGGAAGGGAAAACAGATATGAAAAAGAGCGTGATTTCAACGGGGATTGCCCTGGTGGTGCTGACTGCAGGAATCCAGTTCTGGGGCTATCACCAGGTACAGACCGGAAACTTATACCAGGATCAGCTGTATGCTGCACAAAAAGAGATAGGGGAGCTTGAGGACGAGATTCAAACGGAGCAATCCAGGACTCAGGAAATTGAAAATGATCTGGAACGCATAGGAGATGAGCTTACACAATATGAAAACGCTGCAAAGCTTGGGAAAGAGATGGTTATAGGCCTTTTTGAAAGCAATGATCTGGTCGGACAGAATGTTATGCTGTATCAGTATACCTCATGGTTGACGAGCCCCTGGATTTCAGATATCGAGAAAATGGAAGATTTTGACTTTGACACACTTCCGGCTATAGACGGTAATGAGATGGCATTTTCCGATGGAATCCGTTTTGTCAGTGAGAGCGGAGACAGGGGGATTCTGAAGCTGGCTGGATTTTATTATGCCAATTACTTTGAGGAATGTGAGGTTTACCCTTTTTCGGAGCTGAAGGGCTGGAAGGTGGTTTTTACAGATTCAGGGCTGGAGCAGTTGGAAGGGGATCCCTGTGTGGGCGAGGAACATAGTTACTGTGTGTTAAATGAGGAAACTCAGACCGTTTATCTTTCAGGCCAGTCGGATTTTAACAGAGAAGCTCTGTTTCATGGGATATGTCATATTGTTGTGAAGGCGCACTCAGACGAAAAAGATTTTCAGGAGATGGGGGCGCGCTTGTACGGCCGCAGGTATGAATACGCCGGTGGGCTGGTCTCGCCAACCCTTCATTTAGCGGATCAGGATGAATTTATGGCGGAAATGATTCAGGGGGCAATCAACGAAGATTTTGCGCAAGCGATATTTGACTCCGATTTGGAGACGTATATGTTTTTAAGGGGGGGATTGGATGAGCAGTAAGAGGGCATGGATCGAGAGGTTGATATTGGTGCTGCTTGCTGTTGCTGCGGCCGGGTCCTTTGCAGTTCATATGAAGAATGCCCGATTCGCCTCCCAGGCAGAGCGGGAATTTACAGAGGCAGCTCGCATCAGACAGGAGGTAGGGGAACAACTGGCCACGGTGAAGGGGCAGCGTGAGGCAATGGAGGGGGAACAGCTTCAACTGGAAGAACAGAGTGCTTTGCGGGCGCAGGAGGAGTCTCATTGGGATGATATGCTGACCTTCTATCAGGATGCGAAGATGAAAATCGAGATGCATAGTGAGAGTGGAAACGATATTATGAAGGGGCTGTATACAATTCAGGAAAATGAACGCATGCAGAAGTCGGTTCTGAAAATGGATGGTTACGAAATACAGGATGGGAAGATTGTTTTTGATAACGGGCTTACCATTGTAAATAAAGGTGTGGATGACCGTTACATGCATATCTGCGCCTTATATCTTAATTATGTGCCCCAGCGCATTTTGGACAAGATGGCGTCTCAGGGATGGAAGATCTATTTGATACCGGGCGTGTTGGGGACGGATGTTTATCACGAAGAGAAAGAGGACTATACGGGGATAACATATTATGATGAGTATAAAATTGAGATCGGAATAGGGCACAAATATGCGTACCCTGTCAGGGGGGTATTACTGCATGAGATTGGACATGTGTTGGATGGTATAGAGGGATTTCCTTCCGAAAAAAATGTATTTGATTCATGCTATAAAAAAGAAAATGGGGTATTTAAGGGAGCTTTAGACATTGAAAGTGAGGAGTATGCGTCCCGAGAAAGCCGTGAGTATTTTGCTGAAGCGATTCAACTGTACTGGCTTCAGGATGAGTATCTAAAATACAACTGCCCGGACACATACAATTTTTTGGAGGAACTAAACGCCAAATGGGCGGATGAGCCGGACAACCAAAATTAAACAGGAAACGCGGAAATTTGTGACGAATTACATACACAATTTCCGCGTTTTATATTATACTGTCTGTATAGGACTGGCTGTGGACGGATCGCGGCCAGGCGTATATTTCAATCATTTAAACAGTCTTGAAGGAGGAAGCGAAGTATGAAGTGTATGAAGAAACGAAGAATTCTTTCACTGTGGCTGGCGCTTTTGATGGTCATGTCCCTTACCCTCGGCAGTTCCTTTGCCGCCTTTGCCGCAGATCATGACATTGTGGTTCTGTATACCAATGATGTGCACTGCGGGGTGGACGACAACATCGGTTATGCCGGGCTGGCGCTCTACAAACAGGAGATGCAGCAGCAGACGCCCTATGTGACCCTGGTGGACGCTGGGGATGCCATTCAGGGAGCGCCCATCGGCACGATCTCGGACGGCGGATATATTATCGAGATTATGAATAAGGTGGGCTATGATTTCGCTATTCCCGGAAACCATGAGTACGACTACGGGATGGCGCGGTTTATGGAGCTGGCGGGACAGCTGAGATGCGGCTACACATCCTGCAACTTTATGAATCTGGCCTCCGGGACCACGGTGTTTGAGCCGTACCGGATGTTTACATACGGGGATACCAAAGTGGCGTTTGTGGGAGCGACCACTCCGGAGAGTTTTACCAAGTCCACGCCGGCTTATTTCCAGGATGCCAAGGGTAATTATATTTACGGTTTCTGCGAGGATGAGAGCGGGCAGAGCCTGTACAATCAGATTCAGAACACGGTAAATACGGCCAGGGACGCGGGCGCGGATTACGTGATTCTGGTTGGGCATCTGGGGGAGAACGGCGTCACGGATCGCTGGACCTCCGACAATATTATCCGCAATACCAGGGGAATCGACGTGGTGATCGACGGGCATTCCCATGAGACGGTTCCGGAAAAGTCCGTGAAAAATGCGGACGGCAGGGATGTGCTGCTGACCCAGACCGGCACCAAGTTGAAGGATATCGGCAAGCTGACCATCCGCACGGATGGCTCCATTACCACGGAGCTTGTGACCGAGGTTCCGGCGCAGGATACGGCACGGGATTATATTGTACAGAAAAATGATTCTCTCAGCAAAATCGCCGCCAGGGAACTGGGCGACCAGAACCGCTGGATTGATATTTACAACCACAATCTGAATAAGCTGAGGGATCCCAACGCGCTGCCCGTGGGTCTTAGCATTGTGATTCCCGGCAGCTGTGTGGTGGAGGACGGGAAGGCTCTGGATTACGGAACCAATCAGTTGATCAAGGGGATTCAGGCCAAGTACAACGAGACACTGAAGGCGGTGATCGGTCACACGGATGTGGAGTTGACGGTGAACAACGCGGCCACAGGGGAGCGGGCGGTCAGAAGCGCTGAGACGAACCTGGGCGATCTGTCGGCTGACGCTTACCGGGTGATGCTGGGCGCGGACGTGGGGCTGTCCAACGGCGGCGGCGTGCGCACCGGGATCAAGGCCGGAAATATTACCTTTAACGACGCGCTGGCAGTGTTTCCCTTCGGAAATATGGGCTGCGTGGTGGAGGTGACCGGTCAGCAGTTGAAGGACGCGCTGGAAATGGCCGCCAGGAACTGCCCGGAGGAGAACGGCGGATTCCTGCAGGTGTCCGGTATGACGTACACCATCGATACTTCCGTGAAGTCCGGCGTGACCCTGGACGACAAGGGAAATTTCACCGGAGTCAGCGGTGCTTACCGGGTGACCGATATCACAGTGGGCGGCGAACCTCTGGATTTGTCGAAAACCTATACCGTGGCATCCCACAACTATATGCTCAAGTCCGGAGGCGACGGGATGGCGATGTTTAAGGGAAGTAACGTGATAAAGGACGAGGTGATGGTGGACGTGGATATCCTGGCCGGGTACATCAAACGGCTGGGCGGAAACGTGGGCGCGGAGTACGCGAATCCCGCGGGACAGGGACGGATTACCATCAAGTGACAAGCGCTCCGGTGTGACGGAGCGGAGAGGGACGGGCGGCTGAGGATAGCGGCCTGGAAATAGAGAATTATAGAAAGGTTTGAGAATTTTGACCCGCTGCCGGCGGAATGTACTGCTGGCGGCGGGTTGTTTTTTTGTGCAGTATACTACTCCCGGTGTATTACTCCCCGGAACTGCCCTCCAAGGCGGAAGCCGCGCAGAAATCGCGCAGTATGCCGATGTAGTCCCGGACATACTGGGGCTGGTATCGGTTTTTCTGCCAGGCTGCGATGGTGGTGGTCAGCACCTGTTGTTTTCCCACGGACAGGCAGAGGGAGCCGTATCCACGCTCCGAAGCCACCTGGCGGTAATAGCTTTCCGGCGCAAAGGCGGCGCCGAGTCCGTCCATAGCCAGTTTGATGGACATTTCGCTGTTGCGGGTGTGCAGCAGGACCGGGGGATTCATCCCATACTCCTGAAACAGGTTTAGGGCGATTCCGCCCGTGTTCTGGTCCGGATAGAGCAGAATAAAGTTTTCATCGCGAAACAGTTCCAGATCGATCCATGGGTGATGAAAACCGGGTATTATCTGCGCTTTTTGGGCCAGGAAATGACCGGAGGGGAGAATCAGCACAATTTCTTCCTCGCGAAGGACCTGATAGTCCAATAATTTGGGAAACTCATGGACATTATAAATGGTAAGGTCGATGGAATGACTTTTCAGGCTGGCCTCCGCTACAAAGCTGGCTTCCTCCTTTATGTTGAACGTCACATATGGATAGCGGTTGTGAAACTGCATCAGCGTGGGCTGGATCAGGGTGCTGCCCAGCATGAGAGGAATCGCAATGTTCAGGCGCCCCCGTTCCCGGTGGGTGATGTCATCGTGCTCCCGGTTCCACTCGTCGCCGTACGCCACGATACGCTTGGCATAGTGCAGATAGCGCTCTCCCAGATAGGTGGGATAGTAGCCGCCGTCCCTTCGGTTAAACAGGGGAGCGCCCAGGTGGTCCTCCAGATTTTTTAAATACTTACTCAGGGAGGGCTGGGAGATGAACAGGGACTCGGCGGCTTTGCCGATACTTTTGTGTTTGGCGATGGCAAGGATGTAGCGGGCTTCTTTCAGTTCCATGAAAATACTCCTTTCTGCTGGGGCGTGGAATGCGGGCTGGGGCGTGGGATGCGGTCTGGGGCGTGGGACGCGGGCTGGGGCGTGGAATGCGGGCCGGGGTGTGGAATGCGGATCAGGTTATGGATTTGGTCCGAGTTATGGAATGCGGTCTGGGGTGTGGGTTATGGGCCGTTGCGTTAGCTGGCGCCAGAATGCAGTTTCCGAATCAGTCCCGATTTTACAAAAATCCCCTTAATTTTGCAGAAACTGTAAATAAACAGCCTTAAATAGCTTTACTGCATAAAAAATATAGAATTTATATATTTGACGTCTATTATATTACTTTTTATAATAATAGTAAACAGTTAAATAAGGAAGATTAATAAATATTTAACAGCATGGAGTGTGAAAATCATGAAAAAGAGCAGTGCATGGATCATGCTGGTGCCCGGCCTGGTTATTCTGCTGGTGTGCCTTGCCATCCCCCTGTTGCGGGTGCTGGCGCCGAGTATTTTTTCCGAAGGTTACCCCTTTCAGTCCTATGTGGAATTTTTTAAGGATGAGTATTACCTGAAAATCTTCCTGCGCACCGTGAAGATTGCGGTGATCACCACAGCGGTCTGTATGGTGGGAGGAATTCCCACGGCGTACTTTATCAGCCGCTGCGACAAGAAATGGAGAGGTCTTTTGCTGGCCGCGTCTATTTTCCCCATGATGACCAACTCCGTGATCCGCAGTTTTGCCTGGATCAACATCCTGGGCAGCAATGGGATCATCAACAAGTTCCTGCTGGCTCTGGGGCTGGCGGACAAGCCCATGAAGCTGCTGTACACGGATTTCGCCATCATCATCGGTTCCATTTACCTGTTTCTCCCGCTGATGATCGTGACCGTGACCGGCGTGATGGAGAACATCGACGACGACATGATGGAGGCGGCCCAGAGCCTGGGCGCGGCCAGGATGGAAGCGTTTATGAAGGTGATATTTCCCATGAGCCTGCCGGGCATCATTGTGGGCGGAATCCTGGTGTTCACAGGCACGCTGACCGCTTACACCACGCCCCAGCTGCTGGGCGGAAACTCCAATATGGTGATGGCGACCCTGATCTACCAGCGGGCCATGTCCGTCAGCGACTGGACAGGCGCTTCGGTGATCGCATTTATTATGATCGTCGTGACGCTGGCCGTGATCAAGGGCTTTAACGCGCTGGCTGCGAGACTGGACAGAAGAGGTGAGAATTATGCGTAAAAATAAGCTGCTCACTGCGTTTGCAGTTTTGGTGTTTGCATTTTTGATGATCCCGCTGATCATTATTACGGTGACGGCCTTTGGGGGCGGCAGCGCCATCACGTTTCCCATCGACTCCTTTTCCACCAAGTGGTTTGCCAATGTGTTCGCCCTCAAATCCTTTCGCAGGTCCTTTCTGACCAGCCTTGAGGTGGCGTTTCTGGCGACTTTTATCGCACTGCTGGTGGGAGTGCCTGCGGCTTACGCCCTGGCACGGTCCGGGCTTAAGGGAAAACAGATGTTAAAGTCCATTTTCCTGTCTCCGACCATTGTGCCGGGTATTGTGATCGGCTTTATTCTCTACCAGTTTTTGATCCTGAACCTGAGAATGCCCGTGTTCGTCAGCCTGCTGGCCGGACATTTCATGGTGACGCTGCCCTACGTGATCCGCGTGGTGGGCTCCTCCATGGAGCAGTTCGACTTCTCCGTCGAGGAGGCGGCCTGGAGCCTGGGATGTCCTAAGGGGGCGGCATTTTTCAAGGTGGTTCTGCCCAACGTGACCTCGGGCATCTCCTCCGCCTTTATGCTGGCGTTTATCAATTCCTTTAACAATATCCCGGTATCCATGTTTCTGTCCGGCCCGGGCGTCAGCACCTTCCCGTCCACGCTGATGAACTACATTGAATATAATTATGATCCGACGGTGTCGGCGGTATCCGTGCTGCTGATGGCAGCCACGGTGATTATCATGGTAATTGTTGACAGGACGCTGGGCATCGCGGCCCTGGCGAAATAAGAGGGGAGAATGAACATGGCCTTCATGAGTTTAAATCAGATTGATGTGAGTTATGATAAGAAGAAGCAGATTTTGAAGGGGCTGAACCTGAACGTGGAGAAGGGCGAGCTGGTGTCCCTTCTGGGGCCCAGCGGCTGCGGAAAGTCCACCACGCTGCGGGTGGTCGCCGGTTTTATCGATCCCCAGGGCGGTTCCTTTTTGCTGGACGGGGACGATATGACCAAGGTTCCGGTGCACAAGCGCAATTTTGGACTGGTGTTCCAGAGCTACGCCCTGTTCCCGCACTTAAGCGTGTACGACAACGTGGCCTTCGGCCTGCGGACCCGGAAAATGGACAAGGCCCTGATTGATCAGAAGGTGACGGATATTTTGGAGGTCTGCGGTCTGACGGAGTTTAAGGACCGTTTTCCCAAGCAGATGTCCGGCGGACAGCGGCAGAGGGTGGCGCTGGCCCGGGCTCTGGTGATTGAGCCAAAGCTGCTGCTTTTGGATGAGCCGTTGTCCAACCTGGACGCCAAGCTGCGTTTGTCCATGCGGGTGGAGATCAAGCGTTTGCAGAAAAAGCTGGGGATCACCACGCTGTTTGTGACCCATGATCAGGAGGAGTGCTTTTCCATCTCCGACAAGGTGGCGGTGATGAACAACGGGGTGATCGAGCAGTTTGATTCCCCGGAGAATATTTACCGCCGGCCCGCAACGGAGTTTGTGGCCCGTTTTATCGGATTTGAGAATTTCCTGGAGTTTGAGCGGATAAAGACCAATACTTACCGGGCCGCTGACGGCAGCACCTTTGAGGTGGACATGGATTGTCAGGAGGAGCGCTACGCAGGCACGATCCGCCCGGATGATATCCGGCTGGCTGAGGACGGTCAGACCGGAAATGTGATCCAAGGCACGGTGGGCGTGCGAACCTTCCTGGGCAAAAGCTACCAGTACGAGGTGAACACTGCGGCGGGGCTGATCAAGGTGAATATGGAAACCTCCCATGTGTTTGGGGAGGGCGAGACCGTTCGGCTGTATCTGCCCAAGGATAAGCTGGTGCTGGTGCGGCGGTAATTGTTACGGTCTGCCGGAACGTGTAACGATTTGAATGGCACGGAGTTGAATTTTGGCGCGGCGTCCGAACCGGCGTCCGCCTTAATATAATGAAAAACATGAAAGAATGAGGAGAGCAGAGATGAAAAAAACACTTGTACTGGCGCTTTGTGCGACCATGGCGCTGACTGCCTGCGGCGGCGGAGCTTCCGCCGGAGATTCCCAGGCGAAGGGGGATTCCAAGCAGAAGCTGGTGCTGTCCACCTTCGGTCTGAGCGAGGACATTTCCACAGAGGAGGTGTACGCGCCCTTTGAGCAGGAGTTCAACTGTGAGATTCTCACCGAGACCGGCGGGGCCAACGACCGCTACACCAAGCTGTCCGCGGACAGCGAGACCTCCATCGACGTGATTGAGCTGTCTCAGGCTATGACGGCCAAGGGAATCGCGGAGGGACTGTTTGAGGACATCGATTTGAGCAAAATCGAGAACGCCAAGGATATGATTACCGCGGCCAAGACCATGGCGGACGCGGGTCAGGGCGTGGCCTACACCATCAACAGTATCGGAATTATGTACAATCCCAATGTGGTGGATTTCGAGATCAAGAGTTTCGACGATCTGTGGGATTCCCGGCTGGCGGGGATGGTGAGTATCCCGGAGATCACCACCACCTTCGGACCGGCTATGGTTTACATGGCCAGCGACCATGCGGGCGTGGATATCAAGAGCGACAACGGCGAGGCCGCATTTGCCGCCCTGGCGGAGCTCAAGCCCAACCTGGTTAAGACCTATGCCAAGTCCTCGGATCTGATCAACATGTTCACCTCCGGCGAGGTGGCGGTGGCGGTTGTGGGCGATTTCGGCGTGCCCACCATCCAGCAGGCCAACCCGGACCTGGTTTATGTAACTCCGGATGTAACCTATGCGAACTTTAATACCATCAGTATTACCAAAAACTGTAAAAATAAGGAGCTGGCTTACGCTTATCTGAATTACCGCCTGAGCGCCGAGCTGCAGACCAAGACCGGCAA
This sequence comes from Enterocloster lavalensis, assembly GCF_902364025.1. Taxonomy (GTDB): domain Bacteria; phylum Bacillota; class Clostridia; order Lachnospirales; family Lachnospiraceae; genus Enterocloster; species Enterocloster lavalensis. Next base: position 13,604 of record NZ_CABJCG010000002.1, read on the forward strand.
GGCGTTAAACGAGGCTCCCACCAACAGCAAGGTGAGCTTTACCGAGGAGGAGTCTAAGAACATGACCTACGGCGAGAAGGCGGCTAATGCCAAGGTGTTGGATTACTCCTTTGTGAACCCGCTGCTGAACGACTGGATCGACCGGTGGAACCGCACCATTAACAACTAAAGGAAGAATTTTATGAGAGCTGATTTCGTGATTAAAAACGCCTGGGTCTTTATGACGTACCGGCAGTGTTTTGAGAAACGGGATGTGGCGGTTGCAGGGGAGAGCTTTTATTGCGTTTCCCCTGCAATTTCATATCCGGGTGTGAACGTGGTGGACGGGACCGGGAAATACCTGATTCCGGGGCTCATTGATATCCACATGCACATTGAAAGTTCTATGACGTATCCACAGGAATTTTCCCGCATCACCTTACCCTACGGGGTGACCACGGTGGTGGCGGACGCCCATGAGATTGCCAATGTGTTCGGGCTGGAGGGAATACGGTGTTTTATGGAGCAGAAAACGCCACAGGATATATTTTACGCGATTCCATCCAGCGTTCCGGCTACCAATGAGACGCTGGAGACTGCGGGCGCGTCCATCGGCGAGGCGGAGGTGAGGCGCCTGGCGGAGGAGGAACGGGTGCTCTGCCTGGGCGAGGTGATGAATTTTAAGGATCTGACCGCGGATGAGGACACGCTGATCAAGCGGCTGATCCGCTGCTGCCGGGAGTCCGGCGGAAACAAGCGCATCGAGGGCCATTGTCCGGCGCTGTCCGGGGAGGATCTGTGCCGGTTTATCTACGAGGGCGTGGACGCGGACCATACCCAGCAGACACCGGAGTCCGTGGTGGAAAAGACGGATCTGGGAATGTTTCTGGAGCTGCAGTTAAAGTCCCTGACGGAGGACGTGGTGCGGGCGGTTTGCAATAACGGGCTCTATGAGAACGTGGCCCTGGTGACGGACGATACCATGCCGGACCGGCTGTTAAAGGGACAGCTGAACCGGATCGTAGAGGCAGCGGTGAAAGCGGGAATGCCGGTGGAGAAAGCCATCTACTGCGCCACCTTTACTCCGGCCAGAAGGATGCATCTGGACGATCGGGGACTCATCGGGCCGGGAAAGCTGGCGGATTTTGTGGTGCTTAGGGATTTGGAGTCCTTTGAGCCGGAGGCGGTGTTTAAGAGCGGGAAATGCATGTTCGAGGAAATGGACGCGGCGGGGGTGTGGAGTGGCGTGATGGGAGAGTGTGGCGCGGCGGAAGCCCGTGGTGTGGCGGAAGCCCGTGGTGTGGCGGAAGCCTGTGATGTGGCGGAAGCCCGTGACATATCGGGAAACTGTAACGCGGCGTTTCCCCCGCTGTTCCCCGCTCACTTTTATCATTCCGTGCGCTGCAAAAAAGCGGAGCCCGGGGACTTTACCCTGCGGGTTGACGTTCCCTGCGCCGCGGTACGGGTAAATGTGATGAAGATCAGGACCTTCGGCACCTTCACGGAGCAGGTGGTCCGCACCCTTCCCGTTCAGGACGGGGAAATCTGCTGGCAGGGGTCCGGCCTGACTCTGGCGGCGCTTTTTGAGCGCTATGGGAAAAACGGAAACATTTCCTACGGTCTGGTGGAGGGCGCATTTACCGGCAGGGGCGCGGCGGCCACCACCTGGTCCCACGACAGCCACAATCTGCTGGTGCTGGGCACTTCCGCTAAGGACATGTGCGCGGCTCAAAACCGGGTTCTGGAGCTGCAGGGCGGATATGTGGCGGCAGAGGGCGGCCGGGTGACGGCAGAGGCAGGGCTGCCGGTGGGAGGAATTATAAGCGACGGGCCGGTGGAAGCGCTGGCAAAGCAGCTGGGCCGGGTGCGGGAAGCCATGAGGCGGCTGGGATATGAGAATAACAATGAGATCATGTCCATGAGCACGCTGTGCCTGCCGGTGTCTCCCAGTCTGAAGCTGACGGATTTCGGCCTGCTGGAGGTTAAAACCCAGCGCCGCGTAGCGCTGATTCAGGCGTTTTTGGATGAAAACGGATGTGAAATCAAACATTTGGGATAGAGGGAGTATGATACTGCGATGAAGACGATGATCCGAAACGGGATAGTGGTGCCGATGAACCGGAACATGGATGTATGGCCGGACGGGTATGTGGTGTTTGAGGGGACAAAGATACTGGAGGCCGGGCCGGTGGACGGTCTGGACGCGGCCATAATCCGGCACGGCGGTGAAAATGGGGCCGGTTCGGATTTCCAGGTAATCGACGCCCGGCGGGCCATCGTCATGCCGGGAATGGTCAACACCCACTGCCATCTGGGAATGATCCCGTTCCGCGGCCTGGGGGACGACTGCAAGGACCGTTTGCGGGTGTTCCTGCTGCCGATGGAGGAACAGGCCATGGACTGCGAGTTGGCGGTGGCTTCCAGCCGGTACGCGGTGGCCGAGCTGCTCCTTGGCGGAGTTACAACCGTGCTCGACATGTATTATTTTGAGGATCAGGTGGCCCGGGTGATGGATGAGATGGGGATCCGGGGAATTGCCGGTGAGACGGTGATGGAGGAGGCCACCTGCGACGCTGAAAGCCCTCAGGAAGCGATTGACAGGGGGGAGGCGATGATCCGGGCTTACCGTGATCATCCCCGTATAAAAGGCTGTCTGGCGCCTCACGGGACCACCACCTGCAGCCCGGACACCCTGCGCCGGGTTTACGACGTGGACCGTTTTTACAATGTTCCCTTCACGCTCCATGTGGCGGAGATGGACTATGAAATGATTCAGCTGAGGGATTCCTTTGGCCTGACTCCGGTGGAATATCTGAAAGAGCTGGGGGTGCTGGACGAAAATACCGTTTCCGCCCACAGCATCCGCCTGACGGATGAGGACATCCGCATTCTGAAGGAAGCAGGGGCGTCCATAGCCCACTGCATCGCCTCCAACACCAAGGCCGCCAAGGGAGTGGCTCCGGTGAGGGCCATGCACAGAGCCGGCGTGAACGTGGGGCTGGGAACGGATGGTCCCGCCAGCGGAAATACATTGGATCTGTTCAGTCAGATGCGCTTCTGCGCCAATTTCCATAAAAACGAGCTTCGGGACCGGAGCGCCTTTCCGGCGGCGGAAATCGTGAGAATGGCCACCTGGGAGGGAGCGGCTGCCCTGGGCCTGGGGGCTGTGACCGGATCCCTGGAACCGGGCAAGGAGGCGGACATCGTGCTGGTGGAGACGGATTCCCCCAACATGTTCCCGGTCTACGATCCCTACGCGGCTCTGGTGTACAGCGCGGGGGCCGCCAATGTGCGGGACGTGTATGTAGCCGGAAAATGCCTGGTCAGGGATAAGCGCCTGACCGGTGCGGATTTCGGGCGTATCCGCGGGGAACTGGCCCGGAAAATGGAGCAGACGGCATTTCGGGATATGAAAAATCTGCTGTGCTGAGACCGGTCCGGCGTGAGGTTGGCAAAAATCGTCGAGACGAATCGCTTCGGATCCTGTATGATGGGGGATGTCAGGAGGTGAACCGGGATGAAGGAACAAGCGGAGGCTGTGCAGCGGATGCAGGATTATATCGGGGAGCACAGAAACGAGGCCATTACTCTGGCCGATCTGGCGCGGGTCTCGCTGTTTTCGCCGTGGCATTCTTACCGGCTGTTTAAGCAGTGGACCGGTCTGATGCCCTCCGATTATATTCGGAGGCTGAGACTTTCCACTTCCGCCTTGAAGCTGCGGGACGGGCAGTGCCGCATCGCCGATGTGGCTTACGAGTACGGGTTCGGCAGCGTGGACGGATATCAGCGGGCGTTTTTGCGGGAATTCGGCTGCAATCCGCGGGAGTACGCGGCTAATCCGGTGCCCTTGTACCTGTTCACCCCCTATGGAGTCAAGTACAGGGAAATCAGAAAGGAGCCGAGGATGGCGGAGAAAGTTAGAACTGTTTTTATTCAGGTGATTGAGAAGCCGGCCCGCAAAGCGGTGATCCGGCGCGGAGTCCGGGCGGAGGATTATTTTGCCTACTGTGAGGAGGTGGGCTGCGACGTCTGGGGGCTGCTTACCAGCATGAGGTCGCTCTGCGGGGAGCCGGTATGCCTCTGGCTGCCGGAGAAGCTGCGAAAGCCCGGGACGTCGGTGTACGTGCAGGGGGTGGAGGTCCCGGAGGATTACAGCGGTCCGGTGCCTGAGGGATTTGACGTAATCGATCTGCCGGCAGCGAAATATCTGATGTTTCAGGGGGAGCCCTTTGAGGAGGAGGATTACTGTCAGGCCATCGAGGCGGTCCAGACCGCGGCAAAGGAGTATGATCCGTCGGTGATCGGATACCGGTGGGATCGGGAGAATCCGCGGATTCAGCTGGAACCGGTGGGAACCAGGGGATATATTGAGTTGTACGCCATTACGGAGGCGTAGCAGGAATACGAGGCGTGGACAGCCGGTTGTGGGCTGTCCGCGCCTTGTGATGGTATGGGGTGTTGGCGGTGGAAACGGCCTCTTGCCCTCCGGCGGAGTTTATGTTAAGATAGGCATACACCGGCGCGTCTGTGCCGGTGACGGATCAATTCTTAGATCAATTCACAGGTTTCTGAAATTCTGGCATATCGCCGGTAATTCAAGACAGAGAAAAGGCAGTTGGATGTTACTGTTCAGAGGTAATATTCCGCGAGGTGTTTTTTGTGAGTGGAGCGCAGCAAAAGTCACAGAAAACCCGAGGATAGCGGCGCGAAACGGCATTTTTGCCGTTTCTGTGCATCGCGAAGCGTGTTACTGGAAACGGAGTGTACAGTAACAGTTGGATATGGGGGTCAGCGCTTATGGGCGGTGGAAATCTTGCATTTTCCGGAGATATTCCTTATAATACGGTTAAGAGTAGTCTCCATGTTTCCGACTGCGGAAGGAGGAAAATGGGGGAAATCGATCTGGTTTTAAACCGCTATTTTGAGGACGGGGAGCGGTATGCGGATCTGATCAACGGGTACGCGTTTAACGGGGATCAGGTGGTGAGAAAAGAGGATGTGCAGGAGCTGGATCCCCGGGAGACCGGGGTGACGGGGAGGCTTGGCAGGCGTCCGGGAATTCAGAAGTACCGGGACAGCATCCGCAGGGTAGTGCTGGGCGCCAGGTTTGTGCTGATCGGGCTGGAACATCAGGATCAGGTCCACTATGCCATGCCGGTGCGGGTTATGCTGCAGGACGCGGCGGAGTATGACCGCCAGCTGCGCAGAATCCGAAGGGCAAACCGCCGCGTGGGGGGACTTACGGGCGCGGAGTTCCTGGGAGGATTTACGCGCAGGGACCGCGTTTGCCCGGTGATTACGCTGGTCTTATACTATGGGAAAACGCCCTGGGACGGGGCGATGGATTTGCACGGTCTGATGGACTGCGCAGGTTACCCTGAGCCCATGCTCCGCCTGGTAAACAACTACCGCCTTCATGTATTGGAAGTGCGCCGTTTTGCAAATATCCGGCGTTTCCGCACGGACCTGTACCAGGTATTCGGATTTATCCAGCGTTCCGGGGACAAGGAGGCGGAGCGGCGGTTTACGGAGGAAAACCGCGTATATTTTGAAGGAATGGATGAGGAAGCGTTTGACGTGATAACAGCCATCACCGGTTCACGGGAATTGGAGCAGGTGAAGGAGCAGTATCGTGAGGAAGGAGGACGGATCAATATGTGCGAGGCGATTCGTGGGATGATTGAGGATGGGAGAATTGAGGGGCGTTTGGAAGGGAAATATGAGGGAGCGCTGGAAAAGACCCGGACGGTAGCTCGCAATATGTATCTGCGCGGGATGTCTGCGGAGGATGCGGCGGCAATCTGCGAGATGGATACTGCGCAGATTGAGGTCTGGTACAGGGAGTGGGGGAATCGGTAGACTGCTGCGGGATACTTTTAAAACAATTTGTCCGCAATCCTGAAATTTAATGTTGACAGCCTTATGTAAATCGATTAATATAGGTTGAGTAACAAAACATACAACCGAATAAAGTTCGTAATATCCCTTATTCAGAGTGGTGGAGGTACAAAGGACCTGTGAAGCCACGGCAACCCCGGATGAGCGCCGAGTGCGCGAGAGAGCCGGAAGGTGCCAACCTGAGCGAGGAGCGGCTGAGAACAACCGGCGCGCTTGATCGAGCAATAAGAGGATTTGAAATCACCATTCAAGTCCGCTTTGCTTATTAGCGGACTTTCTTTTATGTGTGCAAAGCGTTACAGGACAACACTATTTTGTAAAGGAGAGAAACTTTCATGGAAAAACGTTTATTTACCTCTGAATCCGTAACCGAAGGCCATCCGGATAAAATGTGCGATGCTATTTCCGATGCCATCCTGGATGCCCTCTTAGAGCAGGATCCCATGAGCCGCGTGGCCTGCGAGACCGCCACTACCACCGGACTGGTTCTGGTGATGGGCGAGATCACCACCAGCGCCTATGTGGACATTCAGAAGATTGTCCGAGAGACGGTGCGGGAGATCGGCTATGACCGCGCGAAATACGGTTTTGACTGCGATACCTGCGGCGTAATCACCGCCATCGACGAGCAGTCCAAGGACATCGCTCTGGGCGTGGACAAGGCTCTGGAGGCCAAGGAGGCCGCTGAGTCCGACATGAGCGAGGAAGAGCTCAATTCCATCGGCGCGGGCGATCAGGGTATGATGTTCGGCTTTGCCACCAATGAGACGGAAGAGTACATGCCCTACTCCATTTCTATGGCTCACAGGCTGGCCAGACGCCTGACCGAGGTCCGCAAGAACGGCACCTTGAATTACCTCCGCCCCGACGGAAAGACTCAGGTTACCGTGGAGTACGACGAGAACGACAAACCGGTCCGCCTGGACGCAGTCGTGCTTTCCACCCAGCACGATGAGAATGTGTCCCAGGAGCAGATTCATGCGGATATCAAAAAGTATGTGTTCGATGAGATTATCCCCGCCCACATGGTGGACGAGAATACCAAGTTCTTTATCAACCCAACCGGCCGTTTTGTGATCGGAGGTCCCCAGGGTGACAGCGGTCTGACCGGCCGCAAGATCATCGTGGACAGCTACGGCGGCTACGCCCGTCACGGCGGCGGCGCGTTCTCCGGCAAGGACTGCACCAAGGTGGACCGCTCCGCGGCCTACGCCGCCCGCTATGTGGCCAAGAACATTGTGGCGGCGGGGCTGGCTGACAAGTGTGAGATCCAGCTGTCCTACGCTATCGGCGTGGCCCATCCCACCTCCATCATGGTGGAGACCTTTGGCACCGGAAAGCTCAGCGACGACGCTCTGGTGCAGATTATCCGCTCCAAGTTCGACCTGCGCCCGGCCGGAATCATCAAGATGCTGGACCTGCGCAGACCCATCTACAAGCAGACTGCCGCTTACGGCCACTTTGGCCGCAACGACCTGGATCTGCCCTGGGAGAGACTGGATAAGGTGGAGCTGTTGAAGGCGTATCTGTAAAAAGTATAAGTGGAAACAGCGGGCAGACGAAATAGCCCGAAAATGAAAAACGGCCTCCCGCCGGTGATATAAAATATCACGGTGGAGGCTGTTTTCTATTGAACCGGAATCACAAATGGATATTTAGTGCCTGTTTAAAACGCAGGATACGCTTTTCAAATGCTGCATTCAAGTGTCTGATAAGCAGTTACATACAGTACCAGCTTCTATTCTTCGGTTGCCATACAAACCCCGCTTTCTTATAATGAATGTGTACTGCCATTATCTCATAAAAACAAGCATTTTTCCACCAGGGGAAAGGCCGATGGCGAATGTACCCAATTCAGCCCGCAAAAAAATTAAAAATTCTATAATTTTTGTATTGACATTTTTTTAACAATACTTTATAATGCAAACAGTGAGATTGTTAATTAATTATCAATTAGCAATATATGAATTAAACCGAGCACAAACACAAGGAAAATGGAGGAAAAGGAAATGGCAAAGATGAAAGAACTGGTTGTTCCCGAAATCATTGACAGCGTAGACGGACTTGTTGCGAAGATGAACGCAATGCGCGAGGCGCAGAAGATTTTCGCGACCTACACTCAGGAGCAGGTCGATAAAATTTTCTTTGCGGCGGCCAGCGCGGCTGACAAGATGCGCCTTCCCCTGGCGAAGATGGCGGTTGAGGAGACCGGCATGGGCGTGGTAGAGGACAAGGTGATCAAAAATAACTACGCGGCCGAGTACATTTACAATGCATATAAAGACACCAAGACGGTTGGCGTGATCGAGGAGGATAAGGCTTATGGGATCAAGAAGATCGCAGAGCCCATCGGCCTGATCGCAGCGGTTATCCCCACCACCAACCCCACCAGCACCGCGATCTTCAAGTCCTTAATCTGCTTGAAGACCCGCAACGCCATCATCATTTCCCCACATCCCCGTGCGAAGAACTGCACCATCGAGGCTGCGAGAATCGTTCTGGAAGCGGCGGTTAAGGCCGGCGCTCCGGCGGGAATCATCGGCTGGATCGATGTTCCGTCCCTGGAGCTGACCAACGAGGTTATGAGAAACTCCGACCTGATCCTGGCCACCGGCGGCCCCGGCATGGTAAAGGCGGCTTACTCCTCCGGCAAACCCGCCCTGGGCGTTGGCGCCGGAAATACCCCGGTTATCATCGACGACACCGCGGATATCAAGATGGCGGTCAGCTCCATCATCCACTCCAAGACCTTTGACAACGGTATGATCTGCGCTTCCGAGCAGTCCGTGACCGTGATGGAGTCCATTTACAAAGAAGTCAGAAAAGAATTTGAATACAGAGGCTGTTATTTCCTGAAGCAGGGAGAGATCGACAAGGTCCGCAAGACCATCCTGGTGAACGGCGCGCTGAACGCCAAGATCGTTGGACAGCCCGCATACAAGATCGCCAAGCTGGCAGGCGTCGAGGTGCCCGAGGCCACCAAGATTCTTATCGGCGAGGTTGAGTCCGTGGACATCAGCGAGGAGTTCGCTCACGAGAAACTGTCCCCCGTGCTGGCCATGTACAAGGCTAAAACCTTTGAGGAGGCCCTGGCTAAGGCGGAGCGCCTGGTGGCGGACGGCGGCTACGGCCATACCGCTTCCCTGTATGTGAATGTCAATGAAACCGAGAAGATCATGAAGCACGCAGAGCGCATGAAGACCTGCCGTATCGTGATCAACACTCCTTCCTCCCACGGCGGCATCGGCGACCTGTACAACTTCAAGCTGGCTCCGTCCCTGACCCTGGGCTGCGGCTCCTGGGGCGGCAACTCCGTTTCCGAGAACGTCGGCGTGAAGCACTTACTGAATGTGAAGACCGTTGCTGAGAGGAGAGAGAACATGTTGTGGTTCCGTGCACCTGAGAAGGTTTACTTTAAGAAGGGCTGCCTGCCGGTAGCGCTGCAAGAGCTGAAGGACGTGATGGGCAAGAAGAGAGCGTTCATCGTAACCGACTCCTTCCTGTACAAGAACGGTTATACCCATGCGATTACCGACCGTCTCACCGAGATGGGAATTACCTACACCGTATTCTCCGACGTGCAGCCCGACCCGACCCTGGCAAACGCACAGGCAGGCGCCAAGCTGATGAGAGATTTCGAGCCCGACGTGATCCTGGCAATGGGCGGCGGCTCCGCAATGGACGCCGGCAAGATCATGTGGGTGCTGTACGAGCATCCGGAAGTGGATTTCATGGATATGGCAATGCGGTTCATCGATATCCGCAAGCGCGTTTACACCTTCCCGAAGATGGGCGAGAAAGCGACCTTCATCGCGGTTCCCACCTCCTCCGGTACAGGTTCCGAGGTGACCCCCTTCGCCGTTATCACCGATCAGGAGACCGGCATCAAGTATCCGCTGGCTGACTACCAGCTGCTGCCCAACATGGCGATTGTGGATACGGACAATATGATGAGCCAGCCCAGAGGTCTGACCAGCGCTTCCGGCGTTGACGTACTGACCCACGCTCTGGAAGCCTACGCTTCCGTGATGGCCACCGACTACACCGACGGCCTGGCACTGAAGGCCATGAAGAACGTATTTGACTACCTGCCCACCGCTTACAATGAGCCGAGCAATGTGGACGCCCGCCAGAAGATGGCCGACGCCTCCTGCATGGCCGGTATGGCATTTGCCAACGCGTTCCTGGGCGTATGCCACTCCATGGCGCATAAGCTGGGCGCGTTCCACCACCTGCCCCACGGCGTTGCAAACGCGCTGATGATCTCCCTGGTTGTGGAGTTCAACGCGGATGAGAACCCGCGCAAGATGGGAACCTTCTCCCAGTACCAGTATCCGCACACCCAGGCCAGATACGCGGAGTGCGCGCGCTTCTGCGGAATCAACGCCAAGGACGACGCCGAGGCTGTGAAGAAGCTGATCGAGAAGATCGAGGAGTTAAAGAAGACCGTTGGTATCAAGTCCAGCATCAAGGAGTACGGTATCGACGAGCAGGACTTCTTAGACAGACTGGACGACATGGTCGAGCAGGCATTCGACGACCAGTGCACCGGCGCAAACCCGAGATACCCGCTGATGAGCGAGATCAAGGACATGTATTTAAAAGCTTACTACGGTAAATAATTTGATTCCCGTTTGGGAAATACCTTTATCCTTTGTGTTTGGGAGAGGCCGCCTGTTGTGTGACAGGCGGCTTCTTCGCATCTCTGCCCGGCGGCGTGCATTCCGCACCCGGTGGGATTTTTCTGTATTTCGTATTTTCACAACGGCCATATGGTTAAAATGCCTTTTGCTGCGTTGAAAAAATATTAGCACTATACAATTAATACAAATAACTGGACTTGTAACCAGAATGATCATATAAAACGAGCATAAAAACGATGATATAGTAAAATTATGGGGACATATTGACGAAACAATCATATAAATTACTAAATAATCATATAAAACACTTTAAATAATCATAAAGCTGTGATAATATGATTTCACAAGAGAACAACAAGATAAATATATGATTGTTATGATCGATTTGCGGTTAAAAAGGAGGAATAAGTAGAATGAGTAAGGTTGAAGAGCTCACAAGAGAAAAATGGGTTTTGGGCGCGTTCCCGGAGTGGGGGACCTGGCTGAACGAGGAGATCGACAACGAGGTGGTTCAGCCCGGCACCTTCGCGATGTGGTGGATCGGCTGCACAGGAATGTGGTTCAAGACGGAGAACGACACCAACATTGCCATTGACCTGTGGTTTGGGAACGGAAAGCGCACCCAGAAGAACAAGGAGATGGCGCCCTTCCACCAGATGCGCAACATGACCGGAGGAAGAAACACCCAGCCCAACCTGCGCGCCGCTCCGATTGTGTACGATCCCTTTGCGGTGACCAAGGTGGACGCAGTTCTCTCCACCCATTATCACAACGATCATATCGATCCGTTCTTTGCGGCCGCTGTGATGCAGAACTGTGCGGATGACGTGCCTTTCATCGGGCCGAAAGAAAGTGTTGAGAAATGGCTGAGCTACGGCGTTCCGGGAGACCGCTGCAGGGTGGTGAAGCCGGGGGATGTGGTGAAGGTGAAGGATTGTGAGATCGTGGTGCTGGATTCCTTTGACCGGACCTGCCTGGTGACCGTGGAGGAGGACGTGCGCGGCGTCTGCCCCACCAATATGGATGAGAAGGCTGTGAACTACCTGATCAAGACCCCGGCTGGAAATGTTTACCACAGCGGAGATTCCCACTACTCCACCTACTACGCCAAACACGGCAAGGACTACGACATCGACATCGCCCTGGGTTCCTACGGCGAGAACCCGGCGGGCTGCCAGGACAAGATGACCTCCGTGGACATTTTGAGAATGGCCGAGGCCCTGCGCTGTAAGGTTGTGATCCCGTTCCACTACGACGTATGGACCAACTTTAAGGCCGATCCCCAGGAGATCATGCTGCTCTACAACTACAAGAAGCACGTGCTGGATTACCAGTTCCATCCGTTCATCTGGGATGTGGGCGGCAAGTATGTGTGGCCTCTGGACCGGGATAAATTGCAGTATCACTACCGCAGAGGTTTTGAGGATTGCTTTACCGAGGAACCCAACGTTCCGTTCCGTTCCATTCTGTAACTGTTTGACTGTAGAGGGGTATTTAAGATGTTAAGAGAGTTCGTTGAGAAGAAACATTATAAATTTGCCGCGGGCGCTGAAACCTGGCAGGAAGCCGTCCGAATGAGCTGTGAGAGTCTGGAGGCAGACGGTACGGTTAACGCCCGGTACGCGGAGGAAATTATCCGCTGCGTGGAAAAGTACGGCCCGTACATCATCATTATGCCGGATGTGGCGATGCCCCATTCCCAGGAGGGGTCGGCGAATGTAAACAAGACTGCAATCGGTTTTATGAAGCTGGAAAAGCCGGTGAGCTTTGATCCCGGTGATCCGGAGAAGGACGCCACACTGTTTTTCACCCTGGCGGCCAGCGATTCGGACCAGCATATGGCGAATATGGTAAAGCTGTCCGAGATGCTGATGACGGACGGGGTGGCGGATGCACTGAAAGCCGCCCATACACCGGAGGATCTCTTAGCAATACAGGAAAAGTACCTGGATTAACCATTTTGACGCATTCAGAAAACACTTCACGTTTCATCAGCCTTACGGTTGATGACGAGGTTGAATAGGGGGATTTATATGGATATTTTAATGAACATATGGTCATATTTTGCAACAAACATTCTGCAGCAGCCCGCGTTTATGATTGGCCTGATTGTTATCATTGGTTACATACTGCTCAAGAAGCCCTGGTACGATGTGCTGGGCGGCGGTATCAAGGCAATCGTTGGGTATATGATTCTGGCAGTTGGCTCCGGCGGGCTGGTCAGCAACTTCCGCCCCGTTCTGGTGGGACTGAAGGACCGTTTTAATCTGGACGCAATGGTAATCGATCCCTACTTCGGGCAGAACGCGGTTACCGCGGGCGTGGAAGAAGTGTTTGGGCAGAAATTTTCACAGGTTATGATGCTGCTTTTAATCGCATTCATCGTGAATATTCTGCTGGTGCGTTTCAGCAAGTACACCAAGCTGCGCGCCCTGTTTACCACCGGCCATGTGCAGGTGCAGCAGGCGTCCACCGCGTTCTGGCTGATCCTGTTCGCCTGTCCCTTCCTGACCAACAATACGGCGATTCTGATCGTTATGGCGCTGATCCTGGGCTGTTACTGGGCCGTTGGTTCCAACCTGACCATCAAACCCACCCAGGAGCTGACGGACGGCGCGGGCTTCTGTATCGCACATCAGCAGATGTTCGGCGTGGCGTTCTTCTCATGGGTCGCGGACCGGATGAGCAAGAAGGGCAAAAAGAAATCCAAACGAATTGAAGATATCGAGCTTCCGGGCTTCATGTCCATTTTCAATGAAAACATGGTCTGCACCTCTCTGCTTATGCTGCTGTTCTTCGGCGGGATCCTGATGGTGCTGGGCAAGGATTATCTGATTACTGCCGGATTTATGAAAGAGGGACAGAGCTTCCTGTTCTATATTATTACGGTTTGTCTGAACTTTGCCGTTTATCTGGCGATCCTGCAGCTGGGCGTCCGTACCTTCGTGACCGAACTGACCCAGTCCTTCCAGGGTATTGCGGATAAGCTGCTTCCCGGTTCCGTTCCCGGCGTGGACTGTGCGGTTACATACGGTTTTGGTTCCCCCAACGCAGTTCCCTTAGGCTTTTTGGCAGGCGCGGTGGGACAGTTCCTGGCCATCGGCGTTCTGATCCTGTTAAAGAGCCCGGTTCTGGTAATCGCCGGATTCGTGCCCGTATTCTTTGACAATGCCACCATCGCCGTGTATGCTAATAACAAGGGCGGCATGAAGGCCGCGCTGGTACTGCCTTTCATCTCCGGCCTGTGCCAGGTGTTTGGCTCCGCGTTTATCGCCTACTGGGTGGGAATGGCAGCCTACGGCGGTTATCTGGGAATGTTCGACTGGGCGATTCTGTGGCCGGCCATGACCGCAATTATGAAGTTCATCCCCTATGTGGGCATCGCCATCGTGGTGATCGGTCTGCTGGCAATTCCGCAGATTCAGTACCGCAAGGATAAAGAGGGGTATTTCCTGATGACTGAGGACTATGAGGCGTACAAGGCGTTAAAAGAGAAACAGAACAATTAATGAAGGGATTCTGAGGAGGTAAGGATCGATATGTTGAATATTATGGTATGTTGTGCAAATGGCGCAGGAACCAGTCTGATGATGAAAATGACCGCTGACAAGGTGGTAAAAGCGCTGAACATTAAGGTTGGAAAAATGCATCACTGTTCTCTCTCCGAGGGCAAGAGCGCCGCGACTCAGTATGATATCGTGTTCTGTCCCCTGAACTTCATCGATATGTTCAAGGACGCTGAGAAAAAGGGAACCAGGGTAATCGGCCTGAAAAATGTTCTGTCCAAGGACGAGATGGAGCAGAAGTTGAAAGAAAGCGGAATGATCTGACTGATACGGTAATGAGCACCCGCCGGCCCGCCAATTTGTTTGAGGCTGGGCCGGCGGGTGATTTAAGAATAACTGGCGAGGTCTTTTACGAACCGGGCGGTTGTGTTATAATGGGTGCAACATGAAAAGTGAGGTACACCTATGAAACGCGAACGGTCATTTGTCGAGAATCGACGTAAAAGCATACTGGAGACAGTTAACAACAATCCGGAAGTGAGAGTCGATCAGCTGGCGGAGCTTTTTAACGTTTCCCCCATCACCATACGCAGGGATCTGCAATTTTTGGAAGACCGGAAAAAGATCGTTCGGTTTTATGGAGGAGCTACGGCGAACAAGTCGGAAGAGCAGGCCCTGGACGAGATCAACATTTACCGGACCCTGATCGCCAAGTACACGGCCACCCTGATCGAGGACAAGGATATTCTGTTTATGAACACCAGCAGCAATGCCCTTCAGGTCCTGGAGTACGTGGAGGCCCAGAATGTGACGGTGATCACCAACAACGGCAAGGCGATTCATGCCAAACGCCAGCCCGGTGTGAATATTATTCTCACCGGAGGGGAAGTGCGCTACCCCAAGGCCTCCATGGTGGGAGACTATGCGGTGCGCAACATCCAGGCCATTCATCCAAAAAAATGTATAATAGGCTGTAAGAGCATATCCTACCGGAACGGAATCGCTTCCTCGCTGTTTAACGAGGCGAATATCAACGCGCTGATGCTGGAACAAACCATCGGCAGCCGTTATATTATCGCGGACCACAGCAAGGTGGGTGCGGTGAGCAATTTCCGCAACTGCGGCGTTGAGTCCATCACGGATCTGATCACCGACGAGCTTGCGCCCGAGGACGAGCTGGAGGCAATCCGGCGCAGGGGCGTAAAGGTCCACGTGGTGAGAAAGAAGGATTTCGATCTGGATTTTGGAATGTAGCCGCGAAAGGCAGTATTCAATCATGAAAATACAAAAAAAGGTAATTTCCAACCTGACAAAATGTTATTCCATCGCGCCGCTGTTCTACCAGGGCAAGGAACATTTCCTGGTGGCTGCGGAGAAGGTGGACCGCTGTCTCTTATTTGACGCCGACGGAACCGTGGAGGACACGGTGTGGAGCGAGCCGGGCGGCGTCATGACCATGGTGCAGGTGCCGGGCAGCGACGGCCAGTTTCTGGCCACCCACAGGTTTTACTCCCCCAACGACTCCAAAGAGGCGAAGATCGTGATCGCCACCCCGAAAGGGAAGGGGGACTGGGAAATCCGCACGCTGGTGGATCTGCCCTTTGTGCACCGCTTTGATATCCTGCAGCGGGGAGGCGTGCGCTACCTGATCGCCTGCGCCCTGAAATCCGGCCACGAGCACAAGGACGACTGGAGCCATCCGGGCAAGGTGTATGCCGCGGTGCTCCCCGAGGATCTGAGCGGGTTTGACCAGGATCACCAGCTGGAGCTTTCGGTGATTCGGGACGGCCTGGTAAAGAACCACGGCTATTACCGGGTGGAGGACGAGGGCGTGCAGACCTCCGTGATTTCCGCGGAGCAGGGCGTGTTCCAGTTTATTCCTCCGGCGCAGCTGGGAGGGGATTGGGAGATCCGAACCCTGCTTGAGACTCCGGCCAGCGATGCGGTGCTGCTGGACCTGGATGAGGACGGGGAGAAGGAGCTGGTTGTGCTGTCGCCCTTCCACGGGGACTGCATCAGCATTTACAAGAGAGAAAACGGAGCGTTTGTTAAGGTATACCAGTATGAGGAGAGCGCGCAGTTCGTGCACTCCATTTACGGCGGTATGCTCTGCGGTATCCCCCAGGTGGTGGTGGGACACCGTGGAGGCAAGCGGAATCTCATCGCATTTTCCTACGATACAGAAAAGGGACTTTATCGGAGCGAGCTGGTGGATGAGGACTGCGGTTCCGCCAATGTGTACCATTATGTGAAGGATGGAAAGGACGTTATCATATCCGCCAACCGGGAGATCGACGAGGTGGCGATGTATACGCTGGAGCCATGATTAAGACGATTATTTTTGACATTGACAATACAATGTACAGCTTCAAAACCGGGAATCAGGCCGGCATGGCGGCGCTCTGCGCGTACGCAAAGGAACAGTTCGGTATCACAGAAGGGGAGTTTCTGGATAAATTCAAAAAAGGTAAAAAACTGGCCGAGGACCGGGTCGGGACCGACACGGCGGCCATACACAACCGGTTGATCCGTATGCAGGTGATACTGGAGCTCATGGGGAAACCGTTGTTTCCCCATACTTTGAATCTGTACCATTGTTACTGGGACGCGCTGCTTGCGTCGGCCAAACCGGAGCCGGGGCTTTTGGAGGCCATGGAGGCGCTTAAGGCCGCCGGGCTGACCCTGGGAGTGGGAACGGACATGACCGCCTATATTCAGTACAAAAAGCTGGAGCGGCTGGGAGCGGCCCCCTATATTGATTTTATCACGACCAGCGAGGAGGTGGGCGCGGAGAAGCCCAATCCCCGGCTGTTTCTTGAATGCGTCAGGAAAGCGGGCGTTCCGGCAGGCGAATGCCTGTTTATCGGCGACAGCCTCGCAAAGGATGTGCGGGGAGCAATGGATGCCGGTCTGCAGGCGTTTTTGTATGCGCCGGGGAGCGCCCGGGAAGGGACCGGCGGAGAAACGGTGCCGGCGGCGGGCGCGTTAGCCCCGGCCCCGGCGGTTGCGGCGGGCGCATTGGCTCCGGCTCTGGCAGTTGCGGCGGGCGCGTTGTCCCCGGCCCCGGCGGTTGCGGCGGGCGCATTGGCCCCGGTCCTGGCGGTTGCGGCGGGCGCGTTAGCCCAGGCCCCGGCAGTTCCGGCCGGTGTGACGGCGCTCACCAGCTTTTATGATCTGCCTAAGCTGGTGCGGGAAATGAACGCCCAAAACCGGTAGACAAGGAGGACGAATATGAAGAAAAGTTATACCCTGGGCCTTTATGAGAAGGCCATGCCGGGGACGCTTTCCTGGCGGGAAAAGCTGGAGGCGGCCCGGGATGCGGGTTTTGATTTTGTGGAGATTAGCATAGACGAGACGGACCAGAAGCTGGCCCGGCTGGATATGAGCGCAGAGGAACGGCTGGAGCTGGTGCGCCTGATGGCGGAGACCGGGGTGCCCATCCGCACCATGTGCCTGTCCGGCCACCGGAAGTACCCCCTGGGCAGTTCCGACCCGGAGACCTGCAGCAGAGGCATGGAGATCATGGAGAAGGCCATCCGCCTGGCGGAGGACCTGGGAATCCGGATCATCCAGCTGGCCGGGTACGACGTGTACTATGATCCGTCCACGCCGGAGACGGTGGAGCGGTTTGGGAAGAATCTGGAAAAGGCCGTGCACATGGCGGCCAAAGCCGGTGTGACCATGGGCTTTGAGACCATGGAGACGGAGTTCATGAACACGGTGGAAAAGGCCATGAATTATGTGAACCGCGTGAACAGCACCTATCTGAACGTCTACCCGGATTTGGGAAATATTACCAACGCGGCCAAGACCTACGGGACTCAGGTGGCCGGCGACCTGCGCACCGGAAAGGGCCATCTGGTCGCCATGCATTTGAAAGAGACGGTGCCAGGTAAATTCCGGGAGATTCCCTTTGGGACCGGCCATGTGGACTTTGAGGAGGGGATTGCGGTGGCCTGGGAGCTGGGTGTTCGGAAATTTGTGACGGAATTCTGGTACACCGGGAACACAGAGTGGAGATTGGACCTGGCGGACGCCCGCGGCCGGATGGCTGCGATTCTGGACCGCCAGCCGGAATAGGGAGGAATGATCAAAATGCTGGAGCAATTAAAAAAAGAAGTATACGAGGCAAATATGCTGCTTCCCAAATACAACCTGGTGACCTTTACCTGGGGAAATGTCAGCGGCATCGACCGTGAGAGCGGGCTGTTTGTGATCAAACCCAGCGGCGTGGACTACGACAAGCTGAGACCGGAGGACATGGTGGTGGTGGATCTGGACGGAAACCGGGTGGAGGGAGAGATGAACCCCTCCTCGGACACAGCCACCCATGTTGAGCTGTATAAGGCGTTTCCGAACATCGGAGGAATCGTGCACACCCATTCCCCCTGGGCCACCAGCTGGGCGCAGGCCGGCCGGGGAATCCCCTGCTACGGGACCACCCACGCGGATTACATGTATGGGGAAATCCCCTGCGTGCGGAATCTGACCAGGGAGGAGATCGAGGAGGCCTACGAGAAGAACACGGGCGTGCTGATTGCAGAGTATTTTAAGGATAAGGATTACGTGGCTATGCCTGCGGTTTTGTGCAAGAACCACGGCCCCTTCACCTGGGGGAAAAATGCCCACGAGGCAGTGCACAACGCCGTTGTGCTGGAAAACGTGGCGATGATGGCCTGCCGCTGCGAGATGGTGAATCCCCAGGTACAGCCCGCGCCCCAGGAGCTGCAGGACAAGCACTATCTGAGAAAGCACGGACCGAACGCGTATTACGGGCAGAAGTAGGAGCTGGCGGGGCCGCGCCAGCGGCCAAATGCGGCGGAATCTGGACAAATCAGAATTAGAATGAAGCAAAAAGCCGGTGTGAGTCTGGCGGTTTGATACCGCCGGGACCTACACCGGCCTTTTTTGATATATACCACAATAATAGTGAAAAACGTCCGGTCTGCAAATCACCGGTCAGATAAACCCGCCCCTCACCAGCGTCCGGCGGATCTGCCGCCCTGCGATTACCGCGGCGATGGTTAATGCCGTGTCCTTGGGGATGAAGGCGGTGAAGGAGTAGGCCATGATCATGCCGAAGGATTTGTCGCCCGCCAGCAGGGCCCACTGAAGCCCCCCTGCGGCCTCCATGACCAGCATGCCGGTTACGGACAGTACGATGGAGAAAAACAGGCTCACGGGCGCGCTGGCGCTTTTTACGGGGATTGAAGCGCCGCAGAGAGCGGCCATCACCGGCCAGGCAAGAATATACCCCCCGGTCAGGCCGGTGATCACCCTCAGCCCGCCCTGGAAATTGGCGAACACCGGAAGCCCAACGGCTCCCAGCAATATGTAAACGATGGTGGAGAACAGGGCCCGCTTCCAACCCAGTACCACGCCGACCAGAGCCACGCCGAAGGCCTGAATGGTGATGGGCACGCCGGTGGGCATGGGCAGGGAAATCTGGGAGAAGGCGGCCAGCAGGGCGGCAAACATGCCGATCAGCACGATGTCGCGGGTGGACATGCGGGATTTGACGGTTTCATTGGTTTTGGCAGCGGTAGTGCTCATATGAGGTTCCTTTCCTTTGGCAGAGTGTGGGCGTGGAGGCATATAAAACCGCGCTGCTGCGCGGGAATTGCTGCCAACACAGATATAAAATATCATGTGCCGCGCCAAATGTCAACCTATAAATTTTAATTGGTTAACAATCTGATCCGCAATAAAAAACGATCCGGGGAAACACCCGCCGGCACATAGTTCATGGAAAAACAGAAAAAACTGCCCTCCCAAAATGGAGAGCAGTTGCAAAAACCGGTCAGACACGCCGCAAATGGATCTGCCATGACTCATATTCAATCGTTGGCCGCGGCGCAGGCAGTCCGGCCGTCATCAGCGCGCCGCCCGGGTATGTGCGGCCGCTGCTTTCGTCCCGATACAAAGCCGCCCGTTCCAGGCCCTTTAATTTCACGTAGCGGTCCGGCGGGTTGCCGTGGCATTCCAGGGCCACCAGATTGACCAGAACCTCGCTTTTGTCCGGGGCTGCAAATTCCCAGGCGGCCACGGCCTTTTGGCAGTCCGGCCGGGACGGTCCGCTCAGCCGGTAGTAGTCGCCGTCGTGGATCAGAGGCCAGAATTTGTGGAAAACCGCGATCTGCTCCCGGACGCAGGCTTGTTCCTCCACCGTGATTTTAGACAGATCCAGCTCATATCCGAAGCTTCCGGCCATGGCTGTCACGCCCCGGGTTTTCATGGGGGTGATGCGGCCGGTCTGGTGGTTGGGCACCGCGGAGACATGGGAACCCACGGCGCTCACCGGGTAGCCGAAGGAGGTGCCGTACTGGATGGCCAGGCGGTCCACCGCGTCCGTGTTGTCGCTGCACCAGATCTGGGGCGCGTAGTAAAGCATCCCGGCGTCAAACCGCCCGCCTCCGCCGGAGCAGCCCTCGATCAGCAAATCCGGGTAGCGGCGGTTGAGCCGTTCCAGAAATTCATACAACCCCAGCATATACCGGTGCAGAACCGCACCGCAGCCATGCACGTCCCCTGCGGCGGACCAGACGTCGCAGATGCTCCGGTTCATATCCCATTTTAGATATTCGATGTTGGCGCTGTCTAAAACCCGGCACAGCTGGTCATAGATATGGTTCACAACCTGGGGCCGTGAGAAGTCCAGCACCAGCTGGTGGCGGCTGCGCACCGGCTTGCGGCCGGGAAGCGCAAAGGCCCAGTCCGGGTGGGCCCGGTAGAGATCGCTGTCCTCGGAGACCATTTCCGGTTCCGCCCAGATGCCGAACTTCATGCCAAGGCCGTTGATGTTCTCCACCAGATTGCTTAAGGGGCCGCCCAGCTTCTCCTCGTTGACCAGCCAGTCGCCCAGGCCCTTGGAGTCGTTGTCCCGCTTGCCGAACCAGCCGTCGTCCAGCACCAGCATCTCCACACCGAGGCCCGAGGCCCGGCGCGCGATCTCCAGGATTTTGTCTCCGGTGAAATCGAAATACGTGGCTTCCCAGTTGTTGATGAGCACAGGGCGGGGAATGTCCCGGTACTTGCCCCGGCACACATGGCGGCGCAGGGTGCGGTGATAATTGTGGGACAGGGCCGCAAGTCCCGAGCTAGAGTAGGAGAGAATCACCTCCGGGGCCGTAAAGCATTCGCCGGGAGCCAGAGGCCAGGAGAACTGCCCGCCGGATAAGCCCATGGTAAGGCGGGTCTGATCGTACTGGTCCCGCTCCGCTGTGCAGGTGAAATTGCCGCTGTATACAAAAGACATACCGTAACAATCCCCGTGATCCTCGTTTGCGCCGCGCTCCGCGACGATCACAAAAGGATTGTACTGATGGCTGGAGGTTCCCCTGCGGCTGCCGATGACCGTGGCTCCATGGAGAATGGGGGTCCGCTGATAATTTCGCTCCATGGCGTGGCGGCCGTAAAACTGGATCAGGTCGTACGCTCCGCCCACGAAATCCAGGCAGGCGCTCTGTACGGCTTCCAGGAAAATGTCACCGGCTCCGGTGTTTTTAACCACAGCGCTGCGGGTGATCACGTCCAGCTCCGGGAAAACCCCGTACAGCAGCGTGACGGACAGGCCTCCGCAGATATCCTCCAACTCGATCTCCAGGGTCTGCGTGGCGGACGCTGCTGCGGTATCGTACACCGCGGGAAGCCCCGGCAGATTGTATTTCCCGGACCGGATGGAGTGGCCTTTGTAGCGCAAATCACAGCCGCAGGAGCCGTCCGGGTGTGTTACGGTCAGGCAGGTGGAGCGGTAGTCCCCCGTGCCCCAAACGGGAAATTCCTGAGGCAGGGCGTCCAGGGAATAGGTGCGGTCCGTACCTGCGTCGTAGGGATTTCCGGAAAAACCGCGGTCGTAAAAGGTCAGGAGATAATCCGCCGGGCCGTTTATGGGCGCGCCGTAGTAGAGATGCAGCAGGCAGCCGTGGCGGTCGGCCTGCATCTGGTAGGTGGAGCCGTTGGTTTCCAGGGAGAAGATTCCCGTTGTCCCGTCAAATTGGATAGCCATATGTGGTAAGTCCTCCGTTGCGATATTGTGGCATGGACGGCCCGGTTTATTTTCCGCCCGTCATGGCGATGCCCTCGATAAACTGTTTCTGGAACATGATGTAAAGCACAACCATGGGGATCATGGCCAGCAGGGAACCGGCCATCAGCACCGGGTAGTTGGTGGTGAACTGGCCCCGCAGGGTGGACAGTCCGGCTGAGAGCGTCATTTTATTCAGGTCCGTGTTGGCGATCAGCGGCCACATCAGATCCGCGTAAGCGAACACGGCGGTGAAAATGGTCAGGGCGGCCATGGAAGCCTTGGTGAGGGGAAGCATGACCTTGGTAAAGGTCTGCCACTGGGTGCAGCCGTCCAGATAAGCGGCCTCGCCCAGCTCGTCGGGGATGCCCATGTAGGCCTGCCGCAGGAAGAAGGTACCGAAGGCGCTGACCAGACCGGGGAACACCAGGGCAAACATGGAGTTGGTCAGCCCCATTTTCGCCAGCATCTGGTACTGGGGAATGATGAAAATCTGCGAGGGCAGCATCATCTGCACCAGAACCAGGGAGAACAGCAGGTTTTTACCCTTAAAGTGCAGTTTGGCAAAGGCGAATCCGGCGGCGGAGGAAAATGCCACCGCGCAGATTACGCGAAACAGGATCAACAGGGTGGTGTTGACGTACAGGTGAAGGAAGGGCAGGCTGGTCAGCGCCCGGCGGTAATTGTCGGTCAGCCACTGTTTGGGCAGGATGGTGGGCGGGATCTGCACGCTTTCACCGGCAGATTTGAAGCTGGTCAGCAGCATCCAGGCGAAGGGGAAGATCATCAGCACCGCGCCCAGGCCAAGAGCGGCGTACATCAGGATTTTTCCGGTATTGCGGTTGGCGTTTAACGACTGATTCATGGTATGACCTCCTTAGACTTCGTAGTTAACCCACTTTTTCTGCCCCCAGAACTGCAGGGCGGTGACGATTCCGATCAGCAGCACGGTCCATACCACGATGGCCGAGGCGTAGCCGCGGTTGCCCGCCACAAAGGACTCGCGGTAGAACAGGTACATGAGGGACTGGGCGCTTGTGAGGGCCGGATTTGTCTGATCCACCATCATGTAGATCAGGTCGTAGACCTTCAGGGAGGCCATCAGGCGCATGATCAGCACGACAAAGAGGGTGGGGCTCACCATGGGCAGCGTGATCTGGAAGAACTGCTGAATCTTGGTGGCGCCGTCCAGACTGGCGGCCTCGTAGTAGCTTTTGGAAATATTCTGGATGCCGGACAGCAGCAGAATCGCGTCGTATCCGATGGCGCTCCAGATGGCAACCACCGCGCAGGCCGGGAGCACCAGGGAGGGATTGGTCAGCCAGTTGACCTTGGTTCCGATCATCTGATTGATGATTCCGTACTCGGCGTTGAAAATCCATTTCCAAACCATGGCGATGGCCGCCGGGGCCACCACCATGGGCAGAAAGTAGATGGCTCGGAATGCGGTCTTTCCCTTTATTTTGGCGTTTAGGAGAACCGCGGTGACCAGGGACAGAAAGAGCCCCGCAGGCACGGTCAGAATGCAGAAATAGATGGAGTTCCAGGTGGCTTTCCAGAATTCCCGGCTCTCAAACATACGGACATAGTTCTGGGGGCCGGTGATCTCATAGATCCCAAAGGGATGGGTGGTGGAAAAACTTAAAATCAGTGTCTGGATAAACGGGTACACGTTGAGTACGATGAGCCCGATAATGGTGGGGGCTACCAGAATATAACCCCATTTGGCTTCGTCTGTTAAAGTTCGCTTTTTTCCCATGATCTTCCCCTCCTTCAATATTACGGCGCCTCAGCGGTGTCCACCAGCGTCTGCATCTCGGCCAGCCCCTGATCCAGGGTCAGCTCGCCGCTGTAGATTTTCAGCAGCAGGTCATTAATCTGTGTTTTCCAGTTGGGGCGGGAGGCGTTGTTCACGCTCTGGACGCCGTATGGAAGCATGTCGATGCATTTTTGTACATCCAGTTTGTATTCGAACTGGTCGAAGGCGCTGATCCAGGTGTCCTCCAGACCGATGTAGGCCGGAATGGCGGCTCCGGAAAGGCCCTGCACCCGCTGTCCCTCCTCGGACCCTGCAAAGCGGAGGAAATCCTTCACTGCCTCCAGGTGTTTTCCATCCGCGCCGGTGGCGTAGCAGAGGCCGTTGGAGATCGTGGCGCGTCCATCACCGTTCAAGGGGTCCGGGCATTTGGGCAGCACGGCAACGTCCCATTTTCCCATCAGGTTCATGTTGTTTTTCATCATGGACATCAGGTTCCAGTTGCCTTCCAGATACATGGCGCCCTGCTCGGAGATGAAGGCGGTTCCGGGATTGGTCTCGGCGAAGTAGTTTTGGTCCGGGCACCAGTCATGGGATTGCAGGCCGATATAGAATTCCATGCCCTTTTTGGTAGCGGGCTGGTCGAAACCGGCTCTGGTTTTATCCTCATTCAGGATGTAGCCGCCCGCCTGATAGACGAAGTTCCAATAGCCCAGCTGTTCGTCGGCGTAAGCCATGTAGCCGTATTTTCCGGTCTTGTCGTAGATGGTCTGGGAGGCGTTTACCAGATCGTCCCAGGTCCAGGCGTCGTCCGGGTAGGAGAGGCCGGCCGCGTCGAATAGTTCCCGGTTGTATACCAGGCAGACCGAGTCTTTGTCCTCGGGGACTCCGTAAATGCGGCCGTCGCTGCCTCTGGCGTTATCCAGGGAAATGTCTGAGAAATGCTTCCGGTAATACTCCGGGTCCTCATAATCGTACAAATCGGTCAGGTCCGCCAGCTTGCCGTAGTCCGCATATTTTAAAATCTGGTTGGTGTGCATCCAGAAGATGTCCGGAAGCTGGTTGGACTCCGCCGCCGCGTCCAGCTTGGTCCAATATTCATCCCAGCTGGTCACCTGCACTTCGATGGAAACCTCCGGGTGCCGGGCCATGTACGCGTTGGCAATGTCCTGCATGCCGCCCCGCTGGGCGTCGTCCCAGATCTGAAAGGTGAGCCTTAATTTGCCGTTGCTCTCGTGATCGGAGGAGCACCCGCAAAGAAGCGCGGCCGCGGCCAGCGCCAGACCGCACACGGCAGCAATCTTTTTGATAAGTTTCAACATGTTTGCCTCCTTTGACTGCGCAGGACATCCCGCGTAAATAGACTTTTTGCTATTTTTCAAATCTCCGTATCAGTTGTTGATTCTATAGTATCACAGGGATATGGGACGGTAAATGGATGGAAAACGGCAATTATATACCAAAATGCTTGATTTCTGCCAGGGGATTGATGTCAGGCGGCATTTGGGTATATAATGAAGAAAAGGGGGAACGGACATGATGGATGCGAAGGAAAAAAACTGGCTGTTTTCAATCTTTCCCAACGAGGGATTTGTGGATCTGGGGCTCTACCAGTACGGGTGGGAGCAGTGCGAGCCCCTGCACTCCTACGGTCCTCATGCCCGGAACCATTATCTGTTCCACTATGTGATTTCCGGCACTGGCAGGCTCCAGTCCACGGATTCCCAGGGGGTCACCACGGAGTATCAGATCCGCAGCGGGCAGGGATTTTTAATCTATCCCAAACAGGTCAACACCTATTTTGCGGACCGGGACCACCCATGGGAGTATGTGTGGCTGGAATTTGACGGACTGCGGGCAAAGGAGGCGCTGGAGCTGGCCGGTCTGACCATGGACCAGCCCATCTACCGGTCAGGCGCCAGGGATTTGAGCGCGGAGCTGATGAATGAGATGCTCTACATCGCCAGGCATTCCGACCAGTCGCCGCTGCACCTGATCGGCCATCTTTACCTGTTTATGGATTATCTGACCAGGTCCTCGGCCAGCCGCAGGATGATGCAGAGCGGCAAGATCCGGGATTTCTATATCCGGGAGGCGATCTCCTTTGTGGAACAGAATTTCCAGAACAACATCACCGTGGAGGACATCGCCGGTTTTTGCAATCTGAACCGCAGCTATTTTGGCAAGATTTTTCGGGACGCCATGGGAAAGAGTCCCCAGGAATTTCTGATCAGCTACCGGATGACCAAGGCGGCAGAGCTCTTGAAGCTGACGGACCTGACCATCGGGGATATCAGCAACGCGGTGGGATATCCCAGCCAGCTGCATTTTTCAAGAGCTTTTAAAAATGTGTACCAGGTCTCCCCGCGGCAATGGCGGACCGAGCACAAACTGTCCAAATGAGAGGAACTGCGGATTTTAGGGTATTGTACCGTAAATTTCACGGTAAATAAACGAAATTAAGCAATTAATTCTGTTTACATATTTATTGACTTTAACAAGTTAACTTGTTATAATTTTTCCTAACGTGTGTGACGGATTGAAGAGTAGGCACGGAAGATACTGCATAACATATTACAAGGAGGGCTAGAGGATGTCTTATGTTGATGAGATTTACGAGAGAGTAGTGGCGCAGAATCCGGGTGAGCCGGAGTTCCACCAGGCCGTTAAGGAGGTTTTGGATTCCTTAAAGCTGGTGATTGACGCAAATGAGGACAAATACCGCAAGGCCGGAGTTCTGGAGCGCTTTGTGGAGCCGGAGCGGGTGATTTCCTTCCGCGTGCCGTGGGTGGACGACAATGGAAACGTGCAGGTGAACAAGGGATACCGCGTTCAGTTCAACAGCGCCATCGGACCCTACAAGGGCGGACTGCGTTTTCATCCCAGCGTCAACCAGGGCATCCTGAAATTCCTCGGTTTTGAGCAGACCCTGAAGAATTCCCTCACCGGCCTTCCCATGGGCGGCGGCAAGGGCGGTTCCAACTTCGATCCCAAGGGTAAATCCGACCGCGAGGTGATGGCGTTCTGCCAGAGCTTTATGACCGAGCTGTACCGTCACATTGGCAAGGACACGGATATCCCGGCCGGCGACATCGGCGTGGGCGGCAGAGAGGTGGGCTACCTGTACGGGCAGTACAAGAGAATCACCGGACTGTATGAGGGCGTGCTGACCGGCAAGGGCCTGACCTTCGGCGGCTCCCTGGCCAGAACCCAGGCGACGGGCTACGGCCTGATCTACATCTTAAATGAGATGTTAAAGCACAACGGCAAGGAGCTGGCAGGCAAGACCGTGCTGGTTTCCGGTTCCGGAAACGTGGCAATCTACGCCACCGAGAAGGTTCAGCAGCTGGGCGCCAAGGTGGTGGCCATGAGCGACTCCAACGGATACATCTACGATAAGGACGGCATCAAGCTGGATGTGGTGAAGGAGATCAAGGAAGTGAAGAGAGGCCGCATTAAGGAGTACGTGGACGCAGTTCCCACCGCGGTTTACACCGAGGGCAAGGGAATCTGGACCATCCCCTGCGACATCGCCCTTCCCTGCGCGACCCAGAACGAGTTAAACGGCGAGGACGCGAAGACCCTGCTGGCAAACGGCTGCTTCGCCGTGGCCGAGGGCGCAAACATGCCTTCCACCCTGGAAGCCACCGAGCTGTTTGTGGAGAAAAAGATCCTGTTCATGCCCGGCAAGGCGGCCAACGCGGGCGGCGTAGCCACCTCTGGCCTGGAGCAGAGCCAGAACTCCCTGAGAATGTCCTGGAGCTTTGAGGAAGTGGATGAGAAGCTGCACGGCATCATGGTCAACATCTTCGCCAAGGCGGCCGACGCGGCCGAGCGCTACGGCGTGCCGGGCAACTATGTTGCAGGCGCCAACATCGCGGGCTTTGAGAAGGTTGTGGAAGCGATGATGGCACAGGGAATTGTGTAAATTGAACGGAACAATTCAGATTATAGAATTAATCAGGAAACTGCCCGGGGAGCGTTGCCGCTCTGCCGGGCGGTTTCTTTTTTGTCGGGACGATGCTTCGGGTACAGCCAGCGGGCCGCTATTCAAAGAAATTTAAGAAACACAACAGGATTTGTAAGATGAATGTGGGATAAAAATGCATTAAACTGTAGGTAAGACACTGGGGAACAAAATGGCCCGGAGAAACGTATGACCGGGAAAGAAGGAGGAAATCATGAGAAAATTGCGAAACATATTGCTGCTTGCCGCAACGATTTCCCTGTTTACAGGGTTTAGCGCTTACGCGGAAAACTACTGGTGGGTGAACGCATTGGGGGAGTGGGGTTACAGTGCCAACGACGGCAACCTGCGGGACGGCTGGTACTGGATTGACGGAAACCGGGACGGCTCGGCGGAGTGCTACTATTTTCAGTTATACAGCCTGCTGACCGACACGGTGACGCCCGACGGCTGTCAGGTGAACGGACAGGGCGCGTGGACGGTGGACGGAATGGTCCAGACCCGCCGGACCGGCGAGACGGCAGGGGCGTATCGTTCCAGCTACGCCTATGATTTCGGCAAGGCGAACCCGGACACACCCAGGGGACGGATTCCGCTGGCGGAAAACGGCCGGGCCTTTGACAAGTCCGTGGGAAGAGCGGAGCAGCGGGGCTGGGTGGAGGACCAGGGCTGGCGTTATATCCGGGATAACGGCACCTATATCATAGGCGAATGGTCCTGGATCAACCACAAATGCTACTGCTTTGACGGGAACGGCGTGATGTACGCCAATACTGTCACACCGGACGGTTATCAGGTGAACGATCAGGGGCAGTGGGTAGTGGACGGGGTGGTGCAGACGGATCTTTAGAGACCGGGCCTCAGTCTACCCCCTGCATCCCCTTCATACCGCGCATCTCCCGCGTCATAAAGACCACCGCCAGCGCCGCGGCCGTCAGATCCGCCACCGGGGCGGAGTACATGACCCCGTCGATGCCGAAAAACATGGGCAGGATGATGATCAGCGGCAGCAGGAACAGTATCTGCCGGGTCAGGGAGATAAAGATTCCCTTTTTCGCCTTGCCGATGGAAGTGAAGAAGTTGGCCGTGATGGGCTGGATTCCGTTCAGGAAGGTGAAAAACAGGAAGATGCGGAAATACTGCTCCGCAAAGTGGTAGTATTCCTCGCTGCCGGACCCGAAGATGCGGATGATCTGACGGGGGAACAGCTGAAAGCATAGGAAGGAGCAGGTGGAAATGGTGGTGGCAATCACCGCCGCTTTTAAGTAAGACTCCCGCACCCGCTTGTATTTTGCGGCTCCGTAGTTGAAGCTGACAATGGGCTGAAGGCCCTGGGACAGCCCGATCACCAGGGAGAAGAAGATCATATTCACCTTGGTAATGATCCCGGCGCAGGCCAGCGGAATCTCGCTGCCGTAGTTGGACTGGGCTCCGTAGTAGCGCAGGATATTGTTCATCACAATCTGCACGATCATCATCGCCAGCTGGTTAAAGCAGGGCGCCATGCCAAGGGAGAGAATGGCCCGGCAGTGTTCCGGGGAGGGCACAAGGGCCTTAAGGGTCAGCTTGACCGTCTTAAAGCGGCACAGATAGGCGATCACCATGATGCCGGAGATGATCTGGCCGATGATCGTAGCCAGGGCGGCTCCCGCCATCCCCATGTGGAAGGTGAAGATGAACAACGGATCCAGAATCGTGTTCAAAACCGCGCCTGTCAGCGTGCACAGCATGGAAAACCGCGGGCTTCCGTCCGCGCGGATCAGGTTGGATCCGCCGGTGGTGAGAATCAGGAAGGGAAATCCCAGAGAAGTGATCCCGGTGTAGGTCAGGGAGTAGTCCAACACGTCCGGCGTGGCTCCGAACAGCACCATCATGGGCCGCAGAAACAGCCGTACGGTCAGGCAGAGCAAAACGCCGATGGAGAACAGCAGCATGATGGCGTTTCCGGCGTAGCGCACCGCCTCGTCCCGCTTTCCGCGCCCCATGGACAGGTTGAAATTGGCCGCGCCGCCGATGCCGCACATCAGGGACACCGCGGTGCAGGTGATGGTCAGGGGAAACGCCACGTTGGTGGCCGCGTTTCCCAGGATTCCCACGCTTCTGCCGATATAAAACTGGTCCACAATGTTGTAGAGGGCGCTGACCAGCATGGCGATGATGCTGGGGACCGCAAAGCGCACCAACAGGCGGTTGATCGGCTGGCTGCCGAGCGGATTTTCGCGATTCTGTGAACGGTCTGACATAAAACACACCTCGTCTTTCGCATGATCAAACTGCTGGTAACGGCAGTAAAATAACAGATTCCCCTTTCGGACGGCTGTTCCGGCGGGGAATCTGCTGTTTACAATTAATATCAGTATACTACTGCAAAACAATTTCCGTCAAGAACCCGAACCTGAAAATGATCATTGGTTATCCTTTGAAATATCAGAAAATTTTTGAAACCCAGGTGACATTTTCTGCCAACGCCTCTATAATAGAATCACAGACAGACGCCCGGGGCTGAATATTTTCCATCAAAGACCGGCGCGTTCACATTTTAAAAACGGAGGGAACATTATGGCAGAAACTATGATTTCATCTTTTGACGGGACGAAGCTGTATCTGAACCGGGAGACAGAGGCCGGAAACCGGGCCATCGCGGTGATTGTCCACGGACTCTGCGAGCATCAGGGGCGCTACGACTACATGGCAAAATGCCTTCATGAGAGCGGAATCGGCACCTACCGCTTTGACCACCGGGGCCACGGCCGTTCCGAGGGCGAGGATACATATTATGGGGATTTCAACGAGATGCTGGACGACGTCAACGTGGTGGTGGATATGGCCATTGCCAATCACCCCGACCTGCCGGTATTTCTCATCGGCCACAGCATGGGCGGCTTCGCGGTTTCCCTGTACGGCGTCAAATACCCGGACAAACGCCTGCGCGGCATCGTAACCAGCGGCGCTCTGACCCACGATTTCGCAAATCTGATCACCGGCGTTCCGGCGGGACAGGATCCCCACGGAAAGCTGCCCAACGAGCTGGGCGGCGGCGTCTGCTCCGTGGCCGAGGTGGTGGACTGGTATGGAAAAGACCCCAACAACCGCAAAACCTTTACATTCGGTCTTTGCTACGCCATCGTGGAAGGATTAAACTGGTTCTCCCCCAAAAAGCAGGACTTTAAATACCCGGTTCTCATGCTGCACGGGGAAAAGGACGGTCTGGTCAGCGTCCGGGACACCTACGAATTTTTCGCTTCCGCGTCGTCCGCTGACCGGCAGATGAAGATTTACGGCAATCTCTTCCACGAAATCTTCAACGAATACTGCCGGGACGAGGTCATCGGAAATGTAATCGGCTGGATCATCAACCGAATTTGAGAAACAAGACAAAAGGCAGAGCCGGAACATTTCCGGCCCTGCCTTATTTAGATGCAATGGGCGGCTGGCGCAGTCTGCGGACGATAACTCAGCTGCAATCATTCGCCGGTGCCGCCGACGGTGTATTGCACCGATCAAAAAACAATTACTTTTTAACAAACTGTTTGTCAAACTCCGCGTTAAAATAATAGAAGTTCTTGGCATCCAGCTGGGATTTGATCTTTTCCAGCGCCTCGCCGAACCGCTGGAAATGCACGACCTCACGCTCCCGCAGGAATTTTAAGGGCTCCAGCACCTCCGGGTTGTCGATCACGCGGATCAGGTTGTCATAAGTGGTTCTGGCCTTCTGCTCCGCGGCCAGGTCCTCGTGCAGGTCCGTGATGGCGTCGCCCTTGGACTGGAACTCACAGGCGTTAAAAGGAACGCCTGCCGCGGCCGTGGGCCAGAGGGCGGTGGTGTGGTCGATATAATAGGCGTCGAAACCAGCGGTTTTAACCTGCTCGGGAGTCAGATTCTTGGTCAGCTGGTAGATAATGGCGCAGATGATTTCCAGATGGGCCAATTCCTCGGTACCGATATCGGTCAAAAGGCCGCCCACTTCCTTGCAGGGCATGGTGTAGCGCTGGCTGAGATAACGCATGGAAGCGGCCAGCTCTCCGTCGGGGCCGCCGAACTGGCTGATAATCAGGGATGCCGTCTTGGGGCAGGTCTTGGTGATGTTCACCGGGCATTGAAGCCGTTTTTCATAAGTCCACATTATACATTTCCTCCTTCCCAGGGAAGCGGTCCGTCGGACCAGGTAAAATGCTTCTGGCCCGGATACTTGGTAAAGGTCTCGGTCTGGTTGTTGGTGTCAGGGCAGATACAGTCCTGGGTCAGCGGTTCGAATTCCTTGGCGTACTCTTTCAGAAGCTGTTTGCGCTTCTCCATGGCCTGGCTGAAGGACTGAAGGGCGTTCTCGTCCAGCGGATGGGTGTCCAGAAACAGGTTTAAGTCATTGACGACAAAGCTCACCTCGTTGATTTCCTTTAACATCTGCTTGCGGTCAGGCATGCTTCTCACCTCCAGTCACATAAAAGGGCTTGTCCAGACAGGGGAAAATCGTTCCCTGTTTGAGGGCTGTAGCCGCGTCATAAGGCGTTTCCCAGGGCTGCATGGGAACAGTGGCGATGGCCAGGGGCAGAATGTCCTGAGCCATTTCTAAATTTTTACAAAAATCCATTTTCAACACTCCTTTCATCATAAATGTCAGCTTGTGCGGATTAAAGCTTCATGTTTAGTATGAGCCTGAGGATGAAAATTACGTTACGAAAAATTTGTAAGTCCAGCCATTAAAAATAGTTGTGAATTACAACTTGCTTAATATAATAAATAGAAATGGCACTTTTGATTTATTTTATTAAGTTTTTTATTAATATAATTAACAAACAAAAGATATTTGATACCCCATTTACCTTTTTCGTGATTGGTGTTATGCTCACCGTAGAAC
The DNA here is from genome assembly GCF_902364025.1 of Enterocloster lavalensis. GTDB lineage: Bacteria > Bacillota > Clostridia > Lachnospirales > Lachnospiraceae > Enterocloster > Enterocloster lavalensis. Next base: position 46,231 of record NZ_CABJCG010000002.1, read on the forward strand.
AAAATAATTCTGGAAGAAAGGGCCAGATAACAGGAGGAGAAACGAACAATGATGACCAGAGAGGAATCTGATTCAATCGGGACAATGCAGGTCCCGGAAAAAGCGTACTACGGGGTTCAGGCGCTGCGGGCGCGGAACAATTTCCACATCACGGGAAGGCCGCTCCACACGGAGTTTATCCGGAACCTGGTGCGCATCAAAAAAGCGGCGGCTATGACCAATATGGCGGCGCACGTGCTGGATGAGAGCATCGGAGGCGCCATTATCAAGGCCTGCGACGAGATCATTTCCGGGAAGCTGCATCAGGCGTTTATCGTGGACGCCATCCAGGGAGGAGCGGGGACCTCAGCAAATATGAATGCGAATGAAGTGATTGCCAACCGGGCCATTGAAATCCTGGGGGGCAGGAAGGGGGATTACTCCATCGTCCATCCCAACGATCATGTGAACATGGCCCAGTCCACCAACGACGTGATACCCTGCGCGGGCAAGCTGACCATGATGGGGCTGCTGCCGCGGCTGATCGAGGAGCTGGAGCGCCTGCAGAAGGCGTTCAGCGACAAGGCGGTGGAGTTCGACGATGTGGTGAAGATGGGCAGGACCCAGCTGCAGGACGCGGTGCCCATCCGCCTGGGACAATCCTTTGAGGCGTACGCCAATGTGGTGGGACGGGATATCAGCCGTTTAAAGGGGCTTAAAAAGGATCTGAGGGCGTTAAACATCGGCGCAACAGCGGTGGGAACGGCCATCAACGTGAACCCGGTTTACCTGTTCCAGATCATCAAAAATATCAACCTGATCTGCGGCACGGACTGCTATCAGGCGGACGATCTGTTCGACGCAACCCAGAACCTGGACTGCTTTGTGCACGTCTCAGGGGCGCTGAAAACCTGCGCGTCCAGCCTGTCCAAGATTTGCAACGACCTGCGCCTGCTCTCCAGCGGCCCTCACGCCGGACTGGGGGAGATCAACCTGCCGCCCAAGCAGAACGGTTCCTCCATCATGCCGGGCAAGATCAACCCGGTGATTCCCGAGGTGGTCTCCCAGGTGGCGTTCAACGTTATCGGCAACGACGTGACCGTAACCATGGCCGCGGAGGCCGGGCAGCTGGAGTTAAACGCCTTCGAGCCGGTGATCTTCTACAAGATTTTTGAGTCCATCGACACCCTGGGGGGCGCGGTAACCACCCTGATCGACAACTGTGTTCTGGGAATCACCGCCAACCGCGACCGCTGCCGCAGGCTGGTGGAGACCAGCTCCGCGCTGGCTACGGCCTTGTGTCCCAGCCTGGGCTACAAGCTCTCCGCTGAGATCGCGAAAAAGGCCCTGAGCACCGGGATTCCGGTGCGGCAGATCGTGCTGGAGGAGGGGCTGATGACCCAGGAACAGCTGGACCGCTGCCTGAACTTAAAGGACATGACCCAGCCGGGCCATCTGGTGGAGTACCGGAAGATCGGCGCAGGGAAGTCAGAAAAAACAGAATAATATATAAAACAAAAACCAGGCGAGGGGGATACAAGCCTGGTTTTTGTTTCTACAATATGGGGGGATTTATATTAAACTATAAGGGAGGTCAGATGAACGGCGATTCATCTGTATCTCGTTTACGAAGGTTATTATACGCTAAAAACATTGCAAATTCCATTGTTGGAAGAAATCTAAATATTGCAAATCGCCCAAGACGTGGTACAATGGGCACAGGATCAATCATGAGAGGAAGAATGTGGAAATGTACCAGGAAACCAGCCTGAAAACGGACCGGATGATCTACGCCAACACCCGCAGCGACGAGGCGGACATGGACTACCGGATGCACTGTCACAACAGCTACGAAATCTACTACATCATCACCGGCAACGTGGAGTATCTGCTGGAGGGCCGGGACTGCCGTCCCAGGCCCGGAACCCTGATAATCATTGCACCGGACTGCTTTCACGGACTGAAGGTGCTGGACGGACAGGTGTACCACCGCATCCGCCTCCACTTTACGAAGGAGGTCCTGGATGAGAGGGAGCGTCTGCTCCTTGAACCCTTCCGGGGCGGCTGGCGGCGTTTTGACGAGCAGTTTGGGCTGGAGTGGTATTTCCGGGCGGTGGAACAGTGCCGGGAATACGGGAAGGAGTTGCAGGATATTGCAATCCGCGCAAGCATCACCGCGCTTTTGTCCCGTATATTTGCAATATCCGAGAAAGAACCGGTGCGGCAGAACCAGGCGCGGAATCAGGCCCAGGACATCATTCGCTATATCAACGATCATCTGGCGGAGCCGCTGACGCTGGAGGGGCTGGCCCGGGACTTTTTTGTCAGCAAGAATCATCTGACCGCCATATTCAAGCGCGCCACCGGAACCACGGTAGCCAGCTATATCCTATATAAACGTATGGCGGCGGCCAGAAAGGAGCTGTCCCAGGGCACGCCGGCAGCCGAGGCCGCGGCCCGGGCGGGATTTGGGGATTATTCCAGCTTTTTCAGGGCTTATAAAAAGATGTTCGGCTATCCGCCCTCGGACAAGCGGGCCTTAAAGCTGCCGGATATGGATCAGAGCGGGGCGTTTTAAGGTGGATTGAGCGTTGGATAAAAATGGCAGTTTTTTCTTGACAGGATCAGGCCTCCGTGCTATTATCAATTAAACCTATAGGCATACTAGGAATTATGGAGGAATTGACATGGGAGAGAAAATCAGGAGAAGCCAGAGAAATTTCCACTTTGAGACCATCCAATTACACGCGGGCCAGGAGCAGCCGGATCCGGCCACCGGGGCCAGGGCTGTGCCGATTTACCAGACCTCGTCCTTTGTGTTTGACAACTGCGCCCACGCGGAGGCCAGGTTTAACCTTTCGGACGCGGGTAATATTTACGGCAGGCTTACCAATCCGACCCAGGACGTGTTTGAGCGGCGGATGGCGGCTCTGGAAGGCGGCGTGGCCGCCCTGGCCACCGCGTCCGGCGCCGCGGCTCTGGCCTACACCTTCGAGAACCTGACCAGGGCCGGCGATCATCTGGTGGCGGCCCGGAATATTTACGGAGGCACCTACAATTTTCTTGCCCATACCCTGGCTGAGTACGGGGTCACCACCACGTTTGTGGATCCCTCGGATTTAAAGGCGGTGGAACAGGCCATCCGGGAGAACACCAAGGGTGTGTTTATCGAGACTCTGGGCAATCCCAATTCCGACGTATCCGATATCCGCGCCATCGCCGATATTGCCCATCGCAGCCGCATTCCCCTGGTGATCGACAATACCTTTGGAACGCCTTACCTGATCCGCCCCATTGAGCACGGCGCGGATATTGTGGTGCACTCGGCCACCAAGTTCATCGGAGGACACGGAACCACCCTGGGCGGCGTTATCGTGGACGGCGGGTGCTTCGACTGGGTGGCGTCCGGCAAATTTCCCGGGCTCACCGAACCCAACGCCAGCTACCACGGAATCCGCTTTGCCCAGGACGTGGGGCCGGCCGCCTTTGTCACCAGAATCCGGGCGATTCTGCTGCGGGATATGGGCGCTGCGCTGGCTCCGATGAGCGCGTTTCTTCTGCTCCAGGGGCTGGAGACCCTGTCCCTGCGCGTGGAACGCCATGTGGAGAACGCCCTGAAGGTGGTGGAGTATCTGAAGGGGCACCCGTCGGTGGAGGCGGTGCATCACCCGGCGGTGAGCGCCGATCCGGTTCAGCAGAGGCTTTACCGGGAGTATTTTCCGAAGGGCGGCGGTTCCATTTTTACTTTTGAGATCAAGGGCGGCGGGAAGGCGGCCAGGGCCTTTATTGACAACCTGGAACTCTTTTCCCTGCTGGCAAACGTGGCGGATGTGAAATCTCTGGTGATCCATCCCGCCTCCACCACCCACTCCCAGCTGAGCGGCGGGGAGCTGGCGGCCCAGGGGATTCGTCCGGGCACCATCCGCCTGTCCGTAGGCACGGAACACATCGAGGACATTCTTCAGGATTTGGAGGAGGCGTTCAGGGCGGCCGGGGCGGAGGTTTAAACCGCAGCCGTGATTCCGGGGGTTCCACAAAAACATTCAACATAATCAAACGAAAATCCCGTTGCTGGTTAAAGCGATCCTGTGCTATACTGAACATAAGTGACAGTTGTGATTAAATGTGAAGGACTGGGAGTATGGTACACGAGGAAAAAACAGGCTGTTTTAAGTTTGGCGACCGGAAATGGTCGGAGTATGTTTTAGATACCTCGTCCACGGGTCTGTGGAGTATGGTGACGGACCGCGAGATGCGGGAAACCAGAATGTATGTGGACCGGACAATGGCGAAGCTTCTGGGACTGCCGGAGAATTTGACTCCGGAGGATTGTTTTGAATTTTGGTACAAGCGGATCAACAGGGGAAATTATTCCTATGTGAATGAAGCCCTGAGCAAGATGTTTACCACGGAAAAGCTCTGCGAGGTACAGTACACCTGGAATCACCCGGAATGGGGCGATATCCCGGTGCGGTGCGCCGGAAAGGTCCGGGAGATGGAGAACGGCCTGTTCCTCGTCTCCGGATACCACCAGAACATGGCCAATCTGGACCAGATGAAGCGGTGGTCCTTAAACATGGGCTGGCAGGAGATTTTTGAGTACAATGTGACCAGCCGCACGGCGCTGGTGTACACGGACCGCATGCTGACCTACGGGGGCCAGCGGCAGATTCGCAATTTCCCCCAGAGCTGGGTGGAGGACGGAATCGTGCACCCGGATTTCCAGGACGCGTTTCTTCAGACCTTCGAGGCGGTTAAGAAGGGGGAGGAACAGAGCTTCTGCGAGCTGCGCCTGAAGAATCAGGAGCGGGAGTACAGCTGGTTCCGTATGGAGCTGGAGGTGACCGGAAGCGAGGAGGGAAGCCCGGAGATCATTCTGGGCCGGTTGGACGACATCTCCAAGCAGAAGGCCATGGAGACCGCCTATATCCGGGAGAGCCGCCTCAACCGGGCGCTTTTGGGCAACGCGTCGGCGTACGCGGAGGCGGACATCACGGCGGGAACCGTGGAGCGGGTGGGCGGAAACTGGATGTTCTATGAGAAAGCTTCCGAGACCAGGAGCTACGAGCAGATGATCCTGGAGGGATCCCGGCGAAGGGTCTACGGCAAGGACCGCAGAAAATACATCGAATATATGGACCGGAAGAGCCTTCTGGCCGCGTTCCGCCGGGGCAGTGAGAAGCTGGAATGCGAGTACCGGCGTCTGACGGACCAGAACCAGGTGTGCTGGGTGCGGCACACCATTTATCTTTACCGGGACCCAATCAACGGGGATGTGATGGCCTTAAACTGCCTGGTGAGCATCGACAAGGAAAAGCGGATGGAGGAGGCCGTTCAGGGGCAGCGGAGCGCGGCCTGGGACAGCACGGACGTGGAGAGCGCCTTTGACCGCTTCCTGTCCCAGGTATCCGATATGGCCTACCTGGTGGATCCCGCCACCCACGAGCTGGTCTGCGGCAACCTGGCGTTTTACCGGAGGCTGGGAAAGACGGGCCGGGAGTGCGCCGGGCACAAGTGCTATGAGCTGCTGTATGACCGTTCCCTGCCCTGCGTGTTCTGCCCAAATCTGAAGAAAAAACAGGTGCGCATGGGCATCTGGGAGAACTACAATTCCTATCTCAACCAGCGTTTCCTCATGAAAAACCGGCTGGTGGAGTGGGAGGGACGCACGCTGCTGCTGGCCTTTGCCATCGATATCTCAGAAATAAAGCAGGAGTTACAGGGCGACCATTTACAGGAAGAGAAGTCCCAGCTGATCGGGGAGGCCAACAGCCGGATCATCAGCTGCCTCTATTCCATGGCGGAGGCCCGAAACGCGCAGGCGGCGCTGGACTGTGCGGCGGACGTGCTCACGGCTCATTACCGGCCGTCCCACCTGCGGTTTGTGCTTCCGCGTGAGAACGGCTTCGGTTACGCCTGTGTGAGCGGATGGGACGGAAGAGGGGAGCTGGGGCGCCCAATGGAACAGCATCTGGAGGAATGGCTGAGCCGTATGCAGCCGTCGGCCTGCAGGGAGGTGGACGGAGCCCAGGAGATTCTTCCGGAGTCCTTTGAGCTTTATCAGGATATGGAGAGCCAGCGGATCGGGGAAATGGCGGTGATACCCATGGAGATCGCGGACCGGGAGCTGGGCTATCTGGTGATGCTGGACCGGGAGAAGCAGCAGCCCCTGCAGATGGCGGAGACGCTTTCCTATTTTGTGGGCCGGGAGATCCGGCACCGGAAGGACGCCAGACAACTGGAGCACAGCATCTACCACGATTCTCTGACCGGACTGCTCAACCGCAGCAGCTATGACCGCTACCGGAGGGATTACAACCGGGACGACAGTTCCTCCATCGGGGTGATCTGCGCGGACATCAATGATCTGCGGGCGGTAAATGAAGCCCAGGGCACCAAAGCGGGGGATGAACTGATCTGCCGCCTGGCGAACCTGCTGAAACAGCATTTCCCCAGGAACCAGGTGTTCCGCTTAAACAGTAATGAGTTTGACATGATACTGGAGAATCTGACGGAACCGGAGTTTGAGGAGAAGCTTGAACAGATGAAGGCGACGCTTTCCCTCACCGCTGGGCTGTCGGTTTCCCTGGGGAGCGTGTGGGACGACCAGGAGCGGAATCTGGACGACGTGCAGAAGCAGGCGGTGGAGCTTATGCGCCTGGAAAAACAGCGCTACTATGAGAATCAGCCCAGGACCAGGAAGCTGGGGCGGACGGAATCGCTGCGCCAGCTGCTTCAGGCCATTGAGCGGAGGTCCTTCCGGGTATTTTTGCAGCCCAAGGTATTCCTGAACAGCGGCAGTCTGGCGGGAGCCGAGGCGCTGATCCGCTATTACGACGAGGAAAAGGGGATCATTTCCCCGGCCGCCTTTGTGGGGAATCTGGAGCGGGAGAATCTGATCAGCCACATCGACCTGTTTGTGCTGGAGGAAGTGTGCCGGATGATGGAGCGCTGGAATCAATCGGGACATGCGCTGACCATTTCCTTCAACTTCTCTCGGATCACCCTGCTCTCCAACGACATCGTGCGCAGTGTGGAGTCCATTGTGAAGAAATACCAGGTGGACAGAAGCCGCCTGGAGATCGAGGTGACGGAGAGTATCGGCGAACTGGGCAAGGACACGATCTGCAAGGTGCTGCGCCGTTTTGGGGATCTGGGATACCGGATATCGCTGGACGATTTCGGCACCAAGTACAGCAATCTGGCGGTATTGTCGGATATCCGGTTCGATGTGTTAAAGTTGGATAAAAGTCTGGTGAGCAAGAGCTGCGACGACCGGGTCAGCCGCCAGGTGGTGCGCCATGTGATTTCCATGTGTAATGACCTGCACATCCGCACGGTGGCGGAGGGCGTTGAGGAGGAGGACCAGGAGCGCATCCTGCGGGAGGCCAACTGCGAGATCGGCCAGGGGTACCGGTACGGAAAGCCCATGGCAGAGGATGAGTTTGAACGGTTATGGATCAGATAAGATATGAGGGGGCGGCTTAGGCCGCCCTTTTTGCGTGCGAAAAATTACACATTGTTAATGGGGGGGGGGGTATTATAAGGTGACAATCCGGGATTTTTAAGGAGCTCTCGTGGTTGTACACCTCGTTGAATACATGGATAAAGCATCGCGCGGCTTCGGACAGAGGAACGTATTTGGAGTAGTAGACGCCCCTGCTGCGGGTGAAAATGGGGTTTTCAATGGAGAAATAGGCCATGGGTTTTACCAGGGGGATTCTAAGGGGGGTCCGCACCGGGGTAAAGACCATGCCCATACCCGCGGAGGCCAGCCGCATGGCGGTCTCGTGCTTCTGAGTCTCCATGACGATGTTGGGGTTTAAGTTATATTTGTGAAACATGTCCCGGGCGATGGCTCCCATGCCCTGTTCCGGGATCAATACGATGAAGTCACAGTTTCGCACAAGCTCCGGCTTGATGTAATAGGGGGTCAGCGGGGAGTTATTGGACAGATCCACGCTTCCCGCCAGGGGGTGGTCCGCGGGCATCGCCAGAAGGATCGGCTCGCTGTAGATGAGGTCGTAGGTAAACGCCATGGCGGACATGCTGTAGGCGGAATAGACGATATCCACCGTCCCGGACTCCAGCTCGTCAAACAGCAGCCGGTTATGCCCCTCCCGGATTTGCACCTCGATCTCCGGGTAACGGAACCGGAACTCCGGGAGCACGTAGGGCAGGGTGTTGCTGCAGAATTCCGTGTTCATTCCCACCGTCACCTTACCGCGGACGTCCGTTGAAATCTGATTTAAATCATATTGCAGGCTGCGCTCGATCTCCAGGATCAGCGCAGCTTTTTCGACGAATTTTTTCCCCGCCGGGGTCAGGGAAATGGGGATGACAGCCCGGTCAAAGAGCTGGGTCCCCAGGTCCTCCTCCAGCCGTTTTAAGTATTTGGTCAGAGCCGGCTGGGTGATACACAGCTCCCTGGCGGCCTTGGAAATACTGTGATGCTTGGCGATGGCAAACACATATTCATATGCGGTAGTCTGCATAAAGACTCCTTTCCTCATGACAAAATGTTATGGGTATTATGCCTGATCTGTCATTAGACAAATAAGTTTTACTCTATTATACTAAAAAAAAGTAATTTTGCAAAAAAATGTCGAAATTTTTACATAAAATTACTATATTTTACTTAAATAAAGCAAATGTATAGGATGTATGACTTTTTGGGGGACTATTAGCAGAAAAAAACTGTTGTACGACAGTTTATTATTAAGAAAAAGAGAGGAAAAGAGCTATGAAAAAGAGAACACAAAAACTCCTGGCTATGTTCCTGGCAGTCGCAATGGCAATTTCCATGACCGCTTGCGGAGGTTCAGGCGCTCCTGCTTCTTCAGGGGGCGGAACGGGAAATACTGCGGCGGCGGGAGAAAACGGAGCGGCGGCAGGCGAGGAGAAACTCAGCAGCCGCGACACCCTGAATATGGCCAGCAAATCCGAGCCCACATCCCTGGACCCGGCGCAGACGAAGGACCTTGTAACCTGGATGTACATGTACAACGTTTCCGATCCCCTGCTTTACTTCAACTGGGCGACTCAGGAATACGAGCCCGCGATCGCCACGGAGTGGTCTGAGAGCGAGGACGGCAAGGAATACACCTTTACCATCCGCGAGGGCGTGAAGTTCCACAACGGCGACATCATGACCGTAGACGATGTGGTTTACTCCCTGAACCGGGCCATCGCCTCCTCCTTTACGGCGCAGACCAACGCCTGCATCGACCGTTTTGAGAAGGTTGACGACACCCATATCAAGGCGTATCTGAAATATGCGTACGCTCCGTTCCTGGAGATCATGACCAACCCGTCCTACGCCATCGTCAGCCAGAAGGCGGTGGAAGAGTGCGAGGCCGCGGGGCGCGACTTCGGACGTGAGCCTGTGGGCGTTGGCGCTTACAAGCTGACCAAGTGGCAGAGCGGAAACCGTCTGGAGTTCGAGCGCCACGACGATTATTACCGCGGAACCCCGAAGATGAAATACATCAACTGGACCATTATCACCGACTCTTCCGCAGGAGCCATGGCTCTGGAGGCCGGCGAGATCGATTATTACTATGCAGTCAGCAAAGCGGATTTCGCTCACCTGGCGGAACTGCCCAACCTGCACTCTGAGGTTGAAGAGCGCGGATTCGGCCTGTACGACATTACGTTCAATACCACCGACGGCCCCTTCAAGGACATCAACTTAAGAAAAGCGGTGGCTTACGCGATCAACCGCGATGAGATTCTTGCAGGCGGCGCGGAAGGATACGGCGTTGTGAACAACTGCTGGTGCGCCACCGGCGCCACCGGTTACCTGGATGATTTCGAGTGGTATGAGCAGGATCTGGAGAAGGCGAAAGAGTGCCTGGCTGCGGCCGGTTATCCCAACGGCATCGACGTGGTATTTACCCAGGACAGCTCCGACACCTACATGGCGCCCGCAGAGGTTATGCAGGCTCAGCTGGCCAAGGTCGGCATCAACGTGACCTTTGAAAAGCTTCAGCGTTCTGTATGGATCGACACCGTTTCCGGCAACCGTCAGTTTGACGCTTCCCTGCGTATGACCAACCACGTGATCAACGACGCGGAGTACATGCTGCGCCGCAGACTGACCACGGAAATGCTGGGCGGCGGCAACAACTACGCGGGTTATCAGAATCCGGAATTCGACAAGCTGGTGGACCAGTCCGCAATCGAGACCGATCCGGCAAAGAGAAACGATATTTTCCGCCAGTGCTATCAGATGATCAAGGACGACGTGCCAGTGATTCCGCTGTACACCCAGACCTCCCCGATCATTATCAACAAGAATGTAAAGGGCTGGACCTTCCATCCCCTTGAGCGCAACGTGTGGGCCGAAGCTTACCTTGTAGAGGAATAAATAATTACGATAACAGTCGACGGCTAGCCGGGCGCACTCCGAGCGCCCGGCTTTTTTAACAGAGAAACCGTGTTAGCGGCCGTCCACCGGCTGTGGAAAGGATGTTTATGCTCAAATATATAGGAAAAAGACTATTGATGATGATCCCCGTAATCATAGGCGTCGTATTCATCATTTTCGCCATCATGGAGCTCACACCGGGCGATCCGGTTATGATGATCCTGGGCGAGGGCGCTCCCATCGAGGCTCAGGAGGCGCTGCGGGAGGAGATGGGGCTCAACGATCCCTTCTTCATCCGCTTTGGCCGGTATGTTGTGGACGCCGCCCATGGAGACCTGGGGACCAGTTATACCTCCGGCCTGCCGGTTTTTGACGAGATTGTGGCGCGTATGCCCTACACCTTAAGCCTTGCCACCTTCAGCATCTGCGTGGCGGTAATCGTGGGCCTGCCCATCGGCATATTGTCCGCGATCAAGCAGTATTCCCTCACGGACAACCTGACCCTGGCGGTCTCCCTGACCATCACCTCCATGCCAGCGTTCTTCCTGGCCATGCTGCTGATGATGCTCTTCTGTATCAAACTGGGCTGGCTTCCCATGATGGGCCTGTCGTCGCCAAAGCACTATATTCTGCCGGTAATCGCCTCGGCGTCCTCCACCACGGCGGCGCTGCTGCGTATGACCAGAACCACCATGCTGGAGGTCATCCGCCAGGATTACATCCGCACCGCAAAGGCCAAGGGCGCGGCTCCCAGAACCGTAACCTACGGACACGCCCTGCGCAACGCCCTGCTTCCGGTGGTCACCGTAATCGGCACCAACTTCGGTTTCGCCCTGGGCGGCTCCATCGTGCTGGAGCAGGTGTTCACCATCCCCGGACTGGGCCAGCTGATGATCAACGCTATCCGCCAGAAGGACACGCCCATCGTCATGGGCGCGGTTATGACCACGGCTATTTTCGCCAGCCTGATCAACCTGTTGGTTGATATTGTCTACACATACATCGATCCGAGACTGGCATCCCAGTTTACTTCCGTGAAAAGGAGTGTGAAGAAGGCATGAGTATGGTTACTATGACAGCAGACGGCAGCGTGAAGAGCAAATACAATGCCGCCAGGAAAAAAAGCCAGTGGAAGACGATCTGGCTCCGTTTTAAAAAGAACAAACTGGCCCTTGCCGGGCTGATCGTATTCGCCCTGATGGCCATCACGGTGCTCAGCGCGGACCTCTGGCTGGACTATGAGAGCGGCGTGCTGACCATGGATATCGCCAACGCCTATCAGGGTCCCAGCGCGGCCCATTTCTTCGGAACCGACCAGTACGGGCGGGATTATTTTACACGTGTGATCTACGGCGGCCGCATTTCCATGTTCGTGGGAATCGCCACCGTGGCCGTGTCCCTGACCTTCGGAGGTCTGATCGGCGCCACCGCGGCTTATTACGGCGGGCGGGTGGACAATGTGCTCATGCGTCTCATGGACGTGCTGATGGCCATTCCCAGCACACTGCTGGCCATTACCATCATCTCCGCCCTGGGCAGCAGCATGTTTAATATGATCGTGGCAATGGGCGTTTCCCAGATCGCCAGAATGGCGCGTATCGTGCGGTCGGCGGTTATGAGCGTCAAGGGTCAGGAGTATATCGAGGCCTGCCGGGCCTGCGGCACCAGCGACGCCCGGATCATTATGCGGCATATTCTGCCAAACGCCATGGGTCCCGTGCTGGTTCAGGTTACCCAGACCGTGGCCCGTTCCGTGATCACCGTTGCGTCCTTGAGCTTCGTGGGACTGGGCGTTTCCGAGCCTACGCCGGAGTGGGGCAGCATGTTGTCCTTCGCAAAGACCCAGATGAGGTACTATCCGTATCTGTCCCTGTTCCCCGGATTTGCCGTGGTAATGTCCGTTATGTCCCTTACCCTCGCGGGTGACGGTCTGAGAGACGCCATGGACCCAAGGCTGAGAAACTGATTACAGGGAAGGGAGCAAAGGTATGTCAGAAAAATTGCTGGAAATCAAGAACTTGCATGTTATGTATAAAACCGATGAGGACGACGTGTACGCCTTAAACGGGATCAACCTGGAGCTGGACAAGGGCGAGACCCTGGGCCTGGTGGGGGAGACCGGAGCGGGAAAGACCACCATCGCCCTCAGTATCCTGAAATTACTTCCGGAGCGCACCGGCTTCATCACGAAGGGCGAGATTCTGTTCGAGGGCCAGGACGTGGTCAACATGAAGGAAGAGAAGATGCGCATGCTGCGCGGAAATGACATCTCCATGATTTTCGCCGACCCAATGAGCGCCTTGAACCCCCTGCACACGGTGGGGAGCCAGATCGCCGAGGTGATCCTGCTCCACAATACGGGCATGAGCCACGCCGATGTGGAGAAAAAGGTGGACGAGATGATGGAGCTGGTGGGAATCCCGGCGGAGCGCAAGGTGGAATACCCCCATCAGTTTTCCGGCGGAATGCGCCAGAGAATCGTGATCGCCATGGCGCTGTCCTGTACGCCCAGGCTGCTCTTGGCGGACGAGCCCACCACGGCTTTGGACGTGACCATCCAGGCCCAGGTGCTGAAGATGATGGAGGACTTGAAGGAGCGTTTGAACACCTCCATGATCATGATTACCCACGATCTGGGCGTTGTGGCGCAGATTTGCAACCGGGTAGCCATCATCTACGCGGGCGAGATCGTGGAGTACGGGAAGATTGAGGATATTTATGAGGGGGAGAAGCATCACCCCTACACCGTGGGGCTGTTCGGGTCCATCCCGGATATTACCAGTAATGCGGCCAGGCTGACGCCCATCGACGGGTTGATGCCGGACCCCACGAAACCCATTCCCGGGTGCCGGTTCGCGGACCGCTGCCCGCACTGCATGGAGATTTGCAACACGAAAGCGCCGGGTATGGCTGATTTTGACGGCCATCAGATTAAGTGTTTCCTCTATTTGCAGGACGATAAAAACGGCGGGGAGGGAAAATAAATGGATACGCCATTGATTCAGACAAAAGATTTAGTGAAATATTTTAACACCAAACGGGGAAATCTTCACGCGGTTGACCATGTGAACATTTCCATCATGAAGGGCGAGACCCTGGGCGTGGTAGGCGAGAGCGGCTGCGGTAAGTCCACCCTGGGAAGGACGATTCTGCGCCTGTTGGAGCCCACGTCCGGGGAAATCCTGTACAACGGACAGAATATTGTTGATTATTCAACAAAGCAGATGAAGGAGATGCGCAAGAAGATGCAGATCATCTTCCAGGATCCCTTCACCTCCCTGAATCCCAGAATGTCCGTCAGTGAGATCATCGCGGAGCCCATGATCACCACCAAGACGCTGAAGAACAATACGGAGCGGCTGGACCGGGTTTACCGGCTGATGGAGACGGTGGGACTGGCGGAGCGGTTTATCAACTCCTATCCCCACGAGCTGGACGGCGGCAGGAGACAGCGCATCGGCATTGCCCGCGCCCTGTCCGTGGACCCGGAGTTCATCGTCTGCGACGAGCCGGTGTCCGCACTGGACGTGTCCATTCAGGCCCAGATTCTGAACCTGATGATGGATTTGCAGGATGAGATGGGCCTGACATACATGTTCGTCACCCACAACTTGAGCGTGATCAAACATATCAGCAACAATATCGCGGTGATGTATCTGGGGCAGTGTGTGGAGCACGCGCCCACCAACGAACTGTTCGCCCATCCGCAGCACCCCTACACCAAGGCCCTTTTGAACGCTATCCCCATCGCGTCCTTAAAGGACCGCAAGAAGCTTGAGATCATCAAGGGCGAGGTGACGTCGCCCATCAATCCCAAGCCCGGATGCCGCTTTGCCGACCGGTGCCCCTATGTGACGGATCGCTGCAGGGAAGACGGCCTGAAGCTCAGAGAGGTCGCGCCCAAGCACTATGTCGCCTGCCGCCTGCATGAGTGAGAATCAAACAGACGAACTGAAAGGAGCACATTGTTGGAATGGAGAAGAGAGAGCCATATCCGCTGATTGAAATTACCGCCGAGACGCCCTTTGAGCGCGGGGTGCAGTACGGCAGCCAGGCCGTGGAGCGCATCGGCATTTGCATCGAATACTACAAAGAGTCGTTCAGGAAACAGGGTTTTACCTGGGATGAGGCGAAAGCCTACGCCATGGGTTACGTGCCTGTGATTGAGGAGTCCATGCCGGAGATACTGGAGGAGGCCAAAGGGCTGGCCTCCGGTTCCGGGCGGGAGCTGGCGGAGATTATGGCGGTTAACTGCCGGTATGAGATCAGCAAGATTTCCAAGCCTGAGGAGTGCACCACCGCGGCTGTGCTGCCGGAGGCGTCCAGGGGTGGAAAGACTTATGCTGTAAAAAATTGGGATTTCTTTGAGAAAACGATCCCCCACATCGTACTGCTGCGCATCCGCACGAGGGAGTATTCCGCCATTGGCTGGACCGAGGCGGGGCAGATGCCCAGGGAGGGATTCAATTCCTTCGGGGTCGCCATTGTGAACAACGGGATGCAGTCGGTTCACGACCACTACGGGGAGGGGCTTCCCGTGACCTTCCTGCGGCGCAGGGTGCTGGCCAGCCGCAGTTTCGAGGAGGCGGCAAAGCTGGTGCGCAGCTTCAAGCGCTGCGTTTCCAACAACATCATGCTGGTGGGGTCCAAGGGGCAGGTGCTGGATTTTGAGGTGCAGCCGGAGCGCATGGATCAGGTGTATTCCCAGGGAGGAATCTTAACCCACGCCAACCATTTTGTGGTGGACGCGGAGGCGGATGCGTTCCCCGAGCGGCCCAAGGTGCGGGACGCCAGGCTGATGGAGCTGCTTGCTAAACGGCGGGGGGATATCGACGTGCCCTATATCATGGAGTGCATGAAGGATCATGAATACTGGCCCAAGGCCATCTGCAGCCATCCCACCTTTGCGGGGGACAAGCGGACCTACATCCCGGCGGGAATCACGGTGGCCTCCATGATCGTGGATTTTGCGGAAAATACGGCGTATATTTGTTCAGGACCACCCTGTGAGGGCGAGTATATCCCCTATAAATTATAAGGTTCAGAATTGTCAGATTCGGAAAGGAGTTTTGGAATGTTACATTATCCTTTTATTAAGGTGTCCGGCGCGACTTATTATGAGATTGGAAAGGACTACGGCCGCCAGGCGAAGGATTTGATCGCCCACGCCATCAGCGACTACAAGCAGGTATTTGCGGGCAGCTCCGATCGTTCCTGGGAGGAGATTCAGCAGTTTGCATTATCCTTCGTGGATATTACGCGGAGAGTGGCGCCCGAGGTTATGGAGGAAGTGGAGGGCATCGCCGAGGGTTCGGGCTTTTCCCTGGCGGACATCATGGTGGTCAACTGCCGCTATGAAATTACCAAATTCCCCCAGAAACATGAGTGCACCACGGCTGCGGTGCTGCCTGAGGCGGCCAGGGACGGCAAGATGTACCTGGTGAAGAACTGGGATTACCGGGTAGGAATCATGGATCACGTGATGATTATCCACATCACCCAGCCGGACGGCACCCGGATCATGGGCCTCACTGAGGCGGGACAGGTGATCCGCGGCGGCATGAACAGCCACGGGCTGGGATCGGTCAGCAACAATTTACAGTCCATCTACGACGCCTGGGCGGTGGGACTTCCCACGGTGTTCGCCAGAAGGCAGTTGTTGAAATATAAGACCTTCGACGAGATCAAGGATTTCATCCTGAACTTCCCGCGGGCGGTGTCCTGCAATATCATGATCGCGGGATACAAGGAGAAGAAGGCGGTGGATTTTGAAGTGTATCCCGGCGGCGTGGATATGATCGAGACGGAGAACGGCGTCGTGACCCATGCCAACCACTTTGTTGTTCAGCCGGAGATTCACGCGCTGCAGCGTTCCCCCAGAGACGCCCGCCTGCGCGAGCTTTTGATGAAGAAACACGGGGAAATCGACGCGGAATACATCAAATGCTGTATGGCGGACCATGAGAATTATCCTCAGGCGCTCTGCCGTCATCCCGCCGATCCGACGCTGCCTCTGGGGATGAGGTCCTGTACGGTTTCCAATGAGATCATGGATTTCGAGGCCGGAGTGATCCATATCTGCGCGGGACAGCCATGCAGCGGGGAGTATAGTACCTACGTTCTGTAGTGGGGCGGGTGCGGTTTAAGGTGAGATAAATGATGATGGGCTGCAGAGGTTATGGTTTACAAGGGATTTGTATCGTGCGCTGCCGGAAACGGAGCGGATGGTGACCGGTAGAAAATGCGGCCCTGTTCTTTGTGAGGAAAATACGATATGAGAAAAATACCGTGTACTTATATCCGCGGCGGCACCAGCAGGGCGCTGTTTTTTAAGGAGGAAGATTTGCCGGAGGATAGGTCCCTTTGGCCGGAGCTGTTTATCAAGGCTCTGGGGGTTCGGAGGACGGCGGCGGGGCTCTCCGCCATGGGCGTGGATTTCCCCACCCATAAGGTGGCGGTGATCTCCCCCCACCAGGGGCCGGAGGCGGATGTGGATTACAATTTTTTCCAGGTAGATTCAGAGAATTATTATGTGGACAACCGGGGAAACTGCGGAAACATGTCCTCGGCCGTTGGGCCGTTTGCCATCGATGAGGGTATGGTGGAGGCCAGGGAGCCGGAGACTGTGGTGCGGATTTATAATACCAATACCCGCCGGATTATCACCAGCCGGGTGCAGGTAAAGGACGGGAAGAGCTGTACCGATGGGGACACCGTGATCTGTGGCGCGCCCGGGAGCGGCTCGCCGGTGTGGCTGTCCTTTGAGCGGCCCGGGGGCGGGCTGACGGGTAAACTGTTCCCTACGGGGAATAAGGTCGATTTGTTCCATATTCCGGGGCGCGGGGACCTGCCGGTCACGCTGATCGACTGCGCCAACCCGGTGGTGCTCTTTAAGGCCGCCGACGTGGGGCTGACCGGGACGGAGCTGACAAGCTTGAATACCCGGAAGGATTTTATCGAGCTGGTGGGCCGGGTAAGAGGCATGGCAGCCCAGGTGTTCGGGCTGGTGGACCGCTGGGAGGACGCGGCCACAAAATCGACGTATATGCCCTTTGTGGGTATTGTTTCCCCGCCTCAGAGCTATGAGGATATGGATGGGAACCAGATCGAGGCGGAGGAGATGGATATCTGCTGCCGCTCGTTTATAACCAGGCTGCACAGGGCGTATCCTATTGCGGCGTCTATGGCGACGGCCGCCGCGGCCCGGATTCCGGGGACGGTGGCGTATGAGGTGGTGCGGAAGGGAAATGCTTTCCGGGCGGACAGCGCTGGTAACGGCGTAGTGCTCGGCCACGCGGGCGGCTGCACGGAGGTGCAGATGGAAGTGGACGGGGATGAAGTTATCCGCGGAACGGTGCTGAGAACGGCAAACACAATTATGCGGGGGACCCTTTGGGTTGATGAGGTTTAGATAGAAATAAAAGGACAGGGCTCGGGAGAATGGATTCCGGGTCCTGTCCTTTGTTTACGCGGCAGATTTCGTTTTGATGCCTGCCTGGGCGGGATACCGCCTACCGCACCACTTCCCCCATTGCCTCGCTGAACGTAGGATGGGGGAATACCACCCGCGCCAGGTCTTCCAGGGTCAGCCCGTTCACGATTGCTGCGGAGAGCTGGCTGATCATGTCCGTGGCCCTGGCGCACATCATCTGCGCGCCCAGGATGCGGTGGGTGTCGGCCGCGGCCACAACCTTGATGAAGCCCCGCTCCTGGCCGGAGAGGATGGATTTGCCGTTTGCACCCATGACATACTTGCGGGAAATGACTTCCAGGCCCGCGGCCTTGGCTTCGTCCGCCGTGATGCCCGCGCAGCCGATCTCCGGGTCCGTGTACACACAGCCGGGAATCACGGATAAGTCGATGGACGGCTCTTTTCCGGCCATGGCCGCAACCGCGTTCCGCCCCTGGGCGGTGGCCGCGTGGGCCAGCTGAATCCCGCCGATCACGTCCCCGATGGCGTAAATGCCGGGAACGCTGGTCTCAAAGCATCCGTTTACCTGAATCCGTCCGCGGTCCATTGCCATGGACTTCACGGCCTCGGAGGCGTCCGCTGCAAACAGCCCTTCCGTGCAGGCCCGCCGCCCGGTGGCGATGAGCACCAGGTCCCCCTGGGCCTGAGCCGGTTTGTCTTTTTCCGTGTAGGAGCAGATCAGGCCGCCTTCCGGGTCCGCGGCGATCTCCTGCACCATGGCGGCTGCGTGAATGTCCACGCCGCGCTTTTTCATGATCATTTTCAGGTTCTGGGAAATCTCCTTGTCCATGTTGGCGAGGATGCGCTCCAGCGCCTCGACCACCGTGACCCGGCAGCCCAGGGCGCTGAACACGGAGGCGAATTCCATGCCGATGACCCCGCCGCCGATGATGACCAGGCTCTGGGGCAGCTTGTCGCAGTCCAGCAGCTCGTCGCTGGTGACCACGCCCGGCAAATCTGCGCCGGGGATAGGGGGCACCGCGGGGGTGGAGCCGGTGGCGATGAGGATGTGCTCTGTCTCCAGCTCGGTTCCGTCGGGCTCGACCCGTACCCGGCCAGAGTCCACGATGGAGGCGGAGCCCTGGATCACGGTAACTTTATTTGCCTTCATCAGGGAGGCGATGCCGCCCCGGAGCTGCTCCACCACAGCGTTCTTGCGGGCCTGAAGCTGGGCCATGTTGCAGCGGAGATTTTCCGCCTCCAGGCCCATTGCGCAGGCGCCGCTGACCTCCCGGTAGAGCTCCGCGGTGTGCAGCAGGGTTTTGGTGGGGATACAGCCCCGATTCAGGCAGGTTCCGCCAAGCTCGCGCCGCTCGATCAGAGCGGTTTTCACACCGGATTTCGCGGCCTCGATGGCCGCCTCGTAGCCGCCGGGGCCTGCGCCGATTACAATGAGATCATATCTGTCTGCCATAATTTAATCCCTTTCATGGTTGATTTTTGAGCGGTGGGGTGGGACCGCCGCCATCGGCGGCGGAAGCTGAATTAAAAGCTCTCGGAAATCAGGGCTTTGATGTCGGATAACACCTGGGAGAGGGGAGTGCCGCCGGGGTCTGTTCCAGCGTCATATTCCCCCGCCATCTGTTCCAGCGCCCCGCACAGCCCCTCACGGCCGCAAGCGCAGCCCTTCAAAGTCTCCGGCAGCCGCCCGATGAACTCCGGGTCCATTGCGTCGGAATACGCTGCGGCGTCCAGCACGACACCGCCCTCCACATGGAGCTGCAGCTGGATATCTCCCCAGCCAAAGCGCCGTGCCAGCTCGTAGTCAAAGGGCATTTTCCGCCCATATTTCCACGCATCTGACGCGAAACGCTCCGTCAGCCGTTCAATCTCCTCCGCAGGAAGCTCCCCCTCCTCCATATGCCGGGGTCTCATGCCGTAGACTTGTGAGAACGCGTCCACCAGGGCCATTTTCAACTGTTCCAGCGTCAGTCCCGGCAGCAGCTCCCGCAGGTTCACCACCCGGGATTTGACTGAGGAAACGCTTTTGGAAGCCAGCTTTTCCCTGGAAACGTTGAGATACCGGGACATCAGCTCCCGGTCCACGTCCACCAGCAGCGTGCCGTGGTGGCAGCAGTAGTCGCCGCTCTGGAAAAACGCGTTGCCGGAGAATTTGCGCCCGTCCACGGTTACGTCGTTGCGCCCGGTTTTCTCGCTGTGCAACCCCAGAGCTTCCAGGGCGGCGATGATCACCTGGAGCTGGCGATCCACATTGTAGTCGGCCCGCCTGGCGATAAAGGTGAAATTTAAGTTCCCAAGGTCGTGGAACACGGCCCCGCCGCCGGACAGCCGGCGGGCCAGAAATCCGCCGTCCTCCTCCAGCGCGCCTACATGGCATTCTTTCCAGCAGTTCTGATTTTTCCCGATCACCACGGTGCGGCGGTTCTGCCACAGAAAAAGGATGCATTCCCCTTCCCGCACATGGCTTGTCATATATTCCTCCATGGCCAGGTTCCGGTAGGGCCATGTGTTGTCTGTCTCAATCCAGGTTAAATGTTGAATCATTCTGTTACCGCCTTAATTGTGAAGTGCCCGCCCGCTGTTTAGCACTGCGTGCAGTCAAATTTCTCGGATTTATCTCAGAATACCCCGTGAACCGCAACCGCCGGTTTGCAGTGTGCGCCCCGGCGGTAGTAGATATTCCGTGCGGTTTCCTGCGGTCAAAATCCGGTAGGGAACCACTTGTGGTTGTCGATCAGCCCTCGTCCTCCCAGCTGTAGCGCAGCACCGGCTTGCGGGCGGCGGTAACCTCGTCGGGCCGTCCGATGGGGGTGTTGTGGGGAGCGCTGTGGAGAGACTGTGGATTGTCCAGGGCTTCCTGATAAATCTTGTGGAAAACTTCGATGGCTTCGTCCAGGGTCTCCCGTGATTCCGTCTCCGTGGGCTCCACCATCAGGGCCTCGTGGACGATCAGCGGGAAATACATGGTCGGCGGATGGATGCCGTAGTCCAGCAGGGACTTGGCGATATCCATTGCCGTCACGCCCTTCTCGTGTTTCAAATGCTCCAGGCTCATGACGAACTCGTGCATGCAGATTTCGTCGTAGGCCATCTCATAGACGTCGGAGAGCTTCACCCGCATGTAGTTGGCGTTCAGCACGGCGTTCTTAGCCGCCGCCGGTATGCCCTCCCGTCCCAGCGTCAGAATGTAGGAAAGCGCCTTCACCACCACCAGGAAGTTGCCGTAGAACTGTTTCACCTTGCCGATGGAGTGCTCCTCCACGCCGAAGGTCAGATTTCCGGCCTCGTCCTTCACCGGACGGCTGCCGGGCAGGAACTGCGCCAGGAACTCTTTGCAGCCCACCGGCCCGCTGCCGGGTCCGCCGCCTCCGTGGGGCGTGGAAAATGTCTTGTGCAGGTTCAGATGCACTACGTCAAATCCCATGTCTCCGGGCCTCACAATGCCCATGACGGCGTTCAAGTTGGCTCCGTCGTAGTAGCAGAGGCCGCCTGCCTGGTGCACGATCTCGGTGATTTCCAGAATATTTTTGTCAAACAGACCCACCGTGTTGGGGTTGGTCAGCATAAGTCCGGCCGTGTCCTCGCCAACTGCCTGACGCAGCTGATCCAAGTCCACGCAGCCGTCCTCCCGGGATGGGATGCTGACCACCTGGTAGCCGCACATGGCGGCACTGGCCGGGTTGGTGCCGTGGGCGGAATCCGGGACAATAATCTTGGTCCGCTTCTCGTCCCCGCGGTGCACGTGGTATGCCTTGATCAGCAGCAGGCCGGTGAACTCGCCGTGGGCGCCCGCCGCGGGCTCAAATGTCATGGCGTCCATGCCCGTAATCTCGCACAGAAGCCGCTCCGCGTTCCAGAGCACCTCCAGCGCGCCCTGGGCGGTGCTAAGGGGCTGAAGGGGGTGAAGCTTCTTAAAGCCAGGCAGGGCGGCGGCTTCCTCGTTGACCTTGGGGTTGTATTTCATGGTGCAGGAGCCAAGGGGGTAGAACCCGTCGTTGACCCCGTGGGTGCGGCCGGCCATCTGGGTGTAATGGCGGCTGATTTCAGTTTCGGACATATGAGGCAGGCGCGGTTTGGAGCAGCGTTGCATGTTGTCCTCCGGCGTAAACGCGGGAACGTCGCAGTGGGGAAGCACGCTCAGATGTCGGCCATTTGCCCCTTTTTCAAATACCAGCTTCATAATCAGCCCACCTCCTTCTTCTCGGCGCTTAACGCGTTGGACACGATTTCAGCGACCTGATCCATCTCTTCTTTGGTGTTCATCTCCGTGGCGCACCAGAGAATTTCATGGTCCGACAAGGGCAGTCCGCCCAGGATTCCCTTGGCTTCAAGGGCGTTCAGCACGGTGTCTGCGCTGCCCTCGGGCCCGGTGGTGACGAACTCGTGGAAGAACGGTTTCTCATATTTGGAAGCCAGCCCGGCGGCGCTCAGACGGTCCCTCAGGTAATGTGCCTTGGACATGCACTGTCTGGCCGCCTCCTCCATGCCGTCCGCGCCCATTGCGGTCATATAGACGCTGGCGGTCAGTGCGCAGAGGGCCTGGTTAGAGCAGATGTTGGAGCTGGCCTTCTCCCGGCGGATGTGCTGTTCCCGGGCCTGCAGGGTCAGCACGAAGGCCCGGTTGCCCTGGTCGTCCTTCGTCTCGCCCACGATACGGCCCGGCAGCTTGCGGGTCATGGCGGCCGTGGCGGCCATGAATCCCAGGTAAGGACCGCCGAATGCCAGGGACATGCCCAGGGGCTGGCCGTCGCCCACCGCAATATCGGCCCCGCACTCAGCCGGGGTCTTTAACAGCGCCAGGGAAATGGGGTTGCAGCCCATGATGAATTTGGCTCCGGCTTCATGGGCGATCCGGCCTAAGTTGTCCGCGTCCTCCAGACAGCCGTAGTAGTTGGGCTGCTGCATATAGAAGCAGGAGGCCTGGGGATCGGCTGCCAGAAGCTCTGCCAGAGCCTCAGCATCCGTCACCCCATCGGCTTCCGGCACCACCACCACCTTGGCATTGCTGCCGAAGCAGTAGGTTTTCACCACCTGGATCACGTCCGGGTGGGAGGCGGCGGAAATGTACACGGTGCTGCGCTTGCGGTCCCGGCACATAGCCGCTGCTTCCGCGGCTGCGGTGGCTCCGTCGTAGACAGAGGCGTTGGACGCGTCCATGCCGGTGAGCTCGCAGATCATGGTCTGGTACTCGAAAATGGACTGTAAAATGCCCTGGCTGATCTCAGCCTGATAGGGCGTGTAGGCGGTGACGAATTCTTCCTTGCCGGTCACGCTGCCTACGATGGTGGGTATGTAGTGATTGTAAGCCCCTGCTCCGCGGAAAATGTGGCGGAACACGGTATTTTTCTCTGCGGCGTCCGCCATTTTGCGGATGACCTCCAGCTCGCTTAAGCCCTCCGGCAGATTGAGGCCGCCTTCCAGACGGACCTGCTGCGGAATGTGGGAGAACAGGCCGTCGAAGCTGTCAAAGCCGATGGATTTCAGCATTTCCAGCTGCTCCTGTTCCGTACCCGGTATGTAGCATCCCATGTTGTGTCCCCCTTTTATTCTTCGATTGTCTTTAAGAATGCCTCATAGGCTTCGGCGTCCATCAATTCTTCCTTGTCGGTGATGTCCCGCACCTTGATAAACCATGCGTCGTAGGGCGCTTCATTGATAGCTTCCGGGGTGTCCAACAGATTGTCGTTGATGGCGTCCACCACGCCGGTCAGCGGGGAGTACACGTCGGAAACGGCCTTTACGGACTCCACGTCGGCAAATGGCTCACCCGCGGCTACCTCGTCGCCCGCCTCAGGCAGATTCACAAAGACCAGATCGCCCAGCGCATCCTGGGCGTAATCGGACAGGCCAACCAATGCGGTGCCGTCCTCCTGCATTTTGATCCACTCGTGGGACTTGGTGTACATTAAATCGTTGGGAAAATTCATCGTATTACCTCCTGGGGAAATTGTTTTTTATAGGTTATGGTAACAGTTCAGGACGGCGGGGAAATGGGCTCGGAAAGCCGCGTCAAGCTCGCTTGTAAACGGATTTTCGTGCCAAGTTCCACATCGGATGTCCTGAACAGTTGCAGTTTACATTAAATTGTTCAGGATCTCTTATAGAACGGCAGCTTGATGACTTCCGCCGCAACCCGGCGGCCTCTCACGTCCACCTCCACGGCAGTGCCCGGCTCCTTGTAGGCGATATCCAGCAGCGCCATAGCCACGGGATAACCCAGATAGGGGCAGTGGGTGCCGGAAGTGGTGACGCCGATCTGTCTGCCGTCGGCGTACACGGGCTGGTGTTCCCGGACGATTCCGCGGCCGGTCACCTTTAAGCCAACGCGTCTGCGGGTCAGAGGGCCTCTGGCCTCGATGGCCTTCTTGCCGATGAAGTCCTCTTTATCCATCTTGACGAACATGCCAAGGCCCGCCTCCTTGGGGGAGATGGTATCGTCCATCTCGTGGCCGTACAGGGGCATGGAAGCCTCCAGGCGCAGGGTGTCGCGGGCTCCCAGCCCACAGGGGATCAGACCCTCGTCCCGTCCATTTTCCATGAGCAGACGCCACAGTCTGGGCGCATCCCCGGACGCAAGGTAGATTTCCACGCCGTCCTCGCCGGTGTACCCGGTCTTGGAGATGATGCAATCCATGCCGTCGATGGTGCAGTGGAACTTGCAGGTGTAATACTTCTCCGGGATGTCCTCCTCCTTTGCCAATTTCCGCAAAATGTCCATGGCTCTGGGGCCCTGGAGGGCCAGCTGGGCCACGGAGGCGGAGATGTCGGAGAGCTCGGCGTCGCCGGTCACGTGGGCCTTCATCCAGGCGTAGTCCTTATCCTTGTTGGCCGCGTTGACCACGATGAAATAGCAGTTGTCCCGCACTTTATAGACGATGAGATCGTCCACCACGCCGCCCTCCTCGTTGCACATGGGGCTGTAGCGGGCCTGGCCGTCGGCCATCACGGTGTAGTCGTTGGTCAGCAGGTTGTTCAGGTTCTTTAATGCGTCGGGGCCCTTTAAAATGATCTCGCCCATGTGGGAGACGTCGAAGAGCCCGCATTTCGTGCGCACCGCCATGTGCTCCGCGATTACGCCCGTCCCGTACTGCACCGGGAGCAGGTACCCGGCGAAGGGAACGATCTTGCCGCCGCTCTCCACATGGATGTCATAGAGAGGCGTTTTTAAACCATTGGTTTCGGTTGACATAGAAAATATCCTCCTTTTGTGTTCGGATCTTGTTTACCGCGGGAAAAGCAGTGATTGAGGCGCGCCGTGGGAAGTTTGTTAAATATAAAACGAAAAGCGCGCAGACAACGGAATGTTGTCTGTGCGCTCTGTCTCTTAACCTGAAAGATTGGGCTTCGTCGGTGCGTCATCGCTTTCCAGAGTTTCGTACGGTATCTGGTCCTTTTGCCTGAGAGTTTTTCGCTTCCCCTTCGGCTCCGGGACAATTCCCGCCCGGTCTCTCCCAGATCCATCATCCGAAATTATGCGGTTTTCATAAATTAATCTTATCATAGGATGGATTTCCCGTCAACATATACATACCGCGTCTTTTGTAGAAAATGGACGCCCGATTTTTCCGAATCCTCTTTAAAAAAGGGCTGGTAATCCTGGGGGAAGTAGTATATAATGGGCGGAGGAACACGGGGGCGACGGATATTGATCAGATCGCCTCTTTATTTGAATGGTGATGGGCCGCCGGCGCAGCTTGCGGACCATTGTTGTCAGGAAGAAAGAAGGTGACGTGGATGCACAAGTTTATGCGCACGGTGGGATTCAGTATGTACCAGAAAAAGCGGGATATGGAAGCGCTCTTAAAGGAGCTTGCCGCCCAGGCGGTTCGCACCGGCAGAATGGCGGAGAAGGACGGCAGCATGTTCTGCGAGCTGCGGGCCGAGCTGGCGGACGATATGGGCGTGGTGCTTGCCGGTGAGATGGACGAAGAAGGGAACTTCAGCCAGGAGTATTATTTTCCTTATGTGAAAAATAGCGGAATCAGCTCTGCCGCCGAATGTTCCATCCAGCGTCACGCGGAGAAAGAGACCTACGCCGGGCTTTTGGACGAATACCGGGTGGGCATTTCCCTGATCTTTTATATGGAGAATTCCCTGGAGTACCGCCTGCGCAGGCAGAACAAAGAAGTGACCGAGGCCAAGGGCGTTTCCCTGACCGGTCTGGCGGTTCAGGGCAAGATCCTTCTTCCGGTGCAAAAAACCAGGCAGCAGGCCGAGAACAGCCGTCAGGAGTCCAAAAAGCGGACGCGGCTCATCGAGGCGGCGAAGAACGGTGACGAGGACGCCATCGAGACGTTGACCATCGAGGACATCGACCTCTATTCCATGGTGTCCCGGCGGATTGCACACGAGGACGTGTACTCCATCATCGACACCTGCTTTATGCCCTGCGGCGTGGAGTGCGACCAGTACGCGGTGATCGGCGAGATCACGGACATGGAGATCAAGACCAACCGCATGACCGGCGAGGAGGTCTACAATCTGAAGCTGGACTGCAACGACATGCAGTTTTATGTGGCCATCAACAAGAAGGATCTGCTGGGCGAACCCCTGCCGGGCCGCAGGTTCAAGGGCCAGGTCTGGATGCAGGGCACGGTGGAATTTTGACTTGATTTTTTTTGAAAAATAGGATACTATAGAAAGCGGACCAAACGGCGTTTGCCGGGTGATCCGCGTAGTATATTCATAAAAGATGTTTCTGTAGCTCAGCAGGATAGAGCGTCCGCCTCCTAAGCGGAAGGCCAGCGGTTCGAATCCGCTCAGGAACATTGGATGAAACGCCGAAAGCCGGATTTTACTGGTTTTGGGCGTTTTTGTTTTTGGTGAACCTTTTAAAATCTGCTAATAAAATTGTACCTGCTAATACGAGTTGAATGGTTTTGGGCAGTTTTTCCATCTTCAAAAGAGCACCCTTGGCGGATAAGGCGTTCAAAAATAATTGTTGGGGAGAAGCAAATGGAAAAATTTGTAGAAGTACATGGATATAAAAACTTTGTATATTGTTATGGTCAAGGCTCTATTACCTTGGTGCTTTTGTCTGGGTCAGGAGTGCCTTTTCCGAGCCTGGAATACAAAACTCTAGCGTAAGCATTAGCCAAAACCTATCAAGTTATTGGGATTGAAAAGTTAGGTTACGGGCGTAGTGATTTGACCGAAAACAATCGCCAGCGCCTTAGTTGAGCAATTCTTAAAAGAACAAAAAATTTCCGAAAAGGAAAAAAATGAAATTGAAGATTTAGCATTTCGCAATTTAGCTAACCAAAATTGGATTAGCGAAGCTGAAAACTTGAGAAATGCGATTGGGCTGGTAGAACAGAATAATCCATATTTGCAGATTCCAATGCTATTCTTTTTATCAAACGGAGAGGGTACGACACTTAAAAAAGAGAGTTGGATAAAGTATGCTTTACAATATTTGGATAAGATAAGGGGTTCACAATACGAATTATTTGACTTTCCACATAACTTGTATAAGTTTGTATATCAGGAAATCGCCCAATTATCAAGAAATTTTATATCGAAACATATAGAATAAGGGGCAAGAAAAAAGAGACGGAAAGTTGTAACAATCAAAAGTTGTAAGGGAGGAATAATGTGGAACGCTTGAAAAGCTATTGCGCAGATGTATGTTTTATAGATGGTTTAGAAACATTTATAATTTCCCCCTCGAAGTTTGATGACATTCTAAAAGATAACGAACTTTTAAAATACTTGAAAAAATCAAATAAGGATATAGTTCCTTTTATAAATATATCAAGGGAAGTTGGTACAAATAAAATATATCTTGCATTTGTAAATTTGCCCGCTAAAGTAGAACGGTTTCAATGGTTACCGGTACATTGCTATAAAAACGGAAATCAATTTTACCACGTTTATTATAGAAATACATGGATGTGCAGAGCGTGCAAACACATAATGAATAAACCAATCGTCATGCCAATGGTGGAGGTTGATTCAACAATTTACAATCAGTGTGAACGCAAATATCCTGATATTCCTTCGATTTTCCAAAAGGAAAAATGCCCGAAATGTGGCATGGTATTACAAAATCATTTGATTATCATTGAGTAGCACAACTCCCCGTTTGACAAACTGGAAAATTAGAAGTTGTAAGGGAGAAATCGCGTGGGCAGAAAAGAAATGACAACAAAGGAAGATTTAATAACTGTTATCAGTCTATTGGAAAATTCAGGGATAACATGTGTGTGATGTTTTAATTTTTGATCATATATCAGAATAGCTTGGAAAGGAAATATATTATGGCAGAGATAAGCAGCAACGTAACTCCATGGTCTGAGAACATCATAAAAAGTTATCAATGGTTGGATGAATGCTTACAAAAACAGCCTTCTACGGAAAAAGAATTTCAACCTGCATGGCAAGCGTACAAATATCTGCTATGTGGCAAAATGTACGCCTACATCGGCATTGATGACAGAAACGGACGTCCTATAATAACTTTGAAATTGGAACCTGTCTTCAGTGATATGCTACGAAGCAAGTATGAGGATATCGTGCCAGGTTACTACATGAACAAGATGCATTGGAGCACAATATATCTTGATGGTAATATTCCACAAGATGTACTTTCAGATATTGTGTATGCTTCTTATAAATTGGTACGTTCATCGTTAAGTAAAAAGGCACAGAAGAAAATGCTGGAAACGTAGAGAATGTTAATTGTCGCTAATATAAGCAGCAAATTAGAATTTGTGGGGGAATCCACACAGATAATCCGTTTGATTCCTCCCCATTTGCGAAGAAAAATATTGGAGTTTTTTCTTGCTATTTTATGTATTATCCGGTATGATAAGACAAAATTTGAAAATAGAGGACTTTATGGACACCGCCATGGATGACGCTGCCCGGATTATCCGATATAAGTGTATATCTTATGACATTATATACGCGCGGCCTGCGTCTTTTTAAGATGCTGGGCCGCGCATTTTTCTCTGTTTTCCGGTAACAAGGGGATGAATTTACAAACAACAAGGAGACACTTATGAAGAGAAGCAGGCTATGGCTTTTATTTCCCATACTGTCAGTCTTTATGATTATTTTTGCTTACTGGCTTTCACGTCAGGAAGGGAGTTACAAACAGACCACGGAACTTTCTTTTGAACCTGCCCAGGATACATTCACGATAGAACTTCAGGCCGAAGGAAAATATATGGAGCCTTATGTGAGCGATGGGGACGCAGAGTTAATGTGGGAAAGTGCAACGGGAAATGGGAAAAGCTATTTAAGAATTAAAGGAAAGCTCCCGGAGCATCGGCTTGGAAAGCCGGTTGCGCTGCGTATCGAGAGCGACTCAGGAAATAAAATCAGGGAAATGGAAATACTGTCCGCCAGCGGGATATCCGCGGCTGGCTGCCAGATTGATGTGGTGAAAGACGATACCTGGCCGCTCTATGTTGGTTTTTCCCTCGCATTAATTGCCGCCATGGCGTTTTTGCTGGCTGGAAGCTTTGGAGTGAAAAAGAAGAGGAAGAAGTTTGCTTATGCGTTAGAGCTGGCGGAGGGATTGAGGAATGATCCGTCAGCCGGGGACTGTTTTGAGGAGGGACAAAGATACTTTCTTGCAGTTGAGAGAATGTGTATTGTGGATACTCTATCGGGGATGCTTTTCGTATGGATTTCGGTCCTGTGGGTTTACCGGCGGTCTTACAGTCCGGGCTGGTCTCGGGCAATCAGCTGGTTTCTGTTTGCAATGGCCGCATTTTTCATAATTACTTATTTTCTGCGGATTTACAGAAACCGGATAATGCTGCGCCCGCTGCTTTACGAAAACCGTCCTTTAAGCGCTTCTACGGCCTGCTTGCTGTCCGGAATCAATGGAATCGGAAATATGAAGGAACGGGCGATTTCCTTGCACAATGCCGCGGTGGGATTATACCGCAGCGGCCGGGTCAGAGAGGCTCTGACACTGGAAGATTTGGCATGGAAGCTGGCAGGAAAGCATAAAGGCGCCATGCTCTGTTTCCTGCACAGCGATCTGCGTAGCGCCTGCCTGCGTTGTTTGAGAGAGGAACAAGCGGCTGAAAGAGAAGAGCTAAAGCTGGAGATTATACTTGAGGAGACGCCGTGGCTCTGTAAGAATAGAGATATTCAGATGCGTTCACTGTCCGCAAAGATTCGCGGTCTGATAAGTGGAGGTGATTTGGAGCAGGCTGAAATAGAAGGGAACTATTATTTAGACCGCTGCCACAATGATTACCACCGCCTTCCTATGTTGGCTATGATAGCAGAGGTGAAGGAAATGCTTGAAAAGCCCCTGGAAGCGGCTGACTTACGGAAACGTCTGCTCAGGTACAGTCCTGAAAATCATGAGGTCTTAAAGGCTATGGCCTACGGACCCTGCACTTATTCATATACCAGGCTGAAGGCGCATGATTTTACCGGAATTATATTACGAGCGGCTTACGTTCTGGCTGTCATGTTTTTTCTGTTTCAACTGACAGACTGCGCAGCCCACTTCAAAGGACAGGAAGGCAGTCCTGTTTACATAGAAACGGAAATGTCCTCGTCTGCCGGGATAGACAACAAGGAAACTACACCGTCTGCTCTGAAAGAAACGGCGTCCGAGGAACCTGTGGATTCCATAGTTAGGAAGGCGGCGGATTGCGAAAAACGAGATTTACACGCGGCACGGGAGGCGCTTTACGGATATGGAACTGCAGCAATATTTTAATAGTTGTAGTTATCAAATCCACAGTAGGCGCTATTTTATAAAAATCAATAAGCATGGGAATATACAAAAAGGAGTTTTTATGAAAATGAAAAAAGTTCTGGGAATCATAATGGGTATATTGGGAGTGGTTTTGGTTATTATTGAAATTCTATTGAAAATGAAAGAAAGTATGTCCATATCTGTTATAGGCGGTGCAGATGGGCCGACTTCTATATTTTTAGCTGGCCGAATAGGCGGGAATATATCTATTTTAATAATTATTGTAGGAGTGATTCTTATGGTTATAGCAGGATTCATTCTTTTTAAGCGTAAGCACTGACTTCCGATGCTCTTTCTTCTTATAGGTTTGTTTGATATATTTGGCTCAATCAGAAATAGCGGAGGTGGTTTAATATAAATGAATGGTTCTGTTCTGATACAATCTTTAAAACAGTTATGGGGAATCATTGTGCTGGAATATAAATACCGCGGCAATCTTCCCAGTATTGAAAGCTATCATCCGCAGGTGAAATATGCGTTGCCCTTTAACGGTGAGTGGGTGGTTGCAAATGGCGGGGTAACTGAAAAAAACTCTCATTCCTGGGAGATACCAACACAAAGATATGCTTATGATTTTGTGATCCTGGATGGCGCCGGCAGCAGTTTTCAGGGAGAAGAGACAGAAGCAGGATCCTTTTATTGTTACGGCAGGGATATTTTAGCTCCGGCAGACGGCACGGTGGCGGAAATTTGTACCGGGAATCCGGATAGCAGGATCACGAAGAACAGGACCGCCTCATGCAATGCCCGTGATATCCGGGGAAATTACGTTCTGATTTGTCATTCTGCGGATGAATACTCCTTGCTGGCACACCTTAAACCGGACAGTATACAGGTGTCTGTGGGACAATCCATAAAAAAGGGAGAAAAGATCGCTGAGTGTGGAAATTCGGGGAATACCTCGGAGCCACATCTCCATTTTCAGGTGCAGTTGGGAAAAAGCTTTTATTCCTCTCCCGGGCTTCCGATTGAATTTGAAAATATTATAGTGAAGAAAACTCCGAATTATGAGAAGTTTGATAATAGATGCTTGAAGGAATATAGTGAAAATTATTATCCGCCATATATCGGAGTTGGGCAGATGGTCCGGCAGGGTAACTAAATAGCGCAGTAGGTTAAGAGGAGGACTTTATGAAACAATTTGTACTGTATGCATTATTAAAGGCGTTCGTGATTTCTGTTGGCTTTGATTTGGTGTGTATGATTTATGGGGTAATATCCGGCGATCCTTACAGAATAACCTTAGCGGGAGGAGTAATATGTTTCCTGGTATTGTTCTTTGTTGAACTAATTGAGTGCTTATGGAAGAACCGAAAGAAGTAACAGATCACTATTTTGATAAATTGCAATTTGAGAGGTGTGGCAAATTATGAAGATGCCCCAAGAAAATATTGATATAATTATGTTTGCCCCTTGCGGAATGAATTGCAAGGTTTGTTATAAACATTGTTACCATAAAAAGCCATGCGCTGGTTGCCTGAACAGTGATAAGGGAAAGCCGGAGCATTGCCGCAAATGCAAAATAAAGGATTGCATAAGAGAAAAGCACCTGTCTTATTGCTATGAATGTTCCGAATATCCATGTAAGCTTATTAAGAATCTTGAAAAAAGCTATCATAAGCGGTATCAGGCAAGCCTTATCGAAAATAGCCGTTTTGTTCAAGCATATGGTTTGGAGCAATTCATGGTACACCAAAAAGAAAAATACACGTGTCCCAGATGTGGTGGCATTATTTCCATTCATGACAGAGAATGCAGTGAATGCCAGGAGAAAATGACATAGTAAATAGCAGAGTTTGTGGATCAGGAAAATAATACATAGAATACAGGGGAGAATCGGAAGTGCAATAATAGGATATCATTACAAATCTTCCTACTAAAGATTAATCCAATCGAACCTCATGTTATCAATCATTTTCATAAAATCCCCTCATCTTTATCATAAAATGAATTCCGAATCGTTCCATATTGCGATCCGCCCCGATCTATGGCATAATTTGTAATAAGTGCGTTACAGAGGAAAATGCTTCCGGCGCGTTGGGGCCGGGCGGGGATTATGAGGTAGCAGATGAAAAAGATACGGTATACGCTGTTTGTGGCGCTGGCGGCGCTGACGCTGCTTTTGCCTGTGATATTTAGTACGCTGGACCGGCGTTTCTCCACCAGCGGGGTGGAGACTGCCCAGGCGTTTCCGGAACTGACGGGGAAGGCGCTTTTAAACGGCGAGGCCCAGACGGAGTTCGAGCAGTATGTCCAGCAGAATCTTCCGGGTAAGCCGTTGATGGTCCGCCTGCGCAATCAGATTACATTTTCCGTGCTTCACACGACGCCCAACAACAATTACAGCATGAACGCTGACAAGAATCTGTTTACCTGGGGGAACGTGAGCTATTATATGCAGTATAATGAGCCGGTGACGGAAACCTATGTCCGGGAACTGGTGGATAAAATTGAGCGGCTGCAGGAACTGGCAAACCAAAACGGAATCCAGCTGTTTGTGTTTGTGACCCCCTGCAAGATCCGCTACTGTGAGGATGAGCTGCCCTGGGTGGACCGGGTGATGGCGCCCCGGCAGGGCGTGGGGGACTACGACCGCCTGATGAGCGCCCTTGCGGACAGCAGCCTGAATTATTTTGACAGCATCGCTTATATCGACCAACACAGGGACGAGTTTGATTCCCGGGTTCCCCTGTTTTACCGGACAAGCGTCCACTGGTCCGTGTACGTGGGAAATGTGGTGGGCGCTGCTTTTGGGGAATTTCTGGAGGAGAAAAGCGGCTACAACCTGCCCGAGATGCGCGTTACCGCGCGGCCCTGCCAGGAGCCGGTCGTCCCGGACGCCGATGCCTTCGACACCTTTAATCTTCTGCAAAAGCCCTATGACCAGTATTACGAGCCGGTCATAGAGGTTACAGACGCGTCCACGGACGCTCCGGGTATGCTTTGCCGGGGCGGAAGCTTTATGGGGCAAAGCCTGTCCGCCATCGTGCGCCACGGGTATTTCGGGAAGGACGTGTATATGGAAAACGATCAGATTTTCACGGGAAATTTCGGGGAACGGGTCATTTTCCACGATTACAATGAGGTGGACATGGAGGCGTATTTTAAAGACATTGATTTGCTGGTTCTGGAGGTCAACGAACCGTCCATCAGCGGAATGAGCTTTGGTTTTATCGACTATGTGCTGGAACACCCGCAGGTGCTTGACCAGACGGAACAGAAGGGGGAATAGCTGTGGTATTTTCATCTCCGGTATTTTTATTTCTGTTCCTTCCGGTGACGCTTGCGCTGTACGCGGTGGCGTCCACGCAGGGGATTCGGGTCAGGAACACGGTGTTGCTGTTCTGCTCCATCTGTTTTTACGCCTACGGGGGCGTGTCCTATCTGGGATTGCTTCTGTTGTCCGTGTTGGTGAACTGGGCGGCCGGTTTGTGGCTGTCCCGCCTGGAGGACGGGAGAGGCCGCAGGGCGGTATTTCTCGCGGGCCTGGCTTACAATATTGGAATTCTGGTGATCTTTAAATACTTGAATTTATTCGGCGACACGGCGGCCTGGATCGCCGGGAAGCTGTCGGGCCGGGCGGTGGAATCGATCATACCGGCCATCGCCCTTCCAATCGGGATTTCATTTTTCACCTTTCAGATCATGTCCTACCTGATTGACGTCTACAAGAAGGCGGTTCCCTGCCAGAAGAATGTGGCCGACCTGGCGCTGTACGTGATGTTGTTTCCTCAGCTGATCGCCGGTCCCATCGTGCGATATTCCGATGTGGAGCGGGAGATTGGCTTCCGCCGGACCGGGCTTGGGGACGTCTACGAGGGCGCATTCCGTTTTATGGTGGGATTTATTAAGAAAATTCTGCTGGCGAACGCCATGGGCAAGGCGGCTGATCTGGCGTTTGTGCTGGAACCGGGAAGAGGCGCGCTCTACGCCTGGGTCGGGGTCATTTGCTACGGCCTTCAGATTTACCTGGATTTCTGGGCTTACTCTGATATGGCCATCGGATTGGGGCGGATTTTTGGGTTCCATTTTCTGGAAAATTTTAACGATCCGTATATTTCAAAGAGTATCAGCGAGTTCTGGCGGCGGTGGCACATCTCGCTGTCCACCTGGTTCCGGGATTATGTGTACATTCCGCTGGGAGGCAGCCGTGAGGGGCTTTGGAAAAACTGCCGCAATTATCTGGTCGTGTTTGCCCTCACCGGGATCTGGCACGGGGCCAGCTGGAATTTTCTGCTGTGGGGCCTGTATTTTGCGGCGTTTCTGATTCTGGAAAAGCTGTGGCTTAGAGCTATGCTGGAGCGGCTGCCCGCCATATTGCGCCACATTTATGTGCTGCTTGTGGTCGGGATTGGCTGGGTGCTGTTCCGGGCCGATACCATGGCCGCCGCTGCGGGATTTTTGGGGGACATGTTCTCCCTTACGCTCATGGGGACTCACGAGCGGGAGCTTGCGGAGCTGCTGTGCGGCGGTAAATTCCTGTTGCAGTTCGCGGTGTCCGTCCTGTTCTGCACGCCCGTGTTCACCAGGCTGCACGACTCCCTGGAGGAGCGGCGGCTGGGCGGGATTGGGGACGGCATCGTATTGCTGTTTTTTATGCTGGCGGTCTGCGAGATGATGGCCAGCGGTTATAATCCGTTTATTTACTTCCGGTTCTGACCGGTTAATTTAAGGAACGGGCTGAAAACGGCCGGACCGATGCGTCAGGGCGGGAGGAGAAATTTTGGGATAAACTGGAAATAGGCAGGGATAATATCCGGTATTCTGTCATGTGAAAAAGGTTCCGTTAAAGATTCTTCCGTCCATATCGTAGAGTTCCCCCAGCGGGATTCTCAACCCGTCCTCCATCAAGAGGCACTGCCTATACAGATCCAGCTTCTTTACCCGTCCGGTGACGCTGACATAAGCGCCGCCGGATTTTTTAGCGTCCGGCTGAAAATAAGTGACGGTGATCTCCGGGTGAGCGGGCAGCATTTCCTGAATCATCCGAAGCTTTTCATCCAGCACCGCCTTGGCGTTCTCGTCCAGCTCGGCCCGCTCATCCGTCAGCCGGGCGGTTTCCCGGATGGCCGCCTCGTGTCCGGCGAGGGCGGCGAAGGGGGAAAACTGGGCCGCCCGGTCTGCGGCCGGCATCGGGGGATGGGCCGTGGAGACGTGGTGGGGAAGGTGGATGATATCGTCGTAGCGGTGGGAATCCGCGTCATGTTGATTCATGTTGTTCTCCTTTCGCGCGTGCCATGTGTGCTATGGCCGCCGGGTTAAGCCTTGTGGCCGCCGATCTGCCGGTTGCGCTCCCGGGCTGTGGCCCCCTCTTCCAGATTCATGCCCTTTAAAACCGCGTTTTTGCCGTATTTTTTCTGGATTCCCAGCATGGCCTGCTGCAGCTGCTTCTCGCGGTTCAGCTTCGCTTCCTCTTCCTGTTTTTTCTGTTCCAGCGCCTGGTAGTCGGTAAACAGGTCCAGCTGCTCAAAAGCCGGCTGTTCCGGGGCCGCGCTCTCCTCAGTCACGTGGCAGGCCGTGACATAGATCCGGCGGACCAGCAGGTTATGGTCGATGATCCGGTCGTATAAGTCCATGACCGCGTCCAGGATCAGCATCGTGGAGGAGGTCTTGCGGTCCAGATTAACGGTGCCGTGAGCGTGTTTGGGGATTTTGCGCCCATAGCGGTCCGTCACGATCTCGCCCTGATAGCCCTTCCGGATGTCGGGGTCCGTCAGGTTTTCGATATCATACCCCACAGTGAGCACCATTTGGTCCGTCACAAGGCCCTTGTCCACCAGGTTCAGGACCAGCAGATCGGTCATTTCCCGGACGACCAGCTTCGCCTTCCCGGAATCGTAGGGGCACTGGAGCACCTGGCCGGAGCCGATGCTGTTAGCCGCGGGCTTGTAGGCTTTGATTTCCGCCATAGTGCAGGGCTCCCAGCCCCAGGCGTGGTCGATCAACAGCTCCGCGTTGACTCCGAACAACCGGTAGAGCAGCTCTTCATTGTGGTAGTCGTTTGGCTTTCCGACAGAGCAGCGGGCCACGTCGCCCATGGTGAAAATCCCGTGTTCCTCCAATTTTCTGGCATACCCCTTTCCCACCCGCCAGAAATCCGTCAGCGGCCGGTGATTCCACAGCAGGCGGCGGTAGGACGTCTCGTCCAGCTCTGCGATCCGCGCCCCGTTTTGGTCCGGCTCAATGTGCTTGGCCACGATATCCATGGCCACTTTGCACAGATACAGGTTCGTGCCGATTCCCGCCGTGGCCGTAATCCCGGTTGCCTGGAGCACATCCTGCATCATCTTTGCCGCCAGCTGGCGGGCTGTGAGGCGGTAGGTGCCCAGATAGGCGGTCACATCCATAAACACCTCGTCGATGGAATAGACGTGGATATCTTCGGGTGCAATGTATTTCAGGTATATGTTGTAAATCCGGGTGCTGTATTCCATATAGAGCGCCATTCTGGGTGGAGCCGTGATATAGGAAATGGACCGATCCGGGAAACGGTTCAGCTCATTCGAATCCCAGGAAGAGCCGGTGAGGACGCGTCCGGGAGCCGCGATCCGCCGTCTGGCGTTGGCCTCCCGGACCTTCTGCACCACCTCGAACAGCCGGGGCCGCCCGGGAACCCCGTAGGCCTTCATGGCCGGGGACACGGATAGGCAGATGGTCTTTTCCGTGCGGCTCTCGTCGGCCACCACCAGATTGGTGGTCAGGGGATCAAGCCGCCGCTCCCGGCATTCCACGGAGGCGTAGAAAGATTTTAAGTCGATGGCGATATAGACGCGGTTTTCCTGCTGCATGGACTGCGGCCTCCCTTCTGTTTCTGTGTGAATGCGTTCTCTTTTATATTACCACACAGGAGCGTTTAAATATACCGCATCGAGGTCGTACTGTGAAAATTAAATGTCCAGAAGAGAAGCCGGATTGATTTTCACCATCCATTCAACTTCTTTTGGGGTGCAGCCGAACTGGAGCATCATTGCGATAAAATGGCGCATCCCGCTGGCCGGCGTCGGGTCCCACACCTGGCCCAAGTCGGTTCCCAGGATGGAGCGTTCGGCCCCCACGGCGTGGATACAGTCCACATAATCGCTGGGGTCCATATTTCCCAGGCGGGGCATCAGGGTGCCGTACACATGCTCGATATACGCGCCCTTGGAGGCCAGCTCCAGAATCTGATCCATTGTAAAGCGGCTGAGTTCCGCCAGGGGATGGGTGGCGACCATCTTTGTAATCCCCATTTTGTTACAGGCGTCGAATAGTTTGTCCGTCTCAACAAAGGACATATGGCCGCTGCACACGACCAGGCCGTATTCCAGGCACACCCTCAGGATATCATGGATCTCCGGCTTCAGATTGCCTTCCCTGTCCAGAATATAAATGCCGTCGCCGCTGTGCAGATAGTCCGTGCACCATTTTGCGTCAAAGGTTGGGAACCAGACGACCTTCGCGCCGATGGAGGCCTGCTTTCGGATTACGTCCGCGGCATATGCCAGGCCGCCGGTCTCCGCATAGGCGATGACTACCGCTCCGAATACACGCAGATCCGGGGTCAGATGCTTTTGTATAATAAAGGCGTCCGAGGCGGTGGGATAGGTTACGCTTTTCAGCACAATTCCCGCCATACCGGCTTTCTGCGCCTCCAGAGCCATGGTGCCACTGTCGCACGGACGGTCCGCCACCGGATCAGGGCCGGGATGAATGTGCATATCGATGCTGCCATGCAGTAAATCTTCAATAATCCCGTTATCCATGCGGCCCAGCAGCTTTCTTTCATCTTTGAAACGAACTGACATAAAAATTCCTCCTCATATTGGTTGCTTTGTAATGTGATATTTCTTTATATCAGCAAGAACAGTGCCAAAAAACAATGCTTTTTATTTCCGCAGTTCTGTGCTAAGATGCTCTCAGAGTGGCACATTTACGGCACAGCAGACGGTAAAAATTGTGTCATGGCACAAAGGAGTGGAAAATATGGAGAAAAAAGAACGGTGTTTTAGACAGGCGGATTCCAGGCACATGCGGGAGGAGCTGCGCCGCCTGGTGGAGTATCACGTTTACCTGGAACGGTACGTGGCAAAAACCTTTAATAAGTTGAGAAGTAATACCTTTGCCATTGGCCTGGTCTCGTCGGAAGGAGCGCTGCTGGACTTGTATCCCCATGACAAAACGGCCCAGGAGAACCTGTTCCACGGGGAGATACAGGTCTCGGATCTATGGTGCGGCATCGGCCATAACGCGGTCAGCGAGGGGTTGAAGGTCCGCAGAAGCCGTATGAGCGTGGGAGCGGAGAATGAGGCGGATATTTTGAAGCAGTACGCGGTTTATTTTGCGATTATGAATATGAACGATATATATGAGCCCTATGCCCTGCAGCCGCCCTTCGGCATTGTGATTCTGACCCCGCTCGGCTATGCGTCGGATGTGTTTTTCGCCATGAGCGTGGGGATCGCCCACGATCTGATGCTAAATGTTCAGTTTAAAAGCACTTCGGTGAAATTTTACGAGCGGAGCGGCAAGGGCGTTCTGGTGGTGGATAGTATGATGGCAGAGGAAACGCTGATCACATACTGCAATGAAGAGCTGTTGCGCATTCTGGATGTACCTGCGGCTGATCTTCGATATCAGCCTGTTGGAAAACTGATCAACCCCTTGCCGGACAACACCAAATTCTGGGAAATCGTGGAGGAATGCAAGGTAGTCAGCAACGAACCCATGAGACTGCGGGTGGGAGGCAGCGAAGTGGAATGCCTCGTGACCACCGACGCCTACAAGCAGCCGTCCATCAAATCCACCGGGGTGATTTTTTACCTGACCACGCAGCGGAAAATTTCAGAGGAATTGTCCGAAAAGATGGCCAACGGCGCGGTCAAGACCTTTGACGACATTATCGGCGGGGATCATAGCCTGAAAAATATGATCGAACGGGCCAAGCGGATGGCGTTGACGGACAGTAATATCATGATTCTGGGCGAGAGCGGCACCGGAAAGGATGTTCTGGCCCAGGCCATCCATAACGGCAGCCAGCGCCGGAGAAAGCCGTTTATCGCGCTGAACTGCGGCGCGATGCCCAAGGACCTGATTGAGAGCGAGCTGTTCGGCTATGAGGCGGGGGCCTTTACCGGAGCCAAAAAGAACGGAAACATGGGGAAATTCGAGCTGGCTATGGGCGGCACGATCTTTCTGGATGAGATCGGCGAGATGCCGCTGGACCTCCAGGCCAAGTTGCTGCGCGTGGTGGAGCAGAAGCAGCTGATGCGCCTGGGCGGCTCCCGGTTGATCACGGTGGACGTCAAGATCATTGCCGCCACAAACGCGGATATCTGGGAGATGATCGAGAAAAAACAGTTCCGGGCGGATTTGTTTTACCGGCTGAGCACCATGCGTCTGAACCTTATGCCTTTAAGGGAACGGAAGGGGGACATTATCCCGCTCTGCGAGTATTTTATCCGCCGTATATCGAAGAGAATCGGCAAGGACAATATCATGCGGCTTACGGATGAGTCTAAGGCGCTGCTGTTATCCATGGACTGGCTGGGGAATATCCGGGAATTACAGAATCTGATCGAGTGTATCGTCCAGCTATATCCGGGGGATCTGATTTTACCTCAGTACATTCTGGAAAATACCATGAGCTGCCAGAGGCCCACAGCCCTGGAAATGCAGGCTGCTTCCCCCGCTGCGCG
Organism: Enterocloster lavalensis; assembly: GCF_902364025.1. GTDB lineage: Bacteria > Bacillota > Clostridia > Lachnospirales > Lachnospiraceae > Enterocloster > Enterocloster lavalensis. Next base: position 86,415 of record NZ_CABJCG010000002.1, read on the forward strand.
GGAGCGGGAACGGCTGCCAGAGCCGCCGTTGCCCAGGCTGGGAGCCGTCACCAGAGAGGAACTGGAGAACGCGTTGGAGGTGTGTGGTCAAAACCGCACCAAGGCCGCCAAATATCTGGGAATATCCAGAAGAACGATTTACCGGAAGCTGGAAGAATACGCATTGTCGAATGAAAATCAGGCGTCCCTGAAGAAATAACTGTGCCAGTTGTGCCAAGTGTGCCGATTGCTCTGTGTCGTGGCATAACTTTAAGTTCATATGTGACATGAGATCAAGGCGTTGAATGCGGAACAGGATTCGTTCCCATTCAGCGCCTTGATTTTGTTGAATGCAATGAGCGATCAGAGTAGTCAACGGGTGATCCTTGTATTAGGAAAAGCTGGAGAAATTAAAAATTCATATCAATTCAGAGGCCCAGGTCGGATTTCAGAGAAGATGGCACGGATCTTGCTTAAAAGTTAAATGTAGTGTTTATCCAGGTTGAGATAAATGGAAGAAGGAGGTTTCAAAATGAGAAAAATAATGAGCAGGGCGGCCGTTCTGACCGGCATCCGTCAAATGGAAATGCGCGATATCCCCATACCGGAGATCGGTGCGGAAGACGGTTTGCTGAAGGTCGAGATGGTCGGCGTCTGCGGCTCCGATCCGGGTTTTTATAACGGAAAGACCAAGGTGCCGTTCCCGTTAATAATGGGACATGAGATCGTGGGGCGCATCGAGGAGATCGGTGAGAATAAGGCCAAGGTGAGCGGGGTGAAAAAGGGCGACCGGGTGGTAGTGGAGAACCGCTTTGGCTGTGGCAAATGCAAAGCGTGTATCGAAGGCAATTATGCGCAGTGCGTGGACCGCATGGGATACGGAGTGTACTTTGGCTGCGACAATCCGCCCTACCTGTGGGGGGCGTACAGCGAGTACCTGTATCTGCCGCCACGGGCGATGATTCACAAAATCGACGAGGGCGTGCCTCTGGAGGCTGCGGTACTCACGACCTCTGTGCTGGGCAACAACGTGCGGTGGCTTGGGGAAATCGGTGGAGTGAAGCTGGGCGATACAGTTCTGATCGCAGGCTGCGGCCAGCAGGGGCTGGCTGGAACCGTGGTCGCCAGGGAGTTCGGCGCATCCAAAGTGATCGTGATGGGCACCAGCAGACCCTTTGATGAGAAACGCATGATTCTGGCCAAGGAATTCGGCGCCACGGATTTGATCTATGTGGACAAGGAAGACCCCGTGGCGCGGGTGAAGGAGATCACGGACGGGAACCTGGCGGACGTTATGATGGACGTCAGCGGCGCCCCGTCCAATATGGAGATTTCCGTGGATCTGGTGAGGAAAATGGGAACCATTGTCACCCCCGGCCTGTACGGCCCCCATTTCGCTGCCATGGATTTTGACAAGGTGGTTCAGAAGGAACTGAAGATTTGCGGCGCCCTGGCCCAAAGCTATCATTCCAATGAAATTGCCGTAAAACTGGTGGAGAGCCGAAAATATCCGCTGGAAAAGATGGTTACCCACTGGTTTGAGCTGGAGGAGGCAGAGAAAGCGGTTCTGACCACCGCCCATGAGCTTCCCAGCGATGTGAACCCAATCAAATGTGTGATTTTGCCAAATGGAAGAGTGGAATAGGGGATACGAAGAGGAGGATTTGCAATGAGCGTAAAAACAAAAAAAACCATTGGTTTTCTCGGCCTGGGAACTATGGGCTTCCCCATGTGCTATGGGCTGAGTAAAGCGGGATTCAGGATGATACTTCCAGCGTACAGACGGACGGTCGATCAGGCAGCGGGATATTCTCCCCTTGCAAAAGATGAGGCAGAGAAGTCCGCGCTGATTGATGAGATGCTGCAGAATGGCGCCGTGGCTGCCGCCTCCCAGAAGGAGCTTCTGGAACAGGCGGATATTGTGATGATCAGTATGCCCACTTCCAGGCAGGTTGAGGCGCTGGTATTGGCGGAGGATGGGATTCTCGCCAATCTCAGGCCTGGCGGCATCGTAATCGATCTCACGTCTGCCGATGCCTCCAGCACCAGAAAGCTGAGCGCAATGCTTCTGGAAAAAGGCGTCGAAATGCTGGACGCGCCCATCAGCGGCGGAAATGTAGGGGCCACGAACCAGACACTTTCTGTTATGATAGGAGGTAAGGAAGAGGTATTCCAGACGTGCAGGGAGATTTTTGACACCATCGGCGATCCGCAAAAGGTGACCTACGTGGGTCCCAGCGGCGCGGGGGACATTATCAAGAGCGCTAACAACTACCTGTCGTCCATGTGTCTGATCGCCTCCACAGAAGCGATTGCGGTGGCGGCAAAGGCGGGCATTGATCCCCACGTGGCGGCCAGGGTGATCAGCCAGAGCGGCGGCTGCAGCCAGGCAGTGACTTACAAGTATCCGAAGCTGGTATTTCCTGGAAAAGATATGGGAATGAGCGTGAATTTGATGTTAAAGGATATCCGCCTGTTCAAGGAGGCGGCCTGCAGCATGGATGTGCCGGCGTTTTTGGCAAGCCAGCTTTATGAAGTATTTCATCTTCCGGTGGCGGAGAATAAGGGGAATGTGGATTTCGTGTATCTTGTGGAAATGTACGAGAAATGGTCCGGTGTAAAGCTGCGCGGGATCGATGGTGAAGCGTAAAATATAGAGGGGGATTACAGATATGACTTTGACAAAAGATCAGAAACATTTAATAATATCGGCGTTACTGGGGGCGGTTATATTTCTTCTTGTTCCGGCTTCCAACGGGCTTACGGACCAGGGTGTCCGCCTCCTGGCAGTGTTTATTCCGACGATCTATCTGTGGATGACAGTGGGGGGAGGCTGGGCCTGCTGGATGAGCGTGACCGCGGGCGTACTGCTTTCCGCCTACGAAGGGGTGGCGACCTTTACCGGTATCTGGGGAAGTATCTTTGTGGCGGTATTGATCCCGTTCTTTATGATTGCAACGGTCCTGGATGAGAGCGGCGCACTGGAATGGATTGTAAAATGGATGATTTCCAGAAAGTTTGTCCACGGCAGGCCGACGCTTTTCACCATCATGTTTACGCTGGCGATGATACTGGTGTCCATCTTTACAGTGCCGATTGTTGTGACTGTATTGTTTTTCAAGATTTTAAACCAGATTTGCAGGTCCATTGGCTATACCAGGGAAGACGGGTTTTACCGCGCCCACGGCATGCTGATCGCGTGGCTGGCCCAGACCTGCGACGGCTGCCTGATCTGGGGACGGGCTTATATCCTCTCCATGGTCACCATCATTATCGGCCTGGGTTTTGATAAATTCAGTCCCACCGGTTACATGAAAATCGGCCTGATTTATCTGGCTCTGATTACCGTTGCGGCGCTCTTGATTGTAAAATTCTGGATTCGCCCGGATACATCGAAATTTGCCAATTTTGACGACGGAGCTATCCGCAGGGATTTAAAGGAGCATCCCATGTCCAAGCGTGCAAAGATTGCGCTGGGCGGCATGATGGTGGTGCTGGTTATGTATATTCTCGGCGCGATCCCAGCCCTGGGCGGAGTGGCCACCTACATCACCGGCCTGTCCGTGGCTGGACCGGTGATGCTGGTCTGCGCGTTCCTGTGTGTGGTCACAGCCGACGGAAAGCCGGTGATGAATCTGGCTGAGACGGCGGCAAAGATTTCCTGGCCCACCATCATTTTCATGGGTACCATCATGTATTACGCGGGTACCGTGGGTAAGGCGGAATATGGCATCACCGCGTGGATGCAGAATCTACTGGCTCCGTATGTGGGAAGCATCCCCGCGGGCGTGGCGTTCTTTATCGGCCTTGCCATCGCAAGCGTGGTTACCAACCTGGCCTCCAACTCGGTGGCAGTCATTGTGACCTGCACCAGTTTTGTACCCGCGTTCCTTTCCGTTGCGGGTATCAGCCACGCTAAGATTCTGACCTTTGCCTCCTGCATTATCGCGGTCTGTGGAACGGCGTTTTGTACCTACAGCGCCTGCGCGACCATGGGTGTGGTGTACTGCAAGGAAGGAATCGACTACAAGGGAACGCCCAAATACAGCATCGCGCTGTGCCTGATTATGGTAATTCTCTGCGGTGCGCTGATTATTCCCTTCGGTGACGTTTTGATGGGAGCGCTGGTCTAGGGCTGTGTAACATATGCAAAAAGAATCCCTCTGATGTGCGGTCAGGGGGATTTCCCGTATCAGGGGAAAGGAGTGTTTGGAAAATGGACGGTTTTCGAAAAAAGAAAATACTGTTGGCTGGCGTGCTTATGATCTTCAGCTACGGCCTGGTGAACAATACCATCGGTTTTTTTGTGACACCGGTGTCGGAAAGCCTTGGCTGCAGCAGGGCCGCCTTTAATCTGTACTATTCCGTATCCTGTATCGTCAGTCTTCTGGCGGCTCCTGTCTGCGGCCGCTTTCTCCAGCAACAAAACGCCAGGAAGGTGATTGCGGCAGGCTGGGCGGTGGGAACTGTCACATTTGCCGCATTTTCCTTGTGCACAAGGATTGAACTGTTTTATGCCGCTGCGCTATTTCTGGGGTTGGTGCAGCAGGGAACCACCTCGGTGGCCGCAATGGTTCTGATCCAGCGCGCCTGCGCGGACAATTCGGGTTCGGCCACCGGTCTGGTGATGTCAGGAACCGGGATCTGCAGCGTGTCAATGAGCCTTGTACTTCCAATGCTCATTGAGCGCAGGGGTTGGCAGCCGGCATATTTTTTGGAAGCGGTTCTGTGGTTTCTGGCAATGGGTGCCGCGTTTTTCCTGGTGAAAGGTACAGTGGAACAGCCGGACTTTAGGGGGAAGCAAACCGGAGGAGCGGAAAAGGGGGCGGAAATCCAGGGGATTTCCCTTAAGGACGCGCTGTGCCGGTCTGGGTTTTACGTGCTGTTTTTATGCTTTGCGGTGCAGGGCATGTGTACGATTGTGATTCAGCACATCCCCTCGTTTCTGACAGAGCTGGGTAAGTCCGCAGCCGAAGCCGGGACGGTCATGGCGTTGTTCAGCGTGATTCTCATTGTGGGAAAAATTGTCCTGGGCATTCTGTTCGACCATTTTGGGGCGGTGAAATCGCTGATTCTCAATTTCCTTTCCCTGGCTCTGGGTATGTGGCTGCTGATTGGCGGACACAACGGCTTTCTCTATTCGGGGGTGGTTCTCATGGGATTTGGAATGGCGTCCATCACAGTGCTGTTCCCCCTGGTGACGGAGTATGTATTCGGCAAACGGGAGTACCCGTCCCTGTGGGGCATGATGTCCATGGCGATCTCGTGCGGGACAGCCTGCGGTTCCCCCCTGTGGGGCATGGTGTACGACCTGTCCGGCAGCTACAGGCCCGCGTTTCTGTTTATGCCGGTGGTGATTGTGGCAAATGCCGCTGTGATTGCCGGAATCATGTCACACCGTGGCACATATAAGCGTCCGGTTGTGTCATAGTGTGCCACGGCACAGTGGGCCGCCCGGTTGTGACGGCGCAATAACCGGTAAATTGCCGTTTTCTGCTTCTGAAAAAATTGGCACAGAATTTGCTTATTATAAAAGTATCAACTGATCGAGATAAAAAAGGAGATGAAGATTATGAGCAAACCCTTGGAAGGACTTCGGATTCTGGACTTTACACAGTTTATGTCAGGCCCCATGTGTACGCTGCTGTTGAGTGACTTCGGGGCGGAGGTCATCAAGATTGAGAATCCGCCGCTGGGCGACGTGACCCGCTATGGCACCATTGTGGAGGACGGGGCCAGCAGCCATTTTGCAACCAGAAACCGGGGCAAAAAGAGCATTGTGATGAATATGAAGGACGAGAGCCATAAAAAAATGTTTCTGGAGCTGGTGAAACAGGCGGACGCTGTGATCGAGAACTACAAGCCGGGAACGCTGGAAAAGTTTGGAGTTGGATACGACGTCCTGGAACAGGTGAACCCGCGAATTGTGCTCACTTCAATTTCTGGTTACGGGCAGACCGGCCCCTATGCCAGTCACGCGGCTTTTGATCAGACGGTTCAGGCGGAGTCCGGCATCATGAGTATCACAGGATTCCCCGGGCAGGAACCGGTCAAATGCGGAGCGCCCATCGCCGACTACTGCGGTGGGCTGATGGGGTGCATCGGAACCTTGATGGCAATGATGGAGGCCCAGAGAACCGGGCACGGGAGAAGAGTGGACGTGTCCATGATGGACTCCATGATTTTCTGCCTGGAGAACGCCATGAGCAGCTATCTTAAGGATGGGAAAATCCCGCAGCAGACCGGCAACGGCTACGCGTCTTCCGCGCCCATCGGAGCCTTTCAGTGCAAGGACGGCGTTCCGCTTATGATATCCGTCAGCACGGACAGCCTCTGGCAGTCCTTCTGCAAGGCCCTGGATCAGCCGGAATGGGCTGCGGACCCGTCTCTTGCGACCATGACCCAGAGGGCGGAGCGCCGGGAAGAGGTGGATGCCATGGTGGCGGAGATATTCAGGCAGTATACCGCCGACGAGCTGGCGGACAAACTCCAGGCGGTGAAGATGGTATACGGAAAGGTCAACAACTTCGAAGCGGTGGCAAACCATCCTCAGGTTCAGCACCGACAGACCATGGTGCAGGCCACCTATCCCAACGGCGTGTCCTTCAAGGTACCGGGCAATCCCATTTTAATGAGCGGAATGGAGCGCCAGACAGAGTACGAGGCCGTTCCCCTGGGGTACAACACCATTGAGGTGCTGCGTGAGGTGGCCGGCGAGGCAGAGATTCACCAGGTTTTTGATCCGGTGCTCAATCATGTGGAAGAGACGGTAAAGCTGCGCTATACAAAATAAGGGGGGTAAAATATCATGGAACGATTAATTGAATCCGGCAAGGTGGAGGAGATCATTTTCGCCCGTTTCCAGCCGGGGGAGGACATACTGTACGCCCTGTACGATATCTGTAAACAGAAGGATATCAGGACGGGTGTGATTCTGGACGGCAGCGGCAGCGCGGTGGACTTTACATACCAGCATTTTCCCATCAATCCTAAGCTGTGTCCCACCAACGTCTCCATCGGCACCATGCACGGAAAGTGCGAGCTCAGCATACACGGCACCATCGGCTCCACCGTGTGTAACTTGAAGGAAGGGGAGACGCCGGATGACGTGGTTGATCGTATGTTCCCCACTGTACCCGGCCTGTGGGAGGGACCGGCTGAGAAATGGCCCATGGTTGGCTGCGAGTATGGCCCGGGAACGCCTTATATCCACGCCCACTGCGTGGCCAGCAACAGTGATTTCACAGTCTGCGGACACCTGATGCCCGGTACAAAGGTGGCCTCCGGCGATCCGGCAAAGCCGTCCCATTTCACCGTTATCATTGCCAAGGTCAGCGGTGTGGAGCTGCAGGCGACCATCGACCACCAGATCGGATTTTACCAGAATTTAGTAACTACCGATGGAGAGAAATAGAGGAGACGAACATGCGCACATTATTTGAAAAAAATCCGTTTTTAGAAAAGATGAATTCCGGCAGGGCTCCAGTGGGATTCTTCAATTACCTGCGGGACACCGCGGTATTGGACATTGCCGGAACCGTGGGCTTTGATTTTGTGGTCATCGACAATGAGCACACCGCCATGGAGCGGGAGACTACGGAAAAGCTGATCCTGGCCGCGGAGCTGAATCATGTGGTGCCATTTGTGCGGGTGCCGGAGCTGATCCCCTACCTGATGCGCAATTACATGGAAATGGGGGCGAGGGGAATTTTGGTTCCCCATGTCTGTGACGGCGCGGAGTGCAGGCGCGCCCAGCAGGCTCTGCGCTACCCGCCTTACGGCAGCGCCAGCTGCTGCCGGTCTAACCACGCCGACGGTTTTGAGGCGAAAAACTGGATGAACTATTTGGAACACGTGCAGGATCTCTGCTTTGTGCCCATGATCGAAGAACCGGAGGCAGTTGCAAATCTGGATGAGATACTGGACGAGCTGAAGCCCGGAAGGGACATGGTGATGTTCGGCAAGGCGGATTACGGACAGGCGCTGGGATCCCTGAACCCGGACGGCACATTTACCGAACAGGTGAACGAGGATTATCTGAAGGTGATGGAGCGCTGCCGGGCCAGAAAGATCGGCTTTATGGCCTGCCCGTCCGCGGGGCCGGACGGCCAGACGGCAGAGGATGTGCGCAAGGTGATCGAGCAGGGCTGCTCCGCTGTGGTGCTCAATACCGACCAGCTGACTCTGGCGGCGGCCTTTGGCAAGATTGTAGGGGAATGTCTGGATCTGGAGATCCGGTGACGGAAGGGGATGGAATATGGAATACCAATACGATGAGAAGCAGCTGCGGATCAGGCAGCAGTTCTACGACGACAGGGGAAAATGGAAATGGAACGATACGTGGGCTACGATCCTGGCGCTGAACCCGGATATTATGAGCGCTTACTCATCCATGTCCTCGGTGCCCCACAAAAAGGGAAGGCTCAGTCTGAAGGTGAAGGAACTGATCTATGTGGCCATCGACAACGCCATCACTCACTACTACACGCCCGGCATGGTATCTCACCTAAAGCACGGTATGAACGATCTGGGCGCCACAAAAGAGGAGCTGATGGAGGTGTTCGCCATCACCAGCACCATCGGGACACCTACATACACCGTTGGCGTTCCCATTCTGCGGGAGGCGTTAAAGCGGAAGGGGACGGATATCGCTGCATGGAAGCTTACAGAACAGCAGGAGGAACTGAAGGAGCGCTGGATTAGGGAAAACGGATTCTGGTCCTACGATATGGACAGTATCCTGAAGCTGGACCCGGAAATGTTCGAGGGCTATATGGATTACGTGGCCGCGTCCGCAAACGGTGCGCTGGACCCCAGGACGAGGGAGCTGGTATATATTGCCGTGAATGCCTCCCCCACCGCGCTGAATACCGGCAGTATGGAACTGCACATTCAAAAAGCCCTGGATCTGGGCGCGACGGCGGATGAAATTATGGAAGTGTTTGAGCTGGTGGCCTGCCTGGGAGTTCATTCCGTAACCGTGGGTATACCGGCTGTCAATGAAGTCCTGAGAGAAAGAGAGGAAGAGAATCATGGCAAATGAAACCGTGGTCAGTAAGGATATGTTTAAGGACCTGATCGGCAGAGGCTGCGGCGCGAGAAAGATGGAGTACAACTGGCGGGACGTTGTGCTTTACGCTTTAGGAGTCGGCGCGGGGAAATACGATCTGCCGTATATTTTTGAGCAGAATAAGGGCGGGCTCAAGGTGCTTCCCACCTTCGCCCTGCTGCCCTACCTGAACAACGTGAATATGGAGCCGCTGCGCCATGTTCCCTATGCGCCCAATGAAATCGTAGGCGACTTTATCACGGAAAAACTGGGGTATCTCCAGAACCGGCTTCACATGGCCATGGATCTGACCATCCACGGGCCGTTGCCGGCGGAGGGCGCTTTCCTGACAGAAGACCGGGTCAACGACGTTCTGGACCGGGGCGAGGGGAAGGGCGTGGTGGCGGACTGCCAGATGGACATCTATGACCGCGCCGGCAACCCGCTGGCAACGCTGCACAGCTACCATTACCACTCCGCCTTCGGCGGCTTCGGAGGTCCTGCCTTCAAGGCTCCGAAACAGCCTTTCCCGGACCGTCCGGCGGATATCGAGGTGACGGAATATATGCCGGATAACCTGGCGGTGCTTTACCGGCTGACCGGCGATACCAACCGCGTGCACATCGATCCCAGGATGGCGGAGGATTTCGGATATGAGATGCCCTTTATGCAGGGACTGTGTACCTACGGCTTTGTAACCCGGATGCTGATCCAGGCCGAGATTCCCTTTGCGCCGGAAAAGGTGAAGCATGTGTACGCCCAGATGAGAGCCGTCTGCTATCCGGGACAGGACATGAAGCTTCTGGCCTGGAAGCTGGAGGAGGGAACGTTGATTTTCCAGTTAAAGGATGCCACGGGCCGCCTGATTTTGGGTAACGGAATATTTGAATACGAAATATAACAATGGATCGAGCTGAAAATGTGCAAAACACAAAAATGTATTATACAATAAAAATAATTAAATCAAGGAGGAATTTACAATGGGATTACTGACAGGTAAAAACGGGATAATCGTGGGGGCAAGCCAGGGGATCGGCCTTGGAATTGCAAAGAAATTCGTGCAGGAGGGCGGTAACATCATCATGACCGCCAGAAACAAGGAGAAGCTGGAGGCGGCATGCGCAGAGGTAAATGCGGCCGAGGGCGCCGAGGGCAAAGCTATTGCAATGACCGGCGATCTGCAGAGCGCGGAGGATGCGGCGAAAATCTTCAAGACGCTGGTGGATACCTGGGGAAAGGTGGATTTTCTTGTAAACAACGCGGCCATCGGGGAGATGCAGACACTGGAGGCCGTGGATCTGGAACGCATCGACGCCATCCTGCTGACCAATATCAAGGGCCCCATGGTTTACTGCAAGGAAGCCCTGAAGTACATGATTGAGCAGAACAGCGGCTCCATTGTGAACGTGTCTTCCATCAACGGCGTGCGCCCGCTGTGCGGCATCGTCTACTCTTCCTCCAAGGGCGGCGTGAACACCTTTACGGAAGCCCTGGCTCTCTATCTGACCAGAATCGGGGCTAATGTCAGAGTGAACGCTCTTTGCCCGGGCTTTACCTATTCCCCCACGTCTCTGAACCACGATGCGGTTCCGCACACCCTCCGTGACGGTATGATGAACGCAATCCGTGACCAGAGTTCGGTCCGCCGCGACGATGTGCGCGCCACCCCGGAGGAGCAGGCCAACGCGGCTCTGTTCCTGGTCAGCGACATGTCCTCAGCGTGTCAGGGCGTTATCTTAAAGACCGACCACGGCTCTTACTTATAATAATATCCAGAAATTGGAAATAGTAAAGGGCGGGGAGAACCTGCCCTTTGCCCTGTCCGTTTGCGAAGATTCAGGAAAAGAGAAGGATTATGAGAAGGAAAAATGTGAAGGAATGGAAGGTGGCCGTGCTGGGAGCCGGTACCATGGGTCAATGTATCGCCCAGTTTTTTGCCATGAAGGGCCATGAAGTAAATCTATACAACCGTACCCCCGCAAATTTGGAGAAGGCGTATGTGCAGATCAGGAATAACCTGAACACGTTGCTGGAGATGGAAGAGATCGGGGAAGAGGAGATTGAGCGCGCCATGTCCCATATCTGTGGGAGCAGCGATTTGCAGGCTTCCGTGCAGGGAGTGGACCTGGTGATTGAAAATCTGGCTGAAAAGGAAGAGGTAAAGAAGCTGATTTTTTCCAAGCTGGACATGTACTGCGGCAGCGACGTGATCCTGTCCAGCGACACGTCCACCATGAATATTTTTGAGTTTTTGGAAGTCTCCCACCCGGAACGCCTGATCATCACCCACTTTTTTAACCCGGCCCATGTGATGCCTCTGGTGGAGGTGGTGCGGGGGCCCGGGACCTCGGATGAGGTGACGGCGGACGTGAAGGAATTTTTTGAGGTCTCGGGCAAGACCGTGGCGGTTCTGAACCAGGCGGTTCCCGGCTTTATCTTAAACAGGATCACCTTTGCGGTGTTCCGGGAAGCGGCCTATATGGCCAGCCAGGGCTGGACTACTCCCGGGGAAATCGACAAGGCCATCGTCTCCACCTTCGGTCCCAGATATGCATTTGAAGGGCCGTTTGCGCTCAGCGATTTTGCCGGTCTCGATGTGTATGAGCGGCTGGGGACATTGCTTCCGCCAGTGCTCTGTTCCGATATAACGTGCCCCGAAATACTGAAAACAATGACCGCGCAGGGAAAGCTGGGCGTGAAATCAGGGGAAGGGTTTTACGAGTACCGGGATGAGCTGAAGGCCCGCAGAGACCGGGACACAAGGATTATGAGAATGCTTCAGGCTATACGGCGCGTGGAAACACAGATGAAAGGGCAGGAGCAGGATAAAACGCCATAGGAGGACAATTATATGAACTATCAATATCTTCTTTCTCCCGGAACTATCGGGAAGCTGAAATTAAAAAATAGAACCATTATGGCCCCCATGTCCGCGGCCCTCGGCAATGCGGACGGTACGGTATCCGATGAGCTGACCGCCTATTTGGCGGCCCGGGCCCGGGGCGGAGTCGGGTTGATTATGACCGAGTATGCATTTGTTCAGGAGAATGGACGCTCTTCGGACCATCAGATATCCGTGAGTGACGACCGTATGATCCCGGGGCTTAAGAAAATGGTGGATGCAGTTCATGAAAACGGCGCTAAAATCTGCCTGCAGCTCCAGCACGGCGGCAGGCGGTCCATCGTGGAGCTGACGGCTCCGTCGCCTATTCCCATGGATTTGAAACAGCCGGTGCCCCAGGTGCTGACAACGACCCAAGTGTACCGTCTGGTAGACGATTTTATCGCCGCGGCGGTTCGGGCGAAGAAAGCAGGTTTCGACATGGTGGAGGTGCACTGCGCCCACGGCTACCTGCTAAACGATTTTGTATCGCCACATGCCAACCGGAGAACTGACGAGTTCGGTGGAACGGTGGGAGGACGGGCCCACGCGCCGGTTCTGATCATAGAGGGAATCAAAAAGGCCTGCGGGGAGGATTTCCCGGTGAGCGTACGCATGAGCGCCGAGGAGCTGGTGACCGACGGACACAAAAAGCGGGATTCTGCGGCTATGGCGCAGCTTTTTGAAGCTGCGGGGGCCGACTTAATCAACGTTTCCTGCGGGGTGAACGGCGTGGGCTACGGCATCGCCCCGGCCGCCATTGAGACCGGGCACAATGTGGAGGCTGCGGAGGAGATCGCCCGGGTATTACATATTCCGGTCAGCGTGGCGGGAAGAATCAACGAGCCGGAGTACGCAGAATCGATTCTGCGCGCCGGGAAGGCACAGTTTGTGAGCATCGGCCGGGCGCTGTTCGCGGACCCTGATTTTGTGAATAAGGCGGCAGAGGGCCGGGAGGCGGAGATCTGTCCCTGTGTGGGCTGTTTACAGCGGTGTTACGGCAGCTATGGTCACGGCGGCGTGTACCGCTCCTGCATGATCAATCCCTTCGCAATGCGTGAGACCACCATGACGTTAAAACCTGCGGTTCACAAGAAAAAGGTTGTGGTCGTGGGAGCCGGACCTGGGGGAATGGAGGCGGCCTGGACGGCGGCGGCCAGAGGGCATGAGGTCAGACTCTACGAGAAGAGCGGGATTCCCGGGGGGCAGCTTCAGATCGCTGCCATGCCGCCTCACAAACAGCTTTTGGCGCGGGCGGTGGCTTATTACTATACCATGTGCCGGAAATACGGGGTTGACATGACGTTTGACATGGAGGTGACGGCGGAGGATATCATTTCTGAGAAACCGGACGTGGTGATCCTGGCCACCGGCGGTGCGCCTATTTACCCATCCAGAATCCCGGGCCTTACGCAGGTAAAAACCTTGTTCGGATCGGAGGTGCTGATGGGGGCTCCGCTTAGAGGAGATTCCGCCCTTGTGATCGGCGGAGGAGCCCAGGGCGCGGAGACCGCGGACTACCTAGGCCAGCTGGGATACCGGACGGCGGTTGTGGAGATGCGGGAGGACATCGCACTGGACGACGCGGAGGCGACCCGCAGGCTGCTCTTTCGACGCTATGAGGAAGAGAAAGTGAAAACCTATGTGGGCGCAAAGGTCACGCGGGTGTACGAGGACGGCGTGGATTATGAGACCGACGGGCAGGTTGCAAGCCTGCGCGGCTTTGACAACATCATTCTCTCCCTGGGCGTCCGTTCGTACAATCCGCTGGAAGAGCAGTTAAAGGGCCGGGTGCCCCAGCTGATCACCGCGGGGGATGCCGCGTCGGCGCAGAATGCGGTCAACGCTATTTACACAGGTGCTGTGGCAGGAACCACAATTTGACGAGGTGAGGGAGTTATGAAAAAAGAACGCGCAGAGCGCACCCGATTTGCAATACTGGATCTAGGGGATTTTGACGCCTACAAAGCAGAACATGTGACGCTGACGGAGCAGGAGCAGAGGGAAGATACAAAGCGGAAAATCCCCTGGTCCATCCCCTGCTACTGCGTGCTGGTGCAGCATCCGATCCTTGGAAATGTGCTTTATGACACCGGAATCGACGACGGGTACGAACTCCGCTGGCCTAAAAACCTTCTGGAGGAATATCCTGTAAAGCGGTTTCACAGGCTGAAAGACCGGCTGGGAGAGCTGGGGCTCTGTGTGGACGATATCGACCGGATTATTCTCTCACACATGCACTTTGACCATGCCGGGAATCTCCGTCTTTTTTGCGGAACCAGAGCGGGGAAGGGCGTACTTATACAGGAAGAGGAGGCGCGCCACGGCTTCACGCTGTCTAACATCCATGACTGTCAGGAAGTGAGATACCGCTATGACGGTTATGTACGCCACGAGTTTAACGGACTGGACGGCATTTCCTTTAGGCTTTTGAAGGGCGATACCAGCCTGGCGGAGGACCTGGAGCTGATCCACCTCCCCGGCCATACACCCGGCACTATGGGACTGGTAGTGCGCACGGAATATTTTGGGACTGCGGTATTTCCGTCGGACGCGGTTTACAACGCGTTTAACTATGGTCCGCCGTCAGTCCTTCCCGGCATGTGCGCTCGCCCGGAAGAGTATAGGGCCAGTATCGAAAAATGCAGGAGGATTGCAGAACGGGAAAACGGCGCCGTGTTTTTCAGTCACGACGCCGCAGACTACCGCATATATAAAAAATCGCCTGAATGGTACGATTGATCCAATCCAATCCCTGTTGACTTTCCCTTTCACATGTGCAATGATAAAGGGCAAACTGGAAATAATACCAGTCATCAGGAAGGAGCGGAACATGAGTAGGCGCAGAAGAAGGTCCAGAAGAAGATCCGGGGCCGGCCGGATGGTTTTAATTGTGATAATTGCGGCGGTTCTGCTGGCTGCGGCCGCCGGTGCGTTTTTGTTTGTAACCCACCGCAGCACCGGGCAGAAACAGAAGCAGCCGGACGAGCTGCTGACGGAGTACATGCAGTTTTTGGCGGCTGGCAATTATGACGCCATGTACGAGCTGTTAAACGCCCAGAGCCGGCTCAATATCAGCCGGGAGGATTTTGTGGCCAGAAACCGGAATATTTACGAAGGAATTGAGGCGGCCGATATCCGCATCGAGATAAAAGGTACGGAACAGAAGGAAAACGGGGCGGAGGCTGTCAATTATCAGACCACCATGAACAGCCTGGCCGGGGAGATCAGCTTTTTCAACCAGGTGGATTTCCAGCTGGAGGAGATCCCGGGGGAGGACGGAAAAAAGAGCGCGGGCGAGTACCGGATGATCTGGAACGACTGGGTGATTTTTCCGCAGCTGGGGCGCACGGACAAGGTGCGCGTGAGCACGGACCGGGCGGACCGGGGCAGCATTCTGGACCGGAACGGCAATCTGCTGGCGGGCAAGGGAACTGCGTCCCTGGTGGGGCTGGTGCCGGGGAAGATGAACCGCGATCAGGCGGGGCCGGGCGGTTATGCCGCCGTAGATCTGGAACGGCTTTCTGGACTGCTCGGCATTTCCGTGGAAGGGATCACAAAGAAGCTCTCCGCCGGATGGGTCAAGGACGATTCCCTGGTGCCGGTAAAAACCTTAAAGCATGTGGACGAGCTGAATCTCCTGGCGGATAAGCCCGATGAGGCTAATCTTCAAAACCAGGCGCTGCAGGAGGAATTGCTGACGATTCCGGGCGTAATGATCACGGACACGGCGGTTCGCTCCTATCCGCTGGGGGAAAAGGCGGCCCATCTGGTGGGATATGTTCAGAACGTGACTGCGGAGGACCTGGAGAAGCATCCCGGGGAAGGATACCTGACGGACAGCGTGATCGGCAGGAGCGGAATGGAGGGCTTGTTCGAGAAGGAGCTAAAAGGGCAGAACGGCACGCGCATCGCCATCGTTACCCAGGACGGCGAAGAAAAGCTGGTTCTTGCCAGTATTCCGAGGGCGGACGGGCAGGACATCCGGCTGACCATAGACAGCCGCCTGCAGCAGTCCATCTACGACGCCTTTCAGGACCGCAAGAGCTGCACCGTGGCGATGAATCCCCGCACCGGGGAGGTGCTGGCCCTGGTTAATACGCCCAGCTATGACAACAACGATTTTATTCTGGGCATGTCCCAGGAGAAATGGACGGCTCTCAACGAGGACGAGCGAAATCCCATGCTCAACCGCTTCCGTCAGCGTTTCGCTCCCGGTTCCTCCTTCAAGCCCATTACAGGAATCATCGGCCTGTCCACGGGAGCGGTTGGCCCCCAGGAAAATTTTGGAGAGGATGCGGCGGGTCTCAGCTGGCAGAAGGACGGGAGCTGGGGCCGCTATTACGTGACGACGCTGCACGGCTACAGCCCGGTCAACCTGGAGAACGCGCTGATCTATTCCGACAACATTTACTTTGCCAAAGCTGCCTTAAAGATCGGCGGCGAGGACTTTATGAAGGGATTGGAGACGCTGGGCTTTAACCAGGAGGTTCCCTTTGAGATTTCGGTGGCAAATGCCCAGTATTCCAACACGGAGACCATCGGCACGGAGATTCAACTGGCCGACAGCGGATATGGGCAGGGTCAGATGCTGATCAACCCAGTCCATCTGGCCTCTCTGTATACCATGTTCCCCAACCGGGGGACGGTGCTAAAACCGTATCTCCTTTATAAGGAGAATCCCGCCCCGGAGGCCTGGATTGAAAACGCCTGTACGCCGGAAAACGCAGAGATCATTGAGAACGCCCTGGTGAAGGTGGTCAGCTCGGAGCACGGCACCGGACATAAGGCCATGCGGGACGACGTTGTGCTGGCCGGAAAGACCGGTACGGCGGAGATCAAGGCTTCCAAGGACGACGCCACCGGCACGGAACTGGGGTGGTTTGCGGTGTACACCAAGGACCTGAACCTGGAAAATCCGCTGCTCATGGTGAGTATGGTGGAGGATGTGAAGAACGACGGGGGAAGCAAAGTGGCGGTTGAGAAATCGAAAGAGGTTTTCGAACAGTACATTCCAAAAAAGTCCGCTGAGTAGCGGCAGACAGGCGAAAAAGCCATTCGGTTCCGGATGGCTTTTTCGCGTTTGTGTGCGGTTGGTTTATGTCCGTTTAATTTCTCCGGTCTTCCACCAGCAGCGTGCGGATTGTGTCCAGAGAGGGATTCCAGTTCAGGACGTAGAGCGTATAGATCCGCCTGGGATTTAAGTTGACGCTTGTGGTGATGAGCGCGGTTTCCGGGCGTGCAGAGCGGGCGACCCTCAGCGTATAGCTGCCGGAGGCCATGGGACTGAAGCTGGTGATCTGGGAGAAGTTTATGGAGTTAAAGTAAATATTTCCCAGAGAGGCGTTGATGGGACCGCTGTAGTAGGCCAGGTTGCACACCCTGAAACAGGAGGTGGTATTGGTGGTGGGGCAGGCAGTGTCTGCGATGGACAGCAGGTTCAGGCCCCCTGCGGAGTTGACAATGGCGATGGTCGCCATGCCGTCGCCCACGTACATGGATTTTTGGAAATAGGTATTCTGGTTGGCGTCGATCACGCTAAAGATGTGATAGCCCTGGGGGATCTGACGGTACTCGGTGATTTCCGGTGATTCCAGCCCCGTGTAGGCCAGCTGGTTGTCGATGAGCACGGTAAAGGGATTGTAGCCAGCAGCGGCGTTCAACAGGCGAACGGCTCCGTGAATCCACTGATGGTTGTTGCAAAAAACGCAGGGGACCCCGGTATCCGGCATCACGGAGAAGTCCGGATCCACCGGCTCCTCGTAGGGCGGTACGGCCATGCCGTAATCCGGGGAAGTAAAATCCGGGTCAATCACTTCGTCACGGGCCTGGGCGGTATAAAGGGGAATGGTATCATATTCGTTCATAGATTAACCTTAAGGGTGAAGTTATAATTAGTGTATGTGAAGTATGGGCCATTGCCACCTGTTTTTTGAGGGCTGGATTTGAGGAAGGATAGGTGGACAAACGCGGATTGTCGTTTCCCAGGCGTGTGTAACCAAGTTACGGAACGAATCCCGCCTTGTTGTTATAATTATAACAAATATAAAATCAACCTACGGAGGACGGAATGGTTATGAAAGTATTGATTATCGGCGGAGTGGCCGGAGGGGCCACCGCGGCGGCCAGACTGCGCCGCCTGGACGAGTCGGCGGAGATTGTGATTCTGGAGCGGAGCGGCTATGTGTCTTACGCCAACTGCGGACTGCCTTACTATATCGGGGGAGTGATTGAGAAGAAACAGGCGCTGACCCTTCAGACCAAGGAGAGCTTTTGGAATCGGTTTCACATCGATGTGCGGCTGAACAACGAGGCGCTGTCCATTGACCGGGAGAGAAAGACGGTGCGGGTGAGACGCCTTTTGGATGGAAGCGAGTACGAGGAGACTTACGATAAGCTGATTCTGTCTCCGGGCGCAAAGGCCCTGAGGCCGCCCCTGCCGGGCATCGACAGCCCCCGCATCTTTACCCTGCGCACGGTGGAGGACACCTTTGCCATCCGGGAACAGATCGAGCGGACCAAACCAGAGAACGCGGTGGTCATCGGCGGCGGCTTTATCGGCCTGGAGATGGCGGAAAACCTGATTCATGCGGGCGTAAAGACCACGCTGCTGCAGAGAGGGGACCAGGTGATGGCGCCGCTGGACTACGACATGGCATGTCAGATTCACAGCTACCTGCGCGGGCGTGGCGTGGACCTGCGCTTAAACCAGACCGTGACCGGATTCTATGAGGAGGACGGGCGGCTGTACACGCAGCTGGAGGGCCGGGAAGCGGTGGGAGCGGATCTGGCGATCCTGGCCATCGGCGTCGCGCCGGAGACCCATCTGGCCAAAGAAGCCGGGCTTTCGCTGGGCATCCGGGAGTCCATTCTGGTCAACGAGCGGATGGAGACCTCGGACCCGGATATCTACGCGGTGGGGGACGCGGTGCAGGTGCGCCACTTTGTCTCCGGCGCGGATTCCCTGATCGCCCTGGCCGGTCCGGCCAACAAACAGGGCCGCATCGCCGCGGACAATATCTGCGGCCGGGACAGCCGTTTTGACGGCTCCCAGGGCTCCTCCATCATCCGGCTCTTTGACATGACGGCCGCCTCCACCGGGCTCAACGAAAAGGCCGCCACAGCGGCCGGTATTCCCTGGGAGGCCGTGGTGACCTACTCGGCCAGCCATGCAGCCTACTATCCGGGCGCCACGGACATGACTGTCAAGACGTTGTATAACCCGGAGAACGGGCGGATTCTGGGCGCGCAGATCGTGGGCTTTGACGGTGTGGATAAGCGCATCGACGTGCTGGCTACGGCGATCCGGGCGGGGATGACCGGGGAAGACTTAGAGGAGCTGGATCTGGCTTACGCGCCGCCCTACTCCTCGGCCAAAGACCCGGTGAACATGGCCGGTTTCGTGATCGGCAATATCCGCAGCGGTTTGTTGAAACAATTCAACTGGAAGGATCTGGAAGAACTGCAAAAGCAGCGCGGTGAAGGGAAGATCACGCTTCTGGATACCCGCACGGAGCGGGAGTACGCCCAGGGGCATTTCCAGGGCAGCGTGAACATTCCACTGGATGAGCTGCGGGAGCGTTTGTCGGAGCTGGATCCCCAAAAACCGGTTTATGTCAACTGCCACAGCGGCCTGCGCAGCTACCTGGCCTGCCGTATCCTGACCGGAAACGGGTTCGAGTGCTACAATTTCTCAGGCGGCTACCGGTTCTACGAGTACATCGCCGGGGACCGGAATTACGACGAGACGCCAAGACATGCCTGCGGGGTGGAAATCCGCTGACAAAGGCAGCTCCGGGGCCATTCGTCTGCCCGCAGCGGGATGACCGTCCCCCGGGGCCGCCCGTCTGCCCGCCGCGAAATGACTGTTCCCTCGGCCGCCTCCCCACATCACTTCCGGCAGTTCAAATCCCCCACAATCCCGCTCTCCGAGAACAGCGCCGTCGCGCCGCCGGTGTGCAGGAAAACGACGGTGCTGCCCTTAGGCACGCGGCCATCCCGGATGTATTCCATCATGCCGTGAAAACTTTTTCCCGAATAAACGGGGTCGGTGAAGATTCCCTCGGTCCGCGCCAGGTAGCGGATGTCGTCGTTGGCGGCGGGGCTGGGGACTTCGTAGCCGGCCCCGTAATACCGGTCGGTCACGGTAAACAGGTCCGTGGTGACGGTTTCGTCCGCTCCCATCAGGCGAAGGGCCTCGTTTGCCAGGGCGATTACTTCCTCCGGGTAGGAGGCCGGCTTGGGTCCCACCTCGATGCCCACCAGCTTCGTGTCGTTGCCCAGCAGGGCCTTGCCCGCGCAGAGGCCGGACAGGGTTCCGGTGCTGCCGGTGGCGGTGAACAGATAATCCGGCTTCAGTCCCATGGCGGCGGCCTGTTCCATGGTTTCCACATAGGCGTCGGCGAACCCGCAGGCGCCGAGGGGCAGGGAGCCGCCGGTGGGGATGTTGTAGATTTTGTGCCCCTGGGCCTCCAGCTCTTTAATACGTCCCTGGATCAGGTCCTGGGACTCCTCCATGGTCTGTTTGGTGCTGCGCCCGTTGGCCGGGATAATATTGATCTCCGCGCTCAGAATGGTGTCGAGGAGCAGGTTGGCCCGGATATCCGCCGCGTTTGGCTCCACGATGGCGGCCAGGAACAACACCGGGTTCAGTCCGCATTTGCGGGCGGCAGTGGCCGTCTCCATGGCGTGGTTGGACTGGGTGGCCCCGTAGGTGACCACGGTGTCGCAGCCCTGCCGGATGGCGTCGTGCAGAAGATACTCCAGTTTGCGGATTTTATTGCCGCCAAACAGCGTCATGCCGGAGAAATCCTCCCGCTTTACATACAACTCCACCCCATACTCCCCGGAGATCCGGTCCAGCCGGTGAAACGGCGTGGGGTAAAATCCCAGCTTCAGCTTGCCCAGACGCTCCAACATGTCTCTTATTTCCTCGATTGATTTCATTCGCAATAAATCCCCCTTCTGATTGTTTGATGATACTAATCTAAAGAATATCACATCGCCCGGCAACCTTCAAGAAAAGACAAACTTTTTGGCCCCTACTGGGGGCTCTTTTTGCAAATATTTACTGGAAATGTCTAACAATTACAAAAATTAATTTCATATATATAGAAAACAATAAATATAACCAGACAAAATACCTTCCTTTTTTGGCGGTATTATGCTAAAATGGATTTTAATCGGCAAAAGTTTATTAGTCATTTTGTGTCTAACAGGGAGGGGAGAAATGGAAAAAATAATTCTGACCACAGAGAGCGGATCGGACGTACCGCAGGCCATGGCGGATGAATTGGGAATCCGCATCGCGCCCATGCATGTCATACTGGGGGATGAGAGCTATCCGGACCGGACGATTCCGGTTGCGGATGTTTTTGCTTTTTTTAAACGCACGAAAAAAATGCCCACCACGTCCGCGGTCAACCCGGAAGAGTACACCGCCTTTTTTCTCAAGCTGAGGGAAGAAAACCCGGAGGCGGAGATCATTCACATCGCATATTCCTCCAAAGCTTCCTGTACCTATCAGAATGCGAAGATCGCACTGGACGAACTGAGGGACGCCCGCATTCGCCTGATTGACTCCGAGACGGTGTCCAGCGGCATCGCGCTGCTTTTGTGGAAGTCCGCCCAGGTGATTGAAGGGGCGCAGAGCGCGGACCAGGCGGAGGAGCTGATCCGGGGGTTGATCCGCCGGGAGAGAGTGTCCTTTCTGCCGGATACCCTGGAATATTTGCGGGCCGGGGGACGCGTTTCCAACGCCGCTTACCTGGGAACGTCCCTGCTGCGCTTAAAGGTGCTAATCAACATGGTGGACGGACGCCTTGTGGCCTCGAAAAAGTATCGGGGTGATATGGAAAAGGTGTCCTTCCAGTATTTGGAGGATTTTGTGAAAAATCTGGGGGGCAACCGGGATGCGATTATTCTGTTCTACGCCGAGGGATTTTCCCTCCCTCTGCTGGAGCGCTTAAAGGACCGGTGCCGTCAGATGGGATTTGATCAGGTGCTCTCCACCGATATCGGCTGTGTGATTTCCTGCCACGGAGGCCCCGGCGTAATGGGGCTGGCCGCGTTTGCGGACGAGGCGTAGGCAATGGGAGAGTGGACCGCCGGTCTCGCGGCCTTTGGACTTTACTTTTTATACGACTGGAACCGGGTGTACCGCAAAAACGGCTGGATGAAGCCGTTTTTCGCCGCAGGCAGCCTGCTGCTGGCCTGGGTGGGACTGCGGCTGATCCTGTCAGCCTGGGCGTCGGGGCAACGGCTGTGGCTGGCGCCTGCGGTTTTGTTCCTGGCCGGATTGATTCACACGCTGTTTTTTGCCCTGCCCTTTGACGATACCTACCGCAGGGAGGCGGACGGGCACAAGGTCTGCCGGGCGGGAGCGTACGGCCGCTGCCGCCACCCCGGAATCTGGTGGTTTTTCGGCTGCTTTATCTGCCTGGGCCTGGCCTGCGGGGGATGGGAGCGGCTGCTTTTGTGCCTGGGACTCTCGGCCCTGAATCTGGGATACGCCTGGTACCAGGACCGGCTGATTTTTGTGAAAGAATTTTCGGATTATGAGGATTACCGGAAAACAGTTCCGTTTTTGATACCAAAGATGAGAAAAGGAGGCGGCGCGGCGGATGACCTTTGAGGAGAAACTGAAAAATCAGGAGTATGACCGGATTTGGCAGGAATACTGCGGATTCCTGGAGCTGGACATGGACGCGTACATGGGCATTCAGAACCGGCTGCTGGAGGAGCAGATGCGCCTGTGGTGTTCCAGTCCCCTGGGAAAAAAGATTTTAAAGGGCAGGGTGCCGGGGAATATTCAGGAGTTCCGGCAGATCGTCCCGCTGACCACCTACGAGGATTACGCGGACGTGCTTCTGCTGAAGCGGGAGGATATGCTGCCCGACAAGCCCATTATCTGGATTCAGACCACCTGGGAGGGCGGAAAGCACCCGATCAAGGTGGCTCCCTACACCAAGGGTATGCTCCAGACCTATAAAAACAACGTGCTCACCTGTATGCTGCTGTCCACCAGCACGGAGAAGGGCAAATTCGACGTGGAGGCCGGGGACACCTTCCTCTACGCGCTGGCGCCGCTGCCCTACACCACGGGCCTGATCCCACTGGCTCTGACCGACGAGGTGAACATCGAGTTTCTGCCGCCGGTCAGCGAGGCGGTGAATATGACCTTCTCGGAGCGGAACAAGCGGGGTTTTAAAATGGGCCTGAGCAAGGGGATCGACTTCTTCTTCGGTCTGGGCAGCGTTGCCTACTATGTGAGCCTCAGCGTGGCCGCGCTCTCCGAGGGCAGCCAGAAGGGGTCCTCCGTGCTGAAGAAGATTTGCTCCATGTCCCCCTCCATGATGGCTAAGTATCTGAAGGCCAAGCGGGAGTGCAAGCGGGAAAACCGGCCCTTGAAGCCCAAAGACATTTTCAGGCTCAAAGGCTTCCTCTGCGCCGGGACGGACAACCACTGCTACAAGGATGATCTGGAGGACTTGTGGGGCGTGCGCCCGGTGGAAGTATTTTCCGGCACCGAACCCAGCTGCATCGGCACCGAGACCTGGAACCGGAACGGTCTTTACTTCTTCCCGGACGCCTGTTTCTATGAATTCATCCCTGAGGAGGAGATGTACAAGAACATGGAGGACAAGTCCTATACGCCCAGGACCGTGTGTATGGACGAGGTGGTTCCCGGGGAGGTCTACGAGATCGCCCTGACCGTGTTAAAGGGCGGGGCGTTTGCCCGTTACCGGGTGGGCGATATGTACCGCTGCCTGGGGCTGACCAGCAAGGAGGATGAGACGAGAATTCCGCGGTTCGAGTACATCGACCGGATTCCCAGCATCATTGACATCGCGGGCTTCACCCGCATCTCGGAGAATTCCATCAAAAACGTGATCGAGCTCTCCGGCGTGGAGGTTGAGAACTGGGTGGCGTTAAAGGAGTTTACCCAGGACAAGGGCCGGCCGTTCCTGCACCTGTATGTGGAACTGTCCCCGGGCGCGGTGGTGAACCGGGCGGTGAGCCGGGAACTGTTAAAAGAACAGCTGACCATTTATTTCAAATACGTGGACCAGGATTACCAGGACTTAAAACGGATTCTGGGAATGGACCCGCTGGAAGTTACGATTCTGCGCTGCGGCACCTTTGCAGCGTTCCGGCGGCAAACCGGCAAGGTTCTGCGGCACGTCAACCCATCGGTTCACGACGTGCAGGAAATGGTAAAGCTGCAGGGAACCCTTGACGGACGGAGGACCTATTAGCCTATGAGCAGTTTTGTATTTATTTCCATAACCGCGCTGTATTTCTACGCATTCCTTATGCTGGCGTTCCTCACAGCCAAAAAGTCCAAGCTGATCACGGATTTTATCGCCGTCCTGTTCACCATGATCCTGTGGACCGGCGGCTCGCTGCTCATGCGCCTGCAGGCCTGGCCCGGCTACCGGCTTTGGTACCACTTTTCCCTGGCCGGAATCTGGCTGGTTCCCTACGCCTATTTCTGCTTTATCCGGGATTTCTGCGGCCAGCCTGCCAGAACCAGGCACCGGATCTGGCTGGTTTTATCCCTTGCGGGCTGCCTGGTGAACTTAAAAACCGGATGGCTGTTGGCTGCGCCCCGGCTGGTGGAGGCAAAAGGCGGCGTGCGGTTTGTGTACGACATGAAGTGGCAGGTGGGCATCATGTACGGCCTGTGCCTTCTGATCGTGCTGCATACCATGGCTATGGCGGTGCAGTCCCGGAAAAAGCCGGGAATGACGTCCCAGGTGCTGCCCCTGTTGTTCGGGGAAATGCTTCTGTTCCTGGGCAATCTGGCGCTGCCGGTGTTCAACGGCTTCCCCATTGATATTCTGGCCGGCGTGGGCAACGCGGTGGTGATGTTCTATACCCTGTACACCCGCCGGGTGTTCCGCCTGACCATGCTGGTGTCCCGGGTGAACTGCTACGTGATTGCGATGGGAATCAGCGTGGTGGCGTTCTACAACCTGGCCCAGTCCCTGGATGCGCTGATCCGGGTGGAGATTCCCATGCTGGCCTCCTCCAGCGTGATGATTGTAGCCGTTATGACCATGCTGGCCACCATGTTCATTTACTTTATCACACGAAGGTTTTTTGACCAGCTTTTTGTGAAAGAGGAGATCAGCCAGACGGAGCGGCTGGGGGAGTACACCACCCAGGTGTCCCGCAGCCTGCGCCTCAATGAAATTTTGGGGGCTCTGGTGGACGTGATCCGGGATACCCTGAACGTGAAAAAGATTTACATCTGCATACGGGAGGCGGACGGGAGCTACCCGGCCACCTACAGCAGCAGTCCATTGGACGACCGGAATTTCTCCATGGACCAGGGGCATCCCATGGTAGCCTGGCTCAGAAGCCACGACACCTGCCTGCTGCTTCGGGATTTCAGGCGTACCGTGGAGTATAAATCCATGTGGGAGGACGAAAAGCACCGCCTGGACACGATGAAAATCGAGTGTGTCCTGCCCCTGAAGGACAACAACGACCTGGTAGGCATCGTGCTGCTGGGGCGGAAGGAGAAAAAGGGGAAATTCCAGTGGGGTTATACGGTGGAGGACATCAGCTTCTTGAACTCCCTGGAATCCGTCAGCTCCATCGCGGTAAAAAATTCCCGGCTTTACGAGAAGGCTTACCTGGAGGCGCGCACCGACGAACTGACCGGCCTGCTCAACCGCAAGTATTTCTATGAGGTGCTGGAGGAAAATTACGAGAAATGCCGCAAGACCTCATTAACCCTGGTGATCTTCAATGTGGACGATTTCAAGCTGTACAATCAGCTCTACGGCAACAATGAGGGGGACAAGGCCCTGGTCCATATCGCCCAGATCATAAAGGGCACCGTGGGGAGCAACGGTTACTGCGCCCGCTACAGCGGCAAGGAGTTCGCCGCCATTCTGCCGGACTACGATATCTACTCCGCCCAGAATCTGGCCGAGAATATCAGCCGCCAGATTCAGAACATGAACCGGAACTCCTCGGATACATATCTGAAAACCCTGACCGTGAGCTGCGGAATCTGCGCCGTTCCCTACGCGGCCTCCTCCTTAAACGAGTTGGTTTCCAACGCGGACCGCGCGGTGTACCACGTGAAGCGCTCCGGCAAAAATGGGATTCTGGTGTACTCGGACGGAATCATCGGCCGCCGGGACACGGACGAGGGGCTGGCCAAAAAGCACAAGAGCATGTACTCCGAGTACGCGCCCACGATCTACGCCCTGACGGCGGCCATCGACGCCAAGGACCATTACACGTTCCAGCACTCCAAGAACGTGGCCTACTACGCGGAGGCCATCGCCAGAGCCATCGGCACCAGCGACGAGTACCGGGAAATCCTCAAGGAGGCGGCTCTGCTCCACGATATCGGCAAGATCGGCATCCCGGAGAATATTCTCAATAAAGAAGGGAAGCTGACCGACGAGGAGTACGATGCCATGAAGCGCCACGTGGAGTCCTCGGTGGAGATTATCCGCCACCTTCCCAACATGGACTACGTGATCCCGGCCGTGCTGGGCCACCACGAGCGATTTGACGGCAAGGGTTATCCCCGGCGCATCGCGGGGAAGGATATCCCGCTGGCGGCCCGGATTCTCTGCGTGGCGGACTCCTTTGACGCCATGGTGTCAAAGCGGTGTTACAAGCCCAGCATGTCCGTGGAGTTCGCGGTGGGAGAGCTGGAAAAGGGCGCCGGAAGCCAGTTTGACCCGGAGTTGGTGCCGCTCTTTATTGAAATGATCGGGAGCGGAGCGGTAGTTCCGGTGATCGACGAAGGTCTTATGAAAGAATAATATTGCAGGGCGGTTTTTGGAATCCTATGATTCCGGAAGCCGCCCTGTTTTACGCAAAAGCGTTGGTCGTTCGCTCCGGCTGCGGCCCGGTATGCGCCGGCTGTCGCCCGGTATGCGCCGGCTGCGGCCCGGTATGCGCCGGCTGTCGCCCGGTATGCGCCGGCTGCGGCCCGGTATGCGCCGGCTGCGGCCCGGTATGCGCCGGCTGCGGCCCGGTATGCGCCGGCTGCGGCCCGGTATGCGCCGGCTGCGGCCCGGTATGCGCCGGCTGCGGCCCGGTATGCGCCGGCTGCGGCCCGGTATGCGCCGGCTGCGGCCCGGTATGCGCCGGCTGCGGCCCGGTATGCGCCGGCTGCGGCCCGGTATGCGCCGGCTGCGGCCCGGTATGCGCCGGCTGCGGCCCGGTATGCGCCGGCTGCGGCCCGGTATGCGCCGGCTGCGGCCCGGTATGCGCCGGCTGCGGCCCGGTATGCGCCGGCTGCGGCCCGGTATGCGCCGGCTGCGGCCCGGTATGCGCCGGCTGCGGCCCGGTATGCGCCGGCTGCGGCCCGGTATGCGCCGGCTGCGGCCCGGTATGCGCCGGCTGCGGCCCGGTATGCGCCGGCTGCGGCCCGGTATGCGCCGGCTGCGGCCCGGTATGCGCCGGCTGCGGCCCGGTATGCGCCGGCTGCGGCCCGGTATGCGCCGGCTGCGGCCCGGTATGCGCCGGCTGCGGCCCGGTATGCGCCGGCTGCGGCCCGGTATGCCCTGGCTGCTGCTCGGTATGTCTCAGCTGCCGCCCAGTATGCCCCGTCCACCGCCCTACGGCGCGTCCTCCGGCATCAGGCAGCCGTCTGCCAGATGGTACACCACATTGCCCACGTGCTCGATAAACGCGCGGTCGTGGCTCACCGCCAGCAGCGTTCCGTCATACCCGGCCAGCAGCTTTTCCAGCCCCTCCATGGTGTACACGTCCATATGGTTGGTGGGCTCATCCAGAATCAGGAAGTTGCAGCCCCCGACCAGTACCTTGGCGAGGGCGGTTTTGACCCGCTCGCCCCCGGAGAGCACCTTCACCGGCTTTTCCATGTCCCGCAGGCTCATATAGAGGTTGGAGAGCACGGCCCGGCAGATATGCTGGGGATAGGCGGCGTCCCTTGTCACGTTTTCCAGCACCGTTTTGTCCGGGTCCAGCGTATCCTGATCCTGGGAGAAATAGGCCACTCTGGCCTCGGAGGTGATAAACGTACCCTGTGCCCCGGCCATCAGGGCGTGGATGAGGGTGGACTTGCCCGCTCCATTTCCTCCGGTGATAAAGGTGCGCCTGCCGGACTCCACGGACAGGCTGACATTGTTTAACACCAAACGCTCCCCGTAAGTCACGGTCAAATTCCGCACCGTGGCCGCGTACCGGGCCCGGATACGCCCGCTGTCCGGCAGTTTCATGGACACGTCCGGCAGCTGCCTTGGACGTTCTTTTTTCTCCAGCTGTTCGATGCGGGTGGCGATGGCGCGGGCGTTGCTCTGGACGTGTCCCTGCTGGATCGCCGCCGTACCCTTGTAGAGAATCCACTCGCTGCTGCTCATGCGTTTCGGCGGCTTTCGCATCTGACTGCCGTGGCGGGCCAGCTCGTCTGCGGCCAGCTCCAGCCGCCGCTTCTCCCTGCGGTACTGCTGGTATTCGAATTCCTGGAAATCCCGCTCCCTGCGGGTCTGCTCCGCCCACTGGGAATAGTTGCCGTCAAATACCCGCACGGCCCCGTCCTCCAGCTCCCAGATCCGGTTGCAGACCCGGTCCAAAAGCCTGCGGTCGTGGGACACCATCAAAATCGCGCCCCGGTACCCGGCCAGCATCTTTTCCAGCGCGTTAACGCCGTCTAAATCCAGGTTGGTGGTGGGCTCATCCGCAAAGAGCAGCGGCGCCCGTTTGGAAAATGCGGCCGCGATGGCCAAACGTGTGCGCTCCCCGCCGCTTTTCACCGCGCTTCCCCGCAGTCTCATGCGGCTGATCAGCCGTTCTTCCGGCCCGTCGTTTTCACCGCCGGGCAAAAGCTCTGCGGTCTGCAAAATCTCCGCGATCTCGCAGGACCGTCTGACGGACCCACCGTCCGCGGCGATCCGCCCGGACAGCACGCCGAGGAGCGTGCTTTTGCCGGTTCCGTTGCGGCCGATGAGGCCAATCCGGTCCCCGTCCTGAATTTCCAGCCGCCCGATGTCTAAAATTTTCTGAATGCCGTATTCCTTTTTCACATTCTGTGCGCTCAACAACATAAAAAAATCCCTCCCAAACGCATCTCGCTCAGAACGGATTCACAGAAAAAAGCCTCATGAAAAAACAGGACGCTTGGGTTCCCATAAACCCAAACGCCGCCTGTTTTCAGCGGCGGACCGGTGAATGACTGAACGAAATGACTGACTGCACGCAAACAATACGCCTCGCCATACAAATGCGGGGACGCGGTCTGCTGTTAAAAATTGCTGCCGTCTGTTCATTCGTTAATAATCATTCTTCGGTCTGCCACCTTTCACGCTTAAATTTGCCCTGATTATAAACGAGAAACAACGGCGTGTCAAGGCCTGTTTTTGGGGCAATTTGTAGAAATATGAGAATATGTATTCGGCATATTGTATAAATATGAAAATGAAGGTTGACATTTACATTTTCGTAATTTATATTAGTAAAATATTAACGCGACAGAGATACGGGGGAATCTCCAATCGTTATATACAGGTAAAGAGAAACGGAGCAACAAGGAGGTAGAGCATGAAAGAGAAGAAGAAAAAAGGCTTTAAGCTGCCGGATACATATGTTTTGGTAGCGATTATGCTGATCGTGATGGCCGCTCTCACGTACATCGTGCCGGCGGGCACCTACGATATGGTCACCAGCGAGGCAACCGGAAAACAGGTGGTGGATCCCAATTCATTCCATTATGTACAGAGGACACCCACCACGATTTTGCAGTTCCTGATGGCTTTTTATACAGGACTGAATAAGAATTATTCAACAATTTTCTTTGTAACCCTGATTGGAGGATACTTTAAGATCGTCAATGAGACCGGCGCCATCACCAACGGCCTGGCGGTTGCCATCAAGCGCCTGAAGGACAAGGCTCTGATCGCAATCCCCATCGTGATGCTCTGCTTCGCGTTCCTGGGAGCAACCGGCGTTCTGATTAACCCTGTAGTGGCCTTTATTCCCATCGGCTTGGTGGTGGCCCAGCAGATGAAGATGGACCGCATATCGGCCATGGCCATTATCTACCTGGGCTGTTTTGCCGGCTGGTGTACCTCCTTCATGGCGGCCGGTTCCGTGCAGATCGCCCAGCAGATTGCGGAGATTCCCGTGCTGTCCGGCATCGGACTGCGTTTTATCGTCACCTCCATCGTGACGGTGGTGACCATCATCTACGTGCTGCGCTACTGCCGCAAGATCCGTTTGGACAACTCCAAGAGCATCCTCTACGGAACCGAGTACGCGGGCTTCGGCGAGCTGGATGAGATGGAGCAGGAGCACTCCTTCAGCAAAAAAGACGTTCTGATTCTGGTAATCGTGTTCGGCAGCCTGGGATTTTACGTTTGGGGAGCCGTGACCAAGGGCTGGGGCCAGGAGTACATGGCCGCCTACATGCTGGCCGCTTCCGTGATCTCCGGCTTTATCGCAGGCATGTCCGCGGATGAGATTTCCCGCGCCTTTATGAAGGGCTGCCGTGAGATGGCCTACGGCGCGATCCTGATCGGTTTCGCCAGCGCCATTTCCGTACTCCTGACAGACGGAAACATCATCCACACCATCATTTACGCCGCATCCCTGCCCTTAAAGGTTCTGCCCCAGGCGCTGGCGGCTGTGGCCATGTTCTACATCAACCTGGTGTTTAACTTCTTCGTCAGCTCCGCATCCGGCCAGGCGGCCATCGTTATGCCCATCATGACGCCCCTTGCAGACGTAATCGGCGTGACCCGCCAGGTTGCGGTTCTGGCCTACCAGTACGGCGACGGACTGTCCAACACCATTATTCCCACCTCCGGCGTGCTGATGGCGGCTCTGGGCGTGGCGGGCGTTCCGTTCTCCAAATGGCTGAAATTCCAGGTTCCGCTGTTTTTGATCTGGACGGCGATCTGTACGGTTGCCATTATTGTGGCAGTTATGATAGGATATCACTAGTACTGCGTATCGCAAGTCCTCATGCATATAGCACCCGCTATCCACACCAGAACTGCGCCTGAGAATCTAGCCGTAGGCTCACTACGCCGTCGATTCGCAGACACACTTCTAATGCGGATAGCGGGCACTCTATGCACAAGGACTTACGGTACACAGTACTAGAGGCGCGGTAGCATCCCGGCGATATCTTATGATAGAAAGGAATGGCGATATGGAACAGAAATTATTAGCGTATTTAAAAGAGCATGAAGCGGAAATTTTCGCGGATTTAAAGGAACTGGTGCTGGCGGAGGCGTCCACCTCGGACATCGACCAGCTGGCCCATGTCCGCGAGGTTCTGATCCGGCTGATCAAGGAGAGAACCGGTTCGGACACCTTTGTCTACGAGGCAAAGGGCGGGCACAATCCCATGAAATTCGAGTTCGGCCAGGGGGACGGCACCGTGCTTCTGATCGGACACTATGACACCGTGTGTCCCATCGGCTCCATGGAGCTGCGCCAGGAGGGAAATGAGCTTCACGGCCCCGGCGTGCTGGATATGAAATCCGGACTGGTCTCTGCGATCTGGTCCATGAAGGCTTACAAAGATCTGGGTATCGATCCCGGAAAAAGCCTGCGCATGGTGATTAACGGCGACGAGGAGATCAGAAGCCCCGAGTCCAGCTCCATTATCTGCGAACAGGCCCAGGGCTGCAAGGCGGCGCTGGTGTGCGAGCCATGTACCAGCAACGGTGATTTAAAGACCGGGCGCAAGGGAAGTATCGGTTTTGAGATTACCATCCACGGCAAGGCCACCCACGCGGGCAACAACCACAAGGGCGGGATCAACGCCATCGAGGAGATGGCCCGGGAGATTCAGTACGTGCACAGCCTGACCGATTATGAGGCGGGAACCACCCTGAACGTGGGCATCTGCAGCGGCGGAACCAAAGCCAACGTGGTGCCGGATCTGGCGTCCTATACGGTGGACTGCCGTTATATGAAGATGTCCGAGGGCGAGCGCATCCGCGGGCTGCTCACCAACCTGGCGGTCAGCGTGCCGGGGACCACAAGAGAGGTGGCCGTGGACGAGGGTATGCCGCCCATGGAGCAGACTCCCGGCAACCTGGGGCTCTACGAGCTGGCTGCCCAGTGCGGCGAAAAGCTGGGGCTGTCCTTCTCCCACCAGTTTGTGGGCGGCGGCAGCGACGGCAACAAGGTGAGCGCCATGGGCGTGCCCACGCTGGACGGGCTGGGCGCCTGGGGCGACGGTGCACACGCGGTGAATGAGCATATCCTGATCGACCAGTATGTGCCCAGGATTGCGCTTCTGGCTTCGCTGATTTTGAAAATTTAATCAGAGCCGCTGAATGCGGCTTTTGGAAAATGGCTCCGGCGTATCGATGCGCCGGGGCCGTTTTTGTTGAATGCAATGGGCCGCTGGCGCAGTCTGTGGGCGATTGCTGAATGTAATGGGCCGTTGGCGCAGCCTGCGGGCGATTACCTGGCCGCATTTCGCGCTTTTACCTTTACTTGACGTACAATTTACCATAACATGGTATCGCACCTTCCTGCCATAACGGTATACTGACCAAAGCGCTGCAAATTACCGGGAAGGCTGTCTATAACCCATTTTCCACAGCCTCAGGGCGCACAATCAGGCATTTTGTACACAGCGCTCGTGCCTCCCGCGCCCGTTTTATACCAGCGCGCCCTTCCCGGGTATAAAGGCCCGCCAATCGCGGAATATTAACATAAAAAAGGAAGAACAGAGCCAGTGAAGGAGACAGTTACTTATAAAGACATACGCGGAAACAAGGAAATCAACCAGTTGATCGAGAAGGGAAACGAAATTCTCGGCGTTCTGGGCTACACGGAACACTCAAAGAAGCACGCGGCCAAGGTGGCGGAGACCGCGGCCAAAATATTAAAGGATCTGGGCTACGGCAGCCATGAGATGGAGCTGGCCAGGATCGCCGGCTATATGCACGATATCGGCAACAGCATCAACCGCCATGACCACGCCCACAGCGGGGCCATACTGGCCTACCAGATTTTAAAGGACCTGGGAATGCCGCTTCAGGACATCGTCACAATCACCGGAGCCATCGGTCACCACGACGAGGCCACGGGAACGGCAGTGGACGTGGTCAGCGCGGCGGTGATTCTGGCGGACAAGACGGACGTGCGCCGCAACCGGGTGCGCAACCCCATCATCGCCAGCTTCGACGCCCACGACCGGGTCAATTACGCGGCTCTCTCCGCCACGCTGAAGGTCAACACAGAGAAGCGGGTGATCCAGATGGATCTGGAGCTGGACGACGCCATGAGCACGGTGATGGACTATTTTGAAATCTTTCTCCAACGCATGATGATGTGCCGCCGGGCCGCCGAGGTCCTGGGACTCAAATTCAAGCTTGTGGCAAACGGCAGCCGCGTGAGCTGAGGTCCGGGCGGTTCCGGCAATTCTTAAATAACGCTAAAATCTTGCCCGTCTCCATTGACTTTCCCGCCCCGCCCGGATATAGTATTCTTCGAACACCACGGGATAAGGGGGATTTTTGATGGGAAAATTCAGAGAGAAGCTGCAGCGGTTTATGATTGGGCGCTACGGTATGGACCAGCTGAACCAGTTTTTGCTCTACGCTGTGCTGGCGGTGATTCTGATCAATCTGTTCGTCAGAGTGTGGCCGCTGGAGCTGCTGGAGCTGGCGGGCATCGTGTTTCTTTATTTCCGGATGTTTTCCAGGAATATCAGCAAGCGCTATCAGGAGAACCAGGCGTTCCTGCGGATGACCTTCCGGGTGAGAGAGCCGCTTAAAAAATGGCAGTTCCGCTTCCGGGAGAGCAGGCAGTACCACATTTACAAGTGCCCCAGCTGCGGCCAGAAGATCCGCATTCCAAGGGGGCGCGGCAGAGTGAGCATCCATTGCCCCAAGTGCGGCACGGATTTCATCAAAAAGAGCTGATTGGAGAATCACGACCATATAGAATTTATTGCGGCTGCGGTGCGGCCGCATTTTTATTAAATGCAATGGGCCGGTGCAGCCTGCGGCCGATTGTTCTGTGCAATGGGCCGACGGTCTGCCATTTTCCTGCCGGATAACGCGCAGCGCCCGAAAATATTTCTAATTTGCCTGTTGACAAAGTGAACTGTACATGATATAGTTACAGCATGAAATGTAAAGAAAATAATTACAGTTAAAAGAAAAGAAGCGAACACAAGGGGGAATCGGAAAATGACGAGTGATTACTGCGTGGCGGTCCATGCACTGGTGTACTTAAACCACAAGGCCAAGGTGCTTTCCAGCGAGGAGCTGGCGGAGAATATCTGCACCAACCCGGCCCGGGTGCGCAAAGTCATGGCAAAGCTGAAAAAAGCCGGTTTTGTAAAAACGAAGGAAGGAAGTGAAGGCGGTTATCTGTTTGACCAGGACGCGGACCGGGTCACGCTGGATCAGATCGCGCAGGCGCTGGAAATCCGGTTTGTGGACACAGCCTGGAAGAGCGGCGACACGGATATGAAGTGTCTGGTGGCCTCCGGCATGGCCGGGCTGATGGATGAGATTTTCGACGATCTCAACGAACAGTGCCGCAAGCGGCTGAAGGAGATCACCATCGGCACGCTGGACCATCGTATTTTCGGCAATCAAAATAAAGAGCGGTAAATTCCGGAAAGGGGATATTTTTATGAAGAAATTTGAGAATATAATCATCGGCTTTGGCAAAGGCGGAAAAACACTGGCAGGCGCGCTGGCAAAGGCTGGCCAGACCGTAGCTATGGTGGAGCGGTCCGACAAGATGTACGGCGGCACCTGTATCAACGTGGCGTGTATTCCCACCAAGTACCTGGAGAATCAGGCGGCCAGATCGGAAGCGCTGGGCGGCAGCTTTGAGGAGCGCCGGGAGCGTTACCGCAAGGCCATTGAGGGGAAACGCGATCTCACCTCCGGTCTGCGCCAGAAGAACTATCAGAAGCTGGACTCCCTGGACCGGGTAGAGGTCCTGACCGGTCTGGGCAGTTTTGTGGACAGCCACCACGTGCAGGTAACCATGGCGGACGGAAGCACGGAGCTTTTGGAGGGCGACCGCATTTACATCAACACCGGCTCCCGCCCCTTTATACCGCCCATCCCCGGTCTGGCGGACTGCCGCCTGGCGTACACCAGCGAGTCCATGATGGAGCTGGAAGAGCTGCCGGAGCGCCTGGTGGTCATCGGCGGCGGTTACATCGGCCTGGAGTTTGCCTCGATTTTCGCCAACTTTGGCTCCAGGGTGACCATGATCCAGGACGGTCCCAGATTCTTACCCAGAGACGACGAAGAGGTTGTGGCGGCGGTCCGCGCCAGCCTTGAGGAGCGGGGGATTTCCATTATCACCGGCGCCCGCATCACCCAGGTGAAGGAACAGGGCGGAGCAGCGGCCGTTGTCTACGAGGCGGACGGCAAAACAGCAGAGGCTCCGGCTCAGGCAATTCTGGTGGCCACCGGCCGCAGACCCAACCTGGAGGGCCTGAATCTGGAGGCCGCAGGGGTGGAACTGACCGCCCGCGGCGAGGTAAAGACGGACGCCGGCCTGCGCACCAGCGTACCTCATATCTGGGCCATGGGCGATGTGAAGGGCGGACTTCAGTTCACCTACATTTCCCTGGACGACTCCCGCATTGTGAAGTCCCAGATTCTGGGAAATGGCGAGCGCACCACGGAGAACCGCGGTCAGGTTGCGTTCAGCGTGTTTGTGGACCCGCCCTTCTCCAGAGTTGGAATGAGCGAGGCGGAGGCGGTTGAAAACGGCCACAAGGTAAAGGTGGGCCGCCTGGTGGTTGGAACCATGCCGCGGGCGAAGCTTTTGGGCAGGACCACCGGTCTGATGAAGGCCGTGGTGGACGCGGACACCGGGCTGGTGCTCGGCGCGCAGCTGTTCTGCTCCGAGTCCCAGGAGCTGATCAACATGATCAAGATCGCCATGGACGCGGGGCTGCCCTACACGGTGCTGCGCGACGGAATCTACACCCACCCCACCATGAGCGAGGGAATGAACGACTTATTCGCGATCTGAGGCAAAGAAGTACCGACACAATAAAAGCCCTGACCCGGGCGGACTTGAAATGATGAGAGGAGAATTTATGGGTTTTTCGATAGGAACCGGAGTTCCGGTTATTACCGTATTTATTCAGGGGCTGCTGAGCTTTTTCTCGCCCTGCGTGCTTCCCCTGGTGCCCCTGTATATCAGCTATCTGGCAGGAGGAGCCAAAACCGTCGATGAAAATGGACGGGTGACCTATCCGCGCCGGCGCGTGATGGTGAACACTCTGTTCTTTGTGCTGGGAATCAGCTTCACATTCTTTGTGCTGGGCTTCGGTTTTTCAGCCCTTGGGCGTTTCTTCAGCAACAACCGGACCTGGTTTGCGAGAATCAGCGGCATGATCATGGTGCTGTTCGGGCTTTATCAGCTCGGGGCGCTGGGCCATTCCGGAGCCATTGAGCGGGAGCACCGGCTTCCCTTCAACTTAAGCCGCTTTACCATGAACCCTGTCATCGCCCTGCTGCTGGGCTTCACCTTCAGCTTTGCATGGACTCCCTGCGTGGGCCCCACGCTGGGAAGCGTGCTTTTGATGGTGTCCTCGGCGGGCCAGAAGGCCCACGGGCTGTGGCTGATCGGCGTGTATACCCTGGGCTTTGTAATCCCGTTTTTGGCGGTGGGCCTGTTCACCGGATCGGTGCTGGACTTCTTCCGAAACCACCAGAGCGTGGTGCGCTATACCGTTAAAATCGGCGGCGTTCTGCTGATCCTCATGGGTCTTATGACGTTCACCGGATACATGAACGGCATCACCAGCTACTTGTCCTCCTTTGGCGGAGCAGGCACGCCCGGAACCCAGCAGACCGCGCCCCAGACGCCGGGCGGCGGGCAGCCCTCGGATGAGAGCGGCCTTGGGGCCGGGGATACCGGAGCTGAGGGCGATAAGAGCGGCCAGGCGTCCGGAGGGACTGTGGCTGAGGGGGGCGGGAGCGGCCAGGCGGCCGGCGAAAACCCGTCTGAAGGCGGCGGGAACAGCCAGGCGTCCGGCGAGACCGCGGCAGAGTCCGGCGGAACTGCGGACCAGTCGGCCGCCGCACAGGAGACCACTGCGGCAGAGGAGCCGGATGTGCTTCCGGCCTTTGACTTCACGCTGACGGATCAGTACGGAAACACGCACACCCTGTCCGAATACAAGGGTAAAACGGTGTTCTTAAACTTCTGGGCCACCTGGTGTCCGCCCTGCAAGCGGGAGATGCCGGAGATCCAGGCTCTCTATGAGCGCTACGGCGAGAACGAGGGCGACTTAATCGTGCTGGGGGTTGCCAATCCCAAGACGGCTGAGTATCCGAACAACAGCGACGAGACCCAGGACGTGGTTGAAAAGTTCCTGAAGGACAACGGCTACACCTTCCCCGTGGTGATGGATCTTACCGGAGACACGTTCTCCCAGTACATGATCAGCGCCTTCCCCACCACCTTCATGATCGACAAGGATGGAAATGTGTTCGGCTACGCCTCCGGCAGTCTGAGCGGGGACATGATGGAGAGCATTGTGCAGCAGACCATGACGGGCATCCGCCAGCAATAAAAACATCATAATTCAGAAATAAGTTTTGAGGGATCTTCTTTTCTAAAAAGAACGGTCCCTCAAAACTTTTTTAGATGATTTAACAAAATTTTTACAAACAAAGGGAAAATGCACAAAAACAAAATTGTAATTGACAAAGTGTTGTACATTGTGATAACATGAAGGTACCAACAATTACAAAAAAATTTAGATTCATGTAGAAAACTTATATATGCTCATAATCGGATGAGTGTTTCTACCAACTACCGCAATAGTTGACTATGAGTTTTCGCATCCCTGCCGTCCGGCCATTGGAGACCGGAAGACAGGGGTGTGAACTTGCGTAAACAGCGGTAGTTGGTTTTTTGTTGGGTACAATTCAACTGGGAAATCCTGGGAGATTGTATGTGACCCCAGCCGTCCGGAAGGCTGGCCGCTGTTTGGCAGGGAGTTGAAAATGGAAGGAAGTAGGATGCCTATGAAAGAAACACGCAATTTTGTGCTCAGGGGCAACATCTGCTACAGCCTGGATCCGACAACGCTGGAAACCATAGAAGCGGGCTACCTGGTCTGCGAGGACGGAACAAGCGCAGGCGTTTACCGGGAGCTGCCGGAGCAGTACGCCGGATGGCCACTAAAGGACTTCGGGGACCGGCTGATCATTCCCGGGCTGACCGATCTCCATCTGCACGCGCCACAGTACGGCTTCCGCGGTCTGGGGATGGATCTGGAGCTTTTGGAATGGCTGAATACGCGGACATTCCCTGAGGAGGCCAAGTACGGCGACTTAGAGTACGCCAGGAGAGGTTACACGATTTTTGCCGGGAATATGAAGCGCAGCGCCACCACCAGAGCCTGCATTTTCGCCACCATCCACCGGGAGTCCACGGTTATGCTCATGGACCTGATGGAGGAGACAGGTCTTAAGACCATGGTGGGCAAGGTGAATATGGACCGGAACAGCCCGGATATCCTGATCGAGGAGAGCGCAGAGGCCTCCGCCCGGGATACGTTGGCCTGGCTGGAACAGATTCACGGGCGCTATGAGAATACAAGGCCCATTTTGACGCCGCGGTTTATCCCCTCCTGTACGGATGAACTGATGGGGCGTTTGAAAGAGATTCAGAGGGATTTTGACCTTCCGGTCCAGTCCCATCTGTCGGAAAACCAGGGTGAGATCGCCTGGGTGAAGGAGCTTTGCCCCTGGTCTGAGTTTTATGGAGATGCTTACGACCACTTCGGACTTTTCGGAGGCGGAGTGGATACGGTGATGGCCCACTGCGTGTGGCCGCCCGAGGCGGAGATCGCGCGGATGAAGGAGCGTGGCGTTTACGTGGCCCACTGTCCCCAGAGCAACACCAACTTATCCTCCGGTATCGCGCCGGTGCGCACCTATCTGGACCAGGGTATGAACATCGGCCTGGGGACGGACGTGGCTGGGGGAACCGGGGAGTCCGTGTTCCGGGCCATGGCGGATGCGATCCAGGTGTCGAAGCTGCGCTGGCGGCTGACGGACGACCGCTTAAAGCCCCTGACGGCTCAGGAAGCGTTTTACCTTGGAACCAAGGGCGGCGGAGCCTTCTTCGGAAAGGTGGGAAGCTTTGAACCGGGTTATGAACTGGATGCGGTGGTTCTGGACGACGCAGAACTTCAGCATCCCCAGGAACTGGATCTGGCCGAGCGGCTGGAGCGCCTGATTTACCTGTCCGACGACCGGCACATTGCCGGAAAATTCGTGGCGGGACGAAGAATCTTTTAGGTAGGTATGGGGGTACGCCCGGGAAGCGGGCCCCCTGAAAAAAGAAACTATATGTTTCAACTTTTAAGGAGGTAGGAAGTATGGAAACAAAGAACAACCAAGGAT
Organism: Enterocloster lavalensis; assembly: GCF_902364025.1. Taxonomy (GTDB): domain Bacteria; phylum Bacillota; class Clostridia; order Lachnospirales; family Lachnospiraceae; genus Enterocloster; species Enterocloster lavalensis. The sequence continues at coordinate 125,695 of NZ_CABJCG010000002.1, forward strand.
TTTTGGAAAAGGTGTTTCATCTGTCGGAGAACCACACCGACGTCAAGACAGAGGTAATCGCCGGTATTACCACGTTCATGACCATGGCGTACATACTGGCAGTTAACCCCAACATTTTAAGTGATGCCGGAATGGACCGGGGAGCGGTGTTCACCGCTACGGCGCTGGCTTCCCTGGTGGCCACCCTCCTGATGGCCGCATTTGCCAACTATCCCTTCGTTCTGGCTCCCGGCATGGGCTTAAACGCGTATTTTGCCTACACCGTGGTGTTGCAGATGGGTTATACCTGGCAGATGGCTCTGGCCGCAGTGTTCGTGGAAGGCCTGATCTTCATCGCCCTGTCCCTGACCAATGTGCGTGAAGCGATTTTCAACGCCATCCCCATCAACTTAAAGCACGCGGTGTCCGCCGGTATCGGACTGTTCATCGCATTTATCGGACTTCAGAACGCGAAGATCGTTGTGGACAGCGCAACACTTGTTTCCGTTTATTCATTTAAAGGCTCCATCGCGGCAGGCAACTTTAATTCCGAGGGAATTACCGTTCTGCTGGCGTTAATCGGAGTTCTGATCACCGGTATCCTGATCGTTAAGGGCATCAAGGGAAATATCCTGTGGGGAATCCTGATCACCTGGATTTTAGGAATTCTCTGCGAAGTGACCGGCCTGTACCAGCCCAACGCGGACCTGGGCATGTTCAGCGTGATTCCGGATTTCACGTCCGGTTTTGGTATTCCCAGCATGAAGGAAACCTTTATGCACGTAGATTTCAGCCGGGTACTGTCCCTGGACTTCCTGGTGGTAATGTTCGCGTTCCTGTTTGTGGATATGTTCGATACCCTGGGCACCCTGATCGGCGTGGCTTCCAAGGCGGATATGCTGGATAAGGACGGAAAGCTGCCGAAGATCCGCGGCGCCCTGCTCTCCGACGCGATTGGTACTTCTTTAGGCGCACTGTTCGGAACCTCCACCACCACAACCTTCGTGGAGAGCGCCTCCGGCGTTGCGGAAGGCGGAAGAACCGGTCTGACCGCGGTGACTGCGGCTGCATTCTTCGGACTGAGCCTGTTCCTGTCCCCGATTTTCTTAGCCATCCCGTCCTTTGCAACGGCTCCGGCTCTGATCGTGGTAGGATTTTTGATGATCTCCGCGATCCTGAAAGTGGATTTCAATGATTTTACGGAAGCGATCCCCGCATATATTGCAGTAATCGCAATGCCGTTTATGTACAGCATTTCCGAAGGTATCGCAATGGGCGTTATCTCTTACGTTGTAATCAATCTGGCTACCGGACGCGCCAAGGAGAAGAAGATCAGCGTGCTGATGTATGTCCTGGCCGTGTTGTTTGTGCTCAAGTATGTGATGATTTAACCTTAACCGTTCAGACGGCGGGAAAATTGGCAGGTAAAGCAGCGTCAAGCTCGCTTGTAAGCAGCTTTACCTGCCAATTTTCACATCGGATGGACATCCGATGCTTCTTGACCAGCATTATCGGTCAAGAAGATAAGCCGTCTGGACTGAGCAGCATCTGTAGGCGTTGGTTTAAAACCAGGAGGTATTGTCAATGGCAGTTGGAAAAAGTATCATCCGCGTTGACGCATGCGAGAAGGTGACAGGCGGCGCCCAATATACGGCCGATCTGGAACCGAAAGGCGCTCTGGTCGCGAAAGTGGTCAGAAGTACCATCGCCAACGGGGTAGTAAAAGGATTTGACCTGGAGGCGGCCCTGGCGGTGCCGGGAGTTGTGAAGATCGTCACATGTTTTGATGTGCCGGACTACCAGTTCCCCACCGCGGGCCATCCCTGGTCCGTGGAGACGGCCCATCAGGACATCGCGGACCGGAAGCTTTTAAACACACGAGTCCGCGTGTACGGCGACGATATCGCCGCCGTGGTTGCGGAGGATGAGATCGCCGCGGCCAGGGCAGCGCGGCTGGTGATGGTGGAATATGAAGAGTATCCGCCGCTTCTCACGCCGGAAGAAGCCCTGGCGGAGGGGGCGGCCCAGCTGCACGACGAGAAGCCGGGCAACCTGATCGCCCACTCCGGATTCAAGCTGGGCGAACTGAGCTACGAGGAGGCCGCAGAGGAAGAGGGCCTTGTTGTTATCGACAAGAAGTACGGGACGCAAAGCGTGCAGCACTGCCATATAGAGACGCCGGTTTCCTTTGCCTACATGGAAAAAGGGCGTATTGTCGTAACTACCTCAACCCAGATCCCCCATATCGTGCGCCGGGTGATCAGTCAGGCGCTGGGCGTGCCTATGGGGATGATCCGGGTGATCAAGCCGTATATCGGCGGCGGGTTCGGCAATAAACAGGATGTGCTGTACGAGCCGTTAAACGCCTATCTGTGCACGTTGGTAGGCGGGCGCTGCGTGAAGATGGAGATCAGCAGGGAGGAAACACTGGCCTGCACCAGAGTCCGCCACGCTATGGACCTTCACGTGAAGGCGGCGGCCAGGAAGGACGGCACCCTGGTGGCCAGAAAGCTTACCGCTTACTCCAATCAGGGCGGATATGCCAGCCACGCTCACGCCATTGTGGCGAACACTTCAAATGAATTTAAACAGATTTATCACGATGAAAAAGCGCTGGAAGCCGACGCCTACACGGTGTACACCAACATCGCCACCGGCGGCGCCATGCGCGGTTACGGAATCCCCCAGGCCGCCTTTGCGGCGGAGTGCATGGCCGACGACCTGGCGTTGCAGCTGGGAATGGATCCCCTGGAATTCCGCAGAAAGAACTGTATGCAGGACGGGTATGAGGATCCTCACACCCATGTGAAGTTTAACTCCTACGGCCTCAGGAAATGTATGGAAAAGGGCCGGGAATTTATAGGCTGGGACGAGAAGCGCAGGGAATATGCGAATCAGACCGGGCCGGTGCGCAAGGGAATCGGAATGGCGATTTTCTGCTACAAGACCGGAGTTTACCCCATCTCCCTGGAGACGGCCTCCTGCCGGATGGTCTTAAACCAGGACGGCTCCATGCAGCTGATGATGGGGGCCACCGAGATCGGCCAGGGCGCGGACACGGTATTTGCGCAGATGGCGGCTCAGGTCACCGGAATCACCGAGGACCGGGTTAATGTGATATCCACCCAGGACACGGATAGTTCGCCCTTTGACACCGGAGCTTACGCCTCCCGTCAGACCTATGTGAGCGGCAAGGCGGTGGTAAAGACAGGAACATTATTCAAAGAAAAGATTCTGGACTACGCTTCCTACATGTTGAAGCGTCCTATGGATACCCTGGATGTGAAGGAGAACTGCGTGGTGGAACGGGAGAGCGGGGAGGTTCTTCTCTCCATGGAGGAGCTGGCGACCACGGCGATCTACAGCCTGGACCGCTCTGTACATATTACGGCGGAAGCCACCAGCCACTGTAAGGACAATACCTTCGCCTCCGGAGCCTGCTTTGTGGAGGTGGAGGTGGATATGCCGTTGGGTAAGGTCAAGGTGACCAATATTATCAACGTCCACGACAGCGGCGTTCTCATCAATCCCAAGCTGGCCGAGGCCCAGGTGCACGGCGGCATGAGCATGGGGCTGGGATACGGCCTCAGCGAACAGCTGCTCTTTGACGCCAAGGGACGGCCGTTAAACGACAACCTGTTGGACTACAAGCTGCCCACGGCCATGGATACGCCGGACCTTCACGTGGAATTTGTGGAGATCAACGATCCCACAGGGCCCTTCGGCAACAAGGCGCTGGGCGAGCCGCCTGCGATTCCCGTGGCGCCGGCCATCCGCAACGCGGTGTTAAATGCAACCGGAGTGGCGGTGGACAGTCTGCCCATGGACCCGCAGAAGATGGTGGCCCACTTCAAAGCAGCCGGACTCATATAGAAAGGGCGGTGTTTTGTCATGTATGATATTGAGAAATATGATCAGGCAGTGGATGTTGCGGATGCCATCCGCGCCCTGGAAAATGATCCCGATGCAGTGGTGATTTCCGGCGGCAGCGATGTGCTGATCAAGATTCGCGAGGGTAAGCTGGCCGGGTGTTCCCTGGTGAGTATCCACGGAATCAAAGAGTTGGAGGGCGTTTCCCTGGAGCCGGACGGCACCATCGTGATCGGTCCCTGCACCACCTTCTCCCATATTGCCAACAATGAAATTATCCGCCGCTATGTGCCCATGCTGGGCGACGCGGTGGATCAGGCCGGTGGTCCCCAGCTGCGCAACATCGGCACCATAGGCGGAAATGTCTGCAACGGCGTGACCAGCGCGGACAGCGCTTCCAGCCTGTGCTGCTTAAACGCGGTTCTGGTCCTTCAGGGGCCGGAGGGCGTGCGGGAAGTCCCCATCGGCGCCTGGTACGCCGGGCCGGGACGCACGGTGAGAAATCACAGCGAGGTGCTCACGGCCATCCGGATCCGCAAAGAGGACTACGAGGGATTTGGAGGCCACTACATCAAATACGGCAAACGAAACGCCATGGAGATCGCAACCCTGGGCTGCGCGGTATCCGTGAAGCTGGCGGAGGACAAACGGCATGTGGCCGACCTGCGCCTGGCATACGGGGTGGCCGCCCCGACACCCATCCGCTGCGGTAAAATCGAAGCGGAAGCGGTGGGCTGCGAGGCTGGAGAGGAGCTGGCGGAACGGATCGGCAAGGGCGCGCTGGAAGAGGTGAACCCGAGGTCCAGCTGGAGAGCTTCCAAGGAGTTCCGTCTGCAACTGGTGGAGGAACTGGCAAAACGCGCCTTCAAGCAGGCGGTGCTGAATGCAGGGGGTGAGTGGAATGCTTAAAATCGTTCATATGGCGGTCAACGGAAATGATGTGGAAGTGGCCATCGATCCCAGGGAGTCGCTGCTGGATACCCTGCGGAACCGTCTGGGACTGACCAGCGTAAAGAAGGGCTGCGAGGTCGGCGAGTGCGGCGCCTGTACGGTGCTGGTGGACGGAGAGGCCATTGACAGCTGTATCTATCTCACCGTCTGGGCAGAGGGGCGCAGAATCATGACCGTGGAGGGATTAAAGGGACCAAACGGCGAATTAAGCCCCATCCAGAAGGCTTTTATCGAGGAAGCGGCGGTCCAGTGCGGCTTCTGTACGCCGGGCCTGATCATGTCCGCGGTGGAAATCGTGGGCACCGGAAAGCGGTACAACCGGGATGAGCTGCGCAAACTGATCTCCGGGCACCTGTGCCGGTGTACCGGATATGAGAATATCTTAAATGCTATGGAGCGTATTGTCGAGGAGACCTATAAGGTAGTGGGAGAGAGCTGAGAGGATAGAATATTATCATATAAGCGATACAGAAAGCGGCCGCCGCGGTTGGAAACAGCCCGGCGGCCGCTTCCGACGGCTATCGGGAGCGAAATCACCAGTAAATGCTTGCGATTCGCTTGCATATCGCAAGCGTTTTGTGATATACTACCTTTGAAAGGAAGTGATTAGTATGGCACGAACCTCTAATATTTTTGCCCGTGTAGAGCCGGGGATTAAAGAACAGGCGGAAGAGGTATTGGACCAGTTGGGGATCCCCATGTCCAATGCAATCGGAATGTTTTTAAGACAGGTTGTGCTGCAGCGCGGTATTCCGTTTGAAATGAAGCTGCCCGCAAGTGCACCAATCGCAATGGGCTCTCTGAGCAAGGAGCAGTTTGATTCCGAGATCAACAAGGGTCTATCTGATATAAAAGCCGGCAAGGTTCACACTGCGGATTTTATTGAAGAAGAAATGAAAAGCGATTTTGGCGTATGAGCTGGAATATCGTATATTCAGAGCAGGCGCGGTTGGATTTGAGGTTCCAATGAATTGTGTGTGCCGGACACCGCCGCAAATCAGGCAAGGCGGATTATGCAGAGAATCAGGAGTTTGGATGATATGCCTTTGCGCCATCATTTGTATGAGGAGGAGCCTTGGCATAGTATGGGTATCCGTTTTTTCCCAGTTGATAATTACCTGGTTTTCTATCTGCCAAATGAGACGGAAGGGATTGTAAATATTGTCCGCATTATGTATGGTGGGCGGGATATTCGGAAACAGCTTAGCAATACCATAAAATTTTAGCATAAGAGGCATCGATGTGAAGTAGATGCAGTGCAAAAGCGGCCGCCGCGGTTGGAAACAGCCCGGCGGCCGCTTTACGCAGATTTTACAAAAACTATACGCAACCATGCTTTCGCCAAAGGCCTGTTTTTTGTATACTCCAAACTGTAACAGCAAGAAAAACATAAAACAGCACCCGGAAATGGACGGGGTGCGGATTCATTTGGAGGCATAGGATTATGAAAAAGAACAGAAAAGCAATTCTTGCAATGATCACAACGGCGGTGCTGGCGGCTGGCGCTTTGGCGGGCTGCGGCAGCGCTTCAGGAAATACCACGGAGGCTGCCGGGACGGAGACTGGGACCACAGCGTCCACGGCGGCGGACACGTCCGCAGATACCACCGCGGACACCACGACGGCGGAAACGGCTGCGGATGAGACTGCCGCGGATTTAAGCGGCTCCATCAGCATGGTGGGCTCCACTTCCATGGAGAAGTTCGCCAACGCGCTGAGCGAGGCATTTATGGAAAAATACCCGGATGTGACGGTTTCCGCCCAGTTTGTGGGCTCCGGCGCAGGGGTTGAGGCGGTGTTGAACGGGACCGCGGATATCGGCAACTCCTCCAGGAACTTAAAGGACGAGGAGAAGGAAAAGGGCGCTGTGGAAAATATCGTAGCCATCGACGGAATTGCCGTGGTGGTGGACCCGGCCAACGGGGTTGGGGATCTGACCAGAGAGCAGCTGGCGGACGTCTACACCGGCAAGATCAATAACTGGAAGGATCTGGGAGGATCCGACGCCCCCATCGTTGTGGTGGGACGCGAGTCCGGTTCCGGCACCCGCGGAGCGTTCGAGGAGCTTCTGGGGCTGGAGGACGCCTGCAAGTACAGCAATGAGCTGGACAGCACCGGAGCGGTGATGGCAAAGGTGGCTTCCACCCCCGGTTCCATCGGTTATGTGTCCCTGGACGTGCTGGACGATACGGTGAAGGCGCTGAATCTGGAGGGGGCCGAGCCCACCGAGGAGAACATCAAGGCCGGAAGTTATTTCTTAAGCCGCCCCTTCGTGATGGCTACCAAGGGAGATTTGAGCCAGCAGAGCGAGTTGGTGCAGGCGCTGTTCGCCTACCTTCGGTCCGACGAAGGCGCAGAGCTGGTGAAATCGGTGGGCCTGATCACCATCGAGTAACCGGGACTGGCGGACTGTTCCGGCAAAACGCCGGAATTACTGCCCGCCGGTCAGAACCTGCGAGGCGTGTTGCGGTCTGTTGTGTGCACTGCGACACGCCGGTCGTTTGAAAGGAGAGACACTGCATGAGCTCGGAAACCATTTCCATTCGTTCCCACCACGGCAGCAAGTCTGCGGTTGAAAAGGCAGCCCAGGTGATCTTTACGGCCTGCGGCTTTTTCGCTGTGCTGGCGGTGGCGTCCATCGCTCTTTATATGGTGGTCAGCGGGACCCCGGCGCTGTTTAAGGTGGGGATACTGGAAATCCTGTTTGGCAGCGTGTGGCGCCCGGATGGGGTGGAGGCGTCCTTCGGTATCCTCTACGTGATCCTCACCTCCATCGTGGGCACCTCCATGGCGATTCTCATCGGAGTGCCCATCGGCGTGATGACGGCCGTGTTCCTGGCCGAGGTGGCGCCGCCCAGGCTGGCGGGCTTTGTCCGCCCGGCCGTGGAGCTGCTGGCCGGAATTCCTTCCGTGATTTACGGCCTTCTGGGAATTCTGATTTTAAACCCGCTGATGTATAAGCTGGAGCTGATTATTTTCAAAGGCTCCCAGACCCATCAGTTTACCGGCGGCGCCAATCTCATTTCCGCCGTGCTGGTGCTGGCGCTGATGATACTGCCCACGGTGATCAATATCAGCGAGTCCGCGCTGCGGGCCGTGCCGGTTCAGCTTCGCAGCGCCTCCCTGGCGCTGGGGGCCACGAAAATACAGACGATTTTCCATGTGGCGCTCCCCGCGGCCAGGTCCGGGATCATCACCGCGATTGTGCTGGGAACCGGGCGCGCCATCGGCGAGGCCATGGCCATCAGCCTGGTGTCGGGCAGCTCGGTCAACCTGCCTTTGCCCTTTAATTCCGTCCGCTTCCTGACCACGGCCATTGTGTCGGAGATGGGATATGCGGCTGGGCTGCACCGGGAGGTGTTGTTCACCATCGGTCTGGTGCTGTTTGCATTTATCATGATCATCAATGCCAGCCTGACCGGGCTGCTGAAGAAGGGAGGAAACAGGAATGACAGGTGAAGCGGCCATTCGGATTCATAAACAGTCCGTGGTGCGAAAGAGCATTTACGGCAGGCATGTGCGCATGTCGGACCTGATTCTCACCGGCCTCATCTATCTGTGCGCCGGTCTCTCCATCGCCATACTGGCCGGGATCATGGGCTATGTGTTTGCGCGGGGAATCCCGAACATCAGCTGGCGGTTTCTCACCACGGTCACCAGCGCCACCAAGGGCACCTTTGGAATATTGGGAAATATTGTAAACACGTTGTACATTGTGGTGATCACGCTGCTGATCGCGACACCCATCGGAATCGGGGCGGCGATCTACCTGAACGAGTACGCCAGGCCGGGGCGTCTGGTGAAAGCCATTGAGTTCACCACCGAGACGTTGTCCGGCATACCGTCCATTATTTTCGGCCTCTTTGGTATGGTGTTTTTTGGAAATACACTGGGCCTCAAATATTCCATTCTCACCGGCGCGCTGACGCTGACCCTGATGATTCTGCCGCTGATCACGCGGACCACCCAGGAGGCGTTAAAAACGGTGCCGGACAGCTACCGGAGCGGCGCTCTTGGCATCGGGGCCACAAAATGGTATATGATCCGCACCATCCTGCTGCCCAGCGCCATGCCGGGAATTCTCACCGGCGTGATTTTGGCCATCGGCCGGATCGTGGGCGAGTCGGCGGCCCTTCTGTTCACCGCGGGCAGCGGTTACTACATGCCCAGAAACTGGCTGGGCAAGGTGATGGAGCCGGGCGGAACCCTGACGATTCAGCTCTATCTGTTCATGCAGAAGGCGAAGTACAACGAGGCGTTCGGCGTGGCGGTGGTATTACTGGCAATCGTTCTGGCCATCAACGGGCTGGCCAGATATTTATCCCGAAAATTCAATGTGGAGACCGGCGCATAGAGCCGGGGAGGAGAATCACGTGGAAGCAAAGACAAAAATTTCGGCCCGGAGTCTGAACCTGTATTACGGTGAAAATCACGCGTTAAAGGATATCAGCCTGGACCTGTATGAACATAAAATCACCGCGTTTATCGGGCCGTCGGGCTGCGGAAAATCCACCTTTTTAAAGACCTTGAACCGCATGAACGACCTGGTGGCCGGTGTGAAAATAGACGGGACGGTGCTGCTGGACGAGGAAGATATCTATGATCCCCAGGTGGATACCACGCTTCTTCGCAAGAAGATCGGCATGGTGTTCCAGCAGCCCAACCCATTTCCCATGAGCATCTACGACAACGTGGCCTACGGTCCCAGAATCCACGGCGTTAAGAACAAGGCCCGGCTGGACGAGATTGTGGAGAGCAGCCTGCGGGGCGCGGCGCTGTGGGACGAGGTTTCCGACCGGCTGAGGAAGCCGGCGCTGGGGCTTTCCGGCGGCCAGCAGCAGAGGCTGTGCATCGCCAGGGCATTGGCGGTGGAGCCGGAGGTGCTTCTGATGGATGAGCCGACTTCGGCGCTGGACCCCATCTCCACTCTGAAGATCGAGGATTTGATGGACGACTTAAAGAGCCGTTATACGGTGGCGATTGTCACCCATAACATGCAGCAGGCGGCGCGGATCGCCGACTACACGGCGTTTTTCCTGGTGGGCGAGGTGGTGGAGTACGCCGCCACGGACGAACTGTTCACCGTGCCGCGGGATAAGCGCACGGAAGACTATATTACCGGGCGTTTCGGGTGACGGAAGGTTTGGCAGCGGGTGCAAACGCACAGCGGCCAGCCGAACGGGTGGAGCCGGGCGTTGGGAAAGGGGTTTAAGATGAGCGTTAGAGTGACATATGAACATGAACTGGGGCTGCTTAACCAGGATTTGATGGAGATGGCCCACATGGTGGAGCGGGCCATTGAGCAGACCTTCACAGCCTTTGAAGATCAGGATTTTCAGATGGCAGAGGACATCATCAAGGGCGACCGCACGGTCAACGACATGGAGCGGGCCATCGAGGCCCGGTGCCTGTCCCTGATCCTGCGCCAGCAGCCTGTGGCCGGGGACCTGCGCCAGGTTTCCACCGCGCTGAAGGTGGTGACGGATCTGGAGCGGATCGGGGACCATGCCTCGGATATCGCGGAGCTGATTCTGCGCATCAAGAGCGATCACGCGTATCACATTGTAAAGCACCTGCCGGCAATGGCGGCGGCGGCTGGGAAAATGGTTCACGACGCCATCGAGGCGTTTATCAACCGGGATCTGGACGCGGCCGTCTCCATTATCAAGCGGGACGACGAGGTGGACAATCTGTTCAACCAGGTGAAAACGGACGTGATCCAGCTGCTTCGGGTATCGCCAGACCAGGCGGACCAGGGCATCGACCTGCTGATGGTGGCGAAATATCTGGAGCGCATCGGGGATCACGCAGTCAACGTGTGCGAGTGGACCCAGTTCTCCAGGACAGGGGCTCTGAAAAATGTGAGAATTATGTAAGCAGTTGAGGCGTGCGCCGTTGTGGGCGCGCGGTACATAGGGCGGTACGCTGTTGCGGGCGTACGCCCTTTACTTTTATTTTCAGATGCCTTAAAATAAAAATCAGCAGGACGGCAAGAGCCGAATCAGAGCGGAGAAGGAGTGTTGGAAATGAAAGTATTACTGATCAACGGAAGCCCTCACGGGGCGGGATGTACATACACGGCCCTGGAGGAGGTGGCCCGGGCGCTGCACGAGGACGGCGTGGAGACGGAGCTGATCCAGATCGGCACCGGAGCGGTCCACGGCTGCATCGGCTGCGGCCACTGTAAGAGCGCGGGCTGTTGCGTGTTCAACGACGACCAGGTAAACGAAGCGGCGGCAAAGCTGCGGGAGGCGGACGGCCTGGTGGTTGGTTCCCCGGTCTATTACGCCTCGCCGAACGGTTCGATCCTGGCCTTTTTGGACCGCCTGTTCATGAGCGGCGGCGGATTCCGCCTGAAACCGGCGGCGGCCATCGCCTCGGCCAGAAGAGCGGGCACCACGGCCACGGTGGATGCCATCAACAAATATTTCTCCCTGTCCGGGATGCCCATTGTGAGCTCCAATTATTTCCATGTCATCCACGGAAATACCCCGGAGGAGGCGAAGCAGGACGAGGAGGGCATGCAGACCATGCGCACCATCGGCCACAACATGGCCTGGCTCCTGAAATGCATTGAAGCGGGCCGCGGGGCCGGAGTGGCGGAGCCGGTGGCTGAGGGGAAGATTAAGACGAATTTTATCCGGTAAGTGAAGAATGGCCGAAAAGGCAAAAAAGAGCTGCGGGAAGTATTTTTTGCTTTCCCGCGGCCCTTTTAAGCTACGTTTTATCCCAAAGACTTTATAAACTCCTCCACCTCGTCCATCGGCCTGTAAGCCGGAATGGTTCCGTCAATGGTGACGGAGAGGGCGGCGTATTTGCTGGCCCAGTGGGTGGCCTCTTTTAAATCCTTGCCCAGAATCAGCTGCGCCACGGTGGCTGCCATGTAGCCGTCGCCCGCGCCTGCGGTGTTGACCACGTTCTCCACCTTCACCGATTCCACGGTCCAGTATTCGTCGCCGCACAGAACCGCGCTTCCGTCGCCACCCATGGTCATGATGATGTTGGGCACGCCGTATTTTTCCTGCACCTTATTTAACATATCCTGGGGCAGGATGGGGCTGTCCTGGGGCAGGTCCAGGATGTATCGGCCCTCCACCTCGTTGATAAACAGATAGTCCACATAGTCCAGACGGCCCATGGGCTTCTCGGGAAGGGGGCTGGGGTTGACCAGCGTCACCATTCCCAGTTCCTTGGCGTAGCGGGCGGCGTCCAGAGACAGCTGCTCCGGCACCTCGAAGCCGGTGACGAACATTTTGGTGCCCTTCATGGCGTCCAAAGCGGCCTTCACCTCGTCTAAGGTCAGCTTCACGCTGGAGCTGTCCCCGTCGATCACGGTGTTCTGGCCGTCGGGTCCGATTAAGATCAGGCCGGTGCCGGTGGAAACCTCGTCGGTGCGGTACAGGTAGGTGGTGTCCACGCCTGCGTCCTGCATCCATTTCTCGCCCAGGTCGCCCCAGGGATCATTTCCCACCTTGCCAATATATGCGGTGTCGATGCCCAGGCGTCCCAGGGCTACGGAAACATTGGAGCCCTTGCCGCCGTCCTCGGCCACATGCCATTTGGTCACACAGAGAGTTTCGCCCCATACGGGCATATGGTCCGCGTAGGCGTACTGGCCCACGCCGTGGCTGTTCAGTACAATTACGTCTTTTTTGCTCATCTTAAATCACCATCCTTTGATTTCATGGGACATGGGATGATCGGCGGTGTCCACGTTGCAGAACAGCGTCACATCCGGGATATACTTGGGAAGCAGGGTAACCGGGTACTCCAGAGTCGGCTCGCTGAACAGGGCGACTCTCACCACGGTCTGTTTCCAGGAACCGGTGGCGATCATGTACACGGCCCGCTTGGCGGACAGCATGGTCTTGAAGCCCAGGGTGACGGCTTTGGGCGGAACGCGGTCGTAGCAGCCGCCAAAGGTGCGCTGGCTCAGGGCCACGATGGTGTCCTCGTTCAAATCCACAACCCTGGTCTTGGAGTTGGCGTACTCTTCGATGGAGAGACGGCAGGAATAACGGCGGGGCGGCTCGCAGAAGGCCACCAGGCCCTTGCAGCCAACGCCTGCCCAGAGGGTGTCGATGCCTCCCAGCTCCTGGCACAGGTTGTCGGGATAGTCCAGATCGTTGATACGGGTCCAGATCCGCTGGTTCTCCGGCACGTTGAGTTCCGGATCGATGCGGCCGTAGAAGCAGGCGTTCATGGTGCCCTCCAGGCTCTCATAGGTGTCGCCTACCGGGAAAGGACGTCCCTCCCAATCCAGGAAATCGTCCATGTGGAATACCCAGAGATTCTTTAAGCTGATGCGCTCCTTGTTGACGCGGTCGATGAAGATGTCATATTCGTCGGTAGGACCGGCCGGGAGTACCCATTTGGTCAGTTTCCCCTCAGCGTTGTGCTGGATCACCTCATCAGCCATCATATTTCCAATAATTGACATCATAGAGGCGCGGTCTTCCTTAATGACCAGCTTCGTCTTCAGGTCCGGCTGTTTTTCCAGATCCTGCCATGGAATTGAACACCAGCGGTACAGTTCTTCTCTTGAAATTTTAAAATCCATTATCGAGCTCTCCTTTTCCTTTATACCACGCCGCGGCCCGGGGCCGGGTATGGATAAGTTTCTTTATTAGAAATAATTATACCATATCAAATGCCGACAGGCACATGACAAGAGGTAAGTTTCCTTGAATATTTCGCGCATAAAACGGGCTGTCTCAGGCAGGGGGCCGTTTGAACCGAAAAGATATGCCCCCTGTTACCGTGGGGGCATACCGGATTTCTGTATGGCGGTCACCGGGCATGCCGTTTGAGACATTATTTGCCCGTATGAGCGGTGATGTTGTTCTGTTTCTTGAAGTACAGGTAAACCGGGTAACCGGTGCCGACTGCCACAACAGCGGCGATCATGCTCTGGCCGGGAGCCCAGACAAAGGTGGACACCAGCAGGATCATGGTGGGAACAACCGCCAGAAGAGCCATTAACTGCCAGCAGGGCATCTTGTAGGTGGGTTTATAGTCAGGCATCTTGCGAAGCTTAAACACTGCGATAAAGGTAACAACGCTGCGCAGCAGGCAGATTACGGTAAAGTAGCCCAGCAGGTCGTTGATGGTGCCGGCGAAAACGAGAACGATGGCAAAGCCGCTCTGCCACAGCATGGAGACATAGGGGGTCTCCCACTTGGGATGAACCTTTGCCCAGGATTTGAACCACATACCTTCCTGCGCCATCTTGTACTCGATACGGGCCTGGAACATGATCAGGCTGGATACGGAGCCGGTTACGATGATAATAGCCAGAACAGCGGCGATGATGCCTGCGGACTGTCCGATCATGGGAATATTGGCTGCGGCTGCCGCGATGGGAGCGTCGGAAGCTGCCAAATCTGCTGCGGGCAGTAAGCCGACGGCTGCGGTGGACAGAGCCGTGTAAAGCAGGGTGATTACGATAACGGTGGAGATCAGTGCGATGGGCATGTTGCGTTTGGGATTCTTGATCTCGCCGCCCATTACACATGCGGACTGCATACCGTCATAGGACCAGGTTGTGGCGGAAATACCGGCCAGCAGCGCAGCGATTCCGGTGGGAGCGCCCACGGCTGCGGGTGTCATCATGGTGTCGCCTCTCATATAGAACAGGCCCATGCCAATCAGGATCATGAACGGGAGTACCTTAAACATGGTAATGAAGTTCTGCCATTTCGCGCCCGCTTCCATCTTGATCATATGTAACGCGGTGAAGAGAATGATAATGGCAACCGCAACCATGCGGACGACGATCTGGCTGAATCCGGTAAAGAACGCCAGGTAGTTGGCAACTGCAAGCGAGGAGATGGCGATGCCGGTGGGGTCTGTCGCCCAGAAGGAAAGCCATCCGGACAGAAACGACATGAAGGGCCAGCCGGCTCTCTTTAAATAAGCTACGAAAAGTCCGTCCTCCGGGATTGCCGTGGAATACTCGGTGTAGAGAAGGTTCTGGGGAATCATAATCAGGCCGCCGATTAAAAACGACAGGATTACCATAACTCCGGAACCGGCAGCCCCCGCGACCTCACCTACAGATGAGAAGATACCGGAACCGATCGTTGTACCAACGCCCAGCGCGATGGCAGTTCCTAACCCCAATTTTCGTTTCAGTTCTGTCCCGTTCGATTCTTGCGTGTTGTTTGACATGACATGAACTCCTTTCAATAGTCTTTGCTTTTTTATAAATTTAAAAAGTTGTATGTTAGAATACAAGATTTTAAATTCGTGTACCACATGCTGCATTATATCACGTCAATCTGTATATTTCAATACAAGTATTAAAAATTTATATCCAGATTCTAAAAAAATGGGAAAATGCACAAAGATAATTCTAAGAAACCAGCCAAAAACCTATGAATCATTGTGCACATGGTATAAGAACCGGTGGAAATATCCGGGGAAATGATTGCGTTAAAAGACAAGTTGCGAATAAACTGATCCATTAGGGCAGGGCGAGAAAAGCCCACAGGCGCGGGATAAACCGGCAATTTGGTAAATATTCCTAAAAAATGGAGGGCCAATTCCACGGATATAAATCTATTTTGACAGTAAATTTATAATTGACGGACATGAGGTGCAATGCTATAATGGGTCCAACAAAAGTGGGCCTGTTTTTGAAAAACATATAAACATGTTTGGGAAATTGGGATCATGATGTATGCGGCTCCCACAGGCCGCAAACTAAAAAAGTTTATAGGGGAAAGGAATTGGTGTTTAAGATGAGAGATGGGAAACGGAAACCGGGATATGAGGTTCAATCGGAACCGGATTGGGGGTGTTGACCTGTGGAAGCATACTATGCGGGATGGCTGTCTATTTTGCCGCCGATCATTGCGATTGTGCTGGCACTGGTGACAAAAGAGGTGTTAACCTCTCTGATGTGTGGAATTTTAACCGGAACATTAATCTATACGGTTGGAGTCGGTTTGAATCCGATCGTTGGAACTGTTGAGACGGCGTTCAACGTGATGGTCGACAAGGCTGACCTGAACATTCTGATCTTCTGTTGTCTGCTGGGCGCTCTGGTATTTGTGGTGTCCGCGGCCGGCGGCAGCAGCGCTTACGGGCGGTGGGCGACGACCAAGATCCGCAATAAGAAGCTGGCGCTTCTCTCCACCAGCGCGCTGGGAGCGATCATTTTCATCGATGATTACTTTAACTGTCTGACTGTTGGAACGGTTATGAAGCCGGTTACGGATAAGTATAAGATAAGCCGGGCAAAGCTTGCTTACATTATCGATTCCACCGCGGCTCCGGTCTGCATCATTGCGCCGGTCTCTTCCTGGGCGGCCGCCGTGGGCAGCAACCTGCAGTCCACCGGACATTTCGAGAGCGACTTCGCCGCGTTCATTTCCACGATTCCCTTTAACCTGTACGCGATCCTGTCTCTGGTTATGGTGCTCACGCTGTGCCTGAAGGACCTGGATTTCGGTCCAATGGAGGAACGGGAGCTGCGGGCGGCCCGGGGCGATCTGGGAGCGGTTGAGCTGAATGCGGAGCAGAAGCTGACCATTTCCGACCGCGGCACGGTGCTGGACATGCTGGTTCCCATCGTGGCCCTGATCATTTTCTCCGTCTTAGGAATGCTTTACAACGGCGGATTCTGGGGCGAGGACCCGGCGTTCCACAGCGTGGGCGCTGCCTTCGGCAACTGTACCGCCGCTCCGGCGCTGGCCTGGGGCTGCTTCGGCGCTCTGGTGGTGGCAATGATCATGTTTGTTCCCCGCAAGCTGATGTCCTTCAAGGGATTTATGGACAGCGTTCAGGAAGGCATGAAGTCCATGCTTCCGGCCTGCGCCATCCTGATGCTGGCCTGGACGATCAGCGGCGTTTGCCGGGACCTGCTGCTGACGGCTGATTTTGTAAAGGACGTGGTGGCGGGAAGCACCATCCCCGGCGCCCTTCTGCCGGCTTTGATCTTCGCCATTGCGGCGTTCCTCAGCTTTTCCACGGGAACCGCCTGGGGAACCTTCGGGATTCTGATCCCCATCGTCGTGCCGGTGGCTGAGGCTGTGGCACCTGAGCTTATGGTGGTGTCCCTGGCTGCGACCCTGTCCGGCAGCGTGTTCGGAGACCACTGCTCCCCGATCTCGGATACGACGATCCTGTCGTCCACCGGAGCGGGCTGCAATCACCTGGAACACGTCTCAACGCAGATGCCGTACGCCGGACTGGTGGCAGGATGCTGCTTTGTGGGATACCTGGTGGCCGGGTTTACCGCCGCGAACGTGTGGCTGACCCTGGGATCCGCCCTGCTGTTGCTGGTGGGCGTGATCGTGGTGCTGCACCGCAGGTGTATGGCCAAGGAAGCCAGAACCATTGGGAAACGCGAAACTGTATAGAGAAAACGTCAATGAGCCGCCGGGCAATCCGGCGGCTCATTTTAAAATGCATGTAAACGTTAATCCAGCCTGTGAAGGGAGACCTTGAAGCTCACCTTGTCGCTGCGGGTATAGGTGCGGCTGTAGCCGATCATGCTGCCGCTGTCGTCGTGGTAAGCGCATTCCAGGACCATGAGCGCCACCCCGTCCGGCGCGTCCAGAATGTGGGCCATTTTGGAGTTGCATTTCTGGATTTCCAGGCTCTGGCGCACCATGCTGACGTTCACACCGTAAAACTCGAACACGGAGCTGATGCTGAACACGGAGGAATTCACCACGTTTAACTGGGGAATCACGTCGTAGGGCACGTAGATTTCCTCCAGGGAAACGGGGCCGGACTCCTGGTTCACAACGCGCCGGATATAGTAGATCTGATCCTCGGGATCGATGCGGAACCGGTTGGCGAACAGATCCCCCGCTGGGCGCAGCAGCTTGGTCTGCTCCCGGGCGCTGGTCTGATCCCGGCTTTTGCCGATGGAGGGCACGAAACCGCTGAATTCCTCGATGGCCTGTTCGATCTTGTTGCCCACCACGAACACGCCTTTTCCCTGCACCCGGCGCAGAAGTCCCTCGTTTACCAGGGCGTCCACGGCGCTGCGCACCGTGATCCGGCTGATCCCGTAGGTAGCGGCCATGTCGTTTTCAGACGGGATCGCAGTACCGGGCAGATACTCCCCATCCTCGATTTTGGTGCGCACAATTTCGCGCAGCTGCAGATAGATGGGGGTGCGGTAATTGATTTTTGGTTCCTGCTTTTTATCCTCGTTCTGGGGAGATTTCATGTCATCCTCCTTTTGATCATACTCACAAATTTAAAACGGTCCGCCCGGAAAAGCTGCTTGTAATATTCCAGGGGGACGCCGTCCGCCATGGTGGTGACGCCGGTGGCGAAAAAGACGGGTTCCCCTTCCTCAAGGTCCAGCAGAGCGGCTTCTTCCTCGCTGACGTAGGTGACGCTGATTTTCTCCTCGCCGGCGACCAGGGTTTTCTTGTAGATATTCTCAAAAATGGAGTAGATGGAGCTTTTGTCGTGATAATATTTTTCAAGGTCCGGACACTGGTTCTGATCCAGATACATGGTTTCCATGATGCAGGGCACGCCCTCGATGCTGCGCACGCGGATACACTCGTAGACGTTCTGGCCCAGGGGAATGTGCAGCTTTTTGGAGACCTGCTTTGTGCACTCGATGACGCGCAGGCTTAAAATGTGCGTTGAGAACGGCAGGCCCAGCTGGCGCACCTCCGTGGACAGCGAATTGACGCCCAACAGGTTCCGGACCAGCTTGGATTCGGCGATATAGGTCCCGGAGCCTTTTTTGCGGTACAGCTGGCCGCTTTCCACCAACATATCCACCGCGAACCGCAGCGTGGTCCGGTTGATACCCCACATTTCGCACAGGTCGCGCTCCGAAGGGATCTTGGTGTTCGGAGGCAAATGATTGGACGTGATATAATTTTCCAATTTTTCAACGGCTTCTGTGCGCGGGGGGATTCTGTTCTCCATTTCGATACACTCCTTCCGGTCGTGGCCGGGCGTTTTGGAAAAAACTGTCGGTTTTGACCTATAATCCATTATATCAGCAAGCGGATTTTATTTCAACGTTTACAGAGCGGCAAAATGCTTGAAAACCGTAGGCTTGCGCCGGAAAATGCCGCCGGAAGCAGCGGTGTAAGTCCGGTATGCCCTTGCCTGGCAGATTGCTGGTTCACGTTTGGAGGATTTAAGACAAGTTTTGATAAAACCGCTCCATAATTTATAAGTGGATCAATTATAAGTAAAGATATAAAGTATAGGATAAAAAATAGATAATTTAAGAGAAAAATATAGAATATGCACAAAAAATAAGCGCAAATTTAGGACATATGCCATTGATTAAGCCATATAAATGTGTTAGTATAAAAAACAAGTGGTACAGAAAAATGAAAAGTTATATAATTTTCTGGAACTAAAGGCTAAATTTTAAAGAGAAAAGGAGATAGTTTCTATGGGACATTTCATTACGGGAGTTGTGGATGAGATTCTGACGCCGTTCAATGCGGACGGATCCGTCAACTACGAGCAGACAGCGGAGATGATTGACTGGCACCTTTCCAAGGGGATCCAGAATTTCTTTGTTAACGGACTGGGGGCCGAGTGCCACGAACTGACCACGGAGGAAAAGCTGGAGCTGTTAAAGGTGATCTACGGCCGCACTCAGGGTAAAGCCAAGATCATGGCCTGTTCCTTCGAGAACTCCATTGAGGAAAATAAGAAGCTGCTGGATCTGTACGAGGAGACCGGAATGGCCGACTGCTACTGCATCACCGCGCCGCCCTTCTTCCGCCACACCCAGAAGGCGCTCTACGACTACGCCGCGGAGCTGATCGATTATGCCAAGCGCCCGGTCTACATATACAACTGTGTCCAGATGGGAACCCTGTTTGAGCCGGATACCCTGGAAAAGCTCTGGCGCGAGCATCCCAACTTAAAGGGATTCAAGGACGCTTCCGTGGACATCCTGAACTTCCTGCAGTGCACCCTGCGCATCGACAAGGACGAGTTCGACTTCCTGGGCGGCTGCGACGGCCTGGACGGCGTGATGATGCTGTTGGGCGCTGTTGGCTGCGTGTCCTTTATGGCAGTTCCCTATCCCGCAGAGATGATGGACATTTGCCGCTACGGCTTAGAGGGCAACGTCGAGAAGTGCATTGAGGCCCAGCACAAGGTGCTGCGCATCCGCAACGTGGTGAAGAAAGCGCCCTTCAACGCGGCCTACATGTACGCCATGAAGTACGGCGGGGGCCCGGTTGGCATGCACTCCAGAATGCCCGCTGATCAGGACTACGTTCCGGACAGCGTGAAGGAAGAGCTGGACGAACTGATGCGGGAGCTGGGATACGACGTGAAATAACGGCGGCGGGGCAGAACCGGAAGCCGGAGTGCAGGACGCCTGCCCGGGAGCGATCGGGGCCCCTGGGCCGGGCGCGGGGCCAGGAATTCGGTCCGGCGGTCAGCGTTTTGACGTTATGATATGAGGAGGTATTTGGGGATATGGAGTTTACACGCGTGAATTTCCGCCCGTCGTTTTTCGGCGACCGTCCGCTGGTTCTCCTGGAGGACGGGGAGCTGAAAGCAACGGCGTTCCGCTATGAGAGCGGCGTCTGCGGGCTTAAGATTGAGAATGAACATTGCAGCATGGTGGTGCTTCCCTACATGGGGCAGCAGATTTGGTTCGCGGAGTTCGAGGGCAGAAATCTGACCCAGAAGTCCATTTTCGACCAGCCATTGGCCACCACGAAATTCGGAGACAACTATGGCGGCCTGCTGCTTCACTGCGGCCTGACCAATATCAACTGTCCGGGCGACGGCGAGGACTACCCCATCCACGGGGAACTGCCCTTTGCCAATTACCCGGATACCTACGCGGGGATCGGCCGGGACGAAGCGGGCACCTATCTGGCGGTGGGCGGCACCTTTGTGTACCGCAACAGCCAGGAGTACCATTACGCCTACAGCCCGGAGCTGCGCCTCTACGCGGGCGCCACGGTGGCGCAGATGCACATCGACATTCACAACCGCAGGGCCAATGATTTGGAGTACATGTTCATGTGCCATATGAACTGGCTGGCGGTGGAAGGCTCCCACATGGTATACAGCGCGCCCAAGGACAAGGAGCACATTGTGGTCAGCCCCACGGAGCTGGGCGGGGATTCCCCCAGAGCCGTCGCTATCCGGGAATACGGAAAGCGCCTGGTGGAGGACCCAACCATCGGCGATGTGCTGGATTCCAAAACCCAGTGCAACGATCCGGAAATGTGCACCACCATCCGCTACAAGGGCGACGAGAAGGGCTGGGCCCATGCCATGCAGGTGATGCCCGAGGGGGACGCCTGCTATGTGGGATTTGACACCGCGAAGCTGCCTTACGCCCTACGCTGGGTGTGCCGGACCGGGGACGAGGACGGCATCGGCATCGCCCTGCCCACCACCGGAACCAACCACAGCACCGCTTACCAGAGAGAACACGGCCTGTTCAACACCCTTGCCCCCCACGCCCACGACCAGCTGCGCTTTGATTTCGGTTATCTGCCGAAGGAGCGGGCTCAGGAGATGGAGTCTCACATCAATCAAATATTAGGAGAGTAAAAATATGGCTATGAAGATTGCACTGTTTACCGCGGCTTTTTCCAGTTATCCCATTGAGCGCGCCTTTGAGGCCGCCGCAAAGTACGGTTACGACGGAATCGAGATCGGCGGCTTCCGCCCCCACGCCTATGCGCCGGATCTGGCCAGAGGCGGCGCGGCGAAGATCCGCGAGCTGTCCAGCCGTTACAACCTGCCCATCGTCAGCTACGCCCCGGAGAATACCGGGTCTCCCTACAGCCTGGTGTTCGCCGACAAGCAGATGAACCAGGAGAGCCTGGAGTATTTTAAGCTGACCCTGGACATGGCAAAGGAAATCGGTTCTGAATACTGCATGTTCGCCTGCAACCATCCGGGCTTTGGCCGTTACAAAGAGGATGTGAAGAAACTGTTTATTGAAAATATGCGCGTTCTGGCCGAGCACGCGGAGAAGATCGGACAGACCATCATCCTGGAGCCGGTGACCCCCTACGAGGGCACCATCATCACCACCTCCGACGACGTGCGCTGGGCATTGGACGAGGTGAATTCCCCTCGGTTTAAATGCATGCTGGATCTGGCCTGCCCGCTGACCTGCGGCGAGCCGGTGTCCGCCTACTTTGAGAAGATGGGCGACGACATGAAGCACATCCACTTTATCGACTGCATTTCCAGCAGCGAGGACCATCTGATCCCGGGAGACGGGGAGATTGATTTCCCGCGCCTGGTGAGCTATTTAAAGGAAGTGGGCTATGACGGGTATCTGTCCCTGGAGCTGTTCAGCCGCTATGCCAATGAGCCGGATTTCGCGGCCAAGAGAGGCTATGAGGTGATTCGCGGCTTGCTGGACGAGAACTAAGTTTGGGTAACGGTTTAGACGGCGGGAAAATTGGTGCGGGAAGCCGCGTCAAGCTTGCTTGTAAGCGGATTTTCGTGCCAATTTTCACATCGGATGTCCAAACTGTTACAAATTTGGAAAGGGGTTCATATTTTTTATGGGAAAAAATGGAAAGAAAATAGATGTCATTGTACTGAACAGCCACGGCGTGGGGCAGATTTGCCACGTGAAACGCCTTCCGCGCCGGGGTGAGACCATGGAAGCCACCCATTGGCGGGTGGAGGAGGACGGCGGAAAGGGCGCGACCGTTTCCGTTGCCCTGGGACGCCTGGGCGTGAGCACCGGCTACATCGGCAAGGTGGGCTATGATCCGTGGGGCGACATGGGCGACCAGTGGATGAGCGAGTCCGGGGTGGACACCACCTTTATGTACCGCGACCACTCGGTTTCCACGGGCACGGGCCTGATCATGGTGGACGAGGACGGCCTGAACACCATCGTGGACGGGGACAGCGCCTGCGCGGCCCTGACCTGGGATGAGACCCATGCGGCCATCGAGGCCATGAAGGAGGCCCAGGTGTTTATCACCGGCTTCGGAATGCCCTTTAAGAAAGCCCTGGACGGGGCGAAGATCGCCAAGGAGGAGTTTGGCATGTTGACGCTGTGCAACACCAGCCCCCTGCCCTCCGAGCCAATGGGCGATCTGTCCTACCTGGATTTTATCGTGTTAAATGATATTGAAGCCCGCGTTCTCTGCGGTCTGCCGGAGGACTCCGACAAACCCTACGAGCAGATGTTGCGCCAGATTCGGGACGAATACCACACCCGGGGCGTGATCATGACCTGCGGCGAGGACGGCAGCGCGGTGTTGGACGGCGAGGAGTTCTGGACCGTTGCGCCTACCCCGGTGAAGGCGGTGGACACCATCGGAGCCGGAGACGGGTATCTGGCGGCGGTGGCCGCCGGGCTGGTATGGGGCAAGAACCTGAAGGAGGCCACCCAGTGGGCCAGCAAGTACGCGGCCTACAAGGTCACCCGCAAGGGCAGCATGACCCGCAAGCCGGGTATGGGCTACCCGGAACTGGCTGAGGTGGAAGCGTTTATGGAGGCTCATCCGTAATATGCGGGCGAAGCGTTGCTTCATTATTAAATAAGTGCACTTGGAGTTATTTTGGATAAATTGACAGCAGGCGCCGCAGAATTCTCTTGGCAGGGATTCTGCGGCGCCTTTGCGTGGCGTGAGGCCGCGCGCCGCCTCCCCAGCATTTCCATCACAAAAAACGCCGCAGGTCCGGCACGAAACCGGTTCCTGCGGCATTTTCCGCTATTTCATCAGATTTTCCACAACCTCCACCACATGGTCCGCGGTGAAGCCGAACTTCTCAAACAGCTTTGCCGCCGGCGCGGAAGCTCCGAAGGACTTCATGCTGATCACAGCGCCGTCCAGGCCGGTGTAGCGCTCCCAGCCGAAGCCGGAGAGGGCCTCCACAGCCACGCGCCTGCGCACGTCTCTGGGAAGTACGCAGTCCTTGTACTCCTGGGGCTGCTGCTCGAACAGATCCATGCAGGGCATGCTGACCACGCGGACGTCAACACCCTTTCCGGCCAGGATTTCCTTGGCTTCCACGGCCAGAGATACCTCGGAGCCGCTGGCGATCAGGATGGCGTCCGGGGTCTCCTTGCTGCTGTCCTGAAGCACGTAGCCGCCCTTTAAGGCGTCGCGGCTGCTGCCGGAGAGCTGGGGCAGGTTCTGGCGGGTCAGCACCAGGGCGGTGGGCGCATCCTTCACGGTCACGGCGTGGTACCAGGCCGCGGCAGTCTCAGTGGCGTCCGCGGGCCGGAACACGTTGAATCCAGGCATGGCGCGGAACATGGCCAGCTGCTCGATGGGCTCATGGGTGGGGCCGTCCTCTCCCACACCGATGCTGTCGTGGGTGAACACGTAGGTCACCGGCAGCTTCATCAGAGCCGCCAGACGGGCCATGGGCTTGGTGTAATCGCTGAACACGAAGAAGGTGGACACGTAGGGGCGCAGGCCGCCGTGGAGGGCCATACCGTTGCCGATACCGGCCATGGCCAGCTCGCGCACGCCGAAGTGCAGGTTCCGACCAGCGTAGTTGCCCTTGCAGAAATCCCCCTCTCCGTTCAAATAGGTCTTGGTGGAGGGAGCCAGGTCCGCGGCTCCGCCCATCAGGCCGGGAATGCGGTCCTTCAGGCGGTTTAACAGCACGCCGGACAGGTTGCGGGTGGCCTGGGGTTTGTCCTCGAAGGCCCAATACTCCTCGTCCGCAGCCAGAGACTCTGCCGCGTCGCCGTTAAAGTGCTGATCCCAGAGCGCTTTCATCTCCGGGTAAGCGGCGCAGTAATCCGCGAACAGCTTGTTCCACTGAGCCTGGGCGTCCGCGCTGCGGGCTGCCAGCTCGCGGTAGTGGGCGTAAACCTCCTCCGGCACTTCGAAGGCCTCGTCGCTGTCCCATCCCAGGGTGCGGCGCAGGGCGGTCACGTTCTCCGCGCCCAGGGGCTCGCCGTGGGCGCTGGCCTTGCCCTGCTTGGCCGGGCAGCCGTAGCCGATCTGGGTCTTTACGGTGATGAAGGAGGGACGCTCCTTGTCCGCTTTGGCGGCCTCGATGGCCTTCCCGATGGCGAATAAGTCGTTGCCGTCCTCCACGGTCAGGGTCTGGAAGCCAAAGGCCGCCATGCGCTGCTCCACGTTCTCCGTGAAGGCGATATCCGTGGAGCCCTCGATGGAAATCTGGTTGGAATCGTAGAACACGATGAGCTTGGAAAGACCCAGGGTGCCAGCCAGGGAGAAGGCCTCGGAGGAGATGCCCTCCATCATGCAGCCGTCGCCGCCCAGCACGTAGGTGTAGTGATCCACAACCGGATAATTCTCCTTATTAAATACGGCTGCCAGATGGGCCTCCGCGATGGCCATGCCAACGGCCATGGACATACCCGCGCCCAAGGGGCCTGTGGTGGCTTCAACGCCCGCGGTGTGGCCGTACTCCGGGTGTCCGGGGGTCAGGGAATCCAACTGGCGGAAATTCATCAAATCCTCTTTGGTAAGCCCGCAGCCGAACATGTGCAGCAGGGCGTAGAGCAGGGAGGAGCCGTGGCCGCCGGAAAGGATAAAACGGTCGCGGTTCTCCCAGTTCAAATCGGCGGGATTGAAATTCATATGATTGGCCCACAGCTCATAGGCCGCGGGAGCCGCGCCCAGGGGCAGGCCGGGGTGGCCGGAGTTGGCCTTCTGCACCATATCCGCGGCCAGAATCCGCAGGGCGTTTACTGACATTTCATCGATGGTTCTCATCTGCTGTTCCTCCTATTCGCCGAACACCGCTCTGTAGTCCGCCTGGAACTTCTCGATTCCCTGGTCGGTCAGCGGGTGCTTCGTCATCTGCTCCAACACCTTGTAGGGAACGGTTGCGATGTCCGCGCCTGCCTTTGCACAGTCGATCACGTGGATCGGGTTGCGGATGCTGGCGGCGATGATCTCGGTCTCAATGTTGTGCATCTGGAATATTTCCGTAATCTCGTAGATTAAATCAATGCCGGGCATGGAAATATCATCCAGTCTGCCCAGGAAGGGGGAAACGTAGGAAGCTCCCGCGCGGGCGGCCAGCAGCGCCTGGGCGGCGGAGAATACCAGGGTCACGTTGGTCTTAACGCCCTCGGCGTTCAGCACCTTCACGGCCTTTAAACCTTCCACGGTCATGGGGATCTTTACAACCATGTTGGGGTGGATCTTGGCGATCTCGCGGCCCTCGGCGATCATACCCTCGGCGTCCACGGTGGTGGCCTTTACCTCTCCGCTGATGGGGCCGTCCACGATGTCGGTGATCTCTTTGATCACTTCGCCGAAATCACGGCCTTCCTTGGCGATCAGAGATGGGTTGGTGGTAACGCCGCAGATGATGCCCATGTCGTTGGCTTTCTTGATCTCGTCCACATTGGCGGTGTCGACAAAAAATTTCATAGCAGTAATCCTCCTTTTATATAGAAAACATTTTTCTTGCTATCTGTATTATAACTCGCTCAAACGTTGTGTCAAGCAAAAATGTGCAAGAAAATGCGATAATATGCCGCAAAATGCCTGAAACATCCCTGCTAACAGCGGTTGAAAACCGCAAACAAATGCAAATGAATCGGAATGAATGGCTGTTTTGACAAAAAAATACCGCAAATCCAGGCGCATGAGCGCTTGAATTTGCGGAGGTTGGGGACTTTGCGGCAACGTCAGCCGGGGCGCCGGGGCGGAGAA
Source organism: Enterocloster lavalensis (assembly GCF_902364025.1). Lineage (GTDB taxonomy): Bacteria > Bacillota > Clostridia > Lachnospirales > Lachnospiraceae > Enterocloster > Enterocloster lavalensis. Next base: position 152,103 of record NZ_CABJCG010000002.1, read on the forward strand.
CCAACTCCGGAGGCGGAGACTGGCCCGGGTCCAATCGACGCACCAAACGCCCGCCTTAAAACACGTCCAGCCCGCGGTTGCGGTAGCTTCCGGCGATCTCCTCCGGCACGTTCTCCGTGACCAGGGTGGTGAAGGCCTCGATGCCGCAGACCCGGTAGCGGGAGACGGTGTTGAGCTTGATTGGGCTGACCAGGCTGATCACCCGGTTGGAATTCTCGATCAGGCGGCGTTTCAGGCTCACCTCGTCGGGATAGGGGATGGTCATGCCGTATTCCGGGTGGATGGCGTAAACGCCCACAAAGCACAGGTCCGGGTGGTAGAGGTCCGCCTGGGCCGCGGCCACCTCCCCCACGCTCATCAGGGATTCCTTCAGGAGGCGTCCGCCGAGTAAGATCACGTTCACCTGCTCCTTCATACTGAGGGCGTGGGCGATGGAGTAGCTGTTGGTCAGCACGGTCAGGCGCAGGGTGGAGGGAATGTTTTTGGCCAGCTGAAGGTTGGTGCTGCTGCCGTCGATGGCCACCAGCTGGTCCTGCTCCAGAAAGCCCAGGGCCTTTTCCGCCAGGCGCTGCTTTAACTCCACCTCCGTGGTCTCCCGGTCAAAATAGTTGATCACCGGCTGCTCCAGCGGGAGCGCGCCGCCGAACACCCGCTTGACCTGCCCCTTCTGGTCCAGGTCCAGCAGGTCTCTGCGGATGGTGTCCTCGGACACATTCAGCTCCACGGCCAGCTGGCTGACCACCACTTTTCCGGAGGCGTGGAGTTTGTTCAGGATCAATGCCTGACGTTCTTCTTTCAACATAGGACCGCTCCATTTCATTCAACATTATGGGTTTATTCGTTATGATTAATCCCATTATAGCGGAAAACCGGAAAATTTAAAAGCGGTTTTGCGTTAGTTTGCGTTATTGTGCGTTTTCACGGCCTAAATTTCTGATCCAGGACTTGGCCAGGCCGATCCATCCCTGGCAGCTGGGCTCGTAATAGCGCCCGTCTCCTCCCTCCACCTCGTGGGTGGCTAGGGACAATCCGTGACGGCCCCTGGGGTAGAGGTGCATCTCCAGGCTGACGCCGTGGCTGCGCAGGGCGTCGGCGAAGAGCAGGCTGTTTTCCACCGGCACCGTCTGGTCCGTGCAGGTGTGCCACAGAAAGGTGGGCGGCGTGTGCGGGCCGGCCTGAAGTTCCAGGGAAACCAGGCGGCGTTTCTCCTGGTCCCGGGCGTCCGGCCCCAGCAGGCTCTCGATGGAGCCGGGATGGCAGAACGGCCCGGAGGTGATCACCGGGTAGCAGAGCAGCAGGCCGTCCGGGCGGATTTGTTCGGGAGACGTTTTAAGGGGGCCGCAGAGAAAGTCCCGGTTGTAGAAAACGCCCAGGCAGCACGCTAAATGTCCGCCTGCGGAAAAGCCGGAGACGACGATTTTCTCCGGGTCCACATGCCACTTGGCGCTGTTGAGCCGGATCAGGCGGACGGCCAGGGCCAGTTCCATTAAGGCCCGGGGAAATACGTCCGGCGCCACGCTGTAATGGAGGGAAAATACCTGAAAACCGGCGGCCAGATATTCCATAGCCACGGGCTGGTCCTCCCGCTCGGACAGCCGCGTGTAGCCGCCTCCCGGGCAGATGACGACCGCCGGGCGCAGGCGCGAGGCTGTCTCCGCCATGGGATCCAGCAGATAAGCGGTCAGGTCCGCGGATTGATCCGGCCGGGCCTTGCAGCAGGCATCCTGGGGCAGTTCGATGGGCAGGTTGAGAATTTTCATAGAAATAACATCTCCTTTCGCATACCGCGTTCACATTACCCAGATTATAGTCCATTGGGGGAGGAGAGTCAATGGGGCAAAAGCCGGCGCCGCCGGACCGTGCGCAGCCGCGTAAAACGCGAAAAAAGTGGAAAAATTTGTGTCCGGACATTGACAGAAGGTTGAGCGCGGTGTATGGTGGAATTGCAGATTTTTGCCTCAAAACGGAACCCAGAAGAGAGGAACAAAACATGAAAAAGTTGGAAGAATATGTAAGAAGCATACCGGATTTCCCGGAGCCGGGGATTATTTTCAGGGACGTGACCAGCATCCTGCAGGATGCGGACGGCCTGCACCTGGCGGTGGACAGTCTGATCCGGATGCTGGACGGGCTGGACTATGACGTGGTGGTTGGACCGGAGTCCAGAGGATTCATTTTCGGCGTGCCGGTGGCGTACGCCCAGCACAAGAGCTTTGTGCCGGTGCGCAAAAAGGGAAAACTTCCCTGCGAGACCATTTCCATGGACTATGATCTGGAGTACGGCAAGGCCACCATTGAGATTCACAAGGATGCCATTAAGCCGGGCCAGAAGGTGGTGATTGTGGACGACCTGATCGCCACGGGCGGAACCACGGAGGCCATTATCAAGCTGATCGAGCAGCTGGGCGGAACGGTTGTGAAGATCTGCTTCGTGATGGAGCTGGCGGGCCTGAACGGGCGCGCCCACCTTCAGGGGTACGACGTGGACTCCGCCATTATATACGAAGGCAAATAGCCAGACCCTGACGGGCGCGGTATGACGAGACCGGTCTCCGGACATTTTTTAGAAAATGCCGGAGGCCGGTTTTTGCGATGCCTCAGAAACATTTCCCGGCTGCGGAGGGGGGAGCGGACGGGATTTCAGACCTGCGTACAGGGGGACGGGGAAAATCTTGCGCTTTCAAGTAGACGGAATGGGCAAAGCGTAGTAGAATAAGTATAACTGTTCAGCCGGCCGGTGCGTGTGCTGTCAAGGCACTGAACGGTTATCAATCGACTGAACTGGGAGAGGAGACTTGGGTATGGACAGAAGAAGGGGGTTCAGAGGGCTTGCTGCGGCGCTGGTGGCTGCGGCCGGGCTGACGGCTTGTTCCGCGGGGGGAACGGGCGTGCAGCCGGACCAGGCGGGATCCGGGGCGGCAAAAGGCCAGGAGCCGTGCAAGATCGTGCTCTGGCATTATTATAACGACCTTCAGAAGGAATCGCTGGATCAGATCATAGAGGAATACAATCAGACCGAGGGAGCCGAAAAGGGGATCACCGTGGAGGCGTACAGCCAGGGCTCCATCACCGAACTGTCCAACAAGATGGACCTGATTGTCAATGATTCCACCAACCAGGTGGAGATGCCCAACATGTTCATGGCATACCGGGATATGGCCAGCAAGATCTGGCGCAACAAGCCGGAGCTGTTGGTGGACTGCGGCAAGTATTTCAGCCAGGAGGATCTCTCGCAGTATTATGAGGCGTATGTGCAGGAGGGGTATTTCGGAGACGGATTATATATCATTCCGGTGGCAAAATCCACGGAGCTGCTGATGATGAATCAGACCGGGCTGGAGGAATTTTTGCAGGCCAACCCTGAGTTTAAGACCGCGGATATGGAGACCTGGGAGGGTCTGGCCCGGATGGCCGAGGGGTATTACAACTGGACGGACGGGATGACCCCGGATGTGCCCTTTGACGGAAAACCGTTTATTGGGATGGATATTCTGGCCAACTATTTTATCACAATGAACCACGCCATGGGATCGGATATCTACCACTATGATCAGGACGGGGAAATGGTTCTGGATCTGGACCGGGAGTGCGTGGAGCGTTTATTTGAAAATTACTATATTCCCTACACGAAGGGGTATTACGGCGCAAGCGGCAAGTACCGCAGCGACGATATCCGTCAGTCGGTGCTGGCCGGATACATCGGTTCCTCCTCCAGCACGCTGTATTTCCCGAAGGAAGTGGCGGACAAAGAGGGCGAGATGAAACCCATTGAGATGGGGATGTATCCTTACCCCTATCTGGAGCATGAGGCCAAGACCGCAATCCAGCAGGGCGCGGGCATCGTGACCATTCAGAAGAGCGATCGGGAGAGCGAGGCCTGCATGGATTTCATCCGCTGGCTGACAACGGAGCGCAGTTTCGAGGTGGCGCTGTCCATGTCCTACATGCCGGTGGTAAAGGGCGGTCTGGACGAAAGCCAGAGAGACAGCGTCAAGGACCCCAATGTGCTGAGAGCGCTGGAGCTGGGTCTGGAACAGAGCCGGGATTACCAGATGGTGTACGGGTTCGATTTTGAAAATGCTTACAGCGTCCGGCAGGAGCTGGAGGAATATTTCAGCAGCGTTCTGGCCGAAGGGCGCAGCGAATTTCTGAGATGCCTAAACAGCGGCATGTCCATTGAGGAAGCGGCGGAAACGATGAATTACGGGCAGAAGGCGGATGAATTTTACCGCCGGGTAGAAGAGATGTTTGCCAAGCAGTGACGTCTCTCCCGTCGGCGGAACGGGGTGTAGTATGATGAAAAGACATTCGTTGAGCAACAAAGTGCGCAACAGCATACTGGCGGCCATTTTGTTGCAGAGCGTGGTATTCGGCATTGGTCTTGGGGTGAGCGGCACCTTCACCAGCACGGTGGGGCGTCCTTACCGCGTGATGGAGTCCCAGACTTCCGAAAAGAACACGCTGTTATCCGGAAATCTGAATAATGCGCTTCTGATCACCAACAATATGGGCACGGAGATCAGCCGTCTGTCGGATGAGCGGGAGATACAGAACCGTCTGATCGACAATCTGAACCATCTGTCCTGCGCCTCTAAAATCTTTTACATGGATCTGGACAGCCGGGAGGGGTACTGCTTCCGGGACGGGGAACCGGCGATCTACGCCTCCGGTTACGGGGATATCACCTGCTCGGTGGGGAAGCTCAACAGCAGCTATTCCATCGCACTTTCCAGCCAGTGGCAGCCCAAGTTTCAGGAGAGCAGCTGGCAGAACGGGGAGATGTACTGGGAGAACCAGAAAACAGCCAGCCAGTGGCTCTACAAGGACGGCTCGCTGCATTATGTGATCACTCAGACCCGGGACGGACACCGCCGGATCATGGGCCTGGTGGTAGGCGCGGAGATTCTGGACTCCTACATGAAGCTGGACGATCCGCCCTACAAGGGGATGCAGATGTTCCTGCTGACCGAGGATCAGGTGCTTTACAGCGCGGACGGCAGAAAGACGGGCCTTCCTTACCGCATGGACCAGGACCGGGTGGTCATAAACGACGAGGGCCATTCCTATGCCGGGGTGAGGAGCATTTTGCAGCTCTACGGCCACATGGAGAGCGGCGCGGTGTACATCGCCCAGGTGGCGGACCAGTCGGAGCTTTCGGCGCTGTCCAAGGACACGGTGATGATGATCGTGGCGATCTACGGTATCTCGGTGCTGATTGCCATTGTATTTTCCTATATTGTGATTTACCAGCTCATGCGCCCGCTGCGCAAGCTCCGGGAGGATATCGCGGGCCAGAATCCGCAGGGCGTTCACTTCGAACAGTGCGGCCTGTCCGAGATCGACGACATCCACCTGGCGCTGAACAACATGGCGCGCAGGCTGGAGCAGAGCCATTCCCGGTATTCCCTGGCAATGCAGGCGGCCGGGGAGATGGTGGGCAGCTTTGAGTACGAGGGCCCGGGGAGCCGGGTGAAGCTCTCCGGCTCCCTGAAACGCCTGCTGGATATACCGGAGGAATACACAAACGGGACCAACGTTGTCTCCTACGAGGACTGGATCCGCCTTCTGGCGGGGATGAATAAAATCGACGAGCTGGAGGACGGCTTCTGGTTTGAGGACTCCCGGAACAACCTGCGGGCCGTGTCCATCCGGCAGCAGAAGGAGGAGCACGGCGTGTTCGGCATGGTGGTGGATAAGACCGACGCCTACATGGAGATTATCCGGCTGCGGGATCTGTCCCAGCACGATCAGCTCACCGGACTGTACAATGCGGCTTACCTGCGGGTGAAGGGGCAGCAGCTTCTGGATGAGAATCCGCTGCGGGTCAACGGCCTGATCTTCTGCGATCTGGACAATTTGAAATACATCAACGACACCTACGGGCACAGCACGGGGGACCGCTATCTGCAGACCATGGCGGATTTGCTGCGCACCATGGCCAGAGGGGAGAGCGCCATTCCGGTACGCCTCTCCGGCGACGAGTTCGCGCTGTTCTTCTATGGGTATTCCAGCCGCGAAGAGGTGGAGCAGAAAATCCGCGACGGATACGAGAAACGCCACGCCATGACCCTTCCGGACGGCAAGGAGGTGCAGGTCAACGCCTCCATCGGCCTGGCCTTTGCCCAGAGGGAATCGGAGAGCATGGAGGAGCTGTTAAAACGCGCCGACCGGGCGATGTACCGCATCAAGCGGGGCGAGAAAAATGGAATCGCGGTGTATGGGAAATCAGACGAGATAGAGTAGCGAATGGCGCTCTATCTCGCTTTTTCCAGTACCCCCTTGCATTTTCAGGCAAAAAAAATTATAATGTACATTAACTATCCGTAGAAAAGGTGACCATACATGGCGAATGAGGTGACAAAAGAAAAACTGGATATTGAACTGGAAGCGCCGGCGGACTTTACCAGCCCCGAGGAGCTCTACCAGGATCTGATCGCGACGATTCGCAAATATCATCCGTCGGATGACATTACGATGATCGAGAAGGCGTACCGCGTCGCCAAGGAGGCGCACCGGGAGCAGAAGCGCAAGTCGGGGGAGCCCTACATCATCCATCCGCTGTGCGTTGCGATCATCCTGGCGGATCTGGAGATGGACAAGGAAACCATCGAGGCCGGGCTGCTTCACGACGTGGTGGAGGACACTGCGATGTCTCTCGACGAGCTGGCCAAACAGTTCGGCACAGAGGTGTCGTTTTTGGTGGACGGCGTTACAAAGCTGACCCAGCTGTCCTGGGACAAGGACAAGGTGGAGATTCAGGCGGATAATTTGCGCAAGATGTTTCTTGCCATGGCCAAAGATATCCGGGTGATCATCATCAAGCTTGCGGACCGCCTCCACAATATGCGCACCGGCCAGTATTGGAAACCGGAGAAGCAGAAGGAGAAGGCCAGGGAGACCATGGAGATTTACGCTCCCATTGCGGACCGCCTGGGTATTTCCAAGATCAAGATCGAGCTGGATGACCTTTCCCTGAAGTATTTGAAGCCGGAGGTCTATTACGATCTGGTGGAGAAGGTGTCCCTGCGCAAGGACGCCAGGGAGGCGTTTGTCCAGGAGATCGTGGACGAAGTGAAGCAGCACATGAAGGATGCGGGCATCGAGGCGGCCATCGGCGGCCGGGTGAAGCATTTCTTCAGTATCTATAAAAAGATGGTGAACCAGAACAAGACGCTGGATCAGATCTACGACCTGTTTGCGGTGCGGATCATGGTGGAGACGGTGAAGGACTGTTACGCGGCCCTGGGCGTGATCCATGAGATGTATAAGCCCATTCCCGGGCGTTTCAAGGATTACATCGCCATGCCCAAGCAGAACATGTACCAGTCGTTACACACCACGCTGATCGGCAGCAACGGCCAGCCCTTTGAGATTCAGATCAGGACCTACGAGATGCACCGCACGGCGGAGTACGGCATCGCGGCCCACTGGAAGTACAAGGAGAGCGGAAGCGGCCAGGTGGCGGCCAGCAGCGAGGAGGCGAAGCTGTCCTGGCTGCGCCAGATTCTGGAGTGGCAGAGGGACACGGACGACTCCAAGGAGTTCCTCAGCATGGTCAAGGGCGACTTGGACCTGTTCTCCGACAGCGTGTACTGTTTTACCCCATCCGGGGACGTGAAGACGCTGACCAGCGGATCCACGCCCATTGATTTCGCCTACGCCATCCACAGCGCGGTGGGCAACAAGATGGTGGGAGCCAGGGTCAACGGCAAATTGGTGAACATCGATTACGTGATCCAGAACGGCGACCAGATCGAGATCATCACCTCCCAGAACTCCAAGGGACCCAGCCGGGACTGGTTAAATATCGTCAAGAGCACCCAGGCCAAGAACAAGATCAATCAGTGGTTCAAGAACGAGATGAAGGAGGACAACATCATCCGGGGCCGCGATATGATCGAGCGCTACTGCAAGGCCAAGGGAATCAACTGGGCGGAGATCGGCAAGCCGGAGTACATGGAAAAGGTTATGGCCCGTTACGCCTTCAAGGACTGGGAATCCGTCCTTGCTTCCATCGGCCACGGCGGCCTGAAAGAGGGCCAGGTCATCAACAAGATGAGCGAGGAGCGGGAGAAGAAGCTCAAGCGGGAGATCACGGACGCGGACGTGCTCAGCGGCATCGCCGACACCGCGGGCCGGGCGGAACTAAACGCCAGGGCCGGGCGCTCCAAGAGCGGCATTGTGGTCAAGGGAATTCACGATCTGGCGGTGCGCTTCTCGCGCTGCTGCAGCCCGGTGCCGGGGGACGAGATCGTGGGCTTTGTGACAAGAGGGCGCGGAGTCTCCATTCACAGAACCGACTGTGTGAACATTATCAATCTGCCGGAGGACGAGCGGAACCGGCTGATCGACGCGGAGTGGCAGGTGCCGGAGGATGCGACCAGCGGCGAGCGCTATTCTACGGAGATCAAGATCTATGCCAACAACCGGATCGGCATGTTTGCGGACATATCCAAGGTGTTTACGGAACGCCAGATCGATATCACATCCATGAACGTGCGGACCAGCAAGCAGGGCAAGGCCACGATTATCATGACCTTTGACATCCATGGCATGGAGGAACTGGGACGGCTTACAGACAAGATAAGGCAGATCGAGGGTGTGCTGGACATTGAGCGCACCGCGGGCTGACGGAGGATCGATTATGAGTGATTTGCGGATTAAGACCTGCGTGCTGGGAGCGGTGAGCACGAACTGTTATATTTTATACAACTGCGCCTCAAAGGAGGCGGTGATCGTGGATCCCGGCGACAACGCCCCTTATATTATGAACAAGTGCAGGGAGCTGGATGTGAAGCCGGTGGCTGTTGCGCTGACCCACGGACATTTCGACCACATTCTGGCCGTGCCGGAATTGAGACGGTCCTTTCACGTTCCGGTGTACGCTTCCGCGGTTGAGGACGCCATGCTGGCAGATACCAGCCTGAATCTGTCCGGCACCTGCGACTCCGAGCCCACCAGCTTTCACGCGGATGAGCTGCTGCGGGACGGCCAGGAGTTTACCCTTCTGGGGCTGAACTGGAAACTGATCGCGACGCCGGGGCACACAGCCGGATCGGCCTGCTATTACATTGCGGACGAGGGCGTGCTGCTGGCCGGGGATACGCTGTTTGCGGACTCCTACGGGCGCACGGATCTGCCCACCGGAAGCGCGTCCCAGCTGGTGGAGTCCATTCTGGATAAGCTGTTTGCACTGCCGGAGGACACCATGGTCTATCCCGGACACGGGGACCCGACCACTATCGGACATGAGAAACAGTTCAATCCGGTGACATTTTACAGGAGACATACGCTATGATCGGTTTACTGATACAGGACAACGCGTTTGAACAGGACATCAGAGAGCTTCTGATGTCCTTTTATCCGGGCGAAACTTATGCCCATGAAGTGAAGGACGGCGTGGCATTTTATGTGGAGAGCCGTTTGGGGGACGGGGAAGTCCGGCTGCTTATGTGGGATGATGGGGCGGATGTTTCCGCGGCTGGAAATGGAGCCGGGGCCCGGCCGGAACTAAAGCCCCCAGCGCCGGGATTTTCCCTGACAATGGACAACAGCGCCCCGGCGGACCTCTCGGACCACCTTGGCACAAAAAATGTGATCAAGCAGATGTTCTACAAGATGCTCTGTACGCGCACGGGGAAAACCCTGCCCTGGGGCTCCCTGACCGGAATCCGTCCCACTAAGATCGCCCTCAGCCGCCTGGAAGAGGGCTGGGACGAGGAGGAGATACGCCGGTATATGAAGGAAACGTACCTGGCCAGCGACGAGAAGGTGAATCTCAGCGTGGAGATCGCGGCCCGGGAGAAGCGCCTTTTGGAGCCGCTGGACTACGAGCGGGGATACAGCCTGTACGTGGGCATCCCCTTCTGCCCCACCACCTGCCTGTACTGCTCCTTCACCTCCTACCCCATCGGCAAGTGGAAGGGCAGGACCGGCCTGTACCTGGACGCCCTGTTCCATGAGCTGGAATACACGGCGAAGAAGATGGAGGGCCGCCCGCTGGATACAGTCTATTTCGGCGGCGGAACCCCCACGTCCCTGGAGGCGGGGGAGATCGATTCGATTTTATGTAAACTCGACCAGCTCTTTGACCTTTCCCGCGCCCTGGAATTCACCGTGGAGGCGGGGCGGCCGGACAGCATCACCCGGCAAAAGCTTCAGGTGCTGCGGGATCACGGGATCACCAGAATTTCCATAAATCCCCAGACCATGAACCAGTCCACCCTGGATTTGATCGGGCGCAGGCACACGGTGGAGATGGTGAAGGAGCGGTATTACATGGCCCGGGAGATGGGCTTTGACAATATCAACATGGACCTGATCATGGGCCTTCCCCAGGAGGGAATGGACGAGGTGAGGCGCACCCTGGATGAGATCCGGGCCATGAAGCCGGATTCCCTGACCGTGCACTCCCTGGCCATCAAGCGGGCGGCCAGGCTGAATATGTTCAAGGAAGATTACGAGGGCCTGACCATTCAGAACACCCCGGAGATGATCGATCTCAGCGCGGCCTGCGCCAGGGAGCTGGGGATGGAGCCCTACTACCTGTACCGGCAGAAGAACATGGCCGGGAACTTCGAGAACGTGGGTTACGCCCTGCCGGGAAAAGCGTGCATTTACAACATTCTGATCATGGAGGAGATGCAGACCATCGTGGCCTGCGGGGCGGGAACCACCACCAAGGTGGTATTTCCGGCGGAGAACCGCAGGGAGAGATGCGAGAACGTGAAAGAGGTGGAGCAGTACATCAGCCGCATCGACGAGATGATCGGCCGCAAGGAGCGGATTCTGGTGTAGGATATTGTAACAGTTCAGACAGCTCATCTTTTTGACCGAAAAAGACCGGCGGGGAAGCATCGGATGTCCATGCGATGTGAAAATTGACACGGAAAGCCGCTTACAAGCGAGCTTGACGCGGCGTTCCGTGTCAATTTTCCCGCCGTCTGAACTGTTACAGGAAATTGAGGAAAATTCCCCAAAAGTCTTGCAAAATCATAAAAGTTCATTAAAATATAGATATGTAACGGGCGGACATGGTTTGAAGCGGTTTTTCCGCCGCCTGAACGGATATACAGGCAAGCAATCAAATAGAATTGGAGAACGATATGGCATTGACGAAGAAGCCGGTTACCGGCATGAAGGACATTCAGCCTGCTGAGATGCAGATTCGGGAATATGTGATGAATCAGATTCGCGAGACCTACAAGAGTTTTGGGTTCTCCCAGATCGAGACTCCCTGCGTGGAGCACATCGCCAATCTCACCAGTAAACAGGGCGGCGACAATGAAAAACTGATCTTTAAAATACTGAAACGCGGCGAAAAGCTGAATCTGGACGCGGTGAACGAGGAGAACGACCTGGTGGACAGCGGCCTGCGCTACGACCTGACCCTTCCCCTTTCCCGCTACTACGCCAACAACGCGGCCAACCTGCCCAAGCCCTTCAAGGCGCTGCAGATGGGAAGCGTCTGGCGGGCGGACAGGCCCCAGAAGGGACGGTTCCGCCAGTTTGTACAGTGTGACATTGACATTTTGGGCGATGCTACCAGCCTGGCGGAGATCGAGCTGATCCTGGCTACCACCACGGCCCTGGGACGTATCTGCCCGGACAACGCATTTACCGTGCGCATCAATGACCGGGGAATTTTAAAGGGTATGGCTCTGCACTGCGGCTTCCCGGAGGAGTCCATGGACCAGGTGTTTATCATTTTGGACAAAATGGACAAGATCGGATTTGAGGGCGTGGAGCGGGAGCTGCTGGAGTCCGGCTACGCCGAGACCAGCGTATCCCAGTACATGGAGCTGCTGAGGGGCGTTGGGAAGGACGCGGACGGCGTGCGCAGGCTGGGCGGCCAGCTGGCGGACGTGCTTCCGGCCCAGGTCAGCGAGAACCTGGCCCACATTATGGATACGGTGAACGAGGTGGCGGAGGCTGACTTCGGCCTGGAATTCGACCCCACCCTGGTGCGCGGCATGTCCTATTACACCGGGACCATTTTCGAGATTTCTATGGAGGGCTTCGGCGGCTCCGTGGCGGGCGGCGGCCGCTACGACAAGATGATCGGGAAATTCACCGGCATGGAGACCCCGGCCTGCGGCTTTTCCATCGGATTTGAGCGCATCGTGACCATTTTGCTGGACAACGGTTTTACGGTTCCGGGGGAAGGCGAGAAGGTGGCGTACCTGTTTGAGAAGAACGTGGACTCCTCCACCCTGGCCGGAGTGATCCGGGAGGCCATGGAAGCACGTAAAAATGGCGTGCAGGTGCTGGTTGCCCAGATGAATAAGAACAAGAAGTTCCAGAAGGAGCAGCTGGAGAAGGAAGGCTACACCCAGTTTAGGGAATTTTTCCGGGAAGGCTTAAAGGGCTGAGAAGCGCCGCGGCCGTCTAAAGAGGCGGGGAGCGGGACAGCCGGAGTTTGAGTGGATCCAATAGGCCGCCGGTACAGCCTGCGGTCAATTACTTGATATTAAGGAGATAAGATCATGGCAGAATCAATGGTTGGGATCAAGCGGTCCCACAGATGTACAGAGGTGACCACCGCCAACATCGGTCAAGACGTGACCGTGATGGGATGGGTTCAGAAGAGCAGAAACAAGGGCGGGATCATTTTTGTGGATCTGCGGGACCGTTCCGGCATTTTGCAGATTATATTTGAGGAGAGCGACTGCGGCGCTGAGAACTTCGCCAAGGCGGAGAAGCTGCGCAGCGAGTTCGTGATCGCGGTGACGGGCCGGGTGGAGGCCCGCTCCGGCGCGGTGAACCAGAATCTGGCCACCGGCGCCATCGAGGTGCGCGCCAAGTCCATGCGCGTGCTCTCCGAGTCCGAAACTCCGCCGTTCCCTATCGAGGAGAACAGCAAGACCAAGGAGGAGCTGCGCCTGAAATACCGTTTCCTGGATCTGCGCCGCCCGGATTTGCAGCGCAACATGATGGTGAGAAGCCGCGTTGCCACCCTGACCAGGGCGTTCCTGGCCGACGAGGGTTTCCTGGAGATTGAGACGCCCACCCTGATCAAGAGCACCCCAGAGGGAGCCAGGGACTATCTGGTGCCCAGCCGCGTGCATCCCGGTTCATTTTACGCACTGCCCCAGTCTCCCCAGCTGTTTAAGCAGCTGCTCATGTGCTCCGGGTACGACCGCTATTTCCAGATCGCCCGCTGCTACCGGGACGAGGACCTGCGGGCGGACCGCCAGCCGGAATTCACCCAGATCGATATGGAGCTGTCTTTTGTGGACGTGGACGAGGTGCTGGACGTCAACGAGCGTCTGCTGCAGAAGCTGTTTAAGGAGATTTGCGATTACGATCTGCCCCTGCCCCTGCCTCGGATGACCTGGCAGGAGGCCATGGACCGCTTCGGCTCCGACAAGCCGGACCTGCGCTTCGGCATGGAGCTTCAGGACGTGTCGGACGTGGTGAAGGGCTGCGAGTTCGCGGTGTTCAAGAACGCCCTGGAGAACGGCGGGTCCGTCCGCGGAATTAACGCTGAGGGACAGGGCCATATGCCCAGAAAGAAGATCGACGCGCTGGTGGAGTACGCCAAGGGCTTTGGGGCCAAGGGCCTGGCTTATGTGGCTATTAACGAGGACGGCAGCTTAAAATCTTCCTTTGCCAAGTTCATGACGGAGGAGGAGATGGGCGCGCTGGTGGCCGCTATGGGCGGCAAGCCGGGCGATCTGCTGCTGTTCGCCGCAGACCGGAACAAGGTGGTCTACGACGTGCTGGGCAACCTGCGCCTGGAGCTGGCAAGACAGCTGGATCTGCTGAAAAAGGATGATTTCAAGTTCCTGTGGGTGACGGAGTTCCCGCTCCTTGAATACTCCGAGGAGGAGGGTCGCTTCGTGGCCATGCACCATCCCTTCACCATGCCCATGGACGAGGATTTGCAGTATATTGACTCCGACCCGGGACGGGTGCGGGCCAAAGCTTACGATATCGTGCTCAACGGCGTGGAGATGGGCGGCGGCTCTGTCCGTATCCATCAGGGCGACGTGCAGTCCAAAATGTTCGAGGTGCTGGGCTTTACGCCGGAGCGGGCCAATGACCAGTTCGGATTCCTGCTGGAGGCATTTAAGTACGGCGTTCCGCCCCATGCGGGCCTGGCATACGGCTTTGACCGCATGGTGATGCTGATGGTGGGCGCGGACAGCATCCGCGACGTGATCGCATTTCCGAAGGTGAAGGACGCGTCCTGCCTGATGACCGAGGCCCCCACGCCGGTGGACCCGGCGCAGCTTAAGGAGCTGGGGATCGAGGTTGCGGAGACGGAAGAGGAATAAGATTGTAATATGAGTTGACGGTAGGGCCGGGCGGCTGCTTTTGTGGGTAGAAAGCGGTCGCCCGGTATTGATTTTGTAGGGCGGCTAGTGCGGGAGCGCGGGGCCACGGGGCCATGCCAGCCACAGTCCCGCGGGCCCACAGGGCCAGCCGCAGCCACGCAGTCCCGTAAACACCTGTCCCACCCGTCAGAATACCCCGCAAAGGAGGTAACATCATGAGCGTAACGGTATCTGATCTATTAAAACTTCCTTCCCTAAAACCCGCGCGGGTACTGGCCGGGGCGGGTGGACTTTCCCGCACCGTGGCCTATGTGTCCGTGCTGGAATACGCTAATCCCCAGATTCTGGAAGATGATCTGTTCCCCGGCGACACTTACAGCGGAAGCGAGATCGTGATCACCGGTTTCATGAACAACCCGGCGGACGAGCGTCTCCAGTGCGCGGTGGTGCGCCGTCTGGCGGAGGCGGGCGAGGTGGGGCTGATCCTGTATTATGTTGGGGTCTATGTGCCCGCGGTGCCGGAGGAGATGAAGCGGATTGCGGATGAGAAGGATTTCGTGCTGATCCAGATGCCTGAGAAACGGATGGATTTCCGGTACGGGGAAGCCATCTGCGAGATCATGGAGCGCATCGTCCGGGACCGCATGGTGAACCCGGCCTTTGTGAACGAGCTTTTGGAGCAGGTCTCCCGCCTGCCGCGCCACCAGCGCACCGTGGACACCATGCTGAAAATGCTCAGCGAGCGCATGATGGCCTCCTTCCTGCTCACGGACGGTTCGCTGCGGGTACTGAACGAAGCCACCTGGCCTCACAGCCTGGGCAAAACCCTGCGGGACTTTCTGGAGGCCGGAAATCTCCCGGAGCCGGAGGGGGAGGCAGACGTCTGCATAAACGGCTCGGATTACCGGCTCTGCCGCGTGTCCGTAAAGCTGGACCAGAGCCGCCGGATGGAGCTTTTCATCTTCCGGGAAGGGGAACCCCTGTCCCGCTCTGCGGTGGAACAGGCCGGGGACGCGGTGCGCCTGGCGGCCAATATCTGGAGTACCCAGCACGAGACCGTGGCCGTTCGGGAGCTGGTGCGCGCCATTCTCCAGGACGAACCCATGAAAATGCGCCGCCTGGCTAATATCTTCCACATCGAGGTGGCCGCAATCCACTCCATGGTGATTCTCCACGGAGAACAGGAGTGGAACGACGGGAACTCCGCCGCCGTTTTGCAGCGGCTGTCGGACCTGCTGAACAGTTACTTCGGAACCGTGGTCACGGACGCCTATGAGGGGGAGCTGGTTCTGTTCATGGACGGCCCGGGGTCCCTGAGCGAGGAGCGGGAGATTCAGACGGCTCTGGAAGCCTGCCTGGCCGGGGAGGACCAGCCCTGCACATTTACCTGGTGTAATCACCTGGCCGACACGGCGGCGGTGCGGGAGGCGTTTCTGCTCCACCGGGAATACCTGGCGGACGCCCGGAAGCTGTTCCCCCACAAAAACGCCTACCACACCCGGGAAATGGAGTTCGCCAGGGCATGCCGCCTGAGGATCGCGGGCGGGGAGACCGGCCTGTACGAGTGCCAGAGGCCCCTGGAGCCCATTGCCAGGGAAAAGGACGAGGCTTGCCTGGATACGCTGGAGGTCTACCTGCTGGACGCCCAGTGCAGCTACCAGCGGGCCGGGGAGCTGCTTTTCCTGCACAAAAACACGGTGAAATACCGCCTAAACCGCTGTTCGGACCTGGTGGGCTACCACATCGGCGATTTCCCCGACACCCTGCCCCTCTACCACGCCGTGGCCGTCCGGCGTCTGCTGCGCTCGTAGCGGCGTCTGCCCTTTGTCCAAAGTGACAAAAAATCAGGCGAAAATTCGTCTGGCCGGAGGATTCCGCTCCGGTTGAAATTTTAGTATGCTTATCTGAGATAAGGCCGGCGGGGTCGATCCGCCGGCCTTTCGTGAACGTAAAGGAGCGAAAAATATGAGGAAAATCGGATTGTCTGAGATTGAGGACATCGCCCTGGGCGCATCCCTGTTAGGAGCCGGGGGCGGCGGAGACCCCTATGTGGGAAAGCTGGTGGCCATCGGAGCGGTGCGGGAGTGCGGCCCCGTCACCCTGCTGGAGCCGGACGAGGTGCCGGACGACGCGCTGGTGATGCCCATCGCCATGATGGGCGCGCCCACTATACTGGGTGAGAAAACCATCGGCGAACATGAATACCAGAACCTGTATGAGATGGTGAGCAAGTTTTTCGGCCGCCAGGTTTACGCCTTTATGCCCATGGAGGCGGGCGGTGTGAACTCCATGCTGCCCATCGCGGCGGCGGCCAGGCTGGGACTGCCCCTGGTGGACGCGGACGGAATGGGCCGGGCCTTCCCGGAGCTGCAGATGGTGACCTTCACCATGGGCGGCGTGTCCGCCACTCCCATGGCTCTGGTGGATGAGAAGGGCAACAGCGCCATTTTCAACACCATCACCAACAAGTGGACTGAGGAGCTGGCCCGGGCGGTGACCATGAGCTGCGGCGGTTCCGTTTCCGTGTCCCTTTACTGCATGGACGGCGCGACCATGAAGCGGTACGGGGTCAGGGACATTGTGACCCGCAGCCAGAAGCTGGGCGAGGCCATCCGCAAGGTGAAGAGCATCAGCGGCAAAACGCCGGAGGAGGCGTTTCTGGAATACGCCGAAGGGTACCGGCTGTTTAAAGGGAAGATTGTGGACGTGCTGCGGGAGACAAAGGGTGCGTTCAACTATGGCAAGGTAGTTTTGGAAGGAATTGGAAGCGACAAGGGGCATCAGGCCAGAATTGTATTCCAGAATGAGAATCTCTGCGCCCAGGTGGATGACCGGATCGTGGCCACTGTGCCGGATTTGATCTGCCTGGTGGACGCGGAGACCTTTATCCCGGTGACCACGGACGCGCTGAAATACGGAAAGCGGGTGCTGGCCGTGGGGCTGAAATGCTTTGAGATGTGGCGTTCCGAGGCGGGGCTGGAATTGGTGGGCCCCCGGTATTTCGGGCTGGATACGGATTACATACCGTTAGAAGAGCGGGCAAACGGAGGTGAGGCGGATGTATA
Organism: Enterocloster lavalensis; assembly: GCF_902364025.1. Lineage (GTDB taxonomy): Bacteria > Bacillota > Clostridia > Lachnospirales > Lachnospiraceae > Enterocloster > Enterocloster lavalensis. The sequence goes on from NZ_CABJCG010000002.1 coordinate 169,447, forward strand.
AGCTGGGAATTGACGTGGGCGGCACCAACACGGACGCCGTCCTGATTGACGGGAACCGCCGGGTGGTCGCGGAGGTAAAACACCCAACCACCGGCGATATTTACGACGGCATCGTGGGTGCGGTGCGGGAGGTGCTGGCCCGGGCGGATGTGGACCGGTCGGAGATCCGCCAGGCCATGCTGGGAACCACCCAGTGCACCAACGCCATTGTGGAGCGGAAGAACCTGGCTCCCATCGGCATTCTGCGCATCGGCGCGCCCGCCACACTGGGCATCCCGCCCATGGTGGACTGGGCTGAGGATATCCGCCGGATCGCGGTGGATTACGCCATTGTGGGAGGCGGATTTGAGTACGACGGGAAGGAGCTGGCGCCATTTGACCGGGAGGCGGCTGGGAAATTTTTCGAGGGATTGAAGGGAAAGGTGGAGTCCGTAGCCATTTCCTGTGTATTTTCCACGGTGCGCAACGACCACGAGCTGGAGGCAGCGGCCCTTTGCCGGGAGGTGATGGGGGAGGGCGTTCATGTGTCCATTTCCAGCGAGATCGGCTCCATGGGCCTGATTGAGCGGGAAAATGCCGCCATCTTAAACGCCGCCCTCTACCAGGTGGCGGACCGGTTTACGGAAGGCTTTGCCCGTTCCCTGGCGGAGGAGGGCGTGACCAACGCGGGCGTGTATCTGTCCCAGAACGACGGAACCCTGATGACCATGGAATATGCCAGGCGTTATCCCATTCTCACCATCGCCTGCGGCCCCACCAACTCCATCCGGGGCGCCAGCTATTTAAGCAATTTGTCCAATGCGGTGGTCATCGACGTGGGCGGCACCACCACGGACCTGGGTATGATCCAGAACGGCTTCCCCCGGGAGTCCGGCGTGGCGGTCACCATCGGCGGCGTGCGCACCAATTTCCGCATGCCTGACGTGATCTCCATCGGCCTGGGCGGCGGCTCCATCGTGCGCAGCCACGCGGACGGCAGCGTCACCGTGGGCCCTGACAGCGTGGGCTACCGCATCGCGGAGAAGGCCCTGGTGTTCGGCGGGGATACCATGACGGCCACGGACGTGGCGGTGCGCCTGGGTATGGCAAAGCTCGGCGATCCCTCCCTGGCGGCCGGGATTGACGAGGACGTGGCGTTAAAGGCCATGGAAGCCATGCGCGCCATGATCGAGGACAGCATCGACGCCATGAAGGTGTCCGGCGCGGACATTGACGCGGTGCTGGTGGGAGGCGGATCGATCATTGTCCCGGACCGCCTGGCGGGCACCAAAACCGTGGTGAAGCCCGACCATTTCGGCACGGCCAATGCCATCGGCTCCGCCATCTCCAAGGTGAGCGGCACGCTGGAACAGCTGATCAATTACGATGAAATTCCGCGGGATGAGGCGTTAGAAAAAGCCCGGGCCGCGGCGGTGGAACTGGCGGTGCAGTCCGGCGCGGTCCGGGAGACGGTTGAGATTATAGAGGTTGAAGATGTGCCGCTGGCATATTATCCGGGAAATACCAACCGGGTGAAGATTAAGGCGGCGGGGGATTTGGCGGACTAGCGGCGTGTGAGCGCGCGGCGCGGTGAAGCCGGAAACGCAGCGGTGTCCGGCGGCGTGGAGCGCGGATTAGGATTTAGAAGGATTTCCCGTACCCGTTCAGCCACGCGCGGTCCTCAAAGGGCATTTTTGCAACGCCGGGGTTCTCCTCGGCGGGGATGCCCAGGGGCATATAGATGGCTACGGTCAGGTCCTGGGGCACGCCCAGAAGATCGCCCATCTGCCGGGCCTTCTCCCCCTCGATCTGTCCCTCGATCCAGGTGGTGGCGTAGCCCTTATCCACGGCGGCCAGAAGGATATTCTCGGCCGCCGCCGAGTAGTCGTGGATGTGGTAGGAGTTGCCGCGGTAGGAGACGTGCTCCTTAGTCAGCAGCAGAATCGCCGCGGGCGCGGTCAGGGCCCAGGGCTTGTCGTAAATCTCCGCCAGCTTGTGAGCCAGCTCGGGATCATTCACCCCGATAAAGCGGGTGGTCTGCTGGTTGCAGCCGGAAGGCGCGGCTACGCCGGCTTCCAGGATTTCTTTTATGGCCTCGGCGGGAATGGGATCGGGTTTGTAGGGTTTGCGGTAGCTTTTGCGTTCGTGGATTGCATTCATTAATTCCATGAGATCAGGTCCTTTCTGAAGTTGAGAGTTATTACAGCATGGGGTAATTTATCTTTTAATATATTTCGTGTTCTTTCCGGTTCCTTCCTGTGAAATCAAATATTTTTCAATCATTTGTTTCAAAATACGATTAGCAGTTGACTGGCTGACGCCAAGTAAGCGATCCACATCGCTCCGCACAATGGATTCCCTGGTGGCAAGGAGACTGAGAACACGTTTTTCATCTTCTGTTGGCGGTTCGTAGACCGGAACAGGTTTGGATAAGAAATTGAGATTCGGCAGGATAATCTTAAAGGCGTTGTTGGTTACCTGGATTTTAGGCTCTAAATCGGTCCCTGCGTATGCCTTGATGATTTTGGGCATTCCGGTACCGTATGCTTCAATCAGCTGCAGACGATAGAAGATGGCTGCCAACTTGGGGTTTCTGCATACAGAAAGGCCAAGCATAATATCTTCCAGAGCAATGCCGGCAGGAAGTCCGCCAACAGAAACAAATTCAATACGGTCATCATAGACGCTGATCAATGTACTGGCAATGAAAGAGTAATCTCTGTGAACCAAAGAATTGAGCAGTGCTTCCCTGAGCGCTTCTTCAGGATAATCACGGGTATCTCTGCGATATAATCCTTCAAATGTGGCTTTTGTCTGATTCCGCATATCGAGATAAGCGTACATTTCCTCCATCTGCTGGAACAGGGAACCGCCAAATTCCCGTCTGTCCTGAAATGTTGTTTTATCTGTTCCTGAAAAAGCCGCGGCTTTTATGGTATGACTGCACTGGTCAGAAAGAAGCAGCGCTACATTAGAATATATACCATCCTGCGATACCATGCCAAGTGTCTGCATTTTGGCAGCGTCAAACGGCACGTTACGTTTCTTGAATTGTTCCTCAGCGGCTTTGAAAGTGAGCTGCTGTTCTAAAGAACGCATTGTTTCAAAACTATCTCCATCTGTTTCCTTAATCATTCTGCGTATTGCGGTGTCTGTGGCAGGGTCGGTTGATGTGCCGTTGCGGACATAGACGCCACTTGGTTTTAAACCTTTGCTGCCAAGATAATACGGACGATCGGTTCCCTTCTGAACAGTTACCGCAATAATGTTTTTTCCTTCAACGCAGAGTGTTTCATAGCGGACGAACATCGTTACATCCGGTTTGATGGAGTCACGAATCATGTTGCTCAGCTGCAAAGTTGACTGATCGGCATCCGCTACGCCTATCACATTTCCGCTGTCCTCTAGGCCGACATATAATGTGCCGCCCCGTGAATTGGCAAAGGCAATAATCTCCTTGCAAATGTCACTGATCAACTGGGATTTCAATTCTACAGTGGCGCTTTCGGTGAATGTCATAAGGCACCTCCAGTGGTTCTTCTAATTATGATTATATTCATTCTTGTCATTCTTGTCAAATACTATTCATAAAATGGTGAGAAGAATGATGAGAACCGCAGAGTATTAGAATTTTAGAACAGGATTTTCCTAAAAGAAAGCAAAAATCCTGTGTGCTTTTGCACTCTATAGACGAATATCACGACATAAAAAATGGACAAACCCACTTAGTCAACAGGGTTTGTCCATACACAATATAGAACGAAATGCGGGTAGCCGGACTTGAACCGGCACGGAGTCGCCTCCGAGGGATTTTAAGTCCCTTGTGTCTGCCTATTCCACCATACCCGCAATGCACGTGCCACGGCTGAAAACGAGGACCTTTAATACGCTCTGCGCTGATGTCCTTAAGCTATAACTGACACGCTAATGGGCGGAGGTGGATTCGAACCACCGAAGCAATTTGCAGCAGATTTACAGTCTGTCCCCTTTGGCCACTCGGGAATCCGCCCATTTACTGGATAAGCAGTGATAATAATACCACATGCAGGCCAAAAAATCAAGGGTTTTGAAAAGAATATTAGCCGGATTCCCCCGGAATGTGGCCGTTAAGTCGGCTTACTTTCCTGGCCGAAAAAGACCGCCCTGCGTTTCGCGGCAGGACGGCCTTTTCCGGTTGAGTAGGAGTGCATCTATTTCCCCAGCTTACGCTGGAAGAATTTCACAATCTCCATGATCGGGATGATGAGTACCGCCAGTCCCAGGGCGACCGCATACTCGTTTAAGTCAATGGGAGTAAACTCAAAGGCGGCGGCCAGGAACGGCACTTCAATCACAGCGGTGGTCAGTATTAGGGATACGACCATGGCTCCGAACAGGAAATGATTGTGCGTGGTCATTTTGAACAGGGAGCCGCGGCGACTTCTCATGTTCAGGGAGTGGAAGATTTCAACCATGGACAGGGTGAGGAAGGCCATGGTGGTTCCATCCGGGCTGTTGACGAATTCCCATACACCGCTCTCGATGTAGTGGCCCAACAGGTAGGACACCATCACCAGGACGGTGACGATTGCGCCCTGGAAGAACACGTCGAAGCCCATGCCGCCCGCAAAGATTCCCTCCTTGGGATCTCTGGGAGCGCGCTTCATGATGTCGGGCTCGCTCTGCTCCAGCCCCAGCGCCAGGGCCGGGAAGCAGTCGGTGATCAGGTTGATCCAGAGCAGGTGCACCGGCTCCAGAATGGTGAAGCCGATCAGGGTTGCGAAGAAGATTGCCAGCACCTCCGCCAGGTTGGAGGCCAGCAGGAACTGGATGGCCTTGCGGATATTGGCGTAGATCCGGCGCCCCTCCTCCACGGCTGAGACGATAGTGGCGAAGTTGTCGTCCGCCAGCACCATGTCCGCCACGTTCTTGGTCACGTCGGTGCCGGTGATGCCCATTCCCACGCCGATGTCCGCGCTCTTGATGGAGGGGGCGTCGTTGACGCCGTCGCCGGTCATGGCGGTGATTTTACCTTTGGACTTCCAACCGGTGACGATGCGCACCTTGTGTTCAGGCTGCACTCTGGCGTAAACGCCGTAGTGCTCGATGTTCCGGTTGAATTCCTCGTCGCCCATGTCGTTTAGCTGGGCGCCGGTGATGGCCTGGGAGGCGTCGGTGATGATTCCAAGCTCCATGGCGATGGCCACGGCCGTGTCCTTGTGGTCGCCGGTGATCATAATGGGACGGATTCCAGCCTGGCGGCATTCCACGATAGCGGCTTTCACCTCCGGGCGCACCGGATCGATCATGCCGGACAAGCCCAGGTAGATGAGATCCTGCTCCAGGAATTCAGGATCGGAGTTCTCGGGCAGCGCGTTCCAATCGCGTTTGGCGGCGCAGAGCACCCGAAGCGCCCGGTCTGCCATGGATTTGTTGCTCTTTAAAATGGCTGCGCGGATCTCGTCGGTCATGGGAACGGCCTGGCCGCCCTCCATCACCCTGGTACAGCGCTTTAACACCTCGTCGGGCGCGCCCTTGGTGAACTGGACGATCTGTCCGCCCTCCGTCTGGTGGACGGTGGACATCATCTTTCGCATGGAGTCGAAGGGAGCTTCCGCCACACGCACATAGCGGGCCTTCAAGTCGTTTTTGGCCATTCCGTGCTTGTAGGCGTCGTTGACCAACGCGCACTCCGTGGGCTCGCCAACGGCGTCGTGGCTGTCCGGATCCAGCTCCGCGTCGGAGCAAAGGGCCATAGCCAGGACCAGAGCTTCCTCATCCCCGGCCACGTGGTCCACCACGGTCATTTTATTCTGGGTCAGGGTTCCTGTTTTATCGGAACAAATAATCTGGGTACATCCCAGGGTTTCCACAGCGGTCAGCTTGCGGATAATGGCGTTGCGCTTGGACATGTTGGTCACGCCGATGGAGAGCACGATGGTCACCACGGCCGCCAGACCCTCGGGAATGGCCGCAACGGCCAGGGAGACGGCTACCATGAAGGTGCTTAAAATCGTATCGCCGGTGATTCCCTCAGGGGTCATATTGGCCCGGAACAGGCCTACGGCAAAGATCACCGCACAGATTCCCACCACCAGCACGGTGAGGATTTTACTCAGCTGGTTCAGCTTAATCTGCAGAGGAGTTTCCTCGTCCTTAGCTTGGGAGAGAGCGTCCGCGATCTTACCCATCTCCGTGTTCATGCCGGTTCCGGTGATCACGGCTTTGCCGCGGCCATATACCACGGTGGAGCCCATGTAGATCATATTCTTGCGGTCGCCCAAGGGAACGTCCTTCTCGCCTTCCAGGTTCAGCAGGCTGACGATTTTATTGACCGGAACGGACTCGCCGGTGAGGGCCGCTTCCTCGATCTTCATGCTGGCGCACTCGATGATCCGGCCGTCGGCGGGAACCGAGTCGCCCGCTTCCAGCACCACCACGTCGCCGGGCACCAGGTCTTCGCTCTTTAAGGTGACGATTTTGCCGTCCCGCAGGACCTTGCTGGTAGCGGCGGCGATTTCCTGCAGGGCCGCGATGGCGGCTTCCGCCTTGCTCTCCTGCACCACGCCCAGCACGGCGTTGATGATAACCACAAACATGATAATGATGACGTCGGCGAAGGATTCCCCCTCATAGAACGCGGTGATGCCGGAGATCACGGCGGCGACGATCAGAATAATGATCATGGGATCCGCCAGCTCTTCCAAAAAGCGTTTGACCAGGGAAGTTTTCTTTCCTTCCTTCAGCTTGTTCCGGCCAAATTTTTCCAGCCGGCCCGCGGCGTCCCCGCTGGTGAGGCCTTCCGGAGATGAGTTTTGCTCCTTCAGCACGTCCTCAACACTGGTTAAGTACTCTTTCACGTTTTGCTCCTCCTTTAAACTGTGGGTGAAAAAAAATGATAAATTTGTAACTGTTCAGTAGATCTGCGCGCTTGCTGCGCTGACTGTATGAAAATCTAAGCCTGCGGGCAAAAATCCCTCATATTTGTGAAGGTACTGAACAGATATATAAATTTATAAAAAAGACCCATACACAGCTATGTTAAACAAACCTGCATATGAGTCTCATTCTCTACAGATAAGCCAGACCGCCGTGCAGCTGCCATTATGTTGACTTACCTCGCATGCTATTATAGTATGCGGAATTACTCCCTCATTTATTCCCGGACGGCGCAGCGTAAAACGAACGGTTCGACAGCAGCGGCCGCAGCCGGAAATAGGAAATTTTCAAGGAAATTCGTTTCGGGAGGAACGGCCCGGGACAATAAAAAAAGACTCCCCCCGGCCACTTCTTCCAAGAAACGGACAGGTAAGTCTCGTCATTTAAAACCAAGCCAGGGAACCGAACTCTACGAGTGATTCCAGTGATGTTGACTTCGCCACGCACCGCTGCGCCGACTACTCCCTTACAATAGAATAAGACTAGCACGATTTGGAAATACTGTCAAGAATTTTTGTTGTTAAGATTTCGCCAAAAAATAAAAAGCGGTATTGACAATTAAATAACGAAGTGTTATATTGAGAAAGGATTTGAGATCCGTTTTTAAATAAAAAGTTTGTTTAACTATTAAATGAACTTTTGAAATATCCCGGGATCAGGTAGGAATTGGTACATATATATTATGTAAAGATTGGCAAAATTATTTTTTTGCCAAGTTTGTTTAAGACACAAACAAATTAGTGGAGAATAATTAACAATGAATGGAAATACACAATTCAAATACCGCTGGTGGGGGAAGGGCGACATTGACGCGTCCATCGGGATCTTCTTCGACGGGTTTTCGAAAATCCTGACCGCCACGGGGATTATGACCGTGGTGTTCGGCATGCCGGCCCAGGTGGTGATCGGAAAGGTGGTGCCGGGCATCGGTCTGGCGATCCTTCTGGGAAACCTGTGGTATTTTTACGAGGCCCGGTGCCTGGCCCACAAGGAAAAGCGGCACAATGTGACCTCCCAGCCTTTTGGAATCGGGGCCTCCCAGCTGTCGGGCTGGCTGTACCTGATCATCGGCCCGGTGTACTGGCAGACTGGGGATTCCGGTCTGGCGTTGCAGGTGGGCCTGGCGGCTGCGTTTGTGGGCGGCCTGGTGGAGATCGCGGGCGGCTTTGCCGGGCGATGGATCGTGGAGACGATTCCCAACAGCGCGCTGATGGGAAATATGGCCTCCTCCGCCATGGTGTGGCTTTCCATTGTGGGACTGGCCATGGTGTTCGACAAACCGGTGTACGCGGTGCTGCCCCTGTTTATCATCATCATTGATTATCTGGGTAAGGCGGATAAACGGTTCGCCAAAATCCCCTCCGGGGTGATCGCCATTCTCATCGGAACCGCCGTGGCCTGGGCCTGCGGATATCTGACGCCGGGAGCTCTTAAGGATTCCTTCTCGGAGATCGGATTTTACCCGCCCTCCCTGGGAATCGGCGATATCGCAGCCGGATTCAAAGGCATTGTGCCGTACCTGCCCGTGATCATTCCGCTGCAGATCAACAATTTTCTCTCCACGCTGCAGGGACTGGAATCCGCCAAAATGGCCGGGGACGTTTACCCGGAGCGGCGCTCCATGATCATGGACGGCGTTTCCACCATGACCGGCGCGCTGTTCGGGAATCCCTTCCCCACCACCGTGTACTTCGGCCACCCGGGCTGGAAGGAACTGGATGCAAGGGCGGGATTTTCGCTGGTCAACGGATTTTTGTGCCTGATCATCTGTACCACCGGTCTGACCGGGGTGCTGATGGCCCTGATTCCAACAGAGGCGGTGATGGTGCTCCTGATCTTCATCGGATTTTCCGTGACGGACAACACCTTCCGGTCCATGGACAAAAAGTATTATAACGTCATTTTGCTGTCCATGATCCCGATCCTGTTCCAGTACGTGCAGACGCTCATCAGCTCCTCGGTCCAGGCGGCCGGACTGACCATGGCGGCGGTGACGGCGGAACAGTTTGCGGCATATTCCGTGCCCATTCAGGGGATCATGTACCTGGGAAACGGCGGATTTCTCACCAGCCTGCTGCTGGCGGGCCTGCTGGCCTGCGTGGTGGACCGGCGCTACAAGATGGCGGGAGCCTTTGCGCTGGTCATGGCCTTCTGCGCGGCCATCGGCATGATCCACTGCGAGGGAATCGCGCTTCTCACAGGGCCGGGGGTGATCTTCGGCACGGTTTACCTGACGGTGGCCGCGCTGCTCTTTATGAAGGGGCATTTCTTTGAGCCGGGAAGCGGGCAGAGGGCCTGACCGGAGGCGGAAACGGGCGTTGGGAATTTTAAGATGAGACGGCCAGGGGCTGCGCACGGTGGATAAACGCGCGGAATGATGGCCCGAGGCTGCTGCCCGGCGTAGAACCGATTCGGATGACGGCCCGCGCCCGCCGCCCCCAAATCATAACCGGATCACAGAAACAATTAGTAGGAGGATAAACGGTATGGAAAAGGCAAGAATACCATTTTTTAAGAAAGCGGACCTAGACGCGTCCATCGGCGTGTTTTTTGACGGATTTTCCAAGGTAATTGTGGCAATCGCCATTTTGGCGGGCACCTTTGGGCTGGACTCGGGAACGATCTTTGGCACCATGATGCCCGGTATGGTTTTGACGGTGGTCGTTTTAAACGGCGGACTTTGGCTCTACTACAGAGGCATTGCGGCCAAGCGTAACGATCCGGGTCTGACCGCCATCCCGGCGGGACTTCAGGCGGGCAGAATGTTCATCTGGCTCTATAGCATCATGCTCCCCGTGTTCCTGAGCACCGGAAATGCGGATCTGGCCTTTAAGACCGGCGTGCTGGCCCATCTGGTGGGCGGCATCGTGTTCATTATCGGGGCCTTTGTGGTTCCGCTGGTGTTAAAGATCGTTCCGGCGGGCGCGCTGTTCGGCTCCCTGGCCGGCGGGGCCATGGCGTTTCTGATCATGCAGTCCATGAACGGAGTGCTGAAAATGCCGTTGGTGGGCTGGCTGTCCCTGATCGTGCTGTTTGTGATCTACCTGGGAAAGGTGGAGACCAAGCTGCCCGCGGCTCTCATCGCCATTGTGGTGGGTTCCGCCGTGGCGTGGATCAGCGGCGTCATGGGCTTGGGCGCGGTGCAGGAATCTTTGAGCAGCCTGAACTTTTACATACCCCATCCCACTCTGGGCATCTTTGACGGAGCGGTGGTATCGTCCATGGTCCCCTTCCTGCCCATCATCATCGTGTTCTCCTTAAACGAGGTAATCACCGGTATCCAGGCGGTGGAGCAGGCCAAGGAGTGCGGCGACACCTTTTTCACCAACACCAAACCTCTGGTACTGTGCGGCCTGGCAAGCGTGGTGGGAGCCTGCTTCGGCAACCCCCTGGCCGTGGGCCTCTACTGGGGCTACCCGGGTTGGAAGAAAATGGAATCCGGCACCGGCTACCATCTGGGCATCGTGGCGCTGTACGCCCTGGTGGGCCTGACCGGCCTGTCCGCCATCATCAACGCGTTTATCCCGGAGGCGGTTGTGCTGCCGATCCTGGTGTTCGTTGGAATTTCTAGTTACTCCCAGGCCTTTGAGGTGGTGGACCGGAAATATTTCCCCGCCGTCATTATGGCCTCCCTGCCGGTGGTCATGGACTTTATCGTGGACAACATGCGGGAGGGCGCGCTGCCCGGATTTATGGCTTTTGATCCCGGCTCCGCCTTTGTGGGACTGCTGGTGGGCTGCGTGTTTGTATTCATTATTGATAACAACTGGAAAAATGCTTCCATCACCAACCTGGCGGCCCTGGGCCTGACGGGAATCGGCATGATCCATTCCCCGGGAATCCTGGGAACGGAGACCTACGCTCCGGACATGGGATTTGTCCAGGTATACGTTGTGCTGACAATCGCATTTTTTGTTATGCATGTCATGAAATTTAACCAGAAAGAGAGGAAAACGCAGTGAAAACACTTGTGATCATAGGAGCGGCCAGACCCAACGGCCACACCCGGAAGATGGTGGACCTGTTCCTGGAAAACCTGGACGGGGAGAAAGAAATCATCGACGCATACCGCACGGATGTGAAGCCCTGTATGGACTGCCGCTACTGCTGGAAAACCAAAGCCTGCGTCATCAAGGACGGGATGCAGGATATTTATCAGAAGATTGAGGAGGCGGATAATATTCTCCTGGCCTCCCCCATGTATTTCCACTCCATCACAGGGCGCATGAAAGCCCTGATCGACCGCTTCCAGGTGTACTGGGCAGGCCATGTGAGAGGCGATATGCCGGAGAAGCCCCTGCGCAAGGGAGCCATCCTGATGGTGGGCGGCGCGCCCGCCTTTGAGAATCAGTTTTTAGGCGGGGAACTGGTGCTTAAAAATCTGCTGAACGATCTGAGCGCCCAGTGCCTGGGGCAGGTCTGTCTGCCCAACAGCGACCGGGATTCCCTGGAGACCCGGCCGGACATCGCCGAGGCGGTGGTGGCGCTGGCCAAGAAGATGAACAACGCGGAATAAACGCCGCGGGAACCATAAAACACAAACATAAAGGAGGATTTTATTATGCAGGGTTATACGTATACCAAGGGAGAGCATTATCCGATGGAGCATCTGGTGTTTAAGGTGGCGCCGGAGGATGTGGAACGTTATCTGGAAGTGGACCACGAAATCTGGACCTTGAAGGAGGCGTATGCGCCGGGTTTTGACCACATTCCGTTCCTGTACAAGGAAGTGTGGCTTAACGACAACAAACCGGGCGAGATCCACTTCATTTTTGCCTGGGAGAGCATCGAGTCCTGGAGAGAGATCGACCAGAAGGAGTATCAGGCCCAGCTGATCAAGGAGTTCGACGAGAAGTTCGGACGTCCCTACGAGCTGATCCGCGTGGTGCAGAACGAGGAGAACTTCGGCGTGCACCGCTACAGCCGCTTTGAGAGAATCTGATTGGGAGGAAAACGAAATGAAATTTGCAGATAAAGTTGTGATCATTACAGGCGCCAGCTCCGGCATCGGCGAGGGCGTCGCCAAAAAGTTCCTGGCTGAGGGCGCCAAGGTGGTAGGCTGCGGCGTTGAGCCGGAGATGCACATTCAGGATGAGAACGCCATCTACGTGCAGGCTGATTTGACCGACGCTGCGCAGGCCTGCCGCGTGGTGGAGGAGGCCGTGAGAGCGTTCGGCCGCGTGAACAAGCTGGTCTGCTGCGCGGGCGTGACCTTCATCGGCTCCTTGGAGACCACGGACTACGACAAGTTCATGCGCGAGCTGTCCATCAATCTGGGCGGCGTGTTCAATATGTGCAAGGCTGCGGTTGTGGAGCTTAAGAAGCAGGAGGGTTCCACCATCGTGACCGTGGGCTCCGACCTGGGCGTCCGCCCCATCCCGGAGCGCATCGGCTACTGCCCGTCCAAGGCCGGGGTAATCATGCTGACCAAGTGCATCGCCCTGGAGTTCGCCCCCCATATCCGCGCCAACGCCATTCTTCCGGGCCTGGTGCGCACGCCCATGATCGAGCAGCGTTTCACCGAGGCCGAGGATCCGGCAGCTCTGGAGGAGTCCTACGCCAGCTTATACCCCCTGCACAAGATGGGCAAGATCGAGGACATGGCCAACGCCATCGCCTTTTTGTCCAGCGACGAGAGCGGGTTCATCACCGGCGAGATCATGCAGGTCTGCGGCGGCAGCCTGATCTGATGGGAGGGAGAGAATATGGCGACCTCTTTATTCAAGATGCCATTTGACATCGAAAAGACAAAAATCAGACAGATTTACCGCAGCGAGGAGCTGGAAAAGGCCCAGGTGGAGACCATCACCTGCGACGAGATGAAACAGATTTACGGCGAACTGAAATTTGACCGCCTCCACGAGGACCGTCCCTATACATATACTTCCTTAGTAACCTCCATCGACGGGCGCATCGCTTTCACCGACGCCCCTCAGGGTCCGCTGATCGCCAAGATGAACCAGTATGACGGCGACGGAGCCGGAGCGGACTGGTGGATTCTCAACATGCTGCGGGCCGTGTCCGATGGGGATATCATCGGAGCGGGAACCATGAACGCGGAGAGCGATTACACCGCCCACGTGTTCTCTCAGGAACTGGAAAATGCCAGGATCGCGGCCGGGATGCAGCCGGTGCCGTGGAATATCATTTCCTCCCTGGACGCCACGGACATTCCCTTTGACCATGTGCTGTTCAAGACGCCGGAGGTGCCGGTGATGATCAGCACCTCCAGGGCGGGAATCCCGGTGATTCAGGAGAAGATGAAGGAAGATTACTATCTGGTGGGGCCGGTGGAGGACGTTTCCCAGGTGACGGAGGAGATGATCGCCGCCATGAAGCAGAACCGGGACAAGATTCTGGTGATCGCCACCGGAGACAAAGCGCCGGATTCCAGGGTGGCCCTCTATATTATGAAGAAGTTCGGCCTGGACAAAGTGCTGGTGGAAACGCCGTCCTACATGCATTTCCTGGTAGCCCAGGGGCTGATGGATGAGTTATTTTTCAATTATTCCTGCATCTATGTGGGCGGCCAGGCGTTGACCATCGGCAAATTCGGGCGGGAGTTCGGTTCCAAGGACCACCCCCACACCCGTATGCTCAGCATCCACACCCACAGCGATCATTTCTTCTACTTCCGCCACAAGCTGATTTACGGCTAGGAAGCAGAGGGGAGAGGAGTAAAAAACATGCCGTGTATACAGATTAAGACAAATGTGGAAGCCGCAAAAGAGACGGCGGAGCGCATCAAGGCGGGGCTGGGGCAGGCCATCGCCTTCCTTCCGGGAAAGACCGAGGAGTGGCTGATGGTGGCCATCGAGGATCACTGCCAGATGTATTTCGGCGGAGAGACAGGCCGTCCCATCGCCATCGCCGAGGTGAAAATCCTGGGAGATACCGTGGACCGGCAGGGCGCGGAGAAAATGACCGGGGAGATCACCCGGATTCTGGGAGATCATCTGGGCGTGGCGCCCAGAGACCTTTACATCAAATATGAGGCGTTACCCGATTGGGGCTGGAATGGAAAAAATTTCTAGCTCCGGGCGGATATCCATAAAATAAGCGAGGCAGCGGCCCTTTTGAGGCCGCTGCCTTATTGAATGCAATGGACTGCCGGCGGCGATTATTATTTCCTGGAAACCCTCCACTATAACACCAACCTTGTATCCTGTGGTATGATAGGAAAAACAGGAGGTGTCGGACAGATGAAAACGTACCGGACGGCCCAGGTGGCGCAGATAATCGGAATCCATCCCAATACGGTTAGGCTTTACGAGGAGCTGGGGCTGATTTCCAGGCCCGAACGCCGCGCCAACGGCTATCGCGTGTTTACGGACCTTCACATCGCCCAGTTTTGCCTGGCCCGCACCGCGCTTCGGGTGGAGGTGCTGCAAAACGGGCTGCGGGCAAACGCCGTTGAGATCGTCAAGGCGTCGGCCGCCGGGGAGTTTGACCGGGCGCTGCTTCTCACCGGCCGTTATGAAGAAACGTTAAAAAGCGAGCGGGAAAATGCCGAGGAGGCGCTGCGGATCGCCGGGGAGATTCTGTCCGGCGCTGTCCCGGAGGACGGCGGGACCATGATGACGCGGAAAGAGGCCGCGGCCTGCCTTCAGGTCACGGCCGATACCCTGAGAAACTGGGAGTTAAACGGCCTTCTCACGGTAAAGCGCAGGCAGAACGGCTACCGGGTCTACTCCGCCGGGGATATCCGGCGGCTCAGAATCATCCGCGCCTTGCGCTGCGCCAATTACTCCCTGGCGGCCATTCTCCGCATGCTGAGCGCCCTTACCTGGGACCCGGCTGCGGATATCCGTCAGGTTTTAGACACGCCAGGGGAGGACGAGGGCGTGATTTCCGTGTGCGACCGGCTGATCACCTCCCTGGACGCTGCGATCCGCAACGCGGGGGAGCTTAGAGATCAGCTGAATCATATGAAAATCCAGTTTTGACCGGCCGCGCTGCCGCTTACTGCCGCCACACGCCGCTGCCGTCCACAAAGTATCCGTCCGGGGTGTGCTGGTTGGCGTACATGGCGCCGTTGCCGTCAAAGCAGTACCATCTGCCGTTGATATAGTGCCAGCCGGTAAACATGGCCCCGCTGCCGTCAAAGTAGTACCAGCGGCCATTTATCTGCTGCCAGCCCGTCAACATGGCCCCGCTGCCGTCCAGATAGTACCAGTTTCCATTGATGGATTGCCATCCGGTGAGCATGGCGCCGCTGGAATCCAGGAAATACCACCGGCTGCCGATGTACTGCCATCCGGTGAGCATGGCGCCGCTGGGGCCCAGGTAATACCATGAGCCGCCGATATTTTTCCACCCGGTGGCCATGGCCCCGCTGGGCTCCAGATAATACCAATTTCCGTTGATGAAACGCCATCCGGTAAGCATCACGCCGTTTGTTTCCAGATAATACCATTTCCCGCCGATTTTCTGCCATCCGGTGAGCATGTAGCCGTTGTTGTTGAAGTAGTACCATGCGCCGTCAATATTTTTCCAGCAACTCACCGGGTAGTCTCCATTGTGGTAGCGGTACCACCAGCCCCGCTGATTTTGAATCCAGCTGCCCTTGCCGTAATTTTCCGCTTCATAATTTGAAAACGTGCTCTCGTCGGAGTAGTCGGACCAGGAGCCGGCCTTGCCGTCATAACGTGCGATGCCGCGGACGCGGAAGGTGTAATCGCCGCCACGGGTGATGTCGCTGCGGAAATCATAGACGGTATTGGCCGTGGTGACGGTGGTCACCAGAGTTTTGTTGCGGTAAAGGCGGACTTCGTAGTGCTTGACGCCGTCGATCTCATCCCACATGGCGTAGGAGCCGTCCCACTCCAGGGACTGGGTCTGGTCGGGCCTGCCCTCCACCCGCTTTAAGTAAACTTCCAGCCGGAGGCTGTTTCCGCCGTCCAAAACCTTGGCCTTTCGGAACTCCGCACCGCAGCCGCTGAGCTTGAAATGGCTGGAGGAAGTATAATAGAAGCGGTATCCGTCCGCCGCGTTTAAGATCACCGTCACCTCGGGGCGGTCGCCCAGGGTCCAACGGTCTGTATCATTGGCGTACTTTGCGCTCTCCACGGTGAATTCCTTGCTTGTGGTGGCCGCCGCGACGGTCCCCGGGGCCTCCCCGGCTTTGGGCGCCTGATCATATGAAAATGTGATCCGGGCATTGTCGATCCGTTCAGCCGCGGCAAAGGCCGTGGTTCCCGTCAGGCCGGAAAATCCCAGAGACAAAAACAGGCAGCCCAGTATGGTTTTAATAATACCTTTCATGTCGTTCCCTCCCAACATTACGTTATAGTATTATTATAGAAAACCGGGCGCCTGTGTTCAATTTCGTTTCAATTACATTATAATTACAATTTTCTTCCAGCCCTATCCGTGCATGGAAAGGATCTCAAAGAACGCTTCAATGGCCTGCATGGAAGCGCCTAAAATGGGAGCGTCGCTGCCCAGGGTGGAGAGTAGGATCTCCTGGGAGTGGGTGATGGGCAGCACGATGTCCTTCATGATCTCCGGCATCAGGTAGGGCAGGGAGTGGATCAGGTGGGAGTTTAAAATGATGATCTCGCTGTTCATGAAGAAGATGATGTTGGACAGGCCCACGGCCAGGTTGTGGATGAAACGGTCCAGCACCTCCAGGGCATCCGGGTCCTGTTCCTGGACCAGATCGATAAACTGGCCGATGTCCGTTAACGGGACCTGGCGTTTGCGGTTGATCTCCTCCAAAAGGGCCTGGTCCGAGCAGTATTGCTCCCAGCAGCCGTATTTTCCGCAGGAACACTGGTGGGTTTCCCGGATGTTTACCGTGTGATGGCCCACCGCGTTGGCAAAGCCCAGGTACCCCCGCACCAGCTCCCCGCCGGTGATGATGCCGCAGGAGATGACGTCCGTGATGCTGAGCACGGTCATTTCCCGGTATTGGGGGTAAAGGCGGGATTCCATGGAGGCGGCCAGATTTCCGTCGTTGTCGATGTAGACCGGCACGTGGTAGCGCTGGTCCAGCAGGGATTTGATGTCAATGTTGTGCCAGCCCAGCTTGGGGATGAAGCGGATCACCCCGTCTAAGTCGATGATGCCGCGGACGGCCAGGCTGATGCCGATGAGCCCGTAGGGACAGGGCGGAATCTCCTTGATCATCCGGTCGATCTCCTGGTAGAGCTGGCGGTAGACGCAGGCAAAGGCCGGCTCCGTGATGGAGAAGGAGCGGCGCAGCAGGATTTCGTTATTTAAGTCCGTCAGGATCAGCTTCACGGACTGGACGCCCATGTCCACGGCGATACAGTAGCCCGCCCTGGCCGCCAGCGTCAGAATGATGGGCTTGCGGCCGCCGCTGGAGTCCCCGGTGGTGGTCTCCTCCACCAGCTTCAGGCTCATCCACTCCTTGACAATGGTGGAGACCGTGGCTTTGTTCAGCCCTGTCTCCTCGGAAATTCTGGCCCGGGAGATGTGTTTCTTGTTCAGTATATGTTTGATAATGGTCAGCCGGTTGGCGGACCGGATATCCCTTGTCTGCGAAATCTTCATAAAGAAAGACCCCCATTCTGCTTATGTTCAAAACGGCCTCGCCGCGCTCACATAAAATACTTCCGGAAACGTCCCCAGAGGTGCCGCTGCGCGTACAGATAGGCCCGGTCGTAGAGCCACAGGCCCGCCTGACCTGCCAGAATCACCGCCGCCCACAGGAGCGGGGACGGGGAAGCGGCGAACAATAGATGCCAGAAGCCCGCTGTCACCGGAAGGAACATCAGGTTGAAGAGCGCGTACCGGAGCGCCGTAAATATCCAGGGCTTTTGCAGCCCGGACGGCCAGCCGGCCATCAGGCGGTAGAGGGCCTCAGTCCCCAGGATATACAGCCCCATGGCGGAAAATGATATCACATAAAATTTGTTGGGAGCGGTCAGAAATCCCAGCAGCACGCTGGCCAGATAAAAGGCAGCGCCGGTCCGCAGCCCGAACTCGCGGATCACGATCCCCACAAAATAGGAGGCCGCGGCCAGCAGAAACAGCGTATTGGTCTCAAAAACGCTGCCCAACACCATACAGATTACGGAAAATGCCAGAAGCAGGCCGCAGAGCGCGACTCTTCTTGCCGTCACATGCATGAACAGAGATCCCCTCCCATACACTCACAGAGCGTGTCCGCCAGCCAAAGGTCGCAGCACATATTTCCGGTTCCGCAGGAGGAGCCCATTCCATAGCCGCCGCCGTAGGGATTGCCCTGGTATCTGCGGCTGGTCCAGGTGAGCTGATTTAAGAGCTGGGCGTACTGCATGTTGCCCGGTTCCATGTTAACCGCCTGCTGGGCGTGCTCCATGGCTACGATATTGTTCCCGATGGAGGCGTTTGCCACGGCGCTGGCATAGTACCACATGGAGGTCCGGTTGGGCATCCGATTCAGCAGATTGATGGCTTCCTGGTAATGCCGGCTGTTGATAAAGTTGATCACAGCCTGCATCTCCACGTCCTGGGAGTTCCCGCCGCCCGCGGAGCTGCCGCCCCCGTAGGAGTAGGAGCCGCCGCCCTGGGCGCGCTGCTTCATGATCATGTCGTAGGCCTCCTGGACCTCCTTGAATTTTTCCTCCGCCAGGTCCGCCAGCGGATTGTTCACATTGGCGTCGGGATGGTATTTCCTGCTCAAATCCCGGTAAGCCTTCTTTACCTCGTCGTCCGATGCGCTCTGGGGTACGCCCAGAACCTCATAGGGATTCTTTGTCATCATTTCCGTAGTCCTCTTTCTGTTCCGTTTTCTTTTGCTGTATTTTTTGATATCGGTTCCAAACGCCGCCGTAGAGAATGTTGCGCAGAATACCCGCGTCCTCCAGGCAGGGAAGTTGTTCGAACTCCCGGCAGCAATCCGCGATCATCATACACAGAATGGTGCGGATGTGCTCCTCAAAGTCCGGGCGGCGGCTTAAATCCACCAGCGGATTGTACCGCCCGGCCTTCCGGTCATCCTCCAGATCCTCATAGGCGTCCATTAAATAGATAAATTTCCCAAGATAAAAGCCCATGCGCCGCAGCGCGTTCTGCCACCGGTCCCTGCGGCAGGCGAACAGCTCCGCGGTCACCCGGCCGAAGCAGCCGCTGACCAGGTCCAGATCGCGGCTGTCCTCCTGTTCCAGGCGGGACAGCTTGCGAAGCTCCCGGGCGATTATGCGGCTCTGACGGGGATATTTGCGGGCGGCCCGGGCAGCGTTTCGTTTGAGCGCGGCCATTCCCAGGAGTGCCTGGGCGCTGCGCTCGTCCGCCCAGTCGTCCCTCAGGTGGAAGTAGGCCAGCAGCAGGTTCATGTCCGCGGCGTACTGGGTAATCTCATTGCGCAGCATCGGCCGCTTTTTCAGGGGATGAACCTTGCAGGGGTGAGATTCGGTCCGTCCGCCGCACTCGTAGAGGGAGGTTAAAAGAACGATGAGAAAGGTCATATCGTAGGTCAGGGTCATCTGACCGGCGGCGCCGTATTCCTCCTGCAGCGTTCTGCACAGGCCGCAGTAGTAAGCCTTGTATTTGCGGAGCTCTTTAACCTTCAGCTCCGGTTCGCAAATCGTAACGTATCCAAACATAATTTCACTCCGTCGAAACCGGCCGTATCCGGCCGGCAGTATACCGCGCCTGCCCATTGCCCCCCTAAGCCTGAACAAAATTGGCTAAGTGTTCCTATTATAGCATAGGGGGCTGAGGTTTCACAAGGGATCATTTGTTGGGGGAGGCGGGCTTAGGCGCCGTTTCGCATTTTAAATAGACGAAAAGCCCGTTCTGTGGTATACTGTTTAAGATAGGCGTATTCCGATCGTTTATTTATTGGAGGAAGACTATGAAAGAGAAAGTAAAGGTACGGGGGAAATTCCGTCTGTACTTACAGTGGCCGCTGTATCTGTCGGCGCTTTTCATTATAATGGGCCTGTTCGTTGGGCTGGTTTCGGTCAAGGCGGGCATCATTGTGTCCTCGTTTACGGTAGTCTATGTTGGAATTGCGCTGTGGATCTATTTTTCCCGCAAGCGCGGTATCGCCGCGGCCATGGTGGAGTTTGCCGCCTCCTACAACCAGATGCAGCTGCAGGTGATGAACGAGATGCTGGTGGCCTACGCGGTGGCGGATGAAAACGGCCGTCTGCTGTGGATGAACCGGGAATTTGTGCGCATCATGGGGGGCGAGAAATCCGCGCCCAAGAACCTTCTGACCCTGTTTCCCGAGATCAAGCGGGAACAGCTGGCCACCGGAGGCGACGTGGTGACCCTGCACAGCTCCTACGGGGACCGGAACTACCGCATCGACCTGCACCAGGTCAGCGTCACCAGGACCGAGGAGGGCGAGGACGCGCTTCCGGCTGTCTTTGATTCGGAAGTGACCGCGGTGTACCTGCTGGACGAGACCCAGACTCTCAAGTACATGCAGCAGATCAACGACCAGAAGCTGGTGGCCGGGCTCATTTACCTGGACAACTACGACGAGGCGCTGGAGAGCGTGGAGGAAGTGCGGCGCTCCCTGCTGACCGCCCTGATCGACCGCAAGATCAACAAATATATCGCCGGTATGAACGGCATCGTGAAAAAGATGGAGAAGGACAAATATTTCTTCGCTATTAAGCAGCAGTACATTCCTAAGATTCAGGAGGACCGGTTCTCCATTCTGGAGGACGTTAAGACCGTCAACATCGGCAACGACATGGCGGTGACCCTGAGCATCGGGATCGGTATGAACGGCGACACCTACAGCCAGAACTACGAGTATGCCAGAACCTCCATCGATATGGCCCTGGGCCGCGGAGGCGACCAGGCGGTGGTGAAGGACGCGGATAAGATTCAGTATTACGGCGGCAAGGCCCAGCAGATGGAGAAAACCACCCGCGTGAAGGCCCGCGTAAAGGCCCACGCCCTTCGGGAACTGATGGAAAATAAGGACCGGCTGCTGATTATGGGCCACCGGCTCTTGGATATCGACTCCTTCGGCGCGGCGGTGGGCATTTACCGCATCGCCATGGCCATGAACAAAAAGGCCAATATCGTGGTCAACGAGGTGACCTCCTCCGTGCGCCCCATGATGGAGCGGTTTACGGGCGGGGGTGAATACCCGGAGGATATGTTCCTCACCGGCCCCAAGGCCGCGGAGCTGGTGGACGGCGGCACCATGCTGGTGGTGGTGGATGTGAACCGTCCCAGCATCACCGACGAGCCGTCGCTTTTAAAGCTGATCAAGACCATCGTGGTGCTGGACCATCACCGGACCAGCAGCGAGATCATCGACAACGCGGTGCTCTCCTATGTGGAGCCCTACGCGTCGTCCGCCTGTGAGATGGTGGCGGAGGTATTGCAGTACATCATGGATGGGATCAAGGTACGGCCGGCAGAGGCGGACGCCATGTACGCCGGAATCGTGATTGATACCCAGAATTTTACAAACCAGACGGGCGTGCGCACCTTTGAGGCGGCCGCCTACCTGCGCAGAAGCGGCGCGGATATCACCCGCGTGCGCAAGCTGTTCCGGGAAAATATGGTGGACTACCAGGCCAAGGCCGAGGCGGTCCGGCTGGCGGAGGTCTATATGGACTCCTTCGCCATCAGCGTGTGTCCCTCCGACGGACTGGACAGCCCCACCATTATCGGCGCCCAGGCAGCCAATGAGCTTCTGGAGATCCGGGGGATCAAGGCATCCGTGGTGCTCACGCCCTACAATGGCGTGATCTATTACAGCGCCAGGTCCATCGACGAGGTCAACGTGCAGGTGATGATGGAGAAGCTGGGCGGCGGCGGACACCGCACCATCGCCGGGGCGCAGATCCCGGATATCACCGTGGAAGAAGGCAAAGAACGCCTGAAAGCAGTGATCCGGCAGATGCTGGAGGCAGGCGAAGTATCATAAAAATTGATTGAAAGGAAGTTGAGAATTATGGATATCGTATTGTTAGAGGACGTTAAGGCACTGGGTAAAAAGGGACAGATCGTCAAGGTTAACGATGGTTACGCCCGCAATTTCATCCTGCCCAAGAAGCTGGGCGTGGAAGCCACAACCAAGAACTTAAACGACTTAAAGCTGCAGAAGGCCAACGACGCCAGACTGGCTGCTGAGCAGCTTGCGGCGGCCAGGGAGCTGGCTAAGAAGGTGGAGGCGAGCCCCGTGACCGTTTCCATCAAGGCGGGCGAGGGCGGACGGACCTTCGGTTCCGTTTCCACCAAGGAGATCGGCAAGGCTGTCAGCGACCAGCTGAAGCTGGACATCGACAAGAAAAAGATGGTTCTGACCGATCCGATCAAGACGCTGGGGACCTTCGAGGTTCCGGTTAAGCTTCACAAGGACGTGACCGCCAAGCTGACCGTTAAGGTTGTGGAGGCCTGACAGACAGGAGAGATGGAGACATGGATGAAACGCTGATGAAACGGGTGCTGCCGCACAGCATTGAAGCGGAGCAGTCGGTTATCGGCTCCATGCTGATGGACCGGGAGGCGGTGATCGCCGCCTCGGAAATCATCGTGGGAAGTGATTTTTACCAGCACCAGTACGGCGTGATGTTCGACGCTATGGTGGAGCTGTTCAACGAGGGAAAACCGGTGGACCTGGTCACACTTCAGGACCGCCTGAAGGAGAAGGACGTGCCTCCCGAGGTCAGCAGCCTGGACTTTGTCCGGGACATTGTGACTATGGTGCCCACCTCGGCCAATGTGAGAAGCTACGCCCAGATCGTCCATGAGAAAGCGGTGCTGCGCAAGCTGATCCGCACCACGGAGGAGATCGCCAACACCTGCTACGCGGGTAAGGACCCGTTGGAGGATATTCTGGCCGACACGGAGAAGCAGATCTTCAACCTGCTGCAGAGCCGCAGCACCCAGGATTTTGTGCCCATCAAGCAGGTGGCCATCAACGTGCTGGAGAAGATCGAGGAGGCGTACAAGACCCAGGGCACGGTTACCGGCGTTCCAACCGGGTTTATCGACCTGGATTACAAGCTGTCCGGCTTCCAGCCCTCGGACCTGGTACTGATAGCCGCCCGCCCTTCCATGGGAAAGACGGCCTTTGTTTTGAACGTGGTGGACCATGTGGCGGTGCGCAAGAAGCTGCCCTGTATGGTGTTCAGTCTGGAGATGTCCAAGGAGCAGCTGGTCAACCGTATGCTCTCCATGGAGTCCAACGTGGACGCCCAGAAGCTTCGGACCGGCTCCCTGACGGATTCGGATTGGGACGCGGTGGTGGAGGGCGTGGGAATCATCGGCAACGCCAAGCTGGTGATCGACGACACGCCGGGTATTTCCATTTCCGAACTGCGCTCCAAGTGCCGGAAGATGAAGCTGGAACACGGCCTGAGCATCGTGATCATCGACTATTTACAGCTGATGAGCGGCAGCGGAAAGGGCGGCAACGACAACCGGCAGCAGGAAATCTCCGAGATTTCCCGTTCCTTAAAAGCCCTGGCCCGTGAGATGCACGCGCCGGTGGTGGCGCTGTCCCAGTTGTCCCGTGCCTGCGAGACCCGTACGGACCACCGCCCCATGCTTTCGGACCTGCGTGAGTCGGGAGCCATCGAGCAGGACGCCGACGTGGTTATGTTCCTTTACCGCGACGACTATTACAATAAAGACACCGAACACCCCAACGAGGCGGAGGTAATCATCGCCAAACAGCGTAACGGCCCCATCGGCACGGTGACGCTGATCTGGAAGCCGGAGTACACGAAGTTCGTGAACGCCACCCGGCCCCAGGGAGAAGGTGCGGGAGAATAAATGTGTTAAGAATATGCCGGGAGTTCTGAAGATGAATTCAGAAATTACCGGCTTATTTTTATGATTCATTGAAAAATTGGGGGAGGAGGACAAGGTGCACAAAAGATTATAAAATAATAAAAAAGATATTGACAATATGACGGTGGTGTTTTATATTTAAGTTGTAACTTATGGGACAAGTTACAACCAACAAGAACGGAAAATCGGAGGACTCCTAAACATGAATATCATTGAGAAGAACAACCTTGTGGACGAGGCTTACAACCAGCTGCTTCAGATGATTGCCAGCGGCGAGTGGGTGGAGGGGAGCAAGCTTCCGTCGGAAAGCCAGCTCTGCGAAACCCTGGGGGTGAGTCGGAACACGGTAAGGGTTGCACTCAGCAAGTTAAACGCCCTGGGCCTCATTGAGAGCCGCCAGGGATTCGGATACAGCGTTCGGAATTTGAATATCGGAATTTACTTAAACTCCATGCTCCCCACCATGCTGCTGCACTCCCGGGACTTGGAGAGCATCACGGAATTCAGGATCGGAGTGGAGAGCGAAGCGGCGGCGGTGGCGGCTGAACGGGCCACCGCGGAGGACTTAGAGCGGATGCGGGTGGCCTGCGAGAAGGCGGAGGCCCACATGGGCGACCCGGATATGTTTGCAAAATATGATATGGAATTCCACCGGGCGGTGGCGGAGGCGTCCAAGAATCAGCTGTTTATCAAGGCGGCGGAGATGCTGGAGTCCATGTACACGGTCTGGCTCATGGGTCTGCTGCGCACCCACGGCATGGAGAAGAGCCATGTGTTCCATTACAATATTTACTGTTCCATTGCCAACAAGAAGGGGGACGACGCCAAGCGGTATATGACCGAGCACATGGAGGACGTGCTTCGGAAGGTGAGAATCGACAACGAGCGAAAGAGAAAGTTAAAGGAGAAGACAGAGCAGTAAGAAGTAAAAGGAGGGGGAAAATGGAGAAATTGCTTGAATTCAGGGGAATCGGCAAATATTTTCCAGGGGTTAAGGCATTGGATGACGTGAGCTTTGATTTATATCCGGGGGAGGTTCACGTCATCGTGGGGGAAAACGGCGCGGGCAAGTCTACACTGATGAAAGTGTTGTCCGGCGCCTACACGGCGGACGCGGGGGAGATTTTTTTGGAGGGGAAGCCCATCACACGAAATTCTCCCCGTATTTCCGAGGAACTGGGAATCCGCATGATTTACCAGGAGCTGAATCTGGTGCCGGAGCTGTCCATTGCCAGCAACGTCTTTCTGGGACATGAGCTGAAAAAGGGGTTTTTTGTGGACAAGCGGGCCCAGGAGGCCAAGGCGGACGAGCTGCTGCGGGACATGGGGATTCAGGTGGATTCCCGGACGCTGGTGAAGAACCTGGGGGTGGGGACCCAGCAGATGGTGGAGATCGCCAAGGCGCTGTCCAAGAATGCGAAGATCATCGTGTTTGACGAGCCCACCAGCTCCCTGACGGATTCGGAGATCCGCGAGCTGTTTCGGATCATCGAGCTTTTAAAGCAGCGGGGCGTGGGAATGTTCTATATCTCCCACCGGCTGGAGGAGCTTTTTGAGATCGGCTCCAGGGTCACGGTGATGCGGGACGGAAAGCATATTCTGACCGAGGACATCAAAAACATGGATATGACCCGTGTCATTGAAGGGATCGCGGGTCGCAAGATTGAAAATCTGTACCCCCACACCCGCAAGGAGGCGGGGGAGGCGCTGTTGGAGATCAGGGGCCTGTCGGGAGAACGGTTCGAGGATGTGTCCATGACGGTGCACGCGGGCGAGATCGTGGGCGTGTCCGGGCTGGTGGGGGCCGGCCGGACGGAGACCATGCGGGCCGTGTTCGGAATCGATTCCTACCGCACCGGGGAGGTGTTTGTGGATGGAAAAAAGGTTCCCAAAAACAGCCCGGAAAAGGCGGGGCGCATGGGGATGTGCCTGTTGCCTGAGGACCGGAAGGTGGAGGGGCTGGCGCTGCCGCTTAGCATCCGGGAAAACAGCGTGATTTCGTCTTTGAAGCTGCTCAATCCGGGGGGAATTGTGAAGCGTGCGCAGGAAAAGACCAAGGTTCAGGAGTACATGGACCGCCTGTCCATCGCGGCGTCCACCATGGAAAAGCTGGCGCGCTTTCTCAGCGGAGGCACCCAGCAGAAGGTGGTCATTGCCAAGTGGCTCATGTCCAAATCCCGGGTGTTCATATTTGACGAGCCGACCAGGGGAATCGACGTGGGGGCCAAGAGCAGCATCTACGAGCTGATGGACGAGCTGGTTTTGCAGGGAGCTGCCATTCTCATGGTATCTTCGGATTTGCAGGAGATACTGGGGATGAGCGATCGGATCTACGTGATGTCGGGGGGCAGCGTAGTCGGGGAGATCGATGGCAGCGAGGTGGAGCAGAGCATGGTTTTGAACCTTGCGTTCTCCAATGTTTAGGCGAGGAGGGGGATTATGAAGGGGAAAGCAAAACTTAGTTTCAAGATTTCAAATCTGCCGAATTCCACGTATGTGCTGGTTCTGTCTATCTTTATGGCATCGATTCTGGTTCCGAATTTCTTTACGCCGGGTAATATCACCACTCTTTTGACCCAGGCGTGTATTCTCATGATTCTCAGCATGGCCATGTCCATGTGTTTGATGATGGGCTGTATCGACCTGTCTCTGGGGGGAATTGTCTCCATGAGCGGCGTCGTGATGGCGCTGTGCCTGAGCAAAGGGGTGAACGCTCAGGCCTCCATTCTGGCCGGTCTTATTTGCGGAACGCTGTTCGGTTCCCTCAACGGATTTGTGGTGACGAAAATGAAGGTTCCGCCCTTTATCGCCACCTTCGGGGCCTCGGGCATCGCCCAGAGCGTGGCCAACACGCTGAGCAACAAGCGGACCATTTCCTGGGAATCCGCGCCCAACAACCGGCTGGTGGACCTGCTGGGAAGCAATGTGCTGACCGTGATCTTCGGGCCCAAGCCTTCGCAGATCCTGTCCATTTCCGTGCTTCTTCTGATCACGCTTCTGGTGATTGCCTGCGTGCTTTTGGTGTTTAAGAAAACGACTCTGGGGAGCAATATCTACGCCCTGGGCGCCAACGAGGAGACGGCGCGGCTGTCCGGCATCAATACGGTGCGCTGGAAGGTGGGAGTTTACATGCTGTCGGGATTTCTGGCCGCGGTGGCCGGGATGGTGGTGATGATCCGCACCAACAGCCTGCAGCCCACGGTGGGCGACGGGCTGGAGTTCCAGGCTGTGGTGGCGGCGGTGCTGGGCGGCAACTCCATGAAGGGAGGAAAGGGTTCCATACCGGGGGCGCTTTTCGGGGCGCTGACACTGTTTACGGTACGCAATGCCATGAGTCTTTGGGGGATCGACACTTCGGTGGTGATGGTGGTGATCGGCTGCATTCTGGTGTTCGGAATGATTCTCAATGAGGCGGTGACCAGACTGAGCGTCAAGAAAAGACTCACGGGCAAGAAAGGAGAGAAGGCTGCGGCATGAATGATCGGTTAATGAAACAGGTGTTGGCAAAGCTGTGCGGCATGTCGACCATCATTATTATGCTGGCCGTGCTGATATTTTTCGCGGTGGTCAACGGGATGGACGGAATCAATTTTCTGGCCAGCGAGAATCTTTCCGTGATTGTGAATCAGGCCAGCTTTCTGGTGATTGTGGGAATCGGACAGGCCATCGTGATACTGACCGGGGGGATCAACCTGTCCATGGGGGCGGTGATGGCGTTCTCGTCCGTGCTCTGCGGGGGGATGCTGCTGAAGGAGAGCAATATGTTCATCGGCGTGCCCATCGTGTTGGTTCTGCTGACCGGCGCGGCCACAGGGCTGTTAAACGGGGTAATGATCACAAAACTGAATATCCCGCCCTTTATCGCCACGTTTGCCATGATGTACACGTGCCGGGGGCTGGCGTGGGTGTATTTGCGGAACCGGGTGCTTTACCCGCTCAATGAATCGTTCCGCCAGATCGCCATGGGGAGACTGTTTAAAATCGGGGGATTTACAGTCACGGTGCCCATGCTGATCGCATTTTTGGCCCTGCTATTATTTTTTTGGCTATTACGATTTACAAATTTTGGAAGAAAGGTTTATTTTACCGGGGCGAACCCGGTGGCGGCCAAATTTTCCGGTATTCAGACGGACCGGCTGCTGATCATTGTGTACATCATCAGCTCAATGCTGGCGGCGTTTGCGGGCATGATGTATGTGGCCCGCCTGAATGCCTGCGAGCCGGGACTTGCCACCAAAACCCATTTTGAGGCGATCACGGTGTCGCTGATCGGGGGCTTCGCCATGAGCGGAGGTTATGGAAATATATGGGGTGTGGCCGGAGGTGCTGTGGTGGTGTACACCATCCAGGCCGGGATGAACAGCCTGCAGATGCCCAGCGAGCTGCAGACGCTGGTGAACGGTTTTTTGATCATCATGGCGGTATTTATGAACCAGGGACTGATCAACCGCAAGATGCAGCTGGAAAATGACCTGAGCGAGGAGCTGACGGAGCAGAAGCGCAGGAAACGGGAGTCTGAATCCTGAGAAGGGGAGAAGAAAGGAGAGGGGATTGTGGGGGCAAATGTAGTGTTTATCGCAACCTATGACACAAAGGGTCTGGAGTCGGACTATATCAAAAAGCGGGTGATCGCCAATGGCGCGCTGTGCACGACCATCGACGTGGGGGTGGGAGGGGAACCCACCGCCCGGCCCGACGTGCCGCTCTCAAAGCTGTGCGAAGGCACGGAGTTTACAGTGGAGTCCATTCACCGGATGCCCAGGGGACAGGCGGTGGCCGCGGCGTCCAACCTGGTGGAGCGGTATGTGGACCGGGAGTTTAGGGCCGGACGGATCGACGCGGTGATCGGCATCGGAGGGGCGGGGGGGACCCAGATCGTGACCCAGACCATGCGGACGCTGCCGCTGGGGCTGCCGAAGCTCATGCTGAGCACCCTGGCGTCGGGTAATACCCGGTGGTATCTGGAGGACAGCGATATCGCAATCATGCCGTCCATTGCGGACGTGGCCGGGCTCAACTGCGTTACCATGATGATTTTCGACCGGTTTGCGGCGCTGGCGGCCAAGGCGGCCCAGTGGTATTCCTCAGATTTCGGAGCCCATGCCAGGCGGCTTTTGGACCGTTCGGTTCTCCGGGTGGGTCAGACCATGTACGGGACCACCACCAAGGGCGTGACCAGGGCCAGGGAGGCGCTGGAGGCCAAGGGTTATGAGACCCTGGTGTTCCACGCGTCGGGAGCCGGGGGCCGGGCTATGGAGAATCTGATCCACGACGGGGTGATCCACGGCGTGCTGGATATGACGCTGGCCGAGATCGGGGCTTATCTGGTGGGTGGACTGCACAATGCCGGGCCGAAACGGCTGGAAGCGGCGGTGGAGTGTAAAATTCCCATGGTTCTGGTGCCGGGAGCGGCGGACACCATTGTGCTGCCGCCCATGGACGAGCTGCCGGATAAGTTTAAGAATGGGCGGACCCTGAATTATCACAATCCTACCATGACCACCATGCGCACCAATGTGGAGGAGAACCGCAGAATCGGCGAGTTTATGGTGGAGAAGCTGAAGGGGGCCGGAAGTCTGGCAAAGGTGCTGATTCCCAGGGGCGGACTGTCCTCCATCGACCGGCCGGGGGAGATTTTCTACCTGCCGGAGGCCAATGAGATGCTGTTTGACACGCTGAAGCAGGGGCTGGCGGGGACGGGAGTCGAGGTGATCGAGGACCAGCGGCATCTGTATGACCCGGGATTCGGGGAGTCTGCGGCGGAGCTGCTGGACGGGATGATGAAGGAGTTTTATAAAAAATAATATAAAGGTGGTAAGAGAGTATGGCGAAAAAGTATTCGAGAGAGGAACTGCTGGCGTATCTTCACGCGATCCGCGAGCGGGGCGAGATGATTGTGGTGGCCGGGGCCGGAAGCGGCCTGACCGGTAAAGCCATTGAGGCCGGCGGGGCGGACATGCTGATGGTGTTCAACTCCGGCCGGTACCGGATGAGCGGGCACGGCTCCTTAAGCGGCTGGCTGGCCTTCGGAAATGCCAACGAGGTGGCCTTTGACATGGGCGCTCACGATGTGCTTCCGGTGGTGAAGGACATTCCGGTGATCTGCTCCTGCTTTGGGCAGGATGTGACGCGTGAGATCGGAACCCATTTGAACCGGGTGATGACGGAGAATTTCAGCGGTATCAACAACTTCCCCACCATGGGTATGGTGGACGGCCAGTTCCGGGAGCAGCTGGAGCTGACCAACCTGGGCTTCCAGAAGGAAGTGGATATGGTGCGGATCGCGCGCGAGAAGGATATTTTTACGATTGTGTATGTATTCAATGAGAAGGAATCCAGAGCCATGGCGGAGGCCGGGGCTGACTGTATCATTTCCCATGTGGGTCTGACCGTCGGGGGAATGATCGGGACCACCAAGAGCCTGACCATCGAGGAGTCCGCCCAGCTGACCGGAAGGATCATGGAAGCGGGCAAGGCGGTGCGGGACGACATTATCTGGCTGGCGCACGGGGGTCCGCTGGCGACGCCGAAGGATTTTGCAGCGTTCAGAACGTATCTGCCGGAGATCGATGGATTTGTGGGGGCATCCAGTATGGAGCGGATTCCGACGGAAGAGGCGATTGTGAAGACGGTGAGGGAGTTTAAAACCTTGTCCTAAGGGGTACCGGGCAAAGCCCGGTGGATTCCTTAGGACGGCCCTTGTCCTAAGGGGTACCAGGCAAAGCCTGGTGGATTCCTTAGGACGGCCAGCGAATTCCAGCAGTTGGAATGTCAGGGGTACAGGGCAAAGCCCGGTGGATTCCTTAGGACGGCTAGCGAATTCCAGCGGTTAGGAATGTCAGGGGTACCAGGCAAAGCCTGGTGGATTCCTTAGGACGGCCAGCGAATTCCAGCAGTTGAAATGTCAGGGGTACCAGGCAAAGCCCGGTGGATTCCTTAGGACGTCTACCGAATTCCAGCCATCTGAACCTAACCTAACCAATACAAACCAGTTTCTAATGGGGTAACAAAGCTACTATATAATAAGAAGGAGGATTATTTTATGAAAAAGATGTTAGCATGTCTATTAAGTTTCACCATCCTTGCGTCCACCTTAACCGGCTGTACAGTAGGCGCGTCCAACGCCACTGCCACCGCCGCGGAGAATCAGGCGCCCGCGGAGACCCAGGCCAGCAACGAGCCCGCCCAGGCGACGGACCCATCGGTCAAAACCTATAACTTTGTATTTATCGTAAAGTCCATGCAGTTTTCCTTCATGCTCAGCATGATCGACGGAGCCGAGGCAGCCGCAGCCCTGGTTCCCAACATCAACATCAAATGTATCGGGCCGGAGACTCCGTACAGTGTTGAGGAGCAGATTCAGCTGGTGGAGCAGGCGATCACGGACGGCGCGGACGCCATTTTAATCACACCGGCAGACTCCACAGGTATTGTGCCGGCCATCGAGAAGGCCAACGCCGCGGGCATTCCCATCGCCACTCCCAACACCAAGGCTTACGGCGGGGATGTGCTGACCTGGATCGGCGTTGACAACTACACGGTTGGTTACGAGCTGGGAACCGCCCTGTGCGAGGCTCTGGAAGGAACTGGAAAAGTTGTTCTCATCGAGGGGACCGCGGGCAACTCCACCTCCACGGAGCGCGTGGACGGATATCTGGACGCGTTTAAGAATTATCCCGGAATCGAGCTTCTGGACTCTCAGCCCGCGGACTTCAACCGCGAGAAGGGCATGACCGTAATGGAGAACTTCCTGCAGCGCTATCCCGAGATCGACGGCGTCGGCTCCATCAACAAGGATATGACCATGGGCGCCATCGAGGCATGTAAGGCCGTGGGACGCGACAAGGAAATGGTTCAGGTTACATTTGACGTGGACAACGATTGTCTGGACGCCATCGACGCGGGCGATATCCTGATCACCGGAGCCCAGGAGGAAAAGAGCCAGATCGCCAACGCCATCTACGCCTGCCTGCTGGCCTGCAACGGCTATAAGGTTGCGCCGGAACAGTACATTCCCATGACCCTTGTGACCAAGGACAATACAAGCACATACCGTTAATGGAATTTCTGTCTGACAATCAGTGCAATCAGCGGGGACACGACCCGGGGCGTAACCTACCATTACGCCCCGCTCCCCGTTTTTCAGGAGAGGAGAACACATGTATCTGGAATTTCTTGAAGTTAAAAACGCTTACATCAAGGCATCCCGGCGCGCCTTTGCCTGCGGCCTGGCCGCGGCATCCGGGGGGAACATCAGCGCGCGCATTCCCGGAAGCGGCTATATGCTGATCAAGCCTTCGGGCATCACCCTGGGGGACGCGGATGAGGACAATCTGCTGATCACGGATTTGGAAGGAACTGTAATTGAGGGCGTGAGAAAGCCCACCAAGGAGACCATTCTGCACGGAGGAATCTACCGGAAAATGCCGGAAGTGGGCGGGATTGTCCACGCGCATCCCCTGTATTCCCTGATGTGTGCCAACTGCTTCGACCTGCTTCCCCTGGTCACAAAACAGATGAAGCAGATCACGGACAGCCCGGTACCCATCTGCAAGCTGAAGAGCCTGACCGTGGAGCAGGAGGGCATGGAGGAGATATACCGCAGCCTGGAGCAGATAAACCGTCCCTGCGGCTTTCTGTTGGAAGAACACGGGGTGGTGGCATTTGCCAAAAATGTAATCGAGGCCGAATACATAGCGGAGCTGATCGAGGAAAATGCCAGGGTATACTGGAACATGAAGCTGATGGAACGCGGCGGGGCAAACTGAGCGCCGGAAACGGGTGGGAGTGAGTCATATGAAGAAAAAGAAAATCTGGCTGGCCGCTGCGGCCATAGCGGCGGTCTGCTGCCTGATCCTCCTGTTTGTGAAGGGAGGGGACAAGGGGTACAGCGGGTCCTACCGGGCGGTGAACCCGCCGGTTGAGACCGGAGAGACCGTGATCGAGCGGGTTACCTTTGAGGGAAAACAGCTGGTGATGGAGTCCGGAGACTTAAAGCAGTCGGTGGATTACGCCATCGCCGACGGGCGTCTGGTGTTGAAAACAGAGTTCGGAGAGTTCTCATTTCCCTTTGAGAAAACCGATGGGGGAATCCGAATTGATGGAATTGAATATATAAAAGATTAGGCATAATATCCATTCTCAACGCATACATTAGTAGTAAGGCAGGAGCTGCCTGTTAAGATGTGAAGGAGAGAATGGCTATGGATGAAGTACATTATCTGATATCGGATGCGTCCAAAAAGGTTGATGTGGAGGCCCATGTATTAAGGTACTGGGAAGACGAACTGGAACTTGATATTCCACGGAACGAGATGGGGCACCGGTATTACACGGACCTACATATCCGTCTGTTTAAGCAGGTGAAAAACCTGAAAGAAAAAGGGTATCAGCTGAAGGCGATCAAGCACGCTCTGAATCAGGTACTGAAAAACGACGGACAGGGGGCAAAGCTGACCGATGAGATTCTGGAGCGGGACATGAACGCGGCTCTTCTGGAGTTCAAGGAGGAGACGGCCGAGGGCGGGACAAGCCTGGCTCAGGTGAAGGGCGCGGCCGCGATGCCGGTGCTCTCCAATGAGGAGAAGATGGAGCAGTTCCAGCAGATCATGAACCTGATTATCGGACGAGCCCTGGAAGTGAACAATGAGAAGCTCAGTCAGGACGTGAGTTATCTTGTCAACGAGAAGCTGAGAGGGGAGTTGGAATATCTGCTCAGAGTGTCGGACGAGAAGGACGAGGAGCGGTTCAGGCAGCTGGACGAGACCATCCGCGCTTACCAGAAGGACGGAAGGGAAGAGGCCGCCGCCGCAAAGGTGCCGTTTTTCAAGCGGAAACGGTTTGGAAGAGGCGCAAAGAAATTGAAGGGGGAGCGGTAAAAAGGTACGCGCAACGGGCAGGGCGTGGCGAAACGGGCAGGCGGGACTGCTTTGCAGAGCGCAGGGACTGACGCCCGGAAAACACAAAATCGTGGGCAACGGCTCATTTCGCGGGAAGATTCAGCAATTTTTCCGCCCGGGCCTCCTGAAACCGTGTCTTGGTGAATACGGCTTCTGCCAGGATTTTGCGCTTTCCGGACGCGGGTCCCTGTGGTCCGCAAAGCAATGTTTTGCCTGCCCCTTTTGCCGCGCCCTGTCTCTTTGCCAGCGGTTTGGCCGAGAGGAACAAAAAAGCAACGACCTGAGCGGGCGGGGCTTTTTTTAATGCCTTTCTGCAGAGGTTCTTAAGAAAGTTTTTATCGCTATTCAGATCGAAATATGTTAGAATAAGAATGATTTAGCGCTTAAAAATACGACTGATACAGAAGGGTACATAAGAAACTATGAATCAGAGATACATGAAATATACGGTTCTGGCGGCAGTTTGCGCCGGAGCTTTATGGCTGGGGGGCTGCAAGGCGGCCCCGGCCGGAGCGGAAAAAGCGGAGGCGACGCCCAGCGAAGCACGGGTGATCCAGGTGGTCCCGGAGACCATCGCGCCCCTTGGACTTGGCGGGCAGGTGCTGCCGTATCTGGCGGATGTGGACCTGGGGGACGCGGAGCCCATTCCGGATTATCTGCGGATCGGCGTGCGGCACGCCATTGTGGCCAAGCTGCAGGCCCGCTTGATGGAGCTGGGCTTCATGGACAACGATGAGCCGACGGATTATTACGGCGAGATGACCGTGCAGGCGGTGAAGCATTTCCAGCGGCAGAATGAGCTGGCGCAGGACGGAATTGTGGGAAACAGCACCTGGGACGCGATCATGTCCCCGGACGCCAAGTATTACGCGGTGTCCAAGGGAACCCAGGGCGACGATATTCAGAGAATCCAGCAGCGTTTGTACGAGCTGGGATATCTGGCGACAGCGGATCTGGTGACCGGAAACTTCGGCGACTCCACCGAGGCAGCGGTTTTAAAGCTTCAGGAAGTAAACGGACTCAACATGGACGGTAAGGTGGGGCAGAAGACCATCAACCTGCTGTACAGCGATGAGATCAAGCCCAATTTCCTGTCCTACGGCGAGAAGAGCGATGTGGTTCTGGCCTGCCAGCAGCGCCTGAAGGAGCTGGGGTATTTGACCACGGAGCCCGACGGCACTTACGGCGAGGATACGGCGATCGCCATCAAACAGTTCCAGGCCAGAAACGACCAGATCGTGGACGGCTATTTGGGACCGTCCACCCGGATGGCCTTAGACAGCCCCAGCGCCCGGTCCAACGGTCTGATGCTGGGCGAGCGCGGCGACGCGGTCAAGCGCATGCAGCAGCTTTTGAGCAAGCACGGCTACCTGTACTCCGGAAATGTCACCGGCTACTACGGCGAGGCCACTCAGACAGCTGTAAAGAATTTCCAGTCCCGCAACGGACTGTCGGTGGACGGACTGGTGGGCGTGCAGACCCTGGCCAAGCTCTCCAGCGACAACGTGAGACGGCCGGCGGCCGGAACCGGCAACGCGGGCGCCAACACCGGAGGGAATACCGGCGGACACACCGGCGGGAACACGGGTGGAAATACCGGAGGCAATACCGGTGGGAACACCGGAGGGAATACCGGCGGCGGAACCTATAAGCCGCCGTCCGGAGGAGTGCCGGCCAGCGGCGGAGCGTCCTCTCTGATCTCGGTGGCCAGCTCCAAGCTGGGCAGCCCCTATGTATGGGGAGCCAAGGGACCGAACGCCTTCGACTGCTCCGGGTTCGTGTACTGGTGCCTGAATCAGGTTGGCGTCAACCAGAGCTACATGACGTCCTCGGGCTGGAGAAATGCGGGACGTTACACAAAGATTACCAATTTCAACGACATTCAGGCCGGTGATATCGTGGTCGTGAACGGCCATGTGGGAATTGCGGCCGGCGGCGGAACTGTGATCGACGCTTCCTCCAGTAACGGACGCGTTGTGCACAGGGGACTGACCCAGTGGTGGGCAAACAACTTTATCTGCGCCTGGAGAATTTTCTAAACGCACAGTTTACAGCGGACGGCGCGTTTCGTTCGAACGAAGAGGAGGGACAGCAATGCAGACGATTCTGGTTTGTGATGATGATAAACAGATTGTGGAGGCCATTGATATTTATCTGACCGGAGAAGGCTTTGAGGTGATCAAGGCTTACGACGGGTACGAGGTTTTGGAGTACCTGGAGAGCCATGACGCGGACCTTCTGATTATCGACGTGATGATGCCGGGGCTGGACGGAATCCGCACCACGCTCAAGGTGCGGGAGAACAGCAGCATTCCCATCATCATACTCTCGGCCAAGTCCGAGGATACGGACAAGATTCTGGGGCTCAACATCGGCGCGGACGACTATATCACCAAGCCCTTCAATCCCCTGGAGCTGGTGGCGCGGGTGAAGTCCCAGCTGCGGCGCTACACCCAGCTTGGGAACTTAAACCAGCAGCCCGACGGCCAGGTTTACAAGTGCGGCGGCCTTCAGATCAACGACGACAACAAGGAAGTGACGGTGGACGGGGACCCCATCAAGCTGACGCCCATCGAATACAATATTCTGCTGCTGTTGGTGAAGAACGCGGGCAAGGTGTTCTCCATCGATGAGATTTACGAGCAGATCTGGAACGAGGAGGCCATCGGAGCGGACAACACGGTGGCGGTGCACATCCGCCATATCCGCGAGAAAATCGAGATCAATCCCAGGGAACCCAAATACCTGAAGGTGGTGTGGGGCGTGGGCTACAAGATCGAGAAGCAGTAGGTGGCCTATGGCGGAAGAACGGAATCGCTACCAGCGAAAGAAAATATTTTTAACCGTGATGCATGTGCTGTTTCTGGTCGTCACCGCGGCCGGTATCAGCGCTATGTACCTCAACTCGGATTACGGCAAGGGGATCAGCTGGGTTTACGATGAGGTGTATGAGGACTCCCCCCAGTTTTCAACCCGTCTGGAGCAGGACATTGAGAAGATATTCAGCTATGTCGGCTACCGGGATGTGTTTGAGACAGATGGAAAGCTGGATATGGAGCGGACTATTGTGGGCATCAGCGACGGCCCCGGGCTCAGCGAGGAGCTGACCCTGGACCAGCTGGTCCGCTACGCCAAGACCCGGGGATATTACCTGGATGAGAATTTCACCGTCCAGGGCGTGCCAACCTCCATGGACGATGACGACGATGAGATCACCGTGGACTGGCAGTCCTACAACCCCAACTTCATGGACCGGGAGCTGGAGGAGAACCGGATGACCCGGGAGGACCTGGCCCTGGACGTGCTGGATCACCTGGGCGACTATTATTCCATTTACTACAATTATATTGAGAACAAGACCAACATGCATTTCCGCATCGCCTACCACAGCGATGACGGAAAGGACCAGATTTACACCAACGCGCCGGAACTGTCGGTGGAGGAGATGAAGGCCTCGGGCCGCTATCTCTACATCCCCGGAAATACCATCCGCATGGAGAGCAATCTGGCCGACGTGCCGGTGAACGTGGCTCCCTATCTGGAAATGTGGAACCCCTTCGGCAACAACAAGTATTACCTGATCGTGTCCGTGGACACGTCCTATCCCAACGACGACACCTACGCCAGACAGGCGGCGCAGTACAACAGCGCCAGAGATAACTTTATCGTGGGTATGGCCGGTGTGGTGGTGGGAATGGTGGGCTGCCTGGCTACGATTCTGCTGCTCATGATGATGTCCGGCCACACCTTTGCCGGAAGCGAGGATATCCGCCTGTACCCGTCGGACGAGACGTTCACGGAGGTGGGGCTGGCCATGTGGGTGATCTGCGTGTTCGCCTGCCTGTATCTGGGGAAACTCGTGGGCAACCGGCTGATCAGCCTGTTTTTTAAGGAGGACCAGTGGGGGTACTGGATCAAGCTGATGCGCATTTTGGTGATCTACGCGGGCAGCATGATCTGCTTCTTCGGAATGATCCGGCGGTATAAAGCCAGAACCCTATGGAGCAATAGCCTGACCAAGAGGGTGATCGATCACACCCAGGATTACCGGAATCGGGCCGCCTTTGCCTTCGGCATGGGAATCGGCTTCGCCATGGTGCTGTTTTTGAACTGCATGATGATCTGGAGCATGTTCAGCATGTTCCTGATCGAAGAGAAGACAATCAAGCAGAAGATGATTTTTTACGCCATTGCGGTGTTTTTCGCGCTCTTCAACCTGTTAATTTTCCATCTCATGTTCTCCAAGGCGCTGCAGATGGACCAGCTGGACGGCGCGATCCGCAGCATTTCCCAGGGAAATACCAGTCTGCAGATGAACCTGGAACGGCTGAACGGCAAAGAACGGATTATGGGCGAGCACATCAACAACATCAGCATCGGCCTGGACGCGGCCTTGCAGGAGAAGGTGAAGAGCGAGCGCCTGAAGGCGGATCTGATTACCAACGTGTCCCACGATATCAAGACGCCGCTGACCTCCATTATCAACTATGTGGACCTGCTCAAGCGCGAACACATTCAGGATCCCAAGATTCAGGGATATCTGGAGGTGCTGGAACAGAAATCCCAGCGTTTAAAGACCCTGACCGAGGACCTGGTGGAGGCTTCCAAGGCCAGCTCCGGCAATCTGAAGCTGGAGATCGCGGACATCGATCTGGTGGAGCTGGTCCAGCAGACCGGCGGAGAGTTTGCGGAGAAGTTTGAGCGCCGCCATCTGGAGGTGGTGAGCCATCTGCCCAAGGAGCCGCTTTTGATCCGGGCGGACGGACGGCGCATGTGGCGGATTCTGGAAAATCTTTACAATAACGCCTTCAAGTACGCGATGGAGCGGAGCCGGATTTATGTGGATGTGTTTCAGCAGAACGGGAGGGCAGTCTTTACAATCAAAAATGTTTCGGAGAGCCCTCTGAACATTTCTCCGGATGAGCTGACCGAGCGCTTTGTGCGCGGCGATGTGTCCAGAACTACGGAGGGAAGCGGCCTGGGCCTGTCCATTGCCAAGAGCCTGACCCAGCTTCAGGGCGGGGAGTTCGATATTGTGATTGACGGGGATCTGTTCAAGGCCGTGGTGTCCTTCCCTGTGAAGTGGACCACCATAGAGGATTGTCTGAACAAGTTGGATGAGCCTGGGACAGAGTTGGAGACAGCCGATGAGGTTCACAAGGATAAAATGATAGAAACGGAGGATTCCGGCGGCAACATAGCGAAATCCGGTACGGATAACTGGACACAGTGAGAGAAAAAGCCCCGCAGGCCGTTCCATTGGGAACGGACCGCGGGGCTTTTTATAACCGTTTTTACTCATAGGGGAATACGTTGACCCATTTCTCCAGAAGCTCTTTCTCCTCAGGACGCTTTTTCGCCAGCTGCGCGGCAGCCACGATGGGAAGCCAGCCCTGTACATAGCGCTTTTCAGTGCCTGTCTTTTCACAGAACATATCCATGTACATTTCGGCTTTCTTGGCATCTTTCAGACTCAGAAGGAGATAGGTTCTCGCCACGTCGGCGCTGGCGTTGCCCTGGGAAGCATGAACCCAGTCGACCACGTACATCGCGCCGTCCGCCGCCACAATGATGTTGGACGGTTCAAAGTCGCCATGGCACAGTTTGGTATGCTTGGGCATGCCGTCCAGTCTGGTCAGCAGGTCGTAGCGGGTGTTGGCGTCCAGCTGCTCCTCTTCCTGAAGAGCGCGGATGGTTTTTTCTTTCAGTTTGTTTAACAGGGGGCA
The DNA here is from genome assembly GCF_902364025.1 of Enterocloster lavalensis. Classification (GTDB taxonomy): domain Bacteria; phylum Bacillota; class Clostridia; order Lachnospirales; family Lachnospiraceae; genus Enterocloster; species Enterocloster lavalensis. The sequence goes on from NZ_CABJCG010000002.1 coordinate 208,691, forward strand.
GGCCTTGCTGTGGATATCGATCTGCAGGTCTACCATCTGCTCCATGTACTCCTGAACCTTGTCGGGGTTCTCATCCATCAGCTGCTGCAGGGTCTTGCCCTCGATAAATTCCCTGGTAATGGACCATTTACCATCCATCACGGACACACTCAGAACCTTCGGCACATGCAGGCCGGGCAAATCCTCGACGCGGGCAGTGCACAGGGCTTCGTTCAGGACCTCAGCCTTGGGGAATCCTTCGCAGAATTCCTTGATGGCAAGGTCGCCGTCGCGGTAAACACATTTCGTTTCGCTACTGGAAATTAATTGTTTTGCCATAACTTATACTCTCCTTCCAAACATTATAAACGGTAGTGCGACATGGTGTATATCGCATTGCCTTTATTCTACTACATCCGGGTTAAAAAGTACATACCCTTTTTGATAAATTTTTAACATTCTTTTGGGGTTCTCCTGTTAAAAACGGAAAATTGCAGTGCCATAACCGGGCAGTGGATAGGCAAAGGAATAGGGTTGTCCGTCGCACTCGCCCTTGGCGGAAACATAGGATTGCGCTTCAGAGGCTTTATATGCGCCGTGTTCACTGTCCAGCAGCCGTGTGTATTTGCCTTTTTTCGGCACGCCCACCCGATAGTCCGGCCGCGCCACGGGTGTGAAATTAATAACAAACAATAGGCTTTTCCGGCCGGTTTCATCCCTGCGGATGAAGCTGAAAATGCTCCGGTCGCCGTCGTTGGCATTGACCCACATGAAGCCGTTCCAGTCGTTGTCCAGTTGGTAGAGGGCGGGGTATTTGCGGTAGAGCTGAAGCAGGTCCCGGACATAGTGCTGAAGGTCCCGGTGGTCCTCGTCGTCGGTCAGCTGCCAGTCCAGAGCCACCTTCTCATCCCACTCGTGGCACTGGCCGAAATCCTGGCCCATGAAGAGCAGCTTCTTGCCGGGATGCCCCAGCATGAAGGTGTATCCGGCCTTTAAGTTGGAGAACTTGTCCTTGCCAAGCCCCGGCATCTTATTGATCATGGAGCATTTTAAGTGAACCACCTCGTCGTGGGACAGCACCAGGATATAGTTCTCGCTGGTGAAATAGGTCAGGCCGAAGGTCATGCGGTGGTGGTTGTACTTGCGGAAATAGGGGTCCAGCTTCATGTATTCCAGGAAATCGTGCATCCAGCCCATGTTCCACTTGAAGGTGAAACCCAGGCCGTCCACCTCCGGGTGGTCCGTCACCTTGGGCCAGGCGGTGGACTCCTCGGCGATCATCATAGCGCCGCTGTTGCGGCCGCGCAGCACGGTGTTTAAGTGTTTGAAAAATTCAATGGCTTCCAGATTCTGGTTGCCGCCGTTTTTGTTGGGAATCCACTGGCCGCTCTGGCGGCCGTAGTCCAGGTACAGCATGGAGGCCACGGCATCCACCCTTAGCCCGTCCACATGGAACTTCTCAACCCAGAAAATGGCGTTGCTGATCAGGAAATCCTTCACCTCATTCTTGCCGTAGTCAAAGACCTTGGTGCCCCAGTCCGGGTGCTCGCCCTTTCTGGGGTCCGCGTACTCGTAGAGGGGTTCCCCGTCGAAGTCCGCCAGTCCGTGGGCGTCCTTGGGGAAATGCGCGGGCACCCAATCCAGAATCACACCGATTCCATGGCGGTGGAGGTAGTTGACAAAGTACATGAAGTCGGAAGGGGAGCCGTAGCGGGAGGTGGGGGCAAAGTACCCCGTCACCTGATACCCCCAGGAGCCGTCATAGGGGTGCTCCGCAATGCCCATCAGCTCCACATGGGTGTAGCCCATCTCCTTCACGTAGGCGGTCAGCTCGTGAGCCGCCTCCACATATGTATAGAAGCCGTCCTTCTCCGGGCGGTTTTTCTTGCGCCAGGAGCCAAGGTGGACTTCGTAGATGCTCATGGGGCCGGTGACCGGGTCGGACTGGCTGCGCTTTTCCATCCACTGGCCGTCCGTCCATTTATAAGTCTCAATGTCCGTGGTCATGGAGGCGGTGCCGGGGCGGTATTCCGCGCAGTTGGCATAGGGGTCGGCTTTGAACAGAATCTTGCCGGACTGGGTGGTGACGGCGAATTTGTAGAGCTCGCCGGGTCCCATGCCGGGGATAAAGCACTCCCAGATACCGGACTGGGCCAGCTGGGTCATGGGGGTGGCTTCCGGGTTCCAGCTGTTGAAATCGCCTACCAGGTGAACGGCGCCGGCATGGGGGGCCCACACCGCAAAGTAGTATCCCGGCCGGCCTCCGTAGGTCTTGGGGTGGGCGCCCAGCTTCTCAAAGATCTCGTAGTGGGTGCCCGCGCCGAAGAGGTAACGGTCCAGATCGGTTATGAATCCCGTTTCAGCGGGTTTTGATGACTTTTTGGCAGCGGTCCTGGCGGCAGATTTGCCGGAGGACTTTCGTGTGGCGGGCGCTTTGCCGGCTGCTCCGGCTTTTTTACCGGCTGTTTCAACCTTTCTGTCCGCGGCAGATACCGCGCGTTTGCGTCTGGAAGCCTCTTGCCCGCTCCCAGCTGCTTTGCTGTTTGCCATTATTTTGAACCCCCTTTTATTTTTAGGATCGCGCCCCAGTTGCCCGGGACGGTGAGATTGATTTTTCCATTTTCAATGGGAACTTCTTCCAATTCCGGCTCCAGCAGGTGGACCGCTGTGTTGGCGTTCACGGGGACCGGGATGCTTATGGCCGCCGGATTGTCGTCGCTGTTGAGGGCGGTGACGATGAGAGAGTCCCCGTCCCAGCGGCCGTAGGCGTACTGGCGGTTGGTCAGAAGCAGCTCCTGATAGCGCCCGGCGTGAAATTCCGGGTTTTCCGCGTGGATATGGCCCAGCTTTCCGATGAGGTCGGTCAGGGGGCAGTGGAGCGTTTCCGCCTGATCCATGGAGATGGCGGGGCGCAGGTCGTCGTCGCTGGTGCGGGTCCGTTTCCCCTCCACGCCCCACTCGCCGCCGTAGTAGACGCTGGGGATGCCGGGGAGCGTGAACAGGCACATGTAGACCGGCGCCAGGTGGTCGCGCTTGGTCAGCTTGCTGGCGATGCGGTCCTCGTCGTGGTTGTCCACGAAGGTGTAGAGCTCCCGGCCAATGGCTTCCAATCGCCGCACATTGTGGGCGATCTCGAAGAAGTTGTGGTCGTTGAAGCCGGAGTAAATGCTCTTATGCAGCTCGTAGTTAGTGACGGAGTGCAGCATCTCCGGGTTGACCCAGCGGGAGTAGTCGCCGTGGATCACCTCGCCCATGAGCCAGAAGTCCTCCTTCATGGCGGCGGTTTCACGGCGCAGCTCCTTCATGAAGTTGAAGTCCAGTACATTTGCGCAGTCCAGGCGGATGCCGTCGATGTCGAATTCATTGACCCAGAAGCGGATCACGTCGAAGAGGTACTGCCGCACCGCGGGGTTAAACAGATTCAGGCAGGGCAGTTCGAAGTGTCCCTGCCAGGCCTCGAAGCCGAAGGGATCGCCCAGGGGGCTCTGCCAGTCGAAGTTGACTCCCTTGTACCAGTCTTTGTAGGGGGAGTCCCAACGCTTTTCGCAGATGTCGCGGAAGGCGAAGAATTCCCGGCCTGTGTGGTTGAACACGCCGTCCACCACAACCTTGATCCCGCTCTGGTGGCAGAGGGCCACAAATTCTTTAAAGTCGCTGTTGTCGCCCAGACGCCGGTCCACCAGCTTGTAATCCCGGGTGTCGTAACCGTGGCTGGAGGACTCGAACAGCGGTCCTATGTAGATGGCGTTGAAACCCAGCTGGTTTAAGTGGGGGATATAGCGGTTCAGCTGGTCAAAACGGTGGGTAATTTCCGTGTTTTCGTTGTGCTTGGGGGCTCCAGTCATACCCAGGGGGTACATGTGGTAAAAAACGCCCCGCTCATACCAAGTGCTCATGATGTTGTCCTCGCAATCTCTCTAAGATATTTATGGTTCAGACGGCTCATCTTCTTGACCGAAAAAGCCGGTCAAGAAGCATCGGATGTTCATCCGATGTGAAAATCGTCACGAAAATCCGCTTACAAGCGAGCTTGACGCGGCTTCTCGCACCAATTTTCCCGCCCGCTGAACTGTTACCTAAAATGTTTATGTACAGGAGAATCAGATCTCCTGGCTTTTAAATTTCCTGAGAAGGAACTGGTAGCGCAGTTGGGCTGCGTTCAGCTCGTAAATATAACAGTCGATCAGGGTGGGGTCCACCACCTGCTCGAAATGGTTCTGCGCTGTGTCGATGGCGCATTTGCTGCGCTCGATCTCGTACCGAAGGTAGCGCGTGTTCTCAGCGGCCAGCCGTGTGGCGGCGGTCTCTTTTTTCGCTCTTAACAGATTCAGCATACGATTCATCTCCCAGATATTGATAGAAATAGTATATCTGGAAAATGGCATCTTATTCACGGAAGGCCTTAATACAGGAATTCTTCCAGCCGGTATCCCAATTCCATGAGAACCCGATTGGACTCCCGCAGGGTCAGGTAGTAGTAATTGGCCGTGCCTTCCTGGCGCACGCCCACCAGACCGGCGTCCTTGAGAATCTTTAGATGGTGGGATATGGCCGGCCGCGAAAGGCTGGTGCGACGGGTGATCTCGTTCACGTTCAGACCGTGGTCCTCAAAATGGATTTCCCCTGAGGCGGGGCGACGGTTGAAGGCTTCCTGGGTTAAAACCTCGATAATGGAAAGGCGCATCTCGTCCCCCAGGGCCATGAATAATGGCATGCAGCGGTGAAATTGTTCCTGCAGTTTTTGGGGCGTCGTCATATGCGCTTTCCTCCTTTGGTTTAATTTTTTGAACCAATTATAGTGTACCATCAGAAGGGCGTATCGTCAAGTATTATAAAAGCCGGTTGACAGCGCTGGAAAAATAAGGCATAATAGACAATTATCTGGGAAGGGTTCAGTTCTGAACGATCTCATTTTCAAAAGGGCCGAGATTCCGGCTTATATTCCATTCCATAAACATTTTATGAATAAAAAAGGGGGAAAATGCGGGAGATATGCAGAAAAATTGGATTTTTATGATCTATCTGGCCGTCTGTGCCGGGTGGGACGGGAAGACCAGGCGGATACCGAATTGGCTGACGGTGGTGGGATTGGCAGGCGGGGTGGTGATGGCTGGGACGCAGGGGATGTGGGCGGCGGCTGGGATGTATGGCGCGGGGATGACGGCCGGGTTGCAGGGCGTGGAGAACGTGGCCGGGCTGCATGGCGCGGGAGTGACGGCCGGGCTACAGGGCATGCAGACAGCCACGGCGGCGCAGGCGTGGGCGTTTGCGGCGATGGCTGCATTTGGCAGGGCGGTTACCGCGGTGGCGGCAGGGATGTGCTTTTACCGGTTTCGGGTAATTGGGGCCGGGGATGTGAAGCTTGCGGCGGTGATCGTGGCCTGGCTGGGGTTCGCACAGGGCGGCGCGGGGATTTTCGCCGGGCTGTGCCTGGGCGCGGTGTGGTCGTTTGGGCGTCTGGTGAGGCGGGGGATTTTGTGGAAACGGTTCTCATATCTGGCTGGGTATGTGAGGGATTATCTGACTACGGGGAAGATTGCTGCGTATTATAATAGGGAGAGAGACGGGGATGAGGCCGCGATTCCGCTGGGGGTGTGCCTGGCGGTTGGGACGGCGGTCGTGATGTTTTTTGCGGGAAACGGCGCTTGACATTTCTGTGAAATCGAAGTAGTATAGTGGTAATAGGAAATCGAATAGACCATGATATCGAAAGCCCCAAGGAGTGCGAGTCCTTGGGGCTTTCTCTTGGGTTAGCTGTCTTTATGGCTGTGGTCTATCCACTTGCATATGTAGTATCCCGCTACACTTGCCGCGACCGCAGCCAGGAAATCGAATATACTGACCATGATATCCCCCCTTCCTGCTGTTCAGTATAGGGTAGACAGCAAGTCCATTATACTGCTTTTCTTCCTGACCCGTCCATCCAACGATTTTCTCAGAAATTTTCCCCATGTAACAGCCTATTGACATTTGGCGGAGAACGGGGTAATATGTTGTTACCAGGAAGTTTAATAGTAATATTGCATGTAAGCACCAAGAAACCCCAGGGAGGTCCATTCCCTGGGGTTTTTTCAACGATCTTCTCAAATATTTCCCCCATCTTTTCACCAGAAGAATTCCCAGCCAGCGGTTTTATGTTATAATTGTATACTGTGGTCCCTAAAAAATCCGGGGACCTGGAAGTTGAAGCAGAAATCAGAAAATTTCGGTCTGATTTTTGCTTTTTTGGCATTTGACTATGGGAGGGGAGAATCGGGATGGAAGAAAAACGGGATCAGGTGATCTTTCTGGGGGCAAGGCACAGCGACGCGACCAGCGATGCGCCGCCTCACGCCCATGATTTCTACGAACTGAATTTTATGACCAGGGGCAACACGAAAATGAAGCTGAACGAGAAGATCATCGAGTACGATTCCTATGACTTCGTGCTGATCCCGCCCCGGATCAGGCACATTCTGTACGAGTCAGATTACGATATATTTGACAATTACGTGATCTGGTTCGAGCTGTCGGACCGGAAATTGCTGCTGGAGGATCAAATCATCAAGCTCCACGATTACGATGGGGCGGTTCAGTTTCTGTGCGCGGAGATTTACAAGAGCTACATGAAAACCGGCATGGCCGACGCGGGGCTGCTGGGCATCTACCTGGAAGCGGTGCTCTGGCACATGAAAAAGGGACTGATTCTGGGCACCGGACAGGCGTCCCGCAACGATGAGGACATGGTGGACGAGGCTATTAAGTTTATCAACGTGAACATCACCAACGCCAGGCTCTCCGTGGAGATGATCGCCCGCAAGCTGAACGTCTCCGAGGAGCATTTTTCCCGCATGTTCAAAAAGAAGATCGGCCTTCCGCCGGTGAAATACATCAACGAGGTGAAGATCGCAGAGGCCAAGCGCATGCTGGCCAAGACGCAAGTCCCCATCAAGGAGATCGCCGCCAGGCTTTATTACTCGGACCAGTTCTATTTTTCGCAGCAGTTTAAGCGGATCACCGGCTATTCGCCCAGTGAGTACCGGGACAGCGCTCTGTATTGATCAAAAAATTACATGTACATGTTCGTTTGTTCTATGTTCATTTGCCCGCAGAATCGATATAATCAGTTTAGAAAATACATATAAAACCAATCGTATACGAGTCAAATATGTGTATTTTAACTAAAAAATGGTAATATTTCTGGGATTTACACGGTTGCTGACTGGAAAAATCAGTAAAATAAGATCCTGGTAAGGTGGAGCATATGAAAATAGTAGATGTAAAATTTTACCCTATTAAAGTGCGCAATAACGCAAAGGGAGGGGTTTACTGGTTTTTGCTGAAGCTCACCACGGATTCCAATGTGAGCGGCTGGGGTGAGGTGATCTGGAATGCCTACGACCCGGGCACGCTGCGGCGGATGGTAATGGATGTGGCGGAGAATTATATCATCGGCGAGAGCCCCTTTGCCATCGAGAAGGTGTTCGGAAAGATTTACGCCAAGCACTGTAAGATGCACACGGATTTGTCCACAATGGGGCTGATCAGCGGCTTTGAGATCGCTTGCTGGGATATTATCGGCAAGGAGACGGGGCAGCCTGTTTACAACCTGTTGGGCGGTATGGTGAACGAGCGCATCCGCACCTACACGTACCTGTACGAGAAGGAGGACAAGATTTTCTGCGAGGACTTTTGGACCATGCCCGAGGCATGCGCCAAGCGGGCCAGGGAGTACGTGGATATGGGGTTCACCGCGGTAAAGCTGGACCCTATGGCCCCCTACCTGGACAGCTACGCGGTGCACATGCCCAGCCGGGAATCCCTGCTTCGGGCGGAGCGCAACATCGCGGGAATCCGCGAGGCGGTGGGGGAAAATTGCGACATCATCATCGGTACCCACGGCCAGTTCACCGCGGCGGGGGCCATCCGGGTGGCGAAATGCCTGGAGAAATACGACCCGCTTTGGTTCGAGGAGCCCACGCCGCCGGAGAATTTTCCGGTGTTAAAGAAGGTATCAGAGGCCACCACCATCCCCATCGCCACAGGGGAACGGCTGTCCACCAAATACGAGTTCGCGCCCCTTCTGGAGCAGAAGAGCTGCGATATTTTCCAGCTGGATCTGGCCGGTGTGGGCGGCATACTGGAGGCCAAGAAGATCGCCTCCATGTGCGAGGCGTGGCACACCCAGGTTACCACCCATTTCTGGGCGGGGCCGGTGAATTTCGCCGCGCAGATTCAGCTTGACGCCTGCTGCCCCAACTTCCTGATCCAGGAAGCCATCGAGACCATGGGCAGTTTCGGGGGATTTGACAAGGTGATGAAGAAACCCTTTGACTGGCAGGAGGGGTACATTATCCCCTCGAAGGAGCCGGGGTTGGGGATCGAGCTGGATGAGGAAAAGATTCAGAGCTATGTAGTTGAGGATTATGACGATCAGAACATATTGATATGACATTTACGGGGAGGTTAATGGAATGAAACGAAAGTTGGCAATGGGATTATTGGTTGGAGCGATTGCCCTTGCGGCGGCGGGCTGCGGGGGAAAGACCGGAACGGATGCCGGGACGACTCAGGCGCCCGCGGGGCCTGCCGGAGGCGAGAGCGCTGCGCCGGAGAGCAAAGCGGCGGCTGCGAGCGGGGAGAAACGGGTGGTGACCATCTGGTATGATGGAACCGAGGAGGAGTCCGTGAAGCGGCTGGAGCCGGAATTTGAGGCGCTGCACCCGGATATCGACCTTCAGTTTGAGATTGTGCCTTACAGCGATTTGTCCACCAAGGAGATGGTGGCCTGCCAGTCCGCGGTGGGGCCGGATGTGATGTGGCAGAGTTACGCCTGGACCAACAGCTTTGCCAAGATGGGGCTGCTCACGTCCTACAGCCCGTACCTGGAGAAGTCTGAGGCCATTGATCTGGAAAATGATTTCGACCCGGTGGCGCTGGAGCTGGGGACGGTGGACGGACAGATTTACGGTCTGCCCTGGAGCATGGAGGCCATGTGCCTGGTGTACAACAAGGATATGTTCCGCGAGGCTGGGCTGGATCCCGAGAAACCGCCGACGAACTGGGAGGAATTGGTGGAGTGCGCCAAGGCCCTGACCGTGGACAAGGACGGCGACGGGACCATCGACCAGTACGGCTATGGACTGGTGGGGAACCTGACCGGCAACACCTGGTTCCGCTTTGTACCTGAGCTGTGGAGCGCGGGCGGCGAGGTGGCAAACGCCGATATGACGGAGGGCACCCTGACAAGCCCTGAGGCCATCGAGGCCATGAGTCACTATACCGGCCTTCTGACCGAACACCACGTGGCGCCCGAGGGATCGGTGAACAACGGCGCGGCTGAGGTCCGCACGCTGTTCAACAACAAGAACGTGGCTATGTACGTGGACGGACAGCCGGCGGTGAAGAATATCCAGAAGGACGCCCCGGATATTGACGTGGGCGTGGCGCTGTGGCCGGGTAAGAGCGGCACGTTAAACGCAGGATTGGGCGGTTACTACATTGCGACTCCCAAGAACGCGGCAAACCCGGATGACGCCTGGACCTTTATCGAGTATTTCCTGTCTAAGGAAGTGCAGGAGTATTTCCCGATCTCCTTCCCGGCCAACTTGAAGGCAAGGGAGACGGACCGGTTTGACGATCCCATTTCCAAGGTATTTGCGGAGCAGCTGACCCATACCCAGAATTTCCAGCCCCTTCCGGACACCCCGGGAGCCCAGCAGATCATTCTGGATGCGGTGCAGTCCGTGCTGACCGGGATGAGCACGCCTGAGGAGGCGCTGCAGCAGGCCAACGATTCGCTGAATGAGACGTTAAAGTAACTGTTTTGAGGGTTCTCCGGTACGCTTTGTGCCGGAGAATCTTATATACAAGGGAGAGACCATGGTACAGACAAAGAAACGAAAAAAGAGGGAGCATCCGTTGCTCTATCTGCTGCCGACATTTGTGATTCTGACCCTGCTGGTGGCATATCCGCTGGTCAACAACCTGATCAACAGCTTTTCCCAGGGGGGAATCTTCCCAACGGTGAAGAATTACCAGAAGCTGTTTGCGGACCGCTATTTCCGGTCCGACCTTAAGAATACATTTCAGTGGCTGCTCTACACCGTGCCCTTTGAGATGGTGTTCGGGCTGATCATCGCCATTCTGCTGAACACCAAGGTCCGCATGAAGAAGCTGTTCCGCACTCTTTTTATCGTGCCCTGGGTGATTCCGTCGGTGGTGGTGTGTATTGTGTGGAAATGGATCTACAACGCGGATTACGGGATTCTCAACTATATTTTGCAGCTGTTCGGAATCATTCAGAAGAACCAGCTCTGGGTCTCGGACCCCAACCAGGTGCTCAAATGCATCGCCGTGGTCTATGTGTGGAAGATCGCTCCTTTTGTGATGATCATGTACTTAAGCGGGCTCCAGTCCATTTCCGAGGACATTTACGAGAGCGCCAGACTGGACGGGGCAAACTGGCTGCAGCAGATCGGCTACATCACGCTGCCGCTGCTGTTCCCGGTGATGCGCTCCGTGATCCTGGTGTCGGTGATATGGTCCCTGAACTCGTTTGTGTATGTGTACAGCATCTCGGGCGGCGGTCCGGCGAGAGTTTCGGAGATCGTCCAGATCTTTATCTACAAGACCGGTATCGAACAGTATAACTTTGAGTATTCCGCGGCTGCGGCAAATATTTTCCTGATCATCGTCATGGTAATCGCCTTCGTGTACATTTCCATGACGGAAAAACGGGAAAATGAGATGACATAGAAGGGGGTGCGACGGAATGAAGAAACTGAAAAAAGATATGCTCTACGTGATTCTGACCGCCCTGGGGATTGTGATGATTTTCCCATTCTTCTGGATGATTTCCTGCGCGTTCAGGCGGCCCAACGAGCTTTTGACATCCCCGCCCCGGCTGCTTCCGGCCAGCCCCACGGTGTCCAGCTTTATCCACGTGCTGTTTGAGACCGAGGTGCCGCGGTATTTTATGAATTCGGTGATCATCGCCACCACAGCTACGGTGTTGTGTATCTGCGTGGCGATTCCGGCCGCTTACTCCTTCGCCCGGCACAATTACCGGGGAAAGAATCTGGTGATGGTGTGTATTCTGCTGTGCAATATGATTCCCCAGGCGTCTACGCTGGTTCCGTTGTACCGGGCCATGGACCGGCTGCAGATCATTGACACCCATTTTGGGATCGCGTTCACCCATCTGCTCTGCATGCTGCCGTTTTCTATTATCATGCTGAAAGGGTTTATCAGGACTATACCGCCCACTCTGGAGGAGGCAGCCATGATCGACGGGTGCACGAAGCTTCAGGCGATTTTTAAGATTATCGTGCCGGTGTGTTCGTCGGGAATTTTCGCCACGGCCATGTATGCGTTTATGATATCCTGGGAGGAATTTTTATACGCAATGACCTTTTCCACCAGCAGCCGGGCCAGAACCATTTCCATCGGACTTAAAATGTTCTCGACGGAGTTCAAAGTGGACTGGTCGTCCATACTGGCGGCGGCCACGCTGATGACGCTGCCGATTCTGATCCTGTTTTTTATGATTCAGGATACGTTTATCAAGGGCGCTACAAACGGGGCGCTGAAGGAATAGAGAGGAGTTTTGAGAGATGGACAGGAAAGTGAGATGGGGCATCCTGGGTTACGCCGGGATAGCCAGAAATCATGTGATACCGGCTATGATGAAGGCGGAAAATACCGAGGTGGTGGCCATTGCCAGCCGGAGCCGGGAAAAGCTTAAGGAGGCGGTGGAGCGGTTCGGGTTCCGCAAGGTGTACGAGAGCTACGACCGTCTGCTGGAGGACCCGGAGATCGACGCGGTGTACATTCCGCTGCCCAACGCCCTGCACAAGGAATGGGCCATAAAGGCCGCAAGGCACGGAAAGCATGTGCTGTGCGAGAAGCCGCTGGCCCTCACCGCAGCGGACTGCCGGGAGTTGGAGGCGGTGTTTAAGGAGAACCGGGTGAAGCTGATGGAGGCGTTCATGTACCGGTTCCTGCCAGGGATAAAGGCGCTCAAAGAGGTTCTGGATAGCGGAGCCATCGGGGAAATCTGCCACATTTATTCCACTCATAGGTTCTATCTGCAGGACGACGGGGACGTGCGGGTGAACCGGGAGCTGGGCGGCGGTTCACTCCGGGATGTTGGATGTTACCCGGTGAATCTGATCGGATGGCTGTTAAATGATTACCCCCAGGCAGTTTCGGCGGAAAAGACCACGTTTCAGGGGGTGGAGCACGCATTGGTGGCCAGTCTTAAATATAAAAGCGGTGTGACGGCTAATATCAGCTGCGGGTTTGACGGCTGCAGCAGTATGCTGACCGAAATCAATGGCACAAAAGGGAGTATTTTGATCCGGGATACCTTTATCGATACCCATTTGCCTATTCTGGTGACGTCCGCGGATGGCCGCACGGAGGAGGTGCCGGTGGCGGACAGCGACTGCTATATGCTGGAGGTGGAGGAGTTCTCCGACGCGGTGCTGGAGGACCGGGAACCGGCCCTTGGACTTCAGGAGACGATCCGCAACTGCCGGCTGATTGAGGCGATCCTCAAGGCCGCAGAGCAGGAGGGGAAATGTTTCGGTTTGGAATAATGGGAGCGGGGGGCATCGCCGCTAAGTTCTGCGACGCCGTGAGACGGCTGGAGGGCGCCGAGGTGGCGGCCGTGGCCAGCAAGAGCGTGGAACGGGCGGAGCGCTTCGCCCGGGAGAACGGGGTAGCACGGTTTTATGGGGATTATGAGGAGATGTTGGAGCGGGAGAGGCCGGATGCGGTGTATGTAGCGACAACCAATAATTTCCATTTTAAGAATGTGATGTTGTGTATTGGACATGGGGTGCCGGTGCTGTGCGAGAAGAGCATGTTTATGACCCTGGCGGAGGCGGAGAAGGCGTTTGTCTTTGCGCGGGAGAGGAAGGTGTTCTTGATGGAGGCCATGTGGTCCCGGTTCCTGCCCTGCGTGCAGAAGGCCAGGGAGTGGGTGGCAGAGGGGCGGATCGGGACGGTTCAGATTGCGAATTATACCGGGGGGATCAACGCCTCGGCGGATCACCGGATTTTTAAGCCGGAGCTGGGCGGTGGGGCAATGTATGATCTGACGGTGTATCCCATTGAGATTCTCACGTATCTGGTAAATCAGCCCTTGGTGGATGTGCGGGCGGAAATCGGGTGGGGGAGCAGCGGAGTGGACGAGGACAACAGCCTTCTGCTGAAGTTTGAGACCTGCCACGGGGCGGTTCAGACCACCACCCACGCCCGGATTCCGTCGCCCTGCGGCCTGTATGGGCCCAAGGGGTATATCCGCCTGGAGCAGACCCACCGGGCTTCTGCGGTGGAGCTGTATGACGGGGAATTCCGGTTGGCGGAGCGGTTTGAGTCTGAGGTTGAGAATGGATTTGAGTATGAGGCGGCGGAGGTGATGCGGTGCGTAAAGATGGGGGAGTTGGAGAGCGCGGTGATGCCGCATCGGGATACGCTGGAATGTATTGGGGTGTTTGAGAAGGCGTTGAAGGGTGGGGAGAGGCGGGGCGGCGTTTCCTAGATGATCGCTTGCAGGGTGCGCCAGCGGCCCATTGGATTCAGATAATCGCCCGCAGGCTGTGCCCACGGCCCATTGCATTTAACAATCGCCCGCAGGCTCTGCCCGCGGCCCATTACATACAGACAAAGCCGGCAGTATGACGCTTATCCCGCCATACTGCCGGCCCCATTTATTTCCATTAAACTTTCCTATCCCCGAATCGCATCATATTTAAAACGGATTCTCCGTCGGATACCGCACGCCCTTCGGCTGATTATATCCGATATCCTCCACGCCCAGATACTTAAACACCTCAAACAGTGCCTTTCCATAATGGCCGAAGGCTACTGCGCCGTGGTGCGGATAGTTCTTCTCGATCAGCACATGGCGGTAGAATCTGCCCATCTCCGGGATTGCGAAGATTCCGATGGAGCCGAAGGAACGGGTGGCGACGGGAAGCACCTCCCCCTCCGCCACATAGGCCCGAAGCTGGCTGTCGGCTGTGGACTGGAGACGGTAAAAGGTGATGTCTCCCGGAAGGATATCCCCCTCCAGGGTTCCCTGGGTCACTTCCTCCGGGAGCGCCCTCGCCATAATCATCTGATATTTCATCGAGCAGGCGGACAGCTTTCTGGAGCAGGTATTGCCGCAGTGGAATCCCATAAAGACGTCGCGGTGGGTATAAGGAAATTTTCCCTCAATATCCCCGGCGTACATGTCGTCCGGCACGGAATTATTGACGTCCAAAAGGGTCACGGCGTCCTGCGTCACGCAGGTGCCGATATACTCGCTCAAAGCTCCGTAGATATCCACCTCACAGGAAACGGGGATGCCCCGGCCGGTGAGACGGCTGTTCACATAGCAGGGCACGAAGCCGAACTGCGTCTGGAAGGCGGGCCAGCATTTCCCTGCGATAGCCACATATTTCCGGTAGCCCTTGTGCGCCTCCACCCAGTCTAAAAGGGTCAGTTCATACTGAGCCAGCTTGGGCAGGATTTCCGGCTTCAGGTTGCCCTCTCCCAGTTCCTCCTCCATGTCCTTCACCACATCCGGGATGCGCTTGTCGCCCGCGTGCTGATTGAACGCCTCAAACAGATCCAGCTCCGAGTTCTCCTCGATCTCCACGCCCAGGTTATAAAGCTGCTTGATCGGAGCGTTGCAGGCCAGGAAGTTTAAGGGCCTCGGCCCAAAGCTGATGATCTTCAGTTCGGATAACCCGATGACGGCGCGGGCGATCGGAAGGAATTCCTCGATCATGTCGGCGCACTCGCCGGCCGTCCCCACCGGATACTCTGGAATATAGGCTTTGACGCCGCGCAGCTTTAAGTTGTAGCTGGCGTTGAGCATACCGCAGTAGGCGTCCCCGCGCCCTCCCGTCAGGCTGTCCCCGCTCTCCTCCGCCGCGGCCAGGAACATGACAGGCCCGTCGAAGTGTTTGGCCAGAAGGGTCTCGGATATCTCAGGGCCGAAGTTGCCCAGATAGACCGCCAGCGCGTTGCAGCCGGCCTTCTTGATGTCCTCCAGCGCCTGCACCATATGAATCTCGCTCTCCACGATACAGATGGGGCACTCGTAAATATTTTCCGCGTCATATTTCCCGGCGTAGGCGGCGACCAGCGCCTTTCTCCTGTTGACGGAAAGGGACTCAGGAAAACAGTCCCGGCTGACGGCTACAATACCTAATTTTACTTTGGGAATATTATTCATAAAATGCACCTGGAGACCCGTGCCTTTGGAACTGTGGGAAATGGACTTCCCAGCGCCCGGCACAAAGCCTCGCTCTCCTTTCTTTTTGTGGAATCATTATGGTTACAAAACCGCGCCTTACACGGTCAGATTTTCACCTTTCAGCCCCAGGAACGCGCCTTCGGGAAGCCCGCCCTCCGCATGGCCGATCAGCCACTTGTTCTTTGCAAAGAGGAGACGGTCCTCCTCATTTTTGGGCTCAAATGGCTCCAGATCCATGTTCGTGCCTCTGGGCAGAATGACCACGCAGCGGAACCCTTCCTCATTGACCTGGCAGGGCGCGTAGTGGAGGGTGGTGGCGTAAATTTCCACCATGACGCCCGCGGGCGCCAGAAACGCCTCCATCCGGGCGGTGTCGTAGGTATAATCCGCCCCGATCTCCTGCTGCCTTCCGAGAATCAGGATCAGGTCCGACACCGCCACGTTGATCTCGGAATCCCGGTGATACTCCACCGCGTTCAGCTTCCGGTTGTGCCCGTTGCAGTAACCGGCCTGGATCGGCATCTGGCCGTAAAGGTTGTGTTCCACCGCCTTGACCGCCTCGATGCCCTCCAACACTTCGTCGGACGGCACATAGACGACGTCCTCCGGCACCGGGGTGTGTTCCTTCATCTTTTGCAGCAGTTCTTCGCAGTCGTAACCGTCGATCACCCGGCCGTAGGTCCCAAATTCCGGGCTATATACACTTTTTATCTCCAATCCCATTGTTTATTCCCCCATTTCTGCCCCTTTGACGGCATTTTACAGGTCCGCCAGCTTCCGGTAACTGTCCTTAAGCGCCAGATACAGCTCGTCATACAGGCGGTGATACGCTTCATACCGCTCTGCGTTTTCATACGGGCCGGTGCTCTCAGCCTTCGTGACCAGCCGCTCGCAGGCCGCCGGTACGGATTCATACAGTCCGCAGCCGACTCCGGCCAGGATGGCCACGCCCAGAGCCGGGCCTTCGGTCTGTTCCACGGTCCCCACTGCGCAGCGGTACAAATCCGCCAGCATCTGCCTCCAGACAGGGCTTTTCCCTCCGCCGCCGCAGGCCATCATCTCGTCCACCCGGATTCCCATTTCCTTCAGAATCTCGTTGCAGTCGCGGAGCGAGTAGGAGACGCCCTCCATCACGGCGCGCAGCAGATGGGCCTTGGTGTGGATAGCGGACAATCCGAAGAAGACGCCCCGGCTGTCGGGGTCCAAGTGCGGCGTCCGCTCGCCCATCAGATAGGGCAGGTAGATCAGCCGGTCGCTTCCCGCGGGAACCGCCGCGATATCCCGGTTGATGAGGTCGTAGACGTCCACTCCCAGGCCGCGGGCCTGTTCCACGTAATCCTCACAGAAATTGTCCTTAAACCACTTCAGGGACAGCCCCGCCGCCTGGGTCACTCCCATCACGTGAAATGCCCCCGGCACGGCGCAGCAGCAGGTGTGGACGCGGCCCTTGGGATCGATCGTCACCCGGTCGCTGTGGGCAAACACCACGCCTGAGGTCCCGATGGTGGTAAATGCGGTCCCGTCCTTCACCACGCCGGTGCCCACCGCCGCGGCCGCGTTGTCCCCGGCTCCGCCGACCACCTTTGTGGCTTCGGACAGGCCGGTCTTTGCCGCGATTTCCGGCAGTATCGTACCCGTCACTTCGCAGGATTCATAGACGCGTCCAAGGAGGGCCGGATCGATCTTAAGCTTTTCCAGCACCTCCTGCGACCAGCACCGGCCCGGAACGTCCAGAAGCTGCATGCCGCTGGCGTCGGACACCTCCGTCGCGAAGTCTCCGGTCAGTATGTAGCGGATGTAGTCCTTGGGCAGAAGAATGTGCCGGCACCGCTCATAACATTCCGGCTCATGTTTCCTCACCCACAGAATCTTTGCCGCGGTCCATCCCGTCAGCGGCGGATTGGCCGTGATCTCAATCCAGCGCTCCCTGGGCAGGATGTGCAGCATATCCTCCACCTCGCGTCCGGTTCTCTGGTCGCACCAGATAATGGACGGGCGGATGACCTCACCCATTTCATCCAGCATCACAAGCCCGTGCATCTGACCGGAAATTCCGATTCCCTTGATCTCATCCGCAGGAACCCCGGCGTCCGCCACCACCTGCTTCAAGGTGGAGAGAACCGCGTCCCGCCAGTCCTCCGGCCGCTGCTCCGCCCAGCCGTTGTGCGGCTGATATAAGGGGTATTCCTGCGAGGCAGAAGCCGTGACGCGCCCCTCCTCGTCAAAGAGAACTGTCTTGGTCGCAGAAGTCCCCACGTCAATTCCAATAAGATATCTCATCCCACCACTCCTTTTACTTCGCTATAAACGATTTCCGCTTGCTCACCACGTCGAAGATAACCGCCGCCAGAAGAACGCCGCCCTTTACCACCTTCTGAAGGTTCTGATCCACGCCCATGATGCTCATGCCCAGGTTCAGAACGCCCATCAGGGTCGCGCCCACGATCACGCCCGGCACGGTTCCGGTGCCGCCGTAGGCGGAGGCTCCGCCGATGAAGCAGGCGCCGATGGCGTCCATCTCATAGCTGTTGCCTGCCGTCGGGTTGGCAGAATTCAGCCTCGCCACGGTCACCATGCCGGCGACGGCCGCCAGCAGCCCCATGTTCAGATAGGCCAGAAAATAAACCCGGTTGGTATTGATACCGGACAGCTTTGTGGCCTTCTCATTTCCGCCCACGGCATAAAAGTAACGTCCCGTGGTGGTCCTGGAAGAGATGTAGCTGTAAATGCCGATGATCGCGGCGACCCAGATCAGCGCGTTGGGGATTCCTTTGTACTGCGCCAGACGGAACATAAACGCCATCAGCACGGTGCAGATCACCGCCATTTTGATGACGACTCCCGTCAGCGGCTCCAGCTGGTATCCCTTCGCGCGCTTCTGCTTTCTCCCATACATTACCACAAAAATATAGACCATACAAGCCAGGATTCCCACCGCGAAGCAGGTCAGATTAAAACCTTCCATACCGAAGAAGTCCGGCACATAGCTGTTGAACAGCACCAGGAATTTTTCAGGCACAGGCGCCAGCGTCATGCCCTGCAGCACCACGTTGGAGAGTCCGCGGAACATCAGCATACCCGCCAGTGTGACGATGAACGGGGGGATTCTCACATAGGCGATCCAAAAGCCCTGCCAGGCCCCCACCAGGGCCCCGATCACCACCATCGCCAGGATGGTGAGATACGGGCTGATCCCGCTCTCGATCATCATTTTGCCGCCTACGGCGCCCACAAAGCAGACGACGGAGCCGACCGAAAGGTCGATATTGCCGCCTGTCAGGATACAGAACAGCATGCCGGTGGCCAGGATA
Organism: Enterocloster lavalensis; assembly: GCF_902364025.1. Classification (GTDB taxonomy): domain Bacteria; phylum Bacillota; class Clostridia; order Lachnospirales; family Lachnospiraceae; genus Enterocloster; species Enterocloster lavalensis. The sequence continues at coordinate 227,216 of NZ_CABJCG010000002.1, forward strand.
AATACATACGCGTTCTGGGCAATCAGGTTGTTCACGTTTTGCGGGAGCAGCATTTTTCCTCCCGTATTCACTGTAAACAGGATAACGATCACCGCAAGCGCTATAATCATGGTATATTTCTTCAATACTTCTGAAAATTTTGCTTTTTGATCCATAAGTCTACTCTCCTTTATCCGATTTGAGAATGCACGCCATGATGGCCTCCTGGGTCGCCTCGGCGGCGCTCACCTCGCCGGCAATCTTTCCCTCATTCATGATGTAGATCCGGTCCGACATGCCTAACACCTCGGGGAGCTCGGAGGAAATCATAATCACGGACTTTCCCTCGGCCACCAGATTGTTGATGATACAGTAAATCTCGTATTTTGCCCCGACGTCGATACCCCTGGTCGGTTCGTCCAGGATCAGGACGTCCGGCTGCGCGAACATCCACTTGGCCAGCAGAACCTTCTGCTGGTTGCCGCCGCTTAAGTTTCCGACGTTCTGCTCCACTCCCGGACACTTTGTCTTCAGCCTGTCTTTATATTCAACAGCGACCATATATTCCTTGTCTTTGTCGATCACGCCGTGGTTGCTGACTTCTTTCAGATTTGACAGTGTTGTGTTGATACGGATCGGATTGGACAGGATCAGGCCGTTGCCTTTTCTGTCCTCCGTCACATAGGCGATTTTGTGGCGGATCGCGTCTTCCACCGTATGGAGGCGGACTTCCGTTCCATTGATGAACAGCTGGCCGGATATATTGGCCCCGTAGCTGCCGCCGAAAATGCTCATGGCCAGCTCTGTCCTGCCCGCGCCCATCAGGCCGCAGATTCCGACCACCTCCCCCTTTTTCACGTGGAGAGAGACATGATCCACCACCTTCCGGTCAGAGTAGAGGGGGTGATAGACGGTCCAGTCCTTCACTTCCATGGCTACGTCTCCGATGGCGGAGTGTTCCCGTTTGGGGAAACGGTCCGTCAGCTCTCGGCCTACCATGCCCCGGATAATCCGGTCCTCGGAGGTGTCCTCGCTGGCCTTGTCCAGGGTCTCAATGGTGGCTCCATCCCGCAGAATGGTGATCTTGTCTGCCACATAGGCGATCTCATTCAGCTTGTGGGAAATCAGGATGGAGGTCATTCCCTCCTTTTTAAATTTGAGCAGCAGCTCCAACAGCGCCTTGGAATCTTCCTCGTTGAGCGAGGCGGTGGGTTCGTCCAGAATAAGCAGCTTCGCGTTCTTGGACAGCGCCTTGGCGATCTCCACCAGCTGCTGTTTTCCGACGCCGATGTCCTTGATCAGCGTGTGGGAGGACTCGTGGAGTCCCACGGTACGCAGGTACTGGTCGGCTTCCCTGTAGGTCTCATCCCAGTTAATCGCGTAGTTTTTCCCCTTTTCATTGCCAAGGTACATATTTTCTCCGATGGACATATACGGAATCAGCGCCAGCTCCTGGTGAATGATCACAATCCCCTTCTCCTCGCTGTCGCTGATTTTTCCAAATTTACAGATTTGGCCGTCATAAATGATGTCGCCCTCATAGGTGCCATAGGGATAAATACCGCTCAATACGTTCATCAGCGTGGATTTTCCGGCTCCGTTCTCGCCGACCAGCGCATGGATTTCGCCTTTTTCCACTTTCAGGTTCACATTGTCTAGCGCTTTTACTCCCGGGAAGGTTTTGGTAATATTTTTCATCTCCAAAATAACTTCTGCCATTCTATCCCTCCTCTAAATGGCACAGGCGGGTTGTGATCTCCCGCCTGTGCACCAGTTTTTTTATCCGGCCGATTATTTGAGCTGATCCTCGGTATAGTACCCGGAATCGAGCAGCATTTCTTTGTAGTTATCCACGGTAACCACCACCGGCTCGCACAGATAGGTCGGGATAATACCGGTTCCGTTGTCGTAGGATTTGGTGTCGTTGACTTCCGCTTCTCCGCCCTTCATAACGGCGTCTACCATCTTGACAACCTGGGAGGCAAGGGTTCTCGTGTCCTTGAATACGGACATGGCCTGTTTGCCTGCGATCATGTTCTTGGTGTTGGCGATATCACAGTCCTGTCCGGTGATAATCGGGTACTCTCCGGTGTAGGAAGAAGCCAGCGCATTCTCCACGCCCAGAGCGGTGGAATCGTTGGAGCACATCACTGCGTGAAGGGTGGTGCCGTCGGAGTAGTTGCCTGCAATGATGGTGTCCATACGGTTCTGAGATTTCTCAGAATCCCAGTTTGCCGTCGCGACCTGCTCGAATGCGGTCTGCCCGGATTTTACGACCAGCTTGCCGCTGTCGATGTAGGGCTGAAGCACGTCCATGGCTCCGCCGAAGAAGAAGTTACAGTTATTGTCCGCCGGGTCGCCGGAGAAAAGCTCGATATTGAACGGCCCGTCGTTTGTCTCCAGACCCAGGGCTTCCACGATGTATTCGCCCTGCTTCTGGCCGACCTTGTAGTTGTCAAAGGTTGCGTAGTAGCTGACCGCGTCGGAATTCATGAGCAGTCTGTCATAGGAGATGACCGGGATGCCGGCTTCCTTGGCCTGGCCTAAAGGTTCTCCCAGGGAGCTGCCGTCGATGGAGGCGATTACCAGAAGCTCGCAGCCGTTGGAAATCATGTTCTCCACCTGGGACACCTGGGTCTGCACGTCGTTGCTGGCGTACTGTAAATCCACCTCGTAACCGGCCTTCTCCAGCTGTTCCTTCATGTTCGCGCCGTCCTGAATCCATCTCTGCAGATCCTTGGTGGGCATTGCAACGCCGACCAGATGTTTCTCTTCGGTCTCAGGTTTCGCAGCTTCCGTGGCAGCTTCAGTCTCAGCCTTCGCGGCCTCAGTCTCAGCCTTTGCCGCCTCCGTGGCGGCTGCCTGTGTAGCCGGCTCGCTCTTACTTCCACAGCCAACCATCATTCCGGCCACCATCACTGCCGTAAGCATCGTTGCAATCAATCTTTTTTTCATTGATTTACCTCCTCCAGATACGTTTTTTGATGGTTTTACTATACCATAGGTCCTTCTGGACTTACTTGGCGGCTGTCTGTACTCTTTTAGCAGAATAAAAAAATGCCCTGCGGAAACAGGACATTTTTGACAGTATTTTTTTTCGTGCAAATTTGTGCTAATCCACATTCAGATAGACGTCCTCTTTCGTGCGGAATCCACCCTCGATCATGACGCTGTCCATATTCTCCTTTGTGACGGCGATGGGTTCCATCCTTAAGTAGGGGACGTCGTAAGCCCCGTCGTGGATGGTGGCCGTGACGTCCGAAAGGGGCTCGCCCTGAGCCAGCAGCACCGCGTACTTTGCGGCCAGCCTCGCCTGCTCTTCGGTATATTTAAATGCGGTCATCTCCTGGGTGCCCTCCACGATGCGCTGGCAGGCGGCCAGATCCCCGTCCTGGCCGGTCAGGAACACGTTCCCGGCCAGGCGCTCCTCCGCCAGGGCCTTGAACGCCTGGCTGGCCAGATCGTCGTTGCCGCAGATAATTCCCTTGATATTCCGTTCCTTTTTCAGCCCTTCCTTCACATAGGTGTAAGCCTGTTCCGCCAGCCAGCCGTCGCAGTTGGCCTCGTAGGCCACCTTTATGCTGCTCTTGTCCAGCACCTCGAAGACGCCGTCCCGGATTTTCGTCACGTTGTCGTCGTTCTTCGGCCCCAGAATCAGGAAAATATTGCCTCCCTCCGGGATATTGGCGGCCATGTTTTCCGCCATGAGCCGTCCCACCTGGGTGCTGTCGCAGGAAATGTAGAGGTCGCAGTTGCTGTTGTGGATCAGCCGGTCGTAACAGATCGTCTTGATTCCGGCCTCCTTGGCCCGGCGCATCACGTCGCTCAAAGCTTCGCAGTCCCCGGCTACCACCACGATCACGTCCATCTGTTTTTTGATGAAATATTCGATCTGGGAAATCTGCTCGTCCACGTCCCCGTTGGCATTCTGGACGTTGACCTCCGCGCCCAGCTCCTGGGCCGCGGACACGAAGATATCCCGCTCGCGCAGCCAACGCTCGATGACGTAGGAATCGTTGCTGAGTCCGATCCGGCAGACCGCCTTCGACTCTGCCTCCTCCGTCGGAGCAGTCCCCTCCGTTTTGGCGCAGCCGGACAGCAGCAGTGCGGCCGAGACCACGGCTATCATGAACGCCGCCGCGCCATACCGTTTGAAACATTCCTTCACCATACTCATCTGCTCCCTTCCTATGTGAATTTCTGTTTTAAAGTATCGCTGAGTGTTTGCGCTTCTCCCGGCCCCGTCACCCGTTTAAGAAGCGTTCCCGGTACTCGCTGGGCGTCACGCCCTCGTATTTTTTGAAGAGGCGGCTGAAATAGTTGGGGTCTCCGTACCCCGACATGACGCACACCTGCTTGATACTGGCATCGGGATCTTCCAGCAGACGCCGGGCGTGCTCCATCCGGACGCGCGTCAGATATTCAATAAAATTCTCCCCGGTTCCCTGTTTGAACAGCTTGCTGAAATAGTAGGGGCTGATGTTGACCATCCTGGATACCTCGTCCAGGGAGAGATCCTTCTGGAAATTCCGGTCAATATACGTTTTCACCTGCTCCACCAGATTTTCGGACTCCCTCTTTTTCCCGGAAACCAGATGTTCACAGATGTCCCTGGTCTTTCCCACGAACCAGCGGCGCAGCTCCTCCAGGCTGTCCGCCGTCTGAATCTCACGGATGTAGTTTTCCCGGTACCGGAACCCGTATTTCACTCCGCCGTTGAAAAATGCCCGGTATTCCAGCTGCATGACCAGCTCCAGCACCTTGATCTCGATATCTGCGCGGTAGTCCGAATAACGCTCCGCCATCCAGTCGAACAGCTCGTTGGCGCAGGCTGTGGTTCCCGCCGCATCGGCGGCCAGCCCTCTTTTGTAGTATTCATTTTCCAGATCCAGAGGGTATTCCCCGTCATACTCCCGCACCGCGGGTATGTCCGCAATGTGCGCGATATGGCTCCCGCTCTCCCGGAGCGCTTTCAGGGCCTCCCGGTAGGATTCCCTGGCCTCCCCGATGGGCATCACGCTCCCGATTCCGCCCCGGAACCGGCTGTCCACGGCGTCCTCCAGCTGATGCACCAGATTCCTGGTCCGGGTCAGCACTTCCACCCGCCGCTCATAATCGTTTTTCTGCTCCTGTGTGGGCACGAAGATCACCACCCGGTTGCCCATGAGCGGGCCCACAATACAGGAAAAATAGTCCTTAATCGTCTCCACGATCATAGAATACCTGCGGCTGGCCCTGACCCCGGCTCCCACCGCGTTAGTCATCACGCCGGCCTCCTCGCTGTCCCCCATCTCGAACACCACACAGAACCCGCTGTCCTCGGAAACTCCGAGTATTTCCTTATATCCGTGCTGGTAGACATCCCCCTCGTCCTGGATCAGGCTGTAGATAAAACCGCTTTCAATGATCGGGCGGACGATCTCCAGTTTTTCCCGGATTTTCAAATCCGTGTCCCGTCTCTGCCGGGCCTCCTCCACCTGGCGCATCGCTCTCCGGCAGGCGTCCAGAATCACGTTCCGGTTGGCGATGGGTTTGGTCAGATACTCCATGACGCCCAGATTCACGGCCTCCTGGGCGTACTTGAACTTGTCATAGGCCGTGATGATAATGACCACCATCTCTTTATCAAACTTGCGGATCTCCTGGATCGCCTGGATTCCGCTGAGCCCGGGCATGTGGATATCCACAAAGGCGATATCCGGGTGAAAGCTCTCGGCCTGCTCCACCACCGCCCGGCCCGTCTTTACGCATCGGATCTCGCAGTTGCTCCCAAAATTGGATGTGATGATATTTTTGAGGGATTCCAGCATGATTCCCTCGTCGTCTGCCAGTAAAATACGAAACATTTATGATTCCTCCCGCCTGGCCGGAAGATCGAGAATGACTTCCGTTCCCTGATTGTCCCCATCGCTGAGGATTGTGATTACCTTTTTCTGGAAGTAGAGTTCCAGACGGCTCATCACGTTGTCCAGACCGATCCCCGTGGAATCGCCCACTGCCGCCGTTTTTTTCTCCATGATCTCTGCCAGCCGCTCTTTTTCAATGCCTTTTCCGTTGTCCTTCACGGTGATCCGGACTCCGTCCTCCACCGCCTGTACCTTCAAAAGAATCTTTCCCTGCCGTCCGATCTCGCGGATTCCGTGGCGGACCGCGTTCTCCACAATGGGCTGCAGGATCATGCTGGGCATCTTCTGACCGGTCACCGCCCAGTCGATATCCTCCTCATATTGGATTTCCCCGGCAAACCGCACGTTCTGGATGTAGATATAGTTTTCCACCGCCTCGATTTCATCTTCGATGGTGGCGTCCTCCAGCCCCTTTTTCACATTATACCGGAAAAAATCGGCCATCTTATCCAGAAAGATACAGGTCTTTTCCGCATTTTCCATCATTGCAAGCTGGGCTCCCGCGTTCAGGGAATTAAATAGAAAGTGGGGGTTGATCTGGGATTGGAGGTATTTGAGCCTTGCCTCCTTCAGGTGATTTTCCATCAGAAGCTCCCGCTCCAGATGGGCCTGCTCTTTTTCGACGCTCTCCCTGACCTGCTCCACATAGGCGTCCAGACTTCCCACCATCTGGTTGAATGTCCGGGTCACGATGCCGATCTCATCCTCGGAGTGGGATTCCGGCATTTTCACATGGAAATTACCCTGGCCCACCAGCTCCGCCGTCCTGGCTAACCCGGTTAGGGGCGTCACCATGTCCTTGATAATGAAACGGAGCAGCAGGATTCCCACTGTCATCACGATAATCAGGATGACCAGACTGAAAATTTCCATGTAGCGAAGGGCGTTTCGCAGGGTCTGATAGCTGGAGGTATTGTTTCGGAATTGCTGATCGTTCAGCTCGGAGATTCTGCGGTTGATATATTTGTAGAGCGCCTGCGTTCTCTCATAGGTGGCCTTATACCGCTCCACATTTCTTCCGCGCTTGGCCTGGACCGCCTCCTCCGCAAACTTTAAATAGGTGTCGGACATTGCTCTTACATTTTTTTCCAGAAGCTTCACCGGCTGGTCGATGGGTTTGTCATTCAGACGCTCTAAGAAGCTGCGGTAGCTCTGTTCGCTCCGGTAATAGCTCTCCAGGCTGTCGGAGCTTTTCGTGGAGACGTAGTCCCGCAAATCCTCCTGAACATTGGTCAGAGCTTCGGACAGCTTGCTCAGGTCCACATTGCTGGCATAGGCCGTGTCCATCCGAACCGCAATTTTATTCGTTTGAAGATAGATAAAGACATTGCTGGCGAAGAGTGTCAGAATCATCAGCGTGACCGCCAGCAGAATTTTCGTTTCCAGTGACAGAGTATTCCACAGTTTTTCCCGTTCCTTTTTCATACGCCTTATTCACCCCTCATATAATGATCGGCGTTCTCTTTTGTCACAAAATGAAAATCGACGCTGTAAAAGGAATTGACCCGCCCATCCTTGAGATATTCGGTCAACGCCTGGACACAGTAGCGCCCCATCTCATCGGTATCGATGATCAGAGTTACGGGTATATTCCCCTTTTTTACCGCGTTCATGATCTGAGGGGATTGGTAATATCCCACCAGCTCCAGACTTCCCACTTTATTGTAGTCGATCATGGCCTGATAGGCGGCCTCGGTGTCCACCGAGTCCAGGCATACCAGCACGTCCGGCGTTCCCTCCGGGCGGAAGAAAATGTTCCGGATCGCTTCATCCGCGTCCACTTTTCCGATCGTCCGCATGTTTTCCTGCACCACATGGACAGGACCTCCGGTTCGGTCTGCGGTCATCGCCATGTTGTAAATCTGATCAAAGATCTGGCTCTGGCTTTTATCCTCAGAGCCGTTGTGGGTGAGCACCATCACTTCGGTCTGATCGCTCCTGCCCTCCACGAGCCTCAGGACCTGCTCTCCGTACTGTTGTCCCAACTGGTAGGCGTTGATTCCCACATAGCTCTTCCGGCTGGTGTTGGGAGCGTCCTCCAAAACGGTGACCACCGGAATCCCGGCCGCCTCCGCCTCCGCGATCCGCCTCTCCAGCCGCCGGTTGCCGATATATTCCAGGATAATACCGTCCACCTTGGCGGCGATGCTCATATCTATGTAGTCCCCGATTTCCAGATCGGAGGACATACTTCCTCCCATCAGCTCCACCAGGGCGTCCTGCTCCTCGGCCGCCTCTTTTACACTCCGGAACACATCCTTCCAGAACTTCATCTCGCTGTCTTCCACAATCATGACATAGTGATACCGGTACACCTTCGCGTCCCCGATTCCTGTCGCGCCCAGCTGCTTCTGAACATTCTGATAATAGGAATTTGTGATCAGAGACAAAAAAATGATAATAAAAATCCCGATCATCAGGATAACTGACTTTACATTGGTTCGCTTGTTCATCTTTCACCCCGCCTGCTTCTGCGTAGTCCCCCTGCGGTCAGTATATCAGAAATCGAAAGCGGTGTAAACGAATAAGAGGAAGGGCGGAAAAAACTGAAAAATTACCCTTGACATTTCTGCAAATTTGCTACATAATATAAAAACATTCAGTCGAATGGTTCTAAGGATCAAAGCAATATCATTCTTTTAGATGTATTTGCCCGGTTCGGGCGGGATTCAGGACAGTTTTGGTTTTTGTTTCAAGCGGTGTATTTCTTGCACCCTTTTTCTGGAAAATTCAGTGGTTTCATGCCTGTTTCAGGCAAGTGATTCAATGAGGATTTGAACTTGAAAATGAGTTTCAGCCCTTGGGGCAAGGGCGCTTTCAGTTGCGAGAGGAGAGGTGACGGCCCGGTATGGAACGGATTATGGCGGTTTACGACGTGGACCCGGCGTATGGCGCGCGGTTTGCGGATTTTGTGAATCAGAGGGAGAAGACGCCCTTTACGGCGGTTCCCTTCAGCAGTCTGGCGAAGCTGAAGGAATTTGCAAAGGAGCACACCATTGAGATTCTGCTGATTGACCGCGGAGCGCTGCGGGAGACCGAGGGGATCCGGGCGCGGCAGGTTATCACCCTGGCGGACGGGGAGGTGGTGGAGCTGGCGGAGGAATGTCCGGTGGTTTATAAGTACCAGTCCGGCGACAGTATCATGCGGGAGGTGATGGCCTGTTACTGCAGGCAGCCGGTGGAGACGCAGGCCGCCCTTCTGGGGGCCAAAGCGGTGGTGATCGGGATTTACTCTCCGGTGAACCGCTGCCTTAAGACCTCCTTCGCCCTTACCATGGGGCAGCTCCTGGCCCGGAACGAGCGGGTGCTCTACATCAATCTGGAGGAATACTCCGGGTTCACCCGGCTGATCCAGGCCCGCCATGAGCAGGATCTGTCGGATGTGCTGTACCTGTACCGGCAGGGGGCCTACAACTGGCTGAAGCTCAAGTCCATTGTATACTCCTGGGGCGGTATGGACTATATCCCGCCGGTTCGGTATGCGGAAGATTTAAATCAGGTGTCGCCCGAGGATATGGCCTGTCTTTTGGACCGCATCGCCCGGGAGAGCGGGTACGAGAAGCTGCTGGTGGATGTGGGGCAGATGGGAAAGGGCGCGCTGCCGATTTTGGAGAACTGCGACGCGGTGTATATGCCTGTGAAGGACGACTGCATTTCCGCCGCCAAGGTGGAGGAGTTTGACGAGTATGTGAAAGCTGCCGGTTCGGAGCTGCTGCAGGGGCGTATTCACAAACTGAAGCTGCCCTACCACAATAGCTTCGGACGGCGGGATACCTATATGGAGCAGCTTTTATGGGGGGAGCTGGGAGATTATGTGCGGCAGCTGCTGAGGGGCGGGCGGCCGGAGGCGCGCGGGTAGTGGGGGAGGAGGCAGAGGAGGAGCTATGCGGCGGAGAGCAGAGCTGGCGGGGCCGGGCGACGGGGAACAGAGCTGGCGGAGTCCGGCGGCGTAGGAAGGAGGATCCGGTATGCGGACGGAGAATGGGGAAAATGAACGGGAGGGCGTCAGGTCCAGACTCAGGCAGCGGATTGTGGAGGAGCTGAACGGACGGAGGGAGACCGGGGACGAGGAGCTTTTGGAGCTTATCGACCGCTCCATCCGGGAGATGGGAAACGAGATTTACCTGCCCCTCAAGGAACGCCTGTGGCTGCGGACCAGCCTGTTTGACAGCTTCCGCCGGCTGGACATTTTGCAGGAGCTGATCGACGACCGGGAGGTGTCGGAGGTCATGGTAAACGGCGCGGGCCGTGTGTTTGTGGAGCGGAACGGGCGCATGGAGTTGTGGAACCGGAGGTTTGAGGGCGAGGAGCAGCTGGAAGACATTATCCAGCAGATCGTCAGCCGGGTAAACCGCACCGTCAACGTGGCTTCCCCTATTGTGGACGCCCGCCTGGAGGACGGCTCCCGGGTGAATGTGGTGTTGCCGCCCATCGCTCTGGACGGGGCCGCGGTGACCATCCGCAAATTCCCGGAGCCCATTACCATGGAAAAACTGCTGGGGTTCGGAGCGGTGACGGAGGAGGCGGCGGATTTCCTGCGGCAGGTGGTGGAGTCGGGGTACAACCTGTTTATCAGCGGCGGTACCAACTCCGGCAAGACGACCTTCCTCAACGCGCTGTCCGCGTACATACCCAAACGGGAGCGGGTGATCACCATCGAGGATTCGGCGGAATTGCAGATCCGTCAGATTCCCAACCTGGTCCGCTTAGAGACGCGCAACGCCAACACCGAGGGGGAAGGGGAGGTGACCATGAGCCAGCTGATCCGCGCCGCGCTGCGGATGAATCCCAGCCGCATCATTGTGGGCGAGGTGCGGGGGCGGGAGGCACTGGACATGCTGCAGGCCATGAACACCGGTCACGATGGATCCCTGTCCACCGGCCATGGGAACAGCCCCAAGGACATGCTCAGCCGGTTGGAGACCATGGTGCTTATGGGGGCCGAACTTCCGCTGGCGGCGATCCGCAGCCAGATCGCTTCCGCCCTGGATTTGATCATCCATCTGGGGCGGCTGCGGGATGGGAGCCGGAAGGTGCTGCAAATATCAGAGATTGGGGGAAACGACAATGGAAATGTGGAAATTTGGAACCTGTTCCGCTACGATGCGGCGGAGGGAGCGCTCAAACGCACAGGCGAGCTCAAAAACAGGGAAAAACTTCGTGCAGCAGGATATTGCCCGTAAGAAAATAAAGCGCAGGCAGGAAGGGCCGGGCGCCTACCCGGCACAGCCGAGACCGCCGGGGGAGGCGGGGAGAGCGGAGAAGATGAGAGCTGCGGGGAATGCGGGAAACGTGGGGAAAATGAGAACTGCGGGGAGTGCGGGAAGCCCGGGGAAAACAGGAACCGGTATGGACTACGGGGTATACACGCTGACCCTGAGGGAATGGTTTTGCTACGCCGCCCAGGGGCTGGCGGGCTGCGCTCTGGCCGCCTATGTGTTCTACCGCAGCGCCGCCGCATTTCTGGTGATGGCTCCGGTGGGAATCTTTTATCCGCTGTACTGCCGGGAGGATTTAAAGCGGCAGCGCCTGCACCGTCTGAACCTGGAATTTAAGGATGGAATTCTGGTTTTGGCTTCCTTCCTCAGCGCCGGTTATTCCATCGAGAATGCGGTGGCGGCCAGCGGGCGGGAGCTGACATTGCTCTACGGGGCCGGTGGGCTGATGGCTGGAGAATTTGAGGAGATGGCCAGAGGGCTGCGTCTAAACCGTACCGTGGAATCGGTGTTTCTGGACCTGGGCGGGCGCAGCGGCCTGGAGGACGTAAACAATTTCGCCCAGGTGTTTGCCGCGGCCAAGCGCAGCGGTGGGGACCTGGTGGAGATCATCTCCCACACCGCAGGCGTGATTCGGGACAAGGTTCAGGTGCAGGAGGAGATTCACACCATGACAGCTTCAAAGGCATTTGAACAGAAGATTATGAGCCTGGTGCCGGTTCTGATCGTGCTCTACATCGACCTCACCTCCCCTGGATTCTTTGACATCATGTACAGAACCATGGCAGGGCGGCTGGTGATGAGCGGCTGCCTGGCGGTTTACGGAATTTCGCTGCTGCTGGCGAGGAGAATTCTGCAGGTGGAGATATAAGCGGGAATGGTGCGAGGGGAAATGAGGTGAGCTAAAATGAGAGCCGCGGGCAGGCTGAAGAAGGCGTTTCCGGCCTGGCTTGGTAAAAAGCAGATTTGCTGTGTGCTGTCGGGGCTGCTCTTGGGCGGGATAGCCCAGGCGGCAGGCACGGCGGGGACAGAGGGGGCGGCCGGGGAACTCAGGCGTCCCGGATACGGCCAGGAGGAGGAGACGCGCCAGGTAATGGTGAAGGGGCTTTTTGAGGAGGAGGTTCCGGTGGAGATCCGCCTGGCCGGACGGGAATACCGTGCCGATGAGATTCACCGTGTGTATCAGCAGGTGTTGGAGGAGCTGCCGGAGCGCATTCGGGGCGGGAATTTGTCCCTGAACCAGGTCCGGAGCGATTTGAATCTGATCAGCCGTATGGATGAGTACGGGATCACGCTGCGCTGGGAATCGGAACATTGCGAGCTGGTGGATTCCTTTGGCGCAGTGAACGCTCAGGATGTGCCGGAGGGCGGCGCAGAGGTGGAGCTTCGGGTGGAAATGACGGACGGGAGGTATCCGGAGCAGTATGTGCTGCCGGTTCGCGTGGTACCGGAAAAGACGGGGGCCAGGGACCTGGCGCTGGAAGGTTTTATCCGCACGGTGGAGGAAGCGGACCGGGCGCAGAGAGAATCGGAGTGGCTGAAACTGCCCGATACATACAACGGCGCTGCGCTGCAGTATCGGGAACCGCGAGAATCTCCGTTTCCGAGCCTGGCTGCGCTGGGATTTGCGGCCGCCGTGCTGTTGACGGCAAAAGAGCGCTCGGACAAGGAGAAAGCGGCGAAACAGCGGGAGAATCAGCTGTTAATGGATTATCCGGAGGTGGTTTCCAAGCTGATGATCTTCCTGGGGGCCGGAATGACGGTGCGGACGGCCTGGGAGCGGATCGCCGGGGATTACCGGGATATGCTCGGGAGCGGCAGGCGGCCCCCCCGGCATGTGTACGAGGAAATGTATGAGACCTGCTGTCAGATGAGCCGCGGAGTTCCGGAGGGACAGGCTTACGGGGAATTTGGAAGGCGCTGCGGCCTGCTTCCTTATATGAAGCTTTGCAGCCTGCTGGAGCAAAACCGGAAGAACGGATCCCGGAATGTGCGGGAACTGCTGCGGGCGGAGATGACGGAGGCGTTTGAGCTGCGCAAGCACGGAGCGAGGCGCATGGGCGAGGAGGCGGGAACCCGCCTGCTGCTGCCGCTGTTTCTGATGTTGGGAGTTGTCATGGTGATGGTGGCTGTTCCGGCGATGCTGGAATTTATGTAAATTGGAATGGAGGGCGAAGGATGGAGATAAAACGTGAATTGCGGTCGTTTCTGGCGGAAGAGGACGGGGTGGGGGTCATTGAGGTGGTGCTTATCCTGGTGGTTCTGATCGGATTAGTGATCATATTTAAGAAACAGATCACCACGTTGCTGGAAAATGTGTTTAAGGAGATCAACAAACAGTCCAAAGAGGTGTATTGATGAGAAAGCGCGGGGAGATCACGGTGTTTCTCACCATGATTCTGGTCTGCGTGTGGGCGCTGCTGTGCGGGCTGGTGGAAAGCGCCCGCACAGCGGGGGCGCGCTGCTACCTCCGCCAGGCGCTGGATTCCTCCATGGACTCCCTGTTTGGCCAGTATCACAGGAAGCTGTGGGAGAGTTACCGCCTGTTGGGATTGGAATATGGGACGCTGGGCGACCTGGAGGGAGAATTTCGGGAATTTCTTGCCCCCTATCTGGAGGCGCAGAATTGGTATCCGCTGGAGGCGGGAGAGATCAGCGCCGTGGGGTTAACTGCACTGACCGACGGGGATGGGGCGTGCCTGGAGGAGCAGATTCTGGCCTATATGAAGTACGGCCTGTTGAGCACAACCTGGGATGAGTTGAAGCCGGATGAAGCGGCAGAGCTTTTCCGGGCGGTAAAAGAGGCGGGGGCCGTTAAGGAAGCGGCCGGCGCTTACAAAGGCCATGCCAGGGAGGCGGTAAAGCTGGAGAAGGCTCTGGAACAGCTCAATGACAGTCTGGAAAAACAGCGAAAGCTGTGGGAGACCGGGGCTGAACGGCTGCGAGGCTGCGACGGGGGCGGTTTTTTGTCTCAGGCAGCCAAATTGGACACGGAGCTGGGAAAAGTGCCTGGTTTGGTGAAGGCGTACGAAAAAAAGGCGGACGGTCTGGACCGGAAGCTGAAGGAAAGCCGGAAAGAATATGAGAGCCGGACCGGGGATTTAAGCCAGACGGTCCGGGACGGTCTGGAGGCGGAAATCCGCCAGTATGAAGCGTATACCGACCGGGATGGGGAGCGGAGACGGCAGGTTGAGGCTTTGGATGAGCTGTCACAGCAGAACCGGGAATATGTCAGGCAGGTGATGGAGGAGGCCAGGAGCGTGCAGGAATATATTGACAGCTGGGAGCCGGACGATGAGGACGAGGACGACGAGCTGGACGAGGAGGCGCTGTGGCGGCCGGTGAGAGCGCGCTGGAACGCTTATCCGGCATTGACTCTGAACGTCCAGTTTGGTATCCGGGACAAGGAGACGGAAGGATTTCTGGAGCGGGTTCAGGAGTTGATATCCGGCGATTTGCTGGCGTTGCTGCTGCCGGAAGGGGAGACTGCGTCGGAGCAGAGACCCGACTTGACGGATGCGCCCTCCGCGCTCTGCGGTTATGGGAAGAGCGGGGAGGCGGGCGGAAATTCAGCCGCCGGACTGGTGGACCGGTTGATGATTGGGGAATACGCCCTGCGGTATTTTGACTATTATGGGCGCAAACCGCTTAAGGACGGCTGCTGTGCGTATGAGACGGAATATTTACTGTTCGGACATGCCGGGGACCGGGAAAATTTATCCTCCGCTGCATCCAGGCTTCTGGCGGTGCGGGAGGGCCTTAACCTGATCCACATCCTGTCCGATCCACAGAAACGCGGGGAGGCGGAGGCGCTGGCAGTCACAATAGCCGGGGGAACCGGCCTGCTGCCCCTGGTGGGAGTAATTAAATTTTTTATCATGGGCGTTTGGGCGCTGGGGGAGGCGGTTCTGGATGTGCGGGCTCTGTTCAACGGAGAAAAGGTTCCGTTTTTGAAAACGCAGGACAGCTGGCGCCTGGACCTGGACGGTCTGGTGGATATGGGAAAAACGGGGGGAAATCCAGGGGAGTCATCCGGCTTCGGGCAGGGGGATAAAGGGATGGATTACAAAGGCTACCTCAGGCTGCTGCTCTTTTTTTCCATGGGACCGGAGACGGATTTCCGGATGCTGGACATGATCCAGTCCAACCTGCGCGCCGCCCAGCCGGGGTTTCGGGCGGACCACTGTGCCCACGCGGTGGAAATGTCTGCAGTTGTTTGTGGAAAACATCTGTTTTTGACGCCCGGCGTGTGGAAAGTGGCGGCCGGAGGCGGGGAACAGCGCTATGAGATGACCGTGGCGGTCACCGGCGGTTACGGAAAATAATGAGCGGAAGGAGGCCGGTCATCATGCTCTTTTTTCAGGAATATCGGTGCAGGAAGCTATCTAAAACAAAAAATAATCGCACCTCTCCAGTACGAAACTCCTTTTATTGTATGAGAATAATGCACGTTTTCCGCGAAAAAAGAGCATTATCACCGGCCTCACGGCCGTTGTCAAATTCTGCGGACGGCTCTCTGGCTCTGGAAGCCGCCCTGACGCTCACCCTGTTTCTCTTTGCCTGCGTCTGCCTGGCGGCCCCGATCAAGCTGTTTGACCAGCAGCGCAAAATTCAGGGAGCGCTGGAGCAGGCGGGGGAGGACCTGAGCCGATACGCCTATGTGAAATACTGTCTGGATAAAGGGGATGGGGAGGTAGAATGCGGGGACGACATCGCCTCTATTCTGACCATCGGTTATGTGCGGCAGAAGGTAATGTCCGTGGTGGACCAGCGGATGATCCGGCAGGTGTCCCTGGTAGAATCGCGGATTCTCGAAGATGATATGATCTGTCTGCGCGTCAGCTATCGTTTTTATCTGCCGGTGGCATTTCCGGGGATAAGCAGTATTCCGATGGAGGCGGTCTGCGTAAGGAGGGCCTGGACCGGGGCGGAGGGAGGGCGTCACAGCGCGTCCGGAGCCAGCGGGGAGGTAGAGGACCCGATTGTCTATGTGGGAAAGGGCTCCACGCGCTATCACCTCAGCGCCCGGTGCCATTATCTGCACAATAATCTGCAGGCGGTGGGCAGCGGGGAGGTGAGCGGTTTACGCAACGCGGAGGGAGGAAGATATTCCCCCTGCAAGCGGTGTGTCAGTGGAACGCCGGGCGGGACCGTATATGTCATGCCCAGCGGCAGCAGTTACCACACGTCCCCGGACTGTACGGCGATTGTGGCCTATGTCCGGGCAGTGCGCAAGTCAACAGTGGCGTATCTGGGCGCCTGTTCTTATTGCGGAAGGGAGTAAAGAAAAATGAATACACAGTGGGGAATGTGGATCAGCGGAATCATGAGGCTGGCATTTCTTGTCTACCTGATAACCGCGGCCTGGCAGGATTTTAGGTATCGGTCCATCCGCTTCTATGTTTTTGCCGGATTTGGCATCGCGGGGGGCGTGCTGCGGTTTACGTTTCTCTGTATGGAGTGCAGCATTCCGGGAAGCTGGCAGCCGGCGGTGGCGGATACGGTTATGGCGCTGGGAATCGGCGGCGGCCTGCTGGTTTTGTCGGTTCTGACCCGGCAGGCTGTGGGGGCGGGGGACGGCTGGTTCTTCGTGGTGTCCGCCCTCTATCTGGGGTTCTGGAAAAATGTGCTGCTATTAGCCGGAGGGCTTCTCATCTGCTTTTGTTACTGCTCCGGCCTGTTGGTCTGGGGCAGACTGCACAGGGTATCCGTGAGAAAACGCAAGATTCCGTTTCTGCCATTTTTGATCCCTGTTTGCCTGGGGATTGTGCGCCTGTGAGGGGCAGGCGGTATTCCGGCAGCTATACCGTGGAGGCGGCCTGGGTGAGCGCGGTGGTGATTTTGGCGGTCGTTACCACAATTCAGGCAGCGTACGGTCTGCGGGGGCGAGTGGTGCAGGCCATGGTGCTGCACGAGGCGGTGGAGACCGCCAGGCATGAGAAAGGCCTGACGGCCCAGGAGGTGCAGACACGCTTCGAGCGCACAGGCGTGCGGCTTGAGCTGAAGGAGCGCGGCGGGATCATAGACGGGCAGGCGGCGGCAGACCGGTGGGAGGTCAGAATACAGAGCACAAAATTCAGGCCGGAGGAATTTCTGCGCAGGATAACGCTGCTGGAACAGCTGGAGGAGGGCAATGGAGGTTCACTATAAGAGAGAGATGAAGCACAATTACCTGATTGTGGAGCCGGACGAGGGGAATAAGCCGGGATATGAGGCGCGGATGCTGCTGAATAATGCAGTGGAGGGCCTTCTCCGTTTTCATATTAAGTATATGGACGAGCGTCAGAGCTATTATTATGACATTACATCCATGCAGCCCCTTGGACGGATTTTGCAGAACCGTTTTATCGACCGTGGGGAGATTTGCCAGCTGCTGATTCAGCTTCATGTGGCGCTCAGGCGTATGGAAGAATACCTGCTCTCGGAGGACGGCCTGCTCCTGGATCCGGATTACATCTATGTGGAGCCGGAGGGCTTCAGAACCGGTCTGTGCCTGGTGCCGGGCATGGCTGGGAACTTTCCGGACCGTCTGAGCCGGTTGCTGCAATATCTGATGAAAAAGGTAGACCACAGGGACAAGGAATGCGTTGTGCTGGCTTATGGATTGTACCAGGAGAGCCTTAAAGAGAATTTCAGCGTGGAGGATCTTATGAAGCTGGTGCAGCGGGAGGGCAGGACCGTGGAAGCCTCCGCCCCTGCCACACCGGCCACAGATTTTGATCCGCATTGGGAGCAGGGAGGAGGCATAGATGCGTCCGGTCGGCAGCGGCAGAGCTGGGATGAAGGGGGAGACAGAGCGGCAGGAGGGGCAGGGCCCGGAGAACGGGAGCGGAGGTTTGAATCGGGGGAAAATGCCGGTGAGCCTGGGGTGAAGTGGGCAGAGGCGCGGGAAGGCGAGGCCCAAAAGACAGGCACGAGCGTACCGCTGTTTCTTCGCCTGGTGTTGAAGCAGCTTGTTGTGATCAGCCTGATTGCCGTCGGAGCGCCCGCTTTTCTTTGGTTTATAAAGGGACCGTCGGCAGTCGGGCGTTTCCGGCTTCTTTGGCTGGTTCTTCCGGCTGCCGCCCTGTTTTTGAGCGCGGTGGGAGATATTGTTTATGTTGTATTTGGAAAACGGACCGCGGGAGAAGCGCCCCGGGAAATGAACGGGAAAGCGTTGCCCAGTCGTTGGGAGATTCCGGAGGAGGAGCCGGAGCCGGAAAAGGAGGCCGGCAGACAGGAGCCGGAAGCGGAGGAGGAATTTCAGACCACGCTGCTGGCCGGACGGGCGGAGAGCGGGCTGGTGAGGCGGCTGGAGCCGAGGGAGGAGAAGATGGAGGACATTTTGATTCCATATTTTCCATTTATCATTGGAAAACATGAGGAATTGGTGGATTACGTTTTAAACCGCAGTACGGTGAGCCGGCTTCATGTTCGAATTGATCGGGAAGGGGAGGAGTATCGGATTACGGATTTAAACTCCACCAACGGTACCATGGTGGGGGGACGTCTGCTGGAGGCCAACGAAACAGCCGGCATTTGTACCGGTGATGAGATTTGCATAGCCGATCTGTATTTTACGTTCCGATAAAGCGAATAATGAACGTTTGAAGCTTAACTTTAGGCATTTATATACATTTATTTATAAAATTTGATCATAAATATAGTATATGTGTTTACATAAAATGCGACCTATGATATAATAAAAAATTATGGAACAATAAGTTGGTTACATTGAGTTTCTCCCGAAAACAGGAAAGATTATGTTGTGACCTCTTAACAGTTGGAAAGTTTTATGATAATATAAAAACAATTTGGAATGCGAGGATGAGATGTGAGGGTTTATGGCCGGAAGACTGCCTATGTGAATACGGCGATTATTATCATAAATGTTCTGTGTTTCCTGTATCTGGAATTACAGGGTTCTACGGAAAATGCGGGGTTCATGCTGGCACACGGTGCCATGTTTGCACCCCTTGTCGTGGACCATGGACAGTATTACCGTCTGGTAACATCTGTTTTTATGCATTTCGGCGTCAGTCACCTGATGAATAATATGCTGGTATTGTTTGTACTTGGGGACAATCTGGAGCGGGCCCTGGGACATGTAAAATATCTGATTTTCTACCTGCTCTGTGGAGTCGGAGCAAACCTTGTTTCTATGACCGTCAATCTTATGACGGGCAGCCTGTCAGTGGGAGCAGGCGCCTCGGGAGCAATCTTCGGGGTGGTCGGGGGGCTGGTGTATGCGGTCGGAGTGAATCGGGGGAGACTTGAAGACCTGACCAGCCGGCAGTTGGGCGTTATGATTCTGCTCACACTGTACCACGGATTCACCAGTATGAATATCGATAACGCAGCGCACATCGGTGGGCTGGCGGCCGGTATTTTACTAGGTATCTTATTATATCGGAAACCCAGGCGTTACATGGGCTACGGTATATGAAGATAAAAAACCTACATGCCATCGTGCAGGGGAAGAAAAGGAGGAGATTAACATGGTGGATGAATCGTGCATATTTTGCAAAATAGCCAATGGCGAGATTCCATCGTCCACGCTATACGAAGACGGCGATTTTCGTGTAATACTGGACCTGGGGCCTGCGTCAAAAGGCCATGCCCTGATTCTGCCAAAAAGTCATTTTAAGGATGTGTGTGAACTGGATGGAACAATAGCGGCAAAGGTACTACCGCTCGGCGCCAGGATTGGCACGGCGATGAAAAAATCGCTGGGCTGCGCAGGTTTTAACCTGGTCCAAAACAACGGTGAAGCGGCTGGACAAACAGTATTCCATTTCCACGTACACGTGATTCCGCGCTATGAAGGCGGACCTGCGATTGCTGGCTGGACACCAGGACAAGCATCGCCGGAAGAATTAGCTGAGACGGCAGAGCTGATAAAGAACAGCCTGTGACAGAGTCCGGCACAGGACTTAAAATTGAACGGTGGGCAGGAGAATGGATTTCGAAGACAAGATGCATAGACAACAGTTTGAAGAGATGTATAATCAGTATCAGACACCCTTAAGGAAGCTCGCATACCGGTACAATGTGCCGGTTGATGACATTGAAGATATGGTACACGATACATTTCTCTCATACGCGCGTTCCGATTATTCGCTGGAATTGCCGCCGGATGAGATGCGCAAACTGTTGAGCAGAATACTGAAGAATCGCTGCATTGATTTTCATCGCAGCGCAAAACGGCGTAATTGTTACAGTATCGATGATGACGGATACTACAGGGAAGAAATATTTGTAAATGAAAAGGAAGAACCCCTGATCGATGGGATTATCAGCAAAGAGAAGTGCCGTGCACTTATGAACGAGCTTGAAAATCTTCCGATGAACTGGCGGGAAGTCGCCAAGTTGAAACTGATTGAAGGACGGCCAACCGATGAAGTATGCCGCCTCCTGAATATTTCAGAGAAGGCGTGTTACTCCAGGGTCAGCCGCATCCGCAAGTACCTTCAAAAGCTGATTAAGGACGAAAATTGGCCGTAAACATTGCTGCGCAGGCAGTTTCAAATTACTTCTGAGAGCCTGCGCAGCTTTCAATCAGCGAGATTACAGTGTCCACCGCATTGCTCAGCTTGCTCTGTTCCATGGCTGAGATATAGGCGGAACGCTCCTTGTACAGGGAGGTAATTGCCTCGTACAGGGAATCCTCGGTGATCATTTCCTCCTCCAGCACTTTGCTGAAGCCCTGCTTGGCAAAGGAGTTGGCGTTGAGAATCTGGTCTCCGCGGCTGGCGGCGGCGGACAGAGGAATCAGCAGGTTGGGCTTGCGCAGGGCCAGAATTTCACAGATGGAGTTTGCACCGGCTCTGGAGACGATCAGGTCCGCAGCGGCGAAGAGATGCTTCAGCGGCGCATCCACATATTCATACTGTACATATCCGGCGGTTCCAATCAGACCTTCGTCGAGATTGCCTTTTCCGCAGATATGTATCATCTGGAAATCGGGCAGCAGCCGGGGCAGGATTTTGCGCACGGCTGTGTTGACGGTAACAGAGCCCAGGCTTCCGCCAATTACCAGAATGACCGGCTTACCGGCGGAGAGATGGGTATAGGAAAGACCGGATAAACGGTCGCCGCGAAGCAGCTCGGCGCGGATAGGAGAGCCGGTGAGTACGGCCTTGTCCGCGGGCAGATATTTTAAGGTCTCGGGGAAATTGCAGCAGACCTTGGCGGCGGACGGGATGCAGATTTTGTTTGCCAGTCCCGGCGTCATGTCGGATTCATGGATAATCACCGGCACCTTGTGGTGCTTGGCGGCCAATACCACCGGCACGGACACAAAACCGCCCTTGGAGAATACCACGTCCGGTTTGTAGCGTTTTACAAGCTTCATCGCCTCAGCGTAGCCTTTCAGCACCCGGAACGGATCGGTGAAGTTTTTTATATCAAAATAACGGCGGAGCTTTCCTGAGGAAATGCCGTCGTAGGGAACGCCGGCGTCTTCGATCAGCTTGCGCTCGATGCCCTGGTAGGAGCCGATGTAGTGGATTTCATAGCCGAGATCCCGAAGCGTTGGAATCAGGGCCAAATTGGGTGTCACATGACCAGCGGTACCTCCGCCAGTCAATATAATTTTTTTCATAAAAACCTCCTGAAAAATTTACATGGAGAGGGGAAAAACTATTTTCCATGCGTTATATTATTATAGTAAGCGGAAAATATAAAAAGTCAACCCTAAAGCAAGAGGGAAGTTAAGGAGAATTTTATTGACAGAGGTGCCCAGTGGAAGATAAAAGAAAAGATATGATTGAGGACAATGAAATTGACCATCTCTTACAACAGCTGTACGGATTTTCGGACGAGCAGCTGCTGAGAGACTTCAAAGAGATGGAAGCGGACAACACGCCCCGCCCCGAGTTGGAACCTTTCCCGGACGAGTTTGACCGGATCTGGGAGGACATCCAGGCGGAACGGGCAGCCAGACTTACAGAGGAAGGAAAGGAGGTCCAGCCCAAAGAAGCCGCGACCGTAACCCAGACGCCGCGCAGAAGAAAATTGAAGTGGAAGAGGTTGGCAGCCGTGGGGCTGGCGGCCTGTTTTTTGACGTTGGGATTTTGTTTTGTGGCGGTGGGGAAGAAGTCGTATTTTTATCGGGAGCGGAATAGAAGTGGGAATCAACAGGATGTAGTTTTTAATAATGACAGTTCTATTAAATCAGTAGATGATCAGGAAACGGCATATGGTGTAATTGAGGAACGGTTGGGCATAAAGTCATTGAGGCTGGGTTATGTGCCAGCAGGTTTGGCTTTTGTGGGGTTAGAGGTAAATGATAGAAGTGCAGTAATGAAATTCTCATATGAGGACAATACAATATATTTCGTACAAAGTAACGATCTAACGGAGGCTTCTCGCAATATGAAATCGGATGGTAAGCCTTATGATGTTGTTTCTAATAAATGGTTGAATAAACAAATTAATGTAAAGAAAGATCGAATAGATACAGTACTCGATTGTTATGAGGCACGGTTTACATATGAGGATATTTTTTGCTGGATTTATGGAAATATCGCTGAAGAAGATTTTATGAAGATAATTGAGAGAATATCTTATTAAGGTGTTTGGGAGGTACATATGATTAAAAAGATATATTGGACATTAGTTTTAGCAGTTTTATTTGTTGTAAGTGTAGGTATTACATCAATAGCAGCTCCAAGGTTTACAGAATATTATGTTCCAGTTGATACTGAATCAGAGTTACTGCCCGCGCACATAAAAGAGTCAAAGGTACGTGTAAATAATGTAACAAGGGGGTTCTTTTTTGCAGCAGGTGAGCTTACTATAAGTAATAAAGATGGGAAGATTGGCGTATCTGCAAAAACATATATGAAAAAACCTGTGGATGAAGTATATATGACAATATATTTAGATCGTCAAGTTGGAGATAAATGGGTTGAAGTTGAACATTATGATTTTGAATTTTTTGCAAAAGACTATCCTAATGGTCTAATTGATCCAGGAATGGATTTTACAATTTCAGGTCAGCCAACAGGATATTATTATCGGCTTAGAGGGCAATATGCTGCATTTTTAGATGGTGTCATGGAAGGCTTCGGCCCAGCAACAGATGGAATATTGATCGAATAATCGCAATCCCTTAAAAAAAGAGGCAGGTCCCCCGCTCCTCGCGGCCCCCTGCCTCTTTTCACCTCTTACAACTCACACCACACTACTCTCAAATCCCCTTAAACTGTTTCAACGCCCGGGCCAGCTGATCGGGGCAGGAGGTGGGGCGGGGGCCGCATTGGATGCCGTCCAGGCGGCGGATGGCTTCATCCACTTCCATTCCCTCCACCAGACGGGCCACGCCCTGGGTGTTGCCTGCGCAGCCTCCGACGAACTGTACGTTTGTCAATTTATTATCCTGCACATCAAAGGTGATCTCCTGAGAGCAGACTCCCTTAGTTTTGTATCGCATATGTTATGCCTCCTAAAAAATATGTTCATGATCGATTATATTCGCGAACCCTGGGAAATGTCAAGCAAGTTTGCGCCGGAACAAGCCCGGACAGGCAGAAAATTTTAAAATAGATTTGTCCTTGCAAACTTTTTTCATTCCGCTATAATATAGATTAGCTGAAAACAAGAAATGATCATCACAAGGAGGCAAGGAATGCTGGGAATTATTGGGGCTATGGATGAGGAAGTGGCCAAGATCAAAGAGATGCTCACCGATGTGCGGGTGGAGACCACCGCGGGAATGGACTTTTATATAGGAAAGCTGGCGGACAAGGACGTGGTTGTGGTCCGCTCTGGAATCGGGAAGGTTAACGCTGCGATGTGTACCCAGGTATTGGCGGACAAGTACCATGTCAGTGGAATCATCAATTCCGGCATCGCCGGTTCCCTGAAAGCGCAGATTGATATCGGCGACATCGTGCTTTCCAGCGACGCGCTGCAGCACGATATGGACGCTACCGGGTTCGGCTATGCGGTAGGACAGATTCCCAGAGTGGATACACTGGCGTTTGCGGCGGATGAGGCGTTGATCGAGCTGGCAAAGAGCTGCTGCAAGGACGTGAATCCCGATATCAATACCCATGTGGGGCGGGTGGTCAGCGGCGACCAGTTCATTTCCGACCATGGGAAGAAGGAGTGGCTGGTCAGCACATTTGACGGCTACTGCACGGAGATGGAGGGGGCAGCGATTGCCCAGGCTTCCTATTTAAATGGAATTCCCTTTCTGATTGTCCGGGCGATCTCGGACAAGGCCGACAACAGCGCCAACATGGATTACGAGACCTTTGAGGCCCAGGCAATCACACACACGGTAAATCTGATGACGGAAATTATCCGCCGTTACTAACACAAAATAGAATGGGTATTGCAAATTTTGGCTTTGGCCGAGCGGTTTGCAATGCCCAATTTTTTTAAAAAGACAATCGTTTACCCCCTCACAGTGTAGCAAAATAATGCCGTGTTGGAATTGAAACTAAAAAGTTATCATGATAAAATATCAATGTGGACAGAATTGCAGAACAAGTCCTCGGCTGTGTGGAAAACCGCAAAATTTGAATAAAACCGCTTTGTTTTATAAAGTAGCACTTTAACATTAAGAGGCTAATCGGGCCTTAAACTTAAGAAAAAAAGTTTCTAAAAAACTTTTTTGGGGAAATGAGTTGTAATAAATGTGGAATTTGGGGAAAGTCTCAAACGGTGGGGGAATATATTATGCATAGTAAACGCCAAAATGAAATTATCCGCTATTTATCGGAGACACGATTTGCCAGGATTGAGCAGCTGGCGGAGTTGTATCATGTATCCATGGAGACCATCCGCAGGGATTTGCTGGAGCTGGAAAAGGATTCGGCGGTCAAGCGGGTACGAGGCGGGGTTGTGTATAACAGCCTGCGC
Organism: Enterocloster lavalensis; assembly: GCF_902364025.1. Taxonomy (GTDB): domain Bacteria; phylum Bacillota; class Clostridia; order Lachnospirales; family Lachnospiraceae; genus Enterocloster; species Enterocloster lavalensis. The sequence continues at coordinate 252,168 of NZ_CABJCG010000002.1, forward strand.
GCGCAGGAGGTGGAGTATGAAAAACGGATGGAGAACAACCAGCTTGAGAAGCACGCCATTGCCAAGCTGGCGGCCGGGTATATAAACGATGGGGATGCCATTGTGCTGAACAACGGTACCGCTACGCTGGAACTGGCCCGCAGGCTTGCGGAAATGTGCAAACAGCTGACGGTTGTTACCAATTCACCCAACATTGCGCTGGTGCTCAATGAAAATAAAGGCATCAGTGTGTATCTGACCTCTGGATATCTGAGAAAACACAATAAAAGTCTGGTGGGAAGCCTGTGCAGCGATTGTCTGGATAATTTCAAAGTGGATAAGGCGTTTGTCAATATTGACGGGATTTCCATTGAGGACGGGGTCACTCAGTATAATACCGAGGAGGCCGCTGTGGTGCGGAAGATGTTGGACATTGGCCACACGAAGATTGTTTTGTGCGAGTACAGCAAATTTAATGAGGTCGCTTTTAACCGGGTTTGTCCGGCGGAATATATCGACTGCATTTTTACGGATTGGAATATTTCTCCCAAGGAAGTAAAAAGCTGGGGAGATATCAATATCAAGGTGATGGTTGCACCCGAGAGTGTGAATTCCAAATAGGAAAAAACAGGAAATGTGGGAAATGTGGAATTGACTTGGAATTTCTTTTTAAACCACAAATGTTAGTTGTAAAATATAAATTAATGCCTAAGAAAGCTGTCAATTGGCCAAATTGACAGCTTTTATTAGTTTTGCTAAGATGATATCAGAAAAAAGAGCAAAGAGGGTGTGGGGTTACGAAAATGAATCAAACAAAAAAATTGATTGTCAATGGCAGGGTGGTACTGCCGGACAGCGTGTCGGAGGTGTCCTTGCTGATTGAGAACGGCAAAATCAAGGCTCTGCTGGATAAGGACACAGCGCCCGAAACGGATTGGGAGCAAATCGACGCGGGCGGTAAGATCGTGATGGCCGGTATGATTGACACACACAACCACATGGCGGATCCGGGACCATACAATTTCCGGGAAGATTGGTACTGTGGGTCCTGCAGCGCGGCTTCCGGTGGAATAACGACCATCTGCGACATGCCTCTTCCGTCGGAACCGGCGACTGTGGATCGGGCAGGATTCGAACGGAAAAAGGATGTGGCGGAGAGTCGGTCGGTAGTGGATTTTGCACTGTGGGGCGGTCTGATTCCATCCAGCCTAAAGGATATGAGCGAGCTGCACGATCTGGGCTGCATCGGTTTTAAAGGGTTTATGAGCTTCGCCACTGAAGCGTACCCGCGGATTTCGGACGGGTATCTGGTGGAGGGGATGCGGCAGTCGGAAAGATTTGGCGGGTTGATCGCTCTTCACGCGGAGAATGCGGAGGTTGCGGATTTCGGTTGCAAGCATTTTTCACAGATTCATTGCGAGGACGAGGCCTGTTTTGATCAGGCCAGGCCGTGGTGGACTGAGTATGAGGCCATCCAGCGCTCGGTTTTGTTCGGAAAAATGACAGGTGCCAGGACAATGATCTGTCACATGACCATCACGCAGGGTGCGGAATATCTGCGGAACGCCAAGAAGGAGGGCACAGCGGTATATGTGGAGACCTGTCCTCATTACCTGGTGTTCGATCACAACATACTGCGGGAGAAGAAATCCTTTGCCAAGTGCACGCCGCCTTTCCGAAGCCGGGAAAATGTGGAAAAAATGTGGGAGTACGTGAAGGACGGGACCATCGATGTGCTGGGATCCGATCACGGGCCCTACACCGATGAAGAGAAGGTGCGGCAGAATGATTTCTGGAAGGAATACTGCGGATTCGGCTGTAACGACGTTATGCTGGCGGCCATGATCTCCGAGGGCGTCAACAAGCGGGGGCTGTCCTGGACAAGACTCTCAGCCCTCACCTCCGGAAACGCCGCCAAGATCATGGGGCTGTACCCTCAGAAGGGAAATCTCATGCCCGGAGCGGACGCGGATATCATACTCATCGATCCGGATAAGCGTTGGACCTATGACGGAACAAAGACCTTCTCTAAGACAAAGAGCGCTAAAGGGCCCTACCACGGGATGGAGCTTCAAGGCCGTGTGACGGACACCTTTGTCCGGGGAGAACGCGTGTATGGAGACGGCAGGATTCTCTGTGACGCCGGGTACGGAAAATTTGTTAAAAGCGGGACGCCCTGCCTGTGATACAAAGCGCCATACGCCGGAAAATGCCGGGGGTTGGTCATTCCCCGGTTTGCCTTCCATCTCACAATAAGGAGAAGTGTTTATGAAACAGATAAAAGGATACAAAGGCAGGGACAGGCTGTCCCGTTCAATTTTCAGCCACAATGGACTGGCCTACGAGCTGATACCCGAGTACGGAAATTTCCCGGAGGAATTCGAGTTTTCCATGTTTTCGGGAGGGTGCTGTGACAGGGAGGATAATCTGTTCATGATGTGCCGGGACGCGGCGCATCCGGTGGTGATGTTGGATGCCGAAGGCAACTACGTTAGGAGCATGGGGCAGGGGCTGTTCCGGGAGGTACACAGCCTGTGTGTGACGCCGGAGGACACGCTTCTGTGCGTGGACACCGGGCTGCACGTGGTGCGGGAGCTGACGAAGGATGGCCGCCACCTGCGGGATTTGGGAAATGTGGGAGTTCCCAGCGACAGCGGCTTTGAGCAGGACGTTTGGCGCAGAATGCAGCGGGAGGGGAAGATTGTTCCCACCGATATAGCCTTCGACAAGGGCTGGTCCTTCTGGATGGGGCTGCAAACCATCAAACGGGCAGCGCCGCCCTTTAACCGCCCTACCGGTGTGTGCGTGGGACCGAAAGGCGATATCTTTGTCAGTGACGGATATGGAAACGCCGCTGTTCACCGTTTTGCGTCCGATGGCACCTGGCTTGCGACCTGGGGCGGACCCGGGGACGAGCCGGGAAAATTTTATGTGCCCCATAGCCTGTGGGTGGACTCCTTAAACCGGGTATGGGTCGGGGACCGGGAAGCCAACAGCGTCCATGTGTTCGACGAGAATGGAAAAATATTGGGCTATATGAACGAAAATCTGTACCAGCCCACCGCCATATGGTCCGATGGCCGCTATATCTACATCGCGGAGCGGGGAGGCGGACTCACCATCGCGGACATGGAAATGGAAATTGTGGCCCAGTTGGGTTTTTATAACTCGCCGGTCCGTGCCCATGGTATGTGTGGCAATTCCAAAGGAGAGCTGTTCCTGATGCCGCTCTCCACCTATGACCGTCATTTCCTGATGAAACTTGTGCCGGTTGGCTGTTAACCGGCGCTGAAAATAACAAATGGAATTTTACACCAGAAAGCGAGGAAGAGAGATATGAGAAAAATGAAAAAAATCTTATCCGTGGCATTGGCATGTGTATTGACACTGGGCCTGGGAGCATGTTCCGGCAGTTCCGGTGGGGGAACGACCTCCGGCGCGGCCAATTCAGCGGCTCCCGCTGCTACAGAGGCGGGAAGCTCTGCGGATAGCGCGGGCACAACGGCTGCGGCCGCGGAGACCAAGGCCGAAAACAGCGACGGCCCCATCATTGTTGGCTTCCTGGGCTGGTCTTCCGGCGCGGACGCGATGTACGGCTTGGTTCCCCAACACCTGTTAGAGACTTATTTTAAAAAGGTAAACGCTGCCGGTGGATGGCTGGGGCGTGAGATCGACTTCAGAACTTACGATATATCCGGCCTCGACGGCGATTTCTCCGAGGCGGTAAACGCGGCAAACAAGCTGATCCAATCCGGAGCAGTGGCGATTCTCGGCCCCAGCAATTCCACTCAGGGCGCAGCCGTGGCAGAGCTGTGCAACCGGGCAGGCGTGCTGCACATTCCTTCCAGCGCATCCCAGCTGGTTACGGTTGACGACACCGGAAATGTCCGTCCGTTTACATACCGCAGCGGCCCGGTAAACACTGACCAGGTGGCCACCATGGCTTCCTACACCTACAGTGAACTGGGCAATCCCAAGGTTGCTATTCTCTATGAGACCACTCAGGTGGACACGGTGGACATGGCCAAAGCCTTCAAGGATACCTACACCGGACTGGGCGGAGAGATCGTGGCAGAGGCAACCTACCAGATTAACGACGTGGAATTCCGCGCCCAGCTGACCAGCCTGGCGCAGTCCAACCCATCCTACCTCTTTATGCCGGTCATGGGCTACAAGGAGGCGGGGTATGTGGCAAAACAGCTCTCCGAGCTGGGACTTGGAGATATCAAGTTAATCGGAAACTACGTGTATGACACCGAGGACCTGCTCACCCTGGCAGGACCGGAGCTGGAGGGCTGCATCTTCGCAACCGACGGCGATTTAAGCGATTCCCGTTTTGATGAGATCAAGGCGGAATATCAGGAATACCAGCAAGCCACCGGTATGTCGTTACACATGCCAGGCCTGAAGGCGTTCAATGAGGCCAAGATTTTGGAGTACGCGATTCTGACCAGCGGTTCCACCAATCCCGATGAAATGCGCAAGGCATTGGACGAGACCGCGGGATTTGATATGATCACCAGTCCGAATAAGGGATATGATCCCGCGACCCACAATCTTCTGGGCCTGGAATTCACCATCAAGGCCGTGAAAGACGGGGAGTTTGAGACTCTGGGCAAGTACGCAATGCCAGGTAAATAGAAAGAACCCGCACCTGCAAAGCCCTGTGTAATTCCTGAAGTCAGGAATTGCGCCGCGGCTTTGCAGGTGCACCTGTGACGGACAGGCGGAACGCTGCGCGGTGTGTCCGTGGAGGGCATACATCCGGCGCGGAACGTTTCTTCACGACTAATGATAAGGCGGGGTAACATAAATGATTCTACAGCAGTTAATTACGGGGGTTTCCATCGGCAGCGTGTACGCGCTTCTCGCCGTGGGATATGCGCTGGTGTTCAGCGTGTTCAATTTCTCCAACTTTGGTTTCGGGCCGGTCATGATGCTGGGGGCATTCGGCGCACTGTTCGCCATCGAACGGACCCACATGGCGTTGTTTCCCGGCATCCTGGTTGCACTGGCCGTGGCGGCCGTTATCTCACTCCTGATGGAGGTGACGATCTACCGCCCTATGCGCCAGAAAAAGGCTTTGAAAGTGTATCTGATGATCGCGGCTCTGGGAATCAACACCTGTGTTCCCAACTTCTGTATCCAGCTCTGGGGCGGCGCAGTGCGTCCGTTTCCATCCGACTGGGCCAAAGCCGTGATCCGAATCGGCAATATCGCCATTCCCAGGGCGGACATTCTGGCCGCGGTTTTATCCGTCATCATGCTGATCCTTCTCTGGTGTTTCCTGTACAAGACAAAAACCGGTCTGGGAATCCGGGCCAGCGCCTTTGACTCCAACACGGCGGGACTTATGGGAATTAATGTAAACCGTGTGGCCGCGGTGGTGTTCCTGCTGTCCGGCGCTACGGCGGGTTTGGCCGGATGTTTCTACGGGATGAAATACTCGGTATATCCAAATATGGGCGTTGTGGCGACCAAGGGGTTTGTCTCCGCCACGGTGGGCGGCCTGGGCAGTCTGCCCGGCGCTGTGATCTCGGGTCTGCTTCTGGGGTTTTTGGAGACGATTATCTCTGCATATGTCTCCACAACCTACCGCGATCTGGTGGCTTACGGCCTGCTGGTCATTGTGCTGATCTTTAAGCCCAACGGCCTTCTGGGCAAGAGCGCCCACGATAAACTGTAAGGGGGAGGAAACACATGGGATATATTGAAGGCATTATGATCAGCGCCTGTATCAACATTGTCTGTGTGGCCGGTCTGGCCATACTGACCGGTTATATCGGCCTTTTCTCCATGGGGCATGCCTGTTTTCTGTGCCTGGGAGCGTATACGGCAGGTATTCTCACAAAATTTTACGGGGTTCCGTATTTTATCGCACTGTTAGGCGGTGGAGCTGTGGCCGGACTGTTCAGCCTGGTTATCGGAATTCCCACGCTGCGCGGAAAAATGTCAGCGGACTGTTTCACCATCGCCACCTTCGGTTTTGGCGAGGCCACACGCGTGGTGATGGCCAATGTGAACCACCCTTACGTGGGCGGCGCTCTCGGGCTTTCCGGGCTGGAATCGCTGACAACGCTGCCGCGCGCCATGATTTTGGCGGTTCTGGCCGTGTTCTTTGCGCGCAATTACGCAAAGTCCCAGCACGGCAAAATTGCCATCGCGGTTCGGGACCATGCTGATGCCTCAGAACTCATCGGCGTCAACATTTTCCACGAAAAGCTGAAGGGGCTGATCATCAGCGCATTTTTCTGCGGTGTGGGCGGCGGCATGATGGCTCACTATTATACCTATATTGTTCCGAATATTTTTGGCGGAACCATGTCCACGAACCTGCTGACCGCAGTGGTCTTGGGCGGCGTTTGCTCCATCACCGGTCCGGCGCTGGCCACAACCGTGCTCACCGCCACCCCGGAAGTGCTCCGCTTTATGGCGAACTGGCGGCTGCCCATGTACGGACTGGTGCTGATTCTCACCATGCGGATTCGTCCGGAAGGACTGATGGGCTATAAGGAACTGTCCTTAAAACCGTTCAAGCGCCTGTACCGGAAGTTAAGAGGAAGCGGTAAAGAGGGGAGGGAGGTTTAGAGATGTCATTGCTGGAAATTCAGAACCTTTCCATTCATTTCGGCGGTGTGAAGGCGGTTCAGAATGTTACCTTCTCAGTGGAAAATGGAGATTTTATCGGTCTGATCGGACCAAACGGCGCTGGTAAGACCACGGTGTTCAACGCGGTGACCGGGGTGGTCCCCCCCACACTGGGGGATATCTGTTTTGACGGGCAGCGGCTAAACGGCATGCGCCCGGACCGGATCTCCCATTTAGGCATTGCCCGCACATTCCAAAACATCCGCATCTATCCCAGAATGACGGCGCTGGAGAATGTGGCCATCGGTCTGGACAGCCGGGCCAGCTACAACACGGTATCCGCCATGCTGCGGCTGCCCCATGTGGTCAAACGGGATAAGGAGATCAAGCAGACCTGTCTGCAATATCTGGATCAGGTGGGCCTTATACAGCACCGCGACACGGAGGTGGGCTCCCTGCCCTACGGTTTGCAGCGCAAGGTGGAGATCGCCCGCGCTCTGGCTACCGGTCCGAAGCTTCTGTTCCTGGATGAACCCGCGGCGGGCATGAATACGGCGGAAAGCCTGGAGCTGGTGGACTTTTTACGGAAACTGCACCGGGAGACGGGCATCGCCATTGTGCTGATTGAACACCACTTGGAGGTGGTGATGGAGGTATGCCGGAATATTCAGGTGTTGAACCTGGGCCAGCTTCTGGCCAGCGGCACGCCGGAGGAAATACAGAAAAATCCCGATGTGATCAAAGCCTATCTGGGAGAGAGGAGGAAGCGCGGTGGAGAAGCAAACTAACGATATCCTATTGTCGGTCCGGGATCTCAACGTGTTTTACGGCGGAATCCAGGCGCTCCATGGCATTTCCCTGGATATCCGGCAGGGGGAGATCATTTCCATCATCGGCGCCAACGGAGCGGGAAAATCTACCCTGCTAAAAACCATTGCCGGCGACAAGGAGATTGGGAGCGGAAGTATTGAGTTTGACGGAAGGCCGCTGCCCGGCCGGATTCATCAGTTTTCCCAGCAGGGAATCTGTCTGGTACCTGAGGGGAGAAAGATTTTTGTAAACCTTACGGTGTTGGAAAATCTGCAGGTGGGGGCTTACGCCCAGAAGAGCAAGGCAGTCATCGCCCAGCGAGTCGAAGAGGTGTTCGACTTGTTTCCGCGGCTGAAGGAGCGGGCAAAGCAGATGAGCGGTACTCTGTCCGGCGGGGAACAACAGATGCTGGCCGTGGGCCGGGCGCTGATGGCGGCCCCCAAGCTGATGATGCTGGACGAGCCGTCTCTGGGACTGGCGCCAATCATCATCGATGAGATGTTTGAAAAATTCAGGCAGATCAACAAGATGCACGGCACCACCATGCTGATCGTGGAGCAGAACGCCCAGCTGGCCCTGGAGACTGCGGACACCGGATATATTCTCAATCTGGGTAAAATCCAGCTAAAAGGTCCGGGCTCCGAACTTTTGGACGATCCGTACATTCAGGAAGCCTATCTGGGCTTCAAGTAAGCGATCCGCGGAAAGGAAGTAAACATATGACCCTTGATTTGATGATTCACGGCGGCTATGTGATTACCATGGAAGGCCCAGGCACAGGCATCATTAACCGCGGGGCTGTGGGCATAAAGGGCAATAAAATCATCGCCGTAGGAGAAGAACAGGATGTGATGAGCCGGTATACGGCCCACCGTTACATCGAGGCTAAAGGGAAAGCGGTCATGCCGGGCTTTGTGAACGTCCACATGCACACCGGCGACGCCATTGTGCGCAGCTGCGCTCAGGATCTGCCGGGAAAAATCTGGCGTTTTAAAGGCATCCTGCCCCTTCTTGGGGTGGCCCGGGACGAGGATTTTGCCGCTGCTTCCCGTTTAAATATAGTAGAGGCGCTGCGCTCGGGAATCACCACCTTCGGCGACTACTATTCCCCCATGACGGAGATTGTAAAAAACCACATTCAACTGGGAACCAGGGCGGTGGTCAGCGGTATGATCAACGAGCTGCCGCCGGATGTATCCGTGGTGGAGGTGGACCAGCTGATTCCCCTGGATCCGGCGGTGGGCCAGCGCAAGCTGACGGATAACCGGAAGCTGGTGCAGGAGTACCATGAGAGCTTTGGCGGGCGCATCACCTGCCGCTACGGACCTCACTCTGCGGCTATGTGCTCCGAGGAGATGCTCCGGGAGATTAAGCACCTGGCGGATCAGGATGGAGTCGGTATCTTTACCCATCTGGTCCAGACAAAGGAGGAGGTCACACAGACCCGGCTGCGCACGGGGAAAGCCCCGGTAGCGCTGCTGGAGTCCTTAGGATATTTAAATAAGAAGCTTCTGGCCGCTCATATGACCTACGCATCCCTGGACGAGGTGGAATTGGTGGCACGGTCGGGCGCGGCCCTGGCGCTGTGCAGCACCAGTATCTCAGTGGTCAGAGGCGCTCTGCCGCCGGCTCAGGAGTTCGCCGGATTCGGCGGCTGCGTGGGACTGGGGACGGATCAGGTCTGCAACTGCACCAATATGTTTGACGAGATGAAATACGCCGCCCTGATCCACAAATACAAGAACCACGATGCAACCATATTCCCGTCCTGGAAGATATTGCGCATGGCCACCATCGAGGCGGCCCGGGCACTCTGTATGGAGGATACCATCGGTTCTCTGCGGGAAGGCAAACTGGCGGATCTGATCATTCTGGACCTGTCCGGACCGCAGATGAATCCCATTTATGAGCGTCCCATCCGCAATCTGGTTCCCAATCTGGTTTATTCCGCTCTGGGAAATGAGGTGGAGTCCGTGATGATCGACGGGACCTTCGTGATCGAGAACGGCAGGCTTACCACAGGAGATGAAGGAGAGATTATCAGTGCGGTGAACCGGGCCGCCGCGCGGATTTCAGAGGAGATGGAGGCCCTGCCCTGGACCGCCGGGCTGCCCCTGGCCCAGTGGACGCGGGACGGTTACTATTAAGCCCTCAGCAGAGGAGAACAGAGGTGAGACGTTATGTACAATGAACGCCAGAAGGAAATGATTAAGTACCTGTCCGAGGTCAAATTTGCCAGGGCGGAGCAGCTCTCGGAGCGATTTCAGGTCTCTCTGGAGACGGTCCGCAGGGATTTGATGGTGTTGGAGCAGGGTTCCTCCATACGCAAGGTACGGGGCGGAGCGGTTTACAGCAACCTGCGGGCCAAGGAGATGGAGTTTGAAAAGAAAATGGAGAACAACCAGCAGGGCAAATACGCCATTGCCAGGATGGCGGCGGAGTATATCAACGACGGGGACGCCATCGCAATGAACAACGGCAGCACCACCCTTGCCCTTGCCAAATGCCTTCAGAACAGTAAAACGCAGCTCACCGTGGTCACCAACTCACCGGACATCGCCCTGATTCTGAGCGACAATGAGAACAATCAGATCTATCTGTCCTCCGGTTATCTGCGCAAGCACAATAAAAGCCTGGTGGGGGGCATGTGCAATGAATGTCTGGGCAACTTTAAGGTAGATAAGACGATTTTAAGCATCGACGGAATCTCCATCCAGGACGGCGTAACGGAGTACAACACCGAGGAGGCCGCCACTCTGCGCAAGATGCTGGAGATCGGCCACACCAGAATGATCCTGTGCGAGTTCAGCAAGTTCAGCGAGGTGGCGTTTAACAAAGTATGCAGCGCAGACCGCATCGACTATGTATTCACAGACTGGAACATTCCGGCCAGGGAGGCGCGGGCCTGGAACGATATTGGCGTAAAAGTGCTCTCCTCGCCCCAGCATCAGCTTTCCGCGCTCCCTTAAATGTGACTTCAGAATCGATTTATAGGAGAATTTGACGAACGATTCTAGGCTCTCTCAACTTCCCAAATGAAAAACCCGTGGTTATAATGTAGGAGCAAACATAACCACGGAACATTTTCCGGGAAGAAAGGGGAGCTTTTTTATGATGAGTTTCTTACAAACAGGAAAGGCACTGTATGTGCTGGCGGCCATTTGCCTGGCCGGGATTTTTACCAGGCTGGCGGCAGGGAGCTTCTACAAACGATTAATTAAAGAGAGTACGAATTTGGCACTGACCAAGAACAAATGCCTGCGGGCGCTGCGGCAAAACGCGGAGGATACATATCGGATCAATCAAGGAATGAGTAACACCAGAGTTTATCTGGAGCGGCAAATGTACGGCATGCGTATGATGGGGATGTCCGTGCGGGGATTGGACAACCTTTCCGGCCAACTGACGCTTCTATGCTTTTTGGCAGGTGGCGCGGCGGCTTTCATGTCCTACTGGTACAGAAGCGATAACTACTATATTGTATTGTACGGCACCGTGGGAATCCTGAGCGGAATGCTCACCATGCTGTTTGATTATGGAATCAACCTGGATTCCAGAAAACAACAACTGATGACCTGCCTGCAGGATTATATGGAAAATGTCATGCTGCCGAGAATGGCCCGGGAGGGAACCGGAGATCACGTGGCGGCGGTAGCGGAGGAAGAGCGAAGGGAACCCACGCCGGTCCGCTCCCTGGCCAGAGAGCGCAGGGGCGCAGGCAGACGGGGATTGGAACAGACGGCGGCCAGCCGGGAAAAGATCAAAGAGACCATCAAGAATGCGGACGCGCAAAATTCTGGTGAGAACTGGCTGCAAGATTTAAATCCGGATCAAAAGCGGGTCCTGGGAGAACTGCTCAAGGAGTTTATTTCATAGCTCCCGGGCGAAGGGAGGAGAGCTGAGGGCATTTTTTGCCTGAACATATCGCATTTGAAATGCATTTATGGTATAATGAAGCAGAAGTCAGGTTTGCCAGGCTTGCTGCGCAAGTGCAAAACCGCCCCGGGGCGGCGGCGCACCGTGAGATAGATAGGCGGACGTGCGCCTGGCGGACAGGGCACGGGTCCGCATGACATAGATTCCATGGGACAGGCCCATGAACATAAGAAAAGGAGAGCAAAAGTTATGGGAAAGGAAGTAACGTTTGATTATTCCAAAGCGGCCGGCTTTGTTTCCGCAGAGGAGATGGCTAATTTTAAGACCACCGTTATGGCGGCAAGAGATACGCTGGTTGAGAAGACCGGCGCAGGCAACGATTACCTGGGATGGATCGATCTGCCGGTCGATTATGATCAGGAAGAATTCGCCAGAATTAAGAAGGCTGCCGCGAAGATTCAGGGCGATTCCGACGTGCTGCTGGTGGTAGGCATCGGCGGCTCCTACCTGGGAGCGAGAGCGGCCATCGAATTCTTGTCTCACAGCTTTTATAATGTGCTGCCGAAGGGCGTCCGAAAGACCCCGGAGATTTACTTCGTTGGAAACAGCATCAGCAGCAAATACATCCGCGATTTGCAGCAGGTGCTGGAGGGAAAAGATTTCTCGATCAATATTATTTCAAAGTCCGGCACTACAACCGAGCCGGCGATCGCCTTCCGCGTATTTAAGGAAATGCTGGTAAACAAGTATGGCAAAGACGAGGCCAGCAAGCGTATCTACGCAACGACCGACAAGGCGCGGGGCGCGCTCAAAAACCTGGCAGACCAGGAAGGTTATGAAGAATTCGTCGTACCGGACGATGTGGGCGGACGTTACTCCGTGCTCACCGCCGTAGGCCTTCTGCCCATCGCAGTCAGCGGGGCAAACATCGACAAACTGATGGAAGGCGCGGCATCCGGAAGAAAGAAAGCGTTGGAGCTGCCCTATGAGACCAACGCGGCGCTGCAGTATGCGGCTGTACGCAATATTCTGCTGCGCAAGGGCAAACAGGTGGAGATCACCGCAAACTACGAGCCCAGCCTGCATTATGTATCCGAGTGGTGGAAACAGCTGTTCGGAGAGAGTGAAGGAAAGGACCGCAGAGGCATTTTCCCGGCATCCGTTGACCTGACCACTGATCTGCATTCCATGGGGCAGTTCATTCAGGACGGAGCGCGTATCATGTTTGAGACCGTGATCAACGTGGAGGAAAGCCCTGCTGAGATCCTGCTTCAAAAAGAAGAAGTGGATACCGACGGCATGAACTACCTGGCGGGCAAGAGCGTGGACTTCGTAAACAAGAGCGCCATGAACGGCACCATTCTGGCTCACACGGATGGGGATGTCCCCAACCTTCTGGTGACCGTGCCGGAGCAGAATGAATTTTATCTGGGCGAACTGTTCTATTTCTATGAATTCGCCTGCGGCGTGAGCGGCTATATTCTGGGCATCAACCCCTTCAACCAGCCCGGGGTTGAGAGCTACAAGCGGAATATGTTCGCACTTCTCGGCAAACCCGGATATGAGGAGCAGAGAGAAGCGCTGTTAAAGAGACTGTAAGCCAAGAGCTGTATATAGAAAATTTCATAACGCAAAAGCCGCCCCGGATTTTCTCAGGCCACGGGGCGGCTTTTTGTGTCTGTCAAAGCTTATTCTTCAATGATCTGAATTTCCAGAAAATCAAAATCAACGGAATCTATAAAGTTATCCTGAGTGAACCGGGTCTTGTCGTGCAGCTGGAAATCCCGGACCGTGGCGTCCAGCCACAGCGGTTTTGAGAGATCAAACTCATAACAGATATCATCCAGAGCCTGGAATATCATCTGGGTCCGTGACAGCGAGTAGTCGCCAATGCAAATGACCTTGTCCCTGACCAGGCGGTTGTCTTTCATGATTTTTCCCCACATTCTGAACATAAGCGGTCTCCTCTTTCTCGATCTCAATCATTTCATAATCATTCTCAAGCGAATTTAAGTATAACATGAACCTTTTGTTTTTTGTACCTAATTTCAAAATTTGCTGAATATAGGATTCCCCAAAATCATAAAAGAAGGGGATTGACAAGTGATAATATTAATGATATCTTATTAGTATTACTAGAGAAGTAAAAAGTAAGCGCGATTATGACTTAAAAAATAGAATAATTGCACAAAAATAATCGTATTATAACCGGTATGGGAGATTAAGGCGTGGAGCAGGCAGGAATTCTCGGAAATAACAATTCCATAACAGATTCATTGTCACAGAAAAAAATTGTGGCGGTCTGTTTCTTCAGCATGGCCTTGACCATGGGGGCGATTACGAATTGCAGTGGAATTTTTGTAAAACCTATGAGCGAGAGTTTGGGCTACAGCCGCTCGGCGCTGTCCATGATTTATTCGCTCTATTCCATTGGCCAGGTCGTAATCGCCCTGTTTTCCGGAAAGATTTTTGCGCGCTTTAAGGTGTCGTCCGTGATGCGGGCGGGTTCCCTGGCGGCGGGAATCGGATTGGCTGTTATGGGCCTTGGGCGGAGCCTCGCGGTTTTCTATGTTGTGGCGCTTTTGATCGGATTGGGGATGGGTGCACTGTGCATGGTTCCGGTATCCCTGCTGATTAAAAGCTGGTATAAAACCGGATATGGACTGGCATTGGGCATCGCGATGTCCGGCAGCGGATTGGGCGGTATGCTGTTCAGCCTGATATTTGTCAATGGAATCCAGCAGATCGGGTGGCGCAGCTGCTATCTGATCACCGCCCTTGCACAGCTTGTGATTCTGTTTCCAATGATCCGGCTTTGGGTTAAGGAAGCGCCTGAGGTTAATGATAAAAATATGAACCGGTCCAGTGCCGGGAGTGAGGAGCCGGTCCAGGGGATGGAGGTCCGCAGGATTTTAAAGGACTGCCGATTTTGGCTGTTTGCAGCCGCCTCAGTAGTCACCTATGCCTCGGTCTCCACGATCCACCAGTCTGCGGCGGCGTATTTGAGTGATCTGGGCTGTTCCACAGAGCAGATTTCTCTGATTACATCAGGTGGGATGCTGTCTCTGGCGGTGGGAAAGATTGTGCTGGGAAGAATTTACGACCGCACAAACGCAAGGTGCGGAACATTAGTCTGCTCCGCCTGCGGGCTGGCCGCACTGGCCAGTATGATCTGTTACCGGTCAGAGTTTGCGCCTTATGCATATATCGTATTCTTCGGTGTGGGCTATTCCTACGGAAGTATCACCTACCCGATTGTGACGGAAGCCCTGTTTGGAAACCGCAGCTTTGCCGGGATCAACGGCATTTACAACGCGGTGGGCAGCCTTTCGCTGTCGGCAGGTGTGATGGTGGCCTCCGGCATCTACGACCTGTATGGGGATTACACCATTGCGTATAAATTGTTTTTTATCCTGTCAGTCGCGGCCATGGCCGTGTATATAAAACTGATTCCAAAAGAGTAAAAGTATATTCTGGGGGGAAGGGAGGTTCTGGAAAGACAGATTGATAATTACGATTTTGGAATGAGACTTTTTACAATAAGAGAGGAGTTTTAAGGAAATGAATGAAGCTTATATGAAAATTGCCAACAGTCCAGTTATGTGGATCGCATGCGGTATTCCGCTGATTTGGGTGATTATTCAGGCAATCGTGTACTACCAAAAGAGCAAAAAGGCAGCTCTGGCAATGGGAATCACTCCCATACAGATCAGCCACGCTACGAAAAGCGCAAGCATCGCCTCCATCGGTCCTTGCTTTGTAATGATCACGACCATGCTTTCTCTGATGCTCAATGTTGGCGCGCCCCTGGCGTGGCTGCGCGTGGACTTTATCGGCTCCGTGTCCTACGAGCTGACAGGCGCGCAGATGACAGCGGACGCCATGGGAATCGAGATGGGCGGTCCACAGATGGACGCCAATTTCCTTTGCGCCGCAGCCATTGTAATGACCACCGGCTGCATTGCCTGGATTATTTTTACGCTGCTGTTTGCCGATAAGATGGAAAAGGTCAATATGGTGATGGCGGGCGGAAATAAGGCGCTGATCCCGGCTCTGGGAGCGGGCGCGATTATCGGCTGCTATTCCTCACTGACGGTTGACCGGGTATTTCCCATCGGTCCGAATATCTGGGCGATTATCGTGTCCGGCGGCCTGATGATGGCAATGACATTTTATAATAAGAAAGCAAAGAAGCAGTGGATTAAGGATTGGGGTACATCCCTGTGCATGGTAAGCGGTATGATAAGCGCTACTATTGCGTCCATGATATAATAGAACGGAGGATGAACCAAATGAGCAATGAAAAAATGAGTAAGGATCAGATGTTTGAAAAGAGCTATATGCCGTTTGCCATTCGCTGGGGTAAGATTTCCTGTATTATCTCGATGCTGATCGTCTACCTGCCGGCTCTGGCACTGATCGTATTTTACGATGCCCGCCCTGATGTCGGCGTGCTGATCACCGGAATTGTGGGCATAGTCTCAGCCTACAGCGCCTGGTACTTCGTCGATCCCATCACGCTATTTCCCATTCTCGGAACGCCGGGGATGTACATGACCTATGTTTCCGGAAACAGTAAGGAAATCCGTGGGCCTTCTGCGCTGCAGGCCATGGACGCGGCTGAGGTTGAGGCCGGAACGCCGGAGGGTACGGTGGTGTCCGCCATCGGAATCGCCATCTCGGTTCTGATCAGCCTGACGGTTATGACGCTGGTGGCAATCGCGGGCAACTTCCTGCTTCATGCACTTCCGGAACCTGTTGTGACCTCCTTAAAATATCTGCTGCCATCCCTGTTCGGAGCACTGGCGATGCAGCGGGTCGTTTTAAATCCCAAGGTTGCTTCCGTGGGCGTTCCCCTTGCGTTTATTACCTTTTTCCTGAAGAAGAAAGGATTTTTCTCATTTCTTCCCCTGGGCGGCGGGTACGCGCCGCTGATGATCTGCGTATTTGCCTGCATGTTCTTGTCGAAGGCGATGTTTTTAAGAGAGCACCCGGAATTAAAAAAATAAGATAAATAATCAGTAGGAGGATCTGAAAAATGAATAGAGCGGAGATTGCAAAGGAGTTTTACATTGAGGACCATGCGGTGATTTACGGATTACTTGTTAAGTACGCCACACAGATGTGCGGTGACAGCGGTATGGATTCCTCCGTAAAGGGAACCATTCTCTATGCAAAGGAGCGGGGACTGCGAATGGCGATGAGGGCTTCTGCGGACGGCGAAGAGCTGACGCCCAACAACTACATCGCTTACGGCGAGTGGGTTGACTCTAAAAAGCTGGGAAAAGCGGAAATAAAGTCTGTAACGCCGGAGTACCGGACCAACAGCCTGGTGTGCGGCTGGTGCGACGCCTGGAAGAAATATGATCTGATGGAGTACGGCAAGGTGTACTGCACCTGGATCGACAAGAATCTCGTTAAAGGATTTAACCCGGATAATGAGCTGGAGATCGACAGCATCCTGTCCCACGGAGGTCCTTGCTGCGCATTCTATTGGGTAGGGGCAAAGTTTAACGACATGGAGGATCTGAAGAAGAACCGGGAGAAGAAGGCGGCCCTTGCGGATCGCGTGCTGAAGGATTTTCTGTACCACACGGGTCACCTGCTGTCCGCTATGTGCAGACAGTACTATGTGGATCTGGGCCTGGTGAAGGGCGAGGCTATTGCGAGGAAAGCGCTAAAGGAGTATTGTGAAACATTCGGGTCCGCAAAGCTGGAGGCACTGGTGGAAGAAGCAAAACAGGATTTCTTAAAAGTATGAATTGGTGGGTGTGATGAAAAAAAGTGAACAGATCAGCGCATATATTGAGGCGAAAAGAGATATTTTTATTGCTGCCAGCGATCAGATATGGGATCACCCTGAACTCTATTTCCACGAATTTAAAGCGGCAGAAATCCTGACGGATATCCTGAAACAGGAAGGGTTCGAGGTATCGGTGGGTGTGGATGGGATTCCCACGGCGTTTATCGGAAGCTTTGGAAGCGGGAAACCGGTAATCGGCCTTCTCGGCGAGTTTGACGCGCTGCCGGGGCTGAGCCAGAAGGCATTTGGGGACAGTCAGGAGGAGTTGGTTCCCGGAGGGCCGGGCCATGGCTGCGGCCACAATGCCCTGGGCTCGGGTTCTCTGGCCGCAGCGGTAGCGGTAAAGAACTATATGGAAGAAAACCATCTGAGCGGAACGATCCGCTATTATGGCTGCCCTGCGGAGGAAGCCGGATGGGGGAAAATGTTCCTGGCAAGGGACGGCTTTTTTAGGGATGTGGATGCGGCGTTAACCTGGCATCCGGCGGCTGTCAACCGTGTTCAGGGCTCAGGCACCTTGGCAAATCTGTGCGCATACTTCCATTTCTCGGGGAAATCCGCCCATGCGGCCGGCGCTCCCCATCTGGGACGCAGCGCG
The DNA here is from genome assembly GCF_902364025.1 of Enterocloster lavalensis. Taxonomy (GTDB): domain Bacteria; phylum Bacillota; class Clostridia; order Lachnospirales; family Lachnospiraceae; genus Enterocloster; species Enterocloster lavalensis. Next base: position 269,822 of record NZ_CABJCG010000002.1, read on the forward strand.
CTGGACGCCTGTGAGTTGATGAACGTGGGCGTCAATTATCTGAGGGAGCATATTGTGCCGGAGGCGAGGGTGCACTACGCTTACCAGGACGTGGGGGGACCGGCGCCAAACGTGGTCCAGTCCCATGCCAGTCTGAAGTATTTTATCCGTGCGCCGAAGATTAAGCAGGTTCTGGAGATTGCCGCACGGATCAAAAAGATTGCAGAAGGGGCGGCTCTGATGACAGAGACTGAGGTGAAGATGGACTTCCCTGCGGGTATGTGCGATTTTGTGCCCAACAGCGTGGTGAGCCGCGTGATTACCGACGCTCTCTACGAGATCGGCGCGCCTGATTTTGACGAAAACGATGAGGCTATTGCCCGGAGCTTCTTTGCAACACTGTCTCAGGACGACATCGGCACTTCGCTTAAGCGGGCAGGGGAATCCTATGAGGACCCGGAGCGGTTCCGGGATGTGGCGCTGATACGTGAGATCGCGCCGTACCGGAGGGTGGATACCTGCGGCTTTGGCTCAACTGATGTGGGGGATGTCTCATACTGCACGCCCACCGGACAGCTGAATGTGACCAGCTTCGCCAACGGGACGCCGGCCCATTCCTGGCAGGTGACGGCCCAGGGCAAATGCGAGGCCATGCATAAGGCCCTTTTGACAGCCGGAAAGGTATTGGCGCTGTCTGCGGTCAATCTGATGGAACATCCGGAAATTCTGGCGGAAGCATACTCCGAATATGAGAAAAATACGGGGGGAAGCTATATCTGTCCCGTAGGAACAGACGCGGAACCGGAACTATAAAATTGTGGAGCGCCAACTGCGAGGGCAGTTGGCGCTTCTCTAAAATTACGCATTTAGCTTATATTTACAATCTCTGGTGGATTTGTTATAATTAACCTATTATATATTGATGAGGTATTATATGAAAAAAACAGAAAGTAGCCTCAAAACAATCGCCTGCCAGGAAATTCTCAATGGTATTATTATGGGCGAGTATCAAGCGAATCAGATTATAAATGAACAGGAATTGGTGGACAAGTTTGGCTTCAGCAAAACTCCGATACGCGAGGCGTTGGCTACTTTGTGCAATGAGGGAGTTCTAAGAAATCTGCCCCGTTGCGGATACGAGGTTGTTCAGCTTACCCGCAGGGATATCACGGAGGCGTTGGATTTCCGATATGTGATTGAAGGGGGATTTTTACGACAGTCCTACCAGACGATCACAGAAGAACAGCTGGAGCATCTGTATGAACTCAATGAACTGTGTAAATCACCGACGGGTGATGGCTGGGACCATTGGGAGCACAACGCGAATTTCCATATCACGCTGCTGTCCTACGCGGGGAATGACTACGCGTGCAACCAGTTGAAAAAAAGCATCGGGATACTGAAACGCGCTTACGTGCAGCTCTACAGGGACAAGTGGGGAGAAGCATTGATGACGAGAGGGTATCATGACAATATGCTAAACAGCATCAAGGCAAAGGATATCGACACTGCTCTGGAGTATCTCAGGCAGGAACTGACCGATTACTGATTCCATCTGCAGCTCAGGCTTTCCGGGGAGCACATCTGTGCCCGCGGAGGCCGTATTTTTTTAGATTAAATTTTAGAGAAGAAGAACTGTCCCTTGCCCACACCGCACATTTGTAGTAAGCTATAGTTAGATTTTTTACAAAATGTTCGGAACAATACTGGAGGAAAACGGCATGGGACAGGCCATTACAGATTATGGAAAATTTCTGGCGGAGGCCAGGGAGGCGGTAGATAGTCTGAACTGTGACCAGAACACATATGATCAGCTGGCGGCAGAGGAGATAAGACTGGAGCGGGAGCTGGAGGCGGCGAAAAAGGCCGTGGCGGACAATATCAGCCAGACCACCAGGAAGCGGCGGGACGAGATCAGCTCCGATTATGATCAGGAGATCGGGAAAGGGCAGGAACGCCTGAAAAAGGCCAGGGCCAAGCGGGAGAAGGAGAAGAACCGTGGAATGAAGGAGCGCATCGCCGACGAGACCAGCGAGCTGCGGGAGCACAACCGGGAGCTGAAGCTGCAGATGCGGACCATGTTTCAGCAGGCCGGAGTGCCGGGGCTGTGCAACTCCACCTTCTACTATGCGCTGTTTTATCCCAGGGGGCTCAAGGAGATTCTGATCTTTCTGGCCTTCATTTTGGTCTGCTTTCTGGCCATTCCCTGCGGGTTGTATTTCCTGATACCGGCCCGGAAGATCTGGTATCTGGTGGCGATTTACTTTATTGATGTGGTGCTCTTTGGCGGGCTCTATGTGATGGTGGGCAACCGCACCAAGATGCGCCACCATGACGTGTTAAAGAAGGGGCGGGCCATCCGCAACACCCTCAGAAGCAACGGAAAGAAGATCCGTGTGATCACCCACACCATCCAGAAGGATGGCAATGAGGACCTCTACGACCTGAAGAAATACGACGACGAGATCGCGGCGGTGGAGCTGGAGCTGTCAGAGATTACGGAGCGGAAGAAGTCGGCGCTTAACGCCTTTGAGACTGTGACGAAAACCATCATTGCTGATGAGATTGCGGGCAATAACCGGGCGCGCATAGAGGAGATGGAAGGCCGCCACAAGGAGGCGCTGCAGGCGGTGCGTGAGCTGGAGGCAAAGATAAAGGCCCAGCGCATCCACATCACGGACACCTACGGGCCGTATCTGGGGCGGGAATTCCTGCAGCCGGAGAAGCTTTCCGAGCTGTCACGTCTGATCCAGTCGGGGACGGCGTCCAATATCTCAGAGGCCATTGAGATGTGCAAAAACAGTTAAACAGGAACCGCCTGAGGGCGGATGAACGGACGTGCAGAGGTGCAGGTCCGTTTTTTTCACTGGGTATTCCGCTCACTGCGGTCCATTCTGCTCCCAGGAACACGCCCGGCAATGCACGGAGATGGCAAAAATACCGTTTCCCGCCGGATTTTTGCATCCCCCAGCTCCCAACCCTCAATGTCATAAAGAATTAAGGTAATAGTAAAAATTACCAGCCTCATATCTGATAATATGGAACTATGGAACATGATGTGTGAATGCGGAAAGGCGGGAAGCGTATGAGAAAAACCAGAAGATTCCAGATAAAAGCTGCCGCGGCGGTGATCGCGGCCGCCCTGCTGGCCGGAGGCTGCGCAGGGGCGGAGAGCGGAGCAGAAGGCCCCACGAAGGTGGAGGAGACGACCACCGCGGCTAAGGCGGAACCTGCTGCGCCGGAGAGTCCGGAGGGCGTGCCGGGACAGCAGGGGCAGGCCGGAACCGGGGAAGCGGGTGAGCCGGTGAACGGCTACCAACTGATTTCAGACTACGGCGTCACCGCCCCCGGCGACTTGCAGGCGTATGAACTGCCGGATGGGCTGCGGCCGGCAGTCGAGGAGAACCAGGTGCGGGCTGAACTGCTGACCGCAGTTTACATAAATGGAGAGTTCCGTTTCCGTCTCAGGATCGAGGACAGTTCCGTGACCATGCTGACGCCGGAGGAGGTGAAGGCGGTGCAGGAGAAGGAGGCCGGGGACGGGTCTGCCCAGGACGGGACCGCAGCGCCGGATGACAGCTATGTGGAAATCGACCGGGATAAGGGGCTCTACGGCCGCAGCGCTTACGAGGAGCGCCTGCGGGCGGAGAATCCGGGCGGCGGCGGTACGCTTTCCGTACGTCTGATTGGAGACGGCGTGGCGGAGGGCGGTTACACGCCCAACCGGTCCAGCTCCACCCGGCAGTATGTGGAATCCGGGGAGAGCGGATACCTGTTGACAGTGGGCGAATACGCAATGCAGGGAAAGCCGCTGCGGGCGGAACAGCCGGAGGGAACCTACGAGCTTTGGGTGCCTGGATTCCAGGAAGCCATCGGCTTTACTCTGGAGCCGGCCCCGGTGTACGAGTCTCTTCTGGATATCCCCGGGATGCAGGAGGCTGGGGATTATCTGATCTGGACTGCCGGGAGCGGGAGGGACGGACAGGTGGAGGTGCAGTATTTCATCCTGCCCGGCCAGTGGGAGGAGGACTACCGCTACAGTTTTCTGGACAGTAAGCTGGATTATACCAGGGATGGGATCACGGAGAGCTGCGGGCACTCCATTCTGTCCGCCCAGACCAGGCTGAATGAACCGCTGTCCGGCATCCCACCATACCGGATGACCGTGCAGCAGACCTTTGCCGGGCCAGAGGCGCAGGAGGGCGGAAGCTACACGCTGTCCCTGCGGGATCTTCTGCTCACATCCCCGGAGCGCTCCGGCGAGATCACGCTCGCCATACCACAGGATGTGGAGCAGCTGGATCAGGAAATAGAGTTTGAGGACAGCACGATCCGGCTTTTGAAGATTGAGCGCGGGGATGAGCCGGAGTTGTATACCATCGACGACGGCGTGGACGTGATGCGGCCGGTGGTGTACATTGAGGTGCAGGTCACGGACCGCAATCCGGACCGGCATCTGATCAATCTTCAGGGCCGCAAGCAGGCGTCGGAACCGTACATTACGGAGGTCCGGCCCAACGTGGAGCGGACGGAGAAATCCTACCGTTCTTCCCAGGTGGTGGGATTGACGGTTTTCTATGACGAGGGGGACACGGAAGTGAGATTCAGCCTGGAAAATCCGCAGTACGTCGAGGATTTGGAGCTGGAGCTTCCGGTTCTGATGGAGGAATAACAAATGAGTGAGCGGACTCGTGAATTTCCGTGCAGCCGGATGGACCTTCCACGGGTGGAGCGGTGGTTCGCCCGGCAGGCAGGAGAGGGGAAAATGATCAGCCGTCTGAATATGGGGCTGGGAAATGGTGTGTTTGAGGACATTTTAGGCCGGGAATGCCACTTCTGCATCCGGCCTTATAAAGCAAAGCTGGACAAAACAGTTCTCAGCTCTGCGGAATTCTCGCAGTTCCGGCAGCAGTTCGAGGATCTGGGGTGGAAATTTCAGTGCGGGCTTATGAATCTTGCGGTTTTTTACAGCGGGGACGGGGAACGGCCGGCAGAACCGCCGGAGGACCGGCAGGAGACGCAAAAACGCCTGTTGCAGATCACCGCGGGTGCGGAACTCGGGTATGTTCTCATGGACCTGTTTTGGAGCGCCTTCACCGTGCTGATGCTCAGCTATGTGCTGTGGGACAGCCGTTACCGGTACTGCATGGAACGGGGAGCGGCCCCGGGGCTGTTTGCGGCGGTGTACGGCATCGCACTGTTGACCGTATTCCTGTGTATGACGGTTTACCGGACGCTGCCCCATCTCCAGATGCGCCGGACGCTGCGCCGCGGGAAACAAAGCCCGGAGCGCCTTGTATTCTGGGACCGGTGGGCCTCCATCGCGCTGTCCAGCGCGGCGCTGGCTCAGATGCAGATGCTGGTCGCCTGGATTTCAGGATGGCGGGGGGCGCTCCTTCTCTGCGCCCTGACAATGGCCATGGCCCCGGTGAATCTGATCCTGCGCTATGTCTGGAACAGAAAAGCCAGGCCCCACAGCTGGGAGAAGCCTCTCCTGTGCTGCGGCCTGGCGGAACTGGTGGTGCTGGGGCTCGCCCTTATATGGTGATCAGGTTGTAGGGAATCTGGTTGGCGGTCAGAAGCTGCGCCTCCCGCTGGTGGCAGGTGAAAATGATAATCTGGCTGTCATAGGCGCTCACCAGCCATTTTAGCGCTGTTTTCAGCCGCTCGTCGTCGTACAGCACAAAGCTGTCGTCAAAGATCAGCGGCATGGTGTCGCGGCCATTCTGCACCAGCTTGGCCGCGGCCAGGCGGACGGCCAGATAGATCTGGTCCATGGTGCCGCTGCTGACCTGTTCGATGGGAACCAGACGCGTGGGCGTGTTCATAAAGATGTTCAGGTTCTCGTCGATGCTCATGCTGCTGTAGATATTACCGGTGATGCCTCCGATCAATTCGGAGGCTGTTTTATTTAAGTAGAGGCCGAAGGAGTCGCGGATGGAGGTGGACAGCGTGGTCATGGTATCCATGGCCAGGTCGATGGCGTCCAGCTCTTCCTGCACGCGCTCATTCTCCGCCAGGGTCCGCTTCAGGGCTTCCGCCTGGTTTTTGCAGGAGGCCAGGTGTTCCAGCTTCTTCTCCAGCTCCCACTGAACGCGCTGCTGCTGTTCGATCTCCTCGCTGCAGGATTCCTCCTGTTGTTGAAGCCGGGCGATCTCATCGGTGAGATGCCGCAGGGTTTCCTCCGACTGGTCGATGGCGCCGCAGAGGCGCAGAAATTCGCCCATGCGCAGCTCAAAGGCGGACATGGCCTCCTGGGACACGGAGGAATCGCCCAAATGTCTGGCAAAGATCTCCTGTAACAGCCGGGTGCTGGCGTCCAGTTCCTTGCGGTAGCGTCTGCCGCGGTTCAGCTGCAGGATGGACAGCACCAGAAATACAACACCCAGACTTCCCAGACCGCCCATGGCGATGGGTAGGGAGACGGGCAGACGTGGGATCAGTTCCGGCACCTGGGTGAGAAGACCGGCGCCGGCCAGGCAGACCACGGCCAGAAGCAGGGACAGCACGGCCCGGACCTTCAGGGACTTGCGGCTGCAGGCCGCGGCCGCGTTCTGATAGTCCGCGTAGAGCTTGCGGGTGCTTTCCATATATCCGGTGATGGAATCCCGGTCCGAAAACTGGCTTCCGGTCAGCACCTGGCGGCCTCTGGCCGCCTTTTGCAGCAGATTTTCCTTCTCCTGTTGCTTCTCCTCCAGCTGCTGTTTGAGCTTGGTCTTGCGGCTGCGGTAATTCATCAGCTGGTTGGCGTAAGCCGGGGAGGAGATTTCCTGCTCCAGCTTGCGGATTTCGCCCAGCAGCGTGGTGTAGCTTAAGGCCGCCTGGGGGATCAGCTGGGCTTCCAGCTCCCGGCGCTGGTTTTTCAAATAGGCGCTGGCCTTGGTGATATTGAGGGCGATGCTGCCGGAAGTGTTTAAGTTGGCGATGTAGTTGCGCAACTCGGCCACCATGCCGCCGTCCGTGGCGCATTTGAGCTGGCCGATGCTGATGGTGTTGTTGTAGGCGGTCTCCGTCAGCCCGCAGCGCAGCTGGTCCAGCAGGGCCTTGGTGGGCTCCACCTCCCGGCCCAGGGTCTCGTTGACGATGGTCAGGTCCTTGCTCTTTTTCTGAAACCGCCGTTCGATGCGGTAGATTTCCCCTGAGCTCTCGATCCTGAGCCACCCCTCGTAGGTGCCGCTTCCGGCCCAGGGCTCGTATTTGTTGTAGAGGTCGTTTTTTGAAGCCCGGCCCCGCTGCTTTTCGATTCCGAAGAGCATCCCACGGATAAAGGTGTGCAGGGTGGATTTTCCGGCTTCGTTCTTTCCGTATACCACATTCAGCCCATCCTCAAAGGAGACGTCCTGGTCCTGAAATTTGCCGAAGCCGCTGATGTGTAGATTCAGTAATTTCATTCCCGTCAGCTCCTTTCGTCGGTGGTGTGCAAAAGCGCGTTTACCCCGTAATGCAGGGCTTTTTTCTCCACCGGACTCATATTGTCCTTCTGGAGGGCCTGGATAAAGAAACCGATCATATCGCTGGGGTGCTCCGCGAACAGGGATGAGAAGTCGTACTGCGGCTCCGAGTCGTCCAGAATCTCGCAGATCCGGTAGTGTGAGGCCAGCTGCTCCAAATCAAAGTCGATCTCCGGGTCCCGCATGCCCTTTAAGCGGAACCGGTAGATGTTGTGCTCACCACGGCCCTTGATCTCCTGGGCGATGCGGGAGGCCAGCTCCATGTTGGTGGTTTCCTTGGTTACGTTCACGGCCAGCGGTATGTATTGAATCTGGGCCATGGGAACGAAGGTCAGGTTCGTGACTTTTTTGGTCACCGGGTGGATTTCCCCGGTGTAAAAGCCGTGGGGGCCGGTCTCCGTCATGTCCAGGGGCTCGGGCGAGCCGCAGTAGGCCATTTTCTTCTCCGCCAGCACCCGGGGCTTATGGATATGCCCCAGGGCGATGTAAGAGAAGGGAGACAGCTCCAGGCTGTTGAAGTTGATGGGAAGGTGGGCGGCGTCGCCGCCGTGGGCCATCAGGATCTGGATCCGGCTGTTTAAGGGCACCTGAATGTCCTCCAGCCGCGCCTCCTTGATCTCGGTGGTATGGTAGCTGAAGCCGTACACTTCGGTGTTGATGTCCTCAAAATAGACGGAGGTCAGAGTTTCATCCATAAGCCAGGTGACATTGGGGCTCCAGGTAAAGCTTAAGAGCGCGGAGTTTCCACGGATTTTGTCGTGGTTGCCGGCAATCAGGATCACCTTTACACCCGGAATGGTAGAGAACAGGTAGTTGACCTCTTTTAAGTCCTTCATCAAAGGCTGGCGGTGGAACAGGTCTCCGGAAATGAACATGCAGTCCACATCCAGTTCTTTTGCTTTTTCTACGATTTTTCGGAAGGTGTCTTTTATGGCCTGGGCGCGCTCTTTTCCCCAGGGCTTATCTGCGTCCGGGCACATGCCCCAGTGGATATCCCCTGTGTGGATGAATTTCATGGTGAATTGTGTCCTCCTAAATGTTTACAGCTCACAGTTGTTAACCGTTCTCGGGAACGGAATCACGTCGCGGATGTTGGTCATACCGGTCAGGTACATCACGCAGCGCTCAAAGCCCAGGCCGAAGCCGGCGTGGCGGTTGGAACCGTATTTTCTCAGATCCAGGTAGAAGTCGTAGTCCTCCTTCTTTAAGCCCAGCTCGTCCATTCTGGCCACCAGGGTGTCGTAGTCGTCCTCTCTCTGGCTGCCGCCGATGATCTCGCCGATGCCGGGTACCAGGCAGTCCACGGCCGCAACGGTTTTGTTGTCGGGGTTCATCTTCATATAGAAGGCTTTGATCTCCTTGGGATAATCGGTGACGAACACGGGTTTTTTGAATACCTGCTCGGTCAGGTAGCGCTCATGCTCGGTCTGAAGGTCACAGCCCCAGGATACCTTGTAGTCGAACTGGTCGTTGTGCTCCTCTAAAATCTTCACAGCATCGGTGTAGGTGACATGGGCGAACTCGGATTCCAGCACGTTTTTCAGGCGGTCCAAGAGGCCCTTGTCCACGAACTGGTTGAAGAAGTTCATCTCAGCGGGCGCGTTCTCCAGCACGTAGCGGATCACGTATTTTAACAGCCCCTCGGCCAGACGCATGTTATCGTCGAGGTCCGCGAAGGCCATCTCCGGCTCGATCATCCAGAATTCGGCCGCATGGCGCGGGGTGTTGGAATTCTCGGCGCGGAAGGTGGGGCCGAAGGTGTAAACGTTGCGGAAGGCCATGGCGTAGGTCTCCACGTTCAGCTGCCCGCTCACCGTCAGGTTGGTGGGCTTGCCGAAGAAGTCCTGGCTGAAATCCACCTTACCGTCCTCCGTCTTTGGAATATCGTTTAAGTCCATGGTGGTCACCTGGAACATCTCGCCTGCGCCCTCGCAGTCGCTGCCTGTGATCAGCGGGGTGTGCACGTAAACGAAGCCGCGGTCCTGGAAATACTGGTGGATCGCGTAGGCGATCAGGGAACGCACGCGGAACACGGCCTGGAAGGTGTTGGTTCTGGGGCGCAGATGGGAGATGGTGCGCAGGTACTCAAAGGAGTGGCGTTTTTTCTGCAGGGGATAATCCGGAGCGGAGGTGCCTTCCACCACTACACCCGTGGCCTGGATCTCAAAGGGCTGCTTGGCCTGGGGCGTGGCAACCAGGGTACCGGTGACGATCACGGCGGTGCCCACGTTCAGCTTGTTGATCTCGGCGAAGTTTGTCAGGTTGTCGTGGTAAACGACCTGCAGGGGCTCAAAGTAGGAGCCGTCGCTGACAACAATAAAACCGAAGGCCTTGGAGTCGCGCAGGCTGCGGATCCAACCGCCGATGGTTATCTCTTTGTCGAGATATGCCTCAGGGGTCTTATACAATTCTTTTACAGTAACCAGATTCATAGCAAAAATTCTCCTTTTCGTGCATAATACATACTATTTAACTCATAAACATATATAACGTGATTATATGATATTTCCCATAATGTTTCAAGGTTAATCTGTTTTTGCGGCATTTCCGGGCGTTTGAGGGGACATGCTTTCCCCGGATTTCCAGCGGGAACAGGGGAGGGGAACATATAGTGGTAAATATTGGAAGCTAACACAAGATATGGCGAGTCTTTATAAAATATGGCAGATGCGGTAATAAATGTCGGAAAAATGACTAAAAAAAGAGAAAAAAATTTAAATATTTGTGTACTATTTATGAAGTTTGTGTTATAATTAGAATTACAAAAATTTTAACAGCAAGAGGTGATAACGTGATTAAGAAAGAAATGATTGCCATGCTTTTAGCTGGCGGACAGGGAAGTCGTCTTGGCGTGTTGACACAGAAGGTCGCTAAGCCGGCGGTATCTTTTGGGGGGAAGTACCGGATTATCGATTTCCCGCTCAGTAACTGCATCAATTCCGGCGTGGACACCGTCGGCGTATTGACGCAGTATCAGCCATTACGTTTGAACACCCATATCGGGATTGGGATCCCGTGGGATTTGGACCGCAATGTGGGCGGCGTAACAGTCCTGCCTCCCTACGAGCGCAGTAAGGGGAGCGACTGGTACACCGGAACTGCGAACGCGATCTACCAGAATCTGGAGTATATGGAGAATTATAATCCGGATTACGTTCTGATTTTGTCCGGTGACCATATCTACAAGATGGATTATGAAGTTATGTTGGATTATCACAAGGCCAACAACGCTGACATCACCATTGCTGCTATGCCGGTTCCGATTGAGGAGGCCAGCCGTTTCGGCATCCTGATTACGGACGAGTCCAACCGCATTACGGAATTCGAGGAGAAGCCGCCGGTTCCCAGAAGCAACCTGGCTTCCATGGGTATCTACATCTTCAGCTGGAAGGTTCTCAAGGAGTCCCTGATCAAGATGAAGGACGAGCCCGGGTGCGACTTCGGTAAACATATCATCCCCTACTGCCATGCCAGAGGCGACCGCATTTTCGCCTACGAGTACAACGGCTACTGGAAGGATGTAGGGACCCTTGGCTCTTATTGGGAAGCCAATATGGAGCTGATCGACATTATTCCCGAGTTCAACCTGTACGAGGAATACTGGCGTATCTACACCAAGAGTGATGTGATTCCGCCTCAGTACGTGGACAGCAATGCGAAGATTGAGCGCAGCATCATCGGCGAGGGTACGGAGATCCACGGGGACGTGATCAACTCCGTCATCGGCGCAGGCGTTACCATCGGCAAAGGGGCTGTGGTGCGCGACTCCATTGTCATGCAGGGAACCGTGATCGGCGCGGGTTCTGAGATTAACAAGGCCATCATCGCGGAGAACGTACATATCGGTTCCGGTGTGAAGGCGGGCGTGGGCGAGTACGCGCCCAGCACATACGATCAGAAGGTTTATCAGTTCGACCTGGTGACCATCGGCGAGAATTCCGTAATTCCGGACGGCGTGCAGGTCGGCAAGAATACAGCGATAGCAGGCGAGACAACCGTAGGCGATTATCCTGACGGATTACTGGCAAGCGGAAATTACATTATAAAGGCAGGTGGCGCGAGATGAGAGCAATCGGTATCGTTTTAGCAGGTGGTAACAGCAAGAGGATGAGGGAACTCTCAAACAAGAGAGCAGTCGCTGCCATGCCGGTTGCAGGAAGCTACCGCAGCATCGACTTCGCCCTGAGCAACATGACGAACAGCCATATTCAGAACGTAGCCGTGTTCACACAGTACAATTCCAGATCCTTGAATCTTCATCTGAGTTCCTCCAAGTGGTGGGATTTCGGACGTAAACAGGGCGGACTTTACGTGTTCACCCCGTCCATTACCCCGGAGAACGGAGACTGGTACCGTGGAACCGCGGATGCATTATACCAGAACCTTACGTTTTTAAAGAACAGCCACGAGCCTTATGTGGTGATTGCAGCGGGCGACGGCGTTTACAAGCTGGATTACAACAAGGTGCTGGAGTATCATATCGAGAAGAAGGCCGACATCACCGTGGTCTGCAAGGACATGGAGCCCGGCACGGACGTGACCCGTTTCGGCTGCGTGAAGCTCAACGACGACGGACGGATCACCGACTTCGAGGAGAAGCCCATGGCCTCCGACGCCACCACCATTTCCTGCGGGATCTATGTGATCCGCAGACGCCAGCTGATCGAGCTTTTGGAGCGCTGCGCGGCTGAGGACCGCTATGATCTGGTCAACGACATTTTAGTGCGCTACAAGAACTTAAAGCGCATTTACGCTTACAAGCTGAACGGCTACTGGAGCAATATCGCTTCCGTGGATTCCTACTATAAGACCAACATGGATTTCCTGAAGCCTGAGGTCCGGGAATACTTCTTCAAGCAGTATCCCGACATTTACACCAAAATCGACGACCTGCCCCCTGCGAAGTACAATCCGGGCGCAGTTGTCCGCAACAGCCTGATTTCCAGCGGCTGTATCTTAAACGGCACGGTGGAGAACTCCATTCTGTTTAAGAAGGCATACGTGGGCAACAACTGTATTATCAAGAATTCCATCATTCTGAACGATGTTTATATCGGCGATAATACGGTGATTGAAAACTGTATCGTGGAGAGCCGCGATACCATCCGGGCCAATACGACGCATATCGGAACACCCGAAAATATCAAAATCGTTGTGGAGAAGAACGAGAGATATACGTTATAAAGCCGCACTGGTCCGCGTAGGCATGCCCCGGCCGGACTGGCCGGGGAAAGCGGCGACGAAGGAAAAGACGGAAGGGGTATAAAAACATGCAGGTTACAGACGTAAGAGTGAGACGCGTTGAAAAGGATGGGAAGATGAAAGCCATCGTTTCCATCACTCTTGACAACGAGTTTGTCATTCACGACATCAAAGTGATTGAGGGGGAAAAGGGTTTATTTATCGCTATGCCCAGCCGCAAGGCGGCGGACGGCGAGTACCGCGATATCGCGCATCCCATCAATTCCGGCACCCGGGACATGATTCAGAGCATTATCCTGAATAAATATGAGACCACGCTGCTGGAGAATGAGATGGCGGCGGAAGCGCTGGCATGAGAGCATAACAATCCATAGCAGAAAACAAACGGGAGCAGGCAGATGGCCGGATGGGCCGCAGCGCTGCTCCCGTTTTTTGATGCAATGGGCCGTTGGCGCAGCCTGCGGGTGATTGCTGCGCGGATAACGCCGCGGTAACGGGAAATTAATTATAAATTGATTGCAACGTTTGATGGAATCAAGTAAAATATAACCGAGATATGGAATCTGCCGGGCAAGACATGATTTGACGGCAGCGGAGGTGAAGGGTGAGCGATCGGGCGTATATTGATACGGAGAATCTTTTGGGGATTATGAGGCGGGCCTGCAATTATGTGGATCCACGGCTCATGGACCACGGATACCGGGTGGCCGGAATCGTGTGGAAAATACTGATGGCGAAAGGCGGATACGGGCCGCGGGAGATCCGCGACATCTGTTTTCTGGCGCTGCTGCACGACGTGGGGGCGTACAAAACGGATGAGATATCCAGACTGGTCCAGTTTGAGACGGAGAACGCGGAGAACCACGCCATCTACGGGTATCTGTTTATCCGGTATTTTTCTCCGTTTGCGGATATGGCGCCCTGCATTCTCCACCATCACACGCCCTGGCGCACGCTGGAACGGGTGGAGGGGATGAGCGGACGCCAGAAGGAAATCGCCCAGATCATTTTTCTGGCGGATCGGATCGACATCGGAGCGTTTTATGAGAGATGCGGCTGGGACGGATGTGTGGAGCGGATTAAAAGCCTGAAGGGCTATCTGTTCCAACCGGAGCTGGCGGATCTGGTGCTGGATCCGGGTTTTTCGGTGACAAAGGAGGAGCTTTCGTGGGATTATGAGGGCGGCTGGAAGCAGGTGATGAACCGGCCTTACAGCGCTCAGGAGATCAACGACTGCATGATGATGCTGGTGTACACCATCGATTTCCGCAGCCGCCACACGGTGACCCACACGATCACCACCACCTGCGTCAGCTGGGAGATCGCCTGCCTGATGGGGCTGGACGAGACGTACCGGCATCAGATCGCCTGCGGCGCAATTCTCCACGACGCGGGGAAGATCGGGGTGCCGGTGGAGATTCTGGAGTATCCGGGCAGGCTGAGTCCTCAGGCCATGACCGTGATGCGCACCCACGTGGACATGACGGAGGCCATTTTCGGCGGCGAGGTGGATGAGACCGTGGCCAGGATTGCGCTTCGCCACCACGAAAAGCTGGACGGATCGGGCTATCCCAGGGGCCTTGGGGCGGCGGACCTCACTGTGGGCGAGCGCCTGGTGGCGGTGGCGGACATCGTCAGCGCATTATGCGGAACCAGAAGTTACAAGGAGGCCTACCCCAAGGAGCGGGTGATCCGCATCCTGGAGGACATGAAGGGCCAGGGATTGATCGACGGGGAGATCGTGGACGTGTTTGTTGAGCATTACGACCTGGTGATGGGGCGGACCCGGCAGGAGTGCCTGCCGCTGATTGAGAAGTACCGGAGGATTCAGGAGGAATTCCGGGAGATGTCCGGGAAGAGGGTCAGGGATTGGGTGCTGCCGCGTGAATGAAAATATGTAAAAAAATGTAAAATGAGCGCTGCCGGAGGAGGCAGCGCTTTTTGGATGCAATGGGCTGCGGGGGAAGTCTGCGTGCGATTTCGGAAGGCTGGTTTATATAAGCTTCTCCACCTCCTCCGGCCGGCAAAACCGGAAGGCGGTATAGTCCAGCTCCGGGTGGTTGCGCATACATTCCCGGGTGAGGTCGATCAGCTTGCGGGCCGGGAAGGACAGGGGCTTGCCGCGCCTCCAGGAGGCGATCAGGGTCCGCTCGAAGGGAGGCACGTCCAGGGTGCCCAACAGGGGAACCGTGGGAAATGCGTGGAAATTGCTCAGGTTCATGGTGGTCAGGGAGAAGCCCAGCCCCTCGGAGGCCAGGGAGGCGGCGGTGTCCGGGTTGACCGTCTCCAGCAGGATACGGGGCATCATGCCGTGCTTTTCAAATATCTGGCGGGACGCCCGGTACAGGCCCTGGGTTTTCAGCGGCGAGATAAAGGGCGTGTGGCGCAGCTGCTCCGGCCGGAGGTGATATACTGTGTCCCGCATGGCGGGCGGGATGACGTCGCCGAAGATTTCGTGGGCCGGGGGCAGAACGAACAGCAGGGATTCCGAGGCCAGGGCCTCGTAGTCGATGCCCGGGGTCAGAATCGGGAGGGTGGAGACGATGATCAGGTCGATCTTTCCCTCAATCAGCGCCTCCTCCAGGCCCTGGCTGGTGGACTCGAAAATCTGGATGTCCACGTCCGGGTAAGCCTCCGCGTACAGGGGCAGAATCTGCCCCAGCCATTTCTGCCCGCGGCTCTCGGGGATTCCCACCGCCAGGTGCTCCTTGCGGTTGCCGGCGATCTCCGCCATCTCCAGGTCCAGCTGGGTTTTCATGGCCATGATGTTGCGGACGCCTCTGAGGTAATGCTCGCCCGCGTAGGTGAGGGCGATGGGGTTCTTGGAGCGGTCGAAAAGCCGCACGCCAAGGGACTCTTCCAGCTTGTTGATGCTCTTTGTGAGGGCGGGCTGGGATATAAAACATTTCTCTGCGGCTCTGGAGAAGCTCTTGCACTCGTCCAGGGCGATCAGGTATTCAAACCGAACAAAATCCATGTTGAAATTCCTCCATTTTACAATTCTGCGGAAGGGAACGGTGTCTATGAAATTAAGTTATAGAATTCCGGTTCTAAAAGATATTAGACTCTTTTGTCTAAATTAACTATAATGAATGATATCAATATAGCATAGTGAGAAAAAATACACAATACACTTCTTCCGGCGGAAAGGGGGAAACCGGATGTACAGAGAGCTTCTTCAAAGCGGGATTCAGGTGAAGATAATCGGAGACGGGGTTGCGGCCGGCAGCGGAAGCTCCGACGACGACCGCTCAGGGCCGGTGATCCTCACCGTGGGGGGAAGGGACCACAAGGAACAACTGGGTAAAAAGTGCTGGGCGTCCCTGTTCGGCGCGTATGTCAGGGGGCTTTACCCGGCCAGCCGGGTGGTGAACCGCTCCGGAAACGGGCTGGACTCCACGCAGCTGCGGGAGAATATCCGGCAGTTCGCGGAGGACAAGGACCGCCTGGTGCTCCTGATGATCGGCTCCAATGACCGCAGGCTGGAGGACGGTCAGAAACGTTTGAAAGAGAATGTGAAATATCTGCTGGACTACTTTAACCGAAAAAATAAATCGGTACTTCTCATGTCCTATCCGCCGCCGGCAGAGGCGCATGAGAGCCGGTCCGATCTGTTTTTCCGGATGGCGGAGGTGGACCGGATTCTGGGGGAAGCGGCCGCGAGCAGGTATGTTCCATTTTTAAGCCACTACAAGCTGCTGCTCTCGTACTACAGGGAGCAGGGGACCACGGTGGAGGAAATGATGATGGAGGGGAACGGAATCAGGGACGGGCTTCATCCGCCGGATCTGGTTCACCATCTGATTTTCGAACAGATTGTGCGCATGGTGGAAAATTGACAAAGCAAAGAGAGAGGAGGGGTGTGGCGCGCCAAGGTGCGCCACGAAGAGCGATGATGAAAAGACGAGCAAACCAATTACTGGCAGGAGCGACCGCGATGATCATGCTGGCATTGACGGCATGTTCAGGAGGAGGGCAGACGCCCGCGTCCCAGGCGGCCGGAAGCACTCAGGCGGCGGAGAGCGCCCAGGCTGCGGGCCAGGCGGAACCCCCGGCGGATCAGAAGGAAGAGCCCGCCACAGGAGAACCGAAATACGGGGGCCAGCTGCGCGTGACGCTGAACAACGACCCGGCTTCCATGGACCCGCTTCTGGAGGATTCGGAGCCCGGCCAGATTCCCGCGGCCCACATTTTCGAGACGGCGCTGTGCAACAACATTGCAGGGGAGATCTGTCCCCAGGTCTGCACCTTTGAGGAGAAGGACAATCAGGTGATTCTGAAGGTCCGCGAGGGCGTGACCTTCCACGACGGCAGCCCCTGTGAGATCGCGGACGTTGAGGCTTCCGCAAATCGCTGGCTGAACAACGTGAAGATGGCCAGAACCTATGTGGGCGATTTGATGGAGAGCATGAAGGTGGAGGGCGATGCCCTGGTATTCACCTTCAAGGCCCCCGCACCCCTTGCCACAACCATGATGTCCGGCTGGGACAGAGGCCTGTACGTGATGCCAAAGGAGCTCTGCGAGAAATACCCGGACAGCAAGATTGCGGACGCGGACCTGATCGGAACCGGCCCCTACAAGTTTGTGGAGCATCTGGCGGACCGTTATATCAAGATGGAGAAGTATCAGGACTACAAGCCCCTGGAATCCGATGAGACCGGAATGGCGGAGACCCGCCACGGCTACGTGGACACCCTGTATTTCTACTCTGCACCGGACATCAACGCCCGCATTTCCGGCGTGCAGACCGACGAGTACGACATCGCCTTTGGCGTGCCGGACAACATGAGAGCCACCCTGGAGGCGGACCCCAACCTGGACATCGAGATCAAGGACCTGTCCATCTACTGCGGCCTGGTATTCAACTACGAAAAAGGACAGTGCGCGGACGTCAACCTGAGAAACGCCATTTTAGCCTGCCTGGATATGGATTCCCTGATGCTGGCGGCCCAGGGTTCCGCGGACCTCTACTACCTGAACCCCACCGTGGTCAGCACCAAGAGCAAATGGTTCTGCGAGGAGAGTCTGGGCAAGTACAACGCTCCGGATATTGAGAAGGCGAAGGATTATCTCTCCAAGTCTTCCTACGACGGAAGCCCGCTGGTGTTTATCACCACCAAGGACAACGCTTACATGTACAAGACCGCTCTGGCCTTATCGGATATGGTTAAACCGGCAGGAATCGTCATCGACATCCAGGTGTACGACAATGCCACCCTGAAGGACTACCGCATGGATCCCGACAAGTTTGACATGTTCAGCTCCGGGCTCAGCGAGAAGGTGGACCCCACTCAGATCGCGTTCTTTGAGGACGGATGGGCCGGATTCTACAAGTCCGGGAAAAAGGATGAGCTGATGGCGAAAATGAACGCGGAGTCCGATTTCAACAAGCGCTATGAGTATTGGGAAGAGATGTGCAAGGTGCTCTATGAGGACCTCCCGATCATCACCTTCGGCGAGCGCCGCGTGGTGGAAGTGAAGCGGAAAACCGTCCACAATACCTTTGATACGGTTCAGAAATTTTACTGGAATATCTGGGTTGACTGATAACAGAAGGATGTGTTTATATGATCAATTATACAATTCGGCGGCTATTGTCAGCGATTCCGACTCTGATCATCGTGGCGGTGATGGTATTTTTCCTGATCCGCTGCGTGCCGGGCAATCCGGCGCTGACGATGCTGAGCGACGACGCCACAGTGGAAGAAATCGCGGCCATGGAGGCTAAGATGGGACTGGATCAGCCGGTGCCGGTCCAGTTCGTAAAATGGGTGGGAAATGCGGTCCGCGGCGACTTCGGCAGCTCGATCTACTACGATGAGCCAGCCATGGGCGTGGTGATGTCGCGTCTGGAGTCCACCTGGATGCTGGTGATCATGGCAATGTTTTTCAGCATTCTGATCGGCGTGCCCCTGGGAATCACCGCGGCGGTTCACCGCAACGGCCTGCTGGATAAAATGTGCATGGTGCTGTCCATGATCGGAATCTCCATGCCCGGCTTCTGGCTGGCGTTAAACCTGGTGATTCTCTTCGCCATCAAGGTGCCGATTTTCCCGGCGGTGGGTTACGCCTACATATCCGAGGGCGGGCTGTTGAAATCCATGCGTTATCTGCTGCTTCCCGCCATCGCCCTGGGGCTTCAGCGCTCGGCCAGCCTGGCCCGGGTGACCCGTTCCAGTATGCTTGACGTGTTAAACAGCGACTATATCCGCACCGCAAGGTCCAAGGGCCTGCGGGAGCGGGCCGTCGTGTACGTGCACGCGCTTAAGAACGCCATGAACCAGATTATCACGCAGCTGGGCATTTCCATCGCCCATCTGCTGGGCGGCGCGATTGTGATGGAGAACGTGTTCAATATTCCGGGCCTGGGCCGTCTGGCCTTCGACTCCATCGTACGCCGGGATTACCCGGTGATACAGGCTCATATCCTGTATGTGGCGTTCATCTACGTGATTGTAAACCTGGTTGTAGACCTGCTGTATAAATTCTTCGATCCCAGGATCGAGTACAAATAGGGGGTGAGGAGAACATGGGAAAAAAGAGAAACTGGAGGAAATTCTTCGGTAAGTACAACATGGTGCTGATCGGAGGAATCATGTTTCTGATCATGGTAATCGTGGCGTTTCTGGCCACCTCCATCGCCCCCTATGACCCTCAGCACATGAACATGATGGAGAGCTTAAGGCCGCCCAGCGCCGCCCATCTTTGCGGTACCGACGAGTTCGGCCGGGATGTGTTTTCCAGGATTATCTACGGCGCGCGGATTTCGCTCAGCATCTCCCTCTCTGTGCTGGTGCTGGTGGGGATTTTCGGGACCGTGCTGGGGATGCTGGCCGGCTTTTACCACACCGCCGACACGGTGATCATGCGCTTTATGGACGGTCTGATGGCATTTCCGACCGTGATCCTGGCTCTGGTGATTCTGACGGTGCTGGGCTCCGGTATTCCGAACCTGGTGCTGGCCCTGTCCATCACCCAGCTGCCCAGAATGGTCCGCACGGTGCGTACCACGGTGATCTCCGCCAAGCAGCTGGAGCACGTGGAGGCGGCCCGGGCCATGGGCGCTTCGGACGCCCGCATCATGTTCCGCTATATTCTGCCCCTGTGCGTGTCGCCCATGATCGTCCGTCTGACGCTTATCATGGCGCTGACCGTGTTAAATGAGGCGAGCCTGACATTCCTGGGCGTGGGCCTTTCGCCGGATATCCCCAGTTGGGGAACCATCCTGTCCGAGGCCAGACAGCACATCTACACGTCGCCTTACCTGATCTTTCTGCCGGGCCTGGCGATCCTGTGGTCGGTTATGTCCTTAAACCTGCTGGGCGACGGCCTGCGGGATGTGCTGGACCCCAAATTATCCAAGAAATAGAGGAGGTTAAACCGTGAGCAAACGTGTATTGGATATCAATGATCTGAACGTCGGTTTTTCCTCCTACGGAGAGACCACAAAGATCGTGACGGATGTGAGTTTTCACATCGACGAGGGTGAAACCGTGGGCATCGTCGGGGAATCCGGCTGCGGAAAGAGCATGACGGCGCTGTCCGTCATGCGCCTGATCAAGTGCCCGCCCGGTTACATAAAGGGAGAAATCCGCCTCAATGGAAAGAACCTTCTGGAGCTGTCCGAGCGCCAGATGTGCGATGTCCGGGGCAAGGACGTATCCATGATTTTCCAGGAGCCCATGACCAGCTTAAACCCCGTTATCACCATCGGGAAACAGCTGATGGAGGTGTTCCGCAGCCATGAGAAAATGACCCGCGAGGAGGCTTGGAAGAAGTCGGTGGAGGCGCTGGAGCTGGTGAAAATCGCCTCGCCTGAACAGCGGATGAAGGAGTATCCCCACCAGCTCTCCGGCGGTATGCGCCAGAGGGTGATGATCGCCATGGCCCTGTCCTGCCGCCCGCGGCTGCTGATCGCGGATGAGCCGACCACGGCGCTGGACGTGACCATACAGGCGCAGATTCTAAAGCTCATGCGGAATCTGAAGGAGACGCTGGACACCTCCGTCATGCTGATCACCCATGATCTGGGCGTGGTGCGGGAGGTCTGTTCCAGAGCGATTATATTCTACTGCGGGCAGGTCATCGAGGAGGGGCCGGTGGAGGAGCTGTTCGAGAACCCCTGCCATCCCTACACTCAGGGACTTTTGAAGTCGCTGCCCGTGATGGGGAGCCGGGACCGGCTCTACGTGATACCGGGCACCGTGCCCAGTCCGGGGAATCTGCCGGAGGGCTGCGTGTTCAATCCCAGATGCGGCCACGCCACCGAGAAATGTAGAAACTGCAGGCCGCAGATGACCGATATTTCCGATGGACACTGCGTCCGCTGCTGGCTTTACGACAAGGAGGGATGAGGAATGCCGGATAAACAAGTGATCATGGACGTCAGGCATCTCACCAAATGGTTCCCCATCAAGCGGGGCCTGGCGTTAAAGACAGTGGGTAATGTGAAGGCCGTGGACGACGTGTCGTTCCAGGTGTACGAGGGCGAGACTCTGGGGCTGGTGGGAGAGTCCGGCTGTGGAAAGACCACGCTGGTGCGCTCCATGCTGCGACTCATCGAGCCCACCGGTGGCGAAATCTTTTATAAAGGGGAAGATTTTCGGAAGCTGGATAAGAAAGCGTTGAAGGGCAAGCGCAAGGACGTTCAGATCGTCTTTCAGGACCCCTTCGGGTCCCTGCACCCCAAGATGCGCATCCGCACGATTCTGGAGGAACCGCTGATCATCAACCACTACGGGGACAAAGAGGCGCGGATGGCCCGGGTGAAGGAGCTCATGCGCCTGGTGGACTTGAAGGAGGAACAGCTGGACCGCTATCCCCACGAGTTTTCGGGAGGCCAGCGCCAGCGGATCGTGATCGCAAGGGCCCTGGCCACCAATCCGGGATTCGTGGTGTGCGACGAGCCGGTGTCCGCCCTGGACGTGTCCGTGCGGTCGCAGATTCTCAACCTTTTGAAGGATTTGCAGAGGGATTTGAACCTCACCTATCTGTTTATCAGCCATGACCTCTCGGTGATCGAATATATCTGCGACCGGGTGGTGGTCATGTATCTGGGTAAGGTGGTGGAGCTGGCTTCCAGCGATCAGCTGTTTGCAGCGCCCATGCACCCCTACACCCAGGCGTTACTTTCCGCGGTGCCCCAGGTGAGGCCCAGTGGGAAGGTGGAGAAGATTCCGCTGGAGGGGGATATCCCCAGCCCTGCAAATCCGCCGTCGGGCTGCTATTTCCACGGGAGATGCAGGTATTGTACGGAGGAGTGCAGGACGAAGGCGCCAATGCTTCGTGATCTGGGGGACGGCCATCTGGTCGCCTGCCACCGGTACAACGCGGAATAAGGAGGAAGAAATGGGACGATTCAAAGAAATTATCATAGAGGCCGCTGCGCCCTACGAGCGCGGCGTCCAGTACGGAGAGCAGGCCAGGGAGGAGATCATCCTCTGTATCGAGCGGTACAAGGAGCACTTCGCGGCCATGGGACGTATGAGCTGGGAGGAGGCGCGGAGCAGAGTGACGCCCATCCGCCAGCTGCTTTTAAAGGATTATCAGGACTGTCTCGCGGAGGTGGAGGGCATCGCCAAAGGGTCGGATACGGATTTTGTGGACCTGATGGTGCTGAACGCGCGCTACGAGTTCCTGCATTTCCCCACCGAAGGGGAGTGCACGGCTTTTGCGCTGCTGCGGGAAGCCACCGAGGACGGACTTGTGTATGTGGGGCAGAACTGGGATAACCGTCCCTTTGTGCTGGAGCACACGCTGATCGTCCGGGAGACCGAGGAAAATGGAACCAGGATCATCGGCACCACCGAGGCGGGCCAGCTGATCCGCAACGGCATGAACTCCCACGGCCTGGGCATGTGCGCCAACAGCCTGAATTCCATTTTTGACCGCGCGGGCGTGGGCGTTCCGGCCAATTTCCTGCGCAGAAAGCTGCTCTCTCTTAAGAGCATGGACCAGATGATCGCATGGCTGGTGAATGCGCCCAGAACCGTGTCCAACAATTACTGCCTGGCGTCGTCGGAGAACAGGGCCTTCGACGTGGAGGCCGTGCCCACCGCGCCCTGGCTGCTGCTGCCGGAGGACAACATTCTGACCCATGCTAACCACCTGGTGGGGGACCGCACGGTGGACGCCTACCAGGGTATGAAGTTCAGGGGCGAGCTGCTCTATAAGCTGCTGGCCAGGAAGAACGGCAGAATCACCACGGACTATGTGAAGGAATGCCTGAAAAACCATGAGAATTTCCCGGATTCCCTGTGCGCCCACATGCTGGAGGGCGAGACGGAGATGCGCAAGATGTGGCAGACCAACGCCTCCATTATCTACAATCTGGATAAGCTGGAGATGGATATCTGCTACGGGCCGCCCTGCCAGGGAGAGTATGTGACGTACACGTTGTAACGGCTGGAGGAACGAGATTGAAGGAGAAGCTGAGAACATATATTGATTCCATCTGTGGGGAGCTGTGCGGACTGTCCGACGACATTTTCGACCACCCGGAATGCGGCGGGGAAGAACAGTACGCCGTGGAGCAGCTGACAAGGTTCCTGCGGGATCAGGGTTTTACGGTTGAGACGGGGATCGCCGGACTTACCACCGCCTTTCGGGCGGTGTACCAGGTGGGGACCGGCGGCCCGTCCATCGGCCTTTTGTGCGAGTACGACGCGCTTAAGGGCTTTGGGCACGGCTGCGGCCACCACATGCAGGGACCGGCGGTGTTGGGGGCCGCGGCCGCCCTGCGCCGCTGTCTGGGGGAGGATACCCCGGCGAAGATCGTGGTGTACGGGACCCCGGCGGAGGAGACGTCCATGGGGAAAACCATCATGCTGCGGGAAGGGTATTTCCGGGACATCGATATCGCGCTGATGACCCACGCCAATCCCGAGACCAACGTGGATGTGAAGAGTCTGGCCCTGCGCAGCTACCGGGTGAAGTATCACGGGGTGTCCGCCCACGCGGCCATCAAGCCGGAGGACGGGCGCAGCGCCCTGGATGCGCTGATGCTGGCCTGCCACGGCCTGGAATGTCTGCGGGAGCACGTGCGGGACGATGTGCGGATGCATTACGCCATCCGGGAGACCAGCCCGCTGTCCAATGTGGTGCCCGATTTTGTGGAGGCCAGCTTTGTGATCCGATCCTACAGCACGGATTATATTGAAACGCTGGTGCCGCGGCTGGAAAAGGTGCTCCGGGGGGCGGCCATGATGACGGAGACGACCTGCGAGATCAGTGAGAAGTCCCACCTGGACAGCAAGGTCCCGTCCTATATCATAAACGACCTGATTATGGAAAATGCCCAGGCGGTGGATGCGCCCCAGCTGGGGGCTCCCCGGGAGAAAACGGGTTCCACGGACTTCGGAAATGTGCTCCATACCCTGCCGGGGGCCTGCGTGCGGATCGCGTTTGTACCGCGGGGCACGTCCAGCCATTCGCAGGAGTACCTGGATGCGGGAAAGAGTGACGCCGCCCATTTGGCGGTGCGGCTGGCCGCGCAGATTTTGGCGCTTACCAGCTGGGATGTGATAGAGGATAAGGGGCTGCTGGAACGGATCCGGGCGGAATTTGCGGAAAATCTGGCTGTTATGGGATAGGTCTTTTTGCGGGCGTGGTTTCTAAATGTGGCGGCGGACCGGTTGGAAAAGAGATAGGAGCGAGGCGGTTTGAGTGATGAGGATTAGGAAGCGGCTGGAAGGACTGGCCAGGGAGGCGCTGTGGGACTGCGCGGCCGCGTTTATGATCGCGGCGGGACTGTCGGTGTTCGCGGCCGGGGCGGATTTCGCGCCGGGCGGCGTCAATGGGCTGTCCCTGATCGTCCGCCACCTGTTCGGGCTTCCCATGGGGGCCGTCAGCCTGGTGTTGAACGGGCCGGTGATTCTTGTGACCTACAAGCTGCTGGGGCGGGATTTTTTGCTCAAATCCTTAAAAAGTATGGTGATCTGCGCTGTTTTTATGGATTATGTGATCCCATTTGTGCCGCCCTACCACGGGAATCAGCTTTTGGCGGCTCTGTTTGCCGGGGCGTTTAACGGCGCTGGGCTGGCTTTGATTTACCTGCAGAATTCTTCCACCGGGGGAAGCGATTTCCTGATTTTGTCCGTGAAGAAGCTGAAGCCCCACCTGTCCATCGGACAGATCACACAGATTATCGACGGAAGCGTGATCGTGCTGGGGGGATTTGTGTTTCGCAACATCGAGGCGGTTTTGTACGGCATCGTCTGCACCGCCGTGACCACCGCGGTGATCGACCGGATCATGAACGGGGCATGCTCCGGGAAAACGGTTATGATCATCACGGAGTCCGGCAGGCGGATCGCGGCGGAGATCGACCGGGCGATGGGGCGGGGAGCCACCATTATGAGGGCCACCGGCGGCTACTCGGGGATTCAGAAGGACGCGGTGCTCTGCGTGTGCAGCCACCGCCAGATTCCACAGGTGCGCCGGGTGGTGCAGGGCCTGGACGGGAACGCCTTTGTAATTGTGGGGGAGTTTACCCAGGTGTACGGAGAGGGATTCCAGAAATTGGAAGAAAATTGAACGGAAACGGGGAAATGGTTCGGCTGGGCCGCGTCTGACGACGGTACGGTTTGGCTGAAGCGTTATGAGGTGATTGATAGAAAATGCCGGAGGCAGCAACCTTGGATAAGGGGAGCTGTCTCCGGCATTTTGCCGTTGGATTTATGCGTTGGCCTTGGCCAGGATGCTTCTCGCCACGCTGATTCCGTTGGCGGAAGCCTGCTGCAGGCCCCGGGTCACGGAAGCGCCGTCGCCGATGGCGCGCAGGCCGTGGACGCTGGTCTCGAAGTCGGTGTCCACCACCACCTTGTTGGAGTAGAATTTTACCTCCACGCCGTAGAGCAGGGTCTCGTCACCGGCGATGCCGGGGGTGACCTTGTCCAGGGCCAGAAGCATTTCCTTGATGTCCGTCATGATGCGGTGGGGGAACACCAGGGAGAGATCGCCGGGCACTGCGTCCTTCAAGGTGGGGATCAGGTTGTTGCGGCACAGGCGCTCCTCGGTGGTGCGGCGTCCTCTCTGGAAGTCGCCGAAGGTCTGTACCATGATCCTGCCGCCGCAGAGCATGTTGGAGAGCTGGGCAATGTGCTTGCCGTACTCGATGGGCTCGTTGAAGGGTTTGGTGAAGTTCTTGCTCACCAGCAGGGCGAAGTTGGTGTTGTTCGTCTTGTATTCCTTGGACTTGTAGGCGTGGCCGTTGACCACTGCCAGCCCGTTCTCGTAGTATTCAGTGGCCACCTCGCCGGAGGGGTTGGTGCAGAAGGTGCGCACCTTGTCGTCGAAGGTGGGGGTGTAGTAGACCAGCTTGGCCTCATAGAGGTTCTCGTTGAGGAACTTCATGACCTCGTCCCGGACCTCCACACGCACGCCGATATCCACAGTGCCCACCCGGGTCTCGATGCCGTGGTCGTTGCAGATGTGGGAGAACCAGTCGGAGCCCTCGCGGCCGATGGCGGAAACCACTTCGGGAGCGTAGTAGGTCTCATTCTTGTCGGTGATCACGCCCTTCACCTGGTCGCCCTCGATGATGATGTCCTTCACCATGGTGTTGAACTCCATCTGGACGCCCTGGGCCAGCAGGTGCTCCTCCAGGCGGGTGTATATCTTATAGCCCTCCTCCGTGCCCAGATGGCGGATGGGGCATTCGATCAGCTTTAAGTTGGCTGTGATGGCTTTGCGGCGGATCTCCTCGATCTCCTTCTGCTTGTCCACGCCGTATACATTGGTGTCCGCGCCGAACTTCAGGTAAATATTGTCGGACTCTTTTAAGAGCTCCACGGTCTTGTCGTAGCCCAGAATCTCCGGCAGATTTCCGCCCACGTCCGGGGACAGGGAGAGCTTGCCGTCGGAGAAGGCTCCGGCTCCGGCAAATCCGGTGGTGATGGAACAGGGCTTGCAGCCCACGCAGACCTTGGTGGTGCGCTTGGGACACACACGTTTCTCGATGGGACGCCCTTTCTCGATCATCAGAATCTTCATATCCGGTTTCTGGCGGATCAGTTCGTACGCGCAGAAGATACCGGAAGGGCCTGCGCCAATGATGATTACGTCAAAATTTGAAGATGAATTCATAATAAAAACTCCTTTCAGGTTCAGGGTTCTGCCTGGGTTTTCTTTGGTGAAACATAAAAAAACCAGTATAAGAAATAGAAGCTTGTAGTCAACTATTCCGGTAGCTGGTAGAAACGTTCATCCAATTATGAACTTATACAGGCGTCACAACATTCCTTAGTTTAGCATAGTTTGTGTGGTTTCGCAAGAGTGCAGTGGTCCGGAAACGCCTTATTTTTCGGGGCTTTGGCGGGAATTAAGATGTCTTTAGAAAAACTTGCGGAAATAGTACAAAATTTGTCTCATATGTTAAGCTTTTTTCAAAGATTTCCGGGGCATGAGTGTGGTAAACTATACATATGATAAACGAGGACAAGCCTGTTTTGAGGCTTTTTGAAAGGAGGGCGGCTTTATGAAGGCATTGAAAATGGTTCGGAGGCTGGCGATGGTGTTGTTTGTAATATGCGCGGGTTTATGCCTGGTTGTAGGCGTGAAGGGTTACCGGATGTATAAGGGCGCCCTGGCGCAGACCAGTCTGGCAGACAAGGTGGATTCCATCCGGGCGAGGGAGGATTACACCACCTTTGAGGAGCTGCCCCCGATCTACGTGGAGGCGGTGCTCTCCGTGGAGGACCACCGGTTTTACAGTCACCCGGGGATCGATCCCATCGCCATCGGGCGGGCGGCGTTCAACGATCTGAAGGCCATGGCTTTCGTGGAGGGCGGCAGCACCGTCACCCAGCAGCTGGCCAAGAACCTGTATTTTTCCCAGGAAAAGGAACTGACCCGCAAGGTTGCGGAGGTGTTCATGGCCTTTAATCTGGAGAAGAACTACAGCAAGGAGGAGATTCTGGAGCTCTATGTGAACTCCATTTACTTCGGAAACGGTTACTACAGCGTGGCGGAGGCCAGCGAAGGGTATTTCGGCAAAGCGCCCTCCGAGATGACGGAGTACGAGAGCACGCTGCTGGCAGGAATCCCCAACGCGCCGTCGGTGTACGCGCTGACAGCCAACCCGGACCTGGCGGCCCAGAGACAGCGCCAGGTGGTGGACCGGATGGTGACCTGCGGGTATTATACGGAGGTGCAGGCGCAGGAGACGCTGGCGGCGGGGATGTGAGAAATTAAAGACAGAGCATTTGGTGAGAGTGCGGTGATTATGCCCCTAGGCCCGGCGGCCCGGGGGTTTTGACGTTTTAATGGTTTGGCGGTTGTGCCTTTACAATGGAAATATTCTCTGCTACAATGTAAAAACAGCGTTAGATCCCCCATATGGGCGGATCTAACGCTAAAGTGCGTTTTGTGTTTTTGGATTCTTGCGGACTGGCAATAGAAGGAACGGACAATGAGCGGATTTTTGGATAGAATAAAAGGTGTGTTTCACAGGAAAGTAGAGGACGAAAAGGCTATGTATATAATCGCAGGATTGGGAAATCCCACGAAGGAGTACGAGAAAACCCGGCACAATGTGGGGTTCGAGGTGATCGACGTGCTGGCGGACCGGCTGTTCACCTCCGTGGACGAAAAAAAGTTCAAGGGGTATTACGGCAAGGCGGTGATCGGGGGGGAGAAGGTGATTCTCTTGAAGCCCCAGACCTTCATGAATCTCAGCGGGGAGAGCGTGCGCGCGGCGGCGGATTTCTATAAAGTCGATCCGGATCATATTATAGTGGTGTATGATGACGTGAGCCTGGATGTCGGACAGCTGCGCATTCGGACCAAGGGCAGCGCTGGGGGGCATAATGGGATCAAGAACATTATCGCCCATCTGGGAACCCAGGAGTTTCCGCGCATCAAGGTGGGCGTGGGAAATAAGCCGCCCAGGATGGACCTGGCGGACTATGTGCTGGGCCGGTTTCCCAAAGAGGAGCGCGGGCTGATGGAGGACGCCTTCAAGGAGGCGGCGGAAGCGGTGGAAGTGATGATTAAGGAAGGCGCCGGGATAGCGATGAACCGGTTTAACGGGCATAAGGAGAAGGAGTAGCGTGGAACGGGACGGGAAAGGCCGGAGAATGGCGGCCCAGTAGGAATTAGGGAGTATCCTGGCCCAGTAGGGATTAGGGAGTATCCTGGCCCGGGAGGGATCAGGGGGCAACCTGGCCCGACAGGGATTAGGGGAAAACCGGTCCGGCAAGTATTAGGATGCAACCCGGTCCGAGAGGGATCAGGGAGCAACCCGGTCCGGCAGGGATCAGGGAGCAACCGGATCCGGCAGGTATCCGGGATCATCCCGCCCCCGGCGGCGTATTTGACAGAAAGGTGAGGCAGACCATGCAGAATCCATTGTTGGAATTGCAGGAATATGAAAATTTGGCGGAGGCCCTGAAAAAGGGCAGGGGGCCCCTTCAGGTGACGGGAACGCTGGATTCCCAGAAGGTGCATCTCATGTACGAGCTGGGGCAGGAGTTGCCGGCGGACGGACTGCGCTTTCCGTGGAAGCTGGTGGTCACCTATGACGATACCCGGGCCAAGGAAATCTATGATGATTTCCGAAATTTTACAAAAAATGTGATGCTCTATCCGGCGAAGGACCTGCTGTTCTACAGCGCGGACATCCATGGCAATCTGATGACCCGCCAGCGGATCAGCGTGCTGCGGCACCTGATGGAGGACGAGGGCGGCGTGGTGGTGACCACCATGGACGGACTGATGGATCATCTTCTGCCCCTCAAATACATGCGCGATCAGATCGTGACCGTGATGGAGGGACAGGTGCTGGATCTGGAAAAGCTGCGGGACCGTCTGACCGCCATGGGCTACGAGCGCGGGGCCCAGGTGGACGGGATGGGGCAGTTTTCCATCCGGGGAGGCATCGTGGATATTTACCCCCTGACCGAGGAGGTTCCGGTCCGCATCGAGATGTGGGACGACGAGGTAAACTCTATCCGCACCTTTGACGTGGAGAGCCAGCGGTCCGTGGAGCAGCTGGAGCAGGTGACCATCTATCCGGCCTCCGAGGTGGTGCTGTCCCGGCAGCAGCTCCAGTCGGGTATCGCAAAGCTGGAGAAGGAGGCCGCTTCCTGTGAGAAGGCTTTCCGCGGCCAGCACAAGAGCGAGGAGGCCCACCGGATCAAGAGCATTATCGCGGAGCTGGTGGACGGAATCCGCGAGGGCTGGAAGCTGGGCGGGCTGGACAATTATCTGCGGTATTTTGCGGAGGATACGGTGTCCTTCCTGGACTATTTTCCGGAGGAAAACAGCATCCTTTTTCTGGATGAACCGGCCCGGCTGCGGGAAAAGGGCGAGACGGTGGAGATGGAGTTTCGGGAGAGCATGATGCACCGCCTGGAAAAGGGGTATCTGCTGCCCGGACAGACGGATCTGCTGTACCCCGCCGCGGCGGTGCTGGCCCGGGTGCAGAGGCCCAGGGCCGTGATGCTCACCGGACTGGACCAGAAGCTGCAGGGAATGAAGGTCAACCACAAGTTTGGCCTGGTGGTAAAAAACGTCAACTCCTATCAGAACAGCTTTGAGATGCTGATCAAGGACCTGACCCGGTGGAAGAAGGAGGGCTGGCGGGTGATCCTGCTGTCCGCTTCAAGGACCAGGGCCAGCCGACTGGCCAGCGACCTGCGGGAGTATGATCTGAAAGCCTTCTGCCCGGATCCGCCGGTGGGGGAGGAAGAGGGCGGAGCGCCGGGAAGCGGCCAGGGCGGGGTACCGGGAAGCAGCCAGAGCGGAGCGCTGGGAAGCGGCCAGAGCGGAGCGCTGGGAAGCGGCCAGAGCGGAGCGCTGGAAGGCGGCCAAGGCGGAACGCCGGGAAGCGGCCAGGGCGGAACCACCGGGCAGCCTGGCGGCGGCCCCTCGCGGCCGGAATCCGCTATCCAGGTCCAGCCCGGTCAGATTCTGGTTACCCACGGCAACCTGCATCGGGGCTTCGAGTACCCCTTAATCAAGTTCGTCTTTATCACCGAGGGCGACATGTTCGGCGTGGAGAAGAAGAAAAAGCGCCGGAAAAAGACGAATTACCAGGGCAAGGCTATCCAGAGCTTTTCCGAGCTGGCGGTGGGCGACTATGTGGTTCACGAGGAGCACGGACTGGGCATTTACCGCGGCATCGAGAAGGTGGAGCGGGATAAGATCACCAAGGACTACATCAAAATCGAGTACGGGGACGGCGGCAACCTGTATCTGCCTGCGACCCGTCTGGAGAGCATCCAGAAGTACGCGGGGGCCGAGGCCAAGAAGCCCAAGCTGAACCGCCTTGGGGGCAGCGAGTGGTCCAAGACCAAGAGCCGGGTGAAGGGCGCGGTCCAGGAGATCGCAAAGGACCTGGTGAAGCTCTACGCCGCCCGGCAGGAGAAAGCGGGCTTCCAGTACGGGAAGGACACGGTGTGGCAGCGGGAGTTTGAGGAGCTGTTCCCCTACGATGAGACGGACGACCAGCTGGACGCCATCGACTCGGTGAAGCACGACATGGAGAGCCGGAAGATCATGGACCGGCTGGTCTGCGGGGATGTGGGCTACGGAAAGACCGAGGTTGCACTCAGAGCCGCCTTCAAGGCGGTGCAGGACAGCAAGCAGGTGGTGTACCTGGTGCCCACCACCATCCTGGCCCAGCAGCATTACAACACCTTTGTCCAGCGCATGAAGGATTTCCCGGTGCGGGTGGATATGCTCAGCCGGTTCTGCACCCCGTCCCAGCAGAAAAAGACGCTGGAGGACCTGCGCAAGGGTATGGTGGACATTGTGATCGGCACCCACCGGGTCCTGTCCAAGGATATGAAATTCAGGGATCTGGGCCTTCTGATCGTGGACGAGGAGCAGCGCTTCGGCGTGGCCCACAAGGAGAAGATCAAGCAGATGAAGGAGAACGTGGACGTGCTGACCCTGACGGCCACGCCCATTCCCAGAACCCTGCACATGAGCCTGGCGGGCATCCGTGATATGAGCGTGCTGGAGGAGCCGCCGGTGGACCGCACGCCCATCCAGACCTACGTGATGGAGTACAACGAGGAAATGATCCGGGAGGCCATCAACCGGGAGCTGTCCCGGGGCGGCCAGGTGTATTATGTATACAACCGGGTGACGGACATCGACGAGGTGGCCAACCGGGTGGCGGCCCTGGTGCCGGAGGCGGTGGTAACCTTCGCCCACGGCCAGATGCGCGAGCACGAGCTGGAGCGGATCATGGCGGACTTTATCAACGGGGAAATCGACGTGCTGGTATCCACAACCATCATCGAAACGGGCCTTGATATCCCCAACGCCAACACCATGATTGTGCACGACGCGGACCGCATGGGCCTGTCCCAGCTTTACCAGCTGCGGGGCCGTGTGGGCCGCTCCAACCGGACCTCCTACGCATTTTTGATGTATAAACGCGACAAGCTGTTAAAGGAGGAGGCTGAGAAGCGCCTTCAGGCCATCCGCGAGTTTACGGAGCTTGGCTCGGGCATCAAGATCGCCATGCGGGACCTGGAAATCCGCGGCGCGGGAAATGTACTTGGCGCGGAGCAGCACGGCCACATGGAGGCGGTAGGCTACGACCTGTACTGCAAGATGTTAAACGAGGCGGTGCTGGCCTTAAAGGGCGAGACTGTGGAGAGCGAGACCTACGAGACGGTGGTGGAGTGCGATATCAACGCCTACATTCCCGCCTACTATATCAAGAACGAGTACCAGAAGCTGGATATCTATAAGCGGATTTCTGCCATCGAGACCGAGGACGAGTATATGGATATGCAGGATGAGCTGACCGACCGGTTCGGAGATATTCCAAAGAGCGTGGAGAACCTGCTGAAAATCGCCGCCCTAAAGGCCATGGCACACCGGGCCTACGTGACGGAGGTGTCCATCAACCGTCAGGAGGTGCGCCTGACCATGTACCAGAAAGCGCGGCTTAAGGTGGAGCTGATTCCGGAGTTTGTGCAGAGCTACAAGGGAAAACTGAAAATGATGCCGGGCGAGGTTCCGGTGCTTCTGTACACGGACACCCGGAACAAGAACAAGGACAGCTTCCCCATGATGAAGATGGCGCGGGAGCTGGTGGAAGGTCTGACCGGTCTGACCGAAGGTTGAAATACTGCCGTGTCCAACGGTTAAAAACTGTTGGCGCGGCTATTTTCACGGTGAAACAAAAAGAGGACCAGTATTTCGCGTGTGCCGCGAAACACTGGTTGTGACGATCGGGTTGCTGTGATTCATAACTCCGCCTTTTACCAATCAGACGAAGTAAAACCGCCCTGCAAACAAGAAGCCGAATCAATTTATTTTTCTCTAAGTATCGAAGAGCCTTTTGAGCCGTCTCCATTTAACCATTGCCATGTTTCATGAAGCTCTAATTTTCCACTTTCTAACATAACAGGTATGCTATGGCACGTTCCGACCCTAAGCTGATTTTGATTGTTTAAGTGATGATAAACAAAATCCATTGAATTGTCATCAAAAACTGTTCCGATAAGATGCCCTTTTATGACGTCGCCGCCATAATAATCTGCATATAGAATACGTCCCTCCTGATGATATTCAAACAGGGTATGATCGTCTACTTCCCCATTTTCGGTATTTAGTTCTGGAACAAATAGCTTCCCTTCATAATTAATTTTTATCATTCATTTTCTCCTCATTTCATTCCGATTGCTGGTCTGCGCATTATAAGCCCGGGGCGTTTGCCCATAGTCTAAAGCAATACGGTTCAAAAGTCAATTTTTATACGGGCGAGTTTGGTCAGAACCTCGCAGCCATGCGATATACCGGCTTTTAAGAAAACGATAGCCAACTCATTATTTTAACACATACAAATACAGTCGAACATTGACATTTTCCCAATTTTCTGTTAAATTACTAACTAAGAAAATATATCGATTTATGCAAAGAGCTATAGATTAAAATATTGTGCGTTTAATCTATAGCTCTTTTGCGGATACGGAGGAGTGGAAACATGAAATACATCGTGAAACGAATCCTGCAGATGATCCCCTCGGTGCTGCTGGTGCTTCTGATCACATTTACGCTGTCCCGCATCGTGCCCGGCGACCCAGCGCGTATGATGGCGGGCGAGCAGGCGCCGGAGGAGGCGGTGGAGCGGATTCGCGAGGAGATGGGGCTCAACGATCCCATTCCCAAGCAGTTTGTGGACTACGTGGGGGACGTGCTGCACGGGGACCTGGGCACGGCCTGGCACACCGGAAAGCCGGTTACATACGATTTCGCCATGCGTTTCCCGGCGTCCCTGGAGCTGGCGCTGTGCGCCCTGCTGCTGGCGGTGCTGATCGGCATTCCCGTGGGCATATACGCGGCCTCGAAAAAGGACTCGGCGGCGGACCACGTGTCCCGGGTGGTGACGCTTCTGGGCACCAGCGTGCCGGTGTTCTGGCTGGGCTTCATGCTGATCTACCTGCTCTACGCCAAATATGATCTGATCCCCGCGCCCATCGGCCGGATTTCGGACAATATTTATCCGCCCACCCAGATCACGGGGCTTTACCTCCTGGACAGCCTGCTGACCGGGGACATGATCGCGTTTAAGAGCGCGCTCTCCCACATCCTGCTGCCGGCCATCTGTTTGAGCTTCGGCTCCCTGGCGGTGATTTCCCGCATGACCCGCAGCAACATGATCGAGGTGCTGAACCTGGACTACATCCGCACGGCCCGCTCCAAGGGTATCAAGGAGCGCCAGGTGGTGGGCAAGCACGGGCTGCGCAATATTCTGGTGCCTGTGATGACGGTGATCGGCGCGCAGCTGGGCGGCCTGATCGGAAATGCCGTGGTGGTGGAGACCATTTTCAACTGGCCCGGGGTGGGAAGCTATATCACCCAGTCCATTTTACAGACGGACTACGCGCCGGTGCAGGCCTTTACGGTGGTCAGCGTGCTCATTTACATGGCGATCAACCTGATACTGGACATCCTGTACGCCGTGGTTGACCCGAGAATCACATACAATTAGGAGGAAGAAAGATGAGTGAGCAGAAGAATATCGGAATTGACAGGCCCTCCTTTCTTCAACGGCTGGTAAAACAGAAAATGGCGCTGGTGGGCGGGATCGTGATCCTGCTGTGGCTGTTGGTGGGCCTGGTGTCGTTTTTCTATACGCCCTACGGGCCCAATGAGGTCAATATGGCGGAAAAGCTTCTGGCCCCCGGCGCGGGCCATCTGATGGGAACGGACAACTTCGGCCGTGATATTTTGAGCCGTATGATGTGTGGGGCCAGAATTTCCCTGCTGCTGGGTTTTGTGGCGGTGTGCATTTCCCTGTGCATCGGCATCCCGCTGGGAGCATTTTCTGGGTATTACGAGGGAAAGGCCGGAAATCTGATCATGCGCGTGATGGATTCGCTCCAGGCGTTCCCCATGCTGATTCTGGTGATGTCCATCTCCGTGGCCCTGGGGCGCAACAGCTTCAGCGCCATGCTGGCCGTGGGCATCGCGGGCATCCCCAATTTCGCCCGCCTCATGTACGCCCAGACCCTTTCGGTCAAGCAGAGCGCCTTCATCGAGGGCGAGCACGCCATCGGCCTGCCCCGGCGGGATATTCTGGTGCGGCATATCCTGCCCAACTGTATCACGCCGATTCTGGTGCGTCTGTCCCTGAGCCTGGGCAGCGCTATTCTGACGGTTTCCAGCTTAAGCTTTCTGGGAATCGGCGTGCAGCCGCCCACGCCGGAGTGGGGTTATATGATCTCCGACGCCCGGGGTTATATTCTGACCGGCGAGTGGTGGATGATCTTTTTCCCGGGCCTGGCCATCGCCAGCCTGGTGCTGTCCTTCAACCTGTTCGGCGACGG
The DNA here is from genome assembly GCF_902364025.1 of Enterocloster lavalensis. Taxonomy (GTDB): domain Bacteria; phylum Bacillota; class Clostridia; order Lachnospirales; family Lachnospiraceae; genus Enterocloster; species Enterocloster lavalensis. Next base: position 305,248 of record NZ_CABJCG010000002.1, read on the forward strand.
CCTGCGGGACGCCCTGGACTACCGGACGCAGTAAGATTGTTCGTGCAATGCGCCGCGGAGGCGTGTGCGGATACCTGGCATTTTCCGCGCGCGGACCTGCGGTACACGGCACTGGACCTTTGCCGGGGGAACCTGAGAGCGATTCTTAAGGGGGCCCGGGCGGAGGTTCGAACATAGAGTTTCAGACACATATTTTAGAAATGGAGGAGAACAAGTTATGAAGAAACGATTTCTGGCGGCATTGACCGCCGCTGTGATGGCAGCGTCCCTGGCGGGCTGCGGAGCCAACGCAAATGCAAACAATCCCAACGCCACCACGGCGGCTACCACCGCTGCGGGCGAGAGCGGGACGGCCCAGGAGGGCGGAGAGACCCAGGCGGCCGCGGACAATACGGCAAACGCGGGCGGCAAGGTGCTGACCCTGGCTTACGCCGAGGGCGGCAAGACGTTAAACCCCACCCAGGGCACGGATTCCACCTCCGCGGAGTTCATCAACGCGGCCTACGACCAGCTGGTCACCTACGGAACCAAGAAAAACGACCAGGGTTACGAGATGGCGGATACCAGCGACATTCAGCCCTCCCTGGCCAAGAGCTGGGAGGCGTCTGATGACGGCCTCACCTATGTGATCCATCTGGATGAGAACGCCAAGTTCGCCAACGGGGACCCGGTTACTGCCGACGCGGTGATCTATTCCTTTAACCGCATCAAGGATTCCAACTATACGGGTTTTCTGTACTCCCTGGCCAACATCGACACCATGGAGAAGACCGACGACCTCACTGTGACCTTTAAGCTGTCCAAGCCCTGCACCATTTTCTTCAATCTGCTGCAGATGCACATTTTCTCCATCGTGAACCCCAACCAGCTGGAGGGGATGTCCGAGGAGGAGATCGACACCTTCCTGACCACCAACACCGTGGGTTCCGGCGCATTTGACATCGAGAAGTGGGATGCCACCACCGAGGCCATTTTAAACGCCCGTCCCGATTACTGGAAGGGGAAAGTGGACCTGGACAAGGTGATCGTGAAGATCATTCCCGAGCCGTCCAACCGCGTGCTGCTGGCGGACAAGGGCGACGTGGATATCGCGAGAGTGATCCCGCCCAAGGATCTGTCCAAGCTGGAGGGCAACACGGATCTGGATATCCGCGTGTACGAGAGCGTTTCCATTACATACCTGTCCCTTAACACCCAGAAAGCGCCCCTGGACAATGTAAAGGTGCGCCAGGCGTTAAACTACGCGGTTCCCTATGACGTGATTGTGAACGACGTGATGAGCGGGAAGGCCAAGAAGCTGGATTACGTGATTCCCAGCGCGATGCCGTCCCACATTACGGATACCACCGGGGCCTACACAGAAGATCTGGACAAGGCGAAAGCCCTGCTGGCCGAGGCAGGATACGCGGACGGCTTTGACATGAAGCTGGTGATTAGCACCGGCAATCAGGACAATGAGGACACCGCTATTCTGGTGCAGGCCGAGCTGGCGAAGATTGGCGTGAACTTAAGCATCGAGAAGATGGAGCGCGCCCAGTATCTGGAAGCTACCAGAAGCCACAACTTTGATATGGCGATCTCCAGCTATTCTTCCTTTGTGAACGACCCGGGTTATTTCTTCGGAAACTGCCTGTATTCACAGGGAGAGTACAACTACGGCTCCTACAAGAGTGACGAGGTGGACGCTATCTGGGACAAGGCCGAGTCCTCCAACGACTTGAACGAGCGCTATGAGCTGTACACCGAGGCCCAGAAGATCGTGGCTGAGGACGCTCCGTGGGTGCCGCTGTATGAGAAGGCTAATATTTACGTGCTGAACAAGAATGTGAAGAGCTTTATGTATTATCCGGACGGAGCCGTGCGTTTCGCACAGATTTCCAAATAACGGAATAAAAAACAGATTTGAGGGTTAAGTATGGAGCCGATTTTAAAAGTACAGGATTTGCATACAGAGATAACGACCAATTACGGCACCTTTGAGGCGGTGAGCGGCGTCAGCTTCGAGCTTGGAAAGGGCGAGACGCTGGGGCTGGTGGGGGAGTCCGGCTGTGGAAAGAGCCTGACCTCCTTATCCATCACCGGGCTTTTGGGGCCCAAGGTCCGCGTGGCCGCCGGGGAGGCCATTTTCGAGGGGAGAGATATTTTCAAGCTCTCCCCCAAGGAGATGCGCCAGCTGCGGGGCGGAAAGATTTCCATGATTTTCCAGGAACCCATGACCGCGTTAAATCCGCTGTTTACCGTGGGCAACCAGATGGTGGAAATGATGCTGCCCCACATGAAGATCACCAAAAAGGAAGCGTTAAAGCGCTCCGTGGAGCTGCTCACCGATATGGGAATCGAGCGGCCGGAGCAGGTGGTGAAGTCCTATCCCTTCGAGCTGTCCGGCGGTATGCTCCAGCGGGTGATGATCGCCATGAGCCTGTCCTGCAACCCCAAGATTCTGATTGCGGACGAGCCCACCACGGCTCTGGACGTGACGATCCAGGCCCAGATCCTCAAATTGATGAATGAACTGAAGCACAAGTACGACACCTCCATTATCCTGATCACCCACAACCTGGGCGTGGTTGCGCAAATCTGCGACCGGGTGGCGGTGATGTATTTCGGGAGAATTATGGAGACGGCTCCGGTGAAGCGGCTGTTCGAGCAGCCGCTCCATCCCTACACCAAGGGCCTGTTCCTGTGCATCCCCAAGCTGGATCAGGATGAGGATTTCTTAAGCACCATCCCCGGAATGGTTCCGTCGCTGACAGAGAAAACAGAGGGGTGCGCCTTTGCGCCCCGCTGTCCGCGGTGCACGGACCGCTGCCGCAGAGAGGAGCCGGAGCTGGTGGAAGTGGAAGAAGGGCATTTTTGCAGATGCTGGGGCGTTCTGGAGGATAAGGCATGAGCAGACTGTTGGAAGTAAAGAATCTGAGCAAATTTTATACGAGCAAACAGGGCTTTTTCGGCGCCAAGTCCGAGACCGTGAAGGCGGTCAACCAGATCAGTTTTCACGTGGACGAGCAGGAGACCCTGGGAATCGTGGGGGAATCCGGCTGTGGTAAGTCCACCACCGGGCGGGCGGTGCTGCGCCTCCATGAGCCGACGGAAGGGGAAATCCTATACCGCGGGAAGGATATCTGCAAGTTGAGCCTGGAGGAGATGAAGCCCTACCGGCAGAAGATGCAGATCGTGTTCCAGAACGCAAACTCGGCCCTGGACCCCAGGTGGACGGTGGAGCAGTCCCTGGCGGAGCCCATCCGGCTCCATTACCCGCAGATCAGCCAGAAGGAGCTGGACGAGCGCATCGACCGCCTGATGGAGGAGGTGGGCTTCGCGCCCATGTACAAGAAGAAGTATCCTCACGAGTTCTCCGGCGGCCAGCGCCAGCGTATTGGGATCGCCAAGGCGATCTCCGTCAGCCCGGAATTCGTGGTCTGCGACGAGCCGGTGTCCGCCCTGGACGTGAGCGTCCAGGCCCAGGTGCTGAACCTGATGAAGAAATTGCAGAGGGAACGGAAGCTGTCCTATATGTTCATCTCCCACGACCTGTCTGTGATCCGGTTCATCAGCGACCGGGTGGGCGTGATGTACGCCGGGCGGCTGGTGGAGGTGGCGGAGACGAAGGAGTTCTTCGAGAACGCGCTGCACCCGTATTCGCGGGTGCTGATGGCAGCCGTGCCGAAGCCGGTTGTGATGGACGACAAGGACGAGCTGTACCGGGGAATCGGGAAGATCGCCAAGGCGTCCAGGGAAGGGTGCCCGTTCTGCTCCAGATGTGCGCAGGCTACGGAGCGGTGCAGAGGGGAGATGCCGGAGCAGAGGGAAGTGACCGAAGGGCATTTCGTGTCGTGTCATTTGTATGATTAAGTGTGTGATTGAGGTTTGAGAGAGATAGAAGAAGGGGGCTGCCGCGATTGGGTGAAATGCGGCGGCCCCCTTTTTTGGTATTTCGGATGTAGAAAGACGGTTTACAGGTCCAAAAGTTTGTCCGCGGAAATCCATCCTCCTTCACGGGCAGATTTCTCGCCTTCTTCCAACTGGGCCAAAAGGGCGACCGAGGCGCGCAGCCGGTAAAGATCTTCAATTTTTAAAATGGCATATTCAATATGCCCGTCTATTGTCAGGTAGACTGGTTGGTTCTTTTGCACCTCTTTTAAGACTTCCATATAATTTTCCAAATCACAAACAGGTCGAATATGGGACATAGCGCTCATCTCCTTATGTGGTTAGTTTGTTTTTGGCCAGACGCGCCAAAAAGGCGCTCCCATCACCCCTGCTGCGTCGCCAACCCCAAATCAAACGGCAACGCGTTGGGAATCGTGGCATCGTAGACCAGATTGTCCGCAAAGTCCAACCCAGACTCTTCTGTCCGGCAGGTCTTTCGGAACTGGGCTGGGGACATGCCGTAGGCCTGTTTGAAAATGTGGTAGAAATGGCTCAGGCTGTCGAACCCGGCGTCCTCGCAGATGGCGATCACCTTCTCGTCCGTGTTCTGGAGCTGGTTTACCACGTACTCCAGCCGGATGTCGTTGATCAGCTGAGTTGGGGATTTCTGTAAATACTTCCGGCAGGCCCGGGACAGGTGCTCGATGCTCTTGCCGGACAGGCGGTACAGGGCGGGAAGGCCCTCCACGAAGTTCTCCTTTTTCAGCATCTCCAGGCTGAGCCAGCGCAGCCACTCAGGGGTCCGGCCGGAGCTCTTCTGGGGGGAGAGTACGAAGTATTTGGTCAGAAGGCCGAACACGGTGATGCGGAAAAATACATCGGATTTCTCCTTCAGGATCTTCTTGGTCAGCACCAGCTGCTCCAGCTCCGTGAGAATGGACTTGAACTCCTTCATGGACACCTGAACGTGGGGCGGGCAGGGCGGGGTGAGCAGATCGTCCCGGAAGGTGCCGCCCAGATACTGGGTGAGCCGGTCAAAGGTTTCCTCAGGCACGATCATATTGATGATCTTGAAGTTGGAGGTCACGTCCATGTAACAGTGCACGTCGTCCGGGCGGATAAAATAGAGGGCTCCCGGAGACAATGGCTCGGAAGTGGAGTTGATCAGGTGGGTGCCGTAGCCCTGGGCTACGATAAACAGTTCATAGTAGCTGTGGCAGTGGATCTTTACCAGCTGCCGCCGGTCCGTGATGAAGCTGGCGTAACCGTGGCTGGGGGAGCTCAAGATCCGGTTGGCGGTCAGGCGGGGGATATTTTTCATCTTCATTGATCTCCTTGTGCGTGATTAATATCAATATACAACAAATAAAATATCATTTCAAGACAAGATAAGCCCACATATATGTGATAATATCTAGTTGAATCAAGAAAAAGTTGTACAAAATGCGCAGAAAAAACCGGTTTTGGCGAACTGAGTACAAAATAGCTATGTCATAATATGGGAAAGAAGGAAACTATGAACCATTTCAAAGTGAAAAACCCGCGAACGGACCTGTCTTTTGAGATTGCCTTCACAAAAGCCTACCGCGACGCCGTAAAGCGGTACACCCATCCGGCGCAGATCGAACTGGCGTGCCTGCGGGCCCAGTACCCGGCCATCCTCCATCCGATCCAGGATGAGGACCTGTTGGCCGGAAGGGTGGAGGCCGGGCTGGTGGGACTTGGCATCCAGGGGCAGACCGGCGGGTACGGCTACTATATCGACGAACCGCGGGTGACGGAGGCGCTGGAGTTCGGCGAGGGGAACGCAAAATACCGGGAGGATCTCCACGACCTGCTGATTTTCTGGAAAACCAACAGCAGCAACAATAAGGTCTTAAGGAACACCCCGGACTCCATCAAAAATATCCTCTTTTCCGATAACTGGAAACAGACCCCCCTTCCCGCCTCGCCCATTATCCGCATGGCGGGGGCGTACCTGGACTTTGACAAGCTGATCCGCCTGGGACTCCCCGGTATGAGGGCGGAGGTAACGGTTTACCGGGAGAAGGCGGAGCAGGAAGGCGGGGACGCGGTGCTCTACCAGTGTATGGACGGCTCCCTGGAGCTCATGGGGCAGGTGTGCCTCTGGTACCGGGATCAGGCCCTGGAGCTCTTAGCCCAGGCCGCAGATGAGAAGCGAAAAGGGGAGCTGCGCCGCATGGCCCAGGCCCTGGAAGCCATCACAGAGCGCGCCCCCGGCTCCATGATGGAGGCGCTGCAGCTGGTGTGGATTTACGGCATCATGGCCCCGCTGCTCCAGTTCGGGCGCATGGACGTTTACCTGGGAGACTGGTACGCCCACGACATCGACAACGGGGTGCTGACCGAGGAGGAGGCCCTGGCGCTGCTCCAGAGCTATTTCCGGCAGATCGACAGCCTGGACAGCGAGACAGACTGCCGCGTGATCGTGGGGGGCTACGGAAGGCGCAACCCTGAGAACGCGGACAGGCTGTGTATGACGGCTCTGGAAGCCTGCCGCACGGTGCGGGAGATTCTACCTCAGTTCACCCTGCGGTTCAACCGGGAAACGCCGGAGTGCGTCTGGGACGCGGCCATGCGCTGCATCGAGGAGGGACGCACTTACCCGCTGCTCTACAACGACGACGTGCTGGTGCCCGGCCTGATGAACGCCTTCCATGTGAGCCGGGAGCGGGCGGAGACATACGTGCCCCTGGGCTGCGGGGAGATGGAGTTCGACCACTACAGTTTCGGAACGCCAAGCGGTTCCCTGAACACGTTAAAGATTCTGGAGCTGGCGGTCCGGGGCGGCTATGAGCCCATTATGGACTGGCATCTGGGAAAGCAGTTGAAGCCCATCACGCAGTGCCGGACATTTGAGGAGTTTTTCCAGGTTTATAAAGAAAACCTGCGGTACTATATTGAGGCCCAGGCCATTTTTGAAAAATACGAGTATGAGATTACGGGGAAAATGCACAGCTTTATGTACGTGTCCATGCTCTACGACGGCGTGCTGGAGAGCGGCAAGGCGATATTCGACGGCGGCTGCCGGTATCTGGCCGGGACGCTGGAGCTCTACGGCGTGGTCAACGCGGTGAACAGCCTGGCGGCGGTGAAAAAACTGGTGTACGAGGATGGAACCGTCAGCGCCGGGGACCTGCTGCAGGCCATGAACGACAACTTCACCGGCTGGGAGGCCCTGCGCAGGCAGCTGCTGGACGTGCCCAAGTACGGAAACGATAACGACTATGTGGATCAAATCTTCGTGGAGCTTCACGACTGGCTCTGCGAGATCATCAGCAGCCAGGCGGAAAAGGTGGGCCTAAAGAGCTATCTGGCGGTGAACATCAACAACGCACAGAACACCACCCTGGGGCGCTGGGTGGGGGCCACGCCGGACGGCAGAAAGGCCGGGATGCCCATGGCAAATGCCAACAACCCCTCCTCTGGAACGGATAAAAACGGTCTCACTGCCATGCTCAATTCCATTTTGAAGCCCCGGCACGACAATCACGCGGGTATGGTGCAGAACCTGAGATTGTCCCGGGAGACCTTTGAACAGAACCGGGAGAAGGTGAAGGGGCTGATCCGAAACTATTTTGACCGGGGAGGAGCGCACCTGATGATTACCGTGGTAGGGAAAGAGGACCTGAAAAAGGCCATGGAGCACCCGGAGGACTACCAGGACCTGATCGTGCGGGTGGGCGGCCTCAGCGCAAGGTACGTGCAGCTGAAAAAGGACGTACAACAGGAGATTTATGACCGTGCAACCTATTGATCAGCACAATTATAATAAGGAAATAAAAGGAATTCTCTTTGATATCCAGCGTTTTTCCGTAAACGACGGGCCGGGGATCAGGACCAACCTGTTTTTTAAGGGCTGTCCCCTGCGCTGTAAGTGGTGCCACAACCCGGAGTCCTACCGGCCGGGGAGGCAGCTCTCCTTCCAGCCCTCGGCCTGCACCGGCTGTATGGCCTGCGTTTTGGCCTGTACCCGAGGCGTCAATCAGGCGGTGAGAGAGGGCGGGCGGGAACTTCTGGCCGTGGATTACAGCCGCTGCGCCGCCTGCGGGGAGTGCCTGAAGGTCTGCTGCTACGACGCGCGCTCCATCATCGGGAGGGAGTACACGGCGCGGGAGCTGAACGAGCAGATTCTGGTGGACCGGGCTTATTACCAGGTGAAGGACGAGGAGGGAAATACCGGCGGCGTGACGCTGACCGGCGGGGAGCCCATGAGCCAGTTTCCCTTTGTGGAGCGGCTTTTGGACGAGCTGGACGGAATCCATGTGTGTATGGAGACGAGCGGTTTCGCCCCGGAAGAGCAGTTCGCCCGTCTGCTGGGAAAGGTGGATCTGTTTCTCTTTGACTACAAGGCCACCGATCCAGAGAAGCACCGGGAATTCTGCGGCGTGGACAACCGGCTGATTCAGAGCAATCTGAAATTTCTCTGTGATCACGGGGCGGATATTATCCTGCGCCTGCCGTTGATTGCAGGGCTTAACGACGACGAGGCGCATTTTAAGGTCGTGGCTGGGCTGGTGGAGCGGTATCCCAATATCCGGCGGGCGGAGATTATGGCCTACCACAATCTGGGCGTCTCCAAGGCGGATCAGATCGGGATGGCCGGGGAGCTGTGGGATCAGGAAAATACCTCGGCAAAGCAAAAGGAAGTATGGCTCAGGCGGTTTAAAGACCTGGGCCTCACAAAAATAAAAATTGGATAATGGAGGGTTACAAAATGAAAAAAAGATGGATGGCGGCAATCATGGCGGCGATGATGGCTTGCAGCGCGTGCTCAGGCGGAAGTTCGGGCGGGGGAAGTACGGCCGCGCCCCAGCCGGAGGCGAAAACCGAGGCTAAGGACACTGCGGCGGCGGAGACGGAGGCCCCGGCGCAAGCGGCGGAGGGCAGCGACCTGCTGGTGTCCGTGTGGGCCGGACCCCATGCGGATCTTCAGAAAACGGTTATCAGCGAGGGCTATACAACCAACCCGGTGACAGTGGACGACGTGGACTACGGCAACCTGAAGCAGAAACAGCTGACCTCCTTCCAGGCCGCTTCCGGTTCCGGCAACTACGACGTGGTCTGGGTCAACAGCCAGTGGATGAAGGAATACGTGGACAATGGATACATTATTCCTATGGACGAATTTATCCAGGAAGCCGGGATCGATATGAGCATCTATTCCAAGGGCCTGCTGGACGGCTGCACCTTTGACGGCAAGGTTTACGGGTTCCCCACCTTTGCCCAGACCCTGATTCTGGCCTACGATTCCGAGGCGTTTGAGCAGGAGGGCCTGCAGGCACCTACCAACGTGGAGGAACTGATCGAAGTCGCCGCGCATTTCAAGGCCAAGGGCAGCGGCATCGCCGTTCCCGCCAAGCAGGGCAACGCTTCCACCACCCTGTTCTCCCAGCTTCTGTTCTCCGACGGCGGTGACTACGTGACAGCGGACGGAAAGCTGGATCTGACCAGCGACGCGGCGGTTTACGCGGCGGACGTCTATGACCGCCTGGTACAGAACTCCGTGGACGGCTGTCTGGCCTGGCACCACGACGAGGTGGCGGAGGCGGTCCGCATGAAGGAAGCGCCCATCGGAATCATGATGAGCGGACTGGCCAACCAGAACGCCGACCCGGAGAAATCCCTGATCGTGGACACCGTGAAATATGCGCCGTTGGCCGGAAAGAGCGGAAACGCCGCCGCCAGCAACACCTTCTGGGTGTGGGCCGTGGCCAAGAACGCCACTGATCCCAAGGAGGCCTTTGACTTCTGTTCCTGGATGGCGAGCTACGACACCGAGAAGAAGCAGACTCTGGCGGACCAGCAGATCAGCGCCATCGACACGCTGGCGACCGACCCCGAGGTGCTGGCTGCGACCCCGTACCTGCCGGTTGTGATGGAGGAGCTTTCCAACGGCAAAATGGACCCGGTGACCACCAGCTGGGGAACGGTGAAGGAAGCCATGATGGTGTCCTTGTCCGAGATCGCCTCCACGGATGCCGATCCCAGGGCCGTGATGGAGACCTTGCAGGAGCAGTTAAAGGATGTTGACCTGAGTAAGTAAGGAAATATTGAGAGGTAGCGTATGAAAAAACAAGTGAGATTCTCGTTGGAAAAGGGAGATTTACTGCCGACTCTGCTGATGCTGCCGGCGCTGATTATGATCGTGTTCGTGATGATCGTGCCGCTCATTTACGGGCTCTCCCTCAGCTTCTTCGAGGTGGGCTTCGGCGAGACCAACTTTAAGGAGAATTTTGTGGGCGCGTCCAACTATCTGCGTTTTTTTCAGGACGCGACGGCGAAAAAGGCTGTTTTTAATACGCTCCTCTTCTCGCTGGGGGCCACGGCGGGGGATCTGTTTTTCGGCACCCTGGGGGCGGCGCTGCTGTTAAAGGTAAGCGAACGCCTGGGAAAGGTTCTCCGCCCCATCGTCACCGTGCCCCTGCTGGTCTCGCCCATTATTGTGGGCCTGATCTGGCGCTATATCTACGATGTGAAAGGGATTCTCTACTGGTTTCTGGGCCTGTTCGGGCTGGGAATTGGCGATTTTCCGGGGGTGACCGGAGCCTCCACGGCGCTTTTGTGCACCATTATCGCCCACTGGTGGCAGGTGGTTCCTTTTGTGATCATTGTGATGACCGCCGGTCTGCTGTCCATACCCGAGGAATACTATGAGGCCGCCTATGTGGACGGAGCCGGGGAATTCCGCAGCTTTGTGGAAATCTCCTTCCCGCTGCTGCGGGACGTCTACATGGTGGTGCTGCTGATCAGCGGCGTGGACACGTTGAAGGTGTTCGATATTATCTACTCCCTGACCGGAGGCGGGCCCAATAATTCCACCGTGTCCATGAGCATCTACGCGTACAGCCAGGCCTTTGAACAGTCGAACCTGAGCTACGCCATGGCCCTGTCCTTTATCGCGATGGTGGTGACTTTTCTGGTATTCGGCATACCGTTTATCCGGCACAATCTGAAAAAGTACAAAGAGTAGGCGGGGAGGACAATATGAGATACAAGAAAAAATGGTATAAAAAAGTTCTGCTGTTCCTGTTTTTCGCCGCCGCCCTGATCTGGACCCTGGTGCCGGTGTACATCGTGATCTCCAACTCCTTCCGGCGCACCCTGGACATGAAAATCATGCCGCCGAAGCTGTTGTTCACACCCATTCTCAGCCACTATGAGAAAATACTGACGTTGGATAATTTTTCCAAATATTTCCGTAACTCCGCGGTGATCGCGGTATCGGTGACCGCGCTCACGATCCTGTTGGGCACGCTGGCCGCTTACGGGATGAAGCTTTTTAAGTCCCGTCTGGGGCAGCACCTGTCAAACGTACTGCTGTTGGGCAAAATGGTGCCCGCCATCACCATCCTGATCCCGCTGTTTATGATGATGAACCGTCTGAAGCTGACCGGCACCTTCGCCGCGCCGATTCTGGCCCACAGCTGTATGAGCCTGCCCTTTGTGACCTGGCTCATGGCCAGCTTTATCCGGGATATTCCCACCGAGCTCCTGGAGTCGGCCAGCGTGATGGGGTGCAGTCGGATGAAGGCGTTCTGGCTGATCATCGTGCCGCTGTTAAAACCGGCCGTGGCCTCGGCGACGATCCTGGTGATGCAGACGTCCTGGAACGAGCTGGTATTTTCCCTCCAGCTCACCAACTTAAAGACCTATCCCCTGACCGTGGGCGTGGCCCGGTATGTGGGCGCGGTGTCCGTGGACTGGGGAAAATGCAGCGCTGCCGCGGCCATCACCATGGTGCCCATCATCATCGTGGGATTCGCGATGCAGAAGTACCTGGTCAGCGGTATGACCGCCGGGGCGGTGAAAGGGTAGGAGGCGGCGGCCGGACGCGTTTCGGTCTTAGAGAATCGTCAAGGAGGAACCAATATGCTGTATGGAGCGCAATATTACCGCCCGCCCTTCCCGGGGCGGGCATGCTGGCGCAGGGACCTGGCCCACATGAAGGAGTTGGGGTTCAACTGCGTGAAACACTGGGCGGTCTGGAACTGGATCGAGCGGGAACCGGGCTGCTTTGACTTTTCAGAGCTGGACGAGCTGGTGGCACTCTCCAGGGAATACGGCCTTCAGGTGATCATCAACACGGTGCCCGAGGGGGCTCCCTACTGGACCTATGAGGGAAATGAGGAGGATTTGTACCGCACGGCCGACGGGCAGCGGGTGGCTTACGGAGGACCGGCCAACCTGCCCAGCGGCGGCTGGCCGGGACTTTGTATGGACAAACCGGAGTTTGCGGCGCTCGTGGCGGCGTTTATCGAGGAGACGGCCCGCCACTTCGCGGACGAACCGGCGGTGATCGCCATCGACGTCTGGAACGAACCTCATCTGGAACCGATGTACGATTACCGAAGCAATATGCTGTGTTACTGCCGCCACTCCCGGGAGGCGTTCAGAACGTGGCTTAAGGGGAAATACCCGTCGCTGGACGCGTTGAACCGGGCCTGGTACCGCACCTACTCCTCCTGGGAACAGGTGGAACCGCCGCCGCGGTTCGGCACCTGGGCGGATATGCTGGACTGGCGGCGCTTCTGGCTGGACAACCTGGCGGGATGGCTGAAGCTGAGGGCCGGGGCGGCCAGGAGGGGAGCGCCGGGCAAGGTGGTGCAGACCCATGTGGCCTACAGCGGTATTCTAGGCAACCGGATCGTGGGCGGCCTGGGAAATGAGCTTGGGGACGAGTTTTTGCTTGCCCGTGAAGTGGACTGGTTCGGGCTTTCCAGCTTCCCCAAATGGCTCATGGGCCCGGATCACGCCTACCGCCATCTGATTCATAACGAGATGGTGGCGGAGGCGGCCCACGGAAAGCTGTTCTACCAGGTGGAGCTTCAGGGCGGAGCCGGAAAGCCGGGGCTTCTGGGCGGCGAGGTGCCGGATGCGGGAGATGTAAAAATATGGAACTGGAATACAATCTCCGCAGGGGGGAAGGGAACCGTGTACTGGCAGTACGCGCCGGAACCGGCCGGGGTGGAGTCCCCGGGCTTCGGCCTCACCGGATTTGCAGGGGAGGACACGCCCCGCAGCCTGGCGGCCTCGGAGTGCGCGGGGCGGTTGAACCTGCCGGAACTTGACGCCGCCGTCCGGGTTCCGGCTGAGAACGCGGTTTACGCCTCCAGGAGCAGCGATCTTCTGACCTTCGCCTCGGAGCGCAGGGAAGAGATGTACGCGGGCAGTTTAAGCGGCGTGTTCCGGGCCGCCTACGAGCGGGGGATACCGGTCCGCTTCCTGCACGAGGACTATATCGGAGAGCTGGCAGAGGCAACGGTGCGTTTCCTGTACCTGCCCTTGCCGCTGGTGCTCTCTGAGCGGGAGACGGAACATCTGGTCCGATTTGTGGAGCGCGGGGGCACGCTGGTGTCCGAGGCCTGCCCGGGCCTCTACCGCCCGGACGGACTTTTGGATCAGGAGGGAACGGCGCTTAGACGGCTCTTCGGCCTGGGCCACCGGGAAATTCAGGGGCTGCCGGACTGGGGTATGGTCACGGCCCGCTGCGAGGACGGCACGGTCTTTGCCGGGAAATGGTACCGGCAGCTGGTGAATCCGGGACAGGACGTCCGGGTGCTGGCCCGTTTTGAGGACGGGGAGGCCGCCGTGACGGAGCGCCTTCTGGGAAAGGGCCGGGCGGTTTGGATTGGAACCTACCCCTCCTATTACCATGAGCACGGGTTTGAGCTGGACGGAGGTAGGAAACGGGACGGCACCCGGGATCTTCTGACCCGCTTTATGAGCCTGGGCGGTTATGGGATCATTGAGAAGGTGGAAGTGCCGGAGTGTGAGAGCAGTGGGATTTCGCTGGCTCCGGTGGTGCGCCTGCACCGGCTGGAGGGAGAATATCTCTTGACGGTTGTCAACCATCTGGAGCGCGAGGCCCGGGTGAAGGTGTGGTTTCGGGAGGAGCAGGCGTTTGCGGGCGGACCGGGGAAGTGCCTGGAGCTGACGGTGCCTGCCCGGGACGGAATCTGCGCGCGGTGGAGCAGTAGCCGGAGGTGACGGGATGAAAGGTGAAGGGAGAGGAGAATACCGGATCGGCGCGGTGTTTTCCAACCGGAAGATCATAGCCGGGATCGTGGACAGCCGCCACCGGGTCGTCTCCCGGGCCAGCCTGGCGCTGGGCGCTGGCTGCGATTACCGGGAGACGGCGCGGCTGGTGGCGGATTGCGCCGGACTGGCGGCAAGGGGCCTGGGGATTGATCCTGACCTCTGCGCCTCTGTGGGGGTCGGCTGCCCGGGGATCGCCAACCGGGAGACCGGGGAGGTGGTCTACTCCGGCCCCATGGTCTGGAACCACGTGCCCTTTGGAAAGGAACTGCAAAAACAGTTTCCCGGGGCGCAGACCGTGTCGGTGGCGGAGCTGGCGGGCTGCACGGCCCTGGGCGAGTCCCTGGCAGGGGCGGCCCTGCGCTGCACCCAGGTGGTATTGTTCCAGTTCGGAGCCGGAATCAGCAGCGGCGTGGTGGTCGACGGCCGCATTTTCGGCGGAAAATACTGCGCAGGGGCCCGCCTGGGGCACTGCACCATCGTGTCCGGGGGAAAGACGTGCAGCTGTGGCCGGAAGGGATGCTTTGAGGCCTACGCATCCCTGGAAGCCCTGGCGGAACAGGCCCGGGAGGCGGCGGCCCGCTATAAGAACACGCTGCTGGGGCGGTACGACGCCCTGACGATTTCCCCGGCGGAGGTGATGGACTGCGCCAGAAAGGGGGACCGTGCCGCACGGCGGGTACTGGGCCAGTATATCGACTATGTCAGCGACGGGATTGTCAACGCGGTCAACGCGTTCCGGCCGGAGATTGTGGTGTTGGGCGGGGCGGAAGTAAAATTCTGGAAAGAATCGCTGGATGAGATCAATTCCCGCTGCTGTGAACGGTATTACGGGGCCGCGCTGCTGCCGGTGCCCAAGGTGGTGCTGGCGTCCCTGGGGGTGGACGCGGGGCTGATCGGGGCGGCGGCGTTGGGGGAAGCCGGAAATTGAAAGATTTAACCATATCGGAATTGCCATATAAAATTCAAAAACACCGTCTGCGGGCCAGTTAACACATCCCGCAGACGGTGTTTTCTATAACGGTGTTATCGATAAAGCGTGCGCCCTTTGGCGCATAGGCCAATCCCTGTCATGTCAGAAGCTCTTAATAATCTCCTCATTCATGGATTTCACAATCGCCACGGCCAGCTGCACGGTGGCCTCGAAATCATAATAGGAAGTGATCCCGTAATGGGAGTGGATGTACCGCACCGGCACGCCCACCACGATCACCGGGATGCCGTCCAGGGCGGTGCTCACCATGGCGCCGTTGTTGCCGCCGCCCTCGCGGACTGAGGACTGGATGGCCAGGCCCTGCTTCTCAGCCAGGTCCAGGGCGTAGCGCTGGTATCTGGGGTTGCAGATGATGGATTTGTCCATAAAGCGGATCATGGGGCCTTTTTTCAGCGCGGTCTGGATGGCGTAGGGTTCGGTGAAGGTGTCGTCCGCCGGGCAGCCCTCAAAGCAGATGGCGATCTGCGGGCGGACCTGGTTTACGGCCACCTTGACGCCCCGCTCGCCCACCTCCTCCTGGGAGGAGAGCACGCCCACCAGGTCCACGTCAAGCTCCTCGTCCTGGAGCCGGTGCATGGCCTCGATCAGAGCGGCGCAGCCGATGCGGCAGTCAAAGCCCTTTCCGATCATCACGTCGTGCTCTTCGTCGTACTGGAACTGCACGTCGGACACGATGGGCTCGCCGATGCGGATCTTGAATACCTCCACCGCCTCCTCGGCGCTGGCAGCGCCCACGTCGATGATATAGTCGGAGATGGCGGGAGCCGCTCCCTGGCTGCGCTCCGCGGCGGTTTTAAAGTGGACCGGCTTGGAGGCGATCAGGCCCGGCAGGTAGCGGCCCTCGGCGTTGCGCACCAGAACCTTGGAGGAGGGCAGGCTGTCCATGTTCCAGCCGCCTAAGGACACGAAGCGCAGGGTGCCGTTGGGGCGGATGGAGTGGACCATGAAGCCCACCTCGTCGCAGTGGGCGTCCAGCATGAATACCGGAAGCCCCTTGGCCGGTTTGTTGGGCCGGATGTAGATGTTGCGCAGGCAGTCGTCGGTCACCTGGGCCATGTCACCGCAGTGCTTTTTGGCAACGTCGAAAACGGCGTCCTCAAAACCCGAGGGGCCGAAGGCGTTGGAGAGATCGGCGATCAGTTCCAGGCTCTTGGGATTGATGTTTGTGTTCATATGATAATTCTCCTGTTTGTCCTTTAGATTTCTGCCTTGGGCAGGTCCAGTTTTTCCAGCTCGGTGAGGAAGTCCGCCATGTAGTCGGCGAAGGTGCGCAGCATCTCCTGACCCCACTCCACGGTTGCCAGATGGGGCTCATCCTTGCCGTACCAGCCGTTGCCGCTGTAGTTGTGCATCTCCCTGGGGAATACCACGGTGGCGCCCTTATAATCCACGGTGCCCCAGCCGGTGGTCTTCATGTTGGGGGCCACGTCGTCGATTAAGTCCATGGGTTCGTTTATGTAGTCGTAATCGATCAGGGAGGGATCCACGCCCATGACGCCCGCGGTCTCCTCAGCGCCGCCGTGGCCGCCCTTCCACTCAGGGTTCAGCTCTCCGGCCATAAGCCACCAGTTTAAGTTGGCCAGCCATGCGCCGCGGCGGTGAAGCTGCATGCCCACGGTCTCGATGGCTTTGTTGTTGCCGCCGTGGCCGTTTAAGATCACGAATTTGCGGAAGCCATAGCGGAACAGGGAATCGGTGACCTTGGTCAGAATCATGACCAGGCCGTCGGTGCCCAGGGTGATGGTGCCGGTGCAGCCCATGATGGTGTTGGTGGCTCCGTAGGGGATGGTGGGCGCGATCATGACGCCGGATTTCTCCTCCAGAAGCTCCACGATTTTGTCCGGGATCAGGGTGTCGGTGCCCAGAGGCATGTGCTTGCCGTGGTTTTCGATGCTTCCCACGGGGATCACGACGGTCTGGCTCCTGGTCAGATATTCCTCTACCTTTTTACAGGTCACATTTGCTAAACGCATAGTAGTTCCTCCTAAAAAATGATTTGGTTTCATAACGGTTTCTAAAAAGGAGTATAGTTCCATTTACGGGTAATGTCAATAACAGGCGAAGGCCCGCAATGCCAATATTTTCCGGCATAATCGGGGTTGGGAGGGCGCAATTCTCATTGACAAACGGTTAATGAAAGTCTAAAATGTATATTTATAACCTTTGTTCGTTTAAGGCTGTTTTAAACCTCATATCTACACGCCTCAAAAGCGTTACAAAAGAGAACTACAGGAGGTATCTATGTTAAAGTATCTGGTAAAACGAATTGGTACGGCCGTGATTACGCTGTTTGTGGCCGCGACGATTACATTCTTTGTCATGAACCTGGTTCCGGGCGATCCTTTTATGAGTGAGAAGGCTCCCACAGCCGCCGCGAAGGCCGCGATGGAGGCAAAATACGGTTTGGACAAGCCGTTAGTGGTCCAGTATGCGAATTATCTGAAAAACCTGCTTCACGGCGACTTCGGCGTCAGCTATGTGCAGGCCAAGAATAAGCCGATTATGGATATTATCAAGCAGGCGTTTCCCATTTCCGCCAAGATCGGCGCCATTGCTGTGGTGGTCGCCACGGTGATCGGCATTCCGCTTGGCTGTCTCTCGGCGCTGCGGAGGGAGAAGTGGCAGGACAATGTGATCCGGGTGCTTTCCACGGTGGGAATCGCGGTTCCGGGCTTTGTGGTCGCCACCTCGTTTATGATTCTGTTTGCCGTGAAACTCAAACTGGTACCGGCCTCCGGCCTCTCCAGCGCCGCGGCCTACGTGCTACCGGTGGTTACCCTGGCGTTGTCGCCCTGCAGTTACATCGCCCGCCTCATGCGTTCCAGCATGCTGGACGTGATCGGACAGGACTACATCCGCACCGCCAGAGCCAAGGGTATGAGCGAGTTCATCACCACCTTCAAGCACGCCCTCAGGAATTCCCTGATCCCCGTTATTACATACATGGGCCCCATGATCGCCAACGTTCTGACCGGCGGATTCGTGGTGGAGAAGATCTTCAACATCCCCGGGCTGGGGCGGTATTTTGTAAAGTCCATTGAGAGCCGTGACTACACCATCATCATGGGCGTTACGATCTTCTATGCGGCAATTCTGATTCTGATGACCCTGGTCTGCGACATTATTTACAAGCTCGTAGATCCGAGAATTAAGCTGGATGCATAGGAGGATGGGAACGTGGATAAACAGAAGATTTTACACAGATTAGGCTTGAGCGCGCTGCCGGAACTGTCGGATGCGGATTTCGCACCGGCCTCCAAGGAGGAGCAGGAACAGATCACATCCATGCAGGAGGCGGTCAGCTATTGGAAGGACGCCTGGAGGCGTTTAAAGAAGAATAAAATTGCCATGGTCGCCCTTGTGATCATCGGCGTTCTGGTTATATTTGCGGTGGTGGGCCCTTATCTGAGCCCCTACACCTACAGCCAGCAGATCCGCGGGGACGAGAACCTGTTCCCCTGCTTCAAGCACCCCTTCGGCACGGATAAGCTGGGACGCGACCTGCTGGTCCGCACCATGATCGGAACCCGCATCTCCCTGTTGATCGGTATCGTCTCCGCCCTCATCGTGCTGGTGATCGGCTCCATATACGGAGCGATCTCCGGTCTGGTAGGCGGTACCACCGACAACATCATGATGCGT
Source organism: Enterocloster lavalensis (assembly GCF_902364025.1). Taxonomy (GTDB): domain Bacteria; phylum Bacillota; class Clostridia; order Lachnospirales; family Lachnospiraceae; genus Enterocloster; species Enterocloster lavalensis. Next base: position 323,813 of record NZ_CABJCG010000002.1, read on the forward strand.
ATTGTGGATATTCTCAACGCGCTGCCCACCATTCTGATGGTAATCGCCATCAAGATGGTAATTGAGGAGCCCCTGAACACGCTGATCAACAGCAACGCGTTTTTCAAACCCCTGCAGGTGCTGGGTTCGGGAATTATCGCCATCTTTATCGTGTACGGCCTGCTGTACTGGGTGGGCGCGGCGCGTATCGTCCGCGGCCAGGTACTGCAGCTGAAGGAAATGGAATATGTGAACGCCGCGGTGGCGCTGGGAGCCAACAAAAAGCGTCTGATCATGAAGCATCTGCTGCCCAACTGCGTGGGCCAGCTGATCGTCACGACCATGCTGCAGATCCCCTCCGCGATTTTTACCGAGGCGTTTCTGAGCTTTTTAGGTATCGGTGTTTCCATGCCCATGGCCAGCCTGGGCTCCCTGTGTTCCGACGGACTGAACGGAATTATTTCCTATCCCTACCGCGAGTTCTTCCCCGCAATCGTGATCAGTGTGATTATCCTGGCCTTCAACCTGTTCGGTGACGGTCTCAGAGATGCGCTTGACCCAAGGCTGAAGAAATAGGAGGTTTACAGGACATGGAAGACAACAAAAATTTAGTGGAAGTCAAGAACCTGGAGGTCAGCTTCTTCACCTATGCGGGTGAGGTAAAGGCGGTCCGGGGAATCAGTTATAATTTAAAGCCGGGCGAGGTGATGGGCATCGTGGGCGAGTCGGGCAGCGGCAAGTCCGTTTCCTCCTACGGCCTGATGGGTATCATCCCGGAGCCGGGAAAGGTGATCGGCGGCCAGATCCTGTTCGAGGGCAGGGATGTGACGGCCATGAGCGAGAAGGAGCTGCTTAAAATCCGCGGCAAAGATATCAGCATGATATTTCAGGACCCCATGACCTCCTTAAATCCGCTGTTCACCATCGGCAATCAGATCGAGGAGTCCCTGAGAAAGCACACCAGTCTGGACAAGGACCAGCGCCAGAAACGCATGGTGGAGCTTTTAACCCTGGTGGGGATCAACCAGCCGGAGAAGCGGCTGAAACAGTACCCCCACGAGTTTTCCGGCGGTATGCGCCAGCGCGTGATGATCGCCATGGCCCTGGCCTGCGATCCCAAGCTGCTGATCGCGGACGAGCCCACCACGGCTCTGGACGTGACCATCCAGGCCCAGATTCTGGAGCTGTTAAAGGAGCTGAAGGACAAGATTCATATGGGAATCGTGTTCATCACCCACGACCTGGGCGTCGTTTCAGACATCTGCGACAGCATCAGCGTGATGTACGCGGGAACCATTGTGGAGAGCGGCAGCAGCGATCAGATCTTTTATGAGCCCAGACATCCGTACACCTGGGGTCTGCTGGCCTCCGTGCCCAAGATCGACACGGACGAGCATCAGCGCCTGATCCCCATCGAGGGAAACCCCGTGGACCTGATCAACCCGCCCAAGGGCTGCCCCTTCGCGCCGCGGTGCAAGCACTGCATGAAGATTTGTATCGACCAGGCTCCGCCCCAGTGTCAGGTGGGAGAGGGCCATATGGCCGCCTGCTGGCTGCCGGTGAAAGAAGCGCGGGAAGAGGAGGAGTAGGCGATGGCGGATGGTAAGAACATTTTAATCGAGGTGAATAACCTTAAGAAATATTTTCCGGTGAAAACCGGTTTCATGAAGATGAACTACGTGAAGGCCGTGGACGATGTGAGCTTTTACATCGAGAAGGGCGAGACTCTTGGCCTGGTGGGAGAGAGCGGCTGCGGAAAGACCACGCTGGGGCGCACGATCCTGCGCCTGCACGAGCCCACGGAGGGGAAGATCATCTATAAGGGCGAGGACATCACCCATGTGGATATGCTGCCCTACCGCAGAAAAATGCAGATCATTTTCCAGGACCCCTACGCTTCGCTGGACCCGCGTATGACCGTGGGCGATATCATCGGCGAGGCCCTGGACATCCATAAGATGTACGGCTCCAAAACAGAGCGCAGGGACAAGATCAACGCCCTGTTGGACATCGTGGGGCTGAACACGGAGCACGCCAACCGCTTTGCCCATGAGTTCTCAGGCGGTCAGCGCCAGAGAATCGGCATCGCCAGGGCGCTGGCCGTGGATCCCGAGTTTATCGTGTGCGACGAGCCCATTTCCGCCCTGGACGTTTCCATTCAGGCCCAGGTGGTGAACATGTTGGAGGACTTGCAGGCGGACCGGGGTTTTACCTATTTATTCATCGCCCATGACTTGTCTGTGGTGAAGCACATCAGCAGCCGCATCGGCGTGATGTACCTGGGCCACATGGTGGAGCTGGCAAAGAGCAACGAGCTGTACCGCAGGCCCCTTCACCCCTACACCCAGACGCTGCTGTCCGCGATCCCCATTGCGGATCCCAAGGCCAGCCGGGCAAAACAGCGGATTATCCTTGAGGGAGATATTCCCAGCCCCATGAATCCGCCCAGCGGATGTACGTTCCGCACCCGCTGTCCCTACGCGACGGAGGAATGCGCCCAGAGCGCGCCGGAGTTTAAGGAGTGGGGGCCGGGACATTTCGCGGCCTGCCACCATCTGGACAAAATCAATTAGGTAATAGCTGGCTCGTGTCAGTATTATATATAAATTCTATGATCAAAAAAGGAGGAGATAAGAGAATGATGAAAAAAACAATGCTCAAAAAGTTAGCGGCAGCTGTCCTCTGCACTGCGATGGTTGTATCGCTGGCAGCCTGCGGCGGCGGTTCCGGAACCAAGGAGACCGCGGCGGCCGGTTCTTCAGCGGCCGGATCCGAAGCGGGATCTACCGGCGAGGCGGCAGGGGAGAAGGAGGCGTTCGAGATCAACGTTCACAATGGTTCCGAGCCTGCATCCCTTGACCCCAACGCGCTGAATTCCAACGATTCCATGATCACCACCCTGCATATGTTCGAGGGACTTGCCAAGTATGCCAAGGGCGGCGAGGGCGTGGAGCTGGGCCAGGCTAAGGACTACACGGTCAGCGACGACGGCCTGGTATACACCTTTACCCTGCGCGACGATATTTTCTGGTCCGACGGCCAGCCGGTGGTTGCGGGAGACTTCGTGTACTCCTGGCAGAGACTGGTGAGCGGCGGCTATGAGAACAGCTACTTTATCGACATGGTTCAGAACGCGGTTGAGATTCAGAACGGCTCCAAGGACAAGAGCGAGCTGGGCGTTAAGGCCATCGACGACAAGACCCTGGAAGTTACCCTGAAGGCTCCCTGCAACTACTTTATCGAGATCGTGGCAGCGGCTGTGACCAGCCCGGTGAGACAGGACGTCATCGAGGCCAACGGCGAGATGTGGTATGAGAATCCTGAGACCTACATCGGCAACGGCGCTTACAAGCTGGTGGAGTGGTCCCATCAGGAGAAGATCGTGATGGAAGCCAACGACAAGTATTATGACTATGCCAACCTTGGCCCCACCAAGATCACCTGGATGCTGATGGACGACGACAATGCCATTCTGGCTGCATTTGAGAGCGGAGATTTAGCCTACGCTTCCAGCTTCCCCACCGAGGAGCTGGACCGCCTGAAAGAGGCCGGCACGTTCCAGGTGGCTCCGGTTGCCGGAACCTACTATATTCTGGTAAATGCCGAGGGCAAGGGGATGATTCCCGAGCTGCAGGATCCCAAGGTGCGCCGCGCTCTGGCTCTGGCCATTGACCGCAACTATGTGACCGATATGGTTACCAAGAGAGGCGAGCTTCCCGCAGATACCTTCCTTCCCAGAGGCTTCCACGACGAGGACGGCAAGGATTATTATGATTCCGCTGACAAATTCTGGGATAACTCCACCTATGAGGCCAACTGCGAGGAGGCCAAGAAGCTGATGGCCGAGGCCGGATATCCGGACGGCGCAGGCTTCCCGACAATCAGCTACACCATCAACAACAACAGCGCCCATGCGGCCATCGCCGAGTACGTGCAGAACGTATGGAAAGAGGTTCTGGGCGTGGACTGCACCATCGACTCCCAGGAGTTTGCAGTGTTCCTGGATATGAGAAGCGCAGGCGACTACGCTCTGGCCCGCGCAGGCTGGACTGTGGACTATATGGATCCCGCATCTCTGATGGAGCTGTGGATCACCTCCAGCGGCAACAACGACTGCCATTTCTACAATGAGGAGTATGATTCCTACATCAGCGCAGCCGCACACGCTACCTCCCAGAACGAGCGCTTTGAGAACTTCCACAAGGCTGAGAAGATTCTGGAGGAGCAGCTGCCGATCATCCCGATCTACTACTACAGCGAGCCGTATCTGATGGATACCTCCAAGTACGACGGATTCTTCTCTTACCTGGCGATGCCGGTGTTTAAGTATGTGGTTCAGAAGTAAATAACAGAATTGCGAATAACAATCGCCCGCAGGCTGCGCCAGCGGTCCATTGCATTCAATCAAACGGGGGTGCCGCGTTAGCGCGGTACCCCCGTTTTTTAGCGGCGCGCCCGGTTGGGCGCGTATGCGGTTACTCCCGGATCAGATAATCGATGCAGTCCGAAACATGGTCGAATACCCTGGAAGCGGCCTGTTTTACCGCCTCGTTCCCGGTGGTGACGGAAAAGCCCTGGAAGGCCCGGATCATGTCCAGATCGTTCATCTCGTCCCCGATCACGCAGACCCGGGAATCCGGGTGCAGGCGCGCCAGGGCGCGGACTCCTTCGGTTTTGCTGACACCCGGGGCGGTCACGTCGATGGCTCCGCCGTTATAGTGGAAGTCAAGGCGGTCCCTGTAGGCCTCGGTGAGATAGTCGTAAAGGGCCTGGGAATCTTTGGCGTCAAAACCCCGCAGAAACATAGAGATGATGTCACCGTCCTGCTCCACCGCTTCCCTGGGATACTGGGGGAGCCCTTCCGGGTTGTGATCCCGGGAAGCGGCCAGGGACGGGTGCAGGTAGAGGCGGCTGTGCTTGTGCAGGCTTGCCATGCCGCACAGACCGGCCGGGCGGCGCTCCATCTCCGCCTCCAGCTCCCAGGCCGTGGCAGCGTCCATAGGCTTTTTAAAGATCACGTTTAAATCCTGGTCAAAGATAACGGCCCCGGTGCAGGCGATGATGAAATCCATGTGCATATCGTAACGGGCGAATTCCTGTTCCAGCATGCTGAGGGAACGGCCGGTGACCAGCCCGAAGCGGCCGCCGCGGCTGCGGAAACGCCGGATGGCTTCCTTGTCCTCGTCCCGGATGGAACCCTGTTTAAATGTGCCGTCGTAGTCGGACGCCAGGTAAATTGTCTGATTCATAGGTGTGTCCTCTGTTTCTGTAATAATGATGTGAATCTTAGCTCACAGTTCTGCTGTTAAAACGTTTCATATAGCAGTATTCCACGGATGAGCGGGTTTGTCAAGAAGGGGCTGGGCGATCCGGTCCAGCTGACCGGCAATTTCCGGGAAGGGGAGGGACAAGTCCAGGGTTTTGGCCGCGATGAGGGTGCCGTCGATTTCGCAGGAATCGTCGGGAACCACCGGTTCCTTCGTTCTGGCGTACAGCAACAGTCCGGCCACCGATCCGGTACGGTCCCGATCCAGATTTTTTGCGTAGGCGTAGATCTGGTACAGGTTACCGGAGCGGATGGTCGGGGAATCCGGGTCCCGGTAGGACTGCATGGAGTGGGAATAATATTTGGCGTCAATGATCAGAGTTTTCCCGGCTCCGCGCAACACAAGGTCTGTGCGCATAAGCGGCAGATGGAGCGCTTGCCCGCCGGTTACATTCCAGCGGATCAATTCAGGGTTGGGGGAAAGTCCGGGAAAATGCCTCCGGTAGTATTCCAGGATAAACTTCTCATAGAGCAAATGCATGGGCTGGCCGTCCATGTAACCGCGTATCTCCCGGCTACCGTCCGGATTCGCAAACAGCAGGTGCTCCATGACCAGGCGGCAGATTCCGATCAGGGACCGGCAGGGACGGTTGTCCGGGCGGCATTTGACCTGATCCCAGCGGACGCTCCCGGGGGAGAGATCGCTGACGCCGGACAGGAAGGGCAGCAGGCGCTTTAAGGCATCTCTGCGGCTTTGGCTCACCTGGCCGGAACGGCACAGATAACGGGTGGTAAGCTTCATCACCTGATTGGCCGGGATGTCCTCGGAGTATTCGTCATACCGGCATGGCAGGCGGAGCCGGGCAAGGGATTGTTCCTTGATGGAGGCGGAAACGTCAATGCGTCCCCGGGGAGCGGAAAGGGTCTCCCGGCGCGGGACATAGGACCGCTCCAGCCCGCGCCGGATCTGCCCGGATAATCCCCGGGCCAGGATTGTTGCAAAGAGATCGCAGGCGTTCTCAAAGGGTTCCGCTTCCAGGCCGGAAAAATCCCGCTGGTCCAGACAGCGGTAGGCGTAGGCCAGCATGTAATAGAGATTGCGGATGGGGATGGCGTCAGTCATGGACAGCCCCTTTCAGCCGTTCGGACCACTGGCGGGCCTTGGAGGGAGCGTCGAACCAGTATTCCTCCAACAATGGGATCAGCTCATATTTGACCACGGATTCCACCCAACGGTCGTCCGCAGGGCCCTGGGGACAGAAATAGCTATGGCCGATGCAAAAGCCTTTTCCGAGAGCGTCGTCTCCGGAAATGTCCTGGTTTAATTCCTTTACCGTCTCCACCAGACGTTTCAGCTTTCCGCTGCCTGCGGCTTCCAGTTTTTGGAGGAATCCGGGGCAATCCAGGGCCGGGGTCATTTCATAGAAGGCGAATCGCCGTCTCAGGGCGTAATCGATGATGGCCAGGCTGCGGTCCGCGGTGTTCATGGTACCGATGATGTACACGTTTTTGGGAACGGAGAACAGCTCGTCGGAGTACAGGGGACGCAGGGACTGGCCGCGCTTGTCTCCCTCGATCAGCATCAGCAGCTCGCCGAATATTTTGCTTAAATTGCCGCGGTTGATCTCGTCGATGATAAAAAAGTAGGGGGTATCGTCGCTGTCCTCCTCCGCGTCCTTGCAGAAGCGGTAAAATGGCCCCTGGGACAGGGAGAAGCCGGTTCCGTCCGGCCGGTATCCCAGCATGAAATCCTCATAGCTGTAGCTCTGGTGAAACTGCACGACCATCACGCGGTCGGGATTGATCTCATTCATCAGGGAGTAGGCCAGCCGTCTGGCCGCGAAGGTTTTCCCCACGCCGGGAGGTCCCTGGAGAATCACATTCTTTTTGAGGCGGATCAGGTCGGCTAATTCGTCGTACGCGTTTTCGTCCAGAAATACCTCCTTCAGAAAATCCTCCCGGGAGTATTCGGGGAAGGTGCGGATGTCCCGGCTCTCCCCGCCGTCCTCATTTTCCTCGAACAGGCCGTTTAAGAGCCGGACCAGCTCGGTGTAGGGGGTGATCTCGGTCAGCGTTTTCCTGGGGCCGCTGCCGGAGGGGTAATCCCACTCGCCTCTGTGGGTCCAGCGGACCTTGCGGCAGGAGCGGTATTCGGAGCGGTCTCCCGCCCAGTAATAGTCCGATTCCACCACGCCGCGGCCGATGATCCGGTGCAGGCCCTTTTTGACGAACACCACATCTCCGGGCTGCATGTCGCGGACAAACTGCCAGACGGCGTGGCCGTCGTTGCGGTAGGATTTGGAGGGGTCAATGTTCCGGCGCATGGCCTCGCGCACGGCATTTTTGCTGCCGTAGCGGTTAAAATCCCCGATGGCGTCCCAGCCCATGCCCATGATGCCCTGGGTATAAAACACGTCCCACATGCAGGCGTTGTCCCCGGGGGCGTAGAGCCAGCAGCGCAACTGGGGCAGGGCAGCTTCCAGAGCTTCCGCTTTCTGGTATTCCTCCGCCGGGGCGGTGTTGCGATAAGTGCCTTCAAAATAACGGTCCAGCAGTCCGGCCTGTTCCGGCGTCAGTTTGTAATTGGTGGCGTTGGGAAAGGTCAGAATGCTGTTGCCGCTCAGGCGCCGGTCCGCCAGCATCATGGAACGGGAGAAAGGCCGGTCCGCGCAGCGGTCGGTGATCCGAATCTCCACGCCTACGCCAGTTTGGCTTCTGGAGGAGTCCAGAGTGTATTGGTCGGCAAGAAGCAGACGAGGAGAGGGATCGTCAAGGGTCACACCCCTGGCGATCACGCCGCCCTCCGGGCCGGACGCCCAGATATAGACGCGGTCGCCCCGTGCAATCTGCCGGGAACACTGCTTGACGCCCCAGACCAGCAGGTCCTGCTCGGTTACGGCCCGGGATATATCGTACCAGGCGGGATTGCCCTGGAAAATCCAGGCGCCTGTTGCGGTAGGATCGTTTCCCTGCGTTTTATCCATTTTGTATAACTCCTTTCAAGTAAGCTGAGTCGCTATTATACCATCCCGCAGGGACGGTTTAAGACTTACATTCCCCGGTCCGTCAGCAGCTTTTCAAACTTTTTTTCCGACGGGATCTCATGGGTCACAAATTCGCCGTTCCAGTACAGGCTGAAGGCCGTGTAGGGGCAGGGCGCGCTCTGGGCCTGCTCCGTGGTGGTGATGTGAACCGTCTGGATCGGGACGTTCCGGTCGCGGCAGATGGCTTCCAGGAGGGGAACGTATTTGGCGGTGAAGGGACATTGGCTGGTATAGTACAGGGAAAGACCGGTTTTGGGAACCTGTGCCGCCGCCTGTTTCAGACGGGGGGAGAAACGGGGAAGCTCCGCCTGACTCTCAAAGGGGAGCGCCATCAGCCGGAAGTGGGGGCTGGCTGAGTCCGCGGTCTGAAAACCCTTGTATTTTAAGTATTTGGGGTCCGAGAGATAACCCAGCTTCTTTTCCGAGGACAGGACGGCCAGGCCGCGCTTGCCCTGGGCCCTGGCGTCCCGGATACACTCGTCCAAAAGCAGGCTGGAGTAGCCGTGTCCTTTGAACTGGCCGGACACCCAGAGGCAGTCGATGTACAGGTAGCCGTCCGCCTCGATGGGCGCCCAGGCGTGCTCGGCAGGGATGTACTCGATAAAGCATTTGCCCCGCACGTCGCCTTTTAAGAATACCAGGCCCTGGTCCAGACGCTCCGTCAGCCAGGCTTTTTTCGACTGTACCTGGCAGTCCTTGTTGCTGGAAATGGCGCAGCAGATGTGCTCTTTTTCAATGTTTTCGTGGGTGATCCGTATGAGATCCATGGTGGTCCTCCTTGGGAGAGTGGTGATGGGTGATCAGGGACAGGTTTTCTTGACAAGAGATACGTTTCCTTGATTATACTTTGTCACCAACCGGCAGGTTGATGACAAGAGATACGTTTCCTTAATTATACCAGATAACAGACAAGAAAAATAGCAGTGATTCCGCGGTTAATCCAGCTTCACTGCTATTTTGTAACCCAAGTATCACATATTACGTTTTAAGCCCAAGGGCCTCCGCCGCCATCCGGCGCAGCTCGCTGCGCCGGATGGGTTTATGGGCAGAGCGGGTAGGAAACAAGCAGGCGTAGACCTCATCCCCGTAGTACGGGTCCGGAAGACCGATCACTTTGTACTCCTTTACACCGGAAAAGTGCGACAGAAGCCGCGGGTGAGGAAGCAAATGGTCAGGTGGCGGGTCCAGAAGAGAACAGGATAAAATAGCTAAGGAATATAGGAACAAGCTAAGGATAAGGACTACAATCTGATATGTCTTATATTTTTCATTGTATCAATCCCCATCCCAAGCAGCCTGATAAAAAACATCAATCCCTGCGCGCTGCTACTTATAGTATTATTAAGCTAGTACAATACCAAGCTGGGCCGAGGGAAAATGCCGATATGATTGAATCAGGCAAGGGACTAGGAAAAGGTATGTACCGTTTTAAAACAAAAAATCCCGCAGAGCCATTGTTTGTAAGCGCTGCGGGATTTATAACATTTAATTACAGGTTATGCATTAGTTCACGAAGTTAGATTATACTGTGAGAGCAAGTCCTGTAACGTTTTCGAGATGCCGGACCAGCGCTTCGGGAAGAGGCGCGTCCTCCGGTACCGGAAGAACCAATGAGGCGGGATTTCCCGCCTTTTTGTATTGGCGAAGGTTGCCGCAGGTGCGGACCGGCTTCCAGCCGTCCCGGGTCAGCAGTTTCTCGATGGCTTCGAAATGATTCATCCTATGCTCCTTTACAGTGAATACGGTTGTCGGGCTCCATAATTGTCCCTGCCGTCCGCTGCAATGCACATTGGCGAATCATCGATAGTTTTATTATAGCGGAATGAAAGCGGGAGTCAAGGAAAAAATAGAATTAGATGATAGATTAAAATTATATTGAAATAGAGGTTGACAAAATACGCAATGCGTATTACAATACGTATTATAAAAAGTGAATGTGCATTACAATACGCATTGGAGGCGATGAGACAGGATGAGGGAAATTAAAGAAAACATTGTATACCCGGCGCGGTTCCAAACGGAGAGCGGCGGTGGGGTCCGCATCACGTTTCCGGATTTTCCGGAGCTGCTGGTGATCGCCGGGGATTGGCAGGAGGGAATGGAGCTGGCCCAGAGGCAGCTGGCTCTGGCTGTGATTGACCGGCTGGACAGCGGCCGGGAGCTTCCGGCCGTGGCAGGACCACATGAGGCTATGGAGGGGCCTCCCGCGGCTATTCCCTCTGCGGAGCTTGTCTACCTCCACATCTGGCTTCCCTATTTCCGCAGCGACATGCGGGAGGTCTATGTTAAGAAGTCGGTGACAATCCCCCAGTGGCTGGACCTGCTGGCCAAGAAAAGCGGGCTTAATTTTTCCGCGGCTCTGGTCCGGGGGATCAAGGAGGAGCTGGGAATCCGGGAGAGAAAGGATATCTGATCCGGCGGAGATGATGGTGAAACGGTGGAAACAGCGGGCTGACGGACATTATGGTGCGCAGACGCGTATCGCCGGGGTAAATGCTCCGGAACCACATGTTTCATCGAATCGAAGGAGGAAAAACAGATGTCTGAATTTCGTGACAAATGCGCTAACATCGCACTGGGAGGGAGCACCGGGGCTTCGGTGGGAGGAGCCGTTGGAGCTGCGATCGGGGCCTTGGGAGGGCCTGTTACGTCGCTGACCGGAGCCAGAATTGGCGGAGCGCTGGGCTCTCTGGCCGGTATGTTCTGGGACTGAGAGGGGGCGGCCGTATGAGACAGGGATGCAGGGTACATGATATGAACCGGTGGATGGAGGCGGCAGTGGAAGGCGTTTTGGAGCCGGTAAGCGGGGCGGGCCGCGGGATGTATTTCGGAATCGGAGGAGGGAGCCGTGATATTTCGCGGCCCCTGAGCTTTTGGGGGAAGGGGGGATCTGCTGTATGAGATTAGGAGGCTGCTGCAAATGCCCGATGCGTTTCATCTGCGTCATTTCGGGTGGGGATTTTTGTAAATAATGGGGGATTAATCAAATGAATCAGGTTGTGTTAAACGTGATTGCGGAGATGGAAGCGGTATTTGAGAAGGCGGGGGAGGACTTCGCGTTTGAGAATATTTACAATGAGATGATATCGGACGACAATTACGCGGATGAGGAAGTCCCATATGAACGGGCAGAGGCTGACTGGAACGAGATTACGGGAATCATGAACCGGTTTTACCAGACGTGCCGGGAGTCCGGGGAGATGGACGATTTCTCCTTTGTATTTGCGGTTTACTGCAATTTTTACATTCGCAAAGGTTTTTACCTGCGAATGGGGGTGGAAGCGTTTGAGCAAAAAGGAGATTGGTTTGCGCAGGACCAGGAGTATAGCGAGTGTCTGAGGTGTCTGTGGAAAGGGATCCGGGACCAGAAGTACATTTGGTTTGAGCGGGCATTGGAACGAAAGCGTGTGCCAGTGGCGGCAATGTACCTGTTTGTCCGCCAGGCGGCGGAGTTCAGCCAGGCCATCACGGAGGGGAAAACGCCGGACGAAAAGCAGGAGGCCGCTATGTGGGAGCGGTATGAGTCGCTGCCTGTGGATTACCGGGAATATGCATTGGGGGAAGGGAACGCACACCGGGAGGCGCCTAATTTGGCTGCGGATGACAACTGGCTTCCGTATATAAATTTTTGTTCCGCTAAAGAGTATTTAATCTCCTACATTTTGATGTATTACCGGGAGATTTTGGGAAAATTTGGATTGGATCCTCAGCAGATGGATGATACGGAAGTATACAGCGCATTAATCGCAAAATTTCAGATTCCGCAAATGGGTGATTTTTTTGTGAGAAGCGGCCGGAAGTGGAACCGTAAGATCGACCCGAAGTCAGGGAAGTCCATTGAGCAGTTGTGCGATTTTACCTCCCGGTTGATCAGCATGATGTGTGAGGCATACGGGGCTTACGATCAGACATACATGCCCTTCACCATCTTTTTTGAAAAGCTTCACGCTCTGAACAACCGTAATATTCTTGGTGCCGAAGCAGAGTGTGTGAGCTTTTGCGAGTCAATGACAATTCCGGACCGGCAGGACGCTCCCGGGCTTCGTAACATGTACCTCAACATACCGGTAGTACTGTCCGAGCAGATTACAGCCCGCTTTTTCCTGAGTCGCTACGATCTCTTTCGTAAAAACTGCCAGCTGGAGCAGCAGCTAGCGGAAAACATACGCCTCAGCCGCGAAAAACAGGACATGATGGACCACTACGCCCACAGCTGGAAGCACATTTCCTACCCCATGACCGTAAAACGGGTGGCGGAGGAGCTGAGCCGGACCAATCTGCCTCTGGCCAACCGTCTGTTCAAGGCTTACAACAGCGAGCGGACCCTCCAGGGCGGGCTTCAGATTCTTCAATACTCCATTTCCGATCAGCCCGATGCGGTGCGGGATGCATTCCGCCAGGGGTTCTACTGCATCGGCGCGCAGGTGGGCAAGAGCATCCGGCAGGTCATGGAGGAGAGTGTGGACCTGGTGTTGTTCAAAGTGCTGATGGAGGAGGCGGACGGCAGTAAAAAGATCAGCCGCTGCCGCGCCAATCTGCAAAAACAGCACAGCCTGGAAGCGCTGCGGGAACAGTATATCCGTTGCTATATCCAGGGAGAAGGCCGGCAGGAGAGCGTGCTGGACTGGTTTGACGCCAGTGTATTTCCCCTGGAGGTTTCCGTGGACGAACTCTGGCAGGAAATCCGGGTCAAGGAAGATGATTTCTCCGATTTCCAGCTGAGCGAGCTGTTTGTGGAGCTGTTTACCAATGTGCTGACCCATGGGACGGACTGGTGCAGGATCAGCCTGGAGAGCGGGGAACGGTCCATGGACATCTGCGTGACCAATGCGCCGGGCGAGGAGAACCACGGCACCCGCATAGGGTTGAAAACTCTGGGCGGCATTGTGGATAAGATCAACTACGGAGCGGAGCTTGTGGGGATAACATCCGGGATTTCGGCGGACAATGTGTACGGTGTGAGGATTGCGTTTGACCGCAGGATCATATACAGAAGGGGGAGACGATGATGCGGTTTTTGTGGGTGGAAGATTTCAACGAGGACAAGGGCGACCGGGCGGCGTTGGAGGCACGCTGGAAAGAATATTTCGGGCTGGACGAGGTGATCATAAAGGAAGATTTGAAAAGCGCCCTTGAATATTTGGACGACCGGGAAAATTTCGCGGATTTCGACGGGGTACTGTTGGATATCCGTTTCCCTTCGGGGGGAGAGGGGATTTACGAGAAGTATTTTTCCGAAATTGTCACGAAAAAAATGTACGGAGACTATCTGGAAAATGGCACTGGCATCCTCCTGTACCTGGCGTTGGCCCTGCGCTACAGCTACAACCAGGAACGGATCGCCTTTGTCTCCGGCAACGTGGACGAGGGTAAGAACATGAGGCCCCTGACCGACATGGTCAATCTGCTCATAAAGTTCCGGCATGAGCCGTTGTCCGATATAGACTGGGAGGATTACAGGTCCCAGGAAGAAATTCTGGCGACGTTTTACCTGGAAACGGTCAAATCAAGAAAGGTACCATACCTGGAGGACGGAACGATTGACTGGGATACGGCCTCCGCGGAGCTCTGGGATAACCTGAAGGACCAGAACAGCGCGGACAGGATTCTGGACCGGCTCTCAGTGGTTCAGCGCGAGATTCGGAATGAATCCGATGGCAGGAAAGAGTCCGGAAGCCTCAAGTATTCCAGCGTCTGCCGCCAGTTCAATGATTGCGGCCTGGTTCTGCCCCGGGCCTTTGAGAAACCCTACAAAGACCAGGATGAGAAGAGCTGGAGTTTTTACGAGTGGAAGCAGGGCATTGAGACGCCATATTATGTAATCAGAAGCGGTCTGATCGGGATGTGCCGCATTTTGCGGGAAAACTTCATTTCAGCGCAGGGAGAAGAATATGCCCACGGGCTGACGGACCCCTTCTGGCGCCGGGCACAGCTGGGGTGGTGGAAATACCTCTGGCGCAAGACAAATGAGGAGGAGACGGACGGCGGGCCATCCAAAGAGCAGTTTATCCGGGAACACCGGGCCGCCTGGGACCGGGAAATGTGCGAACTTCTGACGTCGGTCCCGGCCATGCTTCCAGCCATGAGCGCTTCCGCAGGCGCAGCCACTTTAAACACCCAGGCAGAGGCTGCGGTGCGGGAGATTCTGCGGTATGTGGACGGCATGGGAGACTTAAAGCCCGAACCCCGGACCAGAGACCTGGACGCCTGCTGCCTGACCATGAAGCTGGCCAGGAACTGGACCAGCCACCAGGGAATCAGGGACATGACCATCGAAAACTGCGGTTTCCTTCTGGCGCTGTGCCTGCGGGGGTACTTTGACATTTCCGGGCTGCCGGAACGCAGCAGGAGAGATTATCTGGCCAGGGAGGAATCGCTGCTAAAGCTTCTCGGCCCGGGAGCGGACATGCCGGAGCGAAACGTGATAATAGAGCTGCTTGCTCAGAGCTTCGACCAGCTTTTAGCTAAAAATAAGGCTGTATACGAGGCGGGCCGCAGCGGGAAGGACACGCCCGTATACAAAATCATTTCCGGCATCGGGCATCAGGAGAGCAAGTGCCGGGAAACCGTCTCCATGGATGAGATCTACCTTTTGTTCTGGCAGCTGATGTTTCGCGGAATGCCTGCGGATCAGGATAGCGGCTTGAAAATCATTCTTAAGTACACCACAGAGCCGGTGCTGCGGGCGGCGGGGAAACTGGACGCGGAGGCGGAAACCTGGAAAAACGGCAACGTGTGATCAGAGAATAGACGAATATTTACGCTAATGTAATTTACAAGTATAAATTCCTCCATTTAACAAATACTATTCCCAGAATCGGTAAGTACAGTTAATGGAGGAATTTTAATATGAAAGCTACAGGTATTGTCAGAAGAATTGATGATCTGGGGAGGGTGGTAATACCCAAGGAGATCCGCCGCACGCTGAGACTGAGAGAGGGCACGCCGCTGGAGATATTTACAGACCGCGAGGGAGAGATCATTTTAAAGAAGTATTCCCCCATGGTGGAGCTGACCGCTTTTTCCGGCCAGTACGCGGAAGCCATGGCCCAGTCCACCGGCCTGCTGGTGTGCATCACAGACCGGGACCAGGTGATCGCCGTATCCGGCGGCGCCAAGAAGGAACTGCTTCAGAAGAATATCAGCCGGCAGCTGGAGGCGGCGATCAATGGCAGAACCGCCAGCGTCGCCACCCGGGAGGACAAGGCGTACATCCCGCTGGTGGACGAGGATCCCGAGGGGATCACGGCCCAGGTGATCGCGCCCATTATCTGCGAGGGGGACGCAATCGGCTCCGTGGTGATTCTGAGCCGCGAACCGCGCGCCAAGTTCGGCGACATGGAAATGAAGCTGGCCGCCACCGCCGCAGGCTTTTTAGGCCGCCAGATGGAGAGTTGACGGGAAGAACAGGGCGGGCAGGCCGCCGGCAATCGCCGGTGCCTGGCCGCCTCCTGCCAGCCAGGCCTCAAAATAGTTGCGGATGACGGTGAAGGGCGCAGGCCCCATATCCAGCAGGAAGGTGTTAAAGCCTAAGTCCGTGTAACCGGCGCCCAGCTGGTTTTTAGCCATTTCCTGCATGTTGGCAATTTCCAGATAGCCCACATAGTATTCCAGGTAATTGGCCGGGTTCTCCGCCACATCGTAGTAGATGGTGGAGATAATGGATGTGTCGTTAATCTGGAAATACTGTTCCAGGTATTCCTGCACCTTATTGAGATCCCAGCCCTCATAGTGGATGTTGATATCCAGCATGGCGTACAGGGCCAGGGTGAAGGCGCTGTTGTGCTGCAGCAGCTGCCCGAGTTCCGGTGAGAGCCCGTTGTCCAGGCTGTAGGAGTTGTACTCCACATAGGTGGCCCAGCCCTCGCTGTAGCTGGTAAAGCTCAAAAGCTTTCGAAGTTCGCAGGTATTATGTTTGTTGAAATACTGTGTCTGGTACATATGGCCGGGATAACCCTCGTGGGCCAAGGTGGAATAGAGATTCTTCTGGCTGTTGGTGCTTCCGCCGTTGATATAAATACTGTTGTCCTCCGGCCGGTCCAGAGGCACGGTCAAATAGAACGCAGGGCTTAAGGTGCCTTCCAGCGCCTTGGGAACCTGTTTGATGGTATAAGAGCAGTCGTCAATGGGCGGAAAATCCCGGGTACACTGCTCTTTTAAATCTTCCAGAATCTGGTTAGGGTCCGTCAGTCTGAACGAGTAGGAGTACATCTGGTCCGCCAGGGACGGATCCTTGGTCAGCAGCGCGTTCATGGCCTTCAAATCCTTTAGCATCTGCGCGCCCATGGCGGATTTCAGCTCTTCAATGGTGGGATAGGAGGTCCCGGTGCTGGAATTTACCATATATTCGTAATAGCGCTTCCCCTCCGGCAGATAACACAGGCCCTTGTCATTTCCGCCCGTGCCCTTAAGGGCGGTGAGTTTGTCGATCAGCAGCTGGTAGGCGGGGACGAAGTGCTCGTCGATCATCTGGTGGTTGCGGGCGATATAGTCCTGTTTCTCCTGGTCGGTGAGATCCGGCAGCGCTTCCAGCCGTTCGGCAAAGGTGGCGGCCATAAAGCTGTGGTCCGCGTCCAGCAGGTAAGCGTCGCAGGAGGCCAGGATCCGGTCAATGACCGCGTCGCACAGCCCCAGCCCCGCTTCCGTTTTCTGCTGCTCAAAAGCGGCGATCTCGCCGTAGTAGGAGTCGATGGTGGAGAGCAGCTCCAGGTAGTCCTCCACGTCCTGTTTGCTGTAAAATGCATACTCGGACAGCAGAATGGGCAGCTGGGCCTGAACGCCCAGGGAGGACGAGAGCGGCTGGTCGTAGAGCTCCAGACCCTTGGCCGAGAGCTGGGTGGTCAAATAGGACTTTAAAATGCGGTAGGTCAGAAGCTGATCCTGCCGCAGCAGGCGGCTGTCCAGATTCTCCAGCTTTACCAGCAGTTCGGCGGTCTGGGACATGGCCCCCTGGCTCTGTTCCAGGGAGATGCCGCCGAAGGTTTTGGGGTAATCCGTGATACCGTAGGCCGCCGGGTCCGCCAGGGTGTAGTGCAGGGAGATCAGACTGCCGTCCACCTCGTCTAAGAAGAGTTGGTGCATTAGCTGGTCGAAATCGTGTTGGGCGGTGAGGGTTTTGGCGTCGTAGTGTTCAAAGGTGTCTGGCTGAGCTGATTTATTAGCCGGCTCCGAAGTCCTTCCGCCGGAGGCGCGATCAGAAATTGCGCAGGCAGTGAGAAGGACTGCGGCCATTGAAACGGGCAGCAGGATATAGCGGCACAGTGATTTAAGATACTGCATAAGGAATATACCTCCATTTTTAAGCCATCGGGTGTATTATGCGGTATCTTAAAATATATGAAATACAAAGCCGGGTTATGAAAAATTACGGATTTAAATCGTTGGCAAAAAGATTTTGCTGTTCTACATATTCCAATGGAAATTCACGTCCGGTCCAGATTCGGAAAGCCTCCACTCCCTGATAGAGCAGCATCCCGATCCCATTATATGCCTGAAATCCATTTTCACGCGCCAGTTCCAAGAGTTTGGTTCTGGGTGGCGCATAGCAGATATCCAAAAATGTCACATGTTTTGGAATGGACTGGAAGGAGTAAAGAATACTCTGCCCTTCCAGAGGCGGCATCCCCAGGGGGGTGGCGTCGACCAGAAGATCGGAGTTTTGAAGTTCTCCAATCAGTACAGATTCATCCGCCGTTGCGGCTTCTGCGTGGCAACCGGTTACGGACTCATTGATTTTATCTGCCAGAGAACGGGCGGATGCCAGATCCTTATCGCAGATAACCAGATTTTTTGTCCCGTGCAAGGCTAACTGGATGGCGATTGACTGTCCGGCCCCGCCGGCTCCGACCAGAACCGTTTTATCGATAAAGGGGATATTTTTACTTTGCAGAAAATGAACCACTCCCAAACCGTCCGTATTGTAGCCCTCCAGGCGCCCGTTGATATTTTTGAAAACATTGACGGAGCCGATCAGCTGGGCATCTTTTGAGATGAAATCCATGAACGGCATTGCCGCTTTTTTGACCGGCATAGTGATGCTGCCGCCTTTGATGTCCAGAGCGCGGACAGACTGGAATACCTGTGAAATATTATCCTGATTACATAAAAATGCCAGGAAAACAGCATTAATATCTAATTGACTGAACGCAAGATTGTGCATCACAGTGGATTTACAATGGGTTACCGGATCGCCGAGAATGCAATATAATTCTGTTTCAGAATTACAAATAGGTTTCATAAAAGCTCCTTTAAATCATTTATTTTTTATGAAAATGTTTTCTTAACTATTTTAATATCACAAAATATGTATTTCGTCAATATGGAGATTGAAAAGAAGATAAAGTAATGTTTTTTGACTAAAATAACAAATTATTAAACATGTAAAAAAGGCTTTATGAAATTCGTTTTCATGATCTATGCATGAATAATATCAGATATATCCTTAAAAATACGACGTTTTTATGACATGACTGGAAAAAATATGAATACGATTCCATAAAATATTAAAAACGTATTGACAAAGCAAAAAATATATGGTAATTTTGAATAAATTAATCCGATATATGACGGATAATACATAAAAATCACTAAAAATTATATGCCATTTTATGAAAACGTTTTCTAAAATTAAAATTCAACACACAAAATGATTTAAAGGAGGGAGAAGCTATGCCAGAGTACAAGTACTATGAGGACTACGAGATTGGGGAGAAACAGGTTACTTCTTCAAGGACCATGACGGAGGCGGATATCCGGTTGTTCATCGGCTGTTCCGACAATACGCATCCGGTTCATGTCGATGAGGAGTACTGCAAACGTCATCCGGCGATCAAGGGCTGCATCGTTCAGGGGGTGCTTACCTTAGGGGTGGCGGACGGATTCATGGCCAGGGAGATTGGTCCCAGTAAAGTGCCGACCGTACATTACGGACATGATAAAGTCCGGTACATCAAGCCGGTGTATCCGGGTGACAGTATCCATTGTGAGACAGAGGTTATTGACAAATATGAAAAAAATGAACAGTTCGGCGTCGTGACATGGAATGTCAATGTAGTAAACCAGAACAATGAGGTCGTATTGTTCCATATTGATAAACAGTATATCGGGCGCAGGCCTGCTGATAAAAAAGAGTGAGGTGATCGCACAGATGGGACCGTTGGAAGGAATTAAAGTACTGGGATTTACACATTTTGCGCAGGCTCCCTTTGCGCTTCAGACATTGGGTGATCTGGGGGCGGATGTTATCAATATTGAACGGCCGGGGAGCGGAGATTTTAACAGAAGCCAATATGCGGAGGAATGCTTAAACGGCGAAAGCCCGTTTTTTCTGGCAATGAACCGCAATAAGAGAAGCATGACCCTGGATATGAAAAACGAAAAGGCCAAAGCAGTGATTCAGGATCTGATCCGCAATACGGATGTGATTGTTTCTAATTTCAGGCCGGGTGTTCTGGACAAGCTTGGATTCGGCTATGAGGAAGCGAAGAAACTGAACCCACGGATTATTTATGCACATGCCGTCGGATATGGAAGAAAGGGCCCTTACGAGAAACTCCCGGGTCAGGACTTGATGGCGCAGTGCCTGAGCGGTTACACCTACCTGGTAGGAAAGGATGGACCGCCCCAGACAGGTGGAACATTCCTGGTGGATATGTATAGCGCTGGGATGCTCACAGTGGGAATTTTGGCTGCACTGATCAACCGGGACCGCGGGGGAGAGTCACAGGAGGTTGAGGTCAGTCTGTTGAACTCAGCGTTACATCTGCAGTGCCAGGAACTGACCCACTATATGAACACGGGAAGAAAACCCCAGAGGCCCAAGAAATTTTCCGGTCAGGTACAAAGCTGGGCTCCCTATGGAATCTATGCGACAAAAGATGGATATTTATGTCTGTCGGTGGTTGCGGAAAATAAAGTTGACGACCTTGGAGCAGTGCTTGGCATTGAGAATTTGAAAGAGGTGATGCCGGATAAGGAAGCGATGTTCCGGGATCGGGATAAGATTTACGATGTGTTACAGGCAGCCCTGAATCAGAACGTAACAGATTACTGGATCGAGGAATTGCAGAAGGTTGGAATCTGGTGCGGCCGTGTGAATGACTACGAGCAGACAGTCAATGATCCGCAGGTTATTTACAATGAAATGATTCAGAATATTTCCCATCCGGTAGCGGGGGATATTCGCGTGGTCAACTGCCCGATCGGTTTTTCCAAGACGCCGGCCAGTATCCGCAAGGCTCCGCCGTTGTTGGGAGAACATAATGAAGAGATATTAAAGGAACTGGGTTACACGGATGAAAAAATCGATGAATTAAAAGGGGAGAATATATTCTGATGAAGATTAAAATGAATAGACGGTATGTGGCGTTAGCAACAGCGTTGGTTATGTTTTCGATGAGCGGATGTGCAAAAGATGCAGGCAGCGCGTCGCAGGGAGGTTCCCAGAGCCAGGAGGCGGGGACGCAGGAGGCCAAGGCCGGCGATGAAGATGTTATCGTAATCGGCAGCGTAAACGATTTGTCCGGGAACCGGTCGGTGAACGGAAACGCGATTAACAACGGCGTCAAGCTTGCAGTTGAAGAGATCAACGCGGCAGGCGGCGTTTTGGGAAGACAGATTAAACTGGTTACATATGACAATAAGAACGACTCACAGGAATCCATTAACGGATATACCAGACTGGCGGATTTGGACAAGGCCAGTGCGGTCATCACATCGGATGCAAGCTCCATCTGTTTATCCCTGGTAGAGATCAGCAACCAGAAAAAGATTCCGCTGATGGGCATGCCTTCCGATCCCCGGGCGGTAATGAATCCTGACACGCAGGAGGTTTACCCCTATATGTTCCTGGTGGATCAGCCCAACGCACCTCAGCAGGCGAACATCATGGCCAAATATATTGAGGCAAATACGGACCTGAGAAAAGCAGCGGTGTTTTATGACCAGTCCAATGCGTATACGGTGACCAACAGCCAGGCGTTTATTGAAATCTGGAAAGAGATCGGCGAGGTAGTGATCGTAGAAACCTGTAATTCCAATGACCAGGACTATAAGACACAGCTGAATAAGATTAAAAACAGCGGCGCAGAGTTTATTTACTGCCCGAACATGCCCTCACAGCTCGTTATGATGGTACAGCAGGCGGTTCAGTCCGGTCTGGATATCCCGTATATGGGCGCGATGGATATGGCGGATCCGTTCCTGAGTCTCCTGAACGATCCTCAGAGCTTATCACTGGCTTACTTCCAGATGGTCTGCTGGATGCAGGATGAGAAGATTCAGCCGTTCTTTGAGTCTTACAAAGCAAAATACGGCGAAGATCCTATCGTTAAGTCCGTCAACGGATATGATGCAATGTATATTTTGAAGGCAGCGATTGAAAAAGCCGGTTCTGATGATCCGGAGGCGATTCGCAACGCCCTGGAAAATGATATCTCAGGATTAGACCTCCTCGTGTCTGATAATTACAGCCAGGATCCCAAGACGCATTCCCCGCTGAATCTGGGAATGGTTATGTGTAAGATTGAAAAAGGCGAGCTTTCCAACATGGGATACTTTTTGCCAGAAGAATAGAACAGTTCTCTAAGGTACAGGAGCCGGCAGACGGCAGCGTACTGCGGCTCCTGCCAAGTCAATTTTGTAAGAAAGGATGGAAGCGTGTATGTATTATTTCCAAATGTTATTAAACGGCCTTTCACTGGGAGCTGTTTATGCGATCATCGCGTTAGGATTTACCCTGATCTACAGTATTTTGAAATTTTCTAACTTCTCTCATGGCGGAATCATGGTGGTGTGCGCATATTTTGCATACGTGATACAGCGCAGGTTCCAACTGAATTTTGTGTCAATGATGCTGATTACCGCGGCCTTTGGTGCAATTCTTGCCTGTTTGGTGCAATTTGTCGGTTTTGAAAACTTGCGTGCAAAACGCAGCAACATTATGTTGTACTTTGTGTCATCCTCTACGCTGGGAGTTCTGCTTCAGAATATTATTGTAATCACGTTCTCCAGTACGTATTATGCCTATCCGGCGTTTTTTACCCCGCCGTTTGTGGAAGTGAACGGATTCACCTTTTCTGTATCGGATATGATTATGCTGGGAATTTCAGCGGTTGTCATTATTGCGTTAATGTTTCTTTTATACCGGACCCGCCTGGGTATTTCGATCAGAGCGCTGTCAATGGACAGTGAGACCGTAAAGCTGATGGGGATCAATGTATCCGTAGTGGTTGCGCTCACCTTTATGATTTCAGGCGCATTGGCGGCGGTAGCCGGAATTTTCTGCGGCGTGAACTATATTCTGTATCCTCAGCTGAACCAGCTTGTGTTTAAGGGCATGATCGCTTCCATACTGGGCGGCCTTGGAAATATATCAGGCGCGCTGTACGGCGGGATTATGCTGGGCGTTTTAGAGGTATGTTTCAACAACGCATTTGGCGCAGGGTTGGTGCCGGTGTTTTCCTTCGTGTTCTCCATGATCTTTTTGCTGGTGAGGCCCCAGGGAATTGCCGGAAAATATGTTCTGGACAAAGTGTAATTTGCGATACAGGAAGGATGTGGAAATAGAATGAGTTATTATAGTGCGGTGCTGACCTCAGCCATAGTAAATATTATTGCAATTCTTTCCATGTATACGTTGATGGGACTGACAGGAATATTTTCCATGGGACAGGCGGCATTTATGTGTGTAGGGGCATATACGACGGGTATGCTGGCGATCCATTCCCAGTTGCCGATGGCTGTGATTGTGCTGATATCCATACTCATGGGCATGTTTTGCGCGTTACTGGTAGGCTTTCCGGTTGTCAAGCTGAGAAGAGACTACATCGCCATGATTACAATGGGATTCGGTGAGGCGATTGTCGCGCTCCTGAATAATATGAGCAATATTACAGGCGGCGCCAACGGAATCAACAATATTCCCAGAAAAATGACGCTGTGGCTGGGGGTTATTGTACTTGTGGCAGTGCTGGTGGTCACGATGAATTTCAAACGGTCCAAATATGGCAGATATTGCATCGCTGTCAAGAATGATGAGCTATCGGCTGCTGCAATGGGGATCAATGTGGCAAAGGTTAAACTGATTGCATTTGTCTTTGCCAGTGGGATAACGGCTCTGGCTGGAAGCCTGCTGGCCTATACCACAACCTATGTGGAGCCAACGGCATTTGGCTTTGCCAAATCCATTGACTGGATCAGTTTTGTATTTGTAGGCGGCGTGAACAGCCTGACAGGCACCCTTTTCTCGGGACTGATTTTCTGCACTCTTCCTGAAATTCTCAGATTTGCAGATATGTACCGAATTATCGTACAGTGCTCGATCGTGCTGCTGGTGGTGAATTTCCTTCCAAACGGCTTGTTTGGGGAACATGAATTTACGGATGTTTTCACAGTAATCAAACGAGTTGTCGCGAACAAAAAAAGAGGAAGCCTATGAATATACTTGAGGTAAAAGATCTGTCCATTAGTTTTGGTGGAGTTAAGGCAGTTCAGAATGTGTCGCTGTCTGTTGAGGAGGACAGCATAACCAGTATTATTGGCCCGAACGGTGCAGGTAAAACGACCTTTTTTAACCTGGTTTCGGGCGTGTACTCTCCGACATCAGGAGAGATACTCTTTGATAACAAGAATATAACCGGTTTAAAGCAGCATCAGATTTCGCTGCGTGGGATTTCGCGCACGTTCCAGAATATACGGCTGTTTAATCAGCTGAGTATTTTGGAAAATGTTCAGAGCGCAATGGATGCCAGAGCAAAATATAATCTGCTCGATTCGATTGTCACCAGCCCTAAAAAGCGCAGAATTGACAAGGAAAACCGTGAAAAGAGTTTGAAGTATCTGGAATTGGTGGGATTGGAAAAAAATGCCGGAGATAAGCCGGGGAGTCTCCCTTACGGTTTGCAGCGCAAGGTGGAGCTGGCCAGAGCGCTGGCTTCGGAACCCAAACTTTTATTGCTGGACGAGCCGGCGGCCGGGCTCAATCCCACTGAGGTTGAGGAGTTTATCAAGCTGATTTATAAAATCAAGAAGACGTTCCATATCAGCATCCTGCTGATTGAACACAGGCTTCAGGTAGTTCATACCCTTTCCGATATGATTTATGTGCTGAACTTTGGCCAGCTTTTGGCGAAGGGAACGTCCAAAGAGATTATTGAGAATCAGGATGTGGTTGCCGCATATATGGGGGAGGACGAGTGATATGCTGAGAGTGGAACACTTATCGGTAAATTACAAGCACGTGGTGGCGTTGCAGGACGTATCCATCCGGGTGGAGGAGGGACAGATTGTCAGCGTAATCGGTTCCAACGGAGCCGGTAAGACGTCGCTGCTCAACGCGATCTCCGGAGCTGTAAAATACCAAAAAGGGGAGATCCTTTTTAGAGATCAGACTGTTCCGGCCAAGCCGCATAAAATCGTTCAGGCTGGAATTGTGCAGGTGCCGGAGGGCAGAAAGATTTTTGCCGGGCTGACCGTAGAAGAAAATCTGAAAATTGGTGCGAGGGATAAATCGGAATACCAGAAACGGTCGGAAGAGATATATGAGCTGTTTCCGGTATTGAAAGACCGGAAAAAACAGCATGGAGGAACGCTGTCAGGCGGTGAACAGCAGATGCTGGCCCTGGGAAGGGCCATGATGTCGGGGCCCAAGCTGATTATGCTGGATGAGCCTTCCATGGGGCTGGCGCCGATTGTGGTGAAACAGGTGTTTAAGTTCATTAAGAGGATCAATGAGAGCGGAATTACGGTTCTTTTGATTGAACAGAATGCCCGGCAAGCTATGGGGTTGAGCGATTATACCTATGTGCTTGAAAATGGAAAGGTTAAATTAGAGGGAGACTCCCAGGTGCTGATGAAAGACGAGGGGGTACAGAAAGCGTACCTGGGTGTGCAGTAGATTGGAGAGATAACATGAATAAAACGGCTATTATAACGGGCGGAGGCAGAGGGATCGGCTGGGCGATAACCGAGAAGCTCGCACAGGATGGATATGATACGGCGGTTTTAGGTTCCAGTGATCCCGCACGTTATAGTAAAACTATTGAACAACTTGAAAAATATGGTATAAAATATAAATATTACAAGTGCGATATCGGGAACAGGGAGTCCAGGGAAACGACAATCCGCGCTGTGGTTCGGGATTTTGGCGGGATTCATGTGCTGGTCAATAATGCCGGTGTAGCGCCTGAAAAGAGAATGGATCTGCTGGAGATGACCGAGGAGAGTTATGACCGGGTGGTCAGCATCAACGCGAAAGGCACTCTGTTTTTTACCCAGGCGGTGGCCCGGCAAATGTGTACGCAGGAGATCATCGGTTCTAAGCGCGGCACAATTATCAATATATCTTCATGCTCCGCAGAGGTGGTATCCAGAAGCAGAGGAGAGTACTGTATTTCCAAAGCGGGGATATCCATGATTACGAAACTGTTTGCGGAACGGTTGGCGGGAGACGGGATTCTTGTCCACGAGGTAAGACCTGGAATTATTTCAACAGATATGACTAGCGCGGTAAAGGATAAGTATGATAGACTTATACGGGAGGGGTGTTTCCCGATTGCCAGGTGGGGTAAGCCGGAGGATGTAGCCAATGCTGTTTCGGCCCTGGCGGGAGACGGATTTTTATATACCACCGGGAATTATATCGATATTGATGGGGGCTACCATATTAAGACATTATAGAGGCGTTGCCAAGACTGATGATAAGGAAAGGTGAGTGGATATGGGGATTAAAGAGGTTGCTAAGTTGGCTGGTGTGTCAGTGAGTACGGTTTCGAGGGCTTTGAATGAAACAACTTATGTGAAGGATGAGACGCGCCTGCGTGTGCTGGATGCAGCCCATAAACTGAATTATTCACCGAATGCATTTGCCAAAGGTTTGAAATCCAATAAGAGTAATACGATCGCATTGGTCATACCGGATATTGGCAATATGATCTTTCCTAAAATTACCCAGGGTGTTGAACAGGTGATGCGCAAAAACGGATATATCACTGTGCTGTGTAATACGGGCGAGGACTGTAACGCCGAACAGGAATATATTAAGACTTTGGCGGGGCAGAGAATAGACGGATTCATTTTCGCGACAATGACGAAACAGTCCGCCTATATCAATGAGCTGAGAAATCAGGGAGTGCCGGTGGTGCTGGCCGGAAGGTATAATGACGAGTCCATTGATGCCATTGGCGTTGACAACTTTAAGGCGGGGTACGATGCGACAAACTACCTGATTGGGATAGGACACCGAAAGATTGTATTCGTGATGGGCAATCCAAAACTTTGTCTGTATGAGCAGCGTTTGGCTGGATATAAGAAAGCGCTGGAAGACAACGGGATGGAATACCATGAAGAATATGTGCTTCACGAAATGTACGATTCCATTTCTCTGTATGCACAGACCAAGAAATTGTTCGAGCGGATACCGGACATTGAGGCGATTGTAGCCAGTTCAGATCCCAAGGCGTTTACCATTATGAGAGCTTTGCGGGATATCGGAAAAAATATTCCGGGAGATGTCTCGGTTGTGGGTATTGATGATGTGGAAATCAGCGCACTGATCGATCCTCCGCTGTCCACTGTGGCACAGCCCCTGATTCGAATGGGAGAGCTGGCAGCTAAAAAGTTGATTGCGCAGATTCAATATAAGGAGCGCACCGGTGCGTTGATGGAGCCGACCGTCGATATCCTGGATGTCAGACTCATTATCAGGGGGACGACAGAAAAAAGGAGATAGAATGAATCGAATCGGTATCAATTTGTGGAATTGGAGTAATGATCCTTCAGAGGATTACATAAAATGGATAACCCGTGTGGCGGATATGGGATTCGGGGCGGTGGAACTGCCCATGTTAAATCTGGATTCGGTGTGCTGGGAAACGGTTGGGGAATACGCCCGAAGCAGGAAACTGGAGATTACGATGTGCGCCAGCTTACCTGCCGGCAGGGATATCAGCAGCTTTAAAGAGGAAGAACGGGAAAATGCCAGAAACTATCTGCTTCGATGCTGCCGGATCGGTGGAGTGCTGGGCGCGACTGTTCTGGCGGGTCCGATCTACAGCGGTGGCGGCAAGCGCCATGCTCTGTCCAGGGAGCAGAAGGAACGGGAATGGGATTATGCGGTCTGCGGTCTTAGAGAAATTGCACTGGAAGCGGAGGCGAACGGACTGAAGCTGGGAATCGAACCCATCAACCGCTATCGAACCAGCATTGTCAATACGGTGGACCAGGGGCTGAAAATGGCGGCGGATATCGGAATTGGCAACGTAGGTTTGCTGTATGACACGTATCAGGCCAATATTGAGGAAGCGGATATGGCGGATGCGCTGCGCCGGGTGACGGAGCAGGGGAAATTGGCACATTTTCATGCATGTGAGAACAACCGGGAGGCGCCCGGAAGAGGGCATATCGATTGGGAAAGCATGATCGCTATTTTAAAACGTTACGGTTATGAGGGGCATTGCACGATGGAATTGTTCTGCCAAGGCGGCCTGGATGCATCCTGGCAAAGCGCAGACGACCGGGATGAGGAGGCGAGGCAGGGCCTGAAGTGTCTGACCTCATATATGAAAGAGACGGTGTTATAAACCGCGCCCTGGCTTTTCCGCCAGGGCGTTTTTTAGAATATGGAGGAGAAATATTATATGGAATTACAGTGGTTTCAGGAACAAACACGACGATACCGGCTGAACACCGTGATTGTGGGAACCGGGGCTGCCGGCTTTAACGCAGCGGATCAGCTTTGGTCGTTGGGACAGAGAGACATTGCCATGGTGACAGACCATGTGAAGGCGGGGACGTCCCGCAATACGGGGTCGGACAAACAAACCTACTACAAGCTGACCCTTGCCGGGGAGGAGCCGGACAGCGTGGGGGAGATGGCGAAAACCCTGTTTTCCGGCCAATGTGTGGATGGAGACCTGGCGCTCTGCGAGGCAGCCCTGTCCACCCAGTGCTTTCTCAAGCTGGTAAACTTAGGTGTGCCGTTTCCGCGCAACCGCTGGGGCGAGTATGTGGGCTACAAGACGGATCACGATCCACGCTGCAGGGCAACCAGCGTTGGCCCGTACACGTCCAGGTATATGACGGAATGCCTGGAGGCCTCCGTGCGGGAGAAGGGTATCAGGATTTTTGACAAAATGCAGGTGATCCGCGTGCTCTCGGACGGGAAACAGGTCTGCGGGCTTCTGTGCCTGGATCTGGACATGGTGGGGGACGAGAAGGAGCGTTATGTGCTGTTCCAGTGCGAAAATGTGATCTACGCCACAGGCGGCCCCGCGGGCATGTACGCGGACAGCGTGTACCCCGCCGGGCATTATGGGGCCAGCGGGCTGGCCTTTGAAGCGGGGGTGAAGGGCAAAAATCTGACGGAATGGCAGTATGGGATGGCGTCGGTGCGGCCGCGCTGGAACGTCTCGGGTACCTACATGCAGGTTCTGCCGCGGTTTTACTCGACTGACGGCCAGGGAAATGATGAGCAGGAGTTTTTGAGAGACTTTTTCGACGATCCGTATGAGATGATGAGCAAGATATTCCTGAAGGGATATCAGTGGCCCTTTGATGTGCGCAAGGCCGCGGGCGGGAGCTCGATCATTGATATCCTGGTGTACATAGAGCGCTGCAAGGGGCGCAGGATCTTTCTGGATTACCGGGAAAATCCCTGCGGCGGCCAGGTCGACTTCGGGCGGCTGGAACCGGAGGCCCGGGAATACTTAAACCGCGCCGGAGCCTGCTTCGGTACGCCCATTGAGCGGTTGAAACACATGAATCTGCCTGCGGTGGAGTTCTATCGCGAGCGGGGCGTGGATCTGGAATCCCAGCCCCTTGAGATCGCGCTGTGCGCGCAGCACAACAATGGCGGGCTGTCCATCGACGCATGGTGGCAGACCAATGTGGAAGGATTTTTCGCAGTGGGTGAGGTGAGTGCCAGCCACGGCGTATACCGCCCGGGCGGCAGCGCGTTAAACGCCGGTCAGGTGGGGGCGGCCCGGGCGGCACAGTATATTGCGGTCAGGAGAACGGAGACGGTCGGGGAGAACGGGGCTTTTGAAGCTGCTGCGTCTCAGGCATTGGTCTGGGCGAGAGAATTGGCGGGACGGGTTCTGGATGGGGAAGCGGTCGGGACGGGGCGGATGAGCGCCCACGGGTGCTGGGATCAGGCGGCTCCAAGGACAAGCGTCCGCGAACTCTGGGATCAGGCGGCCACAAGGATGAGCCGGTTCGGGGCCGCAATCCGAAGAGCGGATCAGGTCGGGACAGCGCTCAGGGAAACGGAGCGCGTGCTTGGACAGTTCGAACATCTGGCGGAGGCGGCGGGGCCCGGGGATTTATGGAAGGTATTCCGCCTGCGCGACATCCTGATCAGCCAGCAGGTATACCTGTCGGCCATGCTGGATTACATCGGCCATGGAGGAAAAAGCCGTGGAAGCGCTCTGTACACGAATTTGTCCGGGAAGAAACCGGATGAGCGTCTGCCGGAGGAATTTGCCTTTTGTCTGGATGACGGAGGCCTGGAAAAAATGGTGCAGGAGGCGGCGTTTAAGGAGGGACGGACGGAGTTTTGCTGGAGAGAGGTGAGACCGATTCCCCAGGATGATGATTTCTTTGAGAATGTGTGGAGAGGGTATCGGGAGAATGGGAATGTGTGGTGATGAGGCGTTACGCCTCAAACGCCGCCTTCATCAATTTCAACACACATTCCTCAATATCCGCTCTCTTCGGCTGTTTCAGTGACAGCAGACCGATTTCCTGAGTGATGGGAGGCGTTAAGTGTATGGCAGTGAGGTCCATGTCGGCTGTGGCGAACATGTGAGGGATAATGGACAGAGCCAGCCCTTTTTTGACAAATTGTATGATGGTGTTGCAGCTCTTGAAGCTGATGATATTCCGGCATTGAATATGATGAGCGGTGAAACTTGAGTCAATGATTCCGCGTACAATGGAGGATTCGCCGTACAGTGCCATATTCTCGCCGTTGAGGAGCTGCAGGTCCAGAGTATGGTTATTTTCACCGGCAAGCTTGCTGAACGGATGGTTTTGAGGGGCGATGAGTACCAGCTCTTCCTGAGCGACCGGATAGTATGTGTAATATCGCTGATAGTCCATTGGGATGGAGTAGGCCGGTGAAAATATACTAAAATCAATCATACGCCGTTTCAGCATCTCGGGTGAGTCCGCCACCGGCATCTCTTGTAGCTTCAACTCATATCCGGGAAAACGCTCTTTAAAACGAGGATAAATGTAGGTAAAAAGCGTGGCCGCCCGCATGGAAGGCATTCCCAAAGTAATGATTCTTTCTGACAGGGATTGTTGCTGACGGGCCTCACACATGGCGGCCTTGTAGATGTACATGATTTTTTGAAAGCCGTCCAGCAAAACTCTGCCCTCAGTCGTGGGGACATACTGATTATTTTCCCGAAGGAAGAGGGGAAAACCGGCCTCTTTCTCAATTTTAGTCAGCTGCTGGCTTAACGCGGATTGTGAGATAAAACACTTCTTTGCCGCTAAGTATATCTTTTTCTCCTGCTCCAGCGTGAGCATGTATTCCATCTGTTCAATCGTCATAGTTCCTCCTGTTACACCCGGAAATCCGCTTTTTGTTTACAAAAGGGAGGGGGAAAAGTAAAAAAATATAAGCTATTCTTATACTACTATTAAATAATCGGGTTTGCAATAATGAAAAAAAGAAAATATAATAGTTAATAATTTATATTTTTATAAATTAAATAAACTTTTTGGCTAATGCACACAATGTCGTGGTATACAGGGAGAATTGTGTGCATTTTTGTATCAAAAGGAGGAGAAGATCATGAAAAAGAGCTATCTGTTTCTAGTGGCAATGACAATGGCGCTGGCGCTATCAGCTTGCGGCGGAAAGTCTGCGGACAGCGGAACCACAGGCGGGAGCACTGTGTCCGCTGATAGTGTGGGAGGAGAAAGCACATCGGCCGAAGGCGGAAGCGGCGAAGCAGCTTCAAGCAAGGATACGATGACCATCGGCTGCTACGGTGCGACTCAGTCCATGTTTCCGGGGAACGACAGCAAGCTTCCCGGCGCACAAATTCATGTAAATATGTACGATACACTGCTGCGCATGGACCAGAACGGAGAGATCCTCCCTCTGTTGGCGGAGAGCTGGGAGCAGGTGGACGAGCTGACATACCGTTTCCAGTTGAAACAGGGAGTTAAGTTCCACAATGGAGATGAACTGAAGGCAAGCGACGTGGCGTTTAGTCTGTCTACGCTGTGCGAAACTCCGGGCGCCAAGAGCAATTCTGCTCAGTTTGATCCCTCCGGCTTTAAGGTGGAAGGGGATTATACGGTTGTCCTAAAGACAAAGCAGGCCTTCTCGCCGTTTTTGGCGATTCTCTGTCACCCGACCATGAGTATTTTCAATCAGAAGTTCTATGAGGAGCACAGTGCCGCGGGTGATCTGGACCTGGTGGCCTGTGGAACCGGCCCCTTTATGCTGAAGGAGTGGAATGAGGGGGAAAATATTGTCCTGGAGCGCTTTGACGATTATTTTGGTGGCCCGGCCAAGATGAAGACCCTGAATTTCCGCTATATCCCGGAGGCCAGCACACGGCTTATGGAGCTGGAATCGGGGGGAATCGATCTGATGCAGGAGGTGCCCGGGGTGTCGGTGCCCGACGTGGAAGGAAATACGGATTTAAGGCTGTGGACTTGCAGCGGTGTGAACACAAGCTATCTGGCGTTGAATTTTGATAAATACCCGGATCCATTGATCCGCGAGGCGGTGGCCCATTCGGTTGACCGGTCCCAGCTCTGTAAGATCTGTCTGATGGATGCAGCGGAGCCTCTGAGCCGTTATGTTCCCACCACGGTTCCAGGTTCCTATGACGTGGGAGTTTATGAATATGATCCGGAGCTCAGCAAGAAGCTGCTGGCGGAGGCGGGTTACCCAGACGGAATCACTCTGGAACTATCCTATTACTCCAGCTCAGATAACCGTAGAATGGGGGAATTCCTTCAGGGAATGATGGAGAAGGCCGGGATCACCCTGGTTCTCAATGAGATGGACAGCTCTGCATATACGCCATTTTTGAATTCCCGTCAACAGGAGGCCGCAATCTGTACAACAGTCTGCACCCTGCGCGATCCGTACCAGACTCTCAGCAAGCTTTATTCCGGTTCCTGTGGCGAGGGAGGAAACCGCGTAAATTACAACAACCCTGAATTTGATGAGAAGTTAAATGCCG
Organism: Enterocloster lavalensis; assembly: GCF_902364025.1. Classification (GTDB taxonomy): domain Bacteria; phylum Bacillota; class Clostridia; order Lachnospirales; family Lachnospiraceae; genus Enterocloster; species Enterocloster lavalensis. Next base: position 356,311 of record NZ_CABJCG010000002.1, read on the forward strand.
CCTGCGCGGAGACAGATATTGATAAGAGAACGCAACTGTATGCGGATCTGCAGCAGTATCTTCAGGAGAGGGTCGTATATATTCCCCTGTACAACATGAAGGTTTTGACAGCCACTACCGCAAAAATCCGCGGCTTTGATTTGGTGTATCCCACCAACTACCAGCGGTATAATACCTGCTATTTTGTGGACTGATTCAGGTAACAGATTATGGCAAACAGAAATTTATGAATGATGAAGGAGATATAAGCCCATGGAAGTGATTCATCATGAACCCCACGGCCGCGCAAGCCGTATTGTGGAATTTAATAATGTATTGTATTTTGAGATTCACGCGCCGGCTGAGGCTACGAAGCGGCCAATGACTATGTATGAGCAGGCCTCCGCCCTGCTGAGCCGGTACGAAGAGCTGCTGGCTCAGTATGGGTCGGACAAGCGCCATGTGCTGAGGGTGGAGATTATTCTGCGCAATGCCTCGGACCTGGACGAGTTCAACCGGGCGTGGTGCGAATGGGTGGAGGACGGTTACCAGCCGGCCCGCCTGACCCATACGGGATTGATCCTGCCGGAGCCGGTGCTGTTGGGGATTGTGGTTACCGCAGCAAAAATAACGGAATAGAGAAGGGATAAACATGGGTTACATAGAAAAGCGCGATATTCTGGACTATAAGTTTTTATCGGGTCTGTGTGTTTCTTCGAATGGAAACAGGGCGGTGTTTAAGGTAAGCAGGGCCTGTGAGGCTGAGAACAATTATCAGGTTCAGTTGTACCGGCTGGAGGTCTCTGAGGGCGGCGGACGGCTGTCCGGCGCGCTGCCTTTGGAAGGGACCGTTGGAGTGGGAGACTTCTGCTTCGTGGACCCGGATCATATTATCTTTTCTGCGTTAAAAGGGGATGACCGGGATCGGGTGGCCCAGGGGGAATTTCTCACTGTGTTTTATAGCATGAATTTAAACACGGGCGCGGTGGAGGAACGATTCAGGGTGCCCCTGAAGAACGCGGCCATTGAACTGGCCGGCCCCGGCAGATTTTTGCTGACGGCGGTAGGGATCAAGGACCGACCGGATGTGGAGCGCATGTCCGGAGAGGAGAAGGAGCGGGTGTTGAGGGAGTTGAAAGCTCAGAGCGATTTTGTTGTTTGTGACGAGCTTCCCTTTATGTTCGACGGCCGCGGTTACATGAACGGACAGCGCCGGAGATTGTACCTCTACTGTGAGGCGGACGGCCGCTGCATTCCGGTGACGGAGCCACTGTTTGAGACGTCCCAGAGTGCTGTGGACCCGGAAGGTAGGTATATCGCTTACAGTGGGGTGACATATGACCGTTTTTATGTCAGGTCCCATGGGATTTATCTGTATGAGATTGGGACAGGAACGACGAAAACGCTTCTGGCGCCCGGGTCGTTCCAGATTATGGGATTGGGTTTTTTAAACGGCCGGCTGGTGGTTGCCGCCGCGCCCTGGAACGGCGAGGGAGCTTTCCCCAACCATGATCTGTACACGCTGGCGCTCACTGGAGGCAGAATGGAACCGGTACATTTTCATCGGGAGGAGGATTTTGGCTGTAAGACGTGCGGGGACTGCAAATCCGGGAAAATGCGGACATTCCAGTCTCAGGGAGGCACGCTGTACTATATTACCACTAAGGGGACTGGCGCGTCGATCAACCGCTGGGCTCCCGGGGAATTGTTTCAGCGGTTGAGCGGGCCGGATTTCCTGCCCGACAGCTTGGCGGTATCCGGGGAGGTAGTCTGGGCCATCGGCTCTGGGGGCGGTCTCCAGGAGGTGTATCGGAGAAAGGGAGACGGCCTGTGGGAGCGGCTGACAAACTTAAATGACAGTGCGCTGGAGAATCGAACGGTGTCCGCGCCCGTCAGGTATACTTTTACCGACCGGGATGGTTTTTCTGTCATTGGATTTGTGATTGAGCCGGCGGACTATGATCCGGGTAAATCCTATCCGGGTATTCTGGAAATTCACGGAGGACCTCGTGCGGCCTTTACCCATGGATTTTTCCACGAGCTGCAATACCTTGCGGGAAAGGGCTACTTCGTATTTTACTGTAACCCTAGAGGTTCGGCAGGCGGCGGGGAGGACTTCGCTGATATCCGGGGGCGCAGGGGAACGGTGGATTACAATGATCTGATGGAGTGGACGGATTTTGTGCTGGACAAGTACAAGTCCATCGACCCCAAACGTCTCGGCGTCATGGGCGGATCCTACGGGGGCTATATGACCAACTGGATCATTTCCCACACCAAACGGTTTGCGGCGGCGGTCTCCATGCGGTCCATCGCGGACCTGACCGGTAGCTACGGAGCCACGGACTGCGGCGCCTGGGGAACGCCTGGCGTGTACGGTGGAACGCCCTGGGCGAATGATGAACGGCTGCGGGAGCAATCGCCTTTCACCTATGCCATGAATATCTACACCCCCACCTTATTCCTGCACTCGTTTGAGGACCACAGATGCAATGTGACCGGAGCCATGCAGATGTATACGGCGCTCCAACTGAAGGGGGTTCCTACGCGGATGTGCCTGTTTAAAAATGAGTGCCACGAGCTTTCACGCTCCGGCAGGCCGGCAAGCCGCCTGCGGCGGCTGGAGGAAATCGGGGCCTGGATGGACCGTTATCTGAAACTGTAAAAACAATTAAAAAGGAGATTAAGATTATGAGTCACGAACCGGTAAAAGAACGTCAGATTAACATTATGAAGGCGGGAGGCGCCACCAGGGGCCCCATTGTGATGGACTGGGACATGTTAAAGGAGGTCGAGGCTTTTTTGAAGGATCATCCGGACAGCTTTAAAGCCTGGGTAGCGAGAGGAATCCTGTATTTTAACGAGGATTTTGAGAAAGCGATTGAGAGTCTTTCTCACGCCCTGGCCATCGATCCTTTCAACGGAGACCAGTATTACAACCGGGGGCGTAAGTTTCTCTCTCAGGACCGCTATCCCCAGGCTCTTGCGGATCTGACCATGGCGACCAGATTGGATGACGCCGACGCGTGGAAGTGGCATTTCAGAGGAGTGGCTTATTATTTCTTGGATCAGTTTGAACAGGCGATTGAGTGCTTTAGAAGAGGAATTGAATGGCATGTGAAGAACGGAACCAACAACACTCCTCCGGAGAAGGACTGGATTTTTATGGCGTACCTTCACATGGGAGATAAGGAAAAGGCTTTCGAAGCCATCGCGGATATGAACCGGGATACGCCCGTGGAGGCCGGGGATCTGATGTACCTGAAACGGTGCCTGCTTTATAAGGGTCAGACGTCCATCGATGATTTCGACCGGGACATCGACCGTTCCATGGCCAAGCGCGTGATTACGGAGCTCTACGGGGCGGTGGTATACTGCCATTATCTGGCGGGAGACGATAAGCGTGCGGCCGGCTATCTGAAGGAAATTCTGGACGTAGAGGAGGATCACCACGCCTTTGGCTATAAGATGGCTCTGATCGATAAGGCTACCTGGGCAAAGGATCTTCTGTAATCTGATAAAAAGAGAGTGTGCAGCCTATGATTAAGTATATTACAAGGCGTCTGGCAGCCCTGATTCCCGTACTTTTGGGGGTGACGCTGATTGTGTTCACATTGTTATACTTCACTCCCGGGGATCCCGCCCTTGTAATGCTTGGGGACGAGGCGACGCCGGAGGCCATTGAGCAGGTCCATGAACAGCTGGGGTGGAACGATCCCTTCTGGGTCAGATATTTTAACTATGTTGTGGATCTGCTTCACGGGGATATGGGCATGTCCTACATCAATAATCGGCCGGTGTTTGACCTGCTGATTGAACGCATGCCGAAAACCGTGACCCTGGCCTGCACATCTGCCGTGGTAGCGGTCACCCTGGGTATTGTGCTCGGGGTGATTGCTGCGGTCCGGCAGAACTCGATTTTTGATAATCTGAGTATGCTGCTGGCCCTGGCCGGCGTTTCCATGCCCCATTTTTGGCAGGGGCTTCTTCTCATGCTTCTCTTCGGTGTGAAGCTGGGCTGGCTTCCGATCTCGGGCTGGGGGACCACGGCCAATCTGGTGCTTCCGTCCCTGACCATCGGACTGGGATCCATGGCCATTATTGCCCGTATGACACGCTCCAGTATGTTGGAGGTGATCAATCAGGACTACATCAATTTTGCCAAGGCCAAGGGACAGAAAAAAATGGCGATCATACTGGGACATGGGCTGCGTAACGCCTTGATTCCCATTATCACAACCATCGCCCTGCAATTCGGAAACATGCTTGGCGGGTCGGTGATTACGGAGACTATTTTTGCCATTCCGGGAGTGGGCAAGCTGATGGTGGATTCCATCCGAAACGGCAATTTCCCGGTAGTCCAGGGCGGAGTTTTGCTGATTGCGTTTATTTACTGCATCAATAACCTGCTGGTGGACGTGATTTATGCTTTTGTAGATCCGAGAGTCAAGACAAGTCTCAGTAATGAGAGGTAGATGATATGCAGAATAAACAGATAAATGAAGTTAAGGGTGAAAGCTACCTCGCCTCTGCCTGGAGAGAATTTCGGAAAAACAGGAGCGCGGTTCTGGGAATTGTGGTGCTGGCGTTAATCGTCATTCTGGCGGTTGGAGCCGATATGATTGCCCCCTATGATCCATTTGAACAGAATTACAGTCAGGCACTCCAGTGGCCCAGCATGGAGCATTTTTTCGGTACGGATGAGTTTGGCCGCGATATTTTTACGCGGGTCCTCTATGGAGCCAGAATCTCTCTGCTGGTAGGCGTGGTATCGGTGACGATCGCCTGCGTGTTTGGAAGTCTTCTGGGGGCCAGCGCGGGGTATTTTTCGGGTACCTACGATGCAGTTGTGATGCGCTGCATGGACGTTTTGCTGGCAATTCCCAGCCTTCTGCTGAATATATCCATTATATCGGCTCTGGGCGCGGGGGTTTTTAATATGATGCTGGCAGTGGGCATTTCCAATATTCCCAGGTATTGCAGGATTATGAGGGCATCGGTGCTTCAGATCAAAAATATGGAGTATGTGGAGGCTGCCAGGACGGCGGGGGCCTCGGATGGGCGGATTATCGCCCAGCACATTATTCCCAACTGTCTGGCTCCGATTATCGTTCAGGCCACGCTGAGCGTGGGTTCCGCCATTATCGCGTGCGCGGGCCTGAGCTTTATTGGAGTGGGCATCTCGGCTCCCACGCCTGAATGGGGAGCCATGCTCTCAAACGGCCGGGACTTTCTGAGAGGCTACTCTTATATTACGTTGTTTCCGGGGCTTGCAATCATGATCACGGTGTTGGCGCTGAACCTGATGGGGGACGGTTTGAGAGACGCCTTTGATCCCAAGCTGAGACGGTAAAGGAGATCGGAGATATGGAAGATAAACGAATAGCGGAGGCCGTTTTGGAAGATACGGCGCTCTCGATCAGCGGTCTTCGCACCGGGATTCGGACAAAGGACGGCATATTGTATCCGGTGGACGGGGTTAGCCTTACCATTCCTAAGGGAAAGATTGTGGGATTGGTGGGGGAGAGTGGTTGTGGAAAGAGCATGATGGCCAATTCCATTATGAATCTTCTTCCGAGAAACGGGTATGTGGAGAAGGGCAGCATCCTTTTTAAGGGAATGGACCTGGCGGTCAGCCCGGATCATGAGAAGCGGAAGCTTTATGGGGACCGGATTACGCTGATTTTTCAGGACCCAATGACCAGCCTGAACCCGGTTCTGCGGGTGGGCAGGCAGGTGGAAGAGGTGTTGAGACTCCACAAAACGCTCTCCCGGGAGGAGGCAAAGCACCAGGTAATTGAGATGTTCCGCAGTCTGGGGATTCCGGAGCCGGAAAAGCGCTATAACAGCTTTCCTCACCAGCTCAGCGGCGGACTGCGCCAGCGGGTGATGATCAGCGCTGCTATGATTTGCAGGCCCGATGTTTTGATTGCGGACGAGCCCACCACGGCTTTGGATGTGACCATCGAAGCGCAGATCCTGAGGTTGATGAAGCGGCTGCAGCGGGAGGAAAACACAGCAGTTCTTCTGATCACCCATGATCTGGGTGTTGTGGCGGAGGTGTGCGATTTAGTGTACGTGATGTACGGAGGAAAAATTGTGGAATCTGCTCCGGTGCGGGAACTGTTTCACAATCCGGTTCATCCTTATACACTGGGACTTCTGGGCTCTCTGCCCAGCCGGAATCAGGGACGCCGCTTAAAAAGCATACCAGGCACGGTGCCGACGCTGAATCAGATGCCGGAGGGCTGCCGGTTTGCCCCGCGCTGCGAGAGCGTCAGGGCATGCTGCAAGGCAAACGCCCCAGAGATGATGCGTGTGGGGGAGAACCATTATGCCGCCTGCTGGGCGAATGGAAAGGAGGGAACGCATGGATGATTCCCGGGATGTCCTGCTGAAGGGGCAGGGACTTGTAAAGGAATTTAAAATGGGGAAAAGTACAGTTCACGCTGTGGCCGATGTGGATATTGAGATCAGAACTGGAGAAACCTTAAGCCTGGTAGGAGAGAGCGGCTGCGGGAAGAGCACTCTGGGCCGGCTGCTGCTTGGACTTTTAAAACCGGATCAGGGGAAGATCTGGTTTGAGAACCGGGAATTGGTGTCTATGAAGCGCCGGGAATTTCAAAAGGTCCGACGGGATATCCAGTGCATTTTTCAGGATCCCTATTCCAGTCTGGATCCCAGGCTTTCCGTGGCCAACTCCATTGCCGAGCCGTTGTTGATCAACCGGGCGGGGACCCGGGAGGAGTGCATGAAGCGGGTGGATGAGCTTCTGGAGATCGTGGGGATTCCGGTAGAGTACAAGAACCGTTTTCCTCATCAGTTCAGCGGTGGGCAGAGACAGCGGATCGGAATTGCCCGGGCCCTGTCCCTGAACCCTAAGCTGATTGTCTGCGACGAGCCGGTGTCGGCTCTGGACGTGTCCATACAGGCGCAGATTCTCAACCTTCTGACTGAGCTTCAGGAGAGGATGGGGCTGACGTATCTGTTTATATCTCATGATCTTAATGTGGTGCGCTGTATTTCGGATCGGGTCTATATCATGTACCTTGGGTCGATCTGCGAGTATGGAGAGGCCGGGGAAATATTTGAACACCCCAGGCATCCCTACACGCATTTTCTGCTCAGCGCCGTGCCGGTGGTGGATCCGGACGACCGGAAAGAAGACAAGGAAATCATATCCGGCGAGATCCCCAGCCCGGTGAACCCGCCCTCCGGCTGCAAATTTCATACGAGGTGTCCGTACGCAGACAAGCTGTGCTCCGAAGCCGTTCCGCAATTCCGAACGGAAGGGGGACAGAGTTTCGCGTGCCACCATCCATTGGGCGGGGAGTAACCCCCGCCCCTTTTTGCGTTTCTCTTATGGAAGTTCCCTTGTAGGAAAAGTGGGTTTGTGCTATGATAGAGAATGCGGCGCCGACAATTTTGAGAAGGATGGGTGAGGGGAATGCAGTTGGATAAATCCAGTTTTACGATACCGAATAAGAGAAACGAGGCATTGGAGGAGCTGATCCGCGAAAATTCCACATGCGTTACCTATCCGGCCAAGCGCGTTTTCCTGGAGCCGGGCATGGAGCCGCAGGGGGTGTATTATATCGCGGAGGGGCGCACGAGGCATTACATGATGGCGGGCGACGGCACGGAGAAGATCCTTTATACCTTGTCTGCGGGCTGGTTCTATGGGGAGACGCCCGTGTCCCTGCAGGAGCCAACCGGCCTGTTTTCCAAGGCGGAGGTGAAAACGCAGATTTATATTATTCCGCTGTATACCTACGAGCGCCTGGTGGATACCAACAAGATGTTCCGGGACGCCATTATGGAAAATATTCTGAAAAAGATGCTGATTCTGCGCCACGAGATTGAGAACCTGACCTTCAACTCCTGTAAGGACCGCCTGAAACGGCTGTTCTGCTCCACAGCGGATACGGACCGGCTCATCGACGGCGGCTGGTACAAACTGAAGGTACATTATACCCAGTATGAGCTGAGCACGATTATCGGCGGCGCGCGGGTTACGATCAGCAAACTGATCAACGAGCTGTGCGACGAGGGATTTATCCGGATGCTGAACCGGAATGTCCAGGTGAACCAGGAAGAGTACCGGAAATTTATGGAAAATAGTTGATTGGATGTTTCGTGGAAATCGATAAAATAAAATGCTGACAGAGAACCTGTGCCCGGATGGCATGGGTTCTTTTTTGAATACAACGGGTGGACGGCGCATTCTGCTGCGATCTTTACACTTTTTTAACGCCAATAAATTGCGCAATTTCAATGGATATTATTTGTAAAAACCATAAAAATAAATAAAATATATGATAATTCAAGCGGAGAAAGCAATAAAAAAGCTCTTTGTAATTAAAAATAGAGAATCGTCTCTGAATTTAAGTAACATAGTATGCAATGAATCCATTTTATCATTGTAAGCTATCGAGTAGAAAACTTGTGATATCTGTGCAAAAATAGGGTCATCAAACGGAAAGTCCATACAAAATGGACAACATAAAATGAGAAGGAAGGTAATGTTATTATGATGAATTTACAAGGCTCCTGGGTGGCAATGCCCACACCGTTCACAGAGGACAACAAAATCGATTTCAAGGGCTTTGAGACCCTGATCAATCGCCAGATCAAATACGGCACGTCCCAGCTGTTTATCCTTGGCTCCGCAGGCGAGGTGACGCTGCTGACCCAGGAGGAGAAGGAAGCCATCGTCAAAGAAGTGATTCAGATGACAAAGGGCAAAATTCCGGTGTTCTTCAGCGCCGCGTCCTTCACCACGGACGCCAGCGTGGCTTTTGCACAGTATTGTGAGAAGCAGGGCGCGGACGGCGTCGTGTTCACGGTTCCGCCCTACGTGCTGATCAACCAGACTGCGGCCCACATCCATCTGGACACCTGCATGAGCGCGGTGGACATTCCCTGCGGTATCTACAACAACCCCTCCCGCCTCGGGGTTCAGGTGATGCCCGAGACCATCAAGAAGCTGTCCGACGCCCACAGCAATTTCGTGGTGGACAAGGAAGCTCTCCCCAGCGTGGAGCAGCTGGTACAGGTGCAGAGGCTGTGCCAGGGTAAGGTGAAGATCATGTGCTGCGATTTCCCCAAATATTCCATCGTGCTTCCCACGCTGGCGGTGGGCGGAACCGGCACGGCCAATATCGGCGGAAACATTATCCCCGAGGAGGCGGCTATGTACTCCCGTCCCTGGACGGACATGAAGATCATTGAGGAGTGCCGCGAGGGTTATTTCAAGTGGTTCCCGCTGTTACAGGCCCTGTACACCTTCTCGAATCCCGTGGTGATCAAGGCGGCGCTGAACGTTTTAGGCCTGCCGGGCGGACATTTGAGAAAGCCCTATCAGGATTTCGGCGGCCAGAAGCTGGCGGATCTGGAGAAGCTCATGGGCGAGATGGGCGTGATCGACAAATACGGCGTGAAGTCATAAGAATCGGTGGCAGGAGGTCATTTCATGGCGGAAAAGTTAATTGTAATCGGAGGTACGGCGGCTGGTCTGAGCGCCGCCTCCAAGGCGAAGCGCGTGAAGCCGGAGCTGGAGATCCAGGTGTTTGAGAAATCCGGCTATATCAGCTACGGGGCCTGCGGCCTGCCCTATTTTGTGGGTGGGATGATTGCGGAGCCGGATGATCTGGTGGCGGTGAACGCGGAAACGATGCGGAATAAACGGGGAATCCCCACTTGGATTCACCATGAGGTGACTTCCATCAACCGCGGGGAGAAAACCGTGGCGGTAAAGAATCTGGATACTGGGGAGGAACGCATACACCCCTACGATAAACTGGTGATCGCCACCGGCGCGGTTCCGGCGGCCCCGCCGATTCCGGGAATTCACTCCGAGGGAGTCTATTACCTGAGAACGGTGGAGGACGGAATCCGCCTGAAGGCTACAGTGCAGCGGGAGGCCAAAAGCGCCGTTATCATCGGCGGCGGTTTCATCGGCCTGGAGCTGGCTGAAGAGTTGACACTGTCTGGGGTCAGTGTTACGATTTTTGAGCAGCTTCCCAGACTACTGCCCTTTCTGGATCCGGTGTTTTCCCAGAGCGTGCTGGAAAATCTGGAACGCCACGGGGTGAAGGTCCACACGGGAACCGGGGTGGCGGAGATTCTCACTCAGGACGGCAGGGCGCGCTGGGTGCGCACGCCGCAGGGCGAAACGCTGGAAACGGATTTCGTGCTGGTGTCCGCCGGAGTGAAGCCCGCTTCCGGTTTGGCCGGACAGGCGGGGCTTACCCTGGGTCTGAAGGGAGCGATTGTGGTGGATGACGAGATGCGCACCAGCGACCCGGACATCTGGGCCTGCGGGGACTGCGTGCAGATGAAGCAGCTGATTACCGGGGAACCGGTCTATGTGCCTCTCGGCACCACGGCCAACAAGCAGGGGCGCATCGCGGGCGGCAACGTGGCGGGCGGCCATGACACCTTCAAAGGTGTGCTCGGTTCCACGGTGACCAAGGTGTTTGAGCAGTACATCGCGTCCACTGGCCTTTCCCTGGAACAGGCGGAGGCCGCCGGGTATCAGGCGGTTTCCACCATAATCACCAAAATGGACCGGGCCTCCTACTATCCGGGTGGCCGGGACAATCAGATCTGTCTGATCTTTGACCGGAAAACGGGGCGTCTTTTGGGCGCGCAGGGCATCGGCAGCGAGAGCATCGCCGGGCGCATCAATGTGCTGGCAACCGCCATTACCTGTGGTATGACCGTGGAGGCGGTAAATGAACTGGATCTGGTCTACGCGCCGCCGGTGGCTCCGGTTTATGATCCGATTCTGATCGCAGCCAGCCAGGCTGTGAAAAAAGTAGAAAAGCAGGTGAAATGATGGGGCAGATTTACGAGGTTACGGTGAAGACCGGGGAGGATATCAAGGCGGTTGTCACGGATTACGTGCTGGGACAGGGCTGGGAGAGCGTGTACATTACCGGAGCGGTCGGCTCGGTGATCGGCATGTCCTACACCACGCCGGTACGGGACCAGCTGCCCCTTGTGACCGCCTCCCAGCCGGCTGAGGGAGCGGCGGAGGTGCTGTCCCTCACCGGCGAGGTGATGAAGCGGGAGAAAATGGACCCGGCGCTGCAAAGCGTCTACAAGGACACGGAGTGCCCGCTGTTTGTACATATCCATATCAGCTGTGCGCATCGGGACGGCTCGGTTCGGGGCGGCGGCCTGGCGGCCGGAAACGCGTTCCGCTCACTGCGCATTTTCATGACCCCGCTGGGGTAGAAGCGATCAGGGCGGGCAGGACCCGCTGCAGTAAACGACTAAGAGGAGGAATTTTGAAATGAAGAAAAATTGGTTGGCATTGATACTTGCAGGTGCAATGGCATTTTCCATGACTGCGTGCGGTGGATCTTCCGGGACGGCCACGACGGCAGGCGGAGGGGATACGGCGGCAAAAGAGGAGAGCGCTGCGGCTGCGGACCAGGGGGATCAGGCTGTGGGTGAAGGCATTGAAAAGCCGTCCTCGCCCCTGCGGTATTCTCTGGGAACCAGCTCTTCCGGCGGTAACTTTTACCTGGTGGGCGGGGGAATCGCAACGATTCTGAACAATTCCCTGCCGGATTATTTTGTGATTACTTCGGAGGAGACCGGCGGTTCCACCGCCAACCTGACCATGATCCAGAACGGCGAAATGGAGGTGGGAATCGCTATGACCTCATCCCTGGCCGAAGCGAAGGAGGGAACTGCGGAGTGGACCGGAGGCCCCATGGACAAGGTGAGGGGGATGGTGGCCCTGTATCCGTCCTATATGACGATGTATGCGCTCTCTTCATCGGGAATTAAAAATATCAGCGATTTTAACGGCAAAATCGTAGGCCTTGGTTCCAAAGGTGCCGCTATGGACAGCGTGTTGCGTACTGCATTTGACAAGATGGGCGTAAAACCGGCTTCTATCTACAACGACGGACACGGGGCTACCGCCTCTGCTGTGGCAGATGGACAGGTGGATGCGGCGGTGTTGTTCTCCTTCCCGCCCTTTGCGGCGATCTCCGAATTGGAGGCTACCCAGGAGCTGACCTTTATCGGCCTGACACCGGAGGAGCAGAAGCAGTTGACCGATATGTATCCCTTCTATACGGCGGCTACCATGCCGGCCGGCTCTTACAAGGGCGCTACGGAGGATGTTCCCACTGTAACCGAGTGGAATATGCTGGTGTGCAGCAGCGAGGTGCCGGAGGATTACATTTATCTGATGACCAAGACGCTGCTGGAGAACAATCCCCAGCTGATGGAAATCCACAAGAGCCTGGAATACTGCACGGCGGAGAACATTTTAAACTACAATGTGCCGCTCCATGCAGGCACGGTGCGCTATCTGCAGGAAGTCGGAGTGAATGTGCCGGACGAGCTGATTCCGCCTGAGTACCAGAAATAATTCCCGTTTCCGACGCTAAAGGAGGACTTGATGGATAAGAAATTTACATACCAGAAGGTGGTTACAGTGGTCTGCATGCTGGTGTCACTCTTTGCCGTGATCATCCATGTGGGGAACTATACCACGTTTACAATGCCCAGCATCCTGTTTTACGCCTGGCATCTTCTGATCGGACTAGTGCTGATTTTTCTTTATAAACCTCTGGGCGGCAGCAAGGAGCTGTCGCCCGGGCTGCGGACTCTGGGCAGGGTGGTGGACTGGGTTCTGATCGCTCTGACCGCAGTCGTGAGCTTTTACGTGATTTTCAACTTTGAGACCTATACCACCACCATGCAGAACAACATGATGACAAAGGAACTGTATGTATTTGGAATCATTATCACCCTGCTGGTGCTGGAGGCGGGGCGGAGAATGCTGGGAAACGTGCTGCCCATTATCGCCATCGTGGCTATTATTTACGCGTTGACGGGCGATAAGATTCCAGGGCTGTTCGGGCACCGGGGCTATAGTATGCAGCGGGTGGTTCTGGCAATATTCAGTGACCGAGGCGTCTATGGCACGCCCATTGGAACTTCGGCCACTAATGTTTACCTGTTCCTGTTGTTTGCAGCCTTCCTGTCGGTATCCGGCGCGGATATCATTTTCCAGAATATCGCCATCGCGGCGGCCGGAAGAAAACGGGGCGGCCCGGCGAAAATGGCGGTAATCGCCAGCGCGTTCTTCGGGACTATTTCCGGTAGCTGCGTGGCCAACGTGGTGAGCACCGGCGCGTTTACCATTCCTCTGATGAAGCGCAACGGTTATCCAAAGAAGTTCGCCGGGGCGGTGGAGGCGGTTGCGTCCACCGGCGGCCAGATCATGCCTCCCATTATGGGAGCGGCGGCCTTCGTGCTGTCGGACGTGGCGGGAGTTCCTTACGCGGAGGTCTGTATTGCGGCGATTCTGCCCGCGCTGATGTATTATATCTGCCTGGTTAAAATGGTGGATCTGGAAGCGGTGAAACACAACCTGGCCGGGCTGAGTGAGGACGAGGTTCCCAATCTGAAGGAGTCTCTGGCCAGAGGAATGAAGCTGTTTATCCCGGTCGGCGTGCTGCTGTTTATGATGTTGGGGATGAAGACCACGCCCATGAAGGCGGCTATTTTTGCCACTGCTGCGATTCTGGTTACGGGAGTTTTGGATTCCAAAGATCGGATGACCGTAAAAGGGGTGGTGGACGGCGCTGTGGCGGCTGGAAAATCTCTCTGTTCCGTTGTGGCGGCTTGTTCCACTGCGGGAATTGTGGTGGCGGTGTTCTCCCTGACCGGCCTGGGCCTTAAATTCTCCAACTTTATTGTGCAGCTGGGCAGCAATTCTCTGATCCCCAGCCTGATTCTGGCCATGCTGGTGTGCGCGATCCTGGGCATGGGCCTGCCCACCACGGCGGCCTACATTGTCTGCGCCACCGCCATTGCGCCCGCTCTGACGGGGCTTGGGCTGCCGATTCTGGCGGCGCACCTGTTCCTGCTGTATTTCGCGTCCATCTCGGCGATCACGCCGCCGGTGGCGGTTGCCTCCTACGCGGCGGCCGGTATTGCGGAGGAAAATCCCATGAAGGTGGGGCTGCAGGCGGTGAAGCTGGGAATCACGGGATTTATCCTTCCCTTCGCCTTCGCGCTGAACCCGGATTATATCACCTTCGGGTGGAATCTGCAGACGCTTCTGACCTGGATCTCCGGTATGGTGGTCTGCTATTCCCTGGCGATTATGCTGCAGGGATATGTGGAGAGCCGGATTACCGTGTTGGAGCGGTTGGCTTATCTGGCTGTGATCGTGTTAGCCATTACGCCATATATGGTGAATTCTCTGATCGGATTTGTGCTGTTCGCCGCGCTGTACGGCTTCCGTAAATGGCAGGCGAAACGCGCGCCTCAACTGGCTTCCTCTTAGTATTTTGCATTATAGATGTGAGTATGGGCCCCGGATGGATATCCGGGGTCTGTATTCGTTTGGGGTGGAGGAAAATGGATAAAACATAAAGTTGATTATGTTGTATTAGGTTATCCGTTATGCTAAAATGAAGGGGTATAATTGAACAGAGTACAGAGGATAGACTGATGATGGCCTTCGGAAATAAAACGAAGGAGGAGGTATGATGTGAGTACACTTGAAGTATTGACATTGGTGCTCGTGATTTTCGCGGCGCTGACTTACATAGACAATCATCAGAATCGAAAATGAGCTATCCTCTACTGGCATAGAGGATAGCTCGTAACTGAAAATTACGCCTTATCCGAAGTGCGGTCATCGGACTCCTACTGTCCTTTGATTACTTCTAAGTAAATTATACAAGGGGTGCTTGAATTTTTCAAGTACCCCTTTGAAATTTTTATCTATCATAATTTATGTTATGTTGTATTTTACGCCTCGCTATGCTAAGGCGAGGGGGTATAATCGAACGGAGTACAGAGGATAGACTGATGATGGCCTTCGGAAATAAATCGAAGAAGGAACTATGGTGTGAATACACTTGAAGTAATGACATTGGTGCTCGTGATTTTTGCGGCGCTGACTTACATAGACAATCATCAGAACAGAAAATGAACTATCCTCTACTGCAATAGAGGATAGCTCGCAACTATAAATTGCACAGGTATCCGAAGTGTAATCATCGGACCGCAACTGTCCTTTGATTACTCCTAAATAAATTATACACGGCTGCTTGAATTTTTCAAGTACCCCGTTCAAATTTTGCCGGACTTTTAGCCGTGGTCAGGCGGTGGGATTTTGCTGGAAAGCTTTGTTTTAAGGGAAAAAGTGGCTGAATTCGCGGGCCATGTCTTGACGAACAACCGTGGAAAGCTTATACTTAAAGCTATTGAAGTCAGGGCGCGCTGACGTTTCCGAACGGTCTTTTACAGATGGGACAGGATGGGGAGAGAGGCGTTTGCCCGGGAAATGAGGGAATGAAACCATGTGTCAGAATTGTAAAAAGCCATATTATATCACCACGGCCATCGCATATGCCTCCGGCAAGCCCCACATCGGCAATACCTACGAGATCGTGCTGGCCGACAGTATCGCCCGCTATAAGAGGGCCCAGGGCTGCGACGTGTTTTTCCAGACCGGAACGGATGAGCACGGCCAGAAGATCGAGGAGAAGGCCCAGGCGGCGGGCGTGTCTCCCAAGGAGTTTGTGGACAAGGCCGCTGAGGAGATCAAACGGATCTGGGATCTGATGAACACCTCCTACGACAAGTTTATCCGCACCACGGACGCGGACCACGAGGCTCAGGTGCAGAAGATTTTCAAGCGCCTGTATGACCAGGGAGACATTTATAAGGGGTATTATGAGGGCATGTACTGCACGCCCTGCGAGTCCTTTTTTACCGAGTCCCAGCTGGTGGACGGCAAGTGTCCAGACTGTGGCCGCGAGGTGAAGCCGGCCAAGGAGGAGGCCTATTTCTTCCGCATGAGCAAGTATGCGCCCAGGTTGATTGAGCACATCAACGCTCATCCTGAGTTTATTCAGCCCGTCTCCAGAAAAAATGAGATGATGAACAATTTCCTGCTGCCCGGGCTTCAGGACCTGTGTGTGTCCAGAACCACGTTCAGCTGGGGAATTCCGGTTACCTTCGATCCCAAGCATGTGACCTATGTGTGGCTGGATGCGCTGAC
This sequence comes from Enterocloster lavalensis, assembly GCF_902364025.1. Lineage (GTDB taxonomy): Bacteria > Bacillota > Clostridia > Lachnospirales > Lachnospiraceae > Enterocloster > Enterocloster lavalensis. Next base: position 372,341 of record NZ_CABJCG010000002.1, read on the forward strand.
CAACTATATTACCGGAATTGGGTATGATTGCGACGGCGACAGTACCGAGCAGTTTAAGAAGTATTGGCCTGCTGATCTGCATTTGATCGGCAAGGACATTATCCGCTTCCATACCATTTATTGGCCCATTTTCCTGATGGCTCTGGGTGTGGAGCTGCCTAAGCAGGTGTTCGGTCATCCGTGGCTGCTGCAGGGCGACGGCAAGATGAGCAAATCCAAGGGAAATGTGCTCTATGCCGATACGCTGGTGGATTTCTTCGGCGTGGACGCGGTGCGTTATTTTGTGCTTCATGAGATGCCTTTTGACAACGACGGTGTGATTTCCTGGGAGCTGATGGTGGAGCGGATGAATTCCGATCTGGCCAATATTCTGGGCAATCTGGTGAACCGGACGATCTCCATGAGCAACAAGTATTTTGGCGGAATTGTGGCGGATAAGGGCGCGGCGGAGGCCGTGGACGAGGATTTGAAGGCTACGGTTCTGGAAGCGGTGAAGAAGGTGGAGGCCAAGATGGAGCAGCTGCGCGTGGCCGACGCGATTACCGAGATTTTCAATATTTTCCGCAGAAGCAACAAGTATATTGACGAGACGACGCCCTGGACGCTGGCGAAGGACGAGGCAAAGAAGGACAGGCTTGCTACGGTGCTTTATAACCTGTCGGAGGCGATTGCCATCGGGGCTTCGCTGTTGGAGCCGTTTATGCCGGAGACGTCCGGGAAGATTCTGGCTCAGTTGAATACCGGCAAGCGTGAGCTGGCGCAGATGGATGTGTTCGGGATGTATGAGTCCGGCACTAAGGTGACGGATAAGCCGGAGATTTTGTTTGCGCGCATGGATATTAAGGAAGTGATGGCTAAGGTGGAGGAGATGAACGCGGCAAATGCGCCGGCAGTTCAGACGGAAGCTGAGGCGGAGGAGAAGGCGGACGACGGGATTGATCTGGAGGCTAAGCCGGAGATCACTTATGATGATTTCGCCAAGCTGCAGTTCCAGATTGGCGAGATTATCGCCTGCGAGGCGGTGCCGAAGTCTAAAAAGCTGCTGTGCTCCCAGGTGAAGGTGGGAAGCCAGGTGAGACAGATTCTGAGCGGAATTAAGGCGTACTATTCTCCGGAGGAGATGGTGGGTAAGAAGGTCATGGTTGTGACGAATCTGAAGCCCGCTAAGCTGGCCGGGATGGTATCCGAGGGGATGCTGCTGTGCGCGGAGGACGCTGAGGGAAATTTGGCGCTGATGAGGCCGGAGAAGGATATGCCAGCTGGGGCGGGGATTTCTTGAGATAATTGGTGAGAAAATTGGAATAGGATGGAATGAGGGCTCGCGATGGGGGATTTTTGTCGCGGGCTCTTTTTTTTGAGGAAGAGGGCGGAAGGGGGGGGGGTGTGGCGGAAGGGGTGTGGCGGAAGGGGACGCGGCGGATCGGGGCGCAGCAAAAGGGCTTCGCGGGACTGCTTTGCGGAGCGCAGGGACTAACGCCCGGGAAACGCAAAATCCTGGGCACCGGCTCGATTCGCGGAGAAACTCTGAAGAGCTTTCTCCGCTCAGGTCGCCTGAAATCGTGTTTTGGAGAACACGATTTCTCCCAGGATTTTGCGCTCCCCGGGCGTTAGTCCCTGCGGTCCGCAAAGCAATCGCCCCGCGAAGCCCTTTTGCTGCACCCCGATCCGCCGCTGGGACTTCCGAGAGTGGGAGGAGGGGAGTGGGAGGAGGCTGTGGGACTTCCGGGAGTGGGAGAAGGGGAGGAGGCTGTGGGACTTCCGGGAGTGGGAGGAGGGGAGGAGGCTGTGGGAATCTGGGAGGGGGAGGAGACGGTGGGGATCCGGGAGTGAGAGGGGGAGAAGGGGGAGTTGTTAAAAAATGGGGATTTGTCCCACTTTTAGGGTGGATTTTGTGGGGGAAGTGGGAGAAAACTTGCAATTTTTCTGGGTTTGGAGTATGATAGAGGAACACATATAACATAATGTGGGGTACGAAGGATGAACGGGAGAGTCAGAAGGAGACGGTATTCCAGACGGGCGTTTAATGGGCTGACGGGGAATCAGTTGAAGTTGATCGGGATGCTTGCGATGTTCGCAGACCATATCGGGGCTGTGGTGATTCAGTGCGGGATTTTGCATGGCAGGGATGCGCTGGCTTGCAGCGCGATTATTGCTACGGCTTCGGGACAGAGATGGCTGTTGGTGGGGAAGGTCTGCCGCTATGCGGGAAGATTGGCGTTTCCGATTTTTGCGTTTCTGCTGGTGGAGGGATTCCGGCACTCCAGAAACAGGGCGTTTTATGCGCTGCGTATAGGTGTCCTGGCGCTGGTGTCTGAGATTCCGTTTGATCTGGCTGTTTATAATACGTGGTTTTATCCGGGGTATCAGAATGTGCTGTTTACCCTGCTGATTGGTATCGTGGTGATGGAGGGGCTGGAGCTCCTGGACAACCTTTTTTTGCAGATTGCGGTGATCGCGGGAGGCTGCGGGCTGGCTTGGGTGATTAAGTCGGATTACAGCGTGCTGGGAGTGCTTTTGATCGCCGGCCTGTATTGGTTCCGCCACAATGATGTGGGGCAGCTGGTTTGCGGTGTGGCGCTGTCCGCTGCTGAGAGTTTGAATTATTACTGTGTTTCCGCGCTGGCCTATGTGCCGATTGTGCTGTACAACGGCAGACGGGGGGCGCAGGAGTTTAAATATTTGTTTTATGTGATTTATCCGGTACATCTTTTGGCGCTTCATCTGTTTGCGGGCTGGATCACGGGAAGAGTAGGAGTTTAAGCGATGATTTTTGATACACACGCACATTACGACGACGAGGATTTTGACGGAGACCGCCAGGCGCTGCTGGAAGACCTGAGCGGGGCCGGGGTCAGGGCTGTGACGAACATTGGGGCCAGCTTGTCCAGCAGCAGGGCGACGTTGGAGCTGGCGGCGCGGTATCCGTGGATGTACGCGGCCATTGGCGTGCACCCCAGCGACACCGGGGAGCTGTCGGAGGATGGGATTGGCTGGCTGCGGGAGGCTGCGGCCGGTGAGAAGGTGGTGGCTATCGGCGAGATCGGCCTGGATTATTACTGGGAGGAGCCGGAGCATGAAGTTCAGAAGAAGTGGTTTTCACGGCAGCTGGCCCTGGCTGGCGAACTGAAGCTTCCCGTGGTGATTCACAGCCGGGACGCGGCAAGGGATACGCTGGATATGATGAAGGCGGAGTGCGCCCGGGAAAATGGAGGCGTGATCCATTGTTTTTCTTATGCGAAGGAGATGGCCAGGGAATACCTGAATATGGGATTTTATCTGGGGATCGGCGGGGTTGTGACGTTTAAGAATGCGAAGAAGCTGAAGGAAGTGGTGGAGTACGCGCCGCTGTCTCAGATTGTGCTGGAGACGGATTGCCCGTACCTGGCTCCGGTGCCGAACCGGGGAAAACGCAATTCGTCCATGAACCTGCCTTATGTGGCGGAGGAGATCGCCCGGATCAAGGGTGTGAGCCGGGAAGAGGTGGAGGCTGTGACCTGGGAGAACGCCTTGAAGCTTTACCGGATTGTTTTGTAAATAATTGGAAGAATGAAAAGGAACTGCCGCCTGCGTGATCTGGAGGGATTACGCGGGCGGCAGTTGTGGATTTTAGAGCTCGTCATCCTCTTTCAGGATATGGTTTACCTCTTTCAGACCGATTCCACAGTCTCTGGCAATCTGTTCCGGCGCGCAGCCACTTGCCGACAGGCGGAGGATCCGTTTGGTCAGAGCAATACCGCGTTCCATGCCCTGTCCGATGCCCTGTTCCACTCCCTGTTTAAACCCATCCTCAACTAACATCTTGCCAAGTCTCGTCATCGCAATCATCTCCTTTACTCGTTCCAGTTCCCGGGCGTTCAGAAATTTGTCTGCAAAGGTATACAGAACGGCCTGCATTTTTTCCATCTCCAGCTCTGTTACGGCGGATTCTTCTTTTTGAAGGATTTTCAGGCTTTTTACAATCCGGTCCTCAACACTCAGCCGGCCGGACATCAACGGTGTGAGAAGCAGCGGTACCAAATCCGCTTTCTGCAGCTTCTCACCGCGTTCCTGCTTTTCTTTTAGCTGGGAAAATACGTGGTCTGCATCCTGGTCCTGCATTCGGATGGCGCGCACCCGGTAAACGTTGATTCCTTCTGCCAGCTCCGTTTTAAGCCGCTCCACCCGGGAGGAGCAAATGACGCAGGTCGTGACCGCTACTTTGTGGGCGCGGCTGGTTGCGGCCTCATATTCCCGAAAACGCCGCAGGTCCTCCAAGGTGATGGAATCGCTCTCGAACTCCAAATGTACCCATCCGTTGTCCGCCATCACATAGTTAAAGTCCTGGTACATCTGATGCGCTTCCAGCTTTACCGACTCCGTAGGAGCGATCAGCGCAATGGTTCCGGAGATTCCCATTAACGGCATCAATTCCTCGCCAAAATACTGGGCCGCCGTCTTTAGCGCCAGATCTTCGTGATGAATCTCCTGTTTTTCTTTTTCCACACAGCCTCCTTGTTCTGCAAGCTGCGCGCAAACTCCTATCTACATTATAACAACGATTCCTGCACCAGGCAACCGGCTCTCGCGTTATTTGAATTGAAATAGAATGATTGTCTCTTAACTGATTTTTCGTCCGATGTGGACGTGATTACCGACTGCCGCCGTTTGCGGCAAATTGAATGTAAAACGTGAAATACAGATTGGTCATGGTTCCGGCGGATAGGCGCTTGCACGCTTCCCGGCGCCCGGTGTTTCTTCAATATAGCACAGAAAACACCGGATGACAATACCATTTTTATTCCTTCACCGCGATCAGTATTCCTGCGGAAATGACCACGGCCCCGATCACAAATCCGGTGGTGATCTGCTCGTGAAGCAGGAGCACGCCAAGGACCGCAGAGGTCAGCGGCTGCAGGGGGTATAACATGGAGCAGGTGCCTGCGCTCAGGAGCTGGAGGGACTTGTTCCACAGCGTGTGGGCCAGGGCCGTGCAGATTACCGCCAGGTAGATGAGGGACAGCACGGCTGGAAGCGTGAAACGGCAGGGCGTTGTGCATAGCTCCCAGATGGAGGCCGGGATATTGAAGCAGAGGGCAATGGCCATGCCCACAAAGGCGATTTGGATGGGATCGTATTTGCCCGCCACCTTGCGCACCATCACTGAGGAGACGGACCAGAAGGTGACGGAGCAGATGGAGGCGGCGATGCCCGCCAGGCTGAGTTCTCCGCCACCGACGCCGAGGATGGCGTAGACGCCCGCCACGGAGACGGCGATGCCCGCGATCCGGCGCAGCGATACGCGCTCTTTCAGGACAAGGGCCGCGATGAGCGGAATGAACACGGGATTTAAGGCGTTGATCAGGGAGGCCAGTGAGGCGTCCAGCAGGTTGGTTCCGATCAGCTGAAACCCGATGGATACAAAGTATCCCACGCCGCCGATGATGACGAAGTATTTCCGGTCCGCGCGCTCGATCTTTTTCATACCCTTTTTCTTCAGGATCACGTAAAGGATCAGCACGGAAAGGGCGTAGCGCCCTAAGAGGACCGTCAGGGGCGGGATCACAGCCAGCGCGTATTTTGCCACCACGTAGATGCTGCCCCATATGATAAATGTGATTACCAGATAGAGGTAACCCAGTCGTTTTTGATTCATGTTCCCTACCATTCTTTCCTGGGATTTTATGTAAATATCCGCGGCCTTCCCGCGTCCGCACGCCACTCATCATAGCACACTTTTTTTCAACAGACAATATGCTGCGGACGGGAATTTGACGGGAATCTGGCAGAAATTTGGCGGATGGGAGCCGGCGTTTTAGCCGCCGGGCGGATGTGGTATAATATGGAACCACAACGATCGATCATCAACCTGCGGCTGGTGGTAAGGTATGGCAGGGAATCCACGTATCGTTATCCAGCGCCCAAGGACAAAGTATAATTGCAAAAACAACCACAGACCGCCGGAGCGGCCGCCGTCCATCCCGGCGGATTTTGGCGTGTCCTGTAGCGCGTATCCCCTGCGCGTTTTGGATGATATAGTGCAATTTGTTTCGCGATACCAGTGAAAATTATTGAACTTGATAAACAACTGAAATTTATAGATAATATAGCCAGGTAAAAACATATGAATATTAGACAAAAATACGAATTGAAAATGTTGGCGGTTGACGGATATGTCAACATGACCAAAGTCGCGGAGATGTTTTCCATCAACCTGCGCACAGTGCGGTACGACATCGGGATTCTGAACGAGTTCCTGCTGCGGGAATTGGGGCGGGAGTGCATTTTCGTGACCAACAAGACGGCCCAGGTGGACGGGGACGTGAAGGGACAGCTGGCCGGTCTGGCCGAGGTGGGGGTGAAGGATTTTTACACGGACCGTCTGACCGGCGAGGAGCGGATGCTGCTGATCGTGTTTGACCTGTGTTGGTCCAACGGCTACAGCACCATCCAGGACATTGCGGACAAATATTTTGTCAGCCGGACCACGGTGAACGCGGATATGGTGGCGGTCAAGGAGTATTGCCGGAAAAACGGCATAAATCTGATCAGCCAGCGGGGGAAAGGACTCTGCATCGACGCGGACGAGGTGGGCAGGCGGAAATATCTCTCCAAGGTGATCCGGGATTTCACCGCTCTGACGGGGGACCGCACAGAGTGCGACCGGTCCATTTACGCCCAGTGGTTTGAGGAGGACGGCCTGAACAAGATCAAGGCCATTGTTACGGACGTGGAGGAAGCGTTTGCCACGTACCTGGACGATATCGCCTACGAGGCGCTGGTGATCCACATCGCCCTGTCCATCAAGCGTTTCCGGCTGGATGAGGAGTACGGTGAGCCTAAGGCCGCGGACCGGATTGAGCGGGACAGCCTGCAGTATCAGATGGCTCTGGAGATTGTGCGGCGCGTGAACGAAAACTTCCGGATACGCCTGCCGGACGCGGAGATATCCTACGTGGCGGTCCACATGGGCGCCAAGTCCAGCGCGATCACCAAACAGGAGGCAAGCGGGGACGTGCTGCTGGAGCTTTACTGCATCAAGCTGATCGCGGGCGTGAGCAAACGGATCGGTTATGATCTGACCAGCGACGACCGCCTGTACGAATTTCTGATTCAGCACATCAGCGCCTGCACCTACCGGACCAAAAACGGGATGCTGCTGGAAAACCCGCTGAAGGACGAGTTGATTCACAATTATCCTGAACTGTACGGGGCCATTAAGGACACGTTCCCGGCGGTGGGAGAGCTGAATCTCATCGTGCCGACGGACGACGAGATCGCCTACATTCTGCTCCATTTTGCGGCGGCGATCAACCGGAGAAAGCAGAACGCCGAACGGTTGGTGAACGTGGTGGTGGTCTGCGCCACGGGGATCGGCACAGCGGAGCTGGTGGTGACCGGGCTTAACCGGAACTTCAAACTGAATATCAGGGGGACAGTGGCCCGGCATCAACTGGAAAAGTTCCTCAAAAAAGAGGATGTGGACCTGATCATTACCACGGTGCCGTTGCAGACCCGAAAGACCTTTGTGAAGGTTAGTCCCCTGCTGAAGCGGGACGATATTGTCCGGGTCAGCAAGCAGCTGTTGGACATGGGATTTAACATCGAGCGCTCCGTGACCGCCCGGGAAGGGGAGAGCGCCACGGCCAAACGGCTCAGAGAGCTGTTGGAGCGGTATGCCGACAAAGAGGATGAGGAAATCCTGCTGGGGGAGATCGGCAGGTTACTGCAAGATAAAAATAAGAATAGGGTTGAGGGAAAATATATGCTAAGTGAGTTGATCAATGAGACGAGCATCCGCCTGGGTGTGGAGTGCGGTACCTGGGAAGATGCGGTGCGGGAATCCGGGAAAATCCTGGTGGAAAACGGGGATATCACGGAGGAGTACATACAGGCTGTGATTGACAATGTAAATGAGGTTGGCCCGTACATTGTCATCACCAAAGGGGTGGCCCTCCCGCACGCCACCAATAAAATCGGGGTAAATCGCACGGCGATGTCCTTTATCAGTCTGAAAACCCCGGTGAATTTCGGCAGTAAGGCCAACGATCCGGTGAAATATGTGTTCATGCTGGCGACCATCGACGCCAATTCCCATCTGGGAGCGCTCCAGGATTTGGCGGAATTTCTGGGAAGAAAGGAGTTTATAGAAACCCTGGGAGCGGCCAGGGATGCCGGCAGCATAGTATCATATATCAAAGAAAATGAAACCAATAACCAATAGGAGGGATTTTGATATGGAAACAAAGAAATGTTTGATTATGTGCCGTACAGGCATGGGCAGCTCCATGATGCTCAAGATCAAGGTGGACAAGCTGATCGACAAGAACGGCTACCCGATGGATGTGACCCACGACGCGTTCAGCGGCTTCGCAGGCCAGCAGAACGTGGACATCATCATCACCATGGAGGACCTGATCGAGGAGTTTAAAAATTCCAAGGCCTACGTGATCGGGGTGAAGGACATTATGGACATGAACTTCCTGGAAGGGGAGCTGAACAAGTATTTTGAGTTGGAAAAGGCGAAAGGAAACCAGTAACATTCAGAAAAAGGGGGATTAAAAAATGGCAGTATTGCAATTTGTGGTTTATGACATTTTAGGTGAAGCGTCGCTTCTGATCGGACTTATGGCCATGGTGGGCCTGCTGATTCAGAGAAAACCCGCAGAGAAGGTGATCGCGGGAACCATCAAGACCATCGTGGGCTTCCTGATCTTCGGAATCGGTTCCTCGGCGGCCCAGGGGGCGTTAAACGGATTCCAGTCCCTGTTTGTGACAGCCTTTGGTCTGGAGGGCGTGACACCGATTTCCGAGGCCATCACAGCCCAGGCTCAGACGCTGTTCCCGATGGTGATCGCACTGATCATGGTGGGCGGCTTTGTCTGCAACCTGGTGATCGCAAAGCTCACCAAGTTCAAGTACATTTTCCTGACCGGCGGGCACAGCCTGTTCCTGTCCGCCCTGCTGGCGATTCTGCTGAAGGCCCTTGGGCTGTCCGATGTGGCGGCGATCCTGATCGGTTCCGTGATCCACGGCTTTGCGGCGGCGCTGTATCCGGCGATTGCCCAGAAATCCATGAACGCGGTTACCGGCACAGACGAGATCGCCATCGGTCACTACTGCACCCTGGCCTACGCGTTTTCCGGCTGGCTGGGAAGCAAGGTGGGCAACCCGGAGGACAGCACGGAGAAGATCAAGCTGCCCGGCTGGCTGTCCATGTTTAAGGATTACATCGTTTCCGTTTCTCTGTCCATCGGCGTGATCTATTACATCGCGGCGGCGGTGGCCGGCAGAGAAGCAGTTGAGGCGATCTCCGGCGGAACCCATTGGCTGATTTTCCCCTTGATGCAGACGTTGACCTTTACCGGCGGTCTTTACGTGATCATCACCGGCGTGCGCCTGTTCCTGGGTGAGATCGTTCCGGCGTTCGTGGGTATTTCCGAGAAATTTATCCCCGGCGCAAAACCGGCTCTGGATTGCCCGGTTGTGTTCCCCTACGCCCCCACGGCTACGGTTTTAGGATTTATTTCCGCCTATGCGGCCGGTTTGATCTGCATGTTTATCATGGCCGCGCTCCACACGGTGGTTATGATTCCGGTGGCGATCCCGTTCTTCTTCATCGGCGCTACCGCAGGTGTGTTTGGAAATGCCAGAGGCGGCTGGAAGGGCTGCGTGCTGGGCGCCTTTGTGACCGGCGTGCTGATTTCCGTAGGCCCGGCCATCATTTACCCGATCATGCAGAGCGTAGGCTTAAACGGCACCAGCTTCCCGGAAACGGACTTTAACCTGATCGGTATCTTCTTTAACTTTATCGGAAAGGCCCTTGGCAAGTGGTAATGGAGGAACATGAAATTATGACGGACATAAAGCAGCTGAAACTGACGGCGAACCGCAACCGCAAACGGATTGTGGAGATGGTATACCAGGCCGGCGTGGGCCATGTGGGCGGGGCCCTCTCCGTGATCGACCTGCTCACGGCCATCTACGAGCTGGAAGTGGATTTTAACGAGGAAAAACGGATCCGCGTGGTGCTGTCCAAGGGGCACGCCACGCCCGCCCTCTACGCGGAGCTGGCACAGAAGGGGATCATCGACGAGAAGGATTTCCCCACGTTCCGGCAGATCAACTCCAGGCTTCAGGGCCATCCCTACACCTGTGACATTCCCCAGGTGGACGCCACCACAGGCCTTCTGGGCCAGGGATTTTCCACCGCCCTGGGTATGGCTTTGGTCAAGAAGCGGGAGCAGGATCCCCACCGGGTATACGCCATCGCGGGGGACGGGGAGACCCAGGAAGGCCAGATTTGGGAGGCCCTGATGATGGCCGCCCATTACAAGCTGGACAACCTGGTATACATATTCGACTACAACAAGCTTTCCTCCGGCCATCCCACCAACGAAGTTATCAACCTGGAACCTTTGGCGGACAAGCTGGCGGCATTTAACTACCACGTGATCGTGATCGACGGAAACGACATGGAGCAGGTGGTGAACGCACTTAAAGAGGTCAGGACGGTGAGCGGCCGTCCGGTGGCCATTGTGGCCAACACCGTCAAGGGAAAGGGCGTCAGCTTCATGGAAAACGTGCCCAAGTGGCATTCCAGCGGCCTGACGGACGCGGAATATGAGACTGCCATGAGAGATTTAAGCGCCAGGGAGGAGGAGATTTGCAATGAGTTATGACACAATCACCCTGAGGGAACTGGTGGGCGGCGTTCTGGTGGAAGCCGGAAAAGAGAACAAGGACATCTACGTTATTGACAGCGATCTGGCCAAGTCCACCACCACCAACCAGTTCGAGGAGGTTTTCCCGGAGCGCTTTGTGGAGACGGGCATCGCGGAGCAGAACGCCATGTCCATTGCCGCAGGCATCGCGACCGAGGGGAGAATTCCATTTTATGTAAATTTTGCGATCTTCGTGTCGGGAACCTGCTGGACCCAGCTGCGTCAAATCTGCTACGCCAATTTAAACGTAAAGCTGATTGCCACCCACCCGGGTATGGATGGCGGCTACGACGGGGCCACCCATCACGCCAATGAAGACCTGGCGCTCATGCGGGTTCTGCCCAACTTAAAAATCCTGGCGCCCAGCAACCCGGACGAGCTGAAGGCGGCGGTACAGATCGCCATCGCCCACCAGGGCCCGGTATACATCCGCTGCGTGCGGGATGCCGTGCCCAATCTGCCGGCGAAAGAAACGGTGCAGATGGGGAAAGCGGTGGTCGTGGAGGACGACGGCGACGATTTCGCGCTGATCTACGAGGGATCCACCACGGAGCTGGCCTTTAAGAGCTTTGCGGCCTGCCGCGAAAAAGGAAAAAAAGGAAAACTGATCAATCTGTTCTCTATTAAACCGGTAGACTGCGATCTGATCCGGCAGACCGCCGGAACCGTGAAGCGCATTGTGACCATTGAGAATCACTCGGTGATCGGTGGACTGGGCGGCCTGATTGCAGAGACCGTCTGCGACATGCCCGGCCACGCGCCGGTGCTGCGGGTGGGCGTGGAGGACGTATTCACGGAATCCGGGCCGTCGGGGCTGGTGAAAGAGAAGTATGGGTTGAATGTGGAACATGTTTTGGAAAAATTAGGGGATTGATGGGTGCTGTGCAGACGCCGGGAATCACATTTCTCCCCCAGAATTCCAGTACACTTTAGCAAACATGAAAAGAACCAGGCGCGATACATAACCTGGTTCTTTTCATGCTATCTTAATTCTGACCTTACAGACTGTTATTGTGGGTAAACCCGGACACAATTTTCAATATCTTCCGTTTCATGATCAGAGATATAGATTTTGGCCGATTTGGACAGATCATTATCCAAAAATTTTTCCATTTGAAGTATATTTAAAATGGCAGGCCAATTCTCACCGGCATTCTCTGTTTCCAGCCAAATCCCCATTAAAGGACCGGATTTATCTTCCACAGTATCGATGTAGTCATATCCGTTGTCCCGAATGTCATTATTTGTTAATTCTGCGATACGATCCGGAACACAGTAACGCAAATCCAAGTCCGGATTCACAAGTTCTCCAGGATCTAACACAATAATGATTGTCTGCATAATCCCCCTCCTAAACATGAAATATTGTCATCAAATTATATCACGAATCAGCAGCAAAATATAGTAGTCAGACAGATCCGGTGTTCATAATGTCTATCAATCAGAGCATTATTGATTCAATGCAGCTTGTGTTGGAACGTTTACAGGAGGTATAATAAAGCAGAAACCATATGCTGCCGAATTACAAAGCCGCAACTAAACAAAACCAGGAGGACCCCCGCCATGACGCCCCAAGATTTTCTAACCATCCTATCAAGAGCCGCAATCCTAAAAACCACAACCCGCCACTGCTACACGCAGGAAAACCGCAAAGAAAGCGTAGCGGACCACAGCTGGCGCATCGCCCTGATGGCCATGCTCTTATCCGGCGAGCCGGAATTTCAGGACACGGATATGAACAAAGTCATCCGCATGTGTCTGATCCACGATCTGGGCGAAACCTTCACCGGGGATATCCCCAGTTTCGAAAAAACCGACCAAAACGTCCAGACCGAGGACGCCCAATTCCTCACCTGGGCTAACACCTTCCCCACCCCCCAGCGCCAGGAATGGCTCTCTCTCCTGGACGAAATGGAAAAATTACAAACCAAAGAAGCGAGAACCTACAAAGCCCTGGACAAACTGGAAGCGCTCATATCCCACAACGAGTCCGACCTCTCCACCTGGCTCCCCCTGGAATACGACCTCCAACTGACCTACGGCCAGGAAAACATCCAATTCTCCCCCTACCTAACCGCCCTGCGCAAATGTATCGACCAATGGACCCTCGTCAAAATAACCCCTAACCCCTAACCTTATCCCCTCCTCTTTTTCTCCCCACTCCCACAAACCCCAGCAACCGCCCCAAAACCTCAGCTTCAGGGGAACGGGCGGGGGAGGCGGCGGATGGAGGGGTGACTTTTAGGAGGCTCGCAGCCGCCTTTCCGCTTAGTGGCTGCCGCCGAGTAAACCGGAGCCCCACCGTCCGCCGCCTCCCCCGCCCGTTCCCCTGAATCGACGCCCACCGCGCGGTTGCGTCCCTTTTGCGTATTTTCATTGACTTTTCCCTCCCAATGGTCTACCATAACCTTAAAAGAAAACGTAAGGAAAACCACATGCAAAACAAACTGGGCAACCCGAAAGAAACAATCGAAATCATCCAGAAATACCAATTTGTATTCCAGAAAAAATTCGGACAAAATTTCCTCATCGATCCCCACGTACTGGACAAGATCATCACCGCCGCGGGCATCGGCCCGGAGGACTGCGTGCTTGAGATCGGGCCGGGCATCGGCACTATGACGCAGTATCTGGCCGAACACGCCCGCCAGGTGGTCGCCGTGGAAATCGACTCCAATCTGATCCCCATACTGGGCGAGACACTGAACGATTACCCCAACGTCACCATCATTAACGACGACATACTCAAAGTAGACATCAACCATCTGGTGGACGAGCACAACGGCGGCAACCCCATCAAAGTGGTTGCCAACTTACCCTACTACATCACCACCCCCATCATCATGGGCCTGTTCGAGAGCGGCGTGCCCATCGACAACATCACCGTGATGGTGCAGAAGGAGGTGGCCGACCGCATGCAGGTGGGCCCCGGCTCCAAAGACTACGGGGCGCTTTCCTTGGCAGTCCAGTATTACGCCAGCCCCTACATCGTGGCCAACGTGCCGCCTAACTGTTTCATCCCCCGGCCCAATGTGGGCTCCGCGGTGATCCGCCTGACCCGCTACAAGGAGCCGCCGGTGCAGGTGACGGACCCGGCGCTGATGTTCCGGCTGATCCGGGCCTCCTTCAACCAGCGGCGAAAGACCTTACAGAACGGGCTCAATAATTCGCCTGAGCTTTCCTACACCAAGGAAGATATCGCCGAAGCCATTGCCGGTCTGGGTTTGCCGGCGTCCGTGCGGGGGGAAGCGCTGACGCTGGAGCAGTTTGCAGCGCTGGCCAATTATTTCACGGAACATTTTTAGAACGGATGTTACAGACGGCCTGTCTCACTGGCCGAAAAAGCCGGTGAGGGAGCAGCGGATATCCGCCCGCTGTGAAAATTGGGGTTCAAAGCAGCGCACAAGCAAGCCCGGCGCTGCTTGCCACGTCAATTTTCCTGTCGTCTGAACTGATACAAATATGGGAATACTCTGGATGGATTAACATAGCTGCATTTGCGGCTCTGCCGGTTTACGGCGGGGCGGCGTGGATTGCATAAGGATTCTGCCAGGCAGAGAAGGAAAATCGAACACATTGGAAAGGAAGAGAGCAAAGATGAAGAAAAAAGCAGGAAAAGTCATCGCGGTAGGCGCAGCGGCCGCAGCAGCGGGAGTGCTGCTGAAAAAGATGCGGGATGGACAGAAAAAGCAGGAGTCATCCAGAATTGAGTCCATCGAGGAGGCGGTGATGAATAACCGCGACTACGGCGAGAAGAGGGCCTACCTGGTAGGCGGGGGACTGGCCACCATGGCGGCGGCAGCTTACCTGATCCGGGACTGCAAATTCCCGGGCGACCGCATCACCATCTACGAGGGCATGCACATTCTGGGGGGCAGCAACGACGGAATCGGTGATCCCGAGCACGGCTTCGTGTGCCGCGGCGGCCGTATGCTCAACGAGGAGACCTACGAGAATTTCTGGGAGCTGTTTTCCTCCATCCCGTCCATCCGCCAGCCCGGACGCAGTGTGACCGAGGAGATTTTGAACTTTGACCACGCCCACCCCACCTGCGCCAAGGCCAGACTGGTGGACCGTGACGGCAAGATTCAGGACGTGAAGAGCATGGGCTTCAACCAGGCCGACCGCAACGCGCTGTTAAAGCTGCTGCTGACCGACGAGAAGAAGCTGGACAACCTGACCATCCAGGATTGGTTCAAGGAGACGCCCCACATGTTCACCACCAATTTCTGGCATATGTGGCAGACCACCTTTGCGTTCCAGAAGTGGAGCAGCCTGTATGAGTTCCGCCGTTACATGAACCGTATGATTTTTGAGTTCAGCCGCATCGAAACTCTGGAGGGCGTGACCAGAACCCCCTTAAACCAGTACGACAGCGTGATCCGCCCGCTGGAGGCCTATCTGCGCAGCCACGGCGTGGTATTCAAGGAAAATACCGAGGTGACTGACATTGATTTCGCCGACGGCGCGGGCATCACGGCCAAGACCCTGTACCTGAAGAGCCGTAATACGGCGGCGGGCGAGGGCGAGCCGGAATACGTTATTTCCACCGTGGAATTAAACGACGGCGATCTCTGCATCATGACAAACGCCTGCATGACCGACAGCGCAACTCTGGGCGATATGCACACTCCGGCCCCCGCGCCGGTGAAAAAGCCTATTTCCGGCGAGCTTTGGGCCAAGATTGCGGCCAAGAAGCCGGAGCTGGGCAACCCGGAACCGTTCTTCTCCAAACCTCATGAGACCAACTGGCTCAGCTTTACCGTGACCTGCAAGGGCGACCAGCTCTTAAAGGTGATCGAGAACTTTACCGGAAATGTACCCGGCAGCGGCGCGCTGATGACCTTCAAGGATTCCAGCTGGCTGATGAGCAGCGTGGTGGCGGCCCAGCCCCATTTCGTGAACCAGCCCATGGACGAGACTATTTTCTGGGGTTACGGCCTGTATACCGAGGCTATCGGCGACTATGTGAAAAAGCCCATGAAGGACTGCACCGGCGAGGAGTTGCTGAACGAGTACCTGCACCACCTGCATATCCCGGAGGACCAGATCGCGGAGCTGATGAAGACCGTGATCAATGTGATCCCCTGCTATATGCCCTATGTGGACGCGCAGTTTGAACCCCGCAAATACACCGACCGTCCGCCGGTAGTGCCCACCGGCTCCACCAATTTCGCTATGGTCAGCCAGTTTGTGGAGATTCCGGACGACATGGTGTTCACCGAGGAGTATTCCGTGCGCGCGGCCAGAACCGCCGTATACACCCTGATGGATGTGAACAAGCCCATCTGTCCGGTGACTCCCTACAACCGCGATCCCAAGGTGCTGCTTAAGGCGCTGAAGAAGGCATATATGTAGGCAGATATGGGAAGCCATGTGGGCTTTGCCGCTGGATGAGCGCAAGGCTGAACATGTTAGCCTGAGTTATGAATATTGTTAGAGCGCCCCGTATGGACGGGCAGAGCTTCCGCAGTTACACCCGGCGGACACGGCTTTGCCCGGCAGCGGCGCTCTTTTTTCGCGTTCCTGATGATTACGGGGACAGGTCTGTGGCCTGCACTGCTCGCCGGCACCGCTCAGTGCAGGACGAAACGCGGGCTTCAGGAATACGCCGTGCGGCACAGGAGGAAAGTAAATGATTTTTATCGGAGGAATCAGCCAGGGCCAGAAGATCCTGGACTATGTAAAAACCGTGATCTGCGACCGCTGCGGCCGTTATGGCCGCTTCCAGGTGGTGATGACCTACATGTATTTCAGCTTTTTCTTCATTCCGCTGTTCAAATGGAACCGGAAGTATTATGTGAAAATGTCCTGTTGCGGCACTGTTTACCAGCTGGACCCGGAGGTGGGAAAGATTCTGGCCCGGGGCGGCCGGGTGGACATTGAACAGAAGGACCTGACCCTGGTGCAGGAGGGAAACGGCAGATACGACAACGGGTTCGGGAACCGGGTGAAAAAATGTCCGAACTGCGGGTATGAGACTCAGGAGGACTTTGAGTTTTGCCCGAAGTGCGGGACGAGGTTTTAGGTAGGGAATGGAATTTGAAAACAGGGGTATATATGTTGATTAGGCAGTGAAAATCGGGGGAAACGCTATGACAATCGTGCAGATGCAGTATTTCCAGGCAGTATGCAGATACGAGAACTTTACCAGGGCGGCGGAGGAACTTCACATTTCCCAGCCCGCCATGTCCGCGGCCATGAAGGATCTGGAGAAGGAGTGCGGGGTGCCGTTATTTGTCCGGGACAAGAATTCCCTGAGGGTGACGGACGAGGGTAAAATCCTGCTGGAGGAGGCCAATCTGGTGCTGGGGCAGTATCAGCAGATGAATCAGATTGTGCGGGATTTGGCGCTGACCCGGAATTATATGCGGGTGGGGCTCTCCACCCTCAGCGGGAACCAGGTATACCCGGAGATTCTGCTGGAATACCAGAAGCGGCGGCCAGGCGTGCAGGTGATGTCCGTGGAGGAGTCCACGCCCCGCCAGTTTGAGATGCTGGACGCGGGATTGCTGGACGTGATCATAACCATCCGGCGCTTCGACCAGGAAGAGGAGCAGAAACGGTTTGAAAAGGTATACCATCACTGGCCTATGAAGCAGACGCGGATGTGCTTCTGCGTGGGCAGGGAAAATCCTCTGGCGGGGGAGACGTTTGTGACTCCTGAGCAGATTGTCACCCAGCCGCTGGTGCTGCTGAAGGAAAATTTCAGCCAGACAACTCGGATCAAGCAAATGTTCCGGGAAAGCGGCCTGGACTACCACGTACTTCACTATACCAACCAGATGTATACCGTGGAGCGGTTTGTGGAGAAGAACGTGGCTGCGGGATTCCTGCCGGAGTCGGTATCCCAGAGCAATCCGAAGATCGTGGGGATTCCTTATCGGGAAGGCACCCGCGCGTATATTGAATTGTTCTGGAGAAAGGATCAGTTTTTGTTCCCGGTGGTGAAGGAATTTATACGGGTGGTAAAGGAGTTGTATCCGAAAATGTGACAGGCTGCACCTGCGGCCCATTACACCCAATATGAGCCGGTGAGGCGGATGAAAAAGTCCGTTTCACCGGCTTTTTGCGTATAATGGAACCTGGAATGGGAACGTTGCTTTGGAGCAGAGAGCTGCCACAGAACGAAACGTCCTACGCAGAGAGGTCCCCGTCCCCGGCGACGCCTCACCACCTTCCGCCTTCCGCGCCTCACCGCCGCCCGCGCCTCATCGCCGCCCGCGCCTCACCGCCTACCGCGCCTCACCGCCTTCCGCGCCTCACCGCCGTCCGCGCCTCACCGCCGCCCGCGCCTCACCGCCGTCCGCGCTACCCCGCCTCCCGCCCGCTCTTCTGGATAAACAAATGTTAGGATGCCAAGGTTTTTCTGATTTTACAAATCTTCTAACCAAACTATATAATCATATTACACAAAGCACCAACAAAACAGACAACATGCACAATCCAATCGGCCGATGGATGGTTCATAAAGTTTGTAAGCTGAGATGAATTGAAAATGGAGGAAACGAGATGAAAATCACTGGGATCGAACCGATTCTGGCGGGAGGCAGATACCTGTTTGTGAAGGTACATACAGACGAGGGATTAGTCGGGCTGGGAGAATGCGGCGCGTGGGCGTACCAGGAGGCCACGGTCAGCGTTTTAAAGCAGATGGAGAAAATGATTGTGGGCCAGGACCCGCTGCGGACGGAATTCATCTGGAACGCACTGTCCAGAAATCTGCACTTCCGGGGTTCCGTCACCCAGTCCGCCCTGTCGGGAATCGACATTGCGCTGTGGGATTTAAAAGGAAAATATTTCCAGGTGCCCTGCTATGAGCTGATGGGCGGCAAAGTCCGGGAGAAAATTAAAATTTACGTTAACGCCAGGGCGAGAGACGCCAAGGGGATGGCGGCGGAGGCGAAGAAGCTGGCGGATCAGGGCTTTCAGTCCATCCGGTTTTCCATCGGACACCCCAAGGATGAGAACGGGCGCTGCGGGGAGAATTTTACCAGCCTGGTGACCCGGGTGGAGGGAATCATGAAGGCGGTCCGCGAGGCGGTGGGCTGGAATGTGGACGTGGCCATCGAGTGCCACCGGGGAATGCGACCGGCGGAGGCCATTGAGCTGGGCCGGGTGTTGAGGCCCTACCGCCCCTACTTTTACGAGGACCCCATTCCGGATAATCTGGAGGCCATGCGCCAGGTGATCCGCGGCTGCGACATCCCGGTGGCGACCGGAGAGCGCTTTATCAATCCGGCGGAGTTCGACTCCCTGATGACCACCACCGACGTCCGCTACATCCGCCCGGACATGTGCGTAAGTGGAGGTCTCACCGCGGGCAAGAAGATCGCCGCGGAGGCGGAAGTGCGCGGGGTTTACGTCATTCCCCACAATCCGCTGGGCCCGGTATCCACTGCGGCCTGCCTGCAGCTGGACGCCTGCATTCCCAACTTCGAAGTGCAGGAATATCCCATGGCCAACGGCGTCTGCCGCCTGGATAAGGAGATGAAGACGCCCTTCCATGTGGAAAATGGATACATCAGACTGCCGGAGGGCCCGGGCCTGGGAATCGAACTGATCGACGACATTGACACTGTATTTCCGTTCCAGGGGAGCTACGGGGGGATCAATCTCCATGAAGACGGCTCCGTGGTAGACCGGTAATTTCAAATATAGAGGGGGACCAATGATATGACACCACAAATTACCATCGTTTTGATCATATTTCTGCTGTTTATTGCCCTGATTCTGTCGGGCAAGGTTAAAATCCACGTCGCGGCCATGATGATTCCCATTGCGCTGGAAATCACGGGGGTACTGGATTTCAAGGCGGCCTGGGGCGGCATGCTCAACAGCTCCATCGTGATGATGGCCGCCATGTTCGTGGTAGGCGCTGCCGTAGGCAAGACCAGCATCGTGAGCCGGCTCAGCAAGACGCTGATCAGAGGCGAATCCTCGGATTTCAAGATCATGCTGGGCATCTCGGTTCCGATCATTTTACTCAGCTGCGTGGTCAACGCCACCGCTATTATGACCATCATGATTCCCATGATCGTGGGTATCTGTGCGGAGCAGAAGAGGCCGCTCAGCAAATTTGTGTTCGCCTCCGCCTGCCTGGCGCAGCTGTGGGCCGGATTTATTCCCATTGGCGGTAATGCGGGCGGCTACCTGGCTCAGAACACCATCGTGGAGAATCTGGGCGGAACCGGAACATTTACATATTTTACCAATATGGTCGTCAAGGCTCCGGCAATTATCTTCCTGACTCCGGTGATCATCTGGCTGACCGTGAAAATGGCACCGGATCTGGGCAATGTGCCCACCGCGGCAGAGGCGAACGCTTCCACGCCGGGAGCCGGCAAGAACCGGGGCGGCGGCATGACGCCGGGCCAGGAGAAACTGACCGCAGTTATTTTCGGGGCTACGATTCTGGGTATCATGACCTGCGCGATCCTTAAAATCAATACCTGGTATCCGGCCTGCGTGGGCGCTATGGTTCTGGTTCTGAGCGGCGTCATCAATGACCGCGAGGCCATCAAGGCCATGAGCAACCCAGTTATCTTCATCACCATCGGCACCATGCCGCTGTCCACGGCCCTTAAGACCACCGGAGCGGACGTGCTGCTGGCGGACACCTTTAACAATCTGACCGGCAACATGAGTCCCTTTATGACCATGGTTTCCATGTACATCGTCTGCTTCGTGCTGACCCAGTTTGTGACCAACTCTGCGGTAAACAACGCCTTCAAGACCCTGGCGGCCCTGATCTGCGTGCAGAACGGATTCGACGCCCGCGCCCTGATGCTTTCCTGCCAGGAGGGCTCCAGCAACTGCTACCTGACCCCCATGGCGGCTCCGGCCATGACCATGGCCTACGAGGCGGGCGGCTACAAGATGAAGGATTACCTGAAAATGGGATTTGTGCTCTGTATTATACGGTTTATCCTGTTTGTGGTGTATGTGCCGTTTGTGTTTCCGCTACAGTAAATCTGAAAAAATGTACGGAAAATGGGCCTGTCCCGCAGGATAACTGAATCACATATGTTCCAACCAAACCGGCAGGGGATAAGCGGCTTTATCCTTTGCCGGTTTGCTTTACATTCTCTTTCATATATCTTACGAATTCCACCGCCCCATTGACAATATCGATATACGATAATATACTGAGATCACAAATATCGATATTCGATACATGGAGGTGGGCGATTATGCCGAGGGCAAAATTTCAGACGCTCACGGAGCAGATGTTTTACATTCTGCTCTGCCTTTACAAAGAGTGCTGCGGCATGGACATTATGGAGAAGGTGACGCAGATAACAGGCGGTCGGGTCAGCGTGGGTCCCGGAACCCTGTACAATCTGCTGGAAAATTTTTTGGAGGCGGGCATGATCCGGGAGACGAGGGCTGAAGGGCGCAAGCGCAGTTACGTGATTACGGAGGCCGGGAAGAAGGCGCTGCGGGATGAGCAGCAGCGGCTTTTGACCCTGACATCGGACTATGAGCATTTTGCGGGACAAGGAGGAGACGGCTTATGAAAAATACCATGCGGCGGATGGAGAATATCACGTTTTATGATCCGGCGGGAATTGCGCGGCATCTGGAAAAGATGGCCGCCCGGGGCTGGATGCTGGAGAGCTGCTCGAATTTCACCTGGCGCTACCGGCGGATTTCCCCGGCTGAGCTGCATTTTGCAGTCACCTATTTTCCGCAGGCCTCTGATTTCGACCCGGAGCCGTCCGAGCAGCAGCGCACCTTCCGGGAGTTCTGTGAAATGGCGGGGTGGAAGCACGTTGTATCCTGGGCGCAGATGCAGATCTTTGTGAATGAGCGGGAAAATCCGGTTCCCATGGAAACGGACGCCCTGGTGCAGGTGCAGACCATCCACAAGGCCATGAAAAAGAACTACCTGCCGTCCCAGCTGCTTCTGTTGGCGGTTTCGCTGCTCAACGCAGGCCTATTGATCCATACTCTGATTACCAATCCCCTTTACGTTCTCAGCAGCAACTCAAGCTTATTTACCGGCAGCTGCTGGACGCTTATGCTGGTTCTGTGCGGCGCGGAAATCTGGGCGTATTACCACTGGTATCACCGTGCGAAAAAGGCCGCGGAGCAAAACGGGGAGTTTTTGGAAACCCGCAGATATCGGGGCTTCAAATGGGTGATCCTGATCCTTATGCTGTGCGCCCTGGTTTTCTGGATGCTGTCCATGGCGGGTGGGAGACAGCGGATGATCGGAATTGCCGCGCTGCTGTATATGGCGGTTCTGATGGTCTTGGTCAACGGTGTGAAAATGCTGCTGAAGCACAAAAAGGTGCGGGCGGGGATCAACCGCACCGTGACAATCGCCTCCTGCTTTGTGCTGTCCTTTGCCCTAATGGGCGGTCTCACCTATTTCGTGACCCGGTTCGTGGGAAGCGGAAGGACGGAGAAGGAGCCTGCGGGCGCCTATGAATTTCACGGCCAGACCTGGTATCTGTATGACGATCCGCTGCCGCTGACCATAGAGGACATGATGGAGACGGACAGCAGCGGTTACTCCCGGGAGTGGACGGAGCGCAGCTCTGTTTTTCTGTCCCAGTATGAAGCGAGACAGCGGGGAAAGCTGGGGGAGAAACATCTGACGGATTTAGAGTACACCATCACCAAAGTCAAGGTGCCGGCTATTTTTGACCTCTGCCGGGATAGCCTGATGGAGCGCTACGCAGACCGGCGCGGACCGGAGGAGTTCAGGGACTATTACCGCTATGAACCCCAGGATCCAGCGCTGTGGGGCGCCAACGAGGTTTACCGCCGGTACAGCGGCGACATCGCCCTGGACAGCTACCTTGTGTGCTGGGGGGAGAAGATTGTGGAGATTACATTTTACTGGGAGGCAAACGCCGGGCAGATTGAGATTGCGGCGGAGAAACTGAGAGACGTGTGAGAGGAGGAGCGTTGACCGCGCCCCTCCTCACCAATTTGGCGGTCCTGACATTTGGCCGGGCCGCCTGTATTTTTCTTAATCCATATACGCGCCCTTCATAGCGCTGACCGCGTGCTGGGCGAAGAGCTTTAAAATGCCCTTTGTATACTTGCTTTCAAATCCCTTCCAGTGCTTCCGGCGCTCGGCAAGAATCGTCTCCATCTCCTCCGGCGTCTTTTCCTGGCCCTTTACCCCCACGATATTCAGGGAGCGCTGTTCCAGATTCAGTTCAATCAGATCCCCTTCCTCAACAAGAGCGATGGGGCCGCCCGCGGCCGCCTCCGGGGATACATGGCCGATCACCGGGCCGCGGGACGCGCCGGAGAACCGGCCGTCTGTGATCAGGGCCACGCTGGCAGCCAGCACGGGATCCGAACAGATGGCTTCGCCGGTATAGAACATTTCCGGCATGCCGCTGCCTCTGGGACCCTCATAGCGGATAAAGACCGCGTCTCCCGGCTTGACCTTGCCGTGAAGGATCGCGTCAATCGCCTCCTCCTCGCTGTCAAATGGACGGGCGTTCAGACGGCTGTTGAACATGGCGGGCGGGCAGGCCGTGTGTTTAATCACGGAGCCTTCCGGCGCCAGATTGCCCTTTAAAATGGCAATGCTGCCGTTGGTGCCGATGGCATGGTCGAAATCACGGATAATGTCCGTTCTCTTGATTTCCCTGTGGATGGCCTGGCTCTTGCTTCTGAGTATCTCATCGCAGTGCTCATAGTAGCCGGTTTTCTTCAAATCCTCCAGATTCTCGCCCAGCGTTTTGCCCGTGACGGTCATCACGTCCAGATGGAGCATATCTTTGATCTCCTCCATCACCCTGGGAACGCCTCCCGCGTAGTAGAAATACTGGGCGGGCCAGTCGCCTGCGGGGCGGATATTGAGCAGATAATGGGCGCCACGGTGAAGCCGGTCGAATGTGTCCGCGTCAATCTCTATTCCGAACTCATGGGCAATGGCTGGAATATGCATCACCGCGTTGGTGGATCCCGAGATGGCGGCGTGGACCATAATGGCGTTTTCAAAGCTCTTTAATGTGACGATATCCGCCGCAGTAATTCCTTTTTTTACCAACTCCAGCAGCTGTTTCCCGGCCTCGTAGGCCGCCTTCTGCAGTTCCGGCGCAGTGGCGGGCATCAGAGCGGTTCCGGGCAGCATTAATCCCAGGGACTCCGCCATCACCTGCATGGTGGAGGCGGTGCCCATGAAGGAACAGGCGCCGCAGCTCGGGCAGGCGTGCTGCTTATAATAGGTCAGCTGTTCGGCGGGAATCTCGCTGCGCTCATACTGGGCGCTGAATTTGCCGATCTGCTCCAGGGTCAGCAGCTCATTGATGGCGCAACCCGGGTCGTCCTCGGTGTATTCGGGAGGCAGGGCAAATGCTTCCATCACCCCTCCGGTCACCATAATCGCGCTCATTTCCTTTAAGCGTCCAATGCTCATCAGCATGGCGGGCATGGCCTTGTCGCAGCTGGCGATAAACACGCCGCCGTCAAAGGTAGTGGCGTTGGCCTGCACCTCCACCAGGTTTACAATGGCGTCCCTGTGGGCCAGGGAATAGTTGATGCCGTCGTGCCCCTGCCCCATTCCGTCGCACATGTCGGTGGCGAAATACCGGGCGGCCTTTCCGCCGTTTTCGTCAACGCCTCTCACCGCTTCCTCCACAAACCGGTTCAGGTGGCTGGATCCCGGATGGCTGTTGCCATAGGTGCTTTCAATCAGTATCTGCGGTTTCTCGAGATCATCCAGTTTCCATCCCATTCCCAGGCGCAGCGGATCCATTTCCGGCGCCAGTTCACGGATTTTCTGACTTCTCAGCATAATTCTTTCTCCTCGTGATTTGTTTATGGTGTCTGCAGCGAACCGTCCTGGTTGCGTGTCTGCGTCCATGTGGGAACATCCACGCGGCAGGGGTATTTGGCCGCCGCCTCCTCATTGATATCAACCCCCAGCCCCGGCCGTTCGCTGGCGTACACAAAGCCGTCGCCGCCGTACTCCGGTGTTCCGGTAAATACCTCCTCCAGAGCGCCTTCGTGATACTCTCCCGCGGCCAGGAATCCGGCTATGTTGCCAATACTCCACTCCTGAAGGCCAAAATTGGGCGAGGCCAGGTCCAGGTGGATGTTGGCGGCTTTGGCAACGGGCGACATGTCGCTGGGGCCGTGCCAGCAGGTCCTGACGCCGCAGGGCTCCGCAAAGGCGGCCATACGCCGGGCGGGCGTGATCCCGCCGATATCTGAAATATGGGCCCGGACAAAGTCAACGCTGTGCTCCACCACCGATGTCCGCCACTCGTTGTCATTGACATACAGCTCGCCCAGGGCAAGGGGTGTTGCGCAGTAATTGTGAATCTCCCGCAGCCATCCCACCTGTTCCGGCGCGACCACATCTTCGATAAAGAATAAATGATAAGGGTCTAAGGCGCGGCAGAACTCCCGGGCTTTAGAAGGATGGATCCGCTCATGGACGTCATGGACAAATTCAATTTCCTCCCCGTACCGGACGCGGAGCTGTTCAAACATTGCGACCGTCTGCCTCATATACCCGTTGCTGTCAATGTATACGCCGGGCTGTCCGCCTTTAGCCGCCCCCGCGGGCGCGGACTCATAACCATTCCCGCCATAGCAGTTGATCTGGCACCGTATGTGCTTAAAACCCTGTTCGATCCAACGGTCGATCTGTTCGCAGAGCTCGGGAAGATCCCGGCCATCCGCGTGAGTGTAAACCGGAACGCCCGCCCGGACCTTTCCGCCGAACAGGTCGTAAACCGGCATGTCCGCCATCTTGCCCTTGATATCCCAGAGGGCCATATCAATACCGGATATGGCGTTATTCTCAATCGGCCCGCTTCTCCAGTAACCGTTCTGGTGCATCAGCTGCCATAAATCCGTGATCCCCTGAACCGGGCGTCCGATCAGAAGCGGTTTCAGGTATGTTTCAATTAAATGCTGTACCGTCGCGTACCGGTAGCAAAATGTGGAACAGCCGATCCCATATAAACCGGGTTCGGACGTCTCGATTTTAACCACCAGGAGGTTAATTCCATCGGGAGCCGTGGCAATCGTACGCACATCCCTGATTATTATAGCCATTCGCATCCTCCTTATATCATCGTGGATTTCTGTTTTTATAGTTGTAATACAAGTTGAAGTTAAGGTAATAGTAATCACTAAAAAACAAAAAGTCAATCATAACCTATATTTTCCGAACAAATTTGTGCAAAATAACATGTTTGGATATTAAAACAAGTTAATTTTCACAAAGTGCACAAAAATAGGCCTAAAATTGTTGACAACACTATGCAAAACATGTAATAATGCTAATAGTTGTAATACAAGTTGATTTTCGTACCACTTAAGAAAACGGCTGTTAAGCGGCTGGAATTTAATCAAAGGGAGAATGAAACTATGAAAAAGAGAATTGCAGCGTTACTGGCAACCACACTGGTAGTGTCCTCATTGACCGGATGTCTGGGCAACACCAAAGCCCCGGAATCAAAAGCGCCTGAATCAAAGGTTGAGACGGAGGCCCCGAAGGACACGGAAGCGGCCAAAGACACCGAGGCGGCTAAGGACACCGAAGCAGCCAAAGATACGGAAGCAGCGGCAGACACCACCTATACCTTTAATCTTGACAATGTTGGGGAGCACACATTCTCGCTGTCGACCACCGCGTCCTCTGGAAGCGCCCTTGCAGATGTGACCCATAACTTCGCGGACACCGTGGGAGAGCTTTCCGGCGGTAAGATCAAGGTCGATGTATATGAAGGTTCCGCTCTGGGAAGCGAGGCCCAGAACCTGGAGGCGCTTACGGCAGGCACCCTGGACATGGCGATTATCGCGGTTGAGTTCTATGTAAACTCGATTCCTCAGGTGGGCGCGGCGATTCTGCCTTATATGTATGAGGATTACGATCAGGTTCAGAAGGTATTTGAGGGTGAAGCAGGCCAGTACACATCCCAGCAGTTCCTGGATGTGGCAAAGGTTAAGAACCTTGGATACTATGTAATGGCATTCCGCAACATGTACACCACAAAGCCTCTCAACAGCGTGGACGACATTGCCGGCATGAAGATCCGTGTTCCGGAGTCCTCCCTGTATGTTGACACCTTCAAGATGATGGGCGCGGCCCCCACACCCCTCCCCATGGGCGAGGTTTACACCGCAATCGATACAGGCGTTGTCAGCGGCCTTGAGAACACGCCGGACACCTGCCTGAACAACTCGTTCTTCGAGGTTGCCAAGTATTTCAACATGACAAACCACCTGAACGCCCCGACCACATTCTCAATGTCCGCCAAAGTTTTCGATTCACTGAACGAGGATGAGCAGAACTTACTGTTAGAGGCCGGCCTCAGAGCATCCCGCTACGGTCTGGAGTCCACCAAAACAAGCGACGCAGCCTACCGCGAGCAGCTGAAGGAAAAAGGCATGGAATTCATCGAGACCGATGTCGAGTCCATGAGAGCCAAGATTGACTACACATCCTATCCGTTTATGCAGTCAGAGGAAGCCAAGACCCTGTTCGACCTGGTTCAGAAATCCAAATAAGCATTACGGTATCTCTTGTCGGGCGGGCAGCCAGCGCTGTCCGCCCGGTATTTTACCCAGGCGCTGTCCGGGAACAAAATTTACAGAAAGGAAATATGATGTGGCTGTTATGTTTGCATCATAGAACAAAATATTATGTGGGAGCAATTAAAGAAGCTTACAGTGATAATTGATAATATTCTGATGTTTTTTATCATTATTCTGTTTCTCATGATGTTCGGCATCACAAACCTGAATGTAATCACGCGCTATTTCTTCAACAATCCGATTACATTTTCAGTGGAAATGGGACGCTACTGTTTTGTGTCAATCATATTCCTTGGAGCGATCTTCACCACAAAAGAGGACCGGCATATTCAGGTTGATTTTTTCACCGGAATGTTCCCGGAAAAGTTCAGATGTCTGGTTGAGCAGGTGGGACGGCTGTTTATGGCGATCTTTTTTGCCATTGTGACCGCCTATACCTGCGAAATGGCGCTGGCTAACGTGAACGTGAAATCATCTGCCATGCAGATTCCCATGGCTGTTCCGTACTTTATCATGGCCTTCGGCAGCGCCGGAATTTGTCTGGAGTCCATTGTCAATATGGTGCTTTATCAAAAGGGACTTAAGAAGAAATCAAGAACGATAGAGGAAGAGGAGGATGCTTTGTCATGAGTATTTTATTAATATCCTTTTTTGCTATGCTGCTCATGGGAATCCCTGTGGCCGCTGTTATGGGACTTTCCTCCATGTTTTACTTATTGAGCCGGGGCGCGGACCTTTTAACCATACCCCAGCGCATGTTCGCCGGGGCGGATTCCTTTTCCCTGATGGCGATTCCTCTTTACATATTTGCGGGGGAAATCATGAACCGCTGCGGAATCACCAGAAGAATTTTTAATTTTGCCTCGGAAATCGTAGGTTTCCTGGCCGGCGGCCTGGCCCTGGTGAATGTTCTGGCCTCCACCATGTTCGCGGGAATTTCCGGCTCCACCTCAGCCGACGTGGCGTCTCTGGGCGTTATGGAGATCGCGGGAATGACCGAGGCCGGGTACAGCCGTTCCTATGCCACAGCCATTACCTGCGCCTCCGCCACCATCGGTTCCATTATACCGCCCTCTATACTGATGGTGCTCTACTCGTCCATCACCGGTATTTCCTGTGGAAAACTGTTTGTGGCGGGTATGATTCCGGGGATTCTGGTCTGCGGAACACAGATGCTTTACTGTTACGCCAAGGCCAAACGGGACCCGCAAAACTGTGACGGCAACTATCGGCCCGCATTCAATGGCAGACGCCTTCTGGCCGCTGCCAAGGACGCCATTCCCGCCATGATCATGCCTCTGATCATCATCGGCGGGACCCTCTCCGGCGTGTTCACCGCCACCGAGGCGGGCGCTGTGGCCGGTCTGTATGGTGTGATCATCGGCGTATTTTATTACAAGGAATTCCGCTTTAATGATTTGATTGAAACCATTAAGTCCACCGCGTTCACGGTTGGACAGAGCTCGCTGATTTTCGCGTCCACCAGCGTATTCAGCTACTGTATCGCGATTCTGCAGCTTCCGAATAAGCTCAGCATGCTGATTTCGGGCGTGACCACCAACCCCTATATTGTAATGTTTCTTATGATCCTGGCGATGATGTGCATCGGCTGCTTTATGGATACCACGCCTGCGGCCATCATCATGGTTCCCATCTTCCAGCCGCTGGCTGCAAGCTTTGGATTCGATCCCATTCACTTTGGAATGGTGATGGTTCTTACCTTTATCTTCGGCGGAATCACTCCTCCGGTAGGGGCCACGCTGTTTATCGCCAGCTCCGTGGGAAATGTGTCGCTGGCAAAGCTGGTAAAGGATATGTGGCCGCTCATCCTCCTATTCTTTATCGTGATGATGCTGGTCGCTTATGTTCCGCAGATTTCCACCTTCCTTCCTACATTGATTGGATAAGGGGCAGACGTCCCGCCTTAAACAGAAAAAAACGCCATGTCACAGTGATATGGCGTTTTTTCTATGTTCCTTGGGGTCGAACAGTTCGCTGACCATATGGGTTTTCATAATGTTGCGGGCCTGCTCGCAGCTTCGCTGGGCAATAGCCTCCGCGATCTTTGGGTGATAATAGATGCCGCCGTAATAACCGAATACCCGGTTAATATTGAGGCAGACGGTCTGATCCAACAGCTGGCCCATTACATTGGAGATAATGGGGTTGTCGATAAATTCCGCTAGTGTCATGTGAAACTGCGCATCCAGCCGGGCGAACAGCTCCTGGTTCCCCACCGCGGCCTTCAACTGCTGGTTCAGCAGGTTGAGGTCCGCTATTAATTCGGGCGTTGCGCTGGCGGCCGCCTCGTAGGCCAGCTCCGGCTCAATCAGGGATCGGGCCTGGCGTATGGTGACCATATCGGTCAGCAGGGCGGTATCCAGATAATGGCCCTTGCCAAACAGGGAAATGTCAATGGAGCGCACAAACGTGCCCCTCCCGTGCTGGCTTTCCAGTATGCCCAGCACATTAAAACGCTGTATGGCCGCCCGGACGCTCCCACGCCCTACTCCCAGCCTGCTGCACAGCTCATTCTCGGAGGGAATCTTGGTGTTGACGGCCCATGCGCCATCCTTGATCTGCTGCTGCATGTATTTTACAATTTCTTCCACTACTAATTTGTCTTTTTTCATAGGCACTCCCGGGGCGTTAAAACTTATCTGATGTGCAGGTGTATATAGCTTTATTTTAACAGCTTTTGCCGGTTTCTGCCAGAGTGGTTTTTGCAGATGGCGGGGATTGGGGGGATATTTTCTTACTTATATAATATAAGCGCAATAAAATGCAGCGTATCCTCCCCTACATTCCGAATCCCGTGCCCTTCGCCATCCGGCGTGTACGCCACGTCCCCGGCCTTCAGGGTCACGATGTTCCCGTTGTCCGAGAATTCCGCCGTTCCGTTTAGGATATAGTAGGTCTCGGATTCGCCCTCGTGGACGTGGTAGCCGATGGAACTGCCCGGCTCCAGGGAGGTGTGCGCGAACACGCGCCCTTTGTACTAAAACATAACAAAGCGGGAAAACATCCAGAAAATAATAGAACTCATGATATGGAGAGCGTAACGGCTGTTTATTCCGCATTATCTAACCCCGCCCCCGGCTCAGCGAAAAAGGCTGCGGCCAGCTCCACAAAATCCCTCAACACAGGAGAGACCGCGGGCACGTCCAGGTAAGCGATCACCAGCTCGTCCAGGGACAGATCGTCCGCCATGGGCAGAAGGGTCAGCCCGGAGGTGTCCCCCATCTGCCTGGCGTACATCTCCGAGCAGAAGGTGACGCCCATGTTCTGGCGGCACAGGGAGCAGAGGGTGGCGATGTCCAGCAGCAGGATGGGGAAAAGTCCAGGATCACGTCCACTCTGTCGTTTTCCAGAAATCCGCACAGCTCGGCGGAATTACCCTCCACCAGCGTCAGGTCCACCGCAGGGTACTTCCGGTGGTAGATGGGCAGGACGCGGGAGGCGAACAGGTTTCCGCGGGCGTAGGAGATCCCGAGGCGCAGGCTTCCCCGGCGTGTGCCTGGTGCTGATCAATCCCTTTATCCTTTACAAGCTGTTCACGCCGGAGATCCGCAAGGTGGAGAACTATAAGGAAATCTCCCGGGAAGGGCTGAAAGACCTGGGACGGATGACGGTCCGGGAAAAGTTTTTGACCGCGTTCTTTGTGGGGGCCGTGCTTTTGTGGGCAACAACCGGAATTACCGGCTTTAACGCCACAGCCGTGGCCATCCTGTTTTTGGCCATATGCCTGATCTTCGGATGTATGACATGAAACGACGTGCGCCAGAGCAAGGGCGCTTGGGACACCCTAATCTGGTACGGAGCCATCATCGGACTCTCCAGCGCGGGCTTCACGCCACGCTGGACGCGGTTTTGGACCTCAAAGAGAGGCTGAACCTGACGGATGTGGTGGAGAAAACGGGACTGTCCGCCAGCACGGCCCACCGCATTATAAGGGGCCTGGAGCGGCGGGACTATCTGTCCCGCAACGAGGATACCAAGCGGTACTCCCTGGGTGCGCGGATCGCCTACCTGGGCAGCCTGGCGGAGAACCGGTCCGACGACGGGCTGCGGGAAAAGGCCTACGAGTATCTGGTGAAGATCCGCGACCGGATCAACGAGAGCGCTAGGGTGTGTTTGAAAATTCATTCCCACCATCTGCACGCCCCACTTCGCGGCGTATTTGGTCCCAATTCGGTCAACGTAGCCCGCTACGCCTCCCTCATCGGGACCAAATATCCCACAAAGTGTGACGCACATCTGGCGGAAAGCAATTTTCAAACACACCCTAGCCTTTACGTGCGGGACGGGGCCTCCAGAATCTGTATCGACCGGGTGGAGAGCAAGCAGCTGTTGCGCCGGGTCATCACGGTGGGGGAACGGCTGCACCTTCCCAACGGGGCCACGGGAAAGGTTCTGATGTCCGGCATGGAGGACCGGGAGCTTATGGAGCTTCTGGGAGAGGACTATGAGGCCGTGAAGCCCGACGTGGACAAGGTGCGCGAGCGGGGCTACTGGGTGTCCAACGGCGAGCGGGAGGTGGGGCTTTCGGCTATTGCGGCCCCGGTGTACAACGCAAAGGGGAAAATGATCGCCGCCATCTCCATTTCCGGGCCCACCGCCCGGATCATCGACGAGGAGCTGGCGGAAAAGGTACAGAGCGTGCTGGAATGCGCCGGGGACATTTCCCGGCAGATGGGATATTTTAAATGACAGGCAGAGGGAGAACCGGCTGAGAAAGGCCGGTTCTCCCTCTGTTTTTTATTACATAATAAGCTTTTCTATGCCAGTTGTGCCAGCTATGGGAACGCATGGCGGTGGTAAGGAACCATGTCGCTGAAGCGACCTACCGCAGGCGGAATTCGTTCTTAATTTTATAGGGAAAAGATGTTGTGTGAAGATGGAATGACAAACAATATGACGGAATATAGTTGTTAATATGACGTAAGTTTGTTATAATGGAAAACAAAAGTTATATCAGAAAGCAGATCGCCACAAAGACACCGAACGGAACGTTCATAACCGCATGGCCCCGGGACCTGCTGTATCATGATAAATCGGGTCGGGAGTACTTAAACCATCTGACGGGGCAAAATCCCTGTGCGTAGCCAGAATCCGCTATGGGGGCCATGGATATACGATGAGGATGGGAATCTGCTGGCGGCAAAGGGGGAATGATCGCAAGGGAACTTTAAAGAAAAAGATAGGGGATGAATTCAGCAGAAAATATTTGAACAGCAATAAAATGACAGTAACCGGAACAGAGATTTTCTTATCACATCTGCGTGCGCCCTCCCTCTAAAAATGGGACTTGCAAAAAACAGGAGCTGTTGCTTATCCAGGATCTCAGAATGAATCGTTTAAGATCGTTGGAAATTGGAACAATCGTAACTGTTCAGCAGGTCTGCGCACTTGCTGCGCTGACCGTATGAAAACCTAAGCTTGCTGGCAAAAATCCCATCGACGAAGTCGATTTTAAATGGATTTTTGCTCGTATCTGTGAAGGTACTGAACAGATACGAACAATCATAAGGAAATAGCCGAAGCGCCGCAGAGTGAATCGCAGACCCGGATCTGACATTTGGTTCGCGTGTCTGCGCAAAAACGCTTTGGCACGGAGGAATCATATGAAAAATTGGAAGGTAATTCTGTTGGCAGCTTTGGTTTTGATGTGGATCGTGGATGCAAAACCATGGAGAGATGATTCTGATCAAGGGAGGACAGTTGCTACCGCTGGGGAGAGCCGTTCTAAAACAGAAGAGAGGCAGGAACAGGAGCAAGAGGACACTTATGTATGCCCTCGTTGCAATGGCTCAAAAGAATGCAGGGTATGCGACGGAAAAGGAACTTATTATAACAGTATCACAGGAGAAACAAAAGATTGTGCGGTGTGCAAGAGAAATCCGGGTGCTTGTCAGACTTGTGACGGAGCCGGAGTAATATCGGAATCCACGTATCTTGAAGTCATGGGAAACGAAAGCAAACGCGCGGCTAAACGGGAAGCGGAACCTACGGCTCCTCCATATGAAGAGGTAGTATTTTGTACGGCCTGCAGTTCAACAGGAATCTGTAAGATCTGTGGTGGATCGGGATACTACCGCAGCCAATATGATATGTCCTCTGTGTACCCTTGTTCGGCTTGTACGAACGGCACTCCGGAAGAGGTGGGAAAATGCCATATCTGCGGAGGAGATGGTATCCTTTATAATTGATATGTATATAAAATAGTTTATACAGATGACGGATACTGCAATGTGTTATAGAAAATTATGTAGATCAAAAGGAGAAAATCATATGAAGCAAAAGTACGGAATTGTATCATTGGTGATAACGGCCACGGCCTGGGTGGTCGGTATTTTGTGTCTGATAGTTGTGGGAATGAAGTCTGATTCCAGTGAGATTTCATCCGGTATTGTGAATCTTTTTGTGTCGGGGGCGGTCGTGATTCCGGTGGCACTCAGCCTGGCTGCAATCGTTTTGGGAGCACTGTGTATTACGAAAAAACAGAAGTACCGCGCGCTGGCAGTTATTGGAATAATCCTGGCGTTGCCCTTTGTTTTATGGGGCGTCTTGTGGGGGATTAACTGTATGAACGGAATGTCCATAGAAGAGGGAGTGAGGGCATATCTGGAAGGGTTTGGGAAGAACCTTTGACAAAAAAGAGAGATGGCAAGAAAATAGTAAGGGAATCCCGGATTGACAATGACAGTCGGTCCGGGATTCTTTTTTTGCGTAATAGGAGAGTACTCTATGATATAAATAAGCTCTCCGGGCGAGAATGTACTGTTACAAGGAATTACGGCTGCGGGAAGGCCGCGTAGCGGTCGCATATTTCCCGGATCAGCTTCATGAAATCCTGGGTGTAGGAGGGGAAGATCATGTCTTTGTGGTAAATCAGGGACAGGGGGTTCACCTGCTTGAAGTCCTTAATGGGGAACACATGGAGCCGGGAGCCGGAACCGCCCAGCTGGTTGAGCTGGTAGACGCCCGGCAGGTACATGGTCAGGCAGAAGCTGGCGGGGTAGTCCTCGGCGCAGAGCCGGTAATGGATATCGGGCTGGGTCAGCTCGTTTATGCAGTTTATAGTGGGGCCCCGCCTTTGCAGGTGGCGTTCCAGCATGGTGTGTGGTTTAAAACCTCCGTGAAGGTGAGCAGGCTGCAGTCGGGCTGACCCAGCAGGCAGGCGGCGAAACCGTATCCAGACATCTGAACGGCCTTGAAACCGGCATTCTGGATCATGATCGCCGACAGACAATCATAAGCGCCCGGCATGACCAGGATTTCATTGGTACTGATTAATTCCTTGAGTGGGGTTGTTTTTTCATAAAGCGATACCTCCTGATATTTTTAATAGATGTATTAAAAGCGAGAATACAAATTTTCGCTACATGGAATTATTGTGTAAAAATTGGGTATACAAAAAAAGTGAAATTAAGGGGGCTATAAAATGGGGATTTTTGTAAATGATATTCAAAACGAACAGGCAGGGGGATGAGAGAAACGAAATAATTTCTCGTATCCAGAGAGAATCTACCGGTACTGTGAGATGGACGCCGGAGTCAGGAATGAAAAGAACCGAGTGGAAATCCGGGTGCGGTTATTTGAAAATCCGGTTAGGCTGCTGTAGGAGCGGGGGAGGAAAAGAGGCAGATGAGTGGCTGATGGAGATAAGTAAAGGAGTTTTAAATGTTTTAAATGTTGAGACATTTCATCTTGACATTGAGTTAATGTAGTGCTATTCTAAACGACAATAGGGAGCTTGTGTAGCAGGCTGAGAGGAAGTAATCGAACTTCGACCGTTAGAACCTGATCGGGTAATGCCAGCGTAGGGAAATAGTGTGATTTGCAGTAGTTTACGATGCAAAAATCAAAATCCAGGCTGATGCGGCCTGGATTTTTTGCTGAATGCAATGGGCCACTGGTGCAGCCTGCAGGCAATGGTTGGCTGCCATGGCTTGGCGATGCAGCCCCCGCGTACCATTGCCAGCCTGCGATCCCATGGCCTCCCCTGAAAACCCACAAAAGGAGCAAAAAATCATGAAAATCAACTCAAAGAAACTGGCCGTAAGCGCCATGCTGACGGCGGTAGCCGTGTCCCTATCCACCTTTGCTGTCCCCATCGGCGCATCCAAATGTTTCCCCATCCAGCATCTGTGCAATGTGATGGCAGGAGTATTTTTAGGCCCCTGGTACGGCGTGGGCATGGCGTTCTGTACATCGCTGATCCGCAACCTCATGGGTACCGGAAGTCTGCTGGCCTTCCCGGGCAGCATGGTGGGCGCCTATCTGTGCGGCGTGCTCTACCGGCACAGCCATAAGCTGACGATGGCCTATGCGGGTGAGGTGTTCGGCACCGGAATCCTGGGAGCGATCATGTGTTTTCCCGTAGCGTCCATGCTCATGGGCAAGGAGGTAGCCGTGTTCTTCTATGTGATCCCGTTTCTGTCCAGCACCCTGTGCGGCACCGTGATCGCCGCCCTGCTGATCGGAGCGCTGTGCAAATCCGGGGCGTTTCAGCACCTTGGCCGCATTCTGGAGCATGACGGCGCGGTGACGGGGGAGAAAGCGCCTGGGAATCTGCGATAATTAAAAAAGAACTTAACCATAGTTTCGGGATCCCCACAGTCCAACCCCCATGTTGGAGATCCCGCTGCACCCCCCGCATACCAAAAACCACCGGAACATACTCCAACTAACACCGGGAAACCCCTGCCCCCTGTCATGATCCCGGGCAATCCCGAATATATCCTTAAATACCAAGACATTTTCCAATAATATCCCCGCGAAACTCCTGGGAAACGTGAATGTGCACAAAAATACTCTGCACTTTTCCGACAATCTGCCGAAAAAGTGCAATCCCTCTTGCACTTTCCTCAAAAAGGTGTATAGTAAAAACAGAAATTAAAGCGCATTAACTTTTGGGGAAAAGAGGGGACTACATGGGAGAGAAGCAGCAGGTGAGCCTGGAGGACGTGGCGCGGTACTGCGGGTTGTCAACTGTGACGGTTTCCAGAGTCTTGAATCACTCGCCCAGCGTGCGGGAATACAACCGTCAGAAGGTCATGGAAGCCATCGAGGCGCTGGGATACATACCAAACGCGGCGGCCCGGACCCTGGCCCGTGGAACCACCGGAATCATCGGCATGATCACGCCGGGACTTCAGGATCCGTTTTTCAGCCAGATTGTCCAGGAAGTGAACAACGGCTTGATCAGCCACAATCTGTTTCTGGCCATTTCCATCACCGCCAACCAGGGCTGCGATTACATTTTACAGCAGCAGCGCGTGGACGGCATGATGCTGCTGGCGCCCGGCATGGAGGATGAGTTCGTCCCCCGGCTCAAGAGCCAGAAGGTGCCTTTTGTGGTGCTGGACAGCCAGAACCGGAACGCGGATTACAGTTGTATTCTGGTGGACAATTTCGACGGCGGCTATCAGGTGGGTCGGCATTTCCTCGACCTGGGACACCGGCGCGTCGGCTTTATCGGCGGCCCCAGGGAGCTGGTTAACAGCTCGGAGCGGGAACACGGGCTTCAGGCCGCCCTCGCCGGGGAAGGGCTTTCCGTTGTCCGCTCGGAGCGGGGCCAGTTCTGCTTTGCCGACGGCTACCGGATCATGACGGCCTGGATCGGGCAGGGCGTGGTGCCGCCTGCGATTTTCGCGGCCGACTGTAACCTGGCTCTGGGCGTGATCACGGCGCTGCGGGAGCACGGCTACCGGGTGCCCCAGGATGTCTCGGTCTGCGGATTCGACGACGAGCCAATGGCCCAGGAATACATTCCGGCCCTCACCATCGTGGCCCAGCCGGTTTCCGCGCTGGCGGAATGCGCCATTGAACAGCTGATGATCTGGATCGGCGGCGAACGGCCAAAGCAGCTGATCTACCGGCTGAAGCCCAAACTGGTGGTACGCGAATCCACGGCCCCATGGCGGGCAGATTGACCTGGCTGAATATACAACGCATACGGATCACAAGCGTCATCCCGTGTAGCGAATCCTTCACAACGGTATGACGGTCAACCATACGGCGGCAGGCGGCGTTTTTTTAAAATGGATTACGCCTCCTGCCGCACCGAGAGAAAATAGCAAATCGCTATTTATTTTTAAGACCTAAAAGTTAATACGCTTTAATTTTTGGAAATAAACCCCAGAACAGCAGTGAAACAATCATTTATCATCAAAGGACAGCCAAGCGGACCATCGGAAGCCCGCCTGACATAGACAGGGAGGGAATGAACATGTCGGAAAAGCAAGGATTGAAAATAGCAATTATCGGTTCGGGGAGCACCTACACGCCGGAACTGATCGACGGATTTATCCGGCTTCGGGAGACGCTGCCGGTCCGCCAGTTCATGTTTATGGACATTGACGACCGGAAACGCACCATCGTGGGGGAGCTGTGCATCCGTATGCTCCGCGAGGAGAAAATGGACTCCGAGGCCATACTGACCGCCGATCTGGACAAAGCCGTCCGGGACGCGGATTACGTGATCACCCAGATCCGGGTGGGCAAACTTCCGGCCAGGATTCTGGATGAGACCATACCGCCAAAATACGGCCTGCTGGGCCAGGAGACCACCGGGATCGGCGGTTTTATGAAGGCCCAGAGAACCATCCCGGTGATGTGCCATATCGCGGACCGGGTGAGGGAGCTGGCGCCTGAAGCATTTATCATCAACTTTACAAACCCGTCGGGAATCATCACCGAGGCTGTGATGAAACACGGATTTAAGCGGATCATCGGGCTCTGCAACGTGCCCATCAATATGACCTCCAGCGTGCGGGAGCAGATCCCGGACGGGGAGCTCACCATGGACTACGTGGGGCTGAACCATTTGAGCTGGATCTATCATATCGAGCAGGACGGCCGGGATATTACAGAAGAGGCCATCCGCCAGGGAGTCAAGAGCGAGCGCATGAACAACATTCCGCCCTCTGACCTGGACCGGGAGATCACCGCGGTGGCCGGGGCCGTCTATTCCCCCTACCTGGAATATTTTTACGATCGGGAGCACAAGAAAAAACACAATCTGGACAGCGGAAAATGCCGGGGCGAGGAGTGCATGGAGATCGAGGAACAGCTGCTTGCCCTGTATTCCGAGAAAACCCTGTGCCGCAAGCCGGAGCTGTTAAATAAGCGGGGCGGCCACCGGTATTCGGAGGTGGCGGTGAATCTGGTTCACGACCTGTACAACAACACAGGAAATGTGAACATCGTCAACGTGAGGAACGGGGACACCCTGGATTTCCTGGAACCGGACGACGTGGTCGAGGTGGCCTGCGCCATCGACCGGGACGGCGCCCATCCGCTGCCCCTGAGAAAAATCGACAACACGCACATCAAAACCATGATGGAGACGGTGAAGGAATACGAGCGTCAGACCGTAAACGCGGGACTTACGGGGGAGCGGACGGCCGCGCTCAGGGCCATGGTGGTCCATCCGCTGATGGGGGATTACACCACATCCCAAAAGTGTCTGGACGAGATGTTAAGCGCCAACCAGGCCTATCTGCCGCAATACAAATTTTAGTTGGGAGGGAGTCAGGTGAAGAAAAAGAAACGGCTCACAAGGGACGATCTGGAACTGATGATCATGGCAACGCCCACGCTGGTATGGTTTTTACTGTTCTCGTTTCTGCCCATGCTGGGAGTGCTGATCGCGTTTAAGAACTTTCACATTTCAGGAGGCGGATTCATCAACAGCTTCTTAAACAGCCCGTGGGTGGGATTTAAGAATTTCGAGTTCCTGTTTTCCACCAACGAGGCATTTACCATCACGAGGAACACGCTGTTGTACAATCTCTGCTTTATCGTGCTGGACGTGGCGGTGCCGGTCACATTTGCGCTGATGCTTCACGAGATCCGCAGCCGCAGGGCGGCCAAGGCGTACCAGACCATTCTGTTCCTGCCCTATTTCCTGTCCTGGGTGGTGGTCGGCAGCTTCCTGTACGCGTTTTTAAGCCCGGATAAGGGGATTATCAACCACATGATCACCCAGTCCGGCGGAACTCCGGTGAGCTGGTATACCAACACCAAACCCTGGCCCTTCCTGCTGATCTTCATCCGCACCTGGAAGGAAATGGGATATGGCACGGTGATTTACCTGGCCAGCCTGGCGGGCATCGACACCACCTTTTACGAGGCGGCCGTCATAGACGGGGCCACCAAATGGCAGCAGATCAAGTTCATCACGCTGCCGCTGCTGCGCTCCATCGTGGTGATCATGATGATCATGGCCACCGGAAAGATTTTCAACGCGTCCTTCGGCCTGTTCTACCAGATTCCAAGGGATTCCGGGGCGCTCTACAGCGTGACCAACGTGATCGACACCTATGTGTACCACGCCATGATGGGTATGGGCGAGATCGGCATGAGCGCGGCCGCGGCCCTGTTCCAGTCGGTGATGGGGATGATCATGCTGCTGGGCTCCAACTGGCTGGTGTCCAAGGTTGACAACGAGAACGCGCTGTTCTAGGGAGGTGTGTTTATGAAAACAGATACAACTGAAATCCAGGACGGGGAGACAAAGTTTAACCACATCGGAAAGGGCGCGAACACGGCGTTTCACCTTGTTTTCATCCTGCTCTCGATCCTGTGTCTGGCTCCGCTGGTGTTCGTGATCATTATCTCGTTCAGTTCCGAGCACTCCGTCATGGTCAACGGCTACAGCTTCCGCCCTGATGAGTGGTCCACAGGGGCCTATGAATTTGTGTTCCAGAGCGGCGGCCAGGTCATGCACTCCCTGGGAATGTCGGCGCTGGTGACCGTAACCGGCGTGGCCATTGGAATGGCGCTGACCAGCACCTACGCCTATGTGCTGAGCCGCAAGACCTTCCGCTACCGGAAGCTGTTTACCGGGATTCTGGTCGCCACCATGTTCTTCAACGGCGGCCTGGTATCCACCTATTTGGTGGTGGCCAACTTCCTGCACCTGAAAAACAATTTCCTGGCCCTGGTGCTGCCGGTGGCGGTGACGCCCTTCAACATCATCGTGCTGCGGACGTTTTTCGCCACCAGCGTGCCGGACGCGCTGATCGAGTCCGCGAAAATAGACGGGGCGTCCCAGTTCAAGATATTTACGGACATTGTGCTGCCCATTTCCCTTCCCGGGCTGGCCACGGTGGCGCTGTTTTTAACGCTCACCTACTGGAACGACTGGAAAAACGCCCTGCTCTACATCGACAGCAAGAGCCTTTACCCGCTCCAGTATCTGCTCATGAAGATCGAGCGCAACATCGAGTTTATCGCCCAGAATGCCGGCAGAGGCAGTATGGGGCTGGATTCGGCCCTGTCCCGGCTTCCCAGCGAGACCGCGAAGATGGCCATTGTGGTGATCGCCACGCTGCCCATCGCCTGCGCTTATCCGTTTTTCCAGAGGTATTTTGTCAGTGGACTGACCGTAGGGTCGGTAAAAGAATAGAAGGAGGAAAATTAGTTATGAAAAAAGTATTATCAGCAGCTCTCTGTGGGTGTATGGCGGCTTCTCTGGCGCTCACCGGATGTTCCACCGGAGCTTCCGGCGGTGCGTCGGACGGCGGAAAAGAGGATGTAACCCTGCTTTGGTATACCGAGGGCGACCAGCCCGACGACCTGCAGATGGTCCTGGACAAAGTGAATCCCATTCTGAAGGAAAAGATCGGCGCAACCGTGGATATCCGCTTCATCTCCAACGCGGATTACGACGAGAAAATGACCTCGGTGATCAACTCCGGCGAGCCCTATGACATCTGCTTTACCTGCGACTGGGCCAACAGCTACGCCATCAACGCCAGAAAAGGCGCCTACCTGGATCTGACGCCCTATCTGGATGGTGACAACAAGGCCCTGAAGGAGGCGGTGGACAGCCGGTTCTGGGACGGCGTTGCTGTGGACGGGAAGATTTACGGCGTTCCGGCCAACAAGGAGCTGCCCTACGCGCCTGTTTGGGCTTTCACCAAGGAACTGGTGGACAAATACAATCTGGACATCGACAGCGTCAGCGATCTGGCTTCCCTGGAGCCTCTGTTAAAGACCATCAAGGAAAATGAACCGGAGATCGTTCCCCTTCCCCTGCGGGCCAGCGACATCCCCGGCATCATCGACCACTACGACATCCCGGCCGCCAGAGAGCTGCCCGCCTATGTGCGCTACGACGACGAGAGCCGCAAGGTGGTCAATCCCTTTGAGCAGGAGGATGTGTTAAACAACCTGCGCACCATCCGGGATTACTTTGAGAAGGGCTACATCAACCAGGATGCGGCCACCAACAAGCAGAAGCTGAAAAACCGCCTGATCTACGTTGGCTGGTACTGCCCGGGCGCTGAGGAGATCTGGGGCAACCAGGCCGGCTACGAGGTGGTGTGCAGACCCCGCTATGAGAACTATTACTCCACCACGTCCTGTATCGGTTCTCTCCAGGCCGTTTCTGCCAACAGCAAGCACCCGGCGGAGGCCGTGAAGTTCCTGGAACTTCTGAACACCGACCCGGAGATCAAGAACCTGCTGACCTACGGCATCGAGGGCGTTCACTATGAGAAGACCTCCGACACGTCCATCAAGCTGTTGGATGCGTCCAGCAAATACACCACGGACTACTACACCCTGGGCAACGAGCTGATTATGTACACCGTGGATCCCCAGGCCCGCGACCTCTGGGATCAGTACCGCGCCTTCAACGACGCCTCCAAGCCGTCCGTGCTGGTGGGCTTCAGTTTCAACAATGAGAACGTCAAGACAGAGTACGCCTCCGTCATGAACATCACGGCCCAGTACCTGCCCCAGCTGTTCACCGGCTCCGCCGCCGACGTGGATCAGACAGTCGCGGAGATGAACCAGAAGCTCTATGACGCCGGGCTTCAGAAGATCATTGAGGATATGCAGAAGCAGATTGATGAGTGGGCTGCGAAGCAGAAATAAAAATCAGACGCCGTAAAACGGTTCCGGGAGACCCGGGGACCAGCCGGCGAAGATTGTTGCGATAAAAACAGACATAAGCGTGATATTACATGGCCGCGCAATTTGGATTCAGGTCCGGATTGCGCGGCCTCTGTGCTGTGTGCGGGCAGATTTCAGCTGTCGTACTTGCTGGCAAAAACTTCCAAAGATTCCGCCTTAGCCGCCAGCTTCGTCCACCGCTTCAACGTCTCCTTATCGGACTCCGCGCAGATCCTGGCGCGAAGCTCCTCAGGGACTTCGCCGTGCTCGCCAAGCAGGTCCAGAATGGCTTCCCGGCTGACGGAAAGCCCCTCAGCCATCCCATCCTCCCACGCTTCCTCGCGCTCCATTGCAATATACTCCTGTTCGTTGTAATCGGTGAGTATCACGTCCAACACCTCCGCTCTGTGGCTGGACAGAAAGTTCTCCAGAATACCGTCCCGGATGCAGTCCTTTACCGCGCGGTCCACGGCGCTCTCCAGCGCGCCGGTCTCAGCGATCATCCGGCGGACGCGGTCCACGAACTGGGCGTACTCTTTAAGCGTCCGGCAGCGCTCCATGAGTTCCTGGTTGCGTCCCAGATTGATGTTCAGCATCACCGCGCAGAGCTCCAGGCAGGGCTCGGCATTCCGCCCGCCCTGAAACGCGTCCGACAACCTTAATACCTTCCGGTCCGGCTCTTCCTTCCGCCCATTGTAAAATACCAGGTATTTTGGAGCGGGCAGTTTGGCCAGGCGGCTTCCGTACAGGTTCAGCTTGTACTCCACCACATATTTTCGGTACACGTCGGCCAGGTAAAAGAAACCACGGACCGGCATGTTGGGGTTGTAGGTACTCTGATGCTCGTACAGGTTCAGCACGCCGTTGACCAGAAAGGACAGGTCGTTTTTCATGGATAAGTAGACCGCATCGTCCAATGTGGTGATTTCCAGGGCATCCGGGTCCTCGTAGTGGCTTCCGTTCAGGGCGTTGTACAGATCCAGCAGACGCCTGCGGTCGCCGAATACAAGGCGGAACAATCTGTCTTTATATTTTTTGTTTACTTT
Source organism: Enterocloster lavalensis (assembly GCF_902364025.1). Taxonomy (GTDB): domain Bacteria; phylum Bacillota; class Clostridia; order Lachnospirales; family Lachnospiraceae; genus Enterocloster; species Enterocloster lavalensis. Next base: position 415,521 of record NZ_CABJCG010000002.1, read on the forward strand.
TGTCACCGTATTCTCCTTTCATTATACGAAAATTCATGTCCGAATTCAATGACAACTTATATCATAGGTCATCCCTCCCTACGCTGGTCTGTGTGCTGAAAATGTTGGCGGAGCCCGCCGGGATGCCGCAAAATGCGGCGTTGAACGCATACGCGGAAGGAACCTTCCGCAGATAGATCCGATCATAGCACAGGCATGCGGACTTTGCAACAGAAAATCCCCCTGCCCCAGCACTGTTTTACAATCTTATCCCAGAACCGGTGCCGGACGAGCAATCCGCCTGATAAAAACAAAGATTCTAAGGTGATATTTAAAAATTACAAAAATTAAAAAAAGAGTATTGACAATTCTCCGTTCGCTGGCTATAATGGGGAACAAGTTAAACCGATGAGCAAGAGTAAGTAAGATGTTAAGGCTATGCGCAGAGAGCTTCCGGCTGGTGTGAGGGAGCGTTAGCTTAGGATCCGAATGGACTTGCGAGGGCGGCTGGAAACCGGATGAGTTGAAACCGGGAGTATGGCATGACGGGTGTCCCACCGTTACCAGGGAGAACGCATGATGGTGCGTTACAGAGCGGGCGTTTATGTCCTGTTCCAGGCACAGCATCAGGTTTGTAATTGTAAACCCGATGTTTTTTAATTTCCAGGAACGGATGACGCCAATCAGGGTGGTACCGCAGAAGTTTTAAAGCTTTTGTCCCTGCTGACTACAAGTGTAAGTGTAGCGGCAGGCGGCAGAAGCTTTTTTATTTTTAAAAATCCCATCCCCGCCCCGTAACCGCAGGACCGGAAAGGAGCAAAACAATGATACCTGGATGTGAAGAGATACTGAGGCTGGCGCAGGAATACGATACCATCCCTGTCTGCCGGGAAATATACGCGGATGTGGTGACGCCCATCACCCTGCTGCGGCGTATTGCGGGAAGGAGCAGGCGGTTTTTCCTGCTGGAGAGCGTGGAGGGCGGAGAAAAATGGGGACGCTATTCCTTCCTCGGCTGTGACCCGGTGCTGCGGGTTACCCTGAAAAACGGCCGGATCGTCACCGAACAGGCGGACGGCACGAAGACAGAGACTGAGGCGAACCGTCCCTACGATATCCTGCGGGAGATTTTAAAGACCAGGCGCTCCCCAAGGATCAAGGGCATGCCGCCATTTACCGGCGGTTTTGTGGGATATTTCGCATATGCCATGATCGGTTACGCGGAGCCGACCCTGACCATCAGCCGGGGCGGGGAACAGGATTTTGACCTGATGCTGTTCGACGAAGTGATCGCCTACGACCACTTAAAGCAGAAAATATCGGTGGTGGTCAACATGGAGACGGGGGATAAAGCCCCGGAAACGCTGCTGGGAGCTTACGGAAAGGCCTGCGGCCGGATTGAAGCCATCGTTCGTATGATCCGGGATTCCAGCCCGCTGCCGGAGAGCGAGCCGGGCAGGGCAAAGGGTTTTGCCAGCAGCTTTTCCAAAGAGGAATATTGCCGCAGGGTGGAGAAAACCAAGGAGTACATCCGAAACGGCGACATTTTCCAGGCGGTGATCTCCAGGCAGTTTACCAGCCCCTTTGAGGGAAGTCTGTTAAATGCTTACCGGGTGCTGCGGACCACCAACCCATCGCCCTACATGGTGTTCATGGGAATCGACGGGCAGGAGATCATCAGCGCCTCCCCGGAAACCCTGGTGCGGCTGCAGGACGGCCGTCTGACCACCTTTCCTGTGGCCGGGTCCCGGCCCAGAGGGGCCACAGAGGAGGAGGACCGGGAGCTGGAACGGGAGCTTTTGGCCGACGAGAAGGAGCTGGCCGAGCACAATATGCTGGTGGACCTGGGCCGGAACGATATCGGGCGGATCGCCCGGTTCGGCACCGTGGAGGTGACGGAATATCAGATGATCCACCGGTATTCCCGGATCATGCACATCTGCTCCCAGGTGGAGGGAGACATCCGGCCGGACTGCGACGGCTGCTCCGCGGTGGAGGCCCTGCTGCCGGCGGGAACCCTGTCCGGGGCGCCGAAAATCCGGGCCTGCCAGATCATTGAGGAGATGGAGGAAGCGCCCCGGGGCATCTACGGCGGGGCCTTAGGATACCTGGATTTCACCGGCAATCTGGACACCTGCATCGCCATCCGCATGGCGGTGAGCCGGGACGGTCAGGCGACGGTGCAGGCCGGGGGCGGCATAGTGGCGGACAGCGTGCCGGAGCGGGAGTACGAGGAGTCGGCCAACAAGGCGGGCGCTGTGATAAACGCCATCCTGAGAGGAAACGAGGTGAACGAGGAATGATCCTGTTAATCGATAATTACGACAGTTTTTCCTACAATTTAGTCCAGATGTTGGGGCAGATCCGGCCGGATATCCGGGTGGTGCGAAACGACGCGGTGACCATCCATGAGATCCGGGCCATGAAACCGGATCACCTGGTTCTCTCGCCCGGTCCGGGATATCCGGAGAGCGCGGGAATCCTGGAGCAGGCGGTGCGGGAGCTGGCGGGCGAACTGCCCATCCTGGGCGTCTGCCTGGGCCACCAGGGAATCTGCGAGGCCTTCGGAGGCCGGATCATGAGGGCGGAGCACCTGATGCACGGGAAACAGAGCCGGATTCAGAGGACGGACCTGAACTCCGCAGCCGGAGAATGCCCGCTGTTTTACGGGCTGCCGGAGGAATTTCTGGCGGCGCGGTACCACTCCCTGGTGGCGGAACCGGCCAGTCTGCCGGAGGAGCTGGAGGCGGTGGCCGAGGACGCAGAAGGCCGTGAGATTATGGCGGTGCGCCACCGGAAATACCCGGTGTACGGCCTGCAGTTTCACCCGGAGTCCATTATGACCCCGGAGGGAAGTAAAATATTGGAAAATTTTCTTGAGATCGCATAGAGGAGGACAGGAGTATGATTCAGAAGGCAATTCACCAGTTGGTAGAGGGACAGAACCTGGATTACGAGGGAGCGAAGGAAGTGATGGACGAAATTATGAGCGGGGACGCCACCCAGGCCCAGATATCCGCGTTTCTGACGGCGCTGCGGATGAAGGGCGAGACCATCGACGAGATCACCGCCTGTGCCACGGTGATGCGGGAAAAAGCGGTGCGGCTGAACCCGCCGTTCCCGGTAATGGACATTGTGGGAACCGGCGGCGACGAGGTGGGGACCTTTAACATTTCCACCACCAGCGCATTTATTGCGGCAGCGGGCGGCGTGAAGGTGGCGAAACACGGAAACCGCAGCGTATCCAGCAAGAGCGGCGCGGCGGACGTGCTGGAGAAGCTGGGGGCATGCCTAAGCCTCAGCGCGGACCAGGCGGAGCAGGTGCTGGAGGCCACCGGTATGTGTTTCCTCTTCGCCCCGGCCTATCACGCATCCATGAAATACGCGGCGCCGGTGCGGCGTGAGATTGGCATCCGAAGCATTTTCAACATTCTGGGGCCCCTGGCAAATCCGGCAAACGCCTCCATGCAGCTTCTGGGCGTGTACGACCCGGCTCTGGTGGAGCCGTTGGCCCAGGTTCTGGCTAATCTGGGCGTGAAACGGGGTATGGTGGTCTGCGGAGGCGACGGACTGGACGAGGCCACGATCACCGGCCCCACCCATGTGTGCGAAATCCGCTTTGGGCAGTTGACCGCCTACGAAATCGCGCCGGAACAGTTCGGCCTGAAGCGGTGCGGGTTAAAGGACCTGCTGGGCGGCTCGCCGGAGGAGAACGCACAGATCACAAAGGGCATCCTGTCCGGCAGCCTGACCGGGCCCAAGCGGGATGTGGCGGTACTCAACGCGGCGCTGAGCCTGTACCTTGGGATCGACGACTGCACCATCGCGGGCTGCGTGAAAACTGCCCAGGATTTGATCGATTCTGGAGCGGCTATGATGAAGATGGTGGCATTCGTGAAGGCCACTCAGGAAGCCGCAAAGGGGGAGAAAGGGGAAGTGAAGGCGTCATGATTCTGGAACAGATCGCAGCGTCCACCCGGAGGCGGGTGGAACAGGAAAAGATGGAACGGCCCTTGGAGCGGGTGAGGGAAATGGCGTTGGAGATGACGAGGGCGGAACAGTCCCACCCGGCCCCCGTATCGCTGCCGTCCTCCGCGCCTTTCGCCCCCAACCCCTTTGAAGCCGCCCTCCGAAAGCCCGGAATGTCCTTCATCTGCGAGGTCAAAAAAGCTTCCCCGTCCAAGGGCGTCATTGCGGAAGAATTTCATTACAAGGAAATCGCCTCCGATTACGAGCGGGCGGGCGCCGACGCCATTTCCGTGCTGACGGAGCCGGAGTATTTTCAGGGCTGCAGCATGTATCTGGAGGAAATCCACCGCCAGGTAAAGCTTCCCCTGCTGCGCAAGGATTTTGTGGTCGATGAATACCAGATTTACGACGCAAAACTGCTGGGCGCGTCTGCGGTACTGCTCATCTGCTCCCTGCTGAAGGAAGATAAGCTGAAACGCTACCACAGTCTTTGCGGCGAGCTGGGGCTGGCCGCGCTGGTGGAAGCCCATGACGACGGGGAAGTGGCCATGGCGGCGGAAGCCGGGGCGCGAATTATCGGAATCAACAACCGGAATCTGAAAACCTTTGAGGTGGACTTTTCCAACGCCCTGCGCCTGAGGCGGCTGGTGCCAAAGGATACCGTATTTGTGGCGGAGAGCGGGATCCGGACAGCAGCGGATATCCGGCGGCTGGCCGAGGCCAGAGTGGATGCGGTGCTGATCGGGGAGACGCTCATGCGGGCAAAGGATAAGACGGCCGCGTTAAAGGAACTGCGCCGGGGCTGTATTTTATAGAAAGAAAGCGGAATTTAGGAAGATGGCAGAGCGGCGGAGGAAAATGGCCGTTTCCCACAAAGAACAGAGAGGGATTTTCATGAACGATGCCAACAAGGGCTGCCGCATCAAAATCTGCGGCCTCAGCCGCATTGGGGATATGGAGGCGGTCAACCGGGTCAGACCGGATTATATCGGGTTTGTTTTTGCGCAGAGCAGACGGCAGGTTGGAGCCACCTGGGCGGCGTCTTTGAAGCGGGCGCTGGACCCGCGGATCCAGGCTGTGGGAGTGTTTGTGAACGCTCCCGTCAGCGAGGCCGTCCGGCTGGCGGAGGTTGGCACGATTCAGATGATCCAGCTCCATGGGGACGAGGACGAGGCCTATATCCGGGAGCTGAAGCGCCAAACCGCGGCGCCGGTGATCAAGGCCGTGCGGGTGCGAAACGGAGACGACATTCTCAGGGCGGAACAGCTGTCCTGCGAGTACCTGCTGCTGGACACCTACACCAAGGGCCAGTACGGCGGCAGCGGCCGGGTATTTGACTGGAATCTGATCCCGCCGCTCCAAAAACCGTTTTTTCTGGCCGGAGGCATTTCCCTGGAAAATGTACACGAGGCCAAAAACTGCCGCCCCTACTGCCTGGACGTCAGCAGCGCGGTGGAGACGGAAGGCCGCAAGGATCCGGAAAAAATCCGCCGTATGGTGGAGGCGGTGCGGCAGAGCGGGAAACAGTCCGGCGGATAGCTCCCATCAAACCATCAAACGTTTTTACGCATCCACCAATCATCACAAAACCAAAGGAGTATTCACATGTCAAAGGGAAAATTTGGAATTCACGGCGGGCAGTTCATCCCGGAAACGCTGATGAGCGCCGTGGCCGAGCTGGAAGAAGCCTATGAGCACTATAAAAATGATCCGCAGTTTATGGCGGAGCTGGATCAGCTTTTAAAGGAATACTGCGGCCGCCCGTCGCGCCTGTATTTCGCGGAGAAAATGACAAAGGACCTGGGCGGCGCGAAAATCTACTTAAAGCGCGAGGACTTAAACCACACCGGTTCCCACAAGATCAACAACGCCATCGGCCAGGTGCTGCTTGCCAAAAAGATGGGCAAGACCCGGGTGATCGCGGAGACGGGGGCCGGCCAGCACGGCGTGGCCACGGCCACCGCGGCGGCCCTCCTGGGCCTGGAGTGCGAGGTGTTTATGGGCAAGGAGGACACGGACCGTCAGGTCTTAAACGTGTACCGAATGGAGCTTCTGGGAGCGAAGGTGCACCCTGTGACCAGCGGCACCCAGACCTTAAAGGACGCGGTAAATGAGACGCTGCGGGAGTGGACCAGCCGCATTTCCGACACCCACTACGTGATCGGCTCCGTCATGGGCCCCCACCCCTTCCCCACGATGGTTCGGGATTTCCAGAGCGTGATCAGCCGGGAGATCAAGGAACAGCTGCGGGAAAAGGAAGGCAAATTGCCGGATATGGTGATCGCCTGCGTGGGCGGCGGCAGCAACGCCATGGGCGCGTTTTACGAGTTCATCCAGGATGAGAGCGTGCGGCTGGTGGGCTGCGAGGCGGCCGGGCGCGGCGCGGACACGGACCGGACGGCGGCCACCATCGCCACGGGCAGCGAGGGCATTTTCCACGGGATGAAATCCTATTTCTGCCAGGATGAGTACGGGCAGATCGCGCCGGTGTACTCCATCTCCGCGGGCTTGGATTACCCGGGAATCGGGCCGGAACACGCCTGGCTCCACGACATGGGCCGGGCAACCTATGTGCCGGTGACGGATGATGAGGCGGTGGACTCCTTCGAGTACCTCTCCAGGATGGAAGGGATCATCCCGGCGGTGGAGAGCGCCCACGCCGTGGCCTACGCCCGCAAAATCGCGCCGTCCCTCAAGCCGGATCAGATCATTGTGGTGAATCTCTCGGGAAGAGGGGACAAGGATGTGGCAGCCATCGCCAGATACAGGGGGGTTGAGATTTATGAATAGAGTGCAGGAAGTATTTCAGAATAAGGCGTTTATCCCGTTTGTGACCGCTGGCGATCCAAATCTGGATGTGACGGAACGTCTGATTGTTGCAATGGCGGAGGCCGGGGCGGACCTCATCGAGATCGGAATTCCCTTCTCCGACCCGGTGGCGGAGGGAATCGTGATCCAGGAGGCGGACCAGCGGGCCCTGGCGGCCGGAACCACCACGGACAAGATTTTCGACATGGTAAAGCGGGTCCGGACAAAGACGGACGTGCCGCTGGCTTTCATGACCTACATCAACCCGGTGTTCGTGTACGGCGCGGACCGGTTCATGGAACATGCGGTGGAAGCCGGTGTGGACGCCCTGATCGTGCCGGATATGCCCTTTGAAGAGCGGGAGGAGCTGCTGCCCGCCTGCAAGGCCCACGGCATGATCCTGATCTACCTGGCGGCTCCCACCTCCAGCCAGCGCGTGAAGGCCATCGCCCGGGAGACGGAAGGGTTTGTCTACTGCGTGTCCAGCCTGGGCGTCACCGGCGTGAGAAGCGAGATCACCACCGACGTGGGCGCTATGGTGAAAATGGTCAAGGAGGCGAACAATGTCCCCTGCGCCGTGGGTTTTGGAATCTCCACACCAGATCAGGCCCGGCGCATGGCAGCGGACGCGGACGGCGTGATCGTGGGCAGCGCCATTGTGAAGCTGGTGGCAAAGTACGGCGAGGACTGCGTGGAGCCGGTAAGCCGGTACGTGCGGGAGATGAAGGCAGCGGTGATGGAGGCGGAGTAAGGCGGAGAAGAGCGGAGTAAAACGGGGCGGCCGGGAATAGGCCGAATCGCCCCGGAGAAACCGGTTCTGATCAACAGAACGGCAAAAACGGTGCTCAGGACACATAAGTCCGGGCGCCGTTTTTGCCGTATTTTGCGGATTTTCCGTGAAGCCAGCCGCTATAAATTCCCGGCCCCCACCGGCGCCCGTTCCGCTCTACTGATAAATCTGATTGATTTTCCAATACGGGGGAGATGGGGGAAAAGTTGCACCCTTGACACATTTTAAAAAATAATTTTAAATAAAAATGAACCGTTTTCCCATTGACCGCCTCTATATAACAGGTGCACCGAAAACGGCGCGGCCGGGGCAGACGATTTGCGCCGGGCCGCCGGACGGAAAGGAGGATTGACTGTGAAGGAGAATCGCGGAGACGAGCAACTGGTCCGCCGGATGATTGCGGATGACCGGGAGGCGTTTGACCTCCGGATGGAGTCTTATTATCCCAGAACTCTCCGCATGGCATATCTGATTTCCGGAAGCTATGCAGACAGCGAGGATATTGTTCAGGAGACATTTATACAGGTATATTTGAACCGCAGGCGAATCCGAGAGCCGCAGTATTTTGAGCGATGGCTCTACAAGACCCTGACCCGGGAGGCGTGGCGCATATGCCGCAGGAGTAAAAAAGAGCAGCCGGTAGAGGAAGTCTTCGGGGAAAATACCCCGTCTGCCGCTTCCGTGCCGGAGGAAGTGATGAGAAATGCCAGGGACAGGGAATTGTACCAGGCCGTCGGACGGCTTCCGGCCAAGCAGCGGACCGCGGTGGTCCTGTACTATTTTAACGGTATGACCACCAAAGAGATCGCCTCGGTGATGGGCTGTCTGGAAGGAACTGTAAAATCAAGACTGTATACAGCGAGAACTCAATTAAAACAGGTGCTGGAAAGCGAACAGCAGATGCTGGGAGAGGAGGCGGCCTTATGAAGCAGAATTTACCGAGCCGGAATAAAGGTGCGGAACAGATGGAAGAGCAGATCCGTCAGGCCCTTTCCAGGCAGGCGGAGACGGTCAGGGTGTCCTCTCAGGATTCCCAGAGGATGATCCGCTCCGTGCATCGGAAAATAGAGGAGGAAAACAGGATGAGAAAATGGAGTGCAAAAAAGATCGTGGTTGTGGCAGCGGCCGTGTGCGTATTTGGAACCATCACAGCGGTGGCGGCGGGGAAAATCGCCGGTATCGCCTCCTATAGCAGCTGGAATGATGCGGTATATCAGTATAGCAAGGTTGCAGATATGGAAAAGGAAGTCGGATTTGAGGCAAAGATACCCGAGGCCTTTGCCAATGGCTACGGATTCACCTCAGCATTGCCCGGGTCCCAGGAATCCAGGGACGCGGAGGGAAATGTGGTGGAGACCATCCGCGACATGACAGTAAATTATAAGAAGAATGGAATGGCAGATATCAGCCTGATCGCAGCCCAGGCAAAACTGGATGACGCCCCGCTCACCGGGGACAGCACCTTCACCCACGGGGATTGTACGCTGTATTTCTCCGTCAGGGAGAATCTGTTCGTGCCGCCGGACTACCAGGTTTCCGAGGAAGAGCAGGCGTTGTCGGATGCCGGAAAGCTTAACATCGGCTACGGAACTTCCGAGGTGCAACGCAACAGGAGCCAGACCATATACTGGGAGGACGGCGGTGTGTTCTATACGATAATTTCCTTTGATAATACTATGACGGCGGAGGAGTTTGCCGGAATGGCGGGAGAAATCATTGACCTGAAGTAGAAGTCCGTTTGAAATGGGTATAGAAATGGGGGCCGTCCGGTAAATGACGCCGGGCGGCCCCGTTCTTGATGCATTGGACCGCCGGCACAGCCCGCGGTCCATTTTTGACACGATTCTCTCTTATTTTACCCGGCAGGCGTCCACAAAACTGGCAAACAGTCTGCCGGCGGCCTCGTCCTTGCCGGACAGGTATTCCGGATGCCACTGCACCGCCAAAAGATAGGGATAGTCCTGCATCTCCACGGCCTCGGTCAAACCGTCCCGCGCTACTGCGGACACGGTCAGGCCAGGCGCCAGGGAACGCACGGCCTGGTGATGCATGCTGTTCACCGCGATCTGCGCCTTGCCCCCTGCGATTTCGGCCATGCGGGTGCCGGGCACGAGGTCCACCAGATGGCTGGTGGTGGTGTAGTAATAGGGCTGGCGGTGGGCAATGGGAAATGCCGCTTCATACTGGCTGGGCAGATCCTGATAGATATCGCCGCCCAGGAACACATTGATCTCCTGAATGCCGCGGCAGATGCCCAAAATCGGTTTTCTGGCCTTGAAGGCCAGTTTAAATAACTGCTGCTCCATGGTATCCCTGGCCGCGGATACGTTACCACAGTTCTGATGCGTATCCTCCCCAAACAGGAACGGGTGGAGGTCCGGGCCGCCGGAAAACAGGAAGCCGTCGCAGGTATCCACATACTGGGCGATATCCTCCTCAGTACCTTCCAGGGGCAGCACCACCGGAAGACCTCCGGCTGCGGCAACCGCCCGCAGGTAGGTAGGGCGCATGCTGATGTCGTCATTTTCCGTGTTGTGCGAGGGCGTGATGGCAATAAGTGGCTTTTTCATAATAACATATCCTCCGATTCGATGTTAAAACGATCAAAAAAACTCCGCTAAGACCGCGCCGCCGCCGGAAATGCCGGGGCAGCCATGGCCGCGGAAGCGTTTATCCGTATGAAAAGAGCCCCTTCCCTCAGGAAGAGGCTCTTATGTAGCCTATTAGCCCTCGCTGATAGCTCCGGTGGGGCAGGTGCCAGCGCAAGTACCGCAATCGATGCAGGTATCAGCGTCGATAACGTACTGGCTATCGCCCTCGGAAATAGCGCCTACGGGACATTCTGCTGCGCAGCTTCCGCAGCTAACACAAGAATCATTGATAACGTATGCCATTGGAATTACCTCCTTAATATTATGAGCATCTCCGGAAATATTCTCACAACAGTGGAGTCCGGACAGGCCCTTTGTACATTGTTCTTATATTTTATACTATATTCTATAAATATTCAAGAGGAAAATGCAGGGTGCAATGTTTAAAATTATGAGCAATTACTGTTCACAGCACCACGGGAAAGCGCGATTCTGCGAACAGTAACACGCTACGCGATGCACAGAAACGGCAAAAACGCTGTTCCGCGCCGCTATCCTCGGGTTTTCTGTGACTTTTGCTGCGCTCCACTCACAAAAAACGCCTCGCGGGATATTACCTGTGTCAGTAATTATGAGCAATTCCGACTCTCCCTCATGCCCCTGAGAATGATCTGCCGGGCTTTGGCCGCCCCGGCGGGTGGAAGGGGACTGGTGTCCTCCAGCGGATAAGGGATTCCCAGGGATTGATACTTGGTCTTTCCCATGTCGTGGTAGGGCAGGACGTCCAGGGCTTTGATATTTTTCAGTGTGCCCAGATACAGCCCGAGGCGGTGGAGGTAATCTTCGCGGTCCGTGATTCCCGGAACCACCACATGGCGGACCCAGACCGGAATCTGCTTCTGTTCCAGATAGCGGGCGAACGCCAGAATGTTGTCCTGAGGCTGTCCGCACAGCTTTAAGTGCTCCTGGGGGTCGATGTGCTTGATATCCAGCAGCACCAGGTCGGTGACCGCTGCCAGCCGGTCAAATTTCTCCCTCACACCGGCGGAGTCCGGGCGGAAGGTGACGCCTGAGGTATCCAGGCAGGTGTGGATTCCCCGCTTTTTGGCCTCCTCGAACAGCTCCGTCACGAAGCCGATCTGCGTCAGCGGTTCCCCGCCGCTGACCGTGATGCCGCCCTTCCGGTAGAAATGCCGGGCGTTGTCGTACTGGTTTAAGAGCTGGTCCACGGTCATGGGAGTCCCGCCCTTGGGGTCCCATGTGTCGGGGTTGTGGCAGTACAGGCAGCGCATGGGACACCCGCTCAGAAAGATCACCATGCGGATGCCGGGGCCGTCCACGGTGCCAAAACTTTCAATGGAATGAACACGTCCGATCATAAAAAGCCTCCTCCTCTCGCGTCTGCAAAGCGTGCACAGAAAATGCCCCGCCCGCGTCCTGACTGGCGGCGGATGGCCTCACCCGCCATGGCCGCACCTTACCGCGCCCGCCGCACGAACCAGGCATTTCCCTCTCACGCACAAGTCCGAAGGCAGTGCGCCCCCGGACATCATGCGAAAGAATCAATATCAGATTTCCCCGTGGAACGTTCTGGAAATGACCTCGTCCTGCTGATCCTTGGTCAGCTTGTTAAAGTTCACGGCGTAGCCGGAAACACGCACGGTCAGCTGGGGATATTTCTCCGGGTGCGCCTGGGCGTCCAGCAGAGTTTCCTTGCTGAATACGTTGACATTTAAGTGGTGGCCGCCCTCCTGGGCGTAGCCGTCCAAAAGTGCTACCAGGTTATCGATCTGTGAATCACTTGCTTTTACCATATTGAAGTCCTCTCTTTCTTGTAATGTCCATGGTTAAAGGGTTTGTTTCAGTTGCGCCGGGCCGGATATCCGGGGCGGAGCTGCGTCCAGGCTTCTGGCGCGCGAACCCCAGGCTTTCGGCCCGCACGCCCCGGGCTTCCATCCCGCGCCTTTTCTTATCAGGCGTCCTCGTTGTCCGCTTCCGCGTCCAGGCCCTCGAACAGGTTGCCGCCCATGCCGCAGGAAGTGCAGCTGTCCAGCTCCACCTCCAGGTCGCCCATAAAGACCTGATCGTCTTTACCCAGGGCGCCCGGGATGATGGAGAAGGTGTTGGAGATGCCGTCCTGGGCGTCCCGGAAGGGCAGCTTGGCCACGGAAGCCAGGGAAGCCACCGCGCCGTGGGTATCCCGGTGGTGCATTGGGTTGGCGCCCGGCGCGAAGGGCTGGCCCGCCTTGCGGCCGTCCGGCGTAGCGCCCGTGTTCTTTCCGTACACCACGTTGGAGGTGATGGTCAGAATGGAGGTGGTGGGGATGCCGCCGCGGTAGGTGTGGTTGCCCTTGATAAAGCTCATGAAGGTATGCACCAGCTCCGCCGCGATCTGATCCACGCGGTCGTCGTTATTTCCATATTTCGGGAAATCACCCTCCACCTCATAATCCACGGCCACGCCTTTCTCATTGCGGATGGGCTTCACTTTGGCGTACTTGATGGCGGATAAAGAGTCGGCCACCACGGACAGGCCGGCGATGCCGGTTGCGAACCAGCGGGTCACCTTCTTGTCGTGCAGAGCCATCTGAAGGCGCTCATAGCTGTATTTGTCATGGTTGTAATGGATAATGTTCAGGGCGTTCACGTAAACCTTCGCCAGCCACTTCATCATATCCTTGTACCGGTCCATTACCTCGTCGTAATCCAGATACTCGGAGGTGATGGGGCGGAACTTGGGGCCCACCTGCTTGCCGCTGATCTCGTCCACGCCGCCGTTGATGGCGTAGAGCAGGCACTTGGCCAGGTTGGCTCTGGCGCCGAAGAATTGCATTTCCTTGCCAAGGCGCATACTGGAAACGCAGCAGGCGATGGCGTAATCGTCTCCGTGGGTCACCCGCATCAGGTCGTCGTTCTCATACTGGATGGAGGAGGACTCGATGGAGGTCTTGGCGCAGAAGCGCTTGAAATTCATGGGCAGTCTGGTGGACCAGAGCACGGTCAGGTTCGGCTCCGGGGCAGTGCCTAGGTTCTTTAAGGTGTGCAGGTAGCGGTAGGACATTTTTGTCACCATGTGCCGCCCGTCGATGCCCACGCCGCCGATGGATTCGGTCACCCAGGTGGGGTCGCCGGAGAACAGCTCGTTGTACTCGGGCGTTCTGGCGAACTTGATCAGGCGAAGCTTCATAATAAAATGATCCACAAACTCCTGAATCTGCTGCTCCGTGTAGGTTCCGGCCTTTAAGTCGCGCTCCGCGTAAATGTCGATGAAGGTGGAGGTGCGTCCCAGGGACATGGCCGCGCCGTTCTGCTCCTTAACCGCGGCCAGGTAGCCGAAGTAGGTCCACTGGATGGCCTCCTTCACGTCCATTGCCGGGCGGGAGAGGTCGTAGCCGTAGATCCGTCCCAACTCCTTCAAATCCTCCAGGGCCCGGATCTGCTCGGACAGCTCCTCCCGCTCCCGGATGACGTCGGAGTACATGATGGTGCGGGTGGAGTCCTTCTCCTCCTTTTTCTCCGCGATCAGGGTGTCCACCCCGTAAAGCGCGATGCGGCGGTAATCGCCGATGATCCGGCCGCGGCCGTAAGCGTCCGGCAGTCCGGTGATAATGTGGCTGGAGCGGCAGGCGCGCATCTCGGGGGTGTAGGCGTCAAACACGCCAGCATTGTGGGTTTTCCGGTGCTTGGTGAAAAACTCCACGATCTCCGGGTCCACCTCATAGCCGTTGTCCTGGCAGGCCTTCACCGCCATGCGGATGCCGCCGTAGGGCTGCAGGGCCCGCTTGAAGGGCTTGTCGGTCTGAAAGCCCACGATGGTTTCTTTTTCCTTATCTAAATATCCGGGTCCGTGAGATGTGATGGTGGAAATGATCTTGGTGTCCATGTCCAGCACGCCGCCGGCCGCCAGCTCCTTGGCGGACAGCTCCATCACCTGCGCCCAGAGGGCTGTTGTATTCTCAGTGGGGCCTTCCAGAAATGTGTCGTCGCCGTCATAGGGCGTATAGTTTTTCTGAATAAAATCCCGCACATTAATTTCGCGTTCCCATACGCCGCTGTTAAATGTGTTCCATTCTGTTCTCATAGATTTTTCCCTCCTGTAAAACGTATTGTCTCCAATACCTGCTGCCGCCATTCGGTTGTCACGCTGACAGTGTACTATAAGCTGCGGATAATTGCTGTTGCTTTTGCAACATTTATTATATTATGCACATTGTATACACGTCAAGGGCTTTAACTGATAATATTTTTTAACTAACGGTGATAATTTGGGGTTATATGAAAAAAATGTAAGAGCCTTGGGAATAGCTGGAAAATATAAAAAACAATGGGCCGCAGAATATGCCTGCGGCTCATTGCACTCAACAGATTCCCGGGCGCAAGGGGCCCGGGACGAAGAAATTTGATAGTTAGCTGTACAAAATAAGCGCGATCATTTCAACCGGCTCCGGGCCTGCGGCCTCGATGCCGTGGCCTTCTCCGGGAGGCGTGTGGGCCACATCACCAGGGGACAGCGTGGTGATTGTCCCATTGTCGTTGTAACGCGCGGTTCCCTTCAGGATATAGTAGGTTTCCGACTCGTCTGTGTGTACATGATATCCGATGGCGGAACCGGGATAGACGGTGGTGTGGGCGAACACCCGGCCTTTGTGGTAGAGCTCATCGGGGCCGTTTAGCAGGCTGCGCACCATGATTTCACCGGTGCCGTCAAACGGTGCATTTTTTTGTTCCTTCAGCAAATCCGAGTATTTGCGTATCATGGGACCTCCTTATGACTTTGTCTCAAATTCCTTAGCGGCATTGATTTTAGGGCTGAATTTCCGGCCGAGTTCAATCCACTCCTGTAAACCGAACATGTTGAACAATGCGATGGGGCGGTTGTCCACGCCGTCCATTTCCGTGATAAAGATATCGCTCCCGGTCTCCAGACAGGACCTGGAAAACTCCTCCATGCCCTTGATTGCCCCCCACTGCGCGCAGTGAACGGTGATCAGGTTATAGCCCCAATCCACCAGCTGCTTATATGTGACCTTGGGACTGGCTCCGGCTGAGGCCATACCGAACATTTTCCAGCCGGGTACCCTGCGGCCGATTTCCTCAATGGCTTCCAGAGTTTCCGTCCCCTCCACCAGCGTAATATGAGCGCCTGCTTCCACGGAGGCGGTAGCACGTTCGATAGCAGCCTCCTTTCCGAGTATATTGTAGGCATCGGTTCTGGCGATGAGAAGGCAGTCGGTATCCCTGAGCGCGTAAGCTGCGGCTCTGATTTTCCCGAGATAATCCTCCAGAGGGATCACCTCTTTACCCTGGAGATGGCCGCAGCGTTTGGGAAAGGTCTGGTCCTCCATGTGAACGGCCATGGCGCCGGCTTTGGCGATTTTCCTGCAGGTGTGGATGACGTTCAATTCGTTTCCAAAGCCGGTATCAATGTCCACAATCATGGGAAGGGAGCAGGAGGCGGAGATTCGGCCAACGGCATCGGTCAGTTCCTGCAGGGAGACCAGACCAATGTCCGGCAGCCCGCAATAGCTTGCGGCCAGTTCTCCGCCGCTCAGACACATGGCCTGAAAACCGGCACGCTCCGTAATCTTGGCTGAGAGACAGTCATAAACGCAGGGAGCCAGCACGGGACCCTTTTCCAAAAGTTGCTTTAGTGTGGTTTGTTCCATCAGAACATCCTCCTTTTTGACGGTGGTTAATAAAATGGGTTATAACCTGATGATAAACAAATAAAATAAAAATGTCAATAAAAGAAATATGAAAAATAAAATTTTGTTAAAATAAGGGCGAAAATAAACCGAAAAAGTGATATTGACCAAACAAATAGTAGGAAAAATGTAAAAATGATACAGGGGGACTTTACAGAAAAATAAAATATGTAAAATTCTATATTGACAAGAGGAGAATAAATGTATATCATGGACTTATCAATAGTGAACATGGAGGTGTGCGGTGATGGAAACAAAAAAACCAGTGGAGGTAACGGTGAAGGATCACGTTATGCAGATCCATCTGAACCGGCCGGAGGATGAAAACCGGATCAACCGCGAGGCGATGCAGATGATTGGGCAGGCGTTGGAGCGGGCGGATCAGGAGGCGGATATCCGGGTCGTGGTACTGCGGGGGAACAAGCAGCATTTCTGTTCCGGAGGGCGGGTGGATGCCGGCAGCTCAAAGGAAGAGAAGGACCGGTATTCTCAGGCGATCCGGGATATGCAGAGAAAGTTGATGGAGATCCGCACGCCGGTAATTGCGGCGGTGGAAGGGGACTGCGTGGCAGGAGGGAATGATCTTTTAGCCTCGTCCGATATCGCCATTGCCAGAAAAGGAGTCAAATTTGGTTTTCCCGAGATTCTGCACGGCGGTTTTCCGGTGATGGTTATGATCAACACAATCGACGTGATCCCCAAAAAGCGTCTGCTTCCGGCCTTTTACGGGGGAGAACTGTTTGGAACCGAGGAGGCCATGGCCTATGGACTGATCACCTGCGTGGCCGAAGAGGAGGCATTTGAGGAGACGCTCCAGTATTATCTCGATATGATTCTGTCCAAACCGGCTCTGCAGATCCAGATGGGGAGAAAGGCTTACTACCGTATGTGTCCCATGGATTATGAAGCGCGTGTGGCCTACGGCACGGAAACACTGGAGGCTGTTTTGAAGGAGCAGGCCAGATATGAAGCATAAGGAAATACGTTCCATTGCCGGTGAAGACAATCCGGATATGCGAGCGGTCCAGGAACAGGTCCGGCGCTTTGCAGAAGGCCTGGGCTGCCGGTATACATGGGCGCCGGGAGCGGTTGGCGGAGAAAACATTGATCTTGCCGGAGCCGGTGCGCTGATTGTGGACGGCGACGAAATAAACATGCGGCTGACGGACTGCTCCGAAGCGGGAGTGAAGGTTGTTGTTCGTAGGACTGGCGGCTGGCGGGAAGGGGATCTGCAGAGGGCGTTGAGTCTTGGAATCCGGCTTGCGGCCGTACCGGAAAATGGGGAGGCAGAGATGGCAGAAATGGCGTTATCCCTGATCCTTGCCCTCAGGCGCAAGGTAATCCGCCATCACCAGCAGGTGATGGAAGGACAATGGATCCGGCACGCAGCCTCCTCTGTAACGGGGTCCACCATCGGGATTCTGGGACTTGAAAACGGCGGCGGAAAACTGGCGCAGATGATGGAGGCCATGGGCTGCCGTGTCCTGGTATGGCAGCCGGACCCGGAAAACGCGGAGGCGGATTCCCGCTTTTCGGCGGAGCTTGAAGCGTTGTGCCGTGAGGCGGATATTGTCAGCGTTCATTTATCATACAATCAGGCAGGGAAACAGATTGTGAGCAAAGAGCTGATCGGGTGGATGAAACGCACCGCGGTGCTGATCAGTATGGGGGACGGCAGGTTGGTGGATACGGAAGCGCTCTATGCCGCACTAAAGGAGAAACGGGTCGAGGCAGCCGCACTGGATACATTAGAGCGAACCGTTATTGAGGGGGAAAATCCCTTCCGGACTCTTAGAAATGTGATCCTCACCCCGGGAATCGGGAGGTTCACAAGGGAGGAACTGGTGAGATCTGGCTGCGAGGCTGTCCACATTGCGTTCAAGCTGCTTTCGGAGTCAGACGGATTCAACACAAAATAAGCATTTTTATAAAAAGGAGAGGTAAAAATGAGAAAAGGAATGAGATTCGTAGCATTGACATTGGCGGCAATGATATTGACCGCAGGCTGTGGGGGAAAGGCGGATACCGGAGCTTCCGCTGCGGGTTCAACAGGGGAGCCGCAGACTTCAGCTTCAACCCAGGCTGTGCAACAGCAGGAGGGCGCGTTGGTCTTAAAACTGGGTGTTCCCGCCCCGGCAGGCACAGTGCAGCCCAACACGGCGGAGCTATGGGCGGACAAGCTGGAGGCTGTCTCCGGTGGCAAAATGACCATAGAGGTACTGGCCGGGGGCGTGCTGGGAAATACGGCTGCCCACTACTCGCAGATGGAACAGGGAACCCTGGATTTCTTTTTGACCGGCTTTGACACAGCTACGGTGCTGAAAGAAGGGACGGATTTCAGCGTGTGCGTAGTGCCATTCCTGTTTGAGGACCTGGATCATTACCACAAATTCCTGGAGTCGGATATTTTAAAGGAGATGGTGGCAAAGGTGGAGGCGGCCAACGGTCTCAAGTACATGGGCCCCATCAGTGATCAGGCGCCCCGGTCCCTGACGACTACCAATACTCCGGTGAAGGTTCCGGCGGACCTTAAAAATATGAAGATTCGCACTCCGGAGTCCCCTGCAATCACAAAGATGCTTACCGCATGGGGGGCCAATCCCATGGTAGTCAGCGGCGGCGAACTGTTCCAGGCCCTTCAGACCGGCATGGTGGACGGGCAGGACAATGATCTGGTGAACTCCTATACCTCCAGCTTCTCCGAGGTACAGAAGTATTATATGAATCTGGACTACATTTACTCGGACATGGTGATCTGGATGTCGGATATCAGCTGGAACAAGCTGACCGAACAGCAGCAGAGCTGGCTGACCCAGTCCCTGGAGGAAACGTTCAAGGAGGCCTCGGACACCCTGTGGAACACCACCTACGAGGAATGTCTGAGAAAGTTCCAGGAAGAGGGCGTTACCTACATTGAGGTGGACCGTGATGCATTTGTGAAGTCGGCTGAAGAAATTGCGGCGAAATTTGACGGGGAACTTTTCAGAGCCGGGCTTTACGAGCAGATCAAGGGGTTAAAGTAACGGGGAGGTAATGATGGTTGAGAGGGTAGAAAGCAAAATTGCGAAAGCATTGATGTCCATAATTGCAATGGGGCTGTTCAGCCTTACGGTGCTGGCCGTGTTGCAGGTTGTGACCCGGTATTTTGTGGATGTGACCATCATCTGGATTGAAGAGGTATCAATCTATATTCTGTCCTGGATGGCTGCGGCGGGGGTTCCGTGGATGTGGCTGAAGGAAGGACATATCAGAATGGACGTTCTGAATGTCTATCTGCCTCAAACAATCCTATATGGAATGGACCTGTTTATCAACCTGATGGGGATCGTCATGGGGATCGCGCTGGTCCGGACAGGTTGGATCACCATCGGGGTTAATAAGGGATATACCCTTTCAATTATTGGAATCGATGAGGGTTTCCGGTATTATCCGCTGGTATTCTGCGGCGCGCTGTTTTCAGTCTGCGCCGCCCTGAAGCTGGCGGAACAGCTCAACAAAAAGAGGGAGGTAAAGCCATGATCACAAAGGTTTTGATCCTGTTCGGCATCATGTTTCTGTTTCTATTGCTGCGCTTTCCGGTCTTTCTTGCCTTGGGGATGGCTGCCACAGGGATAGCGGTCCTGTTCCCGGGAACCGTGCCGGTGGCTGTGATCGGGCAGGGACTGCTGTCGGGGCTCAACAATTACAATTTTGCGGCTATCATGTTTTACTTCCTGTTGGGAGAAATCATGAACGGCGGAGGCATGAGCAACCGTCTGATCAAATTTGGCACCGCTGTCATTGGCCATATCAGGGGCAGCCTGAGCCATCTGAATATACTTGCCTCCATGATTTTTGCGGGCGTGTCCGGCTCCGCGGTGGCAGATACCGCAGCGATTGGTTCCCTGCTGATCCCAGCCATGAAAAAGGAAGGCTATAGCGGGGGTTATGCGGCGGCTGTGACCGCTTCGTCCTCCACCATCGGCCCCATTATCCCGCCCTCCGGCGGCCTGGTACTCATGGGGATTTACCTGTCCGTATCCATCAACCGCCTGTTCCTGGGTGGCATGGTGCCGGGGCTTCTGATGGGGGTGGCTCTTCTGATCGTATCCTTTATCACTTCCTGGAAGCGCAATTATCCCAAAACGGCCTGGCGCGGCTGGAAATACGCGTTTCTGGTGTTCCGGGAATCATTTTTCGCGTTTCTGCTTCCGGTGATTGTGGTGTTCTGCCTGGTGGCGGGCATCGGCACTGTTGTTGAAATTGGGGCGCTGGCGGTGGGCTGCGCTGTGATTATCAGCGCATTTATCTACCGGGAGTTGAATTTAAAGCAGTTTATTCAGGCGCTCTGCCGCGCAGCGGAAAACGCAGCCAAGGTGCTGTGTATCTTATCCTGTGCGGGGGTATTTACATGGATTATCAGCTCTATGGGGATGGCGGCCGCTCTGGCAAAATTTATTACCAGTTTCACCACCAATCCGACGGTGGTACTGATGATCTGTATGCTGATTCTGCTGTTTTTCGGCTGTATTCTGGAGGTTAATGTGATTCAGATGGTGATCATTCCCACTATGGTGCCAATTATCCGCACGGTGGGAATTGACCCGATCCAGTTCGGCGTATTGGCTATGCTGGTAACCATGATGGGGCTGATCACGCCGCCGGTGGGGAGTCTGATCTATATTACCGCGGGTATTGCGGAGGAAAGCCCCCTGAAGGTAATAAAGGAACTGACGCCGTTCACCCTGGCGCTTGTTGCACTGGTGGTTCTGCTGATTTTCTTCCCGGGTCTGGTGACTGCGTTCCCGAACTGGGTGATGAGCTGAGTACGGAGGTTCGAGGGATTTTCTAGGAGGTAAGAGATGGAGTATCAGGGGAAATATGTGCCGTTGGGAAACAGCGGATTAAAGGTATCACAGATCGCTTTCGGCTGCGGATTCCGGGGGACTCCCCCTCTGGAGGATGCGGTGAACGTCATCACGCAGGCGATTGAAAATGGCATCAATTTTATTGACTGCGCCAATATTTATACCATTGCGGACAACGAAAAGTCGGAGATCGCTCTGGGAAAGGCGCTGGAGGGAAGGCGGGACAAGGCGGTTATCACGTCCAAGGTGGGAAGCTGGGTCAAAAAGGACGACCAGGGGCCCAACGGATACGGGGGATCACGGTATCATATTCTGCGGGAGATCGACAATTCCCTGAGGCGGCTGAAAACGGACCATATCGACGTGTATCTGCTGCATCAGCCGGATCCCACCACGCCGCCTGAGGAGACTGTGCGGGCTATGGAAACGCTCTGCCAGCAGGGAAAGATCCGCTATGTGGGGGTCTGCAACTACGATGCGTGGCAGGTGGTTGCGGCGCTGGACGCCCAGCACCGCATCAATGCCCAGCCGCTGATCGCAATGCAGAATCCGTACAATCTGCTGAACCGGACGTTGGAGGAAGAGACCTTCCCCATGGCGGCTCACTATGGCGTAGGTATTATGGCTTACGGAGCACTGGCCAGCGGCCTGCTGGGCGGGCGATACGTGCCCGGACAACCTATGCCGCCCCAGTCCTTCTGGGCCCGGTCGCCGCTATATCGGGAGTATTACCCGTATCTGTTCCGGGGTCAGGTGGTGGAGGTAGTGGAGTCTGTCCGAAAAATGAGCCGGAAATATGGAGTGTCCATGGCGCAAATTGCCACAGCCTGGGTTCTGACACATCCCGAGGTCAGCTGCGTCGTGGCCGGGGCCAATACGTGGGAGGACTTTGAGGATTCGATACTGGCCGCCGGCTTAACGCTGGAACAGGCGGATGTTCAAGAGCTGGACCGTGTATCGTACGGTATGCGGGAGAACTTTACCCTTCCCCATGTAACTGCGGTTATGGAAAGGATAAAAGGCGAATGATTGCTGCGGATATGCCGGGAACTATTGAATTGACTTCTATTTTCCATTACAATAAGAACAGCCGCGTAGTTCAGGAACAGATAAAGGGGATAGAAGCTATGGTATGTAATGGAAACAGGATAAAATTGATGAGATTGGCCAACTGTCTGTCACTGCAACAGCTTGCGGATGCGTTGAGCGCCAATTCGGTTCCCATTTCCAGAGCCGCCTTATCATACTATGAGACGGGTAAAACCGTTCCCGCCGAGGCTACGATCAATGTTCTGGCCAAAGAACTGGGTACGATTCCTGCTTTTTTTTACAAGCAGGATTGGTCGGATTTTGAATTGAGAATTTTTCAGGACTTGAATCTGATTCCATCCCGTCAGCAGGAGCTGTATGCGTTTATCCAGGTAGAGATGGAGCGGCATTTGGAGATTGACCATGCCCTGGGAATCCGATCCGTCTTTGAAATTCCGGTGCCCCAAAAGCTGCGGGCGGATCAGCATGCGCAGATTGAGAAGTTTATTGGGGGGATCAGGGCAAAGTGGGGAGTTGGGATTAATCCGATTTCCAGTGTCTGTTCGATTCTGGAGTCCCAGGGATGGTATCTGATCTCTTCCACCCGGCAGTTTGGCAGTCTGGATATCGGCGGTTATGAGGTCTCGACCCGGATACCGTTTTTGCTGTATCACCCCAATTACTTTGTGGATGATTTCCGCTATTCCGTTTTGCAGCAGGTAGGCTATTTTTATCTCCAGGGCGGGGATAAGGAGGAGACGGAACTGCTGGTGCAGCGTTTCGCCAGGGGGATCTTATTTTCCAGGGAACAGGCGGTTCTGGAATTTGGACCTAAGCGCACGAAGATTTCGGCCAAAGAGCTGAGTATGGTCAAACAGAAGTATGGTATATCGAAGCGGATCCTGATGATACGGCTTCATGAACTTGGGATCATTGATGATGAGTGCTATGAGAATTTCGATACCCATTTGAGGCAGCACAGTTTTTTAAAACGTGAAAAAGCCATTGGAGACACGCTGCATTTCTATGAGGTGCCAACAGCCTATGACATTAAGGCGTTGAGAGCCCAGGCGGAGGGAATACTTCCAGAGGAAACGGTGGAATACTTTATGGCCATTCAAAACCGTTAAAGCCGCTTTTCAGATTCACTCTGAATCGAAAAAAATGAACGATTTGCAGCTTGCGGCTTGCCAAATCCCCCGAAAGGTATTATATTGTAAGTGCTAGACAACCCGGGGGTACATTTTACGGTAACTGATGGGGATGATAATAGCGAAAATTGTACGAAACGTATCGTTTAAGGAGGTAATTCACATGGCAATCGATAAAGATATGCTGATCGGCGATCTCATTCAGGTGGATGACAGCATCGCTCCGATTCTGATGAGAGCAGGCATGCACTGCCTGGGCTGCCCGGCTTCTCAGGGCGAGTCCCTGGAGGAGGCCTGCATGGTGCACGGCATTGACTGCGACACTCTGGTAAGCCAGATCAATGAGATTCTGAGCTCCAAGGCGTGAGCCGGCAAATAGCGTGATATAAAAAGGAGGCTTCCGTGGGTGTGACCGTGCGGCAGGCCTCTTTTTTAACGGGACGTCGTCTGGGGCTGATGACGCGGGCGCGTCCATGCCCACTCATCCGGCCCGTTCATTGTGATCAGTCAGGCGTCCCACTCCCTCCAAGCGGGCTTGACACAGCTTTCCGTGTCGCTTTTTACGCCGTCTGAACGATTACGGTAAAATTATGAAAATCTACCAATCACCGGTTGACAACGGTGGGGTTAAATAGTAATATATTAGTATATTGCTAACGAAGCGCAAATTTACCCATCGAAATTCGCAAACAAAACAACACAGAGCAGGAGGAAAAGCAAATGGACATGACATTACGTTGGTTCGGTGAGGGTGTGGACAGTGTATCCCTGGAGCAGATTCGTCAGATTCCCGGGGTGAAGGGTGTGATCACCACCCTGTACGACATCCCGGCCGGAGAGGCCTGGCCGATGGAACGCATTCTTCAGATGAAGGAGCAGGTGGAGGCAAAGGGCCTGAAGGTGCTGGGAATCGAGAGCGTGAACATCCACGACGCCATCAAGGTGGGCATTCCCGAGCGCGAGCAGTACATAGCCAACTATATCACCACCCTGGAGCGCCTGGGACAGGCTGGTATCCATGTGGTTTGCTACAACTTCATGCCTGTGTTCGACTGGACCCGTTCCGACCTGGCGAAGGTGCGCCCGGACGGCTCCACGGTTCTGGCCTACGACCAGAAGGAGATCGACAAGCTGGATCCCGAGCACATGTTTGAGTCCATGGGCGAGAAGTCCAACGGCTTTGAGCTGCCCGGATGGGAGCCGGAGCGTATGGCCCGCATCAAGGAGCTGTTCGAGCTCTACAGGGACGTAAACGCGGACGTGCTCTTCGACAACCTGGTATATTTTCTGAAGGCCATCCAGCCGGTATGCGAACAATACGACATCAAAATGGCGATCCATCCCGACGATCCCGCCTGGCCCGTATTCGGCCTTGCCCGGATCATCACCGGCAAGGAGCAGCTGTTAAAGCTGATGAAGGCCGTGGACGCGCCCTTTAACGGCGTCACCCTGTGCACCGGCTCTCTGGGGAGCAATCCGGACAACGACATCCCGGACATTATCCGTTCCTTAAAAGGCCGTATCCACTTCGCTCACGTTCGCAACCTCCAGTACAACGCCCCCGGCGATTTCCAGGAGGCAGCCCATCTCTCTGCGGACGGCAGCATGGATATGTACGCCATCATGAAGGCGCTCTACGACATTGGATTTGACGGCATCGTGCGCCCGGACCACGGAAGGGCCATCTGGGGCGAGGTGTCCATGCCCGGCTACGGCCTGTACGACCGCGCCCTGGGCGCCTGCTACTTAAACGGCCTCTGGGAGGCCATTGAAAAGCAGAACCGGAATTGAGGGAGGGAAAACGCCATGAAAATGAACTTAAGCTCCCTTGAGAACCGTGCATTCTGGGAGAACGCGGGCGTAAAGCTCCCGGAGTTTTCCATTGAAACCATGCGCGCCAACACCCGGGAGAATCCGGTGTGGGTGCACTTTGGAGCCGGAAATATTTTCCGGGCCTTTATCGCCAGACTGCAGCAGCGGCTGCTGAACGAGGGGAAGGCGGACCGCGGCATCATCGCGGTGGACACCTTCGACTACGATATACTGGACAAGATCTACGCGCCATACGACAACCTGACCATGCTGGTTCTGATGAACGCGGACGGCCGTCTGGACAAGGAGATCGTCGCCAGCATCTCCGAGGGATTAAAGGGGGACAGCGGCGATGGCACGGATTATATCCGCTTGAAGGAGATTTTCCGCAAGCCCAGCCTGCAGATGATCAGCTTTACCATCACGGAGAAGGGTTATGCCTTGAAGAACCTGGACGGGGCGTATTTCCCGGTTGTGGCCCAGGATATCCAGAACGGGCCCGGGCAGCCCAGACACGCCATGAGCGTGGTTGCGGCCCTGCTCTACGAGCGCTTCAAAGCCGGAGCCCTGCCCCTGGCGGTGGTGAGCATGGACAACTGTTCTCATAACGGTGAGAAATTGCAGTCCAGCGTGCTGGCCGTGGCAAGAGAATGGCAGAAGGCGGGTCTGGTGGAAGCGGAATTCGTGGCCTATCTGGAAGACGAGACCAAGGTCGCCTTCCCCTGGTCCATGATCGACAAGATTACCCCGCGCCCGGCCGGTGAAGTGCAGGCCGCGCTGGAGGCGTCCGGGCTTACGGATATGGCGCCCATCGTCACCAGCCGCAACACCTATATTGCCCCCTACGTCAACGCGGAGACGCCGGAGTACCTGGTGATCGAGGACAAGTTCCCCAACGGCCGCCCGGCCCTTGAGGCCGCCGGAGTCTACATGACGGACCGGGATACGGTGAACAACACGGAGCGGATGAAGGTGACGACCTGCCTGAACCCGCTGCACACCGCGCTGGCAGTCTACGGCTGCCTGCTGGGCTACACCTCCATTGCGGCGGAGATGCAGGACGCCCAGCTGAAAAAGCTGGTGGAAAAGATCGGATACGGGGAGGGGATGCCGGTGGTGGTGAATCCGGGGATCATCGATCCCGTGGACTTCATCCATGAAGTCATCGACCTGCGCCTTCCCAATCCCTACATTCCCGATATGCCCCAGCGCATCGCCACGGATACCTCCCAGAAGGTGGCGATCCGTTTCGGCGAGACGATTAAATCTTATATGGAACGGCCGGAGCTGGATCCGGCATCCCTGACCTATATCCCGCTGGCGCTGGCCGGTTGGTGCCGTTATCTGTTGGCAGTTGACGACCAGGGCCGGGCCATGGAGTTGAGCTCCGACCCGATGTTGGAGCAGCTGACCGGGAAGCTGGCTGGAGTCCGCCTGGGCGACCCGGATTCCTGCCAGGGCTGCTTAAAGGACATTCTCTCAAACCCGGCGGTCTTTGGCGTGAATCTCTATGACGCCGGACTGGGAGAAAAAGTGGAATCCATGTTCGCGGAGCTGGCCGCCGGGCCGGGAGCCGTGCGCACCGCGCTGGTCAAATATCTGGGGTAGGGGGACAGAACGGCTATTGCCAAGAGATAAGGAGATTCTGAGTATGACAATCGAGGCCAGACAGGCGGGGGAGACTGCGAAGGAGTACGCCTACCGCATTATAAAGGAAAATATCATTACACTGGAGCTGGAACCGGGGAGCACGCTGAACGATATGGAGATTTCCCAGATGATCGGCATCAGCCGCACTCCGGTCCGCGAGGCGATTATCAAGCTCAAGGAGGAGTCGGATATTATTGAGATTTTCCCACAGCGCGGGATGCGCATCGCGCTGATTGATACGGATATTGTTCAGGAGGTGCGTTTCCTGCGTATGACCCTGGAGAAGGCGATGGTGGAGCTGGCCTGCGACATGGCCCAGGAAGCGGATTTTGTGTGGCTGGAGGAAAATCTTACGCTGCAGGAGTTTTATCTGAAAAATAACCTGATTCAGAAGCTTCTGGAGCTTGACAACGCCCTGCACCGCAAGCTGTTCACAATCTGCCGTAAGGACCTGATCTACCGCATGAGCCAGGGACTTTCCATCCACTACGACCGGGTCCGCAACATGGAGGCCACCGCGATTCACGGCCATAAGACTGTGGAGGACCACCGGAATCTGGTAAAAGCCATCCGCGACAAGGACAAGGAGCAGGCCAAACGGATTATGGAGGAGCATCTGGACCGGTGGCTGATGAACGAGCAGACTCTGCGGAACGAGTACCCGCAATACTTTAAATCTTGACCCGACAAATATGATAAAAAATTAACAATTAAAAGACAGAAAATAGTGCGAATTATCCTAAAATGGGTTCGCGCTATTTTTTGTGCCCGGATTATATGCACAATCTAAAAATCTAACGGGAAAACATAATTGTGCATATTTTAAAAAAACCTATTGACATACACTGCGAGATGTGGTAAATTATAGTCACTTAGTAATATATTAGTATATTAAAACATCACAAGGGTGGAAATGTGTTACTGAAAGGAGAAGAAAGAAAATGAAAAAAAGTAAATGGATCGCAATGTTGGTGGGAGGAGCCATGATTTGTTCGTTGGCAGCCTGTGGAGGGCAGAGCAGTTCCGCGCCGGCTTCCACGGCAGCCCCGACTGAGAAAACGGCAGACACAACGGCAGCCGAGGCCGGAGATACCACGGAAGCGGCGGACGCAGCGGCAGAGGACAAAGGCGAGGGCAAGGGTTATGTGATCGGCTTCAGCAACTCTTACAACGGCAATACATACCGTCAGGCCATGGAAGGCTATTTAAAGGAGGCCGCCGAGGAGCTTCAGAAGACCGGCGAGGTCAGCGAGGTGATCTTTGCCGAGTCCAACCAGAACAACAGCACCCAGGTGCAGCAGATTGAGAACTTCATTCTTCAGGGCGTGGACGCGATCATCATCGATCCCGGTTCCGCAACCGCGTTAAACGGCGCAATCCAGGAGGCTTCCGACGCCGGAATCCCCTGTATCATCATCAACGACGGTCCGGTGAGCTCCGAGGCTGAGCTGTGCTACCAGATCAACTTTGACACCATCGCTCAGATGGGTTACCTGACCGAGTATGTCTGCGAAGCCATCGGCGGCAAGGGCAACATCATTGAGCTGCGCGGAACCGCCGGAAGCGAGTTCGACAACATTGCGCACGAGGGCGTTCTGAAGGTGCTGGAGAAATACCCGGACATCAAGGTTGTGGCTGAGATCTACACCGACTGGACCGGTTCCAAGGCTCAGTCCGAGCTGGCCAGCGTACTGCCCACACTGGACAAGGTGGACGGCGTTGTGACCCAGGGCGGTGACTCCTACGCAGCCGTGCAGGCGTTCCAGTCCGCTGGTCTGGATCTGCCGATCATCGGGGGAGACAACAGAGGCTATTTCCTGAAATGGTGGGCCAACGAGGCTCCGGAAGGCTATGACACCGTATCCGTTTCCTCCAACCCCTGGGACGGCGCTACCGGCCTGTATGTGGCGGTCGATATCCTGGACGGCATGGACGTTCCCAAGGAAATGATCCATCCCTTCGGTATTGTGACCAAGGACGAGGTGAAGGATTACGCGGATGTGGCCGACGAGGCAATCTGCTGTCCGACCTTTGACCGGGATTGGGTGAGAGAGAATCTTTATAAGTAAAATAGTCGCTGCTGGATTCATTTGAACGGACAGGGGCCGGCTGCTGCAGATTAGCGGCTGCCGGCCTTTTGCTGAATGTAATGGTCCGCAGGCGCAGCCTGAGGGCGATTGCTGGATGTAATGGTCTGCAGGCGCAGCCTGAGGGCGATTGCTGAATGTAATGGTCCGCAGGCGCAGTCTGAGGGCGATTGCTGGATGTAATGGTCCGCAGACGCAGCCTGAGGGCGATTACTGAATGTAATGGTCCGCCAGGGCCGGAACCGGGCACAGATTTTAAAGAAAGGGCGAAAGGGAAGATGGAACATAACAACTATATCGAGATGATCGAGGCGATCCGGGACCACGCGAAGGTGGTGGATTTGTCCTACACCATGGAAATGAACATGCCGTTCTGGCCGACGCAGCCGAAGTACGAGGCCGCGGTGGTGGAGACCTACGAGGCGGGAGGCGAGTCCTACCATCAGAGCATCCGCATATCCGAGCACACCGGCACCCACATCGACGCGCCGAAGCATTTTATCCCGGGAGGCTGTCCGGTGGATGAGCTGTCCCCCAGGACGGTTATGGGCCGGGGCGTTACCATTCACGGAGAAAACATCGCGCCCTGCGGACTTTTGCCACTGGAACAGATCAAAGCCTTCGAGGCGGAGAACGGGGAGATCAGGGCCGGAGATATCGTGATGATCCGCTTCGGCTGGGAGGACAAATACGCCATTCTGCCCAAGGACAAGGGATTTTTGAGGGATTGGCCCGGCCTGTCGGAGGAAGCCGCCCGGTATCTGGCGGAGAAGGGCGTGGCCGCCGTGGGCTGCGACACCCTGGCGCTGGACGCATTTGGCGTGAAGCGCTTTATCTCCCATGAGATTCTGCTGGGACAGGGGATTCCGATCATGGAAAATCTCTGCAATCTGGGGAAGCTGCCGCCCTTCTGCGCGGTGTTCGGCCTTCAGAATAAGTTTAAGGGCGGTTCGGGCTCGCCGATCCGGCTGGTGGCGTTTGTACAGTAAAACTGCGGATGAGAGGATGTGAGGACGTGAAACATAAAGAAAACCAGACTCCCTATATGGAGTTACAGGGGATAGACCGCTTTTTCGGCATCACCAAGGCGCTCCAGAAGGTGGATCTGCAGATTTACTCCGGGGAAGTGATCGGCCTTGTGGGCCCCAACGGAGCCGGCAAATCCACCATGATGAAGATTCTCACCGGCGTGCTGCCGCCCACAGCGGGCACCATTTTGCTGGAGGGAAACGCCAGAGAAAAATACACCACCCGGGACTCCAAGGAGGCGGGCATCGCCTGCGCCTACCAGGACCTGTCCCTGTGTACCAATCTGAGCGTATACGAGAACTTCGCCATGCTGAACGTGGAGCACACCCTGGTGAGCAAGCCGGGCTGGCGGGCCAGGGCCCAGGCTGAGGCCAAGGAGCTTTTGGAACGCTATTTTCCGGGAAATAATATCGATGTCCAGAAGGCGGTGGAGAAGCTGACCCTGGCCGAGCGGCAGATCGTGGAGATCTGCAAGACGCTGATGACGGACAACTTAAAGGTCCTGATTCTGGATGAGCCCACCTCGGCTCTCTCCACGGACAAGGCGGGCCAGCTGCATCAGGTGGTGAAGGAGCTCAGCGACAAGGGCGTGGCCGTGATTTACATTTCCCACAAGCTGGATGAGATCAAGCTGGTTTCCGACCGCATCCTGCTGCTGCGCAACGGCCAGAACGCCGGGGCCTGCGATCCAGACGAGATCACCACCCAGGAGCTGATCGGCATGATGGGCGGCGAGATGACCCGGCGGGAGCGCGGGGAAGCGGCGGCCGGGGAAGGCGCGGACGGGAAACGCCTGGTAGATGTGAAAAACCTGACGGGCGGCCAGCTCCAGGATATTTCCATGCACGTGGGGCGCGGGGAGATCGTGGGCATCTCCGGCCTGGTTGGTTCCGGCCAGACCGAGCTGTTAAACGCCATTTTCTCCGCCCGCAGGCACCAGGGCAGCCGGGCTAAGAACGGCGTGCTCATCGACGGCACCGTTTCCTATGTCAGCGGCGACCGCGCCAAGGAAGGCGTGTTCCAGCTCTGGGACATTTTCGACAACATCCTGATCGCCAACTTAGACCAGGTAAAATCCGGCGTTTTGCTGGATCAGAAGAAATCCGAGGGTCTGGCCCAGCACTGGTACGACAAGTTAAAGTTTCGGGCCGAGGGCATTCACAGCCCCATCATGTCCCTGTCCGGCGGCAACCAGCAGAAGGCGCTGATCGCCAGGGGCATCGCCTCGGGCGCGGATGTGATTATCCTAAACGACCCCACCGCGGGCGTTGACATTGAGACCAAGCAGGAGATTTACAATCTGCTGGAGGAGGCCAAAAACGAGGGCCGCGGAATCATCATGTACAGCACCGAGGACTCGGAGATCGAGATTTGCGACCGGGCCTACATCATGCACGAGGGAGCCATCACCGAGGAACTGGTGGGTGAGAACATCACGGTTCCCAACATCGTCAAGGCGTCCTTTGAGGATGTGGCCAAAAAACAGGTTAAGGAAGAGGTAAAACGCGGAAAACTGGCCGCCATCGGCAGCTCCCGGATTCTCCTCCCGGTGCTGACCATGGTGTTCATGATCCTGGCCAACGCCTACATGAACCCCAACATCCTGTCCTACTTCGGCGTGCGGACCCTGATCGGCTCCGCGGTCCCGCTGGTATTCGCGGCTCTGGGCCAGATGTTCATTGTGGTTTCCGGCGACATCGACATGGGAAACGGCTACTCCATCGGCCTGGTGAACGTGCTGATTGCCGTAATCCTGACGGCCAACCCGCTGATGGGCCTGATCAGCCTGCTGCTGTTCATCGCGGCTTACGTGCTCATGGGCGCGCTGATCCACGTGCGCAACATTCCGGCCATCGTGGTGACCCTGGGCGCGCAGTTTATCTGGCTGGGCATCGCCCTGGTGCTCTGTCCCACCCCCGGCGGTTCCTGCCCGGACTGGCTGATCGGATTTTACAAGTATAAAATGCCGTTGGTGCCCATGCCCGTGCTGATCGCCGTGACGGCGGCCGCGGTTTCCTGGTACATCCTGTACCGCTCCAAATACGGCATGATTCTGCGGGGAATCGGCAACAACCCCACCGCCATCGAGCGTTCCGGCTGGTCCTACCTGACCGCCAAGATGACCAACTACGGTCTGTCCGCCGTGATGGTAATCCTGTCCGGTATGACCTTCACGGCCGTGTGTCTGGGCGCGGATGCCAACAGCGCGGCGTCCTACTGTATGCTGAGCATCGCCACGGTGATTCTGGGCGGCTGCGAGATGAGCGGCGGCGTGGTGGAGCCGGTGGGCGTGGTAGTGGGCGGAATCGCAATGTCCTTTATCACAGCCCTTCTCACCTCCATGAAGGTGGACTCCAACTTCCAGACCGCGGTTACAGGGATTATTTTGATTCTGGTACTGGCAATCAAGCTGATTACCCATAAGAAGGAGGCAGCAGGCAAATGAAGAAATTTGTAGAAAAGTATACCTTTATATGGCCGCTTCTGGGCTCTTTGATTCTGTGGGGACTGATCGGCGCGGTTTCCGGCCGGTTTACAGCCAATCAGCTGTTTTCCTGCGCCAGACTGGCATCCTTCGCCCTTCTGCTGGCCCTGGGCCAGATGGTGGTGGTCACCAGCGGAGAGGGAGCCATCGACTTATCCCAGGTTTACATCCTGACCCTCTGCGCCTACATGTCCTGTAACCTGATGAACGTCAATCCGGTGCTGGGCTTCGTGGTGGCTATCGCGGTGGGCGCGCTCTGCGGCTTTGTCAACGGCTGTATCAACATTTACCTCAAGGTGCCGGCTATGATCACCACGCTGGCCACCGGCTACATTATATTCACCATCATCCTGATCGGCGCGCCGCATATGACCACGCTTCCTTATGCGGGCCTGGTGTCGTTTATCAACATGAACTTCGGCGGTTTCTCCATGCTGACCGTGATCTGTATCGCGGTAGCTGCGGTTTTAGCCGTGCTGCTGTACAAGACCAAATACGGCAAACAGCTTCACGCGGTGGGCCAGAAACGCCTGGCGGCCCGGTATTCGGGCATCGCGGTGGGGCGCGTGGTGATCACGGCCTTCACCCTGGGCGGAGCGCTCTGCGGCCTGGCCGGAGTTCTGTGCGGCGCATTTATCGGCGGCGCGTTCCAGGATATGGGCTCCACCTACTTCCTGCCCTCTATTGCGGCGGCGTTTGTAGGCGGGACGGCGGCTGCCGGCGGCCGTTCCAACGTGCTGGGCGTCTGCCTTGGCGCGCTGATGATGTCCTTTATGACCACATTCTTAAATGCGGCCAGTTTATCACCGGGTATGCAGAGGCTGATCCAGGGCGCGTTCCTGGTATTGATCCTGGTGGCCTCAGTTTCAAATGCAGTGAAGAAGAAATAAGCATGTAAGAATGGTTGGAAAGGAATTAATGAAAATGAAAGCGATTCAAATTGAAAAACCCGAAGTATTAAAGATAATTGATATGGATAAGCCCGCGCTCACGCAGCAGGACAATGTGATTGTGAAAATGAAGGCGGCGGGCATCTGCGGCTCCGACGTGGGCATTTACCACGGAACCAACGCGGCGGCCACCTATCCCCGGGTGATCGGACACGAAATGGTTGGCGTAATCGAGGAGGTTGGCCCGGGCGTTACCCGCGTAAAACCCGGCGACCGGGTGATCGTGGACCAGGTGAAGAGCTGCGGCCACTGCTACGCCTGCCGCAAGGGCCGTGGAAACGTGTGCGGCAGCCTGGAAGTGAGAGGCGTGCACATTGACGGCGGTTACCGCGAGTACATGGCGGTGCCGGAGGACGCCTGCTACCTGCTGCCGGAGGGCCTCTCCGACGTGGAGGCGGTCATGATCGAACCCACCACCATCGCCATCCAGAGCTGTTCCAGAGCCCAGCTCTGCGCGGAGGACACGCTGTTAATCTACGGCTGCGGCGCCCTTGGAAGCACGATTTTAAAGATCGCCCGGCTCAGCGGGGCCACCATCATTGTCACGGACGTGGTGGAGGAGAAGCTGGAGGAGGCGAAGAAGAACGGAGCCCACTACACCATCAACTCTATGAAGGAGGATTTGGAGCAGCGGGTGCGGGAGCTGACGGACGGTTACGGCGTGACCGTTTCCATCGACGCCGCCTGCTTAAAGACTTCCCTGCTGACCCTGCTCAAGGTGACGGGAAATGCGGGCCGGGTGATCACCATGGGTTTCTCAGTGGCCCCAACGGAGGTGAACCAGTTCCTGATCACCTCCAAAGAGCTGGATGTGCGCGGTTCCAGGCTTCAGAACAAGAAGTTCGGCGAGGCCATCGAGCTGATCAAGGCCGGGAAGCTGGACTTGAAGGGAACCATCTCCCACACCTACCCCTTCCTGGAAGCGCAGAAAGCCTTTGACTTTGTGGACACCAAGGATCCCTCCATCCGCAAGGTCGTGCTCACGTTTGACTGATGAGAGTTGAAGAATCGAACATAAAAAATGCCCCAGCAGAGATTTGGTCCTGCCGGGGCATTTTTAACAGCCATTTTAACAAAATCAGATTTTTTGGAGATCCTGGAGCGCCTTATCCGCGATGATGATCTCGTAGTGTTCCCGGAAGTAGGCTTCGCTGGCGTACTCGTTGGACAGCTTCATAGCGTATTCCGCCAGTATGTTGCAGCTTCTGGAAAACTCCAGGTCACCGCCGCCCTTGCGCTTCATCACCAGGTAATACTGGCGGGTGCCGGGCTTTTTAAAGAGGGTATTGACGCCGGAGTAGAGTCCGCCCACGGCCCTTGCCGCTTCGCAGATCCGGTCCAGATTCTCGAAACGGAAAATCCGGGTAGCGTCGGCGTCCCGGCCGTCCTCGGAAGCGCTGCCGCCGGTTTCGCCGGCCTGCAGGCCCTTTCCGGGAGCCGGCATTGCAGTTGATTCTGTATAGTCCATATCCCCGGCGCCTTCCAGCAGCTGGCCGGCCAGCTGGGAGAGCAGGGATTCCGTATCCTCATCGGAGGGCGGCGAGAACTTGGCGAAGCGGGTATCCAGTTCCTCAGGGTCCTCAATCTTGGTGATCACCAGCATGATGCTTTCGCCGGACAAGGGAATCGCTTCCACCATGAGCGGGATGTCGTCGGCCTCAAATCCGACTTCGTTGGAGGCTTTCTGGATCATCTCCCGGAACAGCTTCCGGGCCTTTTCCGTTCCGTAGGCCAGTTCCACCAGATTCAGGTTCCGCACGCTTAAATCGAAGCTTGTGAGGGTACAGCGGATCTGATTCTCATTTATTCGTTCTATCTTCAATAGGATCACTTCCTGTTCTGTATCAATCTCGGGTGCCATCGGCACAGTCATTAGTTAGACTCCCACACTCTAAATATACTACAGAACGGGGGGAAATATCAATTAAAATATTTCAATTTAATGAAATTTTAAGGGAAACAGACATTGCGCAGGATCTGTCCGTAACCAGACTGAAGCTAACCGGAACTGAAATGAATCGGGTGAAAAACGGAAGCAGCCGGAGATGACATTTTTAAAGTATAAAGTTTTAGAAGAAAGTTACAACATAATATTGACATTATGTGGATTAAATGATAATATAACCAAACAAGAGATGGTATTAAGCAGAGGAGGGGTGACGGCGGACACCGTTCTGTTTGGCAAATACCGTCTGGATCGTGTAATCGGGAAGGGCCGGACAGGGACCGTATGGTTGGCAGTCCATCTGGGCCTGGAAGAATACCGGGCGATCAAACAGGTTTCCAAAGCAGCTGTGGGATATGAAGCGTTCCACAGGGAAGCCCTGATCCTGAAAAGCCTGCGGCATCCTGCCATTCCGATTGTCTACGATCTGGAAGAAGACCAAAATTTCTTATACCTAATTCAAGAGTATATAAAAGGAGATTCTTTGTATGCCCTGATTCAAAACCAGGGCGTCATAAGCGAGGCGGAAGCAGTCCGTTATGGAGTGCAGATATGCGCCTTAGTTGAATTCCTGCATTTCGCAGGAGAAAAACCCATTTTATTTCTGGACTTACAACCTAAAAACCTGATCATATGCGGCGGCATCGTGAAAATCATCGATTTCGGGCAGGCGTCTTTTGCGGAGCATTGCACTCATCAGAGCGCGCGCTACGGGACGGTCGGCTGCGCTGCGCCTGAACAGTATACTTCTGACCAGGTTCTGGATATCAGGACGGATGTCTATGCCATTGGTGCTGTCCTCTCCTATATGGTGAGTGGAAAACCCGGGATGGCGCAGGACGTAGGAAGCGGTATTTCGGACGGCCTTAGAGCTATAATTGGGAAATGTATGGAAGTGGACCGGAAGAAACGTTTCCGCACGGCCGAAGAGCTGGCGCGGAGGCTTGAGGGGCTTGCACAGGCCGGGATTGAATGCCAGAACCGCATAAAAAATCCAATACCATCTCTTGCAGTCGCAGTGGTTGGAAGCCGGGAAGGAACCGGCTCCACCCATCTGTCGCTGGCCCTGTGCGGGTATTTAAAGCGGGCTGGATTCCGGGCCGTGTACGAGGAACATAATGTATCCGGGCATATCAGACGTCTGGCGGAGCGTTACGGCAGCAGAGCGGACAAACACGGTCTCTTTCATATCCGTGGGCTGTTGTTAAAACCCTGGTATGGGAGCGCCGTGGCTCTGGAACAGCCTGAGGCCGGGATCGTGGTCCGGGATTACGGGACCGGCTGGCAGGAGCTCTCCGCGGGTGCAAAAGCAGAGCGGCTGGCGGTGCTTATGGTGGCCGGAGCAGGTTTGTGGGAGCAGGAGGATTGTATGCAGATGCTTAAGAGCCTGGGCCCATTGTGGGACTCGCCGCGTTTTGAAGCCGCGGCCCTCGTATGGCGCAGCCCGGAGGGGGTCCGCGGGTTCCGGCCTGATCGGAAAAAATTGCCGCCGGGGACAAGGCGGTTCGCGGAGCCATTTTTCAGCGACCCGTTTTGCCCCGGGGCACAGGGCGGGGAATTTTTAAAGGAATTGTGGGACGCCCTGGCCGGCGGGCGGACCGGAAAAAGGAGCTGGCTTAAACGATGCCTCATTGGCGGAAAGGCGTTTTTCGCCGTAAAGGACAAAATTCGGGACAGTGCAGAGTCATCGGCGTCATCGGAGCCGGGAGAAGGACAGGGGTGACACACCTGTGCGTGCTGATGGCGAATTATCTGACCGGAGCCGGACAGAGAAGAACGGCGGTCATTGAGTGGAACGATCACGGGGATTTTCGGCGGATGGAGAAGGTCTGCACGAGGCGGGAAAACGTGGCCGGAAAGAAGGAAGAAAACGTGTTTAAAGCCCTCGGCGTCACATATTTTGGCCGGGGGGATGCCGACACCCTGGCAGGGTGTATGAACGGGCCGTATGACGACATTATCATCGACTTTGGCGAGGCGGCGCCCGCGCCGCGGGCGGAGTGGCTCAGGTGCCAGGTGAGAATGATGGTGGTGTCGTTCAGCGAATGGCAGTTGGAGGATGCTTCCGGGATGATGGAACAGAACGGACGGCCGTGCAGAAGCTGGATATACCTGGCTGCATTTGGCAGCGAATGGACCAGAAGAGAAGTGGAGAGGCAGTTGGGCGTCCCGGTGTTCCGGATTCCGTTTTCAGCGGATGCGTTTCGGATTGACAGAAGCCTGATGCGGTGGTTCGAGGGGCTTTTGTAGCCGCGTCCCGGCAGGCGGCTGCAAAAGGAGAACGATAAGCGCCGGATTGGGCGCGCGGTATCGAAGGAGATAATATGTCACGGTATACCTCCGTCTGGGCTGCGCGCCGGTTGCGGCGTGGTTAGGAGGAAGGGTAACAGATGATAAGGAACGTGGAGTATGCGGACAGGAAGAAGTTGCAAAAGACATACCTGGATGGGCTGAGGCGTTATAAGTGCAGGGGGATTCCGATTATCATCGATGGGGAAGAATGTCCGGAGAAGGACTGGGAGCGGATTTTTGAGATGAGCGAGGACGGCGGCTTCTACATGGGCGACTACGTGGGAGCCGAGCAGGGCTGCCTGCGGGAGATCCGCTTCGACAAGGTCTATCTCTGCGACCCGCCGGAACCTGCGAAGGGCAGAACAGGCGGGAAGCGGAGGCGGCAGGGCTGAGAGAGCGCTGCGGGATGAAGGGGAGGGAGCAGATGAAGGGATCGGCGGGGATTGCGGCTGCGGGGCGTAAACGTGCGCGGGTAAGCACGCCGGGACACAGTGAACGCGGGTAATCCTTACGGGCCTAAGCGGACGCGCGGACAGCGGAGAATGGCAGTCGTTACAGGCGGGGCCGTCTCAGCCTGAGCTGGCCGCAGCGTCTGGCTGCGCCCGGTCAATGATCCGCCCAAATCCACCCCCCCAGCCGTTTCCACCGAATTGTAAGCAAATCGTTTGTACTATTTGCCGAATGTTATGATATAATATTCACAGTGAGCGAAATGAGGCATGCGGACAACATTCGGATGCCTCATTTCCCAACGAAAAGACTACCATTTACAATTCGGAGGACCCGCTGCATGAAGGAAAATAAGAGAGGCTGCGGCTGCGCCGTGACGGCTGTGATTGTGGGCTTAATTCTGCTGGTGGCCGGCGCGCTGGTGGGCTGGTATCTGCTGGGAAAGTACAAGCCCAGCAGCGAGCTGGCGGACAAGGGCAAGCTGTTTGGGATCAAGAGCGGGCAGGTGGCTCTGGTGCTGGACAATGAGCTCCAGGACACAAAGGCAATCTACGAGGATAACCAGGTTTATCTGCCGGTGGGCTGGGTGAACGAGTATCTGAACCAGCGTTTCTATTGGGATGAGAATGAGAAGCTTCTGGTGTACGCTTTGCCGGATTCCATTGTCTATGCGGATGCAGAGACCATGGGCAGTTCGGGACCGCTCTTAAAGGTGAAGGAGGACGGGGCGTACTTGTCCCTGGGACTGGTGGCCAACTATACGGATATCAGGACCGAGGCTTTTGACACCAGCCAGATCAAGCGCGTCTTTATCGACACCCTCTGGAACCCGGTGCCCAAGGTTCAGGCCAAACGGGACGGCAAGCTGCGCACCAGGGGCGGCGTCAAGAGCCCTATTATCACGGATGTGGCAAAGGGGGACCGGCTGACGGTCCTGGACGCCATGGAAAAGTGGACCAAGGTCCGGACAGAGGACGGCTATATGGGCTATATTGAGAACCGCAGGCTGGAGGAGCAGGAGCCGGAACCGCAGCTCAGCACCTTTAAGGCGCCGGTGTACACCAATATTTCCCTGGGAGAGCCGGTGATTCTGGCGTTCCACCAGGTGTTCAGCCAGGAGGCGAACAACAAGTTTGAGGAGCTGATCGACAAGACCGAGGGCGTCAACGTGGTGGTGCCGTCCTGGTTTGTGATGACGGACAATCAGGGCAATTACTCGTCCATCGCCAGCCGGGACTACGTGGAAAAGGCCCACGCCCGGGGCATACAGGTCTGGGCCATGTTAAACAACGTCAGCACCAAGGAGAGCGCCGCGATCAACACCAGGGAGTTAATGGGCTCCACCTCCAACCGGAAGAAGCTGATCGCCAGCCTGATGGAGGATGCGGACAACTACGGTTTCGACGGCATCAACCTGGATTTCGAGGGACTGAAGGCAGAGGCCGGGCCCCATTACGTCCAGTTTATCCGCGAGCTGTCGGTGGCCTGCCGGCAAAAGGGGCTGGTTCTGTCCGTGGACAACTATGTGCCCTCGGCTTACACCAATTTCTACAACCGAAAAGAGCAGGGCACGGTGGCCGACTACGTGATCATCATGGGCTATGACGAGCACTACGCCGGCGGGGATGCGGGTTCTGTGGCCTCCATCACCTATGTGGAAAACGGAATCAAGGATACGCTGACCCAGGTGCCCAAGGAAAAAGTGATCAACGGAGTACCGTTTTACACCAGAGTGTGGACGGTTCAGGGCGGAAAGACTACCTCCAAGGCCTACGGTATTTCCGACGCCAAGAAGTGGGTGGAGGACAATCAGGCGCAGCTGATCTGGGACGACGCCCTGGGCCAGTATTACGCAGAAGTGATAAACGCCGACGGCGAACAGTACATCTGGATGGAAGAGGAGGAGTCTCTGGGCCTGAAGATCGACCTGATTCGGGAATACGATCTGGCCGGAGTGGCCTGCTGGAAACTGGGATTTGAGCCGGCGGATATCTGGGACGTGGTGAACCGCGTGAAGGAATAGGCGCGATCCGGCCGTAAAAAATGGAACTGGGGGAAGGACATGAAGCGCAGAATCAAGATAAAAGGATGGATTGCGGCTGTGGCCGCGGCCGCCGTACTGGCCGCAGGCTGCGGCGTGCGCACGGATACGCCGGTGGAGAGCGGGGCAACCGCGCCGGAGGAGACCACCATAGCTCAGACCAGTGGGGCGGAGAAGCCGACTCACCCCGAGCCGTCGACCATTGAGCCGTTTCCTACCGAGCCGCCGGAGACGGAGACCGTGGCGGAAAAGCCCGCCCACGCCACCCGGGTGGTGTTGATGACCGACATGCATTACCTGGCCGGGTCGCTGCGGGACGAGGGCGAAGCCTTCACCACCATGGTGAACCACGGAGACGGCAAGCTGGTGAACTACGTGGAGGAGATCGTGGACGCGGCCCTGGAGGAGGCCATCAGCCAGAACGCGGATGTGCTGATCCTCAGCGGCGACCTTTCCCTGAACGGGGAGGAGGACAGCCACAAGGAGCTGGCAAAGAAGCTCGACAAGGTGGAGCTGGCCGGGATTCCGGTGTTAGTGATACCGGGCAACCACGATATCAACAATCCCAAGGCCGCCGGATATCAGGGAAAGGACATCTATCCGGCGAACAACACGGATCCGGCGGAATTTGCGGAGATTTACGGCGAGTACGGCTACGATGAGGCCAACAGCCGCGACAGCAACTCCCTCAGCTATACTTATTATCTGGACCAGAACACCTGCCTGCTGATGTTGGACACCTGCCAGTATGAGCCGAGGAATCAGGTGGGCGGCATGATTAAGACGGAGACCTACGAATGGATCGAGCAGCAGCTGGACGAGGCGGAGAAAGCGGGGATGCGCGTTCTGCCGGTAGCCCACCACAATCTGCTGGACGAGAGCAAGGTCTATGTGGACGATTGTACCATCGAGCACAGCGACCGCCTGATCGACCTGCTGGAGGAGCGCAATATTCCCCTGTTCCTGAGCGGCCATCTGCACGTTCAGCATTTTATGCAGCACGACGATATCGGCATCTATGAGGTGGTGACCAGCTCGCTGGCTACGCCGCCCTGCCAGTACGGGGTGCTGGATTACATGAGCGACGAGTCATTTTCCTACCGCACCCGTCAGGTGGATATGGAACGGTGGGCCAAGCGCCACCATGTGACGGACGAGAATCTGTTGTCCTTTGATACATACAGCCCGCCGACGCTGAACAAGATCTTCTACAACCAGGCCTATGACGCCATGAAGGACTCCAAGGAGGAGGAGAAGGCGGGCGACCTGTTCGTGAAGCTGACGCCTTCGGAAAAACAGCAGATGTCCCAGGTATATGCGGATATCAACGCCGCCTGCTACGCGGGAAAGGCGGTCGACGTGGTGGAGGAAGCGAAGGAGCGCCCGGCTTACAAGATGTGGCAGGAATACTGCTATCCGGCCGTTCTGTTTGAATATCTGGAGTACATTGTGGAGGACGCGGTGAAGGACTACAACGTCCTGGAGGTGGACTGACAAAGGAAGGATAACCGGAAACCGGAGCCAAAACGCCGTGATGGGCGGGGCTGCGATTTCCGGTTCTTTTTTTGCCGTGCGGGTGAATATACTGAACCAAGTAGTTGTGACTGGAGCGTCATTGGATGAAGCATTCTGCGTGGCAGACCTTGATGGGCATTTTGCTGCTTTTTATTGTATGTGTGGTGTCCTGGGAAGCCGGTACGCTGGCTGCGGTGGAGAACCGGCAGGCGGATATGCGGGAGGAGAAGCCCCTTGTGGTGATTGACGCCGGACACGGGGGCTTTGACCCGGGCAAGGTGGGCATCGACGGACAGCTGGAGAAGGACATTAACTTAAGCATCGCCAAGAAGCTGAAAGCGTATCTGGAAGCCTCCGATGTCAATGTGGTTATGACCCGTGACACGGATACCGGACTCTACCAGTCCGGGGACAGCCACAAAAAGGTGTCGGATATGCGCAGGCGCTGCGATATCATCAACGAGGCCCGGCCGGACCTGGTGGTGAGCATCCATCAAAACAGCTATCATCAGGAAGAAATAAACGGCGGCCAGGTATTTTACTATAAGACATCCCAGAACGGAAAGCGGCTGGCGGAAATCCTTCAGGAGCGTTTCGATTACGTGCTGGGCGAGGCCAACCGGCGGGTGGCCAAGGCAAACGACAATTATTACCTGTTGCTGCATGTGAAGGAACCGATCGTGATTGTGGAATGCGGTTTCTTAAGCAACCGCAAGGAGGCCAAGGCCCTGGAGAGCGAGGATTATCAGGATCGGATGGCGTGGACGATTCACATGGGGGTAATGGAGTATCTGAACACGGATGAGAAACAATCGAAATAGGAAAATGAACACCCGGGCGCTCTGACGGATGCAGAGAGTCCGGGTGTATTTTAACAGTAGGCTTCCTTGGTCAGTTCGATAAACGCCCTGGCGGGGCCGGACAGGGTCACATCCCCCGGGTAGACCACCACAAAGGTCCAGTAGGCCTCAAAGTCATCGTCCATATAACAGAAAACCGGTTCATGGGTGCAGCGGAACAGTTGGATATAACTTTCCGGGAGGAAGGTCACGCCCAGGCCAACTCCGGCGAACCGCAGGGCGGTCTGCACGCTGCTGGTGGTCAGGATAATGTCCGGGGTGATACCGGCCTTTTCCAGAATCCGGTCAGAAATCTGACGGACCCGCTGGTAGGGGAAGGAGAGTACGAATTTCTGTCCTGCGGCCGCGCGGGGGTCGATATAGGGATAGGTTTCGCCCTCCCGCGGGTAGAGTTTCCGGTTCAGGGGGTGGTCTTTGGAAAATGCCATCACGTACCGTTCCCGGGCGATTTCCACGTAGTTTGCCTCTATATGTTTGAGGGGCAGGTGCATCAGGGCCACGTCCAGTTCATTTCCGCTGATCATATGTTCCAGAACCTGGGAATTTCCCTCAGAGATGGAGACTTCGATGTTGGGATAGGTGCGGTTGAACAGGGGGATCACCTGGGGCAGCACGTAGGAGCCGATGTGGGCGGAGGTGCCAACCTTCAGGCGGCCCATGTGCAGGGAGCTGATGTCGCAAAGCTCCTGTTCAAAGTCCCGGTAATCCTTGAGCACCTTCCGGGACATCTGGATGTAGCGCTCCCCGGCAAAGGTGGGGATGAGACCGGAGGCCCCGCGGATGAAGAGCGGGGTTCCCAGCTGGCTTTCCAGGCGGGTGAGAAAGAGGCTTAAGGCCGGCTGGGTGACGTAGAGCTTTTCCGCCGCCTTTGAGATACTTTTTTCCTTTGCAATGGCAAGAATATATTCCAGCTCCCGGGTGTTCATGGCCCGCTCCTTTCCCGGCCTGAGCCGGATCGATGGACAGCCGCAGCTGCCGGACAATGTGTCAGATCACGATGTAGCCCATGACGCAGCCGAAGGCGATCATCAGCAGTCCCACAATCCAAAGGGGGAAGAAGCTGAAGCGCATGTGCTCCTTTAAGGACAGACCGGAGACGGCCAGCCCCAGGTAGGTGGAGGCGATGACCGGCGCCAGGGTGAAACAGCTGTCCGCGCCGATTCCAAAGGCGATGGCCACGCTCTGGGCCGGTATGCCGTATTGGGCGCACACCTCGATGAGTACGGGCAGAATGCCGTAGTACAGCGGATCGGGGGATACGGCCAGTCCGATAAAGCCGCCGAAAAATGCGAATACCAGGTGCAGATGGGCGCATAAAAAGTCGGGCAGAATGTGGATGATCAGCTCGGCCATGGCCACGA
Source organism: Enterocloster lavalensis (assembly GCF_902364025.1). GTDB lineage: Bacteria > Bacillota > Clostridia > Lachnospirales > Lachnospiraceae > Enterocloster > Enterocloster lavalensis. The sequence goes on from NZ_CABJCG010000002.1 coordinate 458,867, forward strand.
TCATCCCGGTGTTGTTGAGCACGCCTACCATCACGCCCGCGCTGAGCACGGTGGCAACCAGGGAGATGACCTTGGGGGCGTGGGCGGCCAGGCGGGCCTCCTGGTCCTTCGGGTTGGGATAATTAACGGCCAGCGCCAGCACGCAGCCCATCATGAAAATGGAGTAGTTGGGCAGGGATGTCTTAAACAGCAGCACGAACACGGCGACGGTCAGGATTACATTATACCAGAGCAGTTTGGGGCGCTGCAAGGCCAAAACTTCCGGATCGGCCGCGGCTTCTGCGCTTTCTCCAGCTGCCAGAACCGCCACTTTACCGGCGCCCCGCCGCACTTCGATGCGGCTCATTACCACGGCCAGGCCCACGCAGCAGAACCATCCGAAAATCTGCATGGGCAGATAGGCGCGCCACAGCAGGCCCGAATCCATGGCTAGGGTGACGGACTGGCGGTTCAGCACGCCGCCCCAGGGCACCAGGTTCATTACCGTGATAACGGAACAGCAGACTGCCATGATGGCGGAAATGCGGATGTTCAGCTTTTTACACAGCGGCAGCAGGGCGGGAATGGCGATCAGGTAGGTGGTGGGGCTGTTGCCATCCAAGTGGCCCAGGGTGGCAATGAGGACCACCACCAGGAAAATCCCCAGCACATGGCCGTCGGCGATTCGGATCAGTTTCTGAACCAGCTTGTCAAACATGCCCACGTCGGTCATGATGCCAAAGTAGGTGACTACGAACACGAACAGGGCCGCCATGCTCCAGGTAGTGCTGACGCCGTCCTTGATAAAACCGGCGATGTCCGTCAGTCCGTAGCCGTTGATCACGGCTCCCAGAATGGGCAGCACCACAAACAGGGTCATGGGGATGGCCTTCCCCTTTAAAAGAAAGAACATTAACAGGCCGATCATCACAAATCCGGTAATTGCTAGTAACATAAGTCCCCCTCCTTCATCATTCAGTTGTTCATCAGTTCGTTGGCCTTGCGCACAAACCGCTTAAGGCACTGGTTGAATTTTTCTGCTTCGTATAAAAACATCAGGTGTCCGCTCTCGTAAAAGCAGTTGACCTCGCTGTAACCGCTGACCTCTCCCGCAAATTTTTCCACCATGTCCAGGCCGTAGGCCTCAGAGCTGGCCCCGAATATGGATACGGGCACAGTGATTTCCTTCAGGTGCGTTACGTTGTCGGTGTGGCTGAAATCGTAGTGCAGCTCCAGGGCGCTCCAGGGCATGGTCTTTTTGCATTCCTCGGTGATCCAGCGGCGGTCCTCCTCGCTCATGCCTCCGCGGTTGGAGATACGGGCGATGAATTTGTCGTAGAATTCCTGAGGGTTATAGTAGAGCGGCATGTAGGTGTCAAACCAGTTCTGGATGTTATAGTCCCGGCCACGGTGGTGGTTCCAGGCTTCCCCTGAGAAGGGGAACAGGGAGCCGTCCATCATGACCAGGCCGTTCAGGCGGTGCTGCCGGTGCTGGGAGGCGTAGGTGACCACCACGGAGGCGGCTAAGGACCAGCCCAGGAGTACAACATGCTGCAGGTCCAGATGGTCGATCAGTTCCCGGATGTCCTGGGCGTGGCGCTTCAGGGTATTTCCTCCGCAGGTTTTGGAAGAATATCCCTGTCCCCGGGGATCCATGGTAACTACCCGGAACTCTTCGGACAGCGCCAGAGCATTTTTCTCGAAAAATTTAGTGGTGCAGAGGAAACCGGGCACCATCAGGATGGGAAGGCCCTGGCCGACGTCCTCGAAATAGATGTGGGCGCCGTCGGAGGCGGTGAAAAAGTTGCGTTCTGTGATTGTCATGTTTGTGATCCTTTCCTCGGCCGAATTACTGTACTTTTATTATATAAAAATTGGGGTATAAATCAAATTTATAGATTTTATGAGAAATATAACAAAAAAGTAATAGAGGGGTAAGGAATGCAGACAAAGATATGCGATTGCAGAAAAGAAGGAAGCTCCTGGAGGCTTCCTATCTATTTGGAAATGATTGTAAATCATTATGGCATTGTAAACTGTCCTCAACTGTATTCAAAACAATCGGTATACAAAAATAGCGGAAACCTTGTAAAATCAAGGCTTCCGCTGCCAATAAAAAAAGCGCGAGACGGGATTCGAACCCGCGGCCCCCACCTTGGCAAGGTGGTGCTCCACCCCTGAGCCACTCGCGCATGAACAGTTGAACTCAACTGACGAAGGCTATTATAATAAAAAACGGAGCGGATGTCAAGCCATATTGTTGAAATTTTTTCAAAAAATTACCGGAAAATTACCGGGAGAGGGATTGGCGGGAAAACGATCGGGTCCAAAACACAAGAGCAGGGGCGGATTTTTCCTGTTCATACGCAGCGCTTTTTAGTATAATGGAGCTGATATGAAATTCCATCCAGACAGACAGCGGAGAGGGAAAGGCGGTTATGGGGATGAAGGACGGGGTTAAAAAGATTTTGCTGTGGAGTTTTACGCCGGATGATTGGCAGGTTTGCTGCAAGGTGCTGGACGACTTTTTTGCCGGGGAGGCGGTGGAGATCGAGAAGATGTCCTTTGTGACCCGGACCAGAGAGAATTACGACGACATCGATCTGGCCCTGGTGACGGCCAGCGAGTGGTATCATTTTGTGAAACAGCTGGTGCCGGAGGGGGTTCCGGTGATCTGGATCAAGCACACCATCGACCAGGAGAATTTTGACAAGCTGTCCGCGGCGGCGCAGACGGAGAAGATCAGCGTGGTGGCGGATGCGCCCTTTTACGCGGAGCAGAGGCGCCGGATGCTGGTGGGTCTGGGGCTGCGGGAAACTGCCCTGGAAATCTGGTATCCCGGCTTGCCGGAGGATAAGCTGGGGCCCATTGTCCTGATCTTTGAGGGGGCGGGACTCACCGAGGAGCCGGGCAGGGAGTACATCCATTTTTACGGGAGAGGTATGATCAGCACGGAGACGCTGATTCAGATGGCGGCAGCTTTGAACATGCTTCATTTGCTGGAAACGGATTTTTACCGGAAATACAACCGTTCCGTCAAGTACGCCTCCCGCCAGATCAGCGATCTGATCGACATCGGGGATTACTACGCGGCGGCCCAGAAAAAAGTGGTCAACGGCCTGCTCTATTTTGTGCCCGACGGCCTGATCAGCCATTACAATTTTAACGCGGCGGTTCTTTTGGGAATTTCTTCTAGTCAGATCATCGGAAAGACGCTGCCGGAGGTATTTCCCTTTTTGGGAGAGTGGATGGACCGGCTGGAGGAGTTCGGCGAGCGCGTGGTAAAGTTCGGCGGCCGGGAGCTGGTGTTCGACCTCTGGACCACCAGCACCCACGGAATCTACGCGGGATATGTTCTGATTTCGGATTACAAGGCGGAAAAGGAGAAGGAGCTGCGTTTGAGAACGCAGATGCTCAAAAAACGCCAGCACGCCAAATATACGGTTTACAACATCAAAGGGGAAAGCGAGGCCATTGAGCGCTGCCGGAAGACGGCCATGAAGTTTGCGCGCTCCAGGGCCAGCGTGCTGATAACCGGGGCCTCCGGAACCGGCAAGGAGCTGTTCGCCAGCGCCATCCACAACGCTTCCGCACGCAGGGACGGACCGTTTGTGCCCATCAACTGTGGGGCGCTGGTGGAATCGTTGCTGGAGAGCGAGCTGTTCGGATACGAGAGCGGCGCCTTTACCGGGGCAAAGAAGGAGGGCAAACCGGGACTGTTTGAGGTGGCCCACGGGGGAACTCTGTTTCTGGATGAGATCGGCGAGATGCCCCTGGGGCTTCAGGTAAAGCTGCTGCGGGCTCTTCAGGAGCGGGAGGTGGTCCGGGTGGGCGGTCACAATGTGATACCGGTGGATGTGCGGATTATCGCCGCCACCAACCGGGACTTGAGAACCCTTGTGAAGGAGGGGAAATTCCGCACGGACCTGTATTACCGGCTCAATGTCCTGCCGCTGGAGCTGCCGGGATTAGATGAGCGCAGGGAGGACATTCTGCCGCTGTTTTATGACATCCGCAACGACGAGGGCTATTCCTTCGAGCTGGACCGGGAAGCCAGGGCCTGCATCATGGGCCACAATTATGAGGGAAATGTGCGGGAGCTGCACAACTGCGTGGAGTATCTGGGGAGTCTGGAGCAGGATCTGGTGCGTTATGAGGACCTTCCCTCCTACATGAAAGAGGGGATGGACGGCTTCACCCGGGAACGGGAGCCGGCGTTGGGCACGGAGGGCCTTTCACGGGAGGCGGACCTGGTGCTGGAGGCGGTGCGCGCCCTTAAGGAACAGGGAAAGGCGGCAGGACGCCGCAGCATCTGCCTTTACCTGAAGGAGCGTGGGGAGAACCTGTCGGAGATGCGCATCCGGGCGATTTTGGAGGAACTGAGCCGCGGTGGTGAGATTGGAGTGGGAAAGGGAAGAATGGGCGTTTGGATTAATCCCAATCGCACCAATGATCCCATTAATCCTAAATAATGGGATAAAAATGGGATAAAGCTGACGTGAATTTGACGTGAAAATGGGGATAGAGAGCGGTTTAAAAGCTGGCACGTTTTTTGCTTCATATAATTGTATGAAAGCAAAACGGCCGGCTTTTTGTTGGATGCAGGATGGCATCCGCGTTACTGGGGGTCATTCGCCGGTGGAATGAGCCATGGGTAAGCGCGGGGCGGATTGCGTCAGAAGCAAAATCAGACATGAAAACTTTATTCCATTTCCGTGGATTTTGGAGAGCGGCCGGGCGACGAGCTCATCGCCCGGCCCGTCTCCCACATCCGCGGGAAGCATGAAGGAGGAACAACATGAGTGCGGAAAGGCAAGAGAGCAAACTGATACGGAATCTGAGCTTTTGGGATTTGATGGCGATTTCAGTGGGCCAGATCATCGGCGCGGGAATTATGTCATCCACGGGCGTGGCCATCGGCATGACGGGCACCGGCGTGGTGCTGGCGTTCCTGCTGTCCCCGGTGCTGACCATTATCAGCATTTTCCCCATTGCGATCCTGGGCGCTACGGTGCCCACCACAGGCGGCCCCTACCGCTATTGCAGCCGTCTGCTGGGAAAAACGCCGGGTATGATTTACCTGCTGTTACATATCACGATGAACGTGGGTCTGGCCCAGTATGCCCTGAGCTTTGCCTCGTATCTGGTCAGCATCACCACGGGACTGGACCAGCACATTGTGGGAATTGTGATTCTCACCTTCTTCTTTCTCACCAACCTGGTGGGAACCAAGTCCGCAGCCGTTCTGAACAAGATCATGAGCGTGGCCCTGATCGGCGGCCTGCTGCTGTTTATCGGCTTCGGCCTGCCAAAGGCGGATATCGCCTATGTGATTGAGCCCTCCCATTTGTTCGCACACGGAACATTTGCCTTTATCAGCACGCTGGCGCTGCTGAGCTCAGCCACGGCCGGTGCCCAGGTGGTAGCCGAGCTGGGGGGCGAGACAAAGGACGCGGGGCGGACCATCCCCAAGGCTATGGTGGCCTCCACCTTCGGAGTGGGCATTTTCTACGTGCTGATCGCCCTGGTGGCGGCGGGCGTGCTGCCCATGGACCAGGTCGCCAACCAGCCCCTGACCCTGGTGGCCCGGGAGACCATGCCCGGCATCGCCTTCTATCTCTTTGTGATCGGCGCGGCTCTGGGCGCGACTGCCACCACCTTAAACGCCACCCTGTCCTGGGTGACCAAACCGCTGCTTGTGGCCTGCGACGACGGCATGCTGCCCAAGTCTCTGGGAAATGTAAACAAACACGGCGTGCCCTGGAAGCTTTTGACTCTGTTTTACCTGGTGGGCTTCATCCCGCTTGCCATGCGGCTGGATATCGCCTTTATTACCAAGTTTACCACTGCAAACTCGCTGCTCTCCAAGCTGTTTGTGTGCTTTGCCCTGTTCTCGCTGGCTTCTAAGTCCGGGGATCTGCTGAAACGGTCCTCCATCAAGTTGAGCCCCGCGGGGGCAAAGGGAATGGCGGTGCTGGGAATGGTGGTGCTCTGCGTGCTCAGCTCCTCCCTGCTGCTGAACCTGTCCATTATGGTGGTTGGTTTCCTGGTGGCGCTGGTGGTTGTGGTGCTGATCTACGTCCGCACCTACGCCAAAAATGTTGAGATTGAGAATGATCTGCTGGTGGATTACACCAGCGAAAAATAATAGATTCAGAGGAGGATTTTGAAAATGAAATATGATTTTACTACGGTTTATAAGCGCTATGGCTGCGGGTCCGGCAAGTGGGATGAGATGCAGCGGGAGAATCCGAATGTGGGAGAGGACGTGATCCCGTTTTCCGTTGCGGATATGGAATTTGTGGAGGCCCCGGAGATCGTGGAGGGGTTGAAAGCCTTTTTGGATACCACGGTGCTGGGTTACGCCAACGCCACGGATTCGTACAAGGAAGCGGTGTGCGCCTGGATGAAGAAGCGCCATAACTGGGACGCAAAGCCGGAGTGGATTCTTCCGTCCCACGGCGTGGTGGACGCATTTTTCTCCGCCATCAAGTGTTACACAAATGAGGGAGACGGCGTTATGCTGTTGACACCGGTGTATTATCCAATGTATATTGGAATCAAGGTGAACAACCGGGTGCTGGTGGACTGCCCGCTGGTGGAGCGGGGCGATACATATGAGATCGATTTTGAAGATTTTGAGAAGAAGGCCAAGGATCCCAACACCAAGCTGTTTATTCTGTGCAGCCCCCACAACCCCTGCGGCCGCGTATGGACGAAGGAGGAGCTGGAGCGCATCGGCCGGATCTGCAACGAGAACCACGTTCTGGTGGTGGACGACGAGATTCATCACGACCTGATCATGCCGGGCCATACGCACTATGTGTACGCCTCCCTTTCCCCGGAAATGGAGCAGAACTGCCTGGTGCTGACTGCGCCCTCCAAGACCTTCAACCTGGCCGGACTGCAGACCTCCAATATTTTTGTTCCCAACGAAGCGCTCCGCAGGAAGCTGGAGGAGTTCTTAAAGCGCGGCAGCGCCAACCCCAAGTGCAACATCCTGGGCTACAAGGCCTGCGAGATCGCATACAGCAGCTGCGGAGAGTGGCTGGATGAGTGTATTCAGGTGATTGACGAGAACCGGCGGGTGATCACGGAGTTTATGGCGGAGAACTTCCCGCAGATTCGGGTGTGCGAGCTTCAGGCCACCTACCTGCTGTGGATGGACTGGAACGGGCTGGGACTGGATTACAAGGAACTGGAGCGGATCAACCGCCAGGAGGCAGGACTGTTCTTCGACGAGGGTTACATTTTCGGAGCCCAGGGAGAAGGCTTTGAGCGCTGGAACCTGGCCTGCCCCACAAGCTATGTGGTGGCGGCGCTTAAGCGGATGAAAGAAGCTTACGGCAAGTATGTGAAATGATGGAGTGAAAGGAAGGCGGACTGTTATGAAATTTGAAGTTGGAAAAAAGCTGGAACCATTTTGCTGCGATACCATCTGTCAGGATGGGGTCAGCGCAGAGGATTTGACGGAGGGGATGCCCACTATGTTTCTCTTCCTGCGGTACTACGGCTGCCGCATCTGCCAGCTGGACCTGCGCGATCTGGATCTGGGATATGAAGCGGTCCGCCAGGCCGGAGGACGTGTGGTGGTGGTTCTCCAGTCCAAACGGGAGATACTGGAGGCGGCGGCAGAGGAGAAGCCGTTTCCCTACACCGTGATCTGTGATCCGGACATGAAACTGTACAGACAGTTCGAAATTCTGCCCGCGGCCGACAAGGATGAGCTAAAGGGCGGCGACGCGCCCAAAAAGTCGGCAAGGGCTGTGGAAATGGGATTGGTGCACGGGGAATACGAGGGAAATGAGCTTCAGCTTCCCGCCGCGGTGCTGGTGGACGGGGAAATGACAGTGCGCTACGCCCATTATGGGACGAACGCGGCAGATACTCCGCCGGTGGAGGAGATTGTGCGGTTGATAAAGGAATTGTAAAAAATTATAAATCTGGTTAAAAAAACGGCTCCGCGTGTCTGGGAACAGACTTGCGGGGCCGTTTTTAGCCGGTGGCGGTGCGCGTTTGCCGCTCTATTTTGCGCTGTCTGCTGTGATTCCAGCGTTCAAAAGCCCCATCGCCTCTTCCCGCACCTGCTTGGTGGCCGCCGGGTAAGGCCCGTACTGCAGCAGGTTGTAGGCTGCGGAGATGTTGGCGAGGCGGGCGGTGACCTGGGGCGGGAAACCTTCGCACCAGCCGAAGAGGGCGGCGGCGGTGGAGACGTTGCCGCAGCCGGTGGCGTCCACGATGGGGCCCACGGTCAGGCTGGGCTCGAAGGTGGCTTTTCCGTCCTGGATCATATAGGAGCCGCGCTTGCCCACCCGGAAGAAACAGGGGGTGCCCAGTTCCAGAATGGCCCGGATGGCCGCCTCCTCGCCGTCAGCCTGAAACAGGCTCATGGCCTCGGGCAGGTTGAGGGAGTAAATGTCCACTTTGCGGATGGTTTCCAGCACCTTGGGGGCTCTGGCCGGGTCCATGGTGGCGGAGGTGGGGATTTCCCACATGAATTTCGCCTGCTTTCCGCCTGCGCGCGCCTCGTCCAGGCGGTCCCAGAGGGGATCGGCTTCGGAGGCTTCCACGTAGATCCCGCGGGTGTCCTCCCCGCAGTGGGCCGCAATGTGGGCCGGATCGATGGTGTCCAGGGTTTCCAGCAGGGCTTCCTCCTCAGGGCCGTAGATGGAGACTTCGCTGTGAAGTCCCTGGTCCCCGTAGGTGAGGGTGGTATACCAGGTATGGGGCAGGGTATAGCGCAGTCCGGCGGTGCTGCAGCCATTGGCCCGCATCCAGTCGCCGTAAAAGCGGTCGAAATCCTCGCCCACGTTGGAGAGGTACAGGCAGTCGTCGCACCACAGCTTGATGCCCGCCACGCAGAAAATGGAGCCGCCCAGCACCTGATCCTTCCGGCTCTGGTCCGCGAAAATGATGTCGTTGATAATGGTCGGTCCTACTACAAGATATTTCATCGTCGTTTCACCTCGCCTTTCTCTATGCGATGCAGTCCAGCTGCCGTCTCAAATCCTGTTCCAGGTCCGTGCTGTTCTTCAACTCGTGTAAAATGACGCACTCCGGGGAGTGGACGGCCAGGGCGCTGATCATGGCCTTCACGTATTCCGGCTTCAGGGCGCCGGTACCCAGCACCAGATGGTTGTCATACTTGGAGAGCACGATGCCCACGCCGTACTCCTCCCGCTCTTCCCAGGTCTTTAAGGCGGAAATGTTCTGGTAGTATTCCCCGGTGAAAATACCATTTGTAAAATACTGGGTATCCTTCAGGCCGCAGTCGGACAGATGGATGGACCCCACCTTTCCGGCCAGGTCCGGGTGCAGAATGTTGTGTTCCAGCCATTTGACGGCGAAGCGCTCAGGATCGCGGCCGTACTCCGCCTGGAGCAGAGCCATTTCCGGCGTGATCTCGCTGTCCGGAAGGTAGAAACGGGCTGCGCCGCTGCCGGCGTCCGCGCCCAGAGCGTGGAGCAGGTGGTTGATGTCCCAGCCCAGCTTTACCTTGTGGAAGGGATCGCAAATCTGGCGGTAGAGCATCGCGTAATCCTCAGCGGTCTGCATGCCGTGCTCCAGCCCCCACCCCGCATTTTCCAGCTCGATCTGGGGGGAGTCCGGGCCGATCAGACCCCGGTCCAGCAGTTCGTTGAGAAAATGCTGCAGCATGGAGATCATAGCCTGGCGGATGTCCGCCTTGGAAATGGTGAAGTCCCACATGCCGTCGATGGGCGCGTAGTCGATCAGATGGAAGGTGTAGCTCTGCGCGCCCAGGGCCGTTGCCAGCTCGTACTCCTGGCACCAGCGGGCGTACATGTGGGCGCCGGTCAGGTCGCCGTAATATTCGCGCACCGCGGCCAGACCGCCGAACCGCTCTTCCAGCTGGGAAAAGCTGTGTTTGGTCAAAAATGAGGTGGGGTAGGCCCAGTAGGAACAGTGAATCCGCTTCACGCTGCCTGCCGTGAGACGGTTTACAAGCTCTTCTTTTTCATGTTCCGCCGCAAATAAGACTTCCGTGCGGTTCTTGACGTCGTCCATAAAAACCTCGATGCCCTCCAGGCCGAAACGGCGGCAGAAGCCGGGGACATCCTGTAAAGCCGCCGGAGTGAGGCAGCCCTCTTTCAATGTGGTGTAATCCTTCATAGTCGGTATGCTCCTTTCGCATTCACTTAAATACAATATAACACGTCTTAAAATGGGGTTCAATACCCAAAATCACAATATTATGCACAAAAAGTGGACCTAAAAAATGTGCACATTGTGGAAAATGGAAGAGAAAATTCCGTTCTTACCTTAATAAACGGAAAAACAGCTGCGAAATAATCGGTTGACTTTTGATACAAGACGTATTATGATGTATTACACAAAACGAAAATGTAAAGGAGCGGGATTTCAATGGATACTAAGTTGCAAAAGAAGATTGGCCTGGGAACGGCCATCGCGCTGTCGGTGGGAACTACGGTTGGCGCAGGTATTTTCACCTCCATCAGCGAGGTGGCGGCGGCTTCGGGCTGCGCGCTGATCACGATTCTGGCGTTTCTCATCGGAGGACTGATCATGATTCCCCAGAACCTGGTCATGGCTGAGATGGCCACGGCTTACCCGGAGGACGGAGGCCATTACGTGTATATCAAGCATGCGGGATGGAAGAAGCTGGCGTTTCTCTGCGGCTGGACCACCTTCTGGGGAAATGACACCACGGCTATCGCGGTGGTGGCCCTGGCGGGAGCCCAGTACATCGCCTACCTGGTGCCCATGAGCGCCATCGCCATTAAGCTTTTGGCCGTGGCCTCGATCCTGGTGTTTATGACCATCCACGTGGTGTCCGTGGAGGGCGGCGGAAAGTTCCAGACCATCATGACCGCCGTCAAGCTGCTGCCCTTCGTACTGCTCATCGGGGTGGGAGCGTTCTACATGAGAGGCGATTACATCAGCACGCCCGCGGTGGCCGGCGCTCCGGTGGGGCTGGCGGCTCTGCTGGCCGGTATCTCCGCCACCAGCTGGTCCTACGACGGCATGGGCGCCTGCTGCTACATGACCGGCGAGATCAAGGATCCCAAAAAGACCATGCCAAGGGCGTTGATCGGCTCGGTGCTGTTCATTATCGTGCTGTACGCGCTGCTGTCTGTCGTGATCACCGGGATTATGCCCTTTGACGCGCTGCAGAGTTCCACGGCTCCTCTGGCCGACGCGGCCGCCATGCTGCCCGGGATCGGCAAGGTTTCCGGTATCTTTGTGGCATTGGCCGGAACCATTGTGACCATGGCGGCCTGCTCGGGAACGATCATGTTCCAGCCCCGTCTGGAGTACCAGATGGCGGTGGACGGACTGTTTTTCAAGAGCTTCGGCAAGGTGCACCCCAAGTACCACACCCCTTATTTCTCCATTATGATCCAGTGCCTGATCGCCTGTATCTTCGTGTTCCTGGGCAGCATCTCCGATCTGCTGGGATACTTTACGCTGGTGCTGCTGTTAAAGAACACCCTGACCTTTGTCACCATGTTCGCGCACCACAAGAATCCGGACTATGACCCCCTGTGGAGATGTCCGGCCTGGATGGTTATGACCCTCATTTCCATCGGCTCCAGCATGATCCTGGTGGTTTCCACCTTCCTCTGGGCGCCCATCCCCGGTCTGGTTGCCGGCGGAATCGCGGTGGCCACCGGAATGCCCGCATACTATATGTGGACCAGGAAAAACCAGTCAAAGTCCGCATAAATAAGCGGCCGCCCGCACCCCGCTGTGTACCCTGCGCCGTTCGCGCTGTGGACAGCAACTTTGTTTGACAGCACCGGGGGTTCGTGATATCCTAAACTTATGATGTGATGTTAAGTGATAATACGATTAAATACAAGGTGTAGGGCGGTCAGGCTTATGAAATTATTAAATTCAGATATTGCAATTCCTCTTTATCAGCAGCTTTACGATTTGCTTCTGGATCAGATTCGGAGCGGCGTATATCCGCCGGGAAGCAAGATTCCCTCGGAGGAGGAGCTTTGCAAGACCTACGACCTCAGCCGTGTCACGGTGCGAAACGCCCTGGGGCGGCTGGTGGACGACAATATTCTGGTGAAGAGGCATGGGAAGGGGACATTTGTGGCGACGCCGGTATTTACGGAGAGCGCCTATGCCAACGGCAGTTTTACCAAATCCTGTGAACAGATGGGGGCCACGCCCAGCACTCAGGTGGTTTCCCGCAAGCAGGTGAAGGCGGGAAAGGCCCTGGCAAAGCAGCTGCAGCTGGAGGAGGGCGCGAAGGCGATCTGCATCAAGCGGCTCCGGTGTATCAACGGGGTGGCGGCGATACTGGAAGTGGACTATTTTAACGGGGACATGGATTTCATGATGGAGGCGGACGTGGAGACGCGGCCCATCCTGGACGTGATCCGGGAGAACAGCGGGCTGGCCGGACGGCAGTACATCGATACCTTCGAGGTCCATTTTGCCAACCGGGAGCAGGCGGGCTGCCTGAAATGCCCGGCCAACACCCCTCTTTTGAAGGTGAGCCAGGTGGTGCTCAATGAGATGAGAGGCGTGTTATATTATAATGAACAGTATATCCGCAGCGATATCTATAAGTACGTTATGGGAAGTTAAATTTTAATGTGAAAGAAGGCAGGATATGAATCAGTTTTTATCATGTTTTAAGGTTGCAAAGCCGGTGATCGGCGTGATCCACACGAAGGGCACGGACGATGCCGACATGCTTAGACGGGCCAAGGAGGAGATCCGCATCTATAAGGAAAATGGAGTGGACAGCTTTCTGGTGGAGACGTATTTTGGCACCTATTATCAGGTGGAGAAGGTTTTAGACTATGTGGCGGGGGCGGACCTGGGGATGCCTTACGGCGTCAACTGCCTCAATGTGGACGCCATGGGATTCGAGCTGGCGATGAAGTTCGACTGCGATTATTTACAGCTGGATTCGGTGGTGGGCCATGTAAAGCCCAGGGACGAGGATTCTCTGGACGCCTTTTTCAAGCTTTACCGGGAGCGGTGCAGGGCATACGTGATCGGCGGCGTGCGCTTTAAGTACCAGCCGGTGCTCTCCGAACGTACGGTGGAGGAGGATCTGAAGATCGCCATGACCCGCTGCGACGCCATCTGCGTGACCCAGGACGCCACCGGGCAGGAGACTTCCACGGACAAGATCGTGCAGTTCCGGAACGGCATCGGCGATTTCCCGCTGATCATCGGCGCGGGCCTGACCCCGCAGAACGTGGCGGAGAAGCTGGCTTTGGGCGACGGAGCCATTGTGGGCAGCTTCTTTAAGGACAATTATCAGGACAACGGCGACGTGTGCCCGGCCCATGTGGCGGAGATGATGGACGCAGTGAGAAGGTTCAGGGAGAAGCTGTAGGGCTTCCCCTTTTCCGGAATTTCAATAAGACGTATTAGTACGTTTTGAAAGGAACGAGATAGATGGGAGAGACAAAGACGGTATTTTTTATCGGGGACGTGGCGATGGATGAGTATTACAGCGCGCCCTATTTTCCGAAGATTAAGGAGAAGATTCTGGTGCAGACCCTGCCTGCGCAGATGGGCGGAATGATCGCCAACGCGGCCTGCGTGTACGCGGGATACGGCGCGCCGGTTTCATTTCTGACGGCCCTGAACCCGGGGGCGGTTTCAAAGGCGCTTTGCAAGGGGCTGAACGAGGCGGGGATTGACACGGAGTTTATGGTGTGGGATGAGTCGCTGCCGGACGCCAAGACCATTATTATTCTGGCAGAAGGGGAGCACACGGTGTTCATTCCCACCCTGAATCTGCAGCGGATCGAGCTGTCAAGGGAGGCCATGGAGGCGCTGCGGCAGGCGGATTATATTTATTCCACCTTCTGCGAGCTGCGGCCCCTGCGCTTTGGAGAAATGACGGTCTGCCGGGTGTTGGAGGACGTGAAGTCCCGGGGCTGCAGGCTGTGGGTGGATTTGGACGTTGCGGATATTCAGGACGGGGACGAGGCGCTGTTCGGGTATGTGGATACGCTGTTTGTCAATGAGAAGGGGTATGAGAACCTGGAGAAGCGGGCCGGGGGCGACGTGTGCGCCTGGCTTTACGGGAAGGGCGTGCAGCGGCTGATCGTGACTCAGGCGGAAAAGGGGTGTACGGTGTATTGCCGGGATGAGGAGACTTTTTCCGTGGATGGACTGAAGGTGCCCGTGGTGGACGTGACCGGGGCCGGGGATACGTTTTGCAGTTCGTTCCTCTATGGGTATACCAGGGGGATGGAGCTGCGGCAATGCGCAAAATTTGCCAACTATGCGGCATCCAGGGCGGTGACGGAGCTGGGCGCCAGGGCGGGAGCCGTGGGCGCGGAGGCTGTGCTGGACTGGGTTGAGAGGCATGGGGGCGACCGGGCGGAATTTGAGAAATTTTTGTAGTGGGAGGTTGGAAGAATGGGAGATTGCGGGAAGAGCTGCATCGTGAAACGGGCGGTGGAGATTACGGAGATTGATTACAGGCGCTATGGGATTCTTTATAATCTGAGCGGGGAAGGGGTGGATACGGGAAATACGAATCATTCCGCCGGGGATGGCTGGGAGGATACGGATACCAATGTGTCGCTTCTTGATACGCTGGGAGCGCTGGGGTATACGCTGGGCAGCGGGACGCCTTTTGAGGCGGTGGAGATGGAACGGCATCTGCATACCCAGGAGGCGCAGATTCCGGCGGGGGAGGCCATTGTATTCTGCCTGGCAGAGGCGTGCGACGGGGCGCCTAAGGCGGAGGATGTGGTGCCGGTGATTTTGAGGCCGGGGTTTGTGTTTGTGATTCATAGAGGGGTGTGGCATTCGGCTTCCCATGGAATTGGCGGGGCGGTGAGGTATTATTGGCAGGCGTTGGCTTATGTGAATGAGCCTACGGTTTGGGAGGAGATTGAGGGGGGAGCGGTGAGGGTGGAGGCGTAAAAGGGGAAGCGGGTGGGGCGTTGGATGCATCCGTTCGTGAGAGCCAGGAAAGCGGGGCCGGAGGTTCCGGTTTCCGCGGTTTGAGGGACTAAGGCCCCAGGACCCGGAAAAGACGGGCACCGCTCCGAGCTCCAGCGCCGGCCTGATGCCGGCCCCTCCGCCTACGCTTTGCTCCGGGCTTTGAGAGCCCTGCGCAATCCCGCCTTTTCCGGGCCCTGGAACCTAAGTCCCTCTAAACCGCTCCAATAGTCACCTCCGGCCCCGCTTTCCTGGCTCTCACCCGCTGGGGGTTGGGACGCCCGCTGGCGTTTTCGGGCTTGGGGG
>NZ_CABJCG010000002.1:474100-598307 GCF_902364025.1 Enterocloster lavalensis
GGCGCGGGTTCTTTGTTCCTGTTGGATGGGGAGTGGAGCGCCCGCGGGGAGGTGGCTTGGGAAGTTAATAGTCGTCGTAGGTCTCGTTCTCATATAGGATGTAGGGACACCACAGGCCGACTTCGTTGACGTAGTAGCCGTTGGGAGTCCAGGTGTTTGTGACCAGGGCGCCGGTGGTGGCGTTGTGGTAGTACCAGTCGATTCCTTCGGCCTGGTATTCTCCGGCGGTCCAGTAGGCGAAGCTGGAAAAGGCGGTGCCGATGGTGATGGCTGTGGATAGGATGACGGTTGTAAATAGTTTCTTTTTCGTGATTATCCCCCATTTTCTGGATTTTTTTTGTTATCTCTATTCTAGCGCGGCGGGGGAGAGAATGTAACGGGAATTGAGGGGGAATGGGAGAATTTTGTGGGTGGAGCGTAGCGGAAGTCACAGAAAACCTGAGGTCTACCCCAGGTCTACCCTGCGGGGATGGGAATAAAAAACGGGAAACTTTGATTTTTGCAAAGTTTCCCGTTTTTTGAGAGCGTAGTTTGTGGGGGACGTTTGTGTACTGAAATATCGGCTGCCGTGATGACGGTATTGTCTAAATAATAAGATTCGGGTATTTCATCAGGGATTGTATTAACTGCCATGCGTACTCAAACGTACACATGATAGACAGATAGAAAATCAAAAATCCCTCGATTTTTCGAGGGATTTCGATAAAAAAATAGAGCAGGTGATGGGAATCGAACCCACGTATCTAGCTTGGAAGGCTAGTGTTCTACCATTGAACTACACCTGCATATGCCCAGAGCCGGAATCGAACCAGCGACACGAGGATTTTCAGTCCTCTGCTCTACCAACTGAGCTATCTGGGCAATTTTGTCGGTTTGAACTGACAACGTTAACATTTTACCCAGTAACGGGGGTTTTGTCAATATTTTTAGAGGAAATATTTTAAATAATTTTCCCGCTCTTTGAGCAGATATTGCTTGACATTTTCCGGTTATTCCCATTCAATAGAAGGTAGAGGTATATCAATGGTAGAGGCATTTTGATACCAGAGAGGAATACGGCGAGGAGGCAGGGACTTGGAGATCAGGGTGAATGTGAAGCAGATTGGGAAGAAGCGAAACGGGGTGCGGGAAGTTCGGTATGAGATTCCCGGCTGCCCGGGGACGGTGGAGGAGCTGATCCGGGGGGTGACGGCGGCCTGCGTGGGCGATTATAACCGGCGCAAGGAGTCGGCGGAGTTGATCCGGTGCCTGACAAAGGAGCAGATTGAGGAGAGCGCCCAGGCGGGCAAGATCGGGTTCGGGGTCAATTACGGGGAGAAGGAGGCGGATTTGCAGCAGGCGGTGGAGAACGCGCTGCAATCCTTTGAGGACGGGATTTACCGGATTTTCCTGAACGACCGGCCCCTGGAACGGCTGGATGAGGGGATTCGGATAACGGATGAGGACAGTCTGACGTTTGTGCGGCTGACGATGCTGGCGGGAAGGATGTGGTGAGATGGCGGAAGCGGAGTTCAATTATAATTCGAGACAGAATATTACGAAAATGCGGTCTGAGCAGCTGAAGGAGCGGATCAGGCGGCTCACCGGCGAGGATAAGAAGATCGCCGAGGCGCTCTTAAAGAGCGGGGGCCGGTACTGCAATGTCACGGACCCGGGAATCCGGGAGGTGGCAGAGCTGTTCTATCAGAACCCGGGGATGAAACCTTCGGAATGGTTCGGGAAGAAGGGGTGGCTGCCGGGAACACGGGCCCACGGCGGGCTGCTGGACGCTTTTGTGCCTAGGGAAATGCAGGAGAGCTTTCTGTATATTGTGGATAAGCTGAACCGGTTTCCCTATTCCATTGGATGGAACCGCCGCTCGGTGCGCACGGCGGGGTACGGACCACAGACGATGATGGTGTTTACGCTGCTTGCCACGTATGAGAAGCTGTTTTACTGCGGGACGAGGCTGGAGGACGTGATTTTACAGCGCCTGGAGCCGGAGAAGCTGGATTATGTCAGGGCTGACTGGGTGAATTTCCGGCGGTGCTTCAGCTACCTGTACGCGGCGGAGATCGACCGGGGCAACCAGGCGGTGATCGGCGCGCTGAAGGAGCTGGTTTACAGCGAGAATAATACCGCCTATCTGACCCGGAAAATGATTTTGGGGATTCTGCGCTCGGACAACCGGGAGATGCACCGGATGCTGGGCGATCTGCTGCTGGCGGCCCGGCTCCAGGAGGGGCTGCGCCAGGCGATCTGCGAGGCCATGGACGAGGGCACGGTGGAGGCGTTTTTGACGCTGCTTCAGGTGATCGAGGAAAATGATCTGATCCGGTTCGCCTCCGTGAAGCGGGCGGTTTCCACCTGGATCGGCATTTTCGATGAGAACAGCGTGGACCGGGTGAACGGCAAGCTGCTGGGGCTCATGGGGCGCTGCCTGCGGGACGAGGCTTTTCTGCGGGAACAGCTGAAAACCAACGATTCCATCGCCATCAGCGTGGCGCTGTGGGCCCAGGGATTCCGGGATATTGATACAGCCACCGGGTCCATGCGGGAGCTGATCGACCACGGCACGAAAAATCAGCGGTTGACGGCTTCCTTCTATACTCATCTGCTGTATGACGACCGGTTTAAGAGCCGGATCGCGAAGGATGTGATCCTGGGGTACGACGGGGATCTGGAGCTGGCCGCCTGCTTTATGGGCGCGCTGACCTGCACCCTTTCCGGAGATATAGACAGGCTGTTTGAGAAGCGGGAGGGCGTCCGGTATGGGTATTATGAGATTCGAAAGCCCGTGACGCCGCGCCTGGAGAATTTCTATGAGGGGCGGCAGGAGGCGGAGGCCTTATATGATAACCTGGGGAAGATACTGGCGCAGCTTCCAAAAAAGGGCGTGACTTACGATCCCTGCATTTTCCCGTGGTATCAGGTGTCCCTTGCGCCGTCCCAGGTGATCTGCCAGATGGCGTTGACTGCCTATGTGCTCCAGGACGAGGAGAAAATCACCTGGTGTGGGGAGCGGCTGAAGGATGTGACCACGGACGGGTACGGTGCGTACCGGAGCCGCCTGATCAATCTGCTGCTCTACGAGCCGTCTAATGCCCGGCAGAGGGAGATTTTGATCGGTTATGTAGGAAATGCGGAGGAAATGACGTCGAACAAAGCGTTCCAGCTGGTGAAACGCCTGAAGCTGGAGGACGGGGACTTTGCGCTGATCGAGGACATGCTGCGGTTTAAGCGCAGCACTCTGCGAAAGCAGTTGATCGATCTGCTGATGACGCGGGAGGACGAGGGGCTTAAGGCTTCTCTTGGCCGTCTCTTGGCGGACAAAAAGGAGGAGAAACGCACCGCGGCCCTGGATATGCTGTTGCAGATTCGCAAGGACTCCGGGCGGAAGGAATTGGCCGTGTCCCTGGCCGGTCTGGAGCAGTCCATCGAGGCGCCCACGGACAAGGAGAAGATTCTGATCCGGGAGCTGTCCGGGCAGGGCGGAGACCAGGCGGAGGATTCCGCGGACGGGGAATCTGCCCTCTATGATCCGGCTGCGGAGATTTCGGTGCCGGAGCGGGAGCCGGACCGCAGCGTGATCGGGGGCTGCCTGCCGCTGCCGGAAAAACAGGTGATCGGGATTATTAAAAAGCTGGATGATCTGATCGATCAGTACCGGGATTATGAGTACGAGTCGTCGGCCGGAGAGAAAACCCTGCTGGGCTCCAAATATCAGTGGCTGGCCGGGGCTCAAAATCGGCTTCACCGGCTGGAATATTATCCGCTGGAGGACGTGTTCCGCGCGTTTTACCAGGAGGAGATCGGGAACTACGACGTTTTTGTGGAAATGGAGACGCTGCTGTTTTTGCGGGGAAATCTCTACGGCGCGGGAAAATGGGCCTATGAGGCGGTGTTTGGAAAACCTCCGTTTAAGCCTGAGGCATTTTCCTTAAAATACCAGGGGCAGGTGAACCAGGTGCGGCAGGTCTACCGGACGGAATTTCTGGACCGCCCGCGGCTGTTTAAGGAGAGCGTGGAGGTCATCACGGCGCTGACCAAAGCAGCGGGGCTGAAGAATAAGCGGATCAGTTTCAAGTACCAGGGCTGGGGCGGCACGGAGTACAGTTCTTCCGCGGGGATCGACGCCCTGCCCATGTTGAACCGCTATTTCGAGGGGCTGAAATACTGGGAAACGGACGAGGAGTTTACCCAGGCGTTCCAGACGGCCTGCCGGTTTGAGCTGAAATGCGCCGAGGAGCGGAGCATGAG
This sequence comes from Enterocloster lavalensis, assembly GCF_902364025.1. Lineage (GTDB taxonomy): Bacteria > Bacillota > Clostridia > Lachnospirales > Lachnospiraceae > Enterocloster > Enterocloster lavalensis. The sequence goes on from NZ_CABJCG010000002.1 coordinate 478,340, forward strand.
GCGTTTTTTGTGGGAGAACCGGGAATCCATGACGCCGATCCGCTTTTTCTGGTTCCTGAAGGCCTACCGTCTGGGGCTTGTGTCCGTGGACATTTTGTGTAAGGCGGTGATGGAGTATCTGGACATCACGTACTGCCTTGACGCGCTGTGCCAGTTTATGAAGGGGGACAGCCTGAGGCCGGAGAATTACCGGAGAACGGTGGAACTGCTGGGGGAGGCGTTCTACGAGGAGATGAAGGAAAAGGGCTGCGCTTACATGCGGGACAACACGGAGGAGGGCGCGCTCTGTAAGACGGTTTACGACCGCCTGGTGGGGCGCATCGTGGATGTGGAGCTGCGCAGGGGCGACAGCGAGACGGAGTTTTCCCACTGTATCCACGGGATTACCTACATAAGCGGCGTGGATTATCTGGTGCGGATTCTGATGGCCCTGGGCAGCGACACCCTGGGAAGGCAGTCCTATTACGGTTGGTTTGGCGGCCCGCGGATTCTGACCAAGAAGGAAAATCTGGGAAGCCTGTTGAAATACTGCTATCCCGGGGAGAACGAGACGGCGGCGGACCTGGCCAGGGGGCTGAAAGGCACCCGCATCCGGGAGCGGCGGCTGGTGGAGGTGGCCATGTACGCGCCCCAGTGGATCGATATTATCGAGGCGCATTTGGGGTGGAAGGGGATGAAGAGCGGCTGCTATTATTTTATGGCCCATATGGACGAGCGGTTCGACGACCGCAAGCAGGCCATGATCGCCCGGTACACGCCTCTGTCGCCGGAGGAATTGCAGGCCGGGGCATTTGACGTGAACTGGTTTAAGGAGGCTTATGAACTTCTGGGGGCGGAGCATTTTGATATGCTGTACGATGGTGCCAAGTACATTTCCGACGGGCAGAAGCACTCCCGGGCCAGGAAGTACGCGGACGCGGCCCTGGGGCGGGTGACCCTGGAGCAGTTGAAAACAGAGATTTCCGCAAAGCGCAACAAGGACCTGCTGATGAGCTTTGGCCTGATTCCCTTCGGGGAGGACCGGGAGCGGGACCTGATGGACCGCTACCAGTTTATCCAGCAGTTTTTGAAAGAGAGCAGGCAGTTCGGGGCCCAGCGGCGGGCCAGCGAGGGACAGGCGGTGCAGACCGCGCTGCTGAATTTGAGCGTGAATGCGGGGTACGCGGATGTGACCAGGCTGACGCTGAACGTGGAGTCGCGGATGACCTCATTATACGAGCCTTATATGGAGTGGAAGCCTGTGGACGACGTGGAGGTGAAGCTGGAAATCGACGGCCTGGGCAGAAGCGCCATCCTGTGCCGGAAGGGCGGAAAGGCGCTGAAATCCGTGCCCTCCAGGCTGGGGAAACAGCCCCTTGTGCTGGAACTGAAGGACGTAAACAAGAAATTGAAGGACCAGTACAGCCGGACCAGGGCCATGATGGAGGAGGCCATGGAGGGCCGGACGGAATTTGCGGTCCGGGAGCTGCGGCAGCTCTTCGGGAACCCGGTGGTGCGGGCGGTGCTGGAGCCGCTGGTATTTGCGGGCGGGGAAATGCTGGGGTTCCTGAGATTTGGCGGAGAGGGGGAAGCGCCGGCGGGAGAAAACGCGGGAGAACTTGCGGGAGAATTTATGGAAGAGTTTACGGCAAGGCTCACGGCGCTGGATGGGACCGAATCCCGGCTGGGCGAGGATGAGACGCTGAGAATCGCCCATCCGCTGGACTTCTACCGCGCTGGCAACTGGCATGAATATCAGCGGAGACTCTTCGAGAACAAGATGAGGCAGCCGTTCAAGCAGGTGTTCAGGGAGCTGTACGTGAAGCTGTCCGAGGAGATAGGGCAGAGGTATTCCCGGCTGTTCGCGGGTTATCAGATTCAACCGAAAAAGACGGTGGCCTGCCTGCGGGGGCGGCGCTGGGTGGCGGATTATGAGGAAGGGCTGCAGAAGGTCTTTTATAAGGAGAATATTGTGGCCAGAATCTACGCGCTGGCGGACTGGTTCTCCCCGGGCGACGTGGAGGCCCCCACGCTGGAGTGGGTGGAGTTCTCCAACCGCAAGACCTTTGAGGCATTGACCATTGACCAGGTGCCGGACGTTATCTACAGCGAGGTGATGCGGGACGTGGATCTGGCGGTGAGCGTGGCTCACGCGGGCGGCGTGGACCCGGAGACCAGCCATTCCACCGTGGAAATGCGCCGGGCCATCGTGGAGTTCAACCTGCCGCTGTTTGGCTTGAAGAATGTGACGCTGTCGGAAAGCCACGCCCTCATCAAGGGGACGAGAGGAAATTACACCGTGCAGTTGGGAAGCGGCGTGGTGCACCAGGAGGGCGGTACCATGCTGAACATTCTGCCCGTGCACAGCCAGTCCCGGGGCAAGCTGTTCCTGCCCTTTGTGGACGAGGATCCCAAGACGGCGGAAATCATGTCCAAGATCGTGCTGTTAGCTGAGGACAAGAAGATAAAAGACCCGTTTATACTGGATCAGATCCGGTAGGAGAGGTATAAAAAACAGCCGCGCCCGGCGCGATCCGCTTTGTGATCGCAGGGGGCGGCTGTTTTGGCCGGTGAAGGGGAAATTCTGAGGGATGGCGGTCCGTTGCGGAGCGGAATACATTAGGCCCCGACGTTTTTCAGACAAAGAATGCCAGAATTCCCAACAGTATGGCAAATATTCCACCAGCTCGGGTGAGTCCCAGGGCGAGATCCGAGGGCTCGGCGTTTTTGTAGCGCCAGCCGTGGGAGAGATACCAGGAGGAATAGGGGGAAATGGCGTTCCACAGTCCTACGGCCAGAAAGAGCAGGCCGACCAGGGGATTGCCGGTGCGGCGGGAGGGCGGGGAGTCGGCATGCAGCACGCCGATCAGCACATCGCCAGGCACGTAACGGGCGTCGTCGTAGTTTTCCGTCCAGCCGCTGGCGATGGAGCCGCCGTAATCCGTCTGGCTGTAGGTGGCCTGGTTGGGATATTCCAGAGTGATCTCATTTCCCGAGAACTGGTAATGGTAGACGTCTCCGCTGTGGGTGATGGTCTGTTTCTCCTGATCCAAGGTGTATTCCTGATCCATGTAGGTGACGGTGCGGATCAGGGAGGGCTTTTCACGGCAGCCGGTGAGCAGGAGCAGAAGCAGGAAGGTCAGGACGAATGCCGCTGGGCGGTTGTTCATGTGCAGATCTCCTTTTCATCCCCTTGCGGGGGTGCCATAGGTTAAAGATACTCTTTGCGCCCGCTGGCGTCCGGTATACCCTCTTCCTCACGGTATTTGGCTACGGTGCGGCGGGAGATGGAGATGCCGCGCTCAGCCAGCTTTTCGCCGAGAATCCGGTCGCTGTAGGGCTTCTTTTTCTCCTCGCCCTCGATGATTTCCCGCAGCGCCCGCTTGATGTCCTGGGCGGTCATGGCCCGGGCGGAGCAGTCCCCCTCGGACTTGGCCCCGGAAACCTCCCGGGAGAAGAAATAGTTCATGGGGTACACGCCCCAGGAGCACTGCAGATATTTTTTGCTGACCGCGCGGCTGACCGTGGACTCGTGGATGTCCAGCTCGCCTGCGATATCCGCCAGGCGTAAAGGCGCCAGGTGATTGGGCCCCAGGGCGAAAAATTCTTCCTGGTGGGCCAGGATCGCCCGGGAGACCTGCATCAGGGTTTTACTCCGCTGGGCGATGCACTGCTTCACCCACTCCGCCTGGCGCAGCTTGGTGGTCAGGTACTCGCGGACCTCCGGGGATTCCGGATTCTGGCTCATCTGCCGGTAATAGCTGTTGATGCCGATGCCCGGGTACATGGACTCGTTTAACAGGATATCGAAGTGGTCCTTGAATTTCACAATGGTCACATCCGGGATGATGTAGCGCAGCTGGTCCCGGCTGGAGAAGGAGACGCCGGGCTTGGGGTTTAAGGATTTGATGATCTGGCAGCAGCCTGCGGCCTCGGCGGCGGTCAGGCGCAGCTTGCGGGCGATGGCCGGGATCTGGTTCTTGGCCACCAGCTCCAGGCAGGTGTCCACCAGGGATAAAAGAACCGGTGTGTCCAGCTGACGGCGCGTTAACTGCAAACGCAGGCATTCCTCCAGGTTCCGGGCGCAGACGCCCGCGGGGTCCAGCTCCTGAAGCAGCTTAAGAAGCGCCTCGATGCGCTGTTCGTCCGTGTGGAAATAGGCGGCAACGGACTCCACGGATTCGCTGAGATAGCCCTTATTGTCCAGGCATTCCAGCATGAATTTGATGATCTCGGTGTCCTCTTCCGAAAAATTCTCCGCTACCAGCTGGGACCAGAGATAGTCCTGGAGCGTCTCGCCGTCGGTGGAGTCGATGTTCCAGGAGTCGCGGAAATCGTAGTCGTCGTCATTGTTCTGGCGCTGATACAGGTAGTAGTTTTCCTCGTTAAAGGAGTTGAGCCACTGCTGCTGTTCGATGGATTCCTGGCGGCCGCCGGCGTCTGGCTCGGTAATGTCGATTACAGGATTTTCCAGTGCCAGATCGCTGACGTAGGTGTTCAGTTCCTGAGCAGTCATCTGTAAAATTTTGGCAGACTGGATCATGTGCTGGGACAGGGTCTGCGTCTGCTTGGCCTCCAGTTTTAAGTCCATAGGGGTTCCTTCTTTCGTGGATATTTTTCTAAACTCCAGTATAACACAGCCTGGCGTTTCAGGCAATCAAGGGGTTTGATTTTAAGATAACGCTTTGGTATAATTAAGGCATGTCATGAATTTGTGAAGAAGCGGGTTACGGTTCGCAGAACCGCGCTTTCCCGCGGTGCTGTGAACACCAACAACAGCGGAAATGGCCGGAGCAGCGGCCGGAAAGGATGTCTATGGAATACAGAGAGATGAAAATGCAGGCGGGAACGGAGCGGCCGTCCCTTCTGGGGTTCGGCTGCATGCGGTTCCCCAAGACGCCGGAGGGGAAGATCGACGAAAATGGGGCGGCAGAGCTGATCGACGCGGCGATTCGAAACGGGGTCAATTACCTGGACACCGCTTACCCCTACCACGAGGGAGCCAGCGAGCCGTTTATGGGACGGCTGCTGAAGCGTTATGACCGGAAACGCCTTTATCTGGCCACCAAGCTGCCCATGTGGCTGGTAAAGAGCCTGGAGGACGCAAAGCGCCTGTTCGAGGAGCAGCTGGAGCGTTTGCAGGTGGATTACATCGATTTTTATCTTCTGCACGGGTTGAACCGGGATCGCTGGGATACCATCTGCAAGCTGGGTCTGATCGACTGGGCCGAAGAGCTGCAGCGGCAGGGTCGGATCCGGTATCTGGGATTCTCTTTCCACGACAATTACGAGACCTTTGAGACGATTCTGACCAGCCGGAAGTGGGATTTCTGCCAGATTCAGTACAATTATATGGACCGCCAGGTGCAGGCGGGCGACCGTGGGTATGAGCTGGCGGAGAAGTCCGGTATCCCGGTGATCGTCATGGAGCCGGTGAAGGGCGGAACCCTGGCTTCCCTGCCGGAGGACATCGCGGGGATGTTCGCGGAGGCGGACGGGAAGCGCTCCTGCGCGTCCTGGGCCATGCGCTGGGTGGCAAGCCATCCGGGGGTAAAGGTGATTTTAAGCGGAATGTCCACTCCGGATCAGGTGGAGGACAATCTGGCCACGCTGGGGCGGTTCGAGCCGCTTTTCGGGGCCGAGCGCCAGGTGGTGGAGTCGGTGGCCGCCGCGCTTCGCAGGCGGATGAACAACGGCTGCACAGGCTGCCGTTACTGCGTGCCCTGTCCCTTTGGGGTGGATATCCCGTATAATTTCTCCGTCTGGAACGAGGGAGCCATGTTTGGCATCCCGGAGAAAGCGAAGGCGGCTTACCGCCAGGAGATCGGAGAATCGGCACGGGCGGATCAGTGTCAGAAGTGCGGAAAATGCGAGAGCGCCTGTCCACAGGGAATTGCCATCCGGGCGGACTTAGAGCGGGTGGCGGCGGAGCTGGGGGGCTGAGCGCCAAGGGCCCATTGCATTCAAACAATCGCCCGCAGGCTGCGCCAGGGGCCCATTGCATTCAACAAAAAGAAGTGCGGTTTCGCCGGAACGGCGGCCGCACTTCTTTAAAGCTTATGATATCGATTTGTCCCGGTCAGCTGGCCAGGAATCCCTTTCCCACAATCTCGCTGGAGTTGGAGATCAGCATGAAGGCGTGGGGTTCCACCTGACGGATATAGCTGCGCAGCTTCAACGCCTGTCCGCGGCTCATGGTGGTCATGATCACCGTCTTGTTGTGGTGAGTGAACGCTCCCTGAGCCTGGTAAATAGTGGCGCTGCGGTGCAGGGTGTTGATAATATAGTCGCAGATCGGGTCCGGGTTGTCGCAGATGATATTAAAGCACTTGCAGAGGTTGATGTTCTCGATCACATCGTCGATCACCAGGGACTTGGCGGCCAGACCGATGGTGGAGAACAGGCCGGTCTCCGGTCCAAAGACAAAGAACGAGGCGGCCACCGAGGCCACGTCCACCAGCATCAGCACGGTGCCGATGTTTAAGCTGGTGTGCTTCTTTAAGATCATGGCGATGATGTCGGTTCCGCCGCTGGAAGCGCCGATGTTGAACAGGATAGCGCTGCTGATGGCAGGCAGAAAGATGGCGAACATCAATTCCAAAAGCGGCTCTGTGGTCAGCGGACGGTCCAGGGGACACACGCGCTCCAGCACGGAAAGGCCAAGGGACATTACGACGCTGGCGTAAACGGTTTTCACGCCGAAGCTTTTGCCCAGAAACAGAAATCCAAGTACCAGAAGGGCCATGTTCACAATGGAGGTGAAGTCACTGGCGGACCAGCGCGTCATGGCGCTGATAACGGTGGAAAAACCGGTAACGCCTCCGAATGCAAAGTGATTGGGAAATTTAAAGAAATATACCCCCACTACCATGAGCATAATACTAGCGGTTATCAGCGCATACTCAGCTAATGTATGCATAATTGGATTCTTCATGTCTTTCATAATCCAGTCCTTTCCAGCCGGAAAGCATCCTCCCTCTGCGACCCCGTTGCCGCAGTTATATTTTTATAAATCTAACTTTAGATTATATCCGGATTGCCCGTATGTGCAACCACATTTTTGGTTGAAAGAGGTACAATCCCGGCGTTGTAGGAAAAAACTGCCTGTTTTGGAACAATACAGGATTTGGTATAAAATTTTGAAAATATTGGTTGTAACCACAAGATATATGGTTTATAATAGAGCCCGTGACGTTGGCCACGGCCAGCGGATCAGACGGGAATTGAGCGCCGTTCCGGGTATTTTTGCCATGGCGGCGCAGAAGGAGACACAGAGACTATGGAACAGACCAATCATTACGGCCAAAGGCCGGACGAGCATGCAGTTTTGGACATTGCCGCGCCCTTCGAGGGGGGAGCGGTCGGGGCGTGTCTGGAGGGGATCCGACAGGATTTTCCGGGGCAGGAATATGAACTGGAAATCCTTTCCAATAAATTCAGAAGCTTTCGAAAGCCCGGGATGAAGCGGACGGAGCTGTACGACAGCCTGATCCAGTCCGCGGCGGAGCTGACCTCCCGGGAGGCTCCCCGGTGGGAGTTCATCGCGGCCAGAATCCGCTACAGCCAGTTCGAGGAGGAGCTTGAGGAACGGCTGGCCGGGCTGGGAATCTCCGGTTTTTACGGCAAGCTGGTCTATCTCACGAAAGAGGGATTGTACGGCGATTACATTTTAGAGCATTACACTGAGGAGGAGATTCGGGAGGCGGAGACATTTCTGGATCAGGAGCGGAACAAGCTGTTCACTTACTCCGGCCTGGATCTTTTGATCAAGCGCTATGTAATCCAGAACCACAAGCGCCAGCCCCTGGAGACGCCCCAGGAGATGTATCTGGGGATCGCCCTGCATTTGGCCATGGAGGAAAAGAGGGACTGCCGCATGGCCTGGGTGCGCCGTTTTTACGATATGCTGAGCAGCATGCAGGTGACCATGGCCACGCCCACCCTGTCCAACGCCAGAAAGCCCTTCCACCAGCTTTCCAGCTGCTTTATCGACACGGTGCCGGACAGCCTGGAAGGAATTTACCGCAGCATCGACAATTTTGCCCAGGTCAGCAAGTTCGGCGGCGGCATGGGCCTCTATTTCGGCAAGGTCCGGGCCACGGGCGGCAGCATCCGCGGCTTTGAGGGCGCGGCCGGGGGCGTGATCCGCTGGGTGAAGCTGGTGAACGACACGGCGGTGGCCGTGGACCAGCTGGGCATGCGCCAGGGCGCGGTGGCCGTTTACCTGGACGCCTGGCACAAGGACCTGCCGGAATTTTTGCAGCTTCGGACCAACAACGGCGACGACCGCATGAAGGCCCACGACGTATTTCCGGCCATCTGCTACCCGGACCTGTTCTGGAAGATGGCGAAGGAGGACTTAAACCAGCCCTGGCATCTCATGTGTCCCCACGAGATTTTGCAGGTGAAGGGCTACAGCCTGGAGGACAGCTTCGGCGAAGAGTGGGAGCGGCGCTATCTGGACTGCGTGGCGGACGGGCGCATTTCCAAGCGCACCGTGGTGCTGAAGGATATCGTGCGGCTGATCCTGCGCTCCCAGGTGGAGACGGGGACGCCGTTTACCTTCAACCGGGACGTGGTGAACCGGGCCAACCCCAACGGCCACAAGGGTATGATCTACTGCTCCAATCTGTGCACGGAGATCGCCCAGAACATGGCGGGCATCGAGACGGTGAGTACAGAGATACGGGAGGAAAACGGGGACACCGTGGTGGTGACGACCACCAAAGCCGGTGAATTTGTGGTCTGCAACCTGGCCAGCCTGTGTCTGGGAAATATCGACGTGACCGACGAGGCGGCGGTGCGGGAGATTACCGCCAGCGCGGTGCGCGCCCTGGACAATGTGATCGGCCTGAATTTTTACCCCCTTCCCTACGCTAAAATCACCAACCGGCGCTACCGCAGCATCGGCCTGGGAGTCAGCGGCTACCACCACATGCTGGCAAAGAACGGCATCGCCTGGGAGAGCGAGGAACATCTGCGGTTTGCGGACGAGGTGTTCGAGCGCATCAATTTCGCCGCGGTGGAGGCCAGCAGCGACCTGGCGGCGGAGAAGGGCAGCTACGACTATTTTGAGGGCAGCGACTGGGAAAGCGGCGCTTACTTTGACAAACGGGGTTATACCGGGGAAAAGTGGGACGGACTGCGCCGGAAGGTGGCCCGTCAGGGCATGAGAAACGCCTACCTGGTGGCGGTGGCCCCCACCAGCAGCACCAGCATTCTCTGCGGCACCACCGCGGGGGTGGACCCGGTGATGAAGCGGTATTTCCTGGAGGAGAAAAAGCACGCGATCCTGCCGCGGGTGGCGCCGGAGCTGACGCCGCGGACCTACTGGCTTTACAAAGAAGCCCATCTGGTGGATCAGACCTGGTCCGTGCGTGCGGCGGGCGCGCGCCAGCGGCACATCGACCAGGCCCAGAGCGTGAATCTGTATATCACCAACGAGTACACCATGCGTCAGGTATTAAACCTCTACATCCAGGCCTGGGAGGAAGGGGTCAAGACCATTTATTACGTGCGCAGCAAGGCGCTGGAAGTGGAAGAGTGCGAGAGCTGTTCCAGCTAAACGAAAGAGGCAAGACAGGAGAAAGACAATGGCAGAACTGATTAAAAAACCGTTATTTAATCCCCTGGGCGACACGGAGGTGAACCTGCGCCGGATGATCGGGGGAAATACCACCAACTTGAACGATTTCAATAATATGAAATATGCCTGGGTCAGCGGCTGGTACCGCCAGGCCATGAACAATTTCTGGATTCCGGAGGAGATCAACATGAGCTCGGATATCAAGGATTATCCGGAGCTGCCGGAGGCGGAGCGGACCGCCTACGACAAGATCCTCAGCTTCCTCATTTTCCTGGACTCCATCCAGACCGCCAACCTGCCGAACATCGGGCAGTATATCACGGCCAACGAGGTGAATCTGTGCCTGACCATCCAGGGGTTCCAGGAGGCGGTGCACAGCCAGAGCTACAGCTACATGCTGGACACCATCTGCTCGCCGGTGGAGCGCAACACCATTCTCTATCAGTGGAAGGACGACGAGCACCTGCTGCGCAGAAATACCTTCATCGGAGAGCTTTACAACGAGTTCCAGGAGAAGAAGGACGCCCAGACTCTGCTGCGGGTGATGATGGCCAACTACATATTGGAAGGAATTTACTTTTACAGCGGGTTCATGTTCTTCTACAACCTGGGGCGGAACGGGAAAATGCCGGGCAGCGTCCAGGAGATCCGCTACATTAACCGGGACGAGAACACCCACCTGTGGCTGTTCCGCAACATGATCCTGGAACTGAAGAAAGAGGAGCCGCAGCTGTTTTCGCCGGAGACCGTGGAGATGTTAAAAGCCATGGTGGAGGAGGGCGTTGAGCAGGAAATCGCCTGGGGCCACTATGTGATCGGGGACCGCATTTCCGGGCTTACAAGGGAAATGGTCACCGAGTACATCCGCTATCTTGGGAACCTGCGCTGGACCAGCCTGGGCTTTGAGCCGCTCTATGAGGGGTACGAGGAGGAGCCGGAGTCCATGAAGTGGGTGGGGCAGTATTCCAACGCCAACATGGTGAAAACGGACTTTTTCGAGGCTAAGAGCACGGCCTACGCCAAGAGCACGGCGCTGGTGGACGACCTGTAAGGGGCCGGAAAACGCGCGGTGAAATCCGCTCACGAAACCCCGAAAGCCGGAATACAATGGTAATAAAAAGCTGCGGGGCTGCCATGGTAACGGAGCGGTACATTATCAGTTTTTATGGGATCGATACAAAGTATTATACCAATGAATTTGTGGGAAAATGCTGGGAGATTGCGGCCGATGAGGTGTACAGGGAACGGCAGGTCTACGTCACGGGATCGGTGCTGACCACCAACATCATCTGCGGGGAGGTCCGGGGCTGCAATCTGGGCAATACCGGTCATGTGATCACATCGGTGCGCAACCCTGCGGAGATTCACGATGGGGAATTGTACCGGGAAGCGATTAAGCGGGTGCTTCTCAAGACGCGGAAAATGCTGGATAACCCCAATATGAGCGTTGTGATCGACAAGATGGAGTATTATTATTTTTGCCAGATATGAGGGGCGGCAAAGACGCTACAGCGGGTGAAAGATTCAAATAGTTAATTTACGGACGCGCAGGGCGGACGGCGGCGCGGCGGGAGGAGAAGAGAAATGGAAATGGTAAATGAAGCGGAAACGAAGTCGGAAGCCTGGGAGCTGGCCAGGGAGCTGGTGCGGATCGACAGCTCCGATCCCGGGGCGTATGAGAAGGAGATCGGGGAATTTGTCTACGGATGGCTGAGAGGGCGGATTCTGGAAGCAGGGCTGGAGGCGGACGAGCGGGATGAGGCCGGAGTGGGGGCGGAAAGCCGCCCGGAAAGCGCTTGCGGCGGGGTGGCCGGGAACTGTAAAGACGCGGCTGAGAGCGCGGAAAGTGGGGCCGGACGAGGGGCGGAAGGCCGGGCCAGCCGGGGGGAGGTAGCGGCTGCGGACCGGAAAAACGGCAAAATTCTGCTCTGCCGCCGTGAGGCCCTGCCGGGACGCTACAACGTGATGGCACGGATTCCAGGGGAGAAGCCCGGCCCGGCTTTGACTTTTATCTGCCACATGGACACCGTGATGCTGGGGGACGGCTGGGACGAAGCGCGCCCGGCGCTGGGGGCGGTGACGGAGAACGGGCGTCTGTACGGGCGGGGAGCCTGCGACATGAAGAGCGGACTTGCCTGCGCGCTGACGGCGTTTTCCGGGATTCTGAAAAAGGTGGGACAGGGCGTTCGGCCCGTGCGGCCTCTGGTGTTCATCGGAACCGTGGACGAGGAGGATTTCATGCGAGGCGTGGAGGCGGCTATCCGCTGGGGGTGGGCTACAAAACGGGACTGGTATCTGGACACCGAACCCACGGACGGGCAGATCCAGGTGGCCCACAAGGGGCGGCTGTGGTTTGAACTGACCATGGAGGGAATCACCGCCCATGCCAGCAATCCCTGGAAGGGCGCGGACGCCATCGCGGCCATGGCCGAGGCCGTAAGCTTGATCCGCAGGAGGATCAAGGACTGCCCGGCCCACCACGACCTGGGAATCTCCACCGTGACTTTCGGCCAGATCGAGGGCGGCTACCGGCCCTACGTGGTGCCGGACTGCTGCCGGGTGTGGATTGATATGCGTCTGGTGCCGCCCACGGATACGGCGGCCGCAAAGCGGATCATGGACGAAGCGGTGCGGACGGCGGAAGCGGAGATTCCAGGGGTGAAGGGAAGCTACGTGGTCACCGGGGACCGGCCTTATGTGGAGAAGGATGATCAGTCGCCCCTTTTGGCCGCTCTGCGCCGGGCTGCGCTGGGGGTAACCGGGCGGGAGGCGGAGGTCGGCTCCTTCAACGGTTACACGGACACCGCGGTGATCGCCGGAACCCTGGGCAACAAAAACTGCATGTCCTACGGCCCCGGCAGCCTGGAACTGGCCCACAAACCCAATGAGTCTGTGCCCTTTGAGGATGTGAGAAGGTGCGGGAAGGTGCTGGGGAGACTGGCGGAGGATGTGGTGTTTGGGAATTAGCCGTTTGCCTTTTCCCTCCTCCTGTGCTATATTATAGTCAGTTTTTAAAAGAGGAGATACAGGAAAATGAAAGAGACAGCATTAGTGATAATGGCGGCCGGCATCGGCAGCCGGTTCGGCGGCGGGATCAAGCAGCTGGAGCCTGTGGGGCCAAACGGGGAGATCATTATGGATTACTCCATCCACGACGCTCTGGAGGCGGGATTCGACAAGGTGGTATTCATCATCCGCAGGGATCTGGAGAAGGATTTTAAGGAGATCATCGGCAACCGCATCGAGAAAATTGCAAAGGTGGAGTACGCGTTCCAGGAGCTGGACGCCCTGCCCGCAGGTTATGAGGTGACGCCGGGGCGCACCAAGCCCTGGGGGACCGGCCAGGCCGTTCTGATGGTCAAGGGCCTGGTGAACTGCCCGTTCCTGGTGATCAACGCGGACGATTATTACGGCAAGGAGGGCTTCCGCCTGATCCACGACTACATGGTGAGCGAGATGGACGAGAGCGGGGATGTGTACGATATCTGTATGGGCGGCTTCATTCTGTCCAACACCCTGAGCGACAACGGCAGCGTGACCCGCGGCGTGTGCCGGGCCGGGGCGGACGGCTATCTTGAGACGGTCAACGAGACGTACAACATCCGCATGACGGAGGACGGACTGAAGGCCGAGGACGAACAGGGCAACCCTGTGACCGTGAGCCCGTCCCAGCCGGTTTCCATGAACATGTGGGGGCTGCCGGTGAAATTCCTGGAGGAGCTGGAAACAGGATTCCCGGAATTCCTGGATCATTTAAAAGAGGGAGATGTGAAATCAGAGTACCTTCTGCCCCGGATCATCGACGAGATGGTTCAGTCCGGCAAGGCCCGTGTGCGTGTGCTTAACACCCCGGACAAATGGTTCGGCGTGACCTACAAGGAAGACAAGGCGGCGGTGGTGGCCGCCATCCGCAAACTGATTGCGGACGGTGTGTACAGCGAGAAGCTGTTCAGCTGATAAAAACGATTGTTTCTGATGAAAAAGAGGGATGGATGCCTGCGGGTGTCCATCTTTTTTGATTGCAAAATGCCGTTGGCACAGCCTGTGGACGGGAAGTTTGTCGATCAAACGAATCCCGCCGAAGCGGCGATGCGTGTCGTTACATTCTTCGTCCGGGGAGGCATAATTTCCGGAGTTGGAGCCTATACTATAAAAAAGCTTGAGCCCGCCGGCGGTGACTCACAGCAATTAATCGGATCATCAGGTGGACAACTCTATTATGAAATTATGGAAACAGTTTAGTATACAGAAACAGGATACAATCGACTATTTTAATACGCGCAAGGATTTCCGGCCCGATGTATTTGCGGCTCGGCTGAATCAGCTGATTCTGGAGGAGCTGGACGCCAAGGAGAAGGTGGGGGTGATGTTTCTGTGCATCGGAACCGACCGCTCCACCGGGGACAGCTTAGGCCCCTTGGTGGGCCATAAGCTGAGGGCGAGGAAGCTGCGCAGGGCCGCGGTGATCGGCACGCTGGACCGGCCGGTTCACGCCATGAACCTGGATTTGTACTCCCGCTATATCCGGCTCAATTACCCGGATTACGTGGTGGTGGCTATCGACGCCTCGGTGGGAAGCTCGGACCACGTGGGCTACGCAACCCTTGGGCGTGGCGCTTTAAAGCCGGGGCTGGGCGTGAGCAAGGAGCTGGAGGCGGTGGGAGATATTTCCATTACCGGAATCGTGGGCGGCTGCGGCAACTATGACCCGGTGATGCTTCAGAGCGTGCGGCTCTCCATGGTGATGCAGATGGCGGACTGCATCTGCGAAAGCATATTTCTTGTCGAACGATTATGGGAAAACGCGGTCATCGTTTGACAAAATTCGCCCATAGAATGTGCTAAGCTTGTTTGGATCAGAAAATAAGAGTAATGGTCCGGACGGCGGAAATTTGACGCAAAAAGCAGGTCAAGCTTTCTTGTAAACGGTCTGAGCTGTTACGAATAAGACAGTGGGGTGATTCTATGGGAGAATTATATGAACCCTATCCCAAACTGCCCAAAAATATCCGGCAGATTGGAGAACGGGACCAGGTTCTGAAATTATATTTGGAAGATTATGTAAATTCGTATCTGAAACGGCTTCGCCCGGCGGGCGGTTCCGACCTGCGGGTGGGACTGCTGTTGGGAAATGTTGAGATGCATGAGGACACGCCCTATGTGTTTGTGGACGGCGCCCTGGAGATGGAAAATGTCACCGAGGAAGGCGAGAAGGTGGCCTTCACCGAGGAAGCCTGGAAAAAGGCCTACCAGGATGTGGAGCAGATGTTCCCCAAACGCACGGTCCAGGGATGGTTTCTCTGCGGCAGCCCGGGATGTAATCTGAGCCCTCTCAATTATTGGCGGCAGCACGGACAGTATTTCACCGGCAAACACCAGCTCATGTACTTAAACTCCGGCCTGGAGGGAGAGGAAGCCATTTACATAACGTCCTCGGACGGCTTTTACAAGCTGCGGGGGCACAGCATTTTCTATGAGCGGAATCAGATGATGCAGGATTACATGGTGCTGCGGCGCGAGGCCAGGCGGGTGGAGACCGGCGTGGACGACAAGGTGATCCGGGATTTCAGAAAACGGATGGACGAGCGTAAGGCAGAGGCCACCCATCACAGGAGCACCGTGGGCGCCCTGACCGGTCTGTGCAGCGTTCTGACCATCACGGTTTTTGCCGGCGGCGTGGCTATGTTCAACAATTATCAGAAAATGCAGCGGATGGAGAGCGTGATCGCCTCCGTTGTTCCCGGCGGCAGCGTGCTGACCGGCGGAAAGCAGGTGGAAAGCCCCTCGGGCAAGGGTTTTGTGGACGCCAACGGCCCGGATTATGTGATCGAGGAGGCTAAGGGGCAGGTTTATCCCACCACTGCGCCCGCAGATGAGAGCGCGGACGCGGCGGCTCAGACGCAGGTGCCCATGGGCGCGGGGAGAATCGAGTCGCCTCAGTCCGGCAAGGAGCAGCCATCCCCGGTCAAGGTGGAGACTATGCCGCCAGGCGGGACGGCCGGAGCCGGACAAGCTGCGGCCGGAAACAGTGAGGGAGCGGCGGGAGTTACTCAGGGCAATGGAAATGCGCTGAGCGGTTCCGATGCATCAGGCGGCCAGGGTGGTAGCGGCCAGGGTGGAAATGGACAGAGCGGCAGCGGACAAGGCGGCAGTAGCAGTGGCAGTGGGAGCCAGGGCAGCGGTAGCAGTCAGGGCAGCGGCAGCAGCCAGAGCACCGGCAGTACCAACGGCCAAAGCGGCAGTTCCCAGAACGCCTCATCCAGCGGTTCCAACGGCCAAGCTTCCGGCGGCGGACAGGCCACCGGCGGTTCCACGTCCACGGACAAATCCTCCAGCAACAAGGACGGCTCTTCCCAGGCTCCGGCGGCGGCTCCTGCGGACTACAAGGTCTACACCGTGGAGGCAGGGGATACACTCTACGGAATCTGCTTCAAATTGTATTCCAGCATCGGGCAGCTGGACGACATCATGCGGGTCAACGGGCTGGAGAACCAGGATAGCATTTACGCCGGACAGAAGCTGCTGGTGCCGTAAACCTTGGCCAAAAGACGGCCCAGGCGGGAGAGGGCTAATAAAAAGGTAATGCGGATTGTCAAAAAGTGTTGTATAATGTCTCATATATGGGCTTTTTTAGGAGATAATGAGATGAACAACACCAGTTCGACGAGCCGGGAAAACAAAAAAAAGCAGCTGCGGCGCCAGATCGTGCAAACGAATCCCGAACCCTTCGGACGGGGCGGTTACGACGAGGACGATGAGGACAGCCGGGAGGTGGTGTACAACGCGCACCGCAAGGTAATCCGCAGGCGGATTCGGATTGTGCTGATCCTTCTGGCCCTGGCGGCCATTGCGGGCCTGTGCATTTACCGGTACAGCATCTATCATGAATATACGGATTACCAGGTGGTCTGGGAAAAGGACTTTACCGTGGAGGACACCGAGGGCGTCACCAAGGGCGAGGGAAATTTCAACGGCTATGTGGACTTTGCCGACGGCATTTTAAAGTACACCAAGGATGGCGTTTCCTATCTGGATGCCCAGGGCAAGGTGGTCTGGAACCAGAGCTATGAGATGAAGTCTCCGATCATCTCGGTCAACGGGGAGTTCGCCGCCGTGGCGGACCAGCAGGGGACGAGCATCTATATCTGCGACAAGAGCGGAAACCAGGGAAAAGCCACATCGCTGCTTCCTATCATGCGGGTGGCGGTGTCCGCCAAGGGCGTGGTGGCCGCGCTTTCCGAGGATTCCAAGGCCAGCTACATCAACATGTTTCACAAGGACGGCTCCGATCTGAAGATCTCCGTCAAGTCCCTGCTCTCCAAGGACGGCTATCCGGTGGACATCAGCCTTTCGCCCAACGGAACGCAGCTGGTGGCCTCCTTTATGTATTTGGACAAAGGCATGCTCAAATGCAAGGTGATCTTTTATAACTTCGGCCTGGGGAAAAATGATCCCAAGCGCGTGGTGGGAATTCTGTACCCCGAGACCCTGAACGACGGCATGGTGGGCCGGGTGCGTTTCCTGGACGAAAGCCACTGCGTATTGTTTTCCGATAAGGGCCTGGTGTTCGTTTCCACCCGGGTGGAGACGGAGCCTGAGGCCGGTGAGCCGGTGAACATTGAGGAGGAGATCCGCACGATCTATTACACGGACCGCTATGTGGCCGTGATCACGGACAATGTGGAGGGCGGCGATCCCTACCGCATGCGGATTTACGGGGTGGACGGCGCGCCTGTGCTGGATCAGACTTTTAATTTCCAATATTCGGGAGTTAATATTGACGGCGATCTGATTCTCCTCTATAATGACAGCGGCTGCCAGGTGTTCAATCTGAACGGAGTCCAGAAATTCACAGGCAGCTTTGATTTCACGGTATCCAAGGTATCGGCCGGACGATTCCCCGGCACGCTTCTGGTCACGGGGCCGCAGATGATGAAGGAGATCCGGCTTCAGTAAGCCGAACGATGTAGATTCAGGCGTTCCGGGCGGGGAAATTCTCCGCCCGTGCGCTGTTAAAATATTACAGATCACAGCCGTGGAATGTAGTATTAAAATACAAAACGAAAGGGAGTCTGAATGATGGGGATGAAATGTATCGGTATCGATGTAGGAGGAACCACCGTTAAGGTGGGCCTGTTTGAAACGGACGGAACGCTGCTGGACAAGTGGGAGGTCAAAAGCCGCAAGGAAGAGGACGGGAAATACATTCTGCCGGACGTGGCGGCGTCGATCCGCGAAAAGCTGGCCGGTCTGGGGCTGGATTTAAAGAAGGACATCGTCGGCGCAGGGCTTGGCGTGCCGGGGCCGGTGATGCCGGACGGATCGGTGGAAGTGTGCGTGAATCTGGGCTGGCACCATGTGAATCCACAGAAAGAGCTCAGCGGACTGCTGGACGGAATTCCGGTGAAGAGCGGAAATGACGCCAATGTGGCGGCTCTGGGCGAGATGTGGCAGGGCGGCGGCAAGGGCTACAGCGATATTATCATGATCACCCTGGGAACCGGAGTGGGCGGAGGCGTGATTCTGGACCAGAAGATTTTGAGCGGACGCCATGGGCTGGGCGGCGAGATCGGACATATTCACGTGCGGGACGACGAGTGGGAGCACTGCAACTGCGGTGGAGTCGGCTGCCTGGAACAGATCGCCTCCGCCACCGGAATCGCCAGGGAAGCCAGGCGCAAAATGGCCGCGGACAGCCGGGATTCCATGCTTCGCAAGTTCGGGGACGACGTGACGGCCAAGGACGTGCTGGATGCGGCCAAGGCCGGGGACGAGCTGGCCGACGAGGTGTTCGAGGTGGTGGCCCGGTATCTGGGCCTGGCCCTGGGACAGGCGGCGCTGATCGTGGACCCGGAGATCTTTGTAATCGGCGGTGGCGTGTCCAGAGCCGGACAATTTCTGGTGGACCGGGTATTTAAGTATTATGATTACTTTACGCCGATTTCCAAGTTTAAGGCGAAGATCGGGCTGGCTACCCTGGGAAATGACGCGGGGATTTATGGCGCGGCGCGGTTGATTCTGTAGAGAGCGTGTGAAAAGAGTGAAGGCGGGAGGTCGCAGATGACCTTCCGCCTTTGTTATTGCGGCCCATTGCATTCAACAAAAGTCCGGGGACCCGCCCCGGACTCTGTCATTATTTCCATATTGTTTTTCTGGAATCGCCGCTCAAAAACATTTCCCTGGCCGGCGCGTTTCCGTTCTGCCTACTGGCCGGGCACATACACTCCGTCCCCGTTAACCCAATATCCGTCCGGCGTGCGCTGGTTCGCCCACATGGCGCCGGTGGCGGGATCCAGGTAATAGTAGGTTCCATTTAATTCCAGCCAGCCGGTGCACATGTAGCCTTCCGCGTCGAAGTAATACCAGGACCCATTGATGGGCAGCCACTGGGAGGCGGGATAGGAACCGTCATTGTAGCGCCACCAGGACCTGACGCCGTCAGCAGCCTTCTGCCAGGAGCCGGACTTGGAGACAAGCTGGGCGGCCTCCTCCGCAGAGACGGACCAGGTGCCGGAGGTGACCCAATCGCTCTTGGAATTGGTTCCGGTTTCCACCGAGCGCACCCGGAACCGGTAGGAGCCGGATTCCGTGATCATGCCAGCGAACTGGTACTGGGGGTTCTGGGCGGAGTAGGTGCTGCCGGTGACGCTTCCGTTCTTTAAGAGCTGCACCTGGTAGTATTTGGCTTCCGGAGCCTCCTCCCAGTAGCCGAAACCGTCGTGATTGGTGGACCAGTCCACATTTGTGGGGGCGGCCACGGAGCCGGTGTCGTTGTCCTTGTCGTATACAAATCGGGCCTTCACGATGACCACGGTCTTGTCGCTGCCGCTCTCATAGCGAACGTCCAGAACCTTGATGTCCTCGTAGCTTCCTCCGTACATTTTCATCTTGTAATTGCTCTTGGAGGTGCTGTTAAAATAGTAGTCGTCGCTGTCGGCGGATAGGGTGATTTCAATGATGGGCGGTTTGGAGCGGCTCCAGTCGTCGCCGTCGCTGTTGGTCACTTCCACGCCGTCCACAAAACAGTACCCATTGTCCGTGGTCACAGTCACATCCTCGCTGCTGTCACCGATGCGGATGCGCGAGTGAACCTCCAGATTCACCTTGCCAATCTTCGTACGGCTCTCCGCCAATGCGGTCCCCGGCAGCATGGCGGCCAGGAGCGCCGTCGCCAAAAACGCGGATATTGCCTTTTTGATCTGTTTCATACACATAACCTTTCCCTTTCTGAATTGCAGCTGTCTGCGAACATTATGTTGCTTTTTTGGTACATTGTCGGCAGTCAAAGGCTGTCGGTAGGAGATACGTTTCTTTGATTATACATTGTCGGCAGCCGCAGGCTGTCGATAAGAGATACGTTTCCTCAATTATACATTGTCGGCAGCCGCAGGCTGTCGATAAGAGATACGTTTCCTCAATTATACATTGTCGGCAGCCGCAGGCTGTCGATAAGAGATACGTTTCCTCAATTATACATTATCGGCAGCCACAGGCTGTCGATGAGAGATACGTTTCCTCAATTATACATTGTCGGCAGCCACAGGCTGTCGATAAGAGATACGTTTCCTTAATTATAGCAAATATTGGGAGAGAATTCTTTACAAATCTCTGAAGGTTCGGAAAATAACTTATAAATTGGTGGAGCGGGGCAGGGAGAAAATGAACTCGGTCCCAACGCCCTCAGTGCTGACCACGTCGATATTTTCCCCGTGGGCCTGTATAATCTCCTTTACGATAGAAAGTCCGAGCCCGGTGCCCCGTTTATCCTTGCCGCGGGAGAGATCGGTTTTGTAAAAACGCTCCCAGATTTTCTTCAGGCTGTCCTTGGGGATGCCGATGCCGGTGTCCTTTACGGAGATGAAAATCTTTTCGTAGCGGCTGTTTGCCTGGATGTAGATGGTGGAATCGTGGTGGCTGAACTTGATCGCGTTGTCGATCAGGTTGTAGAGCACCTGCTGTATTTTCCCAAGGTCCGCGTAGACCATCTGAATATTATCGGAGAAGGTCAGGTCAAAGACAATGTTTTTGTTGTCGCAGGTTCCCTCAAAGGACGCGGCCGTGTCCTTGATCACCCGGTTGATGTCAAAATTGGAGCGGGACAGGTAGCCCCGGTTGTCCAGGGAGTTGAGGGTGAGCATACTCTCGGTCAGCTTGTGCAGGCGCTCGGTCTCGGAGATCACACGGGAGAGGTATTTCCCGTACATCTCCGGCGGAATGGTGCCGTCCAGAATGGCCTCCAGATACCCTTTGATGGAGGTCAGGGGGGAGCGGAAGTCGTGGGAGACGTTGGCGATGAAGTTCTTCTGGTATTCCTCCATCTTGTTCAGCTCGTCGGACATGTAATTCAGGGTGTTGGCCAGATAACCCATCTCATCGTGGGTGTGCACGGCGATGCGGTAGTCCAGGTTCCCGGCCGCGTACTCGTTGGCGCCCACCGTGATCTTGCGCAGGGGCAGATAAACGGTTTTGGTGAACACCAGCAAAATGATGGAGGACAGCACGAAGATCAGAAACGAAGTGATGTAGAGAATGTTCAAAACCCCGTTCTGCGCGTCCTTCACCTGGCTCATGGGCAGGTGGATCAGCACATAACCGTAGGTGTTGTAATTCCCGGTAATGGGGGCGGAAACGCTGAGCACGTCCTCGGCGAACAGGCTGTTGTAGCGCCCGATGGAGTAGGAACGGTTGCCGATGGCCGTGGGATCAAAATTGTCGATCACGGTGTGTACCCGCGAGCCGCCGGTGCTGTCCACGATAATGGTGCCCTGGCGGTTCACCACCATGACCTCGGCGCCCAGAAACTGGGCCACGGCCCGCAGCTGGGGGGAGGCGTCGGAGAGGTCCTGAGGCTGCCCCTGATACATGGTGCTGTAAGAGGACGCGATCAGGCAGGCCTCGTCGTACAGCGTGTTGGCCCGGCTCTGGATCAGGTAATCCCGCGTCATGCGGGAGGAAAAGGTGGCGATGAAAACAAAGCCCAAAAGGCCGAACACCAGGTAGCCGAGAATGAATTTTGAATAAAGGGAATGTGTCATTGTTATACCTCGAAACTGTGCGTGTCGGAAAATCCCGCTTATTCGGTGGGTGCCATGAGGATTCTTCCGGTGCCGCGGTACACGTTAACCAGGCCTTCGCCGGAGACCGCGGAGCCCATCAGGGACTTGGAGGAGCGCTCAACCGTGAACTTTAAGGAATTGGACCAGGCGATGGCCATGTTGCCGTCGATCTTCACCTCGTCGTCCTGCAGATTAAACTCAATCAGCTCGTCACGGGGCACCGGGCTTTCCAGGACAGCCATACCGCTGCCGCTGAGACAGAGGTTGAAAAGTCCCTCTTTTCCGGCCACCGCTGAGGACAGGGTGGATCTCGCCACCACATTCTGTTTGATTCCGGAGTCGCAGGCCAGGAATAAACCGTCCTCCAGCACCAGACTGCCCCACTCGGACACTTCCTCCAGAAGAATGTACTTGTAGGTGGGCTCCAGCATGATCAGGCCCGTTCCGGTGTACTCCGGTTTGACGGCGGCCTCCTTGGTCACCTTGGAAGCGATGGCTTTGCCGAAAAAGTCTCCCACCCCCTTGATGCCGGACCCCATTTTCACGTTTCCGGCGGTCCACTGCATGGCGCCGGCCTGGACGGTGAAACCGCTGTTTTTCAGCTCAATCAGCACCTGGCGCTTGCGGATGTTCATCTCAGCGGCAAAGTAGGCGTTCATGGCGGAGCCTGGGGTGACGCTTAAATCGCGCTGATGCTCGAATACTTTTATGTTTCCGCGCTCGGCGATCTGTATCATATTGGAGTTATTATAAAGATTCTGATAAGATATCATGGTTGATCCTCCTGGTGTTTTACTGTGGGATTCCAGAGCCGCGGCCCCGCCCCTCTATCATAACACGGTCCGGTGTCCCTGTAAATGAAGATGCGGGCCGGCTTTTTACATTTACTTTTTTCGCTGCATTTGGTACAATAAATCAATATGAATCAAACCGAAACTGGAGGTAATGAGATGGAGGAAATGGTAAAGCAGAGCAAGGGAATGGCGATTGCGTCCATGGTTCTGGGAATTGTGGGCCTGGTGCTGTCCTGCCTGGTGATCGGGATTATTCCCTGTGTGATCGGCCTGATTCTGGGAATTGTGGTACTGGTGAAGCAGAAGGCAGGCCAGGGGATGGCGATTGCGGGCATCGTCACATCCCTGATCGGGATCGCTTTCTTGATTATGGCGCTCATCGGATTCGGCTCTTTTATGAGCCAGTACGGTACTGAGATTATGAATCAACAGATCGGGGCCGCCGGGCCAGCCTGGGAAACCGTGGCGGA
This sequence comes from Enterocloster lavalensis, assembly GCF_902364025.1. Lineage (GTDB taxonomy): Bacteria > Bacillota > Clostridia > Lachnospirales > Lachnospiraceae > Enterocloster > Enterocloster lavalensis. The sequence goes on from NZ_CABJCG010000002.1 coordinate 501,225, forward strand.
ACTTGACGCGGATTCCCAGGCGGCGGTCCGGCCGTTTTGACGGTGGAACAGCCGGGATGGCCGGGACAGCGTAAAGGCAGAGATAAAACAGGTGAGGCGGGATTCGTTGGGAATCCCGCCTTATTGATTCTGAAGAGCGGCAGGTGCAGCCCATGGGGCCGCCTGCCGTTCGCCTGTAGTTTTGTTTTCCGCGGATCGTCCGGCCGGAGGTATTTGCCGTCAGGCTTACCGCTTTACCTCGAATTTGTAACCGATGCCCCACACCGTGGTGATGGCCCAGTTGGCGTGGTCCTTGATCTTTTCCCGCAGACGCTTGATATGTACGTCCACGGTGCGGGTGTCGCCGATGTACTCGTAACCCCAGATATGGTCCAGAAGCTGCTCGCGGGTGAATACCTGGTTGGGCGAGGCCGCCAGGAAATACAGCAGTTCCAGCTCCTTGGGGGGCATTTCCACGGAGTGGCCGCGGTAGATCACGGAGTAGTTGGTCAGGTTCACGATCAGATCCGGGTACTCCACGTACTCGCCCTGCTGCTCGGAGGCGGAGGGGGCGGGAGCGGGAGCTACCTGATAGCGGCGCAGCACCGCCTTGACGCGGGCCACCAGCTCCTTGGAGTCAAAGGGCTTGATCATGTAGTCGTCCGCACCCAGCTCCAGGCCCAGAACCTTGTCGAAGATTTCGCCCTTGGCGCTGAGCATGATAATGGGCACCTGGGACGAGGTGCGCAGTTCCCGGCACACCTGGTAGCCGTCCATACCGGGGAGCATCAGGTCCAGCAGGACCAGATTGGGTTTGAAATCGGGAAATACCCGCAGGGCTTCCTCGCCGTCCCCGACGATCATAGTTTCATAACATTCTTTCATCAGATAGAGGGAGATCAGCTCCGCGATGTTCGCGTCGTCGTCCACAATCAGAATCCTCTGTTTTTCTGCCATAATAATTTACTCCTCCTTAAAACATGCTGTCTGGCGGTTACTTAAATGTTACGATGGTCACGCCGGAATCTCCTTCACCAAAGACGCCCAGGCGGAATTCTTTTACATATTTTAGCTTTTTGAGCCGGGTGTGGACGGCATTTTTCAGTGCCCCGGTGCCGCGGCCGTGAACCACGCGGACCGTGGTGAGGTGGGCCAGGTAGGCGTCGTCCAGATATTTTTCCATCACGGGCATGGCCTCGTCCACTGTCATGCCGATCAGGTTCACCTCCGGGGAAATGGAGGCCGATTTCGATACTTTGATATTGCTGCTTCCGGTGCCGCGCCCCTTGCCGGAGAATTTGCCGCCGCCGGAGGACGGGATGGAAGGCCCGGTGATGTCCTGCTCGGGCAGCAGCTCCAGGTCCTTTACATTGACCAGGGAGCGGAGAATGCCCATCTGCACATAGAGGTCGCCCCGGGCGTTGGGCAGGGTGCTGACCGTGCCTTTGAGGCCCATGGACAGGACTTTGACGCCGTCCCCGACCTTCAGCTTCTTGGGGGAAATAGGCTGGCTGGGGCCTTTGGCCTTGATGGCCAGCTTGTCGTCGGCCTCCTTTAATTTCTCGCGCAGCTTTGCGCGCTGGGCTTCCAGCTGTTTGTTCAGGCCGGAGTCCGCGGAGAGTTTGTTGATCTGCTTGATGGTCTGATCCGCCGTCTCCTTGGCTTCCCGGAGAATCCGCTGGGCCTCCTCGGCGGCATTTTTGAGCAGCTTATCCTTGCGCTCGTCCAGGCGCTCCTCCTTCTGGGTCAGGCGGGCCTTCAACTGGGCGATCTCGTCCTTGTAGGCCTTTAATTCCTCCTGTTCCTTCTCGATGGTCAGACGGCTTTTTTCCAGACTGGAGAGCAGGTCCTCAAAGGATTCGTCCTTGGCCTCCAGGTGGGTTTTGGCGTCGTCGATGATATAGTCGGGCAGCCCCAGCTTGCTGGAAATGGCGAAGGCGTTGCTCTTGCCGGGAACGCCGATCAGCAGGCGGTAGGTGGGCTGTAAGGTTTCCACGTTGAACTCGCAGCTGGCATTTTCCACGCCGGGAGCGCTGAGGGCGAATACCTTCAGCTCGCTGTAGTGGGTGGTGGCCATGGTGCGGCATTTCATGTTGTGCAGGAAGCTTAAAATGGCGATGGCCAGGGCCGCTCCCTCGGTGGGGTCCGTGCCCGCGCCCAGCTCGTCGAAGAGGCACAGGGACCGGGAATCCGCCTCGCCCAGAATCCGCACGATGTTGGTCATGTGGGCGGAGAAGGTGCTCAGGCTCTGCTCGATGCTCTGCTCGTCGCCGATGTCCGCAAATACCTGGTCGAACACTGCCAGCTCAGAGCCCTCCCAGGCGGGAATGTGGAGTCCCGCCTGGCCCATAAGGGTGAACAGGCCCACGGTCTTTAAGGAGACCGTCTTGCCGCCCGTGTTGGGGCCGGTGACGATCAGCAGGTCGAAATCCTTGCCAAGCCAGACGCTTATGGGAACCACGGTCTTGGGGTCTAAAAGCGGATGGCGGCCGTCCTTGATGTGGATGTAGCCGCGGTCGTTGAATACCGGGGCGCTGCAGCGGTAGTGCCGGGCCAGGGCGGACTTGGCGAAAATGAAGTCCAGCTGGGCCAGGAGCTGCATGTCGATGGCCAGGTCCTCGCAGTGGGGAGCGGCCTGGTTGCTTAAATCCGCCAGCACCGCCTCGATCTCCTTCTGCTCGCGGATTTCCAGCTCGCGGATCTCGTTGTTTAAGCGCACAATGGCCATGGGCTCAATGAACAGGGTGGAGCCGGTGGCCGACTGGTCGTGAACCATGCCGGGAACCTGGTTCTTGTACTCGGATTTTACGGGCAGGCAGTAGCGGCCGTCGCGCATGGTAATCACCGCATCCTGCAAATAGGTGCGGTTGGAATTCAAAATGGAGTTCAGCTGGGTGTGGATCTTGTCCGCGGCCAGCTTCATGGCCCGGCGCACGTGGGAGAGCCCGGGGCTGGCGTCGTCCGCCACCTCGTCCTCGCTGAGGATACAGCGCTTGATCTCCTGATTCAGCGGGGTTAACGGCTCCAGGGCCGCGAACATGGGCTCCAGGGAGTCGGCAAGGTCGTCATTTTCCTCATCCACGTCCTCGTGGCGGCCGTAGGCCTTGGCACGGGCGGCGCAGGTGAGCAGGGAGCTGATGGAGAGCAGCTCCGGGATGCTCAGGGAACTGCCGATCTCCAGGCGTTTTAAGGAATCGCCGATGTCCCGGACTCCGGAGAAGGAGGCCGTGCCCTTTAAGCGCACCCGGTTGACCGCGTCCGTGGTCTGCTGCTGCCAGGTGCGGATCTCCTCCAGGTCCGAGGAGGGCTCTAAAGCCGCGCAGAGGGCCTTTCCCAGGGGGGAGGCCGCGTACTCGGTGAGCTGGGTGATGATTTTATGGTATTCCAAAGTTTTTAATGCTTTTTGATTCATGAATTTCACCTATAATAAACGTATAATTTGCGTGGTTTGGCGGAGCTTTTTTGGCGCAAAGCGCCATATACAGTATATCATAAAATCGGATATTTACTATCATTTTTAATATCTTTTCATATTTACGAGCTTGCATAAAGAGTGGAAGAAACGTATAATAGGGATATGTGGGTTTTTTGAGCATACCAGATTCTTGACAGGGAGGGGTTCTATGCCGGAAAAGAATGGGGACAAGCCTCACCGTTTTATCAATGAAAAGATTGTCCGCCAGCCTCTGTCCAAACGGCAGATTGCCAGACGCATTTTGCTGACTGCTTTCTGCGGGGTTTTGTTCGGCGTGCTGGCGGCTGTTTGTTTTGTGGTGTCCAAGCCCCTGGCAGAGCGGTATCTGGGCCAGGAGCAGCCGGAGGAGAGCAGTCAGATCACCATACCCAAGGACGAGCTTGAGACTACCACCGCAGCGCCGGTGGAGACCACGCAGGCGGTCAGCCAGCCGCCCAAGGAGACGGAGCCGATTTCGCAGATCGTCAAATCTGAGATGGAAAATTATCAGTACACGGTGGACGATTTAAACACCATGTACGGCAGTCTGCGCTCTGTTGCCACGGAGGTGGGCAAGGGCGTTGTGGCGGTTCACTCCATTCAGCACCAGGTGGATTGGTTTGACAATCCCATCGAGACCACCGGGCAGTACGCCGGGGTTCTGATCGCCAAGACCAAGACGGAAGCTCTGATTCTCACGCCGGAGGAAGCGATTGAGGCGGCGGACTCCATTGAGGTGGTATTTCAGGACGGCACGGTGGTGCCGGGCAAGATAAAGCAGCGGGACACCGTGGCCAACATGGCGGTGGTCAGCATCGAGCTGTCTGCGCTCACAAACGACCAGACCAAGAAGCTGACCCAGGTGGAGTTGGGCAATTCCTACTCCGTGAAGCAGGGCGACATGGTGATCGCCGTGGGCGGACCTGCGGGGATCGTTCATTCCACGGACTACGGTTTCGTGTCCTATGTGGTGAAAAGTGTCCAGGCGGTGGACGGCATCTCAAGGGTGTTTTACTCGGATGTCCAGTCCAATTCCGGGATGGGGACCTTTATCCTCAATACCAACGGCCAGCTGATCGGCTGGGTGACGGACAAATATGACCGGGAAGACGAGTGCAACATGACCACCATCGCGTCCATTTCCGACTATAAAGGCGTGCTTCAGAACCTGAGCAACGGCTTCGCGGCCCCATATTTTGGAATCCGTGGGCAGGAGGTGAACTCCGCCATGGAGGAGAGCGGGCTTCCCCAGGGGATTTACGTGACCGATTGCATTGCGGACAGCCCTGCGTACAACGCGGGAATCCAGCCGGGCGACATCATTACCTGGATCAACGGCTCCAAGACCAATACCATGAAGGATTTCCAGAATCAGGTGGAATCCCTGAAGCCGGGGGACAAGGTGAACGTTGCGGTACAGCGGAACGGGAAGGACTCCTATAAGGAAATTGAGTATCCGGTGACCATTGGGGCGAGGTAAAATGGCGTTGGAACGGGCTGTTGCCGGGCCGGCCAATGAGTTGACATAAAAAAGAGATTTGGAAAGGAATCAAAATAATGAAATATATTGATACACTCAGGGAGGGTATGCACACCACGGATGTGTACCTGTGCAAGAACAAACAGATCGCCGTGACCAAGAACGGTAAGGAATACGGCAATCTGGTGTTGCAGGACAAGACGGGTACCATCGATGCCAAGATCTGGGATTTAAATTCCCCGGGAGTGGGCGAATTTGAGACCATGGACTACGTGCACGTGGAAGCGGATGTGACCCTGTTCCAGAATTCCCACCAGCTGAACGTGCGGCGGATCCGCCGGGCGTCCGAGGGGGAGTACGTGGAGGCGGATTACCTGCCTGTATCAAAGAAAAATATCGACAAGATGTACGAGGAACTGCTGGGCTTCATCGCCAGCGTGAAGAATCCTCATCTGAACCAGCTTCTGAGCAAGTTTTTTGTGGAGAGCCCGGCATTTGCCAAGGCCTTCAAGTTCCATTCCGCGGCTAAGAGCGTACACCACGGTTTTGTGGGCGGACTGCTGGAGCACACGCTGAGCGTGGTAAAGCTGTGCGATTATTATGCGGGGTATTATCCGCAGTTGAACCGGGATCTGCTGATCACAGCGGCAATTTTCCATGATTTGGGAAAAACGCGGGAGCTGTCAACATTTCCGGAGAATGACTATACGGACGACGGGCAGCTTTTAGGGCATATTATTATCGGAACTGAGATGGTGGGGCGCATGATCCGCGCGATCCCGGGATTCCCGGAGCGGACGGCGGTGGAGCTGAAGCACTGTATTCTGGCCCACCACGGGGAGCTGGAGTACGGCTCGCCGAAGAAACCGGCGCTGCTGGAAGCTCTGGCCCTAAATTTCGCGGACAACACGGACGCGAAGATGGAGACCATGATCGAGGCGTTAAACGCAGGCGGCGAGAATACGGGGTGGCTGGGGTATAACCGGCTGCTGGAGACGAATATTAGAAAGACGACGGAATTGTAGAACGCGCTGTACATAAAAATTGGCTTTATAATAATGAATGAAAGTGTGTGGGCCGGAAAACATACGGTAACGGCATGGGCCGGGTATGTTTTCCGGCTTGCATCGGTTTTGGGAAGAGGAGATTTGAAAAGATGAAGAAGAATGACGAATTTGTGGTGGCGATTGAGGATATGAGCGAGGACGGCGCGGGGATCGGCCGGGTGGACGGATATATCTGGTTTATTAAAGATACCGTGATCGGCGACGTAGTGAGGGCCGGGGTCATGAAGATGAAAAAGACCTATGGTTTTGCGCGGCTGATCGAGGTGGTGGAACCGTCAAAAGATCGCGTGGAGCCCAGGTGTCCGGTGGCGCGGCAGTGCGGGGGCTGCCAGCTGCAGATGATGGATTATGAGGCGCAGCTGAGGTTTAAGGAGCGGAAGATTTATAATAATTTGAAGCGGATTGGGGGGATGGAGAATTTGAGGCTGCCGGAGGAGGAATGCGGGAGCGAGGATGAAGGGGCTGGGACGGGCGAAAGGGCCGGAGCGGATGGCCGGAAGATCGTGCGGATGGAGCCGATCATGGGGATGGAGGAGCCGTGGCGGTACCGGAATAAGGCGCAGTTCCCATTTGGGGTGAGTAAGGATGGGAGAGTGATCACCGGGTTTTATGCGGGGCGGACCCATTCTATCATTGAAAATGAGGATTGTTTGCTGGGGGTGGAGGAGAATCGGGAAATATTACGGATTGTCCGGGAGTTTATGGAAGAATTTGGGGTGAAGCCCTATGATGAGGAAGGGCATCGGGGGCTGGTGCGGCATTGTCTGATTCGGAAGGGGTTTGCCACCGGGGAGATTATGGTGTGTCTGGTGGTGAACGGGAGGAAGGTGCCGAAGGAGGAGGTGCTGGTGGAGCGGCTGAGGCAGGTGGACGGGATGACCAGTATTTCGCTCTGTGTAAATATGGAGAAAACCAATGTGATTCTCGGGGATGAGGTGGTGAATCTCTGGGGGCCAGGGTATATCACGGATTATATCGGGGATGTGAAGTATCAGATTTCGCCGCTGTCGTTTTATCAGGTGAATCCGGCGCAGACCGTGAAATTGTATGGGACGGCGCTGGAGTATGCGGGACTGACGGGGGAGGAGACGGTCTGGGATTTGTATTGTGGGATTGGGACGATTTCGTTGTTTCTGGCGCAGAAGGCGAAAAAGGTTTATGGGGTGGAGATTGTGCCACAGGCCATTGAGGACGCCAGGCGGAACGCAAAGATTAATGGGATTGAGAACGTGGAGTTTTTTGTGGGGAAGGCGGAGGAAGTGCTGCCAAGGGAGTTTGAGGAGAAGCAGATTTATGCGGATGTGATCGTGGTTGACCCGCCAAGGAAGGGGTGCGATCAGGTTTGTTTGGATACGATTGTGAAGATGGGGCCGAAACGGGTGGTGTATGTGAGCTGTGACTCGGCGACGTTGGGGAGAGATGTGAAGTATTTGGGGGAGAGAGGGTTTGAGGTGGAGAGGGTTAGAGGGTGTGATATGTTTGGGATGGGGGGGCATGTCGAGTCGGTAATAATGATGCGGAATTGTGGTTTGAAAGGAAAATAGAGGGGTTTGACCACAAGATATAGTGGTTTTTGGCGAAAAATCGAGGAAAAAATCGGGCAAAAAATGGCCGATTTTGACCCCGATTTTTTGGCCTTTTCATAGATGTGAGACGGGTAAAAGAGGATATGGGGTAAAATTTCAGGTCAGCCAGATCAAAAAATGGCTGGCCTTTTTTAATAGATCATAAAAAATAAAGGAGGAGTTTCATGCAGATCACAACCGATGAATTACGCAGGATGAAAAATCAGGAAGGACTGATTCTCCAGGGCTGCGGAGGAGATGCGCAGGAGTGGGTGGACGGAATCAACGAACTGTTAACACAGGAAGGCATTTTATTGGAGGGCACAAAGTTTAAAAATGTGAAGTCATTTCGTAATGAGGGATTGACCAACCTGCTGTTTCCGTTTGAGGATGTGAAACTCGATCTTGGAAAGCTGGCGATATGGAGAATTAAGAGTCATGAAGCATTTGGGGGCACATGGCTGTCTGATTATGTTCCGAATCGGTTGGGAGGTTTTCTGGACGAGGCGCCGACACAAAAGACAGAGGAGATTCAGCAGCTGGGAGAACATCCGTGTCATCCCGAATGGGAAGGCGAGGAGACTGGTCAGGGCGGGCTGTCAATGAAACAGTGAATGGGAGGATTGATAGTTAACCGGAATCCATACAGTCAATACAACAAAGAAGGATGGTGAGTCAGAAATGAAAGATTATACAGTGAACACAGCCATAACCTTTCATACCGGATTTGATGACAGGGAGTGTAACTGCCTGATGTATGAAGGGATGAAGGAAAAAATTAAAAATGACATCCAAACCGCATTCTTAAATGATGAACGCCTTAAAGGATATATTACCAGTGACCTGACCCTGCGGTTTCTGGATAGCTATAAGGTAAGGGTGGAGTATGAATTTTCCTGTTACGATGAAAATGAACAGGAGGCGGAAGGATATTCCAACTACTGTGTAAAAGGAGTCCAGAGCAAACTGGAAGAACTGGGATACCATATGGAATGTATCAGTTCAAAAGCAGAAGATATGGACATGGGGTGGCTGGATGAATTGGAATCCATGATATTCCGTTAGAGAGAAGATCTGGAAATTTAATCAGCCGGTCTTAAATAGTAAAGTGTTTACGGCTGGTGAGACCGTAGAACCGCAGTTATGTCTTGGGGAATAAGGGCATAGCTGCTTTTTTATGTCAAAATCCCACCGATTTGAAAGAAAGGACTGAGAACCATGACTGTAAGATTTATGAAAGGGACGTCAATTGCAGCGTTGGAGCAGGAAATGCAGCAGGTGCCAGGGTTCAGGCCGCGAAAAAGCGGAATCATCCGGAGCCGGCAGGCTGGAGAGACAGCGGGAGTTGGAAACTGCCGGTATGTCAATGTATGGAGGGCAGAAAAAGAACCGGGTATGGACGGCCATCTGTATACCGCAATGGATGAGGAAATGCCTCCAGCATTCTACCAGATTTTACTCAGACTGTTGGCAGAGGAGCTGCCAGGATCGGCTTTGACGGTCCGGGTAGGGAAGCTCCGGGAGGAAGGGGAGACAAGGGTTATGTTTTTTAAAAGCGAGGAACACAGGCGGCGGTTTCGGGCGCTCATGCGTTGCGGTTTATATCCTGGGCTTGTGACGGAACCGGGATTTGCAGCTGCTGTGTTTTTGTTGAGCAGCGAAGAAAGGCTATGGGAAAAGGCCGGGCCATTTGTGCAGGAGCGCACGATTGACTACAGCCGATTCCGCCTTCGCGGGGCAGATTTGGACAGCTATGCAACGTTCTGTGTGGCGAAAGAATTATGTACTGGAAAACCTTATGTGTCCTTATCGGAATTAGGGGACCCGGAGCTGTTCCATGACGGACTGCTGCGTCTGATTATCCATGCGGTCCTAATCAGCCGGCATGGAGTAGGGACTGTCTTAAAGGAGGAAGTGGAATGTTAGAAATCCGGATTGGCTATGGGGATATGGTTTCAAAGCAAATGGGAATTCCTATGTCGGCTTCAGATTTTGAGGTTGCCAAAAAGATCCTGGATGAGGGGAAAGCCAGGAAGCAGCCGGTGACGGTCCGTTCTCTGGTTTCACCGGTTCAGCCGCTGTCAGAGATGATTACAGGAATGGATTACGGAGATGAGACGAGACGGAAGGAACTGGATTTCCTGGATACGCGGCTGCGGCATATGACAAGGAAAGAGCAGGATATTTTTTCCGTAGCGCTTACATTGGAAACGCCCGGAACACTGAAGGAGATTATCAATCTTTCCTATAACCTGGATTCCTATGATTTGTTGGAGGATATCAGTGATCCGGGGCGAACTGCGGCAGAGCTGTTACGCAGGGGAAAACAGATTGAGATACCAGAGGTGCTGTACCCCATGCTGGATTTTGAACGCATCCGGGATTCCTACTTTGCAGATCATAAGGGAGATTATTGTCCGAGTGGCCTTATCTTAAAACGTGAGGATACGGTTTATACAGAAGTGTATCAGAACTACCTTCCGGATCCGGGATATGATAAAAATTCGCTTTTTCTGCTTCATCTGCGCCGCCCCTCACGCAATGGAATGGTAAACGTTTCCCTGGCAATCCCGGCAGATGAAGGAAAAATGGAGCTGGCAAAAAAGGAATTGGGGATACAGGAGTTTTCCGAATGTCAATGGAATCAGTACGGCGGACCGCTGGATGAACTGCGTCATTATCTTCCGGTAGGGAGTGAGATAGAAGAACTGAACCGGTTTGCCTGGTTTTTAAAAGAAAAGGTTTTGGACGGCACGGAACAGATCGTGGAGAAGTTGAAAGCAGTGTTAACCGCGGAATGTCCCCGCAGCCTGGATGAAGCCGTTGGTGTTATAAACGACCTGGATCATTATCAGATCCTTTCGGAATTTAGGACACCAGAAGACTATGCCAGATGGCGGATGAAGGATGACGGTTCGCTTTATGTTTCCCGGTTTTGTGAAGCATACCTGGACTGGAACAGCTTGGGGAAGGCGCTGATGAAGCGGGATGGAACCAGATGGTCGGAACTGGGAACTGTGCTGTGTGATGAATGGCATTGCAATGAACTGAGAGAGAACGCTTCCGTTATCAGACTGTACAGTCCGCTGCAGGCAGAACTGGTGGATGAGGATGAGTATTGCTCCTCGCTCTCTTCTGTTGGATTGATTTCCTATGAGGAAGATATCCGGGATGCGATTGCCGCAGATGATATCTTAAAAACAGAAAAAGGACTTGGAGAGTACCTGGATAATCAGCTTTTAAAGCAAAGGGTGATCAGTATGCGCCCAACGGTGGAACGCTATCAGTATAATCTCTGGGGCGTGCTGGAAATCAAGAGCCATGGGGAGTTGAATCCGGAGGAGTTAGAGGTCATCAAACGGGAATGGGCCGGACAAGCTTGTGATGGCTGGGGAGAATGTTTTTCACAGGAAGGTGTTGAGTGTGAGTCGGACTGTGATCTGTATGTCTATTTTGGCCATTCTAAATTCCGTGTACAGACGGAACAGGAACTGAAAGGGATTGTCCAGGAGCAGGAACTGACAGGTATGGAGGGGATGGGAGGCATCTCATAAAGAGAGGGGAAGGAGCCAGTCGACAGTTGTGAAACGAGAAATCTGAAAGAGGAGGTGAGGGAGATTGATGCATTATGAACGTATCCGCAGCGATTTACAGCAGGCAGAGAGGACCATCAACATGGCATTGAGATCAAGTATAGATTCAGAGACAGAAAAGAAAACGCTGGAGGAATCGCTCAAACTGGTACAGGAGGCAGCGGAGAAATGCCGATTGGCTCAGGCCGAGGCCGTCCGGGAGACATTTTTGAAGGGAATGAGCATGGAGTGAATCATGCAGGAGGAAGACAGAGAAAAGGGGGAGGAGAGGTATGAGTAAACCCATGAAGGTATGGATCTATGCCTGCCAGTTTGCAGAAGATCCAGATTATCGGGGAGGTGTCCTTTCTCTGCCGGCTCACCAGGAGGCGGTGAGGGATGCGTTTCAGAGGGCTAGATTAAAGGAGGGGGAGCCCTATCTTTTGGACCGCGGCGGGTGTTGGCCGGGATTTATCGAATCTGTTCTGGATTGTTACAATCATACGCTGGAGGAATTAAATCTGTTAGCCTATAAACTGGCACAAATGACTGAGAAGCAGCTCGAGGTTTATGAAGGTGTTCTAAAGGCTCTTCCGGAACGAAACATGAAGCAGGTTATCAATGGCCTGTATAACCTGGAGCGGTTTGAGTTCCTTCCGGGGATCCGGTGTGACAATGACATCGGGGAAATGACCATTGACAATGATCTGGATCCGATTTTAGAGGATTTGCCGGGAGACATTTACCCGCTTTTAGATACCGAAAAGGTTGGGGCTTATATAAGGGAAAAGGAAAACGGTGTGTTCACATTGAGGGGTTACTGTTACCGTGTTTCAGGCCAGTGGCAGGAGGTCTATGACGGGAAGCAGCTTCCGGAACAGGTGGAGATTCATCCATCCCAGTTTTCCCTGTACCTTGTTCCAAAGGGAATAGAGCCGGAGGATTTAGGCGTTGGGGCCTGGCTGGAACTTCCGTATGATGAAGCATCAAAAATCCAGGTGTTAGAGAATCTGGGACTGGAATCATTCAAACAATGCAGGATTGCCAAAGTGCGCACTGCGGCTCCACTGTTTGAGCAGTTAGCAGGGCGAGATCATGACATAGACCGGTGGAACCGCCTGGCTAAGAAGCTATTATCCATGACGGAGAAGGAGCTGCTGAAATACAAAGCAGTGGCTGAGTTTGAAGGCTGTTCCAGTTTAGAGCAGGCTACTGAGCTGACAGATATGCTGGACCAGTATGCATTTGATCCGGTACAGGTGACCTACGCTACTTACGGCAGGGAATGTCTGGAGCAGATGGGAGCAGACCTGGAAGCACAGGCATTCCGGAGATTTGACTTTGAAGGCTATGGGAAAGAGATATATTCCCAGACCGGAAGGAAGCTCACGGCCTATGGGGCGGTCTCAAAGGAGCCCGTCCTGGAAGAGGTTCAGTCGGAGTGCCATTCCATGGTGACGCAGGGAATGGGATAGAGGAGGTGAAGAAGTATCAATAGTTTTATATCCTGGGTGGGAGGCAAAAAGGCGCTGCGGAACACGGTGTATGAATTGTCTCCGGCCAGTTTTGAGCGCTATATTGAGGTGTTCGGAGGCGGAGGCTGGGTGCTGTTCGGGAGGCCGCCGGATCCGAAGGTGATGGAGGTCTATAATGATTTCAATTCCAACCTGACCAATCTATATGCCTGTGTGAAGAACCACACCATGGAGTTTTTACGCCAGCTGGGATTCCTGCCTTTAAACGGAAGGGATGAATTCCTTGTGCTGCGAAGGTTTTTGGAGGGACAGGAGTTCAATCGGACTTTCCTGGCGCAGGAACTGGAGCTGGCAAGGCATAACCTGCCGCCCCTGGAGTTCGAGGAACTGCGTTCCCTCCTTCTGGAACGCGCGGCGCCGGGGGATGTCCAGAGGGCGGCGGCATTTTACAAAGTAATCCGGTACAGCTATGGAAGCGGCTGCACATCCTTTGGCTGTCAGCCCTTTGATGTGAGAAAGACCTTCCACCTGATCTGGCAGGCGGCGGACCGTCTGGCGAATACGGTCATCGAGAATAAAGACTTTGAGGCGCTCATCCGGCAGTACGACCGGGAGAACGCCTTTCTTTATTGCGATCCGCCTTATTTTATGACAGAGGATCACTATGAGGTGGAGTTTCCGAGGCAGGACCATGTGAGGCTTCGGGAAACTCTGGCAGGCTGCCAGGGAAAATGGATGGTCAGCTATAACGATTGCAACTATATCCGGAGACTGTACGAGGGCTGCCACATCACAGCGGTCAGCCGGATTAATAACCTGGCCCAGCGCTATGACCGTGGGTGTGAATTCCCGGAGGTGATTATTACCAACTATGATCCCCAGGAGCGGAAGAAATGGGGCCCACAACAGATGGATCTGTTTTCTGCCGGGCTGTTGGGAGGTGAGACGGAAGATGGAGGGAATTGAGAGACTCTGGTGGGCAAAGCGCCGGCTGGAGGAACAGACAGAAGGAAAACAGCGCCTGATTATTGGAGCTGGAGGACACATCTTTGTGAAGGTGGATGACAGCTGCCTGGCGGCTTGTTACTTTGCCATGGTCAGGAATCAGAAAACCGGGCAGTATCATGCGGACGTAAAGGGCTATCTGCGGACATTCAGCGGATACTGCAATGGAACACGGCTGGAGCAGCTGTCGGAGGAAATAAGCGGGCTGGCGGCGCTTGTGAAGGAACTGGAAGGCGCGCAGCTCAGTGTGAGTGAAGAGGAACTTCAGGAATTTATTCGGGAGTTAGAACAGCAGGATAACACAGCAGAAGAAGAGGAGAGGGAGGCGTAATGAGAAACGTGAAAATTAATGGAAGAGTGGCGGAGGATGGAAGCATCATCCTTCCGCCAGGTGTATTGGAAAGCATGTGCCTGAACCCGGGGAACCTGGTAACGATTGAATTTGCACCAACCAGTCCGGTAAAAGAGGTGAACGGTTATGGGCCGCGGTTTCAGGTGGAAGCGGGAATCTGTGAGACGGATATCATTGCCGATGAGGAGGAAGCAGCGTTAGTAGTCCCTCATGATTTGCTGAAGGATGCCCATATCCCAATGGATGCTGGGCTGGTGGTGCAGACGATTCCGGGGGCGATCTTAATCGGTGATACGGATCCCATGGCGGCGGTCCAGGCGCCGCTTCTGGAGATCCTGTCCCTGTTTGGGATATCTGAGGAGGAAGCGTATAAGGCAATCGAAGAAGGAGGTTACTATGATGAGTAAGCCGGTATATAAAGTGATGGACAGTAAGGGAAGGGTGTTGATTCCGAGGGAACTGCGTCTGGCGGCCGGTATGTGCGGCGGGGATATCCTGGCCCTTCAGCTCCAGGAAGGGAAGGTATCTGTGCGTAAGGTAGAAATCGTGGAGGTGGGTGACCAGTCACCGGAAGCAGTAGAAGCCTATGTCCGCGCCGCCATTAAAACCATGCCGGATGCAGTTCGGTTAAGCCTGATCTCAGATCTGTCAGGTCTGGTCCGGGAGAAGGAGGGGCACCATGTCGGATAGTCGGATTTATACAGACAGGGATTGTGTGGAGACAGGAAGCGGCTGTTCTCTGAAAGGGAAGGTAGTTGTCCTGAAAGAATCTGCCCGGGAGGCTGGCTTTGGCAGGCAGCTTTATTACTGCACGGGCGGGAATGGGGCCAATGCCGATGCCCTGGGAAAGTCTGTGTTTCTGGTGAACTTAAAGAATGGTGAATTTGAACGCTGCGTCCGGGATCATGTGCTTGGGGTATTAAAGCCGGAACTTCTGCCGGCTGAGGAGAAACTGCAGCTTTCCCAGATCCGTCCGCCCGGAGCCCTGCCCTTGGAGAACCATGAACCCCAGTACAGCGGATACAGCTTTCTGGAGGATGGAAGGTATGCGGCCGGGGTGTGGCTCTGTAATGAAAAGGAAGCCATGGAATATGTGGAAATGCAGAAACCCTATCAGCACCGGATTATGCTCTGTAACCGGAATGATTTCTGTGTCTGGGAGGTGCGGAATGGCAGACAGGTTTACCCTACACAGGAAGCGTTAGAACAGATGCGCCAGGGATTGGAAGGGAGTCCAGGACCGATACAGATGTAAGAAAAGAAATTGCGATTTAGTCCAGCGGGCAGCCCATGGCTTTGTCAGGCCTGCTGTATGTTCTGCCCCAATGTTTGTTGGTTTTTGTGAATCGTTTTCCAAGGTATTCGCTATGAAGCAGTAGCCCCGGATTCCATCGGAGCTGTCTACTTTTTTCAACAAGAAGAACAGTGGGAGAGGCGGCCATTATCCACAAGGAGAAATATGAAGGGATCCAGTCGGATCACCGGCTGAACCAGCCAGGAGAGAAAAACAGACCGGAACAGGAAGAGGGCGGAGCCGCCTTTTCACAGGGAATAAGCCTGTAATCGAGGAGGTATATGATGAAGTTTGAACACACACTGCAATTCATGATGGATTTTTATGCGGAACTATTTCCAACCAGGAAACATTGCCTGAATCATTTATTTTGCACCATTGGAAATGGGTATGAATGGGAGAATGGAGAATTAGTCGATCATGATCATGATGAGCTTCTAAAACGTTGGACGATATCTCCTGATTTAGAAAGAGCACAGGAAAATAAAAACAGAATAAATTTTTATATCAATTGCACATTGCCAAGAATGAAGCTAATGGCGGAACGGTTACACGAAAAATATGAATTCTGGTATCCACTGGATAAGGATTATTCCCATTTATTTCATGACCCGGCTGATATGCAGGATGACTGGCGGGAAGGCGTAAAGGAATGTATAGAATGTCTGAGGCTGGACGGAATCGAAGTTGACATGGGTGAGGAAAGTGCGATGATCATGAAGCTTTAAAAATTGTACAAGTAGCTGTAAAGGGAGACGGGGAGAATGGAGTTGAGATACAGATACCGGGCGCGGGACGCTCCTTAAGGAAGCGCGTGGCGGGAGAGAGCACTGTTAGATTCAAAAGGGTAGACGAAACAGACAGAGAAGGGAGTGAGTGCCCATGCGTGGGATTCGGGTGGAAAACGGGAGAATTATATACTTTGGAAACCCAGCCGGATATATTGCCGGGAGCCAGGCGGTGGTGGACCCAATCTTCAAGGGTAGGGAACTGGAAGCCTATTTGGAACAGCAGGGAGGGGTAGAAGCCGTGGTATGGAAAGGCGGCGTTTACGACCGGCTGATGAATGGGCAGGCGGAGCCCCAGGGCTGTGAACCCTTGAAGAACTGCCGGATTTGGCAGCTAAATCCCGAGGTCAATATCCATATGAAATTCATTGGCTATGATACGCTGGTTGAGAGATTCGGAGAACCGGCCCCCCAGAATTACCATATGGTTTATGACGGAGAAATAGAAACCAATGAATTGGAACGGATCTACGAGAAATTCGATAGCGTGCAGGAGGTTCCGGGTTATACGGGACATTCCCTCTCGGTGTCAGATGTGATTGAGCTATACGATGAGGAAGCCAGTGAATTCTATTACGTGGATTATAGGGATTTCAAACAGGTTGCATTTGGGGGACCGGAACCGGTCCAGTCCCAGGTGCTTCAGTTGTAGCGATGGAAAACAGGCAGCGAAAAGCTGCCTTTTATCATGTGAGGAGGATCAATCTATGAGAAAAGGATTTGAACGTGTAAAACGTGCGGTAGAGTGGAATATGTGGAAGGTACGGGCAGTTCTTGCAGACCGTTCCGGTGAAAATTTCATTGATAGCGCTATAAAAATCTTGATGGCTGTGGTGATCGGCGCTTTGCTGCTGGCAGGTCTGTATGCATTATTCTCTGAAAATGTGTTACCCACTTTGTCCCGGCGCATTACCGAGATGTTCAACTATGCAGGCTGACAGAAAACGCAGAAAGAAAAAGAAAGAAGGAGGAACTTTATATGCCTACTGTAGACGTAAGAATTACATCCATGTACCCGCCCAGCGAGGTGGGAAGTATCCGAGGGTATGCATCCGCCACCATCGACAGTTGTTTTGCAATCCGGGGAATCAAAGTGATGGACGGAGGAGAGCGGGGACTTTTTGTTTCTATGCCCAGCCGGAAGACAACGGAAGGGTATAAGGAAGTGTGTTTCCCGGTAACGGCGGAGTTTAGGGAACAGCTTCACAATGCAGTGTTATCAGCCTACCAGCAGGCGCTGGAGCAGTCTGTGGTCCAGCAGACAGGTGCTCCCCAGACGGAAGCGCCGGAACAGGCGGGAGAACAGCCCGGCCTGCAGATGTAGGGTGCAGGGAGTTCTGTTTCTCTTTCTGCTTCTGGCCGCCTCCTTTGTGG
Source organism: Enterocloster lavalensis (assembly GCF_902364025.1). Classification (GTDB taxonomy): domain Bacteria; phylum Bacillota; class Clostridia; order Lachnospirales; family Lachnospiraceae; genus Enterocloster; species Enterocloster lavalensis. The sequence goes on from NZ_CABJCG010000002.1 coordinate 518,630, forward strand.
ATCTGAAGCGGCGGGAGATTCCGGACTGGGTGAGCGGAAGTATCGCTGCCCTTTCCCTTATGCACGTTCGTCCGGAGTGTCTGCTGGGGCTTATCCCGGCGCTGTTTTTCCTGGCAGCGGCAGTAAGAGGGGGAATCGGCGGCGGAGATGTGAAGCTGGCGGCAGCCTGCGGCCTTGTGCTGGGGCTGCCGGGTGCCCTGATGGGAACCATATTGGGACTTCTGCTCCAGCTTCTGTTTCATTTGGGGGCGTTGTGTGTGCTGCCGCTTTTTAGAAGGCAGGTATGGTCTGCGTATCCAATGGCTCCATTCCTGGCGATTGGATACGCTGCCGCTTATTATATTTAGGAGGAGTCGGAAAATGAAGAAAAGGGTTCTTAGTTTGCTTATACTGATTGGCTGTGTGAGTGTTTTCAGTCTTCGGTTCAGAAAAAAGACAGATTATCTGCAGTGAGATAAGGGGAATCAATATGGAAATTGAGAGAGCCAATGCATTCACCATGTATTATGAACCGTTTGAACTGGAGGGGAAACGGCTTTACGGAACCGGGTACGCCGTGGATCATGACACGGTCCCGGATGGTTTTTACTGCTACGATGTATGGGTTGATGAAACAGGAGAAGGTGAGGAGCACGTATTCGTCAGCCAATATCCTTTGAAGGAAAACATAAGCGGTGCTGTCATTTCAGACGAACCGATTGACTTTCATGGTGAAAATCAGATGTCGATGAAGGAAATTCAGTTTTTGGATGATGAGCCGCTGGTTTCTTTAGAGCGGCTTCTGGAGCAGAAGTCAGATGGTCCTGTAGCAGCCGAGACAGCTGGTTTTTGTATGGTTCAAGGATAGAGAGAAGGGAGACGGATATGAACATTTTTAAGAACAGAACAGTGATCGGCTTGCTTTGCATTGTACTGTCCCTGGTGATCTGCTTTGCAATTACGCCGATGTTTAACCGGACGATCAGCGAGAAAACAGAGATTGTCCGGGTGACCAAAAACATCCGGATTGGGGATGAGATTACAAAGGACATGGTGAAACCGGTGGAGGTGGGTGCTTACAACCTGCCGGAATCTGTTGTGCGAGACATAGATGAAGTGATTGGTAAGTATGCATCGGCGGATATGGCGCCGGGTGACTATATCATCCGTTCCAAGGTGGCGGAGGAACCGGCAGCGGAGAATGCATATCTTTATAACCTAAACGGGGAAAAGCAGGCCATTTCCGTCAGCGTGAAGGCCTTTGCCAATGGGTTGTCCGGAAAGCTGATCAGCGGTGACATTGTATCTGTGATTGCGCCGGATTATAGGAAGCAGGGGGCCACAATAATTCCGCCGGAGCTCCAATATGTGGAGGTTATTGCAGTAACGGCAAATAGTGGATATGACGCCAATACCGGAGAACGGGGCGATGAGGAGACGGAGAAAGAGCTTCCGGGAACTGTTACGCTTCTGGTCACGCCAGAGCAGGGAAAGGTTCTGGCGGAACTGGAGGCGGAAGGGAAGCTGCATTTATCCCTGGTGTACCGGGGGACAAAGGAAAATGCCCGGAAGTTTGTGGAGGCCCAAGAGATTATGCTGGAAGAATTATATCCGCCAGAAAGTGAGGAAATGGAAGAGAATACGGAGAAGGAAAGCGGAACTGAAGAAACAGTAGAAGAAGCCGGTGAAGAAACCGTACAGGGAGAGGAGACAGAGGCAACCGCAGAAAGCGAGAGCGGGGTGGAGTAAATGCTGAATTTCAAAAAAGGAAGTATTTTCGACCGCTCGGCAAAGGCGCAGGAGGACTTCATGGATGAACCAAGAAATCAGGTCCTGGCGGTCTGGGGGAGCCCGGGAAGCGGTAAATCCACAGTGGCTGTGAAACTGGCGAAGTATCTGGCTGGGAAGAAGCGGAACGTGATCCTCCTGACCTGCGATATGACAGCTCCAATGCTGCCCTGTATCTGCCCGCCGGCAGATCTGGAATGTGAGCATTCTCTGGGAAGTGTGCTTGCAGCCGCCCAGGTGACCCAGTCTCTAGTCCGCCACAACCTGATTACCCATAAAAAGTATGATTACCTGACTTTGATGGGGATGCTGCGGGGAGAGAATGAATATACCTATCCGCCTTACAACGCGAAGCAGGCAACGGAGCTGATTGCGTGTCTGCGGGAAATAGCCCCTTACGTGATCATCGACTGTGGAAGCTACATTGCCAATGATATCCTGTCAGCCATTGCGCTGATGGAGTCCGATGCGGTCCTTCGTCTGGTAAACTGCGATTTGAAGAGCATCAGTTATCTTTCCAGTCAGCTGCCCTTGCTCAGGGATAACAAATGGGATGCGGATAAACAGTACAAGGTAGCCAGCAACATCAAGCCCAATGAGGCCAGTGAACATGTGGAGCAGGTGCTTGGAAGTGTGACGTTTAAGCTGCCTTACTGTGCGGAACTGGCGGCGCAGAGTCTGGCCGGGGATCTTCTGGCGGATTTATCTTTGCGGGAGAGCAAAGGGTTCCGAAAGGCGATTGAGGCAATCAGCAGGGAGGTGTTTGGATGTTAGGGGAAAAGCGCTCCGGGGATATATTTGGGCCGGGACCGAAGCGGGAGATTGGTGGACAGGCGGCAATGGCAGGAGAGGCCGGCAATGACCAGGAAGTAGAAGAGCAGAAATATAGCGATTCCAAGAGACACGAAATAGAGTACGAGGACGAATCAGCACAGAGAGAAAAAAGCGAGGCTGCTGAGCCGGAAAAACAGTCTGCCCCGAGTGAAATGAAGCAAGAGGAAGCAGATGATATGGAGGAGTCAGGAGATGATAGGGAACATCTTCTTTCCGAGGTACGGGCTCCTCGCGCCCACAACCTGTTCTTTTCCCCTCAGGGAGAAGGACGGGAATTTACGGATGTTTTAAAAGAAGTGCAGGAGTACATTTCCAGCCAATATTCCACGCTGATCATTGATCAGGGGAACGGGGATGTGAAGGAACAGATTAAGCGTTATATCACGAAATATGTGCAGGACTACCGGATTGCAGTAAAGGGCATGGACCGTCAGGAACTGGTGGATACCATTTATACTGAGATGGCGGAGTTTTCTTTTCTCACTAAGTACGTGTTTGGGACAGGGATTGAGGAGATTGACATCAACAGCTGGCGGGATATCGAAGTCCAGTATTCCGGGGGTGTCACGAAGAAACTGACCGAGCGCTTTGAAAGTCCCCAGCATGCAATCAATGTGATCCGCCGTATGCTTCACACGTCAGGTATGGTTCTGGACAATGCCAGCCCGGCTGTACTGGGGCATCTTTCCAAGAACATCCGAATCGCAGCCATGAAGACGCCGCTGGTGGATGAGGACGTAGGCATTGCAGCCTCGATCCGTATTGTGAATCCACAATCCATGAAGCAGAAGGATTTTATAAACGGGGGAACGGCAACCCAGCCGATGATGGATTTTTTGACCGAGTGTCTGCGGTATGGGATATCCATCTGTGTGGCAGGGGCGACAAGCTCCGGGAAGACAACACTGCTTGGATGGCTTTTGACCACCATACCGGATAACAAGCGGATTTACACCATTGAGAGCGGTTCCAGGGAGCTGGCGCTGGTGCGCGAGAAGGAGGGTGTGGTAACGAATTCCGTCATCCATACCCTGACCCGGGACAGTGAGAATGAGCGCCAGAGAGTGGATCAGATCGCCCTGCTGGACATGGCGCTGCGGTTTAACCCTGATATTATTGTGGTGGGGGAAATGCGCGGGCCGGAGGCCAATGCGGCCCAGGAGGCGGCCAGGACTGGCGTGGCGGTGGTAACCACCATCCATTCCAACAGCTGTGAAGCCACATACCGGCGTATGGTGTCCCTGTGCAAACGGGCGGTGGATATGAGCGATGAGACCCTCCTGTCCTATGTGACGGAGGCCTATCCAATCGTGGCATTCTGTAAGCAGCTGGAAAACCGGGAACGGCGTCTGATGGAAATCCAGGAGTGCGAAATCAGTTCGGATGGAACCAGGAGCTACCGGCCGCTGTTCCAGTACAAGATCACGGAAAACCGGGTGGAGGATGGAAAATTCATCATTGAAGGCCGCCATGAGCAGGTGCATGCCATATCGGACGGGCTGGCAAAACGGCTGTTGGAGAACGGGATGCCAGGTGAGACGCTGAAGAAGTTGAGGGGAGGTGTGAATGTATGACATTGATGCAGCTTTTAGCCTGCGCCGGTATGATAACCGGTGCTTTTTTAATTCTGGGCCTAAAACCGATGGAATTTACAGACGGCCTGTTTGGCTTCCTGCTGCAAAAGCCCAGAACGTTAAAGGAGGAAATCAACGAGGCTACCAGCCGGAAGAAGCCGGGGGTGTTTCGCAGGGAAATCCGGGCAGCTCAGGAGATCCTGGCCATGACGGGCCGGGAAAGCCGTTTTTCCATGGTCTGTGCAGCCAGCCTGTCCTTGTTCTGTCTCGGCGGTTCTCTGGCTATCCTGATGGGGAACTATTTTCTGGCCCCGGTCCTGGCGGTGGGCTTCCTGTTCTTTCCATTCTGGTATGTGCGGCTGACAGCTGGCCATTACAAGAAGAACGTGGCCGCGGAGCTGGAGACCGCCCTGTCCATCATTACCACAGCGTATTTGAGGAATGAGGATATCCTGACTGCGGTGGAGGAAAACCTGCACTACTTAAATCCACCGGTCCGCAACGTGTTCCAGGAGTTTTCGACCCAGGTGCGGATGGTGAATCCCGATGTGGAAGCCGGGTTGCAGGCACTGAGAGGGCGGATTGAGAACGATGTGTTCGAGGAGTGGTGCAATGCACTGTGTGACTGCCAGTATGACCGCAGCCTAAAGACCACGCTGACGCCGATTGTGAGCAAGCTGTCGGATATGCGGATCGTGAATGCGGAGCTGGAGCTGCTGGTGACGGAACCTAGGAAGGAATTTATTACCATGGTGATCCTTGTCATTGGAAATATCCCGTTAATGTATTTCTTAAACCACAGCTGGTATGAGACGCTGATGTTTTCCTATATGGGACAGATCATCCTGGCGGGATCGGCGGCTCTTATCTTTGTCAGCATGGCATGTGTGATCCGGCTGACCAAGCCGCTGGAATACAGGAGGTGATAGGGATGATTGGATTACTGGTCTGTTTTGGCGGCCTGCTGGCGGCTGGATTATTTTTCCTGGCAGCGGATTTGCTGCGGCTGCCGTATTTAAAGACGTCAAAGGCGATGATTAACACAGGGAGAGAGAACAGAAAGGCAGCAAAGAGCCTGGAAACGTACCTTCTTTCCCTGGCGGTGAAGCTGGCGCCTTATATCCATATGGATGAGTATAAACGGGGGCGGCAGAAAAACATCCTAAAGGCCAGCGGGCTGAATATGGAGCCGGAGGTGTATCAGGCCTATGTTATTTCCAAGGCCGGGCTTGTGCTGCTGGGCGTGATTCCCTGCCTGTTGATGTTTCCGCTGCTGGCTGTGATTGTCGTGGTTCTGGCTGTGATGGTGTATTTCAAGGAGCAGGAGCGGGCAGATGAGATGTTGGCGAAAAAGAGAGGAGAGCTGGAAGGCGAGCTGCCCCGGTTTGTGTCAACCATTGAGCAGGAATTGAAAAACAGCCGGGATGTGCTGTCCATTGTGGAGAACTATAAAAAGAACGCCGGGGAAGAATTTGCCAATGAACTGGAAATCCTGGCGGCGGATATGCGCTCCTCCAGCTACGAGGCAGCGCTCACCCGGTTTGAGGCCAGGATCAACTCCCCCATGCTCTCTGATGTGGTGCGGGGGCTGATTGGTGTGCTCCGCGGCGATGACGGGGCCATGTATTTTCAGATGCTGTCCCATGATTTCAAACAGATGGAGCTGCAGCGACTGAAAAAGGAAGCCCAGAAGATCCCGCCCAAGATCCGGGTGTTCAGCTTCCTCATGCTGGTGTGTTTTATTGTTACTTACCTGGCGATTATTGTGTTTGAGATTCTAAAGTCTATGGGGAGTATGTTCTGACAGGAGGAGATGAGGTATGCCGTCAAAGTCGATTGAGTATAAAGGGAAACAATATGCCTCCAAGCTCGCCTTGTGCCAGGAATATGGTATCAGTACGTCCATGTTGATTAACCGAATGAAGAGTGGCTGGAGCTTGGAAGAAGCGCTAGAAACCCAAGTGGGAGAAAAAAGCACCAATGGAGTTCCGGTTGTCTTTGAAGGGATCCGCTATCCTTCCGTAAAATCATTGGCGAAGGAACTGGAACTGCCTTATTCCTCCCTGCTTCATTTTTATGAGCGGAAAAATGATATCCAGGAAGCTGTGGAATGCTGCCGTACTTTTGGCAGGCAGGAGCTGGAGTTATGGGGAAAAAGGTATGACAGCCTTGCGGATATCGCCCACCAATTTGGTTTGAGCTATTACCGTCTCCTTTCCAGGACAGAGCAGGGAGTCGGGGTGGAGGAGATAGTTAAAGAGGCGCTGGAAAAAGAGCCGGTGACCTTCCGGGGAAAAGAGTATTCACACTTTGTGGATCTCTGTGCGGCCTTTCAGGTTCAGCCGGCTAATGTTTATGAGCGTCTGAGATATGGACTCGGTCTGGAGGAAGCCCTGACGAAGCCCATAAAAAAGATGGGGAATAAAACGCCTGTTTCTTATCGGGGAAGTAACTATGAAAGCCAGATTGCATTATGCCGTGTATATGGAATTTCTGTGGGTAGTGTGCGGGAACAGATGCGGACAAATCCACTGAGTTTTCTGGAAGTGTTTGACACCTTTGTACAGTTAAAGGAACGTGTCGGATGGGGAAAGGAACAGATGATCAGTTATATTCCACACTGCGCTGTCAGAGGGAAAGCATATAAAACTGTAAGGGCTTTATTGCGGGAGATCGGAATAAGGCCTTCTGCGTTTTATACCTATAAGGATCGAGGCGGATTTGAAGATGTATTTGAGGCATTAAAGGCCATGCAGAAAGAAATGCGGGTGGCATATCTTGTGGACGGGGAGCCCCAGTTTTCTGTGGACATCCGTCAGAAAAAATACAGCAGAAGCCGGATGAACGAAATCATGGAGGCAAAGGTGAAGGTTCCGAGATATCCTACGCTGCAAGGGCTTGATTTTGATGCGGGGTGTTATGATACGGAGCGGATCTACTATGAGATTTTAAATAGGAAACTGCAAGAGCAGGAACCGAAATGGGAGCTTCATATGGAATGAGAAGAAGCAAAAGAGAGAAAAGAAAAGACGGAGGCGGAAGGACATGAGCAGTGTGGAGAATTATGCAGGAACGAAAGAAAAAGAAGTCAATGGTACGGTGCGGGAATTTTTAGAGAGGCACCCCGATGAGCCGGTGTTTATGATGACGCCAGGTGGATATGTGTATCTGGTTCCGGAGCAGGTCAGGAATCTTTTGGCGGGGCAGGCTGTCCCAGGCAGCCCGTACAGTTGGAGGGAGTGTGTCCAGATCAAGGCGGAGGAACTTCTACAGCAGATGGTGGATTCAATGAACCATGCGGATGGCACCTGGTATGTGTTGACGCGGTCAAATGAACCGAAAGTGCTTCCTGCTAGAACCAGTGAGGAGGGGATGGTGTGTCACGTTTAAGGAAGATTCTTGCTGGACGAGACGGGGAAGGGTACATCGATGTGGCGGTTTTAATCCTGTGTGTGATGCTGGTACTGGCCCTTTCCGTAAAGATTCTGCCTGTTTTTATCGCAAAACAGCAGCTGGATACCTTTGCGACAGAGCTTTGCCGGGAGGCGGAGATTGCTGGCCGGATTGGGAGTGAGACGAACCGGAGGGCGGCTGTCCTAAGAGAAAAGACAGGACTTAATCCCGAGATTCATTGGTCAGCCAGTGGTCGGATTCAGCTCAATGAGGAAGTAACGGTGCAGCTGACCTGCCGCTATGACCTGGGGCTGTTTGGAGGGCTTGGTTCCTTCCCGGTCACCCTCCGGGCTGCGGCAACCGGAAAGTCAGAGGTGTATTGGAAATGAAAAAATGGCTGGTGTGTTTAAAAGATAAACGTGGGACTGCATTTCCTTTGGTAATCGCTGTGACCCTGGCCTGCCTTTTGATTCTGTGCGGGATCATGGAATTTTTCCGTCTGAGCCTAATTGCCTCCGGGGTGAAGGAAGCATTGCAGGATGCGGTGGTTGTGGTGGTAAATGACAACTACGCCCATGTCTACCGCGGAGTACGGGAAGGATACTCGGGCGGATATTATACGGAAGGATACGGCTTTGAGGAATCGGTGGATACCGGGGATATTTATTACCATTTGGATGAAACGCTGGGAACACGGCGGGAGGGAGAAGGCCGGGTGAAATATACAGGAGGCGTTCTGGAATATAAGATCACCGGGCTGGACGTTACAATTCGCAATGCGCCCCTGGCACCCTCCGACCCTACAAATGCACAGCGGTTTGAAGCAGATGCCGTGGTCTGGCTGGAGGTTCCGGTGCGGTTTGCAGGGAAGACATTTCCTCCCATGAAGATGAAACTTAAGGTACAGGCCGGTTATATTGAAGTATTCTGAAAAACAGGGGAGAAAGAGGGGGAAATGAGAAATGTCACTGGACTTTTAGAGAGGGTTACGGTATGTTATGTCGTACAAAGACAAAAGTATGAGGAGGCGTGATCAATGAAACTGAATGAGCGGATGAAGCGGCGGCTGGCTGTCCTTGGTTGCGTGGTCGTGGGAGCTGCATTGATTGCAGCAATCGGCAGCCAATTCAGAGGAGAGGCACAGGGAAGCAATCAGGCGGAGACACGGACAGAACAGACGGAAGCGGTGACAGTAGCGGTAATACCGACTGAGACAACAGAAGCAGCAACAGAGGAAGAAACAGAGCCAACCAAACCGGATATCATAGTGAGAACCGAACCGGCAACGGAACCTTCCAGGGCAGGGACAACGGAGCCAACAGCGGCTCTGCCGGCACAGACGGACCGGACGGAACAGGCTGTGCAGCCGGCTCCAGAAAAACCAACTGCTCCCCCAGAAGAGGTGTTGAAGAATCCTGCCCAAAAGCCAGATGGAGAGACAGTGGAAGGAACGCCGGAGGCCATACCTCATGAGGAGGTAGTACAGCCCAGCGAGGCGCCCGCACAGACAGGGGAGCCGCAGTATGGTGACACACAAAATGGGAAGATTTATGTACCGGGATTTGGCTGGATTGATGAGATTGGAGAAGGACAGGGAACGGTAGCTGAGGATATGTATGAAAATGGAAATAAGATTGGCATTATGGATTAAAAGGATTGTGACGAAACACCGCCTCGGCGGTGTTTTTTCTTTGAGAATGTGCAGGAATGGGGGCAAGATACTAGCTGTGCTGGCAATGGCCTTGATGCTTATGTCTCCTCTCACTGCATATGCAGTCGGGGAAGGAAACCTGGACGGAGGTGGTGGGTCCATGGGACAGGGAACCTCACAGAACAAGTGGACGCCTGGCATGGAGGGCGTGAGGGTAACGGTTATCCTGGCGGATACCAGGACCCCGGTAACACAGCCCATTGACTTTACAAACAAAAGACCGACCAATATTCAGCTTCATTTTGGGAAGGTAAGCAAGCTGTCCTATAACAAGGGGACTGCGCTGAGCGCAAGTGGTGAGGCCTATACGTTCGTAAATCCGGGACAGTCCCTTCCGCGGATCATCAGTTCCCAGAGCCTTGGCGCGGCCAGTATTGAGGCGATTAAAAGCTATTTTACTGACGAACAGGTCATCCGCAGTATTGCGAACCTGACAGGAATGGACTTTGAAGTGCTGACAAATGGTAAGTATAAACTGATGTTGGAACCGATTGCTTACGTTGTGTTTCAGGGCGTGAACGTGGCAATGACTGCTACGGAAGCTGCCCTGTACGATCAGACGGTAAACGGAGCTATGCGGGCAATGCTCCCTACGGTTGCATTTCAAAATCTGCCACTGTCCATGTTTTTGGAAACTGCAGATTTGGGATATTCTGCCTGGAGCGGGCCAAAGTCCGGTGTGCGTTCCAACCAGGAAATCATCACGTCCCTGGGGCTGGGAATTGTGCGTTTTAATGAGGCAACCACGCCGCCAGCTGTGGATGCATTTGATTATGAGTACCGGGTGAATACGGAAGTTATCACCGCTGTGACTGTAAGGAGAGGCCAGTCGGATCCGGACCACCCGGTCTCGGTTACCTTCCAGGTGGCTGGAAGGACGATGCGTGTGGATCATGTATATTATCCGGAGGGGGATAGCCAGATAGCCTGGATTCGCTGGACCACACCTTCCACACCGCAGACCATGACCATACATGTCACGGTTTCCGGCGGGGGAAGGACCGACAAAAACACGATTACAGCCAATATCGTAGACTTGGGTAAGAACCCTCCTCCAGATCCCAATGCAGATGACCGGAATGACGGCTTTACTATCCCGACAGTACCAGGCAGGGAACAGGTGACGAGAGCCGATTGGGGAGTGTGGAGGCCGTGGTGGTATTCTTACTGGGTTTGGCACAGCGGAGACGATGATGACGATGGATATTGGTGCGATCACGGCTGGTGGGAGTTTGATTATGACCGTTACCATGCCCGACTAACTGCTGAGATGAAAATCCACCCGGATGAGAAATCCCCGACTGCTTCCGGAGATACACTGAAATCCGGATATGGCATCCAGGAGACAGTGACAGCAGGGGTGAGCACCAATCAAAGCCATGCGGTGACAGAAGCCCAGAATGCTATCACTTACTTCTCGGAATTTGATTATCAGAGCTACTGGCGTGTACTGGAGCGGATGGGGCGGGGATACCAGACCCGGTTTGAGTTTGAGGAAAACCCGTTCAGTACCTATGGGCGGCGGACACATTTTCTGCCGATCTGGTATCCCGATGGCAGTTATACGCCCTATACCTGGCTGATTGACTGCTGGACGCCGGCCGGGATGTTGTCTATGAATCTGACGGATTCGGTCCGGGTGCGTGGGAATCTTTGGCAGGATTGGCACATTTCGCCCCAGAAACCGAGGTAGGATAACGGTTGTTTTAGAACAGAAAAATAGGTAAATAAAGTGAGGGCCGCAGGATTTCTGCGGCTTTTGCCATATGAGAGGAGAGCCGTATGAAAAAGTTTAAATGGATGATTGCACTGATTGTTGTTTTACTTCTGACCACTATGTTTAGCATGACTGCCTTTGCAACCAACACTGGGAACGTAGCAGGCGCAGTGGAAGGCACCTGGAAAGCGGCATCGTCCCAGATCAAGACGGTGGTCAACAACGTGGTGTTCCCGGCAATCGATCTGGTATTGGCGGTGCTGTTTTTCGTCAAGGTAGCAACCGCCTATATGGACTATCGGAAACATGGACAGATTGAGTGGGCTCCGGCTGCCATTTTGTTTGCAGGGCTGGTATTCAGTCTGTTCGCGCCGATGTATGTGTGGCAGATTGTTGGAATCTAAAAAGCAAAATAAGATTTTGTTTGGAAAAGGATATGGGAGGAAGATGAATGGGATGCTGGGGAATCACAGCATTTGAGTCAGATAAAGGTCTGGATGCTGTAGAGTTTATCAGGAGGAGGCTCCCAGAGGATGGTAAACTGGATCTTGAAACACTGGTGGAAGCCTTGAAGCGGGATTCATGGAACGCTCCTCCGGAGGTAGAGACAGCAGGGTCCCACACCAGCGTGATGGCGTTGGCAGAGCTCATGTTGAAGTTTGTGGACGGGGATGTGAAGAGACTGGATGATGAGGGGGACTGGAATCGGGAGGAGCATAAATTTTGTGCAGTCACTTCTTTCACCGCATCCAGGGAAACGGTCCAGTGGATTCGGAACTATCTATTTGACACGCTCCATCATGTAAAGAAACATGCCGGATCCCAGACTGAAGATGGCAGGAAATGGGGTGGCTGGTTTGAGGAAAAGAACTGGATTGGCTGGCAGGAACATATGGCAGAACTGGTCAGCCGTCTGGATACACTGCTTGAATCTTCAGAAGCAGAAGTAGAACTGATTCCATTACAGAGGCCAGAATATCAGGAGATGGAAAATAACAGAAAGGCGGAACATCTTTTACAAAATCAACTTGGACTGTGAAACATAATACGGGATGTCGATGGTAGAAAATCAGGAGAAAAATATGATTTCAAATGGCAGACAGGATAAGTTATTGATGGAAACGTGTATTAAACATTTGACCCAATACGCAGTCATGATCAAAATGAACCGGGGAGCTCAAGGGGATGAGAGTATCGGACGGTTGAGGAAAATGATCGGGGATATGGAGGCATATTGGGATTTAAGTAATCGAAAGGATCGCGTAGAGCAGTTTGATAAAACACTGCGGCGTGCAGTCCAGACGGGAAGGACGAACCGGGTATCAGAGGAACAGAAAATTGCAGCTGTGAATGGACTATACCGCTATGCGAGCGAAATGATTTCCGCACAAGGTGCGGAGGCAGCAGACCGAGTGAAAGAGGTCCAATCGGTTATCAGGGAACTGGCAGATGGATGGGACATGAATAAAGAATGGGTGTCTCATCTGTGTTCTATCATTGGGACTATGGCAGGATATAAAGAACAGCAGCCATCGGAAACCAGGGAAGAAAGCCGCTTTTTTAAAGACATTTCAACCGTGGCTGAGAAAATGGGATTTGAGGTAAAAGGAGTAAAGAATGGATTGCTGCAGCTGTATCTGGAGGGGAGCCGTGTGGCGCAGGTCGATGAGAGCGGAAGTCTGTTGTACCATCCCTATCCAGAAGTATTCAAACTGATGGATGAGATCGAAGCATGGAAGGGCAGAGAAGAAAACATGCAAATGCAGGATGGACTTCAGATGTAACACAGGAAGGGAGGGGCGCTGCTTATGAAATCATTAAGCGAATACTTGGCGTATTATGACCCGATGAGGGAATCCAATGAGCGCTATCTGCCGGAGGATCAGGCAACGCTCCGGTACTCTCGGGTATCTGTTATTGCAGATGGAAAAGTAATAGGGGCATCCCTCTATCCGGATCACGTACTGGATATGGCATTTTTAGAAACACCGTTTATGCGGCAGATCTGCTGGGATTATCAATATGCCGGAAAGCTGGAAGTCAGGATTGAGTGTTATGAGCACAGTGGAAAGGGAGAAAGTCGAGGATTGGTCGGCGGTGAATTTACGCTGTTCTGTCTGGGGGCGTTGGATTTGAAGATAGTATCCCCCCGGAACATCTGCTTGTGGGAAGGATGTCCGGCCTGTTCGGAAAGGAGACCAGGGATATGAGGATTAAGAAAGAGGTGATGGTTCGATGTTTATTTGGGACTTTGTAGCGGATACGGTCCTCGGCCAGATCGTGGACTGGATCTATGGCCAGATGATTGGTTTTTTGGGGAATTTTTTCTCCCTCATGGGGCAGATGGGGGCAGAGCTGTTCGAGCTGGACTGGATCCAGGCGATTGTCCTGTTCTTTTCGCAGCTTGCCTGGGTGCTCTATGTGGTGGGACTTGTGGTGGCGGTATTTGAATGTGCCATTGAATGCCAGAGCGGCAGGGGAAGCGTCCGTGATACGGCGCTGAATGTATTAAAAGGTTTTATGGCAGTCGGATTATTTTCCGTTGTGCCGGTAGAACTTTACAAATTCAGTGTGTCCCTCCAGGGGGAGATTACCAGTGGAATCACCGGGATGGGAGGAGATTTCGGTTCCATGGCAGGGAATATCATTGACAGCCTGAAGAATTCGGGAACCCTGCAGGATGCTATGGTCAGTGGGGTGTTCGGTGGAATCAATACGATTACGAATCCGATTCTGATGATTTTTATCCTGTTTATGATGGGGTATTCCACCATCAAAGTGTTTTTTGCCAACCTGAAACGGGGCGGGATTCTGCTGATTCAGATTGCGGTGGGAAGCCTGTATCTGTTCAGTGTTCCAAGGGGGTACATGGATGGCTTTACGAACTGGTGCAAGCAGGTAATAGGTATCTGCCTAACTGCCTTTTTACAGGCCACGATGCTGATTGCCGGCCTGATGGTGCTGAGCAAGAACGCCCTTCTGGGCCTGGGGATCATGCTGGCGGCAGGGGAGGTGCCGAGGATTGCCGGACAGTTTGGATTGGATACCAGTACCAGGGCAAACCTAATAAGCAGTGTGTATGCAGCCCAGAGTGCGGTAAACCTGACCAGGACCATTGTACAGGCAGCGGCGAAATAGGAGGGATTGATTGAAGAGCAGGATAATTTATATCTGTTCCCCTTATGCGGGGAATACAGAAGAAAATACAGCATTTGCAAGACAGGCATGCGGTTATGCCATCCGACAGGGAGCGGTTCCTCTGGCGCCCCACCTGTTATATCCCCGGATACTGAATGATTCCGTGCCGGAAGAACGGGAGACCGGAATCCGCCTTGGGCTGGAGATACTGGAGCGGTGTGAGGAACTTTGGGTATGCGGTGACCGGATATTGGCGGGAATGAAGCGGGAAGCGGCCTATGCCAAAGCCAGAGGAATTCCGGTGCGCCAGATCCCTGTATGTGAGATCATGGAGAGTCAAACGGTTCAGGAGATGGGGGAAGCTATACGGGAAGGGCCGGATACCAGCCAATCGCACCAGAAGAATGTTCTGTTTGGGATGTAACCGCGGGAAGGAGGTGGAGTTCTTGCACTTATATTTTCATACCAACACAGAGATGGCACTGTATTACATCAAGGCGTTATTGCGGGATGGGGATGAGCATCCCATGTCGGAAATCTATGATTATGTGATGGAAAACTGTAAAGGCCATGCCGTGATGGGGGAGCCGATGCGCGCAACGGTCATATCTTCGGCGCTCTGGCGGCTGGCGAATACGGACGGAAGCGGTTATTGCCGTCTGCGAAGAGGCGTGTATCAGATGGGGGACCCGAAGAAAACCATGAAGGAGACCCCGTCCCTTTATGAACGGGCCATCCGGATTGTAAGCAGGGCAGAGCGGGAGCTGGCCGGCAGTTTCTATGTGAACCTGGACCAGGGTATGGACTTGAAAACATCCATCGAGGCCCAGAAGACTGGCCGGGAGGTGCTTGACAAGCTGGGACAGATTAAGGCGGAACTGGCGGCCATGCAGCAGGAATTTGCAAACGAAAAGGAGTATGGACAGGACCAGACGTCCGGTATGTCCATGGAACTGTAGGAGGTGGAGGATGTATATTTACCCGGAACATTTGAAGGCAAGGGCTGTCATGTGGCTGTGGCAGCTTCGGGATCTGACCGTGTTAGGGGTGGGAGTTTTGCTTTCTGTGCTTGCGGCGGTTCAGACAGGGGTGATTATCCCGGCGCTGATTACGGCTGCCTATGCCTTTTTAACCATCCGTTTTGAGGATACCAGTATCCTGGATTTTATCAGCTATGCCTGTGCTTATTTTTTCAGGCAGCAATTTTTTGAATGGAGGATGACCAGATGAGCAGAAACGGGAAAAGGGAGGGAAAGACAACAGCCAAACAGAGGCTCTCCACCAGGCAGCTGATGAATACCAGGAGGATTACGGAGTACAGCCTGGAGACTTATGACGGGGATGAACTGGTGTACTTCATGATCCGGCCTACCAACCTGTCGGTCTTATCAGAATCCAGTGTAGGGGCAAGGGTGTATGCCCTGATGAATGTGCTCAAGGGTGTGGCTGAGATTGAGATGCTGTGCTTAAACAGCCGGGAAAATTTTGAGGAGAACAAGGGCTTTCTGCGCAGGAGGGCGGAAGAGGAACGCAACCCGGTCATCCGCCAGCTGCTGGAGCGGGATCAGATTTTCTTAGACCGGATTCAGGTACAGATGGCAACGGCCCGTGAATTTTTAATCCTGATCCGGCTTAGGAATCAGAAGGGGAAAGATGTGTTTTCGTATCTGGACCGCATTGAAAAATCCCTAAAGGAACAGGGATTTGATTCCAGGCGGGCGGATGAAGAAGACATCAAACGGATTCTGGCAGTGTATTACGAGCAGAACGTGACCAGTGAGAAGTTCGAGGATTTTGACGGGGTGCGGTGGATCATTCCGGATGATTAAATGCAGAAGGCAAGCCCGCTGGATATTATAAATTAGGAGTTCCAGTCCGGCCAGCTTGTGGTATATTGTAAAAGGAGTGTAATCATCACAGATCGGAAGGAGTGGAGCGATTGAATTATCCGGAACTATTGAGGAAAAAGGATTTATACCAGACTGGCAGGCTGTCCATTCCAAAGCTGACGCTGCAGTCCTACCAGCAGGCGTTCGAGATAGAATACACTCATAACTCTACCGCTATGGAAGGGAATACTCTGACCCTGATAGAAAACAAGGTTCTGCTAGAGGATGGGATTTCCATCGGCGGTAAGTGGCTGTGGGAAATCTATGAGGCGGTCAATCATCAGAAGGCATTCCGCTATATGAAAGACTGTGCTGCAATGGGGAAGCCACTGGATGAATGTATGATAAAAGAAATACACAGACAGCTGATGGAACATGTTACGGGCAGTGGAGTTTACCGAAACGCGGATGTGTATCCGAGAGGTGCTGGGCATATTCCGCCATCTCCGGTTGAGATGGGTCAGCAGCTACGGGATTTTTATGAAGGTTTGAGTCGGAAGGACAAAGAAGAAAATCCGATTGAGTTGGCGGCATGGACCCATGCGGAGTTTGTAAAAATCCTTCCGTTTTTAGGCGGCAACGGAAGGGCAGCGCGGTTAATCATGAACTATCAGCTTTTGGCAAATGGATTTCCTGCTGTGTCTATCGCAAAAGAGAACCGGCTGGATTATTTTAATGCCCTGGAAGCCTATGCCACGGAGGGTAATCTGGTCCCATTTGCGGAGATGGTTGCAGACCTGGCCGACCAGCAGCTGGACTGCTATCTGGGCATGATGGAGCCTTCGCAGGACATACAGCAGAATCCAAAGATGTAAAAACAGAAGAACAAATACGGCATGACGCCGGATGCAGAGATGTGTCCGGTGCTTTTTTTGCGCCAAAATCAAGGAGGGAGAACGTTGAAACATGTAAAAACCGCCCCGGAGGCGGAAAAGGACGATGTGCGCATCCAGGAATTTCTGGACATGATTGCGCCCTCCGTCATCAAGTTTGAAACCGACTACTTCATCTGCGGCAACACGTACCGCTGTGTTTGGGCACTGAGGGAGTACCCGACTTCCACGGAGGAACAGGCAATCTTAAAACGGCTGGGAGAAAAGGATGGGGTCACCTTAAAGATTTATACCCGCCATGTCAGTGCGGCGGAGGAGCGGAAAATCATCAGCAATGCCACCAGTAAGAACCGGCTGAATCAGTCCAGTACCAATGATTTACAGCAGACGGTCCAGGCGGAGAGCAATCTCCAGGATGTGGCGATGATTGTGGCAAGGACCCACCGCAACCGGGAACCGCTCCTGCATACGGCTGTTTATATGGAACTGACCGCCAATGAATACGACCGCCTGAAGCTGCTACAGACGGAGGTGCTGACTGAGCTGATCCGTTCAAAACTGAACGTGGACCGACTCCTTCTGCGTCAGCAGCAGGGCTTTCAGTGCGTGATGCCAAGCGGAAGAAATGTGTTCCGGGATCAGTTTGAGCGGGTTCTGCCGGCCAGCAGTGTGGCGAACCTCTATCCCTTTAATTACAGCGGAAAGACGGATCCCCATGGCTTTTATGTGGGACGGGATAAGTTCGGGAGTAACATCCTGGTGGATTTTAACCAGAGGGCAGACGATAAGACCAACGGTTCCATCCTCATCCTGGGCAACAGCGGCCAGGGAAAATCCTACCTGTTAAAGCTGATCCTGTGCAACCTGCGGGAGGCCGGGCTGAATGTCATCTGCCTGGATCCGGAAATGGAATATGAGGACCTGACCAACAATCTTGGGGGCTGTTTCATCGATCTGATGGGCGGCCGTTTTTTGATTAATCCTCTGGAACCAAAGGTATGGGATGAAGGGGAGGGCCCAGAGGACCCGGATGCACCGGAAACCTTTCGGATCCGAAGCCGGCTGAGCCAGCATATCAGCTTTTTAAAAGACTTTTTCCGCTCCTATAAGGACTTCACGGACCGGGAGATTGACGTGATTGAGATTATGGTCCAGCGCCTCTACGCCAAGTGCGGGCTTACGGATGAGACGGATTTTCAGAGGTTGGGCTCCAAAGATTATCCCACCCTTTCCGAACTGTACGAATTCATTGAGGCGGAATACAAAGGGTTTGACAGCGGAGAGCGGCAGTTGTATACCGCAGAACTGTTGCAGAACATTCTTCTGGGGCTCCATTCCATGTGCAGGGGACCGGAGGCAAAGTTTTTCAACGGCCATACCAATATTACGGATTCTAGCTTCGTCACCTTCGGTGTAAAAGGGGTCCTGCAGGCCAGCCGGAACCTCCGTGATGCCTTGCTGTTTAACACACTTTCCTTCATGAGCAACCGGCTTCTGACCGTGGGTGATACGGTAGCGGGACTGGATGAATTTTACCTGTTCCTCTCTAATCTGACGGCAGTGGAGTATGTCCGAAACTTCATGAAACGTGTGAGAAAGAAAAACTCTTCTGTGATTCTGGCCAGCCAGAACCTGGAGGATTTTAATATTGAGGGGATCCGGGAATATACCAAGCCGCTGTTCTCCATTCCAACCCACCAGTTCCTGTTCAATGCGGGGGCTGTGGATGAGAAGTTTTATACGGATACCCTGCAGCTGGAAGCCAGCGAATTCAGCCTGATCCGCTATCCCCAGCGCGGTGTGTGTCTTTATAAATGCGGAAACGAGCGTTACAACCTGATGGTGACGGCGCCGGATTATAAGGCAAAGCTGTTTGGAAAGGCAGGCGGACGATGAACCGGGAGGTGGTTCCATGGACATGAAGCAGCAGCGGTTTGGGATTGAGATTGAGCTGACAGGAATCGCCAGGAAACGTGGAGCTGAGATCGCAGCGGCCTATTTTGGCACACAGTCCTACTATGAAGGGACTTATTATGACACCTATGTAGCGCTGGATCCCCAGGGCAGGGAATGGAAGTTCATGAGTGATGCCAGCATTGAACCGGAGAGAAAAGAGGGAAAGAGCCGCGTGTCAGCCAGTGACAGCTATAAAACCGAGATGGTGAGTCCGATCTGCCGGTATGAGGATATCGAAACCATACAGGAACTGGTGCGGAAACTGCGGGAGGCAGGAGCCCTAGCGAATTCCAGCTGTGGGATTCATGTGCATATCGATGCCTCTCCATTTGATGCAAGGACCCTCCGCAACATCACCAACATCATGGCAGCAAAGGAGGATTTAATCTATAAGGCGTTACAGGTATCGGTAGCCAGACAGAACCGCTGGTGCAAACCGGTGGAGGAGCGGTTTCTGGAGGAACTCAACCAGAAGAAACCGGGGACCCTAGAGGAAGTGAGGCAGATCTGGTACAACGGAGCCAGCCGCCAGAGGGATCACTACGATGATAGCCGTTATCATTGTCTGAACCTGCACAGTGTGTTTCAGAAAGGGACCGTTGAGTTCCGGCTATTTAATGGGACCACTCACGCAGGCAAAATCAAGGCTTACATCCAGCTCTGCCTGGCTATCGGGGCCCAGGCTCTCAACCAGACTAGCGCCAGCCGGAGGAAAACGCAGACAACCAATGAGAAATATACGTTCCGTACCTGGCTGCTTCGGCTGGGATTAAACGGGGATGAGTTTAAAACGGCGCGGCTTCACCTGCTGAAACATCTGGATGGCTGCATTGCCTGGAAGGATCCGGCCCAGGCTGAAGCGCAGAAGGAGCGGCTTAGATTGAAACGGGAGAAGGAACTGCAGATGCGGGAGGAGCGAGAGACCTCCGGAACAGAAAATGAATCAGAAATCCGGGAACAGGAAGCCCATGAGCAGGTAAGACAGGAACAGGAAGAGAACATGCACATAGAGACCGAGGCACAGTCCCCGGCCTTTTCTATGATGACAGGAATGTAAAGGAGAAGCAGAGATGGCAAGAAGAACAGGAAAAAAAGCAACACAAGAGCGGCTGTACATTGCTTATGGCAGCAACTTAAATCTCCCCCAGATGGAACGGCGCTGCCCGACTGCAAAGGTGGTGGGAACTAGTGAGATCAAAAATTACGAACTGTTATTCCACGGTGTGGCTACGGTGGAGCCGAAGGAAGGGGCAAGTGTTCCGGTTCTGTTATGGAAGATTGAGGCTCTCGATGAGGCGGCGTTGGACCGGTATGAGGGCTGGCCCCATCTGTACCGGAAGGAGATGATGGACGTGGAGTTGGAAGGAAAAAGTATCTCCGCCATGGTCTATGTGATGAATGATGTGCGCTTCCTCGGGATGCCTTCGGAATCTTATTACAAGGTGATTGAGGAGGGATACCAAACAGCCGGATTCGATATGGCTGTGCTGGAACATGCCCTAGAGCGGACAGAGGAGATGATGAAGCAAGAGGAGTCCCAGTATCAACAGCAGCGTTTTCATGATCTGGACGGTTTTCATTTATAAGGCAAGCAAAAAAGCTGCTCATACCGCGGCAGCTTTATGCGTTAATCATCCTGTTTTTCAGCAATCGTAATCGTTTTAAGATAGGCGCTCAGAAGTTCCTTGAGTTCCGGCAGATACTTTCCATCCAGGCCGGAAAGCATGTCTGTGATGGCGCTGACATCGGTGACCTGTTTAGTTCCGAACAGAATATAGTCGGAGGAGAGCCCCAGTACACGGGCGAGCCTTCCCAGCAATGCAACGGAAAAGCCCCGGTCACCGCGCTCGATATCGGAAAGAAAGGAATTGGATATTTCGGAAAGCTCAGCCAGCCGTTCCCGGCTGTAGCCAAGGGCTTCCCTCTGGCGGCGGATGCGCAGGCCGATTTCCTTTGCGTTGTGTTCAGTCATATGTTCACCCCGTTTCATACACGATATCAACAGTTTAACCTACTTTATTGCGCATATACAGCGTGCCAATCGGTTGAATAAATACCGATATAGTGTATAATAGGGAACAGATATAGCGACACATGGAAGGAGCACGCTGGCCTGACCCCTGCCATCTTAAAACGAAGGAGTAGCGCGAAGGAAAAATAGAGCAGAGAAAGGAGAAAAATGATATGGCAGCTCCAGCGGCGCTTCTTGCTGTCAAAGCGGCAGTAGCTGTGGCAGCGGATAAACGTGGAAGAAATGTGATCGCCTCGGTTGTGGCGGCGGTTCTGGTGCCGTTTGTTTTAGTGATCATTATGCTGTTAAGCATTATGGACGGGACCAGCTCCCACAACGTATCTGCGGTTGACCTGGTGTTCCGGGACGGAATTATTTCCAGCCAGGTGCCTGAAGAATACCGGAAGTACATTGTGGACATGCGGACCAGCTTCACCTCCCTGGAGAATTTGATCGCAGGGATCGACCATGTGGAAGATGGGGAACTGGATACGGAACGGATCAAATCTGTTTTTTATGCCATGTACTTTGGCAGCGCACAGCCATCACTTCTGGCACAGAAAGAATTTGTGGACTGCTTCGTGGAGTACGAGGAGCGGGAGGATGAGGACGGGGATTCCTACACGGCGGCTATCCCTATCACAGATCTTACCACTGTGTATGCTAACATCAGGCAGCGCCTGGGCTTGGAAATCGGGGCAGAGCAGGAGGCAAATGCCCAGAGAATCTACACGGTTGCAGTCTATGGGCCGGCTGTTCCGGGAGGGATGATGGCCGGGGCCGCTATGGGAGATGGCAGCTACCAAGCCCTGCTTGCGGAGGCAAGCAAGTACATTGGTTTTCCTTACCGGTGGGGAGGTTCAAGCCCTCAGACTTCCTTTGACTGCAGCGGTTATATCTGTTGGATTTATACCCAGTCCGGGGCGTACCAGCTGCCGCGGACATCGGCCCAGGGAATCTTTGACCAGTGCGCTGTGATTCCAAGGGAGGAAGCGAAGCCGGGGGATCTGGTGTTTTTTACAAAGACCTATGCTTCCTCTACTCCGGTCAGCCATGTCGGTCTGTATGTTGGCGGGAACCAAATGTTGCACTGCGGGGATCCCATCGGTTATGCCAACATTGATTCCACCTATTGGCGCAGCCATTTTTATGCATTTGGTAGGCTTCCGGCCGCTTAGGTTTGATTGGATTACACGAAAATCTTTGGTGGTTTTGGGTATCGACTTGTGGCCGGCCATAGGATATGTTGGCTGGTGCAAGGAGGTGAGAGACAATGAGAGAGCTTGCAGAGCAGGCAGAAGAACTGATGGTGAAGCGCGTTCAGGAACTCCGGGATGAATTTGGGATGAGCCGGTCCAAGACCTATGACCTGGAGATGAAAGAGTATGTGGCCAGGATGGATCGGATCCTGCACACCCTGTCAGATGAGGATCGGGAATGGCTGGACAATCAGTTGGTTGACAAGTTCTGTATATCCGAGACGGAATGCCGGGAGTTGTATATGAACGGCTTTCGGGATGCCATGCGTCTGATCATGGCGGTCGGCCTTTAGAAAATGAAACAAGAACCGGAACAGGGACGCTATGGGTAACAGCATGGCGGCCTGTTCTGATTGAGGATATGGACAGAGGAGGGATTGGTTGATACAGGCAATATTTGAGCGCAAGCCGGATTTCCGGTTCCGGGAGGCACAAATTACTAAGGTGATACGCCTGCCAACGGAAGAGTACGAGAGATTTTTAAATCGGCCATGCGATGAGTATGAGTTTATTGAGAAGAACTCTGGGCTGATGTATATGGATGACAGGAGCGGTGTATTTTACTGCCTGCTGGTGACCGGAGAAGGGCATCGGGACGGTGTGCTTGTGGAGGCGGAAGGCTATTCCTATGCGAGATATGCAGCCTATGTTCCGGAAGCTACGGCATTATGCTATGAGTCACTCTTGAAAGTGAATGGGATACTGGCTAAAGCGGTGGATCAGATGATAGAGGAGGGCACCAGAAATACCACAACCGGCAACTGGATTGCGGACCACTCCATGATAGAAACGCTTCTGGCAGGAAGCCGGTCTGGGGAGCCGTACTTGTGGAATCTGTTGCAGGATATGTTGAGCGAGCGGCCGGAGGTAGCCCAGGTTGACCGCATGGATGAGGGGTTCGATATTTATTATTATCTGGACTTCTGTCCGAATTATATTCCGGAAGAAGACGAGGGGATGGGGGACGAGCCAGATGTGAACACAAGAAATCAAAGGCTTCGGGATATCCTGTGTACCCGTTGGGAGAATGTCCATCTGCTGCATGCAGAGATAGAAAACGAGCCACATACCATCGTTGAACTGGATACGGGAACGTTGACGGAAGCGAGAAAGAGAGCCTGGGCCGATGTCCTGAATGCAAAAGTGGAGCGGGTGTATCAGGGATTTTATGGATTGCAGATGGATCTGTCCGGGGTGAAGCCCAGCCGGCTGGATGCGTTTTCTGCTATGCTGGGAGGCTATTGCAGCGAACAGGAATATGAAACATGGGTGAATGAACCGGAGGAGGAGCCGGCAAGCCCGCAGTTAAAGAATACATGAAAGGGGAAGTCTGGATGAAAAATACCACATTGACACTGACCTTCAACACGGAGCGCCTGGATGCCCTGACCTATCACATGGGCAAAAAGGAAGCGGATCTGAAGGAGGAGCTGAGCGATTACCTGCAGAAGATGTATGAAAAATATGTGCCGCAGGCCACCCGGGAGTACCTGGATGACAAGATTGCCAGGGAAGGAGCGGCAAAGCCGGCCAGGCCGAGGCGGCAGGCGGAAGAGAGCCATATGAGAAATCAGGCAGGCCTGGAGATGGGACAGGCGGGTAGTGTATGAGATATCAGGATAAGCATGGCAATGAGATTACCGAGGGAATGTATCTCCGGTTTGAAGATGGTAGTGTAGAGCAGGTCTATGCCTGCCAGACAGGAGATGAGAGCGATCTTGGGATTAATGCCAGCAATGAAGCCTATCTACAGGCTCACGGTTTGGGGGATTTTCCCCATGAATTATACCCGCTTTCCGAGTTTGACCTGTCGGAGGTGGAGATTTGCGAGCCGGAGATGGAACTGCGGCAGCCTGGCATGATGGGATAGAGCATCTATTCCGGGAACGTGAGCCTGTATTTGGCCGCTTGTGCCACTTTGGCAGGAGAAGTGGGACTGGGATACCCCTGGCAGGAATGATGGCCTTGTTGGGCCTTTGTGGCCGGAGGTTATACGGACAGGCAGAAGCAGGACAGGTTGGGTCGAAAGTGGTGCAGGTTAAAGGGCGGGTGGCTTTTACAAGCCCCCTCGCCCGGAAAACACCGTCCGGCAAAGCCGGTCGGGAACGGAGCCTGCCACCCACGAAAATCCTTTTGGGAAAAACGGGTGGCTTGATGACCGGAAACACCAGTGTAAACGATGGTTTGCAGGTGGCTTGGCGGAAAACAACGAGAACAGGAGGAATCCATGAGCGGGAATACTGAGAAAACCAAATTTTCCATCCGGGTGGATACGGAGCTTCTGGAGCTGGCCGATGCCTATATCCGGGATTCCACAGTACAGAACCGCACTGAGCTGATTGAGGATGCACTGCGGTTTTATCTGGGTTTCCTCACGACAAAAAGAGCGGAGGATTATCTGCTCCAGTCCCTTTCCTCGGTGATGACCGGCACGGTACAGGACAGTGAGAACCGGATTGCCCGGATGGATTTCAAACTTGCGGTGGAGCTGTCCAAGCTGGCCCATGTGATCGCTTATACCCATGACGTTGACGAGGAAGCGCTGCACAAGTTACACTTGAAGTGTCTCGATGAGGTTAAACGCATCAACGGTGCGATTGCTTTCGAGGACGCATACAAATATCAGAAACGTGAAACCTAAATGGTGAGAGAATATTTGTTGGCTTTGGATATGGACTGATGTGCCGGATTCGTTTATGGTGTGTCAAAAAAGGAGTGGATTGATTATGGACAGGAATGAAATTTTAGAACTGGTCATCCGTGAGATGACGGAAGCGGCACTGATGGAGCGCAGGGAAAACTGTACAGAAGAAGAAAAGCAGCTTTATCAGGAAGCAGCTGTGCTGTCGCAGAAGCGGCAGGAGATCATGGGGAAACTTCCGCAGGAGGATCGTCAGGTACTGGAGGAACACCATGTCAAGAACAGTCTGCTTGCAGACCATGAATGCAAGCACCTCTATGTGCAGGGGGCAAAAGACTGCGTGGAGCTGCTGAAGAAGCTGGGCGTGCTGTAGAATTAAATACACAAAAAAGAGTGGCTCTGGTCACTCTTTTTTCTTTGGTGCAAAAGGAGTCCTGCTATGCCAAAAATTATTTTCACCTCCCGCTATATGCGGGACGCCCCGCCTGCCCAGCTTGAAAACTATGTTCGCTACATTGGAACCCGTGAAGGTGTGGAGAAAGTCGATGAAAGCAAGCTGCAGTTGCCAGCAACGAAGAACCAGCGCCAGATGATAAAACAACTGCTCCGTGATATTCCGGCATCCAAAGAGATGCTGGAGTACACGGATTTTTTATTGCAGCCCACCATCGGCAACGCATCGGAATTTATCTCCTGTGCGTTGGAGCAGAACCTCGACCTCATAGCCAAGCGGGAAAACTATGTGGACTACATCGCAAACCGTCCTCGTGTGGAACGTGTGGGCGAGCATGGTCTGTTTACCGATGCGGGAAAACCCGTTGTATTGGCAAAGGTACAGGAAGAAGTCATGGCGCACAAAGGTCCGGTCTGGACTCATGTAGTGTCCCTGCGGCGGGAAGATGCCGCAAGGCTCGGCTATGACAGCGCAGAACAATGGATGGCACTGCTGCGTTCCAAGAGGGCGATGATCTCCAAGTACATGAAGATCAGCAGTGAGAACCTGCGCTGGTACGCTGCCTTCCACAACGAGGGGCATCATCCTCATGTGCATCTGATGATCTATTCTGCAAAAGATAACGATGGGTATCTCACGGAGAAGTCCATTGAAGCCATGCGTTCGGAGCTGGCACACGATATTTTCCGTCAGGACTTTGCGCACATCTATGAACAACAGAATCTGGCCCGTGCCGATTTGAAAACGGGAGCTGCCGAGGCGCTGCGGGAGTTGATGGAAGCACTGCGCACCGGCACAATGGTCAGTCCTGAGATTGAAAGACAGATGATGGTGCTGTCGGGGCGTCTGCAGAACACCGGCGGTAAAAAAGTCTATGGATATCTGAAAAGGGATGTGAAAAACCTTGTTGACCAGATCGTGGATGAGCTGGCGAAGGACAGCCGGGTGGAGGCACTCTATCAGGCATGGGGTAAATGGAACAACGAAGTGCTGCTGACCTACAAGAATGAGGCATCTCCCCTTTTGCCGCTGTCCCGGCAGCCACAATTTAAAAGCATCAAAAACATGGTGATCGCCGAGGCAATGAAGCTGGGGGGTCACCATTTTACATTTGAGGATGAGCAGATGCCGGAGCCGGTGTCAGGGGTAGAACCGACAGATGCAGATATACCGGCAGGTCAGGAGGAAATACTTGACCGGGAGATCTGGGAGGGCATGGATGCAGATGAGGCAGAGTGGCCGCAGCCAGAACATCGCACCAGCCGTTCAGGTGGTAATCGCCTATGGAGTGACCGGTACAAAGAAGCGCGGCAGTATCTGTATGGCAGTGACGAGGTCAGGCAGGATTTCGCTGAAGCCTTCCAGTTGTTTTTACTGGAAGCGGAATCCGGGAACCCATTGGCGATGCATGACCTGGGCCGGATGCTTGCGGATGGACTGGGGCGGGAAATCGATGCAGCCGCTGCACAGGAATGGTATTCCAAAGCACTGGCGGCATTCTATGCTGCGGAGCAGACAGCAAAAGCAAGGCAAAAACCCTATCTCCAATACCGCATCGGCAAGATGTATGCGGCAGGCCTTGGTACGGAGCAAAGCTATGAAACAGCGGCAGAGTGGTTCTCGCAGGCGGTTTCCGCCAATCACAAATACGCCCAGTATTCTCTGGGAGGTCTTTATTATCGCGGTCAGGGTGTGGAGAAAGACTATGCACAGGCATTCCACCTGTATGTGTCTTCCGCAGCACAGGGGAATCCCTACGCCAGCTACGAGCTGGGAAAAATGTGCCGGGATGGGATTGGCACAGCAAAAAACAGGGAAGCAGCCGGGGAGCATTTCCAAAATGCGTTCTCCGGCTTTCTGCGTCTGGAACAGGAAAGCCATGATGACAAACTGCAATACCGGCTTGGACAGATGCTCCACACCGGAACCGGCACGGGGCAGGATGATGCGGCAGCCGCCGATTACTGGGAACGCTCCGCCAGGCTGGGAAATGTGAATGCACAATATGCCCTTGGAAAGCTGTGGCTGGAAAATGGAAGCGGTGATCCCCAAAAGGCTGTTGCATGGATTACGAAAGCCGCTGATGGAGGAAATGCAGCCGCACAGTATTCCTGCGGCAAACTTTACCGCGATGGTAAATATGCAGAGCGGAATATAGAAAAAGCGGTGGAGCTGTTCACTTTATCAGCAGAACAGAAAAATGAGTACGCTGCCTATGCCCTCGGCAGGCTGTTTCTTTCAGGCGAGGATATCCCAAAGGATATACAGGCGGCAGTCAGGTGGCTGACGCTTTCGGCAGAGCAGAACAATCCGTTTGCACAGTATACGCTGGGAAAGCTGTATCTTACCGGCGAGGATGTTCCCAAGGATACGGAAGCGGCTTTGAGATGGCTGATCCAATCCGCAGAGCAGGGCAATCAATTTGCCCAGTATCAGCTTGGCAAACTCTATCTGGCTGGCGAGGATGTTCCCAAAGATGTAGAAGCGGCAATCCGCTGGCTTGAAAAAGCGGCAATGCAGGAAAATCAGTTTGCGCAATACGCTCTTGGCAAGCTGTATCTCTGCGGTAGGGATGTTCCCCGTGATAAGGAAAAGGCAGTAACGCTGCTGGAAGCCGCCGCAGCGCAGGGAAACATCTATGCAGAGTTTCTGCTGGAGCATCTGGATTCGTTCCGCGACCCGTCTGCATTCCTTGCCGCAACAAGGCTGCTGCACCGGCTGGAGAATCTGTTCCGTGAGGATTACCGGAAAGCCACAGGCGGTAATCCATTCCACATCGACCGGAAACGCCGCCGCAGGCTGGCCGAGAAGAAACAGGCGCAGGGTCATGCCCGTGATGACCACGAACAACAAATGCAGTATTGACAGGAGGGATCAGGATATCAGGATATGTTTATTTTACAGACGAACAGAAACAACGGGCCAATGCTGTGGATCTGGAGGACTTTCTCTGTCAGCAGGGGGAAAAGCTGCTGAAATCCGGCAGGGAGAAACGGCTGGCCAGCGACCACAGCGTCACAGTGCGCGGCAACCAGTGGTACGACCATGCAAGTGAAAAAGGAGGCTGTGCCATTGATTTCGTGCAGATGTTCTACGGAAAGAGTTTTCCCGATGCGGTTACCATGCTGCTGAATGGAGAGCAGGGACAGGCATACCGTTCCAGTGAGCCGCGCCGCCCTGAGCCGCCAAAGCCCTTTATATTGCCCGAAGCGCATACGGATATGCGCCGGGTGTATGCTTATTTGACCAAAACACGGAGCATCGACCGCTCGGTGGTGTCCGTGTTCGCAAAAGCGAAGATGATCTATGAGGATGCAAAATACCACAATGCGGTATTCGTTGGTTTTGATCAGGATGGCGTTGCCCGCCATGCCCATAAACGGGGGACTTACACCCAGGGTGAACCGTTTAAGGGGAACGTGGACGGATGTGATCCCCGGTACAGCTTCCATCACAACGGGCAGAGCGATACGGTCTATGTGTTTGAAGCCCCTATCGACCTGCTGTCGTTTCTGTCGCTGTATCCGCAGGGCTGGCAGAGGCATAGCTATGTGGCACTCTGCGGTGTGGCGGAACACGCCCTGCTTCAACTGCTGGAAGAAAATCCGCAGGTAAAAAAGATTGGTCTGTGTCTCGACAACGATAAAGCCGGACTTAAGGCGCGGGAACGGCTCACCGGTATCCTTGCGGAAAAGGGATACGGCGAAGCTTTTTCCCTCCTGCCACGGCAGAAAGACTGGAATGAGGATATACGGACACAAAAAACTGCGTTTACACAAATGCCTGCGACCGGACAGGCGATGCAAATGGCCTGAAGGGAGGAAAAACTTGCAGACACATCAGATTGTTTTACTAATCTGCGTCGGTCTTGGGATGTTCGCTGTCATCGGCGGCCTGTCCTTGCTGGCGCATTATTACACACTGAATGGTATCAAATCCAAAACCGTGGGCGATGGCCAGCACGGTACGGCACGGTTCGCAACGGAGAAAGAAATCAGGGATACCTATGCCCATGTCCCCTATGAGCCGGAAAAATGGCGGCGGGGAGAAGCGCTGCCCACCCGGCAGGGGCTTGTGGTAGGGTGCAAAAGAAAAACCGGTTCCGTCACGGCGCTGGTGGATGACGGCGACATCCACTGTCTGATGATTGGCGCTGCAGGCGTTGGCAAGACCGCCAACTTTTTATACCCCAACATCGAGTACGCCTGTGCCTCTGGAATGAGCTGGCTCTGTACAGATACCAAGGGTGATCTGTTCCGCAATTATGCAGGTATCGCCAAGGACTGCTATGGCTACAACATTTCTGTGCTTGACCTTCGTAACCCCACCCGCTCAGATGGCGACAACATCCTGACGCTGGTCAACAAGTACATGGATGAATATCTGGCACACCCGGAGAATCTGGCGGCAAAGGCAAAAGCGGAGAAATATGCCAAGATCACCGCCAAGACCATCATCTGCTCGGATGGAGCGGAAGCCAGCAGCTATGGGCAGAATGCGTTTTTCTATGATGCAGCCGAGGGTCTGCTTGCCTCTGTGATACTGCTGATTGCGGAGTTTTGTGAACCAGAGAAGCGCCACATCATTTCCGTGTTTAAGCTGATCCAGGATCTGCTGGCTCCTTCGCCGGTAAAGAACCGCAGCCTGTTTCAGCTGCTGATGGATAAACTGCCGCCAACACACAAAGCCAAGTGGTTCGCAGGGGCGGCGCTGAACTCTGCCGAGCAGGCGATGGCCTCCGTGCTGTCTACCACGATGTCACGGCTAAATACCTTTCTGGACTCGGAGATGGAGCAGATTTTGTGCTTTGACAGCACACTGGATACGGAAACCTTCTGCAGGGAGAAATCAGCGATTTTCATTGTGCTGCCAGAGGAAGATAACACCAAATATTTTATGGTGTCGCTGTTCCTCCAGCAGCTCTACAGGGAGATGCTCACCATCGCTGACGAGCATGGCGGCAAGCTGCCAAACCGCGTCATGGTGTTCGCTGATGAGATCGGCACGATACCAAAAATCGAATCCATGGAAATGATGTTCTCGGCCGGACGTTCCCGCCGGATTTCGATGGTGCCTATTATCCAGAGCTTCGCACAGCTCCAGAAAAACTATGGGAAAGAGGGTTCCAGCATCATCATCGATAACTGTCAGGATATTTTGTTCGGAGGCTTTGCACCCAATTCAGAAAGCGCTGACATTCTCTCCAAGGCGCTGGGTAACCGGACGGTGCTGAGCGGTTCCATCTCCAGAGGAAAGAATGATCCCAGCCAGAGCCTGCAGATGATGAGCCGCCCTCTGATGACGCCGGATGAACTGAAAACACTGGCAAAGGGACATTTCATTCTGGCAAAGACCGGATGCTGCCCTATGCGGACACAGCTGCCGCTGTTCCTGAAGTGGGGAATCCGATTCGGGGAAGCCTATGAGGTGGCAGAGCAGGCTGCAAGACCGGTGGTCTATGCCGACCGCTTCGAGCTGGAGCAGGAGATTGTGCGCCGCAGGGATGACTGCGATGAGGAAGGCGGCTTCGGGGAACCGCCGCAGCCGCCCGTGCATTCTTCAGGAGGCCAGCTGCATACTCCTGCGCTCGAAAAGAAAGAACACCATGCGCCACGCCGTCCGCCGCTGCGGACAGATTAGGGGGTGATGCCGTGGGATATTTTTCTGCAATCTATTCGGAGGATCTGCCCCACCGTGCCAAGGCTGTGTATATGTACCTGAAAGACCGGTGCAACCAGAACAACCAATGCTATCCGGCGATTGGAACGATAGCAAAGGAGCTGAGACTCTCCCGCAGGACAGTGGAACGGGCAATTGCCGATCTGGAGCAGGCCGGACTGCTTATGAAGGAGCAGCGCTGGCGGGAGAACGGGGGCAGGAGCAGCCTTCTTTATACCTTGAAGCAGGTGTAGGAACAGCTGTGAAAATAGCTACCGCCGCCAGGGGGCAGGTCTGCCTCTCTGGTGGCGTAAGGAATATGCCATCATGGCGTATGCAGGGAAGGGAACACCTGAAGAAATAGTTATAAGCAGAGAAAAAAATAAAGAGCCACCCTCCGAAGAAGGCAGCTCCTGTTTACTAGTTGTCCAGCATGGCCTGAATAGATGCCTGGACGATTTTCTTATCACGGCTGTTTAACAACCGGATCATGCAGAGCAGCTGTTCGTCTGTTTCTTTTTCTGCTGCGTCCCGTGGATAGACAATGCCATCAGCTGAAATATGTAGTGCGTGGATCAGGCGGAACCACACATCCAACGCCGGACATTTGCCCTCGTTTTCGATAGCCATGAGATAACGTGTTGTGATGCCGACCCGCTCAGCGACCTCATCCTGTGTCAGTTTTACTTTCAAACGGGCATCTTTGAGCATCGGTCCCATGTAATCTAAATTTAAATCCTTCACTGTGCGTTCACCTCCAACACCATTGTACAGTTCGGGTGTTGAAGTGAGAACGTACTGATGTTTCTTGTAGAACACGAAATATAAATGCATCTTATGATGTGGATGTCAAAAGTACCACCATCTCCAAATTGTACGTTGCTGCGAAGTGTTTATTTTCGTAGCAAAGTGCAAAACGGTGATGTTGTCAAATAAAAAAATGACTTTTGACACCTACATCATCTTATGGGAACTAATTACTTTGCCTGATTTCCTCGTGATAAAAATAATTAACCATGGTAGGCTTACCGGATTTACTTTGACCGTAAGGCAGGTCATTGACGCGGTAGGGCAAATCGTGAGCGAATCAAATGCTTTGCTCCAGTTCTCGCCAATAGGCGAGGTTTCCTTTTTCATGGCAGCAAGACGGCGTTCAATACTGACTGCCTTATCCATGTCAGATTGAAAGGAAGTATTCTTTTTCCTGTGGATTGTAGCTGTCAGTAACAGAACCGATTACTATCTGCTGGCTTTTGTACTTCAGCAGATTTTTAATAGCAGGCCGGTATTTTACATCCAGAAAGGTTCCCCACGGCTCTGTATGACTGGTAAACCGTTTCATGAAGCAGGTATATCAGTAGCGGCACTGATGTGTGCAGCCCACATAGGGATTAACGGAGTAGCCGCCCACCGGCAGAGATGATTTCGTTTGCTGACGGCATCTGCTGAATCATCTGCTCCTCACCCATAATCAGAAACAGATAATCCTGTTGAGGGTTTTGTGCCATCCGCACAAAAATAGTATCGCGCCATTCCGGTTTCCAACCGGAAAAGTCGCTCAGACCGGTCATCAGCCATGTATGTGGTTTTTTCGTGCCGATCAGATGTAGCTTACGTTTCTAAAAACAGGGACTGAAAAATCATCTGTCATATGAAATCTGCGACAGTTGTTCCGGGCATAACAGTAGGGACAGTCGATGGAACAGCACAAGACTGCAGTGGATGTGCATCAGGATTGTTAGCGATGGCATTAAGATACACTTTATATTTTTTTGACCCGATGTAATATGTAATTTCTGTTACATCTGTAAGTCATTTCGGATTAGGCGCATCTGCATAAAACTCTCGATTTTTCCTAAATAAAATACCCCCTTCCAGATAACAAGTTTTTATTATTTCACTTGTTTACCGAAAAGGGAGCATATCAATACGTCATTCCATTTAACACTTTACAACAGTTTCTTGATATTTTTTTACTACATGTAGGGTGCTATAATTTTGTTTTAATAAATCTGTTACTGATGGTGTCTGCTTCTGTTTGAGGTATTGCCTGAGTTCTGATGAGACCGGGAATGACCAGACTCGTTGCAGTTCCCATGGCCCTCGGTAGAAGTATGTTCATGGGTTCCGTCTATTTGGCAGTCAGCAACAGAGCAAGTATAGGATTGAGTTGCAACCGTGTTGTTTGCAGCCAGGGAACTCATCGGAAAAGCTAATACCGAAAGAGCTGTTAAAGATAAAATAATTTTTTTCTTCATAAATGCAATCTCCTTTCTTCACTGGTACTGATTAGCCAGCGATAATCAAGCCTCTTTGGGGAAGCTATATATGTATAATTGAGTAATTTCTCAATATATACCTTTGATCAAAATGTTATACCCTCGTATCTGTATTTCGTATATTTTCCACAATTCGGGCAATATTGAGAGTTTGAAGCAATTTGAGTTTTACATTCGCCACAAACTGGGGCATACGGCGAAACGAAACTAATCTGATTCCGCAGGCAGGACAATAATTGGTACCGTGCATAATAACTGTATGACAGTTGGAACATAAGACAGTTGCAAATTGCATTCCTGGTATAGAATCTAGTTGGTAAGGATATTGACAATATCCGCTTTCCATATGCGGGAAGCGGTTGGCTGCTTCTCTCGAATGGTAAAAATTTATAAAATCATCCCTCTCTGTGCCATATGAAAAACAGTTGTTTGAACTTTTTTATAGTATAGCAGATAAATGTGAGGAAAATATGGGGATAAAGAAATAATATTTGCAAGTTCTTTAACTAGATAGCCTATCGTTAAGATTCGAATATCCATAAGATAGCCTTTTAGGATCTACAGCTCCAATACCGCCGCCTTTGCTCATTATAATATATTCAATAAAATTTCTAATCACCATAGAATCCCCTTATTTTAGAATTATGATAATTGTAGTCACATAAATCAACCCCCAAAAAGGAAATAGTGTACGTTATGAAAGTATATTTTAAATTAATTGGTTTAGAAAAAACTGAGACATTAAAAAAAATCCATCAAGAAATTTCTGCAATACATGGTATTGAACGAATCAGTATCGATCTTCAAAAACAAGAGATGATAATTTGGACAGAGGCAGAGAAGATTCCTAGAATTGAACATGCTGTAGTTGTAATTATTAGCTTCATAACTCCACAAATAAGTGTTAAAAGAATCCGAAAGATGGAAATATAAAAAAAATGTCAAAAAAAATAAATGTCAAAAAATCCCTTAAAAGACTTGACAATGAAAATCGAAGAAGCTATAATTCAAACAACACAACATATGAATATTTGTTCATATGTGCATATATAGAAAGGAGGAGATGGAAATAGACTTTGCAAAGGAGGTCATATAAAATCGAAGATCATTTATATAGAATAGCACCTGATAAACAAAGGTTGTCTGAATTATCCGCTTTGTTTAGAGTGCTGGGGAATAGCACACGAATGAGTATAGTAGGTGCCCTAATTGATCGGGAGCTAAGTGTGGGTGATTTGGCACACTTGTTGAATATGAGCAGTTCGGCGATATCCCATCAACTAAGTATACTCAACAGGGCAAGGCTGGTTAAATTCAGAAGAGAAGGAAAATGGGCAATTTATTCCTTAAAGGATTGCCATGTAAAAGAAATATTTGATATAGGATTACAGCATACTGCTGAAGAAAAAGGAGATAATAGCGATGAAGAAAACATTTAAACTAGTAGGGTTGGATTGTGCACACTGTGCGGATATGATTGAAAAAGCTGTGAGCCGAGTTGACGGTGTAAAAAGCGCCGACATAAATTTTATGACTACGAAGATGACGCTGGACTGTGAGGATGACAAGGTATGCGCAATCACACAGGCTGTAGAAAAAATAATTAAGAAAATGGAACCCGATGTTAAGGTAGTAAAAATTTGAGAGGTTAATTATGAAAAAAACTTTATGGCGATTAATATTGGGAGCTGCTGTATATGCAGCAGCTCTGGTGATAAAGAGTAATATAATCTGGTTGTCACCACTTCTATTTGGAATTAGCTTTTTGTGTATTGGTGGAGATATCGTCTTTAAAGCATTGCGTAATATCAGTCATGGCAGGGTCTTTGATGAGAATTTTCTGATGAGTATTGCTACAATAGGAGCATTTATAATTGGCGAATATCCGGAAGGTGTGGCAGTGATGCTCTTTTATCAGGTGGGAGAGTTGTTCCAGAGTTATGCAGTTGACAAATCAAGAAAGTCCATTGCAGAGCTTATGGATATCTGCCCGGATTATGCCAATGTGAAAATAAATGAAGAGATTATTCGTAAATCACCGGAGGAAGTGCAGATTGGTGATATAATTGTAATAAAAGCAGGGGAGAAAGTTCCGTTGGATGGAACGGTAATCGATGGGAATTCCATGATTGATACATCTGCACTGACTGGTGAATCAGTTCCGCGTGAGGCAAAACCAGGAGATGATATTCTGAGTGGCTGTATTAATGTGAATGGTGTTTTGACAGCTCGGGTAACAAAGGAGTTTGGAGAATCCACGGTTAGTAAAATCCTGGATTTGGTTGAAAATGCCAGCAGCAAGAAATCAAATTCTGAAAGGTTTATTACAAAATTTGCCAGATACTATACTCCGGTTGTAGTAATTGTCGCTGTACTGATGGCAGTGATACCTCCAATGCTATTGGAGGGCGCATCCTATCAGGATTGGATTTACAGAGCCTTATCTTTTCTTGTGGTATCGTGCCCATGTGCATTGGTGGTTTCGATTCCCCTGAGTTTCTTTGGAGGACTCGGAGGAGCTTCCAGAAAAGGTGTACTAATTAAAGGAAGCAATTATTTGGAAGCAATGGCGCAGGCAGAAATAGTTGTATTTGATAAAACAGGCACTCTTACAAAAGGTGTGTTTAAGGTTCAGAATGTTACTTCAAAAATAATGCCATCTGAAGAATTGCTGATGTTGACTGCTTTTGCTGAAAACTATTCCAATCATCCAATTTCTGTTTCTTTAAGGCAGGCATATGGGAAGGAAATAGATAATTCAGCTATAAGTAGTGTAGAGGAAGTTTCTGGCCATGGTGTGATTGCCCAGGTCATGGGGAGGACTGTAGCTGCTGGAAATGGAAAACTGATGGCAAGCCTGAATGTTCCTTATGATTTCCAAGAAGAATTTGGAACGGTGGTTCATGTTGCAGTAGATGGAAACTATGCTGGATACATTGTGATTACGGACGAAGTCAAGGAGGATGCAGCAAAAGCCATCAATGATTTGAAACGGACTGGGATTCAGACCGTCATGCTTACGGGTGATAATCGGGTAGTGGCTGAAAAGATAGCTGAGGAACTTGGTTTGGATAAAGTTTATTCTGAGCTGCTGCCAGGAGACAAGGTTGAAAAGCTGGAGGAGTTATTCGCACAGAAAACAGAGAAGGGAAAAATCGCCTTTGTTGGGGATGGAATCAACGATGCACCGGTTTTGGCAAGAGCTGATATTGGGGTGGCTATGGGAGGGCTGGGTTCAGATGCAGCAATAGAGGCAGCGGATATTGTAATCATGACAGATGAACCTTCCAGATTGTTGACAGCTATAAAAATATCGAAGAAGACAATAAGGATTGCACATCAGAACATTGTCTTCGCAATTGGTATTAAGGCACTAGTGCTGTTATTAAGTGCGGCAGGGATTACAACCATGTGGGCAGCGGTTTTTGCTGATGTGGGAGTGACTGTTCTGGCTGTAATAAATTCTTTCCGTGCATTGCAGGTAAAAAAATTGT
This sequence comes from Enterocloster lavalensis, assembly GCF_902364025.1. GTDB lineage: Bacteria > Bacillota > Clostridia > Lachnospirales > Lachnospiraceae > Enterocloster > Enterocloster lavalensis. Next base: position 555,238 of record NZ_CABJCG010000002.1, read on the forward strand.
AGTTTGTTAAAATCATATAATCCCCACATTCTTGTAGTAAATTGTAACAGAAATGTAACAAATACGAACAGAATAGGAGATTTATATGAGAAAAACAAGAATAATTGTGACAGCATGCTCTATACTTTTTTTTGCCGCTTCAAATGATTTTTCTGCAAAGGCAGAATTAGCGGTGGTGGAAAACACTGTATATGAAACGAACATGGATAAAGCCGGAGAGCTTCCGGCAGGAAATATTGAAGAAAATGAACCCGTGGAGAAGATACAGCCACATCCGGCAACCGAGGTGAATAAGGAATTATTAGAGGATGCCGTCGGCCCTGGTATGGAGATGCTGGTAGAGGCTGAAATGGAAGATATGCCACAGGAAAACCTGGGGGAACAGGTAGTATCCTATGCATTGCAGTTTTTAGGAAATCCATATGTTTATGGTGGAACAAGCCTGACTAATGGAGCGGATTGTTCAGGATTTGTGATGAGGGTATATGAGAAGTTTGGCATAGTTCTTCCGAGAACCTCCAGGGATCAGGGGCGTGTAGGAATTGATGTTGGCGGGATAGAAAACGCCAAGCCGGGAGATATCGTTTCTTATAAAGGCCATATCGGCATTTACCAGGGGCAAAACCAACTGGTGCATGCAAGCAACCCCAGAGATGGAATAAAAATTTCACCAGTAACGTATAAGCCCATCTTGTCAATACGGCGCGTGGTGTAGTATAATTGCTTAGATAAAAATTTGTTTTTAAATAGGTAAACCAGGAGATGAAGATGAAAAGTTCAAGAACGATCCTTATCGTGGATGATGAGGAAAAAATCGTTGAGGTATTGCAGCGGTATTTAGAGAGAGAGGGATATCAGGTATTAGGTGCATATGAAGGAACCACAGCGCTCAGATTATTTAAAGAGAATGATATTTCACTGGTTCTGCTGGATTTGATGCTTCCAGATATCATGGGGGAACAAATCTGCAAAACTATCCGCATGAACTCCCGAGTTCCTATCATTATGCTGACTGCTAAAACAGAAGAAACAGACCTGATAAAAGGACTGCAGCTGGGGGCGGATGATTATATCTATAAACCGTTCAGTCCCAGGGCGGTGGTGGCAAAGGTGGGAGCCGTCCTGAGAAGAACCGAAAGCGATGAGCTTATCAGCATGCCGGTTTCCTATAACCAGGGGAAACTGGTTATTAACTTTGAAAATAGGAATGTTATGGTGAACGGAGAGGAGGCTAATCTGACACCAACAGAGTTTAAGATTTTAATGACCCTGGCAAAGGCACCTAACCGTATTTTTACCAGGGAGCAGTTGATTACCTACGCACTGAATGATGAATTTGACGGTTATGACCGCAGCATTGATACATATATCAAAGGAATACGGGCTAAAATTGAAGAAGACCGCCGTTCCCCATCCTACATCCTTACCGTACATGGAATGGGATACAAATTTGTTGGAGAAATAGAATGAAAACGAGTCTGAAAAATATCCTAATTATATCCTATTCGATGATTGCCCTTTTGATTATATTGAGCCTGAGGGTGTCCTTTAATATCAGGGCGGATCAACTGTTTGAAGAATATGCAAAAAAACAACAGAAAGCCCAAATTGATCAGATGATCAGTCAAATTAATCAGTTATATGATGAAAATACTGGTACATTTGATGAAAGTGGGATTGGAATAATTGGGTATGCTGCATTACAGAATGGCTATATCATTCATATTCAGACTCTGAACAAGGAAATTGACTGGGATGTGCGGACTCATCGATTGGAGGAATGCGATATTATCCTGCAGCACGCCGAAGGCAATATGAAAGGAAAGTACCCCAATTTCAGAGGAAGCTATACGGAGGATACTTACACGCTGGAGAGTGAAGGGAATGTATTTGGCTCCTTAAAGGTAGGATATTATGGCCCGTATTCCTTAAGCGACCAGGAACTAGAACTCATGGGGGCACTGAATAAGTCACTTTTATTTATCGGTGTGTTTGCTCTTGCGGGGGTGATTTTTTTGGGAATTCTGATAGCCTGGGCGGTATCAAAACCTATAGCCTGTGTCATTCAGGTAGCTCAGAAGATTGCAGGAGGCGAATATGGTGTCCAGGCGGAAGTCGTTCGAGGAATGAGTGAAACTGACCATATGGTAGAAGCTATTAATGAGATGTCCTTGGCGCTGGAGATAGAGGAAAGGCAGAAAAAACAGATCACGGCAGATGTGGCACATGAACTCAGGACCCCCCTGACCAATCTTCAGAGCCATATGGAGGCAATGATTGACGGAATCTGGGAGCCTACATCAGAACGTCTGGAAAGCTGCCATGCGGAAATTTTGCGTTTGGTAAGGATTGTAGGACAGCTGCAGGAATTATATTCTCTGGAAAATCGCGACCGGGAACTTAATAGGGTTACATTTGATTTCCGGGCTTTGTGTGATGATATATACCATGACTTTGCATTTAAGATAAAAGAGAAACAAATCACCTTATTGACGGAAATTCAATCCGGCGAAAATCTGTATGCGGATTATCCACGGATAAAACAATGTATGGTAAATCTGATGTCCAATGCCCTTGCATACACACCATCTGGTGGTACAATCACAATATCTTTCAGAACCGTTGCAGATGGTAGGAAAGAAATCATTGTGGAGGACAGTGGTATTGGAGTACCAAAAGAGGACCTTCCATATCTGTTTGAACGGTTTTACCGTGTGGATAAATCCAGGAGCAAGAAGACTGGCGGGATGGGTATTGGACTTTCCATAACCAGAGCGATTGTGGAGAAGCATGGCGGACGGATTTTTGCAGAGAATCGGAAGGCGGGTGGTACACGGTTTGTAATAGTATTACCTGATACAGTGGATTGAGAAGAAGACATAGAAAAAGGAGTTTTCCTTTTTCTATGTCTTTTTGCTATACTCATAAATTCCCCACAAAATTTTTATACAATTTTCTGGTAAAAAAATTACAGGAGGAAATCTATGGGTGATGATAAAACTCAAAACCAGCAAACACAAAAAGAATCCATAAAAGACGATTTGCTGAATGCGTTTGGTATAAAGAGTACAAAGAACTCGGCGAAATCAGAGACGAAGGATTGTATAGAGAAACAGACAAAGGAGGGATATCCGAAGCCTGAGATGCCAATGAAAAAGGTGGTTGTTCTGGGTGCCTTTCTGGTTGTATTTGGTATAGGAGTTTTTATACTTCCGCGCCTATATGGAGAACCAGAACCGCCAGAAAAGGATGTGGTAGCATCTTACAGCGGCAAGATAATTACAACAGAAGAACTGAAACAGTTTCTTCAGCAGGAAGGTGTAAGGAGCCGGGAACATGCAATGTGTGAAATACATGGGTATGACCATTCCCTGTGCAACCCACAGGAACCATGTGAACTGCATCCTGTGGATAATCTGGAGGGCTATCGACAGGCCGTGCAAATGATGGCGGTAGAACAGATCATCCTGGATTGGGCTGAAAAGAAAGGACTTACTGCCAGAGAAGATATCCAGCATGGTATCACAGATTTAGTTGGAGACGCCAATGTTGCCCAGATGCTGAATGAGATACATCAGGAAGAAATCACTCCAGAGTCTATTACCAGGTGGGATATCCAACAGTATTATGATAATAATAAAATAACTTATGGTGATAAGACATTGGAGGAAGTGGAAGAGGAGATACGTGCTATCCTACTGGCTGAAAAGGATATAAACTATTTCCCTGAATATATCGAAAAATTGAAAGAATCAGTTGGTCTGGAATTTAATGCAGAGCTTTTAAAGGTTACGGAACCGTCAACTCAGGAGATACAGGCTTATTATGATGCAAACCGTGAGAAGTATCGTATAAAAGAATCGGCAAGCATTCAGGAAATCCGAATGATGGATAAGGAAACTGCACAGAAGGCGGTGAAAAAACTGAATTCTGGAGAATCCTTTGAACAAGTGGCCAAAACTTATGGGATTGACAAAAAGATAAAGGATTCCGTGATTGAAAAAGATGGGGACGGTAATACCATGGAAGAAACGGTATTTCGCCTCAGCCTAAATGAAATCAGTGCCCCCATTGGCAATGAAGATGGAACTTATAGTATTGTGAAAATAGGAGAGTTTACAGCTCAGGGAGAACAATCTTTAGAAGAGGTAGAACCGCAGATTCGTGATATTTTATCAGAAGAGGCAATGGAGCGGGAGTATACCCTGAAAAAAGATGAGGCATTATTCGCCGTCCATAGCAAACGTTACACGTTAGGAGATTTTTATACAGAGTATAAAGAACTGGCTCCGGAATATCAGCGGGTATACCGTACTTATGAAAAGAAGAAGGAGTTGGTTGAGCAGTTGATTGCAAAAGAACTGCTTCTGGAGGAAAACAGTGATAGAAGTGAAGGGGTTGGAAATCAGCATGATTTGGAAGAATTGAAAATACAGTATTTGATGCAAGTTATGCATCAAGAGGAGGTGGATCAGAATCTTGAAGAAGCCACGGAAGAGGAAATGACCCGTTTCTATGAAGAGAACCCGGAGATTTTCCAGATGCCGGAAAGGGTGAAAATGAATTTGATTTGGATAGCACAGACGGAAGATGGTAAGGGTGAGCAGCGAATCCAGGATGCGAAACAACTGATTGCTGAAGGAACTGATTTTACTGAAGTAGCAAAGCAGTATTCAGAGGATGGAACAGCAGAGGATGGCGGCATTATAGAAGATTGGTTCTACCCTGAGCATCTGATTCCGGAGTTGGGCAAGGCAATCGTCAACTTGAAGGCTGGGGAGGCTAGCGAAGTAATTGAAAGCCAGGATGGGTATTATATTGTCCAGATTAGGGAAAAAGAAGATAAGCAGCGTATGTCCTATGAGGAAGCGAAAGAGCTTATTGCCCTATATGTAAAAGAGCAGAAGCACGCAGAGATGCAGCAGGATATGGAGAATGAAATCCTGAAAGATTCTAATCTTATTGTCTATGACAAGACATTGAGACGTTTATTAAAAGAGAAAGAGGATGTATAGATGGGAAGAAAAGAAAGAACGATTTTTATCACCATTATAGCCAATATTATATTAATTGTACTGCGGTTTTTTCTTGCCGGATTGTCAGGAAGTATTGGCTTGAAAGCAAATGCGTGGCATTCATTTACTGATGTATTTGTATCATCGGTTGTATTTATTGGTCTGATGACTGTGAGGTTAGGAGCGAAAAGATGGAGTGGAGCGGTAAAAAAGGTAGAGAATCTCTTAGCAATATTTGTCTCCTTTTTTATATTTTACATGGGACTGGAACTCTTTGCTGATGCCATGAACAGTGGGCAGGCGGAATTGAAGCATATCACATTCACAGCAGTAGGAGGATTTATCGGAGTCATTATTAATTACTTCATGGCGAGGTATAAAATCTATGTGGGGGAACAGACCGGTTCTCAGAGTCTGATTGCAGATGGATATCATTCAAAGATGGATATGTATTGTTCTATTGCTGTCTTGATTGGAATTGTGGGAGCTCTGTTTGGAATGCGTAGTCTGGATAAAATCGCTGCCATTGTAGCTATGGTGCTGTTGATGGTTTCGGGGTACGAAATACTGGTGGATAATGTGCGGCAGCTACTACACTCCGGTCAACCGGGGCACAGAGAGAATCATGGACATAAGCATATCAGGTTCCATGGAAGCAAAAAAATGTTTGTGGGATTATCCGGAGTGCTGGCAACAGCCTATGTACTGTCTGGAGTCTATATTGTGGATATGGATGAGACGGCAATTGTGAGAAGATTCGGGAAAGTGACGAAAGAAAACGTCTCACCAGGAATTCATTATCGTCTTCCGGAGCCCATTGACCAGGTAACGCTGGTAAAGAGGGATGCTGTCGAAAAAGTGGAGACAGGCAGGCTGGAGCTGTTGTCGGGTGATACCAACCTGGTCAATGTAAATATGTCAGTTCACTATAAGGCAGCCAACCCACTTGATTATGCACTGAATGTCGCAGATTTGAAAAATCTTGTAAAGGCAGGTTCTACTACCAGTGTCAGGGAAATAATCGGGCAAAGTCCGGTTGATTATCTGCTGACGGAGGGGAAAGCATCGGTGGAAAATGAGGCAAAGAATCGGATACAGAAAATACTGGATGTCAATGGGACAGGAATCCAGGTAGTAGGGGTTCAACTAATTGAGATGTCTCCTCCGGAAGATGTGAAAGCAAGTTTCCAGGACTTGGCAAGTGCAAGACAAGATAGGGCGGTGTATATAAATGAGGCCATGGCTTATCAGAATACCATAGTTCCCGAGGCCAGGGCCGAGGCATATAAGCAGGTTGCGGAGGCGGAAGGCTATAGGGAAGAGAAAATAAAAAATGCAGAGGGAGATGCCGTAATGTTTACAGAAAAGCAAGCAGCATATGCTTTGTCCAGTGACGTGACGGAATTTCGGCTGTACATGGAAGCTATGGACAAAATATTGCCCAATGTACAAAAAATTCTGCTAGGAGCGGATGTGACAATTGATAATGCAGAATTGTGGATTTCAAATTTAAAAAATAAAGTATCAGGAGGAGCAGAATAATGGAGAAGAATATTAAACATAGATTAAGCAGGCAGGGAATCGCTGCAATTGGTGCAGTGGTGGTACTTTTTATCGGAACCTTAGTAGTGTATAAGGTAGATGCTACAGAATATGCAGTGGTGACACAGTTTGGGAATCCGATTTCCACAGAATTGGAGCCAGGACTTAAAATCAAGTTGCCTGACCCGGTACAGTCTGTTCAGAAACTGGATAAGAGGGTTCAGGTATATCAGGCGGATTCCCTGGAACTGCTGACCTTGGATAAGAAAAGTGTAGCGATCGACTATTATGGCACATGGAAGATTACAGATCCTGTTACGTATATAAAAACGGTGAAAGATAAAATTGGGGCAGAGGCCAGATTGTCTGATGTGTTTTCCTCCAGCCTGGGAATCCAGATGGGTAAATATAATTTGGAACAGTTGGTAAACACGGATTCAGAAAAGTTGAAGCTTGAGATGATGCTTGAAGATACAGTGTCCTATGCCAAGGAAAAAGCAACGGAATATGGTATAGAGGTAATTGACGCTAAAATCAGGGCATTGAATTTTCCGGAATCTAATAAACAGAGCGTATACGACAGAATGAAAGCAGAGCGAGAGCAGATGGCAAAGAAATACCGTTCAGAAGGAAGCGAGGAGGCTGCTAAAATCAGGGCGGATGCAGAGAAAGAGAAACAAATTATTCTGTCAGAAGCATATAAGCAGGCGCAGCAGATCAAAGGCACTGGTGATGCAGAAGCAATCCGTATTTATGGGGAAGCATTCCAGAAAGATCCCAATTTCTATGAATTTATACGGACGCTGGAAACCTATGAAAAGACTATTGATAAGGATACAACACTGATTCTTCCATCTACAGCGGAGATCCTTAAGTATTTAAGTGGAAAGACCAATTAGAAAGAGGTGATACGATATGAGTAAAAAGAAATTTCCACGCATTTATCTGGAAAGGATAAAAAAAATAAAAGAAGGAATCCAGAGCTGGTTGTCTGATAAGAAACCACAAGAAAGCCAGCAGTCAGCAGTTATGGATATAAAGAAGGCATTTTCGCATATAAATCCTAAAAAGGCAGGGTGGATGTTGATTTTGGGTATAGCTGCCATTTATGTTTTGACTGGCGTATATGTGGTTAATCCAGGAGAACAGGCAGTTATACGCCGTTTTGGGGCATTGCAGCCGGGCACGGTGACGGAAGGAATCCATTATCGTCTTCCGTATCCGATTGATCAGGTAGAAAAGGTGAATGTGTCTGAGGTTCGACGTGCTGATATTGGTATGAGTTTGAAAGAACATATGCATCAAGGTGATGACAGCCCAACGTTAATCCAACTCTTAACAGGTGACGAAAATATCATTACATCGGAGGCAATTGTCCACTATAAGGTAAAAGATGCGGCAGCTTTTCTGTACAATGTGGACAGCAACGATGAACAGTTGGTAAGAAGAAGCGTGGAGTCTGCATTGGTGGAACTGATGGCTAGTATGGCGGTAGATGATATTTTAAGTACGGAAAAAGTAGCGGCGCAGAATTTTGTGATAGAAGAGGTGCAGAACACATTGGACAGCTATAACTCAGGAATCCAGGTAACGGTTTTCAATATCCAAAATATTAATCCTCCTGAAGCAGTAGCAGCAGCATTTCTTGATGTAAATGCTGCGAAAGAAGATAAAGAGAAAGAAATCAATCAGGCGAATGGTTACTATAACAGCCTGATTCCGGAAGCACGTGGAAAGGCAGATGCTCAGATTGCCCAGGCAGAGGCATATAAGACGGAAGTAGTTAATACGGCTGTGGGCGATACGGATAAATTTATCAGCATGTTGACAGAATATCAAAATAACAGTTTGATTTATACACAGGATACCACAAAATATCGGTTGTTACTGGAAACTATGGAGAAGGTACTTCCGAAAGTGAAGAAATATATAGTAAACTCCTCTGATGGAAGCATTGATGTAAAACTATTCGATTCCGATAATATCCCAGGTTCCGTAAATCCTGAATCATAAAATCACCACATATGGATGGTATAATAAGATCGTTCCAGTTATAAAAAGTTGAGGTGCAGAGGGAGCGTAATATTTTGCGAAATTATGATAATAGAAGGTCAAGAGGTCGGAAGAATATAAGGAAGGGAATATATGAGAATGAAAAAATAGGAAAGGGCATCATCTTACAAATTATAATATTGGGAATTTTCATAGTGGCAGTGGTTTTTTTGATATATTCCTCAATTCAAAAGGGAAAAAGGACAAATTCCGAGTTGAATGGGACGGCCGAAACAGAAAGGGTAGTTTCAGATGAGAAAACAACAGAAAAAGAAACTTATAAAACCGAACGGACGTTAATAGTTGATGGTATATCAGTCACAGGGCTATCGCAGGATGCTGCTAAGAAAAAACTTCTGGATACATACCAATGGAACATGAAACTTTCATATCAGGATTCGGTGGAGGAACTTGAAAACCCTCTGCCGGAGAGCCTGGGGCGATTCCTGGAGGATATATACAGTCAGGAAGAATCATTGTGGCAGGACAACTATGAATTGGATGTTACGTCTATGGAAACTGACATAAGAGAGCAGGTAGCAGTTATTGCATCAAAGTGGAACCGTAATCCCTCCAATGCACAGCTGACAGGACGTGATAAAGAAAAAGGCAGCTGGATATATACTGGGGGAGAAAATGGGATTCAGATTAATCAGGAGGCAGCTGTCCAGGAAATCATGAGTATGCTTGGAGAGAAGAAATTTGCAGCAACGATTATTGTTCAGGCGGAGGAAATCGTGCCGACCGTTTCCATAAGCGAAGTGAAACAAAAGTACCAGGTAATAGGAAGTTTTTCCACTACATCGACCAATAACAGTAACAGAAATAACAATATCAGCCTTGCTATGAATGCCCTTGATGGTCTGGTGATTTTTCCAGGAGAAGAATTTTCTTTTAATAAGACAACTGGAAATAGGACAACAGAAAGGGGATATCTGCCGGCTGGTGCCTATCGAAATGGAGAATTTGTAGAGGAACCTGGCGGAGGAGTCTGTCAGGTTTCGTCTACTTTGTATAATGCTATTATTTTTTCCGGAATTATGACGACAGAACGAAATCCTCATAGTTTTGAACCATCTTATGTAATTCCTGGCGAGGATTCGATGGTGAGTTATGATGGCTATAGCGGTCCTGATTTACGTTTTGTCAACAAACAGGATACATCTGTGGCGATTCGGGCTGTGTTTGAAAATAAAAAACTTATGATTTCCATCATTGGAATTCCTATTTTGGAAGAAGGGGTGGAGATATCTATGCGTTCACAAAAGATAAAGGAATATGACCCTCCTGAACCGAAATACGAGGAGGATCAAACACTTCAACCTGAACAAGAAGTTGTGGTACAGGAAGGTGTGAAAGGGACAACTTGGAAGACCTGGTTGGTAACGTCTAAAGATGGAAAGGTGGTTAATGAGGAATATTTCCATACCAGTACATACAGAGGAAAGCCAGGAATCGTAAAAAGAAATACAACAGGAGTTGTAATACCTGTACCGACAGATGCCGAGACATCTCCAGCCGTAGGTGAGGGAGAAACGATTCCTGGTGATCCACCGTCATCAGACATAGTTACAGAAGAAACTTTGCCAGAAGAAACTGTTCCGGTAGAAGACGCGCCCTCTGAGGAGACATCTGACGGGCATACAATAATAGAAGCTCCGTTGACGGACGGCAGTGTGCCAGAGTTTGTTTCTCCGGAGCCTTCACAGGAAGCTGTTCAATTAGGTCCAGGAGTTTAATATTAATAAAAGGATTTAGGATGAGAAATAATGAATAAACGAATGAAGCTACATATTAAATGGTACATAGTGGCTAGTGTTCTTGTTGTGGCTATGATGATAGGCATTATCATAGTCACGGGCAAAGGAAAACAGCCAGAAGTAGAGGAAACAGGGGAGATTCTACCAAGGGAGACCCAAGCAGAAGAATTTCCTGAAATTGAAATAGAAGGGGATGAGGACAACGTAGATGATACAAAATCGGATGAGATTGACAAGACTGCGGAAACAGAGGAACCTGCTCCAGAAAATCTGAAAGAGGGAGTAGAGCATTCTTCTGTGGCAAGACTTCAGGAAAGGCTGATGGAACTGGGATTCATGGAGAATGATGAGCCTACCCGGTATTATGGCCCTGTAACAGCTGCATCTGTAAAATGTTTTCAGCGCCAAAACAATCTGGAGCAAGACGGAATTGCAGGACCTCAGACCAGGGAGATGATTATGTCTCCAGATGCAAAATACTATGCTGTTTTTAAAGGGATTTCAGGAGATGACGTAAAGCGAATTCAGGATCGACTATATGAACTGGGATATCTACTGTCTGCAGATAATGTAAATGGAATTTTTGAAGAGAGGACCGAGGAAGCGGTTATCAAATTACAGGAAGTCAATCAACTGACGGCAGATGGTAAGGTAGGTAGGAAGACGGTAAACCTGCTTTATAGCGAAGAGGTGAAACCTAATTTTCTGGCGTATGGTGAAAAGAGTGACATTGTTCTGAAATTCCAGAATCGTTTGAAAGAGCTGGGATATTTAACTACAAATCCAGACGGAAATTATGGACGAGATACGGTTCAGGCAATCAAACAATTCCAATCAAGGAATGGTTTGGTTGTAGATGGATATCTTGGACCCACGACCAGAGAAATCATAGGGCAATCTACTGCAAGACCCAATGGTTTAGTACTTGGAGAACAAGGCGATAGTGTAAAGCGTGTCCAGGAATTATTGAGTAAATATGGATATCTATCTGTTGAAAATGTTACTGGTTACTATGGGGAGATAACGGAAGCAGCAGTAATTTTATTTCAAAAGAATAATAATTTAACTGCGGACGGCTCCGTAGGAATAAGGACAATGGGAAAGTTAACAGATGCCTCCAAAGCTGTGGCAAAGGGAAATACATCTAGCAAGTCTGGCGCTGCTGGAGAAAATAAGAAGACGGGAGGCAGTCCCAGTGCAATCAGTGGCAGTGTCGAGGCATTGATTAATGTGGCAGCATCTAAAGTCGGATCTACATATGTATGGGGAGCAAAGGGACCAAATACGTTTGATTGTTCTGGTTTTGTATATTGGTGTCTGAATCAGATTGGAGTACGACAGAGCTATCTTACTTCCAACGGGTGGAGAACTATAGGAAAGTATAAAAAAATTTCAAATTATGATGATATTCAACCAGGGGATATAATTGTAGAAAAAGGTCATATGGGAATAGCAGCGGAAAATGGAAAGGTAATAGATGCTTCGTCCGGAAACGGAAAGGTAGTATATCGACAGCGAACAAACTGGTGGCGTAATAATTTTATTGTAGCATGGAGAATTTTTTGATTTATGATTTCCATTATTTCGTCGCAGAGTATCTGTAGCAAGTGTATGATGTTAAGAATTGTCACTATGAGGAGTCTTATGCGTGAAAGACGCACGTACGGTGTGAGGGGCTTGCGACGTGAGCCGCTTGTCTCCTCGACTGTCGAGGAGTTAATGAAAAAATGGGGAATAGGAAGGCGAGGAGTATGAAAAAAAGAGTGTTAATAATTGATGATAATCTTGTGGTCTGCAAGGAAATTAAATATGCTTTACAGAATGAAACAACAGATGTCTACTACGCCTTGTCAATCCATGATGGAATTGAACAACTTACAAAACACCACTTTTGTCTTGTAATCATGGAAATCCATCTGTCAGAAGGAGATGGAATGGAATTGCTGAAGATACTCCAACTGTTTAAACCAATACCCATACTTGTGATTTCCTCCAAAACAGGCAGTGAGGAACGGATTACTGCTCTGAAGGCAGGGGCACATGGATACATGGAAAAGCCATACGATTTGGAAGAATGCCTTGCCCATGCTCAAGCATTGATGCAACTTTATACACAGCTACATACCACTGAAAGTCGATGTTACACATTGGCTTTTGGCATGGATTTAATCATTGATCCTGTCAAACATCTGGCGACTCTGAAAGGAGAGCCAATGAATCTTACCCGAAAGGAGTTTGACTTGTTGTTTTATCTTGCCAGTCATGCGGGGCAGGTTCTGAGCAGAGAACAGCTTTACAGTGCTGTATGGAGAGAGGAGGCTGTTTACAACGTGGATGAATCAGTTAAGTCTCACATCAAGTCGCTGCGTAAAAAGCTGACACCAACAGGAAAAGAATATATCAAAAATGAATGGGGAGTCGGATACCGGTTTTCCCAGGAGGACGAAGAACAGCCGTAGTTGCCCAAAAAGCAGCCGCGGTTGTTTTTGTCGTCCTGTGTCGATTTTCTCCCCTGTTTTTCCACGAATTGCACCCCAAAAAATCCCCGATTGTTCAATATACTGATTGCAACGGCAAAATTATAAATTCAGCCCGTCAAAAAAAACGGTATTCTTGACGGGCGGCTTTCCAATGCCAAATTTTGTAGCCCTTCAAGCTCCGTTTTGAGTTTGGAGGGTTATTTTTATGCGCTGGAATCAAACTGCGCTGCTGCTGATCCGTAGCAGCAACACTTAGCTGGTTTATGTAAGAAAAGGCTGGATGGTGGCCAGTCAAAAAAATTGATATTTCAGAAGCGGCCCTTTGCGGCTGCACAGATGTACTGATAGAACGTGTAAGATACGAAAGAGAAAAGAACGCCCATGATGGTTTTATACCGGATGTGGACGTTCTTTTGTGTTCTAAAGAGCCGGTACAAAGGTGCCGTGGCCCACCCTTGTCCTTCGTTTTCGCCAACTAACGAAAATAAAGGAGGACAAGCCTATGGCAAAGCCATACCGGATTCCGGATTTCAGGAAGCTGTATCCGGAGGCCAGCGAGGAAGTCATCGCTGTGCTGAGAACCACAGAAAGAAAAATGCAGTATCAGGAGTATGACCTAAAGGTTGAGCGGACGGTAGTGGATCAGGAAAACCGCACCGTGGAGCAGATTCCCAGCCGGGAGGACTCCTATGAGCGGATGCTGGAGCAGAATGTGCAGTTTGCGGAGGAGACTGCCAGTGCAGAGGAACAGGCATTACAGAACATCCAGACTCAGCAGCTACATAAAGCCCTATTGCTTCTCTCTGATGATGAGCGGGATCTCATTGAAAGGCTGTTTTTTCAGGAGCAGACCGAGCGGGAAATTGCAGCTGTTTACGGGCTTTCACAGAATGCAGTCAACAAACGGCGCAAGCGGGTGCTGGACAAGCTTCGGGAGCTGATAAAAGATTTTTGAAAAAAGTTTTGCATTTTTGGTTGTCAAGATGCTCTCCCAACGTGGAAGTAAGTGAGAGGGAAAATCCATCCCTCTGCTGTTCCTTGAAAAATACCGTTTTTAAGCGGTCATATCCAGCAGTACAGATACGTTAGCTGTTCAGCCCGAAAGGGCAAGCGGCGCGGAGGATACGCTAAGACTCACCTGCAGGCAGTCAGAGTGCCTGTCAAAAACGATAGCATCGAAGGTGCCGAGCGAGAACTGTCCGTCCAGAAACGGCCTATGGCAGGCCGTCCCGCAATGACCTGAACAGCCTACCATGATACTTCCGTCCAGTCACAGCCCCGCAGATGCGGGAACACGCAATGAGGGCGGCTCCGGGAGATCCCCGGAGGGGTGAGAATCCCATGACGGCTTTTAGCCAGAGCCGGTCTGTGCCTGCTGCCCATAGGAGGCATCCCGCCTCCTGCTCCGGGAAGTAGTGTCAAATAGGAGCAGACGAAAACGAAGAACAACATTTTTTATGATAGAAACTACGGCGGTCACCGTGAAAAGCCGGGCAACCGTCTTTAGCGGCTGATATTGGCGGTGGCCGCCGCCCTTGTGTCATGAAAAACACAGAAAGAGAAAGGAGCATGGAAACTATGAATCAGGATACCATTGACATGGTTGAAAAAATTATGGATACGGTAACGATGGGATACGCTTATCTGTATCCGCAGGATGGTGGGGCAAGGAAGGAATACCTGATTGCCACAACGCCGGAGAACATGGCAAACTTCATCGGAAGCCATATCTATGACGCACAAAAGATGGTGGTCACAGATATGTCAGACCGCCTGATTGTGGAAACCTGCGGAGGTTTTCTTGACAGATGCCCGGATCAAAAGCTGTGCGGGGAAATCGTGCAGCATCTGACGCCTGTCCAGATGGGAGAAAAGGAAGCAGGGGAAATCCTTGCTGTGGACAGGACACAGGCAGACGAATACTGGGCGATGGAGGATGCGGTCGTGACAATGGCGGAATACCGTATGGAATTATGACAGACAGAAAAGATGGAAATGGAGGGAGTGCGTATGCAGATTAGAAAAGGCGATGTTTACTATGCCGATCTGACACCGGTCGTCGGCTCGGAGCAGGGCGGTGTCCGGCCTGTGCTGGTTATCCAGAACAATACAGGCAACCGCCACAGCCCCACCGTCATAGTGGCGGCGATCACCAGCCGGACAGCGAAAGCTCCCCTGCCTACCCATGTGCCGGTGGAGGGCGTCAGGGGGCTGCAGAGGGATTCCGTCATCCTGCTGGAACAGGTGCGGACCATCGACCGCGCCCGGTTGAGGGAGTACATAGGGCGGGTAAAAATACCGACTATGCAATCAGTGAATCAGGCGATTGCGGTGAGTTTTGGGCTGGAGCGGATTTCCCGCAGGGACAGCCTGACCGCCGCATCCTGCGGATAAAAGGAGGATACCATATGGAAGGACAGAAACGTGCATGGATTTATTGTGCCATAGACGCACCGGAGGATAGCCGCAACACCCTGAAGGATCAGCGGCAGCAGCTGATGGATTACGCGGAACAGATGGGGTTTGAGATTTCGGGCAGCGCCAGTGATACCGGCAGACAGCCCTTCTGGGAGCGGCCGGGGTTTTGTGAATTTATCGAGAGCGCTAAAAACGGCAGGACGGACATCCTGCTTCTTGCCAGCCTGCACTGCATCGGACACACAGCCATGCAGCTGGCGCAGTTTCAGGCGATGGCAGGAAGCCTTGGAATCGAGGTCTATTCACCCATGACAGGAGCAATGCAGTTTTGTCAGTAATGCTTCATTTTGGGGCTGAAAAATTGTTGGCTATTGCGTGTATAAAGTAGTAGCTATGTCGCAGGAGTATCGGTATACTGTGTATGACGTTAAGGAAAGGAGGCGGAGCAGATGCGGCGGTATTCAGTAGAGTGCGTGGAAGAAGGAGCAGTCAAATACTTTTTTATCTCTGATTGTGAAACAAAAGAGCTTGTGCTGCTTCCCTCCCGGTATCTGACGCACAAAACAAAAACAAACCGTTCCCCAAACACCGTGAAACGGGCTGCCTTCGCAGTCTGCTACTATCTGGAATATCTCAAAGAGATCCCGATGGAGGTAACAGAGGTCTATGAGCTGGACTTTGAACGGCAGAACGAACACTTCGTGAACTTCCTGCACTGGATAAAGGCAGGGAACCACAAAGCGGACAACAGCATAAGAGCGATCAACAATGGAACCTGTAACGCATACCTTGAGGATGTGTTCAGGTTCTATCTTTTTATCGAAGCGCAAAATGAGCAGCTGGGGAGCCTGAAAGTGCTGTCCTACAATTACCACATGGCGGTCAATGCAGTCGGTGTCCAGAAGAAGCTGCGGTACCAGTCCTTTAAGGGCTACCTCAAAGCAGAGGAACGGAAGGTCAGACCGGCAGAGCATGAGGAAATCATCTCAGTCCTGCAAGCCTGCACCAACTGCCGCGACCAGCTGCTGGTTCTGCTCATAGCCGAAACCGGATTCCGCATCGGTGAGATTTTAGGTGTGGATTACATCCATGACATTGATTACCAGAACCGCATGGTCGGCGTCTACTTCCGGGAGGACAACGAGAACGATGCCAGGGCCAAGAATGCGGAGTACCGCAAGGCAAGGATCAGCGATGACACCTATGAATTTCTGATGTACTACCTTGCGGAATACCGGGAGCTTTTACAGCACCAGAGGTTCCTGTTTATCAATATCACCGGCAAGACTGCGGGACAGCCCTTAAGGGTGGACAGCGTCTACGATATGCTGAACCGCATGGAGAAAAAGACCGGCATTGACTTAACGCCCCATATGCTCCGCAGATATTTCGCCAATATGCGCCGAAAGGCCGGATGGCGATTGGAATTGATCCAGCAGGCGCTGGGACACAAACACATTGAAACCACCATCAAATACCTGAACATTGTGGACGATGAGCTGCTGGAGGCCAGTCAGGAATTCTATGCCAGACATTCTGCCATGTACGGTGTCGGGGAACTGTTGTAGCAGGAGGTGATGAACCATGCCCGCCTATCAGATACAGCGGGTGGAACCGCAGGAAGAACGATTTATAGCCAAGCCAAGCAAGGTCATGGAAGAACTTGCTGCCTGTGAGGACATAAGAGGCGTTGAAAAAAACAAGCTGCAGAGTTTTCTGCTGGAGATGGGAATCCAGAGCATTACGGAGATGGACTATCCTCTGCGGAGGCGGTATGAAGAATATCTGACACTGAAGCAAGACATTCAAAATTCCGACCGCTATATCCGGGCATATGACCGTGTAAAGCAGTACAGCATCCGGGAGCAGATGCAAACCTTGGCAGGCCGGCAGCAGTGTGAGTGGCGGCTGCGAGATGAAATGCTCTTTATCCCCTACCATTCAAACCAAGACCTTGCAATGGAATTTGACACTGTGAGGAACCAGAGCAATATGGTATGGGATTTCACACGGCCATGCCCACAGGTTCTAAAAGAACAGATTTTTGCAACACTGAATGCTATTATTGACACTTTTCGGGAAAAACATGGACGGGAGCATCGTTTGACTGGACTGCAATTTTTATACGGTTTCTGTATAGAACAGCAGATTGCTGATATTAATACGATGGAACTGTGGCAGGAGAACGCATTTGAAGCCTATCTGGAAGAACGAACTAACAGTAAAACCAGAAAGAAACAATTACTGCCAACCTTGAACTTTAGCAGACAAACCGTATTTTTACAGAGTGAGGAAATACGTTGGGATGCCAACATCTGGTATCTGGATCGGCTGAAGCTACCAAAGCACCGGATAAACCCAAGCGCCTCGTTTAGCAGCGTATCATTTATCGACATTACGGATGCAGAAAACCGGCGGTATGCAAAAGAATTTCTGAAGTATCAGATAGGTATTACCGGACAGGCAGTCAGTACCATCCTGATTAGGTTCGGCGAAATTCGCAATTTTCTTGTGTGGCTGAGTGATGCAGGTCAGATGTATGTCAATGTACCACAGAGCAGGTAGACTGCTATATAAGAACATTGCGGGATAGAAAAATTAAGCCCAAAACATTCAATGAGTACCTGACAGGCTTACATCAGTTTTTTCAATTTCTGGTGGTGCGAGGCTACGTGGTAAAGAGGCCGTTCCAGATTGAATATTACCAGAAAAAAATAATTCCAAAACACCATGACCGCAGTGTATCACTGGAAATATGCGGGGAAATCCTTCCACAGCTCCATTTGCTGCCGGAGCATCTGCGGTGTATGTACCTCCACCTCTGGTGTCTGGGGCTTCGCATCAGCGAGGTGTGTACCCTGAAAGGGAATGCCTATTACTGGCAGGGCGAGGACGCGTGGATTCAGGTGTACCAGATTAAGATGAAGAACTACAAGCGGATACCGATTCCCGAGGGGCTGTACAAAATCATGCAGGTCTATATCAGACGACATAACATCGGCCCGGACGATTACCTGTTTACCAACCAGAGAGGAGGCTCATACAGCAGCGCAACTTTTCAGAAGCAGATGAAAAAGTTTTGTCAAGAACGTGGGATTGACGGAGGCGATTATTTATTTAAATCCCATGATTACCGGCATACAGTGGCCACGCTGTTCTATGACAACGGTGTGTCGTTGCAAAGCGTCCGGGATTATTTAGGCCATAAACATGAAGAAATGACACAGCAGTATGTGGATTATGTGCCAATGAAAATTGCAAAGGAAAGTGAGGAATTCTTTAAAAATCAAGGAGACAGCGGTCTTGCCGCCAGTCTCAGGAAAGGAGGAAAACATGGATGATAAACTGTATTACCGGGAACTGGAATGTTATGGCAGTGCAACAGAAGCACTTGAAGAACAAGTACGCTTTTATACTGTGTGGCGGCTGCTGCTTCTTAACCGCCGCCATCAGATACAGTTTATCGAACCAGTTGATTTTTGTCAGATTGGCTAAAAATACCGTCAATTTTTATTGGATATGGCGATAGCTGTTTTAGGATAATTCAGATATGTTGTGGTACAGAAAGAATAGACCATCAGAGGAGGATGCAAATCATGAGGAATGATAGCAAAAAGACAGTGGCAATGTATATCCGATTTGGGAGAGCAGAATCGGCCCATCACAATCCTTGCAAACATGACAGCATGGACTGGAAACAGATGTGGGAGGATTATCGAAAGGAGCAGGAAAAATATCCCTTGAGTAAAGTTCGGCTTTAAAAGAGAACTGGAAAAACTACATAGAGTTTCATCCCCTTGCTAAATACGAGTGAGGGGATTTTTTTGTTTCCAGAAAATCTGGTAAGAGAGGGGAGAACCAAAGTGAATATTTTAAGGGGCGATTTATACTATGCAGACCTGACACCGGTAACCGGCAGCGAACAGGGCGGCGTAAGGCCGGTGCTGATGATCCAGAATGATATGGGGAACCGGTTCAGTCCAACTGTGATCGTAGCGGCCGTGACCAGCAGGCAGGACAAGCAGCCGCTGCCAACCCATGTTCCAATCAGTCCTAACCATTGTGGTCTGAAAGAACACTCCGTTGTACTACTGGAGCAGATCCGGACCATCGACCGTGTCCGTCTGCGGGAGTACATAGGCCGGTTGACGGAGGAGGATATGAAGCAGGTGGATTATGCGCTGCGAATCAGTATCGGCCTTAGCTAGACGGAGAAGAACGATAAAGTTCGATTGAACATGGAAATCCAGAAAAAGAAGGAGAGGATCTTATGAATGAGAAGAAAAAGGCATGGGTATATACCCGGATTGATGCGCCGGAGGACCGGTATGGGAGTTTGAAACGGCAGGATCAGAAGTTAACCGAATATGCCTCCCGCATGGGCTGGGAGGTAGTCGGTCATTCCCAGGACACCGGTTCCTGCCGGGATATGAACCGGCCCGGACTCCAGGCGTTGACCGATGCAGTATCGCAGGGGTGTGTGAATATTCTGGTGGTGATCGGTCCCGACCGCCTGAGCCGCAATGCAAAGGACATCATTGCCTATGCAGAGTTTTTACAGAGCCTTGGCGTGGAGGCTTATTCGCCGGAACAGGGGAAGATGGAAGTGCTTTGCACTTCTGTGTTAAAAGACTCGGCATTGGCGATACCGGAAGACAGCCCGAATTTATCCATTCATTAGGAGGCAGGCCCATGGGACAGAAGAAGGAAACAAACGAAGTCCGGTACAGTGTAGCCCGGAAACTGCTGAATCTGATGCTGGAAAATGGCTTTATCTCGGAGGAGGAATACAAAAAGATCGATGCTCTGAACCGAGAAACATTTTCTCCGGAATTGTCGAAAGTATATGGGTAAAAACACTAGATATATCTGAAAACTTGTGGTATTGTGTGGTGCTAACAGGAGAGCAATGAAAGAAAGGAGAGAAGCCTATGGCGAAGAAGGTGGTAAAGAAAATTACAAAAATTGAGCCTGTTAGCAGCGGTTTTGCCGCCAATGCGGTGGAAGTCAAACGTGTATGCGCCTACTGCCGCGTCAGTACGAACTCGGCAGACCAGAAGAATTCCTTTGAAGCCCAGGTAGACTATTACACCCGGCTGATTGGAGAAAAGGAGGGCTGGGTGTTGGCCGGTATCTATGCAGACGAAGGCCGGACCGGCACAAAGCTGTACCGGAGGGATGACTTCCAGCTGATGATGGATGACTGCCGGCAGGGAAAAATCGATCTGATCTTGACAAAGTCTGTGACCCGGTTTGCCAGAAACACGTTGGACAGCATCAAAGCCATCCGGGAACTGAAAGCCCTTGGGATAGGCGTTTACTTTGAGAAGGAGAGGGTCAACACCCTCATGGAAAAGAGCGAGCAGATGATAACCATCTTAAGCTCCATTGCCCAGGGAGAATCCGAGAGCATATCCACCAATAATAAATGGTCTGCCGTCCGCCGGTTCCAAAATGGTACTTTTATCATTAGCAGTCCGCCCTATGGATATGAAAACAATGAAGACGGGGAACTGGTGATAAAAGAAGGGGAAGCGAAGGTCGTGCGTCGGATTTTCGATGAATACCTGGGAGGAAAAGGATCCTACGCTATTGCCACAGAACTGGAGGCGGCAGGGATTCCCACTATCCGTGGAGCGAAGGAATGGCAGGACAGTGTGGTAAAGGGGATCCTGCAAAACTGTGTTTATGAAGGGGATCTGCTACTCCAGAAATCCTATAGCACGAATGGGGTTCCATTCACCCGGAAGATTAACCGGGGAGAACTGCCCCAGTATCTGATTACGGATAACCATGAGCCCATCATTACCAGGGAGGAGGCTGCGGCTGTCCGCGAAATTTATGAGTACCGGAGGGAACAGCAGTGTGTGGACGATACCAGCGTGTATCAGAACCGGTATACATTCAGCAGCCGGATTGTTTGCGGGGAGTGTGGGACAAATTTCCGCAGGCAGAAAATCTATATCGGAAAACCATATGAAAAAATCCAGTGGTGTTGCTACCAGCATATAAAGGACAGTAAGAAATGCAGCCAGAAGGCAGTCCGTGAGGACGTCATCCAGGCTGCATTTCTTACGCTCTGGAACCGGCTTGCCAGCAACTATGAGGAGATCCTGATCCCCATGCTGGCGGCACTGAAGGCAATCCAGGGTAACCCCGAGCAGGATCGGGAAATGCAGGAGATAGAACAGAATATCCAGGAACTAAAACGGCAGGGATACAGGCTGGGCAGGATACTTACCGAAGGCAGCATAAGCTCTGCCATTTTTATCGAGAGGCAAAATCAGATTGAGACACAGCTGGAAGCGCACCGGAGGCGGCTGCGGCAGCTGCAGGGACAGAAAGCCTTTGAATGGGAGATATCCCAGACCGAATATCTGATAAGCGTCTTCCGCAACCGTCCCGTCATCTTGGAAGCGTATGACGAGGAACTGTTCCTATTGCTGGTGGACCATATCACGGTACTGCCCGAACGTCGGCTGGTATTCCGTCTGAAGAACGGTCTGGAACTGGAAGAAAATGAACAGGAGGTGAGCTGAGAATGAGACAACGTCATATGCCGCTGGGGTATCGGATGGCAGGAGGAAAGATTCTCATAGTCCCGGAGCAGGCGGAACTTGTGAAAGAAGTCTTTCAGGCATATTCGGAAGGGAACTCCATGTACCAGCTTGCAAGGAGGCTCACGGAGCAGGGGGTGCTCAATGCAAACCATAAGCCGGTCTGGAACCATGGGACGGTTGGAAAAATTCTGGAGAACCGAAGGTATCTGGGAGACGAATTCTATCCAGCCCTTGTGGACTCGGAGCTGTTTCACAAGGTACAGGAGCGCAGAAAAGAAAAAAGCAAGGAGCTGGGGCGCATCATGCAGCCCAACGGCTTCGGGAAGCGCTCCATGTTTGCCGACCGCCTGGTCTGCGGAATCTGTGGTCAGCCCTACCGTCGGTATGTGGAACACTGTGGCCAGCCGGGAGAAAAAATTGTCTGGAAATGTAAGCACTACATAAATGGAAATAAGGTTTACTGCCGAAATGTATTCCTGGTAGACAGCCAGATTATAGATGCATTTATGGAACTTTTAAGACTGCTAAAGGACGGCAGGCTCCGTCTGGAGCCAGAAGCGGCCGAGCAGGGGCTGCCATACAGCCGGGAGGCAGCGGAACTGACCAGGAAGCTGCAGGCTCTGGAGGAAGAACCGGGATATCCGGCGAAGGAAATGGTGCAGGTGATCTATGAACGTGCCAGATCCCAGTACAGGGTAGCCCGTATCCGGGACCGGGATTACCAAACGGAAAAACTGAAGGCGGTACTGAAAGAGGTTGTATTTACAGAAGGATTTGACAGCAGGCTTTTTCAGACCATCATACGCCGGATTGTAATACACGAAGACAGACGGTTTGAATTTGAATTAATCAATCGAGTAAAAATAGAGCTTCCCATCTGGGAGGCAGTAGAAGGGAGGAGACTGGATGCGCCGGTCCAGAGCAGCAACCGTAGTAAAGAAACATATATCTGTGATACCGCCCAATCCGGAGAATAGCCGGAGTGCGCGGACACAATACAAGAGACTGAAAGTAGCGGCCTACTGCCGGGTCAGCACCCAGCAGGAACAGCAGGAGACCAGCTATGAAGCCCAGGTCAGCTATTATACAGAGAAAATCAACAGTAACCCGGAGTGGATCCTGGCTGGAATTTATGCCGATGACGGAAAAAGCGCTACTATGATCCGGAAACGGAACGATTTCCAGGCTATGATTGATGACTGTATGGCGGGGAAAATTGATATGGTCATCACAAAATCCATCAGCCGCTTTGCCAGAAACACGGTGGATTCCCTCACCAACATAAGAAAGCTGAAAGCGAAAAATATCGCGGTGTTTTTCGAGAAGGAGAATATCAACACCCTGGGAGATGGCGGGGAGATGTTAATCACCATCCTGAGCAGCCAGGCCCAGGAGGAAAGCCGGAACCTGAGTGAAAATGTCCACTGGGGATATGTGAGGCAGTTTGAGAACGGGGTGGTGTATGTCAACCACAATAAGTTCCTCGGGTACACCAAGGATGAGGAGGGAAACCTGATCATTGAGCCCAATGAGGCAAAGCTGGTGCGCCGGATTTTCCGGATGTATCTGGAAGGGAGCAGCATCAATAAGATTGCAGAGGTCCTTACAAACGAGGGAGTGAAAACAGTGACAGGAAACACCAGCTGGCATGCTTCCGTGATTTCCAAAATGCTGATGAATGAAAAATATATGGGGGATGCGCTGCTGCAAAAAACCTATACGGTAGATTTCCTGGAAAAGAAAAGGGCGGTCAATAAAGGAATCGTACCGCAGTATTACATCGAAGGCAACCATGAAGCGATTATCCCGCGGGAACTGTTCTACCAGGTACAGGAGGAGCGGGCCCGCCGGGCGAATGTCTACCGCCCGGCAAAAAAGAAGGGAACCACCATCCGGGGAAAATACAGTTCCAAGTATGTGCTGGCCGACATCATGTACTGCAAGGAGTGCGGACAGCCTTACCGCAGGCAGGTATGGGTGAACGGCGGGACAAAGAAGCCGGTGTGGCGCTGTTACAGCCGCTTGAAAAGCGGAACCAAGAAGTGCAAACATTCCCCCAGCCTGGAAGAAAAAGCGCTCCATGAAGCGATTATGGAGGCCGTCAACTCCGTGGTAAAGGATGAAGGGGAGTTCATCGATGCCTTCCGGGATAATGTCATCCGGATCCTGGGCAGCTACTCGGATAACGTGGAACCAACCGAGTATGATGAGAAGATCGATGCGCTGCAGAAGCAGATGCTGGCCCTAATCGAGGACAGTGCCAAAACAGAGAGCGCCGATGAGGAGTTCGACCGGGCGTACCGGGAGATTGCGGACCAGATCCGGGCCTTCAAGAAAAAGAGGACGGAGCTGATACGGGAAAAGCAGCTGGCCGAAGCTTACGACCAGAGAGTGGAAGGCATGGGCCAGTATATCCAAAAGACCAACTATCTAAAGCGCCAGTTTGACGATGAACTGGTCAGGCGGCTGATTAAAGCCATCAAGGTAATCAGCGAAGATAAGATTGAAATCCAGTTCCACTCAGGGATTGTGATGACCCAGAGAATCAATGAATATGACTAAGACCGGCGGCAGAATCAACGGATTCCTGCCTGCCGGGATCCTGACAGTGGCAAGAATAAAGTCCCCAGTCACCATGTGATATCCTTATCACCGCTGGGGTTTTTATTGTTGGCATTATAGGGTGTTAATAAAAAAGGAACTTATGGAGGTGAGCAGGTGGTAGCATCGGAGGAATTAAAAAGAATGTTTGAGAACCGAATCGCATTACAGGAAGTCCGTTATGTAGGCCGGACTTGTTTTGGAAGGCTGGATGGAGAGCTCAGGGGAAAAGTGGAATTAGTGAGAGGCCCTATGGATTTAGGTTTTACCCGAATGCATGTATCTGTACTGGAGCGCACTCGGGGACTGGTGGATGAGATGAAGTTTCTAATCAGTGATGTGATTGGGCTAAAAAAAGGACTTTATGAAAACCGATGGTTGTCTCCTGCGTTTCATATAACTGATAATGAAGGTTCCTGGAATTGTGAAATGGGACAAGCCGATTATGAAAAATTAGCAGAGGCAGTCAATGGATATCTGGAGATGTTCCAGTCAGAAGAATTGATCCAGGGACAGAAGGAAGGTGAGTCTCAGGGGCAGGAAGTACAGTCGGGAGCGCTGCCGAGTAATATCCTTACTTAAATCATCGGAACCATATTTAATTATAGAAGGAATGAGGAAGGGAGCGGGGCTTAAATGGAAGTGTTTGTGAAGCGTGAAAACTGGGATGGCGGAATTTGGATGAAGCTGCCGGCCACGGAGGAACAGGCAGAGCAGGTTCTGGAGGAGCTGGCCGGTTACCATCCTTCCAGGATGATTCCATTCATAGGAGATGTGAAAGCGCCGGTGGCTGGTCTGGCACATCTGTTAATTGGAGAATTTGTGTTTCAGGATTCAAACCTCGGGCAGTTAAACTACCTTGCTGCAAAGATTGGTTCCTGGTCGGAACAGGAGCGGGCTGTCTTCGAGACTGTGCTGCAGAATGAAAAGCCGGATTCTTTGATGCGGATTGTGGAGGCAATGGAGCATTTAGACCAGTACGAATGTCATCCAGAGATAAAATCCCTGGAACAGTATGGGCATGATCTGTTTGAGCGGGAAGGAAGAACGCTGCCGGTGGAATTGACGGGTTATTTTGATTATGAGGCGTATGGCCGTTTCCATATGAAAGCCAGTGAGCGGCTGACAGATGAGGGGCTCATCACAAGAATCAAGGCGCCGAAACCGATAGAGGGAAAGAAACAGAATCCGGAAGTGGTGCAGCCTGGAATGGCAGTATTCCGAGTGTATCTGGCATTTGATAAGAGGTGTCCGGAAAAGGTCTGTTTTTATTTCCCAATGACGGAAAAACAGCTTGAGGCCCTGGAGGAGAAGTGCAGAACATATGACGTTGATGAGGTGGCAGACTATCTCAGCAATATCTGGGAATTGGATCAGTTCTTACCTCCAAGGCTCACATTTAGGGAGCTGAACCAGATTGCGATGGAGATACAGAACCTGGCGGATAAAACCACTGTGTCGAGAAAGAAACTTCTGGCTTCACTAGAAGCGGAGGTTCCCAGGGATGCAGATGCAGCGTGCCGGATTATTCGTAATTATAAGGATTATGTATTTCTCCCGGTTCAGGAGTTGTCAGCGGAGGGCTATGCAAAGTATCTGCTGAATTTACATCAGATTTACATCGAGAAGGAACTGGAACCATATGTCCGTCTCCAAGAATTTGGTTTGCAGAAAATGAAAGAGAATGGGCCGGTGGAGACAACATTTGGCACGCTGATCTGTAAGGCACATCCGATACAGGAACTGAGTCCATCTATTCAGGAGTTCCGTCTGTACAATTCATTGGCTGTAACCGCCTATTGGAATGGAAGTGAATCCTTTGTGCCGGAGCTTTTAAGTGGGGAGGAGCTTCTCTCATATGAAAGCATGATTCGGGAAAAGATCCAGGCCAGCTTAAAAAGCTGCCCCGAGAGGGGGCTGGCGGAATATCTATATTCTGAACTGCTTAAAAAACGGGTTGCATCCATGATGCCAGATGTAGAAGCATATGCCGGCAGCCTTTGGGGTGTGCTTACAGTACGAATTTACGGAGAATTAAATGACCGGGAGTTGGCGGCTGTGATGGAGGAGTGGAAGGCGATGGCAGATAGCGGCTGGGGAGAAGAACTATTTTACCGACCTATTCGGACGGAAAAGGGTGAGATCTATATTGGGTTCTGGGATATAGGCAACAATGACAACCTGTTCATAAAAACGGAAGAGGAGTTTCGGCGGGACTGCCTGGGCGGAAGTCAGATTGGGCAGGAACTGCAGATTTGAGTCTTTTAATACAAGTTTTAAATGCAAGGTCAATGTAATCCAAGAACAGCGGCTAAGCACGAAAAAGAACAAATGTTCTAAAAACATATTGCGATCTCATGTCTGCTCCTGTATAATAACAGTAGAAAGAGGAGGCGTCAGATTAGATGATTCGGTTATTTGAGTTTCGGGATTTGGATAGGATTATGGAGATTTGGCTGGAGGGAAACTTAAAGGCTCATCCATTTATAAAAGAAGAGTATTGGAGACAGAATTATGAGACAGTCCGCTCTGTTTTGCCAAATGCAGAGGTGTATGTGTTTGAGGAAGACGGAGAGGTCCAGGGCTTCATTGGCATGGACGCAGAGTATATTGCAGGATTATTTGTAGCAGAGGGACGCCGGGGACAGGGGATCGGCCATCAGCTGATTTTAGAGGTAAAGAGGAAAAAGCGCCTGTCATTGCATGTATATGAAAAGAATGCAGGCGCTGTGGCATTTTACCGGGCGGAAGGATTCCGTGTTGAGAACAGCATGACAGAGAAAGAATCTGGGGAGCAGGAGTACCTGATGGTGTTTCATGAGGACGGCGAATAAAACGGGGGAGTATATTTTGGAAAATGCAGTATAGTGATTTAATCAAATGAATAGTGATTATGAAAAGTGAGGTGGCGTTTTATGGTAAATAAAAGTAATCAAAATAATTTAACAGATGACGAAATTGTTGAAGCAATTATAAGTTATGTAGATGAGGATTTATATAGCTATGCAGTTTTAATAGACGGTGAGTGGGGATGTGGGAAAACTTATTTCATTAAAGAATATCTGTGCGATAAATTAGAAGATCATGAAAAAAACAAGGCTAAAACTGGACAATACAAAGAGAAACGAATAGTGTATTTGTCTCTGTATGGTGTAAAGTCTGTTGATGAGGTATCAAAACAGATTTTATTGGAGTCATATTTGTCAAAAACGGGAAAAATAAAGGGGGTTCTCAAAAGAGGGACAGAAGTAACAGGAAAAATGTTACCAGTGTTATTTGATATTATAAAGGCAAAAGGGTTAGAATTGGATGTTGATAATGTTTCAAATGCGGTGGGAGGTTTATTATCGGTAAAAGATAGTATTTTGATTTTTGACGATTTAGAAAGATGTGATTGTCCAATTAATGAGATTTTAGGGTATATCAATACTTTTGTTGAGCATAATGGGATGAAAGTCATTTTAATCGCTAATCAAAAAGAAATAGGAAAGAGTACATATTTGGTTAATCAAGAATTAAAATATTTAGTGGCGGCGCATAAAAATATTGTGTTTGAGGAAAAAACGGGAAGTGAAAAGATTTTAGAAGCAGTCGGTGATAAAAAAGCAAAAGAACAAGAACCTGTTGAACTTAGCGCAGTTAAATCGAGAATGGATAAATTGTTTGGACAGAATGAATTGTATGAAAAGGTAAAAGAAAAGCTAGTAGGTGTTACAATATATTATTATCCAGCATTGCAAGAGATTTTAACTAAACTCATTAAAAATAAAAGTTTAGATGATGATCTTCAGAAACTGCTTTCAAATGAAATTTCATTTTTTAAGGAGGTTATGGTTAATGAAGAACATCCAAATTTGCGTACCTTCCAGTTTTTTTTATCAAAAGTAAACGACTTGTACGAAATTGTTAAAAAATTTGCTGAGGAGGGACGGGAAGCGTTCATCCAATACATTATTAAATATAGTTTTAAAGTATGTGTTTGTTATAAAAATGGTACATTGGAATATAATTGGGAAGGAAATGAGGAGTATGGATTTAAGAATATAGGTAAAGCGGATCTTTTTGGCAGTAATCTGACGTTTAGGTTTGTCGATGATTTCGTGGTAAAGAGTGTTTTAGATGAAGAACGTGTCAAAAAAATGTTCCAAGTATATGTGGATGAATATATCAAGCCCCAAAGTGAACATTTAGAAGCATTTAAGAATTTAGAGATAAACTGGTATTTGTCTACAGATGATGAAGTTGAAAATCAATTGGAAGAAATCTTAATGAAATTAGGAGAAAATAAATATGGTGTCGAGGTTTATACTAGGATTATTAGCCTCCTGATTGATTTGGAAGAAGTAGGATTTTCAAAAGATATTATGGAAACGGCAATTTCAAAAATGATAGAAAATATTGAAAAATTGACATTTCATATGTATCTTGATAGTGGATATTGCTCCGGAAGTAACGAAAAGAAAAAAGAGAGATTTAAGAAAATTATAAATGGGCTACAAGATAGAATTGATAGACGTTTTCAAGAGCAAGTGTCTAAAACCATTGGACAATATCTTTTGATGGGTGATGGATGGGCAGATAATCTTGTAGATTATGTAAGAAACAGAAAACGGGAAATAAATAATAATAGTGGTTTTTTATCTCAAATGGACATAGAGCATTTAACAACAAAAATATGTGATTCTTCGTCACACGATATTCAGGCATTTAGAACGTGTATTCTTGAACTATATGTGAGAAATACTCTTGGAAATGCATTAAAAAAAGATGGTGAAAAAATAGATAAATTGTTAGCAAAATTGGAAAAAATAGATAAAACTAATTTTGATAGAATCAAAAATATGCAGATAAAATATCTTGTTGAAAATTTGGAAAAGGCAAAAGAGGTCTATGAACATTAAAATAGAGGAATAGAGATAGTTGCACAGAGAAATGTAACTCTTTTCTCTGAATGCCTTGAGATGACAATTAACCTTGAAACATATAATTCGCCTCGCAAATAAGAACCGCTGATTATTTCTAGTTTATGGAAAAGTTGTTATCAGATTGACCATGTTTGAAACATACCATAAGACTTCTAAATATATGGGAGGTGGTATTATGGCAACCTGGAACCCATGGCATGGATGTAGAAAAATAAGTCCGGGGTGTCTGAACTGCTATGTATATCGTAGAGACGCCGAATTTGGAAAAGACAGCAGTATCATAGCCAGGACATCCAGCTTCGATCTGCCGGTTAAGCGTAATCGAAAAGGTTTATATAAATTACAACCGGATGAGGGAGCGGTGTATGCTTGTATGACCTCGGATTTCTTTGTGGAAGAAGCGGACGAATGGCGGCCTGAAGCTTGGAAGATGATCCGGGCGAGAGGCGACCTTCATTTTGTGATTATTACAAAACGGATCCACCGATTTCAGGTCGGACTTCCAAAAGACTGGGGAGAAGGGTATGATAATGTAACAATATGCTGTACCTGTGAGAATCAGAATAGGGCCGACTATCGGCTCCCTATTTTTCTGAATCTGCCAATCAGACATCGGACGCTAATCCATGAACCAATGCTGGAACGGATCGAGATTCGCAGGTATCTGGAAACTGGGTTGATTGAACAGGTCACCTGCGGCGGGGAGTCTGGACCAGAGGCCAGGATTTGTGATTATGCATGGATCTTAGATACCATGCAGCAATGTGTGGAGCATAATGTTCCTTTCTGGTTCAAGCAGACGGGCGCTAAATTCAAAAAAGGAAGTAGAGTTTATCATATTGAGCGGAAAGACCAGATGAGTCAGGCGGAAAAGGCTGGGGTGAATTACCGGTTTGGAAGTAATATGTTTAATCAGGATAGATAGGCTTGCATAAATTTATGAGCTCATCAAGAAAAGCCGTACATAATGAAAGTGACCAGCACGGGTATCATTCAACTTGTCTGGTCATTTTTGTTAGTCAGAAGTTAGAGGACTGTTATGGCAAAGCGTTCGTCATTAAACGTTTTTTTCTTAATAGCCCTTATTTTTATGTTTGCATATAATGAGGCAGGTAATATTTAGAAAGACGGCAGTGGAACATGGAAAGGATGTGTGTCCTTTTCTAAATAAGAAACAAATGGGGC
The DNA here is from genome assembly GCF_902364025.1 of Enterocloster lavalensis. Lineage (GTDB taxonomy): Bacteria > Bacillota > Clostridia > Lachnospirales > Lachnospiraceae > Enterocloster > Enterocloster lavalensis. The sequence continues at coordinate 585,776 of NZ_CABJCG010000002.1, forward strand.
TTACAGCCTAAACGGTAAAGCTAGAGATAGGGAGGCGATACAATGAATTTTTTAAGGGCAGAGTTAAAAAAGATACTTGATATGACTCAATACCGAGAGGCGGCGACATATATAGGAAGCTGTGGTTATGTGAGGGTAAATGAGGATGTCCGTATGCGTCTGGAGTTTTTCGGATCCGCTGCTACAACATATAACGGAATTATTATGACAATGATTAACCGAAAGGAAGGTACGATTGATACCAATGTATTGAAGTTCCAGGATATTTGGGGCAAGAAAGCAGTCAGCAATCCTAATTTTAAGGAGGGTATTGTCCCGCACATTTGGGAAAACAAAGGGAAAGCGTGGTATGTCTATAAGCCGAATCAGAAGGATTATCAGATATTGGCGGCTGAAATCAGCCAATATGTCGGACTGTTTCAGGAGGCTGAAATGACTCAGGGACCGCAAATGAACATGTGAATTTGGGAACCGGGTGAGGTTGTGCTGCGGAGGAGGTGACGGTGTTCACTGTTTAATATAAGAGTGTAGATTGCTATGACGGGGAGATGCTGATGGGAATCAGTATCTTTTTTCTTTCTCTTGCAAGAGAGCAAAAAAAGAAGGAGGCAGAGTTCCGGCCGGGAAAAGATATCTGACTCTTTTTTGAATGGATTTAGAGCAAAAAGCGATAGAAAGAGCGAGGATGGCGTCTGAAATGTCCCTGCGAATATATGGACGCCCTTTGGTTGTAACAGACAGTGGAGGAAAAGACAGCGCGGTCTGTAGGGAAATTGTGAGACGCGCCGGGATACCATTTGAGATTCATCATAACCTGACAACAGCAGATGCACCTCAGACCATTTACTATGTGAGAGATATTTTCCGTAGGTTGGAACTGGAGGGGATTACCTGCTGTGTGAATTATCCGATATACAAGGGCCAGAGAGTTACCATGTGGTCGTTGGTTCCCATGAAAAAGTTTCCGCCAACGAGGCTGCAGAGATATTGCTGTCAAATACTTAAAGAGAACTCCTGCCAGGATCGATTTATTACTACCGGTGTGCGATGGGCGGAGAGTGTAAAGCGGAAAAATAATCGAGGCGTTTTTGAAAATTTTGTCTCGGATCCCAATAAGAAGATTATCCTGAATAATGACAATGATGAGAAGCGTATGCTGTTTGAGAGCTGCACGTTAAAGGGGAAAAGAATCTGCAATCCGATTGTGGACTGGCGGGACTCAGATGTGTGGGAATATATACGCAGCGAGCGCCTGGAGATTAATCCGCTTTATGATATGGGATTCTACCGAGTCGGCTGTTTGGGATGCCCCATGGCAGGGAAGAACCGCTGGACAGAGTTTCGATTATTCCCAACCTACCAGAGGGCGTATATAAGATCCTTTGGGAAGATGTTGGCTGCTATTCATGCTGGCGGAGGAAAGACGAAGTGGAAAACAGCGGAGGATGTATTCTCGTGGTGGATGGAAGAGGAGATCATAGAGGGGCAGCTGAGTTTGTTTGATATGCCGGAGTGGACAAATGAAAATAAAACATAGAAAAAGATAACAAGAGCTGCAGTGTCAGCCCCATTGGAGTAACTGTGGCTTAGAATAGCAAATCAAGCTCCGGTGGGTACATAGAAAGTTTTGGCTGAGTTTAATAATTACTGCTAAGAATAAAGTCTTCAGAGATGGCTCTGAGGGTTTTATTGTTGGCACTAATTTTGCCAGCAATACATTTCTTAGTCTGAGATACGAAAGGTATCTTCAAATCTATAAATCTATGATATAATTCGAATGCAGGGGAAGAGTGGGATGAAAGAACCAGTCATAAACTCTGATAAGGCAGGGAGGACAGCGTGTCCGCCTGGGGCCAATTCTGCCCTGTGGACATCATTTTTATACACTCGAGACATGTGGAGACGGTGGCGTTGATGACTCGGAATCCTTGATTCTAGGCGGGGTTGCGGGATTATTTGGAGAATATGGAGTTGTGTTTTTGCGGATGGTGAGATGGATAAGTTTCCGCAGATAGGGGGGCGGGGATAACGCCAGAGAGTTTGAAAATGAGGGTTTTGTCGGGCAAAAGATACAATCTGGCAAAAGATATACTCTGTGGCAAAAGCCCATATAACATAAGCTTATGTATTTGTTAATTAATCTTTGCAATTATTTTATGGGGACAATAACGGAAATATCTAAGGGGATTTCTGTCGGATGGCGAGGTTCCCATTGACAACAATGCCAGTGAGAGAGTAATCCGTGGATTTTGTATCGGCCGCAGGGACTGGCAGATGATCGATACAATAAATGGAGCAAAAAGCTCAGCTATCATCTACAGCATTGCGGAAACAGCAAAGGCGAATCAATTAAAGCAATACGATTACTTTGAATATTTGTTGACAGAGATACCGAAACATATGGGCGGGAGGAGCAGAGACTTTATAGAGGATTTGCTGCCATGGTCGCTGAAACTGCTAGAATCCATTCGTAAGCCAGTAAAGTAATATCGGGCCGTGAAAACGGCCTTTAGCGTGTTAGGCCACTGGCTATGGAGCGTTTACAATGATAAGCGGTCTGTAAATCGATATAAAATATGTGATATTCATAATACCGAACCATCTTTTCTGAGGAAAAAGAATCAGTCAAAGAGGTATTGGGTTTTGGTTACATCATTATTAGCCACTTTTAACATATGAAGAGTGCTAAATGATGATATGGTAACATTTGATATTTATGGTGAGGCGTGAAGTCTTTTGGCTTTTGCGCCTTTACCTTAAGGAAATCCGAATTATATACGCTACCCACTGTGGAGTCAGTTGACACTTAACATGAAAGACCGTTCAGGAGAACTTTGGTGTATAAAAATTTTGTAAGTATGTACTATGCGATGAAAGTTTGTGATAATTGTTTTTTGATTGAAGGCAGTTGATTTCCGTGATATACTTTACAAAACTGGCTTTATTATGTGCTATTGATAAGAAAGTTTCAGGTTAGAGGCTGGTTACAAAAAATATGGAAGTTATTTATAGATAAAGACATGAAGATGGATCGGGAGTCTAAGGACCGGATAAGTCACTATATAATTAATAAACTTAACAAACGCGAGAACGTTAAGATTGATGCAATTGAAAAAACAAGCAGAACCCTGGACTTACATATTGGGGCAATCGTTGGATTTATAAGAAAAAGAGATGATTATTAGCATACGTTATTTGAAAAAGGAGGAGCGGCAGAATGCAAGAAAAAATAGTGGTTCCATATGCTCCGATTCTAATTGAATCAACCAGATCAATCGGTTATTCTTTCGAAGCTGCAGTGGCCGACATTATTGATAATAGCGTTAGTGCTGGAGCAACAGAAATTCGCATATGTTTTATGTCTCAGGATCCTCAGTGGCTGTGTATAGAAGATGATGGTTGGGGGATGACTGCAGATGAATTAGAGAGTGCTATGCGTTATGGCAGTCAGAGTTCTCAAAACACCAGAAGAAAAAATGATCTTGGCCGTTTTGGTCTTGGCCTGAAGATGGCGTCCTTGTCTCAATGCAGAAAAGTTACTGTACTTACAAAAAAAGATGGTACAATTTGTGCTGCTTGCTGGGATCTTGATTATATCGTTCAGCAGGGAAACTGGTCGTTGAAGTTTTTTGCTGAAGATGAAATTAAATGTATGCATGGCTGGCCGTGGTTAGATATGCATGATTCAGGAACTGTGGTTATCTGGGAACACTTTGACCGTTTAAAGCAAGGTTCATCGAAAGTTCAAAAGGCATTTGATGAAAAGATAGAGATTACCAGAAAACATGTTGCGTTGGTTTTTCATAGATTTCTTAGTGATGAGGGTCCTAAAAATCGCTTATCTATTTACTTTAATGGTGAAACCGTAACAGGGATAGATCCTTTCCTGACAAAGCATCCGGCTACCCAGCCGCTCAGTGAGCAGATTCTGAGGATAGGAACTGAAGAAATTCATGTAAAGCCATACGTTCTTCCCTACCTGAATAAAATGTCCAAGAAGGATTTGAACTCAATCGGAGGAAAGGATGAGCTGCGACAACAGCAAGGGTTTTACATATATCGGAGCAGAAGATTAATTATTTGGGGAACTTGGTTTCGCCTGATAAAACAGAATGAACTCGGAAAGCTTGCGAGAGTACGTGTTGATATCCCAAATTCTCTTGATTCTGTATGGGAGATTGATATTAAAAAATCAACAGCTTCCTTGCCTCACTTTATAAAAAAAAATCTGGCTGACATCGTAGAGAACACTGTTGGCAGAAGTGAAAGAGTTTATAAATATCGGGGAAGAAATGTTCAGTCAGATAATCTGATCCATATTTGGAATTTAATTGATGAGCGTGGGAAACTGCAATACCAAATTAACCGGGAGTTACCAATACTGAATATGTTGGAGTATCATCTTGATGAAGAAGGATCTTCTCTGCTTGAGTCCTTTATCAAAATGATGGAAGATGCCTTCCCTTACGCCGATGTGTATTATCGAATGGCTAGGTCGGAAGCGGATATTACAGAAACTGTGCTCGATACAAATGATGTTTACGCTATTGCAGATCAAATGATACAACAGGCTATTTCCACAGAAGCTAATGTTGGTGTTTTCCTTAAAACAATTGATAAAATGGATTTCTTTAAAAAGTATCCTAATGTTATACGTCAGATAAGAGAGGTGTATGGTAATGACTGAAATACAGAAGAATATAGTCGGAAAAGTCTTGATGGACGCTGGTGTAATGGCTAGTCCTGTCACGGAAGCGTGGATTAATATGATGGTAAATTCCTATGAGATGCAGGGTACCCTTATGGGCACCTCTCCGTTAACGGAAATGGAAAAGGATGAAATAATAAACACTCTTCATGCCTCTTTATTCGTGCGGATCGACAGAGGGCATTGTCTGAAGGAAAAAGATCATACCCCGTGGTACATGGCTGCGAAAGCAGAACTACCCAGCAATTTTTGGGATCGTTATAGGATTTATCTTCAAAAAGAGCAACACTGGAATAAGGATACTGTAAATGAACTGGACAAAACAACTGATGATATAATGGATCTTTTAGGCAATCCCGATTCAGCGAACGGTTTTTTATACAGAGGTCTTTGCATAGGTGATGTTCAGTCGGGGAAAACATCTACATATATAGGATTAATTAACAAGGCAGCTGACGCTCATTATCGTGTGATAATTTTGCTGACTGGAACGATAGAGAAACTCAGAAGACAGACTCAGCAGCGAATTGATGAGGGCTTTATTGGACTGGATAGCTATGCCTTTACTCTGGAAAAGGACAGTGTTCAGGTTGGTGTAGGCGCCATTGATCCAAGTACAAGTGGATGGGCTGTGACTTCTACCACAAGTGATTTTAATGCTGCAACAGCAAAAAAAATCGTAGGCCAGCTTTCAAATATAAATGCTCCTGTGATTTTTGTACTAAAGAAAAATAAAAGTGTTTTGGAAAAGCTGGAGCACTGGCTCCGCTTTTATAATGCTAATAAAACAACGAAAAAAATTGATTTGCCGATGCTGCTCATTGATGATGAGGCGGATAATGCTTCTGTGAATACAAAGAAATATGGTGAAGTTACTGCCATTAACAAGGGGATACGAAAGCTTCTGGTCTTGTTTGAAAAGGCAAATTACGTCGGATTTACAGCAACGCCATATGCGAATATTTTTATTGATCCTGACACTAAACAAGAGATGATTGATCACGATTTGTTTCCGCGTGACTTTATTTATGCTCTCGAGTCTCCTTCAAATTATATAGGGGCTAGATCAATATTTGGAGATGATGCGCCCTATGGCTATATGTTGGAATCAAATAATGATTGTGAGTTGGCGTTGCCAATGAGGCATAGTAAGGAAGATGTGCTTGTATATATGCCAGAGAGCATGGAGGAAGCCATTGCATGCTTCTTTGTTTGTAATGCCATCAGGGACCTTCGGGGGGATACGAAATCCCATCGAACAATGATGATTAATATATCCCGGTTTATTGCTGTCCAGAATCAGATTGCAAAGCTTGTTGACAGTTACGTTCGAGAAGCCAAAAGAGAAATTCGTAATTATTATCTGGCTGGAGAGGAAGCGCTTCAATTTGACATCTTTAAACTAATGAAAATGGTGTATGACAAGTATTATATGGGAGTTGCATCAGTTTCTGGGTTTAGTGATTTAAAACACTTTTCATGGGAACAGATTCAGGAAACAATATACCCATCTGTATCGCGTATAGAAGTCAGGGCCATTAATGGTGGAAACGCCTCGAAAAATTTGGATTATGAAAAGTATGAAAAGGAGCCGGATGATATCGGCTTACGACTTATTGCAGTCGGTGGACTGAGCCTGTCCAGGGGATTGACGCTCGAGGGCTTGTCCACGAGTTATTTCTACAGAAATTCATCTATGTATGACACGCTTATGCAGATGGGAAGATGGTTTGGTTATCGGGGAAAATACAGAGATCTGTGTAAAATCTGGATGCCAGATGAGTCGATGGCCTGGTATTCATATATATCAATGGCGACTGATAAACTGCGCGATGAAGTTCGTCGAATGCAGAACGATGATATGACGCCCACTGATTTTGGCCTAGCAGTAAGAGCCGATATACAGGGGCTTTTGGTTACTGCCAGAAATAAGATGCGTACTGCAAAAGATTATGAAACTGTAGTGAACTTTAGTGGTGAAGTAGTCGAAACCAGATACATACATAGTTCTGAAGATATTCTCAGAAGAAACTATGAAGAAACAGAGGCCTTTCTTTTGGATATAGCCGAGACCTGTCCGGTACATAGAAACGATCCTGGGCTTGCTCTTAAAAGCAACCAGTATCTCAATGTCCCCAAGGAAAAGATTATTGATTTCCTGAGTGTTTTCTCTGCACATACGCTTAATATTGATTTTTCTGTTACGGAGCTTCTCACAATTTTTCGTGAAGATGATCAGAAAATATTTGACAAATGGGATGTTCTGATTGCTGGTGGTTTGAGCGTTACAGAGTCCTTTTCTATTGCAGGTTTAACAATTCCGCCGGTTAAGCGTGGGTTTGCTTTCCGTAAGGATACAAAATCATTACAGATGTCTGGCAAGAACTCCCGATTGGGTAGTAAGGATCTCGCTAAAGGTGGTCTGACAAAGGATATTGTTAAGCAGATGGAGGTAGGTCAGGAGGGAGGCAAGACTCTTAGCGAAGATTTTTATTTTAATACTGGAATAAAGAGAAATCCGCTGATGGTAATCTATCCGATAAAACTCTTAATTAAACCAGGGGACAAGGATTATGAAATAAAAATGAAAATTGCAGCTGCCATTGATTTTCCGATTATTGGTCTGAGTATAGGTATCCCTCGTATCAATGGTAAAAAGAAAGAAATAATTAGATATAAGATCAATAAGCAAAAGTGGATGGAACTGTTTGGCGCAGATGATATTGAGGATTTTGATGAAGTGGATGAGACAATTACGGAGGAATAAAGATGAATGATTTACGTGATCTATTCAATTCTACGACAGAAACTGAGTCGTATCAAAGAGTTGATAACACACATCCTCTGGATCTATATGTGGGTGTAGATGAATATTTACGCTGGACATTTCTACTCGTATGCGAGGCACGGCCTCATCAACTATCGTCATCCGGGATGATTCTTGCTAGAATCGGATACCGTCAGGATGAAAGATGGACTGTATCGTTGTCTTTAATGAAAGAGGAATATCAGGATATGTTTATCCTGCTTTGTGGGGATATTATTGAGTCGTCCAGAATGATACGTAACAAGCGCAAAGGTGTCAAATTTATAGTTAAGAGGTATAACGAATGGAAAGATATGCTGGCGAATTCCAGGAAAGGCCTTTTGTCACCGGAGGAGATTAAAGGTCTTTTAGGAGAAATGTATTTTCTGGATAGTGAATTGATAAAACGTTATGGTTCCGAAAAGTCAGTCATGTCATGGACTGGACCTCGGGCAGTACATCAGGATTTCGTTATTGATGATACCTGGTATGAGGTCAAAACATTATCCAGTAACAAGGATGAGGTGAAAATTTCATCAGTAGAGCAACTTGACAGTAATCAGGAAGGAAAGTTAATTGTTGTCTTTGCTGATAAAACCAGCAGAACAAATGTGAATGCTCTGAATTTAAATGTGCTTTATATGAAAATCCTGACTCAGATTTTGGATGATGATGTAAAGGCTGAGTTTTGCAACATGCTTTTTCAATATGGGTATTATTTGCGTCCAGAGTATGAGGATATTGAGTACACCTTTGAGATAAAGGGGCTCCAGCATTATCTTGTTACGGAGACATTCCCTTGCTTTCGAAGAAGAAATATTCCAGCGAATATAACTAAGGTTAGTTATTATATTTCTCTTTCGGCGATTGAAGTTTACAGAGAGGAGACGTAGGAATGGAATTAAGCGAGTTCCGGGCAGGCATTATGGATGATGTCCATTTTAATGCTTCCATAAATGGAACCTCTCCCAGAGAGGAATTTCTGGCTTTGTATGCAGGTATACTTGTTGAGGCCGAAGAACTGGAAGATTTTGAACAATTAGCATATGAAGGAATTGGTTCTCGTAACAGAAAGATTCAGATTGACGGCTATTATTATAGCGAGATTGATAATTGTCTGAACATAATCATATGCCCTTTTATAGATAGTATTGAGATACAGTCATTAACAGCTACAGAAGCTGAGAACCAATTTAGACGCGCCCGGGCTTTCATAGAGGAAGCACGCTCTGGTTTTATTCAGAAATATGCTGAAGAAAGTTCACCTGGATATGGGCTAGCGCTGGATGTTCAGAAGAGATTTAGCAGTGTAACAAAAATTAAATTTTATATTATTACAGATATGGTAATGAGTAACCGTATCCGTGAAATTCAAAGCACCTCACTTGGTAATTCAGTAGCTGAATATCACATTTGGGATATTTCACGTTTGCAGAATCTGCAGGAATCCAAAACCGGCAAAGAGGAAATCGTCATTGATCTGAAGGAGTTTTCAGAGCAAGGTATTCCGTGCCTTGAGGCTGGATCGAATAATGAATATACGGCTTACCTTTGCAGTATTCCAGGTGCGATACTGGCAGATTTATATAACAGATATGGGGGAAGATTGCTGGAAGGGAATGTGCGATCCTTTTTGTCAGCTAAAGGAAAGATAAACAAGGAAATACGAAATACAATTCTGAACAGACCTGAGATGTTTTTTGCTTATAATAACGGTATTGCTGCAACCGCCTACGCAGTGAAGGTTGAATACGGAGCTGCGTGTCCCTATATAACAGAAATTACATCTTTGCAGATTGTTAATGGTGGCCAAACGACAGTATCTTTAGCTGCAGTTGCTGTTAATGATAAAAGTAAAGCGCTTGATTTGAAGAATATTTATGTACCGATGAAACTTTCGGTTGTGACCCCTGAGAAAGCTATGGAATTGATTCCTAATATAGCTAAGTATGCAAATAAACAAAACAAAGTAAGTGATGCCGACTTCTTTTCCAATCATGCGTTCCATATTCGTATGGAAGATTTATCGCGTCGTATTCTTGCACCTGCTGTTATGGGAAATCAGTTTGGTACACGCTGGTATTATGAGCGTACCAGAGGACAATATAAGCAGGAACAGGCAAGAATGACAAGAGTCCAAAAAGATAAGTTTGTAATTCAGAATCCTAAAACTCAATTATTTACAAAAACAGATCTTGCCAAGTTTGTTAATATTTATCGACAGCTACCACATCATGTTAGCACAGGTGCTCAAAAAAACTTTATTCGGTTTGCAGAGTGGGCAAGTGAAGCATGGGAGAAGAACGAGACAGACTTTAACGAAGCATTTTTTCGAAAAATAGTATGCCTCAATATTTTATATAAAAAGTCAGATTATCTTGTGAAGCATGCTTCTTGGTATGAGATGGGATATAAGGCGCAGGTGGTTACATATACACTCTCATATCTGTTTTATACTATTGAGCAAAGGCCTGGCGATGTGGTGCTGGACTTTCGGTCAATCTGGAATAACCAGAATATTTCGCATGCTCTTGAATTGCAATTGGAACAGATTGCAGAAATAATGTATAATCACCTGGTGTCACCAAACAGAGAGGTAGAGAATGTGACTGAATGGGCAAAGCGAGAGGCTTGCTGGAAAATGGCAAAGCAGATAGAGGTTCCACTAAGTGATAAGTTTTTGTCAGAGCTTATGCCTGCGTGCGAGGAGCAGGAAGAAAATCGAAATGCAGGGAAAGAGCAACGGCTACAAAATAAAGCGTCTCTGATGATTCAGGTAGCGGAGTATGGAGCGGACAAATGGAAGGTTCTGCTCGAATGGGGTACAGCCAATCATATCTTTACACCACAGGAAATTTCATTTATAAGGGCGGCTGTTTCTATGGAGGAAGGAAAATTTCCAAGCGAAAAGCAGTGCATAAAGATCATGCAACTCCTCAAAAAAGCAAAAGAAGAGGGGGTTGAGTAACAGGTCTGGATAAATAAACCGAGAATATGCCAGCGCCATATTCATAAAAAGTCAGCGTTGAGAAAGGGTGTTTTTTATGCTAAATTATCTGGATTTGTTTGCCGGAGCGGGAGGCTTGTCTGAAGGATTTATTCAGGCAGGCTATGCCCCTGTTGCCCATGTTGAAATGGATGAAGCTGCTTGCTTTACGCTAAAAACCAGAGCTGCATATTATTGGTTGAAGGCAAAAAACAGATTAGATATTTATAAAAGTTATGTTTGTGGTGAGATTACCAGGGAGGCTTTTTATAAGTTGGTGCCAGAGCAGGTACTTAATGCTGTTCTTAATTATGAGATATCTGAAGATATATTGCCAGTCATATTTGAGAAAATAGATACCTGTCTGGACGGGGAAAAACTTGATCTTATAGTAGGTGGACCGCCATGTCAGGCTTATTCTCTTGTTGGGCGAGCGCGTTCTGAAAATGGAATGGTTGGTGATAAGCGGAATTATCTTTACAAGTTATATGCAAAGTTCCTAAAACGTTACAAGCCTCGTTTTTTCGTATTTGAAAACGTAACAGGATTGTTGTCAGCAAAAGAAAATGACGGAAACTATCATTTTGATAACATGCGTGCACTATTTAGAAAATGCGGTTATTCTACAGAGTATAAGATACTGAATGCTACTGATTACGGAGTTTTGCAAAACAGGAAAAGAATAATTCTGCTTGGAAAGTATGGTGTGGATGAAAAAAACTTTTATCCGGATATTCCGGTAGTTGAAAGTGTAGGTATTACTGTTTCTGAAATCTTTAAGGATTTACCAGCTCTGCATGCTGGTGAAGGTATTTACGGCCCGGTTGATGTACTTCCGTATACCGGAAAGTATCTCTATGATGCCGGCATTAAAGATACAGACTATATCACATTTCATAACGCCAGACCACATATAGAACAGGATTTAAAGATATATAAATTAGTAGTTGAAACATGGAATAGGGAACATAAACGCATTGATTATTCGGAATTGCCCGAAGAACTAAAAAGTCATAAGAACACTACAGCATTTCTGGATCGCTTTAAGGTCGTGGCGGGTGATCTTCCATACTCACAGACAGTTGTGGCACATATTTCGAGAGATGGGCATTACTATATTCATCCCGATGCTGATCAGAATCGTTCTCTAACGCCGCGTGAAGTTGCGAGACTTCAAACTTTTCCTGATAGTTATTATTTTGAATCCAGGAATGCAGTTCCGGGAAGGACTGCCGCTTTTAGACAAATAGGGAACGCTGTTCCTGTCAGGCTGGCGTATAGTGTTGCTAGGGCGTTGAAGGATTTAATGGATGAGTGAGGTGGCAGTTCTATGGATGTACATGATAAGAAAACCAGGAGCTATAATATGTCCAGAATTTGTGGGAAAGATACAAAACCAGAAGAAATTGTTTGTAAGTATTTATTTTCCAAAGGGTTTAGGTATCGCAAAAATGATAAGCGCTTGCCGGGGAAACCGGATATCGTTTTGCCGAAGTATAAAACAGTTGTATTTGTTAATGGGTGTTTCTGGCATAAGCACGAAGATTGTAAGTACTTTGTTTGGCCCAAAAGTAATCCGGAATTCTGGAAAGACAAAATAGAAAGAACTGTAGAAAGAGATAAAGAGAAAATAGCTGAGCTGATTGCAAGTGGGTGGCATGTTTTCGTAATTTGGGAATGTCAGCTGAAGCCTGTTGTAAGAGAAACCACATTACAAGGGTTGTGTAAGGAGATAAAATGTCTTTATACAGTAAAAGATTTGCATGCGGAGTATCAGAGTTCTATGGGTGTCATAGAATGGCAGGGATGGTTAATGAAAGAATTGCCAGATGATTTGCAATGCAGCCTTTCATTAGATGAGAAAGTCGAAAAAGAAAGGGAATAAATGTATGGGGCTGTTGCAAAAGTAGATAAATAATCTACTGGTGAACTGCTCCCCGTCAAGTAGACAATTAAAAAATAAAAAATTTGAGTGTGTGAAAAAAGTCTGTAAATGCTGATCTTCTATGATAATCACTGGGCTGAAAGTTCC
>NZ_CABJCG010000003.1:0-374541 GCF_902364025.1 Enterocloster lavalensis
TACCCCTTCTTTTGTGCTGTCGGGACCTTAGCAACATGACTTCCCGGAACTCGCCGCCGAACCCCTCCCCCGCCATGGGCGTACTTTCCAGCATCTCCCCCCTTAAAATATAAAGAAACTCTAAACTTTCAAAAAATTAGCACTCACCTCTTGACAGTGCTAACAATCGTGCTATAATAAGGGCATGAAAAGGAAATACCGATACCAACCAAGGAGGAATTATCGATGATGCTGATACCCAGAAGAAATTATGGACTGAATTTATTTGATGAATTTTTCAATGATCCCTTCTTTACCGGAAGCCGGGAGAAGGCGGAGGAGCCTAAGAATCTGCCGGTTATGAGAACCGATATCCGCGAGAAGGACGGGAATTATCTGTTGGACGTTGAATTGCCCGGCTATTCGAAAGAAGATATCCGCATTGAGCTGAAGGACGGTTACCTGACCATCACCGCTCAGGCCAGCGTGGATAGCGACGAGCAGGCCAAGGTCAGCTATATTCACAGAGAGCGCTATACCGGCTCCTGCAAGAGAAGCTTTTATGTGGGCGAACAGCTCCGCCAGGAGGATATTCACGCAGCCTTTACCAACGGCGTGCTGCGCCTGACCGTTCCCAAGGACGCCCCCAAGGCGGTGGAGGAAGCGCCCAAGTATATCTCCATCAACTGATTACATTTTATATCAATGACATGTTAGCCACCATGATTACTCCTATCCCCCTATTCACACTTTAACATAGATGAACCATCCTCAAAAAGAGAATCCCTCCACCGCGGACCTTGTGAGTACGCGGGGAGGGGATTCTCTTTTTTTCCATATGTAAATTAATAATTCAACTTCCACATATAGCGACGCTGGGTCAGCGGGTGCTTTCTGGCCTCGGCGATGGCTTCGCCATAAACCCGCAACACGCCGTCCAGCAGGATCGGGTTAAAGTAGTCCTTCACGCTGGCCGGGATTTCGTTGCCCAGACCATAATCCTTGGCGTCTACCACGGTAACCTTGGCGTCGAAACGGTTCAAAAATTCCAGAGCCCTGACGTCCATGGGACGGGTATTTCCATCGTTCATCAGCAGCATAAAGGGTTTGTCTTTCTCCACCAGCTCAAATGGACCGTGGAAAAATTCTCCGGCGCTGAAGGAGGCGGAATCTACCCACTGCATTTCCATCAGGATAAAGCTGGAAAAGGTGTAGGCAACCTGCTGGGAGGGGCCGGAGCCCATCACGTAGATAACTCGTTCATCCTTGTTCTCCCGGGCAAATTTCTCAGCAAGCGGCTTGGCGTAGGGGATTGCGGCATCGATCACGCCGTAGATTTTCTCAACACCTTTCATCATGTCCTCGTAGTCCTCATAACCCTCGTACTGCTCCAGAATCTCGGCCGCCAGCTGCAGGCACTTGGTCAGCTTCTGCATTTTGGCGGAATAACTCTCATGGAAGCCGTGGATGATAGGATAGTCCGCATTCTGGGCCAGAGGGGATTCCGGCGCGTTGGTCAGGCAGATCACGGGAGCCCCCTTCTCTCTGGCCATCTTGGAGGCCGCCACCGTCTCGGGGGTAGTTCCTCCCAGGGAACAGGTGATCACGATGCTCTTCTCCCCCAGATCGCTGGGCGGATCGAAATTGAACTCGTTGGCCGTGATCAGATCCGTGCGCAGCCTTTTGGCATTCCTCACCAGAAAGTATTTAGCCGTATACAGATCGGACTGGGACGCCCCGCAGCCCACAAAATATACGTTATTGATCTCAGGGTATTTCGCTTTTACCTCTGTTACAATTTCCTTAATTGTCATCACTGTCTCCTCCTGCAAACAAAAGTTTAGAATTATATTCATACCGCCGGAAAAATTCCAGGCTGTCCTTTACCGCCTGCTCCGGTTCAAGATAATATTGTCTGTCCAGAAGCTCCAGCGCGATGTATCCCTGATACCCGGCGCTGTCTATTTCTTCCAGATAACCATTCATGTCCAGCCTGCCCTGGCCCAAAACCACATGCCCGCCCGGATATCCATCCGTAAAATGTATGTGGGCCAGCATTTCCCCGAACAGGCGAAAGAAATCCCTGGGGCGAAGCCCTTCCCGGGCGGCTCCGTCCGTGTCCAGCATTGGCAAAAGGTTCGGAGGATTTCCGGCCCCGTCCAGCAACACCTTCAATTCCTCCGGCCTGTGGGCGATGAACGTGGTGGTCCTGGCCAAAGCCTCCAGCACCAGCGTCACATTCCGCCTGATCGCATACTCCGCCAGTCGATTCAGACTGTCAATGCAAATGGCCACGCCCGTTTCCCGGCTGTAATCAAGCATACTGCGCCCCGGAGTGACAAGCACCTTAGGACACTCCAAAAGCTCTGCGGCGTCGATGGCTTTTTTGAAGTAATTCAGGCTTCTGCGCCGCATCACGGGATCCTCCACGGATATGCTCACCGGGTACTGGCACTGTTCCGGAGTAAGGCACACCGTCTTCACCCCTGCCCGCCGGATTTTTCCGGCAAACTCTTTCATTCTGAAATAGTCAAAATCATCCAGGTAGAAGTGTGGACCGGCCGCCCAGACCTCGATCCGATCCACCCCCAGGCGTTTCATGGACTCTAAAAAATAATTAAAGGAATACATGGCATAGGGATAATTCCCCACCGCAATCTGTGACCACCTCATAGCAGCCCCTTTTTATACGCAGCAAATGCCCTTCATCATGTTTTTCTTGATTTTTCCGTCCTGCATGACAACCTTAATATTATCCGCCTTGCTCACCAGCCAGAGGTCCTCCAGCGGGTTCCCCTGGGCGATGATGATATCTGCCAGTTTGCCGGTCTCCAGGGTTCCCAGCTCATTTTCCCGCATCATCAGCTTGGAACCGGTCTTGGTGGCCGCCACAATAGTCTCCATGGGCGTCATCCCGATGGTTTCCGCCATCAGAGGCAGCTCCAGGCCGTTGTTGCCGTGTACGGTGATGGTTCCTCCGCCGAAGTCGCAGCCGCAGGCGATGGTCACACCGGCCTTGTAGGCCTTGCGCAGGTTCTCCTCCTTCGGTCCCTCGATGGCGCTCATCTTCTCCTTGACCCAGGGCTCCCGCTCGTCGATGTGCTGCCAGGACATGTAGCTGGTGGCCAGTGTGGGCACGATCCACGCGTTGTTCTTCAGCATCAGCTCGATGCTCTCGTCGTCCATCAGGGTGGCGTGCTCAATGGAGCGGACACCGCACCTGAGAGCCGCATTGATGGCGATTGCCGCATGAGCGTGGATCGCCACGTAAGAGCCCTGGTTCTCAGCTTCCTCCACAAAGGCGCGCAGCTCGGAATCCGAAAATTCTCTTGTAAAGATCTTGTTCCCCTGGCAGGAAATACCCGGGCCGCCCATGATCTTGATAAAATCGCAGTGCTCTCTAAAATGCATGCGCACCGTGCGTCTCACATTGTCCACGCCATCGCAGATCTCCGAATTGACGTTCCGGTCGGGATGAAGGGTGAACTCGATGGGGTAATCCTTGATATAATCCCAGTGTCCGCCGCTCTGGGCGATGGCCTTGCCGGAGGAACAGATTCTGGGGCCGTCGATGAGCCCTTCCTCCCAGGGCGCTTTCAGATAATTGGACAGACCGCCCACTTCGCGGATGGAGGTAAAGCCCGCGTTTAAGATCTGCTTCATGTCCCGGAGGACCTGGCAGACCGCATGGTAGGCGTGGCGCTCGAAAATTTTATAATAGTTGTCACCCACACCCATGTGGACGTGCTGGTCGATGAATCCGGGCATAATGGTACCGTTCTCCACCTCAATCACTTCCGCACCTTCCGGAACCGTGTATTCCCACTCGTTACAGACAGCGGTAATCTTGTTGTCCGTCACCTCCACGATCCCCTTTTCCAGCGGCTCGCCGCCGTTGCCGTCGATCACTCTTCCCTTTAACACATACATACGTTTTTCCTCCTCTTCATTCAAATGCGTCCGTCCGGCGGCAGGTTATCCCTTCACCGCGCCCACTGCCAGTCCCCGCACAAAATATTTCTGGGTAAATGTAAATAATACAATAATCGGTATCGCCGAGATAACCATTCCGGCCATCAGCTTGGCCCACTCCGTTCCCGTCTCGGATTTCAGGGCGTTCAGCCCGTAAGGGATGGTTCTGAGAGCCGCCGACTCCGTGTACACCATGGAAAACAGAAAATCGTTCCACACATACCGGACCGTCAGGATCGTGCCGGTGGCCATGATGGGCTTGCTCATGGGGAGCAGAATGTGGGCAAAATTCTGAAAGCTGGAGCAGCCGTCGATGCAGGCTGCTTCCTCGATGTCCTTGGGCAGGGTCATGAAGTACGACCACATCAGGAACATGGTGTAGGGAACCCGGAACGCCGTGTACACAAACACCAGTCCGGCATAGGAGTTGTACAAATGCAGCCCCTGGAGTATTTTATAGTTGGAGATCAGGCTCACCTGAGGCGCCAGCATGAGGCCGCACAGAAGATACATAAACCAGAACCTTCTGGAGCGGAAACGGTATCGGCTCAGAGCGAACGCCGCAAAGGAGGATACCACCGCAACCAGCGCTGAGGACAAAACCGTGATCACCAGGCTGTTGAAAAAATACCGTCTGATTCCGTTGTTCCAAATGCTGACATAGTTGGAAAATCTCCACTTGTCCGGCAGCCCGAAGGGGTTGGTCAGAAGCCCTGTGTTGTCCTTAAAACCGCTGAGCACCATCCAGAAGAGCGGATAAAACACGCCGATCAGCATGACCACCATCCCTGCGCCGATCAGGGTCCTCACGATCAGTACGGAGGCCGAAAGTCTGTTTTTATGCCTGGTCATGTTACACGCCCTCCTTCTCTTCATTTCCCATGTTGAACATGCGGATCTGCGCGATGGACAGCGCAAAGGTAATCACGAAGATCGCCGCTCCGATGGCTGAGGCGTAACCCATGGCGTCCTCCCGGAATCCGGTCCGGTAAAGCAGCGTTCCCATGACCTCCGAGGACCGCCCCGGTCCCCCTGCGGTCATGATGTAGACCTCGTCAAACACCTTAAACGCGCCGATCAGCGTGGTTGTCAGGTTCAGCAGAATCATTTCCTTCACATTTGGCAGCGTTATGTAGAAAAAACTCTGGAGCGAGGTCGCGCCGTCGATTTTCGCCGCCTCGTAAAAATCATCCGGGATTCTCTGGATGGCAACCACAAAGAGCATTGCTGTGTAACCCACGAACTGCCACTGGGAGGAAGCGATCACGCACCAGATCGCGGTGGAGGGTTTCCCCAGCCAGTCAATGGCCAGGGTTCCCAGGCCCACCGCCTTTAAAAAGCGGTTCACAAACCCCATGCTGGGATTCAGCATGAGCTGCCACATCAGAGATACCACCGATATGGAGATCAGAGAAGGAATGAAAAAAATGGTCCGGCAGAATCCCCCCGCTTTTCTCAGCCATTTCTGTTCCAATACCGCGGCCAGGACCAGCGCGAAGCCCACCTGGCACACCACCGATGTGACGGCAAAAAATAAATTGTTGATCAGGGCCGTCCAAAAGTTCTGGTCCTGAAACATTCTGACATAATTGCTCAGCCCGACCCAGACCTTTTCCGTATAGGTACTCCATCGGAACAGGCTGTAGTAAAAATTCAATCCGATGGCAACGTAGATAAAAACTGTTACCAGAACAAGCGCCGGAAGCAGATAAAGTCCCGCAGTCCATTTTTTATTATACATTCCCTCTCATCTCCCATCAGCAGCCTTCTCCCAAAGCGGACCGGATTACTTCTGCTCCGCTTTTACACGTTCCACTTCCGCTCTCACGGCGTTCATCACATCCTCAGGCGTTTTCGTCGTAAACATTTCCTGAATGGACGACTGGTACACATTGGCCACAGCGCCGTCCATCTCCACATCCAGAACTGAAATGAATCCCTCGCACTGATTGATGATATCCACCGCCTTGCGCAGCTGGGGGAAGGAGTCCTGATCGTCGCCCGCCACCGAGTTCACCGTGGACACAAATCCCAGCTCCTTCTGCATCTGCTTCTGGTTAGCCTCATTGTAGAAGAATTTCAGGAAGTCCACCACCACTTCCGGGTGCTCGCTCTTGGAGGAAACGGCGAACTGGTCGATCCAGGCCACCATGGTTTCGGTGTTTCCAGCCGCTCCCGCAACCTGGGGAAGCGGGAAAATATCCCAGGAGCCCTCTTCCATCTTGTCAAAATACTGTGTTTTGAAGCTGGCGCACTGGTCGTAGATCATCGCGGTCTGTCCCGCCGCAAACATCTCCTTGGCGATGTTCTGGGAGGTGGAAGGCATTCCCTCCATAAAGTAACCCTTGTCATACATATCCTTTACCAGCTGCAGGGCCTTCACATAACCCGGATCGGAAAATGCTCCCGACGTGAGGTAGTAGTCGCCCTCCAGCGTCTCCATGGGAACCATCTGCACATTCAGGGCGGAAATATAATGAGCCGCCGCCCACTGCTCCGCATCTCCCATGGCGAGAGGCGTTACGCCGTTGGCTTTCAGGGTTTCGCAGACATTCATAAACTCGTCCCAGGTTTTCGGCTCCTGAAGATTATACTGTTCAAATACTTTTGTGTTGTACAGCACAAAGTTCACGCAGGTACGGATCGGCAGACTGTACTGCTTCCCGTCCACCTGTCCGGTGGTCAGGATTCCCTGGTTGAAAGCGTCCTTAAACGCCGCGTCCTCCTCCAGATAGGGAGTCAGGTCTGCGATGGCTCCGCTGTTTGCAAACCGTTTCACCCATTCGCCGTCCCAGGTAAAGAACAGATCCGGCATATCGCCTCCCCCGAGCATGATGCGAATCTTTTCCTTGTAAGCTTCGTTGGGGATCACCTCCGTCTCAATGATCACATCGGGGTGCTCCGCCATATAGGCCTCGGTCAGCGCGTTCCAGTAGGGAAGCCTGTTTTCTTCCGCCCACTGGTGCATGAACCGGATCTTGACCTTGCCGCCGCCGGACGCCCCCGCATCCGCATCCGCCGTCTGTCCCGCCTCAGCGGTTCCCGTTCCCCCCGGATCCGCAGCGTTTGTTCCGCCGCACCCCGTCAGAATGCATCCCGCCAATACTGCCGCCACCAACGCTGATACCATTTTTTTCATATGCCGCTCTCCTTTTTATGATTGTATTGACATGTCATGTAGATATTATAAGATATGTTATATTGATTTGCAAGAGTTCCAAAGAATAAATCTTTATTTTGTCTATAATATTCAATTATATCTTTTGTTTTATAGCATTATGCACAAAATAAAGGTTGTGATCCAACAGCACATTATATGTTGTTATATCACAACCTTGTTTTGTAATGATTTCCGGTTTTTAAATGATAACGGTCATCTTATACCGCGACAGATTGATCGTATTTTTACAGTAATGGACCGGCTCTCCCTGCTGGCTGTAGACCATGCTTTTGGTCACCAGAAGAGCTTCCCGCTCTTTCACCTCAAGCAGGCGGCTTTCCTCCTCGCTGGCATAGCAGATCTCGATCTCCATGGTACTGTGCCCCAGGCTTATGCCCTGATCCGCCAGCATCTGGTAGATGGAGGTGGTGAGATCCTGCCCCATCAAAAACGCATATTTCTGCGAAAAGCGGACCTCCTCCAGGATCACCGGCACATCGTCGCTGAGGCGCAGCCTGACAATGCGGATCACCTTCTCGTTGGATTTGATCTGGAGATTCTCAATATCCTTGACCGTCGGCTCCGCCAGCTCGGCGGCCAGCAGTACAGCACCGGCCTTTTTGCCCTCTGCGGCGCAGTTCTGCGTAAATCCCATAATTCCCTCAACCCGCCGGTGCATCTTCCGTTCCGCCACAAAAGCGCCCACTCCCTGGCGTTTTACCAGAATCCCGTCCTCCACCAGAAGTTCCAGCGCCTTGCGCACCGTAATCCTGCTGACGCCGTACTCGGCGCTGAGCTCCGCCTCGGTCATCAGCTGCTGGCCTTCTTTCAGCTCACCGTCTGAAATCTGTTGTTCAATCACCTCAAATAACTGTTTATAGAGTGGCACGCTGGAGCCTTTTTTCAGTTTTTCCATGTTTGTCCCTCCAGTACAACTTGTTATAACCACTATAACATTGATCCATCAAAAAATCAAACAGGACCGGAAAATTTTCCCTTATTAATTCTCAAGATAAGAAATTACCTCATTCAGGGACGGCACACAGGCATCGGCGCGCTCCAAATCCTCCCGGGACGGCTCTACCAGATCGGGAACCATGATCACGCGGCAGCCTGCCCTCCAGCCCGCGCAGACTCCGCAGGGGGAATCCTCCAGCACCAGACATTCCTCCGGCGGAGTCCCCAGAAGCTTTGCGGCGCGCAGGTATATGTCGGGATTGGGCTTCCCCCGCTCCACCATATTCCCGAACACCTTGCAGTCAAAATATTCCTCCACCCCGGCCATTTTCAGATATGCGCCGGCGATCTCCTCATGGGTGGACGTGGCCAGAGCCGTTTTGAAGCCGTTTTCCCGCAAATATCCCAGGAGCCGCCCAAGCCCCGGCTTCACCGGCAGGCCGTGTTGTTCCAGATACGCGTCCATATAGCGCTTCCGCTCTCCGCGGTGTTTAAAAAAGTCAAACTCCTGTCCCAGATGTTTTTTAAAAATCCGGACGCAGTCTTCCAGCGGTCTCCCCCGCGTCTCGTCCATCAGCTCTCGCGTGACCGGGATGCCGTGCCTGCGCCCCAGTTCCATCCAGGTTTCCGTGGCCAGACGCTCCGTATCAAACATCAGGCCGTCCATGTCGAATAAAACCGCTCTAATCATCCCCCACACTCCATACATTCAAATTAATCCCGGTCAATAGCGGACCCCATGCCCCCAGGAACCGTCCACCATGCACTGGTTTGCCGCAAACTGCGCGGCCCGTTCCAGCGAAACCGTTATTGCGGCCTCATGCCCGCCGGGATTCTTCTGGCTTACATTCAAATAGTTGACCAGAAAACAGGTCAGAAAGGAATCTCCCGCCGCCATGGTGTCCCGGGCCTCCACCAGATAAGGCCGCTGCCGGTACACCGTTTTGCCGTCCGCCAGCCAGGCCCCGGACTCCCCTCTGGTGCAGAGCGTCAGCGCGCATCCCTGCCCGGCGGCGTATTCCAAAAGCCGCTCCATCTCGCCCATCTCCAGATGGCTGCATGAAAATACCGGGTAATCCACGTACGGCAGCACCTGCTCCAGGTACTCCTTGGTGAAGGAGCTGGAAAAATCGAAAGAGATCCGCGCTCCTCTCTCCTTCAGGGTCCGGATCTCCTCCTCTGCAAACCCGAAAATGCCGCTGTGGATCAGATCGAACCCCAGCAGATACTCATAATCCTCCGGTCCCAGCCTCAGGCCCTCCGTGCGCAGAACGCCACAGCGGTTACTGCCCAGGAAAACCCGGTCCCCGTTCTCCAACCTGACTCTGGCGCAGCCATTCTCCCCGTGATAGCGGCGGCAGCGGCTGATATCCACGCCCTCCTGCCGGGCGCTTGCCGCCACGTGCTCTCCCTCGGGATCATCCCCGAAAGCCCCCAGAAATGCCGCCTGAACGCCCAACTGCCTGGCAAAGACCGCGAAGTTCATGGCGTTCCCTCCGGGATACATCACCTGGATATGCTCATACTTGTCTACCACATTGTCCCCTAGTCCGACTACCTTCATCGCATCCTCCTGTTTTGTGTCCACATTCCAGGACATGTTATACTTGCTATATGTTATATTATAACATGTCATATGATAATGTCAACCCTTTTGTCATCTGCCTGTTATCTTCTTTCGGATGCCAAAGGAGGCTCCCTGGGAGCCTCCTTCCGGTTTCAAGCGCTGTTTTCTGGCATCGTCCGATCCATAATCTTCACCATAGCCGTAAACGTATTTTCATTGTAGCACACGTCAAACTCGTCCCCCGGCCTGCTCAAAATCCGCCGGATGCTCATCATGCCGAGGCCGCCGTCCTTTTTGCTGGAGAGGATCTTTCCGCCGCTCTGTTTGATCTGGCCGTTGTAGGAGTTTTCCACCATCATCATCATGTGGTCCTCCATCCATCGGGCCTGCAGATGGATAAACCGGTTTTCCCGCAAGCGGCGGCAGGCTTCCAGGGCATTTTCCAGCAGGTTTCCGATGACGATGCAGAGCGTTAAGTCGTCCACCGGCACCCGGGCGGACAGGTCCAGCCGGGCCTCAAATTCCACGCCGTCCTGGCGGGCCCTGGCCGCGTACTCCTGAAGCAGACCGTTGACCGACTGGTTCTGGCAGAACACCATCTCCGCCGCTGTGTCCAGCTCCCGCTGCAGATTCTGGAGGTAACGGGTCTGGTCTCCTTGTCCATGTTCAGCAGCGCATGGATATGGTGGCGGAAATCGTGCCGGATGATGCGCACCTGCTCGATGTAGTCCAGGGTCTGGTTGTAATGCTCCCGCTGCTGGCTGATCAGCTGCCTGGCAAACCGCAGCTCCTCCTCCGTTTTCCGGCGGCCAACGATCTCCAGGGTGCTGCTGAGAATCATCACGTAGAGCACCAGAATCATGGCGCACAGGGCCATAAAAAACAGCACGTCCTCCATCCCCCGCCCGGCCAGGGACCGGGGCGAGAAAATGGTGTTGATGCCGATGAACAGAATCACCAGGGACACCGACGGGTAAGTGAGGAGAAGGGTGCCGGAGCGGTTGGACAGCTGAGAAAAGAGCTGTTCCACCACCGACTTGAGCCAGAAACGCACGAACAGACAGAACCCGGCGGCAAAGATCAGGGACACGATCACGCCGATCTGCCCCAGGGTCAGGCCGGTCCTGCCAGCCAGCGCCCGGGCCGCGATCTCATTTAAGGGCAGGCTGAGCACGGCGAACAGCCAGGCCGATATGTACAAAAAGGCTTTCTTCAGCAGACCGCCTTTGAAGAACACCAGCAGCACCAGGAAAAACAGGCAGGAGAAAATTCCACGGAACGTCAGAAACGCCCTGGGATCGATGTGGAACACCGACTCCATGGACACCATCAGGACCCAGAGGTACGCCGAGACGGCGGCAATATTTTCTTTGTTCTTATGTTTTGGTTCCATGCACATGAAAATGGGCATCATGCGCACGGCCAGATTGATCAGATCCTGGAAAACGCTGCAGGCTTCGTCGTTCATTTTCCCCTCATTTCAGCCGGTGATGATAGTAGGCGTATTTGCTCTGCTTGTAAAAATTGCGGGACACGGGCACCACCTGCCCGCCGGCCATCTGAAAGCAGGATTCCTCCAGGGCCTCCACATGGTCCAGGTTCACGATATAGCTCTGGTGGCAGCGCAGAAACTGAGAAAAACCCTCCAGCTCCTCCTGCAGCTCGGACAGCTTGTGGCTGATGGTCAGAAGCTCCCCGTCGTCCAGCGCCGCGTACACCCGATGCAGGCGGTTCTCAAAGTATACCACCTTCTCCAGCTTCAGCTGCACCGGCACCCGGTTGTGGGTCACGGTGAGCACCGCACGCCTCTCCCCCAAGTACTGGCGCAGCACCCGCTCCAGGGTGGCCTCCAGGCGCTCCGGCTCCACGGGCTTTAGCACAAAACCCGCCGCGTTGACGCTGTAGCCGTCCACCGCGGATTCCAGGGAGGAGGTGATGAACACCACCACCGGCCGCTCCACCTTCTTTTGTAGGGCACCCGCCCCCTCGATCCCGGTCATGCCGGGCATCAGCACGTCCAGCAGGTACAGATCGTACTCCTCGTCCGCCGCCAGAAGCTCCGGCATATCCTTGTATGTATCGATGCGGGCCTTCAGCCTCCGATCCCCGAAAAAGCGCGCCGCGCACGCCTCCACTTCCCTGCACTCCTCCACGGTATCGTCACAGATCGCAATTTTCAAAACGTCCATATCATTCCCCCTCTGCAAATCTGCCATGTTCCGTTCAGCTCTTTTTCTATTTTATGTGCTGGGGCGGTATAAGTCAAGCGGCGGGGCGGAGGACACGGGAGGGAGGCGGCAAGGGCGCAACCCGGCAGCGAGGCACTCCCGGAACACCCGCGGTCTTTCCTCCCCCCAGTCCTCACCCCAACCGTCATATTTGGTAATTTTTTTGCAGATTCGGCAGTTTTTTTCGTGCTTTTTACATGATAAACTGAGTATAACAAGACATTCAATACATATAGGAGGGGTTTGTATGGGTACTAACATTCTTGTAACCGCTATTGTAATTGTCTATCTGCTCGTCATGCTGTGGATCGGCTGGTATTCTTCCACCAAGATCTCCACCAACACCGACTTCATGGTGGCTGGGCGCAGGCTTGGCCCGCTTTTGATGGCAGGCACCCTGGCGGCCACGGAGATCGGCGGCGGCAGCTCCCTGGGCGTGGTGCAGAACGGCATGTCCGGCTTCGGCCTCAGCGCTTCCTGGTACATTACCACCATGGGCATCGCGTTCATTATCCTGAGCTTCATCGCCCCCAAGTTCCGGGCGGCAACGGTAAAGACCGTGCCCGAGTATTTCCGCAGGCGCTACGGCAAATCCTGCGGCCTGATCACCGCCATCATCATGCTGCTTCCCCTGGTGGGCCTGACCGCCGGACAGTTCATCGCCTCCGCAGTCATCCTTTCCACCATGCTGAACATCGACTACCAGGTGGCCGTGATCATCGTTGCCGTGGTTGTGACCGTTTACTCCATCATGGGCGGTCTCTGGAGCGTGACCCTGACCGACTTCGTCCAGGTGTTCCTGATCGTGATCGGCATGATCATCGCAGTTCCCTTCGCCATCAACTACGCCGGCGGCTGGGGTAATGTGACCACCAATATCCCCGAGGGCACCATGAGCCTGTTTGCGGGCTACGACCTGTTCGGAATCATTTCCCTTGTGATCATGTACACCGCAACCTTCTCCGTGGGCCAGGAAGCGGTATCCCGTTTCTACGCGGCTAAGGATGAGAAGGCGGCCAAGGGCGGCGCATGGCTGGCAGCTCTTGTGAACTTTATCTACGCCTTCATCCCCACGATCCTGGGCATCATCACCCTGGCGCTGATCAACATGGGCAAGTTCAGCTCCGATCAGTTCGCCTCCGTTGGCGCGCGCTACGCCCTGCCCGTGCTGGCCATCAACACCATGCCGGCGCTGATCTGCGGACTGCTGTTCGCGGGCATTATCTCCGCCACCATGTCCAGCTCCGACTCCGACCTTTTGGGCGCCGGGTCCATTTTCGCCAATGATATTTACAAAGCTGTGTTGAAGCCCGACGCTTCCAGCAAGTCCGTGATGCAGGTGACCAAGACCGTGATGTGCCTGGTGGGCGTGGCCTCCATGCTGATCGCCCTGTTCAACACCCAGAGCATCGTGTCCATCCTGATGTTCTGCTTCACGCTCCGGGCCGCAGGCTCCTTCTTCCCCTACGTGATGGGGCATTACTGGAAGAAAGCCTCCACGGCAGGCACCATCGCCTCCCTGATCGC
Source organism: Enterocloster lavalensis (assembly GCF_902364025.1). Lineage (GTDB taxonomy): Bacteria > Bacillota > Clostridia > Lachnospirales > Lachnospiraceae > Enterocloster > Enterocloster lavalensis. Next base: position 13,391 of record NZ_CABJCG010000003.1, read on the forward strand.
AGGCACCATCGTGGTGGTGTATCTGGAGCACATTTCCGGCGGAATGCTGTTCGGAATCAAGTTCAGCCAGCCCATCATCCCCGGACTGGTGGCGGGTTTCATCTGCTTCATCCTGTTCTCCTACGCTATGCCGCCCAAGGTGGAGACCACCGAGCTTGCGCCGGAGGAGGACGATTAAGGCAATTCGTGCCGGTATCTGATCGCATCAACAAACCAAAAGGGTATGGTTCATCCGAGCCATACCCTTTTTTTCGTCAGTCTGTGAATCGATTCCCGTCGGACACCCGTCGGAACCAGGCGGCGGACCGCTTGAATGACGGCCTGGCGTGGTCATTGATGTCTATGCGGATAAAACCGTACCGGTTTTTGTATGCGTTGGACCAGGACCAGCTGTCGAAAGGACACCACATATGGTAGCCGAAGCAGTTGCAGCCCTCCTCAATCGCCTTGTGCAGCCAGCGGAGATGATCTTTGATGAACTCCACCCTGTAGCTGTCCTCCACCATGCCTTCCTCGTTCAGAAACTGCTCTTCGTCCTGAACGCCCATGCCGTTCTCCGTGACCATCCAGGGAATATTGCCGTAGTGATCCCGAATATTGATGCCGATGTCGTACAGCCCTTTTTCATAGATCTCCCAGCCTCTGGACTTGTTCATCCGGCAGTTCTCCGGCGTATAATATTCAAAATACCGGTCCGGCATAAACGTATCGGAATCCAGCGGTCGGCTGCGGTGCACGACTCTCCGGGGATGATAGTAATTGACCCCCAGGTAATCCACCGTATTCCTGCGTATCGTCTCCAGCTCCTGCTCCGTGTGGACCGGAACCGCCTGATTCTCCTCCAATATGCGGACCAGGTCGGCCGGGTATTCCCCCTTTACCGACGGGTCCAGAAATGACCGGTTGAAGAACAGGTCCGCCGCATACGCAGCCTGGCGGTCCCGCTCGTCCTCAGGGTCCCGGCAGTAAGTGGGCGTCAGGTTTAAGACAATGCCGATCTGGCCGGAACAGCCCATCTGCCGGTAAACCTCCACCGCCATGCTGCTGGCAAGCTGGATGTAGTAGGCCACCTGCGCCGCCCGCCTGCCGTCCTGCACCAGCGGATAATGGTGGAGATACAGATATCCCTGCTCCGGCGTGATCACCGGCTCGTTGAAGGTAACCCAGCGCCTGACCTTGCCGGAAAACTCCCCATAACAGACTCTGGCGAAGGCGGCGAACGCGTCCACTGTCTCGCGGCACTCAAACCCGCCCTTTTCCATCCAGTACATCGGCATGTCAAAATGGTTCAGGCAGAGAATCGGCTCGATTCCGTTGTCCAGCAGCGCGTCTATCACCCGGTGATAGAAACCAATCCCCTTCCGGTTCACCGTGCCGTCCCGGTCCGAAATAATCCTGGCCCACTGCAGGGACGTGCGGAACGACGTGATCCCGCATTCCCTCATCATTTTAATCAGCTGCTCATAATTGTGGTAGAAGTCCGAAGTCACCTCCGGCCCTACCCCCTGGTAAAATACCCCCGGGGCCTCCCGGTACCACTGGTCCCAGATGTTATCCTGCTTTCCATCCTCCGGGCCGCGCCCCTCGCACTGCACCGCCGAGCAGGCCCCGCCCCAGAGAAACCCTTCCTTAAACTGATATTCCTTCATTCTTTTCCTCCTCTACTCTCTGCAGCAGGGCAAACAGCGCCCCCCTAAGGTTTGAACGGTTATTGTTTCTGCTGCGAACCAATTTGGGCTTTAAAAAACTGAAATTCTGTCCCGGACACAGGATATCGTTCACCTTTTCCTCAATGCGCCGCGCCAGGTCCTCCCTCTCGCTGACGCCTCCGCCCAGGACAATGATCTCCGGATCAAAGGAAAACTGGATTAAAATACAGCCCAGGGCCGTGTAATAATAAAATTGGTCCAGGTAAACCGCCGCCGTCCCATCCCCCTGTTCCGCCAGTTCAAACAGTTGTTTTCCATTTATTTCCACACCAGACTGACAGCTGTAGCGCTTCGCCAGGTTAACCGGGGTGTAATCAGACCACACCTCCCTGGTCCCGTCCGGCTTCCGCGCTCCCAGCGGGAAATTCGAAACCTCACCGCAGCACAGATTTGCGCCGTAAAGCACCCGCCTGTCGTGGACCATGGCGCCCCCTATGCCGCTGCCGATGGCAATGGTTGAAAAATGGCCGGCTCCGGCAGCCTCCCCCAGCCACATCTCCCCCATGGCAAAGCATCTGGCGTCGTTTTCTATGAGGACGCTCAGGCCGCTCAAAGCCCCGGATACCATATCCCGAAACGGGATCTCGTGAATATACGGCACCGCGCTGGAGCCATGTATCACACCGTTTTTCCCGTCCACCGCCCCGGGGCAGCTGACCGCAGCCCCGCAGATGTTCCGCCTGCCTTCAAACCGCCCGTAAACCTCCGCCATCCGGGCCAGCAGCTCCTCCATACCGGACTCAGGTGTTTTGAAGCTGCCCGGCTCCCACAGCCTTCCCGCGCCGTCGCCCGCCGCATACTTCACCGATGTTCCGCCGATATCGAACAGCAGATATATTTGTTCTTCCATACCGCCTCCGCACTGCGATGTCCCTGCGCTCTGCGCGGTTCACCGCATTTTGCAACTGTCCGCCGGTCTCCCGGCGGCCTATTGCGTCCAAATGAGAGGGCGAAATCTCTGTGCCGGATTCCGCCCTCTCCCTTTAAAGTTCCAGCGAAACCCTGCGCCCCGTCTCCGCCGAATGGTACGCCGCGTAAACCAACAGCGCTGTTTTGGCCGCCAATTCGAAACCGGACTTGGGCTGCCGGTCAAAGGCAACGCATTCCATAAAATCCTGAAGCTCGCCTGTATACCCTCTCATCAGCTCTTCCTCCAGGAATACGTTCTGCCATCCGGTTTTCGTGGTGAGTTTTTCCGTCACATAGACATTTTCCAGCCCCTGCGCCTGATCGTGATAAGCGCGCAGGCCGTCTGTTGCCGCCATATTACAGTAGTAGACGCTCTTGTTGGTATAGATTTCCACCAGATTCTTGACGCCTCCCACCACCATGTCCCCCGCCATGACCACGGCCCTGCTGCCATCCGAAAAGGTGAGCAGGACATTTGCCAGGTCCTCCACGTCCACGGCTCTCGTCTCAATAAATGCCAGCTCCTCCTCGTTCAAAACGCCGCTGACATTTCCCATGTCGGCCATCACGCTGGTGACGCGAATCTCCTCCCCGCGTTTCCTGGCCTCCTGTTCCTTCAGGTAGAGGACCGCCGACAGCGGGTGGCAGCCCTGACGGATAAAGGATCCGCCTCCGCTGCATTTCCAAAGCGCCGCGTGGGCCGCATGGGAGCCGTTGTGGCTCTCCTCCGCGCGCATAAACAGGATTCTGCTGTTCTGGGCGTTCAAAAACTCCAGGCTCCTCTGAAGAGCGGGCGTATAGATGTAATTCTCCGCATACATGAACTTGACGCCGCCCGCCTCAACGGCCTCCCCCAGCTCCTTAAGCTTCCTTTGGACCTCCCGGTAGGCCTCCTCCTTTGTAAAGCTCTGCGAACCGTCCGCCGGTTCAAAATATCCGGTCAGCGGCTTTTCACAGATGACATGCTTTTTGCTCTCTATGGCCGCCTTTATCATCTCCTCGTGGAGAAACGGGGGCGCAACCACGTCGATGACGTCGATCTCCGGGTCCTTTAACATTTCCCGGTAATCCGTATACACCCCGGCGATCCCGTGGGCCGCCGCAAATTCCCCTGCATTGGGAGCCAGCGAGGCGACCGCCTTCATAACGACCTCCACGCCGTAGACCTTCTGATACGCGCATGCGTGCAGGTCCGCCGCAAAGCCGCTTCCGATTATTCCAACCACAACTCTTTTCATCATTTTACGGTTCCTTTCATCTCTATCAGCCCTTCACCGCGCCGGCGCTCAACCCCCGCACCATCTGGTTTTGTGCAAGGGAGAAGAAAATCACCGCCGGGATGCTCATGAGGATGGAAGCAGCCATCAGCGGCCCCCAGTGTACGCCCATCTCGTCTATAAAAAACGCCAGTCCCACGGAAATCGGGCGCATGGCCTTGCCGTCCGTCATGGTCAGGGCAAACAGGAATTCGTTCCAGGACAGGACAAACGCGTTCATGGCAACCGTAGCCAATATGGGCTTGCACATGGGAATCACGATCTCAACCAGGACGCGGAACGGGGAACAGCCGTCCACCACCGCCGCCTCCTCAACCTCAATGGGCAGATTGTCAAAATATCCTTTCAGCATCCACACCGCAACCGGCAGGCAGATGGTCAGGTACACCAGGATCAGGCCCGGATAGGTGTTGATCATCTTTAATTCCTTGAGAATGATATAGTAGGGTATGATCACCGCCACCCGCGGCAGAACTCTTGCAAATAAAATCGTCCAGATCAGGCAGCGGCTGCCCGTGAACTTGTAACGGGAGAACCCGTAAGCCGCCAGCACGCTCACCGTCATGGTGATCAACGTGGTCCCCGTGGCCAGGATCACCGTGTTTTTAAAATAATGCAGCATATTGGAGTCCCTCAGAATCTGGCCATAATGGACCCACGTCACTTCTCTGGGAATCCAGCGCGGCGGCACCTCATAAATCTGGCTCTCCGGCTTTAAGGAGGTGCTGAGACACCACAGAATGGGAAACAGGCTGAACGCGCAGATTCCGACGATCAGCAGAATCTTCACAATAACGGCCGGATGCATCCGTTTCTTCATGCTTGATTCCTCCCTTTTTTCCTGATTTGTGTGGGCGCGTAGAACAGGAAGCACACCAAAGCCGCTCCGATTAGCAGCGTGCTGGCCGCGGATGCGCCTGCGAAGTCGAACCGGGTGAATCCCAGGCGGTAAATCAACAATCCCAGAATTTCCGAGGACGTCCCCGGGCCGCCTCCGGTCAGAACAAACAACAGATCAAACGCGTTGATCGCGTTTACCACCTCGAGCACAATTACCATGGTAATCACAGATCGCAGGGAGGGAAGGGTGATATAGAAAAACTGCTGGATCCGGCTGGCGCCGTCAATGGCGCTGGATTCGTACAGTTCCCCCGGGATTCCCTGAAGCCCCGCTAAAATCATCATCATCACAAACGGAAAACCCGCCCAGGTGTAAGCCGCCAGCACGGACGGCAGGGCTGTCTCGGCGGTGCTCAGCCACAGCCTGCACCAGGATTCCAGGCCCACGCTTTTAAACATTCCGTTGATGAGCCCAAAATCGCTCTGAAGCATCCACCGCCAGGAGTTGGCGGACACGATGCTGGGCACCGTCCAGGGCAGCAAAGCCAGCAGGCGCACGGCCTTCACCGGTTTTCCCTGTCCGTCCATGATAAATGCCGCCACAAATCCCATGCCTGTTCTCAGCACAACCGAGCCCACAATCCACACCACTGTATTTTTTACAATCGCCGGAAATTCTTTCAGCGTGACGATCTTCTCAAAATTCCGGATCCCGTTAAACTGCGTATCAAAGGATGGCAGCGTCACCTCTGAAAATGCGAACGATATAGTCCGTATAATCGGCACGATCATCATCAAGAGCACAACAACGGTACACGGTGCAACAAACTTCAGTCCTGTGCGCGCCCGCTTCTGCTGGATATCTGGATGGAACACGCCGTTGATAAAACGTTCCATGACCTACTCCTCTCTGCATTTACGCCCTGCAGTGTTAGTGCAGGGCGTCCGTCATACTATTTCAAAAGATCATTACACTGCTGGGCCATATCCTCACAGCCCTGTTCCACGGTCTTGGCTCCCTGCATGATATTCTGAAGCTCCACAATAATGATCTTCTGCATATCGGTCCACTGCGGGATGGTGGGGCTCAGACGTCCGACCATGGCGCTCTCCAGAATGGTCTGGTACAGCGGATCGTTCCAGATTCCGTAGTTAGTGGCCTCCATTCTGGCCGGTATGCGGACCGTCAGCTCACCCAGCACCTCGGGCTGCAGGAACCATTTGGCAAACTTATATGCGCCGGGAGAATTTTTAGCAGTTACCGGCACGGTAAACAGCCATCCGCCGGAGCCGGACGGAGCCTTGGGCGGTACGCAGTATCCATAATTCAGGTCCGGGTAATTGGTGTCAAACTCCACGGCGTTCTGATCTCCGCCCATCATCAAAGCTACTTTATTCTCAATGAACAGCGGCATGATATCCTTTGTCATGGTATAGTTGACCGCGCCCTCAGGAGCCACCTTCTCGGTGGTGTAAAGGCCGGTCCAGTAGCGGATTCCCTCAATGGCCTCCGGCGTGTTGAGCGTGCACTCCGTCTGATCCTCGTTCAAATAGTCTCCCCCATAAGACCAGATCACCGGGGACAGCGTGAGGAATACGTTGGACGGATCCGCATTGCTGGCTCCGATTCCCACGCCGTACTGCTCGCCGGGAATAGTCAGTTTTTTTGCAATTTCCAGCATGTCGTCGTAGGTCCAGCCCGCCTCGGGGTAGGGAACTCCCGCCTCGTCGAACATCGTTTTATTGTAGTACATGATCGAGCTGCTGGTACGGTAGGGAAGTCCGTAATAGACGCCGTCAAACTTCCCGCCCTCAATGACCGCCGCAAAATCCGACAAATCCATGTCTTTTATCTGATCGTCCCAGGGCTGCAGCAGGTTTTTGTCCACAAGGGTTCCCATCTGCGTCACGTCCACAGCCAGGATATCGGGTCCGCCGCCGCCCAGTATGGTGGTGACCGCTTTGTCCACGTATCCGTTGACCGGAAGGGCTTCGATTGTCAGATTTACATTGGGCTCCACCGCTTTATAGGCTTCTACAATCTTGGGGATCTGATCCTCCCACCAGCTTCCCATCCAGATCGTCAGTTCCTCGGGCTCCCCCGCGGCAGCCTGAGCCTCGGTCTGCGCCTGCGTCTCCTGCTTCGGGGCAGAGCTTTCCTGTACCGGCGCGCTTCCTCCGCAGCCTGCCAGACTCAGTGCCATCACTCCCGCCAGAACAGCGCCTGCGGTTCTTGTCATTCTACCGTTCGCTAACCTCATAACCATCCTCCATTCATCTTAAATATCATAGTATCCACAAGATTCACGGATATAAAATTCCGGCTCAGCCGCAACATCCTCAAACTGGTCCTGAGGGCGTTCTCCCCTGATCTGCTCAAGCAAAATATCGATGGCGTGATGAGAAATATAGCGGAGGTCAAACCCCACCGTCGTCAGCGGGACCATGGCGCTGTCCGCAAAGCGGATGTTGTCGATGCTGGTAACAGACAAATCCTTTGGCACCATGATTCCATTTTTATAGAGAAACCGGATGATCGGTATGGCCAGCTCATCCTGCGTTATAAAAAATGCCTGCTCTGACTTTCCTTTTCTCAACAAATCTCCCAGCGCCTCGTCTCTGACCAGATGAAAATCCGTGGAGCCCAGCCAGCACGCCATATCCGGCCCCGGCGTGATTCCCGCCTCCCGCAGCGCCCTCTCATACCCCACATACTTCGGATCCGCCATCCCGGTCTCATCCCGGGCGCTGGATACATAGATCACGCTCCGATGTCCCATCTGGATCAGATGTTTCGTGGAAAGGTACGCTCCTTTGATCAGATTGGGGTATACTGCATCCAGCCGGGGCATCCTGTCAAATCCCGACAGAAGCACCACCGGAAACCCCTGGTTTCTCAGCTTCTCAAGCCTGGAAAGATTGTCTGTAAACTGTGTATTTACAATCAAGCCGTCTACCTTGTTGGAGAGCATAAGGTTGATCGCCTTCTCCTCCATCTTTAAGTCGTCGTGACTGGCAATCACGTACATTGTATATCCGTTTTGTTCCAAATACTGTTCAATATAGCGGGCCTCTGTGGTGAGCAGCAGGCTTGAAATATTTCTGAGGATCAAGCCGATGGTCCCCGTCTTTTTGAGAACCAATGCCCTGGCCATATTGTTTGATGCATAGTTTAAATCGCTGGCAACCTCCTTGACCCTCCTCCTGGTTGCCTCGCTGATCCGCGGGCTGTCCTTCAACGCAAGGGATACTGTATTAATCGAACATCCCACTTTTTCAGCAATATCCTTCAGTGTTACCTCATACATACGATCATTCCCCCATCACTGTTTGTATTATCGATAATACTATTATAACAGCGATTTTATCATTTGTTAACTCCTTTCTTTGCTATTTTCAACAAAAATAAAATAAATATTGACAAAGCATTGGGAAAATGATTATAATTCAGGTGTAAGCATTGTATTAACGTTAATATTAATCTGATGTGTTTATTATATACAGATTTTTTCGATCTTGTCAATATGTTTTATGCATATTTTTATTTTTCATCGATACCAGCCATTTTCTTATTTGTTGAAATTGTATTGAAAATATATATTATTTATCACTTTGCATTTATAAGCAGCGCGCTTATAAAAATATAAAGCACAGGAGAAAACACTATGGTAAAAGAATTTAACCACATCGGAGTCAATGTCAGGGATCTCCAGAAAACCCTCGCATTCTATTCCGAACACCTGGGGGCTAAGTTTGTAAGGGGACTCTATATTCCCGCCTCCCACACGATCGCAGCGTATGTGCAGATCGGTACCCAGATGATCGAATTTCTCAGCCCACTGTCCCCGTCGGAAAGCGCCGTGTACGGAATCGCCCACATCGCTTACACTGTGGATCATATCGAGGAAGCTGCCCGCATATTGGAAGAAAAGGGTTGGCATTTCCACGTTCCGCCCAAAAAAGCCGGCTCAGGCGGCGGTAAGATCGCCTTTTTGAAGGACCCCAACGGGGCCAATGTGGAACTGATTGAACGGCTTGAATCTTTCTCCGAGCCGTCCTGGGAGCCGTCCACCGATGTGATCGAGATCGACCACGCCTCCATCTACGCCAATGATCTGCAGGCGGGCATCGACTTCTACACCAAGGACATGGAGATGGAAATGCTCCAAAACTACCACTTTGAGGACCGGAAGTTTGATATGGTCTACATGAACACCGGTAAAAATATCCTGGAGCTGCTGCACAACGAAACGCCCCACGAGGGCCCGCTCATGGGACACATCGCCTTCCGCGTCAAGGACACGAAGGCGCTGGCGGAAAAGCTGGCCGCCCAGGGTGTGGAGGTCACCACCCAGCCTCGCCTCCTGGCCACACAGAACGGTTATGTGTGCAATATCAAAGACCCTGACGGAATCGCCCTGGAGTTCATTGACCGGGTGTCGCTCTTTGAGGTATAGCCTATGAAATTAGCATTCAGTTCACTGTCCTGCCCGTCCTGTACCGTCGACGAGATTATTCAATTCGCCCTGAAATATGGTTTTCAGGGTGTGGAGCTGCGGACGGTCCAGTCCACCATTGATCTGTGGGACCTGAACGATTTTTCGCCGGAAGCCCTGCCCGAAACCCGCCGCAGGTTCCAGTCCGCGGGGCTTGAGGTGGTCGTGATCGGGACCAGCATCTCCTTTGCCAAGGACGAACCCGGATGGCGCAGCAGGCAGCTGGAGCTGCTGGAGAAATTCTGCGTCATTGCCCAGGGACTGAATTGTCCCTATCTGCGGGTATTCGGAGGCCCCATTCCCCCCGGAAGCACCTATGAAGCGGCACTGGAGCGGGATATAGACGGTTACCGTCAGGCCGTAAAGACAGCGGCTTCCTACGGCGTAACGCTGCTGTTTGAGACCCACGATGATTTCAGCACCTCCACCTCCCTGCTTCCGCTGTTGGAGGCGGTCGGCAACCAGGCCGGCGTGATCTGGGATATTCTCCACCCCTACCGGTTTGGCGAACCCATGGAGACCACCTGCCGGAACCTGCTGCCCTATCTGCGGCACGTCCATGTCAAGGACTCCTCCGGGTATTCCAAAGAAGGGTTTGATATTGTCCTTCCCGGCCAGGGTACCGTGCCCATCCGGGAAGCGCTGTCGCTTTTAAAGGACTGCGGTTATGAGGGTTACCTCTGCTTTGAGTGGGAGAAGCACTGGCACCCGGAGATTCAGGAGGCGGAGCTGGCCCTGCCGGAATATGTCAATTATATGCGTCGTTACGCCAAGGAGCTGCTGCATGAGCAGGCGTAAATCGGCGCTCATAACGGGCGGCAGCCAGGGCATCGGCCTTGCCTGCGCACAACTGCTTTATGAAAAGGGTTACGACATCTGCCTGATGTCCCGCAGCCCGGAAAAATTGGATGAGGCCGCGCGCTCTGTTTCCGCAGGAACTTCCAGGCCGGTCTATACCGTACCCGCGGACGCTGCCAGCCCGGAACAGGCGGCGTCAGCGGTGGAACAGGCCTGCCGCTTGCTGGGGGGAATCGACGTTCTCATCAATTCCGCGGGCTGCAGCATGCACGCTCCCTGTTCCTTTGAGAACGTCTCCACTGAGGAGTACAAACGGATCATGGACACCAATGTGGACGGCCTGTTTTATATGACCCGGAGCGTGTTAAAGGCCATGAAGGAGCGGCAGTCCGGGTACATTATCAACATACTCTCCACGGCCTCCCACGCCGCCGCCGCGCGAGGCGGCCCATATTCCGCTTCAAAATATGCGGCGCTGGCCCTGACGGAAACCCTGGCCGCAGAATGCCGCGGCAGCGGAATCCGCATCACCTCCATCAGCCCCGGCCCGGTCGCAACCACCATCTGGTCCCACAAGACGACGCCTCCCTCAGAGGAGGAAATGGCCCGGATGCTAAAACCCGGGGACATCGCCCGGATTGCCGGATTTCTGTTGGACAATCCGGATTATGTCATTATCCGCGATATCGAAGTAACTCCTGCCGGTTTTTAGAACCGTTTTCGATTACTTTGGAAAACAGGCCGCTTCAGACGATTCTGAGGCGGTCTGTTTTTGCGCCCATTCAGCCACATTTTCGGAAAACCGCCTGATTTTCCGGGCGGCGCATAGATATTTCACATCCTTCTGTAGTACAATGGTTCTGATATGCTTCGGAAATGAATCATTTGACACACTTGTGAAACAGACCGGTTGGAGGTAGAAACTATGGGGGTACGGATTGCCATTGCCAGCTACGGCACCTTTGAGCAGTTTATTCATCAGATCAAGCCGTTTTATTCGGAGGAGGTGGAGTTTGTCATACTGAACGCCCTGTTCGAGGACTTAAAGGACGAGGTGCGGAGGCTGGAGAAGGACCACTCGGTGGATGTGTTTGTGGGAAGCGGCGGAAATGGGCGCTTTCTGGAGAAGTACGTGCAGGAAACGCCTTTTGTGAAAGTAAAGGTGACGGGCTTCGATTTTCTCCTGGCCCTCAAAAAGGCGGCGCAGTACGGAAAATGTACCGGGCTTATCACCTTCGGCGAACGGGTGCCCTTCGTGTCCTCGGTGAAGGAGCTGCTGAACGTGGAGGTGACGGAGCGGGTTTACCACCAGTCCAGCGAGATCGACCAGGTACTCGCCGATCTGTACAACCAGGGCATCGAGGACGTGATCGGTACGGCTTTTGTGCTGGAGCGGGCGGCGCTCAAGGGGATGCGGGGGCATTACATCTGGTCCGTGGACGGCGTGAAAACGGCGGTGGACACCGCGGTTCAGGTGGCGCTCGCCAAGCGGCAGGACGCAAAAAAGGCCCACAAGCTGGCCAGCATCCTGCAAACGATTCATGAAGGCGTGATCGTCACCGATGAGCAGGGAATCGTCAATGAGTTCAACACCAGCGCGGAGAAGATTTTGAAGATCGACCGCGGGGACGTGATGGGACGCCCGGTCCAGGACGTGCTGCCCAACACGCGTTTGAACGTGGTGATCGAGCGGCAGCGGGAGGAGTACAACAAGATTCAGGATGTGGGGAACGTGAAGATTCTCACCAACCGCTGCCCCATTTTCAGCCAGGGACGGCTGATCGGGGCTTTGGCCACCTTCCAGAGTATTGAGGAGGTGTCCGAGGCGGAGGGGAAGATCCGGCGGAAGCTGTACACCAGAGGTTTTGTGGCGGGCACCCGGTTTGAGGATATGCAGGGGGCCTGCGCGGCATTTCAGGATATCGTACACATCGGCAGAGAGTACGCCAAGAGCGACGCCACCATCCTGATCTCCGGGGAGACGGGCACGGGCAAGGAGCTGTTCGCCCAGAGCCTTCACAACGAGAGCGACCGGAGCCGTATGCCCTTTGTGGCCATCAACTGCGCGGCGGTGCCGCCCAATATCCTGGAGAGCGAGCTCTTCGGCTACGAGGAGGGGGCCTTCACCGGCGCCAGACGCGGCGGGAAAAAGGGAGTGTTCGAGCTGGCCCATGAAGGGACCCTGTTTCTGGATGAGATCGGGGAGATTTCCATGGACATCCAGCTGCGGTTCCTGCGGGCTTTGGAACAGCGGGAGGTATTCCGTCTGGGCGGCGAAAAGGTGGTGCCGGTGGATATCCGGGTAATCGCGGCCACCAACAAGAACCTCTGGCAGATGGTGAAGGAGGGGAAGTTCCGGGAGGACCTGTACTACCGGCTGAACGTGCTGGCGATCCACCTGCCCGCGCTCCGGGACCGGCGGGAGGATATCCCGCTGCTGATCAATCATTTCCTGAAAGAATTCCGGCCCGACCTGCCGGACGGGAAACGGCTGGAGCTGGCAGGAATCCCCTTCCTGCGCGCCTACCACTGGCCGGGAAATATACGGGAGCTGAGGAATGTGGTGGAGCGGATGGCTGTTCTGTATAAGGATGGGATGGATGCGGAGCGGCTGGCAATGCAGGCGTTGTCTGTGAATGAAGAGGTGGATGGGGGGTGGGCCTGGAGTGCGGCCGGGGGCATGGCCGGGGGCGCTGGCGGCATGGCCGGGGCGGCGGACGGAATGGCCGGAGCGACTGGCGGCATAGCCGGGGCGACTGGCGGCATGGCCGGAGCGACCGGGGGCGTGGCCGGGGCGGCGGGTGGCATAGCCGGAGCGGCTGGCGGCGCGACCGGGGATACTGGCGGCATAGCCGGAGCGACTGATGGCACGGCCGGCATGGCCGGTGGCAGCTTTGGCCCCACCGCTCCGCCCTCCCCCGCCTCTCCCCTTCCCCTCTCCTCCTGGATTCTGGCGGACAGGCAGCGCAGGGAGCGGGACGAGATTCTACTCGCCTTGCGCCAGTGCGGCGGAAGCCGCACCCAGGCGGCCAGGCTTCTGGGCGTCAGCCGCTCCACGCTCTGGCGGAAAATGCAGGCTCTTGGTATATTGATTGGACCGAAGTCATACTAAAGGGGCTGAAAGCATACTGACAGGGCCGAAATATGCCCTCACACCGCGAAATATCCCCCCGGGAGCAGCCCCCCGCCACGGGATGCCGAAGCCCGGAGCCCAAATCCCCCCTCCCCCCCAATACCAGCCCCGCTCCCAAACAATTCCTTCCCACCCCTGGCATACCACCCTCATCATCCGGTATCCCGCCAAAATGTTTCCCCCAAAAAGACACACGTTCGTGTGCGTAACACAAATACATTTTATCAAATTTTGTCCGTCTATCGCGGATTTTTCCCTTGCTATTTGCCCTCCCTCCCCTTATAATGAAATCATAAGATACCCGGAAACAAGGCAAATTTCACACTCACATCATATGACAAGGGGGTTATATCATGCAGGAGCAGACCATGTGGGCATTGACCAAGAAGAAACCGGAAGCCGGGCTGTGGATGGAGCGCGTGCCGGTTCCCGAGGTGGGGCCCAACGACGTGAAGATTAAGATTCACAAGACGGCCATCTGCGGCACGGACGTACATATCTACCAGTGGAACGACTGGGCAAGGCACACGATTCCCGTCGGGCTTACGGCGGGCCACGAGTACGTGGGCGAGATCGTGGAGGTGGGGTCCGGGGTGGACGGACACAGCGTGGGGGATCTGGTGTCCGGCGAGGGACACATCACCTGCGGGAAATGCCGCAACTGCCTGGAAGGACACAAGGAGAACTGCCGGGACGCCAAGGGCGTTGGGGTGAACCGCAACGGCGCGTTTGCGGAATATCTGGTGATCCCCTCCTCCAACGTCTGGAGCTGCCGACCCAACATCCCGGAGGAGCTCTACGCCATCTTTGATCCCTTCGGCAACGCCACCCACACGGCCCGCTCCTTCGACGTGCTGGGCGAGGATGTGCTGATCTCCGGCGCTGGCCCCATCGGCATCATGGCCGCGGCCATCGCCAAGTTCAGCGGGGCCCGCCATGTGGTGGTGACGGACATGAACGAGTACCGCCTGGAGCTGGCCCGGAAGCTGGGCGCCACCAGAACCATCAATTTAAATGAGGAAAAGCTGGACCAGGTGATGAAATCCATCGGAATGACCGAGGGATTTGACGTGGGAATGGAGATGTCGGGAAGCCCGAAAGCGCTCCACGACATGATCCACCACATGAAGCACGGCGGAAAGATGGCCCTTCTGGGGCTTCAGGGACGGGAAACCGTGGTGGACCTGGAAACGGTCATTTTCAACGGCCTGACGCTCAAGGGAATCTACGGGCGGAAGGTCTGGGATACCTGGTACACCATGACCACCATGATCGAGGCGGGACTGGACATTTCCCCGATCATCACCCACCATTTTGATATCCGCGACTATGAAAAGGGATTTGAAGCCATGATTTCCGGCCAGTCCGGCAAGGTGATCCTGGACTGGTCCCATATCAACGAATCTGAATCATAAAAAGGAGAGGCAGCTATGGCCCGTAAAAACGACATATTAAGTATTTTCGCCGGCACTGTGGAAGAGATAAAGGAAGCCGGTCTGTTCAAGGGGGAAGCCCCCATCGCCTCCGCCCAGGGCGCAAGGGTGCGCCTGGAGGACGGACGGGAAGTGATCAACATGTGCGCCAACAACTACCTGGGCCTTGGAGACAGCCCCAGGCTGATCGAGGCGGCCAAGAGAACCTACGACGAGCGGGGCTACGGCATGGCATCGGTCCGGTTCATCTGCGGAACCCAGGACATCCACAAGCAGCTGGAGGAGAGAATTTCCCGTTTTCTGGGAACGGACGACACCATCCTCTACTCTTCCTGCTTTGACGCAAACGGCGGACTCTTCGAGACCCTTCTGGGCCCGGAGGACGCGGTGATCAGCGACGAGCTGAACCACGCCTCCATCATCGACGGCGTGCGCCTGTGCAAGGCCAAACGGCTCCGCTACAAAAACAACGACATGGAGGATCTGGAAAACCGTTTAAAGGATGCAGATGCGCTTGGGGCCAGAATCAAACTCATCGCCACCGACGGCGTGTTCTCCATGGACGGCATTATCTGCAATCTGAAGGGCGTCTGCGACCTGGCCGACCGGTACAACGCCCTGGTCATGGTGGACGACAGCCACGCGGTGGGATTTGTGGGCAAACACGGCCGCGGAACGCCGGAGTACAACGGCGTGGAGGGCCGGGTTGACATTATCACCGGCACCCTGGGCAAGGCCCTTGGCGGGGCTTCCGGCGGCTATACCTCCGGGCGCAAGGAGATCATCGACCTGCTCCGCCAGAGAAGCCGCCCCTACCTGTTCTCCAACACCCTGGCCCCGGCCATTGTGGGGGCCAGCCTGGAGCTGTTCGACATGCTGGAGGAGAGCACTGCGCTGCGGGATCAGCTGGAGGACACCACCGCCTACTACCGCAAACAGCTGACCGATAACGGCTTCGATATCATCCCCGGCACCCATCCCTGCGTTCCGGTGATGCTCTACGACGAGAAGCTGGCCGGGGAATTCGCCCGGCGCATGATGGAAAAGGGCGTCTACGTGGTGGCCTTCTCCTTCCCGGTGGTTCCCAAGGGCAAAGCCCGCATCCGCACCCAGGTGTGCGCCAGCCATACCCGGAAAGATATCGACTTCATCGTGAAGTGCTTTATTGAGGTGCGGCAGGAAATGGGGCTGGCCTGAGACGCCCCCCGGTTCACCTCCCTCCCCCAGAAACATTTCATACCCGAAACACACCCGAAACATTTTCAAAACAAATTTTAAACACATGGCATCCGAATCGCTTAAAACCCGGTTCGGATGCCTTTTTTTGCCCTCTTCCACCTTTGGCACGGAATTTGCTTCTATAAAACAGTATCAAACACAATTCAAGGAGGGTGCGTATGACAGCAGCAAGAAAATTGAGAGAGCTCTTAAAGGGCAATGAGACATTGATCGCTCCCGGCGCTTATGACGCCTGGACGGCGCGGCTGATCTCGGAGAGCGGATTCCCGGTGGTCTACATGACCGGATACGGGGTGTCGGCCAGCGTGCTGGGCAAGCCGGACATCGGCCTGATCACCCTGGCGGAGATGGCGGACATGGCGCGCAACATTGTGGACGCCTCCGGGGACACCCCGGTGATCGCGGACGCGGACAACGGCTACGGCGGGCTGATGAACGTGATGCGCACGGTGGCCCTCTACGAGCAGGCGGGCGTGGCGGCCATTCAGCTGGAGGACCAGGTGACGCCCAAGCGCTGCGGCCACATGGAGGGCAAGGAAGTCATTTCCAAGGAGGAGATGGTGGCGAAGATCAAAGCGGCGGTTGCGGCCCGGAAGGACCCGGACTTCTGCATCCTGGCCCGCACCGACGCCCGGGCGGTGAACGGCTT
Source organism: Enterocloster lavalensis (assembly GCF_902364025.1). Taxonomy (GTDB): domain Bacteria; phylum Bacillota; class Clostridia; order Lachnospirales; family Lachnospiraceae; genus Enterocloster; species Enterocloster lavalensis. Next base: position 29,874 of record NZ_CABJCG010000003.1, read on the forward strand.
TGAGGACGCCCTGGACCGGGCGCTGGCCTACGAGAAGGCGGGGGCCGATATCATTTTCTTCGAAGCGCCCAGGTCGGTGGAGGAAATGCGCACGGTGGGCAAAACTCTCTCCGTTCCCCTGTTGGCCAACATGGTGGAGCACGGGAAAACGCCGCTCCTTCCGGCCCAGGAGCTGTTCGAGATCGGCTACCGCATCGCCATCTACCCGGTGTCCGCCCTCTACATCGCCACCAAGGCGGTAAAGGAATTCCTGGGACGACTGGCCCGGGATAAGACCAGCGAGACGTCCCTGGAACAGATGGTGGATTTCCCCACCTTCAACAACATGATCCATTTACACGAGATCAGAGCCCTGGAACAGTCATTTCTGGAATAGGGGCGGCGTAACCATTAACAGCACGGGGGTGTGCTCTACCGGATTGGGAGGTATATGAGATGACCAGCTATCTGATAATATTGTCCATATTTATATCCGTAGCCATCGGCTACAAATGCAAGATCAACGTGGGAATCATCGCCATGGCCTTTGCCTATATTTTCGGCTGCTTTGTGCTGGGCTTAAAGTCCAGCGCTGTGATCGCCATGTGGCCCACCAGCCTGTTCTACTTCATCCTGATGGTCTCCTTCTTCTACGGCATCGCCATGACCAACGGGACGCTGATGCTGATCGCGGAAAATGCCATCTACCTATGCCGGAACAGGGCCTGGTTCATCCCGATTCTGCTCTGGCTGATCTCCTTTGGCATCTCCGGCCTGGGCCCCGGCCCTGTGACCGTGTTCGCCTTCATGGCCCCTCTGGTCATGGCCACGGCCGACAAGATCGGCATGAACAAGATCATCGGCACCATCTGCGTGGTGGGTGCGGGCGTGGCGGGCGGCTACACGCCCATCAGCCTCTGCTACGCCACGGTGCGCAACTGCCTGGTGACGGCGGGTTACGAGGGGGAAACGCTGATTGCGGACCTGAATAAGATCGCATTCAACAACATCCTGGCCCAGGTGCTGATTTTCGCCATCATCTACCTGATTTTTAAGGGCTGGACCGTCCAGGTGTCAAAGGAAATCAAGCGGCCCGAGCCGTTTACCAAAAAACAGGTCCAGACCCTGGCCCTGATCGTGATCGGCCTGGCCGTGATGATCATTTTCCCGCTGCTCAAAAACTTTATGCCGGATTCCGCCTTTATCGCAGCCGTTTCCAAGGGCCTGGAGCCCAGCCTGGTGTCCACGGTGCTGCTGGTGATCGCCCTGATGTTAAAGCTGGGCGACCAGAAGAAGGCGCTGAACTTCGTGCCATTTTCCACCATTATATTGGTCTGCGGCGTTGGAATGCTGGTGTCCGTGGCCACCCAGGCCGGAGCCGTGGATATGTTCTCCTCCTGGATCGGCGACAACTTAAGCGCCACCGCAGCCAAGCTGGTGATCGCGCTGGTGGCGGGCTGCATGAGCTTCTTCTCCAGCACCCTGGGCGTGGTGGGCCCGGCTCTGATCCCCATGATCCCCAATATCGCGGGGGCCACGGGCGTCAGCGTGACGGCTCTGGTGTCCGGGATCATGATCGGCGGCCATTTCGCAGGCGTTTCCCCCTTCTCCACCGGCGGCGCTATGACCCTGGCGGGCGAGAACAACGAGGAAGCGAAAAACAAGCTGTTTATCCAGCTGATGGTGCTGTCCATCGCATCCATTCTCTTTGCATCGGTGCTGGTGTTTATCGGAGTGATCCGGTAAAATCCGGCCAGATATTACGGCATTCCTGTATCGAACGTAAAAAGTACCGCAAGCCCAGCACTTGCGGTACTTTTATGAATGCAATGGGCCGTCACGTCAAATGTCCCGATACCAATGCAATTTTATGGTCTTCAATCAGATAAACCTGGTCGCACAGCAGCTCGATATCCTGGTAATGGTGGGACGTGAGAAACATTGTTTTTCCTTCCGCCTTCAGTTCCAGCAGCATCTGCTTCATTTCCTCATAAGTCTGATAGTCCAGCGCGTTAAACGGTTCATCCAGCACGAGAATATCCTGGTTCTCCATAATCGCCTGCGCCAGGCCGAGTTTTTGTTTCATCCCGAGAGAGTAATTGTCTACCTTTGTTTTGTTTTCAGGATCCAACCCTACTTTCAACATGGCCTCCCGAATCTCTCGTTCGCCGATCTTCCCCTGAATCGCGGCCAGAAATTTCAGGTTCTGCAGACCGCTGTAGATTCCAACAAAACCCGGGGAGTTGATAAATACGCCCACGTGCTCGGGAAAATCCCGTCCCTTTCCCAGCTGTTTTCCGCGAATCAGCACCTGGCCCGAATCCGGGCGTTCAAACCCGCAGAGAATTTTGAATAGTACGGATTTCCCGCTCCCGTTGGCCCCCACAAGGCCGACCGCGGCTCCCTTCTTCACAGAAAAGGAAATATTTTCCAGCACAATGTTCTGCCCAAAGCGTTTTGTGATATTGTTCAGTTCAATATAAGCGTCCATAACTGCCTCCTACGGATTTCATGATTTTATAACGGCTGATTGAGCAGCCTGCGCCAGCCATATTTTAAGTTCCACGCCCCCAACAGCAGAATGAGTAAAATCTGAATGTCAAATGCGATCCGGAATGTGATCCCCGGGTACAGGCCCGCTGTGCCCAGCCTGACCGTGCTGGACAGGCCGAAGGGACAATACGCCGCAAAACCAGACGGCAAAATGCACAGGAAATTCCCCCCGAGTATTGCCAGAAAGCCGGCTGTGATCTGCTTCGTGCAGAGATAGATCGTAAACATTACCAAATATTGGAACAGCACGTCGCAGAATTTCAGGCCCACGGAGCCGGCCAGGCATTTCCAGGCATGAACCGTCAGCTCATATCCCAGCAGCTTCATTCCGAGCAATCCGCCAAGAAACCAGATAACACAGTACAGGAAAAGAAACAGAAAACCCGCTTTCCACAGCGCGGTCAGCATATTCCGCCTCCCTGCCGCCCGGATTGTGACGAACAGCGGCTGGCCCCTCACAGTCTCCTCCATAAACGCCGCCAGCAAATAGACCGGAGCGCCGTTTACAATCAGCATCTCGAGGAATGACAGAATATGCAGATAGCCGGTTCCATGCCCGGAAAACAGAAGAAGAACCCAGTCCTCCGCCGTGCGTTCATCGGGATACGCAAGCCCCTTATAGCCTGCGATCAGGGCGGCCACGGCGCACAGAACCGCCAGATTCCTGATTGAGAATAGTTTTCTCATATAATACGGAACCAATCCACGGCCAAAGGCGGGCAGGGATAATGGCCCAAACCGCCGCCGATCGCGGGCTGTCCACAATATGATCATTGCCAGCAGACCGGCCGTCGCCACCGTGACCGCCAGACGGCCCAGTCCCAGGCTGTGGTGCAGGATCAGCAGATGATTCAGCCCCGTGACAGGAATCCCCTGCAATCCCGGTATTTTGATCCACACAGCGGCGAGCGCGTACAGACCCATCAGAATCCGCACCGCCCCTCTGCTGCCGGCAACGCGGTCGAGCCACATGCAGAGACCAGCCAAGAACCAGGTTCCCGCCAGCTGGTACATCGTGTAAGCCGCAAATGCAGAGACCGGGTTTTTAAAATACAGCTCCAGAACCGAAAACAGCTCCGAAACAGCCGTCCCTTCCGAGAGCGCCCAGCGATTGCCGCCTGCGAGCCCGGCTCCAGCCAGGAGCGCCACCCCAGTCTGAACCCCGAGAACCGCAGCCGCAGCCGCTCCGGCCGCAAGCCATTTCCTGCAAAAATAGGAGTAGTAGCTGGGGAAGCGCACGATGGCGATTTCACTGTCATCTTCCATCCAGGAATAATAGGTAAGTAGCGCCATCGGAATGACAAAATAGATCAGGTAGTAGTGGTCTGAGACTACCGATAAAAGGTACTGCTCAAATGTCAGTCTGGTATGGAGCCGGCAGCTGAGTGAAAAAATCAAACAACCCGCGAGAAAAACCGGCAGCTTTTGGCGCAGGGTAAGCCGTACATGGCTTCTCACCAGCATCATCAAGGCAATCTCCCCCTATCCTTCCGCCACAGATACCTTTTTGATTCTCTTCAAATAAAAGGCTGAGGCCAAAATCACGATCACCATCAGCACAGGCCCCACAATCACCGAACCGGCCGTGACGGCATCGTCCGCTATACTCGTCGGTTCAAACGAAACCACAAGCCGGTACTTCGGCAGCTCCAGGATGGACAGGATGAAATTCTCCAGGATCAGGTAGATGAACGGGCCCGTCAGGATCACGAAGATATTTTTGACATACATGGACAAGACGAACCCAAAGGTCATGACCAGCACCCCGATGATCCCCTTCCACAGCGACAGGAGAAATGCATAACGCAGCGGCGCCTGCGTGTAGGTCTCCATCAGAACATGGCTAAAGGATTCGTTTTCATAAAGAACCGGCCGATTCACGTATAATGCGGCGATGGCCGACAGCATGAGGGGGATAAACAGGATCGAAAATGCGCACAGCGCGTGAACCGTCCACTTTGCGGTCAGATACCGTTTCTGCCTGACCCGCGGCAGGACATACAGCAAAAAGTGGTTTTTCCGCTCATAATAGAGATTCCAGCACACCGGTATGACAACAAACAGGGGAAACAGCAGGGCGAAAAACGCCGTTCCGATCTCCCAGGAATCCAGCCGGAACCACAGCCGGTAGCTCCGGTCCAGCGTACAGGTCAAAATACATGCCGCCGCGGTCAGAAGCAGGGTTGTCAGCAATACGGGCAGCCGGACCTTTTTCCATTCCGTTTTCATTAAATCGAACATTACAATCATTCCCTTCCACTTGTTTTTTTCCAGTATATCAGCGCGCTCCCATCCGATCAATAAGCCGGGAATCAGTGAGGGGTTTAAGGGAACAAAATGATTTTCATTCCCTTAAACCCCATGTTCATACCTTATGGAAGAAGAATTCCAAATACCACGTAGTTCCTCCCGCCGACGGTTTCATTGCGGGTCAGAATCTTTCCATGACAGCGTTCCGCCAGTTTTAACACATTGTAGAGCCCAAAACCGTGGGAGGACCGGTCCTGTTTCGTGGTGACGCCTTTGCTGAATAATTTCATAAATTCAGTATTGGACAGAGGCGGGGCCGGATTCCACACGGTAAACTCCAGGCCGCTGTCCTTCCGGCAGGTTTTCAGATAAACGGTATCCCCGGCCGTGGAAGCTTCCAGCGCATTGTCGAACAGGATTCCGATCACCTCAATCCATTCCGTCTCCGGCACGGCGCTTTTCTTAAACAGGCCGTGAAACTCCAGTTCGATGTTGATCTGCGCCAGTTCCGCCTGCTTGATCTTGCCATACAGCATTCCGGCAATTATTTTGCTGTCACAGGCCAGCAGATCGCGGTCCCTGGAAGAGAGAGAAATGCCGTCCGCCAGCGCCGCCACGCTCTCTTTCGCCTCTTCCAGCGTTGCGGCGGAACTCACGGCGGATTCTATAGCCATGATCCGGTTGTTAAATTCGTGCTGCCGCGCCCTGACCTGGGAGATCAGCTCCTCCACGATCGGCACGTACTGTTCGATCATCCGTATGCGCCTCTGTTCCTGGATTCTCCGCTGATTGTAATGCAGCAGCAGGCCGTCGCACAGAAGGCATAAAAACAGGATTCCACCGATGATTTTTAAATGTTCCATAAAACGGCTGATATCAAAGGAAAAAACGGAGAGGGCCGCGATCAGGACAATTCCGATATTGACGGATACAAGCCTTGCGGTAAATCCCCCTTCTTTGATCGTATCTCTGACCCGTCCAAAGGAGGAGGCGCGGGACAGAAGGTACACACACAGAAGCGACAACAGCCTGCTGCCGGCCAGAATCCCATTTCCCCCGATTCCACAGAAAGAGAGCAGGGCCACGCTGATGGTCCGAACCAACAGATACAGCGAAAAAACCGCCATTGTGCCGCAGAACGCCCACCCGTTGTCCTGCAAGTTATAATAGACGCTGTTTACCAGTAAAATCAGGAGAATCAGGATCAGCAGCATTGCCACATTGTTGGAGGGTGCAACCTCATACCCTTCCTTGGCAAACAGAGGGCCCGAGGGGCTTCCAACTGTCATCCCCGCCCTCGCCGCCATAAAAAACAGCGTAATGACAGGGAACAGCAGGAAATCCTTTCTCCCCCAGTGCTCCCGCTCTTTAAAGACGGTCTGGCAGCACAATAAAATCAGACCCGCGTCCATCAGGATTTGCAGCAGATTAAACATGGTATCCATAAGATTCACCATAAAGCAGACTGGTACTTTGCCCCCACAGGAATAGTCTCGCTGTGGTTCCTGAGCACGATCTGCCGGTCTGTTTTGTTGATCTTCCCAATATAGTTTTGGTTGACGAGATAGCTTTTGTGGCATTGGATGAAGGACGGATCATCCAGCATTTCCAGCAGCCGCGCCAGGGAATACCCCGAAATTGTATCCTGCTTTTGGCCAAGCACCGGGCTGTCGGTGTGAATGACTATCTTTTTTCCAAAAGCTTCCAGATATACAATGCTGGACACGTCATACTCCAAAATAAACTGCTTTTGCTCAAGACAGAGCTTCTTCCCTGCCGGGCGAAGCTGCCTGGACAGGCCGATGGCGCTCATGAACGCCTCCCGGAATTCCGTTTCTGTAAACGGCTTGATCAGAAATGCATAGCACTGCACATCGCGGTACGCCGTCAGCTCCTCCCCGGCCAGCGCCGTTTCAAACAGAATGGGGGTATACCGGTAGGCTTCCAGCGCCCGAAGCTGTCTCGCCAGATTCGTCCCCTTGTAATCGGCCAGCTGTATATCTAAAATAAACAGGGAAATGGTCTCCCGGCAGGCGTAGGAATAGGCTTCCCCCGCCATCGGAAAGACGATCACCTCGTATCCGGGGTCCATTTTTTGAATGAATGTTCTGATTCGTTCTGAGGCGGCGGGGTTGTCCTCAACCAGCAGAATTTTTTCCATAGGATGTGCTCCGTTCTTCTTGATTTTGTTTCAGGTTCACCCCTAACAGTATACAACAAAAGGGGGACCAGCGCAAATCCGGGCGCACTGCAAAAAAGCGCCGGATGCATTCCTGCATCCAACGCTTCATCCCGCCAACAGCACCCCCGCCCCCGAGGCCACAATCATCCACCCGGTCACGCGCCTGGCGGTCCTCTGGTTGATCCGGCCTGAGAGCAGCAGCCCCGCCGCCAGCCCGGCCAGCATAAAGCCGTAGAGGTACAGGCTCTGCCGGATCAGGGAGAAGGGCAGAATGCCCGCCGTCCCGTACATCCATATGCGGAAGGTATTTTCCACCAGAAACACCATGCACAGGTTGCCCTTGACCGCCTCCGGCTCCTCTGCCCGCCCCATCAGGTAGGCGGCCAGAAACGCGCCGATGCCGAACATCCCGCACACCATGCCGGAGAGAATCCCCATGAAACCGAACCCTCCCCCGCTCCGCGCCCGGCCGCCCCGGGATTTCCACTCCAGGGCCATGGAAAGTCCCAGGTAAATCACCACCGCGGCGAACACCTTTTTTAACATCCCGGCGTCCGTGTAGCGCAGGACGAACACCCCCGGGATACTGCCCAGAAGCACCATGCCGGAGAGCGGAAGCCACACCCGCGGGTTTAACCTCCGCCTCTCCCGCCAGGCGATCAGCAGGTTGGAGGGATATCCCACCACCAGCTCCACCGGGCTGATATTCCGGTTGTCCAGAAACAGTCCCACGATGGAGCTGAACACCAGGGTATTGCCGAACCCAGTGATCCCCTTGACCACGTAGGCCAGAAAGATCGCTCCGCCCATTAAAAGCCCCGTCTCCGTCACAGGGAATCCCCCTCCTTCAGATAGCGCCAGAGCTCATAGGGCCAGTCGGTCTGTATGATGTCCACCCCCTGGCGGATCAGCCTTCCCCAGCCCGCTTCTCCCCCGAAACGCAGGGATTTTAAGTCGTCGTAGCCCGCGCCGTATACCAGGTTTTTGCTCAGGCTCAGGGAATTGCACCAGGTCTTGATCCCCCGCTCCCGCAGCCACAGAATCGTCTCCTCCTGAAACACCGCGTCCGTCTCCCGCTCCGGCAGAATCTCCAGCGCGGGCACCCGGGTCTTTTCCGCCAATTCCGCCACCCGGCCCAGATAGCCGGTATCCCCCAGCATGGGGATAAACAGGCAGTTCTCATGGCGGGCGGCCCACTGCCAGGCGGCCTCGTCCTCAATATAGAACTTAAACACGGCCTGGCCCGTCATTTTCTCCCGCTCCAGCAGCTTAAGCACCTCGTCCCAGCAGTCCCAGCACTTGTCCAACACCAGGATGGTGCGGTCCCGCAGCCCGTCTAAAATCTCGTCAAATGTCTCAATGGACTGGACGCAGGGTTCCCCCAGGTAATTGTAAAGCTCCATATTCTTAAGCTCTTCCAGGGTGTAATCCCCGATGCGGCCGGGATTGTGGAACAGCCGGATCATGGTGTCGTCGTGGTGCCCCACGATCCTGCCGTCCTTTGTCCGCGCCAGGTCCATTTCCACCATGTCCGCGCCCTGGCCCACCGCGGTCCGAAAGGCCAGCGCCGTGTTCTCCATCACGCTGGAGGAGAATTTCCCCCGGTGGCAGGCGATCTGCACCTGTCTGCACAGGGGATCGCACAGAATTTCCATATTTTTCTTCCAGTCTCTCATCTCACGTTTTGTCCTCTCTCATATTCCACTCTGTTTTAATCCCTATTTCACCGCGCTGTCCATTGCCCCCTGGACAAAATACTTCTGCAGGGCGATGTACATGAGCACGGGCGGCAGCACTACGATAAACGCGGCCGCGGCCGCAGCGCCCATATCGGTCTTGGAGTCCGTGAAAAAGGTGGTGATGGCCAGGGTGATGGTCCGAAACTGGGGCTTTTGCAGGAAATACAGCTGGAACTGGTAGTCGTTCCAGATGCCCACGCTGGTCCAGATGATCACGCTGGCGGTGGTGGCCTTTAGGGACGGCAGGATAATGCGGAAAAATACCTGCATGCGGCTGCACCCGTCGATCATGGCCGCCTCGTCCAGCTCCCTGGGGATGGTGCCGATAAAGTTGCTGTACATGTAGATCGCCATGGGCAGGTTGAAGGTGGCCGAGACCAGGATCACGCCCCAGTACCGGTTGATTCCGCCCATTGCCACCATCTCCTTGTACAGCGGCACCAGCACGCTGAGCTGTGGCACCATCATGATACCCACGATCACGGCCAGGATCAGGCGGTTTCTCCGGGTGGTTTTCCGGGACAGGGGGTAGGCGGCCATGGCCCCCACCACCACGATGATCACGACGGCGCAGAGCACGATAAAGAAGGTGTTTCCCAGGGCGCGCAGCAGCTTGCCCGTCTCCATCGCGTTAAAATAGTTCTGGATGTAGAGCTTCACCGGGGGCAGCCACCGGGAAGTCCTCTCCGACGCGCTCTTGAGCGACATGTTGATCATGATGTAAAAGGGCGCGATGTGCAGCGCGATGATCAGAAGCGCCGCAAGGGTTTTCAGACCGGATATAAGTTTCTTCTTGTTCAACTGAGCCCCGCCACCTTTCTCTCAAAGAAATTCCGCACAAACGTGCTGATCACCATAATAAACAGGAACATAAACATTCCGACCGCGGCCGAGTATCCGGCGTTCTGGTTCTGGAAATACAGGTAATTGATCAGGGTGGACAGGGAGTGGGAGGAATAGCCCGGCCCGCCGCTCGTGGTGGACAGGATGATTCCGAACAGCTTCAGTCCCCCGATCAGGTTTAAAATCACGCTGGTGGTGATGGCGGGCAGCAGCAGGGGCAGGGTGATGTGCCTCAGCCTCTGCCCGTAGCCAGCCCCGTCGATGGCCGCGGCCTCGTCGTAGGACTCCGGGATACCCTGGAGTCCTGCGATCATCACGATCATGGTTTTACCCACGAATTGCAGGGAGTTGATGAGGACGATGATCCAGACAGCCCGCTTGCCGTCCGCCATCCAGTCCACCGGCGCGCCGCCGAAAAGCTTCACCACGTCGTTGATTGCGCCGTTGTTGTACTGGACCAGAAAGTAAGAGATATAGCCCATAATCAGCGACGCGATCATGGCGGGCAGGTAGATCACGACCCGGGCCAGGGTCTGCCCGTGGAATTTCTTTTGCAGCAGCAGGGCGTAGGAAATTCCGATCACCGTCTGAAGGGTCGTGCTGCCTATGCCGTAGATCAGTGTGTTTTTTAACGCGGTGTAAAACATCTTGTCGTGAAACATTTTTTTGTAGTTTGCCAGCCCCACGTACTTGAACCTTGGCGAATACCCGTTCCAGTTGGTAAAGGAAATCTGGATGCCGGAGATCAGCGGGTAGAGCACAAAGGCGGCCAGCAGCACCAGCGCCGGTAAATAGAGCAGATCAATGGGAATATCCTTCCGCTTCCTCATCCCTACACCTCCGTCTTAATTCTGTTCGCGCAGCGTCTCGTAATCCGCCTGCATGGTCTGGACGCTCTCCTCCACGGTCATTTCCTCGCCGATCAGGGCGGAGCCGATGGTTTTCATGGTGCTCCACATTCCGTTGGGCAGGTATACGCGGTCAAAGAAGGGATAAATGGCCGTGTCCGCGTATGTTGCGTAATCCTCCGCCACAGAGCCCAGGTCCGGGGATACGTTCTGGATGGCCGGGCGCTTGCCGCTGGCCTCGCAGACGATCTTCACATTCTCCGGCTTTGCCAGGTAGTCAAGCAGCGCCAGGCAGAGGGCCTCGTTCTCAGTGTCCTTCCAGATTCCGTAAGCCTCGCGCTCGCCGCCGCAGAAGGCGGGCTCATAGCTGTCGTTTAACGCCGGGATGGGGGCCATTCCGTACTGGGCGTCAGGGTTGATCTCCTGGGCCTGGCCGATCAGGTCCGGGCTGGAGCTCATGAGGAACAGGATGTTGTTCTCCGCCATTCTGGGGGCCGCGTCCACCGGGTCGCAGGTCACGCAGTCCACATTTAAGTAGCCCTTGGCCTTCAAATCCATCAGAAGCTGGGAAACCGGCGTCCAGTTGTTCCAGTCAAAGCTGCCGTCCGCCAGCTGGTCGGTGTAGCCTTTGTCCTCGCAGGAGGCCAGGAAGGTGGTGGCCGCAATATCCATCAGGTTGGCCGGCTGGCGGCTGTCCTTGCCGGCGATAAACACACCGGTATACCCCTTGTCCTTGGCCAGCTGGCAGGCCGCCATGAACTCGTCCCAGGTTTTGGGAATTTCGATGCCCAGCTCGGCCAGCAGAGTTTTGTTGTACATCAGGCCGCCCTGGTCCATGTTTAAAGGCAGCACGAAGATTTGGCCGTCCGCATTTTCAATGTTCCGCTTGAACGCCTCCTCCACGGTTCCAAACCAGGGCTGATCATTGAGGGGCCGCAGATATTCGCTGTAGCGTGCCACGGACCAGCCGTGGGTGGCGAAAATGTCCGGCAGGTCGTTGGACGCCATTCTGGCCTTCATCAGCTGCTCGTAGTCGGAGCCCTGGGTGGTGTAGCTGATTTTCACCCCTGGATTCTCTTCCATAAATTTCTCAAATACCCCGTTGACCGCGTTAAAGGTCTGCTCATCCGCGTTGGTGACAATCTCCAGTTCACCGCTCAGCTCAGCCCCGGCCGCCTGGCTCCCCTGGGTTTCCTGGCCGCTCTGGGCTGCGCTGTCCTGGGTCTGGGGCGCGGCCGCCTCCTTGGGCTCAGAGCTTCCCTGGCATCCGGCCAGGCTTCCCGCCGCCACCGCGGCCGCCAACAGAGCGCCTGCATATTTTGTGAATTTTTTCATCATCGTTCCTTCTTAAATTGTGCTTCCGTTTTTGATATGGTCATTATAGTACAAAAATCCACCGGAACCAGTAGTCTTTTTTTACGATTCCGTTGCCCATTTTTCCGTTTTGCCGGCGCTTCATTGATAATCGCACCAAAAGCGGCTATAATCAAATCACGCCAGTTACCAGAGGAGAACCGCCATGAAATTCAAACGATCCTTTTCCGTCCATTTGTTAGTCAGCTTCCTGATCAGCACCCTGATCCCCTTTATGCTGATCGCCTACGTGGTGGCCCACATCTACGCCCGGGAGTACAGCCGGGACGTCCGTTCTCTATTAGATACCACGGCGTCCTCCCTGGACAGCAACATCGCCACCTATTTAAAGGAGCTGGAGCAGGTGACCATGCAGCCCTATTACAACAACGAGCTCTACAACTATCTGAGGGGCCTGTCCAGGGATCAGGACTACGCCCTGATGGAACGGCTGAACCTGCAACGCAATCTGGATTCCAATATGAGCTTCGTCCGCTACACCCGTGAGGATATCAACGGCATTTTCATCGTCACGGGCGACCGCTGTCTCTACTATACCATTACCGGCACGGATCATAAAACCCTCTCCCCCTCTTTTGACTACGGGCAGCAGAGCTGGTATCAGGAGGCGGTCCGGGCCGACGGGCGCTGCCTGCTCATCGGCCCCCACGTGCCGGACTACATCACCCCCAGGGACACGCCGGTTATCTCCCTTGCCCGCTCCATCGTGGTCCTGGAATCCCGGGAACCCCTGTACGTGATCAAGATCGACGTCAACACGCGGATTTTCGACCGATTATTCCAGAATTTTACATTCCATGTGGACTCCAAAATCATCATCAAGGATGAAAACCAGCGGATCATCTACGCCAACCGCCCCTTAAGCGACGAGGACCGGGAGACCCTGGAAAATACCCCCGGCGCAACCTCGGTCTCCCTGTCGGACGGTAGCTTCCAGCGCTACGTCTACCCCATCACCGGTTACCCCTGGGATATCACGGTACTGCTCTCCAACCAGGAGCTGAATTCCAGAACCGGCATCATTTATCTGACCGCCCTGCTTCTGTACCTGGCGGGCGTTGTCATGGCCATGGCCTCCTTCCGGCTCTCCTCCAAAAAGATGGTGGCGTCCATCAATTCCATGCGCGGGATTTTCTACGCCATCCAGAACGAGGATTTCAGCCGGAAATACACCTACGTCTCGGACACCGAGCTGGACGACCTGGGGGATTCCTTAAACGCCATGTCCGAGGAGCTGCAAAACCGCATCCAGAAGGAGTATGTGATGGCCATCCGGCAGAAGGACACGGAGTTCAAGGCCCTGCAGGCCCAGATTCAACCCCATTTCCTGTTCAACACGCTGAACAATTTCGTGGCCCTCAACCAGGTGGGGGACCGGGACGCCCTGGAAAACGCCCTGTTCGAGCTGTCCGGCATGCTGCGCTACATCTTAAAAGCGCCCGCCCTCATCCCACTTTCCATGGAGCTTTCCTTTGTGGAGGACTACTGTTCCCTGCAAAAGCTGCGCTTTTCCGACCGGCTGAACTACGTGGTGGACCGGCAGGTTCCCGCCGAGGGGATCATGATTCCCAAGCTGCTGCTCCAGCCCATTGTGGAAAATTCCATTTTACACGGCGTGGAGCCCTGCAACCGTGCCTGCACCATCCGCATTTCCCTCTCCCCGGCCGCCCACGGCGTGACCATCGTCGTTGAGGACGACGGCGCGGGCTGCGAACTGCCGGAGGGCGAAGCTCCGGGCATCGGGCTGGCCAACGTCCGGGAACGCCTGGCCTCTTTCTCGCCCCAAAGCTCTTTTTCCATGGAAAGCCGCCCCGGCGAGGGAACCCGCACCGTGATTGAACTTTACATTGAAGCTATGGAGGAAACGATATCATGAAAATTCTGATTGCCGACGACGAACTTCTGGTCCGCCGGTCCATCCGCATGTTTTTGACGGACCTGGGCGTCCGGCCCGACGACATGGTGGAAACCGGCGACGGCTTCGGGCTGGTGGAGGCCATCGACGGCTCCCACTTCGACCTGGCCCTGGTGGATATCCGCATGCCCGGCATGGACGGTCTGGAGGCGGTGCGCCGGGCCAGGGAGACGGCCGGCGAGACCGATTTCTACATCCTGTCGGGGTTCGACGATTTCAAATACGCCCAGGAGGCCATCCGCCTGGGGGTGAAGGACTACATCCTGAAGCCGGTCCGGCGGGCGGACCTGGAGAAAATCGTGGAAAATACGATCTCCGCCCTGGAACAGCGGCGGGCGCTGCTTCTGGAGAATCTGAATCTGGCCACGGCGGCCCTGCTCAATATCCCCGGCTACACGGCGCATTTTCCAGTCCCCTGCCGCCCTGTGCTGATCGCGGACGACGCGCCCGCCCAGCCGTTTTCCGTGTCGGAGCTGCTGTCTGTGGACAACGACCGGATCACGGTGATCGCCCACCGGGACGAAGGCTATGTGCTCCTGTTCCTCTTTGAGACCCCGGAGTATCCCGGGTACTGCCGGGAGTATTTGAAGGATTTGGCGGAGCGCTACCAGTCCGGTCACACCCTGGTGGAGGGCAGGAAGTTTAGGGACGGAACCTGCTGGGAGGAGGACTATAAACGGATGCGGACCCTGGCCTGCCTCAGGTCCGCCTGCGGCGGAAGGCGGCTGTACCCCCGCACCTGCCTTCCGCCCATGGATTCCCGGGATTTCCTGCCCGTCTGCCGGTGCTGCGAGACCTGCCTGGAGACCTACGGGAAGTCGGATTACGCGGGTTTTACCCTGGCCTGCGAGGCCCTTCTCAAAAGTCTGGAGCCGGTGAGGCAGTCCCATCCCGGCCGTGCCGGAAACATTTCCCGGTATCTGGCCGAGGCATTCGGGCTGAAGGACCAATCGCCCGAGGGGTTAAAGAGCGGGCTTTTGATGGCCGCGGCCACCTTCTCCGCATCTTCCAAGGATTTCCAGTACGAGGAAATCACCGCCTACATCGACCGGCACTACGCGGAGGATTTGAGCCTGACGGGCCTGGCCGGGATGTACGGTCTGTCCCCCAACTACTTCTCCACCCTGTTCAAGAAAAAGGCGGGCTGCAATTTCATCCACTACCTGACCTCCCTGCGCATCGCCGAGAGCAAACGCCTGCTTTTAGAGACCAACCTGACCATAAGGGAGATCGCGGAGCGGGTCGGGTATTACAGCGCAAGCTTTTTTATTCGGTCGTTTAAAAAGGCGGAGGAGATTACGCCTTCGGAGTATCGGAGGAAGGGGTGAGACTTCCACTTTTATCATTGTAAAATCTCCCCAGCCAGTGCTATAATAGTAGAATAGTCAAAATTGGAAAAAAATACCGGCTCCGCGATTCCGCTGCGGACCGGATACATTTTCCGCTTTCGAATCACACACGGGGGGATATCATGGCAGATCACACCACCGGGCGCTCCATGGGCAAACGGCTTCTGTTTGCCACGGCCGCAGTCATCGCGCTGCTCCAGGCCGCGGCTTTTTTCTATACGCACCGCTACGCCGTCCCGGCCGGGACCGGCGGCGACGTGCTGACCATCTACACGTCCAGCAGCGACGAGCTGCTGAACGCCACCATCCCTCTGTTCGAAGAAAAATATAAGATCCAGGTGGTTCTGGTGAAGGGCGAGACCGTGGACCTGCTGGAGAAGATCCGCACCGGGTCCGGCGATCCGCCCGCGGACGTGCTCTTGGGCGGCGTGTACTCGGAGCTGTACTCCTACGCGGATTTGTTCCTGGATTACGTGTCCGTCAACGACAAACACTTAATCCCCGCCTACCAGAATACCACCGGCTACACCACCAGCTACATCCTCTCCGGCAGCTGCCTGGTGGTCAACAAATCCCTGACCCAGGGCGTGGAGATCAAGGGGTACAAGGACCTGTTAAAGCCCGAGCTGGACGGCAAAATCATCATGGCCAACCCCATCAACTCCTCCTCCGCTCTGGCCCAGCTGACCAACATCCTGCTGGCCATGGGCGGCTACGAGGACGACGGGGCCTGGACCTACGTGGACGAGCTGATCGGGCATACAGGCGAGATCGCCTCCGCCTCCAGCAAGGTTTACTCCAGCGTGGCCTCGGGCAAAAAGGCCGTGGGACTCTCCTACGAAGCCCCCTGCGCCGCCCTCATGCGATCCGGCGCGGACATAGAGATCGTTTACCCGGAGGAGGGCTGCGTCTACCTGCCCGCCACCGCGGCCATTGTGCGGGGCGGCGACCAGCCGGAGTACGCCCGGCATTTCATCGACTTCATCACCAGCAAGGACATGCAGAATATCTACGGCAACCTGCTCATGAACCGCTCCGTGCGCAAGGACGCCATGTCCGGGGCCTACCTGGTTCCCCTGGACCGCATCGACATGCTGGAGGAGGACATGGATTACGTGAAAAAACACAAACTGGACATTTTGAGCCGCTACTCCAACATTGTGAGCGAGCACACGGGGGACTGAAGCTGCCATGGGAACATTTCAGGCGAAACTTAAAAAGCTGGTATTTACCAGGCTGATCGTGCTGGTCAGCACCGGGGCCCTGCTCATGGTCTCCTGCATGGCCCTGGCTATAACCGCCACCAACCACGCGGGCGCCACCAGGAACAGCCGCCTGTTCGCGGACACCTTCAACCAAATCTACGGCCTGGGCGCGGAATTTCTCACCGACGGCGAGGTACAGGAGACCTGCCGGAAAATCCTTCTCTACCAGGGCGGCACCTCCATGCTCTCCTACTCCGCCTACGAGCTCAACGCCGCCTGCCCCCTGGACAGCCGCCTGGTGCTCTGCGACAAGGAGCGCAATTCCGTCTACAACAGCTTCCGCCCCTACGAGTGGAACCTTTACCGCTCCAGCTTCAACAAGGCCATCTGCGACAACGCCTTCGGCTCCGCCCCGGACGGCATCTACACCAGCGTTTATTATTTTGAGGGCACAAACTCCGACTACGTGATGTCCCGCCCCATAAATGCGGACGGCGCCACCATCGGCTATCTGAACCTCTACTTAAAGGGGGACGGCTGGGCCCAGTGCCTCTCCGATTCCGGCTACGAGGGTGTGATCACCGACAACGCTGGGCGGGTGATTTACAGCAGCCGCGTGAGCTTCGTCCAGGAGGTCAACAAGTTCCAGCTGGAGAGCCCGGGGCCCGTCGTACAGATTCACGGCACCCGCTACTGGCTGGACCGCCAGACGGCGGGGGACGGCAACGCGGTCATCTACTCCCTGGTCTACTACCCCCACAACATGGCCCTGCTGCTGATCGGCGGCGGCGTGATCGCGGTCATGAGCCTTCTGTGGTACAAGCTAGCGGACAACATGCGCAGCGCCATGGCGGCCAGCAACGCGGCGGCCATCCAGAAGCTGGTCAGCGAAATCCGCATCATCCGCAAAACCGACCCGGATCACCGGGTGGAAATGGGCACGGAGGACGAGTTCTCCATCGTGGGCGTGCAGATCAACCACATGCTGGATCACATCCAGGAGTTAAACAGCCGCAACACCGAGCTGCTGCGCCTGAAAAACCAGACCGAGATCGGCCAGCTTACCGCCCAGATCAATCCCCATTTCCTCTACAACACCCTGGAAATCATCCGCAACCTGGTGGTCTTTGACCCGGCCAGGGCCGACAGCCTGATCATCCAGCTGACCCAGATTCTGCGCTACAGCATCGACACCTCCAGGGAGTACGTGCATCTGGACGAGGACATGGCCTACATCGGCGATTACCTGGACATCCAGAAATGCCGCTACGGCGACCGACTGCAATACGAGATCGATATCGGGGAGGACTGTCTCCCCTGCATGATCCCCAAGCTGGTGCTCCAGCCCATTATCGAAAATTCCATCAAATACGGCTTCCAGAAAAAGCAGCAGATTCACATCCTCATCACCGGCGGCCTGGACAACTCCCTGCTCCTTCTCAGCGTGAAGGACGACGGCCTTGGAATGCCGGAGGCCGAAGCCCTGCACCTGGCCGAAACCCTGCACAGCCCCCGCCCCGGCTCCGAGCACATCGGGCTGCGCAACATCGCCCGCCGCCTGTTCCTCCAGTACGGCAGCGAGAGCGGCCTGGAGCTTAAAAATGAGGAGGGCCTTGGCCTGGAGGTCATTGTGAAAATCCGCCAGAAAGGAGAGAACTGACATTGTACAAGGTAATTATCGTGGAGGACGAGGACATTATCCGCAAGGGATTAGTCTACTCCGTGCCCTGGGCGGAGATGGACTGTAACGTGGTGGGCGAGGCGGCCAACGGCATCGAGGGCCTGGAGCTGATCCGGGAGCACAACCCGGACATCGCGGTCATTGACATCAACATGCCTGTGATGGACGGTTTCCAAATGTTGGAAAATAGCTATGAGCAGTACAACTACGCTCCCATCATCCTGTCCGGCTACTCGGATTTTGAGTACGCCAAACGGGCCATCCACTACGGCGTCAAGGGCTATCTGTTAAAGCCCCTGAATATGGCCGACATGAAGGAGGCTGTCCGGCTTGCCAAGCGGGAGTGCGAGATACGGGGCGCCTGGATTTCCCACCAGAAAACCAAAGAGGACTGGGAGAGCACCTCGGTGTTAAAGGATTTCCAGAAGCAGCCCGTGGAGGACCGGCTGGCCCGCCGGATGCTGGAATACATCTTCGAGAACTATCAGCAGAAGATCGTCATGCAGGACCTGGTGGACCACCTCAACTACAGCGAGGCGTTTCTCAACCGCAAGTTCAAGGACGCGGTGGGCACCACCTTCAACGACTATCTGAACCGCTACCGCATCCAGAAGGCACTGGAAATGATCCGGGAGGGAGAGCTTCCCATCCAGGACATCGCCTGGAAGAGCGGCATCGGCGATTACAAATACTTCCGGGTGGTATTCCGCAAATACCTGGGATGTTCTCCAAAAGAATACATGAAAGAGATATCCTCTTAATGCATAATGCCATATATTTTCCGTCAAGCCGAAAATTATATGGCATTTTTTCCTTTTATATTGGATTTCAGGTCGTTTTAAACAGCTATTCTGCTAAAATAAAAACAACAAAAATAATTTTTAACAAGGAGGGGCATATGAAAAAAAGAGGTTTAGCGTTACTGATCGGTGCGAGTATGGTGATTGGCATGGCCGGCTGTTCCGGCGGAGGTTCCGGCCAGACGGCGGCTCCGGCACCGGCCCAGACCAGCGCGGCTGCAGCGGCCGACACCACCGCGGCGGCGGGCGGCCAGGAAGCGCCGGCCACCGAGGCGGCCAAGGACTACAAGGACATGACCGGCAAAGTGGTGATCTACACCTCCATGTACGAGGATATCATCGAGGCCATGGACAACAAGCTGGACGAGGTATTCCCCAACATGGACATCGAGTTCTTCTACGGCGGAACCGGAACCTTACAGTCCAAGGTGGCTGCTGAGATGGATTCCGGCAAGCTGGGCTGCGATATCCTGATGGTTGCAGAGCCGTCCTACGCGCTGGAGCTGAAGGAAGCCAATATTCTTCACCCCTACAAGTTCAGCGAGACCGACAAGCTCCTGTTCGACTATGATCCCGACGGATACTGGTATCCGGTCCGCATGCTGAACATGGTGCTGGCCTACAACCCGGAGAAATACAGCAAGGACAGCCTTCCCAACTCCTTCAAGGATTTCGCCTATGATCCCGAGATGAAGGGCTCCTTGTCCATGGGCAACCCGCTGACCTCCGGGACTTCCTACGCGGCCATCGTGGCGCTGCTGGACAAATACGGCGAGGAGTATTACAAGGCGCTGGGCGATCAGGGCGTGGCCATCGAGTCCGGCTCCGTGGCTCTGACCAAGCTGGAGACCGGCGAGTGCAAGGAAGTCATGATTCTGGAGGAATCCGTACTGAAGAAACGCGAGGAGGAAGGCTCCATGCTGGAAGTGATCTACCCCACCGACGGCGTGATCAGCACACCTTCCCCCATCATGATCATCGACGACGCCCACAGCGCCAACGGCAACGCGGCTGCCTGCGAGGCGGTTGAGGAATGGTTCCTGTCCACCGAAGGCCAGAAATACATCGTGGCCGGCTGGATGCACTCCGTGCGCAGCGATTACCCCAACGCTCCCTACGACGCCATCCCCACCAGCGAGATCATGTCCGGCGTAATGCCTGTGGACTGGGTGAAATGCTACACCCAGCGCGAAGAAATCCGCACATTATTCCAGGAAAACGTAACGGTGCCGCAGTAAAATACCCCCAAGCTGACCGACGGGGCATGCAATCGGAAGCGCGGCGCGGCCGGTGATCCGGCCCGCCGCCTTCACGGACATTCATTCACAGGGCCGTTGCCATCTTACCGGCAACGGCTTTTTTGCCCTACAGGAGTTCGTCGTCCTGGGAACTCCTGTGGCGCAAAACATGATCCTGCACATTTTGGAAGGGGCTGAGGAAACTTATGGATACTGAAAAGAAATATTACTTTGACATTAAATGGTTTGTGATCCTGGCCATCGTGGCCTTCCTGGTCATTTTCCAGGTTCTGCCGCTGCTCTACCTGATCTACCGCTCGTTTTTCGCGGACGGCAGCTTTTCCCTGGAGGGCTTTAAGCGGATCTACTCCTACCCGCTCAACTGGACCTGCTTAAAAAACACCCTGATCACCGCGGGGCTGGCCATGGTGTTCGGCGTGCTGCTGGCCTTCCCCTTAGCCTGGCTGGTGGGGCGGACCAACCTGTACGGCAAGAAATTCTTCCGCACCCTGTTCGTCATGACTTACATGGTGCCGCCCTACGTGGGAGCCATGGCCTGGCTCAGGCTGTTAAACCCCACGGTGGGAACCTTAAATACCCTGATCATGTCCATTTTCCGGCTGGAGAGCGCTCCCTTTAACATCTACTCCATCGGCGGCCTGGTCTGGGTGCTGACCACATTTTACTATCCCTACGCGTTTATCACCATCTCCAGGGCCATGGAGAAAATGGACCCGTCCCTGGAGGAAGCCTCCCGTATCTCCGGCGCTTCCCCCTTTAAGACCCTGATGACCGTAACGCTCCCGCTGATGCTGCCCAGCATCGTGGCGGCGGCTCTGCTGGTGTTCGTGGCCGCGGCCTCCTGCTACGGCATCCCGTCCATCATCGGCGCGCCGGGGCAGATTTACACCGTGACCACCCGCATCGTGGACTACGTCTACATCGGCTCCCAGGAGGGACTGACCGACGCAACCAACCTGGCGGTATTTTTGATGGCCATCGCCCTGATCGTGCTCTACGTGTCCAATTTCGTGGTGGGCAAGCGCGAGTACATCACCGTGTCCGGCAAATCCACCCGGCCCAACATCGTGGACCTTGGAAAGTGGCGGATTCCCATCACCGTGGTGGTCAGCCTGTTCGCCATCGTGGTGGTGGCCATCCCCTTTGCCACCGTGTTCATGACCTCCTTTACCATGAATATGGGCAAGTCCATCTTTGAAACCGGAAACATTACCTTCAAATACTGGCACACCATCCTGACCCGCAAATCCATCCTGGGGTCCGGCCAAAACAGCCTGATCTCCGCCGCCTGGGCCGCTTCCCTGGGTATGATCATCTGCCTGATCATGGCCTATCTGCTCAAGCGCACCAACGTGAAAGGCAAGGGAGTGCCCGATTTCCTGATCACCGTGGGCTCCGGCAGCCCCAGCGTGGTTATCGCCCTGGCCCTGATCATGACCATGTCAGGCCGGTTCGGGATCAACATTTACAACACCATGTTCATTATGGTGGTGGCTTACATGATCAAATACATGATG
Organism: Enterocloster lavalensis; assembly: GCF_902364025.1. Classification (GTDB taxonomy): domain Bacteria; phylum Bacillota; class Clostridia; order Lachnospirales; family Lachnospiraceae; genus Enterocloster; species Enterocloster lavalensis. Next base: position 51,368 of record NZ_CABJCG010000003.1, read on the forward strand.
ATGGGCATGCGCACCGTGGTCTCCGCGTTCTCCCAGATCAGCCCCTCTTTGGAGGAGGCAGCCCAGATATCCGGCTCCGGCTGGATCCGAAGGCTGAAGGACGTGGTGTTCCCCCTGATCGTGCCGTCCATCGTGGCAGGCTGGTTTTTGATCTTCATGCCCTGCTTCTACGAGCTGACCATGTCCAACCTGCTCTACTCCAACAACACCAAGACACTGGGCGTGGAGCTGTTTACCTACCAGACCTACCACAGCCAGCAGACGGCCTCCGCCCTGGCTTCCGGTATCTTAATCATGGTAATTGTCCTTAACTATGTGCTGAACAAGGTCACCAAAGGGAAATTTTCAATTTAGGAGGAGAAGCGATGTCTGTTATCACCATCAATCATGTGACCAAGTCCTTCGGGGACGTGACGGTCTTAAAAGAATTTACGGAAGAATTTCAGGACGGGGAGTTTATCACCTTCCTCGGCCCCTCGGGCTGCGGAAAAACCACCATGCTGCGCATCATCGCGGGCTTTGAGAAGCCCACCACCGGGGAAATCCGCATCGACGGCAGGGTGGTCAGCTCCAAGGATGTGTTCGTTCCGCCGGAGAAGCGGGGAATCGGCATGGTGTTCCAGTCCTACGCCGTGTGGCCCCATATGAACGTGTTCGACAACGTGGCCTATCCCTTGAAGATTCAGAAGGTGCCAAAGGCCGAGATCAAGGAGAAGGTGGAGGAGATTCTGGAGATCGTCCACTTAAGCCAGTACGCCAACCGGATGCCCAGCCAGCTCTCCGGCGGCCAGCAGCAGCGCGTGGCCCTGGGGCGGGCGCTGATCGGGCAGCCCAAGCTCCTGCTTCTGGACGAACCGCTGTCGAACCTGGACGCCAAGCTCCGGGAGAGCATGCGCTTTGAGATCAAAGAGATTCAGCGCAAGCTGAAAATCACGGTGGTCTACGTGACCCACGACCAGGTGGAGGCCATGACCATGTCCGACCGTGTCTTCGTCATCAACCGGGGCGTGGTCCAGCAGGTGGGCAGCCCCATGGAAATCTACCGCAGGCCGAAAAACCAGTTTATCGCGGACTTTGTGGGCAAGGTGAATTTCATCAAGGGGCAGGTGAACGGCTCCGCGGTGGACTTAAAGGGCATCGGCCAGTCCCTGGCCTACGAGGGGCCCCTGACCGGCGACGTGGTGGTGGCCATCCGGCCTGAGAACATCAAACTCACCAAGGCCGAGGGCCATCTCCACGGGGCCATCAAGTCCATGTTCTATCTGGGGGACGTGAATGACTGCCAGATCGATATTAACGGCACCCAGCTGCGGGTGATCGCGGACCCCCACACCTACGACGTGCTGCGCACGGGCGAGGAGATCGGACTGGAGATCACGGACTTCTTGGTCTATGAGGACGACGGAAGGGACGACCACAACCAGATTCTCACGTGAGTTGTAGAAAGCATGAAAATGCCGGCGGCGGGACTGTGCAAGGGGAACGCCGAACGCCATTGATTGTAGGGATGTAAAAGTTAGGAGAGGGCCCCGGCCCCGAAGCATTTGATTATTGCTTCGGGGCCGGGGCCCTTAAACCGCTGCTCCCTTATGCAATGGGGATTCCCCCGGACAGCGACGTCGCTTAATTCATATACAATGCTAAAATCCTTAACACAATCCCCATTCCCCCCGGTATGGAATTCAAATCCACCCATTCTTCCCGGGTATGCGCCCCTCCGCCTTTCACCGTGCCGATCGTGTTGGCGGGAATACCGAGGGATAACGGAATATTTGCATCCGTAGAGTTGGGGGACCGATCCAGTTCTCCGGCGTAAACCTCCCGGATACAGGCGATATTGTTCGCTGTCCAGCGCTCGAAAACCTGCTGATCGATCTCTCCCGCGCCCGGACGGATTCCCAATATCTCCACATTGACTTTTTTGCCCTGCGCGCGGAATTTTTCAATGACCGCACAGAACTTTTCCTTCATCTCCTGCAGACAGGTTTCGCTGCTGGACCGGTATTCATACAGGATCACCGCCTCCTGTGCGATGGAATTCACAGTCGTGCCGCCGTTTATCTTTCCCACATTGTATGTGGTGACAGACGTTTTGGGCGGACTGATCCGGTACAGGGCGTCGATGATCTGCGCTGCGATATGGATCGCATTGTCCCTGCCAAAATCCTGATAGGAATGGCCGCCCCGGGCCAACACCTGGATTCGGTAGCGGTGGGAGCCGACCGGAATACTGGTACACATAGACATGTACCCGTCAAAGGAATAGAAGGCGCGGATACGATTTCCATATTGATTAAAAATTTCCCTGCAGCCCTTTAAATTTCCCAGGCCCTCCTCGCAGGAATTGGCTACTATCAGGATGCCGGCAGCCAGCTGGTCCTGATGTTCTGCAAGAAAGGCCGCCCCCATCATCAGATTCACCAGATTTGCCGTGTCATCCCCAATTCCCGGGGCCATCAGAATGTTGTCCTGCCGTCTCACCGGCAATTCTTCCATATCGTCAAACACCACGTCCGTGTGGGCCATCAATACTACCATATCCTCATACTGATCGCAGTTGAACATGCAGATCACATTTTTGGCTCCGTCGATCCGCACCTCACGGCAGCCCTTTTCCTTAAACCATTTTTTGCAGAACGCGGCCCGCCTGTCCTCTTTATGGCTTGGAGCCGGAATCTTTCCCAGCTCCTGCAGCAGCAGAATGGCCTCCTCCTTATGCTGTTCGATAAAACCGTCGATCCGCTCCCGCTCCATCCCATTTCCTCCATGATCCTTACCCTATGACAAGTCTTCCCCGTTGCTCTCAATGCATTTTTTGTACCAGAAAAACGAGTCCTTTTTGTACCGCTTTTTTGTCCCGTTTCCCTCGTCATCCTGATCCACATAGATGACGCCGTACCGCTTGCTCATTTCCATCGGGCCGCAGGATACGATATCGATAAATCCCCACATGGTGTACCCGATCAGGTCCACCCCGTCGATCACGGCCTCTTTCATTTGTTCGATATGGGCTTTCAGGTAGTCAATGCGGTAAGGATCGTGCACCGAACCGTCCGCCTCCAATCCATCTTTCGCGCCCAGGCCATTTTCCGCGATAAATACCGGAAGCTGATAGCGGTCATAGATCTGGTTCAACGTGATGCGCAGGCCCTTCGGGTCCTTCTGCCATCCCCATTCGCTGGATTCCAGATACGGATTCTTATTCGCCATGATCAGGTTCCCGCTGGTCTTTTCCCACCCCTGGCTCGTGGTAGAAACCTGGGAGAAATAGTAAGAAAAGGCCGTAAAGTCTATGGTATTCTCTCTCAGAATCTCATCGTCGCCCGGTTCCTTTTGAATGTGAATCTGCTCTTTCCCGAAATAGCGCTCCATATAGGCCGGATAGGCTCCCCTTGCCATCACATCCAGATAGAACCAGTTGGAATACTGGTCATCCAGAATCATCTGCATCACATCGTCGGGATGGCAGGTAGCGGGGTAGGTGGTAAACCTGGCGATCATACCTCCGATCATAGAACCAGGAAGCATCTCATGCCCAAGCTTCACCGTCAGCGCATTGGCAATAAACTGGTGATGCAGGCACTGGAAAATGGCGTTGGCATAATCCGTTTCCTGGTCCTGAACCAGACACACGCCGTTGTAGGGGTTGAAGCGCCCCGCGTTGAATTCATTGAACGGAAGCCAATAGTCCACCAGGTCTCCCAGCGTTTCAAAAAGCGTCGCCGCGTACCTCACATAGAAATCAATGGTCTTGCGGCTCTTCCAGCCGCCATATTTCAACACCAGATTGACCGGAATGTTGTAATGGAGGATCGTCGCGAACACCTTGATCCCATATTTTTTGCACTCGCCGAACAAATCCTGATAGAACCGGATTCCCTCCTGATTGGGCTTGGCGTCGTCGCCGTTGGGATAGATTCTCGCCCAGTTGATCGAGGTCCTCAGTACCTTAATTCCCAGTTCATGAAACAGCCGGATGTCCTCTTTGTAAGTATGGTAAAAATCAATTCCCCAACGGAATGGATAATGAACCGTGTCCTGATCGGTCAACGCTTTTTGGAATTTTGCGTCGTTCATGCGGCGGTTGTGGAACATTGCCCGCTCCTCCTTTGTCCACGCCGCGTCAAAATACCGGAGGTCCTGGGTGTCCAGTCCTTTTCCGCCCTGATCATAGGCGCCGTCGGCCTGTGAAGCCGCGATTGCCCCTCCCCACAAAAAATCCTTTGGAAAACCTGTTCTCATTATATTTCTCCTACCTTTCTTTCTTCGTCAAAATAAAGGAAATTGCAAAGGATGATCCCCAGGCAACCGCCATCACCAACAGCAACTTCAGGAAGTTATTTCCCCCGTCCATGTAGGTGGCGATACTGGTGATTCCGGGCATGGAAAACGCATAGGTCACCACGCCCATCAGCACCGCTACAGCTCCTGCGATGGCTCCGCCCGCCATGGCTGCAAACAGCGGTCCTTTCTCCGGCAGGGCAATTCCGTACAGGGCCGGTTCCGTGATTCCGAGAATACACACCAACCCGGTGGATACCGCCGCCGATCTCTGCTCTCCGGCTTTCATTTTCAGGGCATAGGCAAGCACCGCTCCTGAAACGGCCAGATTGGAGTAGAAAAAGTTCGGAAGCATATAATCATATCCCAATGTGGACAGGTTCTGGAGCTCTACGGCGGACCAGCCCTTGATTCCAAAAATAATCGTCAACGGGATAATTCCACAGAATAACGCCCCGGCAAACAGCCCCACATTGTTGAACAGCCACGCAAATCCGCCGGTCATCCCCTTTGCGATCCAGTTGCCAAGGGGCGCTGCGAATCCCAGGAACAGCGGCGCTGCGAAAAGGAAGGATAACGCGCCTGAAAACACGATTCTCAGGTTCTTCGGCATCCGCTTGTCAATAAAGTGGAAAATCAGCGAGAAAATCCATACGGATAAGATCACCGGAAAGATCGAGCCTTTGTAATTATAGGCCGGAATGGTGAACAATCCAAAGCTGTACCCGCTGATGCCATCAGCCGGCGACAAAAAGGTCGAATACATTAAGATTCCGGCCGTCATGATGCCAAATATCTCTTTTACCTTAAAACGTCTTGCGGCAGCGTATCCAATGATGAACGGCATAAAGTAGAACGGCGCGTCTCCCACCGCGTTTAATACGACAATGATGTCTGATTTGGCAGAGACCAATCCCAGCGCCGTGATCAGGGAAATGATTCCTTTGATCATACCGCCCGCCACGATCGCATACAATCCCGGAGTCACACAGGAAGCCAGCGTATTCAGCCCTCTGGTAATCAGATTCTGTTTCTTTTCCTCAACCTGTCCTCCTGCCGGGTTCTGGTCCGTCTCCGCGCCCACTTTGATACCAGAAATTTCCAGAAAGTCCGCATACACCTCCGGCACATTTGTGCCCACAACACACTGCAGCTGTCCGCTGGATTCGATGACCTTCAGCAATCCGCCGACCTGGTTCAGCTTGTCCATATCCACCAGCTCCCGGTTGACCGGCACGATCCGCAAACGGGTAATGCAGTGAAATACATTCTTGATGTTATGGCTCCCTCCAACGGCTTCCAAAATCTTAGAACACATTTTGCCGTATTCATATCCTGACGTTCTCTTCTCCTCGTTCACGTTTTCTCCCCCCGCGCTTGCAGCAGCCAGCTGCGTTTCTTCCGTTACCTGCTCTCCAGGCATCAGCTTCAGATTATACTCCCCACCGTTCGTAAAAACAACCATGACCATCGGATCAAGTCCCTGACGGCGGATCAGCTCCCGGTCGAAGCGGATCACAGGCTCGTGCGCCCGTACCCGCTCCCCCTGCTGTTTCAGAATCTCAAACCCCGTTCCGTTGAGCCCGACCGTATCGATCCCGATATGGACCAGCACCTCCAGACCGTTGTCCGTGATGAAGCCAACGGCATGTCCTGTGGGGAAAACCGCGGAAATGGTTCCCTCCACGGGCGCGTGGATCACATCCTCCTTAGGGTCTACCGCAAAACCGGTCCCCAGCACGCCGCTGTTAAATGTAGCGTCACTGACGTCTTTTAGATGGATGTACTTTCCTTTTACCGGCGAAAAGACACAGTCCTCCCCTTGTTTTATAACCCCCATCAATATGCTTCCTCCTTCCGTGAAATCTGCACTGTTGTTTCTTTTGATGTCTCTATCATATTCGGAAAAAGCCCTTGTTGCAATTTCCTTGGAAAATATGTTGACTTACCAAACTTAAGCACTTATGATGAAGTTGAGGTGAGTATATGAATGTACAGGAATTGAATGAATATCTATTTCAATACACGGATTCGGAAAAGAAGCACAAAATGACAGGCCCCGCCGTCCTGTCCCCGCGCTATCACGCCATCCCCAGAATCCCGTTCCAGGATCGGGAGGTATACCTCTTTTCCTTCAACAAACTGCTGAGGGACAAGCTGGTATGTGTTCACAAGGAATCCCGCTTTACGGATATCCCGGAACACATTCATACGGTGATCGAGTTTGTCTATGTCTATTCCGGCTCCTGCACCCAGGAAGTCAACGGCCGTCCCATCAAAATGAACCAGGGCGACATCTGTATGCTGGACACCAATATTCCGCACAGTATCCAGTCCCTGGGCGAACAGGACATTATCATCACCATCGAAATGCGCCGGGAATACCTGACCCAGGGGTTTCTGTTCCGTCTGGGCGACTACGGGATCATCAACCATTTTCTGATCAACACCCTCTCCCTGGATGCCGCCCATGATCAGTATCTGATTTTCCGAAAACAGGAAGAGAACCAGATTCACAGCATGATTCAGAATATTCTCTGCGAATATTACAGTCCGGGATTCTGCAGCGATAAAATCATCGATGCGTATATGATCCTGCTTTTCTGCGAGATTTTGAGGCAGTACAAGGATCAGCAGCTTTCCTACGGCAAAAACGACGGGCGGACCATCATGGAGATTCTGGGTTACATTGAAAGCCATTACCTGACCGCTACGCTTCAGGATACCGCGGAGCATTTTGGATTCCATCCCAATTACCTGAGCAACTATATAAAAAAGACCGTTGGACATTCCTTCAAAGAACTGATCATCCAGCAGCGCATGAATCAGGCTTGTTTCTATCTGTCCAATACCGACATGCCGATTTATGAGATTGCCAACAAAATCGGGTACAACAATCTGGGATTCTTTTACAAAAAGTTTGAATCCCTCTACAAAATGCCGCCTTCCCTTTATCGGCGGTTAAAATCGGCTCCCCTGGCCTGACGAACTCTTATCGTCCCGCATGAGACGCGGACCCGCGCGCCAAATACGATGAAAGGGCCCCGGCCCCGAAGCAACGGAAAACGCTTCGGGGCCGGGGCCCTTGATGATGGTGTATGGTTTTAATACCCGCTGTCATATGCCGTCGTTTCCGGCGCTTCCGTGTAGGGAGCCGTGGTAGCCGCAGGTACGCTTTTGCTTCCCACTCCGGGAAGAACGAATCCTCCGCTCCCGGCGTTGTCCCCGATCTCGGAGCCGATTTCATTGAGATCATCCCGGGTCAGCTTTAACACGTTGACCAGCTTCACATCCTCAGTGGGGTCCGCAATCTCCTCCTTTAAGGGTTCCACCCCGTAGCTGGCCGTGATGCCCACAAAGGGCATGCTGAGGCCGTAGGCCCCCACGCTGGCGTCGTCCAGGGTGACCACAAACTGTTTTCCCTTCGCCAGGTCCCCCACCGTGCCGTTGGCCGAGGCGGAGCCCTGGACGCCGGGCAGTGTCAGGCTGGCCTCCGCGTTCCACCTGCCCTTCTCTTTGTTCAGGCTGGCGTTGGCTTCCGCCTTGGCTGAGACGTTGAACATCCCCGCGCCTGTGGCGGACAGTCCCAGGTTAACCTTGTCCTTGATCATATTGCCGCTGTCGTTTAACTCCCGGGAAAAGGTCAGCTTGGCCGCGGCCATGGACGCTACCTTTCCCTCCGCCTCCAGGTACACCGTATCCAGGGGATTCTTTTTCCCGGTCAGCTCCAGACTGCCGCCAAGGGACATGGTGATCACGTCTCCGTTCAGAGTGTAATCGCCCTCCACACAGACGATCCGGCCCTTGGGGCCCACGTAGACCTGGAGCACCAGATCATTTTTCAGCGCGCCCAAAAGCCGCTTGCTGATTTCCTTAAGCTGCCTTTTCATATCCTCCGGCGACGTCCAGGACGCCTCGGCAGCCGCATTGACCAGCATGGAATTGTTTAGCATCACATCATCCATATCTTCCAACACCTGGCGGATATCGTCCCGGTCGATGGTCAGCTCGTACCCCTGGCAGGCCTTGTCCTTACCGCCCACGGTGAAGGTGCGCTTGTCAATCTTCTCCACGCTCATATTCTTCATCAGCGCGATCCAGTTCTCCCTGGAGACGTCCCAATACTCGGCTATGAGGTCCAGGCGCTCATCCTCCAGCTCCCCGTCCCACTCGATTCCGAACTCGTCTTTTAACATTTTCCGAACCTTGGAATCCTCCAGCTTCTCCTTCAATTCCTGGTGATCCACGTAAAAATATTTGCTGTAAAGCTCAGGCGATCCGGCCACCGTCTTCTCGTTATCGTGGTAGAAGTCGAGACCCGCGATCTCCAGCTCGCCCATGGTGCCGCTCACACGGCCCAGCATCTTGCCCTTGTCGTCCTTCTCCAGCCATCCGCTTAAGCCCACGTCGGCCAGGCCGATCCCCATATCCTGCGGGCCTACGGATACCGAGAGCTCCGCCTTCCTGCGGCTCTTTCCCGTATCCACCATACGGGAAATCTGCCTTAATCCCAGGTACTCTGCCACGCCGGACTCCTCGGTGCACATGGCCTTCCAGGTGTTTTTAACGCCCCTTGCGATCACCGCCTTGGGCTGGTTTAACAACACGGCCCCTGCCGCCAGACCGCAGACCGCGATTCCGGCCGCGGCGATCAGGGCGATTTTTATTCCCTTTTTCGGTGACTTGGGGGCGCCGGAAGTCTCCTTCCGTTTCCGCGCCCATTTCTTCGTTTTTCCGTTGTATCCGCTTTCTTCCGGCCCGACCGCCGCTTCGCCTTCGTGGTCGATCTTTTCCCCGCAGGCCGTGCAAAACAGCGCGTCGTCCGGCATCTCGGCCCCGCAATTCGTACAGTACATACCCTTATCCCTCTTCTTCCGTTTTCTTTGTGACAGCTCAGACGGTCTGATGGCCGCACTCGCAGCAAAATCTGGCTCCCGGCTCCATCAGGGCTCCGCAGCTGGGGCAATGGCGGCTCTGCGCGGTTTCCTGGGCCGCCTCCGCGCCTGACTCCAGCTTTTTCCCGCAGGCCTTGCAGAACTTGGCCCCCGGCGCGTTCACCTTTCCGCAGGAGCAGGTCACGCCGCCCTCGCGCCCAGTGGCTGCAGGCTTTAATTCCTCCCCCAGTATTCTGGCTTTCTCCAAGGTGATCTGATCGATCTGCGCCTGATAACCGGCGATCTCTGCCTCCTTCCGGTTCAGCGCTGCACATGCCGACTCAATGGTCTGCGGGTTCACCCCGCCGTTTTTCCACTGGGCGAAAATGGCCTCTCCCAGCTCCTGCTTCAGGTTGTGGATCTCCTCCTGCACATTTCCCACCTTGGCCTTCAGCTTCTCCGTCTCCAGATAAGTGCCGGACTTGACACTCACCGACACGAGACTCTTGTCAATGCTCTCCTTGATCTTACCCAACACGGCTGTCCACTCCTCATCTTCTGTTTTTTCGGTCGTATTACCGTAAATTCTTACCAAATCTTACTTTATCCTACTTAATGCGATTAGTCAATACGATTTGGTACAAAATGCTATAGTATACGAAAAAGGAGGATGATCATGAAACCATTAAAAGCAAAAGTAAGCATCACGCTGGACACGGATGTAATCGATCAGTTAAAACAGATGGCCGAGGAAGACGACCGTTCATTCTCCCAGTATATCAATCTGATTCTGAAGGACTACCTGGCCAGACGGACCGAAACGCCGCCCGCGGCAGAATAAATTGGATATGATCGCACAAAAAGGCTCAAAAAAGGGACTCCCGTGCGCCGGATATTCCGGTGCGCCGGGGTCCCTTTTTGCCGAATCCCAAATGTGCAGATCAGCTCCCATTTGTAGCTGGCCTGATCAACTGTGATATTGAAAGGGGGCGCGCAGCCGCAGCTTTGCCCCCTAACGTTTCGTGTGCGATTATCGTACTTCGCCCGTCCCCTGCCCGTCGGCGCGGTAAATACATGTTCCCTCTTTGATTGTGGCCAGGACCCGTATTTTCCGAAGGTCTATGGGATCGGCCTCCAGCGGATTCTGCTCCAGAATCACAAAATCAGCCAGCTTTCCCGGGGCGATGCTGCCCTTTTTGTCCTCCTCAAAATATTGGTACGCCCCGTTGATGGTCACTGCTTTCAGGGCATCCGCCACACTGATGCGCTCTTCGGTTCCCAAAATGACCCCGTTTCGCGTCATACGGTTGACCGCGCACCAGACCGTCTCCATCATGTCCGGGCGGATCACCGGCGCGTCCTGGTGCAGGGTGAAGCGGATTCCATGTTCCAGGGCGGAATGGGCCGGGCTGATCCGCTCCGCCCGTTTTTGTCCCAGATTTTTCAGGTGAATATCGCCCCAGTGGTACACGTGGGCCAGGAAAAATGACGGGATGATGCCCAGGGCCTTCACCCGCTCCAGCTGGTCCAGGCCCAGGAGCTGGGCGTGGATCATCACCGGCCGGATATCTCCCGGGGTGTGATCCGGCAATTCCGCAAGGGCGGCGGCATACTCCCGCAGGTACTGTTCGCAGGCCGCGTCCCCGTTGCAGTGGGCCAGAAGCTGCATCTGATCCCGCTCCGCACGCAGGATATTGGACTTGACCGCGGCGTCGGTGAGGGTGGGGTAGCCGCAATCCGGGGACGGGGCGGTGGTTTCCCCTGCTTGGCCAGCATCCCCCTCTTCAACCGGCAGATACGGCTCCCGCAGCCATGCGGTCCGCCCCTGGGGCGATCCGTCCAGGAACATCTTATAGCCGCCGATCTTCATATGATCCTTGTATTTCCCGATATGATCCGCAAACTGGCGCTTCAGCTCATCCCCCGCCTCCATATCCAAGTAAGCCACCAGGTCCAGCTCCAGGATTCCGGAGTGCAGCAGAAGCTGGTACAGCGGCCCCAAAGGCGCGCTCATCATCCCCTCCTGCACCGTTGTGACGCCGTATGAGGCATAGAGTTTCTGTGCCTTCCGGTATGCCTCCAAAAATGCCTCCGGCGACGGCATGGGCGCTTTCTGGATATACTGTAGGAACGCATTCTCCTCCATATATCCGGTGGGTTCCCCGTCTTTCACCGCGATCATCCCGCCCTGAGGCGGCTGGGTATGGCCGTCCACCCCCAGCGCTTCCAGCGCCCGGCTGTTAAACGCTCCCATGTGTCCGGACTGATGCGACACCATCAGCAGATGTTCCGGCGCAGCCTGATCCAGAACCGTCCGGTCCGGGTGGCGTCCCTCCTTCAGCCGGTTGTGGTCGTAGCCCGAGGCTCTCACCCACTGCCCGGCCGGAATATTCTCCCGCTCAATAAATTCCCGGATCAGGCGGATCACATCCTCAAAACATTCCGCCTCCCCCAGATCCACCTGCATGGTGGCGTTGGCGCAAGCCGTAAAATGGCTGTGGGGATCGATAAATCCGGGCATCAGGGTATGTCCCTGCAAATCCACCAGGTATTTTTTCCCCTCTCCGGCCGCGGCTCTCACATCCTCAAACGTCCCCACCGCCCGAATCACTCCGTCCTCCGTCAGAACCGCCTGGGCACAAAACGGCTCCTCCATGGTAATCACAGTTCCATTGTAAAACAGCATCCGACTCATCCGCTCATCCGTCCTTTCCATCTGTACAGCCTGTGCGATCATTGACATTTCCTTTATTTCCGGGTATAGTGTGTTATAAACTAAGGAAACGGTTCAATCCATTCTAAAAGTATATCCCAAGAAGGTGTATCCTATGTTGCGCACATGGCTGAAAAAGCATTGGCTGCCGCTTCTGCTGCTGGCGGCGTTTCTCTATCTGGCAATCGGCGCTACCGCGCCCTTTTTCCATTATAAGACCATCCCTGATAAAACAAAAGAACAATTTTCCACCAAAGCGTTCTACCAGGACGGCCCCGGCGTGGACCGCGCCATGATTCTGGAGACAAACGAGAGCGCCTGGGAGGAGCGGCTGCGCCTCATGAACCTGGCTCAGGAGCGGATCATCCTGTCCACCTTTGATTTCCGGGACGGCGAAAGTCCCAGGGACCTGCTCTCAATCATGCTGCACAAGGCCGAGGAGGGCGTACAGGTCAAAATCCTGGTGGACGGATTTTCCGGCCTGGTGCGCATGGAGCGCAGCGAAGTCTTTTACGCTCTGTCCAGCCACCCAAATGTGGAAATCCGCCTCTACAACCCCATCAACCTGGCCCAGCCCTGGAAAACCCAGGGCCGGATGCACGACAAATATGTGATTGTGGACGACTACGGCTACATCCTGGGCGGCCGCAACACCTTTGACTACTTCATCGGCAGCTACCCCACCAACAGCCGCAGCCACGACCGGGAAGCTCTGGTCTACAACACCGCCCACCAGACGGATCAAAGCGGCGCCAGTTCCTTAAACCAGGTCCTGGCCTACTTTGACGGCGTGTGGAACCTGGACGTCTGCCGCCCCTTCCACGATGATCCCGGTTTGGCAGAAAAACGCAAAGTAAAAGAGGCCGTGGAAATGCTTCACGACCGCTACGCCGCCCTGGCCGCCTCACGGCCGGACCTGCTGGACCCGCCGGCGGAAAGCGACAGCTCCCGCCGCGCCCAGGCGCTCTCCTACTATGCCGCCAACACCCGCGAGGCCGGAAAAATCACCCTGGTCTCCAACCCCACCGGTATCTACGGCAAAGAACCCGTGGTGTTCTTCACCCTGACCGAGCTGATGAAACATGCGCGGGAGGACGTCACCATCCACACCCCCTACGCGGTATTCAACGCCTATATGTACGACACCATGACCGAAGTAAACCGCCACATTCCGGTGGACATGATGATCAATTCCGTGGAGAACGGCGATAACTTTTTTGCCTCCAGCGATTATCTGCGCCACCGCAAAAAAATGGCCGCCACCGGCCTGACCATCCTGGAATACGACGGAGGCACCTCCTACCACGGCAAATCCGTGGTAATCGACCACGAGCTGTCCGCCATCGGTTCCTACAACTTCGACCTGCGCAGCACCTATCTGGACACAGAACTCATGCTGGTCATCCAGAGCAAGGACCTGACCGCCGAGCTGGAAACCTACATGGCCAGCTACGAGCAGGACTGCCGCCTGCTGCTCCCCGACGGCAGCTACCAAATCCCCGATCATATCACCGTAGCCGAAGTTCCCCTGTGGAAGCGCGCGGCCTGGGCTGTGGTTGGGCTGGTGATGCAGCCGGTGCGTTTCCTGATTTAATACCATCTAAACGAAAATCTCCCGGCCCGCTTCTCCGATCAGTTTTGTCCGTTCCCCGGTATAGAGCAGCGCCAGCTTGTGCATAGCCCGGGTGCAGGCGATATAGAGCAGACTCCGGTCATAGGGTGTGGCATAGGTCCGGCTGTCCGCGTCTGCCACAATGACCTGGTCGAATTCCAGGCCCTTGGACATCTGAATGGAGGCGACCGACACCCCGTTCGCAAAGCTGCCGCTCTCCGGGGAGAGCAAATGAATCTCATAACGTTCCGCCAGGGCTTCGTAAAGGGCCAACGCATCCCGGTTCGTCCTGGCGATGATTCCGAGCGTAGCATGGCCGCTCTTCTCAAATTCCAATATCATATTGGCGATACAGTCAATCTCTGCCGCCCGGTCCGAGCACTGTATGAGAACCGGCTCCTCCCCGTGCCGCTCGATGGGCTCCAGGGCGCCATCCTGGATTGTCCTGGCAAACTGGATAATCTCACAGGTAGACCGGTAGCTGGTATTCAGCTCCACAAACTCAGCATCGCCGTACAACTCCCGCAGGTCCTCCAGCGAATGCCGGTGGTTTGGATTGATGAGCTGTCCATAGTCCCCAAGAATGGTCTTCTGGCACTTGAAAATCTGATTCAGCACTGCGTACTGAACAGGCGTGTAATCCTGCATCTCGTCCACCACCAGGTGCCGGATGACCGCGCTCTCCCTCAGTCCCGCGTAAGCTCCATGAAGGTAGAGGAATGGATAAACATCGGCCCATTCCAGTGTCTTTTTCCCTGCGGGCACGAACATCTTCGGGAGGCCCAGTTCCTGATAAAAGGCTTTGTAGAGAGCCAGCGTGCTCTTTACCTTTAACATGGAATTCAGGCTTTTAAGGATGGTTCCGGCCCTGGGAATGTCGTCCTCCATAATATTATCCGTGGCAAACCGGTCGTGGATGTCGTCCGCAATCATACGCAAACGGTCTTTGACCGGATATTTGGAATAGGCCGCAAACCGGCTTTGGATCATTTCCGCGGATGCAGTGAAACGGCCGAAGGTATAGTCCGCAGGCGCAAAGACCAGCTCCGGCAAGCGCTCAATGAAGCGGTCCAGCTGCCTCACAAAACTCAGGGTGGATTTGAAACGCGCACGTTCCGCCCAGGCCTCATCCCGGTTTTCCAGCGGGTCTTGGTCCGGCTCAAAGCCAATCACACCCTCCAGCTGAATTTCCGCAATATCATAAAAGCTCAGCTCGTAAACAGGCTCCTCGCCAAGCTCCGGCAGAACATTGGAAATGTAATCAGCAAAAACCTTGTTGGGGGACAGAATCGTTATGTTTTGCGCCGAGAGCCTGTTTTTGAGCCGGTAGAGCAGAAAGGCAATCCGGTGGAGCGCAATGGACGTCTTGCCGGAGCCGGCCATCCCCTGAATGAGCAGTATATCGGCCTTTTCGTTTCGGATGATCTGGTTCTGCTCCTTCTGGATGGTGGCAATAATGGATTTCATCTTTTCATCCGAGGTCCGGGAAAGTTCCCGCTGCAACACATCGTCCTGGATATTGCTTGACGTTTCCAGCGCGTATTCCATCACGCCGCCGTTGATTTTGAACTGCCGCTTCCGGGTCAGCTGCCCGTCCACCCGTCCCATGGGAGCGTCGTACCCCGCAGGCCCCACTTCGCAGTCGTAAAACATACTGGCGACAGGCGCGCGCCAGTCAAAGATCAGCATGTCGTTATCATTGGTAAAGGCAAACCGGCCGATATAGCACTTCATCACTTTCCCGCGGCCTTCCGCCGCAAAATCAATGCGTGCGAAATACGGGGACTCTTTCAGCCTGGCAAGCCTGTCCCGGATGCCTGTGACAAAAGCTCCGGTGCGGTCAATCTCCCGCAAAGCCAGCTCGTTCTGGAACATCTCATGGGGATCGATTTCCCCGCGGTACTCCACCATGTACCGCTTCTGTTTCATATATTCCCGGTCCTTGCGGTCCACGTCCGCTTCCGCCTTTTCCATTGCCTTTTCCAGAATTCCACGGACGTAAGACAAGTGTTCCAGTTCATCCGGGAACGGAATACCGGTGTTCTGTCTGTCAGTCATTGGACTCCTCCTTCGGCAATACAAATCGTTGGGTCGGATATCCATACTCCACCAAAAGCTCCGCTTCCGCGAATCCCAGGCCAATAATTTCCCTGCGGTGTCCAGTATCCGCTTTATCTCCCTCCCGGAAGGTTGTGATGCTGATCTCTTTTCCCTTAATCAATTCCCCCATTACCTGATTCAGAAGTGCCTCAGGCACTCCCATTTGGCGGTAAAGCGGGTGGGTGCCCATAAATTCAATACTCCCTGTCCGATAGGAAAACATCATAATCCCAATGGCCGTCTCTCCATCTTTCAGGATCAGCGCCTGTGAGGAATGGATTTTATCGCGAAGCGTTTCAATATACTGTTCCTCATCCAGATGGGGAAAGCCGTCGATCACCAGTCTGACCAGCTCCATCCAACAGGGAATATCCGCTTCGCAGGCAAATTCAACCCGCCACTGCTGCTTTTGCTTACTTTTGAGCATAGGATAGCTCCTTTCAAATTGAAATTTCAGCTGCAGAGGATAAAACTCTTCACTGATTCGGAATTGGTGGGGTGTCTGCTTATACATGGCTGAAAAAACCGTCGTAAAAGCCTGCTGGCTCTCATAACCGGCCAGCATCGCAATATCCAGAATCGGCATGTCGGAGAATACCAGCAGTTTGGCGGCCTCGGTCAGCTGCCTTCTCTGCAGGTAGTCGTGGATGGTCATTCCCACCGTCTGCGAAAAGATCCGCTGGAGATAATATCTTGAATAAAAGACCGCCCCGGCAATCTCGTTCATATCCAGCTTCTGCGTCAGATGTTCTTCAATGTATTCAATTACTGCCTGGATTTTTTCAAGTTGATGCATTCGATAAGGCCTCCTTTTTTCAACTATGGATTATAGCAGGTTTGCGTGTTGATGTTTTCATATTTTGTGCACTTTTTGCGGTTGAGCCGGATGAGGCGCTACGAAAGATAAAAAGTCAGGGCCGCAACAATCCGCCGCAGCCCTGACATTTATTGAGTCCTCTCCCAAATCCCTCAGAACAAATCTCCCTTCTCATCAAACTCCATCTCTGCCAAATCCCCCTCAACCACCATCCCATCCGTCCTTTTCGCAATCTCCCAATACGCCTCCGACAGCCAAATCTTCTCCAAATGCAGCGTATCCTCAATCCTCACCACCTTAGGTCGTTCCCTGTCCGTACCCACGCAAGACCTTAAACAAACCTGAATACATTCCCGATGGTTTCTCATTACCATAGGGATCTTTGCCAGTGTCAGCACCGTACTGGTGATACTGTTAATATAGAATGCCTCAAAATCCGCTTTATCAAACACCGCCTGGGACACCACATCTCCATTGCAAATTCCATGGCAGTTCCCATGCGTCTCCTCCGTCAGGTCCAGAATCGTCACCTTCTGAGCACAGATCCCGCCCTGAGCGTACTCCGGGAGAATAAACCGGCCGGTAATATTGGGGTCCATGCCTTCCCCGCTGATATTCTTCCCCACCCGGTCCACCACCAGCACATCGCAGTCCCCGGCGAGAATCCTCGGCATATACTCAAACGCCTTTTTAAGCAGGCCCGGTTCCCGCTCCTCGATGTCTCCGGCCCGCACCACGTGCAGCTCCGCCGTCTGATCATAAGCATTCTCCAAAATTCCTACCGCAAACAACACCTTACAGTGATCGATCACCGCTTTTCCGTTGAGGTACACATTCTTAGCCAGATTACCCACCCCTTCGTTGTGAGTTCTCTCCGCCCCCTTCTGCTTTGCCAGTCCGATGGCCATCATCTTCATCATACCGCTCTCATACCGCCCCCGAAACGCAGTATGAGGTTTGATCCGGGCGATCAGAACGATCCCGTCTGCCTCTGCGGCGTTTTTGTCCACCAGAACCTCCCTGCCCTCCTCATTGCGTCCTACGCACACCGTTTCCATGGACGACAAAATCGGGCAATTCATGGTATCCTCTGTAATATTCAGAAACCGCAGTACACACTTCTGCCCCTCCGCCGTAGCTCCTCCATGACTGCCCATGGAAGGCACAATAAAAGGGCTGGCCCCCATATCCTTCAGATAGTCCACCACAGTCCGCACGATCTCCGGCAGATTGCAGATCCCACGTGATCCCACCGCCACCGCGATTCTCTTCCCATCCATCCGTATGCAGCTGCTGTCCAGCACCAGCTTTTCCTCCAGCACCTTCCGTATCTTTGCGGAAGGAATCTCAGGGCTCTGAAAAACCTGCCGGACCCGGAACATCCTGGGCAGCGGTACGTCCTTAACCAACGCCGATACCTTGTCTCTACTGGAATAAATACTCATCTTCCCTCTACTCCTCCCCAAGATACGCCTTGCGCACATCCTCATTGTGCAGCAGTGATTCACAGGTATCCGTCAAGATCATATGACCGGTCTGAAGCACATAACCTCTCTGGGCCGTAGTCAACGCAATCTTTGAATTCTGTTCCACAAACAGCACTGTGGTCCCCTCCCGGTTGATCTCCCGGATAGCCTCAAAAATCTCTGCCACAATCAGAGGGGCCAAGCCCAGCGAGGGCTCGTCCAACAGAATCATCCTGGGATTTGCAATCAGCGCCCTGCCGATGGCGAGCATCTGCTGCTCCCCGCCAGAAAGCGTACCACCCATCTGCTGCTTCCGCTCCAAAAGCCGCGGAAATCGCTTATAAATTTTCTGCAAATCCGCTTCAATTCCCTTGGTATCCCGGCGGGTAAAAGCTCCGTTCAGCAGATTTTCCTCCACCGTCAGCTTGGAAAAAATATGGCGTCCCTCCAACACCTGTACCAGGCCCATCCGGGCGATACGGCTGCCCTTCATGCCCTCGATGCGCTTGCCATTAAAAATGATCTCGCCCTCAACTCCTCGGGCCTCCGTCAATCCGGAAATCGTACGCAAGGTGGTGGTCTTTCCCGCGCCGTTGGCTCCGATCAGGGTCACCATCTCGCCCTCGTTCACATAGAGGTCGATCCCTTTCACCACCTTGATATTCCCGTAGCTGTACTGAAAATTGTGCAGCTCCAACATGGCTCCCATTTACTCACCTCCCAGATAGGCGGCAATCACCTCGGGATTCTTCTGAATCTCTGCAGGAGCCCCTTCCGCCAGTTTTTTTCCGTAATAGAGCACATAAATATAATCGCAGAGATTCATCATCAACTTCATGTCGTGCTCGATAATTAAAATTGCAACGCCACGGGCTGCAATTTTTTTGAGCAACACCAGCAGCTCGTCATTTTCCTTAGAATTCATACCTGCCGCTGGCTCGTCCAACAGCAGCAGCTTCGGATCACTGGCCAATCCCCGGACAATCTCCAAAAGCCGCTGGTCCCCATAGGAAAGACTGCCCGCCTGCTCAAAGGCCCTGTCTTCAAGACCCACAAACCGCAGCAGCTCCACAGCCTTCTCCCGCGCGGCTTTTTCCTCTTTCTTCTGAATATCCAGCCTCAGAAGGGAGGGCCAGAAGCCACCCTTCAGCCTGGAATGCATGCCCACCAGCACATTTTCCATCACGGTCATTTTTTTGAACAGATTGATCACCTGGTAGGTCCGGGAAATCCCGGATTCGTTGATCTGATAGCAGAATTTGCCGGAAATCTCCCTGCCGTCAAACTCCACATTGCCCGAATCTGGCTTGTAGACCCCACTGACCAGATTGAAAAAGGTCGTCTTTCCCGCGCCGTTTGGCCCAATTAACCCGGTAATACTTCCGTCCCGGACCTCCATGCTCACATGATTCACCGCCTTCAGTCCCCCGAAGCTCAGTGTTACGTCATTGACTTTCAGCACCCGCCTTCATTCCTTTCCTCTTTTTCATATGGTCCTTGACAAACGTTTCCGCTGTCCCATAGATTCCGCCCGGAATCAGCACGATCACCATGAGGAGCATCCCTCCGTAGATCAACATCTGGTACCGCTCCGCCGAGCGCAGCAGCTCATTGAGCACCATAACGATGGCCACCCCACAGATAGGGCCGAACATGGACGCAGTGCCGCCAAACAGCAGCATGGTCAGAAACATCACACTTTGTTTCTGCATAAATGTGTCGGGACTGATGTATTTTACCAGATGGGCGTACATTGCCCCCGCAAAGGCTGTGTAGAACGCGCTGGTGGCAAAGGCCATAACTTTGTATTTCCGCACGTTAATTCCCATGCCGTCGGCTGCCTGGCGGCTCTCCCGGATGGCGGTAAAGGCCCGTCCCACCTTGGAATCAATCAGCCTCTGCTTGGCGATCAAAAAGATCAACGTACATGCAAGTGCGAAGTAGAAAAAACGCTGGTTTGTGTTGATCTGGAACCCAAACAGGCTCACTGATTCCGTGTAATAGCCCACAAAATTGTTTGTGATATTGCCCGGCGAGTGGGAAATCAACTGATAAACAATCTCACCGAAGGCCAATGTGGCCAGAGACAGAAAATGAAATACCAGCTTTGAGGCCGGGTACGCGATCAAAGCTCCCACGGCTGCCGCTGCGATGGAACCGAGCAGCATGGTAAGCGGGATCGGAATCCCCAGATAACCGTGCAGCAGCGCCGAACCATAAGCGCCGATCGCGAAAAATGCCGCGTGCCCCATAGAAATCTGTCCGCAGTAGCCGAACACAATATCCAGCCCCGACACGGCAATAATATAGAGCATAATAAAACAGCAAATCAGGATCGCGTACGGAAAGCCGGAAAATACCGCCGGAAGGCAGACTGCCGCAACAGTGACCGCAATATAACTCCAATTTAGCCTGAGTTTATTCATAATTTACCTTCCCCTCCTCTAATCCTGGATCGCCCGCTCGTTGAATAATCCCGTGGGCCTCAGAAAAAGGAACGCCAGCAGAATCACATAGGAAACCATGTCCTTCAACTCGCTGGTCCAGAAACCCGCCACCATGGTCTCCACGATTCCCAGGAGCAGTCCGCCCACAATGGCGCCGTACATATTTCCGTATCCTCCGGACACTGCGGCCGCCGACCCCTTCTTGCCGATGGTAGCTCCCAGGGTGGTATATACGCCAAATATAGGACCGATCAGCATACCGCCCAGGGCCGCCAAGCCTGCGGCCAGCCCCCAGGTGATCCCCGTGGTCAAGGATACGTCGATGCCGCAGGCCTCAGCCGCCGTAGGATCCATGGAGGCCGCCCGCATGGCGGTCCCCAATTTTGTCCCTGACATAAAGAAATGGAGTAAAATCATACAGCAGACCGCCACCAGAATGCACACCAAGGACTCCGTCTGAATCGAAATGGTCCCAAGCTTTATGATTTTAAAGGGGAAGATGGCCGGAAAGTACAGCGTCTTGGTGCCAAATCCAATCATGGTCCCGTTCTGTATAATATAAGAAATGGCAATGGTGGCCAGCACAATATAAATCGCCATGACCTTTTTGTTCAGAAGCCGCCGGATAATAAACTTTTCCACTCCCAGCCCGATAAAAAACGCGATCAACACAGACAGCAGCAGGGAGACAACAAACGGAAGGTGATAGCCGTTAAAAAACGTCACACCCAGAAACGCCCCCACTGTGAGCAGGTCTCCCTGTGCAAAGGTCATCAGTCCAGACGCTTTGTAAATCAGACTGTAACCCAGCGCGATCAGTCCATACACGCTGCCTATCACCAAACCGGATATCAACAACTGCCAGAACATATGCTACCCCCAGTCTATTTTACTTCGCCTGCCACGCCGCGTACGCGTCGCTCTCCATCCATTCCTTCAGCAGCACGTTTTTGCCGTCCACACGGATAAACTCCTTGAAATTATGCAGACCTTCCCCTGAGCCGTCCGTATAATCCAGCACGCCGCCCAGGCCCTGAAGCCCGGATATCTGATTCACAGCGTTTTTAACGGCCTCGTGTTCGTTGGTCCCGGCTTTTTCAGCCGCCTCCCGCAGCACGATTAAGCTGTCGTAAACCCGGTAAGCACAGTCTGTGGCCGGTATTGTGCCGAATTTTTCCTGGTACTTGGTCAAAAACTCCTTAATATTCGGATCATCGCACTCCTCAACGGATGCATAGGTCAGATAGGGGGCCGAGAAGGCCACATAATCCGCCGCTTCTCCTGCAACCTGCACTGCATCCGACGGAAGAGCCTCCTTATTCAGAATAATGCCCTCGAATCCGTACTGGCGAAGCTGTTTGATAAATACGCCATAGGTAGCGCCCACAGTGGACATGAACACCGCATCCGCGCCCGAATTCATGATCTTGGTGATCTGGCCGGAAAAGTCGCTGTCTCCCTCATTGTAAGCCTCCTCCGTCACCACTGAAAGCCCGTTGGCCTCGCAGGTAGAGGCAAATGTCTTGGCGGTAGCGATAGCCGACTCGTCCTGCCCTCTGAAGATGGCAACATTGGTCACATTTAAGTCTTTGGCCAGATCCACGGTCAAAGGAGCCACAAAATCAGAGTTCACGCAGGCTCTGAACACATAGTCCCAGCCCTGGTTCATATAGGTCGGAGAAAGGCCGGTTCCGAAGGTAATGATTTTGGCGTCGTTGAGCGCTCCGGCCGACGCCAGAATGCAGCTGGATACGCAGGAAGAAATGCATGCGTCTATTTTATCCACATTGATCAGCTTAGTGACAGCCTTCACTGCCTCCTCAGGGGATCCCTGGTCGTCGTAGACCACCACCTCCACCTTCGCTCCGTTGAGCCCGCCCCCGGAGTTGATCTCATCCACCACCATATTAAGCGCGTTCAGCGCCTCCTCCCCGTATATGGCGTTGGCTCCAGACATCACCTGATACATTCCAATTTTATAGGTGTCTCCCCCCGCCGACTCAGTCTGGATGTCAGCGGATGCCTCTTTGGCTGCCGCCGGCGTCTCCTCCGATTTGGCCCCGCAGGCCGCCAGACCCACAGTCATACATACCGTCAATACCAACGCTGCAAATTTTCTCATTTTTTTCATTTGAACACCTCCACATCAAAACCCACGATTTCTCCCAGTTCTCTGATCTGTTCCGTGTAATCTCCATATACCACTGCCAGGTGATGCCCGTAGGATCCCTTAGCCAGAGCCTGACGGAATTCCCGGGCTCCGCCCTCCACCCGGTAAAATACAGCGGGGCTGCAATAGACTTCGCGGATCTCACATCCCAGAATCTCCGCCCGGGCCACGATCATCCGGTCCCCCCCGCGATTGAAACGGCCCAATGTAACCATCTTATTCTCATGATCCGCCATATCCACCTGAATCTTAGAGCCCCATCCCTCATAGGTGAAGTGCCCAAGCTGATACGGCATATCCGGCTGGTCAAAGCCGTCCATCTTTCGCCCCGGAACCGCGTGGTGGATTTCCAGCACATCCTCGTCGAATACCTGATTGGGAGCGGTGAGCAGCTTGGGCATCCCCAACTGTTCCAGGGTTTTGGTCCCCTTCAGCACCAGAACCGGATTTCCCATGAAAATCGATTTTTCAGATAGATACATCATCACGGTCATGGCCAGCCAGACGTTGATATCCTCCTCACAGGCCGAGGGGATCCGTTCATCCTTGTTCATGCTGTGCGTCATACAGGGAACGCATTTGTTGCGCATGGGATACCGGGAGGCGCACAGCTCCTTGCAGGAGGTAGTAAAGGCGTTGCAGCCAAACTGTTCCATCAGTACGCGGACAGCGTGAAAATATTTCAGATCCTGACACACCCATTCCTTCTTGATATTGCAGTTCATGGCCCCACCGATCACCTGGTCGGCCTCGTCCTCAATCTCCGGGGTGATTTCCATCTTGTCCATCACATCGAACACATTTCGGAAGGTCATGCGGTTGTTACGGATTCCGTATTTCTGCCATAACCCCAGCAGATCGCAGCAACTGGTGTTCACGCTGGCAGGCACTTCCTCCGTGGCTGAGAGAATCAACAGCTTGGTATTTGCCATGGCCTTTTTCACCTGCAAATATTTTAAGAGCCGGTTGTACTCTTCATAGTCGTGGGCCATATAGGCTTCCAGGCCGATATCTCGATAAAATCCCACCAGATCGATAGGCGTAGGGCCCAGATTGATCATGGATACCGCCTTTTTATACCGCTCGATGCCTGGCACGCGGTAGGTGATCAGGTAGAGATCCACCTCATGGGCGTCCTGGTCCAGCTTGGCAAATTCCTGCTCGCTGACCACAAAGGTCTCGTCGAATTCCAGATACACGGGTTCCATAATGTTGGCGTAATTCCCGATATGATCCCGCAGTTCCTTTTCCCAAACCTTGAACTGTTCCTTTCCCACCCGGATTTCATAGCGCGGGTCCAGCTCTTCTTTCAGTCCCACTCTGCACGGTCCCTCCCAGATATCGGAGTGCACCATGTTGCTGAACACCGGCTTTAAATTCACCTTCACATCCATTGCATACTTCATAATCCTCTTCTCCTTTAAAATATATTGTTATAGTAAGCGCTTACGTTATCTCACCTCAGCGGCCATCTCCATGGCCTCACAGAGCTTTTTCAATCCATTCTGTTTGATATCCGGATTGATTATGCGGTCTTCAATGGCCTCCACCAACTTCATGGGGCCACCCTTCGCACAGATTTCTTCCGTATCCTCCTCATATATTTCTTTCAAAATTGCAATCACCCCACAAACCAACAGTGAATCGCTCCGCGCCCGTATCTTCAGCTTTCCTTCCCTGCGATAGACATTCAGATAGAAATTCACCTTACAGCCCGGGATTTTATATTCCTCCAGACAAATAGCGGCATCCTCCTTTAATTTCATTCCCTGCTCCAACAGGATATCGTACTGTTCCAGCAGATCTGCCTGATGGAACCGCTCACACCATTGATATAATAACTGTAATGATGCCATATCTCACCTCGCCGCCGTATCGTGGTAAATTCTCTGTTCGTCCGCCAGCCTGCGGATGGAAGCCAGTGTATCCACGACTTGGTCGATTTCCCCGATTGTATTGTAAAAAGCCATGGACAGCCTGCAGGTGCTGTCCGCTCCCAGCCTCCGCAGATAGGGATAGGCGCAATGCTTGCCCGTACGGATGGCAATATTGTTGGCTGCCAGCATTACCCCGATATCGTAGGGTGAGCAGAATTCCGGGACAAAGGACAAAATGGTGCTGTTCTTTACCTCCCCCAACACGCGGTAGCCGTCAAGCTGCTTCACCCGCTCCAACAGGTATGCTCCCAGAGAGTTTTCATATTCCTTTATATCATCCAGTCCTGAGGCCAGAAGATACTTCACCGCTGCCTCCAGGCCCAGAATATCCGCCACATTTACCGTTCCAGCCTCCCACTTGTAAGGGGCGGCCTTGTATGTATTTTCAGTATCCCCCACCGTTTCCACCATGTCCCCTCCGTACATGAACGGCGGAAGCTGTTCCAAAAGCCGGGCCTTTCCGTAAAGCACACCCGTCCCCATAGGACCGTAGGCCTTGTGCCCGGAAAATGCCAAGAAATCACAGTCCAAAGCTTTCACATCCATTTTCCGGTGCTGAACCGCCTGGGTGGCATCCAACAGGACCATTGCACCGGCACTCTTGGCGATTTGAATGATCTCTTCCAGCGGTGGGGCCTGTCCGGTCACATTGGAGGCCATGGTAATTGCCACCAGCTTCGTATGTCCGTCCACCTTCTGCCGGAAATCTTCCAGATCCAATCTGCCTGCTCCGTCCGCCCGCGCCACCCTGAATTCCGCCTCTGAGAGCCGGCAGGCATGCTGCCAGGTCAGATAATTAGAATGGTGTTCCAACTCCGTCACCACCACATTGTCCCGGCCATTCAGCATCCCCTCCGCCATCACATAGGACAGCAGGTTGAAGGACTCCGTGGCCCCTTTGGTGAAAATAATCTCCGCCGGATCGGCCGCACCGATCAGTCCGGCTACGGTTCTCCTGGCCTCATCGTATTTTTCAGAGGCGAGGATGCTCAGCAGATAACAGCTCCGGTGGATGTTGGAATTTTCACTTGTATAGTATTCAGTAATCCGGTCGATCACCGCCCGTGGCTTCTGAGTGGTCGCCCCATTGTCCATATAGATCAGTTTTTTGCGGTTCAGCACCGGAAAATCCTGCCTGATCCTCTCAACATCCAACATCGCTTACTCCTTTTTAATCAGTGCCCGGAACACCAGACCCGAAAAAGTCTTAAGATCCTCTGTCGCCGTCACCTCGTCGTCTTCCAGCCGGATATCCAGCTTCTGCTCCACATACATTACAAACAGCACCTTCATCTGCGTCACCAAGCTGGTCTGATGGCAATCGTACTGGTGGATCCGCTTCTCCAGCACCGCTTCCGGAAGCCCTTGCTCCGACAGATCCCGCCGCTTGATGCTGATCACGGCCAGCCTTCTGAAATCGTCTTCTGTTTCCCCGGGAATTCCAAACCGTAGGTTGATACAGGCCCTGAGCTTCTCATAGACCATCTCCTCCGTCCGTCTTATGCCCACAGGCCTCCGAATCATTTCCAGATACGCATCCGCTTGTTTTATATTAATCTTCCGTATATCTTCGCCCATAAGCTGCTGCCTTTCTTTGTGTCATATGACAGATTATAGGGCATCTTGGGTATATTTTTTTGCGTTTTTGTTTTAATATTGTGCTTTTTTTCATTTTCATATATACTAATATCGTAAACTTCGAAATAAATATGACTTTTTTTACATAATTCCAGGAAGGGGACATAAATGGACAGGCAAAAGTACACAGAATTCTTCGACGAGGATTTTTTTATTAAACATAAGATCACTGCATTGCCGGAAAAGACGCATTTTCATATCCACAGCCAGTTAGAAATCATTTTTACTCTATGCGACACCATGAAGCTACGCCTGGAAAATAAGTCCTGCTCCATACCTGCAAATTGTTTTGTACTCATAAATAATTCCGATTTTCACCACCTCTACATGGAGAGGGCTGGAATATGCGACCGCTTTGTCCTGTACTTTTCACCGCGCTATATATCTTCCTTTTACTCCGTCAACACCAACCTGCTGGAATGCTTCTACTACCGCGATTTTGACAATCCATACGTTCTCCCGGTAAAAGACGAGGAGCTGGATACTTGCCTCACCCTCTTAAACTCCATTGAGCATTACCATGCCCAAAATCCCTCTTCCGTATATGGCTGCGAACTTTATGAGAAATCCCAGTTCTGCCAGCTTCTGCTGCTGATCAATCGCACCTACCGGGAATATCACCATATAAAGGATCACGATTTTGAAAACTACAGCCTTTTTTATGAGCTGACCCGCTACATCCACCAGAATTACATGACAGAGATCCGCACAGATCAGATGGCTCGGCAGTTCGCCGTCAACCGTACGCAGCTCTACAAAATTTTCAATGAGATCAGCGGTGTCACACCCAACGAATACATCATCAACTACCGCATCAGCCAGGCCAAGAACCTGCTGCTGCAAAACTATTCCGTAGAAGAGGCCTGCAATATGTGCGGTTACAATAACCTGTCCCATTTCAGCAGAATTTTCAAACAAAAGGTGGGAATGTCCCCTAAGAAATATCAGTTGAATAGCCAGCAGTCCACCCTCTAATCCGGCTCTCAACATCTCCAAATACAAAAAAGTGCGTCTCCCCCTCGGAAAACGCACTTTTTATGTACCCGCGGTTCACCCGCTCTCTACTCCTCCACCACCTCTACCTTAAACACATTGATCGTCTCCACGTCCGGGCAGCAGAACACCGCCGTCCCCTCCGGCTGCCCCGGAATCCGCCCGCCATACCGCAGAATGTCAATATATGGAAATGCCACGTGCATGACCATGGGACAGACCTGCCCCCGCTCCGTGTCGAAGTCGAAGGATTCCCCCACCTTATGCCCCCTGTGGCATCCCTTGGGCCCCAGCCGATCCACCACCGTCAACCGGATTTTCGGTCTGCTCATGAGTCGATCACCTCCAGACAGGCTTCCACCAAAATCCCCTTGTACTTGTCCTCGTTCCCCAGATTCAGCTCAATCATCCGCCTCACGACGGTCATGGCCTTTCTCACGCTCTCCTCCATATCCTTCCCCTTTAAAATCTGCCCCAGCATCACAGCGGAGAAAATGTCCCCGGTGCCCGGAAATCTTACCGGCAGGCAGTCAAATGGCAGCCCGAAATACCGGTCAAGCGCCGCGTCGTAGCAGTAAACCTGGTCCACGCCCTGAAGCCTCACGCTGGTCACCGCCACGGACTTGGCGCCAATCCCCCGCAGCTTCCCGATCAGCCGCCGGATATCCCCCTCCTCCGGCGACTCCAGGTAAGGTTCTCCGGCCAGCAGAGCGGCCTCCGTGTAGTTGGGCACCGCGTAGTCCGCGCAGGACACCAGCTTTCGCATATTCTTCACCGTCTCCATGCTCATGCCGTTGTACAGCTTCCCGTCGTCTCCCATAATGGGGTCGCAGAAGATCAGCACGCCCCGCTCCGCCTGCCGCAGGCAGTAGTCCGTCACCAGCTGCGCCTGAACGTCGCTCACGATAAATCCCGTGGAAACCGCATCAAAGCGGAATCCCAGCTCCTCCCAGACCTTCAGCGTGTGTTCCATATACCCCGTGGTATCCAGAATCTCGAACTTCCCGTAATCCAGCGTGTTGCTCACCAGCGCCGTGGGCAGGTTGCAGACATTGAGACCCATGTGGGACATCACCGGAATCATGGCCGCCAGAGCCACCTTGCCGTATCCCGCCATATCATTGATCAGTAAAACCGGATGCTCCATGTTCATTTCCTCCTTAAATCAACCGCCGTTTCGCCCATCTCCCCGTCAGATACCAGGAGAAGGAGATCAGATAATTTGCCAGCCAGCCCATGGGCACCGCGTACCACACCGCCGCCACGCCCCAGATGGGCGCAAAGTGGAAGGCCGTGAACACGCGGATCGCCAGGTTCACCAGGTTGGCGATGGTGAACGCCACCACGTCCCCCGCGCCCCTGAGAATGCCGTCCGTGCAGGTCTTAAACCCGATGAACACGAAAAACCAGCCGATAAAGGACAGATATCCCACGCCCGTGGTAAAGGCGTCGGAGGTATTGTCCCCCTTCAGGAAGCTGGAAATAATGGGCCCGTGGAACACCGCCACAATGGCCGCGATGGCCGCCGCGAAGCCGATCACAATGGCATAGCTGGCCCGGTACCCCTGCTTCACCCGCTCCACCTTGCCCGCGCCGATATTCTGGGCCGTGAAGGTGCTCACCGCGTTTCCGGTGGCGATCATGGGCACAATGCACAGGGATTCGATACGGCTTCCCGCCGAGTACCCGGCCAGCGCCGGGGAGCCGAAGCTGTTGACCACGGACTGCACCAGCAGCATGCCGATGGACACGATGGACTGCTGTAAAATGGACGGAACCGCCACCCTTGTCCCGGACCAGAGCATGCGGGAGTCAAAAAATGCAAACCGCTCCCCCTCCGCCCGCTCCGACCGGTAGCCCCGCAGCTTGCGCATGAGCAGGAAAAAGGAAATGCAGGCGGAAACGCCCTGGGCTACCACGGTTGCGATCGCCACGCCGTCCACGCCCATGCCAAACGCGGTCACGGACAGGATGTCCAGCCCCACGTTGAGCACGGAGGAAAAGATCAGCAGGTACAGGGGCGTCCTGGAATCCCCCATGGCGTTGAAAATGGCCGCAAGGACGTTGTACATAAACAGAAAGGGCATACCCAGGAAATAGATTCCCAGGTACAGCCTGGCCTGATCCAGCACATTTTCCGGGGTCTGGAGACGGCGCAGAATCTCCCCGTTGAAGGCGAAGCCGAAGCCCCCCAGCAGCAGGCTCAGCACCAGAAAGGAGATCAGAGCCGTGGAGATGGACGTTTTCATCCGGTTGTAATTCTTGGCTCCCAGATATTGGGAGGTGATCACGGAAGCCCCGTTGCCGCCGCCGATGGCGATCATGATAAACACGTTGGTCAGGGCGTAGGAGGCCCCCACCGCGGCCAGGGACTCCTCCCCCACAAAATTTCCCACGATCATGGAGTCCGCCATGTTGTAAAACTGCTGGAACAGATTCCCCAGAATCATCGGCAGCGCAAATAAGAGCAGATTTTTTCCCGGGCTGCCGTTCAGCAGATCCACATGGGACCGGGCCTTTGTCTGTGACATAGTCGATTGTTCTCCTTTTCCTCGGTTGTCATTTTATATTGGGGCAGGGCGCAGCCTGCCCGACAGCGCCCTATGATCTGGCGGGCAGCAGCCTGCCCGGCAGCGCCCTATGGTCCGGCGCCAGCGGCCTGGCCGCCTACAGGCGGCAGAATTCCTCCAGCAGCTCCCCAAACACCTTCAACGCCTCATCCACCGGCTTTGTGGTGGACATGTCCACGCCGCAGAGCTTTAACAGGTCGATAGGCGGCAGGGAGCATCCGCCCTGCAAAAACTTCTTGTAACCCGCCAGCGCCGTCTCATCGCCACTTAAAATCCGGCTGCTGATAGCCACCGCGGCCGAAAATCCCGTGGCATACTGGTACACATAGAACGGCGTATAGAAATGCGGAATCCGCTCCCACTCATAGTCGATCTCCGGGTCCACCACCATTTCCGGGCCGAAATAATCCTCGTTCAGCTTGTGGTACAGCTCCCCCAGGGCGCTGGCGGTCAGAGTTTCGCCCTCCTGGGCCTTCCTGTGGGCCGCAGCCTCGAACTCCGCGAACATGGTCTGACGGAACAGCGTCCCCCGGAAGCTTTCCAGAAAATGGTTAATCAGATACCGTTTCTCCTGCGTCTCCTCCGTCCGGTTCAACAGGTGCCGGATCAGCAGCGCCTCGTTGCAGGTGGAAGCCACCTCCGCCACAAAAATCTTGTAACCGGCGTAGACATAGGGCTGGGCGGCGTCCGAATAATAGGAGTGGATGGAGTGCCCCATCTCATGGGCCAGGGTGAACACGTCGTTCAGGGTGCCGTGGAAATTCATCAGCACGTAGGGATGGCTGCCGTAGACGCCCCAGGAGTATGCGCCGCTGCGCTTTCCCTCGTTCTCGTAGACGTCCACCCAGCGGTTCTCAAAGCCCGCCCGAAGGATTTTCCCATATTCCTCCCCCAGCGGGGCAAGGCCCTCCGTCACGATGGCTTTTGCCTCCTCGTAGGTGTAAGTCCGGTCAAATTCCGCCACCATGGGCACATACAGATCGTACATGTGGATGTCGTCCAGGCCCAGGGTCTCCTTGCGCACCCTGACGTAGCGGTGCAGCAGGGGCAGATTCTTCCGGACGGCGGCCACCAGGTTGTCATAGACCAGCTCCGGCACCTCGTTCTCCGCCAGGGAGTGCTGGCGGCTGGAAGCGTAATTCCGGGCCTTTGCGTAGAACACCGCCTGCTTCACATTGGCGGAAAATGCAGCCGCCAGGGTATTGCGAAACTGCCGATACACGCTGTACAGGCCAAGGAACGCGTCCCGGCGGATTCTGCGGTCCTTGTGCTCCATCAGGGAAATGTAATTGCCGTGGGTAATCGGCACTTCCTGGCCGTACTCACCGGTGATGGAGGGGAATTTCACATCCGCGTTGTTGAACATGTTGAAAATCTGGGAAGCCCCCTGGGTGGCGTCGTAGGACTGGGCCAGCAGCTCCTCCATGGGGCCGGACAGCGTGTGCTCCCGCTTTCCCAGAATCCGCTCCATCAGGCGGCGGTACAGGCCGATGCCATTTTCCGACTCCATGTAGGAGGCCAGCAGGGACGGGTCCATTTCCAGGATTTCCGGCACAATGAAGGAGGAGCGCTCCGCGGCCTCAAAGGACAGGGACTGGGCCCGCCCAAACATGTCCTGGTAGGTTTGTTCGGCCGTGTCCTCGTCGGAGCGCATCCGGGCGTACACGTAGAGGCGCTCGATATCCAGCGATATCTCGTCGTCAAATTTCAGGCAGCGGTACAGCGTCTCTGCGGACTCCGCCAGAGTGCCCTTGAAATCCCCGTACTGCTTCACCTGGGCGGCCGTTTTCCCAAACAGCGCCTCCCAGGTCCGGTTGTCGGGCATCATGTCCTCCAGTTTCCATGTATAACTGATATCTGCTTCACTGCGTTTTTTCATCGCTTAAACTCTCCTTTCATTGTGCGGATGGGATTGTGAGTCTCCACCAGCCCCATCAGATCAGATTTGCCATCAGCGGCACCGCCACCACGGTTAAAAGCCCCGCCACGGCGATGGACAGGCTGCTCATGGCTCCCTCGATCTCGCCCATCTCCAGCGCTTTGGCGGTTCCCACCGCATGGGCGCTGGTGCCCAGCGCCAGGCCCTTCGCCACCGGGTGGGATACCCGGGCCAGGCGCAGAATCAACTCGCATGCCATATTTCCCAGCACGCCTGTGAGAATAATACTCATCACCGTCAGCGTCACGATCCCGCCCGCTTCCTCGCTCACGCCCATTCCAATGGCCGTGGTGATGGACTTGGGCAGCAACGTCACATAATGCACATGCCCCAACCCCAGCGCCTTGGACAACAAAAACACGCTGACCGCGCTGGTGGCCACGCCCGCCAGAATACTGATCAACACCGCCGCTCCATGCTGCCGCAGCAGATTTAACTGGCGGTACAGCGGGATCGCCAGACAGACCGTGGCGGGCGTCAGCAGCCAGCCTAAAAATCCAGCACCCTTATTATATGTCTCATAATCCATTCCTACGCATACCAGACAGCCGATAATCAATGCCGAGGAAATGAGCAGGGGATTTAAAATGGCCAGCTTCGTCTTTTTCCTCAGCCACGCGGCGAACAGATAGGCCGCCACGCTGACCGCCAGCCCGAAATACTGGGACTGGCCCAAAATCATTCTGATTTCATCTCGCATTGGTTTGTTCCTCCTCAGATTCCAGCGGGGCCGGCTGCGGGGCCGGGCAATCAAGCGGGTCCGCGGCGTTTTCACGGCATTCCGCCGCGCTCACCTGGCCTTTCGCCGCATTCTCACGGCATTCCACCGTGCTCACCTGGCCTTTCGCCGCATTCTCACGGCATTCCGTCGTGCTCACCTGGTCTTTCGCCGCATTCTCACGGCATTCCGCCGTGCTCACCTGGCTCTCGGACGCATTCTCCCGACATTCCTCCGCGCTCCCCCGGCTCTCCACCGAATTCCCGCTCCTCTCTTCCGCCCGCTTATCTCTCCCGCGCTCCTGCAAATCGATCACCGTCTGAGCCACCCGGCCGGTCACGACCATCACCGCAACGGTGGACACGGCGATCACGATCATGAAAGGCACAAACACTTCCTTAATCTGGGCCGCGTACTCCATCAGCCCGACCATGGCGGGTATGAACATCAGAGTCATGGTATCCATCAGAAAATTTCCAGTGCCCTCCACGCTCTCCAGCCGGACCCAGCCGGCCATCAGCGCTCCCAGAAGCAGGAAAAGCCCATACACTCCCGAGGGCACCGGAAGCGGCAGGATCGCGTGTAATATCTCTCCCGCCATGGTGAAGCCCCAAATAATTCCAACCTGTTTGACATATTTCATCTGTGAATTGAATCTCCTTTTTATGGCGTTTACGCCCCTCCAAAGCGCGCCCTGCGCGCCGTCCCTATTCTACCACCTGAGCCCCCGCCGCGCAAGACCCCAATCACAGACGCGGCCGCATCCGACACGCGCCGGAAGCGGTTGCCCCGGGACAGATTTCAGGCTATAATAGTTCAGAACCCCGATCATTTGCCCCACGGGCAAAGCTTTGCACCCCCAATGCCAAAGCCCGCCCCGGCCATTCAGGAGGAATACCGCGCCATGAAAAAAATCTGCACCCGAACCTTGACGGCTGCCCAGGCCGCCGCCTTTGAGGAACTAACCGGCCTCTGCCGCGCCCACGACAAGATCCGCCTGTCCTGCCCTCTGGACGGAGACCGTTTTTATCTGTTGTCCGGGGAAATGCCGGACGGGACCGGCCGTCCGGTTCTCAACAGCGCCATCGCCGTGTTTGAGGGCGACGGTCTGTGGGAGTGCTACGGCTTTACCCGGCCGGACGCCAGAAAGCGGGGATATTTTAACGGCCTGCTGGAAATGCTGGAGCAGGATGCGGCCCAGGCGCTCCCAGAGCCGGACCTCTGTTTCGTGGCCGATCCCAATGGGAGCGCCGCCGTAAATGTTCTGGCTGCCATTGGCGCTGAGCTCTGGTACGAGGAATACGCCATGGAATGGAACAAAGGGGCGTGCAACAGTCTCCATTCAGCTCCGCTCCCCCTCTCTCCCCTCCGCCTGACAAGCGTTTCCGGGGAATCAGAGAGCCGCTTAGACTTCACCGCCTGGCTGCCCGGAGATCAAAAGGCCGGTTCCTTCAGCCTGTATGTGCAGCCGCCTTCCGCCTGCCTGTTCGAGTTGGAGATCGCAGAGCCCTTCCGCGGCCGCGGCCTGGGGTTCACCATGGTCCGGCAGCTTCAGGACTTAACGCCCGCCATAGGCATTTCCACCCTCACCCTCCAGGTGTCCGGCGACAACCTGCCCGCCCTCAGGCTGTACAAAAAAACAGGGTTTCACATCACGGAAACCCTGTCTTACTATCTGTATTGATATGTGCTATTCCTTGCGCACCGCGATGCCCTGAGCCTCGATCTTCTGGCGGATCGCCAGCATCTTCGCGTCCGTCTGGGCGATTACATCCGCGCACTGCTTTAACTCCTGGCTGATCTCGCTGTCGTCCCGCAAATCTTTCTTGTACTTAAGCTGGTGGTCCAGACTGGCCCAGAAGTCCATGGCGATGGTACGGATCTGCACCTCCACCCGCATGTTCCGCTTGCACTCGGTGAAAAATACCGGCACCTCGATGATCAGATGGTAGCTGCGGTAGCCGTTGGGCTTGGGATTCTTGATGTAATCCTTCACCGCGATCACCTTCACGTCGTCCTGGCGCACCAGCATCTCCGCCACCTCGTAGATATCGTCGAGAAACGAGCAGATAATGCGGATTCCGGCCACGTCGTCCAGATTCTCCCGCATGGACTCCAGGGACACCTCAAATCCTCTGCGCTGAAGCTTTTCCAGAATACTCATGGGCTTTTTCACCCGGGACTTGATCATCTCGATGGGGTTGCGCTGGTTCTTCACCGACAGCTCGTCGTTGAGCACCTCCAGCTTGGTCTTCACCTCCCGAATCGCGCAGGCGTACATCATCATCACCCGCTGGAACTCATGGGCCTGATGAATCCACACCTCCGGAACCTGGACCATATCCGGCACGTTGACAATGGACTGGTTCAGTTCGCTGTTGGGATTGATATTAATATTCATAGGTACACCCCTCATTACATTGTTGTACGGCAAGCCTACAGTCCCTCCACTGCGGCGGCAGCCTCATCCAGCCAGGGAAGCTCCAAATACTCCACCTGTCCGGCGTCCACCATCTGGGCGATCTTCGGATCGATGGGCAGACGCGCCAGCACCTTGATTCCCGCGTCAGCGGCTACCTCGTCGATGTGGCTCTCACCGAACACGTTGATCCGCTTGCCGCAGTCCGGACATTCCAGATAGCTCATATTTTCCACGATTCCGATAATCGGGATCTCCATCTTCTTCGCCATGTTCACGGCCTTGGTCACAATCATGCTCACCAGTTCCTGGGGTGAGGTCACGATGATGATGCCGTCCACGGGCAGGGACTGGAACACGGTCAGCGGCACGTCGCCGGTCCCCGGAGGCATATCCACAAACATAAAATCGATATCCTGCCACAGCGTCTCGCTCCAGAACTGCTTTACCGCTCCCGCGATCACCGGGCCTCTCCAGATCACCGGGTCCGTGTCGTTGTCCAGCAGCAGGTTGGCGGACATGATGTCCACGCCCTCCAGGGACTTGGCCGGAAGCATCAGGTTGCCGTCCGGGGACACGCCGATACCGCTCTCATTGTGAATTCCGAACGCCTTGGGAATGGAGGGGCCGGTGATATCCGCATCCAGGATCGCGGCCTTCTTCCCCTTGCGGTTCATGGAAACTGCCAGCATGGAGGTCACCAGGGACTTGCCCACGCCGCCCTTGCCGCTGACGATACCGATCACCTTTTTCACGGAGCTGGCCGGGTTCAGCGCCTCCAGGAACTCGCTTTTATCTGTCTTACGGCTCTCACAGTTTGCACTGCAGGAGCCGCAGTCGTGGTTACATTCGCTCATAACGTTTTATTCTCCTTCCAATCTTCAGAATGTTCCCATTCTGTCATTATCATGTCCATTATAAAACCATTCCGCGGTATTGTCCATTGGTACATTCATAAAATTAACATAAAAACGTTTTTGAACTTCCAAATATTTACAAAATTGTGAAATCTGCACATGTGACCTCTGGATTCCTTTACTTCTTTCAGCATAAATGTTAAAATATACTTAGAAAAAATGTGAATTTTCTGTGAACTCAAGATCGTCTTTGCGATCTCTCATTATGCCGGGAGGTGTCCTCTATGTTGAAACCAGCCGCAAACAATCTCAACCCCAGCCCCTGCGCTCCCTTCAGTGTATACGATGAATATCCAGAGCTGCCCACCGCGATCAAGCAGGCGGAACAGGGCGCCACTGCCCGGGCCATGGCGGATTTTACCAGGCGGACCACCCGTCTGGCCTTTGTCATCGCTCTGGGACTTCTGCTGCTCTCCCTGGCGCTGTCCGCGGCCATGGGTTTTCGGGCCGTCACCCGCTCGCAGGCCAATTACAGCGCCTTCCGCTCCGACTTAAGCCGTTTCGCCTCCACAGACAGCAGCATCCTGGAGCTGCGCTCCATCGACGCGGGTACCTACACCGTTTATCTGGACAGCGCCTACTGGGAAAACGCCGCTTCCACAGAGCGGGCGGCTTACTGCGAAAGCCTCAACTCAGCCGTAAACAGCCTCTGCCATGAGTACAACCTGCTTGGCAGGTCGGAACAGGCCAAACTATACTATTACGACCAGGACGGCGCCATGCTGGCCGCGCCCGGGGACGATTTACAGAGCGTGCTGATGCGGTAGCGGGGAATGAGCAGTTTTGATGATGCAGACGGGCGGCCGGATCTCTTCGATCCGGCCGCCCGTTCATTTACTAAAATGCATTGCAGCCTGGCTTACTGTAGGTTAAAGGTAACGGAAACCTGGGCCTCCACGCTGATCTCCCCGGCCATCACGCCCATATCCATGGCCGCAGCGGTTGTTTCCATCGCCATCTCGTTCCTGGCGCCGCCGCTCATGTAGCCGGTATAGCGGGTGTAGGGGTTGTAGCCGTATTCCTCCACATTGCTCACCTCGCCCAGAGTACGGCCGCTGGCCTCAGCCATGGCGGACGCCTTCCCCTTGGCCATCTCAATCGCCTTCTTTAAGGCTTCCTGATAGCTCTCGTCGTAGGTGCTGCAGAAGTAGCTCACATTGTCAATACTGTTGACGCCCGCCACCACAGACTGGCTCATGATGGAACCCGCCTCGCCGATGGGGATATCGGACACGGTCAGTTGGGTGTTCATCTCATATCCGGTGATCTCTCTGGTGTCGGAATTCCAGTTGTAGATGGGATCCAGGCCGTATGACGAGGTCTGGATGGACCGCTCTTCCACACCCAGGCTTTTGAGCTTCTCGATGGTATCGTTCAGATTCTTGGCGTTCTCCTGCTGGCACTCCTGGGCGGTAGGCTTCTGCGTGCGGATGGAGAATACGATCTCCGCCATATCCGGCACCACTCTCACTTCCTCCTTGCCGCTGACCGTCAGCTGGTTGGCGGACACATCCTGATTCTGCACCACGATAGTCCCCGGGCTCTGGGCCTGGGCGGAACACGCGGACAGTCCGAGCGCAGCGGCTGTCACCGCCGCTGCGGCAACTGCCAGAACCTTCCTGCTGTTCTTGTTTTCAGATAATTTTTTCATAAATTCTCCTCCCTTGTGAATTATTTTTCTAATCTCATCTTACCAGAAACTCCCGGATCTTGTATTTCTTTTCTCTTAAGCTTTTGGTTCGTCTTTCTTTACAGAATTCTTTTGACCTCTTAAGTATTTTCAGGAAATGCATACCGCTTGACAATCCCCCTCAAGTGTGGTTTGCTAGACGTGTACACAGCGGACAAAGGAGGCGGGATATGAAACTGATTATTTCACCTGCAAAGAAAATGAACCAACGGGAGGACGAGCTGGAGATTTCCGGCATGCCCCCATTTATGGAACAAACCGGACAGATTTTACAGTACATGCGCGGACTCACCCGCGGCGAAGCCCAGAAACTGTGGAAATGCAACGATTCCATCGCGGATTTGAACTATAAGCGTTTTTTGCATATGGACTTAAACAGCCGCCTGACGCCGGCTATCCTCTCCTACGAGGGGATCCAGTACCAATATATGGCCCCCAGCGTATTCCAGAGCGGGGAGCTGGATTACATACAGAACCATCTGCGGATTCTCTCCGGTTTCTACGGAATCCTGCGGCCTCTGGACGGAATCGTACCCTACCGGCTGGAGATGCAGGCCAGGATCGATCTGGAGCTGGGCGGGCGGCATTTCACCGACCTCTACAGCTTCTGGGGTGAACGGATCTACCGGGAGCTGGTTCGTGAGGACCGGATCGTGGTCAATCTGGCCTCTAAGGAGTACAGCAAAGCCGTGGAGCCCTATCTGGAGCCGGACGTAGTGTTTCTCAACGTGGTGTTCGGCTGTATGGAAACGGACAAAAACGGGAATCCCAAAATTAAGGTCAAAGCTACGGAGGCCAAGATGGCCCGCGGCGAAATGGTCCGCTATCTGGCGGAGCGCCGGATTCAGACGCCGGAGCAAATCCGGGAATTCGACCGTTTGGGCTACCGGTACCGCGGCGAGCTCTCCGATGCGAAGAATCTGATATTTATTAAGGAAACAGTCAAAGAAAACAGGAGGTAACACATATGCTGGAAGCAGGAACAAAAGCGCCGGTATTTTCACTGCCGGACAAAGACGGAAACATGATTTCACTGGAGAATTACAGGGGAAAACGGGTGGTGCTGTATTTTTACCCCCGGGACAACACGCCGGGCTGCACCCGGGAGGCCTGCGCCTTCGCGGGAGCCTACGAGGGCTTTAAGCAGAAGGACGTGGTGGTGATCGGCGTCAGCAAAGACAGCCAGACCTCCCACCAGAAATTTGC
The DNA here is from genome assembly GCF_902364025.1 of Enterocloster lavalensis. GTDB lineage: Bacteria > Bacillota > Clostridia > Lachnospirales > Lachnospiraceae > Enterocloster > Enterocloster lavalensis. The sequence continues at coordinate 89,875 of NZ_CABJCG010000003.1, forward strand.
CGAGAAGTACAACCTGCCCTTCATCCTGGTCTCCGACCCGGAGCTGACGGCCATCAAGGCCTACGACGTGTGGCAGGAGAAAAAGCTCTACGGCAAAGTGAGCTTTGGCGTGGTCCGCTCCACCTATATCATCGATCCCGAGGGTGTGATCGAGAAGGTGTATCCCAAGGCCAAGCCGGACACCAATGCGGCGGAGATACTGGAGTACCTGGAATCTAAAAATCAGGAATCGTGATCAGGAAAACTTTTACAATTTTTCTTACAATTCCCCTACAACAACGCTGCCGGGCCTTGACAGACGGCCGTGAAACTGCTATTATGTTAACGGTGCCTCAATAGGCGCCGGCAGCTTGTTACAAGCTCCGCAAGGTTCGCCCGGTTTCGAAAACTGCGAGCGGACCGGCCAGTCCTGTTATCATTCAGGGGTTGTACTGGTTTCGACGGGGATCATGCAGCTGGTGAAGCTATCCCCATGCGATGGGTCAAATGGCAACAATAAATACAAACGCTGAAGACAATTTAGCAATCGCCGCTTAATTGCGGCTGTCAGACTTAGAGCACCTGCACTTTAAGACCCTGGCATCGACTATGCAGGAAACGACTTATGCAAAGCTTTGAGCATATGGGCGTAATATGAAGCTACTGAAACCGTCCGGGTGTCCTTTCTCTGACGGCAGAGGGAATGTCAAATAAAGGACTATGATAGTAGAAGAACAGGGAATTGGTTTTCGGACAGGGGTTCGATTCCCCTCAGCTCCACGCTGAATAATGCTGGATTTTCCTTATTTTATAAGGGATTCCGGCATTTTCTTTTTTAGAAATGCTTGATTACCTTTTAATGAAGATCCTGTGGATGCACTTCCCGGATCTGATGTCTGGAGACAATCTCCAGACCCTGCATCAATGCCTGGTATTGTTCCGGTGTGATCTCCAGCGCCTCTTCTTTTGTATGGGGCCAGGTGAAGCCGCCGAGCTCCAGTCTTTTGTAAAGGAGAAGAAATCCATCTACTTCCCATACAAGCCCTTTTATGCGGTCACTGCGTCTACCGCAGAAAAGGAAAAGAATATCCTTTTCATACGGATACAGCTGGAAGTTAAATTTCACGATGGAAGCCAGACCATCGATCCCGCGCCGTAAATCTGTATATCCGGCAGCGATATTAATTGGGGGGAATCCAGTTGTATTATTCAGCATTCAGGATCCCTCCAATCCGCAAAAGAAGTGCAACCGAAGCAGAATTCGATATTTCCGGGATCATTTCTCCTTTTCGGATCACGAGATCCGAATGAAAAACCGGAGCCGCACTCTGGAGAGATGGTGGAGGTTTGATTTCGGTAAAAGTGACTGTACTCTGAGCTGCTGGTAATAAAGAAGTCGGAATTCTCGAAAGCCCCCTGCGCAGGATCCTCTGCCAGTAGAAGAACTGCTTTTCTGAGACTCCATTTGCTCTGCGCCAGGCAGTTTTGGACATTCCGCTGTTTATGCATTCATTCCGGATTTATATCCAGTGCTCTGCACGGATCTGATGTGTGATCTTATCCATAAGACAATTCCTTTAAAAAACTTGTAGTTTTCTGGAGTTATTATCTCATGGATAAATAAAACTGGCACGGTACTGGTTATTTATCATATATATGATTTTAATAAATAATGCAAAAATGAGCTTGCTCTGTCTCCAGGGTAAGCTCATGTATTTTACATCAATGGTCTATGGAATTGCATCGCTCCTTCAGATCTTAGTGCCCCTACTATAGCTGACACCTCATCATGCGGCAAAAACAATACATTTGATATTTGATACATCGTTGGAGTATATCATCCTTCTTATTATTTACAACTTTGTCCATTATTTCATGAACTTTCTCATCAGCCTTCGCATAATCTGTCCCAGGAATATATCGATTTAGATACTCTTTCATTAATATTAATTTTTCGTGGACAGTAATTGAAATATCTGACTCTTTAACTGATTTTCCTTCTAAGTCCAGTTACTTAACCATCATCACTAAAATTGCTTTATCAGTATCGTCTACCTTCTTCATAATATCCATTAGCTGCATTGTTTCACCAGCAACTTTATTTGATCGTTTATGAACTGCCTCTTGAAATCCCTCTTCAGATTTATATTTTGTGTCTTCTTTCTTCAACTAATTCTTCTGGCTCTGCATTAATTTTAGTTTAAAAGCTTCAGCTAAAAGCTGATTTTAATATTCTTCATCCAATTCAGAAAATGATAAGACTAACCTTTTAACTTTATCTGGATCAAGACTCATGAAATGCCCCTATCTATTTTAATTATAACATTCTTTTGGATAATGAGCAACGAGTAGGAGGTATTACCACTATACCCATATTATATTCGATTACTATTTTTCCATAAATTACATATCCTCCGAGATTTGGCTTTCTGCCTTTTCAATGGCCTTCTTTATTTTATCCATGACCGCTCGTGGCTGCTCATCTGAATCATCATGGGATATTCTCATAATCTCATGATCGATATATGTGCTTACTGCAAATCTGACACTGGTGAGCCATTCTAAGTATGTGTATTCTTCTTTAGGTCTTACCGTCATTCTTTTATTCCCTCTTTGTTAGATGAATTCCTTATTTCCCCTTGCTCCTACAAATAGTGATGTGTTTTATTATTTCCATCTGAAATTGTAATTTCCCTAACCACATATTTTTTAGAATGTTCTATCTTCAATATACTCTTTTAACAAATCATGAATAGTTCCACAGTAATTAACAGTAACATCGTTTAATATATCATTATCTACAAAACATTGCACAGATAGTCCCAACGCTACTAAATAATCTACATGGCAATTCATAAGGTTCTTAATATAACTATAGTCAGTAATTTCATTACTCGCAACAAGAAGATATGTCCAAAACATCCCTGCCGCATATTCTTCTGAAGGAAGTACTGCTAATTCAATATGATTTCTAAATCCATCATTATTAATAAGTATTGCCGAATAAATTTCTTCTGCCTTATCAAGTTCGTATTTCCCTGTATTCATTATATCAATTATCTCTTTAAACATTATCGTCTGAAGCTCATATGGCATTTTGGATGCCATCAGATACGCTTCGTACAATTTCAATCCAGAAATAATTGTATCAAATACATTTATCTTTTCTCTTAAATTAGCTATATGTACCAAATCTTCTAAGCATGCATCGAAAGTATGACAATACTCTTCAAATTTATTCCAATTTTCATTGAATAGTATTATAGTTCTTTCATCTAATACCCGTTCGATACCGATATGATATTGCTGGCCTTGAACATCTTTCTGTTCTGTTTCTATTTTTTTCTGCACAGTAAGTATATCATCATATGCAAATTCTATTTGGCGTTCTAATTGATCAATTTTCTTTAAATATTTCACTTTTTCAATATCATCTTCCAAACTTCCGAGATTACGAACACACACACCCAATCCACCTAATGCCAGGTAATCATCCACCCTCTTTCTAATAGCACTAATCTCACATTTAATAGGTGTAATATTCCCATTATTTACATACTCCACATCAGCACAATAACTATCAACGATTCCAACACTTTTTAAATAATCGTTAAAAATGCTTTCACATTCCATCATTTCATGAAACAATTCATTCCAATTCTGTGTTTCTATTGCATCTTTCTTCATCTCATTATAAGCATGCGCCGCTCCCGCTCCCAAAAAGTTGCTCAAAAATCCCATAACAAAGTCCTCCCATAAATAAACTAAACTCATTATCATTATATCTTATAAAAAGACAAATTCCAATAATTTTCGTCAAGACATGTATTTATAATGATTATTTATAATTGTTACTGATTTAATCCAAATGGTTCCACTAGAGGTAAAACCTCTTACAAAATAAGGAAATTGTCAAACATGATATCAAACTTAACTATTTCTCATTAAAAAGCCGTACCATTGCTGATACGGCCCTCCAACTCAACATATTTCAGTATACGAAATATGATATTCAAACAGACTCACTCTTTTATCTTGCCTAACTCTCTGTACCAAATCTTCAGAGGGATTATTTAGACAAATTATTCCATATACGTTCTCGCCTTTTTCAATTTTATTTTGCTCAAACCAATCCAAATATGAAACTATCTGATTGTAAGCGTCATCATACCCTTCATCTTTCTTCAACTCTATTATATATAGATTCCCCTCCTTATCTTCAGCCAATAAATCCAACCTACCTTCAGGAATAATATATTGTCTCCCATATTCCCCTCTTCTTCTATAAATTTTTAATGGAACACCAAAAATATCATTCCACGAATCGAGCCTTGTTGTAAGTTCATCTTCAAGCAACTTCTCATTTGAGAATTGAAATTTCTTTTCTCCAATATTAATTTGTGGTTCAGCAATATGTACGTTGGTTGTTTCATCTAACTCAAAATTTTGTAAAACCAACTCTTCGTCATCTAATACCCGTTCTTCTAAGATCGGCTCATCATCTAGTAATGCAATATCATCCTCGCTTAATTCATCTTCTGGCTCTCTATAATACAATAGATCATTTTCAAATTCTGTTCTCTTTAATCTAGTATTTACGTTTGACGCAGCATTGACTTTATCAACTATATCTTTAGGAAATCTGTGCTTACTATTTCTAACAAATTTTTTTGCGTCTTTATTTCTACCTAATTTAAGCAAAGCTTTAACATAATTCCTTATTGAATATGGTAGATCACGTTCCTCATCAATGCATTTTGTAAATACCTCTAAAGCCTCATAGTATTGCTTATTAGTGTAGTATGCATATCCTAAATTATTCAACGCATTAGGATACAATTCGTCTTTTCCCAGGCATTTTCTATAATATAATATTTCATTTGTTCTGTCCTTTATTTTTCCATATGCCCAAGCCATAAAAAAATAAAAATCAGCGTCATAAAAAATACTTGTTACATTTAATTGTTCAAAATATGCAAGTGCATTCTTCCACATACCAATAGAATAGTATATATATCCTAATAATTCTTTAGCAATCATACTACTGGGATTTATTTGCAGAACTTTTGTAAAAGCATTAATAATGGTATCATTATTTTGAGAATAATAATACACATACATAGCATCACATAACGCTAAAACACTCGGTTCGGCTTCAGCCTCCAAAAGAATGCTTTTTATTGATAACCAAAAATCCTTCGTGGCATTTTTAAATGGATTTATAATAAAATCCAGTAAATCAACTTCAGTAAAAGTAGCATTTTTATTAATCCAGTTTTCTTCTACATCTTCCTGCAAATAATCGATACATTTGTCTAAATCCCCTTTGAGGAACGCTATGATCGCATTTTCATACATACCACTATTAGGTAATATTTCGACTAATAAAATAAAGTTTTGTACATAGACATTTTCCAGGTGATTTGTACCTTTATCATACCTATAATATCCGTTAATATATACATGCAATAGTATATCACAAAGATAATATTTGAAATCCAGATCATACGAATCATCTTCTATAACGCTTCTAATTCTTTTTAAAGCCTCATCATCAGTTATATCGTAAGAAATAATATCGCCATAGAGTTTAGCTAATTCATCGTCGCTCATCTTACTATCCTTTCAATCAATAGCACATAAGGCATTACGGCCACATACAGATTAGTTTTCATCATTTCTCAGCTTCCACACAACTGTTACCGTATCGCTGGCCTTGATATCATCCGGCTCTAACCTCATCGGTTCCTCACCCATATAATAAATGTCGTCTTCAGCACTCAACCGCATAGTATCCATTAATTTTCCATATGGCGAACACGTCAGCTCCACTTCTCCCCATGAATAATCTATAGATAGAAGCTCATCAAGATTCATTCCAGCCGCTTTTGCAAGTACCTCTGCTTTGGCTCTTGAATCTTTCGCCGCCCTTTCAAGCAAATTATTCTTGACGGGTTCTTTATCCTTTATTGTGTATGAAATTTCGAATTCCAGAGGGCATTCACATCTGGAAACTTTATTCAGTATCTTTCCCAGCAAATCGTGATCCTAGTCAAACTCAATATCTTTGTTCTTCCAACGCAAAAAACAAGCATATTCTATCCAATGGTATCGATATCTGCCCCTGCCAGTAACACATATAGTTTTCTTCATCAATTATCTCCTTAAAACTTTTATACTCATATCTATTTCTGATAATCCAATGCATTAATAAAATCATCTATGACATTCTCATATCAATCTCAATTAAGGATTTAATACCTACAACCTATGTTAGATAAGGCTATTTCATATTTAAAGACTGAATCAGTGTTGGGGGATATATTTTACATGTCACATATACTGAGCCTAATTAGACATACCTTAAATAAGTAGAAAATAGGGACTTAGCCTCTGGATCCCTAATCTCATAAAACTGTGCTTTTAATTATCAATCCAATTTTCCTCTTTTAATTGCTTCTGAAATCTTATGCTTATGATTCTTTATCAGAGAATCAACTTCAGAATCATTCAAATTTAGTATAGACTTTGCATTTTTAGCATAATCAATAAATGTTTGATTTTTATCATTTGAAGAATAAATACTATAAAGATTCTTTGCCGATATATGCTTACCTTTTGAAGTTTTCCAATTACTTTTCCCTATGGTTCGAGCCTTTCTTCGCATTCTATAATAGTATTTTGTTATAGCTTTAGGCCTCAATTTCACATCACGTCCATTGAAAAGAAATCCTAAATAGTTAATGTAGCACGGTTCATTTGTTGGATACGTGAGCGTTCTATTACCATCATATATATAAATAGCCGTCTTTTCTTGTTGTAAATCAATCAATCCTTTCATAGAGCTAATGTATGAAAAGACAAAATCAACGTATTTTAAGATTTCATCACTCGTCTTATATGGAAGTACAATTATAAAATCATCTGAATATCTCATATAAATACCGTTGTTCTCTTTTACATATGTATTTATAAATTTGTCAAAATGCATCATATAAACATTAGATAATACTGCACTTATTGGAGAGCCTTGAGGTATACCGACATCTTTAATATTTTTATTAATATGATCTTTATATTTTTCGAATTGCTCTTTGGTTAATATCGTATCTTGCGAATTAATTTTTTTACGCAAACCACGTTCCTCCATACGATGTCCTGAATCTGTTACCAATGCAGTCCATTCCCAGAAAGCAAAGTGTGTAATATTTTTAAATATCGCATAATAATCAGCAGGTAATTTTTCAACACCCAATAAAATACTCAACATTTTTTTTAAATATATATGATTTATCTTATCAAAGAAGTCAGTAAAATCCCCTATTATTATCAAACAATCTTTTGTTTTTCTTATTGACTCAAAAGCATCTTTCGCAAAATTAATATTATTTTTATTCAAATTGTCTCTATATGCTATCGCAACATTATTAATATCATTTTGTTCTACCCATTTGTTATATGTTTGATTTATTAAAAAGGCATATCTTTGGTAAACGCACCTATCTAAATGCGAACAATAAAATAATTCTCTTGGTTTCTTCGGTCCCTTTTTACCATATCGTGAATTTTTCTTCTTAAAATGAATAAATGGATAAAAACTGTGCTTTGCTATATTCTTTTCATTCATAACATACTTACGAATTGAAGGCATCATTAATGAAACCCTTTTATCAAAATGAGCATATGTTTTTGTCTCATTATGAATACTTACAAACTTAACCCACGCCAAACAAACATCATACGAATTACAGATTCTGCATTGCTCAAGTTTATCACATTGATTGTATTTCTTAATTTTATCCATATTTACCTCCAAAAATGCAACATGCCTGCTAACATGGGGGACAACTTCCCTAAGTTAGCAGGCAGGCACATAAACATTGTTGCCCTCTAATGCATTCTGATAGCATTCCGTAGTATACTTATACTGGAAAGGAGTATCATGGCTGACATATCTAACGTAGAATTGGTGGTTCTATGTGTAACGTTACTCATAGAAGCAGCAATTCGGAAAGACTTGACAGAAATGCTCCGCCCTTAAGCCAATTGCTTAAGGTAAATTTATTGTATACTAAATTTAGGCAAAAGTCAATTCTCTCTCCATCATCCCCGACTATAAAAATAAAGAACTCCCCTCGCAACCGCGATTGCCAACACGATCAAACCCGCCAATATCCACCAGCCATCTTTAACATTTTTATCCTCATTCGGGCAATAAAACTCCCTTCCGTCCCTTGGATTATAAAATATTTTTACGGAATCTCCCGGATTTCCCGCTTTCAAACATGCGATTGGCATTCTGGCGTCAATTCCCTGATAATCCTTATCTTTCCATGATATCGGTATATTGTATGGAAGGTAAACGTAAATGACGGCCAACAGCTTATCCTAAATCCCCGACGTTTTAATTTTATACCATTAAAAAATCCGCTGCGTTCCGTATGGTCAATTCTTCCGCTTGTTATTGCAGTACACCTTTCCTTAATCCCCTTTTCCGCCTTTCTCTGGCAGACGCTAAGGTATATGGCGATCCCAAGAACTATGAAACTCAATATATCACCTCCAAATCCGAAAACTGCGAATCCATCTGCCCATAACCGGCTTCCCCCAGCCCTCCAACCAACTGTCTGCCGGAATACCGCAGCGTATAATACCGGTACAAAATCTGTCCGGAAACATTGTGAACCGCGCACTGCACATGCAAAATCCCGTTGGCCCGGATAAAATACGAATATTCAATGTCCACCGTATCTGTCTGTGTCAGCTCCTGCTCGATGCCGCCCTTCCGTTCCGCCGCACCTGCGAACTCCAGGAATGCGGATTCCGGCATCCGGGCCGCCCCGAATTCCTTGTATGTCTTACCGTCAAAATACAGATATGTGTCCTTCCAGGTGTGCATGATCAGGCTGTCGATCTCCGGGTCGTACAGGCCGTCGTAAGCTTCCACGTCCAGCGTGATATCCCCGTGTTCGTCCATACGCACATACCCGTACCGGTTTGATAAAATGCAGCGGATCCCGTTGTCCCGCAAGGCCAGAATCGTGTAATTTTTGCCGGTTCCCATCATACGGTACGCGTTTAAAACCACATGGGTTTCCTGCCCCAAGTCCAGCAGTTCAATGACACAGCCGTCCATCCAATCATCATTTTGGTGGACCAGTTTACAGATACTTCCATCGCTGCTGCAATACCAGGTGGTGTACCGCTCCCTGTCTCCACAGTACGTTCCGATCAGCTCTGCCGCCCCGTCGTGGTTCATATCCACATAGGTATAAGTTTCAAACTGACGCCCCGCGGCAGCTTCCATGATGGATAAAAGCTCCTCACTGCTCAACGCCTTCCCCTGTTGAAATCCGTCGCCGTCCATCTCTCCCCCGGTTTCCTGCGCGCCGGCAACCGCCTGGGAAACGGCCGGCGTATCCGCCTCCCAGCGCCTCTGCCCCTCTGGAGATAAAGCCGCCATAAACAATGTTGTGATGATTACAATCAGTCTTTTTGATCCCATACCTCCGCCCCCGATCCCGCAAACGCCCGCTCTTTTCTTACAATGATAACCGCATTTGATAGTTCCCGCAATCTATTTCCCGCTTTATATTTCCCGCAAATCCCCCTCTCACCAAAAATGCTGTACCAATAATCCATTTCATCAAAAAAGAATGTGTCGGAATAATCGGCACATTCTCCCTAAAATCCAAGCTGACACATGAATCCACAGCCCTTTCCGGCCCAGTGTCGAGGTCTTTCAACACTGGCCGGCACGCTGCCCTGTCAATCACACGCGGTCCTCACACCCGCTCCCCAAAACTTCCATACACATTCCCGCCCACCAGCGCGTTGTACAGCTTATGCTTGCGCTCCAAAAGCTTCAATGTGTGCTCCGCGTTTTCCGGGACCGGCTCAAAGAGGCGGGGCCTGTCGGACACCATGTTGTGATACGCCTCCTCCACACTGCCGTAGACCCCCAGGGTCACCGCCGCGATCATGGCGGCTCCCAGGGACGAGGCCTCGCTGTTTTTGTAGCGGGCCACCTTCTTGTTGTAGATATCGGCCTGTATCTGACAGAACAGGTCCGAGCGGACCATGCCTCCGGCCACGCTCACCGTGCTGATCTTCCCGGAGGTGATCTCGATCAGGCTCACATTGTCGTTGATCTCAATGGCGATTCCCTCCATGATGGCCCGGATCATATCGCCCCGCTTGGTGCCCAAAGAGAGGTTGAAAAATATCCCCTTGGCCCCAGGATTCCAGAAGGGCGCAGCGCTCCCCTCAAAATGGGGAAGCAGCATGACGCCGTTGGACCCTACCCGGGACTGCTCCGCCTCCCGGTTCATCCGCTCATAGGCGGCCGGATCGTCGTCCAGGTCCGGGCAGAGCTGCTCCTTCATCCACCGGTAGGTGGAGCCCGTGTTGAAGATTCCGGCCTCCATGATCCACTGCCCCGCGATAGCCGAGGCCTGGCACAGCACCCTGGCGCTGCGCTCAAAGGCCGGGCGGTCCACCGCACAGATCACAAAGGAACCCGTTCCGGTGTTAGCCTCCGCCACGCCGGGTCTCACCACGCCCAGGGCCACGGCCGCGTTCTGCTGGTCGCCCCCGGCGATGATCACCGGAAGCCCTGCGGGAAGCCCGGTCAACTCCGCCAGCTCCCCTGTCAGGGAACCGGCCACGGTTCCGGGCGCAACCAGCCGGGGCAGGCGGTCCGCCCCGATTCCGGCCTCCCCCAGCAGCTCCCGGTCCCAGGTAAAGGTCTTGATGTCCATGAGCATGGTGCGGCAGGCCTGGGAGTGGTCCGTCACATATTCCCCGGTAAGGAAATGGACCACCAGGTCCTGAACGCCGATGAATTTGTCCGCCGCGTCGTAGATTTCCCTCTGATTCTCCCGCAGCCAAAGAATTTTCGGAAGCACAAAATACGGGTTGATTCTGAGTCCGGTCCTGCGGTAGAGGCCCTGCAGCGTGTATTTTTCAATCAGCGCTTCGCACTGTTTTACCGTTCGTTTGTCCTGCCACATAATGGCGCTACGCAGCGGTTTTCCGTCCTTCCCCATGGGAATCAGCGAGGACCGCTGGGACGTCACCGTGATTGCCTGCGGCTCATCCGCTCCGGCTTTCAAATACCCGGAAATCCCTTTCAGGCACATGACCGCCGCATCCAGCCACGACTGGGGCTCCTGCTCCACATACCCCGGCTGGGGAAAGTCCGAATGGTATTCAAAATAGGACGTTCCCCTCCTGCTGCCATCCAGGCCGTAAATCACGGCCCTCATGCCGGACGTGCCGATATCCAACGCAATCAAACTCATTTCCATCCCTCTTTTCCAAGTCGATCTGTTTTCTTATAAAAGTCCCGGCAGCACGCCGGTGAACATGCTTAACACCACCAGAATCACCAGAGCCGTCAGACCCGCGATGGTGCCGCCCACGGTCCACACCTTGATGGTGCCCGGAACATCGAATTTGCTGAACCGGTTGATCACCCAGAAGCCGGAGTCGTTGGGCAGCGACAGGCCGATGCCGCCGGCGCAGATAGCCAGGGATACCAGAATCGGCGACACGGTGGCCATTCCCGCCAAAATTGGGGCAAAAATCGCTGATGTGGTCACCAGCGCCACCGTGGTGGAGCCCTGGGCCGCCCGCAGCACCTGGCTGATCACAAATGCGGCCACGATCATGGCGATGCCCGCGCCCTCCGTCATACCGGCCATTCCGCCCACCAGCTTCTCCCCGATTCCCGTGAGGTTGATGATCGCGCCGAAAGCTCCGCCAGCGCCTGTGATCGCCAGAATGATGCCCGACTGGGTGGCCGCTTCCGTGACAACGTCGTTAAAAGAGTCCTTGACGTACCTGCGCAGGGAGAAAAACGCCGCAAGCAGGCCGATCAGCAGTGCAATGTTTTTGTTTCCGATAAAGCTGAAGAATATGTAAGCCGACGTACCCGGCTCCAGCAGCATGGAAGCGATGGTGCCGATCAGGATGATGATAATGGGCAGAAAGATCAGGAAAATGCCCAGGGCGCCGGAGGGAAGGTCCGCGGATTCCTGGATTTCTTCCTCCTCGATGTCATCAAACGCGTTGGCGAAATCGTCGGCATACTCCGCTTTTCCGCCCAGATATTTCCCGTACAGCACGCCGCCCACCAGGGAAGCCGGAAGGCTGACCACGATGCTGTAGAGCAGGAACCATCCGATGTTGACTCCCATGGTCCCGGCTACGGCAATGGGGCCGGGCGTCGGAATCACCATGGCGTGGGTCACGATCAGGCCCACGGACAGGGCGGTCACCAGGGAAACGAAGGGAATCTTGCCCTTTCTGGAAAGGGATTTGACCAGGTTCACCAGAATGACGAAGGCCGCGTCAAAGAACACGGGGATCGACACGATGTAGCCCGTCAGGTTCACGGCCACCCCGGCCCGCTTCTGGCCGGTCAGCTTCAGCATGGCGGCCGCGATCTGGCTGGTGCAGCCGGATATATGCAGGAGATGCCCCAGGCCCACGCCCAGGATAATCAATATTCCGATGCCCTGCATGGTGCTGCCGAACCCCGCCGCCAGGCCGTCCGCCACCTGGGTGAGCGGCAGCCCGGCCAGTATTCCCATGATCAGTCCGCCGATCAGCAGGGACAAAAACGGGTGCAGGTTAAACTTGATAATGGATACCAGTACAAACACCAGCGACACTGCAAATACAATTAATAATAGACCTAACCCCATTGTTTTTCCTCCTCCATAGTTTCGTAACAGTTCCGATATCCGTTGAGAACGTTCTGCGCTACTCTCTGAAAAAGCTTATGTATTTCTTGACAATTTCCTTCACATAGCCAACCTGACGCAAAGACAGCTCCGAAAAATGGGGGGCCGCGCTCTCGAGGTACAGTTTGGTCTGGTCCACCGCGTAGACTGAAATCTCCGTGTTGACATTGATCTTGGCGATTCCATGGCGGATGCACTCCAGAATGTCCCGCTCCGGGATGCCGGAACCGCCGTGGAGCACCAGGGGCATATTCAGTTTCTCATTGATGGCGTTTAGAATGTCGATCCGGATGTTGGGTTTTCCCTTGTACAGCCCGTGCACGGTTCCCACGGACACCGCCAGGGCGTCCACTCCCGTGCCATCCACAAACTGTTTCGCCGCCTCCGGGTCCGTGTATGCCTCCACATCCTCGGCGGAACCCTCGTGGGACCGCTCGCCCGCGGCCAGGCTTCCCAGCTCCGCCTCCACCGAAGCCCCGCAGGCGTGGGCCACCCGGCACACATCCAGGGTGTTTCGCAGATTCTCCTCAAATGGCAGGGCCGAGCCGTCGTACATCACGGAACCGAAACCGGCCTTTAAGGCCCGGTACACCACGTTCTGATCCTTGCAGTGGTCCAGGTGGAGGCAGACCGGAATGGATACTTCCTCCGACAGGCTCTTCGCCATGGCCGCCGCCGTCTCCACCGACATATTTGGCAGATACTTGGCTCCAAAGGCCAGGATCACAGGGGTATTAGTCTCAGCTCCGGCCTCCACAATCCCCTTAAAGGTCTCGAAATTGTATCCGTTAAAGGAACCCACCGCGTAGTAGTTTTTATACGCCTCATCCAAAATACATTTTAAATTTACCAGCATGTTTCATCCCTCCCGAATCTACTGTCTCACAGAAGCAAGCCACGCCTTAAATCCCTCGTCCTGAAGCACCTGGCGGTTGACGATGAACCGGCTGTCCCCCTCCTCCAGGAATTTTGCCACGTCCTCCATCAGCAGGAAGGGAGAATTCGACAGGGCGTCCGCGGTGGTTCCCGCAATGTGGGTGGTCAGCGTCACGTTGTCCAGGGTCATAAACGGACTGTCCGCCGGAAGAGGCTCCGTGTAAAACACATCCAGAGCTGCGCCCATGATCTTCTTGTCCCCAAGGGCTTTCGCCAGCGCATCCTGGTCCACTAGCCCCGCGCGCCCCGTGTTGATAAAGTAAGCGGTGGGTTTCATCAGACCGATCTCATGCTCGCCGATCATCCCCTTGTTCTCGGATGTGAGGCGGGCGTGGACGGATACGAAATCGCTGTTCTTTAACAGCTCCTCCAGCTCCACCTTCTCGGCTCCCAGTTCTTTGATGGCCTCCTTTGGGGTGTACGGATCGTATACCACCACCTTCACATCGAAGCCCGAAAGCTTCTTCGCCACCAGCCGTCCGATGTGGCCGAAGCCCACCAGCCCAACGGTTCTGCCGTGCAGCTCCGGGACCACGTCGCTGTTGGTAAACGTCTTTCTCCACTCCCCGTTCCTGATTGCGAAATGGGCTCTGGCGATATTTCTGCACTCCGCCAGCATCATCCCCACCGCGAAGTCGGAAACCGCGTGGGCGTTGCGCCCCTGCACGTTGAACACCAGAATACCGCGCCTGGTAGCCTCCTCCACATTGACGTTTTCAAGTCCCGCTCTGGAAACGCCCACAATCCTGAGCTTCGGCATGGCGTCCATCACCTTGCTGGACACGGGCACGAACAGCCCCATGAGCGCCTGGGCGTCCTGCCCCTCCTTCAGGATGGTCTCATCCACAGTCTCGATCTCCGGCCCTCTCTTTTCCACCTCAAGGCGCCTGTACTGGAGCTGTCCCCAGTCCTTCTCCCAATCGTTCACCACAAGATCGCTGCCGTACCTTCCCATGTGCTTCTCCCAAGCCCTCTGAAACCCTGCTCCTCCGATCATCGCGTCGCCCAATAAAATTGCCTTCATAATGTTCCCCTTTCTTTTTATGAGTAATTTTACTACTTTTAACCATTATTTAGTAGCATTAATGCTACTCATGAAATGAATATTACCCCTTTCCCTTTTGTCTGTCAATACGTTTCCGTGAATATTAACATAAAAATAGCGCCCACTGTTTTGTTAATACTATAATAAAACAGTATGGCGCTTCGTATTTTTTTATTCACATTTTATATTTTATTCTTGGCCACCGCCAGCCGGGAGCTGTGGATTTGAGGCAGAATGCCATCTCCCAGCGCGATCACGAGGCTGACGTAGAGAATGTCGATAACGACCATCTGGACAATCCGGGAGGTCATGGCGTCGGACCGGAACATGGTCTCCCTGGAGGAGCTGCACAATAGATACTCAGCCTGGTTGGCCAGGGTGGACTTGGCGTAGCTGGTCACCGCGCAGACCTGACACCGGCGCTCCCTGGCGATTGCCGCCATGTCCAGCACCTCCCGGCTCTCCCCCGAGTGGGAAAACAGGATGAGGAACGAGTCTTTGTCCAGGCCGGTGGCCAGAATGTTCATAATGTGGGGATCATTGCCGCAGACCGCGTTGAGTCCCAGCTTGATCAGCTTGTGGTAGAGATCCTGGGCGATAAAACCGGAGGCCCCCACGCCCGCCACCACGATCCGCCTGGCTCCGGCGATCTTCCCCACCACGTCCTTCACGCTGTCCGGGTCAATGATCTGGCGGCTGTCCGCGATGGAGGCCACGGTCGAGTGAATGATCTTTTCGATAATCTCGTCCTCCGTATCCTGAAATCCCACGTCGTCGTAAACAGTCTCCTGATTGTCTTTCGAGAGCTCCTGGGTCAAATTGATGCGGAACAGCTGGTATGAATTATAGTTCAGCTTATGCAGAAACCGGAGCACCGTGGTTTCGCTGACCCGGCACGCGGCCGCGATTTCATTCAGCGTGTTCATCATGACCTTGTCCGGGTTCGTCAGAATATAGTCCGCCACGTCCTTCTGGGAACTGGATAATGTATTGTATTTCGTCCTGATTAAGGAAAAGATCTGGCCTTTCACGTTTTACCTCCTCGTGGGCTGGTAATTTTCTATTATATGAGTTGTATTTCCATAATTATACCATTTTTCCCCTCCCGGCACAACTGCCTGCCCCCGCCCATATACTATCATTACACTAAGACTGATAGAGGTGCACCTTTCATGGAAACTTATGAATATGACGACAACACGCCCTTTGAGCCGAACTCAGCGGACGCGGACAGCCGCATGGCGCGTTTTCCCGGCCCGACTCCCGTATATCCTGGTCCGACTCCCGTATATCCCGGCTTCGTGCCCAATGTTTCCCCCAACTACTGCCCCAACTGCAACTTCCGGCCGGGCAACAACATGATCTACTGGACCTGGCGTATATTTGGCCCCGGCGTCAACATGTTCCCCCAGTCCGCCCGGGTTCGTTTCTCCAACATGAGCTCCATCCGGGAGCCGCTGGACATCTACTTAAATTCCCGCCTTGTGCTGTCCAATTTAGATCCCAGAACCGCCTCCGGATTCCTTCAGATCATGCCCGGCACCTACCGGCTGACGGTTTACCGAAGCAGAGTTTTTGCCGCTCCGGTGATCAACACCAATATAACCTTCTTCCGCAACGGCACCTACCAGCTGACCATTCTCGGCACTTCCAACAACGCCCGCATACAGCTGTCCCAGATGTAACCGGGACGCGCAGCCAGTGGGAATGATTTCGTTCATTCCCGCTGGTTCAAGCCAGGGAAATGGTTCTGGCATATAGTTTCTCCGAGTCCTCCACGACTTTGATTCTGCCCTGAAGAATATGGTGCTGGATCCTGGCAGCATACCACCAGTCTCCCACCCCCAGGGGATCATACCCTAAAATGTCCCCGATCAGCCTGGCCTGCTTAACCGGCTTTCCGGTCAGCCGTTTCCAGATCAGAAAATCGTAGAAGTCCTCGGGCACGCCCGTCATTTCCCCATTGATCACCGCGCGCAGAGGGCTGTTGTCCTCCACCAGGCAGCTCCACGCGTTCGCGTACATACTCTGCTCTTCATGGGACAACCGGCGCTCGCCGGACAGGAAACCGGCAAATTCCTCCGGTCCGATCTCTCCCCAGTTCCGGTATCTCCTGATCACATTGCCGTACTGCCTGTACTCCGGCAGTTTAACCGTCCGCACATCGGCGCGCCGGTGGGACAGCCAGTTGCAGAGGAAGTAAAACCCGCAGCGGGAGTACGGGCTGTCGCTGTACCAGATTCTGACCGGCTCCCCCTGCCCGATGTATTCAGCTAACCGCTCCAGCTCCGCCGTGTACAGGTCCGCGGCTGCCTTAAGCTCGTCCGCATCCTCCTCCTGTTTCCCCCACTGCTCCTGCCCGTACATCGCCCGGATCAGATCCCGGCGGTACTGTCCGTCCACCGGCTCTTTGATATCCCCAATGTCCAGCATAAAGCCCAGACAGATCACCTGCCCGGGATACCCCCCGATCCATGTCCCGGAACCTTCCTCCGTTTTTCCCAAACTCCGGACAACCGTGCCGCGGCCCTTGGCCATCTTCATGGATGCCGCTTCGCTCTCTCCAAACAATACCTCGATCATAGGTTTGTCTCTCCCCTGACTTTATTTTCGCTCCTTCAACCATACACCGGATTCCATAAATTAGCAATCAGGAAATGCATTGGGCAGCCGCTTTTGGCATATCACGCAAAAAGCCAGCCGGTGCAGTCCCGTCTGGCTTAAACAATCACACATAATTCTCCGGCAGCGTTTAGAAACCGCCCCCTGTTAACTCTACGGCGGAGACCGGCGCATTTCCCAATCACTCCATTTCGGGTTTTTTGAAAATGCGGATGGTGTCCGTGTCGTTCAAATACCCCAGCAGCGAGAGCCCGATGGGAAACCCGAACAGCCCCAGCACTCCGAACAGCTGGGCTCCGGCGAACATGCTGACCAGGGTTACAACCGGGTGCAGGCCGATCTGGCTTCCCACGATTTTGGGTTCAATGATATTGCGGATCACGGTGATCACCAGATAGACCACCAACAGCCCGATGGCCAGTCGGGGATTCCCCATCACCGCGGTGATCACCATCCAAGGGATCATGATCCCGCCCGTGCCCAGCACCGGAAGAATATCGAACACTGCGATCACAAAGGCGATGAGCACCGAATTCTTCACTCCGATCAGCGTCAGGCCCACGGCCAGCTCCACAAAGGTGATGGACATGATCAGCGCGTAGGAGCGGATGCACACAAACAGCGTTCCAACCACGTAGGATTGTATATTCAGGAAAATGCCCTTGGGCTTCTCCCCCATCTGCCGCAGGCAAAAGCCCGTCAGCTTGTCGTAATCCGCAGCGATAAAAAACGTGGTGATAATCATAAGGAGCAGCTCGATAAACAGCCCCGGAAGGGACGAGGCGATCCCGGAAATCCAGCCCACCGCATCCATGGAAAGGCTGGAAACCATCTGTCCCGCGGACTGGGCAAAATGCCCCTCCAGCTCCTCCATGGTCCCGATCAGAGACGGGTCCATGCGGAGCACCGTCTGTTCGATGCTGCTGAATACAGCCGCGAAAACCGGCTCAATGTAATGGCTGTAGATAGCCGGTAAATTTGAAAAAAGCACTCTCCCGCTGGAAAACAGCTTGATGAACAGCAGGGCGATCAGGGAACCTACGGTGCAGTAGAACAGGAGCACCGCGAAGATCGCCATGGCCTTCCGGGGCAGGCGCAGTCTTTTCGCCGCAAAGCAGATGGGCGTATTCAACAGGTACGCGATCACAAACGCCGCCACAAACGGCGTCAGCATCGGCAGGCCGTACCGCAGAATCACAAACGCGATCATCAGCCATATGGCGTAGTATAAAAAATTTATGATAAATGCTCTTCGCTCTTCTGTTTTCATCCGTCTATCTCCGCGCCCCTTTTGTCGCATGTCTCATCGATTCCCATTCCTCTTTTCCAATATATGTCTATGACTGCATTATATGGGATAATAGCTGCACGCACAAGGGAATCCCATAAAATTTAACAGACCTTTAACCACGCCCTCCCCTGCGGGCGATTGCATACGATCCGAAAAAGCGGAGCTTTTGCCCCGCTTTTCCGCCCGCGCTCTGCCGCCCTGCGATCTAATAATATCCGGCGGTGGAGGGAAGCGTCACCGTGACCGCCTTCCCGGGATTGGTGAATTTGATCTCGATCTTCATATCCGTGCTGGCGGTCTGACCGCCCGCTTCAAAGTCCATTTTCAGATCCAGGGATTCCCGCGTGACGTAGCCGCTGGAGTCTACATAAACGGTTCCATAGAGCAGCTTCATGTCAATGTTGGAGTCCGACAGGCCGAGCTGGTCGTTGAAATTCCGGATCAGGCTGCCCGCGCTGGCGGGATCGCAGCTGAAGGAATATACTTTGGAGCCGTTCTTCTCCGTCCGGACCTTTAAATCCTTAAAACTGTCGGAACGATCCAGCCAGCCGGCGTTGGTGTTGCTTTCAAACACCTCCATTACCTCGGATGCCTCCGCCTCAAGTTTTATCTTCTCCCCATCTAAATCCAGGTAATAATAACCGTTGGTATAGAATGCGCTCATATCCGTCGACTGCTCCGCCATCTCCATATGAGTGCTTGTCAGATATTTCATGCTGCTTTTGCCCATGTCCTGCCCCTTGACCTTGACGATCATGAGCAGCTTGACGCTCTCATCCCCCGCCTTCAGTCCAAGATCCACAGCGGTCTGGACTTCCACGCTGGTCAGGTCCTGGGTTTTCCGGCCCGCATCCGCAAGGGCCTTTTTGTCCGCCTTGGTCGCCGTCCGGGACTCGCCGGCAGAACCGGCTGCGGAGGTGGACCTGGCGGCCGAGCTGCTCTCCTTCGCATTCTGTTTGAGTTGCGCGGTGGTGCCGCCATAGGATACCATACTCACGGAACATGTTATCACAAGCGCCGCTGTCATTAACCGGTTCAGCTTTTTCATATTGGTTCCTCCATTCTATGTGGAATCAGAATATATTTCCAGGTAAAATCATAAGATAATTGTATCATTTTTACAATTTATTGTCCATTAAAACGGGAAATTTATATTCTGCTCAACATTCGGTCCGCGGCCTGATTTCCAGCGCAGAACGGACGCTTGTATTTCCCCCGCATTCTGCTACAATGGAATCAGATATCAATACCGAAAAAGGAGGTCAATCAATGCTTGAATTAGCCGAATGGCTGGACAGCCTGCTGCAGGAGCCCCTTCCCCGGGACATCGCCGCGGTAAATTTTAATCTCTACGACGACGGGGACCACTGCTGGTCCGCGGAATTCATCGGCGCGGGCAGCTTTGACGCCGACGACCCGGACTGGGCCTGCGACGAGGTGTACGCCGCAAGAGACAGCCTGCTGTGCTGGGAGCAGAACGCTTCCTGGGAGCAGGTCCTGGAGGACTTTGTCGCACAGCTGGAAGCCTATCTGGAAAACGGCCGCTTCAAGGACCAGTTAAAATCCTTCCAGGGCCTTGGCGCCGGGTTCGTGGACGGGGACATTGTGTTGGTGGATTTCGAGCAGGACGAGGGGTGAGGCGGGAATTTTCCCGCCCATTCGTTATTCGTCTGCGGACGTCAGGTCCACCCCATACACTCCATTATATAGTGCTCCCATAAACTCCCCTCCCACTCGCTTCAGGCATCCCATAAAATATCCCAGGGACTCCGGTATATAGGAGCCCTTTTTATATGCCGCCACCCAGGTGCGTGCGCACCCTTTTTTCCCAATTTGAAACAAGGGCGGGGCCTGCTTAAAATGGACGTTTTTCAACCCCAGCTCACTGACAAAGGAAAATCCCATGCCCTGGGCGGTGAGACGGTAGGCTGTCTGAACCGCCCCCGTCACCATAATGATTTTGGGCGTGACATTATAGAAATTCAATATCTGCCGTGTCATAATCCCCATGCTCAGCTCCTCGCGCATAAGAATAAATGGTTCCCCGTTCAATTCCTTCAATGCATCCTCCTCCAACACGGTATAGGGTCTCCCCTCCCACATTTTCATCTCCTTCGGCCGCTCGGATGGAATGGCCGAAATCGCCAACGGATGGCCGGGCGGAGCTGCCAGCAGCACCTGCTCATCAAAAATAAACTCGTACTGGACATCATCCGGGTAGGTGGGACGGCTGAACACCCCCAGGTCAATCTTCCCCTCCTGCACCAGCTCCAACAGCTGATTGGAATTCTTTTCCACCAGAGAGACCGTAATCTTGGGATAGCGTTTTTGAAATACTGGAAGGACGTAAGGCAACAAAAAAGTACCTGCCGATGACGGCACACCGATCGTCAGCGTCCCCGCGCTGCCTGAAATAATGTCCTGCATGCTTCCCTTAAGCTCAGTCTCCAAATCCAGAATCCTCCTTGCGTACTCCAGGTATCTTTCACCGGCAAATGTCAGCGTAATGGGATAGGAGGTACGGTTAAAAAAACTGGTGTCATACTGCTTTTCCAAATTATTCAAAAATTTACTTAAATAGGGTTGGGAAATATACAGCTCCTCCGCAGCCTTGGTAATGCTTTGGTGTTTTGCGATTGTTGCGATGTAGTGGTAGTCGTTAAAATGCATCTTTATTCCTTTCTGGTTATGAAATTCATCCTTTTTTCGTATTAGACAGCCAACATTACTCTTTATTATAATGATGTCAGAACAAGTATCCGGTTCGGCGCGGTCTTGGCCGGGAATGTCCCCCTGCCATCATATCTTTTTAGTTATGATATTATATCCACGCTGGACCCGTGTCAAGAGAGGAGTAAAAATGGATCACACAAAACAGTTAGAGGAAGCATTCCGCTACGTGGACCAGCACTTCGACGATATGTTGGGAGAAGTACAGACCGCCTGCTCCTTCCGCAGCGTAGC
Organism: Enterocloster lavalensis; assembly: GCF_902364025.1. Taxonomy (GTDB): domain Bacteria; phylum Bacillota; class Clostridia; order Lachnospirales; family Lachnospiraceae; genus Enterocloster; species Enterocloster lavalensis. Next base: position 111,461 of record NZ_CABJCG010000003.1, read on the forward strand.
CTCCGACAAGGCCGGAATTGAGGGCGCTGCCTCGTACATTCTGCAAAAAATGGAGCAACTGGGCCTTGAGGTCCGGCGTTACGAGGTAGAACACGGGAATCCCGTGCTGATGGGACAAAAACAGGGGGATACAGACAAAACCCTTTTCTTCTACCATCACTACGACGTGGTCTCCGAGGGAGCGGTGGACCGCTGGTTATCGCCGCCATTTGAACCAGCCGTCCGGGACGGGCGCATCTGGGGCAGAGGCGTCTCAGACAACAAGGGCGCTCTGTTCTGCAGGCTCCACGCCCTCCAAGCGGTTCTGGCCGCCTGCGGCCGCCTGCCGGTGAATGTTAAGGTCTTTGCCGAGGGAGACGAGGAGTGCCTGAGCACCTCACTAAAAGCCCTGATCCGCAGAGAACCGGAGACCTTTCGGGAAATGTGCCGTGCGGACGCCATCATCTGGGAGAACAGCCGTAACGACGAAAAGGACCGTCCCTGGGCCAGCTTTGGGGTGGGCGGTTCCTTTGGCATTAATCTGTCCGTGCAATCCATCCGCGAGGACGCCCACTCCCGCATGGGTGTAATGCTGCCCAACGCGGCCTGGCGTCTGGTCTGGGCTCTGGCTTCCCTGAAAAATGAACAGGAGGAAATCCTCATTGATGGCTTCTATGACGATGTTGCCCCGGTCACAGAGGCTGACCGGAGAATTCTGGAAACCTTTCCCTACGAGGAGGAGGACGTAAAGAAGCGATACGGCATCGATCATTTTCTTCTAAACAAGACGGGTTATGAACTGAAAGAGCGCATTTACACCCAGCCCTCCCTGACCATCTGCGGCATCGACGCAGGTGAGTCCGCCCACGGCTTCCGAGGAATCGTCCCCAGCCGGGCCAGGGCGCGGTTGAGCTGCCGCCTGATGATGAACCAACGGGCAGAAGAGGTGGCTGCATTGATCGAGAAGCATATGAAAACCCACGGCTTTGAGGATATTTCCGTGGAGATCGACGGCTGTGTGTCCCCGGTCAGAACCCCGGTGGACATTCCGCTTAAGGAGGCTTTAACCCGTGCGGCGGCTTTGGTCTACGAAAAGCCTCTGGTGATCGAGCTGGCCCAGCTGGGCGGCGGCCCCGCCGGACTGTTCCGTGAAGCCTGGCCGGATATCCCCATCGCCGGTATCGGTCCCGCCAACACCGGTTCCTCCCACCACGCCCCCAACGAGAACATTACCCTGGAACATTATAAAAACGCCGTGAAAATGGTGATTGCACTGCTGTTTACATACTGATCAAACGGAGGTACGCCATGAAGGAGAACAATCAAAACACCTTAACAACCGGAAACCGCTTTCTGATGGATATGCCCACCGCCTGGTTTATGATCCTCTCCCTGATCATCGTGGGCGCAGGTTTTCTTGGGAAACTGCCCACGTCTATGGTGGGCGGCTTCGCCCTGTTCATGTCTTTAGGTTATCTGATCCGCTTCATCTACTGGAAGGTCCCCCTGATAAAAAACACTTTGGGGCTGGCCTCCATCGGCCTGACCTGCGCTATAATCAAGCACTTTGGCCTGTGGCCGGAGAATATTGTGGAGACCATGACCAATTTCATCCAGGGCGACACGGATTTTCTCTCCTGGTTTATCGCCGCTCTGATCACCGGCAGTATCCTTGGGATGAACCGGGAGCTGCTGATCAAGGCGGGCATCCGCTACTTCGTACCGATCACTGGCGGTCTGATTTTCGCCTATCTGCTGGGTGGCCTGGTGGGACAGGCATTTGGAATGTCCTTTAAAGATACAATCTTTTATATCGCAGGGCCCATCATGGGCGGCGGCACCGGCGCGGGAGCCGTGCCCATGTCCGAGATGTATTCTGAGGCTATGGGGCTGGCCACGGATGTCACCTTTGCCAAAATCTACCCCTCAGTCACCATCGGCAACTGGCTGGCGATCTTTGGCGCCATTTTTCTGAATATCCTGGGCAAAAAAGCGCCCAGGCTCACCGGTAACGGCGCGCTGATGCAGGGCTATAGTGTGGAGGAGAGCAAAGCCAGCTACCATTACAATATGACAATGAACGACCTGGGCACAGGCCTTATGCTCACTATGACCTTTTTCATCCTTGGCCGCGTCCTAAACGGCGTATGTCCCATAGTGCACGCCTACGCCTGGACCATCATCTCTGTGGCGATCTGTAAGATTTCCGGTATTCTGCCCCAGCGTATGGAGTATTCCGCAGTCAAGTGGTACGACTTCGCCCAGGGCACCTTCACAGTTCCCCTGTCCGCCGGAATCGGCATCGCCATGCTCAACCTCCAGGCAATGCTGGACATCCTGTCCCCGGGCTTCGTCATCATCGCCACCGCAGTGGTTTTAGGAGCTATCATCGGCGCGGGCCTGATCGGCATGCTGGTCAAGTTCTACTTCGTAGAATCCGCGGTGACCGCAGGCCTGTGTATGGCCAACGCGGGTGGAAACGGTGACGTTATGGTACTCTCCTCCTGCGACCGTATGAACCTGATGTCCTTTGCCCAGATCAGTTCCCGCATCGGCGGAGCGCTGGTGCTGGTGGTTCAGAGTGTCTTATTGGGAATATTGTTATAGAGACTCCTTAAAGAACGGCCGAACAGGCCAGGCCCCGGATCTGATTCATTCCGGGGCCTGTTCCGGGTACCGGTGTCTCGTTCCTGAGCCACCGCTCATTCCACGTCCTGCCACTCACGTCTCTCCTTCATAAAATCCTGGAAACACCTCCACCTCCGTCCCCTTCCCTCCAAACTCCCTTCGGATCAACTCCAGCAGCGCCCGCTCCGGCTCGCTGACCACCGCGTCCCGGCCCAGCATGGCGCAGACCATCCAGCCGATGCCTCCAGCGGACAATGCGTAGGTTTTCAGTCCCTCCGGCCGCGCCGACTGCTCCACAATATCCATGGGCAGCACCGCGACCCCCACGCCCGCACCGGCCAGGGTGTAGAGGGCGTTATTTCCGCCCACTCTCATGCGCACATCCGGATCAATGTGGTAGTATTCCATCAAAAGCTTCAGCATCCTTCCCAGCCCCGACCGCTCGGAAGGCAGGATCAGGGGCAGCCCGGACAGCGCTTCTATTTTCAGAGCGGAAGCGTTTTCCCCACAAAGCTGCTCCGGCCCCACCAGACCGTCCGCCGCCGCGGCCACCAGCTCCTCCACAAACAAATCCTCGTACCGGAATCTGGGGTCCTGATCCACCTTTGAAAGAATACAAAGATCCAGCTCCCCGCGGTAAAGCTGCTCTTTCATATCCTCCGCGTTTGCAGAGGAATAGTGGAGTTTGATGTTGGGGAACATCCGGCGGTACTCCCGGATAATCCTGGGCAGTATCTGAGCCGAACGGTTGTGGGGGATTCCGATGTACAGGTCCCCGGCATACCCCTTGGCCGCATCCATGCAGACCTTCTGCAGGTTGCGGTAAATGCGCCTCATTTCCCGTGCCGCCTCCACATACTGCTTCCCCGCGTAGGTCAGCTCCAAAGGATAGCTGCCCCGGTCGAACAGCTTCGTCTGAAATTCCTTCTCCGCCCTGGCCACTGCGTGGCTCATGGTGGGCTGGGACACGCACATCTGTCTGGCTGCCTCCGAGATACTTCCGGTCCTCGCCACCGCCAGAATCTGCTCCATCTGGTAAAAATCCATCGCGTTCCTCTCCCCTCAGATTTGTGCCCGAATCCATCTTCAGCACATCTCATTCATTTTCATACATATAGTTATAGTATAATATTCATTTTACAACATGTAAATACTGTGTTTTAATTTAATTAACAAATGACCGGAACATCACATGAAATGGAAAGGAGTACGGCTTTATGGAATTTAAGGTTGTCACAATCAGCGCCGCCACCCCCTACGAGCGCGGCGTCCAGCACGGACAGGCGGCCAGAGACTTGATTGAACGGGGGATCGCACGATACCAGGAGCATTTTCTAAAATCAGAGCAGGCCCCCTGGAGCCTGGTTCGTCAGAAGGCCATGGGCTTTGTCCCCTTCCTGGAGCGGGAGTACGAAGATCTTTTGGAGGAAATCAGAGGAATCGCAGGCGGCTCCGGAGTGGATTTTGAGGACATGATGGTCTTAAACACCCGCTATGAACTGTTAAAATTCCCCATCCAGGAGTGCACTACCTTCGCGGTCCTGCCTGAAGCCTCCGCCGACCACCACACCTACCTGGGCATGAACTGGGACAACGTGGGCTGGATGAGGGACAGCTCCCTGCTCCTTAAGGTGGACGAGCAGAACGGCACCCGGTATTTCTGTATGACCGAGGCCGGACAGCTGATCCGACACGGCTTCAACAACCACGGCGTGGCGGTGGTTACCAACAACCTGCTGAGCACCGGCGACACGGACCAGCCGGGAGTTCCCACCAATTTCATGCGCCGCCGGATTCTGACCAGCAAAACGCTGGAGGAAGCCGTCCAGTCGGTACGGAATGCGCCCAGGGCCGTTTCCTGTAATCTGATGGCGGCCAGCGCGGAGGGGAATGCGGTCGATATGGAGGTGAATCCGGTCCGGCTGAGTGAGCTTCACCCGACCGGTGGCATTTTAACCCATGCCAACCACTTTGCCACCAACCGGGATATCTGCCGGAGCAAAGGCGGGAACTTCCGCGACGTGCGCCTGTATTCCCTCCTGGAACAGCGCCGCGGCTCCATCGATCCCGCGTTTATCACACACTGCCTGAAGGACCATTACAAGGCCGACCCGGCCAGCCATGAAGCGATCTGCAAGCACACCCCCCAGGCGGGCGAGAGCGTTGGGCAGAACCCGGCCTCCTGCTCCGTCACCATCGCCTCCCAGATTTACGATCTTGACGCACGGGAAGCCCTGGTGTGCTGCGGAAATCCATGTACCGGAAGCTACACAAAATACACGCTCTGATTTTACAAGGAGGATAACGTATGCTGAATACAATTTTATGCATCCAGATCTCTATCGCATTTGTGTATATCCTGGCAAATCCCAAAGTCCCCAATTCTCTCCTGTTTTTACTGCTTGCCCCGCTTCTCATTCTGACTCATGTTCTCGACGCGGCCACAGTCTGGGGATTTTTCGCCAACAACAGCCTGCACCTTGTCATGATCATCAGCGTCTACGCCTCTCTGATGGCGGTATCCGGCTTTGACGAGCAGATCGGCGAGACCTTTGAACGTATGACGCGGAATATCCATGGAAAAAATCGCGAGAGGGGTCTGTTTGGAATCATTTTTGTGCTGGCGGCCCTGTGCTCCACAATCATGGCCAATTCCAGCGTAACCATGGCTATGGTGCCCGCTCTCTACGGTATTTCCCGAAGAATGAAAATCAGCCGGTCCAAGCTTGTGCTCTTTGTAATCTACGCCTCCACCCTGGGCGGAGCCTGTACGCTGATCGGCACGGACACCAACATTTTCGCCAACGCGGCGCTGGAGGAGGCGGGCATCACGCCCTTCGCCATGTTCGACTTCGCCTGGGTCGGAATTCCCATCGCAATTCTGGGCGGCATATACATGGTCATGTTCCACCATCTGAATAAATCCTACGACGACCTGGAGGATGCCGACAGCTCCATGCCCGCTCCCAAGGAGCGGACCGATGACATGGCGCGGGTTATGAAACGCCAGCAGACCGGTATTTTCCTGGGCTTCTTCTCCTTTATCCTGATCCTGCTCTTAAACAGCTTTGATTTTTTCAAGGCGCTGGACATCAACGCCTACGCCTATGGGTATCTGACCATCGGCCTGCTGTATGGATTCAAATGTTTTTCCTGGAAGGAAGTGCTCCACGGCTTTAACTTCGAGCGTATGTTTATGATCGTGGGACTTCTGGCTGTCATCAAGATGATCACCAACAGCAGTCTGGGAAACTGGATCGGCGCGCTGCTGGAGCAGAGTATCGGCGGCAGCACCAGTATGTACTTCATCTTCACCGTGCTGTTTATCGTGACGGTGATCATTACCCAGTTTATGAATAACATGGCGGCCTGCGGCGTGATTTCCCCCATCGCCATCACCATCGCCGGAACTCTGGGCGCCGACCCGCGGGCCTTTATCATGGCCATCGCCATTGCCGCCGGATGCGGTTACATGACGCCCTTTGCCTCGGGCACGAACCAGAGAATGTCCGTGTTCGCAAAGTCTACCATTGTGGACTACATGCGCTATGGCTGGCCTCTGATTATCATCACCTACCTATGTGCGCTGTTAATATTACCGCACGTTTTCCCATTTTTCTGATCCCCTATTTTAAGCAAGGCCGCCGCACAAACTTCTGTGGGGCGGTCCTGTTTTCAACCAAACAGCCCCGACGCCCCTTGGTTCTGTCGATTTGCAATTTACAATCGCTCCCCCGCCTTATAACCCCTCCAAAATGCACAAAGCTTTTTTCCAATTTTTATAAATTTTGTGCACACTTTTTTCTCCCCCTGTGTTATTATAATAGTGTAACCCCCCAATACATTATATAGTTTTTGCTACACCCCATAAGAAACGAAATACCTTCTCCTTGAGAAATGACCAGCTCCCCCGGCTGGTCATTCTCTTTGTCTGAAAAAATGCCTGGCGTGGTGTTTAACCCGCACTTATCCCCAACCTCCCCGTCCATTTTCCCAATTTATCGCAAACTATGTGGATAACTCTGTGGATGTCCTGGGGATAGCCTGTGGACAGTCCAATGCAATCGCCGCCAGGCTGCGCCAGCGCCCATCACATGCAAACAAGAGCGCCGGAATTCCGGCGCCCTGCCAATCTCATGGATCCCGCTATTGATTTCCTTCCACCACAACCATCTCCTCCGCCCTCAGGGCTTCTCCAATCCAGGCCACGAATTTGGTGTAAAAATCGAACACCGTGTCGTCGAACCGTACAAGGCCCATCCCCCTCTCGATCTGCCGGATCACCTCTTCCCACTGTTCCCTGGAAATCCAGTTGTCCCAGCACACGTCGAAATCCGGCTGGACCGCCCGCAGGTACGGCAGCAGCAGCCTGCTGTAATCCGTCTCATAGACGGTCAGCGGATCGCCGCAGGTATCGTAATAATCCCCTGGACAGGCATCCGCCGGGGACGGATAAAAATTCAGGCAAATGACCTCATCGGCCTTTGAAAAACAGCGAAGCACCATAGAACCACCCATCCTTTTTCCGCCCGTTTCCAATCAATTCCTGCCAAAACCGCGGACAGCGGACCGATTGAAATTGACAAATTCAATATTTGCTATAAACTATGTAGATAGAAATCATTAGCAAAAGGAGAATCCAAACTATGAAAATCCGCCTGGTAGCCTCCGACATGGACGGCACGCTCTTAGACCCGCTCTCCCACATCTCGGAAGAAAATGCAAACGCAATCCGGGAGCTGCAGCAAAGCGGCGCAGAGTTTGTGATCTGCAGCGGCAGAGCATACTCCGGCGCCCACCCCATCGTAAGCGGAGCGGGCATCCGCTGCAGCTATATCTGTCTGAGCGGGGCCATGATCTGCACGGAGGACGGAAAAGCCCGCACCTCCATTCCCCTCACCCCCGGAAATCTGGCGGATATCGACCGGATTCTGACGGACGCCGGAATCTTCATGGACATCATGACCTCCAACGGGGTCTACTGCACCTTCCCCCGCGAGGAACGGCTTCAGCGAATCTACCGGTTCTTTGACGACGGCTCCCTGGCCGCCGGACAGCCCTCTGCCGCGCTGGAGCAGGCGGTAAGCCGGTTCGCTTCCGCATTCACCTTCGTCGGTTCCCTGGCCGATGTGCCCTCCGGGACCGTTATCTACAAGATCGGCAGCACCGAAATCCCCGCCGAAACCGTAGTCCGCCTCAAAGAGCGCTTCTCGGCCTGCCCGGACATCGCCACCGCCTCCACATTCCCCACGGACATCGAGCTGACCAACGTCCGCGCCCAGAAGGGACTGGCCTTAAAAGCCTACGCCAGGGAACGCGGCATCCTCCCCGAAGAGATCATGGTCCTGGGCGACAGCGGCAACGACCTGTCCATGTTCACCCCGGAATTCGGCTGGACCGTAGCCATGGGCAACGCCCAGGACTGCCTGAAAGCCGTAGCCAAATATGAGACCAAGAGCAACCGGGAGGACGGCGTAGCCTTCGCCATCCGCAAATACGCACTGTAACGTCCCCTCACAGCCCGGCCGCCTCAAACCCTCCGTTATGCCCTTCCTTGGCCCGGTACAGCGCCTCATCCGCCGCCTTAGCCAGGGCAGCGTAGGAATCTCCCCTGCGGGCGGCCACCGCACCGGCGGACAGCGTGATGGACGGCATGTTCCGCCTAGCCGCCTCCGCTTTCAGCGTCTGGTTGATATCCTCCACAATCCGCTGTGCCACCGAGAAATCCGCCGTATTGGCGATAAAGATCGAAAATTCATCTCCGTGCAGCCGGGAGGCCAGGTCCACCGTGCGGATCCGTCCGATCATCATCTGAGCCGTCAGCTTGATCACCTCGTCCCCGACCATATGCCCGTAATTGTCGTTGACCGCCTTAAAGTGGTCTCCGTCCATCATGATCAGAATTCCGCAGTCCCCCGGCTCCATGGCCTCCAGCGCGTCCGTCACGCCGTTCTCAAAGGATTTAAAATTCATCAGCCCTGTCAGATGATCGATGGCCGCCGCCTTCTGAGCCGCCATCAGAGCGATCTCCAGGCGTTTCTGCGTCTGACCCAGCTGGACATAGGCTTCCCGCAGCTCCTGATTCTTCTGCCACTGAACGGCCCGCCCGATCCCATAGATCAGAAACAGTTCCACCAGCAGCAACGGCACCAGCCAGACGGAGACCGTGGCCTTGAGCATGGACGCGGTGGGGACCAGGATCAGCGTGTGTAAGGACTGGCCCCGGTGCAGATAGCCGTAGCAGCTCCTTCCCCCCGCATTCACCCTGAGAACCGTCCCGTCCTGCCCGAGCAGATCTGAAACGCCGTCCCCAAGGCTTCTGTGGAAATGGTCAAATGCCAATGCGGCTTCCACTCGGGCTTTCAGCTTCTCCAACTGCCCGTCCAGCGCCCCCGACTCCTCCGCGGCCGCAAGCGCGGCTTTTGCCTCCTCTATGGATCGCCCGGTCTCCTCCGGCGATGCGTAGAGGCTGCCGCCCAGATAATCCTCATTCAGGCTTCCAATCACCGTTCCGTTGTCGTCAAATACCAGCAGTTCTTCATTCTCATAGGCCTGCAGGGAGCGGACCGCCTCCTGGATATCGCCCAGGCGTATGTCGTAGGCAAACACCGTCTCGCCGTCGGGCTGGAGCTGGGAGACGGTGGAAAGGATATAGTGGTTGGCGTAGCTCATATAGGGCGGCGTAAACACAATCCGTCCGGCCCCCGCCGCCGCATCCCGGTACCAGGGCCGCTCCGTCACGTCGTAGCCGGTGCCCTCGTACACGGAATAGGGGGTATCCCAGCTGTAGAGATAGCGGCCCTCGTAATACATGTAAAGCCCGTCAAAGGTATCCCCCTCAATCTCCAGCAGCCGGGAATCCGCCTGTTTCAGATAATCCCAAATTTCATCCGGGTCCGGATGATCCTTTATCTGCCCGGCCAGCATCTGAGCGAACAACTTGAAGGAGTGCACATAGTTTTCCATCACTGCCTCCACCTGGCTGACCGCCTCCCGGCCGTGCCCGGACAGGCTTCTGTCGATCCAAAGGGACTCTCTCCTGCCGATCAGCAGAATGACCATCAGATTCGCCGCCAGGAAAAATATCTCACAGCCGATTCTAAAACTCTTTTTACCCCCACGTTTCATCCGCCCGTACCCCCACAGCCCACACTGCGCTTTTCTCCCAATTTATTTCCATTTTATCACAGGGGTATGATTATTTCAACGGGTCCAAAATCGGAAAAAGCCTGCGGGAACCAACCCACAGGCATTTTCCATACAAGGACCGGCGGCACGCCTACTGCGCGCTCCCGCCGTCCTCCAGCATCTTGATATCCATATCCTTCGGCAGCACCAGGCTTAAGAACACCGCCACCACAAACACCACCGCTACCACGTTGGCAGAGAACACCGACTGCACCAGGGGCGGGAAAATATCCCAGATTCCGATCTCGCTGGCCGTGGTAAAGCCGATGCCGATGGACAGGGACAGTGAGGCGATCACGATGTTTCGCTGTGAAAAGCCGCACTTGGCGATCATCTGGATTCCGGAGGTCAAAATGGAACCGAACATCATAATCGTACAGCCTCCCAGAACCGACTGGGGCAGGGAAGCGAAAAAGTTTCCCACAGGAGGCAGCAGTCCGGCCAGAATCATGCAGGCCGCTCCCGTCATGATCGTGAACCGGTTGACCACCTTTGTCATGGCGATCAGGCCCACGTTCTGGGAGAAGGAGGTCACAGGCGGGCAGCCGAACAGGGTGGACATGGCCGAGGCATAACCGTCGCAGGCCAGGGACCCTGAAATCTCCTTGCCGGTGATTTCCCGGTTCAGGCCGCCGGACACCAGCGCCGAGGTATCTCCGATGGTCTCAGCCGCGGACACCAGGAAAATGATACAGGCCGAGATAATCGCTCCGGCGTGGAACTCCGGCATAAAGGGCAGAAGCTTTGGAAAGGCGATCACGCCGCCGGACATGATCAGGCTTAAATCCACCTTCCCCATGACAATAGCCAGCGCGTAACCCACGATCAGTCCGGCCAGCACGGAGAGCTGCTTTAAATACCCTTTCGCAAAGATATTCCACAGCAGGCAGGTGAGCAGTGTGACCGTGCCCAGGATCAGGTTCTGGGCGGAGCCGAAATCCTCCGCGTAACCGCCGCCGAAGGACCGCGTGCCCACCGTAAAGAGGGAAAATCCGATGGCCGTCACCACCGAGGCCGCCACGATGGGCGTGATGATTTTGCGCCAGTATTTTGCCAGCAAACCCAGCGTTCCCTCGAAGAGGCCGCCCACCAGCACCGCTCCCACCACGGCCGGATAACCGTAGTTGGCGGCGATGGTGCTGAGCACGGTGACAAAGGTAAAGCTGACGCCCATGACCACCGGCAGCCTGGAACCGATTCTCCAGATCGGATACAGCTGAATCAGCGTGGCGATACCCGCGACGAACATGGCGTTCTGAAGCAGAATCGCGGTCTGGGCCTGGCTCAGCGCGGGCTGGGCCGCCCCGGCGATAATGGTGATCGGCGCCAGGTTCGAGACGAACATGGCCAAGATATGCTGGAGTCCGAAGGGAATCGCTTTCCCCAGCGGCACTCTGCCCTCCAGCCGGTAGATGTTATTGATACTGCAATTCGCATTGCTGTTCATGATTTACTACCCCCTGATTTTGTTTTTTCCATTCAACGGGCCGCTTAGGCTGCTTGCGGCCCCTGTCGTTTCCGGCTTACGCCTCCTCCGGATGGCTGGTCCGGTAAACCTCCTCCACAATCCGCTCCATGGCGTTTAAGATATTCTCATACCCCGTGCACCGGCACAGATGGCCGGAAATCAGTTTCTTAAGCTCCTCCCGGTTGTACTTCTTGCCCGTGCCAACGATCTCCACCGCGCTCATGATCAGGCCAGGCGTACAGAATCCGCACTGTACCGCCGCCTCCTCGATAAAGGCCTTCTGGATGGGGGAAAGCTCCCCGTTCGGCCCCTTTAAGCCCTCCACGGTCATCACGCTCTTTCCGTCCGCCCACATGGTCAGATAGATGCAGCTGTCAATGGCTTCCCCGTTCACCAGAACGGTACACGCGCCGCACTCTCCCACCTCGCAGCCCTTCTTCACGCTGGTCAGACCCAGGCGGTTGCGCAGGGTGTCCAACAGGGACTCCCGCTCATCCACCGCCAGCTCCACTTCCTTGCCGTTTACTTTCATATGTACGATGTTAAGCATTGACCTCACCTCCCGCTTTTCTTACCGCCTCATAAAATGCGCGCTTTGCCAGCTCCTCGATGAGCTGTAAACGAAATTCCTTGGACGCTCTCCAGGAAGAACGCGGATTCACCTCGTCCAGGGCCTCCTTGGCAAATGCCGCCACGGCCTCCTGATCCGCAACCGCGCAGCCCTTTAAGCCTTCCTCCGCCTTCCGGCAGCGCAAAGGCGTGGGGCCGGCCACTCCGTAGCCCAGGCGCACGTCCTCCACCCGCGTTTTGTCCTCTGACAGCTTCACCCGCACCGCGCAGCCCAGGGTGGCGATCTCCATAGCCTTGCGCTTGCCATACTTGATATAATGTCCGGCCCATCCCTCATAGCTCTCCCTGGGAATCAGGAAATACTTACAGACCTCGGTGCGCTCCCGCACGGTCCGGCCGGGGCCGGTGTAAAACCCGCTTACCGGAACCCGTCGCTCTCCCTCCGGTCCCTCCAGGACCGCCACTGCCTCCAGCGTCCACATGGTGGAGGCGGAGTCCGCCGAGGTTGCGCCGTTACAGATATTCCCACCGATGGTGCCGGTGTTGCGGATCTGAGGTCCGCCCACCTGGTCCACCGCCTCCCCCAGCATGGGGATGTATTTCTGGATCAGCGGATCGTTGGTGATGTGGGAGAACGATGTGCCCGCACCGATCCACAGATCGCCGTTTTCCAGCAGCTTCACGCCTTTGAGTTCCGGAAGATTGTGGATGGAAACCACGGAGCGGCCCGCATCCTTGCCCTCCCGCACCCGGATCAGCACGTCCGTACCGCCGCTTATGATCTCGGCATCCGGATCCTTCACAAGGGCGTCCACGGCGTCCGCAACGCTCTTTGCCTCGTAAAATGATTTGATGTCAAACATAGAACCTTCTCCTTATATCAGACCTTTTTCTTTGAATTTTGCAATCAGCCGCTGGGCTGTCATGGGTGTCATATTCATATGTACGCCGGTGGCGTTTAAAATCGCGTTCCGGATGGCCGGTGCCACGGGAATGGCCGGCGGCTCTCCCAGGGATTTGTTTCCGTAAGGGCCGGTGGGGTCATCCAGTTGGATAAACCGCACGTTCAGCTCCGGGGTATCCATGGCCGTGGGAATCTTGTAATCCAACAGGTTGTTGTTCAGTGTCTTTCCGGTCTTCTCATCCACCAGAAGCTCCTCCGAAAGCCCGTAACCCAGTCCCATGCTCATGCCGCCGTGAACCTGCGCGGCCGCGGTCTTGGGATTGATCAGCACGCCGGAGTCGTGGACGTTGACAATGTCCTTCACCGTCACCAGGCCAAGGGGCATATCCACCTCGACCTCCACGAAGCAGCAGCCGGAGGAGAAGGTGTTGTCCTTGCAGTGGTTGGTGACCTCCGCCGTAATGTGCACGGAGCGGTCCAGGGAATAGAAGGCGGTGTCCGCCACCACGGCCACGTCAAAGAGCACCGGATCCCCGCCGCTCACCACGACCTTGCTGTCCACAATGTCCAGCATCTCCGCAGTCACGTCCTCGTCCGCTCCAAGCCCCAGGGCCTCGCGCAGCCTGCCCGCGGCCTCCTTCACCTGGTCCGCATAAACGGTCTTGGACAGGTCGGTCAGATCGTGATTCAGCATGTAGGCCGCGTACTCCAGAATCTTGCCGCGAAACTCCTCCCCGCACTTTTTGCAGGCCATGCCGGAAACGTAGGTCTGGCGGGAGGCGTAAGCGCCCGTGTCAAAGGGGGTGGTGTCCGTGTCCTGGGTGGACACGATGTAAACCTTGTCAAAGGAAATGCCCGTGGTCTCGGAAGCCATCTGGGAGAACACGGTGTCAGCGCCCTGTCCGATCTCGGTAGCGCCCATGCACAGCTGCATGGAGCCGTCCTGGTTCAGCACCATCCGGGCGGAACTGGTCTCCAGGGAAATGGGGTGCACACCCGTCTTATAACAGAAAATCGCCATCCCCACGCCCTTTCGCACCGGACCGGTCTGATTGCGGTATTGTTTCCACTTTTCATCCCAGCGGATGTATGATTTTCCTTCCTCGATACACCGCTTCAGACCGTAGGAGTGGAAGGTGATCCCGTTGGCCGGATCCACAAACCCCTCCTCCATGCAGTTTTTCAGCCGGAACTCGCAGGGATCCATGCCGATCCGATCCGCCAGATCGTCGGTGAGGCATTCCGCAAACCAGACGGCCTGGGGGATGCCGTAACCTCTCATGGCTCCCGCGGTGGGCGATGAGGTGTAGACGGTCCAGCAGTCCACCTCGCAGCCCAGCTCATCCCGGTACAGGTCCTTGAACACGTTGCCGCAGTTGGCGCAGATGGCGTGGCCGTGGGAGGCGTAAGCGCCGTTGTTGGCAAACGCATCGATCTTCCTGGCCAGTATGCGCCCGTCCTTTGTCATCAGGCCCTTACATTTTCCCTTGATGGCATGGCGGGTTCGGGTGCCGGAAATGGTCTCCTCGCGGCTGATTTCCAGCCGGACGGGCCGTCCGCCCACGGACATGCTCAAAAAGGCGTTCAGGGGCTCGTAGAGCACATCCTGCTTGTTTCCGAAACCACCGCCTATGTAGGGTTTAATGATGCGGACCTGGCCCACCGGAATCCCCAAAGCCTGGGCCGTACAGCGCCGGACAATGTGCGGAATCTGGGTGGAACACACCACGGTAACCTTACCGTTGGTGTCCACATACGCCCAGGACACCGGCAGCTCGATGTGGCAGTGGGAGATGCGGGGCGTATCGTACTCCTCCTCCACCGCGATCAGCTCCTCGCCCGGGTACATCTCTCTGGCCGCCAGAATTCCCTTGTCAAAGGTAAAATCGCTGTCCCCCATGGTCATGTGGGAGTGCACGATCACGTTATCCTTGCGCAAATCCGGGTGCAGCGGAGTAGCTCCCTCCGCCATGGCCGCCTCCACGGTGACGATGGGCTCATACTCCTCGTACTCCACCTTGATCAGCCGGGCCGCCTGGGCCGCCGCCACCTCGTTCTCCGCTACCACGGCCGCGATGTCGTCCCCGTACAGACGGACGCGCTCGTTCAAAACCCGCCGGTCGCAGATGTCCTGGTGCTTCGACTCCACGCTCCACGGATGGCCCGCGGTTGGGAACTGGCAGTCCGGAGCGTCAAAGCAGGTGACGATCTTCACCACCCCCGGCACCTTCATGGCCTCGGTCAGGTCAAAGCTCTTGACCCGGCCGTTGGCGATGGTGGCGTGCACCACCTTTCCGTGGAGAATGTCCCTCGGTTCCAAATCCGCGGTGTACTTCGCTTCTCCGGTCACTTTGCCGTAAGCGTCGACCCGTTTCAATTCCTGGCCTACAATCTTCATTCTATGCTTCCTCCTTGCCTGATTTGCCGTCACTTCATGTTCCCGCAGCCAGCCCCGGCGCGGCCGCCAAAGCGATCCGCACCCAATCAAAAAGTCCGCCCGTCCCCGCTTCCGATCATCTCTTCTGCAAGTCCGGCAGACTCTTCCCATACCGTATTTTTCCCAATGCGCCGTTCATTTTCAGCGTTCAATGGAGCAATCGCCCGCAGTCTGCACCTGCGGCCCATTGCATTCAACGAAAAAAAGAGCTGGCTACATAAACTATGTAGTCAACTCTTTTCGGTAGTTGGTAGAGACTCTGGGCCAATCCCCAGGATATACATATTGGTAAACGACTTATTAAGTTGTTACTATTATAGCGCCTAAAAATTAATTAGTCCACTAGCAAATATCTCAAAATTTTTTAGCATTTTTGTGCACTATTTACAAATCCTTTCGGCGCAATCTCAGCATTTTCACAATATTCCCCGTAATCTCACTCCGCGCACCTCTTCACCCCTGCTCGCGCATCAGCTCCAGAAATTCCTTCTCCGGCAGCGGGCGGGAGTAATAGTAGCCCTGGATCCTGTCCGTGCCCAGCTCCGCCATAATCCGGCGCTGCTCCTCATTCTCCACGCCCTCCGTGATGGTCTCCACCCCGATGGCGTGAAAGCACCTGACAATGGCCTCCACCAAAATCCGGTTTTTCTCGTTCCCGAGGCCGTCCACCAGGCTCTTGTCCAGCTTGATGCACTCAAAGGGCAGGGTCAGCACATAGGACAGGCTGGAATACCCGGTTCCGAAGTCGTCCAGATAAAATCCGAAGCCCGCGCGGGTCAGCTGGTTCATGACGGACAGCACCCGCCTGGTGTCCTCCGCGATAATACGCTCCGTAATCTCGATCTTAAGCCGCTCCGGCCGCACCCCGTAGCGCTGGGTCAGGGAAATCATCCGGGGGACCATATCAGCTTCCAGAAATTGTAGAACAGAAAAGTTAATGGACAGCGAACCGCTGTACTCCGGGTAGTCCCGTATAAACCGGCAGGCCATCTCTATGACCATCCAGCTCAGGCCGTTGATCAGCCCCCGCTTTTCCGCCAGCGGGATAAACTCAGCCGGGGACACGTTGCTGCCGTTCTCGTCCTTTAAGCGCAGCAGCGCCTCACAGCTGTCGAACTTCCCCCTGGCGCAGTTGTAGACAGGCTGGAAATTCAGATAGAACTGCTCCGCCTCCATGCCCCGCTTGATCAGGTCCACCAGCTGGTTCTGGCGGCGGAAGGCCTGGTACATCTCCCGGGAGAAATACAGGCATTTCCCGCCTCCCCGCTCCTTGCAGATGCCGATGGCGTAGTCCAGGCAGGCGCTTAATTCCCCCACATCCTCCATCTCATAATACTGGTCGATATATGCCATACTCACCGGCAGCAGGCAGCGGCATCCCTCGTAGATCCACACGCGCTCAAACCGCTCCCGGACCTCGGCCAGATAGCGGTCCAGCTCCTGCTGGGGGATTCCCCCAAAAATAATTCCAAATCGCACGCCCGCGTACCGGCACACCGCCGCCTCGCCGCTGGCCTCCCTGATATATTCCGCAATCTGCCGCAAAAACGCGTCCCCCACCCGGGTGCCGTACTTCTCGTTCACCATTTTGAATTGGTGCACGCTGATGATCACGGTCTTAAAGGGCTGCCGCTCCAGGCGCCGCTGTTCCATCTGGTCGTAAAATACTTCCCGCGTAAACAGGCCCGTCAGATCGTCGGTGTGGATCTTCTGACTCTGGAAGCTGATAAAGAGGATCAGCAGGGAAACCGCCATCACGGTCCCGGACATGATCATCTCCGGGTATATTCCCTGAAAGGTTCCCAGAAACAGGGCGATCACCGGCGCCAGTTTCATGACCTGGCGCATGGAACGGTCCACGTAACGGCGCTGCCGCACAAAGCACACCAGCACCATCAGCCAGTAGATCAGAAACAGGGCGTAGATCAGCCGGTTGCCGGGCCCCCTGACGTAGGACCCGTCCGCTCCGAGGGTGAAAATGATCCCGGTGCGCATGTTAAACGCCGCCACGGCCAGGTACAGGATCAAAAGTCCGCCCGAGACCTTCTCCGCCCGGTAGTAGCAGCGCTTGTCCGCGCTGTTTCGATGGATCAGCAACAGATAATACCGCGCCATAAGAAATTCCACCGCGGCCATGGAGACAAAATACAGAATATTCAACAGATATAAAAGCCAGTACGGCGCCAACCCGGGCCGCCCCATCAGCCAGATGGCGGCGATATTGATGACAATCGAGCAGAACGAGACGGACAGGCATTCGTAGAACAGCGCGTTCTGCTGTTCCACATGGGATACGCGCTCCCTGGAGTACAGAGCCAATATCAGAATGATAATACACGCGATATACTCTCCCTCAAACGCCCAATGCATCATGATGTCCCCCTCTTGTGTTTCCGCTGCCTTACCACTTCCCTATTATACCGTAAAGCGGCAGATTTTGACAACAATAATGATTCCCATCATCCACTTTTTTTAGGTAACCGTTCAGACGGCGGGAAAATTGGCGCAGAAAGCCGCGTCAAGCTCGCTTGTAAGCGGGTTTTTGTGTCAATTTTCACATCGGATGGACATCCGATGCTTCCCCGCCGGTCTTTTTCGGTCAAGAAGATGAGCCGTCTGAACTGTTACTTTTTCAGAAATAATTTTTTTAAATTTTTTTCAAAAAACTATAGACAAACCAAAAAACATATGGTATTATAAACGAGCTGTCGGAGATGAGACAGAAAAACAAAGGCCTGATGGTCAAGCGGCTAAGACGACGCCCTCTCACGGCGTAAACCCGGGTTCGATTCCCGGTCAGGTCATAAAGGAAAACAATCGGTATCTGCCGGTTGTTTTTTTCTTGTCTAAAATCCTTCCATTTCTTCCATGTATGAAATTGTTAATAACTCCCAATACTAATCCCATGCAAACTATCATAAAACGCAGAAGGGAAAATGTATTATGAGCAAAAATTCAAGATACTGGGCCATTGGGGCCATCGTCGTGCTGGCGCTGCTGCTGATCTGGATCATGTTCTCAGCAGGAAATCCGGGAAGCTCCGGACAGGATTCCACCGCCGAATCCACCGCTTCCTCCTCCGGCGCGTCCGAAAGCGCAAGCTCTGCCGCACAGGGGACCTCCGAATCCGCAGACAGCCACAGCGGCCACAACATGGACGGCCACAGCGCTTCGGCAGACCAGAACTTAAACAGTTACCTGGCGGACCAGGACCGGCAGATGGATCAGATGATGACCGGCATGCAGGGGATCCCGGAATCCGGCAGCGCCTCCGTGGACTTTCTCACCGGGATGATCCCCCACCACCAGGCCGCCGTGGACATGGCGGAGTCCTACCTCAAATACGGCGGTGAAAACAAGGAGTTAAAAGAGCTGGCTGAGAATATCATCGAGGTCCAGCGGGAAGAGATCGACCAGATGGAAAAGATGGCCGGCAGCCTGAAGGAAAAAGGGACCCACAACGAGGACCAGGCCAAGGCTTACCGCCAGGAGTACGACAAGATGTTCGAGGACGGCGCTCACGGCCACCACATGCCCGATTCCAGCCCGGCCACCGTGGACGAGGCCTTTGCCGAGGGTATGATGATGCACCATCAGATGGCCGTGGACATGGCCCGGTCCATTCTGGAGTATACGGACGACGAGGAGGTCACCCAGTTGGCCAACGCCATCATCGAGCAGCAGGAGGTGGAGATCTCCCAGATGAAGGGAATTCTGGAAGGTTTACAGCAGGGGCAGCAGGAGTCAGCCTCCGAATCCCGGCCTGCCGGGCAATAAGCCCGCAGCCCCGCGGCAGCCGGTCTTTTTCATACAGCTGAACACAGACAAAAATCCCCCGGCGCGAAGGTCTGCCCTTCTGCTTCCGGGGGATTATGACGGACGGCCGTCTCCGCCTGTATTATGCTTCCGGTTTCCGGTTGACGAATTGACAGTATACATACACATTCTGAATCTTCTTTGCCTCCACTCCCTCAACTTCAATGATCGGCTGTGTCTCCGACGGTGTCACATAGAGCTTGAACGCGATGGCGTCCTGGTTGGGCCGCATGTTCCGGATGCTCTTGTACGGATAATGCCGGCTGCTGATGCCCAGATGCTCAAAGATGATCGACTCGATGGCCGGGTTGGTAAATCCGCAGATCACATCATCCCCGTACAGCTCCAGAATCGATCTCGCCTCCTCGAAGCTCAGATTCGTGCACTTGTACTCGCCCTGGTTCATCGCAGTCATCACGCTGCTGTTGTCCAGAAGCAAAAGCGGCAGATCACTCTTTCTTGTCATCTCGTTACCTCCTTCCTTAACCAAAGCATACTAAATCCCCAATCCAAAGTCAACATTATTTGTGCAAATTAAACAATTAACGAGCCTGTCAATCCTTAGACGAGGCAGATTGCCCCGCCTGCCAGCCGACAGGCTCGAAAATGGTAAACCGTCCTTCAAAAAAGCCGTTCTCTCACGCTCCCGCTTCCGCCCGAGAGGAAAAATTTCTCAATCACCTCAGCAATTCCATCGTGGTCGTTATCCGCCGTTGTGATATAACCGGCCATTGCCTGGATCTCTTCCGGCGCATTGGCCATCGCCACCCCAAGACCCGCATGGCGGATCATATTGATATCGTTGTAGCTGTCGCCGCAGCAGACCACCTTCTCCCAGGAAATCTTCAGGCGCTCCAACAGATATTTGAGGCCGTAGGCTTTATCGATATTTTTAGGCACTACCTCCAGATAGAAGGGCTCGGAATGGAATATCTGTACTTCATGAAAATATTTGCGGGTCAACACCGGCTCCAGGTTTTCAAGCATTTCCGGTTCCCCGGTCAACAGGCACTCGTTGACGGAAAAATTCACGTACCGTTTAAAATCCTTGCGATACTCCACCGGCATGCCGGTAATCCGCGACTCCTGCAGCATATAGGCGTCCGGCTCCGTCCCCGCCACAATGGTTCCGGTCCGGTACGCCGCCATCCCAATCTGATTTCTGACCGCATCCTCCCACAGACAGCCCGGCAGATGGCGGGGCAGGCATTTCTCAAACACACAGCGCCCGGTCCGCGCATCCAGGATTTTTCCGCCGTTGAAAGCCAGGATATAGCTCCCATACCGGTCAAATCCCAGCTCCCCGGCTACCGGAAGCACCCCTTCCGGGGGGCGCCCGGAAGCCAGCACTACCTTTACGCCCATCCGCTGAATCTGAAAAACCGCCTCCCTCGTCTTCGGCAGAACCTTCTTCTCAGAATTCGTTACGGTTCCATCGATATCCAGAACCAACAGCTCATAGCCCATGAGACGCCTCTTTCTACAGGCCCATCTTTAAGTAGGCTGCTCTGGTCTCCTCCGGCACCATTAATCCCCCGGTGGCCCAGGCTATGTGGGTGGCCTGCCCAATCCGATCTTTAACCCCCATCTTCTCCACATAGGCGTTTAAATCCACCGGGCGGATCAGGGCTGCGAACGAAGCGCAGGAGCTTGGCTCGATGAAAATGTCCTCACTTCCGATCAATCCCCGCATCAGATCGTAGAGCTTTTTATCCTCTATGGTTGCAATGCCCGACAGCATGGGTTCCACCACGCGGCCCACAAACGCGGAGGGCCGTCCCACCGCCAGGCCGTCGGCATCCGTTCTTCCATCTATGTTCAGATCCTTCACGCTGATGCCATCCTGAAGTCCCGTGGCCATTCCCAGCAGCATGCAGCAGGCATGGGTGGGCTCGGTGAAAAAGCAGTGGACATGATCTCCGTAGATCGCCTTCAGGCCGTAGGTGACGCCGCCCGGCGCACCGCCGATGCCGCATGGAATATAGACAAACAGCGGATGCGCTGCGTCCACGGTAATCTTCTGCGCCTCCAGCTGAGAGCGAAGTCGTTCCCCCGCCACGCTGTAACCCATGAACAGATTTTGAGAATTCTCGTCGTCCACAAAATAGCTCATGGGGTCCGCGTCGGAGTTCTTCCGCCCCTGCTCCACGGCCGCGCAGTAATCGTCGGCGTACTCGATCACCTCCACGCCCCGGCTGCGCAGCAGATCCTTCTTCCACTGTTTGGCGTCGGCGGACATATGGACAACGACCCGAAATCCCAGCTTGGCGCTCATAATGCCGATGCTCATGCCCAGGTTGCCGGTGCTGCCCACCTGAACCGTGTATTTTCCAAAGAACTCCACAAACTCCGGCTCCGCCAGGATGCTGTAATCGTCTGTCTCCTTCAGCCTCCCCGACTCAAGCGCCAGGTCCTCCGCGTGCTTGAGCACCTCGTAGATACCGCCTCTGGCCTTCACAGACCCGGACACCGGCAGATGGCTGTCCATCTTAAGCATCAGCCTGCCCTCGATGCCGGCGCCGTACTCCCGGTTCAGAAATTCCTTCATCCGGGGAATCTCCCGCAGCTCCGACTCGATGATGCCGCCCGTGGCCTCCAACTCCGGGAACACCCGCTTTAAGTAGGGTGCGAACCGCAGCAGCCGGTCGCTGGCTTCCTGAATCTGCGCCGGATGTACCAGCGTGATATCCTGTTCCGCCTCTGGAATCATCTTGTCATTGAGCCAGAAGGTCTCTCTTAACCCGGCTGCATCCGCTACAGCCGGAATGGTGTCGATATAGTTCTGAAATTCTGCGTTCATGTCTCTGCTCCTTTTTTCAAATATCCGTTTTCCGGGTCCATAAACTCCCGCGTCAGCCGCCGCACCTGAGGCGCTAAACAGATCAGGGCGGCAATATTGGGAAGAATCAGCAGCCCTAAGGCGCAATCCTGGACAGACCACACCATGTCGATGCTGCTCAGGCTCCCCAGAATGATCACAAACGGAAAAATAATCCGGTAAATCTTTGCCCAGCCGGGCTTATTAAGGTAAGTCAGGCTTACGTGTCCGAAGTACCACTGACTCATCAGCGAGGTACTGGCAAAGAGAATCATACTGATATAAATCACATACTGCATCCCCGGCAGCACGCTCTTAAAGGCGGCAGCCGCCAGCGTGGAGGCGTTGGTGTGGTAGGTGTTGGCGCCTGTGATCAGCACTGTAAATCCTGTGGTGGTGCAGATGACCATGGTGTCCACAAACACCTCGATCACGCCGTAGAGTCCTTGGCGCACCGGGTGGTCCACCTCTGCGGAGGAGTGGAGCACCGCCGCGGAGCCCTCTCCCGCCTCATTGGAGTACAGCCCTCTCGCCACGCCGAACCGCAGGGCTTCCCGGATGGTGATCCCCGCCAGCGCTCCCATGCCGGCCTCCAGGGAAAACGCTCCCCGGATGACAGAGGCAAACATGGCCGGAATCCGGCCTGCATTCAGGAATATTACGAAAAGGCCACCCACCACGTAAATACCGGCCATCACCGGCACCACCCGCTGTGCTACCTGTACCAGCCGCTTAAAGCCGCCGCTGATAATGAAACTCATGACCACCGCCAGTACCAGGCCCGTAATCAGAAACGGCGCCTGAAACGTCTCGTTCACCACATTGGAGATGGTATTGGCCTGGATCAGGGTCCCGCCGGCGTTCTGGACGAACAGCATACAGGCCACAAAGACCCCGGCCCATTTCCAGTGCATGCCCTGCTCGATATAATACATGGGACCGCCGTTTATGTTGCCCTGCCCGTCTTTTCCATGGTACACCATCCCAACCACAATCTCGCCGAATTTGGTAGCCATTCCGAAAAACGCCGCCACCCACATCCAGAACAAGGCCCCGGGACCTCCTGACAGGATCGCCGTGGACACGCCTACGATATTGCCGCTACCCACACAGCTGGCGATCGCCGCGCAGAGCGCCTGGTAAGAAGAGCATTTCTTCTGATCCTTTACCTTGGCCCGCTCTCTGCGCAGGCCAAAAAATCCATTTTTTAACAGACTTACACATTTAAACTGTATAAATCCGGTCATCACCGTATAATAGAGTCCCAGACCCAGAAGCGCGAACAAAAGCCAGTCTCCCCACAGAAGGTCCGCCAGGGACTTAAAAAACGGTTCTATTTTGCTCATATAAGCATCCTCACTTTAACAGATCCCTGCCCTGTGCATCCGGAAGCACCGCTCCCATGATGGCCGCCAGAGTGAGGGCCACGTCGATCAGACGCGCATTCTCCACATTCCCCGTTCCGATACCGGTTCCGGCAATCATGAAGGAGGCGCGCATCTCTGGAAATTCCTCGCTGTAACCGTGCTGGGCCTTTTGAGTCAGGCGGGTGCGGCAGTAGTCTCCGTCCACATCGTCCCGCAGCTCGTACCCCTTTTTCGATACCAGAACATAGGCTGCTTCCGGGAATCCTCCCCTGGCCCTGGCCTGCTCTGCATCCAACACCTCAAGTATTCCGCTCTCCGGGTCTGCCCGCAGCTGATCCATCACCTGCCGGAGCGTATCAGCGGCCTCCCGGTCAGACGGATCTGCCAGGCGGATCTCCGCCGTGCCGCCGGCTCTCTGGCTGAATGCTTTCCAGGAGATCACCTTTCCGGCTTCATCCGTCCCGATCAGCCCAGCCTTCTTCAACAGAATGTTGGGGGAAATATTGTGGGTATTGTCTATGGAGCCGTGATCTGACACCACGCACACCACCAGATTGCCTCCGGTAATCCGCCCGGCCTCTGCGATCAGATCTCCCAGCATGGCGTCGATTTTCTCCAGACTGGCCTTGGCTTCCGGGCTGTACACGCCGTTCTGATGGGCGCTCTCGTCAAAGCTGGCAAAGTAGGCGGACAGGAAGAAGGGCTTCTCCTTCACAACCGGAGCCAGTTTGTGCTTCAGCATCCACATAGCCGCTTTTCCGCGCTGGGCATCCCCGGCATCCGACAGATCCAGGCCCCCTGCGTAAGTGCCGATCTCCTCTTCCATCTCCCGAATCAGCCCCTGCGGCTTTGCCACCGCGTCGATGAATCTGCTGTCCAGCGCGCTGCCGTCCCACCAGAACTCCGGGGCAATGAAGTCCCCGCCTGCTCCAACGGAGGTCGGAAACGCCACGCTGGCGGACCAGTAGCCACACTCCTTCGCCGCCTCCCACAGGGTCTTTACCCGGGTGTTGGCGAACCAATGCCAGGCTCCCAGATGAGCGCCGGTGGGATCAAAAATGCCATTGTTGACGATGCCGTGAACCGCCGGATTCGTCCCGGTAATCATACTCTGGTGGCAGGGATAGGTAAACGTGGGAAATACGCTCTTCATGCCCTCCCGCGCAGTCCGTCCGCCCTCCACAAAACAGCGGGTGATCGCAGGCAGCTTCACCCCCAGCCTCTCTTGTTCGAACACATAATCCGGTTTCAGTGCATCCACGGAAATAAGCAGTACGCTCGGTCTCTGTTTCATAATCTTCAATCGTTCCTTTCTTTTGAGATCACAACCTTCACGCCTGCGTTCTCAAAAGCCCTGATCTGGTCCACGGAAGCGCCGGAGTCCGTGATAATCATGGACACCTGGTCGATCCCGCACATTTTCACAAGGGAATTGACGCCCAGCTTGGAGCTGTCCGCAATGACGACCGTCTGATCGGCCGCCTCCATCATCTTGTTCTGGACGATGATCTCGTCCATTCTCTGGTAGGTGATGCCGCGCTCCACTGAGATACCGCAGGTTGTGAGGAAAAATGTATCTACATTAATTTTAGAAAAAATCAGCGTTGCAATATCAGATACAAAGGCTTCCTCGTCGGCGCGGTAGATGCCGCCCGTCAGCACCAGGGTGATCCCCTCGCAGCCCGCCAGCTCGTCGGCCACCGCCAGGGAATTGGTCACCACCGTCAGGGCGTGGAATTTTCCCCGGATGGCCTGGGCCAAAAGCAGGGCCGTGGTACCGGAATCCAGAGCGATGGCCTGGCCCTCCCGGATGTGGTTTACCGCTTCCAGGGCAACCTCCTCCTTGCGATTAGAATGCTCGCCCCTTCTCTTATCAAAAGGCGTATAGGAAAGCCCTCTGTCCTGGGGAGTATCCGCTTTCATCGCGCCCCCGTGGATTCTTCTCAACATTCCCCTTGCCTCCATGGCCTCCAGGTCCCGGCGGATCGTCTCCCGGGAGGTGCCCAGAAGACCGCAAAGGGTGGTAGCCTTCACGCTTCCGTCCCGCTCCAGCACATTCAGAATTTCTTCATATCTTTGCTCTGATAACATAATTTCCAACTCCTTCAGATTTGTCAAATCCGTTCTATGTCCATAGATTAGCACACTTTTACACATTTTGCAACTATTTTCCCTAAAAAAACACAATTATTGGTTGTGATTTTTGCATTTATAAGGAATAAAATCATGTAATCACATCTTTTTGCAACTTTTTACACATTTTCGCTTGACTTTACACAAAATCACAACTATACTAAGAACTGTCAAATCCGTTTCCCAAACATTACAAATCATTTATGAATGTGTGAGGTATTTACTATGGCTGAACAGGCAACAAAAAAACTGGATAAGAAATGGATATCCTTCGGCACCCTGATGCTGGGCGCCGGAACCATCTACAAGCTGGGCTTTTTGAAGGACGCGTTCTACGTTCCCATGCAGGAATTCATGGGATTGTCCCACACCCAGATCGGAACCGCAATGAGCATCGCCGGACTGATCTCCACCTTCGGCTTCCTGGCCTCCATCTACTTAACGGACCGGGTCTCCAAAAAGATTATGATCCCTCTGTCTCTGATCAGCATCTGCTTATGCGGACTGTGGCTGTCCACCTTTCCCTCCTACGGGACCTTCCTGTTGATTTACTGTCTGCTGGCCATCTGCGCAGACATGCTTTACTGGCCCACCATGCTTAAGACCGTGCGCCTTCTGGGTAATGAAGACGAACAAGGCCGAATGTTCGGCATCATGGAAGCCGGCCGCGGATTGATGGATACCATCGTAGCCTTCAGCGCCCTGGCGATCTTCTCCGCCTTGGGCAGCACGGCCTTTGGCCTGAAAATGGCGATTCTCTTTTACTCCGCCGTTCCCGGTGTGATCGGCGTAATCCTCTACTTCCTGCTGGAGCCGGACGAGAAAACCGCAAAAAAAACCGACAGCGGCGAGACTGTCAGCGCCAACAAGCAGGCCTGGGAGGGCGTAGTGCGCGCCCTCAGGAACAAGAATATCTGGCTGGTATCCTTTAACGTATTCCTGGTATACAGCGTGTACTGCGGACTGACCTATTTCATTCCGTTCCTGGAGGAGGTATATGCCCTTCCGGTGGCTCTGGTGGGCGTCTACGGCATTATCAATCAATATGGCCTGAAAATGCTCGGCGGCCCCATCGGAGGTTATGTAACGGATAAGGTTCTTCACTCCGCCACCAAATATCTGCGGATTGCATTTGCCATTGTGGCGGTCATCCTGGCTGTATTTACGTTCCTGCCCCATCAAAGCATGGGCATCATCCTGGGCATGATGATCACGTTGACCATCAGCGCCTTCGTCTACAGCATGCGCGCCATCTTTTTCGCCCCTATGGACGAGGTGGATGTGCCCCGCGAGATCACCGGCTCCGCCATGTCCTTAGGCTCGTTCGTGGGTTACCTGCCCGGCGCCTTCATGTACGCCGTATTTGGAAGCATTCTGGATCATTTTTCCGGTATCACCGGTTACCGGATCGTATTCGCTGTCATGGCTGTGTTCGCCGTAGGAGGCATTTTCTTAAGTACCTATATTTTAAAGACCATAGGAAAGCAGAAAGCCTCCGCTTAATGAAATAATCCTCTCCCACCATAAAAGAGGCCGGAAAATGGGGTTGATATGCTCCATTTTCCGGCCTCTTTTTTAATACAGATTTTTCACCTTAAAATCCTTCTCCAGCTCCCGCCGCTGATCCTTCTTGGCCAGGTCCGCCCGCTTGTCGTAGAGCTTCTTACCCCGGGCCAGGCCGATCTCCACCTTCACCAGGCTGCCCTTAAAATACACCTGCAGCGGCACCAGGGTGTAGCCCTTCTGGGTGATCTTGCCGTTGAGCTTCATGATCTCGCTGCGGTGAAGCAAGAGCTTTCGCACCCGCAGCGGGTCCTTGTTGAAGATATTTCCCTTCTCGTAGGGGCTTACGTGCATGCCGTAGACGAACACCTCGCCCTTGTCGATCTTCACAAATGCCTCCTTGACGCTGCATTTGCCCATGCGGATGGACTTCACCTCCGTGCCGAACAGCTCGATGCCCGCCTCGAATTTATCGTCGATAAAATAGTCGTGGTAAGCCTTCTTGTTGTTGGCCACCAGCTTGATACTTTCCTTCCCCATTGTATCCTTCCTCCTTACCTGTCCGAACCTGTAAACGTACCTTCATCCCGGCTCAGCAGAAAATCCACGGTTCTGGTCAGCTTATCCGCCCCGGATACCTCCACGCGGATGGGCTGGCCCAGCTTGTAGGTTTTCTTCGTCAGCTCGCCGGTCAGTTGGTAATTGTGTTCGTCGAATATATAGTAATCGTCCCGCAGCTCGCCGATGCGGACCAGCCCTTCCACTGTGTTGGGCAGCTCCACATAGAGGCCCCAGTTTGTCACGCCGGAGATCACGCCGTCAAAGCTCTGTCCGATAAACCGGGACATGTACTCGCATTTCTTCAGCTTGCCGGTCTCCCGCTCCGCCTCGTCGGCGCGCCGCTCCAGAGCCGAGGTCTGGGCGGCCACACCGGGCAGAATCTGCCCGTAGTGCTCCTCCCGCCGCTCCTTCAACCCGCCCTTTAAGCTTTCCTTGATGATCCGGTGAATCTGTAAATCCGGATAACGGCGGATGGGCGACGTGAAATGGGTGTAATACCGGGTGGACAGGCCAAAGTGGCCCATACAGTCCGTGGTATACTTGGCCTGCTTCATGGAGCGCAGGGTGAGCCTGGTGAGCAGCGCCGCCTCCGGGCTGCCCTCGATCTGATCCAAAAGCTTTTGCAGCTCCTTGGGGTGGATTTCGCCCTGCTGAATCTTCACATGGTAACCGAAGTTGTTGATAAAGGCGGCCAGCTGCTTCATCTTCTCCGGGTCAGGCTTGTCGTGGCTGCGGTACAGGAAGGGCAGCCCCTGCCAGTAATAGTCCTCCGCCACGGTCTCGTTGGCGATCAGCATGAAATCCTCGATGATCCGCGTAGCCGCGTTCCGCTCATAGGGCCGTATCTCCAGGGGCTTTCCCTGGGGGTCTAACAGGATTTTACTCTCCGGAAAATCAAAGTCTATGGCCCCTCTCATCTTGCGCTTCTCCCGCAAAATACCGGACAGCTCCTTCATGGCGTCGAACATGGGCACAAATTCCCGGTACTCCGCCATCACCGCCTGATCCCGGTCCGTGACCACCGCGTTCACCGCCGTGTAGGTCATCCGGCGGTCCACCCGGATCAGCGTCTCCGCGATCCGGTGGTCCGTCACATTTCCCTTGGAGTCGATCTCCATCAGGCAGCTGAGGGCCAGCCGGTCCGTTCCGGCGTTTAAGGAGCAGATGCCGTTGGACAGCTTGTGGGGCAGCATGGGGATCACCCGGTCCACCAGGTACACGCTGGTGCCCCTGCGCAGGGCTTCGGCGTCCAACGCCGCGTTCTCGGCCACATAGTGGCTCACGTCCGCGATGTGGACGCCCAGTAGCCAGGTTCCATCCCCCCGGCGGCAGATGGTCACCGCGTCGTCCAGGTCCTTGGCGTCCTCCCCGTCGATGGTCACCGTCTGCAGGGAGCGCAGGTCCAGACGTCCCGCCAGGTCTCCGCCCCATTCGGGATGGGTCTGCAGATCGTCCAGCCCATATTCCGCGCCGTAACCGCGGGCCATGGGCGTTTCCGGCACATACACCTCATCCGGCGCCAGCCCCACCTGCTCCATCACTTCCTCCGGAAATTCCTCCGGCAGGCCGTAGGCCCGCACGATGGAGAGGATATCCGTTCCCGGGTCATTGATGTGGCCCAGAATCTCCACGATCTCGCCCTCCGGCTTTTTACTTTTACCGCCGAAGTCCGTCAGCCTGGCCACCACTTTATGGCCGGTGACTGCGCCCATATCCTTCCCCTCGGGGATAAACACGTCCGCCGCGATCTTCTGATTGTCGGGGATCACAAAACCGAATCCCTTGTTCTTCTGGTAATAGCCGATCACCTCCTGATTGGCGTGCTCCAGCACCCGGATCACGGTTCCCTCTGCACGGCGTCCCTCCCGGCCCTCATTTTCCATCACAATCTGCACCCGGTCGCCGTTTAAGGCCTGACCGGTGCGGTCCTCGGGAATAAATACGTCACGGTCCATCCCCTCCACGGTCACAAAACCAAATCCCTTGGGATGCCCGGAAAAAATTCCGTTCACGGAAAATGTCTCCGGCTTGCCGTATTTCCCTTTTTTTGACAATCCAACCTTTCCCTCCGCCACCAGATAGTCCAGCACTTCCTTTAACTCATCCCGCTGGGACTTGGGCAGATTTAACAGTATGGCGATCTCCTTTGCCTTCATCGGCACGTACGCCTTGTCGTTCATCAGATCCATCAGAATCTGCGCCCGCTCTTTTAATTGCGATTCTTCCATTTTCCCTCTTTCCTGGCCGCCTCCGAACGCCGGGCGCGGCCCCGATCCATTTCCCCGGGCGCAGGTATCCGCAGACAGCGCGCACAGCCCATTGCCTCCGGGAAAAACAAAACACCCTAATGTAAATTACAAAAGGGTGTCTATCGCTTTCGTTTCTGTTCTGATTTATGCTCCCTGAGCTTTCAGGATCACGTTCATCGCAATGGTAATGAGCATGAACGCCATAGCGCCGTACTTGGTAAACTTCTCCAAAGCGCCTTCCATGGAACGGCCTTTGTTCTTGCCCCAATAGCTGTCGGCAATGCCGCCCAGCGCGCCCAGACCCTGGGACTTGCCTTCCTGCATCAGAATCACTGCAGATATTGCAACACCGAGAATTACATATATAACTGATAAAATTATCTCCGCAACCGCCACTTTGATACACCTCTTTCATTTTCTATGGTCATAAACATAAATAATATACCATACTTTGTCCGGGATTACAACCATTTTTCCGCTAAAATACGAGAAATTGTAATAGGTCGGACGGGTCGTCTTCTTGACCGGAAAAGACCGGTCAAGAAGCATCGGATGTCCATCCGATGTGAAAATTAGCGCGATGAGCCGCTTACAAGCGAGCTTGACGCGGCTTATCGCGCCAATTTTCCCGCCGTCTGAACTGTTACGGGGTATTACGCTTCCGGCCAGGAGCAGATCAGGGAGAGTCTCCCCTCAAACCGGCAGGTTCCGTAGCCCGCGGGCACGATGAAGTGCTGTCCCTTGCGGATGGGCGTCCCGTTTACGCTGCCCTCGCCCTCCAGCACGCTAACGTTGGCAAATCCGGCCGGGAAGGTCTCCTCCCATGCGTCCGCCACATCCAGCTTCACCACGGTGTAGCGCGGACAGGTGACCAGATGGGTCCTTACCACATGCCCGTTGTCCACCGTCACCTGGGGACCTTTGCCCTCGTCGGCCTTGTAAGGAGCGCGGATCACGTCGATGCTCTGCTTCACGTGCAGGGGACGGGGTTTGCCGTCGCTGAGGCGGTCGTAGTCGTAGACCCGGTAGGTGATGTCGCTGCTCTGCTGGGTCTCCAGGATCAGGGTTCCACCCTTGATGGCGTGGACGCAGCCCGGATCGATCTGGAAGAAATCCCCTTTTTTGATGGGGATCTGGCGGATGAACTCGCCCCAGCGCTTCTCCTCGATCATGCGGACCATCTCATCGTGATCCTTGGCGTTGTGGCCCACCACGATGGTGGCGTCCGGATCGCAGTCCAGAATGTACCAGCACTCCATCTTACCCAGGGAGCCGTTCTCGTTCGCCCCCGCGTAGACGTCGTCGGGATGGACCTGGATGCTCAGATCGCTCTTGGCGTCGATGATCTTGACCAGCAGCGGAAACACCCCCTCCGCGCCCTCTGCGCCGAACAGCTCCGGGTGGTTCTCCCACAGGGAGCTTAGGGTCTGGCCCTTGTAGGTGCCGGAGGCCACGCGCCCGTCCCCGCTCTTGTGGGCGCTGATGGCCCAGCACTCTCCCGTGTGATCGCTGGGAATGTCGTAGCCGTACACCTCTTTCAGACGGCTTCCGCCCCAGATGGCTTCCTTAAACACCGGTTCCATAAATAATAATTCGCTCATGTGTTTTTCTCCTTATCGCGTTCCCCTTGATTCTCTCGTTGCATACACAGGCGGCGATTGCCGCATCCCTTTTATCATACTATGGATTAAGCGTTTGTCAAGGTTCGAAGCTGCGAAAAGCCCCCGAAGGACCGGGAGCTTTTGTAAAAAATTTTTACAGATTCTGTTCGATTCGCAGGAGCTGGTTGTACTTGGCTACCCGGTCGCTGCGGCAGGGAGCTCCGGTCTTGATCTGCCCTGCGTTGACGGCCACTGCGATGTCCGCGATGATGGAATCCTCCGTCTCTCCGGACCGGTGTGAGATAATGGTCCCGAATCCGGCGCGTTTTGCCATCTCGATGGCCTCGAAGCTCTCGGACAGGGTGCCGATCTGATTCACCTTCACCAGAATTGCATTTCCCGCCTCCAGCTCGATACCCTTTTTCAGACGCTTGGTGTTGGTGACAAACAGATCGTCCCCCACCAGCTGGATTTTGCCGCCAAGGGCTTTGGTCAGCTTCTGCCAGCCGTCCCAGTCCTCCTCCTGAAGTCCGTCCTCGATGGAGCAGATGGGGAAGCGGTTGACCAGGTCTTCGTAGTAGTCCACCAGCTCCTCGGAGCTGCGGCGCACCGGATGTCCGGCCATCTGGCTCTCCCCCGGGAACAGGTACAGGCCGCTGGCCTCGTCGTACAGCTCGCTGGAGGCCGCGTCTATGGCGATCTTCACCTCGTCGCCCGGCTTGAACCCGGCCAGCTCCACGGCCTTCACCATGTAGCTGAGCACCTCCGCCGCGTCCTTGAAGTCCGGCGCAAAACCGCCCTCGTCGCCCACGCCGGTGCTGTAGCCGTTGTCCTTCAGCAGACGTTTTAAGGTGTGGTAAATCTCAGCGCACATTCTCAGCCCCTCGGAGAAGCAGCAGGCCCCCACGGGCATGATCATGAACTCCTGGAGATCCACGGTGTTGTCCGCGTGTTTACCGCCGTTTAAGATGTTCATCATAGGCACCGGCAGCTGGCAGGCGCCGATGCCGCCCAGATAGCGGTAAAGCGGCATGTTCAGGGCGTTGGCCGCCGCCCGGGCCACGGCCATGGACACGCCCAGAATGGCGTTGGCGCCCATGTTCTCCTTGTTCTCCGTGCCGTCCGCCTCCCGCAGGAGCCGGTCGATGTGGCGCTGGTTTAAGGCGCTCTCAAAGATCACCGCCTCACTGAGCACGGTGTTCACGTTCTCCACGGCTTTTTTCACACCAAGCCCTTGATAGCGCGGGCCGCCGTCCCGCAGCTCCACTGCCTCGAATTTTCCGGTGGACGCTCCCGAGGGCACAGCCGCCCGGCCGGTGGCCCCTCCGGCCAGACGCACCTCCACCTCCACGGTGGGATTGCCCCGGGAATCCAGAATTTCCCTGCCCTGCAGGCCCTCAATTTCCATTTCTTCTGACATAAAAAATGACCTCCTCATATCAATTCGTTCCATTGATATAAGGATAGCCATTTTTGTAGGGAATTATTCCCGGAAGCGTGGGGCGCTGGCGGCATCCATTTTTATCACAGCATCTGTGCTGACTTCACACCATATAAACTGCATTGATTTGAGAGTTCATTTTCTAAAAGCAGCTCAGGACTGTCCATCACGATCATATTTGCAGGCACTGCCGCCTCCTGGTCTCCGGCCGACCTGGATGTGCGCACCAGAACCAGAAAACTGCACCTTTTTTTATTCCCCGCCCTGCACAGCAAATCCGCCGCCTCCTGCAGGCTCTCGTGCTTTTTCTGAATTTTCACCGCCACCGGGGCATTCCGATAGTACGTTTTTAAAATGCCGTCAATTCCTTTATTTCTCTGAACAACATCACACCCCAGTGTATTCAGAAGTGCCAGCTCCTCCTCTGTTTTCGTCTTATAAGAATCAATGCCAACCTTTAACAGTCTGGACTCAGTCTTTGCCGGGCATTCCAGGCGTTGGCCGCACAGCCGGACCGCGCTAGGATTACTGTCGATTCCGACATAATTTCTTCCCAACAGCTTTGCCGCCACCAGCGTGGTGCCGCTTCCGCAGAAGGGGTCCAGCACACAATCCCCCGGATCCGTGCTGATCCGTATAATTCGTTCCAGCAGTTCAACGGGCTTCTGAGTCGGATAGCCGGTTCGCTCCTTCGCTTTCGGGTTGAGAAAAGGAATTTCCCAGACATCGGACATCGGCACTCCCTTCTTTTCCCTGGCTAAAACCACGTTTCCCTCATCATCATATTTATAACTCGCTTTTCCGTAAGTATCCCTAACCCGTTCCTGCAAAATCTGGTCGATATTGGTGGTCGGCGAATACGCATTGTAGATTGTATTGAATTTAAAATTGGCGGTTTTTGTATAATAAAAGATCGTTTGATGTCCCGGTATCAGGCCTTTGCGGGAATTCGACCATCTCTTGTACGTCCAGATAATCTCACTTCTGAAATGATTCTCCCCAAACACCTCGTCCATAATGAGCCTGAGATAATGGGATGCCGAGTCGTCACAATGTAAAAATATACTGCCGTTCTTTTTCAAAACGCGCTTGATTTCCTCCAGTCTCAACCTCATAAACCGCAGATATGATTCACGGGATTCCCACCGATCGGAAAATGTGTATTCCCTCCCGTCGGAGTCCTTTAGATGCTGTTCTTTTTGGGTAAAAAAGGGGGGATCCAGGTATGCCATATCAATGGATTCGCCCTCCATTTTTTTTAAAGCATTTAAACAGTCGTCTCTAATAACCATGTCTCTCCTCATTCTCTGGACTGTGCAATTTTTTCAAGAATCCCCAGCAAATCAATGTCCGTCATTTTTCAATATAGCTCCATGCTCCGTCGCCGCAGTAATATTCTCCGCCAATCCCTTTATATAATGTTTCAAGTGTTTCCTGTATCTTGACCGCCTGCTCGCGCTGTGGGTAGTAGAACATAATCCTGACCGGTTTGTATCCCTTTGCCTTGATCACCTGAATTCTGGTGTGCTCCTTCGTAATATGATCCCCGTCCGTGGTAGCGTCACGCCATTTGATTTCGTGGGCCAGTTGGTTCACCAGACAATCAATTTCAAATGTTCTGGGACGAGCTCCAAGGCTATTCGGTATTTTTACCTTTGCCGCTTCTGGGAAACGGTGTTTCATGCAAGCAATCGCCGCCTCTTCCAAAAAAGCTCCCGCATACTTATACAAAAACCGGCCCTTATTCTGATACAAGTCGATCAGACGACCCTCGTCATTCGAAACGCCCAGAACGCGATAGAGCAGATAATGTGAGTTGTCATCCGCCTTCATCTCCTCAATGCGCAGATCAACTTGCTGCTTTAACCGCGTTGCATATGCATCCGCTAAACG
This sequence comes from Enterocloster lavalensis, assembly GCF_902364025.1. Classification (GTDB taxonomy): domain Bacteria; phylum Bacillota; class Clostridia; order Lachnospirales; family Lachnospiraceae; genus Enterocloster; species Enterocloster lavalensis. Next base: position 146,017 of record NZ_CABJCG010000003.1, read on the forward strand.
CTTGATGCTCTCATATACGCTCATGTCCATCGTTCACTGCTCCTACTCTATCGATGCAGCAATCGCCCGCAGGCTGCGCCAGCGGCCCATTGCATTCAAACACAGAGGGGAAGCACAGCGGCAAATCCCTGTTGCGCTTCCCCCTCAGATCATGTTTTCCTCCCTCACTCCACTCTCGCCCCATCCGCGCCCACATGGAATCCGTCGGGCGTCACCGTGTTGGTCAGCATGGCGCCGCTGACGGTGTCGCAGTAGTAGGACTTTCCTTCCCACTGAACCCAGCCGGTTTTCATGTAGCCGTCCTCGCCGAAGAAATACCAGAATTGTCCCAGATTTTTCCAGCAATTTGCGGGATAGGTCTGGTCCGCGTTGCAGAACCACCAGCCACGCTCATCCTGCCGCCAGCCGCCCACAAAGCGCTCCACATCCTCCTTGGTCACGTAGAGCTGGGCCGATTCCTCCCAGTCGCCGCCGTTGTTGCCCCGGTCGATGATTCGGACCTTAAAGGTGTAGGTGCCGGGCCGGTCCAGCTTGTCCGCAAACTCCCAGCTGGTCTCCTTGGTGGTGATCACCGAACCCACGCTGGAATCCCCGCGGTACAGGCGCACCTTGTACTCCCCGGCCTCGGGGCTGTCGTCCCAGTGGGCGATGGCGTTCTCCTCGTCCCAGCGCAGCCCGTCCACATTCAGATCGCCGTCCTCCAGCTTGTCCAGTGTCAGGGTCAGCTTCATGATCTCCTTGTCGCTGTCCCGGCTGGAGCCGGAATATTTGGCGCCGTCCAGATCAAGGGCGCTCTTTCCACCCTGATCGAAATAATATCCGTCGTCAGCAGACAGCTCCACCTTTACCTTGGGCTTGTCGCCTCCGACCCAGTATCCCTTGGGATTATCCACGTCCACGCTGGACACGGAGCAGCTGCCGGAGAGCACCTCCACGTCCACATCGCCGTCCTCCCCCGCCTCGATGTCGGAAGAAATCCTCAGCGATATCTGGCCCACCGGCTCCCGTTCCTCCTTGTCCTTTCCGTACGCCGGAAACGCAAGCGCCAGCGCCAGCAGCCCGGCGGCGGCCACGGCCGAATAACGAATTTTTCTCATAACGGTCACCCCTCCTGTTTTCCTCTGTGATTTACCTCTATCATATCACAAATTTCCCCAGGATGGAACCGCTGCTTTTTCAGCCATTCCTCGAACTCCGGCCGCGGCACCGGGCGGGAAAAATAATAACCCTGGCCCAATTCGCAGCCCATCTTCTTGACCATATTCAGATGGTCCTGCGTCTCAATGCCCTCGCACAGGGCCACGAATCCCATCTTGCGCACCAGCAAAACCAGCTGGCCCAGGAATTCCCGGCCGCGGTCCGTTTTCCCGCAGTTCTGCACAAACGCGCAGTCCATTTTGATGATATCGGTGGGAATCTCCGCCACCATGTTCATGATGGAGTAACCAGAGCCGAAATCGTCGATGGAGGTGGTAAATCCCATGTCCTGCAGCCGTTTCAGCACGCTGAAAATCTGCTCCGTGTCGCTGAGAAACGCGGTCTCCGTCAGCTCAAACTCCAGATACTCCGGTGAAATTCCAAATGCCTCCACCTGCTCCGCGATGTAGGACACGAGCTGATCGTCCCGCACATCTGCGCCGGAGAGGTTTACGCTGATCTTAAAGAGCGGTTCCCCACGCTCCCCACGCTCCTTCAGCCACCGGCACACGCTGCCCAGCACAAAAAGATCGATCTTGGTGATAAATCCGTTCTTCTCGAACAGGGGGATAAACTCGTCGGGCGGAATCACCCTGCCGTCCTCCCGCACCCAGCGGACCAACGCCTCCGCCCCGGCCACCGAGCCGTCCTTCAAATAGATTTTGGGCTGGTAATACACCTGAAATTCCCCGTGCATCAGCGCGTACTCCATGCGGTTGATCATCTCGTTTTCCCGCAGCTTGATGGAAAAGGGCGCGTCCTTGTACAACACCACCGTGGATTTGAGAATGTAATCCACCGACTTTCGGGCCAGGTTGGCCCGGTCCACCGCCAGGTCGATCTCCCGGCAGTCCGGGTCCAGAAAATACACGCCGGAGCGCACCCGGATGTTGATGCCGTCGTAAATCTGATTTTGCAGCCGCGCGAAATTTTCATTGCTCAGAAGCAGCTTTTCCTGGAAATCCGCCCGGTCCTCATAGACACCCAGCGTCACAAACACGTCCCCGTTGGCCCTGGCGTTGATCACCTCCGGTCCGCTGCTCTGCACCACCATGTCCGCAAACATCCGCAGGATATTGTCCCCCTGGGTGTAACCGATGGCGCTGTTGATGTATTTGAAACCCTTAATGTCGCTGGCCACCAGCACCCGCCTGGCCACGCCCTGATCCAGCGCCTTCTGCGCCAGCTCCTTGAACATGTTGTAGGTAAACAGGCCGGTCAGAGGATCCACATCGCGGTAATACTCCGCCCTGCGGTTTGCGTCGTCCAGCGCTTCCAGGGTCTTGGCCTCCGAGGCGATTAATCCCGCCACCTCCGCCAGCTCGCCCCGCTCCTTCTCATCCCAGGCGCGCGCCTTGCTGCAATTCACCAGCGCCAGCTGTCCGATGTAACGCCCATCGCTGTAGAGACCTGCGAACAGCACGGACAACGCGCCGCTCTGCTCCAGGACCCGGCGCAGGTTTTCCTTATAGGTGTCATACCGGTCCCTGGAAAGGACCATCGTTCCCCTCTGGTCGTACAGGCCGTGGCAGATGAAAAATTCCTCCTTCCGGAAGCTGTCCGAAAGGGAAATGGGCTGCGCCGTCTGATTGTCCACCCACTGATAGATGGTGTTTTTCACGCTGTCCCGGGAATTGTTCATGTACAGCGATACCCGGCTGAGCCCGTAACGCCTGCCCAAAAATGCCAGAAGGACCTGGACCGCCTTGGCAAAGGTGTCCTGAAGCCTGAAAATCTCCAGGGCGGCGGCCATAACCGTACCCGTGCTGTTGAACTCCCCGTAGCGCTCCGCCTCCTCCTGATCGGACGCGTAGATCGCCATGGTTTCATCCTGAGCCACCGGCAGGGGGCCATCCGTCCGCCGTTTCCCGCTGAGCGCAGGCGCGTAAGCCTGCAGGCGCTTGTATTTGGTGATATCCTGAAGAGACAGGAGCACAGCCCGCTTCCCCTCCCAGATCACCGGGATTCCGGCGGCATCGGCCCAGAGATTCAGAAATCCGTTGTAGATTTCCATCGCAGCCGGCTCCCCGCGGCGCACGGCCTCCCTGGCCGGGCAGGACTGGCAGGGCTGGCCCAGCCCCATGAATTCGCAGTAGCAGTATTTCCCGATGCGGCTGGACGTGGCCGTCTCCCTGGTCTTCCGATTCAGGTAAAGCAGCTCGTAGGTGTCCGCGTCCACCACATAGATCCATCCGGGCAGATTGTCCAAAATCTCCTTCAGGCCGTTGATCTGTTTTTCAGTTTTCTTTTTAGCCCGCTCTTTTATCAAAAAGGTGCCTAAAATCTTCGCTACAAAAGATAGGGCATCGATCTGCTCTCCGGTCCAAATCCGGTTCCGGCGGCACTCGTCAAAGCCGATAAAGCCTTCCAGGCGGCCGCTGTCGTAAAAGGCACACTGCACCGTGGACTTGATGTTCTGACCTTCCAGCAGGCGGCGCTGCCTCTGCTCCAGACGCGACACATCCGGGCAGAAAAATATCCCCTTCTCATTAAAATTGTCGATGTAGCCAGGAGCGTCCACTTCATAGCTGACACACTGCAAACGGCTCATCTCCGGCTGTATGCCGTCGTTGCACCACTCAAAGGTATTGTCCGTGTGAAGGCCGTCCGGCTGATTTTCAAATATATACACCCGGCTGACATCAAACTGTCTGCCCACAATCTGCAAAATCAGCCGGATTGCCTCCTCTAAGTCCACGGAGTCGTAAAGCGCCCGGAACACGTACTGGATGATCTGAGTATTAACCCGGCGCAGCCCCATCTCCGATTCGATGCAGGACTCCTGTGCGCACCCGCTGTCCTGGATTTCGCCTTCGCCCCAGGCGGACATATGGGGAGCGTAGGTTGTACAACAGTTCTTTCCGCTGCGCTTCCCCCAGTAAAGGGCGCAGTCTGCCCGTTCCAACAGCTGTTCAAAGCTTCTCCCGTCCTGCGGAGAGACCGCGATTCCTACGCTGCAGGTCACCTCCACTGCGTTTTCTAAAACCGACTGCAGCTCTCCAACGCTCTGCACAATGCGCCGGCCATGGTACAGCGGCTGGTTCAAGTCGTTTAAATCGCGGAGAAATACGATAAACTCATCCCCGCCGATTCTTCCCACCACATCGCTCTTGCGAAACAGCGCCTGCAGCCTCCTGGCGATCTCGGTCAGCACCATATCTCCGAACAGATGGCCCCAGGTGTCGTTGAGCGATTTGAAGTTGTCGATATCCACAATCAGCAGCGCACAGATCTGGCCTTCCCAGTTTTGGCGGGCGTTGACCAGAGCCACGCAGGCGGAACGGTTGAGCAGACCGGTCAGTGAATCCCTGCGCGCCTGCTCCCAATAGCTCTGCCGCGCCATCTTGGCTTCCGTGTCGTCGATCAGCACGCCGCCGAAGCACTTGTTGCCGTTTAAATCTGTAACCACACGCCCGCGGCAGTCCACCCACCGGATCTCCCCGTCTCTTCGCCGGACCCGAAACTCCGTCTTGGAGCTGTCCGGGTTCCGCCTCAGCTGCTCCTCAAGCTCCCCGAAGGCGCGTCTGCGGTCCTCCGCCAGCACCATCCCGGCGATATTGCCGCCGCAGAGTTCCTGAAACTGTTCCCGTCCGCAGCAGCCGTAAAGCGCCAGAACTCCCTCGCTGGCGTATTCTATCCCGCCCGCTTTTGTGCAACGCAAAAAGCCGGCAGGCAAGCATTCCATAAAATGCTCCTTCTCCTCCCGGCGCAGTTCTTCCCCATCGTGATCTGTAACCGAATTCATCCCCATCCACCTCCGGCCGCTGCCTGCCCCTCTCTCCGGGCTCTGTCCGTCCTTTTTACGCAGCGGCACCTTGTTCAAAGTATAGCATATTTATCTCCCATAGTGAATACGATGCGGGAAAATCAGCCATTTTTTCTACATAATTCGGCATGAAATGCCATTTTTTGTAACCAGAAATTTCACAATACGCAGACAGCGCGGCAGTTCCGCCACCGGCGATGCTGCCGCGCTGCCCGCGCTGCTCCGTTTCCGGCTCAAGCCCGGCGTCCGAAGCGTTTTATTTATGCTCTCAGCTCAATTCCCAGATTGGAGAGCCCGTTTAAAATCTTGTTCATCACAGAGGTGACTTCCTTTTCCTCCAGGGTATGGTCCTTGGCCCGGAAGGTGATGGAGTAGGCCACAGACTTGTGTCCGGCCAGAACCTGGGCGCCCTCGTAGATATCGAACAGGTGGTAGCTCTCCAGCACTTTGCCGCCCCTCTGCTCGATCACGTCCTCAATCTGTCCCACCAGCACGTTCTTCGGCACCACCATGCTGATATCCCGGGTCACGGCCGGGAATTTGGCGATTCCGGTGTACTTGCGGTCAAAGGTGGTGAAGGGGATCACAGAGGGCATGTCGATCACGGCAACGTACGCCCGGTCGCCGATCTTGTAGTTGTCCGCCACATCCGGGTGAAGCTCGCCCAGGTATCCCACCGTCACGCCCTCGTAGACGATATCGGCCTTTCTGCCGGGGTGCAGGTAGGGGTGGTCGCCGTTTGGATCGTAGTGGGGCTTTTTGTTCATGCCCACGCGGTCAAAAAACTCCTCCACAACGCCCTTCATGGTAAAGAAATCGCCTTCCCCGTACATGCCCAGGGTAAACTGCATGCGCTCGTCGGGCAGCTCGGTTAAGGGCATGGCCTTGGGCAGATACACGTTTGCCATCTCATACAGGCGCACGTCCTTGTTGCGGCGGTTGTAGTTGGTGGACAGGGAGGTCAGCATCCCGTTTAATGGCGTGGTGCGCATCACGCTGAAATCCTCGCCCAGGGGATTGGAAATCTCCACCGTCCGGCGAAGTCTGCTGTCCGCCGGGATCATCAGCTTGTCGAATACCCTGGGGCTCTCAAAGGAGTAGGTCATCCCCTGGGAGAAACCGCAGAACTCGGCGGTCTCCCGGGCCACCTCCTGGATTCTCAGCTCGTAGGGCAGCTTGCCGGTGGTCGCCTCGCCAGAGGGCAGGGTGGTGGGAATCTTGTCGTAGCCGTAGAAGCGGGCCACTTCCTCAGCCAGATCCGCCATGCGGTACAGGTCCTGACGCCAGGTGGGAACGATCACCTCTTTGGAGCAGGGGTCGTAATCCAGATCAATCTTCTTAAAATAAGAGATCATGGTATCCTCGGCGATGTCCGTGCCCAGAAGGCGGTTGATCTTCTCCGGGTCAAAGGGAACCCGGTTCTCCTCACGTTTCTGGGAATAAATGTCAATGATTCCGCCGATCACCTCGCCGGCTCCCAGCTCCTCGATGAGCTGGCAGGCGCGGTTTACAGCCTCCTTGGCAGTGTTGGGATCCAGGCCCTTCTCGTATTTTCCGGAAGCGTCCGTGCGCAGGCCCACCTTCTTGGCGGACAGGCGGATGTTGGTGCCGTTGAAGCATGCGGACTCAAACACCATGGTGCTCACGCTGTCGGTGATCTTGGAATTTTCACCGCCCATAATGCCCGCGATGCCCACTTCCTTCTCGCCGTCGTTGATCATCAGGATGGTGCCGTCCAGCTTGCGCTCCTGGCCGTCCAGGGTCTGGAACACGTCGCCGTCCTTGGCGCATTTTACCACGATCTCGTGGCCCGCCAGGGTATCGTAGTCAAAGGCGTGCATGGGCTGTCCATACTCTTCCATCACGTAGTTGGTGATATCCACGATGTTGTTGATGGGACGGATTCCGCTGGCCGCCAGGCGGCGCTGCATCCACTCGGGGGAGGGAGCCAGCTTGATGTTCTTCACCATTCTCGCGCAGTAGCGGGGGCACAGCTCAGGGTTTTCCACCCGCACCTTCAGGTAATCGTTGATATCCTCGCCGTTTCCGGTGGGCTTTACCACCGGCGGATGGAATTCTTTTCCAAATGTGGCGGCCGCCTCCCGGGCGATTCCCACCACGCTGTAGCAGTCCACGCGGTTGGAAGTGATCTCATACTCGAACACCACATCGCGCAGGCCCAACACCTCCACTGCGTCGGCACCTACCCGGGTGTCCTCCGGGAGAATGTAGATGCCGCTCTCCGGCGCCAGGGGATACATGTCGCGGTCGGAACCCAGCTCCTCGATGGAGCACATCATTCCGTTGGACTCGATGCCTCTGAGCTTACCCTTTTTGATCTCGATTCCTTCCTCGGGAAGGGGGCCGCCGTCATGGCCGCCGGCTACCTTTCCGCCATCCAAAACCACCGGAACCTTGTCCCCGGTCTTGACGTTGGGCGCGCCGGTGACGATCTGAACCGGCTCCCCGGCTCCGATGTCCACCTGGCAGATGATCAGCTTGTCCGCGTCCGGATGACGCTCGATGGAAAGGATCTGGCCGACAACAATCTTTTCAAGGTTTTTATCGAGACGCTCGAATCCCTCCACCTTGGTGCCGGTGAGGGTCATTGCGTCCGTGTACTCCTGAGCCGTGACATCCAGGTCAGGAACGTATGCTTTAATCCAGGATAATGCAGTGTTCATTTTTCTTCTCCTTTTCTCTCTATGGTTCGGGCGCAGGTCTGCTGCCCGTCAGACTGCGGGTCAGAACTGTTTCAGGAACCGGATATCGTTCTCGTACAGCAGGCGCATGTCGTCAATCTCATATTTCAGCAGGGCGATCCGCTCTAAGCCTACGCCGAAGGCGAAACCGGAATATTCCTCCGGGTCGATGTTGCACATCTCCAAAACGTGGGGATGTACCATACCGCAGCCCAGAATCTCAATCCATCCGGAACCCTTGCAGAACCGGCAGCCCTTGCCGCCGCACTTAAAGCAGGTCACGTCCACCTCTGCGCTGGGCTCTGTGAAGGGGAAGTGGTGGGGACGGAATTTCACCTTTGTCTCCGGTCCGAACAGCTCCTTGGCAAACTCGGCCAGGGTACCCTTTAAGTCCGCGAAGGTGATGTTCTTGTCGATCACCAGGCCCTCGATCTGATGGAAGGAGGGGGAATGGGTGGCGTCCACCTCGTCGGAGCGGAACACGCGCCCCGGGGCGATCATGCGGATGGGAAGCTGTCCCTTCTCCATGGTGCGCACCTGAACCGGGGAGGTCTGGCTTCTCAGCAGGATCGTATCGTTGATATAGAAGGTATCCTGCTCGTCTCTGGCCGGATGTCCCTTGGGAATGTTCAGCTTTTCAAAGTTATAGCGGTCGTACTCCACCTCGGGACCTTCCACTACCTCATAGCCCATGCCCACGAAGATGCGCTCCACCTCTTCCAGGGCGATGGTGTTGGGATGGCTGTGTCCCACCTTGTTCTTTTGGGCCGGCAGGGTCACGTCGATGACCTCGCGCTTTAACTGCTCTTCTCTGGCCTTTTTGGCAAGGGCGGTTCTGGCTTCCTCCAGCCTGCCCTCCAACTGCTCACGGACCTCGTTCACCATCTGACCCACCTTGGGGCGGTCCTCAGGCGCCACATTTTTCATGCCCTTTAACAGGTTGGTCAGCTCGCCCTTCTTGCCCAGGTATGCCACCCGGATCTCATTCAGCTTTTCCAGCGCCTCGGAAGCTTCAATCTGGTTTAACGCTTCTTCTCTGATTTTCTCTAACTGCTCTCTCATGGCTTCTCCTTTTCTCTTTGAATTCGGGAATCCCGCCGCCGTGCGATCCCGCCCGGAAGGCTTCCTGTCACGCCGGGCCCATGCCCCGCGCAACGAAAAAAGTCCCGTTCCTCCGCCGTTTCCGGCAAAAGGGACGGGACAAAAATATGCTCGCGGTACCACCCTGATTCCTGCGCTCCACATAACGCGCAGACACTCATTTGCACATAACGCGTGCCAGCGTCACAGACTACCGGCCTCTGGGCCTTCACCTGTGCGGCTCCGGTGGGAATTTCAAGCGCTTATCTGAACCTGGGGGAGCTTGCAGCCGGTGACTCCCTCTCTCTGCCGGAAAATAAGCCTCTACTGAACACCTTCATCGCCTTTGCGATTTAAATCTAAACTACATTTTAGCCACTCTTTCGGAAAAAGTCAAGATATATTCCCATAAACAGTTCAGACGGCGCGAAAATTGGTGCAAAAAGCCGCGTCAAGCTCGCTTGTAAGCGTCTTTTCGCGCCAATTTTCACATCGGATGAACATCCGATGCTTCTTGACCGGCTTTTCCGGTCAAGAAGACCAGCCGTCTGAACGTACTCACGGAACAACCTCCCGTCTCCCATCAAAAGCCATTTGACAACGGGCTCCCTTCGCCTTAAACTGATCTCAGACACCCGAAACTTGAAACCATCCCCAAAAGGAGCCATACAACCGATGACCCACATCCAAACCATAGACTGTCTGGACCTAAAACAGATCGCCGACTCCGGCCAGTGCTTCCGCATGCTGCCCTCCCCGGCGGGCGGCTACACCATAGTCAGCGGGGGCCGTCTGCTGCGCGTTTCCCAGGAGGGAAACCGGGTAAGCTTTGACTGTCCCCAGGAGGATCTCTCCGCCTGGCTTACATACTTCGACTGCACCACGGACTACGCCGCTATCCTGACCTCCGTGGACCCGGACGACAACTACTTAAGAGCCGCGGCCGCGGCCGGGCGTGGAATCCGCATCCTGCGCCAGGACCCCTGGGAAATGATCATCACCTTCGTGATCTCCCAGCAGAAAACCATCCCCTGTATCCGGCGGCTGGTGGAGGACATTTCCCGGCGCTGGGGGCAAAAAATCGCAGACGGGGACGACAAAAACTCCGCCGTTTATTCCTTTCCCACCCCAAAAGAGCTGGCCCGCGCCTCCCTGGAGGATCTATTGGACCTGAAGCTTGGGTACCGCGCCAAATACATCCACCGCCTGTCCCAGGATGCCGCGGCCGGAACTCTGGACCTGAAAAAGCTGGAAACCATGGAGTACGGACAGGCCATGGAATACCTCACCGGCTTTTACGGCATCGGCAAAAAGGTAGCCAACTGCGTCTGCCTCTTCGGCCTGCACCACATCGAGGCGTTTCCCGTGGACACCTGGATCGAAAAGATTCTGCTGCGGGAGTATTTCAGCGCAAAAAAATACCGCCGCACTCCCAAGAACCGCCTCTACGACACCATTCTGGCGGACCATTTCGGGAGGTACGGCGGCTATGCCGGCGTGCTCCAGCAGTACATATTTTACTACGAGCGGCTGAATCAACACAAAATCTCGCCCTGACACAGCCGGTGAAATAAGACCTTCCGGCGCTTAAACCAGGCGGCGCTCAAAACCGCGGTAGCGGGTTCCCTGGAAGGTGAGCTTGCCCCGGTCCCCCTCCGCTAAAAGCCCGTACTCCCGGCCGGACATCCGCAGCTCCATCCGGTCCCCGCTCTCCACCTGGAAGGTGGCGTAGTAGACGGTGGAGCTCCTAGTCATATGGCTGCTGTCCGCCTGGCTCATATGCCGGGTTATATTGGTGCGCTTGGAGACCACCCTGGCGTCCACGCTGAGCACCGGTGAACTGTTGTTGCTGCTCCACTCGGAGGCGGACCGGACCAAAGCGAGAATCATAACTCCCACGATCAGCAGAAAAACTGCGCCGAACATCAGCGGGAAAATCGTATCCATAATTCCGAAAAATCCATAATCCATAAAATCACCCGCTTTCTTTTTCCTCTGATTTCATTATAAGCAATCGCGGGTGGAATGTCTTATCATTTTCCTTAACATTTGATTGATACTATCTGACAATATTCTGACCGGGTAATCACCACTCCCTCAACTCCACCATCCGATGATCGGTACAATACTCGTTCTCCTTCAAGCTGCGGTCCCCGTACTCTGCCTCGCCCATCTGATTGTCGTAGGGGTCGTTGCGCAGATGGGACATGGGCGGGTTGAAGTCCGCCTGGAACTCCCTGGCGGCGGGCATGCGGTAGGGGTCCAGGTTTCCGAAGTAGAACTCCCAGCGCTCCTCATATCCCTCCCGGAAGGCGGCTCCGCCGAAGGAGCAGTCCGCGTACAGCCAGCCGAAGGGCTCCACGTAAAACTGGGCCCAGTCGTGGCAGCCGATCTCCAACGGCGTGGTGTAAAGCCCGGCCTGCCATCTGGCCGGCACACCGGCGGCCCGGCACATGGTGATAAAGAGCAGGGCCTGCACGCCGCAGTCCCCCTTAAAGCAGGTGCTCACATACTCGGGAATATCCGTAAGCGTGAAATAGCTGCGCACATAGGAGTACATCACATGGCTGGTTATGTAGTCGTAGATCCGCCTGGCCTTCAACAGGGGATTGGTCTCCTCCCCCACCACCTCCCGGACCAGCTGGCGCAGATAGGGTGTGAAACGGATGTGGGGAAGCTGTTCCCGGCAGAAGTCCCGGCGGATTTCCCGTATTTCACCCTGGCTGCCCTCCGAGCGCTGTGCCAGCGCGGCGGCCCGGTCCAGGGCCTGTCCCCGGGAGAAATCCCGGTAAGGCGCGTGGTTTTCAAAGGAAAACTCCACCGCATAGCGCTGTCCCCTGCGGTGCTCCGTGTGAAAACAGATGGTCCGCTGCGGCTGCCCTGCGTCCGCCACCGTGTACTCCGAAGGCAGCGCCTCCCGCCCGCCGATGGACACGCTCTCCACCTTTACATTGCGGATCTGGCTGTACTCGATGGGAAGCGGCAGGTAGACCCGGATGGGCTCTTCCTCCCGCTCCGCCTCCGGCGTGATCTCAACGGTGCTGCGGATCCGGTAGGAACAGCTCATGCCCTCCGACTCTTTCATCCGCGCCATAGCGTTTTCCAGCAGCCTGAAATTGTCCTGTCTGCCCTTTAAATGGCTGGGATCAACCGCGCGCCGTCCGTAAGCCAGCCGCGTTTTCAGGATATTGGCCAGAAAACTGCTGCGGAACTTCACCTGACCCTCCACATAGATCCAGTCCGCCGCATCCTCCTCCCACAGCTGTGTCAGCTCTTCCTCCTTAAAATCCTGAATCTCCCGCTTCAGAATCTCCAGGGCTTCCCCCCAGGAGTAGGGGTATTGCCCGGGCAAACGCTCCAGAATCTCCAGCTCCAGGGTGAGCCGGTCTTTCATGGCCCGGGGCAGTTCCCGCTTAAGCCGCAGCCCGATCACCCGCTTGGCCTGTTCAAACTGCCCGCACCATTTTAATTTCTGGATATCCTCGGGCAGCGGTGTGCTCAATGTCAAAAAATAATTGTTTTCGTTCATCATTTTCTCACGTTCCTCTCTGACAGATATCCCTATCATACACGAAATACCGAAAAATGTATAGCCGGAAGCGCACATCCGCCGCCCAAAACCGCCCCAGGCCCCATTCTCCCCCTGTTTACTTCAAATGGAAAACGTGATAAAATGACCGTATCTGATCCGGAGAGAGGTGATATTCTGTGAAGCTCTGCATTGCAGCGGCTGGAATAGTTGTGAGCGTATTGTAATATAACAGGAGGTTTTGAAATGACTATTCCAGAGAAACAGATTTATCCCCGCACCGGGGACCGTCAGACCGTGTATTTAAAGTATGTGATCACCAAACCCGGCATCCAGGTTGGCGACTACACGATGTACAATGACTTTGTCAATGACCCAACGGAATTTGAGCAGCACAATGTGCTGTACCATTACCCGATCAACCACGACCGGCTGATCATCGGGAAGTTCTGTTCCATCGCCTGCGGCGCCAAATTCCTGTTCAACAGCGCGAACCACGCCATGGCTTCGCTCTCCACCTATCCATTTCCCTTGTTCTTTGAGGAGTGGGACTTGGACCGCGGAAACGTGACGGATTCCTGGGACAACCGGGGCGACATCGTGATCGGAAACGACGTCTGGATCGGCTATGAAGCCGTAATCCTGGCCGGCGTGACCGTGGGCGACGGAGCCATCATCGGCGCCCGGGCGGTGGTGACAAAGGACGTCCCGCCCTACACCATTGTGGGCGGAGTCCCGGCCCGGCCGATCCGCAGGCGCTTTCCGGAGGAAACCGTCTCCACCCTGCTGCAGCTTCGGTGGTGGGACTGGCCCAAAGAGCGGATCCGCCGGAATATCAGCGCCATACAGTCCGGCTCGGTGGACCGCCTGATGTAAACGGACGGCGTTACCCGTAACATTTCCCCCTGTTTCAGCCCCGACGAGCTGATGCAGGGGGATTTTTTCGCCCGCGCGGCCGCCCCTCTCACCGCAGGCCCACTATGGAATCAGCCTCTCACAGTTCCAGCTCCATCTGCACATGGGGGATTCCATCTTCCAAAAATTCGCCGGAACAGATTTTAAAGCCCTCCCGCTCATAAAATCCCACCGCGTAACACTGGGCCTCCAGATAAATTTTCCCGGCCCCAATGGTTTCCCTCACAATCCTGATCCCTTCCCTCAACAGTCTCCCGCCCAGACCGGTTTTTCGCTCCGTGGTCAGCACTCTCCCCATCTGCACGACCTCCGCTTCACCCGCTTTCGGAAATACCCGCAGATAGGCCAGGACCGTTTGTCCGGACCGGCAGAAAATATGCAGGCTGCCGTAATCCACATCGTCCAAATCCTGGTAAACACAGCGCTGTTCCACCACAAACACCTGGGCCCTCGCCTTGAGAATTTCATACAATTCAACGGTTGTCAGTTCCTGAAAATATTTCGCCACAAAGTCCATCCCGCTCCGCCCTTCCATTTTCTTCCAATTTAAGCTGCAAAAGACGGATCTTCCGGTCCTTGACCGGAAAATCCGCCTTTGCTGATCTAGTTTCTCTTACTTAAAAATCCCCTTTTTTTTGGGTTTCTCCGATTCGGACGAAGCTGTGCCGTCCATGGCCTCCTCGAACTTGCGCAGTGCCTCCTTCTGAGCCTGGGTCAGGCGCTCCGGCACCTGGATCACCAGGGTCACATAGTGATCGCCCCGCACGTTGCGGTTGCGCAGCGAAGGCACACCCTTGCCTTTTAAGCGAACCTTGGTGTCTGTCTGAGTGCCGGGCTTCACCTCGTACTCCACCTCTCCGTCCACGGTCTTGATGCGGATGGCACCGCCCAAAGCCGCCTTGGTGAAGGAAATGGGCACGGTGGAATAGATGCTGGTATCCTGGCGCTTGAAGATCGGATGCTGGGAAACCACAGCCTCCACCAGCAGGTCGCCCCGTTCGCCGCCGTTCACGCCGGGTTCGCCGCCGCCGGCCTGGCGCACGCACTGGCCGTTGTCGATGCCCGCGGGAATCGGCACTTTAAAGCGCTTGCGCACGGTCTTGTAGCCCGTGCCGTAGCAGTCCGGACAGCGCTCCTTGATGATCTGGCCGCTGCCGCCGCAGTCCGGGCAGGTCTGCACGTTCTGCACCTGGCCGAAGAAGGACTGCTGGGTGTACATGATCTTGCCCTTGCCGTTACACTTGGGGCAGGTCTGGGGAGAGGTCCCCGCTTTAGCCCCTGTGCCGTGGCAGCTGGCGCAGGTTTCCTTGAAATTGATCTCAATCTCCTTCTCGCAGCCAAAAATAGCCTCCTCAAAGGAAATCCGCACGGAGGTCCGCACATTGGCGCCCCGCATGGGGCCGTTGTTTCTCCTGGTGGACCGGCCGGTGCCGAAAATATCGCCGAAGATATCGCCGAAAATGTCGCCCATATCCCCGGAGAAGTCGAATCCGCCGAACCCACCGGCTCCGGCTCCGGCGCCCGGGTCAAACGCAGCATGGCCGAACTGGTCGTACTGCTGACGCTTCTGAGGATCGCTGAGCACACTGTAAGCCTCGGAAGCTTCCTTAAATTTGGCCTCTGCCTCCTTGTCCCCCGGGTTCGCATCCGGATGGTACTTTTTGGCCAGAGCTCTGTATGCTTTTTTTAAAGCATCGTCGTCCGCAGTCTTCGGAACGCCCAGAACTTCATAGTAATCTCTTTTACTCTCTGCCATGTTGTCTCTACCTCGTTATCAAATATCGAACCACGCCATATGCCGGACCAGGGTCCGGCATACAGCTGTCATTTATCTTTCCGTTGTCTTATACTTCCTTAAAGTCGGCGTCAACCACGTCGTCAGCCGGTCCGCCCGCCTGAGCGCCGCCCATATCCGGTCCCGGGCCAGCCTGGCCGGAGGCCTGAGCCTGCTCGTAAACCTTGGCAAACAGCTTCTGAGCGCTGTTCATCAGCTTTTCCTTGCCCGCCTTGATGTCCTCAACCTGAGCGTCGGTCATCTGATCCACCGGCGCGCGGTTGATGGCTTCCTTCAGAGCGCTTAAATCCGCTTCAACCTCAGCCTTGTCGCTGGCAGCGATCTTGTCGCCAACCTCCTCCAGAGCCTTCTCGGTCTGGAATACCATGGAGTCCGCGTCGTTTCTGGCGTCGATGGCCTCCTTGCGCTTCTTGTCCTGAGCCTCGTACTCAGCCGCTTCCTTCACAGCCTTATCGATGTCGTCGTCGGACATGTTGGAGCCGGAGGTAATGGTGATGTGCTGCTCCTTGCCGGTGCCCAGATCCTTGGCGGATACGTTCACGATGCCGTTGGCGTCAATATCAAAGGTAACCTCGATCTGCGGGATTCCTCTTCTCGCCGGCGGAATTCCATCCAGACGGAACTGGCCCAGAGTCTTGTTGTCTCTGGCGAACTGGCGCTCGCCCTGTACCACGTGAATATCAACAGCGGTCTGATTGTCGGCCGCGGTGGAGAAGATCTGGCTCTTCTTGGTGGGGATGGTGGTGTTGCGCTCGATCAGTCTGGTAGCTACGCCGCCCATGGTCTCGATGGACAGGGACAGGGGGGTAACGTCTAACAGCAGAATGTCTCCCGCGCCTGCGTCACCGGCCAGCTTGCCGCCCTGGATGGCTGCGCCGATTGCCACGCACTCATCGGGGTTCAGGGACTTGCTGGGCTCTTTGCCGGTCAGCTGCTTTACTTTGTCCTGAGCCGCGATCATACGGGTGGAACCGCCTACTAACAGCACCTTGCCCAGCTCGGACGCGGTGATTCCGGCGTCGCGCAGCGCGTTCTGTACCGGGATGGCGGTGCGCTCCACCAGGTCGTGGGTCAGCTCGTCGAATTTCGCACGGGTCAGGTTCATATCTAAATGCTTCGGCCCCTCGGACGTAGCGGTGATGAAGGGCAGGTTGATGTTGGTGGTAGTGGCGGTGGAAACTTCCTTCTTGGCCTTCTCCGCAGCCTCTTTCAGACGCTGCATAGCCATCTTGTCGCCGGACAGGTCCACGCCCTCGGCTTTCTTGAACTCGTCGATCATCCACTGGGTGATGCGGTTGTCGAAGTCGTCGCCGCCCAGACGGGTGTCGCCGTTGGTGGACAGAACCTCAATTACGCCGTCGCCGATCTCGATGATGGAAACGTCGAAGGTGCCGCCGCCCAGATCGTATACCATGATCTTCTGCTCTTTTTCATTGTCCAGGCCGTAAGCCAGCGCAGCGGCCGTGGGCTCGTTGATGATACGCTTTACTTCCAGGCCCGCAATCTTGCCGGCGTCCTTGGTCGCCTGACGCTGGGCGTCGTTGAAGTACGCGGGAACGGTGATCACAGCCTCGGTTACCGGCTCGCCCAGATACGCCTCAGCGTCCGCTTTCAGCTTCTGTAAGATCATCGCGGAAATCTCCTGGGGGGTGTATTTCTTGCCGTCGATGTCGACCTTGTAGTCGGTTCCCATGTGGCGCTTAATGGAGGAGATGGTCTTGTCGGCGTTGGTAACGGCCTGACGCTTTGCAGGCTCGCCCACCAGTCTCTCTCCTGTCTTTGTAAAAGCTACTACGGACGGCGTTGTGCGCACGCCCTCGGCGTTGGCGATAACGGTGGGCTTTCCGCCCTCCATCACGGCTACGCAGCTGTTTGTTGTACCTAAGTCAATTCCAATTATCTTGCTCATCGTTTTTTCCTCCTGATTATTTGTCGTCTCTGATCTCTATCGTAAATGGTTCATTAATTGGCCACTTTTACCATGCTGTGACGTACCACGGTGTCGCGGTACATATAACCCTTTAACAGCTCCTCGGCCACCACGTTCTCGCCCAGGCTCTCGTCGTCCACGTGCATCACCGCGTTGTGGAAGTTGGGGTCGAATTCCTGGCCCACGGCCTCGATGGCTTTCACGCCGGCCTCCTCCAGTGTTTTCTGGAACTGCTTATATATCTTCTCCATGCCGTCCGCAAACGGGGTGGCTTTTGCTTCTTCCGGTATGGAGGCCAACCCTCTCTCAAAGTTGTCAACCACGGGCAGAATCCGCTCGATGATGTCCCGTGCGCCCATCTCATACATGCTGGACTTTTCCTTTTCGGTCCGCTTGCGGAAGTTCTCGAATTCCGCCATCTGCCGTTTCACACGGTCGGTCAGCTCCTCGATCTTCTCATCCCGCGGATCTTTCTTTTTCTTGAAGAATCCCTTCTTCTCTTCCTTGGCGCCGCCGTTCTGATCCCCGGCCTCACCGGCGTTCTCCGGCGCGCTTCCATTTTCCGCTGCCGCGCTCTCCTGCGCCGTTTCCTGACTCTGCTCTGCGGCGTTCGCTCCGTCCGCCTCATTCACTGTCTCAGGCGCTTCGTTTTCCGGTCCCCCGGCTGTCTGTTGGTTCATCTCATCCTTATTCATGTTCTCGCTGTTCACCGTCTATCACCTTTCATCCTTTTTAAACGCCCCGTCCAGTTGGTTCATGAGATTCTGCATGGTTCTGAGCACCTTCTCATAATCCATCCGCTTGGGTCCGATAATCCCGATGGTTCCGCGCAGACCGCCGCCCAGATCGTAATTGGCGGTGACCACGCTGCAATCCTTCATGGACTGAACCGGAGTCTCGTCTCCGATATATACCTGAATCCCTGAATCGCCGTCCGAGTTGGCGTTCACCTCGGCCACGAACTCCTGCAGCACCTCCTGGTGCTCCAGCGTTCCGATCAGCCGGCTAGCCTTGTCGCCCTCGGAGAGCTCCGGGTACTTAAATATGTTGGTGGCGCCGCTGGTGTAAATCTGCAGGTCCTCACCGCCGGCCCGTATGGCCTCGGCCACCTCGTTGAGTACCAGCTCCACCACCTCCCGGTGGGCGCCGGCGTCAACCTTCAGCTTGCTGATCACATCCAGGTTGATCTCCTCGATGGTCAGCCCGTTTAAGCTGCTGTTGAGGAGTATGTTCAGATTCAACAGCTCCTCGTCCGTCAGGTTATCGCTGATGTCGATCATCGTGTTCTTGATAATGTTTCCTTCCACCACCACGACCACCAAAAGCTTGCGCTCCTCCATCTTGGAGAGCTGGATAAACTTCAGCTTGGTCTTGTGGTAGCTGGGTCCGCTGATCATGGCCGCGTAATTGGTGTTGCTGGCCAGGACCTGGGCCATCCGTCTGAGCACCAGCTCCAGCTTGTCGACCTTCTGGACCATCATCTCCTTGAACTCCATGACCTCGTTGTCCTTTTCCAGTTCAATCTGGTCCACATAGAAGCGATAGCCCTTGTCGGAGGGAATTCTCCCCGCCGACGTGTGCGGCTGGATAATGTAACCCATGTCCTCAAGATCGGACATCTCATTGCGGATCGTGGCGGAACTCAGCTTTAAATCGGAATACTTGGAAATGGTTCTGGAACCCACCGGCTCCCCCGTTTCCAGGTAAGTCTTGATGATCGCTTTTAAAATTGTGACTTTCCGGTCATCCAGTTCCATCGCCATACCTGCACCGCCTTTCCGCTTGTTATTAGCACTCAACTCTTCAGAGTGCTAACATCTACATTTCATAATATATTCCTTTTTAATTTATTTGTCAATATGCATTTCTAAAAATTTTATAACCTTTTCGCCCGCCGCCGGTATTCCCCCTACTGTAAATAAGGCATATCCTGTAACTTTCTCCCACCATCCCCCTATATCTATGGCTTTCTCCCCCACTTTTCCTTGAAAATCCACTAATTTCCAGGGTTCTTTTCCCATTTTTCACAATTTTGTAAATCCCACTTAACGACTTTTACTTGACATTTAACAATTTTGTAATATAATGTTAAATACACATATTAACTGTCGATTCATTGAGAATGCGAGGCAAACATATGCGAATTAAATCGAATAAGGTTCTTGCAGCCATGACGCTGGCCGCCTGCATGCTGTTTACCCTTCCCGCCTACGGCGCCCAGGGCAGCGTGGTGGAGCCCCGCCCGGAGACGGTACAGTCCGCCGGGGAAAACGCAGCTGTTGGAACGAATGTCACGGTAGCAAACGAAGCTGACGCCCCGGAGGATAACGGGACACTTCATATTACCAGTACCGGTTCCGGCAAAAGCCAGGTCCGGTTCGACGAGGACGACGCGTACGTGGACGCCGGCCCCGGCGCGGTGAAAAACCAGGAACCGGACAAAAACAGCGGCGAGTCCCTGGGGACCTTCACCATCACAGGTTACTGCGGGTGCGACGCCTGTTCCGGAGGACACAACCTGACCTACTCCGGCACCACGCCCCAGCCGAATCACACGATCTCCGCGGATTTGAACCTGTTTCCGCTGGGAACCAAGCTTCTGATTGACGGCACCGTCTACACCGTGGAGGATATGGGCTCCGCTGTGAACGGCAGGAAGCTGGATATCTACTACGCGACCCACGATGAAGCGCTGGCCGCCGGCATGTACACCGCGGAGGTATTCCGGGCCGACTGATGATTCCATTTTAAAATTGAATATTGTATGAAACGCTGCAGAGCAGCTGGCCTCCGGCACCGAGCCGGACGGACAGCTGCTCTGTTTTGTTTGAATGTAATGGGCCGCTGGCGCAGCCTGCGGGTAATTGTTGGGTGCAAAAAACGCAGGAAACCGTCCGAAGAATTTTGGCTTTCCGGAACCTTTTTACGGAATTTGCAAATCCGCAAATCGCGGACACAGTGTTTTGTGCTGCGGACATATCATGTGCATTTTGTAAATATTTTACATTTCTGTAATATTTTTGTCCATTTTCTTCCGGTATTTCCATTTATTTCCTTGACAGCTCCTAAAAAGTATGATAAAAATGTGGTTATTGCTCATATATTACAAAAGTGTTACATATTATGTAATAAGTTTTAAATTTCTATTCCATTTATTACATGAGCAATCAGGAGGTACTGACATGAAACTTAGAACAATGATAACAGGAGCAATCCTCACCTTAAGCCTGCTGGCCGCATCCGCCACCACGGCATTTGCCGCGGTTCCCAGAGGCCGGCTGGAAAAGGTTTCCGACTCCGCGATCACCGGCTGGGCATATAACAAAGATCTCCCCAACTCCCCCATCGATTGCACCGTAGCTGTGTTCAACAAGGCCACCGGCGAGGAAGTGTTCCGCCAGCGGGTAACCGCGGGGGAATACCGTGAAAAGCTGGAGAGCCAGGGAAAAGGCAACGGCTGCCACGGATTCACCATTCCCATGGACTGGTCCTCCCTTCCGGACGGCGAGTACCGGGTGGAAGGTTATGTGGGCGATTCGGATTTTGCCAACACCATGAACCACACCAAGGGCGATCCCCAGGCCCAGGCTCAGGCCCAGAAAACCGCGGGAAACCAGAATCTGATTCCGCTGGGTGTTTTTAAGACAACCGGTTACTGTCCCTGCCGCGCCTGTTCCGAGGGCTGGGGCCGCCATACCTGCACCGGAGCCATCGCCGCGGCCAGCCACACGGTGGCCGTGGACCCCAAGGTGATTCCCTTCGGCTCCAAACTCATGATCAACGGCGTGGTGTACACGGCCGAGGACCGCGGAGGCGGCGTCAGAGGCAACCACATCGACATTTTCTTCAACACCCACGGCGAGACGCTTCAGCACGGAACCCAGAACGCGGAAGTCTATCTGATCCCGTCTCAGGCGTAACGAACCATCCCCTACCGGTTTTGCCCGGCTCCATCGGCCGGACAGGGCCGGTTTTTCAGTTTTACGGCCAGGTAGAGCACCGCCGCGTCCCTGAATCTGCGGGGATTAAAGCCGGTTTTCCGCCCGATGCGGTCCAGGCGGTACTGCAGGGTATTCTTGTGCAGGAACAGGCGGGCGCAGGCTCCGGAGAGGGACATGTCCTCCTCAAAGTAGACGGCCAAAAGCTCCAGCTCCTCCTCCGTCAGCCCGGCCGCCGTCTTTTGCAGAAATTCCTCCCGGCTGGCCCGGGAAACCCGCGAGAGCAGAATTTCCAGCGTCAGCTGATCGTACACCGCGTAATTTTCCTGGGATCCCCGCAGGCTTTCCAGAGCGGTAAGGCCGGACTCATAGGAGTCTGCCAACTCCTCCAAGGGCACCGCCTTGCCCACTCCCACCTTCAAATCACGTTCCCTCCCGGCGCAGAAGGCCTTAAGCATCCCCTCCGTCCGGACAAAATCGCCCTCCTCCAGCACCGCCAGATACTCGTCCGGGTAGTTCCGGGTGTACAGGCAGGCCCGTGCCCGCTCAAACAGGCGGCGGATGTCCTGGTCCAGCACAGCGCCGTCCGCCGCGTAAGGGCGGCCGTATACCCGGATCACAGCCACCCGCTTCCCCGTGTCCCGTGCAATCCCCCACTCCGCGAGAGCCTCCTTCAGATATTCCTCCGCTATTGACTCCCTGCGGATCAGCCCGTTAATCACGTAGCTGCGGCGCTCCTCCTGGGTGCGTGAAAATGCGCCGATCTCCCGTTCCCGGATCAGAAGTCCGGTGATGCGCTCCGCCAGGCGGGCGTACGTTCGCACCTCACCGGGCGGTCCGCTGATGCCGATCACCGCCACCATGGAGCCGTTGTGGTATACCGGCAGGTTCACCCCCTTCTGGGTCCCGGTAAACCGGTCGTCCGCCTCCACCTCAATGGCCTTTCCCGCCACCGCCGCCTGCCGGCCGATCTCATGGTAGGAGCCGATCCTGCCCGCGTCCGTGCTGGCGTAAATCAGGCCCGAGCCGTCGATAAAGTTCACATTCTGCCCGCACACGTCCTTCACCGTATCCACGATCTGCTGTGCCAGCTTCCGGTCAATCTGCTCATTCATGGTATTCCCCGCCCTCCCGATGAATCTCTCTGGTCTGTCTGATTTATTATAGCGTATCTTTGTTATTCATACCAGATTTTTTTGTAAAATCGCAAAATATTCAGTATCTGTAATATTTTTTCCCAGTTGCCGATCTGTTATAGTGGAGACAGATCACAATACAATTTCAGAAAGCAGGGAGGCAGAAATATGAACGCAGTGGTAGCAATCGACTCTTTAAAAGGAAGCCTGACTTCCATGGAAGCGGGCCGGGCGGTCTGCGAGGGCATCCGCCGGGTTTACCCAGACGCGGTGGTGTCCGTGCGTCCGCTGGCGGATGGCGGCGAGGGCACGGTGGAAGCCCTGGTCAGCGGAATGAACGGTGAGCTTCGCACCATCACCGTCACCGGTCCCCTGGGCCAGCCCTTGGAGTGCTCCTACGGGATCATCGGCAGCTCCGGCACCGCGGTGATCGAGATGTCCGCGGCAGCCGGGCTTCCCCTGGTTCCCGAACAGGACCGTAATCCCCTTCTCACCACCACCTACGGCGTGGGCGAAATGATCCGGGATGCCATTGCAAGGGGCTGCCGACGCTTTATCGTTGGCATAGGCGGCAGCGCCACCAACGACGGGGGAGCCGGTATGCTTCAGGCGCTGGGATACGACTTTCTGGACAGCGACGGTAAGCCGATTCCCCAGGGCGCCGCGGGGCTTAAGCACCTGGCCACCATCGGCTCGGACAACGTGCTGCCGGAGCTTTCCCAGTGCCGGTTCTGCGTGGCCTGCGACGTAACCAATCCCCTCTGCGGGGAATTGGGAGCCAGCGCCATCTACGGCCCCCAGAAGGGCGCCACGCCGGAGATGGTCCGGCAGATGGACCTTTGGCTGGGCCGCTACGCGGCGCTGGCCGCCAAGACCTTTCCCAGGGCCGACGCCAGCTTTCCGGGCACCGGGGCCGCAGGCGGGCTGGGATTCGCCTTCCTCACCTTCACGGACGCGGTTCTGGAATCCGGAATCCACATCGTGCTGGAGGAAACCCACCTGGCGGACTACATCCGCAACGCGGACCTGGTGATCACCGGTGAAGGCCGCCTGGACGGCCAGACCGCCATGGGCAAGGCCCCGGTGGGCGTGGCCGGGTTGGCCAAACAGTTCGGCAAACCGGTGCTGGCCTTCGCGGGCTGCGTCACCGAGGACGCCGTCGCCTGCAATCAGAAGGGCATCGACGCCTTCTTCCCCATCCTGCGGACCGTAACCACCCTGTCCGAGGCTATGGAGCCCGGAACCGCAATGAAAAATATGGCCGGCGCGGCCGAACAGGCGATGCGGCTGTGGAAAGCCTGCCGGGAAGCCCGGTAAGAGGGTGAAAGAAGGCGACGCGATGGGCTGGCGGTGTGATGGCCTGGCGGCGGGTTGGACCGGCGGCGGGTTGGACCGACGGCGGGTTGGCCTGGCGATGTGATGGCCTGGCGGTGGGTTAGACCGGCGGCGGGTTGGCCTGGCGATGTGATGGCCTGGCGGCGGGTTAGACCGGCGGCGGGTTGGCCTGGCGATGTGATGGCCTGGCGGCGGGTTAGACCGGCGGCGGGTTGGTCTGGCGGCAGACCGCCAAAAGGGGCGCAGCCCGGAAACTCACATAAAGTTTCCGGGCCGCGCCCCTTTTTGTCCCTGTATGCAACCAATCTACTGTTCTCGCAATTCCGTTCCCTTGTAGAAGAAATCCAGGATTTCCCTGTAATCCTTGCCCTCTCTGGCCATTCCCTGGGCGCCGTTCTGGCTCATGCCCGCGCCGTGGCCGAATCCGCCTCCATAAATATGGAAGGAAATCGTTCCGTCGTCCGACGAGCGCTTCTCAATGGAGATAAATGCGCTGGGCAGCAGGTCGCTGCCTTCCATAACTGAGCCGTCCTTTTTGGCGATGGAAAGCCCCGGATCGCCCAGCGTGGAGCGGATACTGCCCTGGGTCTTTATGGTGGTGTTCCCGCCGGAGCCCTCCACCAGCAGCTCCTGGGCGATTCCGCCCGGGCCGCGCTTGGTGACGGTCAGGTTCTGCACTGTTCCCACTCCCCCGATCTTTCCGCTGAGCAGATCGCTGCTCACGTTCGTTTCCCAGCGGTACATGGGGAAACTGCTGTCATAGGACGGCACGTCGGGATTGCGGATAAAGGCGTCAAAAGCCGCGTTGTCCGTCAGGTCCTGCGTCTTTCTCCGGTCCCGCAGCTCCACTGCCTGGAGGTAGGGCAGCTTGGCGCCCTCAGACCCCCACACGCTTCCGTCCGTGGTGTGGCCGCAGGAGGTGGAGAAATAAAACGCTTCGACGGCCTTATCCTCGTAGAACAGCATCTTCCCATAGGTCTCCTTTACCGCCGCCGTGGTCTTCTCGTCTGTCTCCTTGTTGTTGTACACCTGATAGTTGGTGCTGTCGTCCACATGAGCGCCGAACTGGCTGTAGGCGTTGCCCTGAATCTGCCGGTAAGCATACGTCCTGGCGCACACGGCCTGAGCTTTTAATGCCTCCTTCTCGTAGGAGGAGGGCATCTCGCTGGGAACCACCTTGGTCAGATAATCCTCCAGATACAGATCGTTGACCAGCACCAGCCCATCGGCCTCCTGGCGAATCTCCAGGCTGCCGCTGTAGGTGGGATTCCCCTGGGCCCGCTCAATGGAATTGATGGTGATTCCCTCGTCCCCGGCAGGCCGGATCTCCAGACGGCCGTTCGCCAGCCGTTTGTCCCCGGGCTGTATCTGAAGCAATGCGCCGTCAGCCAATTCCTCGCTCTCGGTCTTTCCCTCCCCCACGTCGTACTCCAGAACTGCGGAGCCGTGCACTGTCAGCTCCACAGAGGGGTGGAACAGGCTTTTGAAGCCGGTGTTCATCAGCAGCACCCGGATCGTCTTGGCGTCGAACTGGCGCTCCACCAGGGCCGCGCACAGCTTTCCGTCCGCCGCCACAAACTCCTGCAGGTTGTAGCCCACCAGAATATCCTTCAGGCTCAGGGTTTTAAAATCCCCATAGAGCTTGTAAACATTGAAATTCGGCGCCAGCTCCAAACGGCCGTAGCCCTCGATCTCGATGGCGTCCTGGGTCACCGACAGGACCTTGCCGTTGATCCGGTCCTTTTTCAGTACGATTTTCACCAGTCTGCCCCGGCTCAGCACCAGATCCACCAGATTGTTCTCCAGGTCCTCGGCCTTGCCCATCTTACCGTTGACGGTGAACTCCCGGCTCAGAGTGCCCAGATACACTTTAAAATGCCCCTCCGACCCGTCGGTCAGCCAAACGTTGGGATATGTAACGTCCTCGGAAACCAGTTCCCGCATGGCGATCATCTCGCCCTCGCGGGCCAGGAAGCGGATCTCACAGTCCATATAGGCGTCCAACGCCAGTCCCTCGAAACCGTAGTCCCCCTCTGTGGTGTAGGCCGTCCAGCTGGCCGCCTGCTCCAGGTTGGAGGGCGTGCCGTAGAGCACCGCGGTCACATCTGTGATCTTCCCCTCCGGGTCCAGCTCTTTGGCCATGGCTCCGTACAGGGCCCACCAGTCCTCCTCCGGGTAGGGGCTGTCCTGGTTGTGCTTGTTGGCTCCCACTCTGGCTTTGAAGGAACTGCCCGCCCTGGCGGCCAGATAGGAAGCCTCCCTGTAGGTCAGAAGCCCCTGGGCCGTGGTCAGGTTTGCGGGCGTCAGCTCCTCGGTCAGGTAATCCTCGTCGTAGAGGTAGTCCATATATTTCACAAACCAGTTTCCCTGCTCCTTTGCGGAGAAATGCGAACGGCCCGCAGCCTTCTGGTGGGCTTCACACTCCGCCCGGGAGGCGGTCAGAAGCGCCGCCGCCTTGAACGCCTGGGAGCGGGTAATCCCTTCCTTTGGGGGTTCCAGGGACACGATGATAATCATTAACACGACGACGAGGGATATCATACCCGCCGTCCATAAAATCATCTTGTTCTTCATATTTCCCCCTCACTGCGTCATTTACAAATTTAGATTTACAAGAAGCAAAAGCAGCGATTGCTCGCTGCTTTTTGTCTTCTGTAACCCCAAGATGCCGTCTCTTACTTATTGACGCCTAGCAATGCTAGGTGGGCAACCTCACTTAGACTTCTGCCTTCCACTCGAAGGAGGCCTGACATCCGTCTAAAAATATTGGAATCCCTGAGTCGAAATGTAGGTTCAAAATTGGTAAGAGTATCGCACATCCCAGGTGGTTACAGGTTACATAATTTTGTATGGCCTTATTATAGCGCAATCGATCTCATTTTTCAAGCGGATTTTTATGAACTTTTGTGAACAATTCTGACAGTATACCCAGCATTCCCCGGAATAATATTCGAATTGTCAATAAAATCCCGCCGTTTCGAGGAAATCCCCGGACAGCGCTCCGGCAGCCGCGGCTCTTCTTTAATGTAAGATATGTGGGCTGTCCGCTGTTTATTCCGCTGTGACGAGGCGCTGAACAGTCTGGCCCGGGATCAATAGCGGTCTGAATCCGGGGCGGTCTGTCCTCCGGCCTTCTCGGCCTTTGCCAGCTTCACGATCCGGCTGGTCCCCAGGCGGTCCGCTCCCAGACGGATGAATTCCTCGGCGTCCCCAAAGGATTTAATACCGCCCGCCGCCTTCATGCGCACGCCCTCACCCACGTGCTCTGCAAACAGGCGGATGTCGTCAAAGGTGGCGCCTGCGGTGGAAAATCCGGTGGAGGTTTTGATAAAATCCGCCCCAGCCTCGGTGACGATACCGCACATGCGGATCTTCTCCTCTTCGCTCAGCAGGCAGGTCTCGATGATCACCTTCAGAATCCGGCCTGCACAGGCGGCCTTAACCCGGCGGATTTCATCGAGGATCCGGTCATATTCCCGGTCCTTGAGCCAGCCGATGTTGATCACCATGTCGATCTCGTCGGCTCCGTTGGCAACGGCGTCCTCCGTCTCAAACACCTTGACCGCCGTGGTGTTGTAACCGTTGGGGAAACCGATCACTGTGCAGACCGCCATCCGGTCCCCCAGATATTCCTTCGCCCGCCCCACGTAGGACGGCGGGATACACACGCTGGCCGTGCCGTACTCCAGGGCGTCGTCGCAGATTCCACGGATCTCCTCCCAGGTGGCCGTCTGGGCCAGCAGAGTGTGGTCCACCCGTCTGTATATCTCATTTCGCTCCATCGCTTTGTTCCTCCTTCAATTCATTTCGTTTGGTTAACGCTCCTGTTTTCTTTCATTTTAATTCCTGTCTGTCCAAATGTCAAACGGCGCTCCTTGCGCAGCTTCTTCCTGACGCTGCCCGGTCGCGCGGCTAAATGCCGAGATCCACCTGGTAATCGCCGTCGATCAGGATACAGTTGCAGCTGTATTTCCGGCACATTTCCAGATTATGGGCATTTTCTTGGAGCACAGAAGCTTCTGTACAGTAGGAATCGTCAAGCCGCGTCTCAATCACATTGGCGTATTGTTTGATATCGTCAAAGTGGTCTTTAATATACGCCTCCGTCATCACGAGACAATAGTAGCGGATTTTGTTCCGGTATTCCACGCTAAAATCATTTTCCCAATCAAAGGGAATATAAATCCCCTCCACCACAAGGTTCTGGCGGTTCTCAATGGCGGTTTTGATCATCTCCCGGACAATGGGCCAGAGATAATCCTTGAGTTTCCCGTCCTCCTCCGGGGTCAGCCCGGTGTTTCCGCTCCGGATCAGCCCCATTTTCAGCAGATCCATGGAGAGGTACGGGTAATGGTATTTCTCCAGCAGCCGCTGTGCCAAAGCGGTTTTTCCGGTGTGGGAGGCCCCTGCAATTAATATGATCATCTGTTTTCTCCTAAAATTCTGCCACCTTGAAACAGGAAACGCCGGTCAGATCAGCGGAACAAATTCCGCCTCCACGTAACGGCGCAGGTCCTCGGGATTCAGGGTCACCTGGACGCCACGCTGGCCCGCGCTGACGGTGATCTGGTCATAGAGCTGAGCCGTTTCTTCTATATAAGTAGGATATTGCTTCTTCATTCCCACCGGAGAGCAGCCGCCCCGGATGTAGCCGGTGACTGCCAGCATATCCTTCACGTGGATCATCTCCACCTTCTTCTCCCCCGCGGCTTTTGCCACCTTCTTTAAGTCCAGCTCCTCGTCCACCGGGATGCAGCAGACCACATAGCCTTTTTTCTCGCCCTTTAACACCAGCGTCTTGTACATGGCGTCGTGATCCACACCCATCAAATCCGCGGCGTGGCTCCCGGACAAGTCGTCCTCGTCCACCTCATAACTCCCCGCCTGGTAAACAATCCCCGCCGCGTCCAGAAGACGCATCACATTTGTCTTGGTCATCCGACTTCACTCCTCGCTGTCATTGTTTTTTATGCTTTTCACATTATAGTACAGTTGTGGCAGTATTACAAGATGTGGTATACTATGAGCACTTGGTGAGGTCGTTCACGAACCTAGTGCGAATGCATGCCTGGCCGCTTGGCGAGGTCGTCCACGAGCCTAGCGGACATGGTATACTATGAGCACTTGGTGAGGTATTTTACGAATCTAGTGCGAATGCATGCCTAGCCGCTTGGCGAGGCCGTTCGCCCTCACACAGAACCCGAATCAGGAGGAACTTTTCCCATGACAAAGCAGGACATTCTGATCATTCACGGCACAGATTACAAAGAGATGGCAAAGCAGATTTTAACCCGGGCGGATGTGGCGGCGTTAATCGGGGACCGGGACAAGCAGGTGGCGCTGAAGCCCAACCTGGCGTCCGCCAACGCGCCCTCCACCGGGGCCACCACCCATCCCCAGCTTTTGGCCGGAGCCATCGAGTATTTGCAGGAACACGGTTTTCACCACATCAGCGTGATCGAAGGCGCCTGGGTGGGGGACCGCACGGACCTGGCGGCCAGGGCGGCCGGCTGCGACAAGGTGTGCCGCGCCTACAACGTGCCCTTTTACGACCTCCAGAAGGACAGCTGGAAGGAATACGACGCCCACGGCATGAACATCCGCCTCTGCGACCGCGCGGCGGCTGCGGATTACCTCATCAACATGCCCGTGTTAAAGGGCCACTGCCAGACCCTTATCACCTGTGCCCTGAAAAACAACAAGGGCCTGCTCCCCAATGCGGAAAAGCGCCGGTTCCACACCCTGGGCCTGCACCGCCCAATCGCCCATTTAAACACCCTGATCCCCGACAGCTTCATCCTGGTGGACAACATCTGCGGGGACCTGGATTTCGAGGAGGGCGGAAATCCCGTGGTCATGAACCGGGTGCTGGGCTTTTTGGACCCGGTGCTCTGCGACGCCTATGTGTGCGACTGCATGGGCTACGCCCCCGACGACGTGGAGTATATCCGCCTGGCCGAGGCCCTGGGCGTGGGCAGCGCCGACCTGTCCGCGGCCAATATCATCCCTCTCAACGAGGACTGCCTGCCGGACCGGAAATTGGAAATGACTCGCCGGGTCCGCACCCTGGCCGCCTACACCGCCCCAAAGGACGCCTGCAGCGCCTGTTACGGCTCCCTGATCTACGCCATGGACCGTCTGAGCGACGCGGGGCTTCTGCGCCGTGGCCTGCCGCCTGTGTCCATCGGGCAGGGCTATAAGGGCAGGACCGGTGAAATCGGCGTGGGAAGCTGCACATCCTGCCACCAAAAGCATTTAAATGGTTGTCCGCCAAAAGCTGCGGATATGGTGGACTTTTTGAGGGAGAACTGGGCGGAATAACCGGCCGAAAATCATAAACCGCTGAAAAAAGCAGCAGGAAAACCTTGCCGGTTCTCCTGCTGCTTTTGTATTGCTCGCAATGGGCCGCTGGCGCAGCCTGCGGGCGATTGTTGAATGCGATAGGCCGCTGGCACAGCCTGCGGGCGATTGCATTTCGGAATATTTGCCCTGGCTCCGGCAGTCTATCTTCTACCGGTGGCTTTCTCCACATGGATGTTTCTGCCCTTGATTCTGGCATGGCCCATGGCCTTTAACACCTCGTCGGCGTAGCGCACCGGCACATCCACGAAGGTGTAGCCGTCGTACATGTCGATGCTGCCCACCAGGCGTCCCGGCATGCCGGACTCTCCTGCCACCGCGCCCAGGATATCGCCCGGGGTCACGCGCTGGGCCTTGCCGATGTTGATGAACAGGCGGGCCATGTCGTCTCCGTCGCCCTCCACAATGTAGTCGACGGCGGCGCGGTCTGTAGCGCCCTTGCGGCGGCTGTGGTTTCCGCCGGTGGTTCTGCCGCGGCCACGGTTAAAGTCCCGGCCGTAGCGGTCCAGATCGTCCAGGGAACGGGCGGGCTCGGAGCACTCGATGATGTCCTCGCTGTCCTCGCCCATGTTCATTTTCAGCAGAGCGGCAGCCAGATCCAGGGAGGTGTACTCCTCCTCCATCAGCTTCTTCTCAATGATTCCCACCATCTTGCTCAAATCGCTGTCGTTCATCACTTCCTCGACCTGATCCAGAATCTTCTCCACCTTGATCTCCGTGATGTCGTTTAAGGATGGGATAGCCTGGGGAATGATGCGGGTCTTGCAGTAGCGCTGGATGTCGCGCAGCTTGTAGACCTCGCGGCCCACCACCAGACTGAAGGCCTTGCCTTCCCGCCCGGCGCGGCCGGTACGGCCGATGCGGTGCACGTAATACTCATCGTCCTGAGGGATGTCATAGTTGAACACCGCCTCCACGTTGCCCACGTCGATGCCGCGGGCCGCCACATCGGTGGCCACCAGAATGTCCGTGCGGCCGTTGCGGAAGCTGTTCATCACGCGGTCGCGCTGCATCTGCTTCAAATCCCCGTGAAGTCCCTCCGCGAAATATCCTCTGCCCTGAAGCGCCTGCACCAGCTCATCCACCTGCTTTTTGGTGTTGCAGAACACGATGGACAGCTTGGGAGCGTACAGGTCCAGCAGACGGCACATCACCTCCACCTTGTTCTTGGGCTTCACCTCGTAGTAATACTGGGTGACCTTGGGAACGGTCAGCTCCTTTTTTACAACGCGGACCGTCACCGGCTCCTTCTGGAACTTCCGGGCGATCTCAGCGATGGCCGGAGGCATGGTGGCGGAGAACATCAGGGTCTGACGCTCCTCGGGGAGCTGGCTTAAAATGGTCTCCATGTCCTCCAGAAAGCCCATGTTGAGCATCTCGTCCGCCTCATCCAGCACCACGGTGTTCACGTAGTCCAGCTTTACGGTTTTGCGCCGCATGTGGTCCATCACACGGCCAGGGGTGCCGATGATCACCTGGGTACCGTCCTTTAAGGAACGAATCTGTTTTACGATGTCCTGTCCGCCGTAGATGGGCAGAACCTTTATTCCGTGCATAAACTTGCCAAGTCTGCGCACTTCCTCCGCTACCTGGATGGCCAGCTCTCTGGTGGGCAGCAGCACAATCGCCTGCAGCTTTTTGACCTTGGGGTCCACCTTTTGCAGCAGCGGGATTCCGAAGGCCGCCGTCTTGCCGGTGCCGGTCTGGGCCTGGCCGATCATGTCCCTGCCCTCCATAGCCACCGGAATGGCCTGCGCCTGTATGGGAGAGGCCTCCTCAAAGCCCATCTCCGTAACGGCCCGCAGAATCCGCTCATCCAACTGTAACGTATCAAATTTCATTGCTTCCATATAATAATAAATTCCTTTCTTTCTCTGCCGCTTCCGCATCGCTTCCCCACCCGGGGCGCGGGCGGCAGGCCGATTGTGCATACCCACCAATTCGCTTCATGCACCGCATTTTTCGAGACAATTCAGACTCCAAACATGGTCCGATCTGTCATCATTTCCCTTCACACGCCGAAACGAGAGGTTTTCAGGCACGCTTCAGGCCTTTCATCCTCTCGTTTCGTACAGTAATCAACTATAACAGATCCGGTATTGGCTGTCAACCGGCAAGTTTACCAATCTGCCGGCGCGGATTGTACCGCCAGCGGAATTTTTTTCGCTTAAGTGGACTGGCGCACCACCAGCTCCGGCTGGATGGCGACGCTGACAGCCGAGCCTTTTTTCTCGATGGTATCCCGGAGAAGCTGGGCGCACATGCTCCCCAAAAGCTCCGGTTTGTTATCCAATGTCGTCAGCTCCGGCTCGCAGATTCGCGCTTCCGGCGAATTGTTGCAGCCCGTCACCGCCACGTCCTCCGGGATGCTATAGCCCTGTTTTTTCAGGCCCTTCATCACGCCGATGGCCGTGGTGTCCTCGCCGCACACCACCCCATCAAAGGGGATCCCGGAGCGGATGATCTCCTCCGCGGCTTGCATGCCGCCCTCCAGGCCGTAGGCCGCCGTAAATACCCGGGACTCCGGCTGCGGAATGTCCCTCAGCTTCAATCCCTCCACAAATCCCCGGCGCTTTGCCTGGGCGCTGTCATTCTCCAGGTCGAACACATAGACCAGGTTTTTCCTGCCGCCGTCCAACAGATAATCCACCACCGTGCGGATCGCCTTGGTGTCGTCCACCAGTACGGAATAAAAATTCGGACTGTCCACATGGCCGTTGGCCAGAACCACCGGAATCTCCTTAATCTGAGCGATGATCTGCGGATAATGGATCAGGTTGTTGAAAATGGACCCGATCAGAACCAGGCCGTCGATCTGTTTCTCCGCCAATATTTTAAAATACCGGTCGCACTCCCCGATGGAGCCGCCTGTGTTGCACACCGTCACATTGTAGCCCTGGTTGCTGAACTCCTGCTCGATCACATAGATCATCCGGGCGTAATGAGTCACCCGCACGTCGATGGTGAGAATGGCGATGCTCTTCATGGTCTTGGAAACCATACCGCGGGCAATGGCGCTGGGTTTGTAATCGTACTTTTTCAGCGCCTCCTCGACCCGCTTGCGAATCTGGGGATTGACGTTTCCCTTATTGTTCAAAACCCGGGACACAGTGGATATGGACGTATTGGCTTCCGCTGCAATGTCGTAGATATTCATGGATCGCCTCCCTGTTTTACATAATTTTACAGTTCAAATGATCACCGCTCCAGCGCGAGAATGGTCTGCCAGACTTCGTCGATCACCGGGATTCCATTCGCCAGATTCTCCTGGCGGGTATTCAGCTCAATTTCTCCCGGATAAAATATCTCTCCCCCCGTCTCGGCCGGCTGGGAGGCCTTGATATCCGCCAGAATTTCATCCACAATGCGGTCCGTCAGCTCCACAGAATTGAATTTGCACGGGTCGATGGCGATCATCACCTGGGAAAGGCCCACTTCATCGCCAAAGGTGCCGATTTTGGAGACGGAATTGGCGTTGGTCAGCACGGTGGCGATTAAGTCCAGGGCGATGGAAATGCCGCTGCCCTTCCAGTAACCCATGGGGAGCACTCTCCAGCTCTCCTCGATCTTGGCGGGGTCCGTGGTCAGATTACCCTCGCTGTCGTATCCGCCGGGAACGGGAAGCTGTCTGCCCTTCAGCCTGGTCTCCTCGATCTTGCCGTAGGAGAACTGGGAGACCGCGCAGTCGACCACCGCGTGCCTGCCGTCGCTTCTGGGGATGGACATGATGAACGGGTTGTTACCGATCTTCCGGTCCTTGCCGCCCCAGGCGGGCATGTTGGGCATGGTGTTGGACCAGCAGATGCCGATGCAGCCCGCGTCCGCCGCCTGCCAGCCGTAGCTGCCGCCGCGCATCCAGTGATTGTTGTTCCCCAGGGCTACCACGCCCACGCCGTATTCCTTCGCCAGCTCGCAGGCCCGGCCCATGGCCAGGCGCGCGTTCAGGGGGCCGAAACCGCGGTGGCCGTCCCAGCGTTCGATGGCCCCCATGCGCTCCACGCACTCCGCGATGGAATGGCAGTCGATCTCGCCCTTGTCCAGGTACTCCACCACCCGCGGAAATCGGTTCACGCCGTGGCTGTACACGCCATCCAGGCTGTTCTGGGCGAACACGGTGGCCGCGTCCCTGGCGTGCTCGCCGGAAAATCCACGGCTCTCCAGAATCTTCTGGAATTTCGTCAGCAGCTCTTCGTATGAAATTCTCATTGTTTCCCCTCCTTAGCTTCTGCATATTACAGACAGGCTGCCGTCCGGGCTGGAACGCCTTTCGCCTGCAATCCCCAAAGAGCCATTGGATGCGTTTTGCAGCGTTCCGTTCTTCAACCTGGCCTGCTCTTTCTTGCTAGAGTTCGGTGCAAGTGTGTGAAAAGGCTTTCTTGGTTTTGATTAAAATGAGGTATTTTCCCAAAGGCCCTTCTGATAATCAGCATAACACTAAATGCCATTTTGTCAAGTTTTTATATGTATTTTATGTGCAATTCCAGAGTTCGATCCAAATGGAAAATCCGTGAAAAAGCGCTTTCACAGATTATAGAACACTTCGCGGATTATCTGCTTTCCGGCGGATGATCTCTCATCCCGTTTTTTATCGCTTTCATACAAAAAATAACGCCGCAGCGCGGGAGATGAATTTCCACAATTATTTCCACAATTCATCTCATGGCACTGCGGCGCTGATAGGCGTCACATTTTGAGTTAATGATATTCTGTTGCCTCCGATATAGGGCATTTTACAGAGGCAGTATGCGCTTCCAATTTTTTACAGTCCAAGTGGACTGCTCCTTCCTCTTACGGCTCCTTCTCTCCCGCCGGCCACATGGGATAGCAGTGGTGCAGCAGAACGCCCTGGCACTCTCCGCCAATGGCTTTATAGAAGGCCGTGCAGATGCGGTCCGCGATCATTTCCACGTTCTCCGCGGAGGCGTCGGAGATCATCACCAGGTATTGGCAGCTGCTGTACTGGGTGAACACGTCGCCGGAGCGGAGGGAGATTTGAATCTCGTCTTTTAACACCGCCATCTGCTCCTCCCGCCTGGTGAGAGGAGGAAAATCGCCGTTCCCGTCGGTCAGGGTGATCAGCAAAATGTAAGAGCTGATCTCCGCCCGCCGGAGCCTGCGTTCCACAAAACGGTAAATATGTTTGAACGTCTCGTAATCCTGACAGTAAGCGCCCGGAATCAGGCTCTGCTCCGCCAGCTCCCCGCGGACCTGCTTTAAATCCACCATGAAATTGCCCTTGCGGGCATCGGAGTCCGACGTCTGCTCGCGGGCGCTCACCTTATCCTTGTCCAGCTCCCCGTAAGCCCGGGCGAACAGGCTCCTGTACGTGTCGTCCTGCCCGCAGATGGCGCCCCCGGTGCTGAGGGAAATGGAAATCTCCGCGCCCCCCGGCAGCCCCATGGTTTTTAAACGCTCCCGTATCTGGCGGCAGCGCTGCTGCAGAAATTTTTCGTCCTGATTGACCGGCATAAACACCACAAATTCATCGTCGTCCACCCGGCCCACCACGTCGTGCCGGAATACCATGGAATCCAGCACCGCGGCGATGGAGCTGAGCACATGATCCCCCACAATGTGGCCGTAACGGCTGTTGATTCTGCGAAAACGGTCCACGTCCAGAAGGATCATCACCCCGCAGCCCCGCTCCTGAATCAAACGGTTGATTTTCTCCTCTGCCGCCTCCCGGTCGTACAGGCCGGTAAGCCAGTCATGACCGGCACGATGGTTCAGGCGCTCATTTTCTTCTTTCAGCCTTTGAATTGTGGTTATCATATATTACCCCCTCGTGTGTATGCGGTTGAGGAAAGCCGTCCACTCTGCCCCCGAATCCCCGGTCCGGGCAAAAAGGCATCACCGGGCCGGTGATGCCGATTGGATCAGAACTGTACAACGTCTTTGATCTCCTGGGCGGGTTCCACGCTTCTGGCGTAAAGCACCGGTCCCTCCCCGTGATAGTCCTTCTGATATTCCACGCCCACCTCGGCGCGTACCTTTACCCACTGCTTGGTGCGGTATTCCTCGGCTCCCTGCCATTTGCACATGAAGCCCAAAAACGTCATGTCCGCCTCGCAGCAGGTCATGGCCATGCGGCCCGGCACAAACTGGCCTTTTGGAAATTTAGGGGATTTGAGCACCATAGCCGTGAATTCCACTGTCTTTCCCTTGTACCGCTCAGGCTGGTCCATGCAGTCGATATACCAGATGCCGTAGGCCTCCGGCTTTATCTCAATCACGTCTGCGTTGACGTCGTAGGGCAGATCCTCCTCCAGCGTGGCCTGCTCGATCTCCCCGTTTTTGTCCTCCAGCACGATCTCGCTCTCCCGGCTCATAGCCCGGATGGTCCGGCGGTAGCTGGTGAGCTTTTCATCCGGGAGGCCGTCGCACCGGTTCATGATAACCAGCTCGGAACCGCGCAGCATTGCGCCTAAAAGCGGTTTCATATTCTGCACGTACAGCTCGAAGGTGGAACCGTCAATGATGGTGATCTGCTGGTAAATCACCCAGTCGTCCGGCAGGCGCAGGTCATCCTGGTTCCACATGCCGTTCCACTCCATGAGCACGCGCTCCGGGCGGTAAATCACCTCCAGCTCGTCCAGGTACTGGGGCGTCAATTTTTCCATGCTGTCCACAAATACCACCGCGGTGCGGTTCTTTTTCAGCATCTTTGCGTCGTACTCCGTGTCTCCCTCTTCGCACACGATCAGCAGGGTTTTCCCATCGGTTTTAAAATAATCCTGCCGCATGGTGAAATCCAGAAACTGGGTTTTCCCCGCCTCCAGAAATCCATTGATGAGAAACAGCGGCATCACATCGTCATCTATCTCATATGCCATGGCTTTTTAACCTCTTCCGAATACCTGGTTTAACGCGCCCTCGTTTAAGTTCGCGCCGATCACGCACACCTTGCCCGTGTAGTCGGGTCTGCCGTCGCGGATCTCATACTGCTGCGGCACCAGGTCAAAATAGAGCCACTCGCCCGGATTCTCCGTCGGCAGCATCCCCTTGGCCCGAAGCACGTCGCCAAACTCCTTTGTGTCGGAGAGGCGTTTCAACACGTCCTCCAACTGGTCCCTGGTGACCGGAACAATCGTCTCCATGCCCCAGCTGGTGAACACCTCGTCGGCGTGGTGGTGATGGTGGTGGCCGGCGTGGTCGTGGTGGTGCTCGTGGTCGTGGGCGTGGCCGTGGCCTTCGTGGCCGTGGTCATGCTCGTGGCATTCATGATTGTGGTCGTGGCCTTCGTGAGCGTGGTCATGGCACCCATGATCATGTTCGTGACCTTCGTGATCATGGTCGTGGCCGTGCTCATGACACTCATGATCATGCTCATGACCTTCGTGACCATGGTCGTGGCCGTGCTCGTGGCACTCATGAGCGTGATCGTGGCCTTCATGGCCGTGGTCATGCTCGTGGCACTCATGAGCGTGGTCGTGGCCTTCGTGATCGTGGTCATGCTCGTGGCACTCATGAGCGTGGTCGTGGCCTTCGTGATCGTGGTCATGCTCGTGACCATGGTCATGGTCATGCTCGTGGCACTCATGAGCGTGATCATGGCCTTCGTGACCATGGTCATGGTCATGCCCACAACAACACTCCTCTTCCTGGTGGCGGCTGCGGCGCACTTCCTCCAGCATATCGTCCAGCATGGTGTCGCGCTTCTCGATGATTTCAAGCAGCTGTTTTCCGTCCAGGCGGTCCACCGGCGTGGTGACGATGACGGCCTTGGGGTTCTTCCCGCGGATCATGTCCACGTCCAGCTGGATCTTGGCGGCGTCGGCGATGTCCGTGCGGCTGAGCACGATGGTTCCGGCGTTCTCGATCTGGTTGTTGAAGAATTCGCCGAAATTCTTCATGTACATCTTGCACTTGTTGGCGTCCACAATGGTCACGGCGCTGTTCAGCTCCACCTCCATATCCGCGGACACGTCGATAACGGCCTTCATCACGTCGGAGAGCTTGCCCACGCCCGACGGCTCGATGATGATGCGGTCCGGCTTGTACTTGGTCAGAACCTCTTCCAGGGATTTTCCGAAATCGCCCACCAATGAGCAGCAGATGCAGCCGGAGTTCATTTCCCGAATCTCAATCCCGGCGTCCTTTAAAAATCCGCCGTCGATGCCGATCTCGCCGAACTCGTTCTCAATCAGCACCACCTGCTCGCCGGAGATGGCCTCTTCCAGCAGCTTCTTAATAAATGTAGTCTTCCCAGCTCCCAGGAAACCGGAAATAATATCGATTTTTGTCATTTCAGCTCTTCCTTCTTTCTCAATCCGTCGCCGCTCCGGCCCTGCCGGACAGCCTGATGATTAACCTGTTAATTCATTATTTTGGCACAACCCTCCGCCAAAGTCAAGCGGTGGCGTCCATTTCACGCGGAGTCATAACGGGCTGCCGTTCCCCCCGCAGTTTAACGCAGCTGCCGGAGAATTTTCTCCGCGTCCTCCTGCCTGCCCAACACCATCAGGTGAACGTCCTTCTCGATCACATAGTCCGCCCCGGGCAGCATGGTCATGTGCCCCCCGGTGTCCTTCACTCCGATGATGGAAATGCCGTACACCTGGCGGATGTTCAGATCCTTGATGGATTTCCCCGCCCAGGCCGGCAGGGGAAGAATCTCGTAAATGGACACGCCCGCCGACAGCTCGGTGTAGTCGAACACATGGTTTGCGCTGTAGCGCACCGCGGCCTTCTCCGCCACGTCCCGGTCCGGGTAAACCACCTCGTCCGCCCCGTTTTTGAGCAGAAGCCGGGCGTGAATATCCCGGTTGGCCTTGCTGACCACGTACCTGGCGCCCATCTCCTTGATCATGCTGGTCACCTCCAGACTGTTCTGGAAATTATTTCCAATACAGATAAAGCAGATGTCGAAGTTGTCCACGCCCAGGCTTTTGAGCACCAGCTCGTTGGTGCAGTCGCCGATCTTAGCGCTGACCACGTAGGGCAGAACCGGCTCCAACCGCTCCTCCTGCATGTCCACCGCCATAATCTGGTTGTCCAGCTTGCCCAGGTTCTCGCAGAGGTGCTGCCCGAACCTGCCCATTCCGATTACTAAGATTGATTTCATAAGATAGATTATCTCCCTTCCGCAGTCAACTTAATACCGCATACGTTTTATCCCACTGTAATCCGCTCCGGCGGCAGCTGCACATGGGGCTTGCGCTTGGTCCTGGTGAATGCCAGGGCAAAGGAAAGGCTGCCGATTCGTCCGCAGTACATTAACATAATGATCATAAATCTGGAAAATGTATTCAGGCTTCTTGTCACGCCTGTGCTCATGCCGCTGGTGCCCATGGCCGAGCACGTCTCGAACAGGACCGCCGACATGGGCAGGTTCTGGACCGTCATGATCAGGATGGAGGCCACGATGGTCAGGCAGAGGTTGATGGTCAGAATACAAGCGGACTGGCGGATGGATTCGTCCTGAAGCCTGCGCCCGAACACCTCCACGCCGTAGGTCTGGCGCACGTTGCTGACCACATAGAACAGCAGCACCATCAGGGTGGTGGTCTTGATACCGCCCGCCGTGGAACCGGGGCTTCCTCCGATAAACATGAGCACCGCGGTCAAAAACTTGCTGCCGTCGGTCAGCGCCGCCGTATCCACGGTGTTAAAGCCCGCGGTCCTTGGCGTCACCGCGCTGAACAGGCAGGCCAGGAATTTCTCGGATCCGGTCATGCCCACCAGGATATTTCCCCGCTCCATCATATAAAACAGCAGCATGCTGCCCGCGATCAGGATCGCCGTGGTCACCAGCACGATCTTGGTGTGCAGCATGTAATGGCGCACATGCCACCGCTTGGTGTACAGATCGTCCCAGACGATAAACCCGATGCCGCCGATGACGATCAGGGAAACGATCACCAGGTTCACCAGCCAGTCTCCCACGTAGTTGCACAGGGAAATGTATTTTTCCGTGTGCCCCATCAGGTCGAAGCCTGCGTTGCAGAAGGCGGAGATGGAGTGGAAAATGCTGTACCAGATCCCTTTGAGCAGCCCAAACTGCGGGATAAAGCGGATGGAAAGCAGGATCGCCCCCACTCCCTCAAAAATCGCCGTGCCCTTGATAATCCGCTTGGTCAGACGCACCATTCCGCCGATCTGCAGGGTGTTGACGCTCTCCTGCATCAGTCCCCGCTCCTTGAGGCCGATTTTCCGTCTCAAAATAATGGACAGGAAAATGCCAATGCTGATAAAGCCCAGGCCGCCCAGCTGAATCATGATCAGAATCAGCACCTGGCCGAACAGACTCCACTGGGTCCAGGTGTCCACCACCACCAGGCCCGTCACGCAGGTGGCGCTGGTGGCTGTGAACAGGCAGTTGAAAAACGGCTCCGACTGCCCGTCGCGGCTGGCAATGGGCAGGGTGAGCAGAAGCGCTCCCGTCATAATAATGATAAAAAAACCGTAGGCGATAAATTGAGTCTGGGAAATGCATTTGCTCAGCTTATTCCGTTTTTTTCGGACGCTCTTATCTTGTTCCATATCGTTATCCTCGTTTACCATTCATTTTGTATCTTCATCCGGCCCAGCCGGTTTTATGCCCGCAGCTTCCCCAGGGACTGCCAGGCTCCGAACAACAGGAACGCCAGCAGATTCACCACCACCACGCTGGCCCCCGCGGGGGTGGACAGCTGGTAGGAGGCCACCATGCCGATCAGAAAGCAGATCAGCGACAGCGCGGCGCTGGAGATGGTCACGCTTCGAAAGCTCTTGAACACCCGCATGGAGGTCAGCGCCGGAAAGATGATCAGGCTGGAAATGAGCATGGCGCCCATCATGCGCATGCCCAGCACAATGGTCACGGCCGTCAGCACGGCGATCACCACGTTGTAGGCGTTCACGCGCACGCCCGTGGCCTTGGCGAAGCTCTCGTCAAAGGTCACTGCGAATATCTTGTGGTAGCACAGGCCGTACATGGCCAGCACCACCGCGGAGAGGATCACGGAAAAAATCACGTCCTCGCGGCTCATGGCCAGGATGCTGCCGAACATATAGCTGCTCACATCCGTGGTCATGCCCGTGGTCATGGAGGTGACGATGATGCCGATGGCCAGGGCGCTGGCCGAGATCATGGCGATGGCCGCGTCGCTCTTCACCTGGCCGTTCTCCGTGATGCGCAGCAGGAAAAACGCGGCGAGCACCACCACCGGGATGGACACCTTTAAGGGCGACCAGCCCAGGGCCAGGGCGATGGACAGCGCCCCGAAGGAGACGTGGCTCAGTCCATCCCCGATCATGGAGTAGCGCTTTAATACCAGGCTGACGCCCAGAAGGGAGGCGCAGAGCGAAACCATCAGACCGCCCACCAGGGCGCGCACCAGAAAGGGATAAGAGAGCATCTCACTGATCATTTCCATGGCAGCAGCCTCCTTTCTCCTCCTGACGGCCCGTATGCCTGCTGCCGGAAGCGCCCAATACCGGCGCCGGAATCCCCTCTGGTCCGGTCTGCAGATGGACCGCGTGGCAGCCCGCAGTGGGTTTGCATTTCCCCTGCTCCTTCTCGTGGAAGAAATGGCCCGCCGCCTGGCTGTTCATATAGTCGTGGGCAGGCCCGTAAAAGAGCACCTGTTTTTGCAGGTGCAGAATCTTGTTGGCTTCCTCCACCGCGTTGCGCAGGTCGTGGGAGACCATGAGAATGGCCACCCCGTCCTCCCGGTTCAGGCGGCGGATCATCTGGTAAAAGTCCTGGATCGCCGCCGGGTCCAGTCCGGTGATCGGCTCGTCCAGAATCAGAAGGCGGCTGGTGGCGCACAGCGCCCGGGCGATTAAGACCCGCTGCTGCTGCCCGCCGGACAGCTCCCGGTAGCAGTGCTTTTTCAAGGGGGTGATCCCCAGCTTCTCCATATTTTTCTCCGCCAGCTCCTTCTCCGCCCTGGAGTAAAAGGGCAGGCGTCCCGTGCGGCTTAAGGCGCCGCTTAAAACCACCTCCCGCACCGTGGCGGGAAAATCCTTCTGGGCCGCGGTCTGCTGGGGCAGGTAGCCGATGCCGGTCCGGCGCAGCTCCTCCGCCACCGTCAGGCGGCCGGCGGTGGGCTTTAACAGGCCCAGCAGGCCCTTCATCAGGGTGCTCTTGCCGGAACCATTTTCCCCGACAATGCACAGGTAGTCTCCCGCGTCCACTTCCATGTTCACGTCCACCACCGCGTCCTGGTTGTCATATCCGAAATCCACGTGTTCACATTTAATCAATGGTGTCATTCTATTACCTCGTTATCCATTCTGCCTTAACCGCCGGGCTGTCCGGCTCTCAAATCCGGCTCAGCTAAGCCCCGCCCGCAGCGCCTCCACGTTCCGCTTCATCAGCTGAAGGTAGGTGATGCCCTGGTCGAACTCCCGCCTGGTCACGTTGTGGCAGGAGTGAAGGAGCATCGGTTTGGCTCCCGTCTCCTCCCCGATCACCCTGGCGGTGCTGTGGCTGGACAGTTCCAGATAGTAAACCACCGGAATCTGCTCCGCATTGATCTTGTCGATCAGGTAGGCGATGGTTCTGGCGCTGGGCTCCGTATCGCTGCTGCACCCGGAAAAGGCCGCCCGGTAGGACAGGCCGTACTCGTCAGCAAAATAGCGGAAGGGGAACTTGTCCGCCACGATAATCATATGGCGTTTTCCCTGGGCGGCCACCTGCCGGAATTCCCCATCCAGCTCTTCAAGCTCCCCGAGGTACGCCCGGGTGTTCTCATCGAACCGCCCGGCCTCCCCTGGAAGGGCCTCGTCCAGTGTCTGGTTGATGATCCTCACAATGGCCATGGCGTTCACCGGCGACGTCCAGATGTGCTCGTCGTACTCAATCTCCACCCCGTGGCCGTCGTCGTCCTCATCCGCGTGTTCATGGTCCGCATGCTCGTGTTCTGTATCCTCCATGCCCTCCACATGCTCCTCCTCCACCGCGTCGACGTAGTCCATCATGGTGACGATCTTCATGTGGGATTTGTCGATGGAGTCCAGAACCTGGCTGAGCCAGTGCTCCATCTCTCCGCCGTTGCAGATCAGCACGTCGGCCTCCTGGATGGTGATCATGTCCGCCGGGGTGGGCTCAAAGGAATGGCTGTCCATCCCAGCCGGAACCACCAGGGTCAGGTTCACCCGGTCCCCCGCCACCTGGCGCACAAAGTCATAATAAGGAAACAGCGTGGTAACGACCTTCAGCCGCCCGTCCTCCGTCGTCTCCGGCCTCCGGGCGCAGCCGGCCGTCACCGCCGCCGCCAGGAAAAGCAGAGCCATAAGCCCTGCCGTCCGTTTAATCCAATTACGCAATCCCGTTCACGTCCTTTACAATCTGTATCACCTGGGAGGGATGATCCACGATATAAGCCGGATGAAACGCCTCCAGCTCTTCCCGTCCGCGAAAGCCCCAGGTGACGCCCACCGTGTCCGCTCCCGCGGCCAGGCCCGTCTCCATATCCGTGTTGGTGTCCCCCAGATACAGGCACTCCTTCACATCCGCGCCCAGCTCCCGGGCGATCATCCACACGCCGTCCGGCGCGGGCTTGCGGCGAATTCCCTCGCTCTCGCGCTCCCCGTTTACAATGTCAAAATAGCCGCTGCCGAACACGCCCTCCACATTTTCCAAGGTCCGCTCGTGGGGTTTGTTGGAGAGCACCGCGGCCTTAATCCCGTTAGCTTTCAAAAAATCCAGCAGCTCCGAAATTCCCTGGTAGGGCTCCACCCGGTACATGCAAACATCCTTGAAAAATTCCGAGTAGCGGACCAGGGACTCCTGGTAATTCACCAGCGATTCATCGCCGCAGGCGGTCAAAGCGCGCTCCATCAGCTTCCGGTACCCGTCGCCCACAAAGCGCTTGGCCTCCTCCACCGTGATCTCCCGGAGCCCGAACGACGCCAGGGTGAGGTTTACGGATTTACGGATGGCGTGGATTGAATTCACCAGCGTGCCGTCCAGGTCGAATATACAGCATTTATACATAGCATTGGCATTCCTTTCCATATTTATACTTTATACCATTTCCGACGGTGATTGCCGGACCGCAAACGACGGTTTTGCCTGCGCGGACGGGGCTATCGCCGATAAATGTTCTTATTTATGCCTTATTATACCTTGTCGCCAGCCATAGGTTGGCGATAAGAAATACGTTTCCTTATTATACCTTGTCGTCAACCGCAGGTTGATG
Organism: Enterocloster lavalensis; assembly: GCF_902364025.1. Classification (GTDB taxonomy): domain Bacteria; phylum Bacillota; class Clostridia; order Lachnospirales; family Lachnospiraceae; genus Enterocloster; species Enterocloster lavalensis. Next base: position 189,829 of record NZ_CABJCG010000003.1, read on the forward strand.
ATAAGAAATACGTTTCCTTATTATACTTTGTCGTCAACCGCAGGTTGGCGATAAGAAATACGTTTCCTTATTATAGCATAGATTACTAGTTTTGTAACCTCTTTCTAATTTCTTTATCATTCTTTCCCATACCGGTCTCCGAATTGACACCTTACCCCGGGCCGTGTTATACTTTTCCCAGACCAAACGACAGCCAACCCCGCAGCCTGCTGCGGGGTCTGTACCTTAAAGCACGGCGGAACACGGGGAGGCCATAGCCGATCCCCGGCCTGCCGCTTTGGGGAAAATACGAGGGGGAATTATAGATGAGCGATTATATTATTACCTGCTGTTCCACCGCGGACATGCCGGAATCCTTTTTTACTGAAAAAAATATTCCGTACGCCTGCTTCCACTTCACCATGGACGGGTGCGAATACGCCGACGATCTGGGCAAATCCATCACCAACGAGGAATTTTACCAGCGCGTCAAAAACGGCGCTATGCCTGTGACCTCACAGGTAAACGCCGAACAGTACGAAACTATGTTTGAGCCGTTCTTAAAAGACGGCAAGGATATCATTCACATTACGCTGTCCTCAGGCATCTCCGGAACCATCAATTCCGCACAGATTGCAAGGGACGAGATGGCGGAGCGCTATCCGGACCGCCGGATCACGGTGGTGGACTCCCTGTCCGCCTCCTCGGGGTACGGCCTGCTGGTGGACACCGCCTGGGAGAAAATGCAGTCCGGCTGCGGCTACGACGAGCTCTGCGCCTGGCTTCTTTCGTACCGGGCCAACCTGCACCACTGGTTTTTCACCTCGGACCTCTCCCACTTAAAGCGCGGGGGACGCATTTCCGCTTCCGCGGCGTTCTTCGGAGGGATGTTAAACATCTGCCCCCTGATGGAGGTCAACCAGGAGGGTAAGCTGATCCCCCGGGAGAAAATCCGCGGCAAAAAGAAGGTGATCCGAGAGATCGTGGAGCGGATGAAGGAGCACGCCCTGGACGGAACGGATTACAGCGGGAAATGCTTCATCTCCCAGTCCGCCTGCATGGAGGACGCCAGGGAGGTGGCCGATCTGGTGGAGCAAACTTTCCCCAAACTGGACGGCCCCGTAATGATCAACGACATCGGCACGGTCATCGGCTCCCACACCGGGCCGGGCACCGTGGCCCTGTTCTACTGGGGCGATCCACGGACCGTGTAAGGCAGATAGCGGGAATCGCGGAGGGCAGCAGCCTTTTTACGCCGCAGCCGCCTCCCGCCGCGACATGGCGTATAGCGCCGCGAACCCGGCAGCCGCGGTGAGCGCGCTAAATACCAGCGCCCCGCCCGCGGGAATCCCCGGGAACAGCTCGGGCAGGGAGCCGAACATAAAGCCCAGGATAATCAGGTAGGTGGGCTGTGGATGGCGCTCCATCAGGCGTTCCAGCACCTTGGTGGTGAGGAAAATGCCGCCCACCACGCCGATTCCCAGGGGAATCAGGGGCAGGATGTTGAGATTCCCAATATTTTCCATTATCCCTTCATAAATCCCCAGCATGTAGAGCATCTGGGACACGCTGATTCCCGGCAGAACCAGCCCCACTGCGATGATCACGCCGCCCACAAGCTGGAGCAGCATCCCGAGAAGCCCAGCCCCTTCCTGAGGGCCGAACAGTCCCTGGGGCAGAAATGCCAGAGCCACCACCAGGGCGATTCCGATTGCCGGGTAGACAAAGGCTTTCACATCCAGGCGCTTCACCCCGGCCTCCCGGTAGATCATGGGCACGCCACCGGCCACGGCTCCCAGGAAGAAAAAGCGCACCGGGATGTCCGCAGGCCCGGTCAAAAGGGCGTTGATCAGCCGGGCGAACAGAATCATGCCCAGCCCGGCCCCTCCCACAAAGAGCGCCAGAAACGTCACGCTCTCCTTCGGGTGTTTAAAAAATGAGCTGACCGAGGTGATCAGCCGGTCGTATATTCCCATAATCATGGCCATGGACCCGCCGCTGACGCCGGGCACCGTCATGGTGCCCCCGATCCACATGCCTTTTAAGATTGTAGTGATTCCTTCACGGTTCATCGTATTCTCCTTTTCCCACACACTGTCTCTTCAATATATTCCCCGACTCAGGCCGTCTATGCAGCCCATTGTAACTTGTGGGGCGGAAAAAGTCGAATTAAAATTCTGCAAAGAAAATGGAAACGGTGCGGAAAGGGGACCCCAAAGCCCGCCGCCGGCCTCTGGGGCCCCCTCTCATAAAAAGGAGTATTGAAAATGTCGAATCAGTCTGTCAATCAGCGGTAAATGCCGCTGTAATTCCGGCTGCCGCAGCCGGTGCCGGAACCCTGGAGACCGCAGCTGTTGCCCTGGCCCGCGCAGTTATTACCGCCGGTAAAGCAGCTCCCGTCCAGTCCGGCGCCGCAGCTTCCGGTGGGGCAGTTGCTGTCAAGTCCGTCGCAGATCCCGCCGGGGCAGGAAACGCCCATCTGCCGGAGCAGCGCGTCCAGGTCTGCGCCGCCATTCTGCATCTGTATGTAAGGCTGTGCGCTGCCGGGATTGTTCATGACCTGACTATACTGGTTCATGTTCGCCTGGTTTACCGGGCATCCGGAGCCGACCATGGCTGCCAGCGCCATTGCGGGAATCGTTACTGTCATAGTTTGTCCTCACTTTCCGTCGTTAAAATTGTTACGAAATTATTTCTTTTTTGTTACAAATCTATATTAGCACACTTTTCCTCATCTGTGCGCGGTAATTTCTGGGCGGTCCTCCAGAATATTCCATCTCCCCCATCCGTCAAAAAAGTGTAAATTTTTCCATCCCATGGTTATATTTTCTCTTCTTCATGCATATTCTAATTAACATGTGTAATTTTACGCGGAATAACTTGTGAGAAAAGGAAATACAAATGTTAGACAATGTTAAAAAGAGCGTATTCTGGTGCAACTGCCCGAGCCGGAATTCCACGCCTCAGACGGAACGGCAGCTGACCGACAGAATCCGCCTGAGCAATCTGCGGCAGATTTTAAATTTCTCCATTATGATGATTCTCGTGCAGGCTGTCAATGTCAGCATTTTCTGCATGATCCACGCCCGGACAAGACAGTTCGGGCTCTATATGGCGGTGATCGCGCTGTTTGTGTTTGTCATGGCCGGAAATATTTTTTTGACCGAGTACATGTTCCGCGCATTGGCAAAGGGCGCCGGTACCACCCGGCTGAAATACCATACCTACGCCTTCACCGCGGTGATGGCGCTTTTCTGCCTCTCCATGACGTTTCTGAACCTGCGGGAGCGGATCACCATGGAGAATTATCTGCTGTTCATGCTCTACATCGCCGCGTGCCCGCTTCTTACCCTGCGGGAACTGGTCACCACGATCTCCCTCACCGCCTCGGTGGCCTTCTGCCTGTTCAGCCTCCGGCAGGCTCCGCCCATGATCTATTCCCACATGGCCCTGTTCTGCTGCGCGGCTGTCTTTCTCTCCCGCAGCCGTTACCACAGCATCACCGGGAGCCTTCGGGAGCTGTACCAGGCCAACGAGACCAATCTATGCCTCATGAACCAGGCCCACCACGACTCCCTGACCCGCCTGTTAAACCGCTGCGGCTTTGCCCAGAAACTGGAAGAGCTTCTCCCCATCACCATCCGCATGGAAATCCCCATCGCTGTGATCATGGTGGACATCGACTATTTCAAGCGCTTTAACGACGCCAACGGCCACTGCGAGGGGGATCTGTGCCTTCAGCAGATCGCTTCCGCCCTGGCCGGCGGCATCCACCGCAGTTCCGATCTGATCTGCCGGTACGGCGGGGAAGAATTCCAGATTCTTCTCTACGGCATCGACCACGCCAACGCGGTCAAGGCCGCCGAGCGGCTGCGCAGGCTGGTGGAGTGCCTTGAAATCCCCGCTCCCGACCACAGTGTATCTCCCCATATGACCATCAGCCTGGGGCTGGCCTCGGGCGTGCTGAGACATGAACGGGATTTCGACGCCCTGGTCCGGTTGTCGGACCAACAGCTGTACCATTCCAAGGAAACCGGAAAAAATAAGGTGAGCGCCTGCCGCCTGTGCGGCTCCGCGCCCGGAGAGTGCCCGTTTGGGACGGATTTTCAGGACTTCCCAGTAACCGCGGCGGAGCATGGGACGAACATCTCCTCTGCGGGCTCTGACTCTGGCATCCGGTCCATCGGCTCCTCCTTACCGGCTCATTTTCCTCCTTCATAAGGGCCGGGATGCTGTTCCCTCGCCACCGACCGCGATGGAAGCCGTGATATAAGTAAGGCGCTGTGAGAGTATGTCCCACAGCGCCTTATTTTTATGAAAATTAAGTTTATACGTCCCTGTAACGCCCGGATCACGTCCCCGCGAAAACCTCCTCCGCGTAGTTCACCGAGGCCATTGCGTCCCGGCAGTAAGCGTCCGCGCCGATGGTTCTGGCGTATTCGGGCGTCAACACGGCTCCGCCCACCATCACCAGGGTGCCCGGCAGCTGCTCCCGCAGCAGACGGATGGTTTCCTCCATACTGGGAACCGTGGTGGTCATCAGAGCGCTGAGGCCCACCAGGCGGACCTTCCGCTCCATCGCGGTTTCCACGATGGTTTTTGGCGGAACGTCCCGGCCCAGGTCGATCACCTCGTAGCTGTAGTTTTCCAGCAGAACCTTGACGATGTTCTTGCCGATGTCGTGGATATCGCCCTTCACCGTAGCCAGGATGATCGTTCCCTTCTTCTCCTGCACCTGACCGGAACTGGCCATCCGGTCCTTGATCACTTCAAACGCCGCCTTTGCAGCCTCGGCGCTCATGAGCAGCTGAGGCAGGAAAATGGTCCCGGCTTCAAAGCCCTTTCCCACCCGGTCCAGGGCCGGGATCATCTCGGTGTTGATCACGTCCAGCGGCTCCCGGGTTTCAAGAAGCTCTCCCACCGCCCGGTGGGCCTCCTCCCTCAGGCCGCGCTCGATGGCGGCGGACAGGCGTGAGGCGATTTCGAAAGCGGCTGCGGACTGGCCGGAGGCGGATTCCGCTCCTGCGCCGGTGGTGCCGGAGGCGGAGCCCGCACCGGTAGTTCCAGCGTTCCCCGTACCCAGGCCCCCACCGGCAGTTCCAGCGCTTCCCGCGCCCAGGCCCCCACCGGCAGCACCGGCGCTTCCCGCGCCTGGATTCCGGGGCAGGGTTTTCCCCAGGCTTCCCGCCTGGCCTCCATAGATGCGGATATATTCCCCGCACTGTGGATCCATATCCATCAACGCGTTAAAGCTGTAGTAGGCCCGCATCATGGCCTCGGAGTTGGGATTCACGATAGCCGCGCTCAGGCCGCACTCCATAGCCATAGTGAAGAACGAGGCGTTGATGATTTCCCGCTGGGGCAGGCCGAAGGAAATATTGGACACGCCCAGCACCGACTTGCAGCCCAGCTCGTCCCGGATGCGGCGCAGAGTCTCCAGCGTGGTCAGCGCGCCTTTGCTGTCGGAGCTGACCGTCATGCACAGACCGTCGAAAATCAGGTCCTCGGTGCCGATGCCGTAGCGGGCGGCCTCCCGGATGATCTTTTTCGCCACCTGGATGCGGCCCTCGGCCGTCTCCGGTATCCCGGACTCGTCCAGGCACAGCGCTACCACTGCGCCGCCGTATCGGGCCACCAGCGGGAAGATTTCATCCATCACCTCGGCCTTGCCGTTGACGGAGTTGATCAGCGCCTTGCCGTTGTAGACCCGAAGGGCCCGTTCCATGGCCCGGGGATTGGAGGTGTCGATCTGTAAGGGCAGGTCGATGATGGCCTGCAGCTCCTTCACCACTTCCTCCATCATAGAGGGCTCGTCGATCTCCGGCAGTCCAACGTTCACGTCCAGCACCTGGGCCCCGTTGTCCTGCTGGGTCACGCCCTCTTTCAGAATATACTCCAGGTTGTGGTCCCGCAGGGCCTGCTTAAACTTGGATTTGCCGGTGGGATTGATCCGTTCGCCGATGATTACGGTCTTTCCCTCGATGCACACCGCCTGGGAATAGGAGGAAATCACCGTGCGTTTCCTGGCCTGCGGCCAGACCAGGGGCACATCCTTGCAGCGGCCCACGGTTTTCTGAATATGTTCCGGCGTAGTGCCGCAGCAGCCCCCCAGGAAGCAGGCGCCCATGCGGGCGATCTCCTCCATCACCTGGGCAAACCGGTCCCCATCGATGTCGTAGAGCGTCACCCCGTTCTCGCTGCGGGGAAGGCCCGCGTTGGGGTTGACGATCACGGGCAGGGAGGAGACCTTCAGAAGCTCTTCAACGATCCCCTTCATCTGCACCGGCCCCAGGCCACAGTTGATCCCAAGGGCGTCCACCCGCAGCCCTTCCAGCAGCGCCACTGTGGACTCCACGTTTCCGCCGGTTAAAAGCTTGCCCTTTCCGTCGAAAACGACGGTGGCGAACACCGGCAGCCCCTCCCCCGCCTCCTTGGCGGCCAACACCGCGGCTTTCAGCTCATAGCTGTCGCTCATGGTCTCGATGAGCACCAGGTCCGCGCCTTCCCTGCGCCCGATCCTCACCACTTCCTTATAAAGCTCCACCGCATCCTCGAAATCCAGGTCGCCCAGTGGCTTTAAAAGCTTGCCAGTCGGCCCAAGGTCCAGGGCGATATAACCGTGACCGGCCTCCGCCACCGCCCGGCGGGCGTTTTTCATAGCTGCGGTGACGATCTCGTCCACGCTGTAGGAGTCGGCCGGGCGGGCGGCGGCAGGGGGCGCCGTGGACGCTGTCTGCTCGGCGCCGGGGTGACTCGCCGTAGACGCGGCCTGCTCTGCGCCGGTGCACCCCGCCGTGGACGCTCCCCGCTCTGCGCCGGAGTGGCCCGCCGTGGACGCGCCCTGCTCCGCGCCGTTCGCATTTTCCCGCCCCTTAAATTTCAGCCCGTTGGCTCCGAAGGTATTGGTCTTGATGATGTCCGCGCCCGCTTCCAGGTAATCCCGGTGGAGCTTCACGCAGACTTCCGGGCGGGTGATGCTCCACACCTCCGGCAATTCCCCCGCTTTCAGCCCCTGGGCCTGTAACAGGCTTCCCGTGCCGCCGTCGAAAAACAGGCGGCGCTGTCTCATTTCCCTTAACAAATCCATGTATCCGTCCTCTTTAACTGTTGCGAATGTCGTCGGCCAGGGCTTTCACGTCCTCCGGCCTGGTGGCCCAGCTGGTGCAGAAGCGCACGGCGCTGTGGCTCTCGTCCACGCGGCACTGGTACGCGAAGGCATATTTGTCCTTCCAGCTCTCCAGCACGGCGTCCGGGATCACCGGGAATATCTGGTTGGTATTGTTCGGCACCAGGAAGGGATAACCCCGGTCCTCGCAGGCTTTGCGGATCTCGTCCGCCAGCCGGTCGGCCCTGCGGCCCGTCTCAATGTAAAATCCGTCGCGCAGAAGCTCGGAGAACTGGATTCCCAGCAGACGCCCCTTGGCCACCAGGCCGCCTTCCTGCCTCATAATGTAGCGGAAATCCGTTTTCAACGCGTCGTTTAAGATCACCACGGCCTCGCCGAACAGCGCGCCCACCTTGGTGCCTCCGATATAAAATACGTCGCAGTTGGCAGCCAGTACCTCAAAGTCCACGTCCATTCCCTCAGCTCCCAGGGCGTAGGCCAGGCGCGCGCCGTCCACGTAGAGGTAGAGGCCGCACTCCTTGCAGACCCGGTACATTTCCTCCAGCTCCGCTTTGGAATAGGTGGTGCCCAACTCCGTGGACTGGGAAATGTACACCAGGCCGGGCTTTACGATCTGGTCGTAGCTCTCGTCGTTTATGTGATCCACATAGGCCTGTTTCACCTGCTGGGCCGTGATCTTTCCGTCGGGCGCGGACAGTCCCAGCACCTTGTGACCCGTGGCCTCCACAGCCCCCGCCTCGTGGACCGCAATGTGCCCGGCCTCGGAGCAGAGCACGCCCTGATGGGGACGCAGCGCGGCCGCGATCACCGTTAAGTTGACCTGGGTTCCCCCGGTCAGGAAATGCACCGCCGCCTCGGGCGCCTTGCACAGATCGCGGATCATCTGAGCCGCCTCGGCGCAAAAGCGATCGTTCCCGTACCCGGGCGTCTGCTCCATGTTGGTCTCCACCAGCTTGTCTAAAATGCGCTGGTGCGCGCCCTCGCAGTAATCACAGTTAAAACGTATCATTTTTCTCTTCCTCCTTATATTGTGGCACAGCCCATGAGGTTGTGTTCCATTCTCGATTGACGGACGACGGAAATGATTGGCCCATAGCGGAAATGAGTGACGGACGGCGGAAATGCCTGCCCGGACCGCCAGGCCATACGCATCCTACCTCCGGTAGGCGCAGTCCGTCTTGCCGCAGGCCTCGCAGCCCCTGACGTCGCAGCGGTGCGGCTTTTTGCTGATTCCCATGACCGCGGTCACGGATTTGGACGGCATCATGAGCAGGCTGTCCGTCAGCTTGATTCCGATGCGCTTACCCGCCTCCAGTGCATTTAACAGGGCCGGCTGGCATTCCAGCGGAAAATCCCCGTAGCCGGGGCTGAACCGTGGCCGCAGGTACTCTCCCCGGGCCTCGTATTCTTCCTTTAGCGCGGAACAGACCTGATCACAGTATTCCTCGATCATAGCCGCGGCGGCGGCCTGCAAGACCACGGCCCGGCTCATTTCCAGGCGGCTGTACTTGTGGATCAGGTGATCCGCCCCGGTGCCCAGGGTGGCTGCAAATACGATGATTTTGTGGCAGTCCGCCAGGTTCCGGGACAAATTCCGGCTGTGGGTGCGAAAACAGCCCCCGTCGATCCCTCCGTCCGCCGAAAGAGACAGCGGAAACACGGCCGTCAGATGGCGCGGCTCACAGGCCTGACCCAGCTGGGCCAGACAGTCCTCCACCAGCGCCATTACCGCTTCACTCTGTGCGCCCTTGCAGCCCATATACCGGAGGACCTCCCCCCGGCTCACCTCGCTCTGGTCCATAGGCCACCTCCATTTTCCTTACAATCCATATTTCCCGGTCACAGGATTTCCGACAAATTCTCCCGGATTCTGGCCGCCACGTCGGGTTTGTTCATGGAATAGACGTGGATCCCGTTCACTCCGTTGGCGATCAGGTCGATGATCTGATCCGTGGCGTAGGCAATGCCCGCCTGCTTCATGGCCGCCGGGTTGTCACCGAACCGGTCCACAATGGCTTTGAACCGGGCGGGCAGATAGGTGCCGGACATGCCGGTAATGCGGCTGATCTGTTTGGCGTTGGTCACCGGCATAATTCCGGCGATCACAGGAACCGTGATGCCCTTCTCCCGAATCCGGTACAGATAGCTGTATAAAATGCTGTTGTCAAAGAACATCTGGGTGGTGACGAAATCGCAGCCCGCCTCCACCTTTTCCTTCAGATAATCCATATCCACCGATTTGTTGGCCGACTCCACATGGCCCTCCGGATAGCAAGCCGCGCCGATGCAGAAATCGCCGCTCTCCTTGATCTCCCGGATCAGCTGGGAGGCGTACCGGTATTCCCGGGGCGTTTCCCCGTCCGCCGGGAGATCTCCCCGCAGCGCCAGCACGTTCTCGATTCCCCTGGACTTGAGTTCGTCCAATACCTGGTGCACTTTCTCCCGGGTGGAGGACACGCAGGTGAGGTGGGCCAGCGGCGTAACGCCGTACCCCTTGATGGTGTCGGCGATATCCACCGTGTAACGGCTGGTTCCGCCTCCCGCCCCGTATGTAACGCTCATAAATGCCGGTTTCAGCTTCGCAATCTCACAGGCCGCGCGCTCCACCGGCTCGTAGGCGTCCACCGTCTTGGGCGGAAACACCTCGAAGGAAAGGGTGGGTTTTCCCGCCGCCAATATATCTCTTATCTTCACGTTATTTTCCTCGCTTCCTTTGATTCAAACGGCCGCTTTCCCCCTTCACCGTGAGAAAAGCCGCCGACAGTTCCAATTATAAGGACTGGGAAGGGATATGTCAACGGAATAAACACGGACCGAAAAATCCCCGGCAGTGGCGGATACCAGTCCTTTGGGACCCTCCGCCAATCGCCGGGGATTTTTGTTTCTTCATAATGCTATAAATTTTTTTAGCTCTCTTTATATCGTTTCTCTACATCTTTGTCCTGGATCCCGTGCCCTCCCGTTTCAACTTTTTTGGCTATCCTCCGCTTCGCTATTAGCAGCACGCAGACAATGACGGCCGGAATCAGACTGTCCCGTTTGCATATCAAAATAATCAGCAGCACAATCACGGCCGGAACACTCGTTAGATTCAAAATAATGTTTCTCCTTCAATTTCATGGAAATCATCTTTTGCCTCACCACATTCACATTGTACTCATGAAGCACCAAGTTGAGAATGGCGATCTCCAAGTGCAGAGAGGCCGCCGTTGAGGCCAAAGAAGCTTCTATAAAATAAGCTGTACGTCTGCAAGTTACTATGGAATTTATTAGTTACTCATTAAATTCCTCCCCACTGCCTCAACCATTGCAATCTCCCCGCCCGGATGCTAAACTATTTCCAAAACATAAGCCCCCACGGAGGTATCCCTATGGAAATTATAAACGCCCGCCCTGAACATTTCCCACAAATCTACTCCCTGATCTGCGAACTGGAGGAAGCGCCCCTGGACCGGACAAAGCTTGAAGCAGTCTATCTGCAAAATCTGGCGGACCCCAATATCCATTATCTGATCGCCCTGGAAAACGGCGGGGCCGCGGGCTTTGCCAGCGTGCATGTCCAGTGTCTGCTGCACCATGGCGGAAAAATCGCGGAATTGCAGGAGATTGTGGTGGCGGAAAGCCGCAGGGGCCAGGGCATCGGCAGCCTTCTCTTCTCAGAAGCCGAAAAAACCGCCAGAGCGGCGGGATGTTTACAGCTGGAGGTATGCTGCAACCGGAAACGGACGGACAGTCACCGGTTTTATGAGCGGCAGGGGATGGTGGCCAGCCATTTTAAATTCACGGAGGCGCTGGACGGGCAGGAACAGACGTGAAGATTGCGAAAATGCCCAACCATGAGGCGGATGATAGTTTGTGAAAAAATGCCTTTGAAAATTTTTTTCTATAATGATATGCTGATAGACGTAAATTAAATAAGGGCAATCAACGACACATGTAGCGCACGGCGCATAAATCTGATCACGGTACAGATGCATGTGTTGTTTTTTTTGTTGTGATTTTTTGACAGCGCATGGGTTCTGCATGTGCTGTTTTTGCCTGTAAACCGGAGGTATGTTATGCAAGAAAGCAACTATTTGGGAACCGAAAAAGTGGGATCGCTGTTAAGAAAATTTGCGGTTCCATGTATCTTTTCTTTACTCATTTCCTGTCTCTACAACATTGTCGACCAGATTTTTGTCGGAAACGGGATCGGGTATCTGGGTAATGCAGCGACAGGCGTCATTTTCCCAATCACAGTCGTAGGCTGGGGGCTGTCCCTGTTCTTTGGCGACGGAGCCGCCGCCGTGCTCAGTGTCTCACTGGGCCGGAAGGAAACCCAGAAAATTCACAAAAGCGTAGGAAACAGTATTCTGTGTTCCTTTTTGGCCGGGCTTGTCATCACTGTGGCCGGGTACCTCGGGGGCGATCACCTTCTGCGCCTGATCGGGGCAACCGACGCGAACCTCACGTTGGCCCGCGATTACGGCTTCATTATCTATGCCATGATCCCCTTCGCCCTGGTGCAGAACACGCTGGCCTCGATTATCCGCGCGGACGGCAGTCCCCGCTATGCAATGGGAGCTATGCTGGCCGGAGCCGCCATCAACATCGTCGGCGATCCACTGGCAATCTTTGTTCTCGATCTGGGAATTAAGGGCGCTGCCTGGGCAACCATACTCGGGCAGTTTGTCAGCTTTTTAATCTGCTCCGCCTACTTAGCCAAGAGCAGGACGTTCCGCCTGTCCACGGACAGCTTCCGCCTTGATTTCATTGAGTTAAAGCACGTGATGGCGCTGGGAACTTCCAGCTTATTGACACAGTGGTCCATTGTTGTGATCACCGTGATCAACAACATCCTGCTGGTACGTTATGGCTCAGTGTCGGTTTTTGGCCCGGACATTCCGTTGGCTGCCTTTGTCGTCATTATGAAGCTGTTTCAGATCGTGCTGAATATCGGAATCGGGATCGCCGCAGGCGCGCAGCCAATCGTCGGATACAACTATGGGGCGGGGCAGTATGATCGTGTACGGGAGCTGCTGAAACTGATGTTAAAATGGACGGCGATCATCTGCCTGATCTGTACGGTGCTGTTCGAGGCAGTCCCGCAGCTCTTTATCCGCATGTTCGGTTCGGACGGTGAACTTTATACGCAGTTCGCCACCCAGTGCCTGCGGATTTATCTCTCATTGATTGTGTTCACCTGCGTGCAAAAGGTGTGCGCGATCTTTTTACAGTCCATCGGCCACGCCAGGGCCGCAGTTCCGCTCTCCATTTTGCGCGACGCGCTTCTGATCGTGTTCTCCCTGATTCTGCCACTCAGGCTGGGCGTAACCGGAATCTTTTGGGCCGCTCCCGCCGCCGATACAATCGCCATCCTCGTCACATTCTTTTTCATGATCCGGCTTTGGGGTGAACTGCCCCGCCGCCCTGCGGCTTCAGAGGAAACGGAGATAACCGTCCTTCAGCCGTCCCGGGCCGGTATTATTTTGACCATCTCCCGCGAACACGGCTCGGCCGGAAAACAGATCGGGCAGCTTGTTGCGGAAAAAATGGGGATTCCATGCTATTACAAGGAGATGATCGCCCTGGCCGCAAAGGAAAGCGGTCTGTCCAGGGAATTCATTTCCAGCCTGAATACCAATGAAAACATGGCCATGAGGGAACTATACCTGAGCACGGAGGCCGTCCAGCAGGCGGTCACCGCCCAGGACAAGGCGATTAAGCGTATCGCGGACATGGGTTCCTGCGTCATCGTGGGCCGGGCGGCTGATTATGTGCTGCGCGGCTGCAAAAATGTGGTCCGCGTCTTTATCTACGCCCCTGCCGGTTATCGTGTTCAAAATGTGATGAAAATGTATGGGGACACCCATGAACAGGGCCAAAAAAGCATCACCCGATCCGACGCCGCACGCTCTGCATACTACAAAAGCATCTCCGGCCGCGAGTGGGGCGATCCCCATGAATACGAATTATGCGTTGACAGCTCCATCGGGGTGGAGGCCACGGCAAGCTTGATTTGTGAGTATATGCGGCATAGGGGAAAGAATAACTAAAACCGATTTCATTGCGCAAGCACGTTAAGAGGACGCCGTTACCCGGCGTCCTCTCTCATCCTGGCCACACTCTGCTGTTATTCCCTCACCAGATACGCCATACTCGCGTTCTCGTCGGGATAAATAATAAACCCATTCACATCCGCCCCGCTTCCATAGGTCTGCTGCTCGTAATACAGTGGCGCGCCGCAGGCGTCATTTTTCAATTCTTCCTGAATCTGGTACATCACCTTGGAGCGCTCCTCGGCGTCCAGGATGGTGCTCTGCTCGGCCAGCAGCTGATCCACGGTGGCGTTGCTGAACCGGGAGTAGTTCTGGGGGCCTTCCGTGCCGAAGTTCATAAACAGATTGAATTCCGGGTCGCCGGTGGGGCAGCCCATGCCCAGAAGGAAGAACTGGTGCTGGCCGGAAGTAGCCTGCTCGCTGTAAGCGCCCCAGTCCAGAACATTGATCTCCGCCGTGATGCCCACTTCCATCAGCATGGCCTGAATCACCTCCGCCACCTGGCGGTCCATGGCGTAGCGGCCTTCCGGCGTGCTTAAGGTCAGGGTGAAGCCGTCGGCATATCCCGCCTCGGCCAACAGCGCTTTGGCCTTCTCCTGGTCGAACTCATAGCAGCCCAGCCCCTTGGCGGAGTTGTCGATCACATTGGACACCATAAAGGAATCCGGGTAGGAGGCCACGTCCCGCATCACGTTCTTGATGATGGACTCCCGGTCGATGGCGTAGTTCACGGCCTGGCGCACCCGCACGTCGTCCAGTGGCTTCACTGTGCTGTTCATCCCCAGGAAAATGGTCCGGTAGCCGGTCTCCACCAGCACCTTCACGTTGGGATCACTCTGCAGTTCCTCGATCTGCACCGGCGGAATACCTGCCACCAGGTCGGCGTCGCCGGTCTTTAACATCATCACCCGGGAGGCGTCCTCGGGCACGATGCGGAAGGTAATGGAATCCACCGTGGCTTTCTCCCCCCAGTAATCGTCAAAACGGGTCATCACCAGGCTGCTGCCGTAATCCCAGGACTCCAGCTTTAAGGGGCCTGTGCCCACGGGGTGCTGACCGAATTCCTTGCCCTGGCTCTCCGCCGACTTGGGGCTCAACATGCCCGTGGTGTAGCTGCTGATCTGAGCCAGGAACACGCTGCTGGGCTCGGACAAGGTGAAGGCCACCGTATACTCGTCCACCACGTCCACGCTCTTCACCATATCCACCACCGAAGCCTTGGGCGCCGCAGTCTCGGGATTTTTCAGCCGCTCGATATTGTACTTCACCGCCTCCGCGTTGAAGGTTTCCCCGTCGTGGAATTTCACGCCCTGGCGCAGCTTGAAAGTCCAGACCGTACCGTCGTCCGAGGTGGTCCAGCTCTCCGCCAGCCTGGGCTTGATGGAGGAATCCGTGTCGCGGTAAACCAGCGTCTCGTAAATCTGGAACGCCGCTCTGGCCGTGGCGTTGTCGTTGATCAGATGGGGGTCCAGCGTGGTCGGTTCCGTGCCGCAGCAGTAGACAAAATCCTTGCTTTTCGCGGACTCCCCGCCTCCCGCCGCCTCGGTGGCGGCCGGACTGTTCTGTCCCCCCTGGCTCTCTGCCGTAGCCGCGCCCTTTCCTCCGCCGCAGCCCGCCAGCGCCAGCATTGTCAGTGTCAATAAAACTGCGCATCCCCTGGTCAAATTTCTTTTTTTCATCTTTCCCCTCGTATGATGTATTGTCGCCAATACCCATACCTCTCCTTTCTTTAGAGTGTTATATCCCTTACACACCCGCTACCCCACAAAATGGCAGGCAGCCTGGTGGTCTGTTCCCACATTCTTTAACTCCGGCGTCTCCTGATGGCAGATTTCCTTTGCCATCCAGCACCGGTTGGCGAACCGGCAGCCGGGCCGCGGATTCACCGGGCTGGGCACGTCGCCCTTTAACAGAATCTGTTCCCTGCGGTTGTAATTGTACTTGGCGATGGGAACCGCCGACAACAGCGCCCTGGTGTAGGGGTGGACCGGATTGGCGAACAGCTCCCTGGACCGGCAGATTTCCACGATCTTTCCCAGATACATCACGATGATGCGGTTGCTGATATGGCGCACCACGCTGAGGTCGTGAGAAATGAACAGGTAGGTCAGCCCCATATTTTCCTGCATCTCCTGGAGCAGGTTGAGAATCTGCGCCTGGATTGACACGTCCAGGGAGGACACCGGCTCGTCGCAGACAATGAACTCGGGGTTCATTGCCAGGGCCCGGATGATGCCCACCCGCTGCCGCCTGCCCCCGTCCAGCTCGTGGGGGTACGCGTTGTACAGCTTCCGGCTCACGCCGCCCTTACTCATCAGGTCCAGCACCTTGGCGTTCAGTTCCTTCTTTCCGGCCAGCCGGTTGATGACTAACGGCTCGGAAATGATCTGTCCGATGGTCTTTCGCGGGTCCAGGCAGGAGTACGGGTCCTGGAAAATGATCTGAATCTGCCTGCGCAGGGACCGCAGCCTGGCCGGGGAACAGGTGAGAATGTTCTCCCCCTTGTAATGGACCTCCCCCGAAGTGTGTGGGATCAGCCGCAGCACCGTGCGCCCGATGGTGGATTTCCCGCAGCCGCTCTCCCCTACCAGCCCCAGCGTTTCCCCCTTGTTGATGTGGAAGCTGACGTCGTCCACCGCGTGGAGGGTGCCGCCGGAGACCGGATAATACTTACAGAGATTTTTTACGTCCAGAAGAATCTCACTCATCTTTGCCGCCTCCTTGATATTTGTGGCATTTCACCATGTGCTCGCTGTCCACCCGGATTTCCTCCGGTTCCTTTACCCGGCAGATGTCCATAGCCTCGCTGCAGCGCTTGCAGAACTTGCAGCCTTCCGGCAGGTTCATGGGGTCCGGCATGGCGCCCGGAATGATCTGCAGCCGTTTGGACTCCACGGACTCGATGTCCGGCAGGCAGCCGAACAGCCCCCTGGTGTAGGGGTGCAGGGGATTGGTGAAAATGGACTTGATATCCCCCTTCTCAATCACGCTGCCCGCGTAGGCTACCACCACATAGTCCGCGATCTCCGCCACCACGCCCAGAGCGTGGGTGATAAATATGATGGAGGTGTCGTACTGATCCTTAAGCCCTTTCATCAAATTCAGAATCTGCGCCTGGATGGTCACGTCCAGGGCCGTGGTGGGCTCGTCGGCGATCAGCAGGCTGGGATTGCAGGCCAGCCCCATGGCGATGCACACCCGCTGCCGCATGCCCCCGCTGAACTCGTGGGGGTAGTTGGCCGTCCGCTCCCTTGGGATTCCCACCACTTCCAGCATATCCCCGGCCCGCTTCTCCGCCTCCGCCTTGTTCACGTTCTGGTGCTGCATGATCACGTTGGCGATCTGCCGCCCCACCGTGTAGACCGGATTCAGCGAGGTCATGGGGTTCTGGAAAATCATGGAAATTTTATCTCCCCGGTACTTCCGCAGCTTTGCCTCGCCTGCCTTCAGCAGGTCCTCGCCGTCAAAGAGGATTTCCCCCTCTGTAATCACGCCGGGAGGCGACTGCACCAGCCCCATCACGCTCAGCGCGGTGGTTGTCTTGCCGGCCCCCGTCTCGCCCACCAGACCCACGGTCTTTCCCCGGGGGACGTCAAAGCTCATGCCGTTGATGGCCTTCACCACACCGTCGAAGGTGCGGAACTCCACGCTGAGATTTTTGATCTCTAATATATTTTCACTCATAAACACTCCCCTTTCGTCGCCGCCCTCCGGCGCGGTGTATGTTCCGGCGCGCTGCCGCGCTAACACAGATATTCATAGAAAATATTGGCCATATACTTGATGCCGGTCAGGTACTGTTCAATGCTGATGTTTTCATTTGGCGCGTGGGTATTGGCGGTGGCAAAGGGCGCTCCCAGGCCGATGACGAAGATGTCCCCTCCGATGTAGCGCGGGAACAGCCCGAAGGGAGCGGTGCCGTCCAGATAGGGCCAGACCACCGGGTCCCGGCCGTATACCTCCTTGGCAAGCCGTCCGGCCAGCTGCACCAGCTCGTCGTTTGGCGGAACCTTGTAGGGCGGAATGCTGGGCACCGCCGTCACCTCAAACGGCCCGTAGGGGGAAGCCTTCACAAACTCCTCCAGCCGTTTCGCGGCATCCTCCGCCGTCATGTCCTTGATCAGCCGCAAATCCAGCCGCACCCAGGCGTCGCAGGGCACGATGGTCTTTCCCCGTTCCCCGGTCCAGCCGCTTTTGATCCCGGAAATGTTGCAGGTGGGCCGGTACAGCAGCTCCTTCACCAGCTCCTCCCCGTCCTTGTCCCCGCAGACCAGCCGGTCCACGGCGTACTCTGTCTTGTAATCACCCAGATCCATGGGAACAGTGCCAATCAGCGCCAGTTCCTCCTCCGTCGGAGGCAACACCGCGTCCAGATAGCCCGGTATGGTAATGTGATGATTTTCGTCCATCATGGAATTTAACAGCCGCACCAGATCCCAGGCCGCGTTGGGGATCAGCGGGGCCTGGCCGGAGTGCACGTCCCGCTTGGCCCGGTGGCAGGAGATTTCCGCCCGCACCATACCCTTGCAGCCCAGATACATCTGAGGCCGCCCTGACTCGTGCACGCCCCGGTCGCAGGCCACCGCGCCGTCCGCGTGAAGCTCGTCCGCAAAACGGCTGAGATAACGCTCCAGATTGGGGCTTCCGATCTCCTCCTCGCCCTCCACAAACAGCTTGATTCCCGGGGGAACCTCCCCCAAAAGCTCCTTCAAAACCTCCAGCGCCTTCATGTTGGCGTAGAGATTCCCCTTGTCGTCCGTTGCGCCCCGGGCGTACACATACCCGTCCCGAATCTCCGCCCCAAAGGGATCGGACTGCCACTGGTCCAGCGGATCGGGGTCCTGCACGTCGTAATGGTTGTAGACGAACAGCTCCTTCTTCTCCCCCTTTTTAGGGCTTCTGGCAAATACCGCCGGGAACGCCCCCTCCACCTGCAAAAGTTCCGTTTTCAGTCCAAGGCCCTCCAACTCTTCCCGGAGCATATCCACACACTCCTCCATGCCCTGGTTCACGGTGGAAATGCTGGGCTGGCGCAGAAAGCGCTGCAGCTCCTCCACCAGACGCCCGGCGTTGGCGTCCACATAAGCCGATATCTGTTCCCTGATTGCCGTCATACTTACCTCCCTGTCAAAATCAATCCTTCATCTTGGGGTCCAGAACGTCCCGCAGGCCGTCGCCCAGAAGGTTTAAGCCCAGCACCAGAAACAGGATGGCCAGGCCGGTGTACGTGGTCACGTGGGGGGCTACCAGCAGGTACTGGCGGCCACTGGAGAGCATTGCGCCCCATTCCGGCGTGGGCGGCTGGGCTCCGATCCCCAGAAAGCCCATGCCCGAGGTGGTGATAATGGCTGTGCCGAAGCTCAAAGTTCCCATGACGATCATGGGCGAGACGATATTGATGAGGATATGAGAAAATACGATGCGGATATCCCCTGAGCCCATGGCTCTGGCCGCCTCGATAAACTCGCTGTTTCTGAGAGCCAGGGTCTCCCCCCGCGCCATCCGGGCGAAATTAGGCACCGTGTAAATGCCCACGGACAAAATGGCGTTGTCCAGATTGGGCCCCAGCACGCTGACGAACACGATGGACAGCAGGATGCCCGGAAATGCCAGCAGCACGTCCATGGCGCGCATGATGAGAAGATCCACCTTCCCGCCGAAATATCCGGCGAAAATCCCCAGGGGAATCCCGATCACAAAGGCCACGCCCACCGCGTAGAAGCCCACCTTCATGGAAATCCGCGCCCCGTAAATGATCCTGCTCAAAATAT
The DNA here is from genome assembly GCF_902364025.1 of Enterocloster lavalensis. Taxonomy (GTDB): domain Bacteria; phylum Bacillota; class Clostridia; order Lachnospirales; family Lachnospiraceae; genus Enterocloster; species Enterocloster lavalensis. The sequence continues at coordinate 208,743 of NZ_CABJCG010000003.1, forward strand.
CCCGTCCCATCTCGTCGGTTCCCAGGAGATGTTTGGGCCCGGGCGTCTGCAGCATGTTGGCCAGATCCTGCTTCACCGGATCGTAGGGGGCCAAAAGCGGCGCGAAGATCGCAACGATGATATAGATCAGCACGATCACCAGCCCCAGCACCGCCACCTTGCGCTTGCAGAAGCTGTACCACATGCGGCGGAGCTGATTGCCCACCACCACTTCATTATCTTCATCCTGCAACAACATGCAGGCCATGTTCTGATTCTCTGCGCTCATAATCTCTCTCCCTCCCTACACATATTTGATCCGAGGGTTAATCAGCACGTACAGCACATCCACAAACAGATTCACCGCCACAAAGGACACCGCGATCACCAGAATGGTCGTCTGCACCACTGGGAAATCCCTGGCCTTGATGGCCGTGATCACCAGCTCGCCAAGCCCTGGCCAGCCGTACACCTTCTCCGTGATCACCGAACCGCCCAGCAGTGTGCCGAACTGGATGCCCGCCACCGTGACGATGGAGTTCATGGCATTTTTCAGCGCGTGGCTGAAAATGATCTTCCGGCTGTTAAAGCCCTGGGCCTTGGCCGTCAGGATGTAGTCCTGGCTCATGACCTCCAGCATACTGGACCGGGTCATGCGGGCGATGGTGGCAAGGCTTCTGGCCGACAGCGTCAGGGACGGCAGGATCATGCCCACAAAGCTGACCTCGGCGGTGATGGGAAGCCATTTCAGGATGACGCAGAAAATCAGCATCAGCATGAGCCCCAGGTAAAAGGGCGGAATAGACAGTCCCACCAGCGCCAGCACCATACTGACGCTGTCAAAAATCGAGTTCCGCTTGGTGGCGGAAATGAGCCCGATCCCGATGCCGAACACGATGGAGATCACAATGGCCGCCACCGCCAGCAGCATGGTATTTGGAAAACGGATGGCGATCTCCTGGGCCACCGGACGCCCGGTACGGAAGGAGGTGCCGAAGTCGCCCCGGAGGGCTTTACTTATGTAGCGGAAATACTGCTCGTACAGCGGTCTGTCAAATCCGTAGGCCACCCGGATCTTCTCCACATCCTGCTCCGTGGCCGTGTCCCCGGCCATGATCCGCGCCGGGTCCCCGGGCATCACATGCACCATCAGAAACACCAGAATCGAGACGACAATCAAAACCGGAATCAGCGTGCACAATCGTTTTAATATAAATTTTCTCATAATACCATCCTTTCCCCTTTTTGACGGCGCGGCGGCGTATGCGGGCCGCGGTAGGCCGGGCTCGGCGTATGCGGGTCCCAGCAGGCCGTACTGGCCGGGCCGCCGTTTATAACCCTAAATAGAGCAATTTCAGTGCCAAAAATTCCGCGCCTTCCCCCGCGGCGCGGAAAATTCTTTTATTTGCTGGTATTTTTTTATATCTGACAAATTAATAACAAACTTTCTGCAGAATTTTTCTCATCCCTGCCCCTGCTTTTGCCTTTTTTGTTGCAAAATGGCAACATTTTCTGCATCATTTCCTGCAACACTCCCCCGGTACGCCTCAAATTCCATATTTCTGCCGCTTCCGCCAGAGGGTGGACCGGTCCATTCCCAGCAGCTTCGCCGTCCTGCTCTGGTTGCCCTGGCACTGCTTCAGGCCCCAGAGAATCAGCTCCCGCTCGCTGACGCCGGAGGGCTGCTCCTTCTTATATTCACGCTCCCAGGTTCCGGCGCTCTGCCCGTCGTCTCCCTCCGCTGGCAGTTCCTCGTCCTCCACGTCCCGTGGATAGAGAATCTGTTCCATGTCCGCCGCGGAGATTCTTCCGCCCCGGCAGAGAACCATAATGCGCTCTGTCACATTTTCCAGCTCCCGGATATTTCCCCGGAAAGGATAGCTGCGAAACATCGCAAGGGCCTCCGGCTCCATGGCGGGCGCGCCCGTCCGGTCCGCCCCGTAGGAGTCAAGCAGCCGCCCGAACAGCAGCCAGGCGTCCTGGCCCCGCTTGCGCAGCGGCGGGATCAGCAGACGCAGCACATCCAGCCGGTACATCAAATCCCTCCTGAAATCCCCCCGGCCCGTCAGCCGCGTCAGATTCTTGTTGGTGGCCGAGATAATCCGCACATTGACAGAGATCACCTTGTCGTCCCCAATGCGCCGCACCTCCCGCTCCTGGAGGGCGCGCAGCAGCTTGGTCTGGATGGCCAGGGAGATTTCCCCGATCTCGTCCAGAAACAGGGTTCCGCCGTGGGCCTGCTCGAACAGACCCATTTTCCCGCCCTTGGCCGTCCCCGTGAACGCCCCCTCCACGTAGCCGAACAGCTCGCTCTCCAGCAGATTCTCCGGCAGAGCCGCGCAGTTGATGGCCACAAAGGGGCCGTTCTTGCGCTGGCTGGCGTTATGGATGCTCTGGGCGAACAGCTCCTTGCCGGTGCCCGTCTCCCCAAGAATCATCACGTTGGCCTCCGAGGCCGCGTATCGGCGGGCCTGGGCGATGGTCTCCTCCATCACCGCGCTCTCATGGATAATGTCGTCGAAGGTATACCGGGCCCTCAGCCCCTTCTCCCCCATTTTCCGGCGGATTTTACCCTCCATCTCCTGTATCTTCGTGATATCGGACACGTTGACTACCACGCCCGCCACCTTCCGGCCTACCACCACAGGGGTAAATTCCGCCGAAACCGTGATCCGGGTCTGGGGAAAGGTGTAAATTTTCCCGCTGACCTCCCGGCCGGTGGCCACCGCCTCCCGAAACGGCTCCGCGAAAAATGGGATCACCTCCTCCAGCTTCCGGTGCATCAGACTGTTGTTCCCTTCCATCTCCCGGATCACACGGTTGCGCACCTGGATGATTCCCCGGCTGTCCACGTAGAGAATCCCCTCTTTCGAGGCGTAGATGATGGTTTTGTAGGTCTGGGACACCACCTGCTCCTTGCGGATCTGCTCCACAATCCGAACCGCCTCGCCCAGGGCCTGGCGGATCGTGTCCTCGCCGGTGCGGATCACCACCGAGGGCATCCCCTCCTGTTTTGCGTACAGGTTCACGGAATAGCCGCCGATCACCGCGTCGCAGCCCTCCTCCCTGGCCTGGCGGATCACCTGGGCCAGCTCCTCCGGGCGGGTAGTCATATAGGCTCTGGCCTGACAGCCGAAATGGCCGCACACCGCCTCCACCTCGTAGAGCGGCCCGTCCGGGCTGATCACCGCGATCTTTCCCGGATTGGTCAGCTCCTTGCACTCCATGATAGCCCGGACAATGTCGTAGCTGGAAATTTCCAGGCCGATCACCGGCACCTGATCCGCAAGCTGGCGGATCTTCTGGGCCGAATACCCCCTTGCGATCACCGCGTCGTAGGCGCTCACGTCCATTTTCTCCGGCATCTCCTCCACCGTCAGAACCCGGATATCCACCGCGATCCGGCTGCGCTCCGGGTGATTGCGGACCACAAACTCCGCCTTCTCCTTCAGCTCCGGGTACGGCACCACAAACAGCAGCCGCGTTTTCGCCGGCCTGCCCCCCTCCTGTTTCATACGGACACCTCCTGATATGTTGGTAAAATGTTGCAGATGTGTTGCATTATGGAAATCATACAACGGCAGTGCTCACCGCGTCAATGACCATATTTTCCCATATTTTTCATTTTTCTGTTTCAAAAAATTCCCCTCCCAGTCTGACGTCCCGGGGTTTTCCACCACGCGCCGGCTAGACCCCAGCGCATTTCCGCTATGCGGCTGCCGCCGGCCGGAGATTCCCGGCTGCCCCGCGGAGGAGACGGGGACAGCCGCTCGAAGGCTGGAGAACGCGCCATCGTTCCGTCATTAAAATTTGGCACCAAACTTGCTTTAAAAAGAAGCAGCATCAAACATATCGATTGAGGAGGATCGCAATGATTTACAGTCATCTGTTTCAACCGTTTTTGGAAAAGGGCAGGGAGGTCCAGGCAGCGGTGATCGGCGCGGGGCATTTCGGCACCGCCGTTGTGACCCAGCAGAACCAGACACCCATGCTGCGGGTCAGCGTGGTGGCGGACAAGGACCCCGAGCGGGCGAAAAGCGCGTTTGTGAAGGCGGATATCCCGGAGGAATATATCGTCTATTCCGCCGACGCGGCGGAGGCGGCGGCCCTGATCCGGGAAGGCCGGTACATTTATACCGACAATCCCATGATGATCATGGATATTCCGTGCATCGAGGTAGTCTGCGAGGGCACCGGCGTCCCGGAGGCGGGAGCCGGATTCTGTGTGGCCGCCCTGGAAAAGGGCAAGCACGTGGCCGCCATCAGCAAGGAAATGGACAGCGTGGTTGGCCCTATTCTGAAAAAAATGGCCCGGGAAAAGGGTCTGGCTTACTCCCCGGTGGACGGCGACCAGCCTGCGCTTTTGATGGCCATGGTGGAGTGGGCCAGATCGGTGGGCCTGACCGTAATCTCCGCGGGTAAGGCCAGGGACGGGGAATTTGTACTGGACGAGGACAAGGGCGCCGTGTCCATTTCCGCCGACGGCATCACCGTGCACGAGGACTACGTGGCCTACGTTTCCCCTGAGGACCTAAAGTATTTCCATAAAATCCCATCAGGAAAAGCTGTGGAATACCTGAAAGGCCGGGCCAAAGCCCTTGCAGGACTTCCGGGGGCCGGAGCCTTCGATCTGTGCGAGCTGACCATGATCGCCAACGCCACCGGGCTGAAGCCGGCCTGTCCTGAGCTCACCGACGGCATTCTGCGCATCACGGAGCTGCCGGTGGCCTACTGCGCCCGGCGCAACGGAGGCATTTACCAGGATGAGGGGATCATCGACGTGCACACCAACCTGCGGCGCAGGGACGAGTCCGGCATGGGCGGCGGTGTTTACATGGTGGTGCGCTGCGACAACGCGTACTCCAATTACATTTTGACCACCAAGGGGCAGATTCCCAACGATGATTGCTCTGCGGCCGTCATCTACCGCCCCTACCACCTGTGCGGACTGGAGGTCTCCATCACCATCCTCTGCGCCGCTCTGCTGGGGACCGACACCGGCACACTGGAATATATTCCCCGGTTCGACCTGGTCAAAAAGGCGCTCTGCGACATCCCCGCCGGGGAGGTCCTGGGAAATGACCACGATCTGCGCCTGAAGGCCATGATAAAGCCCGCAAGTCCCAAAGCGCCGGACAATCCCATCCCCGCCCACATGATCACCGGCAACCGGGCGGCCCGGGATATCAAGGCCGGGGAGCTGATCACCTACGGCATGGTCGAGGACCGGTCCGACACCACCCTGTGGCGGCTGAGAGAGCGCCAGGACCGGGAATTCGGGTTATAGGGAAAGGGGGACGCTTATGGCAGTCTTGGGATGCATCGCCGACGATTTCACCGGCGCCAGCGACGCGGCCTCCTTTCTGGCCGCGGGCGGGATGGCGGTCCGGCTCTTTAACGGGATACCGGAGGGAAAGACGGAGACAGACAGAATAAAAGAATGGCTGCGCAGCGGGACGCCTGCCGGGGGCGATACCGGGGCGGCCCTGGTGGTTGCGCTGAAAACGCGGACCCAGCCGGCGGGGCAGGCGGTCCGCGACTCCCTGGCGGCCCTCAGATGGCTGCGGGACCAGGGCGCCGGTCAGTTTTATGTCAAATACTGCTCCACCTTCGACTCCACCCCCGCGGGCAACATCGGCCCCATCGCGGACGCCGCCATGGAGTTTACCGGAAGCCCATACACCCTCCTCTGCCCTTCTCTCCCGGTCAACGGGAGAACCGTGGCGGCGGGGCATCTCTATGTGAACGGCGTCCCGCTGGACCAAAGCCCCATGAAGGACCATCCGTTAAATCCCATGTGGGATTCCTTCCTCCCCGCCCTGATGGAACCCCAGAGCCGCTGGGAATGCCTGCTGCTCGAAAGGGCCTGCCTGTCCTACTCCCGGGAAACCGTGGAGGCGGGGCTGATGAAAAAAGCCAGGAGTCTGGGCCTGGACCGCTTTTACGTAGTGCCCGACTATGGAAATACACAGGACGGCGAGCGGATCGCGGCGCTCTTCGGACACCTGCCTCTTTTGACGGGAGGGAGCGGATTGCTGGAGCCGTTGGCACGGAGATTGACGGGGGGAAGCAGGGCGCAGGAAACGCGAGAGGGGGAATATGAGACAGGGGGAGGTGGGGATTGCGGCCGGCAGAGCGGCGATTATCCCCGGCAATCCGGCGACTGTGCCGTGCAGGCCGGCGTTTTCACCTCCTCCCCCGCCCTTCTGCTGGCAGGGAGCTGTTCGCCGGCCACGCTGGCTCAGATCGCCTATTTTGAGAGCCGGGGCGGCATCGCAAAGAAACTGGAGCCCGCCCTGGTTCTGGACCATTCTCCCGAGGAGGCGGCTCAGTCACTCTGGCATTTTCTGGAAAATCACCGCGGCCAGCCGGTCCTGATTTACAGCTCTGAGACCGCGGAACAACTCCAGGCGACCAGAAAGCTGGCGGGAGGCAGGCCCCTCTCCCCACTTTTGGAGGAGACCGTGGCCCTGCTGGCCAGCAGGGCTGTAGAGCGGGGATGGCGACGGCTCATCGTGGCCGGGGGCGAGACCTCCGGGGCCGTCACCCGCAAGCTGGGCCTGAACTCCTACGACATCGGAGCCAGCGTGGCGCCGGGCGTTCCTGTGCTGATCCCGCCGCAGTTCCCGGAGCTGCGGATCGTACTCAAATCCGGGAATTTCGGCCAGAAAGACTTCTTCTTCCGCGCGCTGGAGATCACCGGGGATGACAAAATCTGCGAACCGCAGAGAGGAGATGTGACATGAATCAGAATCAATACCTGCCGGAGATTCCGGCGGATGACGATATAGAAACAATACTCTCGGAAGCCGTCTGGGCCGCCCACAGCCTGTTCCAGCGTGGCAAGACCTCCGGCTCCTCCGCCAATTTAAGCGTAATCCACAACGGCGTAATCTACATTTCCGCCAGCGGAACCTGCTTCGGAACCCTGACCACAAAAGATTTCGCCGCCGTTGCGCCCGACGGAACCGTTCTCCCCGGAAAAAAGCCCAGCAAAGAGCTGCCTCTGCACCGGATGCTCTACCAGTCGGACGCCGCCGTCCGGGCGGTCATCCACACCCACAGCACCTATAGCGTGCTCTGGAGCTGCACGGGGTATGCCGCCGCCCATCCATTTAACTGTATCCCGCCCATCACGCCCTACCTGGACATGAAGCTGGGACCTGTGGGCCTTGTTCCCTACGAAAAGCCCGGCTCCGAGGAACTCTTCGCCGCCTTCGGCAACGTCTTGGGCAAAAGCAGCGGCTTTCTGCTGAAGCAGCACGGACCGGTGGTGCCGGGGAAAGATGTGATGGATGCGTTCTTCCGGCTGGAAGAGCTGGAGGAGAGCGCCAGGATCGCCTGGGAGCTGAGAAATGAGGCGGATTTTCCATTCGCCTGATCCATATGGGGCACAGCGATCCGTAAATCACCTGGCAATCGCCAGCGTCTCATTGCATTCAAAAAAATAGGGGGGACTCGAAATATTCAAGTCCTCCCTGTAACATTACTGCAGCCCTTTCACCCCAACGCCATCTCCAACGCCATCAAATCCTCCTCCGTCGTAGACCAGCTGGTCGCGAACCGCACAACCGTATGCTTCTCATCCAGATTTTCCCAGAAACTGAACGCCACATCCCGCTTCAACCGCTCCATCCGCTCATTTTCCAGAATGACAAATTGCTGATTCGTCGGCGACTCAATATGGAACTTGTACCCTTTTCCGGTGAAAATCCCTTTCATCCGCTCCGCCATCTCGATGGCGTGGCTGCTGATTTTAAAATACAGATCATCCGTAAACAGCGCGTCAAACTGAATCCCCAGCAGCCGCCCCTTAGCCAGCAGCGCTCCCCGCTTTTTAACCGACGTCATAAAATGCCTCGGCTTATTGTTCTTGGTAAACACCACGGCCTCCCCGCACAGCGCGCCCACCTTGGTGCCGCCGATGTAAAACACATCGCAGATTCGCGCAATATCGCAGAGCGTCATATCGGATTCCTGGCTCATCAGCCCATATCCCAGGCGCGCGCCGTCCAGAAAAAGCGTCATGCCGTACTGATGGCAAATGTCCGCGATCGCTTCCAGCTCCTGTTTCGTATAAAGCGTGCCGTACTCCGTGGGATGGGACAAATAGACCATTCCCGGAAATACCATATGCTCGTGGTTGGCGTCGGCATAGAAATCCGCCACATACCCGGCCAGCACATCCGGCACAATCTTCCCATTCTGCTCCGGCAATTCCAAAACTTTATTCCCGGTGTACTCGATAGCCCCGGCCTCATGGACGCTCACATGCCCCGTTTTTGCGGCGATCACGCCCTCGCAGTCCCTCAACATGGTCGAGATAATCACCGCGTTCGCCTGAGTCCCGCCCACCAGAAATTCCACCTCCGCATGTTCGCACCGGCACGCGGCCCTGATCTTTTCCCGGGCGCTCTCACAATATTTGTCCGTCCCGTAGCCGGACAGACATTCAAGGTTTGTCTCCGCCAGACGTTTCATGATCTGCGGATGCGCTCCCGCTATATAGTCGCTTTCAAAAAAAACCATATCTGAACTCCTTAACCTCTGATTTTGATTCCGCTGTAAACCCACAAATTGGAACGCTATAAATATCTCTGAAGAATCGTTTTAACTGCTCGCCGCTTTCTTCGCCTTCGTCATCAGGCCGCTCCCGGCCTTCTTCCCCCCGCGCGCGTGAACCGGACCGCCCTCTGCCTTTCCCGCACCGGCCCGCGCGTCTCCTTCCGCCTCCATGTCGGCCCACAACCGTTGAAAGAATCCCCGAAGGCCCGACCGCGGCTTGACCTTCCGCACCACTACTCCGTCCGGCTTCACCCGAATATGGTAAACGATCTGCAAAAAACGTCCCGCTTCCGCCCACGCTTCCCGACTCTCCGGGAACAAATCCATGCTCATCTGGAACACATGGAACATGCCCTCATAGACGGAAATCCGCCTGCGGACCCCGGCCTTCCCGGCTTTCTCCGCCGCCGTCAGGGAGTCGCTCAACAGCATTTCCAGGCTTCCCACCTGGAACAACATAGGCGGCAGCCCTCTGAAATTTCCAAAAACAGGGGATAAATAGGGATTCTTCGGGTCCTCCTCCCCAATATAGGGGGAGTCGTAGAGCATGCTCTCCCGTGTATTTCCGAACAGCGGGTCCAGCTCATAGTTGCTGTCGTAGCTCTCCCCGCCGCAGGTAAGGTCCGCCCAGGGGGACATGAGAATCATCCCGCCCGGAAGCGGCAGCCGGTGATCCCTCAGGTACATGACCAGCGCCAGCGCCAGCCCACCCCCGGCGGAATCCCCTGCAAATACCACCATATCCGGCCGGTATTTTTTCTCCCGCACCAGCCAGAGGTACGCGGCCAGCGCATCCTCCAGGGCCGCGGGATAGGGATGCTCCGGGGCCACCCGGTAGTCCACCGTCAGCACGTCCCCGCCATAGCTCAGCTTGGAATAGCGCACCGCGAATTTCCGGTAAATGTTCTTCATAGGCCCGATATAGCCGCCCCCGTGAATTTGCAATATCACCCGGCCCGTCACCACTCCCTCGGGCCGCAGATACTCCATGAGAAAATCATCTTTTTCGATAATCTCGTACTGATATCCCGCCGGGCACACCCAGGCCGGCTCCACGGGATTTTTGCGGAACTCCCCGGTCTTGATGGGCCGCCCGAAGGTGGTTTCCGTCACATCCTGAATCATATCGCGGATCAGTGCTCCCCGCACGCTAACGCTCTTGTCTCGCATCGTACCTCCATCTTGTCGAAATTGTCTGTCTCACCTCACAGGTGAAATCTCCTGATCAGCTCATTTTTCACACGCCGGTCCCCCAAAAGCACCGTCATGGTCAGAATCAGCACGGACAGAATGACCGTGATAATCGCCATCACCGGCTGGGTGATAAATCCCGCTGCCCACAGGGCGATGGGAATAAATGAAAACAGCGTGATCGCTATCTGATACATAAAATAACTCTGCCAGTTCATCCGGTTCACCAGGATCAAAAACACGATGGCGATATCCGCGAACAGGATAATGCTTGGAATCCCATAATTCACCGACCACCCCTGATACCCCAGCACGTGGTCCGTCACCAGCAGCAGTACCGCCATGCCCAACGTCTCGATCACCAGGGATTTCCCCAGATTGGCGTGGCGCAGAATGGAATAGCGCATGGTCAGACCCGCGTAGGCCATGCCGAAAATGGCGATCACCGACCACCAGAGCCCGGAGTAGGTGGCCAGGTTGACCACCCCCACAATCACAGCCGCCGCGGCCAGCACCGCGTAAAATATCCAAACCAGTTTTTTCCATTTGCTGATATCATATCCGATTTCGGGGTAGTTCTTCTGATCCACCTCCGGCATGGCGATCCCGTTGCTCTCGAACTGCGCCTTCACGCCGTCCGCCTCCAGCTTTCCGAAAAACCGTTTCTGAAGCCGGGCGTCCGCGAACACGGTGGTGAAGGAGATCACCATGTCCTCGCCGTAGGAACAGATCCCGCACTTCACCGGTTGCTGCTTGGACACGCCGATGATCAGGTGGAATCCCTCCACCTCGTCCCGATATTCCTCGTCCACGGATATGGGACCGATATTGGATAAGGTAATGGTATGCGCCCGGTCGTTCCTCCGGAAAATGAACCCCAGCGCCGCCCATTTCACACACAGCGGGATAATCCGCACATACCACTTTTTCTCATTGGAAACGTTGTAGGAGATGGTCTCCTCCAGCTTCTCCTTCACGATCTTCTCGTCCATCTGCCTGCTCACCAGCTCTAAAATCCGCTCAAAGGGCATATGGGCCTCGTCGGGCTTAAAATCGATGGCCGTCACCGCGAAGAAATTGGACATGGTCCGGGAGCCGAAAAAGGCACGCAGATTGATGGGCAGGTTCACCCCGATGTGCCGGCCGCAGGGCTGGCCGTCCAGATATTCCTCATAAATGGACCAGATCAGGCAGGCGGCCAGGTATTTGGTAATGCTGACGCCGTACCGTTTGCAGACCGCTTTCAGCTCCGGCACCTTCACCTTACCGTGAATCACATTTTCCGCGCCCAGCTCCAGCTCCTCCCCACTGAGCTGTACCGCCCGCGCAGAACTGTAGCGCTTCTTGGGAAGCTTGCGGTAATTCTTCAGATAGCTGTCCTCCGGCTCGACGGCCTTTTCCTCCGGCGTCGGCTCCATCTCCCGCTCGTCTCCCCGTTTTAATTGCAGATACCGGGTGACCAGCGCCCGGATGAAGAGCACCGCCCCCATGCCGTCGGTGACCGCGTGGAACACCTCAAAATGAATCCGGCGCTTGTAGTAGGACACCCGGAACAGAAACAGCTGGTTGCTCTTGGGGTCGATATAGCGGCAGGGATAACCGCTCTCCCGCTCGATGAGCGGCGTGCGCTTATTTGACTCGAAATAATACCAGAAAAAGCCCCGCTTGAGCTTGACCTGAAAGCCCTCAAAATGAGGCAGCACGTCCTCTAAGGCCCGCTGCAGCAGCTCCGGCCGCACCTCCTCCTTAAGGGTCGCGGTGATGCGGAACACATTGCTCAGGTTTTCATTTGCAATCAACGGGAAGATTTTTCCGGTGTTATCCAGTCTACGCCACCACTTCCCCTGTGGATTTTTCTTCATGCTTTTACTTCTCCCAGCTTCTTCTATGTTATAGCATCCTGCGATGTGGCTTTGGGTATGCGTTGTGAGTGGTTGGTATATTTTCCTTTTGGGATGGATTGAGATAAAGCTTAACATGTCCCTATTATAAACACATATTTTATCTTTCGCCTTTACCCTTGCTCTAATAATCTTTGTAAGTCCGTTTTGCTCGGCAATATTGTTTCATACTTGCTTGCAAAAATCTGATTATTGTTCATAGGAAGCGTCATTTCAACAATAGACTGCTTTTTATCCTTACATAAAATAATACTAATTGTCGGATTTTCTTCCGGCATCTTAACCTTCCGGTCATAATAATTAACATACATCTGCATCTGGCCGATATCCTGGTGCTTCAATTCACCAATTTTCAAATCAAATAAAACATCGAAGTAGTCGATTGAAAAAGACTAAATCAACTCTAAAGTGCTCCTCTTCAAATGTAAATCGTACCTGCCTTCCAACAAATGTAAATCCTGTCCCCAATTCCAGCAAAAACTTTTGCAAGTTACTTATAATTCTACTTTCCAGTTCGGTTTCCGAATAAGCCGGCATCTCTGGTAAACCCAAAAACTCCAATACATATGGATCTTTTATTAAATCCTGGGGTGACTCAACCACCTGCCCTTCAGAGGCCAACCGTGCAACTGCCCTTTTATCTTTGCTCAACACTAATCGTTCATATAAAGAGCTGTTGAACTGTCTTTTCAACTCTGATAAACTCCAATCATTTTTTACCGCTTCGATCTCATAGAAGTGGCGCTCGTCAATATTGGTAATTCACATCAGCTGAAGATAATGCGACCAACTTAGGAAAAACTTACGGCCTGTATCAACGGTTGGAATATTTTCAAATTGGTCAGACAGCGTCTGACCAATTTGATCCTTTGAATAAATCATATAAAATTGACGCATTTGCTTTAAATTGGTAACTGAAAATCCCTTGCCAAATCTTTCAACCAGATGCAGTGATAGTTCTTTCAATACATATTTCCATAGTCTGCACGATCATTGCCTTTTTGTTCTTCTTCCGTAATCATACGCCCAATATTATAATAGGTATAAACCATAGACAAATTAACCGCTATTTTAACATTTTTTCGTGCGTCATCAAGAAGATTACATACCTGCTGCAAGAAATTAGTGCTCAAATTTTCCATGCGCGGCCTCCTGCCTAATAAATTTATATTTAATAGTATATCATACCGACGCTAAAAATAAAATTAATTCATCCACTTTCTTGACATGCATAATCGACATCGATGACGTTACAACCAAAATTGCCTCCGGCGAGCAGCCCGTTTTCGATAGCGTGGAAGCTCTGTTCGAAAAATTGGAGGCGGATTGATGGCTTATGAATTTACATTTACCATTTCCTCTTTACCCCCTCCTCACCAACACCCCCTTCATAAACTCTGTCCCATTATGCGTCTCAAAGACAATCTCCTCTTCCTCTTTCGTACATCCAATCAAAATCTTGATCTCCGAATCCCGTTTCAGCAAATCCACAATACACATCACCCCGCCGACCCGTTTCCCCTCATCCGTCCCCACCCAGACGTCGATTCCGCCTCCGTCCATGGACGAAGTGTTTTTCAGGTAACCATAATCCACCTTATAAATAAAATCCGGGAACTTTGGATGGGCCGTTCCCTTCGGCCGGTCAATCACAATCTCCGATTCCTCCACAAGCCGGTCAAGCGCCGCCCAGAATCCTTCATTTCTATCCATATCCATTTCCTGCCTCCTTCGCATTTTTATCCAAAAACAGCGGCGCTCCAGGCGCCGCCGCAAAATCCCTTAATGTCTCATCTAAAGTTTCGAATACCCATAACTGTTCACCAACGCATCCAGCTTAATCCCCTTCTGACAGAACGGGCAGTCGCGGTAGTCGTGGGCCTGGTAATCCGGCAGGTCCCGCATGCCAAAAATGCTGTTGATGTGAATACCGTCCGTCTCCTCAATGGCAGAGAAAATGGTGGAGATACCGGCCAGAATCCCGCCATAATAGCGGATGCACTCGATGCCCTTGGCAATGGTCTTGCCCGTGGTGATGGAAGCCATCAAAAGGATCACATTCTTGCCCGTGACCATGGGCTGGGTGTTCTCGCGGAACACCATCTGGCTGTTGCTGTTGTACTCAGGCGCGATCACATAAATGGTCTGGTGAGCGTTCTTTGACATCACGCCCGCATTGGTCAACGCCTCGGCCAGATACGCGCCGATGATCTGAGTGCCGTCCAGGCAGACGATGGTGTCCACCACCGTGTCGTACATATACATGCCGGCCAGGGCCTCCGCCGCCTGGCGGGCCTCGCTCATCCTGGCCTTTAAGGTGGTCACGTCAAGATAGTAGTTGATGTGGGAGTGGTTGGTGGCAAAATGTCCCGGCGTAATCTTCAGTGGCACGTGGTTGTTCGTGGATGTGATCTTAAATGTCCGGCTATCCATAAAATACCCCCTGTCCGCAGCCGTTTTCCCTCGAAAAACGCGCCGCTTTTCTTTTATTATACTACGGAACAGGGCCAACACACAAGAAATTTCATTGCGGAGCAATCATTTTCATGCCACTTTTATACGGCGCACTGGACGGCTTGGAAAGGCGCCCGCTGCGCGCCGAAGCGTTTCACCCGGAAATATGCCTGCAGCGCGCCGGAGCGTTTCACCCGGAAATACGCCTGCCGAACTTCGAAGCGTTCCACCCGGAAATACGCCCGCCGCACTCCGCAGCGCTCCACCCGAAAATTCCCCCTCACACCACTTCTTTTTTCTTCTTCGTCGCCTTCGGCAGATTCCAGCAGTACCGCGTGGCCAGCAGCCGGATCACCACAACCAAGCAGGCGCTGACCACCACCGCGAAGTCGCCCCCGGCGAACTCCAGCAGGTAAGTGTACACAATAGCCCCGATAATCGAAGCGCAGGCATAAAAATGCTTCCGAAGAATATAAGGCGTCTGCCCCGCCATAATGTCCCGCAATACGCCCCCGCCCACGCCGGTGAGCACGCCCAGAAATACCGCCAGGAACCGGTAATCCCCGTATCCCGCCATCACCGCCGTGTTGATCCCCGTCACTGTAAATGCGCCCAGGCCCACGGCATCGAAAATGTTCATGACCCGCTCATACATCTCGATGGACCGGCTCTCCAGGATCATCTGGTTCAGCCGCACCACAGTGAACAGGACGAGCACGGTCAGAAAGCCCGCGATCACATAGACCGGATTCATAAACAGCGCCGGGGGTACATTTCCCAGGATAATGTCCCGCAGCATACCGCCGCCCACCGCCGTGGTCACGCCCAGCACCACCACGCCCAGCAAATCCAGCTCCTTTTTAATCGCCACCATAGCCCCCGAGGAGGCAAATGCCACCGTCCCGATCATTTCTATGATAAAAAATATGGATATATTCTGCATTCCGACTCATTTCCCCTTATTTCATTTTTGACCCAAAGAGGATACTAGCCGAAAAACGGAGGCCTGTCAAGCCTCCGTTCTCAAAAATATGCCGTTTTATGTCTGTTTTATGTCCATTTCGTGCCGCTGCGCACAGTTTCATGCTGTTTTATGCCATTTCATGCATTTTCATACCGCCCAATCAACTTCCGCAGCCGCCCCACCTGCTCCTCAATCTCCTCCATCGCCCGCTCATTGCACACCCCGGGCTTCATCAGCGGAATCCCCGCCCCCAGCCGGTCGTCCCCCCGGCCGTACTCCAGCGTCACGATGCGCGGCTTCGTCCTGGACAGCACCTCCTCCAGCAGCTCGTACCCTTCCTCGTGAATCTTTGTGTGGGCCATCATCCCCCGCTCCGTATGCATCCAGCCGTTGATATGAATCTCATACAGCCGGTCTAACGGCAGGCGGCCGATATATTCCCGCACGTCCATCCCCCTGGCCAATGCCGCCCCGTAAGCGTGGCTGATATCCAGCAAATACTCCGTATCCGCCTCCTCCACCACCTCCCGTATAAAATCCGGGTCCACGCAGCAATCGCTGTACGTCATATCCGAATACGGATTACCATCCACATTTTCCAATGACAAAAACTCCAGCTCCCCCAAAGCTTCCCGCAGATACCGGATATGATCCACTATAATGCGTTTCCGCTCCCCAACCGGCAGCGCCGTATCCCCGCCGCACAGGTGCAGGGACACCCCGCGGATGCCAGACAGCTCCAGAATCCGCCCGGTAAACGCTGGGTCAAACCGCTCCTTAAAATCCGCCCGGCCGATGTCGTTGTCCCGCTGTCCCAGCCCGTGGAGCAGCAAAGGCCCCAGCTCCCGCACCCGCGCTGCCATTTCGCCGTATTCCACAAGCGCAGGATCGTCAAACGCCTTCATCTGAAAGCCCAGAGACGGGTATTTGAAACAGTCCACCGCGATCCTGCCCTCTCTGGCCAGCCGCTCCGTCTCCTCATAATAATTGCACGCCAACAGCATTTATCTGCAACCTCCCGCACGCCTGCAGGCCCCGGCGATCCGCCGTTCAAACCACTCCCTGGGCTCTTCCTCTGCCCGGTGGGCCTGCTCCAGCAGCTGGTAGACCTGGTCATATTCCACCTCCGCCTCCAGCAGATCCGCGATCTGCTCCGTGTAGAGCGGAAGAATCTTCAGTCCCTTCACCTTATGATTCCCGTCCGGGCTGTAGTACACCATATCCCGCCGCAGCCGGAAATCGGAGATCACATTATAGTTCACATTGGTGGAGGTGAACACGCAGTAAGCCTCCTCATCCCCGTGGGCCAGCCGGTAATCCCCCAGATGGCGGGAAACGGGCTCCATCTCCATGCGCCGCTGTCCGCTGCCGTCGGACAACGTGGCCTCGATCAACAGAGTGTGGGCCGGATAATGATCCGTGGCCCCGTATTTCCACACGATATCCGCCTCGCCGCCCCCCGCGTGGGTCCTTGGCAGCAGGTCCGCCTCCAGGGACAGGTTCATATACTCCAGCACGTCCCCCTTACAGCCGCTGATCCGGTACCAGGCGATGGCCGTGATATACTCGTAAATGGTGGGGATATCCGCGTTGTCCGTGACCAGCCGGTGAATCTCCCCGTCCTGGCGCAGCCGGAACATCTCGAACAGCCGGGAAAGCACCTCTTTTGTGAACCGTGCCTCCACCATGCGGTCGAACCGGGCGTAGCGCCTGGCCTTTAACACCTGCTTGGCCGCGGCGCTGTCCGTCACCGCCACGCCCACCTCCCGGCTCAGGCGGGCGTAAAGGCGGGCAGGCTCCACCGCCAGGCAGGGCGCGATGGCCTCCAGGGGTACGTCCTCCTCCAGCTGCGCACACCGCTGGAAGGCCAGGTCCGTCAGCTCCTCCCCCGCCTCGGCGAAAAAGCATTTGGGCAGCACGTCCAGGCACACCTTTCCGTCCTCGAAGATCACCACGTCCGTGACCTTAAAATACCGCCGGTTCAGATCAAAATAGTCCGACAGCGTAGCCTTGGCCTTGATCAAGTGCATGGCTCGGAAAAATTCCCGCTTAAACGCTGCCTCGTCCGCCGCCCGCAGAAGGGGGATATCGTTCATCACGTCCAGCCGCCTGTTCTTCGCCGAAGCCTCGGTGCTGACCTTAAACAATAGCTTGCGCCATGCCCCTCCCACCTTGGAATTGGTCAATTTTGAGGTGGCGGCCAGAAGGCGCACAGGCGCGCTCCCGTCCCGGTCGAATACGATCCGCTCCAGCTCCCGGTAAATGGCGTAGTAGGGCTTGTCGTAGACCTTACTCTTGCGGTTGATCCCCACCGTGCAGATCAGGTCCTCGGTCACCGGCTCCGCCAGCAGTAACTCCAGAGCCGCCCGGTAATTCTCCTTTTTCATCAGCACGGACAGAATAATGTCGTCCACGCCCTGATTCCCCTCCCGGCAGCGCTGTATCTCCGCAGCCACCCGCTCCGTGGTCTCCCGGTCCACGCACAGGGGCAGCAGATAGGTGAACTCCTCG
The DNA here is from genome assembly GCF_902364025.1 of Enterocloster lavalensis. Taxonomy (GTDB): domain Bacteria; phylum Bacillota; class Clostridia; order Lachnospirales; family Lachnospiraceae; genus Enterocloster; species Enterocloster lavalensis. Next base: position 226,308 of record NZ_CABJCG010000003.1, read on the forward strand.
TAAGTCAGGTAGGACAGGCGGGACGCCAGGGAGAGGAACACCACAAAGGGGCGGACGATGCTCCCGTCCACATCATTTGCGGTCTTTAACAGCTGCTTCAGGAAAATGTAGCTGTCCTTGGGAATCTCCAGCAGGTTGTCCGGCGTGAAATCCCCCTTTTTGGAAATGGCCAGCAGCGCCCTTCCGGCCGCCGTGACGTTGCGCTCCTCGTCCATCAGGCCGATGTCCTTGAGGCCGGAGGTCTTCTGCCTGGCGTCCTTGTCCGGCCTGGGCGCATCGCCCTTCACGAAGCCGTCGGCCTTCAGGTAATTGTAGTAGGCGGCCTGGAAATCGCTGTTGCTGGTCCAGGAAATCCCCCGGTTCTCCGGCAGTTCCCGAAACCGGCTCATCATCTCCAGCTGCCGCTCAATATTCAGGTTGAACTTGTCCGTCCGGTAGCTTGTGGTGCCAACGGCGAAGCAGTAGCCTTTAAAGGGTATTTTTGCCATATCAGCCTCCGTAACCGGCTAAGGCCCGTTTGCGGCCATTAACCATAATTGACCACCAGAACCTCCCTGGTGGCGCTTCCCTTGTCCTTGATGTGGTAGTTGGAGTTGGAATAGCTGAAATCCAGCGGAATCATCCGGTAATGCCCCGGGTGCTGCTCCACCCAGTCCGCCAGAATATCGTTCCTGCGCCCCCTGCTCTCCACCACGTTGGACAGGGCGAACCGCATGCCGCAGCCGTCCACCCGGTCCAGATAGGCCAGAAGATCCCGCTCGTCCTGCTCCGTCCACCCGTTCTGCTCATTGTAGGTGGCGCAGGTGATCAGGTAAGGCGGGTCCACATAGAAAAATGTATCCGCCGGAAATTCCTCCGGCCTTATCTCCCGGAAATCCCGGCTGGTAAACCGGTAGTCCCCGCTTTTCAGCCGGTCCATAAATGCGGACAGCTTCTTCTGCATCCGCGGGTTAAAGTCCCGCTTGCCCACCGGCAGGTTGAACTCGCCCTTTCGGTTGAACCGTATCTGGTTGTTAAAGGAATACACGATCAGCACGTAGAGCATGAGATAATACAGATCGTCCCGCTCCCTGCGCTCATTAAACGCCTTTCGCAGCTCCAAAAAAGGCTTCCGGTTATAATCCCCCAGCCCGTCCGAGGAGCTGCCGCAGCGGTAGTGGGCGTAGCCCTTCTCCCAGGACCGGGACAGGCCGAAGCGGTCGATGATCCGGCCGATCTCCCCGAACACCGCCTCCTTGTCCATGCGCCCGAATACCTCGAACAGGCGGATCAGGTGCTCGTTGGTGTCGTTGAACAGCACCCGGCTGGCCCCCACGTTTAATCCCACGTTGCAGCCGCCGCAGAACAGGTCCACCACCTGCCCCGCGTCCCTCGGAAACAACGGCAGAATCTGGGGCAGCAGCTTAAACTTCCCTCCCGTGTAGTTGAGGGGCGACGGAATCACCTCCCGCTCCTCCTCGCACACGCACAGAAACAGCCGCTCCTCGTTCTCCTTGATATCCGACTTGCCCGTGGTAAATGCCTTGTAGCTCTCCGAGTACACGCTGACCCGCCCCTTCTGCCCCAGAATCCGCAAAATGTCCTCGTCGCTCATCTTGGCGTTGGACCGCTCGTCCCCCTTCTCCGCCATGTTGTTGTATGACAGCAAAATGAACCTGGCCTTAGTATTGCGGATCAGGTCCTCAAAAGCGTCCGCGGCCCTGGTGGTGCAGTAGTCGCTCTTAAGCGCGCTGCGGTCCATCTTCCGGGCCACGCCGTGGACGTCTGGCTTCTCCCAGCGGGCAACATTTTCCAGCAAATGGTAAGCGTCGCAGTATTGGCGGGAGTTGTAGGGCGGGTCGATGTAGACCAGGTCCGCCTCGATCTTTTTCATCAGCTCGTTGGTGTCCTCGTTGTAACAGATGTTGTTGGCGTTCAACGTCCCCTCGGGCACGGGCAGCGCCAGCTCCAGATGCCGGTCGAACACAGCCCCCTTGCGGTAGGCGTCGTAGTGGCCGCAGGTCTTGGCGATCTTGTCCATGGCATAGAGAAGGGAGGTAATGAGCAGCGCCCGCTCCCGCTCATTGATCTCCCCTTTTTTGTACAGGTTCTCGATATTTTCCCGTATGTAGCCGATCCTGGCGCAGTCCTCCCTGGAAAAATAGGTGTCCGCGAAGTTCTCCGTCATGTAGTTCTCCTCGTCCACCCGGAGGCTGTTGTAGTCCAGAATCAGGTCCACCAGCTTCTCCTCCGAGTAGGGCTGGCTGTCAAACCAGGCCTTGTGACAGATATAGTTGCTGTACATGATATCGTTGGTGATCAGCTTCTTGTCGGTGAAGGCGGAGGCCACGGCCCCGGTGCCCGCGAAAATGTCGGCCACTGTGCTGATCCCGGGACAGTGCTCCTGTACCACCCTGCGGATAAAATCCAGCAGCTTGTACTTGTTCCCCAGATAGCGCCGGTTGTTGATGCGGATAGTCCGGTAGGACTCCTCCTTCTTCTCTTTGGCCGGGACCTTGCGCTCCGCAAGCACCCGCCGGATCGCCTCCAAAACCTCCCGGTTCCACACCGGCCGGCCGTTCTCATCCACCTCCACGGTGAAGGCGTGATTGTTCTTCAGATAATACAGATAGGATCTGGAAATGTCCAATTCCCTGGCGATCTGAGTTGCCGTCATCTCCATCTTTTTCATTCTCCTCATGCAACTAAATTTCCGTCCATATTGGACATTATACCTTAGAAGAGGCGGTAAAACAAGGAGATTTTTCAGGTTTTTCCAAACATTTGTTCTAAAAAACGGATGCTTTTGGCGATAGTGGGGTTATCGCCTGAGCATCCGAAAAATTTTACATTTACAGGAACCGTCTTCTCTCATAAACTTCTCCCATATAGTTCTCAACCAATGGGATCACTTGTTCCAAACTTGCGAATCCGTCAAATTCAACTCCCCTGCGGCCAAAATAACCTCTGAGCGTGCTCACCAGCTTTCCATTTCTGTATGACAGTAATAACGTGTGATCGACGGTGGCCGTTCCATCCAGTTCCAACGCAAATTCATATATTTTTTGAGAACAAAATTGGGCATCGGCAACAAGCTGCTCTTTAGGTTTTGGATTTTTTCTGATTTGAGACGTAAGCGAATGCGCCGTGATTCTTTCAGCAGGATCCTCCGGCAACGGCAGGAAGGGATGCCCATCCATAAGTTTTTTGCCAAACAAGGAGGATTCTGATTTTTCAAACCAAAATCCACGGGCGATTACTTCTATAAACTGATCATGAAATGAAAACAAATAATGCTTAAAATCAGTCAGCATTTCATTCACATCTCCGCCGAATTCATAAGATTTCCCATAGTAACGATTCTCATAATCAAAACGTTCCTGCTGCCATTTCGAATTCTCCACCTGATAGACCCAGGTTCCTCTGTCCCCCAAAGAATAGTCAACTTTATAGGGCATTACCTCTCCACGGCAAATCTTAACGGAATCCAAATTTTCAAACGTAATCCGCCCATATTGATCATCGTCGGTCACAAAATAGATTCCCGTATTGTCACCGTAGAAAAAATCAGGGCTTAGAACTGAATCAGCAATTACCGGAATACGGATCTGCTTTACTGTCTCCATAATTGTTACACTCCCCCTGCGAATTAGGTTTCCGTTATCGTCTAACACGAACCTAACCTTTTTTTACCTTCTTATGCACATTGCGGATGGTCTTTTTGCCCTTTCCAGTCCGGCTTTGGCTGTCTTTCCCACCGGAGGCTCCACGACGTCCGGGAACGCCGGCGACTCCGCCCGCCCCCTGCTCCTTCTTCGGATAATATCCCCGTCCGCCTTCTCCGCTTCTGGGCCTTATCAGACATTTCTTATCATAGCCAATCAAGTCCGTGCGGCCGGCCTTTTTCAATGCCTCCACCACCAGATCGTAATTGTTGGGGTTCCGGTACTGGATCAGGGCGCGCTGCATGGCCTTCTCGTGGGGATTGACCGGCACGTAGACCGGCTCCATGGTTCTGGGGTCGTATCCGGTATAGTACATGCAGGTGGATATGGTGGAGGGCGTGGGATAGAAATCCTGCACCTGTTCCGGCATATAGCCCAGATCCCGCAGATATTCCGCCAGCTCCACCGCCTCGGTCAGCGTGGAGCCCGGGTGGGAGCTCATCAGATAGGGCACCAGGTACTGCTTTAAGCCCAGCCGCCCGTTCATTTCCTTATATTCCTTCACAAACTGCCGGTACACGCTGTTGGCCGGCTTGCCCATGCGGGTCAGCACCGCATCCGCCACATGCTCGGGCGCCACCTTCAGCTGGCCGCTGACATGGTGCTCGCAGAGCTCCCGCAGGAATTTGCGGTTCTTATCCGCCAAAAGGTAGTCGAAACGGATACCGGAGCGGATAAACACCTTCTTCACCTTGGGCAGAGAGCGCAGCTTGCGCAGCAACTCGATGTAATCTGTGTGGTCCGCGTTCAGATTGGCGCAGGGCTTTGGGAACAGGCACTGGCGGTTGGGACAGGCCCCCTTGGTCATCTGCTTCTCACAGGCCGGGAACCGGAAATTGGCCGTTGGGCCGCCCACGTCGTGGATATATCCCTTGAAATCCGGCTCCTCGGTCAGAAGCTTCGCCTCCTCCACCAGGGACTCGTGGCTTCTGGCCTGGATGATGCGGCCCTGGTGGAAGGTCAGGGCGCAGAAGCTGCACGCCCCGAAACAGCCCCGGTTGCTGATCAGGCTGAATTTCACCTCCCGGATGGCCGGGATTCCGCCCAGCTCCTCGTAACTGGGGTGGTAATTGCGCATGTAGGGAAGGCTGTAGACCTCGTCCATTTCCATCTGGCTAAGAGGCTTGGCAGGCGGGTTCTGCACTACATACACGCCGTTGTCGTAGGGCTCCACCAGCCGTTTCCCTGTAAACGGGTCGGTGTTGCAGTGCTGCACGTAAAAGCTTTTGGCGTACTCTTTCTTGTCCTCTGTCAGCTGGGCGTAGGACGGCAGCAATTTGTAGTCGTAAACGCTTTCTAAATCCTTTGTCTTGTATACCGTCCCTTCAATAAAGGTGATGTCCTTCACGTCCAGGCCGCTTTCCAACGCTTCCGCGATCTCCACGATGGACCGCTCGCCCATGCCGTAGGAGATTAAATCCGCCTGAGAGTCCAGAAGAATAGACCGCTTCAGCTTGTTGGACCAGTAGTCGTAGTGAGCCAGGCGGCGCAGGCTGGCCTCGATGCCGCCGATGATGATGGGCGACTTCTTGTACACTGAACGGATCAGGTTGCAGTACACCACCGTGGCGTAGTCCGGGCGTTTTCCCATCTCTCCCCCCGGCGTGTAGGCGTCCTGGGAGCGGCGTTTCTTGGACACGGAATAATGGTTCACCATGGAATCCATATTGCCGGCCGACACCAGAAAGCCAAGCCGCGGCTCTCCCAGCAGCGTGATGCTCTCCTTGTCCCGCCAGTCCGGCTGGGCGATGATGCCCACCTTGTAGCCGTGGGCTTCCAGAATCCGGCTGATGATGGCGTGGCCGAAAGACGGGTGGTCCACATAGGCGTCGCCCGTCACATAGACAAAATCGCATTGTTTCCAGCCCCGGATATTCATATCCGCCCGGCTGATGGGTAAGTAATCGTGTATCATGCAGTTCTCCGTTCTGATTCTATTATGATTCCAGCTTTGACCGGGCGGCGGAAATGAATTCCCCGCGCCGTCTGTCAGCTCACAGTTCATTGCTTCTCATGGGGAATTTCCACTTTTTCCACCGAAAACGTCCCGGTCCTCTCCTCCACCGTCACCACCGCCATAGTGATGGGCTGGTTAAAGCGCCTTGGGCCGCAGCTCCCCGGATTCAGCCAGGTTCTCCCGTCCACCTGCTTCTCCTCATATTTGTGGGAATGGCCGTAGATCACAAGGTTCCGGTCGCCCAAATCCTCCGGCAGATATTTCTTGTTGTGGACCATCAATATCCGCAGCCCAAAGAGCTCCAGACTCAACGTTTCCGGCAGGTGCTCCGCCCACTCCTTGTCATTATTTCCCCGCACCACATGGACCGGGGCAATCCTGGCCAGCTCGTCCAGAATGGCCTGGCGGTTGATATCCCCGCCGTGCAGGATCACCTCGCAGCCCGCCAGCTTCTCCCGCACCTGAGGCCGGATCAGGCCGTGGGTGTCGGAAATGACGGCGATTCTGTGTATATTGTGTAAACCGATATCCAAATTCTTCCCTCTTTTCACCGGACGAACCGGAAAACATCCATAACAGCTTCCCTATTGTATCATAGAAACGGCGGCGAATCAATTTGCCGGGACGCGATACTTGATTTTTTGTTCTGACACCATAAGATCGAGTAGGAGGGAGTGATTAACTCCCGTCCTCTCACACCACCGTGCGTACCGTTCGGTACACGGCGGTTTCAATAGATGACACTTATATCAGGTTTCTGTTCGTCAGGCTACGATTTCGCTATCCCTTCTTCTCGCCCACACTTCACAGTGTGAACCTTGGGAGTCGCTTTGGGGTTCGTCGACAACTACGCCCCTTGTGGATTTTCACCACAGACTGACGGCATGCCCGTCATACTTAGAAACGTGCGCCGCCGGGCGCACATAATAAAGAAGCCGTGTATGTCCTTTGACACACACCGCTCCTTTGTCCATATTCGTATTATAGATTCTTACACGCAGCCCCTTCCCGTCGAAAACGCATCAATATCCTCCGCCACCCGCCTTCCAGACTTCCTCATCCTGGGCGCATTCCAGGGTGCGTTTCCGCTCGTCCCTAATATCCTTTCCGTACTTTGTGTGTGGCCCGCACACTACGCCCATATGTCGTACCATCTGGAACTGTAATCCTTTGAGATATGTACGGACTTCCCATATCCCCTCAGTTGGATTTCAATCACATGATATCCCATTCCGGCTAATATACCAGTATAAGAAGCAGCATGTTCAAGCCTGGAACGAGCCGAAATGATATGACGGTTGCCGCTCCCCTCTCATCATAATAAAGCATTATACTGCCTTAATTTCCAAAAGCGGCATAAAAACAACCTCCTAATTTAAAAAGGCTATGGGATATCCACAGCCCTTTTCAGATTATTCAATTCCCAGATACAGCTTGTACCAACGGTAAGGCTCCGGATTAAATGCCCTGGCCGGACTATGACGCTCCTCCAAGATCTGATTGACCTGCTCCATATATTCGTTGAGATCCTCTCCCGTCACCAACGCGTTGCTGTGATGCCATGGCAGGATATACTGAACTCCCGTTCGCTCGCACTGGTCCGCGTATTCCTGGGGGCTGTATGAGCGTATCCGGTGACGGATCATAATATTGGGCTTCACCAAATCCAGGTGCCGGGCATGCTCCTCAAAATCCTGTCCTGCATTAAATGCAATCTTAAAATTCTGCCGGGTGGTCATCACCCAGTTCATCATGAACACTGCTCCCATCTGGTCCAGAAGATGATGACCTTCGATCTGGAACCGCCGCAGCGTTATGTCGTCCTGCTGGGACGGCCGCTTGTCCGTCCCTTCCCTGGCTTTCCGGTTATCGTGAAGCCCATGGAAGGTTTGCAAGGTAAATTCCGGCAGATAGTAGGTGCATTCCTCCCCAACAGCGTAAATGCTGCTGTAGGGGATATCGAAGAAACGCGCCACCTCCATGGCCACCTCTTTCTGGCAAATCACTCTCCCGTGAAAACGGTCCCAGATCCTGCGCACATCCATATCATGGTCAAAATGTGTGTGATTCAGAATAATGTAATCTGCCCCTGTCAACTCGTCCACCGTAAAGTCATCCACCGCTCCGCTGATAAACGGGTCCGTTACAATCGTGGTGCCGTCCGGCAGCTTAAGTTCATAGCACTGACAGTAAATATAGCGGAACCAAAGGCATTCTGATTCCTCCCGCTCTTTGTACGGCGTCGGGAAAACCGCTTTTTGTTTTCGTTCCATATTCTATTTTCCTCCCCGTATCATAGTACGCTGAAACAAATGGGGAACCACACCATAAATGTAATGAAATAGATCAGCGCCGGCCCGATTGACCCTAACACGAATTCTTTCATCTTAAATCCTCCCTCATTAAACGCCAACAGCTGTGCGGATGTGGCCATAGGTGTAAGGTTGGAGAGGGATGACCCGTAGTGGATTGCCAGCAGTGTAAACCGCGGGTCCATTCCCAGTCCCACCGCAGCGGCGATGGACAGCGGACGAAACACCGCTCCCACAGTACGGTTACTGGTAAACTGAGTCATAATAAAGGATGTCAGAAAAAACACGCCCGCCACAATATAGACATTGGTAACGCCTCCCAATATGCTCGAAATTCCAGTAGCAATGATCTCATTGAGTCCTGAATCATTCATAGCAGTGCTTAGGGATACTGTCCCCCCATAGATAAAGATAGTCTCCCAGCGAATGGAGCGGATGGCTTCCTTCTGGTTGATCACTCCTGCTGCAAGCGCGATCAGGATCGCGATTCCCCCTACAATGTAAAGGTCAATACTGGTAAATGTACTGGTTATAATCATTGCAGCCGCGCTTCCGAAAAACAGAATCTTTCCCAGCTTGTTTTGGAAGGGCGTCAGCTCGGCTTTCTTCCTGTCCGCTTTTTTTGCCGCGCTCTCTCCTGCCTCCGGCACTTTGACATCGCCGTTCTTTGCATAGTGTTTAAAGCCGATAAAATAAATGTACAAAAAGAATACCAGGAAAATCGGCACCTTTGCCAGAAATGGATCTGCGAACCTGAAACGCTCCGTGGCCCCGGCCGCTTCCAGATAGCCGTTGAAGGTTATGTAAGCGGTCAAAGCGGGGCCTACCGGCAGCACATTGTTGCTGGAACAGGCCACATCTGTGCAGGCCTTAATGGTATTTTTCACCGGCAGCCCCGTGTCCTTTGCAATGGCGACCACAATGGGCAGCATGATAGCCATTGCGCTGACCGGAGAGGCGAATGTTGAGAACACCACGCTCATCAGCATTGCCGCCAACAGCACCCGCCGTTTTCCCTTTGCCCCAGCTCCCAGCTTTGTCACGACAAACTGCTTCAAATCTTCCAAAAAAGTAGTCTGATTTAAAATTCCTCCCAGGATAAACAGAACCACCAGAGAAATGACCGTGCTGCTTGAAAAGCCCGCCCATGCATCCTTAAAGCTCAAAACTCCCGTAATTTGCAGAAACATCGGGACTGCCAGTGCCGTGGCTGCCATAGGTATATAACCTGCAAAAAATGAAACAATCATCACGATCAGAATGATTGCAACGATTAAACTCTGTGACATTATAGTTCCCCCTACTCGTTTTTTAATTGTACAGTATACTGATACCATAAGTATACGTTCCATCTCCCTTCCCGTCTAATACCAATAATCCATATTACCCACATATTTTGCTTATGGGTTTTCTGCATTTACATTCAAATATGCCTGTGTTAATATAAAAGCAACCATTGAATTACAATGAACAAAAAGGTAGAAGACATATGAAAATTCAGGATATGCAACTGTTTCTGGAAATCGTCCAGTGCGGAAGTATCTCGGCCGCTTCAAGAAAACTGTATATTTCTCAGCCGGCTGTCAGCCAATGCCTCAAAAAGCTGGAGCAGGAACTGGGCACGCCTCTGTTGATCCGGCGTTCCGGAAAAACTGCCGAGCTTACCCGGACGGGATTGGCCTTCGCGGATATTGCGCACAAAATCGTTCCCATCTATGACGGTTTTGTCAATGAACTGGATATCACTCCGCGGTCCGGGCGGCATCTGCTCAAAATCGGAGTTCCACCAAGACATGGATATCAGATTATGGCAGCGCTCATGAGCCACGGGGAAACTGTACTGCAAAATATTGATCTGGACTTTCAGGAAGGTCCGGCAGATGATCAGGAACGGAATCTGATAAACGGCGACATCGATTTGGCAATCATCCGCCTGCCCCTGAAAATCAAAAATTTGGACTACAAAATTATACATCGCGATTTTCTGGGGATCTGGCTGCGCAAGGGCAGCCCCCAGGAAGACAGAGCTGTCACAAAACCCGGGGAGCCTTATCCGTTTCTTCCGCTGGAGGCATTAAGGGACGAGACTTTAGTTCTCCCGCCCGCCGGCAGCCGTATCCGGTCGGCTATCGACAGTATTTTAAAGGAAAGCGGTTTTGTGCCCCACATACAGCAGAATTACCAATACAAAAAAAGTCTTCTTCTAATGGTTGAGAAGGGACTGGCAAGCACGATCAGCCAATGTCCTGACTCCGACTACCTGGCCGACCGATTTTTCCGCATTGAGGGCTGCTCCCAATCCTATGATCTGGCCTTGGTATATCTGCCGGATACGCCCTATAAAAATGATATCAAACTGCTCTGTTCCGTTTTGAAACCATACTTTGACGAACAAATGGTGTAATCTCCAAGTTACGGGGCAGCCCGGCATTTTCATGACATGTTTCTTAAGCTCCAAAAGGGAGGCCCTGCCGCGCAGCCGCGCAACAGGACCTCCCCTCTATATCAGATTTATTAAAATCCCCTTTCAATTCTCCCAAACGCCCTGAGAAACCGCATCTTCTCAATGGCCTTGGACGACATCCACCAGTTCTCGCTGACGGCAAATTCCTTCGGATAAATCTCTCCCAGATCAAACCAGGTCCAGGTAATATTCCACACGCCGCCCGGGTTCCTGGTGTCGATCAGGTAGTCCAGTTCCGTCTCCACAATCGCCTCATTTCCCGGATAATATACGCTTTCAGGAAACGCGATAAATTCCGACGGCCTGGGCGTATATTCCGCCCATTTCGCCACATTCCGCTCAATGGTCCGGTTGACCAGTTCCGGCAACATCTCCTTCACCCGGCCGCAGTCAAATCGCCCGGTCAGCCCGGCCGCCTCGATGTCCTGAACCAGGATTCCGAGCGCGCCCGCCCCCATTTCCCCGAAGTTTTCCCTGGCGGCCGCCTGTTCCAGAATCTGATCCACATAACCGCAGGCCCGCTCATATAGCGCCCCATGGCCCCTTCCGTACCGCAGAATCAGAGCGCAGAGCGCGGCCGTGATTCCCATGTCCTGGACCGCGTTGAGCTCCTCGCTGTAGCACCACCAGGGCGCCCTGGGATACCGGTCGTTGGACGGAATGCCGAAATGCCATCCCCGCTCCGAGGTATGGACACCGCTTTCCAGATATCGGAAAATACCCTCCAGAATCGGCTGTCCCTGCTCTGCCAGCCCGATTCCCTGGAGCATACCGGCCGCAATCATGGTGGCATAGGGGCTGGACTCAGGATTCCAGCTGTCGGGCTCCACCCCGTTGCCAAAACCTCCGTCCTCATTCTGGTAAAACCTCAGCATGTCCGCCACCCGCTCCGGACTTCCATTCTCAAAGTCAAACTGCCACAGCGCCAACTCCAACGGCCTGGCATTGCGGTAGATCCATGTCCTCACTTCATTGTACGCAGCCGCGCTCAATTTCTTCATTCTGCACCTCCAAGTGTATTTGAGGAAATAATAGCACAGCCGCCATATTCTGTATTGAAAAAAAACGACATCCCATTTAGGCTGTGCCCTGTCATGCCGGGCAAATCGTTTGTTTTTATTCTTGTAATCCCACAACAAGACATTTTAACTCTTCATGTGTAATTACAAAGAGCCAGGAAAACGTGTCGTCAAATACATATGCGTCTATGTATTCCCACGGTTCTAATTCTTCTACATATTTACACACATCTTTAAATCTTGTGCGGTATACTTCGTTCTGTCTTTCCAAATACAGTAGCACAGAGACTGGAACAGCTAATTTACTTGCTTCTTCAAAGTCTAAACACTTCGCCTTCACTCTCAAGCAATTCCACAACCGATTGGATTTAATATCATATTCTTGAGCAAAAATTTTGATTAGCTTCCGTCTGAATCGCGATAATTGATCGTCTGATAATCTTATGCCATATTGATACTCAAACATTGTATCTCCTTTACCTTTTGAGAATCCATTTCTCTGTGAAATCGTTACCCCTGCCCATCTTTTATCTTGTGTTTACATCTTACCATGTCTCAAGCCTCTTTCGGCCTGCCTCTGAGGTATTCCCGGCAATTCAGTTTCAGAATCCCCCGCTACCGCCAGGCCAGCGCCGCCTGTCTGGCCTGCTCCGGCCATATTCCGTGAAACCGCTTAAAATCGTTGAGCAGATGGGCCTGGTCCGCGTACCCGTACCGGTGCACCGCATCCATTATCTCAAACCGGTCCCGCCGCACCACTTCTCCCCATACGTTCTGATAGCGCACCAGGCTGGCGATCCGCTTGATGGGCAGGCCGATGTTCTGCCGGAACAGCCGCTCCATCTGGCGCTGGCTCACGCAGCTATTCGCGCAGATATCCTTGACCACGGCATTTCCCCCGGTCCGCAGCAGAAAGTCGATGGAATTGTACAGATTGGGATTGTACCGGTCCGTTTCCAGCCGTTCCAGCAGATACCCTTCCAGCCAGGAAATGCTCTCCTCCACGGACCGGTGATAAAACAGCGGCTCAAACTCCCGGTTGCAGCCCGGCTGCACCAATTCCAGATCCAGCACCCGGTTCGCCGTCTCCCCCAGCTCCAGATCCAAAAACAGCCTGGCCGACCAGAAATAAAACCGAGCGGCGATCTTGGTCACCCGGTCCCCTCCCCGGCCCTGTTCCACCATAAACGTGCAGTCCTGAAGCCCGCACAGCCGGCTGCTGATGCTCTGCCGGGTGTGATTGATCTCGATAATGATATCCATGCACGTATCCGGGATGACCCGCACCGTCCCCGCCAAAAGGACCGTTTCCCGCCCTGCGGCACCCGGGGCGGCGGCTCCCGGGACGGCAGCTTCCAGTACGTCCACTTCCCCGCCGCTAACCCCGGAGGCCCAAAAACAGCTCACATAAGGGCGCAGCGCCTCCCCGGGGAGGTACTCCGCGTATGTGCTGTTGCTGAGAAAGGGCCGGGACGTCAACGGCCGATAGGGCGTGTCAAATGCAAGTATCATACTGATTCTTTCCTCTTCCTGTCAAACCGATGGCCCGCAAGCTGCGCCGGCGGCCCATTGCCTTCAATAAAATCTGGATTTCAGTATAAATCATGTCTGTTTAAAATACAACCTGCATCGCTCCCCGCCGGGGTTGTTTCCTGGAATTACCATATCGCCGGATGGTTCCGCTTCGCTTACGGCCTGGGACTGATAACAAAAAATCTGTCCGTCCCGCACCCTGTCCTTCGCCTGCACATTCCCCTCCTGCCCCCGGATCAATCCCCGCTCGCAGAGCCGCCTCGCCTTTGCCCGGGAAATCTCCATCTGCCCTGCGAACAGGGCGTCCACCCGCAACTTCAGACAGTCCGGCAGCCGGATCTGTACCTCGCTCCATCCCGCCTCCCCACAGGGCACCAGCGTATCAATCACCTGCACCCGGTAATCCGCCGAAACCGCAGACATTTCCACCCGGTTTGCCGCAAACCGCGCCGGGTCACTGCCGTACTGGGCGGCCAACTGGATATCATTATCCAAAAAACGCTTATATTCTTCCCGGTCCAGGGACGCCGCGTCCACCCGCTGGTAGATCGCCATATTCCAGGTAGCCTGGCAGGTTTTGCACCGGTAAATCAGCCATACGTCCAGGGAACGCCCATTTGCGTTCACCCGGAACCGTCCGCTGTTCTCAAAACCGGATTTTCCGCCGCACCGCGGACATTTGCGCAGCGCCATCGGCAGCCGGTCCGGTGTAATAATCCATTTTTTTCTGTATTCTGTACTCATGTTCACATACCTCCGAACCTACCCTAACATCCGGGCGCCCGGAGATAAACCTCAAACTCAGGCCAGAAATGAGGAAAAGGCGGTAAACCCGCTCATTCGGATTTACCGCCCATATCTTCGCCCCGCCTCATTTTCTTTTCCTGAAGCACAATTCTCTGAATACTTTTCTCAGACAGGAAATACTGTTCTGCCAACTCCCGCGTACTCATTCCCTGACTATAACTTGCAAAAATTTCCACATTTCTCAACCGGAGCTCTTCCCTGGTCCGGGAAGCCTCACCCCAGTTCTTTTTATTTTCCTGTTTTCTGGGAATATACACATACTCCCCATCGATGTAATCCTGGATCAATTCCACCAGTTCCACCGGCAAAATCTCACTCGCCTTCTGATAGCGCATCACTGCCTCCCAAACGTATATTATGTCCGGATCAGCAAAGGCTATAATAAGGAAACGTAACCCTTATCGTCAGCCTAGCGGCAGACGACAAAGTACAATTACTCACATTTCACTGCATTAGCCTCCGCTATGCAGCCTGAATATATTTCATCATAAAACGCAGCCCTCCTTAGGTTCCCTATTATATCACATCTGTCTGCGCAGGAAACCTTACAAATAATTCAGAAGTGTATTTAATCCAAAAATGCTACCTCCCCGCCTATATACCGGCTTTTACCAGACATTCTTTTTTATAAAAGCTAATCCCATACTTCATAATCGTTTCATATCCTTCCGCTTTCAGGGCTGCCTCATATTGCTTATCTATCTGGTGAAGAGCGATTTCACACCCAGCTTCCAAATCAGGCAGCTTATCCACAACCTTTATTCCAATGATAATCGCCCGCCCTCTGACGCTGGGAGTCCGCAGAATCAAATCCGGCCTTCCATCTCCCGATTCCCGGTTTGAGAGAATACGGTAGTTTTTCATATTTTTCAGGAGTCCCGCCAGAAAACCATGATAAAAGCTTTCCGCATAATCATAAAAGCTGATTGTTTCCTGTAGATTCAAAGACAATTCCCGGGACATTCGGTCTGTGTCGCTCTGTTCGATCGCCTGATATAACACGGACAAATCTTTCTGTCTCACCTTTATACCAAACCACTCCCGGATTGTATTCTTATAAATGTAACGTACTTCCGTGTTCGGGATTTTCATGGTGATATATCTGGTATCACCTTCCAGACGTTTTGAGTCCAGTCTCAAATATCCTGTAAAAAACAGGAAATTCCACAAATTGTCCTCCGAACGAAAAATATCTTCGTATGTGATATCTTCATGGATCGGTTTTTCAATTCCCTTACCGGCAATCAGATCTTCAATTTCTTCTTTTACCGTGCTATCAGCCTGTTCCACCAATGTCCTGACAATACTGTTTGAGCTTGTATTGGCCCAAAACGGAGCCGGAAGCCCGTCCTCATTAGAAGATAATTCCTTTACATATTTCGCAACGCTCCATGGATTATAGATCTCGCTCTTTCCAAAGCAATATCCGTCATACCACTCCCGTATCAATTCGCCCTTAGCGCCAAGTCCATAATATTCCAGCATTTCGTCTACCTCCATCTGGAGGAAACCAAAATATTCTCCGTAATCTACATCCAGGACAGAGCTGATTTCCAGGCTGTTTAACCCTGTGAAAATAGATTCCCTGCTGATTCTCAAACAGCCTGTAATAACAGCAAATTCCAGACATTCATTTGTCTTTAAGGCGGATTCAAACAGGGAACGGATCAATGAACTCATCTCCCCGTAAAATCCGCCGAACCATGCATTCTCCAAAGGGACATCATATTCGTCAATCAGTATGATACAGCGTTTTTTGTAGACAGCTTCCAGGCACTGTGAAAGAAAGGCGAGGGAATCAATATAATCCCCCTCATCCCCCTGCTCCAGCATAATTTTCATAAATCGTTCTTTCCGGCTTCCCAGCTTCGCCGCTATCTCCTCATGGCGTCGGTATTCGTTTGCAATCTGGCGTTTGATACTCACCGCCGCCAGATGGAAATCAGGCTGTTTTGCACTTTTTAGAGTCAGGCTAATCACTGGATAACTGGTCATTCCGGATAAATATGCTTCCCCCTCCTCCATAATCTTAAGTCCTGAAAAAAGATTCCTGTTCCTTTTATTCGTTTCCTCATTGCCGGTATCCTCAAAAAAGTACCGGAGCATACTTAAATTAAGACTTTTTCCAAAACGCCGCGGTCTGGTGAACAGATTCGCCTTGCCCTTCCGATCCAGAAGCGTTTTAATGAACAAGGTCTTATCCACATAATAAAAGCCGCCTTCTATTACTTCTCTGAAGTTATCATATCCAATCGGCAGATTCTTTTTTCCCACGTTCTTGTACCCCCTTCTCACGAAATCGGCGAGGCCATTGCTAATTACACCATTTCCATCATCATACCATAAACACTAAGCTCGTGAAAGACCTCACTAAGTGTTTCGGCATGTATTCTGACTAGACTCGAAAATACCACGGTTTCATCATAAGTTTTCCCGTTAAAAACGCGTTTAACCCTCCGTCCCTTCCTCCACAATCCCCCGCAGCAGCTCCTCATAAAACTTAAACACATACTGTCCCGGGGACAATCCCGATACCTGGCCGTCGCCGGTCTCCACCACGATCCAGCTTCCATCCGCCAGCTCCGCAAAGTCCACAGTGTAAAAATTGCTGTTCAGCCGCGGCAGTTGTCCCGCAAATGCCTCCGGCACCGGCACGTCCCGCTTCTGATTTGAATTCTTTGATAAGGTAATCCGTTTACCGTACAGATAAAACGCCCGGTACTCATTGGTCGCGTTATCCGTTTTCTTTAAGTCCACAAACTCTTTCAGCACAATCCCCTTCACGAACAGCCGGTCCCGCAGGCGGATAAACTCAGCCGCATAGCGGTCCATCTCCTCATCCGTGTAGGTGTGGTCAAAATACACGGGAAAATCGCTGCCCTTGACCGATTTCACATAGTCCTTCATCATAAAACGGCCAAACCGCTCCTTAGCCGCCCGCCAGTCCACGGCCTCGCCAATCGGGTACGCCATCATGCCGGGCGTAAACGTTTGGAGCAGATCATAAGAATTGGGAAATTCATGGCAATTCTCGTACTCGTCCGGCGTATTGATCAGCCTCAGCCCCCGGCCCGCCAATGTCCGGTACAATTCCTCATATGCGGACGGCTGCAGCATCCACCCCCGGTAAACGCACAGGCCTCCCTCAAAATCGCCGGGATAAAACCTCAGCTTTTCCCCTGCCGCAAACTCGTCGTAATTGTAAAACAGAATCTGAAACTCCGGGAATTGAACCGCCTCCCGGTATTCATATTCGTAATCCTCGTCCACCTTTTTCAGATCGAAAAAATCGGCCGGGTACAGAATGGTGCATCTATGGCTCATATCGGAATTTCCCCCTCGTTTCAATTTATCGTATCCTACCTTTAGTATATTGTGAATCCACCGGAAACACAACCCTCATCAATCCAGGACGTCCGCAAGCCGCCTTACATGCCGCAGAGTTTCTTGATAATATCCATTTTCGGGTATGTTTTTACGCTCTCCATCCCACATCTTCCCACCCCGGCTTCATTTGCCGGCAATTTTCTCCCCTTCCAGCCATGCTCATAAAAATGGCATAAAATTGTAAGAAAACTTTATTTGACTGGAAGCGGCATTTATATTAGATTGGGAGCATATGGAATAGGAACCGGACAAAACGACGACAAAAACAGAAGGGTAGTGTTAACGATTATGAAACGAATGGTTTGTGCAATACTCAGCGGAATCCTGGCTGTGGGCGGCCTGGGCGCCGGAGGCGCGGTCAGCTACGGGGCGGAGCCGTCCTATATGGAGGCAAAGGAAGCCAATGCCGTGGGGCCCGGGATCAAGGCCTCGGTGGGCTTTAACGATTTTTTGGATCTGGAGGTGGCGAACCCCATTATCACGCCGGTGGAGAAATACTCCTATGAGCAGATGGAGACGGATATTAAAGCGCTCCAGGCTGCATACGGGGATAAGATTACCGTCAATGTCATCGGCACTTCCCTGGACGGAAGGAACATTTATGACATTATTCTGGGCAATCCCGAGGCCGAGGCGCAGATTCTGATGCAGGGAGCGATCCATGCAAGGGAATATATGACCCCTCTCATCATGATGAAGGAGCTGGAATACGCGCTGGCCTTTTATGATACCGGACATTACAATTATAAGCCGGTTTCGGATATGCTCCAAAAAGTAGCAATTCATTTTGTCCCCATGACCAATCCGGACGGAGTGACCCTCAGCCAGTTCGGCCTCGACGCCATCCGCTCCGAGACGCTTAAAAAAGGGATCGAGGACTGCTACGCGAGGGACACCAGCCTTGGAAAAACTTCCGATCCCTTTGAGGTGTATCTGACAAAATGGAAGGCAAACGCCGGGGGCGTGGATTTAAACTACAATTTCCCCTACGGCTGGGAGCAGTTGTCCGCGGACCGGACGGCCCCATCCTACGCCAATTACAAAGGTCCCACCCCATTTTCAGAGCCTGAGAGCAAGGCCCTCTCACAGCTGGCGGACCAGTACCCCTTCGCTATTACAGTTAGCTACCACTCCCAGGGCGAGGTGATCTACTGGACCACCAGCAGCAACGGAGCCGAGATGGCTTCCAACACGCTGGCTGAGGCCGTATCGGTCATGACCGGCTACCGCATGGATTCCAGCGACGGCAAAGGCGGCTTCAAGGACTGGATGCAGTCCAGAAGCAACGCGGTTCCGGGCGTAACCCTGGAAGTTGGAAGAACCCCATGCCCCGTGCCCTTCTCAGAGTACCCTGCCGTGTGGAAACAGAACAAGGGAGTCTGGGTGCAGGTTCTCGACTATGTCGTGCGGCGCATCTAGGAACCAGCCGCAGGCAGCCGCGCCAGCCCCATATTGACCCAAAAGTCCCAGGCAGACAGCAGCACCCGCCTGGGACTTTTCTCGTGATCTCTCCCGTTTATCCGAAAATTTTGGCAGCCGCAGCCATATTGTCGATGATAGGAACGCCGAAGGGACAGCGCATCTCGCAGTTTCCGCAGCCAATACAATCCTTTCCGCTGTGTTTGAGCCATGCATAGTGAGAGCGGATGGAGGGCGGCACATTTTCCTCGTAAAGGCGGGCGATATCCAGGTATCGATTGACCGCTGCAATATCGATCCCCACGGGGCAAGGCTGGCAATGGCTGCAATAAACGCAGTTCCCCTGAAAATCATTGCGCAGCGTATTCATCACGGCCGTGTAATCCTTTTCCTCATCGCTCAGCTCCAAATACCGCACCGCGTCCAATACCTCGCCGCGTGTCTGGCAGCCCAACATCACGCTGGCCACCGCAGGGCGCGTCAGCGCGTAATGCACGCACTGGCCCACGGTCAGCGGCCGGTCGAAGGGCGTATGCTCCGCGGAAATCAACTTGCCCGCTCCCAGGGTTTTCATGACTGTGATCCCGATATTCTTCTGCTCGCACAGAGTATACAAAGCAGCACGGGTGGGATCAAAACCGCAAAAAGCCGCCTTGTCCAGCCCCTGATGCAGCTCATTCAGCGCGTTGGTCTCCGCGGGATAGAAGTCAAAGGCCAGGTTGATGCTGAACATCATCATTTCCGGCAGGCCCGTACCCACCACCCGGGTGGCCATGACGGGATTGTGGGAACTGAATCCGATATGGCGGATATCCCCCTGGCGTTTCAGCTTCTGCACATAATCTGCGAACCCCGTCTCAAAAACGCCTTTGTAGTCCTCCTCCGAGTCGATAAAAAACATCATTCCAAAATCTATGTAGCCGAAAATGCGCAGCAGATTCTCAAAATACTGCTTTACCACCGGCAGGTCACGGCTGATGTCGTACTGCTGCCGGATATCGGTGGAGCCGATATGCCCCTGTATCATCACCTGATCCCGGCGGCTTCCCAACGCCCGGGCAATATTTTCCCGTATCTCGTTTCCGGGCATAAACACGTCGAACAGATTGATACCGTTTTCCAAAGCGGCGTTGACCGTGTCCTGCACCTGCTCAAAGGGTTTTCCGTCCAGATTCTCGCAGCCCAGGCCGATGATACTGCTGCGTTTCCCCGTTTTTCCGATTTCCCTGTACTCCATACTCTTCCTCGCTTTCCTGAGCGGCTTTCCGCCAGCCGTCACTTATGATACGGCTCCCCCGCCGCGATCCGAAATCCCCTGTAAATTTGTTCCAGCAAAATTACCCGCATCAGCTGATGCGGGAACGTCATGCGGGAAAAGCTCAGGGCGTAGTCGGCCCGGGCCATGACCGCCGGGGACAGCCCTAATGAGCCGCCGATCACAAACGCGATCTGACTTTTGCCCTCCACGCCAAGGCGGGCGATCTTTTCGGACAGCTCCACGGAGTCCAGCATATCCCCCTCGATGGCCAGAGCGATCACATAGGCGCCGTCCTTCACCTGGGCCAGGATGCGCTGCCCCTCCTTCTCCCGGATCTGGGCCTCCAGCGCTTCCCCGGCACCGTCCGGCGTCTTTTCGTCCGCCACCTGGATGATCTCCAGCTTGCAGTAACGGCTGAGGCGCTTGGAATACTCCTTTATGGCGTCCTCAAAATAACGCTCCTTGATCTTTCCCACAGTTACTAATGTGATCTTCATCCACTAAAACTCCAAAATCATGTCGTACCAGACCGCGCCGCCGTGGACGGACTGGGAAAGCCCCAGATTCACATAGCCAAACTTCTCATAATAGTGGATCAGCCGGTCCTTGCAGGTCAGAATCAGACCCTTTTTTCCGCGCTCCCGCGCCGTCTCGATCATCCGGTTCATCAGCGCGGCCGCCACCCCGCGGCGGCGGAACGCTTCCACCACATCCAGGCCGAAAATGCTCTGATAGGCCCCATTTGCATTATGTAAATCCGCTTTCTCAAACATATCGTCGGAAATGGTCCTGGCGTCCGTCACCGCTCCATTGATAAAGCCGATGATCCGGCCCCCGTCTGCCAACTCCGCCACCAGAAAGCTGTCCGGAAAGACCTCAAGGCGCGCCTGAAAGCTCTCCCTTCCGGCAGCCTCGGCCGCCGGGAAGCACTCCGCCTCCACCTGAATCAGCGCCTCCAGATCTTCCGGGCGCGCAAAGCGGATTGTATAGTCATCGTGATTGTATTCCATCCGTGTTAAACCTCTCTCATCCTTTTACGTGAAAATAATAGCCCACGCCCCATTTGGTGTGTACAAACTTGGGATCGCTGGGGCTTGGTTCGATCTTCTCCCGCAGCCTGCGGACGTGAACATCCACAGTGCGGACGTCGCCGCTGTCCATGGCCCGGTTGCCCCACACGTAGGTCAACAGCGCCTCGCGGCTGTATACCTTGTTGGGGTTGCGCACCAGAAGCTCCAGAAGGTCGAATTCCTTGGCGGTGAGGTTGATCTCCCGCCCGGAAATGTACACGCGGCGGCTCTCCGTGTCCATCTTCAAATCTCCCGCCCCGATCACATGGCTGTTCTGCTCCTCCTTGCGGTTTTTCCGGTTCTTTCCGCTGCGGCGCATGATCGCCTTGATCCTGGCCTTTACCTCCAGGATGTTGAAGGGCTTGCTGATGTAGTCGTCCGCGCCGTACTCCAGGCCCAGAATTTTGTCCATGTCCCCGCCCTTGGCCGTCAGCATAATGATGGGCATGTCGGAAAATTCCCGGATCGCCTGACACACCTCATAGCCGTCGTGCTTAGGCAGCATCACATCCAGCAGCACCATATCGTACTCCGTCTTTCGGGCCAGCTCGATGGCCTCCTCGCCGTCGTACGCGCAATCCACTTCCATTCCCTCCTGCTCCAGGCTGAAACGGATTCCTTTTACAATTAATTTTTCATCGTCTACCACTAAGATTTTTGCCATTCCAATTCCCCTTACTCTATCCGCAATGCGCTGCAGGCTCCGCCCGCAAACGACTGCGCTCAATCAAGCTTTTCCCCGCGGAAAAGCGCCATCTGCCATCTCATCAAACCGGTCAGGCTTAAAACAGCGAGACTCCGGGCGCGGACTTTGATCGTCCCGCGTCCGGAGCGCACGCCCGGCGGATTCTGTCACACCGTAATTGAATCTTTTATCTTCTGAAATGCCGCATCCTTAATCCCGGAAATATTCATGATATCCTCGATCCGCTCAAAGGGGCCGTAGGTCTCGCGGTAACGGATAATGTCCTCGGCTTTGGATTCGCCGATGCCTTTTAACGTCATCAGTTCTTCCTTGCCGGCAGTATTCAAATTGACCTTTGCGCTTTTGGCGGAGCCAGACTCCCGCCCTCCGGCGGCGCCCTGGGAAACCGGTCCGGCCGTCACTCCGGCGCGGCCTTCCTTCCCCCATTCCTCCGCCTGGCGCTCTGTGGGTACCTCGATCTTCATACCGTCGGCGATCTCCTGGGCCAGGTTTAAATACGACCAGGCCGCTTCCGGCCCGAAACCTCCCGCCAGGTCCACCGCCTCGTAGATCCGGCTGCCCGGCTCCATCTCGTAGACCCCGGGATTCACAACCGCTCCACAGACATGCACAAAATATATGGGATGGGACGTTTCCCCAGCTTCCGGCACCGCGCGATACTCCGCTTCCGCTCCCTCGCCCCCGCTTTGCGCTTCCCGTTCTCCCCAGGAGGCGTTCAAATCCGCGGGCGCTGTACTCCCATCCTCCAAACCGGCCGCTTGCGCTTCGCCGGATTCCGCTTCCAGAACCATTTCCATACGGTCCGCTTCCCGGCCGGAATTACAGCCGTAGCAGATCCCCGCGGCCGCCATTCCAAGGACAACCGCCAACATTTTCATACGTTTCAGTGACTTCAGATTCAATTTCAATGGTCTCCCTCCTTACCGGCGGGAAGCCATCTCAGCCTGATATTATTATTCTAACGAAATCCAGGGGTAAAAACAAGCCCTATTTCCGGAAAACGGGAAACTAATTTTAGGCATTTTTTTGTCGGGCGCACCCGGGAGCCGGAATCCCCCCAGTGGGTCCGCCCATTCCGGTTCCCGGCGTCCGGCGCACCGCTAAAAACCCCCGCGCACTCGCGCAGGGGTCCATCCGCTGTTTTTTCTATTTCCGAAAAATAATAATTCCCGCCACGGCCACCGCCGCGCCGATCAGCTTGCGCCACTCAAAGTCCGCCTTGTCCACGCCGAAGAGGCCGAACAGCTCGATACAGTAGGCTACCACGATCTGGGACACCACGATCAGGATGGAAGCCTGGGCTGGGCCCAGTCCGCTCATGCTGCGGACCACGGTGTAGGTGATCAGGGCCCCCAGGATTCCGCCCAGCATCACGTAGCGGGGCGTCACCTCCATGAGACCGCCTATGGGCTGCCGCCCTGTAAAGAGCCAGATCGCCACACAGGTGATAAACGCGGTGAGCTGCACCCAGCCCGCGGCCACCCAGATGCTGGTCTGATCCGTCACCTCCGTGTTAAATACACCCTGTATACTCATCAGGGCGCCTGAAATCAACGCAATGATTAATGCCATCGTCCGTATTTCCTGCCTTTCCCATAAGATTCAACATGGTTAGGATATCCGGCCGCACCGGATTCTATTCAAGCCGCCCTTTACAGCGATTCTGTTCTGATGTATAATGTCGTAAAGCATCAATGGGCGGAATTTCACCGCTGCGGACCGCGTACCGTTCTTTAAGGGAACCGCATGAAACGGATGCGCACACCGGCCCGGTCGGGAGGCAGGAATATCATGCAGGAATTGCTCCAACGTTTTTTCCAGGCGTCTGCGTGGACCATGCAGACGCCTGTTCCATACTCGCCCTTCCACTTATCGCTCACAGCTCTGGGCATTTGCGCCGCCGCATGGATGGCCCGGCGGCTGGCAGCCGGCCGCAGAAAACACGTTCTGTTCGTCTGCGGATTGATTTTAGCGGCAAGCGAGCTCTACAAGCAGGGCTTTCTCTACTATATTGTAAATGGACGCAGCTACGATTGGTGGTATTTCCCATTCCAGCTCTGCAGCGTCCCCATGTACTTATGTCTGGCTGTCCCGCTTCTGTCGAAACCGGAATATGCGCGGGCAAGGCGGACCACCTGCACCTTTATCCAGGACTACGGACTTTTGGGCGGTCTCATGGCCCTGGCCGAGCCATCGGGCCTCATGCACCCCTACTGGGCGCTGACGCTCCACGGCCTGTGCTGGCATTTTACGCTGATCTTTCTGGGTCTGTACTGCGCCCAAAGCGGTGAGTCCGACCGGGAACCGGCGGCATTTTTGCGCACGCTTCCCCTCTTCGCGGCCTGCTGCGCCGCAGCCACGCTCATCAACATCGCCGCCCACCCTTACGGAAACGCGGATATGTTTTACATCAGCCCTTATTATCCCAATGAGCAGATCGTCTTTCACCGGATCGCCCTTGGGATCGGCATCACCGCCGGAAACCTGATCTACCTGACCGGAGTGGCCCTTGGCGGCTTTCTCTGCCACCTGGGCTGCCGTTACTGTCTGCATTCCGTCAAAACGCTGCCGGACAGCCGCCGGTAACCGGCCCCTGCCAGTTCCGGCGTCCAACATAAATTTTTACCTTGAAGGGAGAATTACCACAATGTCAGAAGATAAGAAAAAAGACCGTTACCAAATCGCCACCGACTATCACAACCGCGGCTACAACTGCTGTCAGTCCGTCTGCTTCGCATTTCTGGACCAGGTGGACCTGGATGAGAAAACCCTGTTCCGCGTGACCGAGGGCCTGGGCCTTGGAATGGGCGGCATGGAGGGAACCTGCGGCGCCATCTCCGCCGCCACCGTGCTGGCGGGTCTAAAATGCAGCACCGCCGATCTGGAACACCCCAATTCCAAGGCGATTACCTACAAGGACGCCAAAGCCTGCGTGAAGGCATTCAAGGACCGCAACGGCACCGTGATCTGCCGGGAGTTAAAAGGTCTGGACTCACCGGATAAAAAGGTGGTCCGCACCTGTCCGGACTGCATAAAGGACGCCGTGGAGATCATCGAAGCCACTTTGTACGGGGAATAAGGCACAACGTTAAAAAGACTGCCTGTCAACAAGCTGCGAAATTAATTGCATCGTAGCCCGCTGGCAGACAGTTTTTTATCGTTCAACAGCCATCGGCACAAACCGGGGAATGCAAACCACGCTTCTTCTGTAACGCGCGCTCAATAATACCCCCGTTTCAGCAGCTTTCTCAGATAGGCAAACGCCGCCTCCTCCCCCCTGTCCTTTAACAGCACCAGGATCTTTTCCAGCAGCGCCCTTGTCTCGGGGTGGATGGTAATGTACTTTTTCGTGTATTCATAGTATTCCAGCGGCGCGGCGCTGGTATAGTTCTTTCCCTTGTACACCTGGCAGGCGGCGATGCGGTCGCAGACCATCTCGGCCACGTATTTCAGGGGCATTTTGTTGCCCACCAGGCCCTCCTCCTTGTTCGCCGACACGTCGATCCAATACTCGTAGTGGTGTTTGTTCCGCCCCTTGTGGTGCAGCCAGGCCCTGGAAAATCCCACCAGCTCCCGCTCCGCCGCGTTGGGGCTGCGGGTTCCCTGATAATACCGCACGCCGGTCCAGAATTCTTCCGGGCTGTATTTGGACAGATCGTGCAGCAGGCCCTGGCGGTACAGCCCCAGCTTGAAACAGTGGCGGCACACCAGATGGCGGTGCCGTGTGATGGTCTGAAAATGCCTCCAAATATTTGCTAACTTAATCATTCCGTTCCGCTCCTGTTCCCTTCTTTTTCGTTCCCTAAAGTATATCACAATCTTAGTTTTTTTGCTCGGTTTTCCGCTTTTTTTAACCTTTGAACAATGGAAATAAAAGTTTGTCCATATGTTTATACTTTATCAACAAAAACGTTTGACACTTCCCATGTTTTGTGATATCCTTATGGCAGTTGCGAAATAAGTCGCAATAGAACATTTATTTTTTTTATTTTTCTGGAGGTATCATAATGAAAGGTACAGTTAAGTGGTTCAACAATCAGAAGGGTTACGGATTCATTTCCGACGAGCAGGGTAACGATGTATTCGTACACTACTCCGGCCTGAACATGGATGGCTTCAAGTCTCTGGACGAAGGCGCCGCCGTAGAGTTCGACGTAGTAAACGGAGCCAAGGGCCCGCAGGCTACCAACGTAACCAAATTATAATCATCGAACAACAGTGTACCTTTTTCAAACATATATCGTTAGATAGAGTTGAAGTAAGTTATACGTGATTCTAGTGATTACAAACAAGAGCCGTCCATTTGGACCGGCTCTTTTTGCTGTCTATGAATTCAGTTTTTCAGCGCACGGCCTTCTCCAGCATTTCCCCCAGCTCTTCCACCGTGAACTGGTAGTTTTTGTTGCAGAAATGGCAGTTCACCTCGATGGGCTTTCCGTCGTCGATCATCTCCTGGATATCCTTCCTGCCCACGCTGACCAGGGCTTTCTCCACCCGCTCCTTGGTGCAGTTGCAGTGGAACTGTACCGGCACCCGGTCGTTGAGCTCCAGGCCGAACTCGCCCAGCACGTGCTCCAGGATCATTTCCGGCGTATTCCCCTCGTCCAGCAGAGTGGTGACAGAGGCGATCTCCTTCAGACGGGCCTCCAGGCGGTCGATCATGTCCTCCGGCGCGCCCGGCATCAGCTGGATGATGAAACCGCCGGACTGGCTCACCGTGTTGTCCCGGTTCATCAGCACGCCCAGGGCCACCGATGAGGGAATCTGCTCGGAGGTGGCAAAATAATAGGTCAAATCCTCCGCGATCTCCCCCGTGACCAGGATGGTCTGTCCCACATAGGGCTCCTTCAGTCCAATGTCCTTGATCACGCTGAGCACGCCCAGCCCCAGGGCTCCGCCCACGTCCAGCTTACCCTTGCTGTTGGGAGGCAGCATCACCTGGGGATTGTAGGCGTAGCCTTTTACATTCCCGTGGGAATCCGCAGTCACCAGCAGTCCCTCGATGGGTCCGTCTCCCTGGATTTTCAGGGTCAGTATATCGTTCTCCCCCTTCATGTCCACGCCCATCATAACCCCGGCCGTCAGCAGCCGTCCCAGGGCCGCTGAAGCCACCGGGCTGGTATTGTGGGCCTTTCTGGCCTGCTCCACCAGATCCCTGGTGGTCGCGGCAAACGCCCGGATCTGACCGTCCGCCGCTGTCGCTCTGATTACATAATCCGCCATATTCATTCTCTCCTGTCTCAGTTCGTTTCGATATTTGTCTGCGCTTCCTGTACTGTTTTCCCATGCTCCCGGGCTATCACGTAAATCCGATCGCTGTCCGCCCGCACCGGCTCCCTGGTGCCCGCATCGTAGGCCGCCACAAACTCCAGACCGGCCTCCGCCAAGGCGCGGCAGACCGTGTCCAGATCGTAGGAGCGCTGGTAATGGGTCTCCTGGAATTTCTGATAGAGCGGCTCGCGAAAGCCGGGTACATTCCGCCGGATGAACAGGGTCAGATCATACTCGTTGATCTCCTCGTCCCCGTCGTAAAAATTCTCCCAGATAAAGCTGCTCTCCTCACGCTCCTCGGCAAAGGTGTGATCCGCCAGCAATTCCCGGTACTTGTAGGGTGTGTTTAAGTCGAAAATGAACACCCCGCCCGGATCCAGATAATTGTTGACCAGCTTAAACACCTGGACCAGGTCCCTGTACTCCAGAATATAGTTCATGGAATCGCAGATGCTGACCACAGCGGCCACCGTGCCGTAAAGCTCGAACTCCCGCATGTCCTGGAGCAGATAGAGGATGTTCCGTCCGGAGCGCACCCGCTTCTCCATGGCGATCTCCAGCATTTCCCCGGAATTGTCCACGCCGATCATGTCGTACCCGCGCCCGGCCAAACGCTCGGTCAGGCTGCCGGTGCCGCAGCCCAGATCCAACACCAGGCCGGTCGTTACTCCGTATTCTTCCAAAAGACCGGCCAGATATTCACACCACTCTTCATAAGGAACATTGTCCTGAAACAGGTCGTATACTTCCGCAAAGCTCGTGTATGCTTCCATTCCAATTCCTTCCAATTCTTCGTCTGACCGGCAGGGCGCTCCGGCTGTGAATCCCGGACAGACGCGAAAACGCCTGCCACAGTCCGGGCAGGCGAAATTGACAGTTCCAATCCTTATGCGTTCTTACCGCAGCACTTCTTGTACTTCTTGCCGCTTCCGCAGGGGCAAGGATCGTTGGGGAAGATCTTTTTGCCTTTGCGGATCGTGCCGGAAGCCTTCTGCTGCTTGTACAGCTCCTTGCGGCGCTCCTCGGTAAGGATCTTGTCCCACTGAGGCAGCTCGAACAGCCAGTTGGCCTTTGCCTCCACCATGTTGTAGTACAGCTTCTCCGGGTCGATCTCGATCTTGACCTCGGTGTCCTCCTCCATGGTCTCGATGGGGTTCTCGTAGCCCTTTAAGCTCTCGTTGATGCCGTCCAGGAATCCGGTCATGATGAGAATCTCGGTGTTGTACTTCTCAGCCAGGCCTTTCACGGTGCCGGTGATCACTTCCTCCGGGTGCTCCAGGATCTGCTCGTAGATGCCCTTCTCAATCGCAAAATATCCGGACCAAAGTTCCTCTCTCTTTTTATCATCCAGGCCATCGCCATAGGCCAGATTCCGCCATGTCTCTAACAGTGCCATAAACTTCAACCATCCTTTTTGTATTGAATTTGGCGGCCCGGTTCTTTTCCTCTGCCGCTCATAGCTCATAGTATATAACAAAACCGTAAATATTTCAAATATTTATTGAAAATGTTTTGTCCGGATGTATATTGGGCGGAAATGCGGGTATGATAGAAGTATCACGAAAGAGAAAGTAATTAATACTTATCCTCCCCTTTTTGATCGGCTCCGGCGCAAGTGACGCACCGGGGCCGGTTTTTTGTGGAATGGGGTGGGCCGCGGGCCGGTCTGCGGGTGATTGGTGGTTTTTTGTATTTACGCAAAAAGAGATTGGTGTTACAATGAAATTGTCAGCACTACACGGAAAAGAGTGCGGACACTATCTCTTCGATGGTGAATAGGATAGCTCCTTCGAGGTATTTCTCGCTCCTTTCACAATGTTCCACCTGACGGGGATGCAATGAATCATACTGGCTATCTGAAACCGGACATATCCATTATCCAACATAACATATATAGCGGGAGGAAAAAATGAAAAAAATAAAAGTGTTTTGCGCAGTCCTGACGGCCTCCGTACTTCTGCCGATGACCGCCCAAGCCGGTACGTGGACCCACACCTACAATGATGATTACCGTGTAGAAACCTATCAAAACCTGTGGTTTTATCTAAAAGACAACGGAAATTTTGCCCAAAATGAGTGGATCCAAGCGGAAGACGGCATCTGGTATTGGTTTGACACTTACGCAACGCTCCCTAACGAAGGCGGCCTTGCCTTAGACGGATCGATGTATAATGGCAACGGCGAATATGTGGATATGTCGACTATCACGTTCGTCACCGAGGATATGTATAATCAGCTGCAGGAAGGGATGAGTTATGATCAGGTTGTGGCGATTCTCGGCAAAGAGCACGAAGTGCATACCTCTGAGCGTCAGCAGACGGGAGATCAAACTGTTGATGTTTTGCAGGTAAAATGGTATTCCCAGGATTTTAAATCCAGTATCCGCCTTACATTTAACGACGGAATACTCATCAGACGCCGCGCAACATGGAGTCATTAAAAAGGGGCAACGGTTTCACAAAAAGCTCTCACAAAAATGAATCTGCCCGCACCCCCTTTTCCTCTCCCCGCATATACTGTTACATACCAACCAAACGAGGTAACCAACATGCCGGGAAGCTGGGAATATCAGCCAAATCTCACCACGTACGACGCCTTCGTGTTCTACAACGCCATTGGGCAGCACGAGGACTATTTCTACCACCCCATCGCGGTGGCAAAGCAGGTGGTAAACGGTATCAACTACAGGTTTATGACCATTGCGGAGCCCAAACAGGCCGGGTACGCCCCTCATTTCGCCCTGGTGACCGTCTACCAGCCGCCGGGCGGCCAGCCCTACGCCACCGCCATTACCCCCATCTCCGTTTAGGGGATCAAAAACGGGCGCGTCATACGGCAATCGCCCGCAGGCCGCGCCAGCGGCCCATTGTATCAAATAAGGCAGTAAAAGGTAATCCCTTTACTGCCTCATTTTATGCCGTTTGCGCTTCATCCCGTACAAGCTCCCGTCCCGTCAGCCCATCGCCTCCTCCACGTCCCGGGTGATGGTTCCGTCGTCCTTGACAAAACTGGGAATCCCCACAAAACCTTCGGCCCGCGCGTCCTCATACAGGGGCAGGCGGTCCCGCAGCTTTAAAAATTCCTTCAGATTGGCCATGGAGCCAGTGATGTCCACGTACTCGTAGGGGATCTTCTCCCGGTCGAGAACCGCCTGCGCCGCCTCGCAGTCGGGGCAGAGATGGGAACCGTAAAATTTCATTGTCATTCCTCCTTGTTTTACTGTTTGATACTTCAAACTATACCCTTTTTAGTCCGCGGATTCAAGGCTATCCTGAAAAAGCGGTCCGCCGTTCAATCACATTTCTAAAATAATATCAACGGCCCTGTATAAACGCCGGAATCCGGGAGATACTTCCATTATACAAAAGAAAGTTTTTACTTATCCTCCCCTTTTTGGCAGGGCTTTGCACAATGGCGTGCATTGCCCTGTTTTTGCATAACACGAATAAGCCTCAGCGCCCCATTGCCCTGAAGCGTTTTCGAACAGAATTGCAGAGGCGCGGAGGATTTCCCTACAGAGCCTGGTCCTTGTCCGAAGGCACGTACCTTGCAATGCCGTCTATTTCACAGTCCAAAATCCGGCAGAGATCATTGACTGTTTTCATGGAGATGTCCTGGTTATGCTTCAACCGGTGAAGGGTGCTGTCTGAAACATGATGTTTCTTCGTGAGCGTGTACCAATTCTCCTTCGACTGCTTTAAAGTTTCCCAAAATGGCGTATAGTCTATCATTTTTCTTCTCTCCGTGCACATATGGTTTCCAAAAATGCCATAAGATTTGTAAATATTTGATAGACTAAGCATAATTTATATTTTAGGGCTTGAATATCTTCGTAATTATGAATACTCCCCTACCTGTATAAATTTGCACTCTCCTGAGCCTTCCGGCAATCAAAAAGCAGGAAAACGTCGGCCATACGCCGGCTGTTCTCCTGCCGTTTTACGATCTTTGGCGTTTATATTACAAAACGCCCTTCTTCCGGTTCTTCTTCAAAATAATCCTTATAATCTACCTCAATGGATTTCCGCATGCGCTTCATGCTGTAGTACAGGTGCTCTTTTAGGGACGCCTCCACCCCGCGCTCGTCCCGGGCCTCGATCAGGCCGAACAGCTCCTTATGCTCCCCGATGATGCGGGTGAAATCCGTCTCTGTGATGAAATCCAGCATGCGGAAGCGGGTGTAGTGAAGCTGCTGGGCCTGAAGCATTTCCCAGAGCTTCTGGCGGCGCACGGCGGTAAACCAGATGGAGTGCATCTTAGCATCCATGCGGTAAAACTGTTCCGGCTCGAAGTCCTTCTCCTGGATCAGCGCCTGCTGTTTGGCGATCTGATGGCGGATATCCTCCATCACCATGGGGGACTGCACCGCGATAAAATCCCGCAGCACCATGGTCTCCACAGCCACGCGCATGTAGATCATCTGCTTGATGTTGTCCAGACTCAGCAGCGTCACGTAGGTTCCCCGGTAAGGAACAGTCTCCACAAAGCCCTGTTCCTGGAGAAGGCGCAGGGCCTCCCGCACCGGCGTCCTGGACACGCCGAAGCGGTCGCAGACATCGTTCTCGCTGATCATCTGACCGGGTTTCAGGCGCAGATCCAGGATCTCCTGTTTCAACGTCTCGCCCACCATCTCACCCCGGCTTTTGTAGTTCTTCTCCTCCATTTAACCCCGCCTTTCCCATGGACAATGGTTCCCCGGCCGCGCCGCAGGGGCATTGTCCGCCGTACGGTAAACGGCCCGGAAGCAAGCCTGCCGCCGGACCGTATCAATACCAATCAATTCCGCTGTTATTTCGGCTGTTTTCCGATGTAGGCCAGGATTCCGCCGTCCACGTACAGCACCAGACCGTTTACGAAGTTGGAAGCATCGGAAGCCAGGAATACGGCCGGTCCGCCCAGATCGTCAGCCTCGCCCCAGCGTCCGGCCGGAGTCTTGGAAACGATGAACTGATCGAAGGGATGTCTGGAGCCGTCGGGCTGAGTCTCGCGCAGCGGAGCGGTCTGAGGGGTGGCGATGTAGCCGGGTCCAATGCCGTTGCACTGGATGTTGTACTCGCCGTACTCGGAGGCAATGTTCTTGGTCAGCATCTTCAGTCCGCCCTTTGCGGCAGCGTAAGCGGATACGGTCTCGCGGCCAAGCTCGCTCATCATGGAGCAGATGTTGATGATCTTTCCGTGGCCCTTCTTGATCATGCTGGGGATCACGGCCTTGGAAACGATGAAGGGAGCGTTTAAGTCAACGTCGATCACCTGACGGAACTCGGCGGCGCTCATCTCGGTCATGGGGATGCGCTTGATAATACCCGCGTTGTTCACCAGGATGTCCACCACGCCGACTTCCTGCTCGATTTTGGCCACCAGCTCGTTCACCGCGTTCTCGTCGGTGACGTCGCACACATAGCCGTGGGCTTCAATACCCTCCTCCTTGTATGCGGCCAGGCCCTTGTCCACCAGTTCCTGCTTGATGTCATTGAAAACGATGGTAGCGCCGGCTCCTGCCATAGCCTTGGCGATGGCGAATCCGATGCCGTAGGATGCGCCGGTGATCAGCGCTACTTTACCCTGTAAGGAAAAATTGTCTAAATAGTTTGCCATTTTTTTGCCCTCCGTGTATTGATTGTATTGGTTAAGGAATGATGTATGTCCGGGATTATTTCATCTCCACGGGTTTCATCGTGTCCATGTCGTCGAACTCCATGTTCTCGCCGCCCATCGCCCAGATGAAGGTGTAGTTGCTGGTTCCGGCTCCGCTGTGGATGCTCCAGGAGGGGCTGATCACGGCCTCCTCGTTCTTCATGATGATGTGGCGGGTCTCTGTGGGCTCTCCCATCATGTGGAATACCACGTTGTCCTCCGGAATCTCAAAGTACATGTAAACCTCCATGCGGCGCTCGTGGGTGTGGGCCGGCATGGTGTTCCACACGCTGCCGGGCTCCAGCACGGTCATGCCCATGGACAGCTGGCAGGTCTTTAACACATCCGGGTGGATGAACTGGTTGATCACACGCTTGTTGGAAGTCTCCATCGCGCCCAGAGGTCTCTTGGCCGCCTTCTCGATGGGGATGAAGGTGGTGGTGTAGGAGGTGTGGGCCGGAGCGCTGACCATGTAGAACTTGGCCGGCTTCTCTGCGTCGTCGCTGGCGAACTTCACTTCCTTGGTGCCCTTGGTGATGTACAGGCAGTCCTTGTAGCCCATTTTATAGGAAACGCCGTCGGCTGTTACAGTGCCGGCTCCGCCGATGTTGAAAATGCCGATCTCGCGGCGCTCCAGGAAATAGTGGGTTCCGAAGTTCTTCCAGCAGTCGATCCCCTTGTCGATGGAAACCTCCTCGGTTGTGGGCATGCAGCCCAGGGTCACCATGCGGTCCACGTGGGAGTACACCGCCACAACCTCGTTGGCAACGTACAGGTTCTGGATCAAAAACTCGTCGCGCAGCTCCTCGGTGGTGTAGCGCTTGACATCTCTCTGATTTGCGGAATAACGAATATCCATGTGTTTGTATCCTCCTTATTATATGTAAATTGGGAATATTGAGTTTGTATCCAAACTTCTTTACTTGTATACAAATTTTAAATCTGTATACAGATTAGCACGACCCTTTCCTTTTTGCAATCGGCAAACTCTACAAAAAAAGTGTAATTTTATATGCACATTTACGGAGTCCGGTTGCAAACAGCCGTGATTTATTATATACTGAAGCGTGTTTGTAAGGTATTTATACACCGCTTCGTTTCATACCACTTCAAAGGAGAAATGCATCTATGAAAAAGCATATACTTGTCGGCCAGTCCGGCGGCCCCACCGCTGTCATCAACGCGAGCCTTTACGGCGTGATCCGTGAGGGAATGGCCCATCCCGATGAGATCGATCACGTGTACGGGATGGTCAACGGGATCGAGGGGTTCCTCTCAGGCCGTGTGGAGGATTTGTCCCACGGTCTTTCCCGGGAACAGTTGGAACTGCTTAAGCTCACGCCCGCGGCCTATTTAGGCTCCTGCCGCTACAAGCTGCCGGAAGATTTGAACGCTCCGGTTTATCCGCTGCTGTTTGAGAAATTCCACCGAATGAACATCGGCGCCTGTTTTTACATTGGCGGAAATGATTCCATGGACACGGTGGACAAGCTGTCCCGCTATGCGGCGTCAAAATGCATTGAAATCCCGATGATCGGCATCCCCAAGACCATTGACAACGATCTGATGGAAACGGACCACACGCCGGGTTACGGCAGCGCTGCCAAGTACGTGGCCACCACGGTGCGGGAAATCGTGCTGGACGCGTCGGTGTATCAGCAGAAGTCCGTCACCGTTGTGGAACTTATGGGGCGGCACGCGGGATGGGTGACCGCGGCGGCGGCCCTGGCGCGCAGGAAGGCGGGGGACAATCCGCTGCTGATTTATCTGCCCGAGGGCGACTTTGATATGGAACGCTTTGCAATGGATGTGGAGCGGGCGCTGGGGAAGAAAAACAGCGTGGTGATCTGCGTGTCCGAGGGGTTGAAGGACGAGCGTGGGAAGTTTATCTGCGAGTATTCGGACGAGGCCCGGCTGGACACCTTTGGGCATAAGATGCTGACGGGGTGTGGAAAGATTCTGGAAAATTTTGTAAGGGACCGGTTTGGGGTGAAGGTGCGGTCCATTGAGCTGAACGTGAACCAGAGATGCAGCGCCATGTTGTCTTCTTTGACGGATGTGGAGGAAGCGGCTATGGCGGGGAGTTTTGGGGTGAGAGCGGCTCTTAAGGGAGCCACGGGGAAGATGGTGAGTTTTGAGAGGGGAAATGAGGAAGCGTATGACCTGAGCTGTGGGCTGAAGGATGTTTCCCTGATTTGTAACCGGGAGAAGAGGTTTCCGCTGGAGTGGATTACGGGCGGGGGATGCGATGTGGGGGATGAATTCCTTAAGTATGCTTTGCCGTTGATTCAGGGGGAGCCGGTGAGGAAGATGAAGGATGGGATGCCGGAGTTTTTGTGGCGGACATAAGGAGAAGGGCGCTCAGTACAGCGCCCTTCCTTCCATTTCTCCGGCCATTTCCTGTAAGCCCAGAAGCTTCATCATAGTGGGGCCTTCGTCCACCAGCCTGCCCCCCTCGTACACGCCCTTCGGAACATCCTTGGCGCGGACGATAAAGCACGGCTTTTCGCCTCTGAACGGAAGATGTCCATGGGTGGCGACGGAGAATTTATAATCGCTGCGGTCCGTTCCCACAATCAGTTCCCCGCAGGCGGCGTTGCCGAAGGCGTAATTGGCCGCCGCCTCTGCAACAAAGGCAAATTCCCCGTCCAGGTGATAGAGCTCCTTCACCTGCTCTCTGGTAAAAATCTCCCGGACAAATCCCATTTCAGCTAACCGTTTTAAAATATCCTCCACCGTTCCCAGATCCTTCTCATGCTTCACAAACACCTGGGCGCTGATTCCGGCGGACTGCACATAGGCGTCCCAGGACCGGACCGTTCCCTGTTCGTCCGTCTCAAGAAGTCCCTCCTGTTTCAGGAGCACATTGGGGCAGATATTGTAATCAACCTGCAGATGACCGTGATCGCCCAGGATCACGAAGGCGGTGTCCTCAAACAGCCCCTCTTCCTTTAGCGCATCGGCAATCTCCTGAATCCAGTGCCCGTGCAGCCGGAGCGCTTCCTGCACCTGGGGAGCGTGAAGTCCGTGCACATGACGGACGTGGTCCAGGTTGGACTGGTGCATAAAGATCACCTCCGGCTTGTATTTGTGGATCATATCCACCGCGCATCTCACGTTGAAGGCGTCAAACCGGGGATTTTCCTTCCAACAAAGCATATGCCGGTTCTTCTCATAAATCTCCCGGGCCCCTTCCGAAGCGCCTCCCAGAATCGCCTCCCGCATCTGAGTATCCTCCGGGTCATAGGACCATATCTCCGGCAGCAGGTAGTCAATGGGGCCTCCGGCCGTCACCGGCCATTCCAATGCCGCTGTGGTCAGTCCCCGCTCCCGGGCGTAGTCAAAAATTGTTTTTTCCTTCAAATTACTGTAGCCCCAGTACCACTCCCGATTATTTTCAGCAGGAGACAATTTCTCATTGTGGGAAATTCCATGGCGGTCCGGCCAGCAGCCGGTCATGATCGTCGCGTGGCAGGGGTAGGTCAGCGTGGGGTAAATGCATTCAATATTCTCATATACTGCCGCGTCCTCCAGGATTTCCCTGAACCCCTCCATACGGCAAACATCCGCAAGATCCGTTGTAAACAGCGCATCCACACACATTACGATTAATCTTTGTTTCGACATCTGGCATCTCTCCTGTTCTTACCTTCTGTTTTCGTATTCATTTTACTTAAGCAAAACATTGCAGTCCTCTGCCGCCTGATCCAGGACGGCCTGAATGTCCGCATCCGACGACATGATCTTGTCCATGGCTTCCGTGTAAACCTTGGCGCTCTCCATATATCCCTGAGCCATTGGACGGCCGCTGCCGTATTTCAGCTGGTCCAGCGCCACCTGGTACTGGGGCGTCTCCTTGTAGAGCGCCAAGAGCCGCTCATCCGTGGAAATGCTCTGTCTGGTGGGGAGATATCCGGTCTTGATATGATTCTTCACCGCGCTGTCCTTACTGGTCATAAACTTGATCAGTTCCGCCGCGGCTTCCCGTTCCCGGCCTTCCAGGCGGCTGGTCATGACCAGGTTGCAGCCCCCCGTAGGCACCTTGTTCTGGGTGTTTTGGGGTATAAATGCCGTGCCGATCTCATAGCCGTTGTCCGAGGCCAGCTGCATATTGTTGGTAAGACCGGCCGTGGAGGCGATCCACATGGCGGTCTTTTGATTTACCACGTCTGTGGACAGCACGTCCCCCGCTGCGGTAGCGGCTCCGCTATAGTATTTGAAATTGCTGTCCCCGATCCCCTTTTTCAGATATTCCGCCAGTTCAACTCCCTGAGGCGAGTTGAAGGTCGCCTGGGTCCAGTCCCCGTTTACCGTGTCGCCTCCGTTGCAGCGGATCAGCGCCTCATAATGCCATACATCAGAGATAAACCCATAACCGGCGGCGCCGGCCGTCTCCAGCTTCTTTGACATTTCCGCCAGTTCCTTCCAATCCGCCGGTCCCTGTTCCGGGTCCAGACCCGCTTTCTCAAACAGCGTTTTATTATAATACAGCACCGGCGTACTTCTCAGGTACGGTATCCCGTAAAGCGTTCCGTTCACATAACAGTTTTCCATCAGCCCGGGATAAAAATCCGCCACATCCTCCTGGTCCATAAACTCCCCGATGGGCTGGATAATCCCACCCTCCGCAAAGGTCTGGATACTTGCAATCTCCATCACGCACACATCCGGCTCCTCGCCTGCCACAAAGGCGCTCTTGAGCTTGGAGTGCAGCTCCTCATAGGTTCCCTGATACTCCGCCGTGACGACAATCCCCTTTTCCTTTCCCACCGTGTCGTTGAACTCCTGTATCCGCTCGGTGTTATTTTCGGCAATTTTGTCCTTCCAGGAATACCAGTAGGTCAACTGGACCGGGCCTTGGGCCTCCTCCCCGCTCTGTGGGGCGCCGGCCGCGGTTTTGGCGCAACCCGCCGTTGCGGCCGACAGCGCCGCAACAGCGGCCAGGGTCAGTAAACGGTTTACAATCACTCTCTTTTTCATATCGTTCGCTCTCCTTTATATTGTGAATATCAAAATGCGGATCCGCGCTATTGTTACTACTTGTCGCCAAGATATGTAAACGCTTTGATGATCTGCTTGTGGGCCAGGAAATAAGCAATGATAATGGGGATGGTGAGCATCACATTGCTGGCCATCAGAATGTTATAATGGGTCCCGCTCTCGATATTCCGCAGGGAGGCCACCCCCACCGGCAGCGTACGGACCGCGTCGCTGGTGGTCAGGGCCAGCGGCCAGAAATAGTCGTTCCAGGTATTGATAAACGTGAGAAGGGCCATGGTGACCAGGGTCGGACGGGCCATGGGCAGAAACAGCCTGAAGATCCGTTTCAGCTCCCCCGCCCGGTCCAGCTTTGCTGCCTCCACCAGCTCCTTTGGCATCTGATTGAAGGTCTGGCGCAGCATGAAAATCCCGAAAGCGCTGGTTCCAAAGGGCAGAATCAGGGACCAGTAGGTGTTGATCATCCTAAGCTTTGAAAACAGGATAAACAGCGGCATGAACACCAGCTGGGCCGGTATCATCATGGTCACTAACGTCAATCCGAACAACATCCCCTTTCCCCTGAACTGATACTGGGAAAACCCGTAGGCCGCAGGGACCACGGTCAAAAGCTGAAGCGCCGTCACGCTCCCAGTGACAATGCAGGAATTAGTCAGATACGTTGCAAATGGAATGGCCCTTAAGGCGTCCCGGTAATTGGAAAACTGAAAGGTTTCCGGCAAAAGGGCGGGCGGGAAGGTCATCGTCTCCCCCAGCGTCTTAAAGGAAGTGGAGACCATCCAGAAAAACGGGAAAAAGAAGATCAAAAACAACAGGATATGGAAGGCGCCCTTGACCGCCCGGACGGCAAACGCGTTGATCGCCCGCGCTCCGGCATTATCCCTCCGGACCTCCTGAAGCCGGGACCTCCTGAAAATCCAGGGATTTCGTTTCACTGCTAGCATAGTATTTCTCCTTATTTAATTGAAACAATTTATTGGTAATGGACTCTTTTTGAGAGCACTTTGAAGTACAGGGCCGTAAAAATCAGGATAATAGCCAGCAGCACCACGCCGATTGCCGCCGCATACCCCACTTTGTAAAACCGGAAGCCATATTCGTACAGCGAAAAAACCAGTGTGTTGGTCGCATTCTGGGGCCCTCCCTCCGTAATGATCTGGATCGTCTCAAAGACCTTGAAAGAGGCGATGGCGTCCACCAGTGTGAGAAAAAACACAGTTGGGGATATCATTGGAAAGGTGATTTTCCGGAAAACGCTCCAGGCTCCGGCCCGGTCCAGCTTCGCCGCTTCGTACAGGTAGGGTGGGATGGTCTGAAGGGCCGACACCAGGATCAGCGCGTTATACCCAACGCTTTTCCACACTGCGATCAAAATCAGCGAGGCCAGGGCGATCCGGGGATTTCCCAGCCAGTCCACAGGCGGCGCTCCAACGAAAGCCAGTACCGCGTTCAGCAGGCCGAAATCCTTATTCATCAGCCACATCCAGAGCATCGCGATGGACGCCAGGGACACGATATAGGGGGTAAAGGCCACGCTCTGCAGAAAACTGTTGATCCTCGTCTTTTTCGACAGATACAAGGCCGCAGCCAGCCCCAGACTCACCCCAAAGCCTACCGTACAGACCACATAGATGACCGTGTTGGCAAGTGTCCGGTAAAATTGGGCGTCGCCCAGCAGAGTGATAAAATTCTCAAGCCCCACAAATTTCTTAAACGGCGTCACCATATCCCACTGGTAAAAACTCAGGCTGATAATAGAAAAAATGGGATAAATGCAGAATACGCACAGCAACACAATGGACGGTGCGATCAAGAGATAAGGCTTTGCCTTCACTGCCTTCGCTTTCATTTTAATCTCCTCTCCTGCGCGTCAAAAAAGTACATGCTGCCCACCGGCACCGCAACCTTCACCACCATGTTGACCGGAAGCTGTTCCTCATTAAAGGTTTTAAATGTGATCACGCCGAAGGGCGCGTTAATCCGGTAAATGATCTCGCTTCCGAACAGTTCTCT
Organism: Enterocloster lavalensis; assembly: GCF_902364025.1. Lineage (GTDB taxonomy): Bacteria > Bacillota > Clostridia > Lachnospirales > Lachnospiraceae > Enterocloster > Enterocloster lavalensis. The sequence continues at coordinate 265,860 of NZ_CABJCG010000003.1, forward strand.
GGTCAGTATGGGACCGCCGGTCACCAGATCGCCCTCCCGTATCTCCTCCCCCGCCTTCAAAAGCCTGACCTTGGACGGGCGAAAGCCCACCGTCTCAGCCCCCGGCGGCATATCGATCAGGCCCTCCATCCGGCGGCACGGAAACAGATTCATGGTGGGATTTCCGATAAATTGGGCCGTGAACAGGTTTTCGGGATTGCTGTAGATGTTTAAGGGCGAATCATGCTGCTGTATCACGCCTTTATTCATCAGCACAATGTCTGTGGCCATGGACATGGCCTCCGTCTGGTCGTGAGTCACATACACGAAGGTGGTTCCCAGCTGCTTGTGAAGCTCGATCAGTTCCGTGCGCATCTGATTTCTCAGCTTGGCGTCCAGATTGGACAGCGGTTCGTCCATGAGAAACACCCTGGGCTTTTTCACCATGGCCCTCGCAAGGGCCACCCGCTGGCGCTGGCCGCCGGAGAGCTGGCCCGGTTTGCGTTTCAGGAAGGGAAGAAGCCCCACCGTCCCGCAGATGTCGTTGATTCTGCGCTCCCGCTCCTCCTTTGGCACTTTGCTGTTGATCAGACCGAATTCGATATTCTCCTTTACATTCATGGTGGGATAAAGCGCGTAGTTCTGGAAAACCATAGCGATATTCCGCTCCCCCGGTTCCACGTCGTTCATCCTCGCCCCGTCGATATAGAGTTCTCCCCCGCTTAAATCCTCTAATCCGGCGATCATACGCAGGGTGGTGGATTTCCCACACCCGCTGGGCCCAACCATAACCGTAAAGCTTCCGTCGGATATGGTCAGATCCAGATGGTCAATCACGCAGTTGTCCTTTCCGTAGGTCTTATTCACATTTTTCAGTTCAATCTGAGACATCGTAATCTCCTTTCCTGGATGGGTTACTCATGTCTACTAAACTACCATATCCGTGGGAGACTCCGCTATCAAGGTAACGTCAAATGGTTGTAAGAAAATGGTAAAACCCCTGGCCAAATGTAAATGGGCAGGGGTTTTGAGGGGGTGACGTGCTTCTATTCTGGGTCAATGACGGTGGCGACGGCCTCGATTTCGATCGCCATGCCGTGGTTGAATTTTCCGACCTGCATGGTGCTTCGGGCAGGAGGGTCAACGGGGAAGTATTGTTTGTAGGTTTCGTTAAACTGGTCGAACTGATCGATGTCTGATACGAATACCAGGGTTTTGATGACGTGGGAGAGATCGGAGCCGCAGGCTTTTAGCAGGCTTTCCAGGTTTTTGAGGGTCTGGTGGGTCTGGGCTACGATGTCTCCTGGGGCGATGAGCTCCTGGGTGATGGGGTCGGCGGCGGTTACTCCGGCGGTAAATATCAGGTTTCCGGCGCGGTAGGCCTGGGAGTACCAGCCGCCCGGGGCCGGGGCTTTGTCGGTTTTGATTACGGTTCCTTTCATATGAATATAGCTCCTTCTGCGTTTAGTCCAGATTTTCGGTTTTGGATAGTTTGAGGATGGTGTTTAAAAGCAGGTTGGTTCCGGCTTCCATGTCCTCGGGGGTGGTGTATTCCTGGGGGCAGTGGCTTAGGCCGCCGTTGGAGCTGCGCAGAAATATCATTCCCATGGGCATGATGCGCTCGAAGTTGACGGAGTCGTGGCAGGGATAGCTGACCATCTGGGTGTGGGGAATCTCCAGGGAGGCGGCTTCCTCTTCCATGATTTTGATCAGCTGGGGATGACAGTGGGCGGGCCTTAAATCGATGGTGGTGCGGATTGTGTATTCCAGGCCGCGCTTGGCGCACTCTTCTTCTACAAAATGGATCAGCTTGTCGTAGTAGTCCGCCCAGATGGCATCGTCGTCCTCGCGGTAGTCCACCGGGATGACGGACTCGTCGGCGATGATGTTGTGCTCTGCGGGATGGGACTGGATATAGCCCACGGTTCCGCGGGTGTTGGAGCCGGAGCAAAGCGCCAGGCGTTCTACCTCGCAGGCGATGGCCGCGGCGGCCATCAGGGTGTCGTGGCGGTCCTCCATGGCCATGCCGCCTGCGTGGGCGGAGACGCCCTTCAAGGTGATGTAGAATTGGCGGATTCCAGCCACGGAGGTGATCACGGCCAGGGGCAGGTCCTGATTCAGCAGGTATTTGCCCTGTTCGATGTGCAGCTCCAGAAATGCCAGGTAGTCACAGGGATTGATCCGGGATTTCTCAATGTGGTCCGGGTCCAGGTTCATGTCGAACTCCAGCATGGCTTCCCGAAGGGGCTGGCCTGTATAACGGTGCAGGCAGGTGCTGGTGTAATCTGACGGCAGAACGCCGCACATGGCCTTGCTGCCAAAGGTTCCTCCCAGAAACTGGCTGGCCTCCTCGTTGACAAAAGCCACCATCTCGATAGGGCGCTCCGGGATATAGCCGGACTCGTGGAGGGTGGTCAAAAGCTCCAGCGCCGCCATCACACCGGCCATGCCGTCGAACCGTCCTCCGTTGGGTACGGTGTCAAAATGGGAGCCGGTGAGGATGGCGGGCAGATCCTGTTTTCCCTCCATACGTCCCAGAATATTTCCCACTCCGTCCATGCGGACGGTAAGGCCGGCTTCTTCCATCCAGCCCATAAGGATTCTGCATGCTTCCCGGTATTCAGGGGTCCAGGCGAACCGGCTGACTCCCCCCTGGGGATCGGACCCCACGCCCCCGAGGGATTGCAGCCTGGTCCACAAACGTTCACGATTGATTCTCATTTTCCTTCTCCTCCTGCTATTTTCGACGGAACAAATCTTCCATATCCGCTTTCGGCCCTGATCTGGCCGTTCTCCCACACCGGCGTTCCGCGGACCAGCGTGGCCGTAACCTTGGCCTGTATGCTGCGGCCCTCGTAGGCATACCGGGAGCACTTAGTCTTGCAGAGCGAATGTTCGGCCGAGTACACCCAGGTCTCGTCCAGATTCACCAGGGCCAGGTCTGCGTCCGCGCCTTCCCGGATGGAACCCTTCTGCGGGTACAGGCCGAACCGGCGGGCCGCGTTTAGGCTGGTGACGCGGGCGATCTCCCAGGGCTTCATACCCCGCCGGTGAATGGCCTCGTCCAGCATAGACGGCCACGCGGTGTCGATGGACGGCGCTCCGCCGGGTGAATTCCAGTAATTGTGGTCTGCGGGCATTTTCTCCTGCTCCGGGTATGGACCGTGGTCAGTGCCCAGATAGTCGATGGCTCCGCATTTTAAATAATCCCACAGGCGGTCGGAGCGTTCCCTGCTCCGCAGAGGCGGCATGATCTTGGCAAAGGGGCCCAGATTGTACTGATCCTCATAGTTGAACAGGAAATAGTGAGCGCAGCTCTCCACCGTCACGTCCACGCCACGCTCTCTGGCTTCCCGGATCGCCTGAGCCCCCTCTGGTATGGACAGATGGCAGATGTGCACCGGGCAGCCCGTGTGGGCCGCAAACAGAAGGATGCTCTGGATCGCCTGCAATTCCGCGTAGTACGGGCGCACCTGCTCGTGGAGCCTGAGATTCCATGAGCGGCCGGCCTCCACCGCCCGGCGGGTCAGCTCCGTCACGATCTCCAGGTCCTCGGCGTGAAAGGCCATGATTCCACCGGCTTCCCGGACAACTTCCATCATATCCACAATCTCCTGGTTCCCCAGGGACGGGTAGGAAGGGCCCGCGTCGCTTGTGAAAGCCTTAAACGCGGCGCATCCGGCCCGGCGGAGCTCCCCAACGTGGGAGGCCGCCCGCAGGATGCCCGCTCCCCAGAACGCAAAATCCACCACCGAGGCATTTCCGGCCGTCTCCTTCTTGAATTCCAGGGTCTCCAGGTTCACGATGGGCGGGTCAATATTCGGCATATCGATGAGGCAGGTGAAGCCTCCGGAAGCAGCGGCCCGGGATACGCTGGCCCAGTTCTCCCGGAAGCTTAAGGGTCCGGGGTCCATCGTGTGGCAGTGGGTATCGATGGCGCCCGGAAACACGTGGATTCCCGTCGCGTCCATCACCCGCTCCGCCTGGTCGGACGGCCCGCAGCCAATTTTTGCGATTTTGCCGTCGCGGATTCCCAGATCCGCCTGCCTGCAGCAGTCCTCCAGCACTAAGGTGCCGTTTTTTATCAGCAAATCATATCGTTCCATAAAAATCCCCCTATAAAGACCGCAGCTTCCGCTCCCGGAAATACTTGACCGCCGGGTCGAAGGCCACAAACACTACAACCACCAGATACGGAATCATCTGGATCAGGAAGGACGGGTAATCGTACCGTTTCAGAACCACGGACACCGCGTCCGCCAGACCGAACAGCCCTGAAATCGCCATCACCTTCCAGAGGGAACCTCCGCCAAAAGTCACCACCGCCAAGGCGATAAAGCCCTTGCCCGCCGTCATCTTCTCCGCGAACAGAGTCACCAGCCCCAGGGACAGATGCGCCCCGGCCAGACCGCAGGCGGTACTGGTGATCACAGAACAGAGAAACTGGATCTTGCGGACATCGTAACCCACCGCGGCGGCCGCCTGGGGATTCTCCCCGCATGCCCGGATTTTCATGCCTTCCTTGGTTCGGAATAAAATGAACCAGGTGATCACCACGAACAGCACCGAGAAATATGCTACGATGGTCTGGCTTTTAAACAGCCCGCCGACCACCGGAAGCCCGGACAGGAACGGCACCGTGTATTTGGGCATGGAAACGATTTTGCGCGATACAAAGGAGCCCGTTGTGCCGTAGATTGCCAAAAGCAGAAATGTGGTCAGGCCCCAGGCGATCAGGTTGAAAGAGATACCTACCACCACATTATTTCCGCCCATGTACAGACAGATCAGGGCGAACAGAACGCCGGTAACAACGCCGGCGATCAGGCCGAACAGAATCCCCACCGTGCTGCTTCCATATGTATAGCTTCCGTAGACCGCGAAGAACGCGCCCATGATCATCGATGCCTCAAGGGTAATGTTGGCCAGGCCAGAGCGGTCCGAGTAGACGCCTCCCGTGGCGGCCAGCAGAATAGGCGTGGTCTGCCGGAACGTAGCCATTATCAGATTGTATAAAATATCCATGATCAGGTTCCTCCTTCCGCTCCGGTATCCGCTTTATGTTTCGGGCGTTTAAACGCCATATTGGCCAGGTAGGTACAGGAAATAAACGTGACCATCAGGCCCTGCAGCACCATAGCCAGGGAGCGCGACACATCGGTGACCCGCTCCACCTGGAGCGCTCCGGCCTTGACGATTCCCAGGAAAAACGCGCCCAGAAGAACTCCGATGGGCGTGCTGTTCCCCATCAGCGCCACTACCATCCCGTCCATACCGAAATCCGGCGAGAAACCGGACATGAAGCGGCCAACCACGCCCATGACCTCCGTCGCTCCCGCAAGGCCCGCGATAGCCCCGGACAGCAGCATGATCCGAATCCGGGTGGCCGGGACGTTCACGCCCCCGCATTTGGCAAAATCCGGGTTGACGCCGCAGATGTGCAGCTCGTATCCGAATTTCGTCTTGTGCACCATAAACCAGAACAGCGCAATGCAGATGAGCCCCAGGACAACGCCGTAATGGGCTGATCCGTCCGCCCAAATCTTGGCAAATCTGGCCTCCGGCGCGATCTCCGCGGTGATCAGCGAGTGCCCCTGGACCCCGGTTGCCAGGAAATGGTAACGGGTCAGATAATCCGTCAGGTTGGTGGCCACATAGTTGAGCATCAGGGTCATCACCATCTCGCTGGCCCCGAAATAGGCCCGGATCACCGCCGGAAACAGGGCCCACAGTGCGCCGCCGAAGGCTCCGGCGATCAGGCACAGCCCGATGTGCACCGCGGGCGGAAGCCCATGAAAGGTAAATCCCGCCCAGGCGCTGAAAAACGCGCCCATAAACATCTGTCCCTCTGTGCCGATATTGAACATGCCGCCCCGGAGCGCCACAGCCGCGGCCAGGCCCGTAAACAGGAGGGGCGTGGTCCAGCGGATCGTGGATGCCAGTGAAAACCGGGACATCAGGGAGCCGTCGATCATCGTCCCGTACACGTCGAGAGGATTGTGCCCGGAAAATGCCAGGATCAGCGAGCCCAGCACAAAGCTGACAACAATCGCCCCAACGATGGCCTTCGCGCTCATTTTCTGAGGTTTGAAATCAAAATTCATGCAGATTCCCCTCCTTTCCCATCAGTTGGATTTTCGGCAATCTGTTCCGGCGGCTGTTTTGCAATGTTCTTTTCCTCCGCTGCCGTGATCTTGTCTTCTTCCTGCGTAATTCCCGCCATCCACAGCCCCAGCCGGGTGATGTCCGCCTGGGCGGAGGTTGTCTCACCTACGATCTTTCCCTCGTACATAACCATGATCCGGTCGCTGAGAGACAAAATCTCCGACAGCTCATTGGAGATCAGAAGCACGCCGCACCCGGCGTCCCGCAGCTCCACCAGCTTCCGGTGGATGAACTCTGTGGCTCCGATGTCCACGCCGCGGGTGGGCTGGGCGGCCACCAGAATCTGGGGTTTTAAGTTATACTCCCGGGCCACGATCAGCTTCTGCATGTTTCCACCGGACAGGGAGGAACCCTCCGCTTTGACCCCTGGAATCTTTATGTCGAACTGCGCCACCTGGTTCTCTAACAGCTCCCGGCCCGTTTTCCTGGAAAAATACCCCCATTTTCCCAGTTCCGGCTGCCGGTACAGCGTCATCAGGAAATTGTCCTCCACCGACGCCCCGCCCGCAGACCCTGCAATCTGCCGGTCCTCCGGGATGTGCCCCAGTCCCAGCTGCCTGCGCCTGAGGGGAGACGTTGTGTTTTTCACCTTTTTGCCGTTGATGGAAATGGACCCGGCGTACATCGTGTCCATCCCCGCAATGGCGTCCTCCAGCTCCGTCTGTCCATTCCCCTGTACGCCAGCAATTCCTACGATCTCGCCCCTGCGCACCGTCAGGGACACGTCCTTAAGCACCTTGACGCCTTCTGCATTTTTACAGGAAATATGTTCCAGCTCCAGCACCGGTTCCCCGGGGCTTTGCTCCTCCTTTTTAATCTGAAGAAACACGTCTCTGCCCACCATCATCCGGGCCAGCTCCACCTCATTGGTGTCCTTTGTCAGCACATTTCCGCTGACCTGACCGGCCCGCAGCACCGTGATGTGGTCGGTCAGATCCATGACCTCGGACAGCTTGTGGGTGATCAGGATGATGCTGGTGCCATCGTTTCGTATCTTCTCCAGCGTCTCGAACAGCCCGGTGATCTCCTGAGGCGTCAGCACCGCCGTGGGCTCGTCCATGATCAGCACGTCCGCCCCCAGGTACAGGGCTTTCAGAATCTCCACCCGCTGCTTTAATCCCACCGGCAGATCTTCCACTCTGGCCTTTAAATCCATCTGAAAGTTGCAGCGGCGGCACAAGGCCTCTACCTCCGTCCAGGCCCGCTCCTTGTCCAGCACCCCGAACCGGATGGGAGGACGGCCCAGAACCACATTGTCTGCCACGGTCATGGACGGCACCAGCGTAAAATGCTGGTGGATCATGCCCACTCTCTTTTCAATGGCATCCTTGGGTGAGTGAAACACTACCTTCTCCCCGAACAGAACAATCTCCCCCGAGTCCGCCGGATGCATCCCGTAGAGAATTTTCATCAGGGTCGTCTTGCCTGCCCCGTTCTCCCCCACTATCCCATGGATGGAATTTCTCTCGACTGTCAGTGAGACATCCCGGTTGGCGTATAATTTTCCGAACTTTTTTGTGATATGGTTCATCTGTACCGCCGCATTCACAACCTTCACCTCCGTGTTTAATGCCTTAACCAGTCCCCGGAACTATTTGATATATTCCACGTAGCTCTCCAGCGCAGGCATGGATTTCACCACGATCTCCCCACTCTTCACCTTCTCCGCAATCTCCTGCACCTGATCCCGGATCTCCTGATCGATGTGGCAGTCCGCCTCGTCGGCCATCACGCATGAGAAGTAACCATTTTTGAGCTGCATCGCCACCATCTCGGCCTTGAATTCGCCGTGATACCACTGGGTCACCATATCGTACAGAGCGCCCGGGAAGTCCTCGTAGTGGCACGCCGGGATTCTGCCCGGATAGTAGTCGGAGGTGGTGTAGTTTCCGGTACAGCTCAGGTAATAGTATCCGTCTCCCATCTCATTGACCGCTTCCATGATTCCGAAGATATTCTTCCCGCCGCCGCTGAAGATCACGTCACAGCCGCTGTTGTAGTTGGACAGGGCGATCTCCTTGGCAGTGATCGCGTCCTCAAAGTCGCCGATGGCGTTGAAGGGAACATCCTTAATCTCCGGGTTGACGTACTGCACGCCCTCTACAAAGCCGTCGTAGTAGGCCCGGCCGTCCGCGTTGTCCACGCCGGTGATGAAGGCCACCTTGTTGACCTCAGTCAACAGCCCGGCCATAGCGCCCATGACAAATGCGGAATCCTGATACATACACCCCACGGCCGCCACATTGTCGCCGATGGCGGAGGATACCGCGTGGATGAAGTCGATCTCAGGATATTCTTTGGAGACGGTGGCCACCGCGTCCGCCAGCTCCGGGAATACCGCCACCACAAGTGTGCAGCCCTCGTTGATCATGGCCCTCATGCTTTCTTCGTACTCTCCGGCCTGGGTCTCCACGACCCGTACCTCGATCTTCCACTCGTCTGAAGCCTTCTTCACCCCTTCGTACACCAGATCCACAGGACCCTCGTCGCCCAGGCGCTGAGGTGTGATAAAGGCGATCTTTTTGACTTCACCGTCCGGCGTCTGAGCCGTTGGGGCCTCCGACTCCCCCGTCTTTTCTGTGGACGCCTGGGTGGCGGCCTCGGTGGCCTTCTCTGAAGCCGGAGCCGCAGTCTCCTTCGCACCGGAACCGGCGCAGCCCGAAAGCATGGAAGCCGCCATTGCGGCCACGATCAGCATCGCCAACAGTTTTCTCAGTTTTTTCATATTTTGTCCTCCTCCACATTGTGCGTTTCGTTTCAATGACCCTGGCTGAAAATTATTTGATAATTTCTATAATATTCAGTCTTTAAACCGCTTTCAATTTTGTTTAAAAAAATATCTTAATTTTCCGTTAGTTCCCCTCTTAATCGCCTCCTCCCCGTCATTCTTCCCAAAAAATATTGACTAAATTGAATGCGGTTTCTTTTCTTTAAAATACCATATTGACCAATAATATGCAAGTGATATTTTGAATTTCTAAAAATATTGTGGTTTTTAGCTTAGAATTTCGACTGATTTTAGTTTTATATATTTTCAAGCTTTCCCCCTCCCATCTTTTTATGAAACCGGTTTAAATAATTGCATTCCGTCTGCAAACATGTTATAATCAAGAAAATGCAGCACGTTTATGTAAAAATAATGATTCCATTGCAGGAGTGTGGCCCATGAATATTTACGATATCGCAAAAAAAGCCGGCGTGTCCCCGGCTACCGTTTCCCGGGTTATCAACAACAAGCCGAATATCAGCGACCGCACATACCAAAAGGTACAGGCAGTCTTAAAGGAGAGCAATTATATCCCCAACGCCATCGCCAGGGGCCTGGTCTCCAATTCCATGAATCTGATCGGCATCATTGTGGATGATATCCGCAACCTGTACCGGTCCCATATTATATATGAGTTGAGCCAGCTCCTGAACCAGCACCGCTACAACACGATCATCTTCGATTTCGGCAACCAGGACAATGACCTGTTCAACTCCCTGCAGCAGCAACAGCTGGATGCGCTGATTTTCATCGGTTCCTCCTTCAGCACCCCCTATGTGACCGATTACATCAGCAAATACTACCCTGCCACGCCGGTGATGATGTTCAACGGTCTGCTTGACCTGCCGAATGCCTATTCCGTCATCTGTGACGAGGCGGCGGGGATGGAGCTGATCGTGGAGCACCTTTACCGCACGGGGAAGAAGAATTTTGTGTATGTGAATTATTCTGAGAATCTGGCTAGCCAAAGGAAGCTTACGGGGTTTTGTAAAAAGCTGGAAGAATATGGTCTGGCTTTTGATGAGAGCCGGCTGATCACGACCACGGGGGATTTTGAGGGCGGACGGGACGCAGCAGCCCGGCTGCTTCAGTATTCGATTCCCTGCGATGCGTTGGTCTGCGGGCTGGATTTGATCGCTATGGGGGCGATGTATTCTCTGAAGCATTTTGGTTACAGTATTCCGGGGGATATTGCGATCACCGGGTTTGATAATATTATTTATGGGAAATTGTCGGATCCGTTCTTGACTTCGGTGGACAGCAACCATAAGGAGATGGCGCGGGTTGCTATTGAGAATTTGCTGGGGGCGCTGCGGAAGGAAGAGGCGGAAAAGGTGGTTTATGTGAGGCCGTTTTTGTTTTGTGGGGGGACGTCTTGAGGGGGGATGCATCCGTTCGTGAGAGGCAGGGGAACAGGGGCTGAGGTTCCGGGATTCCGCGGTGGGAGCGTCTAAGGCCCAAGGGTCCGGGAAAGACGGGCACCGCTCCGAGCTCCAGCGCCGGCTTGATGCCGGCTCCTCCGCCTACGCTTTGCTACGGGCGTTGAGCGCCCTTCGCAATCCCGCCTTTCCCGGCCCCTTGGGCCTAAGTCGCTCCGAACCGCTCCACATGTCACCTCATCCCCTGTTCCCCTGCCTCTCACCCGCTGCGTTGTCTCTGCGGAAGGGAGGAAAAAGAGGCTTGCCAATGGAGTGGGCCTGATTGAAACGGATTTTAATGATGGAACTTTCATTCTGACGTTTTATGCAATTTTCTTCTCCAGTTCATCTACTTCCTTTTTCAAATCATGAATCGTCTGGAGCAATAATGTGGCATTTACATTTTCTCATTTGCTGATCCTGTGGTACTGGTTAAAGCTCGTTAATATTTTTCTGTAACAGTTCTACTTTCTTTTCCAGACAGTTCTGAGTTCGAGCGATTTCGTCCAGTAGCAGCGTTTCTGTTTTTTCGCTCTGGAGTCAATTAATTTTGCGATTGCCAGTAAATCTTGTTTGTCTAACATTCCGCTTACCTCCTGATTTTATAAAATCCACATGTCTTTCAGTATCAGTGCATTGATTGGTAATTCACTGGTTTGCATTATACCACAAAATCAGAAATATACAGTGCAGCCATCCGCAATCACAGATTGTAATTTATAATTGATTGGTTTATTATATATATCACAAAAAGCCTGCTGTACCCTGCGAAAAACAGGAAAATACAGATATATAAAAATGGGAGGATTTTACGAAATGGAACTGAATTATATTGACATCGGCTGCAACCTCATGGGAAAGCAGTTTAAGGATGACCGGGAGCAGGTGGTGGAGCAGTCTTTGGCGGATGGCGTCGGCCTGATCATCACGGGTACCGACCCGTCCAGCAACCGGGCGGCGGCGGATTATGTGGCCCGCAGCGGCCGGGGACAGCTCTGGTATACCTGTGGAATGCACCCGCATAATGCGGACAGCTGGAACCGGGACAGGCGTGAGGAGTTGGTCCGTCTGATCGTCGGCGAGGGCGCGCGGGCTGTGGCTCTGGGGGAGGCCGGGTTGGATTATGACCGGATGTTTTCCACCAGGGAGAATCAGATAAAATGTTTTTCGGATATTCTGGACCTGGCGGAGGAGCACGGGCTGCCGCTGTTTCTTCATGAGCGCTCGGCTGAGGGAGATTTCCAGAAGCTGATGAAGGCTCACCGGAGTCTCTGCGGCCGCAGTGTGGTTCACTGTTTTACTGGCACCAAGGAGACGGCTTACCGGTATTTGCAGCTGGGCTGTATGATCGGGATTACCGGCTGGGTCTGCGATCACCGGCGGAACCGGGATGTGGTGGAGGCGTTAAAGATTATACCGCTGGAGCGCCTGATGATCGAAACCGATGCCCCCTATCTGACTCCTCTGAACGTCAAAGGCCTTTCCCGCAGGAACGTGCCTTCCAATATCCGGTATGTGGCGGATAAGATTGCAGAGATTAAGGGTGTGGAGCTGGAGGAGGTCAGAAAAAGGACGCTGGAAAATACCCGGGCGTTCTTTGGCCTGTAGAACCGTCTGATAAAAACGGATAGGGGCCTGCCCTGCCGGTACGATCCCGGCGGGCGGCCCCATTTTTCATGTTACACTCCTGAATATGCGGAAAATCCGCCGTCCACCGGCAACACAACCCCGGTGATAAATCCTGCCGCATCGTTGTTCAGAAGAAACAGCAGCGCGCCGTTGAGCTCTTCGGGCCTCCCGAACCGCTCCATGGGCGTGGCTGCCAGGACCTTGGCGGTGCGCTCCGTGGGGGCGCCGTCCTCGTCGTAGAGCAAGCGCTCGTTCTGCTTGGTTACAAAGAAACCCGGGGCAATGGCGTTTACCCGGATTCCCGCTTTTGCAAAATGAACGGACAGCCACTGGGTGAAATTGCTTAAGGCCGCCTCCGCGCCGCTGTAGATCGGAATCCGCGTCAGACCGGTCCGGGCGCTGGCTGAGGATATGTTTAGTATGTTGCAGCCCTCCCGGCCCACCATGTCCTTGGCAAATACCTGGCTGGTGAGAAGGGGGCCCATGAAGTTTAAGTTCAGCACCCGCTCGATCCCTTCGCATTTCAAATCGAAAAAGGTCACCACATCCGCCTCGATGTCTCCCATCTCAAAATAGTCCTTGGCTGTGTTGGCGCAGGCCTGGTTGCCGCCCGCCCCGTTGACCAGGATGTCGCAGGGCCCTAGCTGGGCCAGCACCCTGGCGTGGACGCTCTCCAGTTCCTCCTTATCCATCACATCCGCCCGGTAAGCTACCGCTCTGCCGCCCAGACGGGTGATCTCATCCGCAGCCTTTGCCGCGGCCTCCTCGTTGATGTCCAGCAACGCCACCGCAGCCCCTGCTTCAGAAAGCGTGCGCGCGAACATCCCGCAGAGCACGCCGCCCGCTCCCGTAACCACGGCCACCTTGCCGCTCAAATCTGTTCCGAATGTCAGTCCCATGTTTCAGCTCCTTTCACGGCTTCGCCAAGACCGGTATCCGGCGGGGCCGGGATTTCCGTTTGAGACACGGTCTGGAGGCACAGATGCCCGCCAATTCCGCGGCCCCGGACGCTTCTTCCCCTCCGCAAAGCCTGCCCGCACATTTCTTCGTCCCGCAGCAAACGCCTGCCTGCGTCTTTTCCCGTCCCGCCATAAACGCCTGCCCGCGTCATTTCCCCGTCCCGCCACAAACGCCCGCCCGAATCATTTCCCGGACAGGCGTTTTGCAGTTTAAACTGTGTTCAATTACTTGCTCATCTTCTCCACTGCCTCGAACAGGCCGTTCAGATAGGTTGCGCCCAGGGCTCTGTCGTAGAGGCCGTATCCGGCGCGGCCGGTCTCGCCCCAGATCATGCGGCCGTGGTCGGGTCTCACGTAGCCGTCGAAGCCGTTGTCCACCAGCGCCTTCACGATCCCGAACATATCCAGGGAACCGCAGCTGGATAAGTGCGCTCTCTCCTCAAAGCCGTTGTCCAGAACCGCAACGTTGCGCAGGTGTGCGAAGTGGATGCGGCCCATTGCGGCGTATTTACCGGCCATGCGCACCACGTCGTTCTTAGCGGAGCAGCCCAGGGAGCCGGTGCACAGGGTGATGCCGTTGTGCTTGTCGTCCACCAGCTTTAAGAAGCGGTCCAGGTTCTCCTCGCAGGTGATGATTCTGGGAAGTCCGAAAATGCTCCAGCAGGGATCGTCCTCGTGGATCGCCATATTCACGTCGCACTCAGCAGCCACCGGAATCACCCGCTCCAGGAAATACTTCAGGTTGTCCCACAGCATATCCTCGGTCATGCTGTTATACTCGGCCACAACCGCCTTTAAGCCGTCCTTGGTGTAGCTGGCGTCCCAGCCCGGAAGGGTTAAGTCGCTGTCGCTGTTCATGGGATTTACGGCGTCAACCTGCTCCTGATAATAAACCAGGGAGGTGGAGCCGTCGCCCAGCTCGTGGTCCAGCTGGGTTCTGGTCCAGTCAAATACAGGCATGAAATTGTAGCAGATGCACTTGATTCCGGCCTCAGCCACCCGGCGGATGTTCTCGCAGTAGTTGGCGATGTATTTGTCTCTGGTGTCCTTGCCCAGCTTGATGTCCTCGTGAACCGGAATGCTTTCGATCACGTCAAAGCCCAGTCCCGCGTCCTCAACCTGCTTTTTCAGCCTGGCGATGCTCTCGCGGCTCCAAACCTCGCCCACAGGCACGTCGTAAACCGCTGTCACGATGGACTGCATCCCCGGAATCTGACGGATATTTTCCAGCGTTACCTTGTCGTCTTCTCCATACCATCTGAATGATAATTTCATGTGTAACTCCTCCTTAAATGAATTCACGTTTGCCTTGGATCTTATGATTTTATTATATCTTGTCGCCAAACGCAGATTGACGATAAGTAGTACGTTACCTTAATTATAACAGATCCAAAAACTACGTCCATGGTTTAATTTGTTGTAAGCATTGCAAATATTGTGGTATACTATCTCCATAGGCAAAAAGACGGAGCAGGACCCACCGCTCCCATTTTCCCGTTTTGAAGGAGCGCATTCCATGAAAAAGTCTCTCTCCATCAACTTCACAACCCGCCAGTATATGCAGTCCGGCGATTTCGAGCTTTTTTACTACAATGACGTCAATCTGGACAAGGTTTCCACCCACCAGCACGATTATTATGAATTTTATTTTTTCCTGGAGGGAAATGTCACCTACGAGATCGCCGACAAATGTTATGTGCTGGAGTACGGCGATTATCTGCTCATCCCGCCGGGGCTGCCCCACCGCCCGGTCTTTGGGGATCACGAGGGCTCTTACCGCCGTTTCGTGCTGTGGATCAGCCAGAGCTTTTACCGCCGTCTGCGCTCCCACGACCAGGATATGACCTACGCGGTGGACTACGCCCAGGGACACCAGACCTACCGGTTCCACACGGACTACATCACCGCTCAGGATATTCTGGGGCGGCTCACCGACATGGTGGAGGAGCTCTCCGGCGGCCGCCCCTTTTCCCGGCAGGCCGCGCCCCTGGCCGTCATGTCCTTCCTGGTCCACATCAACCGCATTCTCTATGACAGCCTGCACCAGAAATCCGCGGTCTACGAAAATGTTCTCTACCTGAATATCTGCGATTATGTGAACCGCCATCTGGACGAAGATTTGAGCCTGGACACCCTGGCCGCGTTTTTCTATGTGAGCAAATACCACATTGCCCACATTTTCAAGGATAACATGGGGATTCCTCTCCATCAGTATATCCTGAAAAAGCGCCTCCAAGCCAGCAAAAACGCGATTCTCTCGGACCAGCCCATCAGCCGTGTTTTCCAGCAGTACGGCTTCCGGGACTACACCAGCTTTTTCCGGGCCTTTAAAAAGGAGTACGGCGTCTCGCCCAAGGAATTCCGGGAACAGCACCGCCTGCCGGAACAGCAGGACTTTACCATCTGATAACAGGAGTAAGCAAACTATGAACGATCCCATCACACGTCAAATGTATCAATCCTGCCGCCTCTGCCCCAGAATGTGCGGCATTGACCGCAGCCGCGGCACCGGCTTCTGCGGTTGCGGCGACACGCTGCGGGCCGCCCGGGCCGCGCTGCACCAGTGGGAGGAGCCGTGTCTCTCCGGGGCCGAAGGGCAGCCGGGCGGCAGCGGCACCGTGTTTTTCTCCGGCTGCACCCTGCGCTGCCTCTTCTGCCAGAACTACCGCATCAGCAGCGAAAACTTCGGCAAGGAACTGACTCCGGATCAGCTGGCCGCCGTGTTCCTGGACCTACAGGCCCAGGGCGCGCACAATCTCAATCTGGTCACCGCCACACAGTATCTGCCGGATATTCTCGAAGCCCTGGACCAGGTCAAGGACCGCCTGCACATCCCCGTTGTCTACAACTGCGGCGGCTACGAGCGCCTGGAGACGGTCAAAGCGCTGGCGCCCTACGTGGATATCTGGCTTCCCGACTTCAAATACTTTGACAACCGGCTGGCCGCCAAATACTCCAAGGCCCCCGATTACTTTGAGACCGCCGCCGCGGCCATCGGCCAGATGATCGCCCAGACCGGACCGCCGGTCTACGATATCCCCCGCCCGGCGTCCGACTCCCGCCCGGCGTCCGACTCCCGGCCCCTCAGCGCTCCCGCAACGAAAACGAGCGGAGCCGCCGCTCCGCTCATGAAAAAAGGCGTTATCATCCGCCACATGGTCCTGCCCTCCCACCGGCGCGACTCCATCGCCCTGCTGCGCTGGATCAAAGAACACTACCCCGACGGCCATTATCTGATCAGCCTGATGAGCCAGTACACGCCCTTTTTCCACAGCAAGGACTACCCTGAGTTAAACCGCCGCATCACCACCTACGAGTATAACCAGGTGGTGGACGAGGCCATCGCACTGGGCCTCACCGACGGCTTCATGCAGGAAAAAAGCAGCGCGAAGGAGGAGTATACGCCCCCCTTTGACCTGGAAGGGCTGTAGGGGCGTTGGCGGCCCGGTGCTCCTGCCTTCCGGCTCCCCAGTACGCCCAGCCCGAGGCCCCCACTTTGCGGCCCCCCGGGCCTCCCGGGCCGCTGCTTCCGCCTTTCGGCTCCCCGGGCCTCCCAGCCCGCTGCTTCCGCCTTCCGGCTCCCCGGGACGCCCAGCCCGCTGCTTCCGCCTTCCGGCTCCCCGGGCCACCCAGCCCGGTGCCTCCTGCCTTCCGGCTCCCCAGGACGCCCAGCCCGTCTCCCCCGCCTTCCGGCTCCCCAGGCCGCCCAGCCCGCCTCTCCCGTCAACTCACCCCATCAATACCGCTTCCACAACTCCTCCCGGTCCGCCGGGTACACGATTCCCATCTGCCGGCGCGCCTCGTCCATTACCTCCATCTCCATCAGCGAGAATTGGTTGTTCGCCGCGGCCGTTTTCCCGCCCTCCATCAGGCGCAGCCATTCCCGCACCTCCGGCAGCATGGTGTCCTCGCGGCCTTCCGGCGTCAGAATCTCCTCCTCACCGTTCCGGTACCAGATCACGATCCGGCTGGGGTTTGTTAAGTCGCCCTCGATCACCATGGTGGCCTCCTCGCCCTGAATCTGGCAGGGACAGCGGTTGGTGGTGATCTTGGAGTACAGCAGCTCCGCCTGCATTCCCTTGTAGGAGGCCAGGATCGTCCCCGCCCCGTCCACACCGTTCTCCAGGAAAACGGCGTCCGCCGTCACCCGCTCCGGCCGCCCGAACAGCTTCACCAGCATGTGCACGCAGTACACGCCGATGTCCATCAGCGCTCCATTGGAAAACCTCGGATCAAAGGCATTTTCCACCACGCCCGCCCGGAACTTGTCGTAGCGGGAGGAGTATTTGGCGTACTGCAGGCTGACGCGGCGGATGGTCCCCAGCTTATTTAAGTTGTCTCCGATCAGGCCGAAGGCCGGGATAAAGGCGGAGCGCATCGCCTCCATGAACACCAGGTCCTTCTCATCCGCAATCTCCAACAGCCGCTCCAGTTCCCGCCGGTTGCTGGTCACCGTCTTCTCGCACAGCACATGCTTGCCGTGGGTCAGCATCAGCGCCGCCTGCTCAAAATGCAGACTGTTGGGACTGGCGATATAGACCGCGTCCACATCCTCCGCCTCCGCCAACTCAGTCAGAGAGTCCGTATAACGGTCCGCTCCCCACTGGGCCGCATATTCCCGGGCCTTTTCCACATTTCGGGAATACGCTGCACAATAGTGCAGCCCCTCGCATTTCTTCGCCGCCTCTAAAAACCAGTTCACCACAAAATTTGTCCCTATTGTCGCATAACGAATCATTTTCCCATTTCCTTCCTTTTTCTCAATCCTTTATTAAACATCCATTCCCCGCGGGCTTTTGCGCGGTCACTCTTTCACCAGACTAAGCTCCCGGCCCTGGGCGTCCCTGAGCGAAAAGTCCGCGTCCGGGTCTCCTTTTCCCCAGCAGTAGACGATCCGAACGCCACCGTACTGCAGTTCCTCCATCTCCTGTTCCCCAAACGATACTTTCGCCACGTCCTGATCCGCAATCACGCCGTAGCAGAGATACCAGTCCCCTTTCCTGTACGGACAGTACAGCAAATGGGCCCTGCTCCCGCCGCTCTCCACCGGCCCGGATTCCCTGGCTGGAAGGTAACCGAACACCGCCTCCGCCCGGTAGAGACCGAAGGTTTTTTTCACAGCCGCACAGTCGATTTCCCCTTTTTCGCCGAGATACAAAAACAGCAGCCGGTTCTGATCCACCGCCTTCTCCCCGATCACTTCCGTGACCGTAAAGCCCTCGGCAGTTCCCACCTTCTTCTCCACCGCAACCCTGGCGTCAAAGGATGGACGGAAGATCACCAGCGCCATAAGCGCCAGACACACCAGAGAGGTCGCGACCGTTTTCCAGTTTATTCCTTTTTTCACAAAAACGCCTCCTTCACACCGCGATTGCGCCTCTACTGCGGATTATTGCACACGCCCAAAAACAGCGGAATCCCCTGGTCGCTGATGATCCCAAATAAAAACGGACGGTTAAAATCCAACACATGCCTGCCTTCCGGGAGTCCCGCTCCTGCCATTGCGATCTCCGTATAAGCCGCGGCCTCCACTCCGTCCTCATTGACCCCGATGTGGGTCTCCTGTTTGATCCGGGAGATAAACGCCGGCTCGTCGGACATGGCCGAGAAATCCGCCTGCTCCTCAAACGCCTCCTTCACACCCATGTCCCGCAGCATATCCGCCAGTTCCAGGCTGTCCCCAAACCGGAATTTCGGCAGTGAGAGATCCATCAGGCCGCCCTGCCCGTCCCGGCGGCTGAACATCTCCTCCAGCTTACCCTTCTGCCGGATCAATTCTCCGATCTCCACACCCTCGTCCGGCAGAATCAGCATCAGCGAGCCGTTGTCCTTCATCCACAGCTCCGTGCCGGAATATCCGTCTCCCTCGTAATACGTCTGGGAAGCGTTCTTCAGGTGCATATATTCGCACCTAACCTCCTCGTTTTCCGCCGTGGTAAAGCTCCCTTCCGTGTTGGACGACTCCTCGAAACGATTGATCCACTGGCCATTAAAGTAGACGGTATTGATGATCACCAGCACATCTCTGGGCGACGTCTCCATCTGAGGCGACAGGATGCCGCCTGTGTTCTGGGAAATCCACTGTCCCATGGCAATTCCCGCCTCCGGACCGGCAAAATCCACTGGGAACACCGAAGCGTAAAAATCGTCCTGGGCAGTTTTTAGAAATCCGTCCTTAAACGCCACCCCCTGCTGAGTCCAAAGGGAATTGGCCAGCTTGAGCCGGGAATACTCGTGGTCTGTGTAGAGCAGCCGGTAAAGATTCCCGCACTGGGCGGCCAGCTCGGCCTTATCCTTCATGCCCAGCACCGCCAGCATCTCCTCCTCCGTCTTTCCCTCCGCCCCCTGAGCCGCCAAAGCCAGGGCATAGTAGAGCGACAGCGGGGAATAGTTCCGGTTCTCTGTTCCCTCCGCCAGGAGCCTGGCCGCTGAATCGTAGGAAAATGCCTGCGCCGCGCTCACAAATTCCCCGCTCACCGGATTATTCTCCCTCACCTGACTCCGGCTCTCAAAATCCTCCGCGGAAACCGCCTCCGGCTCCTTCACCTGGGTCACGCTGACGGGGTTTGTTTTCTCCGTTTTGTTTTCAGACGGCACCTCCGCATCCGTTTTTTGACCGCAGCCCGCTAACAGCGCCGCCGCCAGAAAGCCTACTGCCGCGCTGCACCATAATTGCTTTCTCATCATAGCACTCCGCCTCCCTCACGTACATCCTTTTCTTACCATTTTAGCAGACAAATTTCCCCAATGTATTTCTTTTTCCTTAATAAAAAACGAACAATCTGCATCCGAAATCCCGGCCTTACGACTTGCATTTTTTCGCATACGGGATATAATGAATACACATTGTAAACATAAAGGAGGACATTGCTTATGGAAGAGCTGCACAGACAGCGCCTGGACCGGCTGTCACAGGCATTAAAGGAGGAAGGTCTGACCCAGATGATCGTCAGCGATCCGCTGGCCATCTGGTACTTCACCGGAGTGGACGTACAGCCGGGGGAGCGCCTGTTTGCCTTATACGCCCGCGCGGACGGCGGACACAAGCTGATCTTAAACAAGCTGTTCACCGTTGCCTGCACCGGCCTTCCCGAGGTCTGGATGACCGACACCGACGACACGGTGGGAATCCTGGCTCAGGCGGTGGACCCGTCCGCGGATATGGGAATCGACAAGAACTGGCCCGCCCGCTTTCTACTGGCCCTGATGGAGCGCAATCCCGGCGTGCGCTACGTCAATTCCTCCGGCTGTGTGGACCGTATCCGCGCCGTTAAGGATGAGGACGAGCAGGAGAAGATGCGCGCCGCCTCCCGAATCAACGACGCCTGCATGGAAGCCGCCGCCGCGTATCTCCGGGAAGGCCTGACGGAAAAGGAAGTCAGCGAGTACGTCTCAAAGCTGTACCGGGATGCGGGCTGCGAAGGTCTGTCCTTCGGCACCATCGTCTCCTTCGGCGCCCACGCCGCGGATCCCCACCACGAGCCGGACAACACGGCATTGAAAAAGGGCGACTGCATCGTGATCGACATGGGCTGCCGCAAGGACCGGTACTGCTCCGACATGACCCGCACCTTCTTTTGCGGGGAGCCGGAACCGGAATATGCGGCCATCCACGACCTGGTCCGGGAGGCCAATGAAAAGGCCGAGGCTATGATCCGCCCCGGCGTGCGCTTCTGCGACATCGACCGCACCGCCAGGGAGCACATCGAGGCGGGCGGCTACGGCCCATACTTTACCCACCGCCTGGGCCACTCCATCGGGCTGGAGGACCACGAGTTCGGCGACGTCAGCTCCGCCAACACCGACACGGTAAAAGCCGGAATGACCTTTTCCGTGGAACCGGGCGTGTACCTGCCCGGCAGATTCGGCGTCCGCGTGGAGGACCTGGTGCTGGTCACGGAAAACGGCTGTGAAATCCTGAACCACGTGGAAAAGCGCTGGAAAACCGTCTGACCGGCCTGGCCCGCACCAGCCGCCGCGTTCCGCCCAGCGCACCAGCCGCCCCGTACCGCCCAGCGCGCAGGCCATCCCACGCCGCCCGCAACACTTCATAACGCTTAATTTTTTGCACAACGAGAAGGCGAGTACCGAATGATCATTTCCATTTCGATACTCGCCTTTAAACTACATCGTCCATTGGACTAAGCCTCACTTTTCTTTAGATTGTCGTGTGCTTCTCTATATGAAATTGTGACTCCGATCTACGTTTGCTACTCTGTCCATTTTTTCTTGCATTCCGTTTCACTTCTGATCAATTTTCTCATTTCATTCATGCTCTGCTATCCGGTATCTCTGTTCATCCTAATACCACTTTCTCGTCATGATACTAAAACAATCATTTTTGATACTCTGTCGATAACGTTTGGAAATTTTCTCATCCGTTACTTCTGCGAATGCTCGTCTAACAGTATTCTAATTTAAATCCAATTCATTAACTGTGACGTTCTTCCAGTTTCAACTCTCAAATGTTTACGAACATTGTCTCATTGTGCACTGCATTGAATCAATTACATTTAACTTTATTGTTTTAAATCTTGCTCTGCTGGACATTTCACTTGGTAGATTGGTTTTTCCTGGTTTCGTTTATGAACTTCTCATATAAACGAAACTAAATTAAGTTCTTCGGCGGTCCGTACCTCCTTTGCTTAGATTTTTGTAGCTGGTATGTGAACTGCTCCTGCAGTTCGTTTCTTTTTTCTTCTGTTCTTTTGATAGCTTTATTATAGCCAAACCTTCTCGATTTGTCAATGCTTTTATGCTTTTTTAATACTATTTTTAGTTTCTTTTTAAGTTGATGTAATTTAATGTAATTGTTGTTATTTTCTCATATTGTTTATACATTTATTTGGCCTATTTCCGTAAATTATCAGAATATTCACAGATTTGCCGCGCCCGACTCCTCCTCATTCTCAGCGAGGCAGGTTAACTGCTCCGGCACCAGCTTTTCCCCGCGGGCAAGGGAATGGATCCGTCCGATGAAGAAATGGGATATGGGGCCCACCACCAGGGCGGCCGCCACCGTGCCCTCCCGGATCCCCAGAATTTTCCCGGTAGCCGCCACGGACAGCACCGCCGCCGCCAACACCAGAATCAGGTCAAAGGCCCGCTTCACATGCCCGAAATGCAGGCCGAACCTGCGGACGATGGCCCGCACCAGGCCCTCCCCCGGAAGAATCAACACATCGGGAACCACCTCCAGCGCGATGCCAAGCCCCAGAAATACGCAGCCCGCCGCCAGCACCACCACGCTGCTCAGGTAAGAGCGCACCGGCCAGAAGGAAAACAGCCTGCTCCACCCGTCGATGCAGGCCGAAAACAACAGTGCCGAAGGCAGCTGCAACAGCTGGACCCGCTCAAAATCCCTGCCCAGAATCACGGCCTGCAGCCCGAACATAAGGGTGTTGACCATCATGGTGAAGGTTCCCAGGGAAAAGGGGAACAAAAAGGTCAGCACAAAAGCAGGGCTCGTAACAGGAGAAGTTCCGAGCCCTGCTTTTGTGATCAGGCTGATTCCCAGCGCGCTGGCGATCACGCCGGCCATAAACATCGTGTATCGTTTTATCATATCCGGATTTTTCACAGCGATCACTCCTAAAAATTATTTATACTAACTAAATTTTTTTTCCATTTAATCATACCATTAAAAATCAGCCTCCACAATGGGCAATCCTGCCCAAATGGAGGCTGATCATTCAGCACTTATGCACAATATTTTTTAGGTCACCTAAAACTTTTAAAGATCTGTGAGATCATGGGCGCCCGGCGGATATGTATGGGATAGCGGGTGTACAGGAGCATCAAAACCAGCGCCGCCGTGATCGCCGACACCAAAAACGCCAGCGTCAGATTGGAGGGCTTGCGGAAGCGGAAATCCACAATAAACAGAAGCCCTACCACCAGAAGCAGCAGGTAGAGACAGACCACAAACACCCGGTCCGGCACGAAGAACTGGATCATAAACACCAACGGCAGCGCCACCGCCATGGAGGTGATGGGCAGGCCCCGGTAAAACTTCTCCCCTTCCTCGGTGATCAGGGCGTTGTTCATCTCCATCACGTTGAAGAAGGCCAGCCTTATGACGGAAGCCACGCAGTACAGCGCGATCACGGTCATGCCCAAAAATCCTCTCACGCCCAGCAGATAGCAGATCAGCGCGGGAAACGCGCCAAAGCACACCACGTCGCAGAGAGAATCAATCTGGATTCCAAAGGCCTTTGCGTTCTCGGACCGGTTCTTTTTGGTCCTGGCAATCTTGCCGTCAAACATGTCGCAGAGCCCTGAAAATGCCAGCAGCACCACCGCGGCCTTGAACCGCCCGTGTATCGCCTGTGTCATCCCGATCACAGAGGAGGCGAGGCTCACATAGGTCAGGATAACCGTGTAATCATAAAAACCTATCATAAAGTAACTCCTTCTTTAATACATTTAAGTACATTTCGTCCTGCTCCCGCGCCGTTTGAACATAAAATGGGCGCCCGCCGTAACCGCTGCGCTGAAAAACAGCTGAACGTAGTAGGCGATGCCGCGGCTGAGCACCATGCCCGGCAGCAGGAAATCTCCGTAGAATATAGGGTCGAATATGGTCAGGAACAGATGCTCGCTGATTCCCATGCCTCCGGGAAGCGGAAGCATATCCACGGACACGGAAATGGATGCCTGAAGCAGCACAATCCGCCACATGGCCGTGCCGTGAAGCCCAAAGGACCGGTACACGAAAAACGTGACAAAAAACAGCGCGATCCGCTGCATAAACGTCAGCAGCAGCACATTGACCAATACCCGCTTGTGCTGTTTCAGATAAGCCGCCGTGTCCCCGTAATGGTCCATGGTGAGGGTCAGCCGCTCCTTCTTGGCCGCCAGGCGGCGGAACACGCGGAATCCCCCTAGAAGGTCCAGCAGCTTCATGACGATGTTGCGGGCCAGGCTGGTGTGGAATACCAGGATCAGCATGGCGGTGCAGCACACGACGTTGAGCCCCAGCCCCAGGTAAAAGACGGGCAGAACCTCCCACATGTAGCGGTCCATGGTACCCCTGCAAAACAGCACTAAAAAACAACCGACCGCCACCAGCACCAGCTTGTAGGTGATCGTGACGATCATTAAAACCACGGTGGCCACCGGCACGGGAATCATGTTTTTGCGCATGTACAGGATCTGCGCCGGCTGGCCTCCGCCCGCGGACGGGGTGATACAGCTGAAGAAAAAACCGACGCAGGAATACATGAAACACGTCCTGCGCTTGGTGCGAATCCCCAGCGTACCGAACATATAGTGGAGAATCTTGGACTCTCCCCAGATAAATAAAACAACGCAGCCCATCCCCAGCAAGAGATATACCGGTTCAGCCTCCGTTATGGTCTCCGCAATATCTCCCAGATCTTTTCCAGCAAACACGCTGTAAATCGTCAGGGCGAACACAATCAGCACAAAAGCCGCGTTAAACAGATTTTTTTTACGCTCCGACATCCTTTAATTCCTTCCCTGAGACAGCTCTGATGCCGTTTTTGCCCCTGTAGTAATAAATACAATAATCATAATCCTTTTAGACCATATTGTCAAACTTTCTTTCCCAGGAAACTCCAGGAAACATCAGGGAATTCCATCCAGCTATTACAGATCTACCTTGGGATAACGCCGCCGTATCTTGCGGAAGGTCAGCATATGGGCGGCCGCGGTGATGGCCCAGGAAACGGGGTAGGATATGTACAGCACGTCTAAGGACCGGTAGGCCGCGAACACGGTGAACACCCAGATCACGCGGAAGCCGCAGGCCCCTGCCAGGGAAACGAACATGGGAACCACGGAATACCCCATGCCCCGCAGGCTTCCCACCATGCAGTCCATGATCCCGCAGAGAAAATAGGTGCTGCAGATAATGGTCATGCGCAGCATGCCGTAGCGGATCACCTCAGGGTCGGAGGAATAGATGTGCAGCAGGCTCCTGCCGCCCAAAACCGCTCCGGCTCCCAGGGCGATGCCAACGCCGGTCACAACCCCCAGGCAGATGTAGAGCGTGCGGTTGATTCGGGCATATTTGCCGCCGCCCAGATTCTGGCTGGTAAAGCTCAGATTCGTCTGGTACACCGCGTTCATGGCCGTGTACACAAAGCCCTCCACATTGGAGCTGGCCGTGTTGCCCGCCATAGCGATGGAGCCGAAGGAATTGACCGAGGACTGGATCAGAACATTGGAAATAGAGAAAATGGCGCCCTGCATGCCCGCGGGCAGGCCCACCTTGACGATCTGTTTCAGTTTCTTCTTGTGGATTTTCAGCTTTTTTAAGTCCAGGCGCATGGAGCCCGGGGCCTTCATCAGGCTTTTGACCACCAGGAATGCGGAAATGTGCTCCGAGATCACCGTTGCCCAGCCCACGCCGTCCACGCCCATATGCAGCCCCACCACAAAGACCAGGTTCAGACACACGTTCACCACCCCGGCCGCGAACAGGAAATACAGGGGCCGCCTGGTATCTCCCACCGCCCGCAGGATGGCGCTGCCGAAGTTGTACAGCATGAGCACAGGCATGCCTGCGAAATAAATCCTCATATATAATACGGACTGGTCCAGCACGTCCTCCGGAGTCCCCATGAGCTCCAAAAGAGGCCTGGCCGCCGCAACTCCCAGAATCACCAAAAACAATCCGCTGATTATACTGGTAGTGATGGCCGTGTGCACCGTCTCGCTGACGTCCTTGTCCTTCTGGCCGCCGTAGTACCGGGCCACCAGCACGTTGGCGCCCACCGACAGCCCCACAAAAACATTGATTAACAGGTTGATCAGAGAAGAGGTGGACCCCACCGCCGCCAGCGCCTGGCTTCCTGCAAATCGCCCAACCACCACGATGTCCGCCGCGTTGAACAAAAGCTGGAGGATTCCGGAGAGCATCAGGGGAACCGCAAACAGCAGGATTTTCCCAAAAAGAGGGCCGTTGCACATATCCATCTCGTACGATTTGTTCTTCATGATTCTGCTTATACTCCTCATTCGTATATCAATCGCCTGTCCGGCGCCTATCAGTGTATCACAGCCGCTTTGCTTTTGCAATCCAATGGGTGAAAAGTTCGGAACGTGAAACGCAAGAAGTTCGTATTTCAGGCAAATTTTCTGTTGCGCCTTTTCTTTATTAGTGATACCATAAAGTACATATTGCAGTGGGAGGAATTATCTATGAAACTGGTTTTTCCAGAAAACTATGATCCCCGGTTAAGCGTCCGGGAAACACAGGAAGCGATCAAATACATACGTGACACATTTCAAAAGGAACTCGGAAAGGAGATGAACCTGGAGCGAATCTCCGCCCCCCTGTTCGTGGAAAAGAGCAGCGGTCTGAACGACAACCTAAGCGGCACGGAGCGCCCGGTGCAGTTCGACGTCTCCGGAATCCCCGGCGAGACCATGGAGGTGGTCCACTCCCTGGCCAAGTGGAAGCGCATGGCGTTAAAGGAATACGGCTTCGCCCCCGGCGAGGGCCTGTACACCAACATGAACGCCATCCGCCGGGATGAGGAGCTGGATAACCTGCACTCCTGCTATGTGGACCAGTGGGACTGGGAGCAGGTCATCCGCAAGGAGGACCGGAACCTGGAGACCTTAAAGGAGACGGTGCGCCAGATCTTCAAGATCATCAAGCACATGCAGCACGAGGTGTGGTACAAATACCCCGAGGCAGCCAAGCACCTGCCCAAGGACATTCACTTTATCACTTCCCAGGAACTGGAGGACAGATATCCGGACAAAACGCCCAAGGAGCGCGAGAATCTGATCTGCCGGGAGTACGGCTGCGTGTTCCTCATGCAGATCGGCGACAAGCTGAAAAGCGGCGAGCCCCACGACGGCCGGGCGCCGGACTACGACGACTGGCAGCTAAACGGCGACATCCTGTTCTGGTTCGAACATCTGCAGTGCGCGCTGGAGATTTCCAGCATGGGCATCCGCGTGGATGAGAAGGCACTGGAGGAGCAGTTGAAAAAGGCCGGCTGCGAGGACCGCAGAAGCCTGCCCTACCACCGCATGCTGTTAAACGGCGAGCTGCCCTACACCATCGGCGGCGGCATCGGCCAGTCCCGGCTGTGCATGCTGCTGCTGGACCGCGCCCATGTGGGCGAAGTGCAGGCCAGCATCTGGCCGGAGGAGATGCGCAGAGTATGCAGGGAGCACGGCATTTTCCTGCTTTAATATCCGGAGGGAACGCGAATGTCATTAACAGAGCTGTTTATCATCGCCGTGGGGCTGTCCATGGACGCCTTCGCCGTGGCAGTCTGTAAGGGGCTTGCCATGCCCCGGATGAGCTGGAAGGGCGCCGGCGTGGTGGGACTGTACTTCGGCGGATTCCAGGGAGCCATGCCCTTTATCGGCTACCTGCTGGGCACCCGGTTCCGGGACGCCATCACGGCGTACGATCACTGGATCGCCTTTATCCTGCTGGCGCTGATCGGCGGCAACATGATCAAGGAATCCCTGGAAACGGAGGAGGAGTGCCCGGACGCGTCCCTGGACGTGCGCAGCATGACGCTTCTGGCCGTGGCCACCAGCATCGACGCTCTGGCCGTGGGCGTCACCTTCGCCTTTCTCACCGTTCCCATTCTGCCGGCCGTATCCTTTATCGGCGTGGTCACCTTCACCCTCTCCGTAGTGGGCGTGAAGGTGGGAAATGTCTTTGGCTGCCGCTATAAATCCCGGGCGGAGCTGGCCGGCGGCCTGATCCTGGTGCTGATGGGACTCAAGATCCTGTTCGAACATCTGGGATATCTGAATTTTTGACGCGGCAATCGTTCGCGGGCCGCGCCAAGCGGACGATTGCATTCAGACAATCACCCACGGGCCGCGCCAAGCGGCCCATTGCATTTAAAAGGGAGTCCACCCCCGGACCAATCAGCCCGGGGCGGACTCCCTTTTTTGTATTCGGTTGCAGACGCCGGGAAATCCGGCCGCAGATCGCTCTAATCCCCGGAAGGCGCCTTTCGCTCCGCTTCCAGGCCCATGCCCTCCAGCAGCTCGGCCGCTTTGGGCACATCCTCCTCCGCCACAAAAATCTCCTCGCCAAATGTGGAATTGCCGGTGTACAGGTTCATAATCCCCGCAGCGCCCAGATCCCGCTTGTAGCCCGGAATCCCATTTTTTTCCAGTACCTCCAGGATCATCTCCGCCTGCAGATTGTCCGGCGCCGTATAAATCTTCACAGCCTTGCGCTCCATGAACATTCCTCCTCTCAGAAATTCATGCCATTGCCTCTGTGAGTTTCCACTTAAAGCATAACACATTTTCCCTCAAAAGTCACCGCTGCGGCTGTCATTTTCCTTTTTCTTCCGAAACCGGTATTACCTATGCTCCGAAACGAACCGATGCAGACTGCGCCGCCCGGCAGCCTGTAAACTGCCGGACGGCGCAGCATCCGAAAAGCAATCATCAAATTGTCAGTCGACCCTCACGCCGCTGCCGTCGATCTCATATCCGTCCACCGTGCAGTTGGTGCGCATCTGGCCGGAACTCCGGTCCAGGAAATACCAGGCGCCCTTGTACTGCTGCCAGCCCTTCTGCATGTATCCCTCATCGTTGAACAGATACCACTGGCCGTTGATCAGGCCCCAGGACTTTAGGTAGTCGTCCTGGTACTTGTAGCGGTAGCCCCGGACCGACTGCTCCCAGTTGCCCCGCAGCACGTTGCGGTACTGGTCCATGTCGTCCTCAGGCACCATTATAAAATAGTAGGTCTTGGACTGGTCCCCGTAGGTGAACTGCAGGGTGTAGCAGCGGTTCAGATCGTCGTAGAGTTTTCCCTTGCGGGACTCCCGCTCCACGGTCTCCTGGCGCACCACCGGGTAACTGACGCCCTCCTGCAGGCCGTAGACCGTGCACTCCTGGCTCACCTGGGTTCCCTCTTTATCGTAGGTGATAATCCGGTAATCCAGAACCACATCGTCCAATTTTACTTCGTTGTTATTTCTCGACACATGGAAGGTGTCCTCATCGGAAGCCCTGTGGCCGTCCACATACTGGGTGTATCCGTCGTAAATCGGCGTTTTCCGGTTGTTGATATCCAGAATCACCTCAAATGGCAGACTGCCTCTGGAACCGTCCGAAGCCCATGAACCAAACGCGGAAGATAAACACAGAATCCCGGTCACCGTCAAGGCTGCCAGGCGCTTTATCAAGCTGTTTCGTCTCATCCGACATCCTCCTTTCCCATCCGGGATTTATTTTACAACCACTTTCACGAATTTCTTCTTGCCGCGCTTGAATACCATACCCTCGCCCTCAAACTGGCTGCGGGCGTACACGGCCTTCACGTCCTTCACGGCCTCGCCGTCCACGCTGACGCCGCCCTGCTCCACATTTCTTCTGGCCTCGGAGCGGGACGCGGATAAACCGGACTTGTGCAGGATGCTCAGAATATCGATGGAACCGTCCTTAAAGTCCTCGTCCGCCAGCTCGCAGCTTGGCATGTTCTCGGTGCTGCCTCCGACGGAGAATAAGGCTCTGGCGCCCTCCTGGGCCTTGTCCGCCTCCTCCTCGCCGTGCACCAGCTTGGTCAGCTCGTAGGCCAGGATCTCCTTGGCAGTGTTTAACTGGCTGCCTTCCCAGTGATCCATCTCGTCGATCTGCTCGATGGGTAAGAAGGTCAGCATGCGCAGGCACTTGAGAACGTCGGCGTCCGCCACGTTTCTCCAATACTGGTAGAAATCAAAGGGCGTGGTCTTTTCGGGGTCAAGCCACACTGCGCCGGACTGGGTCTTGCCCATCTTTTTACCCTCGGAGTTTAACAGCAGGGTGATGGTCATGGCGTGGGCGTCCTTGCCCAGCTTGCGGCGGATCAGCTCGGTGCCGCCCAGCATGTTGCTCCACTGGTCGTCGCCGCCGAACTGCATGTTGCAGCCGTAGCGCTGGAACAGCTCGTAGAAGTCGTAGCTCTGCATGATCATGTAGTTGAACTCCAGGAAGCTTAAGCCCTTCTCCATACGCTGCTTGTAGCACTCGGCTCTCAGCATGTTGTTGACGGAGAAATGGGGGCCCACCTCGCGGAGGAACTCGATGTAGTTCAGTCCCAGGAGCCACTCGGCGTTGTTCACCATCATGGCCTTGCCCTCGGAGAAATCGATGAAACGGCTCATCTGCTTCTTGAAGCAGTCGCAGTTGTGCTGGATGATCTCTGGGGTCATCATGGTGCGCATATCGGAACGGCCGGAGGGATCTCCGATCATACCGGTGCCGCCGCCGATCAGGGCGATGGGACGGTTGCCCGCCATCTGCAGGCGCTTCATCAGGCACAGGGCCATGAAATGTCCCACATGCAGGCTGTCCGCCGTGGGATCGAATCCGATATAGAATACGGCCTTACCTTCGTTGACCATTTTTTTAATCTCTTCTTCATTCGTCACCTGGGCGATCAGGCCGCGGGCGACTAATTCCTCGTAAATCTGCATAGCAATTCTCCTTTTAATGACATGGCAAAGCAAGGCAGGCTCTGCCCGTATGTTATTAGTTTACCATATTTTTAATTTCATGCAAGCCTTTAAGTCTTACGTTTTTCATTCACGGCGCCGGGGCGAGGGGTTCATTTCCCTGTCACGCCCCTCCGCCTCCTGCTTTCCGCCGGTTTTCGCCAGGATCAGCACCGTAACCATAATCAGGCCAAATCCCAGGAAATCCGGGAGCGTGAAGGTCGTATTCAGCCAGAACACCGAGATGATGATGGAGCTCACCGGCTCCACCCCGGAGTACAGGCTGCCCTTTAAGGGACCGATGATGCTCACGCCCTGGAGATACAGCCCGAAGGCCACTGCGGTTCCCACCACGATGACGCCGAACATGGCCGCCCAGGTGCCGCTGTCCCAGACCACCGTGTAGTTCCAGGGGCGCACCAGAAGGCACATGAACAGACCTCCGATGAACATGCCGAAGCCCAGTACCTGGTAGATGTCATAGCGGTTTACCAGGGTTCCGGGCAGCGTCGTGTAGATCACCGCGCTGACCGCGGCCAGAAGGCCCCACGTCAGGCCCTGAGGGGTCAACTGCAGGCCGTGGATATTTCCATGGGTTCCGATCAGGAAGGTGCCCGTCAGGGACAGGGCGATGGCCAGAAGCTCCAGGCCCGCGGGCCTGCGCCTTCCTTTAAAACATACCAGAAACAGGATCAGCACCGGCGACAGGTACTGGAGCACTGTTGCCGTGCCGGCGTTGGAGGTCTGCACCGCCATAAAATAGCTGAGCTGGCAGAAGGTGATGCCACAGAGGGCAAACACCAGCAGATGGCGCACGTCCCGTTTGTGTTTAAAAATCCGAAGATTATTTTTCCGATTTAAAATAAAGCCGTTGATGATCAGCATGAGACCGGCAAAAAGCAGCCTCAGCGCCACCAGCCAGGGGGCCTCAACGTCCCGGTGCTCGAAGAGGAACTGGCCGCAGCAGCCGGAGAGTCCCCAGCACGCTCCGCCCACGATGGTCATCACCGAGCCCATAAACTCCCTGGAGCGCTTCTGATCCGAAGTTTTGCCCACGGCAGGGATTTGTCGTGTTTTCATAATTCGTTTCCTACCTTTTCCATGTCTCTATTTATACTGTGAAAACTTATTTCTGTCAACATTTTCCCGGGAACTCTTGCCGAATCCGGGGATCTATACTATAATAAACCGTTGGAATGGACCGCAGGCTGCGCCCGCAGCCCATTCCATACAATCAAATCCGTACGATATAAGAGACAGGAATGGAGGTACAAGACAGATGGGATTCACATTTGTCAATGAGCTGCCCACGCCGGATATGATCCGCGAGCAGTTTCCCCTGGCGCCGAACCTGGCGGAAGCCAAGCTTCAGAGGGATGAGGAAATCAAAAACGTATTGACAGGGGAAAGCGATAAGTTTATCGTGCTCATCGGCCCCTGTTCCGCAGACAACGAGGACTCCGTGGTGGACTACGCGTCCAGACTGGTCAGGGTTCAGGAAAAGACAAAGGACCGTCTGATCATTATCCCCAGAGTTTACACCAATAAACCCCGGACCACCGGCGAGGGCTACATGGGTATGATCCATCAGCCGGACCCGGAGAAGAAACCGGACATGTTCGAGGGCATCCTGGCCATCCGCCACATGCACATGCGGGTGATGCGGGAGACGGGCTTCTCCACCGCGGATGAGATGCTCTACCCGGAAAACATGCGCTACCTCTCGGACCTGATGTCCTACGTGGCCGTGGGCGCCCGCTCCGTGGAAAACCAGTTCCACCGCCTGGTGGCCAGCGGCTGCGACGTGCCGGTTGGCATGAAGAACCCCACCAGCGGCGACCTGACCGTGATGCTCAACTCCGTTGTGGCGGCCCAGCTGCCCCACGACTTCATTTTCCGCGGCTGGGAGGTGCAGTGCCCGGGCAATCCCCTGACCCACACCATCCTGCGCGGCGCGGTAAACAAGCACGGCCAGAGCATCCCCAACTACCACTATGAGGACCTGAGGCTTCTGTACGACCTGTACGGCAAGCGCAACTTAAAGAATCCGGCCTGCATCGTGGACACCAACCACAGCAACTCCAACAAGCATTACCAGGAGCAGATCCGCATCGCCAAGGAAGTGCTGCACAGCCGCCGCCATTCCGCGGATATCAAGCAGATGGTGAAGGGCCTGATGATCGAGAGCTACATCGAGCCCGGCAGCCAGAAGATCGGCGAGCACTGCTACGGCAAGTCCATCACCGACCCCTGCCTGGGCTGGGAGGACAGCGAGCGTCTGCTGTACGAGATCGCGGATACCCTGGATTAAGTTTCTCCCGGGACTATGGAACCCCACGGCAGCGCAACACCGGCATATAAAGATTAGAGAAGGCGTCCTGAGCGGATGATGTTCGCTCAGGACGCCTTTTTAATTCTTTGGAGCCAATGGTATTAGAAGCGGTTTCAGCTGTCCGCCCGCTCGATGTAGATCCGGTATTTTCCAACTCCCCAGGTCATTCCTCGCCCCTGGCTCTTCCGATGGTTTCCCGTCTCCCAGATCAGGTCCTGATAGCGGTAAATGCTGAGCAGGATTCCGAAGAGCGCATACACCGCCACAGTGTGGAGCCGTCCATAGGTGAGAAAGGGCAGGCCGGCGGCGGGCATCAGCCCCAGGCCCAGGTTGTACAGCAGATAGCGGGCGCTCTCCAGGGCCAGAATCGCCGCGCAGCCGAAGCCGATCATCTGTCCCAGCTGGTTTTTCTGCCGCTTCACCATGATGAACAGGCTGACCAGGAACAGGGCCAGGATTGCCAGCAGCACGCCGGCCGCCAGCCATCCCCACACCGAGGCGGTCTGGAGCAGCGCGTAGTCGTACTGCACGCCCGGCAGGCGGTGAATCGGCGTGCGCTCGGGCATTTGTCCTCCCACCAGCTTCAGCCGCCCCGCAATCTCCCGCGCCACGTCCGTCTGGTACCCGTAGGCGCGGTCGGCAAACCGGGGATTTAATATCACCTCCAGCCGGCGGAGCTGGTAGTCGCTGAGGTTCAGCGCCACTCCCGCGCCCAGGCAGGCCGCCAGCGCGCAGGTGGCCGCCGCCGGAAGGGCTCTGCGGCGGATTCCATACCAGTTGCGGTACAGGGACAGAACCAGCAGCAGGGCGCAGACAAAGAGCACGTCGATGGTGACGCTGATTCCCCCTCTGATTCTGCACAGAGCCAGCCAAGCCGCAGCTCCCAGCCAAAGAAGAGCGCAGACATATCCCCTGATTCCGCTTCCCCTGTAACGGTAAAGGATGCCTCCGTAGAGGGGGATAAACATGTACAAAATCACCTTCAGATAAGCGTGCGCTCCCGCCACCACCGGGGCAAAACCGGGCATACAGACAACGGCTGTCACGGCGATAAACAGCGCGCCTGCGGGCTTTGCATACCGGCTGAGCAGGCTGTAATCGCAGAAATAGAGGCCCGCCATCACCGCCAGTCCCGTCAGGGTGTAGGCGCATTGGCGGTAAAATGCCTGGATGCCGACGCTGTTCCCGGTAAGCGTATCCCCGCC
The DNA here is from genome assembly GCF_902364025.1 of Enterocloster lavalensis. Taxonomy (GTDB): domain Bacteria; phylum Bacillota; class Clostridia; order Lachnospirales; family Lachnospiraceae; genus Enterocloster; species Enterocloster lavalensis. The sequence continues at coordinate 299,752 of NZ_CABJCG010000003.1, forward strand.
GAAGCGGTAGATACAGATATACTGGGCCAAAAGACCGGCTGCGCTCAGCGCAGCAATAATTCCCAGATATTTCCATCCATTTCTGGGCCGGTGAATCCGGTCCATGTCGATGCCCACCTCCACCGGGTCGCCCATCTGGCGGACGGCCTGCTCCAGAGCCTCCTGCTCCTCCATGCCGGAGTCCGCATAGGCCTGGGCCTGATCCAGAATGTGGGCCTCCAGCTCCTCTCTCACCGCCTGCCTGGCCCTGCCGTTGCGAATCTGGCCGGACAGGGCGTCCAGGTACTCATGCATTTCCATAAAGCGCACCTCCCATCACCTGGTCCACGGCCCGGGAGTAGGTCTTCCACTCCTCTTTTTTCTCCGCCAGAACGCTCCGCCCCTTTTGGGTGATGGAATAATACCTGCGCACCTTTCCCTGGCTCTCCGTCTCGTAGCACTGCAGCAAGCCCTTGGACTCCAGACCGTGCAGCAGCGGGTACATGGTGCCCGCCTTCAGATTGAACACGTTCTCCGACCGCTTCCTCAGGGTTTCAATGATCTCGTAGCCGTACATATCCCGCTCCGACATAAGCTGCAAAAGGAGCATGGATGTGTTGCCGGACAGGGACTTTTTCTCTTCCGCCATCTGATACCGCCTCCGTTCCTGTTCGTACCGCGTTCGGTACGTTTTTTATATAGATAATCGATATATCATTCATTATATATTGGTTATCTATATATGTCAAGACTTACGGTTCCGGTATTGGGTCGGCGTCATGCCTTTATGGAGGCGGAAACAGCGGCTGAAATAGTTCAGGTTGGCAAAACCCACGTAAGCCGCTATGCTCTGGACCGGCAGCCCGGTGAATTTTAAAAGCTCCGCCGCTTTCTCCACCCTGGCCCCGGCGATATAGTTGGAGACCGACTCGCCCATCTCTCGGTTGAACGTGCGGGAGAGATAGGAGGGGCTGACCCGGATCCCCTCCGCGATCTGCCTCAGGGTCAAAGGCTCCGCCAGGTGAAGGCGAATGTAGGTGACGGCCCGGCGCACCAGCGGGGAATACTGGTCCAGGCGCTCGGTGCGCACAAACCGGCAGTAAGCGCCGATCATGTGTAACTTGATGTCCTCCACCTCCTCCATCCGGTAGGCGTTCTCGATCAGCAGTGCGAAGTTGGAGGAAATGATGTCCAGGTACACCGGGTGAATCCCCGCCAGCTCCGCGCTCTTGCGCAGCATGGTGTTCAGGGAAAATCCCAGGTTCTTGGAGGTGCGGATGGGGTCCTCGGTCCGCACGATGGAGCGGCTGGCCCGGGAGAACTGCCGGAAATAGTCCAGCGCCCGGTCCGTGTTCCCCTGCCGCACCTCCTGGAGCATCAGCTTTTCGTAGCGGTAGCGCTCCTCCAAAAGCTCCATCACCGCCTCCTCCCCGCCGCCCTGGTACAGCGGCGGCTGCCCCGCCTTCTCCCTGGGCTCGTAGTGGCGGTATAGAATGTCCCCGTCCTCCCCGGTCACCGCCTTCACCGCCGTGCGCATGGCCCCGATCATCACCGAGGTGCTCACAATGGGCAGGCCCAGGCAGAATTGCCGGAAGGGCACCATCAGGGACAGGCTCTGGCCGTTCTCCTGAAGGATCCGCTCGCAGAAGGGTTCGTCCGGCTTTACCGCAAGGTATGGACCGGCTACCAGGGCGTAGAAGGATGCGGAGGGCGCAGGTTCTCCCTCTCCCTCCCCATAAAGAAACATCTGAAAGTTCAGCCCTGCGAAATCCGTCATGTGGTAAATCACCGACGGCTCCAGAGACTCCATCATTTCCCGGCTGAGGAAAAACGGGAAGCTGTTCGTCATAAAGTCCGGCAAAAACCGCTTTATCCCCGCCTCCAGCTCGCCGGCTCCGGCCCGGCAGCACAGCACCGGCACCTGGAGAAGCGCCTCGATAAATTGTCCGGCCAGTCCGGCCCGCTCATGTGCTTCCAGCATTTCCCATTTTCCCCTTTCACAACAGAATAGACAAAAACCCTTTTTATTTTCTGTCAAAACCGCCGAATTCAAATGACAATATATTGCTAATTTATATTATATATTTCTAACAGTTAAAAAACAAGTGTGTTAAAATGTTGTTACAAACAAAAAGCCGGCGAACCAAGAAAAATGTGATAGGAGAATCTACAATGGGAAACAGTAAAGGTGCAGCAACCCAATATAACAACGCCAAACTGTGGCAGATCGGCTTCTTCTCGCTGAACAACTGTGCCACAAACATCGCCATGTTCCTGATGATGCAGTATTCATATTTCACCCAGAACGTGCTGGGGCTGGCGGCGGCCATCATCGGGCTGATCGCGACGGGCACCCGCATTTTCGACGCAATCACCGATCCCCTGGTGGGCGTGCTGGTGGACCGCACCAACGGCCGCTTCGGCAAATTCCGCCCCTACATGCTGATCGGCAACGTGATCATCTGGGCCAGCCTGATCGTGATCTTCAACACCCCGGTCAACTGGTCCGTCCACCAGAAATACCTGTTTACCACCCTGTTTTACGTGATCTATGTCATCGGCTACACCTGCCAGACCGTGGTGACCAAGGCCGGTCAGGCCGTGCTGACCAACAACCCCAAACAGCGCCCCATCTTCTCCGGCTTCGACAGCGTCCTGACCCAGATGGCCAGCGCCCTGGTGCCCATGCTGATCACCACCATCCTGGCTGAGAAATATTCCGTGGGCGAGTTCGTGGGCGAGAGCGGCAAGGGACTTGGCATGATTAACCCCGCCATGTGGAAGGAGGCCGTGCTGATTCTGGCCGTGATTTCCTTCATTTTCACCATCCTGGCCATCATCGGAATCAGCGAGAAGGACCGCCCGGAATTTTTCGGCCAGTCCGGCACGCAGCCCAAGCTCAAATTCAAGGATTATAAGGACATCGTGGTTCATAACCGTCCCATCCAGATGCTGATCATCTCCGCCGCCACCGACAAGCTGGGCCAGCTGCTGATGAGCGGCACCATGACCTACCTCTTCGCCAACATGCTGCTGGATTCTAAGCTGCAGGGCGTATTTTCCAGCCTGTTGATCGCTCCCCTGGTGGCTATCTCCATCGGCGGCGTGTTTGTCTCCCGGAAGTTCGGCTTAAAGCGCACCTTCCTGGTGGGCACCTGGGGTTCCATGATCATGCTGGCCGTCATGTTCGTCATCCGCCCCAACCCGGAGGTCCCTGCCGTGTTCCTGGCCCTGTTCCTGGTACAGAAATGCCTGGCCAGCATGGGTAACTCCGGAATCATCCCCATGATCGCGGACTGCACGGACTACGAGACCTACCGCAGCGGCCGGTTCGTTCCCGGCATGATGGGAACCATGTTCTCCTTCATCGACAAGATCATTTCCTCCTTCTCCGCCATGATCCAGGGCTTCGCGCTGACCCTGGCGGGTGTGGGTAACGTGGTGATTAAACCCAACGAGCCGGTGAACGCCACCTTCAACATGGCGATCATGATCTGCTTCTGCATCGTACCGATCCTGGGCCACATCGCCACCATCATCGCCATGCGCTGGTACGACCTGGACAAGGACAAAATGGCGGAAATCCAGACGGAGCTGGACAGACGCAGAAACAGCGGAGCCGCAGCTTAAACGCGGGCTGTATTTCCCAGCCCCGGCGCACCCTGTATGAAACAATACTCCGCTAACAGCCTCACAATCAATCATTAAGAAATGGAGCAAGCTATGAATAAAGCCACTGAACGAATCCGTTACTATCAAAATGAGAACGGCCCTGTGATCGGCGTCACCGTGAAGCCGGTGATCGAGCGGGACGGCCGCATTTTCAAGGACCATACCGGCGACGGGCTGCTGACCGCCTGGAAGGACTGGCGCAACACCCCCGCCGACCGTGCCGCCTCCCTGGCCGCAGAGCTGAGCCCGGAGGAAAAGATCGGCCTTCTCTTCGTAAACACCCGGAAAATGGGCCTCTTACAGGAGGATAAAACCAAGGTGGACGAGACCGGACTGCTGGACGAGGAGATCGTGGAACAGGACGAGTCCATTTTCAACGTGGAAAAAACCTACGGCACCACCTATACCATCCAGAAAATGGGAATCCGTCATCTGATCTTCCGCCAGAATCCCCAGGCCGCGGACATGGCCGACTGGATCAACCAGTTAAACCAGGCAGCTGAGGAGACCGCTCACGGCATCCCCATGGTGATTACCTCCAACTCCCGCAATGAGAACGGCGAGGTGGTGTTCGGCATGAACGACGCGGCGGGTGTATTTCCGGCATGGCCGGGCACCATGGGAATCGCCGCGGCCGTGAAGGGAAATGGACCCGGCCTGGTGGACACCTTCGCGGAGTGCATCCGCCGGGAGTGGGACGCGGTGGGTCTGAAGAAGGGCTACATGTACATGGCGGACGCCATGACGGACCCCCGCTGGCAGCGCACCTACGGCACCTTTGGCGAGGACCCGGCCCTGATCACGGAAATGATCTCCCACCTGGTGCCCGGAATCCAGGGCAGCGAATCCGGTGTCACTCCGGAGGGCGTGGCCGTCACCATCAAGCATTTCCCGGGCGGCGGGGCCAGGGAAAACGGTTTTGATCCCCATTACGAGCAGGGACAGTGGAACGTGTACCAGACCGAGGGCAGCCTGGGCGAATACCACCTGCCCGCCTTCAAGGCCGCGGTGGAGAAAAAGGCTTCCTCCATCATGCCCTACTACGCAAAACCGGCGGCTGAGAAAAGCCTCCCCCAGTACGACTTAAGCGGCAGGCCGGTTCCCATGACGCCGGTGGGGTTTGCATTTAACCGGTTCTTTATCCAGGACCTGCTCCGGGAGCAGATGGGCTTTACGGGCTACGTCAACAGCGATTCCGGGATCACCAACAAGATGGCCTGGGGCGTGGAGGAGCTGGACGGCCCCTCCCGGGTGGCGCTGGCCGTGAACACCGGGGTGGACCTCATCAGCGGCTCCCTGGACGTGGAAGCGGCCATGGAGGCATATGAGCGCTGGAAACACGGCTATTACACGGAGCAGGGGCATCCGGTTCCCGAGGGCTACCGCCCGGAACAACTGACCCTGTCCGAGGAGGCCCTGACCCGGGCCGCCGCAAGGACGCTGGAGGAGGAATTTGCCCTGGGCCTCTTTGAGAACCCCTACCGCGACCCGGCAGAGGCCGCGAAGGTCATCGCCGACCGCGATCACTGGGACGCCGCTTACGACGTGCACCGCAAATCCGTGGTGCTGCTAAAGGACAAGGGCGTGCTGCCCCTGGCCGGGCAGCGGCTGGATGGAAAACGAATCTATGTGGAGTGTTTCCGCAAGGACGGAAAGGCCGCGGCGGACGAGACGGAAAAGCTGCGGGAATCCCTGGCCAAGGACCGGGGCCTGGCTCTGGCGGAAAACGCCGGGGAGGCGGACCTGGCCCTGCTCTTCATCTCCCCCAGCTCCGGCGAATACTTCCACGCCACCAGCGGTTACCTGGAGCTGGATATCTGCGAGGATAAGGAAGTGACGGATGTGGACGGCCTGGGGCGCCCCGCGGATACCTTCCACCGGGAGACCACCCTGGCCGGGGCGCCCCGTATCCGGGAGATCGCCGGGGTGGTGCACCAAAATGGCGGCAAGGTGATTTCCTGCGTGAACTTTACCCTGGCCTGGATGGTGGGAAATGTGGAGCCGTACTCGGACGCCCTGCTGGCGGGCTTTGACACCTGTACAGACGCCCTGCTGGACGTGATCCTGGGAATTTGCCGCCCCAGCGGACGGCTGCCCATTACTCTTCCGAAAAACGACGCGGTGCTGGCGGTGGATAAGGACGGCGTGTGCGTTTCCCACAACGACGTACCCGGATTTGTGAAAGACCGCTATATGCCGGATTCCATGAAGGACGAGAACGGTAAGGCGTATGCTTACCGGGATGAGATGGGGAATTATTATGAGATGGATTTCGGGTTGAGCTGTTAAAGAGGCGGAACCCGGCGGACCGCCCGGCGCGCGGTGCAAATGAACGGACCGGCAAACAACAAGCCCGCGTAAAAGGACGATTGATCCCCTTTTACGCGGGCTTGTTTTTATTGAATGTAATGGGCTGCTGGCGCAGCCTGCGGGCGATTGCGAAATGGAACTTTCGTTTAAGCCGCCAACGCCGTTATCCCAAAATACGCCAGCACAATCACGCCCAGAATAATCCGGTAATAACCGAAGAACTTGAAATCGTTCTTGCGCACGTAATTCATCAGGAACTTGATGGAGTACACGGAAACCAGGAAGGCGATGAGCATGCCGAACACGGTGTAAAAAATCTGCGGGCCGGTGAAGGAATTGCCGTCCAGGAAGTATTTCACCAACTTTAAGAAACTGGCCCCGAACATCACGGGAATTCCTAAGAAGAAGGAAAACTCCGCAGCAGCGCCCCTGGAACAGCCCAGGATCATGGCTCCCAGGATCGTAGCCCCGGAGCGGGAGGTCCCCGGAACCAGGCTCAGCACCTGGAACATGCCGATATAAAAGGCGGTCTGAATCGGAATCTGACCCACCTTTTGCAGATCGGGATTGGCAAATCTGCGGCTGTTCTCCACCAGAATAAACAGCACGCCGTAGATAATCAGCATGGCCGCCACCACGTAGGCGTTAAACAGGTGGGCCTCCATCCAGTCGTCCAGGAGCAGCCCCAGCACCGCCGCCGGCACGCAGGCTACCACGATCTTGATCCACAGCGCCCAGGTGGCGTCCCGCTGCCGGGACGTTTTCTGCCGGCTGAAGGGATTTAAACGGTTGAAATACATGATCACCACCGCCAGAATCGCTCCCAGCTGGATCACCACCCGGAATACCTCCTTAAATGCCTCCGGCTGGTTCAGGTGAATGATCTCATCCACCAAAATCATATGCCCGGTGCTGCTGATGGGCAGCCACTCGGTGAAGCCCTCCACGATTCCCAACACGATTATTTTTAATGTCTCAACTAAACTCATCGCATGTTCTCCTTACCGCCCAAATATTACATTTATGTCACACATTGTACCTTGTCGGCAGCCAACGGCTGTCGATAAGAGATACGTTTCCTTAATTGTACTTTGTCGGCAGCCACAGGCTGTCGATAAGAGATACGTTTCCTTAATTGTACTTTGTCGGCAGCCACAGCTGTCGATAAGAGATACGTTTCCTTAATTGTATGTGATATTTTTCCATCCTATACCTGGCGCTTCTTTCAGATATTTTCAATCTGCCAGTCGATGGGCTCAAGTCCGTGTCCGGTCAAAAACTGGTTGGTCTTGCTGAACGGACGGCTGCCGAAAAAGCCTCTGAACGCGGACAGCGGGCTGGGATGAGCCGCTTCCAGGATCAGGTGCTTAGGATTGTTCAGCATCATCTTCTTGCTCTGAGCGGGGCGCCCCCAGAGTATAAACACCATGGGGCGGTCCTGCTGGTTGAGGATGCGGATGGCCGCGTTGGTGAACTCCTCCCAGCCGATGTCCTGGTGGGAATTGGCGCGGTGGGCCCGCACGGTGAGCACTGTGTTCAGCAGCATCACGCCCTGGTCCGCCCATTTTTTCAGATAACCGTTATTGGGAATGTAGCAGCCCAGATCGTCATGAAGCTCCTGGTAAATGTTGACCAGGGACGGAGGCACCTCCACCCTGGGCTTCACGGAGAAGCTCAGGCCGTGGGCCTGGCCGTCGTTGTGGTAGGGGTCCTGCCCCAGAATCACCACCTTTACCTTAGACAGGGGCGTGAAGGCAAAGGCGTTGAAAATATCGTCCGGAGCCGGAAATACCTTCCGCGTCTCGTACTCGTGTTTTACCGTGGTGTACAGTTTCCTGTAATAAGGCTTTTTGAATTCGCCGCTCAGCGGTTCCAGCCAGTCGTTATCGATTGCCGCCATATGATTTTGTCTCTCCTTTGTCGTTGGTTAAAGCCGGACACTGATACCCCGGTCCGCCAGGTACTGCTTCAGATCGCGTATCTCCAGCTCCTTGTAGTGGAACAGGGAGGCCGCCAGGGCCGCGTCCGCCTTTCCCACTGTCAGGGCGTCGTAAAAATGCGCCTTGGTCCCGGCACCGCCGGAGGCGATTACCGGCACGGACACCGCGTCCGCCACCGCGGCGGTCAGCTCGTTGTCGTAGCCCGCCTTGGTGCCGTCGCAGTCCATGCTGGTCAGAAGAATCTCTCCCGCGCCCAGCCGGTCCACGGTTCTGGCCCACTCCAGGGCGTCGATTCCCATGTCCACCCGGCCGCCGTTTTTATAAATGTTCCAGCCGCTGCCGTCCGGCCGCCGCTTGGCGTCGATGGCCACCACCACGCACTGCCTGCCGAATTTGTCCGCGGCCTCCGAGATCAGGCGCGGATTGGCGATTGCGGCGGAATTGACGGAAATCTTGTCCGCCCCCTCCCGCAGCAGCATGCGGAAATCCTCCACCGTGCGGATGCCTCCGCCCACGGTAAAGGGGATGAACACCGTCTCCGCCACCCGGCGCACCATGTCCACCACGGTCCTGCGGTTGTCCGAGGAGGCCGTGATATCCAGAAATACCAGCTCGTCGGCTCCCGCCTTGTCATAGGCCGCCGCGATCTCCACCGGATCGCCCGCGTCCCGCAGGTTCACAAAATTCACACCTTTTACAACGCGTCCGTCGTTCACATCCAGGCACGGAATAATTCTCTTGGTAAACATCGGTCCACTCCTTCTTGTCGGCTAAAGGTTAATGAAGTTCTTTAAAATCGCCAGGCCCACCTCTCCGCTCTTTTCCGGATGGAACTGGCAGGCGAACACATTCCCCCGCTCCACAGAGGCATGGATGTCCGTGCTGTACCAGGTGGAGGCGGCCACGATGGACGGGTCCGCGGCTTTTAAATAATAGGAATGGACAAAATAGACGTAAGCCCCATTTTCGATGCCGGAAAAGAGTCTGGCATCCGGGCGGATTTCCAGGGAATTCCAGCCCATATGAGGCACCTTCAGGCCGGGGCTGTCCGGTATCTTGAGAATCCGGCCGGGCAGAAGCCCCAGGCCTTCCACACCGGGAGTCTCGTCGCTGCTCTCAAACAGGAGCTGAAGCCCCAGGCAGATTCCCAGAAAGGGCGTTCCCTGCTCCGCCACCCGGCGGATCACCTCCACCAGATCATATTGGCGGAGCTTTTCCATGGCATCCCCAAAGGAACCCACCCCCGGCAGGATCACTTTGTCCGCTGCCAGAATCTCCTCCGGGCTGCGGGTGATCACCGGCGTTTCTCCCAGCGCCGCCAGCGCCTTTTCCACGCTGCGCAGGTTGCCTGCATCGTAATCGATAATCGCTATCATGGGCATTTACCTCTCTGTCCGGTTTTTTCGTATTTTAACACATTAACGCAGCGCTGTCCACGAAAACCGGTAAAGTCCGTGGGCAGCAGGGGAAAGCAGGGGCGGATTCACCGGACTGCCGCTTCCTCCGCCAGACCGGAAACCCAATCCACGGAATCCATGGCCACGCGGCCCGCCCGCTCTCCCACCTCGCCGGGGAGCTGGCTCAGGGTTTTGTGGACCCGCAGCAGGTAGGATTTCTGATTCACGTAGACGATTTTCTCAAATGGCCAGCGGATCACGGTGGGGTTGTCAAAACCTACGCCCAGCTCCAGCATCAGCAGGCTGCGGTTCAGTGTTCCCGCCTGCCAGGTTTTGTAGGCCGCCCAGCGGGGCAGGTAGCCCTCCTCGATGTAGGTTTCCGCCAGGATGGTGTTACCGGTCAACGGCGCGCCGCAGTGGGGGCAGATATCCTCCGGGACCTCCCCCTCCTCCCAAATGTCCTTGGTGCACGCGCCGGAGCACTGCCGCCAATGGATGTTGCCGCAAGGGGCCACAATCCGCTTCCCGTCAAAGGGCGTGTCGTACACGGCTCCATCGGTGACCGTGGTGACCAGATAGTAATCCTTATCCTTCACCAGTTCATACAATGCCTCGTAGGCCGCGCGCAGGCGTTTCTGGGCCGGGTCGTCCGAAAGGCGGCGTTCCCGCACCGGGCGGCCGTCGTCCGCCAGCTTCCATTCCCCGCCCAGGCCGATCACCACCTTCTCCGCCTCCCGCAGGCGGGTCAGCAATTCCAGATAGCGTTCATTTGTCTCTATGTTCATGTTCTCATCTCCTGTGAAACCTGGTATCAGCGCTCGTCCCGGCCGGAGCGGTCGCCGAAGCGTTCCCGGCGCAGGCGCTCGAATTCTTCTTCAGACACGCCGCTCTCTCTCAACCTCTGGCGGCGGCGCTCCCGGCGTCGGGCCAGTTCCTCTTGCTCCCGTTTCTTCTCACGCCAGGCATAGAATCCCAGCCCCACCGCGGCCACAACCGCCAGAACCGCGGCAATGGTCAGCAAAATGGTGGGAAGGCTCATGTGGAAACCTTTCTCCGAATCCTGTGGCTGGACCGAGGCAGGAGTCTCGGAAGGGCTCTCCTGCTGGGCGGCATTGGACTGCGCTATCTGCTCCTGGCGTTCGATCTCCGCCAGCTCAGACCGGGAGAACAGCCAGGCGCTGCCCACCTTCCGTTCATTGTACCGGTACTCCACCAGCGCAACCGCGCCCTTGGGGTGGTCCCCCGGCAGCTCCGTCACCAGATCGCGGTCCGCGTCCGAAAATGCGGCCCCCTTCGGCACCGTGATCACGGCGGCGCTGTCCAGATAGAGGTCGGACGGTTCGTAGGATTTGGCTCCCACCTGCACCGGCCCTTCGCCGGTGGTGTATGCGGTCTCATGTTCCGCGATATTGATGTTTTCGAAATTAGCAAAGCCGAATTCCAGCAGGCTCTTGGAATCCAGATAATACTGGGGCTGGGTGCCTTTCAGCACAACGGCGATCAACCGCCTCCCGTCCCGCTCCGTCAAGGTCACCAGGGTGTTTCCGGCGATGGAGGTGTAGCCGGTTTTTCCGGCCATGGTTCCCTCGCAGTAATACTGGCTGGAGGTGTCCTCGGCCATGATCAGCCGGTGCTCCATGTTAAAGCTGGCTCCGTTTGGATTGTTGGCGGTGGCTCCAATGGAATGGCTCTTGGAAGAGTCGATCTTCAGCAGTGTTTCGTTGTTAAACGCCTCCCTGGCGATCAGCGCCATGTCGTAGGCGCTCACGTACTGATTGTCGTCGTTTAAGCCCGAGGGATTGGCAAAATGACTCTCCGTGCAGCCGATCTCTTTGATCCGGTCGTTCATCATCTCTACGAACGCCTCCCTGGAACCGGCAACGTGCTCCGCCAGGGCGTTGGCCGCCTGGTTGCTGGAGAGCAGAAGCAGCATGTACAGGCAGTCCTCCACGCTCAGCTCATCCCCTGTCTCCATGTGCAGCTTGTTGCCGCTGCCCGACTCCACGTCGTAAACCGCGGACTGGGAGAACGTGACCATGTCGTCCAGCTTGCTGTTCTCAATCACCACCAGGGCGGTGAGAAGTTTTGTGATGCTGGCCGGAGCAAAGGGCAGATGGATGTTCTGGCCAAATATAACGGCACCGGAATCCTTGTCCATGACAATGCCCGCCTCCGCCATGATTCCCGTATCCGAAGGCCACTCAGGGCGCGCGAAGGCGCTGAAGCTGGCAGCCGCACTCATTGCCGCCGCCAGAATTAAACAGGTGATTCTCTTTATTTTTCGGTTCATTCTTTTTCCCCTAACACGCGATTGCTGCCGCAAATGGGCATACTACCAAACCAGTTTACCATTTTCGGCATTAATCGTCAATCAATCGCGTTACATTTCGGGAAGATTTAACAGGGAATCTTTGGGGGAGTGTGACCTGTGAAAGGGAAGTCGGGGATGGCGGGGGCAGGGGGTGGGGAAATTGAAAAAAGCCTCCGGTATTACGGGAGGCTGCGGGCGGGGAATACAAGAGGGGCTGCGGGTTTAGGGGGGTGCGGGTTCAGGACACGCGGCTTCGGGGCACGCGGGTTCCGGATACGCGGCTTCCGGACACGCGGGTTCTGGCCTCCCAGCTTCCGGACACGCAGGTTCTGGGCCCGCGGCTTCCGGACACGCGGGTTCTGGCCTCCCGGCTTCCGGACACGCGGGTTCTGGGCCCGCGGCTTCCGGACATGCAGATTCCGGGCACGTGGCTTCCGGCCCCCGGCTTCCGGACATGCGGGTTCTGGGCACGCAGCTTCCAGACACGCGGGTTTTGGCCACGCGGGTTCCGGGCACACGGCTTCTGGACACGCGGGTTCCAGGTACGCGGCTTCAGAGCACGCGGCTTCCAGACACGCGGCAACGGTTTGAATGTCCGCCTTAGAGATTTCCCCGCAGCTTGTCCACCACGAGGGTCATAAATTCCCGCACCATATAGTGGGGCAGCAGAACGCCGGAGTAGGGGGCGGCGATTCCGCAGACCGGGTGATTCCCCTGTTTCCTGGCGATGGCGACGGCCCGGAAGATATGGAAATTGTTGCTCAGCACGCCCACCCTGGCCGTCTGGCCGGACATCAGCTCATAGCTGAAACGGATGTTCTCGGCCGTGCTGCGGGAACGGTTCTCCTGCACAATGCGCTCCGGCGGTATGCCCAGACGCAGCAGCTCCCGCTCCATGCACTCCGCTTCCGTGATCTCCTCCCCCGTTCCCCGGCCCCCGGAGACAATGGCCACGGTCCGCGGGTTCGCCTCCAGATACCGGGCGGCGGCCTGGATGCGAAGGCGCAGGGCCTCCCCCGGCTCCGTGCCCTTCACCGCGGCTCCCAGGACCACCAGGTAGTCCAGGTCCGGCTCCCCTTTTGCGGAAAGCCCGGATATCACCGCCGCCTCCACCAGGAGAAAAACGCAGAGAAACAGGACGGCAAGCACACGGACAGCGGCCCGCGCCGCCGCCGGAGCCGCCGTCCAGACTCCATGGTACAAACCCAGCCCCGCCGCCACAAATCCCAGGCCGGTCAACAGCCAGATCCACAACACCGATATTTTAAAGTTTCCGTAAATTCCGCACACCCCGTAGTAGGCCAGGCACAACACGCCCGCTGCCAAAAATACCTTTTCCTTCATGCCACAGCTCCCGTCGTCTGATATTCTTTAATACTATATCAGATGCGGGGCTGGGCTTCAATCGTTTCTGTGGGTTTTGCCGATTTCTGCCGGTTTTGCGCGGTTCGCCGCTCCGGGCGTCCCTGCCGCCAGACCTCCCGTCCTCCGAGCACCTCGGTTTCCGGCGTTTCACATGGCCCGGCCCCCCACCGGGCCATGCAGTTCGCCGTTCCGGCCATCTCAGTCTCCGGTCCCCTCAGCCTCCGTCCCCCCGCCGAACCGTGGTGTCTCCACCGAACCGTGGCGTCTCCGCCGGACCGTGGTATCTCCGCCGGACCGTGGCGTCCCCGCCGAACCGTGGCGTCTCCGCCGAACCGTGGTGTCCCCGCCGGACCGTGGTGTCCCCGCCGGACCGTGGCGTCACCGCCCCGGCCGCCGCTTCCCGCGCCACGTCTACCCCCGTCACCCTTCCAGTCTCTTCCTCACCGCCCCCGCCAGTATTTCCGCCCCATACTCCATCGCCTTATGGTTGAAGCACATGTCCTGGTGGTGCAGTCCCGGTGCGGCGTCCGATCCAAGGCCCAGGAACGCTGTTTTGCAGTGCGGCAGCTTCTGGATGTAGAAGTGGAAGTCCTCTCCGCCGGGACTGACGATGGGCGGCATGACGTTTTCATTTCCCAGCACCTCCCCAATCACAAGGCGCAGGTCCTCCACCATCCCGCCGTCGAATTCAGCGGCTGGGACGCCCTCGCTGATATGGATTTCCGCCTCCGCCCCGTTGGCTCCGGCAGCCAGCGCGGCGCAGCTTCTGAGCTTCTCCTTCAGCTCCGCCATCACCTGGTTGGACTGGGCGCGCATGTCAAAGCTGATCTCCGCCTTGTCCGGTATGATGTTGACCGCCTTTCCTCCCCCGAAAAAACGCGTGACCTTGACGGAATGGCTGACTCTCGGGTCCACGCGGATCATGTTGACCGCGTTCACAATAGCCACCGCCGCCTCCACGGCGTTGATCCCCTGCTGGGGCCTGGCCCCGTGAGCGGACCGGCCTCTGACAATGATGTCCGCCCGGCTGCTGGCGCCGTGGTACACCGCCGGGGATGCCTGGCCGAAGCCCAGCTCCTCCTTCGGGCGGATATGCAGTCCCATCATCTCGTCCACGTCGTCCGCAAGCCCGCTGTCGATGATGCTTTTAGAACCTGCCAGCGTCTCCTCCGCGGGCTGGAAAATGATCTTGAGCCGGCCGCAGGGAATCCCCCGCTCCGCCAGCATCCTGGCCGCGGTCATGACCATGGCGCTGTGGGAATCGTGGCCGCAGGTGTGCCTCGCCACATTTTCCCCGTCGATCACGTAGGGCAGGGCGTCCATGTCTGCCCGGAGCGCCACGGTTTTTCCAGGCCGTCCGCTGTCCAGAATCCCGATCACCCCCGTTTTCCCGCCCACATTGCGGATCACCTGAAAACCGCAGTCCTCCAGCTCCGCCGCAAGGAAGGCCGAGGTCTCGTGCTCCTCCATCCCCAGCTCCGGGTGGCTGTGGAGGAATTCAAACAGTTTGTACACATAATCGATATATATTTGTTCCATACGCTTTCCCCTTTTTTAACAATCGCGCAGCGTTCCAGGCCCCCTGCGCTCCTCAGCCGAAAAGCCCTTCCATCCGGTCATACCGGTACACCAGATATCCGCTCTCCCCGTCCACGATTTTCCGGCATTTGTGCCGCACGCCCCGCCTGTCCTCATAGGTCAGCGGGACCGCGTAGACCGGCTTGTAGATGAGCTCCATGAACTCATGCTCGATCACGGGGATCACCCGTTTCCTGCGCACCATGTGCTGCTCCAGCTTGCGGACAATGGCCTCCCGGGCCTCCCTCTCGTCAAATCTCGGAACCAGAACGAAGTCCCCGGGAATCTCCTGCTCACTGGCGGACGGAGCGCCCAGGGCGACCCCCGCCTCCCCGGTAATACCCTCCATCGCCATGATCTGCCGCCCTCCCATTTTCCCCCGAAGTCCTCCGGGAATGGCAAAGCAGATCTGCATGATATAATAGGGCACGTAGCGGACCAGGATCGCCTCCCGGTCCACAGATACCACTTTGTAGGAGGGGGACCAGAATGCAAGGCCCTTTTTCTCCAGCGACGCGGCGGCGATCGTCACCGCCCGGTCCGCGCTTATGTTGGACGCGGATGCCAATATGGTCATGTTCTCTCCCCCTTCCAATTCCATTTTCTTCCTATTCCAGATAGAAAATCTCCCTGGTTTCCTCGTCGATAGGCTTCGTGAATGCGCTCACCGCCAGAATCACGATCAGAGAAACGATGCTGCCAAAAATGCCGGGCCAGATGCCGAAGGGCCAGTTGGAAAAACTGTTGTACATGATATAGCCCGCCGCGTACCAGGCCAGGGCCGCCGCAGCGCCCGCCGCCATTGCGCAGAATCCTGCCGTCTTGGTGGTCCCAGGGGACCACAGGGCGAAGAGAACCGGAACAGTAAATGCGCCCGCCCAGGTGTTGAAGGAGAAGGCCACCAGCCACTGGATGGCCGTAAAGGGCTTGAACGCCATGACCATAGCCACGGCCGCCACCACCACCGTGATAGCCCGCCCCACGCGCAGCTGCTGCTTCGCGGAGGCGTTGGGATTGATATATCCGATATACAGTCCCTCCGCGGCCGCCGAGCACAGTAGCAGGGTGGAGTCCACGGAGGACATGATTGCCGCGATAACGGCGGAGATCAGGATGCCACCCAGGATCGGGGTCATGTAGGTGCCGATCAGCGTGGGAACCAGACGGTCCGTGGACTCCAGGCCCGGAAGCAGGGTGATGCCGCAGAGGCCGATCACGCCACAAGCGGAGAGCACGAAAATGTTAAAGAACACCGAGTAGCCCAGCGCGCCCCGGAGCGCCTTTAAATCCTTGGGGATCAGGAAACGCACCACCGAGGTGATGCTGCCGCCCACCATCAGGATGGACCAGGTGATGATACAGCAGATAACCCAGGTTTTGCTGGCTTTTCCCGTCAGCCTCAGAAGATCCGGGTCCGTGGCCGCGATGCCCTCGTGCATGGCGGTAAATCCGCCCGCCCTTGTGAGCAGAATAGCCGCCAGAATGCCGAAGCCCGCGATCATGATGATGCCCTGGATATAGTCGGTCAGCGCCACGGAGTTCATGCCGCCGGACATGGTGTAGATGGTCAGCACCACCGCGATCATAGGAATCGCAACATTATAGGGGATCCCGGTCAGACTCTGTACCGAGCTGCCCGCGGCCGCGAACTGGGAAATAATGGTAGGTATCGCAAACACGATGATAAGCAGCTCATAGAGGATCTTGGACGCGTTCCCGAATCTGGCGCGGAAAATGTCGCCATAATCGATGGCGTCCACCCGCTCGCTGATTTTGCGCACCCGCTCGCCGGTGAGCAGAAAGGTGAACCAGGGAGCCGCTGCGGCGGCCATGGGAGTTCCCATGTAACTGTAGCCCTGGGTGTAGACGGTGGCCGGCATACCGATGGTGGAGCCGGAGCTGAGCTGGGTGGACGAGTAGCTGAAGCCCGTGACCGCGGCGCTTACGTTCCGGTCGCTGGTATAGTAGCTCTTGGAGTTGGTCACCTTTTTGGAGCTGATAAAGCCGATGACCAGCATGCCCGCCAGATAGACCAGGAGTATCACGATATAGATTATTTCATCTCCCATCACTCATCCTCCTTCTTTTTCTCTTTAATGATGTAAATGGTTGTGGCCACCGCCACGAATATGTACGGGCACCACATCACCAGAAACGACTCCAGCGGCACGCCGAACACATAGATGTCAAATTGGAACTGGACGAAGATACCGCAAAACACCAGAAGCCCGGCCTGCATCGCGATGGTCGTCCAGGGAACCTTTACCCATTTTTTATCTTTCTTCTCCATACGCTTCCCTCCGTTTGTATGCAGACTACATCATCAGGCTACCGCCGTTGATATCCAGGCAGTGCCCCGTCACATAGCTGGCTTCCTCCGAGGCCATGAACAGGATTCCCGCCGCGATCTCCTCGCTGGTGCCCCTGCGGCCTGCCGGAATCTTCTTCAGAGTGGCTTCCTTCTGCTCCGGCGTGTTGGTATTCCAGTTGTCCTCGATGTACTGCGTGGATTTGATCAGGCCGGGGGCAACGCCGTTGATCTGGATGTTAAAGGGCGCGCATTCCAGGGCCAGCTGGCGCATAAGCCCAAGCTGGGCCGCCTTGCTGGGCGCGTAGGGGATGCGGCCGAACTCGGAACGGCTGGTGGTTCTGCCCGCGCCGGAGGACACGATGACGATTTTTCCGGCCCGCTTCTCCTTCATCATAGGGATCACCTTCCGACAGAGGTAAAACGCGCCGTAGAGGTTGCGCTTCACAACGCCGTCGAATTCCTCGTCCGTGTACTCCTCGATATTCCCAGAGTGCACCGCGCCGTGGGTTCCGCCTGCGTTGTCCACCATCACGTCCACGGTCCCGAAATCAGCTGTCACCTCATCGATCATGGAATCCACGGACTCCCGGCTGCTGACGTCGCAGTAGTAAGCCTTCGCTTTCCCGCCCGCGGCTGCAATCTCACTTACCGTTTTCTCCGCCAGCTCCATGTTCACGTCGGTCACGGCCACCACCGCGCCCTGATCGCTGAACATCTTTGCCGCGGCCGCGCCGATCCCGGCCGCGGCCCCTGTGATCACGACCACCTTACCGTCAAATCGAAACATACCTGCCACCATCCTTTCCTTTTCCTGTTGTGTTCACATTAGTTGTTTATTCCTGACCGGACAGCCCTCACAAAAGCTCCAGAATCTGTCCGCAGTATTCCATCACCCGGTTGTACCCCTTCTGAAGCTGGGTCAGATACAGATAATACCGGCTGGAGCCCTCCATGCTGGCGGCCAGCCGTTCCCCACACTCCAGATTCGGCAGGGGATAGAGGGGTCCGCACAGGTCAAAATCGTATACATCGTTCTCGTGGTAGACCAGGCGGACAATGTTCCGGCATAGCTTCATCTGCCGCTCCACCAGCGCTTCCGCCTCTTCGCCCGGCTCCGCCGCGGCCCGGCACAGCGCGTCAAAGTCAGCCGCCTTTCCGGCAATCTCATCCAAACGCTTCTGCAGAGGTGCAAAATCAAAGGTTCCCACAAGCTTGTCCTGAAGCCGGTCCACGGTCTGCTTCATTTCCTCCACCGCCCTTCCGATCACAAAGGGCAGGGCCGGAGCGGTCAGAAGCCGCCAGAGGACGGCGGCGTAAAGCCTGCAATCACGCACCAGGAGCTCAGGGCTTATCTTGTCGATGGTATCGTGCTCCGTGTGCCACCACCAGCCCAGCCCCCCGGCCCTGCTGCCCTCGCCGTAGCGGAAGGACAGGGAGTCCCCGACGGTTGAAATGTCCTGCTCGGAGAATGTCCCGAAAATGGAGGTAATTCCCACGCCGAAGAAGGACTGGTCCGCGTTTCTCGCCATGCGTTTGCCGGAAAATGCCGCGCCGGTCTGCCCTTCGATCACGTCCTTCGCCAGGTCCCAGGCCTGGGCCATGACCGGCGGTTCCTCCACCACCACGGCGTTCTCTCCGCCCACGGAATCGATGTTGAGATGCGCCGCGCAGTGATCCCTCAGATCCTCAAAATGGTGGTCCGCATACCAGGCCGAGCCCGCGTACTTGCCCTGGGAGTGGCCGGACCAGAACGCGATCCGAAGCCCCCTGGCCAGCTTGTCCTTTCTCTGTGCCATCAGCCTGGCGCATTCGATCATGGTGGCGTTGGCGCTGCCGTTGTCCATTGCGCCGTAATCCCAGGAATCGATGTGCCCGGAGAAGAGAATGTACTTGTCGCTCTTCGGGCATTCCAGGTCCGCGATCAGAAGCGGGCACTTTCTCCATTCATTTACCACCGTGGACTCCACTCTCACCTTCACATGGCCCTCTTTTAAGAGGCGGCGGATTTCCGCTCCGTCGGGTTTTGTTACGGAGACCACCGGGACCGCGGGGAGGGTATCCAGACGGCTCTGTGTGGGGTTGCCCCAAATGTCGGAGGCCGGGCCGTTGTGGATGTTCCGGTCGTGGAGGAACAGCACCGCCACCGCGCCCTTTTTCTCGGCTTCCTTGATCTTCACCGCGTTTGCCAGTCCGTCCATCAGCACCACCTTACCCCGGTAATCCGCCTCGGTGCAGTCGGCGGCCTCTGCCACGATCCCGCCGATGGGGGTGGACGGGGTGAAGCAGGCGCTGATCCCCTTAAAGGCCCTCTCCACCGGGCTTTCAATGGTCACGAAGGCCTTCACCGGATAGCTGATATATCCCATATACTCAGGCATCTCCGTGTGATAGCCGAAGGAGTCCAGCAGCCCTTTCAGGTATTTCAGGCTGTCCACCTCCTCCTGAAGGCTGGAAATGCGGACCCAGCGCGAGACACCCCTAGTGTATTCCATCAAAGCGTCCCGGCTCACATCATGGAGTATCTGAGTTTCTTCCTCGTTCATTTGCCGCAGATACATACTGCACCTCCTCAATATTTGTAATATTTTTTGTAAAAAAGTCCCAATGGAGAAAAATTTTTACCTTTCTTTCCGTTGAGACTCATTTTTTAACACAAAATTGATTTTATATTGAAATTTTTCGTTTTATTGATTATACTACAGGAGATATCATGAAGTAAAATTGTAATTCTTGGGATGGTTATAGATATTTTCTATATTTATATGGAGGGGGAGTAAAATGGCAGTCAATTTTGAATACTACAAGGTCTTTTATTATGTCGCAAAGTATCAGAGTCTTTCTCTGGCTGCGCAGATGCTCCATCTCACCCAGCCCACGGTCAGCCATTATATCCAGGCGCTGGAGTCGGAGCTGGGCGTCAAGCTGTTCATACGCTCCAAGAAGGGCGTAACCCTCACGCCGGAAGCCACCGTTATGCTGCACAACGTGGCGCAGGCGGTGGAGCACATTTCCAAAGCCGAGGACAACCTGGAGAATTTCAAGTCCATGGACACGGGCAGCATCCACATCACTGCCAGCGAGGTGGGGTTTCTCACCGGCATCGTCCCCGTGATCAAGGCATTTCACCGCGACTATCCCGGCATCTCCTTTAAAATCTCCACGGACTACACCCCCACCGCCATCGAGCGGCTGAAAGCGGGTCTGGCGGATTTTATCGTGGTCACCGATCCGGTGGACAAGCTGGATCACTCCATTGCGCTCTACCGGCTCTTTCCCATACGGGATATCGTGGTCTGCGGGCCGGAATTCGCGTATCTGACCAAACGGGCCCGGACCCTGGAGGAGCTGGCGGATTTTCTCTGCATCCACAACGAGATTCCCTCGGTCAATCCCCAGTACGCCAAAAAGCTGGAGCCCTATTTCATCAACAACAGCCTGTCCGTCACCGGAAGTCTGGCCATCGAATACTACACGTTCCAGAAGGCCCTGCTCCTTCAGAATCTGGGCCTGGGCGTGCTGCCGGACGTGATGGTCAAAAAAGAGCTGGCGGAGGGTTCCCTTCTGAGGGTTCCTCTCGCCAGCCCGATTCCGCTGCGCTATGTAAATCTCTTGTTCCGCTCGGATCTGAATCTGCCTGCCGCCAGCAGAATCTTTGTTACCTATTTAAAAGAGCATTTTGGGTCATTGCAGGGATCTTAAAAGCTTGATATTCTCCTCCCGGATCCGTTTGTTCTCCTCCGGGGAAAGGTTGGGATCGTCCAGATCGTAGCGCCTGCAGGGCAATTCCCCACACTTACCGCAGTGGGCCAGCTTTTTCTGGATGACGCAGCACTCGTACTTCTCGCAGACGGTCCGGCCAACGTACTCCGCCCAGAAAACCTTTCCCTCAACCGCCTGGCAGCCGGGGCACTGGCCGGGGTAGTATTCGCATTCGGAGCAGATGACTCCGCAGCAGCTCATGTTTTTTTCCATAAATCTTCTCCTTTGTGGCTTGGCTCTTTCTACACCTTTTTCTTTTTTGGAACTTTGGGCTTTTTCGGCTTGGGAGCGGGCAGCTCGCCGCAGGTCTCGCGGACCAGCTTCGCCAGAAACTCCCGATCCTCCACCTCCTCCACTGTCAGAAGGTTTGATCCCTCGTGGGGGGAGGCGATCTCAGCGTCCGGCAGCAGCCGTCTGCCCGCCTCCGTGACCTTTAGATAAAGCTGGTTTCCCTCAACCGTGCCGAAAAACTTCCCGTCGCAGTACAGGCCGTATTCGCCGAACAGCTTGCGGTAGGTGATCGCCCCCGCGCCGCTCAGCTGGCCCGCCACAAATTCCACGTATTCCCGGGTGGATGCCATATGGTACGCCTCCTTTTATTTTGTGTTATGCGATTGCCGCGGGGCGGTTTGCGCTCCGCCATTGCCGCAGGGCGGTTTGCGCTCCGCCTATGCCGCGGGGCGGTTCGCCCTCTGCCATTGCCGCGAGGCATTTTCCCCCTCCCTTATCGCAACGCGATATACATATGAATCTCCGCCTGCTCCATGTCGCTGTTCTGGTATTCCTCATAGTCCCCGGTATAGGCGCGGTCCAGATCCATGGTCCAGAGAGCCTGCCAGAAGTCGGAAACCGCCTGGTGCATATCGCCTTTGACAATAAATTTGGCGTAGCGGCCCGCCGGGATGCGCTTTACCGTCAGGCCCTCCGGGAGCTGCTCATCGGTAGTCACCTCGAAGCCTACGGTAATATCGTAATCCCCGCTGGCGTCGGAGGCGTAATCGCTATAAAGCCCCACGGACTTGTCGTTTGCTTTGTTGGGCATGGAGAGGTGAAGTCCCTCGCCGTAAAGCCTTGTCCACAGACCCCCGATCACCTGGGGCATGTCCGGCGCGCTGTTGTTGGTGCGTGCGCACAGACCTGCGATTATTTTCTCATTCATATCTAAAATCTCATATTCCATTTCTGTCACCTTGGTCCCTTTCGTTTTTGGATGATATCATTCTACCACCCTAAACAGGACATCTATACGTCACCATTATATTTTTTTATAATATCCCTTACCAGCTCCCGAAAACGCGGGCGCAGTTCCTCCGGTTCCAGCAGCTCCACCGTGGGGCCGAAGCTGAGGAGCCAGCCAAACAGCGATTCCACGTCCGTAAACCCGCAGGTGAACAGCAGCCGCCCATTCCCGGTCTCCTCAAAACTCTCCGGGCCGTACTCCTCCATCAGCCGCCATTTCATCGACGGCTCAAACAGGGCCGTGGCCTGGATAGCCGCGGGAAATACCTTTTCAGGGCTGGGGTCGTAGGGCGGGTAATCCCGGGGCGAAAACGTCTCCCCGGTCTCGCAGAGCCGGGTCATGCGGTGCAGCTTGAACAGGCGGTAATCCTGCCGGTCCAGGCAATATCCCCACACGTACCAGGAGGACCACTGGAAAATGAGCACGTAAGGCTCAATTTTCCGCCGTCCCTCTCCCCGGGGCGAAACGTAGTCGAACCCGATCAGACGGCGCTCCTCCGCAGCCGACAAAATCAGCTCGATCTTAGGCGCCAGGGCTTCCTTGTAGAAGGAAGATAAGTCGATGGCGATGTGGCTGTCCGCCGCCAGAATCAGGCCCTGTTTGACTGAGAGCTTGTCCATGAGCTGCTGGTATTTGTTGCTGCCGGACACGCTGTCCAGGCTTTTGAGGCCGGTGAGAATGGACTGCATTTCCCTTGAAGTGAGCAGCGTCCGGTCCACCCGGTAACCGTCCATGATGGAAATGCCTCCCTCCCGCCCCTGGGCCGTCACGATGGGGATTCCCGCCTTGCAAAGCGCCTCCACATCCCGGATAATGGTCCGGCGGGAGACCTCGAATTTCTCCGCCAGATAGGGGGCGGTGACTTTTTCCTGCTGAAGCAGGATGGATAAGATGCCGATCAGCCGGTCAATTTTCATCCTCGTTCCGTTTTCCTTTCCCGCGCGCGGCCGTCCCCTTTACCGTTTCCGGGGCCATGCCCTTTCCCTTTTCCAAGGCCGCCTCCTTTCCCTTTTCCGAGGCCGTACCCTTTCCTTTTTCCCGCGCCGTTCTCTTTCCTTTTTCCGGCGCCGGACCGGGCGTCAGGCCCATGGAGCGCAGCTTGAGAAATACCAGCTCCTCCAGGTCCCACTCCACCGCCTGCTCCCGTATCTCCAGGTACAGCCAGCGGCTTCCCTGGAAAATTCTGGTGTCGCGGAACTTCCCCTGGATGTACGGGGTGAAATCCCCCAGCCGCGCTTCCATCTCCGCCATGGCGTCGCCTCCAATGAGGATCATGCAGATAAAGTACCCGTCCAGGGGATAAAGGGTACACACGTTTTTGCCGTTTTTCTTGAACTTGATGTTCCAGCCCGGCTGCATGGTGCAGCCGCTGTACTCCAGCTTCGGGGCCGCCGGGCAGTTCTCCGCCATAAAGCCCATGAAGTCCTCGGAGAGCAGTTTGCCTGCGAAGGCTCCGGCCTCCTCCAGGGTGGGCTTGCGGTCCTTTCCATATAATAAATTCCATTCCATTGTTGTTCCTCCTGCCATGTCTGGGTGTGGTTTTTCATTTCCATGTTTATCATGCCACAGTTAACACGACATCTATGTGTCACTATTATAAAGGAATGGCGGAAAATTGGGAAGAGAATTCTCAGAAAGCTGAAAATGCTTGCATTGTGTATTTTTCTGCTTTAAAATTAGATATTATTTCAAGAAAAGGAGAGCGCATTTGCGCGGTGAAAACATGAAGCAGTCAGCAGATTTACGGCGTTTACTGGAATCCATCGACCGGAAAAGCTATCCGGCTTATAAATCGGCCCAGGGGATATACGCGTTTGAGAGCTATACCCTGTCCATCGACCACGTACAGGGAGACCCCTTCGCCTCCCCCTCCAAGGTAAGCATCACAGTGCCCCACGCCAGGGCCGGTTACCCCGGGGCTTATTTCGACACGCCCTGGAAGAAAACGGCGCTGGAGGATTATCTGGTCCGGCAGTTCGGGCGGGAGATCGCCCAGTTCAATTTCAAGGCCAAGGGATCGGGCAAGAGCGGCCTGATCGCCATCAGCAGCCCCGGGCCGGAGATTCTCTCCCGGACGGCCTGCGAGATCACAAAGACAGGCATCACCGCCCGTTTTGAGGTGGGTTTCCCGGCTTTCGGGCGGACCATCAACTCCGGGGAGCTGATCAAAATCCTCTTTGAATTCCTGCCCCGCTGCGTAAAGAGCGTATTTTTCCACGCCAGCCGGAATCCCAAGGAGGTAAAGGCGGTGGCGGAGCTGGCGGAGGACCAGCAGTTCATCCGGGAGGAGCTTAAGCGCCGGGGTCTGGTCGCCTTTGTGGCGGACGGCGCGGTGCTGCCCCGGGAGAGCGGCGTTTCCAGCCGTCCCATGAAGGGCGGGGTAGCATTTTCCTCGCCGGAGAGCCTGCGGGTGGAGATGGAGCTGCCCCACAGGGGGCGGATCACCGGAATGGGGATCAAGGAGGGCATCACGCTGATCGTGGGCGGCGGTTACCACGGGAAATCCACGCTGCTCAAGGCTCTGGAGCTGGGCGTCTACAACCACGTGGCCGGGGACGGCAGGGAGTATGTAATCACGGACGATACGGCCCTCAAACTGCGGGCCGAGGATGGGCGCAGCATCAACAACGTGGACATTTCCCTGTTCATCAACGACCTGCCGAATAAAAAGGATACCCGCCGCTTCTCCACGCCGGATGCCAGCGGCAGCACCTCCCAGGCAGCCGGGGTCGTCGAGGGCTGGGAGGCCGGAAGCCGGGTATTTTTGATCGACGAGGACACCTCGGCCACCAACTTCATGCTGCGGGACGAGCTGATGCAGCATATCATCAGCCGGGACAAGGAGCCCATCACCCCCTTTATCGAGCGGGCCAGGGACCTGTTCGTGAAGGCCGGAATCTCCACGGTGCTGGTGGCGGGCAGCTCCGGGGCTTACTTCTATATCGCAGACACCATTATCCAGATGGACTGCTACGTGCCCCTGGATATCACGGAAAAGACCAAAAAAGCCTGCGCGGAATACGGGGAAGATCCCACCAAGGCAGCCCCCGGCTTCTCGCTTCCTGCGCCCGGGCGGAAGCTGGCCGTGAGCGCGGCCGGAAAAAACATGGCCAGCAGCGCCGGACGGCAGTCGGCGGAGAGCCGCGGCGGATATGAAGCTGCGGACGGGGATGAAGATGAAGGATTCGGCGGAAATGGACGTGGCGGTGACCGCGATGGCTACGGCGGCAATGGGCGCGGCAGCTATGGCGACGGCGGGCGCGGCGGCTATGGCAACGGCGGACGCGGCGGCTACGGCGACAGCGGGCGTGGCGGCTATGGCAACGGCGGACGCGGCGGCGACAGCAACCGCGGCGGCTACGGCAACAGCGGGCGTGGCAGCTACGGCGACAGCGGACGTGGGGGCTATGGCGACAACAACCGTGGCGGCTATGGACGCGACGGCGGGCGTGGCGGCGACCGCGGCGGACGCGGGCGCGACGAGCGGATCAAGACCAAGACCTACGGCAAGGACTCCCTTCAGGTGGGCAAGGAGCAGGTGGACCTGCGCTTTGTGGAACAGCTGGTTCACGGCGAGCAGACCGCGGCCCTGGCCCAGATGGTGCGCTACTGCCTGGAAAAACAGCTCTTCCCCCGCTACAGCGTAACGGAAATCGTTAAGCTTCTCACAGGCGAGATCAACCGTGGCGGGCTTCCTGCCATCAGCGATTCCTCCTACGCCGCAATGGGCCTTTGTATGCCCAGAGAACAGGAAATCTTCGCCTGCCTGAACCGTTACCGGGGATAAGACACGGCGGTCGCGAGGCATTACGGACCGGCAAGCCCACAGTAGGAGGTACCATGAGAACTCGCAGGACTCGAAAACACAGAAAGAAAAATGGAAAACGGGCCGCTGTCCTGGCGGCAATCGCCCTGTCCCTTGGCGCGCTAACGGTCTGGGCAACCCGGCGGCAGCCGCAGGCGGACACAGCCTCCCTTTCCACGGAAACGATCAACAGCTTCGCCTACCGGACAGCCTGCGGCCTTCTACGCAGCCGGGGCGAAAATCTGATCTACTCTCCGGTCAGCTTTTACCACGCGCTCTCCCTGACCGCCTCCGGCGCGTCGGGGCAAACCGCCGGGGAGCTGGACGCCTATCTGGGCGTGCAGGACGGCGAGAAACCGTCGGAGCAGGCCGCCAGCCTGTACCGGACGCTCCATTCCGAAGGTGAGCATTCCAGACTGACGATCTGCACCTCGCTCTGGCACGATCAGAGCGTTCGCCTGAAACGCGGCTTCAAAAAGGAGGCCACCAAACAATACGGGGCCTCCGTGTATTCCGCGGATTTTGGCAGTGACGCAGCAGCGGATAAAATGAACGAATGGGTACAACAGCAGACGGGCGGAACCATAAGGCCGGAAATCCGCGTCCAGGAGGATGATCTGCTTCGTATCCTGAATACGCTGTATTTCCGGGATGAGTGGCGGGACCGACTCTACCTGTCCGAAACGCCGGAACCCTTCTACCTGACCGGCGGCGAAACCGCAGATGCCCTGTTTCTGAACAAAACGTACGGCAGCTGGGGCTTTTACAAAGGCGCGGGGTTCACCCGCGCCAGCCTGGTCCTGAAGGAGCGCGGACAGATGTACTTCGTCCTCCCGGACGAGGGCGTTCCGGTAGACTCCTTTTTTGAGTCGGCGGAGCGTTTGCAGGAAGTGATGGAGGGCGGAACGTCCATGTCGGGGGAAGTGGTTTTCAAAATTCCACAATTTACCCTATCCAGCAGTCTGGATTTAAAGGAATCCATGGTAAACGACGGCATAACCGATCCGTTTGTGCAGGGAGATTTTTCTAACATGACAAAAGACGGGGAAGTCAGGATTTCCGCGATCACACAGGACAGTTATATTTCCGTCAACCGGGATGGCGTGGAGGCCTCTTCTTTTACCGATCTGACGCTGGAATCCGCGGCCGCCATCGAGGAGAAGGCGGATCGGGCCGATATGATCCTGAACCGGCCGTTTTTATTCGGCATCAAGAACCGCGGCGTGTGGCTGTTGATCGGCGTGTGCGATCACCCGGCTGCCTGACCGGCAATATGATCTGACTGCCAAAGCGGTCCTGCCGGCACTGCAGCCTGACAGCCAGCGCGGCCTAACCGGCAATGCAGCTGCGCCAAGACATACGGCACTATTCTCCTCTCCGGTTCTCCCGGAAGCGGAGAACCGATGAGATCAGCAGAAGCACCGCGGCCAGCAGCGCCAGGGCATTGCCGTCGTTGTACCAATAGCCGCAATATGCGGCAAGATTGGCCCCAATCAATAACATTGATAAAATGATGCACACAAGGTTAAACCAATTCCGTTTCATCGGCTGCGCTCCTTTCCCAGCGGTTGATGTGAATCTTTGCCCCATGCCGCCCGGCCTGGGGCATTTTCTTGCGTTATGCCTGTCGTTCCTGTATAATGGTGTCAATTCGGACCGCTTCGGCGGTCAAGTTATGAGGTGAGCCTGATGATTCTTCTGAAAATTTTTCTGAGCCTGGTGATTTACTGGGCAATGTTTAACGTGATCGCCCCTTTTGCCCCCGCGTCCTTCGGCCCGCTGCTGTTAACCGGGCTGGCCGCGCTGCTCTCGCTGCCCCTCCTGTATGTGTTTTACCGCAGGGAACGGGGCCGCCATGGGCAGGAGGCAAGGCCGGAATACCGGAGGCTGGGCCCCAGTCTGGCCCTGATTCTGCTGTTTGGCGCGGCGGCTTCCGTCGCGGTGAACAACCTGTTGAATCTCTCCGGCCTCCCCTATCTGTTCCCCGGCTATGCCGAAAACATGGCCCCGGCCCTCTACGCGCCGCCCCTTCTCACCCAGCTGATCTGCACCTGCCTGCTGATTCCGGCGGTGGAGGAGCTGATTTTCCGCGGCCAGGCCTTCTGCCTGTTCCGGGACCGGTTCGGCTGGCGGATGGCGGCATTTCTCTCCGCCCTGCTGTTCGGACTGTACCATGGCTCGGTAGTCCAGGGCGTTTATGCCTTTTTCCTGGGCCTTGGGGCGGCGTGGCTGCTGCAGCGCTTCGGCACCCTGCTTGCGCCCTGGCTGTTTCACATGGCCGCTAACCTGATCTCCGTGCTGCTGGAGCATTTCAGCGGTCAGCTGGCCTTCCTGAACCTGCTGCCGGTATTTCTGGCCGAGACCGGAATCGCCCTGGGCCTGGCCGCAGTGTGCTTTTTGGGCATCCGCGGCAGGAGCGCCGGAAATGAACGGCCAAGAAGATGAGCCGTCTGAACGGTTACAATTTTCACAGGGCGGGCGCCGGTATGGCTCCCGCCCTGCTTCTGCTTAATCCCCAACAAGACGGCCGGTGGAACCGGACTTTACGCGTCAAAGGCGGAGACGCGGTCTTTTCCATTGCCGCAGCTCTCCTCAATCAATTTGATCCTTTCTTCGTACCGGCTCAACTTCATCTCCTGTTCCGGCACTCTGCGCCACGCCCGTTTCAATCTCCTGAATTCTTTTTTCCAGCTCCTCTATCTTCTCAGCCTGGGCGAGAAACCCATACAGAATAAGAGAAATGATAAAGGCGCAGGCCGCTCCGGCCGTGTAATACCTCCGGCTGAAGTCAAACACCGCGTATCCGCCGAAAAACAGAAAGCACTCCACAACCACCAGCGTCATCAGCAGAATCTGAACAAATTTTTTCACCTTCACCCCTCCCCGCGCGTTCCGGCATTATGCGGCATATGGGTTGCCCGGACGTCAGTTCCGCCGCGTTGGACATCGGTCCCAAACGCAGCGGGGTCCAGCTGTTTCTGCATAATTTCATAGACCAGAACCGCCTGATTTTCCACTTCCCGTGTTTCATGCTTTACAGTCCTGTATCCCCGCCGCTCATACAGGCAGCTTGCAGGGAGGGAGGCGTCCAGATTAACCGTATCGTAGTCCCGTCCAATCTCATGTTCCAGAATCTCAATAATATGGCTGCCGTATCCTTTCCCCTGGAATTCCGGGTTGATATAAACCCGGGTGATGTGATTGCCGTCGCGGCTGCCGGTGCCGATCAGTTGATTTCCCTCTTTTAAAATGCCCACGTCGCCGCGTCCGATATCCGCCAGAATATGTTCCAGGTTATGGTGGCGGCAGAAGAAATCCACCACCTCCCTGGGATAATATCTCGGGTAAACGGCCTTGATCGTGGCCTGCACCAGACCGTAAATTTCCCCGGCATTTTCCGCCTTAGCCTTTCTGTATTCCAACAAAACCACCTCCAATTTCTGCTGTCCGGCTGCGCCCGGGCCCCCAAACTCCCGGAATTGAAAACAATGCCCCTCAGGCTGCGCCGGCGGCCAATTACATTCTAATTAAATTGTAACATATGGGTACCGGCCCCACAACCGTTTCTTCTCCCCGACCCGGCATAAAGCCCCGGCCTCAGCGTCCGGTATCGGACCGCTGAGGCCGGGGCCTTATATGTCTCAATGATTTTCCCGTCCCATCTGCTCCTTCGTCTCCTTAAAATCCCCCTTCACCTGCTCCAGAAGTCCGGCGTCGCAGATCATGTCCAGGCAGGACGCCGCCAGGATCTTAGCGCCCAGGAGCACGCTGCGGTGGGCCGTCCGGCTCTTGCCCGCTTCCAGATATTCCCTGGAATGGGAGCTGGTGCCCTCGGGCACGAAGGCCATGCGGATGCAGGAGCCGGGCACGTCGTACATCACGTTGCCAAAGTCCGTGGAGCCGGTTTTCTCCCTGGGCGGCCGGATCGTGGGGGCTTCCACCAGCGCGGCATTTTCCATGAGAATTCGGTTTAGGGTGAGATCGGGAATCTTGGCCATAAAAAATGGATCCTCGGCGATCTCGTACTGCGTTTCCGTCATCATGGCCGCACCGGCGATAATCTTTTTCACCCGCTCCATCACGCCGTAGAGGTAATCGGTATTGTAGCTCCGCATACAGAATTCCGCCTTCGCCGCGGCCGGAACCACGTTGCTGGGACCGCCCGCGTCCTTGATGGTATAGTGCAGACGGGTGTCCTCCTTCACATGCTCCCGCAGACACTCAATGCCGTGAGCCGCCAGCATCACCGCATCCAGGGCGCTCCGGCCCGACTCCGGGCTCATGGCCGCATGGGCGCTGATCCCATGGAAAGTCACCTGGTAGGTGGCCATGGCCATACATTTCACATCCGTGGTCGTGGTGGGACTCGGGTGCATCATCAGGGCCACGTCGATGTCCTGGAAGCAGCCGCGCTCCTTCATCTGGATCTTTCCGCCCACCGTCTCCTCCGCCGGGGTGCCGTAGATCACCAGCTTGTACGGCTGGTCCTTCACCGTCTCTTTGACCGCCAGGGCCGCGCCCACTGCGCAGGGCCCCTGGGTGTGATGGCCGCAGGCGTGCCCGATGCCCTCCAGGGCGTCGTACTCGCAGAGCAGGCCCATGGAAGGGCCGCCCACGCCGTTTTCGTAGACTGCACGGAACGCGGTGGGAATCCCGGCGATTCCCCGCTCCACCGCAAATCCCTCCCGTTCCAGCAGGTCGCACAACAGGCCGCTGGCGCGATATTCCTCATATCCCACCTCCGGGTGATCAAAAATGTCGTCGGACAGGGCGGTCAACTCCCCGCCAAGCCGGTCGATTACCTCAAACAGCGCTTCTTTCATACCTCTCTCCTTTTCCTCTGGATCAAAATGGACCCGGCGCGGCAGTTATGCAGGCCCGGCCCTTCATTCTACTTGATTAAACTATATTGCGGCGGTATAATTATGTCAAATTAAATATATTTACATAAATATTAGCTTTTAACTAATTTATTGTCCGTCTTGAACGCGCAGGGGCTGCGGGAAGGAGTGCGGAATCGGAGGTTATCTACATGGAATTGAGGGAACAGGCCTATGTCACGGCCATCGCGCGGCACGGCAGCCTGAAACAGGCCGCAGCTGAGCTTCACATATCGCCGCCCACCCTGAGCATTTTCCTCAGCAACCTGGAAAAGGAGCTGGGGTTGCAGCTGTTTGACCGGCTGGGGAAGCGGTTTGTCCCCACGGAGGCGGGCCGGATTTACCTGGAAAATGCCAGGGAAATGCTAAGGTATCAGGAGCGCTGCCGGGCGCAGCTGGGGGACTTGCGCCAAGGCTCCACCGGCTCCGTGAGATTCGGAATCCATCCCCGTCGGACCCTGTATCTTCTGGCCCCGGCCCTGAAAGCTTACGCGCCCTTTCACCCTGGAATTCAGGTGACCACCTGCGAGCAGTCCTCGGACGAGATGTTCCGGCTGCTGGCGTGCGGGGAGCTGGATTTCATCGTCAACAACCAGCGCGATTCTGATCCGGCCCTGCTCTATCAGCCGTTTTACAGCGACCGCCTGGTGATGGTAATCCGGGCGGATCATCCGCTGGCGGCGGACATACCGGCGCCTGAGGACGGCGGCACGGCCTGGGTTGATTTGAAACGGTTTGAGCGGGAGCCGTTCATTTTACAAAAGTCCCACCAGTCCTCCAGGATCTATACGGACCGGGCTATGGACTACGCGGGCATTTCCCCGCAAAGCCGCTATGTGCTGGAAAATCTGGAATCCGCGGCCCAGCTGGCGGCGGAGGGCTTGGGGATCGCGTTCAATTTCGAGAGCTATATCCGGCATTTCCACTACCACAAGCCGGTGCGCTGGTTCTATGTGGGGGACAGGGAAACGGTCATAAATTACTCGATCATTTACCGCAGGGACAAATATATGCCAACATACGTGAAGGACTTTATTGCAGCCCTTCAGGAGGCTCTGGAACTTGATGCCGGGCGGTAAATCCGTTTTTAACTGCTCTCTGCAAAGCTGCCTCCGCAGACTCTGCCAGCAGACCATTGTATTCAATAAAAAAACATCCCTGTTGGAATCACCGTTCCAACAGAGATGTTTTTTTATTACGTTTGTACTGCCAGCAGCGGCACCGTTCGATCCGGGGCTCACCGGACCGGGGCCATACTGTTCAGTACGCCGTTGATCTCATCGGCAAAGCCGGTGGTGTAGACAAGCTGCACCAGCATAAACACATCGCCGATCTTGCGCACGTAGGTGGTCTGGCAGATGGAGCCGTTCAACATGCTGGATTGAATCCGGTAATAGCTGCTTCCGCCTAGCTGCACCTGGTCCACGCCCTCGATCTGATTTCCGCTCTGGCCGTACAGAAGGGTCAATAACCGCGCCATCTCCGATTCGCTGAGGAGCTCCCGGCCATTTCCGGTCTGATAGAAAATCACCATGGAGGAATAGCCCGGCAGCTCCACAAACAGCTCCGTGGCGCATTTGTCATCCATCTCCGCAGCGCCTTCCACACCGAAGGTCTCCTCGCGATAATTCCTTAGGTCCTTGCCGCTGAGAATCCGCGTGCCCTCCGGCACGGTCAGCTTGTAGTTGGCCCAGGTATTGACAAAGGTGTTGCCCTGCCACTCTCCCGGATACACGCCCTGGGCCGGATTCCCCATACTGGCGCCGGTATCGTCGAACATGTAGGCCGCGCCGTCGATGTTTTTTGTGGTGCTGACGTACATGCGGCCGTCCTCACCCAGATAGTACCATTGGCCCTTGTCCTCCAGCCATCCCGTGTCCATGTACCCATTGCTGTTAAAGTGGTACCAAAAACCGTCCTCCTCCAGCCAGGTGTCCGAGCAGAACGTATCGTCGTCCTTCAGATACCACCAGCCGTTTTCATTGTGTTTCCAGTTCTCCTGACCCGCGAAGGCCTGAAACGGCAGCACCAGAGCCATGGAAACAGCCAGGGCCGCGCCTGTGATCCATCTGCGCATGTTTTTCATTCAAATTCTCCTTATTCAGCCGCTGCCATGCGTCTCTTGATCCGAAGCCGGGAAACCGTTGTGAGGCGGGCAGCCTGACGGCTGATAAAAGGCGCATTTGCGACTGTCGGTGGGCCGGTTTCCATCCCGCGTGTCATTTTCTCCAGTATAGCACATTGCCATATATTGGAACAAGGGGAAATAGAAAATCCATCGTCTGCTCCGGGGCTGTTTTCGGGCTGTTCCCAGGTGCCTCCCGGCGTC
Source organism: Enterocloster lavalensis (assembly GCF_902364025.1). Classification (GTDB taxonomy): domain Bacteria; phylum Bacillota; class Clostridia; order Lachnospirales; family Lachnospiraceae; genus Enterocloster; species Enterocloster lavalensis. The sequence continues at coordinate 332,628 of NZ_CABJCG010000003.1, forward strand.
TTAATCCGTCTCTCCGGTCCAGCTGCCGTCCGGTCCCACGGTGTACCCGCCCGGCGCCTTGCAGTTCACATAGAGCGCGCCCTGGTTCTTTCCGGGGTCTGTCTCGAAATAGTACCATTTGCCCTCGATCTGCTGCCAGCCCACGTACATGTGGCCGCGGGTTCCGTCGGAGTTGCGGTGCAGGTAATACCAGCTGCCGTTCCAGAATACCCAGCCGTCCTTCATATAACCGTCTTCGTCAAAGAAGTACCAGGAATATTTGTCTCCGTAGGTGAGGTACGCCCACTGTTCCCTGGGCCATGTGCCGTTGTTGTATTGATACCACCAGCCCCTGGAGTCCTGAACCCATCTGCCCTGCACGGTTGTGGAATCGTCGGAGTCATGGGAGCCGCCCGTGGGCTTTGGCTGCGGTCCGGGGTCCGGCTGCGGCCCGGGATCCGGCACATCCGGTTCCTGGTCAGCCAAAAATTCAATTTCAAAGGCGCTGAACCCGTTGGCATAGAGGCGGAGGAACTTCCCGCCCGCTCCACGTTCCACAGCGGCCTCGTAGGACTCGTCGCCGCCGGACGCATGGTGAATCACCAGGGCCCTTGAGGCGGTCACGCTGTCGGGAACACCCACCAGAAATTCGATTCTGCTGCCGGACAGCTGGTCGTTGCCGATGATTTTGGTCTGGGGCTCCCCGGTGCCGCCCGGGATCACCTTCATGACCGGGGTGACGTCCAGGATCAGCTTCTGGGGCGTTACCGCCACCTCTCCGTCTTTGGCTTCGGCGTCGACCTTGATATCCAGGATGTCAATCTTTAAGTAAGTGCTGACCTGATCGCCGGGCTTCACTCCCTCCAGGCTTTCGATGGCGGCGTTCAGGCTGGGCACCGTGCTGTTTGCCGCAGTGTCGGCGATAGCCTGGATCACATCCTCCACCGCGGCGTTTTTCTTGGCCTCCAGCTCCTCCGGGGCAATGGCGCTGCCCTCAGGGGCCGCCGGCGTCTCCACCTGCTCCGGTTCCGGCTTCTGCTCCACTTTTCCGGGTTCCTCCACAGGGTCGGGGAGCGGCGCGGCGGCGCGGATTTGCGCAATAAGATCGGCGTAATCCTCATATGTGGTGATTACCGTGGTGGAGCCATTGTCAAAGAGAACGGTAGCATCCGTCCAACGGCTGTCTAAGTCCAGGGCGTCGACCTGAGAGCGAATGGACTGGTCGAGTGTGAGGTGGGACTCGGAGGGATAAATCGGAAGTTCTACCTTGGTTGTATTACTCTGGTTGACTCCCTCGGCGCGAATCAGGACGCCCTCCGTAATTCCGCCTGCAAGTGCGATTTCAGCACAATCCATCTGAGGTGTACTCCCATAATCCCGGTCTGTCAGGTACAAATCCCCACTATAAATAATCGAACAATCCTCCTCCACAGCTGAGGAATACTCAAACTGACAGTTGTCGGCATAAATTTCTGAAGAGCCGGTTTGAGAAAGGCAATTATCCTCATAATAGCCCCCGCCAAACACTCCGTTTACCTGGCTGTTTTCCAGACGGATCACCGATTTTTCCAGCCTTATCTCCGGCGTGCCTTTGTCATAAGAACAATACTGGCCTCCAAAAAGCTCGCCACCGCCATAGCCGAATACTCCAATCGAAGAATCCGTGACAGAAATATTGGTGGTCCCGCAAATCAATTTCTGATTCGCTACCTTGTTATTTCCAATATTGCCGCCAAACAAAGAAAATGAAAAATCAAAATAGCCTACCTGCAACTCGCTGTTCTCTATATTGATATGGGTTTCACCCACATCTGCAAGAGCGTTATCTGCTCCATCCCACAAAAAGCAGCCCCCACAGCCCATGCAGATCAGCACGGAAGAGTCTCTCACCGTCAAATAGGTGCTGCCGATCTCCGCTTTTGAATCTTTTCCGTCTAAAACGCTGCCGGCATAGATGCTGCCGATCTCAAGTGTCGTATTATCTTCGATTGTAATGTTGCAGGAATCTGTAACCGATACGTCCGCTCCTGCCACAGTGGCCATACTGCCGCCCACAATCACCAGATCCAGACCTCCCGGGTCTCCCAGGAATTCTCCGCCTGTGATTGTGATATCCGTGCGGTCCAGTTTAATATTTTTACCGCCTCCGTATAGATTTGCAAGCTGCCCGTGCTCCAGAAGAAGCGGAACGCCATTGGCAAACAGCGTGGCTCCATTTGAACCTTTTCCTATTTTATATTCTCCCCCCCCCCCTATATTTTTCTGGGTTATGGTAATATGCTTGATCCCCTTATCCCGCGGAATAAAAACCTCCGCCTCGTCCTGGGTATCCCCGGTCAGGCAGACCGTCACCTCGCCGCCTGCCCGCGCGATTTCATCCTCGGTCAGGTCTTCCAGCGCCTGGGCCATGGTCATATCCGCCCCGGCCTCTCTATATCCGTCCACAGCCACAGCCGAGGCCGTAGCCACCAGCAGTGCAAAAGGTGAAAAATGGGATACCGGGGCCACAACCGCCCCGCCGTCCACAGCTGTTTCCAGCTGCTCCGCTTCCTCCAGCTGTTCATCCAAATGGAACAGATCCGCTTGAACGTTATCCGTGTCAGACAAGCGTTCCAGCAGTTCAACGCTGATGATCACCTCGTCCTCAGGCTCGATCAGTTCCTCCCCGCTGTACAGGGAAATGTCAAATGCATAAAGCTGCTGCCCGGCGTCCTCCGTCTCCTGATCTTCTCTGGCGCGGGACACTGCATCCTCTATTTTTTCCAGATCCCCGGCAGACTTGATCCGCTGAACCACCAGCTCCGTATCCTCCGGAAGGATTCCGGCCTCCGCCTCCACGGTGATCCGGACTCCGTCAACCGTCGCAGTCAGCATCATGTCCTCCTGGGACATCTGCTTTTGCGTCGGGGTTTCCGGCGGAATCAATTCCGGGTTCAACGTGCTCTCCGCAACTGTGGTTTCCGGGGCCTGAGACGCCGGATTGCTCTCCACAGGCTGCGTTTCTTCAGTGGATGTCTGCTCCGAAACGGTTTCCTCCGGCAGCGTCTCATCCGGGCGGATTGCGCCGGACTGGCTGTCATCGGGGGCGGACTCCTCCGGAATGGTCTCCTCGGGCAGCGTTTCATCCGGACGGATTGCGCCGGATGAATTCTGGTCCGGTAAGGTCTCTTCCGGCTGGGTTTCCTCGGGCAAGGTCTCCTCTGCTGAGCTGCCTCCCTGGGACCCATGATTTTGATTGGCACCGTTCTGGTTTTCCTGGTTCTGGCCGGAACTGTCCGGGGTTCCCTGGTTCTGGCCGCTGCCATCCGGGATTCCCTGATCCTGCCCGCTGCCGTCCTCATTTCCCTGGTTCTGCTCAGATCCGTCCGGAGCGCCCTGTTCCTGGCCTGCTCCGTCCTTACTCCCCGCTTCCTGGCCGGAACCGTTCTGTTCTCCCTGCTCCTGCCCCTGCTCCGGGCTGGCTTCCGCTTCGCGTCCCGGGCTGTCCGCTTCCGCCAAGCCGCCCGCAGCAGCCTCATAGCCGTCAAAGCTTCCTGTATCCGCATCCCCTGCATTTTCCGTCAACTCCATGCCGTACGCCGGTACGATCATTCCTCCGGCGGCCGGCAGCACGGTCATAACCGCTGAGAGCCACAGCGACACTGCGGCTTTTGATGCGCGTTTCAATCCTTTCATGTTCTACCTCCATCCTTCTCATCTCATAAAATGACAGAAGTATCCAGAACATACGTCTAAAGCCCCTTCATGAAGGTTTTGCCGTCATTCTTTCGCTACTACATTCCATCATTCCTGCAACTGGCTGGCATGCCGTCCGGTTTAGCCCCTGTAGCTTTGCGCCGCCGCCTTTCGGCGGGTTTGCCTTTATAGTCTAATGTGTATGCAACTTAAAAGCGCTTCGCCATTCCCGCGCTTTCCTGCGAATTACAACCATCCCGCCACCGCGTCCTCCGCCCTCCTTTCTTTACATGAATTTTGCAGCCCCGCCGGACTTTTGCATCAAAAAACAGGCAGCACAAACGCCACCTGTTCAGAGCCGGTCGTACCGGTGAGAGCAGCTGGCTGGCTTACCATCCGGTGAAGCCCCTGTAGCTTTGCGTCTCCGCCTTTCGACGGGTTTGCCCAATCTTTAATTTCGTTGCATCCTTAATTTCTATTATATTAGGTTTACAGAAAATAGCAATAAAATAATCTACATAATGCAAATTATCAAGACGCGACTCCTTCCGGTAAATCCAGAGCCTAACGCTTAAATCCGTGGTTTTAACTGCCCCCCCCCCCAGCCCGCTCCCCGAACGGCCAAAAAAAGAGAACAGCAGCGCTGTTTCAACGCTCTGTTCTCATTTTCGCCGTCAAACGGCCAGCTAAATTATATCGTTCTTAATTCCCTGACAAAATCCTGGCCAACTCGCTGTCCTCATCCAGAATAATGGTCTTATTGCTCCCCTTCATGGAAGCCTTCATCGCGTCCAGAGACCGCACATAGTTGTAAAAATCCGCCTTGGACTCGTCGTTGTAGGCGTCGCTCAAAATCTGCATGTAGCGCGCCTCGCCCTCGGCCTTGATTTTCTCCGCCTCGGCCTGAGCTTTTGCGATGGTCTCCTTCACCGTCCGGTCCGTCTCGTTCTTGATCAGCTGGGACTGGTAATCGCCGTCCGCGGTGTACTGGGCCGCGATGTTGTTCCGCTCGGAGATCATACGCTGGTACACGGATTCCTTGTTGGAGTCCGGCAGATCCAGCTTCTTGGTCTCCACCGCGTAGATGTGGATGCCGTAGGAATCCATGGAATTGCCGATGTTGTCGGTGATGGACTGGGCCAGCTCCCCGTCGCGGCCGGAAATGATGTCGGCCTGGTTGGTGGAGGACAAAACGGTCTTGATGGAGTTGTACACCACATTGCCCAGACGGATTTCCGCCTTCTCCTTGCTGGCGTTTAAGGAGGACAGATATTTCACCGGATCGCTGATATCCCAGATCACAAAGGAATCCACGGTCATTACCTTCTTATCCTTGGTGGTCACGTCGCTGGGATATAAATCGGAGATCATCTTGTGCTTTGGAACCCGCTGCACGGTCTGCAGGAACGGGATGCACAGGGACGGGCCCGCATTTTCCTCCACCCGCACCACTTTTCCGAATTGTTTGATCAGCACGTACTCGTTGGCCCTGGTAATGACCACCGCGTTGGAGAGCACAAACAGAACCAGGAGCAGCAGGATCAGACCTGTGCCTTTAAAAATACGTTTTTTCATCACTCAGCTCCTCCTTTCGCATTTCCGTCCACAAAGGAATCCAGGGGCAGCACCGTCTGGGTTCCGTCGGAACCGTCCACAATCACCTTAAGACCCGGGAGGACCTCCTCCATCATCTCGTAGAACATACGCTTTTTGGTGATCAGCGGGTATTTTGCGTACTCGTCGTACATGTCGTTGAAACGGGACACCTGGCCCTCGGCCTCGCTGATACGCTCCTGCTTGAAAGCCTCCGCGTCCTTTAGCGCCTTGTCGGCCTTGGCGTTGGCGGCGGGAAGCTGCTCGGACTGGTACTTTTTCGCCTCGTTGAGCTTGGTGTCCATGCCCTGTTTGGCGTCCTCAACCGCCTTGAAGGCGTCGTTGACCGCGTCCGTGGGCGGCACCGCGTCCTGGATGGTCACGTTGTTGATTCCGTAACCGATGTCCTCCTGCTCCAGCCGCTCCGTGAGCAGGGTTTTCACCTTGGTCTGAATCTCCGCCTTGCCCGTGGTAATCACCTCGTCCACCCCGTAGGAACCCACGGTGTCGCGGATATAGGACTGGGCCAGGTTGCGCAGGATGGAGATGGCCGATTCACTGTTGATGTAGGCCCGCACCGGGTCCACGATCTGGTACTCGATGTAGAAATCCACGTTGACGAAGTTGAAATCGTTGGTGATCATCTCCGCCTCGCTGGGCACGGTGATGGGGTTGTTCTCGCTGTTGGCGTGGTTGTAGGGGTCGTAGTCCGGGTCGTAGCCGATGGACATGCCCCTGATCTCCTTGGACATCTTGTGGACCTGCTGGATATAGGGCCATTTGAATTTAAAACCTGAGGTGGTGACGCTGGAGGGCGACCCCAGGGTGGTGATCACCGCCATCTCGTTCTCCGACAGCGTGTAAAACGACTGCAGGGCCGTGACCCCTAAAAACAAGATGAGAATCACCATCTTAAAAGCGAACAGCACCGATTTGGCGCCCTTGCCCGCGCCGCCTCCCTGTGGATTCCCCTGAGGCTGCGCCTGCTGGTTCATCTTCGCTTTGTTGTATTGGTTCATGAAACTGTTACCGCCGAAAATGTTCATTTTCCTCTCCCTTCCGACCTGTGTTGTCCTTCGTATGCCAAATGGTTCGATGCCGGGGGCGCGGTTTGCGCGCGCGACATTAGCAAAATTATAACATAGGTTGGGGAGAAGGGCAAATAAAGGTTTTTCCTTTTCAGGAAACAAATTTCCACACTGCGCTCTCCGCATTGCATTTTTCCGTCGGCCTGCCTATACTGGAATTATCACACTGAACAGGAGGTCTTCGTATGTTTCAATACTCTGCCCTGGGCTGGAAGGATATTCCCCAGGTCGTCAATCTGTGGAACAGCTGTCCGGAATTGGACCCCATAGACCATCACAAACTGGCCGCCGTGCTCTTTTCCAACGAGAATTACAGCGCCGAAAATACGCTGGGCGCCTGGGATTGCGGGAATCTGGCCGGTTTTATTTTCGGTATGCGCCGTAGGTACCCCTATCTGGACCGTGGCCTTGAAAGCGAAAAGGCCTGGGTTCTCTGCCAGGCCACAGCGCCCGAATACCGCCGCCGGGGCATCGGGACCCAGTTGCTCAACCGCCTGGAAAACCGGTGGGCGGCCCAAGGGGTCTCCCATATCACACTATCCGCCTTCAGCCCCTATTATTTTTCTCCCGGTCTGGAATCTTCCAATTCAGAAGCCAGAGCCTTTTTTGAGCGTCAGGGTTACACCTGCGGCGCACCGGCCTATTGGATGGAGATGGATCTGAGCCATTTCACCATTCCCGCCCCGGTGGCAGAACTGAAACAGGCAAAATTGGCCCTCGGTTATTCTTACATTCCCTTTTCCTGGGAATATACCCTTCCTCTGCTGGATTTCGCCAAAGCAAATTTCAGCACCGGATGGCAACAGCACATACGGCAGGCAATCCTGTCAGGACGGGCTCCACAAACGCTTTCTCTCTGTCTTTACAAGGACACCATAGCCGGTTATTTACAGCGCCAGATGGACGGCGATCCCTGCAGGCTCGGTCCCTTTGGAGTGGCTCCCGACCACCGCAACGGCGGCGTCGGCACGGTGCTGGTCTGGGAAATGTTTCAATCCATGTATAACAGCGGTTTGAATTATGTCTACTTCCAATCCACCGACCAGCCCGGACGGCGTTTCTATGAACGTCAGGGTATGACCGTAAAGCGGACATTTTATCATTATGAAAAAATCGGTTGTAACGCCATATAGCCCGCAAAAAGAAGAGACAGGACTTCCAAAAAATGGATTCCCCTGCCTCTTCTTTCCGTTCACGCTATCTCATGGCTGCAGATGGATCACCGGCTCCAACTCCTCAACCTCTCTCCCGCTCGCGCAGTTCATATCCGGGTATTCGCCGCTATTGCACACAATCACCATAGTCGTCATATCGTACCCTTCCTTCTGCAGCTGCTTCAGATCAAATTCCATCAGCAGGTCTCCCGCCTTTACACGGCTTCCCTGATCGATGCACGGCTTAAACAGACGGCCGTTCAGACGAACGGTTTCCAGGCCGATATGGATCATCAGCTCTGTTCCCCCATCCGTGACCATGCCGATTGCATGCCCGGTGCGGAAAACCAGATTTACGATTCCATCCGCCGGCGCAACGACTCTGCCTCTCTTGGGAACTACCGCAGCCCCTTTTCCAATCACTTCCTCGCTGAATACAGGATCATTCACTTCCGCCATGGGAATCAGTCTGCCTTTGACCGGAGCTAAAATCTCGCTTTGATTCCAAACAAGCCCTTTGGACTTTCCCGCTTCTTTTCTGCTAAATAGCCCCACTGCTGATTCCCTCCCCAATTTCTGTAATTTCCTGGAATTGATAGTCGAACCCCTGCCGGTAAAAGTCCAGCTTCCACATGTCTTCCTCCGAAATCTGGCCGCAGCAGTTCACGCGGCTGTCCGCCTCCAGGTCGGCCAGAAGGATCTGCACCTCGCTGCTGTAGCGGCCGTAGCGCTCATTGTCAACTGTAACCATACCGCTCCGGCGCTCACCGGTCAGCCCAGGAGCAACCTTTCCGCCGATCCTGGACATTTCCCGCGAAGTCCGGGACCGGAGCACCTGCCGGTTGCTGTCATAGCGGATATGGTGAGACGTTCCCAAAATAAGCTCCTGCTCCACCTGGCCGACGCCCGCTTCCAGCCGTATCCGCAAGGTCAGCGGCTCCCGCTTCACCGCGCGGGCCACACAGGCCAGCTCTGTCTCATTGAAAAATTCATCCGCTGCCATCACGCCCCCGATTCCGGGGCTGCAAACCACTTCCACGCAAACCCGTTCCAGATCCATCTGACGATGCTCCTCCAGCGTGGGCAGCCCAAGCCCCAAAGGCTGACGGGGATGGCTTTTCCCCGGGATGCACGCATAGGTGATTAACCCAAGTTCTGCGAAAATGCGGTTCTGCTCATTGAAAAATTCCCGGTCCAATCCGGTCTCCGGCCGCGGATAAAAATTGTGGCAGGCGCGCAGTTCCATCCGACTGTCTATGGCGGTTAAATTTCTCTTGACCGCCTCCGCCTCCTCTCTGTCATAGATCGAGGCGTTGACTACAAAACCTTTTATCCCCAGGCGGTTGTAAAGCGCGCCGGCCTGTTCCGTGCAAAAACCGTAGTCCAGCCGCAGCAGGCCGATGCCGGCGCTGCGGACCCGCGCGCACATCTGTGAATCCGCAAGCAGCTGGTCGATCTCTCCGCCTCCGATATCCACCGTCAACTCCATCCCCAGATGATTGGTCAGACGGGCCAGCTCCTCCAGCATTTCCACCTGGTCCTCCAGAGCCAGTTCCGGCAGGTGGATACTTGAAAATACTTCCCCAAAGCCATACTCACCGGCCTTTTCCAGATATTCCGCCCACAAAACGGTCTGCTGTCTCCACTGAACGGACGGATATACGGCGATGCTGCTGTTCATAAGCTTCCTCCTTTTTCTGCAAGGAATTTGTTGTTAAACCTTCCAGGCTATCAGCAGCCTGGCATTTCCCCGGATCTCCACCGGTCCACAGCTGGCCGGTATCAGAAGCGTTTTCGTGTAAGGCAGAGGATACTCCTCCCCTTCCCGGATGATCCGGCAGGCTCCTTCCACACAGCACAGTACGCGGTACCCCTCATAGCCATCCAGAGTCCAGGTGCCCTCCACGTCCAGCACGTCCGCGCTGAAAAGGCGGTGGCGCACCAGCGGGCGGGGCACTCCCGGAACCTTCTCCTGGGTATGGACGAGCTCACATCGCAGGGACGGGTCCAGAATCTCCATTCCCTTGTCCAAATCCAGGGGCCTTCCTCTGCCGTAATCATACAAACGGTAGGTGATCCCTCCGAAACTGCCCACCTCCAGGGCAAGCATATTTTTTCCACAGGCGTGGACAAGCCCCGCCGGAATCATGGCAAAATCACCTGCTTTTACCGGAATGCGTACCAGATACTGTTCCATATCCCCTGACTCTGCCGCGCTTCTAAGCGTTGCCTTATCGGAGCAATTTACACCTGCGGTAATATAAGCACCCGGGTCGGCCTCTAAAATATACCAGGATTCACTTTTTTCAAAGTCTCCAATCCGTTCTGCCTGATCCTCGTTGGGATGCACCTGGATCGACAAATCTTCCCTGGTATCCATGTAGGCCACTCTTACCAGCTGCCCGCTGTCGTCCGGTCCCATCAGTTCCCGACGGTAATCCGCTATGACCTGATCAATCCGGCAGCCTTTAAACTGCCCTTCTTCCACCCGGTTTTCCGATCCCTTGTAAGCGCAAACCTCCCGGCAGATTCCGATTCCGTCCTCCTGGAGCCCTCTGATTTTTTTTAACCGTTCCCCGGCCCAGATCGCCTTTTTATAGACCGGTTCCAGCCGGATCGGTCCTATTCCTGCTTTTCCCATACAATCTCCCCATTTCGTTTGTAACAGCGGTAAGGAAATCCATGCTCTTTAATCGACTGATGATCCTGCTTGCTCGCAGGCAGGCTGCAGGCCGCTACCGCCAGCACCTCATCTCCTGAATTGATGATCCGATGGGCGTAATGACCGTTAATATAGTGCAGAGAGCCCGGATATATTTTTTCCGCATAAAAATCCTCACCGCCGTCCCAGAACAGAAGGAACCCGGTTCCCTTCAGCCCGTAATAATACTCGTCACAGTCCGGATCCCCATGGTAATGGCCGCTGGTCATGGCGCATTCCCCGTCTACGGTAAAGGGATTGATATAGGTAATTCCCCACTGGAGATTCCCTTTCACAAAACTCTCACGGTTGAAATTCTGGTTGTGCACCCAATACGCCAGATCATCGCCGTGTTCACGTAAGGCTTCCTCATTTTTGTAGACACCGGTACATTCTCTGACCAGCTTCTGCCTGCGCACAACGTTTTCCCCTTTTAGCACGCATTCGTCCCAAAACTCCTGAACTCCCTTTGGTTCCCGCACAAATTCCATCGTTCAATCCTTCTTTCTGTTTTTATAGTCCGGGTTCTTGTAGCGGCTGTATCCCTCCCGCAGAATCACTTTATGAACCACCGCAGGCTGATAGCTCTGAGCCTCGATCACATAATCGTCGATGTCCGCGGGAATCGTCACAATATCCAGGAAATTTGCCGTGTAGCAAAATTCCGGGCGGCTCTTGGAATAAACCTTCACCTGCTCGCCGTCCACCACGGTGATCACCGTAAACTGTCCATGATTCTGTCCATGATACGCCGCGTGCGTATCCAGTTCGATCCTGTGGGTTTCATAATACATCAATTCCGTCCGGCCCACAACATATTCTTTATACCCCTCACCCTCTTCGATCAAAATCGGCTCAATAGCAATATTCTCCTTCACCCACTGGCTGTCCCGCTCGAAATGCAATACCTTCTCGGCGTTTTTCGTGTGAATGGGACGGGTATTTCCATCCTTGTCCTTGCGGTTGTAATCGTAAACCTTGTAAGTGTAAGAACCGATGGTCAGACTGCCCAGCTCCAGGATCAGCTGGTTTCTGCCGGAAGCGTGAACCGTACCAGCCGGCAGCATAATCTGGCGCCCGGGCACGCTGTCCACCCAGTTAATATACTTCTGGTAATCCACCATCTCGTGGCTGGTCTCGGACGCTTTGGCCATTTCCAGAAATTCCCTGCCATCTCCGCTAAAGCCACAGTAGGTTTTCGCTCCGTGGCCGGTGGCGATCACATAATAAGCCTCGTCCTGTCTCCCGAACTCGTCGTAATTCTCGATCACAAAATCCTCGTCCGGGTGGACCTGAACCGACATGTTGCCATTGCTGTGCCAGGTGTCGTCGTAGTTAAAGCGCACCGGGAAGTACCCGTCGAATTCCTCCAGACAATGCTGGCCCATAATCTCCCGTCCCTTTTTCTGGACGAATGTGGAGAATGGGAAGTCCACCGCCTTGCCTGCCACATCAACCACAATGCTGACCTCCATGGGAATGAAATCAAAAATCCAGGCAATGTTGCCGGCAATCTCCTTGGGGATTCCCCTCACCTTACGGATCAATTCCCCGCCCCAGATTCCTTCCAGATATACGGGTTTTGCCCGGAAGGGATATTTGGCCAGCTCTGTTAAAATCCTGTCCATCGTTCCGCCCGCCATCATCATATAACGGTCGTCCCAGTTACCCAGCAGATAAAAATCCAGAAGATTATTCTGAAGCAGCTCTTTGCGCAGCTTTACCGTTACCTCATAATCCACATAGTAATTCCGGCGCATCAGCAAATTAAATGGTCTTGACTCCCGGTCGCCGATGTTGACCACCTTATGTTCCCTGGCGCGGATAGCCGCCACTTTGGGCGTCACGTCCACATACCCAGCCACCTGGGCGTAGGGCCTGAGGGCGGCACAGAGACTTCCCAGCCCGTAAAGGATCGTATAGCCCATGGCCTGATCGTCCAGAATCCGGGATACGTTGGCGTTATCCACAAAATCATCGATGCTGCCCCGATACAGACGCCCGAAGAGCAGTACCGGGTCGTCCTCATAATTTAAGGGCAGGCTCTCAGCCGTCAGACCTTCAATCTCCTCCTGCGTTTTATAGAGGTCCCTCATATCCACCAGCTTCACCTGACGGCCCCGTTTCTCCAGCTCCGCTTTCACCGCGCTCACCAGAGGCTCAAATGGGGCGCTGACATAACCGTCCAGGGCCAGGAGGGACTTGCCCTCCTTCTCCCTGAGCTCCATGGCCTGGGCAAGACGTCCGGCCATCTCTTCCATCTGTTCCGTCACATCATTTTGAATTGCTTCCGGCAGGCTGATGTGATTGACCGCCTGTGTGTCATCATAAGCCAGAGGCTTAAACATAAAACTCATCGTTTGTTTCTCCTTCTCTTCTTAACTTTATACTCCCTGAATTTCAGTTTCCTTTTGATTAGAATTCCTCATCCTCAAACAATGCCAGCGCAGTGTCCTTCACTCCTACGGCGTAGGTGATCACGAAACCGGCCAGAATGGATACCGCATAAGCGACCAGATATGCCATGGGCTTGGTGTTTACCAGCGTTCCCAAAATTCCGGATACATTCATGGTCACCGCCCCCTGCCCGGGGAACAGGCCAAGTACCGCGCCTCCGCATGCGCCGCCCAGACAGGCCGTTATAAATGCTCTTCCGAGCGGAAGGGTTACGCCGAAGATAAGCGGCTCCCCGATTCCAAGAATACCGGCCGGCAAACCTCCGACCACAGCCCGCTGTAACCCTTTATTATGTTTGTATTTCAAATACAGCGCCAGGGAAGCCCCCACCTGTCCGCCGCCGGCCATGGAGCAGCAGGCGTACAGCGGCGTATATCCCAGATTTTCAATAAAGGTGGTGTGTACCGGCGACAATCCCTGATGCATGCCGGTCATAACAAGCGGCAGGAAGAAACCCGCAATAATCGCATATGCCATAAATCCAGCCTTATCCATCAGCCACAGGAACGCGGCGGTAATTCCGTCTGTCACCAGACCGCAAACCGGCTGCAGCGCATAGATCGTCACCAGACCCACAATAATAATCGAGAGCAGCGACGGCAAATGGATCTTCAGTGCGTCCGGAACCCGCTTTTTAATCTCACGTTCCACCACTGCAATCAGCGCACCGGCTGCCAGCGCCGCCAGGGTTCCTCCACGTCCGTTGGTAAAAATCAGGCCGAACACGCCCATTTCGGTTCCCGCCAGCGCGCCCAGGTTGATAATAATACCGCCGGCTATCAATCCCAGATAGGGATTGCCGCCCATTACCCTGGCCGCCGACATTGCAACCGCAATGTTCAAATAAGTGAAAAATGTACTGGCCAGTACATTGACCGCAAACATAAAGGATGAGCTGGCCGGATCAAAAAGCGGCATTCCCGTCATATTGAAAACCAGCGTCAAAACTTTCATAACGCCAAAGATCAGTCCGGCGCCGGCGAAAACAGGAATCAGCGGAGTGAATACCTGGGCAAAAAAGCTGAAAATGCCCGTAGCCGACTTCTTTTTCATGACCGCCTCGGTCTTGACCTCGCTGTATTTGATTCCCTCCATCTTCTTGATTTCCCCGCCAATAGTATCCGCAACTCCCGGTCCCAAAACAATCTGCGGCTCCGTCTCGCTTCCAACCACCCGCAGGACTTCCTTTATCTTAGAAAGTTCGTCCCGCTTTACCAAGCCGGCGTCCTTGACGCAGACTCTCAACCGGGTCATACAGTTTTCAATCGATATCACATTGGATGCTCCGCCTAACGCTTCCACAATTTGAAATGCCAGTTGACTGCTCATGTTTTTCCTCCTTGCTTTACTGTAACCCTCCCGTGGGATCATGCAAACGCCGCCCCACGCCAACTGTTTCAGGGCTCTATATCCCCAGCCCCGTCTGTCTTTTTGGAAAAATGTGTCCGGATTATCTTGGGAACACACGTGTCGTAGTTTTTATTCACATAAGCGCTGTAGAGAATATCGATGATATTCGATTGGGCAATCCTGGACGACATGGCGCCCATCCGCGAAAACAGCTCGATGGTCGCAACATAAAGGCTGTAATCCGCTAATTTCACCAATTTGGACGGCTCAAATCGCGTGATGGCAATCACCGGCGTGCCGTTTTTCTTGGCGATCTCCGCACATTTAATCGTCTCCATCGTCACCCCTGAATAGCTGATCGCAATCACCACGTCCCTCTCCGTCGAATTTTTTGCGTGCAGAAGCTGCATATGCCAGTCGTCGCCAAAATAGCAGGATTTGTTGACCCTGACAAACTTCAGGCAGGCATCCCGCGCAATCAGCAGGGAGGCTCCCATCCCGAAAAAAATCAGATTGTCCGCAGCGTCGATCAACTCCAGGCAGGTGCTTAACACCTCCATATTCAGAAGCTTATTCGTATTTTCCAGGGACAAAATATTGCGGTATGTAACCTTTTGGGCAATCGCCTCAAGGGTGTCTGCCCGGTCAATTTCCCTGGTCTGCTCATCGCTGGCCTCTCTGCGCACTGCCAGCTCATACAACAACGCCTTGTGAAATTCCTTGTATCCGTCGAATCCGAGTTTCCGGCACAGCCGGATGATCGTGGAGGCAGATGTAAACGTGCGGCCGGCAAGCTGTTGAATACTCAAATCCACTGCAGATTCCGGACTCTGCATAAGCCATTTGATTGCGCCGCGTTCCGCCTCGCTGGCTCTCGGCAAGTATTCCTCCAACCGTACCAATACATTCTTCATCCCGATTCCTCCATTCGACTAATTCCATCATAACACTGGATATGTTTTTTTCAATATATCGAGAGCTTTATGGTATTTTATTTCATATCTTGGCTATTTTGTATATATTTTAAGGATAAAATGTGGTTATTTCAAATATTTTACCATATTTTGAAATTTTATACCATTATATCCTTCTACTTTGCAACAAAACATTTCGCATGATTTTTTTTAATCAGCAGCGGGGCATGGTCTTTCATGAAGATGATATCTATGCTAAAATAACAGGGAATAACAGAAAGGTGAGACTTACTATGAAGAGACGGAATATTTTGAAACTGCTTTTGTCAATCGCCCTGATCCTGGCGGTCAGCGGCTGTGGAGGCAGCTCGCTTCCAAGCTCCGGGCACGCCTCAGCGCAGGCGGAGCAAGCCGGGGCCGTCATGCTGCCCTCCGGAGAAGCCGGGCTGACCGTGCATTTTATCGATGTCGGCCAGGGAGACAGCATCCTGGCGGAGTCGGACGGACGCTTTATGCTGGTGGACGCCGGTGAAAACGACCAGGCGGATACGGTTGTTTCTTATTTGAAAGGCCAGGGGGTGGAAACCCTGGATTACGTGATCGGCACTCACCCCCACTCGGATCACATCGGCGGCCTGGACAAGGTTATCGACACCTTCGACGTGGGGAAAGTCATCCTCCCCCCTGTGGAGCACACCACTAAAACCTTCGAGGACGTGCTGGACGCGGTGGCGGGCAAGGGACTGAAGCTGACCAAGCCGCGGGTGGGCGATACCTATACTCTTGGAAACGCCTCCTTCACCATCATCGCCCCCAACAAAGACTACGGGAACGATTTGAACAACTGGTCCGTTGGAATCCGCCTGGACTACGGCGATAACCGGTTCGTGATGTGCGGGGACGCGGAGGCCCTGGCCGAGGCGGATATTCTGAAAAATGGAATTGACATCTCCGCGGACGTGCTGAAGGCCGGGCACCACGGCAGCAGCACCTCCACCAGCGAGGCATTTCTGGATAAGGTCTCCCCATCGGTGGCTGTGATCCAGTGCGGAAAGAACAATTCCTATGGCCATCCCCACAAGGAAACCCTGGAAAAGTTTAAAGAGCGCGGAATTCAGGTATATCGCAACGACCGGGACGGCACAGTGGTGGCATACTGCGACGGCACGGATATTGTCTGGGGGACCGGTGAAAAGTCCGGAACCGTGTCCGGGAATGGAGCCTCAGACAAAACCAGAGGAACCGGGAAGGCCGGACAATCCGGATTCTCAGGAGGCGGCAGACAGCAGTCGGACCGGACTTCCGGGGATAGCAATCAACAAACGGCTGGGACTTCCGGGGGCGAGACTTTTACGAGCGGCACTTCCGGCACTACCACCGCCCCGCAAACCGCCTATATTCTGAACACCAACACGAAAAAATTCCACCTCCCCACCTGCTCCTCGGCCAAAAAAATAAAAGACGAAAATCGGGAGACCTGGGAGGGGGACCGCGAAGAGCTGATCGGGCAGGGCTATTCCCCCTGCGGCCAGTGCAAACCATGATCATTTTACAAGGAGGGGTAACGCTATGAAATATATCATCGACCGCCTGGAGGAGGGCATCGCAGTCTGCGAGAACGAATTGAAAAAGCTGATCTCCATCCCCAAAGACCTGCTGCCCGACGGGCTGAAGGAGGGCGACGTGCTGGAGGAACAGGAGGGGCGCTTCCTGCGCGACGAACAAGGGACAGAGGCGCGCAGGAAGGAGATGCGCAAGAAACTGATGGATTTGTTTGATTGACAAACCGGGCATAAAAAAATCAGGAAGAAATTTCCCTTTAAACGGATTTCTTCCTGATTTTTCATTGAGTTCAATCGACCTCCAGTGCAGCCAGCGGATGTTTATTTCATTTGCCGGTGCCCCGGGGTATAACCGTGCAATCTGGTCATAACCTCCAGGCAGCATTCCATCACACAAAATCTTCTGCTATTTATTCTCCCACATCCTCGTCCTCATACTCATATTCATACTCATCATCGTAAAAATCCTCCCCCCACAAAATCTCGAAAATCTCATCGCAATCATATTCCGGGGCGGATTCACGGGCAGCCTCGCAGATCCGGGTGATCAACTCTATATCTTCTTCCAATTCCTCTGCGATCTCCTGGGCGTTCTTGCCCTTGCGAAGCTTCTTGCAGACCTGTTCAATCAATTTTGCCTTTGCGCCGGCCAGCCGCGCATACGCTTTTTCTTCCCACAACTGCATCAATCTCACCTCGTTTTCATCGTTGCTTTTAACCGCCCTTACCCGGTTATGGAGCAGCTTAAGACGCTGGCTCTCTGATTCCGCGGCAACCCGCTCATTAGACTTCTCCACATATCGCAAAAGATCCAAAAGCTCCTGAGAACATCCTTCCGTCACAGTTCCCCTGGTGTTCAGAAAAATCCGCACTGCTCCGTCATCCAGATCAAGGGTGGAATCCTCGTCACACTTCATGCGAAACGTGTACATGCAGCGATTCCTGCCGAACAAGTCAAAGGGCGCTATGGTGATCAGGCAGACATTGTTCATCTGATTAAAATCAACCACCCCAGGCTCCAGCAGCCCGGCGTCCAGAACGGACTGATAATACCTGCTTCTCCTGGGCAGGTTTCTGGTGTTCTTTCTCTGCATCTCAGAATTATAGATATTGTCTTCCTCATCCTGTCCCCATACGTCCAAGCGGATTCCCCGGAATGTTGGCAGGGTACGGATCTCTTTTTCACTCTGCACGTTTGCCTTCAGGCGAATATTATGACCCAGGATAATCTCCAGCACTGCCCGGTAGGCCACCGGATCTTCCAGAACCTCGTTAAAGAGGAACCTGTTCAATAAATTTAGCTCCTTCAGCTCTTTACGTTTTCTGCGTTTTAAACGCCTTTTGTACCTCGTTTGCTCCATCGCATACTTCTCCTTTCATTTTAACATACAGATTCCTCTTTGTTAAGGCTCTTTGGAAAATCGCCGGCGAATCACCGGTTTTGATCTGTGCAGAACGCACGTTTTGAATCTTCAGATGATGTTATCATACTACATAATGCGCCTTGCACGCAAGAGACATTTTTCAAAAATATCCTTGAAATAATGTTGCCAATCCCCTTCAAAAAACGCACCAAAAAACAGCCCAAGCCGCCCTCCAATCTCCGGGCCGCTCAGGCTGTCTTTACTCTCAATATCCCATTTACCGAATCAACTTTCCACTCTCATCAAAGCACCACTTGACTCCGTCCACCGTCACCTCGCCGGTGACCATCTTCCCGTCTGTCCCGAGATAATACCGGTCGTTGCCCTCGTCGTACCAGCCGGTGCGCATGCAGTCGTTCTCGTCAAAGCTGTACCAGCAGCCGTCAATCTGCTTCCAACAGTTGTGGGCCATGGTTCCGTCCTCACAGCGGTACTTGTGATGGTCTCCGTCCTGCTTCCAGCCGCAGGTTCCGTCGTCCCAGCCGCAGTTGCCGGAAGCCGTGGTTTCGCGGACCGCCGCAGTGGTCTCCTGAACCGCTGCCCTTGTCTCCTGTCTCACCGCCTTTGTCTCCTGCACCGCCGTGTCGTAGGGGCACACGCCGTTCTCGTGCAGATGGGCGGGATGTCCGCCGCAGTGGTAGTGGTAACTCCCAAGACCGCTGGCGTTCTTGTTGTCCTTGTGGCCGCCGTGGGAATCGGTTCTGCCGCCGTGGGCCTCCGCCACCATTTCCACTGGCGAGCCGGGAATCGCCGGGGCAGCGCCAGCCAGAAGCACACCGCAGAGCGCTCCGGCCAGCAAACGCTTCATACTTTTGATCATCTCACACCTCCGAAATCACATACTATCTTGATTTTACCATATATTCCGGAGTTTGTAACCACTTATACGGGACTTTTTGCAGCGTTTCCAGGACTTTTCCACAGCCTTACTGCACTGTTTCACATGTTCACGGTTTTCCTGGCAAGTTGTGAAACGCCTTCCCACAAACTATAAATGTTCCGGCATATCCCTCAGTAATTCATCACCGTTCCCACCAGCACGTCCTTGCTCTTGTCAAACACAATCACATTTCCAAAGCCCAGACAGCCGTCCACTTCCACCAGGTCCGTGGGCGAATTCACCTCCTGGTGGCAGATCACCACCACATATTCCGTGCCGTGGGCTTCGATCTTCAGGGCCTCCGCCATGGCGGACGGGTAGTAAATACCTTTCAGCGCGGATTTCACCGGAAGTTTGGTCACCTTGACGCCCTCCGCCGCTCCCGCCTCCCCGGCGCAAATCACCGTAAGCAGCGACGTAAATCCATTCCCATCCTTCCGCACCCGGATGCTCTTGCGCTCCACCGCCTGATTATAATGCCTGGAAATCCGGGTATCGATCATTTCCCCGGCCGCCCCCGGCGTCATAAACCACACCGAGGCCTCCGCCTGATCGCCCCTAAACACCGCCTTCTGCACAGGCGGCGTCCCGATCTGTTCCAGTTCAAACTCCAAATCTTTTCCGCCTTTGTGCAAGGTGGGATCGGGATCGCCCGCGGACTCCGGCCCCGGAAGTTTCGGCTCCCTCACCTGCGCGGCCACCCCCAGGGACAGCTTCCCGCGCTCGCTGAAATGCCAATACTGCTCGTAGGTATGGGCCCCTCCGGTATACATTTCATCCATAATCACATAGAGATCCGGCTTGATATAGAGTATTTTCCGGTTCACAAACACGCCCTGCTCCATATCCATATACCCCAGGTGTCCGCCCTGGACGAACTCGTAGTCCTCCGCAGTGAAAAACTGCTGCTTCACCGGCTGGCACAACTTGGAGCACTCCCAGGAGTCCTTGCAGACGGTAAAAAACTTCCCGTCCACCGTAATGGTATTGTGAGCCGTAGGGTCCTTGAACTCAAAACGTCCCGGCCCGGCCACGTAGTTGTACCGCCCCGCGTCGGTCAGAATATCTTCCCCAAACGCAGCCAAGTCCACATGCAGCTTGTCGGAGTGCCCATGCCCCGCGCCCAGTGTGCCGCAGTGGAAATGCAGCAGGTTAGCATATTCCCCCCACCCGGACCGCAGGTAATAATTCCCGCTGTCCGACAGCGCCACAGACGTAAAATCCGGCTCCATGGCCTCCATGTCTTCGTACAGGCCCGCGCTCTCGATGCCCAGATCCCACACGCTCTCAAAATCCAGCCGTGCAAATCCGCCGTGCTTCAACATGGGGTCCTTGAACAGAAACGCCGCAACGCTTAAATAGTCCCGGATATCCGTGTCGTCGCTGTCCCCCATGATAAACTGATGGTGGTCCGGCTTCTTCCAGGCCAGATCCGCCCAGGCCATGCTTTGTACCGCCTCCAGAATGGAGTCCGGCACGTCGATATCATTGCGGGAGGCCAGGATCAGCACGTCCTCGTAGCAGTGGAGCACCTCGTTGTGGTACATGGGGGACTGCTCCCACTGGACGCCGTCCCGCAGAATCTCCATCCGCGCCTCCACCTCCAGGTGTTCCAGGGCGATTCTGGTGTAGCGCCTGCGCAGCTCTTCATCGGGTATGGCCACGCCGATCTCAAAAAGCCCGTGGTTCTCCATCACACCCCAGTTGCTCATATAGCGGTAGGGGGAATGCATGCGGATGATAAACTCCGCGTGCTCGATCAGGCAGTTGTAAAATGCGTCCACCACCTGGTCCGTCACCAGCGGACTGTCCTTGAAATACTGCATGGCCTTCACCCAGTATTCGCCCCGGATTCCCGCTTCCAAAATTCTCCAGGTAGTTTTCTCCGTCTCTGGCGTCCGCTTAACAGTGGTGATCCAGTCCATCAACAATTCCACGAAACGCCGGGCGTATTTCTCATTCCCGGTGATCCAGTAGGCCTGGCCCAGGCAGATAAAATACCGGTGCCGGTTAAACTGGTAGATGAATTCCGGGTCGTCCCCCGGCTTGTACTCCCAGTCCACCTTTCCCTCAGGAAATACCACCGGCTCCCAGGTCCGCTCCATATCCCATTTCAGGTCAAAGAGGAAATATCCCCGGCACACCTCGTCCGCCACCCGGATGATATGGCTGCATTCCTCCGGCCAGTATTTCCGGCAGTATGCCGCCACCGCCGCCGGATCGTCCAGAAACATCCGCTCATTCCAGCCCGCAAACAGCTCCTTTTTCGTCATCTTGTCCGTCTCCTTTACCAGTAAACCTGCCAGTCCTTGTGCAGGCGCGTAAGCGCCTCCATATAAAAATAGTCGCCCCAGATGTTGCACTCGTCCACGCCGTAGTGATTGCAGGTGTTATAGGGCGAGTGGTTGGAATAGGTACTGTGGAGCACCTGCCCGTTGGAGACGGCCGGGTCCTTCACCGCGTAATGGTCTGCCACCGATTTCATCAGTTTTTTGGCGATCCCCGTGTAATAGTCCCGGTCGTCCGGCTCCATGTATTTCGCCATCTCCAGCATCCCGCAGGCCGCGATGGAAGCTGATGAGGAATCCCGGGGCTGGTCGTCT
Organism: Enterocloster lavalensis; assembly: GCF_902364025.1. Lineage (GTDB taxonomy): Bacteria > Bacillota > Clostridia > Lachnospirales > Lachnospiraceae > Enterocloster > Enterocloster lavalensis. Next base: position 354,008 of record NZ_CABJCG010000003.1, read on the forward strand.
CCGTCGCCGAACTCCAGGTCCCAGAATGGCACCAGGTCCTCGGGCAGATGCTCCAGGAAATACCGGGTCACGCCCTTGAAAATATCGATATACTCCGTCCGCCTTGTGTATTTATACCCCACGGCCGTGCCGTAGACGCCCCAGGCCTGGCCTCTGGCCCAGGCGGAGCCGTCCCGGTATCCCTGGCAGGTGGCCCCGTGATCCGGCGCGCCCGTCTCCATGTTGAAGAAAAAGGTGTGCCAGGTGGAAAAATCCTCCCGGATTACATTTCCCAGAGCGGTGTGGATATGGCGCTCGGCGATATCCCGGTATTTGCCGTCTCCGGTCTCCTCCGTGGCCCAGTAGAGCAGGGGCAGGTTCAGCAGGCAGTCGATGATCAGGCGGTAATTGTCCGGGGCGTTTAAGGGCCCCCATGCCTGGATAAACTGGCCTTTCTCGTGGAACCGGGTGATCAGCTCATCCGCGGCCATCAGGGCCGCCCTGCGCCCCACCGGGCTTCCCGTCAGCTTGTATCCGGCCACGCAGGAGGGCGAGTACATGAAGCCCAGGTCGTGGGTCTCCACGTCGCTCCTTGTCTCAATGCGCTTTAAAAAGCTCTCCATCTGGACCTCCCCGGCCCGCTTCAAATCCTGGTCCCCGGCGTATTCGTAAGCCAGCCATATTTCCCCGGTCCAAAAGCCCGGCGTCCAGTCCACATTTTCCGTGGGCTCGTAGAACCCGTTGTCGCTGTAGGCCTTCTGGAATCGGTCCGTAAACCGCGGCAGGTTCCGGATCACCTGCCCGGTGGCAAAACCAAGGGCCGCCTCCACCTCATTTCCCGTAATCTCAGGTTTCTTTTCCAAACGCTCTAAGCTGATCCAGCTCATAGTTTTTATTCTCCTTATGATTAAATTTGCTGCGGCGGTTCCGCGCCGCGCCGACCACCAATCGCCGGGGCCCATCAGCATTTCCGCACCGCGCCGGCCACCAACCGCCGGGGCCCATCAGTATTTCCGCGTCGCTCCGGCCGCCAACCGCCGGGTCACCCCTTCACGCCCGTAGCCGCCACGCCCTCCACAAAGTATTTCTGAAGGGACAAAAACACGATCAGCACCGGGATCAGGCTCAGCACGGAGGCGGCCATGATCAGACCGTACTCGGAGCCGAACTGGCTGATGAACATGCGCAATCCCAGCTGCAGGGTTTTCTTGGACTCGGTGGTCAGATAGATTAAGGGGCCCAGGAAATCGTTCCAGGTATTTACAAAGGTGAAGATCAGCAGGGTGGACAGCGCAGGCTTTGACAGCGGCAGCATGACCCGGTACCAAATCTGGTACTCGCTCATCCCGTCGATCCGGGCCGCCTCGCACAGTTCCGTGGGAATCCCTTCGTAGAACTGCTTCATCATGAACACGCCGAATGCGGAAAACGCCTGTAAAAAGATGATGGCCAGGTGGGTGTCCGCCAGCCCCATGCCCCGCATCATCATGAACTGGGGCACCATGTACACCTGCCAGGGTACGGCGATGGTGGCGATATATGCCAGAAACAGGGCGTTTTTCCCCTTAAAATGCAGCTTGGAAAATGCATACGCCGCGAAGCTGCTGGTGAGCAGCTGCAAAAAGGTCACAATCAAAGTCAGCTTCACCGTGTTCAGCACGAACTTCAGCAGCGGAATCTTGCGCCAGATATCCACGTAGTTCTGCCATCTGGGATTGGCCGGTATCCACTGGATCGGGAAAATGAACACGTCCTTATCCAGCTTGAAGGAGGCCGAGAGCATCCAGGCAAAGGGCACCAGCATGAGGAACGCCAGCAGGATCAGCACCACGTAGAGCACAACCCGTAGGGTCCTCGTCTTTGTATTTTTGATTTTCATATTCCATCCCCTCCTCAATTCGCGTACTTCTTCTCGCCCCGAAACTGCACCAGGGTGATGGCCAGGACAATCAGGAACAATACCATGGAAACCGCGCTGGCGTAGCCTAAGTTCCAGTTGCGGAAGGCTTCCTCGTAGATGTGGTAGACCAGCACGATGGCGGATTCGTTGAGCACGCCCGTGTTTCCGCCCGCCAGCATGTACACGATATCGTACACCTTAAAGCAGTTGATGGTCAGGATAATGGTCACGAAAAATGTGGTGGGCTGCAGCTGGGGCCATGTGATGTAGCGGAACCGCTGCCAGGTGTTGGCGCCGTCCAGGCTGGAAGCCTCGTACAGCTCGGCGTTGATGCCCTGAAGGCCCGCCAGGTAGATCACCATGTAGTAACCCATATTTTTCCAGACCGAGAACAGAATCACCGTAAACATCACCCAGTTCTTGCCCGCGGACCATTTGGGCAGGTCCTTGGCCGCCACGCCCAGGTTGTAGAGAATCATGTTCACCGGGCCGCTCTTGGCCGGGGAGAACAGCATGTTCCAGACCGCGGCCACGGCCACCAGGGAGGCCACGTAGGGGAAGAAGCTGACGGTTCTGAAGAAATTCCGGCCCTTCACCTTCTGGTTTAAAATCACCGCCAGGCCCAGAGCCGCGATCAACGTCAGGGGCACGGTGGCCAGACAGTACACCACGGTGTTGCGCAGGGAGGCCAGAAACCGCTTGTTCCCGAACATTTTAGCGAAATTCTCAATCCCGGCAAAGGAGATGGGATTGTTGCCGTCCCAGTTTAGGAAGGCCAGCACAAAGGCAAAAATCACAGGCCCCAAAGTGAAAATAGCAAACCCGATAAAGTTGGGCGCGATGAAGGAGTAAGCCACAAAATCCCGCTTGGTCTGGCGGCTGAAACGCTCACCGGTCTTGGCCTGACGGATCTTGTCGTGTACCTTCTCGATCTTTTTTTCCAGTGTTTTCTGTTTCCTCGGGTCCTCACAGGCCGCCCGCTGCTCTTCCAGCGCTTTCAGCTGCGGATTCAATATCGCCAGCTTCTTCTGCACCAGCGCCGGGTCGGCATTTTTTTGGTTCGCCATACGCTTATCCTCCTCATACTCATTTCCTTAAATGAGGCAGACGACTGTTACCCCGCCTGCCCCTGATGTGAACTGTTTTACACTGTTTTGAATTACTGTCCCAGAATCGCGGAGACCTTCTCGTTCATATCTGCGATTCCCTCGTCGATGGTCATATTTCCGGTCATAATGTTGTCGTGGGCCTCGTTGAGCACCACCTCAACCTCGGAGCTGTGGGCGTTCACCGGCATCTCCAGGTATAGATTTGCAGTCTGCAGGGCGTCCTTGCTGTTCTCATCGGACGGGAAGCCCGCGGTGGCGCTCACCATGCCCGCAATGTCGTCGGTCATAATGGCCGGGATGGTGCCGGTCTTAGCCAGAATCTCAGCGCCCTCCTCGCCGCACACAAATTTGATGAAATCCCATGCCTGATCCTTGTGGGGCGCGCTGGTGGGAATGGACAGGGCCGTGATTGTGGCCAGGGTGGAGCCGGGCTCCACGCCGTCCGCGTGGGGGTATTTCACGATGCCCCAGTTGGTGCAGTCCGTGTACTCGCCCGCGTTAATCTTCTCGATCAGGGTGGAAATGAACCAGGTGCCCATGTTCATCATCGCCACGTTGCCCTGGGAGAAGGCGCCGGTATAGTGGAGGTTGGAGGTCTTTAAGGTGGCGTAATCCTGGCAGACGCCGTCCTCCTGCTGGCTCAAAATCATCTCATAGTAGGGCTTTAAGAACTCATATTTTCCGTCCAGAATGCCGTTCTTGCCGTCCAGGATACCGAAGAGTTGCACCGCGCTTCTCCAGGTGTGGTAATGGGCTCCGAACACCTCCTGGCCGGGTTCGGTGTTGGTCATCTGTCTGGCCAGCTGGTCGTACTGCTCAAAGGTCATATCGTTGGTGGGGTAAGCCACGCCCGCCTTGTCGAACACGTCCTTGTTGTAGAACATCACCCAGAAATCGCTGCGGAAGGGGAGCTCGTACAGCTTGTCGTCCACCTTCACCTGATCGGTCAGGCCCTTGTAGCCGGACAGGTCGATGCCGTCCTTCTCAATATAGGAATCCAGGGGCTCCAGCACGCCCTTGTTCACCAGGGTGGTGTAGCCGGGCACGTCCTTGATGGTGGCGATGTCAAAATCGCTGCCGCTGCCGGTCAACTGGGTCGCCAGAACCGTCTGGTAATCGGAACCGCCCAGATCCACCAACTCCACCTTCACGCCGGGGTTCTTGGCCTCATATGCCTCGATGATGGGCGTGTAATAGGGCATAATGTCCTTGTCCCACATGGCCCATTTCATGGTAATCTGATCCCCGGCCGCGCCGGTGTCCGCCGCCGCGCTTGTATCTGCCGCGCCTCCGGCCGTGGTCCCCGCCGCGCTGGTGTCTCCTCCCGCCGGTGCGGAAGCCCCGCCGCCGCAGGCTGTCAGGCTTCCCGCCATAACCGCCGCCAAAGCTAAACTCAGTAAACGTTTCTTCATCATTCCTGTTTCCTCCTCTTAACTGATATCGTCCTTTTTAGGTGTTGCTTTCTGTCATGGCTATAGTATAGCGTACCCCCGGCCCTTCTTGAATGGAAAAATCCGCAAAAAAGATTCACTTTTTCGGTCTGGCCCGCTTCCCCCCGCTCCCTTCTCCCGCTGCAATGTATTTTTTTATCTGGAAGCGGTAAATTTTACTGATTGTATCCAATATAGACAGAATTACTGTAAAAATACCGCCTGTTCTTTATTGACATTTGACAAAAGACCTCTTATTTTATATATATAGTAAATACACAAATGCTATGGATTTTACTGAGAGAATCGGGGCGGGTCTATGAAAAAACTTCTTCCTTTTAAAACCATACGGGGACGCATCATCACCTACACGGCGGCGGCCATGCTGGCTCTTGCCGTCATCACCGTCACCATCTGCTTTACCGTGTTCCAGTCCTTTCTGCGGCGAAACCAGATCCAGTCGGCGGAATACAATCTGCAGATGGTCTGCCACAATGTGGAGGACACCATGAACAATTTCACCGCCCTCAGCCGGTGGTGCAGCAACAACGGAGAGATTTCCCATTATCTGGAAGCCTTTAAAGACCGGACCCGTATGCCCTCCATCTCCTCCAGCGATTCCCCTCTGCGGATCACGGCCATTTCCACCTACACCCGCTTAAAGGAGGAGTACCGCAACACGCCCAGAGCTTCGGAGTATATCACCCGAGTGATCATTTCCCCGGTCAACCGGCGCAATTACCTGTTGGTCTCCGACCTGGCCGCCGCGGGGACGCCGGACGCGGCCGGGACCGTTGCCCGCGCCTCCTACTTTGAGGAAATGTGCGCTGCGCCGGATTATCTTTGGAACGGCTTTCACAGCGACCCCTTTTCCCTGGTGGACCCCGAGCCCACCATCCCTCTGATCCGCCCCATCAACAGCCCCTACAGCGATCAGGTCATCGGCTGGTCCTATTTCTCCGTGTCCTCCAGGCTGATCACGGACAGCCTCCGCTCCTATCCCCAGCCGCCGGACAGCCGCCTCTACGTGACCATCGGCTCCCGGTCCTATGTGCTGGAGGACGGCGGCTTCCGGGAGGGCATACCGGAGTACACGGCCATTTCCCCAGTGGACGGCAGCGCCAACAACCCGGACACCCAGGTGCAGAAAATCCGCATGGCCGACGGCTCCAGCCGGTTTCTGGTAACCTGCCCTCTGGGCGTGGATGGGTGGACCATCTCCAACATTTTGTCCGAATCAGCCTTCTTTGCCCAGCGGCAGGTATACCTTTTGATCATCGGTTTTATCACCCTGATCATTCTCTGCATGGGCGCGGGGCTGGCCCTGACCTTGAATAAGGCCATCGGACGCCCGGTAAAACGGCTGTGCGGCAAGATCGACGACATCGCCAGAGGCGATTTCTCCCGGATGGAGGAGATCGAGGGGCCGGACGAGTTCGGCATCATCGGCCGGGGCATCAACGGAATGTCGGAAAATGTAGTGACCCTGATGGACAAGCGGGTGGACGACGAGCGCCAGAAAAAGGACCTGGAATACCAGATTCTCCAGAGCCAGATCAACCCGCACTTCCTCTACAACACCTTAAACTCCATCAAATGGATGGCCACCATCCAGAACGCCACGGGCATCGCAGAGATGACCACCTCCCTGGCCCGGCTGATGAAAAATGTGTCCAAGGGCACCGTGGCCCAGATTCCGTTAAAGGAAGAGCTGGACCTGGTGAAGGACTATTTCCTGATCCAGCAGTACCGTTACGGCGGCAGCATCACCCTGGACTGCCGGATCGAATCCGAAGAACTCTACCGCTGCCTGATCCACCGCTTCACCCTCCAGCCCATTATCGAAAACGCTCTGTTCCACGGCATCGAGCCCAAGGGCTGCGCCGGGCACATCCTGCTCTCCGCCCAGCGCATGCAGTCGGACCGGCTCGGCACGGTTTTACAGATTTCCGTCACAGACAACGGCGTGGGCATGAGCCGGGAACAGATTGAAAAAGTGCTCTCCGCACAATCCGCCCCCAGCGCGGACTTTTTCCGCCAGGTTGGCATCCACAATGTAAACCAGCGCATCCACTACGACTTCGGGGAAGATTACGGCATCTCCATCGACAGCGTGGAGGGCCAATATACCACCATGACCATCACGCTTCCATACCGTTTAAACGAACTTTAAGGGGGGATTTTGCAGATGATTAAGCTATTGATAGTTGACGACGAGCCATTGGTGCAGATCGGCATCAAATCCATGGTAAACTGGGCGGACTTAGGGATCGAGGTCTGTGGCGCGGCCATGAACGGGGAGGCTGCGCTGAAGCTGATCGAGGAATATTCCCCAGAGATCGTGATCACGGACATCAAGATGCCCAAAATGAACGGGCTGGAGCTGGCGAAAGCCTGCCGGGAGACCTACGGGCAGATTCCGCTGTTCATCTTTCTCACCAGCTACGAAGAATTCCAGCTCATCAAACAGGCCATGAACTACCAGGCCGTGGATTATCTGATCAAGCTGGAGCTCACCCCGGACTCCCTGACCGCCTCGGTCCGCAGGGCCTTGGAACGCCTGGAGGAATACCGGGCCAGCCAGGCCTACCGCAAGAAGGGCGGCGAGGACCGCCCCACTCTCCAGGGCTACCACGACAAATTTTTCATACGCCTGCTGCACAACCTGTTCGACAGCGAGGAGCAGTTCATCATCCAGGCCCGGGACCTTCGGCTGGATTTCTCCGATTCCCTCTACCTGGCGGCCCACGGCGAGATTCACAGCGACGCCACAGACCAGATGAACGACAGCCAGCAGATCAACCTCTATTCCAGCAGCCTGCAGATGATCCGGGAAATCCTGGGCAAGCATCTGCCCTGCCACGTGGTCAGCCTGGACATGAAGCATTTTGCCGTAATATTCCACACGAAGGACGAGTCCCTGGCCGCGCCGGAGGTTCTGTCCGAGGCCTGGGACAACGTCTGCCGCATGGTAAACAACTATTTTAACGTCCGGATCACCGCGGGCCTTGGCTCCTGCGTCAGCCAGCCGTCCCGCATCAGCGAGTCCTACCAGGAAGCCCGCCAGGCTTTCGCCCTGTCCTCCCGCGCAAAACCGGTGGTCACCATCTCCGATCTGACCGGGGACTCCTTCCGCAACTCCTTCAACATCTCCCTGTTCCGAAACGACCTGACCCGGGCATTTGAGGAGTTCGACACCGACGTGCTCTACAGCACCCTGACCCAGATCACGGAGCTCTTTGCCCAGCAGCCCATGCGCTACCTTCAGGCCGTGGACGGCGCCTGCAACATCCTCTACCTGGCTCTCTCCCTGCTCCCCGACGGCAGCCAGACCCTAAGCCAGATCTTCGCCTCCTACAGCGACGGCTACCGTTCCATCTACCGCATGAATAACGTAGAACAGGTGGCGGAATGGCTCACCGTCCTGCGCGACGGCCTCTGCCAGGTCTTAAAAAGCCGCCGCAAAACCTACAAAGACCACGTAGTAACCAACGTCCAGAAATACATCAACAGCCATATCGAAGACCGGCTGCCCTTAAACGAGGTGGCCGCGGTGTTTGGTTTAAGCCCCAACTATTTAAGCGCGCTGTTTAAAAAGACATGCAATATCGGCTTCTCCGAATACATTACCCAGAAAAAGGTGGCCCGCGCCAAAACCCTCCTTCTGGAACAAGACATGAAAATCTACGAGGTCGCCGACCAACTGGGCTTTGAGAGCGCCTTCTACTTCAGCAAAGTATTAAAAAAAGTAGAAGGAATTTCGCCCCGGGAGTACATGCAGTCACATTTAATAAAGCCCAACGAGGACTAACCCCCACCCCCATCCCACTCACAAAACAAAAAAACAGGCGTCCCTCTCCAACCCGTAACGGGTGAGAGCCAGGCGGGCGGGGGCCCAGGTGACTATTGGAGCGGTTCAGCGCGGCTTAGGCGGAAGGGGTGTGAAAAGGGGGGATTGCGCAGGGCTTACAAAGCCCGGAGCAAGCGGAGTCGGAGGGGGCAGGCATCAAGCCTGCGCCCGTAGTGCGGAGCCCTGTCCCCCCTTTTCGCGCCCCTTGCGCCTTAGCCGCGCGAACCGCGGAAACCGGAACCTGGGCCCCCGCCCGCCTGGCTCTCACGGACGGATGCATCCCCACCCCCTGCTCCCCTACCCACAATTTTACTCTTTTTTAAGATTTTGTTCACATCCCCCTATCATCCATCTGCTATACTAACCCCATAAAAATTGAAGAGGGGTGATCGAATGAATTGGAGAGAAGAATTACGGTCCAATATCACAAAAGCTGAGGAACTGAGGGGGTACCTAAAGCTGAACGACGAAGAAACGTCACGCCTGGAGGCCATACTGGAGCATTTCCCCATGACCATCACGCGCTACTACCTGTCGTTAATCAACTGGGATGATCCCAAAGACCCCATCCGCCGGATGTGCATACCGTCCATCGAGGAAAACGATATGACCGGCAAGTTCGACACCAGCGGAGAAGCGGACAACACGGTCTTACCGGGTTTGCAGCACAAGTACAATGAGACGGTGCTGATCCTGTCCACCCACCGCTGCGCCATGTACTGCCGTCACTGTTTCCGCAAACGCCTGGTGGGGATCTCCGACGACGAGACCGCTGATAACGTGGCGGAGATGGCCGATTACATCCGGCAGCACGCGGAAATCAGCAACGCGCTCATTTCCGGTGGCGACGCCTTCCTGAACAGCAATGCGGTGATCCGCCGCTACCTGGAACAGTTCATCGATATCGAACATCTGGACCTGATCCGTTTTGGAACCAGAACGCCGGTTGTGCTCCCAGCCCGGATCTACGACGACCCCGAGCTTCTTGAAACTCTGCAAACCTATTCCCAACGCAAAAAAATCTATGTGGTAACCCAGTTCAACCATCCGGCCGAGCTGACCGGTGAAGCCAAAAAAGCGGTGGATGCCCTGTTAAATGCAGGCGTAGTCCTGAAAAACCAGACCGTACTGTTAAAAGGCGTCAACGACGACGGCAGAACCATGGGAGAACTGCTCAAGGGACTGACCCGGTGGGGCATCGCACCCTATTACATTTTCCAGTGCCGTCCCGTGTCCGGCGTGGGCGGACACTTCCAGGTTCCCCTGGCCGAAGGATACCGGATCGTGGAAGAGGCCAAGCAGTTCCAAAACGGCCCCGGCAAATGCGTGCGCTACGTAATGAGCCATGTGACCGGAAAGATCGAAATCCTTGGCCAGTTGGCCGACAACCAGATGCTGTTCAAATACCACCAGGCCAAGTACGACCGCGACCGGAGCCGGATCTTCACCCAGGCGTTAACGCCGGGACAGACCTGGCTGGCGGACTGACGAACTAAAAAACAGCCCCTTGTTCCCCCTGTGCAGCCTGCCCCCAATGTGATAAAATGAACCCAAAGGAGGTGCCGGGATGCGCAAAAAAGTTCATCACATTGAATACCGCAACGAGAGCAAGGAGGAGCTGCTGCCGGATTTCTCTCCGGATTTTCCCTACATTTCCTCCTGCACAGAGCTGGACCAGTGTCTTGAGGGTATCATCCCCTGGCATTGGCACAAGGAGGTGGAGCTGTTCTATATGGAGAGCGGTTCTCTGGAGTATTACACTCCGGGCGGCGTGCTGGTGTTCCCGGCCGGTTCCGGGGGACTTATCAACTCCAATGTGCTCCACATGACGAAAATACACGAAAAAGGCCGTCCCGTGGCACAACTGCTGCACATTTTCGACCCGTCGCTTGTGGGCGGCCGCCAGGGAAGCCGGATCGAACAGAAATATGTGGCCCCCATCGTCACGTCCTCGCAGCTCGAGGCCATTCCCCTGTCCCCCGACGTGCCGGAGCACGGACCCGTGCTGGAAGCCCTGCGCAGGTCCTTCCAGATCTCCGACAGCGAATACGCCTACGAGATCCGGCTGCGCAGCGCCCTGTCTGCGATCTGGTCGGACCTGCTTGCCCTGGCAGAACCCATGCTGCGGGAGAAAACAGGACACGACAAGGCCAATGATCAGATCAAAGCCATGATGATCTATATCCACGAGCATTTCAGCGAAAAACTGCCGGTGGCCCGGATCGCCGCCTCCGCCTACATCAGCGAGCGAGAGTGCTACCGCATCTTTCACGACTGTCTGCACACCACGCCCGCGGAGTATTTAAGGAGCTACCGCCTGCAGACCGCCTGCCATCTGCTGGCAGAAAGTCAGGAAAGCCTCACCTTCATCGCCCACGCCTGCGGCCTTGGAAACAGCAGTAATTTCGGAAAAATTTTTAAAGAGCAGATGGATTGCACTCCCTCGGAATACCGCCGCAAATGGCAGGATCGCGATATGCACGGGCAGGAATAAGATAGTTCTTTTTAAAGATTGCGCCTATAATGAAATCAGAAGGACGGGCGACAGTCAGAATATCACAAATGCGCAAAAGCCGCCGGTCGCCCGGCGGCTTTTTTCATATTCAGATACTCATTCGGAAGGGGGAAATTAAATGTTTAAAGTAACCATCTTAAATATCAACGATTTTCTGAAAACGGTGAACGACTGCCACGGGACGGTGAATCTCCTCCATTCCGACGGCAGATGCGAGGACCTCACCAGCCAGTTCCGGGCCCAAAGCAGTCTCGTGCGCAGCTTCCAGGAGCAGGGCGGATATCTCCGGCTCACCCTGGACGTCGAGAACCCCAAGGATTACATGAAAATCGTGAACCAGGTGATCAGTAACTGATGGCCCGCTCAAACGCCTCCGCCATCAACGCCTCGTTCACGGGCCTGGGGTTGCAGGTGATATGGCCGGTGGTCTGCATGATCGTGGAGATCAGCTCCGCCATATCGGGTTTTTCCGTTATGTACGGTGAGAGTGATTCCGGAGCACCGATTTTTCTTCGCAGCTCCCGGATCCGGGCGATGCCGCGGCGGGCATTTTCCGCCTCAGTAAGGTCCTCCCCGGCCACTCCAAGCGCCTTGGCAATTTTCTCATATTTTCCGGCGGCAAAGGACAGATTCAGCTCCATTGACACCGGAAGAAAAACGGAACAGGCATCCCCATGAGGGATTTTATAGACCGCGCCAAGAGGCTGGGCCATGATGTGGGCGATTCCAATCCCCGCTGTTATAGCGCAGCCTCCCAGATAACTGGCCAGCATCATGTCCCCTCTTGCCTTCACATCCTCCGGATGGCTGCAGGCCCGCTCCAGGCTGCCTGCGATCAACTCCACGGCCTTCAGGCCGTATAGCTCCGTCAGCGGACTGGCGTTCAGGGAGACATAGGACTCCACCGCATGGCTTAAGGCGTCCATGCCGGTGGCTGCGGTCACAGACTTTGGAAGCCCAACCGTCAGCTCCGGGTCCAGAATCACAGTATCGGCGATCATAGTCGTGTGGTACATGCTTTTTTTCAGCCCATTGGCGCTGTTGCGCACCACGCTGACTTTGGTTGCCTCCGATCCGGTCCCCGATGTGGTGGGCACGGCGATCAACAAAGGCGGCGGGGCCGTTACCTCCCGCCCTTCCATCTGGTATTCCTCCGCCGTTCCTCCATTGACAGCCAGCATACCGATGGCCTTAGCTGCGTCCAGAACGCTGCCTCCCCCCACTGCTACGGTACAGTCGCAGCCCTCGCTGAGGAACAGATCCCGCCCTTCATTTAACAACCGGGTATCCGGCTCCTGGCAGATCCGGTCGAAAATCAGACTGTCAATTCCTTCTTTTTCCAAATCTTTTACAATTTTCCCACACACCGGAGCATTTTTATCGTAGACAGCCAGAAATACCTTCTTGCACCCGTACCAGGCCAGCAGCTTGGGAATCCGTTTGACCTCCCCTGCTCCAAATATCACCTGTCGGTTATTGATCATTTCAAACATCGTTCTCTCCTTTTCTTAACCTTTCACCGCTCCTGCGAAGGAGCCGCCCTTCTGCATGGTCTGAAGCAGCAGGTACATGACGATAATCGGGATAATCACCAGCGTGGTCCCTGCCAGTATCACAGGCCAGGGCGTGGATAATCCCTCGCTGACAGGCAGCAGCGATATGGTCACCATCAGCGTATATTTAGCCTGTTTTCTCAGATATAATAAGGGCCAGAAAAAGTCATTCCATCTGGCGATCAGGGTGACGGAGGCCCAGGAAGCCATCGCGGGCTTGATTACGGGCAGAATCACCTTGGTAAATATTTTGAAATCCCCACAGCCGTCGATTCTGGCCGCCTCCACCAGTTCATCCGGGACGTCGGAAATATACTGGTTCATGTAGAAGATTCCCACCGCGGTGGCGATTCTTGGAATGATCAGGGACCAGAGACTGTTGATCAGATTTAATTTTTTCATGATAATAAACAGCGGTACCGCCCCAACCTCCGGGGGCACCAGCATGGTGGCGATCACCGAATAAAACAGCAGGTTTCTTCCCGGAAACCGGTACTTGGCGAAGGCAAATCCCGCCAGCGCGCAGAAGAACAGGGATGAGACCGTTCCCACAAGCGTGGTGAAAACACTGTTGAATGTGTTCTGCGCCACCGGAATCATCTGGAACAACCGCTTGAAATTGTCCAGGGTGGGATCGCTCACCCATAGGGAATGAAAACCGGTCAAGCTCTCGGAGGTGCTTTTGACAGAAATCAGGCACATCCAGAGAATGGGGAACACGCTCACGGCCACCACCGCCAGAAGCGCTCCGTGAATGGCGGTAATTGCGATTAATTTCTTCTTTTTCTGTCCCATGCTTCCCTCCTACAGTTCTCCCTGACGGCGTTTCGCCGCAAACTGCACAGCGGATAGAACCGTCAGAATCAGAATCAGGATCACGCCGATGGCCGAGGCGTATCCCATGTTAAACACATTGAAACCCGACTGGTACATGTACTGGAACAGCGAAGTGTTCGACGTTCCAGGCCCCGGAAGGATATAGGATTCGTTGAACATTTTCCACATGTCCACGGTCACGGTGATGGAGCAGAAAAATAGAATATTTCCCAGGGACGGCAGCGTGATGTAAGCAAATTTTTGCACCGCGTTGGCCCCGTCCACCGTAGCCGCCTCGTAATAATCCTGCGATATGTTGAGAAGGCCCGAGAGAACAATCATGGTAAACCATGGCGTATACCGCCAGGCCGTCAGAAATACCACCGGTATCTTGGAGAACTCCGTGCTGGTCAGCCACGGCACCCGCTCAGCGCCAAGGGACACCAAAATCTCATTGACCAACCCCACGTTTTCCTCGAACAGCATGCGGAAAATCAGTCCCATGGCGATGGCCGCGCAGATGTTGGGCAGAAATGCCGCTGTCCTGAAAAACGCCCTGCCCTTGACAAGCGGACTGTTTAACAGCGTGGCGATCAGGACGGAAAGCCCCATGATCAGGACAAGGCCTGCGATCCAGTAAATTACGGTATTTCCCAGCGATTCCCAGAACATGCTGTCCACCATCATTTTCCTGTAATTGCTGATCCCGCAGGGTTGGGGATCCCCGATCCCCTTCCACTCGGTAAAGCTGATATAAACCGTCCAGATGGTGGGAATCAGCTGAAACACAAAAAACAGAATAAAAAACGGCAGGATGAACAGGTAAGGAGCCCTGTATTTTTTCAATGTCTTCATCATTTCACCCCTCCATCCGGAAGGGATCGGACTCCAATCCCCTCCGGTCATTTGACGGACCGTGCTACTGTGTGATCTCAGCTTTTGAAATCTTGGCCTTCAGGTTCTTATCCATATTCCGGATCGCCTCCTCCATGGTCTGCTTTCCGGCCACATAGGTCTCAAGCTCTGCGGAGATAATCACATCCGCCTCCGCGTCCTGGGGCGTCACGACCAGGTTTTCGGCTCCATTAGCCAGGCATTTTCCCTCCATCTCCCGGAAGGACTGTCCGCCGTAAAAATCCGATGGCGCTTTCCAGAATGCGTCCTCCAAAAGCTCCAAAGAAACCGGGTTGGAATACGGCGCGTTCTGCTCTTCCATCGAGTTCACGTAGGCTTCCTTGGACTGGGCGTCGAACGTGTAATCATACCACATCTGCTCGAACAGCTCGCGGTAGACATTGTCGCCTTTGTCCAGCAAAACAGTGTACTGGGAGACGGGCGCTCCCGCCTTTTTCACCTCTTCAAATTCCGGGGCCGCCATAACGCGCCACTGTCCCGCGGTAGCCTGGCAGTTCTGGCGCAGGAACTGGTCCCAGAAGGCCCCAATGTAAAAGGTAGCGACCTGCTGGTTGTTGATCGCATCGTAGAGCGCGGGCTGCATAATCGCGGACTTTAAAAGAAGCCCTTCCTGATTCAGGGTGTCCAAAAGCCCCAAAGCCCGCTTCGTCCCCTCGTCCTGTCCGATCACCACATTCCCCTGATCGTCCCAGATTCTGGCTCCCGCCTGCGGCATCAGTCCCCTTCTCCCCCAATAGCGCCAGGTATTTGCGCCCGGATCGATGTAGGATAAATAAACCTCTCCGCCGCTCTTTTCCTTCAGAAGCCGTCCCGCCTCGGCATATCCGTCCATGGTGGACATCATAGCCGGATCGATCTCGTAGCGGTCAAATATCTCCTGGTTGTAAAACAGGACCTGAGGGCGCACGGAATCCGGAAGTCCGTAAATCTTCCCGCCCACGGTGCCGTCATTCAGCGCGCCGGATACCATCTGATCTGCCAGCGGAGACAAGAATTCCGTCTCATCCAGGAGCAGTCCGGCGTTTGCCAGATCCATCACGTTCACCGCGTCGATCACCGCCGCCTCGGGCAGATCCTCCAGCGCGCCTGAAAGAGCGGTCATGGTGATCTTCTCTCTGGAGTCGGCCATACTCTCCGTCTGTACGCATTCCACGGACACCTCAGGCGCGATGTCCCGGTGATTCTCCAGCCAGGTTTCAAAATACTGCTGACGGTACTGGGGGGATCCGGTGCCGTAGATGGTGATGGTCCCCTTCGGATAAACCTTCTGACCGCTCTCCTGACCTTTATCCGCTGCCTGGGATGCCGCTGTGCTCCCCTCAACCGGCTTATCCGCCGGAGTTCCTCCGGCACACCCCACCAGAGATACCGCTGTCATTGCCGCCATAAGAAACGCCATACTTTTTTTCATTGCTTTACCCTCCTTGCGGCCTCCGCCGCTGTTCTGATCCGCTCATAGCCGATTTCTCCCGGCAATGTACAATCCGCGCCCAAAATAAATCCTTCTCTCCCAACTTCCCGGATAATCCGTCTCACCTCCGCCCTGATCTCCTCCTCCGTTCCGTCCGTGATAACCCCTTCCTGGTTCGCAAGGCCGCCCATAATGGTAGTGCCCCCGAACAGCTCCCTTCCCCGCGTTAACGGATACGGAGCTTCGTAAACACCCCAGTTCACCACATCCGCATAGGGCGTATAACCGCGATAACGCTCCATATTCAGGTGCGCCTTGCAGATGTGCAGGAAGCAGTAGGCCCCGGACTCGCGAATGGCCCGCATCACCTGGAGGTCAAAGGGCTTTACCCACCGCTCAAATTCCTCGTCTGTGAAGATATCGGCCTCTCCGCCCAGCGCGGCGTAATAGATTCCGTCGACACCAGCCTCACGATAACCTCTCGCGAGATGGCAAAGGCCGTCCGCCACCCGCTGGGCCGCCTCCAGAACCGGCTGGGGATTCTCCCGCAGACTGTCCCGCACGAACATCCGCGCTTTCTCATAATCCATCCCCGCCGCCATGAGCGGATGAATCATGGACGGCGTAATTCCCCGCAGCGTCCCCAAAGAAAATGCTTCCGGATCTGCGCCACTCAAAATCTCCCTGGTCAGCCGGACCTGATCGGTAATAAAAGCTTCCTCCGGCCCCAGAATCCGATACTTCCAAAAATCTTCCGGCTTCTCAATCTCCCCCATGTAGGGAACCAGATTCTCATTCATGATTTTGATGATATCCGTGTCCGTCTCCTGAAAGAATCTCAGGTGGGCGTCCACAGCCGCCTGCCCCTCCTTGCAGCCCTCGGGAAAATGGATGGAAAACCCGGACGGCACGCAGTCCACCCTCTCCCCCCTGATGGCTGCAACCACTCGCTCCCGCTTGTTCACATTGGTCCCTCCTAAAATATTATTTGTAATATGATTAGTAATAAGATATTTATAATATACACAAGTAATATTTGTTTGTCAATAACATTTCGACATGTTTTTTCAATATTTTCCCTATTTTCACAGCAGAATGCACGATAATCACAGCGTTTAAACCAAAACAAACCGCCCGGAAATGGTTATATCTCCGGACGGTTTGTTTCCTGTGCACAGAAGAGGCCACGATCAAAAATCGTGCATCCTCTGAATTTCATCTTTAATTGATACGATATCGGTTTCCAGCATACGGCACGCTCCTTCCAAATCCCGCGCTTTCAGGCAGGCCACAATATCTTTGTGGTACGTGCTGGTGTACGCGCTGCCCTTTTTCCAGGCGGACTGAAAATACTGGGAAACGTACCGGGAACTCTGCTTGATCGTTTTCTGCAGCTCGCGGTAGCCGTACTCGTTTCCATTGATCTGATACAGCCTGAGGTGGAACACGTAATTGCGGTCCCAATTCGGAGCGAGAGACTCCTCCCCTTCCTTCGGCGCTATGTTGACAAGGTCCTCTATGTCCTGATCGGTCATGGCGGCAAATCCCCTGCGCAGTCCGCTGATTTCGATGTCGGTGCGGTATTCCAGAATATCCAGCACCTCCTTCAGCGTGATCAGCACCACCTGATAACCCAGACGCGGCAGGCTGTGGATCACCTCGTCCTTACACAACTCGATCAGCGCCTCCCGCACCGGCGATTTGCTGACCTGATACTTTTCCATCAATTTACTCTCTGTTAAAATATCATTGGCCTGATACTTTCCCTGAGCGATGTCGTCGAAAATCTGATTGTAGACCTGTTCCTTTAATGTCATCTTTGCCATTTTGTTACACCTCATTTCTAATCATATTACTATTCATATTAATTATATCGGTAATTCCCCCGCGCTGTCAAGCTTTATTTCCGGACATTGGATGCCAAAAGCAGCGCAAAACCGCTGCCGCTGCTTTCCGCTGCTTTTAACCAACCGTATGTTCCAGGCCGTTGGCCGCCTCAAAAACCGTTCAAAAGCGCTCTACTGCTGTGCCTCCACCCCATACACCTCAATCTGCGTCAACGCCGGGAAGGGCGACGGGTCGTCGGCCTTGATGAGCTGGCCAAACTTAAGCCAGGTGATGCCGCTCTTCTTCATGGGAATCACGTGGGGTTCGGTGCTCTTTTCCAGGCTTACGGTCTCCACAGAGCCGTCGGAGAAGGTGAAGGTCACCTGCTCCCACCAGTTGTCGTGGGGGAAATCCGCCCTGGTGTAGAGCACGATCCGGTCGAAGTCCACCGCCCGTCCAAAGTCCAGGGTCAGCTCCGCGTCGTCCTGCATGTTGATCCCCCAGGATTCATAAGGCCAGCGGCCGTGGGAATCGTTGGCAACCACGCCGTCAATGGCGTTGCGGGCCGCGAACACCGACTCGCCTCTGGTCTCCACATTGGCGCAGGCGTGGGGATAACAGCCGTGGTCCCCGTGCTGGTCCAGCACGTTTTTCGCCAGATTCTTGTACACGGAGATTTCATAGTCATGAGCCCGGCGCAGGGTCAGATAGTGGCGCTCCCCGGTAAATGCCTTGGGATTGTAGGAGGCTTTTTTCTCCTCAAAGGGAATATCGTAAACCAGCTGCTCCCTGGTCATGTACACAAATGCTTCGTCCATGGTGTCGTCCACCCGGATCACATAGAAGCAGCCCGTCTCCGGCACCTGAAATACGATGCGGTCGCCTTCCTCATACTGGCCCTTCCAGGCCAGTACCACCTGATCCTCTCCCTTAGCCGCGGCCTTCACGCCGCCGTCCCGATCCAGAACTTTGATCAAAGCTTCCATATTTTTACACTCCTTCGTTATACGCGTTTTGCGGTTGTCACCTTTTTGTACATTGCCGCCAGCCGCCCGGCTGGTGACAAGCATTGGGTTTCCTTATTATACCATATCCCCAGCTCTGAATCAATCGGCGGCCGCCGCCGTTTTACCGGCCAAGAGACCGTGCTTCGGAAAACAGATGAATCCTCTCCCAATCTGTGGTATGATAACAGAATGAAATTCCCACGTCTTTTCTTCTGCGTTACCCAAATCTGTGTAAACTAAAAAAGCCCCCGCTTTCAGGCTGCTGCCCCTGTCCAAACGAGAGATAATAATAATTATGGGAAGTATTTATGTTCCGCCATCAGCCTTCCGGCTGTTCACATCGATATAGTTGTACAGCGTAAATTTTGAAATTCCAAAATATCTTGAAATCTTATCGCCTGACTTTGTGATCAGAAATGCGCCCGCATCATTTAAGAAACGGATCGCGGTCACCTTCTCATCCTTGTTCATGAGCGCCGCAGGTTTTCCCACAAGAGCCACCGACTGTTCCAGGAGATTGTCCAGCAGGTCGTTGACATTATTCACAATCTGTTCCGGCTTTTGCCCGGTTAACGGCTGGGGTTCCGTGTCGATGAAGGCCTTGATCGAACGGTCGATGGTCATCAGCCCACTGATGTCATAATTGATGGAAAACAGGTAGTCGATGGCCGTTCCATCCTGGCTTCGGATGTAAAATGTGCTGGACTTGAGTATCTTACCCTCCGGGGTCCGGGTCAGGTATCCCAGGCGGTCTTTTAACTGGGCGGCATCCTTGTGGATGGTCTGCAGGACTACCTTGGACGGCCCGCCGCCCTCCTGCCGGTTCGTCACATGTCCATTATTAATATGCACAATACAGTGTTCCAATTCAGGCTTTGTCAAATCGTGGATCACAATCTCACAATCAATTCCGAACTGCCGCGCAAGGCCGTCGGCTATCTGTTTCAGAAGATCCAGGGTATATGAGATAGCGTTCACCGCCCTTTCCTGAGTTTTCAAAAGCACAGTCACTTTTCACAATACCGATTCTATTTTTCAAAATTTATTGTTAAAATTTCTGCTCTTTTAGTCGATTATATCACAAAAAAATTAATTAGCAATAGTTTTTTAAAAAAACTTTGTATGTTTAAAAATTTTTTGTATATTGTGTTGAATCCTCTGTTTTGTGCCCTCGCCTCTTGCCGGTCCGAGGGCGTTTTTATTGATTTTATCTACAACTCAACTGATTCCTATAATTATTATTATGAATTATTATGCATTTTTCCGAAATCGCCAGCAACTGAACGTTATCTCTCAAATCTAAACATGCAAACGCAGGAGGATTACAAAAATGGATCAGACAATTCGATGGGCGGTCAATCATATGCCGAAAACCGATGACCGGAACCTGCCGGTTATGGGGCTTTCCGAAGTCAGGAAGGCCAGAGCCTTCCACGAGAGCTTCCCCCAGTACACCACCACTCCTTTGACCAGGCTGGACCGGATGGCCGCTTACCTGGGCCTGAAGGAGGTTTACGTCAAGGACGAGTCCTACCGGTTCGGTTTAAACGCATTCAAGGTGCTGGGCGGTTCCTTCGCAATGGCCCGCTACATCGCAGGAGAAACCGGAAGGGACGTTTCCGAACTGCCCTACAGCGTTCTGACCTCCGACAAGCTCCGTGAGGAATTCGGTCAGGCCACCTTCTTCACCGCCACCGACGGCAACCACGGCCGCGGCGTCGCCTGGGCTGCGGGCCGCTTAGGACAGAAGGCTGTGGTACATATGCCCAAGGGTTCCACGCAGACCCGCCTTGAGAACATCGCAAAGGAGGGCGCTCAGGTTGACATTCAGGAAATGAACTACGACGACTGCGTGCGTCTGGCCGCAAAGGAAGCGGATGAGACCGAGCGGGGCGTGATCGTTCAGGATACCGCCTGGGACGGTTACGAGGAGATTCCCTCCTGGATCATGCAGGGCTACGGCACCATGGCAATGGAGGCCGGTGAACAGCTTAAAGGTTACGGCCGCGACCGCCCCACCCACGTGTTCGTTCAGGCCGGCGTAGGCTCCCTTGCCGGCGCGGTTGTGGGCTACTTCACCAACCTTTACCCCGACAATCCTCCCACCTTCGTGGTGGTGGAAGCCGACGCGGCGGCCTGCCTGTATAAGGGCGCGGCAGCCGGGGACGGTGATCCCCGCATTGTGGACGGCGACATGCAGACCATCATGGCCGGTCTCGCCT
>NZ_CABJCG010000003.1:374551-402321 GCF_902364025.1 Enterocloster lavalensis
TTACGAGGAGATTCCCTCCTGGATCATGCAGGGCTACGGCACCATGGCAATGGAGGCCGGTGAACAGCTTAAAGGTTACGGCCGCGACCGCCCCACCCACGTGTTCGTTCAGGCCGGCGTAGGCTCCCTTGCCGGCGCGGTTGTGGGCTACTTCACCAACCTTTACCCCGACAATCCTCCCACCTTCGTGGTGGTGGAAGCCGACGCGGCGGCCTGCCTGTATAAGGGCGCGGCAGCCGGGGACGGTGATCCCCGCATTGTGGACGGCGACATGCAGACCATCATGGCCGGTCTCGCCTGCGGAGAGCCCAACACCATCTCATGGGATATTTTAAAGAACCACGTAAAAGTGTTTATCGCGGCTCCCGACTGGGTCGCGGCCAGCGGAATGCGCATGCTGGCCGCCCCGATCAAGGGCGACGCGCCTGTGACCTCCGGCGAATCCGGGGCCGCTCCATTCGGAGCCCTGGCCGCCATAATGACGATGGAGGAATACAGGGATTTGAAACTTGAGATCGGCCTGGATGAAAATTCCAACGTTCTCCTCTTCTCCACTGAGGGCGACACGGACCCGGAACGCTACAAGAACATCGTTTGGAAGGGTCTGGACCGGTAAATACAGGTTACACAGCGGTTATTACATGCTGTCCGGCCGGCAGCATCCATCATAATAACGTTTTAACGAATCAAAATGGAGGAAACAAACACTATGAGTCTGGATTACGCAAAAATCAAAGAAGCAGCTCAGAATTATGAAAAAGACATGACCGGCTTTTTGCGGGATATCGTAAAATTCCCCGGCGAGAGCTGCGATGAGAAAGCTCACATCGACCGCATTGCGGAGGAGATGAGAAAGCTCGATTTCGACAAGGTTGAGATCGATCCCATGGGCAACGTGCTGGGATATATGGGAACCGGCAAGACCTTAATCGGTTTTGACGCCCACATCGACACCGTTGGCATCGGCAACAAGAACAACTGGAACTTCGATCCCTACGAGGGCTACGAGAACGACACCGAGATCGGCGGACGCGGCGTATCCGACCAGTGCGGCGGTATCGTCAGCGCGGTTTACGGCGCTAAAATCATGAAGGATCTGGGTCTGCTCTCCGACAAGTACACCGTTCTGGTAACCGGTACGGTTCAGGAAGAGGACTGCGACGGCCTTTGCTGGCAGTACATCATCAACGAAGACAAGGTCCGCCCGGACTTCGTGGTTTCCACCGAGCCCACCGACGGCGGCATCTACCGCGGCCAGAGAGGCCGTATGGAGATCCGTGTGGACGTCAAGGGCGTTTCCTGCCACGGTTCCGCTCCTGAGCGCGGCGACAACGCCATCTACAAGATGGCCGACATCCTTCAGGACGTGCGCGCTCTGAACGAGAACGACGCTGCCGACGACAAGGAAGTAAAGGGCCTTGTGAAAATGCTGGATGAGAAATACAACCCCGAGTACAAGGAAGCCAACTTCCTGGGCCGTGGAACCGTTACGGTTTCCGAAATCTTCTTCACCTCCCCCAGCCGCTGCGCAGTGGCCGACTCCTGCTCCGTTTCCCTGGACCGCAGAATGACCGCAGGTGAGACCTGGGAGAGCTGCCTGGATGAGATCCGCGCGCTGCCCGCAGTACAGAAGTACGGCGACGATGTGAAGGTTTCCATGTACGAGTATTCCCGTCCTTCCTACAAGGGCCTTACATACCCCATCGAGTGTTACTTCCCCACCTGGGTCATCCCGGAGGATCACGATGTGACCAAGGCTCTGGAGGAGTCCTACAAGAACCTGTTCGGCGAGGCCCGCATCGGCGCAGAGGAGACTCTGGAGATGAGAACCGCCCGCCCGCTGACCGACAAGTGGACCTTCTCCACCAACGGCGTATCCATCATGGGCCGCAACGGAATCCCCTGCATCGGCTTTGGACCGGGCGCCGAGGCTCAGGCTCACGCTCCCAACGAGAAAACCTGGAAACAGGATCTGGTAACCTGCGCTGCCGTTTACGCCGCCCTGCCCACCGTTTACTGCAAGTAATTTTTTGATTCAAACAACATATTTAAAGGAGCGAAAACATGAAAACATTACAGGATTACATTGACAAGCTGAACAAACTCAACTTCAAGGAAATGTACGAGAACGACTTTTTCCTGACCTGGGAGAAATCCGACGACGAGCTGGAGGCCGTTTGGACCGTAGCTGACGCGCTGCGCTTCATGCGTGAGAACAACATTTCCACCAAGGTGTTCGAGAGCGGACTGGGCATCTCCTTATTCCGCGACAACTCCACCCGCACCCGTTTCTCCTTTGCTTCCGCCTGCAACCTGTTAGGCCTTGAGGTTCAGGATCTGGACGAGGGCAAATCCCAGGTAGCCCACGGCGAGACCGTGCGCGAGACCGCCAACATGGTTTCCTTCATGGCCGACGTGATCGGTATCCGCGACGACATGTATATCGGCAAGGGCAACGCCTACATGCACGAGGTTGTGGACTCCGTCACCCAGGGCTACAAGGACGGCATCTTAGAGCAGAAGCCCACCCTGGTGAACTTACAGTGCGATATCGACCATCCCACCCAGTGTATGGCCGACATGCTGCACATCATCCATGAGTTCGGCGGCGTGGAGAATCTGAAGGGCAAAAAGCTGGCTATGACCTGGGCTTACTCTCCCTCCTACGGCAAACCACTCTCCGTTCCCCAGGGCGTTGTTGGCCTGATGACCAGAATGGGTATGGAAGTTGTCCTGGCGCATCCGGAAGGCTACGAGATCATGCCTGAGGTTGAGGAAGTTGCAAGACAGAACGCCGAGAAGTCCGGCGGTTCCTTCCGCGTATCCCACGACATGGCCGACGCCTTCAAGGACGCCGACATCGTTTACCCGAAGAGCTGGGCTCCCTTCGCAGCCATGGAGAAGAGAACCAACCTGTACGGCGAGGGCGACACCGAGGGCATCAAGGCTCTGGAGAAAGAGCTGCTGGCTCAGAACGCACAGCACAAAGACTGGTGCTGCACCGAGGAGCTGATGAAGACCACCAAGGACGGCAAGGCTCTGTATCTGCACTGTTTACCGGCCGACATCAACGATGTGAGCTGCAAGGACGGCGAGGTTGAGGCTTCCGTATTCGACCGCTACCGCGACCCGCTGTACAAGGAAGCCAGCTTCAAACCCTACGTGATCGCCGCTATGATCATGCTGGCTAAGTTCGCGGACCCGGCCGACGTCTTAAAGAAGCTGGAAGAGAAGGGAACTCCCCGGGTATTCAAGTAACGCTGCACGAAATAAACCATAGAAGGAACTTCAAAATGGACGCTAAGAAACAACGTATTGTAATCGCCCTGGGCGGAAACGCCCTGGGCAACACCCTTCCCGAGCAGATGGAGGCCGTCAAAATCACGGCCAAAGCCATCGTGGACCTGATCGAGGAGGGAAGCGAGGTCATCGTGGCCCACGGAAACGGCCCCCAGGTGGGCATGATCAACAACGCCATGGCGGCGCTCAGCCGCGAGGACTCAAGCCAGCCCAACACTCCCCTCTCCGTCTGCGTGGCCATGAGCCAGGCTTACATCGGCTACGACCTGCAGAACGCCCTGAGGGAGGAGCTTTATAACCGGGAAATCCACCATATCCCGGTGGCAACCATGATCACCCAGGTCCGGGTGGACGCGGATGATCCCGCATTTGACAATCCCACCAAACCCATCGGCCATTTCATGACCGCCGAGCAGGCGAAAACCGCCGAGGAACAATATGGGTATATCATGCGGGAGGACGCGGGCCGGGGCTACCGCCGCGTGGTGGCCTCCCCCAAACCCGCCGAGATCGTCGAGATCGGCGCCATCCGCTCCCTGGTGGATTCTGGCCAGCTGGTCATCGCCTGCGGAGGCGGCGGAATCCCGGTCACCCGGCAGGGCAACCACTTAAAGGGCACCGGGGCCGTGATCGACAAGGACTTTGCAAGCGAACTGCTGGCCGAGGAGCTGAACGCCGACTTCCTGATCATTCTCACCGCGGTGGAAAAGGTGGCCGTCAACTTCGGAAAGCCGGACGTGAAATGGCTGGACGACTTAGACACCCGGGAAGCGCGCAGATACATGGACGAAGGGCATTTCGCCCCCGGCTCCATGCTCCCCAAGGTTCAGGCGGCCGTGAAATTCGCCGAGTCCAAGCCCGGGCGCACCGCTCTCATCACGCTGTTGGAGAAGGCTAAGGAAGGCGTCCGCGGCCAGACGGGAACCCGCATCCATCAATAAGCGTGCGGCAATGGCCGCAACATGTGGAAGAAAAATGCGGGAGGTAAACCAATGAACCTTTTGATTGTAAACCCAAACACTTCAGAAGCCATGACGGAGGATATCCGGCGGACGGTGGAACAGGCCAAATCCCCGGACGTCTCCGTCACGGTGACGAGGCCGGACTTCGGCCCGGAAGCCCTGGAATCCTTCTACGACTACACCCTGGCCGCATTCGGGCTGTGCCGCCTCCTGGAACAGAAGACGGAACAATACGACGGGGTTTTGATCGCGTGCTACGGGGACCCCGGCCTCTACGCCGCAAAAGAAATCTGCGATTGCCCGGTGATCGGCATCGCGGAGGCCTCCATCTCCGTTTCCCTTCTTCTGGGCAGCCGTTTTTCCATCCTGACCGCCTCCGAGAAGGCCGTACCCATGATGGAAAATATGGTCACCCAATACGGGATGCAGAGCCGGTGCGCCGGGGTATTTCCCATCAGTATGAGCGTGCTGGACGCCGAGGCCAACCGGGACGAGATGGTAACACGCCTGATCGCAACCGGCCAAAGGGCCGTCAACGCCGGGGCGGAGGTCCTGATCCTGGGCTGCGCCGGGATGACCGGATTTAGCGGGCCGGTCAGCCGCACACTGGGTGTTCCGGTCATGGATCCGGTAGAGACAGCCTACCGCACCCTTGAAATGATGTGCCGCGGAAACATCAGTCTGTCCAAAAAGGGGCTCTATAAAACCCCGGATCAAAAGAACCTGAAAAATGAACCCTTGCTGACAAAAAAATTTGTTTAAGGAGAATCCATTATGAAAAAAAGATTAATGTCCATCACAAGTATCGCTCTGATCACTGCAATGTGTTTATCCGCCTGCGCCTCCAAACCCGCCGACAGCGGCAGCGCGGCCCCAGCCGGAGACGGGGCGGGCAAGACTGAAAGCGGCGCGTCCGAATGGGACAACAGCGTGGCTATGATCCTGCCCGGCCTGATCACGGACGAGGCTTTCAACCAGTTTACATATGAAGGTATGGTGAAAGCCAAGGACGAGCTGGGAATCAAGACCGCTTACAAGGAGAACGTCACCCAGGATGAGCAGGTGGAGGTGCTCCGCCAGTTCGCCCAGCAGGGATACCAGATCATCATCGGCCAGGGCGGCCAGTTCGGAGAGGCCGTTGCCACCGTGGCCGCGGAATTCCCGGACAAACAGTTTGTTTTCTCCGTGGGCACCGATACCTTTGACCTGCCCAATATGTCCGCGGCAACCATCAGCTACAGCCACGCCGGCTTTATCGGCGGCGTTCTGGCGGGCCTTAACACCAAGAACAACAAGGTCGCCATGGTGACCGGCGAATTCTACGACACCCACCGCATGATGGAAGCCAGCTTCTATAAGGGTGTTGCCTATGTAAACCCGGACATCGAGACCACCGCCATCACCACCGGCGACTGGGCCGACACCGTAAAAGCCCGCGAGGCCTGCCTGGCCGTAATCGCCCAGGGCTACGACGTGCTCTTCCCCTGCCTGGATGCAGCGGGCGCAGGCGTTGCGGCAGCCGCTCAGGACTCCGGCAACGTGAAGGTTGTAGGCGCTGTGGCCGATTACGCCGAGGACTACGGCGCAAAGGACGTTACCGCGGGAAGCGTTGTGTTTGCCTGGGACGAGCTGGGATACCGGGAGACTAAAGGCGAACTGTGCGACGGAAAGGTTCATGTACTGGGCATGGCTGAAAATGGCATCCGCCCTGTGATCAATATGGAGCTGACCGAGGAACAGAAGGCGATCTATGACGCGGCCGTGGCCGACCTGCTTGCGGGCAAGATCGACATTGCCGACTAAATTTGATTGATTGAATCGGGGAAACGACATCCGGGGAGATGCCTTACGGCCTCCCCCCTCGTTTCCTCATCCTATGCTCAGGAGGATAGACCCATCTATGGAAGAAAACAAGTATGCACTGCAAATGCAGAATATTACGGTAAAATTCCCCGGTGTTCTGGCAAATGATAACGTTAGTATCGACTGTAAAAAGGGCGAGGTATTGGGACTTTTAGGGGAAAACGGCGCGGGAAAAACCACGCTGATGAACGTTCTGTACGGCCTCTACCCGCCCAGCAGCGGAAAGATCCTGCTGGACGGCAAGGAGGTGCAGATCGGCTCTCCCTCCGAGGCCATCTCCCACGGCGTCGGCATGGTCCACCAGCATTTCAAACTGGTGGACACCCTCTCCGTGATCGAAAATGTCATTCTCGGCATCCCCACCAAAAAGCAGATTCTGGACCTGGAACCCGCCAGGAAAAAGCTTCTGGAGCTGTGCAAGGAGTATGAGCTGTTTGTGGATCCCGACGAGATCGTCTGGAAGCTTCCGGTGGGCAAGCAGCAGTGGGTGGAAATCCTGAAAGCCCTGTACCGGGACTGCAAGGTGCTGGTGCTGGACGAGCCCACCGCAGTGCTGACACCGGCGGAGAGCGACCAGCTCTGCTGCGCCATCCGCCACATCACGGAAAAGGGGCGCTCGGTCATTTTCATCAGCCACAAGCTGCGGGAAGTGATTCAGATCACGGACCGCGTCACCGTCATCCGGGATGGAAAATTCATCGGAACCGTGGACACAAAGGACGCTACCCAGCTGACCCTGGCCCAGATGATGGTGGGACGTCCCGTTTCCATCGAGCGCAAGGAGCGCCCCGAATTTGAACACAGGGAGCCGATCCTGGTCATGAAGGATGTGAACGCGGTGGACGACCGCGGTATACCGGCTCTCAAAAATATGAATCTGACGGTCCACGCGGGCGAAATCGTGGGCGTGGCGGGCGTGGACGGCAACGGACAGCGTGAGCTGGCGGAGTGCATTTCCGGTATGCGAAAGCTCACCGGCGGTTCCGTCACCATCAAGGGAAAGCCCGTCACCGGTGTGATCGCAGACCCGTCGTTTCTGGGCTTTATCCCCGAGGACCGGCAAAAGACCGGGCTGGTGATGGATTTTACCATCGCGGACAATCTGATCATCAAGGATTATTACAACGAACCCTTTGCGGAGAAAAATATCCTGAACTACAAGACGATCAAGAAACACGCCAGGAAAATGATCAAAAAATACCACGTCAAAACGCCCTCCGAGGACGTGCGCGTGCGCAACCTCTCAGGCGGAAACCAGCAGAAGGTGGTCATTGCCCGGGAACTGGATCCCGAACCGGTTCTGGATCTTGTGGCCCATCCCACCCGCGGACTGGATCTGGGCGCTGTGGACAATGTGCTCGACATCCTGATGAAGGAGCGCAACCGCGGCGCTGCCGTGCTTTTTATCTCCGCGGAGCTGCAGGA
Organism: Enterocloster lavalensis; assembly: GCF_902364025.1. Lineage (GTDB taxonomy): Bacteria > Bacillota > Clostridia > Lachnospirales > Lachnospiraceae > Enterocloster > Enterocloster lavalensis. The sequence goes on from NZ_CABJCG010000003.1 coordinate 382,102, forward strand.
GGTCATGGCGTTAAGCGACCGGATTATCGTGCTTTTCAACGGCGAGATCATGGGAGAGCTGGACGGGGCGACGGCAGATCAGAAGGTGATTGGGCAGATGATGTTGGGACAGGTCCCGGAGGTGCTGTAGATGAAAAAGTTAAATCAGACAAGTTTTTTAAAGCTCCCCTTTCTGGGGGATATGGCGGTGTCCTTTGGCCGCACGGTATTCGGAATTGTGCTGGGACTGATCGCCAGCGCCGTTTTAATCGCAATTTCAGGCGTCAATCCGTTTTTGGCTTACGGCGCGCTGATCCGCGGGGCCTTTGGCAACGCCCAGGCCCTCAGCAATGTTCTGGTGCGGGCCTCCCCCCTGCTGCTCGGCGGCATCGGCGTTTCTCTTGGCATCAAGGCGGGCGTGTGGAACATTGGAATGGAGGGTTACATGTACCTGGGGGCCATCGGCGCTTCCATGGTCGGCATTCTGGAGCTGGGCCTGCCTCCGTTTTTACATATTCTGATCTGCTTCCTCTGCGCGGCGGCTTTTTCCGCGGTATGGGGGCTGATCCCGGGATACTTAAAGGCCTACAAGGGCGTTAATGAGGTAACTTCCACCATCATGATGAGCTACATTGCCATCTACCTGACCAACTGGGTGGTTTCCAGTTTCGCTCCCATCGCGGAGATCGGAAAGTTTTATCCCATGAGCAAGCAGTTTGCCTCCACCGCCCTGCTTCCGATCCTGATGAAAGGCTCCAGCCTCCATCCGGGGCCGTTTTTAGCCATTCTGCTGTGTGTGATCTTCTATTTTATTTTGAATTATACGTCCTTCGGCTACCGCACCAAGATGCTGGGCGCCAACCCCAACGCTGCCAAATACGCGGGCGTGGATGCCAGGAAACAGATCATGTTAATCATCATGATCGGCGCCATTATCGGCGGCCTCTCCGGCGCGGTTGAGGTCATGGGACTCAAGCGCAGGGTGTATATGGAATTCGTCACAAACGTGGGATATGAAAGCGTGGCGGTGGCCCTGCTGGCGGGCGGCAATCCCCTGGGCGTCATATTTTCCGCGCTGTTCTTCGCCGCGCTGAAGGCGGGCGGCGCGACCATGTCCATTGAAACCGGTGTTATCTCGTCCATGAATTCCATTATCATCGCCACCTGCATGCTGTTTGTAATCGGCGTGGGCGTTGTGGACAGCCGCCGTTTATCGAGGGTTGTGGACAACAGTAAGGATGACGACGACGCAGAAGAGAATGTCGGGGCTTCTGACGCAAAGGAGGGCAACTAACATGACAATCGACATTATTATTGACTGGCTGCAGGCGACCCTGCGGTGGGCGGCCCCGCTGCTGATCGTTGCAATCGGGGAGGTATACGCCGAGCGTTCCGGCGTGATCAACATGGGCATTGAGGGCATTATGCTGTTCGGCGCGCTGGTGGGCATCGCGGCCGGCTTTTATATGAACAGCCTGGTGCTGGCGGTTCTCTTTACGATTGTGATCGGCGCGTTCCTTGGGCTGATCGTGGCGTTTCTCACGGTTTCCCGCAGAACGAACCAGGTGGTAACCGGACTGATGGTGAACATGATATCCCTGGGCGCCACGGACGCCCTGTTCTCCCTGATGTCCGAGACCAGACAGAACCGCGTGGCTACATTTCCCACGCTGTTCCCCAAAAGTATGCAGAATATCCCCTTTATCGGCCCTCTGCTGTTCGCCCAGCCGGTGAGCACCTGGGTGGCGCTGATTCTTCCCTTTATCGCAGGCTACATCCTCTACAAGACCAGATGGGGCTTAAATGTGCGCGCCGTGGGCGACAACCCCAAGGCGGCCGCAACGGCTGGCCTTTCCGTGATCAAGCTGAAATACCAGACCGTGATTCTTTCGGGCGTTTTTGCAGCTCTGGGCGGCTGCGTGCTGACCCTGGGTGAGGTGGGATACTTTTCCGCCGGCGGCATGGCGGCGGGCCGGGGATTTATCGTCATGGCGGCCTGCGTGGTGGGCGGATGGGATCCCATCCGGACTGCCCTGGTGTGCCTGATCTTCGGCGCGGCCGACGCGGCCCAGCTCCGGTTCCAGACCACTGGCTCCGTTATCCCTTACCAGTTCCTGCAAATGCTGCCCTACGTGGCCACCATCGTGGCGCTGACGATCATGGTGAAACGCTCCGTTGTGCCCAAGACCTGGGGAGCCGCTTACGATCCGAAGGACGTATAAAGTCTTTGCAAAATCTCTGTGCGGAACTGTGACAGGTTCCAGAAAGGATGGTTTTTATGTTGGATTTGATTGTGAGAGGCGGAACCGTGGTGACGGCCTCCGAGACCTTTCAGGCCGACATCGGCGTGACGGATGAGAAAATATCGCATATCGCGGAAGCCGGTTCGTTGGACAGCCTGATCGGGGAACATACCCGGGTGATTGAGGCCGGTGGAAAGTATGTGATGCCCGGTCTGATCGAGCCCCACATGCATGTGAAGGCCCCCTTCAGCAACACCATCGACATGCTGGATTTCTACACTGCCAGCAAATGCGCGGCTTTCGGCGGCGTGACCTCCTTTATGGACTTCAGCACCACCACAAAGGACACGCCTGTGCTGAAGGCGGTGGAGGAACGGCTCGGTGAAATGGCCGAGGGCGCCCTGGACTACAGCGTGCACGCCAAGTTTATAACGGCCGGGGACGATCCGGACGACCTGAGAAATACGGTGAAAACGCTGGTGGAGAAAGGCGTTCCCACCTTCAAGATGTTCACCATCTATCCGGGCGTGATGATCCAGGACGCCGATATTCTGCGGATCATGGAGGTGGCGAAGGAGGAAGGCGCGCTGTGCGGATTCCACGCCGAGAGCAACGATATCGCACAATTCATGACCCAAAAGCTGTTGAGCGAGGGCAAGACGGACTGGGAGTATTTTAACCAGGCCAAGCCAAATGCCTGCGAGGCGGAGGCGGTAAACCGCATTCTCACCTTTGCCGGGCTGCTGGACGCGCCGGTGTATTTTTACCATTTGTCTGCAAAAGAGTCGGTCAACCTGGTCCGTGAGGCCAAAAAGCGGAGCGTCCGGGTGCAGGCTGAGACCTGCGGACACTATCTGACGCTGACGGATGCGAAAAATAAAGGGGTTGACGGAATCAATTACCTGATGAGCCCGCCGCTGCGAAGCGAGGAGGATCGGAAGGCCATGTGGGAGGGAATTAAAGACGGCACTTTAAGCCTGGTGACCTCCGACAACGAGGTGTTCTCCCGGACGGTAAAGGAAAAGGATCTGGAAGTAAATGGGGATACCGGTGAGAAGATTCCATATTTCACCACCCCGGTCAACGGAATCCCAGGCCTGGAGGAGCGGTTCGGGCTGTTGATGATTGGCGTGAACAACGGCGACATTTCCCTGAACAAGCTGGTGGAAGTCGGCAGCACCAATCCCGCCAAGGTCTTTGGCTGCTACCCCCAGAAGGGCTGCCTGGCTGTGGGCAGCGACGCCGATCTCATCGTGGTGGACCCGGAAAAGAACGTTCCGCTGGTGCGGGAAAACCTTCACTATCCCGAGGAACTGGACTACAACCTCTACGAGGGCTTCGTTTCCCGCGGCTGGCCGGTGTGCACGGTCCGCAGGGGGGAGGTACTGGTGGAGAATGGGGAGTTTAAGGGGAAGAGGAATTCGGGGAGGCTTTTGAGGCGGAGACTGAAGCGGTAACCGGGAAATGATTTGACACAAACAAATTTAAAAGGGTACTTGAAAAATTCAAGTACCCCATGTATAATTTACTTAGAAGTAATCAAAGGACATTGGGTAGTCCGATGATTGCGCTTCGGATACTGAAGTAATTTATAGTTACCAGCTATCCTCTATTGCAGGTAGAGGATAGCTATTTTCTATTTTGATGGTTATCTATGTAAGTAAGTGCTGCGAAAATCACCAGCACCAATGTCAACACTTCAAGTGTATTCATGTTACATATCCTCCTTCGTTTATTTCCGAAGGAAACCACCAGACTATCCTCTGACTTCTGTTCAATTATACAAGAATAGTTTATCACAGGGATGGGGGGTATGCAATGATGATCACTGTCATTTTTTTGTGGTCTGCTGGTTTGGGCCACAACCGAAAACAGGACCTGGAAAAGGGCGCCGCGTCATGGCTTCGCGGCGCCCTCTCCAGGTCCTGTTTTCCGGTTGATTCAATTCTGATTACATCAGGGACAGATACAGATTCTTGATATCCTCAAAGCTGGGATCCTTGGGGTTGCCGGGCTTGCAGGCGTCGTCCATGGCGGACTGGGTCAGGAAATCCACATCCTCGGGCTTCACGATGGCCTTTAAGTCAACGGGGATACCCACATCCTGGGACAGCTTCTTCACAGCCTCCACAGCGGCCTTGCGGTACTCGTCCTGGCTCATGTTCTCCACGCCCTCAACGCCCATGGCAATGGCGATATCTTTGTACTTGGTTCCGGTGCAGGGAGCGTTATACTCCATCACGGTGGGCAGCAGGATGGCGTTGGCAACGCCGTGGGGGGTGTCATACACAGCGCCCAGAGCGTGGGCCATGGAGTGCACGATGCCCAGTCCGCAGTTGGAGAAACCCATGCCGGTCAGGTACTGGCCCAGAGCCATTCCCTCGCGTCCCTCAGGGGTGTTGTCCACAGCGCCGCGCAGGCTTCTGGCGATCACCTCGATGGCCTTTAAGTTGAACATGTCGGTCATCTCCCAGGCGCCCTTGGTGGTGTAGCCCTCGATGGCGTGGGTCAGAGCGTCCATACCGGTGGAAGCGGTCAGCCCCTTGGGCATGGAGGCCATCATCTCCGGGTCAATCACAGCCACTACCGGGATATCGTGGGGGTCCACGCACACGAATTTGCGCTTCTTCTCAACGTCGGTGATCACGTAATTGATGGTAACCTCGGCGGCGGTTCCGGCGGTGGTGGGAACGGCGATGATCGGCACGCAGGGATTCTTGGTGGGGGCCACGCCCTCTAAGCTTCTCACATCCTCGAATTCGGGGTTGGTGATGATGATGCCGATCGCCTTAGCGGTGTCCATGGAGGAGCCGCCGCCGATGGCGATGATGTAGTCCGCGCCGGAAGCCTTGAAGGCTGCCACGCCGGTCTGCACATTCTCGATGGTGGGGTTGGGCTTGATGTCGGAATAGATCTCATAATCCAGTCCCGCGTCCTCCAATACGCTGGTCACCTTGCCGGTCACGTTGAACTTGATCAGGTCGGGATCGGAGCAGACAAAAGCCTTCTTAAAGCCTCTGCTCTTCGCCACTCCCGCGATCTCCGCGATGGCGCCTGCGCCGTGGTAGGAAGTCTCATTCAGTACGATTCTGTTTGCCATTGTTATCTTCTCCTTTTCTTGAAAATGCTTCCGGCTTTGCCGGTGCCTTTGTGTTTTCTATTGTTAATATTATAACAACGCCAAATTTAAAAAGAAAGTGACAAACTTGCCGGTCTGTCACTTTCCTTTAATCTTTGTGCATATTGCTAATTTTAATTAGATATTTTGTCCAACATTCCCATGGTACCTTACTCTTTATTGTTGAGCAGGGAAATACCGATGCAGGTCATTCCGATTCCCAGCAACGTGATTCCGCTTTCCACGGGTAACGCGTCCAGAACCGATAGGACGATTACGGCGATCCCCATTGCCAGAGCAACCGCCTTAAAAAGAATATCCATCACTTCCTTTGGCTTTTTTGAGGAAACAGGAACTTCTTTTTTTATCTGCATAAGATCATCGACGGAAATACCGAGGATTGCCGCCAAATTGGGCAGTGAATGAATGTCCGGACAGGACAGGTCCCGTTCCCATTTAGAGACAGCCTTGTCCGTCACTCCCATTTTTTCAGCTAGTTCCAGCTGCGTCATGCCTTTTTCTTTTCTGTGCTCCGCAATTATCACACCGAGTGTTTTCTTCATCGCCTTTTACCCCCGTCAATTTTGTTTGATAATTGCATTGTAATATTCCCCCTGTAAAGACTCAACCGACCCTCAGTTTAGTCCGCTCTACCATTCGTTTAGGCCAGGTAGAGCAGGTGCCTGCGAACCGCCGCGGCTCATAGAAGTTCCAGCCTTCCGAACACCTCCGCCAGCTTGGGCGGCATGGCTTCCACCAGGGTCCGGGCCATCTGCTCCGGGGAGTCCTTCATGCCCCCAAGGACCCATTTGACCGTCATGTACACCGAACCCTGGCAGTACATTTCCAACAGGAAATGCAGCTCGCCGTCCAGGGGCTGGCTGGTCTTGCGTGCGATCAGGTCCGTGTAAAACTGGAGGATCAGCTCGAAGTCGTGCTCTTTTAAGGAGTTCCGGTCGTCGGAGCGGAACGCCTCAGTGAAGAACACCTTTTCATTGAGGATAAATGCAAATTTCTGGGTCAGGCTCTCTCCGACCGTGTGGCCCATGCCGATCTGCTCAAAGGATTGGAGAACCAGCTTGTCAAAGTACCAGTTGATCAGGTCGTACTTGTCCAGGAAATTCCGGTAAAAGGTCTGCCGGGTGACGCCGCAGCCCTCCACAATGTTTTTTACCGTGATCTTGTCCACCGGCGCGGTTTTCATGCACTCCTTGATGGAATTCGCCAGCTTGTATTTTGTTTTTTCCTGCTTCATGATTTCCGCCATTGGTCAACGCCGCCCTTCGTTATTCTCGCGGATACGCTGTGCCTTGCCATGTCTTGATGGACCTTCGGCGGCTGTCCGCGGGGTCAGAAGCCCGCAGGCATAGCTGCGGGATAACTGAATCAGGCGGGAGCGCGAACGCTACCGCCTGATTTTCATTATAAAGGTTTTTGACCTGGATTTCAACCGGAAAGGAGGCCGTTTTGTGGGTTTTCCAGTGTCCACAAATCAGGTCCGCTTTCCAGTCCTGCAAGCCGTGCTGCCCGGCCCCGGACATCTGCGTTCCGCCTCCTTAGGTGGTCAGCGCTCCTTGAAAATGGACACAATGGCCTGCCACATTTTCACCAGCACGTTCCACATCCTGCGCAGGGGGCTGACATGCTCCTTCTCCGTCTCCACGTCCGTAGGCTTGTTATCTTCGCTGTCCAGACTGATCTCGTCGGTCCTCAAAATGATCTGCAAGGTTTTGGGCGCCTTGTTCTGGTCCGAAGTGAAGGATACCTTCTCTGCCTCCGGGTCCATGAACAGGAACCGGTTGTCGGTGTCGAATTTGTCCAGTTCGTTGTCCAGCGTGTCCTTCATGGTGCGCCCGGCCCTGCGCATGGCCGTGGTGCTGTCCAGAATGTCCAGGCTCTTGTCCAAAAGCGCCATACTGCCCCGCAGGCTTTCCCTGGCGGCCGCGTCAAAATCGTCGCTGCTGTTTTTCAGGGTGTTCTGCAAAATGGTCATGGTGCTGATTCCGCTGTTGAGGGCCTCGGTGGTCCGGTTCACCAGCTCCTGGGCGTCGGTCAGAGCGTCCTGGAGATCCGGGTAATAGACGTCCAGAGAATCGTTTAACGCCGTGATATCCTCGATGAGGAAATCCAGGTTATCGATCAGTTCCCGGCTGTATTTCGCCGCGTCGCCGGTGTTTTCCGTCATCTCGCTCATGGTGCTCACCAGATCGCCGCTCTGTTTGGAGAGCCGTTCCAGGAGCTGCTTTTTCGCGTTCAGACTCTGGAATACCTCCGTGGGACTTAAGGGATAATCCGCCCCTGCGGTCACGAGAGGCGCGCTGTGGGGAGTGATGGTCGCTATTAATCCGGTATCGGCGCTGATTTTCGCGCCTGCCCGGGAGGTGAGGGTACCGCCGGAAGTGGAGGGATCACCGCCGGAGTTGGTGTCGCTTGCCGTGGTATCGCTGCCGCTCGATGTATCACTACCCGCTGCAGCGCCGTCGGCTGTTGCGCCGCTTCCTTCATTGGCTGCGGTATCGCTGCCTGCGGAGCTTCCTCCGTTCGCTGCGGTATCGCTGCCGGTGCTGCTGCCTGTGCCGCCGTTCTCTCCTGTGCTATCCTTATTGGCATCTCCTGCATTTTCATTACCGCTTCCACTGCCGGAACCGCCGTCCACGGTATTTCCATTCCCGTCCGCACCATTCGTTCCAGCGCTTTCGCTGTTCTGATTGCCGCCCGCCTGGCTTCCGCTATTCTGGCCTCCGCCCGCCTGGTTTCCACTCTCTCCGCTTCCGCCGTTCTGGCTCCCGCCCGCTTGGCTTCCGCTCTCATCGCTTCCGCTATTCTGGCCTCCGCCCGCCTGGTTTCCGCTCTCATCGCTTCCGCCGTTCTGGCCTCCGCCCGCCTGGCTTCCGCTCTCATCGTTTCCGCCGTTCTGGCCTCCGCCCGCCTGGCTTCCGCTTCCGCTATTCTGGCTCCCGCCCGCCTGGCTTCCGCTCTCATCGCTTCCGCCATTCTGGCCTCCGCCCGTCTGGCTTCCGCTTCCGCCATTCTCGCTTCCACTCTCATTTCCATTTCCGCTCTGCCCCGCATTCCCGGCCCCGGAGTTTCCTACGCCGCCCGAAGCGTTTGCGCGCTCAGGCTCCTCGTAATAATCTTCCCCGATATCCAAGAGCGCCTGCTGGATGCTGCTCATTCCGGTCAGGGTAACCTGCTCATTGGCCTGGAACTGGGCGTCCAGGGCGATCACCTGGAGCATCAACTCCTGAATCTCCGGCAGCTCCGTGGACAGACTGTCCATGCTGTTCTCCACGTGTTTGAGCCGCGTGTGCAGCTTGCGCAGGGGATCCTGCATCTGGCCCAGGGTGTCCACAATGTTGTTCATTCCGTTGTGCACCACCTCCGCCGAGTCCTTGGCGGTCTGCAGATGGGGCACCATAGTCTCCATCTGTCCGGACATGGCGGTGAGCGCCGCCAGGGTCTGGTCGTTTCCGGCCAGAATTTCGTCCTTGGAACCGCTCCAGGTCTGTCTGGCGCTCTCAGCAGACTGAAGGCCGGACTGAACCTGGTTCACACCGTCCCGCATGGACTCCACGGACTTCGCCATCTGCTCCAGGCTGTCGTAAAGCTCATCCCCGGCGTCCTGCCAGGTGTCCTTGGCTTCCTTCAGATCCTTGATGTGCTGCAAATCCTCCACCGTGCCCGGGGCCATGGCCATGATCACGCCGATGGTCTCAAAGCTGTCCGTGCCGATGCGCACCGTGTAGTCCCCTTCCTCCCCGGGAAGAGCCGTGAACACCACCGCCGTGGTTTCTCCCAGATTCTGGGTCTGCGCGCCCTCGGCGTCCACGCTGTAGCATTTGCTCAGGTCCACGGGCACCGCCACCATCAACAGCATGTTGTTGCGGTAATACTCCCTTGCGCCGTCGTTGGGCGTTGCCTTCACATTGATCTCGATCAGACCCGAAGCCCCGGCCAGCTGATCCGCGTTGGCGGGCACGCCGTTGAGCTTGTAGGACACGTCGAAATCCCAGGGCAGCGTCACCTGGTCGTTTCCCATGGTGCACTGGTAGTAAAAACGCCCGGTCTGGTCCGCAGGCATGGTCCAGGTCACCGTCCCGTCCCCGATCTGCGGAGCCACGCTGCTTGACATATTCACCACATTTTCATAGGTTCCGTAATCCGTATACTCCGTATTGCCGTTGAAATTACAGCTTTTCACCACGTTGACCTTGCTGGTTTTTCCATAATAATCCAGGTTCACGTACATGGTTTCATCCACGTCCACCCCGGCCGGCGCGCCGTAAACTTCATTTGCCCCACCTATGTTGGTGCACAGCATAAGGCCCGCCAACACGGCCGCCGTGATTCTTCTGCTATACTTCATCGCCATTCACCTCCATTGGTTCGTTTCCGGCCGCATTTCCATTTCCGGCCATTTTTTTAAGTCCTTTCTTCAACAGTTCCACCCGCCGGTCATGCCGCTTTTTCAGGAACTTCTGCAAGCGGTCCCACTCGTTGCTGGTGATGATCCGGTCGCACAGCACCAGGAGCGCCGGCAGCACGGTCAGCACCAGGAACACGCTGAACAGCGCGCCCCTTCCGATCAGGTGGCCCAGGTCGCCGATCGCGGCCGTGGTGGATATAAAGTGGATAATATATCCGGCTAAAATGATAATGGTGCCCGACGTAAACACCGAGGGGCAGGACAACTTGATCGCGCTGATACAGGCGTCCTTTTTCCCCATACTCTTCCGGCAGGACACGTAATTGTTGGTCAGCAGGATGGAATAGTCCACCGTGGCTCCCAGCTGGATGCTGCTGACAATGATATACCCCATAAACACCATGGTATCCCCCTCCAGATAGGGAATCGCCATGTTGAGGAAAATCGCGATCTCAATGGGGATCATCACAATCACCGGTATGATAAAGGACCGGAAGCTGAACATTACCACCAGGAACACGCCCAGCATGGACAGGTTGTTGACCCGGTTGTAATCGTCCGTGATCGTGGATTTGATATCCTGGGTGGACGGCGTCTCGCCCACCAGATAAGACCCCTGGGGATAGTAGGTTTGGATAATGGACTGGATCTCGTCCGCGCATTTGAATGCCTGGTCGCTCTCCGTCTTTGTCCTTATGTAAATGAGCATTCGCGAATAATTCTTCGTGTGCAGCTGGCTGGTGATGGAATACGGAAGAAATTCCTCCGGAATGCCCGCCGGAAGGGTGTTGGCCATGGAGGTCACGCTCTTCACATAGGGCAGATCCTCGATCTGGTCGGACATCTCCTTCTCCGTCACCGGGGAGGTGTTGGGGAACAGGGCCAGCATCATGTTGCTGCGCCCGAATTTCTCCACGATCATCTGGTCGTCCGCGTATACCTGCGTGCCCTCGCTGGCGCCCACCGCGCTGTTTCCGTAGAGGAAATCGTTCATTCCCTGGGCCACATAGGCCACCGGGGTGATGAGCAGCATGATGGTGGGAATGATGTAGCGCACCCGGTAAACCCAGCTGCTGAGCTTGTTAAACTCCGGAAGAAACGGACGGTGTTTGGTGCGTTCATTCCATTTGGCAAATTTCAGGATCATGGCCGGCATGAGGAACAGCACAGTCAGCAGGCTGAACACGATTCCCTTTGCCAGCACCAGGCCCATGTCAAAGCCGATGGTGAAGTTCATGAACACCAGGGCTAAAAAGCCCACCACCGTTGTCATGCTGCTGGCCAGGATGGAATTGATGGCCTCGTCGATGGCATTCACCATGGCCTCCTCATCGTCCAGCCCCTCCCCCTTTCCGCGGGTAAAGGAATCCAGCAGGAAAATGGAATAGTCCATTGAGGTGGCCAACTGCAGCACCATGGCCACGTTGTTGGTCAAAAATGACACCGTTCCGATGAAAATGTTGGTGCCCCGGTTCAGCAGGATCGCCACGCCCATAACCAGCAGAAACAGGATGGGCTGAGTCCAGGCCGTGGTGGTGACGCACAGCACCACGAAAATCATGATAATGGCCACGGTCAAAATCAGGCTCATCTCGCTCTCCACGTTCTCGGTCAGCGATTTGTTCTGTACCGCCATACCCACGTAGTAGCCCTTGTCCCCGGTGATCTGTTTCATCTCGTCGATGGCTTTGGAGGTACTCTTGGCGGTATCGCCCTCCACAAAGGTCACGTCCATCACCGCGCAGCCATCCTTATAATAGTCCTCGATATCCTTCTGGTTGATAAAATCCTCGCCGGAATAAATATTCACGGTGCTGTCGCACCAAAGTACCTGATCCACGCCGTCCACAGCTTCCAGCCGGTCCTTATACTGCTTCGCCTCGTAGAGGGTGACGTCCTTTAACATGATCCGGGCCGTGCCGGGATAGCCGAACTCCTCCTCCATCTTATCCAGGCCGATGCGGGACTCGGCGCTGGCGGGAAGGTATTCTGTCAGGTCGTAGTTCACATTCACAAACAGCATGGCCAGCAGGCTGAAAATGCACCCCGCCGCGAATATGGACTCAATCACCCCTTTCCTGCGGATGATAAAGTGCGCCAGCCGGATGGACCCGCGCTCCTTCTCGCCCTGATCCTGCCCGCTGTCCGGCTCTTTTCTCTTTTTAAGCTTATCAAGCAATCTCTGTCCCATGGCCAAACTCCTCATTTACCTCTGCGGCATTTACCGCAGCATAATAATCAGAAAGAAATGCTTCCCGCCCTCTTCCCGGTGGGCGATGCCGATCTTCCGGTAATACTCCGGCAAATACTTCCGGTCCGCCTTCTGATCATAGCGGTCCATCATCTTCGAGCGGAACTTGTCGTAGGCATCCGAATCATCCTCGCAGTTTTGCAGGTACAGCTCCATGGCGTTCCGGCCCGAGCCGTAGGAGATGGATTTCAGATAATCGCTTACCGTTCCCTCCCCCGGGATGCTGCCGTTCGTATAACCGGACGCGCCCGCGGCCTCCAGGCGATGCATGGCCGCCCGGTTTAAGTCCTCGTACACCTGGAAGGTGGCGTTCCTGTCGTAGCTGCGCTTCATATCTCCATCATATTCATCCTCGCGCTCCGAATACTCTTCGAAATACTCTTCCGTCTTTTCCTCGTTCAGTTGGTCAAACAGCGCCTGGGTTATCTCATCGTAACAGCCCACCTGGAAAGCGCCTCCGCCGGTGTTTTCCACCCGGGTTGCGCTCTTAAAAACGCCGTCAACGCCAAACCGGCACTCTGTCTCTCCCAACGTCACGTCCCCGGTGTTCATGGCTCCGTCCTCGTGGAAATAATACCAGTTTCCATCGATCTCACGCCACCCCACCGCCATGGCTCCGTTCTCCTCCATATAATAGGTACGTCCTTCGTCTGTCAGCCAACCGGTTTTCATATAGCCCTGGCCGTCGAACCAGTACCAGTTCTCTCCGATCCGGCTCCAGCCTCCGCCCGCGGGCGCTCCGCTCTCCTGTATGTATTTCCAGCCGGTCCCGTCCTGCTGCCAGCCGCCTTCCGCAGCCAGCGCACCAGCCGGAAAGGCCGCAGTGAGCATCGCAGCTCCCAATACCGCGCTCAAAACCGCCAGCCCCGGCGCGCCTTTGCCCCGCCTTGTCTCCCGTTTCCACTCACTCATTCCGTCATCTCCCCGACTTTTATTCCAAAATCTATTATCCATCTCTTGTTGTGTTATACAACCTTCATTTTAGTAATTGACAGATGTCTATTTATTGACTATAATGGATTATACTAACTAATGGCGTTATATACAATGATTAATTTTCCAGTTAATGACTATTAATCAACATTTTTCCAGCTAACGTCTATGAACGGAATATTAAATTTTTGAGAAGTTTGACCGGCTTTCGACCCAAAGCCAAAACAGCGAGGAGGCTCTATCATGGGAGAAGAGACAGTGGACCGCAGGGTCCGGAAAACAAAAAAGCAACTGCGCGAGTGCCTGACGCGCCTGCTGAAAGAAAAGAAGGTTCAGGACATCACCGTGCGGGAGCTGACCGACATGGCGGACTTGAACCGCGGCACCTTTTACCTGCATTACCGGGACGTGTTCGATCTGCTTGAGAAGACGGAAAATGAACTGCTGGACGAGTTTAACAGCCTGATGTACCGGCACAACGCCCAGGACCTGACCAACAACCTGGCCGCGGTATTTGTGGATATCTTCCACCTGGTCAAGGACAACTCCGACCTGGTATATATTCTGCTGGGAGAGAACGGCGACTTAAACTTCGTCAACCGCTTGAAGCACCTGGTGCGGGAGAAATGCTTACAGGACTGGATGGAGGTGTTCCGCAGCGGAAACTCCGCATTTTTCGAAGCCTACTATTCCTTCATCGTGTCTGGCTGCGTGGGCCTGGTGCAGTATTGGCTCCAGACCGGTCTCACGGAATCTCCTGAGGAGCTGGCCACCCTGGCGGAGAAGATCATCAATCAGGGAATCCGCGTGTTGGAAAATGGATGAATTTTTTCCCATTCTATGCTATTATCAAGAAAATACATGTAAATAGAATGGAGAAAAAAATGGATTTGTTTAAAGAAAACGCTGTCGTGCGCATCCGCAAGGGCGCCGGCCGGTCCTTAAAAGCGGGCGGCGCGTGGATTTATGATAATGAGATCGAGGCCATCCAGGGAGAATTTGAGAACGGCGGCCTGGTCCGGGTGGAGGATTTCGACGGATATTGCCTGGGACACGGCTTCATCAACACACGCTCCAAGCTGACCGTACGCCTCCTGTCTCGCAGGAAGGACGCCGTGATCAACGAGGTATTTCTGGAACAGCGGGTAAAAGCCGCCTGGGACTACCGCAAGGCCACGGTGGACACCTCCAGCTGCCGGGTGATCTTCGGCGAGGCCGATTTCCTGCCCGGGCTGGTGGTGGACAAGTTCTCCGACGTGCTGGTGGTGGAATCCCTGGCCCTGGGCATCGACCGCTTAAAGCCGGTGATCCTGGACAAGCTCCTGCAGGTTCTGACAAAGGACGGCGTGAACATCCGCGGCGTGTACGAGCGCAGCGACGCCAAGGTGCGCCTTCAGGAGGGCATGGAACGTTTTAAAGGCTTCATCGGAGAGCCATTTGACACCAAAGTGGAGATCGTGGAAAACGGCGTCCGCTACCTGGTGGACGTGGAGGACGGCCAGAAAACCGGCTTTTTCCTGGACCAGAAATACAACCGGCTGGCAGTCCAGAACCTGTGCCGCAGCCTGGCCCCTGAGCGGGTTTTGGACTGCTTCACCCACACTGGTTCCTTCGCTTTAAACGCCGGCCTTGCCGGGGCCGGACAGGTCACAGGCGTGGACGCCTCCCAGCTGGCCGTGGACCAGGCAACGGAGAACGCGGTTTTAAACGGCCTCTCGGACCGGGTGTCCTTCCTCTGCGCCGACGTGTTCGACCTTCTGCCTAAACTGGAAAAAGATGGCGAACGCTACGACGTGGTGATCCTGGACCCACCGGCCTTCACCAAGTCCCGCAGCTCCATCAAGCAGGCGGTGAAGGGGTACCGGGAGATCAACCTGCGGGGCTTAAAGCTGGTGAAGGACGGGGGCTATCTGGCCACCTGCTCCTGCTCCCACTTCATGGACCCGGAGCTGTTCACCAAGACCATCCGCGAAGCCGCAAGCGGCGCCCACAAGCGCCTGCGCCAGGTGGAGTACCGCACCCAGGCCGCGGATCATCCGATTTTGTGGGCCGCGGAGGAATCCTACTATCTGAAATTCTACATTTTCCAGGTCTGCGACGAGAAATAGGGATGGACGGCCCGGGATGTGAGGGCCCCGAGGTGTTGGGCCCGGGATGTGGAGACCGGGATATGGAGACCGGAATATGGGGCTCGGAGTCCGGGCCCGGAGTCAGGGCCCGGAACGGGCAGCGCAGTACGCCAGGCAGCGCTCCGCACGGAAAGTCAAGAGAATTCTGCCGCTTTCCGGTATTGTTTAGATATGCCTGCTGCGGTTTGGACCGCACGGCATGACGAAACTTGCGGAAGGAGGAGAATGTGATGGATTGGATTACCGGAATACAGCGGGCCCTGGACTATGTGGAGGAACACATAACCGAGCCCATCGACTACGAGGAGGCCGCCAGGCGCGCCTGTTCGTCCAGTTTTCATTTCCAGCGGGTATTCAGCGTGCTCTGCGGCTTCACCCTGGGCGAATACATCCGCCTGCGGCGGCTGACCCTGGCCGGAAGCGAGCTGGCCGGATCGGACGAAAAGGTCATCGACGTGGCCCTGAAATACGGCTACGACACCCCCGAGAGCTTCAGCCGGGCCTTCACCCGTTTTCACGGCATCACGCCGTCCCAGGCCAGGAACAACGGCGCGGTTCTGAAATCATTTTCCCGTCTTTCCGTCAAACTGATTTTAAGCGGAGGGAATATCATGGATTACAGAATCGAGACAAAAGAAGCATTTAAGCTGGTGATGAAAAAGAAGCGGGTGAGTGCCAGGGAGGAGCTGACCCCGGTGGAGATTTCCGCTTTCTGGCAGGAATGCAGCACGGACGGCACCATCCCGGCGCTCTGCCGGTACATGCCGAAGGAGAATCTGTTCGGCGACCGGATCGTGGGCGCCAGCTTCGGAAAGGACGCGGTGGACGCGGACTTCCCCTACGCCATCGGCGCTGCCTACAACGGTCAGCCCGTGACCGGGGACGGCCTCTGCGTGGAGGAGATTCCGGCCCACACCTACGCGGTGTTCACCTGCACCGGCAGCATGCCCCAGGCATTCCAGGAACTGTACCACCGGATCTACAGCGAGTTCTTCCCCACCAGCGAGTACCAGCCCTGCGGGGGGACGGATTTTGAGGTGTACCCGTCGGCGGATGTGACGTCGCCGGATTACTGCTGCGAGTTTTGGATTGCGGTGGAGAAAAAACAGAATTGAGAACGTGAAACACGCCCGGATGAACTCCGGGCGTGTTTTGATGATAGTTTGGACAGATGTGGGGCCGCGGGCGGGCACTCTGCCAGGACGAAACTCAGCCTCAGCCAGGCAATCCGTCACGGCAGCGCAGTCTTATCCGGTCAGATATCCCCAAAAATCCACCGCAACGCATCCGGGAACCGCATTTTCCAATCCGTCTGCGAGTGTACAGCGCCTGGATAGACATTATACAGGATTCGCTCAGGCTGTACGCCGTGCTCCAGATATGCCCTGTACATAAGCTCCGCCCCCTCCAGGAACTCCTCCTTTGTGGTGATCCGGCCGTACTCGTTTGTCCCCACATCCATATAGATTTTCTTTAGATGCCCATAGGATCCCCGCTGCAAAAATGCCTCTAGCTCCTCCTTCCATATGTACACCGCGCTGCTGAGCGCAGCCAGCCGGGAAAACAGGTCGGGCCGGGCCAACGCGGCGTAGATGGCGAACAGGCCCCCCGTGCTGTAGCCCATGATCCCGGTAAAATCGGCCTCCGTTCTGGTCCTGAACGCGCCATCCACCCAGGGCTTTAAATCGTCCGCGATCCAGTCCAGATACATCTTACCGATGCCCGCTATATCCAAATCTTCCGGCGAATTTCCCTTTCCCTTGTGAGAAAATGGGGAGTACAGCCGGGTCCTCTCCTGGCGCTCCCTGGGGCATACCAGCGCTACAATGATGAACTCCGGCAGAAACCGGCGGTAATTCCCGTAGTAGCGCTTATAATCCATGCTACACTCGCCCCACAGAATGTCCTTGTCCTCAAAGACGTCCTGACCGTCGTTGATGTAGAGTACCGGGTACATTTTCCCACCGGACTCATACCCGTCCGGCACCATGATCCGCACCGTGATGGTTTCGGACGATACCAGGCCGCAGGGCCGCTCAAACTCGAAAATTTTCATGACAACCTCCATGTAATTACGATAAAAATGTGCTGAATAAAAAACTGGCGATAAGAAGTATAATCGCTCCACCAATCCTGGAAGAAATCTGAGCATAAGGCATAAGCTCCATCCGGTCCGCAGTTCCCAATACCTGAACATCCCCCGAGCCTCCGGCATTAGCCATACAGAGCCCGGCAGTAATCATAGCCTCAATAGGATAATAGTGGAACAACTTTCCAACAAGCGCTGAGCCCAGACATGCCCCTAACACTACAAACAAGATGATAACAATGTTTACAATGGATAATACCTGCAGATAATCATTCAAATTAGTTCCCAATCCAACCATAAACAACAACGGGAATGAGAGGTACTTCACAAAAAATCCCTGAATCTGCTTATTGGCTGCCCGAATTTCCATAGGAACACAGTCTGTAACATTTAATAAAGCCGCTAGTATAATCATAAATGCAAATTTGTGTACTTTAAAGCCCAAATGCAGCCAGTTGTTGATAATCGAAATATGCGCTGCATAATAATCGGCAAATATATAACAGAACGTGGCAAGAGCAATGGCAGCCGCATAATGAGAAATCTCGGTTTTACAGGTCGCGATCTGCTTTTTTTCAGAATATTTGTTATCCAGCTTCATCAACTGTCCGTTTCCCGTAAGTTGGGGATACTTTTTCCCCAGTTTATTCAGCACCGCGGCATACAATACTGCCACAATATTCCCCAGCATCAGAGTTGCAAAGGATGCAGCATACCAGGCGGACGGATCCTTCCCTGTAACCTCCCCGTAGACTTTACTCATAGGCAATGCTCCCGCTCCATTTCCTCCTCCCATAATTGGAAGAGCGATGGAAAGCAACGCGTCAATAGGAGATTTTCCCAAGATAAAGGCTACCCCCGCGCCCAATAAAAACGCCCCTGCCACGCCCCCTAAAATGGTGGGGATATAGCCTAAAAAGGACTTCATCAATAAATCCCTATCCACCGATAAAATGGAACCCAAAATCAGAAACACCACGAACATTTCCAAAAATCCAGTTCCGTTATTAAAATTCTCCAATGTCTTGATGGTAGATTCGGGAAGAATCTTAAAGGTGGTGATGGCGGAGGCTGCGAGATTTGCAAATAGAATACCGCCTCCCAACCATTGATTCCAGATAGGAATTTTGTCGCCAATTACGCCAAGGCCCGTGCCGATCAGCATGGAACAGGCGATTGCCCCAATCATGTTGTCGAGCAAACTGCCGCGCATCGAAATAAACACAGTCGCAGCAGTCAAAATAATATAGAATATAAACGGCATACCCAAAATCCTCGTATCTTTTAATGCCTTCATGTTTAACCCTCCCGTCATGGCTGTAAATATTAACATAACATTACTGATTCCAATGCGCATTGCTTGACGTAACACCAAATTTGATTATAATGATAGTAACATTGAATAATGCACCCGTCCATGATGTGAATTTCATAGTCATATAACCAATCGGTTATATAATTGGGAGGTACCATGAGCAATTACAAGTACAATTATATCCTTGCAATCGCTGAGCTAAAAAGTTTTTCCAAAGCCGCGGATGCGCTGTTCGTATCACAGCCTTACCTGAGCAAAGTAGTTTCCGCAATAGAACACGAACTGGGCCTCAAACTCTTTGACAGGACCTGCAGTCCGTTGGCTGTCACGGAAGCTGGAAAATGCTATATTAATTACATTCGTTTTGTACAGAATGCTGAAACAGAAATGCTAGAAAAATTAAATGAAATACGACAGCGGTCTTTGAAGGAACTGACACTGGGAATGGGCGCTCCCCGACTCCCATTTATGCTTCCCCCTCTTGTTGAATATCTGACGCGGCTGTATCCTGAGGTAAAGCTAAACGTAACCGGCGAAAACAGCAATAGTGTACTGGCTGAAAAAGTTGAAAATGGCAGCCTGGACCTAGCATTTTATACATCCCCGAAAATCCCGCCATCTGTATCCCATGTCTTTTTAAACAAGGAACGTCTTTTTTTGATTCTCCCATCAAACGACGGCCTTTCTTCTATAACGTTGGAATCGAAAATTCTGAGTGTGGAAGATCTGGGTATCCTAAAAAATTATCGCTTCATCGTACTCACGAAAGCCCATGGAATGGGACTCCACGCTCGGAACATGCTTGATAAATACCATATCACTCCGAAATCCTTGTACGAGGTAGGCGGCTTGGAGACAGCTCATCGCCTGGCGGCCACCGGCTTCGGGGCCACCATAATTCCTGAAACATGGAAAGACCGTATCCGGCTTTCTGTGGATCCTATCTACTTTCAGATCGGCAGTCCAGCTCTGACAAGGGACGTTGTCATGATCTATAAAAAGGGGCGAGCCCTCTCCCCTGTGGAAAAAACAGTTTGTAGGTTAGCGCAGGAAGTCATGATGGAATCCATAAAATCGTAGAGAACACATAAAATTCAGGAGGCCTAACCATGAACCGAGACTATTTCCTACAGACAAAACGAATCGGCTTCTCCAAATGGACGGACGCCGATCCCGCCCTTGCCCGCCAGCTGTGGGGGGCCCCGGATGTGACGCGGCTGATCTGCGCCTCCGGCCGCTTCACCCCTCAGGAGATTGCGGACCGGTTGGACCGGGAGATCGACCATGACAGGCGGTTTTCTGTGCAATACTGGCCGGTTTTCGAGCTGGATGGCGGCGGATTTATAGGGTGCTGCGGGCTGCGGCCTTATAAGAGCGGTGAACGTACTTATGAGCTGGGGTTTCATCTGCGGAAGCAATACTGGGGGATGGGGTACGCCACAGAGGGGGCGGCGGCGGTGATAAGGTATGCATTTCATGTCTTGAAGGCGGAAACGCTGTTCGCCGGTCATCATCCTGAAAATGCCGGGTCGGAAAAGGTGCTTAAAAAGCTGGGGTTTCGGTATGTTGGGACGGAATTTTATAAGCCTACGGGGTTGGAGCATCCGTTGTATGAATTAAAGTCCTCGTTTATGATTGACAAATAGCCCTATAATCGAGTAGGAGGGAGTGATTAACTCCCGTCCTCACACCACCGTGCGTACCGTTCGGTACACGGCGGTTTCAATAGTTGACGTG
>NZ_CABJCG010000004.1 GCF_902364025.1 Enterocloster lavalensis
CCGGGCGGATTCCGGACTTTCACCGGTTAGAAACGTGCGCCGCCGGGCGCACAATGAAAGACAGCCTGTCCGGCGCCAATGGCTCCGTACAGGCTGTTCTCTTATCATACATCAACCATACCGTTATGTCCCGGCAGGTCCGTCCGGCGGCGTAAGTCTTGCAAATACCATATCATACCCATCGCTCCCATAGTTCAGCGAGCGGTTCACGCGGCTGATGGTGGCGGTGGAAGCACCCGTCTTCTCCGCAATCTCCAGATAGGTCTTACCCTCGCGCAGCATCTTAGCCACCTCGTAGCGCTGAGAAAGGGAGAGCAGCTCGTTGATGGTGCAGACATCCTCAAAAAACTTATAGCACTCCTCCGGGTTCTTCAGCGTCAGGATCGCGTCGAACAAATGATCTACCGCCTCGGTTTTGATTTTCTTGTTCATGGTTCGGTACCCTCTCCTTGGTCATCTTTCAAACTTCATTCATTTTAGCATATTAAAGTCCGAAAGTCTACCCTTCCCATGAATTTTTAGAATGATTTAAGATAACATAAATTTCTCCACCACATGGGCCACCCCATCCTCATTGTTGGACAGCGTGATATAGTCCGCGGCTTTGCGCAGGGGCAGAACCGCGTTCTCCATGGCAACGCCCAGGCCGGCGAACTGAACCATGGTCAGGTCGTTGTAGCCGTCGCCGCAGGCGATCATCTGATCCTTCGTCATCCCCAGCACCTCCAGCAGACGCGCCAGGGACAGGGCCTTGTCGATACCCTTGGGCATCACTTCCAGAAAATACGGCTCCGAGCGGTAAACGCTGAAATTCTTGCCCAGCGCCGCCTTCACCAGCGGTTCCACCGTCACCAGATAGTCACCGTCGTCCAGCATGAGGAATTTGGGCACCTCGAACCGGACGTAATCTTTCATGCTCTCCACCTGAACCAGCGGCAGATGGTTGATGTTGGACTCCATCACCGCGTAGGGGCACTGATCGTTGTTGGTTATGATCCGAGTCTCCTCATAGGTCAAAATATCCACCCGGTGCTCCTCCGCCAGGCCGATAATCCGTTCGTTGGCCGCCAGCGGAATCTGCGAGGCGAACACCACCTCGCCGGTGCGGCAGTTGGTGATCATTCCCCCGTTGTAGGACAAAATATAGCTGCCGAAGCGCTCCAGCTCCAGTTCCTTTGCCAGGGGCTCCACCCCCGCCGTGGGGCGGCCTGAGGCCAGAACCACGATTTTCCCCTGTTCCTGGGCGCTCATCAGCGCCTGTTTGGTCCGGGGCGTAATCACCTTGTCCCGGTTTGTCAGCGTGCCGTCCAGATCCAGCACAATCATCTCATAATTGGTCATTCCAGTTTCTCCCCTTGTCGTGCGTAATTTCACCTATTCATTCTACCAGAAACGCAGCCGCGCTACAACTGCAATTTCTCATACCGCTTGCGGTAGTAGTCCATGGTCCGAAAATCGATCACATCCCTCATTTGCCCGGAAAAACCAGGCAGGCGCACCGCCTCATGCAGCTGGGGATTCAGTGCCAGCACCGCCCCTTCCTGCTCCACGAAAAATCCGTTTCCGGACTGCAGCAGGAAATGCACCGGGTTCTTCAGCGCCTCGCTCACACAGCGTTTCTTATCCCAGGTCCTGAAATCGCTGGTACTCTTATCCCGTTCCAGATCTTTCCAGTTATTGGCCGTGCTGTAAAATTCCTTGTAGCTCCGGTAAATGTCCTCCTCATCGATGGCCGTCTTTAAATCCCCGTTATTGTAAAATGCCAGCAGCACCGTCATCTTGTAGGATTTGGACATCCCTGTGGTCTCCAGCAATTCCAGAAATTCGTTGCCGATGCTCTCAAAGATAGCCCGCTCCTGCTCCCCCAACTCCCCAAGGCTGTCCAGGTATCGCAGGTAATGTTTAAAGGGACTGGTCTTCATGCCGGCACACAGCTGGAATACCTCGTCCTCCATGCAGGTGAACAGATCCATGCGGGTGGGCACTTTGCCGTCAAGCAGCTCCTTGACCCGGAAATACTCCTCCCGGACCCGGTCCTCCCGCTTCGCCTTCTTCTTTGCCATCTCCCGGAACAGGTCGATCAGCCGCATATCAAAATCCACCAGACAGTCGTCCGGGAATTCAAAATCCTGCGGCTCCATTTTCCCGGCCTCGGCGCTGGAATAGGGCTTGCCGCTCAGGAGGAAGGGCGCGGCTCCGGCCTTCTCATAGTTGCCGATAAAGTCCAGCACATTGAGAAATTCCTTACCACGGCTCTTTCGCAGGCCTCTGCCCAGCTGCTGTAAAAACACCACCGGAGACTCCGTGGGCCGCAGAAACATGACCATATCCAGCTCGCTGATATCCAGTCCCTCGTTGAACATGTCCACAGAGAAGATCACCCGGAGCTCGCCATCCCGCAGCCTGCGCACGGCCTCGCTCCGGTCCGCCGCGTACTCCCCGTCACTGTCGCTGTACACCGCGGCGGCGGGAATATTCCGGCGGCAGAATTCCTTTGCCATCTGCTCCGCGTGCTTTCGCGAACAGCAGAAGCCCAAAGCCCGCCTGGACCTGTATTTACAGTAATACCGGTAGATCAGCTCGTAGCGCGTCCCCACCGTCAGTTGTCCGGTCAGCTCCTCCTCCGCATACCTGCCCTTCACGATGCGGATCTGGGAATAATCCACCGTCTCGTCGTAAATCCCATAATAATGAAACGGCACCAGCAGCCCCTTGTTGATCGCATCCCTTAAATTAATCTCATATGGGACATTGTAATCACACAGCTCATAAAGACTCCGGCCGTCCAGGCGGTCTGGTGTGGCCGTCAAACCCAGCAGAAACTCCGGCCGGAAATATTCGATGATGCGCCGGTACTGGTCCGTAACCGCATGGTGGAACTCGTCGATCACAATATAGTCAAAGTAATCCCTGGCAAAATACCGCTCGTTTAAATAGGCGGGTCTTCCCAGGGTTGAGACCGAGGCGAAAACCACGGATTTCCCCGTGGTCTTTTCCCGGCCGGTAAAAAAGCCGTAATCCCGGGACTGGCGCACATTATAAAAGCTCTCCGCCGCCTGTCTCAAAATCTCATCCCGGTGGGCCACAAACAACACCCGCTCAAAGCTCTGGGAGTCAAAGGCCGCCAGATATGTCTTGCCCACACCGGTGGCGGCCAGGACCAGCCCCTTTTTCGCGCCCTCCCTGCGGCTGTTCTTCAGCGCGTACAGGGCCTCGATCTGCGCGCCCCGGGGCTGAAACAGCGCCTCCACCTTCATTTCCGGTCCGAACTGGTCGTATTTCTCCAAATCCCGTTGAACAGCCGGCTTCTTCCACTCTCTGGAGTACCGGGCCAGCTCCTGATCGTCGATGAGAATCGAGTGCCGGTAAAATAAATCCTCAAATGTCTCGTAGAACCGGCTGAAATTCCCACTGTCCCGCAGACTGTCGAAGTGATAATTCCACTCGATCCCGGAGGTCAGGGCGCTGCGGGACATATTGGACGAGCCGATGTAAATTTCCCCAAGATCTCCGCGATGAAAAATGTATGCCTTGGGATGAAAGGACCGCCCCTTTTCGTTGTAAAACCGCAGCTCCACCTGATCCCCCAGCTGGTCCTTGATCAGGTACAGCGCTCCCGGCTGGGTGATTCCCAGGTAGTTGCCCGTGAGAATCCGAATTTTCACCCCGCGGTCCAGAGCCTGCTTTAAATCCGCCAACAGCAGCCGCACCCCGGATTCCATAAGAAAGGACACGATAATGTCGATCTGCTCCGCGCAGGCCATGCTGCGTTTCAACTGGTACAGCAGGAAGCGGTTTTTGTCCCGTCCCCCGGTCAAAACGTCGCAGGGCTCGATGCCCACAATGATCTGTTCCGATTCGTCAAACGCTTCCCTAACCGTATTTTCCGTCATTTGCTCTCTCCCCGGCCAAATTCCCTATCAGCTTCATCCCATTTATCATACCATTATTTCCCAGGCCCGGCAATGGGAAAACATTTCCCAACCCGTTCACACTCCGCCCCGTCCCGCAATACAATGGTACTATGAGACTATGATTATTAAGGAGACGATTATGAGACGACTGCTCACTGTTTTTCTGGCAGGCTCCCTGGCCGCCCTCAGCCTGACCGGCTGTGGAAAGAAGGAGGCCGCCGGCGGGCTCACCCCTGTGACCTTAAACGAAGTGGCCCATTCCATATTCTACGCGCCCCAGTACGCGGCCATCGAACTGGGTTATTTTGAGGATGAGGGCATCGATCTGACGCTGGTCAACGGGGCCGGCGCGGATAAAGTGATGACCGCCATGATTTCCGGCGATGCGGATATCGGTTTTATGGGATCCGAGGCCAGCATCTATACTTACGCCAACGGCAACGAGGACTACGCGGTCAACTTCGCCCAACTGACCCAGCGGGCCGGCAACTTCCTGGTAGGCCGCCAGCCGGAAGCCAACTTTGACTGGAACAGCCTGAAGGGCAAGAAGGTGCTTGGAGGAAGAGCGGGCGGGATGCCCCAGATGGTATTCGAGTATATTCTGAAAAAGCACGGCCTGGACCCCAAGACGGATCTAAACATCGACCAGAGTATCAACTTTGGACTGACCGCCGCCGCCTTCACCAGCAACGACGCGGACTACACCGTGGAGTTCGAGCCCTTCGCCACCGGCCTGGAAATGGACGGAAGCGGCTACGTGGTGGCCTCCCTCGGCACGGAATCAGGCTATGTGCCCTACACGGCTTACTGTGCGAAGAAGAGTTATATGGAGAAGAATCCGGAGATTATTCAGAAGTTTACCAATGCGATCCAAATGGCATTGAACAAATGACACTAAAATGGCACCAGCTATTCGGCCGATGCCATTCACTTACTCATATTAGCTTTATACACCTGTTTTTTTCAAATGTCAACGCATGAGCTAATTCTATCTTAAAAAAATCAGAAGAGAAACATTCAGATGCATCCAACAGGAATATACCTGTTTTTCCCGTCAATAGGCACAATCATAGGAGTCATGCAGATAACCGCGCCTTCCCCAACATCCAACCCCATATCTTCCAAAACTCCAAAATGTTTAACAGCACTTTTTCCTGGATTCGCGCTCTTTTTAATCTCCACCGGATAAGCTTTTCCATTCTCCAGTATAATCAGGTCAATCTCTTTATTATTATTGTCCCTGTAATAACACAGACGGTTTCTTGTATCCATTCCCGCGTTGGCATAGCTTTTAACAATTTCAGATATTACATATGTTTCAAACATGGCTTCGGCCATAGCAGATAACTCCAGGGCTCTGGGATTGTTCCAAAGACTTAGATAGCAGGCCAGTCCCGTATCCATAAAATAAAGTTTTGGCCGCTTTACAATCCGTTTGATTGTATTGTTAAAATATGGCGGAAGAAGATAGATCAGCCCGGAAGACTGGAGAAGAGACAACCAGTTTTCCGCCGTTTTTCCATCAATCTCCGTATCCCTGGACAGATCTGCCAGAACTACTTCCTGACCGGTACGGGCTGCCACACACGCAATAAATTTCAAAAATCTGGATTCATCTTTTATCTTTACCAGATCCCGGATATCCCGCTCTAAATACGTCTGCATATAAGAACCGTAATATTCTTCAATCGGCATACCTTCATTTACCTTAACCGCCGGCATACTGCCCCGATAAATACATTCAAAAATCTCTGAAACAGTTCGGTTACCTCCCTGCATTTTTACATTGGAAGGCAGGAACGCCTCATTTTCCCTTCCTTCCAGCTCCGATTGGCTAAGTGAATAAAGCGTCATAATTCCAACCCGGCCAGCCAGGGATTCACTTACATTTTTCATCATATGAAACATCTGGGAGCCGGTTAGAAAATACTGTCCCTTTTCAGGATTCTCATCTACCCTGATTTTTATATACGGCAGCAGCTCCGGCGCATACTGTATTTCATCAATAATTACAGGAGGAGTATACTGCTGTAAAAAAAGTTCCGGATCTTCCTTGGCAAGCGCCCTGACCTGTGGGTAATCCAAAGTAACATAACTCACCTGTTTCGTCCACCTTCCGGCAAGCTCCCTTAACATAGTTGTTTTTCCAACCTGCCTGGGACCACATATCATAAGTACAGGGAAGAAGCCTGCTAATTTTTCAATCCGTTCTTCCATCGCGCGTTGAATATACATATGGTACCTCCTCTCTTATATCCACATTCATTCTATCTCTATTATAGAATGATTATCGGATATAGTCAAAGTTTTTATACAAAATAAGAATTGTTCTCCGTTTTTGTATGTTTTAATTCTTCGGCAGGCCTGACTGTTACGATATTCCGCATCAAATGTAAATATTAACTTCAAGATCCTCCCACTTATGCTTCAGAACCCGTTTTCCGCTCATTGTCCGGTATCTTACCGCGTCATCATATGTCAGTCGGATGGATTTTAGCTTTGTGCATTTCACCCGCTCCTCTCTCCTTGGATTTGAGCTTTCAAATACCTTGTATTTAATTACTTTTTCTTCAGCTCCTACATCCCCAAAGTTATCATTTCCCATACTTAAATACATGTCAAACTCATTGTCGGAAATATGTACAAGTTTCCATACGAAGCCATCCACAACATCGCGGTTTAGCTTTGGTTTAGACAGATCAAGGATCTTTTCCAGCGCTTCTTTTATGCTGTTGATTTTCTTATGGTAATCAGCCGAAGCAACCCGGCTCGTTTCAGCTTCCGCAATGGAAATGTTCAATTTTTGAATTTCCATATCGTACTCTTCTCTCTTGGCCGCATATTCCTCCTTGGTTATCTCGCCATCTGCTCTCATATCAAATAAGCCTCGTTTCCGTTTCTCCAGTTTGTCGATATTATCTTGTATGGTTCTAATTTCCAAATGACTCAATGTGCTCTCTTCTCTGTAGCATTCTTCGATTATTTTTAAAGCCTGAGTTATATCGGTTTTGCTGCTGCCCCACACATCGTTGATAACATGCCAGGCGATCATATCGAGTTTCCATTCCAGTATCGTCCTTAAGGAACAGGTATCTTCGGTATCGGTAATACCGCTCTTTACCTTGATTCCATTCATATGCTGTGAATGACAAATAAAAATATATTCGTTCCCACTGGCGATCCTTCGCACAGTGCCACATCCGCAGCCACAAAGATATTTTCCACACCAGACACTCTTACTATCCTTTTTCCCTTTGTTGTTCATTTTATTATAGCGCAGCTGCCTGAGACGTTTGACCTCCTCAAATGCCTCCTCAGAAATAATTGCTTCATAATCGCCCTGGATATATTCGATCTTATCCGGACTGTTTTTAACCCGGTTCTGTGTGAGATAGCCATCAGAGACTTTTTCCAACTGCCGCTGCCGGCCGGTGTAAAATGGATTGCTTAAAATATTGTCGATCACCTGGAACTGCCAATGGCTTTTACCAGTTGCCGTCTTATATCCATGCTCCTCCAATTTTCGCTTGATTGTCCTGATTCCATCTCCTCCTAAATACCACTTGAAAATTTTTTTAACAATGATCGCCTGCTCCGTATCGATCTCATACTGGTTTCTTCCTACTCGCCGGTATCCCAGGATGTTGCCGCTTCCCCTAAGCACTCCCTTCTGTCTGGAAATTCTCTGGCCCGCCCGCACATTCTCAGAGGTTTTACGACTTTCCTCCTGGGCGATTGTTGCCATAATACTGAGGCGCAGCTCGCCGTCATTATCCGATATGGTCCATATCCCGTCATTGACAAAATAGACCTCAATGCCATGCTGCTTCAATAGCCGGACATAGGACAGAGCATCCACCGTATTTCTGGCAAACCGTTTGGTTTCCCTCGTAACAATCAGATCATACTTGTGAAATTTGATTCCATCATCCAGCATCTGCTGAAATCCTTTTCTTTTTCTGACGCTGGTTCCTGTAACTCCGGCATCTTCATATTCCCCCACAACGGTCCACTCTGGATGAAGTGCCAGCAACTGCTTGTACCAGACCATCTGATTGTCAAAAGCAGATAGCTGTTCATCGCTCTGGGTGCTGACCCTGCCGTAAAAAACTATTCTCCTTTTTTCCATTGCCGGTCTCCTTGAAGAAAGCCCGGCATATAACAGCCAGGCCTTCTGATCTTAAAATCCATATTTTTTCTTGATTTCACGATACGTTTCGAAGTTTATCACGCCACTTTTATACGCCGCCCGAATGGCCAGGATCACACCAGTGCTTACCTGCATATTCCTCACCGCCAATTCTGCCTTTTACTATATGTATACGGATCAACATCTTGTCTTACACCTCTTTCTTATGAATAAAATATATCTTCGGTTTATCAGATCTTAATTTTAAGTGCGCCGTTGTAAGCGGCTTCATTAATAATGAGAGAACCGTTGACTACACATTCACCTACTTTTAGCGTTTTCAGCCTCATTTGCCAATAAGCCTGACGTTTCTCTCCTATCAGCTTTCCAACCATCGCAATTTCATTTTCCGGCGGTGAGAAAAAGAGCTGATTTCCTGCCTGGAGTAAGCAGCGTGTTAAATCCGCTTTGCTGCTTCCTCCCAATGCCTGAGTAATTAGAACTAACTGTAATCCGAGCTTTCTTCCTTCTGAAAGAATTGTACTGATAATACCCGTCTTTTCCCAGTTTAAATTCTGACACTCGTCCAGAAACAGGCATAGTCCATTTTCCATAAAGACACCTGCATTGGCTAAACGCCAAATATAAGCCAGAATAATCTCAACAATAAGTGCCTGCGTAGACTCTGAAAATTTTGATAATCTGAGGATATTAATTTTATGATCCTCAATAAAATTAGGGCCATTGTGGAAAATGTTCTTCTTAAAAATGTACCGCAGCTTGTCCTGAATCGAAGCAGCCTTTTCATCATTGACCATGTTAAGTGCGCGATCTAAAGAAGCAAGCCCATACTTTTCATATGATTTTTCTTCAGCAACGAAAGCCACAGCCTCATATAAATATTCCCTTTGTCTAGCACCAAGCCTTATAGCACTGCTTAAAACATTCGTGATTGATGTTATCACATCCAGCATTTCTTCCGCATTCCCATCCGTATACATTAATGGACTAAACAGCGGAATAGAAATGCCTGCTGAGTTGGCTTTAATGTCATGACTCTTTTCCTTTATATCATTTCTATACTCAGGAAAAATGTTTTCATCACTGAATAAGCGGTGCATATCAAAAACAATAATAGAACCCGCTCCATTAACTGCAATATTTCGAATGATTTTCTGTCCGGCTACCGATTTTCCAGCTCCTGATCTTCCGGATATTGCAATATGGGGATTACTGGATTTATCCATATCCAGCATAACTTTTCCATCTATATGGATGCCTATTTCAATCAAATTACACATCTTTTTTCCTCCTCATCCGGTACATATCGGCAAAACTCATCTCCATTGTATCCTCTTCCAACAGCCTTCTTTTCAACCAGACGAATCTAACCGCAGTATTTGAACTTCCGATGTTCTTCTTAATCGTTTTATAAATTCGTCCCTGACTTTGTGTACATAATATGCCTTCTTTCGCAAGTACATCTTTAATCTGATTTACCGTGCATACCGTGCTTAGCGGTTTGCAAATCTTTGTAAACACACTCTCCGGTATATAATAATGCTCTGTGTCATACAAAACCATTTCCGCCAGATCCTTTGCTGAAACTTCCATGGCCTTTGCTTCCGATAATAATTTACTTACTTCCGGTATTGATTGATCAAATACTTCCCTGAACAGCGCGGGAATCTGATTATAAAATTCATAAGAATCGGATAAATCATAGGCCGTCTGCAGCGCTTGATAAAGATTGCTTCTTATTGTTTCTTCGACTGCCGTATCCCCGCCTGAGAACGCAAGCACCATCACTATAACAACAGCATACCAGAACCTTTCATCTCTTTTGTTTAGATCACATTGAAGATTCTTTTTTATTTCATGCTCGATGACCTGTTCATAAGCTAAAATATAGCTTTTCAGAGTATCCAAATATGTTTCCATACTTGCCTGGGTTAAATTCTCCAGTTGACGCCGCTCTACCTCGATAACAAGTGAAAACTTATCTTTGTATTCCTCCGGAACTACTTTGGAGAAAACAATCATTAAGATCGTCCTCGCCGAGTGGCCTCCGTATTCACCGCAATGACACAAACTAAATAAAGTTTCCATATTATCGGACAGATATCTCCCCGTTGTGTAGGACATGATCGACAGATCATCATGTCCATCGCATAAAGCTTTTAAAAACTCGCTCGATAGCGTATTCGTACTGATGACTTTTTTATTGAAGATTGCCAGTTTATCCGCAATCACATCGCCGGTCTCCAGAGTTTCCACCACTAAAGCAATAGGATAGTATGTTCGATAACCCCAGCCCTTCAAAACACTATAGAAAAAAGCCGCCCCTTTAATTGCCAGAAGTAACTTCTCTGTCATTTCATCTGCTGACAAAAATTCATCGAGTACATAACCCTCTCTCTCATTTTGCATGCTCAACCACATCCTTCCATATAAGATCTGCCCTTCCCGCATAATTTAGTGTTCCATCTCCGCTTCGGTAAATTATCCGTTAATTTCTGTCGGCTCAGCTTGTCAATGCTTTTTCCTAACTCCGCCATATACTTGTCTGCATACAGCAGCGTATACTTTGCGTCCTCCAGCTTTCCCCGAATGTCCCCTACATGGTTTGTAGACCAGGTGCGTTTTGCCGTCGCAAGCGCCAGGTTCAACGTATTCTGGCATACTACCCGAATAGGTGTCATAGCCGCTTTAATCGCTCCGGTTCCGTCATGGGAGTTCATAAATACCAGATAAGGTGTAATTTCATCACCGCTGATGATATATCTCTGAGGAAGCTTTGCCAAAATCCATGTTCTCCTGCCCTCCTGGAGAGAACCTGCTGTTTCATATGTAATGCCTTCCCCCAGCAGATCATCCGTAAATGCAAAGGCTTCATCGTTCTGAACCACCTTATACCGGTCTGTAACTACACCTAACACCCGGTTGTCCTGATCGCGGACATTTGCCTTAAAACCGGCAACTTGTATTCCGTCCTCTGTTATAAGTTCCCTTTGAACCACCCGCCAGTCCAATCCAGCCAGTTCCAAAGCGTCTCTGGATGCAGGCGCCTCCAATACCGATATTCCCAGTCCATGCCACGGAGCAGTCCTCCCGGTGTAAAACATTGATTCTACATTTGCTGCCATAAAATTTCCTCCATTCTTTTGTTTGATTTTAAATGTGTTTACTGACGTTTCCTACGGTTTAACCCGCTTTATCGCTGTTTCTCTCTATTTAGCTTTTACTTACCGCCTCCCTTCCACGTGGTAAAAAATACCCTCCCAATAACATTTCAATAACCATAACAATCCCGAAACGTTGATAAGGAGGTTTTAAACATGTTGTTTGATGATTACGGAGATCTTTTAAATCTAAACGATGTCTGCACAATCCTGGATATAAGACCCGCCACCGCAGCAAGACTTTGCCGGAATGGTGAGATCAAAGCCTTTAAGGCCGGACGTGAATGGCGTAT
The DNA here is from genome assembly GCF_902364025.1 of Enterocloster lavalensis. Taxonomy (GTDB): domain Bacteria; phylum Bacillota; class Clostridia; order Lachnospirales; family Lachnospiraceae; genus Enterocloster; species Enterocloster lavalensis. The sequence goes on from NZ_CABJCG010000004.1 coordinate 11,519, forward strand.
TACCCGACTTGCACTGGAAAATTATATCTTTTCCGCAAGCTGCTATTCGCCTTAAAATGAGCCAATCTCCGCAGAAAAAAATGCCCCAGGCTGCCAAGCGCCTGGGGAATAATTTGGTTATTCATCTTTTCCTAAGATTTCAAGGATACAAGAAATTGCTTGCAGAATAACCGTGAGAATCTGATGATACATAGATTATTTACCTCCTGAAAATATTCTCACGGTTATAATATTTGATTGAAATTTTTAAACTTCTGGACTTATTTGTTTTCTCTATTTAATTACCAAGCAAACTGTTTAAAATTTTAATGTTATTTTTTTCAATCTCATTCAGAACACCTTCGTCAAATGCCTCTGGTTCTATTGTTCCATTATACCAAGGCTGGGAATCAAAGTACGCCTGCAGTTCGGAATCCTTAAACCTTCTTCCATGCCTGGCATAAATCTCATTTTTTGCAAGGCGCAGGTCTTCACTGGACATATTTTCTGCCAAACTCCCCATCTCAGCAATGGATTGAATATCACTGTATGGAATAATATAGTTGCCTTCATAAGCATCCCCTACATCTCCATGATCTTTTATGTTGGCCGTCGGAGACAATTCTTCTGTTTTTCGGTAAATGCCGTTAAACCCTGGAAAATACAAACCATATAAACCGGAATTGGTATCATTCTGAATCTCTATGGTATCTATGCCATTATGATAGAAATCAATTACATTTCCATCTGTGTCCACAGCCGTATAATTATTATCCGCTGTAGAAACCACATCGCCGGAAAATTCTCCCGCACCCCTTCCATCCTTTGAAACTCCCGACAGATAAATATATTCCGTTCCCTTTTCCTGGTTCCAGCCAATCTCTGCAGCAGCATCCATGTATTCATCATGGTACTCGTAGATACCGTAAACCATTCCGGGTTGAACGGTTCCATCACTTTCCTGGGCTATATTACCAAATACCGGCTCTGTTTCTGTCTCTGTTGTCCCATAAAATTCTTCGGATTCTGTTCCAGCCGCTTCCTGGCTTTCTTTTATTTCTTCCTCTTCCCGCATTTCGTCCGCCTCAGATTCGCCCGGATCGTTCTCCGTATTCTCTGATAGTCCTCCGTGACTTCTGCCATACTCCTCAAATGCTTTGGTTACAACACCAAAAATTACAAGCTGATTCTGAGGGATATCATTCAGTCCCAGATAAGCAATTTCAAATGTATCATCATCCTTGGATAAGATAAACTGGAAAACAGCTTCAACCTCCGTATCCTGGAACATACACCTCCCCGAAAATTCCACAACATCATCTCCGGCCTCAGAATTAAAATATCTCCACCTCGGGTTTTTAAAGAAATTCTCAAACGCTTCTCCATATGTAATCTGGGGATATGCAACCGGTGAACCATGTTTAACAGAATCAATGTATTTTTTATCGCCGCCGTTCAATGCCAATCCTAATACGGTTATAAGCGCCAATCCCCCAATCACAACTGACTGTATGATTCTCTCCTTCACCGGTTTAACAGGCGGAAAGAATCCTTGTGCTGCATCGCTGGTTCTCTGGGCGGTATGTTCCGCTCCCGCTTCTACAACAGAACCAGCGTTTTGTACATGATACGCTACGATGGACATGATTGCTACCGTGTTCAAATAGCTGGTAATATAGCGGTGATCGAACAAGAAAAATCCCGGATTTTGGCTCCAAGGCAGAGAAAAGGTGCCATTTTCATTATAAACAACTTTAATCCGAATATTCTTGTAGATTACAGAGGGCATTCCCTCCAAAGAATCAACACGAAGTCCATAGGGTGTCAAAACAGCAGCCAAGCGGCCAAAAAGTTCCTCTCCAGGCAACTGTTTGTCCATATGAAATTGCCGGGTCCGCAGTTTTCTCCACTTTGCCAAAGCAATATTCGCCTTGATAATCCACCACAAAAACAGCCCCAAAAGGGCCATGAGCGCAGCTCCGTCCACTCCGGAGCGGATAAAGCCAACTGCCAGGCCGATTACACCCAGGATATAATACCCCTTATCAAGCGGCTCCATGGCATTTTCGAATGGAGCTTCTGTTTTCATTAAAATTCCTTTTACGTCATAGTGATTCATTACTCATAATCTCCTTCCTCTGTTTACTTTTACATTGACTCATCAAACGGCTCTACCAAGCTGACCAGACGCCCTCCCGGTATCCCATCTTGATCGGAAAGCCAGTGAATATCTGTTTCCTTCAAATGAAGTGCTTTCCGGGTAGCGTCATTCTGGGATTTTGCGCTGACAACTGCTTTTCCAAAGCGCAGCAACGTAATCCTGTAACGTTTCTCCTCCTGCTTCTTTTCTTTGTGTGTTTCCATGTTCCTCATCCTCCTTCTGATTCCAGCATAATTGTTTCGGATGACAGCAGATGTCTCTTGCCTGTTTTTGGGCAAAAAAAATCAGCCATAATGGCTGAAATCTTTCTGGTGTCATTCACTATTATATTATTTTTCTGAAAAAGCGGACTTTTCACCTGTATTCACGCTACAGCTTATGAATGATTGACGCAATGGCTTTCATAACAGCTAAATACTTTGTAAAATATTCCTGATCAACGGTTCTCTGCACTTCCTTTAAAAATTCATCGGCCTCAGTCCATTCATCGGCTGCATCACCGAATAATAACTCATCCGTAGAAATATTCAATCCCTTTGCAACCTTAATCAGCGTTTCCACGCTCATCTTCTTATCGCCACGTTCAATGTTACCATAGTATGAAGTGGTGATATCACATCTCTCGGAGGCTTCTTCCTGGGTTAGCTTCTGCATGAGCCGGGCCGTCCGAATTCTTGCCCCAATCTCTGCATAATCAACATTTTTCATTATGAACCCCCTCTCTCATTTCAATTTTACAGATAATATAGGTCTTTTGAATATTCTAATAGCATTATTTTCAGTTGCCTTTAAGCATTAATAATTGTATAATAATTACAAAGCAATTATGACTATTTATCTGCAGTGACATCTGCTGTCATTGACAACTGATATAATAAGTTTAAAAAGAGGGAGGTGACAATGTGGAGGGAGTAAAAGAATCCGCCCGCAAACATGACCGCGTGCTGGAAATTTACAGTCGGCTGTTATCCGGCGAAATCATACGCAAGCAGGAGCTGGCAGATGAATATGGCGTTAATCCACGATCAATTCAACGCGATATTGATTCCATCCGTGATTTTTATGCAAATCGAACGGACCGCCACGGGGAACTGACGGAAATCCAATATGACCGTATCGCCAAGGGATTTCGCATTGTAAGTGCAAAAACAATTACACTTACCAATGCTGAATTATTTACTGTTGCAAAGGTCATTCTGGAAAGCCGTTCTCTCTGTAAGGAAGAAATGGAAAAAATCATAACCGATTTAATCGGGGCATGCCTTCCAACAGAGGAACGGAAAAAAATGTATGAGCTTCTGCAAAATGAAATATTCCATTATGTGGAACCGCGGCATGGCAAAGCATTAATTAATTCGATTTGGGAACTCGGCACCGCTGTATATCAGCACCGGATGATTCAGATGGAATACCAGAAAGTATCCGGTGAAGTCAGTAAAGTCAATATTAAACCGGTAGGCATCATGGGATCAGAATATTACTTCTACTTGATTGCTTATATCGGAGATAAAGACAAGGAATATCCGGGATACCCAACGGTTTACCGGATTGATCGTATCAAAAAATATCGGATTACGGATGAACGATTTCATGTTCCTTATAAGGATCGGTTTGAGGAAGGGGAGTTTCGGAAGAGAATACCATTTATGTTTACCGGAAAGCTGCATAAAGCCAATTTTATTTATAAGGGGGCTGATATTAATGCGGTATTGGACAGGCTGCCGACCGCTATAGCTGAAAGGCGGGAAGATGGCAGTTATCTTGTTGCTGTGGAAGTGTATGGTAATCAGGGACTCAACTTTTGGCTGAAAGGACAAGGCGAAAGCATAGAAATCAATGAGAATAAAGAAAAGGTGGTGTTGATATGACTTTTCATAAGCCAAATAAATATACATTGCCGGTTAGCCTAGCAGAAGCTATCCTCAAATTACTTCTCAGTAATATAAAGGGGACGCCGGAAAATCTATTAAAAGAGATCAGCAAGCATATAAAATATTAAGCCGTTTTAATAGTGTAACACGAGGGAGAAAAATTCATGAATGAATTATCACTAAATACAGCCCATCTTTTAGACAACAGCGAAGAAAATGTAAAATTATTACGTTCCAAGGATAAATGTGATAAGTATGACTACTTAATAGCAGTTTCTTGTGGCGCTATTGGTGGATTAATAGACATATTTTTAGTCGGGGCCCCTGGTGACAGCAAATTATGTACCTGGACCGACCATCAGGTTGATAATGCAGTAAAAAGCTTTGCTAAACTTGTAGGATGGAGTCCTAAGGAAGCCCAACAAAATAGTATAGCAAGCGCCATTGGGTTTTTAGAGAAGAAATTCAAAGTAAATTACGATCAACGTTATAGTAGTGACGTGCAAGACTTATTTAAAATGTCCACTAAGAACCATCACATGATGTCCTTGTCGCATTCACCGGATATCATTGGACTATTTTTTTCAGTATTAAATCAGTTTACTTCTACATCGTCGTTTATTGCCAATGGCCAAGTAGTCACAATTAAAACAGATACATATGAACTGCAGGGACATACCTTTGTTGCAAAACTTTTTTGCGGAATAGCCAACTGGTTTGGACATATCATGTCTGATATTGCGGGCAGTTCAGGTGGACGCGGAAATGGTGGACGTGGTACAGGTGTTGCCGCACCCTTCTATGAGTTATTCCAATTCTGCAAATTCGGAAAATTTAGTGTCGGAAAAGACAAACAGGATTTAGCTACGATTGCTGTTCGTGCTTTTCAAGAGGGATATGATTTCCGTTTCAGCCTTGCCACAGCAATACCCGTAATTATTACCGATTTATCCATTCGCCTGATATGGTCTTTAAGGCAATACTTTCAATATAGTAAGCACTTAAAGGACTGCATTCCTACTCATAAACACGCCGATTTAAGAGTCATGCTGTTGTTTGGAAACGGAACTTTATGTTTAATGGATGGAATTGATGCAGGTATACGTTCTGGTGGTAATGCTCTTGTATTTTTTACTAGATTAAACCTAATCGCATGGTTTCGATTTGTTAGCTTGGTCTTTAAAGAAGTGTGTATCCGTATAGGATTATCAAATTCACTTGAAGCTAACCTGGATGCCTATAAGCGAATTAACGAAGCATTAGCATTATATCTTCAGGAATTAGAAAAAATTGATATCGCCCGTTTTAAGCAGGAAACTGAAGAATATAATACCATGATTAGTTCCCTTTCAAACACTACGTCTGAGTCTGATTTAAATAAAATACTTATTAATAATTTTAAATCATTGGGAATCAATATTCCATGGGGAGATGATTTTAATAGCTTTATGAACAATAAAAATGAAACATTAAAGTTTGAATGATGTTTAACTGTGATAAATGTGGAGAGTGTTGCCGTAACTTAGATAAATCCCCTATCTACTCTGAATTAGATCGCGGCGATGGAATTTGTCGTTATTTAATAGGTAATCTCTGCAGTATATATGAAAAACGTCCTATGTTATGCCGTATCGACGAATCTTACGATTTGCTCTTTAAAGATAAAATCACGCGTAGTGAATTTTATAAGCTCAATCAAAGCTTTTGTATAAAATTAAAAAATCACAAACTATGAGGAGGTCTTTGTTATGCCATTACCATTGATTTTAGGACTTGGAGCTGCAGCAGCTGGAGCACTAGGAATTGGAACCGGTATTCACGGTGCAGTTAAAATGAAAGATGCCAATGATACCATGAAATTAAGTCAATCACGCCACGAAGAAAATCTTGCTTATTTTGAGAAAACGAATAAAACCGCAACCAACGATATGGATATTCTGGGAAAAAAAGAGTTGGAGGTATTAACAAGTTTCAAGGAATTTTCTGATGTTTTTGAAAAAATACATAACCGGCCGGAATTTAAAACATATGATCAAAATGGCGTGAAAATTCCTTCTTATAACGCCGAAGAAATTAAAAAAGTTTCCGTTGGCGCCGGTGTATTACTTGGCGGCCTTGGCGGAGCCGCGGTGGGAACTGCCGGCGGGTTTGCCGCTGCGGGTGCAACAACCGCTGCTGTTATGGCTTTGGGAACCGCCTCCACCGGAACTGCCATTGCTTCTCTTAGCGGAGCGGCTGCTACAAATGCCACTTTGGCGGCATTAGGCGGCGGCGCCCTTGCTGCCGGAGGCGGCGGAATGGCACTTGGAACAACAATACTTGGAGCTGCAACCTTAGGTGTCGGTGTCATGGTGGGGGGTATTATCTTTAATATCGTGGGTAGTTCTCTATCTAACAAAGCTGATGAGGCATACTGGCAGGTACGCAAAGAACGTGAAGAAATCAATAAAATCTGCGATTACCTCTTAGAACTCAGCCAGACGGCAAAGGAATATACTGAGTCGATTTCAACTGTTCAAAACGTATACAAAAAACAACTTGATATTCTGAAATATATTGTGTATACACTGAATAAAAGAGACTGGAACGATTTTTCTAAAGAAGAAAAACTTGTTACTGAAAATGCGGCGCTTCTGGTTGGCTTGTTGTACAATATGGGTAAAGTGGAATTAGTTTTAAAATCAAAAGATGATTCTCAGCCGAATACTGTAAACAAGAATGCCATCCAAAAGTCCATGTCTGATGCTAAAACAATTCTTTTTGAAATGGATAGCCAGAAAGAAAGCAGCATGGATAGTAGTATGTATTTAGATACTGCGGAGATTAAAGAAAATATCCGTTCTCACATAACTGACTTTGAATATCAAAAATGGATTGATTCTCTGAAATTCAAAGCGAACGGGGGCTCCATCCAGGTAATTGCCCCTAACAGAGCTGTTTATTTATTTGTAAAAAAACGTTACCATACATCCATTGAATCGGGAATTGCCAAATATTTAGGGGGTAATATTAACCTGGAATATAGTTACATCGGTGAATAAACATTTTTACTATTACTGAAATTACTTATCTAATGGGAGATACCCTCACCAATACAAATGGCGAGGGTATCTTTGTGAAAGAGAGACGTCCAAAGAACCTTTTTCTTTCATTGATATATAATCTCAGGCCTGCCTACATATCCAAATTGAACTAGGGGCATATATTTTTGAGTATTCAACAAATCATCTTCATTGATTATTCCATTATAGCAATCAACATAATCAGCCAAATCTACCGTATTCCTTCTACCAGTCACAGCTTTTACTATATCATTCAAATAAGCCCACTCATCCCCCAAAACATTTTGATTTGAATGATATTTCCTACCCGTAATAAAATTCACTGTATTAATCACATAATGTATATGCAAATACTTTGTATCTGTATGAATCGCAAAAATCACTTGAAATCCTTGCTTAAAATACCATAAAGCAAATTGATAAGCTATATCTACAACCCGTTGTCTTCCATTACAATCTAAGGTTTCCCCATCCATAAATGATATCCATTCATGCCTTGCCCTGACACCTGATAATTGTCTATATATTATCTGCGTTTGAAAAAATTCGTCAATCAGATTTTCTATGGTTGAATATGGCTTAAACCCTAAATAATGTACATAGGCAGGCGGACATTTATCATACGTCCTAGTCCTGGTAATATATCGAATATATATTTCAACTATTTCAGGATCTGTAGGTCCATATTCATAAATACTATTTTTTCTTGTTTTTACTCGTAAGCATGCCATTGTTAATAAGACCTCCATCCATTTTTAAAATTGCTTTTTTTACTGTTTCCGGCAATTCTCTACACGCTGTTGATTGTTCCAACAGACTAAGATTCGTCAGGAAAATAACTCTCTCAGCATGTAAAATTTTCAATTTTCTCGATGTGGGAATATTGTGGGCTTCAATACACTCGTTAATAAAATGATTTACAGATATCCCTTTTTTATCTGGAACTGAATCTATAATTTCTCTTGATCTCTGACTTAGCCGGATTGTCCTAGTTTTCGATTCTAAATTCATTTTCTATAGTCCTTTCTATTGTAATTAAAATAAGCATAAATAATTTCGAGTTGAATCTATATTAAATAACTTTGATAGTTGCAAATACTTATTGATTGTTTTTCAATATTAGTAAACAAGAATAGCCATATGTAACACAAACATTTTATCTTGCTATTAGTAGCTTTTATTTGATCTAATTTTAATTATTTTTATGTTAGTACAAACTAATTTTAATTTATACCATTTTTTTCAATATAAAATCGCGCAGACAGCTCTGTGGAATGCTCCATCCCTTTCCTATTTTCATTGCAACAAGTTCTCCTGTCCTACATAATCTGCATATAGTAGATGCCTTACAATTTAAAATAGCTGCTACCTCATTAACATTCATAAGATCCGGATATCCTGGATATATATCGAACATGACTGAACTCCTTTCAACTCATTTAAATTAATATAATGTTTAATACTTAACAAAAAATAAACCCGGCAGAATTTTACATCCTGCCAGGTCAAATAACACTACTAAATCTATCAACTAATAATTCAATTATGCACCCAAGTTAAAGACAATCCTGTCCGCTAAATAAAGAGGAACCGTCCAAATTTTCCCATCCTCCGTCTTTCCTCCATAGGTATCCCCTTTCAAATAATAAATATAGTCGATCTTGCCATCCTTTAATAAGCGTGTCACGGTATTACCGGAGTTACTGCCTGCCTTTACCTCTATTCCATAGTTTTTATAATCCTGAAGACTTCTGACATAAAAATCCAGCTCACCTTTTGTCTTCCCATAAGTTGCAAACCATGGCGCATTCCCTGCTATGCCACCTGAAATTTGCCTAAGCAGCGTCAGATAAACAAAATTCTCAGCTACAATGCCTCTGATTATCGCTTCATCCGCACCTGCTCTGGCAACAAAGTAGTGTGCAATCCCTACATCAAGAAAATAAAATCTGTCGTTCTCTTTTATATTTAAATAATCACAGTCAATGCTTTTACTTGCATACCCGATAATATGTGAAGACCGCAGCCAGCTGATTGCGTGGTTAATCATCTTTTTCGTGAATCTGCCGCTTTCCTGCTTATAGACAATTCTACTCAAATCCTCCACCAAATCACCGGCTCCCTGCTTCTCCCGGATCAATGTAACCGCTATTCCATGGAACAGTTTTTCAAAGGTATCTGTTTCCATCACATCATCAAAATATCGCTTTGATTCATTGGTAAAAATACTCATTAACCGGCCCAGTTCTGCATCACAGCGCTCCAGGCTTTTGTGTTCCAAATACATATTTACCACAGAGGGGTAGCCACCGATTCTCTGATAAAGTTCAAAGCATTCTTTTAATTCTTCATATTGTTCCGGATCAGACCCACCGAATAAATCTATGGATTCATACAACTCCCGTTTGCCAAATACTTCCGCAAATTCCGGAAATGTCAATGTTTCCAGTGTCAGATCCTCAAAATCGCCCGCAGGTAGGAAAAATTCCTTTGACAACAGTCTGCCCAAGTAACTGCCCGTAATAATTGCATAGCAGTCAAACTCTCTGGCAAGCGTTCGTACCAGATTGAAAACTCTTGAGGATTCCTGTATCTCATCTATGATGATAACAGTATCCTTTGTATCTCTAAATTCTCTGTCAAAAAGTTCAAATGCTTTATGAATCGGTTTTTCTTCCCGTGGCGTCCCTGGTTCCCATTCATTCACTTTATCCAAGCACTGTAAAAACTGCTCTCCCGAGGGTTCCGCCATGCTGATATAAATCACATGTCGAAAGTTCTCATATGCAAATTTTTTCAATATATAAGTTTTTCCTACCTGTCTGGCACCAGAAACCTGAAGTACCTGGCCGGAATCGTCTTTTTTCCACTGCAATAATTTTTTATAAATATCTCTTTTTAGTTCCATTCTACTCCCATCCAACCTCTCTTATTATGTTCCTATTTTAACCACAGTCCTCATGTATACAAATAGATATCTTAAAATGAATACCTATAAAAGACTATTCAGGAACATTTCAATACACACAGCCTTCGCAGACTATGACTCTCATGTGCTGTCACAATGCACCTCCTCAAAACATTTCAATCCACACAGCCCTTGCAGGCTGTGACCCAAAAGTATTGGATAGTTTAATTCTGATTTTTTTAACACTATAAGTCCTTGCAAGCTATGATTAAAGAAATTCAAACCATAGCTTTTATACCTCTCTATATTATAGCAGTTACCAGATAAATAAAACAAGCATAACCTTTCTTTTCGCACCTCTTACTTAGACAAAAATCGCCTTCCTACCCCAGCCACAACTGAAATTAGTATCCTTCGTTCAATCCCATCCAGAAAGGCATGGATTACGTCAACTCCCACTCCGCCGAGGAGATCGCCAAGACCATCCAGCCCCAGTTCCAGGAAACGCCCCTGGATAAGCTGACCATCATCGTGGACCGCTACAAATCCCAGGATACCTGGAAGGACGACACCATCTTTGAAAAAGACAGCTTCGAACTGCTGCAGAACATTCTGGAGGAAGCCGGGGAGCTGCCCCAGCGGGTGCCCTATGAAGATTTGGTGACCACGCAGTTTGCGGAGGCCGCGAAGTAGCTGCCTGGCATTTACACCAACTGTACACAAATCCCCCGGGCCAATCGAAGCCCGGAGGATTTTCTTTTAATCTAATAACGCCAAACCATCCTAAATACTCATTCCAGAGTCTGCGCCATCCGCGCTTCAAAATCTCTGTACGATATATGACCTAACGCCATTTGCATACTTAAAAGGAATATTTTCTCGGCCTTTGTGTGTGCTCTCGCTTCAAGAATCAAAAGCTTTTCATCCTCATTTGTTAAAGGTTCTAATATATGTTGCTTGCGGTAAAATGCCTCGAAATACCGCAGACCAAACTTTCTTTGGGAAACTGCATTGATATGAATGCCGTCGGGATTGCAGGTAAGGCCCGCAGCATCCACAAAATAGCAATTATCGTTCTCAAAGGCAAATTGTTTCAACTTCTGATTGATGAGCGTATATTCAGTGCAATTCTTTCCAAAACCTGATCGGCCCAAAAAGTCTCCCAATCCGCCAATGATAATCGGAAGATTGGGTGCATCCAGTTCCTTCCTAAACCCCTGCATGATTCTATGCAATTTTTCATAATATTTTTCGTGCTTGCCTCCCATACCATCAGATTCGCCCTGATGCCACAAAATCCCCGTCAACTGACTGTTTTTCATGGCGAACCGGGCTTCGCTGATCGCGTGGTTATAGAGCGCGTTACCGACAGCCCACTCATCGATTTCACTTCCACCCTCGGCGCATGGTATGAGACCAATCTGGCCTTCTTTGTATTCATGACACCACGCTTCCGCAAATGATGCCGCAAGGCTGATACCAGCGACTGAACGGTCGCAGTTGATGGGCTCGGCCATCATCTGCCACCTTCCGTTGCGCAGCATGACAATTCTCTCATTTACGATCGGTTTTACTTCGTGGAGATAACCACGGCCTGCCATGTTCGATTGACCGATCATCAGAAACGATTTTACTGTATGTTCCATTTCGGATAAGCTCCTTGTTCTCTACATATTTTTTAACTGGTATAAATGCCTGCACTTTACCGGATGAAGATTTTTTCCCGGTGAGTAGCTGCCCACGTTTCGAGGTTGGTCAGCGGGACGCCATACTGCCTGGTTTTATTGATATCGAATCCAAAGCTGGGAGTAACGGCCTCCATCCATTCCTGACCGCATACCGTACCTTCCAGCAGACCTCTGCGCACAGCCTCTTTGTGGCTGACGGCCTCATATACCACGCTTTTTCCAAGCACGCGGCTCAGCGTTTGAGCCGCCTGGGACATCGACAATTCATCTCCAGCAACATCGATATCGCTCCGGTTGAACTCTTCCGGGTTTTCAAATGCTGCGCGGGCAAACTGTGCGGTATTGTCACCGCAGGTCCACTTTATTTGAGTATCAGGCTTTAATACACCGAAAAGTACGCCATCTCTCAGCTCCGGCGCCATTACCTTGGCGGACTCTTCCTCAAAGCTTTCCATGAACAGGCATGGATGGAGAATTGTCCAATAACGAAAGCCATCGCTTCTGACAAATTCCTCAATCTGGTATTTCTGCTCATAATAGCCTGTCAATGCTTTGTATTTGTTCCAGCGCGGAAATAAGTTGCTGCCTGCAACCGAAGTATGAACCACCTGCTCAATTCCGGCTTTTTGAGCGGCCTTAACCATATTCGCCGCATTGCGCAGCTCGACAGACGGGTCGCACGGGTCTGCGTATTGGGCGGAAAATATGGCGGAAACACCTCTCATAGCGGGCTCAAGTGAACCGGCATCCGCCAGGTCGCCCTGCACAATCTCTGCTCCTTTTGCCGCAATTTCCTGCGCTGCGGCAGACTGTGGGTTTCTGCTGAGAATGCGAACGCGGTAATTGTGCTTCAGCAACTCCCGCGCAACATTGCCGCCCTGTACTCCTGTTCCGCCAATAATCAATATCGGCTGCCCTGTTGTCTCTATCATAACGATTACCCCCCTTTTGGCTTTATTGGCAACATTATACTCCTGTTGTTCTAAAAAATCAATATCTAAGTAATTAAAATTATTACTGCAGTAATATTATTGATTTTTAGAGTAAAGTATTTTATAATAAAAGACATACTTGAACGGAGGTGCTATGATGGCTAAAAAGGGAGCTACCAAAGAGGCGCTTTTGACGGCCGCCATTGATTTGTTTCAGAAACATGGTTTTGAAAACATCACCATCGATGACATCTGTAAAGAAATTAATGTTACGAAAACGGCATTTTATTATTACTACAAATCAAAGGACGAATTGGTTCGCGATTATTTTTCCGCCGACAACATGCTGAGCAGTGATGAATTAGCCTCTATTCTGAGCGCGCATGACTATGCAAATCAGGTTCTGAGGATTATCGAAACGCGCATCCGCCATGTCACAAAGGCCGGTGTCGCTCTGACAAAAGAGTTGTACCGCATATACCTGAATGACCAGGTTATCCCTGTGCTGCCGGAACAGGGCGGGCTGACGGATATCGTAATCAGCTTGATTGAACGGGCCCAGCAGGAAGGACAGATTAAGCGCACCGCCTCTCCCAAGATACTGGGCGACTCATTGTGTTGCTTATCCAATGGCATAATCCTCAAATGGATTATGACAGGCGGCGAATTCGATATTACCGATGAGAACCGCTTGCTGTTCGAAGCGCTGTTTTTGTAGCATTAGAGCGTGTCGCAAACTTCTATTTTATCGCGCAGAAAAGGAGCTGCTGCTCCAGTAGATAATGGATCTACTTTTGCAGCACCCCCTACCATTTTTAATCCTCTACCTTATAGGAAAAGGGCAGCAGCTCCTCTGCCCTAATTTTCTTGTTCTCCCCATTTACGGACAGAATCACTTCACATTCCGGCATGTAATCGTGTAAGATCTGACGGCAGTTACCACACGGCGGTATCATTTCTTCTCCACGTTTCCCACGAACCGCGACGATCGTTTCAAAATCTCTTTCTCCATTTGTAATAGCGGTTCCGATTGCAACTTGTTCTGCACACGCCCCATGTAAAGAATAAACATTGACGCCAATATAGATTTTTCCATTTTTACATCGAACGGCTGATCCTACGGTATGACAATAATTCAACTCATCATAATTTAACCGGATCGCTTTTTGTGCCTCGGCTATTAGTTCATAATCTTTGCCTGTCAATTCACGCATTTTTGTGCTCCTTGAATTTTAATCCATATTTCCTTCCAGTTCCATCTTCCCGGCTTTCAGGCGGGTTACAACCCTTGATTGGCTGGGGCGGTTTCGAATGATTCAATTCTATCAGAAACAAACTCCAATCGATCCTTTCCCCAATCACAGACCATGTTCCAACGACGCTAAACTATCATAAATACTTGAAATATGATAGATCCCCTTCCATTTTCCCAGAACAGCCCAAACCAGTCCGTCACTCTCATCATCAGGGATTTCTGCAATATAGGCGCTGCCATACTGAAACACGCGCCGCGGATATTCATTTTCTGAAAAGTCTGTTTTTGACAGTTTTATCTTATCAAGAATATTGCAATTATGCTCTCTGATAAATTTCAGTTCTTCCTCTGAATAATTTACGTCTAATTTAAATACCATGACTGCTCCTGTAGCCGGTTTTACCGCATATCCTGCTCTATTCAACCGCAACACAATCTCCCGCCCCCATTTGCGTTTTCGTCGAAATCAAACGAGTCCGGCCTTCAACTTTCACCAAATGTTCCAACTCTTTCATGGCATCTTTCGCAACCCAAATCTGTGCTTTATTTCCGCTGTGCAACATTTCATGGGCTGTTAAAAGGGCCTTTTCATTGGAGTCAAAATCTCTCTTTCCAATTTCTCTTAACGCCCAGGACACGGCTTTTTTCACTTGATCCTGTTCAATATCTGAATCCCCCTTGATTTGTTCCAAATACCCGTCCAAAGTGTCGACGGAAAGCTTTTTGTTGTGAACAGCCGCTGTGGCGATGAGCGTGTAAGCCGCTCGTTTTTTGTAAGTATGGGCCGATTTGCTCCATTTATCGATAAAGTCCTCGTAGTCACTCATTTTGGCGATCAGGTTTTTACACAGATGATCGCACAAATCCCATGAAACAACCTCATCCATGAGTGTTTCAATATCGGCGTGCGTGATGTGCTTCTTGTCAAACACAAGAACCGCCAGCAATTTTGCCTCATGATAACCCGTGTTCCACAATTCAAACGCCAGTTCATTGGACTTTCCGGCTTTTTTTGCAATCGCCCGCACCTCGCCCGTTGACACGCCGATACAACACTCCTCCGGTATTCCCATTCTCACAACATTGGCTTTGTATTTTTCAGAAGCCCGCGACTGTAACTCCTCCATAATTTCTTTACATTCCATAAATCCCCTCCAATTTTCAAATCTACTCAGACCGGCAGCGTCAGCCACCACCGTGAGATAAAGAACACCAGCACCAGCGCCGGCACCATGTTGATCACGCGGAAATAGCGGATCTTGGCAATTTTCAAACCCACCGCCAGGGTGATGATTCCGCCCACCGCTTTGAAATCGCTGACCATCTGCTGGTTCAGCAGCGGCATGAGCAGGCTGCCCAGGAAAAACAGCAACGTGCCGATACACATCTGCGGCACAGCGATCACCCCCACCAGATAACCGCTGGTAGCGCCGAATATGATAGCGGTAAAGAAATCCATGATCGCCTTGGAAATCAGGATGGAGTGATCCCCGGACAGGCCGGAGTTCATGGCGCCGAACAGGCCCGTCCCGCTGAAGCAGAACAGGATGATCATACTGATAATGTTGTCCAGCTGTTCCTCGGACAGCGAGTCCCCGGGCAGCCTGGAAGCCAGGCGGGAGAGCCCGCGGCTCAGGCCGTGCTCGATATTAAAGCACTCCCCGATTAAAGTTCCCAGAATAATGGACATAACCACCGCCGACAGGGCCGAGAGCTGGATGATCAGGTAAATGCCCATGGTGATGGCGGAAAGCCCGAACACCCCGGTGAGAGCGTCGTTGATCCGCTGTGGGATGCGCCCGCCCACCAGAGCCCCCACGATGCCGCCCAGAAAAATGGCGGCGGTGTTGATAAGTACGCCGACTGGCATATGATAACCTCCTTTGCCGGCTTTTCACCGGTATGTAAAATTTTCCCTGTTAAAAAGCTTAACATATGCGTTCCGAAAATGCAATGGGCTGCAAACTTCCCCCGCCGCCACTGCGCAAAAAAGCCGCCGGTCCACCGCATTTCACGGCAGCCCGACGGCTTTTCCCTTTTTCCAATTTTCCTATCGGTCCGTTCCATCTAACCGTTTTGGGCCTCCGGGTTCTCCACCACCCGCAGCCTGCTTATATTAATTCACTCACACAGACCGCTCCGTAAGGCCGGATGCTCATCCGGTAGGCGCTGCCCTTACCCGTGGCCTTCTCGATACAGGAAATATACTCGTCCACCAGATCGTTTGGCAGCATGGCCATGATCACGCCCGCAAATCCGCCGCCGTGAACCCGGCAGGCGCCCCGCTGCTTTTCTGCGATAAACAGCTCAGTCAGAGCCAAAGCCACCGTGATTCCCTGTTCCTGAAGGCTGGCGGTGGTGTAGCAGTTCTGCAGCCATTTCCAGGAAGAATTTCCGGAAGCGGTGATGTTGGTCAGGAAATCTCCAAACCGGTTCTCCTTTAACGCCGCCACCTCGGCCTCCACCCGTTTGTTCTCCTCAAAGAAATGCAGGGCCCGCAGCACGGAGCGGTCTCCGGCGAACTCCCGGATCTCGGCGATGTGTTCCAAAACCTCGGCCTCGCTGACCTGGGCCAGCACCTCTTTGCCGAAGAATTGCGCCACCTTCTTCATCTCGTTGGGAACGGAGGAGTAATCCGCGCTGAGATCCGCGTGGCCCTTGCCGGTCTGCACGATGATCAGACTGTGATTCTGGGATCCGAAGTCAAAGTCGATCTTCTCCACCACCGGATCTGAAGGCTCCAGGAAATCGATGGTGATCAGGCCGCCCACCGCGCAGGCCATCTGGTCCAGCAGGCCGGAAGCCTTGGCCCAGTATTTGTTCTCCGCAAACTTTCCAATGTGAGCGTAGGCCACGGTGTCCATGCGGCCCTCGTTGAAAAAGGTATTCAAAATGGAGCAGAGAAGCATCTCAAAGGAAGCGGAGGAGCTGACGCCCGCGGCGCTGATCACATTGCTTGTGATATACGCGTTGAAGCCGCCCACCGTATAGCCGGACTCCTCAAATCCCTTTAACAGGCCCTTGACCAGGTCCACGGTGCCCGCCAGCTTGGGGCTGGGCTCCAGCTGATTTAAGTCAATGGTAAAGTCCTGGTTGTAGGTCTCGCTGACGATGCGCACCTGGCTGGAGTTGTTCTTTGCAGCCACGCCCACACAATCCAGGTTGATGCTTCCGGCCAGAACCTTGCCGTGGTTGTGGTCCGTGTGGTTGCCGCTGATCTCCGTGCGCCCCGGCGAGGAGAAAAGCTTTACATCCTTGTACTCCCCGAAGGTTTTCTCAAATCCTGCCAGAAGTTCCTGATAGCGCTTCACCTGTTCCCCAACCGCTTCTTTTCCGTAAAGCGCCCCCAGCAGCTTACCGGCCGGTTCGCTCTCCATCAGACGGATCGTTTCCTTCACATTCATGACTTGCCTCTCCTTTTATGTAAAATTTTCGGGCAGGCTCCCTGTCCTCATTGTGACTATTTTAACACAGCCGCTTGCCGGGCTTCAATAGAATATTTTCTTAATATATAGCAAAATTTATCAGTCCGGATTTGCCTCCCTTTCATTTTCTGCTATAATCAAATTCAAGGCCCTGCCCCGCCGGGCCAAACTACAGGAGGTAAAACATGGACTGGAACCAAAAACCCTATCACTCCCTGGACTATGAGCTGAAACGCCGGTTCGGGCGCAAAATCTACAAGCTGTCCCTGGACGGAGGCATGACCTGCCCCAACCGAGACGGGACTCTGGGAAACCGGGGCTGTATCTTTTGCAGCAGCGGCGGTTCCGGGGATTTCGCCGCCAAAGCCTGCCCGGACGTGTGGGAGCAGATCGAGGCCGCCAAGGCCCGTGTGCGCCGGAAAATGCCCCCGGGAAGCAGCGGCGCAACGGCCGCCCCGGGAAGCAGCGGCGCAACGACCGCCCCGGGAAGCAACGGCGCAACGACCGCCCCGGGAAGCAACGGCACAACGATCGCCCCGGGAAGCAGCGGCGCAACGACCGCCCCGGAAAGTCGCGGCAACGCAAGTACCGCCTCTGAATGTAACGCAAGCGCAAATACCTCCCCCGAAAGCCGCGCCACCACACCCCCCTCCTATATCGCCTACTTCCAGTCCTACACGAACACCTACGCCCCTCTCCCCCGGCTGCGCAGCCTCTTTGAGCGGGCCGTCTCCCACCCGGACGTCGCCCTGCTCTCCGTGGCCACCAGGCCGGACTGCCTCCCCGATGAGACCGTCTCCCTGCTGGCCGGTTTGAACCGCAGGAAGCCGGTGTGGGTGGAGCTGGGATTACAGACCGTACACGAGGACACAGCCCGGTTCATCCGGCGCGGGTACGGCTTTCCCGTGTTTGAGGATGCCTGCCGCCGCCTGAAGGCGGCCGGCATCACCGTGGTGGTCCACGTGATTCTCGGCCTGCCGGGCGAGGACCGGGAACGGATGCTTGAAACCATAACCCGCATGGCGGATTTCTCCCGGGCCGGGCTCATCGACGGCATCAAGCTGCAGCTTCTGCACGTGCTAAAAGGGACGGATCTGGCGGATTATTACCAGAACCATCCCTTTCCCATCTTTTCCATGGAGGAATACATTGATTTTGTCATCGACTGCGCCGAGCTTCTGCCCCCGGAGCTGGTGATCCACCGCCTCACCGGCGACGGCCCCAAGTCCCTGCTCGTCGCGCCCTCATGGAGCGGCAACAAACGGCTGGTGTTAAACACGCTGGCCAGGCGCTTTAAAGAGCGGAATACCTGGCAGGGGCGTCTCTCCTAGTTCGCCGTCCAATACTCTTTAAACTGCCCCCGAAGCACCCTGGTGCAGGCGGCCTCGCCCTCCCGGGCCAGCCGCTCCTCATCCACGCCGGTCAGGCGGCCGTCCGCGAACACCACCCTGCCGTTTACCATCGTCAAATCCACCGGGCCCGTTACGCCGCCCCGGGCCAGCAGGTTAGCGGGATCGTGAACCGCCCCGGCAAGCTCCAGCTTCTCAGTGCCGACCATAAACAGATCCGCTCCCTTTCCAGGTTCCAGAGAGCCCAGATCCGTGCGTCCAAGGGTCTTTGCCCCGTTCACTGTGGCGATTTTCAACAGATCGTAGGAGGACAGGCTTCCGCCTCTCGCCTTGCTGTGGAAGGCCTGCATGAGATAGGCCATGCGCAGGGAATCCAAAAGGTTGGAGCTGTCGTTGGTGGCGGAGCCGTCGCAGCCCAGGCTGATCAGCATGCCCTCCCGCTGCATGGCCCTCATGTCCAGAATGGGGAATCCGCCCAGAACCGCCGGCGCCGGGCAGTGGGAGACGCCGGTCCCCGTGCTTCCCATCACCTTGTACTCCTCCGGCTGCAGCTCCCAGCCGTGGGCGATCCAGACGTCCGGTCCCACAAACCCGATCTCCCGGCACCAGTCCAGGGTGCGCTTGCCGTAGCGCTCCACCATGATCTCATTTTCTCCCTCGCCCAGATGGGTGTGTAAATACACGCCCTTGTCCCGGGCCAGCTTCACGGATTCCACAAAGGTCTCCTTGTAGCTGTTCATGGGCTGGCAGGGCGCGATCACCACCTGACGCATGGAGAACGGAGCGGGATCGTGGTACGCCTCAATGATGCGCTCACAGTCCTTTAAAAAC
Source organism: Enterocloster lavalensis (assembly GCF_902364025.1). Taxonomy (GTDB): domain Bacteria; phylum Bacillota; class Clostridia; order Lachnospirales; family Lachnospiraceae; genus Enterocloster; species Enterocloster lavalensis. The sequence goes on from NZ_CABJCG010000004.1 coordinate 30,980, forward strand.
TCGTCCGTAGTCTCCAGCATCTCTTCGGGTATGGTGCTCCCCAGCTCCCTCGGCAGAGTGTTGGTGCCTCTGCCCATGTGATAGCGTATGCCCAGCTGCTCCGCCGCCTCAAACTGCCGGTCCGCCGGAGTCTTGCCGGTGGACCGGGTGTAACAGTATTGATGGTCAAATGCGCAGGTACAGCCGTGTTTCAGCAGGTCCGCCATGGCGGTCAGGGAGCTGTAGTAGATCACATCCCCGTCGATCCGGGCAAAAATCGGGTAAATCTTGTCCAGCCACTCCGGCACCGACATGTTGGGATAATCGATGGTCATCATGTTGCGCACAAAGGTCTGGAAAAAGTGATGATGGGTGTTCACCAGCCCGGGATAGACGAATTTTCCGGTCCCGTCGATCACATGGGCCCCCTGCTCCGGCAGCCCGCGGCCGATCTTCTCGATTCTTGGGCCGTCGATCAGCAGATCCGCCCCGTAAAACACCTGGTCCAACTCATCGCAGGTCACAATGGCCCGCGCGTTCTTGATCAATATTTTCTCTGACATAAACTTCTCCTCCTCGATTCACCGCTAAACTTTGGACAACTACCTGGAACCCCGGATATAGGGTACCGCCAGGCTCTCCGGCTCGCTGCGCTTTCCGATGGAGCCCAGCAGGGCCAGTAAGGTAATCATGTAGGGCAGCATGGCCAGCGCCTGGTTGGGGATGGCGATCCCCAGGGCCTGAAGCCGGATCTGGAGCGCGCTCGCCCCGCCGAAGAGCAGCGCCGCTCCGAACATGCCAAGCGGCGTGTACCGGCCCAGAATCACCGCCGCCAGGGCGATATAACCCCGCCCGGAGATCATATTTTCCGTAAATTTTCCAAGCTGGACCAGCACCAGGCTGGCTCCGCCGATGCCTCCCAGGACGCCGTTCACCGCGATGGCGGCCCACTGGTAACGGTAAACGGGAATCCCCGCCGCATCCGCCGCCCTCGGGTGTTCCCCCACCGCCGTAAACGCCAGGCCCGCGGAGGTCTTTTTGTAAAATACCACCGTCAGCGCGATCAGCCCGTAGGCGGCGTAGGTCAGGATATCCTGGTTGAAAAAAGCGTTTCCGATCAGCGGAATGGAGCCGAGGACCGGAATTTTAAAGGTCCCAAAGGTTCCGATCTGCTGATAGGCCTGGCCCGTGCTCATCAGCTTATAGAGAAAGCTGGTGAGGCCCAGCATGAACATGTTGAGGGCGATTCCGCTGACGGACTGATTCTGCTTCAGATGAATGCAGAGAAATCCATGGATCGCGCTGACTAAAAGTCCCCCCGCCATGCCCGCCAGCAGGCCCGGCAAAAGCCCGCCTCCGTAGTACGCCCCGGCAAAGGAGAAAAACGCGCCTCCCAGCATCACACCCTCCAGCCCGATGTTCAAAATTCCCGCGCGCTCCAAAAACACTTCGCCAAGCCCTGCGTAGATCAGAGGGGCGGCCATGCGCACGGCGGCCGTGAGAAAGGCCGTTAGAAAACTCATTGTCAAAATCTGTTCCAGCATTATGCCCGCCTCCTTTACGCCTTCGCCGTCTTTTTGTACAGTGCGTTAAACATGGATTTCCCCAGAATCAGCAGCACGACCAGGCCGGTCAGGATGTTGACGATGGCCGATGGAATGCCCAACTGGCGCTGCATGGAATTGGCGCCGATCTGCATGGCCGCAAACCCCACCGCCGCAACCAGCACGCCCGCCGGATGGTTGGATGCCATAAGGGCCACCAGCACCGCCGTGTAGCCGCAGTCGGAGGAGATGCCCTCCAGCAGCTTCTTCTGCACGCCCAGCACTTCGATCACCCCGGCCAGTCCGGCCAGCCCGCCGCTCAAAAACGCTGAGAAAACGATATTCTTCATCACTGAAATTCCATTGCATTTGGCCGCCCTTCGGTTAAAGCCCACCACCTTAAGCTCATACCCGAAGGTGGTCTTTTCCAGCAGAAACCACACCGCAAGCACCGCCGCCAGCGCGATGAAGATTCCAGCGTTCAGGCGGGTGGGCGGCATCAGCAGCTTAAAGGCCGCGCCTGCCTCGATCCTGGCGGACTGGGGAACGCTGCCGGCCGGGTCCATCAGAAAGGTGCGCACCGCCAGCCCGGTAAAATTCAGCGCGATATAGTTGAGCATGATGGTGACAATGATCTCGGAAATTCCGAATCTGGCCTTCATCACAGCCGCCACCAGCGCCCAAAGCCCACCGGCCGCAAAGCCCAAAAGCAGGGCAAGAACCATCCGTGCCGGGCCTGGGACCTGTGGAAAGCTGAGGGCGATCCAGGCGGCCGTCACGGCCCCCATGTAAAACTGCCCTTCCGCCCCGATATTAAAAAATCCCGTCTTAAAAGCCACCGCACAGCCCAACCCCGTCAGGATCAGGGGCGCAGCCTTGATAAAGATTTCGCAGAAACCGCTTAGATTTCCAAATATTCCCTGAAAAAACATCTGATAAGCCGCAGCCGGGCTTACGCCGCACACCAGCATAAGGCCGGTACAGGCGGCCACCGCGATCAACGCGGTCATAAAAACCGTGGTCAGCTGTTGTTTTCGCATAAGACCTCATCCTCCTTTCCCGTGATTCCACCCATGAGAAGGCCTATTTTGTGGGACGTCGCCTCGCTTCCCGGCAGGATTCCCGCGATTCTTCCGCCGAACATCACGGCCACGCGGTCGCTTAAGGACAAAATCTCCTCCAGATCCGCCGAGATCAGGATCACGCTCTTGCCAAGTTCGCGCTGCCGGATCAAAAGCTCCCGGACAAACTCCGTGGCGCCGATGTCCAGGCCCCTGGTGGGCTGGCTGGCGATGATCAGGCGGGAGCGGTCCGTGATTTCCCGGGCCAGGATCACCTTCTGCTGGTTTCCGCCGGACATCAGGCGCACCTGGGTGTCCTTCCCGGACCTGCCCGAGGTTTTGATGCGGTAGTCTGAGATGGCCCGGTTTGCCGCCTCAGCGGCCGCCCGACGGTTCAGCACCCGGAAACGCGAAAAGGGCTGCTGCCGGTATTCCCGCAGAATCAGGTTGTCCCCCACCGTCATTGGCAGCACCAGCCCGTCCGCGTGGCGGTCGTCGGAGATATAGGAGATCCCCATGGCAAACCGCTTCTGAACGCTCAGGCGGCCGATCTCCCTTCCCTCGAAGGTGATGCTGCCCTCCCGGAGCTTCCTCACCCCGGCAATGATCTCCGCCAGTTCCTTCTGGCCGTTTCCGTCCACCCCGGCAATCCCCAGAATTTCCCCCTCCCGCACCGTCAGACAGACGTCCGAGAGCAGGGAGGCCTTTTTGTTCCGGTGGATGGACACATGGGACAGCACAAGGCGCTCCTCCCCCGGTTCCCGCCCGCCGCTTCCGGCGCTTTCCTTCAGCTCCCGGCCGATCATGGCCTGGGAAAGCTCCTCCGGGTTGGTGTGGGCCGTCACCAGGCTGCCCACCCGTTTTCCGTCCCGCAGGATGGTCACCCGGTCGCTGATGCTCATGATCTCGCTCATGCGGTGGGTGATAATGATGATGGCGTAGCCCTCCTCCTTCAGCCTGCGCAGCACGCCGAAGAAATGTTCCGTCTCCCCCGGCGTCAGAACCCCCGTTGGCTCATCCAGGATCAAAAGCTCCACGTCCCGGTACAGGGCTTTCAGGATCTCCACCCTCTGCTGCTGCCCCACCGACAGGCTGTAAACCGCGGCGTCCGGGTCCACCTCCAGGCCGTAGCGGGCGGCCAGATCCAGGATTTTTTCCCGGGCCGCGGTCCGGTTCAGAAACAGGCCCCCGGACTCCAGCCCCAGGATAATATTGTCCATAACCGTCATTTTCTTTACCAGGGAGAAATGCTGGTGTACCATGCCGATTCCCTGGGCAATGGCGGCTCCCGGCGACTCAAAACGGACGCTTTGGCCCTTCCAGAGGATTTCCCCCTCATCCGCCTGGTAAATGCCGAACAGAATATTCATCAATGTGGTCTTGCCTGCCCCATTTTCACCCAGCAGGGCGTGGATCTCCCCCTTCTCCACCGAGAGGTCCACCGCCTCGTTGGCATAAACTCCGGCAAAGGCTTTGCTAATGTGCTTCATCTCCAGTATTGCCATGAACTGTTCTCCCTTCCTGGTCCCTCAAAGGATTCTGCGTTCGGATATGGAGACAGGGACGATATTCTGGTTTTACCGTCCCTGTCTCCTGCTTCGGATCTGTTATCCGGGAAAGACCCGGTTAGTTGCGGGCGGTGGTATCGCAGGGAACCACAAATTCTCCGGAAATGATGGCGGCCTTGCGGTCCTCGATCAGCTTTTTCACATCCTCCGGGATCGCGCTTTCCAGATCGTGATAGGGTGCCAGCTCCACGATGCCTTCCGCCATACCCAGCTGCTTCACCGCACCCTCGAACCTGCCGTCCATAATGTCGGAAACCGCAGTCTTGATCAGCTGGGGCACATTGTAGATGGCGGAGGTCAGAACCGCCTTAGGGGCCAGATCGTACTGGTCGTAGGAGTCGCCGGTGGCGTAAATACCCGCGTCCGTGGCGGCGTTGAGGGCGCCGGTTCCGCTCTCGTTGGCGCAGTGGCCCAGCACGTCCACGCCGTTTTCGATCATCGCGGTGGCCGCTTCCTTAGCCAGGGCGGTATCGGTGAAGGAACCGGTCCACGCGGTCTGAACCTCGATCTGGGGATTCACCTCTTTGGCTCCGTCCTCATAGGCATTCATGATCTTTACCAGGGAAGCGCCCTGTACCGGGCCGATAAAGCCCAGCTTGCCGCTCTGGGACATGCTGGCCGCCAGCATCCCCTCCAGATATCCGGTCTCCTCGCACTTCATCACATAGGAAGCCACATTGGCGGCGGAAGCTTCGGCCTCGATGCAGATGAATTTCACGTCCGGGTACAGCTCCCCAACTTCCAGGGCCGGGTCGCCGAACTGGAATCCATGTCCGATGATCACGTCGTAGCCGTTGGCAGCGTAATCGGTGAAGGTCGCCACCATGTCCGCCGCGTCCAGGTTCTCGGTGTAAGCCACCTCGCAGCCCAGATCCTGTTCCACCAGCTTCAGCCCGTCGTAGGCGGACTGGCACCAGCCCATGTCGTTGACCGCCCCGGTCACGCACAGCGCCACCTTTAATCCTCCGCCGGACGTCTCCCCGCCGGACGCCGCCTCTGTTTCGGCCCCGCCGTCCTCAGCCTTGCCAGCAGCCGTAGAATCTGCGGCCGACTGGTTTTTCTGGGCCTCCGCCGGTTTAGAACCGCAGCCAGCCAGCAGAGACGCCGCCATCGCCAGTCCCAGCAGCAAAACAACACTCTTTTTCATATCCTTGTCCTCCTTGGTAATGATGTTCATTTAAATGAATGTTCCTTTGTGTTCATTATAATGAACGCCCATGGATTTGTCAAACACATTTTCACCGGAATTCAAAATTGACAGATCGGCGCCGCTGTGGTTAAATACAAGTAGACTATAAAAAAGAAAGAAGCAAACCTATGTCATCACTGAATCTGCATAAAATCGGAGTGCTGCTGAAAAACCAGCGTTTAAGCCTGGGATACTCCATCCGTGACCTGTCGTCCTTAAGCGGCGTGGCGGCCGGCACCATCAGCCAGATTGAAACCGGAAAAACCTCCCCCAACCTGGTCAGCGTCCACGCGCTCTGCGAGACTCTGGGGTTTCCCATCTCGGCCCTTTTCGTGGAAGAAAATTCCGATCAGATCAAACTCGTTCGTAAAAATGAACGTTCCTCCTTCGTTCGCAACACCAGCAACGGCCGTGAGATTCTGGAAACCCTGATCACAAAGGGGGACTCCCAGATGTGGGGCGGCCACGTGGTCATGCCCGCGGAAACGGATTCCGGCGCCTTCTACTATCACGACGGCGAGGAACTGGTCTATATGCTGAGCGGAGTTTTAGTCTTTGAGCTGGAGGGGCACGCGCCCTACACGCTGCAGCCGGGAGACACCCTGTATTACCCCAATGAGATCGGACACCGCTGGGAGAACCGGACCGGCGAGGCGGCGGAATTTTTGATCATCTCCACCTCGGATTTTAAGAAGTTTGAGGAGAGCGCTGAGGGCGAGATCGACGTGAAGGACCCTGGCGCCGTCTAGGACCGGCGTGTAGGTCAATCCCCCACCCCGCCGGAAGAGAGCAACCGTCAGAGAAAAAGGCCCCCGGCCGCTGCCGCCTGCGTGTAAACGCGGCGTACCAAGCGGCCAGAGGCCTTTTGTTAAATAACACCTTAATACCCGGAACTGTTCTCCCCCTTAATCAACTGAATCGCCGAGCTGGTCCCCAGACGGTCCGCCCCCGCGTTTATGAAATCCTCCATGTCGGCGATGCTGCGGATTCCGCCCGCCGCCTTCACCTTCACCTGGGGACCCACGTTGGCGCGAAGCAGCTTCACATCCTCCAGATTGGCCCCCGCGCTGCCGAAGCCGGTGGAGGTCTTGATGAAGTCAGCCCCCGCTTCCGTCACGCAGTGACAGAGTTCGATCTTCTCCTCCTCCGTCAGGTAACAGGTCTCAATGATCACCTTCAGCACGTGGTCTCCCACCTCCTTCTTTAAGGTGCGTATCTCCTCCGTAACCGCGTCGAACCGTCCGCCCTTGGCGTCCCCGATGTTGATCACCATATCGATCTCGCTGGCGCCGTCCTCCAGGGCCTTCTTCGCCTCCGCGACCTTCACCTCCGTCACCTGGTATCCCAGCGGGAAACCGATCACCGTGCAGATCGTCACCTGATCGCCGTAAGCTTCCCGAATCCGGCCGATGTAGCTGGGCGGAATACAGATTGTAGCCGTGTGGTAGGCGATGGCGTCCTCGCAGATCTGACGGATGTCCGCCCAGGTTGCATAGGGTTTCAACAGTGTGTGGTCCACTTTTGCCAACATCTCTTCATTACTCATATCGCTTCACATTCTCCTATCCAAATTTCCAGATTTTGTATTAACGTTTCTCCCTCAATCCCCCTTGGAATACTCCTTCCGCCGGGAACCCGGGCTAATGTCTCCGCCCGCCCTCCGACCACCAGGGCTGTTTTCGCCGCCAGAAGCAGGGGCAGGTCGGAGTCCGAATCGCCGGCCGCCAACAGCGGAGGGCAGCCAAAACGCTCCGCCAGCTCCCGGACCTTGCGCTCCTTGTGGAAACCGCAGTTTTCCAGGGCGTTTCCGGTGAGCCGCCCATCCCGCAGTTCCAGCCGGTGGCCGTAGGCCTCCCCGATTCCGTATTCCCCGAAATACGCTCCGATCATGTCCACCGGCGCGCCGGTAATCACAATGGGCCGTATCCCCCTGTCCTTCAACCAGCGAAACAACACCGGGGCAAAGGCCAGCTGCCGGGTGCGGTCGTAGCGGTGGTACTCGCTTCGCAGCGCCTCGTAGCGCTCCACCCGGGTCCCCCGGATGCCCTCCTCGTAGTTTTGGCAGCTCTCCCGCGCCAGCACGTCGTGGGAAATCCGTCCTTCCCGGTAATCCGCCACCAGCCGGTCATGACGCTTCAGCACCCGGGCGGAGAGGATTTCCCCCCGTTCCCGCAAAAAACCGATCCACTCAAACAGCGTGTACCCCTCCCGCAGCGTGCCGTCCCAGTCGAACAGCGCGTAGCGCTCCATAGGCTAATACGCGCAGCCCGCCACCAGGATCACGCTGGGATAAGGCGTAAACTCTCCGGTACGGATGATGCCGCGGGCCTGCTTTGTCTGTTCCTTTAACTCCACGTGCGGCACGTATTCCACCGGAACTCCCTGGGGCAGCGTCTTTAAAATTTCCTCGTGCATGGCCGGGCTGACGGTCTTAAGCTCCTCCGCCAGAATGGCCTTCTCCACCACAATGTGTTCCAGAATCTCCGTGAGCACCGGAATGTAGCCGGGTTCATTTTCCTTCCAGGCCAGATCGATGCGCTCCACGCCCAGCGGCATGGGAAGCCCGGCATCGCTGACCACGATCGTGTCCTTGTGGCCGGTCTCCGCCAGCAGGCGGGCGATATTTGGGTTTAATATTCCTTTTTTCAGCATTTTGTCTCCTTTTCTCAAACAGGTGGGCCGCGGCAGCCCAATTTCATTCAAACTCGTCAAAAACAGCGGCAGCCGCTGTACAGCTGCCGCTTTGGCAATCAAATCTGCAATATTTACTGGTTCAGAAGAAGCTTGGCGCGGTTGGAAATATCCTTTACCGCAACCTCACCGGTGTAGGACGGATCCAGCAGGATCTGGCTGATGGCGTCGTTCAGAACATCGTAGTAATACTCGGTGTAGTAGGGGTGGTACGGACGCTCTTTCACATAGTTTAACATATCGCAGGGAACCTGGTAGGCCGGGTTCTTGGCGATGATTTCCTTAAACGCGGTGCTCTCTGCGGCCGCAGGGCTGGTGGGCAGATATCCGGTCAGGGAAGCGAACTTGCCCGCAACCTCCGGATCGCACAAGTATTTCACGAAATCCCAGGTCGCCGCGTTCTCCTCGTCGGAGAAGCCGTCAAACATCACGATGTTCGCGCCGCCGCTGCCAACGCCCTGCTCGGTATTGGCGGGAAGCATGGCAACGCCCAGTTCAAATTCAGTGCTCTCGGTCAGATAGTTGATGTCGCCGGAGGAGGAGTAGATGATGCCAACGGTTCCGCCGATGAAATCGTTTCTGCAGGAATCAAAACTGGTGTAGTCCTCGCCCGCCGGGGTTTTCATCAGGCCGTCGTTCATCATGCCCTTTAAGAAATCGATGGCCTCGATGCCCGCCTCGTTGTTGAAACCGATGTCCGTGCCGTCCTCATTTAAGGAGGTGCCGCCGCACTGGAACACCAGACTCTCCAGGAACATTCCGTCCGCCGGGATGGAGAAACCCCAGCGCTTGCCGTCGATGGACAGCTTCGTGGCCGCATCCTTTAACTCGGCCCATGTGGTGGGCGGAGCCTCGGGGTCAAGTCCCACTTCCTTGAACATATCCTTGTTGTAGTACATGATATAGGTGGAACGGTTAAATGGCAGGGATGCCAGGGCGCCGCTCTCATCATAGGAAAAGCTCATCAAACCTTCGTAGAAGGAGCCCAGGTCTAATCCGTCCTTCTCAGCGAACGGTTTTAAATCCAGCACCTTTCCGGTGTTGAAGAAGGGTTTGATTCTGGAAACCTCCAGCTGGCATAAGTTGGGCTGGTTGCCCGCCGCCAGAGCGGTCTGGGCCTGGGCCGCAGTCTCGTTGTAGTCGCCCTGGTAGGATACGGTCACCCACACCTTGTCCTGGGAATTGTTGTAATCGCTGACAATCTTCTCGATGTTCTCCAGATGGGAGCCCTTTAACCCCTCCCAGAAGGACACCTGGATGCGGCCCTCGCCGCCCGCCGCGCCCGTATCCGCTGCCGCCGTGTCCCCCGCTGCCGCCTGGGTGGTCTCGCCTCCCGCCGGAGCCGGTGTGGGGGCCGCTGTCTCGGCCTTTCCGCCGCCGCAGCCGGCCAGCATCCCGGCGCACATGGCCGCCGTCATCATCATCGCCGCTGCCCTTAAAGTCCTCTTTTTCATTAGAAATCCTCCTCTTTTAAAATGATATATGAAACTTACTTAATTCCCGAGTAAACAAACGCCTTGCGGATCTTGCCGCTGGCAAAGCCGTAAACCACCAGAATCGGAAGCACCATCATCAGGTTGCCCGCCATCACGATGGGCCACTGGCTGGCTCCCTCGGAACCGGTCAGAAGCGTGACTCCGATGGGAAGCGTACGGTAGGTATTGTTGCTGGTCATAACCAACGGCCAGAAGTAGGAGTTCCAGGAAGAGATGAAACTCAGAAGGCCGATGGAGGAGATGGCCGTGCGGGCCATCGGAATCATGATCCGCACAATGATCTTCCACTCGCTGGCGTCGTCCAGCCTGGCGGCCTCGATGATCTCCTGCGGAATCTGCAGGAAATACTGCCGCAGCAGGAATATGCCGAAGGCATTTCCAATGAAGGGAATGATCATGGGGGCGTAGCTGTTTAACAGCCCCACTTTGTTGAACATCAGGTAGGACGGCGCGAAGGTGATCTGCTGCGGTAGCATGAAGCCCAGAAGGACAAACGCGAAGAACAGATTCTTGCACCGGAAATTGTATTTTGCAAAGCCGTAGGCCGCGGGCACCACCACGATAAACTGCAGCAGCACCACGCTCAGCGCGATGATCAGCGAGTTCTTGAAGAACAGGCCGAAGGGAATCTTTTCCATCACTGTGCTGAAGCTCTCAAAGGTGATCTGGCTGGGAATCAGCGTGGGCGGAAAGATCATGGATTCCTTCTGCGTCTTGAACGCCGTAATCACCATCCAGTAAAAGGGAAATACCATGATCACCACCAGAAGGCATTTCATGACCAGGTCGATCACCCGGGTGACGATATTTTTTGCCCCGTTATTCATAACTTAACCTCCCTCTATTGATAATGAACCCGTTTCTCCAGCACCTTGAAATACAGGAACGTGAGAACGCCCACCAGGATCAGAAGCAGCAGGCTGGCAGCGCTTCCGGTACCCAGCTTGCCGAACTTGTAGGTCTGCTCGTAAATATAGTACACCAGCGTGTTGGTGGAGTTGAGCGGACCTCCGCCGGTAATCAGGTTCACCGCGTCAAATATCTGGAAGGATGAGATCGTCGCTGTGATGGACACGAAAAACAGCGTGGGCGAAATCATCGGCAGGGTGATTCTGAAAAATGTCTTGTAGGCCGGCGCGTCGTCGATGGAGGCCGCCTCGTAAATCTCCTGGGGCACGCCCTGGAGCGCCGCCATGATTAACAGGGTGTAATATCCGGCCTGTTTCCACACCATGACCAGAACCAGGGAAAACAGCGCGGTTTTCGGGCTGGTGAAGAACGGAAAGGCGTTCAGCCCGATGGCGGTGATGATGGAGTTCAAAAAGCCCACCTGGGAGTCGAACAGCCACAAAAACACCATGGACACGGATACCAGCGAGATGATGTGGGGCGTGAAAATAACCGCCTGCACAAACCCGTTAAATTTCTTGTGAAGCTTTCCGTTGAGCCACACGGCCAACAGCGTGGCCACCGCGATCGTCAGCACCACCACGATCACGCTGTAAAACACCGTGTTCATCAGCACCTTCAGGAAGCTGGGCGTGGAGAACAGATAGCGGAAATTGTTCATGCCCACGTACTTGCTGTCCGGCGAGATCAGGTTGCCGGAGTGGAAGGCCCAGTAAAGGGTGAAAATGATGGGGTAGACCGTAAACAGCGAGATCAGAAACACCGCCGGAGCGACCAGGGAAAACCCTTTGATATTGGCGAATTTCTGCTGGTTTGGATCGTGGAACTTCTCCTTTGTCTTAGCCATCTGATCACCGCCCCTCTCTCACGCGTGCGCTGATCTCCTCCACCTGCCGCCTGACGGTCTCGTCAAGAGGCGCACGGTTGGACTCCGCGTCGAATATGTAAAGGTTGCTGTATTTCACATAGACCGTCACGTCCCGCTCCATCACGTCGTCCTGGGACTTCACGCTGATGGCGCCGAAATCGCAGGTCATGGAGTAAATGCACTCGGATCCCAGGTTCTCCTTGGTCACCACATGCACGTTCATCCGGAAGGCCGGCTCCCCCTCGGGGCGTTCAAACAGCACGCGCTCCGGCCTGAAGCCCAGCTGGTAACCGTCCGCCAGGGCGTTCTGCAGAATGTTCATGGGCGGGGTTCCGATGAACCGGGCCGTGTAAACGTTCTGCGGGTTCTGGTACATTTCCGTGGGAGCGCTGCGCTGCATGATGATGCCCTTGTCCATCAGGATAATATTGTCGCCCATGGACATGGCCTCCACCTGGTCGTGGGTCACGTAGACGAAGGTGGTTTTGAGGCGCTCGTGCATCTGGATCAGCTCCACGCGCATCTGGGTCCGCAGCTTGGCGTCCAGATTGGACAGCGGCTCGTCCATCAGAAATACCTTGGGCTTTTTCACCATGGCCCGGGCCAGCGCCACACGCTGTCTCTGGCCGCCGGAGAGCTTGGACGGCTTCCGGTCCAGATAGGGCGTCAGGCCCACGGTCTCGCTGATCTCCTCCACCAGCTTCCTGCGCTCCTCCTTGGGAATTTTCTTGTTTTCCAGCCCGAACTCGATGTTCTGGCGGACCGTCATGGTCGGATACAGGGCGTAATTCTGGAATACCATGGCGATATCGCGTTTGCCGGGAGGCAGCACGCCGATGTCCGTATCGTCGATGAAAATGCGGCCCGAGCTGGGCGTTTCCAGACCGGCGATCATGCGCAGCGTGGTGGACTTTCCACAGCCCGACGGCCCTACCAGTACGGTGAAGGACCCGTCCTCGATCTCCAGGTTCAGATCGGGAATGATCACGTCTTTTCCGTAGGTTTTATTGATGTGTTCCAGTTTAATTGATCCCATGATTACCCCTCCGTTTTCTATCGCTTAAGCTCCGGCCTCGTCCCGCTTACCTGCGGCCCTCCTCCGAATTTAAAAATGCATCGATTTCCTCTCTCGTCGGCATGGCCGGGGAGGTTCCGATTTTCCGCACGGCCAGGTTGCCCACCACGTTTCCGAACTCCACGGCCTCGAACACATCCCTGCCTTCACCCAAAGCCGCCAGGAATCCGCCGCAGAACGCGTCGCCCGCGCCGGTGGTGTCCACCGCTTTGGTGGAGGCGTAAACCGGCACCCTGCGGCTCTTAACGCCGTCGTTTACGTACACTCCGTCACCGCCCAATGTGATGACCACGTTCTGCACGCCCCGGTCAAAAAACCACCTGGCAGCCTCCTCGCAGCCCGCCTCCTTCACCGGAATCCCGGTGATCAGTTTAGCCTCCACCTCGTTGGGGATCACCGCGAACAGACCGTTAAACAGTTCTTCCGGAAGCCTGGCCGCGGGAGCCGGGTTCAGGATGACCTTCACGCCCTTTTCCCTTGCAAAGGCGATCACCCGCTCCAGCGCCCACTGGTTGATCTCCAGCTGAAGCAGCAGATAATCGCAGGCCTCAATCTCCGGGTACAGCCGCTCAAGGTCCGCCTGGTTAAAGTCGTCGCTGGCGCCCAGGAACACGGAAATCATATTCTGCCCCGTGCTGTCGTCCACCATGATCAGCGCCGCTCCGGTTGGAACCGTCTCGCTGAAACAGACGTTGGACTGGTCCATCCCGTCCCGCTCCATCCAGTTTAAGGCCACCTGGGCGAATTCATCCCTGCCCAGCTTGATGGCGGCGCGCAGATCAGCGCCTGCCCGGCCCGCGGCCACCGCCTGGTTGAATCCCTTTCCTCCCGGTCCCATCTTAAAAAAACTGCTCTTTACCGTTTCCCCTTTTTCCGGGAAATGCGGGGACCTGGCCATCAGATCCACCACGAAGCTTCCCAACACCATCACTCTGCTCACGTTGTCTCTTCCTTTCTCTTCTATTCGTATACGCTCAATTTGGGCATCAAGTCCATTCGGATTCCGGAGCGGATCACGCTGCTCTCCGGAAGCTTGGGCTTCTGCAGCAGAATCTCAGCCGCAGCCCGCCCCATCTCAACCGTGGGCCGGTCCACAGTGGCGATCTTTAAATCCATCACCTGGTCGATCAGATCCAGCTTGTCAAAGCCCGCCACCTGGATGTCCTTGCCGATCTTCACCTTGTGGGCAGCCAGGGCCTTGACGCAGCCCATGGTCATCAGATTGTTGCAGCAGAACACCGCCTGGGGCAGCTCTCCCTGCAACATCATTTTCTCAGCCAGGGCGTATCCGCTCTCCAGGCTGAAATCCCCCTCGAAGAACAGCTTTTCATCCGGCGTCATTCCATATTTTTCCAGAGCGTTCTTGTACCCCTTAAGCCGCTCTCTGCCCGGCTTGGAGTACCTGGGGCCGCTGATAATGGCGATCCGCGAGTATCCCTTCTGGATTAAGTAGGACGTGATCTCAAAGGCGCCCTGGGTGTTATTGATGAACACGCCGTCAAACGCGGAGTTCTTCACGTCCCGGTCCACCAGGACCACGGGCACGTTTAAGTCCGTCAGCATCTTTTCGATCTCGTAACCGCCCTGTCCGCAGTCGGATATAGGGGTAATGATCAGGCCGCACAGCTTCATGCTCTGCATCAGGGCCAGCGCCCGCTTCTCCTGATTGAAATCCTCGCTGGTGTCCATGACCACCACTTCCTTGTGCATGGTCTCCGTCACCTCTTTGATCCCTTTGATCACTGCCCCGAAAAATGGATTGGACAGGTCCGGCACAATCACGCCCACAATGTTGTTGTTCAGCACGGTGTTCTTTTTCTTCTGAAAATATCCGCCTTCCTCAGCGGCCTGCATGACCTTCCGGTAGGTCTCCTCGTTCACATAACCGGTCCGGTTCATCACTCTGGAAATCGTTGTGATCGAAAATCCGGTTTTCTCTGAAATTTCTTTTAACGTCATTTCTGTCTTCCTTTCCTGTTAATGAACACAAAAGTTGTTATATGAGACAGGTATATCAAATCATTGCGTATTTGTACAGTCCTATTTGTGAAAATTTTCATATATTTTTCCATGCTTTTTCGCTTGTGTTTTCATTATATTTTCTTATGTGAAATTTTTCAATACACAAAGTGCCTCATCTTTTTATTATTTTATAGATAAATATGCACAAGTAAATTTTCATATTATTCGTAAATTTGTTCAAAGTTTATCTAAGATGCAGTTTGTCCCCTTGAACTGCCGAATCCTTTGTGCTATACTCCACAGTAAGAACCGTGCAGAAATTTTTCACATGTTTTTTTCTGAATTTCATCAATAATATGAAAAATTTATGAAAATTAATGTGTGAATTTTCCGCAGGCAAACCAGAAGTTTATATTCTATATCAGAAAGGCGATGCATTATGGAAAAGAGAAAATTGATTGTAATCTCCATCGACTCAATGGTGACGGAGGATTTAGAGATCATCCGAAGGATGCCGCACATGGGGAAGCTGCTGGAACACTCCTCCATTATCAGGCGCAATCTCACCACCTACCCCAGCTACACCCACTCCATCCACACCTCCATCAGCACGGGCTGCTATCCCGGAACCCACGGCGTGATCGGCAACGAACACTTCGATCCCGGCAACATGGAGCCCGAATGGTTTGAGAAGGCCACGGACGTGAAAGTGCCCACCCTGATCCAGGAAGCCAGAAAACACGGCTACACCGCGGCCGAGGTCTACTGGCCCCTGACCCTGGGGGACGACGCGGAGTGGAATATCCATCGGGCAGGCATCCACGTGATTCCGGAAAATGAGCAGGAGATCATCCGCCAGCGCTCCAAGCCGGGATTCTTTGACGAGGTTTATCCCTATATCAAGGACTCCTTCAAGCTACATAAATATTACAAAGGCGACGAGCTCTGCTTTGACACCGCCGAGTACCTGATCGGAAAATACCAGCCGGACGTGATGTACCTTCACCTGGTCTGCATCGATTACCTGCGGCACAACTACGGCGTGTTCAGCAAGGAGCTTTGGACCGGCTACGAGTATCTGGACAAGGGCTTCGCCCGCATCTTAAAGGCGTTAAAGGACCAGGGCCTGGAGAACCGCACCATCATCAACGTGACCAGCGACCACGGCCACCTGGACATCCGCAGAGTGTACTCCATCAACCGTTTCCTGCGGGACCACGGCTTTATCACCGTGGATGAAAACGGCCGGCTGGCGGACTGGACCGCGTACTTCCACACCTGCTCCCTGTCCGGCCATCTCTATATTAAGAACCACGACCCCGAGGTTGCAGGGAAGGTAATCTCCCTGTTAAAGGAGCACGCCGGGGAGCTGAACATTGAAACGTTCTACACCCGCGAGGAGGTGAAGGAGAAATACCATCTGGACGGCGATTTCGACTATGTGCTGGAATCCTTCGGCAACGCCTCCTTCTCCTCGGATTTCAACGCCGAGCTGGTGCAGGACACCAACAACGCCAGCTACCGCTCCAGCATCGCCACCCACGGCCACGAGCCCTACAAGGGCGTGCAGCCCACCTATTTCCTCTACAACCCATATTCCAGGCGCAAGGTGGACCTGCCCCAGGGCCGCATCATCGACCAGGCGCCCACATTGGCCCGCCTGCTTGGATTTGAGATGACCACCTGCGACGGATCACCGATCAAAGAACTGTTAGAAGAAGGAGAATAATACAATGGGAAAACGCTATGTGATGATCAATGAACTGAAACCGGAACACGTGCAGGACTACATCGACATGCACATGAACTGCCCCTCCAGCGAGATCTACAAGGGCCAGCTGGACGCGTTGAAGGAAGCCGGGGCCGAGGAGTGTATCGTGTACATGTGGAAAAATTACTCCATCCTCATCGTCGAGACCGACGACATCGATGCCTACATGAAGAAGCTGGGCGAAACCCACGCCAACCAGATCTGGGAGGAGAAGGCCACGCCCTGGTTCGCAAACGCCACCAAATTCGACGGCTCCTGCGAGATGGAATTCCTGCAGAAGGTATTCGACATGAAGCAGATGGCTGAGGGCGATTTCAACCCGTACTAAAGGAGGTGCGCTATGGGATTATCAAATGTAAAAATGTTTCATGACGGGGATTCCATCACCGTGAGGGAGATCGCGGGTACCATCGACCACTCCCTGCTGAGGCCGGACATCACCACCGCAGAGCTGGTGGAGGGCTGCGCCCTTGCAAAGGAATACCACTGCGTTTCCGTGTGCGTGCGCCCCTCGGACCTGCCCATCGTGGCCCGGGAGCTTAAGGACAGCGGCGTGCTGGTCACCACCGTAGCTGCCTTCCCCCACGGCACCGCAACCACGGAGTCCAAGGTTTTTGAGACCATTGACGCCATCGAAAAGGGCGCGGTGGAGGTGGACGTGGTGATGAACTACGCCAGATTTCTGTCCGGAGAGTTCGACTATGTACAGGAGGAGCTGGCAAGGGTTGCGGCAGCCGCCCACGGGCGCGGCGCGCTGTTGAAGGTCATTTTCGAGAACCACTACCTGACCGGCGATCAGATTGCGCACGCCTGCCGCATCGCGGAGAAGGCGGGGGTAGATTTCGTGAAAACCTCCACCGGCTACGCGCCCTCCGGCTCTAAAATCGAGGACTTAAAGATCATGCGCGCGTCGGTCAGCCCGGACATTATGGTCAAATCCGCCGGCGGCGTGAAAACCCTGGACCAGGCGCTGGCGGTGCTGGCCACCGGCACCGTGCGGATCGGAACCCGTTCCACAAAGGCCATTCTGGAGGAAGCGGCCCAGAGGGAGCGGGAAGGGAAATTGTTCGTGAGATTCTAGCTGGGAAATGGATGCCCCCTGGACCGCTGTTTGCGCCTCGTTTCCGCCGGTATTTACCAGATAAGATGTTTGACAGAAGCCGGGGGATGTGGTTAAATACAGGTAGATGTTAAAATTTGGTGAAAACTGGCGGCTCACGGTGGAGATTACCCCGCGGCTGCCGGGGACGAGGGGGATCTGTATGTCAAAGTACAAAGGTTTAAAGTCAAGTTGGTTTTTAATTGTGCTCTTTTTGGGAATCGGAATATTTATGCTGGGCAACTCCGGTAAATCCCTGTTTACAAGGGCGTTCAGCCAGCCCGTGACGCTGGACGAGCTGGACTACAGCGGAGAAATCGAGGGAACATACGTGCGCACCACGGTTTACGGGATTTACGGCGCTTACTCGGAGACCGTCTCCTCCAAGACAAACTCCGTCAAAGCCCGGGAATACGTGATCGACGCCGGAGATTACCACTACATCTCCCTGAAAGCCCGCAGCGGCGACTTAAAGAAGGCGGACGCGCTGATGGAAGCCTCCTTCGATTACCTGGACGGCAAGATCGACTCGGAAGCGCTGGAGCCTTATCAGTTTGAGATCACCGGCACCATCCAGCCGCTGTCCAGCAAAAGCCTGCAGTATTACCACGAATTTTTTGACTGGTATCAGCTGGACGATGAGGTGAAGGAAAGCATTCTGCCCTACTATGTTGAGATCGGCGAGGTCGCCGGGATGGATAACGGCACCATGTGGGGTCTGTTCGCCATCGGCGTTGCGGCGACCGGCCTTGGAATGTTCTTTCTCTACAACAGCCTGACCGGCTATGAGCGGGCGGTCCGGAAGTTCTTAAAATCCGCGCCTGATTCCCGCTCCGAGGAGCGCGTGCGCGATTTCCTCTCCCACACCCAGGAGCTTCACGGCCTTCAGATCGACCGGAACTTCCTGTTTATGCTGGTAGGCGGCGCAGGCTACTACCTGGATCTGCCGGATCACGTGGTGTGGATGTACAAGCGGATCACCAGCCACCGCTACAACGGAATTCCCACCGGAAAGACCTACGGCGTCAACATCGCCTTCGCGGACCACAAACAGCGGGAGATCACGGTCAAGGACGAACAGCAGGCCGACGAGGTGATCCAGGCGTTAGCCAGCTACTGCCCCAGGGCCATCGCCGGGTACTCCAAGGATCTGGACAATCTGTACCAGAAAAATTATAACCAGTTTCTGGAACTGCGTTATAATCAAACCGGACAGAGCTGAATTGTTTCATGAGACGGTAAAAGCCTGGAAAGCAAAACGCTTTCCAGGCTTTTTGAATTTAGATGCAATGGGCCGCCTTACTGTGCGCTGATCCCCTGCTCCGTGACGGTAACGCCGTAGGAGATATCCGTCATATACTGGTAAAATTCCTGCTTCTTGGCCTCGTCCGTCACCATCCGGGTGTAGCCCGCCGACGAGGTGGCGGGCACCAGGCGCAGGGTGGTGTTCTCGCCGTCCCAGTCCGCCTCCAGCAGAGCGGTCCTGGGAATACTGCTGCCGAACACCAGGTTGCCCAGGCTGTACACGATGGGTTTGCCCTTGTAATATTCCAGGCCCTGGAGCACGTGAGGATGGGCGCCGATCACCAGGTCCGCCCCCGCGTCAATGTACTGCTGCCCCAGGGAGCGCTGGTAGTCCTGGGGGCGCTCATCCCGCTCAATCCCCCAGTGCACATAGACGACCAGGTAATCGCAGCGCTCCCGGAGAGCCTTGATCTGTTCCACCAGCGCCGCAGGATCGTAGGTGGTCAGCATGCCCGGTCTGGTGGACGAGGCGTTCCAGGAGCCCTCGGGGATCACCCGGGAAGCGCCCAGAAAGCCGATGTTCCTGCCCTTGGCCGTGAGGATCACCGGTTCCTTGGCCTCGTCCAGATTCCGCCCCGCGCCCACGTGGGGGATCCCCGCCCCGTCCAGGGTGTCCAGAGTGTCCACCAGCGCATCGGTGCCGAAATCCAGAGCGTGGTTGTTGGCCAGCGTCACGATGTCCACGCCCATTTCATTCAAAATGGACACCTTTTCCGGCGGCAGGCGGAAGGTGTACTGTTTGTCCGCCGCCGCTGTTCCCCGGCTGCTGAATGGGAATTCCTGGTTGACCATAAACAGGTCGCTGCCCCCAATGACCTCCCGCAGCCCGTCGTCCAGCACGCCGGTGATATCCCCGGTCTTGCTGTAAGCGTTGAGCACATGGTCCGAGAACAGCACGTCTCCGCCGAACACCAGGCGCACGGTGTCATCCTCGGGTTCAGACGTTTCGGACTCCGCCGCCTCTGCCGGATCCCCGTGTCCAAAGGAACTGTCGTCTCCGGTTTCATTCACCCCGATGCCGTCCCCGTCAGCCGCTTTGTCCCCGCCTCCGTCAAAACCGGTATTCCCAAACGCCTCGTTCTCACCGCCGGGCGCTGCGTTTGCGCCTTCCTGCCCGCCGCTTCCGGCCCTCCCGGCCTCCCCGGCAGCGGTTTGCGTCTCCACCGCCTGGTAAGAATGTCCGGCGCTGTGCCACACCATATAACCGATCACGCCGGCAAGCGCGATCCCCAGCACTGCCGCCAGCGCGGCAGCCCATCCTGTCCTGTTCATCTGTCCACCTCTGTCACATTCCTGTTCGTCTGAAAACAGCCGCCGCACCGGCTTTAACCGGCTCCGGCGGCCGCCCTGATATTCCCGCTCATTTCCCGTTCACAGACCATCCGGATACCAGGTCCTGCAAACAGTAAGCTAATCATACCATTAAAACGCCATTGTGCCAAGCCGCATATTGTCCGCGGTTTGGCACAATTTTGATCTCTATCCTTTGATTTACAACGCGCTCCGGCGCAAACCGCCGGATCTCCGGCCGTCAGATCGCCAGTACGATCCCTCCGTCCCCGGCGTACACCGTCGCAACGCCTGCGGTCTCGGTGATCACAATCTCTTTGAACTTCGCCCGCTTTTCCAGCTCCGCTTTCACGTAATCCGCCCGCTGGGCGTTGTTGCAGTGGGCGATCACAGCCACCTTATCCGCGCTGTCGCCCGCTTCCTGAACCGCGATATCGCACATCCGCTGCAGTCCCTTGTTGATCCCCCGGGCCTGGTCCAGCTTGATGATGGTACCCTTGTCCGCTCCCATCACAGGCTTGATATTTAACGCCGTGGCAAAAAACGCCTGAAGGCCGGAAAGGCGGCCGTTCTTGCGCAGGGTGTCCAGCGTCTCCAATACAAAATACGTGTGCATCCGGTCCCGGAACTCCAGGGCCCGCTTCACCACCTCGTCGAACTCCAGCCCGGCCTCGCAGAGCCCCTGGATATAGAGGGCGATGTTCAGCTCCCCAGCGGACGCGGAAAGGGAATCGATCACCTCCACGCGCTTGTTGTCCGTGATCTGCTTCTCCGCACGCTCCTCCTCGAAGAGCCGCTTGGCCAGGACCGCCGAATTGTTGGAACCGCTTAAATGGCCGGACAGCGTGATGACGAACACCGCTTCCGCCTCCGCCTGCTCATAGGCTTCCTTGTAGGTCTCCGGCGACGGGCACGCCGTCTTGGGACACTCCGGACAGGCCTTTACCAGCCCCAGGAATTTTTTCTGGTCAAATGTCTCGTCATCCACTACCTGGGCGCTCCCCACCTGGAGTGTCAGCGGAACCATCTGAAAACGGGAATCCCGCTTCATCTCCTCCGTCAGATCCAGGCAGCTGTCCCCGATGATTTTGTAGGTCATATTAAGCTTCCTCCAAACCCGAAGCATCCTTGTCTTCCGGCAAGGATCCCTCCACTTTTTTAACATGTCTGTATCACATGTAGTATTCATTACTACTTATTATATCATGATAGGTCCAGATGTCAAGCGGACCCTGGGTTGGATTTGGGTTTCTTTTCTCATGCTTTGGCTTTCAGCCGCTCCAGATCCTCCGGGTCCTGGGAGTGGACCACGGCTTTGGCGTGGCAGCCGCAGCCCATAGCCAGCACGCCCTGAATGGACTTTGCGTCCACCAGAATATGGCCGAACTGCAGGTCAACGTCCGCCTCCACTGTATTTGCCCGGCGCACAAAATCCACCATCTCTTCCATATTTTTAAAATAAATTTCCAAATATTGCATCGCGTTCCTCCGCGTCCTCGTTTCCGGGATTCCCTATCAGTATATGCGGTTCCCTGTCCTTAAATGCAGGCCGCGCGCCGGGGCAATTTCCCAATGCAGCCGCCGGCAGTCAGCGATTCCGCCGCAATGTATCCAGACAACCTCCCCGGCTCACTGCATCCAAAAATGCGGCGCCGCTTTCGCGGCACCGCACCTTTTCATTCGTTCCAATTTTTCTCGATAATATCCACAATCTTCCCGTATTCCACCTTGCAGGCACTCACCTGTTCTTCGGAGGGTTCTTTGCCGGCGCGCAGCACCTCCACCATGGGGACCAGCACGGCCAGCAGGTTATTGATTCCCAGATTGCCCGCAACGCCCTTGAGCGTATGGGCCTGGCGGAACGCCTCCTCCGGATCGTGACCAGCGAGACTTTCCAGCATATCGGGGTAGGACCTGTCCTCAAGGAATTTTTTCATGAACTTCTTGTAGAGCGATGTCTTCCCCATAAACCGGTTCAACGCGCCATCCACATCGGCTCCGGCCGCATCCAGCGCCACCAGGAATTTATCGTTTTTGTACTCTTCTTTCATCCCCGTAAATCCTCCTACGTTATTCAGGGAACTGCAGCTTCAGGGGATTATTCCGCCTTCTCACCAGCCATGATCAGCATAATCTCATTGCTGCGGGCCACGAACTTTGTCATGCGCTCCGGCGACAGCGGGCCATGGCTTAAGCTGGCCAGATCGTAGAGCTGCTCACAGATCTTGTCCGTATTCTGGCTCTCCTTATTGTTCAGGACGTACTTGACCAGCGGATGGTTGGCGTTTAATACCAGCGTTTCCCCAGTGCCGCCGAACATCGACGGATCCATGCCGCCCATGTTGTACATCTTCATCATATCCTGCATCCGGCGGGTTTCCTCGCTGACCGTGATCATGGAGGCCACGCCCTCGTTCTTCATCTTCTCCACCTTGATGTCCAGCTTATCGTTGGACAGGGCTTTCTTGAACAGCTCGGTCAGTTCCTCGGAGCTCTTCTTGAACTCCTCGTCGTCCTCCTTCACTTCCTCCTTGAAAGCGGCGTTCAAGTCCGTATCGATGCGCAGGAACTTCACACCCTCGTGCTTCTGCTCCATGTGGCTGATAAAGGGGCTGTCGATGTTGTGGGGAAGCAGCACCGCGTCGATTCCCTCCTGACGGAACAGGTTGATATACTGGCTCTGCTCCTTCTCGTTGGTCACGTAGAAAATCGTGTTCTCGTGCTTCTCCTTATTCTCCTCCAGGCAGTCCGTAAAGGTCAGATACTTACCGTCCAGATTCTTGAACAGGATATAATCTCCCATCTTCTCTGCAAATTTCTCATCCTTAATATACCCGAATTTGATGAAAGGTGCAATATCATCCCAATATTTTTCATAATTTTCACGGTCCGTCTTGCACATGCCGGACAGCTTGTCCGCCACCTTCTTGGTGATGTAGTCGGAAATCTTCTTCACAAAGCCGTCGTTCTGCAGCGCGCTTCTGGACACGTTAAGCGGCAGATCCGGACAGTCGATCACACCCTTAAGCAGCATCAGGAACTCCGGAATCACCTCTTTGATGTTGTCCGCAATAAACACCTGATTGTTGTACAGCTTGATGGTGCCCTCCAGGCTGTCGTACTCCATGTTGATCTTGGGGAAATACAGGATGCCCTTTAAGTTGAAGGGATAGTCCATATTCAAATGGATCCAGAACAGGGGCTCCTTGTAATCCATAAACACCTTGCGGTAAAACGCCTTGTAATCCTCTGCGGTGCACTCGTTGGGGTGCTTGTTCCACAGCGGGCTCACGTCGTTTAACGCCACCGGGCGCTTTAAAATCTTGTACTTCTCCCGGGAGGGCTCCACCTCCACGGTCTCCTTGGTGCCGTCCTCATTCTCCTTTTCCTCGGTTTTGGCCGGCTCCACCACGGTCTCCACGATGGTGTCCTTGTCCGTCAGCTCGTCCTTCTCAATGGTCTCATACTGCGGCTCTGCGGTCTCGTTGTCCAGGAAAATCGGTACGGGCATGAACGCGCAATACTTGTCCAGAACTTCCCTGGCCCGGTACTCGTTGCAGAACTCATGGCTGTCCTCGTTCAGATACAGGGTAATAGTGGTTCCCACCTGCTCCTTGTCGCCCTCGGCCATCTCAAAGTTGATGCCGCCCTCGGACTCCCAGTGCACGGGCTTGGCGTCCTTCTGATAGGACAGGGTATCGATGGTCACCTTGTCGGCCACCATAAACGCGGAGTAGAAGCCCAGACCGAAATGGCCGATGATCTGATCCTCGTTGGCTTTGTCCTTGTATTTTTCCAGGAAATCCTGGACGCCGGAAAATGCGATCTGGTTGATGTATTTGTCGATCTCGTCCTCGGTCATACCCAGGCCGTTGTCCGTGACCTTGATGGTCTTTTCATTGGGGTTGACGGAAACCTGAATCTTGTAATCCATATCCTCCGGTCTCTCGTACTCTCCGATCAGCTCCAGCTTTTTCAGCTTGGTAATTGCATCGCAGCCGTTGCTGACCAACTCGCGGTAGAAAATATCGTGGTCGGAATACAGCCACTTTTTGATCACCGGAAATATGTTCTCACTGGTAATGGATAAACTGCCTTTCTTAGCCATATCTTATACGCCTCTTTCTTTTCGTTCTTGTCAGAGATTCCACACCCGGAACCCTTTATTCTACATTTTAGTACCATCCAATGAAAAAGTCAACAAAAAATTAGCACTCAATCAAAATGAGTGCTAATAAATAAAATTCAACACCTTTTCCCACTGTCACTGGTTGCCGTTCACCGTGAACACGGCCACGGAACGGGGCCGCATCAGAAAGCCGGAGTCCACCCTGCTGCGCTCTCCGCAGCGGTAGCAGAAACGGCTCTGCCCATCCCCCGCGGTGTTCACAACCGCGTACCAGGCCAGATACCTGGGCAGCTCCGGCAGCTGAATGTTCACGTCCTCCCAGTAGACGTTGACAGCCAGGTAAACCACGTCGTCCCGCCCCCGCTTCCGGTCATATCCGGCGTAGAGGATTCCCAGGGCTGCAGTGCCGTCGTCCACCCGGTTCTCGCCTCCGTTTCCGTACACGGTCAGGGCGGGCAGGCCGCAGACCGCGCCGGGCAGATCCCTCCGGATCGCCGGGTGGTTCCTGCGGAAGCGGATCATAAAGCGGAAAAACTCGAACAGGTCCTCATTTTCCTTGAGCAGATCCCAGTTGAGCCAGGAAATCTCGTTGTCCTGGCAGTAGGCGTTGTTGTTGCCAAACTGCGTGTTGCCGAACTCGTCCCCGGCAAAAAACATGGGCGTGCCGCGGCTGCACATCAGCACCGCGCAGGCGTTGCGCATCATGCGGAAACGCAGATCCAGCACCTCTTTGTCGTCCGTCGGCCCCTCCGCGCCGCAGTTCCAGCTGCGGTTGTCGTCCGTGCCGTCGGTATTCCCCCAGCCGTTCTCCTGATTGTGCTTTTCGTTGTAGGCGTACAGGTCGTAGAGGGTGAAACCGTCGTGGCAGGTGATGAAATTCACCGAGGAATTGTAGCCCGCATAATGGCCGTTGTAGAGGTCCCCGGAGCCGGTGATCCGCCTGGCAGCTTCCCGGGCCGCCCAGGTTCCGCCCTTTAAGAACTCCCGCAGGGTATCCCGGTATTTTCCGTTCCACTCGGCCCAGCGTTTCCAGGCTGGAAAGGTTCCCACCTGGTAGAGGCCGCCCGCATCCCAGGCCTCGGCGATCAGCTTTACATTTCCCAGAATGGGGTCAAAGGCCAGGCGCTGCAGCAGGGGCGGATTGTTCATGGGAGAGCCGTCCTCGTTCCGCCCCAGAATGCTGGCCAGATCAAATCGGAAGCCGTCCACCCGGTAGTCCACGGTCCAGTAGCGCAGGCATTCCACGATCATCTGCTGCACGATGGGGTGATTGCAGTTGAGCGTGTTGCCGCAGCCGCTGAAGTTGTAGTAGTAGCCGTCAGGCGTCAGCATGTAGTAGATGTTGTTGTCAAAACCTTTAAAGGAGATCACCGGCCCCTTTTCATTGCCCTCTGCGGTGTGGTTGAACACCACGTCCAGGATCACCTCGATGCCGTTCTCGTGCAGGGTGCGGATCAGATTCTTGAACTCCGTCCCCTCCCGGTTGTACTCCAGACCGGCGGTGTAGCTGGTGTTGGGCGCGAAAAATCCCACCGTGTTGTACCCCCAGTAGTCCAGCAGCTTTTGGCCGTTCACCTCCCGGCCTCCCATGGTCTCGTCGAACTCAAACACGGGCATCAGCTCCACCGCGTTGACCCCCAGGCGTTTTAAATAGGGAATTTTTTCCAAAATCCCCTCGAAAGTACCGGGATGGACCACGCCGGAGGAGCTGTGGCGGGTAAAGCCCCGCACATGAAGCTCGTAGATCACCAGGTCACTCATCTCCCGGCCGGACTGCGGCATGTCTCCCCAGTCGAAATTGTTCTTCACCACCCTGGCCCGGTATGTACAGCCCGGCTCCTGTTTTTCACCCCAGACGCTCTGTCCGGTCACCGCCTTGGCGTAGGGGTCTAAGAGAATCTGATCCCGGTCAAACAGCAGTCCCGCGCCGGGATCATGGGGTCCGTCCACCCGGTAAGCGTACTCGAACTCCCCGATGTCCAGGCCAAACACGATCATGGAATACACGTTGCCGATCTTGTACTCCTCCGGGAACGGCAGCACGGCGTAGGGCTCCCTGCCCTCACGCTTAAACAGCAGCAGCTCGCAGCCGGTCCCGTAGTGGGTGTGCACCGTAAAATTCACCCCGTCCTGCAGCAGCGTGGCTCCGTTCATGTCGTACAGCCCCGGTCGCACCGGAAATCCTGCGATTTCCCGCAGCGGCAGCAGGGAAACCGGGATACTCTCCGCTGATTCCTGATTGATCATCTTCACCGGCTATCCCTCCCTTTAAGGTAAAAAATCCCTGACCTTCTTGCTCCGCACGGGATTGCGCAGTTTCCGCAGCGCCGCCGTCTCGATCTGGCGGATGCGCTCCCTGGTGACGTTGAACTGTCTTCCCACTTCCTCCAGGGTCAGGGGCCGGCCGTTCTCCAGGCCGAAGCGCAGCTTGATTACCTGGCGCTCCCGCTCGTTGAGCCCTTGTAACATGCTGTCGATCTCCTCCCGAAGCAACACATTCTCCGCCTGGTCCTCCGTGGAGTCGCCCGCGTTGTCGGCCACGAAATCCCCCAGGCTGGAGCCGTCCTCATCCCCCACCGGGGTCTCCAAGGACACCGTGTCACCGGAAGTCTGAATCAGCTCCTCCACCCGCTTCTCGGTCATTCCCACCGCCTCTGCCAGCTCCCGGTTGGAGGGGTCTCTGCCCAGCTGCACGGACAGGTCCCGCTGGGTACGGCGGATCTTGTTCACCGCCTCCACCATATGCACGGGCAGCCGGATCGTGCGCGCCTGGTCCGCCAGAGCTCTTGTGATGGCCTGCTTCACCCACCAGGTGGCGTAGGTGCTCAGACGGTATCCCTTCTCATAGTCGAATTTCTCCACCGCCTTCATCAGGCCGATGTTGCCCTCCTGAACCAGGTCCAGAAAGCTCATCCCCCTGCCGGTGTAGCGCTTGGCGATGGAGACTACCAGCCGGAGATTGGCTTCCACCAGGCGTTTTCCCGCCTCCTCGTCCCCCTCCGCGCAGCGCTTGGCCAGTCCGGCTTCCTCCTCGGGAGTCAGCAGCGCGATGGCGCCGATCTCCTTCAAATATTCCCGGATGGGATCACCGGTGCTCACGCCCTCCAGCACCTTCTGGGGCGCTTCCTCGCTGAACAGGTCCTCCTCGGCCTCGCCGTATTCCGACGGCTTCTCCCGCAGAACCAGGCCGTCCTCCGTCTCCTCGTCCCCGGTCAGAAGCTTGTCCTTGCCCAGAACACCCGCGTCCAGCCCGGTATCAAAATCATCTTCTAAATCCAGCTCCGGCTCCAGTTCCGCGTCCCCCTCCGGGGTTCCCACACGGATTCCCTTCCGCTCCAGACGGCTGTAAACTTCTTCCAATTCCTCCGGTGTCACCTGGACATCCCGCAGACAGTCCAGCACCGCGGTCAACTCCAGGAAGTTCTCCTGTTTTGCCGCCATGTCCTGAAGAATCCCCAGCTTCTCCGCCAGTACCTTTTTGTCCATACACCGCCGTCCTTTCCGTGTGCGCTTTTATAACCGCGCCGTCCGCTGCCTCCATAGTTGCCGTCAAAACAGGTCCAAACCGCCTGTATCCGCCGCCACCGGTTCCTTAAGCCCCGGCCCCAGGTCGCCCTGGTTGTAGTGTTTCCGGCAGAGCGCCACATAGCGGTCGTCGCCGCCCATGACTACCTGGTCCCCAATCCGCACCATCCGGCCGTCCTCGCCGATCCGGGCGGTACAGTTGGCCGCCTTTCCGCACCAGCAGACGGTTTTCAGCTCCTCAACCTTGTCCGCCCAGGCCATCAGCCACTTGCTGCCCTCAAAAAACTCGTGGCGGAAATCGGTCCGCAGCCCATAACAGATCACCGGAATATCCAGATCGTCCACAATATGGACCAGAAATTCCACCTGTTCCTTGGTTGCGAACTGAGCCTCATCCAGAATAATGCAATCGTACTCCCGCAGCCGGACATCGCTCATCTGTGTCAGCTCTTCCAACAGAACGCCCTCGCGCTCCAGGCCGATCCGCGACCGGATCATGTGATCCCCGTCCCGGCTGTCCAGCCTGGGTTTCACCAACAGAGCCCGCTTGCCCCGCTCGCCGTAGTTGTATTCCACCATCAGCGCGTTGGCCGTCTTGGAACTGCCCATTGCGCCGTAACGATAGTATAATTTTGCCATCTTATCATCCCCGCACGTAAAAATCATCCGCAGGCCGCGACCCGCGGCTTTAATCTCCGCTCCATATCCCGGACGGATCAACACTGACCCGGTCAGGGTATACTATTCCCGCAGGCAGGCGATTCCCCGCTTGCGCAGAAATTCTTCCGCGGACCGGTCCCACAAATCCTCCAGGGTCTTGTCCAGCGTAAAAAAGCCCAGGGACAGCCCGGTTATACAATAGAGTGCTCCATCCTCGTACCGAATATTCAGATACATGCCCTGAATCTGTCCGGCCTCCACGCCGTTTCCGGACGCAAAGCGCTCTACCTGGCTGGCCGGCAGCTGGAGCACGATGTGAAAACTCCCCGGCAGCCGCTTTCCCTTGATCAGGCCGAAACACACCGGCCGCAGCAGCTTCCAGGGCGCAAATCCCTCATCTCCGATCTCTTCCAGCTCCTCCTCGGAAAAATATCCCTTTCGGATATGCCCATCGATGGAAAAGCTGTTGAAGGTGACAATCTGTACCTCCTTTACCAGAAACAAATCAAAGTCTTCTTTTACAAAAAGCTTGCTGGTAAAGCCCTTTACATCCTCAATTTTTAGTCCAACCATCTGCGTTCACCGCTCCCAAAAACTTACTTCCATCATTATACTTGCTTTTCCATACAGCGTCAAATAGTATTTTCCCGCGCGGTTTTTCTGGCATTTCCCCCTCGCTTCGGTCAATTTATCGACAACAAAATCAATGACCGCAATCTGCCTCTACATTTTTCCCGCCATCACGCGGCAAAACGGCGGCACGCAGTCCTCACAAAGGCCTGCATGCCGCTGGGTCGTTCCTTCCCATACCGTCTGCCAAAATGAAAAGGGGATCAAAGGTCCTCTTCCTCGCGCAGAATGTCGTCTACCTCCTTCCGCCCGATCCCGCAGTCCTCGGCAATCTGATCCCGCGTGAACCCCTTCGCCGACAGGCGGAGCACCCGCTTTGTGAGGGCGATCCCCTGTTCGATCCCCTGTTCGATCCCCTGGGCAATTCCACGGGCAATCCCGTCCTCAACCAACATTTGACCAAGTCTCGTCATCGCAATCATCTCCTTTACCTGTTCCAGATCTCCGGCAGATAAGAACTTATCCGCAAACGTGTACAGCACCGCCTGCATCTTTTCCATCTCCAGCCCGGTCACCGCCGCCTCTTCCTTCTGAAGGATTTCCAGGCTTTTCACAATCCGCTCTCGCACGCTCAGACGGCTGGACATCAGCGGCGTCAGAATTAACGGCACCAGCTCTGCCTTCTGAACCTTCCCGCCATTTCTGCGCTTTTCCTCCAGCCCCGCGAATACCTTGTCCCCGTCCTGGCCTCTCATCCGGATCACGCGCACCCGGTAAACATTGATCCCCTCCGCCAGCTCGGTGACCGGTTCCGCCACCCGGGAGGAGCAGATCACATAGGTGACCACAGCCACCCTGTGGGTGCGGCTGGTGGAAGCCTCATACTCCCGGAACCTCCGCAGGTCTTCCAGGGTGATGAGATCGCTCTCAAACTCCAGATGCACCCAATAGCCGCCCTCCATCACATAATTGAAGTCCTGGTACATTTTCCGGGCTTCCAGCTTCACCGTCTCCGTAGGCGCGGCCAGCGCCACTACCCCGGGTACGCCCATAAACCGCAGCAGCTCCTCGCCAAAATACTGGGCCGCCGTTTTGAGCGCCATGTCCTCGTGATGAATCCCCTGTTTTTCTTTGTCCACACAGCCTCCTTGTCCCGCAAAGCTATGTGCAAACACCTGTCTACATTATAATTATAACAACTATTCCGGCACCAGGCAACCGGCCCCCGCGATATTTCAATCAACCTTATGTATTATACGTATTGTACTACAGATTGTCGTTTAACTGAACATTCGTCCGAAACGGACTGGATAATCGACTGCCGCGTGATTTGATCGCTCGCGGCAAAATGAATGAAACATATGATGATTCGATCGTTGTGAATCCGGCAGACAGGCATTTGGCACACGCTCCGGTTCCCGGTGTTCCTTTAATATAACATAAAGAACGGCGGTTGCCAAGACGGATATTCAGCGGCTTCTGCATTTCTGTCAATCAGCAGCCGGATATCCGTCTTTGTACCCGAACCGGCCGTCAGGTGAAATCCAGCATCACCTTCAGGCTTTTACCCGGATGACTTTTAAAATCCTCAAACGCCTGAACTGCGTCTTCAAATTTATAAATGTCCGTTATGGCCTTCCCAACATCCGCGTTACCGCTCCGAATCAGTTCAATTAATTCAATAAAATCATCCTTATAGGCGTTACGCGATCCCAAAATGTTGAGCTCCTTCTTCTGTATCATGGTAAAATTGAAATCAGCGTTTTTCTTTCCGATCCCAATCTGTACCACACGCCCTCCAAAACAGGCGGAATCAATACAGTTCTGAAATGTGTCCGGCAATCCCACAGCCTCTATGGTCACGTCAAACCCATCCCCGTCCGTTATATCGTTCACCGCCCGTTCAAGGGCCTCTGGGGATTCATTTAATATGGCGCCGTCCACTCCAAAATTTCTTGCGTATTCCAGCTTGTCCTCCGACACATCCGAAATATAGACCTGGGCCCCCGCCGCTTTGGCGGCCACGGCCGCAAACACTCCGATGGTTCCGGCTCCCACCACCAAAACCTTCTCGCCGCGCTTAACGGCAGCTCTCTTCACCCCGTGATAGCTGATGCAGAAGGGCTCCACCAGAGCCAACAACTTGGGATCCAGTCCATTTCCGTCATAAATCCGTTCTACCGGCATAGTGATATACTGTGCAAAGGCCCCTTCTCTCTGGACGCCCATCGTCTCATTGCCCGTGCAGCAGTTCACAAGCCCTCTCCGGCATGAATAACATTTCCCGCAGTTAAAATACGGATTCGCGGTCACGATCATCCCCGCCTTCAGGCCGTATTCATTCTCCCCCACTTCGACAATTTCCGCCGAGAACTCATGTCCCGGGATACGCGGATAGGACACATACGCCAGCGTGCCCCTGTATGTATTTAAATCTCCGCCGCAGATCCCCCCATAAAGTAACTTTAAAAGCGCCTCGCCTTTTTTGGGCACAGGCCTCTCCATATCGATCAATTCCACCTCTCCGGGTGCGTTAATTCTGATTGCCTTCATCCGTTGTACCTCCTGTCTGTCAGGATATGTATAAATGATTTCCTGACACAGTCTCGCACTGATACATAGGAATACTGCTTCGGAACAGCACCTCACTTCTGACATAGACGTTCTCCGACGGGGGAGCAATATTTCTCAGCAGAAATTCCGTGAGATACTGGGTCGCCACATATGCCTGGCGGTAAGTATTCTTATGAAGCAGATTTGAGAAAATCCCCTGTTCCAGGCAGCACATGTTTTCCGGGAACAGGTCGCTTCCCACAGCAAGAACGCTGCCTTTTCGCCCGCAGCTCTCGATGGCTTTGCCCAGAAAGATACTCCCCCGCGCCGTGACGCTGGAACAGGATTTAATGTTGTGATTGTTATGGAACTGTTCGCAAATCTTCTCATAGGTTACACTGTCATAACCCGGGATCCGAACGATCCTGTTTTTGATTCCATATTTTTGAATATAGGAGTCGAAGCCGTCTACAATGAGGAAATGGGAGGGAACCGTCTCGTTTCCGATGCATAAAAGCACCTCGTCCTCGTCCCCAAGTCTGCTTGTCAGTATCTCCCCAAGAATCTCTCCAAGGAGCAGATAATGGGTCTGAACGCAGCACAGCCGGTTGATTTTTTCATTGTCATTTCCCACCAGCACCACGGGAATTCCCGCCTCTGAATATTTACCGACAGGCGGAACGATACCGGAGGACGAATACCCGACGGAAATGATTCCGTCTATCTGGCCTTCAGCGGACAGCTGGTCAAGTTTTTCCTCAATATACCGGTGATCCGGCTCATCTCTGTACGGAATTTCAACCGCCTTTATGCTGAAATCCGCCAGCGTTTTCATATAATCGCGAAAGCCCTTCCAGATATCCGCATAATAATAGCGGTATTCCCCTGTCTCCTGCGGAAAAAGCGCCGCAATGCAGTAAGGCTTCCGTTTCAGGGAAGCTGCGACCGTGTTTGAATGGTAGTCGAGCTCTTTTGCGATCTCACAGATGCGGTTTCTGGTTTGTTCACCGACACCTGGTTTGTTATTCAGGGAGGCATGGACTGTCGACAATGATACGCCCGCCCTGGCAGCGATATCTTTAATAGTGGTTCTGGTTTTCACGAGTTCAGACCTTTCGATTTTTTTTAAGTTTAACTCATAAAACCCCCCGCGTCAATGACAACCGCCCGCTGCAAACCGGCCGGTTCCGAGGCTCAATCCACCATAAAACCGTCCCCGTCAAACAGGATTTCTTCCGGCCCTCTCACATATTCAATGTCCGGCTGATCCTTGATCGCCTCATACAGCGCCTCCGACACCTGCAGCTCCTTCATGGACAGCGTGTCCTTGATTCGCGCCACCCGGTGCGGTCTGGGCGCCCCGTTGCAGCAGCGCAGGGCTATGACCAGGGCTTCCCTGTCATTGTTGACGTACATCGGGATTTTGGAACCCTGTATCTCAGTGGCGGTGATCAGATTGGTCCATGTCTCCGACCAGTCTATGTCATTTAAACAGCGCCGGGTGGTGATATCCGCCTCATTGATTCCGCTGCCGTTGTGATGGCTCTCCGGCGTCAGCCCTCGTATGAACAGCCGCTTGATGCGGACCGGGTCCTCAAAACCATAACACCGGCTGTTCGAACGTCCCACCACGTTGGGGTCAAAGCCATAGCCGCTGATATTTTTGCCGATCCGGTCGATGATCAACACGTCGATATCGTCAAACTTAAAACCTGCCAGCTGCTGCTTTGCCGTCTTTAACAGGCGCGCGTCTGCCTCCATGATCTGCGCTCCCGGAATCACCTCCAGCGTATGGATCTCGTCGTATGCGTTCTGGATAATCCCTACGCCGAACGCCACGGGAGCCGCCTGCAAAAACTGCCTGGCCGCTTCCGTAATGAAGCTTCCGAACCCGCAAAATCCCTGTGAGTGGATGGCTGCGGCCCCCTTGTGCTTGCCCAGACCGATTGCGATCATCTTACACAGACCGCTCTCATGTTCATTTCGAAAATCCGTGTGCGGTTTTATCTTGTGGCAGATCACGATGCCGTCCGACTCAAACGCAAGCTTGTCGCAGAACAGCGGAATCCCGTTGGGCAGCGTTCCGTACTGCACCACGTCCATGGAGGATTTTATGGGCGCTCCGATTCCTGCCTCAGTAATTCCATAGGAGGCCAGAACCTCCTCCTGCCCCCTGGCGGTGGCGCCTCCGTGGCTTCCCATGGCAGGCACGACAAAGGGCCTGGCCCCCCATTCCTTCATGATATCGCAGATGGTTTTAAGGATTACCACAATATTGGGGATTCCCCTGCTGCCCGCAGTGATGGCGATGCGCTTGCCTTTAAAACGCTCCGGTGCCCCCGCGTTCGCCTCCATCTGTTCCCTGATATGAAGGGGGATGTCGGCAATCTGGCAGGCATCGAAATGCTGCCGTATGGTGACCATTTTAGGGATCGTGACGTCCCTGTCCTGGATTAAAAGGTCGTTTATTTCCGGAAAATTGATAAACATGTTGTTCCCCTCGGTTCTCCTAGAATACTAAATTTACAATTCCCAGCGTAAATACCGGCACAAAGGTCAGCAATGCCAGGCAGCCAAGCGCCAGAGCGTAAAATGGCAGGCCCGCGATGATAAAATCTTTCATCTTACACTTGGTGATGCCACAGACGGTAAACATCAGCGTTCCCATGGGCGGAGTTACCGCGCCTATGGCCATGTTGAAATTGAAGATCAGCGCAAACTGGATCGGATCCACGCCAAAGGCCACCGCCATGGGATGGAGCAGCGGAACCAGCACGATCAGCGCCGCGTTTCCCTCGATGAACATTCCCACAAACAGGAGGAACACATTGACAATCACCAGGAACGCGTATTTTCCGCCGATGTAGGTGGTCATCAGGGCCGTCAGCTTCTGGGGAATCTGCTCTCTGGTCAAAATCCAGGAAAATGCCGATGCCGCCGACACGATAATCAGCACGGAAGCCGTGGTAAGCACGCTCTCTTTGAGTCCTTTTTTCAGCTCGCCCCAGCCCAGCTCCCGATAGAGAACCCCCAGAATAATGGAGTAAACCACCGCGATGGACCCAGCCTCCGTGGGCGTACAGATGCCCAGCCGGATGCCTCCTATAATGATAACCGGCAGGCAGAGCGGCAGAATTGCGTGGCGGAATTTCGTGCCCAGCTCCTTTTTGTCCATCCTGGCCTGACCGTACGCCTGGTAGCCGCGCTTTTTAGAGATAATCCCACAGAGCAGCATCATGGATGTACACAACAGCAGACCCGGACCGATTCCCGCGATAAACAGCTTTCCGATGGACAGATTGGCGATGGAACCGTACAGAATCGCCGCGATTCCCGGAGGGATTAACGGTGTGATGATCGATGAAAATGCCGTTACCGCCGAAGAAAACGGCTTGCTGTATCCGTGGCGCTCCATCTCCGGCTCCAGCATCTTGGCCTCCATGGCGGCATCCGCCAGGGAAGAACCCGACAGGCCGCCCATCATCGTGGACAGCAGCACGTTCACCTGCGCCAGGCCCCCCGGCAGTTTACAGGTCAGCACGGTACAGAAATCCATAATCCGCTTTGTGACGCCCGTATAATTCATAAATACGCCCGCCGCGATAAAAAACGGCACAGCCAGTAGCGGTATACTCTCGATCCCGGCGATCATCCTCTGAATGATCAGGTAGATGGTGACATCCGTCTGCAGCACGAAATAGATAATGGTGCTGCCAAGGATTGCCCCGTAAACGGGAACCTTGAGGAAGAGGAGAATCAAGAGCGCGATGCACGAAAATCCTATGATTGCTCCTGAGCTCATACGTCTTGCCCCCTTTCACGGTCCGCGGCGTCTTCGTCCGAGCCGCCTTTCCATAATTGATATAGTTCCGCCAGCATGTTGCAGATCATGAGAAAGCATCCCACCGGAACCGCCGAATAGATCAAGGCATAGGGCACTTTTGTGTAGCTGGTGGCCCGTCCGGTATTCATCATCTGGCCCACCAGCCGTCCGCCCTGGACCATGAGGAACAGCAGGATGAATACCATGAGCACATTCACCGCCGCGGCGAGGATCCTCTGCACCTTCTTTGGAAATGATTCCACCAGTATCTCGATGGCGATATGCCCTCCGTTGCGGTATACGGCTCCCGCCCCCAGATAGACCAGCCATACCATGCACCAGAGCTGAACTTCCTCCAGCCACACAATGGGGCGAAAGAAGATGTAGCGCGAAAACACGCTGATACAGGTAAGACCCACGAGAATCGTCAGCACCGCGCTTGTCAAAACCAGATCCAAATTCAAAAATACGACCTTAAGTTTCGTTTTCATGAAAACCTTCTCCTTGTTGGACAGTTCATGCACATAATTACCCGCCGGACAATTATGTGCATGTCTGTGACGGTTACGGCTACTTGCCGATCGCAGCTCTCACTACATTATAAAGATCCGGAGTGCTCCAGCTTCCGTTTACTTCAGGATCCGTGTAAACTCCGGAGGTAGCTTCCTTCCAGAGAGCCAGTTCCTCGTCAGAGAGTTCATAAACCTCAACCCCTGCATCCTTCATCAGCTTGAGGCACTCTTCCGACGTGGTCTCCACCGCTTCGTTGTTGGCTTTCGCACCCTCATGCATGGCAGCGATCAACGCTTCCTGCTGTTCTGCGGTAAGGGAATTATAGAAATCCGCTCCGCAGATCCAAAGCGAAATATTCTTGACCATGCCGTCCCGCACAATATACTTGCACACCTCATGGAACTTGTTGTTGTACATGGTTGTAAAGGTGTTTTCAAGACCGTCGATGGTTCCCTGCTGAAGCCCTGTATAGACGTCGCCCAGGGCCATGGGTGTGGGTGCCGCCCCCATATTGGAGAAAGTCTTGATCTGGATCGGGAACGCATTCACCCTGATTTTCGTGCCTTTGAAATCATCCGGGACATGGATCGGTTTCGAGCTCATCGTGTAGCGCTCACCGTAAATCCAGTCCGCCCCGATCACCTTAAGCCCCTTTGTCTCCAGCTCTGCGTTGATGCTCTCAAACCAGTCCGTCTCAAAGGTCGCCCAGGCGTCATCCCATGTGTCGAACAAGAACGGTCCGAACAGAATGCTGAAATCCGGCACAAAATCACTGAGGTACAGTCCGTCCGCCACCGTAACCACGGAATCCCCGGCAAGCATCTGATCGATCAGATTGGACTTGTTGCCCAGCTGGCTGGAGGGATATAAAACCACCTCCCAGTTGGCCGTCCCGTCGGACTCCAAAGCCGTCTTCACGGCGTTGGCGCCAAGGTCGGCCGGTTCGCCCGGATTCAGCTCATATCCGATTTTTACATTGACCTTGGGCAGCTCTGCCGCGGGCGTCTCCGCCTTGGCCCCCTCAGCCTGCGTTCCCTCCTCTTTCGCCGCCTCCGCCTGCGTCTGGGCGGGCGCCTCAGTTGTCTTAGCCGCGCTTCCCCCGCAGCCTGCCAGCATTCCGGAAACCAATGCCGCCGTCAAACATAATGCTGTAACTCTTTTCTTCATCGTAAACCCTCCTTAGAATATGTATGTTTTTCCGCCCCGGAAAGGCGGTTTTTACTTAAGCACGTAAATCCTTGTAGGATACGCATTTGCGTTGGATCAGCTCCCAATCCAGTTCAACTCCCACCCCTGGCCGGTCCGGAACGGTTATGATTCCGTTTTGGATCGGAAGATTCCCCTGCATCGGAAGGCGGAAATTGTCCTCCGGAACAAAATACTCAAACCATTCACTGTTCCGCACGGCGCAGGCCACGTGGAGGGTGGCGATATCCATATAGTTCATGGTGGTCGTATGCATCTCGCAGTTCATGCCGAAGCTTTCCGCCAGATGGGCGATTTTAAGCGTTCCTGTGATCCCCCATTTCCATGAGACATCAGCCCTCACCAGGTCGGTTGCCCGGTTGAGGATGGACTGGGCGGCTCCCCAGTGACACCCCCTGCTGGTCTCAGTTGCCAGTATGGGAATGTCCAGGGCGCTGCAGAGTTCCGTATATTTGTTTATCTCAAAATCCCGGAAGGGCTCCTCAAACCACAGATACCCCAGATCTTCCAGATTCCTTCCCACCCGGATGGCGTCGCCCAGCGTGTACTCCCCAACCGGGTCCGTCATCAAATCCATCGTGGTTCCCACGCCGTCTCTCAGGGCGGTGTGAACTGCGATATCCTCCCGCCATATCCCCGACGGATGGGCTTTGTAGCAGCGGATTCCCTGCTCCCTGTACCGCAGGGCCTCCTCCACATATTCCTCCGGCCCATCGTGAAACAGGCCGCTGGCGTAGACCGGCAGTTGATTCCGGTAAGCCCCCAGGTACTTGTAAAGCGGAAGTCCCGCCTCCTTTGCAGCCATATCCCAAAGCGCCACATCCACCGGCCCGGGAAGATAAACCGGGAAAAAAGTCAGATTGCGGTCAATATTCCACAATTCCTGCCAGATGGCCTCCCGCTCATACGCGGATCTGCCCAGAACCACCGGCGCAATATTGTCCTCCAGGTAGCTCTCCGTCACCCTGGCCGAACGGGCCGCCATTGCCGTGGCAATCCCCTCTGCTCCGTTATCGGCCGTGAGCTTAATCACCACCACGTCCCAGTCCATCTTTGACCTGCCGCGGTGTTTTTCGTCGAAAAAGTTCTCTCCCCTCTGCACCCACCACGTCTCAAAACGCTCGATTCTCACGCTCGCTTATCCCCCTATAAAATACCGTATTTTGCAAATGCCTCCGTGGCCGTCATACCGTTTTCAATCGCCGCGCGCACGGTTTTTTCCCCCGCCGCCTTGACAAACGCCTTTTCCAGAACCTGCTCATGGATTTCCCTGGGAATCACCAGTACGCCGTCCACATCGCCGAACACCACGTCGCCGTCCCCGATGGTCACCTGTCCGATCTCAATGGTACAGCGGTAATCGCAGACATATGTCCGGACGCTGGAATCCTGCGCCCAGCAGGCTCTGGCAAATACCGGGAAATTGAGCCCGATCACCTGGGGCGTATCCCTCGTGTAACCGTCCAAAACCGCTCCCGCAGCGCCTCTGACCTTTGCCGTTGTGGTCAGAAGCTCTCCCCATAGCGCAGAATTGTGGGCGCCTGTGGCTACGTAAATTTCATTTGGTTTTAACTGATCCAGCGCCTCCGTCAGGTAACCGAAGGGCTTTTTCGGCTCCTCGAATACGTCGTTCTCCAAAATCGTGCAGGCAAAGCCCGCCAGCTTCAGCCGGTTGTCCTCCCCACCCTCTTTTATGTATGCCTGGACCGGAGCCAGAGCGGCCAGGGGCCTTATCTCCGCCGGAAGGAACTGATGCTTATACCCCATCTGATCCAGAAT
This sequence comes from Enterocloster lavalensis, assembly GCF_902364025.1. Classification (GTDB taxonomy): domain Bacteria; phylum Bacillota; class Clostridia; order Lachnospirales; family Lachnospiraceae; genus Enterocloster; species Enterocloster lavalensis. Next base: position 69,545 of record NZ_CABJCG010000004.1, read on the forward strand.
GTCCCCCACAACCGGGGTGTATAACGTTTCCTTCATCAGCGCAAACATTTCTTCATCATTTTTCCACAACGCCATAGAGGTCCTCCGATCAAAAGCCGATCAGCGCGCCGCCATCCACCGGAATGCATGCGCCGCTGATGTAACGGGCCGCATCGCTGCAGAGAAAAGCAGCGCACATGCCCACGTCCATTGGGTCTCCGACTGTCTTTGCCGGTATGCGCCCCATGATCTTGGCAAGGCGCGGCGGATCATTGTCCACCGCCTTGTGGAACATGGGCGTATCAATCCACCCCGGCGCTATGGCATTGACCGTTATGCCAAACTCCGCCAGCTCCGCCGTCAGCGTGTGGATCATCCCCAGATATCCCGCCTTGGCGGTCGCGTACCCCGCCACCATCGGCTGGCCGATATAACTGGTCATGCTGGCCTGAAACAGAATGCGCCCGCGGCCAAGCTCCTTCATCTGCGGCACAAACGCCTTTGTCAGGGCGAAGGCTCCCACCAGATGGACGTTCAGAACCTTGACATAGTCCTCCACCGTCATATCCCAGATATATTTCTTGCAGTGATTCCCCGCATTATTGACCAGAATACTGACAGGACCATGTTCCCGCACAATGCGGTCCGCCGTCTCCTGGGTGTGCGCAGTGTCAGTGATGTCAAACTGGCAGAATACAGTTTTGTCCCCGAATTCCCTCAAGGACTCTGCCGCCTGCTCCCCGCTCTCATAGCTTAACACCACGACCTTGGCACCGGCGCTCACAAGGCATCTGGTAATCGCAAGTCCCAGGCCGGTGGAACCGCCTGTGACAACTGCGGTCTGACCGTCCAGGGAATAGTACCTGGACATACAGAAGTCTTTTAACTGCTCTTTGGTAAATAAATCCATGACCTTAAACCTCTCCTTCTATTTGATCACAAACGCGTTTGATCCCCACGTTTTTATCCTGATATTTGTACGGAATGTAGTATTCTTTGTGGCCCAGCGCCTCGCTTCTGGTCATCTCGCCGCCGGCCACCCGGGCCACCAGCCCGGCCAGCCGTCCGGCCAATTCATCCAGGGAACACTCGCCCCTCAAAACAGCGCCCGCGTCGAAATCCATGTCGTCCTTCATGCGGCGGTAGGTACCGCTGTTACCCGTGATTTTGATGACCGGGGCCACGGCGCTGCCCACCACATTGCCCGCGCCCGTAACCAGAAAGGTCAGGTGGCAGCCGCAGGAAATCAAATCCATCAAACCCTCATTGTCATTTGGATTTGTAATGCCAAACTGCATCCAGTGAGGGTCGGGTGTGGAATCGAGCAGCCACAAGCCTGGGTGTTTTGGCCTTCCTCCCACCTTCAGTACCCCTTCAATGGGACGGGAACCGCTCTTTACAACAGCGCCCATGCTCTTCTCCTCGATTGTGGAGAGGCCTCCCGCGAAATTCCCCGGGCTTACGGAATACTGGCGCACGGATTTACAGTAATCAAGGGCTTTTTGGTAAGTGTACCTGATTTCCTCCCCGGCTTCGGGGGTGGCCGCTCGGGCCAGGAGGCTGTCCAGCAGTCCAACCGCCTCCACGATCTCCTCAAAAACCGCGGTGCCCCCCTGGTCCACCAGACGGTCAAACAATCTGCCCACCACCACATTCCCGGCGAGCCCGCTTGTGAAATCGCTGCCGCCGCATTCCGCTCCGACGACCAGATTGGAAAATCCCATGGGGACCACCGGCACCTGCTTCAACTGCTCCATCATGTCCCGGCAGTAACCCAGCCCCTTTTCAACCGCCTTCTCCGTGCCGCCCTCGTTTTGGATAAACATCCACGCTCCGGGTTTCCCCTCCTCCCTGGCAATCCTGCACAGCCACTCGGGCTGCACATACTCGCAGCCAAGCCCGACGGTGAGAACCGCGCCCACGTTGGGGTGGCGGATCAGCGCGATCAAAAGCCTCACCGCGTACTCATTGTCGGTACATCCCTGGAATCCCACAACCTCCACCTCGCTGCAGTTCATCCGCCGGACAATCTCGTCCGCCACGAAATGAGAACATTCCACCGTATAGATCACCAGCAGTTTATTCCGGATGCCGGTTCTTCCATCCAGGCGCTTATAGCCGTTCCATGTATGCTCAGACATTCGCATGTTCACCACCTCATTCATATTTAATATCGCAGGGGGCGCCCGTATAGAGATCCAGGTGACTCGACCGTTCGTCGTATATACTGCACATACAATGCAAATGCACCCACTGACCACGCTTGATATCCCTGGTCGCACGCCCGATGACGACTCCATATTTCATAATCTCATCCCCGCTCGTTATATTGTTCACAGCGACCTTATGTCCGATAGGGATATTCTCAAGCACAGCGACCGAATCTGTCCTTCTGTCCCCTTTCACCTCTGCGGGACCGGGCGTCAGCGGCTCCAGGGCCGTAGCCACATTGTCTTTCATTTCCACTTGAAAAATAGCCTGCATTTTCATACTCTCCCATCCATCAACCGAAACGTTTCTGTAAATCTGATTTCATCATATACCGAAACGTTTCGCTTGTCAATAATCTTTTTATATTTGGCGCTAATTCCGTCATAATTGACAAATTTATATCAGGATTTTAGCTACAATATCCATATGAGGCGGACAATCTGGTTCCATTCAACCATCGTCCGCAGGGTACACCGGAAGGCGTTTGCATCCAAACAAAAAAGGAACCCTGCCGGCAGTCTTTGCCGGAACAGAGTTCCTTTTTTCAAATATGAGGTTTCATTCTGCGGAAGCTTCTTCCGCCTCCCCCACTCCCCTTTCAACGCCTCCCAAGCAGCGCCGCCCCGATCAATCCCGCGTCGTTTCCCAGCTCCGCCAGGCGGATTTCAGTGCGGACACTGCTGTCCCTGGCGTAATCTCCGGCCGCCACAATCTGTTTCAAAGGCTCTAACAGCGCAGCTCCCGCCAGGCTGATGCCTCCGCCGATGCAGATAATCTCCGGCTGAAAGAGGTTGACCAGGTTGGTGATTCCGACCGCCAGATAACCGATATACCGCTCCACCACCATGGCCGCGGTCCGGTCTCCGCGGCCGGCCGCCTCAAAAACGGTTCTGCCGTCCGCCATCCGCTTGTCTCCTCCGCAGAGCTCCCACATCAGGGACTTAGGCGCATTGTCCATGGCCTCCCGGGTCTGGCGGATCAGAGCCGTGGCCGATGCCAGGGCCTCGAAGCATCCCCTGCGTCCGCAGTTGCACTCCGGCCCGTTTTGGTCAATCACCATGTGGCCCAGCTCCCCGGCGCCGTAGTTCACGCCGTTCCAGAGCTTCCCGCCCAGGATGATCCCTCCGCCCACGCCGGTGCCCAGGGTCACGGCGATCATGGAATCGGCGCCTCTTCCGCCTCCCACCAGGTACTCGCCCCAGGCCGCGGCGTTGGCGTCGTTGTCAAACCAGATCTGTTTGCCCGGAAAGCAGCCCGCCATCATCTCCACAATGGGCTCGTGGAGAAAGCCCAGATTGTTGGCGAATTCCAGCACCCCTTCCTTCTGGTTGGCAGTGCCGGGCACACCCATGCCCACGGCGCTCACCTGCTCGATGGGAACGCCCGCCTGCTCTGCGGCTCTGCGGCCCGCGTGAGCCATGTCCGCCGCGATCTCCGCCGCAGGCCGGCCCGCCCCGGTGGCAAGGTTGGCCCTGCCCAGGATTTTACCCTGCCCGTCCACCAGAGCCGCCGCGATATTGGTGCCTCCCAGGTCGATTCCGATATAGTATTCCATGTTGTCCTCCTGTTATCATCAAAATGCCACCGTTGTTTTCTGTAAACCACCGTCCCAATATCAGCTGATCCTGAGGGTGAGAATTTCGTAGGGTTTTATGGTGATCTCCGCCCGCTCTCCATCGTGCTTCAGCTCTTGCAGCCGGTTTTCCATGCAGCCGCACGCCCAGAGCTGTTTTCCCGCCAGGATAGAGGCCTCCACCGCGGTCCGGGTCCGTTTTCCATAGGCCTCGTACAGGCGGATCACAATTCCATCTCCGTCCTCCGCCTGTTTAACCGTCTCGACGATCACATTTTCCGCCCTGACGCGGAGGAGGGAGAAGCCGGTGTGAGGGATGCCGGTAAACGCGGCTATGGTTTTGCGCATAACTGCGTTTTCACCGTCCCCCCATACCCCAATCCCATTTTCCCGCTTTCCCTCCGTCTGCCACCCAATCAACGGGCAATTCAGATCATACGCCTCCTGAACCACCCGCCCGGCCCGGAAATCTCCGGCGTGGGGGTACAGCGCGTAGGTGAACCGGTGGATCTCCTGATCCGCCTCAGGATAGGGGAATATGCCGGATTTGATCAGCGTCAGCCGCATCACCCCGTCGTGGATGTCATAGCCGTACTTGCAGTTGTTGAGCAGCGCCACGCCGTATCCGTACTCTGACAAATCAGCCCACTTGTGGGCGCAGACCTCAAACTTTGCCTGTTCCCAGCTGGTATTCCGGTGGGTCGGACGCTCCACATTTCCGAACTGCACATCGTAAACCGCGCGCTCCGCCAGCACGTCCACCGGGAAGGCGGCTTTTAACAGCAGCTGGCTCTCGCGCCAGTCCACAGTGGTGTCAAAATCGATCCGGCCCGTATGGTGGTAGAAACAGATATCCTGCCGGACCACGGACTTCATAAAGCGTTTTTCACAGCGGACCACCGCTCTGACCGCCGTATTCTCCACCAGCTCCAGGCGGGTCACATCCGTGACGGTCCACTGCTTCTCCTCGTAGGATTCGTCGATATTCCAGGCGTCATAGCTCTCCGGCCGGTCCTCAAAGACCACCAGGGCATTGCCCGCGCCGCCCGGAGCGATCACCTCCCGCTCCTCCCTGCGGTCATACAGGGAAATGATCTGCCCCTGCCCATCAAACCGCAGGTCATAGAATTCGGTGCGAAGGCTGGTGAGAAAACCGCTGCCGCCGGTCTCACAGCTGAGAACCACCCCAGGCCGTTCTTCCTCCTCTGACTCCTCTAAACCGGTCAGTCCGAACGCCAATACGCCTTTGGACGGCACGTTCTCCGCCAAAAGCAGCCGTTTTTGTCCGTTTACGACCGTCTCAACCAGGCCGCTGCGGTCAAATCCCAGTTGGTTTGCCACAAACAGCATGCCGGAAGCGTCCGCCGCCCAGGCCGCGTCGCGATCTCCGCCGCACTGTTCGTCCACCGCCCGGCCCGCGTCGCGATTTCCGCCGCACTGTGCGCCCTCCGCCCGGCCCGCATCGCAATTTCCGCCGCACTGTTCGTCCACCGCCCGGCCCGCGCCGGCCGTTTCCAGAATCTCAGCCACTCCCTGATACCCTGCCTCAATCCCCCGTTTTGCCCGCTCCATCACCTGCGCGCAAATCTCCCGCAGCTTTGCAAACTGCCGGTCCGAATCCCGGTAGACCTCCCCGATGGAGGACCCGGGCAGAATGTCGTGGAACTGGTTCAACAGCAGCAGCTTCCAAGCCTCCTCCAGCTCCTTTCGCGGGTAGGCGAATCCCTGATCCGCCAATCCTGCCATCACACAGAGCAGTTCCGCATCCATCAGCAGGAACTCGCACTCCCGGTTGTTCTTCTTAATCCGGGCCATGGAGGTGTAGGTGCCCCGATGGAATTCCAGATACAGCTCCCCGCACCACCTGGGCACCTTCTTCCCCTCCAAATTGTTCTCCAGAATATGGAAAAACTCGTTCACACCGGTGATCCTGACCGCCGGGCAATCCCCAGCGAAATTTCCCGCCCCCGCTTCCAGGCGCTTCTCCTCCTCCAGCATCTCCCGGGTGGTTCCTCCCCCTCCGTCCCCGAAGCCGAAGCAGGTCAGCACGTCCCAGCTCAGATCCTTGTTCCGGTAGCGCTGCCAGGTCCCCATGACCTGATTGGCGTTCATCCGGCCGTTGTAGGTGGTCTCAAAGGACTTGCGGCCGCCCACCTGGGGGTATTTTTTGTAGTCGCTGGTGGTGATAAAATAAGTCAGCACCTCACTGCCGTCCAGTCCCCGCCAGTAAAAGGTATCGTTTGGAATCTGGTTATACTCGTTCCATCCCAGCTTTGTGGTCATGAAATATTTGATCCCCGCCTGCCTTAAAATCTGGGGCAGCGCCACGCAGTAGCCGAACACGTCCGGCAGCCAAAGCACCTCCTGGCCGTCCCCGGTTCCAAACTCTTCCTGGAAAAAGGCCTTTCCGTAGAGAATGTGCCGGATCAGGGATTCCCCTGAGGACAGGTTGCAGTCCGCCTCCAGCCACATGGCGCCCTCGGTCTCCCAGCGCCCTTCCCGCACCCGCTCCCGGATCTTCTCATAGAGCCAGGGCGCTTCCTCCTTCACAAACTGGTAGAGCTGGGGCTGGCTGGACATAAAGCGGTACCGGGGATACTCCTCCATCAGCCGAATCACGGTGAGGAAGCTGCGCACCGCCTTCTGCCGGGTCTGGCGCAGAGGCCATTTCCAGGCCACGTCAATGTGGGTGTGGCCGATGCCGTGAACCACCACCCGGGGCAGCGGCCGTTCTGCGCTATAGTGCGCGGTCTGCAAAAACGCTTCCGCATCCTTTACGGACTGAGCAAAGGCCAGGCCGCTCACATCCCGCAGATCCAGCAGGTTGACGCACCGGTTCAACACGTCCTCCAGCTCCAGCCGGCCGTTCTCCTCGTCGCCCATCAGATCGGCCAGGTCCCACAACACCTTGAGATCATAATACAGCTGATCAATCTCCCTGTCCAGGGCGCACAGGGAGACGTCGAAAAAGTTCGTCCTGCCCGCCGAATTGGAATAGGCGTAAAAGCTCAGGCCCACGGTCTCCCCGCCCGCCGCCCGCTCCTCCAGCAAAATCCGGTTGTGGTTTAAGTCCATAGTCCCGTACATCTGCCCGTCCCGGTACACGATCACCTGGGGATTGTCCGTGTTCCAGAGATCCGTCGCCCCGGTGGACAGACAGAGAAGCACCTTCTCCCCCCGCCAGTCCGCCGGCAGTTTCACCTGGGTGTCAAACCAGAAATGCCGGTCCGCCCCGCCCCAGGTGTCCCCGGGGAGTGCCGTCTCCCAGTTCAGCCCCGCAAACGCCTCCGGTTTAAAAACAGCGGGCAGATCATATGCCGCGTCCGCCCGCCTGATGGTCTCCGGGCGGAGCCGCCCTTTAAAACGCAGCTCCCCCAGTGTCTTTATAATTGTGTGGATTCTGTCCCATTTTCGATTCATATTCCGTCCCGCCTCACTGCAAGTCACGGTTTCCCGCCGCCACAAGGCGGATATCCACCGTTTTTTCAAATGGCGTGTACTCGTTTAAGTACACGGTGTAGCCGGAAGCGTAAACTTCCTCGCCGCTGTAATGCCCGCCGAACTCGTGGGTTCCGAAGCCGGGCCCGAACTCCACCGTCCGGTCGCCCAGCCGCAGTTTTGCCATACCGCTCTTTAAAATCATCCAGCCGCCCGCATCCGTGCGCAGGTGGAAGCAATCGTGCTCCAGCACCGCATCCTTTGGCGCGCAGACCTGCACCCGCAGCGGAACCCTGGAAAGCCCCTCCGCCTTGATGCGCAGACTCAGTCCGTCCGCCGCCTCGGCGATCTCCACCTGGATGTCCAGGCGCGCGTTGTTTAGAATCTCCCGGCTGGCGTGGTCCATTTTCCACCAGTCATTCGTGCCCTGGAACTCCCCAAAGGGCTGGTAATAGCTGGTGTAAACCGTGGATTTCAGGGTGCATTTCCCCTCCTCCACCTCCATGGTCTCCGGGATAAAATTGCGGCAGCTGCCCACGCTCTCGCCGATCTTCACAAACAGCGGAAGCTCGCCGAACTTAATGTACAGGAACGCGGATTTTCCGCTGAGCACGCTGTAGCCGTACCGCTCATTTTTGACCCGAAGCACCCCTGCGTCCCGGAAATATTTCCGGTAGGTATCCGGGAAGCCGCAGCCCGCAAAAACATGCTCATACATCGCCTTGTGGGCCATGACAATGTGCAGGCAGTCCGGCGCCAGATCGCCCCGCTCCTGATTGTCACGGATGATCCTGTGGGCCGCCGCGTCGAACTCCTCACGATACTTTCCATATTCTCCCAGTTTTTCCTCCGGCAGGGAGGCCATAAACAGGTACTGGTAGAAGTATTTGTCCGGGTAGTCGGCCTTTCCCTGATCCTGGCGGGTGGAATTCTGGGTGAAAATGGTGCCGTCCGGGTCGATGTAGGTCAACATCATATGAAGGTTTCTGGCCACATAACCCAGGTAATCCGGGTCGCCGGATTCCTCATACATGGCCATCATGGCGTTGTTGACCACCGCGTTGTAATTGCCTGTGGACCGCTCCGCGTACTCTCCGTCCGCGCTTCCGTCGATGCCCTCCGCCAGGTACTGCCCGGCCCGGGCCATAAGCTCCGGCGCCAGGTCCGGAAACAAACCCGCGCCCTGCATCAGGGCCGCAGTGATACCCCAGCGGTGGTTGGGCGTGTGGAAGCCGCCGGTGCGGATCATTTCCAGGGAACGCCTCATGACAAAGCGGTATTTTTCCCGCAGCGTTTCCACCTGTTTGTCCGCTCCCGCGGGCTCGTACAGTTCCAGCACGCGGTAGGCGGCGATCAGCCGCTTGAAGCAGAAGGAGGTGTCGGCCGCGGAGTTGAAATTGCAGGTGGGATAATCCAGCGCTCCGTTGTCCCGCTGCCATCTGCCGATGAAATCCATCGCCAGGTTCATGGCCTCAAGCAGCTCCTTGTCATGGTAGTACCGGCTGTCCCGGTTACAGTACACCGAAACGGCCGCAGCCAGGGCGTAGATCGTGGGTTTTCCCTCGATCACGTCCCCCCGCATGGCCCCGAAGTCCTCCCTGGACCGGTCCAGAACCTGTGCGTTTAAGAAATGTTCCACCCTTCGCTCCGCAGAGCGGATCAGATGTCCCAGATAGCGCCTCATACGATGTCCTCCTTATCAGCCTTTCACGCCTGTGGTAGCGATTCCTCCGGTGATGTATTTCTGGAGGAAAATGAAAATCACGATGATGGGCAGAATGGAGAGGATGGAGGACGCCAGAATCGCGTTCCAGTTGACTCCCATGGTGCCGATATAGCTCTTGATCGCGATCTGAATGGTGAATTTCTTCTGGTCGGACAGCACCATCAGAGGCAGAATATAGTCGTTCCATCTCCACACAAAGGAGAAAATGGTCAGGGAAACGGTCACCGACGACGCAAGCGGCATCATGATGGTGGTGAAAATCTTGAACTCCCCGGCCCCGTCCAGCCTGGCCGACTCCGCAAGGGACAGCGGAATGGACATGAAATGCTGGCGGTACATGAAGATTCCCGTGGTGGTGGTGACCACCGGCAGGATCACGCCCCAGATGTTGTTGTACAGGCCGATGGCGCTGATCACGGTGAACTGGGAGACCGTCAGAATCTCGCCGGGAATCAGGGTGCCAAGCAGGAACACGGCGAACACCTTGTTGGAGTAGGTGATCTCATGGCGGTAGATCGCCAGGCCGTACCCGCACATGGCGCTGATGGCCAGGGTGATCAGAGTGCCCACCACGGCCAGAAACAGGCTGTTCTTCACATACTGGAAAAATCCGCTGCCGATCACATTTTTGTAGGAATCCAGACTGAAGTTTTCCGGCAGAAAATGAAGGGGGTACGCGAACAGCTCTGTGGAGTCCTTAAAGGAGCTCATGAGCAGCCAGATGATGGGAAACACCATCACAAAGGATACGCCGAGGCCCACAATGGTGGTGACCACGGTCAGCACGCGCTTTTTATCGGACGCCTTACTCATTCGATTTCTCCTCCCTTCGTAGCCTTAAACTGGATTGCCGCAATGATAATGAACACAATACTCACAACCACGCCGATTGCGGAAGCGTAGCCGTAGCGGTACTGGGTAAAGCCCTGGTTAAACATGTACTGCACAATATAGGTGGTGGAAGTTCCCGGCCCGCCGGAGGTGATACCCTGTACCAGCGCGTACTCCTTTAACAGGTTTACGGTGGATAAAAGCAGCACGATGAAAATGGTGGGGCTGAGCATGGGCAGGGTGATCTTAAAGAAGGTCTGGTAGCCCTTGGCCCCGTCCACGCTGGAAGCCTCGTACAGCTCCCTGGAAATGTTGTTGATACCTCCGATAAACATGATCATGTAAAATCCGGTGGAGGCCCAGTTGGAGGCGAAGCTGACCACAAAGGTGGCTAGCATGGGATTTAAGGCCCACTGAAGGGGCTCCCCGCCCAGGGACTGGATGATGAAGTTGATCAGGCCGTACTCCTGGCCGAACATCCAGTTGATGGTGATACCTACCACCAGGGCCGAGATCAGCACCGGCAGATAGCTGATGGTGCGGACCACGGTGATGCCCTTGCAGTATTTGGTGGTAGCCAGAACCGCGATCAAAAGGGGGACGATCACTTTGAACGGAAGGCTGAACAGTGCGTAGCCGAAGGTCCTCCCCAGCGTCTTGTAGAACTCCCCGCTGGACAACAATTTTGTGTAGTTCTGCAGCCCCGTAAAGTTCATGGTTTTCCAGCCGTCGTAATCCGTGAAGGAAAAACCGATGCTAAGGATCAGCGGCAGTATGAAAAATACGGAAAACAGCAGCAGCGCCGGCAAAACAAACATCCAGAACGCCCTGGTATGGCAAAACGCCTGTTTCCTCTTACCCATTTGATCATCCTCCTTAAACTATGGCGCGGCTTATCTTACTCGGCAATGGACCAGCCTGAGGACTCAGACAGCTCCTTTGCGAAGGAATCCAGCGCATCCTTTGCGGACAGCTCGCCGCTCACCGCGCGTTTGATGTAATCCCGGTACTCGTTATCCTTGTAGGTTCTCCATGCGGAGCTCTCGTCCACCATGAAGGTGTCGGTCACATAGCCCACCTCCTCCTGGAGAATCTTGTAATCCGCGGCAGCGCCCTCTTCCGACGGCTCGTACACCACGTTCTTTAACGCGGAAAGTCCCTTGTCGTCCTGGAGATAATTCTTGAAATTGCCCTCCTCGAAGAACCATTTCACAAATTCCTCGGCCAGATCCTTGTTCTTTGCGTTCTCCGGGATCGCCAGGGCGCTTCCGCCGATGATGGCCGCCTGGGAAACCGTTCCCTTGGGGGAGGGCATAACGCCGAATTCGAACTTGGTGATGTCGGTGGTCATGGAGTTGTAGTTCCAGGAGCCGGACAGCAGGATAGCCACGTCGCCGTTCTTAAAATATTCCACCGGGTTGTCCGTGGAACCGCCGGCCCAGATGGCCTTGGGCATCACGCCGTCCTCGTTGGCCTTCACGAACTGCTCCAGTGTGGACACGTTGGCGGGGCTGTTCACCGCCACCTTGAAGGAATCGCCGTCCTTCACCGTCAGGGAGCCGCCGTTTGCGTACATGAGAATATCGTATCTGGCTCTGGAAACGTCGGCAGCAAAGCCGTACTTGATGTTTCCACCTGCCTGAATCTTAGCCGCGTTCTCGTACAGCTCGTCCCAGGTCCAGGGATTCTCCACGGTGGGAGCTTCCACGCCGGCAGCCGCAAACGCGTCCTTATTATAATAGAAGTTTGTGGTCGTAAACTGGCTGGGCAGGCCGGAAATCTTGTCGGACTTATAGTCCTTGCCTACGATCTTTAACGCGGACTCCTCAAAGAGGCTGGTGTCCACCACCGTGCTCATGTCCACGAACTCCTCGGGATAGAGCTGGTGCAGTCTGGTGGTCTGGATCAGGTCCGGCAGATCCTTGTTCTTAGCCATGGAGGGGAACTTGGTCAGCTGGTCGTCGTGGGAGATCACCATCTTGTCCAATGTCACGCCCGCCTCAGCCGCCCAGGCGTCCATGGCCTTGTTCAGCGCGTCCTCAGCGCCGGGCTCCTCGGGGTTTAACACCTTCATGGTTCTCCCCTCGGTCTTTACGGAGCCGTCCGCCTGGGTCTCGGCCGGAGCCGGAGCACCGGAATTCGAGCTGCCGCCGCAGGCCGCCAGAGACAGAGCCATCATTGCCGCCAGAACTCCGGCAGCCGCCATCTTACTTGTTTTTTTCATCATTACCTTCCTCTCTTTCCTTTTATCTTATCATTTCATTGATTGATGATCCAGTTCCAAAAAATACAGCATAGCCAGCGCCTGGCCGTAGGGCATGGGCTTTAAGGGGATTTCCTTGTAGAAGTTCTTATCCTCCCGCCCCATGGGCGTGCCATAGGAGACCTGCTGAAGAATCCCCTCCCCGTCCGTGTAAGCCAGAATCTGCTCCAAAGGCTTTAAAGCCACCGCCTCGTAAGCGCCGTCCAGCAATCCCATGTGGACCCCTTTGAGCAGCCCGTAGGCGAACCCGCAGGTAGCGCTGGACTCCACATAAGAATCCGGGTCGTCGATCAGGGTGTGCCACATCCCGTTCTCCGCCTGGTATTTCTCCAGGGACCGCGCCTGAGCCCGCAGGGCTTCCGTCAGATAACGGCGCACGCTCTCGTCGCAGTCCGCGATCTCTAAGTATTCCGGGATCGCCGCCGTGATCCAGCAGTTGCCCCGGCCCCAGAAGGCCCCGGCGAAATTGTTCCGCTCCTCAAAGGTCCAGCCGTGGTACCACAGTCCGGTCTCCCGGTCGCACAGATATTTGGTGTGGAGCAGAAACTGGTACTGTGCTTCCTCTTTATAGTCCTTTCGGTCCAGAATCCGGCCCATGTTGGCCAGAAACAGCACGGTCATAAACAGGGTGTCGTCCCAAAGCTCGCCCTTGTTCACGCTGTCCGAGGTGATGTGCTGCAATCCTCCCTCCTCGGTTCTGGGGAAATCCGTCATAATCCAGTCCGCCCACTGGGTGCAGACTTCCAGGTAATCTTCCCGGCCCAGATGCTCCGCCAGAAAGGACAGGGGCAGCATGGGCGTCATGGTATTCACATTTTTTGCCGGCAGGCCGATGGCAAACTGCCGCTCGTAATATTTATTCAGAACCGACAGATACCGCTCCTCCCCGGTCGCCTTAAACAGCTTCCAGTAACCGAAGAGTCCAACGCCCTGGGTCCATTCCCAGAACTGGTACCGCCTGATGTCATCGCAGGCCAGACTGTTTTTCTTCATCCCCTCGAGAAAGGTTTCATCCTCTTCGTAGAGCACTTTCTCGAAGCTGGAGGCGTACAGCCGCAGCGCTGCTTTGATCGTTTCCTGGTTCATATCGTCGTTCATCCCCTCTTCCATATAATCTGTCCGCTCCGCGCCCCGAACCTTCCCGCAAATACCAGATATGCGAGATAAAAGCCGGCCATGCACAGAGGAACCGCCATAAAGCTGATTCCGTAGCCAAAATAGTCCGTCGCTCTCCCGAACACCAGGTTAAACCCGATGTCCGCCAGGGTGCCCAGGCTGATCACCGCTCCCGCCGCCGTGGAAAGCATGTGCTGCGGGAAAACGGACCCGATCATGAACACCATGGTTGGGTACACAATGGAGAGGAACAGGCCGGACAGGCTCAAAAGCCACAGCCCGCTTCCGCCCAGGACCGATCCCAGGATAAACAGGACCGCGCCGATTCCGCCGAACCCGCAGATGCTCTTCACCGCTCCCAGAGCGGATACTGCCGGGGAAAATACCAGCCTACCCACTGTCATCCCGCCGTAGAACCCGGAGAGGTAGAGGGCCGCCCGGGAGGCCTCAAGGCCCAGGGCTCCGGTGCCGTAAGCCACCAGCCAGTTCATGATTCCGTGCTCCGCCACAAAGTAGAAGCCGAAGATCACCACCAGGAGCCAGAAGCCCGGCTGCCGCGTCACGGCTGCAAAGGAGACGGCCTTTTTGGGGGACTGCGCAGAAGATGCGGCTTCTGGGCGCTCCCCGCTTCCCGGGATCTTCACCCCTGCCAGAAACAGCGCCGCCAGAATACCAAGCCCCAGCAGAAACAGGTTCACGCCCCGGAACACGCCGTAGCTGTCCGCCATCCGCCCCACCAGGTTCTGGCTGGCGCTGGTTCCCACCCCTTGCACGAAGAAGAACACATTGACCAGCATCCCCGGAGCCGCGGTAAAGATAAGCGGCGTCAGCAGGTTGACCGTAGTGTTGAGCAGCGTGGACGCGCCCATGGCGAAAAACACGCTGACCAAAAGAAGCAGAAAATGGTCGGAAACCACATAGACGACCAGCGCCGCCATCCACAGAAGCAGCACCGCCATGGTGGTTTTCTTCCGGTCGAACCGGTCCATCATCTGACCGCCCAGGCTGAGAAACACCAGGTTTCCCAGATAGCTGACCATGATGATCACCGACAGGCCGGAGGCGTTCAGGGTAAAATGCTGTTGGAACACCGGGGCGAAAATCCCTCTCAGGGAATCGCTCACTCCCAGACCTGCCATCAAAATCATAAAACCGGCTGCCGCCCGCAGCTCCCCGACTCTCCTGTGTTCCACGCCGTACCTCCGATGTTTCAATCCGTCTCTCGACTACGCACCTAGTATAGCGGTTTTGCCCCTCCAAATTCTACTTCTTTTTTGCTTATTATCGCTAATTATATTGCATTTTTTGCTTTTTTCGTTGTATAATCAAGGAAATGTACCACGACCCCCATACAAAGGAAACTCTCTTGAGGTGATCAGATGAGCGAATTAATCAACGGAATTCTCTATGAAAAGCGCCACGACATTATCATCAACAACATGTCCGACGGCATCTATTATTACTTTGACTACGACGAGCGTTCCTTCCAGGTAAACATGGATTTCCAGCATTTCCACAGCTTCTACGAGATCCACATCCTGCTGGCCAAGAGCGCCAGCCATCTGGTGGAGGGCATCCCCTACACCATACACGCCGGGGACATCGTCCTGCTGCGCCCCTCCCTGCTCCACAAGACCATCTACCCACAGGGAGCGCCCAGCCGCCGTCTGATCATCAACTTCCTCTATCCCCAGGAGTATCTGGACAGCCACCCGGCATTTTCCCGGATTCTGGAACCCTTCGGCCAGGATATCCCCATCTTCCGCTTTGACCAGGAAAAGACGGCGATCTTAAGCGACATGCTCAACCAGGTGTTTCTCCTGTCCACCCGTTCCATGCCCTCGGACATCTTAAACACCATGGTCCACGCGGAGTTCACCCGGTTCCTCTACCGGCTCTGGGAGCTGAGGAGCTTTAACGTCTATGTGCCGGAGAAATTTGAGAGCCCGCTTTCGGAGAAAATTTACCAGATCACAAGCTACATCCACAACCACTATTCCGAGGAGTTATCCCTGGAGTCCCTGGCGGAACAGTTCTATATCAGCACCTACTACCTGTCCCACCGGTTCCGCCAGGTGACGGGTTACACCCTGATCCACTACATCCAGATGACCCGCATCCGCAGCGCCCAGTACGCGTTAATCAACACCCGGGAAAAGATCACCGACATCTCCGCCGCCTGCGGATTCACCAGTTTTTCCCAGTTCAACCGGGTGTTCCGCAAATTCTGCGGGGTCTCCCCGTCGGACTTCCGGCGTGATCCGGTCACTTCCTCATTTCCGACGCATAGCGCTTAGGGGTGGTGCCGGTCAGGCGCTTGAAGGTGTTGATAAAATGGCTGTCGCTGTTGTAAGACAGGGAAATGGCCGTGTCTGTCACGGAAAATCCCTTTTGCAGCAGCTCCTTGGCCCGGTCGATCTTGGCCTGGGCGATAAACTGCCCCAGGGTAAAACCCGTCTCCCGCCGGAAATAGTGGCTCAGGTAATGGCTGCTGATGTAAAACTGCCGCGCGATGTCCTCCAGATCCAGGCGCTCGTCGATATGTTCGCGCACGTAGGATTTGATCTGCTCTACGCGCTCCCGGTCCGGGAGCGCGGTGCCTTGCTTCCGGGTGATGGTGCCGGGCTCCCGGCCCACGCTGCTGCTGGGCTCCCGCCCGTCCTTCCCCCATCCGGCTCTCCCGCAGTTCTCCCAGCCGTCTCCTCCTCCCGCTTCCAGGGAACGCGAAAATTCATCCAATTTCACCAGCAACTCCAATATGCAGAGCTTTAAGAGCACCTGCCCGGCCTCATCCTCCCGCCTGCGGCTGTACCCCTCGATGCGCTCCATCTGCCGGATCACCTGCTCCAGGGTGCCGCCGGACAAATGCAGTCTCACGCCGCCCTCCTCCCGGTCCTCAAAAAGCCGCGAAAACCGATAACCCAGAGCCGGTTCCAGGCCCAAAATCCAGTCCGGGTCAAACATCAGCACATACCGGCTGTAAGCCGCTCCCTCCGCGCCCTCGGTCTTGTGGTATTCCCGATTGTTGATCAAAAACAAATCCCCCGGTCTGGTCTGATACATCCGGCTGCCGATTCGGATGGAAGCGCCCCCGCTCATAAACAGCAATAGCTCATACTCCTTGTGGATATGAAGCCCCTTCATTTTCCAACTTCTGGTACTGCCGCTGTAGTAGTAAAAGGAGTGGAATTCCTCATAAAATCCTTCCTGTCTCATCTCCCGCCGCCTTTCCTCCATTCCTCACAGAAGCCGTGTCTCCTGCAACAGCAGGATCGTCATCGCCTGACCATAGGTGATCGGGCAGCAGACAATCTCATTGTAAAAGTCCGAGTTCCAGCCGATGGGCGTGCCGTAGGAAACACCCTCCACTGTGCCGTCCTCCGAAATCTTCCCCAACACTCCGGGAATTCCCCGCCGGATCACCGGCTCAAATTCCTCCCGGTCCAGGTATCCCAGACGGACCCCCTTCATAATCCCAGCAAGGAACGCGGCGCTGGCCGACGTTTCCAGATAAGTGTGCGGGTTGTCGATCACGGTATGCCACAGCCCGGTCTCTGAATCCTGATACCCCTTCAGCGCCCGGGCCTGGCAGCCAAACACGCTGAGGAAATAGCGCCGCAGCGGATCCCCTGTGCCCATCTGCTCCAGATATTCCATGATCCCCATGGTATACCACCCGTTCCCGCGCCCCCACAGTACCTTGCCGTAATTGTGGTTGCCCCGGAAATTCCAGCCGTGGCAGAACAGACCCGTCTCCCGGTTCAGCAGGAAACGGATGTGGTTTAAAATCTGATAATCCGCCTCCCGGACGAGCTCCTCCCGCCCCAGGATTTTCCCGGCCCGGGCCAGGAAAAACACCGCCATAAACAGGGTGTCGATCAGAATCTCACCGTCGTTTGGATCGCCGGTGATCATATGCTGGAAGCAGCCCTCCCCAGCGCGCAGCAGGCCCGTTTCATCCATCATCCACTGAACCCATTCCTCCATAAACCGCCGATACGTCTCCTTCCCCGTGATCTCGTACAGGTAGGTGAGCGTCAGCATGGGGGCCGTGGTATTCACATTCCGCTCCATTCCCCCCTCCGCGATCTTCCGGTCAAACCATGCGGTCAGAAACTCCAAAACCCGCGGGTCCTTCTCCATCTGATAATTCCGGTACATCCCGTACAGGCCCACGCCCTGAGGCCACTCCCAGCAGTCCATGTCGATCAGGCTCACCGGAAATTTTTCCTCCATCCCGGTGTTCTTCATATCCATCATCCGGGCGTTCACCCGCTTTTCAGTCTCCCGGATCCATTCCCTATCCCAGGCATTCTCCATCATGTAGTTCATATCCTACCAGCCTTTCCTGTTTATCTCTCCCTCTATTCCCAAATGCGCCGCACTGTCCCGGCATTCCCCGCCGGGTAATCGTACGGGCTGCTCCCGTTCACCGTAAACCCGTCCCTCGTCAGAACCATCCGCCCCAAACGTTGATCTATCACTTCGGCCTTCACTCCCGGCTCCCAATGAATCTCCATTCCGTCCAGGCTCTCATAAAAAGCTTCCAGCGAGGGATATTCCCGGCAATTTCCAATCTTGACGATCCATAGATTGTCCCGCCCCGGGCTCTTAAACTCCCGGTACCGGCACGGCCCGCTCTCCTCCATTCTCAGTCCGTTGACCGCCCGGACGCCCACATAGCCGCCCTCCTTGCAGGCCGCCACCGTGTACTCCCCGCCGATATAGGAAGAAAATTCCATCAGCGGCGCGTAAGCATGGGTAAAATCCACCGGGTGCTCCGGGTCCAGACGGTACATCATAATCCCCAGGTTCCGGTACTGGGCCGCCAGAGGCAGCGTGCCGTTCCCCGCCCAGTAATTGGGCCTGCCATTGCCGTAGGGCTGCACCTCCCCGGGATGGCTCACATACATCTGCGCCGTCATATCCAGGGTGGCCTGCATGATATGCTCCTGATATCCCGGCGTGAACGGCCGGAAATTCACCGCAGTGGAAAGCTGGGCGTACCGGTCCTTGTACAGGTACAGATTCACATGCCCCTTATAGCCCTGGGTTTTCCGGTACTCCAGCGCCTCCCCCTCCGCCGTCTCCAGAAACGCCTCATTCTCCGCCTTCGGCCGGTAATCCCCCAGCGCAAAGGAAATGTAGGCCAGGGCCGCCCGGTTCAGGTTCCCCCTGTTGTATGCAATGTACAATAACGCCGTGGTGCCCGCCGCGTAATTTCCCTTATTCTCCTTCTCGTAGCATCTCCCGAAGGTGGTCATCACCGCCCCCCGGTGGGCCAGCAGCGCCAGATCCCGGAAAATTACATCCAACGCCTTTTCGGACGCCTGATGCCAGCGGTTCCCCTTCTCCGCCAGGTTGTGGAGGCCGCATAATCCCAGCACATCCACCGGTATGTAAGCGTTGCTGTTCCACTCCGTGATATACTCCCCGAAAAACGTGCCGAACCATTCCTCCAGCAGCTCTTCCGCCCGCTCCCGCTGGCAGCGCCCGGTGCGCCCGCTGCATGTAAATACCTCATTCGGGTATAGCATCCCGGCGTAATACTGGCAGATATGGAACAACAGCGCGTGGTTCTCGCTGAAAAACCACATCACGTCGTTGCCCGGCTCGTCGATCCAGTAGCGGAAATTCAGGATCACCCGCCGGACCTCCTCCCGCACTTCCGGTTCCAGCAGTTCTCCGAACTGCTTCACGATCTGCAGCACCACGATCAGATGAAAATCGCTGCAATCCTTGCGCGCGTCAATCCCGGCCAGCTCCTCCAGGATAATACCCCCGGCCAGCTTCCGGTCCCCGCCGGTGGCCAGGATCGCCGCAGCCTTGTATACATTATCCACCTCTGTATCCGCCAGGTATTGCAGGGCCCGCCGCTTTCTCCCCTCCAGGGTATCCGGCCCGCTCAAAAGCAGCTCCCGGTTAAAAATCTGCGTAGCGATTTTCCGCCTCACCCACACCTGTCCGGACCGGCAGCCGATGGTAAAATAGTAAAATCCGGGCAGCTCCCGCTCCGCGTCAAAAAGCCTCAGACTTTTAGCCCCGGCGGCCAGGCGGTATTTTGAACGGCGCACCAGCGTCTCGCTGCGCGCGATCTTATCCACCACCGGCTTGTACACGGCCTCCATGTCCACCTCGCGCCCCAGAGGATTTTCCAGGGACAGCTCCACCGGCCCGTCCAGATAAACCTCCCGGTCAAAGGCCATGTCCTTTAACATTCCCTCCAGCCGGTCCACCTCGTCCACATCCACCTCGTCCTCCGCCGGGATGCAGATTTTGAGCTTTTGATCCCCCAGATACCGGAGCCGGAAATAATAATCCGTGTCCCGCTCCGCCAGATCCTCCAGGCAGACCACGATTTTGTTCATCCCCCTGCAAAGCGCCGCGCTCACCCGCCTGCGCTTCACCATGTTGCGGGTAAACGGAATAAAATCCTCCACCAGCTGTCCGTTGATCCACAGGGTAACACCCCCGCAGGTCTGTAGCTCAAACTCCGCCCGCTCCTCCTCCTGCGCGAAAAGCCCTGCATAGCAGTAGGTGCGCAGATAGGTCGGATTGAAATAGAACTCCGAGAAATCCACCCCCTGGTTGCCGAAGGGAACATACAGCTCCACCTGTCTGTGGCAGCCGAACACCTCCACCTCTGCCCCCAGCCCGTACTCGCTCAAATCCACGTACTCCGGCAGCACGCCCGTCCGCTGCCCGATCATCTCCCGTCGGCAGGGATTCTCATAGACCGAAAACCCCTTCTCCAGCCATTCGTTTACCGTGCCGGACAGAGTCGCTTTGGCGTACTCCCCCGGCTTGCAGAAGGTGCCCGCAGTCAGAAAGCGGTTGATATACCCTTCTGTTTCCAGATTATATATAAAATGCTTCATTTGTGATTCCTCCCGTCTCCCCGCCATGATCCGGCGGTATTTCCTATCATATCACATCCCGTTTCGGAGTATTTGCGGATTTTAAAGTGAAAACTGCAAATATTTGCGCAGCCTGCAAAGTCATCCCATCTTCCGCGGGGTAGACAGAAATCTCCCTCAAACCGCTTCAGATGTCTATCGCAGACAAAAAAGAACCCCGCCGGCGCATAATTCCCGGGCGGAGTTCCTCGTCTCCACACATTTATTCCAGATTGTACTAAAAAATCCGCTGCTTTTCAATCCCTGTCCGCAGTTTTCCAATTAAAACCGCCCCTGCGATCTCACACAAGCTCCATCCCCGTTCTCCTGCAATAATCCTCCAAAAACTCCCTCCGCGGCCCCAAAACGCCTCCGTCCCGCTCCAGCTGCCCGTGTACGGCCTCAAAATGCCGCTGTGCAAACGCTTTTGCCCGCTCTGCGGCGGACTCCATTATCCGGTTTAAAATCGCGGCAGCCGGTCCGGTTTCCCCCTGTTCCATCAGGGCGGCCGCCTGAGCCTCCGCCTGCTTTGCCTCCCGGTCAAGCTGCTCCTCAAGCTCCGCCGCCTCCCGTTGGACCGCAGGCGCAAACCGCTCATAATCCGTGCTGACCGCCATAGCCAGCCGCTCAAGCAGCCACCACAGGGAAGTCTCCTCAAATTGTTCTCCTCCCGCCTCCATGCCGGCCGGAAGCCATCCGGTCAGATAAACCGGCAGATACACGGAACAGCAGGGCAGAGACATGGCATGGCGCGCCACAGGCCCCAGAATGTCATGATAAAACACCTGCATAGACGCGGTGGTCTGGCACGCATCCCAGGTCATGGCGTGCATGCAGATGGTGGGAAACGTTCCGTACGCCGCCCCAAACCTGGGCTTTAACAGGCCGTCCTCATAGTGGTCCCGCATCATCCTTCTGATCCCTAAAATACTCTGAGGCTCCCCGCCTTCCAGAAGCCGGTTCAAACGCCTCCACCGGGTGACGGAATTGGTCTGCCGGGGCGCGGGAAGCGTGTAGGCCTTGGCAAAATTGAAGGGTTCCCCGGGGGACAGCCAACCATTCTCCCGGGCGTGCCGCTCCAGGTCGCCGCTGCACAAGTCGAATTCCCGCTCAATGGAATAACAGTTGCTGATCGCCCCGTACGTGCGAATCTGCCGTGCGATCCATCTGCGCCCCGCGGTCTCCAGCACCCAGATTTCATCGGGGTCCATCACCATGTACGAGTTTTCATACCGCCGTTCAAACAGGCGGCTGGCATTTCCCCGCTGCCCGTACTGCTCCAGCAGGCCGGTGATGACTTCCACCGCCTCCCTGGCGGTAGCGCCCCGTTCCAGTCCCAGGCGCAGCAGGTCCATTCCCAGAAGCCCGGTTTGCATTTCACCGCTCTCATCCCTGCTTCCCTGAGCCTCGTTTCCAATCGCCACGCCACGCTCATTCACCCCCATCTCAAATCCCCAGATCCAGTACGGGCGCGATCCCAGAACGCCGTAGGTATGGGCGGCCTGAGGGATGGAGATATAGGTGCACTCCACCATTTCGCCGGCCCCGTGATCCTGCGGCGGAAACCAGATGAGGGGCTGCGCCTCCCCCAGGGGCCGGTCGCTGTTTTTTGCCATAGTATTGCTGCCCTGCGCGCAAAACCGCGCTGTTACCGCAAGGGTGTCGCATGATAGCATCGTGTGTTCCTCCTACTGATGAGCCGGTTAATCCGGTATGCGAAAAGATTGACGCAACAATTCGATAAAGGACTGCTCCGGCAACGCCGGCGCATAGCCTTCCCGCTGAATCCAGAAAGTTTTTATTGTCAAATTGGTGTCGCTTAAGGGGATATACTGTATCTTCTGCGTCACTCCGAGATTGTAGCGGCTCCAGTCGCAGCCCAGATAATAGCCGTCCGTTCCCTCGATCACTTGCAGCAGTGTTCCCCGTTCCCGCACGATAA
Source organism: Enterocloster lavalensis (assembly GCF_902364025.1). Lineage (GTDB taxonomy): Bacteria > Bacillota > Clostridia > Lachnospirales > Lachnospiraceae > Enterocloster > Enterocloster lavalensis. The sequence continues at coordinate 91,520 of NZ_CABJCG010000004.1, forward strand.
TCCGTTTTTCCACCACATTCTGGTTGTATTGAAAAATATCTGAGCAATAGTTGATCTTCGTGATATCCTCGTCCGAATACGTCACATGGGGATACGGATCCAGCGCCTTGCGGTCTATGCTGACCTGTCCGGCCAACGGATGGCCGCAGCGCACCTGGACGCACACAGGGCTTTCGTCCAGCAGGTGGCTCTCCACCCCCAGCTTCCGGCACATTTGCAAAAAATCCGCCTCCCGCTCGTTGGTCGTGTGAAGGACTCCCAGATGGCAGACGCGGTTCGCAACCAGACGTAGAATATTCTCCGTTGGTTCCTCCTGGAGAACCAGATTCAGCAGCTTTGCATCCCCGCAATTTTGGTTATAAAAATCCACAAACGCGCTCACTACCACAGAACAGCGCTGTGTCGCAACCAAAAGATTGATCTCCGCTGTTTTCTGGCAGCTGAAAAACTGGCTGTCCAGCTCCTCCATATCCGCCAGCACCTTCTTCACCTTGCCCAAAAACAGCGCCCCGTCGTTTGTGGGGATCACGCCCTTGTTGGTCCGCCTGAAAATCGAGATGCCGGTCTGCGCCTCAACCTCCTTGAGAATGCGGCTCAGGGTAGACTGCGATACATACAAAGCCTGGGCCGCCCGGTTAATGGAACCGATCTGTTCAATTTTTACCAAATATCGTAGATTCTGAATATCCATCCGTATAATCCTCCGTTATTGTAACAATACCTGTTTTGCGGCCGCATTGCAACTGAAATCTGCATGTCGGGTTATGAGGATTCTGCATGACCGCTATGGTAAAAACGCGCTTCTCGTGTTTCGCGGCATTTGCTATACTCTGAGTGTACATCTTTTTGTCAATTACCGGTAACCGACGGAAAACTACCGCTAAAATTCGGAATCACCGGGCAGACGTGCCCGAAGATGTTCCGTAAGTCCAAATTTTACAGGAGGAAGGGAATGAAAAAAACGGATTTGGTCCATTTGATCAAAAAAAGGACCGAAGAACAAAACGAACAGCTTTTGATTTTTTGCCGGGACCTGCTGAGAATCAAAAGTTATACCTTCGAAGAGGAAACCGCTGTCAAACGGGTTATTGAAGAAATGGAAAAGCTGAACTATGACAACGCCTACATTGATGAATTCGGCAATGCGATCGGGGTAATTGGAAACGGACCGGACGTCATCCTTTTTGACGGACATATTGACACTGTGCACGAGGGTGACATCAGTAAGTGGAATGTAGATCCCTTTGGCGCAGAGGTGAAAAATGGAAATCTTTACGGGCTGGGCGCTTCGGATATGAAGGTGCCGGGAGCGGTTATGGTGTATGCCGCCGCGATTATGAAGGAGCTCCATTTAGACCAGGGCAAAACCATCGTCGTCAGTTTTTCGGTTATGGAAGAAGACATGGACGGTGTGGCGTTGGACAATATCCTGACATATAGCGGATATAAACCGCGGGCAGTTGTTATCTGCGAAGCCACTGATCTGCGCCTTTGCCATGGACACGGCGGACGTTCCATGTTCCGCGTGACAATGCCGGGAATCCCAACCCACTGCAGCCGGCCGGAGGACGGTGTAAACGCCGTATATGAGATGCAGGAGATCATCGGCAGAGTCGCGAAGCTGAGCGACGGTTTGCTTGCCCAGGAACGGAAAAACGGAACCATCGCTCTCTCCAAAATCGAAAGCGCTTCCGCTTCTCTCAACGCAGTTCCTTACAGCTGCAGTATTTACTTAGACAGGCGGACAACCAGCCATTTAACGCCCAGGCTGCAGTTTGAAGAGATGGACCGGCTGGTTGCGGGAACAAACGCCACCTGGGAGGTTGTGGACATTCAACACAAAACATGGAGTGGATATGATGCGGTGATGCATTCCGTACTGCCCGCCTTTGATTTAGAGGAGGACCATGAGCTGGTAGCGGCGGCGAAAGAAGCCTACCGTGAGCTGTTTGACGAAGAGGTAGAGAATTTCCGCTTTAAAGGAACAACCAACGGAGTGAGCTCTGCCGGTAAACACAAGATTCCCACCATCGTTTTTGGCGCAGGCGTGGAGAATATGTGTCATGAGGCCAATGAATATTGCCCGTTGGAGCACCTGGAAAAAGCATGCGCATTTTATGTGAAACTGGTAGCGAACTTATAATCCAAAAATCAGATTGGAGTTGAAAATATGTCACGGATGAGTATCGAAAGCAGAGCAAAGACCGGAAAAAAGAAATTGGCAATTCCTCATATTTTTATCATTCTTCTTGGGATCATGCTTCTTATGGCAGTGCTGACCTATATCATTCCTGCGGGAGAGTTCGACCGCGTAGCGGGGGCTGACGGAAGAATGTTGGTGGTGGCAGATTCCTTTCACACAGTGGAGCGAAATCCAACGGCTTTCATGGAATTTTTTACGGCCATTCCCACAGGCTTTGTGGAGGCCGGCTGGGTGATCGCGCTGACCTTCTGTGTCGGCGGAGGGTTTGTGGTGCTGAAAAAGACAGGCTTTATCCACGGCGCCATCTCAGCGCTTGCCCGCAAGCTATCCGGAAAAGGGATCATCATCATTCCGATTTTGATGATTACCTTTGCGGTCATTGATTGCTTTATCGGAATGTGTGAATTGTGTATGGTATATGTCCCCATCATTCTGCCTCTGATGTTGGTTCTGGGCTTCGACTCGATCACGGCCTGCGCCGTGGCGCTTTGTGGTTCGGCAGCCGGATTTACCGCAGCGCTGGCCAATCCGTTTACGGTGGGAATCGGGCAAAAAATCGCCGGACTGCCGCTGTATTCCGGGTGGCAGTACCGCCTGATCGTTCTGACTGTTATGACAAGTATCGCGATTCTTTATGTGATGCGTTATGCCAAAAAGGTAAAAAACAACCCCGAGCTCAGTTCTGTGTATGACCTTGACAAAAGCCGCGAGCTGGATACCGGGGCGGCAAGCGCCGGTCTGACCATCCGGCAGAAGCTTGCAGGCTTAAGCGCAGGCGTTTTATTCGTATTTATGATCATCGGCGTTTTCTTCTGGGGTTACGATATGCCGGAGATTGGAGCTATATTCGTGCTGATTGGTCTGGTTTCCGGTTTGGTTTCCGGCATGAAGGGACAGGAAATCTGCGACGCGTTTATGGAAGGCTGCCACGATGTTCTGTTAGGCGCATTGATTGTGGGCCTGGCGAGAGGCATCAGCGTAATCATGAATGAGAGCATGATTATTGACACCATTGTTTACGGACTTTCTCAACTGATCACGGGACTTCCCAGCGCCCTGGCCGCGGTTGGAATGCTTGCGGTTCAGACCTTATTAAATTTCCTGGTAAATTCAGGCAGCGGTCAGACGGTTGTTTCCATGCCGATTATGGCGCCCCTGTCCGATGTGGTAGGAGTCACGAGGCAGACCGCAGTTCTTGCGCTGCAGTTCGGCGACGGCTTCTCCAACGTCGTATATCCGGTTGCAGGTTACCTGATGGCGACCCTGGGTCTGGCAAAGGTCCCCTATGAAAAGTGGCTGAAGTTCATACTCCCGCTATTCGCCATCTGGACCTGTGTAGGCGCAGCCTTCCTGATCATTGCACAGATGATTCAATGGGGGCCGTTCTAAGAGAATATACAGGAGGAAACAAACGATGGATGCTATGAAATGGGTTGTCAACCGGATGCCCAAAACAGAGGACGGACAGCTTCGGATAATGGCGTCATCTGAGATTCAACGTGCCAAAGCCTTTCACGAGAGCTTCCCGCAATACACGCGGACGCCTTTGGCAAAGCTTGATCAGATGGCGGAATATCTTGGGATAAAGGAAATTTATGTAAAAGATGAATCGTATCGCTTCGGCCTGAATGCATTTAAGGTACTGGGCGGCTCCTACGCCATGGCCTGTTATATTGCAAAGGAGATCGGAACAAATGTTGCGGACCTGCCCTATTCCGTACTGACCTCCGACGAGCTTCGCCAGAAATTTGGACAGGCAACCTTCTTTACCGCCACCGACGGAAATCACGGAAGAGGCGTGGCCTGGGCCGCCCACAGGCTTCATCAGAACGCAGTGGTCCATATGCCTGCGGGCACCACCAAAACCCGCCTGGAGAACATCCGAAAAGAAGGCGCAACAGCCGATATCACAGATTTAAACTATGATGAGTGCGTTCTCCTGGCTGCAAAGGAAGCGGCCGGGACTCCAAGAGGCGTGGTGATACAGGATACGGCCTGGGAAGGTTATGAGGAAATCCCTGCCTGGATCATGCAGGGCTACGGCACCATGGCGATGGAGGCGGAAGAACAGTTAAAGGAGTTTGGATGTGTTCGTCCCACCCATGTATTCATACAGGCAGGCGTAGGCTCGCTGGCCGGTGCGGTGGTCGGTTACTTTGTTAACCAATACCCGGACAACCCTCCGGTATTTGTGGTGGTTGAGGCCGAACCAGCCGCATGTCTCTACAAAGGCGCGGTCGCCGGGGACGGCGAAATCCGCATCGTAAGCGGCAGCATGGAGACCATCATGGCAGGACTTGCCTGCGGAGCGCCCAATACCTGTTCCTGGGATATTTTAAAGAATCACGTAGAGGTATTTATCGCTGCTCCTGACTGGGTTGCTGCAAAGGGGATGAGAATGCTGGCCGCTCCGTTAAAAGGCGACCCCCAGGTGATCTCCGGCGAATCCGGGGCAGCCCCCTTTGGCGCGCTGGCTGTCCTGGCTGCCATGGAGGATTACAAGGATTTAAAAGAGGCCGTCGGGCTGAACGAACACTCCAAAGTGCTTCTGTTTTCGACCGAAGGCGATACCGACCCGGAGCGTTTTAAACGCATTGCGTGGGAAGGAGCGCTGCAGTAATCCTGATAAAAGGGGAATGGGAGGCTAAGCAAAATCCATGAATGATGATACGATTAAATTAAAAATCGACCGGATCATGGCCGAACTGTCGGATGAACTGGTTGCATTTGCAAGAAAACTGATTCAGACAAAAAGTATGACCTGTGAAGAAAAAGAAGCCGCCGCGCTGATTGAGGCGGAAATGCAGAAACTGGGATATGACGAAGTGCGGATCGATGAGACCGGAAACGTAATCGGCCGAATCGGATCCGGACCAAAGGTACTGTTTTTCGATTCCCATATGGATACGGTGACGGTGATCGATGAAGATCAATGGGATGTGGATCCTTATGGCGGCGAAATCAGAGACGGCAAACTCTATGGACGGGGCGCAGTGGATATGAAGTGCCCACTGGCCGCTTCGCTGTATGGCGCCTGTATCGCAAAAAGGGCGGGACTTTCAGAAAATACCACCATCTATGTGTCCGCTTCCGCCATGGAGGAAGATTTTGACGGAGAAGCGGTCCGGCAGTTTTTGACCGCTTCCGGCCTTCGCCCCGACGGTGTCGTCATATGTGAGCCCACCGGCTTAAAGATTGCCACGGGCCACCGGGGCCGGGCGCTGATTGAGGTGACGGTAAACGGGAAAGGCTGCCATGCCAGCAATCCCGCAAACGGCGTGAATCCGGTGTACCTCATGGAAGAAATCATTCATAAGGTGCGGGAGCAGGCAGCAGTTTTGGATGCCCGGGAAGGCGAGAAGGGCTCGGTGGCCCTGACCAACATCAGTTGCAGCACCGCTTCCAACAATTCCGTTCCCCAGACCGCCTCCATTATACTGGACCGGCGACTGGCAGTGGGCGAATCGGAATCAGTTATCTCTGAAGAAATGGACCGCCTGACCGAAGGGACTAAAGGAAGATGGCGCTTCTGTGATATTCCGTCCAAAAGCTGGACCGGGAAAGATTTTACGTTCCATTCCTTTCTCCCGGCGTGGAAAATCCAAAAGAACCATGTCCTGGTACGCGCCGCCGAAACGGCCTGTGAGACCATACAGGATCGAAAACCGGTCCTGTTCCAGATGGAGGCGAGCACAAACGGCGTGACAACCGCCGGCATGTTCCATCTGCCCACAATCGTGCTGGGACCAGGGGATATAACGCTGGCTCATTCAGTGAATGAATTCTGTACGATTCAGAGCATGTTCGATGCAAGCCGTATTTATGCGGCATTGTGTCTGGGGAATTGGGCGTAGACCTGAAATACATCAAGAAAACGTTCCCGCCCTCATCCCCAGGCCAGTTTTTCAAAAAGCCACAGCTTATTTCACGCTCCCCCGCTTCAACAGCCGGGGAGCGAATTCAATTTTTTTATAGTACGCTCTTCCTGTCTCCATCTGATCCAGCAAGGTGTAAATGGTCTCCGCGCCCAGCTGCTTGGTCAGCACGTCCACGGTGGTCAGGGGCGGGTTCATGAACTCGCCGGGGGAATCCCCGTTAATCGAGATCACGGACACATCCTCAGGCACCCGGATCCCCCGCTGGGCCAGGGCCTTTAACATGCCGATGGCGATGGGGTCGTTGGAGGCAGCAAAGGCGTCCGGCAGCTTCTCCCCCTTGTCCAGCCATTTAAACATCATCCGGCAGCCGTTCTCCGCCCCGTGGGCTCCGTACACGGACTCGCGGCACACCAGGCCGCTCTCCCCCGCCAGGCTCAAAAACACCTGCCGTTTGCTGTACCTCGGCAGAATATCCGGTGTCTCATCACCGCCGAAATAAACCACGGTTCCAACGCCCTGGTCCGCCAGGCAGCGCACCATCAGTTCCACCGCCCCGTAGACGTCGTAGGTCACCCAGTCCATCCGCTCCGGGTAAAAGTTCATGAGACCGGTAAAGACCAGCCGCGGGGTCTTCACCGCTTTGGCGATGGCCTCCACCTCCTCGCGGCTGAAGTTGCCCATAATCACCGCGCCGTCGCAGGCCTCCGCCTGGTGGCGCAGCATGCTCTGGGGCACGTACCGGTAACCCAGGCCCCGCTCCATGCAGGCATTTTCCTGGCCGGTGCGCATGGAGAAATAGTAGGCGTTGTCCATCTGATTGTCAAAATGGGTGTCCTTGTGGACGATGACAATGTTTTTCCGGGCCTGAAGGGTTTTCTGGCGTTTCTGCTCGTAGCCCACCTGCTCCGCAGCCGAAAAAATCCGCTTTCTGGTCTCCGGTGTGATCTTCAGTGTCGCATCGTTTCTGAGCGCCCGCGATACAGTTGTAACCGCAACCCCGGCTGCCGATGCCACGTCCTCTAATGTCGCCATATTGCCTTCCTCCGCTTGGATGCGGGCTTTTTCGATCGGGCCCGCGTACTTCCATTAATTGTACATATCGGTTCAGTACCTTCACTGATACGAGCAAAAATCCATTTTGAACCGAGTTCGTCGATGGGATTTTTGCCAGCTAGCTTAGGTTTTCATACGGTCAGCGCAGCAAGTGCGCAGACCTACTGAACAGTTATAATTGTACTAAATATTTCCTTGTTTTTCAATCACATTCTTTCCGGCCCCGACGCCTTTTCCAGCTCCGGCCGGTCGCTCTCGTACATGTCCACCCCCAGCTCCCGGGCCAGCCTCGTCCATTTTTCTTCCCGCAGGATCGCCCCGTCCACAAAATAGCCGGCCCGATGCAGATCCTCAATGATCTTCGGCGTCATGTTGTAGATGTAGGAAAGATAAACCATAGCGTCCATCTCCTCCATCAGTTTCACCGGGTCCGCAGGCACGAAGGGTACGATCAGGCCGATGTGATACCGGGGATCCGCCTGCTTCAAATGCTTAAGCACCATATAGTCCGCGCCGAAGGCGAACACCTGCTCCCCCATTCCATATTCCCCGGTCAGGTCCGCCAGGCGCTCCACCAACTCAAATCCCCGCCCCTGCATATCCATGGGCACGCTTTTTAATTCCAGCGCCAGGCAGACATCCTTTCCTGAAGCCCAGCTGAACACCTCCCGCAGCGTGTTCACCGGCAGGGCCTTCTGCAGCTCCTCCAGGGTATGCTCGTGGACATACCCGCGCAGGCGGCATTTTTTGCTCAGTTCCGTGTCGTGGTAAACCACGATTTCGCCGTCCTTTGTGAGCTGAAGATCGATTTCCAGATAGTCCGCCCCCCGGCGGATTCCCTCCTTCATGGCCGGTATGGTATTCTCAAAATACTCGCACGCGCAGCCCCTGTGCCCGCCCACCAGCACATGATCCCGGTCCGCAATCAAATTTCTCATAAAACCCCCGCTTTCCGCTTACTGCTTCATCAGCACGTTGGCCTTGGTCTCGCTGTCGAACACGTTGATCTGGTCGGTCAGGAGAATTCCCATCTCCCCCTTCACATCCGCCAGTCCCCTGTAAAATGCGTACCTGGTGGTGTCCTCCTCCGAGATGCGGATCAGGTTTTCGCCCACCTGGGCCTGTACCAGCAGTTCCTTGCCCAGATTTTCCACCATCTGCACCTTCAGCCGGATGGCTCCCGCCGCTCCGGCCTCCACCGGGCGCATCTGATGGGAGCGGACGCCGATCTTTACCACACGGTCCAGGCTGGAGGCCAGGGCTTCCTCTCTGGCCGCAGGAACGGGAACCGTCTGCCCGTCCACAAAAAAGCAGAGACCTCCCTCCCCCTTCACCAGCCTGGCGTCGATAAAGTTCATCGGCGGATTTCCCATGAAATTGGCCACAAACAGGTTCACCGGGTGCTGGTAAAGCTCAAAGGGCGTGTCAAACTGCTGAATCCGCCCATTGTCCAGGATGGCGATGCGGTCCGCGATGGCCATGGCCTCCTCCTGGTCGTGGGTCACGATGATGGAGGTGATCCTGGTTTCAGCCTGCAATTTCTTGATCACCTCCCGGATCTCGATTTTAAGCCTGGCGTCCAAATTGGACATGGGCTCGTCGAACAACAGAATCTTCGGCTCCTTCACCATGGCGCGGCACATGGCCACGCGCTGCTGCTGCCCGCCGGAGAGCTGGGTCGGCTTTCGGTCCAGAAGATGCTCAATCTGCAGCTTTGCCGCCATTTTCCGCGCCCTGTCATAGCGCTCCTCTTTGGCCACCTTTTTCTGCTTCAGCGGAAAGGCGATGTTGTCGATCACCCGCAGGTGGGGGTACAGGGCGTAGGACTGGAACACCATTCCGATGTTGCGCTCCTTGGGCGCTTTGTTGGTGATATCCACCTCGTCCGAGCGGATGGTCCCGTCCGTGGGGTCCAGGAGTCCGGCGAGACAGTTTAAGGTGGTGGATTTGCCGCAGCCCGAGGGTCCCAACAGCGCGATAAACTCCCCGTCCTGAATATCCATATTGATTCCGTCCAGAGCGGTCACGCCGCCCTCAAATTCCATTCTCAGATTTTCGATCTTGATCATTTTACACTACACTCCTTTTCCGCTGGCAATATTTCCTTCCATCAGGGATCTCTGGGAGATCAGGAAGAACACGATAACCGGTAACATATACACGAGGGCCATGGCCGCAAATACCCCGTAGCTGGCGATCATCTGCTCGTTGCTGGACAGGGACCGCAGGTAGGTGGCGAACACGGGCGTCTTGGAATTGAAAATCAGGGTGTTGAACAGGATGTAGTTGGACCATGCGCTCAGGAATGAGAACACGGAGATGGAGGCGATGCCCGGCTTCACCAGGTAAATGATCACCTGGAAAAAGGCGCTCACCCGGCTGCACCCGTCCACCAGGGTGGAATTTTCAATATCCCGCGGTATGCCGTCGAAAAAGTTTTTGATGATAAAGGACGAACCCGGTATGCGGAAGGCGATGGCTACCAGAAGCACGCCCAGCATGCTGTTGGCCAGCTTCAGCTCCACCAGCACATACAGCACGCCGATGAGCAGCAGCAGGTGTGGAAACATGCGCAGTACCAGCAGAGCGTACTGGATGAACTTCCGTCCCCTGAATTCCAGCCGGGAAATGGCGTAGCCGGACAGGCAGCTGATCACCACCTCGGTGACGGTCACCACCACGGTGAAAAAGATGGAGTTGGTCAGCGCTTTGCCCACCGGTTCAATCTTTGTCTGCTTCAGCTCCATACCTTTATACAGAAACTGGAAATTTCCCAGGGTGAAATTCCCGGCTTCGTCGAAAAACGCCATTTTAAAGAACGATCCGTAGATCAGCAGGATCGGCACCGTAATGGCCAGCATCACAATGACGGCGGTCCGCTGATTCCGTTTCTCATGTCGGTTCAATGTCTGTTTCATACCATTTCCTCCCTATCTGCGGTCCCGCTGATTCATAACCCGGTTGACGAAAAGCATGAGGATCAGCACCACCACGATCAGCAGCATGGAGATCGCCGCGCCGTAGCCGTACTGCTGATCCCGAAACGCCTTGTGGTAGGCGCTCAGCGCCCAGACCTCCGTCTTGATGCCCGGACCTCCGTCCGTGATCAGCATGATGGTCACATAGTTGGTCAGAAGCCCCAGGGTCTCCCACAGGGTGATAAACTGGATGTGGTAGCGGATGTTGGGTAAAATGATGCTCTTCACGATCTCCCATTCGCTGGCTCCGTCCACCCGGGCCGCCTTGAACTGGTTCTCCGGTATGCTCTTGATGGCGCTGGAAAAGATGGTGGTCCCGTAGGCAAAGCTGACCATGACTGTGGCGAACAGGATGATCTGGAAGGGGTACTTGGCAATCCAGTTCAAGGGGAGGCTACCCGTCAAAGCTGTGTACAGCTGGTTCACCAGGCCGGAATCACTGGCCTCCAGAAGCCATATCCACAGCACCGAGTACACCACCGCGGGCGTGATCATGGGGATCATAAGAAATGCCTTGAACACCCCGGAAACCCGCTCGCTCTTGATAAAATAGGTGGTCATCACCGCAAAAAACAGGTCCAGCACCACAGTTCCCGTGATCGCGATCAGCACAAACATCGCCGTGTTCCGGATAATGGTCAGAGTGTTTGGATCGCGGAAAATTTTCTCATAGTTCTTCAGTCCGGTAAAATGCCACTGGAAGGCCGAGTCCAGATTGGTAAAGGACATAGCCACAGTGATAAAGGCGGGAAGTATGTAAAACACCGCCACCAAAACGAGAAACGGGCTCAAAAACGCGTACGCCTGCCCATTTTTATATTTCTTTTTGTTCATGCGTCTTTCCTCTCATTGTATTCAATGGGAAAGGTTCCCGAAAACGGGAACCTCAAACCGGTTATTTCAGCACCAATCCGTCGATGTTGAGCTCCGCCTGGGCCTTCACATTCTCGAAAGACTCCTCGGGCGTAGTCTGGCCCAGCTCCAGTGTCACGATCTCCGTAAACAGATAGCCCCTTAAGGTCGTCTGTCCCTCCACTGCGGGCGGTGTGACGGCATAATCCGTCATGTAGGTCACCCCGGACAGCAGGGGATGCTCTGTGATCTGCGGGTCCTCGTTGGCCTTTTTCACGGAGGACAGGGTGTAAATGGTGGCGGCGTGTCTGGCCATCATGTCTGAAGAGCCGGTGACCATCTCGCGCACAATGTCCTTGCAAATCTCGGGGTACTTGGTATCCGCGCTGATGGCGATGGTCTGGGGCGCAGCCACCGCAAAGGGCTGGCCGGACGCGTCCGCAGCCGGGAACAGCACAAACGCCTCCTGCTTGGCGAACTCCTCGGTGGACCGCCCTGCCGCCTGCGCCACATAAGTGGCGGAAAACATAGGTCCGTAGTAGGCGAAGGCCTCGCCGGTGCCCACCATCTTGTTGATGGTATCCCAGCCAAGCTGGTTTAAGTTGTCCGGAGTAATCCCCCGCGTCTGGGCGTTGTCATAAGTAAACTGGAAGAATTTCAGAATCCCCTGGCTGTCGAATACCAGCTGGTTCTGGTCGTTGTAGTAGACGCCTCCCAGGGCGTTTATAATGTCGTAGAAATCATTGCCTGCGCTGGGACGGTGAACCAGGCCGTACTTGGCTCCGCCCTTCTCCACCACCTCCTGGCAGATGTCGATAAAGTCCTCAAAGAGCACTTCCTTGTTCCGGATCTTCTCAGGAAGGGCTTCCACCTCCTCGTCGGTCCAGCCAATGGCCTTTAAATCATCTTTATTGTAGTAGATCACACGGAAAGGCATGTCCATGGGAATGGCGTAGGCTTTCCCGTCCACCATACAGGCGTTGAAGGCCCCGTCCACGAAATCGTCGGTCATCAGGTCCGTCACATCCATCACCACCCCGGCGTCCGCGTATCCGGCGATGTCCGCATCGCAGGTGAAAATATCCGGCGCGTCCCCGCTCTTATGGGAGAACACGATATTGTTGTGGTAGTCCGTCCAGTCGATCTGCTGGTAGTCGGTCTCAAACTGAACCTCAATATTCTTTCCCTCGGCAGCGTACTTCTCATTTAGCCGTTTGCCCGCCTCAATCACGGCCTCCGGGATCGTGACGTAGTCCTTGTTGTGGGACAGCTTGATGGTGACGATCTCCTTCTCCGCCGCCGCGTCCCCCTGGGCGTTCGACTCCGCTTTCGTCTCCGCCGCTTTGGTGCCCGTCTCCTGACCGCCGCCGCAGCCCGCCAGCATACCCGCCGCCACCGCTGTGCACAACAGCGCGCTCAACATTTTCTTTCTCATTTTCTCATCCTCCTGTTCTCATGATAAATGCATTTTTGTTTCCTTTGTTTTAGTAAATTTTACCCACTACTCTCCAGCAGACGCAGCGCTCCCATTCTGGGCACTTTTCACTTTTTTTCCGCTGCGATATCGCTTATATGGTTGATTATACTGTCACTTCACCGGAAAGTCAATGGTTTTTACAGTAAATTTTAAACATTATTTTAGTAAAATATATTTATCTTTTTACTGAATTGTGTTATACTGATTTCCACAACCAAAAACAAGGATATTTGAATCAGAAAAGGAGTTGATATCAATGATTCGCACAGTTGCAGATTTACACACCCACACGAGTGTGAGCCAGCACGCCTACAGCTCGCTGGACGAGATGGCCCGCAGCGCCGCAGAGCTGGGTCTGGCGGCCATCGGGATCACGGACCACGGACCCGGCATGATGGACGGCGCAATCCGTCACCATTTCTATTGTATGAGAGGACTTCCAAAGGCGGTCCACGGCCTCCGCCTGGTAACCGGAGCCGAGGTCAATATCAAAGATTTTGAGGGCGGCCTGGATCTGGACCGGGACGTGCTGCGGCAGTTGGATTTCGTGGTGGCCTCCTATCACGTGGAGGCCATCGATCCGGCCGGTTTGAAGCTCCACACCCAGGGCTGGCTGAACGTCATCGCCAACCCGGACGTGGACTGCCTGGGACACTGCGGCAACCCGGTATTCGCCTGCGACTATGAGGCCGTGGTAAAAGCCTGCCGGGAGCACAAAAAGGCGGTGGAGATCAACTCCAGCTCCTTCAAGGTACGCCCCGGAAGCGCCGAAACCTGCCGCACCGTGGCCCTGCTCTGCAAGGAATACGGCGTCCCCGTGCTGATCAGCTCCGACGCCCACTCCCGCTACTTCGTGGGGGATCACGAGGCCGCCATCCGGCTGCTGGAGTCCGTGGGCTTCCCGGAGGAGCTGGTGATCAACGGCGAGAAAGGCCGGCTCATGAACTATCTGGACCGTCTGGAACAGGGAAAGGCCCTGTGATACCGCCGGGACTCCACAGCCGGGCCGGTGAATGGGCCGGTGGATACGCCAGTGGTTCATTGCAGCATTGTTTCCAATTAAATATTTCCATTTGGAAAATATAAACGGCCATAATCTCCCCAAACTATGGTATAATCAAAGAAAGCGAACGCGTTTCGTAAACACACCAATTTTGGAGGGGAAAACATGTCTAAGAGTACAGAAGTATTACGGATCTGCCAGGAGCAGGGGATCAAAATGATTGATTTCAAGATGACGGATTTAAACGGCCGGTGGCGGCACATCACAATCCCGGTGGAGCGCTTTAACGAGGATATTTTCACCCAGGGCATCGGCTTTGACGGCTCCAACTACGGGTACGCCCCGGTGGAGAAGAGCGATATGGTCTTTATCCCGGACCCGGAGACCGCGGTGGTGGACCCGTTTACAGAGATTCCCACCCTGACCATGTGCGGGGACGTCTGCGTTATCGGGAAGGAGAACCGCCCCTTTGACCAGTATCCCAGAAACGTGAGCCTGCGGGCCATCCAGTACATGAAGGACCAGGGGATCGCGGACCAGATGCTCATCGGGCCGGAGTTTGAGTTCCATTTATTCGACAACGTCAGCTACATGGTAGAGCCCCAGCGCATGGCCTTCACCGTGGACACCAGGCAGGCGTCCTGGAACAGCGGCCGGGAGACCGCGGACAACAAGGGCTTCCAGGTACCCGGAGGCGGCGGATACCACATCGCAGCGCCTCAGGACGTGGCCTACACCCTGCGCAGCAAGATGTGCATGCTGCTCCAGGACTGGGGTGTGGACGTCAAATACCACCACCACGAGGTGGGCGGCTCCGGCCAGATGGAGATCGAGGTGGAGCTGGGCGATATGGTGGACATGGCGGACAAGACCATGATCATCAAGTACGTGATCCACAACGCCGCCGTCCAGGACGGAAGAACCGCCACTTTCATGCCCAAACCCATCTACAAGGAGGCGGGCAACGGCATGCACGTGCACATGCTGCTGTTAAAGGACGGGGAGCCCGTTTTCTTCGACGAGAACGGCTATTCCGGCCTGAGCAAAACAGCCCACTATTTTATCGGCGGACTGTTAAAGCACGTCCCGTCCCTGTGCGCCTTCACCAACCCGTCCACCAACTCCTTCAAACGCCTGGTGCCGGGGTTTGAAGCGCCGGTGACCATCGGTTACGCCACCTCCAACCGCAGCGCCGTGATCCGCATCCCGGCTTACGCCAAAACGCCGAAGGCCAAGCGGTTCGAGCTGAGGAACCCGGACGCCACGGCCAATCCCTACTACGCCTACGCCGCCATTCTCATGGCCGGACTGGATGGAATCAAGAACCAGATCGATCCGGAAGCCCACGGCTGGGGTCCCTTTGACTGCAACCTCTACGACCTGCCCGAGGAGGAGAAGGCAAAAATCCAGTCCCTTCCCAAGACATTGGACGAGGCATTGGACGCCCTGGAGGCGGACCACGACTATCTGACCGCAGGCGGCGTGTTCCCGGAGCGCCTCATTGAAATCTGGCTGAGGAAGAAACGCCAGGAGAGCCGGGAGCTGTCCCAGATTCCCCATCCGGCGGAGTTCCAGCGGTATTTTGACTTATAATTTGGAAATACACCGGGCGCGGTCTTTTGCAGACTGCGCCCGGTGTATTCTGCCAGATCCCAAAAAATCCGGCAAAAAGGGGTACCGCTCCGTTCAGGAACGCGGTACCCCTTCTTAAAATTCTTATTTACCTGTATGGGAGTCCTGGGACTCCAGTCATACAGAGACGGACTTACAGCTCGCCCAGTCCGCTCTCAATCGCCTCGGACAGAGTCTTTAACGCCTCTTCCTCGTCCTCGCCGTCGCAGATCAGGTTGATCTCGGTGCCGGACTTGATCCCGGCAGCCATCACGTTTAATACGCTCTTTGCAACGATCTTTTTATCCCCACACTCAATGATTACGTCGCATTTGAACTTCATGGCAGCCTGAGAGAGAACGCCGGCGGGTCTTAAATGTAATCCGGAGGGATTCACAACGGTTAATGTTTTACTGATCATATCAATTCTCCTTATTAATATATTTTATACTCGTTTGGGAGCCTTAGAAAGGCATGTCTCCTACCAAGATTTTATTACAATCACCCATTGATGTCAAGTTAATCGGCCACTTCGCGGTCAACTTTTTCACAAGCTTTTTCACAGGCGTCCGCCGCCCCGCCTTCTGTTCCGGCGTCCCCGTCCTTTCCTCTCCTGGCTTCCCGGGAAAATACGCAGCCGCAGTAGTCCTGCCGGTAAAGGCCGTACCGGGCCGACAGCTCGGTAGAGCGCTTGTAGCCGTTCTTTTTCTTAAAATCGGACATCAGATAGGGCACGCCGTACTCTGCGGCCAGCCGCTCCCCGATCTCGTTGAGCTTCCCTGCATTTTTCAGGGGACTGATGGACAGCGTGGTGGTGAAATAGTCAAACTTCCCCTCTGCCGCCGTCCGGGCGGCCCGGCGCAGGCGCAGCTCATAGCAGATAAAGCAGCGCTCTCCCCCTTCCCGGTCTCCCTCATGCCCCCGCACCGCCCGGTAAAACTCCTCCGGTTCATACTCCCCGCCCTGAAATTCCACCGGAATTCCCAGGGCCCCGGCGCACTCCATCTCCCGGATCAGCCGCTCCTGCTCCCCGATCCGCTCCTGATACTCCTGCGGCGGGTAGATGTTGGGATTAAAATAAAACAGCGTGATGGTAAAATACCGGGAAAGGTACTCCAGCACGTAGCTGCTGCAGGGCGCGCAGCAGCTGTGCAGCAACAGTCTGGGCTTTTTGCCTTCCCGTTCCAAACCCTCGATCACCTTGTCCAGCTCCCGCTGGTAATTGCGCTTCTGCGCCGGACGGCCCGCGTCTGCGCCCCGGCCGTTTTTTGTCGTCTCTCGCTCCATTCGCTCTCCTCCCCGCCGCTTTGTAACGGCGGCCTCTGTTTTCCCTGGCTGCGGCGTCATTTTCCGGCGCCTAATGCATTTTTGAAACGCGAAAAACGGGGCCGCCCAACCGGCGGTCCCGCACAACGTTCCATTCACTCTATACCCAAAGCTTACAGGAAATCCCGGATCCGCTTGCTGCGCACCGGATTGCGCAGTTTGCGCAGGGCCTTGGCCTCGATCTGGCGGATGCGCTCCCTGGTGACGTTGAACTCTTTGCCAACTTCCTCCAGCGTGCGGGGATGTCCGTCCTCCAGGCCGAAGCGCAGCACGATCACCTGGCGCTCCCGCTCCTTCAAATCTCCCAGCAGCGCATCGATGTGCTCGCGCAGCATCACGGACTCCACGTTGCCCTCGGGAGTCACCACATTGTTGTCCGCCACAAAATCGCCCAGGTTGGAGTCGTCCTCCTCGCCGATGGGAGTCTCTAAGGAAGCAGGCTCTCTGGCGATCTGCATGATCTCCATCACCTTGTCCTCGGTCATGTCCAAAGCCTCCGCCAGCTCGGTCACGGAGGGCTCATAGCCCAACTCCAGTGTCAGCTTGCGCTGCATCTTGGACATCTTGTTAATCGTCTCCACCATATGCACCGGCACCCGGATGGTGCGGGCCTGGTCTGCCAGCGCCCGTGTCACGGACTGACGAATCCACCAGGTAGCATATGTACTTAGCTTATAACCCTTTGTATAGTCGAATTTTTCAACGCCTTTAATCAGTCCCAGATTTCCCTCCTGAACCAGATCCAGGAAGCTCATTCCCCTGCCGGTATAGCGCTTGGCAATGCTGACCACCAAACGCAGATTGGCCTCAATCAACCGCTCTTTTGCAGCTTCGTCGCCCTCTGCCTTGCGCTGGGCCAGCTGTAATTCTTCATCTGCCGTAAGAAGCGGTACCGTGCCGATCTCCTTCAGGTACATACGGACGGGATCTTCGGTTCCGATACCCTCGAGCAGGTCCACCGCATCCAGGTCGATCTCCTCTTCCTCCGTATCCTTCATAAAGCTGTCATCATCAAGGTCCAGATCCAAATCCAGATCGTCCAGGAGCGCGGATTCCTCTGAGAGCATCTTCTCGTCCAGTTCGGGAACTACGTCGATATTACGGTTCTCCAGATAACTGTAAATGTGGTCCATCTGCTCCGGCGACAGGCTGTCTCCGGCAAAGAAGTCGTTGATCTCCCCGGCATCGAGCGTATTGTGTTTGCCCTTTGCAAGTTCAACCAGCTTTTCCAGCTTTTTTAAAAAATCGTCCTTTTCCACTGATAAACGTCCTTTCGCTTGAAAGTAAGTAGGTTGCCTACGCAGAAGCTCCTGTGGAGAAACTTCTACAACTTATCATTATATACGATCAATCGATACTTTTCAACATATTTACGGAAAAACTTATTAAAATCGACGCGATCGTCCAGGCGGCTGGAAAATCAGCGCGAAAAACAGCCTCCAAGCCCGATTTTTCCTCCAAAAAAGCCGTTGGACCTCACATCAGCTCGTCGGTTCTGCGCAGAATCCGGATCTTTTTCTGCAGATTCACGATCTCCACCTCAGTCCTGCTGCCGCCGAACTCGCCGTCCAGCACCCAGTCCACCGGCGCATCCGACACCATGCGGATCGCCCGGGTCTTAAACTTGTAGACGTACTCGTTGGGCTCTTCCTTCAGAAACATGTAGTTGATAATGTTGGTCAGGTCCACCGGCGTCCTGGGCATGCGGATCAAAAGCACCTCGAACTCGCCGTCGTTTAAGGCCACGGACTGGTTCACCAGACCCTTGAAGCCGCCCACGCTGATGGTGTTGGTGACCATGCCGAACACAAAATCCTCCTCCAGCACCTGGTCGTCCCACTCCACCCGCATATGCCTGGGCTTTAAGCCCGCCAGGCTCTTTACGCCCTCCAGCACATAGGCGTTGTGGCCCAGCCAGTTTTTCTTGTCCTGGGGCGTCAGATAGGAAACCTCCGTGAAGGCTCCGAAACCGGCGATGTAGACGAAATACTGGTCTTTGCAGAAGCGCCCGATGTCGATGGGGTAGGGACTGCCCTCCACAATGTCGGCAGCTGCCTCCTGCATGGACTTTGGAAGCCCCAGGCTGGCGGCAAAATCGTTGGTGGACCCGGCCGGAATATACCCAAGTAACGGGAGGCGCTCCAGATTCATCATACCGGTCACCGCCTCGTTCAAGGTACCGTCCCCTCCGCTCACCACCAGCACGTCCATCCGGCCCGCGTAATCCTTCACCCACTCCACACAATCTTTCTGGCTCTGGGTCACGTGGACATGGATATCGAAACCCGCTTTGGTGAAAATGTCCAGGATTCCCATGAGCTGGCCCCGGATCTGTTCCTTACCGGAACGCGGATTGAAGATAAACATCAGTTTTTTCATTCCACATTCCCTCCTTTCCAAAGTATGTCCCCTTTTTCTTCCATTATCCAACAAAATCCTAAATCAATTTGGTGTACGCCTTAAATGCGCCCGGCAGCGGGTATTCCCCTTTCACCGCGCTTCGCTCTACAAAGAAAAACGCTCCCTCCCGGTTCATTTCCCCGCTCTCCCTAAGCGATACGGCGTAACCGGCCATATGCCACTCCACATGGGAAAAAATGTGCTTGGCCGCGGGAAGGGGTTCCACCGCCTCCACCAGGTCCGGGGATAACCCGAAGGCCCCGGGAACCTGGTCCGGTTCCAGATGTCCCGGCACGTTGGGCAGCTCGTAGAGGGAAGCCAAAAGTCCCGTGTCCGGGCGCTTATGGATGGCTACCTCCTTCCCCCGCCGGATCAGGCAGACGGTCAGTTCCTCCACCTTCCGCTTCTTCAGAGCACCGCGCACCGGAATCTCCTTCCACAGCCCCTGCCTGCGGGTCAGGCAGATGGATTCCATGGGGCACTCTGCGCAGCGCGGTTCCCCGCCCGGCACGCAGACGATGGCTCCCACCTCGATCAGGCCCTGGTTGTACTGACTGGTCCGCTCCCGGGGCATGATCTCCTTAAGCTCCCGCTCCATCCTGGCCTTGACCGCCGGCTGCCGGATGTCCTCCCGGTCCGCCAGCACCCGGGAAATCACCCGCAGCACGTTTCCGTCCACCGCCGGAACCGGAAGCCCGAAGGCGATGGAAGCGATGGCCCCCGCCGTGTAGCTTCCGATCCCGGGAAGAGCCAAAAGCGCATCGTAGGAACCGGGCAATTCGCCGCCATGGCGCTCTGTGATCATAAGCGCCGCTTTCTTTAAATTCCTGGCCCGGGTGTAGTACCCAAGGCCCTCCCACAACTTCATCAGGCGGTCATCCTCCACCGCTGCCAAAGCCTGCACGGTGGGGAGGGCCGCCATAAAACGTTCAAAATAGGGTTTTACCGCCTCCACCCTGGTCTGCTGGAGCATAATCTCCGAAATCCAGACCCGGTAGGGCGTGGGATCGTCGCGCCAGGGAAGGGATCTGGCATGCCCCTCATACCAGGAAAGCAGCGGCCTGGCCATTGCCTTAAGCCGCTGCTGACGGTCCAATTCATCTTCTCGTTCCAAGACCTGTATCCGGTCATACAAATGTTTCGTCATCACACATACCCGTAAACGCCCCGAACGGAAACCTCGCCCGATATCACGGACTTTACTTCTCCTTCGGAACATTTTACCAGGAGAGCCCCCTGGCTGTCAATACCAAGGGCCTCCCCCTGGTACTCTCCGGCCGGATCCAGAACCCGGACCTGGCGGCCCGTGTTGGCGGACCAGAGGTTGTAGGTGTCCACCAGGCCCGATAAGTCGCCCGCCTTCTCGAACAGAGCGTAATACTTCTCGAAGGCGTTCATCACCGCCGCCACAAGGGGACTGCGCTTCACGCCGCGCCCCAGCTCCAGCTTCAGGGAGGTGGCGGTTTTTCCCAGCTCCCCGGGAAAGCCGTCCATATTCACATTGATCCCGATGCCCACGATCACGTAACGGATCCACTCCGCCTCCGTGCTCATTTCCGTCAGGATGCCCACGACCTTTTTCCCGCCACAGACAATGTCGTTGGGCCACTTGATCACCGCCTCCAGGCCGGTCAGGCTGCGGATTGCATCCGACACCGCCAGGGCGGTCACCAGCGTCAGCATGGACGCCCGATGAGGCTCAAACTCCGGGCGCAGGATCAGGGTCATCCAGATTCCCGTCCCGTCCGGCGCCTCCCAGTGGCGGCCCCGGCGGCCCTTTCCGGCTGTCTGGCTGTCCGCCACCACCAGGGTCCCGTGGGGCGCGCCCTGCTCGGCCAGCTGTCTGGCCCGGGTGTTGGTGGAGTCCGTGCGGTCGTAGTAGACCAGGTTGGAACCGGCCCAGGCGGAATCCAGGCTGCTCACCAGCTCGGCCCGGGTGATCACATCCGCCCCCTGTACCAGCCGGTATCCCTTATTGCGCACAGCCTGAATCTGGTAGCCTTCCTCCTTGAGCTGTCCGATGGTTTTCCACACCGCCGTCCGGGATACCCCAAGCTGTTCGCAGAGCTGCTGGCCGGAGAGATAACCCTCCGACTCCCGCAGCATTTTTAAAATTTCTGTTTTCATGGCTTCATTTACCCCCAGATACTGATGGCGCTGAGCACGCCCACCGCGGCCAGGACCACGGTGAGCAAAATGTGTATTATGCCCGTTCTGCGCTTTTTCTTGTCATGTCCCTGAGTTTTCAACTCAAACACGCCGCTGACCGCGTTCAGCGCTGCGGCCAGGAAAAACACCAGTGGGAAGAGCACCTCATGGCCCTCCGGGTTGAGAAATGAAAGCAGTCCGAGGACTACCACTAAAATACCTACGATGAGGTGGAACACATCCAGAAATACGCCTGAATGCCGGTCTCCCCTCCTCGACTGTGAATGCATCATATATTATTATTCTCCCAACGTAGCCAGCATCACCGCTTTTATGGTGTGCATGCGGTTTTCCGCCTCGTCAAAAACCACCGACCGGGCGGATTCGAATACTTCATCTGTCACTTCCAGTTCCGTTACATTAAAACGCTCGCCCATCTCCTTGCCGATCTTGGTTTTGAGATCGTGGAAGGAGGGCAGGCAGTGGAGGAAAATAGCCTGGGGTCCCGCGGCGTTCATCACGTCCATGGTCACCTTGTAGGGCGTCAGATCGCGGATGCGCTCCTCCCAGACCTCGTCCGGCTCGCCCATGGACACCCAGACGTCGGTGTCGATCACGTCCGCGCCCTTCACCGCGCTGCTCACATCCTCGGTCAGTGTCACGGAGCCGCCGCTGAGAGCAGCGAACGCTTCACACTCCGCCACCAGCTCCGGCGCGGGGAAATACTTCTCAGGCGCGCAGGCCACAAAGTGCATTCCCACCTTGGAACAGGCGATCATCAGGGCGTTGCCCATGTTGTAGCGGGCGTCACCCATGTAGACCAGCTTCACGCCCTTTAAATGTCCCAGGTGCTCCCGGATCGTCAGCAGATCCGCCAGCATCTGCGTGGGGTGGTCCTCATTGGTCAAACCGTTCCACACCGGCACGCCTGCGTATTTTGCCAGCTCCTCCACGATCTCCTGGCCAAATCCGCGGTACTCGATGCCCTCGTACATTCCGCCCAGCACGCGGGCCGTGTCCGCGATGCTCTCCTTCTTGCCGATCTGGGAGCCGGACGGGTCCAGATATGTAGTGCCCATGCCCAGGTCGTGGGCGGCCACCTCGAAGGCGCAGCGCGTTCTGGTACTGGTCTTCTCAAAGATCAGGGCCACATTTTTTCCCTTCAGCGTGTCCACGAGAATCCCTTTTTTCTTCTTGTCCTTCAGCTCTGCCGACAGGTCAAGCAGGTACAGGATTTCCTCTTCCGTATAGTCTTTTAATGTTAAAAAATGCCTTCCTTTTAAGTTCATGGCTGCTTCCTCCGCTTTTTTTACAGTATGCATATTTATTAGTATATATAAATATTTATACTATAATTTACTACAGGAGCAGCCGGATGTCAAGGGTTGGATTGCATATTTTATCAATTATTGGTATAATTAATATTAAATATACAGGTTATACAATCCGCTTTAAAAATAAATTTTCCTTTAAAATCAAGGTTTTTCGTTATTTCGTCTCCTGGTCCGCTGCATAAATCATGCATAATCAGATCCCTTTTAAAACCTTCTTTCCCGCCTTCCGGTGAATGATCCGCAGAAGCTCCTCCACCTGATACACCTTAAAGCGGCTGATCCGGTACTGTCTGGCAAGCTCCTCCAGCAGGGACAGGTACAATTCCTTGTAGTCCCAGCCCTCCTTCAGCTTCATCTCCCGTGCCATCTGCGGCAGAAGGGTTTCCGTGTAATAGCGGTAGCCGTTGGGGAACCGGCTGATCTCCTCCTCCATCTCCGGCCTCAGATAGGCCAAAAGCTGCGGAAGCTCGGACATCATTTTGTCGAAATAGTAGGGCTCCCCGGAGGGGGCGTCGATGTAGTACCCGCGCCCGGCCAGCCCGTAGAGCATACGCTTGGCGTCAAAATAGCCCAGCACCATGTTCCGTTTTGCCCGCCTGCGGTCAAATTCCAGGATTCCGCCCAGGTCCTGGCGCGGGCAGATATGATGGAGGTTCACGTCCTCCGGGACTTTGAGGCGGCGCTCCGTGTCCACGCCCAGGCCGTAGATCCGCACCACGATGATGTCCTTGTAGCCTTTGTCCATCAGCACGTCCACCGGCACGTTGTTCACACCGCCCCCGTCCATGTAGAGCTTGCCGCCCAGCCGTTCCGGGCGGAAGCCGATCAGGTAGGCGCTGGCCATCAGCATGTCGCCGATCTCGCCCTCCGGCGTCTCCTTGACGTTCACCACCAGCGGCTGGCGGTCCGAGACGGAATAGGTCACCACGTAGAGGTCTCTGGGTGAGCTGCGGATCCGCTCCTCGTCCACCATATCCCCGATCAGGCCCATGAGAGGGGCGATGTCAAAACCCCGGTCCTTTAGCAGCCTGGTGCCTCCGGCGATGAGATCGGGCAGGTTTTTCAGACTGAAATTCCGGATCCGCTCCATCAGGGCTTCGTCCACATCCATCACCCGGGAATAACTGATGTTCTCCCAGATCCGCTCGGCCTTGGAAAAATCGTCCATGCAGATCAGCGCTCCGTTGAGGGCCCCCACCGAGGTCCCGGCCACGCCCTTTATGCGGATCCCAGCCTCCTTCAAAGCCTTCCACGCGCCCACCTGGTAGGCGCCCTTGGCGCCTCCGCCTTCCAGGACGATGCCGTATTCCTTATTCAAGTCCAGTTGTAACTCCATGCATCCTCCCCTTGCTGCGCCGGCCGCCACGGTCCGCCCGGCCCGCCAGAAGCGCTGCCGGCCTGACTGCCAGAAGCAGCAGAAATGAAACCGTCACAAAACACATCAACTGGCCTTCCATACCTGCGTACAGAAAGGCCGCCGCTGCCGCGGCCAGCGCTCCTCCCGCAAACCATAAGGTCGTCAGGGATTTCTGGATCATCTCCAGTCCCAACAGCGCCAGAAAAACCGTCATCCACGCGATTACCGCCATTCTTTGATCCACTCCTTCCACAAATCTGTTCCACAGATCCTCCCGCCGGACGGCGGCCAGGCCCGCGTTTCCGGTTGGAATGATCTATGTATTAGGAAGTTTGGCCTGGGGCGACAGAAACAGCTGCGGCGCCGGAGGAATCTGTGGACGGCGGAATCGGCTGCCGGGCCGGTGAAACCTGCGGACGGCGATATCACCTCTGGCTGCTATTTCTCCTCTGCCGGGCCGCCTCGAACATCAGAACCGAGGAGGCCACCGCGGCGTTGAGGGACTCCACCTGACCGGCCATGGGAATTTTGATGTAGCAGTCCGCCATGGCGGCAGCCTCCTCCGTCAGGCCTGCCGCCTCGTTTCCGATCAGAAAACCAATATTACCAGTATAATCTTCCTGGTCGTAATTATTCGTCCCTTTGAGATGGGCTGCAAACAGCCGCACGCCCGCGGACTTGATCTGCGCCAGGGCGGCGCCCAGATCGTCCACATACACAAAGGGCACCCGGAGAATGGAGCCCATGGTGGAGCGGATCACCTTGGGATTGTAGATGTCCGCGGTATCCCGGTTCATCACCAGACCGGTGATTCCGGCGCCCTCTCCCGCCCGCAGAATCGTGCCCAAATTGCCCGGATCCTGAAGGGTTTCCAAAATCATCAGACAGGCGGGCGCGGGCGGGTTCTTCCCGGACGGGGCGGAGGTTTTCAGAGCCTGTTTTCCGGCCTGCGGCAACAGCTCCTCCAGCCGGTAATGCCGCTGCTTCACCACCGCCAGCACGCCCTGGGGCGTTTTTGTGTCCGCCATGTAGTTCATCACCACATCGCTTACCGTCTCATGGGGAAATCCAGCCAGCCAGCGGCGGTTCCCCGGCACGCTGCCGAACTCCTCCGTCACATAGAGCATCTCCACCTGGTCCGGCGACAGCTCCCGGCACATGCGCAGGCCCTCGGCCACGTAGCAGTTCTCCTCCCGCCGGGCCTTGGCCTTGGCGCGCAGGTTCACCACCCGTTTTACCTGTTTATTGCTCGTGCTGCCGATCATAATTTGTTCTCCTGTCCGTGAATCCGATCCAGCTCCTCCAGCCACAGGCGGCTGCATGCGTCGCTGGGCATCCGCAGGTCCCCTCTGGGCGAAACGGCCACCGAACCCACCTTGGGGCCGTCCGGCAGACAGGATCGCTTGAACTGCTGGGAGAAGAAGCGGCGGTAAAATACCCGCAGCCACTTGTAGACCACATCCGCCTCATACTGGCCTTCAAACGCGATCAGCGCCAGGCGGTAAATCTTGGAAGGCGCATAGCCGTAGCGCAGGATATAATAGAGGAAGAAGTCGTGAAGCTCGTAGGGCCCCACCAGGTCCTCGGTTTTCTGGGCGATCTCGCCGTCCTTGGGCGGCAGAAGCTCCGGGCTCACCGGCGTGTCCAGCACGTCGTAGAGCACGTCCGCCAGCTCCTTCTCGCCGCAGGTGTCCGCGTAGTAGCGCACCAGATGGCGCACCAGCGTCTTAGGTACTGAGGCGTTGACTCCGTACATGGACATGTGGTCGCCGTTGTAGGTGGCCCAGCCCAGGGCCAGCTCGGACATATCGCCGGTTCCGACCACCATGCCACCCACCTGGTTGGCCACGTCCATGAGAATCTGAGTCCGCTCCCTGGCCTGGCCGTTCTCATAGGTCACGTCGTGATTTTCCAGGTCCTGGCCAATGTCCTCAAAATGGCTGGTCACGGAACGGCGGATGTTGATCTCCCGCAGGGAGGCGCCCACCCGCTTTGTCATGGTGCAGGCGTTGCTGTAGGTCCGGTCCGTGGTGCCGAAGCAGGGCATGGTCACGCAGCAAATCTGTTCCCGTGGAAGGCCCAGCATGTCGAAGGCGCGCACCGTCACCAGCAGCGCCAGGGTGGAATCCAGCCCGCCGGAGATGCCGATCACCGCGTGACTGCAGCCTGTGTGCTCCAGGCGCTTTTTCAGTCCCATGGCCTGGATGGAGAGGATTTCCTCGCAGCGGCGGCTCCGCTGTCCCTGATCGTGGGGTACAAAGGGCGCTGGGTCCACGGCCCGCAGAAGCGCCCCGGAACAATCCGGCTCCGAGAAGGAAAACTCCACCACCTGATAGTGGTCCGCCCGGCGTATCTCCTCCCCGGCCGGGAAGGTGGTCATCCTGCGGCGCTCCCCGGTCAGACGTTCCAGGTCCAGGTCCGCATAAATGGTCTCGTTGACAAACCGGCGGGACTGGGCCAGGCAGGTGCCGTTCTCCGCGATCAGGTTCTGGCCGCCGAACACCAGATCCTGGGTGGACTCTCCCTCCCCAGCGTTGGCGTACACATAACCGCAGACCAGGCGGGCGGCCTGGCCGCAGATCAGCTCCCTGCGGTAGGCGTCCTTGCCGGTGGTCTCATCGCTGGCCGAGCAGTTGACCATCACCGTGGCCCCGGCCATGCAGTGGCGGATGCTGGGCGGACAGGGAACCCACACGTCCTCGCAGACCTCCGCCCCAATCATCAGACCCGGGGCGTTCTTGCAGGAGAACAGAAGGTTGGCGCCCATGGGCACCGTCCCGCCCTCCCACGCTGCCTCCACCGGAATCTCATTTCCGGGGCAGAAGTGGCGGGCCTCATAGAACTCCTGATAGTTGGGCAGGTTGGTTTTCGGCACAAGGCCCAGAAGCTCCCCGTCCTTCACCGCGGCCGCCACGTTGTACAGCTTGCCGCCGCGCTCCCAGGGCAGCCCCACAAAAACCAGCATGTCCTTCCCGTCCGTGGCCCGGATCACCTGCCGGAGCGCTTCCAGTGCGCCGTCCAGCAGCGTCTGCTGCGAGAACAGGTCGCCGCAGGTGTAGGCGGTTAGGCACAACTCCGGAAACACCATAAGCTTGGCGCCCTTTTCATACCCTTCCTCCATCAGCCGGACGACCTGCTCCCCGTTGAACACGGTGTCGGCCACCCGGACCTTGGGTGTCGCCGCTGCGACACGGATAAATCCATCTCTCATATTGATCATTGCCTCCATCTATCTGCTTGTCCGCTGGTCGGAACCGAACCGGCGCGGATATAAGTCTAGCGACATTATGCCGGCCCTGCCGGCTTCCCTCCGGGGGATGCACACGGTTCGGTCCGTGTTTTTCCTCCCGCTGGTCGGAACCGAACCGGCGCGGATATAAGTCTGACGACATTATGCCGGCCCTGCCGGCTTCCCTCCGGGGGGATGCACACGGTTCGGTCCGTGTTTTTCCTCCCGCTGGTCGGAACCGAACCGGCGCGGATATAAGTCTGACGACATTATATCATTATCCTCTCCAAAAACAAAGGCGTGATTTACATTTTCGGAAAAATGATGTACATTGGATACTGTGAAAAATAGACGCTGTGCCATTTGACGGCAGCGAAAGGAGTAGTATATGATTCATGAATTTTCCAGAACCGGAATGCTCATCGGGGAGACGGGCCTGCGGGCGCTGGCGGAAAGCCGCGTTGCGGTCTTCGGCGTGGGCGGGGTGGGAAGCCACGCCATCGAGGCCCTGGCCAGAAGCGGCGTGGGAAGCCTGGCCCTGGTGGACAACGACACCGTGTCCCTCACCAATATAAACCGCCAGTCCATCGCCCTGCACAGCACCGTGGGACGCTATAAAACCCAGGTGATGAAGGAGAAAATCGCAGACATCAATCCCAAATGCAGTGTTTCCACATATGAAACCTTCGTCCTTCCCGACAATCTGGAAGAACTCTTCGGGCAGATCGGCCCTGTGGACTACATCCTCGACGCCATCGACACCGTGACGGCCAAGCTGGCCCTCATCGTTTACGCCCAGAGCCGCGGCATCCCCATTATCGCCTCCATGGGCACGGGAAATAAGCTTCACCCGGAGCTGTTCCAAATTTCCGACATCTATAAGACAAGCGTCTGCCCGCTGTGCAAGGTCATGCGCAGAGAGCTTAAGGCGCGCCAGGTGAAGAAACTGACCGTCTGCTGGTCCCCCGAACTCCCCCTGACCCCCGGCCCCACCGAGGAGGACACCGGCGCCCGACGGGCAACGCCCGGCAGCATCGCCTTTGTCCCGCCAGTGGCCGGGTTGCTGATCGCTGGGAAAATCGTGAGGGACCTTTGCGGGTTGGAGTAAAATGAACGCTTCACACCGGGTGGCAGACGGACCGTTGATGGCCGGGCGAAACGCCGTCGGGGAAGGCGGTCTCATCCGGCGGGCTCATCCGGCTGCCTCATCCTTCCTCGTATCTGCGAAGAAATTCCATCTGTGCGTCGTCATCCGTCTGGCGGTCGTATGGAATTTTTCCGGCGGAGCAGCAATAGACAAGAACTCCTATAAGGCACACGATTAAAAGTATCAGAACAATCACGATCATCATCTTCGTTCCTTTCCATTTATCCTTATATGTAAAAATATGTAAAATCCGTCGTGCCCCCGGGATGCCTTAAGCAGCTCCATCCTCCCCGGATACTCCCATGGCCAGCAGCATCAGCATGACAGGGGTCACGATGGGCACGCTGATATTGACCGCCGCCTGGGCGGCATAACAGATGATGGCAAAGGCAATCGCCATCACATAGGGGCGTTTCCCGGCTGAACGGACCATTTTGCAGACGGATGTCGCCAGCAGGGCCAGATAGGCCGCAAGGCCTGCCAGCCCCACCGTCACCAGGTATTGAAGGTATTCATTGTGGGCGCTGTCGAAAAATTCCCCATAGCGTCTCACCATTTCATCATAATCGTTTTCCATGACTACCAACCCATATGTATCAGGCCCGGTCCCAAACAGTTTCTGTGTGATGGAAAATCCGCTATAGCGCTCCAAACCGATCCGCCAAATATACCAGCGGTGCGTTCCCCAGTCGTCATTGATTGCCAGGTACTGCGCCATTCCGCCGTAATTCCCCGCATTCCCCCGGACATTCACATCGTAAAGGGCAAAGCCGGTCAGGATAACCCCCGCGGCCAGAAACGCCAGCCAGAGCCATCTCCCTCTGTTCCAGTCCCGCATAAGCGGGTGTGCGTCCGGCAGCTTTTGGACGATCCTGCGCAGAACAGCGTATATAACCCAGAGCGCTGCCACCAGGACAATCAGATAATGAGACCCGGAAATGATCCGGTACAATCCTCCCATACGGCCGGCGGCGTCTGAATGCGGAGGCAGCAGCCTTTGCAGGATCCAGAATTCCGACATCAGCACTGCCAGTATGAAGGTATAGGTACGGACTCCCTTCAGGTTCTTAAATGCGTACAGCGGTAACAGCCCGATCAGGGCCAGTATCGCAAGGTAGGCGTTATCGCTCATCCCGGTAATCAGGGCAAAGAACGAGACGGACATGCAAAAAAGATACCACTTTTTCCTGATTCGGGACTCCTCCACAAAGAATAACAGGGTGGACGCGCCGGACAGCAGGGCTGCGTAGGATGTGTATGCGTTAATATTTCCGATGGTGGACGTAAACATATAGTATTGCGCCGGCTCCATCAGCGTCCGAAACCCGATGGGATCTATATCAAAGTACAGAAGAATTCCGATGGCGCAGGCCGCCATGCCGGCTGCCAGAAACAGGTCCAGATACCATTGTCTCAGCCGCAGGTTCTTACTTATGACAAAGTACATGAACGCATAGGCAATCCACATCAGAAGGCCGGAAAATCTCCCCTCGCTTCCCAACAGGGCCGCGGCAGGATATACCGACTGCAGGGTGGAAATCCCGGCTATCAGGATAAAATCCAGCATGGACCAGTCCGAAGCGTCAATCCGCCTTCCCCTGGCCGGGTTCCTCAAACACCCGAGATAGATTGACAGAATCAGAAACGCCGCGTTTACCACCAGGAACATGGCCGCGAAGCTGATTACAACCCAATAATAAAAATATGTTTTAAAATTCAGTATATCAAAATAAAAGTCTCTGAACACAAGGGGAAACACCCCAATTATGACGGCCGCGAAAGCGCCAGCCAGCCCGGAATTCATGCGTTTCCACGCGGAGTGAAATCTCAGAATATTTAAAATACCGGTCTTATTACTACGATCCATGATTGCTCCCTTAAAGGAAATCCCAGAAACAGCCATGGCTGATACCATGGCTGCCTCCGATACTCCATCTATAATTATATCCTTCACTCCTTATTCTTCTGGTTCCTGCACATATAGGTGTTTGCCTCGTCCAGCATGCGCATCAGTTCCAGCGCGCTGCGGAACGCGATATAACGCGCCCCTGTGTAACTGCACTGGAGCCTGCCCTGCATGGAGGAATTCTGGCGGAACAGCACATGGACCAGGATGACCGCCTTTGCAGCTGTCACACAGGGAAACATTTTCGCCGCCACATCCTCTTTGGTCAGGATCTTTCCGGGCTCCTTTTTCTGCTTCCCCTTCAGCGCCCTGTACTGCTGCTCCCGTTCATTTAGCAGGAAACGCGGTTCTGTTGTTGCCATGGGGGTTCCCACCATTTCGCACACCTCATCGAGGGCCAGTATCAGCCCATGGATTCCTCTAAAGCTTACAGGATGGGACAGATGATAATTCGCAATGACACCGTACGGCTCATTATTTTCATGTCCATTGATACACGCGAGCATCATGCATGCCCAATCTGTACCTGCCATTTCAATCTGACGGCTCTTTTCTTCGCTCAGCATGGTCCACTCCTTTGCAACGCAACCGCAGACATCTGTCCGGAACTTTCATCACCAGTTTTACGGTGTTTCCCTCATCCATCTGCCATTTTCATCCACCGGATATCCATCCGGGGTCATTTCATTTACATACAACGAGCCCATCGGCCTCCCAGCCTGGCTTACGGTGCTGAGGAAATACCAGTGCTCGCCAATCTTCTGCCATCCGGTTGCCATTCCTCCGGTAAACTGGTTCAGATAGTACCACTTCATGTCCTTGGCATCATAGTGCCAGCCCAGGACCAAACGTCCAAAATCGGCTCCCGGGGTCTCATTGAGATAATACCAGCGTCCGCCCTCGTCCACGTACCAGCCGTAATCCATGACGCCGGCCGCATTAAAATGATAGGTGCAGGTCTGCCGGGCATCCTGGTATTTTATGTTGGCCCATTGGTCTTTAAGGCTTGTCCCGCTCCTGAGGATAAAGGACCACTGTTTTCCATCTGTGCCAACGCTTTCCCACTGTCCTTCCGTGCCAACGGCATAGGTTT
This sequence comes from Enterocloster lavalensis, assembly GCF_902364025.1. GTDB lineage: Bacteria > Bacillota > Clostridia > Lachnospirales > Lachnospiraceae > Enterocloster > Enterocloster lavalensis. Next base: position 122,515 of record NZ_CABJCG010000004.1, read on the forward strand.
TGTAATCATTAAAGGTATTTCCCGGTCCAAAGCTTCTGCTCCCGCCTCCGCGCGAGCCTCCGCCCCCTCCGCCGCCTCCGCCTCCCGGCCGGTTGGGATTGTCCGGGTTATCCGGATCGTCCGGGTTGTCCGGATTGTCCGGATGATCGGGGTCATCCGGAAAACCGCCGCCTGAGGTGATGGAATCCACAAGGGCCTTTAACACGTTGTAGGCGTCCAGAAGCTCGTCCACGGTCGGACGGTAGATTCTGTTGGCGACTTCCAGGGCAATGTCAATGGCAGCGCCTAACTCTGCCTTGTCCTCTTCGCTCACCGACGGATTGTTCTTTAATGTCTGGGCTATGGAAATCTGGCTCAATAGCTTTTGCCTCGCTTCCTGCCACCGGGCATCGTCTTCCGCCTGATAGAGCACATGCAGGGTCAGATTCTTTGTCACAGGTTCGCTGGTATCGTAACCGTTATTCGAGGAGGCGGTCCTTCCCAATCCGTAATACTCCCATACAACTCCGCTGACCGGGTCCGTATAGGGTTCAAATATATCCAGGTCCATAAATCCATCCGCGTCCTCCAGGGCCGTGTCGGACCTGACACTGATGATGTATTCCGTGGAGCGCTTATCATCAATGATTTTCACTTCATGGGCTTTCCGGTAGGTCAGTACATAGGTGCCTTCCACATTTGCCTCAAAGGAGACAACTCCTGTAAATCCGGAATCCCCGTCGTCCGGGTCCGGCTCCATGGGCACCTCCGTACATATGTATTCCCCGTCCGGATTCTCCACGTTCCACAGCTGGTAATCCGTATAGCCGTGCATACTGCGGTCAAGGACAGCGTAAACCCGGATATCCGGCTCTCTGTTTACGCCGGAAGGGATCTCCTTGTTGCTGCCGCCCACATGTCTTGTCAGCGCGGATGTCAAGGTCCACGGCACTTTTACCGCATCATTACCCGCCTCCGCTTTTACCGCATTGGACTCCGACGCCTTGGGCGCCCGCTGGCTGAAATTGACTGTGTAGAGAACGTCAACCCCCGCCGTCATGGCGTCCTGGTCGCTGCTGTTATTCGTGAGCTCATCGACTAAATCCGCCATCCTGTCATCCGACAGGTCGAGGGCCACCGCCCCTGTTTTAGGACTATAGTCAATGGATGCGTTGCCGGGCGTCGCTGTCGCCGCAGCGTAATAATTTGCCTGAAGCACCAGATTTCCTTCCGGCATGGTGATGCTTGGGTTCCTTCTGGTCTTGTCGGCCAGCGTCAGCCTGCCGATCAACGCGCTCCACTGCCGGAACGCCTGTCCCTGGCTGTTGGTGGTTTCCGCATCCAGGGAAATTACATCCCCCGCCCTTACCACCGCTGTCTTATCATCGTCGAAATCAACGTTCTCGCCGCCCCGCACGATTTTTGTGATGAAGCCGCCGTTTGTAAGGGAAATGGTATAATCCTGCTGTTCCTGTGAGCTTCCGATCACCGCTACCTGCGTGCCTAACAGAAGCTTATCGGCAGGCGCTGCGCCCTCTCCCGGCTGCTTTGCAACCACCACATATAACTGGTTTGACTCCAGCCCGCCGAGTACGGCACGCGGTGAGGCTCCGGAAGGCATAACCCAGCCGTCTTCATCCGCACCCGGAACGTCCATCACATCCCCTTCTATATTGAGAATCGCATACATGGTCCCGGACTTTGCAGGCTCAACCACCACCTGCTTCATACCGGCCCCGTCGTCCTGAACATCGTAGTTGCTTCCGAGAGCCGGTACCGTCACTCGCGTCGGCGGACTGAAGGCATCCGGATCCAGATTCTCCGGAAGGATCACTCCCGCAGCCGGGTTGGCGTTCATTTTCAGCTCATAGACATAGTAGCTGGTACATGGATTCAATCCGGTAAATCCGGTATTCCTTAACTGGCTTCCCAGCTTGGTGTCAATCACCTTGAAATCCATATCCGTCAATGCGTATCTGCGGTTTTCGTTGGCGCCTGACACGTTCACCTTACCGCTTCCATCGCTGACTATGGTTCCCTGGGCATCCGGCATTGTCAGGATAGTATCATCCTCCAGTCCGATGGGGACAAACCGGGCCGTATAGGTCTGGTTCGCATTGATTGTCTGCGAACTCTGCATCCTGTTCCCATTTTCGTCAAACCAGCCGTCAAACCTGTAGAAATTATCGGGATGGGTACTGGGAAGCGTGAGGGACGACCAGGATGTCCCTATCTCGATATGGCTTGTCTTGCTACCCTCTATGGTGCCATGAGGCCCGGAAACAAATTTCAGATCAAACCATTCGCCCTGAGTCTCCTCAAAACTCGCAAATAATTTGATGGAGGCGTTGATTACCGTGTCGTCCGCCAGCCTCGGTCCTGTTTTATTGCTTCCGTTGGATGTGGCCTTGTACCAGCCGTCAAAACTGTAGTGGGCCGACGGCGTGGGCATGAGACCTTCCGTCACCTGGGCCAGGGTGCTGTCCCCGGACTTTTTGACAAACTTAGGGGCCGTACTCCCGTTAAAAGATCCATTCTGCCCATTGTAGAATTCCACTTTTGCCCAATAATTCTCATCCGCCAGATCTTCGGTGTAGGTGAGGGTCACCGTTCCGCCCTGAAGATTGGGGGTCAGGCTCAATTTCTTCGTCTCCTGGTTCAGGGATACATCTAATAAACTGTCCTCCCACTTGATATTCGGAGGATAAACATAACCCGACAGTTCCTCCACGTCGACTTCCACCGGCACGTTGGGCGGTACAACCCGACTCTCCTCCTCACGCAGGATATTGTGGTGGTTATCCACTCGTTTCACCCGAAGGATGGTTTCAAAACTGGGGTCCAGCTCATATTTATAGGTAAATGTTATAGCTTGGTTGGGCATCGTTCCAGTAAAATGAAAGTTGGAAGGATTCAGGTTGACCCCCGCATCCTCTGCGGAGATAACGCCCGCGCCGTCCAGATCCGTGACTCCGCCGACTGTCAATTCCGCTGATTTAACCAGATAGGAATTAATCACCGCCGGCTCGATCACATAATCGGATTCCACCGGAAGCGCCCTGCTCTCCGGGGCTTTTATCTGGTTGTCGTTCATATCCACATACTGAACCGTAATCAGGAATTTTTTCGCCGGATCAGGCTCATAGCGGTAAGCCGCCGTCAGACTGTCGTTGGGCATACTGCCCCTTACCGCGTTGGTAGATGGGTTGATGCTGGCCCCGCCCTCCGTCATGGTGCCGTGTCCGCTCTCCTCGCCGTATTTGCGGACTTTGTTGTTCTTTAATATCACGGAATTAAACCGGTATCCCGGTATATCCCTTCTGTAGGTTGCGGATATGGGATTATTGGCCATCTGCGTACTTTCCCAGGACGATTCAAAAAATTTTCTTAAATCGGGATCCTCATAATTCTCCGGCCATGCGCTGCTGTCGTCTGCCTCATTCCTCGCCGGGTTAAAATCCCTGTAATGCTCGACCCGGAATGTATAGGGGCTTGTTTCATTTCCCTTCCACACCGCGTTATAGGTCGTCACGGAATCATACGGGAAGGCATAGGGAAGCGTTTCCACCAGATTGCCGTTGGCTCCATACCAGCCGTCAAACGTATAGCCGTCCCATGAGATTTCATTAAAATCCGGGAGCTTCGGCCTTACCCCGGAACCAAAGTCATCCATGGGCAGTCCTGAAAAGTTGGCGGAGCTGGTCAGGGGACTTCCCGCCAGTCCGCTCGCCACAAACAGACTGCCCTCCATGGCCCCGTCCACCGCCACGCTGCTGTAGCTGGAGAGCGGGATTCCCGGCCCGTTCTGGGGATCGAATCGAATCTTGACCGGATCCCCAAAACTAACCGCATATGCCGGGTATCCCGGGGCGGCCATGGAAAATACCATGGCCGCCGCCAGCATCCCTGCCAGCTTTGATTTCATATTATACCTCTTTCTCATCCGGTTCCTCCTACTGAATCCACGCACCGTCGGCACCTGTCCGGTATCCGTCTGGTGTTACTTCATTCTGATACATTGCGCCCAATGGGCGTCCTGCGCCTCCTCCATAGGTCCACCGCTGTCTGACAGGGTCGTAGGCATATACGCCGGCTCCCACCGGGGAGAAGTAGTACCATTTCCCGTCTATATTCCTCCAGCCCAGGGCCATCGCGCCGCTGACCGGATCCAGATAATACCAGTTGTTGTCCGCCGTATCCAATCTCCAGCCTGTGACCATTTTTCCGTAAGGTAATTCTGTCTCCGTGTTGCAGTAATACCAGTTGCCCGCCTTATCGCAGATCCAGCCGCTCTGCATGATACCCTTTTCGTCAAAGTAATACCAGCCGCTGTCTTCCGGTCTGGCTCCCTCCGGGTAAGTCAGTCTGGCCCACATGTCGTTCAGGCGCATTCCTCCGTTGAGCACGAAGCTCATCTGCTTCTCGCCGGACGGTCCGACGCTCTCCTCCCAGTTGCCGTTGGTCCCGATCCGATAGCTCAATGGCGCGGTTCCTGTAAACGGCGTTTTCTTGCTGCTGCCGCCACCGCCGCCGCCTCCACCGCCGCCTCCCTTACTGCCGCCCTTGTTTCCGCTTTCCTGAAGGTCGTCGTAGTGGTCATACCTGCCGTCCAGCAGTTCCTTGTAAGGAGCCGTCTTATCCTTCAGCTCGCTGAGAGCTTCCACCAGCTGGTCAATGGTCGCCTTGGGTTCTTCACGGTCCAGGACTTCCAGCGCCGCCTCAATGTACTCCTTCAGTTTCTTGCTCTCGTTCAGCTTCAGGAAATGGTCGTCGCTTATGCCGATGGCTGCCCGGATCGCTTCCTCCAGCTCCTTTCGGATATCGTCCAATTCCTTCTCATTGTCCTCATAGTACGCATATACATAGGTCTTGCGTTTTATCTTGCGGTCCGGTTCAAACTCCCGGAAACGGTCCTCGCGGTAGCTCCAGCCCAGATAGCTGTACTCCGCCCCTGTCGGGCTGATGAAATAGTCGAGCTGTTCCTCCAGCCCTCCGAACTCCGACTCATAATAGGAATCCTCCGGGGATTCTTCCCTTCGCACCTTGAACCAATAGCGGTAAAGATCCGGAGCCGTGTTATTCAGGAAATACACCCGGTACGCGCAGTTGTACACCATGATGTACCGCCGCCCTTCCGTGGCGGTAAAGGTGAACAGACCGCCCGTTTCCTCCGGTTCATAATCCATCGGCACAAGGCTTACCATTATTTCCGTATCTGCATCCCCGCTGATTTCATACAGCTGGTAATCCATCATATCCACATCCTGCCTGCCAAGCTGCACATAGGTCTTAAAGGATGCCTCCGAGGCGCTTGCCCGGTTTACCTTTCTGCCGTTCACATACCGTTCGATGGACACGTCCAGACCCCAGGCCGCCTTGTAGGCCGCTTCATGGTCCATATCGTAGCTGCCTCCGGTCTTGATGGCGTTGGATTCCGATGCGCGCACGCTGTTCTTTCTGTAGACTACCTTATAGGTCACGTCCGCATGGTTTACGTCCAGCAGCTCCCGGTCTGCGTCCGTGGTCAGCTCGTCCTCCAGGTCCGGTATCTCTCCCGGATCCAAAGCCAGCTCCTCGCGGCTGCCTCCCCGTACCTCGTCCACCACGGTGGCGTTGCTTGGGGTTGCCGCCCGCTCATATACCGCTTCCAGAACCAGGTTCGTATCCGGCATGGTGAAACTGGCTTCCCTGGTATTAATCTTATCTTCCACCCCTTCAACGGAACCGATGATAAACCTCCAGTGAGAGAAGCGGCGGTTTTCATCGTTGACTGCTTCCGCCTTGATTTTCACCAAATCGCCCTTGTGGGTCTCCTCATAGCGGTCTTCCCCTACCGGTTCATCCCCCGCGCTTACCACCTCGCCGTTCAAGGTCTCGATGATGTAAGACGGAAGCTCCAGGTCTCCGCCCGGATCCGTGGTGATGACGCTGCCGTCCTCCCTGCAGCTTTCCGCCGTGATCGAGCTTTGGCCCTTCGGGCGGGCTACCACCGTATACTCCTTGTTATAATCAAGACCACTAAAGCTTACGCTTCCCGGATTTCCCGACACGCTCTGCCATCCGCCTGCGCCGGTCTCCGGCGTCGTTACAACACGGCCGCTGTCATCAAGCACGGCATAGTCCGATTGGGCGTCCGCCGGCCGGATGATCAGCCTCGTTTTACCCTCGTCTTCCTCGTCGTAGAGAATCTTGTAGTTGGTATCCACTACCGGCGTCAATACCTCCACGCCGCTGCTTAACGTGCCTTCTGCGGACCCAATCATAGCTCCGGCCTGGACTTTTGTCTGGCCTGTCGCCTCGTACACCAGATAACGCATGCCGGGATACAGGTCGTCAAATACGGTGCGGCTTGTGAGCAAGTTACCCTTGTTGACTTCCAGCACCTTCCCGTCAAGATCCGTAAGGATATATTTATAACCTTGCGTAGTGCCGAATACCGTGACGCGGCCCTTGCCCTGACTGTTAAGCCCTGCGGCCGGTTCCGGGTCCTTCACCTCCGTGCCGAAGATGGCCGGGTCCGGATAGAACTGAATGGTATAGGTCTGACCGTTGACCAGGGACATATCGTCGTCCACAGGTTCGCCCTGTACATACCAGTCGTCCACCAGATAGTTCACCTCAGGCGTATAAGCCGGAAGGCTGGACGTAATGTCCCCCCATTTCTTGTCAAAGGTGGTGCGCAGGGTCAGGGGTTCCCCTGCGTCGATGGAACCGTGGCTGCCTGCTGCAAAATTGATATTAATCCAGGCATCCGGATTCTCCTCAAAATAAGCGGTTATTGTTGCCGGAGCCGTGAACTGGTAATCCTGGGGCAGGATTGTCTCGCCATTATCCAGATTCCCGTTTCCGTCCGTGTCAATAAACCAACCGCCGAAGCGGTAATAGCCGTTAACCGGCTGGGTCTGCGGCATGAGCCGCCGTTCCTTTATGACAGCCAGGGTGTAGGACTGGACCTGCCCTTCCGACGTGCCGTCGTTTAGCAGCACGCTGGCCTTAAAGCTTCCGCCCGATAATGCCTGCACGTCCTGGGATACATCGCTTCCTCCCTGCAGGGTACCGTTTTCGCCGGGCTCATATGTGATATCTCCCCACAGAGCCGGTATCCTGTCATGTTTGTACTTAATTGTGACATTGTCATTCGGCATGATTCCGGACCAGTCATTGCTGTTAAACTGGATCTGTGAATCCGCCGGGCTGACCGTATGCGCCTCCAGGCTGTATCCATATTGCTCCCGGTATACGCCCTGCACATTGCTGTCCGCTTCATAGGGACCTGAATTCTCAGGAGGTATGATGTCCGTTAGGCGGCTGTCCGCCGTCCCGTTATCTTCATATTTGACCGTTATCTCATATCCCTGGATGGACGACTCATACAGATAGACAAGGCGTACCGGCTGATTGGGCATGATGCCGTTAAACACTAAGCTTTCATCAAAATCCCCTCTCACGCCGTTTACCAGGCCGTCTGCCAGTTCGCCCGCCTGATCTCCCAGTTCAAACCGGTAACCGGTACACTGATAACCGTAAACCTGGGCCGGCTGGGCCGTGATCTCATTTTCCGGATAGTACAGACCCGACTGGTCTGCGGATACCGTGGTCCCGTTATTGGTTTTATGCTGGACCTCGAACAGAGACCTGGCATCGGGATCGTCATATCTCACCTTATAGCCGTACCGTATGGTTGCATCCTGTCCCGGCATCTTTCCGTTAAATGTGCCCGCGCTGTTAAACTGGCCGATTGGCACCGATGTGCCGCTAAAGTTATATTCCGACGGGGTCGTGCTGGAATCATCCAGGCTCCAGGTATATCCCCTGACCGTCTTTTTTTCCTCCAGAATCGGCTCCTCCACGCTATAGGCGCTGTCCAGGGTATTGGTTTCAAACATAATATCCCCTGAGGCATTGGAGTGCTCTACCGTGTAATTGAATTTGACATTGGGATCCGCCTCAAATATCGCATAGTAGGTTACAGGCAGCTCCGGGTAAACAGCCGGCAGCCTGTCAATAAACTGCGGGTTGTCCCAGTCGTTTACCGAACTCCAGCCTTTAAATATGTAACCATACCGTGTTGTTGTCGGAAGCAGTGAGTTGACCGGATTCCCGGCAGTGCCAACCAGCGTCTCCGGTTCCGGCGTCCCTCCGTTGCTGTTGAAAATGATCTGTGATCCGATCTTCTGGTATTCGTAGCTCACCGCCACATCCTGGTTGGGCATGGTTCCCGTAATCCGGCCGAAGTCCGCCCCGGGCGTCAGGTTTGCCGTCAGGGACGGCGGCGTCCCCTGCTCAATAACCACGCCGGACAGCTCATATCCTGTGATGTCCGGTCCGGGCGCAATGTCCACCGGTTCTCCCGACCCCTTGGAGATTGGCGGAATCGGAGCGACGCCGGAGATAGAACCGCCTGTCTGCGCATCCTTTACGACAAAACTGATCTGAAGGCCGTTTCGTTTGATGACCGCATTTTTATCATTTCCCGCGCCAGCGCCGGACAGATTTTTTGTTCCCACTGCCACATACAGGCCGGTGCCGTCGGCTTTTGCCTGATCTGCGAAGAAATTATCCGCAAAGGGGCTTGGGGCCGTATCCACACCGCTCCCCGCAAGTGGCGACGCGATCTTTATCTCCTGCCCCGCTTCCGTGGAGATTCCTCCCGGCGACGCGGCCGGCTGTCCGGCTGTCGTGACTCCGATCCTCGATGCGTTCAGATCGCCTGTCACGGTAATCGTCCGTCCCGTCTCCAGATATATATTGGACTTGGCGCCCGAGGGAGTCGTGTTGTCCTCCACCATCACGTCATTGAGCACATCAAACCTTCCTGTGCTGTTAAAGTAAACAGCGCCCTTGCCCTCCGACAGGTTTCCGGATACCTTGCCATAGTTCATGGACAGGGTTGCGCTTCCCGTCACACTGAGCGCGCTTCCCTGGCTGCTGCTGTTCCCATGGCAGTTTTTCAGTTGTGCCCCGCTGTTTATCTCAATCCGGCCGGATGTGGCTGACACAAGAGAATCGCCGCTCAGCTTGCCATTGCCGTCCAGCACAAGGTCCGTCAGCTTCAGGGTTGCCCCGGTCACATTAAAGATTGGCCCGGTATAGGAACCGGCGCGCTTTAACGTCTTGATATAATCCGCATTCTCGTTGGTGGGGTTGCCGTTCCTGTCATAATCCGTACTTGCAATGGTAATATCCTTACTGGAGCCGGAAACCGTAATAGGGGCTGTAATCTCCGGATAATCCATGATATAGATATATCCCTTCTTGTTCCCAATCTGCCCCATGGCGTATTCAATGGTTTTAAAGGGGCTGCTGTAGGTGCCGTCGGCAGCATTTGAATCCACTCCGGATGCGGATACATAGTACGATGTATCCCGGATTGCAAACGCCACCCTTTTGTGGACCGTTTCATATGGATGGAGCTGGAAATGCCAGGAATAGGCCATGCCTGAGTCATCGCTGCTCAGGGAATCGCCGCCGCCTTCATTAAACACATTCTCCCCCCAGAACTTATAATACCCAATCCATCTCGTGGTTGTGGGCGTAACGCCAAGGCTGCTGTCATTGGTGATACAGTCAAAGGTGGTTTTCACATATTGGTTTACCATATGGAAACCGCGGTTATTTTTATAAATCGTAGCATTGTCATCTTCTTTGCTGCCGCCGATCATAACGTCCGTACCTGTTCCAAGTTTGACGGTTCTGCCTTGGGCGCCTCCCTGTCCGGTCTTGTCGTAGACGTAATAATCCACAAACACATATTTATTGTCCGGGCTTGGCGAAAGGGCGATCTTAAGCTCGATTCCCATATTGGTCAAATCTTCCACCGCGCCGTTGGCGCTTCCGTTGGCTTTATATTTTGCGCCGCCTTCTACCTGGATATAGGTGGTGTATCCCTGCCAGTCAAAGGTGGTCTTAATCCCGCTTTTGGAATATCCGGTCTGCCCTGCCTGCAGGCCGCACAGGTCGAAACGGTAAGAGTTTCCGCTGGGAGACTCCCCTGTCCCGCCTCTGGGGCCAATCCACGCGTAGGCCGTACCCTCGCTGGCTCCATTTCCCAGATTCTCATTGGGAAGCTCCGTGGAGGCATATGCGACCACCGCCAGCTGCGACGTACCCAGGCCCACGGTCAGACAAATTGTTAAAATCAAGGAAACAAAACGTTTCCACAACTGATATCGTTCCTTATTCATTCTTCACACCGCCTCCTAAAATTAAAAATTCAAGCGTTCTTCCTCCGGCAAGCCGTCCAGCAACGGTTCCATATCGCTTCCGACAATCAGGCCGCCTGCATATTTATCCTCCTTGTTATCCGAATCATAATGATAGAATCCGGTTCCTTCTTCCCCCTTATACCACCTCGGTTTAAACTCGTCGTCCACCCTGGCTGCGAATCGGTTATTTATGATAATGAGCCATCCTCCGTCTTTATCCCTGACAACCTTTTTCTTTCCGGTGACGGTCTTTCCGCTGGCGTTGACCACGCGATAGGAATCATCGTCCTCGCGGACCACACCGTAACCATATTCCTCGTCCGCCTCCAGCCTAAGCCCGTTTATATAGTAGGAATCCTTTACCTTCTTTAAGCGGTTGCGGCTTCCATAGGCGACGCCGTCGCTTTTAAACCCAAAGGTGTACACCCCGTCCTCCAGTTCAATCTCCAGTTCTTTTCCGGTCTGCATGGAGCCGTCGTTCAACTCGTCCGGGGAGAAGAAATAAAGGTCCGCCTTCTCGATACCGTATATATTTCCCTCTATAAAATCCTCCGATGACCACGCGTCCATATCGTACTGGGCAACAAATGTGCTGCGGGTATCAAAGAGCACAAATCCGGTCTGCATCCTGCCCAATCCGTCAAAGGCATAATACCGGCCGTTGACTTTCTTTATTTTATTCTGATAGACCTCGCCATTCTGGTCCGTGCGCCACCAGCTGTACTCCCCGTCGTTGAAGTCGTCCTGAATCAGATTGTCCGACGGATACATCCAGAGCCAGACGTTTCTCTGAAGGCTTCCGCCATCGTACCCCGCGTAGAACCGGGTGGGTATATCGCTGGTGGGATTGCTTTTATCCGCATTGCTGACGCTTGCCACCTGGGTCCACCACGGTAGCATGATGCCATACTCGTCAAAGCCGTATGTGCCGCCGCCAATATTTCTTTGGATCAGGCGGTCCCCATTGCTTTTTACCTTTTTGGACTGGTTGTTGAAATACAGCCACACCTGGTCATATTCATCATAATTCCTGCCGCTGATATCGCTGGACAGCTCCTCCAGCCCCTTTAACTCCAGCTGCGAATAGTCCAGCCAGCTCTCTGTCTTTAACGCGCCGTCCTCATCCGCATAGTACACGCCGTCCTCCAGCGGATTGTCATCCTCGCCCAGGGGATTGCCGTCCTCGTCAAACCATCCGGTCAGCATAAGGCCGCTCTCATCAAATATGTAACGCCTGCCGTCCACGGTCCTCTTAAAAGAGGAGTCGGTGCCGCGGTACGCCTTACCGTTTCCACCAAAGTAATACCACCCGGCCTCATGGCCGTTTCCGTCCGCCTCATCCACCAGAACCCATGTATTTTCAGCCCGTGCTCCATCCTCAAACACATAATACAAACTGTTCCCCTGTTCAATGAAGCAATCTTTCACCATAATCCCCTGATCGCCCAGATAGAACCAGGAGTCCCTGGACTGCTTCCAGGTATTTTTCAGCGGGTTGTCATCTTCATCTAAATATTTCCACTCCTCGCCATCGCTCATCCATCCTTCAACCGCATAGGCAGTCATCGGCTGGAACCTGGCCGGCGCAAGCGCCGTAATGACCAGCGCACCGGCAAAAATCATGATTCTCCTTTTCTTCATCCTACTGTCCTTCCAATCCTTATTTAAAATATTTATGTTGAACCCTTTATCAGGGATAAATCTACTCCTCTAAATACACATACTTTTCTTTCCTGCCGTACCGGACCGCCTCTTCGTGGGTATCAAAGTAGATATCCAGCCGGTTTCCCTTTATGGCCTTTCCGGTATCCTCCACCACGTAAGACACGCCGTCAATCACAATCCGGGTGCCCAGCGGAATCACGGACGGGTCTGCGGCAATGGTATGGGCCGCCTTGGGCACGGTTTCCGACTTGGTCAGTTTCTCCTCCTTCTCCCCACAGCACAGCGAGCAGCTGCAATAGCCCGTGACCTGGAACTCCCCCAGATAGTCCGCTCCTTCTAAAGGCCCGTCGGAATGTCTGTACACAGCGCAGGTTTTCCGGCCAAACTGCAGCGCCTCCTCATCGCTGTCAAAATAAATCCGCAGCTTTTCCCTGGCGGCCTCATCCACCTTATCCTCAATCACATAGGTATCTCCATCAATCAGCACCGTGTCCCCTATTTTGAAAACAGACAGCATACCGGCCGCCGTACGCCCTTTCACAGGGAGCTCACCGGAGTACGTCAGATCCTTTCCATCCGAACTGTAGGCAGCCACCTCCAGCTCTCCCAAATAGGTGAACTCCGGCTGGGATGACGCCTGGACCACCGCCTCGGACGGGCTTACGTCCAGCGGTTCCACCGTATACGGATTGTCAGGAGTTCCGGCTCCCCTCAGCTCCGTGTGGGCCTGTTCTGCAGCCGCCGTATGGAGCTGGAACAATGTAAATCCTGCCGCCAGGACAGTGAGACCGCAGCCAAAGAGAAACGGCCTCAGAAATTTCCTCATCCTGTTATGCCTTAGACAGGATTTACGGAATTCCGTCATCCTGTATCCATGAAGATTATTCGTCATACCCTTCCCCCTGAGCATCACAAATTATTATGCATAGAATCCGAATCCATCTCTTTCTGTGTTAAAAACTTCCAAGAGCTGCTTCCTAAACTCTTATCCCAGGTAATATCACAGTATCTCCACTCCCCGTCAATCCAGGTTCGGTTCCACGCATGGTTTCCGGCGTACACAGGTTCACATACGAGGCCCGCGTCCCTGCACAGCATCAGATAGGCGGATACATATCCCCAGCACACAGAGCTGCCGTTTATGACCGCGTCATAAACGGTCCTGTTCTCCAGCGTCTGGTCATAGGAGACATTCTCATAGACCCAATGATAAAAATATTCGGCCTTCTCCCTGTCCCCCAATGTCTGACAGGCCTTCACCACATCAGAGAGCCTGTCCTGCACCTGCCGGTGTTCCGACACCGCCCTGTCCGGATTCTCACAGGAAATGTAGACGGCATACTCCCCATTTTCATCTGATGAATACAGCGTCACCTCCTCTTTCCCCAGATATATGTACCGGTAATAATATCTGCCGAAGGAAAATACCTCCTCCTCAGACGCAAAAACGAGATCGGTTTTTATAAGGCCGTCTCCCGCCGTCCCATCTTTGAGTGCATCCATCACAGCTTCCCCAAGCGTTTCAAATTTCTGGTTCCGGCTGGTCATCTGACTGGCGGGTTTCCCTCTCAGGGCCGTCTGCCCAACTGCTGCTTCCGGCTGCTGCATCGCAAATAAAGTTCCTTCAAATGGAATATTCATAACAAATAAAAAGGCAAAAAAAGGCGGAAAAATCTTGATTTTTTGATTTTTTATCCCTCCCATCCCGTTTTTACAACTGAATATTTCTTTTGTTGTAATTAAAAACGGCCGAAAGGCTGAAAAAATGGGGTAATTACGGATTACGGGAAATTTTAGAAGAGTTCATTGAGAAACGCGAGAGAAAATAAATAACAAATAATCTGCCAAAATAGTCGAACTGGTTTAATTTGCAACCCAGTTTGCTTACTGTACTCTTTTTTATCGAATAATTTTCAAAAATATGTAGAATTTTGTCAATGAATGTAGTATACTTTTTTTAAATCTGTCAGGGGTATCCTATCGTACAACAAAAGAAATATTCAGTTGTATCCTGCACTAACAGTTTCATTTTTTCCAGCTGCAATCTGTGCTGACTTCCACTTTCCTTTGTATAAATTCTGGTCGTGTTAATGTCCCTGTGTCCCAAAATATCGGCTAATTTCGACAGGTTTTTTTCTATTTCATAGTAGGTCCTCGCAAAAAGGTGTCTTAGGTTGTGGGGAAATATCTTTTCACTCTTAACGTCGGCTTCCATGCCAAGCGCCTTCATCTCCCTCCATATATTACTCCGGTCCAACGCCTTTCCGCTTTTTGTGATAAAAATCATTCCCGCGCTGATCTTCTTTTTTGACGCATAGGCCTGAAGAAGCGCACAGAGCTGTCTGGTCAGCAGCACGGTCCTGATCCTGCCCTTGCACTCGATCTCGGCCTGTCCCTTATGGATAGCCGCCACGGTGATAAACGACAGCTCCGATACGCGGATCCCGCTTGCGCAGATGGTCTCCAGCACCAGGGCCAGCCGTTCATTCCCATTGGCAATCGCTGTTTTTACCAACCGCTTATATTCGTTCTTTGACAGCTCCTTCCGCTCCGGGTAAAACGAACTTTTGCTGATTTTTAAAAACTTACTCTCACAGCCGTCCCATCGATAATATTTGAAAAATCCGTTGAGCGCGGCTATGACGCAGTTGATGGTGACCGGGGTTATGCGCCTTCGCAGGTCTGCTTTCCACAGAAGTACCATCTCCTTGGTAACCGGTTCGTCCCCTGTGTACTCTTTAAACTGCTTTAAATACTGTCTGTATTTCTTTATGGTCTCGCCGCTTTTTTCACAGCGTTCGAGCCATTGACCATACTCCTCTATCTTCTGATCCGTTATGATTCTTTCATTTTTTCGTTTCATTCCAGCCTCCTGTAATGTGTATTTAGATTTAGTCTGCTCTGATGGTAAAAAAACATCCAATTTCAAGCTACAATCTAGCGTTTACCCAATAACTATATACGTTTTTAACATTTTGAATGCTAAAAAATCATTAATTTTTTTTAAATAATACTTACGCATTTACAGGCAATAAAAAAGAGGCCGTTCCAAATGGAACGCGCCTCCCGCCGTATTTACTCCAACGGCTTGCGGTAAAACCGCCCCACAAACCGCTGGGTCTTTAAAACATTGATAATCACGTGCTCATCCACATGACGGATCAGGTGAATGGCATCCGTGGATTCATAGGATGAAAGCACGGTGTTGAGCAGATACATTTTCTTTTTGCTGTACCCGCCGTAGGCCTCCACACAGGAGATGCCGTGGTGAAAATGATGAATGTAGGCGTCGATCACCTCCGGGCCCTTCACCGTGGTGATCTGAAGGGTCACCTGATCGTACCGGTGGTGGAACGAGCCGATCATGCGGGTGGATATAAACTGGAAAATAATGGAATATCCTGCGTACTTCCAACCGAACACGTACCCGTAGATACAGTACATCACGGCGTTTCCGAAAAACACCCAGGTCCAGATGGACATGCCCGTCCGGTTGGAGATGTAGAGCGCGATAAAATCCGTGCCGCCGGTGGAAGCGTTTCCCCGCAGGGCAATCACAATGGAAGCTCCCCAGATCACGCCGCCGAAAATGACGTTCAGCACTTCGTCGTTGAAAATGGGCCGGAAGGTAAACACCTGCAGAAACAGGCTGCACAGCGCCACCTGGACCAGCGAAAAGGCGGTAAAGCGCAGGCTGATTCCCTTGCAGCACAGGATGGCCACCGGGATGTTGAGCAGCAGCATGGTCACCTGCATGGGGATATGAAAGCCCCGCAGCTCCCCCAGGCGCTCCACCAGCATGGCTAACCCGGTAAAGCCCCCGGAAATGATCCCGGACGGCCTCGCAAATACCTGCAATACATAGGACTGAACCAAAGCGGAGAGAATGACCGCTGACAGTGTGATGGTGTAACGGACTTCTCTCCGGTGCTTTAATTGTTCGATATAGTCGCTGATCATACGAATTCGATTCATGAGCAGAACTCCTGTTTGTTTTTTCGGGAAAACTGCGGGCGGACCGGATTGGATCAGATCACGTAATTGTCCTGCATGGCCCTCTGCCACTGCACCAGATCGTCCAGGGTGTAGCCGTCCACCACGTCCCTTATGGCGCCGTCCAGCTCCTTCCAGAGCTTTAAGGTCACGCATTCCTGCTGGCGCGCGCAGGGGTTGTCATCCCCCGTAAGGCAGTCCACCGGCGCCAGGCTTCCCTCGGTGACGCGCAGAATCATGCCTACCGTGTAGTCCTTCGCCGGGCGGGCCAGATAGTAGCCGCCCTGGTTTCCCCGGATGCTGCGGACATAACCCGCTCTGGATAGTATGGATATAATCTGCTCTAAATATTTGCCGGAAATCTCCTGGCGTTTCGCGATGTCTTTTATTTTTACAGGCTCCCCGTCCGCGTGAAGGGCCAGATCAACCATCGTGCGGAGGGCATAGCGCCCTTTGGTGGATATCAGCATAATTTGTCACGTCCTTTTGTGATTCTTCTCGGTGTTATGAATATCATACTATTCCTGTAGGAAATATGTCAATAGGGAGTTTTAAAAGGGAACCCTTGTCAGAAAACAGGATCCGCATACAAAGAGAAGCTGCCTTTCCCCCACAGAAAGCAGCTTCTGGTCACGATCATAAACCGTCACACTATTTAGTTTATCTGGCATCCCCATACCAAACAAAACGTTGTAAGGCACTTCATTGTGCTTCTTACAGACACACTATAGCATCGCGGGGGTATTTTGTCAATATTTTTTGTGCAATTTAGTGAATTGCGACATCTTTCGACTTTATTTTTTCGATTAATTTTTCCGTGCTTGTCCGTGTGTGAAATACATCTGTCTTTTTGCATAATTTCCCGGGGTGTGCGCATACTCATTTTAGACTTATTTTTGACACGCTTTTAAGGAGGAACTTCATGGAATTCTCAACGAACCTGCAGGATAATATCGATTATCTCCACAAAAAGTTGAATGTGCAGAACAACTTCGACGTGGTTTACCGGACCCTTCACATCGGCGGGCGGACGGCCTGCCTGTACTTTATAGACGGCTTTGCGAAGGATGAGACTCTGCTGAAAATCCTCCAGGTGTTCAGCACCATAAAGGAGGAGGACATGCCCGGGGACGCCCACGGGTTCACCAAGCGGTATGTTCCCTACGGCGAGGTCGGCCTGATCAAAAAGGACGACGATATGATCGTCCAGCTGCTCTCCGGCGTCTCCTGCCTGCTGATCGACGGGTACGACACCTGTATCGCCATCGACGCCCGCACCTACCCCGCAAGGGGCGTCAGCGAGCCGGAGAAGGACAAGGTTATGCGCGGTTCCCGGGACGGCTTTGTGGAAACCCTGGTATTCAACACCGCCTTAATCCGGCGGCGCATCCGCGATCCCCGGCTGACCATGGAAATCATGACCGCGGGCGAAAGCTCCCACACGGACATCGCCATCTGCTATATGCAGAACCGTGTGGACCAGCCCTTGCTTGAAATGATCAAAAAGAGGATTCAAAACCTGAAGGTGGACGCCCTGACCATGAACCAGGAGAGCCTGGCCGAGTGCATTTACCCCCACAAATGGTTCAATCCCTTCCCCAAGTTCAAGTTCTCCGAGCGGCCGGACACCGCGGCGGCCTCGGTGCTGGAGGGTAATATCATCATTCTGGTGGACAACTCCCCCGCCGCAATGATCCTGCCCTCCTCCGTGTTCGACATCATCGAGGAGGCGGACGATTACTACTTTCCGCCCATCACAGGCACCTACCTGCGCCTGTCCCGGATGTTCATTTCCCTGCTCTCCCTGATGCTGACGCCCATCTGGCTGCTGCTCATGCAGAACCCGGAGCTGATCCCCTCCTGGCTGGCCTTCATCCGGGTGTCGGACCCGCTAAACGTGCCCCTGATCTGGCAGCTTCTGATCCTGGAATTCGCCATCGACGGCCTGCGGCTGGCGGCGGTGAACACCCCCAACATGCTGACCACGCCCCTGAGCGTCATCGCCGGTATCGTGCTGGGCGAGTACGCGGTGAAATCCGGCTGGTTCAACAGTGAGACCATGCTGTACATGGCCTTCGTGACCATTGCCAACTACTCCCAGGCCAGCTTTGAGCTGGGCTACGCCATGAAATTCATGCGGATTCTGATCCTGATTCTCACAGCCATCTTCAACATCTGGGGCTTCGCCGTCGGAGTCATCCTGTCCGTCTGCGCCATCGTCTTCAACAAGACCATCGCCGGAAAGAGCTATATCTATCCGTTAGTCCCATTCAGCCTCTCCGAGCTGAAAAAGCGGTTCCTGCGCGGACGGCTTCCTCACACGGAAAAATAGACCGGGGGCAACCGCCGGTTTTCACCAAAAAGGCCGGATTCCTCCGGACATCCCTTCCTTCTGCGGGCTGTCCGGCGAATCCGGCCTCTTTTTTCTATACCTCCGCGAATCCCACGCTGGCCAGGAACCGGCCAAAGGCCGCCCGTCCATTTTCATCGCACTTGTAGACTCCCGCGTCCTCCAGCACTCTGGCGAACACGTTTCCAACCTCGGTTCTCAGGACGTCGTTTACATTTTCCCGGGTAACCGCAACTCCGGCGGCCGCGTAGCGGGGCAGGAACTCCTCCACCCAGTCCGCGTGTTTTGCCAGCTCCCCGTCCCCACGGATATCCCGGCCCTCCGCTATGAAATCAGCCAGGTCCGCCAGCTCCTTCTTCAGTCTGGAGGGCAGCACCGCCAGACCCATCACCTCGATCAGGCCGATATTTTCCTTCTTGATGTGGTGCAGCTCCTGGTGGGGATGGTACACGCCCAGGGGGAATTCTTCGGTGGTGAGGTTGTTTCTGAGCACCAGGTCCAGCTCAAACTTGTCCCCCACCTTGCGGGCGATGGGCGTGATGGTATTGTGAGGTTCCCCGTCCGTCTCCGCGAAAATGAACGCGGACTCGTCGCTGTAGCCCCTCCAGGCCGCCAGCACCTTATCCCCCAGCTCCACCAGCCGGTCGGAATCCCCGCACCGCAGGCGCAGCACGGACATGGGCCAGAACACGATACCCGCCTCCACGTCCTCAAAACCTTCCAGGGTAAAATACTTCTCAATGGGCGCTTTGGCCATGGCAAAGGTGTAATGTCCGCCCTGGAAATGGTCGTGGCTCAAAATGGAGCCGCCCACAATGGGCAGGTCCGCGTTGGAGCCCAGGAAATAGTGGGGGAACAGCTTGATGAAATCGAACAGCTTCACAAACGTGGCCCGCTCGATCTTCATGGGAATGTGCTCCCCGTTGAACACGATGCAGTGCTCGTTATAATACACATAGGGGGAATACTGGAATCCCCACTCCCCGCCGTTGACGGTGATGGGGATCACCCGGTGGTTGTTCCGGGCCGGGTGGTTGGTTCTGCCCGCGTAACCCACGTTCTCCATGCACAGCTGGCATTTGGGGTACCCGCTCTGCTTGGCCAGCTTGGCCGCGGCGATGGCCTTGGGATCCTTCTCCGGTTTGGAAAGGTTCACCGTGATGTCCAGCCGGCCGTAACGGGTGTCAGCCGTCCACTTCATGTCCTTTTTGATGCGGTAGCGGCGTATGTAGTCCGAATCCTGGCTCAGCTTGTAGTAATACTCCGTGGCGGTCTCAGGCGACTGCCCGTAGCGTTTCCAGAATTCCCGGTTCACCTCCGAGGGTCTGGGCATCAGGCAGTTCATCAGCCTGGTGTCGAACAGGTCCCGGTACACCACGCTGTCGCTCTCCAGCAGGCCCCTGGCGCAGGCGTCGTCCAAAAGTTCCTTCAGGATCTCCTCCAGGCCGGCGTAGGCCCTGGGCGCTTCCGGTTCCCGGTACTCTGAAAGGCCCATCACATCCAGAATCTGGTTGCGCGCGTAGATGGCGTCCTCCTGTTCAATCAGCCCTGTCTCCAGGCCGTACTCCACCAGTCCTCTGATCGCATCATCAATCATCAAAAGTCCCCTCCTGCTTCTCAAAGTGTTCTTTTCCAACGTTTTCCTTTATTATATGCCCCGCCGGGCCTGAACACAATGGCAATTTTTTATGTGTTCTAGCAAAATTCTACGCACTTTACCTGGATACGGCCCGCTTGATCCGCTGGACCACCATCCCGCCCAAAAGGCCGATCAGGCTGCCCGCAATGGTCCCCGCGGCCAGCAGCACCGGCAGGTAGGCGAACAGAGCCGCCTGCTCCACCACCGCAGCCGCCACCGCGATCTGGCCGATGTTGTGGGCCGCGCCTCCGGCCACGCTGATGCCCACCATGCCGAACACCTTAAAACGCTTCAGAAACGCCATCACAAGCAGGCTCAGAATCCCGCCCGCCAGGCTGTAGAGGATCATGGACGGGGTTCCGAAGGTAAAGCCCATGAGCACGATGCGCACCAGGCTGATAAACGCGGCCCCGCCGGCCCCCACGGTGTAGAGGGCCGCGATCACCGCCAGATTGGCCAATCCCAGCTTGACGCCGGGCACCCCCAGGGAGATGGGGATCAGGCTCTCCACATAGCTTAGAACAAAGGCCAGGGCGATCAGCAGGCCGTAGAGCGCCACGTCCCTGGCATCCATATTTTTCCTACGCTCCATCGCGCGCAAACCTCCTTTAATTCCCATTCCATCCTCTTGTGCGAACGTTGCATCTGTGTTAAAATTATAACTGTCCTAACTAATTTAACCATAAGGAGTGTAAGTATGAGCAAGACACAAATGAGTGCTGTCAAAAAGAACTATTTCGGCCTGGGGATCATGGCCATTCTTTCCGCACTGGTCATCGCTGTTTCCGGCCCCCTGTACCAATCCATGAGCAACCATCCGGATATGCCCCTGGCCGACGGCGTCTACACCTACAAGGACGAGCAGCCAGACGACAACGGCTTTTACAGCATGGTCACCGTGACCGTGCAGAACGGCCGCATCACCGCCTGTACCTGGGACTGTGTCAATGATGAAAATATCGGGAAGCGCCAGCTCTCCGTGGAAGGCCACTACGTCATGACGGAAAACGGCCCCACCTGGAAGGACCAGGCCGACGCCCTGGCCTCCTACGTGCTTCACCACCAGACTACGGGCGGTCTGATCAACGCCGAGGGTTACGCCATGGATGCCGTGTCCTCCGTGAGCATCAACGCCTATCCCTTTGTCAACGGCTTATCCGACTGCCTGGACCAGGCAGCCATCCGGTAATCCATGAAAGCCAAGGGTCCGTCCCTGCCGCGCAGAGACTTAATCCTGATACTGGCGATCCTGTCGGTGGCCGGAATCTGGTACGGTATCACCCGCTATCAGGCCTTAAAAGGCCCCTCCGAGGTGGCCCAGGTCACGGTGGACGGCAAGCTGGTGGAAACCCTGGATTTGAGCGTAAACGCCACCGTCACCATCACCGGAGCAGGAGGCGGCACCAACGTGCTGGTGGTTCAGGACGGGGAAATCTGGTGCAGCGAGGCTTCCTGCCCGGACAAGCTCTGCGTCAAACAGGGCAAAAAGCACCTGAGCACGGACACCATCGTCTGCCTGCCCAACAAGATGGTGGTCACCGTCACCGGAACGGACTGAGGCGGAACGCGCCGTCCATTTTCCTCATAAAAGTGTCCCATAATACTGCCGCAGCCGGCGAAAACCGGCTGCGGTATTTTTGTGCGCTCTGTTTGAACTGTTACGTTTGAATTATCGGATCACCGTGACCTTCTCTCCCACCACCTGCCAGTTGCTCACCGGGTTCTCCCGGCCGTCTACCTTTTTCAGGTGCTCCAGCCCGGCCAGGGGATTTAAGTCCGTCACGTAGTTCTTGCTGATGTCCAAAGTCTCCAGCAGGGGCAGCGTAGCCGCCGGCTGGATCTGGGCCAGCTTGTTGTCCGCCAGGGAGAGGTCCGTCAGCCCCGGATAATGGGACAAAAAGCCCAGCTCTGCGTCCAGGGCCACGTCGTCCCAGTTCACCATGCTGATTCCGCCGTACCGGTCCGCCTTCACGTTCTTGTACAGCTTTACGCCGTTCATGGACAGGGAAAGGAGGCCCGGATTGTCCTTTAACCGGCTGAAGTTGATCTCCATACTGGCGCCGTTCAGGTTCAGGGACACCAGCCCCTCCTTGTTGAGCAGCGCGGAAATATCCGTGTAGAACGTGGTGCCGGACAGATCCAGCTGGGTCAGCGCCGGAAGGTTCGCCAAAAAGTCCACGCTGTTTAAGTATTCCCAGCTCTTGGTACCCTTTAAACGCTCAAGCTGCGTCAAACCGGAAAATGCGCCGGGATCGTCGATGCAGTAGCCCGCGATGGTCAGGTCCGTAAGCCCGCCCATGCTGCGCAGGAACGAACAGCCGTTGAATCCGGCCAGAGTCAGCGTTTTCATGTTGGTCATGCCCGAGAGATCCGGGTCCGGCTGGTTGGAGTATTTATCGATGGTCAGGGACTCCAGGCCCGTCAGTCCGGTGATGGCGCTGTAGTCGGGCAGCTCGTAGTTGCTGGTCAGGCTCAGCTCCTTTAAATTTTCGCAGGAGGAAAGCGGAGCGATGGAGATACATTGGCTGTCGTCCAGCGCAAAGCGCTCCAGCTGCGGCATACTGTTCACAAAACTGATATCCTTCACATGTTCCAGGTCCAGGCGCAGCTCCGTGAGTCCGCTCATGGTGAAGAACACGGAAAAATCCGTTAGGTTGGGACAGTATTCCATGGACAGGGACTTCAAATTCTTAAGGGACGCCAGGTCCTTGATGTCGGTCAGATCATCGCTTCCGTGCAGCTCCAGCCGCTCCAGGCCCGTGAACTGGCCGATTCCCTCCAGGGAAGTCTGATTGTAATCGTAGATCAGCCCGGTCAGCTGGCCCGGATCGTCCACCAGGGCGGCCACCTCGTCCGGAGAAATATACTGCACGCCCAGCGTCCTTAACTGTTCCAGACCTTCCAGGTCGCCGGGTTTTAAGGTGCTGTGCAGGGACAGCGTTTCCAGGCCCTTTAGCGCTCTTAGGCAGGAGAAATCATTGAACAGCTCCCAGCCCATGGTCATACCGGCCGGAAGGTCCCCCTCAAAGGTATGGATCGCCATCTCGCCGTCCGCCCCCAAATCTCCGTCCAGGCCATAGGACACCCGGAAATACTTCCGGTCCGTGTGCGTGTCCCAGAGGCCGGGCTTCAGCTCCAGATAGCGCAGCTTCATAAGCTCCTGTTCGCTGACCTGATCCGGCGTGCGCCCGTAGATGCCTAAGATCACCTGCTCCATCCCCTGGGACCACACCACCGGCTTTTCGGGAGCTTGTGTGGGCTCCGCAGCTATCGCCGTCTCGACCACCGCGCTGGTGGCCTTGGCCGAGCTCTTCTTTCCGGCCGAACCCCGGGCGGACACGGCGATAGCGGCCACAAAGACCACGGCGGCCGCCACGGCGATGATCACAAACCGCTTCCGCTCCTCCTCATGAACCTTCTGCGTCTCCTGAGGCAGAGAGGTCCTGGGTTTTACCTCCTGAAAGGAATGAGGCGGAAGGTCGCCCACGTTTCGGCTTCCAAAATTCCCCAATTTATACTCATCCCCGGATTCCTGTTCCACCATGTAGCGGGTCTTGCAGTATTCGCAGACCGCCTCGCCCGGATGCTCCGGGTCCAGTTTTACCGTGCCGTTACAGGCCGGACACTTTAATTCCACCAGTTTCATTTAATTACCCCCTCCAGCCTCTAAGGCATTTCTCGTCTGTCTATTCCGCCGGCAGGCCCGGCCTGACGCTTCATACTCCGGATCACCGCCCTGGTCTGCCCATCGATCCGCAGCGACTCACAAATCTTCTGCAGCGCCTTGTTGTAGGTCCAGTCGTCCAGATGGTTCTTCTGCAGATAGGGCATAACCCGCTCCGGCATCTTCACATAGAAAATGGACACGGCCCAGGCCACCGCCATCTTGGAATAGTACGCCTGGCTCCGAATCCGGTCCAGAGCGCCCAGCGCCCGGTCCACATAGTCCTCATCGATAAAATAATCCAAAAGCATCACCGCGCCGAACCGGCACTCGTACTCCAGCTCCGAGTCCAGATAGGGGGCCAGAAGCTCCCACATCTCCTCTTTATGCTTCCCAGTGATCTTTAACGTGCCGCAAAAGCTGTCGCACACCGCCCAGTTGTCGATCACCGGCACAAAGTCCCGTATGTACGCGGACGCTTCCTCCCACGCTCCGGCTCCGGCGCCCACCACCATACCCCAGAGCAGGCGCTCCTCGTGGCAGGTTTCACCCTGCTGCCAGGCGGTTCTCACCTGGTCCACGTAACCGCGCCAGTCACCCTTTGCGATCTCCCGCGCCAGCCTGCGCAGGGCGGGCGTCCTGACGCCCAGCATATCCTCCACGCCGGGCAGCAGCTTACAGTTAAAATCCCGGTATCCCGGTTCCGCCAGTTCTTCCAGCCGGCGGCGAATCTCCGAACGTTCCAATGTCATTTGTATTCTCCTCACGCGGATGTGAGCAGGAATTCGCCGAGCACAAAATTGCTCACGTCCATTCCCCACTCGGTCAGCGACAGCCACACGCCCTCCCGCCTCAGCAGGCCGTTTTTCACCAGGCGCTCGATCACCGGGCCGTACACCGAGTCCAGCTTGACCCCGAAGGTGGCCACAAAATCGATCTCCGAAATGCCGCGGATCATCCGCAGCCCCAGAAACATGAATTCCTCCATCCGCGCCTCCCGGCTCAGGCGGGTAAACTGCGGCCGCAGGCGTTCCGCCCAGCCCTCCGCGGCAAAATCAAGGCCCAGATACCGCTCCAGGTCCCGCTCGTTGCAGAACCGGCAGCCGCCTAGAAAGGAGGAAGCTCCCAGCCCCAGACCCAGATACTCCACCTCGGTCCAGTAGCCGATGTTGTGGCGGCACGCAAAGCCCGGCCGGGCATAGTTGGAAATCTCGTACCGCTCGTAACCCTGCTCCGCCAGAAACGTGCGGGTCAGGTGGTAGATCCGGTTCTCCTCCTCCTCGTCCGGCAGCTCCGGGTAATCCCTCCGGCGCAGGCCGAACCGGTCCGGCGCCTCCCCCGGGCAGGTACTGGGCTGGCGCGCGCTTTTTTCGGCCGTTTTCTCACATCCTGCGCCGTAGCGGTCCCAGAAGGGTGTACCTTCCTCGATGATCAGGCTGTAGGCGGAAATGTGCTCCGGCTTCAGCATGGTCACCTTTTTTAAGGTGTTCCGCCAGGACTCCAGGGTCTGGCCCGGGATGCCGCTCATCAGGTCCACGTTGATGTTGGCAAAGCCCGCCATCCTGGCGCACTGGAAGCTCTTTAAAAATTCTTCAAAGGAATGGATTCTGCCCAGATTCTCTAACTCCCGGTTGTCAGCGGACTGAAGGCCGATGCTGACCCGGTTAATCCCCGCGGCCCGGTAGATGTGGAGCTTGTTCTGCAGCAGGGTTCCGGGGTTCACCTCGATGGTGATCTCCGCGTCCTGGGCCACGTCAAAGGCCCGGCGCACAGCCAGGCAGACGTCCCGGATCAGCTCCGGTTCCAGGACAGAAGGGGTGCCCCCTCCAATGAATACGGTCACAACCTGGTATTCCTGGCAGGAGGCACCCTCCGCCTCGATCTCGCGTATGAGCTGTTCCACATACGCCTCGTGTACTGCCGCCAGCGTCCGGAAGGAAAGAAAATCGCAGTACAGGCATTTCCGGGCGCAAAATGGGATGTGAATGTACAGCTCCAACGGTTTTTTCTGTTTTTTAGTCATAAATGTCTCATCTTCTCAGTTCTGTCTCTACTCGTCGTCCAGCTTCAAAACGCTCATAAACGCCTTCTGCGGAATCTCCACGTTGCCGATCTGGCGCATGCGCTTCTTGCCCTCCTTCTGCTTCTCCAACAGCTTGCGCTTACGGGAAATGTCGCCGCCGTAGCACTTGGCGAGCACGTCCTTGCGCACGGCCTTCACCGTCTCCCTGGCGATAATCTTGCCGCCGATGGCCGCCTGGATGGGGATCTCGAACAGATGCCTGGGAATCTCGTCCTTCAGCTTCTCACACATCCTGCGGCCCCGGTCGTAAGCCGATTCCGCGTGGACGATAAAGGACAGGGCGTCCACTTCCTCCCGGTTCACCAGGATGTCCAGCTTCACAAGCTCCGAGCGCTCATAGCCCTTCAGCTCATAATCAAAGGACGCATATCCCCGGGAGCGGGACTTCAGCGCGTCGAAAAAGTCGTAAATAATCTCGTTCAGGGGCAGCTCGTACTTCAGCAGGGCGCGGGTGGTCTCAATGTACTCCATGCCCAGGTAAACGCCCCGGCGCTCCTGGCACAGGGTCATGATGGAGCCCACAAACTCCGTGGTCACCATGATCTCCGCGCTGACGATGGGCTCCTCCATGTAGTCGATCTCCGTGGGATCGGGCAGGTTGGTGGGGTTGGTCAGCTCGATCATCTCCCCGTTGTTCTTGTGCACCCGGTACACCACGCTGGGCGCGGTGGTCACCAGATCCAGGTTGTACTCCCGCTCCAGCCGCTCCTGGATGATCTCCAGATGCAGCAGTCCCAAAAAGCCGCAGCGGAAGCCAAAGCCCAGAGCCACGGAGGTCTCAGGCTCGTAGAACAGGGAGGCGTCGTTGAGCTGCAGCTTCTCCAGCGCGTCCCTCAGATCGTTGTATTTTGCGCCGTCTGCGGGATAAAGGCCGCAGTACACCATGCTGGTCACCTTCTTGTAACCCGGCAGGGGCGCCGCGCAGGGGTTGTCCCGGTTGGTCACCGTGTCGCCCACCTGGGTATCCCGGACGTTCTTGATGCTGGCGGTGATATAACCCACCATACCCGCCGACAGCTCGTCGCAGGGGATAAACTGGCCGGCTCCGAAATAGCCCACCTCCACCACGTCCTCCTCGGCCCCTGTGGCCATCAGGCGGATGGGGGTGCCCCGCTTCACCGTGCCCTCCATAACGCGGCAGAAAATGATCACGCCCTTGTAGGAGTCGTAAATGGAGTCGAAAATCAGCGCCTGAAGGGGAGCCTCGGGATCACCCGTGGGGGCCGGAATCTTCTCCACGATGGCCTCCAGCACCGCCTCCACGTTCTCGCCGGTCTTGGCGGAAACCCTGGGCGCGTCGCTGGCGTCCAGGCCGATCACGTCCTCGATCTCAGCCGCCACGTGGTCCGGCTGGGCGCTGGGCAGATCCACCTTGTTGATCACGGGAAATACGTCCAGATCGTGGTCCAGAGCCAGATACACGTTGGCCAGGGTCTGGGCCTCGATGCCCTGGGAGGCGTCCACCACCAGGATGGCGCCGTCGCAGGCCGCCAGGCTTCTGGACACCTCGTAGTTAAAGTCAACGTGTCCCGGAGTGTCGATCAGGTTGAAAATGTACTCGCAGCCGTCCTTAGCCTTGTAAACGGTGCGGACAGCCTGGGATTTGATGGTGATGCCGCGCTCCCGCTCCAGGTCCATATTGTCGAGAATCTGTTCCTGCATCTCCCGGCTGGTCAAAAGGCCGGTTTTCTCAATAATCCGGTCCGCCAGGGTGGATTTGCCGTGGTCGATATGGGCGATGATACAAAAGTTGCGAATTTTGCTCTGGTCAACGATTGACATGTTTTATCCTCTTTCTTATGGTTTAAAAATGGAACGGTTCAGACGCGGCGCTCGAAACCAACTTTTCCGCCGTCTGAACTGTTGCCTGGATTGGAGGGCAGCGCGCCCTCCGCTTACTGAATAGTATCATTTTTTCGGCTACTTTGCAACACCATATCCAAAAGTTCTGACAGCGGCTCCATGGCGTTTCTGGCCTCCTCGTAGGTGTTGGTCTGGGCTCCCACTTCGATCAGAGCGGAGCGGGGGCGCAGGTGGAGGTTGTAGCGCAGTCCCTTCAAATAAATCTTGCGCGTAAATCCCGGATAATATGCCTGGGCGTCCAGCTGCATCTGGAAGCTGAAGGCCAGATTCTGCTCCCGGTAAGGATTTTGCAGGTACTCGATGGGCCCCTCCGGCGTCTGGCTCATGCCGTTAAAAAACATGATCTGCGCGGTCGGTTTTCCGTCCACATCCGTCACCAGGTGAAGGCTCTCCCCCACGCCGTCCCGGTGGATGTCCAGCACCACCTGTACCGACGGATTTTCCTCCAGGATCTTGCTGATCCCATCGTACGCATATGTATAAGCCTTGCTGCGGTCCAGCTTCCCGTCCACCAGGTCGTACACCGAGGTGTCGTGGATCACGTTGTAGCCCTTTGCCGTCAAAAGCTCGGTCAGGTAATTTCCGATCCCCACCACGGTCTCCCCCGGCCCTGAGTCCTTAAACGCCTCCTGGGAGTGGGTGTGGTAGATCAGAATCTGGGGTTGGCTGTTATCCTCCCCGATGGAGAGATCCTCGCCCAGAAGCCGCGCCGCGCTTATCTCATCCCGCCCCGCCGTGGTGGAGGTGTGAACGCTGTAAAAATGCTTCATCAAAAAATCATAGTCCGCCAGCTGCTCCATCACATAGGTAGGCCCGGTCACCGCCCGTGAGGTAACCCCCACCAGCGCCGCCCCTGCCGGCACGGCTCCCGCGTCCGTCTCCCCCTGGGCCAGCGCCTGCGCCCCGCCCGCGTTCTGGTCCGCGCCGTTGTCTCCCGCCTGACCGGCCGTTGTACCGCCGTTTTGTGTTTCGCCGTTCTCCGCCTTAGTTTCCCCCGTTTCCTCATTGCCATACCAGGCCAGGTACTGGTGTTCCTCGTAAAATGTTTTCACCGCCTCATACTGCCGGTAGGCCGGGTCCGGATCGCCGGTCTCCCATCCGTCTCCGGTGCGCCCACCCGTTCCCCCGCTCCCCGGCCGGGCCTGATGCCACACATAATCCACCAGCCACCGGCCGCCGGTTTCCACAGCGCGCCGGCAGGCGTCCCAGTCCAGATTCTCCGCCGCCGTCCCGGCAGCCCGACCTGCCAGCAAAAGGACCAGAATCAGCCCGGTACCGGCCGCAAACCACCGGATACCTCCCGCCAGACCTCTTCTCCTCACTATGCCTCACGTCCCTTCACCCGCAGATTCTTGCGTTCAACCGCATTACTATAATCATATGCGGGAGGAGGGTGGGAATTGCAAGGAAGATGTGGGGGGGATGCAGCCGTTCGTGAGAGGCGGGGGAACAGGGGGGGAGGTTCCAAGCTCCGCGGTAGGAGAGTCTAAGGCCCAAGGGGACGGGAAAGACGGGCACCGCTCCGAGCTCCAGCGCCGGCCTGATGCCGGCCCCTCCGCCTCCGCTTTGCTCCGGGCTTTGAGAGCCCTGCGCAATCCCGCCTTTCCCGCCCCCTTGGACCTAAGACTCTCCAAACCGCTCCACAGTCACCTCCCCCCCTGTTCCCCCGCCTCTCACCCACTACGCGTTCTCTCTTTTCTCCACTTGCATTCCCACATTTTGGGAGGGGAGACGCCAGCCCAAAATAATACTCGTAACTTTAGCTTGTTATTTCTTATTATAATATGGACCAAAAAGTTCCTGGACAGGGCTGCCTCATCGTCAGCGGCCCTATCCGGGAACTTTCAAAAGGAACATTTTATCAACTTAAGGTCGGAACATCGTACGGATACAACCCAAACCCCAGCGGCCCTCCTTTTCGCCACCCCAGGGGAGGAAGTTGAGGGAGTGCTTTCGACCCCTAGCGGGTGAGAGTCAGGGGAGCGGGGGCTGGGGTGACTGTGTAGCGGTTCGCAGCGTCTTAGGCGGAATCGGCGCGAAAAGGTGGGATTGCGCAGGGCTTACAAAGCCCGGAGCAAAGCGGAGGCGGAGGGGCCGGCATCAGGCCGGCGCCGGAGCTCGGAGCGGTGCCCGCCTTTTCGGGTCGATTGCGCCTTAGACGCTGCCACCGCGGAGCCCTGGAACCCCAGCCCCCGCTCCCCTGACTCTCACGAACGGATGCCTCAAACCCCTCCCCGCCAAGCCTCCCCATAAACCTCTACTACTTGCTCCCTGTCAGCCCTCACCAGATTATCCCCCATACAAAAATCCCTCACCGCCAACTCCGCCAAATCCCCAAATTTCTCCGGATCCACCCCCTTAAGCTCCTTCAGCGTCTGAGGCATCCCCAAAGATTTCGAAAAAGTACGAACATATCTCACGCACGCCTCCGCCGCCTTCCCATCCGTCATTTTCGCCGCCCCCGGCAGCTCAAGCGCCTCAGCGATCCGCTGGAAGCGTCCACAGGCTTCGGCCGATTTCCCGTTAAACCTCATCCCATAAGGCAGTAACACGCTGTTGCAAATCCCATGGGGCAGGTTGAAATGTCCGCCCAAGGCATGAGCCATGGCGTGTACGATCCCCAGCCCCGCATTGGAAAAAGCCATACCCGCCGTGTACTCGGCGTAGGCCATCATCTCCCTGGCCTTCACGTCCTGCCCGTCCTTCACGGCAGCGGGCAGATAATCCTTGATCACGCGGATTGCCCACATGGCGTCCTTGTCCGTAAACGGCGTGGCCCGGACGGACAGCACAGCCTCGATGGCGTGGGTCATGGCGTCCATCCCCGTGGAGGCCGTCAGTCCCGGCGGCATGGTCATCATGAAGTCCACGTCGTTGACCGCAATGCTCACCATGCAGTTGGTGTCCATGATGCACATCTTGGAGTGGGTGGCCGGGTTGGTCACAATGTAGAAGGACGTCGCCTCCGAGCCGGTGCCCGCCGTGGTGTTCACCGCCACAATGGGAAGTCCGGGCCGGGCGGACAAATCCACGCCCTCGTAGTCCTCCACCTGGCCGCCGTTGGCGATGACAATGCTCACCGCTTTGGCCGTGTCGATGGCCGAGCCGCCGCCCACCGCCACCAGAAAATCCACCTCAAGGGCCCTGGCCGCCTGGATGCAGTCATTCACCACCTGGATGGTGGGGTTGGGCTGGACCAGATAGAAAACGGCGTACTCCGCTCCCGCCGCCAGTATCTGCTCTCCCACCCGGTCCGCCGCCTTGTGCTCAAACAGAAACCGGTCCGTCACAATCAGCCCTCTGCGGTAGCCGCGCTTTTTCAGCTCACCCGGCAGCAGTCCGATGGAGCCTCTGCCGAAAAAGCTGGTCGTCACCGCGTTAATTCTCTCTCTGCCCATATCGTTTCCTTCTCTCCTGCTTCAGATATGATTTCAACCTTATTTGCCCAGCTGGGGCGGGGCATCCACAATCCCCACCACGTAGGCGTCCACCGGAGCCGAGCGGTCCAGCGCGTGCTGGGTGGTCTCGTCCGTGGTCACCAGCACCAGCTCGCCGATGCCCGCGCCGATGGTGTCGGCCGCCACAAACAGCTGGGACTTGTCCCCGAAATAGGGTTCCACCAACAGCAGCTTAAACCCCACCAGGTTCCGGCATTTCCGGGTCGACACCACCGTACCGCGAATTGTTCCCAAAATCATCTGGTTCCCTCCTTTACCAGTTCCAGCAGCTGGCCCTGTTTGAGCCGGAACGCGTTGGCGTCGTCCGTGTCCACGTGAAAATCCAGCCGTCCCTTTTCCGAAACCCGGATCACCACCTGGCCCATGAGGCCGCCCCTAGGGCCGCCCACCCGGACCGATACCCGCTCCCCGTCCTCCACGCCAAACCAGCGCGCGTCCTCCGGCGTCATGTGGATATGGCGGTCCGCGATTATGAGACCTGCGCTCAGCTCCAGAACGCCCGCCGGTCCCTTAACCGTGATTCCCGGCGTGCCCGACAGCTGCCCCGAGGTGCGCACCGGCGCGTCGATTCCCAGCTTCAGGCAGTCCGTTCCCGACAGCTCCACCTGGCTGGCCGGGCGCTCCGGGCCCAGCACCCGCACTCTGGCGATGGAACCTCTGGGACCCGTCAACTCCACCTGCTCCTCGCAGGCGAACTGGCCCGGCTGGCTCAACGGCTTCATGGGCCTCAACCGGTGGCCGGGGCCAAACAGCGCCTCCACATCCTCCCTGGTCAGATGAATGTGGCGGGCTGATATTCCCACCGGCACCTGGTAATACCCGCCGGCAAACTCCCGGACCTGGGCGGCCACCAGCTCTGCCACAAGGGCCGCCATGTTCTCTCTATCCCACATTTAAATCGCTCCGTTCTTTTGCGCTGCAGTTTATTTCAAAAAGGGCAGAATTGCGCCCACGGAACCGTGGGGTCTGGGGATCACATGGACCGCCACCAGCTCGCCGATTCTGGAAGCGGACTCCTGACCGGCCTCCACTGCGGCCTTCACCGCGCCCACATCTCCCTGCACCATCACGGTCACCAGGCCGGAGCCGATCTTTTCCGTGCCCACCAGCTCCACGTCCGCCGCCTTCAGCATGGCGTCCGCCGCCTCGATGGACGCGGTCAGTCCTCTCGTCTCGATCATTCCCAGCGCCAGCATTCCTCTTTTAATTCCCTCTGCCATTTTTTGTTCTCCTCTCTCGCTTTAAATCCCGGGGATTTTCCCCTGTCTTGTGATCCGCTGCCGTCTGTTTTTCCCCGGCCGCGGCTTTTTCCGCCTCATGGCTTTCAATCATGTTCAAAAGCTTCAACACCTGGGGGTGGGGATTGCTGATGGTCACCGCCACCTTGACGTTGTGTTCCCCCACGATCCTGCCGGCGGCCCTGGCAGCCTCCATGGCCGCCTCCACGCCGGAGGTTGAGCCCGCCAGCACCGTGTGGCACATCTTGCCGCCCAGCCGCTTGTGGCAGCTCACCAGCTCCACCTGCGCGGCCTTAAGCGCCTGATCCACCACCACCACCGTGTTGGCAAAATAACTGACCTCCAATACACCTATGGCGCTCTGCCTCAAATTGATCACGCCCCTATCTCTGCTCGTCTATGCCTGTACAGGCCGCCGTCCGGTCGATCTGCCCCAGCGCCGCCGGCCATTGGTCTGCCGCCGTCCGCCGGTCTGCCTCGTCTGCCGCCGACAGCCGGTCTGCCTCGTCTGACGCCGCCGGCCGGCTCACCTCAGCGCCGCCGTCCACCGGTCACGCAAGCTCTCACTTAAGCCCCGGCAGAATTTTCCGGATGTCGTCGTGAGGTCTGGGAATCACATGAACCGCCACCAGTTCGCCGATCCGGGAGGCCGCCGCTTCCCCCGCCTCGGTGGCTGCCTTCACCGCGCCCACCTCGCCGGTCACAATCACGGTCACCAGACCGGAGCCGATCTTCTCCGTGCCCACCATCTCCACATCCGCCGCTTTCAGCATGGCGTCCGCCGCCTCGATGGACGCGGTCAGCCCTCTTGTCTCAATCATTCCAATCGCTGTTGCTGCCATAATTTTTTTCCTCCTGATTTATAGCGGTCCCTGATCACTCCGCCTCTTCTTGAAATTTCACTTTTGAGATACACGATAACGCTTTTGTCCCGTCGTAGGGCCGTTCGATCACTTCCACCAGCACATCCTCCGGCCGGTTCAGCTTAAGCGCGGCTCTGCGGGCGACCTCGCAGGCTACCTTCACGTCGTCCACGCTGCCCGCGAACTTCACCTGGGCCGTCAGCGGGATGAACGCGGAGGCGTCCTTGGGGTTGATGGTGTCGATGCCGATGATCTCAATATCCGCCGCCTTGCACGCCCTGTCCATGGCGTACAGCACCGCGCCGTACCCGGCGCACTCCAGAAAGCCGATGGCCATACCGTCTCACCTCCCTAGATGATCCGCAGGCCGCCCTCCGCCAGCATACAGCGGCGGCGCCTGGTAAAGCTTCTGGCGCAGGTCAGGCCCTCGCCTGTGGGACCCGCGATGGTCATGGTGGTGTGTCCTTCCCCGCCGATGCCAAGCCCCCTCAGGGTGGCCCCGTTTTTCACATAGATGGTCGTCTCGATTTCTTTTCCAAATTTTGTCATATTGTAGACGTTGGTGGAAAAAATGCTGGAGGTGTGGCGGTTTCCCTGCTCCGCCTCCACACTGCACTGAATACACTCGTCAAAGGTGCGGCAGCGCACGATGGGAAGCACCGGCATCAGCTGTTCCACCATCACGTAGGGATGGCATTTGGGAACGTCGCAGATCAAAAGTCTGGTGTTCTCATGCCCTGAAACGCCGATGGCCTTCAAAAACAGACCTGCGTCCTTGCCCACCCATTTCTTGTTGACCTCGTATTTCCCGTCCTTCTGGATCAGGGCCAGCTTCACGATGGCCTCGGTCTCGGCCGGTGTGAGCAGATAGGCGCCCTGCTCCACCAGACCGCGGATCAGTCCGTCCGCGGACGCCTCCATCACGAACACTTCTTTCTCCGCAAAGCAGAACAGGTTGTTGTCAAAGGAAGCGCCCCAGTAAAGCTCCCGGGCGGCCAGCTTCACATCCGCCGTGTCGTCCACGATCACCGGCGGATTGCCCGCCCCTGCGCCGATGGTCTTTTTGCCGGAGCGCAGCAGGGCGTTCACCATCCCCATGCCTCCGGTTCCCACCATCAGGCGGATCTTGGGGCTGGAGGTCATCTTGTTCACAGCGTCCATGGTGGGTTCCCGCTGCATGGTGATCAGATTGGCAGGCCCGCCGTTCTCCACAATGGTCTTGTGCAGCAGCTGCAGACAGAAGGCGCAGCACTTTTTCGCTCCCGGGTGCACGTTGAACACCACGGAATTTCCGCCTGCAATCATGCTGATGGTGTTGTGGATCACCGTCTCCGTGGGGTTGGTGGAGGGTGTGATGGCCCCGATCACCCCGAAGGGCGCGTATTCCTCGATCATCAGCCCCCCGTCCCCGGAAATGGCGTCCGTGGTCAGGCATTCCACGCCGGGCGTCTTGTCCGCCACTGCCAGATGCTTTTCAACCTTGTCCTCCATCCGGCCCATGCCGGTCTCGTCCCGCACCATCTGCGCCAGTGTGCGCGCGTTCTCCCTGGCCATCACGCGGATGGCCTCGATCACCCGCCTGCGGTCCTCCACTTTATAATGGAAGGCCCACTCCCGCCCCGCCGCGTAGGCGGCGTCGATGGCGTCCTCCACCCGCTCGAAAACTCCGTTATCGCCCCGGGGGCCCGGGGTGCCGGGCGCGGGCGGGTACGCTCCCCCGGCGATTGTTCCCTGCTGCTCCATCGCCGCCATGACCTGGCGCACGATGCGTTCAATATCCCTGGTCTCTATCTCCATCTGCAACCTCCCCTATGCCTTCAGCTGTCCCACAACCCGCCTTACGATTTCCGCAATCAAGGCTTCCTTGTCCTCGGGGCCGGGACCGGTGGACGGGCTGCCGGGACCGGCTGCCGCATTTGCCAAACCGGCTCCCGCGCCCAAACCGCCGCCCGACATCTTCCCGGAATCTCCCGGCCGCACCAGCGGCGTCACGCCTTTAAGCGTCGCCTGCGGTCCGGTCTGTGTCTCTCCGGCCGCCGCGCAGCTCCCGCAGGGGCTTGCCGTCCGCTCTGCTCCGGTCACTGCCGGTTTTCCTCCGACCGCCGCGTAGCTCCCGCAGGGCACGCCTGCAAGCTCTGCTCCGGTCACAGCCGTTTTCCCTCCGGCCGCCGCGCAGTTCCCACAAGAAACTCCTGCCAGCTCCGCTCCGGCCGCAGCCGGTTTCTCCCCAGCCGCCGCGCAGCTTTCGCAGACCTTCGTCAGCTGGCCGCCGTTCATGCAGGGCGGGACGCCCCCGCCGGTGATGCCCATGTTCTTGCGGATTTCCAGCAGCCGGTCCACCTGCTCGCAGGACAGATGGTTCTGCTGGCCGATGATATTTCCGGTGTACATAAGGATGGTGGCGTAATACTCCACCGACTCCAGGCGGTAGAACGCCTGGTAAATGTCGTCTCCCCAGGTAAGCGCTCCGTGGTTTGCCAGCAGCACCCCGTTATAGTGGTTGACAAAGGGAGCGATGGAATCCGGCACCTCCTGGGTTCCCGGAGTCGCGTACCGGGCCACCGGGATGGTGCCCAGGCTCAGAATGGCCTCGGTCAGAATCGCCGCGTCCAAGGGCTGGCCCGCAATGGCAAAGCACGTAGCCATGGGCGGATGGGCGTGGGTCACCGCCTGCAGCCTGGGGTTCTCCTGGTAGACCCGCAGGTGCATCTTGATCTCCGAGGACGGTTTTAACCGCCCCATCAGCACCTTTCCGTCCAGATCCATTTTCACCAGCATGTCCTGGGTCATGAAACCCTTGGAAACCCCTGTGGGCGTGG
The DNA here is from genome assembly GCF_902364025.1 of Enterocloster lavalensis. GTDB lineage: Bacteria > Bacillota > Clostridia > Lachnospirales > Lachnospiraceae > Enterocloster > Enterocloster lavalensis. Next base: position 158,334 of record NZ_CABJCG010000004.1, read on the forward strand.
TCCAGATGGTGTTGGGCCCCACCCGGCAGCTGATGTTGCCGTCGTTGGATGCGACAAAGCCCTTGGCGTACATTCGCCGCCCGATATCCAGGATCGCCTTCTTCGCCTCGAAGTCCGATTTGTATTTCATGCCCTGAATCGTCATCATGTTTTCACTCACCTCTGCTCTCTAAAAAGTTATCTCCTCAACCAACACGAAACATTCTCAATCCCGCGCTTCGGACCTGGGTCCGCACGGGCTGATAACCATATTATATTGTGTTTGTATTGTTTCGTCAACATTTTGTTTTTGATTGTTTTTGATTCTTTTTGTTTTTGCCAATTTTTTAATATATTTCTTTTGTATTTGCCAGCAAACAACAGCTTGTAAACGCATTTTCTATTTGAGTTTTCTTTTCTTTATGCTATAATAAAAGAAAATCTTTATGGATATCTCCATAAAAAGGAGGCTATATGCTTGCCGTAACCCGTAAATCCGAAATTAAAGATATTGTACTGGAAAAAAAGAGCGTAACCGTCACCGAACTGGCCAAGATTTTCTCCGTCACCGAGGAGACGATCCGCAGGGACTTAAAACAGCTGGAGAGCGAGGGATTTCTGACCCGCACTTACGGCGGCGCCTTCATACAGGACGGCGTCGAGAACAACATTGACTTATCCATCCGCGAAACCGCCTATTTGAAGAACAAACAGGCCATCGCCTCCCGATGCCGGGAGCTGATCCACAACGGCGACTCCATCTTTCTCGATTCTTCCACCACCACCCTGACCATCGCCAAGGCCATAAGCGACATGCGCCTGACTGTGGTGACCAACTCCCTGATGATTATCAACGAGCTGTGTGACAAAGCCAATATTCATCTTATCGCCATCGGCGGCAACTATACCCCGAGGGAAAAAGCTTTCAACGGCCTCAGCACCCAGGCCTGTCTGGAAACCTTCTATCTGGACAAGACCTTCATGTCCTGCCGCAGCCTGTCCATGGAGCACGGAATCACCGATTCCCTGGAATCCGTGGCCGCCGTCCGCCAGTCCTTAGCCCAGCGGAGCAAGGAAGTGTATCTGGTGGCCGATTTTTCGAAATTTGACAAGACCAGCTTCATCCACATCACGGACTTCGACGCCATCACCGGCCTGGTGACGGACCGGAAGCTGAGCAGCCAGTGGGTGGATTTTCTGAACAGCCACAATGTGGCGGTGTACGAGGCGCAGAACGAGTAGATGGGCCAGAGAACCGAAGCCCGAAAACGAATATTTGACCGCAAAAAGCCGGAACCCCGGGTATGGGATTCCGGCTCTTTCGTCTGTCCCGCTTTACCGGAATACAGAGCGCTTCAGGGGATAAAAACGCTCCGGAATCTTTTCCTTGACCATTTCCCTAAACTGATCCACCTTTTTTGTGTTTCCCATGCCGCGTTTGGGCAGAATGACAGCCTCTCTCCGGTTCAGCTGGATCACAAACACGTCCTTAAGCTCCTCCAGCTTTGTCACCTCGCCCCATGTATTGCTGCCCGACTCGCCGGTGGACCGGTTGCAGAAGGTCAGACCTTCCTCGTCCGCCACGATCTGGCGCTCGGCCTTAAATCCGGACAGATACGCATCCTTGTACTTTGAAACGTTGATCTCCATGGTGATAACAGCGGCCGGGAAGGACACGGCCACCAGCAGGGCGCACACATGGACGATCCGGGTCAGCTCGATCACACCGGTCAGATCCAGGACGATCAGGCCGGTAAATACCAGCCACACCACCAACAGGATGATCCGCCTTATCCAGGAATTTCCAAATGTCCGGCTCACCATCATCTGGTGGTAGTCCTCCAGGGACATCTTAAAGTTAAACACCATTCTCATATGCAATCAACCTCTCTGATTTTTACTGGTTTCTCACTCGCCGAATCCGGAATCGATCAGCGCAATGAGCGCGTCCACCGCCTCCTGCTCGTCGTCGCCCTTGGCCGTGATCTCCACCTCTTCCCCCTGGCACAATCCCAGGGACAGCAGGAAGATAATGCTCTTAGCGTTGGCCTCATCGTCCTCCTCGTCCACTCTGTGGATCGTGATGCTGGAGCTGAATTTGCCGGCCGCCTGCACAAAATCAGAAGCCGGGCGGGCGTGAAGCCCTGTTTTATTCTTAATTACCGTAGTCCCTTTTACCATAACTGTATTTACCTCTTTCCTATCGATTTATAAAATGTCCTGCAGCTCGCTTGTCAGGTACTCCTGAATCTCAGCCGCGGTCTCCATGTCGCATACCCTGCAGGCGATCTCCCGGGCGCGGGAAATGGTCATGCCGGTGATCATCTTCTTGGTCTGGGCCACGAAGGCCCGCCCCATGCTCAGCTTTCTCATCCCCAGGCCCACCAGCACGGCCGCGGCCAGCTCGTCTCCGCCCAGCTCCCCGCACACGCAGATGGGTTTACCCGCCCGGTTGAAGGTCTCCACCACCGTGCGGATCAGGCGGAACATGGCCGGGTGGTATTTCTGGTAATACGTGCTGACCGCCGGGTTCATGCGGTCCACCGCGGTGGCGTACTGGCAGAGATCGTTGGTGCCGATGCTGGCAAAATCCACCTCCCGGACCGCCATGTCCGCGATCAGCGCGATGGAGGGAATCTCGATCATGATGCCGGTCCTGACGGTTCCAAAGGGTTTACCCTCGGCCTTCAGCTCCTCCCCGGCCTCCCGCAGCGCGGCTTTTGCCCTGCGGATATCGTCCATGCTGCCCACCATTGGGAACATGATCCAAAGATCCCCCGCCACGGCGGCCCTCAGCGCGGCCCGAAGCTGGGTCTTAAAAATCTCCGGGTAGGTGAAGCACAGGCGCAGCGCCCGGTTTCCCAGGAAGGGGTTCTCTTCCTTCGGCAGCTCCAGGCAGTCCAGCTTCTTGTCCCCGCCGATGTCCAGAGTCCGCAGCGTCACCGGCCGCCCTTCAAAGGCCTTCAGAACCCTGGTGTAAATCTCCACCTGCTCGTCCTCCCCGGGCAGGGTATCCCGGCCCATGTAGAGGAATTCAGATCGGAACAGGCCCACGCCGTCGGTGAAACAGGCGGCCTCCAGCTCCTCCGGGGAGGCGGAACCGATGTTGAGCTCCACGTCGATGCGGACACCGTCCCCGGTAACCGGCTCTGCGCCCTGGTATTTTTTCGTCTCCCGGGCGTGAATCCGGCAGGCTTCGCCCTTTTTCTCCAGGGCCGCAGTCTCCTCCGGGGACAAATCCGTGGCCAGGACTCCGTCGATGGCGTCAACGCCCACTACCTGTCCCTCCGTCAGAAGGTTCATGGCATCGCTCACGCCCAAAAGGGCCGGAATCTCATAGCTCCTGGCAATGATCGCGGTGTGGGAGGTAGCCCCTCCAACCTCCGTCACAATGGCCAGAACCATCTCACGTTTCAGGGAAGCGGTGTCCGACGGGAACAGATCCTGGGCCACCACGACCACAGGCTCCGTGAGCGCGCCTAAGTTTACCTCCCCGGCTCCGTCGCAGCTGCGCAGAAGGCGAAGCCGCACATCCTTCATATCCGCGATGCGCTCCCGGATCATGTCGTCCTTCACCCGGCTCAGCATCTTGATAAACTTGGAAAATGCACGGTCAACCGCCCATTTCACATTGTAATATTCGTCCCGGATCAGCCCGGATACCATCTCATCCAGCGCCGGATCGGCCAGAATCTCCGCGTGAGCCCCAAGGATCGCCGCCTTGTCCGCGTCGCCCTCTCCCAGCCGCTCCCGCATGGCGGAAAGCTCGGCTCCGGCCCGCTCCCTGGCGGCCCGGTAGGCGGCTAACTCCTCCTCCGCCTGTTCCGGGCGGATGCTGGTCTGTTCCACCACGGCCTGGTAGGGAACGTACTTGTAAACCCTGCCAACCGCCGCGCCTTTGGACACCGGATTTCCCTGATGTGTAACCATGTTTGTCTCCTCCTCAAAGCCAGTCTGTTCTCCACGGGAAAAGTCCGTGGTCAAAAATGCTGCACTGCCGTTTAAACAGTGCAGCATTTTCAGTCATTCATCGAATTATGCTGTTATCCCTATTGTGCAGCAGATGCAATCCCTCCGGGATTCAGAGCCTGATTCTCCAGAGCCGCGTAGATCTTCTCTTTGTTCTTGCGGATCAGCACGTAGGAAACCGCGTAGACCGCCACAAGAAGCGCGATTAGGATCGGATTTTGGCTGGCGAATATCAGGAAGGTCAGGTAACCGATGGGCTGTCCGATGATAATAAAGGACGTAACCATCATTGCGCCGCCGGAACCCAGGGAGCCGCCGGCCACCTTCACAACCTCCGTAAATGTGCTGCCGCAGGCGGAGCAGATATACAGGAAGATGATACATACAATGGTGGAACCGATGACGGATTTCACCACGTTGCCGTTGGACATTGCCACGATGGGCTGGATCACGTAAGGAATCGCAACCAGGTCTACCATCGGCAGAGTTGTGTTGCCGGGCAGAACGAACGCAAGCAGCAGGATGATGGGCATGGTCAGCAGGCCGGAAACCAGGGTTGCAGTCTCTCCGTAACCGGTAGCGTCGTTTACTGCCAGGTACCACTCGCCCTTGAAGCCTTTGGTCTTTTTCTTGGAAGCCTCTGTCAGAGCCGTAAATGCGCCGGAGAAAATGGAAGAGATCTTCGGGAACACGGACATAACAGCGGAAGTCGCAACGCCGCAGCTGAGGATTTCGCCCCAGGCAGCCAGCTGGGTGATTCTGGTAATGTTGCCCACGAAGCCGATCAGGATACCAAGGATCAGGCCCAGGGTCATGGGCTCGCCGATGATTCCCAGTTTTTTACGCATGCCGTTGGGATCCATCTGGATCTTGTACAGGCCCATTTTGTTGAGCAGCCAGTTGAGCGGGATGGCGATCACCGCCACCGTGGCCGTATGTAAGGAAGCGATGGAACAGCCGGGATAGCCGTAGTAGGTGGACCATCTCTTGGCGATCACCTCGGTGATCAGCAGGGTGATTAACAGCTGCATGGTCATCAGGCAGATGGCAAGGAACATATTGCCGGTCAGAACGTACAGCATGGAACCCCAGCAGAAGTAGGAATAGTTGTTCCACAGATCGCCCGCCTGGAAAACGGTGGTGTATCTGGACAGGAACAGTCCTACCTGAAGCAGGATTGCGATTACCACGAACACCATACCGGCCTGTGTGGAGTACGCCACAACCGAGGTATTGGGCCAGCCCGCATCGTATACCGGCAGGTTCACGCCGCTGGTCTCAACCATGCGGGTGATGATCGGCTCGATGATGGGACCGTAGGCTCCGATTACCAGGTTAAAGCCCTGCAGGCCGACACCGGCGGACAATGCGGAGATAAAAGCCTTTTTGGGCTTTACCTTAAACGCAAGGTTGATGACGAACATAATCATAGGAACGAATACGACTGCGCTAAATGTGTCAAAGAATGCCTTTACTGCTCCAAAAAACATATCCATGGTTTATCCCCCTTATCTTTCCACAGTTACTTTCCAGCTGCTTTGAAGATCTCCAGTGCTTTTTCCAAAAATTCATCCTCTCCCAATCCGGTGATCAGACCGATGGCAGGCAGAGCCGGTGTGCCGTTTAACTCATCCTCGTCGATGGGGCTTGCGTAGGCGACCAGATCATATTTGTCCCGCGCAAGATAAGTTCCCATCTCGCTGGGATTGGCTTCCATCGCGGAAACCTCATAGCCCTCGTCCTCGAACATCTCCGTCAGCTTGTTGGCAATCATCGAAGATGTCACAATGCCCGAGCCGCACACGGTTAATAATTTGATACTTTTCTTTCCCATAGATAAAACCTTCCTTTCTGAGATAAATATTATAGTTGTTCCACTGTGCTCCGCGGGTTAAAACAGCTGCGGGTTCACAATAGAATAAACTTCGTCCACATCCCCGGCCTCCCGGATCTGATTTAACGCCTCCGGGTTCTGGATCAGCTTCATGATCTTGCGCAGCAGCTTGATCTGGTCCTTGGGATCGGTAATCGCCAGCATAAACAGCAGGCGCGGGTGAAGGGTGATCTCCGGCGAGCCCATCTGGTGAAACTCCACCGGTTCTCTCAGCACGCAGATGCCCATGGCGGGCTCGTTTACATGCTCCGCAAATGTGTGGGGCACCGCAATATCAAACGCGGTGGCAGGCAGCGCGGTGGGGTACTGGGCCTCCCGGGCTACAATGGCATCCGGATAGCTGGGTTTGGCAACCCCGGACTCCACAAACAGTCCGGCCATGATCCGCAGCGCCTCTTCAGCTGTTTTTGCTTCCACATCCAGTCTGATCAGCTCTTTTCTCAGCATTTTTTCAAATTCTCCTTAATATTGTTTTAGTGAATTCATGAAAATACAAAAAACTTTCTCGAAAATTTCTGGGTATATTGTATCATATTCTTTTCGTTTTAACAATACTTTTTATCATAATTTTGTTTATTTATTTTTGTTTGTTTTTATTTTACGCCTTAATAATTTTGTTTTTCTTGATTTATATTTGTTTTAAGGCGAAAATGCACATTTTTTACATGATTTATACCTTATTTTTGATCCAAAACTCAAAAAATACCATATTTTATTTTGTTTTTGTCTTGATTGTAGGGTTTTCCTGTGCTAATATGGGTTTAACAAGACCGTATCGCAAGGAGGATTTCCAGATGAAGAAAACCATAGTCATCGGCTGTGACAACGCGGCCGTCAGCATGAAGAATCAGCTTAAAGCGTACATGGAAGCAGCAGGGTACACGGTGGAGGACATGGGCTGCGACAGCCCGGACGATCCGATCTACTATCCCTACGTGGCTGCCAAGGCCTGCCAGGCCATCATTGACAGCGGTTATACTAAGGAAGGAGTTCTGATCTGCGGCACCGGGCTTGGCATGGCCATGACCGCCAACAAATTCCCCGGCATCCGCGCAGGCGTCTGCCACGACAGTTTTTCCGGCGAGCGTTTAAAGCTCAGCAACAACGGCAATGTGATCTGCTTCGGCGAGCGCGTGATCGGCGTGGAACTGGCCAAGAAAATTCTGGGCGAATGGCTGACCCTGGAGTTCAAGGACGGCTCCTCCACCCCCAAAGTGGCGGCGATTAACGAGCTGGAACATCACAATATGAAGGCCGGGGCCTGACCGGCAGCGGATGGAGGGTACATATGAAACGTTTAGACCGGCTTTACATGGGAACCAACACAAAAATGTATAAGACCATCTCCGACACCACCGCCTTTCTCTCCCGCCTGGACCAGCTGACGGCGGATATCCCGGCGGACCATTTGGAGCTGTTCGTCATCCCGTCCTACACCTCCCTGGAATCCGCCTCGCGGACCGTGGCCGGGGGACGGATCCGGGTCGGAGCCCAAAACATGGGCTGGGAGGATGAAGGCCAGTTCACCGGGGAGATTTCCCCCGTCATGCTGCAGGAAATCGGAGTAAACCTGGCCATGATCGGCCACTCTGAGCGCCGCCACGTATTCGGCGAGACGGACCGTGAGGAAGAGAAAAAAGTAGCCAAGGCCATCTCCTCCGGCTTCACCGCCCTTCTATGCATCGGCGAGACCGCCGAGGACAAAGCCTACGGTCTCAGCGACGAAACGCTGCGCGCCCAGCTGAAAATCGGCCTCCACTCCATCACCGCAGAGCAGGCCGCCAACCTCTGGATCGCCTACGAGCCAGTCTGGGCCATCGGCGTAAACGGCGTCCCGGCGGACGAGCATTACGCCGACGAGCGCCACCGCGTGATCAAGGAAACTCTGTCCGAGCTCTTCGGCCCTGAAACCGGCCTGGACATCCCGGTGCTCTACGGCGGCAGCGTAAACCCCGAAAACGCTCCCCTTCTAATTCAGATGCCCCACATAGACGGCCTGTTTATCGGCAGAAGCGCCTGGGACGCAGACCGTTTCAACGCGATCATACGCACCGTCCTGCCGCTGTTCGGCAGCCGGAAAAACGCTGCCTCCCCCCAATCCGGCAGCTGCAAATCCCAAAAGGAGGAAATCCGATGAGCCATCCATCCCTGTTCGTTCTCCCGGAACACGTCCGGGACCAGGATTACGCCCTTGCCACCTACTATATCCAGCTGGATCCGTCGGTGGATGTGGTGAAAAAAGCGGAAACCATGGCCGTAGGGCAGACCGTTGGCACATGGGTGCCGGTGCCCGGCGTCACCGACGAGATGCGTGAAAAGCACATGGGCCGTGTCGTGAATATTCTGGACGCCCCGCCCTGCGAGCTGAGCACCCAGATTGGCGACGGCCTGCGCACCTACTTCATCCAGATCGCCTACCCCACCGTAAACTTCGGCCCCCAGTTTCCCATGATGTTCACCACCCTGCTGGGCAACGACGCCTCCACCAGCGCCCAGGTAAAGCTGGTGGACCTCCAGCTCCCTGAAGCCTTTCTCAGCCATTTCAAAGGCCCCAAATTCGGCATCCAGGGCCTGCGTGAGCTGACCGGCGTCTGGGACCGCCCGCTCCTTCTCAACATGATCAAGCCCTGCACCGGCCTGACCCCCGAAGCCGGAGCCAAAATCTTCTACGAAACCGCCCTGGGCGGCGTAGACTTCATCAAGGACGACGAGCTTCTGGCAAACCCGGACTTCTGCCCCGCAGCCAAGCGGGTCAAAGCCTACAACGAAGCCGCCAAAGCCGCCTACGAAAAAACCGGCAAGGAGACCATCTACATCTGCAACATTACCGACTCCTCCGCCCGTCTCAAGGACACCCTAAGCGCCGTCTTAGAAGCCGGAGCCAAAGCCGTGATGTTATGCTTTTCCACCGTAGGCTACAGCACCTTCCGCGCCATCTCCGAGCAGATCCCCATCCCGGTCATGGGCCACTACGCGGCCAGCGGAATCAGCAACGAGGGCCTGAACAGCGGTCTCAGCTCCCACCTGTCCATCGGAAAATTCCCCCGTATGGCCGGAGCCGACCTGGTCATGATGAACACCCCCTACGGCGGCTACCCCCTGACCCGGCAGCAATACTTCAAAACCGCCCACCAGTTAAGCCTGCCCTGCTGTCATTTAAAGCCCACCATGCCCATCTGCGGCGGCGGCGTCCACCCCGGCATGGTCCAGCGCTTTATCGACGACTTCGGCACTGACATCATCCTGGCCGCCGGAGGCGCCATCCAAGGCCACCCCCAAGGCCCCGCCGCCGGCGTCCGCGCCATGTCCCAAGCCATCACCGCCGCCCTAACCCACACCCCCCTAACCACCGCCGCCACCCACCACCCCGAACTAAAAACCGCCCTAGACCTCTTCTCCCCCCCCCCCTAGAGCAAAAAAGGAGCCCCAAGTCCCCCACCCCCGACCAGAGGCTCCTTTTTTGCTCCCTCTCCCCCAGCAATTCAACGGCAAAAACATGTCTGCCAAAGCAACTCCATAGCCCCTCGCAACCTCCCCGTCCCACCCCCATCGCCCTTCTCGACCCCCAGCGAGTGAGCGGCAGGGGAGCGGGGGCTGAGGTGACTGTGTAGCGGTTCGCAGCGTCTTAGGCGGAATCGGTGTGAAAAGGCGGGATTGCGCAGGGCTCTCAAAGCCCGGAGCAAAGCGTAGGCGGAGGGGCCGGCATCAAGCCGGCGCCGGAGCTCGGAGCGGTGCCCGCCTTTTCGCGCCGATTCCGTCTTAGACGCTGCCACCGCGGAGCCCCGGAACCTCAGCCCCCGCTCCCCTGCCGCTCACGCCCGGATGCATCTAAAAACCCCCAAAAAAGAAGAGGCATGCCCAAGCACACCTCTCCATTCAAATCCTAGTATGTAAACACCTGCACCCAATACCCCACTCCACTTCCATTCTCATAATACCCCACTCCAATATCCGTAAACTGCCCATTCAAAATATTCCCCCGATGCCCCGCGCTATTCATCCAAGTCTCCATCACCGCCTCCGGCGTAGGCTGTCCATACGCAATATTCTCCCCCGACCCGCGGAAGCTCACCCCATTCTGCGTCAAAACCGTACTAAACCCGCTCCCATCCGGTCTGGTATGAGAAAAAGACCGCTCAATCTCCTTCGCTCTCACCTCGGCGGCCCCCATCATCCGGCTGTTCACCTTCACCGGCTGAAGCCCCGCCTTTGCGCGCTCCGCGTTCACCAGCTCCACCACCTTCGCAGCATAAGCGCTCACGCTGCCGTTCTGATCCGGCTGGGACGGCACCCCGATGTCCGGCAGCTGGGAATTCCCGCCGTCCGGCAGCACAGGCAACTCCATATCCGGGAACACCGGCATATTGTTATCCGGCATATTCGGAACATTAAAATCCGGGAACACAATCTGCGGCCCATTTCCATCTGGTCTCATATTTCCCCAGCCAATCACCTGTCCGTTCCCATAATCGCAACCGTAAGAACCGCTTCCCCCAACCACGTAAGTCAGCACCGCCGCCTGGGATGTCATCGCCATGGTTCCGGTCATTGTCATGGCCGCCAGGGCCGTCATTGCATATAATGGTAATTTTCTCATGTTTTGCCTCCTGTATTGTTACATAAATTTTACATTTCTGTTACAAACATAGGATAACATAAAAAATATGGCAATTACACTAGGAGATCCCTGGCAGAAAACCCAGCCATCTGCCATTGACGCCGCGGCCGCCGCACAAAAACACCCTTCCGGGAATCCGACGCGGATTTTTATTCCTTTTTTATCCGTTTTTTCCGTTTACATCCTTTTCCGGCAACGTTTTTTAGGCTATAATAAAGGATGCCGGTTTACATCCAACCAATCGGGCGTTTTCTCAAAAACTGCCTGCAAAAACCGGCCCACGGCCTCCCCTGCCCGCAGCAGGCGGACAGCCCATACGTTTCGCAAGAGCCAATGCCAACCGCCGCGGCATTTCCCCCGCAGGCTGCCGCCCGGACCAGGCGGATCGCCATGATCCAGGCCCATAGCCCTTCGCGAAAATAAACAGAAAGGCAGATAAACATATGAATGTATTCGACATCCTGGGGCCCGTGATGATCGGCCCCTCCAGCTCCCACACCGCCGGAGCGGCGCGGATCGGGCGCATCGCCAGAACGCTTCTTGGCACCGAACCGGTGAAAGCGGACATCCTGCTTCACGGCTCCTTTGCCAAGACTTACAAGGGCCACGGCACCGACAAGGCGCTGATCGCAGGCATCATGGGCATGGAGACCGACGACCCGCGTATCCGTCTGGCCCCGGAGCTGGCCCGCGAGCAGGGCCTTGAGGTGAACATCACCACCGGCGACATTGACGGCGCCCACCCCAACACCGCCCGGGTGATTCTCACCGATGCCCACGGACGCACGGTAATCCTTTTGGGCAGCAGCATCGGAGGCGGCAACATCCTGGTGCGCGAGATCAACGGCATGGACGTATCCATCACCGGGCAGCACACCACCCTCATCGTGCTCCACCGGGACGCCCCCGGCACCATCGCCTCCGTCACCGAGGTACTGGCCGATGCCGGAGTCAACATCTGCAACTTCCGCCTGTCCCGTGAGCAGAAGGGCGGACAGGCTGTTATGACCATCGAGATCGACGGCAGCTTCGGGCAGGAGCTCAACGACAAGGTGCAGGTTCTGCCCAACATCTTCTCCAGCACCATGCTCCAGCCCATCTGACGGGAGAGTTTTTCGGCGTGGCCGGAGGCCCCGCAGCGGCCGGAACTTCTCTCTGCTGCCGGAATCCCCTCCGCGGCCGGAACTTCTCTCTGCTGCCGGAATCCCCTCCGCGGCCAGAACTTCTCTCTGCGGCCGGGAATCCCGCCGCGGCCGGAACTTCTCTCTGCTGCCGGGAATCCCCTCCGCTGCCGGAGCTCCCGGCCCGGCCGGCAAACAGCGGATCAGACACCGGCACGGGCGCCCCACCCTCACCAATTCCGCCCCTTACCGGGCGGCAGACAATCTTACAACTACGGAAAGGAATTTTCCCATGGAAATCGAATTTACTTACAATACCCTCTCCTCCCTGATCGCGGCGGCTGAGAAATCCGGCCTGCCGGTCTCCCGTCTGGTGCTGATGCAGCAGGCGGAGCAGATGGAGCAGAGCGAGGATGAAATCTACCGGCACATGGAGGAAACGTACCGGGTCATGGCCTCCTGCATTGAACCCGGCTGCGCCCCGGACCTGCGCAGCACCAGCGGCCTCACCGGAGGCAGCGCTTACAAGATGAGCCAGGTCTCAAAGTCCGGCAGGAGCCTGACCGGCTCCCTGCTCTCCGGCGCGCTGTACCGGGCGCTGGCGGTCTCTGAGCTGAACGCCTCCATGGGCCGCATCGTGGCCGCGCCCACCGCCGGAAGCTGCGGCATCCTGCCAGCCGCCCTGCTGACCATGCAGGAGGAGCGGGACATCCCGGAACGCGACTGCGTCATGGCCCTGTTCACCGCCTCCGCGGTGGGCATCGTCATCGCTAACAACGCCAGCCTGGCCGGAGCCCAGGGCGGCTGCCAGGCTGAGTGCGGCTCCGCTGCGGCCATGGCTGCCGCAGCCATCACCGAGCTGGCGGGCGGCACCCCGGCCATGATCTCCCACGCCGTTGCCATCGCCCTGAAAAATATTCTGGGCCTGGTCTGCGACCCGGTGGCCGGGCTGGTGGAAATCCCCTGCATCAAGCGCAACGCCTCCGGCGTGGCCGGGGCCTTTGTGGCCGCTGAGCTGGCCCTTGCCGGAATCGAGAGCGCCATCCCCGCCGACGAGGTCATTTGGGCCATGAAAAAGGTGGGCGACACCATGCCCACCGCTCTCAAGGAGACGGCCGAGGGCGGCCTGGCCGCCACCCCCACCGGGCGAAGGCTCCACGAGCAGGTATTCGGCACCGCGGCGGACGGCCTGACAGGCGGCTGCGCGGCCTGCGGAGGCTGTCCCTCCCGGTAAGTCCCATGCGGGTTGTAATCCGGATACCCGGATTCTCAACCCGCTTTTTCAATTCTGCACATCTGCAGTTGATAAGAAATGATGAAAGGCAGGGAGCCACAGATGAACAGGCTGCTGGTTGAAATTGAAAAATTCAAGAAGTGGTCGGAATTGACCTTTCCCTGCCGCATCGCCGGTGATATCGGCGGAGAATGGGAAACCGGTTACAACGGCTGGGATGCGGTCTACGCCGCATTTGAAGAAGCGCTTAACCGGCAGCGCCCTGAGGATTTTACCGCAGATGAGCTGGCCCCGCTTCTATATATAATTGCCCGGGACAATGAATGCGAGATCCTCGCTCAAATTCTCTCTGAACACGATGTCTGGTTTGTAAAGGTCTGCCATCTGGCCCTGCAAAGTTCGGATCCGGAGGCCAGGTGGCAGCTGGCATCCCGGCTGCATGGGATGAAAGACCACGACCAGGCCAGGCGCTTCCTGGAAGCATTTGTCCGAGATGAGGACGAGTACGTTTCCCGGAGAGCGCTGTTGGAAATGCCCGCTTTGCAGCCGGACAGGGTGGAGGACTATGCCGCCTGGTTTTGGGACCGGGATTGCCACGCCGAGATGCAGGAATACCAGCGTATGGCGGCCCTGACTGTGCTGGAAGACGTCCATTCCCCGTTGCTGGAAGAATATCTGGAACGCGCCCGCTCTGACGGCCGCCCATACCTGCTCAGCTGCGCGGACCGGATACTTTCACGGCGGAAACGACCTGGTGCCTGACCGCACTTGTTATGCGCGCCCCGCGCCTTAAACGCACCCGCAACTTAAACGTACCCGCAACTTATATACACCCACGCCTCAAATACCCCCAGCTTTAAACGCGCTCGCACCTTAAGCACACATCCTGCGATTAAAAACACACCCTTAAAACACCGCCCTGTGAATCCCCTCAGAGATGGTGAAGCTCAGCTGCTTCACCGTCTCGTCGATGTCCGGCGGCGTCACGTACAGCGGCCCGAACTCCGGCTCCAGAAGCTCCCGGATCAGCTCATACTGCTCCTCCGAGTCCATATCCCCCACCCATTTGCCGGTGGCCTTTGTGCTCTCGCTCTGGGACAGGGCGTTAATCAGGGCGGACACCGTGTCGTGGACAATGGCCGCGGCCCCCACCACCGTGGGCACGCCGATGGCCAGCACCGGGATTCCCAGGCTGTCCTTTGTCAGGCTGTGCCGATGGTTTCCCACACCGGAGCCCGGATGGATCCCCGTGTCCGTCAGCTGGATGGTGGTCCCCAGCCTGCGCACGCTCCTGGCCGCCAGGGCGTCGATGACAATCAGCATCTGGGGCCGGGTCTGGTGGATGATCCCCTTCAAAATCTCAGCGGTCTCCATTCCGGTCTGAGCCATTACCCCCGGGATGATGCCGCTGATGGCGGGCAGGTCCCGCTTTTTCAGGAAATCCTCCCCGTACTCCCCGGTCAGATGTCTGGTCACCTGGAGGTTGTTCAGCACCCGGGGCCCCAGGGAATCCGGCGTGACGGAAGGATTTCCCAGTCCGACCACCAGCACTGAGAGCGTTTCCCGCTCCTGGCCTTTTAACATCTGGTCCATCAGCTTTTTCAGCTGGGTCCCCAGCTCGTCGGAAATCTCGCTGTGGTACTCGTCGTCCTTTTTGGACAGCCGGTCCGCCTCCAGAGTCAGGTAGGTGCCCATGGGTTTTCCCATGGCCTTTGCGCCCTGTTCATTTAAAATCCGGACCTCCGTCAGCTTGACACCCGTCTGTTTGCGGTCCCACTCTTTTAGAGACACGCCGGAGACCTCCCCACCGTCGCCCTCAAAACTCTCCCGCTCTTCCAGAGCCAGGTCCGTCCGCACCTCAAACTGCCCGATTCTGCTCTTTTCCATCTCTTCCATTTACCGTATCCGCCTTTCGCACATTTTATTTAAGGAACATTTTCAATCGTCCGGACGGCCAATTTTGCCGCCGCCTGCACGCTTACGAATATTTTTCCAAAAACCTCCCTAAAATATGTATTTAGATATTGACTTTTCCTTCTGAATTGGCTAAAATACAAAGGTATGTTTACATTGAACTGTCCGTGTCCAGGCTTTGATGGAAAACACAAAGATAATTATTCATGAAGAAACGGAGGTGTATTTCATTGGCTAACATTAAATCTGCTAAGAAGAGAATTTTAGTAAACGAGACGAAAGCTGCTAGAAACAAAGCGATCCGGTCTAAGGTTAAAACTATGGTTAAGAAGGTTGAAGCTGCTGTTGCTGCTGGGGACAAGGCTGCTGCCCAGGCTGCTCTGCTGGCTGCCACTTCTGAGATCGACAAGGCTACCACAAAGGGAGTTTATCACAAGAACACTGCTTCCCGCAAAGTGAGCCGTTTATCCAAGGCTGTTAATTCCATCGCTTAATAGATAGAGACAACCTTTCTCCTTCCGGACCAACCCACCGGGAGGATTTTTTATGCCCATTGCATTCAACCGAAAAAAGGGGCGCGGTCAGCGGGATGAAACCGCCGGTCCGCGCCCCTTTTGGGCTATCTTGCCGCTCTTCTCTTTTGCAGTATCTCAGAATTCTCCTCAACCTTCTTTTTGTTCAGCGGATACACCACCAACAGCATAAAGGTCACGCAGAAAAACAACAGCGCCGGAACCAAAGTGGAGATGGTGTACAGCCCGTTTAACACCTCGGCCGTCTGCACCTTTGCCGCCGACTCGTACCCGATCAGCCCCATGGCATAGCCGCTTAAGCCGCCGGCCAGGGCCTGGCCCACCTTGCGCGCAAAGTAGTACACCGCGTAGATCGTGCCGTCCTCCCGCTTTCCGTTCCTCACCTCAGCGTCGTCGATCACGTCCGTGATGTTGGCCCAGATCACCAGGTTAAAGAAGTTCACGCCCAGAAATCCGATGGCGCTGGAAATCATGTAAATCCAGGGGTTTGTCAGCTTCAGTGCGAACAGTACCAGGTACACGGCTCCCGTAAAGGCTGTGGCCACCGCGGCGGCCTCCTTCTTGCCCATCCGCCCGGTGATCCGGCCCACAAATCCGGCCAGCACCAGAGACAGCATGATGTTGATGAAGGTGTAGCTGGAAAATGCCTTCACATCCCCGAAATAGTCGGCGTACAGGTACATGTTCAGGCCGCTGATCAGCAGCTGGCTCAGCATGAGGAACAGGGCCGCCCCGATGATTCCCAGCATCGCCCTGCTGGAAAAGATCGTTGCAAATGTCTGGAGCAGCGTGACCTTGGGGGCGTCCGGGTCCTTCTCGATCCGCACCCGCTCCGTGGTGCACTTGTAGCAGATCACATAGCAGAGAATGGCGCAGACGGAGAATATTCCCGCCACCACCGGAAAGATGCTGCCGCCGCCCCGGATCACCTGGGCCCCGTCCACATCCGTGGTGTAGATGATCACCGGGCCCAGGACTCCGATCACCAGCTGGGCCAGGTTGGCGCCCACGCCCCGGAAGGTGGACAGCGCCGTACGCTCCTCCGGCTTCTCCGTGATGGCGGATGCCATGGAGCCGTAGGGGATGTTGATTCCCGTGTAGCAGATGCTGCCCCAGAGCAGGTAGGTGACGTACATATAGACGATCTTCACCGTCATGGAAGCCCCTGCAAGGGACGACTGGTACATCAGGAAGCTGGCGATGGCCACCGGGCCGGCCATCCGGCGGATCCACTGTTTAAAGCGGCCGTCCTTTCCCGGCTTGCAGATATCCACAATCCGGCCCATGGTGACGTCGGTGAAGGCGTCCACCACCCTGGCTATGAGGAACAGCGTTCCCACCGCCGCCCCCGGAATCCCCAGCACCTTCATATAAAAGACCATCAAAAAGGTGCTGGCAAATATAAACGTGAAATCATTTCCAAAATCCCCAAATAAATATCCAATCTTATCGCTGAGCCCAAAGGGCTTTACCTGTTTTTGGTCCATCTGTCTTTTCTCCCTAATTTAAAATCTGGTTTCCCATCTCCCGCAGAACACGTTTTCATTGTACCGGCCCGTAAACGGACTCTCGCCCGCCATCTTTTCCAGCGTGGCGGCAAACGTCTCGTGGGTCGGCAGATAGGAATTGATATAGCAGCGCGCCATGGGCACGTCGATCAGGTTGTTGGTGTTGCTTAAGGACACCACGAAGGTGGGCAGCTCCGACATATACCAGGGCTGTTTTGCCGGCTCATCCCATTTGATCCGCATAGTGTTGAACTGGGCGAAACCCTGGACGTTTAACACCAGCAGAACGGCGTCGTATTTCTGCCGGAACTCCTCCATTTTCCCCTTTTTCTGTTCCACCGCCGCGTCCACCGAAAATCCCCGGGCCTCCAGCTGCTCCACGATGTCCTGGATCACCGCGTCGTCGTTGCTCTTGAACTTCTGCCCCGCGATCACCGTTGCCTCGGAACCGATGTACACCAGCTTTAACCGCCCGTACCGCTCCTTTGTCATGGGCAGGTAATGGCAGCGGTCCTTGACCAGGGTGATGAAACGGTCCGCCATCTCCTTTGCCGCCTCATGGTGCTCAGCGCAGCCCACCACGGCCAGATTCTCCCTGGGCGGCACCAGATTCCCCTCCTCCTTTAAGACGTGCAGGTTCAGGGCCGCCTTCACGCCCAGAATCCGGTGCAGGGCGTCGTTTAAGCGCTCCTCGGTGATAATCCCCTTGCGGTAGCCGTCCATCATGTAGCCGAAGTCCTCGTCCCGGTCGTTGAAGAACAAAAACATATCGCAGCCCGCCGCAATGGCCCCGGGTACCTGCTCGCTGCGCGGGATGGTGGCGCCGAACATGCCGATCATGTGGGAGGCGTCCGTCACCACCAGTCCGTTGAAGCCCAGCTGGCCCTTTAACAGCCCGGTGATCAGCTCGGGAGCCAGGGTGGCGGGGCGTATCTCCTCGTCCTTCATCCCGGGGCAGAGCTTTTTGGAGTAAGCCGGAAGGGCGATGTGGCCCGCCATGATGGTCATGCAGCCCTCGTCGATCAGGGCTTTATAAACCTTGCCGAAGCTCTCGTCCCACTCCTCCACGCTCATGCCGTTGATGCCCATGATCAGGTGCTGGTCGTTCTCCTCCGTGCCGTCCCCGGGGAAATGCTTCATGCAGGTTGCAAAGTTCCTGGTTCTCATCCCCTTAAAGAACGCCTTGCCGTAGCGGATTACGTCCTCCGGGCTGTCGTTAAAGGCCCGCAGCTGCACGATGGTGTTGCGCCAGTTGTAGGTCAGGTCCACCACCGGGGCGAAATTCCAGTTGCAGCCCACGGCCTCGCTCTCCTTTGCGCTGATGGCCGCCATCCGGTACACTTCCTCCTCGCTGTCCATAGCCGCCATGGCCGCGCCGTTGGCTAACGTCGTGCCCTCGTTGACGCCGCCGTTTCCGCCCATCTCACAGTTGGAGGCGATCAGCAGGGGGATTTTGGAAGAATCCTGCAGGTTCTTCGCCATCTCCCACAGCTCCTCCTTGGGGGCGTTGTGATAGCGGATGGCTCCGGGATGGTATGTACTCAGCACCGCCTGAATGGCTTCCGGCCTGCGCTCGTCGGCGTTTGCCACCATGTTGACAAATAGCTGGCCGATCTTCTCCTCCACTGTCATAGAAGCGATGGTGTCCTCCACCCATTTGATCTGTTCCTCATTTAAATAGTAAGGTTTCTGTCTTAAATCTACCATGTTTGTCCTCCTCCTGTTTATCCCTGCAAATTATTTACAAATTCTTCCAGAAGCTGTTTCTGGTCGTCCTGGCCGAACGCATTTCCAGCCAGCCGCCGCACGGCTCCCGGCAGCTCCCGCCAGCTCTCGTACTCACGGGCCACCAGGATGGGGTAGAACCAGACCCCGTTTGCCTCCGCGGCGCTGCGGTCTCCGGGCGCGTCGCCCACCATCATCACATGGTCCGCCGGGTAGCCGTATTTCAGCAGTTCCCGGATACAGGATGCCTTGGAACCGGCGTTCTGGGCCAGCACAACGTCCACATCCCGCAGCAGGCCGTTCCCGCCCCACTCCTTCACAACCGCGTCCTGGTTGGCGGAGGAAACCACCGCGATGTCCGCGTACTGATGGATCAGCGGGATTCCCTCTTTCACGCCCGGAAAAACGCGCTTGCTCTCCTCCGGCAACTGTTCGATCTCCCGGTTCACCGCCTGGGACCAGTGAAGGGCCTTTTTCAGGCAGGGACTTTCTTCCCTGATAGCCGCCCTCTCCAGCGCGCCGTTGCTCAACTCATCCGACTCCTCCACCCAGTGGTTCAGGGCTTCCAGCCCCTCGATCTTCCGGTAATCCCGGTCCACCCCGGCCAACACCAGGGCCAGCGCTTTAAACCGGTTGATTCCTCTGGTCATGGAGTAGAGGTTTACCTGGTTCCAGCGGAACAAAACCGGGTCCCGCCAGTTTTCCAGCCCCCATTCCTCCACCATGCAGGGACCGAAGCACCGGTGATGCTTGATGTCCATGGTGTCCATGGCGCAGCCGTCCGAGTCGATGCAGACCAGATAATCCTTTTTCCGCTCAAAACCCGAAAACGGGTTCATTTCCATCTGTTCCATCGCTTCCTCCTTTTACCGCCTCTTGATGGATTGACTTTACCGTAAAATCAGAATATAAAAAAGGGATAATCTTGCTTTAAAATCGTATGATTTTTTGGTATACTGTAATTCAGTCCAATATTTTTATATTTATGTGTAAAATTATACGATTAATTTTTTGTTAAAATGGAGGTTTTCCATGGAACTTGACCATCTCACCCTCTTTTCCCAGATCGTCCAGGCCCACAACATCAACTGTCTCCTGGTGGACCGGGATTTTTCCAACCTGTACAAGGCGGACATGGAGCTGCGCAGCAAGCTTTACTCCAACTACGACTACGCAAGGCTGCGGGACGCCATCCTGAAGCACTGCCGCCGCGGCGAGCTTTTGAAGCTGAAAGACGACTTTGGCCTGATCCTGTACATTTTCCCGCTGCCCACGGACTCCCTGGCCCAGATGGGACAAGCGGTGTGCGTCATCGCCGGCCCGGTGCTGGAGGCCGCCCCCGACCCGGGCGAAATCCAGAAAATCATGTTCCGCAAAAAGCTTCCGGACAGCCTGTTTCGGGAGCTGCAGGAATTTTACAGCAGCATCGCCGTGCCCCCGGAGCTCAAATCCCTGGAGTCCACCCTGATCACCATCGCGGACCACCTGTTCGGGGAAGCCCATGTGCTGCGCTCCTACCCGGAGTCCGGGGACCTGACCCTGGAGTCCCCCTCCCAGTTCCAGGCGTTAAACGACGCCCCCTCCATCGCCATCAACACCATCGAGGAGCGCTACGAGGTGGAGGACCAGATGCTGGAGGCCGTCGCCTGCGGGGACCACATGAAGGCGTCCCGGTACCACAGCCTGTTCAAGACCTACCGGATCACCCCCAGAACGGAAAACGCCCTGATCAACCGGAAAAACATGCTGATCATCCTCAACACCCTCTGCCGCAAGGCCGTCCAGAAGGGCCACGTGCACCCCTATTACATCGACGAGCTCTCCACCCAGTTCGCCATCCGCATCAACCAGTCCCGGTCCATGACCGATCTGGACGCCATCGACAACGAGATGATCCACAAATACTGCCTGCTGGTGCGCAACCACTCCATGAAAAACTACTCCCGCCTGGTCCAGCGCTGCATCACCTACACGGACTTCCACTACGCCGAGCCCCTGACCCTCTCCTTTTTCGCGGACATGTGCCACGTGACCAAGTCCTACCTCTCCAACCTGTTCCGCAAGGAGACCGGCAGCACGCTGACGGACTACATCCACGCCGTGCGGCTGCGCCACGCCCTGGTTCTGCTCAACTCCACCACCATCCCCATCCAGGTGGTGGCGGCCAGCTGCGGCTACAGCGACTTAAACTACTTCATCAAGCTGTTCAAGCGGGAAAACGGAATCTCGCCCAAGCAGTACCGGGTACAGATGAACCGGAACGAAAGCGCATTGTGCATCAAAAAATCCCCGCCGGAGCCATTGCCGTGAAAGCAATGACCCCGGCGGGGATTGATTTGTGCGTTTTATTCGGTCAGACCGGCCATCAGCGGTCCCAGAGTCTCCCTGGAAGCGTCCTTCTGGTCAATGATGCCCATGATCTTACCCTCGAACATCACCATGATGCGGTCGGACAGCTCGATCAGCTCATCCAGCTCCGTTGACACCATCAGCACCGCGGTGCCACGGTCCCTCTGGCCCATGATCTGGGACTGAATGTACTTGGTCGCGCCGATGTCCAGTCCCCGGGACGGGTGAACCGCTACCAGCAGGTTGGGCGTGCGGTCCAGCTCTCGGCCCACCACGAACTTCTGCTGGTTTCCGCCGGAGAGGTTGATGGCCTTCTCCTTGATGGTGGGCGTCTTGACCTTAAACAGGTCGCAGATACTTTTGCTGTGCCCCGCGATCCATTTCCAGTTGAGGAAATTGTGCAGGGAGAACAGCTTTCGGTCGTAGCTGACCAGGATCAGATTCTCCTCCACGGACATGGCGCCGACCATGCCGTACTTGTGGCGGTCCTCCGGGATATGGGACACGTCCAGGTTCAGAATCTGCTTGGGGGTGAAGTGGGTGGTGTCCACTCCGGTGATGGTGATCTTGCCGCTGCTGGCCTGGCGCAGTCCGGTGATACACTGCACCAGCTCGGACTGGCCGTTGCCGTCCACACCGCACACGCCCAGGATTTCGCCGCCCTGGACGGAGAAGCTCACGTCCTTTAACATGGGAAGTCCCCGGTCGTTGTCGCAGCACAGGTTCTCCACCTTCAACCGCTCGCCCCGCAGGTTCAGGGGCTTTTTGTCGGTCTTTAACTCCACCTGGTGGCCCACCATCAGGTTGGCCAGCTCCTGGCGGTTGTGCACCTCGCTGATCTCCACGGTGGCGGCCAGCCTGCCCAGGCGCAGCACGGTGCAGCGATCGCAGATTTTCATGATCTCGTTGAGCTTGTGGCTGATGAAGATCACGGTGTGCCCCTCGCCGGTCAGCATGTTCATCATGTCAAAGAGTCCGTCCACCTCGTCCGGCGTCAACACGGCGGTGGGCTCATCCAGGATCAGCAGCTTGGCGTCCCGGTACAGAGCCTTTAGAATCTCCAGACGCTGCTGCTGGCCCACGGACAGCTGCTCCACCCGCACCCAGGGGTCGATCTCCATGTTGTAGCGTTTTCCAAGTTCTGTAAAACGCTGGGCCGCCGCCTTTAAGTCCAGCACGGCCTTGTTGTCCTGAAGTCCCAGAATCACGTTCTCAATCACGGTCAGGGCGGGGATCAGCATGAAATGCTGGTGCACCATGCCGATTCCAAGGGCGATGGCCTGCTTGGGGTCCTGGATCTTCACCGGCTTGCCGTCGAAGAAAATCTCGCCCTCGTAGGAGTCGTACATGCCGTACAGGCAGTTCATCAGAGTTGATTTGCCGGCGCCGTTTTCGCCCAGCAGCGCGTGAACCTCGCCTTTTTTGATGCTCAGGTTCACATCTTCATTTGCCACCACGGAAGCAAACCGTTTGGTGATATGCTTCATCTCTAAGATATATTCAGACATCCTTCTCCCTCCCTATTCTTTTCTGTAGGCAACGCCGCTGCACGCCGGTTTGTTGCTGCGCTTGGCGAACATACACAGGGCCACAATGGTGATCAGGTAGGGCAGCATGTTGAGGAACTGGTAGTATCCGCCCAGGCTGGTGGTCAGCAGGCGGTATTTTAACGCGTCGGCCGCGCCGAACAGCAGGGCTGCCAGCAGAACCGTCTTGGGAGAATAGTTTCCGAACACGCACACCGCCAGGGCCATGAAGCCCTTGCCGCTGACCATACCCTCGGTGAAGGAGCTCAGCTGTCCCATGGACACGAAGGAACCGGCCAGTCCGGCCATCATGCCGGAGAACAGCACCGCGCCGTAGCGGATGCGGAACACGTTGATTCCCACGGTGTCGCAGGCCTTGGGATATTCGCCAACGGCGCGGACCTTTAAGCCGATGTTGGTGCGCTGCAGCACGAACCAGCACAGGGGAACGCAGATAAATGCAAAGTAAACGGGAAGGGACCAGTTAAACAGCACGTCTCCCGCCACGGGGATCTTGGACAGCCCCGGAACCGGCAGGTTGACGTAACCTTTTACCTTGGCTCCGTTTAACAGCAGGCGGTTTAACGTGATGGTAAAGCCTCCGGCAAAAATGTTGAAGGCGGTGCCGACCACGATCTGGTTGGAGCGCAGGGTGATGGTGAAAAATGCGAAGATCAGGGACATCACCAGCCCTCCGAAGATGGCTGTCAGCGCGCCGACCAGGGACGAGCCGCTAAAGGATGCGCCGACGCAGCCCAGCAGAGCGCCGATCAGCATAATTCCCTCAGTTCCGATGTTTACAATACCCGCGCGTTCGCTGAATACCAGTCCCAGCGCGGCCAAAAGCAGAGGGGTCGCGGTACGGATATCCGCGGTGAGAAAGTTTGTAATCAGATCAACCATTGCTCGTACCTCCTGTGGCGTTATGAGATTTGCCCGGAATCAGGGATTTTCCGGTCCTGCCAAACCAGATAAACAGCTCGCGGCTGACAGCAAAGATGATAATCATACCCTGGATCATGTAGATGGAGGCGGAGGGAACCTTCGCCAGAAGCTGCATCTTCACGCCGCCGGCATTTAACGCTCCGAACAGGATGCCGGAGACGATGATTCCCAGCGGATGACATCCGCCCAAAAGGGCCACGGCCACGCCGCTGAATCCGAAGTTGTTGGAAAATCCCTCGGTCAGGAAATACTGGAGTCCGATAATGTTGATGGTGCCGCCCAGCCCTGCGAAGCCGCCTGCGATGAACATGGACAGCAGGGAGTTGACGGGAATGTTCATGCCGGAGTAACGGCCGGCGTTGGGGTTCATGCCGATCACGCGCATCTCATAGCCGCGGGTGGTCTTCCACATGAAGATGTAATACACCACCACCGCCAGCAGGGCCAGGATGATGCCGAAGTGAAGCCGGGTCTGGGGAAGGATGATGGGAAGCTTTACCGCGTCCACCACCGATGGCATACGGGGGGCCGCGCCCGGCGTCATATCCTTAAAGGGCGGGTTGGTCACGCAGTAGCTGACGAACTCCAGCGCAATATAGTTGAGCATGATGGTGGTGATCAGCTCGCTTGCGCCGAATCTCATCTTCAGCACCGCCACGATCAGCCCCCACAGAGCGCCGCCGATAAAACCGCACAGCAGAACCAGAATGATATGTAACACAGGGGGAAGTCCCTGGATATGGGCTCCCACCATGGAGCCGCAGATGGCTCCCATGTATAACTGCCCCTCCGCGCCCAGGTTTACGAGGCCGCACCGCAGCGCGATGGCATAACTTAACGCTGTAAAGATCAGCGGAGTTGTCTGAATCAGAGTTTCGGCGATGGAGTTTTTGCTGCCGAAGGCGCCTTTTAAAAGGCTGGAATACGCTTTCCCCACATCATAACCCATTGCCGACATGATAATCGCGCCCAGGATCAGTGCGACTAAAATGGAGGCCAGGGGGAAACTTATCTCTTTTAATTTGTTAAGATTCCGTTTTTGCATATCAACCCTCCGAAAAATGATCACTTATATTTTTAAACAAGGCTGCCAGAAACTAAACCGCTCTGAACAGCCTTGAATGTCACGACACGAAAGTTGTGCTTTTTAGATATGGTAACCGTTTACTGGAGAGAAATCTCGATTTCGCCCTTGGACATCTTGTCGATGGTCTCCTGAAGTCTGGCCTTGGCCTCGTCGCTGGCCTTGGTACCCATCCAGTCGGTTGCATACACTACGCCCTTGTTTGCGCCGTAGGTCTCAACCTCGGTTGCCTTTAACTCGCCCTTCATAAAAGCGTCGAAGGTAACGTCGTAAGCGATTGCTACATCTTTAACGATGATCAGCTGGGTTGCTGTGGGAGCGGAGGTCTCCTGGCCAAGGCCGCAGCCGATTGCCATAACGCCCTTCTCCTCGCCTGCTTCCATGATGCCGGTGCTGGCGTCATTGGCCATGGGGGCGATCACGTCCGCGCCGCCCTCGATGATGGAGATAGCGGTCTCTTTTGCCTGGTTTACATCCGTGAAGCTTCCGGTGTTGATGCGCTGCGCCTCTACGTTTAAGCCGTAGGTTGCGTTCACATAGTCAACGCCCTGCTGGAATCCGGAGGACCCCAGCTTGATGGGGTTGATCTCCTGTCCGCCTACGAAACCTACCTTGCCGGTCTCGGTGAGCAGAGCAGCCGCCACGCCCTGTAAGAAGCCCTGCTCCTCGTCGGCGATGCGCACGGAAATGAAGTTGTCGGTGATCTCGGTGCCGTTGATCTGAACGAACATGGTGTCCGGGAAATCCTTGGCAACGGGCGTGCAGTAATCCTGATAGGAGTTGGTGGTCAGATATACCAGGTTGTAGCCCTCGGAAGCGTATGTACGGGCAGCCTCAGCCGCGTCGGTATCGCTGACGTTCTCCATATAGGAAGTCTCAGCGCCCAGCTTCTCGATGTTCAGTAAGCCGTTGTACTGTGTCTCATTCCAGTTGCCGTCGTTGATGGCTCCGCCGAAAATAGCCGCTACCTTGAAGGAAGATGCGTCTCCGGAGGGCGCTGCCGTGTCGGCTGCCGCCGTGCTCTCTCCCTCTGCCGCTGCTGCGGTGGAATCAGCCGGCGCTTCTGTTGCCGCTGCGGTCGTCTCCTTGGCTCCTCCGCCGCAGGCGGTAAGTGCTGTCACTGACATTGCCATCGCCAACATCATTGCTGTGATTTTTCTCATAGTTCCTCTCCTTTTAAATAGGTTATTTATTTAGAGCGTTACGCTTTAAATACTTGGGTTGCAGATAAGCGCCAGCCTGGCCTTGACGGCATCCCTGGCCGCGTCGAAATAGTTGTCCAGGTCAAAAGCCTCCGAATCGATCAGGTACTGAAGGGTCGCGCCCTCCAACAGGGACACAAACATGGCCGCGCACAGATCCAGCTCTTTTTCCTTGGCCCCCGGGGCGTGCGGACGCAGAATATCCTTGATGTCGCTGCGCCAGTTCTGAAAGGACCGCTTGAACTCCCGCCGGATGTCCTCGTCGCTGCGGGCCTGGACCCAGAAATCGATCTCCGCGTAGTCGTATTTCCTCAGATTGCGTATAAATTCTATTTTCTGCCGGATAAACACATTCAACTGGGCGTCCAATGTGTCCTCCGCTTCCTGCTCCAGGGCGCTTCTGATCTCAATGCAGCGGTTCAGCACTTTTTTCTGAACGGCCAGCAGAAGTTCCCGTTTTGACCGGAAATAGTAATGGATGTTGGATTGGAAGAGATTCGCCCGCTCGGCGATCAGGCGCAGCCGCGTTCCGCTGATTGCCCGGTCCTCGATCACATCCAGCGCAGCCTCCAAAATCACCTCTTTTGTAGGCTCTTCTTTGCATGAAACTTGATCCAATAATTGTGCCTCCTTCAGTTTGGCTGTACAAGGCGAAATGATGTTGATCCGGAATTTTGTCAGATGACCAAATTCACAAGGCTATTATACCCATAGATACCAGATATTGTCAATAGATTCACGAAATAAAGCGTGTTATAAAATTGTTACAACTTTTTAAGCTTTCATAAGTAAAATATAGTTAATGTATCTGAACACAGGCGGTTTTTCGCAAAGTCCTTCCCCTGTCGCTCCAAAAAAACGCACAAAAGCGCCGCTGTCATGAGCCAAAACGCCGCCATTTCCCCATCCGCCCTCTGCAAGCCCTCGGGGCAGGCGGCATTAAACCTCCTGTTTGCCCCCGCCGCCCACTGTCACCACCTGGATTTTCAGCTCCTCCATCCGCTTTCGCTCCCGATCGTCAAACACCTTCGTTGTGACGACTCCGGTATAGTCCTGAAGGCTGTTGATCTTCATCAGGGCCTGGCGGTTGAACTTGGAGTGGTCCACCACCAGATAACTCTTATTGGCGTTTTTGGTAACCATCCGCTTGAGCGAGGCCTTGTCCAGCGTCGGGGTAAGCACGTTGAAATTGGAGTCAATGGACATTGCGCCCATAAACGCGATCCCCACGTGGATATAGGACATCATCTGATTGGAAAAGGTTCCGAAAATGCTTCCGGTCTCCTTCTGCACCGTCCCCCCGCAGATCATCAGCTCCACGCCGCTGCGGTGCAGCAGAAATCCGGTCTCGATGTCGTCGGTGATCACGGTGAGATCGGGAATGTCCATGATCCGCCTGGCAATCTCATAGATCGTGGTCCCTGAGTCCAGAAACACCGTATCCCCCGGCTTGACCATCGCTGCGCAGGCCTCCGCCAGCAGCCGTTTCTCCTCCATCATGGTCACCATCTTTTCCGTGTAGGTGGTCTCGTGTTTGATCACCGCCACGCCGTGACGCCGCTCGATAATCCCCTCCCGGTCCAGCTTGTCCAGATCCCTGCGAATGGTCATCTGGCTCACGTCCAATATCTGCGCCAGCCGGTCCACCTGGATATTTCCCTTCTCGCTGACCAGCTCCACAATCCGGTTCTGCCGCTCTTCTGCCGCCGTCATGTTCATCCCCGCCTCTCTTCCGATTCCCATTTTAAGCCAATGTTACACGTTCCCCATCTTCCTGTCAATACCACGGACAGAATGCCGGACGCAATCGCTGCGCCCGGCATTTTCCAAAAAGTCCCATATTTTACAATATCGATTTCTTATCCCCTGAATGCGGGGGAGTATTTTGCCGCAAGGCGAATGGCCTCCACCATGCTCACGTCGCTGGCGATCCCGGTCCCGGCGATATCCATGGCGGTTCCGTGGTCCACGGAGGTCCGCAGGATGGGCATCCCCGCCGTCACGGCGATGGTCCGCTCAAAATCCAGCGTCTTGGTGGCGATGTGGCCCTGATCGTGGTACAAAGACAGCACGCTGTTGAATTTTCCCTGCAGCGCCATGTGGAACACGGAGTCCGCTCCCACCGGTCCGGCCACCTTGTAACCCTGGGCCTGCAGCTCTTCCACCGCCGGATAGATGGCCTCCATCTCCTCGTCCCCAAACAGCCCGTGCTCCCCGCTGTGGGGGTTCAGCCCCGCGATGGCCATGGTGCCGTCCTCCACCCCCAGCTGTTTTAAGGCCTGGGTGCAGCGCTTCACGTAGTCGATGACCCGCTCCTTGGTGATCATGTCGCAGGCCTTCCGCAGAGACACGTGCCTGGTGAGGAAAAACACCCTCATATTTCTCACCTCAAACATGGTCAGCGGGTCCGGCGTGCCGGTTAACGCCCCGAAAATCTCCGTGTGTCCGATGTAGGGCACCCCGGCGGCCCGCAGGGACTCCTTGTTGATGGGCGTGGTGGACACCGCGGCGGCCTTCCCGGCATTTGCCAGGGAAATGCTCGTTGCGATGTATTCGTAGGCGGCCTGGCCGCACATTGCGCTGATCTCCCCCCGCTTGAACTGCCCAAAATCCACGTTGGCCAGATCGATCAGGTTGATCACGCCCTGCTCAAACCGGCCCTGCTCCGGCTCGTCTATGGTATGGATGGTCAGGGGAAGGTTCACGATATCTGCCGCCTGCTCCATCACCCGTCTGTCTCCCACCACCACACACCTGGCGCGCTGAACGGTTTCCTCCCGCGCCAGCGCCTTGGCCACAATCTCCGGCCCGATCCCGGCCGGGTCTCCCATGGGAATCAATATAATCGGTTTCATCTTTTTTCCTCCATTTTTTAATATCCGTTTGATGTTCAGTTATCCCAGAAAATGGTTCATCACAAGCAGCATCGCCAGCGCCGCGAATCCCGACAGCGTGGTGGTCACGCTCCACACCCGCATCTGCTCCCTGGTGTCGCTGATTCCGATGGACTCATTGATCACCCAGAAATAGGAATCGTTGAAATGGGAAAATGGGATTGCGCCGATGCAGGCGGCCAGCGCCGCGAACACCGGATTTAAGTTCAGCGTTCCGATCATGGGCGCCACCACGGAGGCGGCCGTCATCATCGCCACGGACCCGGACCCCTGGGCCACCCTCAAAAGCGCTGCAATCAGGAACGGGAGCAGCAGAGGCGGGATGCTGGTTTTGATGATGTTGGAGGCGATGTACTCCCCCAGTCCGCTGTTCTGGATGATCATTCCCAGGGCTCCGCCGCCGCCCACCAGGAGCATGAGCTTGCCGCTGGCCTTCAGTCCCTCTTCCATCGCATTTAAGGTGTCGCTCTTGCCAAACTGGCGCATCAGGCCGTAAATCGCGATCAGAAGCCCCAGGGCCAGGGCCACGATAGGCTGCCCCAGCAGGGAAACCACGCCGTTTTCCACACCGGCCGACTTTAACCCGGTCTTTAACAGGATGAACAGAATTGGAAATAATATGGGCGCAAACGCCATCAACGGCGAGATCGAAAGGGCGTCTCTGTCCGCTGCTGCTGCCGCCTCGGGCTCAGCCTGCGCCTGCCCTGGCTCATATTCCCTGGTCCAGCCCTCCCCGTCCGGTATCTGGCAGATTTTCCTGCCCAGGTATTTTCCGTAAATCAGGCTGACCAGAATAATGGGAACGGAGAGCACGGTGCCGTAGAGCATAAACTGCCCGATGTTCACATTCAGGATTCCCGCCACTCCGATGGGACCGGCCGCAGGGGGAACCAGCGAATGGCTGGCCACCAGGCCGCCCGCCAGAGCGATTCCCAGGGCTACCACGGATTTTTTCGTCTTTTTGGACAACGCCTTCATAAGCGGCGCCAGAATAATAAAACCCGAGGTGCAGAAGATGGAGAGCGAGGTCACAAACCCGGAGATGGCCAGCGCTTCTTCCTCCCTGTTTTTTCCAAATATTTTGATAAACGTGTTGGCCATCACCCGGGTGGCCCCCGACATCTCCAGCAGTTTTCCCAGCATCACGCCGAAACCGATGATAATGCCGATGCTGCTGAGGGAATTGCCGAACCCCTTGGTGATGGATGCGATCACATCCTCCTGACCCATGCCGCCGAACAATCCGATCAAAATGGAGCAGATGATCACCGCCAGAAACACGTGAATCTTCGTCTTTGTAATCATCAGCACCAGTATTACCAGCCCCAGCGCCAGACCCAGGGCCATTCTCAAACCTTCATCCATATGTCACACTCCCCTTCATTTTTCAGATAAAATCAGATCACGGTCTCAAAATACTCCATGCACTGCAGCAGGGTGTCCTCCCTGCCCACCAGTCCGCCCTTGGTGATCATGGGCAGTCCCTCATGGGCGCCCCCGATGGTGTTGGAATAGATCGCCAACGGAATCACCTCTCCCTTCACATTGAAGCCGGAGATTCCCAGTTTTTCACAGAAAGCCGCCGCCACGTCGCCTCCCGAGGCGTAGACGCCGCCCACCCGGCCGTCCATTTCCTGCACCAGGTCGTAGAGAACCTGGGCGATGGTGTCCGTGATCACACCGGCGCACTCCTTCTTGGAGCAGTGCTCCGCCCCGTCCACTCTGGACAGGTCCAGCACGTCCTCCTTGGATTCCGTGGTGGTGATCACCAGGATACCGTGGGACTCCTCCGAGCGCAGAACCGCTTCCTTCACCCGCTCCATCTCCCGGGCGCGCCTGTCCGGCCGGAAGAATTCCCCGGCGTTCATCCGCACCACCAGAGGGTTGGCGATTTTCTTCAGGTACTGAAGCTGCTGCCTGGTCAGGTCGCTGGCGCTTCCAAGGCCGCACAGCAGTTTTTTCTGGATCGCCTCTTTCTTGTGCTTAAACAGGTTGCCGGCCAGGGCCGCCGTGAAGGAACCGGGGTCAATGGCCGCAATCTTAAGCCCGCTGGCCGCGCAGCAGGCGGCAATGGCCTCAATGTCCCGCACAGTGCGGGCGTCCATCACGATGATCCGGTTCTGCTTCGCGGTCTCCAACAGCTGCTCCAACAGCTTCCCGGAGCTCTCCAGCACCTTTTCCAGACCGATGTAACCCACGCTGTGTCTGGACTGCTGCCGGATGATCTCCGTCACTCTCGACGTATGTACCGGCGCCGTCGGGTCCTTGGCCACCTCCGTCATCTGCAGGGGAACCTCGTTTACCAGCAGAATGTCCCCGATGCAGGTGCGCCCCGATCCGGGAAAGGAGGCCACCACAACTGCCCGGTAATCCTCTCCCAGATAGTCCAGGATACTGTCGATCTCCGCTCCCACATTTCCCCGCAGCGTGGAGTCCACCCGCTTGCTGTACAGAATGGATTCGCTTCTTGGAAACAGCGCGGCCGCCTCCTGCACCCTGGCGTATGCCTCCGTCCCACTGATCCCTCTGCTGTTGGTGCTGATGCACAGCACGTCGTAATCCTCAAACTGCTCCATATGATCCGTTTTCAGGATGGTCCCCACCTTGAAGCCGTTCTGCGCCAGTATGGCTCCGGTGTCATTGGCTCCGGTCAGATCATCCGCTATAATGACTGTGTTTATCATAGTAAACCTCCTCAGGAAATAATCCTTCACTTCTCCTCTTATAAACTTCACGGGCCCGTCTCAATGTTTATAGGCACATTCTAGCCGTCCGCCCGGGTCCCGTCAACGCTTTGGCCCGATTTGTTCGTTTCCGGGGGATTAAAAAATCGTGAAGGTAAAAAACGAACAACCGACCGCAGGCTGCGCCGGCGGCCCATTGCGTTCAACAAAAAACAGGGACCTTCAAAGGCCCCTGAATGCCTTTGAAAATCCCTGCCGGAATTTCGGTTTACGTTTGATTGGTGTTACATCAGCTCCTCATCATAGTGGGCGCGCACCCCGCCGATGAATTTTAACCGCGTCCTTGCGCAGACCACGTGGGCGGAGCCGATCTCCTTTGTTGCGATGCGCACCGGCACCGCCACGTCCCGCAGGTGCATGCCGATCAGCGTGTCGCCGATGTCGATGCCCGCGTGGGCCCGGATGTGCTCCACCGCCACCGGGTGATTGAACCCGGCGTAAGCCGCGGTGGCAAAGGAACCGCCCGCCTTCAGCTGGGGAACCACGTTCACCGGCTCATAACCGTAACGCCGGGCGGCCTCCTCCTCCAGAATGAGCGCCCGGTTCAGGTGTTCGCAGCACTGGGCCGCCAGGTAGATCCCTCTGGTCTTTAACTCCCCGTAAATGGCCTCGAACACCGCCTGGCCGATCTCCCCGCTGGAGTGGGAGCCGATGCGGAAGCTGTCGATCTCGCTGGAGGAGCAGCCCACCACCAGAATCTGCCCTTCCCGCATCTTTGCCGCCTCCAAAAGCTCTTCCACCACCTTTTTGGCCTGCTCTTTGATTGTCTTTAGTTCTATGGTGTCCATCATATCCATCGCCTTTCCCTTTCTGTTCTCAATAATGATTCGCAATCAGAAGCTCCACCGCCAGCCGGTCGGCCAGCTTTCCGGTCTTCACCGCTTCCTCCGCGTCCACGCACAGGTTCACATAGGAAAAAATCTGCTCCTTGGTAAAACTCTTGGCCTGCAGCATGATCTTGCCCGCCACAAAGGGGGCCAGCTTCAATTTGGACGCGATGGTGCTCTTGTCCATGCCTTTGCCCATCAGCTCCTTCACCTGGAGAATCTGGTTGAACTGCCGGGCGATGAGAAAGAGAATCCGCATGGGCGGCTCCTTCAGAGTCAGAAGGTCCTCGTACAGGTCCATGGCCTTTCGCGTCTGACGGCTGGAAATGGCCGTAATCATGTCAAAAATTTTATTGGTCACCTGGGTGACGCAGACCGCCTCCACGTCGGCGTCCGTGATCACGTCCCGCCCCAGGGTGTAGCTGATCAGCTTGTCCAGCTCCGAGAGAATGTTCTCCATGTCGTCCCCGGTCTTGCTGAGAAACAAATCCATGGTGCGGCCGGTGATCTTCTTTCCCTCCCGGGCCAGCACTCCCGCGGCCCAACGGGCCAGCTGGGCCGGCTCCTGGCGCACCATCTCCGCCGCGTAACCATGCTTCTTCACCGCCTTGTAGAGCTTGCTGCGCTTGTCCACCTCGGTCTCCACAAACAGCAGGCAGGTGGTGTCCGGCACATTGGGCAGATATTCCGCCAGGCTCTCCGCCTCCCCGCCTCCCTTGAAAAATCCGCTGTCCTCCACCAGAATCAGCCGTTTCTCCGCGAAAAACGGCATGGTGTCCGCCATCCCCAAAATCTCCGGAACGTTGATCCCCTTGCCCTCGTAATAGTTGTAGTTCATGGTGTCCCCGCCGGTGATGGCCTCCTTCAGCCGGTTCTTGTAGCTCTTTTTGAGAAATGCCTCGTCCCCGAACAGCAGGTAGGCGGACTTAAAGGAGCGGTCCTTGATGTCTTGGTTCAGTGTCTGCATGTATGCTTATCCTCGTCTGGTTTGTTTGCGCAGTCTTGGGCGCGCAGTGGCCGCGCCCGTATCTGTGTTCGACTCTATTATATCCCATGGAAATTTTAAATGCAAGGGTGGGCGTCAGCTCCGATTCTCCCGATTCTCCCGCCGGTACACGCATTTTCCGTCCACGAACGCGGCCAGCACGGCGATTCCTGCGATCTCCTCCACCGGCGTCTCAAAGGGATTTTTTTCCAGAACCACAAAATCGGCCAGCATCCCGGGGCAGATCCGGCCCTTGTGTTCCTCCTCAAAGGAGGCGTACGCCCCGGCGCCGGTGAAGGAGTCAAGCGCCTCCTGCACGGTCATGGCCTGGTCCGGCAGGTAGGGACCAAGGTGGTCCCGCAGGGTTTTCCTGGTCACGGCGCACTGGATTCCAGCCATCACGTCCGGCTGCTCCACCGGGCAGTCGGAGCCGTTGGACACGCGGACGCCGTAGTCCATCAATGTTTTAAAATTGTAGCTGCTCTTTGCCAGCTCCTCCCCCACCCGCTGTCTCACGATGTGGATGTCATAGTCCAGGAAAATGGACTGGACGTAGGCGTGCAGCCCCAACTCCCGAAACGCCTCCAGCTGGTCCGGTCTGGTGATCTGGCAGTGCACCACGCCGTGGCGGTGATCCCCGCGGGGGCAGCGCTCCAGCACTTCCCGGTAAACCGCCAGCACGTCGTCCAGGATTCCGTCGCCGATGGCGTGGATCGCGGCCTGCATGTTGTGCTCATGGGCGTAGCCGATCATTTCCCGGAACTGGTCCCGGGTATAGATGGGAATGCCTCGGGTGCCCGGATCATCCGCGTAGGGCCGGGAGAGGTAGGCGGTACGGGAGCCCAGGGAACCGTCCCCCAGCATTTTCAGCGGGCCGATGCGAAACCAGCTGTCGCCCCATCCGGTGTTGTATCCGGCCCCGATAAAGCGTTTCAGCTCCTCCAGGCTGGGGAACTGGGACTGTTCGTTCACGCGCAACGTTAATTTCCCTTCCTGCTCCAGCTCCCGGTACGCCTCAAGCGTCTCCTCCCAGGGCACGTTGGGGAACGCAAGGAAATCGTCGGACTGGCTGGAGGTCACCCCATAGCGGTTCAGAGCCGCGCAGGCCGCAAGTATCATTTCCTTGATCCCGCCGCGGTCCGGAGCCGGGATGAAGTTATACACCAGATCCATGGCATTTTCCCGGAAAATCCCCAGAGGTTGCCCTTTTTCGTCCACCTCGAAGCGGCCGCCCTCCGGCTGCGGCATACTGCCCGTGACGCCGGTGATCTCCAGCGCCCGGGAATTCACCACACAGGCGTGGCCGCAGGCCCGGGCAATGCAGATGGGCACGTCCCTTGACACCTGGTCCAGGTCGTAGCGGTTGGGAAAGCGTTTCACATCGGTAAAATAGTCCTGGTTCCAGCCCCGGCCCCGCAGCCATCCCCCGGCCGGGTCCGGGTTGGCCCGGTGGAAACGGCGCAGCTCCTCCTGAACCTCTGCCAGCGACGAGGTGTGGCGGCCCAGATCCGCCGCCTGGAGGGAATATCCGAAATTGACCAGATGCATATGGGAATCGTTGAATCCCGGGCAGACAAACCGCTTGTCCAGGTCCACGACCCGCGTTTCGGCCGTCCGATAGGTCATGGCTTCCTCCGTGCCGCCGGCATAGAGAAAGCGGCCGTCCTCCTGGACAAACGCCTGGCAGAGCGGCAGCTCTCCGGTGTACACGGCTCCGTTTGTGTAGATTGTTCGCATGGCTTTAACTCCTTTTGGGAAATGGTAAAGGTTTCTGATCTGTCTAGTACTACAGCGAACAAGATAATTTCTTTTTACGGTGTGACAGGTAGGCGCAATGATTCCTTTTTATGTGATAATATACAATTTTTTGCATACAGGAAGACGTGTACTCCATCATGCTATAGAACAACCTGACGACCATAGGCATTGTTAAAGGGATCCCCTTTTTTTAACGTTCTCTCGTATTTGGGTTGTAAACAGATGTGCAATCATTACAAAGAGTATGTGACGTTTCCAGCCCGGATAGCTGCAACCCTCATAGTGGGTCATTCCAAGATAGCTTTTGCACTCCTCAAAGCATTGTTCGATTGGCCATCTTAGGGTTGCTACACGGTCCAGCTCTGCACAGGGGATGTCTTGCGGAGCATTCGACACAAAATATTTGATGGTCCCATCCTCGTATTTACGGATATACAGCCAGACTTCTTTCCCCGGTTTTAAATAATTACGGTTTCCATCCTTACGGCAAGCGACAACGCGCAGCATGAATCTCTGTGCCAGGATGGGCCCCTTAGAACCTTCAGCCAGTGTTACCTGCTCCCATGGAGCAGCAGGATCTTCCGCTATGCTTTTGACACTGACTGGCTGTATCGTCCATATCGGATGTTTCTTTGGGCGGCCGCGGTTCTTGCCTAGTTCTGGGTTGCATATCTGGGGCTGTTCCAGGAATACCTGTTCCTTTGCGTTTGTAGCCGCAAAATACCATACTTCTCCGGGCAGCTTCAGGCCATCCAAAAAGGCATGGTCACATCCATATGCAGCGTCACATCCGATCCATTGTGCCTGAAACCGTCCGGTTTCGAAGGCATGGTTGAGAAGGTTCTGGGCAATCTGGTTTTTTGTAAGGAAGCGCCGCTGTTCTGGGAGCCGGCATCTAGTACGCAGGTCCTGATGGGAGTCCTGGAACCATTCCTGGGGGATATAAAGCTCATAATCCACCAAACCGTATCCAGAGTCCCCGGCATAGGAAAGGAATACTCCAACCTGGCAGTTTTCCCGTTTACCCAGTCTGCCACAGTATTGCCGCTTTACCCCAATGGAATGAGTCCCTTTCTTTACAAAGCTGGTATCATCAACAGAAAGCATTGAACCAGTGTGGTTTAGCTGGGCTGCCAGAAGCTGCTGGTAGGTATCAAGAATATCATCTTCCTTGAGTGGTGCACGTGTAAAGAACTGCTGCATGGGACGGACCGACTTTTCACCAGCTAGATGTAAAGCAATCGGTTCAATGGATTTACGGTCCAATGGACTAAGCAGCCCCCTGACAAAGTTTGCAAAATGTTTAGACTGTTTTTGAGAGGTAAAGGCGCAATCGTATTGATGCAGGTATGGCTCTAAGCATTGTTCAATTTCCTGGGTACTGTTTAGATCAACTGCCCACTGTTCTAATAGCCGTGGGTCGTATGCTGTATTTATCATCATAGTATCCACCCCCTTTTATTATATCAAAAACAGGGGGATATTTAAATAAAGTAATCAAAGTTCGCTGTAGTACTAGTATAACACCGGCAGGGCGGGAAGGGCAATGGGATTGGGTTGTGAATTAAAAGTGAATAAAAATGCAAAATAATTGCTGCTGCGGCTAGTCACAGAGCCGTTGTCTTGGTATAATAAGGAAACGCAGCTATTCTTGTCTACTAAAATCCACAAAGGAGTATCCGTCATGCCAGTATTTGATTTCAACGACACATCGGAGGTCAACGCGCCGTCCGAGTGTACCTACACTACATACCAGTCCAGCCACGCCACCGCCTCCCCCGACCAGCCGATTCTGGTGCTGGACAACCGGAAGCGGGCCTGGAAGCACCATTCCTGCGGTCTTTTTACCAATCCCATCAAGCGCACCGCCTTTGAGTTCAAGGATGAGGACGGCACGGCCAGCGCCGATATTTTACAGATCGATGCCCGCTTCGTCAGCCTGCTCCGGTGGCTGGGTGAAAACCACATCAACGTACGCCTGTCCGGCGAGAACCGTGAAAACGGTTATGCGGTCTACCGGATCCGGGAAATCGCCTTCGGGGGCGGGACCAAGCTCTCGGCTGAGGACGGTTTTCTTCAGTTTATGATCGACCGGCTGTTTGCCAGCAGCGCGCCCACGGATGAGCAGGAGGACGAGGACCAGATGGAGGACGCCGACGATATGAAGCTCACCAGCCTGCAGAGCATCACGGACTTCATGACCTGCGCGGGCCGCACCCTGCCAGACAATATCCGCCTCTGGGCCCGCAGAAACCTGGCGGTGGCCCGCTCCCACGAGGTCTCCCCCGAGGAACGGCGTCACGCCCAGCGCGCCCTGTCCATTATGATGAACATCCAGTGGAAAAGTAATTATTTCGAAGCCATCGATCCCCGGGAGGCGCGCCGGATTCTGGACGAGGAGCTTTATGGAATGGAGCGTGTAAAACAGCGGATCATCGAAACCATCATCCAGATCAACCGCACCCACACGCTGCCCGCCTACGGCCTGCTGCTGGTGGGCCCCGCCGGAACCGGAAAGTCCCAGATCGCCTACGCGGTGGCCCGCATCCTGAAGCTGCCGTGGACCACTTTGGACATGAGCTCCATCAACGACCCGGAACAGCTGACCGGCAGCTCCCGCATTTACGCCAACGCAAAACCCGGCATTATCATGGAGGCCTTCTCCATGGCGGGCGAGTCCAACCTGGTGTTTATTATCAACGAGCTGGACAAAGCCGCCGCCGGAAAGGGAAACGGCAATCCAGCGGATGTGCTGCTGACCCTGCTGGACAACCTTGGCTTTACGGACAATTACATCGAATGTATGGTTCCCACCGTGGGCGTTTACCCCATCGCCACGGCCAATGACAAGGACCAGATCAGCGCGCCGCTTATGTCCCGCTTCGCGGTGATCGATATCCCGGACTACACGGCGGAGGAAAAGAAAATCATCTTCTCGCGCTACTCCCTGCCCAAGGTATTAAAACGCATGAGTCTGCATGAAAATGAATGTATTATCACCGATGAAGCCTTGGACGCGGTGATCGGGAAATACGCGGACACCACCGGCATCCGGGACCTGGAGCAGGCCGCGGAGCATCTGGCCGCCAATGCGCTTTACCAGATCGAGGTGGACGGCGTGCGCGAGGTGAGGTTTGACGGGGAAATGGTGCGGAAGCTGTTGGGATGAAAGGAGATGTGAACGTGAAAAAAAGCTTGATAGGTATTGCGATTCTCTTATTTGCGATTCTATTGCAGCAGTGTAGTGCTGGAATGGAAATGGATATACTCTCATTCATGATCGGGATTGTAGGACTTATTATAACAATCATTTGTGGAGTTAAGTCCGATCAGTGAAACTTGTAATATATTGGAGACGCTTATGATTGTCATTAAACCCCATCATCTAATCGATATTATGAAACTTTATGGAGCGGGCGTTGAACATTTTGTGCCAGATGAATTATACCAGCATGACTTCTATAAAGTTGCAAATTGTATAATTGAAAACCTGGATACGGAATTGCAGTTTACCATTTTGGGGGATGATATTTGCAAACCGTGTAACCGATTCAAAGATTCCCGTTGCAGCGACCCTTTGGATCACATCAGAGGCTATCACTGTAAGGATACATACAATCAGGCATTAGATTCAAGGCTGATTGATCAGTTAAAGCTGGATCAAAATGCAATTTATACTCCGAGGGAATTTATTGAAATGTTGAGCAGAGACAGAGATATTATCTTTCATGTATGGCTGGAAGAAGACAGCGGGTTGACGGAGAAACGAAACCGTTTGTTTCAAGAGGGATTAAAAAAGTTGAGGAATGTGAACGGGAAAATGCAG
This sequence comes from Enterocloster lavalensis, assembly GCF_902364025.1. Lineage (GTDB taxonomy): Bacteria > Bacillota > Clostridia > Lachnospirales > Lachnospiraceae > Enterocloster > Enterocloster lavalensis. The sequence continues at coordinate 196,969 of NZ_CABJCG010000004.1, forward strand.
GAGCGCGACTGAAAAATCGTGATTGACAGAAGAACTGAATTGGGCTTATAATGAAGGTACAAAAAGGCAGTTCACTCCAGTGAGTGGCTTCCAAGTTAATAACTTAATTAAAAATAGTCACGGCTTGGTAGGCGGGTGACTATTTTTTTGTACCTATAATCATAACAACAAGTACTCCAAACGCAATCATCAAAGAAAGTGTCTCATATGTACTCATGTTATACCACCCCCTTTCGGAGATGGAAGTCACCCAGCAGTAGGAACTGCCTGCTACAATTATACAAGACAGTGAGCAGGCTGTAAATAGAAGAATCGAAATGAAATATTTGTTTAAATACTTGTTCAAAGCATGAACTTATAGTAGACTTTAGCTATTAAAACATAATGGAGATAGAGTGTATGACCAAACAATTTCAGAATAACATTAACATCCTTTTCGTCTGCCACGGCAACATCTTGAAAAGTCCCAGAAAGTCCTATTAAATCAATGGTTCTATGGAACAATCGAGCGCTTACTACACCACTACTACACCAGTTCAATTTGGGTTAGAGTTTTGATATGGCAAGGAAAAGTGGAAATGAGATGAGTTTTGCATTATAGTAGATTTTGAGAGATATTTTGTTATGATATGAATCGGGTAGACAGTTTCTACCCAATCTAACTGAGAGGGTATTGTATGGAAAATATCGTGAAAGGTAATTTTTTTGATAGAGTATTAGAAGTTCTAAAAAATGCCAGAAAACAGGCAAAAATGGCATTGAATATTTCTATGGTCTATTCCTATTTTGAGGTGGGACGTATGATTGTAGAAGAAGAACAGAATGGAAAACAGCGTGCCGAATATGGGAAAGCGATTCTTAAAGAGTTGTCAGAATGTTTAACAGAGAGTTTAGGAAAAGGGTTTTCTGTAGAAAATTTGAAGTTGATGCGTAGATTTTACATGGTGTATTCTCAAGACCAAATTGGGCAGAAAGTGTCTACCCAATTTGAAAATTTACCAGAAACGCAAGAAGGACGAAAGTTTTTTCTGAGTTTTTCGCATTATGTATCACTTATGCGGATTCCCAATATAGATGAACGACATTTTTATGAAATCGAGGCGGTTAGGAACGGATGGGGCGTAAAGGAACTGGGAAGACAGTATGATAGTGCCTTATATGAACGGTTAGTATTGAGCAGAGACAAAGAGGGTGTAGAGCGGTTATCAACAGAAGGACAAATAATTGAGAAGCCCGAAGATTTATTGAAAGACCCATATGTTTTAGAGTTTACGGGTTTGCCGGAACTTGCAAAATATTCAGAAACGGATTTGGAAACGAAAATAATTGATCATTTACAGGAGTTTTTGCTGGAATTAGGAAGAGGATTTACTTTTGTTGGCAGACAAGTGAGATTTACTTTTGAGGATGAGCATTACAGAGTGGATTTGGTATTTTTCAATCGTTTGTTGCGTTGCTTCGTACTTTTCGACTTGAAAATTGGGCGACTAAAGCATCAGGATATAGGGCAGATGCAGATGTATGTGAACTATTATGATCGTAAGGTAAAACTGGAGGATGAAAATCCGACAATCGGAATTCTGTTATGCAAAAATAAGAATGATGCAGTAGTAGAGATGACTTTACCAGAGGAAAATAGTCAGATATTTGCAAGTAAATATTTAACTGTTCTTCCTAGTAAAGATGAACTGAAAAAGTTGATGGAAAGTGATGAATAATGAATTACAATATAGGAGAAAAGAATGAAAGCAATATCCATATTTAATAATAAGGGTGGTGTTGGGAAGACTACTCTGCTATGTAACTTGGCGTCTTATATGCTAAAACGATTAGGAAAAAAGAGATTAGTTATAGATGCAGATCCTCAATGTAATACGACAACATATGCGTTGGATGAAGAACAATTTTTCAATGTATATTATGAGCCTACAGAATTTACGATTGCGGATGTAATTCCTCCCTTAGAAGATGGAAATGGTTATATTACTCAATTTAAAGGAATTGATAGTTAAAGTTGAAGAAAAAAGAGAGGAAATATCCATTAAAGGAATTTGGTAATAATGTTTTTACTACACCATTTACTCGTGAATTTGCGTAGATTTATAAAGATTAGCATAGGTTTAGGGCAAAACACGAAAAATGAAAAAAGCGCCGGACAGCCCGTAATATCAAGGTTTGAAGGCTTATGAAGGGATATAAACAAGATGATAAAAATACTATTTATTTGCCACGGCAACATCCCTAAAAGTCCCGGAAAAGCCGGTAAAAACAATGATTTCACGGAGCAATCGAGTGCTTACTACACCACTATTATACCATTTTTTTGGTAAGAGCCTTGATATGACAGGAAAAGCAAGTTAAAATATAATCATTATAGAAAATCGAGGTGATGTGATGGAAAATCATTTGACGCCATATCAATCAGTTATTATAGAAATTAAAAGTATTATTTCTTCTGGACAAGAAGCGGCCTATAGTGCTTCCAGTAAGGCGATGTTGCTTACCTATTGGAATATTGGCAAACGAATTGTAGAGCAGGAACTGGGTGGCAGTGAACGTGCAGAGTACGGTAGAGGTTTAATTTCTGCATTGGCAGAAGATTTGACAAAGGAGTTTGGCAAAAATTATTCTAAAAGAAATCTGCATTATTACATCAAATTTTATCAGTGCTTTCCCGATGAGCAGATTGTGAACGCGTGCGTTCACAATCTTAACTGGACACATATTCGGAGCCTTCTTCGTGTTTCAGATGAAAATGCACGCTATTGGTATATGAAAGAGGCTGTTGACGAGAACTGGAGTTCAAGAACCTTAGATCGTAATATTAGTACGCAATATTATTATAGGTTACTTCAGGCGCCGAAAAAAGAGGCTATAATTGAAGAAATGAAGCAGAAAACTGCAGAATTTCAAAAAAATCAATTCGAACTAATCAAAAGCCCGGTGATTGCAGAATTCCTTGGATTTAAGAATGAGGATACTTACTTAGAGGGAGATTTAGAATCTGCCATTCTTTCTCATATTAGAGATTTTTTGATGGAATTGGGCAGAGGATTTGCGTTTGTGGCTCGTCAGCAACATATTGTAACGGAAACTTCGGACTACTATTTAGATCTAGTTTTTTACAATATCGAACTTAAGTGCTATGTTTTAATCGATTTGAAGATGGGCAGAATTACCCATCAAGATGTAGGACAGATTGATATGTATGTACGCATGTATGATGATTTAAAGCGAGGACAGGGAGATAATCCATCCATTGGGATTTTATTGTGTTCAGAAACTGACGAAGATATTGCCAGATATTCGGTACTTCATGATAATGACCGATTGTTTATGTCAAAATACCTGACGTATTTGCCCACGAAAGAACAGTTGAAAGCAGAAATTGAGCGTCAGAAAGAAATTTTTTCTATGCAGCATCCCGCTATATATGTAGACGAATGGAAAAAGGATATGTAGATACAGATAGGGGGGAGGATTCGTGAGTATATATACGAAAGAAGAATTTGGTAAATTATCAGTCATGTATGATGGTGATAAGGATAGAGATGCAACAAGTAAGATTAGGGGATTTTTATTTCAGGATTATATTACGATTAAGTGTCTCCTTCAGAATCAGGTAAAGTATGTCTGTTCAGAATATCTAGAGGATGTGGATGTATTTTTCGAGGATGGCACATTTGAGTTTATCCAGGTGAAGTATTATCCGAAGACAAATCCGAATATAAAGGAAATTTCGACTGATCTTTATTATCAGTATCTACGCCTTCAGATGCTTCAGTCTGCTTTGACAGCAGTTCCGAGACTTTATATACATAGAAAATCAAAGGTTAAGAAACCAACGCTTGATGAGATGAAAACATATATTGGACTTGAAAATGCACTCTGCAAGTCGATGAATTATTCAAATATTGTGGATCCAGTTACCTGGCTGAAGACGAATATTTACACAACGAATAAGAAAGACGTACAAAAGAAAAACCTGTTTGCGGCCATGGCTTCAGAGGATTCGTTGAAAGGGTTTGTGACCAAATATGATATCTCCCACCAATTGGATATCAATGAATACAAAATAGAATTGATGAAAGCATTAGCCCGAAATTATCCTAATGCTGATAGCGGTGGAGATGAGGAGCACTGGCAGTTAATTCTGCTTGGTCTTGCGATTTCATATATACAACAGCGTTATGAGTTAGTTGATTCGGATTTTGAACAGCTGCGAGTGGATAAAAAAGAATTTGATCAGTATATGGCAGATTCCGTCAGGACGAAGTCCGAGAAGACTATTGCAAATTATCTGGTGGGTGTTATTTGTGAGGAGTATGGTGAGATTATAAATAATAATGACCTTTCTGATTTACAGACTCACATGTTGAACCGGATATACCAGAATACTTTACAATGGATAAATAAAATTGCTCAAACTGTAGATGGACAGTATCAGCTATTGAATACATTTAGTACGGACGATGTTAGTAAGGTTGCTGCTTACAGGGGAGCGATTGTAGATGACAGATTCATCTATATGACGGAATGTAAAACAGCCTTTCTTGCTTTTCTAGATTATCTGTGGAAGATTATGCTAGACATTTGTCAGGAGAAGGTGAATGATGAGACGGAGATTTCTGATCATTTAGAAATGTTTAATCCATGTTATTACATGGATTTCTCAGTAACTGACTATGTTTGTCTGAATTTTCCTGAAGATAAATATGTAAACCATAGTGTAATTCTTCCCTCGGCAGGCGGAAAGTTTAAAGGTGTTAAACGAAAGATTGTGGAACGTATGGTGAATATATCACCGAAACCAGGAAAATGGTTTTTTGAGAATAGTAAAATTACAAGAGGTAAAAATTATTATAATTATAGTACAGCGAACGTAAATGAAAATCCTACGGTTGCGGATCTTGGTGAAGATAGTTTTTATATTGAGTGTATGGAGTGTATTGGAATTGATGAGGACGAATGGAGCATACAGGAAGCTTGCGGGGGTTGCATCTTTTCTGAGAAATGTATCAAAGAGGAAATGTAGTTATGATTTTACAGGAAGAGTTTAAGAAAAGTGGATATAAGGATATACTTGTTGGGGATATAGCTTCTGAATATGAAATTGATCTGGAGGATATCTTTGATTTGGAACAGAAGCCGGAAGAATTATTATGTATTTTTATCAGTGAGCAGAGAGATGATTTGTTTTTCCTTCTGAATGGAGACTTGATGGAAATCGATTCTTTATGTGATCGCTGGGATGATCGAATTCGTGTGTTTATGATTATTAATGGTAAATCAGAAGAGATTTATAAGTTAAAGTATAATATTGTGCAGTTGATTGTTTATTCCAGGGGGATTCCAGATAAGAGCCGAGAGGGTAATCTGCTAATATCGAGAAAGATTCTTATTAAGGGCGATCTCACAGATAAGAATCAAATTGTAATCGATGATGATGAGGTGATCGAATTACCATTCCATATGATTCCAACAGATGCATTTGCACCGAATGTGGAGCAAATGAAGCGATTGAGTCAGTTACTTCCTGAGGATGAGGGACTTTTAGCGCTAATGGAAAAGAAACGGAAAAGAGTGAACAGAAAAGAAAGAGAAGGTGTACTGGATAAGTCTTTTGAAGTACAGGATTACGAACAGATTAGGGAGTGGCTGAAAAGATGATAATTCGCAAGATAAGAATGATAAATTTTAGAGGATTTAGCGATAAAACCATCGATTTTAATGATAGATCGGTTGTGCTTCTTTCAGCTGCAAATGGAATTGGGAAGACGACAACTGTCGATGCGATTGAGTGGTGTCTGACGGGCAATATTGGAAGGCTAAAAACTGCTTTTGATAGCAGAAGTACCAATGATGCTGAACGCAAGATGAATACCGATGGCATTCTAAAGAATCGTGATGCTGGAGAGAAAACGAAGGTCAAGGTAGTTCTCTGGCTATTTGACGGAGATAAAGAGATAATTCTTTGCAGAGAGCAGACAAAGGATGAACTAGATCCAAGGTCATCTAAGGTTACAATCGATGGAAATGAAGAAATGGCGAAATCATTTGTTCGGGAATATGTAGGAGATAGTTTCTATAATTTTCATTTTTGTGATGTTCAAAAGTCATTTAATGTTCAAAGCAAAAAGAGAAAGGACCTAAAGGACTTCTTTAATGAATTTATCACGAACTATGACGAGCGGAAGACGGTTGCGGAGAATCTGGAGATTTTTGCTGAGGATGTGGATCGCTATATTGAGGATAAGACCAAACAGAAGGTACCGCAGGCGGTGATTGAGAACCATGAAAATCAGTTGGCGAAAGTTCGTGAGGATGCAAAGCTGGTTGCGTATCCTTTGACCATTTTCTATCCAGATGAGAAGACAGCGATTGTTGGTCTTGATAAAGACGAGTTAACTGCACAGAAAGCAGAAGTGAAAAATTGTGGTTATCAGGTGGCGAAAAAAGAACTATATAAACTTGTAGAAAATGAGAATTTAAAGGGCCAGCAGTCTATTATCAAAAAGATTGCTTCTTACTGGGAGACGAAGGGAGCGTCTATTCAACGTGCGGTGAAAGCTGGATTTTCGAAGAATACGGATGTGATTATAAGGCTTGAGACCAAACTTGGCAAATTGAACGGTTTGTCTCTTTCAAAAGATACAATCTTCCAGGATGGGGAATCAATAATTGCTTTAGATATAGATGGTTTTATGAAACCTGATTTTGATGTGGATAAGAAGGCAATTAAAGAGAAAGAGAAAAATATGAAGGATCTTTCTGCCGAGATTGAGCTTCTTTCCAAAAATAATAAGATGCTAAAGTTGTTATCGTCTCTTTCTGTGAATAAACAAGAGGTGATTAAACATAGAGATGCTGTTTTAAAAGAGAATGGTGTTGCCCGATGTCCCGTTTGTGGTTCGGAGTCATTTTCTACCATAGAGGAAGCTTTGATTCTTAAGGAAGCCGATGAGTATATCAAGCAAAATGGGGAAGTCGTAAAGTTAAAAGAGGTACATAAAACCTCGTTGCAGACAGAGATTGAGTTTCTTTATCAGAAAATTATTAATTACACAAAATCTGTGGTGGAAAAAGAAAAGGAAACGTTAGAGGCAGAGATTAGTGGCTTGAAAGTTCTAAAGGATGAGATACAGCCATATTTTGATGCGGTTAAAATATTACAGAAATCGGGACAAGAGATTAATGTAGAAGAATTGACTGCAGAAAAGGTAGGGGAATTACTGGCTGCTGTAGAGGGGCGGCTTTTAGAGGAAGACAAAGAGCAGAAAGTGAGAGATGTTTATCAGCAGATTCTAACAGTTTTAGGGTATGAGTTTGAAAATGAGACGGTGCAACAGACATATGCAAAGGTAAAAAATCTCATTACCAGATCCTATGAGATTTTGGATTTTTCTTATGATTTATTTGTATCAAAGATTAATGCTATTGATAGTATTCTTGCAAATCAGACGTTATGTGACCTGAATCAGAAACTGGAGGAGGATAATAAGAAGAATCAGAATCTGGATGCGGAAATAGAAGAGCTTCAAAAACTGAAAGATAGTGCATCTCAGAGAGCAAAAGATATCAAGGATGTTGTGGAAGAACTTTCGAAAGACGAGTACGAAAAGGTAGGACCGGCTCTTAGCAAGTTCTATAATAAACTGATAAGATTTAATTCTAGTGACGTAATCAACATAGTCCAAGAGAATGAGGGAATCTCGTTAATTGATGATAAAGGTAAGAATCTTGTTAATGTTTTAAGTAATGGTCAGATCAGTGTCTTTATGCTGGCTCATTTTTTTGCGGGTATCAATGCAAGAAATGACCATGAAAAGATGAAGGTATATTTTATCGATGACCTGACGGCATGTATGGATGATGTAAATATGCTTGCGTTCATGGATTTGCTTAAGTATCAAATGTCATCAAAAGCAACCATGGAGCAGTTGTTTTTCATCACCTGTGATGACCGTATTAGTAAGCTGTTAAAGTATAAGTTAAGTGGACGTGGGATTGAATTATGTGAACTTTTAGAAGCGGATTTCATGTAAGAGGAAATGTGTGTTTAAGAATGACCATGCGTATTTTAACATGATAATGAAAACAGAAGAGGCGAAAGTCTTGCTTTCTAATTACAAGGATGTTTTTGAAAAGGAAATTTATGCCGATATAGTAACGTATTATAATCAGATTTAAAAAACATGAGATTTCGTGTTGAGGGCAACTATATAAAACTGATCAATACATTTATTAGAAATACTAAAACATTTGAAAATCGTAAGAATTTTAGCTTACTGGAAGATGAAGAAATACAAGAAGTTTTATACAAATCAGCCCTTGTCGGACACTCCCTCTCACATTTTCTATGACATACACTCTGTGCGAATGTTGTGAATGCAGGGATGAATGTGAAAACGTTGCAATATCTGATAGGGTATTCTGATGCAGTATTACACTGAACATTTATATTCATGCAAGTTATGATCGAACAGCGGAGTAGATGACAAAAATCATAAAAATTTTGGAAGTCAAAACACTGGATATGGTAAGAAAGAATGTAATTGATACATCATTTACTACACCATTTGCCCGGTAATTTACATAGATTTATGTAGATATGCGTAGGGAGGGGCAAAAACAGAAAATCAAGAAAACGCCGGAAAGCCAGTAATTACAGGCATATGAAGGCTTATGAAGGGATATAAAATTATGATAAAAATACTTTTCATCTGCCACGGCAACATTTGTCGCTCCCCCCTAGCCGAGTACCTCCTCCGCCATCTCGTCCAAACCCGCGGTCTCTCAGACTCATTCCACATCGCCTCCGCTGCCACCAGCCGGGAGGAGATCGGCAATCCCGTACACCGCGGAACGCGCGCCAAGTTACAGGCGCTGGGTATCTCCACCGCCGGGAAATGTGCCGTGCGTCTGGAAAAGCAGGACTATGGCAAATATGACTACCTGATCGGCATGGACCGCTACAACATCACCGACATGCTGCGCATCCTGGGCGGCGATCCCGACGGCAAGGTATCCCGCCTGCTGGATTTCACAGACCACCCAAGGGACGTGGCGGACCCATGGTATACCGGAGATTTCGACACCGCCTACGACGACGTGCTGGAGGGCTGCAACGCGCTTCTGGATCACATTCTTTCCCAGAAACCAAACTTCTTCCAAAAATCCAAATAGCCTCCGTCCCAATCGCCTGTACCCGAACGCAGACATACATCAATCCGTTCTCCCGCCTACCCAGCCTCCCGGCCCGGCAGGCCTATCCAACAATTCATTCCCGCCATCTGTACCCCCAGACACACCGCACACAACCAGCCCGCCCACCCCTCAAAAAAAGCGCGCTGCTTTCCCAAAGAACGGAAAGCCGCACGCTTTCATTTTCTCCATCCCCCCATCCTCCCCCTCAAAACCTCAGGCGCAAATCACCGTCCCTGTCTCTCCCTTAAGCCCCTCTCCCGCCTTTTCCAACAGCGTGATCAGCGCCCGTCTCCCGGGCAGCGATGACGCGAACTCCACCGCAGCCTCCACCTTTGGCAGCATGGAGCCCGGCGCGAACTGCCCCTGGGCGATGTACGCCCGGGCCTCCTCCACGGAAATCCGCGACAGCCACCGCTGGTCCGGTTTGGCGTAGTTTACGGCCACCCGTTCCACCGCAGTCAGGATCACCAGGTAATCCGCCCCGATCATCTGGGCCAGCCTGGCGCTGGCAAAATCCTTGTCGATCACCGCGCTCACGCCCCGCAGACGGCAGCCTTCCCGCACCACCGGGATTCCCCCGCCGCCGCAGGCCACCACCACCTGACCGCCATCCAGCAGGCTGCGGATTGTCTCAATCTCCACAATATCCACCGGCTTTGGCGACGGCACCACCCGGCGGTAGCCCCGGCCCGAATCCTCGATCACCCGGCAGCCCCGGCGCTCCCACTCTGCCGCCTCATCCCGGTCCATAAACCGCCCGATGGGTTTTGTGGGGTTGGCAAAGGCCTCATCTGACCGGTCCACCACCACCTGGGTCACCAGGGACGTCACCGGCTTGTCGATCCCCATCCGAAGCAGCTCCTCGCGCAGAAAATTCTGCAAATCGTAGCCGATATACCCCTGCGTCATTGCCACACACACGGAAAGCGGCGCCTGCGCCAGATCCGGCTCCTGGGCGGCCAGCATGCCCATGGCCCGGTCGATCATTCCCACCTGTGGACCATTTCCGTGGGACACCACCACCTCGTAGCCGTCCCGCACCAGACCGGCAATGATCTTCGCCGCCCGGCCCGCCGCCGTCATCTGATCCTGAAAACTGAGTCCCAGCGCATTTCCTCCCAGGGCGATCACAATCCTCTTATTCACGCGTCTACTCCCCCTTGTTTCCATCTCCATAGCATTGGCCAAATGCTTCCAGCGCCTTCACGAAGCACGCTCTGGGCGGGTGCACGATCCCCGCGCCGATCTGGCCGATGCCCGGAACCTTGTGGGCGATGCCCGTGTTAATCACCGGGATAATTCCCGTCTCCAGCACCTTCAGAATATCGATGCCCGTAGCCGTCCCCTTAAAATCCAGCGGAGGCAGCGAATAATTGTTGTTCTCCGCGGTTGTGATGGAATACATACTGCGGGTATAGTTGATGGCGTCTGAAACCGTCCCTCCCACAAACTGGGTGATCGCCGGGGAAGCTCCCATGGCAAAACCGCCGATCCCCATGGTCTCGGTGATGGCGCTGTCCCCCAAATCCGGGTTTGCGTCCTCCGGGCCGTACCCCGGAAACAGCAGTCCCTCCACAAAGTTGGCCGGTGCGGTGAACCAACGGTCCTTCCCCAGACCGCTGACCTTGATCCCGAATTCCACACCGTTGCGCGCCATCGCGGTGACCACCGTGGAGCGCTCCACGCCGCAGGCCGCATCCAGAGCGGACTTGCAAGCGGGCATGGACAGATTCAGGAAATAGTGGTCGTTTGAGCGGATAAAATCGATGGCCCTTAATACCTGAGGCATAGGATAACCGCTCTGCACCATAAAGGGCGTAATCTCCTTGAAAAATAAGCTGGTGGCCGCCTTGTTCCGGTTGTGGCACTCGTCCCCCATCTGCACCGCCTGGGCCGTGATCAGCTTCAAATCCACCCCTCCGGCCATCCCGATGGCCTTGTTCAGCACCGGGGCAAACTCTTTCTCAATCCACCTCAGACGCTCCAGAACGGAATCGCTAAACGCGCCGAACCGCAGCACCTTCCCCAGCCCTTCGTTCACCGAGCAGTACGCCCGGTTGCCGTTTGTCCGGTTCTCCACAATGTGCACCGGCATGGAAGGCGAGATGATGCCCGCCATGGGGCCCACCGCGCTGTGCTCATGACAGGGGGAAAATGTGATTATGCCGGAGGCGGCCAACTGTCTCGCCTCCCCCTCGTCGGCTGCTCTTCCCTCGTAGAGCAGGGCCCCGATCACCGCCCCCTGCATGGTTCCGCACATGCGGTCCCAGGTGATGGGCGGACCCGAGTGCAGAATGGTGTCCTTTGTCATTCCCGGCACCACCTTGTAAGCCGGTTCAATGCCGATCAATACCGGGCTGGCGCTCATCACGATGTCCACGGCCTTCCGGTTCGCCTCAGCCACCCCATCATCGAAGGAATAGCGGTCCAAAAGCTCCAGCAGCTCCTGATCCCCGTCCATTGGCGGCTGCCATTTGATCTGCGTCACCTGCTGCCCCTGCAGCTTTAAATCCTCGCGGAAATTGGGCGCACCCACATTTAAAATCGTTAACTGTTCCTGAAATAATTCATTGGTCCGATTCATAAGACTCACCTCCTCCGTCACAGCAGAATGTCCGCGGCTGTCTGGGCCGCTTCCACGTTGCTCTCCGCCAAAATAACGCCTTCCGCCAGCAGAGCCGCCCTCTGCCCAGCAAAATCCTGCTTATCCGCCGCCGTCCCGCAGATATAGCCGACCACCGCCAGCTCTCTCCCCTGGGCGCGCGCTCTCGCTCTCGCCTCCCGGATCGCCGGAACCGTCTCGCCGGCAGGGTCCCCGTGGGAGCCGTATCCCAGCTCGAAATCCAGCAAAATCACGCCCACCTCAGGGTCATCCCCCTGCTCTGCGATCTTGTCGTTGCGCAGCGAAGGCTCGATCATGGGATGGGGACGGCCGTTGGTGAATTCATCGTCGCCCAAATCCAGCAGCACGCTACCGCGGCAGGTTTCCTTTCCGTCGATCTTCTCCCCATCCCGGTGGGACACATTACTTCGAATCTTGCCCAGGCGTCCCCGCAGCACAAAGAGCGCTTCCGCACACAGCGTGCCGCCACAGAACAGGCCCCGCACGCTTTTCTGCCCCGGCTGAAGCAGGCCCCTGGCCCCCGCGATCTCCTCCTTTAACCGAGCGGCCCTGGCTTCCTCCCGGCCCGCGTCCTGAGCCACTCCGGCCAGTTCTACCGCCTTCCTGGCCGCGTCCAGCAGATTATCGCACAGATAAACGCCCTCCCGGCATTTCCTGGCGGTGTCCCCCTCCAGGAAGCAGACCACCACCGGCTTTTCCAGCGTGTCAAGCAGCTCAAATATCTTGTCCGCCACAGACTGCTCCGGCGGCTTGGAGACCAGCACAATGATCTCTGTGTCCGGCTCTTTTGCCAAGGCGCGGATGCCGTGGAGCATCATCAATCCGCCGATCTCGCGGCTCAAATCCCGGCCGCCTGTGCCCAGCGCCTGGGTGATGCCGCCGCCCAGCCGGTCGATCTGCACGATCACCTCCTGAAGCCCGGTGCCTGAAGCGCCCACCACGCCGATATTTCCCCGCCGCACCTCGTTGGCAAAGCAAAGCCCGGTGTGGTTGATCACCGCTGTGCCGCAGTCCGGCCCCATCATCAGAAGCCCCTTGGAAACCGCCAGCTCCTTTAACTCCCGCTCCTCCTCAATGGAGACGTTGTCGCTGAACATCATCACATGCAGGCCGCTGTTCAGGGCGATTTTAGCCTCCCTTGCCGCGTACCGGCCCGGCACCGAGATCACCGCCACATTGGCCGCCCGGTTGTCCTTCACCGCATGGCGGATCGTCTTATACTCCACCTCCGCCTCCTGCCCGGCCTGGCCGCTTCCCTTGGTCAACTTGTCCAGGATCATCCGGTGGGCCTCCACGCAGGTCTCCTCGTCCCGGGCCTCCACGGCGATAATCAGGTCGTTCTGAGTCGCCCCTTCCGTCTCCTCGTTTCCCAGGCCCACATTCATCAAAATTTCTTTATTCATACCGGTGGCCATCACCACCACAGCCTCTTTTACACCTTCAACCGCTTTTATCTTGCTGCCAAGGGACATAAGCGTCACGGAATCATAGTATGTATTGGGCTTGATTATTGTTTTCTTGTACATGCCGTTACCCCAGTTATCGTTTCAATTCTGTTCAGGACCAGGCAAAACCCGACGGCCAAACCGGCCGAAAAATCAATGCCGGAGGAATGCCCGATCCCTTCCACCAGTTTCATAATCTCTTCCATCTCCCGCCCCCCGGTCAAAAAGCAGGCGGCCAGGCGGCGATTTAACAGGGAATTTTCCCCGTTTAAATACGCTTTCAACATTTGCCGGCTCACCGCGGTGGTGGCCGCAAGAACTTCAGGGCGATCCAGCCCTCCTGCCAGAGCGGCCCGCAGCGAAACGGTCCGCTCACAGCAGTTCAGCGCCGCCAGCATACCGCACAGGAAATCATCGCCTGCGGGCGTCAGTCCCATCCCGGCTCCCACCAGCCTCCGCCCGGCGGCGGCGAACCGTTCCGGCTCACCGGCCGACTTAAGAAGCGCCCAAAGACGCCGGTTCATCTCCTCCTGCAGAATCCCCGGATCGGGCAAAATCTCCCCGGAACAATCGCGGCGGAAAAAATAGGCGCAGCCCTTTCGGATATCCTGATTTTGCAAATACTGCCGGTAGCGGGCGATTCCGGAGGCAAGATTTTGCGCGCATTCCTGCGCACTTTCCGCCGGGAGCCTTCCTCCCCCGTCCGTTTCCCACTCCCGCTGCGTCCACTGCCGTTCGCCGCTCACCCGGACCCGGCGGCAGTCCAGCACCAGCCCGTTCCCGATGCGGATCACCGGAAACCGGCCCTCCACCGCGTCTCCCACGCGGACCAGCTTTCCCGTAAAACCATTTTCATCCACAGCTCCGGTGTACGGCGCGGCATAACCCGCGCCCGCTACCACCGCGTACAAATCCGATCCGTCCCACAGATTAAACGCTCTCTCATAGACGCTGTGCACCCGCCCCCGGGGATTTTCCGCAAACGCCCGGAAATGCGGATCGCACACCCGGAGCGAGGCCCTATGGGCCGCATCCCGGCGGATCACTGCGCCTCCCGTGTCTCTTCCTTCCCGGCAGCCTCACTCCCGTCCTTTGGTAAAAACCAGTCCAGGGCGATGGCGATCAGTGAGGCAGGCACAATCCCGTTATTCAGGCACACCGACACCGATTCCCCGAACACTTTGGTTACGTCCGGCACCAGGCTGAAGCCCACTCCGATTCCCAGGGAAACCGCCATGATCAGCATATTGCGGCTGCTCAAATCCACGCTGGTAATTAAGGACACGCCGGAGATAAAGACCATCATAAACGTGATTAACGTCGCTCCGCCCAGTACCGGCTCCGGCACGCACAGGATCACGGCCGAGAGCTTGGGGAACAGGGACATGGCCACCAGAATCACCGCCCCGATGTTCACAATGCTGCGGCTGAACACACCGGTCAAGTTGACCACGCCGATATTCTGGGTGTAGGAGGTGTTGGGAAACGCATTGAACACCGCCGCCAGAGCGCTGCCCAGGCCGTCGGCCAGAATACCGCCCCGGCTCTCCTCAGGGGTGGGCTGCCGGTTCTGCGCCACCACGGTCAGGGCGGTCATATCGCCCACCGTCTCCACAGTGGTTGCCACATACATAAACAGCATAGCCACAATGGCGGACCAGTGGAATTCCCAGCGGTAGCGAAACGGCATCGGCACCGAGAACGCAGCCGCCTGACCGATGGCGGAAAAATCCACCAGGCCCGCCACAGCGGCCACCACGTACCCCACCACGATTCCCACCAGAATCGAGGCGGATTTAAGAGTCTTGTTCCTGCTGCGGCTGCACAGGACGATCACCAGAATCACCAGCCCGGAGAGCAGCAGGTTCACCGGCGCGCCCAGACCGGCGGCGGTCTTGCTGCCTGCGGCCTGCTTCATGCCGGTGGGAATCAGCGTGATTCCGATGGTCATGACCACGATGCCGGACACCAGCGGATTAAAGATCTTTTTCAGACGGCCGATAAAATTTCCCAGCACCGCCTCAAAAAGACCGCCGATAAAACTTGCCCCCAGGCAGGCCCCGATGCCGTACTGGGAGGTGATGGCCACCACGGTGGACAAAAACGCATTGCTGGTCCCCATGACGATGGGCAGACGGGATCCCACCGCCTTTATGCCCCTCACCTGCAGCAGGGTGGCCACACCGGCCACCAGCAGGGCGCACTGGATCAGAAACGTTCCTTCCTCGCTGTTTAACCCCACAATGTTGATCACCAGCAGTGGAACCGTCACATTTCCGGCGAACATGGCCAGAATATGCTGAAACGCAAATATCACGCTCTTTCCCACAGGCGGCCTGTCGTCGATGTTATAGAGAATATCCGCTCGCTTCGTCTCTCCACTCATTTCGTCACCCTCACTCCTTTTCACACCCATCTGTATTGAATGGAAGCAGCCCGTCCCTAAGACGGGCTGCCGCCGTCAGTAACACCCGATCACACAAAGAAGAACGAAAGCACGATCAGCAGGATCAGAGCTCCCACCACAAATTTGATGTTGTTCTTGACCGTTATCATAATGTCCTGTTTAAATCCCTCGGAAAGCGCGGCGATATTGATCTGAACCGGGCTGACCTGGGTGCCAAAGCCGGTGGCGATGGCCACAAAGCCCATGGCCTCCGACGGCATCCCCAACAGGGAAAGGGTGGGCAGAATCAGCGTCAGCACGCCGGCGCAGAACGCGCCCGACGGAATCGCGATCAAAAAGCCCATGATCATGGCGCAGGGCACGATCACCGCCTGGGGAGCATTTCCCACCAGGGCCGCCAGCTCCTCAAAGGTCCCAAGCTTGGCGATAATGTTGATGAATGCCAGGAAAAATCCCACGGAAAACAGAGTGGTCAAAATATAGCGGGATCCCTCGCCCAGAGCGTCGCAGGTCTTGTTGATCTTAAGCGGCGTCAGGCAGGCGGTCAGCACGGCCGTGATAATCACGTTGATGGCCGGAACAAACAGATGAATCCCGATCAGATTGTTTAACTTGGAGCCGAATACCACCAGAACCAGCAGCGTGATGGCCGGCACGGCGCGCACCCACAGCTGCCCCGTGGTGAGCTGATCCTGCTGCTCTGCATCCTCCTCCCGCTTCACAATCATGGTTCCCCGCTTGTACACGCCGTAAACGGCCAGGGCCGCTCCCAGCAGGAAGAACAGGATGGTGACCGGCATCATGCTGGAGGCGTGCTCCACCACGTCCCGGCCCGCGGCCTCTGCCGCCAGAACCGTTTCCGTGGAAGCCGGGGAGGTGGTAAATCCCACCGCCGTGGCGATGGCCATACCGGCGATTACCTCCGGCACCGCTCCCACCGCCGCCGCGACTAACGGAGCGATTACCATGGTATTTCCGGCTCCCATACCGGCCATGTAGGTGGCAAATGCCTGGATCAGCACCAGAAAGCCCGCAAACAGGGCGATTTTCTTTTTCAGCGCATGCTGGGCGATGTCCACGATGGCCTGGATACTGCCGCCCTTGGACACCATCACGGCTGCGGCCGCGTACAGGATCGGCGCCGTATAGCTGAACATGGTGCCGATGCCCTCCATTACCATATTTCCCGCCTCCACAGGCGCGATACCCCCGATAATCATAGCTGTCACAGCGCCGCAGAGACCGGCAAACAGCATGTGCTTCCTCATAAACAGGATCACAAGGATCACTGCAACGGGAATCAAGTGAAGTAAAAGCTGCACAAACTACACCTCCATTCGATTATTTGTAAAACTCCCAAACAGTTTTTCATGTCCCACAATCACCTCCGCTGCCGTACAGGCGTCGCAGATGATAAACCGGGCCTCGTCCCCCTCCCGCAGGTAAGGGTTGACGCCGAACATCTCCATGGGCTGGCGGCTGATCATGTCGAACAGCAGCTCAAGTCCCTCCGTGCCGCCCATATGGCAGCCGTGGGCCGCAATCAGCGCCTCCTCCGGCAGATTGCCATTGCCGAAGGGATTGAACACGTCCCGGATATTGTCCGAGGCCACAGCCGTGGGAATCTGAAACTCCCGGCTGATGCGGCCGATGGGCGCGATGCCCCTGCGGACGTTGTAGGAATCCCCTCTCCCCTGCAGATACAGGTTGGTGGAGGGCAGCGAGACGATCCGCACCCCCGCGTTTCTCACCTTGCGCAGCACCTCCCCCGCCCGCTCCGGCGGGTTGGCCGCCAGGCTGCAGCAGTGTCCCGCCGTCACCCGGCCCTGCCATCCCATGCGCACCGTGGCGTCCGCCAGCATTTCCAGGGTCATACACTCCGCCCGGTCCGTCTCGTCGATGTGCATGTCAACATCCACATTGTATTTCTGGGCCAGGGTGAACACCATGTCGATGTGCTCCCGGGGATTTTGGTCCGCGGCGGGAATCCCGCCCACAAGCTCCGCCCCGTCCGCCAGCGCCTGGTCCAGCGCCCGGATATTGCCCGGCCGGTTCACCAGCCCCTCCTGGGGAAACGCCACGATCTGGATCTCCACCCGGCCCGCAAATTCCCGCTGAAGCCTTTTTACCGCCAGCACGCCGCGGCTGCCCGTCTGTTCATCCACGTCCACATGGGTCCGCAGATACCGGGTGCCCTTTGACCAGCACATTAAAAGCGCCTCCCTGGCCCGGCTGCAGATATCTTCCTCCGTCATGCCCGCCTTATAGGGCCCCATCACGGCGATGGCCTCATTAAGCGTCCCGCTGCGGTTCTCCACCCGGGAGCTGACCAGTGCCTTGTCCAGATGGGTGTGCAGGTCGCAGAAGCCCTTCAGCACGATGCGCCCCTGCAGATCCGTGATCTGATCATACCGGTCCGGGTCCTTCAGCCCGTGAAAGCGCATTTTCCCCTTCTCCACTGCGAAATCCCCTTGGATCCCTTCCAGGATCAGGTTCGCATTTTTAAAATAATAGTCCATAGTCTCCCCGTCTACCGCTTGATGATAACCGCCACCGGCCCTCCGCCGTCAGGACCCTGGTGCTCGGCTCCGCCGGATACATAAACCATGGGGTCGTTGACAATCGCCGCGATCACGCCGTTTACAACCGCCCGCGCATGACGGGTGTGGTTGATGTCGGAATCCGTGTGCATGGTATTTCTCCGCCCGCGCACATAACCGGTGGAATCCGCCTCCGCCTTGGCGAACACGTTGACGATCTCCTTCGCCTGCTGGTCGGTGGGATACTTGTCCACCTCAAGGCCCGCGCTCTGGATGGCCTCGATCACCGCCTTAAAATCAATGGCGTCCGCCATCACGCTGTGGCCGATGCGGTAGTTGCTGGTGGAATTTACAGAATTTCCCATTAAAATAATCTCACAGTTCAGCAGCTCCACACCGGCTGAGGTGGAAGCGACCTTGGAGTACAGGGAGTAGTCGTGGCAGATTGTCTCCTGGCTGACCGCCTCCGCCGGAATCTCCCCCAGCGCGATGGCCACGCCCAGAGCGGACGCGCCGCGGTTGTAGCCCATGGACTCGTATGTATCGTGCACCACCACGTCCTTTCCCCGGCTCTTCGCATCCAGGATGCGCTCCGAGGTCAGCAGCGGGCATTTGATCTGCACAAAATGCACGTCCGCGGGATCGTCGATTCCCGCCTGCGCCATCAGCTCCAGGGTCACGCGCCTGCACTCCTCCACAACCGCCATGGTGCCCTGCTCCTCCGGCAGGAAGTCCCGGGTAAAGCCGCTGCTCACCGCCAGCCGTTTCTCTCCGGTTCCGGCCGCCCCGTCCTCATGTTTGCAGAAAATAGTCGCGTGCGGGGACATAACCCCCTCCGTTCCGCCGGACATCACGAAGGCCACCTTCTTCGATACCTCGGCCTCGCTCCAGCCCGTTTCGGCCATGATCAGGGATCGGAATGAAACGGTGGACAGCGCCCGGGTAAAGTCGTTGACACAGCCGTTTCCCTCGGTTTTGCCCAGCACCGCAATGATCTCTCCCGGATCGACTTCCCCCGCGTCGATCAGTTTCTTCAGCTCCCTCACATCATCGGGCGCCGACATCTCAATCTTGAACACATCAATCTTCATACTGTTGCCTCCTATTTCGCTCAGGTTTCATTTGTCTGTACAGAACAAGCCTTGTGCATTAATCATAGCATCCGGCCGAAGCCCTGTCATTGTCGCTGATACACAAACACAAAGGGGCCAAATTGTCACCGGATCACAATTTGGCCCCCTGATTATTCCATCTTTTTTATTGATTTCAGCCATACATAAATTCGATACGCCAGGATAATCTCCCCCAGCCCCTCCCCCGGCTCCAGATCCACCCCCAGCTGCTGCAGTTTGTTGGCCCGGTACCGGACCGTGTTGTAGTGCAGGTACCGGGCCTCGGAAACCTGTTTCAGGTTAAAATGATACTGGATCAGATACTCCAAAGTCTGCATCAGGCTGGCCTTATTGTTCCGGTCATAGTCGATGACCGCGCCCAGCCGTTCCCGCACAAAACGCACTAATAAATCCGTGTCGTTTATCTGTTCGATCAGCTCGAACAGGCCGTTTTTACTGTACCTGCTGATAAAGGAATCCCGGTACAGAATATTTCCCACCCGCACCGCGTGAACCGCCTGCCGGTAGCCGGTTTTGAGCTCGGAAAAATTTTTCACCTCCCGGGAAATGCCGATGCCGATCTTGGAATTCTCCCCGGCCTCGGCCTCCAGCTTTCCGATCACCTGACTGTAGAACTCATTCACGCTCTCCTCGCTCTGCTCGTTCTCAATCACCACGATGGAGTCGTTGAAATAGACGCTGTTCTTTTTGCGGATGTGCTGGTAAAAATAGGCCATCCGCTTGCTGATCAGGTTCTGGTCGATCAGCTCGTTGTAGAAATGTTTGCGCATCATCTCATTGTCCGTGAACAGTTTGATGGCCACCACATACTGGGGAAATGCCAGGGAAACGTCAAAGGCCCTCATCTTGTTCTCCAGCTCGATCTCTGAGCGGATCTTCCCCTGCAGCAGGTCCCGGATGAACACGTCCTTGAAATTGCGCTGGTTCAGCGTCACCGCGTAATTCTTAAAAAACACCGAGGCGAACAGCAGCGCCGCCTGCTCGATGGCCATTTTTAAGTTGTCGTCGCTCTTCTCCGAGTCCGGCACGAAAATGAACCCGAAGCGGTTATTTCCCGCCTTGATGGGGTGCATGGTGTAATGATTCTCAAACAGCCTCCGTCCCTCCAGAATCCGGTCCGCCTCCTCCCGGCGGTAAATGGTCCAGCCCGTTTCTCCCTCCCCACGCAGCGCAGCACAGATGCTGTCCAGCTGGTTGTCCAGCAACACGATGTCTTTTTGCAGGAGCTCCGCCAGCTTTTCCGCCAGTTCCTCCACCTCCGCGCCGCTGAGCAGCATCTCCATCATGTTCCGGTGCACGCTGTCCCGAAATTGCAGCTGGGAAATGTAATCGTTCAGCGACATGGAAAGCACCAGGTTCACCAGGGTGGAGAGGTTGGCGCCCATGGGCAGCTCGATGATGGGAAATCCCAGCTCGTCCGCCTGGCTGATCATCACCGGCGGTATCTGTTCAATGTAGCGCAGGGGTTTGATGCAGATGCCCGCCACCCCACGGCTTCCCAACTCCGGAATCAGCTGCTCCATCTGCTCCCTGCTCCCCGCGATGGGGTACAGCGTGGTGATGAGCAGCGTATTTTCCTCCACGTAGGGGAGAATATCCGGCACCTCCATCAGGGAAGCGCTGGTGACGGTGCGCCCCAGCCCCCGCCGGCCCGCCACCAGACGCACGCCCTCAAATCCCTCCAGCCTCAGCACGTCCTCTACTGTGTGAAACATATCCCTACCTCCCTCCATGGGATTCATTATAGTGGATGGCACCGGCAAAAACAAGCGGGCCCCCACCTCTGGCTTGATCCACCCCCCTGGTACCCTCACGGGTGACTCCGCGGCCGTTCCTGCACTCCGTCACGGGTCACTCCCCGGTCATTCCTGCACTCTGTCACGGGTCACTCCACGGCCGTCCCTGCACTCCGTCACGGGTCACTCCGCGGTCATCCCTGCACTCTGTCACGGGTCACTCCGCGGCCGTCCCTGTGCCCCGTCACGGGTCACTCCCCAGCCAGCCCCTGCACTCCATCCGCTCCCCGTCGGTCCACAACAGGATGGCCCCGCATTTTCCCGTCTCCAGGATGCGGCTCCCCCGCTCCCGCAGCCGTTCCAGCACCTTGGGCGACGGATGGCCGTAGGAATTCCCATTGCCGTAGGAGACGAGAACCAGTTTCGGCCCCAGCCGTTCCAGAAATTCCGGGCTGCTGGAGGTGTCCGAGCCGTGGTGAGCTGCCTTCAGCACCTGGATACCTGCCAGATCCCCCGGCCCGCAGGTCCGCAGCAGCCCGGCCTCGCAGCTGGCGTCCATATCCCCGGTGAGAAGCAGCCCAAACCGCCCGTAGGAGACCCGCACCGCCAGGGAATGCCGGTTCTTATCCGTGTCCGTCTCCTGCGCAGGATTACCCGCGTACAGGCAGGTGAACTGAAGGTCTCCCAGGCTGATCCGCTCCCCCGCCTCCATGTAGAGGACCTGCGCCCCGCAGACTCCTGCCGCCCGGACGAGCCCGGCATAGTGTTCCTGCCCTCTGGCCATCCGCGGAAGCACAAGGTTTCTGATCCTCACGCCGCCGCCCTCCATCAGTTCCAAAAGCCCGCTCACATGGTCCGAATCCCCATGGCTGACGATGGCGTAATCCACCGTCTCCACCGCCCTGCTCTCCAGATACGGCTTAAGACAGCGCTCCCCCAGCCCGCTCCGGCTGCTGCTTCCCCCGTCCACCAGCACCGTGCCCTCCGCGCAGGTGAACACCAGCCCGTCCCCCTGCCCCACGTCCAGACAGGTCACGGAGAGCCCGGCCTGGGGCCGCGGCAGCAATATGCAGAAACACAATATATACAGCAGGAACACGGCCACAAGTCCGCCCCAGCGAAAGCCCGGCGATTCTCCCGGCAGGCTTCCCGGCAACCTCCCCGGCAGGCTTCCCGGCAGCCTCCCCAGCAGGCTTCCCAGCAACTTCCCCGGCAGGCTTCCCAGCAACTTCCCCAGCAGGCTTCCCGGCGGCTTCCCCGCCAGGCTTCCCAGCAACCTCCCCGCCAGGCTTCCCGGCAACCTCCCCGCCGTTTTCCTCCCCACAACCACTCCCACCCCCACCGCCATAACCGCCCCATAACCCAAAATCTGCCCCCAGTCCGGCCGTCCAACCAGCAGGCTGTACCCCGGAAGCCCGGAAAACAGCCCGCACAGCCCCTCATACAATACCAGCACATAGTGCCCGGCCCCCACGGCCATCACTCCGGCGGGTTGGCAGAACCCGCCCAGCAGAATCCCCAAAATTCCCGAGTACACCAACACCGCGGCCAGGGGAACCACCAGCAGGTTCAGCACAAGCCCATAGATAGGATAGCGGAAATAGTGCCACACCGTGGCCGGAGCCAGAACCATCTGCACGCACAAGCTGCAGATCAGCGTCCTCTGCCAGCCTTTTTCCGCCCCCAGCGCCTCGTTCAGCAGGCCGCCCAGCCCTCCGATGGCCCAGACCGCGCCGAAGGAGAGCTGAAACCCGCTCTGAAACAGCAGGTAAGGCTGCCGCCACAACAGCCACATTCCGGCAAGGCCCATGGCGGAGAGGCAGTCGTAGCTCCTGCCCAGATACCCCGCCAGCCACAGACACAAAATCATCACCACCGCCCGCAGCGCCGAACCTGAGCCGCCGGTGAGAATCCCGTAGCTCACCACCAGCGCGCCCCCGAACATTCCGGCCCGCCCCCGGTTCAGCCCCGCCTTTCGCAGCAGCAGATAAATCCCTCCGCCCACAATGGCCAGATGCTGTCCGCTCACCGCCAGCAGATGGGAGATACCGTGGCTTCGGTACATATCCTTCATCCCCTGATCCATGGAGGACTGGTCCCCCAGGACCACGGCCTTGAACACGCCCAGGTCGCCGGGCTCGCAGACGCGCTCCAACACCCGTGCGCACCACAGCCTAAACCGCCGTATTCCCTCGAAATACGGCGCCATCTCCCTGTCGGCCACCGTCAACTCCTCCCCGTACAGACGGCAGGCCGCGCCCTTGGACCGGTAATAGCGGGCGAAATCAAACTCGCCCGGGTTGGTGGCTCCCGCCACCGCCTCCAGCTTCCCCCGCAGTCTGACCACCGAGCCGATTCCAACCGCGGCGCCGGAACCGGCTCCGCCACCAACCCGCACGCCAGATTCCAAACCGCCACCAACCCATGTGCCGGATTCCAAACCGCCACCACCCCGTACGCCGGATCCCAAGTCTCCACCGGCCGCCACGCCGGAATCCGCATACACCACCACCCGCCCAAACTCCATCCCCTCTCTCCCCACCTTCGCCGCCGCGTCCCGCAGCCACAGTTCCGTTTGATCCTCCTTCTCCTCCATCCTCTCCACGGTCCCGGTCAGACTCACCTTCACACCCGCGGTCTTACCGGCCCAGGCCGCCTCCCCGTCCAACCGGTCCCGGACTCCCTGAGCCCGCCCGAATCCGGCCAGCAGCGTAGCCAAAAAAAGCAGAAGCACTCCAAATCCAGTGCCTCTGCTCCGCCGCAGGCCGGGACCCGGGGCGCTTCGCGCCCCGTCCCCGGCTCCGTTCAATCTCCGTTTTGCCCTCCATTTCCCCAGCACCGCCGCCGCGCAGGCGGCGGCAAAAGCGCCGGTGATCCATGGAATTGCAGCCACATCCAGCAGAGCCAATACCTCTCCAAGTACGAAACTCCCTGCTAATCCAAGAAGCGGCCGTTTAATTGTCATTCTCCTCTCACTGGGGTTCCCCGGAATACTCCTCGTTCCGCTCAAAGGCGGTGTTCAGCGACACCACATCCCGGAACATCACGTCCTGGGAGCCGTTCACCAGAATCCGCACCTTGGTGACCGTGGTCAGCTCGCAGAGCGAATTCACGATGGAATAAATGGGGATATACTCATTTAACTCCGGTTTCACATTCAAAAACGTGGAATCAAAATTGATATAACACACGCTGTCGTTCACCGTCAGATTCAGAATCTTCAAATCCGCGGGCAGCGTGGCAAAGTGCCCTTCCTGCTCCGGCCCGTCGATCAGCTGTTCCACAATCAGCTGCTCCAGGGAAGTATTGATGTTGTGCACCACCTCCCGCTTCTCCTGCACCAGCTTGCCGCCGTCTCCGTCGGCAAAATACAGGGTCAGCTCCGTCTTTTCGTAGGCGTTCACATTGCTGGTGTTCATGATAAAATCGCTGCCGGAGAGCATACCCACCGGATTTCCGCTGCGGTCCATCAGCGGCTGGTCGGCGCAGTAGATATTGATGTAATCCACCCCGTCCACCTGGGTCAGCATCTTGGTCAGCGCGGCCCGGCAGAGGATCTCCCGCTCCGGCTTCATGCTGTTGTAATTGGCGTCAAAATACAGGTAGAGCACCTGATCCTTCCGGGTGAATTTCTGGAAAACCACCTTGTCCGACAGTGCCGGCTGGCTGTCCACATCCGCCGGAACCTCCTGAAACTGCTCCATCAGCTCCGCGATGATACCGTCCGCGTCCTTAGCCTGGGGCCGGTAGGGCTGGGGCGCCAGGCGGGTGGTGGAGGAATCCAGATAATACACCAGGTACTCCCCCTCCTCCAGCGGCTTCTCCTCGTCCGCCATGGGCTGACAGCCTCCCAGCAGCAAAGCGGACATGGCCCACAGGATCAGGCAAAGATACTTCACAGGCCTCGTCCATCTGCACATTTCTCTCATGGTCTGGCCTCCTGTCTCACAATATAAGTCAGCGGAATCCGCATGGCAAAGGTGGTTCCCTCCCCGGGCACGCTCTCCACGTCGATGACGCCCCGGTGCATCTGCACCACATTTTTGGTGATGGCAAGACCCAGACCCGTGCCGCCCACCTCTCTGGACCGGGCCTTGTCCACCCGGAAAAAGCGGTCGAAAATGTGATCCAGTGCGTCCTCCGGAATCCCGATCCCGGAATCCGCAACCTTAATGTAAAAATACTTGTGGTCCGCATCCAGCGTAACCCGCACCCAGCCTGAATCCACGTTGTATTTGATAGCGTTCTCCACCAGGTTGGTGATGGCCAGGGACATTTTCACCTCGTCCACATCCGCCGTCACCTCCCGCATGCTCTCCAGAATCAGCTCCACGTTCCCGCGCTTGGCGATGGGCCGCAGGCGTTTTAAAATCATTTCCAGCTGCCGGTTGATGTTCACCTGGGCGATGTTCATCTGGCTCTCCGCGGATTTGTCCATCTTCACCAGGGTCAGCAGGTCCTCGATGATCTGATTCTCCCGGTCGATCTCATCGGAAATGTCAGCCATAAACTCCCGGTACAGCTCCACCGGCACCTCCTCCATGCCCATCAGCGAGTCGGCCAGCACCCGGATGGAGGTGATGGGCGTTTTCAGCTCGTGGGACACATTGGAAACGAACTCCTGGCGGGACTGGTCCACCGCCTTCAGCTTGGTCAGGGACTTCTTCACCGCCTGGCTGAGCAGGCTGGTCTCCCGGTAGGTGTCCACCGTGATGTCGGACTCCAGATCCCCCTGCGCCACCCGGTCAAACGCCTTCTGAAGCTGACGGAAGGGGCCAAACACCATGTACACCAGGGTCAGTCCCAGCACCACCAGAATCACCATGGCAAACATCAGGAAAAAGTTGATCTTCCCCTCCATCAGGTCCGTCAGCGTGCTGATATTCTCTGTGGAAGCCGTCACCACGATCACGCCGTCGATATTTTTATCCGACTGCGGGTCGTAGACCGGGATCGTCTGGGCAAAATACCCCATCTGCTTGTTGTAGTGATTGCTGTTCTCCCCTTTAAAGCATTTAATCACCTCTTCCGAGATGTAAAACTTGCCGCCCGCCAGATTGAACGTGTCCTTCACCACCCGGAAGTTCCGGTTGACGAGCACCACGCGCCCGTTGAAAATATCCGCGATGGCCTGCATCTGCGTCTCGATCTGACCGTTGTCCTTGCCCTCGGCGGCCATATACCCCAGCCGCGTCATCTTGTTGCTCAGAATCACGCACTGGTTCTGGATCTCAATGCTTCTGGCATCCAACTGCGCCTGTTGAAACGACCCCAGCATCACCTTTCCCTGTATGAAAAGCGGCACCACCCCCAGGACGATCACGATCGCCGCCAGGGGTAGGCGTATGCTGAGGCCGTATGCCTTTATTTTTTTCCACAATTTACCTTGTTTCAACTATTCCAGCTCCTCCAGCTTTTTGGTGCAGGCGATGGCCAGAGCGCCCGGCCCGATGTGGCAGGCGATGCTTAAAGGAAGGCGGTCCATATAGGCCGGCGTGCCCGGATACAGCTCCATGATGGAGTCCATAAACTCCCTGGCCGCCGCGTCGTTTAAAGTGTGGGCAAACTGTAAATACGTGTGCCTGGCCTCCTTATCCAAGAACCGCTCCTCCAGATCGTGGGCCAGCGCCGTGGTCATGGTCAGCTTGGCCTGTTTGATGGTTCTGGCCTTGGAAAACGCGTCCAGCTTCTCGCCGTCAATGGTAAGCACCGGCTTGATCTTGAGCAGCGTTCCCAGAGCCGCGGCCGCCGGTGTGATGCGTCCACCCTTTTTCAGATATTTCAGCGTATCCACCGTGATGTAGATGATGGAATCCCTGTGAGTCCGCTCTAAAATCTCCCGAATCTGCTCCGCGCTGTATCCCTTCGCCGCCAGGTCCCTGGCGTCCAGGGCGGACTGGCGCTGCGTCACGGAAATGCGGTGGTTGTTCACCACCTGCACCCGGCCGTCATAGTCCTCGGCCAGCATGCGCGCCGTCTGGCAGGCCCCGCTGAGCCCGCTGGACATGGGGATGTGCACCACGGCATCGTAATCCTTTAACAGGCCGTCCCACAGATCCGTCACCGCCTTGGGCGAGGGCTGGGAGGTGGAAATGTCCGCACCGGCGTTCATGCGCTGGTAGAACTCCTCCTGACTCAAATCAATGTCCTCAAAATAGGTCTCCCCATCGATCATAAACGGCATGGGGAGCACGGATATGCCTAACTCCGTCCCCTGCTCCTGGGTGATGCCGCTGTTACTGTCGGTAACAATCGCTACTCTCATAATGAACTTTGTCTCTCCTTACTATAATTAATCCGCCCGATCCCCTGATGCGGCCTCTCAGCCGCCGGATCGGGCCGGTCCTGCGTCAACTTCCTGTTTACTCTGCCGCCTCCTGATCCGCCATGTTGGCCGAGGTGTACAGCTGGTAATAGATTCCCCGCTGCTTCATCAGGGTCTCATGATTACCTTCCTCCACAATCCGGCTGCCCGAAAGAACCAGAATCCGGTCCGCGCCCTGGATTGTGGTCAGGCGATGGGCAATGGTCAGGGTTGTTCTGCCCGCTGCCAGCTTGTCCAACGACTCCGCCACCAGGTGCTCGCTCTCGTTGTCCAGCGCCGCAGTGGCCTCGTCCAGCACCACCAGCTTGGGCGCCCGCAGCATCACCCGGGCGATGCTGATTCGCTGCTTCTGTCCGCCCGACAGCTTGACGCCCCGCTCGCCCACATAGGTGTCATAGCCGTCCTTTAAGCCCTCGATAAACTCATGGGCCCCGGCCATCTTCGCGGCCCGGACAACCTCCTCCCGGGTGGCCCCGGGCTTGCCGTAGGCGATATTCTCGTAAACGCTGCCGGAGAAGAGGTACACGTCCTGCTGCACCACGCCCACATTGCTGCGCAGGCTTTCCAGCGTCACGTTTCGGATATTCTGTCCGTCCAGCAGAATCTCCCCTTCCGTGGGGTCATAGAAACGCGGGATCAGGTTGCACAGCGTGGTCTTTCCGCCTCCGGACGGGCCCACTAACGCCACCTTCTCCCCCGGTTTGATGGTCAGGTTGATATCGGAGAGCACCGGCGTGTGGTCGTCCGGGTACTCGAAGGACACGTGTTTGAACGTGATCTCGCCCTCCACGTCCCGCAGCGGCACCGCTCCCTCCTCGTCGAAAATATCGATGTTGGCATCCATCAGCTCGGTAAAACGCTCGATGCCCGTCATTCCCCTCTGGAACTGCTCCGCAAACTCGATGATGCGCCGGATCGTGGACAGCAGCGTGGTCACATAGAGCGTGTACGCCACCAGGTCCGCGGGCATGATCAGTCCTTTGATCATGAAAATACCGCCGGCCACAATCACCACCACATACATCAGCCCGTCGAACATGCGGATGGTATTCTGGAACGCCGCCATGTACTTGTAGGTCTGGCGCTTGATCTTTAAGAATTCCTGGTTGTCGCGGTTGAACTTGCCGATCTCCACCGCCTCATTTGCAAAGGCCCGAACCACCTTGTTGCCTAACAGGCTGTCCTCAATGCGCGCATTTAATTCACCGATGTGGTTTCTCTGCCGCTTAAAGGCCTTTCTCACCTGCAGGTTAAAATAGGAGCAGGACACCGCCATAACCGGAATCAGCACAAAAATGATCACAGTCAGCAGCACATTGATCCGCGCCAGAATCACAAAGGACACCACCGTCTTGACAAAGGCGATAAAAAACTCCTCCGGGCAGTGGTGGGCGAACTCCGTCACGTCGAACAGATCGCTGGTAATCCGGGACATAATCTGTCCCACCTTGGTATTGTTGAAATAATTGTCCGACAGCTTCTGCAAGTGGGCGAAGGCGTCCTCCCGCATATCCGTCTCGATGGAGGCTCCCATCACATGGCCCGTGTAAGCCATGTAAAAGCTGGCCATGCCGTCGATGATGCGCAGCACAAAATAGAGCGCTCCGATGGTCACGATGGTCTGTACGGTCAGGGCGGACAGATCGTTCATACCAAGATTGGTAATATAGCGAAGAATCAGGGGCAGCACCAGCTCGCAGACGGTCGTGAGCGCGGCGCAGAACAGATCCATTATCATAATCCCCATATAATTTCGGTAGTAGGGGACAAATCGTTTTAACAGGGTGCTAGTTTTCATCTCTTTTCTCCAAATTTCCGGACCCGGTGATGTTTACTAGTGTATCACAAAACCGCGCCTTTTTCCACAGGAAAAGCATAACCTTTTCGGTCAATTCCCATTGCTTCCAATAACGCCAAAGAGGACGCCCGTTTCCGGGACATCCTCTGGATTTTTTCTTAATATTAATACTGCCTCAAGCGCAACGCTTAGAACTCCGCGTCGATACCAAACTCGTCCACGTTCTCCTCGCTGGTCTCAGACTCCACAGGCTCGATCACGAACTCCGACATACATACGTCGCCGGGAAGGCCCGACATGCAGGCCGGAAGGTTGATGGCGATTCCGTCCATGTTGTAGGGCAGATTGAGCGTCACCTCCACGGTTTCCTCGGGGCCGCCCTTCTCCCGGGTGATCGCCAGGGTCATGGTGAATTTCTGGCCGATGTTGGTGGCCATACCTCTGTCCTTGTCCCGAAGCTTTGCAACCCGTTCGCCGTCCACATACACATCCACTTTATAGAACGAATTATAGGTCTGGCCGTCGTACTCTATGGTCTTGTTGTCCATATAAACGGTGTGGCCGCGGCCGATGACCATCATGGAAGCTGCAATGATGAGCAGGAGCAGGATAGCGCCTACCCTGAATATAATAGCTCGTCTGTTTTTCACTTCTACTCCTCCTCACTCTGATCAAGCTTCAACTGTTCGCCGGCTTTGCCCTTGGCGATCCGCTTTTTCGTCTCGTACATAATAAGAGCAAGGGTGATAACACCGTAGGAAACGAACACACGGAAATATTCACCGATCATGGAGTCGCCCGTGATCTTCGCGCCCGCCGACGGAGCCACAATGAACATCAGATGGAACAGGACAACGCCCAGAAACGCATTGCCGATGGACGCCTTGTCCACGGAAGCTCCTCCTACCAGCAGCGCTGCGATACAGAACATACCGATCTGCGTGTGGGAACTGTAGGTAGCGATATTTCCCATATTCTGTAAATAGATCACCATGCCGATGCCCGCGCAGACCGTGGACAGCACGATGGCGATAATTCTGGTTCTCTCAACCTTGATACCGGCGTCCCGGGCCACATCCATATCCTGGCCAACCGCACGCATGTCCTGGCCCAGCTTGGTCTTGCGGAACCAGATGATGAACAGGCACAGCAGGCCGGTGATGAGCAGGGTCAGTACCGGAATCTTTACGCCGCCGATGCGGATGGCCCACAGGTTATCCAGGGCCTGACGCATGTTCAACAGGCTGACCGTGTTGCGGATGCCGTAACCTCTGGGCAGCTTGATGGAGGCGTGTTTGATGGGGATCACAGGACCCATCATGTACAGCACCACCAGCTGGTACAGACCGTTCATGAAAAAGGCGATGATATAGCTGGTGATCATCTCGCGGCCCTTGGCCATGTTGAGCATCTTTCCGCAGAAAAGGCCCAGCAGCACGGAGATCGGAATGGAAATGATCACGGCCAGCACCATGCCGGGAATCCCCCAGATTTGCCAGTCCGCGGCAAAGATCAGTCCGATCTGCCCGGCCATGGCGCCCAGGGTCATACCGAAGTTCAGACCCATGCCGGCCATGATGGGGATCAGCAGGCTGAGGATCAAAAACGTGTTCCGGCCCATTCTGGTGAGAATCTCGTTGATCAGATACCCCGGCGAGAAGCCGGATACCGGTATGCAGACGGCGCAGATCAGGATAAACATGATCGGCACTGAGTTATTGCGAAGCAGTTCCAGGGGGCTTTTCGCTCCATTCTTTTTTTGTTTTGTACTCATTTTGATCCCTCCGTCTTTCTGGTCAAAGCATAGAGAATCATACCATTGGAAACAATGATACGGATAACCTCGCTCATATCCATATGAATCATGGAATTGATTACCGTTGGGGTCATGGTCACGATACCCTGGAACAGGAACGTACCGATGATAACGTTGGTAATGGTCGCCTTGTTGACCGAAGCGCCGCCGATCAGGATAGCGGAAACCGCGGGAAGGGCCATATAGAACGGCGCCATGTACAGCTGGATAAAGCCGAAGCCCTGCTCATACATCAGGATGCCGATGGCGGCCAGCCAGGTGGACATAATCACCGAGAGCATTCTCGTCTTGTCGATGTTGATACCGGAAGCTCTGGCGAAGTTGGGGTTGGAACCCACAGCGGTCATGGCCGTACCGGTTTTGGTGTGGAGAAACGCCCACATCAGGAAGGCCAGCACCGCGAAGAACAGAAGGCTACCCACCGGAATGGAGAGATTTCCAATCTGAATATGCAGGAAGTTGGCCAGGACCTTATCGTAAAAGCCCTCCAGGGAGATGGTGGTACGAAGTCCCTTGCCCGACAGTCCCCAAACCATGGTCGGACTGTTGTAGGGCAGCAAAAGCCACATCATACACATGAAGGAAACCGATGAGAAGCCCACATAGGTGGCGATCATCATCTCCCCGCCCTTGATCTTGTTTAACAGCCAGCCGTAGCCGCCGCCTAAGATCAGAGCAAAGGGCGTTGCGATCACGATTGCCATCACAAAGCTCAGGGGACCGGTGAAGCCGAACTGGATGGACATGGTCGCTCCCAGCAGGCCGGAGATGATGCCCAGGGGCAGTCCGAAGTTCAGTCCGCAGCCCGAGTGCACCATGGGTACCATCGCCAGAACCATTACTGCGTTCCAGCTGAAACGGTTGATTGTGTTACTGATCTGTGTGGGGAGATCCGCCCCCACCACGGGCGCCAGGATGAACAGCGCCAGAAGGAATCCGGCGATGATCACTCTGGGAAGGCCGAAATTATGAACGAATTCCGTGATTTTGCCTTTCAATCCGGAACCGGCTGTATTATCTGCATTTTTTCCCATGCTGTCTCCCCCTTATTTAACCTGACTGACCATCAGCAGGCCGAATTTTTCCGAAGATTCGGTAGCCGGCAGGATTCCAGCTATCTTACCGCCCGAAACAATGGCGATGCGGTCACAGGTTGTCCGCAATTCCTCAAGCTCGGACGAAATCATCACTACCGTGACGCCGTGTTCCCTGTTAAACTTCTTGAGGGCGTCCAAAACCAGTGATTTCGCGCCGACGTCGATTCCTCTCGTGGGCTCGGATACAAACAGGAATTTAGGCTGAAGCGCAAAGGCCTTGGCCAGGCACACCTTCTGCTGGTTGCCTCCGGAGAGCTCCTTTGCCTTCTGTTTGGAACTGGTACACTTGATCATCAGCTCGTCAATATATTTCTGGGTCACCTCATGGATCGCCTTTTCATCTCTCCAGCTCACCAGGCCGCCCAGATATTTTTTCAGGAATCTGCCCTGAATCTGCATGGCCGTGAACGCCACGTTCCACTCCAGCGTCTCGTCCAGCAGCAGGCCTACGCCTCTTCTGTCCTCCGACACAAAGGCCAGGGAGGAATCCAGACATTTTCTCGGGTTGTTTAACGGGATGCTCTGACCGTCGAATTCCACGGTGCCGCCCGCATCGTAAAGCCCCATAACGCCGTTGGGAATTCCCAGCTTGCCCTGTCCGGCCAGGCCGCCGATTCCCAGAATCTCGCCTTCCTTGATATCCAGGGTCACATTGCGCACCGTCTCGCCGGGCATATCCACCCAGAGGTTGCGGATGCTCATAATGTTTTTAGCGTTGGGGTTGATCTTGATATCCGCCTTAGCCGCGGACGCGATATTTCTTCCCACCATCCATTTGGTGATATCCGCCACGTCCGTTTCCTTAGAGGGAACATCTTTTACCACATACCCGTCGCGCATGATCACAACCTTGTCGCAGACCGAAAGAATCTCATGCAGACGATGGGTGATGAAAATCACGGCAATACCTTTGGCAGCCATGCCGCGAATGGAGCTCAGAAGCGCCTCGGCCTCCTGCTCGGTCAGAACGGCCGTCGGCTCGTCCAGGATCAGGAGCTTTAACTGCTCCTTGCTGAGCTCGCGGGCGATCTCGGTAAACTGCTTGTGGCCCACCGGCATATCGCTGATCGCCATGTCCGCATCGATCTTAACGCCCATTTTGTCAATGGCCTGTTCGGACAGCTCTGCCATCTTCTTGTAATCCAAAGTGTCCAGACGATCTCCGAATACCTCGGCGATCACACTCTTTTTCCTCGGTTCGCGGTTGAGCAGGATATTTTCAGTGGCCGTGAAGCCGGGGATCAGGGAAAATTCCTGATGGACCATGCCGATACCCGCATGCAGGGCATCGAAGGGGGTGTTGAAGCTGACCTTCTCGCCGTTAATCAGCACGTCGCCCTCATATCCGCCGGTCTCTCTGATCACGTCCATACCAAAGAGAAGCTTCATCAGGGTACTCTTGCCGGCGCCGTTTTCGCCCACAAGGCCCAGAACCTCGCCGGTATTCAGCTTGAAATTGATATCAGTCAGGACCTGGTTTCCAAAGAAGTCCTTCTTTATATTTCGCATCTCCAACAAAGGAGCGTTATTTTCTATCATATTGTGCCCACCTATAACAATGGGGGAGGAAATTTCCTCCCCCTGTTTCCCATACTTGCTATTTTTATAAGCGACTTATTTAATGGTGAAATACTTCTCCGGAACCTCAACCTGAGTGGAGCCCATGAAGTGTCCGGGATTGCCCATGATGTAGGTGTCCTGATATACCAGGAATACATTGCCCAGCTTAACGCCGGTGTCTACGTTGGTGTAGTTGGAGCCGTTCCACTCCGCCTTGGGTGAATATTTCTGATATGCCTTCGCGATATCGTCCATGTCGTCCAGCTCGCTCTCGCCGTTGAGCACGTTCATAGCGTGCTGTGCAAGACCTGCGCTCTGGATGTAGCCGTAGGAGTATGCCCATGTGCCGAAGTGGTCAGCGCCGCCCTTCTCGCAGATGGTGGACTCAACCTTTGCAAGGATCTTCTCGAAATCGCCGGCCTCAGCGGTCAGGTCGATACCAAGAGCTCCCGGATAACCCATTAACGGGGAGGGAAGGTCAGCCTCGATGAAGTAGCCGCCGTACTCAAGCAGCTGCTTTAACAGGGGCTCGGTGTGCGCGTCGTTGGTACAGAAGTAAGCAGCGTTCTCGCCGTACTTCTCAACCCACTCCGGAACCTTCTCCAGAATGTAAGCCTGAGCGCCGGCAACGCCAACGTCGGAGGTGGGATCGGGAGCGGTCTCAAGTACGAACTTCATGCCGAACTCCTCGCAGGCTGCCTGCATGATGGCCACACGGCGGCTCATGGTCTCATAAGCCATATGACGCGGGAAGGAGATATGTACGAAGGTGTCGCAGCCCAGCTCGTGAGCGGTGCGGATGATCAGGTAGCCGCGGGCAACGAAGTCGTTGTTGCAGACCAGATCGGCCGCGCTGCCGATCTCCGGCAGATCCTCGTGGCTCTCACCTGCGATACACAGGATGTCGGGGCGGCTCTCTTTGATCTTACGGAACGCCTCGGTGGTGCCCGGTACGGACTGGTTAACGATGATCGCCTTCATCTGGGGATCATCGGAAAGGTTTACGATTGTCTGGATTGTGGTCTCAAGCTCCTCGGTGAAGTTGTCCGGGTAGATGGCAAGCTTTACCATGTCCTCGCCGTACTCTGCCTGGAACGCTTCTGCGCCGCGGCGGTCGTCCTCGGACTGGGAAACGGAACCGGTTACGATACCAATGTGGTAATCGGCGGCAGCCTTCTCGCCGGCGGCCTCGGTCCCTTCTTTGGCTTCCTCAGCCTTGGTTTCCTCTGCTTTTGTCTCCTCAGCCTTAGTCTCGGCCTGTGTCTCAACGGCCTTGGTCTGAGGCGTGCTGCTGCTGTTTCCGCAGGCTGCAAGCGAAGAGATCATGATCGCTGCCAGCGAAATACTAAGAATTTTTTTCATACTAACCTCCATCATCTTATTTTGTTAATAAGTTTTATAGTATCTTCATAATTGTAACAACATGTACCGTGTTTGTCAACTGGTCGCGCACATTTGTTTCCACGGATTACACACAAACGGTTGCCCCTGGATGGTTCAGCCCACAATTTCCACCTTTCGGATCAGGTCGATGGCCCACGCCTCGTCCTCCGCCCGCCCGGAGGTGATGCTGACGATTGTCAGCTGGTCCCTGTACGCGATCTGGGCCGCCACAGTGTAGGCGATGCTCTCCTTAAGCCCCGTATCCTCCTGAGGTTCCCCGCGCCTGAAAGCCAGGCTCTCGCCCACCAGCACCGCATTGGTCACCGCCGGTTTTCCCGGCAGCGGCCGCTTTGACGGCTTGTAGACCGCAAGCTTCCCGGTCACGCCGCCCGCGGCGAATTCCTCCGTCCGCAGCACCGTCTCCCGCTCAAAGGGCTCCGGGCGAATCTGGGCGTCCCCCTCGGTCTTGACCGCGCAGATGTAGTAATCCCGGCGGTTTCCATCGCTCTCATCATAATAGCGCTCCGAGTTTCCCTGGGTCTGCAGATCGTAGAGAAAGCTTCCCGGCACCGCAAAGCGCATCCGGCCGATGGTCCGCTGCAAAAGCCCTCTGCGGCAGCCCACGGGCTGCTCCTCCGTCATGGGGCACACGCCGGTTAAGTCCACCGGTTCATGTCCGTCCAAAGCGCACACCTCCCGGTATTCCGCCACGGGAAACGGCACCGTCCGGTCCATTTCCAGGGTCTTTTCCAGCAGGCGGATCACCTCGCGATTGACCAGCAGGTCCTCATTACTGCGGGAGGAGGGCTTGAAATAACACTGCTGATTCAACAGCACCAGGGCGCAGTTGCGGAAATACCAGGCATCCTTCTCCTCGTCGCACCACACAAAAAAGTCCTTGGCAAAGGCATTTGTCAGCCCGGACTGGACAATCCCCTTAAGCTCCCGGACGCCGAAGCCCCGGATATGGGTCATCACGATCCCCGGCTGCTCCTGGGGCAGGTAATAGTCCGAGGGCCAGCACACCAGCTTGCCCTCGCCCGTCCCCACCCGGGACACAATGGCGTGGAGCAGCTTCTTAAACCAGCCGTAGAAATACTCCCGGCGCATGCGCTCGAAATTCCGGTCCGCGTAAAACCCGGTGGGGTCCTTCACCGAAAGCTTCAGGCTACCCCTGGCCGCGAACAGTTCCAGAAAATAGACCACGGCCGCATGAAATCCCGGCCCTGCAATATTGGTCTGGCTGTCCCCCACCAGCTGCTTTCCCTTCCAGGTCATCCACAAAAATCCTTCCGGGCACAGCTGGTAGACCACATATCCGGAAATCACGTCGCAGTGATACCCCAGCTCCTTTGCCAGCCCTTTCGTGAACCCTGCGGTCTGCTCCCCGTCCCAGGGCTTTGTGCCCGTCAGGCTCATCTTCGGTTCCATCGTAAATGAAATGGTAATGCTCATCTGACCAATCCTTTCTCCCACTTCCTATTTCTATGTCCGCAAAACACACAACTCTCACTTGCCCCGGAGCTGCTCGTAAATCTCCCGGATGTTCTCAATAATCTCCGGGTGCATGAAATCCTTCAGATAAACAATATCGATCTGGCGGACCATACTGGAATTCTCGATCGGGATGACAGCCAGCCGTCCGGCCGCCGCTTCCTCCCTGCAGGCGCTCTTGGCGATCACCGTGATCCCCATATCCATGCTCACCAGCTCCTTAATCATTGCCACGTTGTCCAGCTCCATCATCACATTGAATCCCTCCAGGGACAGCCCCCTGGCCTCCAGATGTTTCTCAAACAGCTGTCTCGTTCCGGCGCTGCGGCTGCGCAGAATCAGCTTTTCGTGGCGGATATCCTCCACGGAAGCCGTCTTGGCCCGGGCCAGCCGGTGCATGGGCGAAACGGCCAGGCAAAGGTAATCCGTGTCCAGAGCCGTGGTCACCAGGCTCTCATCCGGCACCGCGCCCTCCACAACCCCAAAATCCAGCTCATAGGTTTTGAGCCGGTTATAAATTTTTTGAATCGTGTTCATACAAATGTTTATATGTATTTTGGGATTTTCATTGCAGAGCGTGGCCAAAACCTGGGGCAGAATAGTCTCGCCGGCCGTAGGGGTGATGCCCACGTTTAAGTGCCCTGCCCCCGTCTTGCTGTCCTCCAGCGCCTGGCAGGCATTCGCGTACACAGCGGCAGCCCGCTTGGCATATTGTACGAGAATTTTCCCCTGCGGCGTCAATTTCAGCTTATTTTTATCCCTATAAAATAATTTAATATTAAATTCCGTTTCCAGCAGCCGTATGTGATGGCTCACCGCCGGCTGCGTCAGGTTCAGTTTCGCCGCCGCTTTCGTGTAACTTCCGGTTTGTACCACTGCCAGAAGCGTATTCGCCTTTGAATCAAACATACCCCGTCCTCCTGAGCAGCATAAATTTTCTTTATGCCCCAATCAATTTATATCATTTGATTTTATCACCAAACGCTACTATAATCAAGCAGAACAAAGAAATAGCTTCATTCCACCGGGGGAACGCGTGGATAAAAGCCGCTTATGTATGAAAGGCTGGAAAGCCTGTGACCGACGCATTTAAGTATGATTTCCGGTATTTCATATATACACGGCTTTGAGCTATGACAGAATGTATCAGTTATACATAATGGAAAGGGGAGTATCACTATGGCTCAAATTTTATTAAATCTTCATGGTTCCGGAATCATCCTCACCGCGGCAATTATGCTGATTTCCGGATTTCTGTTCACAAGACTCACCAAACTGGCGCACCTTCCCAACGTCACCGGATATATTCTGTCCGGTGTTTTGATCGGGCCCTGGTGCCTGCACCTGGTTCCCCAGGAGTATATCAGCCAGATGGATTTCATCACCGACGTGGCGCTGGCCTTCATCGCCTTCGGCGTGGGCAAATACTTCAAGCTCTCGGCTCTGAAAAAGAGCGGAATCAAGGTCGTCATCCTGACCCTGTTTGAATCCCTCACCGCCGGCGTGCTGATCACCATCGTCATGCTGCTGTTAGGGTTGTCCCTGCCCTTCTCGCTGCTGCTGGGCGCCATCGGCTGTGCCACCGCGCCGGCCTCCACCATCATGACCATCCGCCAGTACAAGGCGAAAGGCCACTTTATCGACACAATCCTGCAGGTCGTTGCTTTAGACGACGCTGTTGCCCTGATCGCGTTCAGCGTGTGCGCCGCCATCGTGCAGGCCACCGCAGGCGAGGGCGGCCTGAACATGACCCAGCTTCTGCTGCCCATTTTCTTCAACATCGTGGCTCTGCTCATCGGCGGAGGCAGCGGCTGGCTCCTCAGCAAGCTGATCCACGAGCGCCGCAGCAAAGACCACAGCCTGGTGCTGGCCTGCGTGTGCATCATGGGCGTGGCCGGTTTCTGTTCCACCATGAACGTATCCCCGCTGCTGGCCTGCATGGCCTCCGGCACCATCTACATCAACACCAGCGGCAACAAGCACCTGTTCAAGCAGCTGAACCAGTTCACCCCGCCTCTGTTGGTTATGTTCTTCGTGCTGTCCGGCATGCGGCTCTCTCTGCCCAGCCTGATCAGCGCCGGTTTTGTGGGCGTGATCTACTTCCTGGTCCGCATCGTTGGCAAATACCTCGGCTCCACCCTGGGCGCCCTGGTAACCAATGCGACACCTGAGATCAAGAAATACTTCGGTCTTGCCTTAATCCCCCAGGCAGGCGTATCCATCGGCCTGGCCGTGCTTGGCCAGAGAATGCTTCCGGCCGCCAGCGGCGAGATGCTCTCCACGATCATCCTGTCCAGCGGAATCCTCTACGAGATGGTCGGTCCGGCCTGCGCCAAAGCCGCCATCCGCCTCTCCGGCAGCATCCCCGCCAAGAAGGCCGAGACCAAACCCGCCGCCAAAGCGGCCAAACCCGAGCAGCCCGCCGACGCCCCCCAGAAAGTCGCCTCCCAGGATCTGGCCTCCGAAGCAGCTTTGGAGCTGGCCGCCGCTCATCACTCCTAGAGTGTATCTGAAAACTCATTCAAACCAAAACCAAACCTCAAGCCGCCGGCCAACACCGGCGGCTTTCTTGTTCAAATCAAACTTCCCTCAATCCCGCTTTCATCTCATGACAAATGTCACTCCCAAAATGACAAACTCCATATGTTCCTCCCTTTCTCTTCATGATACAATCAAGAAAACATAGCTCCTATCGACAGCCTTTGGCTGCCGGCAAGGTACAATATTCTCATAAAAGGAGGCGCGCCATGAAAAAGTACATTCCCCTGCATCTCATAAATTTCTATCTCATCCCCACAGCCCAGTACGCCCTGACCCTACGCCGCCATCCGGACTGCGACACCGGCGACCTGGGCCTGGGGCTGCTCTTGGGAACCATCCCGCTGGGCTGCTTTCTTATCTCCCTGCTCTACGGCCTCCATCCCCAAAAATCCTTCATCCTCCATTCCGCCCTCTGTCCACTCCTCGCCCTCCCCATCTCCCTCCTGGACATCCTGGCCGGCCCCACCCTGCTCAACCACCTCCATGGAGCCTACATCCTCTACACCGGCTACTTCACCATTTCCCTCCTCGGCGGTCTCACCGGCCGTCTCCTCAACCTAGCCCACACCACTCTAACCTCCCGCAAAACACCCCCTCCCAACACATCCCCAGCTCCACCCAAAAAATCCCCCTCCCCCCCCAAAAAAATTATAAAATCCCCTTCCCCCAACCCCTAGCGGGTGAGGCGGCGGGAACCGGGGATGGAGGCGACTTTGGAGCGATTCGCAGCGACTTAGGGGGAAGGGACGCGAAAAGGTGGGATTGCGCAGGGCTCTCAAAGCCCGGAGCAAAGCGGGGGCGGAGGGGCCGGCATCAGGCCGGCGCCGGAGCTCGGAGCGGTGCCCGCCTTTTCGTGTTCCTTCCCCCTTAGACGCTGCCATCGCGGAGACCCGGAGTCTCCAGCCCCGGTTCCCGCCGCCTCACGAACGGATGCATCAAAAAAGGCCGCGCCCCCTGAAAACAATTCCAGGGCCAGCACAGCCTATTTTTCTCTAATCTTCTATCTTACTTCACCAACAAAGACTTCCCAGTCATCTCCTTCGGCTGTTCCATCCCCATCAGTTCAATCAGCGTCGGCACAATATCACACAATGCCCCGCCCTCGCGCAGCTTATACTGCGGGTCCGCGTTCACCAGAATAAACGGCACCGGATTCGTCGTATGGGCCGTAAACGGATCGCCGGTCACATAATCCACCAGCTGCTCCGCATTACCGTGGTCCGCGCAGATAAACATCACGCCGTCCACTTCCTTAATCGCGTCCACCGCGCGCCCAACACAGGCGTCCACCGTCTCAATGGCCTTGATCGCCGCATCCTCAACGCCGGTATGCCCCACCATATCCGGATTGGCGAAATTGATAATCACCACATCATACTTCCCGGACTTGATCGCCTCCACCAGCTTATCGCAAACCTGCGGCGCGCTCATCTCCGGCTTCAGATCATAGGTAGCCACTTCCTTAGGCGACGGCACCAGAATCCGGTCCTCGCCCTCATTTGGCTCCTCCACGCCTCCATTAAAGAAGAACGTCACATGCGCATACTTCTCAGTCTCCGCAATCCTCACCTGAGTCTTGCCGTGAGCCGCCAGGAACTCTCCGAAAGTATTCGTGATACTCTCCTTGCGGAACGCCACCAGCTTATTCGCGATAGTCTCATCATAATCCGTAAAGCACACATACACCAGATCCAGGCGCTTCTCCCTTGCAAACCCGTCAAACTCGTCGTCGCAAAACGCCCTGGTGATCTCCCGTGCCCGGTCCGGCCGGAAGTTAAAGAAAATTACAGAATCCCGATCCTGGATGGTTGCCACCGGCTTCCCGTCCTTCTCCACCACAAAGGGAATCACGAACTCATCCGCCTTCCCGTCGTCGTAGGAAGCCTGAATCCCACCGGTAGCGCTCTGCGCGGTCTTGCCCTGGCCCTTGGTCAGCGCGTTGTAAGCCATCTCCACGCGGTCCCAGCGCTTGTCACGGTCCATTGCGTAGTAACGCCCCATCACGGACGCCACCTGTCCCACGCCGATCTCGGCCATCTTAGCCTCCAGCTGGGCCACAAAATCCTTGCCGGACTCCGGGGGCGTATCGCGGCCGTCCAGGAAGCAGTGCACATACACCTTCTCCAGACCGTTACGCTTCGCCAGCTCCAGCAGCCCGTAAATGTGGGTATTGTGGCTGTGCACGCCGCCGTCGGACACCAGCCCGAACAGGTGCAGGGCGGAGCCGTTCTTCTTGCAGTTCTCCACCGCGGTCAAAAACTCCGGCACCTCGAAAAAGTCCCCGTCCTGGATGGACTTGGTGATGCGGGTCAGCTCCTGGTATACGATACGGCCCGCGCCCATGTTTAAGTGTCCCACCTCGGAGTTGCCCATCTGCCCGTCGGGAAGTCCCACGAACATGCCGCTGGCCTGGCCCTCCACAAAGGGGCACTGGCTCATCAGCTGGTCCATCACCGGGGTTTTCGCCTCGCAGACCGCGTTGTGGTCGCAATTCTTGTTCAGGCCGTAACCATCGA
Source organism: Enterocloster lavalensis (assembly GCF_902364025.1). Classification (GTDB taxonomy): domain Bacteria; phylum Bacillota; class Clostridia; order Lachnospirales; family Lachnospiraceae; genus Enterocloster; species Enterocloster lavalensis. The sequence goes on from NZ_CABJCG010000004.1 coordinate 238,590, forward strand.
GGATCATTAATACGGTTGGTCTCTTACTCATCGTTTTCATATCTCCTTCTAAGACACGCAAATGCTTCTGCCTCCCGGAGTTCCTTCCCAAAGGGCCGTCCCGGGACGGAAGAAGCATTCGCCCTGCCGCGTCCTCCTGCCTGCTCAAATCCAGACAGCCGGAAGCCGCGGCGTTACTTCCATCATTTGTAACTGTTCAGGACGGCTCATCTTCTTGACCGAAAAAGACGGTCAAGAAGCATCGGATGTCCATCCGATGTGGAAATTGGCACGGAAAGCCGCTTACAAGCGAGCTTGACGCGGCTTTCCGAGCCAATTTCCCCGCCGTCCTGAACTGTTACCATCATTTTACTTGTTGTAGTTGACAATCTTTCCGAAATCCGGCTTCAGGGAAGCGCCGCCCACCAGACCGCCGTCGATATTCGCCTGTGCGAACAGCTCGGGAGCGGAGGAAGCGGACACGGAGCCGCCGTACTGGATGCGGATGGCCTCAGCGGTTGCCTCGTCGTAGATCTCGCCGATGCATACGCGGATGGCTGCGCAGACCTCTTCCGCCTGCTCGGTGGTGGCCACCTTGCCGGTGCCGATGGCCCAGATGGGCTCGTAGGCGATCACAGCGGTCTTAGCCTGATCCGCGGTCACGTTCAGGAACGCGATCTTGATCTGCTGGCGGATCCAGTCGATGGTGATGCCCTGCTCTCTCTGGGTCAGGGACTCGCCGCAGCAGATGATGGGGGTGATGCCGTGCTCGAAGGCCTTTAACACCTTCTTGTTCACGGTCTCGTCGGTCTCCGCAAAATACTCACGGCGCTCGGAATGTCCGATCACCACATATTTTACGCCGGCATCCACCAGCATATTCGGGGAAATCTCGCCGGTGAAGGCTCCCTTCTCCTCAAAGTACATATTCTCAGCGCCAATGTGGATGTTGCTGCCCTTGGCAGCCTCCATGGCGGGGATGATGTCGATAGCCGGAACGCAGAACACCACGTCCACCTCGTCATTGGCCACTAAGGGCTTTAACTCGTTTACCAGGGCCACGGCCTCGGTGGGAGTCATGTTCATTTTCCAGTTGCCTGCGATAATTTTCTTTCTTGCCATTTTAACTTCTCCTTCTATGTGCATTATCCCTCAAAGGCCCCCTTGTTCACAGGGGGCCATCGTCATTTCACAAATCGCAATCAGGCGTTGTCAGCCGCAGCCACGCCGGGCAGCTCCTTGCCTTCCAGGAATTCCAGGGAAGCGCCGCCGCCGGTGGAAATGTGGGTCATCTTGTCCGCGAAGCCCAGTCTCTTCACAGCGTTCACGGAATCGCCGCCGCCGATAACGGTGGTCGCGTCCGCCAGCTCCGCTACCGCGCGGCAGATTTCCAGGGTGCCCTCCGCAAAGTTGGAGAATTCAAATACGCCCATGGGTCCGTTCCAAACCACGGTCTTGGCGCCCTTTAAAGCGTCCTTGTACAGCTCGATGGTCTTGGGGCCGATGTCGAAACCGGACCAGCCAGCGTCGATCACGTCCACAACCTTGTGCTCGGTATCGTTGGAGAACTCCTTGCCTTCCACGTGGTCCACGGGAAGCAGCAGCTTCACACCCTTCTCCTCAGCCTTTTTCACCATCTCCAGAGCGTAATCCAGCTTATCCGCCTCGCACAGGGAGTTGCCGATCTCCTGGCCCTGAGCCTTGGCAAAGGTGTAAGCCATGCCGCCGCCGATGATCAGGGTGTCTACTTTATCCAGCAGGTTGTTGATCACGTTGATCTTGTCGGAAACCTTGGCGCCGCCCAGGATGGCAACGAAGGGACGGACCGGATTCTCAACAGCCTGGCCCAGGAACTTGATCTCCTTCTGCATCAGATAGCCAACCACGTTCTCCTTGGTGTATTTGGTAACGCCAACGTTGGAGCAGTGGGCTCTGTGAGCGGTTCCGAAGGCGTCGTCCACGAACACGCCGCCGTCGCACAGATCAGCCAGTTCTTTCGCATAAGCTTCCGTAGCGGCGTCGCCCTCTTTGTACTTGGTCTCCTCAATTCTGTAGCGGGTATTCTGAAGCAGCAGAACCTCGCCGTCCTTTAACTCAGCGGCAACCTTTTTGGTCTCCTCGCCGGTCACCTGGGGATCGTCCACGAACTTCACCTCCACGCCCAGTCTCTCGCTGAGAGCGGGAGCCACGGGAGCCAGGCTCATCTCGGGCAGCGGCTGGCCCTTGGGTTTGCCCAGATGGGAGCAGAGAATCACCTTCGCGCCCTGATCCAGCAGCTTTTTGATGGTGGGAATGGCGCCGTCGATGCGGTTGTAGTTCTGAATCACGCCCTCTTTTAACGGAACGTTGAAATCGCAGCGAACCAGTACCTTCTTGCCCTGTAAATCCTTCAGATCGTCAACTGTTTTCTTGTTTAACATAGTTTAAATCCCCTTTCAGATGATCACCGGCCTTGTTTTGACGGCATTTTGCCGCAGGCCGGCGCTTTGCGCTTAAAAAGGGCCCGGTCCAAACGACCGGACCCTTCATGAGTCTACTAAATCTTCGTACTTTTATTGAGGTGTTCCAATTAGCCCAGCTCAGCGAAGTACTTAATGGTTCTAACCATCTGGCTGGTGTAGGAGTTCTCGTTGTCGTACCAGGCAACAACCTGAACCTCGTACAGGTCATCCGCGATCTGGCAAACCATGGTCTGGGTTGCGTCGAACAGGGAGCCGTACTTCATGCCGATTACGTCGGAGGAAACGATGGGATCCTCGTTGTAGCCGTAGGACTCGGAAGCGGCTGCCTTCATAACGGCGTTGATCTCTTCCTTGCTAACGCCGGCCTTCTTAACAACAGCGGTTAAGATGGTGGTGGAACCGGTCGGAACCGGAACACGCTGTGCGGAACCGATCAGCTTGCCGTTCAGCTCCGGGATAACCAGGCCGATTGCCTTGGCAGCGCCGGTGGAGTTGGGAACGATGTTGGCAGCGCCGGCTCTTGCTCTTCTCAGATCGCCTTTTCTGTGCGGTCCGTCCAGGATCATCTGATCGCCGGTGTAAGCATGGATGGTGCTCATGATACCGCTCTGGATGGGAGCGTAGTCGTTCAGAGCCTTCGCCATGGGAGCCAGGCAGTTGGTGGTGCAGGAAGCTGCGGAGATGATGGTATCCTCAGCGGTCAGGGTGTTCTCGTTTACGCTGTAAACGATGGTCTTCAGATCGTTGCCGGCCGGAGCGGAGATAACCACTTTCTTGGCGCCAGCGTCGATGTGAGCCTGTGCTTTATCTTTGGAGCAATAGAAACCGGTGCACTCTAACACTACGTCAACACCGATCTCTCCCCACGGCAGGTCAGCAGCCTTGGGCTCTTTGTAAATGGTGATTTCCTTGCCGTCCACGATGATGCAGCCCTCGCCGGCCTCAACGGTGTGCAGGCCTTCGCCTAAACGTCCGGCGTATCCGCCCTGAGCGGTATCATACTTTAACAGATGAGCAAGCATCTTGGGATCAGTCAGATCGTTGATTGCAACAACATCATAACCTTCAGCTCCGAACATCTGACGGAAAGCCAGACGTCCAATACGTCCAAAACCATTAATCGCTACTTTTACTGCCATGATCAATTCCTCCTAGTTTGTTAAAAAATATATTATTGTTAAATATTAATCAACCTTCCTATATTGTAATCAATTTCAATAGAAATGGCAAGTCCTTTTTTATTTTTTTATTGTTTTCCCTTTTTCATACATTTATTCATGGAAAAAGCCGTTATTCCTGTCAAATCCTACATTTCGGAATAACGGCTTTATAACCCTTTGTCGTCTATTTTTGCCTTCTGCGCATGATATCCGGGTATCCTGACAGCAGAATGATCGCTTCGCGCATTTCCGGCGGTTTTTGCGCTAAACCGGGGCGTTTTCCGCTAAAACGTCAAATTCAACCCTCCCCGTGCAAATTGTGCTTTCGGTCCGCCTCAGATTGTGATATAAGTATTATAGAGCCGCTAAAACACTGCGGCACCACGGCCAACATAAATGTTGGAACTATTTTTCCAAGGAGAATCGACTATGATCTGTGACTTTCACATGCACACTGAGTTTTCCGGGGACAGCGAGACGCCGGTCCGGGCACAGATAGACCGGGCCATCGCGCTGGGGATGGAGGAAATCTGCATCACCGACCACCACGACTATGACTCGGATTTCTGCGCTACAAACTTCTATCTGGACATCCCTCCCTATTTAAATTCCCTGGAGCAGATCCGCCTGGAGTACCGCGACAAGATCCGGGTTAACATCGGGATCGAGCTGGGGCTTCAGCCCCACCTGAAGCAATATCTGGACGCGTTGGTGGAACGTTTTGGCGCCAGATTGGACTTTATCATCGGCTCCTGCCATTTCGCGGACCGGCTGGACCCGTTTGATGAAAACTTCTGGGCCGGGCGCACCGAGGCCGAGGCTTTTGAACGTTTTCTCAACGTATCCCTGGAAAACGCCAAAACCATGGACTGCTACGATGTGTTCGGCCACCTGGACTATGTGGTCCGCTACGCCCCCCACCAGAACGAGCAGTACAGCTACGAGCGCTTTCGTGATCTCATCGACATGATTCTGGTGGAGCTGATCCGCCGCGGCAAGGGTTTGGAGTGCAACACCGGCGGCCTCAAATACGGTCTGGGACACCCCAATCCCACTGAGGAAGTGCTGGTCCGTTACCGGGAGCTGGGCGGGGAAATCCTCACCGTCGGCTCAGACGCCCACAAACCTGAGCACCTGGGCTATGATTTCGACTACTGCCGGGAGCTTCTGAAACGCTGCGGCTTCAAGTATTACACGGTGTTCCATCAGCGGAAGCCGGTATTTCTTCCGCTGTAGGCGGCCGGACAGGGGCGCGGCGGCGGAACCGGAGCATGGCGACGGAATCGGGGCACGGCGGCCGGACCAGGGTGCCGCGGTCGGACCAGGACGCCCCGACCCGAGCGTGGAATTTCCGGCCTGCTGCCTCTCAGCAATCGCCCGTAGGCTGCGCCAGCGGCCCATTACATTCAACCAAATCGGAGCGGACACGCGGGATTTCAAATCCCGGCGCGTTCGCTCCGCCGCGTTCCGTCACTCCACCCAGGACTTATCCTTGATGGCTGTCTTTACATCCTTTTTGAATTGCTTCCAGGCGGCCTCGTCGTCCACAAAATACTTGGGGCAGACCTTGCCGTTGATGTCGTAATGGCGCATCAGGTCATTTTCATCCAGCTTCAGCTGGGTACACAGGGCCGCGGTCAGCTTCACCAGGGATTCGTAGGTGGCCTCGTTGTATGCCCCCGACTCGTCCGGGTGACAGGTCTCGATGGAGATGGTGTCGTTGTTGCGCGGGGCCGCCGCGTAGGCCATCTCGCTGACCGGGATGCACTGGATCACTTCCCCCTCCAGTCCCACCACAAAGTGGGCGCTGGCCGACATTCCCGCCGCCTGCGGATCCTGATCCGCCAGACCGTCGAAATAATCCCGGTTTTTCTGAGCCGATGTGCCGGGGTTTGCCACATAGTGGATCACAATGTTGTTGACCCGCTTCAGGCTCACGTCCGGCCGCGAAAATATGTTCTTGCGGATAAATTCCTGTTTCACCCACTTGGGCACCTCCACGGCCTTCAAATCCACCGTGTAGGGGCGCTCCCACTTCCATTTCATATAACCGGCGCCGAATCCGGCCGCCAGCCCGATCACCAGGGCCAGCACGATGGGAAACACAGCGATGCGCCGCCCTCTGGACCTCCTGGACCGGCTCTCCCGGTTCTCAGGGCGCTCCTTGGATTTTGGTGTGACCTGCCGCGGCTGGTGAACCGGGGGCTTGGCCGGTTTTGTTCCTCTCCCGTTCTCTTCTGTCATCTGGTACTCACCTCTTGTACATTTTCATTTGTCAATCACAATACCACCAATATATCATTTCTCGTTAAAAAAAACAATGAATGTTGCGTTTTATTTGTAATGGGATAAAATAGTAAAAAATAATCCGTACTCAATGCAACTTTCACGCCTCCCGGGGCGTCTAACATACAGAACAGCGAAAGGAGGAACGTACATGGGTTCCAAACAGGAAACAGAGGTGGAACGCCTGCTGCTGGAGAACTATGAGACGTATTACCGGCTGGCCTACAGCTATGTGCGCCAGGAACAGGACGCCCTGGACATCGTCCAGGAAAGCGCCTACAAGGCGATCCGGGACTGCAAAACCGTCCGGAATCCGGATTACCTGGCCACCTGGGTGTACCGCATCGTCATCAACACGGCGCTGGACACGGTCCGCAAGCGCAAACGCGAGGAACTGTCGGACACCCTGCCCGAAGCCGTCTGGGAGGACAGCTACGGGGATGTGGATCTGCGCGGCGTATTGGAGCGGCTGGATGACCGCAGCCGTACCGTGGTAATTCTGCGGTACTTTGAAGATATGAAACTGGAGGACGTGGCCCGGACTGTGGGCGAGAACCTAAACACGGTGAAGGCGAGGCTTTACCGGGCGTTAAAGAAGCTGCGGCTGGACCTGGAGGCCGGCGCCTACGAAGCTTCGGGAAAGGAGAAACCGAGATGAAGCAGGACGAAAAGCAGATTATGGACGAACTGAAACGGGAATATGAGTCGATCCCGGTGCCGCCCCAGGCGCGCGCGCGGATCATGCAGGGAATCAACCAGGCAAAAAAAGAACAGAAACGAGGTAATTATATGAAAATCATGAAATCTACCGGAGCTACCGCGGCTGCGGCCATGGTAATGATCACCGTGATGGCAAACTTAAACCCTACCACCGCAAGCGCAATGGAAAAGCTGCCTGTAATCGGCTCCATCGCCAAGGTGGTAACCTTCCGCACCTTTGAAGATCAGAAGGAGAATTTTGAGGCCAATATTCAGGTTCCCCAGGTGACAATAGACGGAAATACGGAGAACAAGGTGAATAAGTCCATTGAAGAGTACGCCGACGAGCTGATCGCCCAGTACGAAAAGGAACTGGCCGCAGACCAGGGCGAGGGCCACTATTCCCTGGACAGCTCTTACAAGGTGGTGACGGACAACGACAAGTACCTGTGCCTGCGTATCGATACCACGGAAATTATGGCCAGCGGCGCTCAGTTCGTAAAGATTTTTACGGTTGACAAGGCCACGGGAAATGTGATCTCCCTGAAGGACCTGTTTGCCAACCGGCCGGATGCGCTGGACAAAATCTCCGAAAACATCAAGGAACAGATGCGCAGCCAGATGGCTGAGGACGAGAACAAACAGTATTTCCTGGACAGCGATATGCCTGAGACGGATTTCAAGGGTCTTACCGGCGACGAGAGCTTCTATTTTGACGAGTCCGGCCAACTGGTGATCGCCTTCAACGAGTACGACGTAGCCCCCGGCTACATGGGCGCGGTGGATTTCACCATCCCCAAAACCGTCACCGGAAAGCTGTAAGACCCGTTCCTTTTCTTCCGGCAGGTACGCAAATGCCCGGGCGCGGCATATGATAAGGTGACAGGAAAAATGGAGGCTTCCATGCAAACCAATCAAATCACGCCCAGAATGGCATTTACCAACCTGCTGGCCGAAAACCGTCCCCAGGCCATGGCCTGGGTGACCGGCAATTCCAAGGCCCCCCAGCTCAGCGGTCTGGTCAAGTTTTACCACACCCCCTACGGCGGTGTGCTGGTGGAGGCAGAGTTCTTCGGACTGCCCAATGTGGACCGTGAGGGGTCCTCGGACTTCTACGCCATGCACATCCACCAGTTCGGCGACTGCTCCGACAACTTTGCCAACACCGGAGAGCACTACAATCCCACCAGCATGCCCCACCCGGACCACGCCGGCGACATGCCGCCGGTTCTGGCCAATCAGGGCTACGCCTGGTTGAGCTTTTATGACAAACGCTTTACCATCGACGATATTTTGAACCGCTCCGTGATCATACACTCCCGCGCCGATGATTTCACCACCCAGCCCTCGGGAAATTCCGGCGACAAGATCGGCTGCGGCGTGATCCGCCCCACAAGCCCGGACTGGGAAAACGCCTGACCTGCCGGAGCCGGGCGGGCATTTTCCCCGGCTCCACCCCTTTTTCAGAACGTTTACGTTTTCTTCCGGGGTTGTTAAAGAATCCTTTAGGTTTTTTATTTTTTCTTTATTCTGCGCTCAAACTTTGGACACATTTAAGCTCTATACTATAAATCGTACAAGGCAGACGCCTTTTCAAATAAAAAAGCTTTTCATACCTACAGCCGGCAAATCCCCCTTTGCCGGCCCCTCCTTTTTCTGGGGGCTTTCGCCCGATTTTCCTGTATTTCCAGTATTTTATAAATAGGATATGCCCTGAAACACTTTGTGCTTTTCCTGGTAACATGGTATAATTAAGGAAACGTATCTCTTGTCATCAACCTGTCGGTTGGTGACATGGTATAATTAAGGAAACATATTGTGCGATATTCCGGTAGAGAAGGAGGGATTCGAATGTGCAGCAAACTTTCCTATTTAAAAAGTTTTCTGGATGAGAGCAGCTACACGGTGGCGCTCTGCGGCTCCGGGATGATGGAGGAGGGCGGCTTCATCGGAGTCAAAAAGCAGGAGCGGGACTACGAGATCGAGACCGCTTACGGCTATTCAGCCGACGAGATATTTTCCAGCGCCTTCTACAACACCCGGCCGGAGCTGTTTTTTGAGTTTTACAAAAAGGAAATGCTGGAGCACGCGCCCAGAGCCACGCAGTCCAGCCCGGCCATGGCCTCTCTGGAACATCTTGGAAAGCTCAACTGCGTGGTTTGCAGCAATATTTACGATCAGGCCCGGCTGGCCGGTTGTAAGAACGTGATCAACCTGCATGGAAGCATTTATGAAAATCAGTGCCCGCGCTGCAAACGGAACTATCCCCTGGAATACATCAAGTCCGCCAAGCGGGTTCCGCTGTGCGAGACCTGCGGCATCCCGGTCCGCCCCCTGGTCAACCTGTTCGGCGAGCAGGTGGACAGCCAGCTGATGACCCGGACCACGGAGGAAGTCTCCAAGGCCGACTTACTCCTACTCCTGGGCACCACCCTGGAATCCGAGGTGTACCGCCATTATATCAACTATTTCGAGGGCAGGCGCCTGGCCATCATCCACCAGAGTGAACACTACAAGGACCACCTGGCGGACCTGGTCATCGTGGACCAGCCCCAAAACGTTCTGCCGGAGCTAGTGAAGCTCTACAACGCGGAGCGTTAAACCCGCGGTTCGGTTTGCGGAAAACGCGGTTATTTTGTACAACAAAAGGCCGTGTGCGAGGCAATTCAAATCCTCGCACACGGCCTTTTTATAATGATCGGACAGGCGTTTTCCCTTCTGGCGGTTTCCTACATGGGTTCCATCGGAATGATAATCGCCGCCAGGAAGTAGATCAGCAGACCCTTCCAGGAGAATGCCAGTATGGCAAATACCAGGCGCACGATTGTGGGGTCTATATTGAAATACTCCGCCACGCCTCCGCACACACCGCAGATCATTTTATTCCGGTTAGACCGGTAAAGTCTTTTATTCGCTTCCATATGATAGTTGCTCCTTTCCTCACAGGCTGCCTGTAAACTGCACCTCAATGGTGCCCACGCCGCACTCCAGTTCCATACTCCTTGCCGCGCGGTTGTCAATCTTTCGCTCCACGCCAAGGGAGCTGTATTGGTCGCCGTCGATATTCACACTGCCCGCGCCGCACTGAATTTTATAGTTATAATCCTCCCGGCTGCCCGTCAGCTTTACGCTTGTGACGCCGACTCCTGTCTCCACTTCCAGCTTCTCGTCCACCCGTCCGGTGAACGCCATACTGCTGACGCCGCTCTGCAGCTCCAGCTTGCGGGTCACAATACCGTTTATCTCGCAGGCGGCGGCCCCGGCCTCCACCTCGACCTTGTCAAAGTAGTAGTTTTCCGGCACGATCACCTCGATCTTGGCCTCCTTGCGGCTGCTCTTGAACTCGCCGCGCTCAATTTTCAGTTTATCATCATCCAGATAACAGCGTGCTCTCCCCGTCTCGTCCTTTATGCGCACGGAAATGTCTTCGGCCTGAGCGCTGGATATTACACGCACGGAACCGCGGTCCACCTCGATGTCCATCTCCGCCACACCGGTCACATGCCAACTGCCGTCCTCACGCTCTTCCATCGCCGCCGGACCGCTGCGGGCCTGGCTCCCGGGGAGATTTCCGGCAGCGCCTGCGGGATTCCCGGCGTTTTCACCACCGGGACCTGCAACATTCCCGCCAACCTCACCGCCGGCTCCTGCAACATTCCCGCCAGCCTCACCGCCGGCTCCTGCAAAATTTTCACCGTTTTCACCGCCGGCAGATCCCAAGCCGCTGCTCCCGGCCTGGGCCGGAAGTCCCGGCTCCTGACCAGCCCCGTCCCCGGGCGGATTCTGGGCGCGCCTTTTACTGTGGCTGGCCTCGTCGCTCCAGAAATCATCCTCCCAGAGTTCGTCCCAGTAATCCGGGTCCTCCAGATCGTCCGCCCAGTCGTCGTCCGCCCAGCTCATGGCGCGGTGGACCGCGTTCTTCACTCCGCTTCCCAGACGGCGGGCTCCGCCAAAGCTCACCGCCGCAAAAGTAGTAAGAATTCCCGCCACCAGCATGACAGCACCTGCCACCGCACAGATCTTAATCATCTTTTTCAAACTTCATCCCTCCTGTTCTTGTGGAAGAAACGGTTCAGGCAGTCCGCGATCCCCCGGATCACAAAGGGCACGAACCGGCCGTAAAACAGTACGGACAGCGCCAGCCCCAAAAGTCCCAGTCCGGCCAGGGCCAGGCCGCTTCCAAATACCACCAGGCCGCTCCAGGGGCTTGCGAAGGCCATCACGATCCCCCAGGGGATCATAATAACGCCTGCAATAAGGAAACCCACTGTGACCAGGCCCAGAAACACCAACAACACGATTAACAGCGCCAGGATGCACCCGGCAAGTCCCCACAGTCCCTGTCCGATTCCCCAGGCCACCGGGAGGGCTAACGCCAGCAACACCAGGATCAACACGATTTTTAACAGCCTGGACGTCCGCGGTTCCGCTTTTTTCCCGCTCTCCCCGGTTTCCCCGGCCCGCCCGGCCTCTTTCCCTCCGGCGCTCTCCGGCAGATCGTAGCGGTGGGCCACCTGGTAGCCGGGATCCCGGAAACGCTCGTCCGTGTATCCGCTCTCCGTGAACGCGCCGCCCTCCTCCAGATTGCCCGCAAGGTCGGAGCGGATGATCGCCGCCACGCGCTCCGGGCTTCCGAACTCCCGGATCACCTGTTCCTCGTTCTCAGGCCCCGCCTCGTCAAAATAATCTCTGTAATACTGCAAAGCTTCTTCTTTCTCATCGTCCTGGACATCCTGCAAAAGATACTCCAGCTCTCTCATAAACGCATCCCTGGTCATATGTTCGCCTCCTCAAATATCTGGGATATCTTCTGCGAGTACACGCTCCACTCCCCCCGGTACAGCGAAAGCTGCGCCCGCCCCGGCTCCGTGATCTTGTAATACCGCCGGTTTCTCCCGTCGATGGCCAGATCATAGACCTCCAGGCACTCCTCCTTCTGGAGCCGCCTGAGCACCGGATACAGCGTGGACTCGGAGATGTCGATCACCCGCCGCACATCCTGGGTGATCTTGTATCCATAGGTCCCTTCCTGCTCCCTGGAGACAACTGCCAGCACGATGGCGTCCAAAAGAGCCGATCCTGTATTAAATACCATGTGATCTCTCCTATTCTGATTCTTGTAATATTGGCTGTTGAATTATATTATACATCATATAATATGCTTATACTATACAGTATATAATATTATATGTCAATAGGTGAAAATACATTTTCAGGCTTATTATGGTTGGCCGCCGCCAAATCATACACATTCCCCCCTTGTACGCATTTTTTCAATTTCATCATACTTTCGTAAAGATGTTTAGATTTTTTTAATCACCCGGACAAACTTTCTCCATATATTTTCTCTATACTATGTATTGTAAACAATGATTCACAGATTTCATCAACGGAACATTGTATCTTACAAAAGCAGTCAGAGCTTTACATCATTCATCTCATACCTCAAGCCGGTGGGATTGACAGAAAGTCAGCCTCGCCGGCTCAACCTAATTTCAGGGCATTTTTTCCTTCGCCGCGGCTGTTTCGCCGCATTTCCTGCCATTTCCGAATCATTTATGAAGATATTTTACAAGCCTTCCTGGGAATCTCATGTTAAAATAGAGCGAGTCAGGAGGATTTTAGAATGAACAAAGAGCTTCGCACCATCTGTTTTGACAGCGATTTAAAGATTGAGGCCGTCCGATTTGAGGAGATTTCCCAGTCCTTTCCCCCGCATTTCCACGAACACTATGTGGTGGGTCTGGTGGAGAACGGGGACCGTTCCCTGTCCTGCAAGAACCTGGACTGTCTGCTGAAACCGGGCGATATGGTACTGTTCCATCCGGGTGAAAAACATGCCTGCACCCAGCTGGCCGGAGCCGCCCTCAATTACCGCGGCTTCAATATCCCGGAGCCGGCGATGCGCGAGATCACCAGAGAGCTGACCGGTACGCCGTTTCCGCCGCTGTTTACCAGCAATCTGGTGCAGGACGAGGAGCTGACCGGCCGCCTGATCACCCTGCACAATATGGTGATGAGCGGTTCCGGAGAATTTGAGAAGGAGGAAATTTTTCTGTTTCTGCTGGACGCCCTGATCACCCGCTACGCCCAGCCATTTGACGCGCCCATGCCGGAGTGCATGGCTGAGATCGGCCAGGCCTGCGCCTTTATGGACGAGCACTACAGCGAGCGGATCACGCTGGAGCAGCTCTGCCGCCACTGCGGACTGAGCAAGTCCACGCTGCTGAGGGCCTTTACCAAGGAGCGAGGAATCACCCCCTACCGTTATCTGGAAAATGTCCGCATTAACCAGGCCAAAAAGCTGCTGGAACAGGGCACGTCCCCGGCCCAGGCCGCGCTCATGACCGGTTTTACGGACCAGAGCCATTTTACCAACTATTTCAGCATGTTCACCGGAGTTGCGCCCGGCGTGTACCGGAAAATCTTTCTGGAGAAACCGGACCATTCAAACTAGGAGGAACTGTCATGGAACGCAAAACCGCGGCCGGCCATCTGGCGGCCCTGATCACAATTCTCGTGTGGGGAACCACATTCATCTCAACCAAACTGCTGCTGGTGGATTTTAAGCCGGTGGAGATCCTGTTTTTCCGCTTTGTTATGGGCTACGTCGCGCTGATTCTGGCCTGCCCCCGCATATTGCGCCTGAAGGAGCGGCGGCAGGAGCTCACCTTTGCCCTGGCCGGGCTCTGCGGCGTGTGTATGTATTACCTGCTGGAAAATATCGCCCTCACCTACACCCTGGCCTCCAACGTGGGGGTAATCATTTCCGTGGCCCCCTTCTTCACCGCCATGCTGACCCACCTGTTCATGAGGGGCGAGGAACGGCTGCGGCCCAACTTTTTCGCCGGATTCGCCGCGGCTATGGCCGGAATCTGCCTGATCAGCTTCAACGGCGCGAACGGTTTCACCTTAAGCCCTGTGGGCGACCTGCTAGCCCTGGCCGCGGCCCTGATCTGGGCCTGCTATTCCGTGCTGACCCGCAGGATCAGCGGTTTCGGCTACGGCACCATCCAGGCCACCAGGAGAATTTTCTTCTACGGACTTCTGTTTATGGCGCCCACTCTGTTTTTATTTGACTTCAACCCGGACCTGACCCGTTTTTCCAACCCGGTTTATTTATTTAACATCCTGTTCCTGGGCTTCGGGGCCTCCGCCCTCTGCTTTGTGACCTGGAATACGGCTGTGCGGGTACTTGGCGCGGTCAAGACCAGTATCTATATTTACATGGTGCCGGTGATCACGGTGGTCACCTCGGTGATCGTGCTGGGCGAGACCGTGACACCGGCCTCCGCCCTGGGAATCCTGCTGACCCTGACCGGTCTGCTGCTTTCGGAATCTAAATTTGAATGGAAGAAAAGGAGTACACAAAATGGACTTGCAGAATGAAAAATGCGTGATGGTAATCGACGAAAATCTGCCGACGGGAATCATCGCCAACACAGCGGCGATCCTGGGCATCACCCTGGGGAAGAAACGGCCCTATGTGGTGGGCTGCGACGTGGAGGATCAATCAGGCGGCGGACACCTGGGCATCGTGGAGCTCCCGGTTCCGATTTTAAAAGGGAATCCCGACCTGATCCGGGAAATTCGTGAAAAGCTTTACCAGCCAGACTTTGAGGACCTGACCGTGGTGGACTTCACCGACCTGGCACAGAGCTGCAAGACCTACAGGGAGTTCATGGGGAAAATGGCCCAGGTTTCCGGGGACGAGTTAAACTACTTCGGCCTGGCCATCTGCGGGTCCAAGAAGAAGGTCAACAAGTTGACCGGGAGCATGCCTCTGCTGCGGTAGCCGGTTCACAAACTGCTAACATTATGTTCATAAAAGTGTTACAGAAAGATCAAATTCTCCTCACAATTTCCCTCTATACTTATAAATGTAAAGAGCTAATGCTAACAAGACTTTTTTTCATAATACTCTGGCCGGCAGGGAACACCTGACCGGCCTCCTCCTTTTTTCAGGGCTGTCCCCGCGTTTTTGTCCAACTCATAATTTTTCCGCTTCCCACCCATACTAACACCGGAGGTGAGAGAGATGGCAAAGGACGAGACAAACGCAACCAACCGCGACACATCAAGCGATACCGACCGGACCAGGAAATCGGGCTGCGGTTCTGTGGAACCCCTTCCCGAGAGCTCCAGACCGCGGCGCGACGGCCCCGGCGGAGACTGATTGGGGAGAAACCAGCAAAAAAGAACGGAAGCGGACTCCGGGAGATCAGATTCCCGGATGTTCGGCTTCCGTTTTATTTTGGGTATTCAGATATAAAGCGGCGGCCGGTGGTGCCTTACCGGATACAACGCACCTCCTCCTGCCGCAGAAAGCGCTCGCACTCCTCCGCAAATCCCTCCGCACTACCCTCTTCCAGACACTGCGCGAGCAGCTTCGCGGGGGAGGGGACGCCGTCGGGGCCGGGGACGCTGCCAGCGCCGGGATCAGAACCGTTGCCAGCGCCGGGGCCTCTGCCAGGGCCGGGATCAGAACCTCTGCCCGGGCCCGGGCCGTTGTCAAGGCTGTTATGGAGGCCGCCTCCGGCACCGCTGCCAGCGCCGTTTTTCCGCCGCTGCAATTCCAGTGGATAGCCCCAGGCGGCAAGCTGCCGGACCATGCCGTAGCACTCCCGGACAAACATGGAGGGACATTGGACTACGATAAAATCCAGTATCCGCTCAAGGCAGAGACAGCGCTCTTCCCCCTTTAAACAGGACAGGCGCCGCTTTAACTCCGCTGCCGCCTCCGGCGCCGCGCTCTCCAGGGCGCACCGGGCGACCGGGCGGATGGTGAGCGCCAGAAACTGCAGGCTTTCCCGGTACAGCCTGAAGCCGTCCCGAATCTCCGGGCTCTCCAGATCCATTTCCCCCGGCTGCTCGCAGACCAGGGTTCCCTTTCCGTGGCGGGAGCGGACCAGGCCCAGGCGGCTTAAAAGCTCCAGCGTCCGCCGCACCGTGTTCACCCCAACCCCGTAGGTCCCCGCCAGCTGAGGCAGGGAGGGCAGATAACTGCCCGCAGGATAGGTCTGATCGAGCATCTCCCGGATCAGGCGGGATGCCAGGGTATAGCGCAGCTGAGGCCTCCGGCTGTAAATATTGCATTGAAAATGCACGGGCTTTACATTTTCCATGTGATACTCTGCGGCCGCCTGCTCCATAAATGCGTACAGCTGCCCCGCGGCGACGGCGGTGATCCGCTCCAATTCCCGCTGCAGCAGATCGATAATTTCATCCCTGGACGTGCCCGGCAGATTCAGAGCCGGCCGCTGCCGCTCCTCCCGGTTGGTCAGATACGGGTAACGGATGTAGCGGATCACTTCCCAGTAGCAGTTTATGATCAGGCCGTTGTTCAAGGCTTTCAGGGCGAACATGTACAGCTGCACCGGCATGGACACCGCCCCGGGTCCGGGATCGGAGAGTCCCTGCAGCAGCACCTCCCACTCCGCTTTGCTCCAGCAGCGCAGACCGGCCTGCCACAGCGGTTCGATCAACAGCTTTTGGGCCTGTATCAGGTCCCGGATTCCCTCCCTGCGCGGCACAAAATAGGCGGCCGCGTTCCGACGGAAATCGGCGGATTCCGCCTCGTAGACCACCAAAGCGGCCCTTCGGGCGTCCATTTTAATATAACCATTTTTTTCCAAAATCCTCAGCCCCGCTCTCACCGTAGCGGGCGCCATTCGGAATATTCCGCATATTTTTTGGATCGACGGAAGCCGGTCTCCGCGGACATAAAAACCGCAGCGTATTCTGGCCTCATAATATTCGTATATCAGACGGTAAAACTCATCGCCAGACTTCATCCCGTCCCCTCCTTCGCCGCCCGTTGCAACGGCGCGCGCCTTCAGTCTTCCTTGCCGAACACAAAATCATATAGCAGCTGGTACAGCCGCTGTGGGTCCACGGGTTTTGCCAGATGGGCGTTCATCCCCGCAGCCTTACTCTTCTCGATATCGTCGTCAAAGGCGTTGGCCGTCATGGCGATGATCGGCACCGTGTGCGCGTCCGCGTTGCTCAGATGCCGGATATTGTTGGCCGCCGTGAGGCCGTCCATCAGAGGCATGCGGATGTCCATGAGGATGGCGTCGTAATAGCCGGGGTCGGATTTGCTGAACCGCTCCAGGGCACGCAGCCCGTTCTCCGCGGTGTCCACCTCAAAGCCCTTGTCCCGCAGGAGCAGGGCCGCCACCTCGGTGTTGATCTGATTGTCCTCCACCAGCAGAATCCGTTTTCCGGCGAAATTATACTCCACGTTTACGGGCTGCTGCCGCTCCTCCTTCTCCCCCAGTGCCCTGGTGAAGGCCGATACCAGGGAGGATTTGAACATGGGTTTGCTCATCAGCAGGTTGACGCCCGCCAGCTTGGCCTCGTGCTCGATGGAGAGCCAGTCGTAGGCGGTCATGATGATGATGGTGACGTCCGGCCCCACAATGGCGCGGATGCGCCTGGCCGTCTCGATGCCGTCCATATCCGGCATCTTCCAGTCCACCAGGATCATGTCGAAATACCGGCCGTTGTCCTTCAAACCGGCCACCAAATCCACCGCCTTGCGGCCGCTGTCCACCCATTCGGCCTGGACGCCCATCTCCCGCAGGGTAGAAACCGCGCTCTCGCAGACCGCCACGTCGTCGTCCACCACCAGCGTTTTTAAATGGGAAAAATTGTAATCATGCTTTTTCTGACTATGGCGGTGCTTCTCCTCCTCGGAGATGCCCAGCTTCACGTCCACGGTAAATTCGGTGCCGATCCCCTTGATGGAGCGCACCGTGATCCTGCCGTCCATCATGTCCACAATATTTTTGGAGATCGCCAGCCCCAGGCCGGTCCCGCCGTACACCGCGGTGGTGCCGGTGGACTCCTGGGAGAAAGGCTCGAAAATGTGGGGAATGAACTCCTCGCTCATGCCCACGCCGGTGTCGTTTACAATAAAACGCAGCACGGCATCGTTCTTCGTTTTCTTCCGCTGGGAGGCCGAGAAGGTGACCTTTCCGCCCTCGCCCGTGAATTTGATGGCGTTGCTGAGAATGTTGATGAGCACCTGCTGCAGCTTCATGGCATCGCCCACGTAGTAGTCGTCCAGCACCGGGTCTGCGATGCACTCGTAGTCCACCCCCTTGGAAGCGGCCTGGGCATAGCAGATAGAGTTGATTCCGTTCAGGAACTCCTCAGTTGGAATTTTTTCATTTTTCAGCAGCATTTTGCCGCTCTCGATCCGGCTCATATCCAGGATATCGTTGATCAGCGACAGCAGGAAACGGGAGGAAATGCCGATTTTGGAGATGCAGTCCGCCACCTGCTCGTCGTCCCCGATGTGCTGGGCTGCAATGGTGCTCATGCCGATGATCGCGTTCATGGGCGTGCGGATCTCGTGGCTCATGCGGGAGAGGAAGTCGGATTTGGCGGCATTCGCCTGCTCCGCAGCCACCAGCGCGGCGGCCAGCTCCTCCTTCTGGCGCTGCTCCTGGCGGACCACGTCGGTCACGTCGGTCCGCGCCATGCACACTCGCTTCAGCTCCCGGCTGATGTAGAATACCTGAATCCGCTTGACCCGCAGACTGCCGTTTGTATCGCGCATCTCCACGCTGAACGTGTAGGACGGCTGATGCTCCAGCTGTCTTAGCATAAAATCAAAATCCAGATGGGAGATAAATTCCTGCTTTGACGTGCCGTCCATAAAACGGTCCGCGATGCGGCGGATTTCCTCCTGGAACACTCCCTCCCGCACAATGGTGTCCTTGATCTGTTTATCGTAGGAAATCAGGCGGTGGGTCCCCTCGGGGATGTTGATCTCCGTGATCACATCGTAATCCAGCGCCGCGATCTGCATGAGCAGCTGCTCCCGCAGCTTCTGCTCAGTGATGTCAAAGGTGTAGAAGAAGGTAATAATGTCGTTGTTCTCAGGATTTAAGCACAGGCGGAAACTGGTGCTTCCCCAAAACGCTCCGCCGCCGTTGCGCCTGCGCAGGAAGTCCATATGGAAATCCGTCTTTCCGGCGGCGTAATCCGCCAGAACCTTCCCGCGGTTTAAGCTGGCGCGGATCTTCTCCCCGCACACCGGGTCGATGGCGGAGGCGGCCAGATTCTCGATGGTCTGGTCGTAGGTGTCCCCCACCGAGGCGACGGCCACGTCCTCGGTAGCCATATAGCTCTCCACATGGTTGCGGGTCAGATTGAGCCGCCCCTGAGTGCTGCCCCCGGTTGAGGACAGCTCCGCAAAATAGGACAACTCCTGCTCATACAGTTCTCTCTCCCGCATCTGGAGCAGCTTTTCATCCGTGATATCCACAAACACGCAGTAGAAAAATTCTTCCCCATTCGTCTCCCGGAATAGCTGGGCCTTGACGGAGACCCAGCGCACGGTCCCGTCCTTACAGATCAGGCGGTTTTCATTGTGGATCGTATTGCTCGTTTCCAGCTGCCGGTTCAGGATGTCCGCCATCACCTTTAAGTCGTCCGGAAAAATCACCGCAGACATCCGGTTCCCCAGGGCCGCAAACTCCTCCCTGGAATAGCCCAGAAATTCAAAGAGGCCGTCGTTGGCGTCGATCACGGAAAAGTCGGCGTCAAAACGGCAGCGGAATACCGCCCCGGGGATGTTGTTGTACAGGTTCAACACTTCCTCCTGGGCGCGCTTTTGGGCCGTGATGTCGGTGCAGACCGAGGCGATGGCCGCCCGGCCGTCCTCGGCCGTCATGCTTCTGCCCACATCGTGCACCCAAATGTAGGTGCCGTCCTTTTTCTTCATCCGGTATTCCACCACATACTCTCCGGACGCCTCCAGCTGGTCGGCCACCTCCCGGTCCACCACGGCGCGGTCGTCCGGATGCATGCAGTTGGTGATCATACCGTCGATATCGTCGATAAATTCCGCCTCGGTCTCATAACCCAGGTAGCACAGCATCTGGCGGTTGATAAAATAGAAGGGAAAGCCGTCCTCTATGTAGCCGCCCATCATACCTCCGGGCAGCGAATCGTTCAGCAGCTCCTGGCGCTGGCGGACCGTGTTTTGGATCACCAGCGTCTGGGGATAGTGTTCGTCTCCCTGCTGGCTGTTGCCAGGCTCCGCAAAATGCAGGCTGGCGATCTCCCACACGCCCTCCGCCTCTTTAACCAGGGTAAAGAAACATCGAAGACGCCACATATATACCGTGTTCTTCAGCACAATCTCAAAGGAAAGGCTGACGACGTCCTCCCGGATCGGCTGCTGGTGAATCACGGTGAAATCCAGGCCAAAGGGCTCCGGAATCTCCAGAATATCCTCCCGGAGATACGCGGCCATCGCCTCTTTTCCTCTGGCGGATTCGTGCTCCCCGGTCCCCACAAAGGTGACGTCCTCCGTCAGATATTCCACCGTCTTTTTCCAGTCCCGCTCCTCAAACCACACCCGGCAGAACTCCCGTATTGTCTCAATCGCTGTCATCTGTCTCCTCATCCGGCTCATTTCCTCCACAAACTGCAGCCGCCCTTATTGTTTTTCTTCGCCTGGTATAATGCCTGATCCGCCCATTCAATCAGCTCCTCTGAGGAATCCGGCTCATTCCGGCGGACAACCCCCGCCGTGCACGCCGCCAGATTTCCTCCGGCCCCCATTTCCCGGATCGCCCGGCAAATCTCCTCGCCCTTTTTGAGCGCGGCTTCATCGGTCTTCATCTGCTTCATCACCACCACGAACTCATCCCCGCCGTAGCGCGACAGGATATCGGATTCCCGGGTGTGGGAGCGCAGAAGCTGGGCAAACTGCCGGATATGGCGGTCCCCCTCCGCATGCCCGAAGGTGTCGTTGATCGACTTCAAATTGTCCAGGTCGAACAGATAGAGCGCCAGGGGAGCGTCCTCCTTGCGCAGGGAATCCATGGCGGCCTGAAACCCACGGCGGTTTAACAGTCCGGTCAGATAGTCCCTGCTGGCCTCCTGCTGAAGCTCCAGGCTCCACTCCCGGGTCTGCGTGGCTCTGAGCGCCCGGGTCACCCGGCGCTTCAGGCTCTTCATGGTATGAGGCTTGCCGGCGAAGTCGTCGGCGCCCATCTCCAGGGCCCGCTCCTCCATGCCCGCATCCGCTGAGGCCGTGGCGATAGCGCAGATGTTCCACACCGCCTTCTCCCGCTGCAAAATCTCCAGCACGGAGAAACCGTCAGGTCCGGAGAGGGTCAGGCTCAGGACCACCGCCCCGATCCGGCTCTCGTAGTCCGCGATGCAGCCCAGGGCCGCCTCGCCGTCCGCTGCCTCCACCACCTCAAACTGTTCTTTAAAGGTCTCCCGCACCTGCCCGCGGTAGGTTTCGTCTTCGTCCGCAATCAACAGAATCTGCCGGGGGCGGTCCTCCTGCTGCGATTCTTCAGCCTCCTCCGCCTGCTCTCCGCTTCCGGCCTGCTCTCTCAGCAGCTCCTCAAACTGGTCGCAGGGCATGGGTCTGGCCATATAGTAGCCCTGAGCGTAATCGCAGCCGATCTCGCGCAGCCGCTCCATCTGCTCCGGGGTCTCCACGCCCTCCGCCACCACGCTCAGCTTCATCCACCGGGCCAGGCCCATGATAAAGCGCAGGATTCCCTGCTTGTTGGGTTTGGCCGTCTCGCTCTGGATGAATTTCATGTCCAGCTTCAGGATATCAAGCGGCATCTGGTTAAGCATGTTCAAGGAGGAGTACCCGCTGCCAAAGTCGTCCATCTCGATGATAAATCCCAGATTACGCAGGCTGACCACCGTCTCGATGATCTGATTGGGGTCCTCGGTGTAGGCGCTCTCCGTGATCTCCAGGTGAAGCCTGGAGGGGGACAGCCCGTACTTGTTTACCGTGTTCATGAGGAAATCCGCCAGGTTCGCATTGTAGATGTCCGCCCGGGATACGTTGACGGAGACGGCGATTGCCGGAAGTCCCTTGTCGTCCCAGGACCGCAGCGCGGCGCAGGTCCGGTCCCACACGAACTGGTCCAGCTTGGTGATAAAGCCGTTTTTCTCAAACAGTGGGATAAACTCAGCCGGAGACTGGAAGCCCCACTCCGGGTGGTTCCACCGGATCAGCGCCTCCGCGCCCGCCAGCCGGTAGTCCTGAATGCGGTACTTGGGCTGCAGATAGATCACGAACTGTCCTTCCTTCAGCGCAGCCTCCATGCCGTCCGTGATGGCCTGCTCCCGCAGCAGCTTATTGCGCAGCTTATCGTCATAGGTGGCGAAATACTTTCCGTACTGTCCCTTGATGCTGCGGGCGGCCAAAAGCGCCCGGTCGCACATTTGCTCAAAGGGAATGGTCCGGTCCACAACCGCGAACACGCCCCATTTCAAGGACACGCTCCTGGTGTTTGACATGGCGCTGATCTCGATCTCCGCATTCCGGAACATCTCGTTGGAGTATTCCCAGCCGTGCTCCAGCAGGCACACGAACTGGTCCGCGTTGAACCGGCCGCAGAGGCCGCGCCCGTTCACCAACCGGGTGTAGAGCCGGGCGATGCCGCACAGCAGCCGGTCCCCGGCCGGAATCCCGAACACGTCGTTGATCAGCTTGAAATTCTCGATGTCGGAACAGATCACATCATAGCGTTTTTGGGGATTCTGTGCCAGCAGGTCCTTGGCCTTCCGGTAGAAAAACTCCTTGCTGTAAAGCCCGGTCAGGCGGTCGTACTGGAACTGGTTGACCATGGCAGCCGTCTCCCGCAGGTTGATGATGCTGGCCACACGGTGCAGGATCACCTGGGGCTTGTAGGGTTTTGCCACAAAATCGGTGGCCCCGTGAGCCAGGGCCGCCACCTCGTCGGTCTCGCCGTCATTCTGCGTGGTGACGATCACCGGTATGGTCGCGTAGTCGGGCGTGGACTTCATGATGGACAGAAAGGTGTAGCCGTCCATCACGGGCATCACCAGATCCAGCAGAATGAGAGATATCTCATCCTTGTACTGTTCCAGCAGGGAGAGCGCCTCCTCCCCGTTTTCCGCCTCCAGCACCTGATATTGATCGGCCAGTATCGTGTTCAGCATAGTCCGGTTGATCTCGTTGTCCTCAACCACCAATATTGTTTTATAGATCATTGTTTTATCCCCTTGTCCTGAACTGCCGCGCCAGCGTCCTCTGTCCCCGCGTTCGGTGAATCCGGTCACTCCAGAAATATTTCATATATTTTTTGTGTAAACAGTTTCTTAACTCTGTCCATATATATACCATTTTATTCTAGCATAGAAGGGTTGAATGTGCAATGCTTTTAGCCGGCCCGATTGCAGCGCAAACCCATGGTTTATATAGGTTTTTAAGGTTCCCCCTTCCCAAAGGGCCCGCGCCCCGGGGCCGTCCGGGACGGCTTCCCGGGATGCAGAATAAGGGAAACGGCCGCCGGACCATTTCCCTCATTTTACCGCGCTTATGCTTTTTTGCCGGATTTTGCCGGGCGCCTCAGCCCAGGCAGCGCTTCAGTTCCTCCACCAGGAGACGGATATCCAGGGGCTTGACCAGGTATCCCGTCATCCCCGCTGCAAACGCTTTCTTCTTGTCCTCCTCAAAGGCGTTGGCGGTCATGGCCAAAATCGGAACCGACGCGCCGTCCCCGCGGTCCATGGCGCGAATCCGCATGCACGCCTCCAGACCGTCCATGACCGGCATGCGGATATCCATCAGAACCGCGTCGTAGGTCCCCGGTTCCCGGGCCCCGAAGAAGTCCAGGGCCTCCCGGCCGTTTACAGCGGTGTCCACAGCCGCCCCGTTCATTTCCAGAAGCGTCACCGCAATCTCCCGGTTCAACTCGTTGTCCTCGGCCAGCAGGAAGCGTTTTCCCGCAAGGCCCGGATCGCATTGCCCGGACGGCTCCGGATTCCGCTTATCCAGCTTGGAGAACGTGTCGTAGATCGCGGACCGGAACAGGGGCTTGGCGATAAAATAGTCGATGCCCGCAGCCCGGGCCTCCGCCTCGATTCCGCTCCAGTCATAGGCCGTGATCATGATGATCATGGTATCCCCGCCCACCAGGTTTCGGATCCGCCTGGCCGTCTCGATCCCGTCGATCCCGGGCATTTTCCAGTCGATCATGGCGATGTCGAACATCCGGTCCTGGCGGAGGCTTATCTGTACCTCCTCCACAGCCCGGTAGCCGGAATCCGCCCACACGGTTCTGGCCCCGATGTCCTCCAGGATCACCGCCGTCTGCCGGCCCACCGCCGGATCGTCGTCCACCACCAGCACCTCAAAGCCTTTCAGGAGATTCTGCCGTTTCCGCTCCCACTCCCGCTCCTGGTTGTCGGATACCAGCTGGAAGGGAATGGTGACGGTGAAGGTGCTGCCTTTGTCCTTCTCGCTCTCCACGCCGATGGTTCCGCCCATGAGCTGCACCAGATTGTAGACGATGGACAGGCCCAGGCCGCTGCCCACGTTGTTGCGGGCATTCCCCGGGTTCTCCTGCTCAAAGGGCTGGAAGATCCGCTGCATGAATTCTTCCGACATGCCGATGCCATTGTCCCAGACCATAAACTCCAGGTAGGCGAAGCCGTTTGCGCGCTTTTCCTCACGGATGTCCACCCCCAGCTTTCCTCCCGGGGGCGTGAATTTCAGGGCGTTGGAGAGCAGGTTCATCAAAATCTGCTTCATGCGCAGGGAGTCGCCGATATAATGGCTTTCCAGGGGCTCCCGGTGGCGCATCTCGTAGCTCACTTCCTTCTCCAGAGTCTGGGGATAGATGATCTGGTTCAACTCCTCCGCAAAGGCTTTGAAGTCAAAGAGCTCGTGGGCGATCTCCATTTTGTCTGTCTCGATCTTGGACATGTCTAAAATGTCGTTGATCAGGGACAGGAGATATTTGGACGAGGTATCGATCTTGCGGAAACAGTCCCGCACCACCTGACTATCCTCCAGTTTGAGCTGGCCGATGGTGGTCATGCCGATGATGGCGTTCATGGGCGTGCGGATGTCGTGGCTCATGCGGGAGAGGAAATCCGACTTGGCCCTGCTGGCCGCGTTGGCGGAGGCCAGGGCATCCCGCAGAAGCTGCTGCTGGCGGGCCTGCTCCTGACGCTGGCTGTCCAGAAGCTTCACCAGATCAATGGCCAGCACGTCGTCGTTAAAGGGGTTCTCCACAGCGATCACATGCACGGAGAGCCAGTGGTACTCCCCGTCGTCCCCCATCTGCTGCATCTCCATGTAGATCTCCCGCTCCCCGGCCTCAAATCTGCGCAGAATCTCCTCCCGCCGGAAGGTGTCCCGGTAATCCTCCTGGTAGGAGGGATAGATCATGGGCAGGCTGTGCTCCACCAGATCCGTGTAGGTCCCCTCCCCCTGGATGGTATAGGAATCCTGCTCATCCACAAACAGGCTGTAGGTATTCCGGGTCAGATTCAGGCTCATGATCAGGGGGTATGCGGTGTAGATCGCGGCGCGCAGAAAACGGTTTTCCAGAATCCGCTCCTGCTCCTGGGCCTTTTCCAGGCGCATCTGCTCCGTGATATCCGTAAATACCGCCTGAATCACCTCCTGGCCGTCGCTGTTGACGATCCGGCCCATGACCACGCTGATCCACGCCTCCTGGCCGTCCCTTCGGACGCAGCGGCGGCGGTAGGATGCATTCTCGCCGTTTAAGGTCAGGCGGTCGATGGCTGCCAGGACCCGGCCGCGGTCCTCCTCCTCCACATTGTCCAGCGGGCTGGTCACGTCGCGCCGGTACGCCTCCTCGGAGTCATAGCCGTAGAATTTCCAGGTCATGGGATTTAAAGCCACCACCCTGTGGCCGGGATCCGTGGTAAACTGAAGAATTCCGCAGGGTATGGTGTCGTACAGGCGTTCCAGAAACTGCGCCTGGTTCTCGAACTCCTGGTTTTTGATGTTCAGAGCCGATTGCAGGCGGATAAATTCCTCCCTGCTGGACTCGATCGGGAACAGTTCGTCCTCCTTAATGGCCTGATAGGGCACGGAGTTGTGGATATGTACGGCCTTAAGCCCCTCGTCTGTCTCACGGAACACAAAGGTCACCCGCTGCTGCATGTTGACGTAGAATTCCGATCCCGGCTTGCTGCGCAGCCAGCTCACCCCCTCGCAAAGGTAAGCACCGCCTCCAAGGTCCATGCAATGGTAGGATTCCTCGCTCATGTCGCAGGCGATCATACCGTCCTTTCCACTCCAGAAGCAGGCGGCCACCGCCTCTTTTCCCTCCGCCTTCTGTTTCTCGCCTCCGCCCAGCCAGATAATGTCATTTGCAAATGTGGAAATCAAAAACTCCAGATCGGAGTCGCAGAAATAGGTCGTCAGTATCTTCCGTGCCAGGCTCTCAACCTCCGCCAGCGTCACATTGCCCAAATCTTTTTACCTCCTTTTATTGAACACCAAAGCCGCCTTGTCTCCATTCCGTCTAAGTTTACCGTATCCCGTGCCCAGGTGCCGCAGTGAATGGTCATAAAAAACGAAAAACCCTTGAACGAGTCAAGGGTTAAGGGTTTACAAGCGGAGACGGAGGGATTCGAACCCTCGTACCGGGATGAACCGATAAACGCATTTCGAGTGCGCCGCGTTACGGCCGCTTCGCTACGTCTCCTAAAAATAGCCAACTACCGTATTATACACTAAAATTCATCTTTTGGGAAGTGGTTCGCTGCATTTTTTCCTTAATTTCAGCGATTTTTTTGAGCGAAATCCCGCGGGCAGGATTCCGGCCCGGGGGATTTCGCCGTTTTCCCAGGAGCAAAACACGTTTGCCGGGAAAACGGCAGGAACTCCGCCCGCTGGGGAGGCTGCGGCAGCGCCGCAGGCTTCCCGGTTTCATACTGTTTAATATCCGAAATACTGGTTGATTCCGGTCAGCAGCCCGTCCGCCAGGGTATCCAGGGTGGCGGAGGAATGGTCCGATGCCTTATCGCCCAGCTCGATGTCCACGGAAGGGATGGTGGAGAATGAGGTCTGGGTCAGGTCCATCTCCATGGCTCCGTTGGAAAAGATCTTCACACCGGCGGATTTAAGCCCGGCTACCAGGCTGGCGCCTAAGGCATTGTGCTGCTCCCAGTGGGACTTCACCGGCTCCATGTTCCGGTAGGACTGGTTGGAGGGCACGCTCATGTAGAAAGCCCCCTTGTTGTTGGTGGTACTGTCCCAGTGCAGGGCAATGTGGCAGTCGCTGGTGTTGTTGGCGATCACGGTGCGTGCGATGTTGTCCAGCTGGACGTCGTCGGTCTCCCGGATCATCAGCACGTCGTAGCCGTTCGCCAGTAGCTTGTCCTTCAGCTTCAAGGCCATGGCTAGAGTGACCTTGGCCTCCGGGGTGCCGTCGGAAAATGTCATGCCGCCGGACACCGCCACCGCCGAGGTGGCGCCCGCGCTGGTGGTGCCGCCTGTCACCTTGGGAGTGCCATCGGGATGGCATTGGGTCTTTACGCTGCTGCCCCCCGAGGTGCCGTGGCCCGCGTTGACGCAGATTGTCTTGTTCTTGCGGCTGCCCGCCTCGGAGCGGTACAGCTTTGCCGCCCCGGAATTGATCTTGGAAAAGTCCGCGTACTTCCAGGAGGAGTCCAGCTTCACCTCACCCGCCTCCACGTTGGCGGAATTCGAGGCCGCCGTGGTCTCGGGGACCTCGGTGGTCAAAAATGCCGTGGCCACGTAGTACACCTGGCCGTCCATCACAATGCGGCTCCACTCCTCGCTGATTCCGGTGCGCTTAAGCTCCGCGCCCACGGCGGCTGTGGTCACCACGTTGGAATTGTTCTGCTTGTTGCAGCTGGAGCGCACGTTCACCGGCGTCCCGTCCGCGGTTTTTACATAGACCGTCTCGTCCACCTCGTCGAATTCCGGGGGCTTGGCGGTGGTCAACTCCGCCTCGTTGCGGCTGGACTCAGGGGTGGGCTGGGTATTCCCGTCCGCCTGCCCGTTATCTGCCGCGGCCTGTCCGTCTCCGCTATCCGCCGCGGCCTGACCGTCTCCGCCGTCCGCCCGGTCCTGGCTGTCTCCGGCGGCCGTCTGGTCTGCGGCGGCCTCCACCGGCTTGTATGTCCCGCACGCGGAAAGGGCTCCGCTGGTGCAGAGCGCGCCTGCGCAGAGCACCGCCAAGCCCATTTTCGTCACTGTTCGTCTCATAAAATCGTTCCTCCTCCGGCCACGTAGTCCCCGGTGTAGAATACCACGGCCTGTCCCGGCGTCACCGCCCGGACCGGCTCGTCGAACACGCATTCCACCAGGTCTTCGCCGATCTCGCGTATGGTACAGGCGGCCCCTCTGTGGCTGTAGCGGATCTTTGCATCGACCCGCAGCTGCCCGCCGTGAAGCCCGTCCACCGCCATCCAGTTCAGTTTACTACAGCGGAGGGTATTTGTAAATACATCTTCGCCTTCCCCGATCACCACCTCGTTGGTGTCCGGACGGATCTCCACCACGAACACCGGGCGGCCCATGGACAGGTTCAGGCCCTTGCGCTGGCCCACGGTGTAGTGGGAGATTCCCCTGTGGCGGCCCAGAACATTTCCCTGAAGGTCCACGAAATTGCCCTCGGGGCAGGTTTTACCGGTGTAGTCCTCGATAAAGGAGGCGTAATCCTTGTCCGGCACAAAACAGATCTCCTGGCTGTCGGGCTTGTGGGCCACATTGAGGCCGATCTCCTCCGCCATCCGCCGGATCTCGTCCTTGTGGTAGCTGCCCACGGGCATCAGGGTTCTGGAAAGCTGCTCCTGGGTCAGGTTGTACAGGGCGTAGGTCTGGTCCTTGGCCTCGGTGACGGAACGGCGCAGGGCGAAACGCCCGTTTTCCAGCCGCTCGATCCTGGCGTAGTGTCCGGTAGCAATGTAGTCGGCCCCGATGGCGATGCTGCGGCGCAGCAGGGACTCCCACTTTACATAGCGGTTGCAGGCGATACAGGGATTGGGCGTGCGGCCCTCCAGATATTCCCCTGCGAAGTAGTCCATCACGTGCTCGCGGAATTCCTGCTTAAAATTCATCACGTAGTAGGGAATCTCCAGCTGCATGGCCACCCGGCGGGCATCGTCCACGGCGCTTAAGCCGCAGCAGCCCCCCTGTTCCTCCTGCACGTCCCCGTCCTCGTCCTGCCAGATCTGCATGGTCACGCCGATCACCCGGTAACCCTGCTGTTTTAAAAGGTAGGCTGCCACGGAGGAATCCACTCCCCCGGACATGCCCACCACTACGGTCTTTTTCTCTTCACTCATGGCCGATTAATAATCTTCCTCTTCTTCCTCTTCACCGATGTTGTCCTTGGGTTTCTCCAGCCCGTCGATGGTGATGCCGTTCTTCTGGGCGTAATCCCACAGCGCCGCGTGGATGGCCTCCTCGGCCAGCAGGGAACAGTGGATCTTCACGGGCGGAAGTCCGTCCAACGCCTCACAGACTGCTTTGTTGGTCACCTGCATGGCCTCGTAGATGGATTTGCCCTTGACCAGCTCCGTGGCCATGCTGCTGGTGGCTACGGCGGCTCCGCAGCCGAAGGTCTTGAACTTCACGTCCCGGATGATCTGGTTCTCGTCGATATCCAGGTAAATGCGCATGATATCGCCGCACTTGGGATTTCCCACAGTGCCCATGCCGCTGGCATTTTCAATTTCTCCTACATTTCTGGGGTGCTCAAAATGGTCCATTACTTTCTCTGTATACATAATTCAATCTCCTGTATTTCTGATGTTTTGTGAGCGGGCGGGGGCTCGTTGTCCAAGGAATGTCCCGCTGCCCGCAGCGCTGTTGTCCGGGGACGTCCCGCCACCCGTGGCGCTGTTATCCAGGGAGGCCCCGCCGCCCGCAGTGCTGTTGTCCGGGGACGTCCCGCCGCCCGTGGCGCTGTTATCTGGGGACGTCCCGCCGCCCGTAACCGGCGGTTACCGGCTGTTTTTCTTCATGAAGTCCTCGTACAGCGGGGACAGGTTGCGCAGGTAGGCTACGATCTCCTTCAGCTTCTCCACCACGTAGTCCATCTCCTCCTTGGTGTTCTCCTCGCTTAAGGTCAGGCGCAGGGAGCCGTGGGCGATCTCGTGGGGCAGCCCGATGGCCAGGAGCACGTGGGAGGGATCCAGGGAGCCGGAGGTACAGGCGGAGCCGCTGGAACCGCAGATTCCTTCCATGTCCAGCTTGATGAGTAAGGACTCGCCCTCGATGAACTGGAATGCGAAGTTCACGTTGTTGGGCAGACGGTTTTTGCGGGATCCGTTGATCCGGGTGTAGGGGATCTCGGCCATGACGCGGTCCATCAGGTAGTCGCGCAGACCGGTCTCATATCTGGAGCGCTCCTCCAGCGTGGCCATGGCCAGCTCCACAGCCTTGCCGTAGCCAACGATGCCGGGTACATTTTCCGTGCCGGCACGGCGCTTGCGCTCCTGGGCGCCGCCGTGGATGAAGGAGCGGATCTTCACGCCCTTGCGGATATAGAGGAAACCGATGCCCTTGGGGCCGTTTAACTTGTGGGCGCTGGAGCTGAGCATGTCGATGTTGTACTCGTCCACATTGATCGGCACATGGGCGTAGGCCTGCACCGCGTCGGTGTGGAACAGGATGCCGTGCTCTCTGGCGATCTGGCCGATCTCCCTTATGGGCTCGATGGTGCCGATCTCGTTGTTGGCGAACATGATGGAGATCAGGATGGTGTCGGGGCGGATGGCCTTCTTAAGCTCATCCAGCTTGACCACACCGTTCTCGTCCACGTCCACGTAGGTCACCTCAAAACCCCGCTTCTCCAGATGGGCGCAGGTGTGCAGCACCGCGTGGTGCTCGATCTTGCTGGTGATGATGTGCTTTCCCTTGGACTGGTAAGCTTCCGCGGTGGCGGTCAGGGCCCAGTTGTCCGACTCGCTGCCCCCGGCGGTAAAATATATCTCTTCGGTCCTGGCTCCCAGGGACTTCGCGATGGTCTCGCGGGCCCCGGTCACCGCCTTTTTAGTGATGGTTGAAAATTCGTATACGGAAGATGGGTTCCCGTAATATTCGCTGAAGTAGGGAAGCATGGCCTCCACCACCTCCGGCCGCGTCTTGGTCGTGGCCGCATTGTCCAGATAAATCAACTGTTTCATGTTGCAAATCCGCCTTTCATTTTGTTTTATACATAGCATAAAGTTAAAAGCTTCATCTACGCTACTTACTATACCATTTAATTCCTACAATTTCAATGGGAATGATATTATTTTGTCCCTAAAATGGAGTTTTTTTGTCCACTATATAGTATATGCAGATTTTGGATTGGATTTTCGGGGGATTTTTCAAAAAATAAAACCGCTGTACCTGTGAAATACAGCGGTTTTACCTTCTACTTATTGGAGCATTTCTCTGAAGTCCTGATAGAACCGTTCAAAGCTGATCTTACATTTTGTTCTCAATACTGAAACATCGGCGGCCTTTGCCAACCGGCAGAACGTTTCCCGGCAGCTGTCGTTTTGATCATCCGAAACATCCCGCAGCACCCGTTCCAGGAGATTCTTCGGATAATCACTGTCCGGATCGCGTTTGTCACCCCATATCAATTCCGGCTTTTGGGGCAATTTCGGCTTTTTACCGAAAACATACTCAAACGCATCCTCATCTGCGAGAAGCCAGTTTTCGATCATTTTAAGAGGAATCATAGGGATGAACGTTTTCTCCTCCCCCATTTCCAAACCGGATGCGGCCGCCTGATAGACCTCGCGATAATACTTTTTCGCCTCCGGAGCGGTTTTGGCCGATCCATCTTTTGCATCCGCATCTGCGTAAAATATACCGCGCTCAATTTTTTGACCACAACAATATTTTTTAAATTTGCGGGCCGGAACCGCCAGGCCCTTCAAGCCGCGGTCTGACCGAAGCAATTTGACGTCTTTCAGTTCTTCTTTTCGCACCTGGTGAAAATCGGGTCTGTCTTCTATCTCATAATCCTTCATACAGTTTTCCAGCAAATCCAAAACCGGTCCCCATTCCCACTGCGGACCATTCTTTTTATCAAAAATCAAATGGCCGTAATCCGTAGGGCCTTCTCCCGTCACTGCGATGACTGCGTCCGCCACGCCAATCCCCCTATCTTATCCCATGTGCTGCATACAGAGCTCCACCAGCTCCTGATTTCCCAGATTGTAAATGATTTCTCCCGGATACATATATTCCAGCCGTTCCGCCAGCTCCGGCGTATCAAATATCCGCACTGCTTTTGTACTTCCGTCAGTCTCAGAGCGGTACAGGAAAACGATCTCGTCCTTTTCCACGTAATCCAGAAATACGACGCTGTGCGTGGTCAGCACCATCTGGGTGCCGTCTCCGCTCATATCCCGGAAAATCCCAATCAGCCCTTCCGCGTAGGAACTGTTGATCCCATTTTCTATTTCGTCCAGCATGGACATGCTGCAATTTTTGCTCTCACTGATCGCCACTATGGCCAGCAGCCGGAGCAGGCCGTCACTCAAGTGTCCGGATGAAATCCGGTATTTCGCCTTTTCGTATTTTTCTTCCACCACCATGTAAACCCAACCCGGCTTACCCCTTGTCTCCGTGGAAACCCGCTCAATTTTATCGCCCAGCAGCTTTTTCAGCTTCAGCAGAAAATTGTCTTTCTTCTCTTCCGGTAAGCTTTTTAGATAGATCGGCAGGTTCTTCCCGGAAATCGACAGATACTCCGCCCTTCCTCTGCTGCTGGTCCGCATCTGATCCGGCGACAGCAGCTCGTACGAGCGCATCCTTGTCAAAAAACGCTTCAACTCCGCCAACTCAGGGAATATTCCTCCCATGGTATGAACATTCAAAGCTACCTTCATGAGCGAAGATTCCAAAATCATCTGCGGATAGTAAAGAGGATCTTCCGAACGGCCAAACAAAGCTCCGCCCATTTCCGAGAATTCCAACAAGATTTGCTCCGATTCCATATTTTGAACGCGCTCGGACATCAGTAAAAATGAATTTCTCTGCAGATCGTACTGCAGCTGCATTTCCCATCTCAGAAGGCAGGACCGTCCGTCCGCTGTGATCTCTATCTCGGCGGCCACGCGCAGCACCTTCTCCAGCCTTCCTTTACATTTCGAGCGCAGCTCCGACACATTCCATCCCCGGCGGTCAAAAAATGCCGGAAAATCTTCCTGGACACAGCTGGAAAGCATGCTCAGCACCTGCAATATCGTGCTTTTTCCCGAAGCATTGTTGCCAACAATAACGGTCATTGGTGAAAAATCCATGGCAAAACGATTCAGCGTCTTAAAATTGTCGATTTCCAGCCTTTTTAACATAATTCGCGTCACCTCATATCGAGTCTGTCTGATCACAGTATTTCTTACTATTATACCCCATACTCTCCCAAAAAGTAAACGAAATTTGTTTACACTCCCGGAGAATCCCATCGCCTCTCTTCTCTAAAACGTCATAACCTACCGCCTCCCCCATATATTTATAATAATTCGCAAAACCCGGAGTTTATATGAACAGTCCCAAGACTTCCTCACAATCCATAGGCAGCTGGCTGTCCCCGCGAAAGCGGGCGTTCATCACCGGCACGCTGCTGCTCACCGGGACCGGCTTCCTCTGCCGGGTTCTGGGGTTCTTTTACCGGATCTTCATGTCCCGGGCCGTCGGCGCGGAAGGGCTTGGAATCTACAACATGGTCCACCCGGTGTTCGGCATCTGCTTTGCCGTCTGCGCCGGTTCCATTCAGACCGCCCTCTCCCAGTACGTGGCGGCCAATATGAAGCGGGGCCGGGCGGCATTCCGCAGCGGCCTCATCATTTCCATGTCCCTGTCCGTCCTGCTGGCCGCTTTCATCTGCCGGTTCGATGACTTTTTAGCCGCCAGGCTGCTGTTGGAGCCGCGCTGCGCCCCCTATCTGCCCGTCATGGCCCTGTCCGTGCCCTTCGCAGCCCTGCACGCCTGCATCAACGGCTACTATTACGGCATGCAGAAGGCCCGGGTTCCGGCCTTTTCCCAGGTAGCGGAACAGGTGATCCGCATGGCGGCGGTATTTCTCATCGTGGACATCTGGGCGGAGCGTGGCCGGGAGATCACCGTCACCCTGGCCGTCTACGGCCACCTGATCGGGGAAATGGCCTCGGCCGCCTTCACCTTCCTCTCCCTGCTCCTGTTCCCGCCGGACCGCGGCCTGCGCCCCGGCCTTCAGACCGCCGGGTGGGGCGGGCTCACCGCGGGGCTGCGCGACACCTCAGGCCCCTTGATGGCCCTGGCCCTCCCCCTCATGGGCAACCGCCTGGTGCTCAATTTCTTAGGCAGCGCGGAGGCTATCTGGATTCCCAACCGCCTGGTGCGCTTCGGGCTCACAAACAGCGAGGCGTTCTCCGTCTACGGCGTGTTGACCGGGATGAGCCTGCCCTTCATCCTCTTCCCCTCCGCCATCACCAACTCCATGGCGGTGCTTCTGCTGCCCACAGTGGCAGAGGCCCAGTCCGACGGAAATGAGGAACGCATTTCCTCCGTGATCTCCATGTCCCTGCGCTACAGCTGTTACATGGGCGTCCTCTGCATCGGCGTCTTCACCATGTTCGGAAGCCAGCTGGGCGTCAGTGTTTTCCGCGACCCGGACGCTGGCACCTTCATCACCATCCTGGCCTGGCTCTGCCCCTTCATGTACCTGGCCACCACCCTGGGAAGCGTGTTAAACGGCCTTGGCAAAACCTCCATCACCTTCTTCCAGAACGTGCTCGCCATGCTGATCCGTCTGGCATTCGTCCTCTTCGCCATCCCGGTTTTCGGCATCCAGGGCTACCTCTGGGGCATGCTGGCCAGCGAGCTGGCCCTGGCGCTCTTCAGCCTGATCTCCTTAAAGCGCCTGGTCCCCTTCCGCTGGAACGCCTGGAGTATGGTCTTAAAGCCCTCCCTGCTCCTCGCCATCTCCATCGGACTTTACCGCTTCGCCACCCCCATCTCCAGCCCCACCGGCCAGCTGCCCCTCTTTATCGAGACGGCCCTGCAAATCGGCTTCCTGTGCCTTTGCTACCTTGGGCTGCTGCTGGTATTCCACAGGAAAAAGGGATACGGTCCTGTGTAAAAATGTCCCTTGCCACCGGTCCATTTTTGCGTTACATTACTTATAAAGAACTCAATACATAAGACGGGGGAAATAAGATGACGGACTGGACGGAAATGCTGAAACAGGAAAACCTGACGCCGGAGGAGCAGAAATGGGTGTGCAATAAGCTCATGACTTCGGAAAGCCATATGGAACAGCTGATTTTAAAATACTTTACCGCCGCGGATTTCCGGGCGGTGAACGCGCGGCGGATCGGCGGAGGCGTGATCGGCGGAAAGGCCTGCGGGCTTTTGGTCGCCCGCAAGCTGATCGCGCTCAAGATGCCGGAACTTGCGGCCCACATGGAACCGCACAACTCCTATTTTATCGGCACGGACGTGTTCTACCAGTACATGGTATTAAACCGGTGCGCCGAGCTGAAGGCCCGGCACAAGCTGGAAAAGGAGCATTTCCAGGAGGCGGAGGAGCTGACAAGGCGGCTGCAGAACGGAAAAATCCCGGAGGACATCCAGGCTCAGTTGGAGGAGATGCTGGACCACTACGGCAATCTGCCGATCATTGTGCGCTCCAGCAGCATCATGGAGGACGGCTACGGAAACGCTTTCTCCGGAAAGTACGAGTCTGTGTTCTGCATGAACCAGGGCACCAGGGAAGAACGCCTGAAGGAGCTGGAGGACGCCATCCGGCGCGTCTACGCCAGCGTTATGAACGAATCGGCCATTGAATACCGCAGAAAACGCCATCTGCTTGACATGGATGAGCAGATGGCGCTGCTGATCCAGCAGGTCTCCGGCCAGACCTACGGGGATTACTATCTGCCGGTGGCCGCAGGCATGGGCTGCTCCTACAATCCCTACAAATGGATGGAGTATTTAAATCCCAGGGCCGGGATGCTGCGCATGGTGGTGGGGCTCGGAACCCGGGCCGTGGAGCGCACGCCCGGAGACTATCCGCGGTTAGTGGGGTTGGACCGCTCTCAGGCCAACCTGCGGACCACCCTGGCGGACCGCCACAAATACTCCCAGCGGCAGGTGGACGTGCTGGACTTCCAGAACAAGCAGCTTTGCACCAAAAAGCTGGATGAAATCATCGACCTGCTTCCCAAATGGCAGAAAAAGCTGGTGCTGAGCCGTGACACCGAGGCCGAGGACATGCTGGCGGAGCGGCACGTGTATAAAAAGGTTTACTTTGCGGACTGTCAGGGTATTGTGGACAACCACGAGTTCATCAGCATGATGTACTCCATGCTGCAGATGCTGGAATCCAAGTATGAATGTCCGGTGGATGTAGAATTTGCCATCACCTGTCCTGAGGAGAATACCTGGAAGCTGAACCTGCTTCAGTGCCGCCCCCTGCAGTCCGCAGCCTCGGAACAGGTGCACATCCCCACCGGCGTGGACGACAACCTGCTCTTTGACGTGCGCCAGACCACCATGCGCCGCTCCAAGACGGAGCTGATCGACTACATCGTGTGGCTGGACCCCCAGAAATATTACGAGTATCCCTACGCGAAAAAGACGGACGTGGCCCGGCTGATCGGACGGATCAACCGGCATTTTGAGACCGTGGATAAAAAGCTCATGCTGCTGGTTCCCGGCCGCATCGGCACCTCTTCCCCGGAGCTTGGCGTTCCGGTGTCCTACGCGGAAATCAGCCAGTTTAACGCCATCTGCGAGGTGGCGTACAAGGACGCCGGTTACCATCCGGAGCTGTCCTACGGAAGCCATATGTTCCAGGATCTGGTGGAGGCCGACGTCTACTATGGGGCCATCAACGACAACCGCAACACCCGCCTGTATCAGCCCGAGCTGCTCCGGCGCTACCCGGAAGTCTTAGAAGCCCTCCTGCCCGGCGAGGCGGAGCTGACCGACATTGTGAAGCTCTACGACCTCAGCGGCGGCAGGGCCAGCCTGATCCTGGACGCAGGACAGGGGCGGGCGGTGTGCCGTCTGGGCGGGCCAAACCAGGGATAGAGGCAAAATATGTCCCGCAGCTTCCGCAGATGTCAGAGAGGATAAAACCGGGAGCGGCTCCAGGCAAGAACCTGTGTGCCGCTCCCAAACCTCTGACCGTTCGATTTTATCTCACCGCCTCAAAATCTCTTCAACCGCTTCCAAAAGCCCTTCTTCCTCAATCCCCGACACCACAAAATCCGCTGCCCGCTTGGCCTCCTCACACCCATTTCCCATCGCAATCCCCACACCCGCATACTCCAGCATCGACACGTCGTTCTTCCCGTCCCCCACAGCCGCCGCTTCCTCCGCCTTCATCCCGAAATGCTCCAGCATCTTCTCAATTCCCCCGCATTTTCCTCCCCCGAAGGGCAGCAGATCCACCGCATTTCCCGCATGCCACATGGCATGACCGCAGCCCGGAAGGCCCGCGATAATCCGCCTGGCCCGCTCCTCATCCACATAAGGCACAATCTGATACACCGGATTCTCCAGCGCCCGCCCGATGTCTCCCACCGGCGGCAGCGCGGTGCCGATTCCCTGCTGCACCAGTTCCACCCGCGGGTCCGTATAATTGATATACATCCTCCCCTCCTCCATAAACAGACAAGGGAACGGCTCCTCCTCAATCATCCCCAAAAGGCGTCTCACCTGCCCCGGATCAATGGGATTTTTGTAAATGGCCCGCCCCGGAAGCTCCCGTCCCTCCCGCACATAGCAGAGCTGCCCGTTGAGCGTCACGTAGGCGTCAAATTCCAGATCCCCCAAAAGCCCTTCCTCCTCGATTTCCAGCCAATGGCGCCCCGTGGCGATAAACAGCCGCAGCCCCGCCTCCCGGGCCTTATCCAGGGCCTTCCGGGTGTATTCCGGTATGCCTTTCTCCTCAAAATCCCTCAGCGTTCCATCGATGTCAAAAAAGATTGCCTTGATCATATCATTGACTTTCCCTTCTCTTCGCGTTATAGTTATTAAATGATTATTATTCACACTTATTTATCACTTGTGAAAGGACGTGTTATTTATGGCGGATCAGAAAAATGTAAAAGAGGTGGATCTCGGATCCGGCAGTGTTGGAAAACTCCTGTTCAGCCTGGCGCTCCCCGCTATCTCGGCCCAGGTCATCAATGTTCTCTATAATATGGTGGACCGCATGTACATCGGCCACCTGCCGGACGTGGGTGCTAACGCCCTGACCGGAGTGGGCGTCACCTTCCCCATCATCATGGCCATTTCCGCTTTTGCGGCCCTGGTCAGCATGGGCGGCGCTCCCAGGGCCTCCATTATGCTGGGCAAAGGCCGCAGGGACGAGGCCGAAAAGGTCCTCGGAAACTGCACCACGGCTCTGATCGCGGTGTCCCTGGTTCTGACCGCGGTCATCCAGATCTTCGGTCAAAGAATTCTCTTAACCTTCGGCGCCAGCGGCGACACCATCGAATACGCCTGGAGCTACATGCAGATTTACTCCATCGGCACCATCTTCGTCCAGCTGGCTCTCGGCTTAAACGCGTTCATCAACGCCCAGGGGTACGCCCGAACCGGTATGCTGACCGTGCTCATCGGCGCGGTCTGCAACATTATCCTGGACCCCATTCTGATGTTCGTGCTGCACATGGGCGTCCGGGGAGCAGCCCTGGCCACCATCATTTCCCAGGGAATCAGCGCGGCCTTTGTGGTCACGTTCCTGGTATCCGGCAAGAGCTATTTAAAGATCCGCATCCCCTGCCTGAAGGTGGAAAAATCCGTGCTGATGCCCGCCATCGCTCTGGGGGCGGCTCCCTTTGTGATGCAGTTTACGGAGAGCATCTTAAACATCTGCTTTAACACCTCCCTACAGCGCTACGGCGGCGACATTGCGGTGGGTTCCATGACAATATGCAGCAGCGTGATGCAGTTCTCCCTGCTGCCCCTCATGGGCATGTGCCAGGGCGCCCAGCCCATTATCAGCTTCAACTACGGCGCCAGGAAAATCCACCGGGTGGACTCCGCCTTCCGCCTGCTGCTCATCACCTGCCTGGGTTACGCAACCGTGCTGTGGGCCGTGGCCATGTTCATTCCTCACGTGTTCACCGGCATTTTCACCCAGGACCAGGCGCTGACCGGGTACGCCGTCTGGGCCCTGCGGATCTATATGGCGGCCTCCCTGATGTTCGGCGCGCAGATCGCCTGCCAGCAGACCTTCATCTCCCTGGGCGACAGCAAGACCAGCCTGTTTCTGGCTCTGCTGCGCAAGGTGTTTCTGCTGATTCCGCTCATCTATCTCCTGCCCCGGTTCTTTGAGAACAAGGTCATGGCCGTGTTCCTGGCCGAGCCCATCGCGGACGCCGTGGCCGTGTGCACCACGGTGGCGCTGTTCGTGGTTTCCTTCCGCAAATTGAAGCGGGAGCTGGGCGGCTGAGGCGAGGGGGCGGAGCCAAGTAAACGAGCCGCAGGACCGGAACCAGGGGGCGAGCCGCGGGACCGGAACCAGGGGCGAGCCGGGAAGCCCGAACCAAGACAACCGAGCTTAGGAGCCAGGACAACCGGGCCTTGGGCCGCCCCACAAGCCCAGGACCGTCCCCACGCAATCTCTACAAATACGATTTCGTCCGGTTCAAATCCGTCACCAAATATGGGTTCTCCGCCCGCATCCGCTCATACAGCACCCTGGCATTTTCCCGGTCCTCCATCAGCAGCTCCAGTTCCCGCTGTGTGATGCCCACCAGCTGGATAAAATCCGTCCTGCCGTAGATGGTGTCCACGCCCTGGGCCTCCGTGTCGTTCACCGCCATCAGGGCGGTGATCTGGGAATCCCGGTCCCGGTTGATGGAACCTCCGCCCCCTGCAATATACTGGAAGGGTTCGAAAAACCGCTTCTCGGTATAGGTGTAGTACGCCAGATTGCTGAGCAGGTCGATGGCCCACATGCAGCTCTCATTGTCCTTCTCCGGCAGCTTGATGGTCATCTCATAGCCCCAGTTGTTCCACTCGCCGCCCAGAGCGTCCTCATCGGCGTACAGCTCCGTCATGCCGAAGGTGACGATGTGCTTGTAGCCGTTGGGGGAATCGTAGATGGAATACCCGTCCAGGTAGCATTCCCCGCCAAACATGGCCCGGGCTACCATGTTGGTGCCGTAATGGGACGGCTCCTGGTCCGGGTACAGCTTCTCAAAGACGCCCTCAATGGCCTCCCAGCCCGGCGCCCACTCCTGGTCCTCCTCCAGCTTTTTTCTGAATTCTTCTGCGGTCATAACCGTGTCCTCCCTTGTCAGTTCTCATAAACACAACTTTACCATATCCCGGAAGGTTTGGCTACCCGGTTTTCCCTGCGGTTCGCCCCGCGCCTCCGCCGCGTTTTTTCCCAGCCTCCCCGCGGCCCGTTCCATTAAAAAAGCTGATGGGAACCCATCTCCCACCAGCTTTTCCTTCTGCCTTTTATCTCACGCAACTTCTCTAAAATCCCACACTACACAAACCGGCACACATGGTCCACCGCGATATCCGAGAACCCGTAGGCCTCCGCCTTGGTCATCTTGCCGTTGCACACCTCCAGGAACTCGTCGAAGAGCTGTTTTCCGCTCTCCTTGATGGTGCAGGTGCCGTCCACGATGCCGCTGACGTCCACGTCCATGTTGTCCTCCATGCGCTGGTAGGTCAGCTTGTTGCCCGTGACCTTGATCACCGGGACAATGGCGTTACCCGTGGGGGTGCCCCGGCCGGTGGTGAACACAATCGCCTGGCAGCCGCCGGCCACCATGGAGGTGACGGAGGAAATGTCGTAGCCCGCCGTGTCCATGATGATAGCGCCCTTTTTGGTGGGCCGGGCGGCCTGCTCCACCACCTCCACCACCGGGCGGGTGCCACCCTTGCGGATGCAGCCCAGACTCTTCTCGTCCAGGGTGGAAAGTCCTCCGGCCTTGTTGCCCGGGGTGGGCTGGCCGGCCCGGCAGTTCTGGCCCGCTCCCGCCAGGTGCTCCTCGTACTCCTTGCAAATCTGAATGATCTGGTTGTGAATCTCAGGGGTGGCTCCGCGCTTTGCCAGCACGTGCTCGCCGCCGATGAACTCGATGGTCTCGCTCATCATGGTGGAAGCGCCCGCGTCCACCAAAAGATCGCTGAGCTCGCCCACCGCGGGATTGGAGGCGATGCCCGAGGTGGCGTCCGAACCGCCGCACTCGATGCCCATGAGCAGCTCCGAGATGTCGCAGGGAACCCGCTGCTGCCTGGAAGCCGCCGCCGCCATATCCCGGGCGGCCCGCACCGCCTTCTCGATGGTTTTTAAGGTTCCGCCCTCCTCCTGGATTCCGAAGGAGGCCACCGGCTTGTCGGTGAGGGCCTGGATTTTCTCCCGCAGCTCCCTGTGGGGCACGGTCTCGCAGCCCAGGCCGATGATCACCACGCCGTAGACGTTGGGATTTAAGGCGAATCCGGTCAGCACCTTCTGGGACATGGCCGTGTTCGCCGCCACGTCGGAGCAGCCCGTGTTAAAAATAATGTTCACGGCCCCGCGCACCTGGCTTGCCACCACCCGGCAGCTCTCGCTTCCGCAGGCGCAGGCCGGGAGAATCAGCACATGGTTGCGGATTCCCACTCTTCCGTCAGACCTTCTGTATCCTAAAAATTCCATATCGCTCCTCCTCACACCATCTCGCTCTCGTAATCTCTGGGTACGCTGTAGATATTCTCATGGTTCACCAGGCACCCTTTGCCGATGGCCCGGTTGGTTCTCCCGATCATCTCGCCGTACTTGACCACCTCGTCCCCCTCGTCAAAGGGGATTAAGGCGATCTTGTGGCAGTAGGGAATGTCCTCCAGCGCCTCCACGGCACAGTATGTATCTCCCTTGCGGTAAACGACGGTGTCTCCCTTTTTGATCTCCATGACGCAGGTCACCACATTGTCGGTCTCCTCCATCATCAGCGCGTTGATTTTTCCGGTTTCCATATACTCCTCCTCACATTTCTAAGCGTTTGCGGCGCTCTCCGGCACGTCGGCCAATGCGCCCTCGGTCTTGGCTACCAGCACTGCGGTGGCTGCGTCGCCCACGATATTGGGGATCACGCGGCCCATATTCAGGATGCGGTCGATACCGGCCAGCAGTCCGATGGCCTCCATGGGCAGGTTCACGGAGCTGAGCACGATGGTCAGCATCACCAGGCCGGAGCCGGGCACGCCCGCGGTTCCGACGGAAGCCAGGGTTGCGGTGAGCATAACCATGATCTGCTGCATGAGGGTCAGCTCAATGCCGTACACCTGGGCCGTAAAGATTACCGCCACCGCCTCGTAGATGGCTGTTCCGTTCATGTTCATCACAGCGCCGAAGGGGATCACGAAGTTGGCGATCTCGTCGCTGACGCCCAGCTTCTTTACGCACTTTAAGTTTACCGGGATCGTGGCAACGCTGCTGCAGGTTGCGAACACGAACATGGCGGCTTCCTTCACGCCTTTTAAGAACTTAACCGGGCTCATGTGAGCGCCGACGCCTACCATCAGGCCTGCCTGCACCAACACGGTGAACAGAGCGGAGGCCACATACACTGCCAGAATCGTTTTCATATAGGGAAGCAGAATTCCCAGTCCGTTGGTGCCCACCACGTTTGCCATCAGGCCGAACACGCCGTAAGGGGTGAATTCCAGCACGATGGAGGTGATCTCCTTCATGGCGTCCGTGCAGCCGCGGAAGAAGTTCAACACCACGGCGCCCTTGTCGCCCAGCTTGATCAGTGCGAAGCCGAAGAACAGCGCGAAGAAAATGATCTGCAGCAGGTTCTGGGTGCTCAGTGCCTCAAACGGGTTCTGCGGGATAATGTTGATCAGCGTGGTCAGAGCGCTGGGAATCACCACCGAGGACTCCTCCGCCTCCTTGGGAATCTCAATGTTCACACCTGTTCCCACGTTGATCAGATTGGCCATCACCAGGCCGATGAAAATGGCAAAACCCGTGCTCACCAGGAAAATTACCACCGTTTTAATTCCAATTTTTCCCAGTGTCTTGTAGTCGCCTACGTCGGCGGCCGCGCAGACCAGCAGGCACAGCACCAGAGGCGCCACCACCATGGTCAAAAGGCGGACCAGAATGGTCCCCAAAAAGTTAAACATCTTAGCCTCGGGTCCCATCACCAGGCCGCAGAGAATACCCAGCACAAAGCCTACCATAATCCGCGTAAACAAACTCAAGCCATTCCATTTCTTAATGATACTCATAAGAATCCCCTTTTCTAGTTGGATTTGCATGAAATACATGCGACTTGTTGCGTTGCTGATCCCTCTATGCCGGCACATAGTGAAAAATAACGATTTTTTCTCGAGAATTTCGTTATTTTTGTCATATTAATTTTATGTTAAAGATGTTATAAAATCAAATTTATAGTATTTATAAAGCCATTAAATTAGTTTATAGGGATAACTTCGCAGAAATCGGGAGGGGAACATATGCATCAGGAAATGAAATACATCTACATGGTATACCAGAAAGGCAGCTTTTCCAAGGCCGCGGCGGCCCTGTACCTGACCCAGCCAGCCTTAAGCATCGCGGTTCAGAAGGTGGAGGCGGAGATCGGAATGCCGCTCTTTGACCGGAACCGCCAGCCGCTCAAACTGACGGAGGCCGGGGAAATCTACATCCGCAAGGTCCGGCAGTTCCAGGCCCTGGAGGACGAGATGAAGCAGCAGTTTAACGACCTGTCGGGCTTAAACACCGGCTCCATCTGCATCGGCGGCTCCCACTACTTCAACTCCTACGTGCTGCCCCCGGTGCTGACGGCCTACACCTGCCGCCATCCGGGCATCCGCCTGGAGTTGGTGGAGGCAGGTTCCTACGAGCTGGTGGATCTCTTAAAGGACCGGGTCATCGACACCACCTTCAGCTGCAACCCGCTGTACGAGGACGATTTCGACCGCCATCCCGTGTTCCAGGACACCGTGCTGCTGGCGGTTCCCGCCTCCTATGAGGTGAACATTGTCCTGCGGGATTTCGCCCTGACCGGGGAGGATGTGCTGAAAAAAAGGCATATGGAATTGTCCTGCCCTTCCATACGCCTTGAAGCCTTTGGGGATACCCCTTTTATATTGCTGACCGAAGGCAACAACCTTCACGCCCGCAGCAAACACTT
This sequence comes from Enterocloster lavalensis, assembly GCF_902364025.1. Taxonomy (GTDB): domain Bacteria; phylum Bacillota; class Clostridia; order Lachnospirales; family Lachnospiraceae; genus Enterocloster; species Enterocloster lavalensis. The sequence goes on from NZ_CABJCG010000004.1 coordinate 282,076, forward strand.
TTTTAACGCTGTGGGGATCACCCCCGTCGTCCGGCTGAAGGTGGCCCAGCTGGTCACCGCCTACCATCTGGCCCGGGGCGGCTTAGGAGCCACCTTTATCAGCGACATCCTGGTCACCGACCCCGGACCGGACACATTGTACTACAAAATCGACTCCTGCCAGGCTGTCCGCCACTTCGACCTGATCCTTCCCAAAGGGCGCTATCTGTCCAACGCGCTGCGGGAATTTATACAGATCTTTAAAGAGTTCTATTGGCGCAGCTGACCGGGGATGAGGCTATTTGATCACCAGCGCCTCGTCCTTTCTGGTGGACTTCACCTCGGATTTCACGTACACTTTTACCACGTACAGCGCCAGGCACACAACGGCCGCGCAGATGCCCACTCCGTTGGACAGGGTGGCGGGAAGGCGGAAGCCCTCCTGGGCCTGTAAAATATAGGCGACGCTCACCGAGGTCATATAGGTGGCCGGGACCGCGGCGATCCAGCCGTAATTCTTGCCCACAAAGCGGCACACATAGGTGGCTGCCGCCCACAGCGCCATCATCGCCAGGGTCTGGTTGGACCAGGAGAAATACCGCCAGATGGTGTTGTAGTCCAGGAAGGAGATGCCATATCCCACCAGGAGTAAGGGAACCGAGAGCATCAGGCGCTTCTTGGTGTCCTTCTGGTCAATCTTAAACCAGTCCGCAATGGTCAGACGCGCGGAGCGGAACGCCGTGTCGCCGGAAGTGATGGGGCAGGCGATCACGCCCAGCATGGCCAGCACGCCGCCAACGCCGCCTAAAAGCTGGATGGACATGTCGTAAACCGTGGTGGAATTTCCGCCCTTGGCGGCCAGCAGAGCCTGAAGCCCGGTGCCCGCGCCCGCCCGGTCATAGTAGAAGGCGATACCCGCGGAAGCCCAGATCAGGGCGATCACGCCCTCCGCTACCATGGCTCCGTAGAACACCTTGCGGCCTTCCTTCTCGCTCTTGATACAGCGGGCCATCATGGGCGACTGGGTGGCGTGGAAGCCGGAAATGGCGCCGCAGGCCACGGTGATGCACATCAGGGGCCAGATCGGAAGCTCCTTGCCGGGATACATGTTTTCCACGTGGTCCCAAATCTCCAGCATGGGCCTTGTGCCGCTGTAATACAGCGTGGCTCCCGCGATGCCCAGCGCCATGACGATCAAACAGATACCGAAAATCGGGTACAGCTTGCCGATGATCTTGTCGATGGGGAGCAGCGTCGCCAGGAAATAGTAGATCAGAATCACAATCGTCCAGAACTGCACGTTCAGGGCCTCCGGCGTTAACAGGGCGATCAGCCCCGCCGGGCCTACCATAAACACAACGCCTACCATCACCAGCAGAATCACCGAGAAGATCCGCATGACCACCGCCATGACCGGACCCAGGTATTTACCCACGATCTCCGAGATGGACGCGCCGTTGTTGCGCTCGGAGAGCATGCCGGAGAGGTAATCGTGGACGCCGCCGGCGAAAATGGTGCCCAGCACAATCCAGATGTAAACCACCGGCCCCCACAGCGCTCCGCTGAGCGCGCCGAAAATGGGGCCAAGACCCGCGATGTTCAATAGCTGAACCAGAAATGCCCGGCTGGTGGACATGGGCACAAAGTCCACGTCGTCCTCCATGGCGTAGGCAGGGGTCTGCCGGCTGTCCGGGTGGAATACCCGCTCCACAAAGCTGCCGTAAAGAAAATAACCGGCAATCAGCAGTACAAGTCCTCCAAGAAACGATACCATATACCTGACCTCCTTAGGGGTATTGCAGGATACCCACCCGCATATACCCAATATTATTTGTCTATAGTATACTACCGAGGTTACAAATTCGGAACACTTTTTGGCATTTCTTAACATATTTGTAACCTTGTCCCCTGCCCTTCGGATGCGCAAAAAAATCCGGACAGGGCCCGCGCCGTTTCCGCGAATCCCGTCCGGATTTTTAAATTTTCCAGTTTTATACAATTTTACTTCCAGCGCACCCCCGGCCTTATGTAAAGTCCAGCACCACCTTGAGCATTTCCCCGGCCCTGCGGTCGAACTCGGCAAATGCTTCCGGCGCGTCCGCGAACTTGTACACGTTGGTCACAATCTTCTCCAGGTCCACGCCCCCGGCCTTCACCAGGTCGATGAGCTCCAGGAAGTCCGCCTTCAGGGCGTTGCGGGAGCCGAACACGTTCAGTTCCTTTTTCTGGATGGTGGTGAAGTTGAAGTCCAGGTTCTTCTTGCCGATTCCGATGAGCACCACGTTTCCGCCGAAGGCCGCCGCGTCGATGCAGTTCTGGAAGGTGGAGGGCAGGCCCACCGCCTCGATGGTCACGTCGAATCCGTCCCCGCCCGTGACCGCCTCCACCTGCTCCAGGAAATGCTCCGGGGAGTCGTTGAGCAGCGTTCCCTCCAGGCCGAAGCTGTCCATGGCAAACTGAAGCTTTTTCTCAGCCACGTCCGCCACGTAGACCCGGGCTCCCCTGGACTTAGCCGCCACCGCGGCCAGCACGCCGATGGTGCCCGCTCCCAGGACCAGCACCCGGTCTCCAGGCTTGATGTTGGCCCGTGAAACGCCGTGGTAGCTGATGCAGAAGGGTTCGATCAGCGCAAGGGTTTTGGGCGGCACGCCCTTGCCGTCGTAGATGCGCTCCAGGGGCATGGCCACGTACTCGGAAAAAGCGCCGTCCCGCTGGCAGCCCATGGTCTGGTTGGTGGTGCAGCAGTTCACCAGGCCCCGGCGGCAGGAATAGCAGTGGGTGCAGTTGAAATAGGGGTTACAGGTGACGATCATGCCTTTTTTCAGGCCGTAATCATTTTCCCCCACCTCCACGATCTCGGCCGAAAACTCGTGGCCCGGAATCCTGGGATAGTCAAAATACGCGTAGGTTCCGCGGTAGGAGCCTAAATCGCTTCCGCAAATGCCGCCGTAGAGCAGCTTTAACAGGGCCTCGCCCTCCTTTGCAACCGGCATGGGGTCCTCCCGGAACACCACCTGACCCGGCTGGTTGATCACAATCGATTTCATCCGCTTCTCTCCTTCTCTTGTCAGCTTCCCAGCAGCTCAAATACGCGGTGGACGCCCTCCCGCTCAAACAGCTGCAGATATTCGGTTACCAGTTCCAAAAAGCCCGGAATTTCTGTCAGGTCCCCGTCCCAGAAACCGGCATTGCGGCACACAGCTCCGGCCAGCTCCGCCAGACTGTCGCTCTTGTGGGCCTCAAAGAAACGCAGCACCTCCATGTCGTCGCAGATCCGGTACTCCGTGTCCCCCCGATGGGCCACCAGGGCATTTCCCTCCAGACGCTCCCCCCGGTAGAACATCACGTAGGCCGCGAACCCGGCCATCAGCCTGGGTGGCAGCTTGCCCGTGGCGGCCTGGTACTCCCTGACCGTGGGCAGAACCCTGGCTTTCCACTTGGACGTGGTGTTTAGGGAGATGGCCAGCAGGCTGTGGTCGATAAAGGGGTTGCACAGCCGGTCAAACAGGCCCGCTGCGTAGTCCTCCAATTCCTCCTTCGGGTACTCGGTCAGCACCGGGATGATCTCGTCGTAGACGCAGCGCTCCATGAAGGAGTAGATAGCCGGGTCCTCCATGCATTTGCGCACAATGTCCTGGCCCGATAAGTAGGAGGCCAGCACCATGGTGGTCTGGACGCCGTTGAGCATGCGGACCTTACGCTTCTTGTAGGGCGTGCAGTCCTCCGCCACGATCACCGGCAGCCCCGCCTTCTTGAATGGCAGCTCGTCCTCCAGCTCCTTGGGACCCTCGATCACCCAGATGGCGAACACCTCGCCGGTGTCCAGCAGAAGGTCCTCGTAACCGTTCTGAGCGTTCAAAGCCTCCGCCTCGGCCCTGGGATAGCCGGTGACGATGCGGTCCACCATGGTGGAGCAGAAAATCACCTCCCGGTCAAGCCAGTCAGCAAATTCCGGCTCCAGCTTCCACAGTTTGGTGTATTGGCCCACGCAGCGCTTCAGCTCGTCGCCGTTGTGGTCGATCAGCTCGCAGGACAGGATCACCAGCCCCCTGCCCGCCTCCCCCTTGAAGCAGGAGTAGCGCTCGTAGAGAAACCGGGTGAGTTTGGCCGGAAATGAACCCGGCGGTTCCTCGTCGAACCGGGAATTTTCGTCAAACGCGATGCCCGCCTCGGTGGTGTTACTGACAATGTAGCGCAGGTCGGGATTGGCCGCGCAGGCCAGAAGCGCGCCGTAATCCTCGTAGGGGTTTAAGGCCCGGCTGATGGAGCTGACCACCCGCTTGCGGATCACCTGCCCGCCGTTTTCCAGGCCCCGCAGGTACACGGTGTACAGCCCGTCCTGGCGGTTGATATCTTCGCATCTGCCCTGGGCGATGGGCTGGACCGCCACCACCTTGGTCCCCCAGCCGGTCCGCTCGTTGGCCAGGTCGATAAAATAGTCCACAAAGGCACGCAGGAAATTCCCCTCGCCGAACTGCAGCACCCGCTCCGTGCCCTCCGGCATGAGATATCCCTCAAACCCAAGTTTTTCCAATGTTTTGTATGACAATCGTTCCATGACTTCATTCCCCCTTGTCAGGCGTTCACCTGGTTCGCCGGACGGCCCTCCAGAAACGCGCTCAGATTTTCCACTGCAATATCCATCAACCGCTGCCTGCTGCTCTTCGCCGCCCAGGCGATGTGGGGCGTAATCAGGCAGTTTTTTGCTCCAAGCAGCGGGTTGTCGCCCCGGATCGGCTCCGTCTCCACCACGTCCAGACCGGCGCCCGCCACCTTTCCCGAATCCAGGGCCCGGCGCAGGGCGGCCTCGTCCACCAGCGGCCCTCTGGACGTGTTGATCAGATAGACCCCGTCCTTCATCTTCCCGATGCTCTCGTCATTTATCATCCCCCGGTTGTCCGCAAGGAGCGGACAGTGCAGGGAAATGAAATCCGACCGCCGGTACACCTCTTCCAGGGACACATAGGTCAGGCTGCCGCACTCCACCGGGAACTTGTCGTAGCCGATGACCTCCATTCCGAAGGCCCGGCCGATCCCCGCCACCGCCCGGCCGATGCGGCCGCAGCCCACCAGGCCCAGGGTTTTCCCGGCAAGCTCGATCAGGGGATAATTCCAGAAGCAGAAGTCCGGGCAGCGCTCCCACGCCCCGTCCTTCACCGCCCGGCTGTGCTCCCCCACATGGTGGCAAAGTTCCAGCATCAGCGCGAACACGAACTGAGCCACCGCTGCGGTGCCGTAGGTGGGGATATTGGACACCACGATGCCCCGCTCCCGGGCCGCGCCGACGTCCACGATATTGTAGCCCGTGGCCAGCACGCCGATGTAGCGGACCTCGGGGCAGCGCTTAAGCGTCTCCCGGGTGACGGGCGTCTTGTTGGTCAGCACGATCTGCGCGTCCCCGATGCGCTCCGCCACGTCCTCCGGCGGCGTCCGGTCGTAAACCGTCAGGTCACCCAGGGCCGAAAATCCATCCCAGCTCAAATCGCCCGGGTTCTCCGTATATCCGTCCAGTATAATGATCTTCATTCTTTTCCTCTCCAAAGTCCGGGGACGTGAGCGCTCCCTCTGCCCGGCCTGGTATGCCCGGAGTTAGGGCCGCCCCGCTGCTCCCTCTGTCCGGAGTTAGGGCCGTCCCGCCGCTCCCTCTGTCCGGGGCCAGGGCCTCCCCGCTGCTCCCTCTGTCCGGGGCCAGGGCCGCCCCGCTGCTCCCTCTGCCCGGGGCCAGGGCCGCCCCGCCCTCTAAAGCACAGACCAGGCCCTGTTAATCACCCGTTTTGTATTTGCAAGCACAATCTCCGCCTCCTCGCCGGGCCGGGGCGTCACCTCGGCGGACAGCATGATGGGATTTCTGCTGTTGAAAAATCCCTCCTGCCGGAGCACGGCAAAAAAATCATACAGCTCCCCCACGTCGTTGGCCCCGTGGGGATAGCCGAACCGGGGATGTTTGTCCCCGTAGGCGTCCTTCTCCGGCGCCACCACCGCGTTTCCGATGTGGAAATGGGTCAGGTAGGGCCGCATGGCCCGCACCGCGAAGGCGCTGTCCTCGTAGGTGGTCGGGAAATGGGACAGGTCGGCCAGCAGTCCGAAATTGTTCGTCACCTGGCGCATCTCAGCGGCAAACCGGGCCGCCAGAGGCGCGGGGCCGATGAGCACCTTCTTGTCCAGATCGAAGTCAAAGACCTCCAGCTCCACCGCCATGCCCAGGCTGCTGCCGCGGCTGCACAGGGCCCTGGCCGTCTTTTTAAGCTGCAAGAGCGCCTCCTCCTTCCCATCCTCGCACCAGGCTCCGGCCATGAAGGAAAAGCCCGAGGCCCCGAAGCTCTTGGCGTCCTCCATGGCCTCCAACAGGCGTTCCTGAGCCATTCTCCGCTCCGGCTCGTCCAGGCTGTTGGGGTTCAGGTTTTCCCCAAGGATCACAGGCTGGGCCCCGTAGGCCACCGACAAATGGGACTGGGTCAGGATATGCCGGATCTGTTTCTTCACCTCCGGGTCCTTGTAATCCGTGATCTCCACCGCGTCCAAATCCCCGTCCCTGGCGATGTGCCGGACGGCGTCCACCGGGTCGTACCGGTCCGTGGGAAAGCTCATCCAGCTCAGGGTTCCCAGCTGGAAATATTTGTGAATCGGTTCCATCATACGATAACCCCGTTCTTGAAAATCGCGATGCGCCGGTAGCCCATGGCCTCGCCCTTAGTCTGTTCCCCTCCGGCCACCCGCAGAATCTGCCGGTAAAGCTCCTCTGCCGCGTCCCGGATCGGCATACCTTCCGCAACCACCCCGGCGTTAAAATCCATCCAGCCCCTTTTCTTCTCATACAGCGGCGTGTTGGTGGACACCTTGATGGTGGGCGCGGCGGTGCTGTAGGGCGTGCCCCGGCCGGTGGTGAAGATTACAATGTGGGCCCCGGCGGCCGTCAGATTGGTGGCTGAGACCAGATCGCTGCCCGGTCCGGCAAGCAGCGTAAGCCCCTTTTTGCGGATCTGTCCCGCGTAGGGGATCACGTCCTCGATGGGCGCTCTCCCGCCCTTCTGCACGCAGCCGCAGCTCTTGTCCTCCAGGGAGCTGATTCCCCCCTCGTAGTTGCCCGGGGCCGGGTTGCCGTACACCGGCTGGCCGTTGCGCACAAAATAGTCCCGGTACTCGTTGAGCATGGCCTGGGCCTTGTCGAAAACCTCCCAGCTGACGCACCGGTGCAGCAGCATCTGCTCCGCGCCGAACATCTCCGGCACCTCCGTGATCATGGTGCTTCCGCCTCTGGCCACCAGCATATCCCCCGCCTGTCCCAGCACCGGGTTGGCCGTAACGCCGGACAGGCCGTCGCTGCCGCCGCATTTCATCCCGATCACCAGCTCGCTTGCGGGGATGGGTTTTCGCTTAAACTGTCCCGCGTATTCCGCCAGCCTGACCAGCAGACGGCTGCCCTCCGCAACCTCGTCCTCCACCTCCTGGCAGACCAGAAATTTGACCCGGTCCGGGCTGAAGCCGTCCCCCGCGGTGCGGATAATGGCCTCCTTAAACTCCGCGGGCACGTTGTTCTCGCAGCCCAGGCTGACCACCAGCACCGCCCCTGCGTTGGGGTGGTTCACCAGGGAAGCCAGAAGCTGCCTGGTCATCTCGTTGTCCTCGCCCAGCTGGCTGCACCCGAAGGGATGGGGGAAGGCATAAAGCCCATCTAAGCCGAAGCGCTCCACCAGTTCCTGGTTCTCCACGGCCAGGCGCATGCACAGGTCGTCCACGCAGCCCACGCCGGGGATGATCCAGATTTCATTGCGGATTCCCGCCCTGCCGTCCTCCCGCCGGTAGCCCATAAAGGTCTCCGGCTCGCAGGGGGCAAGGGGCCTGACGTCCGGCTCGTAGGCGTACTCCACGTGCTCGGTCAATCCGCTCTTCATGTTGTGGGTGTGCACCCACTGCCCCGCCTCAATATCCGCGGTGGCCCCGCCGATGGAACAGCCGTACTTGATCACGTCCGTTCCCGCCGGGATGGGCCGCAGGGCGATCTTGTGGCCCTGGCGGACACTTTCCCTGGCCGTCACGGTCTTTCCCGGCCCGAAGGAGACGATCTCGCCGGCCGCGATGGGCGCCAGGGCCACGGCCACCGCGTCCTCCTCACGAATCTGTAATAATTTCTGCATGGCTCATCCCTTTTCTCTCATGGCGCGGACTTCCTCGTAGTTCACGCACCAGGTGGGCTTCTCTCCCTTCAATATCTCCACGATGCCCTGGCAGCCCTGGTAACTCATCCGGTCCATGGCCTCCACGGTCAGCGCCGCGCAGTGGGGGGAGAGCACCACGTTGTCCAGGCTCAAAAGCGGGTTGTCCGCCCGCACCGGCTCCTGGGCGAACACGTCCAGGGCCGCCCCTGCGATCACATGGTTTTTTAACGCCTCGTACAAATCCGCCTCGTTCACGTTGGAGCCCCGGGAGAAGTTCAGCAGGCACGCGCCGGGCTTCATCAGCTCCAGCCGCCTTTTATCCACGAAATTGTCGTTCTCCGGCGAAGCGTTCAAATGCAGGCTCACATAGTCCGCCCGGCGGAAAATATCGTCCACGTCCTCCACGCATGTAATGTAGTCCGGCAGGTCCCCCTTCTTCACAAAGGGGTCGTAGCCCAGAATCTCCATATCAAAGCCGCCGTGAGCCTTTTTTGCCAAGGTTCTTCCAATATTTCCCAACCCGATGATACCCAGGGTCTTTCCCCCGATATCGTGGCTTTCAAATGACAGCGGCGCATCGAAATCCGCCCTGCGGGCCGCCTTCTCCAACGGCAGCATGTTCTTGGCAAGGGCCAGGATCGCGCCCAGGGTGTGCTCGGCCACGGAATCCATGTTGGCGAGGGGCGTGCGCACCACGTAAAGCCCCAGTCCGGTGGCGGTCGCCACATCCACCACGTTGTCCACGCCCACGCCGTGTTTGGACACCACCTGAAGCTTCTTCCCCTCCTTCAAAATGTCCTCGGAGAAGAAAAATGTCTTGGAAAAGCAGGCGTCGCAGTCTTGGATCAGCTCCTTCATGACCTCCGGGTCCTCCCGCGGGGCCAGAACCACCTCGCAACCGTTCTCTCTCAGCAGCTCCTTGCCGGACTCCGACACGTCCTGCGCCAGCAATACTTTATATCCCATTTTGAATTACCCCCGTTCTCTCGATATTGACGGGCAGCCCTTATGAGCCGCCCAGATAGGCTTTCTTCACTTCCTCGTTCTGCAGCAGGTTGGCGCAGGTGTCCTCCATGATGATCTCGCCGGTCTGCATCACATACCCCCGGTCCGCGGTGTTGAGCGCGATCTTGGAGTTCTGCTCCACGAACAGGATCGTGGTGCCCTCCTCCCGAATCTTAAGAACCGCCTCGAAAATCTCCTTGATCACGATGGGCGCCAGTCCCAGGGAGGGCTCGTCCAAAAGCATAAGCTCCGTCTTTGCCACCATGGCCCGGCCGATGGCAAGCATCTGCTGCTCGCCGCCGGAGAGGGTGCCGCCCATCTGTTCCCGCCGCTCCTCCAGCCTTGGGAACAGGTTGTAGACGCGCTTTAAATCCTCCTGGATGCCCGCCTTGTCCTTGCGGGTGTACGCGCCCATCATCAGGTTTTCGTACACCGACAGCTTGGAGAAGATATGACGCCCCTCGAGCACCTGGGACAGCCCCATGCGCAGAATCTTGTTTCCGTGCATTTTCTGGATCGGCATACCCTTGTAAATAATCTCACCCCGGACGCCCGCAGCGGGGGTGAGCCCGGAAATGGACTGCAGCGTGGTGGTTTTACCGGCTCCGTTGGCCCCGATCAGGGTCACGATCTCGCCCTTGTCCACCTTCAGGTTGATGCCCTTCACCACATGGATATTTCCGTAATAATAATGAAAATCTTTTACTTCCAGCAGTGCTCCCATCCTATTCGTCACCTCCCAAATATGCCTTGATCACTTCCGGATTCGTCTGAATCTCGGAGGTGGTGCCCTCCGCCAGCAGCTTGCCGTAGTTGAGCACGTACAGGTAGTCCGCCACGCCCATCATCAGCTTCATGTCGTGCTCGATGATCAGAATGGACACGCCCCGGTCGATGATGCGGTACAACAGCTCGTTTAACTCCTCCTTCTCCTTGGAGTTCATACCCGCGGCCGGCTCGTCAAGCAGGATCAGTTTGGGATTGCTGGCCAGGCCGCGCACGATCTCCAGGTGGCGCTGCTGGCCGTAGGAGAGGGATCCGGCCTGCTCAAAGGCCCTGCCCTTTAACCCCACGAAATCCAGCAGCTCGTAGGCCCGCTCGTAACACTCCCGCTCCTCCCGGCGCTCCGCGACGGTCTTGAAGGCCGAGGCGAAATAGCCCTGCTTCATATGGGGGTGCATCCCCACCATCACGTTCTCCACCACGCTCATTTTCTTGAACAGGTTGATGACCTGGTAGGTCCTGGACATGCCCATCTGGTTGATCTGGTAGGGCTGAAGGCCGTCGATCCGTTTACCCAGAAAGGTGATGGTGCCGCTGGTGGGCTTGTATACGCCGCTGATGGAGTTGAAAAAGGTGGTCTTTCCGGCTCCGTTGGGACCGATTAGACCGGTGATCTTGCCCTCCTGAACCCGCATGGATACGTCATTGTTTGCAATCAATCCGCCAAATTTTAAGGTAAGATGATCAACCTGCAGCATTAGCCTTCTCCCCCTTCTTCGATTTAAACTTTGCGATCACTTGTTTGATCAGCCCGTACAAGCCGCCCGGGAATGCCAGGATCACCAGCAGCAGAAGGATGCCGTAGATGAGCAGCTGGTAGCGCTCCGCGGAGCGCAGGATCTCGTTTAAGAACTGGACCGTAAACACGCCGGTCACGGTTCCGCCGACGGACGCGCTGCCGCCGAACAGCAGCATGGTCAGGAACATAACGGACTGCTTGTTGGTGAAGGTATCCGGGCTGATAAAGCGCACCAGATGCGCGTAAAGCCCGCCGGCAAAGGCCGTGTAAAATGCGCTGGTGGCAAAGGCGATGACCTTGTACTTGCGCACATTGATTCCCATTCCGTTGGCCGCGTGGGAGTTCTCGCGGATGGCGATGAACGCCCGCCCCACCCTGGAGTGCACCAGGTTGACCTTGATCAGAAGAAAAATAACCATACAGATCATGGAGAAGAAATAATACTTGGTGTAGGAATTGAGCTTAAATCCAAACAGGGAAATGGTATCCGTAAACTTGCCGGTAAAGTTGCCCGTGATATTTCCCGGGGACTGGGCTACCAGCTGATAAACCACCTCTCCGAAGGCGATGGTGGCCAGGGACAGGAAATGGAACACCAGCTTGGAAGCCGGGTAAGCCAGCAGAGCGCCGATCAAGGTTGCGATCACCGTACCCATTAAGATGGTCACGATCACAGGGAGCCCGGTGAACTGGTGGATCAGCACGGAGCCGTAAGCGCCGATGCAGTAGAAAGCCGCGTGGCCCATGGAAATCTGCCCCGAATATCCGAACAGGATATCCAGGCCGGACACCGCGATGATGTAAAGGATCGCAAAGTTTGCCAGGAGCACACCGTAGTTCCAGTTAAACAGCTTGTCGGCGACAAACGGAAAGGCAACCAGAATCACTCCCAAAATGATGAAATTCTTTTTCGAAATTGTCTTGTTCATACCTTCCTCCTATCAGTCAGCGATTGCGCGTTCATTGAAGATACCGGTCGGCTTCACAAACAAGAAGATCAGCAGGATGGAATATGCGATGATATCTTTATGCGCCGAGGATACGTAGGCGGACAGAAAGGTCTCGATCAACCCCAGAAGCACGCCGCCCACGATGGCTCCCAGCATGTTTCCGAAGCCGCCCATCACGGCGCTGCTGAAGCCCTTGCGGCCGATCACCGCGCCCACCGTGGTATACACGCCGTATACCGGCCCGATCAGCATCCCGGCAAAGCCCGCGATACCGGAGGCGATGGCCCAGGAAAGTCCGGTGGTGAAGCCCACGTCGATTCCGCAGGCCCTGGCCGCCATGGGATCCATGGTGGCGGCCCTCATGGCCGTTCCGTGGCTGGTCTTGTTCATGAAGAAGTTAAACAGGATCATGAAAATGATGGAGGCTATGATACAGAGCGCCGCCTCAGTCTGAACGCTGAGCCCCAGAAGCCGGATGCTCTTGACCGACGTAACCGGCGGGAAGTATTTGATGTCCGACCCGAACAGAACCATGGAGCCGTTCTGGATGATATAGGAGATGGCGATGGTCGCCAGCACGGTGTAGATGGGGTTGACCCCCTTGGCCACCAGGCGGTGGATCACGCCCTTCTCGATGCCAAAACCCAGAAGAAACATCAGGAAAATGACCATAAAAAAGGAAATGAAAAACGGAATTCCCAGAACCCCGTAAAAGGTGTAACCCAGGAACGCGCCGAAGGTCAGCATGTCGCCCTGCACGAAGCTCATGAGGCCGGACGACTTGTAAATCAGGCTGTATCCCAGTGCAATCAGCCCGTAAACGCTGCCGATCACCAGGCCTGAAATGATAATCTGAAATAACATAGAAGCGGTTTCCCCCTCTCGACAGATGTCTTTTTCGGGAAAAGGCGAGTTACCTCAACCCGCCTTCCCCATTTTCTCAATCACTATTCAAATGTTGTTTCCGTGTTCCATTAAAGTCCCATCTGTTCCTTCATAGCGGTCCAGTCGTCGGTCTTTAACCACTCGTTTAAGTCGATCTGAAGTCCGCCCCAAACGATCCACGGCTTGAAGTTCTCCAGGCTCATGCCCTCGCCGTCGCCCTTGGTGAAGTCCTGAATGCCGCCCAGAGTCTCGAAATCCTTGATGGTCAGGATGGCGTTCTTGACCGCCTCGCCGTCGGTGTCGCCCGCGATCTCGATAGCCTTCTTCAGAACCATCATGGAATCGTAGGCTCTGTAGGCGCAGTCATGGTAAGGCATTGCGCCGTACTCGTCAAAATACGCCTGGCTGAATTCCTTCATCATGGGATCCTGAATCTCGTCCACGCTGTTGTAGGTCACATAGGGGAACATGAAGCAGTATCCGTTACCGGCGTCGCCCGCCACCTTGATGTTGTCAATGGACAAAGTCTCTTTGTTGAATACCAGACCTTCGTATCCGAACTGTCTCAGCTGCTTGGCAAAGGGAGCCTGGGTCGGGGAGAAGGTGGAGGTGAACACGGCCTGGGGATTGCTGTTTAAGATCTTGGCAATCTGTCCGGAATAGTCGGTGTCGCCTTCCACGTACGTCTCGGAGGTCAGCACTTCGATTCCAGCGTCCTTGCAGGCGTTTCTCATGTCCTCTGCGCCGGAGGCGGAGGAGTCGTCCTGACCCTGGAAGATGGCGATTCTGTCGATCCCCAGGTTCTTCATGTACTCAGCCAGAGCAGGCATGCCCATTCCGGCGTTGGGGCAGGCGCGGAACACGTACTCCCAGCCCTGCTTCATCCAGGTGGAGCTTAAGCCCGTTCCGATGCAGGGAATCTTGGCTTCCTCGAAGAACTGTCCGGAGGCCAGCACGCAGCTGCTGATTAAGGAGCCGCAGACCACGTCCACCTTGTCCACCTCGATCAGCTTGGTGGCGATCTTTACCGCCTCCTCGGGGGATGCCTGGTCGTCGTAAACCACCAACTCAACCTGTCTGCCCAAAAGGCCGCCCTGCTCGTTGATCTGTTTCACCGCCAGCTGGGCCGCCTTCACGGTGGTGTCGCCTACCAGGGCGTTGGTTCCGGTGAGGGGCTGGGGGCAGCCGATCTTGATCACGTCCCCGCTGGCAGCGGCCGCGGTGGTGTCCGCAGCGGCCGCGCTGTCCTTCCCCGCCTCAGGGGCCTGGGTGGCCTGTGTGTCCGCGGGGGCCGCGGAGCCGGACGCCCCCTGACTGCCGCCGCACGCGGTCAGCAGTACCATGGCGGATGCCAGAGCCAGCGCAAAACCTCTTCTCATTTTCTTCATACCATTTCCTCCTTCAATTCGTTTTATTTTAATTACGCTTTGGTAAATCACCACAAGTTTCCGTTTTCGTCAAAAGCCCAGGGATACGGGCCTCCCACGATCTCGATATCGGGGGCCGCCTGAGCCTCTGCCAGCAGGGCCTCCGAGATTTCAATTTCCTCCAAATGCATGGTGTCCTGTATCCGCACGATCCGGGGATGTTCCCGGTCGATCTCATTGCAGGTCCGGACGCCCAGCCGGATGGCCGTCTGATCGTTCTCCGTCACAAAGGGAATCTTCACCACGTCCAGCACCGTGGACGTCACCGCGTTGGGATAGGTGGCATCTAAGTCCGTATCCGCCGCAAGCCGCCTGGTGGTCACGTCCGCCATGCCGATGCCGTTGGCGTTGTGGTGGCTGGCCTCTGTCAGGCCCAGAACCACGATGCGCTGGGTGTTGATCCCGCCGCTGGCCGACTTAGCGCAGGCGAACCGCCCCGTAACGTTGGGGTCCATGCCGTCCCCGCTGATGTCCTTGCCGATGCGGTCCACCACCAGCACGTCCAGATTGTCCAGAAGCAGCCTGCCCATCCGGCCCTTGGCCTCCTTTAACAGCTCCGGCTCCTGCTCCCAAATCTCGTCCGGCAACAGGGCCCGCACCTTGCAGGTCTTGTCAAAGGCGTTCTCGATGAGGCCCAGACCGAACAGAATCTTCGTGTTGTCAAAAATCACCCGGGCCACCTGGGGCATGAGTTTTCCCATATTATGGAAGCCCGACTCGTGGACCTGCTCGGCCCCGTGCTGCTTGCCCATGCCGATCACGGCCATTTTCATGAGGCCGCTCTCGTAGGGGCCGCGGAAGGCCGTGTGGGCCTTGATCCGGCCGCAGAGCACGATACCGTCTGCCTCAAAGGCGTTTTTATCCACAAACACCGGCTTGCCGTCGGGCCGTTTCCCCACTTCCACCGTCTCCATGGAGGAGAGAATGGGGCAGCCCACATATTCTTCCGTCACACCGTAGGATTCGATGATTTCCCGCTGTCCTTCGGCCGTGGCGCCCCCGTGGCTGCCCATGGCCGGAAATACAAAGGGATCCGCCCCCTTTTCCTTTAAAAAATCCGCAATACATTTGGTGATCAGGGCCACGTTGGCCACGCCCCGGCTCCCCGAGGTGATTCCGATCCGCATCCCGGGCCGGACCTGATCTCCCATCCGCTCAAGCTCCCCGCGGACCACCGACGGCAGCTCCTCCTCCCCGATGTGGGAGGCGTCGAACTTCTGCCGGATTCTGTACATGGGCGGCAGCTCCACGTCCCCGCAGAATCTTGTCACCAGATTGTTTCTTGTCACATCAAGCATCTCTTCACCCGACTTTCGTTTGATGTAAAACCTGTTATGTAAGGCCGCAACAGCCATTTAACCCTCTCACGCCTGCAGCTCGCCCATCACCTTGCGCGCCATCTTAAGAAGCATTCCCACCTCGCTGTCGCAGCTCAAAACCGTCATACCGCAGTCCCGGCACTCCCGGATCACATCCGTGCGGGAGGTGATCATACCCGAGGCCTTGCCCGCCCGCGCGGCGGCCTCCGCCACAATGCGCTGGGCCTGCTTCATGGCCGGAGCCCCCAGGTCCCCCGGGACGCCCAGGTCGATGGACAGGTCGTTGGGCCCGATCACCACCGCGTCGATTCCCTCCACCGCGGCGATCTCCCCCACGTGGTCCAGGGCCTGCCGGGTCTCGATCTGTGCAAGAATTATGGTTCTGGCGTTGGCGATCTCAAAATACTCCTCCAGCTTCGGCGGGTCGTAATTGGTGTGGGCCCGCTGGGTGGACGCCCCCCGGTGTCCCAGGGGAGGGTACTTGGCGTAGGATACGATCTGCCTGGCCTCATCCGCCGTGTTCACCATGGGAACCAGCAGTCCGTCCGCCCCCATGTCCAGCACCTTGGTGATCACCCCCCGGTCAATGGTGGGAATGCGCACCACCGCGCCGATCCCCGCGCCGTTTGCCACTGAAACCATGGCCGCCAGCTGGGAATAGTCGAAATATCCGTGCTCGCAGTCCACAATCATGTAGGCAAAACCCGCCGCCTTAAAGATCCGGGCCAGATTGGGGCAGGCCATCTCCGATATCATGGTGCCGAACACCGGCTCCCGGTCTCTGATCTTCTCTTTTACTGTCTTCACTCTCTCACCCCTTCTGTTCTCTCTTGTCCGGGCCGCAATCCCGCCCGGCCGGTCCGGGCCTTCACAGGCGCAGGATCATTTCCCTCTTATCGTCCAGTCCCCGGCAGATTCCGCTGCAGCAGAGAGCCATCCGGTAGAGTCCGGCCATAGCCTCGTCGTCCAGGGCCGACAGGCGGCAGGGCAGCCCCGTCACCCGGCCGATCATGCGGATCAGCTCCGGCCGTTTCCAGGAAACGCCTCCGGAGCACACCACCCGCTCCAGGGTCTGGCTTCCGGCAAGGGTCCCCAGATTTTCCCAATACGTCTCCGCCATATCCCGGAAAGCCGCCGAGAACAGGGTGTTGACGTTCAGGTTGTTCTGGGTGATCCCCCGGATTTCACCGCCGTCCAGCTTCTGAGGGGTGGGGTAAAAACTCATATCCACCGCGATCCCCTGGCTGTCCTCCACGAACTGCCGTTCAAAGGCGGACCAGAACTCTCCCACGCTCACCTCGGCTCCGGTCAGAAGCTTTGTGCCGCCGGTAATGAACCGCACCAGCACGTCCAGCCCGCGGCCGGAGGGCATATTGGAAATGGTCCGGAGCACCCGCCCTTCAAAGTAGGGCCGGATCTCGTACTCCCCCGGCTCAAACACATCGGAGACCATGGACACCTGCCCGGCCGTGGCGATGTTGATCAGGCCGTCCCCCGGCTCCGGCATGGAGCCCAGCACCGCGATCTGCTGGTCGCCGTAATCCGGGTAGACCGAAACCGTCCGCCCATTCACCGTGCAGCTGCCACAGGAGGCGAAATCCGACGGCGCCAGCTGCGGAAGCCTGATCCCCTCAAATCCGGCTTTGCGCAGAATCTTCTCCGACCAGCGCCGCCGCCGGACATCCACCAGGCCCAGGGGAGCGGCGTTGGTGATGTGGCAGATATTGTTCCCGGTCAACTGCTCTATGACGTAGGACCCGAGGGTGTAGAGGGTGCCGTTCCGGTCCAGGCCGGGATTCTCCTCCAGCATGGTGTACAGGTTGCACAGCCCCAGGGAGGGCTTGATGTACACGCCGCAGTCCTCCATATCCTCCTTGGAAAACAGCTCCTGCAGGTATCCCAGGTACGTGAGCCCCGGGGACTTTTGGTGCAGGCACCTCATGTCCTGCCAGGACACGTAGACAGGTTCCGGCGTCTGCCCGGTCCGGTAGACAAAACCGTGCATCTGCGTGGACAGGAGGAGGGAGGTCAGATCGCCGTATTCCCTGGTCCCCTGATCCAAAAGCGCCTTCACCGTATCCACGATGGACCCGACCGGCACCTCGAAGAGGAGCTTGTCGTCGTATCTTCTTTTTGACGAAGATATGGTCTTTTTTTGACTCAAAAGTTTCCCATTTTCAAGATCAAGTATTGCAGACTTTACAAAGCTGCTGCCAAGGTCAATCACAAGCGCCTTCATTTCATCCCTCTTTTTGGTCATTTTTTATTGTTATACGTTTGATCCGCTTTTTCTTTTGTGCATTTTCTATGTTAACGATTATAGCAACTTTGCGAGTATTCGTCAACAATTTTAACAAAACTTTATCTTTTTTAATGATTTTGAGCAACTTTTGATTATCTTCTACTTTTTAAAGGCATTTTATTTTCTCAATAGCCTTGCCTTCTACAGCTTTCATACACTTTTGATACATTTCTACTCGATCAAACAGTTTTGGATTTTCCTCAATCTGTTCCCGGAGCGTCTGGCCGAACACCATGCGCAGGGTGGTGCCCATATTGATCTTCACCGCCCCGCACTCGATCAGGCGGCGCAGATCCCGGTCCGCCACACCCGTGGAGCCGTGGATCACAAGAGGAATCTTCACCACCTGGCGGATGCGGCGCAGCAGGTCGAACTGCAAGTCCACCCCCTGGGTCTCCATGCGGTGCACCGTTCCCACCGCCACCGCCAGGGCGTCCACCCCGGTCAGCGCGGCAAAGCGCTCCGCCTCCCCGGGGTCCGTGAACCGGCGTTTGGCGTCCGCGTTGTCGCTGTAGCCCACAGAACCGATCTCCGCCTCCACGCTCACCCCCCTGGGCCTGGCAATCTCCACCGCAGCCCGGGTGACCGCCACATTCTCGTCAAAGGGAAGCTGGGAGCCATCGATCATCACGGACGTGTAACCGCTGTCCACCGCCTGGCGGATGTCCGCCAGCTCCGTGGCGTGGTCCAGGTGCACGCAGGTGGGCACCTCGGACCGCCTGGCCATCTCCAAAAGCATCCCGGCCAGCACCGGAATCCCCATATGGGCCACGGCCACCTTGTTGGTCATCAGCACAACCGGCCGGTTCATCCGTTCGGCGGCACTGATCACAGCGGCCGCGTCCTCGTAGCCAAATACGTTAAATGCCGGCAGCCCGCTGTTTTCCGCTATGGCGATGCGGGCCGCCTCCTTCAAATTGCACAGCATGTCTCTCCTCCGTCTCACTTGGCAACTGCAATCATTTCCCCGTACAGTTCCTTTTCCCTGCGGATAAACTCCGTGATTTCCTCCAGCTTCGGCATATCAGGGGAACAGCCGTGGCTGGCCACCAGCATGGAAGCGGAGGCGCTGCCGTACTCCAGACAGCGCATGATGTCCCAGCCGTTTAACAGGCCGTTTAAAAACGCGCTGCCGTAGCCGTCCCCGCCGCCCGTGGACTTGACCGCGTCCACGGGGAAGGGCCTTATGCTGTAGGAGCCCTCGCCCTGAATGTAGGCGGTGGAGCCCTGTTTGCCGTGTTTGATCACCACGATCTTCGCCCGCTCGCCGAACCATCTCTGAGCGATCTCCTCGTCGGTCATCTCACGGCCCAGCAGGGCGTCGGTCTTGTCGAACTCCTCCCGGGAGCCCATGATGATGTCCGCCTCCCTGGCCGCCATGGAATAATAGAGGGCGATCTCGTCGTCCGTTTTCCAGGTGTAGGGCCGGTAGTCGATATCGAACACGATGACGGTCCCGTTCTTCTTGGCATAGTAGATGGCCTTGAGCACCGCCTCACGGGAGGGGCTTGCCGCCAGGGCCGTTCCGCTGACCACGATCATTTTCGTGCTCTTTATGTACTCCTCGGACACGTCCGAGGACTCCAGCTGCAGATCCGCCACGTGATCCCGGAACATAATCAGCCCGCAGTGATCCCGGTCCGTCACCTCGGTGAAGGCCAGGCCCATGGACTC
Source organism: Enterocloster lavalensis (assembly GCF_902364025.1). Taxonomy (GTDB): domain Bacteria; phylum Bacillota; class Clostridia; order Lachnospirales; family Lachnospiraceae; genus Enterocloster; species Enterocloster lavalensis. Next base: position 301,295 of record NZ_CABJCG010000004.1, read on the forward strand.
GCCGTGGCGCGCCCGGACGATATTGGAGGTGTCGATGCCCTCGCCCTCGAACACCTGGATGCAGAAATCCCCCATCTGGTCGTCCGAGATACAGCCGATAAAACCTACCTTGCAGTTCAGCCGGGCCATTCCCACGGCGATATTGGCCGGGGAGCCGCCCACATACTTTTTGAAATTGTCGCACTGAGGCCAGGGTTTAAAATATTCCACCGGGTTAAAATCCAAACAAATTCTCCCAATCGGGATTACATCCAGCTTCCGGCTGGAATCAAATGTTATGATACTCATGATCTTCATCCTTTCTGTGCGGTTTCCGCCTGCGCAGTCCCCGCCCGTTCCGTTCCCGCCTGTTTCGTTCCCGCCAGCGCGGGTCCCGTTTTTGCGCCTCTCCTGTCTTAGATCGTCCCATCCCAGGTGCTGACCGTCTTTTTCTTCCGCTCCTCCTCGTCGAACCAGCGGGTGGTGACCACCTTGGTCTCCGTGTAGAAGCGGTATCCGTCCTTGCCCAGGCAGTGCAGATCGCCGATGAAAGAATTCTTGTGGCCGGAGAAGGGGAACACGCCCACCGGCACCGGAATTCCCACGTTCACACCCACCATGCCGCCGTCCGTGTGTCTCGCGAACTCTCTGGCGTAATGGCCGTTCTGGGTGAAGATGACGGAGCCGTTGGCAAATGGGTTGTGGTTCATCACCGCCAGCCCCTCTTCAAAGTTCTTAACCCGCTTGATGCACAGCACCGGCCCGAAGATTTCCGAATCTCCCACCGTCATGCCGGGCTTTACATGGTCAAAAATCGTGGGCCCGATATAAAATCCGTTTTCATAGCCCGGAACCTTGACGTCACGGCCGTCCAACACCAGACTGGCGCCCTCCTCCAGGCCCTTTTCAATCCAGGCCAGCACGGACTTTTTGTGTCCCGCATTCACCACCGGTCCCATGGCCGTGGTTTTCTCGTAGGCCGGTCCCACGGTGATCTTCTTCGCCTGCTCCACAATGGCCTCCACCAGGGCGTCGGCGATGCTCTCCTGAACCACCACCACCGGCAGGGCCATGCAGCGCTCGCCCGCGCAGCCGAAGGCCGCGTTGATGATTCCAGCCGCGGTCCGTTCCACCGGAGCGTCCTCCAACACCAGCGCGTGGTTTTTGGCCTCGCAGAGAGCCTGAACCCGCTTGCCGGACGCGGCGGCCGTGGCGTAGATGTGTTTGCCCACGCTGGTGGACCCCACGAAGGTGATTCCCTTCACGTCCGGGTGGTTGAGGAAAATCTCAGCCTCGGTGCGGGAGCAGGTGACGATGTTGATCACGCCGTCGGGAAGCCCCGCCTCCTTGTAAAGCTCCGCGATGCGCATGCAGGACTGAGGCGTGAAGGTGGCGGCCTTCAGCACGATGGTATTTCCGCAGGCGATGCACATGGGGGTCATCCAGCCCATAGGAATCATGGCCGGGAAGTTAAAGGGCACGATCCCGGCAAACACGCCCAGCGGTTCCCGGTAGAGAACCGTGTCGTAACCCGCGGAGGCGTCCATCAGGCTCTCCCCCATCATCAGGGACGGAGCGGAAATCGCCTGCTCCGTGGCCTCCTTGGCCTTGAGCACGTCCCCCTTGGCCTCCTCCCAGGCCTTTCCGTTTTCGTAAGCCACCAGATAGGTCAGCTCATCCATGTGCTCCACCAGCAGGTCCCGCAGCTTGTAGAGAATCTGCACCCGTTTCATCACCGGCGTGGACGACCAGCCGGGATATGCCTGCCTGGCGCACGAGATGGCATACTCCACTTCCTCCTCCGTGCAGCAGGGAACTTTTGCGATTACCTCCCCGGTACTTGGATTATATGCGTCCATGTACTTCTCGGTTTTGGAAACAATGTACTCGCCGTTCGCATAGAATCCCAATCTTTTTGCCTCTCCCATCATGTTCTCCTTTCACATTTTTAGTTAATTTTGTTTCATTTTTTGATAATATTTGTTTCATCATTTCCCATCATAGTACATAATTAATATTTTTTCAAGCTATTTTTGTGTCTTTTTGTGATCATTTTTATGTCAAAAGAGTGAGTTGACGAATCAACCCTTTCTATGTTATCATTTTATCATCAAAACAATTCCAATATATAGCCAATATCACCATACCTATTTTCATGTTCCGGCGGCCGTACAATCGCGGGTTTTGACATTCGCTTATTGCTTTTTGAGCATGTCTTGGGTATAATGAATTCATAACGCAGGGGGGTATACAATATGAAACGTGCAAAATTGTTAGAAATGGAAGAATATATCCGGTTCCGGCAGACCATTTCCTTAAAGGAGCTGCAGGATCACTTCGACGTCTCCATCAACACCGTGCGCCGCTACATCGCCACCATCCTGGAGTCGAATCCCGACATCAAGAAGGTTTACGGCGGGGTCACCGTGGAGACCGGAGCCGTGCCCAGGGGGAACGCTGTCTTTCACCCGTATTCCGAGGCGCCGGAGATTCAGAATGTCAGCGAGAAGCAGCGGCTCTGCCGCTACGCGGCCTCCAGGATCCGGGCCCACGACATTATCTATATTGACAACGGGACTACCACCAGCTTCATCCCCTTTTACATTCCGGATGAGTTGCCCTTGACAATCATCACAAACAGTGTCAATATTATCAATGCTGTGATCAAAAAGCCCAACATTACCCTGGCCACGCTGCCCGGCATTCTCAACCGAGCCACCATGTCCTTTACGGGCGAGAGCTGTTCCCAGCAGATGAAAACCTACAACATACTCAAGGCATTTCTCTCGTGCGTCGGCTTCTCCCTAAACGCGGGGGCCACCAATTTTTCCGTGGAGGAATACAAAATCAAAAGCATCGCCGCCCAGAAGGCGGAGGAGATATTTTTGCTGGCCGACCATAGCAAGATCGGCCACAGCACCTTAATGACCTATTGCCCGACATCCAGGATTAACACTCTGATTACCGATCAGCCGTTAAATGACGAATATGAGGAAACATTTCAAAAATATGGCAACCAAATAGTGATAGTTTAGAATTGATTATGCAAAGGAGAATCTTGTGAACGAGCAGAAATTGAAACGAATTGAAGATTATGTTGAGGAGCACGACAACGTGTCCATGACCGCCCTGTGCAATGAGTTCAATATATCCATGAGCACGCTGCGCCGCGCCGTCACCGTGCTCTGCGAGCGGGGTACGATCAACAAGAGCTACGGCTGCGTCTACACCACCAGCAAGCGCAAATTCATGCCCTTCCACCTGCGGGCCAGCTTAAACACCGAGGCTAAGAAGGAGGCCTGCCGCTACGCGGCGCAGCTCATCCAGGAGAACGACATCATCTACCTGGACAGCGGCTCCACCACCTGCTATATCCTGGATTATGTGAGCCATTTGAAAAACATCACCGTGATCACCGGCAACATCGACATCATCATAAAAGCCCTGGCCCTGGACAACGTGACGGTTTTCGTCCTGCCCGGCCTCTTAAACAAAAAGAACAATTCCTTCACCCCCACCAACGCCAAGGAGGCCTTCGCGCCCTACAACATCACCAAGGCGTTTATCGCGGCCTCCGGCATGTCCCTTGCCAACGGCTTCTCCCACAGCGATCCCATGGAGCGGGAGACCAAGCTGGCCGCCACCCAGAAATCGGAAACCATCTGCTTTGTGCTGGACGACTCCAAGTTCGGCCACACCTCCCTCATCTCCCTGGGACCGGTCACGCTGGCTAACATCATCTGCTCCAACAAGAAGCCGGATGCGGCCATTGAACAGTATTGCAGCGAACACAATATTATGCTGAAATATTCGTGAGCGGGACCGCGGGGGCGCGGTTGAGAGGTCCGGTAAGGTTCTTGTGCCGGAACGAGATTGGAATGCGGCTGAAAATCAATAAATCCTCCGTCAGCGGGCGCGGTTCTTGTGGTGCCCGGGTGGCGGGGGATTTTTTTGTGAGGGGAGGTGCGGCGCGAGCCGCAGGGAGGTGCGCGGCGCGAGCCGCAGGCAGGCGCTGCCGCAGGACTCACCCGCCCTGCGCGCTACAGAAGCACTCCGTTTTTAAACAGCATAATCTCCCGGAACCCGTTAATCTCGCTGCGGGTTTTCTTGCCCGAGGCAACTTCCAGCACCAGCTTCCACAGCTTTTCCGACATCTTTTCCAGAGAATCCCCGTCCACGATAGTGCCCGCGTTAAAATCGATCCAATGGCGCTTGCGCTCATACAGAGCGGTGTTGGACGAGAGTTTAATGCATGGGATGGCAGTGCCCAGCGGATTCCCCCTGCCGGTAGTGAACAGCAGAATCTGCGCGCCCGAGGCCACCAGGTCGGTGATGCTGACGTTGTCATTTCCCGGCCCGGTCATCAGGTTTAATCCGGGCCTGCGAACCGGTTCCCCGTAGTCCAGGGTATCGCTCACCACGGCGCGGCCGCCCTTCTGCACACAGCCCAGGGATTTCTCCTCCAAAGTGGTGATCCCGCCCTCCTTGTTGCCCGGGGACGGATTCTCGTACACGGGCTGGCCGTAGTCCAGATAATACTGTTTGAAGGAATTGATCAGGTTCACCACCTTCTCAAAAGTCTCCCGGGAGTCGGCCCGGTTCATGAGAATCGTCTCGGCCCCGAACATTTCCGGCACCTCCGTCAGCACGGCCGAGCCGCCCAGAGAAGTGATCCGGTCGGCCACAGTGCCGCAGAGCGGATTGGCGGTCACGCCGGACAGGGAGTCCGAGCCTCCGCACTTGAAGGCGATTTTAAGCTCCGACACCGGCACCCGCACCCGCTTATCCCGCTTCACGATCTCCGCCAGCTCCCGCAAAAGCTCCAGCCCGGTCCCGATCTCATCCCCGGCCTCCTGGGTGACCAGCACCCTGAACCGGTCCCGGTCGTAATCCCCCAGCACAGGGAGAAATTCGTGGATATTGTTGTTCTCGCAGCCCAGGCTCACCAGCAGCACGCCGCCCGCATTGGGGTGTTTGGCGATGGCGGCCAGCAGCTTCTGCGTCATCCGGTGGTCGTCCCCCAGCTGGGAGCAGCCGGAATTGTGCGGAAACGCGAAAATGCCGTCGCAGGCATCGCCGAATTCCACGGAGGCCAGCTTTGCCAGCACATCCGCCGTGTGGTTGGCACAGGAAACCGTGGGAATAATCCAGATTTCATTGCGCACCCCCACCGCGCCGTTTTTGCGGCGGTAGCCCTTGAATGTTGGTCCCGATTGGGCGGACGACAGGCGCGCCAGGGCCCCCGTTCCCGCAGGGGCCACCGCTCCCGCCATTCCCGCAGGGGCCACCGCTCCCGCCGTTCCCGCAGGGGCCGCCGCTCCCGGCATTCCCGCAGGGGCCACCGCTCCCGGCATTCCCGCAGGGGCCACTGCTCCCGCCATCCCCTGCTCCCCCGCCCTCACGCTGTAAGACGGGCGGTACTCATATTCCAGCGTGCCCTCCAGGTTAGTGCACATATTGTGGGAGTGCACCCAGGAACCTGCGCGCACCCGCTTTGTGGCGTGTCCGATGGGATAACCGTACTTGATCACGTCCTGGCCCGGCTCCAGATCAGACAGAGCCACCTTGTGGCCTCTGGGAATCACCTCCGCGGCCGTGCAGCAGCCGCCCGTGAACTGAATCTCACAACCGGGCTCAAGCTGCTCCAGCGCGATGGCCACATTATCCTCCTCATGAATTCTAAAATAAGCGGTCTTCAACGGATCACCGCCTTCATCTCCCCGATAAACCGTCCTGCCTCCGCCAGAATGGCCTCCCGCGACGGAAGATTAAAGCACTCAAACGAACAGTACTCCTCAAATCCCGCCGCCTTCAGCAGCCGGAAAATAGCCGGGAAATCCAGATGGCCATACCCCGGGAACCAGCGGTTGGAGTCCGCCAGATGCACGTGCATAAGCCTGTCCCCCATGCGGTCAATGGCTTCCCCGAAGTCCCGGTCCTCGATGTTAGCGTGAAACACATCCCAGTGCACGCCCACGCACTCCGGGTTGCCCAGATCCCGCTCGATAAAATCCATGCAGGAATCCACAGTGTTGAACAGCGCCGTCTCATAACGGTTGATGGTTTCCAGAATCAGCTTCACGCGCTGCTGCCCGGCGTAATCCACCACCTTCTCCAGATTTCGCGCCAGCAGGGCCCGCTCCTCCCGCTCCTTCCCCGGCGTTCCCAGTCCGCGGATCAGCCCCAGCGTCACCTTGCAGTCCAGAATCTCCGCGGCCCGGATATGCTCCATCAGGCGCTCCTGCGCCCGTTCCAGCGTCTCCCCATCATCCAACAGCGTGATGTGTTCCAGCGTCCTGGCCTGGCCGGTGGAAATGTTGGAACAGGCCAGCCCGCGCCTGTCAAGCTCCGCCTTAAATCCCTCCACGTCCAGGTCCCGGTAGTGGGAAATGCACACCTCGGCGGCGTCAAACCCGCTGTCCCGAAGCCAGTCCAGGGCCTCCGGGTACTGCGCCGCGGTAAAAGGAGAGAAAATCGTGTCGTACTGGATGGTCATCGTTGAACTGAATTTCATCATCTTCCTCCCTCCCCTTTAAAAGCCGTGGGACAGCGCGCCGCCGTCCACCGCGAAGTCCTGGCCGGTGAGATAGGTGGAACCCTGGCTCAGAAGGAACAGCATCATATATCCGATCTCCACCGGATCCCCGAACCGCCCAAGCATAGGTTTCGCCAGAGCCGCCTTGTGCCGTTCCGGATTTTTCCGGTACATCTCCTGGTTCAGCTTGGTGGAAAACCATCCCGGCGCCACGCTGTTGACCAGAATATTGTCATGCTTCCACTCCTCGGCCAGACCGATGGTCAGCCCCTTCACCCCGGACTTGGTCATGCAGTAGGGAACCACGCCGGAATGCCCCATATAGGCCGCCATGGAGGAAATGCTCACAATCCTTCCAATATACCGGGATTCCTTCAGGTACGGATAACACATGCGGCAGAGCTCAAATATGGATTCCAGGTTCACATCCTGAATCTGTTTGTACTTTTCCATGGGATATTCCTCAGCCCGGCACTTGTAGGTGATGCCCGCATTGTTGATCAGGAAATCCAAATGCCCCTCATCTGCGGCAATCCGCTCCACAATCTCCCGCACCGCTTCCCGATCGGTCAGGTCCGCGTGGATATCGATCATATTTCCGGTGATCTCCTTCTCGTCGCTGCGCTCGATGATATCCAGGTTGTAGACTGTGGCCCCCGCGTTTGTCAGCACCTGGGCGATCCCCATCCCCAATCCCCTGGAAGCGCCGGTCACAATCCCTACGTGCCCCTCCAAATTAAATAGTTCGTTGACATAATCCTGGCTGTTCATCTTCTACCTCCTCTTCTTTTTTGCCACCGTTTCCCGATGCAATTTCAATATAGCACAATCCCCCTGGCCCTTCAACTAAAATCATTAGTTTTTGATAATATTTATTTCATTTTATGTATATATTTATTTCATATAAATTTTTATCCCCTTGTACGTTTTATAAATTAGATATAATATTGTCATTTTTTAATTAAATATAGTCAAAATATGTTCAAAATATATTGCATTCATAGGGAGGCAGTGATAAGATGAAAACAGAAAAATATAACCAGGAGGTAACAGCTATGAAGTTTCGACACATCAAGGACATTGACGGATTTTTCGAGGCAGTGGGGTCCTGCAAGGGGCGCGTGGAGCTGGTGACGGACGAGGGTGACCGGCTTAACCTGAAATCCAAGCTGACCCAGTATTTGGCGATGGCTAAGGTGTTTACTCAGGGAAATGAGATACCGGAAATGGATGTTGTGGCGTCGGAGAAGGAGGATATGGAGAGGTTGTTGGAGTTTATTATGATGGGGTAGGGACGGAGAAAGGACGGGATGGGGGGAGGCTGGGATGCATCCGTTCGTGAGAGGCAGGGGGGCGGGGATTGAGACTCCGGTTTCCGCGGCGGGAGAGTCTAAGGCCCAAGAAGCCGGGAAAGCCGGGCACCGCTCCGAGCTCCAGCGCCGGCCTGATGCCGGCCCCTCCGCCTACGCTTTGCTCCGGGCGCTGAACGCCCTGCGCAATCCCGCCTTTCCCGACTCCTTGGACCTAAGACTCTCCGAGCCGCTCCAAAGTCGCCTCAATCCCCGCCCCCCTGCCTCTCACCCACTACGTTTTCTCGATTACCTCTTCCCTCGCTTTTCCTTGGGGTAAAAAAATCTCTGGCTTAGGTGACTGCCCTTTGCCAGAGATTTTACAATTTATTCCAAAAATCAGGTTGGAAGATCTTTTACTTTATTTGGGAGTGCGTTGTGGGGGGGACTTTTCCTTTACGGCCGGAAATGCCAGGCCATGGCGGGGGGGGGGG
>NZ_CABJCG010000005.1:0-60911 GCF_902364025.1 Enterocloster lavalensis
AGTTTACATAATTTCCCATCAACTAATTACCCGAAAGTAATGTTACGCTATTCCTTCCTCCCACCCACCCAAGTTTTATATATCAAAATCCCACCAATTATGTTAAAATCAAACCATATTCAACCTTCACGGCAATAATTGATTTTATATAGACAGGAGGCAGCCGCAATGGATCGAGGCGCGATGACGGAGATTTCCGGGAACAACTTGGGATTTTTGATGGGAGATGAACGGTCTCCGCGGCAGATGGTGGAGTTTTTAAAGGAAGGGGCGCGGCTGCGCAGTTTTGGGGACGTGCTGCGGCAGGTCTACCCCCATGAGGACCTGGCGGCCCGGCTGACAGGCGGGCTGGGGGAGATCACCGGGGACAGCCGGGACAGTCTGGCCAAAAAGGTGCGCAACTGGCTGAAGGGCCAGAATATGCCTCAGAACCGGGAAGTCCTGTTCCAGGTCAGCTTTGCCCTGGGGCTTGACGAGACGGGGGCCTCCAGGCTATTGGGCGCAGCCGCGGAGACGGGGATCCATTACCGCAACCCCGAGGAGCTGGCCTACGCCTTTGCTCTGCGGACCGGAGCTTCCTATGAGAAAGCCCTGGAGTTAAAGGACATGGCGCACGCGGTCTGCGACGGCCGGATGGGCGGCGGGAAAGAAAAGGCGCGGGGCGAGATGCCTTCCATTTATACCCGCCAGCTGCGGGACGCCTTCGGTCAGGTACAGACGGAGGAGGAGCTTGAGGCATTTTTCCGGGAACACGCGGGCGAGCTGGGGCGTCTCCATGAGACTGCCTATGAGAAGTTTCACGAGCTCCTTGACCTGCTGCAGAAGCCGGTGGGAGAGCGGGACCGCCGGGTGCAGGAGAAGCTGGACCGGGAGGACGAGGAGCGGGAGTACACCATGCGGGACGTGATTGTGGAGTATCTGGGCATGAACGTGCCGGAGGCGAGAAATCTGGCGGGGATGACGCCGCTTCAGCGTCTGGTGAAACGGTTCTGGCCAAATGAGAGCAGCCTTTTTAACATGCGCAACCGGAAGGAGGACGTCTCGAGAAAGGTGATGATCCTTCTCTACCTGATTACAGAGGCTTTTGACGAGGAGACGGAGGATGAGGAGGAAAATTATCCGGATGATCTGGAGGATGAGGACGCGGACACCCGCCTGGAGATCCGGTTCGAGAAAATGAACCTGTTTCTGAATACATACGGCATGAATCTGCTGGATCCCGGAAATGCCTTTGATCTGCTGGTCCTTTACTCCATGAAGGCCCAGGAATCGGGGGAGCGTATGGCGGAGGTACTGGACGCCCTGTTTATGGGACAGGGGAGACGGAAAAAGGTTGAAGAATCTGAAACGGGGAGAGGGTATGATAAGGGTGATGCATAATCCCGTATCAGAGAACCGGCAGCTGTGACTGCCGGGCCAAAATGGAGGAAATCAAATGGAGAGCGGGCGGAAATTGAGGGCGGCGGGAGAGATTCTGCGGCTGGGAGGGGTGGATTACCGTCTGGAGTCCGTGGAGGGCCGCGGGGGAAGCGCGGTAGTCTACCGGGCCGTTTATGAGGATGAGCTGAACCGGGGCTGTTTCCACCGGGTTCTGGTGAAAGAGCTGTTTCCCTATGACCCCAGGGGTATGATTTACCGCGGGGAGGCGGGGGAAATCTGCTGCCGCCCCGGGGCAGAGGAGCGGATGGAGGTCTGTCGCCGCCTGTTTCTTCAGGGGAATCAGGTGAATCTGGAACTTTTGGCCCGGCTGCCGGAGGAGATTTCCGGGAATTTAAATTCATATGAGGCATACGGCACCTTTTACTCGGTGCTCTCGGTCCACGGGGGCGGAACATTGGAGGAAATGCTGGAGGAGGGCGGCCCCCACGGCCTTAAGGAGGCTGCGGAGTGGATGATGTGGATTCTGGACGGGCTGGAATGCTTCCACCGCCATCGGGCCCTCCACCTGGATATAAGCCCGGACAATATTCTGATGCTGAAAAAACGGGCGCTGCTGATCGACTACAACAGTGTGTGGCAGATGGGGGCGGAGGGAGCGGAGCGTTTCTTTTTCAGTGAAAAGGAAGGTTACACCGCGCCGGAGATCCGTCTGCGGCAGATTTCCCAGATCGGCCCGGCCTCGGACCTGTACTCGGTGTGCGCGGTATTTTTCCGCGTTTTGACCGGAAGGCGGCCGTCGGAGCAGGAGATCATGGGCCGGGGGCCTGGGAAAAGTCTCTCGCGGGACCTGGAGATCTTCGCGGAGGAGCCGCTGCCCGCGGTCTGGCAGGCGGTTCGGATCGTGGTGAGAGGGCTTCACGTACTAGCCCGGAAGCGCTGGCAGTCCGTGGAACAGCTGCGCCTGGAATTTGAGGAGCTGATCCGCAGAATCGATGGAAAGGGAATCTCCCACAGTGCGGTCTGGGAGAGCAGCCGCAGAAGCCTGAAGCGCCTTCGCAAGCAGGACGGCCCCTATCTACCCCGCAGCCTGTCGATAGAGGGGGAAATTATGGACGGCCAGACGTGCTTTCAGGCTTTGGCAGAGGGAGGCCGTATCCTTCTCACCGGGCCGGGCGGTATGGGAAAGACCCGGTTTTTGCAGGAGCTTCTGGGGCGGAATATGCAGTCCTACCGGCCGGCGGGCCCGGCGGTTGTGTACATCCCGCTGGTGGATTACCAGGAGGCCGGGGAAGAGCCATATTATATTCGCAAATGGATTCTGCGGGGGCTGCGCTATTCCGGTCAGGCCGGAGGGATGGACGAGGCCCTACACGAGCTGGACCACCTGCTGGATCAGGGGAGAGAGGAAGGCGGCGGGGTTGTGCTGCTTCTGGACGGACTCAACGAGGCGGGGCGGAAACGGCGTGCCCTGCTCCAGGAGGTGGAGGAACTGGGAAATAAACCGGGCGTGGGAATCCTGGTTACGGACCGCTCCGATTCGGTGAAGGAATACGGGCTTCGCGCCTTTTGCACAGCCAGACTTCTCCCGCTGACCGGAGAACAGGTGCTCCGGGAGCTGGAAGAGGACGGTCTTGCCTGCCCGCAGGAGGGGGAGCTGCGGGACCTGCTGCGCAATCCCATGATGCTCTCCCTGTACCGGAAGACAGCCCGGTCGGACCAGGAGGGCGAAAATGTCCCCGGAGATATGGAGGAGATGGTGGGACGCTATCTGGAGAGCCTGTACATCCGCCAGCTGCGCGCGGATTCCGGCGACCAGGCGGAACAGCTGCGCCAGGGGTATGTGCTGCGGCATCTGCTCCCGCTCATCGCCTGGGAGATGAAACGCCGCAAGCGGACCATTCTGACCTTTGAGGAGGTCCACCGCGCCGCGGGTGCGAGCTACCGGGACCTGCTGCAAAAGGCGTTTTCCCTGTCATTTCCCGAGTATGCGGGAAAATCCAGACTGATGTTAAAGGATATCGCCAATGAGAACGAATGGTTTGACTACGCGGTGTCAGAGCAGTTGATGGAACGGCTGAATCTTCTGGAAAAAAGTGGAAACGGATATTACCGGCTGATCCACGACAACTTTATGGATTATCTGGTGAACGCCGCGGGAGTGAACCGGCACAGACTGGGGCAATACCGGAAAAAAGTCCTTGGACTGCGCCTGGCCGCGGGAATCCTTGTGGCGGCCCTGCTGGCAGGCGGGGCTGCGGCGGTTTACCGGTCGGTAAGGCCCCGGGAACTGACGGAGGCGGAAAAATACAGCATCCGGAACGCGGCGCAGCGCCTGATGATCAACCTGCAGCTTCTGGACACGCAGATGGTGCTCCAGCGGGGCGTTCTTCGGGAAGCGGGCGGAGAGGGAGTTCTGGATGGGAATACCCGGGAGACGGGATATCTGAGGGAACGGATCGGCCGCGCCCTGGATCAGGAGGCCCGCCAGGGGGCGGTGGCAACGGACGGGGCCAACTGGCTGGAGGAGCTGGAACGCCAGGGCACGGAGATTCCTCTGGACGTCCTGGGACGGCTGTATATGAAAAACCAGGAGATGAGCGGGATCATGGAGGAGGCGCTGGGCTATCTGGAGCGGTGTCTCTGCGACAGCGACAGCCCTTACCGGGATCGTTCCAGAAGAGCGCCGTTGGTGAAAGCCTATGAGGCCTATCTGGACGCCTACGCGCAGGTCTGTTATCTGGAGCTGCTTCAGGTGATGGACCGGATGGATCCGGAATCGGCCAAGACGGTGTTGGATGCGGCGGCGGGCATGAGCACGTTTAAGCAGTATGTGTTAAAATATCCTCTGAGCAATACGCAGGAGGAACTGAGCCGCCAGCAGGACGCCGCGGAAAGCCAGCTGAAGGACGCCCGCGGGGAGCTGCGGCAGCAGAATTTTCCCATGACAGCTGTGGGCTGGTGACAATCAAATGGAAATGCAGGGGAGTGAGATGGGAAGAATGATGAGAAAAACAGGATTTGGCGGAGCGCTGTTGGTCCTACTGGCAGGAGCGCTGCTGGCCGGTTGTGGGAATAAAGCGGACGCCCGGGAGAATTACCGGCAGATCGTGGATGATTACGCGGTGTTCACCCTGGAGCAGGATGGAGACAGCGCCGCCTACGACAAGGCGCTGGAGGCGGTGGGGATTTACCTGGAAAACGACGATGGAGATTCCCTGGAAAAGGCCAGGAGCGCGGTATCGGATACCATCGGCCGGATGGAAGAGGACGCGGGACAGGCGGTTTCCTACGAGCTGAGCGAGGAGTTGGCCGCCGTTCTCGCCGGGTACGGAGTGGATCAGGAGGAGTATACGATCAACGCCAATATGCGTTCCGCATATCTGTCCGACTATATTGAGAACCTGAAAACGCTGCAGTATTATCTGGAGCTGGAGTCTCAAGAGGAGCGGGACCTGCTGCGGGACACTCTGGAGTTCCTTTACGCGTTTCAGCGGGACAGCCAGACCTGCGAGAAAGGATTTTACTATTACAGCATCAATTACTGGTTTGCAGGCTGGGAGGGGGATCAGAAGGCGTATGTGGAGGAGAAGGTGATCAAAAACCTGAAATCCTATGGGGCGGAGAATCCCGTTTGGGAGGACAGCCGCGAGGCGGTGGAACAAAAAATGAATCTGTACCTGGACCAGATGGAAGAATTACAGTACCGGTTGGAGGAACACATCGGCAGAAGCCAGGAAGAGCTGTATCAAATGGAACTGCTCTCTGAATAGAGGGAGAATAAATGGATTGCTGAGAAGAAGGAGCGAAGGCTCCTTCTTTTTGTTTGAATACAATGGGCCGCTGGCGCAGCCTGCGGGCGATTGTTTGAATGCAATGGGCAGCAGGCGCAGCCATCCGCAAAAAACCGCTATAAAGTCCGGCTTAACCCCTTTAAGTAGGCCAGGGCCAGCTGCTGTTCCTCCTGGCTGAGGGAGGTGAAGAGAGAGAGGCACAGAGCCTGGTCCTTGGTCAGCCCCTGCAGGTTTCGGTCGGGTTCAAAAAATTCCACTATGGAGATGCCGAATCCCTGGCACAGCTTTTGCAGCGTGGGAAGGGAGGGCATGTTCTCCTTGTTCAGCATAGTATTCAGGGTGGAGTACGGGATACCGGAAGCCTTGGAGAGTTGGTAATAGGACCATTTGCGCTGCTCGCACAGTTCCCGGATCCGGTCCAGGGGATTCAATTCGTTCATGTAAAACCTCACTGTCGTCAGTATGTGCAAATTCATCATATCTGATTATGAAACAATCGCATAGATACTAAAAAACGTTTTAATACAGACGAAAAAACATCTTAAAACCGGGACGGACAAATCTTTCATAAAATGATAAACCGGTTTTGTATAATACGGTCATAAAGAAAACAGACAGGCAGAAGGGGCAGACGGTGAGAGTAGAATTTTTTCAATAGAACGAAAATACGTTGATTATAAAACGGAAAAACGATATAATCATAGAGAAATGTGGCAATATTTGGATTCATTTTCAAGTGAGAGAAACGGCCGGGGAGAGGAGAGCGCTGTATGGTACAGACAGGTGAAACAATATACGGTTTTCAGGGACAGGCATACCGGATCAGGGAACGGAAGGGGGCTGGTGGAGAGGGGACCGTCTATCTGACGGACCAGCCGGGAATTGTGGCCAAAATCTACCACAATCCAACAGCGGTGCAGGAGCGGAAGCTCCGCTGTATGTTAAATAAGAAAATCGCAACAAAAGCGCCGAACGGAACCTCCCTGATTGCGTGGCCCAAGGATATACTTTATCAAAATGGAGCCTTTGCGGGTTATACAATGCCTCTTATCGAGGCGGGAAAGCCTATATTTACGTTATATCACGATAAATCCACCCGCGAGTTCTTCAACGATTACAACTGGACAAAATCTCTGTGCGTCGCCATGAACCTGGCCCATCTGGTGGACATCATCCACAACTGTGATTGCGTGATCGGGGACATGAACCCGGGAAATATAATTGTTCATCCCAATGGACTGGTCAGCATCCTGGATGTGGACAGCTTTGATATCACAGACCCAGCCACGGGAGAACACTTTAAATGCGGGGTCGGAATCCCGGATTACCTGGCGCCGGAGCTTCAGCACAGGAGGAGCCTGAAAGATGAGTCCAGCAGGTTTACGAAGCACACCGATGAATTTTCGCTGGCCGTTCATATATTCCTGCTCCTGTTTCACTACCATCCGTTTCTCGCCAGGTCCCTTAAGACTTACGTGCAGTCCTCGGATGTAAACCAGATTGACCAGAATATCGCCAATGGAGTTTGTCCCTTTGTAAGGCCGGTTAACAATGTGGCCCTGCCGGTGGGCGCTCCGGAGCTGAGTCTGCTTCCGCCGTTTCTCCAGGAGGATTTCAAGCGAACGTTTGGGTACACGGCCCTGGACAGTATCACGAAAAGTGCTCAGCGGACCAGCGCAAAGACCTGGTATGAGCATTTGAAAGCGTTGTATGGCAGCTTGGGAACGCTGATGGTTCCCTGCGGGAAGAATCCGGAGCATTACCGCAGAGCGGACCAGCCCTGCGAACTGTGCAAGGCGCAGGCGCGGCTGGACGCCTGGATGACGCAGCAAAAGGGAGGGGCCCAGAATCGTCAGGCCGCAAACCGGCAGACAGCGGCGACGAATATGGCGGCGAAGGCGCCGCAGCCACAGCCCAACCCGCAGCCGCAGCCCAAACCGCGGAAAAAATCGGGAGGTTTTTACAAATTCCTCCTGATCGCCGGAATTCTGGCAACTCTGCTGGGGGTCTGGTACGCCAAGGAATCCGGTTCCGAACAGTCCAGATATGAGCGGGCTGTGACGTTGATGAACAGCGGGGAGTATGTGGAGGCCATCGATATCTTTGAGGAGCTGGCGGATTACGAGGACAGCCAGGATTACTTACTGCTTGCGAAGGCGGGTTATGTGAACGAACATCTGGATCGTGAGGACACGCGAACCTATTGGTATCTGAGGGAACTGAAGGACCTCTCTGAGGGCTATCGTGAGGTTTATGATACCCTGTACCAGTGGAGGGTAGAGTTTTTGGCCGTGAATACGGAGGCGGATGACGAGACCACGAATCTCTCATCGGCCAGCGCGCAGGACAAGGTTTACTGGCATTTCAAGGTTACCGGCGGTACCCCTGGGGCTGAGGCTGATTTGTACTATCAGGTATTTGTGACGGGGGAGAAGGCGGAACTCGATAAGTTCAACGAAGCCTATTCCAACAATTCGACCGGGTGGATTCGGGCCGGTTTCACCCTGGAGAGAAGCACCACGGCGTACTGCCGCATCTATGATGAAAATAAAGAGTTGCTGGGTGAGAAAAGCATAAAGATTATAAAGTAGCATTCGCATGGGAGGTCAGGATGAATACGAAAGAAAATAAACCTTTGGATGTTCTGTCGGAATTTCCCCCGAAACAGGAGGGAAAGACCTTGCAGAACGGGAAAATATGCGCATTCGCTGTTTCTCTGCAGGGCGCATCCCATATTGCGGGGGGAGGCGTTCCGTGCCAGGATTACAGCGATATCCGTTGGCTGGAAACGGAGCAGATTTTGATTGCAGCCATCGCGGACGGCGTGGGAAGCTGCGCGCTGTCCCACTGGGGTTCGTATTTTGCAGTGAGGGCGGCGCTGGTGTATATCGAGAAGGCCGTGCGGGAGAAGGGCGGACGGGGGCCTTATGAACTGACAAATCTGGCGGAGGTTCAGGAAATACTCACCGGAGCGTTTCACGCGGCTCAGGACGAGGTGGAGAAAAAGGCCGATGAGGCGCAGCAGGCGGTATTTAATTTTCAGTCCACACTGACCGTGGCGCTCTACGACGGAGTCCATGTGTACTGCTGCCACTGCGGGGACGACGGAGTGGTCGTGCAGGAGCAGGACGGCGTTGTCAAGATGGTCACAAAACGGCTCAAGGGGGAGGAGGCCAGCAGCGTTTATCCCCTTCAGAGCGGGCCGTCGAAATGGCAGATCACGGGGACGAAAAATCCGGCAGCGGGCTTTGTTATGGCTACGGATGGGGTGTTGGACGCCTTTGTCCCGGTTTTTGAGGATTATTACGGCGTGAATTACTGCCAGGGAATCTACTATCCGTTTATGAAACCGGCTATGGACGGGCTGGGGGATTCCGACGGTTTAGCCGCAGAGAAAACTCTGGCGTATTATAAGGAGTTTCTGAACAGTCCGGATTACCGCAAAAGGGTGACGGACGATCTGACCGTTGTGGCCGTGGTCTCGCCGCAGCTTTTGCGCCAGTCCGGTCAACCACGATTTAATGTAAATATTTGGAAGTCTGTTTATGAGGAGCACGCCAAGGCGGTCAGGACGCGGCTGAAGGGCAAAACGATTGATGGCGGGGAGAATTCTCCTGCGGTTCCGGAGAAAACGGAGGCGGCGCAGTGTGAAAGACCGGCGAGGACGGAATATCTGAAAACAGCTGCCCGGGAGCCGGAGGAAAAAACTCCCAAACGCCGCGTTTCAAGGGCGGTATGCTTTTTAGCCGGATTGCTGGCCGGTGCGGTCATAGCCGGAACAATCGCCTTTTTTACCGGCGGCGGGGTGGCGTCCGGAAGGCAGGGGACAGAGCCGGTCGTGGCGGAGGAGTCATTCTCGGTCACCACGGAGGAGCCGTCCGCAGGCCGGGAAACTCCCGACGGGGACAAGCCGGTAGGACCGGCCAGCGCCTCCCGGGCAAGAACGGCCAGCGCCTCCCAGGCGGGAACGGCCAGCGCCTCGGACGCGGGGAAGAACTAACATGTGATAGATAGGGAAAACCCGCGCATACGGACGGCGGGGAAGCCCCTGTTTCATAAAAGATTACAAAGGAGAGTGTGAAGATGAGTGAAGTTTTAAGCGGATTTGAGGAAATGGGAAATGTTGTGGACAATGTGGGAGAGCGTCACATCGCGTGCGTGCTGCTGGTGGATACCTCCGGCTCCATGGCGGGAGCTTCCATCAACGAGCTGAACCAGGGATTGCTGGAATTTGGAAACGCGCTGGATCAGGACGAACATGCCAGGGGCGTGGCGGACGTGTGCGTCATCTCCTTCAATTCCAACGTGGAGACGGTAGTGCCGTTCTGTCCGGCCGCCAATTACAGCGCCCCCACGCTGTCCGCCGGCGGGCTGACCAGTATGAACGAGGCGGTTATCGCGGGTCTGGACGCGATTGAGGAGAGAAAACAGCTCTACAGACAGCTGGGTTGCTCCTACTACCGCCCGTGGATGTTCCTTTTGACCGACGGAGAACCGACGGACCAGAATATGGAGGGAGAGGCGAAAAACAGATTGCAGCAGGCGCTGAACGACAAAAAGGTGAATTTCTTCCCAATGGGCATCGGGTCCGGCGCCAATTACGCCCATCTGAAATCCTACACCAAGGGGGGAAACGGGGCAGTGTTAAAGGCGAGCGCAAGCCAGTTCAAGGAGGCCTTTGTCTGGCTGTCCAGCAGTATGAGCGTGATCAGCAATTCCGATCCCAGCCTTGGAAACGTTACGCTGGAGCCCACGCCCATGACCATCGAACTGATCTGACGGAACTGTTTAAAAGGCCGGCGCGCTGATTGCGCCGGCCGCAGGAAGACATGGAAAACGAGCAAACATCCACACGGATGATGGAGGAACACAATGGCCGGTGCGGGATCTACACTCATTGGACTTAAAGGAAAAAAATACCAGCTTCAGTCTGAAAAAGCAAAGGGCGGGGAAGGAACCGTGTTCGTCACCGGTGATCCCTCTGTGGTTGTGAAGGTTTACCATCGTCCAGACGCCTGGACCGAGAGAAAATTAAAATGCATGGTGCACCATCCCTTAAATCCATATGCGGACGGCGTGCATCTGCTGATCGCCTGGCCCCTGGACGTGGTGTACGAAAACGGGACGTTTGTGGGATACGTGATGCCTTTTGTAAAGGATACCTACCCCATCTATGTCTTGTGCCGGAACAATGAATCCCACACCCACGACTGCCACGAGGTATTTCCGAATTACAACTGGACCAACTCAATCGCGGTGGCGTACCACCTGGCGTGGGCGGTGAATTACATTCATCAGCACGGATACATTGTGGGGGACATGAATTCCAACAATATCATGATTCACAGCGACGGGAGCATCACAATTCTGGATGTGGACAGCTTTGATATTACCGATCCGGACACCGGAGAGCGGTTTGAGTGCACGGTGGGAATCTCCGAGTTCCTGGCTCCGGAGCTGCAGGGAAGGGATCTGCGCAAGGCAAAATTTACAAAGCATACCGATGAATTTGCCCTGGCGGTTCACATTTTCCAGCTGCTCATGGGAAACGCCCATCCGTTCAACGTAAAGGTGGTGGACAGCGTCAAGCAGTCCCTGCCGGAAAATAAGCTGGAAATGAACATTGTCAATGGAAACTGCCCTTGGGTAAAGGCCATTGATGGGATCACTACTCCGCCGGGAGCGCCCTATCTCACCATGCTTCCGGCCAAAATGCAGACGGCGTTTAAGCAAGTGTTCGGTTATAACGCAACCAACGCTGCTGCGGTCAGTTCCCGGAGAATATCCGCGGATATGTGGCGGCAGCTTCTGTACATGTTCTATCAGAGAGCCGTCATGCAGGGGGGAGATCTGATCCAGTGCCAGGCCAATCCGGAGCATTTCTACCTGAAGGGCCGGGGCTGCGAGTTCTGCAGGGCAAAACAGCGCTACGAGCGGTTCATAGCGCAGCTGACCGCCGCCCAGGCAAAGAGCAAAGGGCCCGGGGCCTCGGGAAACACAGGTAATTCAGGCAATTCAAATCAGGTGGCCGCTGTGGCGCAGAGCGCTGCGGCGAACACCGGCGGAGGTCCCAGACGGCCGTGGTGGATGCGCCTGTTCTTCTAAGTTAAGGAGTGTTTATGAAGTTTGATCGCAGCGAAGGGTTACAGGAAGAGAGTACGGCGGAGGTTAAGGAAGATTTTGGAACGCCGCCGTCACCTGAGAAACATTATGAAGCGCTGGCGGATATCAGCGTGTATGGGATGTCTTTGCAGGGAAGTTCCCATGTTGAACGCTGTCAGCCATGCCAGGATTACAGTGATTTCCGCTTTATCCCGGAGGCAGGTTTGCTGATCAGCGCTATTTCAGACGGCGTGGGAAGCTGTGCGCTGTCCCACTGGGGCTCCTACACGGTTGTGACCACGGTTTTGAACGTGCTGGAGACGGAATTGAAGGCGGAGCTTCAGACAAAAAAATTTACGGAAATAGAGGGGAAAACCATCGGAGCTATCCTCAGAAAGGCATTTTTGGAGAGCAAAGACGCGGTGGAGGACCTGGCGGACCATCTGACGCAGCCCCTGCCGAACTTTTATTCCACTTTGACGGCCGCCATCTATGACGGAAGTATACTCTACTACGGCCATGTGGGAGACGACGGCATCGTGGTGCAGTTGGAGAACGGGACGTATCAACTGGTCACAACGCGCCATAAGGGCGAGGAGGCGAACTCCGTCAATCCACTTCAGGCGGGGTCGCCGGGTCAACTGTGGCAGTTCGGCCGGGTTTCGGAGCCGGTAGTGGGCTTTCTCATGTCCACGGACGGGGTGTTGGACCAGTATGTGGCGAATAAGCAGCGGAATAACCGGATATTTTACCCATTTCTCGAAAATGCGCTTTACTCCATGGCCGGGCAGGAGGGAAAATCCGGGGAGAAAATCGTGCAGGAGGCCTTTGAAGGTATGCGGTTTATGCTGGATCAGCCGGAGTACCGAAGCAAAGTTACGGATGATATCACGGTGCTGGCGGCGGTCAACACAAAACGGCTTCAAAACGCGGTGCATCCGGCATTTTCAGTGGAGGACTGGAAGGCGGAGGAGGAAGAATACCGCCGGGAAATCCAAAAGAAGCTCTACACGGGCGAGCCGGTGGGCCAGAGCAGGCCTGCAAAACCTCAGACGGGCAAAAAAGCGGACTCGTGGCAGGACCAGAGGGCAGGCCGCCATACGGACCAAAGGCAGAATCAGCGGACAGGCCGCCATGCGGACCAAAAGCAGGACCCGGGCACAGACCGCCATACGGACCAGAGGCAGGATCAGCGGGCAGGCCGTCAGACCGACCAGAGGCAGGATCAGCGGGCAGGCCGTCAGACCGATCAGAGGCAGGATCAGAGGACAGGCCGCCATACGGACCCGTGGCAGGACCCGAGAGCAGGCCGCCAGACGGACCAGGGGAGGGACCAGCGGACTGGCCGCGGGGAACGCAGGAATGATAAAGATCAGGGCGGCGTAATCGATGTGTTTTACGTGTCAGCCAAGAAAACATTGGACAGCCTGGCTGAGTTTCTGTGGGAGCCGCTGGAGGAGCCGAAGATGTGTTACTGTCCCAAATGCGGGAGAAGGTACGAAATGACCAGGGGGAATTCCTACCGTTTCTGTCCGCATTGCGGCAGTAAAACCAGACCCCTGGACGGGGATCAGTTTTGGTGAGAATGATGAATCGGAAAATGGCGTTTCGGGGACTGCAGGTATCGGATTTTATCCATTCGCAGGAATTGGCCGCCAGGGATTCCCTGGTAAACTCGCCGGCGGGTAAGAAGTTTGTCAAAACCTTCGGGGATTTAAATTTAAAACTTTACAAGACCATAACCGAGGGCACCTATGTCCGGCTTCAGCCCCAGGCGGCCCCCTCGCTTTTCAGAATTTTAAAGGATGTGTGCCGGATACTGGACTACCGGGAGGCGCAGCTGCCGGAGATTTATGTGTACCACGCCATGGATCACACGGTGCGGCCATGCAGCGCGGATCACACCTACATTGTGATGGCGGATTATGTGCTGCACTCCTACGATGAGGATATGCTCTACTACATACTTGGCAACGCGGTGACCATGATTCTGGCCGGTCATGTGAAAATGACCACGGCTGCGGCCTATATGGGGGCCAGCAGGCTGTTACTGCTGCCGCAGCTGGAATTCAAGCGGTATCTGCACTATGCGGACGCCACCTCGGACCGGGGCGGGCTGCTGGCCTGCCAGTCCTTTGCCGCCGCCGCGCGCTGCCATCTCTTTGAACTGGGGCTTCCGCCCGCCGAGAGCCGGAAACTGTTTTCCACGGATGAGCAGGCGGCCGCGTTTGTTACACAGTATATAAAAGAGGCGGAGTCCGGCGGTCAAAAAAACAATCTGATGACGGATTTGGCGGCAAAATGGATCAGGGCCAACTATATTGAAGCGCCGGGGGAGGAGATGTTAAAAGATCTTTTGGACTGGTATCAAACGGAATACCCTGCGCTGCTTCAAAAATACCGCGGGACTTAAGGGGCGGGAGGAGGATCATATGGTACCGGCAGAACGCCAGATACAGCCCGGGCTGTATCAGCATGAAAAGGATCAAAAGCTGATTTCGGAGATCATGGGCCATCCCATGACGGAAAAGGTATTCCAGTGGCTCCGGGATCAAAACATCGATGATATTTACACGTACGTGTACCGGGAATCCTGCGTCCGTCTGTCCCGTGAAAATGCTCCGGATGTGATCCGGGCCCTGGAGCGCGCCTGCGTCCGGCTCGGCTGCGCGGAGGTTCCGGAAATCTATCTCATTCACGATTATGACCGGACCATCGAGATTTGCGGAATCGGCAGGCCCTTCCTTCTCGTTTCCTCTTTCTATTTAAAGACCCTGAAGCGGGAGGGGGAGCGGATGATGGCCGGTATTCTGGGGGCGCAGGCCGCCGCAATCCGCGTCGGACACCACAGGGGGCTGTTGCTCATCTGGGCGCTCGATGCGGTTTTACAGCAGATGAGTCTGCCCAAAGCGGCGGTGGCGGCTCTGGCGGGCCTGCTGAACGACTGGAAGCGCTGCAGGATGTACACCTGCGACCGTGCGTTTTTGGTTCTGACCGGGGATTATCCCCTGTCGATCCGAAGCATTTTCCTCAATCGGCTTCCAAGGGAGATTCTGGACGGCTTTCGGTTTGGCGCGCCGGGGGATTTGTACCGGGAACAGATGGAACGCTTTACCCATGCGGACGGGCTGGACAGCTTGGTAAATATTTACAATTCCGCGACGTCTGATCAGAGCTGGCTGCCGCTGCGTTATCAGGAGCTGGAAAAATTCTATCAAACGTCAGGACAGATTGAAGCGAGGAGAGCCGATGATTGAGTACCGTTACCCAGAGGAAAAGGCCGCGCTGCATGAACTGGTCCGGAGAAAGGAATTTCAGGCCGCGCTTAAGCTGTTTGAGAAGCTTTACGCGGACGCCACGGATTTTGCCCGGCTTCAGGGAAGGAATTTCAGAGTCACCAAAGCCGCGCAGCCGCGGCTCCATTACCTGTACCGGCTTGCGGCCAGACGGCTGGAATTCCGGGAGGAGGTTCCGATGTATCTGGAGCTCTCCCACCAGTTTGCCCCGAAGATTTACGGCACGGACGGCAAATGTGCGGTGGTTTTGAGCAGCACCTGCCTGGAAACGCTGACGGATCCGGAGCTGACGGCGATGTTCGGAAGCGCCATTTCCCATATACAGCACGGGCATGTGAAATATCTGAACATGGGGAATCTGGCGGACGAGCTGTTCCTTAGTATCCCGTTTGTGGGAAGCGCGGCCGCCATGATGGTCAAGGCCCTTCTCGTCCAGTGGCGCAAATACGCAGAGTTTACGGCCGACCGGGGAGCCGCCGTGGCCGCGGGGGACGCCCAGGCGGTATTCGGTTATTTGAGCAAATCCATGGGCACGTCCGCCGTGTTTCACGGCTGGCCGAGGGAGGATTGCCGCCGTCCGGTGGAGTCCATGTCAAAGGCGGAGCGGATGGTTTATCAGCTTCTGGCGGAGGATATTCCGGTTCCATTCGGGGTTCTCCGGCTGGAGAAGCTGAGGGAGTGGCTGTGCTCGCAACCGTGCAGGCGGTTCAGCCGTTCCCTGTACTGTGGGGGTATGGGGGAGACGGCTGCCTGGGCAGGAACAAGCGCTCTAAATCCCGCGGATCGCGGAAAACGCTTTTACCAGGAATCGGCGGCGCTCTTCCAAACGGATCCGGAGCGCGCGATGATTCTGCTGTACGCCGCCGCAAGCTGCGGTTACGGTCCGGCCCAGGATTATCTGGGGCGCTGTTATATTAACGGAGCGCATGGAATCGGGAAAAATGATCTGGCGGGGCTCCAGCTTTTAAAGGAAGCAGCCCGCAAGGACTGCGGCCAAGCCCTGTCTACGCTTGGAACGCTGATGTTGAAGGGCGCCGGAACCATTTTGCCGAAAGATGAGAGCCTGGGACGCCGCCTGATTGAGCGGTCCAAAATCGTAGGGGACAGGGGGAAGAAGGATGAAGTACACGATTAACCCGGATATCTACTATGGACGTTACGGTGAATACACCTATGTCCGCAATGTCCGGGACAGGATGGATTACCTGTACAATGAGATATGCTACGACGTTCTGGAGGCTTTGAGCGCTGAGGGCGGCCGCACGCCGCAGCAGCTGGCGGGATACCTTTGCACTGTCTGCGAGGCGGATTCCGGGGACCAGGCGGATTTCGTGGATACCCTGCGCTCCGACATGGAGCAGTTTTTGGAAGAGCTTGCGGGAGATCGCATCGTGTCGGCGGAGGAACCGGAGGAGAGCCGCGCGGCGGAGCCGCCGGACCGCATCCGGGATTTGATCCGGGAGGTGTGTTACCGGGAACGCCGGCTTCTTACGGTCTGCCTGGAGTTAACCTACCGCTGCAATGAGAAGTGCATCCACTGCTATGTGGATGACCGGGAGAGCGGGGGCGGGGAACTGTCTTTTTCGGACTATCGGACGCTTTTAGACGACATCCGGGAGCTGGGCTGCATGGGCGTTTTGCTGACCGGGGGAGAACCCACCCTGCACAGGGACTTTTTTGAGATTGCGTTTTACGCCAAGCGGATCGGGCTTATGGTGGATATTTATACCAACGGCCTGTATGTGGACGATGGCATGATGGACCGGTTGATTTCGCTGAGGCCCAACAGTATTTCCTTCAGCTTTTACGGCGGGAAGGCTGAGGACCACGATGCCGTCACCGGTGTGCCCGGATCCTTTGAGAAAAGCCTGAGAACCATGATGACCTGCAAGTGCGCCGGGATCGATACCTTTATCAAAACGGTTGTGATAAAGCAGAACGTCTGGGGGTATGAGGAGCTTTTGAAGCTGGGAAAACGCCTGGATATCCGCGTCATGTCCAGTTTGACAGTCATGCCCACCCATCGGGGGAAGCCGGCCGGGGCGTACCGCCTGATGGACCCGGAAGAATACAGACGGATCCTGGAGCTGGAATACCAGTATGGACTTCACGGCACGGAGCCGATGGAAGGGGAGCGGGGGGACTACGTGTGCGCCAGTGGTCTGGACGCTCTGTCCGTGAATCCCTGGGGGGAAATCTACGCCTGCAACGCCAACCCCATCCTGCTGGGCACGGTCGGAGGCGATGGCATCAGGAGCGTATGGAATACCTCTGAGGCGCTGCGCGGGATCAGGGAGTTAAAATTCCATCAGATCAGCGGAAACTGCAGTAGCTGCGCGGATAAAAACTGGTGCGGAATCTGCCTTGGAAATGCGCTGCGCGAGAACGGTTCCCTGAAACCCTGCTCCGACACCTGCATGATCAGCCGCGCCAGCCACGAGGTTTATCTGAATCACGTGAAAGGAGGTGAGACGGATGAAAAAGTATAAAGCGCCGAAAAAACTGAAAGCCCAGAAGGCGGATTCTTACAGCAAGACCTGCGCCTGCGGCATGTTCCACAGCTGCGGTCCACTGGTGGTGAACTTCCGGGTGAATTGACGTGAGATGCAAATACAGAAGATGAAAAAGCTGTTTTACGGAGGATGGCACAATGGCATACACAAGCATTTATGATAAGATTTTGCGGAATCCCTATAAAATAACCTGGTTGGATATGTTTTCCGACAGTTTGAAAAAGCACAGCAGGCAGGACATGGAGTACGCCATGATCGCCGGTACCTCCATGGATTCCGCCACAGAGTCCAACATGCTGCAGAAGTGGAGGAAACCATGGCTGTTCCGGGCGATTTTGATCGGCGGAATCGCAATTTCGTTTATTATTTTTGCGATTGTGTATGCCTGCATCCAGCTATTTGAGATATCCCACATCGCTGCGCTGAACCTGCTGTTCGTGATCGTTCCGCCCATTGTTGTGCCCTTTGCGCTGATGGTGTTTTTCTGGGAGCTTAACGTGCCCAGGAATATTTCGATCTACCAGCTTTTGGGCTATTTCATGGTGGGCGGCATGCTGTCGATCCTGGCCACTCTGATCGTCGATATCGTGGCGCCCCAGGGGGCCGCGTCGCTGGCCCCGTTCAGCGAGGAGCCGGGAAAACTGATTGTGGCGGTGCTTCTGATTAAAATGTTCGGATCCGGCAAAAACCGGAAGGTGTACGGCATCACAGGACTGGTGATCGGGGCGGCGGTGGGAGCCGGATTCGGCGGATTTGAGTCAGCCCAGTACGCCTACAATATGGTGGACTGGGTGCAGGTGGGCGGTTTCTACATCTGGGAGGAAGCCTTTGAAGCCATTGTGATGAACGAGGCGCTCAGAGGGGCGTTTGCGGTCTGCGGCCACACGTTGTTCTGCGCGCCCTATGCCGCAGCGGTTGCTCTGCATATGAACGGCAACCGGATAACAAAAAGATGCTTTCAAAACCGGGATTTCTACCTCACCTTCGCCGCTTCCTTTATCGCGCATTTTATATGGAACACAAGGACGGAGTCCTACAACGCCTTTTTTGTGATGAAGCTGGCGCTCACCATCGCCATTTTGTGGTTCAGCGCCCGCTATGTGCTCAGAAAATGTTTTGCGCAGCTGGCTGCCGCCGCGGCTTCCAATCCCAGAGACAATCTGCTGCCCAATATGAAGGTGGCGGGGATCAGCGGAATCTTTGCCAACCGTGCGTTTGGGATAAAAAACACGCAGGTGTTCTTTGGAACGGACTCCGGCTGCAATCTCTGCTATCCCATGGGTACCGCGGGAATCAATGAAAAGCACTGCGAGATTCTGGTACAGAACGGGCACATGTATCTGGCGGATCTGGGTTCCACCTACGGGACCTATTTAAACGGCGTGCAGCTGCCGCCAAAAAAGGGCTATCTGTTGAAAACAGGGGATGTGTTTTACCTGGGGTCCAAGGGGGAGTCCTTTCGGATTGAGGGCAATTAGTGAAATGTTGAGAGGAAGGAGAGACGGATGGAGACGGATTGGAGGAAGGTTCGCAGATGGCTGAAGGGCTTTGGAATTTTTTTTATTCTGGTCGGAGCGTTTGTGATTGTCTATGATACCATTTACTCGCTGCCTGACCGGGAGGGCGGACTTATGTTCATCGGCATAGGTCTTGTTCTCTTCGCTGTGGGGGGAATGATCCGGCGGGAATGACGGGAGAGCGGAAAAAGGTTTAATTATTTATCAAGGGGATGTGGTAAACTGGGCTCATCAAAAACAGGGAGGAAATGTGTATGAGCACGACGGAAAAAGGGGAGCGGCTTTCCCAGACTGTGATTGAAGCCAAATGTTTTCTGGCGGAAATGGCATTGAAACATTCCGACTATGAATATGCTGTCCAGATTTACAGGGAAATTCTCGATCTGACGGATTCCGGGCTTGCGGCGTACCAGATGGGAGCGCTCTGCGCCATGGGAAAGGGGACGAAACAGGATTTTTTGGAGGCGGCTTACTGGTTTTTTCAGGCGCAGAACCAGGGGAAAGAGGAGGCCGGCCGGCTGCTTGCCAAGAGTACCCTGGATTATTTCAGGCAGGATCTGGACCGGCTGACTCCGGAATTGTTGTGGAAAAAGGCGGTGGCCTTTTCAGAGCGGGTTTTCGGGGAACAGGAGACGCGGGCCGCATCCATTTCCTGTCTAAAGCAGATGGTTAATTTCTGCATTGAGAAGGAAGATTTTGAAAATGAGGTAAAAATCGTCCGGGCGTTGGCCGAATACGGGAAGGACGCAGAGTCCCAGAACCGGATGGGGGTGCTGTACAATCGAGGCATCGGCCTGGAACGGAATGATCTTGCGGCTCTTTACTGGTTCAACAAGGCGGAGGAGCAGGGAGAGGCCGCGGCGGGAACGGACTGCGACGGCATTTTCCAGGCGTATTGCAGGAACCTTGGCCGGGAAGATTTTGCGGAGCAGATCGGGCTGCTGGCCCATTGGTGCCGCACCGGCAGAGGTCCGGTTCCCTTAGACCGGGAACGGGGGGCGTACTGGACCGGGCGGATGGAAAAAATATTGACCGGACCTGACCGGAAAGGCCGTCCGGATGTGTGATCAGGACGGCCTTTCCGGCTGGGAAATGTCAGCGGGTGTATGCGGTTTGTGGGTTACCCTTCCTCAAACCAGCTGTGACCGTGGCGGCTCAGAAGTTCCTCCGCCTGCGCCGGACCGCGTTCGCCCGGGCGGTAGGGGTATACCGGAAGCCCTGCATGCCGGTACAGTTCTTTCAGGCGGCCGATGAAATTCCAGCCGTACTCGATCTGGTCCCACTGGGAAAACCAGGAGCGTTCTCCCTGGATGCAGGCGGTCAGCAGCCGTTCGTAGGCCTCAGGGGTGTTCAGCTGATGGACCAGGTTGCAGTTTTGGCAGAAATCCATCTTGGCCGGGATGATATCGTCGGTGTCGCCCGGCCGTTTGATGTTGAACTGGAGGTAAACGCCCTCGGTGGGCTGGATTTTGATGATCAGCACGTTGGGCTCCACCTCCGGGTAGGGGCGGCGGAAAATGACGGAGAGCTCGATCTGGCGGGTTCCCGTCTTTTTTCCGGTGCGGATGTAGAAGGGCGTGCCGCGCCAGCGCTCATTGTCGATAAAGAGGCGCAATCCGGCGAAGGTCTCCGTGGAGGAGTCCGGGGCCACCAGGGGCTCCCCCCGGTAGCCCTCGTACTGCCCCAGCACCAGCGTGTCCCCGATGGTCTCGGAGCCGGCGGGCCGCAAGTCCCGGAACACGCCCAGCTGGGCGTCGTGAAGCCCCTTGGGCGTGAAGGATTCGGGCTGTTCCATGGCCATGATGGACAGAATCTGGAACAGATGGTTCTGCACCATGTCCTTTAGCGCGCCGCTGGCGTCGTAGTAGCCGCCCCGGGTCTCCACGCCCATGTCCTCCAGAGCGGATATCTGTACGGATTCAATGTGCCCGGAGTTCCAGATATCGGTGAAAATGGGGTTGGTGAAGCGGATGGCCTGGATGTTGCGCACCATCTCCTTGCCCAGGTAATGGTCGATGCGGTAGATCTGCTCCGGCCCAAAGTAGTCCTCCAGCTCCCCGTTCAGCGTTTTGGCGGCGGCTAAGTCCTCGCCAAAGGGTTTTTCGATGATTACCTTGCCGTTTTTTGCGCCGTCCACCAGCTTCAGGCCTTCCGTGATCACGCTGAAAAAGCGGGGAGCCACGGCAAAGTAGAAGATATGGGAGCCGATGCGGTTACCGGCGTAATACTGGTTCAGCCCGCGGTAGGCCTCGTGGTCGGAGAAATCCATGCGGTAATAGTCGATCTTTCCGGCAAATGCCTGGAAGTCCGCGGGTCTGAAGGGAAGGCGGGTGAATTTCTCCACCCAGTTCCTTGCCGTCTCGCGGTAGGCGGCGCTGTCGTAGTCCCGCCGTCCGATGATGAGGATGCGGCTGTTTTCCGGCAGCTTCCCGGCCACGTGCATGGTGTAGAGGGCCGGGAGCAGCTTGCGGAAGGTCAGGTCGCCGGTGCCGCCGAATATGGTGATGTTTGGGTTAATTGTCATCTGTAATCCTCCATTCATGGTGGAAGCTGCCGGGCCGGTCGTTGCGCTCGTAGGTATGCGCGCCGAAGCAGTCCCGCTGGGCCTGGATTAAGTTGGCGCCGGAGGCGGGGGAGCGGAAGGCGTCCAAATAGGAAGCGGCCTGGGACAGGGCGGGAACGGGCAGGCCGTTTAACACGCCAGTGGAGGCGGCGCGGCGCAGGCTGTCCTGGTACCCGTTGATCCGGCTCCGGAAGAATGGGTGAAACATCAGGTTCCCGGCGTTTGAATCGGCCTCATAAGCCTTTGTGATGTCGTCCAGGAACACGGCCTGGATAATACATCCGGCCCGGAAGATGGAGGCGATTGTCCCAAGGTCCAGGTTCCAGCCGTATCGCTCCGAGGCGTCCTGCATCAGGGAGAAGCCCTGGGCGTAGGCGATGATTTTTCCGGCGTACAGGGCCCGGCGCACGGTCTCTGCGAAGGCCGCGCGGTCGTCAGCCTGCCGGATTGCGGGGCCTTCGATCTGCGCCGAGGCCATTTTCCGCTCGTCCAGGTGGTTGGAGAGGATGCGCGCGCCGCAGGCCGAGGTGATCATGGAAATGTCAACGCCCTGCTTCAGGGATTCGATGCTGGCCCAGCGTCCGGTGCCCTTCTGCTTTGCGCTGTCCAGGATTCGGTCGATGAGCTGCCCGCCGTCCAGATCGTCGGCTTCCCGGAAGATCCCGGCGGTGATGCCGATCAGATAGCTCTTTAATTCGCCCTGATTCCATTCCCGGAAAATGTCGGAAAGTTCTAAATTGGAAAAGTTTCCCACATACTTCAGAAGCAGGTAAGCTTCTGCAATGAGCTGCATATCCGCGTACTCGATGCCGTTGTGGACCATTTTGACGTAATGCCCCGCGCCGTCCGGACCAATGTAGGCGCAGCAGGGGTCGCCCATGGCCTTGGCCGCGATGGCATCCAGAATGGGACGGACGGCCTGGTAGGCGCTCTCCTCACCGCCGGGCATAATGGAGGGGCCGAACCGGGCGCCTTCCTCGCCGCCGGAGATACCCACGCCCAGGTAGTGGATGCCCGCTTCGGCCAGGGTTTTGGAGCGCCTGCGGGTGTCCTCAAAGAAGGAGTTGCCGCCGTCCATGACGATATCGCCCTGTTCCAGCAGGGGGATCAGCTGATCGATGACCGCGTCCACCGGCGCTCCGGCCTGGATCATCAGCATGACCTTTCTGGGGTGCTCTAAAGAATTTACAAATTCATCCAGGGAATAGAAGGGAAATAGATTTTTGTGGGGATGATCCTCCATGATCTGTTCAGTCACGGAGGCGCTGCGGTTGTAGCCGCTGACCTTAAAGCCGTGGTCCGCCATGTTCAGGGCCAGGCTGCGGCCCATGACGGAGAGGCCGATGATTCCGATGTCGGATTTCTGTGATGTGTTCATACGGGGATGCTCCTTTCCTATAGGTGGAATCCGCGGGGAGGAGGCTCGGGAAGGGAAATGCCCGGGATGGGGAAAACTGGAATGTGGTTCGGGCGTTTGCCCGGTTTGACTCCTCCGGCGGATGATTATGTGATTGGGGTTGGTGGATTGTGGCGGGTTATACTGCGCTGGCTGCGTTGAACCGGCTGTACTGCCCAATTATGCTGCGCCGTTCGTACTGAACTGGTAGTATTGCGTCGGCTATACTGCGCCAGTTGCGTTACTCCGTTTGTCCTGCGATAACACAATGGACACCGCCTCCGGCGCTGGCACGCTGGAACAGAGCGCGCCGATTTTCCCGCTTTCCGGGTCCAGGCAGAAGCAGGCCAGGCCGCCCTGGGTGCGGTTGGCCGCCAGCAGATAGTTTCCGTCCGGCGTCAGGACGAAATCCCGGGGATGGACGCCGCCGCTGCCCACCTGTTGGATGGGCGCTGCCTGGAATCCGTCCAGGGCGAACACCGTAATCACGTCCGCAAATCGGGTGGAAACATACAGGAACCGTTCGTCTGCGGACAGACGGATGGCGGCGGAAGCGGGGGCCGGGTCCGAGGTGAAGTTTTGCGGGAGTATGGGGGTTCTCCCCCGCAGCCGGACGGATGTGGGATCCGTCCACTCATAGACAAACAGTTCATTGCTCAGCTCGCTGACCAAAAACAGCCGCCTGCCCGCCCGGTCAAAGACGCCGTGGCGGGGGCCGGTGCCCGGTTCAAACGGAATGGCTCCGGCTTCTGCGAAGTTTTGGCTGCGATCATAGATGTTTACCCGGTCCAGCAGCAGGCAGGGAACCAGCATGTAATCGCCGGTGAACAGAATCTGATGACAGCCCGCCCCGGGCGCGATGGAGATTGTCTGCGCCAGCCGGGGCGTTTTGCCTGATTTATCATAAACCAGCACATTTCCCTCGTGGTAGTTGGCGGTGTAAACATACCGCTCATCCTGTGTCACGAAGCAGGCCGGGGATTGTTCCGGCAGGCATTCACCCAGGGGGGAATCACCGGGTGAATCAGTATCGAGCAGGCAGATTCCGGCCCGCCCGTCCCTGCGGACGGGCGCGGCCAGAATGCCGTCAAAAAGGGAGAGATACTTGGAGTCCGGGACCGCAAAACGGCGCTGTGGCGCGGACAGGCGGCCCGTCTCCAAATCCAGAGAAAAACAATCGATACCCGGACTGGCCGGGGATTCATAGGTTCCGATATATCCAATCAGCGTTTGCATAGGCGGTCCTTTCGAAACAAACTGTAATTAAAAAAGTTACACTTAATAATTGTAATTATAATTATTACAGTTGGAAAAGTCAAGGGTTTTTTATAAGTTAAAAAAATATCGTATGGACCTCCGCGATTTTGCGGCAGTCCGGATAGAAGCGGTACATGGCCGCCCATGTCGGTGGAACTAACCGTTGATGGGATTAGGATTTGCAATTCAGGTGGATTTTATTGATGGATTTGGGGATAAACGCATGAAAAAAGCGGACGCCGTGGATGGCTGTCCGCTTTAGGAAATTTTTTACTTACGCTAAAACACTCTTCAAATACTCCGCAATCTCCGGTACCTGGCAGTTGGGGAAGAAATACTCCTGGAATTTCTCGCCGCTGATGGCAGTCTTTAAGAAGTCCTGGTCAATGGTTTTTAAGATGGTCATGATGTCCTTGTGGGTAATTTCCTTCACGCCGTCCAGAATCTTCTTGTTGCGCTGCTCCGGCACCACCCGCTCCTTGGGATAGCCGCCGCCGCTCTCGCAGCCGAAGAGTTTCTCAAAAATGTACTGAAGCCGCAGCTCCGCGCCCCAGCCGAAGCCCTTGGCAAAGGGCAGGGCGATGGCGTTGCCGTCGTTGATCTGGGCGAACATGTAGGCGTCCTCGCTGTCCACGATGTGTCCGCAGAGCACGCCCGGGAACACGTTGCAGGCCAGCATTGCGCCCTCGCCGGTGCCGCAGCCGGTAACCACATAGTCCGCAGCTTTGGAGTTGAGCAGGATGGCGGCCAGCAGGCCGTTCATCACGTAGGTCAGCTGAGTCTCGTCCTCAGCGGTGTACATGCCGTAGTTGTAAACCGTGTGGCCCATGGGCTCTACGACCTTTTTCAGGTTATCGCAGATCATTTCGTTCTTGGCGGCCTGGCTGTTTTCATTAATTAATGCGATTTTCATATGAACATTCTCCTTAAATTGATTGAATAAAATAATTGTGTTTATTTAACCAGCACAGAGGGCAGGTAGGTGACGATTCCGGGGATGTAGGTGCACATGAGCAGCACCACAACCAGGGGGACCAGGAAGGGCAGGATGGACTTGTAAAGCTTGTCCAGCTTGATCTTGGCAACGTCGGAGATCACGAACAGGCACACGCCGAAGGGCGGCGTCACCTGGCCGATCATCAGGTTTAATACCATGACCACGCCGAAATGTACCAGGTCGATGTTCAGGCTCTTGATA
Source organism: Enterocloster lavalensis (assembly GCF_902364025.1). Taxonomy (GTDB): domain Bacteria; phylum Bacillota; class Clostridia; order Lachnospirales; family Lachnospiraceae; genus Enterocloster; species Enterocloster lavalensis. The sequence goes on from NZ_CABJCG010000005.1 coordinate 25,014, forward strand.
ATGGGCAGGAGCACCGGCAGCATCAGGGTCAGGATCGCGCCCGGTTCCATAAACATGCCAAGGATCAGCAGCACCACGTTGATGATTAACAGGATCACCGCCGGATTCTGGCTGATTCCCAGAATAAAATTGGCAATGGCGGTGGAAGCGCCCTCCTTCACCAGCACGTATGTAAAAAGCGTGGAGGTTCCGATGATGAACAGGGTATTGGCCGAGGTGATGGCGGATTCCAGCAGGCAGTGCTTGAAGGTTTTCCAGTCCATGGTGCGGTAAACGATCAGCGCGATGATCAGGGAGTAGGCCACGGCGATGCTGGAGGCCTCGGTGGGGGTGAACCAGCCGGTGGTGAATCCCGCCAGGATGATGAGCGGCGTGATCAGGGACAGGATGGAGCCGAAAAACTGCCGGATCAGGGCCGCCACGTGGAAGGGATGACGCTCGAACTTATATTTGATGGCAAAGAGAAATACCAGAACCATCAGGGCCACGCCCATCAGCAGACCGGGCAGCACGCCGCCCATGAACAGCTTGGCCACGCTGACGCTGGCCGTCGCGCCGTAAATGATCAGGGGGATACTGGGCGGGAAAATGGGTCCGATGACCGAGGAAGCCGCCGTCACCGCGCCGGAAAAGTCGTCGTTGTAGCCATTTTTGGTCATGGCCTCCATCTCGATGGTGCCAAGGCCGCCTGCATCCGCCGCGGCGCTGCCGGACATGCCCGCGAAAATGATGCTGGCCACGATGTTGGCGTGTCCCAGACCTCCGGGAATCCAGCCCACCAGCTCCTTGGCGAAGCTGAAGATTTTGTCCGTGATCTTGCCTGCGTTCATCAGGTTACCGGCCAGGATGAACAGCGGGATGGCGATGAGCAGGTAGGAGTCAATGCCGGTGACCATTTTCTGGCCGATGACCATCATGGGGTAGTCTAAAACCAGGCAGCCCAGAACCGCGCTGGCGCCGATGGAGATACTGATCGGCACGCCGATCAGCAGCAATATAACGAAGGTGATAAAAAATATTGCCATACTTGGGGCCCTCCTTTAATGTACTGCCTTGCCGCGCAGCGTCTGAATCCGGTCAAGGACCTGGTAGACGGTCTTTACGACAATGAATCCGCCCGCGATGGCCATGGGCAGGAAATGCCAGGCTTTGGACAGAAACTGCATGGTGGAGAAGTAGCTGGTGCTGTTGATCTTGTACATGCCCTTGTAAGCTACGATCATGATGATGCCCAGGCCGAAGCTGAACAGCTTGTTGATGAACCAGAAGGTGGTCTGCACCTTGGGATTGGCCCGCACGTACAGCATGTCCAGGGTGATCAGCCGGTCCTTGTCGTAGAGCACCACGACGCCCAGAAACGCCATCCACATGAACAGGAAGCCGCACAGTTCGGTGGAGGAGCGGAAGGACTTGTTGAAGAAATTGCGCAGGCACAGCTCGTAGAGCATGATGCCCACTATACCGGCCACCAGAACCATCAGGGCGGCGGATACGATTTTTACAAAGATGTCGGTGATTTGCTTATAAACTTTCACGGTATCACTCCCTTATCGTTTAGAGGGGCTGCAATCCCGGCGGGAATGCAGCCCCCTGCTTGAAGAGTCTCTTTATTTTGCTAAGATTTCATCCAGGATCTCCTGGTTGTACCAAGGCTCGTCTTTGTAGCGTAAGTAGTAGTCGTTTCCGCCCAGCTTGTCGATGAAGCTCTGGATGTCCGGATTCTCGTCGAACTCAACGCCTGCGGCCTTCAGAGTCTCGGTAGCGGCCTTGTTGTCCTCGGCGATGGTGTCGAAGGAATACTTCGCGGCAGCCTTGGCCTGCTCTTTTAAGATCTCCTGATACTCAGCCGGAAGCTTGTCCCAGGAATCGGAGTTGGCGGCCATGGTGCAGCCCATCCACATGTAGTTGATAAAGCTGAAATACTTGATATCGTCGTAGGTGGCGTTGGCTACCAGGTGGTAGGTGGCGTTGTCCTGGCCCTCAGCGGTGCCGTTGGACAGGGCGATTGCCAGCTCGTTTAAAGCCAGGGCTACGGGGTTGGCGCCCAGGGCCTCCCAGCAATCCAGGTACATCTGGCTGGTGGGAACGCGCAGCTTTAAGCCTTCCACGTCTGCCGCCGTATGTACGGGACGGTTGGTGGTGGAGATGTGGCGCATGCCGTTGTCGCCTTCCGCCAGATAGATCAGCCCGGTGGAGGGCAGGTCTGCGAAAATCTTCTCGCCGATCTCGCCGTTTACAACCTCGTAAGCCTGCTCAGCGCTGTCGAACAGGAAGGGCAGATCCAGGATCTTCGCCTTGTCGTAGAACTCTGTGAAACCGGAGGTTCCGGCAAAGATGATATCGATGGTTCCCATACGGGCGGACTGCAGAGCCTCGGCGTCGTTTCCGAGCTCGCCGGAGTGGTGGGCGTCCAGAGTGATCTTGCCGCCGGAAGCCTCCTCAACCAGCTTCTTGTATTCCAGAATGGTCTTGGTGGGAACGGAATTCTCGTTGCCCGGGGAGTAGATGGTCAGCGTTACGGGGTCCAGAGCGTCCAGTGCGGAAGCGGCGGCCTCGGTGCCGGCCTCGGAAGCGGCCTCAGAGCCAGCCTCGGTAGCGGCTTCGCTGGCGGCCTCGGTAGCCGCGGGAGCGGGAGCTGCGGTAGTTTCTGTTTTGCCGGATCCGCCGCAGGCTGCCAGGGACAGTACCATGGAAGCGGACAGTGCCAGTGATAACATTTTTTTCATTTTTTACCCTCCTGAGTGACGTTACATTTGTGATATTGTATGATTGTATGACGTCTTGCGTTAACACAATTATAACATTTTAAGCCGCAATGTCTATGCACGAATGGTATAAAAAAGTTGTGAAGATTTTGTGAGGATTGCATAAAAAGGCTGGAGGTTATTTGTGGAAGATGGGAGAAGAATGGGGGCATAAGGTGGCAAAAAAATCCTGGTTACAACGTTTTGAATAATAATTGCAGGGAGTTTTGCACACCGGGTTGTAGAATTTTTAAAATTGGTATGGGTTGCCGCCGCGGCTGCGGAGGAACATGAAGGGGATGGGATTGGGGATAAAGGCCAGAAAAAAAGCGGACGCCGTGGATGGCCGTCCGCTTTCGCCGCCGAAGCGCTTCTCTAAAATATACGGAAGTCTGAAAATTTGAGATCAAAACGTCATTTCACCAGCATGTTGGGCAGCCATGTGACAATACCGGGAATGTAGGTACACATGAGCAGCACCACGACCAGAGGAATCAAAAACGGCAGGATGGATTTGTACAGCCGGTCCAGCTTGATTTTGGCCACGTCGGAGATGATAAACAGGCAGACGCCGAAGGGAGGGGTCACCTGGCCGATCATCAGGTTTAATACCATGACCACGCCGAAGTGCACCAGGTCGATGTTTAAGTCCTTGACAATGGGCAGGAGAACCGGCAGCATCAGGGTCAGGATCGCGCCCGGCTCCATAAACATGCCAAGGATCAGCAGCACCACGTTGATGATGAACAGGATCACCGCCGGATTCTGGCTGATTCCCAGAATAAAGCTGGCAATTTCAGCGGAGGCTCCCTCTTTCACCAGCACGTATGTAAACAGCGTGGAGGTGCCGATGATGAACAGCGTGTTGGCCGAGGTGATGGCGGATTCCAGCAGGCAGTCCGTGAAGGTTTTCCAGTCCATGGTGCGGTAAACGATCAGCGCAATGATCAGGGAGTAAGCCACCGCGATGCTGGAAGCCTCGGTAGGGGTGAACCAGCCGGTGGTGAATCCGGCCAAAATGATGAGCGGCGTGATCAGGGACAAAATGGAGCCGAAAAACTGCCGGACCAGAGCCGCCAGCCGGAAGGGATGGCGCTCAAACTTATATTTGATGGCAAAGAGAAATACCAGAACCATCAGGGCTACACCCATCAGCAGACCGGGCAGCACGCCGCCCATGAACAGCTTGGCCACGCTGACGCTGGCCGTCGCGCCGTAAATGATCAGGGGGATGCTGGGCGGGAAAATGGGGCCGATGACCGAGGAGGCCGCCGTCACCGCGCCGGAAAAATCCTCGTCATAACCGTTTTTCGTCATGGCTTCCATCTCGATGGTACCAAGGCCGCCTGCATCCGCCGCGGCGCTGCCGGACATGCCCGCAAAAATGATGCTGGCCACAACATTGGCGTGCCCAAGACCGCCGGGAATCCAGCCCACCAGCTCCTTGGCAAAGCTGAAGATTTTGTCCGTGATCTTGCCTGCGTTCATCAGGTTGCCGGCCAGGATGAACAGCGGAATGGCGATCAGAAGATAGGAGTCGATGCCGGTGACCATTTTCTGGCCGATGACCATCATGGGGTAGTCCAAAACCAGGCAGCCCAGCACGGCGCTGGCGCCGATGGAAATACTGATCGGGACGCCGACCAGCAGAAGAATCACAAAAGTGATGAAAAAGATTGCCATTGTACACTTCCTCCCTTAGTTTGTGTTGGTTCCGTGTGGGACTACAATCCGATCCATAAGCTGGTAGGCGGTCTTAACGACGATAAAACCGCCCGCGATGGCCATGGGCAGGAAATGCCAGGCTTTGGACACAAACTGCATGGTTGAAAAGTAGCTGGTGCTGTTGATTTTGTACATGCCCTGATAGGCGACGATCATAATGATTCCCAAGCCCAGGCTGAAAATTTTGTTAATCATCCAGAAGATGGTCTGAACCTTCGGGGTGGCGCGCACGTACAGCATGTCCAGGGTGATCAGACGGTCCTGATCGTACAGCACGATCACGCCCAAAAACGCCATCCACATAAACAGAAAGCCACACAGTTCCGTAGAGGCGCGGAAGGATTTGTTCAAAAAGTTGCGCAGGCTCAGCTCATACAGCATGACGCCCACAAGGCTCGCAATAAGGCACATTAGGATGACAGACACAATCTTCACAAAAATATCTGTGATTTGTTTGTAGATTTTCACTGTATTCTCCCCTTATTCTTTAGGTGGGCTGCAATCCTGGCGGGATTGCAGCCCTCTTTGGTTGATGGTTTGGATCGGTTCAATCCCTTGGCAGATCCTTATTTTGCTAAGATTTCATCCAGAATTTCCTGGCTGTACCACGGTTCATTTTCATAGCGCAGGTAATAATCGTTCCCGCCCAGTTTGTCCTTAAAACTCTGGATATCCGGGTTCTCATCAAATTCCACACCCGCGGCCTTCAGCGTCTCGGTAGCCGCCTGGTTGTCCTCGGCGATGGTGTCGAAGGAGTATTTGGCGGCAATTTTCGCCTGGTCTTTCAGGATCGCCTGATACTCGGCGGGAAGCTTCTCCCAGGAATCTGCATTGGCGGCCATGGTGCAGCCCATCCACATGTAGTTGATAAAGCTGAAGTATTTAATATCGTCGTAGGTGGCGTTGGCAACCAGATGGTAGGTGGCGTTATCCTGGCCCTCAGCGGTGCCGTTGGACAGGGCGATGGCCAGTTCGTTCAGGGCCAGGGCTACCGGGTTGGCGCCCAGGGCTTCCCAGCAGTCCAGATACATCTGGCTGGTGGGTACGCGCAGCTTTAACCCTTCCACATCGGCTGCCGTATGAACGGCGCGGTTGGTGGTGGAAATTTGGCGCATGCCGTTGTCGCCCTCGGAGAGATAGATCAGTCCGGAGGAGGGCAGATCCGCGAAGATCTTTTCGCCGATCTCGCCGTTTACTACCTCGTAAGCCTGCTCGGCGCTGTCAAACAGGAAGGGCAGATCCAGGATTTTCGCTTTATCGTAAAACTCTGTGAAACCGGAGGTTCCCGCAAAGATGATATCGATGGTTCCCATACGCGCTGACTGAAGGGCCTCGGCGTCGTTGCCCAGCTCTCCGGAGTGGTGGGCATCCAGGGTGATCTTGCCGCCGGAAGCCTCCTCAACCAGCTTTTTGTACTCCAGAATCGTCTTGGTGGGCACGGAATTCTCGTTGCCCGGCGAATAGATGGTCAGGGTGACCGGGTCCAGGGCGTCCAAACCGGAGACAGCTGCCTGGGAACCGGTCTCGCCGGCGCTCTCGTCCTGTGCTGCTGCGGTTGCAGCCGGTGTGGTGGGAGCTGCTGTTGTCTCCGTTTTCCCTGAGCCGCCGCAGGCCGCCAGGGACAATACCATAGAGGCGGACAGTACCATGGATAACATTTTTTTCATTTTTTTCTCCTCCTGTTTCATACGATGTGCAGCCATTGCTGTATTGTATGATTGTATGATGTCTTAATGCATTACAGGTATTATAACATTTTGACCTTGAATGTCCATGCACGAAAATTATAAAAAATTTGGGCAATATGCACAAAAACAGCACCTATAATTTGTGCGGTATTAAGAAAGTGTTAAAATTTTAAGGCAAAAAATATCCCGCACATTACTTTTTGACAAATAATGTGCGGGATTTCCGTTATCTTATTGTGGATTTTTCCAGATCCTTTACCACAAGATTTAAATGTTCTTCCATGCTGCGCTCGCCTGCTGCCGCATCCCGCCGCTTGAAGGCGTCCAGGATATTCTGGTGGGGCTCGATGGCGTTGGCCGCGTTCTGCGGGATGTAGAAGGTCTTGCTCCGGAAGTTCTTTACATGCTTTTCCACCTGTTTGCTGATGCTGATCAGCAGCTGGTTGCGGCTGAACTCCACGATGGCGGAGTGGAACTTCTCGTCGTTGATGCTGATAGCCGGGACATCGTGGCTGTTGACCGCGGCGGTAAACTTTCTGTGGATGTGTTCCAGCTGCGCCACGTCCTCGTCGGAACAGCGCTCGATGGCCAGGCGAACGGACAGCGGTTCAATGGCCATGCGGACCTCCAGAAAATCCTTGGTCTCCACCTCGTGCTCGGTGAACCACTGCATGACGTCGCCCAGCTCGATCTCGGACGTTCTGGCGGCAAACGCGCCCTTGCCCGGTCTCAGCTCCACATAACCGGTGGCTTCCAATATGCGGAACGCCTCCCGCACGGTGCCTCTTCCCACACCCAACTGCTCACAGAGCTCTTTTTCCACCGGCAGTTTGTCGCCCACTGCGATTTCGCCGGAAAACAGATATTCCTTTAATTTGTCCACAACCTGTTGGACGATGGGCATCCGCTTTACTGACTCCATGGGAATCCCCCTTTATACATACTCGCAATTTGTCATACCAATCATGTTTTTTATCCTAATACCAAAGCGGATTTTTGTCAACCTGCAATAAAGTTTTCTTTTTATGGGGATTGATCATTGACATTTGCACAATGCTCTGCTATCCTGTGATCAGATTGTATTATTGTATGATGACGATGGAAACACAAAATCTTAGCTGACCATAATGGAGGAATCATGATGGAAATTGCAAGTCTGGAAAAAGTCTGCCGCACAGTGCGCCGTGATATTATCAATATGACCGCTGACGCGGCATCCGGCCATCCGGGCGGCTCACTGTCCGCCGTGGAGATTATCACAACATTATTTTTCGACAAAATGAACATTGACCCGCAGAATCCGAAGAAGGAGGACCGGGACCGCTTCGTGCTGTCCAAGGGCCACGCGGCGCCCTGTTACTACGCGGTATTAGGCGAGCGGGGATTTTTCGACAAGGCGGAATTTAAGAACTTCCGCCAGCTTCACAGCTTTCTCCAGGGCCACCCGGACGCTAAGAAATGCCCGGGCGTGGACGCCTCCACCGGCTCCCTGGGACAGGGCATCTCCATTGCAGTGGGCATGGCTCTGGGCGCGAAAAAACTGGATCACAGCGATGTGAAGGTATATACGCTTCTGGGAGACGGCGAGCTCCAGGAAGGCCAGGTTTGGGAGGCTTCCATGGCGGCGGCTCACTACGGCCTGGACAATCTGACCGTGATCATCGACAACAACGGGCTGCAGATCGACGGCACCAACAACCAGGTTATGAGCCTGGGCGACTTAAAGGCCAAGTTCACAGCGTTCGGATTCCAGGTTCTGGAAATTGACGGAAATGATCTGGGCCAGGTTTCGGTTGCCCTTGACGCGGCGGCGCAGGAAGGAAAGCCCAAATGCATCATCGCCCACACGGTAAAGGGCAAGGGCGTGTCCTTTATGGAGAATCAGGTGGGATGGCACGGCAAAGCTCCCAGCGAGGAGGAGCGCCGTCAGGCATTAAAGGAATTGGAGGAAGAGTCATGAGCGAACTGAAAGCAATCCGCGTCGCCTACGGTGAGGCGCTGGCGGAACTGGGAGAGAAGAATCAGAAGGTGGTGGTGCTGGACGCGGATCTGGCCCACGCCACCATGACAGCTACATTTGCGGACAAATTCCCGGAGCGTTTTTTCAACGCCGGTATTGCGGAGGCCAACATGGTGGACATGGCGGCCGGTCTGTCCACCATGGGATACGTTCCCTTTGCCAGCACCTTTGCGGTGTTTGGCGCGGGCCGGGCTTACGATCAGGTGAGAAACGGCTGCGCGTACCCGAATTTTAACGTAAAATTCGGCATGACCCACGCGGGCGTCACCCTGGGCGAGGACGGCGGAAGCCACCAGGCCATCGAGGATCTGGCGCTCATGCGTGTGATCCCGGGCATGACCGTGGTGGTGCCCTGTGATGCCAGCGAGACCCGCCGGGCCGTGATGGCTCTGGCCGATATGCAGGGACCCGCTTACCTGCGCCTGGCCCGCCTGCCTTCCCCGGTATTCGAGGAGGAGATGCCCTTTGAGATCGGAAAGGCCAACGTGCTGCGGGATGGAAACGGCGTGGCGGTATTTGCCTGCGGAATCATGGTGAACACGGCGCTGGAGTGCGCGAAAAAGCTGGAGGCCGAGGGCGTTTCCGTTGCCGTGATCAACATGCACACCATCAAACCCATTGACCGCGACTGCATTTTAAAGTACGCGTCCAAGTGCGGGAAAATTGTGACCGTGGAGGAGCACAGCGTGATCGGCGGACTGGGCGACGCCGTGGGCAGCGTGCTTCTGGAAAACGGCTGCCCGGTGAAGTTTTGCAAGATCGGCGTTCAGGACCGCTTCGGCCAGTCCGGCAAGCCCGCCGACCTGCTGGAAGAGTACGGACTGAGCGAGGGCCAGGTGTACCGTCAGATTAAGGAAATGACCGAGTAGTATTCGGGGAATATGGAATCTAACGAAGCTGGAATAAGCTGAAATGTGAAAAAAGCCGCAGAGCTGCCGCGGAATGCGGCGAATCTGCGGCTTTTGGCATTTGGAGAATAAGAAGGGCTTGTCTCAAAACGCCCCATGCTTTATAATAAACACGGACATACCGCGCGCGTGACAGCCGTGACAGGCTGCGCGGGACCGCGGCAGACTATCATATAAGGATAAAGGGAGATTGTGTCATGAAGATTGCGATGGGCAATGATCACACAGGAATTGAACTGAAAAATATCATTAAAGAGTTTGTGGAAGGCAAGGGTTACGAAGTGATTGACCTGGGAACCAACGCGCCGGAGAGCTGCGATTATCCGGTTTACGGTGAGAAGGTAGGCCGGGCCGTGGCGGACGGGGAAGCGGATCTGGGCATCGCCATCTGCGGAACCGGGGTGGGAATTTCCCTGGCCTGCAACAAGGTAAAGGGCATCCGCGCCTGCGTTTGCAGCGAGCCCTACACAGCCAAGCTCTCCAGGCAGCACAACAACTCCAACGTGCTTGCCTTCGGCTCCCGCGTGGTGGGCAGCGAGCTTGCCAAGATGATCACCGAGGCCTGGCTGGACGCCGCGTTTGAGGGCGGACGCCATCAGCGCCGGGTGGATATGGTGATGGAGATCGAAAAGCGCTGATCCTGCGGGAACCGTTTATATGAGCGGGGAGACCATACAGGAACCGCCAATCAGGCGGGGAAGCGATCCGGGAGCCGCCGCATCGGCGGCGCCTTAGAATTATTCAGAAAGAGGGGAAGGCATACATGAAAAAGATTGGATTTATCGGCATCGGCATTATGGGGAAATCCATGGTCAGAAACCTGATGAAAGCGGGATATGAGGTGGCGGTTTACAACCGTACCAAGTCCAAGGCCGAGGATGTTGTGGCGGAGGGCGCGCTGTGGTGCGACACCGTGGCTCAGTGCGCGGCCGGACGGGACGTGGTGATTTCCATCGTGGGATATCCCAAGGACGTGGAGGAAGTCTATTTCGGCGAGGGCGGCGTCATTGCCCACGCGGACCCGGGAACCTGCGTCATCGACATGACCACCACCAGCCCCAAGCTGGCGGTTCGTATCTACGAGAACGCCCGCAAAAAGGGCTTAAAGGCGCTGGACGCCCCGGTAACCGGCGGAGATACCGGAGCGAAAGCGGGTACCCTGACCATTCTGGTGGGAGGCGACCAGGAGGCCTTTGAGACCTGCCTGCCGGTGTTTGAAGCCATGGGTAAAAATATCCGCTACGAGGGTAAGGCGGGCAACGGGCAGCACACCAAGATGTGCAACCAGATCGCCATCGCCGGCGCGCTCAGCGGCGCCTGCGAAGCCATTGCCTACGCCAAGGCCGTGGGCCTGGATCCCCAGGTGATGCTGGACTCCATCAGCACCGGAGCGGCGGGCAGCACCCAGTTGAGCAACGTTGCCTCCAGAATTCTCAAGGACGATTACGACCCCGGGTTCTTCATCAAGCACTTCATCAAAGATATGAAGCTGGCTTCCGAGGAGGCCGAGGCCGCCGGCGCAAAGCTGGGCGTGCTGGATTATGTGCTGGACATGTACCGGGATCTCGAAACGGAAGGGCTTGGAGACTTAGGAACACAGGCACTGATTAAGTATTACGAGAAATAAACCTGCAGGACAGGAAAACGCGGAAAAGCAGCTTTGCCGGCGGCAAAATAGCCACAGACAAAACTGCTTTTCTGAAACTCAGGGAGATGAAACGCGATCCCGCCCATTCGGAATGGAGGTCAAGAGATGAACGATCCATTACAATTTGAAACCCGCAGCGAGTTCCGCGCCTGGCTGGCGGACAACTGCACGTCCAGCGGCGGCGTCTGGCTGCTGTTTGGCAAGACGGAGGAAATCAGGACGCTCAAAGCCGGAGAGGCCCTGGAGGAAGCGCTCTGCTTCGGATGGATCGACGGGGTGATGAAGCGGATCGACGACCAGTCCTACATGAAATACTTCTCCGCGCGCAGAGCCGGCAGCAAGTGGTCGGAAAAGAACAAAGCGCTGACAGAGAAGCTGGAACAAAGCGGCCTGATGACGGATTTCGGCAGGGAGAAAATTCAGGAAGCTAAGAAAAACGGCCAGTGGGACAACCCGGCCAGTTCCCCGGCCGTGACGCCGGAGCAGATTGAAACCGTGGCGGCTCTCCTGAGCGGAAATGAACAGGCCCACGCCAATTTTCTTGCGATGCCGCCCTCTGTTCGGAAAACCTACGCCAGGGCGTATTTTGACGCCAAGACCGAGGCGGGGCGCGCCAAACGCCTGGCCTGGATGACGGACCGGCTGGAAAAAAATCTAAAGCCCATGTGATGAAGGCGGGAGACTACCATTCCCGGGCAACCTTTTCCGACAGCCGTTCCTGCACAATCCCGCGCATTTTGTCTGTGCTGTAAAGCACCTCGATGTCCATCTTCCAGCCGGTGCCCCTCAGGTCATTGTGGGGAATGAAGCCAAAGTCGTAGGTTTCCCCGTCGATGCGGATCACCATGGAGGAATCCGTCAGCTCCACGGTTTTGGGCTTTCGGAAAAAATGCAGGTTTTTGCGGTACATTTTCTTCGCCAGCCGGAAATAGGCGTTGACGATGGTGTCGATGTCCTCCATATCCCCGCCATTGTTTATTTTGTAGATCGCCCGCTCCAGTTTTTCCTCGGAAACGAGTAAATGAAAGATTCTTTCCAATAACATTGCTGCGTCCCCCCTGGTTTTGGATGTTTTCCTGATCATACTTTGTCGGCAACCGCAGGTTGGCCATAAGAGATACGTTTTATTATATCATGTTACGCGAATAAATGCAGCAACAAAGCGGCTGGCGCGCTCGTAAAAACGTGCCAACAATCGTCATCTGCCTATTACATTTAATGAAAAAGCAGCTCACCAGTCCGGTAAGCTGCTTTTAGTATGAGTGCCATCAAGCGCCTGTTTCAAAATCACGTTTCCGGCTTCTTCTTCCACGCCTTCAAGCAGGCATTTCCGATCACCGCCAGTCCGATGAGAATAAAAACGCAGGATACCGGGCGTTTAAAGAAAATTGTCATGCTGCCGTGGCTGAGCTTTAAGGCCCGGCGGAATTCTCCCTCGAACATGGAACCCAATACCAGGCCCAGCACGATGGGAGCGGTGGGAAAACCGCCGCGGATCATAAGATAGCCGAACAGCCCGATCACCAGGGTCAAAATCACGTCGAAGAAATTACTCCTCAGAGCGAAGGAACCCACCAGGGAGAGGATTACCAGGGCCGCGTTTAAGTAGTGCACCGGCACGTTGAGAATGCGCACAAACAGTTTGATTCCAACGCACTGAATCAGTACCATAAGAATTGTGGCCATAAGCACCGTTGCGAAGATTTCCGACACCACCTGGGGGGAATCCGCAAACAGAGCCGGGCCGGGCCGCAGGCCGTGGATGATCAGCCCGCCCATAAGTGCGGCGGTAACGCTGTCGCCGGGGATTCCGAGGGTCATCATGGGGATCAGGGCGCCGCCGCAGACGCCGTTGTTGGCCGCTTCCGAGGCGATGACTCCCTCGTAGGCCCCGTTTCCAAACTCATCCGGGTGCTTCGAAAAGCGTTTTGTCTGGTCATAGGCGATAAAAGAAGCGATATTCCCGCCGGTTGCGGGGATGATCCCGATGCCCGTTCCGATGATGCTGGAACGGATAATATTCCACTTCTGTTCCCATATCTTTTTAAAACCGGGAAGAAAATTTTTAAGTTTCAATTCCCGGGCGTCCACATGCGGATTTCCTTTCCCCGTGCAGCTGATAATAATCTGCGGGATTGAATAAAGCCCGATCATGGCGGGGATGGTGCTGACTCCCGTCATCAGGTTGATATTGCCGAAGGTGAAGCGCAGGTCGCCCCAAATCGGATCCGTGCCCACAAAGGAGAGAATCACGCCCACGATTCCGGCGATCAGCCCTTTGATCAGGGATTTGCCTGACACGGCCGCGATGATGGTCAGCCCGAAAAATGCCAGGGCGGCATACTCCGGCGGTCCGAAGCTGGTACACAGCCCGGCCAGGACCGGGGAGAGCGTCACCAGCAGAAACCAGCTCACAATACTGCCGAAGCCGGAGGCGAAAGCCGCCCAACCCAGTGCCTCGGCGCCCCGGCCCTGTTTGGCCATGGGATAGCCGTCCAGGCAGGTGACAACCGCAGAGGGAGTGCCGGGGATATTTAACAGCGTGGCGGATACGGCTCCCCCAGCCATTCCACCGATATAGGTGCCCAGCATCATGCCGAATGCGCTGGTGGTGTCCATGGTAAAGGTCAGCGGGATCAATAACGCCACACCCATGGTGGCGGACAGTCCCGGCAGCGCTCCGAACACCAGGCCAAGGAAGGTTCCTGCGGCGACGATCAGCAGAATCATCGGATTAAAAAATGTGGCGGCCGAGCTTTGAAACATCATAAGAATTGTGTCCATAGGTCCCTCCTGTTATCCGATGACAAGTTCCAGCAGCGGTTCCGGAAAGTCCACTCCGAAGGCCATGCCGAAAATAACGTAGATTGCCAGGGTGACAAAGGCTGATATGAGAACCGCCCTCAGCCTTGGGGTGTCGCGTTTCAACAAAATGGATTCCGCAAAGAAAAACAGAAAGCTGCTGATACAGAATCCCAGAATTCTCCAGAAAAATGCATAGATCACGATTGCTGCCATGGTCAGGACGGTCCGTGGGTCGCGCTTTCCGGCGGAGGAAAAATCCGCCGCTTGGGACTCCGGAGCCGGTTGGTCCGCCTGAGCAGGCGTGGTCCGGCCTCCGTTCTGTTTTAACTGCACCGCCAGGCCAGCCACCAGTTTTCCGGCGCAGAACACCATCAGCACCAGAAGGATACCCTTGGGGAAATCCATGGATGCCATGTCTGCGCCTGTAGCTACGGATTTCGACAGGCCGGCGGTGTAGTAAAGGAACGCGGCGCCCGCCAGGAGCAGAAGTAACACAATCCGTTCAAAAAAACGTTCCTCTTTTTTCATGTGTCTCCTCCGTCCGGCCGGTTACTGCGCCCAGATTTCTTTGCTGGCATTTTCAAGTCCCACGTACACGTCGTCCAGGAACACGTCCAGCTCCTCGCCGGTAATCGGCCGGGACACCAGGCCGCTCTCCTCGGCAAAGGCCTTGAAATCGTCGCTTTCCAGCGCTTCCTTGAACATGGAGGCCAGCTTTTCCTTAGCTCCGGCATCCAGACCCGCGGGAGCCATAATATAGGAGGCCTGACGGATATCTCCCAGCGTAAACACGTCATACCCCAGAGATTCAAAGGTGGGAACATCCGGCATGGCGGCCAGTCCGTCCTTGTTGAAAACGCCCAGCACCATAAGGTCGTTGGATTTCACCTGAGCGATCACCTCGCTGGGCTTTAAAACGCCAGCGTCCACATGTCCGCCCAGGATTTCCGTGATCACCCGGGAGCCGCCGTCAAAAGGCATGAATAAAAAGTCCGTGCCCGCGGCCTGGCCTAAAAGTGTGGCGTAGGCCTGGTTTACGTTATTGGATCCGGGAATGCCGACGGAGATTTCCCCGGGGTTTGCTTTGGCCGCGTCGATCAGGCTCTGGGCGTCGGCGTATTTTCCGCCGCTCTTTGCCACCAGCACCACCGGCTCCTCGGCCACAAGGCAGATATTCTCCACCTTGTCCAGATCCGCCTCCGCCTTACCCTGGGCAACCAGCGCCAGGAAGGAGCTGGAGGCAAGACCCACGGTGTAGCCGTCCGGCTTGGCGGTGAGAACTTCCGTGATTCCCACCGCGCTGCCGCCGCCGGGAGAGTTTTTCACGACCAGCTCTACATTGAATTTCTCCTTGAAAACGGGCTGCAGCGCACGGGCCATCAGATCGTTGGTTCCTCCTGGATTCCAGGGCACCACCACCGTAATCTCTTTATTGGGAAATTCCTTTTTTCCACCTGCACATCCGGTCAAAAGACCCGCAGCCAGCACCACGCTCAGCACACCGTATAACACTCTGTTCCGCATAAACTCTTCCTCCAATCATATCGTCTGAATTGTCTTTCGGATATTGGAGATATGCTCTTTCATCGCTGCCGCCGCCTGCTCTTCATCACGTGCTTTCAGTGCCTTCAGAATCTTCTTCATCTCGCCCTGGGTGGGGACCTGACGGTCCGCCCAAGTCATGTTGACCCGCTGGATCCGCTGGATTTCCGGCATGTACCGCTGCATGATTTCCGCAATGATCACGTTGCCGCTGGCGCGGTAGATCTCATTGTGGAGCGCCACATCCGCGTCGTAGATGAACTGGCGTTTTTCCGCTTTTTCATCCCGGAACGCGTCCATTTGGTCGAACAGGTCCTGAAGCTTGTCCAGCTGTTCCTCCGTCATGGAGACAACCGCTCTGCGGACCGCTTCGACTTCCAGAATTTCCCTGATATCACAGATACTTCTGGCACGTTCCACGGAAATCTTACTCACGAATGTGCCGTACTGTGGTTTAATGCTGACGAATCCCTCTTTTTCCAGTTTCGCCAGCGCACTTTTGATGGGAGCCCGGCTCACATCCAGGGCAGCTGCCAGCTGCGTCTCGGATATCTTCTCACCGGGGGCGTATGTTAGCTGAACAATACCTTCCAATATCTTATCGTAAACATAATCGCTGATTGTCTTTTTCTCCAACATGGATCGCTTCTCCTACTTATTATTTGATAATAACAACTTTATCATATCGGATTTTATTCCACAAGCGATTATGCCCTTGATTTGGTTACATACCGAGTTTCTGCCAGATTTCCAGCAGCCGGTTATATTTCACGTTTCGTTCCATCCGTACCGGAGATCCGAGCTTGATTTGGCGGGCGCCCACGGCCACCGCCAGATCCGCGATAAAGTCGTCTGCGGTTTCACCCGAGCGGAGGGAGACGATGACATCCATCCCGTTTTCCGAAGCGGTACGGGCGGTTTTAATGGCTTCCGTCACCGTGCCGATCTGGTTGATTTTCAGGAGAACCGCGTTGGCGCTGCGGCGCTCAATCCCCTTGCGCAGGCGCTCCGGATTGGTTGCAAACAGATCGTCCCCCACGATCTGCACACCGGGAAGCGCGCCGGACAGCTCTGCAAATCCGTTGAAATCATCCTGATCCAGCCCGTCCTCGATCAGAGTCAGGGGAAATTCGCCGCACAGACCGCTGTAGTAGGAGATCATTTGGGAAGTGCTGAGACAGCGGTCCTCCCCCATCCGGTATACGCCCCGGTCAGGCTCCCACAGCTCGCTGGCCGCCACATCCAGTCCCAGACTGACGTTTCCGGCGTATCCCAGACTCTCAGCGGTGTCCAGAATCCAGCGGAAGGCTTCACGGGAGGAGGCGCAGGGAGCGGCCAGAGCGCCTCCGTCCTCCGGGAAATCCCCGTAACGCCCGCGCAGCGCCTTTTCCAGGGAGAAGCGCAGCTCGCACAGGGCGTCCAACTCCTCCGGAAAGGAGGAAAATCCGTGAAAGACCGCCATGTAATCCTCAAACTCCATCCCGGAGGTGGAGAATACGCCGCCCGCTATCACCGTGGCCAGGATATCCGGCAGCGCAGGCCGGATGTCTTTTTGACCCAGATAGCGGTAGACCGGTTGATTGGTGGAAGCGGCACCGGCTTTGGCGGCGGCCACTGAGGCGGCCAAAAGGGCGTTTCCGCCAAGCCGGTGTTTGTCCGGCGTGCCGTCCAGACGGCACAGCGTCCGGTCGATGGCCTCCTGGTCCGCCACGTCCATTCCGGCCAGTGCGCGGCAGATTTCCGTGGAGATATTTTCCGCCGCCTTCCTGGCTCCGCGGCCATTGTGGCGGGGTTCGCCGTCGTACAGCTCAAAGGCCTCGTACTTCCCCCGGGACGTGCCGCTGGGGACGGAAGCCGTAACGCGGATTCCGCGCTCCGTGATCAGTTGGGCTTCCACGGTGGGACGGCCCTTGGCATTTAGGATTTCCCGGCCCTTAATCGCTGCGATCCGATCCATTTCCCTCCTCCTTTCCGATTAAAACAATCCGCAGGTTCATAACATTGGTTCCGGTATGCCCGGTGATCAGGTCGTCGCCCAGATGTTCCAGCATCTCGCCTGAATTGTGGTCGTGAAGTACCTTGGCAAGGTGGATTTTCTGTTCCCGTATCCGGCGCACAGTGGCACCGTCCACGATTCCGCCCGCCCGGTCGCAGGGACCGTCCGTACCGTCCGTGTCCAGACTGACAAAGGCATAGCCCGCCCGATGGCGGATTTTCCCCGCAAAGCCCAGGACCGTTTCCTGATTCGGGCCTCCGCTTCCGCAGCTCTCCTGAATGGTTACGGTGGTTTCACCCCCTGAGATCAGTGCGCACGGCGGCTGGAAGGGGCGTTTGGAGGTGAGAACCTCGTCGGTGATGCCCGCCATCACGATGCCGACGTCCTTGGCTTCGCCCTCCATTGTGGTAGAGATCACATGGGGCGTGTAGCCCAGAGCCTGGGCCGCCTGGGCCGCCGCCTGGCAGGCCAGCTGGGGATCGGCTACGGAAAATATTTCCTGCCGCATTCCGTCCAGGCTTTTGACGGTTTCCAGCTCCGGGTGTTCCAGACCGTAAAGAAGGTAGCTGCGGACCGGCTGGGGGGTCTGATCCCACAGCTCATAGTCCTTCAGCACCTGGATGGCATCCGCGAAGGTGGTGGGGTCCGGCAGGCACATATCCGGCCACGGCATATCCGGCGGGGCCGTGTCAAAGGTCAGCGTCACGACCATGGCTGGCTGGCCGTACTGGACCAGACGTCCGCCCTTCATCAGGCAGATGTGCTTGCGGACCATATTGATCTTGCCGATCTCCGCTCCGCAGTTGAGCAGGTCCAGGTTGACCTGCCTGAGATTTTCCAGGGTAATCCCTCCGGCCGGCTTGTTGACCAGGGCGGAGGAGCCACCGGTGACAGCGGCGAAGACCAGGTCGCCTTCGCCCGCCTCCGACAGGATGCGCATCAGCTTATCCGCTGCCTCGATGCTGCGGGCATCCGGGATGGGATGGCTGGACTCGAAAATCTCGATATGGGGGAGACGGCGTTTTTCTCCGTCTTTTACAATGACGGTGCCGGCTTTGATGCGCTCCCCGAAGATTTCGTCCAGAGCCTGTGCGATGGGAAAGGAACCCTTTCCTGCGCCCACGACGTAAATATGATTCACGCGGTCCCAGGGAATCGTCAGACTGCCCACGCGGATACAGGAATCATCACTGGAGATCAGCCTGCGGACCGCCTCATAGGGGATCACCCTGCGGATTCCGGCTTCCGCAATTTCCAGCGCGTCGGCTCTGAGCTTATGATCGCCATTGGCAATGATGCGCTCATAGTTGGTAAATAGCGTGCTCATACGTTGGTTTCGTCCTCCCTTCCCAGCAAGATGCCGTCCGCGCTGAAGCGCCAGGGTGAACCGGATGAATCGGCGGAAATGTGTTCCATAGCCTGAGCTTCCCGCACAAGGGCTTCAGAAATCTCCATTTCATCGAGCCGTAGCGTGTTTTTGATCCGCACAATGCGCAGATTTTCATAATCCGCATCCGGTGCGGTCTTGATTCCGGCCCGTATGGTGTCAAAATCATTGTCCATAATGATCGGAATCTTGCAGCCCAGAGTCGTTCTGGCTGTCAGACCGTTGGGATAGGTCTTGGACATGGACATTTTTTCAAAGGCTCTGCGGCTGGCGATGTCGGCCAGGCCGATGCCGGAGGCATTTCCGTCGGACTCCTCTGTCAAATCCAGAACCACCAGCCGTTTGGTGAAGGGACGGGCAATCATGTGCTCGGAGGTGAAACGCTGAACGATATTGCAGTCCATGCCGGTGCCGGTGATATTTTTTCCGATTTCGTCCACCACAAGGAGGTCCAGATTGCCGAACGGAATGCGGGGGAGGTAGGTTTTGGCCTTCTCCAGCAGGGCCGGTTCCTCCCGCAGGATATTGTCTCTCGGGAAGGCGCGGATCATACAGGTCTGGTCGTAGGCATTTTCCATCAGCCCCAGGCAGAAGAGCAGGTTGGACCGTTCCATGTGGACGCGCCCAATTTTCTCCAGATTGGCGCCCATATTCGCCATGCCTTTGATGTGGCAGTAGTCCGCGCCTCTCTGCTTGCCAAGACCGATTACGCTCATTTTTACCATTCCGCTCTCATATTTTCCGCGGAAGCTGCTGTGCGGTTTGATCCGGGCGATGCTGACCGTGAAATCCGCACAGTTGGCATAGTGGTCGAAGTAGACGGGCACGCCCTCCGGCGTGTGCCCGATGCAGTCGGTGTCCATGGTGGCGCGGATTGGGACGCCCATGGCCTGCTCGCTGATGCCCAGGTGTTCCAGGATGATCTTCTGGTTTTGAGCTATGGCCCCGCCGTGGCTGCCCATAGCGGGCACGATAAAGAGGGAGGCCCCGTGTTCAATGAGAACGTCGATCACGGTTTTTACAATTTCCGGCAAATTCGCGATGCCGCGGCTTCCCACCGCCAGAGCCACCTGTTTGCCTCTCACACGGCCGATGTCCGGGATTTGCGAGATTTCCCGCCGGATGGTTCTGGCGATATCCGTCACGCGGTCGCGGGCGAATTCCTGAGAAACCCGGTACATGCGGGGAAGCCGGACGCTGTCCAGAATGTCGTCGTATATTCCCATGTTATCCCCTTTCTGATTGGATACTAGTTACTAACTACTAGTATACTAGCAGAGATAAAAACAAATTTCTACCGGTAAAATCAACTAATTTAACTGACATTTTTGTAGAACATGGACAGGGGGAGAAGATGAGAGGAGGGGGAAAACAAAAAAAGGCTGCCCCGAATTCACATTCAGGACAGCCTCCCAAAGGCTTTCAACCCATATAGATCTTAGTAATTCTCAACCTTGCGCTCGAAATAAGCTTTCGGATGTGCGCAGCAGGGACATACTTCCGGAGCTTCCGGTCCCTCGTGGATGTAGCCGCAGTTTCTGCACTTCCAGCCCAGAGGAGCGTCGTCCTTGAAGGTCTTGTCGTTCTTGTAGCTCTCCAGCAGCTTTAAGTAGCGTCTCTCATGAGCAGCCTCAACCTTGGCAACCAGCTCGAACTTGACAGCCAGTTCCTCGAATCCCTCCTCGCGGGCCTCGCGGGCCATACGGGCGTACATGTCGGTCCACTCGTAGTTCTCGCCCTCAGCCGCGTCCGCCAGGTTCTCCTCGACAGTGCCGATGCCGCCGTGCAGCTCCTTGAACCACATCTTTGCGTGCTCTTTCTCCTGATCCGCGGTCTCCAGATATAAAGAAGCCATCTGCTCGTATCCGGCCTTCTTGGCTGCGGAAGCGTAATAGGTGTACTTATTGCGGGCCTGGGACTCGCCGGAGAATGCGTCCTTTAAGTTCTGCTCGGTTTTTGTTCCTGCGTATTTTGATGCCATGTTTGTACCTCACCTTTCTCGTTTGTATAATTTAATGCTACCTATCCTCTATTGTATGCCATATTTTGGCAAAATTCAATAAAATTTTTATCAAATATCGGGTGCGCCGGCGCTTCCAGCGGGGATTTACCGGATACCGCCGGCGTGTTGGGCGGAAGGATTAGCCGAAGTATCTCTTTAACAGGCCCTCAAACGCCTTGCCGTGACGGGCCTCGTCCTTGGCCATCTCATGAACGGTGTCATGGATCGCATCCAGGTTCAGGGCTTTCGCTCTCTTGGCCAGGTCGAACTTGCCTGCGGTAGCGCCGTTCTCAGCGGCCACGCGCATCTCCAGGTTCTTCTTGGTGGAGCTTGTCACAACCTCGCCCAGCAGTTCGGCGAACTTGGCAGCGTGTTCAGCTTCTTCAAACGCAGCCTGTGCCCAGTACATACCGATCTCGGGATAACCCTCTCTGTGAGCCACTCTGGACATCGCCAGATACATGCCGACCTCGGAGCACTCGCCCTCGAAGTTCGCTCTCAGGTCCATCATGATATCCTCGGGGGAACCCTGAGCCACGCCTACCTCGTGCTCGCAGGCCCACGCCATACCTTCGCTGTCCTGTAATTTAAACTTGGAAGCCGGAACGCCGCACTGAGGACATTTCTCAGGAGCCTGCTCGCCTTCATATACATAACCACATACCGTACATACCCATTTCTTCATATTCGTTCTCTCCTTTAAGTTTGCTGTTTTTTAATATCAATAATAGTAATTGTTACTGATATTAATATAAACGATCCCAACTGTTTTGTCAACACTTATTTTAAAGTTTTAGACAATTTTTTTCACCGCACGGAGAGAGCGCCGGAATCAGGTGTGGGGCGCAGATTGGGAGCCCGTTGAGGCCCTGTCATAAATATCTTTTGACATTTGCTCCTCACCTACGTTATAATGTACAAGTTAAGACATTGAGAGCGGGGATACGATGATAAAAGAGGGTAAAGGCAGCCTTTCGGATGTAGCAGCGGAGTATGTCAGGGAACAGATTCTGAAGGGAGTGCTTCATCAGAAGGAAAAAATTGTGGAAAATGACATAGCGGTGGAGCTGGGCATGAGCAGGGGACCTGTGCGCGAGGCGCTCAAGCAGCTGAAGTATGAGGGATTCCTGGACTATGAGACGAACAAGGGGTACTCGGTGTCCATGCTGTCACCCAAGGATGCCTACGAGATTTTCTATTTGAGGGGAAATCTGGAAAATCTGGCGCTTAACCGGTGCGGGGGCCGCTTGCTGAGCGACGGCATATTCCTGATGGAGGATGCTGTGCTGGCAATGAAGGACGCCGTAGCGGCCGGCGATCTGCCTCTGGTTATCAAATATGATGAGATTTTCCATAAGCAGATCATGATCTCAGGGCAGATGGAGCGTCTGACCCATCTCTGGGAATCCTTAAGCCCTCTGAACGGAGCCATGTTCTACACCATCGAGCAGGTTAACGCCTATGTGGCGGAGAAACAGCTGCCCTTTGATGAGGACGATGCGGCGGCCCGGGACGGGCGTCGGGGCAATAACTATCTGGAGCATAAATGGCTGTTGGAAATTTTAAAGCAGAGCAACCTGGAGCGGTCTGTGGAAGCGATCAACACCCATTATATAGGAAATGGAGAGCGAATTTACCGGATTGGAATGAAGATGGAGAACCGGGATCTCTTTTTATAACATATTGTACTATAATATCATACCTGTATTGAAAATGGAGAGACGCAGCGGCGTCCCTCCATTTTTAGTTTACGTGTAATGGGCCGTCGGCATGGCCCCAATCTGCTGGCAGACATACTCCATATCCTCCGCCCCGAACCTCTGATCGCAGGGGATGGACAGTACGTGATTGTAGATATAGTCCGCATCCGCAAAGCCCTTCGTATCCACCATGGCTCCCCGGGGCCAGTAGGTGGTGGATTTTATTCCCTGCTCCGCCAGATAGTTCTGCACCATGTCACGATTGGCTGCATATACGGTAAAGTGGCTGGGAACGGTTCCCTCGGGCAGCCGGGGGAACACCACCGTAATCTGTGGATGATCCGGCATATGTTCCAGCAGATAGCGGTAGTTGGCCCGCCTCCGCTCCTTTAAACGGTTAAAGTTATAGCGGCGGATGATATCCACAGATTCATCATCGCTGCCATAGCTGTCAAAGATGCGGCGCAGCATCATCTCAGCCTCCCAGAAGGAGTCATTCAACTGCTGTATGGTTTGTCCGCCGTCGCAGGACATCCGCTGCCGGTTTCCCTCCATGAGCCTGGCACGCAGGGCCAGATGGGTCGTGTCCGGCTCTCTCACCGGCAGGGTGAATTTCCCCTTGAGCTTGAGGGCAAAACCTCCGGCGGATATGCCGATCCATTTCCTCAGGCTGCCGACCACATAGTCGCAGCAGGGGTCCACCCCGTCGGCGGAGAAGATGGAGTGGGTGGTATCCTCGATAATGACAATGCCTCGCTCCGAGCATTTCCGGATGAAATTCCGGTCATAGTTGCAGAAGCCGTAGTAGCCGCAAAGGTTGACGACGCTGATTTCCTCCAGGGCCGCTTCGTCAAAGACCGGGGTCATATCTCTGGAAACACCGTAGAATTTAAGCTGGTAGCCCGCCTTCAGGAAGGGGGCCAGCACCGTTTCACAGGTGTACACGGGGACGTAGGCGACTTTTTTTTGATCGGTCAGGCAGATATCCTCCAGGGCATAGTAGTTTGCGCAGCGGCCGGACATGAAATGGCCCAGATCGCCTTCAGGCGGGCAGAGGGATTCCAAAAAATGGTTTTCGACTTCGGGCAGTGGCTCGTAAGTAAAAAATCCGCCGATCTGTTTCATATTGCAGTACCTCCCGGAATATAGGCCCCCGCAGACGCTTGCTCCACATGTGTGTGCGCGCCACGAGGACATACTGATTTTGTGTAAGGACAAGTATAGCATGGTATTGGGAAAAATTACAATAGAAAATGTTGACAAAACTATAATAATGTAAAAAAGATACAATGATTGTTGACAATTTTAAGAAATTATTTTATTATTAGAACGAAGCAAGGGAGTTTCAAGTCCTTAAGCTTCTTTTTTGTTATTATGGTTCCCGGCCTTTGATTTCGGATGGGAAGCAACCATAATCCTTTGCTGCGTTAAAACGGCAAACAAACGAGGAATGGAGAGAGAAATATGTACAAGTATGTGTTGAAAAGACTGCTTATGCTGATTCCGGTCATTATCGGCGTGACGTTCATTGTATTTTTCATTTTGAACCTGTCGCCGGGAGACCCGGCGGCGATTATTCTGGGCGACCAGGCGACCGCGGAGGCGCTGGCAATGAAGCGGGAGGAGCTGGGTCTGAATGATCCGCTGCTGGTCCGCTACGGCCGCTATATGTTTGCCATGCTCCAGGGAGATCTGGGCACCTCCTACAAAAATAATCTGAGCGTGTGGGCGCAGGTGATGGAGCGCTTCCCCAACACGGCGGTGCTGGCCATTGCCGGTATTCTGGTAGCCATCCTCATCGGAATTCCCACGGGCATCCTGTCCGCCAAGAGACAGTATTCCATGATTGATAACACTGCTATGTTATTCTCCCTCATCGGCGTGGCTATGCCCAATTTCTGGTTTGGCCTGCTGATGGTGATTATCTTCGCCCTTCACCTGGGCTGGCTGCCTTCTCAGGGTATGGGGGAGGGATTTATTCCACTGATTAAAAGCCTGATTCTTCCTGCGGTGACGCTGGGAACCGGAGCCGCGGCCATGATTACGCGTATGACCCGTTCCTCCATGCTGGAGGTGATCCGGCAGGATTACATAGACACGGCCAGAGCCAAGGGCGTTTCCGATCAAAAGATCACCACCCGTCATATGCTGAAAAACGCCATGATCCCAATCATCACTGCGGTGGGACTTCAGTTCGGAACCCTGCTTGGGGGAGCCATGCTGACGGAGACCGTATTCTCCTGGCCGGGACTGGGACGGTTGATGGTGGATTCCATCAAGTCAAAGGATATCCCCATGGTGCTGGGTTCGGTTATTTTCCTGGCAATCATGTTTACCGTGGTCAACCTGGCGGTGGATATCATATACGCCTTCGTGGACCCGCGGATCAAATCACAATATAAGAGAAAGTAGGTGCAGCTCATGGGAAAGAAACATCTGATTGCCGTGGAAGCGGAAGGCAGCCAGCGCTCGCTGT
Organism: Enterocloster lavalensis; assembly: GCF_902364025.1. GTDB lineage: Bacteria > Bacillota > Clostridia > Lachnospirales > Lachnospiraceae > Enterocloster > Enterocloster lavalensis. The sequence goes on from NZ_CABJCG010000005.1 coordinate 49,655, forward strand.
GGGGCGAGGCCTGGCGCAGATTTAAAAAGAACCGGATGGCCATGATCGGTATGTATTTCATTCTGACCCTGGTGTTTATCGCCATTGCGACTATTATTATAGATGCAGTTACGGGAAAGTCGATTTATCTGAATTACGTGGTCAAGCAGAACCTGAGAGGACGCCTCCAGGGCCCCAGTCTGGCCCATCCCTTCGGGTTGGATGAGTTCGGGCGGGATATGCTGCTTCGTATGCTTTGGGCGGTGCGCTACTCCCTGTTTATGGGGACGGTTGCCATTATCATTTCCTGTATTTTTGGCGGTCTGCTGGGGGCTTTCGCGGGATATTACGGGAAAACGGCGGACAATATCATTATGAGAATCATGGATATTCTTCTGGCGATTCCCTCCATGCTGCTGGCCATTGCCATTGTGGCAGCCCTGGGAACCAGCATCACCAACGTGCTTATCGCCATCGCCATCTCCTATGTGCCCACCTTCGCCAGAACGGTGCGGGCGTCGGTGCTGACGGTGAAGGATCAGGAGTTCATCGAGGCCTCCCGGGCCATCGGATGCAGCGATTGGCGCATCATTCTTAAATACGTGATTCCCAATTCCATGGCGCCTATTATCGTCCAGGTGACACTGGGAATCGCAGGAGCCATCCTCTCCATCGCAGGACTTTCCTTCCTGGGACTCGGCATTCAGCCGCCTACCCCTGAGTGGGGCGCGATGCTGTCCAATGCCCGCAGCTATATCCGCGACGCATGGCACGTGACCATTATCCCGGGCATGGGCATTATGCTGACCATTCTGGCTCTGAACCTGGTGGGTGACGGGCTGAGGGACGCCCTTGACCCGCGTTTGAAGAGCTGATGAAGAAAGGATGGGTATGACATGGCAGATAAACCATTATTGGAAGTAAAGGACCTGGTCATCCACTATGAGACGGATGACGGGGTAGTGAAGGCGTTAAACGGCGTCAATATACAGATCGGAGTGGGGGAGACCCTGGGCCTGGTAGGAGAGACAGGGGCGGGCAAAACCACTCTGGCCAAGGGAATCATGGGTCTGATCCCCAACCCTCCGGGGAAAATTTTAAGCGGAGAGGTGCAGTTTGAGGGACAGGATCTTTTGACCATTGGCAAGGAAGGCATGATGAAGATTCGGGGCAGAGATATCTCCATGATCTTCCAGGACCCCATGACCTCTTTAAACCCGGTGCTGACCGTGGGCGAGCAGATTCTGGAGGTGATTGAGATCCATAATCCCGGCCTGTCCAAGCAGGAATCCAGGAAATGGGCGGAGAACATGCTGGAGCGGGTGGGAATCCCGGCGGAGCGGTTCGGAGAGTATCCCCACCAGTTTTCCGGCGGCATGAAGCAGAGAGTGGTCATCGCCATCGCCCTGGCCTGCAATCCCAAGCTTCTGATTGCAGACGAGCCAACCACGGCCCTGGACGTGACCATCCAGGCCCAGGTACTGGAGATGATCTATCAACTGAAGTCAGAGAACAATACCTCGATGATCCTGATCACCCATGATCTGGGTGTGGTTGCCCAAAACTGCGATTACGTGGCCATTATCTACGCGGGCGAGGTGGTGGAATACGGATCGCTGCGGGAGATTTATAAGGACACGAAACACCCATACACGGAGGGGCTGTTCGGTTCAATCCCCAGCCTCACAAGCGACGTAACGCGGCTGCAGGCCATTGACGGCATGATGCCTGATCCCACCAGGCTGCCTGAGGGCTGCGTCTTCTGTGAAAGATGTAAATACGCGACTCCTGAATGCTCCAAGTCCCATCCAGGGATGGTGTCCCTGGGCGGCACCCATCAGGTGCGCTGCCTCCGATACGGCCATCAGGCTTCGGATATGAACTGAGGAAGGAGATTTACATATGCTGGAAGAGAAGAAAGAGCTTTTGCGCGTAGAGCATTTGAAGAAATATTTTACAACGCCCAAGGGTACCCTGCATGCGGTGGACGACGTGAATTTCTCCATCCGCGCAGGCGAAACCCTGGGCGTGGTGGGAGAGTCCGGCTGCGGCAAGTCCACCATGGGCAGGGCCATACTGCGGCTTCACGAGCCTACGGCGGGCAAGGTGTATTTTGAGGGAAATGACATTCTGGGCTATAACAAGAAGCAGCTGAAGGAACTGAGGAAGGACATGCAGATCATCTTCCAGGACCCCTTCGCCTCCTTAAATCCCAGAATGACGGTCAGCGAGGCCATCATAGAGCCGCTGCTGGTACAGGGAATCTACAAGTCCAGCGAGCGGGCGGCCATCATCAGCCGGGTGGATGAGATCATGAACCTGGTGGGACTGGCAAAGCGCCTGGTCAATACCTATCCCCATGAGCTGGACGGCGGACGCCGCCAGAGAATCGGCATCGCCAGGGCGTTGGCGGTGAACCCCAAGTTCATCGTGTGCGACGAGCCGGTGTCCGCCCTGGACGTATCGATCCAGGCCCAGATTCTGAATCTGATGCAGGATCTTCAGGAGGAACTGAACCTGACGTACATGTTTATCACCCACGACCTGTCCGTGGTCCGGCATTTCTCCAACAATATCGTGGTGATGTACCTGGGTCAGATGGTGGAGTGTGCGCCAGCGAAAACTCTGTTTAAGAACCCCTTGCATCCTTATACCAAGGCATTGCTGTCCGCGATCCCGGTTCCGGACCCGGATTTCAAAATGGAGCGGATACCGCTCAAGGGAGAACTGACGTCGCCCATCAACCCGGACCCGGGCTGCAGGTTCGCCAAGCGCTGTCCCTATGCCACAGAGGCCTGCACCAGCAGGGAGATGACGTTGATGGAGCTGGAGCCGGAGCATTTTGTCAGCTGCCGGATGATTCAGGAACAGAGATAAATTCCGGCTGAATCCGGTATTTATAGATAGGAAAGCTGCCGCCGGTCCCTGCTGGGCCGCCGGGCAGCGCAAGCAAAAAAGAGAGGAGCAAAAGTATGAGAAAAACATGGAAAAAGGCGATTGCATTATCCCTGATTGCCGCAATGGCAGTTAGCGCGGCAGGCTGTTCCAAATCAGGACAGACCTCCGCGGACGGCGGCGCCACCGAGGCCGCATCAAAGGAGGCCGCAGGAGATACAACAGGGGGCGGCTCCGGAGAGTACAAGGACACCTTGGTATGGGCGCAGGGCGCGGACGTGACCTCCCTTGATCCCCATCAGGGTAAGGAGACCCCGGCCGTTGAGGTGACGGACCAGATTTTCGACACCCTGACCGTGGTTGACGCGGCCACCGGAGAGCTTCAGCCCCAGATCGCGGAGAGCTGGACCCAGAATTCCGAAACCTCCTACACCTTCAATATCCGCAAGGGCGTGAAGTTCCATGACGGTTCTGAGGTGAAGGCTGAGGACGTGAAATTTTCCCTGGAGAGAGCCATCAATTCCGCGGCTGTTTCCTATATCGTGGACTTTATCGACAAGGTTGACGTAGTGGACGATTATACGGTAAATGTGGAGCTGAAGGCGCCCTACGCCCCGGCCCTTAGAAACCTTTCCGTTCCCTTTGCGGCTATCGTGCCCAAGGCTGCCGTGGAGGCCAACGAGGCGGAGTTTGTGCTTCATCCCATCGGTTCCGGTCCCTACAAGTTCGTAGAGTGGAAGCAGGGCGATTCCGTTACCCTGGAGCGCTTTGACGATTACTACGCAGGAGCGGCTGAGACCCAGAAACTGGTGATGAAGGTGATCCCCGAGGCGTCACAGAGAACCATCGCCCTGGAGACCGGCGAGGTGGACCTGGCCTACGACCTGCTTCCCAACGACCTGGAGAAGGTGAGAAGCAATTCCGATCTGCAGCTGTTCGAGGCTCCGTCCCTGACCTGCTACTATATCTCCATGAATATGAACAAAGCGCCCTTTGACAACCAGCAGGTAAGAGATGCCATCAACTACGCCATCGACCGCCAGCTGATCATCGACACCATTGCCAGCGGCTCCGGCGAGCCGGCCGACGCCATCATCGCTCCGGCCGTATTCGGCTATTACAGCCCCGGCGCATATGAGTATGATCCCGAGAAGGCCAAGGCCCTGCTGGCTGAGGCGGGCTATCCCAACGGCTTCGAGACCAGCATCTGGGTGAACGACAACCAGACCCGCGTTGAGGTGTGCCAGGCTGTACAGGCTATGCTTCAGGAGGTTGGAATCACCTGCGGCATCGAGGTGATGGAATTCGGAAGCTTCATTTCCAGAACCACCGCCGGCGAGCACGACATGGGTTACTTCGGATGGGTGACCTCCACAACCGACGCGGACTACACCTATTATTCTCTGGAGCACTCCTCCCAGCAGGGCGCGGCAGGAAACCGCACCTTTATCAATGATCCTGAGGTTGACAAGCTGGTTGAGACCGGCAGAACCAGCGCGGATGAGTCTGTCAGACTGAAAGCATATGAGGAGCTGGCTGTTAAGCTGAAAGAGATCAACAACAACGCGCCCGTCTACTACAGCACCATTACCGCAGGCGCAAACGCCAAGGTAGAGGGCTTTGTGATGGATCCCATCGGCTATCACAAGCTGGATCGCGTAAAGGTAGGGAAATAAGAGAGGTCAAAGGAGACAAGCAGCATGAGATTATCTAAGATTACATGGCCTGCGGCAGAGCGTTATTTTAAGGAAAACGACATGGTGATCCTTCCCATCGGAAGCACAGAGTGCCACGGACGCCATATGCCGCTGGGAACCGACACCCTGATCCCGGACAAGATTCTGGACCTGATCGAGGAGAAGAACGACAACATCCTCATTGCGCCCATGATCCCCTACGGAGCCTGCCAGTCCCTGGCAGACTATCCGGGAACCATCAACATTGATCCCGACGTGCTGTACCAATACGTGTACCAGATTGTGGACGGGCTGTACAAGCACGGCGCACGCAAGATTCTGGTGCTTAACGGCCACGGAGGCAATATCAAGACCATCGAGCGCATCGGCCTGGAATTTGACAAAAAGGGCGCCATGGTGGTGATGCTCAACTGGTGGCTGATGGCCTGGGATATGAAGCCTGAGTGGAAGGGCGGCCACGGCGGCGGCGAGGAGACGGCGGGAGTTATGGCGGTCGATCCATCCCTGATCGATATGAGCCAGATCGACCTTCCCCTGGAGATGGCCAACATCACGGACAATCTGGTTGCCACCGGCTTCCGCACCGTCCGCTTCAAGGGCGTGGAGATTGAAGTCCTGAGGAATACCCCGAAGGTGACGGACAACGGCTGGATCGGACCCGATCACCCCAACACAGCGACTCCGGAATGGGGACAGGAAATGGTGCAGACCACTGCCGACTACATTGTGGACCTGGTTGAGGAGTTAAAAAAGGTTAAGCTGTAACACACGGCAAAGCCTGGAGGTAATGATGGCAAACATTAAAGAAATAGAGGCGTTGACCAACGCCTTCGGTCCCAGCGGTTTTGAGGAAGAGGTCATCCGTGAGGTGAAGAACTGGTGCCGGGGGCTGGACGTGAAAAACGACGCCATGTACAACGTGTATGCGACCATGAAGAACAGGAAGGAGGGACGTCCGGTAATTATGCTGGACGCCCATCTGGACGAATGCGGCTTCATGGTGCAGTCCATCCTGGAGAACGGGCTTTTGAGCATCCTGATGCTGGGGGGCTTCCACCTCACCAGCCTGCCCGCCCATTCCGTCATTGTGCGGACCCGGTCCGGGAAAAAGCACAGGGGGATCACCACCTCCAAGCCGGTGCATTTTCTCACTCCGGCCCAGAGGAACGACAATTCCCTGGACATTGAGGACATTCTGGTGGACGTGGGCGCCAGCAGCCGGGAGGAGGCCATGGAGGTCTACGGAATCCGGCCGGGTGATCCCATTATGCCGGATGTGAGTTTTGAGTATCACGAGGAAAACGGCATCATGTACGGCAAAGCCTTTGACAACCGTCTGGGCTGCGTCAGCATCATCGAAACCATGCAGGCCTTAAAGGACGAGGCGGACCGGCTGGCAGTGGACGTGGTAGGAGCGTTTGCGGCTCAGGAAGAGGTGGGCACCAGAGGGGCCACCGTGACGGCCCAGCAGGTGCAGCCAGACCTGGCGATTGTGTTCGAAGGCTCTCCTGCGGACGACTTTTTCTTCCGGCCGGGACTGGCCCAGTGCAGCATGAAGGGCGGAGTTCAGATCCGGCACATGGACAACAGCTATATTTCCAATGTGGAGTTCATCCGTCTGGCCCAGGAGGTGGGCGACCGGTGCGGGATTAAGTACCAGGACGCAGTGCGCCGGGGCGGAAGTACCAACGCAGGTAAGATCAGCCTGACTGGAAAAGCGGTCCCCGTGCTGGTGCTGGGCATCCCCTCCAGATATGTGCACAGCCACTACAATTTCTGTGCGGCTGAGGACGTGGACGCCACGGTCAGCATGGCCGTTGAGGTAATACGGGCATTGGATCAGGAGCGCATTGCGCGGATTTTAAGAAATGACATGATCTGAATCAACATCCCTGTTGGGATCGGGCTTTACAGCATTGCCCGCCCCAACAGGGATATTTTCCTATAAAAAAGGGGTTAAAATACAAAAAATCCGCTTATTTTTGTCCGTATCCCAGGTGTCAACTCTGATAATCTTTACATATAGGCGAGAGGCGGTCATCAGCGGATTTCGTTTGACGGCTGCGGCTATTGCGGCTCCAAACATAAAATTTCTATTGAATAAGGAGGGTAATCACATGAGGGTTGGATTTATTGGATTGGGTATTATGGGTAAACCCATGGCAAAGAATCCTTTCCCTTTAAAAAGGGATGATTGTGTGTCGCGCATATTATGCAGGCTGATAGCCAAAGGAGACAAATGCCCATGAAGCCGTTAAAACTGAATGAATTTTTCAATTACCGTTTTCTGTCAAATCTTACCTGGTCCCCGGACGGAAAGGCCGCCGCAGTCACAGTGACCACCGCCAACCCGGAGGACAACGGTTACGATCAGAACCTGTGGCTGTACAGGGGAGATGGGTTTCGGCAGTTTACGGCGCTCAACAAGGAGAGCTCCTTCATCTGGGATGATGAGAATACCATCCTGTTTGCAGGCGCCAGGCTGGCTTCCGATCAGAGGCGCATGGAAACGGAGGAGATCACCGTATTCAACCGCATCAGTATCCACGGCGGCGAAGCGGTCAAGGCTTTTACGCTGCCCGTAAAGGCGGTCGGTATCAAAAAGCTGTCCGACGGCCTTTACCTGGTCACAGCCAGCTGCGACGCCGGAGCGCCGGATTATTACAAGATGAGCAGCGAGGAACGGGCCGCGGTCCACAAGGCCAAAAAGGCCAATGCGGACTATGAGATTTTTGACGAGATCCCTTTCTGGTACAATGGCAGCGGCGTCATCAACAAGCTGAGAAACCGCCTGTTCCTGTTTGACGAGAGGACGGGGGAAATGAAACCGATCTCCGAGCCGCTGTTTAACGTCAACAGCTATACCGTGGCAGGCGATCTGATCGTATACAGCGGAGAGTCCTATCAGACCAGGCGCACGGACCGGGAATCCTTCTACAGATACCGGATCGGGGATGAGGCCAGTCAATGCATCAACGACAGCCGGAGCTACAGCGAGTGCAGCCTGTTTGCGGTGGAGAATACCATCGTGCTGATCGGCGCTTCGCGGGCGCGCTACGGCGAATGTGAAAACCCATATTTCTATACCTTGTGCCCGGAAACCGGGGAAATCAAGGTGCTGGCCGAAACCGACCTGTACGTCGGCAACAGCACCAACAGCGACTGCCGCTACGGCAGAACCAGGGCCGCGAAGGCTGTGGGAGACAAGCTCTATTTTATCTCCACCCAGAGAACCTCTTCTTACCTTTACAGCATGGATCTGACCGGCAAGGTGGAGCTGGTGCTGGAAAGAGAGGGCTCTATCGACGATTTCGACCTTGTGGACGACTCTGTTTTGCTGACTGGCATGTATGATATGAAGCTGCAGGAGATTTATACATACAGCCTGGCGGACAGAACCATGAACCAGGTGAGCCGGTTTAACCAGGAGGTACTGAAAGACAAATATGTAGCGGAGCCGGAGCCTGTCGCCTTCACGCTGAACGGTGTGGAGCTGGACGGCTGGATTTTAAAGCCCATGGATTACGACCCGGACAAATCCTATCCCGGCATCCTGGACATCCACGGCGGCCCCAAGACCCTCTATTCCCCGGTTTTTGTCCATGAGATGCAGTATTGGGCGGGGAAGGGCTATTTTGTGTTTTTCTGTAATCCAGAGGGCAGCGACGGACGGGGCAACGACTTTGCTGATATCCGGGGAAAATTCGGCACCAAGGATTACGACGGCATCATGAAATTTGTGGATGAGGTTTTAGCCAGGTATCCGCAGATTGACCCAGCCCGCCTGGGCGTTACCGGCGGGTCCTACGGCGGATTTATGACCAACTGGATCATCGGCCACACCGGCCGTTTCGCAGCCGCAGCCTCCCAGAGATCCATTTCCAACTGGATTTCCTTCTACGGCACATCGGATATTGGCACTTCCTTTGGACCCGATCAGGTGAAGGCCAACATCTACGACGACTATGAGAAGCTGTGGTGGCATTCACCGTTAAAATATGCCAACAATGTGACCACCCCAACCCTCTTTATCCACTCAGACGAGGATTACCGCTGCTGGATTCCGGAAGGTATGCAGATGTACACCGCCATTGTGGACAGGGGTGTGGACGCCAGAATGTGCTGTTTCAAGGGTGAGAACCACGAGCTGAGCCGCTCGGGCAAGCCGCTTCACAGGGAAAAACGCCTTCAGGAGATCACGGACTGGATGGACAAATACACTTGTAAATAAAGAGAGCCTGTTTACACAGCGGCGCGGCCGGGAGTGGAGCCTGCCGTGGATATGGAAAAGGCTGTGCAGCGAACGGTCTGAGGTGGAAAAACAGTCGAGTAAAAGGGCTGGCGCACGAAGTGCGCCAGCCCTTTTAATAAGGGTATATTAGGAAATGAAAAGGGGGTAGTCAATTAGCTGAAGTATCTCTTTAACAGGCCCTCAAACGCCTTGCCGTGACGGGCTTCGTCCTTGGCCATCTCGTGAACGGTGTCATGGATCGCATCCAGGTTCAGGGCTTTCGCTCTCTTGGCCAGGTCGAACTTGCCTGCGGTAGCGCCGTTCTCAGCGGCCACGCGCATCTCCAGGTTCTTCTTGGTGGAGCTTGTTACAACCTCGCCCAGCAGCTCGGCGAACTTGGCAGCGTGCTCAGCCTCTTCAAACGCGGCCTTGGCCCAGTACATGCCGATCTCGGGATAACCCTCTCTGTGAGCCACTCTGGACATGGCCAGATACATGCCAACCTCGGAACACTCGCCCTCGAAGTTTGCTCTCAGATCCATCATGATATCCTCGGGGGAACCCTGAGCCACACCTACCTCGTGCTCGCAGGCCCACGCCATGCCTTCGCTCTCCTGTAATTTGAACTTGGAAGCCGGAACGCCGCACTGAGGACATTTCTCAGGAGCCTGCTCGCCTTCATATACATAACCACATACGGTACATACCCATTTCTTCATATTCGTTCTCTCCTTTTATATGTTTGTGTTTCTTTAATTGATAATAGTAATTGTTACTGATATTAATATACACCATAGAAGCTGATTTGTCAACACTTATTTGCAATAATTTTTTACCGTTGTCCGCGGTCGCACCGCATTCCTTTTACTATATTCCGCGGGAAAGAAAAGATTCCTTGCGGGTGCGGAGGAGGGAACCGGCAGTGGGCGCGGGAAAGGCGCCGGTTGGGGGGAACCGGCGCCTTTCACAAGGAGGATATTAAAATTTCAGGGGGGTGAAATCAATTAACCAAAGTATCTCTTCAGCAGACCCTCAAACGCCTTGCCGTGACGGGCCTCGTCCTTGGCCATCTCATGAACGGTGTCATGGATCGCATCCAGGTTCAGGGCTTTCGCTCTCTTGGCCAGGTCGAACTTGCCTGCGGTAGCGCCGTTCTCAGCGGCCACGCGCATCTCCAGGTTCTTCTTGGTGGAGCTTGTTACAACCTCGCCCAGCAGCTCGGCGAACTTGGCAGCGTGCTCAGCCTCTTCAAACGCGGCCTTGGCCCAGTACATGCCGATCTCGGGATAACCCTCTCTGTGAGCCACTCTGGACATGGCCAGATACATACCGACCTCGGAGCACTCGCCCTCGAAGTTTGCTCTCAGATCCATCATGATATCCTCGGGGGAACCCTGAGCCACACCTACCTCGTGCTCGCAGGCCCACGCCATGCCTTCGCTGTCCTGTAATTTAAACTTGGAGGCCGGAACGCCGCACTGAGGACACTTCTCAGGAGCCTGCTCGCCTTCATATACATAACCACATACGGTACATACCCATTTCTTCATATTCGTTCTCTCCTTTTTATATGTTTGTGTTTCTTTGATTGATAATAGTAATTGTTACTGATATTAATATAATACAAGTCCGGCAGTTTGTCAACACCTTTTCTAATATTTTTTGATCTTTTTTATCCAGTTTCGCAAGCTTTTTTATAAAATCCGCAGGATATAAAAAGCGAAGGTCCGCAGATACGAACCTTCGCCTTTTGTAATGTCAATCAGTCTCAATCGGCTGGAATTAACCAAAGTATCTCTTTAACAGACCCTCGAACGCCTTGCCGTGACGGGCCTCGTCCTTAGCCATCTCGTGAACGGTGTCATGGATCGCATCCAGGTTCAGGGCTTTCGCTCTCTTGGCCAGGTCGAACTTGCCTGCGGTAGCGCCGTTCTCAGCGGCCACGCGCATCTCCAGGTTCTTCTTGGTGGAGCTTGTCACAACCTCGCCCAGCAGCTCGGCGAACTTGGCAGCGTGCTCAGCTTCCTCAAAAGCAGCCTTCTCCCAGTACAGGCCGATCTCGGGATAGCCCTCTCTGTGAGCCACTCTGGACATCGCCAGGTACATGCCGACCTCGGAGCACTCGCCCTCGAAGTTCGCTCTCAGATCCATCATGATATCCTCGGGGGAACCCTGAGCCACGCCTACCTCGTGCTCGCAGGCCCATGCCATGCCTTCGCTCTCCTGTAATTTAAACTTGGAAGCCGGAACGCCGCACTGAGGACATTTCTCAGGAGCCTGCTCACCCTCGTATACATAGCCACATACTGTACAAACCCATTTTTTCATCGTTTTTCTCTCCTTTTTTATTTATGTGATATTTGTCAAATTAATATTAGTAATCGTTACTGACATTACTATAAACCAACCGGACGGTTTTGTCAACACCTATTTTAAAAATATTTATGAAATCTCA
>NZ_CABJCG010000005.1:60921-272931 GCF_902364025.1 Enterocloster lavalensis
TGCCATGCCTTCGCTCTCCTGTAATTTAAACTTGGAAGCCGGAACGCCGCACTGAGGACATTTCTCAGGAGCCTGCTCACCCTCGTATACATAGCCACATACTGTACAAACCCATTTTTTCATCGTTTTTCTCTCCTTTTTTATTTATGTGATATTTGTCAAATTAATATTAGTAATCGTTACTGACATTACTATAAACCAACCGGACGGTTTTGTCAACACCTATTTTAAAAATATTTATGAAATCTCAAAGAAATGTGCGTTTTGTAACCGGAAAAAGCAGCGCCGCAGGCAGACAATGAGCCGCCGGCGTAGGCCGGCGGCTCGCTGCCGCGAACGTTCGCAGAACGGTCAGGCGGACTTATGGATCTTGTGATCCGCGTGCTTTGCCAGGCAGTCATTGCATTCTCCCAGAAACAGTACGGAATGACCGTCCACAACGCCGGGCGCAAATTCCTGAGCGGCGGTGTTTAAGGCCTCCATTGTCTCCATGGGCACGTCGTAGACCTGCTTGCATTCCCTGCACATAAAGTGGTAATGGGGTCTGGGATTTCCATCGAAGTGGTCCGCGCCATCGCCGCAGGTAAGCCGCTGTATTTCACCGGTTTCAACCAGCAGGTTTAAGTTGCGGTAAACCGTGCCAAGACTGATATTGGGATATTCCTCGCGGATGCTGGCGTATAGGGCGTCTGCCGTTGGATGGTCATGACGGTTCATCAAACAGGCTTTGATGGATTCCCTCTGACGACTATACTTGAGCGTTTTCATAGCATCTCCTTCCTTATATCTGTATCTGCTACGATAATAGTAATAGTTACTATTAATAATATAGTAGATTTTCCATGGATTGTCAAGTGGGGATTAAAAGAACGTAAAAAATCCCTGAACTGGAAAAATCTCTCAGTTCAGGGACATGACGGTTAGTCGGGATTATAGGGGATCCGCTCCTTGGCGATGCGGATGAATTCCTTGGTGGCCCGGGACATGTAGTGGCCCTTGTGGTAGCCGATTCCCAGAACGCCGTGGGCGCGCCGGAAGTTCAGCGGGTAGGGATTTAAGCGGGCCCGCTCCATAAATTTGGTGCGGTGGTCCTGGGTGGACTGGTCGTTGGACATAAACATGCGGGGGAAGAAGGTGATCCCCATGCCCTTGGCGCTCAGGGCCAACACGGTCTCGATATTTTCCGTCTCCAGCACAATCCGGGGCGTGATCTGGGCTTCCTCGAACATTTCGTCCGCGATGGTGCGCACCCGGTTGCCTTTTTTTAACAGAATGAAGGGGCAGGACTCCAACAGCCGCAGGTCCGTGGACTGGGAGAGCTGGGCCTTAATCTCCTCCAGCCTGCCGGGATAGGCCTTCTCCAGCACGATGTCCGGCGCGATCAGGAGGATTTCCTCCGCGCAGACCGGCACCGTCTCCACGTTTTCCACGGCGAAGGGCAGCAAGTCGATCATGAGATCGATGTTGCCGTGGAGCAGCTCCGAGGCCAGGGTGCTGGAATTACCCTCGATCAGCTTGAGCTCGATGCCGGGAAACTGGGTCTGGTAGGAGGGCAGGATCTCCGGCAGGATCACGCGGCCCCGGGTGTGGGACACGCCGATGGACAGCTGTCCGGTGGAGAAATCCTTGATGTCGGCGATCTCGCGGTAGGTCTCGTCCCGCAGATCCAGAAGCTCCCTGGCTCTGGCCTTTAACGCCTGCCCGGCGTAGGTCAGGGTGAGCGGCAGGGTCCGGTTGAACAGGATCACGTCGAACTCCTTCTCCAGGTTGGAGATGTGGTTGCTGAGGGACTGTTGGGAGATATAGAGCTTTCTTGCGGCTCTTGTGAAATTCAGCTCCTCGGCGGCGACCAGAAAATATTCCAGGTTCAGAAAGTTGATCATTCCTGCCACCCCCCCGCCATCAGGGCGGCCAGCTTCGGAAGATAGGTCGCCAGTTTGTCCAGGGAGGTGTTGACCACCAGCTCTTCCGGGAAGTTCAGTTCCTGAAGCAGCGCATGCGCATACCTGTGGTTGCCCACATCCGTGCAGAAATGGGCGTCGCTGTCGATGATCACCGGCTGCTCATACCGGCGGCACAGCTCCAGCATCACCCGGTAATTCTCCGGAGCGCCCGGGCGGAAGCCGCGGGGATTTAAGGAACTGTTGTTCATCTCCAGAAGCTTGTGATTGCGTTTGGCGGCGGAAACCAGGGCCTCATAGTCCACCGGATACCGGCTGTCGTCCGGATGCCCGATGATGTGGATGTAAGGATTTTCCAGGGCATGGATGTAAGCGGCGGTGTTCTGCTCCCGGGTGCCGCTCTCGATGCACGGCGGATGCAGGCTGGCGATGCAGTAATCCAGCCGCTCCAGATAATCCGGCGGCAGGTCCACCGTACCCTCGAAATCCATAATGTTGAGCTCCGCCCCCATCAGGACTTTGACGCCAAAGAGTTCTCTTGGGATCACCTTAAAATTGATGAAATGAAACGCTTCACAGCTTCCGGGCATAGCCGGGGTGTGATCGGAACAGCCGAAGAGGGTCAGACCGGCTTCAGCTGCGGCCCGCACCATTTCACAGAGCGAGTTGTAGGCGTGTCCGCTGGCTGTGGTGTGGGTATGCAAATCCAATATGTCATACATGGCTGCAGGAATATTCCTTTCTTTGCTTTCTATAGTAAATTTTCGTATCTGTTCAGTACCTTCACAGATACGGGCAAAAATCCATTTAAAATCGACTTCGTCGATGAGATTTTTGCCAGCAAGCTTAGGTTCTCATACGGTCAGCGCAGCAAGTGCGCAGACCTACTGAACAGTTACAAATTTTCAATCAAATCATACCACATTTTATCCGCGGTGAAAAGGTGAATGTTTGCGGCATCCGGGACGTTTTAAACGCCGGAAACCGGCCCCGGACAGGCTGGGGGGAGGAAAAACGATGATAATCCGGAAGGAAATTGCCAAAATGTCCCTGAAAATGAAAAATAGGTATAAAATTTGTGAGAAAACTATAGAAATATTAGGTGGGTTGTTGTTATAATGGAGAGGAATGAACTCAGGCGTTGACGCCGGGTGAAATGAAAGGAAAAGCGAGGAGAGAAACATGAGTGAAGAAATGAAAAACGAGATGGAACTTGAAAATGCGGAGGCAGTTGAAACTGCGGCTGAGCCGGTAGAAACCATGGAAGACTATGCGGCCGAACTGGAGGCCTCTTATAAGACTCTGAACAAGCGGAATATCGAGATCTCCGAGGACGAGAGCGGCGTGCTGGAGAAGTGGGCGCATTTCACCCAGATGCTGGAGGAGCGCACCGTATTTTCCGTAAAGATCGCCGAGGCGGTGAAAGCAGGCGTTGTGGCTTACGTGGACGACGTGCGCGCGTTTATTCCGGCTTCCCAGCTGTCCACCGAGTACGTGGAGAAGCTGGAGGACTGGCAGGGCAAGAACATCGACGTGATCGTGATTACCGCCGACACCGAGAAGAAGCGCCTGGTGCTGTCCGGCCGCGAGGTTGAGAAGGACCGCAAGGAGGCGGAGCGCAAGGAGAAGCTGGCGCAGTTTAAGGCAGGCGACGTGGTGGAAGGCACCGTTGACAGCCTGAAGAACTACGGCGCGTTTATCAAGCTGGCGGACGGCGTTGACGGGCTGCTGCACGTTTCCCAGATCAGCACCCAGCGAATTAAACATCCGGGCGTTGTGCTGAAGGAAGGCCAGAGCGTGAAGGTGAAGATTCTGTCCGTTGCGGACGGAAAGATCAGCCTGAGCATGAAGGCGCTGACCGCACCGGTGGAGGATGAGGAGCAGCACGAGCGCTTCGATTACAAGGAGACCGCTTCCGTGACCACCGGACTGGGAGATCTGTTAAAAGGACTGAAGCTGTAAGCAAGCATAGAAGGAGGGATAGCGATGTCAAATATCCCCAAATCCGACGACCAGGTGGATCAATGGCGTTCGGTTATGTTTTTGTACGATTCCGCCCTGAAGAAAGTCAACACTAAAATTGAGATATTAAACAACGAATTCGTGAACCGCTACGACTACAACCCCATTGAGCACATCAAGTCGCGGCTTAAGACAGCTGACAGCATTGTCAAAAAGCTAAAAAAAGACGGTCACGACGTGACCATTGAAAATATGATGGAGCATCTCAGCGACATTGCCGGGATCCGGATTATCTGTTCCTTTACCTCGGATATCTATCAGATCGCGGAGATGATCGCCCATCAGGCTGACGTGACGGTGCTGCACGTGAAGGATTACATCAAGAATCCCAAACCCAACGGCTATAAGAGCTACCATATGGTGGTCACGGTGCCGGTTTACCTGTCCGACGGGCCGGTGGAGACAAAGGTGGAGGTGCAGATCCGCTCCGTGGCAATGGACTTCTGGGCCAGCCTGGAGCACAAGATCGCTTACAAGTTCGAGGGCAACGCGCCTGAGAATCTGCTGAAGGAGCTGAAAGCCTGCGCGGACATCGTGGATATGCTGGACGCCAAGATGTTCTCGCTGAACGAGGCCATCACGGCCTACGCGGCGGAGCAGCGGCGCCAGGAGCAGCAGGCAGCGAAGACGGAAGAAGAATTTTTGTGAAGACATTTTTTAGAGAGACCTATCAGGTTTTGCGGGTGAACCTGCGCCAGCTGGTGCTGTTTGAAATTCTGTACCGGCTGGTGGCAGGTGCATTCTATATAAGGCTTGTCAACCTGCTGCTTAAGATTTCCCTGCGGGCGGCGGGTTACAGTTATCTGACCATGAGCAACCTTGCGGCGTTTCTGCTGCGGCCGGTGACGGTGGGCTGCGCCATGGTCCTTGTGCTTGTTGGAGCATTTTTAATGGTCGTGGAGCTGGGCGGACTGATGACCGCCTACCAGGCGGCCGCATATTCCCGGAGGATCGACGTGGTCTCCATTGTGCGGGGCGCTGTCGGCAAGGCGGTGGACGAGCTGTCAAAACGAAACTGGCAGCTTTTTTTGCTTGCCCTGGCCAGCTATCTGATGATGAACAGTATGGTCCTTCTGCGGCTTTTGACCCGGGTCAAGCCGGTGAATTTCGTGATGGCCGAGATCTGGAGCCAGAGGGCCGGCCGGGCCGGGCTTGCGGCGGTTGTGGCCGGGCTGGTGGTGATCGGGATTCCCACCATGCTGGTGTTTTTCGCGTGCATGGTGGAGCAGAAACGGTTCCGGGACGGGGTCAGGCGCAGTATGGAGCTGGTGAAAGGGCGCTGGCCGAAAGCCCTGGCGCTGCTGTTCGGGCTGAACGCCCTGATGGTGGCCGCCTCTGTGGCTCTGCACCTGCTGTTTGTGGTGGCCGCGGCCGTGTGCGTGACGCTCTTTGTGGACAGCTACGCGGCGATGGCCGTGCTGGCCGCGGTCTGCCGCAGGCTGGAGCTGGTCGTGCTGGCCGTGGCCAGCATGGCGGCCGGGCTTGTGGATTTCGGGGCGCTGACCGTGGTGTATTATCAGTTTGAGACGCGGCACAGCCAGGTGAAGCCATGGGACTTTTCCTACGTGTGCCGGGACCATTTGAGCCGGAAGCGGATTCTGGCCGTGACCGGGGCGGTGGCCGGCGTCAGCCTGCTGTTTCTTCTGGACATGGTATGCAACGGTTTTCCGCTGGATTCGTCGGTTTTGACCGAGACGGAGATCACGGCCCACCGGGGAAGTTCCAAGCGTGCCCCTGAGAATACCCTGGCGGCTCTGGAGACTGCCATCGACGAGATGGCGGACTACGCGGAGATCGACGTGCAGACCACCTCGGACGGCGTGGTGGTGGTGTGCCACGACCTGAATTTAAAGCGGTTAGCCGGTGTGAACCGGCGTCTGGGCAGCATGACCTACGGCGAGGTGCGGGACCTGGATGTGGGCAGCCGGTTCGGGGCGGATTTCGCCGGGGAGCGGATTCCCACTCTGGAGGAAGCGCTGGACGACTGCAAGGGGCGGATCAAGCTGAACATCGAGCTCAAGAACATTGGGGACCGGACGGATCTGCCGGAGCAGGTGGTGGAGATGATCCGGGACCGGGAGATGCAGGAGCAGTGCGTGATCACCTCCGTGAAGCTGGACTACCTGGTGCGGGTGAAGGAGGCGGACCCGGATCTGCACACCGGGTACATTTTGCCGGCCGCCTACGGCAGGTACTACGACAACGATGCATTTGACTTTATCAGTCTGCGCTCCAGCTTTGTGACTTTGGGGCTGGTGGAAAACGCTCATGAGAAGGGCAAGGCGGTTCATGTCTGGACCGTCAACAAAAAGAGCGAGATCGAGCAGATGAAGGTGCTCGGGGTGGACAACATTATCACCGACTATCCGGCCCTGGCCCGGGAGGTGCTGTACCGGGAGGAGGCCACGGAGAGCCTGATGGAATATTTGAAAATGGTGCTGCGGTGAGCATTGTTGCACGCAGGGCGCGAGGGATTGCCGGCGGACCGGGTATTGGGAAATATCCGGCCGCCGGCAATTTGGCTTTGAATGCAATGGGCCGCTGGGGCGGTTGTCGGGGACGGAGGGGATGCCCGGCAGACGGGGGATTGGAAAAATTTGTTTTATATTGCGGGGAAATCGATTATAATAGAAGGAATAGCGGGACAGGCCGCGGATTGAAAGGATGAACGGTTGCCTGGAACTGGACGGGAGGTGCGGGTATGGCGATTATCGGAATTGATCTGGGAACCACCAACAGCCTGGTGTGCGTCTGGAGGGATGGAAAGGCGGAGCTGGTGCCCAATTCCCTGGGGGAATATCTGACGCCCAGCGCGGTTTACGCGGACGAACATCAGGTGCTCTGGACCGGGGCGGTGGCCAGGGAGCATATGTGTATCCGGCCGGAGCGGTGCGCCGCCTCCTTCAAGCGGCATATGGGGACGGATAAGCGTATTTTCCTTGGGGCTATGGGATTTACGCCCCAGGAGCTGTCCTCCATGGTTTTAAAGCAGCTGAAGGAGGACGCGGAGCAGTATCTGGGCTGCGAGGTGGAGGAGGCGGTGATCAGCGTGCCCGCCTATTTTAACGACGAGCAGCGCTTTGCCACAAAGGAAGCCGGTCAGATGGCCGGACTCAGGGTGGAGCGCCTGGTCAACGAGCCGTCCGCGGCGGCCCTGGCCTGCCGAAGCGAGAGCGGGGAGGAGGATTCTTCGTTTCTGGTGGTGGATCTGGGCGGAGGTACGCTGGATGTGTCGGTGGTGGAGTGTTTTGAGCAGGTGATTGAGATTCAGGCAGTGGCCGGGGACAACCGCCTGGGCGGGGATGATTTCGATCATCGGATTGCCGAGCATTTCTGCCGGGAGCACGGGCTGGTGTTTGAGCTTTTGTCCCCCGGGGATCAGGCCGCGCTGTTGAAAAAAGCGGAGCAGTGCAAGCGTTCCCTGACCTCGTCGCCCGCAGGCATGATCGAGTTTTCCGGGGATCAGGGAACCATGGGAATGTTCCTGACCGGGGAGCAGCTTACGGAGCTCCTAGCGCCGCTGCTGGTCCGCCTGGAAAAGGTGCTGCGCCAGGCTCTGAAGGATGCTGGGAAAACCATGGACGACATCGATCAGGTGGTGCTGGTGGGCGGTTCCTGTAAAATGCCGCTGGTCCGGCAGTTTATCGCCAGAACCCTGGAGCGGGAGCCGTATCTGTGCGGCCGGCCGGATGAGATCGTGGCCCTGGGGGCCGGAATTTACGCGGGAATCAAGAGCCGCCAGGCCGAAATACGGGATGTGATCCTGACGGATATCTGTCCGTTTACGCTGGGGGTGGGGATCGTGGATTACGACGATCCCGACGACCTGATCATGTCGCCGGTGATCGAGCGCAATAGCGTGCTTCCGGTCAGCCGCATGCGGGAGTACGTGACTACGATGGATAACCAGAGGCAGGTGGCGTTTCGCATTTTCCAGGGGGAGTCCATTCACTGCAGCCAGAATGAATATATGGGGACGGTGGAGCTGGCGGTGCCGCCTGCTCCCAAGGGCCGGGAGGCGGCTCTGGTGCGTCTGACCTATGATATCAACGGGATTCTGGAGGTGGAGGCCATGAACCGCCTGGGGCAGAGGGCGGGCAAAGTGATTATGAGCCGGAAGGTGCGTATGAGCGAGGAGGAGCTTGAGCGGCGGACGGCGGAGCTGGAAGCCATCAAGCGCAGCCCACGGGAGGAAGCGGCCAATCAGCTGGTGATCTCCCGGGGAGAGCGGTTGTACGCGGAGGCGCTGGGGAATGACCGGGAAGTGATTTCCCAGCTTCTGCGGTGGTTTTCCCAGGTTCTGGGAGAGGGCAGTCCGGCGGCCATGGCGGCTGCGCGGAAAAAGGCCATGGAAACGCTGGATTATATTGAACGGAAGCTGGATGGGGATGTCTGATGGCAGTCTTTTGGATCTGGAATGAATTGGAAATAGAGCCCACAAACGACCGGCGGGCCATCAAGCGGGCGTACGCGAAGAAAAGCCGTCTGTGCCACCCGGAAGAGAAGCCGGAGGAGTTCAGGCGGCTTCATGAGGCGTACCGGCTGGCGCTGGAGCTGGCGGAGCGGGAGGCGAGACGGGAGCGGGCGGCCGGAGGAGGATGCGAGGAAAGGGCGGGACGGGAGGCCGGAGAAGAGTGGGAAGCCGGAGGAGCGCGCCTTGAGAGCACGTCGGGAAAGGCTGAGGAAGAGCCGGGGGAACGCCCCAGGGCGGCCTCGTCCGTCCATTTCCCCGCGCCAGACTACCAACAGCTGGACGAATTGATCGCCCGGGGGCTGGAACAGGATTACGCCAGGGACCCGGAGCTGCTTTTGGAGAAGATGAAGAAGCTCCACGAGGGGGCGGGAGAGAATGTCAACCGTTATACCGGCCAGCTGGAAACATGCCTGCAGCAGTGGCGCTGCCTGACGGATTCCGAGCATTTTCGCACAGCGGGCTGGAAGCCGGAGTTTCTGGAAATGCTCTCGGACTGGCTGCGGGAGAACCGGGACGGTATTAACCGGGCGGAGGCGATCAGCCTCTATAACGCGTATGATTTTATCCATTACCTGGACCGGGATTTCCCGGATGTGCCGTTCATCAATGAAGTTTATATACAGCTAATGTACCAGGCCCGCAGATATGAGCGGGATATGCTGCAATACAGCGGCCTGTCCATTATCGGGCGCGTAAAAGACCGTTCCTGCCAGGAGCGCACCGGAAAGACGGGGATCGGAAGGCGGAATCTGCTTTACTGCCTGATGTGGGCGGCGATGTTTTTCTGTTTGATGATGGCTGTCATGCTCCTCCTTCCGGGCAGGACCAGCAGAGAGGCGGAGCAGGTAGAGCCGTTCCGCTATAGCGCCGGGCACGAGGCCGGGGCGGAACACAGCGCCGGGTGGCTTGAAGACTATGGGTTCTGCAGGGCGTACCCCGACGGTTACCGCATGTCCGATGAGGAGGCGTTCAGCCAAAAAATTACGCCTCTTCTGGAGGATTTTTCCGTGGTTGCCACCGCCCGGCTTCATATTAATGGCAAACACGACCTTCCCAACCAGGTGGAGTTGGAGTGCGTCAGAGAGACGGACGGAACAACACCGGCTGTTTATTGGTCCAGGACTCAGGATAAACGGGGGATCGCCTACTATTTTACGGTGCAGCCTTCAGAAAACGGAATCCGGCCGCCTGTGGTGCTCACGTCCGGTTATCTCCCGGAGGTGTTCCGCTATTTCTGCGGGCAGAAACAGATCAACTGCCGGGTCTGGTATCCCGCGTACGATGAGGTGGGTCTGGCAATCGCCTGGCCGGAGGTGGAGCGGACGGTATTTCTGGAATACGCCCTTGCCGCCGTGTTTGAGGAGTACAGCAGGTACGCGGGGGAGGCTATGCAGCCCTTAAATATCACAGTGATCTATGGAAGGGATGCGGACGCGGCCCTTGAGGCGCTGGCGGAGGGAACATACCTCCCGGACCCGGACGCCGCCCATCCCGGTTACCAGGTGAGCAGCGCGGAGGGCAGAAATCGGTTCCAGCCGGATCAGGGATTTGAGGACAAACTGTGGGTGAGCCATGTGGTATGCGGGCCTGAGAAGCGCGATGGCACGGTCCTGTATCCGGGCTGCGCGCGTTTCGACGTCACAAAAGAATTGCTGGATCATCTGGAAAGTCTGGATTGGATGGTTAAAATGAATTATAATGAGAGCAATCGACAAACAATTATAAAGGAGAACGAGCAATGAGAGCGGTAATACAGCGTGTGTCCCACGCCGGAGTGACGGTGGACGGCAAGGTTCTGGGAAAAATAGGAAAAGGTTTCCTGATTCTGCTGGGCGTGTCGGACGAGGACACGGAGGAAGTGGCGGACCGGCTGGCGGATAAGATCTGCAAGCTGAGGATTTTTGAGGATGAGAACGGCAAGACCAACCTGTCCCTGGCGGATGTGGGCGGTGAACTGCTGGTGATCAGCCAGTTTACCCTCTACGCGGACTGCAGGAAGGGCAACCGGCCCAGTTTTATCAAAGCGGGCGCCCCGGATATGGCGAACGGGCTGTACGAATATTTTATGGAGCGGTGCAGACAATACGTGAAGAGAGTGGAACGCGGGGAATTCGGCGCGGATATGAAGGTGGAGCTGTTGAACGACGGCCCGTTCACGCTGATGCTGGACAGCTGTGACCTGTTTAAATAGTGGAGAGGAATTGCGATGGCAAAGATAATGGAGACAGTTTTATATTATAATCCGGGTACTCCGGAGACGATGAAGCACGTGACCAAGTTAAAAAGCGTGCTGGTGCGCATGGGAATCCGAATCCGCAACATCGGTCCGGACCAGGTGAACCAGACGGTGGGGTATCTGGCCGGCGTGCCGGGATTTGAGGAAAATGCGGACGCAGGGGAGTTGCCGGTGATCGGCGAGGAGATGCTGGTTTTAAAGCAATTTAGCAGCCGGCGGATCGACGAACTGCTGTTGAACCTGCGCAAGGCGGGAGTTCCGCGCATCTCCCTCAAGGCGGTGCTCACGGAGCACAACTGCGGGTGGACCTTCTACGCGCTGTATGAGGAGCTGCGGGAGGAGCACGAGAAGATGAGCGCCATGGCCGCGCCGGAACCGGTTGCGTCCGCGGGCGATCCGGCGGAAGCGTCTGCTGGCCGGGACAGCGCCCCAGCGTCCGCCAGCCAGGCGGCCCCCGCCCGGCCCGCAGAGTAACCCGGGAGGCGGCCCTTATGAATGATCCAACCAGAGACCGGCAGCTGCGGGAATTGGAGGAGGTAAATCTCTGTGCGCAGATTCTCTACCAGGCCAGGAATGAGCTTTATCTGAATATGCGTTTCCTGGATATTCCCTTAAGCAGCCTGGGATTCGAGGCGGAGTGGGGATTGAACGGAATCCGAACGGACGGTTTCAATATCTATTACGGCCCGGACTGGCTGACCGGACTTTACGGCCAGGGGCGCGTGCGGGTGAACCGCGCGTATCTGCACATGCTGTTTCACTGCCTGTTCGGACATTTGGACGGGCGGGGAGAGCGGGAAATATCCGACTGGAATCTGGCCTGCGACATCGCCATGGAGTCGGTGCTGGACGGACTCTACCAGAAGTGTACCCACGTCCAGCCGGGGGCGTTCCGTCGGGAAACCTACCTGCGGATCCGGAAGATGTTAAACCAGGAGGTTCTGACCGCCCAGGGCGTATACAAGGCGCTGGTGGAGATGAAACCCGATGACCGGCGCAGAGGCCAGCTACAACGGGAATTTTATGTGGATGACCACAGCCGCTGGGAGGAGCCTCAGCCGCCCCGCCAGGTCAGAAACCGGCAAAACAAGTGGAAGGACAACCGGGAGCGCATGCAGACCGAGATGGAGACCGGCTCCAAAGACGCCTCGGAGGACAACCGGAGCCTTTTGGATGAGCTGGAGGTGGAAAACCGGGAGCGGTACGATTACCGGCAGTTTCTCCGGCGGTTCGCGGTGTTAAAGGAGGAGATTCAGGTGGATATGGACTCCTTCGACTACGCCTTTTACACCTATGGGCTGTCCCTGTACGGGAACATGCCGCTGGTTGAACCCCAGGAGTCCAGGGAGGTGTACCGGGTGGAGGATTTCGCCGTGGTGATCGATACGTCCATGTCCTGCTCCGGAGAGCTGGTACAGCGCTTTTTGGAGGAGACCTACGACGTGCTGTCCCAGTCGGAGAGTTTCTTCCGCCGGGTCAATGTGCACGTGATCCAGTGCGACGACCAAATCCGGTCCGACGTGGTGATCACCAGGGCGGAGGATTTGGCGGATTATATGGAGCATCTGACCTTAAAGGGCCTGGGAGGCACGGATTTCAGGCCGGCCTTTGACTATGTGAACGGCCTTCGGGCGGCGGGAGCATTTTCCAGGCTCAGGGGCCTGATCTATTTTACGGACGGAAAAGGGATTTATCCGGTACAGGCTCCGCCCTACGACACGGCCTTTGTGTTTGTCAAGGATCAGTACAGCGACGAGTCGGTGCCGCCCTGGGCCATGAAGGTGATTCTGGAGGTGGACGATCTGCTGGAGAAGGGGCAAAATGAGCCGGAGACGGGGAATATGGGACTGTTGCAGAAGGAAGAGCAGGAGAGAATGACATGAATATAAAACGGGCCAAACAAGAGATCAAGGACACCATCCAGGCGTATCTGCTGCGGGATGACACGGGCGCTTACGCGATTCCGTCCATCCGGCAGAGGCCGGTGCTGTTAATCGGCCCTCCGGGCGTGGGCAAAACCCAGATTATGGAACAGATATCCCAGGAAATGGAGATTGGCCTGGTGGCTTACACCATCACCCACCACACGCGGCAGAGCGCGGTGGGGCTGCCGTTTATTGAGAAAAAGCAGTACGGAGGCCGGGAGTACACGGTGACGGAGTATACCATGAGCGAGATCGTGGCCTCCATCTACGACAAGATTGAGTCCACGGGACTGGAGGAGGGGATTTTGTTTATCGACGAGATCAACTGCGTGTCCGAGACACTGGCGCCCACCATGCTGCAGTTCCTGCAGTGCAAGACCTTCGGCAGCCATCGGATCCCGGAGGGCTGGATCATCGTGACCGCCGGCAACCCGCCGGAGTACAACAAGTCCGTCCGGGAGTTCGACGTGGTGACGCTGGACCGGATCAAGAAAATCACGGTGGAGCCGGATTTTGAAGTCTGGAAGGAGTACGCCTACCGGGAAAATATCCACCCGGCCATTCTCTCTTATCTGGGCATCAAACGGCAGAATTTCTGCCAGATCGAGACGACGGTGGATGGGAAACGGTTCGCCACGCCCCGGGGCTGGGAGGACTTGTCAGAACTGATCTGCGTTTACGAGCGGCTTGAGAAGAAGGCGGACCGGGACGTGGTGGGACAATATATCCAGTTTCCCGCCATTGCAAAGGATTTCGCCAATTATCTGGAGCTGTACTACAAGTACCGGGATGATTACCAGGTGGATCAGATTCTGGCCGGGATTATCAGCGAGGCCCTGTGCGACAAGGTGGCGAAGGCCGCATTTGACGAAAAGCTCAGCGTGGTGGGCCTGCTGCTGTCCAGGCTGTCCGGGGCGTTTCGGGAACTGCGCCTGAAGGAACGGCAGATGGAACTTGTGATGAATGGACTGAAGGAGTTTCAGAAGCGGGTTGTCACGGGGGTGGCAGGCGGTGTTGAGCACGGCGCGGCGGACCAGGGAGCCGCGCACGCCGGCCGGGTGGATCCGGGCAAGGCATGCGCCGGACTGGCGGACTCTGAAACTGTCATGACTCCGGCTGCGGTCATGACGGACCTGGTGGCCAGAATGGAGCGGGAGATAAACGCGGACCGGTCCGCCGGACTTTTGAGCCGCAGGGAGGAGGCGGTGCGCCGGTCTGCTCTGATGGAACTGGAGAATTATGGAAGAGATTTGGCGCAGATGGAAGGCGCGGAGAGCGCGGACGGTGCGGCGGCCTGGGAGCAGGTGCGCGGGCGGTTCGGCCGGGCCAGCGACCGCTATGAGGAGCAGCGGGTTTCCTGCGGGGAGATGCTGGAGCACGCCTTTGACTTTATGGAGGCGGCTTTCGGGGACAGCCAGGAGATGGTCATTTTTGTGACCGAGTTAAATACCAATGAATATTGCGTCCGCTTTTTGCAGGATTACGACTGCGAGCGGTATTACCAGTACAATAAACGGCTTTTGTTTGACGATGAGGAGCAGCGGCTGAGAGCACGGATTTGAGAGACAGAAAGGAAAACGTTGGATGAGAAATATATTTAGGAACGACAGAAACCAGGTTCGGTGGGGTTATAAGCTGGCCTCCTTTCTTTTGATACAGGAGATTTTGGGGCCCATCGCCATAATTTTGGTTTCCGTGGCTCTTGTAAATCTGCTGTTCCCGATTTTACAGGCCTCCGGGGTGCTGGACGGCGACGGCGTTCTGAGGATGGAGTATGCGGAGGTTTTTGAGAACAGCTGGTTTATCGCGGGAATGGTGATACAGAACCTGCTGCTGTCCCTGTTTTTCCTGGGAGCGTGGAAATACCTGCTCCGCGGCAGCGCGCGTTCCATGGGATTGGCGGGCAGAACATGGCTGAAGGAGCTGGGCGTGGGTTTTGCCATCGGGGTGGCGTTGATCACCATTGTCTGCGGTGGGATTTATCTGACTGGCAGCGCCCGGATAATGGCCGGATCGGGGCTGCAATTCAGCCCGTGGCTGGCGGGGTATCTGCTCATGTTCGTGTTTGTGGGGTTCGGCGAGGAGATCGCGTTCCGCGGTTATGCCATGGGAACGCTGCGGCAGACGGAAAAGGACTGGCTCATAGTGCTTTTGCCCGCCGTGCTGTTTGGGATCGCCCACAGCACCAATGCCAATTTCAGCCTGATGGGCTGCGGTAATATTATCCTGGCCGGGATTCTGCTGGGGCTTCTGGCCTTAAAGAGCGGGCACCTTTGGCTGGGAATCGGATTTCACATTTCCTGGAACTTTTTCCAGGGCTGCGTGTTCGGTTTCGGCGTCAGCGGCATCAGCACGCCCAGCGTGGCGGTGACGGAGCTGACCGGTTCTCCGCTTTTAAACGGCGGGGCGTTCGGGCCGGAGGGCAGTATTGTGTCTACGGTGGTGCTTTTGGCGTCAATCGCCGCGACGCTGTGGTGGTTTAGTGAAAAACGGGAATTGGGGAAATAGAAAGAGGGGGGAATCTATGCTGTACGGGAAATTGCTGCGTTTTACATACCGCCTGGAACGGAATCCGGTGTTCGCCTCGGTCAAACGCGGCTTGCTGCTGCTGACGCCGGTGCTGATCGTGGGAGCGGTGGCCCTGATGCTGCGGAACCTTCCCATTCCCGGGTTCCAGGAGTGGATCATGGGGGCGGCGGGCGGGGCGGTTTACAGCGCCCTTGGGTTTGTCTACGACGCCACCATCGGCATCATGTCCCTTTGCCTGCTGTGCGGCATCAGCTACTCCTACGCAGCGACCATTTCCGGGTCCGACAGGACGTTCTGCCTGGTGGCGGTCATGGCGTCCCTCGGAAGCTTTTTCATCCTGTTCAGCGTGCAGAGCAACGGTGTGTTCGAGTTCGCCAGTCTGGGCGCGGTCAGCATGTTCGGGGCCATTTTGTGTTCCATCGCGGCTACGGCGCTGTTCGGCGCATTCAGCCGTTACCTGCCGGCCCGTCTCCGCTCCTACAGCGCGGGCATGGACGTGCAGTTCCGGGTGTCGGTTTCCCTGATCGTGCCGCTTTGCCTGTGTCTGCTGGTCTTTGCCCTGGCGGGGCTGGCGATGGAACATTTTCTGGGGGTACGAAGCATCAATGAACTGCTCTCGGGCGGAATGATGGCTCTGTTTCAAAATGTGCCCAACGAGCTGGGCAAGGGCGTGCTGTTTGTGCTGTTGACCGACCTGCTGTGGCTGTTCGGCATCCATGGGGGAAATGTGATGGAGCCGGTGGCCCAGGCCTATTTCGCCACCCTGGACCAGAGCACCAGCGCCGTTGTGTGCAAATCCTTTGTGGACAATTTCGCGCTCATCGGCGGCAGCGGAGCCACGCTGTGCCTGCTGCTTGCTCTGCTGCTGTTCTCCCGGTCCCACGAGAACCGGCGGCTGGCGTGGTGTTCCCTGCCCTTCGGTGTGTTCAATATGAACGAGCCGCTGGTGTTTGGATTTCCGGTGATCTTAAATCCCATCCTGTTTCTGCCGTTTCTCCTGGTGCCCGTGATCTCGCTGCTCATCGGGCACGCGGCGGTGGTCTGCGGTTTTATGCCGGTGGTGACCACCACGGTGACCTGGACGACCCCTGCGCCTCTCAGCGGATACGCCGCCTCCCGCTCCATCAACGGGGCGCTGGTACAGGCGGTGATTGTGGCGGCTGGCACGGCGGTTTACGCGCCGTTTGTGCGGCTCTCCGAGCACATGCAGCAGGAGCGCATCCGGATTGATCTGGAGGACCTTCTGAGGGTGTTTGCGGAGGAGAGCGAGCTGCCCGCTCTGGGAAATCAGTTCCTGGAGCGGCCGGACAATGTCGGCGCGGTGGCTAAGGTGGTGGCGGAACAGCTTCACCGGGACCTGCAAGCCGGGAGTATTCCCGTATTTTACCAGCCGCAGGTGGACGAAAAGGGCTGGGTCTGCGGTGCGGAAGCTCTGCTGCGCTGGAAGTTCCGGGGCACGCCGCTGCCGCCCCCGCTGGTGATCAAGCTGGCCAGGGAGGCGGGGATCTACGGGGACCTGACCGCCTGTATTCTGCGCACGGCGGTGGCGGACAGCGTACGCTTCCAAAACGCCCTTGGCAGGCCCCTCATGGTGTCGGTGAACATTTCCCCCTATGAGGCAAACGACGAGGAATTTGTCCGCACGGCAATCCGCCTGGTGGAGGAGGCCGGACTCCAGAACAGCTTCTGCCTGGAGGTGACGGAGGAGGCCGCCCTGGAGCGGTTTGGAAAGATCGCGGAAAATCTGCACGAGCTCTTCCGGCACGGCATCCTGGCGGCCATCGACGATTTCAGTATGGGTCAGACGTCCCTGAAATATCTTCAGGGCAGTAATTTCCAGTTTGTGAAGCTGGACGGCACTCTTGTGCGCCAGCTCCTTGACAGCCCGCGCAGTCAGGATATCGTGCGCGCCATCGTGGGCCTGGGGGAGGACCTAAGCTTCCAGGTGGTGGCGGAGTATGTGGAGAGCCGGGAGCTTCGGGACCTGCTGCTCTCGCTGAACTGCCGCATTTTCCAGGGGTATCTCTACAGTCCCGCGGTGCCCCCGGCCGGGCTGGTCCGCTTTGTGCAGGATCAGGACAGCGCGGGGTAATGTCCGGGGGAGGCGGGGCGGGTCAGCTTTGTGCAGGATCAGGGCAGCGCGCAGGAAGGCCTGGGGACGCGGCGCTGGTCAGCTCCGTTTCCAGCGCAGCGTGTTGTCCGCAAATTCTGCCTCCAGCTCTCTGCTATCGTGGAGCCAGGACAGATAGGAGCGGACCGTGCTTCCCACCAGCACGTGCTGCTCGAAGTTCATAGTCAGGCCGTAGGAATCAAATACATGCTTTAGAACCGCTTCGGAGGAGGCGGGGGTCTGGCAGAAGGTGCAGATGAGGTCCGCGATTTGGCGGACCTTTTTGCGGTTTAAGTCCACCAGCGGGCCGATGTCGTCCGTGGCCTCCGCGTGGGAGGGGACGAACAGGCGGCCCTCCATGCGCTCCACCGCGTCCAGTGTCTCCAGGTAGGCGGCTACGTCGTAGATGAAGGAGACGTGGTATTTTTCTAGGGTGGCCGCGCTGCTCAGGCAGTCCGCCAGAAACACGGTGTCATCGGGCGTCCGGAACCCGTACATCTGGAAGAAATGGCCGGGCAGAGGGATGACCTTAAGGCCGCTGGGAAAGTCCGGGTCCGAGAAGGGGGATACGCTGCTGGGCTGGGCCATGAGAAATTTGTGGCGCAGCTCTCCCGCCGGAAAACCGCCGTACAGGAAGGCCGGTTCCAGGATGGGGCTTTCGGTGAAATGTCCTTCGATTCCCTCGGCAAAAATTTTACAGCCGGTTTTCTGCTGGATAAAATGGTTTCCGCCGATGTGGTCCGCGTTGGAGTGGGTGTTGACAATCCCCGCAAGACGCCATCCGCGCTGTTCCAGGATCCGCAGGAGCTTGCGTCCCGCGTCCTTGTCGTTTCCGCTGTCGATCAGGTAGACCTGGTTGTCCCCTGAGCAGTAAACGCCGATTTTTGCCGGTGCGTTGACATAGTAGCTGCAATCCCCGGCCTGGGTCAGTTCAAACATAGAGAATCCTCCTGTAGGTTCGTGTGATTTGGGGTGTGGTTGTGTGTGAAATGAATTTCTATTAGAAGATTATACCACTGCGTTTAATAGGCGAAAAGGATTTTTGCGCCGGTGCCCTGGAGAGGCCGCCGCCCGGCCTGGTCCCAGCCCTGGCCCCGCCAACGTGCTATAATGCTGCATTTTCCTGCAAGTTTTCGATGAATTATTCATCAATACAGTGTCAATTCTAAAATATTCAGAAAGAAGTCGGAAAGTATTGAAAAGCCGGCCACAATATGGCATACTGGTAATAACAAAAAAGGGGTAGACAGCGCCGGGATTTCAGGGCGCTGTTGTTTCTATTTAGGCTTAGAAAGGAGAACGTATGATTAACAAATTCTGTAAAACGCCACTGTGGGAGGCGACTATGACGCTGGCCGCCACGGCAGAGGGAAGGATTCCGGCGGAGACGGTGATCCGGGATGCCAGGCTGGTCAATGTGTGTACCGGTGAGATTCAGGAGCACACGGACGTGGCCATCGCCCAGGGGAGGATCGCCCTGGTGGGGGATGGCTCCCACTGCATCGGGCCGGACACCCGGGTGATCGAGGCTGAGGGCCAGTACATAGCGCCTGGATTTATGGACGGCCATATCCATGTGGAGTCCTCCATGATGGGCGTGGGCGAGTATGCCAGGGCGGTGATTCCCCACGGCACCGTGGGCATTTATATGGATCCCCATGAGATCTGCAACGTGCTGGGCCTGGAGGGCGTCAAGTGTATGGCGCAGGACGCGGCCAGGACGCCGCTGAAAGCCATGATCACCACCCCGTCCTGCGTGCCCGCGGTGCCCGGATTTGAGGACACCGGCTCCGCAATCGGCCCGGAGGACGTGGAGGGAACCATGTACTGGGACAGCGTTGTGGGTCTGGGGGAAATGATGAATTTCCCGGGTATTTTAAATTCCGACGAGCGCACCCACAAGATCGTGGGGGCCACCCTGAGAGCCGGGAAGATCGTCACCGGCCACTATTCCATGCCGGAGACCGGAAAGGGCTTAAACGCCTACATCGCCTCCGGAACCCGCTGCTGTCATGAGTCCACCCGGGCCGAGGACGCTCTGGCGAAGATGCGCCTTGGGATGTACGCCCAGCTGCGGGAGGGCTCCGCCTGGCACGACCTGCACCAGGTGGCAAAGGCTATTACGGAGCACAAGGTGGACACCCGGTTCGCCTGTCTGGTATCCGACGACGCCCACCCGGAGACCCTGATCCAGGAAGGGCATCTGGACCACATCATGCGCCGGGCGCTGCAGGAGGGCATCGACCCCGTCACGGCGATTCAGATGGTGACCATCAACTGCGCCCAGTGCTTCCAGATGGACCACGAGCTGGGTTCCATCACCCCGGGCAAGTGCGCGGACATCGTGTTCCTCAACAATCTGGAAGAGCTCAAGGTGACCCGGGTGTTGATCGACGGCGACGTGGTGGCGGAGAACGGGAAGATGACCGCTCCCTTTAAACCCTATTCCTACCCTGCCTGGGCGATGGATTCCGTGCACGTCGGCGGCTCCATCACCCCGGAATCCTTCCGGCTTAATGCGCCGGAAACCGGGGAGGGCGCCCCGCTGGCCGATGGAAGCCGGGTGAAGGTGCAGGTGATCGAGGTAGGCTCCGGCAAGGTGGCTGATATTGCGGGCACGGCGCTTCTGACCGTGTCGGACGGGCAGGTGCACTCCGACGTGGAGCAGGACGTATTAAAGACCGCGGTGTTTGAGCGCCACCACGAGACCGGTAAGGTGGGCTTCGGCTTCTGCAAGGGCTTTGGCATCCGCTGCGGCGCCATGGCCTCCACCGTTGCCCACGACGCCCACAACCTGCTGGTGGTAGGAACCAACGACGCGGATATGGCGCTGGCAGCCAACACCCTGATCGAGAGCAGGGGAGGCATGGCTGTGGTGCAGAACGGCCAGGTTCTGGGCGTGGTGCCTCTTCCCATCGCAGGGCTGATGAACGATAAGCCGGCGGAGGAGATGGCCGCCATGGTAAGCCGCCTGACGGAGTGCTGGGAGCAGATTGGCTGCACCATGGTCTCCCCGTTTATGACCATGGCTCTGATTCCCCTGGCCTGCCTGCCGGAGCTGCGGCTCACGGACCGGGGCCTGGTGGACTGCCGGACCTTCCAGTTTACGCCGCTGTTTGTGGACGGGGCGGAGAATACCTGATGGCCGCGGAGCGCGTGACCGGGCCCTGGCTGTCCCGGGAGCCGGAGACGGCCTCCCGGGGGCTGGATTATCTCCTGGACTGCGTCCGCCAGGAGGAATGCGTGCGGGACCTGCGGTTTAGCGGGCTGGCGGCCGGGGAGGAATCCCTGCGGCTGCTGGCCGCCGCCCAGTGCCGGTTTGTGAATTGCAGCTTTCAGAGCTGTTTCTTTGAGCAGAGTTCGTTTGTGGACACGGTGTTTCAGTCCTGCGATTTTTCCAACTGTGATTTCAGCGACAGCTTTTTTAACCGCTGTGAATTCAAATCCTGCAAGGGGCTTGGGACAAAGTTCGCGGGCAGCACGATAAAGAATCTGACCCTGGACGGCAGCGCCATGGATTTCGCCAACTTTGACGCCTGCCGCCTGGAGCGCGTCCGCATTTCGGACAGCCGCCTGAAGGGGGCCGTATTCAGCCAGTGCCGGGCCAAGGATGTGTACTGGGACCGGGTTGACCTGACCGGGGCCAGCTTTTTTAGGACGCCCCTTCGGGCAATGGACTTCACCACCAGTCAGATCGGCGGCCTGGTCTTGTCCGACAGCTGCGAGGAGCTGCGCGGGCTTACGGTGGATCTTTACCAGGCGGCCGAGCTGTCAAAACGGCTGGGTCTGATGATCAAATAATCCTTTTTTGGATAAAATGCAGGTTGACGCAGAATGGTGTTATGCATTAGTCTTTAATATAACACATTCTGCGTTTTGTTTTTTTGCGCCGCAGTTTTTGAGGGGAACGTGGAAATGCTTTTATCATGGAATATTATGATATATAATAGAAAGAGAGAAGGATAGTCAACCGATTTTGGAATGTTCCGGAAAGGGGGATTTAGGAATGAAGATCACGTATATTCACCACAGTTCATTTCTGGTGGAAATGGACCAGGCAGCGTTTCTGTTCGACTATTTTGAGGGACAACTGCCGGAGATTCTCGACAAACCTCTGGTGATATTTTCCAGTCATCGCCATGGAGATCACTTTTCGCCGGTGATTTTTGAGCTGGTGGACCAGGCGGAGCAGGTTTTGTATGTCCTCAGCGACGATATCTGGCGCAAGCGGGCGCCTCAGGAGCTGCGCCGCCGGATTCTGTTTATGGGGCCGGACGAGGAGGCTTCCATCAATCTCCCGCCCGCGGTTCACGTGCGGACTATGAAGTCCACGGACGAGGGCGTGGCCTTTCTGGTGGAGTGCGGGGGCAAACGGATTTACCATGCGGGCGATCTGAACAACTGGGTGTGGTCCGGCGAGCCGGAGGCGGACAACCTCCGTATGAGCGAAAATTACCGCCTGGAGCTGGAGAAGATGAAGGGCAACCACGTGGACGTGGCCTTCGTGCCCCTGGATCCGCGCCAGGAGGGCGATTTTTACCGGGGCATGGACGGCTTTATGCGCACGGTGGGCGCGGATGTGGTATTCCCCATGCATTTCTGGGGAGACTTTACGGTGACGGACAAGCTGAAACAGCTGGAGTGCTCTGCGGATTACCGCGGCAGGGTGATGGAAATCCACCGCTGCGGCGAGGAGTTTGTGATTTAGAGGGAACGGCAGGGCTGGGGCTTACAGATGGGTGAGCCTGGCGGCGCGGAGTTGAGTCCGGTGAGATAAGGGCCAGCCTGCGTTTGCGATTTGGAAAATTATGGGCGGAAAAGCCGTACAGGGAAAGGATGGAAGAACATTATGATATTGATTCGCGGCGGACGCGTGGTGGACCCGGCGACGGGCAGAGATGAGCGGGCCGATCTGATATTGGAGGGCGGAGTGATCCGGGAAATCTGCGCGCCCGGCCAGACGGTGGAGACTGATTTTGACCAGGTGATCGATGCGCAGAACCTGGTGGCTGCTCCGGGACTTGTGGACGTTCACGTGCATTTCCGGGATCCGGGACTGACCTATAAGGAGGACATTCACTCGGGAGCCCGGGCCGCGGCCAGAGGCGGCTTCACCACGGTGGTGTGCATGGCGAATACCAAACCCATTGTGGACAATGAGGAGACGCTGCGTTACGTCCTTGCGGAGGGCAAAAAGACCGGCATCCACGTGCTGAGCTGCGCCGCTGTTTCCAGGGGCTTTGAGGGCCGGGAGCTGACGGACATGGAGGGCCTTCTAGCCGCTGGGGCCGCCGGATTCACGGACGACGGGATTCCGCTGATGGACGGTGTGTTTGTGAAGAAGGCCATGGAGGAGGCGGCCCGTCTGGACACGGTGCTGAGCTTCCACGAGGAGGACAAGAGTTTTATCGTCAACAACGGCATCAACCACGGGGCTGTGTCGGACCGCCTGGGGATTTACGGCTCCCCGGCGCTGGCCGAGGACGCGCTGGTGGCCAGGGACTGCATGATCGCGCTGGAAACCGGGGCGAAGGTGGACATCCAGCACATCAGTTCCGGGCACGCGGTGAGAATGGTCCGGCTGGCCAAGGATCTGGGCGCAAATGTGTGGGCCGAGGTGACGCCCCACCATTTTGCGCTGACCGAGGAAGCGGTGATCAAATACGGCACGTTGGCTAAGATGAACCCGCCCCTGCGCACCGAAACCGACCGCGCGATGCTGATCGAGGGGTTAAAGGACGGCACCATCGACATGATCGCCACGGACCACGCGCCCCACAGCGTGGAGGAGAAGGCCAGACCGCTGACAGAGGCGCCCAGCGGGATCATCGGCCTGGAGACCGCTCTGGCGCTGGGAATCACCTGTCTGGTGAAGCCCGGACATCTGAGCCTGTGCGAACTGATGAGGAAAATGAGCTTCAATCCGGCCCGGCTCTACAAGCTGGACTGCGGCCGCCTGGAAGCCGGAGCTCCGGCTGATCTGGTGCTGTTCGATGAGAACGAGGAGTGGACGGTGGCGGATTTCGCCTCCAGGGCGGTCAACAGTCCCTTTGTGGGGGAACGGCTCACCGGACGTGTGAAGTACACGATCTGTGAGGGAAAGGTGGTATACCAGGACAGATGACAGGCGAGAGAAAATATGACGTGATCCTGTTGGACGTGGACGGCACGCTGCTGAATTTCGATCAGGCTGAGGCGGACGGGATGCGGGTGGTGCTGCGGGAATACGGGGTCGAACCGACGGATGAGCTTCTGGAGGCCTACCACCAGGTGAATAACGCGTACTGGGCGGCCTTTGAGCGGGGCGAGGTGACCAAGGAACGGCTGGTCTGCCAGCGGTTCGAGACATTTTTCGGGAGTCTCGGCAAGACCGTGGACGGCGCTCAGGTGGAGAGCCTGTACCGCAGGCAGCTGGACGGCTCCGCGATCCTGATCGACGGGGCGGTGGAAATCTGCGGTTATCTGAGGGACCGGTACGATCTGTATATCGTGACCAACGGAACTTCGTCCACCCAGTACAAGCGGCTGGCGGCTTCCGGTCTGGATCTGTATGTGAAAGACATTTTCGTGTCCGAGGACGCGGGGAGCCAGAAGCCCCAGAAGGAGTATTTCGACTACTGCTTTTCAAGGATTCCCGGCGCGGACCCCTCCCGTATGCTGTTGGTGGGGGACTCGCTGCATTCCGACATACTGGGGGGAAATGTGGCGGGCACCGATACCTGCTGGTATAACCCGAAGGGGAAGGCGGGAGAGAGCGGGATCCGGGTGGATTATGAGATACGGGATTTGAGGGAATTGGAAAAAATTGTATAATTGATTGAATCCTGGGCGGCAGCCTTCCATAGAGGAGGGCTGTCGTTTTATTGAATGTAATGGGCCGCTGGCGCAGCCTGCGGGCAATTACTGGATGTAATAGGCCGTTGGCGCAGCCTGAGGCCCATTACTTGGAGCGTCTTTTCCGGGGTTTTCGACAGATCATAAATCCGCAAAATATTTCTAAAATTCTACTTTACTTATACACTTTAGTATGCTACTATGGTAGAGTGATTTTTGAATAAAGTATCGAACCCATGAAATCATGTTTTGAGGAGGATCAGTATTATGAAAAAGAGAACATTTTGTCTGGCCATGGCGGCCGTGATGGCCTTTGGGCTGACAGGCTGTGGCGGAGCGCAGACCAAGGGAGAGGCGGCTACTACGGCTGAGAGCACTGCGGATACTACGGCGGCGGACACCACTGCGGCGGATAAGGCGGCGGATACTTCCGCGGCTGAGAGCGAGACTTCCGCGGAGGCCCAGGCTGCTGGCGGACATTTTATCGTAGGATTTGACCAGGAGTTCCCTCCCATGGGATTCATGGGGGATAACGGGGAATACACCGGATTTGACCTGGAGCTAGCCCAGGAGGTCGCCAAACGCCTGGGACTGGAATACCAGCCGCAGCCCATTATCTGGGATACCAAGGACATGGAGCTGGATTCTGGAAATATCGACTGTATCTGGAACGGCTTTACCATGACGGGCCGTGAGAGCGATTACGAGTGGACAGAAGCCTACATGGCCAACTCCCAGGTGTTTGTGGTCGCAGCGGATTCCGGTATCGCGTCCATGGACGACTTAAAGGGCAAGGTTGTGGAGTGTCAGGCTGATTCCTCTGCGCTGGCGGCGCTGAATGAAAACCCGGACCTGACGGCCACCTTTAAACAGCTTCTGACCACGGCGGATTACAACTCCGCGTTTATGGACCTGGAGCAGGGCGCGGTGGACGCCATCGCCATGGACGTGATCGTGGCGGGGTACCAGATTCAGCAGAGGAACGCCGATTTTGTAATCCTGGAGGATCACCTTTCCGCTGAGGAGTACGGCGTTGGCTTTAAGAAGGGCAACACGGAGCTGCGTGACAAGGTTCAGAAAACTCTGGAGGAGATGGCCCAGGACGGCACCTTAAAGGCGATTTCCGAGAAGTGGTTCGGCGAGGACGTGACCACCATCGGCAAGTAAACAATTCATATTCCGAAAGCCGCTGCATGTTTAACCGTACAGCGGTTTTCGCCGCGCTGGGGGGCGGGGCCCGGCCCGCGCGATTTTAAGAGGGCTTCGGCGATGGCCGGGTGAAAACGGTCCGGAACCGGCAGGAAAACGATTTGGGACCGGCGGAAAACGGCCGGGCATCGGGGAGCGCTTTAATGGATGGAAAAGGCGGTAGATAATTATGGGGAAAATGACGGTTGAACAGATTCTGATCCAGCTCATGGGGGGGATGCTGACCAGCGTGCAGATATTCGTGGTGACGCTGGTATTTTCGCTGCCTCTGGGCCTGGTGGTCGCCTTTGGGCGGATGTCCGCGAACCGTGTGGTCCGCACCATTGTGAAGGGGTACATATCGGTCATGCGCGGCACGCCGCTGATGCTGCAGCTGATGGTGGTGTATTTCGGGCCTTACTATATTTTCGGGCTGAAGCTGGGCAGCGGCTACCGCCTTTGGGCCGCGCTGATCGGATTTGTGATCAACTACGCCGCCTATTTCGCGGAGATTTACCGCAGCGGCATCCAGTCCATGCCCCAGGGCCAGTACGAGGCGGCCAAGATCCTGGGTTACAGCAGAGGACAGACCTTTTTCAAGATTATTCTGCCCCAGGTGATCAAGCGGATTCTGCCGTCCGTGACCAACGAGGTCATCACCCTGGTAAAGGATACCTCACTGGCGTTTACCCTGAGCGTTATGGAGATGTTCTCCATCGCCAAGATGCTGGCGGCGTCCCAGAGCAACATGATCCCGTTTATCGCAGCGGGCCTGTTCTACTATGTGTTTAACCTGATCGTGGCCCTGGCCATGGAAGGGCTTGAGAAGAAGCTGAATTATTACCAGTAAGGGGAAGGAGTTTGGGGACAATGAATCTTTTGGAGATCAATCATGTGGAAAAAGCCTTCGACGGGCTGGGCGTGCTTAAGGACATCTCCCTGACCGTGGGGGAAGGCGAAATCGTGTCCATTATCGGGCCCTCCGGTTCCGGAAAGTCCACCTTGCTGCGCTGCGCCACCATGCTGGAAACCATGGACAGCGGGGAAGTCATTTACCTGGGGAAAAAGGCGGCCTGGACCGGCGCGGACGGTAAGGCCGTGTACGCGGGCAAGAAGGAGCTGCGGGAGATTCAGAGCCAGTACGGCCTGGTTTTTCAAAATTTCAACCTGTTTCCCCACTATTCCGTGATGAAGAATATCACCGACGCGCCCATCCATGTGCAGAAGCGGGAGAAGGAAATTGTTTACCGGGAGGCCCGGGAGCTGCTGCGCAAAATGGGGCTGGAGGACAAGGAAAATGCCTACCCCTGCCAGCTCTCCGGCGGACAGTGCCAGCGGGTGGCCATCGCCAGAGCGCTGGCGTTAAACCCCAAGATTCTGTTCTTTGACGAACCCACCTCGGCCCTGGACCCGGAGTTGACCGGCGAGGTGTTGAAGGTGATCAAATCCCTGGCGGACCTGGATATCGCTATGGTGATCGTCACCCATGAGATGGCTTTTGCCCGGGATATCTCCGACCGGGTGATCTTCATGGCCGACGGCGTGATCGTGGAGCAGGGGACTCCGGAGCAGGTATTTGCCTCGGACAACGAGCGGACCCAGAGCTTTTTGGGGCGGTATGGGGAGATGCTGCAGAGGGGATAGCTGAATAAACTGAAAACGACTTTTATCGGGAGGGTATTCCGAAGGACAGCACGGCTGTCCTTCGGAATACCCTCCTTTTTGGCGCGCAAAATTGACGGAAACCGGAGCGGCGTTGCGCGAGGTTCTGTGCATGTGTCTCAGCGGTCCATAGGCGTCAGTATTGTATAGAACTATAAATGTGAATAAAAAGTATCGTTAATTTTAAAATTAGTATTGCATTTCTGATAATAAAGTGGTATAAAAAATCTAAGTGGATTATCTACTATACCACATATACCAATTTGCGCAAACCGGTATGAAGATGGAGAGATGAATAGGAGGAAGCGATATGAGTTTGTTACAAGCGATACTGATCGGCTGTGTGGCGGCGCTGACCCAGTTGGAAGGGGGTTGGCTGGGGGAATGCAAGCTCCGTGAACCCATTGTGACGGGATTTCTGGTCGGTCTGATTCTGGGGGATGTGAAGCAGGGCCTGATGATCGGCGCGACACTGCAGCTGATGTGGATGGGGGCCACGGGCATCGGCCCTACGGCTCAGTTGGATATTGGTACCGGCGGAACCATCGGAACCGCGGTGGCGCTGCTGACCGGAACTGGCGCTGAGAGCGCCATTCTGTTCGGCGTTCCCGTGGCCGTGATTATGCAGTTTTTGAACACCCTGCTGTTGTCCGCATACTCGGGCGCTATGCTGGTTGCGGACCGCAAGATCGACGAGCTGAATTTTAAGAGCGTAAACGCTGTCCATTATCTCTGCGGGTTCGGCACGTTTCTCTTGTATTTCGGCCTGACCTTTATCGTGATGTACTTCGGAAACAATATGATCGAGGGCATTGTAAACGGCCTTCCGGCCTGGATGAACGCGGGCCTGACCGGCGTGGCGGCTATTCTTCCCTGCCTGGGCTTCGCGCTGCTGCTCAACATCATTATGGAAAAGAATCTGGTTCCGTATTTTATCCTGGGCTTTATCCCCGCGGCTTATGTGGGATTCGACCTGACCATGGTTGCGATCGCGGCGATCGCGGTTGCAGTTGCGTGGATCATCTTTATGCTGCGGCAGAACGAGGGAACCAGGGCCGCCGCTGCTGCGTCCAGTGTGGAAGACGAGTGGGAGGATTAAACGATGGGGAAAAATGAGATAATCAGTACAGAAAATAATCTGACAAAGAAAGATTTTGTAGGCGTTTTCTGGCGCAGCTTTACCTTGCTGGGGTCCTTTAACTATGAGCGCATGGAGGGGCTGGGGTTCCTCTACGCGGTGATGCCGGTGCTGCGCAAGATCTATAAAGGGGACGACGAGGCGTTAAAAGCCGCAATGCACCGCCATATCGCAGCCTTCAACATGACCGTGGCGCCCTCACCCTTTGTCATGGGCACCACCATCGCCATGGAGGAGAAGGCCAAGCGGGACAAGACCTTTGACGTGGCTTCCATCAACGCCATCAAGGTATCCCTGATGGGACCGCTGTCCGGAATCGGCGACACCTTCTTCTGGGGCATCTTCCGGATTCTGGCCTGCGCCCTGGCGGTGGGTTTTGCCAAGGAGGGGAATATCCTGGCGCCCTTTGTGCTGCTGCTGTTCTTCAATATTCCCAACTTCCTGACCCGTTGGTTCGGATTGTTCATCGGCTACCGTCAGGGACATTCCCTGTTGTCGGAGATGCAGGCCACGGGCCGCGTGCAGCTGTTTACCCACTGCGCGGGCATCATCGGAGCCATGTCCATCGGCTGTATGATCGCCATGTGGGTGAGCATTTCCTGCCCCCTGCAGTTTACCATCGCGGGAAGCGAGATCGTGCTCCAGGAATATTTGGACCAGCTTCTTCCCAAGCTGCTGCCGCTGGCGTTTACCTTGGGTATCTTCGCCTGCATTAAGAAGAAAATGAAAGTGACCGCCATCATCGGCGGAATCGTGGTGGTCGGCTTTATCCTGGGTATCCTGGGACTGATCGCAATGTAAGGAGGACGTAGTATGGCCATTTTGGATGTGAGAATTGACGACCGGCTGATTCACGGCCAGGTGTGCGGGTTTTGGATTCCCCACTATTCCCTGGAGCGCATCGCCATCGTGGACGATGAGATTGTAAACGACGAGATCCGCAAGACCGCTCTGAAGTTCGGCTGCCCCGAGAAGTGCAAGCTGTCCATTTTCAGCACGGTCAAGGCGGCGGATAAGTTTATCCGCAAGATCGACGAGGGGATCCGGGTTATGATCCTGTGCAACAGCCCGGTGCCGATTTTAAAGATGGCAAAGCTGGGCTACAAAGCGCCCTTTGTCACGGTGGGCAACATGTCCACCAAGCCGGGAGCCACCCAGATTCGCAAGACGGTGTTTGTGTCGCCGGAGGAAAAGGCGGCGTTTGCGGAGCTGGTGGAGATGGGAATTCCTATTTATTCCCAGATGGTTCCCAATGAGGCGAGGGAGGACATTTCCGAACTTTTAAGGAATTAATGTAAATTCAGAGATCAACGGTCCGGCGGCCGCGGCCGGCGCGCCGGGCCGGACCCATCAGAGGAGGAGAACAACATGCAGCAGACGGTACTTGGCAACATCAAGTTCCAGCCCCAGGTATTGCCCCAGGTGCTGGAGAATCAGGCGGTTTTTGTGGAGCCATTTGTGGAGCTGTTCCGCAAACACGACATTAAACGAATCTATTTCTTTGGTTCCGGCACCTCTTACAACGTGTCGCAGATCGCGGCCTACTATTTCAAACACATTGTGGGGATCGAGGGAATCGCCCAGTACCCCACAGTATTTAAAAACTATGAGAAAGCGGACTGGACCGGACTTCTGCGAAATGATCAGATCCTGTTCGTGGGTATCAGCCAGTCCGGCACCTCGGTTTCTACCTGCGAGGTGATGGCCCACGCTAAGGCCAACGGTTACCCCACCCTGGCGCTGACGGGAAATCTGGAGAGCGAGATCACCAAACACGTGGACACCGCGGTTCACCTGCTGGTGGGCGAAGAGCTGACCCCGCCGGAGACCAAGGGCTACACGGTTTCCGTGCTGAGCGCTTACCTGTGGGCCGTGGGCGTGGCCCGGGACAAGGGCGTCTATTCCGAGGAAGAGTACCAGACCGCGATTCGGGAGACAAAGGAGCTGGTGGACAATTTCCAGACCGTCATCGAGGAGAGCGAAGCGTGGTATGACCGTAACCGGGCCTCCATCGTGAACAGCGACCGGCTGTTTGTGCTGGGCTACGGCATCGACTACGGCTCCATGCTGGAGGGCATGCTGAAGGTGGGGGAGATGCTCCGCCTGCCCACCATCGGTTATGAGATCGAGGAGTATTCCCACGGGCCGACGATGGCGTTAAAGCCCAATCAGACCCTGTTTATGATCGGTTCGGACGAGGCGGAGTTTGAGCGTATGCTGCAGTTTCGGGCCGCGTTCAAGAAGTATACCGACCGTGTTCACGTGATCACCTGCCGGGAGATCGAGGGCGACGGCCGGGATCTGGTGTTTGGAATCAAGGCCAACAAGTTTATCGCGCCCCTGATGTACACGGTTCCGTTCCAGTTTGTGGCGGCCAAGGGCGCCAAAGATATTTTCATCGACACCAATATCAACCCCTTTGATGAGCCGCTGGCCCACTATCCGGACGGGGAATAGGATTTAAACGCGCGGTATTTCCGGGCCGCCCACCCCTGCTTTTGTGGGGGCGGCTGGTCCGGCGGCCGGGCGCAGGAGGATAAAAGATGATCGGAATTTTAGTCACAGGCCACGGCAGATTTGCCACCGGTATCACCAGCGCCCTGGAGCTGGTGTTGGGGAAACAGGAGTGGTTCGAGGCGGTGGATTTCCCGGACGGAGACACCAAGACGGAGCTGGAGCGGAATATGGACGAAGCGTTAAAGCGCCTGGAGGGGACGGAGCACATTCTGGCGTTCTGCGACATTCTCAGCGGCTCTCCCTTCAACACGCTGATCGACCGGGCCATGCGCCGGGGCGGAATCACCGTGTACTAT
Source organism: Enterocloster lavalensis (assembly GCF_902364025.1). Taxonomy (GTDB): domain Bacteria; phylum Bacillota; class Clostridia; order Lachnospirales; family Lachnospiraceae; genus Enterocloster; species Enterocloster lavalensis. Next base: position 91,754 of record NZ_CABJCG010000005.1, read on the forward strand.
GGGACAAACGTGGCGATGCTGTTGGACACCACGCTGAACCGGAATTTCGGGAAGAGCCTGGAGGAGCTGAACGCGGATATCGTGGAAAAGGGCCGGAGCCAGGTGGGACGGTTTGAAGCGGGCGGCGTGGAGGAGGATGACGACTCATTTTAGGGAAAATGGGCGGCGCTGCGGCCGTGAAAGGGGAGTTTATGGGTTTCAAAGCAGTGATTTTTGATATGGACGGGGTCCTGATCGACAGCGAGTATCTGTACCTGACCGGAATCCACCGGGAGCTTCAGAAAAAACGGCCCTGGGTCCGGGAGGAGGACTTATACCCGTCCGTGGGGATGGACAGCGCCAGGAACCGGGAGTTGATGCACCGGGTGGCAAGAGAGCCACTTGATAACCTGGAGTTCGACCGGGAGTTGGAAGAAATTTACAGATTGTTTGACGATGTGTGTTACCGGGAGATTCTGTACCCGGAGGTGCCCGGCGTGCTTAAAAGCCTGCGGGAGATGGGATTTAAGACGGCGCTGGCTTCCTCCACCGGTATGGAGGGGATTCGGAAGGTGCTGAGGCAGTGCGGGATCGGGGATCTGTTCGACTATGTGGTCAGCGGGGAACAGTTTCGGGAGAGTAAACCCAATCCGGAAATCTACCTGACCGCTATGGCGGCGCTGGGCTGCCAGGCCGGTGAATGTCTGGTGGTGGAGGATTCCACCTACGGGGTGATCGCCGGAGTGGCCGCCGGGGCCTGCGTGGCAGCCAGGCGGGACAGCCGGTTTCCTTTTGACCAGACCGGGGCGGTGTACCGGATCGATTCGCTGTCCGAGATACTGGAACTGCCCGGAATCGCCGGACAAACGTGCGCAGCGCTGTGAACATAGGATTCACGGCGCTGTTTTGCGTTTTATAAGAGGCTTTGCCGTTCTTGCATTGACCGGTTTATTGTGTTATGATTTGGACAGACTGAAAATGGAACGGAACAGGGGGAGTTATGGAACAGGGAAATCGATACATATTAAGGGATATGGAACGGTTCGAGCCGATCACAGCTACGCTGGAATCCAGGAAATTCCGGTCGGAATACCGTGTGCTGGATATGGAGGTCACGGAGTCCAACCGCTATATCAGCCAGAAGCTGAAGATTCCCATTGCCTCGCGGATTTTTTATTTCCGGAAATTGCGGCTTGTGGACGGGGTTCCCAAGTCGATTGAAAAGACCTACATTCTCTATGACAAGGTTAAGGGCGTGGAGAGCGCGGATCTTGGGAAGCAGTCATTTTACAAAACATTACAGGAAATGTTCGGTTATGTGACCCGCAGAAGCGAGGAGGAGATCCTGATCGTGGCGGCCGGGGAGAAGGAAAAGGAGCTGCTGGGCTGCGGGGACGGGGAACTGATGATGATCAAGGGAATCACCTACAAGGAAGAGCCGGAGCCCTTCGAGTATTTTGAGATTGTGGCGGTCTCGGATCTCTATGAATTCAGGAGTGTTACCAGATTATGATTGAATATGATGCGATATATGTGCAGTTGATGAAGAGCCTGAAGGAGAAGATGATCCACGGGGAGTACCGGATCGGAGACAAGCTGGACTCAGAGCGGGTGATGGCAGCCCAGTACGGGATCAACCGGATGACCGTGCGCAACGCCTTGAAGGCCCTGGAGGAGGAAGGTTATGTGAAGGCATACCGGGGAAGGGGGACTTTTGTGGCCCGGATTCCCGAGGAGCCCAGCCGGAAGATCGAGATCGGCGCGGATTCCGGCGCGGTGATCAGTTTGAGCCGCGGCATCCGCCAGCGTGGCTACCGGTCCAGCCGGGATGTGATCAGTTTTGAGAAATGTCCGGCAGAGGGGGAGATCAGGGAAATGTTTCCCTACACCAGCCATGTCTTTGTCATGCTCCGCCTTTCCAAGATCAACGACAGACCCTACGCGGTGCAGAAAACCTACATTCCCGCGGAGGTTTTCTGGGATGCGGACCGGTATGATTTCGCGGAGGGTTCCCTGTACGACTACATGGACACCAAGGACCGCTATCCCGCGGAGGTGGAGTCCTACCTGCGCATCGACCTGCCGCCCGCAGAGTACGCGCAGCTGCTGGACAATCCGCCGGATAAAAAGGTATTTGCGGTCACGTACCTGGCCTATGACCGCCAGGGGCTGATGATCGAGTACACTCTGTCCTACCATTTGCCCCAGTACACGTCCTTCACCTACGTTACGGAACGCAAAATTTGAGTCTCTTTGCAGAAAATGCAGAATTCAGGGCATACTATAAAGAAATTGGAAGCTTCGGGGATACCGAAGTGGAAAAGGAGTTTATAGTATGGATCTTTCGCCCAGGATGGCCCGGTTGATTCTGCTTTTGTATCTGCGTTTTCTGCCGGGGATGTTCCTTCACAAAGCTTTAAGGGAAATTTCCTTGTTTTTTAGAAAGCTTAATGGTAAGCTTCATAAGTAACAAGTTTGCTGCGGTTCGCCGGTCAGATTCCGCCGGAAGATTTTTACGGGCGGGACGAAAGGCGCAGCCCTGGGAATTGGGGGCGTGGATGGAGCCGGAGCGCAATATGAAATGGATGGAAACGGAGGAATTGAACAATGAAGAGACGTTCATGGATGATAGCAACAGCGGCAGTGCTGGCGGCGGTACTTTTGGCGGCGGGCTGCTCGAAGAAACCGGCGGCGGAGACGGCGCCGTCCGCTACTGAGACCACCGAGGCCCAGACCACGGAGGCGGCCACTGAGCCGGAGACCACGGAAGCCTCCACCGAGGCGGATGGGGAGGCGGTTGATCTGACCAACCGCTACCACATGCTCCAGGGCACGGTGGTGAAGACCACGGAGGACGGCTCCGTTTTCACCCTGCAGGCGGACGACGGCCAGAACTATGATCTCAAACTGGCCCAGATTCGGGACGTGGAGGTAGAGATACAGGAGGACGTGCAGATCGCGATCGCCTACATCGGCAAGGAGATCGGCAAGGGCGGCGTGAAGCCGGAGGACACGGATCTGGTGGTGGCCCTGCCGGAACAGGAGGAGTGGACCGTCTACCGGGAGACCGGAACCACGATGTTTAACGCCATGAGCAGCTTTACGGTTAAGACCGACGATAACCGGGAGCTGAGCCTGTTAAAGGACAACTGCCCCATGGAGGAGGGCGCCCTGACGAAGGACAGCGGGGACCGCGTGATGGTGGCTTATGTGACTTCCGGGGGGACCAATTACCCCGTTGAGGTGCGAAAAGGGGAGTGAGATTGGGGATACGTTTCACGCGCGTGAAACCGGAATGGGAAATTTCCGAAAAACCCTTGCAAAATAAGCGTTTTCCCTGTACAATCTGATATTGACGAGAAGAGGGGCCGGCAGACCCCTTTTTTCATGAGAGCACAGGCGCGCACCTGAAAATGGCCGGCCGGACCGCCCGGATGGGACGGGACTGCAGGGCACTTTTGAACGTGCGCGGGGAAACGGTTGAAGAACAGACAAAAGGAAAGGTAAGTATTATGATTAGTGCAAACAACATATCCCTCAGGGTGGGGAAAAAGGCATTGTTTGAGGATGTGAACATCAAGTTCACCGAGGGCAACTGCTACGGCCTGATCGGAGCCAACGGCGCCGGTAAGTCTACATTTTTGAGAATCCTGTCCGGCAAGCTGGAGCCGACCAGCGGCGAGATCGCTATCACGCCGGGACAGCGTCTCTCCTTCCTTCAGCAGGATCACTTTAAATACGACGAGTACACGGTTCTGGACACAGTGATTATGGGCAACGCCCGGCTGTACCAGATCATGAAGGAGAAGGAAGCCATCTATATGAAGGAGGACTTCACCGAGGAGGACGGCGTGAAGGCCGCCGAGCTGGAGGGCGAGTTCGCTACCATGAACGGCTGGGAGGCGGAGTCCGACGCCGAGAACCTGTTAAACGGCCTTGGCATCGAGACGGACCTGCACTACGCCCAGATGAATACGCTGACCGGCGCCCAGAAGGTAAAGGTGCTGCTGGCCCAGGCTTTGTTCGGCAACCCGGACATCCTGCTGCTCGACGAGCCGACCAACCATCTGGATTTGGACGCCATCGCCTGGCTTGAGGAGTTCCTGATCAATTTTGAGAACACGGTGATCGTGGTATCCCATGACCGTTATTTCCTGAACAAGGTGTGTACGCAGATCGCGGACATCGACTATGGCAAGATCCAGCTGTACGCCGGAAACTACGATTTCTGGGTGGAGTCCAGCCAGCTGATCGTGAAGCAGATGAAGGAGGCCAACCGCAAGAAGGAGGAGAAGATCAAGGAGCTGCAGGAGTTCATCCAGCGATTCTCCGCCAACGCTTCCAAGTCCAAGCAGGCCACTTCCCGTAAGCGCGCCCTGGAGAAAATCGAGCTGGACGACATCCGTCCCTCCAGCCGTAAATACCCCTATATCGACTTCCGCCCGGCCAGAGAGATCGGAAACGAGGTTCTGACCGTGGAGCATCTGAGCAAGACCATCGACGGCGAGAAGGTTCTGGACGACATTTCCTTCATCCTGGGCCGCGAGGACAAGGTGGCCCTGGTGGGCCCCAACGAGCGGGCCAAGACGGTGCTGTTCAAGATTTTGTCCGGGGAAATGGAACCGGACGAGGGCAATTACAAGTGGGGACTGACCACCAGCCAGGCGTATTTCCCCAAGGACAACAGCGCGGAGTTTGACAACGACGACACCATCGCGGACTGGCTGACCCAGTATTCCCCGGAGAAGGACGTGACCTACGTGCGCGGATTCCTGGGCCGTATGCTGTTTGCCGGCGAGGACGGCGTGAAGAAGGTGCGCGTTTTGTCCGGAGGCGAGAAGGTTCGCTGCATGCTGTCCAAGCTGATGATTTCCGGCGCAAACGTGCTGTTGTTGGATGAGCCCACGGACCACCTGGACATGGAGAGCATCGACGCTCTGAACCGCGGTATGATCAAGTTCCCGGGCGTGATGATCTTCTCCTCCCGTGACCACCAGATCGTGCAGACCACGGCCAACCGGATCATGGAGATCATAAACGGCAAGCTGATCGACAAGATCACCACCTACGACGAGTATCTGGAGAGCGACGAGATGGCTCGTAAGCGCTTTACCTTTACCGTTACCGAAAGTGAAGAAGCGGACGATTGATGAATTTTTGGCAGCGGGGGCTTTGTTTCCCGCTGCTTTTGAGTAGATGAGATGCGGGGCGGACGGGAGCTGGCTGCGGCGGGGCGGTGAACGGATGGAACGGGAGGCGCTTTAAGCGGCTGCGCGGCGTGACGGCGTGAGACCCCTGCATACGGACGATTGATTTGGAGGAAAATAATATGGAGAAGATTGCGAGTTTTACCATCGACCACATCCGGCTGCAGCCGGGACTGTACGTGTCCCGCAAGGACAAGGTGGGTGAAAACGTTGTGACCACCTTTGACCTGCGCATGACCTCCCCCAACGAGGAGCCGGTGATGAACACGGCGGAGATGCACACCATCGAGCATCTGGGGGCCACATTTTTGCGGAACCGGGAGGATTTCGGGGATAAGACCCTGTATTTCGGCCCAATGGGCTGCCGGACCGGGTTTTACCTGCTGCTGGCCGGGGACTATGATTCCCGGGAGGCGCTGCCTCTTGTGACGGAAATGTACCGGTTTATCCGGGATTTCCGGGGCGAGGTGCCGGGAGCGGCGGCTAAGGACTGCGGCAACTATCTGGACATGAACCTGGGGATGGCCAATTACCTGGCTGGGAAGTATTTAAACGTGCTGGAGCACATCGACGAGTTCCCGCAGTCCAGGCTGGTCTACCCGGAATAGGAGGAAAGACGGGATGAAAAAACTGATTTCGTGGAATGTCAACGGCCTGCGGGCCTGTGTGGGCAAGGGATTCCTGGACTATTTTAAGGAAGCGGACGCGGATGTGTTCTGCCTGCAGGAGACCAAGCTTCAGGAAGGGCAGATCGATCTGGACCTGCCGGGATATCACCAGTATTGGAATTACGCCCAGAAGAAGGGGTATTCCGGCACTGCCATGTTTACGAAGGAGGAGCCGGTCAGTGTGCGCTACGGCCTTGGGATCGAGGAGCACGACATGGAGGGCCGGGTGATCGCGGCGGAGTTTCCGGAGTATTTCGTGGTAACCTGCTACACGCCCAACTCCCAGGACGGGCTGGCCCGTCTGGACTACCGGATGGAGTGGGAAAATGCGTTTTTGGCGTATTTGAAAAAGCTGGAGGAGGAGAAGCCGGTGATCTTCTGTGGGGACCTGAATGTGGCCCACAAGGAGATCGATCTGAAGAACCCCAAGAGCAACCGGAAGAACGCGGGATTTACAGATGAGGAGCGCGGGAAATTTACGGATCTTCTGGGAGCGGGATTTATTGATACCTTCCGGTATTTTTATCCGGACCAGGAGGGGATTTACTCCTGGTGGTCCTACCGCTTCTCCGCCCGGGCGAAAAACGCGGGGTGGCGCATCGACTACTTCTGTGCCTCGGAGAGTTTGAAGGACCGGCTGGTCAGCGCGGATATCCATACGGAGGTGATGGGGTCCGACCATTGTCCGGTGGAGTTGGTGATTGAGTAGAAGTTGAGAGACGTTTGAGAGAAACATGAGAGAAGGCGGAACGGGACGGCGGCTGGCCGGGGGATTGAGATACCCCCGGGGGCTGGGTTCCGGGCCGCCTTTTTTGCGCCGTTGAGGTGTGTGGGAACGGGGCTGCTTTCGAGGCGCTTATGGTATATTTATGGCTGAAGCTGGTTGCTGTGTGGACGACGATGTGGTAGTATGGAGATAACCTTCGATGAGAGGGGACTTGTTGATCCGGGAGAATTCTGCTCCCGTTGTTTTGTGGCGTTTCGCCGGAGAATCCATTTGTAAGAATTTTAAGTTCAGAAAACGGGGAGTGGTGTCTTTGATTGTGTTTTAGGGTGGCAAAGCAGTATATTACAGAAGAAAAATTGGACATGTCCGCGGTCATTCGGTATACTGATGTTAAAGAGAAAAACAGCAGGAGGGGTACGCAATGGCCGTGTACATGGGAGAGGAAGAGGTAATACAAAAGAATATGGCACTGGCACAGGAAAAGGTGTACACAGTGGAAGATATCGAGGAGCTGCCTGAGGGCGTGCGTGCGGAGCTGATTGACGGGCAGATGTTTTATATGGCGACGCCGTCGCGGAAGCATCAGGGGCTGGTTGGAAATTTGTTTGGAGAAATATTTGCATATTTGAACCAGAATAAAGGGAAGTGCGCGGTGTATCCGGCCCCGTTTGCCGTATACTTAAACGAGGACAACCGGACCTATCTGGAACCTGACATAACCGTCGTCTGCGACCGTGACAAACTGGACGACAGGGGCTGCCACGGCGCGCCGGATTTTGTGGCGGAAATCTTATCGCCCAGCAGCCGTAGCCGGGACTGTCTGCTGAAGCTGATCCGCTACCGGGAAGCCGGAGTGCGCGAATACTGGATCGTGGACCCGGAGCGGGAGACGGTGACGGTGTATGACTTTGCGGAGAATAAGGTGGGCAGTTATACGTTTGGGGATAAGGTGAGGGTGAATTTATTCCCGGGGTTAGAGATTGACTTTGCGGGGATGGATTTGAGTTGAAGAATGTCTGAATACCCGGCGAATCCGGGGCGGGGTTCCAAGAATCCCCGCCCCTTTTCCGCATTTACCTTTACATCCCCCGCCGCGAAATGTTATACTAACCATACACACAATTTAAACTATATTCGGAAAAAAGGAAAAACCTATGAATCTGGTAACCATTGAACATTTGACGAAATCATATACGGAGCGTCTGCTCTTTGACGACACGGCGTTTTCCCTGAACGAGGGGGAGAAGGTGGGGCTGATCGGCGTAAACGGCACCGGAAAGTCCACGCTGCTCAAGATTGTGGCCGGGCTGGTGGAGCCGGACGGCGGCACCGTGGTGCGGGGAAGAAGCCTGTATATCCGCTACCTGCCCCAGATCCCGGAGTTTGTGGAGAGCGACACCGTGCTGGAGAGCGTGGAGCGGGAAAATGCCTCGGAACCCCATTTTACCTCCCGGGACGAGCTGCTGGCCACTGCCAAAAATATTCTCAACAAGCTGGGAATTACGGACCACGAAGCCAAAATCGGCACGCTGTCCGGCGGACAGAGAAAGCGCGTGGCCCTGGCCAGCGTGCTCCTCAGCACCGCGGACCTGCTGATCCTGGACGAGCCCACCAACCACCTGGACAGCCAGATGGCGGACTGGCTGGAGGAATATCTGAAAAGCTTCCGGGGAGCGCTGCTGATGATCACCCATGACCGGTATTTCCTGGACAGCGTGACTAACCGCATCGTGGAGTTGGACAAGGGCAAGCTCTACAGCTATCAGACCAACTATGAGGGATATCTCCAGCTGAAAGCGGAGCGTATGGACATGGCCCAGGCCACGGAGCGCAAGCGCCAGACCCTGCTGCGCACGGAGCTGGCCTGGATGCAGCGGGGGGCGAGGGCCCGTTCCACCAAGCAGAAGGCTCATATCCAGCGTTTTGAGACCTTGCGGGACCAGAAGGGGCCGGAATTTGACCGCAATGTCCAGCTGGAATCCATCGCCTCCCGGCTGGGGCGGACTACGGTGGAGCTGAACGGCCTGTGCAAGGCTTACGGAGACAAGGTGCTGATTCAGGATTTCACGTACATTTTCCTGAAAAACGATCGCATCGGCATCGTTGGCCCCAACGGCAGCGGAAAATCCACGCTGATGAAGATGATCGCGGGCTGGGTGCAGCCGGATGCGGGGACCGTGGCGATCGGGCAGACGGTGAAGCTGGGTTATTTTTCCCAGGAGAGCGAGGACATGGACGGGAGCTGCCGGGTGATCGACTATATCCGGGATGTGGCGGAGTATGTGAAGACCAAGGACGGGAGCATCAGCGCCAGCCAGATGCTGGAGCGTTTCCTGTTCCCCTCCAGCATGCAGTACACCACGGTGGACCGGCTTTCCGGGGGAGAGAAGCGCAGGCTTTACCTGCTGCGGATTCTCATGGACGCCCCCAATGTGATTTTGCTGGACGAGCCCACCAATGACCTGGATATCGCGACGCTTACCATCCTGGAGGATTATCTGGACACATTTCCTGGGATTGTGGTCACTGTGTCCCATGACCGGTATTTTCTGGACCGGGTGGTGAACCGGATATTCGCCTTTGAGGGAAATGGAACGATCCGGCGGTATGAGGGCGGATTTACGGATTATCAGATCGCTTTGGCCCGCCGGGGATTGGAGGAAGGTTCGGATGCGACGGAACGCAGCGGCGGATCAGCCGGGGCCGGCAAAGCGGGAGGCGCGGCAAAGAGCCCGGCGGGTGCGGCGGGAAGCGCCGCGGACGGGCAGTCATCGGACTCCGGCCAGCAGGTAAACAAGTCCAACTGGAAACAGCGCTCCGGCGGCGAGAAGAAACTGAAGCTCTCTTTCAAGGAGCAGCGGGAGTGGGATACCATTGAGGACGATATCGCGGCGCTGGAGGATCGGATTGCCGGGCTGGATCAGGAAATTGAGGCTTCGGCCAGTAATTATACCAGACTCAATGAGCTGATGGCTGAGAAAGAGAAGACAGAGACAAAATTGGAGGAAACCATGGACCGCTGGGTGTATTTAAGCGGCCTTGTGGAGCAGATAGAGGCCCAGAAGCAGTGACCGCAGGCCTGGGTCAGCGGATGGAAGATGGAGGCCGGAATGAAGAGCAGGTTTGAGATTGATCAGAGTGAAAAAGGGGAATACCCACTGGGGGCGTGGGCGACAAGGAACGGGATGCATTTTTCGTTTGCGCATCCGGGGGAGAGCTGCGTGTTGGTGCTTTACCGATCCGGCGGGAAAACTCCCCTGGCGAAACTGCCGTTTCCCCGGGAGCAGCGCATGGGGGACGTGTGGAGCGCGGCGGTGGCCGGGGATTTCGCCGGAGTTGAGTACCTCTATGAGGTGGACGGCGAGTTGAAAACCGACCCCTGCGGGCGGCAGTTTTCCGGGCGGGAGCGGTGGGGGGATTTGAAACGTCCGGCAGCGCCCCTGCGGGCAATGGCCTTGCCGGAGCCGGAAGCGTTTGACTGGGAGGGGGACCGACCCCTGGAAATTCCCTATGAGGAATGTATTTTCTATCACATTCACGCCAGGGGCTTTACCCGCCATGCCACCTCGGGGGTGGAACCCGTTCAGCGTGGGACCTTTCGGGGGATTATGGAAAAGATTCCCTATTTACGGGAGCTGGGCGTGACCACTCTGGTGCTTCAGCCGCCGGTGGAGTTTGAGGAGGTGCTGCGGCTGGAGTGTGTGGACCGGAACCCTTACGGGGTACAGCAACAGGCGGACAAGCTGAACTACTGGGGATATACCCCCGGTCAGATGATGGCTCCCAAAGCGGCTTACAGCTCCGGGGGCGGGAAAGCGCCTGTGAGGGAGTTTAAAGAGCTGGTGAAGGGTCTGCACCGGGCCGGGCTGGAGCTGGTAATTGAGCTGTTTTTTGACGGAACGGAGTCCCCTGCGTATGTGCTGGACGCGGTCCGCTTCTGGGCGCGGGAATTCCACGTGGATGGAGTCCGGCTGGTAGGCTATGTGCCGCTGAAGCTTTTGGGCGCAGACCCCTATCTGAGGAGATTGAAGCTTCTGGCTGCCGGATGGGACGGCGCGGACAGTGGAAACGCAAGGCATCTGGCGGAGTGCGGCGAAGGATTTATGCTGGAGATGCGCGGTTTTCTGAAGGGAGACGAGGGTAAGCTGGACAGCGCCGCTTTCTGCATCCGGCACAATCCGGCGGACATAGCGGTTGTCAACTACATGGCGGACGTCAACGGTTTTACGCTGATGGATATGGTTTCCTACAACGGCAAGCACAACGAGGCCAACGGAGAGGGCAATCAGGACGGCACCGATTACAACCAGTCCTGGAACTGCGGGGCGGAGGGCGCGACCCGGAAGAAGAAGGTTCTGGCCCTGCGCAGAAAGCAGCTGCGAAACGCGCTTCTCATGCTGTTTTTGAGTCAGGGAGCGCCCATGCTTCTGTCCGGCGACGAGTTTGGGCAGACGAAAAAAGGAAACAACAACTCCTACTGCCAGGACAATGAGATTTCCTGGCTCAACTGGGGACTCTTGAAACACAACGGGGATATCCATGCGTTTGCGAAGGCGGCAATCGCGTTCCGCAGGAGACATCCGGTCTTTCACATGAAACGGGAACCGGCGTTGATGGACTATAAGTCCTGTGGGATGCCGGACGTCTCCTACCACGGCGTGAAGGCATGGTATCCGGATTTCGACGCTTCCAGGCGTCAGCTGGGGGTGCTGTATTGCGGAGAATACGGGGAACTTCCGGGCGGAGGCCATGACAATTATTTCTACGTGGCTTACAATATGCACTGGACGCCGCAGGAATTCGCGCTCCCCAGCCTTCCGGGGGGCCTGGTGTGGCATCTGGCTGCGGATACGGATGACGCAGAGCAAAACGGGTTTATGCCCGAGGGCCGGGAGCCGCTTTTGGAGGACCAGCGCAGGCTGACCGTGCAGCCCAGATCCATCGCGGTGGTGATGGGGAAGCCGGGGGAGAAAGAGAAGCGGGGCGGAAAGAATGTGAAAACAGAGAAACAATAACAAGCGCCCGCAGGCTGTGCCGGCGGCTCATTTATTCAGACAGAGGCAGGGCGGGGGGGGAAGCTCATTTATTCAGACAGAGGCAGGCCGGGATGGAATCCCGGCCTGTTGCGGTTTTAGCTGCCGCGGACTACAGGTTGTAGGACTTGTAAAGCCGGACCCTGACGTCCGGGTCGGACACAGCCAACTCAATGAGATCGGGACGGTTCTCGGCCAGAAGGCGGCTGATCAGGGAGGAGAGCTGCCGTTCCCCACGCTCAAAGCCTGATTTATCACCGCGCTCAAATCCACGGGATTCCCCATCCGCAATCAGATCGTCTATCGCTTTACACATGTCAAACTCCTCCTCTCCTCCGGCTTCCTCCATCATCTTCTGAAGGCGCTTCTGCTCGCCCATCATGGATAACAGCGCCAGCTTTGCGGTGCCGTCCATATCCCGCAGCTCGGTGCGGTTTTCCTGGGCGTAGCGGTACAGGGCGGCCTTATCTGACTTATATTTTAGCATACTGAATATCTGTTGTAAATGGGTCCGGAAAATGGAGGGATCGTCCATATTGGCCGCGTTTACCAGGTTTAAGCGGTAGTCCGGTATGTAACCGGCCAGCTCCTGCGCTTCCTCCCCGCCGTCCTTAAGCCCCAGGAGCTCGTGCAGGCTTGTACCGCCGTCCCAACAGCCGCTTCCCCAGTAGAGCACCAGAGTGACCACCGGCTCCAGCCGGAGTCTGGGCCGACTCCGGAGAGAAATCCGTCGCCGGAGGGACGTCTGCCCGCCTGTCGGAGCTCCTTCTCCTGAATCTGGACCTGGTCCGCGTAATCCAACGCATCGTAGAGCAGGGAGCGGATCACCATGGCATAGTGAATATTGGCCTGGTTTTCCACCGCGATCACGGCGTACCGGGTGCCGTTTTTGACGCGCATGGCAACGTCGCGCCGGCGCTCCAGCACCTTTTTAAAACCCTTGCGGTCCGCGTACAACACGCCCTGACTTCCCTTCACGGGCATCAGATCTTCGGGCCGCAGATACAATCTTCCGTGAAATAATACGCCGTTGCACAGGTCGGAAAAATAGACCGGGTCAGACAGCAGCTTGTTCAGATGTAGATTTTGTTCCGCCATAAATCAATTACCTCCCATGGGGTTCGGGATTTTCGGATTGGTTCTGAATGCGTAGGGCTGCGGGAAGGTCCGCAAGGATCAAAGAAAAACAGAAAATGGATCCGGCAGGTCGCTTCCGCCGGAGTATGATACAGGATATGTTTTTTTATTGTATCACAAATTTCAGATTTGGCAAGTGGCAAACCGCGGATTTTTTCGATTGATTTGTGCGGTGGATATGCGCCGGGCCCGTGTGAAGTGCGGATACGGGGCGGTTACAATAAAAAGAAATACATTATATTTTGCTTTTATTTGTTAATGTGGTAAAATAATGTTTATAAAAAAGACAGATCGTGATACAAAGGAGGAGCACTATGCTGGATCGTCATGCATTGAATTACGTCAACGGTATGGAACAGGAGGCGCTGGAGTTGTTAAAGGAGCTGGCGCAGATACCGGCGCCCTCGGGCAAAGAGGAGCGGCGGGCAGTGTTTTGCAGGGACTGGCTGGCGGCCCACGGAGCGGAAGGAGTTTTCATCGATGAGGCCCTGAATGTGGTTTACCCGGTCGGGGTGGAGGAAACGAATCCGGTGGTGGTTTTCGCGGCCCACACGGACGTGGTGTTTCCTGATGAGGAACCGCTGCCGCTGGCAGAGGAGGACGGAGTGATCCGCTGCCCGGGTGTGGGAGACGACACCGCCTGCGTGACAGCGCTTCTGACGGCCGCCCGGTACGTGGCGGAACAGAAGATCCGGCCTCAGGGAGCTGGAATTCTGTTTGTGTGCAACTCCGGCGAGGAGGGATTGGGCAATCTGAAGGGCACCAGGCAGATCTGCAAGGATTATGAGGGGCGTATCCAGGCGTTTATCAGCTTTGACTGCAAGCTGGATGAGTTCATCCACCGCGCGGTGGGGTCCCAGCGCTACCGTCTGCGCGTGCGCACAAAAGGCGGCCACTCTTACTATGCCTTTGGGGAGAAGAATGCAATCGCCGAGCTGGCGGAGATCATCGGCAGGCTCTATGAGATTGAGGTGCCCCACGGCGGAAAGACCACCTTCAACGTGGGTATGATCTCCGGCGGAACTTCGGTGAACACCATCGCCCAGGAGGCGGAGGCGCTGTACGAATTCCGCTCTGACTGCCGTGAAGATCTGGAAATCATGGAAAAGGCGTTTTGCAAGGTGATGGAGGAAGCTGCACAGAGGGAAGGCGTGCAGGTGGAATACGAGGTGGTGGGAATCCGCCCCTGCGCGGGCGGGGGAGACCCGGAGCGCCAGAAGATGCTGGAACACCGTGCATTGTGGGCGGTATATCGGACGCTGGGATATTTCCCAAAGCCCAGAAAAGCCTCCACGGATTGTAATATTCCCATGTCTCTGGGGATTCCCAGCGTGTGCGTCGGCTCCTTTATGGGCGGAGGCGCGCATACCCGCCAGGAGTATCTGCGCGCGGACTCCTTAAAGAGCGGACTTGGGATCGCCCTGGACCTGGTGCTGGGCTACTGCCGGGATGATGATGGCGAGGAGGTCTGGTCGTTGCTTCGGCCGGAAGATGAGGGGGATTCGAAAGCGGAAGCGTAGTTGGCGCGGGGGAGCGGGCGAAAGCGTGACTCCCCCTGCCGTTATTCGGTCATCTCGTAGAACAGCTGGTGCTGCCGTTTCACCCGCGCCCGGATCTGGCGCAGGAAGGATTCTGGCCCCAACACCTGGACCACGGGCCCGAAGGAGAGCACCTCGATGAGCAGCTCCGTCTCGTCGGCCATGTCGTAATAGATGGAGCAGATCCAGGCTTTTTCCTCCTCGTCGTACTCCGTGTGCTTTTCGTAGTTGGCAAAATGCAGCATACAGCGCTCCAGAGAGTTGCGCTCCCCGCTGATTTTTAACCGTACCGGTTCCACGGCCTTACAGGAACTGGAAAAGCGCAGCGCGGCAGCCTCGGGCGGCACCGCCCCGCTGCCCGGCACACAGACCTGGATTCGGGCCATGTTTAAAAGGATGGAGCGGGAGAAACGGCCGTGGGAGCGCCGCAGGCAGACCAGGCGGAACTTGTCGTCTTTGGAAGAATATTGCAGCTGGCAAGGAGCCGCCTCAAAGGAGGACCTGCCGTTTTTGGGACCCTGATAGAGAATTTTCAGGGTCCTGTTTTGTTCCAGCGCTTCCAGCACCGCTTGGAAATTCTTCCGGTAAAGCTCCGACGCGTAGTCGTCCCCGTCCAGATAGCGGTCAAAATAATGGAAATCCTCCGGATCATAGAGGGCTTCTGCGTCCCCAAGGGCTTCCGACACCTCCTCCAGCTGGCTGTCCGTGAAAAACAGCCGGACCCGCGGATCGGCCAGAAGGGATTTGAGCCAGGATTTCTGCAGCCCGGTGAGGGGCGGTTTCAGCTGGTCGGGATGATGCAAAACAGGGGCGTAGGTTTTGTCCTCCCGCTGCTCAAACAGCGCCCAGCCGCCATCGGTGAGCTTGGGAACGATGGTGAGCGCGCTTTCGCGGTAGCTGTAGGCGCCGCAGACCGCGTCCATGTCCCGGCGCGTCAGAGGAGCGCGGGCGCCCGCCTCCAGCATACGCCGTACCACATAATAGTAGCGCCCGTATATCTTATCAAACAATTCAGCCGCCATCAGATCTCCTCCCCGCTCTCTTCGCCGTTCCGGCAATACATTTCATACATTTTTTCCCAGTCATATGTGATCTTGGCCACTGCGAAGTGGTTGCTTCCCTGGATGTCCAAAATGCGGCCGGTAAAGGTTTTGACCCAGGAGAGCATCTCGTTGGTGTCAAAAAATGCACCGCTGTAGAGGTATTCATTTTCCCGGATCCGCTGGATTTCCCCGCCCCTGCCCTCCCGGTACAGACGGTCCAGCACATAGGTTTCCGTGGATTCATTTACATAAAATTTAATACAGATTTCCTCGAGACGCCCGCTGCCGGAAAAGGAGACGCCCCAGAGCCGGTCCAGATTGCGCTTCAGTAGGTCCTGCTTCCGGCTGTAGTCGGAGTGGATTTCCAGGGGCGTCACATCGCTCATGGAGTCCAGGCGCATATTGGTAAAACGCCGAGTGTTTTCCTGGTACAGACACACGTAGCGCCTGCCGGTGCGGGTGCTTACGAAGATTTTGAGGGGCAGGCCCCGGCTCTGGAAAACGTTGCCGGTTCTGCCGCTGCGGTTGGTGAAGGCGATGGCGCGCCCCTGCTTCATGGCTGCCAGCACATCCGAAAGTACCCCATCTTCCAGTGTGTGGACGATGAAATGGTGTTTGAACTGGAAATATTCATTGTCCGTCTCCTCGCGGTCAAGGATGGTGCTGCCGACCACGCCGAAGGGGGCAACTCCCTGGAAAAATTTTACAGCCATCATCAAACGGTCCCAGACGGGGGAAGGAGCGGCCGTTTCCGGCGGGAGCAGAGGGGCCAGCCGGTAACGGAGCTGCTTTTTGTCCTTCACGGCCGACAGCAGACCCAGGGACTCGTATTCCTTTAGCTTGAGCCGTACCGTCTGACTGTCGAAGACCACACCGTAGTCCGCGCAGATGCGGTCGCAGAGCTCCCCGGCCGTGAGACCGCCGGGGGCTGGGGAGCCGGTCTGCGCCGTTTCGGTCTGTGCCGCCCCGGTCTGTACTGCCCCGGCCTGTGCCGCCCCGGTCTGTGCTGCCTCGGTCTGCGCCGCCCCAGTCTGTGCCGCCCCGGTCTGCGCCGCCTCGGTCTGCGCCGCCCCAGTCTGCGCCGCCTCGATCTGTGTCGCCCCGGTCTGTGCCGCCCCGGTCTGTGCCGCCCCAGTCTGTGCCATCCCGGCGTTCTCGTTCCCGTCCTCGATCATCTGGTCCAGCAGGAAAAAATGCAGCATCAGGTCGTTGTCCGTGAAGCTCTTGGATTTCCAGGCCGTGTAGAGGGGATTCTGGGGGATTTCCTTGCTGTCCACGTTGATGTACACATGCTTGCCCTTGGACGTGTAGTCCGCCCGGGTGTAATCCGCCAGCCAGCTCTCGATACGGCGGCGCTCATTGTCGTAGGTGCGGGCGCTTTTGCCGTCAAATTCCGTGCGCGCCTTGAAACCGTATATGTAAAACTGCCGCATATAGTCGCGTATGCGATCAAAATTCTTGATCAATTCCTGAAATTCTGCCATAATCCTCTCTCTTTATCCGACACGTGTCTGAAATGTGTTCCGCCTGAAAGCGGAGCGGGAGGTTCAAACGCGCTTTGTTGATGGCTGCAATGGGCCGGCCGCCGGCGCAGCCTGCGGGGAACGCCTCAACGCCTTACGTGTTGAGGAGCAGATCGTCCCGGCTGAGCAGCATCTCGAAGGTGGCGTTTTTGGATTGGAGCAGGTGCTCGTACATGGCCTCGGCGGCGGCTTTCCAGTCCTTTTTTACGCAGGCCTTGACAATGGCCAGGTGTTCGCTGCGGGTGTCCTCCAGCCGCTGCACCGCCCGCTGGCCGGTGATGATTCGGATGCGCTGGTTCTGGTTGTTGATAATTTTAAAATTCTCCTGGATGTAGTGATTGGGCACCGCATTGTTTAAAAAGTCGTGGAAATTGTCGTCGATGACAAAAAAGTTCTTGGAGTCCCGGGTCAGATCCATGCGCAGGAATTTCTGATAGTAATCCATCAGTACGTTCTCGTCCAGAGTGTATCCGTAGTTTTGAATGCTGTAAGGTTCGAGCAGCAGGCGCAGTTCGAAGAGGTTGTTCACCTCGCTGATGGACAGGCTGGATACAATAATCCCTTTTTTGGGCCGTATGGTAATCAGCCCCTCCTGCTCCAGCCGGCTTAATGCGTCGCGGATGGGCGTCCGACTTACGTTAAATGTTTCACAAAGTATCTCCTCGTTGAGCAGCATACCGGGGGAGTATTCACAGCTGATGATTTTCTCCTTAATGTTATTGTATGCCTGGGACTTCAAGCTTTTTTTCGTCATATTGGATAACGTCTCCTTCCAAAATATTGGATACATCTATAGTTCCATTATAGTAAAAAAAATGGTAAAAGCCAAGGGCGGAGCGAGAAAAATGTATGCGGGCGCCAGATTGGAAATAGTGATGAATACAATAAAATAACGCATTTGACAGGAAAAACAACGATATGTCTGATTGAAATTGGGGAAAATCGTAAAAATTAGTAAAAAGTTATAAAAATAACAAAGATGAAACCGGAAAATAGGATAATATTTAAATACACTATTGACAAGGAGCTGCAAATATTATAAATTATGATGTATACAACAGACGGAACCGCCGGTTGGAAGTATTGTGAAATTGAGAAGAAGGAGCTAATGCCACTATGAAAGCTGTGTTTATTGAGAACCCCGGCGAGGCGATGATAAGGGACATCCCGCGCCCGGCCAGAAAACCCGGAGAAGCCCTGTTAAAGCTGCTTTACGGGGGGATTTGCGGAAGCGATCTGGGCTCGTACCGGGGGACGTTTGCATATTTTTCCTATCCCAGAACGCCGGGACATGAATTTTCCGCGGAGATTGTGGAGATCGACGAGAACGACCGGGGGCTAAAACCGGGCATGGTTGTTGTATGCAACCCATATTTTAATTGCGGGGAGTGTTATTCCTGCAAACACGGCCTTGTGAACGCCTGTATGAGCAACCAGACCATGGGCGTGCAGCGCGAGGGGGCGTTTTCGGAATACATTACCATGCCGCTGGAACGCATTTACGACGGAAAAGGGCTGGAACCCATGGTGCTGGCCATCATCGAGCCGCTCTGCATCAGCTACCACGGCGTAAAGCGGGCCGGTGTGAAGGGCGGGGACAAGGTGCTGATCGTGGGCGCGGGAACCATCGGAATCCTGGCCGCGGTGGCGGCGAAGCAGAAGGGGGCTGAAGTATACATCGCAGATGTGTCCCGGGTGAAGCTGGATTACGCCAGGGAATTTGGCGTGGACGGCGTGGTGCTGGCAGACGGGCCGGAGGCCTATGAGCGGGCGGTGAAGGAGATTACGGGGGGAAATGGATTCGACGTGACCATTGAGGCCGTGGGGCTTCCCTCCACCTTCCAGAACTGCATCGATGCGGCGGCGTTCGGAGGACGGATGGTGCTCATCGGTGTGGGCAAGGAAAACCTGGATTTCAACTTTACCATGATCCAGAAAAAGGAGCTGAACGTGTTCGGTTCCCGCAACGCATTGAAGCCGGATTTCCTGGAGCTGATCGATCTGGTGAAGGAGGGGAAGATACCGCTGAAAAAGATTATCACCGACGTCTACAAGTTCGACCAGGCGCCCAGGGCGTTTCAGGAGCTGAACGAGAATGCGGGACGGATGTTAAAGGTGATGATTGACTTTACGTGACAGGGAAATATGTGATTTACAGTATCGCCGGAACGGTAGAATGGCGAAGGAGAGGAATGGCATAACAGCCACAGGTGTCTTGCCGCCCGGAGCGGGAAAGGCGCGGTATGGATGGATCAGGAGGTACAGCATGCAGGAAGTTCTAAGAGGATTGGAGCCGGAGCGGGTATTCTGGTGGTTTGACCGGATTGCCCAGATTCCACATGGCTCGGGGCGGGAACAGGTATTGAGCGATTACATAAAGGAATATTTCCAAAAACTGGGGTTTCCCGTGGCTCAGGACCGGCACTGGAATTTAGTTATCCGCAAGCCCGCCACGGCGGGGTATGAACAGGCCCCGGCCGTGATCCTGGAAGCTCATCTGGACATGGTGTGCGAGAAGGAGGCGGACAGCGGACACGATTTCGACAGAGATCCGATCCGCGTCCTGCGGGACGGCGGCCGGTTATATGCGGATGGAACCACCCTGGGGGCGGACAACGCCACGGGCGTGGCCTTTGCGCTCAGCATTCTGGAGTCGGAGACGGCAGCCCATCCTGCGCTGGAGGTGGTGCTGACCACCGGCGAGGAAGCTGGGCTGACCGGGGTGAAGCAGCTGGATTTCGACTCCCTAAAGGGCCGGGTGGTGATGAATCTGGATTGCAGCGACGAGGGAATCGTGGTGGGCTGCGCCGGAGCCTCGGTGGTCCGGCTGGAGCTTGTGGGAGAGTTTGAGCGCACCCGCAGAGAGCAGCAATTCTACGAGTTGCGGGTGTCCGGGCTTTTGGGCGGGCACTGCGGGCTGCACATCGGCCTGGGCCGGGGCAACGCCATCGTGATTCTCGGGCGGGCGCTGGCCGCGGCGTCCCGCACAGGCGGTTTCTGCCTGGTCCGGGTGGAGGGCGGAACCCAGAATGGGGCCATCTGCCGGGAGGCAAAGGCTGTGTTCGCGGTGGAACAGGGGGACATGACAGCGGTGGAACAGGCTGTGGCGGAATGCACACGGGAGCTGAAGCATGAGCTGGAGGGTGTGGACCCGGGATTGGAGATTGAACTGGAAAAAATACCCAGAGAAACCGTCGTATTATCCCAGGAGGACAGCGCGGCTTACGTGAGCCTGATCAATCTGTTGCCGTCGGGCGTGCTGGAGATGGAGCGGGACGATGAGGGGGAAGCGGAAGAACCGTCCGCCCTGCGTATCACCATGAACCGTCTCCCGGAAACCTCCTGCAACATCGGTATGGTTTATATGGAAGGGAGCCGGATCTGCATTCACTGCAACTGCCGCAGCAGTTACGGCAGCAAGAAGCGCTGGCTGCAGGAGAAATGCCGCCTCCTTGCCGCCTGCCACGGGCGGACGGCGTATTCGGTGCTGACCGATTACCCGGAGTGGGAGTTCAACCCGGACAGCCGTCTGGCCCGGCTGATCTGCCGGGAGTACCGGGCGCAGACGGGGGAACCCCTGCTGGTGGAGCGCTCCCACGGGGGCAACGAGTGCGGCACATTCAGCAAACGGCTTCCCGGGGCGGATATCGTGTGCATGGGGACGAAGATCCACCACGCCCACTCGCCCAGGGAATGGGTAGGCATCGATGTGATTCAGAAGGAATACCGTCTGCTGCTGGGCGCGCTGAGAGCGATGAAGGATTATGAGAGACAGGAGGATAAGAGCCAATGTACGAGTGTTTAAAAGGGCTGGAGCCTGCGAGGGTGTTTGAGCTGTTCGGGGAGCTGTGCCGGATTCCCCACGGTTCCAAAAACGAGAAGGCGATCAGCGATTATATCTGCCGGTTCTGCGAGGACCGGGGACTGGAGGTCTGGCAGGACGAGGCGTACAACCTGATCATCAAAAAGGACGCCACACCGGGTTATGAAAATGCCCCCACGGTCATTCTCCAGGCCCACCTGGACATGGTGTGCGAGAAAAATGCCGGAACGGACCATGATTTTACCAAGGACCCCATCCCGGTTCTGCGGGACGGCGACCGCATCTACGCGGATGGAACCACTCTGGGAGCGGACGACGGCACGGGCGTGGCCTTCGCCATGGCGGTGCTGGAGGCGGACGACATTCCCCATCCACGCCTGGAGGTGGTGCTGACCGCGGACGAGGAAGCGGGGATGAGCGGAATCAAGGCCATCGACTTTTCGAAGATTACGGGCCGGGTGATCGTTAACCTGGATTGCAGCGACCAGGGCATCGTGGTGGGCTGCGCCGGTTCCGCGGTAATCCGCCTGGAGCTGCCGGTGGAGCGCGAGGCGGTCCCGGGCAACTGGGAGTGCGGGGAGCTTCAGATCCGCGGCTTAAAAGGCGGCCACAGCGGCCTGGATATCACCAAGGAGCGGGGAAATGCCAACGTGCTGCTGGCCAGAATCCTTTCCTCCCTGGCGGAGACCTGCCGGGTGCGGATGGGCGGCTTTCACGGCGGACTTCAGACCAACGCCATCTGCCGGGAGGCGGAGGCGAAGATCGCATTTCCGGCGGAACGCCGGGGGGAGGTGGAAACCTGCCTTGAGGAGTGGGAGCGTATTCTGAAAAAGGAGTTTAAGATCAGCGACCCGGACGTGCGGGTCGTACTGGCGGAACCGGCCGGGGGCTGGGGTATGCTGACGCTGGAGAGCCAGGAGAAGCTGTTGGACGCCATGTTGAATATTGACTGCGGCGTGATCGCCATGAACGCGGAGGTTCCGGGAGTCCCTGAGACCAGCGGCAACATCGGCGTGGTGACCACGGAAAGCGGAAGTGTGGTGATCCGCACCCTGTACCGCAGCTGCTACGACAGCAAAAAGCAGTACGTGGTGGACAAGAACCGCCGTCTGGCCCGCCTGCTGGGAGCGGAATTTTCCGTGGAATCCAGCTCGCCGGAGTGGGAGTACAAGGCGGACAGCCGATTAAGCGCCCTGATCCAGAGAATCTATGAGAAACGGTTTGGCAAAAAGCTGGCGGTGGAGGTGTCCCACGGGGGCAACGAGTGCGGCGCGTTTTTCAAGGCGTTTCCGGACGCGGACATCGTCTGCACGGGAACCCAGATCATAGGAGCCCACACGCCGGATGAGAGCGTGCTGGTCAGCATCGTGCAGAAGGAGTGGGAGATGCTCTGCCTGACCCTGAAGGGGATGCTGGAGTATTAGGCGAAGGCCGGCGGCCGGGCAGCGTTGCAGCCGCCGGAAGTACAACAGTTTAAAGCGGCGAAAGGCCGTTTTGATAAAAAGAAGAAAAAACGGAGGAAAGAACATGAAAAAAGCATTATCACTGGTATTAGCTGCGGCAATGACACTGTCTCTGGCAGCCTGCGGCTCCTCGGGCGGCAGCACACAGGCGCCTGCGACCACACCGGCCCAGACGGAAGCCGGCTCCAAGGCTGAGGGCGGAGAGAGCCAGGCGGGAAGCGAAGCTGCAACCGAGGTTCCGGCGGCCAACTTTAAGATCGGCATCCTGACCTCCACGGTCTCCCAGGCCGAGGAGGAGTACCGCGCGGCCGAGGCCGTAAAGGAAAAATACGGCGATATGATTATCCACCAGACCTTCCCGGACAAGGCGGCCAGCGAGCAGGAGACCACCATCTCCATCGCCCTGTCCCTGGCGGCCGACCCGGATGTGAAGGCCATTATCTGCAACACTGCTATGGAAGGAACTGCGGCGGCAATGGAAAAGGTGCGCGAGAAACGCCCGGACATCCTGCTGTTAGCAGGCGTTCCCAGCGAGTCCCCGGACGTGATCTGTGCGGCTGCTGACCTTGTGTTCCATCCCGACGTTGCCAACATGGGCACAGCGGTTGCGGAAGCAGCCGCTGAGATGGGCGCTACCACAGTGGTGCACTACTCCTTCCCCCGCCATATGGCGCAGCCCTTAAACATTGCCCGTCACGACAACATGAAGGCAAAATGTGAGGAGCTGGGACTGAAGTTCGTGGACGGAACCTCCCCCGACCCCATGAGCGACGCCGGAATCGCCGCAACCCAGCAGTATATTCTGGAGGACGTGCCGCGTAAGGTGGAGGAGTACGGAGCCGACACCGCGTTCTTCGGAACCAATGCGGGGCAGCAGGAGCCCATGTGTAAGGCCGTGTTCGAGGCCGGAGCCATTTACCCCATGCCCGACAACCCCAGCGTGTTCTACGCTTTCCCCGGCGCTCTGGGAATCGAAGTGCCGGAGGATCACAAGGGCGATGTGGACTACATGAGAGATCAGATCAGCGCCAAGCTGGCTGAAAACAACATGACGGGCCGCATGGGCGCATGGAGCGCTCCCATGCACACCATGTTCATCAACTGCGCGGTTCAGTACGCCATGGATTACTGCAACGGCACCTTTACCGAGCGCGCGGACATGGAGCATTTCACGCAGATTTTCTCTGACTTCGCAGGCGGCGACGTGAGCGTGCGGGTGTACGAGGACATCGAGAGCGGAAAGACCTATGACAACTTCTTCGTGGTGCTGGGTAAGTTCATCACCCTGTAATAAAACGGCAACAGAGTAAAAACAGGAGATTGCCTTCCGGCCGGGAGGCAGTCTCCGCGTTTGAGGCAGTTAATGTACGAATCGGAAAAGAAAGAGGGTTTTATATGGCCAAGCAGGCGCTCCTCCATTTTAAAAATGTAAAGAAAAGCTTCTCGGGAAATGTAGTGCTGTCCGGCGTGGATTTTGAGATCTTCCCGGGACAAATCGTGGCGCTGGCAGGTGAAAACGGGGCCGGCAAGTCCACGCTGATGAATATTTTATTTGGAATGAATGTGATACAGGAGACCGGCGGTTACGAGGGGGAGATCATTTTTGAGGGGAAACCCGTGAAAGTCCAGTCCCCGGAGGACGCCATGGCGCTGGGGATCGGCATGGTACACCAGGAATTTATGCTGCTGCCGGGTTTTACGGTGGCGCGCAACATTAAGCTGAACCGGGAGAACGTTAGACCCAACCTGGTGAGCCGAGTGGCGGGAAAACGGTTCGAGCTTCTGGACAATCCCCGCATTGTGGAGGAGGCGTCCGGAGCCCTTCACAAACTTGGAATGGAAATCAATCCGGAAGTGACGGTTGACAAGCTTCCGGTGGGACATATGCAATTTGTGGAAATTGCCAGGGAGATCGACAAGAGCAATTTAAAGCTTCTGGTTCTGGATGAGCCCACCGCCGTGTTGACGGAGAGCGAGGCGGAGCGGTTCCTCAAATGTATCCGCCAGGTGGCGGACGAGGGCATCGCGGTCATTTTCATCAGCCACCGGCTGGACGAGGTGATGACCCTGGCGGACTCCGTGGTGATTCTGCGGGACGGGCAGATGGTGTTTGACGAGAAAACGAAGAATACCAGCAAGAACCAGATCGCGGAGCTGATGGTGGGCCGCAAGCTGGAGGCGGACAGCATGATCAATGTGAACCGCAGCTTTGAGAACAGCGATATCATTCTGGACATTGAGCACCTGAGCGTGAGTATGCCCGGGGAGCGGACGAAGGATGTGTCCTTAAAGGTGCGCAGAGGGGAAATACTGGGCATCGGCGGCCTGGCGGGCCACGGCAAGACCAGTATCTCCAACGGTATTTTCGGCATGTATCCGGCCAGGGGCAAGGTGCGCTATAACGGGAAAGAGCTGGCCTTTACCCGGGTGGGCGAGGCATTGAACAAAGGCATGGCCTTTGTGTCCGAGGACCGCAAGGGAGTGGGCCTGCTGTTGGACGAATCGATCGCCCTCAATATGGTCTATACAGATATGAAGGTGAACCGGAGGTTTCTGAAAAAGTATGGATTTTTCAGCCTGTTTGACGGTAAGAGCGCGGAGAAGACCGTGGAGGAGATGATCGGGGAGCTGGATATCCGCTGCACCGGCTCCAAACAGCTGGTGGGGCGGCTCTCGGGCGGCAACCAGCAGAAGGTCTGCATGGCCCGGGCGCTGATCACCAAGCCGGATCTGCTGTTCGTGTCCGAGCCCACCAGGGGAATCGACATCGGGGCCAAGCAGATCCTGCTGAATTACCTGGTGAAGATCAACAAGGAGCTGGGGATCACCATTGTGATGACCTCCAGCGAGTTAAATGAGCTGCGCACCATCTGCGACCGGATCGCCATCATCGGCTCCGGCGTGGTCCAGGGAATACTGAAACCCGACGCCCCGAATGTGGACTTTGCGTTGCTGATGTCGGGAGAAAAAGGAGGAGACCCATCATGACCGCTGTTAAGAATTCACTGAAATCCTTCGGATTTCCGCGCCTGATCATCATGGCGTTCCTGCTTCTTCTGATTATGATGATGTTTGTGCTGGGAATTCCGGCGCCGTTGACATTTTCCCAGTGCATCGTCCGGGTGGGCATCAATATGATCCTGTCCCTGGCTATGGTGCCGGGCATCATGGCGGGCACGGGCATGAACTTCGCGCTGCCCCTGGGGATCGAGTGCGGGCTGTTGGCCGGTATGATCAGTCTGCAATACAACATGACGGGCGTGGGCGGCATTTTTATCGCAATGGCTATCTCCGTGCCCTTCAGCGTGGCGGCGGGCTGGGCCTACAGCCAGCTGGTGAACCGGGTGAAGGGAAGCGAGATGATGGTGTCCACCTACATCGGATTTTCGGTGGTGGCTCTGATGTGTATCGGATGGCTGATCCTTCCCTTTAACCACCCCTCCATTGTCTGGCCCATCGGTGACGGGCTGCGGACCACCATCACCCTGGAAGCCTGGTATGACCGGGCGCTGAACAATCTGTTTGCCTTTAAGGTGTTTGGGGTGGAGATTCCGGTGGGGCTGATTCTGGTGATCGGGCTGTTCTGTTTCCTCATCTGGCTGTTTATGAGAAGCCACTTGGGGCTGATGATGAAGGCGGCGGGCTCCAATCCCAATTTCGCCCGCAGCAACGGCGTGAAGGTGGACAATATGCGCACGATGGCGACCATTCTCTCCACTGTGCTCGGCGGTATCGGCATCATTATTTACGCCCAGGGTTTCGGCTTTTACCAGCTTTACAACGCGCCTCTGATGATGGCGTTTCCGGCCATCGCGGCGGTGCTGATCGGAGGGGCGACTCCCAGCCGTATCTCTATCTTCAACGTGGTGCTGGGAACCATTATGTTTCAGAGTATGCTGACCATCGCCACACCGGTGGCCAACAGCCTGATCCCTGAGGGCAATCTGTCCGAGGTGGTGCGTACCATCGTCAGCAACGGCATCATTTTATATGCCTTATCCCGTATGCAAGGAGGGAAACGATAATGGGGAATGAGAAAAAACACAAAGCGGGGGTCTTTCTGGAAAAGCTCCTGATCAACAACGCCGTGACCATCCTGTTCTGCATCATCTGCGTGGCGGGTATTATTTTGGCAAAACAGCCCTTGTCCTTTATTGTGGGGGAGATTTCCACGCGTCTGTTCCGCAATCTGATTCTGATTCTGGCTCTGCTGGTGCCGGTGTGGGCGGGCATGGGACTGAACTTCAGCATTGTGCTGGGGGCGATGTCGGCGCAGATTGGGATTATTGTAGCCACCAATTTCTCGGTATCCGGGTTTGCCTGCCTGATGGTGTCCTTTATCGTGAGCATTCCGCTGTCGCTGCTGTTCGGCAATCTGACCGGGCGTCTGTTCAATCAGACCAAGGGGCAGGAGATGATCACCGGTATGATTCTGGGATTTTTTGCCAAGGGGATTTACGACCTGGTGTTTATGTTTTTGTGCGGGCCGGTGATTCCGATTAAAAACCAGACGCTGCTTCTGACCAATGGGATCGGTCTGACGACGCCCATTAATCTGGAGGCAGATACCAAGGGGGCTATTAATAAGATGTGGTCCATGTCGCTGGATCAGGCGATTGGGTGGGGCTTGATTGTCCTGCTGGCGGTTCAGGTGGCGGTGCTGGCGTATAAGATCGGCGTGAAGCGTGAGAAAATACGCTGGGCGGGGCAGTACAAGCTGTATTTGACCGCGGCGCTTCTGGCGGCGTTTAAGGTTCTGTGCGCTGCGTCAAAGACGGTGCTGTTTGCGCTGCAGTTTACGGATGTGCCGGTAGTGACGGGGATTTTGATTTTCTGTGTGTGTATTTATATCACGTTTTTGGGCAGGACCAAGCTGGGTAGCGATATCAATGCGGTAGGGCAGAATATGAATATTGCGGTGTCCATGGGAATACCGGCGGATAAGATCCGTATTACGGCGATTATGATTTCCACGCTGCTGGCCGGATTGGGGCAGTTGATTTTTATTCAGGATATCGGCAATTTTACGACGTATACGGCACATGAGAACGTGGGCACGTTTGCGATCGCGGCGCTGCTGGTGGGCGGAGCTTCGATTAAAAAGGCGACCATCGGGCAGGCGGTGCTGGGGGCGCTGCTGTTCCACACCATGTTTATTATTTCTCCGATCGCGGGTAAGAATCTGTTTGATAATGCGCAGCTGGGAGAGTATTTCAGGGTGTTTGCGTGTTATGCGGTTATCGCGGTGGCGCTGGCGCTGCATGCGTGGAAAACGGTTATGGCAAAGCGGGTGGACGATAGTGAGAGCGAGGCGTTGGAGGAGAAGGAGGCGCAGAGGGCGGCGTGATGCATCCGTTCGTGAGAGCCAGAAAAGCGGGGCCGGAGACTCTCAGCACTGCGTATTGCAACTCCTCGTGCATATAGCCCCCGCTATCCACACCAGAACTGCGCCTGCGAATCTAGCCGTAGGCCCCACTACGCCGTCGATTCGCAGACACACTTCTGGCGCGGATATCAGGCGCTCTATGCACAAGGAGTTGCGATACGCAGTGCTGGTTTCCGCGGCTAGGATAGACTAAGGCGCCGGGGGCCGGAAAAGACGGGCACTGCTCCGAGCTCCGGCGCAGGCCTGATGCCTGCCCCTCCGCCTCCGCTTTCTCCGGGCGTTGTACGCCCTGCGAAATCCCGCCTTTTCCGGCCCCCGCCGCCTAAGTCTATCCAAACCGCTCCAAATGTCGCCTCCAGCCCCGCTTTTCTGGCTCTCACCCGCTGGGGGTTGGAGAGGGTCGGTGGGGATTGGGGGTGATCCACTTGTGTTTACGGTTTTTAGGAGAAATTGAGTCTCTGCTTCCGGGAGTTTCCTGGAAGCGGGGACTTTTTTGAGTTCGCAACTTTTTTTAGATGATTTTACCAGTTTGATTCGTTATGATGTAGGCATAACAGATTTGAGAGAGAGAAAGGAAGTGAATGGCATGTTTGTCATGTTTGAGAAGGAAGAGTTTAAGGTTCCGGTCAGGGTTTGGCTGGAGGGACCGGGGGTGTTGGAGGAGAGTTGTCTGGAACAGGCGCGCCATTTGGCTAAGCTTCCTTTTTTGCATAAGTGGGTTTGCTTGATGCCGGATACCCATGCGGGGATGGGGATGCCCATCGGCGGGGTGATTGCGGCGGAGGATGTGGTGATTCCGAATGCGGTGGGAGTGGATATCGGCTGCGGGATGGCTTATACGGAGACGAATATTCCGGTAAAGGAGATTCGGCAGGTGATGACCGGGAACGGGAATCTGGTGCAGGCTATGATCGGCGATATTATGCGGAATGTGCCGGTGGGATTTGCACATCACAAGATGATGATGCCGTCTTATACGATGGACTGCGCTTTTGAGGAGATGGATCGGTATGAGCAGGACGCCGAGCTTTTGGGACAGCTGGAGGCGGGGTATTATCAGATCGGGACGCTGGGCGGAGGGAATCATTTTATTGAGCTGCAGGAGAGCGATGACGGGTTTTTGACGGTGATGGTTCATTCGGGGTCCCGGCATTTTGGGAAATCGGTTTGCGATTATTTCCATTTTAAGGCAAGGGAGCTGAATAAACGGTGGTACAGCCAGGTGCCGGATGAGTACCGGCTGGCGTTTCTGCCTACGGACAGCAGCGAGGGGAAACGGTATCTGGACTGGATGAATTTGTCCATGGATTTTGCAAAGGAGAACCGGGAGAAGATGATGTTGGCGGTGAAGGCGATTCTTGAGAAATGGATCGGGAAGTATACGGATTTTGAGCTGACATTTTCCGGGGATATCAACTGCCACCACAATTATGCGGCGCTGGAGAACCACTATGATAAGAATGTGTGGGTACACCGGAAAGGGGCGGTACGGGCGAGAAACGGCGAATTGGCCGTGATCCCCGGGGCCATGGGCTCCTACAGCTATGTGGTGATGGGGAAGGGAAACCCGGAGAGCTTCTGTTCTTCTTCTCATGGGGCGGGCAGACGGTATTCCCGTAAGGGCGCGATGTCTGCGTTCAGCTGTGAACAGGTGATCCAGGATTTAAATACCCAGGGCGTGGTTCTTGGAAAGAAGAATAAGAGCGACGTGGCGGAGGAGAGCCGGTTCGCCTATAAGGATATTGAGACGGTGATGAAGGATCAGACGGATTTGGTGGTGCCGGTGAAACGGTTAAAGACCATCGGTGTGGTCAAGGGCTAGTACATCGTCCATTAAATAACTACCCTCTTCGCTGGCCTGATTTTCCGATAGCACAGGTGCAAAAGCCTCAACGTAGCCCGCTACGCCTACGTTTTTGCACCTGCACTCTCGAAAAATCATTCTCAGCGAATAGTGCAGTTATTTAATTTTCGATGTACTAGGCGGCCGGAAGGCTGCGGTTTGAGGTGATATAAAGGAAACTTTATATAAATGGCGGCTGAGACGAACGTTTCCAGCTGCCACGGGCGGGCTGCTCTTGAGGCGTAGGGTTTTCCGGTTGGCGGAGCCCTTGCGGTGCCGCAGGCGTTTGCCGGGCGGTATACCGGTGGTCCGGGCCAAGATAATGATTTGTCGTGGGTTCAAATCCCACCATGTTTGAGGACATGTAGCTAAGTGGTATAGCAATCATCTAACAAAACGCTGGCATTGCGTAAATGCCGACAACCAGGGAAATGGAACTGCCTTCGCTCCGGCTTAGACCCGGCAGCCGCAAAGCGTTTGCTCTGCGGGGACCTGGGAAGAGCGGTCCGCGGGACGGCCAGCGCCGGTACGGATACCGGCTGCCGAATCGAGGTGGAATTGGTAGGGGAATTGTGAGGACAGGAGTGCCGGGCGGGAAAACGCCCGGGGGGACCGGATGGAGCTTGCGGGTGGGAAACTGCCCGGGGCCCTGGACGGGGCTCTCTGGGCGGGGAAACCGCCGGAACTGTTCCCTCAATTCCCCTCCCTCTACCCGGAAACGGAGCCTGAAGTGCCGGCCCCCGGCCTGCGGATGGGGCGGGGCAGGGATATTTTCCAACATATTTATAGAAATGGTTGTGAATTGTAAACAGGAAATGGATCGCAGCGGCCAGGCGCGGGACGGCGGGAGACGCCGGGCGCGCCGGTGAGATGGGAATTTGCCGCTGTGGAGTTTTAGGAATAAAGGGGAAATGGAAATGAAGTATTTGATCAAGGAGCAGGAGTGCGGATATTTGATGAAGAATGGCCGGTTTGTGCGGCTGCTGACGGCCGGTAAGTATCGGTTTATGAAGGAGCTGGGCTATGAGGTCCAGGTGGTGCCCATGACGGGGCTGGTGAAAACCTGTGGTATCCCGGAGGATATTCTGATGGGGGATCAGGAGTTTGCCGCACGGGTGGTGAAGGTGGAGGTGCCGGATACCTGCCTGGCGATCCGGTTCATGAATCAGGCGTTTAAGGAGGTGCTGACCGGGCCGGAGGCGCTGTTCTGGAACGTGTTTGAGAAAAATACCTTTCAGATGGTGGATATGACGGAGCCCTGTATGGAGAAGGTTCTGCCGCGGATGTACATCGATCTGATGCCCATGAAGTATTATAAGAAGATTGTGGTAAAGGACGGCGAGGTGGGCCTGCTGTATTTTGATAACAGGCTGGAGAAGCGTCTGGAGACGGGCAGCTATTATTTCTGGAACTATGGACGTGAGGTGACCGGCAAGATCTTTAATATGAAGATCCAGCAGCTGGATATCACCGGTCAGGAGATTCTGACCGCCGATAAGGTGGGGGTGCGGTTGAATGTGGTGTGCAGCTACCGCATCACGGACCCGGAGCGGCTGGTGAAGATGGTGGACGGGGCCTCGGGCCAGCTCTACACCTGCGCCCAGCTGGTGCTCAGGGAGTATGTGGGCCGGTTCCGGCTGGATGAGCTGCTGGCGCAGAAGGAAGAGATCAGCCAGTACGTGCTGCAAAAGCTGCGGGAGCGCCAGGAGGAGTTCTGCGTGGAGGTGACGGGCGCGGGTATCAAGGATATCATCCTGCCCGGCGAGATCCGGGAGATCATGAACACGGTGCTGGTGGCTGAGAAGAAGGCCCAGGCCAACGTGATCATGCGCCGGGAGGAGGTGGCGTCCACCAGGAGCCTGTTAAACACCGCCCGGCTGATGGATGAGAACCGCACCCTGTTTAAGCTGAAGGAGATGGAGTATCTGGAGAGGATTTGCGACAAGGTGGGTGGCATCACCCTAAACGGCGGAACCAACGTCCTGGAGCAGCTGTCGGAGCTGATGGCGGCTAAGGGGTGAGAGCGGAAACGGGGGCGCCGGGAACGGAGCGTTCACTGCGGTCCACCCGGGTCCCCGTCCCTCCCCCCTGTCATAATGAATCCCCACCCCACATAAACTAGAGTGGGTACTCGGAACACCGGTCCGCTGGCGCCGCCAGAGGACCGGTGCATCCAAACGAGTGCCCCCGGCCATACGGTGAGTATGTCCGGGGGCATTTTTGCGCCGGGGGACGCCGGAAATCAGGCGGACGGCGGCGTTTGGCAGAGTATTTGGCCCCGCGGGCAGAGGCCGGAGTCAGGGAAAGCTGACTTTGTCTCAACATTTCCGCGAGAATAAGAGAAAAGGGGAGACCGACATGGCGGATTGGTTCAGGCTGTCAAAACAGGAAACAATGTCGCAGCTTACAACCGGCGGACAGGGATTAGACAGCCGCGAGGCGAAGGAGCGGCTGAAGCAATATGGGGAAAATGTGATTGAGGAGGCCGGGCGCAAACAGTGGTGGCAGGTGTTTCTGGAACAGTTTAAGGATCTGCTGGTCATTATCCTGATCGTGGCCGCCGGAATCTCCATGGTGACGGGGGACCCGGGCAGTGCGGGCGTGATCTTTGCGGTGCTGCTGCTGAACGCGGTGTTGGGAACCGTGCAGCACCAGAAGGCGGAAAAGTCCCTGGACAGCCTGAAATCCCTGTCCTCGCCGGAGGCCCGGGTGCGGCGGGATGGCAGGCAGGCCGACATTCCCTCCTCCCAGGTGGTGCCGGGGGATATTCTGCTCCTGGAGGCCGGAGATTTGGTGGCCGCGGACGCCCGTCTGATCGAGGTGTACGGCCTGCAGGTCAACGAGAGCTCCCTGACCGGAGAGTCACTGAACGTGGATAAACAGGACACGGTTTTGGGGAAAACGCGCCGGAACGGACGGGGGGCTGTGGATAAAGGCGGTCCGGCGGGCGACGTGCCGCTGGCGGACCGGGTGAACATGGTATTTTCCGGCTCCCTGGTCACGGGTGGGCGCGGCGTGGCGGTGGTCACGGCCACAGGGATGGACACGGAGATCGGCAAAATTGCTTCCATGATGAACGGGACCGAGGAGCACAAAACCCCCCTGCAGATCAGCCTGGACCGGTTCAGCGGACGGCTGGCGGCCGCGATTATCGCCATCTCTGCGGTGGTATTCGCCCTGAGCCTTTACCGGAAGGCCCAGGTATTGGACGCCCTGATGTTCGCGGTGGCTCTGGCGGTGGCCGCCATCCCGGAGGCCCTTAGCTCCATCGTCACCATTGTCCAGGCGATGGGTACCCAGAAAATGGCCCGGGAGCACGCCATTATCAAGGACTTAAAGGCGGTGGAGAGCCTGGGCTGCGTGTCCGTGATCTGCTCCGACAAGACGGGAACCCTGACCCAGAACCGAATGGAGGTGGAATACGCCTGTTTCAATCACCGGGAGCGGGATATGGATTGGCTGCGGGAAAATGCCTTCCGCCCCGACGTGCGCCTGCTGCTTTACGGCGCGGTGTTAAACAACGACGCCTCGGCGGACCCCGATGGCCAGACGGCGAGGGACGTGGGGGAACCCATGGAGCTGGCGCTGTTACATATGGCGGTCCAGGCTGGGGTGGCGCCGGAACTGGTGCGCGCCCGCTGTCCCAGGCTGGGGGAGCTGCCCTTTGACCCACGCCGCAAGCTGATGTCCACCAAAAACCAGGTGGAGGACGGCCAGATCATTTTCGTGAAGGGCGCGCTGGATATGCTGCTGGACCGTTGCGACCGCATCGCCAACCCGGGAAGCGCCAAATCCGCCGTCAGGCCCGGTTCCGGCGGGGAGAGCGCCGCTCTGGCTTCCCGCGCGCTGACCGCCCAGGACCGGCGGCGGATCGTGGACCAGAATATGAATTGGTCGTCCCAGGGCCTGCGGGTCCTGGCCTTTGCCTGCAAGCCCGCACAGGAGATTCCGGGGGAGAAGGCGCGGGCGGAGGAAAATCTGATTTTCTTAGGCATGGTAGCAATGATGGACCCGCCCCGCAGCGAGTCCCGGGCCGCGGTGCAGAACGCCCGCCGGGCCGGAATCCGCACCGTGATGATTACCGGGGACCACAAGGTGACGGCCATGGCTATTGCCCGGCGCATCGGGATTATGGATGAAACAGCGCAGGCGCTCACCGGCGCGGAGTTAAACGCCATGGACGACGGGGAGCTGTCCCGCCGTCTGGATTCCATTTCCGTGTACGCACGGGTTTCCCCGGAGCATAAAATCCGTATCGTGGACGCCTGGCAGAAGCGCGGCTCCATTGTGGCCATGACCGGGGACGGGGTCAACGACGCTCCGGCCTTAAAAAAGGCGGATATCGGCGTGGCCATGGGCATCACCGGCACTGAGGTATCCAAGGACGCGGCCTCCATGATTCTGGCGGACGACAATTTCGCCACCATCATCAAAGCGGTGGCCAACGGGCGCAACGTGTACCGCAACATCAAGAACGCCATCCAGTTCCTGCTGTCCGGAAATATGGCCGGAATCCTCTGCGTGCTCTACACCTCCCTCAGCGCCCTGCCCATGCCTTTTGCGCCGGTGCACCTGCTGTTTATCAACCTGCTGACGGACTCCCTGCCCGCCATCGCCATCGGCATGGAGCCGCCGGAGGAAGGGCTGTTAAAGGAACCGCCCAGAAATCCCAGGGAGGGCATACTGACGCGCACCTTTGTGCGGGATATTCTGCTGCAGGGCGGCCTGATCGCCCTTGCCACCATGTGGTCCTACCGAACAGGGCTCTCCACCGGCGGCGCGGCCCAGGCCAGCACCATGGCGTTTTCCACCCTGACCCTGGCCCGGCTGTTCCACGGCTTCAACTGCCGCAGCCGTCATTCGATCCTGCACCTGGGCTTTGGCAGTAATCTGTACAGCCTGATGGCCTTTGAGCTGGGCGTGGTCCTGCTGGCCGCCGTGCTGTTTGTGCCGGGCCTGCAGGTCATGTTTGCCGCCGCCGACCTGGGGCTGTACCAGCTTCTGACCATCGGCTTTGCCGCATTTGCCCCCACGCTGGTGATCCAGTCCTTTAAAATGTTCCGCGAGAGCGTGGAATAAAGGGTAAAACCGAAGCAACCGATGAGTTTTTCATTTGCCGTTTGATACTCCGGCGGGGCCGTGGTTCCGCCGGGAAAAACCGGGCGTTCACACCGAAGCGTTTTCCGCGATTCGTCTCCAGACCGATCTGTCTGATAAATTCAACTATTCCCACTACAATACTTCTCACACAAGCGCAAGCTGTATTGTTTCAAGAAAGAGGGCCAAAAACATAGAAAAATTCGGAAAAATGTGATAAAGTAGAAAATACAAAAAATCATAATTGGAAGTGGCGGCAGGCCGGAAGCGGACGAAGCCGGACAAAAAGCAGGAGGACAGCATGAGACTGGTAACATATGAAATTGAACGTAAGGTGAAGCTAGGCGTGGTGAGCCAGGATGAGAAGTGGATCTATCCGTTGCAGTCCCTCGGCATGGATTACACCACCATGCAGGAGGTGATCGAGCATATCAGCGATTCGGAACTGCAGCTTTTAGAGCACGCCTCCGGCCTGGAGAATAGCCGGATCGATGGGGCCGCGCCCTGGAGTGAGGTGAAGATTCTGGCCCCCATCCCCAATCCGATTCAGGACGTGATCTGCCTGGGAATTAACTACATGGCCCACGCGGAGGAATCGGCCCGCTTCAAGAAGGAGGCCTTCGGCGGCGAGCGCCCTTACGCGATCTATTTTTCCAAACGGGTGGACCGGGCGGTGGCCACGGGGGAAGGGATTCCCAGCCATCGCGATATCGTCGCCGACCTGGATTATGAGGCGGAGCTGGCGGTCATCATCCGCAAGGAGGCGAAAAATGTGGCGCCGGAACGGGTGAAGGACTACCTGTTCGGTTACACCATCATCAATGATGTCAGCGCCAGAACCCTTCAGACACGGCACAAACAGTGGTATTTCGGAAAGAGCCTGGACGGATTTTTGCCCATGGGTCCCTGCATCGCCACGGTGAACAGCCTTCCCTATCCGCCTAAGGTACAGGTACAGTCCAGAGTGAACGGCGAGCTGCGCCAGGACAGCAACACGGACCTGCTCATTTTCGGAATCGACCACATTGTCAGCGAGCTCTCCCAGGGCATGACCCTGAAGCCGGGCACGGTGATCGCCACCGGCACGCCCGCAGGGGTGGGCATGGGCTTTGACCCGCCCAGATTCTTAAAGCCCGGGGACGTGGTGGAATGCAGCATCGAGGGCATCGGCAGCATCACCAACACAGTGACGGAGTAGAGAACCGGCAGACAGAAAGGATGGACCTATGGACTATTTAACCATGACGATTGGAAAACAGAAAAATATAGCGCTGATTGCCCATGACCAAAAGAAACGGGAGCTGATCGACTGGTGCCAGGAGCACAGGGAGGTGCTGGCAAAGCATTTTCTCTGCGGTACAGGGACGACGGCCAGAATGATCACGGACAGCACCGGACTTCCGGTGAAGGGCTACAACAGCGGCCCCCTGGGCGGAGACCAGCAGATCGGCGCCAAGATTGTGGAGGGTAAGATCGATTTCGTGATCTTTTTCTCCGATCCGCTGACCGCGCAGCCCCACGACCCGGATGTGAAGGCGCTGCTGCGCATCGCGCAGGTCTACGACATTCCCATCGCCAACAACAAGGCCAGCGCGGATTTCATGATCACCTCCTCCTACATGGATCAGGAGTACGAGCATGATATTATTAATTTTCAGCAGAATATAAAGGACAGGGCCGACACCCTTTGAGGGCCGGACGCATTTTGATTGATCGCGAGAATAAAAAAAGAAAAGGGGGCTCCAATTATGGAACAAACTTTATATGATTTGATGGATTGGGCTGGGATTGAGGAATTGGTATATTCGGAAGGAAACAATCCCCACGGGCTTTTGGGTCCCCATTTGACGGATTCCGGTCTGCTGGTGCAGGCGCTGATTCCCACCGCACAGGCTATCACGGTTAAGATCACCAGCACGGGCCGCAAGTACCCCATGGAGCTGGCGGACGAGGCCGGATTTTACGCGGCGCTGATCCCGCGCAAGAGCATGGCGGCTTACACGCTGATTGTGACCTATGACAACGGCTCCACCGAGGAAATCCATGACCCGTACTCCTATGGGCCGCAGTACACGGACGAGGATTTGAAGAAATTCAACGCGGGCATCCACTATGGGATTTACGAGAAAATGGGCGCGCACCCCATGACTGTCAAGGGTGTGGAAGGCGTTTATTTCTCAGTCTGGGCGCCCTGCGCCATGCGGGTCAGCGTGGTGGGCGATTTTAACCTCTGGGACGGACGCCGCCATCCCATGCGCCTCCTGGGGGACTCCGGCATTTTCGAGCTGTTTATTCCAGGCCTGAAGCCGGGGCAGATTTACAAGTATGAGATCAAGACCAAGGCGGGACTCCCCATGCTGAAGGCCGATCCGTACGCCAATTACGCGGAGCTGCGCCCTGACACGGCCTCCGTGGTCTGGGATATCGGACGGTATCAGTGGCAGGACCGGGATTGGATGGAGAAACGGGCGAAGGACGAGCTGTTTACCGGCCCGGTGTCCATTTACGAGGTTCATCTGGGCTCCTGGAAACGCAAGGAGCTGGAGCTGGACGCGGAAGGCAAGGAGATCATCGGCTCGGAATTTTACAATTACCGGGAAATCGCGGGTCCGCTGGCGGATTACGTGAAGGAGATGGGTTACACCCATGTGGAGCTGATGCCGGTGATGGAGCATCCTCTGGATGCATCCTGGGGCTATCAGGTGACGGGCTATTACGCGCCCACCAGCCGTTACGGCACTCCGGATGATTTTATGTATTTCATGGACTATATGCACCGCCAGGGGATCGGCGTGATTCTGGACTGGGTTCCGGCCCATTTCCCGCGGGATGCCCACGGCATGGCTTGTTTTGACGGGACCTGCGTGTATGAGCATAAGGACCCGCGCCAGGGCGCGCACCCCCACTGGGGCACGCTGATTTACAACTACGGCAGGCCGGGCGTTTCCAATTTCCTGATCGCCAACGCCCTGTTCTGGGCGGACAAGTATCACGCCGACGGCATCCGCATGGATGCGGTGGCCTCCATGCTGTACCTGGACTATGGCAAGAACGACGGAGAGTGGGTGCCGAACATCTACGGCGGCAATGAGAACCTGGAGGCAGTGGAGTTCCTGAAGCATTTAAGCTCTGTATTCAAGGGCCGCAAGGACGGCGCGGTGCTGATCGCCGAGGAATCCACCGCATGGCCCATGGTCACCGGGGAGCCGAAGAAGGGCGGGCTGGGCTTTGACTTCAAGTGGAACATGGGCTGGATGAACGACTTTACCAACTACATGCGCTGCGACCCGCTGTTCCGCAAAAATAATTACGGCGAGCTGACGTTCTCCATGCTGTACGCTTACAGCGAGAACTTTATTCTGGTATTCTCCCACGACGAGGTGGTGCACGGCAAGGGGTCCATGATCGGAAAGATGCCGGGCGCGGACCTGGAACAGAAGGCGGAGAATCTGCGGGCGGCTTACGGGTTTATGATGGGCCATCCCGGCAAAAAACTGCTGTTCATGGGCCAGGATTTCGCCCAGGTGAGGGAGTGGAACGAGAACGCCTCTCTGGACTGGGAGCTGTTGGAGACGGATACGCACCGGCAGATTCAGGATTATATGAAGGCGCTCAACGAGCTTTACCGCAAATATCCGGCCATGTACGCCATGGATTACGACCCGGAGGGCTTCCAGTGGATCAACTGCAGTTACCAGCAGGAGAGCATGATCATCTTTGTGCGCAAGACGAAGAAGCCGGAGGAAAGTCTGCTGTTCGTCTGCAACTTCGACAATATGGCTCACGAGAAATTCCGCGTGGGCGTGCCCTTTGAGGGCAAATACAAGGAAATTTTGAGCAGCAACGCCGCAGAGTTCGGCGGCAGCGGCGCTCCCAATCCGCGGGTGAAAACGTCCAGGAAGCTGGAGTGGGACGATCTGGAAAACTCCATTGAGATCAATGTGGCTCCCATGAGCGTCAGCATTTTCACCTGCACGCCTGAGGCCGCGCCCAAGAAAGCGCGCAAGGCAGAGACCGGAAAGACGAAAAAAGCCGGAACCAGGGCGGAAGCGGGAACGGCCGCCGGTAAGGCCGGGAAAGCGGCGGTCAAGGCGGCGGACCAGGCGGAAGGGGAGAAGAAACCCGGAGCGGCCGGGGCTGCGGTAAAGGCCGCGCCAAAGGCTGCAAAAACCGGTAAACCCGCAGCGGCCAAAACTGCGCAGGAGCCCGCGGACGGGGCGGTTAAGGTTGAAAAGCCCGCGACGGCGGAGAAACCGAAGAAAGCGGCTGCGTCCAAGGCGAAAGCCGGGGAACCGGCTGCGGCCAGGCCGGAGACTGTAAATGCGGAAGGAAAGCTGTCTGCCGACGCGGGTGGTCAAGAGAAGCCGGCTATCGAAAAAGTGACAAAGCCTGACGCCGCCAAAGAGGGGCAGAAGCGGCTGACGACTGCGAAGGAAGAGCAGAAGAAGCTGACTACCGCGAAAGAGGAGCAGAAAAAGCTTTCTACCGCGAAGGAAGAGCAGAAAAAGCTTTCCACCGCGAAAGAGGAACAGAAAAAGCTGTCCACTGCGAAGGAAGAACAGAAAAAGCTTTCCACCGCGAAGGAAGAACAGAAAAAGCTGTCCACCGCGAAAGAGGAACAGAAAAAGTTATCTACCGCGAAGGAGGAGCAGAAAAAGCTTTCCACCGCGAAGGAAGAACAGAAAAAGCTGTCCACTGCGAAGGAAGAACAGAAAAAGCTGTCCACCGCAAAGGAAGAGCCGAAAAAACTTTCCACCGCCAAGCGTGCCCAGAAGAAGCTGGCCACGGTGAAGGAGGAGTTGAAGAAGCTGGCCGCCCCTAAGGAGGAGAACGATAAGGATTCCCAGGACTGATAGGGAAACGGGTTACTGTACACTCCGTTCCCGGTAACATGCATCGCGATGCACAGAAACGGCAAAAAACGCCGTTTCGCGCTGCCACCCTCGGGTTTTCTGTGACTTTTGCTGCGCTCCACTCACAAAAAACGCCTCGCGGGATATTACCTGTGGTCAGTAACGGAAACGGCCCTGAACCCCGCCGGTTTTATGGCGGTTTGATTGACTTTTATCCCATCTGCTGTTAAAATAATTAACAAAGAGCTGGCCTCTCATCATACTGGTGAGGGGCCGTTTTACACCGGGAACGGATGCCGGGCGTGGGACTGTTTCCGGCTTTAAGGCGGGGTAGGGGTATGCTGGAATACGTTAAGAATCTATGGTTTACAATCTCTCTGAAGAAAAAGCTCGGGGCCTTCGCTGCCATGGTCATTCTGGTCATGGGGCTGTCGGTTGCCTTCAATCTCCGCATCATGAACTTTTCCCTGGACAGTTTCAATGTAATACTGCAGGACAATTCCCGCTGCCATGATTTCCAGGAAGCCCTGGAGCTGGAAGTCAGCGCCTTCGAGTCCTATGTCCGGAGCCGGACGCAGGAGCGGCGCGAGGAGTACGTGCTGGCCTGCGTGCGGACCAAACGCTGCCTGCTCTCCCTGCCCTTCAGCTACAGCCAGATCGGCCAGGAGCGGTACGCCAGGACCTGGAACCTGCGCAACGGGTATGAGAGCTACAGCGCAGCCCGGGATCTGCTTCTGGAAATGGACCCGGAGGAGGACGGCTTTGTGCCCGAGCTCTACCGGATCTATGCCATGCAGTCCTACCTTCAGAACTATGCCAGGCGGCTGGTGCAGGTTACGCTGAAGTACGGAAACGCCAGCTATCAGGAAAAGGTTTCCGTATTCTACGACATGCCGTATCTGATTCTGATCTTTTCCGTTGTCATGATGATTATTGTCATGGGGCTGACCCGGCTGCTGGCCGCGGCACTGGTCTCGCCCATGATGAAAATGGCCCACAACGCCCGCAAGATCGCCAGAAATGATTTCAGCGGGCAGGACCTGACCGTGCCAAACCGG
The DNA here is from genome assembly GCF_902364025.1 of Enterocloster lavalensis. Classification (GTDB taxonomy): domain Bacteria; phylum Bacillota; class Clostridia; order Lachnospirales; family Lachnospiraceae; genus Enterocloster; species Enterocloster lavalensis. The sequence goes on from NZ_CABJCG010000005.1 coordinate 132,132, forward strand.
GATGAGATGGGAGAGCTGGTGAAGGCGTTCAACAAGATGAAGCATGCCACGGAGGGCTATATCAACACCCTGAAAGAGAATAATGAGATGGCGGAGCTGCTGCACAAGGAGGAGCTGGAAAAGATCGAGATGGAGAAACGCCTGGACGCGGCCAGGTTGGAGCTTCTAAAGAGCCAGATCAACCCGCATTTCCTGTTTAACACGCTGAATATGATCGCCTGCATGGCTAAGCTGGAGGAGGCGGCCACCACGGAGCGCATGATCGCCAGCATGAGCAATTTGTTCCGCTACAACTTAAAGACCTCGGAGCAGATCGTTCCGTTAGAGCGGGAGCTGAAGGTGGTTCAGGACTATATGTATTTACAGCAGATGCGGTTTGGCAGCCGGATCGGCTACGAGTGTAAGGCGGAAGTGGACCCGAACAGGGTGCTAGTGCCGGCGTTCACCCTGCAGCCGGTGGTGGAAAACGCCATCATCCACGGGCTTTCCAAAAAGGAGCAGGGTGGGAAAATCGTGATCCGCATCTGGAGAAAGGGCGGCAGCGTGATCATTTCCGTGGCGGACACCGGAGTCGGTATGTCACAGCAGCGCTGCCGGGAGCTGTCGGAGGCCATGCAGGGCAGCAGGACCTCGGGTATCGGCATTGGACTTGGAAATATTTACCAGAGAATTAACACCATGTATAAGGGCGGAGGTTTGAAACTGTACAGCAGAGAGGGCAGCGGGACGGTGGTGCAGATGACCATTCCGCAGGACGCAGAGATGAATCCCGCACAGCAGTGACAGAGGTGAGGAGGGAGAGAGTATGTATCGTGTGTTGATTGCGGACGACGAGATGATCGAGCGGGCGGTTCTTTACAAAACGCTCCACAAGAATCTGGGGGACCAGTGCGCCATTTTCCAGGCGGAAAACGGGCGTGAGGCCCTGCGCATCTACGAGGAGGAGAAGATCCAGATTGCGATTCTGGACATCGAGATGCCGGGAATTAACGGCATCGAGGCGGCGCAGCGGATCCGGGAAACGGACAAGGACTGCTGCATCATTTTCCTCACCGCTTTTGACGAATTTTCCTATGCCAAAAAGGCGATTATGATCCGCGCGTTGGATTACCTGTTAAAACCCTACGACGAGCAGGAACTGATGCTGGTGATGGAGGAGGCCATGCGGCTTACGGATGAGCATCTGGCGGACGCGGCGGCCTTAAGTGGCCGGGGCCAGGCAGCGGGGATGGGAGCCGGGGAGACAGCCGCCGCCCAGGAGCCGCGGGAGGAGATGGAGGAGGACGGAAATATCCGCCTGTCCAAGGTGGCGGAGCTGATCAGCCAGTACATCCGCGAAAATTACATGTACGATATCTCCATGCAGGAGCTGGCACGCACCATGAATTACTCCGAGCCGTATTTCTGCAAGCTGTTCAAACAGTGCTTTAACAAGAACTTCACCTCCTACCTGACAGAGTACCGGGTGGAGGAGGCAAAGAAGATGCTGGAGCAGCCCACGGTCAACGTGAAGGAGATCGGCAAGGCGGTGGGTTACGGGGACTCCAATTATTTTGCCAAAGTATTCAAGCGGATTACGGGCCAGAGCCCCACGGAATACCGTTTGTACATTTTCCAGAGGGGATAAAGATTGTATAAAGATAAAACTGTGCCTTGTGCATAAATAAAATGCTAAAACAGGTTAAAATCCTACTATGATTCACAAAAAATTACCATGTTCAGAACGTGTTTTTCCTCTTATAATTAATATAACGTAAGAAAAACGTTATGATTTAGAAAAGAACATATAAAAAATGTATTAAGAGGAGGACATGTGACATGAAAAAAAGATGGCTTAGCACAGCGCTGTGCGCAGTTATGGTAGCATCCGCTCTGACCGGTTGCGGAGGCGGCGCCAAGGAGACCACGGCGGCGGCAACCGAAGCTGCTACTGAGGCAAAGACCGAGGCGGCAACCGAAGCTGCGACTGAAGCTGCTACCGAGGCAGGTTCCGAGGCGGCTGCGGACACGGCGAAGGAGCCGGTTGGACCGGAAGTTACCCTGGTTATGGCGGAAGTAAACCCGTTAGACACCATCGTTGGCCAGACCGATTCCAAGTTTAAAGAGAGAGTTGAGGAGCTGTCCGGCGGCGCCATCAAAATCGACCTGCAGGCCAGCGGCGTTCTGGGTTCTGAGAACGACGTTCTGGATACCATGCTGGGCGGCGGCGGAACCATTGAGATCTCCCGTATTTCCGCATTTGCTCTGACCAGCTACGGCGGCGAGAAGTCCAAACTGTTATCCGTACCCTATACCTTCGCAGGCCGCGATCATTTCTGGAACTTTGTAAACAGCGACTTAGCTCCTCAGTTCCTGCTTGAGCCCCACGAGAACGGCACAGGCGTGAGAGGACTGTTCTACGGCGAGGAAGGTTTCCGTCATTTCTTCACCGTGAAAGAGATCACCGGATTAGACGACTTAAAGGGCATGAAGCTGCGTGTGTCCAACGACCCGATCATGAACGGCATGGTGGAAGGCTTAGGAGCCAGCCCCACGGTTGTATCCTTCAACGAGCTGTACTCCGCACTGCAGACCGGCGTTGTGGACGGCGCTGAGCAGCCCATCGCAAACTACAAGTCCAACGCATTCCAGGAGGTTGCCCCCAACCTGATCCTCGACGGTCATACTCTGGGCGCAATCCAGGTTATCATCACGGATGAGGCATGGGATAAGCTGACCCCCGAGCAGCAGGATATCCTGATGCAGGCCGGCAAAGAGGCTTCCGAGTTCAACCGTCAGATTTCCGAGGAAGCTGAGAATAAGGTGCTTGACGAGCTGAAGGCAGATGGAATCAATGTGATCGAGGTCGACGACATCACTCCCTGGCAGGAAGCTTGTAAGGACATCATCAACGAGTCCACGAAGGATAACGCCGAGCTGTACCAGCAGATCCTTGATATGAAGTAAATTGCCACTATTTAAGGGCACAGGGGAGCAATGCCTCTGTGCCTGATTTTTTGAAAGGGGGATCAATATGCCGGCTATTTTTGAAAAGATTGACAGGATTAAACCGTTTTACGATCTGACTTACAAAGTCGTGCTGTTTGTATGCAAGGTGCTTTTGGTCATTGATATTGCGATTACGAGTATGGCGGTTGCGGGCCGTTACATACCGTTTATACCGGATCCGGCCTGGAGCGAGGAGGTCGTTTTGACCTGCATGTCGTACATGGCGGTGCTCTCCGCGGCTCTGGCCATCCGCCGTGGTGCTCATATCCGCATGACCGCTCTGGACGGTTACATGCCAAAATGGGCGGTAAAAGCCCTGGACATTTTCGCGGACGTGGCGGTTCTGATATTGGCTTTTATTATGATCACCGTGGGCTGGAGATACGCCACCGGGATCGGCTCCAAGGGAACTTACGTCAGCATGCCCAAGGTTTCCAGATTCTGGATGTACTTCCCCGTGCCTCTGGCAGGCGTGGCTATGATTATTTTTGAGATCGAGGCCCTGTACAACCATGTTAAGGGTATTTTTGTAAAGGAGGAAAATCGATAATGGATGCAAACACAATGGCAATCGTTGTCCTTTTGGGCAGTTTCTTCCTGATGGTGCTCCTGCGTTTCCCCATCGCCTACGCGGTGGCTCTCTCTTCCGTGCTCTGCCTTCTGGCTCAGGGCAAGAACTTAAACTCGGTCTGCCAGCTGATGGTTAAGGGAATCAGCTCCTTCAGCCTGATGGCGGTCCCCTTCTTCATCACCATGGGCTGTCTCATGGGTTCCGGAGGTATTTCCGAAAAGCTGATCGCGCTGGCCAACGCCTGTGTGGGCTGGATGCGCGGTGGCATGGCGATGGTGAATATCGTGGCCTCCTATTTCTTCGGCGGAATCTCCGGCTCTGCTTCCGCGGACACCGCTTCCCTGGGTTCCATTCTGATTCCCATGATGGTGGATCAGGGTTACGACGACGATTTCTCCACCGCGGTCACCATCACCTCCTCCTGTGAGGGCCTGCTGGTGCCGCCCAGCCACAACATGGTTATTTACGCCACCACGGCAGGCAGTATCTCCGTGGGAAGCCTGTTTTTAGCCGGATATCTGCCCGGCGCTCTGCTGGCGCTGAGCCTGATGATCGGCTCCTATATCATTTCCGTAAAGCGCAATTACCCCAAGGGCGACAAGTTCAGCCTGATCAACCTGTTTAAGCAGTTGGGTATCTCCTTCTGGGCCCTGGCCGCGGTTCTGATCGTGGTGTTCGGCGTAGTTGGCGGCGTGTTCACCGCCACCGAGTCCGCCGCAATCGCGGTTATCTACAGCCTGATCGTCAGCGTGTTCATTTACAGGGGACTGGACTGGAAGGGCGTTTGGCGGGTCCTGGGCGACTGTGTGGATACGCTCTCCATCGTGCTGATCCTGATCGCCACCTCCAACATTTTTGGCAACTGCCTGACCCAGCTGCATGTGCCGGATATGGCGGCTAAGGCTATGACCGGTTTGACGGACAACCGGATTCTGCTGGCGCTGATGCTGAATCTGATCCTGCTGGTTCTGGGCTGTATCATGGATATGGCACCTATCATTCTGATCGCGACGCCGATTCTGCTGCCCATCGCTACCTCCATCGGTATCGATCCCATCCAGTTCGGTATTATGGTTGTTTTAAACTGCGGTATCGGCCTTCTGACCCCGCCGGTGGGCGCGGTGCTGTTCATCGGTTCCGCTGTGTCAAAGGTGCCTATGGAACGGGTGGTAAAGGCTACGCTGCCATTCTACCTGTGTATGATTATCACCCTGCTGCTGATTACCTTTGTCCCGGCGGTCAGCCTGTGGCTGCCTTCTGTGTTGGGCGGCATGGCGAAATAAAGGCTGCGGGGCTTGCATAATCCGTAAAATTACGCTATGATTTTATAATCAGGCATTAACGTGAGTTAATGCCTGATTATATAAGAAACGGTTTTTACGCCGGCCCGGGGCGGGCGTTGAAGGCCGAAACTGTGATTGGCGAAAGGGGAACCGGTTATGAAATACCAGTACACTTACCGGAACACGGCTGCCGAACTGTGGCAGCTGTCCATGTATTACACCTATGGTTCCTTGGTGGGACTCTGCAACATTATTTTTACCGTGGCGATCATCGTCATGGGCATTTCCAGATGGCCGGAGCTGAGCAATCTTATGCGAGGGCTTGTTCTGCTGTGCAGCCTTCTGTTTACGGTGATCCAGCCCATAGCGGTGTACCGCAAGGCGCAGAAGCAGGCGGCGGGGATCACGGCGGACACCCGGGTGGGGTTCGACGACGCGGGGCTGCATGTGTTGACAGGGGACAAGGACGCTGTTTTGGCGTGGAGCAAGGTGAAGAAAATTTCCAAAAAGCCTACCATGATTGTCATTTTTTCGGACACCACCCACGGATTTGTGCTGAGCAACCGGGTGCTGGGATCGGACCGGGCGGCATTTTACAGCTATATTGCCTCAAAGGTAAAGAGATAATGGCTGGACCCCGGCGGGTCCGGCTTTATGTTTCTTGCCGGAGCAGCCGGGCCCGGGTGGGACTGCCCGGGATTCCGGTTTGTGAGGAGGTCTGATGAATTTGGAGGAACGAGGGATGGATCAGGGGATATTGAGGCAGAGGGCGGACTGGCTGGGGCAGGAGAAGGGGGGAGAGGCGCGGTGAAAACGAAAATGGCGGTGTTTCTCCTGTGCGGCGCAGCGCTTTTGACCGCGTGCGCAGGGGCAAGGGGAGGAAAGGCGGATTCCGTGGTTCCGGAATTTGTGCTCACCTATGCTGAGAACCAGGCGGAGGACTATCCCACCACCCAGGGGGCTTACAAGTTCGCTGAGCTGGTGAACCAGCGGACCAACGGGAAGATCGAAATCCAGGTCAACGCCGGGGGCACGCTGGGGGACGAGCGCTCGGTGATCGAGCAGCTTATGTTCGGCGGCGTGGACTTCGCCCGGGTGTCCCTGTCGCCCCTTGCGGAGTTCGTGCCCAAGCTGAACGTGCTGCAGATGCCTTACCTCTACACCGGGCCGGAGCACATGTGGCGCGTCCTGGAGGGGAAAATCGGCGACGACTTTATGAATTCCTTCGGGGATTCCAACCTCATTCCGCTGTCCTGGTACGACGCGGGGGCCCGGAATTTTTACAATTCGGTGCGCCCCATCGAGACGTTGGAGGACATTCGGGGGATGAATATCCGGGTTCAGGAATCGGAGCTGATGGTGGACACCATCAAGGCGCTGGGGGCCAACCCGGTTCCCATGGCTTACGGGGACGTCTACTCCGGCCTGCAGACCGGGAAAATCGACGGGGCCGAGAACAACTGGCCCTCCTACGAGTCCACCAGGCACTACGAGGTGGCCGGATATTATACTATTGACGAGCACACCAGGGTGCCGGAGCTGCAGCTGGTGGCCCAGTCCACCTGGGATAAGCTGTCCCCGGAATACCAGAACATCATCCGGGAATGTGCGCAGGAATCCGCGGTCTATGAGCGGAAGCTGTGGCAGGAGCGGGAAAAGATCTCAGAGCAGAAGATCCGGGAAGCGGGCTGCGTGATCACGGAGCTGTCAGCGGAGGAGAAGGCGCGGTTCCAGGATGCGGTTTCCCCAATGTACGAGCTGTACTGCGCGGATTATGTGGACATTATCGACCAGATTGTGGCGGCCGGAAAATAGATGCCAGATTTGATAAAACCAGAGCGAAAAAAGCGCCCGGCGGGTTCCATGGTGTTGGAACCGCCGGGCGCTTTTGCCTCTGCGTTTGGTGAATTAAAGTACGGGGACGATGATCTCTTCGCCACCGCCTGTGGGCTCGACCGGGGAGTCGGAGGCCGCTGTGGTGGGAGCGGAGGCGGGATCCTGAACCGGGGCCAGGGTGCCGGGCTGGGGACCGCCGTTTTCCGGTGCGGAGGTGGTCTCCGGAGCCTTCGTCGTCTCCGGGGCTTTGGTGGTTTCCGGAGCCTTTGTGGTTTCCTTGGCCTTGGTAGTTTCCTTGGCTTTGGTGGTTTCCTTGGCCTTTGTGGTTTCCTTGGCCTTTGTGGTTTCTTTGGCTTTGGTGGTCTCCTTGGCTTTGGTGGTTTCCTTAGCCTTTGTGGTCTCCTTGGCTTTGGTGGTCTCCTTGGCAGCGGAGCTGCTGTTGGATTCCTCCTGGGACTTGGAGCCGCTATCCCCGGAGGTTTCCCCGGACCCGGAGGTGCTGTTCTCCATTCCCTCCACCCGTCTGCTGTAGACCGGGGAGATCTGGTTGCCCGCGTAGTCCTGAATGTATACGGTCAGGCTGTCGGTGGTCATGGGCAGGGTGACAATCCCGCTTTCCGCGTCGGCGGAGAGGGGCTTTACATTCTGCTTGTTGGCGTCCACGCCATAGATTCCCGCGTAGTCCACGCCGGACTGGCTGTCGTCCACCACAATGGTGAGCACGTCGTTTTCAATGGTATAGTTCTCGTCCACCGTGGGAAAGGAATCGTCCAGGGGAGAGATGGCCTCGTAGATGGGAGCCGCGCTCATGCCGTTCCAGCCGGTCGCCTGGATCTCCAGCACGCCGTTGCTGGTGAGCGTTGCGGTGTATGTATTTTTATTGCGCTCCAGCTCCACCTCGTTGGACTCCAACGTGACCTTCAGGGACTTGACGGGCAGCAGGGACTTGACCTTGATGGAGATGTCCAGGGACTTGTAGTCCTTGGTGTCGCCTACGGTCAGTTCCACTCTGGGCGTGGAGGTGGCCAGGAAGAAAATGAACAGGTTGAGCACAACCAATGGGAGGACGATGCAGACCATTGTGAATAGAACACGGTTGTCCTTCCAGCTTCGTTTGGGATAAGAGTTGCGCTTTTTATTGCGGCCGCCGCGCGGGGAGTAGGAGCTGCCGCCGGAAAGGGAACGCTCGCTGCGCGGTGCGCTGTATGATGAATGGTGATTCATAAAAACCTCCTGTGGTAATCGTAAAAATACTCCTATAGCATATCAGAAAATGTTTCTTCTTACAAGTAATTAAATTGCCCGCCCGTCCCAGAAACTGCTGGAAATGACGCAAATTCGTTGACCTTTCAGATATTGTAAGAAAATCTAAAGTAATCCTGCGGTGATTCTTAATGTAATTGTGATAGAATGTAACTGTTCCTCAGCCAGGGCTGTTGCCGCGCGGGGGCGCGCCGCGGTTTTTCCCGGCAAGCGCCAAAGTTTAAGATGGGACTACTAAATGCCCCCGGTTTGTGGTAGAATGGAAGAGAACCCCAAAAGGACATGCCAAGGCAAAAGGAGCTATTGTTATGATTGAAGAGGCGGCCGCATTTGCGGAGCGGGTACACAGGGGAACCTTTCGGAAGGGAACCACAATTCCCTACATTGTACATCCCATGGAGACGGCGGTGATCGTATCCGGCTTTACCGACGAGGAGGAGATGATCGCGGCGGCGTTGCTCCATGATGTGGTGGAGGATGCGGGCGTGACGGGAGAAGAGCTGGAGGCGCGGTTTGGAAACCGCGTGAAGGAGCTGGTTCTGGCGGAGAGCGAGGACAAAAGCAAGTCCTGGGAACAGCGCAAGGCATTTACGCTGAGCCATCTGGCAGATTCCAGCCGGGACGTGAAGATTCTGGCCCTGGGGGACAAGCTGAGCAATATGCGCAGCACGGCGCGCGACTACATGGTGATCGGAGACGCCGTGTGGGAGCGTTTTAACGTTAAGGAGAAAAAAATGCATGCCTGGTATTACTGCGGCATCGCAGATGCATTGGAAGAACTGAGCACACATTTTTATTACGATGAATATGTGCTGCTTTGCCGGAAGGTCTTTGGAAAACATTGAGACCGGATGGAAAATATTGGAAGTAGAAGGAGAATGTGGGAATGGTTTTATCGAATCGGAAACGAAAGCTGTTGGCGGTTCTGCTGACGGCCGGGCTGATGTGTTCTCTGCCGGGCATGAGCGCCCTGGCGGGTTCCACCGGAGTGGGAGCGGCCAAGACGGCTGCGGAGCAGGGTGGTCCGGGTGTTGTAAAGGAGCAGGCTCCGTCTCAGGATCAGACAGGTGGCGGAGGGGCGGCTCAGACGCCGGAGCAGCCCGGGGACGGCGGTCAGGTTCAGGCCGGAGACGCGGGACAGGCTCAGACCGACGGGGGCGCACAGCCTCAGACGCCGGAACAGCCTCCGGCGGGAGATTCGGGGCAGCCGCTTCAGATCAATTACAGCGTTTTTTTCCATCCTCAGGGATGGACGGATACAAAGCCGGACAACACGGCGCTTCAGGCCCCCGGCGGCAGCTGGGTGACGGCCTTGAAGGCGAACCTGATCAACATCCCCGCAGGGGCGCAGGTGGGCGTGCGTTACCAGGTGAATTTAAGCGGTTCCGGCTGGCTCGACTGGGCTGAGGACGGAGCGGAGACCGGCGGCGCGGGCGGCGAGATGCCCCTGGAAGCTGTGCGCTTCGGCCTTTACGGAGATTCCGCCTCCGGCTATGATATTTATTACCGGGTCCTGCAAAACGGGTCCTGGACCGACTGGGCGGCGAACGAGGCAACAGCCGGACAGGAAGGCGCGGGGCTTCGCGTGGATGGAATTCGCGTGGGCATCGTGGCCAAGGGAGCGGAGCCTCCCGCCGACGCGGCGGCGCCTGCTTCCGGGATCGATCCCTCCAGGCCGATGATCGCGCTGACCTTTGACGACGGCCCCAGAACCTCGGTGACCAGCCGGATTTTGGACAGCCTGCAGGCCAACGGCGGCAGGGCGACGTTCTTTATGGTCGGCTCCCGGGTGGACTCCAACGCCGATGTGATCAGGCGGATGGCGGCCCAGGGCTGTGAGGTGGCGAACCACACCTACGACCACAAATATATTACCAAGATCGGGGCGGATGGGATCCGCAGCCAGGTGGGTTCCACCAACCAGAAGATCCAGGCGGTCTGCGGCGTGGCTCCGACGCTTCTGCGTCCGCCGGGCGGCTATAAGGATGCCGCGTCTTTGGCGGTGCTGGGGTCCATGGGGATGCCCGCGGTGATGTGGTCCATCGATACCCGGGACTGGCAGCACAAGAACTCGCAGAAGACCATCGAGACGGTCCTGAGCCAGGTGAAGGACGGAGATATCATTCTGATGCACGATATCTACGATCCCACCGCGGATGCCGCGGTGACCCTGATCCCCGAGCTGACGGCCAGGGGATATCAGCTGGTGACGGTGAGCGAGCTGGCCTCCTACCGGGGCGGAATGCAGCCGGGGCACAGCTACAGCCAGTTCAGGCCATAGAAAGCTGTGTTAATGTAAATGAGATTGTGAGGGCGTAAAGCGATGGCTGCGCCCTCATTTTTTGTTTGAGTGCTATGGGCCGCTGGCGCGGTCTGCGGGCGATTGCTGAATGGGAATGAGGGGTGGGAAGGACCGCTTCGATGGGCCGCTGCGATTGAGGGTATCGGCTCCGGGATTTTTGTGATATACTGAAATTTAAGAGAATCCGGAAAAGGCGGCGGGCGGTTGAGATAGGACGTTACAATTTTTCTTAATGTTTGCTGTGATTTTCGTCCATACTCTATAGTAGCACGATAATGGATCAGGATCCGGCGGATTTGCGCGAGGAGGCGGGAAGATGAAATTTTGGCTGAAATGTCTGGCGGCCGTGGCCGCGGCTGCGATGCTGCTGGCCCTGTATGACTCTGTGTTCAACGGTCTTTTGAACAAGGACGGCTACAAGCCGGTTACGGAGCAGATGCGGGACGTTATGGATCAATAAACTATAAATTTTAAATTTGCCCTTGATTATTTGTCAAGGGTCCTATATAATATGTTCTACAGAAACACAGTTCTGTGTTCTGTCTGCGCGTTTGCGCAGCTCCATGTATCGGTTCTGGATCATGGATTTCCCGATTTTTTGTATTAAATTGGAAAAAGTGTACCTTGAAAATGGAATGCTGTCCGGCGGCGGTGGGATTGCCACAGTCTTTTTTGTGTACCGCAAATTTGGATATTGCGGGTTGACAGTTGGAGTGTTTGATTGGATACAGTGATTCGCCGGCAGGACCGGCGGATGATTGTTATTGGATGTAATGGGCCGCTGGCATAGCCTGCGGGCGATTGCTGGATGTAATGGGCCGCTGGCGTAGCCTGCGGGCGATTGCTGAATGTAATGGGCCGCTGGCATAGCCTGCGGGCGATTGCTTTGTGTACCCCAAAATCAGGAAAAGGGTGCGGAACAGGAGGTTATATGGAGTGGAAACGGGGATGTTCGCTGGTGTTGGCCGTAGTGCTTATGTTAAATGCTGTGCAGTGGCCGGAGATGAAGGGATGGGCGGCTGAGCCGGACCGGGAAGCCGGGACCGTGGCAGGAATGCCCGCTGCCCGCGCCACCCAATCGGAGGCGGAGCAGGCGGCGGGGGAGAATGAGGCGGAACGGGAGCGTCCGGGCTGGGGAGAGACGGCCGGAGGAGAGAGACCCGGAGGTGGGACAGTCGGAGGAGAGACAGCCGGAGGAGAGGCGTTCGGGGGAGAAAGACCCAGGAACGGGACGCCCGGCGAGGCGGAATGGTGTGCGCCGGATATGGAGGCGGAGGGAATCAGCCGGTTTTTTGTCCGGAATCACTGGGCAAATACCGGAGGGAAGCTGGAGGTGGACGGGGAATCGGTTTGGTATCTGAACTACATCAAGGACTCGCCGGACAAAAGCTACGCTTATGAGGTTCTGGACCAATCCGGTGAAAAGGTGGATCAGACGTGGTGGAACTATTGGTGGGACGAGGAGCTGGGAGGTTGGCGCATCCAGGCGAAGCCGACCCAGTATTCTCTGGACCATGAGGAATACCGGTACTTTATTCTGGATGAGGAGGGCGCGCTGACCACGGAAGTTCCTGCAATAATTGACCGGAAGCCCGTGGTATCCATGGACGGCTGTTTCTCTGCCTGGGCTATGCCGCTGCGAAGTCCCGGAACCATTCCAAACACGGTGGTGAGCGCAAACCACTGCTATGAGAACTCGGAAATCACCGCCATGCCGGAACTGCCGGAAGGGCTGCGGAGCATGGAATACATGTTTGCCGGCTGTTCGGAGCTGGAGGAAACCGCCCGGATCCCTCGGTCGGTGGAAAACATCGATTATGGATTCAGCGGTTCGGGAATCCGGGAGACGCCGGAGTTTGCCCAGGGGAGCCGTATTCGGAAGCTGCAGTTTACGTTCAGGGACTGCATTTGGCTGGAGCGGCTGGGATCGCTGCCGGAGCAGGCGCAGAATTTGGAAGGAACGTTCTGGGGCGCGCTGGCAGCGGGCGCGGACCTGGGGGAGGCAGAGCTGCCGGATTCCGTGACGGAGATGGAGGACACCTTTTTCGACTCGAATCTGGCGGTTTCGCCCAGACTGCCGGAGGCGGTGAAAACTATTGACCGCTGTTTTATGAGGTGTACCGGCCTGGTCCAGGTTCCCCTTCTGCCGGACAGCATCGAGTCGGCCAACCAGGCCTTTGACCACTGTACGGGTCTGCGGTTCGGGGACGGGGAAAATGTCAGTGTTGCGGCTCCGAAGTCTCTGGCCAACGCGGACCGGATGTTTGCCGGTGCGTATCGCACCGCGGGCAGCCCGGATGCTTACGGGAGGGACAGCGAGCTGTTGTACCTGTGGGATGAGAGCCAGTGGGAGATCATTTACCAAAACGCGTTTGACCAGGAGCCGGGGGAGGAGTCGCGGGACGCGTACGGCGACTACAACCTGTTCAGGGAACCCATTGGGTTGAGCGCCATGGAGCTTGTGACAACAGGACCCTATATCGATAGTGAGTTGGTGCTTGAGGGCGGGAAGCGCGCGCAGGCCGTTACCTTCCGGGGGATTTTGGGACGCTACAAAGCGCCACCGGACTATTATCCCGAGGATGTGATCCAATACCGGATCGGGGGAGCCGGGGAGTTTCAGGACTGGGATGGAAATCCGGTGTATCTGTATGAGGACGCCCTGGTGGAGGCAAGGAAAATCCGCAGTATTCGGACTTACAACGGGACGGAAACCATTGTCACGGATGTGCGGGAAAAAACGGTGCGCGTGCAGCAGCCGGACGTACCGGTTTTGGACTGGAACTATATGGGAGGCGGCGAGTATGACGTCACCGTTATGTACCGGCCCTGGCTGCGCAGTCTTGAGCGCGTGGAGCTGAACTACCGGATCGACGGTGGACCGTGGAAATCCATTGAGAATTTTGGGCACCTGCGCGCCCACTGTGGACAGACGGTGAGCGCTGTTGCGGACTGGGGCGCGGTGTCGGACGCAGCACTTCTGCGTCTGCCGGATTATGTAAAGCGAATTGAGGTAGAGAATCCAGTTGACTATACGGGAATTCATGAATGCATTCCCATTGTCTGCCGGCTGTCTGAGGCGGATGCCGGGGACAAAACCTACCAGGTGGAAATCACTGGCGATCCGGACGGAATTGCCCGGGTATGGCAGGAGGAGGGCGGGAATTGGAGCATAGGCAACAGCGGCTACGGCCAGGTTACGATCCGTGTGACCGCCAATGACAAAGGCGGAGCTGCGGCAGAACACACATTTTCCTTTGTCAGTCCGGTGCAGTCAGTTTCCGTGGCGCTGGAAACACACCCGGACGGAATTCTGGGAATCGGAGAAACCGATCGGGCGTTGGTTTCCATTATACCGGCGGACCGGGAGGGGTATCAGCTTTCTGTATCGGATGCCACGGTTCTGTGGCTGGATGACCGGAAAGGAACTGTCACCGGGCTGCAGCAGGGGACGGCGGTGTTGGAGGCGAGGTCTATCGTGGATCCATCGGCGGCGGGGCAGATAAGCGTTCAGGTGCGGGGGGATCCGGGCTGGATTAAACTGGAACCGGAGAACACTGAACTGTACAGCGGGGAGACGCTCCATGTGACCTGTAACTGGGGGCCGCCCGGGACGGCGGAACCGGAGGTCGTACAGGAGGGGATTCCGGTGGACTGGCGCATCGTGGAACAGGGGGTGGGTTTGATCCGCGGGGAAGTCAGGCTCCGTGAGGAGGGGGAGTGGGGAACCACAAAACTGACGCTCCGAGCCAAGTCCAACCATGAGGTGCGCGGACAGTGCACAATTACATGGAAGCCCTATGTCCGCTCCATCAAATTGACCGGCCCGGAGCAGATGGCGGCCGGAAGCCAGGCAAAGACCCAGGTGGTGAAGGATGTGGAGTCAGATGAAGCGCTGCGCTACACCTCGTCGGCCCCGGATATTTTGGAAGTTTCCAAGGACGGGGAGCTGACGGCGAAAAAGGCTGGGGAGGCGGTGATCACTGTGACGGCCGGTTATGGGGGAGCGTCCGGAAGTATTTCCGTGCGGGTATTGGAACCGGAGGAGAAGGATATTTTCAATATCCGGCTGACGCTGGATCGGGATGTGCTTCGTGAGGGGGAGGTCTGCGGATACCAGGTTCTGGTGGAGCCGGAGTACACCTCCGGCACATGGTCCGTCACATCGTCCGATCCCGGGGTGCTGGAGGTTCTGGACGGTGGGAAAATAAAGGCCGTGGCTCCGGGGACGGCAAAGGTAACGGCCCGGGAAACCGTAGACCCGGACGGCAAGGACCCGGCGGAGGATGAACGGAACGTCACGGTGATCCCCAATCAGACGGCGGTTTTGGAGGTATATCCGGCCGGTCCGCTCTGGGAGCGGAACGGGGAACCGGTGATTTACAAGAACCTTCCGGGGGGAAGGGAGGTTGAATTCGCCTGCCGGATTCTTACCGACGCCGCCGACCAATCGGTGCGCTGGAGCGTGGACCGGGCGGATTTGGCGGAAATCGACGAGAACGGTGTTTTGAGACCGCTGGGCAACGGCATGGTGGTGGTGACGGCGGCCAGCTGCGCCTATCCCCAGGCGGCGGCCGGGTACCCGGTGGAGATCCGCACGGTGGCGACTGAGATCCGCTACAGGGCGGTGGAGCGGAATTGGGGGCAGTATGTGCTGACAGCGTCGGTATGGCCGGAGGATGCCAGCCCGGACCGGATTTATTGCCGGGATCAAAGCGCCGGGGAGGCGTTTCATGACATCACGGGCAGGGAATATATGCTGGAGCGGATTGAACACCTGTTGGAGTTTTCCACCTGTACGGGGCAGCCGACCGTGGAGGATGTGAGCAGACGGACGGGAATCTTCCAGTCCCAGGAGGTGGAACGGCGGTATGAGCTGCACAGCTTCCACGCGGAGGAGCTTTATACGGTATATACGTCGGATTTGGACGATCAAAATGGTTTTTCACTGCGCATTTATGACAAGGAGCGGGGGAGATATCTGAAGAGCGGGGAGCGAAGCGGAATCTCCTGGCCCGCGGTCTTTGAACGCTGCGGGGGCTATGGGGAGGAGGAACAGCTGCCGATTTGGGTGTCCGATGAAGCGGATGGACTTTTGCAGTTGAGGGCGCAGGCCGAGGACCAGCTGAACAGCCTGTCCGGCACGTTCACCGACATCCATTTTCTGAGTTCCGGGCCTCGCTGGGCGGTGGAGGGCGGCGAGTTGTCCAGAAAAGAGTACCGGATCTGCTCGGACTGGCCGCTGCCTGAAACTGTGAATCTGCGCTGTCTGGACCGGGCGGGAAATGAACGCTACCGGTATGATCTGAGCCTGTATGAGGGCGGGATACCGGAGTTTCACTGCGGCGGCGGGGATCAGATTTTCTATACGGCCGCCAACAGCGAGCAGGGGGAGGTATATCTGGACATCAACGGAGAGACGTTTCCATCCCTGGAAGCCTGTGAAAAACGGTACGATATCCTGATTTACTGTGGAGAGGAAAATGTAACCGGCCGAATGTTGAAGCAGGTGGACGGACAGGGCAGGCCCCAGGTTCTGCTGATGGATCAGGGCGTTTTCACGATCATCGTATCAGGCGCGAAAACAGGCGCTGCGGCAGTCCGGCAGGTGACGGCAGAGAACGCGGGAAGTTTCTACAATCTGTTTTTGGAATGCCCTGCTGCGGAATTTCAGCCTGTGGATCAGATCTGCACCCTTCAACAGTTCCGGGGCAGCCGGAGTATTTATACCTATAAGGCGCCGTTTTCCCGGGAGAGTGATCCGGCCACCGTGAGATATGGGGTGCAGTACGGAAATGCCGTCCGGTTGGACGATGTCCCCGGCTATGAATTGACATATGAACTGAAGACCGACCCGGATGGGGGACTGCGGGCGGAGTATTCTGATCATGCGGTCACCGCCAGGGGATACACCTCGGATACCCAAACCGCGCCGCCTTCGGAGAATATCAGGGTAACGGTGAAACGGGAGGGGGAGACCGTGGCTGTTCTGTACGGAAGGTATCAGGTACAGTGGCAGCTGCCCACGTTGGAACTGCCGAAGGAGTGGTATCTGGCGGTGGGGCGGGAGTGTAGAATTCCATTGTATTATCAGAGCCAATACAGGAATGAGCGCGGTATTGTGGAGCTCAGGGACATTGAGGAGGGGACGGTTAAACTGACTCTGGACGGACGGCCTGTGACCGGGACCGGCGAATGCGGAGATTTTGTGATTACCGGTCTGCGGGACGGCGAGCTGGGGCTGATCTGCCAACGGGAACCGGCGGGGGAAGTGGAGCTGAGGGTTTATGTGGACGGCGAGCAGATTTTTCAGAATACCGGCGATCCGTCCTACCGCGGCGAACAGCCGGTGGAGGCCGCGTGCAGGCTGCATGTGTTGGGTAAAGCCCGCGGGGAGGTGGAGAATGTGGTATTGGACGTGGGGGAAACAGCCTCTTTGGTGATTCACTGCGGCCTGGGGGACGAGGCATCCGAGGGAGAAATCATCGCGTACAAGGTGCTGAACGCTCCCGCGGGCAGTCAGCCGGTGCGGATCAATCATACCCGGATTATGGCTCTGGAAGCCGGAGAATGGCTGATGCATGCTACGGTCCGTTTTTACAATCTGGCGTATTATGATGTGGTCTGCCAGTTCCGGGTGACGGCCCGCAATCCCGCCCAAGAGCTGACCGTGGCCGAGCGGAACGGCCGCACCGGCTGTGCGGTGGGAGAGAAGCTTTATCTGGTTCCGGGTTACAGCCCGGCGGACGCCGGAAATGTCCTGGGCTACGCCTGGGAAATGAAAGGAGACGCGCAAGGGGCTCAGGTCGACCAGAATGGGACTGTAACGGCTGAGGCGGCCGGAGATTACACGGTTGTGCTCCGGGACCTGCCGGAGCGGAGTCTGAGCGCGGAGTATTCGTTCCATGTGGAAGAGGCGCAGGTGAAGGCGGAAGCGGTTGAGGTAAGTCCCGCCAGCGCGCAGGCCGGAGGCGGGGAAAACGTGCAGTTTACGGCGCTTGTCCGGCCGGAAGAAGCCGGGGACCGGGAAGTGGTGTGGGAGGTTGAGGCGGATGGCCGCGCGTGTTCTATCAGCCGCTCGGGCGTTTTCCAGGGGATGAGGACCGGAGATTACACTGTGCGCTGCTCCCTGGCGGAGGACCCCGCTGTCTGTGGAACCGCTGTGGTCCATGTGGAGGTACGGCCCGAGCGCCTTGAGATTTTGGGGCCGTCCTGTGCCACTGAGGGCTGTCCCGCCCAGCTCTGGACCGTTGTTTTTCCATCCGATGCGGTATACCAGGGAATTACCTGGGAGCTGATTGAAAGCGGGGACCTGGCTGAGATATCCGGTAACGGTCTGTTGACGTGTAAGGAGGGGATCGGAAAGGCGCGGGTGCGCGCTGTGATCGATGGAACGGATATCAGCGCAGAGCGGGAGCTCGCGCTTGGAAGGGAACTGCCGGAGCTGAGAGCGGAGATCCGCGGAGCGGACGGTGCGGTCAAGAGGGAAATACAGGGCAGCGGGGATCCGGCCTATCTGTATGTGAACGGAAACCGCGCCACCGGTTCTTACCTGGAACAAAATCACTGCGTCCTGCTGGTCAAGCCGGATGCGGGCGGGCTGAAAATCGACGGAGCGGGCTGTGTCCATGGACTTTTGGCAGGTGATTATTCTGTGGAGGTAAGCCGGGAGGTGGAAGGGTTTGCCGTCCGTGATACCGTACAGGTAACGGTGATGGACGGAAATTACTACCAATTTTTGGAGATTTGGCCAGAACAGGATGCATACCAGATCACGGAACAGGCGGGGAATGTAAGGCTGCGTTACCGGCTTGTGCCGCAGCTTCGGGAGGAGGATGAGATCGTGTGGTCGGTGGAATCCGGCCGGGATATTGCGGAGATAAACAGCGACGGGCTCCTGACGGCAACGGGGACGGCAGACGGTCTGGTGACGGTGAAATGCGCTGTTTTGGACCGGGAATCCGGACGGGAGTACATTTCCCAAAACTGTACGATCCTGGTATCCGGTCAGGTGATCGGAGTGTCGGAGATACACATCAGCTGCGCCGGGGAAGTTATGGAGGGAGAGCGGCTGCCGGTGGAGGTGACCGTGCTGCCGGAGAACGCCGGCAACAAGGAGTATCAAATGCTGGTGTCCAACCCGGAGGCCGGAGCGTTTCGGGATGGGTGGTTTTACGCCCGCAGACCTGGAAAGCTTACCCTGACGGTTATTTCGGAGGACAACCGTGCGTGTGAGGACACGGCGGAAGTAATCGTGAAAAAGAAGGAAGAAACAGTGCCGGACGGAGATGGCGGAAGCGGGGAAACTGACGGAAATGGCGGCAGCGAGGCAGACCGCAGCGACAAAACTTCAGCCGGAGGGAATGGCGGGGCTTCACGTGGAAGCAGCGCGGAAGTCTTCACATTCTGGCGGCTGAGGGACGGAAAATGGTACTACTACAGGGCAGATGGAACCATGGCCGCGGACAGCTGGGTTCTGTACCGGGATCAATGGTACCGGCTGGGAGCGGACGGTGTGATGTTAAATAACAGCTGGTTCCGTGATGGTGAGAAACAGTATTATCTGAGCGACAACGGGGCCATGATCCGGGGCTGCTGGGGTCATGTGGACGGCCAGTGGCGCTATTTTGATCAGAATGGGCAAAGCCTTCCGGATGTTGAGGCGCGGGACGGCTTCCGGCTGAGCGGCCGGGATCTGGTTTATGTGGGACCGGACGCCGACAGCTGGGTCAATGTAGGGATTTACACCTATTGTCTGGACGAACGCAGACGGGTGATGACCGGGTGCTGGGTAGACCGGGGCGGAGAACGGTATTACGCCGGTGCCGGCGGCTGGATTTTGCGGAATCAGTGGAACGAAGTAGATGGAAACTGGTATTTCCTGGATGGGGAAGGACGGATGGTGCGGGAATCCATCGTCTGGGAGGGGAAACGTTACCAGTTGGATGAAAATGGAATTGCAAGAGATACCGGAAGATAAGAGCGGAATGGGGCTTATGCCTGGCGCTGGGCCCCACCGGTATTCCGGGCCCACGGGGATGGCCCCGGAAGGGGATGTACCTTGGAAATTGAATAAGAAACGCCATAGTTTGACGGGGGTTATTAAATAAATTGTAAGGGAGAAGATTATGTAGT
The DNA here is from genome assembly GCF_902364025.1 of Enterocloster lavalensis. Taxonomy (GTDB): domain Bacteria; phylum Bacillota; class Clostridia; order Lachnospirales; family Lachnospiraceae; genus Enterocloster; species Enterocloster lavalensis. Next base: position 151,510 of record NZ_CABJCG010000005.1, read on the forward strand.
ATAATGTGTTTATGAATGTCGGAATATGGCCAGGCAGCGCGAAGCCCGGCCAAAGAAAAGAGGAGCTATGAGAACGTATCGAAAAGCAGTGATGGCCATTGCTGCAGCCGGCGCGCTGGCAGCGCTGGCTGCGGTACCATCCTATGCGGGACAGTGGCAGCAGGACGGGAACGGCTGGTGGTGGCAGAATGACGACGGCAGTTATCCATACTGGATGTGGGCCTGGATCGACGGTAACCATGATGGGATTGCGGAAAACTACTATTTTGATGAGAATGGATATCTCTCCACAGACACCGCCAGTCAGGGATTGCAGGTAAATGAAAACGGTGCTCTGCTGATAAACGGAGCGGTGTGCACTGCGCAGATTCCCGGCGGCGGAGACTGGTACCCGGGCGTCGCGGTCGATGGGAAAATGTTTGTGGCAGAAGCCGACCGCTCGGAAGTCAACGCCGTGGAGGCCGCGTTGGCGGCGGAGCGGGAGGCCCGGGAGAGAGCGGCGAATGAACGCGAGGACATCGATCCCTCCGAGCTGGCTCTGCGGATCGTGGAGCTGGTCAATGAGGAACGGGTTCGAAAAGGAAAGGCGGAGCTGGAAATCAATGATGAATTGATGGAGAGCGCGCGGGTGAGGGCGGAAGAGGTGAGCGAGAATTTCTCGCATACGCGGCCGGATGGGACGAGTTATACGACTGTGATTACTTTGGAATATGCTGCTGCGGCTGAGAATGCAGCCCACGTATATGGATATACAATGGAAGAGATAGCGCAGGATGCGCTTGACGCTTGGATAAAATCACCGGGACATCATGTAGCGATGATACAGTCTAAATGGAGTGATACGGGAGTTGGGGTATATGTAAACGGTACCCAAATAAGTGTTGCGCAGTTGTTTATCAAAACCAAATAAAAGTATAGAGAGAAAAGGGCTATTGGCGAATCTGTGTGGATACGTCAATAGTCTTTTTAATTTGTTGAAAGGGGGATCGCATGTATTGTTTACGGAAGCTCAAGCGGCCAATTTCATTTTTATTAGTAATAATATTGTCGGCGACATTGTGTTATATACCAACATATGCGGATACGGATATAGTTGAAATCTGGCCGCGTCTAATCATTTTTGCAAATAAAAACTTTACGGTTTTTGGAAAAACACATCATATGATGAGTTACTATCAGGAGGGAGTAAGTTCGGATGCACAGCCGACATTTTGTCTGGAACCAGGAAAAAAACTACCGGATGGGTCTAAGGCAACATATAAGATATATACCGCTACAGGAGATGAAACAATTCCAGGAGTTGGCGCTTCTGACAAGTTTGTCCCAATAACTCTTGCTTATGAGTGGATGCAGCATATCGCCAATCTTCGGGATCCTGTTTGCTATGCAGTTGTTCAGACTTATATTTGGGGATGTATGGGAGGATATGCAGAGGATTGGGAGATTCAGGAGGAGGCTCAAAAAAAACTAGCTGATATTTTGAACAATAGTAGGGTTCTAAGCGAATTTGCTAGCTTAAAAGAATTTGTGCAAGGTGGGATTGAAGAATTTAGTAACTCATCTTGGGGAAGATTTCCGGAATGGAATGGAACACAACAGGCAATGTTTTTGGAAGATGGTATATATACATTAACTTTAGATATCACGGCATGCCCGCAGTTGAAAACGGTTATTTGGAATTTTCCTGATGCAAATTGGAATTATCAGGTTTCAGAAGACAAAATTATTTTTCAATATAATGGCCCCGATTATCCGGAAGGTGAGGTGAGATCATCCGATTTATATGGTGTTGGTAATAAGTATTATGCTTATATTTTCACGCCAGGGAATAACGGACAGTATCAATACCAGGTTGGGCGCTTTGCAAATGAAGAGGTTCCGGCACAAGCATTTTTTAGGGTCTCAGGATCTATTAAATCCCATGGTTCCGTCACCTTCACCCCCTACCGCCACACCGAACTCTTCGACTCCCACTACAACATCTCCCTGGAAAAATATTGTGCGGAGACAAATCAACCACTGGAGGGGTCTGTATTCGACATTTGGGAGGATTTTGACCGGTCGCAGCTGAGCGGTCATCGTTACAGGGAGGGAAGCCCGGACGGGCGGACCGGCTGCCTTTACGACAATGCGTTTGAGCCGTTTCCGCTGGCCACTCATATTTGCGACACCGTTACCACCGGACAGGATGGGCGGGGAGAACACCGGGACATCAGATCCTACCGTTACAGCAAGACATACTGTACCGGGCATCCTGCGCCGGAATGGGTGGATGTGCCGGAGGAAGAGTACGATGAGGTTACCGGGGAGTGCACAAACGAGGGGGAGATTGAGGCGGCAGAGGCGGAGAATGAGCGCCTGCACGACCTGTGGATGGCCCAGCAGGAGTTGTGCAGTGAAACATGTGATTTTCATGTGGGAAATGAGGATGAGGACAATCACGACTATGACTACTCCGCCCAGGAAGAGATGCTGGAGGACCGGGATGAGACTTATGAAAAATTCATCAATTTAGAATATTTATACACATTGAAGGAAAAGACCGCCCGCACCGGGTACATTCTCCACGGACGCCACAAGGATGATCAGGAAGTGGAGACAGTGTCGGTTTCTTCCGCTGAAAGCGGGGGAGGCGCCAGGCGGGCAGAGATGAGCGGAACGCTGCAATCCGGTGTGGAACCGGAAGTAAGCGACAATCAGCCTGCGATCAGTGAGGAGTTAAAGCGCCTGGTATTTTCCGTTGCAGCGCCGGGGCTGAGTCTGGAGGATCTGCGCAGGGTGGAGGACGTCGCCCCGCAGATCGTGACGGCGAGCGGAAGCAGTGCTGCACGGAATAATAGCGTGGCGGCGGACCATTCTAAACCAAGCGCTTCTTCCGCCAGCGAAAGCGAGGCAGACTACTTTATATTGACCGATGAGGGAGATGGGGATGATGATGAGTTCGAGGAGGAAATGATCCCCGGGAGCTATCGCTATATCTGGAAAACTGTGGAAATTCCTCGTATGAGAGCGGCCTCAGCCTCAGAACCGGTCCGGGACAAACCGGAAACTCCGGTGGAATCTCTGATCCCGGAGAGCTGGGGACCGGCGTTTTTCCGCCTGGCTATTGGACGCCTGGCCGGGGAGCGGGGGATGGATCTATCCGATGAATTTCCGGATTTTACGGACGACGACCTAGGCGGGATGGAGACAGGGGGATATGGGGAACCGTCTACCCTGCTGTATACGTTTAAGGTGTGGGATCACCGGACGGAAGGGGAGCTTCACATCAATAAGCGGGATCTGGAGCTTTACCGGGCAGACCCGGAACACAGTTTTGGCAGAACCCAGGGAGATGCCACCCTGGAGGGCGCTGTGTACGGGCTGTTTGCAGCCCAGGATTTGGTGCATCCAGATGGGAAATCCGGGATTATCTACAATCGGAATGACCTGGTGGCCGTGGCGTCCACGGATCAGGAGGGAGACGCTTCCTTCCTGGCGTTTACGGAGAATCCGGGAACACGCCTTGATCCGGACGGAAATCTCCTTGTGCCGGAAGGGCCGACAGGGGCCGTGAATCTCTATAACGGCGGCACAATCACCTCGTCAAGCTGCGGCTTCAGCGCCATTTCCTACCCGGATTATGCGGCGGAAAACGGAGGGCAGTGGATCGGGCGGCCGTTGCTCATGGGCCGCTACTATGTGAGGGAATTGAGCCGTTCCGAGGGTTATGAACTGTCAGTACAGGGGATTCTGGCCTCGGAGACAAACCGGGAGGCGGACGGGACTGCTGTTGTGGCCGAGGCAGGGACGGCCCGGATCAGCGCAGGACTTTCGGATTACAACGATATGAACGCGGATGGCTCCTGGAACGACTTTATTGTCGAGTCGTACAGGACGGAAAACGGCTACGATGTGGTGGTTGCCGGTTACCCGGAAGGGACCAGGTTTTTCCGCATGGAGGTGGAGCAGGTTGTGGAAACGGTTCAGACCATCACGGGCAGCACGCTGGAGCCGAAGAAGGACGGGAACGGCAATGTGGTATACCAGACCGCGAAGGGGGGAGAGTACAAGACGGACGGGGATGGGAATCCGATTGTGAAAGATTTGTCGGACCATTCCAAACCTCAGGCAGAGACGGTGCCTTACCGCTTCCGGATGAGCAGTTATCCCCGGGGAGAGGCGGAACCGGAGGATATCACGCGGTGGCAGGAGCCGGTGGGCGATTTCGACTACCTGAGGGATGAGGTCAACAAAATGCTGCAGAAGGCCGGTTACAGGGCCTTGTCCGATGAGGACGGCTCTCCCTGGTTCAATCTGAAATTGGCAGGGGACACCAACGCGGAAGCGGGGGCGGAGATTTTAGACTGGTTTACAGAGCACAATACATGGGACAGTGCTTCGGTCCACTCGGTTTATGAGGATGAGGAGGGCGATCTGTACGCGCGATTCTATTACGACTACTCAAAAGTGGATGAGTCGTACCCGGCTTTTTACGATGCCATGAACCAGAAGCTATGCATCCGCAAAGAAATGACAGTGGAGGGCAGAGAAGGAAGCGGACATTATTGGGTGCAGTATGAAAAAGGGGAGTATACCCTGGGCGGCACCACGGCAACGGCCGGGCAAAGGCGGGAAATACCGGAGGGCGCAGCGGTGCCGTTTGGAGATGAGATCGAGGCTTGGATTGAGGCGGTCTATCAGCCTTCCTATGAGACATACGCGCCAGGGGAGACATTGATGGGGCCTGACGGACAGCCTGTTCCGGTGATGGAGCGGACCTATACCTACGGGGAGGTCAGGCAGACGGTGGACCGTGAGAGCAGCCGGGAGGTTGCGGCCTCCCGCGAAGATTCCACCGGCTATTACACCATTCACGTGGAAAATGAGACGGATTGGGATGGGGTAAGCGGGCCGGAATATACCAGGTTTCGGGCGGTGACACGGCAGACGGACATTGAATATCAGGGAGAGCCGATGCCTTACAACCGTTATCTGGTGGAAGCGGCAGGTGCCGGAGTGTCGGCCAATGCCTCCGTGCCTGCATTCGACGCAGGAAGCTATATTGTGGCGGGGACGCTGGTTTATCCGGGGCAGATTGTGGTATACCAGGATGGAGGAACCCGTGACAAGCCTCTTCAGGTGCTGGAGCGGGTGATCAAACAGCCGATCCGGATCACAAAGGATATTTCTCAGGCCTCTTACGATAACGTGAACACCTACGGTTCCCTGCACAATGATCCCCTCACGGTATTTCTGGGACTGTTTGGTGTGACCGGAGGCCGGGGAATCAAGCAGCTGAGCCAGTTCAAGTTCAAATTGTACCTGAAGCGGAACCTGGAAGCGATCTATGTGGATGAGAACGGCGGGGTGGTGTCGGAGGAACTCTATGATCCGGGATTTAAAGGGCTGGTTCAGACTGCATTTGCGCCGCCAAAAGAGGGGGCTGGGCGGCAGCTTCTGGAGAAAAAGGCGGATGGAACCTATGACTACCGCAAGTTTTTCGATGCCCTGAAGGCCGCCGGACAGGCTGACGGCGCTCCCCGGGATTTTGCGGTCCGGCAGTTTGCCGTGACCTATCTGGATGTGGCGGGTTATAAGCAGGAAATTCTCTCTGTTGAGCCGGAGCTGGGCAGCGATATCGCTTATGAGCGGGCGCTGGAGCGGGCCGTGAACGAGGCCGCCGTCTATCTGTCCGCGTTTCGGGGGCTGGAGGAAAAGTTGGCAATCGCGTGGGACAGCGATCCCGACGGCGGCCCGGACCATGACAGGACAACGCTGCAGTGCAACACAAAGAACGGGAAGGATGACTATTATAACAGTTCGGTTATGTTGCCCTACGGTACTTATGTGGTGGTCGAACAGGTACCGGCAGCGGTGAAACCGGAATTGGCGAACCGGCATTACGAGCGGGATTATCCCAAGGAGATCGTGCTGCCCTTTGCCCCGGATATCGGCGAAGATGGGAACATCGGGGAGACGGTTGTGGACAGCGGGACCGGGAATCCATTTTTTAACTACAACAGCCAGGACCGGCCCGAGGACCTGATCCGCAAGTACAAAATCCGTTTTAACGAAGAATCCCATGTGATCAGGGCGCACCGGTCGGACGGAGATTTCCTGATTTATAAATATGGGCTTAAAATAGATGGAGCGCCGGAGAAATTACGGGGAAAACACATATCCTGCAGCGAGGTCTCAGGCACGGTGGACGGCGTGGTCTACAGCGGCCGCGAGACACAAAGCGGGGAGCTTGAGATTCGGGACAACGTGGCCTCCATGACCGGGGTGAATACGGCGGTGGACGGAAAGTATGCGGCCATGCTGGTCCCCTGGACAATCCTGGAGCCTGCGGTGGACCGGGTTAACCCCGACACCGGCAATGTGGAGACGCTGACGCCGTCGGGCAGCGGGGCAGATTTTAACTATGTAGCGTACGCCACAGAGGATTTTGAGAACAAATACGCCTCCTCAAAGCTGCGGATTGAAAAGCTGGATGCGCAGACCGGGGAAAATATTATCCATTCCGGCGCACTGTTCAGAATTTACGCTGCCAAGCGGGAGGTGGAACAGACCGGAGGCGGCGCTGTAAGCGGCAGCGGAAAGGTGCTGTTTGGCGAAGCCGTGGATCTGCACGGCAACCGGGTGGTGGATGCTGCGGGCAAGCCGGTGCTGTACCCCAGAGTGGGGCAGTTAAATGGAGGCGATAGCGACCTGCCTATCCGTCTGGACCGGGAGGGAATCCCGCTGTACGATGAAACGCAGTTGATCCGGCAGAGGGATGAGGACGGAAATGAGACCGGTATATTTAAAGCATATTCAACAGTGCGGGAGGTGGTAGTGGACGGTGTAATCCGCAAGGAAACGGTGGGGTATATTGAGACTTGCCGTCCGCTTGGAGCCGGGGCCTATGTGCTGGTGGAGATTCAGGCGCCGGAGGGATATACAAAGAGTCGGCCGGTCGCCTTTGAGGTGTATGGGGACAGTGTGCATTATTATGCAGAAAAATGGCATTCGGATGGAACCACGGACGGCTGGGAACGGATTCCGGCCGTGCAGTATCAGTATGCGGTGCCTGTACAGGAAGCGGCCAACAAGTTTGGGACGGAGACGGTCAGCCGGATTGAGGTGGAAGATTATCCGTCCAGAGTCGAGATCTACAAGGTGGAGGACGGCGACTCCCTGGTGGGAAATGAAAACGGCCTGAAAGCACAGGACGCCTGGGGCAACCCGGAAGCCAGCAGCGGTTTTATACAGGAAATTGCCGTGAACGACGCGGGGGATCATCTGGTATATGAGGTCCGCGGCAGGAAGGAGTATCTGGAGGAGCGGGGAGACGTGCAGGATATTGCCTATGATCCGGAGACAAAGGAGTGGTACGGCCGCGTAATAAAAGCCAACGACGAGTATTCTGAGCAGATCATTGAGGGTACGGAAATGGAGTTAAAGGCCATGGATCACGTTAAACCGCTGTATCATCCGGATGGCACATTCTCAGGAAAGGGAATCCGATTTGGTGTGGCGGTCAGCGGCGCCGGTCTGGCACTTTACCGCGGGATAGAACTGGAAAAGACTGGGGAAAATCAGTATAAAGGCGTGACTGCGGCCTGGGCGGACGGAAAAGTGGAGCGCGTCACGGACCGGAATACCGGAACCCACAAGGAAATCCGGATCACCGGGTCGGATTCCGGTCCGGGCGGACTGGATATCTGGGACGCGGTGGAACTGGAGAATGCCCCGGTCGACTTGTATTTCTACGATCTGCAGTCCGTGGAAACCAGGTATCACTCATCGAACAATGAGCTGGCGGTGCTGGATAGCCGCGGCAATGAGATTTGCTTTGCAGATTCTGTCACGGGCATGGCTTACGTGTACGACGATTATGGCAGAATGATCGCGTACACGGCGGATGATCAGGGCCAGAAAGAGTTGGTTCGTTCCATTCAGATTAAGCGGGATGGAACGGTGGAAACGCTGTACCCGGATAAGGTCACGGAGGACGATGAAAACGGGCTGCCGGTTTATTACAGAAGCGGTTCTGTGATCACAAAGGAGGAGCGGTGGACCACGGATCAGAGCGCAGGGGCGGACGGGACGCCGGAGACGGAGGGAGCGGTTCACCGGATCGCGCGCCTTCCCTTTGGAGCGTACATATTGCAGGAGGAACAGGTGCCTCACGGGCAGGGATATGTCCAGTCCCGTTACCTGGGAATCGTCCTGCGGGATACCGGGGAAGTGCAGAAGTATTTCCTTTCCAACGAATTTACCAGGACGGCATTTTCCAAGGTGGGCGTGAGGACCCAGAGGGAAATTCAGGGGGCGGAGATGACCCTTTACCGGGCGGAGGTGGATACGGAGGGAAAACCGGTTACGGATGAGAACGGAAATTACGTCAAAGGGGAAGCTGTCGCAGCCTGGATCAGCGGGTATGAGTGCGACGACAGGGGGAATCTAAAGCTCGGAGCGGATGGAGAGAGGATTCCCACCACAAGGCCGCACTGGATCGACCACATTCCGGTAGGCCCATATGTGCTGGAGGAGACGATATGTCCCTATGAACAGGGATATGTTCAGTCTAAAGCCATGCCCATCGATGTGCGGGAGACTGGAAATGTGCAGTCCTACCGCATGGAGGATGATTTTACGTCCGTTGACATCCGCAAATACGACACGGAAAATGGGGAGATTCTTTATGAGGACAGCGCGGCCTGGCTCTCATTATACCCCGCTCTGCTGGATGAAGAAGGAAATCCAGTGCGGGACGAGGCAGGGAAACCGGTATATGACCCGGAACATGAGATTTTCACGTTCCGCGCCGCCACTTACAGGGACGGCCAGGAGGTGGCGGCTACGGGCAGGCTGACTGCGGACGCGGCGGGGAATCATCCGATTATGAAGTATGATTACTGCTACCGGCCCGTTCCTAATACTCTTCAGGGGCGCTATTATTATACGGAGACCGGCACCACAAGGATTGAGTATCTGCCGGTGGGAAGCTATGTCCTGGCGGAATCCGGGAATCCGGCGGGGTACGCCACCGCTCCGGCCATGCTCCTTACGGTTGAGGACACCGGCCATCTGGAAGAAATCCAGGCGTTTGAGATGGGCGACCGGCCGCTGACGCTCCAGGTATCCAAGGTGAGTATTACCGGAGGAAAAGAGGTAAAGGGAGCCGGAATGGCAATCTATGAGATGGACGGCCAGGGAAATGTGTCGGTGCAGCCCCTTATGGTCCGCCGTCCCGGCGAGGGCGGCGCATATGAGGAGGTGGAGGCCAGCTGGGTATCCGGAATGGACGGGATCTATACCCGGGAGGAAGCGGAAGCAGGGGAGATTCCGGAGGGATTTGAGGCCGGTGATCTGAAGCCTCATATAATCCGCTACATTCCGGAGGGGGATTATGTTTTGGAGGAGGTGACCACCCCCTACGGATTTCTACAGTCGGTCCGCGTTCCGTTTACCATCCGGGATACTGGGGAACTGCAGTCGGTGGAGATGATTGACCGCATCCCCGACGGAGAGCTGGAACTAGTGAAATCCGATACCGACGAGCCGGAAATGAAACTGGCCGGGGCGGAGTTTCAACTGTTGAACCGGACGCTGGGAATCGTGTGTGGGACCGTGGTGACGGATGAGCAGGGCGCCGCGAAATTTCCGGCCCAGCCCATCGGTTATCAAAACAGCCAGGGTGAATTTACCCCGTATACCTATGTGTGTACGGAGACCAAAGCGCCTGCGGGTCATATGCTGACGCTGCCGAATTATGAGTTTCAGTTCCAGTATGAGGACAGCAACACCCCGCTTCTGAGGGTAGAATACCGGCCTGCCAACGACTCCAACCGGGTCAGGGTGGACAAGGTGATCCGGGATACCGGAGAACTGTTGGAGGGTGCTGCACTGCAGATAGAGCGCACGGATCATCCGGAGGCACCGGAGAGTGGAAAATGGGAGGTGGTGGACCGGTGGATCAGCACCAGGCAGCCCCATTACAGCAAGGGTTTAGAGGCAGGAACCTACCGTTTGGTGGAGACGCAGACGCCGGGCGATGGGTACCCGGTTCTGGCGGAGCCCATTTTATTCGTGATTGAGGACGGGATGCGGGAAGTGCTCCACCTGACGATGCCAAATGACACGACCGCGGTGGATATCGGGAAAACCGTCGGCGCTTCCCAAACGCTGCTGGCGGGAGCCAGGCTCGCGCTGATCTGTAAATCCGACGGAAGAACCGTGGAGGAGTGGACGTCGACGGATCAGGGAGCCCACCGGATCTATGGGCTTCCAGCCGGTACCTATATCATCCGGGAGCTGGAAGCGCCGTCCGGTTACCGGAGGGGCGAGGATCGGGAGATTGTGGTGGACCAGGGTGGAAAAATCCAGGTATTTCAGTACGAAAACTACAGAAAGAGCTCCGGGGGAGGCGGGGGAACGCCGGATATACCGCCGGAAACCTTTGTCAGCTTCCGAAAGGCAGATACCAATGGAACCGCGCTGCCTGGGGCGCAGTTTACGTTTTACAACCAGGACGGGTCCGTGCTGGGAATTTCGGTCAGCGACAGCAGCGGAATGTTCCGGATTAAAAAGCCTGCGGACGGCACCTATACCTTCCGGGAGACCGGAGCTCCGGCGGGGTATGCATTAAACAGTCAGGTGTTCAGTTTTACGGTCCTGAACGGAGTGGTGGAAACGGGAGTCTACCAGGTGGAGGATGCGAGGCTGGAAGTGCCGCTTCACAAGCTGGACGGTGAGACGGGACGGGGAATTTCAGGCGCTGTGCTGCGGATTACGGAGCCGGATACCGGAAAGATTCTGATGGAAGCCGGGACGGACGGCGAGGGCCTGGCTGTGTTCCGGCCATCCGGGCCAGGGAGATACCGTTTGGAAGAGGTTCAGGCGCCGGAGGGCTACGTGAGGACGGAGGCACAGATGGAATTTTCAGTGCTGCCGGATGGAACAGTGGACGGGAATACCTGCGTGTACAACTTCCGGGAAGAAACGAAAATCGGCAGAATCACGGCCTACTATAAAACCTCTCTGAGAGGGGACGGCGTGCTGCGTTTCAGGGGACAAACGCCGGAGCTTGTCAAAACAGGGGACGATACACCGTTAGAATGGATCGCCTCCGGGATTTTAATTTGTCTGGCAGGTATGATAATATCCGGCGGGGAGGAGCTTAGGAGGAGAAAACGGGAGAGAGATCGGAAACGATGCGGGCCGAATGAATTAGAGGGTCACAATAAGCTGAGCGCACACATGCCGGTTAAACGTGTATGCTCCGGGCGGCGCTTGTATACAATTTTCTTCCTGGTCCTGCTCGCTGTGTTTCTCTTCCTAATCCCGGTGTTTATGCCGCCCGCGGTAGCGGGACAGCGGCTTTGGACGGAAATAAGGGCAGAATCCTTGGATGGTGTGGGTACGGAAATGGATGGTGGTTCTGAGGCTTTGGAGGATGAAAACATCTCTCGGAATTTCCCGTTGATGAAAGTGGTGGATGGCCGGGAGTATGTCCGAAGCAGGGTGGAGCGAAAGCCGATCACCGGCCTTCCGGCCACTGTCCCCGGAAGAATCAAAACGGTTCTGAGCGATCCATTTCAGGATTTGCCGCAGAATCACATTCCAGCCGCGGTGATCGAATATGAGGGCCGGCGTTACGGGCTGAAAAGTTATGAAACCATACCCGCAAAAATAGGCGGCAGAACGCTGGAGGTGAAAAAGCAAATCACATATCAGGGGCTGGGGGCGGAAGAAAATCCGCCTCAGACTGCCCGCTTGGAGGTGAAAGATCCGGTGACCGGAACCGAAAGCAGTGTGGTTATGCCGCTTTTGAGCAGTTGTTTTTCCAATGAACGATGGGAGAACGGTTTGGACCTGAGAATTGTGGCCGAGGACTGTGACGCCGGGATATTTCTTTTGGGAAATGCGCTGGTTCAACTGCCCGGGGATAACCCGGACGCCCCTTCCGCTGATGTCATAAACACAGACCTGTGCGCCGCCCTGCTGGAAGATCTGGGACTACCGGCTGATTGCTGCCAGATCACGGAGATCCACTGGGACGGGCCTTCGTACGAGGAAAACGACACGGTAAACAGACGCCTGCGGGTCAAGGGACAGCTGTTGGTGCGGGACTGCGAAGCTGTGTATGGGGGAATGGCTGCGCTGAATCCGCTGGACGGACAGCAGATTCAGGCAGTGTATGAGGAGTTGGAGCCGCAGGAGTCGATGGAGACAGGCAGGAAGGCAGAGGGGGCGGTTGCGGCTGCGGCATCCGCGGGAAACCGCCGGATATTGGAGTATACGGCCGTCTATGAGCGGTCTGGGAGAAAAGGAGGGGATGATGTGAATTATAAAGAGGTGAGGCGCAGCGCCGCACGGTTTATTCCGGGGGCATTGGTGGTTCTGTTTTCCGTCGGTCTGATCCTCTGCTGCGCCGCGGCCATCCGGGCCGACCACAGGTACAGTCAGGACCAGGAGTCTTATGAGGCGGTCCGAAAACTGGCCAACGCCGTCTCGGACGGGGAACAGGTTGAGGCAGTTGGGACTAAGGAAGCGGCAATTTTGGGTGTAGGAAAGTGGAAAACGAAAAAATTCTTCGGTGCGCCGGAGAAGTCAGGGGCGGTTTCCGGCGCATATGGGAAAACTCTTAGTATGCCAGGAAAATTCCCGGGTTTGCCATCAAAATTCCCGGGTTTGCCATCAAAATCCGCAGTTGTGCCTTCAAAAATCCGGTCCGCAGCGCGTCACGCTGCTGGTACGGCGGTTTGGGGAAATTGTGGCTTGGGTGGCTTGGCTGAACGCCGTGCTACCGGCGGATCCGTACCGGCTGTGCCCTGTACAGCCAGCCCGTCCATACCGGCTGCCCGTCGCGCTACCGCCCCGTCTATACCGGCTGCCCGTCGCGCTACCGCCCCGTCCGTACCGGCCGAACGCCATGTAGCGCACCTCCCCACCCTCCCCGCCGATCCATCCAACGATGTCATTGCCCTGCCGGATATTCAGGAAGAAGCGCTGAGGAAAATGAACCCTGAATACTGTTTTTGGATCTACATACCGGGCACACGCATCAATTACCCTGTGGCGCGGCATTGTGACAATCAGTTTTATCTCAGCCACAGATTTGACGGAGGAGAGGGCGGGTGCGGCAGTCTCTTTGCGGACTGCCGGGAGAAGCCTTTATCCGGGGCGGAAACCTTAGTTTACGGCCATAATATGAAGGACGGTACGATGTTTGCGGGCCTGAAGAACTATTTGGATGAGGACTTCCGGGTGCGGCATTTGAACATTTACGTCTATGATGGCGGCGCGTGGAATAGTTATGCGGTGGAGTCGTGTTCGGTTACCGGAATGGAGGAACATGCACTGCAGGAATGCGGGCAGGAGATGGGGCGGACGCCGGATTCCGCCGGGACGGCCACCACGCCGGATTCAGCCGGAGCTGTTCCCACGCCGAACACCACCGGAGCAGCCCTCACGCCGGATTCCGCCGGAGCTGTCCCCACGCCGAACACCACCGGAGCAGCCCCCGCACCCTCTAAGTATTTGACGCTGCTCACCTGCCACAGCGGCGGGCGCAGGCTGGTGGTGCGGGCCGCTGCGAACGGGAAGGGGGCGCGGCTATGAGAGGACGGCCTGCGGCCCGGATTTATCTCCGGATGTTACTGACATCACTCCTAGTGTGCTTCCTGGCGGCCAGCACAGCTTTTGCCGGAACAGACGGAAGCCGGGAGGAAAGCCTTGTGATAAACCAGGACCAAAATATGAGAAAGACGATCCGCCAGGCCACCTTCATGGATGCCGCCGAGCGGGAGCGCTTTGTGCGGCCGCCGGAATACTACACGGATGAGTCTGGGGAACGATACCGGCTGGCGGATTGGAATGTGGAGTGCATTCCGGAAGAAACGGCTGGTCACGACGCGGAGAAGGAGGTAGTTTACCGGGCGGTGGAAGGGGCGCAGGTGATTCCCTGGCAGATTACGGTGGAGGAAGACCAGGATGGAGAGAACGCCCGGGGAGTGCTGGAAATGACGGAAAAAACAGTGCTGGATGAGCGCTGGTCCGATGAATTTTCCGTGCCGGTCACGTTTCATTCCTATGGGGCTGAGCAGTATGAGCTGGGAGAAATTATGATCCCGGCGGGCCAGGAACTTCCGCCGTCCGAAGCGTACCGGGAGGAACTGCTGCGGGTCCTGGGCCTTAAGAGCAGCGATTATGTGGTGGAGAACATGGTTTGGGACGGCGAACCGTATATGGACGCAGGCGGCGAGGTCTGCCGGGATGCCGTCGCTGTTGGAAAAAAACGGGTGGCGGATTACCGGGTGGTCTATGCGGGGCAGATCGCGCGGACGATTCCGGAGCGCTATTGCCTGAAAACCGTCTATGAGCTGAATATTCCGGTCCGGGAGCCGTCGGTGACCGTGATCCGCGAGACCACGTCAGAGGCAGAGCAGCCTGTTCCGGAAAACAAAAATGGGAAAGTCTGGTACCTGATACGCAGCGGAGTGGTGGTCACCATTGCAGTGGGGCTGTTTGCAATTTTGTTGGGCACGATTGTGCTTCTTGCAGCCTGGCGGAGGGAGGAGAGAAGAAAAAAGAGGAAATAAAACGAATGCGCCGGGGCTTGAGCCGCCAGGGGGACATGTGGTAAAATGGCGGTGACGGGCGGTGAGCGCCCGAAAGAAAGGAGCAAGCGATATGAATCCGGTTTATGATAAACTGCTGCGCTGCTATGACAGCGTGAAGGACAGAATTCCGTTCGCACCGGACGTGGCGCTGGTGCTTGGGTCCGGGCTGGGGGACTATGCGGACCACATTCAGGTGGAGGCAGCCATCGACTACCACGAGATTGAGGGATTTCCCGTCTCCACTGTGCCCGGACACAAGGGCCGTTTTGTATTCAGCCATATTGAGGGGGTACCGGTGGTGCTGATGCAGGGTCGGGTCCACTATTATGAAGGGTATGCGATGACAGACGTGGTGCTTCCCATCCGACTTATGAAGCTGATGGGGGCCAGGATCCTTTTTTTGACCAATGCGTCCGGTGGCGTCAACTTTGATTTTGCGGCGGGAGATTTAATGCTGATCCGGGATCAGATTTCAAGCCTGGTGCCGTCGCCGCTAATCGGTCCCAATCTGGACGAGCTTGGACCGCGGTTCCCGGATATGAGCCATATTTACGATGAGGATCTTCGCAGCCTGATTCGGGAATGTGCGGCGGAACTTGATATCCCGTTACGGGAGGGCGTCTATGTCCAGTTCACCGGCCCGGCTTATGAGAGTCCCCAGGAGGTGCGGATGTGCCGGAGCCTGGGCGGCGACGCCTGCGGTATGAGCACGGCCTGCGAGGCGGTGGCGGCAAACCACATGGGAATGAAGATCTGCGGTATTTCCTGCATTTCCAACCTGGCCTGCGGCATGACGGATCAGCCCCTCAGCCACAAGGAGGTTCAGGAGACCGCCGACCGTGTGGCGCCCAGATTCCGGGAGCTGGTGACAAGGGCAATCGGGCGTATGGGTTCCTTGTAGGACGAACCAGTTTAGAAGGAATTTAAAAAAAATTAAAGAAAAAGACATAGCAATCGCCGTGGTTTCGTAGTAATATGTATCATGTATCCGAGCCGGGGGCTATTCCGGCGCGGATAACTGAGGAGTATTTTGTGAGAAGCAAAATAACGAAGAGGAGATACTGAATTATGAAAAAACATTATTTAGCCATCGCAGTGCTGGCACTGGCGCTGGGAATGACCGCCTGCTCTTCCAAGAAGGCGGAGGAGACCACTGCCGCCCAGACAACTGCAGCGGAGACAACCACGGCGGCTGAGACGACCACAGCGGCAGCTGCATCTGAGTCCGATCAGGATGAGGATTATTTTTACGGATATGTGAAGGAACTTACGGATCAGATCGTGACAGTTGAGGACGACGAGGGAAAACAGGTGAAGTTTACATACGCGGATGCGGAATTCTCGGATGACCGCAAGCTGGGAGTGGGCGACGAGGTTGAGGTTACCTTCTACGGCGAGCTGTCCGATGGCGAGAACAAGGCGGTATTTATCGATATCGTAACCTCCGCGGCCGAGGAGGCCGAGGAAGCGGCGGCCGAGGAGGAGGATCCGGTGACCAACGGCACCATCGAGAAGGTGGACGGGAAAACCATGACGGTGAAAACCGAGGACGGTACCTATACGTTTGACACCTCCATTGCCCAGCAGGTGACCAAGGGCGGCATCAAGGCAGGCGTGGAAGCGGAGATTACCTATTACGGAGATCCCGAGGACGAGGAAGAGCCGGCTATGGCCACCAGAATCGTGACCGAGGACGCCAGCGATTCTGCGGATGCGGATATCTACATGCTGACTGGAAAGGTGCTTCAGGTGAACAGCAACACGGTTGTTCTGGAGACTTCCGATGCGGAGAAGAGCATCTTTACATTTGTGGGCGAGGACGGTATGTTTGACAGCCTGAAGGAGGGCGATACCGCTACGGTCAGCTATGAAGGAACCCTGACCGGACGGACCATCACCGCGACCGGCTTACAGTAAATCAGAAGAGAAAATACAGAATATGGAAAAACAATGGCCCGTCAGTTCAACGACGGGCCTATTGTTTTTTCCGGCTTCCCTGCACCTGTGCGGCATTCCCAGTCTGCTCCCGGCATAATTGGACAAAAAACCCCATAGGCTGTAAAAAGGATCGATATGGACGGAGATACCCTTATGATGATACCCACCGACATTTTGGCGCCAAGGCCGCGCAGAGGGCGGCTGCTGGGACGTATGACAGAGAATGCGCTGTTCTGGGCCGTGCTTGTACTTCTCGGCATCGGAGCCGTCACTTCATTTTACTATGAGCAGCAGATCACTGCCGCCGCACCGGACAAAGCCCATGAGTCCGTTTCCGCGCTGCCGGACGCCACCCGGCAGGGCCAGCGCATCCTGCGCTATCAGATGCAGAATGGGCAGCTGACGGTTTATCCGTAATGCGGCCGTTTGAAGTCCGTTTCTGAGTTCCAAATTCGCACGCACGCGAATTCAGGGAACGTCAACCTGGACCCGTCCCTGCGCGGTCTGGGCCTCCCCAATTTGTACACACGCGAATTCAGAGAACGGGCTGTCAGAGAAACAGCTCCAGAAGAAACACCAGCCCGCAGGCGCCGCAGGCAACCCCGAACAGCCCGGCGCCGCGGTAGGCCAGTACCAGGGCGGCCAGGAAACCGGCCATTGCCGAGACCGGGCTGGAGGTGGCGGTGAGAATGGACGGGAAGGTCATGACCGCCAGCGTCACGTAAGGTACATAATAGAGGAAGGAACGGATGGTCCGGTTCCGGATGGGCTTTCGGATCAGCGTCAGCGGCAGTACCCGGATCAGGTAGGTGACGGCCGCCATGACAAAAATGTAGAGATATACGTTATGCTTCATGGAGTTCCTCCTTTTCTTCCGCTTCCTCCACCGGGAACAGGATAGCCCCGGCTCCGGCTACCAGCACGGTCAGGATAATGATGCGCATGCCCGTGGAGATTTGGCTGACTACCGGCAGAAGGGTGAACAGCAGGCTGGCCGCCATGGACACTGCGACCAGTCCGGCCAACACCTTCTGCTTCCTGGCCGGAGGCACAATCACGGCGATAAACATGCCGTAGAGCGCCACATTCAGCGCGTTTAACACCCTGGCGGGCAGGACGTTTCCGGAAACCACGCCCAGGAACGTGCCCAGGGTCCAGCTGGGAGCGGCCACGCTGATTGCGCCGTAGGCATAGAAGGGGTTTAACATTCTGCCCGATCCGATGGAGATACCGAAGATCTCGTCCGTGACCCCGTAGGCCACCAGCAGGCGGTGGAAAAAATGCATGTTTGGATCTAATTTCTGGGAAAGGGCGCAGGACATCAGGAAATACCGCAGGTTGATGATCAGCTGCGTGCACGCCATCTCCACGTAGGAGGTGCCGGCCGTGATGAGCCCCAGGGCCGCAAACTGCCCGGCGGAGGTCAGGTTGGTGATGGACATAAGCGATGCGGGGAAGGCCCCCAGCCCCACATTTCTTGCCGCGATGCCCAATGTAAAGGAAACCGCAAGATATCCCATGGCAATGGGGAGGCCGTCATGGGCGCCCTGCAGATACCAGTCTCGATTGCTCTTCATAATCTTTTATTCTCCCTGTTTTTCAAAAGTCCGCCCCTATTTTACCACCCCGAGGGGCAGGAGTGAACGGACTCTTCCCATTTTATACATTAGAAAATCTAATTGCAACATTAAAATATATAAGATCAAAAAATATACGAAAAAATTAGCACTCACCTCTTGACAGTGCTAATAAAGCGTGTTATAGTACGACTAGAACAAAGATACAAGAGCACAATTCCGAATAGAGGAGGAATGAGTGATGAACATCAATAAATTTACGCAAAAATCGATGGAGGCGGTGCAGAACTGCGAGAAGCTGGCTTACGAGTACGGAAACCAGCAGATCGATCAGGAGCACCTGCTGTACGCTCTGCTCACCCTGGAGGACAGCCTGATTTTAAAGCTGGTGACCAAGATGGGGATTCAGGGCGATATGCTGAAAAATGAGGTGAAACAGGCGCTGGAGAAGCTGCCCAAGGTCAGCGGAGGCGGCCAGCTCTACATCAGCAACGACTTAAATAAGGTGCTGATCAACGCGGAGGACGAGGCCAAGTCCATGGGCGACGAGTACGTTTCCGTGGAACACCTGTTTTTGGCCCTGATCAGGCATCCCAGCCGGTCGGTTAAAAACCTGCTCAAGATGTACAACATCACCAGGGAGACATTTTTACAGGCGTTGTCCACGGTGCGCGGCAACCAGCGGGTGGTCAGCGACAACCCGGAGGCCACCTACGACACCCTGACCAAGTACGGCTACGACCTGGTGGAACGGGCGCGTGAGCAGAAGCTGGACCCGGTGATCGGCCGCGACAGCGAGATCCGAAACGTGGTCCGGATCCTTTCCCGTAAAACCAAGAACAACCCGGTGCTGATCGGCGAACCCGGCGTGGGCAAAACCGCCGTGGTGGAGGGCCTGGCCCAGCGGATTGTGAGGGGCGACGTGCCGGACGGACTGAAGGACAAGAAGCTGTTTGCTCTGGACATGGGTTCTCTGGTGGCCGGAGCCAAGTACAGAGGCGAGTTTGAGGAGCGTCTGAAGGCCGTGCTGGAGGAAGTGAAGAAGAGCGACGGGCAGATTATCCTTTTCATTGACGAGCTGCACACCATTGTGGGCGCGGGTAAAACCGAGGGCTCCATGGACGCGGGAAATATGTTAAAGCCCATGCTGGCCAGAGGCGAGCTGCACTGCATCGGCGCCACCACCCTGAACGAGTACCGCAAGTACATTGAGAAGGACGCGGCGCTGGAGCGCCGGTTCCAGCCGGTGCTGGTGGATGAGCCAACGGTAGAGGACACCATTTCCATTCTCCGGGGCCTGAAGGAACGCTACGAGGTGTTTCACGGCGTGAAGATCACGGACTCCGCGCTGGTGAGCGCCGCCACCCTGTCCGACCGCTATATTACCGACCGGTTTCTGCCGGATAAGGCCATCGACCTGGTGGACGAGGCCTGCGCCATGATCAAGACCGAGCTGGACACCCTTCCGGCGGAGCTGGATGAGATGTCCCGCAAGATTATGCAGATGGAGATTGAGGAGGCGGCCCTGAAGAAGGAGACCGACCACTTAAGCCAGGACCGTCTGGCGGACCTGCAGAAGGAGCTGGCGGAGCTGCACGACGAGTTCGCGGCCCGGAAAGCCCAGTGGGAGAATGAGAAGGCCAGCGTGGACCGCCTTTCCGCTCTCCGGGAGGAGATCGAGACGGTAAACCGGCAGATTCAGGACGCCCAGCAGCGATACGACCTGAACAAGGCCGCGGAACTCCAGTACGGCAAGCTGCCCCAGCTGCAGAAGGAGCTGGCCGAGGAGGAGGAGCGGGTAAGAAACGAGGATTTGAGCCTGGTGCGCGAGAGTGTGACCGAGGACGAGATCGCGCGGATCATTTCCCGCTGGACCGGAATCCCGGTGGCTAAGCTGACTGAGAGCGAGCGCAGCAAGACGCTTCATCTGGACGATCTGCTCCACAAGCGGGTGATCGGCCAGGAGGAGGGCGTGGAAAAGGTGACCGAGGCCATTATCCGGTCCAAAGCCGGTATCAAGGATCCCACCAAGCCCATTGGCTCCTTCCTGTTTTTAGGCCCCACCGGCGTGGGCAAGACCGAGCTGGCCAAGGCCCTGGCGGAAGCGCTGTTCGACGATGAGGGCAACATGGTCCGCATCGACATGAGCGAGTACATGGAGAAACACTCCGTGGCCCGTCTGATCGGAGCGCCTCCGGGATATGTGGGCTACGACGAGGGCGGACAGCTGACCGAGGCGGTGCGGCGCAAGCCTTACTCCGTGGTGCTGTTCGACGAGGTGGAGAAGGCTCACCCGGACGTGTTCAACGTGCTGCTCCAGGTTCTGGACGACGGGCGGATCACGGATTCCCAGGGGCGGACCGTGGACTTTAAGAACACGATCATTATCCTGACGTCCAACATCGGCTCCCAGTACCTGTTGGAGGGCATCGGCGAGGACGGCCGCATCCGGCCTGAGGCCGAGGCCGCGGTGATGAACGATCTGAGGGCCCACTTCCGGCCGGAGTTCCTGAACCGTCTGGATGAGGTGATTCTGTTCAAGCCCTTAACCAGGGAGAATATCGGCGGAATCGTGGACTTGTGCGTGGCGGATTTGAACAGGCGTCTGGCGGACCGGGAATTGACCATCGAGCTGACCGCTCAGGCGAAGGAGTTCGTCATCGAGCGGGGCTATGATCCGGTGTACGGCGCGCGGCCGCTGAAGCGTTACCTTCAGAAACACGTGGAGACGCTGGCAGCCAAAATTATCCTCCAGGACGGCGTCCGTGCGGGCAACACCATTGTGATCGACGTGTCCGAACATCAAGACCGGCTGATCGCGTATGTGGAGTAATTTGTAAATATTTAGGATCCATGTAAAAAAGGCGTGGGGGGCCTATCCTGCGCCTTTTTTTGATAAAAAACCACTGGAATTTGCAAAAAATGAGCAAAATTGGGAATGAAGTCTTGACAATGAAAAACATAAGCGATAATAATATTGTGAACCGGATTCCAGCTGGGTCCGGGTCAGATGATTCAGCAGAGACGGAGGAAGAAAACGAACCATGGACAGTATACCGAAAGATCCGGTCATTTTATTGAGTTATATAAATACGCAGCTGAGGGATCACTATGGCACGCTTGATGAGTTTTGCCGTTCTGCCGGCGTACTGAAGGCGGAGATCGTCTCCACACTATCCGGCATCGGTTATCATTATGAGCCGGCGCAGAATCAATTCCGTTGAAACGCCTTGTATCAGGCCATGAGATTATCGCAGCCGGGCGGCCTTATCTGATCGGAATCCATCGGATAAGGCCGTTTTTTGTACGTCTGCGGGAAACGAAAGAGAAGGGGATGAAATGGCACGTTACCGCTATAAAGCACTCCGGATGGACGGCACCTGCTGCGCAGGGACGCTGGAGGCTGCGGACGAGCAGTCGCTGCTTGAGATGCTTCACCGGAGGGGAATTTATTGTTATGAATATCGCAGAACAGAGGCGGAGAACGGCCGTCGGACTTCCAGCAGAGTGAAGTCCGACGCCATCCCGCCTTTCTGTCGTCAGATGTCCACCATGCTGGGCGCGGGCGTGCCCGTTTCCAGGGCGCTTTCCGTCTGCGGCAGTTCCACCCGTGACCGATCCCTTGGGCGGATTCTGGCCCGGCTTAACGAGACGGTGCAGAAGGGGCGGACGCTGTCCGAAGCTATGGCGGAGATGAACGGGATATTTCCCGGACTGTTGGTACATATGGCTGCAATGGGAGAGCTGAACGGTTCATTGGACCGGGTGATGGCGAAAATGGCGGATCATTACAGCCGGGAGGCAAAGCTGCGCAAGAAGATAAAGAGCGCGATGACCTACCCCGCCATTTTGCTGGTGGTCACGCTGGTGGCTACGGTGTTTATGCTGACCATCGTGCTGCCCAGGTTCGCGTCGCTTTTGTCCGGGACGGAGCTTCCGGCGTTCACACGTTTCCTGATGGGGACGAGCGCGTTTCTGAAAATTCACGGGCTGCATCTGCTGCTGGCTGTTTGTGGACTTTTGGGACTGGGAGCCTGGATTTTGACGATTCCCGCGGTCCGCCTGGAAAAGGACCGGCTGCTTTTGGGGCTTCCGGTGGCGGGGAGGCTGCTGAAAACCGTGTACACGGCACAGTTCGCCTCGGCCTTTTCCCTGCTGTATGCCAGCGGTATCAGCATTTTGGAAAGCCTGGACGCTGCAGCGGCCGTGATGGGTAATTCCTACATACGGATGTGTCTGGGGCAGGTGGGAATGGATCTGCGCAAGGGAGAAATGCTCTCCCAGTCGCTGGAACGGCGGCGCATCTTTCTGCCGGTATTTATCTCCCTGGTGGCGGCCGGTGAAGAATCGGGCGCGCTGGAGCATATATTGGCGGATGCGGGAATCTTTTACGAGTCGGAATCCGCAATGGCCCTGGAACAGATGGTTGCGCTTCTGGAGCCCTGCGTGATGATCGTGATGGCCCTGGTGGTTGGAAGTATTGTGATCGCCGTCATGATGCCCATTTACACCATGTATTCCCATATGCTGTGATGAGGAGGAAATCGTTGAGACATTATCTCTATCTGGAGGACAGGCGGATCGCCTATGTGTGCGGCTGCTTTAAGGGCGGAGTGTTTACGCTGCGCGCGGCAAAGACCGCAGAATTAACCAGGGCCGGGGACGTGCAGGAGGCGGTAGCGTTTCTGCGGTCAGCGGGCCTGGCCGGAAAGTCCGTGATTGCGGCGGTGGGAGGAAGCGAGACTGTTTTGCGTGAGATGCGCCTTCCCGCGGCGTCCGCGAAGATTACGCGGGGAATGATCCGAAATGAAATTGCCTATTTTCGGAGAACGGCTGCGGCCACTGCGGTGGACATGGATTTCCTGGAGCGGGCGGGGCGCGGAAAGGAGCAGCATCTCCTGGCGTACGCCATGGAGCGGGAACGGCTTGAGAAGCGGCTGCTGCCCTTAAAGGAGGCTGGTATTTCCTGCGTACGTCTGAGCGTGCTGCCGGACTGTATGGCTAAGTTTGCCCTCCGTATGGGAGCGCGCCGCCAGACCGCCGTGGTGGCGGCGCTGGAATCGGATCAGCTGCGCCTGTGTCTGGTTAAAGACGGGCACTGCCTTTTAAACCGGAATGTCCGGCTGAATGTGAGGCGCTTCTGCGATGCGGGAGCGGAGGGACTTCTCTATGAGGAGATTGCGGATCAGATCGGAAAGTTGGTCCAGTTCTGCGAGGCCCGCACGGAATCCGAGACCGTGCAGCAGGTGTTGATTCTCCCGGGCAGACTGAAGGACGCGGATGCGGCGGCCGCTTCTGTGGGCGGTCTGCTCAGGCTGCCATGCCGCTGTCTCCGGTTTGACATCCGCCCGTCTGGGAAAAGCCCGGTGGCAGAGGAGGACATTCACTTCAGCGCGATGGTGCTCTGCGCCGCCCACCGGCCTGAGGAGGGGCTGTGCCCGGTGAACCTCCTGGCTGCGGAGCGCGGTTTGTCCCGGCGGGGAAGGGAAATCCTTCCGGAGGGATTCGGCGCCCGCTGCCTGTTGTTTGCGGCGGCCAACGCGTTGGCAGTGGCCGGAATCTGGTGTTATCTGGAGGCCGGGACATACCGCGCACAACAAAAATCCCGGGAGCTGTCCGCCTACCTGGCGGAGGATAAAGGGGTCGCGGCCTACCGGGAGAAAATAGCCAGACATCAGGAGCAGGCCAATGATCGCGCTTACCAGAGCCGGATGGAGGCGGCAACGAACAAAATCCGAACCATGAAATGCCTGACCATGGAAGGTTTTGAGGTCCTGGAGGACTGCCTGGCTCCCGGCATGGACATTGAGTCCGTGGTTTACAATAAAACCACGGGATACCTCAGCCTGCGCCTCACCATACCGGATTCCGGGGAGGCGCCCGGATATGTGGAGCGCGTGCGGGACAGCGGGTATTTTACAGAGGTGGAATACAGTTCCTGGGGTTACGGGGCGGAAGCCGCCGGGGAACAGAAGCTTTCTATGGAGATAAAGATCAGGCTGACGGGAAAGGAGGGACGGCAAAATGCGGTTCAGTAAACGGGAATGTGTACTGCTCACGGCGCTGGCGGTCCTTCTGATCTGGTCGGCTGGCCGGACCCGGATTCTGGAACCGGCTATGGAGCGCCGTATGTCCGCCCGTGAGGAGTGCGGCCGTTTGGAGCAGGAGCGGATTGATGCGGAACAGTTCATCGATGTGGTTATTGTGTCGGAGCCGACCCTGGAGGAAAGCGGGGACCTGTTCTTTTATGAAACGATGGAGGATGTGGCCTTTGACCGCATGTTCCAGCGTATGGCCCGGGAGTCCGGACTGACGGTGCGCAGACTGGAAATCGTCCGGTCAGAGTCCGGAAAAGGGGATTTCCGGTCGGAGAAGGCTGTCCCCAGGGCGGAAAGCCCGGGTAGTGCGGGGGATTCAGGCAGTGCGGGGAGTTCAGGCGGTGCGGGGAGTTCAGGCAGTGCGGGGAGTTCAGGCAGTCTGGGAAATGCCTTTGGCCCGGAGTTCCGGTACGCGCAGATCCATTTGGAGCTGGCCGGCGACGGTGTCCGGGATGCCATGAGGATGGCGGACCGGATTGACGCAGAGCCTGCCAGCATGGTGGTGAGCTATATGGGAATCGAACCGGACAGCCGCGTGAAGGCCTCGGCGTCGGAGACGGCCGGCGTGATCTGCCGGATGGATGTGGACATTTACTGGGTGGAGCCGCGCGCAGCGGAGAAAGGCATGGAATAGGCGTTATGGCGTACAAACGAAAAGGCGGGCCGGGTCCCAGAGCGGGATTTTCATTGGTTGAGGTGATCGTCAGCGTAGCGCTGATCTCCCTGATCAGCACGGGGTTCCTGTATATGATGGCGGCGAATTCGCAGCTTCTGTCGCGGGAGTACCGTTTGGACCGCTCCAGCTATGAGCTCGGCGCGCTGGCGGACCGCGGGGAGGGAAAGGCCGGGGAGAAGGTTCTCACGGTGTATTTCCAAATGGATTCCGGTGAAACGCTGGAAGAGTATTTCCGCGAGTACACGGTTGGGGAAGACGGGGAAAACCGGATTACCTATTTCCGGCACGAGTAATGGGAGGACATGGAGTGAGTAAAGACACAGAAAGCAGGGCCAGGCGCTGCGGTGGCTTCACACTGCTGGAGACTGTGATGGCATTGACCATTGCCTCCATCGCGCTGCTCTTTTTCACCGGTTTTCTGGTGCCCCAGCTGAAGCTGTATTACCGGTTCGGGCGGACCTCGGAGGCGAAACAGGTGTGCAGCCGGATTTACCGTGAGATAGAGGAGCAGCTGCGTTACGGGTATGATTTCGCCGTAGACCCCGAAGATTCCGCAACCTTGTATTACCAGGTGCGGGAGACGGAGCGGTCCGGGTATGGGAGCGGCGGAGGGGAGGACGGGCCGCTGCAATTTGACGGGACGCTGCTGGATGGAGGGCAGGAGCTTGGCATGAGGCCGGAGCTGGATTTTACCGGAACGGATGAGGACACGGTCTGTGTGCGGATTCGACTGTTGGAAGAAAATGGGGATGAAGTGATCTGGGAACAGGAGGCCTATGTTTCCAGCCTGTACGGGGAGATAGAGGAGGGAAAGCCGGATGAGACGCATTGATCCGCGCCGGGGAGGCAGTATGATTTACGTGATCATGCTCATGACCATGTTTGTAATCCTGTCCACGGGATTTCTGTACATGTCGCGCTACAGTCTGGAAGCGGTTTTACAGAACCGCAGCTACATGGAAGCGCAGGCCACCGCAAAGATGATCCACCAGTCCTACTGTCTGGACGTGAGCAACGGCTCGTCCGCTGCGATGAACCGGATTTGGGAGGAATTTGAGGAGGACTGCCTGTCGCTGGCGGGGAGAAGGGGAGCGGAAGAGCTTACGATGGCCCTGGAAGCCCTGGAATACCGTGCAAATGGATACGGCGAGACGGGAGACCTTGCGGTGGAGATGGTTCTGACCGCCAGGCCGGCCAGGGGCGAGGCCACCGTGGACACCCAGGTGACGCGCCATGGATATACGTTCAGGCTGGGCGCGGAAATCCGGTTTGACGACGCGGAAGGCGAAGTGTTGATCATTCCGCTGCCGCAGGAGGATGAGCAGGGGGAAGACGGGGCTCAGGACGAAGGGGAGCCGGACAGCGGCCTGGAATCAGATGAGGTTGCCCCGGACAGCGGCCTGGAATCAGATGAGGTCGCCCCGGACAGCGGCCTGGAATCAGATGAGGTCGCCCCGGACAGCGTCCCGGAATCAGATGCAGAGCCCACGGACAACGCCCCGGCCCCGGATGCAGAAGATCCCCAGTCCGCAGTGCCCGACAGCCTGCATTTTAACATGCAGGGCCTGGGCGTCTACCGCTACTACGAGGGCGGACGTTCCCGGTAAACGGGCCGCGGGGGTGGGAGCTGTCTCAAATCCCTCCGCGAAACACCAGATTCAGATACCAGTTAAGGATTTGTTCGCCCCAAAGCAACGAGAGGATCAGGGAGACGGCGAAAAACGGGGCCATGGGAATGGACGAGCGACGATGGATTTTACCGCGCATCAGTGCCGGAACGACCCAGGCGGCGGCCAGGACATAGCCCCCAAACAGGGCAAGAAGCCCCCTCGGGAGGCCGAGATAGAAGCCGGATGCGGCCAGAAGCTTGATGTCGCCGCCTCCGATTCCGCCGCCGGTGAGCCGGGAGACAATGAACAGCGCAGATCCGATGAGGACCGCCGCAACAATATGATCGCCCAGGCTTTTCCAGGAAAACCGTGTCAGTAGGCCGTAAGCAGGCAGCGGGATCACGGAGAGGAGTCCTGCCAGCAGGATGAACAGGGAGATGCCGTCCGGTATGTAGGTGAAATCCCAGTCAATCCAGGCCGCGGTGATCAGGGCGGAAGCGAAGAGACAGGCCGTTACGGACCGGAATCCGGCCCCAAACACGTAAAAACAGAGCAGAAAGACCAGTCCGGTTAAGGCTTCGGTCAGCGGATAACGGCGGGAGATAGGCCGGTGGCAGTAGCGGCATTTGCCGCGCAGAAACAGCCAGGAGAAAACGGGGACCAGGTCTCCCGGACTCAGGGCGTGACCGCAGCGGGGGCAGGATGAGCGGCCTTTTATTGGGGAGAGCTGGCGGGGAAAACACCACACACAGACGTTTAAGAAACTGCCGGTCCATAAGCCGGTAAAGAGATACACGGCTCCGTAAAACAGGTTGTACACTTCCATAAAACTCCCCTCCCGGTCGGATTGTCGGTTACAGTATAGCATTTACATGAGAAAGGAACAATCTTAATATGAATATTCCGGTGGAAACACTGTTGCTTGAGCGCGGTTTGCTGACAGAACGCCAGCTCAGGCGCGCTATGGAATTCAGGGAGCGCTGCCCGGACAAAGCCCTGGAAGAGATTCTGCTGGATTTCGGGTACGTGTCGGAGGCGGCTCTGTTGGCCTGCCTGGGAGAGCGGGACGGTCTGGAGGTGGTGGACTTGTCGGAGTACAAGGTGGACCCTGAGGCGGCCGGACTGATTTCCCACAACTTCTCGGATCAGTATCAGGTGCTTCCCATCGGCATTCGGAACGGGAAGCTGGTGGTGGCTGCGCGGGATCCGCTGATGTTCGATGTGTTCGACGAGATAGAGGCCGCGGCCGGGATGGAGCTGACCGTGGTTCTGGCCGCCGCAGAGTCCATACGGGATTGTGCGGCCGCGGTGTACCGGGAGCAGGATTTGAGCAATGCGGTGCAGAAGGTGAATAAGGAGGTCCAGGGTTCAGGCCACAGCCGGGAGGCTTGTGCGGCCAGCGAGCGCGTGGAGGGCACGCCCATTGTGAAAATGGTCAACACGCTGATTGAACAGGCTTATGCCAGGGGCGCCAGCGACATCCACGTGGAGCCCATGGAGGACCGGCTTGTGATCCGTTTGCGGGTAAACGGCGATCTGGTGGAGCACACATCCATGGCAATGGAAGCCCACCGTCCCATCGTGACCAGGCTCAAAATCATGGGAGGCATGGATATTGCGGAAAAGAGGCTGCCCCAGGACGGCAAGTACCGCTATGACCGCGGGCAGGTGAAAACGGACCTGAGGATTTCCGCTCTGCCCACAATCTACGGTGAGAAAATAGTGCTGAGACTTTTAAACAGCGCCCGGGACGACTGTCTGATGGATGTCCGGCGCTTGGGTATGACGGAGGAGCAGGAGGAGATATTCGAGCGGTTCATAAAAGCGCCCTACGGTCTGGTTCTGGTGACCGGTCCTACCGGAAGCGGCAAGACTACCACGCTCTACGCTGCCTTAAACCGGCTGGTCAGGCGGAAAATCAATGTGGTGACGGTGGAGGATCCTGTGGAGAAGGCCATAAGCGGAGCCACTCAGGTTCAGGTAAATGTGAAATCCGGCCTCACCTTTGCCGTAGCTCTGCGGGCCATACTCCGTCAGGACCCGGATGTGATCATGATCGGCGAGATGAGGGACGGAGAAACCGCATCCATCGGCGTGCGCGCCGCCATTACGGGACACCTGGTATTTTCCACGTTGCACACCAACGACTGCGCGGCCAGCGTCGCAAGGCTGCTGGATATGGGCGTGGTCCCCTACATGGCCGCGGCGGTCCTCACCGGAGTGATCGCGCAGCGCCTGGTGAAGGAGCTTTGCCCGCACTGCCGCCGGGAGTATGAACCGGACGGCAGGGAGCGGGAGCTTCTGGGCGGTGCTGCCCCGGAAACGGTAAAACGGCTCTGGAAACCGGTGGGCTGCAGCCGCTGCGGTAATACCGGTTATTCCGGAAGGCGCGCCATCTACGAGTTTATGGAGGTGGACGAGAAGATCGGCGGCATGATCCAAAAAGGGACATCGCCCCACGAGATACGGACCGTGCTGCGGAAAAACGGAAGCAAGAGCCTGCGGGAGCAGGCAAGGGATATGACCATCCGGGGAGAAACTTCCATGGAGGAGTTGGAAAAGGTCATCTATTCCGTTGAATGAGGACAGAAAGGAAAACATATGAGGAGAACTGACAGAAAGCGCAAGACGAACGGAGGATTTACGCTGGTGGAGCTGATCTGCGTTATCGCAATCATGGCAATATTGATTGCGGTGGCAGTGCCGTCCTATCAGAACATGCAGAATAAATCCGCCGAGCAGGTAGCCATGGCCAACGCCAGATCCGAGTATTCCGCGGGTAAGGCGCAGCAGGCTTTGGTGGACGCACAGGTGCTGAAGCCGGATGAGACGGAGTCCTACGATTACGATCCCATCAGCGACACCGCCACCTGGGTGGGCGAGATCAACGGGAAAACGTACACCGCAACATTTGACGGAAAATCGGGGGAGGGAACGGTCAGCCACAAATAGCGTGAGCGCGGCCAAAGCGCGCACCCAAAGTAGCACGCCCCTTGGGGGGATTTCTTGCCAAAGGCCGGTATTTATGATACAATGGGCCATTGGCAGGGGCCGGTCGCGGAGTGGACCGGAACCATTGTGGGACCGAAAAAGAGATGAGAAGAAGATCAAAACAGAACAAAAGAGGCGGTTATACACTGGTGGAACTGGTAGCCGTCATAGCAATCATAGCGATTCTCGTAACATCCAGCCTGCCCCATATGAACTGGCTTACGAAGGCGGCCAGGCGCGTTGCCTCGGAAAATGAGGCGGTGGAGGTGGCAAATGCGGTGAGACGGTATGTACATGACAAAATGGACACGGGCGAGCTGTCCCCTACATCGACCAAGCCGATGCGTGATCTGATCAATCTGGAGCTTGAGAAGCCGGACAACGTGCTTCGGGATTATATTAGCGGAGGGATGGAAGGCGCGCGGATCGAGTCGTTCTTCATCGATCTGAAGACCGGTATCCTGGGTCAGCTCACCTATGT
Source organism: Enterocloster lavalensis (assembly GCF_902364025.1). Taxonomy (GTDB): domain Bacteria; phylum Bacillota; class Clostridia; order Lachnospirales; family Lachnospiraceae; genus Enterocloster; species Enterocloster lavalensis. The sequence continues at coordinate 181,475 of NZ_CABJCG010000005.1, forward strand.
GAATCAGTTTGATCGCGTTCGGATAAGCTATGACAACGAGGGCAGACAGACCGTGGAGCACGTGGGCCCGGGAATATAAGAAAGAGAGGTGGCCGGTAATGAGAGAAATATGGCAGAGCACGGTGGAGGTGTGGTCCTGGCTGATGCAGCATCTGTGGTTTATCAACGTGCTGCTCTCCATCGTGATCGTATTTTTCCAGCGCCGGGATCCCAAGACCGTGTGGACCTGGCTGCTGGCCATCTATTTTATTCCCGTTTTCGGGGTTGCGTTTTACCTGCTGTTCGGCCAGGACATGAAAAAGAGCCGTATGTTCCGGGTGAAAGAGGCGGACGACCGGTTGAAGTTCCCCATCAAGAGCCAGGAGGCCGTGATCCGCTCCGAGCGCAGAGAGGACCATCACCCGGATGCCATGACCAGGGAGTACAGCAGCCTGGTGCTCTACAATCTTGAGACTTCCGGCGCGGTTCTGACCTCGGACAACGCGGTGGATATTTACACCGACGGCCGTGAGAAATTCGAGGCGCTGCGCCAGGCGCTGCGGGGGGCCAGACGTTTTATCCACATCCAATACTATATCATCAAAAATGACGAGGTATTCGATTCCATTGTGCCCATTCTGATCGAAAAGGTCAAGGAGGGCGTGGAAGTCCGCATCCTCTACGATGGCATGGGCGGGCGGTTTATGCCCAAGCGGCGCTGGGAAGAGATGCGTTTGGCCGGAATCCGGGTGGGCACGTTCTTTCCGCCCTTTCTTGGCTGGCTGAACCTGCGCGTCAATTACCGCAACCACCGCAAGATCGTGGTGATCGACGGTACCACAGGGTTTGTGGGCGGCTTCAACATCGGCCGGGAGTACATTTCCAAAGATCCCCAGTTCGGCTATTGGCGGGATACCCACTTAAAGATCAAGGGAGAGGCGGCCATCAGCCTGCAGATCCGTTTTGCCCTGGACTGGAATTATGCCACCGGAGAAAATCTGTTCAAGGACCTGAGTTATTTCGGGGACGAGGCCGAGGCGGCCAGAAAACGTCTTATGGGCGAAGGAAACGGCCATATCTGGCCCAAGGACCAGGCGGACGCGGAGCAGGTGTACATGCAGATTATCACCAGCGGGCCGGATACCAGGGAGCCTCACATCCGCAACAACTACCTGGAGCTGTTTCACAAGGCCAAGCGCCATATTTATATTCAGACGCCGTATTTTATTCCCGACGACGCGATTCTCTCCGCCCTGAAAATCGCGGCCTCCTCCGGGGTGGACGTGCGCCTGATGATCCCCTGCAAGCCGGACCACCCCTTTGTGTACTGGGCCACCTGCTCCTACGCGGGCGAGCTTTTGGATTACGGGGCCCGTTGTTATGTGTATGAGAACGGTTTCCTGCACTCCAAGGGTGTGATGGTGGATGGACAGGTCAGCTGCTACGGAACCGCCAACATGGATATCCGCAGCTTTGAGCTGAATTTCGAGGTGAACGCCACGATCTACGACCAAAAGACCACCGAGCGGCTGGAGAAGGCCTTTATGGACGATCTGCCCCACTGCCGGGAGATCACCCGGGAGGATTACCACAGCCGCAGGCTGTGGATGCGCCTGAAGGAGCAGATGTGCAGGCTGCTGTCGCCGCTTTTGTAAAACGGCGGGGCCGCGGTAAGTTCTGGAAATGAAAAATCCATGTATGGCACGGCGGGGCTTTTGTCCATACTATGGTTTATGAAAACGCTTAATTTAAAACAATTTTTGATTAACTTCTGCCGCTGCGGCATCGCCGGTTGGTGCCTGGAGGTGATGTTCACCTCCGTGGATTCCATCATGGCCGGGGACTGGCGGCTGATGGGCAGAACTTCTTTAATAATGTTTCCGATTTACGGCATGGGCGCGCTTTTGGGACCCATCAGCGGCATGATGGACAGCTGGCTGTCCGATCTGCCCGGCTTTGAGGAGGCCTCCCGGGAGCGGATCAGTCCCCTGGCCCTGGCTATCCGTCACGGGCTGCTGTTTATGGTGATGATCTTTATTGCGGAGTACGTGACCGGAATCTGGCTGACCGGCGCCGGAATCTGTCCCTGGGACTACTCCAGATGGCCGGACAACGTGGACGGCGTCATCCGTCTGAATTTTGCCCCGCTGTGGTTTTTTACCGGCCTGTTGTTCGAACGAATCACAAAATCAAAGAGCAGATCATGATACGAAAACCTGTTTCCAGGGTATTGTATTTGATCTGCTATTTTAATATAATAGAGGAAAAATATCCATGAAGTGGAAATGATTCTGTCATGGTTCCGCCGAGCTGGATAAAGATGACGTACATAGTAAGGAGAACACCGATGTTAAGGATTATTTTGGTCGCATCGACCGTAGTGCTGTTCCTGATTTTCAGTATCCCGATTCTGGGGATTCTGGCGCTGGTGGGGAAGGGAAACAGCCGCGCAAAACAGGACTGGAGCCTGCGGATCGTCCGCAGCGTGTTCCGGTTCATCCTGAAGCTGGCCGGCGTGACCATTACCGTCCAGGGCCTGGAGAACATACCCCGGGACCGGGCCGTGCTCTATGTGGGAAACCACCGCAGTTATTTTGACATCCTCACCGGGTATGTGACCGTTCCCGGCCTGACCGGATTTGTGGCGAAGAAGGAGATGGTTAAGATCCCGCTTCTGAGCACCTGGATGTCTTATGTAAACTGCCTGTTTCTGGACCGGGTGAACATCAAGGAGGGGTTAAAGACCATCCTTGAGGGCATCGAGAAGGTGAAGTCCGGCGTCTCTATCTGGATTTTCCCGGAGGGGACCCGCAACGAGGGAGATTTGACGGACCTGCTGCCGTTTCACGAGGGCAGCTTAAAGATCGCTGAGAAGAGCGGCTGTCCGGTGATTCCCGTGGCAATCACCGGCACGGCGGAGGTGTTTGAGGACCATCTCCCCCTGATTCGTTCCAGCCACGTTGTGATCCGCTACGGCGAGCCCATCTTCCTAAAGGAGCTGGAGCCGGCAAAGCGGAAGTTTTCCGGCGCTTACACCCGGGACGTGATCATTTCCATGTTAAACGAGATGGAGAAAGAAAAAAATAATTGACGGAGAAAGACAACCTATGAAGAACCTGGATTTGGGAGAATTGAGAGGACAGCTGGACGAGATCGACGGCCAGTTGGTCCGCCTGTTCGAGCAGCGCATGAAGATCTGCGCGGATGTGGCGGAATACAAGATAGAGACGGGTAAGGCCGTGTACGACGGGGAGCGGGAACGCCAGAAGCTGGAAGCGGTGGGCGCGATGGCCCACGGCGACTTTAACAGCCAGGCGGTACAGGAGCTGTTTTCCCAGCTGATGACGGTCAGCCGGAAGCGCCAGTACCAGCTGCTGGCCCGGCACGGCAAGGGAATTGACACCGGATTCCAGGTGATCGAAGCGATTCAGACGTCCGGAGCGCGGGTGGCGTATCAGGGCGTTGAGGGTTCCTACGGACACGGGGCGGCCCTCCAGTTCTTTGGCCGGGAGGCCTCGCTTTACCATGTGACGGCCATGGAGGACGTGATGGCCGAGGTAGAGGAAGGCCGGGCCGACTATGGAGTGCTTCCCATCGAGAACTCCTCGGCGGGAGCGGTCAGCGACAATTACGATCTGCTGGTGAAACACAACAACTATATCGTGGCCGAGACGCAGCTGGCGGTGCGCCACGCGCTGCTGGGACTGCCGGAGGCGAGGCTGGAGGACGTGGAGCTTGTCTATTCCCATCCCCAGGCTCTGATGCAGTGCTCCCAGTATTTAAACTCCCATCCCCAGTGGCGCCAGATCAGCCTGGAGAACACCGCGGCTGCGGCGTTAAAGGTCACCCGGGACGGAGACTGCCGCCAGGCGGCAGTGGCCAGCGAGATCGCGGGCAGGCTTTACGGCCTCAAGGTGCTGGCCCCGGGGATCAACCACAACAAGAACAATACCACCCGGTTTATCGTGCTTTCCCGGGAGGCCGTGTACCGAAAGGACGCGTCCAAGGTCAGCATCTGCTTTGAGGGACTTCACCGCAGCGGCTCTCTGTACAATATGCTGGGTAATTTCATTTTCAACAACGTCAACATGCTGATGATCGAGTCCCGGCCCATCGAGGGCCGCAGCTGGGAATACCGGTTCTTTGTGGACGTGGAGGGCTCCCTGGGAGACGCCGCGGTCCAGAACGCGTTAAAAGGTATTTCCGAGGAAGCGGTCAGCATGCGGATTTTGGGCAATTATTAGATAAGAGGGTGAGCGACATGGATACAAGACAGTTGATTATATACCGCAACCTGGAGTACCAGGAGTTATTTGAGGAGTTCGCCGGGCTGCTGGAGGGCGCCGGGGAGCGGAAGGACGCCGGGAGCCTGGAAATCGCCGGGGAACAGAAGGACACCGGAAGCCGGGAAGGCGCCGGGGAACAGAAGGACATCGGAAGCCGGGAAGGCGCCGGGAGCCGGAAGGACGCCGGAAGCCGGGAAGGCGCCGGGAGCCGGAAGGACGCCGCCGGCCGGGAGGCGGTGCTTGCCAACCAGCTGATCGAGCTGGCGGTGACCTACGGATTTGAGGGGAATTTATGGCATTGCTTCATGGCCTTCTGCCTGGCCAACAATGAGAACGCCTACAGCACCACCTGTGAGATCCAGGGCGGCGCGGGCGGCTCCCTGGACCAGCTGGCGCGCCGGGACTTCGCCGTGTTCAAGGATCTGTTCGACCGGGATATCCGGGTTCTGGGCGGACCGGTGTGGGAGATGTTAGCGGCCTACAAACCGGCCCGGACGGACAGCAAGGTATTTAACAAGCGCATCCGCGACCGCATCGTAAATCTGGCGGTCCAGCTGGAGCAGGCGGCGGACGTGGACGCTTTCCAGCGGCTGGTGGTGGATTTCTACCGGGAGTTCGGCGTGGGTAAATTCGGCCTCAACAAGGCGTTTCGGGTGGTGGAGAGGGAAAATGGCCAGCAGGTGATCATCGATCCCATCATCAATGTGGAGCATGTGTATCTGAACGACATCGTGGGCTATGAGCTGCAGAAGAAAAAGCTGATCGAGAACACCGAGGCGTTTATCCGCGGAAAAGAGGCCAACAACGTGCTGCTCTACGGAGACGCGGGAACCGGGAAGTCCAGCAGCGTCAAGGCGATCCTGAATGAATATTATCACCAGGGGCTGCGTATCATTGAGGTATATAAGCACCAGTTTAAGGCGCTCTCCGACGTGCTGGAGCAGATCAAGGACCGGAACTACAAGTTCATCATCTACATGGACGACCTGTCCTTCGAGGACTATGAGCTGGAGTATAAATATTTGAAGGCGATCCTTGAGGGCGGTCTGGGAAAACGTCCCAGAAACGTGCTGATTTACGCCACCTCCAACCGCCGTCACCTGATCCGGGAGAAGTTCAGCGACAAGCGGGAGCTGGACGACGAGCTCCACAACAACGACACGGTGCAGGAGAAGCTGTCTTTAGCCGCGCGTTTTGGCGTGACCATCTACTACGGGTCCCCGGACAAGTTCCAGTTCCAGAAGATCGTCAGCGTGCTGGCGGAGCGCTACCACGTAAATCTGCCGGAGGAGGAGCTTTACGCGGAGGCCAACAAGTGGGAGTTGAGCCACGGAGGACTTTCAGGCAGAACGGCGTCCCAGTTTATCACCCATCTGCTGGGCACCCTGGTGGAGTAGGTTTTACACACATTTTACGGGAAATTTACCGGGATTCGCTGCGCGGGAGCCGGGAATCCGGTATCATTGGATGCAATGGGCCGCTGGCGCAAGCCTGCGGGCCATTGTTGAAAGAGAGAAAAGGCGTCGGATGAGGACGGCCCCGGCCGTTGTTTGCGGGGAGGGGAGGAACAAAAGTGGCAGTTCAATTATTTGCGGCAATCGATGTGGGCTCCTTTGAGCTGGAGCTGGGCATCTATGAGATATCGGGGAAAAACGGCGTGCGGCGCGTGGATCACATCCGCCACATGATCGCCCTGGGTAAAGAGACATACAGCGAGGGCAAGATCAGTTACGACCTGGTGGAGGAAATGTGCCAGGTTCTGGAAGATTTTGTAAAAACAATGAACGGGTACAAGGTGAAGGGCTACCGGGCCTACGCCACCAGCGCCATGCGGGAGGCCAAGAACAACCAGATCATCCTGGACCAGATCCGCGTGCGCACCGGGCTGAAGGTTCGGATCATCAGCAACTCGGAGCAGCGCTTTATCAGCTACAAGGCCATCGCCTCCAAGGCGGCGGAGTTCAACAAGATCATTCAGAAAGGCACGGCCATCGTGGACGTGGGCTTTGGCAGCGCCCAGATTTCCCTGTTCGACAAGGACGCCCTGGTGACGACCCAGAACCTGTCCCTGGGTTCCCTGCGCATCCGGGAGCTGCTGGCCAGAATCCCGGCCAGCGCCAAGGCCCACAGGGAACAGATCGAGGAGTTGGTGGACAACGAGCTGTTCACCTTCCGGAAGATGTACTTAAAGGACCGGGAGATCACCAACCTGATCGGAATCGGGGAAAATATTCTCTATATGATGCGCCAGATGCAGTCCAAGCCCGTGGGGGATAAGGTGGAGGCGTCGGTGCTGAACACATTTTATGAAAAATTTAACAAGCTGACGCTGGATCAGGTGGAGGAGCGGTTTGGGGTGAATGCCGAGTACGCCTCCCTGCTTATGCCCACCGTGATGGTTTACAAGCGTATTTTGGAGCTGACCGGTGCTCAGATGTTCTGGATTCCGGGCATCCGGCTCTGCGACGGCATCGCGGCCGAGTACGCGGACGATACCCGCCTGGTGCGATTCACCCACAGCTTTGAGAACGACATTCTGGCCGCGTCCCGGAACATGGCCAAGCGTTACAAGTGCCACGCCAGCCACAGCCAGGTGCTGGAGGAGTACGCCCTGGGCATCTTCGACTGTATGCGGAAGTACCACGGGCTGGGCGGACGGGAGCGGCTGCTCCTGCAGATTTCCGCCATCCTGCACTCCTGCGGCAAATTCATCAGCATGAGAAATTCCAACGAGTGTTCCTACAATATTATCATGTCCACGGAGATCATCGGCCTGAGCCATCTGGAACGGGAGATCATCGCCAACGTGGTGCGCTACAATATCCGGGATTTCGACTATGACAAGGTACAGCTGGAGGGCACGTACCAGGAGGGCACCGTGGAGCTGGACCAGAAGGGCATGACCATTCTGATCGCCAAGCTGACGGCCATTCTGCGGCTGGCCAATTCCATGGACAGAAGCCACCGGGGCAAGCTGGCGGACTGCCGTATGAGCATCCGGGAGGGGGAACTGGTGATCACCACGGGTTATGAGGGGGATATCGCGCTGGAGGCCATGTCGTTTGAGCAGAAAGCGGATTTCTTTGAGGAAATTTACGGCATACGGCCGGTGCTAAGGCAGAAGAGGAGGATATAAGCCATGGCAGACGCAGAAAAGACGAAGAGCTCCAAGGCTTCCAAGGCAAAAGCCGTGGACGCCGCCGGGAAAAAGGCGGTTCCGGAAGCCGGAGCGGAACATAAAGCGGCGGAAACCCCGGACGTGGAGGAGAATCCCCAGGTAGAGCGGGAGATGGACGGGAAAGCCGTGGGAAAGCCGGAGGCGAAGAAGAAAGCCGCGGATAAGCCGGAAGCGAAAAAGAAAGCCGGGGATAAACCGGAGGCGAAGAAAGAAGCCCCGGGCAAGACTGAGGCGAAGAAAGAAGCCACGGGCAAACTGGAGGCGAAGAAAGAAGCAGCAGGTAAGCCGGAGGCGAAGAAAGAAGCCCCAGATAAACCAGAGGCGAAGAAAGAAGCCTCAGGTAAGACTGAGGCGAAGAAAGAAGCCCCAGGTAAGCCGGAGGCGAAGAAAGAAGCCACGGGCAAACCGGAGGCGAAGAAAGAAGCAGCAGGTAAGCCGGAGGCGAAGAAAGAAGCCCCAGGTAAACCAGAGGCGGCGAAGAAAGCCGCGCCCAAACCTGCGGCAGTGAAAAAGGCAGCGGCGAAATCTGGCGGGCAGAAGAAGCCCGCCGTGGCGGAGGAACCCGCACAGGAGCTGGATTTTGGCGCGAACCCGGACAATTATGTCAACCGGGAACTGAGCTGGCTGGAATTCAACTACCGGGTGCTCAGCGAGGCCAGGGATAAGACGCTGCCTCTGTTTGAGCGGCTGAAATTCCTCAGCATCACGGCCTCCAACCTGGACGAATTTTACATGGTGCGCGTGGCTTCCTTGAAGGATATGGTGCACGCCAAGTACATGAAACCGGACATTGCCGGGATGACGCCGACCAGACAGCTGGAGGCCATTGCGGAACGGACCCATCAGCTGGTGGACCTGCAGTATTCCACCTATAACCGCTCCCTGCTCCCCGTGCTGCGCATGAACGGCCTGCGGGTGATCACGGAGCACGAGGACCTGACGGAGGACGAGGCGTACTATGTGGACCGGTATTTCAACGAGAACGTGTACCCGGTTCTGACGCCCATGGCCTTCGACTCCTCCCGGCCGTTTCCGCTGATCCGCAACAAGACTTTGAACATTGCGGCCCTTCTCCGGAAAAAGAACGGCGAGGAGGACGACGAGCTGGATTTCGCCATGGTTCAGGTACCCTCCGTGATCCCGCGGATCGTGGAGCTGCCTGAGGAGAAGGATGAAGAGGGCAATCCCCAGCGGGTGGTAATCCTGCTGGAGGAGATCATTGAGCGCAATATGCCGTCCCTGTTCCTAAACTACGATATTATCGCCTCCCAACCCTTCCGGGTTATGCGAAACGCCGACCTGACCATCGACGAGGAGGAGGCGGTGGATCTGCTGGAGGAGATTCAGAAGCAGTTAAAGAAGCGCCAGTGGGGCGAGGCGATCCGTCTGGAAATCCAGGCGGGCGTGGATAAACGCCTGTTGAAGATTCTGAAAAAAGAGCTGTCCATCAACAGCCAGGATATTTTCGACATCAACGGCCCCCTGGATCTGACCTTCCTGATGAAGATGTACGGGCTGAGGGGATTTGACCATCTCAAAGCGCCCGGGTATACCCCCAAGCCGGTGCCCGCGCTGATGAATGAGGACGATATTTTCACCAACATCCGCAAAGGGGACATTCTCCTGCACCATCCCTACCAGAGCTTTGACCCGGTGGTGCGGTTTGTGCGCAGCGCGGCCCGTGACCCGGAGGTGCTGGCCATCAAGCAGACGCTGTACCGCGTCAGCGGCAACTCGCCCATTGTGGCGGCTCTGGCCGAGGCGGCGGACAACGGCAAGCAGGTGTCGGTTTTGGTGGAGCTGAAGGCGCGTTTTGACGAGGAGAACAACATCAACTGGGCCAAGAAGCTGGAGAAGGCGGGCTGTCACGTGATATACGGACTGGTGGGATTAAAGACCCACAGCAAGATTACGCTGGTGGTGCGCATGGAGGAGGACGGCATCCGCCGCTACGTGCACCTGGGCACCGGAAACTATAACGATTCCACCGCCAAGCTGTACACGGACTGCGGCATCTTAACCTGCAGCCCCCAGATCGGCGAGGATGCCACGGCGGTGTTCAACATGCTGTCCGGTTATTCCGAGCCCCTGGCTTGGAACCGGCTCTCCGTGGCGCCCCTGTGGCTGCGGGCGCGCTGCCTGCGCATGATCCGCCGTGAGACGGAGAATGCCCTGGCCGGGCGCGAGGCCCACATTATGGCCAAGATGAATTCCCTCTGCGACAAGGAGATCATCACCGCTCTGTATGAGGCCAGCCACGCCGGGGTGAAGGTGGAGCTGGTGATCCGGGGCATCTGCTGCCTGCGCGCAGGTGTGCCGGGACTGAGCGAAAATATCTCGGTGCGCTCCATTGTGGGCAATTTCCTGGAGCACAGCCGCATCCTGTACTTTTACAACGATGGCAGCGAGGAGCTTTACATGGGCAGCGCGGACTGGATGCCCAGAAACCTGGACCGCCGGGTGGAGATCATGTTCCCGGTGGAGGACGAGGCCCTTAAGGCTAAGGTGATCCACATCCTGGAGGTGGAGCTTGCGGACAACGTGAAGGCCCACATCCTGCAGCCCGACGGCACCTATGAGAAGGTGGATAAGCGGGGCAAGGTTCTGGTCAATTCCCAGCAGCAGTTCTGCGAGGAGGCCACAGCCGAGGCAAAGGCGGTGTTTGAGGCCATGGATCCGGCGGTGACGCGGATTTTCAAGCCCATTGAGAGCAGCAACTAAAACGCCGTCCGCGGCCGATTATTTCCAATCAATTAAACAGCCGGTACCTCTGAGCGAGAAGGATTGCACAGAGGCACCGGCTGTTTTTGCGGGTGCGGCCGGAGGTATTTTGGGAAGTCCGCTGGATTTTGCCCACAGCGTCCTCTCACGGTTCCAGCCGCCCAGAGGCGTTTTGTAGCTGCTTGGGCGAGTAGCCGAACTGTTTTTTGAAGCACTTGGAGAACTGGGCCACGTCCGGGTAGCCCACCTGCTCGCCGATCTCGTAGATTCGAAGGCTGCCCTGGCGCACCAGATCGTAGGCGATATTCATGCGGTGCAGGAACAGGTAATCGCTGAAGGGACAGCCGGTGTCGTCCTTGAATACAGAGCTTAAGTAGGAGGGGCTGACGTGGAGCTCCCGGGCCACGGATTTTAAGGAGAGGCTTTCCCCGTAACGGCTGCGTATGATGGCCAGCGTCTTTTTCGTGTAGGGGCTCTGGCAGGAATCCCGGCGGACTTCGGTGAACACCATGGTGAGGATTTGATCCAGGGCCGTAAACAGATCGTAGAGATTGTTGGGTTTGCGCAGCCGCTCGATGAAAACGTGCATGTCCAGGCCCGCGGGCAGGGGGAGCCCGTAGACCCAGGTCAGCTGTTTGTAAATTGTTTCCAAAAATTTGAAGCACTCAAACTGGAAGTCCAGATGCTTGCAGGTCCACCGGTTTTCCCGGCAGAACCGGAGAAACTGGCTGAGGGCTGTTTTCAGGCTGGCCTGATCCAGACTTTTGATCACCTCCGGCACAAGGTTCTGCTGGGCCGGGTCAAAGAGAATGCGGCTTCCAGGAGCGGGCAGCCGCGTGAGCAGCAGTCCGCACAGCGCCTGCTGCAGGAGCGCATATAGGGAGGCGTCAGGCTCATCCAGGCAGAGACGCACCGCCAGATCCGCGCTGCCGGTCAGGGCTTTCTCCAACGTATTTAACGCTGTCTGCTCCAATTCCGGGACCGTAAAAAAGCAGCAGCAGGCCACCTGGTCGGAGACCCGCGCCTGGTAGGCCGCCAGAACAGGCAGGTCAAAACCGGCCGGAGCGCCGGCGCCGGGAGACGGGCCGGTGCCGGGAGGCAAGCCGGTGCCAGGAGACAAGCCGGTGCCGGGAGTCAGGCCAGTGCCGGGAGACGAGCCAGTGCCGGGAGATAGGCCAATGCCGGGAGTCAGTCCGGTGCCAAGGGTCAGGCCAGTGCCGGGAGACGGGCCAATGCCAGGAGGCAAGCCGGTGCCAGGAGGCAAGCCAATGCCAGGAGTCAGGCCGGTGCCAGGAGGCAGGCCTGCACCGGGAGACAACCCCACAACCGGAGCTTCTCCGGTTACGGATACCAGCAGGAACGGTCGGCTGCCCTCCGGCGCGCCCGCCAGGCGGGCCAGGTGGAGGAAGGTCTGATCGGCCTGGGGTACGTTGGTCAGGGCGTCGGTCAGAATCTTCTCCACCACGGTCCGGTCGCAGTTCTGGCCGCCGGGGTCCTTTGTGCTGCGGATTTTTTCCGCGCAGCGCCGCACGCAGTCGTAGAGCACGTCCGCCTCGATGGGCTTTAGCAGGTAGTCGAAGGCCCCCAGCTTGACGGCCTGCTGGGCGTACTGGAATTCCGAGTAGCTGCTGATGAAGATGGCCTCGCATTTCAGCCCGCAGTCCCGGATTTGCCGGAACAGCTCCAGACCGCTGGCGTCGGGCAGGCAGATATCGGCCAGAATGATCTGTGGACGGTGCAGGGCGGCGGCCCGGACCGCTCCGGCGCAGTCGCCGCAGACCGCGCATACCTCCACGCCGAGGGCGGCCCAGTCGATGTAGGTGACCAGACCTTCGCGGATCAGTTTTTCATCGTCAATGATCATGGCTTTTATCATATGCTTCATCCTTTCGGGAAATCGATGGACACGGTGGTTCCGGCGTCCGGGCTGCTGTCGATGGTAAAGCTGTAGTTGTCGCCGTAATAGAGGCGGAGCTGCCGGTTGAGATTGATCAGGGCAAAATATTTGCCGTCGCTGCGGTCCTCACGGATGCACAGATTGATGTCGTTTAAGTCCATGGACGTGATTCCGGCCCCGTCGTCCGTCACGCGGTAGCGGATCTTACCGGGCTCCACCGGGCTGAAGCTGACCGTGATGCGCCCGCCGCCTTTGGGCCGCAGGCCGTGGACCACGGCATTTTCCAGAACTGGCTGGAAAAAGTATTTGATGACCCGCTGATCCCGGATGGAATCGTCCATCTCAATGGAGCTTTCGATGGTTCCGTCCATGCGCACGTTTAACAGGGATAAGTAGCTGGCCAGAACCTCGGCCTCCCGCTCGATGGTGATGTAGTCGCTGCCATTGTTTAAGGTGAGGCGGAAAAAGCGGCTCAGATCGAATATGATCTTGGAAATCTGAGGCACGTTATTCTTGTCCGCGATCCAATGGATGGAATCCAGCGTGTTGTAGATAAAATGCTCCTTCAGCTGGGTCTGGATGAATTTCAGCTCGTAACCCTCCTTCAGGAGTCTCGTCTCATAGTTGGTGTGAATCAGGCTGTCGATATTTTTTAGGAGCACGTTCAGCCGGTGGCCGATGTATCCCAGCTCGTCCCGCCGCCGGGTGTGGATGCGCACGTCCAGGTCGCCGTGCTCCGCCTCCCGCATCTTGTCGCTGATCTGCTTCATGGGCCGGATCAGGTAGAAGGAGACGAACAGGGCGGTGAGGATGAAGATAAAGACCAGCGTGATCACGATATAGAACCAATACTCGGTCATCAGGGGTTCGGATACATTGTAATGCTCCAGAGGAACCGCGGCCGCGTAGTACCAGCCGGTGTACTGGGAGCGGAAGTAAGCCATCAGGCAGGGGACTCCCCCAGAGTTAAAGGGCACCCACCCGGACACCTCGCCGGGCGCTGAGATGGGCAGGTCTGCGGTGTCCACCGTGTTGGGGCCGGAAATGGGGATCCACTCCCGGTTGCGGGGCCGGATGTAGAACTGGATGGCCTCGCTGGGATCGTAGACCTTGATATGATCGTGAAGGGTTTCCGTGGAGATAATGGCCCGGGAATAGGTGTACATGTTGGGATTGAAGGCGCAGAAGGGACGGCTGTAGGTGGCGAACAGGGTCTGCTCGGGATCCGAGGAGAGCACGTACCAGGCCCGATTGCCGGTCAGTCCGGTTTTCTGGGCGTTTTGCCGGATATTTTCAATCTGGGTTTCCGTGGGATTGACGGTGATCTGGCGCGAATTGCCGGGATAGTTGCCGAACAGCGTGTTGCCGTAGGAGCTGTACACCTCCAGGGAGTGGAGATAGGGGTTGCTTAAGTAGAGCTTATACAGCTCCATGCTCAGCTCCTGCCGCAGCCGGTAGTTGCGGTATCCCACCCCGGCGGATTCGTCCACGGTCAGCCGGAAACAGTCGTTGGAGAAGGCGGTGTTGCCCTGGAGCTGGGACTGCACGAAATTCACGCTGCGGAACACCTCGTCCATGGTGTTGGAGATACTGGTCAGGGAGGACAGCAGCTGGGAAGCCCCCTCCTTCTGGGCCAGCCGTTTGGAGGTCCCGTAGAGGGAGGCGTACAGCAGGATGATGGGCACCGCAAAGATCAGAAAATAGATAAACAAAACTTTTAATAGCAGGCTGTGGTTGTAGTTTTTCTTTTTTCCCGCCAATTTCATCGGTTCTCCCCTCTGTCTCAAGTCTCTTCATACTTATTTTAAGGGAATTTTTCAGGAAAACAAGTGTTGACAGGCCGGATTTCCGAAGGCATCGTGAAATAATGTGATTAAATCACTAAAAATCGTATAAAAAGACAAGATGACCGAAAAATAATCGAATCGATTCACAAATTAGAAAATCGGCTGCCATTCCGGAAAATCGTGGGAGATTCTATAATGATTTCAGAATCAGACAGGGGAGGGACGGAAACATGACCGTATACATCAGCAACCTGGTGGCAGGGCTGGACAAGGGACTTGACCATACGGAGCTGTTACTTGAGATGACAAGGCCCTTTGGCGGGCGGGTGGGAATCGAGTTTTTTATCCACACCTACTCGGAGGCGTACATGGAGCGGATGGAACGAATCGGAGAGTGGGCGGGGAAACTGCCGCTGGCCCTTCACGGCCCCTTTCTCCACGTGGAGGCCACCAGCGCGCCGGGCACGGCGGAGTACGGCGTGCTGACCGCGTCCTACGGCCGGGCATTCGCTCTGGCGCAGCGCTTTGGCTGCGGGCACATGGTATTTCACGACCACGAGCGCTTTGTGAGGCCGGAGCAGAAAATGGACCTGCAGGCCCGGTGCCTGGAAAACATCGGCGAGCTGATCCGCCTGGCCAAACCCTGGGGCGTGCGCCTGCTGTTGGAGAACCTGGCGCTTCCGGTCAAGGGGACTCCGCTGTTTGACCAGGAGGAGTACATCGGGCTGTTCGACCGGTTTCCCGACGCGGACTGTCTGATCGACGTGGGGCACTTGGGGGTGGCCGGCTGGGATATGGAGACGGTGATCAGCCGTCTGGCCGGGCGCATCACGGGCTACCACCTGCACAACAACAGTGGAACCGACGACAGCCACCGCCGGATCCGGGACGGTGTGATCGACTACGACCGGTTTTTCCGCCTGTACCGCGCATATACGCCTTCCGCGGACCTGACGCTGGAATACGGCGACAACCACGGCATCACGGCAGGGGATGTGCAGCAGGACGTGGAGGATGTTCTGAAGCATGTTTTGGGCGAACGCCCTGCAAAATAAAGAGAGAAGAGAGGAAACAGTATGAGAAAGAAACGTTTAGTCAGCATGATGCTGGCCGCAGCCATGACAGCCGGGCTGCTGGCAGGCTGTGGGTCCGGCGCTAAGTCCGATTCCGGTTCCGCTGCCGGGGGAAATACCACCGCAGCGGCGGAAGGGGGACAGGCGGCAGAGGGAGGACAGGCCGCGGAGGATGAGAAAATTGAGCTCACCTTCTTCTATCCCATCGGCGTGGGCGGAGCTTTGGCAACGCTGATCGAGAATCTGGCGACAGAGTTTACCAAGGAGAACCCCAATATCGTGTTAAACCCTGTGTTTGCAGGTAATTCCACGGAGACCATGACCAAGACGGTATCCGCCCTTCAGGGAGGCACGCCGCCGGATTTCGCTATCCTGCCCAACCCGGAGCTCTACTCCCTGCTGGATATGGATGCGGTGATCCCGTTAGACGACTTTATCGCCAAGGACGGCGGTCAGGAGTACATTGACGACTTCATCCCCGCCTTTATGAAGAATTCCTACTATGACGGAAAGACCTATTCCATTCCCTTCCAGAGAAGCACCATTATCATGTACTACAACAAGGATCAGTTTAAGGAAGCGGGTCTGGACCCGGAGAAGCCCCCGACGAACTGGGATGAGCTGCGGGAGTACGCGAAAAAGCTGACCGTGACCGACGCCTCCGGCAATGTTTCACGGTGGGGCGTGATGATCCCCATGGACGATCCCTTCATGTTCTACGGCTTCTGCCGCCAGAACAGCAATGACCCGCAGTCCCAGATCATGGCGGAGGACGGCAAGAGCGTGTATTTCGACACGCCGGAGAACGCCGAGGCCCTGCAGTACCTGGTGGATCTGGCGCAGGTGGACAAGGTGATGCCCGAGGGCTCCATCAAGTGGGGAGACGGTCCGTCCAACTTTATGGCCGGAGCCACCTCCATCACCTTCACCTCCAGCGGAAGCCTGACCAATATTCTGGACAACACGGATTTTGAGGTGGGAACTGCGTTCCTGCCCGCGGGCAAGCAGTACGGTTCAGCCACCGGCGGCGCAAACCTGTACATTTTCAAGGATATCGACGAGAAGAAGCAGGAAGCGGCCTGGAAGTTCATCCGCTGGATCACCGAGCCGGAGCGCGCGGCCCAGTGGAGCATCGATACCGGCTACGTGGCCACCCGCAAGAGCGCTTACGACACCGACCGGATGAAGGACTACCTGGCCAAGGTGCCTCAGGCAGCCACCGCCAAGGACCAGCTGGACTACGCGTGCAGCGAGCTGCGCGTGCACAACAACCAGCGCGCCCTGCAGGCGTTAAAGCAGGGAGTTGACGCAGCCATGACCGGGGCTATGACGCCTGAGGAGGCCATGAAGCAGGCCCAGACAGAGGTGGAAGCCCTGTTGGAATCCTACCAGTAACACGAGTTCGAACTCCCGGAGGGCCTGGCGGCTTGTCCGGGAGTTCTCTTAAAGGCCCTGCCCGGCGAAACGTATCGAGAGGTGAATGATTGATGAAACAGAAAATTTCCATGAGAACCAAATGGACGGTACAGGGCTGGCTGCTCATGCTGCCGTCGCTCATCTTCCTGGTGGGATTTACCGTCTACCCCGTAATCCGCACCCTGATCCAAAGTTTTATGAAAACCAGCAACAACGCCAAGATGCCCGCGGAATTTATCGGGTTTAAGAATTATATCAACGTATTTAAGGACCCGGTGTTTGCAATCGTGATCAAAAACACCCTGAAATTCTCCCTGATCGTGATCCCGCTGGGGCTGGTGATCGGCTTTCTGCTGGCCACACTGGTGAGCAAAAATATCAAGGGGATCGGCGTGGCCAGAGCCCTGATCTTTTATCCCAACGTGGCCCCCGTGGTGGGTTTCGCCACCATCTGGACCTTTCTGTTCACCCCCAATATCGGCGTGATCAGTCATGTGATGAAGGCCCTCTCCATGAAGCCGGTGGATTTCCTCAACAATCCCAAAACCGCTCTGTACGCCATCATGGCCGTTTACCTGTGGCGGGAGGCCAGCTACATGATGATTTTCTACATCTCCGGTCTTCAGAACATTTCTCAGGAGTATTACGAGGCGGCGCATCTGGACGGCGCTTCCGGGTGGGATATCATGCGCAAGATCACCATCCCCCTGGTGCAGCCCACCACCCTGTTCGTGCTGACCATCACCATGGCGGACGCCTTCAAGATGGTGGACCTGATCATGGTCATGACCACCAAGGGCGGACCCAACAACAGCACCAACCTGCTGATGAACCACATCTACCAGACCGCCTTCTCCTACTGGGATACGGGGCAGGCGTCCGTGCTGACCATCTGCATGCTGGGCTTTATGATGGTGGTCGCCCTGGTGCAGTTCACCACCATGGACAAGCGCGCGTACTACGAAAACTAAGGAGGCCTCTATGAAAACGAAAATGAGCCCCATCAAATACATACTTCTGGCGGCCCTCTGCTTTCTCTGGGCGTTCCCGCTTTTGTGGGCCGTGGTCACGGCGTTTCGGCCCAGCAACCTGGCCACCGGCTTTTCGCTGACACCCAGCTTCACGCTGGACAACATCCGCGAGGTGTTCGGCGCGGCGCCCTTTGTAAAATACGGCCTGAACACGGTAATCATCGTGTTCGGCATCCTGGGGGTACAGCTCATCACCGTCACCCTGGGAGCCTACGCCCTGGCGCGGGTGGATTTCGCAGGGAAGGGACTGGCCATGGCCCTGATCATGATGCAGATCATCATCCCCGCCGATATCCTGATTCTGCCCAACTACCAGACCTTGAAGGCCGTGAACTTAATCGACTCCCGCCTGGGCGTCATGGTGCCCTATTTCGCGTCCTCCATGGGCCTGTTGCTGCTGCGGCAGGCGTTTAAGAGCGTGCCCTCCGCCATCGTGGACGCGGCCCGCATGGACGGGGCCACAGTGCTGCAGACCCTGCGCTACATTTTTATTCCGTGCAGCAAGGCGGCTTACATTTCCTTTGCAATCTGCTCCATCAGCACCCACTGGAACAACTTCCTCTGGCCCATGATCGTGATCAACTCGCCGGAGAAGCGCCCCCTGACCATGGGGCTGGTCCTTTTCGCCAAAGCCAACGATTCCGGCCCCATGTGGGCTCTGGTGACTTCGGCCACTCTGCTGGTCATGTTCCCGCTGTTCGTCATGTTCTGCATTTTCCAGAAGCAGTTCGTGTCCAGTTTCGTGACGTCCGGCATTAAATAGTATATTTGGAAAATAAAGGAAAATCCGGGATTTTATTCCCGGATTTTTTCGTGAATGGAACGGGCCGCCGGGGCAGGGGCTCCGGGAGGGCCTGTTTTTTCCCGCCGTAACAGAATTTCCCACTATTTCTCATGAAAAAAGTAAGGAAAATCACAGCATCTTGTGATAGAATGTTAATTAATGTGAATATAACATTTAACATAAGAGGAGGAGCGACATGCCCGATATTAACATTCTGGTAGTTGACGACGAGAAAGAAATCGCGGATCTGATTGAAATCTATCTGGTGAGCGATGGCTATAAAGTATTCAAGGCTGAGAACGCGGCCAGAGGTCTGGAGATTCTGGAAAAGGAGGAGATCCACCTGGTGCTGCTTGATATCATGATGCCGGGTATGAACGGCCTTGAGATGTGCAAGAAGATTCGGGAGAACAACAACATCCCGATTATCATGCTCAGCGCCAAGTCCACGGACTTAGATAAGATCCTGGGCCTGGGGACCGGGGCCGACGATTACGTGGTGAAGCCCTTCAACCCCCTGGAGCTGACCGCCCGGGTGAAGTCCCAGCTGCGCCGCTACACCCAGTTAAACCCCAACAGCGGTTCCAGAGAGCAGGCCAACAACGAGATCACCATCAAGGGTATGGTGATCAACAAGGATAACCACAAGGTGATCGTGGACGACGAGGAGATCAAGCTCACCCCCATCGAGTTCGACATTCTCTATCTCCTGGCCTCCAACCCCGGCAGGGTGTTCAGCACGGACGAGATCTTCGAGAAGGTTTGGAACGAGAAGGTCTACGAGGCGAACAATACCGTAATGGTACATATCAGAAGGCTGAGAGGCAAGCTGAAGGAGGACACCAGACAGAGCAAAATCATTACGACAGTGTGGGGAGTAGGATACAAAATTGAAAAGTGATATGAGCAGGCGTTACCACACCCGTGTGGTGACCAATATCGTTTACAGCGCGATCATCACTTGTCTGGTGGAAGTGTTCGTGGTGGCGAACATGACGATGATCGCCCGCTACATGGAGGACGCTGGGAAGCTGAACCGCTTGGCGGAGCTGCTCCTTTCCATGAACGCGGCGGTGGTGCTGGTCTACGTGGTGAGCGGAATCCTGCTCTTCTCCGTGACCTTCCTGCTTTTGCAGGAGCCCTCCATCCGCTACATCAGCCACATCTCGGATGCCATTCAGAACATTTCCGAGGGGGATTTGAACACCACCATCGACGTGATCGGGGACGACGAGTTCTCCAGCATGGCGGCCAATTTAAACAAGATGGCCGAGGACATCCGCCAGCTGATGGAAAAGGAGCGGGAGAGCGAGCGCACCAAGAATGAACTGATCACCAACGTGGCCCACGACCTGAGAACCCCGCTGACGTCCATTATCGGATATCTGGAGCTGCTGGCCGGGAATACCAGGATCGACCCGGAGATGCAGCACAAATACATAGAGATCGCCTACGGCAAGTCCAAACGCCTGGAGAAGCTGATCGAGGACCTGTTCGGCTTCACCAAGCTCAACTACGGCAAGATGTCCATGCACGTGGCCCAGCTGGATCTTGTGAAGCTCCTGGGACAGCTTCTGGAGGAGGCTTACCCCAACTTTGCGGAGAAGAACCTGTCCTACGACTTACAGAGCAACGTTCCGGCGAAGATGATTTCCGCGGACGGCAATCTGCTGGCCAGGCTGTTCGACAACCTGATCGGAAACGCAATCAAGTACGGCGCGGACGGAAAGCGGGTGCTGGTCCAGATCTTTGCCGGGGAGGAAGTGGTCACGGTCTCTGTGACAAACTACGGGTATGTGATCCCGCCGGATGAGCTGCCTCTCATCTTCAACAAGTTTTACCGCGTGGAGCGGTCCAGGTCCAGCAGCACCGGAGGCACGGGGCTGGGGCTTGCCATTGCCAAGGAGATCGTGGACATGCACGGCGGAACCATCGGCGTGACCAGCGATCTGAACGGAACCGTGTTCACGGTGAAGCTGCAGGTGCATTTTGATGTAAATAAAGAGAATTTTGGGACGATTAGCTGATTGTTGCTCCGGGGATGCGAGGAAGCGTCCCGGACGCATTCAGCTAATCGCGTTATGGGAGAACAGGAAATGATGGGAAGAATTCGGATATTGTCGCAGGGAAGACGCATCCGGGCCGCCGGTATTCTGGCTGGCCTGATTTTGTGCATCCTGGCCGCGTTTCCGGCTGCGGCGCAGACTGCCGGCGGAGCGGAGGGCCTGGACGGAGGGCAGCTTCAACTGGATGTGGTTTACGGATATCAGGGAACCGCCAAGAGCGGGCGCTACCTCCCCTTAAAAATCCGCATTGAAAACCCGGGCGGCGCTCCATTTTCGGGCACGCTCTCTGTGTTTACCATGGAATCGGACTATGAGCTTTACCGCTATGAGTATCCGCTTAACCTGGAGGCGGGGGAGAGCTTTGCCAAGGACATGAGTATTTCCCTGGGCGCCCGCATCGACCAGATGTATGTGAAGGTTATGGACCAGGAGGGCCGGGAGGCGGCCAGCAAGCGCCTGAAGCTGAACGTGAGCATGGAGACCGCGGAGCTGTTTGTGGGCATTTTGAGCGACACGCCGGACCGCCTTCAGTATTTAAACGGAGTGGGCGTCAACTACAGCACTCTGCGCACCCGGACCATTGAAATGTCCGCGCGGACCCTGCCCTCCCAGGAGATGGAGCTGGATCAGCTGGATGTGCTGCTGATCTCCAATTTTGACACCGGGACCCTGAGCGGCGACCAGGTGAAGGCGGTGTGGGAGTGGGTGTCCAAGGGCGGCGTGCTGCTTCTGGGAACCGGAGAGCGGGCGGAGGACGTGATGCGGGCCTTCGGCGACGACCTGCTGCTGGCTCCCCTGCCCATGGCGGATCTGCAGGAGATCAACATGGGAGTGGAGTTTGCCAAGGACAGCCCCAAGGGGGCGACCATTCCCCTGAAATGCACGGACGTCTACATGCTGGGAGCCAGCGAGGTGCTCTCCAGCGACGAGCTGTCGGTGCTGACCTCCGTCACGGTGGACAACGGGCTGGTGGGCGCTGCCATCTACGATTTTGTGGACATTGAGGCCTTCTGCCAGGAAAATGTCTCCTACGTGGACAATTTATTTTCCTCCCTTCTGGGGGAGGACCGGATCAACTATCTGGTCAGCTCCTCGGACGGCACCAACTCCAGCCAGTACTGGTCGGTTCAGAGCCTGATCAACACGGGTGATATCAACCGGCTGCCCAAGGTGGGGCTTTACACCATGGCGGCGCTGGCTTATGTGGCCCTGGTGGGCCCGGGCCTGTACTTCTTCTTAAAGCAGCGGGGGCTGCGCAGGTATTATCCGCGGGCGGTGATTCTGCTGGCCCTGTGCTGTACGGGTATGGTGTATTTCATGGGCGTTACCACCCGGTTTAACGGTCCGTTTTTCACCTACGCCACTATCAAGGACATGGATGAGGACAACATTGTGGAGACTACCTTTATCAATATGCAGGCTCCGTACAACAAGCCCTACTCCGTGGAGCTGGACCCCTCGTACATGGTGCAGCCCATTACGCGCAGCGCCTACTACGACACGTACTATGGAAATATGCAGATGCCCAAATTCACCGGCGCCGAGGAGCCGGATGTGAACCTGCGGTTCGACCAGACCGCCACCCGGGTCAGCGCCAGGAACGTTGGGGCTTTTGTCCCGCTGTATTTCCAGATGGAGCGCAAGACCGAGAATACCGGCAAGGCGGGGTTCACCGGGGAGATTCACTGTTTTGACGGGACGGTCTCCGGGACTCTGACTAACGGCTACAATCACCCGGTGGACGACGTGGCGGTTCTGATGTACAATCAGATGGTGATGGTGGGCCACATGGAGGCGGGCGAGACGGTGGAGCTGGACAACCGCGAGGTGGTGTTCGGCGTCATGAACTTCGGCTATCCCATGGCGGAGCAGATCACCGGCGCCTCCCGGTACCGGGAGGGCGATTTAAACGACGCTGAGTACGTGCACGCTCTGGAGCGCACCAACCTGCTGACCTTCTATATTGGAAATTATCTGACCGGCTACCACTCCGAGGCACGTGTGGTGGGATTCAGCCAGAATCAGCAGGGCGGCGGATTTTTGGCAAAGAAGGGCTATGAGACCTACGGTTCCACGCTGATCACCTCCTCGGTGAAGGTGGATTATGAGCAGGACGGACTGGTTTACCGCTCCGGGCTGCAGAAGAATCCGAATGTGCTCAGCGGCGAGTATTACGCCAGGAGCAACACCATGTACGGCGTGACGCCTCTGATTTTGGAGTATTATCTGGGCAACGACACCGAGGTGGAGCGGGTGGATTTCCACCAGCTGTCCGACAAGGTGATCCAGAGCCTGCGCTACAATTACACGGTTCCCTTTGTGGGAAATATCTACTTCTACAACTATGATACCGGCAATTACGACCCCATGGACATCAGTGTGGAGGAATATGGCCGGGATGCGCTGGAACCGTATCTGTCCCCGGGCAACACGCTGACGGTGAAATACGTGTACACCAACCCGGAGGATTACAGCTGGAACATCATACTGCCCATTCTGACGGTGATAGGGAGGAACAAGTGATGCTGGAAATCAGGGATCTGCACAAGGTTTACGGAAAATACCATGCCCTGAACGGCTTAAATATGACGGTCCGTGACGGCGCTCTGTACGGCTTCGTGGGCCCCAACGGCGCGGGAAAGACCACCACCATCAAGATCATGGCCGGACTTCTGGGCGCGGACGGCGGGAGCGTGATGATCGGCGGGGAGGACGGCCTTGCCTCCCCGGCCAGGCTTAAGAAAATGATCGGGTATGTGCCGGATTTCTTCGGCGTTTACGACAATCTGACTGTGTCCGAGTATATGGAGTTTTTCGCCTCCTGCTACAACATGGATGGACTGGTGGCGCGCAAGCGGTATACGGCCCTGCTGGAACAGGTGGGGTTGGAGGACCGGCTGGATTTCTACGTGGACGGACTGTCCCGGGGAATGAAGCAGCGGCTGTGCCTGGCACGGGCGTTGATCCACGATCCGGAAATCCTCATCCTCGACGAGCCCACCTCGGGACTGGATCCCAGGACGCGGTTCGAATTCAAGGAGATTTTGAAAGATTTACAGGAGTCCGGGCGGACGATTTTTATCAGCTCCCATGTGCTCTCCGAGCTGTCGGAGCTCTGCACGGAC
The DNA here is from genome assembly GCF_902364025.1 of Enterocloster lavalensis. Lineage (GTDB taxonomy): Bacteria > Bacillota > Clostridia > Lachnospirales > Lachnospiraceae > Enterocloster > Enterocloster lavalensis. Next base: position 204,818 of record NZ_CABJCG010000005.1, read on the forward strand.
ATCGGGATACTGGACCAGGGAAGGCTGGTGCTGGAGGGTAATATCCAGGACATTTTGACCCGGGTGAACGCCTCCAATCCCCTGGTGATTTCGGTTTACAGCAACCGGGAGCAGGCGTTAAACGTGCTGAAAAGCCACCCCTGCGTGCAGACCATTTCCCTGCGGGAAAATGAAATCTGCGTCCGGTTTATGGGCGACAAGCAGGACGAGGCCATGCTGCTGCAGCAGCTGATCGACGCGGAGGTGCTGGTCAACGGTTTCGTCCGCGAGACAGGAAGCCTGGAATCCGTCTTTATGCAGCTGACGGAGCGGGAGGAAGAGAGGTCGGTGTTATCTTATGAAGCAGAATCCGGTTTATAAGCGGGAAACCCGGGTCAATTCCCGAAGCCTGCGCCTGCCGCTGATCCTGACGGTGTTTAACGGCATCCTCTGCGCAGTAGCGCTGATGAACATGTACTCGGTGGTTTCCCAGGTCAAGGCCACGGCCACCATCCAGTACAGCAGTTTTATGGAGATGTACGAGTTCGTCGCCACTATTGAGTTTATACTGCTGACCTTCATCGTGCCGGCGGTGACGGCTTCCAGCATCAGCGGCGAGCGGGAGCGCCAGACTTTGGAGCTCATGCTGACCACCCAGATGACGCCGGCGCAGATTGTGAACGGGAAGCTGATGAGCGCCCTCAGCACGCTGCTTCTGCTGATTATCTCCAGCTTTCCGGCGATTATGATGGTGTTTGTATTCGGCGGGATCACCCCCATAGATGTGGTGGCCCTGCTTCTCTGTTATACGGCGGTGGCGCTGTTTGCGGGCAGCCTGGGAATCTGCTTTTCCTCGGCCTTCAAACGCTCCACACTGTCCACCGTGCTGACCTACGGGGTGCTGGTGAGCATTGTGGGGGGAACCTACTTTGTCAACCGGTTTGTGCTGGGACTTTCCGCCGGTCGGATTAACAGCTACGCTATCACCTACGGCATCGGCAGGGCGCAGCAGCAGCCCACGTCCGGGAATTTTGTCTATCTGCTGCTGATGAACCCGGCGGCCACATTTTACGCCATTATCAGCGGGCAGGCGGGCAGCGGAAGCGGCGTCGACAAGCTGTGCAAGGCCTTTGGGATCGTTCAGAAGGGCTGGGTGATGGAGAACTGGGTGCTGATCAGCATCGTGCTGCAGCTGGCGGTGGCCGCCTGCCTGTTGGCCTTAGCTATATGGTTTGTGAACCCGATCCGGCGCAGGCGGAAAAAACGCGGTTGAGCGGGACGGGCAGAGTGAAAAGGATGATTCAGAAAGAAAGGGGAATATAGATTATGGGAATTATCAAATCAGTAAAGTCGGCGATTGGGGGAGCCTTTGGCGATCAGTGGCTGGAGGTGGTGGAACCCGATGACATGGGCGACCAGACCGTGTTTGTGCGGGGCGTGCAGGTGAGACAGGGGCGCGGCTCCAACGTGAAGGGGAGCAGCGATACCGTGGCCAACGGCTCTGTGATCCACGTGTACCCCAACCAGTTTATGATGCTGGTGGACGGCGGCAAGGTGGTGGACTACACCGCGGAGGAAGGGTATTACACGGTGAACAATTCTTCCCTGCCATCGCTGTTTAACGGGCAGTTCGGGGAGGCGCTGGCCGAGTCCTTCAACCGCGTGCGCTTCGGCGGAATCACACCCGGGGTTCAGAAGGTGTTTTATGTGAACCTTCAGGAGATCAAGGGCATCAAGTTCGGCACCCGCAACCCGGTTAACTATTTTGACAATTTTTACAACGCGGAGTTGTTTTTGCGGGCCCACGGCACCTATTCCATCAAGGTGACGGATCCCCTTAAATTCTATGCCGAGGTCATTCCGAAGAACGCGGACCGGGTGGAGATCGAGAGCATCAATTCCCAGTACCTGTCCGAGTTCCTGGAGGCGTTGCAGACCTCCATCAACCAGATGGCTGCGGATGGCACCAGAATTTCCTTTGTGACCTCCAAGAGTCGGGAGCTGGGCCGCTATATGTCTGACACCTTGGACGAGGAGTGGAACAAACTGCGCGGTATGGAGATCCAGGCGGTGGGAATCGCCAGCATCTCCTACGACGAGGAGTCCCAGAAGCTGATCAATCTGCGCAACAAGGGCGCCATGATGGGCGATCCCCTGGTGCGCGAGGGTTATGTGCAGAGCACCATCGCCGAGGGCTTAAAGAACGCCGGCGGAAACGCCAACGGCGCGCTGGCGGGCTTTATGGGCATGGGGATGGGAATGCAGTCCTCCGGCAGCTTCATGGGGGCGGCTTCCAATACCAACATGGCCCAGATGCAGATGAACCAGATGCCCGGCGGACAGTGGCAGGGCGCGGCAGGGATGCCTTATGGGCAGGGGATGCCGGGAGCGGCCGGAGCGGCCGGGATGCCGTACGGGCAAGGGATGGCCGGAGCGGCTGGAAACGCCGGGATGCCAGGGGCGGCTGGAGCCGGGATGGCTGGAGCGGCTGGGGCCGGGATGGCTGGAGCGGCTGGAGCCGGGATGGCCGGAGCGGCTGGGGCTGGGATGGCCGGAGCGCCTGGGGCCGGGATGCCGGGAGAGGGCGGTGCGCCGGAGGCGGGCCAGGGACAGCCGGTACCCAGCCAGGCCGGGGCTCAGGCGGATTCTCATCCGGCAGGATGGATCTGCCCGCGCTGTCAGAATGAAAATCACGGCAAGTTCTGCAGCGAGTGCGGCAGCCCGCGCCCGGTGAGCGAGTCCTGGGTCTGCAGTTGCGGTACCCAGAATACAGGGAAATTCTGCAGCGAGTGCGGAAAGCCCAGGCCATAACAGACACAGGGGGACAATTCGAACATGGCGACAATTACCTATAAATGCCCGAACTGCGACGGCGGGCTGCTGTTTGACCCGTCCACCCAGAAATATCACTGCGAATACTGCCAGTCCAGCTTCTCTCAGGAGGAGCTGGACGCCCTGGCACCCGCGGCGGCATCGGATTCGGCCGTTCCGACGGGGATGGAGGCCGAGGGGGCGTTGGGCAGAGGAGCTGGGGCCGGGAGTGCGATGGCCGGTGCTGGAGGTGCGATAGCTGGAGGTGCCGTGGCCGGAGGAGCGATGGCTGGGAGTGCTGGGGCCGGAGGAGCGATGGCCGGGAGTGCTGGGGCCGGAGGAGCGATGGCCGGGAGCGCTGGGGCTGGAGGAGCGATGGCCGGGAGCGCTGGAGCAGGAGACGCCGCCCCCGGGGCCGCGGACGCATTTTCCGGCGGAGCTGCCTGGGAACCGGGGGCGGATTCAGACGGATACGCGCAGGATGCGGCTAACCAGGGCGAAGCGATGCTCTACACCTGCCCCAGCTGCGGTGCGGAGATCGTGACGGACGCCACCACGGCGGCTACCTTCTGTTACTACTGCCACAATCCGGTGGTGCTGTCCGGCAGGCTGACGGGTACCTATCAGCCGGATTTCGCGATCCCGTTCCAAATCGACCGGAAACGGGCGCAGGAGGTATTTTCCCAGTGGATTGCGAAAAAGAAGTTCGTGCCCAGGGAATTTTACTCTCCCAAGCAGATCGAGACCATGACGGGCGTGTATTTCCCATACTGGCTGTTCAGCTGCAAGGTAGACGGGTCGGTGCAGGGACAGGGGACCAAGCTGCGGGTCTGGACGGCGGGAAATCTGCGTTATACGGAAACTAAAATTTACGATATCGCCCGCCAGGGAACGGTGGAAGTGAACAATGTGGCGCGCAATGCCTTAAAAAAGGCCAACCGCCGCCTGGTGGACGGTGTCCAGCCCTTTGAGATGGGGGAGATGCAGCGGTTTTCCATGGGGTATCTCTCCGGATTTATGGCTGAGAACCGGGATATGGAGCGGAATACCTTTGAGACCGAGGTATCTCAGGAGGTACGGGATTTCGCCGTCTCCGGGTTGAAGAGCCAGGGAACCGCTTACGACCGGGTCCAGATCACCAACCAGAGGGCGGAGATCTCCGAAGGTTTCTGGCAGTACGCGCTGCTGCCGGTGTGGACCCTCACCTACAAGGAGCGCCAGGGCGGCAAAATTTATTATTTTGCCATGAACGGCCAGACTGGAAAGGTCTGCGGCGAGCTGCCGGTGGACAAGGGCAAGCTGATGATTTTATTTGCATCCATCTTTTTGCCGCTGCTGATTATTCTACTGATTTTGGGGTACATAATATGACAGGGATAAACGGGACGAAAAATGGCAGAATAAAAAGGCGCCTTATTTCCTGCGCGGCTCTGATGATGTGCGTTGTGCTGGCGCTTCTGGCTGCGCCGGTCATGCCGATGGCTGCCGGTCCGGCCGTAGTTTACGGTGCGGGAAACAAGATTGTAGAAGAGGTTCCGGAGGAGCGTATATTCGACAGCGCGGGGCTGTTCGACGCAAGGGAACGGGCTCATCTGGAAGAGATGGCGGCCAGCTACCGGGATGAGATGGGAGTTGATCTGGTGGTGGTGACGGCCTTCAACGACGGCAGGCATACCGCGATGGAATATGCCGACGATTTTTACGATTACGGCGGTTTCGGGGAGGGATCGGATGCGGACGGCGTTCTGTTTCTGATCTATCTGGACCGGCCGGGCTCCGTCACCGGGGATTATTGGATCTCCACCACCGGAGTCATGATCCGGATTCTCACGGACAAACGCATCGACACCATGAAGGCCAATGTGGTGAGCTTTCTCAAGGATCAGGACTATGTGGGAGCGGCACAGCAGTTTATGCGCGACGCGTCCTATTATGTGGACAAGGGCATTGTGTCAGGGCAGTACAATTACGACTCGGAAACCGGCAGGATCAGCCGATACCACAGTATCCGCTGGTACGAGGCGCTCTTTGCCGTAGCGGTGGCCGCCGGTGTGGCGCTCTCGGCCTGTCTGGGCGTGATGCGCCAGTATTCCATGAAGCCCAGCCGCCGCCAGAAGGAGAATGGTCTGATGGCCTACCGGGCGGGCGCAAATTTCTGTATGAACAATATACAGGACATTCTGGTCAAGCAGTTTACCACCCACACCCGGATTTCCACCTCATCCGGTGGCAGAGCGGGCGGAGGCGGCCGCAGCACCACCCATACCTCCAGCAGCGGCAGGAGCCACGGAGGCGGAGGCGGCAGGTTTTAAGGCACCCGCCCGTCCCGCTAAACGTTTAAAAAATGGTAAATGCGCGCCCCATGCACATTTTCCGGGATTTATGATATACTATATTAGAGACTGCAGTCGGCATCATCAAATGGTAATGCGGTGCGCATCCAGCTGGTGCTTTAAATAGATTACGGGGCGCTTTATCTCCGGGCGGCGATGACAGGTTATGGATGTCGTTGCCGTTTACATAGCACGCCACCGCAGCACGGGATTAGATTTACAGATTATGGAAGAAAAAAGCAACTACACCTATATATTGACATGTGCGGACGGAACGCTCTACTGCGGTTGGACAAACCATCTGGAGCAGAGGGTGAAAGCCCATAATGAAGGCCGGGGCGCCAAGTATACCAAGGCGCGCCGGCCCGTTGTGTTATCCTACTGGGAAGCCTTTGACACCAAGGAGGAAGCGATGCGCAGGGAGTATGCGATCAAGCGGCTGAGACGGGGGGAGAAGCTGCGGTTGATTGAGGCCCGAGACCTGAGCGCCGGACGGACCGGGAAAATATAAAAATAGTCATGATACAGAGGGTGTGCAAAATCATCTATTTTGATGATTTTGCGACACCCCCTTTATTTAATATTTAAGTATGATGTGCTTTTTTGTACTATAAAGGAAATTGTTTTGTTCACTGACGGCAATATCGCGTTAGAAGTCCCTATAACGCCAGAACAAGACACCGTATGCCATGTTTGGACTTTACTCGATATCCTACAGAAATAATAACATCCAAATTATAGTGAGCAACCTGCCGTACTACGATTCTTTCCCCTTCTTTTTGAACTATCGCAAAATTTGCGACAGTTGAGGCCTGATCCTGCAGTTCCTTTTTCAAAGCATTATTAATATGTTTTCCAATTGTTTTTACATCACGCTCAAACAATTCGGCCATTTGATTTCGGTTTAAACATGGGAATAAAAGAATTGCTGCTGCTATTTTCTTATATTTTATGGATAGGAATCAGGCGCTATTTCGGGATGGGAAAAGGTGATTGCTGACCATACATTGGTGGCCCTGACAATTATGATTGCAGAATCAAGGCCAGAAGCTTCGTGAACTGGATTTATATGATTATTTTACAGAGGCGTGTGAGGAACTTTATATCCAGGTTTTTGAGGAATGGGCGGATCGAAACGGATTGGATTTCAAAAAGCAGTAAAGTGAAGTGGCGTCTGCCGGTGCAGCAGACCCTCGGCTGCTTTAAAAGTTAAGGCAGCCTGCCCATCATTTTTCCACCAAACGCTAGGAAATCCCCTCCGTTTGTGCTATACTGGGAGATACTTACAAAGAGAAGGGGAGGCAGGCAATTATGGACAAAGTGATTACAGTAAGCCGTGAATTCGGCAGTGGCGGCCGGGAATTGGGGGTACGCCTGGCGGAACATTTTGGGATTCCCTTTTACGATAAGGAGCTGATCTCCATGGCGGCGGATCACGCCGATATGGCGGAGACGGCATTCCAGCACTACGATGAGAAGCTTCCGGACATGCATGACCCGTTGGACCGGCATTATTACAACCCATTCTCCGCGGTGTACAAGGTGCCTATGTCGGATCAGATTTTTGTGGCGCAGTCCAGTTTTATCCGACGCCTTGCGGAACAGGGCCCCTGCGTGATTGTGGGACGCTGCGCGGACCGTGTGCTGACGGACAGCGTTAATCTGTTCATTTACGCGAAAATGAAGGACCGAGTGAAGCGTATGGTATCCCTGGAGCCGGAGGCGGATCCCCAGGAGATGGAGAAGCGGATTCGTGAGGTGGACCGCAAGCGCAAGGATTATTACCAGTATTATACCGGGGCTCAGTGGGGCAGGGCTCAGAATTATCACCTGTGCGTGGAGAGCGGACTGGTGGGCGTGGACGGTTGCCTGCGGGCGGCGTTGGCGTATCTGGGTGAGAATTGATGTGAACGATAGCCGCGTTTACGCGTTGTCAAAGCGGATTTTTAAGAAAAGGGGGCGGATAACCTGCAACTTCAGGTTTTCCGCCCCCTTTTCCATGGGAAATACTGATTCATTAGGCGTCCGGGGAGAAAAAGCCGTACCCGGTTGCCAGATTATGCAGGCCGTAGCAGCCCAGCTGATCCCTGGCATCGATAAACTGGCGGCGGCCCGGCCACCAGGTCCAAAACTGAAGGGCGCCGTACAATTCTGTACCAGGAGCATATCCTGTGGCCTCAGGGGTGTAAAGGAGGAAGGCAGAACCGGGCCCCAGGGGCGCGCCGTCCGGGCCATCCAGCCCATAGGGGCCGCTGGAGATATAGCGGATGCCGTTTTCGCGCCACTCTTCGCCTAGTGGATGACCGGTGTCCAGCACCAACTCCTTCAACGTCAGGGACCAGGAGGCGTCGGTGAGACGGGCGAAATCCCCAAAGTTTCCGTGGAACCGGCAGATGTACTGCACGTCTGCGTCGGAGTCGGTATATTCTCCTGCAAAGGAACCGTCCGGGTTCAGGGTAAGGGTGGTCCGCCATGCCCCGGCTCCGCTGAGAAATTCCATTTCCAAAGGATGGTTTAAGGGCAGGAAATCGGTTTTCACGGGAACGGCGGGCGTCTGAGTGAGGGTCATAGCTGTCTGAAAATCCTGTAGATTTTCAGACATGGTTTTCAAGGGATCTCTGGTGAAGGTCCCGTCTAAATCGTCCAGCCACCACAGTGTTTCGGCCAGCGTTCCAGCTTGATCGAAGGCGGCTTGAAGGTCCGCGTGGGTATTGAAGAGCTGGACGCTGTGGGCCAGCAGGCCGTTAAGTTCATCCACAAACGTAGAGATGGCTATAGGGTCGAATGTTCCGTGGAAGGGTGCGCTGAAATTGGTGTCAAAGGAGATACTTTTTTGCTGTACCGTGGTTTCCACACCGTCTTTCAGGAAAAAGAGTTCATAGTGATAGGAGAAATTCCCCTGATACATGGTGGGCCGGTAGCGCAGCAGATAATCTTCCCCATCCAGGGTACATAGGAAGAGGGCGTTCCATTCCGATGGTGCACGGCTGCCCCATGCCGACCAGATTTTTGTCCCGTTCTCCTGGAAATCCAGCGAAAGCTCATTTCCGGTTTCGGACAGACGCAGTGTCTCCGGGATACCGTTGTGGTTTACATCCGTTTCAGGAAGGCCTTTTTCAGAGGGGGTATCGCCCGTGTTGGGTGAGGCCGGTGTTGACGGGAGGAGAGACTGGGAGTGGCCGTTCTGCTCATGTTGTCCGGATTGTTCAGGCTTCCCAGATTGCCCATCCAGCCCGGTTCTCCCACTAACCCCCGCCATTTTGGCATTCCGGTCAGTGGCCAGAGCCGTCCCGGCGGCCAGCACTGTGATCAGGGCCAGATTTATGACCCACAGCGCTGGCTTTTTATAATGCAGCACATGTTTGATCCGGCTTTGCAATCTGCTGTCCCCAAATGCCAGGGGGCCGATTGGGAGCCGTTTCCCGGTGGAGAGCCGCAGCAGGGTGGAAGAGTAATCGGCCCGGATATCCCGGCCAATGTTTCGCAGAACTGCCTCGTCACAGGATATTTCCATATCCCTTCCGGCCAGATAAAAGGCCAGCCAGACCAATGGATTAAACCAGTGTATAACCGCCGCCAGCCACGCCAGGGCCCGGAGACAGGGATCCAGCCTTCGAATGTGGGTCCGCTCATGAAACAGGATGTACTCCCGCTCTTCTTTGGGAAGGTCCGAGGGCAAAAAGATTCTGGGCCGGAACAGTCCCAGCACAAAGGGGGAGGAAATGTGATCGGCCAGCCAGACCTGTCTCTCCCCCGCAAGGGGAGTGGCCCCCAAAAGCCGCCGTTGCAGCTGTAATAGAGAGATTAAACTGTAGAGAAGCAACCCTGTTGCACCGCACAGCCAGACAGCCGTCGCGATTGCCAGCAGACCAACAGGGGAGGTGGCAGACTGTGCAGCCCGGCCTTCCTGGAAATCCGTGATTCCGCCTGTATCCGCTGACTCCTCCGCCACGACAAGAGTATCCGGATCGCTGGAAATGTTGGCCGCGCCGGAGGAATCAGGTGCGCCCAGGTGGTCGGCCACACGCAGGGGGTCCGTCACCTCCAACCTCCGCTCCAGCAAAACCGGCATTCCGCTGGGAATAATACCCACCGGGCTTACGAAGGTTATGGGGCAGAGCAGCCGGAACAGTACCGCCGCCCACAGGGCGTAGGAGAACACCCTGGGCGCTTTTCGCAGGAATAAGCGGAGAAACAGCACAAGTAAAATGACGAGACTTGCCGTCCCGCTCATTGAGAGTACCATCAGGAACAGACCGCGCATGTCCTCACCTCCTGCTCTTGTCGATGAGCTGCTGGAGCTGGTCGATCTCCTCGTTGCTCAGCTTTTTTCGAAACGTAAAGGCGGTGAGGAATTTTGGCAGGGATCCGTCAAATGCCTCCTCCACGAATTCCTCGCTTTGAAGGGCGGAGAATTCCTCCCGGCTCAGCAGAGAGGTCACCACTCCACCGTCGTTTTGTACAATACCCCGCTGGCACAGCCGCCGCAAGACGGTATAGGTGGTGGATTTTTTCCAGGACAGCGTTTCGCGGCACAGCTCTGCCAGCCTGCCGGAGGTCAGCGGTTCGTTGTCCCAGATCAGCGCGGCGAACTTTGCCTCTATTTCGCCCAGTCTGTACTGTGTCATATTTTGCAGCTCCTTTTTAAATGTTGGTTTACAAGTTGTAGCCTACTGCTAGTCTACATCATGTAAACCAATCTGTCAAGAAGCCGTATCGCTGTCGCACGGCAATGTTTTCATAAGGGCATAAAAATACTCATGCTTACCAGTACGAAAATATTCATACCAGGCCTCAAGCGTGTCTGATTGAAATACATCTAAATACTCGATTATTTGCCTCGCCCACAGTAAAGCCCCGGCGCAGCCGGCTGTAATCAGATTGTGGTCCGCCACCGACGGCTGATCGACGTAAAAGCGTTGCCCTTTATAACCGGGGGAAAACATGTCAAGAAATCCCGGTCCATTGCTGGTATGCGGACGCTGATCCAGAAGCCCACAGCCCGCCAGCGCTGTGGTGGCCCCGCAGATTGCGCATACCGCGGCGCCTGCAGATAGAAACTCACCTGCTTTTTCAATAACAGCGCCGTGCCTTGGGTCGCTCCAGGTATTTGCGCCCGGCAAAATGAGCATACTCGTCTCATCCGCAACCATCTCATCAATTAAGCAGTCAGGCACAATCGTCAGTCCGCCCATGGTAGTGACGGTTTCCCGGGAAGCGCTGACCGTTTTGAGTGACACACGCTGCGCACCCTTCTTGAAAAAACGCCCGGAGTTCAGCTCTGCGGTGACATACCCCAATTCCCAGTCGGCCAATGTATCGAGAACGTAAACATAGATTGTAAACATAAAATTCCTCCATTTTAATTTTCTTGTATAGCGCTGTCTCTGACAGAATTTTACCATGTGATTGTTGACAACAGTATGGCCATAATCCATACTAATAAAAAAGAAATGTTAAAGGGCGGTTGTCAGATGAAAACAGACAGGCTTGTGAGCATTATCATGATGCTTCTGGACAAAGAGCGCGTAAGCGCGCAGGAATTAGCAGACAGATTTGAGGTTTCACCCCGGACCATTTACCGCGACATAGAGACCATCAACATGGCGGGGATTCCGGTCCGCTCAACGCCGGGGGTGGGCGGGGGTTTTGAAATCATGCAGGAGTACAAGCTCGATAAAAATGTTTTTTCCGCTGCCGACCTCTCCGCCATCCTGATGGGGCTGTCCAGCCTTTCCGGAATGGTGCGGGGAAATGAACTGGTAAACGCCCTTGCAAAGGTCAGGCGTTTCATCCCCGCTGACAGAGCCAAAGAAATTGAACTGAGAGCAAACCAGATATATATCGATTTAAGTCCCTGGATGGGCAACCGGAATATTCAGCCCTATCTGGAACTGGTCAAAACGGCTTTGCAGGAAAGCAGGATGCTTTCATTTGAATACGCGGACCGCTTCGGAAATAAGACGGTGCGGACGGTGGAGCCGTACCAGATTGTATTGAAGGGCAGCCATTGGTATTTTCAGGGATATTGCCGCAAACGAGAAGATTTTCGCCTGTTCCGACTATCCCGCATTTCAAGCCTGCAAATGAGCCGGGAAACGTTTTCGCCGCGGGATTATCAAAAACCGGTTTTGGATTTTGGGGATATTTTGAAAACCATGCAGACAACCATCAAGCTTCGCGTTCAAAAATCTGCGATGGACCGTCTGCTCGATTTTTGCACCTGCGAACATGCTGTGCCGGACGGCGAGGAATATTATATTGTAAACTTCCCGTTCATTGAAAATGAATATTACTACGATATTCTGATCAGCTTCGGGAATCAATGCGAGTGTCTGGAGCCGCCGCATGTCCGTGCAGAAATGAAACGCCGGATACAAAATATGGCCGCCCTATATGATGGTTAAAAATCATTTTGAATGGTGGTAAATCTTAGCAGCATATTTTAAGAGGCCGGGCTCATACTAAGAAGGTACAAAGGAAGTACAAATCAGAAACAGGTGAGTCCATGGAAAAGCCCGGTAAGAAACTGAAGAAATTAATTGTCATAACAGGAACCACGGGAGTGGTGTGCGCAGGATTCCGGTATCTGCTGCCCCTCGTGGCTCCTTTTTTCATAGGATATTTGGTTGCGCTTATGCTGCGCCCCTCGGCGCGCTTTTTGTCCTACCGCCTGCGGCTGCGTATTAAGGGAAAGACCCGCCATCTGCCCATCGGAGTGGTGGGAGGCGCGGAATTTCTGCTGCTGATCACACTGCTGGGGGCGGGGCTGTACTGGGGGCTTGTGAAGCTATGCCAGGAAGGCAAGATGCTGGCGCTCCAGCTGCCCATCTGGGTGGAACAGTTCGACCGCTGGCTGACGGGGAGCTGCCGGGAAATGGAGCAGACCTTCGGCCTGCGGGAGGGCCGGGTGGCCGATGTGGTCAGCGAGATGCTGACCAATCTGATCCAGGCGGGCAAGCAGTCGGCCATGCCGGTGCTGATGGCCAACTCCGTCACGGTAATCCGCTGGGGAGTGGGAATTATCGTGGTGTTTGTCGTGCTGTTCCTGGCCGTGGTGCTCTCGCTCCAGGAAATGGACGATCTTCGGGTGCGGCGGGACCTGTCCGTGTTCCGGCGGGAATTTTCAATGATCGGGAAACGCATCGTGCACACGGGCAAGGCCTGGTTTAAAACCCAGGGTATCATCCTCAGCCTGATTACCATGCTGTGCATTCTGGGGATGGCGGCCATCGGCAACCCTTACTATATTATGGCGGGAATCGGGATCGGGGTGCTGGACGCCCTGCCTATTTTCGGAACGGGAACGGTGCTGATCCCGTGGAGCCTCATTTGCCTGTTCATGGGGCGGTGGGGGAGGGCGCTGGCGCTGTTTGCATTGTACCTGATCTGTTATCTGATCCGGGAATATCTGGAAACAAAGCTGATGTCCAACCAGGTGGGACTGTCTCCGCTGGAAACGCTGGCGGCGGTGTACGTTGGCTTGCAGCTGTTTGGATTCCTGGGATTTATATTGGGGCCTCTGGGGCTGCTGCTGATCGAGGATCTGGTGGAAGCGTGGACGTAAGGGGGCCAGCCGGTCGATCGGATCTTTTAAATCCAGCAGGTACTGGTGGGGCTTCATTGCGATATGGATTCCGTAAGAATCCTTTCGCAGCGATTCCATCCAGTTGTCCCAGCCGCCGATAAAAATCTCGATAAAGTCGGGGGAATTTCCCCGGCTTTTAAAGCGTCTGAGGTATTCCTGCCTGGCCCCGGTTTCCGGATAACAGAGTACATAAGGAACACCGGCCTGCCCCAAACACCTCAGAACCCGCGCTACCGACGGAATGACAAGGTAGTCCTGTGGATTTTGCCGGTGGTATTCCAGAATTGCCTCCCGGTAGGAGGCCTCCCATCCAAAGATAAAATCCAGTTCCAGACTGGCCTTAAAGGACTCAACCGGCCGCCCGGAGGCCAAAAGCTTGTCAAAATTGGAATACTTAAACGGCATACAGCCAAAATCCACTGCGTTTTCGACTTTTTGGCAAAAGGTGGTTTTGCCGATTCCTGAAAATCCGGCTATGATCATAGATACCTCCTTGGTTTGGTCGTGTAGAGGCGTTTCCAAAGCTGAAAATGCCACGTTATGATAATTGATTATAGGCCATGGTCGGAGGCCGCGCCAGTGCAGATTGCGTGCGGGGCCGTCGGCTTTGTGCGGCCTGTCAGGGGATACGCGGACAGGTATACAAAAAGCCGCCTTTTTGTGAACCGGTGTGGGACGGGGCGGGGGAATGCCGGCATGACTCAGCCGCCGTCTGGACGGTTGGGAAAATGCCGCCCCGGCCGCCGGAAAACACGTTACGGTACACTTCGTTCCCAGTAACACGCTTTGCAATGCACAGAAACGGCAAAAATGCCGTTTCGCGCCGCTATCCTCGGGTTTTCTGTGACTTCCGCTGCGCTCCGCTCACAAAAAACGTCTCGCGGGACATTGCCTGTGAACCGTAACGAAAACACACGCAGCCAGCCGGAAAACACGCCCCAGGGCTGGTAAACAGGCTGGAAATGTGGTATGATATGCGAAAACCAGGATATGCCAAATGTGGGACGACATGGGATTGAAACGATGAAATGGACGCCGGAAACAGCGCATATCCGGCTAAGATGTCCGATCAAGGAATCTGCGGTGCAACAATGACAGAAGGAGGGTTACATAATATGAAAATTTCAAAGGTGAACGCGGTGTACTTCAGCCCCACATTCAGCTCCGGGGAGATCACCGGGCTGGTGGCCGGGGAGATGGCTTTGGCCGGAAGTCTCGGACAGGGGGAGAACATTGACTTGTCCAAAACGGAGGAGGATGAGGCGGCTCATGAGTTTGGGCCGGAGGACGTTGTCTGTGTGGGTGTTCCGTCCTACGGCGGGCGTGTGCCGGGGATCGCAGCCAAGCGTATGGAGAATCTGCGGGGAGACGGGACCGCGGCCGTGGTGATCGCGGTGTACGGCAACCGGGATTACGACGATACGCTGCTGGAGATGAAAGATATTCTGGCCGAACGGGGATTTACGGTGATCGCCGGATTGGCCGCGATCGCCCAGCATTCCATCGCGCCCTCCATCGCCGCCGGGAGACCCGATGAGAAGGACCGCCACGAATTGCGGGAGGCTGCCCGGGCGATTTGGGAGAAACTGGAGGACCTTGCGGCGCCGGCAGACGGCCAGGTGGAGGTAAAGGGGAAACGCCCTTACAAGGAGTACGGCGGTTCCGCTATGAAGCCAACGGCGGATGAGAGCTGCGTGGGCTGCGGAACCTGCGCCGAGCAGTGCCCGGTGAAGGCCATCCCGGCAGAGGCGCCGAACACCACGGACCGGGAACGCTGTATTTCCTGCATGCGCTGTATCAAAGTCTGCCCGGCAGGCGCCAGAAAGCTGGACCCGGCGGGGATTGCGGCGGTGGAGCAGAGGTTGAGCAAGATTTGCGGGGAGCGCAAGGAGAACGAACTGTATATTTGAGGCGGGAATTAGTTGAGGCCGCCGTCCATCCGGGGAATCCGGGTGGGCGGCGGTATTTTTTTGAGTGAAATGAGCTGTTGGATAGACTGCAGGCCATTGCCCTGAGAAATTTAAGCAGTAATGATGCAGAAAGTTGCATCGGTTCGTCTCATAGAGTACAACTACATGCCGAAAATGGGGGTGTTTGGGTCAGTTGGCATGGCTAAAAGTATAAATACACAAAATATCCAAAATAAATAGATTAATCTGACAAAAAATGAAGTAAATATTAGCACATAAAAAAGAGTTATGGGTAAATAGTACAAAATGGTATTGGACAATTCAATTTTTAGTGGATAAAATTAATGTAAACACAATCCCGGGATGTGGTGTCAGGCAATGTTATTTCAAACGAAAAAAGGGGGATTTTATGTTGGAAAAATTGAAGTCTGAGAAGATATTGGGGATACCGTTGTGGCTGTTTACAATTCTCACAGCTGCTACTCTTTTGATTGCGAAATTTGACTATCTACCATACAACCTGGCTGGAATGCTTGCGTTCTCAATGATTGTGGGAGCGTTTCTGGGATACATCGGAGACAAAATACCGGTTTGGAACGCCTGGTTTGGCGGCGGAATTATGCTGACCTGGATTATCATGTCCGCGGTTTACACCTTCAACTGGCTGCCGGAGAGCGCTATTTCCTGTATCGTAGATATCGGAATTGACGGCGGCTGGAGAGATTTCTTTATCGTCGTTCTGGTGGTGGGATCGATTTGTACGGTCAACCGTAAGATTCTGTTAAAATCTATTGTGGGGTTTATTCCCACCTGCGTCGTGGGCCTGCTTGCAGCGATTCTGTTTGGAATGGGAGCGGCCCTGATCGTTGGGGTGGACCCGATCCGAGCCATGATTTATTATGCGCTCCCTGTAATGGGCGGCGGTACCGGAGCGGGGGCGGTTCCTATGTCTGAGATGTTTGCAGCCGCTACAGGACAGGATTCCGGCACCTGGTTTGGGCCAGCGTTCGCGGCGCTCTGTGTGGCAGATTCCCTGGCGATCATTTTGGCTTCCTCCCTGAATGTGCTTGGCAAGAAGTTCCCAAGGCTAAGCGGATACCCCTCTATGATGCGTCCCGGAAAAAAGGAGATCAACTCCCGGGAAACTGTGGAGTCCGCAAAGGCACAGATGCGTCCAGCGACGGTGGAAGAGTATGCGCTGGGTCTTGCATTTGCAGTATTTATGTACATTGTGGCAAACTTTTATTCCAAGATTTCACTGATCAACAATGCGGGACTGGGTTTCAGCATCCATGCTTTCGCCTGGCTGGTTATTTTTATGGCGGTTCTGATCGGCACGGACATTCTGCCGGAAAAGATTAAGGTGGGCTGCGCCGCGATTTCCAAGTTTTTCGCCAAATACATGGTATTTGCCCAGATGATCATTATGGGCTGCGCCTCGTCCCTGTACGACTTCGGCGAGATGCTGCTGCCCAAAAATCTGTTTATTATCACCATGGTCATGATCGGGGCAATCATCGGCACGGGGGCGTTCGGATATCTGCTGGGCTTCTATCCGGTTGAGATTGCCATGACAGCGGGCTTGTGTCAGGCGAACGCGGGAAATTCAGGAGATTTGATGACACTGAGCGCTGGCAAACGGCTTGATCTGCTTGCTTTCTCATCCGTGGCAACGCGGATCGGCGGAGCGATTACGCTGGTGATCGCAAGTATTTTGTTTGGCTTTTTTGCGTAGAAAATGAGAGGCTTTATGTGATGAAAAAACGAGAATGTTTCAGCCACTATATTTTTAAAGGTTCTCATTTTGAGGTGGGAATCCAGCATGGAGAAGCGTTTCGCGAAGATATACGGAACCATATGAATATGATTCTGGAACTGGCAGCGGGAAATTCCGGATTGTCCAGGGATGCTGTTTTGAAGCTTGTGGATGGTTATGAACCGTTTATTGCGAAGTATACACCCGGTTTTATAGAAGAACTGAAAGGGCTTTCGCAGGGGGCGGGGATTGAATACAGAGAAGCCCTCCTGCTTCAAATGAAACAGGAAATTGTATATGCGGCGAGGTTCGGGAACGCGGTGCCGTCAGATCAGGCCTGTACTTCCTTTGCGTTTGACAGTACCTATACTTGTGACGGAAAGGTATATAGCGGTCAGAATACCGATCAGGACGGAGAGTTCAGGAATGTTGGAAATGTTGTTACGTTTGCTGTGACCGGCAAGCCGCGGATCATGATGTTGGTTCCGGCGGGACAGATAAGCTTTATGGGAATGAACGAATTGGGTATGAGCACAGCTTGTAATTTTCTTCCCTGTACCGGTTGGAAGACGGGATTTCCGAGGTATTTGCTGTCGCGTTATATGCTGGAGCAGAAAGACTTTGATCAGGCATGCCTAAGCCTTGAGCGCATAAATTCTATTGCCTCATCCCGGAATATCCTTCTGGCGGATCATAAAGGGCACATGGTGAATTATGAGATCCTGCCGGTGGGCGTGGGAGAGATCCATGGAAATGGCTCCCTGATTCACACGAATCACTTCGTTCATCCTGAAATGGCGAAGTATGAAAAGAGCAATCCTTATGAGATGGAGGATTCGCTGGTGCGGTATCAGAGGTTTACAGAACTAAGCGAAGACAATAAAGGGAAAATTGATCTGGCTTTGATTCAGGCGTTTTTGAGAGATCATGGCGACCATCCGTGCTACAGCATCTGCATGCATCCCAGTCTCCACAATACATATCGGACCATGGCTTCTTTGGTGTTTGACCTGACAGACCGGGTGATGTATGTGGCGGCGGGAAATCCATGCCAAAGCCGGTATCAAAAATATACATTTGAAATGCAGCCATAATGCATAATGGTGCGACTATTTTGTAAGAGAGGGACGGAGGAACAGGATGCGCGAATTTAAATATATTACAATCGACGGCAACACACCATATGAAAGGGGAAAACAGCACGGTGAGGCCGCAAGGGAGTTGATCGGTCTTGGGCTGGACCGTTACCACAGGAAGTTTAAAGCGCCATGGGAGACGGTGCGGGAGAAGGCGGAGCGGTACGTGGAGTTTTTGACGGCGGATTACAGTGATCTTTTGGACGAAATCCGAGGCATTGGAGACGGTGCGGGCGTTGATTTCGAGGATATGATGGTTCTTAATACCCGCTATGAACTGTCAAAATTTCCGTTTGCCAAAGAATGCACCACATTTGCCGTCCTGCCTGACGCATCCGAGAACCGGCATGTTTATCTGGGGATGAACTGGGATAACGCGCGCTGGATGCAGGATAGCTCGCTGCTCTTTCACGTCAATGAGCAGAATGGCATCCGGTATTTCTGCATGACGGAGGCAGGACAGCTGATCCGGCATGGATTCAACAACTTTGGAGTCGGCATTGTTACCAACAATCTTGACAGCAAGGCGGATACGGATGGAGTCGGCGTGCCCACGAATTTCATGAGGCGACGGGTAATCACCAGCCGGTCTATGGAGGAGGCAGTGGATCATATTGTATCGGCACCCAGGGCGGTTTCCTGCAACTTGATGATCGGGTCGGAAAATGGTACCATAGACTTGGAAGTGAATCCGAAGTATGACATTCGAATCATACCTGACAATGGTATTCTCACCCATGCGAATCATTTCCGGGTGCACAGGGAGCTGGAAAAGGATTTTGATCAGGCATTTTTCCGGGATGTGCGGTTATACTCTCTGTTGGAGCGGAGGCGCGGAAGCATTAACCCGGAATTTATACAGGACTGTTTGAAAGATCATTATCGGGAGAATCCAGAGTCCGGGGAAGCGGTGTGCAATCATGATGAGCGATGGGCCGTAACCATCGCCTCGCAGATTTATGATCTCACGGCGAAGGAAGCCTTTGTCTGCTGCGGAAATCCCTGCGAGGGAACGTACCGGCACTACAGTTTATGAGTGAGAGGCGGGAGGGGAAAAGATGATTAGTTGTAAAGTTCTTGCGGTAACGGATGACCCGGAGGCGAGGAAGGGGATCGTGGGGGATGCGGACTATAACATGCTTTGGTATTGCAGGGCAGACCCCCGTTTCCAGTATTGGGTGAGGGTTCCCAAGTGTTATCTGGAGGACGAAAACAGGCGAGGGTATAAGCTGGTCGTTGTGATACACGGCACCGGCTGCGAGGTGGAGCGGTACCTTCAGGCCGCAGCGCCGCTTCTGGAGGAGCAGCACGTGGTTATGCTGGCGCCGGTATTTCCCAGCGGGTTGTTTGAGCTGAGTGATTTCAACAGTTACAAACTGCTCGCCTGCGACGGCATACGGTATGATGAAATTCTGCTTCAGATGATTGAAGAGTTGAGATATCGATATGAGGGCGTTGAGACGGATCAGTTCTTCCTCTGCGGGCATTCCGGAGGCGGCCAGTTCACAAACCGTTTCCTGTTTGTACACCCGGACCGCTTGACGGCGGTTTCCATCAGTGCGCCTGGAAGGCCTACTTTGATCGATTTTGAACAGGATTATTTCATGGGTGTTCGGGATTTAAAAGAACATTTTGGCCATGGGATCGACCTGGAAACATTGAGAAAGGTACATGTACAGATGGTTGTGGGTAGTCTGGACTGTAAATATGTGGGAGAAAGCCCTTGCGGGTCAACCAGAATTGAGCGTTTGAAATGTCTGAAACAAAATTTTGAGGCTCATGGAATTTCCGTACAGTTGAATGTGCTGGACGGAGTGGATCATGAGAGCCTTGAAGGGGACGAAAAGCGGATGGCCGCGTTTGGCGAATTTTTCAAAAAATATATGTGATATTATGGGCGCAACGGCAGAAATGGTTTCGGGAGAAAGCATTTCTGCCGTTTGCGGGCAAAAAAGGAGGAGATATACAATGAGCAGCAGTTATTCAAAGTTACAGTATATCATTGCGATTGCAGACAAGAAGAGCATTTCCCAAGCCGCCCGCGATTTGTATATTTCCCAGCCTGCGCTGACAAAATATATCAGCACACTGGAGGACGAGCTTGGAGTCCAGTTGTTTGACCGAACGAGTACGCCGATTCAGCTGACCTATGCGGGGGAGGTTTATCTGGAGTATGCGAAGCTGCAGTCCGGTATGGAAAAAAAGATGCGGGCAGAGATGGAAGAAATCTCCAAAATGAAGAGGGGCAGAATTAATCTGGGAATTGGAATCGGACAGGGCGAGTATTGGCTGCCGCAAATTCTGCCGGTGTTTTCGCGCTTGTATCCAGGGATAGAGGTGCACATTTATGACGGCTTTCAACAGGATTATGAGGAGATGCTGGCCCGGGGAAATATCGATATTGCAATCTCCTCCTGGACGTCACGTTCCGATAAGTTCCAGTATGAGGAGATCTGTGAGGAGAATATTTTGCTTTATATGTCCCCAGAGGACCACATTTTAAAGAATATTGATGTTTCCGGCAATGATGCAGACCATCCGGTCTACATCCGCCCGGAATTGTTGAATGGCGCTACGATTATTATGACAAAGCCGGTAAATTCTACATCCAGAACCGTCGCGCAGATCCTGACGCTCTGTGATATAAAAGCGGGGAAACGCATGTATGTCGGAAGCTGTAACACGGCATATTCGCTTGCGGCAGAGGGCATGGGGGTGGCGTTTTTTCCGCGAAGCAGCTATTTTTTCCCGGGTTATCACAAGAAGCCGGTGTGCTGCACGGTGACGGATCCTCCTTGCAGGAGAAAAATTGTGGCGGCCTACCGGAAGGAAGACCTCCTGTCCAATATCAAGAAAAGTTTTATCGAAGTGGTGAAACAGGTGGTAATAGAAAACCGTCTTTATTGAGACTGACGGAAGGGGTTAAACGCAGGAGAAGATGGAGCGGAGAGCCGGATATCAGGGAATGATCATGCAAAATGCGTGTGATTATTCCCTGATTTTTTTATGCGTTGGCGGAGATTTAAGGGGGATTTTGGGAGTAGGAGGGGCTTTTTTGAACGCGGATAATCCCTGTCTTATTGTGCCCGGATTACTAAGAATACAAGAAAATGTTCTCAAAAACCTCAAAAATTGTGCATTATACACAAAAACGGAGTTGAAAGATGCATCAGATTATCGATAGACAACAAAAACAGAGCCGTATATAATAGTGAGTATATTAGAAATGACGAAGATATTCGAAATAAAGAATATACTCCCTCACGGGGCGATCGAAAGACGGGGGCATATTTTTTTACCTGCAATAGACTGATAATATCAATGATTGTTACATAATTAACAGATAAAAAGGACGGCAGAGGCCGGTTGAAGATTTTCTTTCTTTTTTACCCGGACAGCCGTTGGGACACAAATAACGGAAGATTTTAAGACTGAATGCAGCAGGGGGTTATATGGACAGAAAGGTTATTTTATCAGTGGACGTTGGCGGTTCCAAATATGTGGTGGGCCTGGTTCGGGAGAATGGGCAGATTATCTGCAAGCGCCGGTATAACTGGCGGCACATTTCCGCGGACAGCGTGGTGGAGCAGATCACGGAGGCCATGCAGCAGGCGATCCGGGAGAATCCGGGCGTTCAGATCAGCGCCGTGGGTATGACGATTCCCGGTCTGGTGGATCCGGCGGCGGGGGTGTGGGTGTCGGCCCGGTTTATGGGGATTTACGGGCTGCACATCGGAAGGATTTTGACGGAGCGTTTCGGCTACCGGGTGTTTCTGGACAACGACTGTAACGCCAGCGCCATCGCGGAGCGGATGTACGGGGTCTGCAAGCGCACGGACCATTTTATCTATCTGACGGTCAGCAACAGCATCGGTGGCGCCCTCTACTTAAACGGGGAACTGTACCGGGGGGCGTTCGGAAATGCGGGCGAGATCGGAGAGTGTTATGTGGATGATGGACTGGACGGCAGCGGCAGGCGGGACGCGCTGGAGAATTTTGCTTCCGGCCGCGGGCTGGCGGCCACCTATGTGAAGCTGGGAGGCAGTCCCAAGATCGACGGGGAAGCGCCGGAGGGGCTGACCATTAGCCGACTGGCCCAGAAAGGGGATCCCATCGCGCTGAAGGCGTTTGAGATGGAAGGCCGGTACCTGGGACAGGTGATCGCCATGTGCTGTTCCGTTCTGGACCCGGAGAAGGTGATCCTCGGCGGCGGCGTGGCTTTGGCCTTTGACCAGTATAAAGAGCCGCTGATCCGCACGGTGAAGCAGGAACTGAACATCGGAGGCAAGACGATCCCGCTGATCCGCCCCACGGGGCTGGGAGACGACGGAGGCCTGTTGGGTGCGGCCGCGGTAGCGGTTTTGGAATTAAATCATTTTGGGTAACTGTCCGGGCGGCGGGACATTGGCGTATAGAGCCGCTTTAGGGGCTGTCTGAAGAATTACCGTGTTGGAGGTTGGAAGTTTGGAGAGAACAGAACGCGTGGTCCTGGGGATCGACGTAGGAGGGACTAAAGTATGTGCCGGCGTTGTGACGGAGGACGGCCGGGTGTTGGACAAACAGCGCTATCCCCACCGGAACGTTCCGGTTGAGGAGTGGACAAAGGAGCTGATGGCGCAGACGGACGCCCTGCTGGAGCGCTGCGGCATGAGGGACCGGATTGCGGCGGTGGGAATCGGCTGCCGGGGTAATGTGGATCACCGCAGCCAGCGGCTTATGGCTACCACGATCATGAAGCTCAGCCCGGAATATGATTTCTGCCAGGCGCTGCGCAGCCGGTACGGCCGCCCGGTCTACATCGACAACGACGTGAAGGCGGTGGCCTGCGCAGAGATTGTGTTCGGCGCGGGCAGGGAGTGCGGCGATTTTGTCTGCTACAACGTGGGAACCGGAATCGCGGTGGCCTCCGTGGCGGAGGGACGCCTGATCCGGGGCAGGGACAACAACGCGGGGGAGATCAGCACCGATTATCTGCCGGGAGGCAGGGACGGCGAAGCGACTCCCGGGCTGGAGGCGGCGGCCTCGGGCAGAGGCATCGAGGACCAGGCCAGAGCGCTTTTGGACGTCTGCCCGGATTCGGCGCTGGCGGCCCAGGGGGAGAAGCTCACCGCCCGGGACGTGCTGGCGGCCTGCCGGGAGGGAGACCCGCTGGCCGGGAAGGTGGTGCGGCGGGCCCTGTACATGCTGGCAGCCTCGGCGGTCAATATCCGGCACCTGCTGAACCCGGAGCGGTTTGTATTTGTGGGGGGCGTGATCTCGGACCCCTGGTTTTTCGAACAGCTGCAGGGGACGGTTGAGGAACTGTCCCGGGCGGTGGGAGAGCGGTGGGACGCCGTGCTGCAGGTCTCGGAGCTTGGCATCGAACATGCAGGGCTTCTGGGGGCGGCGAGCGTGGCTTTCTATAACATGAAACTGAACGAACAAAACCATAAGGAGGTTGAGTAGGATGGAAATGAAAGAAATTGTGGCGTTAAACGAGCGGTTGCGGGAGCACATTCTCTCCCTGGCGAAGGCGGAGAGCTGGAAGCGCAACGACGAGCTGATCGCGGAGAGCATCGCCTCGTTTGAGGGGGAGCCGTACCTTGGCGGGATTCAGAATGTCTACATTGTGGGCCATGGAACGTCCTTTGCTACGGCGTCCAACGCGGAATCCCTGATCGCCCATATCGCGAAGGTCTACGCCAGGGCGCTGCACGCGTACCAGCTCAGGGAGTACCCGGAAGAGTTTATCCTGGACCCCGATAAAACGCTGGTGATCGGCGTTACCTGCGGGGGAAATACGGTGAGCGTGAAGCTGGCGCTGAAGGCGGCCAGGGAAATGGGAGCCCACACCATGCTGATCTCCAACGACGGAAATGCTTCCTGCGCCGAGTTCGCGGACCTGCGGGTCAAGACCGACTGCAACGTGGAGCAGGCGGCGGATGTTCAGGCTTACAGCGTTTCCCATCTGTTCCTGCTGGAGGCTGCCTACGAGGTGGCGGTGCTTCTGGCGAAAAAGAACGGGGCTGCGGATGAGAAGCAGGCGGCCGTTTGGAAGGAAAAATTTGAGGACGTCAGAGCTAAGATGGCCTGTCTGCCGGAACTGTTCGATGAAATGGAAAAAATTGCCACCTGGTACAAGGGTACCGGAACCGAGAACATGGTGGTTCTGGGAACCGGCCCCAACATGGGCACCATGGTGGAGGGAGCGTTAAAGATTTGCGAGATGGCCTGGAAGTTCGGAGCCGGAGAGGAGCTGGAGGACTTCGCCCACGGACGTTTCCGCGAGATGGACGGCAAGATTCCGCTGTTCATCATCACCCCGGACGGAAAAACCAGGGAGAAGGTGCTGGATCTCCTGGCCGGATGCAACATTTCCGGGACGCCCACCGTGCTCTTTACCGGCAGCACCACCCCGGCGGTGGAGAGGCTGGCCACCCACATCGTCCGCATGCCGGAGGTTGAGGACGAGTATCTGACCCCGTTCCTGTACGTGTTCCCGCTGTGGTTCTTCGGCTACCATGTGAGAAAGATGGAGAACGGCCTGGTGGGAGAAAAGCGGTTCGGACTCTTTGCAAAGGATATCGATTTTAAGGCGCACTTCAACGAAGCCGGGGAATGGATCGGCTGACCCGGGTTCTTGAAAAAATAAAAGTGAAAAGGAGAAGTATATGAAAAAAGCATTGTGTTTTATCATGACGGCGGCATTATTGGCGGGCTCTTTAGTGGGATGCGGCGGCTCCGGCGGCGCTTCCTCCACCCCGACCCAGGCGGCGGGCGGCTCTGAGGCGGCGGGCGGCGGTTCCGGCGGCTCTTCCGGCGGCAGCGCTCAGGCGGCGGCGGGCAAGACCACGGCGGACGGCAAGTACGACCTGGTATTCTGGGTGTACTCCGACGCGGTATTAAACGACCAGGGCAAGCTCTTTGACCAGTGGGTTAAGGAATACTGCGAGGAAAATGAAAATGTAAACTCCATCACCCTGATCGGCAAAAACGACTCCGATCTTCTGACCAGCCTGATGGCAGGCGTGGGCCTTCCGGACATGTTCTTCGCCAGCGCCCGCGATATGGTGCAGTACAAGGGCGCCATCGACCTTTTGGACCTGTCCTCCATCTACGCTGAGCCGGAGTACAAGGATGGCTTCTACCCCGCGGCCATCGACGCCATCTCCGAGGACGGCGCGATGTGGGCGGTTCCGTTTATGAGCTATGTTCCGATCATTTTCCGCAACACGGACGTGATGACCAAGGCCGGAATCGACTGGGAGAACGAGGATTTGACCTCCTGGGATAAGTTTTACGAGGAGTGCGAGAAGGTAAAGGCAGCCGGAATCGACGCCACCCATTCCTGGGCTCAGGGCGGCTACTACTGCCCGGGCGCAATCTTGGCCTGCGACGCTCAGAACATGACAGCCGGCGTTGAGAACGGCGAGACCACCTTAAAGGCTGATCAGCTGGTAAGAACCTTTGAAACCGTGAAAAAGCTGGAAGAATACTCCAACGGCATGTCCTACGACGACGAGGCTGCGGCTGAGGCCTTCAAGGCCGGCGAGCTGGCGTTTATCGCGGCAGGCCCCTGGAACGAGCCGGACTACAAGAACGCAGGCGTAAACTATGACATTCAGCTGATTCCTTCCTACGATGAGAACGGTTACACCGGCGGACTTCAGGGCTGGGACTTCATGTATGGCGTGAACACCGGGGACGAGGGCAGAAATGAAGCGATCCGCGGATGGCTGAAGAAGATGGGTTCCTTTGAAGTACAGCAGAAGTTTGCACAGGTAATCGGACGTTCCATGCTGCGTCAGGACGCGATGGACGCTCCCGAGACCCAGCAGACCGAGATGTTGACGATTCTGGCCAAGGGCCTGAAATGCGGCATGAACCAGATGGATTTCGGACACAGCAGCGTGTTCTGGACCAGCGCCATCGCCGATGTGGCTCCCTCCGTGGCTAATGGCAGCATCACACCGGAGCAGGCGGCCGAGCAGTTCATTGAGGGGATCAACGGACTGTACGCCGAGGCGGGCGAGTAATTGCCGGACGATTAAAAAAGATATCAACAAGATTGGATGTGGCCGGATGATTCCGGCCACATCTGAAAGCGAAAGGGGTAAATGCTATGAAGGTAAAAAAAGATCAGACCCCCAAGGCGTCACGCGGTTATAAATGGAAACGGTACTCACTGAACTATTTAGGCTTACTGCCCTTTTTCCTGCTGTTTGCAGTCTTTATCCTCTATCCGTTCTTCCAGGGCGTGTTTATGAGTTTTACCGACTGGTCCGTGTCCAGCAGGGGAAACGTGAACTTTGTCGGTCTTACGAATTACAAATTTGTCCTTTCCGGGAAAGGCACCACCTCCGTCCGGTTTTTAAAATCCGTTCGGAACCTTGCAATCTACGTTCCGATGACCCTGGCCGTCGGATTGACCCTGTCCCTGAGCCTGGCGTTAATCACGCGCGCTTTGTCTAAAAAGCTCTTCGGCGTGTTTCGGGGAATTTATTTCGTTCCGTACGTGCTTCCGCTGTTCCTGTGCGCAGGTATCTGGCAGTGGTTCATGACCACCGGAACGGGACTTGTGTCCTCCGCCCTGGCCAATATCGGAATCGGCCGCGGAGTCACGTGGGACAGCACGGATATTTACGCCATTGTGTACGTGCTGTTTGTGGACGTCTGGAACTCGGTTGGTTTTAACTACGTTGTGATCAGCGCGGGCATGGCGGATATCTCGCCGGATATCTACGAGGCCGCGGAGATCGACGGGGCCAGCACCTTCCAGAAAATGAAAAGCATCACGATTCCGCTCCTGGAGCCGATCCTGTTCTTCGTCATCACCTACGGATTTATCAGCGCGCTTCAGGTTTACGATATTCCCTGGATCATTTCCAGCAGCAGCAACGTGAACAACGCAGGCGGCCCCGGACAGGTGATGTCCTTCCCGGTGATTGAGATGGTCCGAAATATCTATCTGGGCGGCAAATCCGGCCTGGGCCGGGCGTGCACCGAGGGCGTGATCCTGATGACGGCCATTCTGGCGGTAACCATTGTCCAGTTCAAGGCCAGACGGAAAAAAGTGTAAGGAGGGGAAGAGATGAGAGCTAATCGGACGCTTGAAAAATGTATTCTGCTACTGCTTGCCTCGGTCTGGGCCCTGGTATGCCTGTTCCCCATCTGGGTGTTGTTCAGCGGCACGTTTTCCCTGGACTCCAGCAACCTGACGCGGACGTTTTTCCCCAATTCGCTGAGCAACGGTATTTTGAAATGCCGGGAGGCCCTGGTGACCATCGATATCGCCACCGCCACCATCCACACCTTCCTCTACACCGGAATCACCGTGGTGGGAATCCTGCTCATCAGCTCCCTGGCTGCCTATGAGTTTACCTTCTATGAGTTTCCCATGAAGAAGGTGCTGTTCGGCCTGCTGATGGTCAGCATGATGCTGCCCCAGGTGCTTTACATTATCCCGCTGTACCGCATGGTGTTCAGCATGAAATTAGCTGATACCTTTGCCGGAATTTCCATGCCCATGATGGTGTCGGCCCTGTCCGTTTTCATCATGATGCAGTTTCTGGAAGATCTGCCCGCCTCCTTTATCGAGTCCGCGCGGATCGACGGCGCGGGGCATTTCCAGATTTATAGACGGATCGTGCTGCCGCTTATGCGCAACGGCATCCTGACCACCGTGGTGCTGATGTTCATGAAGATTTGGGGACAGTACCTGTGGCCGGCCCTGGTGACGGGTCAGAAGATCAAGCCCATCAGCGTGACCGTGGCCAACCTGCTGAATCCCAATTTCTGGGTGGACCCCCGGGTGAAGATCGCGGCGATGTTGATTGCAATGATCCCGCCCCTTTTGATCTACCTGATTTTCCAGCGTTATGTGATCGAGGGCATTACCATGTCGGGCGTCAAGGGCTGACGGCAATTTAAAATGACAGAAGGAGACGAAAATGAACGAATATGTGATATCGAGGGAAGAACTGAGAAAATGGTGTTCCGTCCCGGTGGATGAGCTGGGGACGCACCCGGACCGGAAGATGGAGCTGATGATGGGCGAGGATAAGACCGCTCTTCTGGAAGAAATCGGAGATATGATCACCGACGAGGTGATCGCAAATAACGCGGCAGGCAAGAATACCGTGTGGATTCTGCCGGGCGGAATCGGAAAGGTTTACGACGTGTTCATCCGCAGAGTCAACGAGGAGCGGATCAGCTTAAAAAATCTGTATGTGTTCCACGTGGACCAGTGGCTGGACTGGGAGTACCGTTTATTCCCCACCACCAACCTGCGCTTCAGCATGAAGGGTAAAATGCTTCAGTCCTTCTACGCCAAGATTGACCCGGAGTTAAATGTCCCTGAGGACCAGAGGTATTTCCCCGATCCCGCGGACCCGGACCTGATCGACAACAAGATCGAGGAGCTGGGCGGCGTGGACACGATTCTGGGCGGCGTCGGCTGCAAGGGACTGATCGGATGGAACGAGCGCCCCATTTCCAATGTGCACCACATCACGCTGGAGCAGTACGCCAATTCCAAGACACGGGCGGTTCATATGACGGATGAGACCATTATCGCCTACGCGGAGCGGGAGTTCGGCGGCTGCTACGAGGCTCTGCCGCCCAACGGCATCACCATCGGCATGAAGTCCATGCTGACTGCCAAACGGGCCATTTTCATCGTCATGACCGGTTCCTGGAAGGAGACGGTGGTGCGCGTGGCCATGTTCAGCGAGCCCACGGTGGAGTATCCCGTGACGCTGTTCCCCAAGTACGTGCCCCAGTGCATCATGTGCTGCGACCGCAAGACCGCGGACCACGTGATCTCCCGGGAGTACCAGGACGCGCCCATTCTCAGATAAGAACAGGAAAGGAACTGGAATAACATGGACAGAAATCCACAGGTAATTGTGGCCTATTCCCACAATGTCTCCCAGGCCATCCGGGTGCACAAGCTGCCCAGGCCCGGCGAGACGATCCGCGCGCTCCAGGCCAGCGCCGGTATGGACGGCGCCAAGGGCACCAACACAGCGGTAGCCTGCTCCCGGGTGGGGGCCCGGGTAGCCATGGTGGCCCACGTCAAGGGCGGCGACTGGTATTACAAGGGCCAGCAGGTGTTAAAAGAGGCGCAGATCGACGATACATATGTGATTTTGGGGGAAGGTATTAAAGATACCAGCGGCGTGGTGCTCATCGACGACGAGGGCAACAATATGATCGTGCTGGGGGCCCACAACGAGCAGGCTATCCCGGACGAGGAGATCGACGAGGCGCTGACCGCCATGAAGGACGCTCAGTATTGCGTGACCGGATATGAGATCAACGAGAAGAGCGTGCGGCACATTCTGCGAAAGGCCAGGGAGCTGGGCATCAAGACCGTGGTGAATCCCTCGCCCATCCCGGATTTTGTGCCGGATTACTGGGGGGATATCAGCCTCCTGATCCTCAACGAGGTGGAGATCGCCCGCATGCTGGAGCTGGCGGGCGTGGAGTTCGAGGAAGGAAACTGGGAGGACAGCGCCAGGAAGCTGCGCAAAGCCTACGGAGTCGGGGACATCGTGGTGACTCTGGGCGAGAAGGGATTCTTCTGCCTGGAAGGGGAGGAAACCCACTTCGCGCCGGGAATCCGCGTGAAAGCCACGGATACCACCGGGGCCGGGGACGGCTACATGGGCGCAATGACGGCCAGACTGGCCATGGGCGACAGCCTGTTCGAGGCCTGCAAGTACGCCAACCAATACTGCTCCATCACCGTGCAGCGGGACGGCACCATCAGCAGCTATCCCACGGCGGAGGAGGCGGAGGAAATCTTCGCGCAGAGGGACTGAAATATAAGTTGAAGATAGAAGAGAACGGAAGCCACAGCGGGGCGGCTGGTCGTTGGACGTTTGATGGTCCGGCGGTCGGACGAGGGGCTGTGGCTTCCGTTTTTGTTTGATTGTTATTTTTCAGTCTATTTGTTACATGATAGAAACTGGTTATTTATCCCCGTAATGTCCTTTACAGTGGACAATGTAGATACGGCCGCCTTCCATATGGTAGACTAAACGGTCTTTATCATTGATACGGCGGCTGTATTCACCCCGGAGATCGCCCAGCAAGGGTTCAGGTTTCCCGATTCCCTTCATGCAGCCGTTGCGCTCAATATCTTTAATCAGCTCATTGATTCGTTTTACCGTCTTTTTGTCCTGGGTTTGCCAATAGAGGTAATCCTCCCAGGCGTCGTCAGACCAGATTTTTTCACTCATCCGCAACCTCTATCAGTTCGTGTGCCGTGCCTTTTCCTGCCTGGAGTTCCTGGACAGATTTTTTAACGTAAGCGATATTGGATTCTGAATAAAAGGGATCGGCCGCCTGCGTAATTTCAAACGGGATACGGTTTTCGCGTAAAACTGCTTTCACAAACAGATTGATAGCCGTGGAGGTATTTAAACCGACATTGGAGCAAAAAGCATCGAAGCTGGCTTTATCTTTTTCATCCACCCGTGCGGTTATGGTTGACAGTGCCATAAAATCATCTCCTTTCCGTATGTTATTCACCTTTATTATAACACTATAGTATGCTCATAGCAAGCTATTGTAATACGAGTATTGATAGTGAGCGGGGAACCGCAAGAAATCCTTTCATTCCCACCCCACCCGACAGGCGCAGACCTGTCATTTTTAATTGACAACGAATGAATGGAAAATTATCCGAAAAGGGGGGATAATAGGGACAGAAAGAAGCGACGGCACACAGAAAGAAAGTGAAAGCATGATACAGGACCTGACACAAAAGCAGATACAGCTTTTGAACTGCCTGATGCACCAGGAAAATGCCATCGGCGCGGAGGAACTGGCCAAGCGGCTGGGGATTTCGGCCAGAACGGTGATGCGCTACCTCTCGGTATTGGCGGAGGAGCTTGAAACCTTCGGCGTGTGCATTTCCCAGAAGCGGGGGCAGGGCTATGTTTTGGAGGGGGACAGGGCGGCGCTTAAGCCACTGCTCACTCAAAAGGAATACCGTCAGAAGGACGGGGACAAGCGGATTCATGAGATGATCCTGGAGATCATCGACCAGGACGAGATCACCATCGAGAAGCTCAGCGAGGCCATGTTTTTGAGCCCGTCCACCTTGAACAAGATGACCCCGGATGTGAAGGAGTTTCTGGGCAGATACAACCTGACCTTGAGCGGCAAGCCCCATTACGGCCTGTCTATTACCGGTGAGGAGACGGAGATTCGCACGCTTTTGGGGGATATCGGGCTGGACTACTGCAACGCCCGGCTGGTGAACACGGGAATCTATAACATTTCCGAGGAGGAGCTCGACCGGGTGGACCGGCTGGTGTTCGACCGCATTCAGGAGTACGGGCTGATCGTGGCGGACATGGACTTAAACAACCTGATCGCCAGAATCGTTATCGCGCTGTCCCGCAGCCGTAAAGGGCGGCATGTGACGGGCATGAGCCTGACGGCGCCGGTCACCGGCCACAATTACCAGATGATTTTATCCATCATGGAAACGCTGGGGCAGGAACTGGAAATTGAGATCACGGAGGAGGAATGCCTCTACGTGATGGTTTATTCCGGTTTCATCGGCTACGACCTCAGCGTGGCAGACGCCGAGGGCTGCCGGGAAATGCGCCGGTTTGTGGACGATTTTCTGGATGAGATTTCAGAGCTCACGGGGATCAATTACGACCGGGACGAGAAGGTGATGAACGTATTGAGCCTTCATCTGAAGGCGCTGATGCAGCGGGCCAGGGCGGGGAATTATTCGCCCAATCCCATTATCGCCCAGATCAAGAACCGCTATCCCCTGGAAATGAACTACGCCATCCTCATGGCCCAGCGCTTTGAAGAGCGGTTCGGGGTGTCCATCAACGAGGATGAGATCGGCTACCTCACCGTTTACCTGGGAGTCTACGAGCCCCAGGCCGGGGAGCGGGTCAAGGCGGTGATTCTCTGCAACTACGGCATCGGGACCTCCCAGATGATTCTGGAGAAAATCCAGAGCGAAATCCAGAATATCCTGATCTGCGGCGTGTACCCGGTGCGCTACCTGGATCTGGCCCTGGACCGGAGGCCGGACGTGATCCTTTCGGCGGTACCGGTGGAGAATTACGGCGGGGACGTGCCGGTGATCGTTTCCCACGATCTGCTCAGCGAGAAGGCAATCGCCGGGATTCAGGAACAGCTCTGGCAGAAGATTTACATTGAGAAGGAGCTGATGCGGTATTTTGATCCGGACTGCTTCGGACATATCGACGCCGAGGACCGGTTCGAGGCCATTGAAAAGCTGGGTGGGCTGCTGGTGGAGAAGAAGGGCATCGAACGGGAGGTCATAGACGCCATCGGGAAACGGGAGCGGATCAGCTCCACGGAGGTGGGAAATCTGGTGGCGGTGCCCCACGTGCTGACGCAGGGAACATTTTCTTCCTGTATTGCCATCGGGATTCTGAACCATCCTATTCAGTGGGGAAATGAACGGGTGCAGATGGTATTTCTGGCCTGCTTCAACCAGTCCAGGGACCAGTACGCCCGGATTTTCAGGACATTGTATAAAGTGGTTCACTCGGACGAGCTGGTGCGCCGCCTCATACAGGCAGAGAACTTTCAGGAGTTTCAAACTATTATGTGCAGGAGAGAATTGTGATGACGAAGGAAGTAATCAAGAAGGAATATATTTTTACGGGTATAGAAGTTGCCACCAAGGAGGAGGCACTGCGGGCCATCGCGGAGCGCGCGGTGGAGCTGGGGTTGTGCCGGGACGTGGAGGAGACTTATGAAGGTTTTATGGAGCGGGAATCCCAGGGCCCCACGGGCATGCAGGACGGCTTCGCCATCCCCCACACCCGCTGCGAGTCCGTGATTCAGACGGGAATCGTGGTGATGAAGTCCACGAAGGAGCTGGAGTGGGAGTCTTTTGACGGAAAACCGGTGCAGATCATGATCGCGCTGATCGTACCGAAGGAAAATTATGGAAATGAACATATTCAGATACTGGCCTCCCTGTCCCGGATGCTGATGAAGCAGGATTTCCGCAGAAAGCTGACGGATTCCGACTCTGCGGAAGAGATTTTTGAGGTGATCCACCAGGCGGTGGCTGCGGAGTAGGGGATTTGGAGTGAGAGCGGGCAGGCCGCCCTGCGTCCCGGAAGAGACGCTGGGGAGCTGGCCCCGCGCTGCGGATGCGGCCAGGCGGCCGCCCCCGCTGCTTGCAAGTTCTGCCGGAAATACCCGGCTGGATGATAGAATAAAAAAGAAAAGAGGAAAAAGCAATGGCAAAGAAGAAATTAGTGGCATTATGTGCGTGCACCATGGGATTGGCCCACACCTTTATGGCGGCTCAGGCGCTGGAGGACGCGGCCAAGGAGCTGGGATACGATGTGAAGGTGGAGACCCAGGGAGCGGACGGCATCCAGAACGAGCTGACCCCCGCGGAGATCGCCGAGGCGGATATCATTATCCACGCTGTGGCCATCGCGCCTCAGAACAACGAGCGGTTTGACGCCTACGACATCTATGAGATCGGCCTTCAGGACGCGATCAAGAACGCCAAGGGCATTATCCAGGAAATCGAGAGTATGGAAGGCTAAATGAAACAGACCAGAGAAAAGGGGGACTAAGAAATGGCTATTACAAAGAGAAGCGCACTGACGGGCCAGGCGGAGAATAAGAACGCGGGCGCGGCCGCAAAACCGGCGCAGAAGGCGCCTGAGGTGCAGGAGAAAAAGGGACTTTGGGACACGCTGTCCCGCCACGTTATGACCGGTATCAGCAACATGATCCCGTTCCTGATCATGGGCGGATTGATCCTGGCGTTTTCACAGCTGATTCCTTACGTGATTCTGGGCGTTGACCCGTCCATGGGCATCGTGGACGCCATGAACAGCGGCGCTTACGAGGGCTTTAACCTTTCACTGCTCAAGTTCGCCAACCTGTGCGCGGACTTCGGCGGCACGCTGTTTGGGTTCGCAATCCCCATGTTTGCGGCCTTCATGGCAAATTCCATCGGCGGCAAGCTGGCATTTCCGGCCGGTTTCATCGGCGGCCTGATGGCCACCAAGCCCACCGCGGTGCTGAGCCTGGCGGACGGAACCTGGACCACCACGGCTCCGGTTGCCTCCACCTTCCTGGGAGCGCTGATTATCGCCATCGCAGCCGGTTATTTTGTAAAATATCTGAACCAGAAAATCAAAGTCAGCCACAACATGCTGGCCTTCAAATCCACCTTCCTGATCCCCATGCTGGCGGCTGTGTTCGTCATGCTGGGCATGCATCTGGTGGTAACGCCCCTGGGCGGAATGCTCAACAGCCTGATCAAGGCGGGTCTGTCCGCAGCCGGAAAGGCCGGTTCCTACGGCTACACCATCGCCCTGTCCGCGGCCACTGCCATTGACCTGGGCGGCCCCATCAACAAAGCGGCAGGTTTCGTGGCCCTGGGCTTCACCACCGACAAGGTGCTTCCTATCACGGCCCGCGTGGTCGCCATCGTGGTGCCCTCCTTCGGCCTGGGCCTTGCGACCCTGATCGACCGGTTAGTGGTAAAGCGCCATGTATTTGACAAGCAGTTCTATCCCCAGGGAAAAACCGCCATGTTCCTGGCGCTGATGGGAATCTCCGAGGGCGCGATTCCCTTTGCCCTGGAAATGCCCAAGGTGATCATTCCCTGCTACATGATCGGCGCAATCTGCGGTTCCCTGGCCGCCACCATTTTCGGCGCGGTGCAGTGGTTCCCCGAGTCCGCGGTGTGGGCATGGCCTCTGTGTGAGAACATCCCCGCCTATATCGCAGGTATCGTGGTGGGAGCGGTGGTGACCGCCGTGCTGGTGATCTTTATCCGCAGCAATATGATGAGCAAGGGAAAACTGACGGTGGATTCCAACGATTGATTGGACGTTGAGTAAAGGACGGGAGTAGGAGCGATGGCGTTTCATCTGGAACAGGGCAGGCAGTTTATGGAAGTGAGCGGTCTGGACGGGCTGCTGCTGGTATCGAGGGAAAATAAATTCTACACGGCCGGGCTTTACAGCGGCAGCGGTTACGTGCTGATCACGGGAAATGGCTGCTACGCCATTGTGGACGGGCGGTACTATGTCCAGCAGAAGGAGCGCATGGCCGCGGCGCCCCGGCAGATGAACGCCGCAGCGCTGCTGGCGGACGAAAAATGCGGGTTTTACGGACACATCAACCGGATTTGCGCCGGAGACTCCGTCCGCAGGCTGGGCTTCGAGGCGGAGGCCGTCTCCTACACACAATACCAGAAACTGGAAAATGGACTGGAGCCTGAGCTGGTTCCGGTGTCGCCGGATTCCATGCGTATGGTGAAGGATGAGGAAGAAATCGCCTGCATCCGCCGGGCCTGTGAGATCGCTGACCGGGGATATTCCTATATCCTCGGCCAGATTCGGGCGGGGATGACGGAGAAACAGGTGGAGAACCGGCTGCTTTACTATATGAAGGAGCTGGGCGCTCAGAAGGAGTCCTTCGACATCATCGTGGCCAGCGGCGTGAACGGCTCCATGCCACACGCCAAGGCTTCGGACAAAGTCATCGAGCCGGGCGATTTCGTCACCATGGACTTCGGCGTGCGGGTGGGGGAATATTGTTCCGACATCACCCGCACCGTAGTGGTGGAGCGCGCCGGGGCGCAAATGCGTCAGGTCTACGAGATCGTGAGAGAGGCCCAGGCGGCCGCCGTCCGCGCCGTCCGGCCGGGGAAGCGGTGCAGCGAGATCGACCGGGTTGCCAGGGAAATAATTGAGAAGGCCGGGTACGGCCCGGCATTTTCCCATAATCTGGGACATGGCCTAGGCATCGCCTGCCATGAGACGCCGAATTTCGCCCCCGGAGACGACCACGTGCTGGTACCCGGGATGGTCATGACCGTGGAGCCGGGGATTTATCTGGAAGGGCTGGGCGGCGTGCGCATCGAGGACGACGTGCTGGTGACGGAGAACGGCTGCGAGGTGTTGACGAAGTCGGGGAAAGAGTTGACGGTGGTGGGGTAAAGGGCTGGCCGTTGGATAAGGAGGCGTCCGGCGCGATGGCCGCGCCGTTCTGGTGGATGGAAGTCCGCCAGGTCAGGGCGCGGTTTCCATTCAGGTCAGGGCGTAATCTGCCTGGTGAGAATTTTTCACACAGGCAAGTTCTGCCCACCACAATAAGGAGTCTATAGATGAATAAAGAATTTCTAAAAGAACTGTGCGAGGCCCCCGCGGTGGCCTCCAACGAGGGCCGGGTGCGGGCTGTGCTGCGGAAATACTGCGGCTCCTTCGCCCCGAAGCCCGTCTATGACGGCCTGGGAAGCATGATTTTCACCCAGGAGGGGGAGGGGCCGTCGGTGATGCTGGCCGCCCACATGGACGAGGTGGGATTTCTGGTGCGTTCCGTTTCCAGCCAGGGTATGCTGATGGTGCTGCCGGTTGGCAGCGTGCGCACCTTTTCCCGCTTTATGCAGGAAGTCGTGGTGACCACCTCCGACGGTAGAAGCTACAGAGGCATTCTGAACGCGGAGTACGACAACGGGAAGAAGGAGGCCACGGGCCTCTACGTGGACCTGGGGCAGGACAGCGCCCGGGAGATCGCGGAAATGGGAATCCGGCCCGGGGACATGGTCACCTTCGCCTCCGGGTTCCACGAGTACGAGAACGGCCGCTTTGCGGCCCGGGCGCTGGACGACCGGGCGGGCTGCTTCTGTATGGGCGAGCTGATGAAGCGGATGGCCGGAAAAGTCCATAAGAACCGTTTGAGCTACGCCTTCACCAGCTCCGAGGAGGTGGGCACCAGGGGCGCGAAGACCGCGGCCAGGGTGGTGGAGCCGGACGTGTGTTTCGTGCTGGACGTGGCCTGCAACGGCAGCGAATTTGTCCGCGACCACACCAACAACCGCCAGCTGGGGAAGGGCCCCATGATCGTGCATTACGACAAGACCGTGGTGAGCAACCGGCGTCTGGTGGAGGTGGTGCGGCGCTGCGCGGAGGAACTGGACATACCGGTGCAGGACGACATGTTCTTAAACGGCGGGACCGACGGCGGCGTGCTCCATCAGGACGGCGCGGGGCACCCCACGGTGGTTCTGGGGATTCCCACCCGTTACGGGCATTCCCCCTATTCCATCGGCTGTTACCGGGACATGGAGCAGATGGTGGAGCTTTTGGAGCGCGTGCTGGATAAACTGG
Source organism: Enterocloster lavalensis (assembly GCF_902364025.1). GTDB lineage: Bacteria > Bacillota > Clostridia > Lachnospirales > Lachnospiraceae > Enterocloster > Enterocloster lavalensis. Next base: position 241,473 of record NZ_CABJCG010000005.1, read on the forward strand.
ACGCGCAGGCATACAGAAAAATGGGATTTGAGGCGGAGAGCGATGAACTATAATTTTGACGAAGTGATCGACAGGCACGGGACGTTCTGTACCCAGTGGGACTATATCCAGGACCGGTTTGGGGAGCGGGATCTGCTTCCGTTCTCCATCTCAGACACGGATTTTATGGCGCCGGAGCCGGTGCGGCGGAAATTGACGGAGGTGGTGAACCACGGCATCTACGGCTACAGCCGCTGGAACCACGATGCATTTAAAGGCGCGGTGGCCGGTTATTTTGCCCGGCGCCACGGCGTGGAAATCAGCCTGGACTGGGTGACCTACAGCCCTTCCGTGCTGTACTCCATCGCGGCCCTGTTCCGGCTTCTGGGCCGGGAGGGGGACCGGGTGCTGGTGTTTGAACCTATGTACGACGCATTTTACCACGTGATCCGGGATAATGGACGGGAGCTGGTTCCCCTGCGCCTGACGGAGCGCGGCGGCCGGTACGAGATCGACTTTGACCGGTTTGAGGAGCTGGTGAGGGACTGTGACATTTTCCTGCTGTGCAGCCCCCACAACCCGACAGGGAGAGTCTGGACCCGGGAGGAAATGGACCGGATGGTGGCGCTGTGCCGGGAGTACGGCGTTCCGGTGATCTCCGACGAGATTCACTCGGACGTGATTCTCACGGAACGGAAGCACTGCTCCATTCTCGGGTACGCGGATCAGTACGATAAGGTGTACCTGGTCAGCTCCTCCAGCAAGACCTTCAACACGCCGGGGCTGATCGGTTCCTACTGCGTGCTGCCGGACAGGGAAATTCGGGAGCAGTTCATTTCCCGGATGCGCAACCAGGACTTTTTAAATTCCGTCAGCCTTCCCGGCATGCACGCCATGATTACGGGCTACGGGGAATGCATGGACTATGTGGACCAGCTCTGCGATTACATCCGGGGAAATATGCAGGAGCTCAGAAGCTTTGTGGATACGGAGCTGGCGGCAAAGGGCGTGAGATTTGTCATACCGGAATCTACCTACCTGGCCTGGATCGATATGAGCGGGGTGAACGCAGACAGCGCCGCCATCCAGGACGCCCTGGTGCACGTGGGTAAGGTGGGCATCATGCCAGGAAAGACCTATGGAGAGGAGAATTACCTGCGGATGAACCTGGGGTGCCCAAGGAGTAAGCTGCGGGAAGGGATGGAGCGGATGAGGCGGGCGTTTGACGCGCTGTAGAAATGGGGAGTAATTGGCAGCTGTTCAGGACGGCTCATCATCTTGACCGAAAAAGACGGTCAAGAAGCATCGGATGTCCATCCGATGTGGAAATTAGTATAGAAAGCAGCTTACAAGCAAGCTTGACGCTGCTCTCTATACCAATTTCCCCGCCGTCCTGAACTGTTACCGGAAATTCGCGCTTTGCCATTGACAAAACCTCCAAAGTGGCGTAAAATCGAGTCACGCAAAGAAAAATGACAGGCTGTGAAAGGGAATAGTAAGCAGGGCGCGCGTCACAGAGAGGGGATCAATGGTGGGAGATCTCTACGAAAGCGGAGGCTGAACCGGCCCCGGAGCTTTGTATGATGAATGCAACGTAAATCCGGCGTTAACGGATGAAGAGCGGGTTCCCGGCTGCGGGAGCCAACTTGGGTGGTACCGCCGAGCCATTCGGTCCCATGTGTCGGTTTTCCGGCATGTGGGAACGGATGGCTTTTTGAGTTACGAACACATTTATTTGAGAAGGAGATTAAAATCATGGCAAACGACAAGAAAATGGTGGAAGCCATCACATCCATGGACGTGGATTTCGCCCAGTGGTACACGGATGTGGTGAAAAAGGCCGAGCTGTGCGACTACGCCAGCGTGAAGGGCTGCATGGTGATCAAACCCGCGGGCTACGCGATCTGGGAGAACATCCAGAATGAGCTGGACCGCCGGTTCAAGGCCACGGGCGTGCAGAACGTGTACATGCCCCTGTTTATCCCGGAGAGCCTGCTGGAGAAGGAGAAGGACCATGTGGAGGGATTCGCCCCAGAGGTGGCCTGGGTGACCCACGGTGGCCTGGAGCCCCTGCAGGAGCGCATGTGCGTGCGCCCCACCTCCGAGACGCTGTTCTGTGATTTCTACGCTAAGGACATCCATTCCTACCGGGACCTGCCCAGGGTTTACAACCAGTGGTGTTCCGTGGTGCGCTGGGAGAAAACCACCCGTCCCTTCCTGCGCTCCAGAGAGTTTTTGTGGCAGGAGGGCCACACCGCCCACGCAACCGCCGAGGAGGCCGAGGAGCGCACCATCCAGATGCTGAACCTGTACGCCGACTTCTGCGAGGAAGTGCTGGCGATTCCGGTTGTGCGGGGCCAGAAGACCGACAAGGAGAAATTCGCGGGCGCGGAGGCCACCTACACCATCGAATCCCTGATGCACGATGGCAAGGCGCTGCAGTCCGGCACCAGCCACAACTTCGGCGACGGCTTTGCCAAGGCATTTGAGATTCAGTTTACGGACAAGGACAACACCCTGAAATATGTGCATCAGACCTCCTGGGGTATGACCACCCGCATGATCGGCGCCATCATCATGGTACACGGCGACGACAACGGACTGGTGCTGCCGCCCAGAATCGCGCCCATCCAGATTATGGTGGTGCCGGTTCAGCAGCAGAAGCCGGGCGTACTGGACAAGGCGTTCGAGCTGAAGGAGCGTCTGACCAAGGCCGGATTTTCCGTGAAGGTGGACGATTCCGAGAAGAGCCCGGGCTGGAAGTTCGCGGACTGCGAGATGCGCGGAATTCCGCTGCGGGTGGAGATCGGTCCCAAGGATATGGAGAAGAACCAGGCCGTTTTAGTGCGCCGGGACAACCATGAGAAGACCTTCATTTCCCTGGACGAGCTGGAGAGCAGAGCGGGAGAAATGCTGGATACGATCCAGAACGCCATGTACGAGAAGGCGAAGGCCCATCGGGACGCCCACACCTACGAGGCGACCCAGTGGGATGAGTTTGTGGACACAATCAACAACAAGCCGGGCTTTGTGAAAGCCATGTGGTGCGGCTGCCAGGAGTGCGAGGACAAGATCAAGGAGGCCACCGCCGCCACCTCCCGCTGCATGCCCTTTGAGCAGGAGAGCTTATCCGACCACTGCGTCTGCTGCGGCAAGCCGGCGAAAAAGATGGTTTACTGGGGACGTGCGTATTAATGGAGATCAGAGTTCCGGCTCCTGTGGAGCGGATTATCGGACAACTGAATGAACACGGCTACGAGGCGTATATTGTGGGCGGCTGCGTCCGGGACATGCTTTTAAACCGGGAGCCGGGGGACTGGGACATCACCACCAGCGCCCTGCCGGGGCAGGTGAAGGAGCTGTTCCACAGAACTGTGGATACCGGAATCCAGCACGGCACGGTGACGGTGATGGTGGGGAAGGAAGGCTACGAGGTGACCACCTTCCGCGTGGACGGCGAGTACGAGGACGGCCGCCATCCCAAGTCCGTGGCCTTCACGCCCAACCTGACGGAGGACTTAAAACGCCGGGATTTCACCATCAACGCCATGGCTTACAACAAAGCCACCGGGTTTGTGGACGAGTTTGGAGGCGTGGAGGACCTGCGGCGGGGGATCATCCGGTGCGTGGGGGAGCCCATGGACCGGTTCACCGAGGACGCGCTGCGGATTCTGCGGGCCATCCGGTTTTCAGCCCAGCTGGGGTTTGAGATCGAGGAGCGGACCCTGGAAGCCATCCGGGTCATCGCGCCCAATCTGGCTAAGGTGAGCAAGGAGCGGGTGCAGGTGGAGCTGACCAAGCTGCTGTGCAGCGCCCACCCGGAGCGGATCGCCCTGGTGTATGAGACGGGGATCAGCCGGTATGTGTCGGGGACGTTTCATGAGATTTATGGGGCGGGCATGCCGGGGACGGCAAATGCGCCGGAGGATTACAGCGGCGTCCGCACGGAGGAAAACTCCCCGGCGGCTTCCGGCGGCCTCTCCGGCCCATCCCCAATCCCTGCGATTCCCGTGTCCATCCCCCCGCAAAAGCACCTGCGCTGGGCCGCCTTCCTTCGAAAAGCCACGCCCGACCAGGCGTTTACCGTACTAAAGGACCTGAAACTGGACAACGACACCATTTCCCGGGTAAAAACCCTGGTGGACCTGCTGGGCCAGCCCCTGACGCCGGAGAAACCGGCCCTCCGCCGGGTGATGAGCCGGATTGAACCGGCCCTCTACGACGACCTGCTGGACTTAAAAGAAGCCCTTCTGCCCTTCGGCGTCCCGGAGACGGGGGACGATCTGCGCCAGGCGCGGGCCCTCAGCGGGGAGATACGCCGGGACGGCGACTGCCTGGACTTAAAGTCCCTGGCGGTGAAGGGCCGGGACGTGATGGACGCGGGTGTGAAGCCCGGCAAGGCCGTGGGGGAGACGCTGGCGGCTCTTCTGGAGCTGGTGCTGGAGGATCCGTCCCGGAATACCCGCGATTATCTGTTGCAACATCTGAAATAATCATTTATAATAACTGTTGGGGTTCGAGTATTCGAATAAAAGGCGCTCCGGCGCATATCAAAAAACGGCAGGGACGGATTGTCCCCGCGAAGATCAAAAGGAGGTCAAATCAATGAACGTAATCAGTACAGAAAAGGCACCTGGTGCAATCGGACCGTATTCCCAGGGATTTGAGGTAAACGGTTTTGTATTTACTTCCGGCCAGATTCCGGTTGATCCGGCAAACGGCGAGGTTCCGGAGGGAATCGCTGCTCAGGCTGAGCAGAGCTGCAAGAACGTAGGCGCGATCCTGGAGGCTGTGGGCAGCTGCTACGACAAGGTGTTCAAGACCACCTGCTTCCTGGCTGACATGGGCGATTTCGCCGCATTCAACGAGGTTTACGCAAAGTACTTCACTTCCAAGCCCGCCAGAAGCTGCGTAGCTGTGAAGACTCTGCCGAAGGGCGTTCTGTGTGAGATCGAGGCCATCGCTGTAAAGTAATTCCAGCATAGCCGGAAACCATACGTGGAACAATGAATACAGATAGAGGCCGCGCCTTCTTACAGTCATGCGTAAGGGCCGCGGCCTTTTCTGAGTGGATGCAATGGGCCGCTGGCGATTGTTTGAATGCAACGGGCCGCTTGGCGAAGCTTGCGGGCAGTTGACCCGGCGAACGGAGGAAGGGAGTCTGCGGAGGATGAAATTTCTGAAATGGCTGCGAAAACCCATGAAATGGATCATATATCTTGCGGTGGCGGGCTGCTGCTTGGTGATAGGAATCAATCTCTACATGCAGGGGACGGTCAAAAAACGGATCGTGACCCCGGAGCAGGCGGCGGAGCTGGACAAGGTGGACTGTATACTGGTGCTGGGCTGCGGCGTGCGGGACGACGGAAGTCCCTCCGGCATGCTGAACGACCGGCTTTTGCAGGGCATCGCCCTGTACAATGCCGGGGTGTCGGACCGGCTGCTCATGAGCGGGGACCACGGGCGGGTGGATTACGACGAAGTGAACCTGATGAAACAGTTCGCCATCGACCACGGCGTGCCCTCCGAGGACATTTTTATGGACCACGCGGGATTTTCCACCTATGAGAGCATGTACCGGGCCAGGGACATTTTCCAGGCGGAGCGCATCGTGGTGGTCACCCAGGAGTACCACATGTACCGGGCGCTCTACAACGCTGGGCAGATGGGCATGGACGCCTACGGCGTGGCCTCCGATCCCAGAAAATACGGCGGCCAGAAGATCCGGGACGCCCGGGAAATGCTGGCCCGGACCAAGGATTTCCTCTACGCCATCGCAAAGCCCAAGCCCACCTACCTGGGCGAGGCGATTCCGGTCAGCGGAAACGGGGACGCCACCAATGATAAAAATTGACGCAAAACGGCTGCGGCTTCACTAAAATAGGAAGCAGCAGCCGTTTTTTGATGGCGCGTTTTGCGGTTCCGCCGGATCAGAGCTTTTCGAAATAGCTCGCATCCTTCCCGCACACCGGGCAGATGAAATCCGGGGGCAGGGTGTCGGACTCTAAAATATAGCCGCAGACCTTGCAGCGGTAGCCCACCACCGTGCCCGCGTCCTTCTGGTAGGAGGGAGCGTTTGGCGGGGTGGCGCCGTTTTTCTTATGATGGTAGTTGGAGTAGGTAAGAGCCGGAGCGTTCATATCCAGGGCCTCCGCCTCTATCACCTCGCCTACCACGATTACGTGGGTTCCCACGTCCAGGGTGGAGACCACGCGGCAGGCAAAGCGGGCGCAGACGCCGTCCGTGGGATAGGGATTGTTCAGGCCGTCCCGTCCCTGGGGGATGCCGTCGAACTTGTTGGCATCGCGGCTGCTCTGGAAACCGAACCGCTTGATCTGGTCCATGGTCACGTCGTCGGATAAGACCACGGCGGAAAAGGTGCCGGAAATCTCGATGAGCTTCAAGGTCTCATTGTTTTTGTTCAGAGCGATGGACAGGCGGGCCGGCTCGGCGGTGACCTGGGTCAGCGTGTTGATGACACAGCCTGCGTTTTTGCCGTCCGCGCTGGTGGATACGATATAAACTCCGTAGCTCAGCTTAAAAAATGCTTTTGGATCCATAGTATAACTCCCTTCTGTGTGTTTGAGTGAATGCATTGACATTGAGTTGATTCGTCCGCTATGTTATATTATGTACTATAATAGCAGTATAGCATACGGAAAAGAATAAATCAATAATAATTACTATTATTATACAAGAGAGAATCAAAGCAAATGAGGGGATACGATGGGGAATGATACGCAAAAAACAAGAGTGCCGGAAATCTGCCTGATCGCGCCCTCCCAGTCCCTGGCGGACCTGACCCGCCGGGTGGCCGCGGACCGGGGCCTTGAGGTGGGGATTTATGTGGCGGTGCTGGACGATGGGATCAAGCTGGCGGAGGAGCTGATGAGCCGGGGGGCCAGGATTTTCGTCAGCCGCAAGGGGACGGCGGAGGTGCTGGCCAGAAACCATTTTACGGTGGCCAAGATCAGCACCACGCTGAACGATTACCTGCGCCATCTGGATTTGTTAAAGGGGTACCAGGGCAAGACGGTGATCGTGGAGTATGTGAGCTTTATCAATGAGCTGAAGCAGCTTTGCCGCTATCTGGGCGTTGAGAACACCATGATTCTGGGGTACCAGAACGCCACGGAGTACGAACAGTGCGTGAAAATGGCCCTGGACAGCCACGCCACCTGCTTTATGGGCGGCGGCGCGTCCCTGCCCAACGAGGCCAAGCGGCAGGGCATCCCCTACACGGTGGTGGAAAATACCTACGAGTCGGTGAGCATCGCCCTGGACGCAGCCCTGCAGCTCTTGAACGTACAGAAGCAGGAGCGGGAAAAGCGCAAGGAATACGAGATTCAGCTGCAAAAGCACCAGATGCTGATGAACTACACCCGGGACGCCATCATCAACGTGGACGCCCGCGGTATGGTCTCCATCATGAACATGGAGGCCCGCCGGATGTTTCATCTGACCCGCAGCGCCGTGGGGCGGGATATCCGCCGGCTGCTGCCGGAGCTGGAGTTCGACGAGCTGCGGCGGACCCCGGAGCAGGTGGTGGGGCAGATTATCAGGATTCAGGGGCAGCTGCTCTCCGTCAACAAGATTCCCATCGTGATGGTCGGACAGTTCGAGGGCGCGATCTATTTTTTCCAGAGCGTCCACGACATCCAGAAGAGCGAGCAGAGAATCCGGCTCCAGCTGCACCAGAAGGGGCTGGTGGCAAAATACCACTTTGAGGACATTCTGGGGACCAGCGCCAGCTTAGAGCGGGTGAAGCTCATCGCCCGCAGCTACGCCCAGGCGGATTCCTCCATCCTGCTCACCGGGGAGACGGGGACCGGGAAGGAGCTGTTTGCCCAGAGCATCCACAACAGCAGCCCCCGCCGCAACGGTCCCTTTGTGGCCATCAACTGCGCGGCCCTGCCCAAGGACCTTTTGAGCAGCCAGCTGTTCGGCTATGAGGAGGGCAGCTTTACCGGGGCGGCCAAGGGCGGGAAACCGGGTATCTTCGAGCTGGCCCACGGGGGAACGATCTTTTTGGACGAGATCGGGGAGATCCCGGAGGAGACGCAGATTCAGCTTTTGCGGGTCCTGCAGGAGAAGGAGGTGCGCCGCCTCAGCAGCGACAAGGTGATCCCCATCGACGTCCGGGTGATCTGCGCCACCAACCGGAATCTGGCCCTGGAGGTGAAGGAGCGCCGGTTCCGCATGGATCTGTTTTTCAGGATCAACGTGCTCAAGCTGGAGATTCCGCCGCTGAGGGCGCGCAAGGAGGATATCCCGCTGCTGGCGGACCATTTTCTGGAGGAATACTGCCGCGAGGACCGGCTGGAAGAGGTGCTCGCCCGGATGGAGGAGCTGTATCCCAGGATGACGGAATACTCCTGGCCCGGAAATATACGGGAATTGCAGGCGGTGACGGAGCGCATCGCCATTCTCCTTGACCAGGGCTTTCCCATGGAGATCGACGCCCACATGATGATGGAGGAGTTCGGCCTGGAGGAAGGAGGGACCAGGGAAATGGACCCGGAGCGGAAAACGAACCCTGGACCGGACGAGCCCCCCAGGCATGAAGAGGGGCCGTCCGCCCGCGCCATTCCGGCCTGCCGCAGGGAGGATATTATCTGCGCGCTAAAATGCAATCACTACCACAAGCAGAAGGCCGCCGAGTCCCTGGGGATTTCCAGAAGCACGCTGTGGCGGCTGATTCGGAAATATAAAATTGAATGATGTTTCAAAATGTTTCAAAACGTTTCTATAAAATGTCTCTGCGACGTGGCCTGGAGAAACGTTTTTTTGATATGATCCGGGCTGCTGGATAAAACGCCGGGATTTCAGCGGGAAATGCGGATTGGCATGAATCTTGCTATTTATGAGTATTGAAATTAATAAAAATCAGGAGGTAAGGGTATGAATTATGCTGCATTGTCACTGGTGTTTTTGATCGGGGCCATACTGATCGGATTTTTCCGAAAGATCAACATGGGGTTTGTGGCCTTCGGTCTGTCACTGGTCCTGGCTCAGATAGCGGGGGTCAAGTCGGGAACAGTGATCACGGGATTTCCCACCAAGCTGTTTGTAACGCTGCTGGGAGTCATGTTCCTGTTCAGCATCGCACAGCAGAACCGGACGCTGGAGCTGCTGGCGCGCAAGATTGTGAACATGGCGGGGAACCGGACGAATCTGATCCCCATTATCGTGTATATTTTCTCCACGATACTGGCGGGCGTGGGACCGGGCACGGTACCAGTTATGAGCCTGATGGCGGTATTTACCTGCTCGCTGGCGGCTGAGATGAAAACCTCGCCGGTGCTGCTGTCCGCCACATCCGTTCTGGGAGCCGCCGCGGGGGGCCTGACGCCCATCGCGCCCACGGGAATCCTGGGACTGTCCCTGGCCGAGGAACAAGGGATCACCGGAATCGAGTTCCCTTACGCGGCCAACATGGTCATGGCCATGACCGTCTATTTTATCGTGATCTACATTGTGCTGAAGGGCTACCGCCTGAAATCCGCCGTCGATCTGTCTGTCAAGGAAAAAATTTCCTTTAACACCCAGCAGAAGATCACCCTGGTGGGCATCGCGGTGCTGGTGGTAACGGTTATCTTCATGGGATTTGACGTGGGTCTGATGTCCTACACCATCGCCTTCGTGCTGCTGCTGTTCCGCGTTGCGGATGAGAAGAAGTCCGTGGCTTCCATTCCCTGGGGCACTCTGTTGATGATCAGCGGTATCAACATGCTGATGGCTCTGGTAATCCAGCTGGGCGGAATCGACCTGCTGGCCAGCGGTCTGGCCAAGCTGATGAGCCCGGTTACGGCTCCCGGCGTCATGGGACTCACCGCGGGCATCATGAGCTGGTTCAGCTCCACCTCCGGCGTGGTTATGCCCACGCTGATCCCCACGGTCACCGATGTGGCGGCCCAGGTGGGAGGCGGCGTCTCGACCCTTGCGCTGCTCTCCGCCATCACCAACACGGCCAGCGCGGCCGGAATGAGCCCCATTTCCACCGGCGGCTCCATGGGTCTTGCGGCCTACACCCAGATTGCCAACCCCACCGAGGAGGAGCGCTCCAAGCTGTTCATCCAGCTGTTCGCGGTGTCCATCGGCGGCGTGATCGTGATCGCGCTCTTTGGCATGACCGGGGTATACGGATTGTTTATGTAATATAAGGAGACGAGACAGGTATGGGATATACAATTTCTGAAAAAATTATGGCCCGGGCCTCGGGAAATGAACACGTCCACGCGGATGACATCCTGTGGGTGGACATTGACCGGGCGATGATGGACGACGTCCTGGGGCCGCGTCTGGAGATCGACGACCGCCTTCGGGAGATGGGGGTGGACGTGTGGGACCCGGATAAGGTGGTGATCATTTCCGACCACTACACGCCGCCCGCCAACCTGCATCAGGCCAACATCGTAAAGTTCACCAGGGAGTGGGCCAAAGAGCACGGGATCAGCCGCTACTATGAGTTCGCAGGGCCCTGCCATCAGGTGATGGTGGAACACGGCCACGTGCTCCCGGGCAGCGTGGTGGTGGGGACGGATTCCCACACCTGCACCTATGGGGCTCTGGCGGCATTTGCCACCGGCGTGGGCTCCACGGAGATGGCGGGGGTGCTGGCCACGGGCCAGACCTGGATGAAGGTGCCCCAGACCATGCGGGTGACCTGGAACGGGGAACTGCCGGAGCGGGTGATGGCCAAGGACATTTCCTTAAAGACCATCGGCGCGGTGGGGCATTCCGGGGCCACCTACAAGACGCTGGAGTACGCCGGGGATACCATCCAGAGGATGATGATGGACGAGCGCCTCTGTCTGACCAATATGGCGGTGGAGGCCGGGGCCAAGGCGGGGATCGTGGGGTACGACGACGTGACCGCGGAGTATCTGGCCCGTTTCGGGGTCAGCCAGCGGTACGACCACCTGAATTCCGACCCGGACGCCGTGTTCTGCGCGGAGTATGCCTTTAAGGCCGGGGAGCTGGCGCCCCAGGTGGCCTGCCCCCACGAGGTGGACCACGTGTGTGAAGCCGCAGAGCAGAGCGGGGTACAGATTCATCAGGCATATATCGGCTCCTGCACAGGCGGCCGCTATCACGACCTGAAAATGGCGGCGGAGCTTCTGCGGGGCCGGAAAATCGCCCCGGGCCTCCGGCTTTTGGTATCGCCCGCCTCCCGGGAAATCTACAATCAGTGCCTGCGGGAGGGCATTCTGGAGGTTCTGGCCGAGGCCGGGGCTACGGTGCTGGCTTCCAGCTGCGGCGCCTGCCTGGGGATTCACTCCGGCACCCTGGCCGACGGCGAGGTGTGCATTTCCACCACCAACCGGAACTTCATCGGCCGGATGGGGAGCAAGACCAGCAGCGTCTATCTGGCTTCGCCGGTCACGGTGGCCGCCTCGGCGCTGACGGGCCATATCACGGACCCCAGGGAAATTTGAGGAGGGCGTTATGATAAAAGGAAAAGTTTGGAAATATAAGGACAACATCAACACGGACATCATCGCGCCGCCCGCCTCGCTGGAGCTCAGTACGGAGGAGGCCGCCCGATTTACCATGGCGCCGGTGGACCCGGACTTCGCTTCCGGGTTTAAGCCCGGGGACATTTTCGTGGCGGAGCACAACCTGGGTTCCGGCTCCAGCCGGGAGAACGCGCCGCTTATGCTGCGGCAGCTGGGGGTGCGGACCATCGTGGCCATGGATTACGCCCGGATTTTTTTCCGCAACTGCATCAACGTAGGGATTCTGACCATCGAGTGCCCGGAGACAGACAAGATTTCCAAGGACGACGTGCTGGAGATCGATTATCTGGGCGGAATGATTTACAACCGGACCACGGGGGAGGAATACCGGTGTAACAGGATACCTGAGCATGTGATGGGGATTATCCGCTGCGGGGGATTGATTGAATATTTGAAACAGGAAAAGCTTCCTGGGAGAAGATGAGATAGACAGGGGACTGCTGAGATCGCTCGGCAGTCCCCTGTTGTCATTCAGAAGGTTGAAATGCGCCCAAAATTACTGCGGAATCACCAATGTCTGTCCAACATCGATCAGGTTGGGGTCGGCGATGTGGTTGGCCTGCACCAGGGCCTGGACTGTGGTGCCGAAGCGCAGAGCGATGCCGGATAAGGTGTCGCCGCGAACCACCCGGTATACCAGCACGCTGCTGCTGTCCGGGAGGCGCAGCACCTGGCCGGGGTAGATCAGGTTAGGATCGGCGATCCCGTTTAAGCTCACCAGTTCCTGGACCGTGGTGCCGAAACGCCGGGCGATGGCCCAGAGGGTGTCGCCGGGGCGCACGGTGTAGGTGGCCTGCATTTCTCCGCGCCCGGGAATCGTCAGCACCTGGCCGGGGTAGATCAGATTGGGATCGGGGATATCATTGGCCTGCACAAGGGCCTCTACGGTGGTGCCGAAGCGCCTTGCGATGGCCCAGAGGGTGTCGCCCGGCCGCACGGTGTAGGTGGCGGAGGCGTCCGGCGAGCCGGAGTCGTTTCCGCCGTTTATCAGCATGGTGTCCTTGAAATAGTCCAGGTCCACCTGGCCGGATATGCCGGGTACATTTCCCGCGTCCGAATACTGGAAGCCGTCCCAGGTGGCCCAGTAGCCCGTGTTGCTGGGAACGGCCGGGCCGTATTCCGCCACCCACAGCGGGTAGGAGGCGAGGGAGGAATCCCAGACGCTGGCGGTGTTGTTGGTATCGCTGTACAGGGAGGGGGTGTAGCCAAGGCAGTCCTTTAAGGTCTCCATAAAGGCGGCGCCGATTGCGTTGATCTCCTCCACGTCCAGCCCAGGAAAGCTCTCAAAGTCCATGGCCGGGTAGAGGTCCACGGTTTTGCCGCGGATCAGGGAACAGAAGAAACGGGCCTGTTCCCTGGCCTCCTCCTCGTTCTGGGCGGTGACATAGTGGTAATAGCCGATTTTCAGGCCCGCGGCCAGGGCGCCCTGATAGTGGGACTCAAAATATGCGTCCACATAGTCTGAGCCCTCGCCCGCACGGATGTAGACGGCGTCGATCCCGGACTGCCGCACGGCCTCAAAGTCGATGTCGCCCTGCCATTCGCTCACGTCGATCCCGTGGTAGACGCGGCTGGCGGCAAAGGAGGTCAGGGACGGCGGTGCGAGAGCCAGAAGCAGAGCCAGGGAAAAGCAGGCTAAGCTGCGAAATTGTCTCATAAATATTCAAATCCTTTCTTACAACAGATGATTTTATGCCCATAACAGGCAGTTGTGCGGTATGACAGGAGAAAAATTCAGGCGGCGGGAAAACAGACGGAAAAAATAGGGTCAGAGAGGCGTATGAGCCTCATTTTTACCGGTTTTTCCGCCATTTGAACTAATATATAATATGAGACGGGCCGGGGATTGGTTCGGACCTTGTTCATCTGAGGGTGTTTTCAGGCGTTTTGGAAAATCATTTTAAAATACAATAAATTTGTCTGATCTTGTCCGACGCGTCCGCTCATTTCAGGATAGTATGAAATCAAGAACACGAAAAGCGAGGGAATGCGATGCCAATCCATGTAAAAAGTGAGATCGGAACACTAAAACGGGTGATGCTCCACCGTCCGGGGCAGGAGCTGGAGCACCTGGTCCCCGGGGAGCTGGAACGGCTTTTGTTTGACGATATCCCATATCTGAGGGCCGCCAGGCAGGAGCACGACGTATTCGCCGGGATACTGCGGGAGCAGGGGGTGGAGGTGGTCTATCTGGAGGACCTGATGGCCGGAACGTTAAAGGGCAGGCCCCAGCTTCGGGAGCGCTTCATCCGCCAGTTTATCGAGGAGGGCGGGAATATCGCCCAGAAGTTCAAGGACCAGCTGTTCCGGCTGCTGGACGGAATTCCGGACGAGCGGGAGCTGGTGCAGAAGACCATGGCCGGGGTGAGGATGAATGAGCTGAAGGCGGGGGGACACAGTCCTCTGGCGGATCGGGTGAGGCCGGACAGCCGGTTCATACTGGACCCCATCCCTAACCTGTACTTTACCCGGGACCCCTTTGCCTCCATCGGCTGCGGGGTGAGCCTCAACTACATGTATTCCAGAACCAGAAGGCGGGAGACCATCTACGGGTCCTACATTCTGGAGGAACACCCGGACTTTGCGGGGAGCACGCCTTTTTATTACCGGCGGGACTATCCGTTTTCCATCGAGGGCGGCGATATCCTGAATTTGAGCCGCCGTGTGCTGGCCGTGGGCATTTCCCAGCGGACCACGCCGGAGGCCATCGAGCTGCTGGCCCAGAACATTTTCGGGGACGACACGGCGGAGATCGAGACGATCCTGGCCTTCGATATCCCCAGCATCCGGGCCTACATGCACCTGGACACGGTAATGACCCAGATCGATTACGACAAATTTACGGTGCATCCCGGGATTCTTGGGAGCCTCAGGGTGTATGAGATCTGCCGGGGCGACCACCGGGATACGTTAAATGTCACGGAGCTGGACAGCTCCCTGCCGGTGATCCTGGGCACCCACCTGGGGTTGGATCAGGTCACCATGATCCGCTGCGGCGGGAAGGACCGGGTGGCGTCGGAGCGGGAGCAGTGGAACGACGGCTCCAACACCCTTTGCATCGCGCCGGGCAAGGTGGTGGTCTACGACCGGAACTACATTACCAACGGGATTCTCAGGGAGAACGGCGTGGAGGTGCTGGAGATGCCAAGCTCGGAGCTGTCCCGGGGCAGAGGGGGCCCGCGCTGCATGAGTATGCCGCTGTGGCGGGAAGATGTGTAGCGCTATATAATGGATTGATTGAAGAGGAGGATACGAAAATGGGAATGAATGTAAGAGGAAGAAGCTTTCTGAAACTGCTGGACTACACCCCCCAGGAGATCCGCTATCTGCTGGATCTCTCGAAGGAGTTTAAGGCGATGAAGCGCAGTGGGACGCCCCACTGCTACCTGCCCGGCAAAAATATTGTGCTGATTTTTGAGAAGACGTCCACCAGGACCCGCTGCGCCTTTGAGGTGGCGGCCCGGGATCTGGGCATGGGAGTCACCTATCTGGATCCGGGCAGCAGCCAGATGGGCAAAAAGGAGAGCATCCCGGACACCGCCCGGGTGCTGGGAAGAATGTACGACGGCATCGAGTACCGCGGTTTTGACCAGAAGCTGGTGGAGCAGCTGGCCGAATACTCCGGCGTGCCGGTCTATAACGGCCTGACCGACCAGTTCCATCCCACCCAGATGCTGGCGGACCTTCTGACCATCGAGGAGAAGTTCGGATGTCTGAAGGGCCTGAATTTCACCTACATGGGCGACGCCCGCAATAATATGGGCAATTCCCTGATGGTGGCCTGCGCGAAAATGGGCCTGAACTTTACGGCCTGCGCGCCGAAGGAGCTGTTCCCGGCTGAGGATCTGGTGCGGGAGGCGGAGCGCATCGCCGCGGAGAACGGCAGCACCGTGCGCCTGACCGAGGACGTGACCGAGGGAGCCACAGGGGCGGACATCATCTACACGGATATCTGGGTGTCCATGGGCGAGCCGGACGAGGTCTGGGATACCCGCATCCGCCTGCTGCGTCCCTACCAGGTGAACCGCAGCCTGATGGAGAAGGCCGGCCCCGGCGCTCTGTTTATGCACTGCCTGCCCTCCTTCCACGACACCAAAACCGTGATTGGGGCCCAGATTGCGGAGAAATTCGGCCTGACGGAGATGGAAGTGACCGACGAGGTGTTCGAATCCAGCCAGTCGGTGGTGTTCGACGAGGCGGAGAACCGGATGCATACCATCAAAGCGGTGTTGTACGCGACTTTGTGTTGAGAACCGGTCCCGTTTTCAGGAGGCATTATGAAACGTAATAAAAAACGGATTGTGGTGGCGCTGGGAGGCAACGCCCTGGGAAATACCCCGGCGCAGCAGCTGAAGCAGGTGCGGGCGGCGGCCGGGATCATTGCGGACCTGGCCGCGGAGGGCCACGAGCTGATCATCGGCCACGGAAACGGGCCCCAGGTGGGGATCATCAACTCGGCCATGAACTACGCGGCCCAGTGCGGCCCGAGAACGCCCTATATGCCCTTTGCCGAGTGCGGGGCAATGTCCCAGGGTTTTATCGGCTACCATCTCCAGCAGGCCCTCCAGCAGAGCCTGCAGAGGCGGGGGATCGGCAAGACGGTGGTCAGCGTTGTGACCCAGGTGGAGGTGGATCCCCAGGACCCGGCATTTTTACATCCCACCAAACCCATTGGGAATTTTTACACCCGTGAGGAGGCGGAAGAGATCAGCGCCGAGCGGGGATTTACCTTTGTTGAGGACGCGGGGAGGGGCTACCGCAGGGTGGTGCCGTCCCCAAGGCCCAGGCGGATCGTGGAGCTGGGCGCCATCCGCAAGATGGTGCAGAGCGGCCTGCTGGTTATCGCCGCAGGCGGAGGCGGGATTCCGGTTGTGGAGGAGGATGGGGAGCTGCGCGGCATCGACGCGGTGGTGGACAAGGATATGTCCTGCAGCCGCCTGGCGGTCCAGATGAAGGCCGATATGCTACTGATTCTCACGGCCGTGGACCGGGTCTGTATCAATTTCAACCGGCCGGACCAGAAGGCGCTGGACCGGATGACCATCGGCCAGGCGCAGGAATACATAAAAGAGGGACAATTCGCGCCGGGCAGCATGCTGCCCAAGGTGGAGGCCTGCCTGGAGTTCGCAGAAGCCCTGCCGGGGCGGGCGGCGGTGATCACGTCCCTGGAGAGCGCCCGGGCGGCCCTGGAAGGGCTGAGTGGCACGTGGATCCGGTCGGAGGAGACGGTCCCCGGCGGGATGGCCCGGTATGGATCGGACTTGTGTGGAGAGGCCCGGTGTGGAGCGGACCGATGTGAAGCGGCCCGGTATGGATCGGACTCGTATGGAGCGGACCGGTATGGAGAGGCCCGGTATGGATCGGACTCGTATGGAGCTGCCCCGGCTGAAACCGCCCCCCAAGGCGCGCCCGCGTGTCCTGCGTTCCAGGAGGACGGCGACGTGTTGGTTACTGCAATCTGAAATTTGAAATTGAATTATACCCTGCAGAGAAAGGGAGGAAGGATATTATTATGGCTTTTAAATTACCTGAATACCATCATCCGGATTTTACCCAGCCCATGTTTGTGAACGCCCCGGACGTAAAGTTTGAGGAGGCGGAAATGGACGGTGTGGCGCCGGAATATTACCACAGCACCTCCATGTACCCGGAGTATTTCAAGATCAATGGGAAATGGGTGCTGGCGGAGGAGAGCCGCATGGATTCCAGCGTGGTGATCTGTGACGACGGCCACCTGGCGGTGGTGGAGAACCGAAACCTGAAAAAGGGAGATAAAGTGATCCTGGGCCGCAGCGAGAAGGCCGAGGAGGGCATTTACATGCACTGCAACGGCTTTACGGCGGAGGGCGAGGATCTGGACGACCAGTTCGTGTTCCGCCAGGGCAGGAGCCGCGAGACTTCCTACGCCCGGGACTACGACAACCTGTTCGAGCTGCTCCGGCACGAGCGGGAGCACGGGAATATCGTCTGGGTCATGGGTCCGGCGTTTTCCTTCGACTACGACGCCAGAGCCGCCATGCAGGCCCTGGTGGAGAACGGTTACGCCCACGGCCTGATGGCCGGAAACGCCCTGGCCACCCACGACCTGGAGGGCGCGCTGTTGCACACGGCCCTTGGGCAGGACATTTACACCCAGAAATCCCAGCCCAACGGCCACTACAACCACCTGGACGTGATTAACAAGGTGCGCAGAAGCGGCTCTATCCCCCAGTTTATCGAGGACTACAAGATCGACAACGGGATCATTTACAGCTGCGTGAAGAACGGCGTGCCCATGGTGCTGACCGGGTCCATCCGGGACGACGGCCCCATGCCCGAGGTGATCGGGGACGCCTACAGGGGTCAGACCGAGATGCGTGGCCTGGTGCGCGGCGCCACCACGGTGATCTGCCTGGCTACCATGCTGCACACCATCGCCACCGGAAATATGACGCCCTCCTTCCGGGTGATGCCGGACGGCCAGATCCGCCCCGTGTACCTGTACACCGTGGATGCGGACGAGTTTGTGGTGAATAAACTTCTGGACCGCGGAAGCCTGTCCGCCACCACCATTGTGACCAATGTCCAGGACTTTATCGCCATCGTGGCCAAGGGGTTGGGCGTGATGAAATAACGGGTCCATTGCATTTAAACAATCGCCCGCAGGCTTCGCGTGGCCCTTTGCATACAATAAAAGGCGCAGGCCGTAGATTGGCCTGCGCCTTTTGGCGGGATATTTCCCGGCAATGCGCTGTCCGGCGTCGCCGCTGCGCCCGACGGCGCATATCTCTTACAGCGTGTTTTCCTGAATCTCAATGCTCTGCCGGAACGCCCCCGGGGTCATGGTGCGGAACCGCAGGAAGTTGCGGGTCAGGGTCTTGGCGCTGTTGTAGCCCACGTCGATGGCGATCTGGGTGATGCTCTTGTCGGTGCGCTTGAGCAGCTCAGAAGCCCGGTTGACGCGCACGAAGTTTAAAAAGTCGGAGAAATTCTTCTCAACCTGATACAGGAGGATGGTGTTTAACTCCTTCAGCGAAATATGGAACTGCTCCGCCGTGCTCTGGGGCGTCAGATGCTCCGCATAGTTCCGGTAAATATACGTTACGATCTCATAGGCATCTCTTGTCATCCTGATATCGCATATTTCATAGACATTCTGATACGTTTTCCGAAAATCATTGGCTTTCATTCCGACCCGGGCCGCAAATACCTTGCAGATGTGGGAGCTGTCCACAAATCCCAGGATTTCCGCCAGCTCCTCCATGGTTAGGTTGGTATACAGCAGGAAATTGATGGTTTTTCCCACCCGCATCTCATTTAACAAATCAAAAAAGGACAACCCGGTGGTCTGGGTGATATAGGCGCTGATGGAGGACTCGCTCATGAAGAAGAGCTTGGACAGATTGGCCAGAGTCAGCTTCTCGCTGAGGTGGTTGTACATGTAGTGGAGGATATCGCTTTTCTGAATCCCCGTCCGGGCAGGCGGGGACGCGGTCTTGCTGCGCTCACCGGCCCTGAGATAGAGGACAATCAGCTCCACCAGCTTGTTTTTCACGTAGAGGGAGTGGAGACGGCCGCTCTCCTCCGCGGGTTTCACGGACTCCACCCCCGTCTCGGCCCGAAGCTGCTCGAAAACGGTGCGGATTTCCGTATATTCCTCTTTGCCGCACTGCACCACCGGGCAGCCCGTCATCTCCTCGATCAGGCTTAAGGGCTGGCTGTCGGTGTTGTAAATGGATTTGATGATGGCGTTGATATTGTCGAAATAGTAGGCAAGGAGATAATACTGCAGGGGGGAATCCACCTGGATCACATCGGAAATCTGCCAGGGCAGGATGGACACGATGGTGCCCGGCTTCAGCTCGTACTCCCGGTCCTGGAGCTTTAAAATGCCCTGGCCCTCGTTGATCAGCCAGAAACGGGACATCTGATGGATCAGGGGCGTGGTGGGGGTATCGATCACCTCGGTGTCGATGCTGCAAATCCTGCGGTAATCCAGATTGGAGCAGTAACCATTTTGAATCGGCACTATTTTTCCCATGCTGCGGCCTCCTTTGTCGGACGTAATACCGGAAAGACCAAAATCCCGGCTGTTTTGCCATAGGAACGGTTCTCTAACGTCATTATAGCGTGGCGGCAGGGATGGGGCAAGAGAAAATAGGGACATTTCCGGGGGTGTTTTTCTGTATTTTAATGGGGGTTTGGCCGGATCAGCCGGATTTTACGCATAAATTTCCTTCAAAATGAAAAAAAATTCAAAAATAGGGTCAAATGAACGAAAGTACAAAAGGTCATTTTTAAATATGGATTTTTGTACGATTGCAAAAATGATAGATTCGTTTAAAATTTAAAATTAGTACAGATATACAAAAAAATGGATTTGCGGAAGGGGGAAATGGGACAAAAGTCCATTTTTTTGCAGGATAACCTGTCGGTCAAAAGGGGATGCACCCCTCATAAAATTTAATTTTTTTACCAGGAGGAAGGAGAAAGATTATGCGTAGAAAGTTTAAGAGGATTGCAGCGGCGGCGATGGCCACGGCGATGGCGCTCTCAGTGGCGGCCTGTGGAGGCAGCAAAAAGGACAGTGACAAGATCATACTGGGTTACATGGGCCCCCTGACCGGGGAATCCGCTCTCTGGGGGGAGGTGGAATCCAACACCCTGAAAATGCTGGTGGAGGAGACCAACGCAAACGGCGGCATCATCGGCAAACAGATTGAGCTGAAAATCTACGACAACCGGGGCGACGCGGTGGAGACCACCAACGCGGCCCGCAAGGCGCTCCAGAACGACGGCGTGGTGGCCTTCATCGGCCCGGACTCCTCCTCGGGTGCCATCGCCCTGGCGGAGGTGTGCGAGGAATACAAGGTCCCCCATATCACCACCACGGGCACCAACTACAAGGTGACCCAGCGGGAGGAGGACGGTTCTGTCCGGCCCTACGCATTCCGCATCTGCCTGTCCGACCCGCAGCTGGGCGATATCATGGGCGGTTACGCTAAGGACAAGCTGGGCTACCAGAAGGTTGCCATTCTCTACGAGATTAGCAGCGAGTATTCCCTGGGAATCACCCAGAACTTTACCAATTCCTTTGAGGCCAAGGGCGGCCAGGTGACGATCACCGAGGCCTATAAGACCGGCGACGTGGATTTCCGGGCCCAGCTCTCCAAGATCAAGGAAAACGGGGATTTCGACGCGCTGATGATCCCGGCCAACTACAAGGAGGTGGGCCTGATCGCCAAGCAGGCGCGGTCGCTGGGCATCGAAGTGCCGTTTTTGGGCGTGGACGCCTGGATGATGCAGGACCTGTTTGAGATCGCAAAGGACGAGGTACAGGGAGCGGTGTTCCCCTGCGCCATGGACGTGAACGACGAGAGCCTTCAGGAATTCAAGAACGCCTTCCAGGAGAAGTGGAATATGGACCCGGACAAGGGCGGCACGGATGCGTACCTGGCTTACGACTGCTTCGAGCTGGTCAAGTACGCCATCGAGACGGCGGGCGAGGCGGATCCCCAGAAGATCCGGGACGCTATGGAAAATGCTAAAGACGTGCAGTGTCTGACCAGCGTGATTTCCATGGACCCGCAGACCCACAACCCCGTCCGCACCGCTTCCATTTTCCAGATTCAGGGAACGGATTTTGTAAAACTCGACGAGTACCGCATGGAATAACAGTAACAGTTCAGACGGCGGGAAAATTGACGCGGAAAGCCGCGTCAAGCTCGCTTATAAGCGGATTTCCGTGTCAATTTTCACATCGGATGTCTGAACTGTTACGAATAATAGGAGGGAGGGAACAGGATTGTTCTTTCAACAGTTGATAAACGGGCTGTCCATCGGAAGCATCTACGCGCTGATGGCGGTGGGGTATTCCCTGATCTACAGCCTTTTGAACTTTACGAACTTCGCCCACAGCATCACCGTCACCATCGGAGCCTTCTGCGCATTTTTCTTCCTGTCGCAGCTGGTGCAGAACCTGTTCCTGGGGATTCTCATCGCGGTGCTGGCGGCCGGGGGGCTGGCCATGCTGATCGAGCTTTTGGGATACCGGCCGCTGTTAAAGAAAAAGGCCCGCCGGATCTACCTGCTGATCACCGGCCTTGGAATTTCCACCATGTGCGAGAACCTGATCATCATCAGCTTCAGCAGCCGGTTCAGGGTGTACCCGGTGAACTTTTCCAACGAGTCTATTAACCTCTTTGGGGCCAGCGTTGGACAGGTGGACCTGATCATTTTCGTGGTGAGCATCACGGCCCTGGTGCTGGTGGAGCTGTTTATCCGCAAGTCCCGGGTGGGCCTGGCCATACGGGGGGCGTCCTACGATCTGGACGCCACCTCCCTGATGGGCGTGAACGTGCAGAAGCTGATTTTGCTGGTATTTTTGATCGCAGGCTCCCTGGCCGGCCTGGCGGGGGCTCTTCTGGGCGCGAAATACACGGCCTTCCCGACGCTGGGCACGGCCATGACCAACAAGGCGTTTATCAGCTCGGTGTTCGGCGGCCTGGGAAGCATCCCCGGCGCGGTGCTGGGGGCGATCACGCTGGGGATCGGCGAGACCATGATTTCCAGCTATATTTCCTCCTCCATGCGGGACATTTTCGCCTACGCGCTGCTGGTGATCGTGCTGTTCGTCCGCCCGTCGGGGCTGATGGGAAAAGCCACGGAGGACAAGGCATGAGGGAGGTGCGAAGATGAATTATTGGATGGGTGTTGCGACACTGACCGGCATTTATATGATTGCGATTCTGGGCGTTTCCATTCTCACCGGGTTCACGGGCCTGTTTTCCATGGGCCACGCGGGTTTTATGGCAATCGGGGCCTACACCTCCGCCCTGATCACCAAGACCTTCCACGTGCCCATTCTGGTGGGCGTGTTCTGCGGGATGCTGACCGCCCTGGTGATCGGGCTGATCATCGGCTATCCCACGCTGAAGCTGAAGGGGGATTATTTTGTAATCGCCACCCTGGGAATCGGGGAGGTGACCAAGCTGATCATCGAGAACATGCCGAATCTCACCGGTGGCGCCAGGGGCCTGACGGACGTGCCAAAGGGGGCTACCTTCCCGGTGGTGCTCTGTTTCCTGGTGGTGATCGTGTGGGGCCTGCGCAATTTCCTGCGCAGCAAGCACGGGCGCAACTGCATAGCGGTGCGGGAGGAGGAGCTGGCCACGGCGTCCATCGGGGCAAACGTGGCCAATTACAAGATGCTGGCAATGGGGATCAGCTGCGCGCTCTGCGGTATTTCCGGCGCGCTTTTAGCCCACTATATGCATTATCTGAATCCCACCATGTTCAATATGGTGAAGTCGGACGAGCTGGTAATGACGGTGATTTTGGGCGGCTGCGGCAGCCTGACCGGTACCATCGTGGCCTCCATGATCCTGGTGCCCTTGCCCGAGATTCTGCGCTTCGGCTCCGTCCAGGAGTGGCGCATGGTATTCTACGGCCTGCTGGTGGTATTGGTGATCATCTTTAAGCCTTCGGGCCTGATGGGGACCAAGGAGTTCAGCATACAGGGGATGCGGGATCTGGGAGACAAAGCCAAGAAGAAATGGAAGGAGCGGTAGCCCATGGCGCAGCAGGAATACATATTGCAGCTACAGAATGTCGTGAAGCGCTTTGGCGGCATCACGGCTTCCAACGATATAACCATCAATGTGCCCCGGGGCAGCATCTACGGCATCATCGGGCCCAACGGGGCGGGCAAGACCACGCTGTTCAACATGATTACCGGGGTGTACGATACCACGGAGGGCAAGGTGCTCTTTGAGGGACAGCAGGTCAACGGGCTGCCCACCCACGTGATCGCGGCCAGGGGAATCGCCCGGACCTTTCAGAATATCCGCCTGTTTGGGGACCTGTCGGTCTACGACAATCTGCTGACCGCCTGCCAGAAGAACATCACCTACGGCCTTCTGGACGGAATCCTGCGCACGGAGAAGTGCCGGAGCCAGGAGCGGGAGAGCCGGGAATTCTGCGACCGTCTGCTGGAGGAGGTGGGGCTGTCGGACCAGAGGCAGCAGCGGGCCAACAACCTGCCCTACGGCATGCAGCGGCGGCTGGAGATCGCCAGGGCCCTGGCAACCCGGCCCAAGCTGATTCTGCTGGACGAGCCGGCGGCCGGGATGAATGAGGAGGAGAGCGACAAGCTGTCGGAATTCATCCGGGAGATACGGGAGAAAAAGGACGTGACCGTGGTGATCATTGACCACCACATGGACGTGATCATGGCGATCTGCGACCAGATCAGCGTGCTCAACTTCGGGACGCTGCTGGCGGAGGGAAAGCCCGATGAGATTCAGAACAATCCGGAAGTGATTTCCGCGTACTTGGGGGTGGATGAGTAATGCTTAGAGTGGAGAATCTCAGCTTTTCATATGGTAAAATCCAGGCGATCCGCAACGTCAGCTTCGAGCTGGACAAGGGCGAGATCATGGCGATCGTGGGAGCCAACGGCGCGGGAAAATCCTCCCTCATGAAGTGCATCGCCGGGCTGTTAAAGCCACAGTGGGGGGAAGTCTACCTGAATGACCGGAAAATGGAGCCGGCCGCCTACAAGGTAGTGGAGCAGGGCGTGTGCCTGGTGCCCGAGGGGCGGTGGATTTTCCCCAACCTGACGGTGGAGGAGAATCTGATGCTGGGCGGATACACCAGCAAGAACCGGGCCGCAGGTATTGAGCGGGCTTACGGGATGTTCCCGCGGCTGGAGGAACGAAGGAAACAGCGGGCGGGTACCATGTCCGGCGGCGAGCAGCAGATGCTGGCCATCGCCAGGGGACTGATGGCAAATCCCAAGGTGCTGCTTCTGGACGAGCCGTCCCTGGGGCTTGCTCCGCTGATTGTCAATGATATCATGTCCATTATCCGGCAGATCAACGGGGAGGGGATCTCCGTGCTGCTGGTGGAGCAGAACGCCCGCAAGGCCCTGTCCATCGCCCACCACGCCTGCGTGCTGGAGCAGGGACGGATCGTCAAGACGGGAACCGGGGCGGAGCTGGCCGCCGATGAGAGCATCGTGGCGGCGTATCTGGGAAAAACGAAAAAGCGGTAGAGGAGGAATCTGGCGTGGAGGAGCGTGTACAGAAGGCAATGTTTGATTATTTCCGTCTGGAGGGACAGGCGGCTATCGTGACCGGGTCGGGCAACGGCATCGGCCGCGCCACGGCGATTATGCTGGCGGACCTGGGCGCGCGGGTGATGGTTTGCGATATCGAGGGAGACAGCGCAAAAAAGGTGGCGGAGGAGATCGGCGGACGGGGCGGTACGGCCCTTTACAACCGCTGCGATGTGACCAATCTGGAGGAGATCCGGGACACCATCGGGAAGACGGCGGAGGCCTTTGGTGGTGTGGATATTCTGGTCAACAACGCGGCGGGATTCGGCGGGGGCAAGACCTTCGACAGGATGACCTATGAGGAATGGGACCGGCTGATCCGCATCAACCTGACCGGAGCTTATATGTTTACCAACGAGGTGCTGCCTTATATGGTGAAAAAGCAGCACGGGAAGATTTGCATGGTCAGCTCGGGCGCGGCCCTTGGATATGATTTCTCCGATCCCCACTATGCGGCCTCCAAGGCCGGGATGATCGGACTGGCAAAGGAGTTGTCCCAGGAGCTGGCTAAGCACCGGATCAATGTGAACGCGCTGGGAACCGGGCTGACGGACACCCGCATGGCCCATCTGCCGGGGCGTTCCTGGGAGGATGAGACAAAGGGCCTGCCCTGGCACCGTGTGGGGACGCCCGAGGACCAGGCGGCGGCTATCGTGTTTCTGGTGTCCGAGGCGGCGGAGTATATTACCGGACAGGTGCTCTGTCCCAACGGCGGGGCATGGATGTAGGTTTGGGGAGCCGGGCGGCTGTCCGGCCGACTGCGTTTCCGGCGGGATGCGGGTATGGGGCGCGGGGAGTAAAGGCGTCTGCCGTGCCGGAGGCGGTTTGATTTTAGGAAAGGAAACAGGTGCGTTTTATGGAATATGATTATCTGAAAATAGCCGGACAGTCCGCAATCGTCACAGGCGGCGGCCGGGGAATCGGGAGAGCGACGGCGCTGGCACTGGGGCGCTTTGGCGTGAAGGTAGTTGTCTGCGACGTCCGTGACGACTGGGGCGAGGACGCGGTCCGGGAGATCCGGGAGGGAGGCGGAACCGCCATGTATTGCCACTGCGACGTGGCGGACCCGGGGCAGGTGAAGGAGCTTGTGAAGGCCGCGGTGGAGGCCTATGGAACCGTGGATATCCTGGTAAACAACGCGGGCATCGGCAGCGTTTCCCTGCCTTTTGAGGAGATCACGGACGAGGACTGGGACCGCATGCTGCGGGTGGACCTCACCGCGCCTTTTTATCTCTGCCGGGAGGTGATTCCCTACATGAAGGCGAAGCAGCACGGCAAGATCATCAACATCAGCTCCGGGTCCGGGATCATCGGCTGCGAGTTCTGTTCCCATTACGCCTCGGCCAAGGCCGGGCTGATCGGGTTCACCCAGTCCATCGCAAAGGAGCTGGGCAAGGACCACATCAACGCCAACGCCATCGCGGTGCCCACCACTCAGACGCCTATGCTGAAGGAGACGGATTTCGACGTGTTTGTGGAGGACGAGCTGCGGGATATCCCATGGGGGCGCATCGGCACGCCGGAGGACATCGCGGACATGGTGTTGTATTTGTCCTCAGACGCATCGGAGTATGTCACCGGCCAGGTGCTGGCCCCAAATGGGGGGAGACGGACGCCGGTTTAAGAGGAGCGAAAGGGCGGTTTGCGCGCAGGCGGGCCGGGCTGTTCCGGTTGGGACGCCTGTCTGTGATGGCAGGAGAGTCGGCCTGGGCGGCGGAAAGCTGCTCGGGCAACGAAAAGCTGCTCGGACGACTGAGAACCGGCCTGGGCGGCGGAAAGCAGCTCGGGTGACTGAGAACCGGCCTGGGCGCCGGAAAGCGGACCCGAACAGAATATTACGGATAGAAGGAGCAAATATATGAGATGGCCTAACGGAGCGAAGAGTGCGTTTGCTTTAGGGTTTGACCTGGACGGCGACACCATTTGGCGCAACAAGACAAAAACGCTGCCTAAGGGCAGCGGCTACATCAAGGGGCCTTCCATCGGCCAATACGGCACGAAAAAGGGCGCGCTGCGGGTGCTGGAAATTCTGGATGAATTTTCTTTAAAATCCACATGGTTTATTCCGGCCAACATTGTAATGGAGCATCCGGGTCTGGTGGAGACCATACTGGACCGGGGGCATGAGATCGGCCACCATGGACTGGACCACACCGGGGAGTACGGAGCGACCTTCCAGGAGCAGAGAGAGCGCATAGAGCGCTGTCAGGAGATATTTGAGAAATATACCGGGCGGTGGGCCCTGGGCTTTAGGCCCACAGGGGCTTTGCTGCCGGAGACGGAGCGGTGGATTTACTCGGAGGGCGGGTTTGTGTACTCCAGCGCCGGGATCAGCGGCGAGGCCTGCGGCTGGTACGAGGTGGAGGGGGAACTCACCGGTGCGGTAAATATCCCCTGCCGGGACGAGCAGATGGACGACTACGTGCAGACGGTGTTCCACTCCTACCCGGCGGTGCTGGTGGGGATGCCCCGCATCGCGCCCTACGAGAACGCGTATTCCAACTGGGTCCGCGAGGTGGAGGGTATGGTGCGTATGGGAAATTCCGGCTCCACGGCCTTCCACCCGCAGATCGCGGGTACGCCGGGGAGAGCGGTGATATTTAGCAGTTTCTGCGAATATCTGGCGTCCAACCGGGACGTGTGGTGCGCCACCTGCCTGGAGATAGCGGATTTTTATAAAGCGGCAATGGAGGGGAATGACGATGCTCATTGAAAAGACGGCATGGCCGTCCAATAAAACATGCGCGGCTATGATCAGCGTGAATCTGGACGCCGAGTTTTTCGGCAAGATTTATTATCCGGACGTCAACGTGGACGAGGGCGATATCCTGCGCCTGGGCCGCACCGGCATCCGTTTTGGGCTGCCGAAGCTTTTGGAGGTGCTGGACCGCTTTGGGGTGAAGGCAACCTTCTTTATACCGGGAGCCGTGGTGAAGCGTTACCCGGAGGCGGTGGCCTCCATCGTGGAGCGCGGGCATGAGATCGGCTGCCACGGAAACAACCATGAAATTCTGGCCCACATGACCGTAGAGGAGCAGCGGGCGGCGCTGACGGAGGCGAGGGATCTTCTGACAAAGGCGGCGGGTAAGGCGCCTGCGGGATTTCGGATGCCGGAGGGAGAGATCAGCGAGGAGACGCTGGCGCTGGTGAAAACGCTGGGATTTTCCTACTCCAGTTCCTTGTCCGACGACGACGTGCCCTATGTGCGGGAGTCCTGCGGGCTTCTGGAGCTGCCTATTCACTGGGAATTGTTCGACCTGCCTTATTTTGCGTTCACATTTGATCCGCCCATCCCTCCGGGACAGTCCCGCAGCGCCCGCATGGACGACGTGCTGAAGAACTGGCTCTACGAGCTGGAGGGCGCCAGGCGGTTCGGGACGCTGTTCAACCTTCAGCTGGACCCTCAGGCCATCGGCGAACAGGGGCGCATTTTCATGTTGGAGGAGCTTCTGACGGAGATACAGAAGGCGGAGGACGTTTGGGTAGCGACGGGCGAAGAGATCGCCGCGTTTTTTGGAGCATAAAGGAGGTATATTTTGGCAGAAGCAGCACTGAATGCAATGGCCCAGCAGCTGGTGGACCTGACCCTGTGCAAGACGCGCTACGATGCGTGGGATTTGCAGTGGTACACCGAGGGGCCGTTCTGGAGAAGAACAAACATGCGTTATTCCCGGGAGTACAAGATTATCCCGGACTATGAGATCGGGGACATGAAGCACGGCAAGACTCTGGAGAATATTCTGGACGAGTCGGAGAGCCTTACAAAGAGCCTGGAGCAGTACAAGGTGAACGCGGGGGAGAAGGAGATGCAGAGGGTCAATTACCTTCTGGATCATGTGCAGAACTTAAACGTCCGCGCCCGGATGCTCCTGGGGGAACGGTTTTCCTTTGATCAGATGACGGACGGGCTTTACTGCCTGGTGGCGCCTGCCACGGATTGTCAAAAATTTGACGATATTTTGGAGGAGCTGAACCAGGCGCTGCCGGGGACCGGGTCCGTGCAGGAGAAGATTGTGGGGTTCCGCAAGAAGCTGGCGATTCCGCCGGAGCACCTGCTGGCCGTGATCAAGGATTCCACCCAGGTGTTTCACGACATTGCCGTGAAGCGCATGGACGTGACCGGCAACAGCATGCCCAGGGTGCGGGTGCGGGAGCTGCCCAATCAGGACATGGTATTTCTGTCCATTCTCTTTGGGTACGACTACAACCACATCGAGTACGAGCGGAATTTCAACCTGCTGTACCCCTGGACCGTGGACAAGGTGGTGGAGTATGTGGGGCATGAGATGGAGCCGGGGCATCTGACTTATTTTGAGAAGCGGCTTCAGACCATGATCGACACCTGCTGGCCGGAAATGTCCATCGTGTCCCAGTTCTCCACCTCCAACGCCTTCGGCGAGGGCTCGGCCCGCCACGTGATCTCCATGAGTTTCGATAACTCGGTGGAGAAATTGACGGAGTTTGAGCGGGAAGTCATTTTCAGGAACGCGGGAATCGATCCGGGGCTGGCGGAGCTTATGCCGCTGTGGCATCGTTTCTGCGAGCTCTCCGGCTACGGAAAGCTGGAGGCCAGCCGGAAGATCTGGGATCAGGTGTGGACGCAGGAGGAGGCCGGGCGCTTCCTGGAGCGCTACGGGTTCGCCGAGCCGGGAACCGGGGCGGAAATCGTTGGACACATGGCGGAGGACGACGGGCATTTTGTGGCCCACGACTACTCGCGGGACGTGGTGAGGGAGTATTTCAATTCCGTGACCGAGGATGTGACGCAGCAGTGGAAGCTGTACGAAAAGTTGTGTTGCGCCCATGTTTCCATGCGGGGGATTAAGGATCGGACGTTTCAGGTGGAATGAATAGGAGATAGGAAGCAGCAGCGCCGGTTTGAATTAAATCCTGGCGCTGCTGTTTTGTGTTCGGAAATGGGAGGGGGACAGTGATTGCGGGCGCCCCCTACGGGTCCAGGTCCCGGTCCAGGATTCCGGCCTGGATCAGGGTCTGGATTTTCAGGCCCAGGGACAGGTTGAACACGGTCTCGCTGTCGGACAAATCTTTTCCCAGTATCTGGGAAATTTTGTTCAGCCGGGCGTACAGCGTATTTTTGTGGATGTACAGCAGGTTGCAGATGGCGGAGGGCGAGGCGCAGCAGGTGATGTAGGCGGTCAGCGTGGGGAGCAGGTCCCCGCTGTGCCGGCTGTCATAGTCCGTGATCGGCTGAATGTATTCCTGGTATACCTGCAGCAGGGGCGCGAAATCCACCTGGTTGGAGCGGTCGAAGAAGAAGCGGAGGATGCCCAGCTCGTCGTAATAGCAGGACGCCTTGTTCAGGGAGTGCTGGGAGATGGCCAGGGCTTTGAGCGCCTGCAGATAGCCCTGCCTCACCCGCTCGGTGGGCACGATTCCGCTGATCCCCACGCCGTTGTACTGTTCCTGCAAAAACTCGCGGAATAGGCTGATGACGCGCTCAAAATCCGGCTTGCCGCGGGAGACCAGTTGTTTGGGCAACAGGGTCACGATGTAGTCCTTCCGCTCAAACAGGAAAAAGTTGATGGTGCCCATGGCATTTACCAGGTGGTCGTACAGGGCGTTGAACTGCTGGCTGGTGAGCAGCTCGTGGAAAAAAGTGTCCGAGGTGCTTTGGGGAGTCCGGCCTGCGATGAGCACGTAGTATTCGTCGTAAATTACCTTCTGCACCAGCCCGTATTTCTGCATGAGCTTGCGGAAATCCGTCTGCTCCGACTCCACCAGCTCGTCCAGCAGGAAGTCGTAATACCGGTTCACCGTATGGGCGATCTCATCGGACTTGATAATCTCAAATTTCATGATCGCCAGAATCTGCTGAATTTTGATGCTGCGCTCCGGGGACAGCGCGTCCGTGCGCTCGTCCAGGGAGAGGAGAAGGTAGCCATAACAGTTGCCCTCGTCCACGATAGGGAAAATGAAGATCCGGCAGCCCTGTTTGCGGCAGTAATGGTTCCGGTACAGATAACCGTTGATCCGATTGCCGTTGATGCCCTCCGCCAGGCAGGTCTGGCTTGCCGCCGGAGGATTGGGGATGGATTCCAGGGCGGATTCCCAGTTGAAGGAATCCTCGTTGCAGAACGGGTTCAATACCAGGTAGCCGGAGGTGTCGTGGGTATTTTGCAGGTGAAAATCCGACGTAACGAAGGCCACGGGGCATTCCAGCAGCTCCGCGGCGATGCGGATGATACTCTCCCCTTTTCCCTTGTGGTGGAGCAGCTCCTTGGAGAGTCGTTCCATGGTCTCTAAGGAGGCCTCGGCCAGCCGCTGCATCCCGCTATAGGCCAGCTGGCAGCACTGGGAAACGGTTCGGGATATGTCGGAATCCCTGGGGATCAGAAACGTGGGAAGGAGGCGCTCCGCGTCCGAAGGAAATGTGATATCGTCTCCGTAGCGCACGGCGGCGCAGGAGCGGTGGGTAAGGACTTCTAGCATCTGGCCGTTTAAGTGCCGCCCGGTTCCCCTGGGAAAGAACAGCAGAGTCTGCTCTTCGACGGAATCGGGGAAGCTGGGATTTTCCGGCTCGAAGATAACGATTTGATGAATTTCCGCGGTCTGCATGTGTTCCGGCGGTTGGGCGGCGGGCAGCAGAAGCCCGCTGCTGACGAGGTTATTTAAATTCAGATCCATGAGTTCGTGAGGCCTCCTTGGTATGGTGTGGCGTTGTGATTGCTTCTATTATAGCGTCCATGAGGGCAGCGGGCAAGAGAGAAACAAAAACACAGAAAAACATGCCGGAACACGGAATAGGGGCTTCCACAGACGCCCTGTTTGTGATAGGATTAAGGAAATGTATCTCTAGTTACATTCGATTGCAGAGTTCTTCTGCAACGGTCTATGGCCAGATCGG
>NZ_CABJCG010000006.1 GCF_902364025.1 Enterocloster lavalensis
CTCTGTGCCGATGGGCTCAGCGGAATCAAGGAAGCAATCACCGCAGCGTATCCTAAGACGGAATATCAACGCTGTATCGTGCATCAGGTGCGTAATACCATGAAATACGTGTCAGACAAAGACAGGAAGCCTTTCTGTGCGGATTTAAAAACAATCTATCAGGCGCCAACGGAAGAAAAAGCCCTGGATGCCCTGGAGCGGGTCACGGAAAAATGGAGTGAAAAATATCCGGGTTCCATGAGGAGCTGGAAACAGAACTGGGATGCCATATCCCCGATTTTCAAATTTTCCACAGCAGTCAGAAAGGTCATATATACGACGAACGCCATAGAAAGCCTAAATGCCACTTATCGAAAACTGAACCGTCAGAGAAGCGTGTTTCCAAGCGATACTGCACTGCTAAAAGCCTTGTATCTGTCTACGTTTGAAGCTACAAAGAAATGGACCATGCCAATCAGGAATTGGGGACAGGTATATGGTGAACTGAGCATCATGTATGAGGGCCGTCTGGCGGAATAAGCCAATCTATCTTATTTTTCACAGGTGGAATATTCGCCTGCTCTTGACATGCAACGATAGTTGCTGTTATATATAAAGCAAGGGCTGAAAGTCCAAAAAGGAACTTTCAGCCCAGTGATTATCATAGAAGATCAGCATTTACAGACTTTTTTTCACACACTCTTTGAAAAATAAGCGCTATTAATTCTTATAAAATAATCATAATCATAACTAGTATCATGTCTAGCAACTTTAAAATACATAGTAGTCCCATTAAGATTGCTTACATTAAAAGTGTGATTGTCTGTATATTCGCGATTAGATGCTCCATATACACTCAGGTACACACTTGAATAAGTCCCAACTTCCGTGGTATTGGATAAACCTATGGACCCAGCTTTAGAATAACTATTGGGAATATTGACGGTATAACTGAATTTTATGTAATTAGCTCCATTTGGAATAGCAATTTGGACATAAGCGCCTTTGTTTCCATACCCATTTGCCATAATTGGCAAACCGTTTATTACTTGAGTGGCATTTGTTGTAGCTGATACATTGTAGGAATTTCCCCATCCAAGTGCATTAACATATGATGTACATGTAAAATAATATGTTGTTCCCAGAGCCAATCCGCTAATAATGACTTCATTCCAGTTTTTTGCTGCTGTATTACTACCGGTTCCAGTATAGACACGGGAACCGCCCGTAGTTCCGGGATAGCCGCCCGTGCTCATTTGAATAAACACGCCTTCCCAAGGACCAATAGAAGGGTTCTGCCAACTGATTCGAATTTGCGTTGCAGAAACGGCGGCTGCACTAAAATTTATTGCGCTCTGAATGCTCAATGTTCCCCATATTAGCTGACCATTCACCCAAGCGGAATATCCACTCCTGATTTGTGCAGCTGTTGCTGTGGCGGATGTTTGAGCAGATAAACTTTTCGCAGTGACTCTTCCATTACCTGAGTGTCGACCAGCAGGGATCGAAACAGAAGCTCCCGCAGCTAAATCTCCAGAATTCCAACTACCACGATCTGGCATAGTTCCGATTCCAATCTCGTCATTACTATCAGCTGTTACTGCTTTTAAACCAGCAGGAATATCACTTAGTTTGGCTGTACATTCATCAGAACCAGCGCTTCCTGAACCAGCGCCTTGTATACAAATTACTGACATAAAAATTCCTCCTTTACAATCATCGATAGGAGGAATTTTTTCGCTTCAGTATAGTATTTTTTAGTACCTGTAATACCCAAAAAAAAAAAAGTGATGACGTATTAACTAAGCCAGATACGAAATATATATCCTGTCCAGCTTGCAATTCCAGATGTGTCGTTATAATCTGTATAAAGTCCCTGTAGTACAATCCTAAGCCCTTGAGTATTATAGTTCACGTTGCCTATGTCGAGTGATATTGTATATTCGACATTTGTTGTCGATGGCAATTTTGATTTTTCTGTATAACCTATTTCGTCTTTTGAAGTTGTCCCACCATTTTTGTACACAGAGAGAGAAATCTTTTGCCACGTTGATATTGTTCCCCATGAAATCACTTTGAATAATACGTTTATTTTATTATATGGTGTTAAGTTATAAGATTTAGTTGTGTTTACACTCAACGCGCTTCTTTTTGTCACCATTATTCCACCACTTTCAAATGTAGCTGAAGAATTCGGAGATGTCCATGCTGCGATATTATTCCCTCTCAAATATAAATCTGTGGGGCTAGGAACCCATCCTTCCCACGTTCCCATAATACCCAAAAAAAAAAAAGAACACTCCCTCTCTCCCCTATACCTACATAATCCCACTCCCCACCCCTCATTCAATTATATCCCACCCCATCCCCTTCTACAACCCCCGTTTATTTCAAACCTTCACCCCCTCCCATCATCCCCTCCGCCCCCATCCCCACTCCCCCCACCACACTCACCCAAAAGGACTCTCAACTATGGACAATGCACACGCAAAAGGAAAAGCCCTCTTCTGGGGCGACTATTTCCAGTACACACCTACCGGCGTAAGCCTCGCCAGGAAAGCCGGTCGCTATATCACCGATGGATCAAAGGTCCGGCGAGGCGATCTGGCCTTCTTCTACTACGACTCTCTCGGCCGGGTCGGTCATGTTCTGGCCGCTTATGTTGTCTCGGTAAATCATTCCCGGGAAACCATCCACATCAAATCAATCGAAGGAAACACCTCCGGAGCCGCCTATGAGCGCAACGGCGGTATGGTGGCGGCAAAAGAATACACCATCTGTTTCAACGAAATTGGCGGCAGGAACAAATGGAACGGTTTTGCCCGCCCGATGTACGGGGATGACACCTGTACTGCCGATGAGTTGATCGAAGTTTTGGAAGCAGAGATCGGCTACATTGAAAAAGAATCCAACAGCCAGCTGGACAACAAAACGGCCAATGCCGGGAATAACAATTATACAAAATATGGAAAATGGTATGGCTGCAACGGCGTTGCCTGGTGCGCGCAATTCCAGTCCTGGTGCGGCTATATGGCCTGCAAAAGACATATGGAGCGCTCCAAAACCGGCTGGGAACGTCAGACGGACGGATCATGGCGCTATCGCGTAAACGGAGTTCCGGTTAAAAACGCCTGGAAGGAAATCAATACCGTTTCCGGTTTGCAGTGGTTCGTTTTCTCCGGAGACGGAACCATGATCACCGGCTGGTTTGGAAACGAGGCTGGCGACTGGTACTACCTGAATCCCGACGATGGGGCCATGCTGGCGGCCCAATGGTTCGAAGTGAATGGAAAATGGTATTACGCCACAAAGTCCGGCCAGACCGCAAAAAATACCTATGTAAAATCCACCGCCCCGGACCTGTACTGCTGGGTTGGGGCCGACGGATCCTGGGAGCCGCAGCGGGATACCAAAACACCCGATCTGATGGAGTATGAGCTGGCCGAATAACGTGAAAGGTATTTTGTAATGGACACACTGACCGCTTTGACTGACTTATATACGGTATGGGGCAATATCGACAAATGGCTGTTGATTACCTGTTTTATACTGGGCTTTAATCTCCTCAGGATCATCGCCCGACACCTGCACAAAGCAGGCTTGTACAGCTTCCATTTTTTAGAAAAATACCGTGATTATATGAATCGCCGGGAACACAATCAAAAGAACATCGAGATGATTGACGAACTAAAATCTGAAATCAGGAAATGCAACGACAAGATGAACGTGATTTCCACTATGATGGTTGAACTTAAAACAATCATCGAGCAAAATGACAAAAAGAACAGCGCTGAGCACATGGAAATGGAACGCCAGCGCAATAACGCCCGCAGAGAAAATCTAAAGCAGGAGCTTTATGCCGCCTACTACAAATACAGGGATCGGGCCGAGCGCGAAGGGAAACGGGAACTGTCGTCTGTGGAGTACGAAGGCTTCTGGTCGATGTTCCATGAGTATGAATCACCGCCTTTAAACGGCAATGGACAGGTACATTCGGTTATCGAGGTATATATGAGAGGATTTGCCGAAAATCCAAGCCGGGAATAAATTTGGGGACATTTCGTCCCCATTTTTTTACGCCGCTACCACGTCACCACCCGGTCAATCAACGCCCGTTGTTCACCGGAGGATTTTGTCAGATATATTTTCGTGGTCTCAATACTGTCATGGCCCATCAAATCGGCCAACAGCGATATGTCGTTAAACCGGCTGAGAAAATTCAGAGCGAAACGATGCCGGAAGGAGTGGGGGTAAACTGTTTCCTCCGGTATTTTGTATTTTACCGCAAAACGCTTCAGCTGCATCCGGATTCCCCTTGGCGTGATCTGCTGCCCTCTCCGGTTGCAGAAGATGTATCCGCTG
The DNA here is from genome assembly GCF_902364025.1 of Enterocloster lavalensis. Lineage (GTDB taxonomy): Bacteria > Bacillota > Clostridia > Lachnospirales > Lachnospiraceae > Enterocloster > Enterocloster lavalensis. Next base: position 4,342 of record NZ_CABJCG010000006.1, read on the forward strand.
CTTATATTCTGGCTGTTCAGCCATTCCAGCGTCTCCTCACAGAGTGCAGCCGGAAAAAATATCCTGCGGACTTTTCTCCCCTTTGAACATAAATCCATGCACCCCTGCACCACATGTTCCGCTTTGATTTTGGTCAGTTCACTCACCCGCACTCCGGTTGCCCCCAGAAATCTGACGATAAAATACCATTTCAGATTATGGTCCTTTTTGAGCCGTCTCTTTAACTTTTCGAAATCCTTTTTGGAGATAACTTTATCCAGATAGTTGCCACTTTGATGCCGGACAGAGGACAGCCTGTAGCCCTCGCAACCGTTTTCCGGCTGTTCTGATTCTTCTAGGAATTTCAGGTAGCGGTTCAATCCGTAAACCCGGGCGTTCACCGTGTTCACCGCGTAATGCTCCAACAGATACGCTTTGTAAGTCAGCAGATGATCAACCGTCACCTCATCGTACTGCGAATAAAATAATTCAACGCTTTTACAGTATGAACAAACCGTCTCTTTGCTGGCTCCCTGGCGGGCCAGGCTGTCCGCAAATGTATTGGCTGTGGATTTCATTTTCATCACCAATTCACCACCTTATTGACGATTTGGTACTGTTCGTTGCTGCTTCTCCTCAGATAGATTCTGGTGGTTTCCAGGTTTTCATGACCTAAAAGGTTGGACAGCAGCGTGATATCCCCGCATGCCTCCAAAAATGTTTTCGCAAAATAATGCCGGAACGAGTGCGGATACATCCGCTCCGGATCGATCTGGTACAGGCCTGAGAATACTTTTAATTGTCTGCGGACCGCGGACGTGCTCATGGGATCGCCCAGATTGTTTAAAAAGAGCCTGCCGTGGTCCCTTCTCTCCTCTTCCAGCCAGCCAAGCAGCTCTGTTCGCAGGGTCTTGGGAATATAGATTCTGCGGACCTTATCGCCTTTGGAATGGATGTCTTTGTACCCGAGTCTGACATCCGCAACCAGGACTCCCACCAGCTCGCTGACCCGGACTCCCGTCGCCGCCATAAACCGGATTGCGTAATAATAATTATAGATCTCGTCCTCTTTTAACCGGCGTTTCAGGTATTCGTAATCCGCCTGGCTGATCACCCGGTCCAACTGCATCCGGCGCGTTACTTTGATTGTTTTCGACATCAGATCGATTTCCAGGAACTTAAAATAATTATTCAACGCCCGAATACTGATATTGACGGTCTGGGGACTGTAGTGATCGATCAGCTTTGCCCGGTATAACTGTAGATTTTCAGCAGTGATTTTTCGGTGCTGTTTGAAATACTGTCTCACAGCATGCAAATAGGACCGGACTGTATTGTCCGATAAATTTTTCCGGTACAGATATTCCTGGTACTGTTCCAAATCCCTGTACAATTTACTTCGTTTGTCTACGTTTGACGGAATACAATTTTTCATTTAGCGGCCTCCTGTGTTTTGATTCTATTAAGTAAGAATACACCAGAAAGTCCGCCAAATGTTTATCTTTTTCGTCCGTAAATTTAAGAAACAGGAGCAGAGAGCCAATGAACTCTCCGCCCTGTTCACAACCAGGCCGCTCCTTGACCTGCTATTTATGCATTTATTTCAAAAGATCCATCAAATCATTGAGCGTATACGCTCTGCCCTTCTCGTCCTCCACCTGATACCGCTCCTGGCGCTCTTTCCTGGAAAAGAATACGATCAGATCCTCCAGACTGTTGACCGAACGGTCCCCGATCACACACTTTCGCCAGAATACACCGGCGTGGTTGACCGTAACCAGAGGGGTCTTATAAGTAGTCTCACTTAAGGGGACGCAGGAATAGCCGCACAGATGATCCTCGGCGATCTCCTCGGCCAGATCCTTGTTGACGATTCTGCCGCCGGTTTCCTGGCAGTAGCCGTACAGTTTTTTGATAAATTCCGGGAAGAGCTCATCCTCCCAGAACTTCCGGAATGCTTCGTATTCCGCTTTTATATGTTTATCCGCAATATAATAATCGACAGCCATTCTATCCTCCACAAATCTCCGGCCGGGATCACCCTCGGCCGTCTCCGGACTCCTTGACGCGTTCAGCACAAATGTTGTATAAAGATTCATTTGCTGCTATTATATCATAGATTGCGGATTTTTTGTGACTTTTATTTCCCATCAAAATGAACGCAGCAGCCCGATCACCTTTCCCTGTATCTCCACCTGGTCCACAATGATGGGCTGCATATCATCATTTTCCGGCTGAAGGCGGTAGTGGCCGTTCTCCTTAAAGAAGCGCTTTACGGTGGCGGAGTCCTCCACCAGGGCCACCACGATATCGCCATTCTCAGCGGTATCGCATTGCTCCACGATGATCTTGTCGCCGTGGTATATCCCGGCGTTGATCATACTGTCGCCTTTCACCCGGAGCATGAATACAGACCCGCCGCACCCGCGGTGGAGGGCTCCGGCCGGAAAGGAGACGTAATCGTCAATATTCTGATCTGCCAGCAGAGGTAAACCGGCGGCCACGGTTCCCACTATGGGAATCCTCAACAGGTCGCTCTCCTGATCGGCAGCGCTCTCCACCAGCTCGATGGTGCGCGGTTTTAACGGGTTCCGCCGGATATATCCCTTGCGCTCCAGGGTGTTCAGATGCGCGTGCACGCTGGACGTGGAGGTCAGACCCACCGCCAGGCAGATCTCACGCACAGTCGGACAGTATCCCTTCTCACGCATAGCCGCTTTCACGTAATCGTACACTTCGCTCTGTTTGGGGGTGAGATTATCATTCATCCGCAGCTCCTCCTGTGATCCGAACATTTGTTCTTGAATTATTTTTATCATATCATGAACGTATGTTCGTGTCAACAACAAGTTGCCGGGACGCTTCCTCCAGCAATGAAGCCCGCTCATTGTGAAGGCGGCCGTCCTCCACCATAGCGGCCAATCGCCGGAGGGCTTCTCCCAGTCCCCGCCCCGGCGTATAACCGATTTTAATCAAATCGGCGCCGGACACCGCAAGATCCCGCACCCGAAAGTGCGTATCTTCCGCCGCCACCTCCTCCAAAATGGAGGCGTAGCGGCTGATCTTTTCGGTCCGTTCCCGGATCAGCTGTGGATTCTGCCCGCAGATGTCGCACCGCCGGACTTCCAGCAGCCGTCTTATCTGTTCCGGGCCCAGACGGTTTAACCACCGCCTCATGCTTCTGTGGCTTTCCTTAAAGTCCACATCGTGGTATTTCACCAGCTCTGTGATCTTCGCCCGGATTTCTCCGTCGAATCCCAGCCTGCCTAACACCTGGTCCGTGATATTTGCGGAGACGGCTCCATGGCCGTAAAAATGGCCGGTTCCATCCCCGTCCTCCGTGTAACAATACGGCTTGCCGATGTCGTGAAACAGTACGGCGAACCGCACGATCTCATCGCAACCCGCCGCTTCCAGCGCTGCCAGGGTGTGCTGCCACACATCGTGAACGTGATACCGGTTGTTCTGCTGAAACCCAACCATGGGAATCAGCTCCGGCAAAATGGTCAAAAGGAGCTCCTGAGTCTGCCGGATCAACCCGGCCAGTCCATGCCCACAGCCCGAAAAAATCTGCCGCAGTTCGCAGCCCACGTAGTCCGCAGACACTGCCACCAGCGTTTTCCGATGCTCGATTGCCGCCCGCAGCAGCCGCGCATCCGGCTGAAATCCCAGCAAAGCCGCCGTGCGCACGGCTCTGAGAATGGCCTGTCCGTTTCCCGCAAAATACCGGTTCGGATCGCCCACACAGCAAATTATTCCGTTCTCCAAATCCGCGCGGCCCAGAAAGGGATCCACTAGGCCGTCCTTCAGGCTGTACGCTATGGCATTCACCGTAAAATCCCGTCCTCCCAGCTCCTCCTCCAGGCAGCGCATAAAATCACGCTCCCCTTCCGGGCGGCCGCCTGAAAGGGAAACGATTTCACAGGAATAATGCCGGTTTTTCAGCCCCACCGCTCCGCTTTGGGCGCTGATGGAAAACTTTCCCAGTCCCGCGCCGGCAAACAGTCCGGCGATCTCCCCGGGAAGCGCCAAGGAAAGGATCTCCCACATCTCCGGAACGTCGCCCAGAAGCCAGTCCCGCACGCAGGCCCCGGCCAGATACGCCCGGTGCCCGGAGTCCTCCAGCCGTTTCAGAACCGGCTCCACCGGAAGGGGAAACTCAATTTCCAATCTCACCTCTGACCACCCTCTCGTTCACACTGGCCACGAAATCGCGGATTTCCTCCTCGTCCGGCTGCTCCGGCAGGGAGGTGTTCTCGCCTGCGTATTCGAGGCGCCGCTCATACTCGTCCACCATCTCGAAAAATTCCGGGATAGGCTGTCCTGCCCCGTCCAGGTATTTTCCGGCGCGGATTTCCATCAATAGGTCGTGCTCCTTCTCCCGGTAGGTCACGATCCGCTCCTGTTCCAGGATATCCAGACACATCATGTACAGGCGGATCAGGTGCATCATGTGCTTGCCCAGCTTCCCGTGGCCGATGGCGTTCTGGTTGCGCTTGCCGGTCCTGGCGTAGGACCTGACCACACTCTGCATCTCCGACCACAGGCCCGCGTAATCCCGCAGAGGATAGTGCCTCAGCGTAATGTCCATAAATATTTCCGATTCCAGCTCCTCACAGACCGCCCGGTCGGTATACAGCCTGACAGCGTCCTCCGGCATGGGGAAATACCGCGCCTTCCAGTCATAACACGCGTGCTCGATGGTTTTTAAAATGTGCTGTTCGTTCTCAGCCTGCCCCACCAGGCGCGCGGACTTGTTCTCCAGCCTGCGAAGCTGCTGGTTGGCGTAACCGCCGAAGGTATACACCGCCCGTTTGGACAAAAACATGTGGGCCTTATCCAACAGCTCCCGCCCCGCCTCCGACAGATACAGATAGTGCTCCGGCCTGTTTCCAAGCAGCTCAATGGTATTGGGGTTGCAGCCGGAAAGCAGTCCAATCAGCTTGTTGAAGGAATAGATGACGGTGTCGGTCTGTTCGTCGGATACCTGCTCAAATTTCTCCCCAGTGAGTATTTCCCGCTTGCGGTTTAAGGCGCAGCCCCGGATGTCCAGGTCGCTGGTGTCTGTGCTGGTTCCGTAGGCGTGGCTGCCTCCCAGGGTGAGGATCATGATATTTTCGCCCAGATGCCCGTCGGTTCCCAGGAAATCGTAATCCGGCCCTTTCAGTGTTTCTTTGATCTGATCCAATGTCACGGTTTGTCCCTCCTTATGGCCTGCGGGCGCAAAGGCCCGTTTTATTTTCCCTCTGCGCCAAAGACCGAGGCCTCCTTGATGTCCAGCTTTTTACACCAGGCCCTCAGCTTCCCCTCGTCGTAATGGGACAGTTTGAAATCGTCCAGAGTGTAATCCAGCTCAATGTCCGTCTTGATGGTGGCCAGCTCCTTGGAAAGCAGGGCCGCAGTCTCCCCGCACAGCTCCCCCTGCTCCCCGGTTTTCGTCAGGGCCTTGTAGGGGGAACGGCTGATCCCCAGGTTCTGTTTCCAGAAATCCTGAAGCTCCTTCAGAGACTTTTTGTCCCGCTCCGACTCGCGCACAGCGGCATAAACCGCCTCCACGGTGCCGTACTCGTTCAGCAGCAGAGGCGCCGCGCTGGCCACGCCCTTCACACCGGGAATGTTGTCCGAGCTGTCGCCCTGAATCCCCTTTAAATCCGTGATCTGACAGGGCCGGACGCCCTCCTCGGCAAAAACATGCTCCGCGGTAAATTCAAAGGTTTTCTCCGGCAGGTTGATGCTCTTTTTATCCAGACCGTAGGGCGCGTAGTATTTCTCGTAGAGCTCGTCGGCCTTCTCCTGCCGCGCCTGCACCATCCAGGCCCGGACGTTGTGCTCATCGTCCACCAGCTGCAGGTAGTCGTGGTCCTTGGTCATCACCACCATGGGAATCTGATCCCGGAACTTCATCACCAGGCTGCCCGCATAGTCGTCCGCCTCGTACCGGTCGCTGTAGAGCACCTTGAAGCCCACGTCCGCTAGGATCTGCTCCAACAGCACAAACTGCTGCTTTAACGGCTCCGGCGTGGACGTTCTGGTGCCCTTATAATCGGGGTAGAGCTCCCGGCGGAAGGTATCCCTCGTCTTGTCAAACACAAAGGCCACATGGTCCGGCTGCTGTCGCTTCACCAGGGACGCCACGGCCTTTAAAACGCCGAAAATGCCGTTGGTGTAGGTTCCGTCCGCTGCGTGCAGAATCTTATCGTAGTGCCGCATTTTCTCCTCATCGGTCTTGGCAAACAGGATTTCCCGCGGCAGCACCGCGTAGTAACAGGTTGACAGAAGGGACGATCCGTCCACAATCACAAATTTTCGAACTGACATATCTAATCCATCTCTTTTCTTTTAATTTAACCGGGAGCTTCGTTCCCGCGGCATTTGGCGTGGTCAAACGTATTTGTGGTACACCTGGTACCAGCTGGGCGTCTCCCCGTAATGTTCCAAAAGCACCGGCTCCGCCCGCTCCTGCAAAAACATGGTCTGCGCTCTCAGATTTTCAAGATTCATCCGGCATTCCTCCTGACTCTGAGGGCTGAGTCCATCCACCCGCAGCAGCTGTCTGTCAAAATTGATCCCGGACACTTCCAGAATAAAGGTGTGGCGGTGCCAGATATGGCCTCCATAATCAATACTGATCCGGTACACATAGCCATGTCCGCTCTTCATTTGCGCCTTAAAGCAAAAATTCCTGGAATCCAGAAACTCAAATCCAGTGCCCTTAAATGCGCGGTTAAACGCCTGCTTTACTGAACAGCCCTTCTTAGTGGGGATGAGGTTTCTGCTAAACTGGTGCGGCAGTGTCAACGCCTTAAGTTCCTGATTCAGCCGCTCCAACTCCCGGTCTGCGCGCTGCCCGCAAAGCTGCGCCTCCTCCAGCTCCTCCACCGCAAGCGCTTCCACATACCGGCTATCCGTAAGCGTCCCCATCTGCTTCTGAAAAAGCTCCTCCAGTCCTGTAAAAGGAATCGAAAGGTTCCCTTGCCGGTCCACCTCCAGGCGCAGCACGACCCGAAAAAAGGACGCTCCGGCGTTTCGGGTGATTACCACCATATTCTCAAAATAATTGCCCGGATACCCTGGAGCCTCGCGGGAAAAACAAGCTGATTCCGCCGTGCTCCCGGAGTCTGCTATCGCTCCGGCTTGCGCGGCACAATGCACGTTCAGCCCCACCGCGAGCTCCCGGGGACACAGGGCGTTTGTCAGCTTCTGCATAAACAACACCATCTCCTCAGAGCCCGGCTGACCCTCCGGCCCCCCAAACTCCGAAAGATTGGTAAACAGACGGACTTTTTCGGACTCTCCCGGCTCCCCGGCACGCACAACCTCGTACGCCTTCAGCCAGGGAAAGGAACGTACGAGACGCCCGGCATGCGCCTCGGCCTCCGCCGGGTCTGAAAACGGCCATTCCGGCTGCATATAGAAACGGATTTTGCTGTAAGAGAGCCCTGCCTGTTCCAGAAGCCCGCCCACCGTCTCCAGGGAATCCTTGTATTTCATATCCTTTGACATGACTAAAAACGTGTTTTCTTTATACCATTTCATATCCTGCCTCACCTTCTGAATCCGTTCTGACCCAACGTAACAGTTCTGCGGATGCGCCCTGCGTAACGTCCAGGCGCCAAACAGATACAAATACTTTTCCGGACAGTTATCAACATTCTACCATATCCGTCGCCGGTTTTACAGCCCAACCTAATGTCCAGCGGTGAAAAATAAAATCTATCATCTCCTCAAGGTTCCCGGCTGTCGGTTCTATCTTCGTGACTCATTGGAATTTACACCTTTTAACTGGTTCTACCCAACAAAAAGAGGCTGCCTTTGCTAAATTAAACAGCAAAGAACAACCTCTTTTTTTCCATTATCTTTAACCTATCACAATTTCCGCCCGCGGCGATCCGGCCTCCTGATCCGCAGGGGCTATTGCTACCCTTTCCTGCGCTTCCGGAAGTCCTCCTTCACCTGATCGAATACAGCGCCGTTTTCCGCCAGTTCTATTGACGCAGCTGCCAGAATCGCAGCGCCGCATAATACGGCCTCGTGCGCTTTTTGGCTCTTACCCGCCTCCAGATATTCCTGAGAATGCGAGGAAGTCCCCTCCGGCACGAACGCCACCCGGATACAGGAGCCTGGAATCCGGTGCATAACATTGGCGAAATCTGTGGACCCGGTCTTTTCCCGGGGCGGCTTCCGGTCCGGTGCATCAAAAAGTTCCGCCATTTCCATCAGAAGATCATTCAGAGCGATGGCCGGAATCTTCCCCTCGATTCTCTGTCCGTACGCAATCGAGACCTGGGTCTGCGTCATCAGAGCTGCTCCCTTCACAATATTCTCAAACCGCGCGATCAACTGATCCAGATATGCGGAATCATAGGAACGGAGGCCAAACTCCCCCGCCGCCACCGCGGGCACCATGTTACATGGTCCTCCGGCGTCGGCCACCGTATAGTGGATTCTGGTGTCCTCTTTCACGTGTTCCCGCAGAAACTCGATTCCCTGGAAGGATAAAAGCAAGGCGTCCAGGGCGCTGCGGCCCGCCTCCGGCTTCAATGCCGCGTGGGCGCTGCGCCCGTGAAAGGTAACTGTGGCGGAAATCTTGGCCATGGACCGTATATCCGTCTGAGTGGCCGGCCCACCGTGCATCATCAGGGCCACATCCATATCGCCAAGATAACCCTCGTCCAGCAGGATTACCTTTCCGCCCTTCCCTTCTTCTGCGGGCGTGCCGTAAACCACCAGCGTAAACGCCTCCGCCCGGCAGAGCTCCCTCACCGCCACCGCCGCCCCTGCCACGGCAGGTCCCTGAAGCTGGTGGCCGCAAGCGTGGCCCGAGGGCAGGGCGTCATACTCGCAGAGCAGTCCGATCCTGGGACCGGCCTCCCCCCGCTTAAAGACCGCCCGGAAGGCGGTGGGAAGGCTTCCCAGCCCCCGCTCCACCTCAAACCCGCTGCGCTCCAGATAGTCCTCCAAAAGCCCGGAGGCGAACATTTCTTTAAAAGCCATTTCAGGATGATCAAAAATCTGGTCCGACATGGCGGTCAACTCCCGCTCTTCCCGCCGAATCACCGACATGACCTCCGTTTTTCTATCAAATTTTTCCATATCGTTTCTCCTTACATCGGTCCCAGATGGATCATCTGCGCCACCGACAGCAGCGCGCAGCCCGTGACCACCCAGATGAGGAACAGCTTCCACATAAACCGCATCCAACGGTCGTACGGTACGTTCGCCGCTCCGATAATTCCCATGAGCGCGGAGGAATGGGGCAGAACGTAGTTACAGAACCCATCCCCGAAGGTAAACGCCAGCACCGCCGTCTGCCGGGTCAGCCCCAGCAGGTCCGCCAGCGGCGCCATAATGGGCATGACCGCGGTGGCCTGTCCGCTGCCGGACACGATCACCATATTCACCAGAATATTGGCGATAAACATGGCCGGCCCCAATAAAAACCGCGGCATATGGGACAATAGCTGGCCCGCGCCGTACACGATAGTGTCTGTAATATTTCCCGCCGCCATCACGCCGGCAATCGCTCCCGCCAGACCGATGAGAAGGGCCGCGCCCAGCATGGATTTACAGCCGTTCACGATCTCCGAGGCAATCTTCGAGGGATTCATGGCCAGCAGAAAACCGATCACCACGGCCAGCACCAGAAAGAGCGCCGCATCCTCCTCCAAATCCCATCCCAGCTTGATATTTCCATACATCAACAGCACCAGAGAGCCAACCAGGGATATCAGAACACCGGTTTTCCGCCAATCCATACGCCCAAATGCGGAGAGATCGGCCTCCTTCTCCTCCCGCTGCAGATCCAGCTCATACATCGGGGAGGCGGCTGGATTTTTAGTGATGGTTTTCACATAGCGCACCAGGTAGAGATTGGTCACTACCAGAAACACCACAAAGCACACCGCCCGAAAGCCCAGGCCGGAATACAGCGGAACCTCGCAGATTTTCTGGGCCAGCACCGCCGTGTTGATATTCAGCCCGGCCGTGGAAAAGCCGATTGCGCCGCCCAGCAGGATAATCGCCACTCCCGTGATGGAGTCCAGCCCGAAAGCCATGGCGATCACCACCATAATGGGAGCAAATGCAATGAAATGGTTCACCGCCTGGGTGCTGCAAATCACCGCGAACAGCGTGGTCATCACCGGAATAAACAAATGGACCTTGTTGCGGAATTTCCCGGACGCAGCCCCCACGGCTACCTGCAATGCGCCCGACAGCGCGATCATGTGAAATGCCGCCCCCGCGAACATGGTCACATACATCAGGTTGGACTTGCTCTTCAGGGACTGGATGATATAATAGGGAATCATCTGGATTCCCACCGCCGACCGCTCCAGCCACTGGAACTGGTTGGGGTCCACCACCTTTACGCCCTGGGCATTTTCCACCCGCACATACTTGCCCGCGGGCACGATCCAGGTCATAACCGTGGCAATGAAAATAATGATGACCATAATCACAAGCGCATGCGGCATCTTAAATTTCTTCCTGTTCCCTTCCATACTTTAACCCCTCCTACTGTAATTTCACAAGAATTACGTCATCTTTTTGCTCCAGCCTGGTTCCGAACTCCCCGCTCAGGCGGGCCAGCGCGCGGTAAATCATCTCCGCCTCCGTCTCATCTGCCGGGTAGGGAATGGCCTTGAAGGCTTTCTCTCTCGTCACGCCCAGGGAAATGGGCAGAAGCTCGATCTTCACGCAGGTGTCCCCGTCCATTTCCACGCAAGGGATCACCGACAGGTAATTTTCCCCGGACTGCTGGCCTCCGTTCCTGGCGTAGGAGCGCCGGACCGCCAGCGCCTGGGCCGGGTCCGTGTCGTAGGGCAAATGATATTTCCGCATAAAATCCGGCGGCAGAATCTGCACAAATTCGTTCTGATAGATGAAATTCCCTAAAGAATAAAAGATGGGCCTGCCCCGGTACAGCTCGATCCCCTTGAGCTGATGGGTTCCGCCCCCCAGTATCATGCTGGCCCCGGCATCGATGAAGGCGTGGGCGCTCTCCACAATAAAGTCGTCGATGCTCTCCATATTTTCGTCCTTCATCTCGTGGGAGTGGATCATCACCACCACATGCTCCGCCGTCAGTTTGGCATTTGCGATATCCCGCCTGGTCCGCTCCAAATCCTCCTGATCCGCAAATGTCCGCTTGCCCTCGCGTTCCTCTGGCGAGAACAGCATGTCCCGGAACTCGAACAAACCGTCCTCCGCCTGCAGCTTGTACCCGGTTTTCAGCCGCCGCTTGTTCTTCACATTTACCCCGGACACCTCCGCAATCTCCTGCAGCCAGCCCATGTGTTCCGGCGAAATGCCGTACACCTCCCGGTGTCTCAGCGGATTGATCCCAGGCCTCGCAGGCAGATAGGGCCCCTGGACTCCGGCTCTGGCCGTATCGTCAAATGTGGACGTCACGGCGATCAACGCCACCCGGCCGGCCTTGGTTTCCGCCATCACAGGCCGCGAAGCCTGGTACAGATTCTCACCCGCTCCTGCAAAGCGGATTCCCCTGCGCCGCAAAGCTTCCAATGTCTGGAAAAATCCCCCGTAAGAGTAATCCAGCATGTGGTTATTCGCCACGCCGAACAGGTTGAAGCCGAAATCCTTCAACTCCTCCAGCACTTCCTCCGGTGCCGTCAGCCAGGTTCCCCCTGAGAAGGTCGACGGAAAACAATTTCCGTCGGTAATGGTGGTTTCCAGGTTGGTGATTCTGGCGTCCCCCCTCTCAATAAATTCCCGGATCCTCTCCCTTCCCGGATATTCCCCCGGCAGCCGGTGCATGATCAGGGCGTCTCCGCTTGCCGTAAATTTCATGATGTTTCCCAATGCATTTCCCCCTCGCTTTCTGTATTGTCATATGGAACTATCTTTATCGTAAGGGAAAACAACCGTAAAATACAGTATATAAAAATGAATGTCTGTTCAGAAAAACTGAACGTTGCGTGTTGGCGTCTGCTCCCTTATAATGGGATCATGGAGCATAAAATACTTCGGGAGGAAACCACTATGTCCGATCTGAAAGCAGCGCGCTACGTCACCGTTCTGGCCGAGCAAAAAACCATCCGTGGCGCGGCGGAGGCCCTCTATATCTCCCCTTCTGCCCTCAGCATGTATATTCGGAAGCTGGAGCAGGAGCTTGGGGCCCCTCTCTTTGTCCGTGATCAGAAAAACTTTACACCTACCCAGATCGGCGAAGCCTACATACGCCGTTCCTACAAGATCCTGGCCGTGGACCAGGAATTCATGGACGAGCTGGCGCTGTGGCGCCGCCGGGAGACACGTCAAATCTCCATCGGAATCTACCGGAGACGCGGAATCAGCTTTATGGTGCCGCTAATGAAAGCGCTGGAGGAGATGGTGCCCGACGTCCAGTTTACGTTTCGTCTGGGGTCCGTGAAAGAGCTGGAACAGCTGCTCTACGGGAGGCAGATCGACTACATCCTCATCACCCACCGGCTGCAGAACCCGGATTTCACCTACCAGTTCGTCTGCGGTGACCGGCTGCTGCTGGCCTGTCCCGCCTCCTGGCAGGATCGCACCGAGGTGTCTCCCGACGGCACGCGGATTCTGCTGCCCATTGAGAAGGTTTCCGCCGACCAAATCCTCATGCCCGGCGTTCACCAGAGTATTTACCCCTTTGCCGCCCATTTTCTGGAAAGCCATGGAATCCACAATACCCGCCAGTCCCCTACCTCCAACATGGAAATCCATATGCAGAGCGTGGCCGCGGAGTTGGGCTGCTGTTTTACGCTGGCCAGCTATATCCCCACTTTTTCCCATATTCCCGGTATTCTCTTCGCCAGCCCCGCCGTCAAGGAGGAACTGGTCAGCTGGTCTTTGGCCTCCCTGGCCTCGCCCCTTGAAACGAGCCGCCTCTCCATCCTCAAAACCGCCATCCACAGCCAGATCGCGCAGATGATTCCATAGGTGCAACGTCAGCCGCCTGCTGCATTCAAACAGAAAATCCCCCGGCAATGAATCTATGTCAGCCCACCTGATCTCCATACATTCATTGCCGGGGGATTTCCGCCCTTTTTTTGTTTTTCCAATAAATTACATTTCCATTCTTACTTCTTCATCCCTCTCACCGCCAACGCCGCCGCCCCAATCAGCCCTCCGTCATACCCCAGAGCCGTGGGCCTCACCGGCGGCACCTCGCCGGCTGCAATATGAAGCTCCCGCGCCAATACCCCGCACAGTGCGTCCTGGTAATGTTCAAATGCCAGCGATAGTCCGCCTCCAATGATCACCACCTCCGGGTCCAGAACCGCGCAGCAGGCCGCGATAGCCTGCCCCAGGTAAATCCCCTCCCGCCGGAACGCCTCCCGCGCCACCGGATCGCCCTCTTTTGCAAGGCGGGCGATGCTCACGCCGTCCGGGGCATTTCTCACCTCCCAGCTCTCTCCCTTCTCCTTCAACGCCAAATACCCTTCCGCCAGCCCTCTCCCGGACGCGCAGTCCTCCACCGCCATCCTGACCGGCCCGGCCGGCCCGTTTCCAACGTCCACATGGATCAGCCCCACTTCCCCGGCATTTCCCTTAAACCCCCGGTAAAGTTCCCCGTTCAAAAACAGCGCTCCCCCGATGCTGTTGCTCACCGTGAGATACAGAAAATCTCCGATCTCCCGGCAGTGTCCGAACATCCGCTCCGCCAGCGCGCAGGCGTTGCAGTCATTTTCGATGTACACCGGAAGCCCAAAACGCCGGCCGATGATTCCGCCGATGGGCAGATTGTAGATTCCCATAAAGGAAGCGGAGATCCACATCCCCGTCTCCGGGTCCGCCAGTCCCGGTATGGTCATGCCCACGGCGCTGATCTTCACCCCCGGATGCTCCTCGATCACCCACTCCATGGCGGAAATGATATCCGCCGTCACCTGCTCCGCCGACATCCGGCTCCAGCAGTATTTTTCCTTGCAGATCACTGTGCCGTCCGCGGCCACAAGCCCGGCCACATACTTGGAACCGCCGATATCCACCGCCAAAATCACTTCCCGTTCCATAGCGCTCCTTCCCCCGCCCGGCTCAGTCGGAAAAGCTGGGTTCCATGGCCAGCTTGGCCCACGTGTTCATGCCCTCGGTGGGGTCGAATCCTAAGTGGCGGCCGATCTCGCAGGCCAGAACCTGCATGGGCGTCAGGTATTCCACCGCGGTCAAAAACTCCCGGTTTACCGCGGGGAAGGTCAGGGCCATGGGATTTTCTGCGCCGTCCGCATCGCCGCAGATCAGCACGCAGTTGTCCGTCATTTTCCGAACCACCTCATACAGCTTCTTCATGCGCTCCTTCTCCGGCCCGTCCTCCGCGCAGAGGAAGAAAATGCAGTCGCCGGGATTCACCGTCCGAATGGGCCCGTGCATAAACTCCTCCAGCTCGTAGGCCATGGTCAGCCGCTTGTGGGTCTCGATAAATTTCAATGCCGTCTCCAGCGCAGTCCCGTAATTGGCCCCGTAACCGATCACCCGGTAAAAAGGCGCGTTCATCACCATCCGCTTGTGCCCCTCAAACCACTCCAGGGTCCGCTCCACAGCCGCCCCACAGCTCTGAATCAATCCCTCAAACCCTTCCATGTACGCCCGGTACGTCTCCACGTCGATGGTATGAAACGCCTTGGCCGTCTCCACCAGACAGAGTAAAAGCAGGAAAATGCCGGTGGAATGCCCTTTCGTGGACGGAAGCGCCAGCTCATTACCTGACGGCTTTACGATCACCACGTCGCACTCCCTTGCCAGCACGCCCTCCGGGTTCAAAGTGGTGCACACCACCGGAATCCCCTGGGCCTTTGCCGCCCGGGCCGTGATCACCGCGCCCTTGGAGCGGCCGGACTCAGCCGGGCAGATAACCACCATCTCCTCCGGCTTGTATTTCCCGCCCACGTTTAACCCCTCGTGGTTGTTGAACAGCATGGGGTAGGAATACGTGGCTTCTATATTTAACAGCTTCTCCGCAGCGTACTTTAAAACCAGCCCCGCGTGGGACGGCGACCCGGAACCGCTGAAATAAATCCGCCGGAACCGGTGGGACACGAACAGCTTCACAAAATCCCCGGTCAGCTCCTCCCGCCGTTTTAGGCACTCCTCAAAATAACCCGGCTCCGACCGGATCTCCTCCAGCATCACATTCCGTTTTTCCGCATTCATCATCAGTAACCCTCCTTCATTTTCCTTTTATTGTGATATCTCAGGCAGCGGGGTGAGGGCCAGGCCAGGCTGTGCCGTGCCACGCCCTCCCCCCGCTGCCGCCAATTCGTCTCACGGCTGCATACGCAAATCCTGCTGCTCCACCTCCGTCACCGCGTGGAACACCGCCCCCAGGGCCCCGGCCCGGCCCCCCAGGCTGGCCAGGCAGACGTCGGCGCGGATGGGGGTGAGGCGCTCCACCTCCTCCCGGAGCCGGTAAATCACCGGGCTCATCTGCTCCGACACGTCTCCCCCGATCACCGCCTTGGTGGACCCCAAAAGGCTCACGCAGTTGGCGATGGCCACGGACAGGTCCCGGATAAAGGGCTCCACCACCCGGGAGGCCTCCTGATCCCCCTGCCCGTAAGCGGCGAACAGCTCCTGTGTGGGCCGTCCATGTCCGGCCAGGGCGGTTCCGGAGCATTTCCGTTCCAAAACACCCTGCTGCCCCGGCTGGTTGACATTTCCCAGCTCCACATCCCGGCTCTCCAGAAAATACCCGATCTCCCCCGCGCTGCCTCCGGCCCCGTGTATCAGCTGTCCCCCGCAGATCACCGCCCCGCCGATCCCGGTTCCGATGCGGACAAAAAGCAGGTCGTCCACCTGATCACCGGAGCCCAGCCAGCGCTCCCCAAGAGCCGCCAGATTCACGCCGTTCTCCACGAAAACCGGAAACGGGAAATGCTCCTCCATCAGACGCTTTAAGGGAAAATTGCTCCACCCCAGAAATTTCGCCCGCACCACGCTTCCATCGGCGGTCACGATTCCCGGCACTCCGATCCCCATGCCGAAAACTGTCTCCATCTTCAGCCCGCAGTCCCGCACCGCCTCCTCCACAATCCCGATGAGCTCGCCGATCCGGCTGGATGGCGGGCGCTTTGTCTCATATAGTACCTCCCCCGCCAGATCCGTGATGATCAGCCGCAGGTTGGCGCTGGCGATATCGATGCCGATGCAGTACGCTGACCTGGGATTAAACCCCAGCATCACGGACGGCCGCCCCGCCCCGCCGGAGGCACAGCAGTCCCCGTACTCCACCAAAAGCTTCTTGCGGACCAGCTCGTCCACAATGGAGCTGACCGTGGTCTTGCTCAGATTTAATGCCCGGGCCAGCTGCGCCCGGCTCACCGGCTGTCTCTCCTTCACCATATTCAGGATCAGCGACCGGTTGATCCTGCGGATCAGTTCCAGATGCCTGGGATTTCCGCCTTTTGCCATCGCATTCACTTCCATTTCTTTATTAGTTTTATAACTGGACTAATTATGTTTTTTTAATCCTGCCGCAGACCGAATGCCGGACAGGAAATGAATTTCATCTGCTTTTATCATATTTCAAATTCTTATAAATATCAAGAATATTTTGACCTATGCTTCCACAAATTTTCACCACTCGTTTTGTACAAAATGTACGGTATCAATAAATTTTAATACTGGACTATTTCACTTTCCACTTGATCTTTTGCCCATTTGCCATTATAAAGACATTATAAAAGCAGTAGAAAGAAACGCCCCACCGCCTGACGCGCCGCGGACTGCGGACGTTACGGACCGGCGGGCATACAATATATGAGGGGACAGGCAGACCTATGGATAAAGGAATCGAGTACATTTTAGAGGTGGCCCGCTGCGGCGGAATCACCAAAGCAGCGGACAATCTGTTCATCACGCCCTCGGCCCTGAGCAAATTTGTCCAGGCCCGGGAAGAACAGCTGCAGGTGAAGCTGTTCCACCGCATCGGCAAACGCTTCGTGCTGACCCAGGCCGGGGAATATTACGTCCAGAAAAGCCGGGAAATCGAGCAGATTCAGCGGGAGCTGGAAACGCAGATGAGCCGCTTCTCCAGCATGAGCCGCGGCGTCATCCGGCTGGGCGTTCAGGCCAGCTTTACGGAGGTCATGTTCCGCTTCATACTGCCGGAGCTAAAGACGGCGTTTCCGGGCATCAATATCCTTATGCACGAACATCCCATCGGGGAACTGATCCAGATGGTGAAGGACCGCCAGCTGGACGTGCTGCTGGCGGTGATCGACAAGCGGGAGCGCGGTTTCTGCTACCAAACCATTTTCCAGTGCGATCTGGTGATGGCGGCCGTGAAAAACCATCCGGTGGTCCAGAAGGCGGTGGACAAGCCCGGCTTTCCCTACCCCTGGATCGACATGTCCTACTGCTGCAATGAGCCGAATGTGATGCTCATGCCCGGTTCCCCCTACCGCACCTACGCCGACAATCTCTACGCCTATTACCAGTTAAAGCCCAATATCGCCTACCAGCTGGGCTCCTCCCGCAGCGGCCTGGCCTGCGTGGCCTACACCCGCGCCCTGATGATCACGCTGGACCACATGATCTTCAACAACCTCTTCGACACGGAGATCGTCCCCCTGTCCGTGGGCGAAAAACCCTTGTCCAAGGAGCTGGTCATCGCCCACCTGGAGGACACCATGCTGGCGGAGGAAATTCAGGTGTTCCACGAAATATGCAGAAAGCATATCCGCTGATTTCCCGGACCCGGTGTGGGCTGCGCGGCAGGCAAAACGGCAACCCGCCATTCCCGCGGAATCAAATTCCCTGCGCAGCTCCCCGGATCACCCATCCCTGCCTCCCCTCAGATAATATCAACTTTAAGTTGATAAACGTTGAAAATATTGAGCTGTACATCCATTCATGATTGTTTTATGATAAGTATATCAAATGACTGCGCAGTCATCCCCCAGGAGTCCAATCCTGCAAAAACTATCATGTACGGAGGAAATCATGACACCATTACAAATCACGCTCATCATACTGCTGTGCACCATCATCGCGTTTTTATCGGGTAAAATCCCATTTTCCATCATCTCGGCTGGAATCATACTGGCCCTCATTCTCACCGGCGTGATGAAGCCGGCCGAGGCATTAAGCGGCTTCATCAACACCAACGTGGTCATGTTCGTCGCCATGTTCGTCATCGGCGCTGCCTTAACCAAAACCAGCCTGCTGGACAAGGCCCAGAAGCTGGTCATCCGCTACAAAAACAACCCCAAAATGCTGATTCTCATCTCCTCCCTGGTTGCGGGTTTCCTGGCCTGCCTGACCAGCGCCACCGCCACCGCGGCCATCATGATTCCGCTGCTGGTCGGCATCGCCAACGAAATCGGCACCAGCCGCAGTAAAATGCTCTTTCCCGCCATGGCGGTCGCCAACATCGCAACGGCTATGACCTTTTTGGGACAGGGCGCCAGCAACATGACCTGGAGCGACGTGATGATCAAGGCCGGAGCCTCCACTCCCTTCACCATCTGGGACTTCACCATTGCCAGAATCCCGATCCTGATCATTTCCCTGGCCTACATGGTGTTCATCGGCTACCGGCTCATGCCCGACATCGACAACTCCACCTTCACAGACAACATCCAGAAGAAGGACACCGCCAGCAAGCTGTCCGCTTCCAAAGAGAAGTTGGCAATCGTCCTCATCCTGGGCACCATCGCCTGCATGCTGCTGGAATCCGTGATCGGCATCAAAATGTACCTGACCGCCTCCATCGGCGCCTGCCTTCTGGTCCTCTGCGGCGTGCTCTCCGAGCGCGAGGCCTTAAGCTCGATCCACCAGCCCACCGTGTTCCTCTTCGCCGGGGTGCTGGCCCTCTCCGACGCCATCAAAGTGACCGGGGCAGGCGACGTGGTGGCGGATTGGATGATCTCTCTGCTGGGAAATACCACCAACCCCTACATCATCATGGCGGTATTTTTCATCGTCCCCTTCCTGCTGACCCAGGTCATGTCCAATCTGGCCACCGTGACTATTTTCATCCCCCTGGTTGCGGCCGCCTGCGTGAAAATCGGCGTGGACCCCAGAGCGGCCGTGATGGGCGTGCTGATCGCAAGCTGCACCTCCATCCTGACCCCCATGGCCGCCCCCTGCCAGATCATGATTATGGGCCCCGGCGGCTACAAGCTGAAGGACTACTTAAAATGCGGAACCCCGCTGGCTGTTATCATTACCATCGTCTGCATTTTCACGCTGCCTATGATGTTCCCGTTCTACTAAGTAATCGCCCGATGGCTGCGCCAGCAGCCCATTACATACAGCAATCGCCCGATGGCCCATTGCAATCAATCAAACTGATATAGAGGTGACCACACTATGAAAATAACCGGTTTAGAAATCATCCCCGCAAGCAAATATCTGTTCATCAAAATCACCACCGACGAAGGCATTCACGGCACCGGCGAGGCCGGGGCCTGGGGCTTCCTCGATGGTGTGGAGGGCGTTCTCAGGCGCTTCACGGACTATCTCATCGGCCAGGACCCCTTCCGAATCGAACACCACTGGAACTATCTGTACCGCAGCATGTATTTCCGTGGTTCCGTGATCATGAGCGCACTCTCCGCCATCGACATCGCCCTCTGGGACATCAAGGGTAAGGCCCTGGGCGTGCCGGTCTACGAGCTTCTCGGCGGAAAATGCCGGGACAAGGTGAGAAGCTACGAAGCCGTGTTCCGCTACGCCGCCGAGGAAATGGCTGATTTCTGTGTCTCCCTCAAGGAAAAGGGCTACGACGCGGCCCGTCTCATGATCACCGGGGATATTTCCAAATCCACGGCGGACCGCTCCTGCAGTATTTACAACCACAAGGTGGAGACCTACGCCCGGAAGGTGAAAGCCTGCCGTGAGGCCGTGGGCGACGACTTCGACCTGATCCTGGAATGCCACCGCAGCATGGACCCCTGCGAGGCCGTCGCATTTGCGAAGAGCGTTGAGGTTTACCGCCCCCTGTTCCTGGAAGACCCCATCCCGCCGGACAGCCCCGAGGCCATGGCGGATGTCGCGGCCCGCACCAACATTCCGGTTGCCACGGGCGAGCGCTTCATCAACATCCAGGAATTTGAGACCATTCTCCAGAAGCACGCCGCCAAATACCTCCGCCCCGACGTCTGCGCCCTGGGCGGCCTGACCCCCAGCAAAAAGGTGGCCGCCATGGCGGAGGCCAACTACGCGAAGATCGTGCCCCACAATCCCTTAGGCCCGGTCTCCACCGCCGCCTGCCTGCAGCTGGACGCCGCCATCCCCAACTTCGGCATCCAGGAGTTCCCCTCCTTCTATCACCAGGGAAATGAAGCCGAAATGACCACCGAACCCTTCCGCGAGGACGGGGGCTATATCCTGATCCCCGACGCCCCCGGCATCGGAATCGAGCTGGTGGACAACATCACGGAAAAATTCCCGCCCCGGCAGAGAAGCATCTCCGCCCAGACCGCCTACGACGGGTCCGTGTACGACGTGTAGGGAGGCGGCGTACGAATATCCAATGCGGCTGCGGAAACCATCCCCCAGCCGACCCTCCGCTTATAAAATGCCCCTGCGCCCGGATTTCCCATCCGCCACAGGGGCATTTTCCACACCTCCATTTGACACGCGGCCCAACAAGTGTTACTCTAATAAACAGCGAGTTTCCTGGTTTTCCCAACCGGGCTGTCATCAATCTTTCAATCGAGGTGTAATCATATGAATCCTGAAAAAACCGGACTGGTCCTGGAGGGCGGCGGCATGAGAGGCATCTATGTGGCCGGAGTCCTGGACGTGTTTCTTGAACAGAATATCCATGTGGACGGGGTGATCGGCGTCTCCGCCGGGGCCATCCACGGCTGCAGCTTTGTGGCCGGCCAGCGGGAGCGATCCATCCGCTACAATTTAAAATACTGCCGCGATCCCCAGTACATGAGCTTCCGCTCCCTGATCAAAACCGGCGAGCTCTGCGGAACCGACTTCTGCTACCGCCAGCTCCCGGAAACCCTGGACCCCTTTGACAACGAGGCATTTGAGGCCTCGGACACGGACTTCTACGTGACCTGCACCGACGTTGAAACCGGTGAGCCGGTCTACAAGCTTTGCGAGAACCTCCGGGGCGATCAGATCGACTGGGTGCGGGCCTCCGCCTCCATGCCACTGGCCGCCCACATCGTGGAGCTGGAGGGCCGCAAGCTGCTGGACGGCGGCGTGGCCGACTCTATCCCCGTGGCCGCCTTCCGCAAAATGGGCTACAAGCGCTGCGTGGTCGTAGCCACCCGCCCCATGAGCTACCGAAAAAAGCCCAACCGCATGACGCCTCTGCTGCACCGCGTCTACCGCGATTACCCCAACTTCGTGGAGACCATGGCCCGCCGCCACCTGATGTACAACCGCCAGCTGGACGAAATCAGACGCATGGAAGAAGCCGGTGAAATCCTGGTGATCCGCCCCAGCCGGACCATCAAAATCCACCGCACCGAGCACGACCCGGACAAAATCCGCCAGATGTACGATCTGGGACGGCAGGATGGGGAGAAGGCGGTGGAGCGGGTGAGAGGGTTTTTGCAGGGGGAATGATAAAAAAGGATACAGCCATCGATCGGGAATAAACAGAGGCCGGAAATAAAACCGGCCCCTACTCCATGTATGTTGTTGGTTTCTTAACAATTCTTACCACTCTGCGACTGAGCCGTCTTTATGTCTCCACACTGGATTCTTCCATTTGTGGGGACAAACGCTCTCTTCCAGCACCAGCTCCCGATTAACCTCAACGCCAATTCCCGGCTTTACCGGAAGCTTCACGTATCCGTCAATAAACTCAAAATCTTCTTTATTTTTTACATAATCCAAAACCGTTTTCCCGACATTATAGTGGATTCCCATACTTTGCTCCTGAATCACCGCATTGTAACTGGTGGCATCGACCTGGAGACAGGAGGCCAGCGCGATCGGTCCCAACGGACAGTGGGGAGCCAGCGCAACATCGTGCGCTTCCGCCATAGCGGCAATTTTCTTCACCTCGGTAATTCCTCCGGCATGGGACAAATCAGGCTGAATAATATCCACTCCCCCTGCCTCAAATAACCGCTTGAAATCATATTTGGTAAACAGGCGCTCCCCCGTGGCAATGGGAATATTACAGCAGGCCGCAATCTCCTTAAAATTCTCCATGTGCTCGCACAGCACCGGCTCCTCCAAAAACATAGGATCATATTCCTCCAGCTTTTTTGCAAGGATTTTCGCCATGGGCTTATGGACACGGCCGTGGAAATCAATCGCAATCCCAAAGTATTTTCCACACGCATCCCGGATCGCTCCCACACGCTCCAGCACCTGATCGATTTTCTCATAGCTGTCGATCATTTGAAGCTCTTCCGTGGCGTTCATTTTAACAGCTGTAAATCCCGCGTCCATCCGCTCCTTTGCCGCTGCGCCCACATCTGTAGGACGGTCTCCGCCCACCCAGCTGTAAACCCGCATCCGATCCCGGCAGCTGCCGCCCATCAATTCATAAACCGGAGTCTGAAAATGCTTTCCCTTGATATCCCACAATGCCTGATCGATTCCGGCAATGGCGCTCATAAGCACCCCACCGCCTCTGTAAAATCCCGCCCGGTATAACACGGTCCAGATATCCTCAATTTTCATAGGATCTGCTCCTATGAGATAATCCGACATCTCCTCCACACAAGCCGCCACTGTGGACGCATGCCCCTCTAATACGGCCTCCCCCCATCCCACAATTCCCTCATCTGTCTGAATTTCCACAAATCCCCAGCGCGGGCGCACCAGATATGTATTGACACCACTGATCCTCATATTGCTCACTCCTTATCCCGTTTTTTCTGTTCAAAAGCTGCCCTGCCGTCCAGTGCCGCTTCCACTATTTTTCTCACCCAGGCAGTTCCCGCTTTCCAATCCTTCGACGCTATAGCCTCTGCCGGCATAATATTGCTCCCCAGTCCGGCTCCCAGAAAGCCGTTGCGAAAGAATAATCCAATGTTCTGACAGTCAACGCCTCCAATGGCCACATAATCCGTGCCGTCGAAGGGTCCCTTCAGGCTTTTTATATAGTTCACCGGCATATCGCCTGCCGGGAACAGCTTCATGGTATGAAATCCGTGCGTTACGCAGAGGGCAACATCCGTGGGGGTAAGCGCTCCCGGCAGCAGCGCGATTCCCCGCTCTCTGCAATAGGCCAGAATCTCCGGCTGTGCGGAGGGCGTCAGCAAAAATTGCGCTCCCACCTCCATTGCGTTTACGGCGCGCTCAACTGTGATTGCAGTCCCGGCTCCCACCACGATATCACCGCCAAACTCTCCGCGCAACAGGGTGATCTGGCGGCAGGCATGCGCTCCGTTAAGCGCCACCTCAAAGCATTTGACGCCTCCGTTCAGAATGGCTTCGGCATAATTCAGCGTATCCTCCAACGGCACATTTCTCATAATCGCAAGGATCGGATTCTGTTCAAATATCTGTCTCGTGTCCATCATGTTCCTCCCTCTAACGATAAATTTCATTCTGGTTGTTCAACCTGCGCTCCAACTTGTTGCGATCTGGGTACCCTTCCGTATCCCCATCCGTCTCCGTAGCCATGGCCCCGGCAACGGCGCCCATACGCCCGCAGTACCACAGATCCTTTCCCTCCAACACGCCCGCCAGAAATGCGGAATCAAACGCATCTCCGGCTCCAATGGGGTCTACGCACCGGCATTCGGCTGGTTCCAACCGAACTTGATTGGTGTGGTCCGCAGCCCAGGCGCCATTGGCCCCGTCCTTCACAACGATTGTCCGCACCACGCCCGTTTCTTTTGAAATCTGTTGAAGAAGCTTATCCGGTTCCGATGTCCCATACAGCGCAAGCGCTTCGTCCTTTCCCATAAACAGATAATGACTGCGGCTGCAAAGTTCCCGCAGTAATGGACGATAATCCTCGTCTCCCCATAGCTTGCGGCGTATGTTTGGATCAAAGCTCACGTCAAGACCAAACCGCTCCGCCAGATCCAGCGCATAAAACACAGCGTCCCGACAGGACTGGGAAAGCACCGGGGTGATTCCGGTCAGATGTAACATTTTTGCGCTCCGAAAGTCCTCCTCGTCCAGATCCAACGGACTCATGGCGGCGGCAGCCGAATTTTTCCGGTAATAATATACGCTCGTTTCCCCACAACTTTTTTCCTTAAACATGACCCCGGTGGGGTGCTCCCCATCAAAACGGACGGATTCTGTATCCACGCCTTCCGCGCGGATTGCATTTTGTACATATCGCCCGAATTCGTCATCTCCCAGGCGGCTGATCCACGCCGCCCGGTGTCCCAGCTTTGCCAGTCCCACCGCCAGATTGCTCTCCGCGCCGGCGATTCTCGTATGGTAGCCATCGACATACCGAAGCGGAGACAGACAATCCGGCGTAAAGCATACCATCGTCTCGCCGATTGTGATTACTTCCGCCATACTATCCCCGCCCTCCTTCATTAATCCGCCGTATCATTTCCAGAGGAATCTTTGGTTCTCTTGCGTAAGTCAGAAGACCGTTAGTTTCCTGCTCAACATCACAGAGCTGCGTATAGACAAAACCCTGCACCGCCTCTGACTCAAACATTGCCGACACCACCGCCTCATAGGCGAGGGCATACTCTTCAGGCGACTTCGTGCTGGTATATCCCCACCCTTCCATCTCTTCCATTTTGAAGGAAATACCTCCAAATTCCGACACAATCACAGGCTGATTCTCGTAAGAAAATCCATGGGCAAGAAGGGTCCTGTTTGCCGGCATATCGTTTATAATCCTTTCCTTTGACTGATATCGCTTCAGCAAGGCCTCCTTTTTCCCTTCATAATCATGGATTGTCAAAAGGTCCGAAACCGTATGGTTCCAGCCGTCGTTGGAGATCACCAGCCTGGTTTGATCCAGTGACTTTGTCAGGTAATACATTGCTTGGGAATGGGCCTGCTCCTCCCTGTTGTACATAATACCGTCCACTCCCCAGGATTCATTTAACGGTACCCAGGCTACAAGGCACGGGTGATTGTAATCCCGCAAAACCGCCTCCGTCCACTCCGGCATCATGCGCTCTGCGTACTCCCTGGAATAGATATAGGCGTTGGAGTATTCCGCCCAAACCAGAAATCCCATACAGTCTGCATGGTACAAATATCTGGGATCCTCCACCTTCTGATGCTTTCTGGCCCCGTTAAATCCCATCTCCTTAGCCAGACGGATGTCCTTGATAAAATCCTCATCCGTCGGAGCTGTCAAAAGCGAATCTTCCCAGTACCCCTGGTCCAGGACAAGTTTTTGGTAGTAAGGCCGGTTATTCAATAAAAACCTTCCGTTTTCCACACTCACTTTGCGCATGGCGAAATAGGAATCGATTCGGTCGGCTTCGCCGTCTCCAGATACAAAGCTCAGCCTCACATCAAATAAGAC
This sequence comes from Enterocloster lavalensis, assembly GCF_902364025.1. GTDB lineage: Bacteria > Bacillota > Clostridia > Lachnospirales > Lachnospiraceae > Enterocloster > Enterocloster lavalensis. Next base: position 29,693 of record NZ_CABJCG010000006.1, read on the forward strand.
GGGATTTTCCGGCGTCCACTCATATTTCCGATGTTCCCACTCCAAATTGATATTTTGATCCAGGAAAAACGAGCGCACCAGTTTCCCCTTAAACATCCGCGCCTCATCCTCCACCATGGTCTGTCCCTTATAGGAAATCCTGATCCCGACCGTTCCGTCCACCGGACGGGCGGCAAGTATTTCCATCTTTATGGATTTTTGGTCTATATCCGGGGTCATAAACAACCTGCGCACATAGTTGTCCGGTACTTCCTCCAGCCATACCGTCTGCCAGATCCCGGTAGTTCCCGTATAAAAAATATTTTCCGACTTTTCTTTCCAAAACTGCTTTCCCCTGGGCAGCTCCAGATTGAAGGGTTCATCTCCGGCCCTCACCGTCAGCGTATTATTTCCATCTTCCAGCAGTTCCGTAATGTCAAATGTAAATGACGTGTGTCCTCCCTGATGCCTCCCCGCGTAGGCTCCGTTTACCCAGACATCCGCCTGGTAATCAACCGCTCCGAAGTTTAAAAGCCATCTGGAATTCCGCCCGTTTGTCTGAATATAAAATGTGCGCTTATACCACACGATGGGGTGAAACTCCGTATCCCCGATGCCGGAAAGTTTTGTCTGATAGACGTAAGGCACGTTGATCTTCCTGCCAAGTTCCGCCTCCGCATACCACCTGTTGCGGACTCCCTCGTCCCTGTCGTCATACTCAAACTGCCACCAGCCGTTTAAGTTCATCCAGCTCTCACGCACAAACTGGGGTCTCGGATATTCATTTCTCGGTATCGTCTGCACTTGTATCATCGATTTATCCCGCCTTTTTTGTAGTATTATCCCTTGATGCCTGTCATGGCAATTCCTTTAATGATCTGCTTCTGAAATATGATAAACACAATAATCGCCGGTACGCTGGCAACCACGCTGGCCGTCATCGGCAGAGTAAACTCTGACAAATTCGCCCCCTGAAACTGTGGGATTCCCACCGGAAGCGTCATCATTTTCTCCGATGTGATCGAGAGGAACGGCCACAAAAAGTTATTCCATGCTGAGGTAAATGTAAAAATACCGACCGCCGCCATGGAGGATTTAGATACTGGAAGGCAGATATTCCACCACCGCGCAAACGGCCCCGCCCCATCCAACACAGCCGCTTCAATCAGGTCGTTGGGTATGCTGTCGTAGAACCGTTTCATAATCAGTACCCCGATCGGAGAAGCCAGACTTGGGTAAATCAGACCCGCATATGTGTTGAGAAGCTTCGCCTGAGCCATTGCCTGATAAAGAGGAATGATAATGGATTCCATAGGAATCATCATACCGGAGGCGATCAGCAGAAAAACAACCCCTTTCCCCTTGAACTTCAGCTTTGAAAGCGCATAAGCGGCCAGCGACGTGATCACCAGGGTACACAGTGTAACCGTGGCTGACACGAAAAAGCTGTTAAATGTCCATCTGAGGATCGGCGCCTTCTCCAGAATGATCCGATAGTTGTCCATTGTAAACTTTCCCGAAAATACTTCCTGCAAAATGCTCACAGGCGTTCCATAGGGCTTGAAGGACGACACGATCATCCAGACCACAGGGAACAGCCATAACAGCGCCGTACCGTAGATCAGAAGATACAGAAAAATGCCGGACAGTTTGATTTTCTTTCTTTTTTTCACGGTTATCCCTCCTTGGCAAATATACGGTTCTGAATCAGGCTGGCCGCCAATACAACTGCAAAAAATGCCACGGACATAGCTGCCGCGCTTCCCATATGCCGGTTGGTAAATCCAGTTTCGTATATATAATGTACAATGGTTCGGGTGGATGTTCCCGGTCCTCCGCCCGACATCAGATACGTCTGGCCGAACAGCTTAAACGACGCAATCATCTGAAGCATGACGACCAGCCCAATGGAGTCTTTCACCATAGGAATCGTAATCCCGAACAGGATCTGCCGCTGTCCTGCTCCGTCGATGCGGGCCGCCTCGTATACGTCCTCCGGTACGTCCTGCAACCCCGCTAAAAACAGAATCATATTAAATCCCACCGTCCACCACACAGTCGTTATTAAAATTGCGACCCATACCAGGCCCCTGGTGTTGAGCCAGTACATCTCACCGATCCCCAGACAGCTGGTCAACCTCGTCACCAGCCCCGTATAGGGCTGGAAAATAAAGATCCACAGGCCGGTCACCACGGACATCGAGAGCACATAGGGAGAAAACAGGCAGGTCCGTATAAAGGTGATCCCTTTGATTTTTGAATTGATAAACAGTGCGAATATAAACCCTACCACCACCATAACCGGTGTGGAGATAAGCACATAAAATATCGTGTTCCACAAAGCTTCCCAGAAACCGGGATCCTGGAACATCTCCATATAATTTCCCAGCCCGATAAAGACCTCTTTACCTCCCAGTGTGGAGTCATATAGACTGAGCTTCATCCCTTTTAAAATGGGATACATTAAAAATCCCGCAAAAAACAGGACATACGGCAAGAGAAAACACCAGGCTACGACTTGTTCCCTCCAGCCGGATTTTCGTTTATCTTTTTTCATGTTCCGCTCCCCTTTCTTCGCTCCGGCCCTGCATTTAGAGCGCAAAAAAGACGCCTGCCTGAAAAGAGCATTCTTTTTTCAGCAAGCGCCTTTTAACGCTTATGGTTGACCGGCTGCCGCTTTGTCAGTTATAAGAATCCAGAATCTTCTGAAACTGCTCCTGCATGTTGGCTGCGGTAGTCTCCACATCCTGTTCCCCGGCAACCATCGATGTCAGCTCGCGCTGAACAACCTCCGTCATACCGGCAACGCCGCACACCTGCGGGAAGAAGGACGCGTTCTGAGCTGCCTCTGCGTACTGTGGGATATACGGAAGACTCTTAAACTCTTCCGAATCAATCACGGTCTGTCTACTGGGAATATGGCCTACAGTGGCCCATTTGGCAGTGTGATCCGTAATCCATTTCATAAAGATCATTGCGGACTCTCTCTCCTTGTCCGTCACGCTGTCGCTCTTGGGAATCACCAGAGTGTGGGAATCAGCGTACACGCCCTCCTTCTCTCCGATCTGTGGGAACGGCATGGACACGAAGTTAAGTCCCTCCGTACCGGAGAACGTGGGAATCGCCCAGTCGCCATTGATCGTGGCGGCTGCAATCCTGCCGGTGAACAGCTCTCCGCCATTTTTTTGATTCTTTGGCCAGATCCCCGTATCCACCATTCTCATCATGGTACTTAACGCCCGTTTATTCTCCTCTGTGTTCAGCGTAGCCGTCTTCCCGGTCTCATCACAGATGCTTCCGCCGTACTGCGCCAGAAGCGTGGACCACAGATACATCGGCAGGCCGTTGGACGAGGTGCCGGAGATCGCCATCTTTCCCCCGTCCATCTTGGCCTTGACGCCCTCAAAAAATTCGAAGAACGCCTCTTCCCCTTTGGGAACCTGAACTGTGGAGTCCTCTGCCAGCAGTCCCATATTCTTAAATTCGTCCACATTATAGTGCATCAGCAGTAAATGTGTGTCAATGGGCATACAATAATGAACTCCATCCACCACCGAAGCCACCTGGAGCTTCTGGGTGAAATCCGTCCAATCGACCTGCTGCGCTTCTGCCAGCTTATCGAGGGGCTCCAGCAAATCGTCCGTCACATATTCCTTCACTCTGGTGATGTGATTCACCGCGACGGTGGGGGCGGAATCCGAGGTCATAGCGGCCAGCAGCTTGGTGTAATACTCCTCGCCCTTAAAAATCATAAATTCTACTTCAATATCCGCGCTCTGCTCATTAAATTCATCCACCATGGCCGTCATCACATCTCCGTCCCCGCCGCTGAACGGCGCCCAGAATGTAATCTTTGTTTTTTCAGCCGTATTTCCCGTCTCTCCTGCCGCCTGGCTCTGATCCGCCACTGCGCCTGAACCGCTCTGGGTCCCGCCGGAACACCCCGCTAAACCTGCCGTCAGGCAGCCCGCCATCGCGAATACCGCCGCTTTTTTAATCAAACCCTTCCTCATCATCGTCCGCTCCTTGGTTATCTTTTTTGTTTTCAGGGATTCAAGGCCTTTGCTCTCTGTTTTATGGCCTTAGTATAACATGCTCCCGTCGCTCCGGTAAATCCGACATATCTAAGAAAGGTGTAAAAAAGCAAACTAACTTTGGTTTTTTTGATATTCTCCCGGGCTCAAACCGGTGTATTTTTTAAAGACCTTGCAAAAATACTTCACGTCCCCATAACCGCTTTCCGCGGCAACCTCGTATATTTTCCGGTTTGGGTCCGCCAACAGGTGCTTGGCACATTCAATCCTGCGCTGCGTGCAGTGGGTTGTAAATTTGATTCCAAGCTCCCGGATAAACAGCGTGCTCAAATACTCCGGCGTTACGTTCAGTCCGCCCGCAATCTCTTCTAGCGACAACTCCCCCTGGTAACCCAAATCAATGATTCTGAGCGCCTTTTGTACCAGCGGATGGGTGTTATGGTGCAGCCCGTCGTGGTAATGGCGGTATTGCATAAGCACGTTCATCATAATCCGGATATAATGATCCGTAAAAAGGAGCTGCCGGATCCAATCCATCAGGTTCAGATGGCTGATATTTTCGTAGACTCCATAGCTGGCTTTGCGGATCGCATATAAAACCGCTACCGTGAGGCATACCAAAGCCTCCCGGATATCGGCGCAGGCATATGTTTTGTCGCCCAGAAACTGTACAAACGCCTGGATATCTTTCTCGACCTCCTCAAGCTCCCCACTGTTGATCCGACGGATGATCGCCTGCTCCAGATTGGACGGATAGATCAATTTTTGAATGGACAGCCCGCGGATGAGCTCATCGCTGACTATGCGCCCCCTTCCCAACGTCAGACTCCACCCGGCATTATCCCTCACCCGTTTTCCAGCATCCTCAAGATTTTCAATTCCCCGAAAGCTGTGAAAGGAACATACCATGTCGTCCAGTCCGTCCCTGTACAGGCGTTGAATCTGCCGGTCTATTAGACCTTTAACCGCAGCCCGCTCTTCCCCCCGGATCAGCACATAAATCTCCTGGCTGCCCTTCTGCGCGCAAACTATCATCCGATCCGGGTCCATGCCCTGACGCAGCTGTTCTACAATCTGCTTTTTCACCGCGTCCACGAACCTGTTTTCCCCCTTCACCAAAAGCAGATGAAGCTCCTCCCCCTCCTCAAACCGGCTGCCAAACTCCGTCCGAAACACGGGGCCGCTGATCTCCGGCGCAAGAAACACTCGCTCAAACAGCTCCTGTGTGCTGTAGGACGATACTCGGATGCTGGCCTTTTCATGTTCCAGGATACCGTCGATTTTACAGAGCGCCTCTTTTAACATGTCCTTCGTCATCGGCTTTAAGAGGTAATCCACGCTTCCAAGTGTCATCGCCTCCCTGGCGTACTGGAAATCCGCATAGCCGCTGAGAATCAGGTATTTGCAGGTAAATCTGCGGTCATTGAGCTGCTTTATCATCTCTAAGCCGTCCATTTCCCCCATCCGTATATCCGTCATAATCAAGTCTGGCTTCTCACGCAGCGCCAGCTCGATCCCCTCCAGACCGTTGCGCCCTTTTCCCACCACGTCGTAGGGTTCTCCAAGCTGCTCGATTAACCGCTCGATTCCGTTCAGAGTCTTGATTTCGTCTTCAACAATCAGTATTTTCATCCCTGTCTCCACTCCCGTCCTGCTTTGGGATCACCACCTCAATGGACGTCCCCGCTCCCGGCATACTGTCCACATGGATCGAGTAGCACTCCCCATAATAAGCCTTCAAGCGCGCCAGCACATTTGCGACGCCGATGGAGCCGCCGCTGCCACCCTCCGAAAACAACCGTCTCGCCTGTTCCGGCTCCATCCCAGCTCCGTTATCCGCAATCCCGAACTTCAAATGAGCTTCATCCAGCTCCTCTATCTGAATTTTAAGAAACCCTCCGTAGTCCAATTTCGCACATCCGTGCAGGATGGAATTTTCGATAAACGGCTGGAAAATCATTTTGTGGATTTTACAGCTTTTAACCGTCTCCTGGCACTCTATCAAATACTCAAAGCTGTCCATAAAGCGCTTCTTCTGCAAAAACAGATATTTTTCCAGATACCCCAGCTCCTCCTCGATCGTGACGATCCCATTGCTTTTTTGAATCTGATAGCGCAGAATCTGAGCAAACTGACTCAACATGCTACTGATCTCGTCCTGTCCGTTCTCGATTGCAAGCCAGTTGATCGAATCCAGCGTATTATAGATAAAATGAGGGTTGATCTGGGCTTCCAGCGCCCTGATCTCCGCTTCCTTTTCCTTCTCTCCCGCAATTTTTACCATCTTCACCTGTTCATTGATCTTATCCATCATCGCGTTGAAATGGACAGCAATCAGGTTCAACTCATTTTTCTCATCGCGATTCACCCCCACGGTAGCGGAAAGTTTGCCTGATTCCACTTCGTGCATCGTGGATACGATATTTTTGACATACCGGGTCATACGCCGCGAGACAAACGCAATCATCACCACCGCCACGATTCCCAGCATGGCGCAGGACAGCAAAACCATTCTCTGGACATTTCTCACCTGATTATAAATATAACCTTGATTCAAAAGGCTGACAACGGTCCAGCCTGATGCTGGAAGTGTTTCCTGAAACACCTTCATCCCATCAAAATTGATCGCCTCATACATTGTTTTACCAATCAGCGATTTATTGCTGTGGGACACGATCCTTTGCTCGGAATCTACGATAAATAAGCTATTGATATTCGGATTCTTTGATATCTGAGCCTCCCCGCAAATATCCGCCAAACGCTCTTCTTCAATACTTACCAGCAGACTGCCGAGATAGCGGTTGATATTCCAGTCATAGATCTGTTTGCCAAATGTATACACATAATACTCTCTGGTTCCAACGCGGTCCAGATACTCCGTCCGCATCCAAATTCCCTTGACCCCCTGGCGCGCTTCCACCAGTCCCTGGTCAAAATATTTCTTGTGCAGTTCCGATACATTCCGGTAAATCGAACGGTTCTGCGTCCTGTCAAAGCTGTAAATAACGCCGTCTGCCGTCTCCACCGACACAAAACGTACGTCCGACTGATAGGCCATATAATCCATCAAACGGTCTTCCAGCTGTTCTTCCGCCTGTTTCCTGATTTCCGTTTTTTGCGTCAAATCCAAATTCTTCAGATTCCACAGCAGGTCTCTGTCTATGGCAAGCTGGCTGATGGAATCCTTATAGATTGAAAGCGTGGTATCAATATTTTTACCGGTCTGTCTCAGTGTCTGCTGGAAAGACTCTTCTATTTTCGACTCAAGAATTTGTCTGAAAAGATAGCTGCCCGTCCCCCCAAGTATGACAACCAGCACGAAAAAAACCACCAAAAAAACGGCCGTCAGCTGGCTGGCAAACGTCCGACAATCCCAAAAATATTTCAGTTTCTTTAATATACGTCCCATCTCACTATTTCTCCATCGAACTGCCGCCAATATCCACCTTGTTCCATTTCTTTTAAGTCTACCACTTAATAGCGAAATAAGCAATTCAGAAGAATTTCAGCATACAGGTTTACATAAGCATAAAAGTGTGCTATAATTATCAGATTACCCGCGTAATCACTGGAACATCATCCGTTCAGAAAGGTGTGAATTTGTTTAAAAAAGGAGCTTTTATATTCTATGGAACCGTAGGCGTGTGCCGCGTAAACGACATATCCAGCATGGATTTCTCCGGCAGCGACAGACTGTACTACTCCCTGACACCCAGCTTTGAGAATGATACCACCATCTATATCCCGGTGGACAGCGACAAGGTTCTGATGCGAGAGATCATGACCAAACAGGAAGCGGAGCGCTTCGTCCTGTCCTGGCCGGACATCGCCTGCGAGCCCCATGCCAACTACAAGGAGCAGGCCAAAGCCCACCAGCTGATTCTCAAATCCGGCAACTGCCTGGAGCTGGGCGCTATGATCAAGGAGATCACCCGCCAGTCCATTTCCGGCAAGCGAAGCGGTAAAGCCCTCTCCGGCAACCAGCGGGACGTGATCAAGATTGCTCAGAAGCTGCTGTACGGCGAGCTCTCCGTAGCCCTGGACATCGATCCCGCGAAAGTCCCTGAATACATCGAAAAACGGACAGAACCGTGTGCGTCCGTGTAAACTACAGAAAAAAACAGGCCGCCCGGCCGATCCAGGGAATGGATCCGGCCGGGCGGCCTGTTTTTTATCCTTCTGCCATATCCTCTATTTACACCACAAACTGCCTCAAATACCGCTGACTCAACACCAGACTGTCAATAACCTCCTCATGGCTTCCCTCAAAGCTGCGGTCCTCCACCTCGATACAGGTATACCCCTTATATCCGATATCATTCAGCGCGCTGACATACTCATCCCATTTCACATCCCCCAGGCCGGGAAGCTTGGGCGCCATGTACTGAAGGGGGTACGCCATGGTTCCCACCTCGTTTAAGCGGTCCCTGTAAAGCTTGATGTCCTTATAGTGCACATGGAAAATCTTATCCCTGAACTCGTACATGGGCTTGATATAATCCATCATCTGCCACACAAAATGGCTGGGGTCATAGTTCAGACCAAAGTAATCGCTGGGGATTGCGGCGAACATTTCCCGCCAAATCTTCGGCGTGGTGGCCAGATTCTGCCCGCCGGGCCACTGGTCCCCGTCAAACAGCATGGGGCAGTTCTCAATGGCTACCTTCACGTGATGCTCCTCCGCCAGGCGGATGATATCCGGCCAAATCTCCCGGAACAGCTCCATGTTGGCTTCCACGGTCTTCGTCTGATCCCGCCCGATAAAGGTGGTCACCATGCCCACGCCCAGCTTCTCGGAGGCAAGAATCACCTTTTTCAAATGTTCGATATTGACGGCCCGCTTCTCCAGGTCCCCGTCCATGGTATTCGGATAAAATGCCAGGGAAGAGATCTCCACCTGTTTGGACCGGCAGTATTCCAGGATGTGGGCGGCCTTCCCGTCGTCCAGCTCATCCACGTCGATGTGGCTGACGCCCGCGTATCTGCGCTCCGCCTTGCCGCAGGGCCAGCAGGCCACCTCCACGCACTCGTACCCCAGGCTGCTGGCCGTGTCGATCACCTCTTCAAAGGACATCCAGTCCAGAATCGCACTCACAAATCCTAATTTCATCTCGTCCTCCTTATGATACCTTCACGCTTTTTCCCGTCTTTGCGCTTTCCACGGCCGCAAACACGGCTTTCATCGCGGACAGCGCTTCCTCCCCGCTGATCTCCGGGGCCCTGTCGTTCACCAGACAGTCCATGAACATGTCGATCACGCCGGACTTGGTCTGGTTGTCATTTGTCTGAATCTGGTCAATATCATAGTAAATCCGCTCCCCATTGCGCATTTCCAGCACAATGGAGTGATCCTTGTCGCAGTAAATCTTCATCACGCCCTTCGTTCCGTAAAGGATGGTGGAATTGTCCTCATCCCCATAGCAGGTCCAACTGGCGGTCATGGTGCCCATGATCCCGTTCTCCATGCGGTAAATGCAGATGGCGTTATCGTCCACCCCAATGAGAGAGCCGGAAGCAGCCCGCTTATCCAATGTGCCCAAAAATGCCATCACCTCCGCCACACGGACTCCGGTGAGGAACTGGATCAGGTCCGTCTTGTGGATGCCCAGATCCGCCATGGCCCCCAGGCTTGCCTTCTGCTTGTCAAAGAACCACACATTTTTCCCCGGGTCCACGCTCCAGGTCTCCGGCCCGCCGTGGGCGAAGTTGGACTTAAAGGTCACGATATCTCCGATGACGCCCTCCGCCACCAGCTGTCTGGCCCTGGCATGGGCCTTGGCGAGGCGCTGGTTGTGTCCGATCATCAGGTATTTCCCGGTCTCTTTGGCAGCAGCCACCATCGCCTCGCAGGAGGCCAGATCCATAGCCATGGGCTTCTCGCAGAGCACATGCTTTCCGGCATGCAGCGCTTCGATGGTGATTTTGGCGTGGGCGTTGTTCGCCACGCAGACGCTGACCGCGTCAATGGACGGGTCGGCTAAGAGCTCCTCGTAGGAGGAATACACCGTTCCGCCGTACCGGTCCGCCAGCTCCTTAGCCCTCTCTGTATTCAGATCGTAATATCCGGCAAGCTCTGCCTGCGTATGGTCGGCGTATTCGGGAATATGCCTGACCTGCGCGATTTTCCCGCATCCGATAATCCCTATTTTAAACATTTCTATCCCTCCAGCCTGATCTTATTTGGATTTTTTACGGCTCTGTGCCAGCACTGCGATGATAATGGTGATGCCGCGCACCAATCCGTTTAAGAACGGAGGCACATTTGCCATCACCAGCACGGTCTGGATGATTCTCAGCATCAGAACGCCCAGGAAGGTGCCGATAATTTTGCCTCTGCCGCCGTCCATGGAGGTTCCGCCGATGGCTACGGCCGCGATGGCTTCCATCTCATAACCGTCGCCCGCGCTGGCCGCCTGGATGGAGGTCAGACGGCTGGCCAGAAGGAACGCCGCCAATCCGTAAAGAGTACCTGCGTATATGTAGATCAGCGTTTTCACACGGCCCACATTGATGCCCGTCAGCCTGGCCGCCTGCTGGTTGGAACCAACTGCGTACACATAGCGCCCGAACTTGGTCTTGCTCATAATAATTCCGGTGATCACCGTGATCAGAATAAAGATCAGCATCAGGTTGGGAATTCCCATCACCCTTCCCGCCGCAATCTTGCGGAACCCGTCGTACATGGTCTTGCTGACCGTGAAGGGACCGCCCTGTCCCAGCTGGTTGATGATGGAACGGTAGGCCGAAAAGCTGGCCAGGGTGACGATGAAGGGAGCGATATTTCCCTTGGTCACCAGCACGCCGTTGATCAGTCCCAGGATCAGTCCGAAGCCCAGGCAGAACAGCAGGCACAATGCGATGCTCTCGGTCTTATTGAGCAGCAGCACGCCCAGTCCTGAGATCAGCGCCACGGAGGATCCCACGGAAAGGTCGATCATACCCGCGGAGATCACCAGGCTCATACCCATGGCGCAGATGCCGGTGATCGCGCCCTGCACAAACTGGTTGGTCAGGTTTGTGAAGGACAAAAAGGACGGATTAATCACAACCGCGATGAGCATCAGAAAAACAAAGCTGAGCCAGTGGCTGTAATTGGTGGTTATATTCTGCCAGGTCTGTTTCATGTCAAATGTCTTTGCACTCTTGGTGTTCACTTTACTACCTCCGTTTTCGAACCTGTGGAAAGAGCCATCACATTGGCCTCGCTCATCTCTTCCCGCTCCAGTATTCCGCTGATTCTTCCCTTGTACATCACCAGGCAGCGGTCGGCAATCTGGTAAATCTCCGGGAACTCCGTGCTGAACACCAGGATGCTCTTACCCTGGGCCGCCAGCTCCAGAATCAATTTGTAAATCGAATATTTCGCACCCACGTCAATTCCCTGGGTAGGGTTATCCATGATCAGGATCTTTGCTTCCGTCTCCAGCCACCGGCCCACGATCACCTTCTGCTGGTTTCCGCCGGACAGGGAGGTGATGGGATCCTTCTCGCTTCCCACCTTGATCTCCAGCTTGGCCCGGTTTTTCTCGAACCTGGCGGTCTCCTCCTTGTTGTTGATCAGAAGCTTCTTGTGCAGCAAGGTGAAAAACGACATGGAATTGTTGTCCCGGATGCTCAGATCCGGCAGAATTCCCCGCTCCTTCCGGTTGCAGGGAACCATGGCCATGCCGTGGCGCATCACATCCTTGATGCTCCTGGTGTTAAGCGCACCCTTTTTGGTCCTGACCGTCCCGGATTTCGCCGGTGTGGCTCCGAACAGGGCTGTGGCCAGCTCGCCGCTTCCCGCGCCCTGAAGACCGGTGATGGCGATGACCTCACCCTTATGCAGCTCAAAGGAGACGTCCTCGAAGGTATCCCCAGACAGATGCTCCACTGTGAGCACCGCTTCCCCGCCCACACAGGGCTCCTGAAGCTCCTTTAAGTTGGCGTTGACAAATGTCTTTCCGATCAAAAGTTCTGTGGCCTGATGCTCGTCAATGTCCCGGATCAGCCCCGTCTCAATGAACCGGCCGTCCCGCAGAACCGTATATTTATCGCAGATCGTAAATATCTCCGGCATTTTGTGGGAGATATAAATAAAACTGACGTCCTGCTCCTTCAGACCTCTCATGATAGTAAAGAGGTTGTTGATTTCCTGGTTGTTCAGAGCCGTGGTCGGCTCATCCATAATGATCAGCTCGGACTGGAACAGCAGCGCCTTGGCGATCTCCACCAACTGCTTTTTCGCCGTCTCAAGGTCCGCCACCAGAGCGGTGGCGCTGATTTTGACACCCATGCCGTCCAGAACCTCCTGGGCCCTGACGATCTCGGCCTTCTTATCCACCAGGCCGGTTTTATTTGTAATCTCTTCCCCCAGATACATGTTTTCGTAAACTTTTAAATCGTTGCAGAGATTCAGTTCCTGGTGGATGAAGCGGATTTTCATTTCCTTTGACTTCTGTGGGGTCATCCCCGTAATTTCTTTACCGTCAATCACAATCTTCCCTGCGGTAGGAGGAAATGTACCGGAGAGAATGTTCATAAGGGTCGTCTTGCCCGCCCCGTTCTCTCCCAGCAGGCCGTGTATCTCACCCGGTCCCACGTGAAAATCCACATCGTGAAGCGCTGTCACAGGCCCAAACTCCATGCGGATTCCCTGCATATCCAGTTTCATGTTTTAACCTCCTTGTTGTGAGCGCCCGGCGGCCAAATCCCCACGGACGCTTTGGCTTGTTATGGCCATAAAAAGCCGGCCGGCTTCAGAGCGTGTATGAAAATTGCCTGTGGCCGGCCGGCTGTATAGAATGTCCGAATTATAAGCTGTAACGAATCTTGTACAGATCGGATTCCATGTACTCCTTGTAATCTGTCTTGTCGATCATCTCGGTGGGGATCAGGTAGCTGGAATCCAGGGTCTCACCCTGTAATACCTTTAAGCCAAGGCCCACAGCGTCGCGTACCATAGACGGGGAGAAGGTGTAGGTCATGAAGTCGATGCCTTCCAGACCGGAATTCTCGAACAGATCCATGAAGCCCTCGCCTCCGGATACGCCGGAGATCAGCTTGATGTTGATGTTCGCGGGGCCGTTGTAGTTCTTCAGAGCTTCCACGATACCGAATACGATCTCATCGTCATGGGTGAAAATAGCCTTGATGGACTCGATCTCCTCCACGCTCTTGGTGTTTAAGAAGCTTTCCATCTGCTCCATTGCGATCTGCTGGCTCCAGTCGGTGCTGAAGTCCTGGATCAGCTTAAAGTTCTTGTCCGCAGTATTCCAGAAACCGTTGGAACGCTGCATGGGAACCGTTGAGGAATCGCCCTTGAACTCCAGGATTCCAACCTCGCCTGCCGCCAGATCCTCTTTGAAATACTCGCTGAAATACTTTCCTGCGCCCTCGCCGATGGCGTCGTTGTCGCCCATAATCCAGCTGGTGGGCTCAAAGCCCTCGATCAGACGGTCGTAGATGATCAGCGGAACGCCGGCATCCTGTACGCTCTGGGCGGCGCTTCTCAGCTCGTCGCCGGTTACAGGCCATAAAATCATCACGTCGGGCTGCAGGGCCAGGATGGTCTCAACGGCGTTGCTCTGCTCGCCGGACTCGGCCGCTGTCATGAACTTGTAATCAAAGCCGTATTTTTCCGCCAGCGCCTTAACCTCTGCCTCGCAGTGCTGGATGGACTCAGCGGTAAAACCATGGTCCGCCGCAGGCGTCACAACGCCCATCATCTTGCCCTTCAGATCAGCGGTCGCCTCCGCTGCGGTGGTCTCTTCCTTCGCCGCCTCGGTGGCTGCATCCGTTCCTGCCGTAGCAGCAGCCTCAGTGGCCGCCTCGGTAGCCGCTACCGTGGTGGCTGCCGTCTGCTGTCCTCCGCAGGCCGCAAGGGACAATACCATAGCGGATGCCAATACTACTGATAATACTTTTTTCATGTTTCTTCCTCCTGATTTTTACTTTTCCCCGTTTTTCTCCGGGCGTTTCTCTATCTTCAGCTAGTGTCTAGCCGTAGATTCTCTTAAAATGAGCTTGTGCTCCAGGTAAACTCCCCCGCCCTGTTCCCCGCTCTCGATCTGGCGGATCAGCATCTGGGCGCTGGTTTTGCCCAGGGAATATCTGGGCTGTGAAATGGTGGTCAGCATAGGGCTGAGCATGGTGGCGTATTCTACATCGTCGAATCCAACGACGGACAGGTCCCTGGTGACCTCCAGGCCCAGATTGTGGGCCGCCCGGATCACGCCCAGGGCAAGCACGTCGGAGATGCAGAAGATAGCCGTGGGTCTCTCCTCCCTGCTGAGCAGTTCCTTCCCCGCCAGAATTCCGCTGTTAAAGCTGTAGTCCGCGTCCGCGTAGGCGAAGCAGGCCTGATCCACCGACAGACCGGCTTCCTTAAGCCCCTGCTCGAATCCCTTCTGGCGGTCCTCGCTGCTGATAAACTGGTTCACACTGCCCACAAATCCAATCCGCTCATGTCCCAGGCTGGTCAGATACTGCACCACCTGCCTGGCCGCCGCGAAATTGTCCACCGACACATGGGAAATGTCCTCGCCCACACAGTACTCGCAGCACTGCACAATGGGAAATTCCTTGGCCAGCTTTCCGATATTCCTGTCGTTCTTATCAATGCACAGGATCACCGCGCCGTCCGCCTGGCCGTCGTAGAGAAGCTTGATAAAATCCTCCTCCCTGGACTTGTCCCCGTTGGTGATGCACAGCATGGTGCCGTAACCGTCCTTTTTCATTGTATCCTCAATGCCGGATACAATGGACGCGTAAAACGGGTTGCTGATATTCGGCACAAAGATCAGGATCATCCGGCTCTCCTGCCTGCGCAGGCGCCGTCCCCAGACATTAGGCTGGTAATTTAACTTTGCAATCGCCACATGGACCTTCTCCACCGATTTCGGCGACACCGGTCCCTTCTGATTAATAACTCTGCTGACCGTGGCAACAGAGACGCCCGCTTCCCTTGCAACATCCTCAATCGTAGCCATACAGTCCCCTCTTTCTGTGAATTCTTTGTCCAAAATGTAATCGATTACATTTTGGGCCAAAAAAATATATTCGGCATGATTGCCTTTATCCATCCGCTATTTATTGCAACTTTGGAATCATTTTTCATTTTCCATCTCAGGCTGATTCTGGCTGAAATGCAAATTACTGTAATCGTTTACACTCATTTATGTAATTATTATATCATTAAATAATTATTTGTCAAGCGTTGATTGTAATTTTTGTTAAAAAAATACTAATAAGCCGTATTTTTTTATGCACTCTTTCCGTGTATGGCGGTTAGCCGCATTTTTCCATTGACGGTCAAAAAAGCTATCATCCATACAGACAATAGCTTTTTCGAAGTTTTTATATGTTTATCACCTGATAGTCCATCTCACAGCGTTTCTTGTTATGGGCGATCCCCACGCGCTCCTCCCCCATCACCAACATTAAAGAATTACCGTCCTATCCCCCATCCTCAATTTCCAAACAGCGGATAAGAAAATGTATACACGCCTGCAATACTGATCGTATCCGCCTCGTGAACCACAACCGGAGTATCTTTCAATTTCATGGTACTCCACTCCACCTCCAGGTAATCGCTCTCCCCTGTCCGGACATTTTCGCCTTCAAACATCAGTACAAAACCTCCGTCATCCAGTGTTTGATACCGGTTCACAACGCCAGACCAGACCATCTCGTCGTTCTGGAAAAAGTTTACATAGGTTTCCCCGGTTCCGCTGTATTCACCGATTTCCATTGTTGTACCATTCGCCGACGTATACAGGCAGTTTATAATATCCGCCTCCCCTAACTGCCCGGCACCGCCCACAATATAATCCGGCGGCCCGTACACCGACGTCCCATCCTCCATACGTTTAATCAAATCCAAATTTGCTTTCTCGTACTCATTTAACACCGAATCGTCAAATCCATCGGCCGGAATCGAACCGTCGTACCACGGCTGGGAGTTGAAATATTCATTCAAATCCTCCGATTCGAACTGCCGTCCATGGCGGGCGTAAATCTCATTCCGGGCCAGGCGCAAAGCCGTCTTGTCCATATAGGCCAGTTCCTCCCCGCTCAAATATCTCTGATTGGAATCCGGCAGAATGTAAGGTTCGTAAGCCGGTGTTGTCTCCGCTGAAATGTTTCCACTGTTTTCCACCAGACTGTTCCACGCCTCCTCTGCGCCTTCCGCTATATAATCGATTTCCATGATCCGCTGGTCGTCATACAGCTTAATCCGCACCGCACCGTCAGCGGACTGCGCCTGACCGCTGTTCACCGCATAGAAATACTGGTTCTCATCGCTCAAAACAAAACCGTATCCGTACATCTCAAACGTTTTTTCCGCCTGTTCTGCCAAAAACGCCTCTCCCGCCTTCATGCCATACCAGGAATATTGTCCCGACAGGATGCTCACAGTTTCCACTCTGCCATCGCCGTCCAGGGATATCACAATATCATCGTCTCCATAAAGATAACCCTCCATCTCTTCCGGTATACCCGCTTCTTTTAAAAACGCCGCCACTTCCTCGCCTGAAGCTGCCTGGAGCGAAGAAATATCACGGTCAAATTCCTCTTCCCCCGCCTGGCTTTCCTTGGCTACAACTGCCGGAGCCAGGAAATGCCCTTCCGTGGTGATATTATCCCACGACGGATTATCCGTCTGTCCAAGCTCAGGATGGTTCTTAAAATACTCTCCATACAAGGAATCCAGTGCAATCTTGCAGTCGCTGGCCTCCTGAAGCGTTTCTCCTTTAAAAACCATATGGACCACATGGAAGCCCCCCTCATGTTCCGAGACCATAAATTGTATTTTATTCCTTTGATCCTGAGTCACGTATTGGGCAATGATCTGGTCCTGATCGGTTATAAAGCCGTCCCACTTCCCATCCGGCAGCGTTTCCTGAAAGACCTCCCCCACCGTGACCGTTCCGTAGTCTCCCAGATAACCGCCCGATACTTTTCCATATATTTCCATTACTTCCATTTGATCTGCCTGCGGTCCGATCAGCAGCCCGCCGATTTGAAGGGTACCGCCATCAACCAGAACCACCTTTGCAATCCACACGGCGACGAGCAGAGTAAATACCGCCACTCCCAAAATAATTTTGCTTTTCGCCCTTCCCTTTTTCTTTGGCCGGTTATCGACCCGACTCCCTGGCCGGTCCACACAAACCCCCGGCTCATTTTGCGCGTTCCGTATCTGTGCCGCCAGTTGTTTAGCCGCTCCTTTTCCCACCATGCGCATATTCATTATCCCGGACGAAGAAATAATCTTGATTTTTTCTCCAATCACCGTGGCGGAAACTGCGTTGGCCGGTTCATCCACCTCGATATCCCGGATACCGGCCAACTCGCACTCCTCGATTTTTGGCTTGAAATATTGCAGCTTTTCCAGCTTGATCACCCGTTGGTCCGTCAACACCACGCACTCGCGCCTGTATCTGGCAAACAGCCATTTCGACTGTATGTTATCAATGGTGATCAGCTTCTCACTGTCTCTCAGCATCGGCCCGAGCCATTTGTTTAAAAATCTTGTACCGATTGTGGCAATAATAGCGGCCTTGGCTTCGCGGTTCCTTTCCATCAACTTTGCGAGCGCCTCTTCAGGCGGATACTTCACATCCGGGACGTCGTCCGTGGTAGGGGTATCAATCGGGGCCGCTGCCGGTGCACTTGCCGGCGCGGTATCCTGCGCGCTCAGAGAATATCCGCAAAAAGTGCAGAATTTCTCCGTTCCCTCTATGGTTTCCCCACAATTCGGACAGGTCTTATTGACCGCCTGTCCGCAGATATAACAAAATTTTTGTCCTTCCCGTAAATCCACTCCGCAGTTCGCACATTTCATACGATTCCTCTCCTTTTATGTTCCATTTGACATAGAAGCCCACCAATGCAGTAAGCCAATAAATCGTGTACATCCGATACCGACCGGCTCAGATACAGGGGCGTTATAAACTCCCAAAATACGCCGGCCGCGGCAATCAGCACCATCCCCCTGCGGATTCCAAGCCCCCTCGGATCATCCGGCAGAAATACAAGATTGCAGTATGCCATAAATACCACGCCGGCCAGCAGATCATTGAAATAAAAATGAATCCAGTTCCATGAAACCATCTTTTTTAAACATACTTCATTGACCCCAAACAGCAGCAATCCCAACATAACCATCCGGGCGTTGAGCCGGACGGTCCGCTCTGCGCCTGCAAACGCCTCCCGGTAATTCTTCAAAATCCCCTTCATAGCATCAGCAAAACGACATCAGGACCAATACAATCAGAATCAGCATGCACGTCACAAGGCAGCCCGTCCTTCCACCGCCTGAATTGTTCTCAACCACCAGAATTGCGGACTGTTTCCCCGCCTCCTTTAAAACGGTGTCGTACTTCTTCAGATTCTCCTCGCATTTGCCAAACTTGAACAGCCAGTCCACGGCTCCCACCAACATCGCGATCAGGAAAAATGCCACAACCGCCTCTGAAAGTCCCGACTCTTCATAGACACGGAATGACAGGTACAGGATCGACAACGTCACGGTAATACCTGCCACATTATAGACAAATACCTTTTTTACCAGTTCATTGCGGTATGTATCGTCCGTTATTCCTGTGGTGTCCTGCAGGGACAAAACACCGTTTATGATCCGGTCGGTCAGAGAGACCGGCGCCTCTTCCCGGTCCGCCCGGCAGGGTTCCCCTGTCGTCTGCTCCTGTTCGGCCCGCTTTTGCCCACAGGAGGGACAAAACTTGTCGTTATCGCTTAACACAGTTCCGCAACTACGGCAGCTGCGCTCCACTTTCCTTCCGCATTCCGGGCAGAATTGAACCCCATCATTTATGATGTTCCCACATTTCATGCACCTCATCGCATGCCTCCTCAGATCGTCCTGATTGCGACCCGTTTCCGGTTACAATCTTCCACAATTATATAATAGAAGTACAAAAAATACAATAATCAATAAAATAGAAGTATAAAAAATGCGTATTATCCCATCATATGCCATAAGATAAAAACAAAAAGGAACGATGAGCATGAACGCTGAATATATCAGAAATAAAATCACCCAGCTGCGCCTTCAGAAAAACGTCTCTGAACACCGCATGAGCCTTGATCTTGGACATGCACGCAGCTATATACACGGCATTGTGTCCGGCCGGACGCTTCCAAGTATGCAGGAATTCCTGGCGATCTGCGACTATTTTGAAATAACGCCGGAACAATTTTTTTATGAAAATAACGATTCCGTCAATCCCACCCTGCTAAGCGGACTGATCCATGAAGCCAACAAACTGTCAGAGGAAGATCTTGGTCTGATTTTGGTATTAGTCAAAAAAATCATTTCTGGCTATCCCGGAAGTAAATAGCCTGAAAAAAGGCCCAAACCCTTGATTTCTCAAAGGGTTGGACCTTTCGCACTTTACTGCGGGAGATGGGACTTGAACTCACACGATCATACAACCACTATTTCCATAGTTTTTTCCTGATTCATTATTTTTTCTGCGGTTGCTGTCAAATGACAGCATTTGCTGCTAGTCCCCACCAGACGGCTTCCCCTGACAATCCTATCATAGGAAAGCCGTTCCCTTAAATTTTCTTTATATACCAATCACTTTATACGCTATTTCACACCGCTTCTTATCATGGGCGATTCCCACGCATAAAACTTCGCCGGACAATCCCACATAGTACCGATTATTGAGAATCTGCCTCAACGCCTCTTCCTTGAGCTGTTCGATATTCTCTCCCTGTTTAAATTCCACAACCTTGCCGCTATGAAGGACATCGGCGTACACTCCGCCAGTGCCGGCGTGTTATTGATAGCCGACAGCGCCATCCTGGTAAACCGCTCCGGCGTCAATACCGTAGGAAGCGCGCGCCTGATCTCCGGCTCCAAGGCCTTTACCATATCTACTATAGTCATATTCTTTGTAAGTTTTACAGGACTCTCCTGGTTCCCTGCCCGTTTTTCCAGCTCGTTTTTTACATAAACTGCCATCTTTTAGCCTCCGTTCATTTTTTGCAAAACAGAACAAAAATAGAGGATACCTTTTGTGGCATCCTCCAAGTTCCTGTGCAATGCTTATGTAATTTTCCCATAGTCTATCCTACAGATTCCGTTTAATATATTGGACTGTAACAATATCTACCTGCTGCTTTCGTTCTCTGATCTTATAGATCACTACATAATTGTCTACAAAGAGTTCCCGATACCCACGGTTGGCATAGCTGCCATTTTTCCGTTCCGGTCCACGATGAGGGAACTCCTCCAGACTGAATATCCCTGCCTCCAATCGGTCAAGCTGACTTTCCGCATACTGCGGCATCTGAATGTGTTCATAAATGTACTGATAAATTCCATCCAAATCCCGATATGCCTTTGGATATAATTTGATTGTATACTTACGCCCCATGTTTTCTCCTCAGCCCTACAAGCGCCTCTCTTGCATCCATCAGCTCTGCACCTTCCCGTACCTCTTTTTCCGCTTCCAGAATAGCCGCATCAACCTGTATGTCGCGAACCAGCTTCTCATAGGCTTCAATGCTCATCACCACCAGATCTCCATAACCATTTTTTGTAATAAAAACAGGCTCCTGGCTTTTATGGCAGAGATCGGAAATTTCATTGGTTTTTCTCAAATCTGTAATTGGCATAATATTAGGCATAACAGCACCTCCTTTATGTATATAATAATATCATTATTATGTACATTTTTCAATGAAACAATTAAAATGCCTTATGCCCCAGCCGCAGGCCCTCGAAAAATGCAGCTATATAGACTGCTTTGCACTCTTCCTCTCCCCACGCCACCAGATCATCGATCAGGGCCTCGAACTTTCCCTTATGTTCCTGATCCAAACTTTCCAGAATCGCCTCCTGTACCTCATAATATTCATGTACTCGTTTCGGATCTATTTCTCGTATTATCTGGTCGATCTGTTTCTGCTCCCGTTCCAGCTTTTCAATCAGTTTCCCCAGTTCCGCCCAGCGTTTTAATTTTCCATCGAAACCCATCAGGGGAATGGTTGAATCTTTACGCGATGTCTTAAAATACTGTTCCAGGGTGTGTTTGAAAATTGCTTTCCGCCAGATGTGCGTCACACTTTGTGGGAGATTTGGTCCCGATGAGGGAGGCGTAGCGGGCCTTGTCCTAAGGGGTACCGGGCAAAGCCTGGTGGATTCCTTAGGGCTACGTTGACCGAATTGGGACCAAATATGCCGCGAAGTGGGGCGTGCCTTGCCCTAAGGGGTACCAGGCAAAACCTGGGGGATTCCTTAGGGCAGATGGTGGGAATGAATTTTCAAACACACCCTAGCGCCATTACGCAGCGCTTGGAATATTTACTTCTATAACCGGAAGCCCCTGCTCTTGTTCTGTCAGGAAGACACTTTCAGTCACACTATTACCGTATATTGTGAAGCTAACGGCATAAATTACCACACATTACGTTGGAACAGAACATCCGATACTGATCCCAACTTATATAAAAATGAAAAGCTGAATATTCAGTGGTTTTTATATCTTGCATACTATTTAATCAAACCCGCAAAACAGTCGTCCGAACCGATTCTAACAGAAGCAGAGATACTTACAAAATTTATTGTGAATTTCTGCGAAATAACCGATAACCCTAAAGCCTCTTTTCCCAGTGAACCATTCTACGAACAATGGATCACTGACTATTACAAACAAAACGGCCGCGCGCCTATAGGCTACAAAAAGTTCAACCGCTTTCTCAGGCAATATGGCGATGGACAAATTAACGTTAAATCAAAACATATTACCAGAGAAACAAATACGCAGCACATCTACGGCCTGGTGTTTAATCAGCAAAAATATGAATCCACGAAGGCGAAATCCGTTAAAGCCCCTGATCTGCTGCTAAAACAGCTCGAAGAACTTCTTCCTGTTATCGAAGCCATGGTAAAAGATATAGAGATTGATATTAAGGTTCAATGTATTATGCAATCTACCCCCACGCCAGAAACCTGATTCCCTTCCCCGTTGCTGTCAAATTGCTGTCAACTGCATTTGTTCCTTCTCTCCCCCCAACGTCTCCTCACCACGCAAAAAAGGCCCAAACCCTCGATGTCTCAAAGGTTTGGACCTTTCGCACTTTACTGCGGGAGATGGGACTTGAACCCACACGATCATACAACCACTAGATCCTTAGTCTAGCCTGTCTGCCAGTTCCAGCACTCCCGCGCGCGAATAATAATATATCATAAATTCACGCTTTTTGCAACAACATTTTGAAAAATATTTACTTTTTTTTGCCAAAACTTTTTACATTATCTTCCAACACCCGATCAGCCCTCTGCTTCTCCCTCTCATCATCCCTCAATCTCAAAACATTCTCAGGTAATAATAGGGTAAAAACAGGCGGCCTGCCTTCTCCACCTCCGGCACCAGCCGGCCGGTATCCAGGAACACCGGGCAGAATATCAGACTGCCGATGATAAAGAACGGGATCAGGCAGCAGATCACCGGCCCGGAGCGGAACAGACCCTTTAGCGCACAGGAAAATGCCGCGACGGCCAGAACATAGAGCCCCAGCAGCGCCAGCTCACGCCCCGGCGCGCCCATCCCCCCGGACAGCCACAGGGCCGCCAGGCCGGACAGCGCGGACAGCGCTACCGGAGCCGCCAGGCTGGCGAAACGGCAGGCGCCCCTCAGACGGCCGGGCAGAGGCAGAAAAAGTCCCCGCTTCTCGTCCTGACACAGCGTCACCGCCCCGTAAAGCCCTGTGGTGAACACATACACCGCCGCCAGACCTCTGGCCGGGAAAACGGACTCATAGGCGCTTTCCCGGGCTTCACTGGCCCCCTGAGCGCTCACAGCCGCGGTCTCATACTCAAAGCGGAACGTGCTCTGGTTATCCAGAAACATCTGGTAGAGCTCTCCCGCCTCCACGGCCGCCCGCTCATGGGCTCCCTCCTGGCCGTCCAAACCGTCAAACGCCGCTCCCCCGGCCACATACCGCTCCAACAGGATCTGGTCGTACATCTCGATGAGGAGCGAAAAAACCGTTTCCGTGGACATCCGGTCCACCACGGTGGAGGGAGCCGAGTAAACGCCGATGCACCGTTTGATATCCCGGTCGTCCAGCCGCTCCCGCAGCCCTTCATAAATCACATAACCACACTCCGCCCGCCTGGTGGTCACCTCCTCCTCCACCGCCTGGGCGGTATCGCAGAGGTAGAACTCAAACATGCCGTCCCTGCCGGACGTTTCACTGTACTCTAACAGTTTTTGGGCCAGAACTTGTCCCAGGGATCCCTCTTCCCGGTCCTCGGAGCACACGGCGATGCGGACCTGATTCTGCTCCCTGGCCTCCACCCGCTGAAACGCCATGGCTCCGACGGGGAACAGAAACAGGATCAGCAGAAATGCCAGCCTGCGCAGATACCGCTTACATGAGAGAAAAAACCAAGTCAGTATATTGATCATCTTCGCCTCACCCCCACTGTCAGACTGTAAAATGCCGCCGTCATAACCGCAAGCTGCAGCCAGCCCGCCAGGCCATACGCCCCGGTCACGATCATTTTCGCGCCGTTCATCAGCGTTGTGGTGGGAAGAAACGGGGCCAGGGAACGCACCTGGGCGGGCAGAAATACCAGCGGCAGAAACCCTCCTGACAAAAAGAGCAGAAGGACCGCCCCCAGAAACAACAGCATCACCCCACCCATCAGCGTCCCTGCCGCCTCATAGCAAAACAGAACAAGCGCCGCAGCGGCCAGGCAGACCGCAGCCAACGCCGGCAGCAGCAGCCAGGAGAATTCCAGCACGCCGAATTTCAGCGCTCCCAACGCCGCCGGCAGCGCGGCGGCCAACAGAAGCGCCCCCAGACCCGCCAGCCGGGCCGCGGTAGCCATCCAGGGGCCGATCCCGGCCAGGGACAGCTTCTGAGACATCACCCGGCTCTCCGGCGCCAGATACCCGGAAACCGGTATGGCAGCCAGCAGCAGGTAGAGTACAAAGGCGCTGATCCCGTAAAACTCCAGCGTGTCCACGTCTCCTGTGGCGCTGACCTTAACGTGCTCGAAGAGGTCAGCCCGCGGCAGGCTGTAGGCCATATAAATGCGGTTTAAATCCGCCTCCAGCTGGCTGATTCCTCCGGCCAGATCGTAATTGAGCAGCAGCTGATCGCCCGCGTAAATCCCCGCCTGGGCGCTTCCCAGCGTCCTTGCTCCCGCGCTGGTCAGCTCTTTAAACACCCGGTTCTCCAGGGCATTTCCCTGGGGCAGCGTGATGGTCACCGGGATATTGGTCCCGTTTATGATGCCCTGCACCAGTCCCTCCGGCACATTCATGATTCCGAAGATTTCACCGTCCCGGAGCTGCTTTTCGGCTTCGCTGCTGTCCATAAACGAAAATTCGCAGACGCTTCTCACGCTGTCGTAGGTACCCAGCATACGCACCAGCTGTCTGGCAATCCGGTCTTCTTCGGGGAGCACCACACCGATGGTAACTCTCTCCAGCGTCGTTTCCCCATACAGCAGCTTACTTGCAGCAAAGGCAATCGTGCCCAGCATTGCCATCAGCACGATTGCCCCTGCAGCCATATGGGGAAGCCTTTTTAACGCCCGTTTCAACTCCAGCTTTAAATACACAAGTTTTGCAGCCATCGCTTCCCCTGTTCCTTTATAATATCATTTCCAAATCAATTTCAAACTTTAAAATGGGCTGAACGCCTGAAACTCCTGGATTACCTCAATCCATTCCGTCAGGTCCGCGCCCAGAATATCCATGGGATCGCCCTTGGGAACCTTGATCTCATCCTCCAGCGGGCGCAGGTAATATTCGCCCTTAAAGGTAATGTACCCGGAATCCTCGATGGTCAGCTTCAGCTTGTCGATATCCATATGGAAGGATTTTCCTTTTTCCAGCTCATCCACAGCGCCCTCGGCGGAAAGTCCCAGGATTCTGCTTCCGTTGGAGCTGAGCTTGGCGCTCACATCATAGGCGCCGTCGTCCACCGTGTAAGCGGCCGCGTATGAGAAACCAAAGGTATCGTCCCCGGTGTCCATGCTGAGCGACAGCTCATCCGTCAGATTCTTCTTGTCATATTTGCCGGAACGCTGAACTTCCAAGGTGACCACATCCCCATCGCCTTCCATCTCAATGGTTCCGCTCATGTTCTGGGTCAGGTACGAACCGCCCTTTAACTCCAGATGGAATTTCACATCCACATCCGTGTCCTCAATGTGCAGCATTGTGGTGCCGTCCAGAGCCGCAAGGCGGCCTTTCTTGTCCACATATACAACCATATCCACATCATCCAGGGTGCGGTCCAGATATTTGATCATTTCTTTGGCGGACTTCTCCGCCTCCGCAAAGGTCTGATCCCGAAGCTCTTTGGCGCTCAGGGACTCGCCCATGCTCTGGCCCATCAGCTCGCTCAAGCGGACCGTGGTCTCCAGCTGGTTTAAAAAGTCCTCGCGCAAAGTCTCATCCTGCAGGAAAAATTCAGAGGAATCCTCCAAAAAGTCAACCATGGAGTCCTTGCTGATCACCGTGTTGTAGCCTTTGCAGCTCACTTCTTTCCCATCCATCGTGAATTTCTGCTTTTCACCCTTGGTCACGGTCAGGGCAGCCTTAAAATTATCCTGAGCCTTGCAGCCCTCCTTGTAGCGGTTTAACAGCTCATCCAGGTTAAAGGGCTGATCTTCCTTGTTTTCAGTCTGAGCTTTTAACTCCTCGATGTACAGAGCCAGGCCGTCCGCGTCGATTCCCTGCTGCTTGATAAGTTCTCCGAACACAGGGGAATCCTTGAACTGCTGGGCCAGGTCTTTGCTTAAGTCCAGGGTAAATGCTTTGGATGAGATCTCCGGCACGGCTATGATTACCTTCTCGCCGCCGTAGTACGCATCCAGATTCAAATACTCCATATCGTTCAACAGCAGCCCTAAATTGACTGCAGTCTCTTTTGTCTCCAGATTGTTCTGGGCGCTCATCTTCAGTCCGCTTCCCGCAAACTGAGTGATAAACGGCTCCGAGCTGTCGGACAGCTTGAGGGTCATACCGCCCTCCGAGCTGGTAGTCTGCAGGCTCTTCATCATCTCGCTGGTGCCAAACAGTTCCTCTGTGGGGTACACCTGGTCCTTGGGATGGACATTCTCAAAAGCGGCGATCACAACGTCCTTGGGGTCCTTCTCCATCAGACGCAGTGCAGCAAAGGCAGCGATCACCACAACGACCACAGCGGCGATCACGCCAATGATGGCCTTGCCGAACTTCTTGCCTTCCTTGACCGTTCCGGGCGTCGCGCCGTGCTGCGGGACGCCCGGGGCATAGTGGGGCACTCCCTGTCCGGGCTGCTGCGCTCCCGGAACCGGCCCGTTCATCTCGGGTACAGGCTGGCCCATACCGGCCGCCGGTCCACCTGCAGCAGAACCAGTCTGTTCCATATCAGGAACCGGCCCGCCCGTCTCAGGCGCAGCGTAGCCTGCACCGGTCGCCGCCTCGCCTGTCTCCTGCGCCAACTGCTCCATATCCGCTATCGCTTCACCCGTCTCCGGGGCCATCTGCTCCACGCCTGCCTTGGGCTCCGCTTCCGCGGCTCCCGGCATTTCCGCCTGGCCTTCTTCTTCCACGTCTGCCGCGCCGCTCTCCGACGCTTCCACCGGAGTCTCCGCCGCCGGGGCGATCTCTACCTCGTTCGCCTCCTCTGCCGGAGTCTCCGTCTCCTGGCCATTCTCCGCCGTTTTCTCCTCCGCTACCGGCGTTTCTACCTCCTGGACAGCCTCTGCCGCTTTCTCCTCCGCTACCGGCTCTCCCGCCTTCTGGGCGTCACCTGCCGTTTCCGTCTCCGTCACCGGCGTTCCCGCCTGCGCATTTTCCTGGTTCGCCGCCACCGGCTCTCCGCAGGACGTGCAGAACTTAGCGCCTTCGCGGATTTCTGCGTTACATTTCGTACACTTCATTCCCAAATCCTCCTCTGGCCGTCATTCAAATTGATCCGGCCTGGCTATTTATCGAAACTGCCCGATCAGCTCATCCGCTGTCAGGCCGCTTGCGATCTCATGTAATGTTCCGTCCCGCAGCGCGTACATACGGCTGCACAGGGACAGTTCCTCCAACTCGTGGGAGGTGAGCACCACGGCTCCTCCGTCCGCCATATACTGCTTCAAATAGCTCCGGATATCCTCCTTGCACTCCAGATCCAGCGCCGCTCCCGGCTCGTCCATCACCAAAAAAGGCGCGTGATTGGACAGCGCGCAGGCGATGCTCAGGCGCTTTTTCATGCCGCCGGACAGCTTTCCCACCGTTCTCCTGAGCATATCCCGGATTCCCAGAACCGCCGCCGGGCCGCTCTCTAAGTCCTGCCTCATATGGGCGGCGCTGCCCCGGTACCACAGGGACAGGTTGTCCTTCACGGTCAGCTCCGGGATCAGTGGATTCTCCTGGGGAACGTAGGCTACCATGTCCGAAAATACCCCGGGCTTCCCGGCCGCCTCGCGCCCGTTAAACCGGATTGTTCCGCCGTCCGCCTTCTGCGCGCCCGCCAAAATCGACAGCAGCGTGGTCTTGCCGCAGCCGTTGGCCCCCACAATTCCCACGCAGGTGCCGGGCTCCACCCGCAGGCTGACCCCGTTCAATATCATTTTTCTGCGGTATGACTTGCAGATTCCTTGCGCCTCCAGCATCTTCCGTAACCTCCGGTCCTATCCGCCCGCACAACGGCCGGACATATATGT
Source organism: Enterocloster lavalensis (assembly GCF_902364025.1). Lineage (GTDB taxonomy): Bacteria > Bacillota > Clostridia > Lachnospirales > Lachnospiraceae > Enterocloster > Enterocloster lavalensis. The sequence continues at coordinate 57,386 of NZ_CABJCG010000006.1, forward strand.
AGTAGTGTACCATATAATCCCAATCTTTGCAAAATGTTAAGGCCCGGGTTTTCTAACATTTATTAGTATTTTTTCTTAATATTTTGTGTGATCCCCGTTTTGGTTATAAATGCTGAAATATTCAATATTTTGTAATAAATTTGTAATTTTCCTTACAACTTTCCTATGATATACTTGAAACTATTCGCACTGGCACCAGATTACATTACAAACAGGGAGGAAACCAATGGAAGAACCATACATTGTCAAATTTTTCAGGATCAGGCGCGAATCAATCGAATGCTTTTCTGAAAACACAGCGCCGCTCACCATGGGGAATTTTATTCCCAATCAACTGTGCAAGGCCGAGGTGTATGATAACAAAATCGTCATCACACCGGTCGACCCCGACTACTGTCTGCCCAAAACTCCGCTCAGCTAAATCGTCCAAAACCTGCCAGGGCCAGCCCCACTCAGCAGGTTTTTCATATTTATGCAGCCATTTCCCCCTGATTTTTCCAATTTTCTCTCCCCTCTGGCATCAAAAAAGGATGGCCGGATCCGCTTGCGCGTTTCCCTGCCATCCTGTTTTAAGGTCAATTAAGCGATTTTGCTCTTCGCCAGCTCGGCCAGCTTCGCAAAGCCTTCCGCGTCGTTGATCGCCATATCGGACAGAACCTTGCGGTTCAGATCAACATTTGCCAGCTTTAAGCCGTACATCAGCTTGCTGTAGGACAGGCCGTTGATGCGGGCAGCCGCGTTGATACGGGCGATCCACAGCTGTCTGAACTGTCTCTTTCTCTCTTTTCTGCCGGCATAGGAGCTGGTCAGAGCGCGCATTACGGACTGCTTAGCAATTCTATACTGTTTGGAACGGGCCCCTCTGTAGCCTTTTGCCATCTTCAGGACTCTATTGTGTTTCTTCTTCGCATTTAAACCGCCTTTAATTCTTGCCATCGGTAATTTCCTCCTTCTACAATTTCAACTTACAGATATGGTAAAATCTTCTTCATTACCTGTGCATTGGTTGCGTCGGTAACGATGTCTTTTCTAAGATTTCTTTTCCGCTTGGTGGATTTCTTAGTCAAGATATGAGATTTGTAAGCTTTATTGCGAACTAACTTACCGGTTCCCGTCTTTTTAAAGCGCTTTGCTGCTGCTCTGCTGGTTTTTAACTTTGGCATTGTAAATTCCTCCTTAAATCTTTGTATTTTAACGTTTTGCAGTTAAAAACATAACCATGCTTCTTCCTTCCACCTTCGAGGGCTTGTCGACTACCGCGATGTCGGCCAGGCTCTCAGCAAAATCATCCAGGATGTACTTGGACTTGTACATATGGGCCATCTCACGGCCTCTGAAGCGCAAGGTCACCTTCACCTTATCTCCCTTTTCCAGGAACTTCCTGGCAGCCCCAACTTTGGTGTTCAGATCGTTGGTATCAATATTGGGGGACAAACGAACTTCCTTGATCTCGATTACCTTCTGTTTCTTTCTGGCTTCTTTCTCCTTACGGGCATTCTCGTAACGGAATTTACCATAGTCGATAATCTTGCATACGGGGGGTTTTGCGGTGGGCGCGATCTTTACCAGATCCAGCTCTGCATCCTGCGCCAGCTTTAAAGCGTCCCTGGCAGCCATGATACCCAGCTGTTCGCCGTTCTCTCCAACCACTCGTACTTCCTTGTCTCTGATCTGTTCGTTAATCACATGTTCGCTAATAGTCGTACACCTCCATAATTCAATCTCATTTTCCGGAATCAGCACGCCCCTTCTGCGGGGGGCAAAAAAATAAAGCGGACAGGCAATCTATCCACTTCCACTTTCACACAGCAAACCGCAGCGCCTTTCCGATCAAACTCCATCAGCGCTTCGCCGCTTCTATGAACCCGGGTCACTGACTCGTGCCGAGGTGAGGTGGATACCTGCTTTCCTGTAGTCGTTCTCACAACTTATATTACTTTACTATACCCGGACTCATTTGTCAAGGCATATTTTTCTTGTTTTACTATGTTTTGCACGGCAGGCGATGAGCCGCCTGCAACTTAAGGCGGCTCATTGCCATCCATAACGCCGTACTTAGCGGGCCTTAAAGGTGGCGCAGCGGGTCTGTCCGCACTCACAGGCGCCGTCGCCTGCGATGTCGATGCGCTCGGCTGCGCAGCGGCGGTCCTCGTTATAAACGCACTTGACGGCGTCGCACTCCACTTCCAGGCGGGTCTCCGGTGTCTTGAACAGGTTGGTAAACGCTCCGCCCTTGTTCTCGTCAAAGCTGGCGCAGCAAGTCTCGTTGGGCTTAACGGCCTCATTGCCGTCCACCAGAATCGCGCTCTTGCAGCAGTAGTTGTCGGAGTTGTGCATGCAGTTTTTCACACTACATTCTAACTTTGTCATCGTCGTTACCTCCTTAGATTGATGTTCTCTAATCTGCGTGACAACGTTAGTATGCGCGTGGGCGGCGGTTTTATTCTCCGGTCCGGCCGCTGTTTTTCGATCATTTTTTAACCGGCGCGGTTACGGAGTTCCCAGAGCCTGGTTCATCTGCCGGACCGCCTCCAGGCAGGGTCCCGGCTCCCCATCCATCTCATACACCTCGCCCCGGGTCACAAAGGTGTACACTGAAATATCGTCAACCCATACCTCCGCTCCCCTGTTTTCAATGGTCAGAGCGGAAAAGGACGGTGCCGTAAACTCCAGGTCCACGGTGCGCTCTCCCGTCACATTCACGGACTTGGACATATTTCCAAGGCGGACTGTCACGTCGCTGTTTCCCTCGGAGGAAACTTTAAAACGCACATACCCCTTGGAGCCGGCGTTTCCGCTGCTGCGGCTGCCGATCTTCTGGGACACGGACGCGCCGGACGGGAGCACCGCGGCCATGCTGCCGCCCCGCTCCTCCACCCTGCCGCTTCCGGTGAAGGTCCACTCCTTGTCTCCCAGGGCGAACTGGGCGTTGTACAGCTTGTTGTCGCCGTAATCCCGGTAAGTCCAGATGCCGTAACCCATGGACATATTTTTCAAAACCGGCACGATTGCTTCCAGATAGACCGGTTTCTCCTCGTCCAGCAGCTGGGCGTTGTGCTCAAATCCTACCGTGTTGTCCGTAAACAGGAACTGGTCGATATAAAGCCCCTTGCCGTTGTTGTAATTGTGAATATTTCCCAGCATCCACGGAGCCATGTCCACTGCCTGCGCCGCGGTGATCCGCTCGTATTGGTTGGCCTGCCCCATGGGAATACTGTACATGGTGGAGCTATAGGAGGCGTTTTCACAGGCAAAGGTATCCGAGTGCATATACCCCCTTACGCTGCCATCCGCCTGAGTCACCGGATCGCCGTCCAGGCGCACCTCCATGGACAGGTCGGGAAACACTTCCTGGCTCTCGGCGAGGAGCTGGTTGAGGAAATGATTGTAAAATTCGTAAAATACCGCCCGGGCCGGCGAATTCCCTTCCGGCAGATACAGGGCGTCGTAGGAGGAAAATCTGGTCCGGTACAGCTTCCCCAGCTCCTCCAGGCTGTAGCGCTCCCGCAGATAATCGGTGTAGCCCACCTTCGCGGCCATCTCCCGGCTGTAAGCGCCCTTTCCAAAATTCGCCGCACTTTCCGTGAAATTCCAGAAATCCTCCCAGGTGATAAAACCTCCGCAGAAGTTCTCGTGGGCCGAGGTCCGCTCGTACAGGCGCTTCACATAATCCAGCCAGGCCAACCTCATGTCCTCGTCGTACAGCAGGGCCTGGAAACGGTTCAGAACATTGTCCCTGCCGTAGTAATCCCAGGTGTAGCCCACCCGCAGCATAACGCTCAAATTCTGCGCCGCTGCCGCCTCCATCACACGGTCCAGTTTGTCCCACGGATAGGTGTTGTATGCGATGGGATTCGTCCCCGGCTGGAACTCCCGCCAGGGAATCACCAGAATAATGCTGTTGAAACCGTCCTCCGCGATCTGAGCCAGCTCCGCGTCCATGTTTTTGCTCTCGCTGTTCCAGAAATTGATCACCCAGTCATCGGAATAATAGGTGGCGGATTTCAGATATCCCGCCGTGCCCGCCGCGTACTCCGACGCCCTGGCAAAGCCGGTCGTAAAGGCAAATGCCGACAGAGCCAGCGCTGCGGCGATCACCCGTACCTTGAACCTTTTCATATGCTTTCCCTCTGTATCTTCTGAATATTTTCCCCAGCTCCCGGCCGCCGCCCCTGGGTTTTAAGCGTTTTGTCCAGCCCCGCGCTCCCGGCCGCCCCGCTTTAATTCCGGCCAGACGGTGAGCATCATGGTGCCGAAGCAGGCAGCGCCTCCGATGAAGTTGGAGACCGGCTCCGCCATCAGAATCCCGTCCGTCCCCAGGTGGAACACGGTGGGCAGGATAAGGATCAGCGGAATCACGATCACCACCTTGCGGAATATGGAGAAGAACACCGCCTTCCTTGACCTTCCAAGCCCCACAAACACGGACTGGCCAGCAAACTGCAGGGACATCATGAAGAATCCGAAGAAATAGATCCGCATTGCCGGGATTCCCTTCTCCACCAGGTCCCCGCTGTGGTCGAAAATGCGGATGAAGAACTCCGGAAAGCTGTGCACGCACAGCCAGATGAGCACGGTGTAGGTGATACAGACCACGGAGATAAACACAATGGCCTGCCGGGTCCGCTTGTACTCCCCTGCCCCGTAGTTGTAACCCATCACCGGCTGGGCGCTGTTGGTCAGGCCGCTGACCGGCATGGAGATCACCTCCCGGACGGAGTTGATCACGGTCATGATTCCCACGTACAGATCGCCGCCCGCCTTCTGCAGCATGGCGTTGTACATGATCTGCACCGAGCTGTTGGTGATGGACATGGTGAAGCCGCTCATGCCCAGGCCTGCGATCCGCAGCACCCGCTCCCGTTCCAGCTTAAACGCCGCCCGCCTCAGCCGCAAAATGGTCCGTTTTCCGGTCAAAAAGCGGACAATCCACAGTGCTGAGAGCAGCTGGGACAAAATGGTGGCAAGGGCCGCGCCCTGAACGCCCATGTGGAACACGAAAATGAAAATAGGGTCCAGCACAATGTTGGTAATCGCGCCCAACAGCACGGTCATCATGCCGGTGGTTCCAAAGCCCTGGGCGTTGATGAAACTGTTCATACCCAGGCCGACCATCACAAATAGATTGCCCAGAAGATAGATGGTTATGTAACTCTCCGCGTAGGAGATGGTATCCGGGCTGGCCCCGAACAGAAACAGCATGGGCCGCTTGAAGGCCAGTCCGGCCACAGTCAGGATCACCCCGGTGATCAGAAGCAGCACAAAGGAATTGCCCATAATCGCCTCTGCCTCCGCATCATTTCCCCGCCCCCGCTCGATGGAAAACAGCGGCGCCCCGCCCATTCCGAACAGATTGGCAAATGCGATCACAATGGAGATAATGGGCAGGCAGAGTCCCAGCCCGGTCAGAGACAGGGTGGCGTTCTCCGGAATCATGCCGATGAAAATGCGGTCCACAATGTTGTAGAGCACGTTGATCAGCTGGGCCAGGGTCATGGGCAGAGCCAGGCGCAGGATATTTCCCACAATACTGCCCTTGGAAAAATCATTTTTCGGTCTCTCGTCTCGTCTCATCTCTCCGCTCACCTGCCGTCCCGCCACATCCGCAGATCTCCCGGCAGATCCACGTCCCGCAGCTCCTTCTCTCCCACCTCGTACTGCCACACGTCCTCCGGATAAGACTTCATCAGGCGGCTGCCGCCCCGGTCGCCTGTGAGCGCCGCAAGCTCTGCCCGGTACCGGCTCTGAAACGCCGCCGGATTCCCCCGGCGGCCCTGGGCGCAGACGCAGCCCATTCCCTTGCCGCAGCGCACAAAGCTTCTCAGAAAGCCGGTCAGGGAGGCGGCCTCAAGCCCAGGCTGGTCCGCCACGCAGTAAACGAAAAAGTCCGTGTCCTCCGGGGCCGCCAGGGTTCCCAGCCGCAGGGAGGAAGCGATGCCCTCCTCAGCGCCGCCGTTGTACACAGCCTCAGCTCCCAGACCCGCGGCCGTTTCCAGAATTTCCCTGTATTGGCTGACTACGATCAGGTCGACCTGCCAGCCGTCCTCGTTCTCCAACATCCGCCCTGCCTGAAGCAGGCAGTCCATGCCGTGGCGGTACAGGGGTTTTCCCCCCAGCTCCGCCATCAGCTTATTTTCACCAAAACGGCTTCCGAAACCGGAAGCCATATAAATCCACGCTGTTTTCATATCGTTCCCGCCGCTCCTTTAACCCGCTCCGATTCCACGCCCGAGGGCCGTCAGAAAAGTTCCACGCAGGGGTCGAACCGCAGCTGTCCGCACGCGATGCCCCGCTCCTCGCCCATGGCGTCCAACAGCCCTCTCACCGTCTGGACCTGGGCCGGCTCGTCCGCCTGGTTAAACACCGGGATCACCGGAATGGACGGGTACTTGACCCGAAGCGGATACAGGTAGGCGTGCTGCATCAGGCAGGCCACGTCCCCGGGGCGGACGATCCACTGTCCCCCGTCCTTGTAGTCCGGCCTTCCGTGAGCCTTCATGATCTCCTCCGCCTGCTCCGCGCGGAAACAAAGCTTCTCTGCGGGCTGGTCCAAGGCGGACAGGCCCAGCACGGAGAGCACCATGTGGGAGTTCTTCGGAACCACCGGCTCGTTGACCCCGGGGACCTTTAAGGGCAGCCGCCGGGAGCCGTCCGCTTCCACCAGAACCAGATCCGCCAGCGGGCAGATCTGCTCGTAAAACCAGGTGCCCACAAATGTAATCTTCAACTCCCCGGCTTCCTTGCCCACCACGGCGATGGACTCCTTCTGCAGCATCCTGCGCACATCCCCTTTGGACCGGGTGAGCACGCCGTACTGTTTCGGCCGGAACATGTGGGTGGTTGTGACCACCAAAACCTTAAGCCCCCGCTTTCGTCCCTCGCAGGCCAGGCGGCGGATCAGAGACGTCTTCCCCCCCGCGCCGGTAAACGAAATCACATAGGGGGCGTTCTCCCTGACTGCGCGCAGCCGCTTCATACGCGCGTCCAGGGACAAAGCCTGCCACAGATCGCCGGACTCCGTCCATTTATCTTCATTATAGTAATAAACCTTCATAGAGATTCCCTTTTCCAGTCACGTTATTGTTCGTAAAATGTCCGTTGCCTTCACAGGCACAGCAAATAATCCATATTTCTACTATCTTAACACAAAATGTCGGATAGGGAAAGATCTTGTCGTATAATTTCATGAGCTGAATAGGATCCGCAGCGCCCCCCGGCATCCAAAACGGCAGGGCCTGCAAAACGCGCAAGCCCTGCCCCAAAAAGTCCTTCTGTCCGTCTTTCCGATCAGTTGACCTTTTTCCCTTTCAACACTGAAACGAGATCATAACCTAAAATACCAAATACCAGAACCAGTCCCAAAACGTTCATACTTTATCCTTCTTTCCGCCTCACGCATTGTTTGAAACCTTATGCCCTTATTATATGGAATTGCGGCGGGAATGGCAATCTGCAGAATCTCCAATCTTTTTCCGGTATCAGGGGCTTTTTCTCACAGGTTATACAAAATATTTTAGACTACCTAAAACTTTTTGTATTCCGTCAGCATTTCCGGCGTCCCTCCCGCAGAGCCCGGATGTGGATCAACTCCCCGGCGATGCTGACGGCGATCTCCGCAGGCGTCTCCGCGCCGATGGCGGTTCCGATGGGCATGTGGCAGTTCTCGATTTCCTCCCGGGTAAAGCCGTCCTCCAGCAGTTTTTCCGTGACCACGCGGATCTTGCTGCGGCTTCCCATGATCCCGATATAGCATGGCCCAAGCTCCATGGCCTGCTTCTGCACATAGTAGTCAAACTGGTGTCCCCTGGTCATGACGCAAACGTAATCCTGGGGTCCTATGTCCACCCGGTCCCCGATGTGCTCCAAATCTCCCACAATGGTCTGTGCAGCCATGGGAAAGACCTGGGGATTGGCAAATTCCGCCCGGTCGTCGTAGACCACGCAGCGAAAACCCACGTGGGCCAGCACCGGCACCAGCTCCTGGGCCACGTGACCGCCCCCGAAAATGTAAACCGTGCCCGCCTGTACCAGAGGTTCACAGTAATACTTCCGGCCCATGGCCTCCACCTGCACGGCCTTAGCGGTGAAATGCGGCAGCAGCTCTGCCTCCAGCTCCCCCGGTTTTCCCGACAGAGCCAGGGCGCCCGAAAGCCCCCTGCCCGCGCAGTAAAGCCCCATGGACCAGGCCGTTTCCCGGGTGATGTCCAGGATCAGCCAGCTGTCCTCGTCCCGGTCCAGGGCCTGCGCCACTTCGGCGCAGAATTTCTGCATATCCTGATCCCCGGGATTGATGTACTGAATGTATACCACCACATTCCCGCCACAGACCATGCCGATGTCCGCCACCTGGTTGCGGGTCAGGGTGAACCCCTTCACGCAGGACTGCCGGTTCTTTAACGCCTCCCTGGCCGCGCACTGGGCCTGGTATTCCACGGCTCCGCCGCCAACGGTGCCCAAAAAGGTGCCGTCCTCCTTCACCAGCATGCGGGAACCGGCCCCTCTGGGCGTGGAACCGGAACTGGCGATAATGGTCGCCAGCACAGCTCCTTCCCCCCGCTCCAATGCCTCCAATAACTCCTGAAATAATCGTCTCATCGCTGCTCCTCATTTCCTTGCAAAAAACAGTTCTCAAACAGCCGTTTGGCCGTCTCGTTCAATTCCTTCTCCATCTGAAAATACCGGTCTAAAAGCTCCCTTGCCTGGGGGGAAAGCCTGGAGGAACCTCCCTCCGCGCCGCCCGACTGGGTGATCAGCAGCGGGTAGCCCAGCTGCTTCTCCGCGGCCTTTAGCATCTTCCAGCCCTTGGTGTAGGACATGTGCATTTGGCGGCAGGCGGTCTGCATGGACCCGGTGTGGTCAGTGATCTGCAGAAACCTGGCCATGGACTGGTCGAAAAACAGTTCCTCCCGGGCCAGCGCCAGCTGCACCTTGGGGTGCATGGGAATCCGCTCCCGCCCCTTGGGCGGCTCAGCCAGGCGGCCGTCGCCCTCCGCGGGCCAGAATATCCCCTCGTCCTCCACCGGAATCTCATCCATCAGGGCGTCGATCTCCGGCTGGCGCAGAGCGCCCCGCAGTCCCATGGGGCCGTCGTAGCCGGTGATCTTCCCGATCAGCTCGCCGCGGATCAGCACCGGATGCCCCCTGTGCCCGCCGCAGACCGGACAGGCCGCGGCCGCCGTGCTCTTGAGCAGTTCGTTCACCGTCCTGGTCAAAAGCAGCGGGTACTTGGCCGGAAGCACCAGGGCGCGGTCGCAGAGCCCTTCCAGGTATTGAAGCCCCATGCAGATGCTGTCGAACATCTGAGTGCGCTCATACCGGTCGTTGCGCAGGCAGATCACCTGAAGCTTGGAAATGTGCTTTTCCAGCTCATCCCCCTGTTTTCCGGTGATCACCACCACCGGGTCCACCCCGGCCTGCTGTAAAATGATAATGATCCTGCGGATCACCGTGGTGTCCCCCACCGGCATCATCGGCCTGAACAGCGTGGGGCTCTTGTGTCCCGCCGCCACGATCACTGCGCCTGTCCTCATATTTTCCCTCCTGCATTCTCTTCTTACAACAGCTGGCCCGACAGCAGAAGCAGCGCCTGAGGCGCCACCCTGAGCCAGTCCGGCACCACGCCGGCGGTCTCATGGGTGTGGATGGTTTTCTCCTTTTTCCACCACAGGCCGTTGTCCAGGGTGATATACCACTCAAAGGGCATCTCCGATATATCCGGATTCTGCACCCGGATCAGATTGGCCCCCGGAGTCCCTTTCAGTTCCCCGGCCCTGGCCTCGCTTAAGGGCTCAAAATCGTGGGCCCGGATGCCCACCGCCGTGATCTCATCCCCCACGGGCAGCTCTGTCTCCAGCTCCAGACCGCCCCAGTCCAGGGCCAGGACCTTCCGCTCTCCCACCCTCTGAATCCGGGAAATGTTTTTGCAGCCCGTGAGCCTGGCCGCCTGGCAGGTCACCGGGTTCTGAAACAGCTCCCGGGTGCGCCCTTTGGCCAGCACCTGGCCCCGGTCCATGAGCAGCAGGTTGTCGCAGAGCTGGTAGGCCTCGTCCCGGTCGTGGGTCACCATGACCGCCACGCCGCCGTACCCGGCCATCACCCGCTTTAACTCCAGCCGCAGCCCCTCCCGCAGGTAGGTGTCCATGGCGGAGAACGGCTCGTCTAACAGCAGCACCTCCGGCTCGTAGGCCAGAATCCTGGCCAACGCCACCCGCTGCTGCTGGCCGCCGGAGAGCTGGCAGGGGTAGCGTTTTCCAAGCCCCTCCAGGCGGAAGCGCTTCATCATGCTCTCTGCGACCTCCCGGCGTCCGGCCAAAGTCGTGTTCCCTCCCCGGAAGTATTTCCCCGAGAGGCCGGTCATGATGTTCTCCTCCACCGTCATGTTGGGAAACAGGGCGTAGCTCTGGAATAAGTACCCTACCCTGCGCTCCTGGGGCCTCAGATTCACCTTGAGCTGTGAATCGTAGAGCACCCGCCCGCAGGCGGCCTCCCCGGAGGCGTACTGGAGAGCGATGCGCCCGGCCCCCGGCGTCTCGATTCCGGCTATGGACTTTAAGGTCATGCTCTTTCCGCAGCCGGAAGGGCCCAGGATCCCCAGACAGCCCACCCCAGCCTCGAAGGCGATCTCCAGCTCAAAGCCCTTCAGCTTTTTTGTTATATCCACCCCTAAGCGGGGACTGTGTTCGGATTTGACAGCCATTGATTTCCAATTCCTTCCATGCATTGTTTCCGGACTCCGCGCCGGACAAGGCTCAGCGCTTCTTCCGGTCCGCCCTCAGCCCGGCCCAGTTCATCAGGATCACGGACAAGAAGGCGATCACCACGATCACCGCCACATACCGGTAGGCTGCGTCCATATTTCCCGCCGCCACCTCGGAGTAAACGGCCATGGGCAGGGTGCGGGTCTTGCCCGCGATATTTCCCGCGATCATGGCGGTGGCGCCGAACTCGCCCAGGCCCCTGGCAAAGGCCAGCACGCCGCCGCTGACAATCCCCGGCAGCGCGTTGGCGAACAGCACCTTGCGGAAAATGCACCACTCGCTCATTCCCAGGGTCCGGGCCGCGGCCGGAAGATTCTCATCCACCTGCTCGAACGCGCCCCTGGCGGACCGGTACATGAGCGGAAACGACATCACCACCGCCGCCAGCACAGTGGCGATCCAGGAAAATGCGATTTTCACGCTGAAATAGTCCAGAAAGAATTTCCCCACCGGCCGCTTCACGCCGAATATATACAGCAGGAAGAACCCCGCCACGGTGGGCGGGAGAACGAGTGGAAGGGTCAGGATGCCATCCCATATCAGTTTCAGCTTTTCATTTTTCAGCCGGATCACTCTCCAGGCTGCAAAGATTCCCAAAAAGAATGTGACCAGAATCGACAGTGACGCCGTCCGCATCGAGATCAGAATCGGTGACCAGTCCATGTGTTTCTCCCCTTTTCCCTGTTAATCTGCTCAGTTGGCCTTGGAGAAGCCGTACTTCTCAAATACCGCCATGGCCTCGTCTGTCTTTAAGAACTCCACAAACGCCCTGGCCTGGGTTTCATGCTCCGTGTTCTTTACCACCGCCACGGGGTAGAGTACCTTATTTTTCAGGCTGCCCTCCGGTGCCTCGGCCACGATCTTCACCTGATCCGCCATGCTGTAGGCGTCCGTTGCGTACACGATGCCTGCGTCCGCGCTGGACGCCGCCACCTGATTGAGCACTTCCGTCACATTGGTGCCAAAGCTGACCTTATCCTGAATTTTATCCCAGATTCCCAGATTCGTCAATGCCTCCTCCGAATACTGGCCCACGGGAACGCTGGCCGGATCGCCCAGCGCGATGGACTCCGCCTTCTCAATGTCCTCAAACCCGGCCAGCCCGCTTTCGCTTCCGGCGGGAACAATCAGAACGATTTTATTTTCCAGCAGATCGGTGATGGTGCCGCTTTCAATCAAACCCTCTTCATCCAGAGCGTTCATCTGCTTGGGGGCTGCGGACATGAACACATCCGCCTCCAGCCCCTCTTCAATCTGGGTCTGGAGCTTGCCGGAGCTGTCGTAGGTCCCCACCACGGTCACGCCCGGGTTCTGTTCCTGGAACATGGGGATCAGCTCATCCTCATAGGCGTTCTTCAGACTGGCCGCCGCTGCAACCAGAATCTCCGCCGGTTCCAGTTCCGCCCGATCCGGCTCCCCGGCGTTTTCCCCGGTCTGTCCCTGGGCCGTTGCATCGGACGAAGCCGGTTCCGGTGCGGCCGTGGTGGTGTCCGCCTGAGTGGTTTCCGCCGCGGCGGTGTCGGACACTGCGGCAGTGCCGGACGCGGTGGTCTGGGCTTTTCCGCCCGAGCAGCCCGCCAACATACCGGCCGCCATTGCAACTGCGAGGAACATGGTGATCTGTTTTTTCATAAATACTTACTCTCCTTTTTCTGTGTTTGGTTTTATGATTTTTGCTGCGCTGTCGTTATGCTTGTGTGAGAATAACGGAGGCGCACAAAATCTCGATGATAGGGGAGGTATAGGGGCGGGATGGAGAGGGGGATAAAATGGGAATTCCTCATGCAGATGACTCTGTGCTGGCTTTTGTTGGTGGATTTCACCCACTTTGATGGTTTAGATCAGGGTTATTCGTTTATACAGTCCCACCTTTGCATACTTATATGCGTTTTTCGCGTTATATATCCCCACTTTTTCATTTTTATGAGCGTCTCTATATATCAGTTCCAACCACCTGGTTGTTCTTATGAGCGCTTTCATACACCAGTTCCAACCACCTGATTGTTCTTATGAGCGCTTCCATACACCAGTTCCAACCACCTGGTTGCTCTTATGAGCGCTTCCATACACCAGTTCCAACCACCTGGTTGTTCTTACGAGCGTTTCCATACACCAGTTCCAACCACCTGGTTATTCCCGCATAGATTCGCCCACAAGTTTCATTCCCCATCCGTCCCGCCATTCCATACAGCCGGGCGGAGCTTTTCACGTACCACTCCGCTCCGCCATTCCACGCAACCGGGCGGAGCTTTTCACATACCGCTCCGCCCCGCCGCCGTTTTATTTCCCCTACTGCCTGGCGCACTCCGAGGCGCTGCCGCGCAGAATCTTCAGCCCGTGCTCCAGGCTGTCCAGCACAAATCCCAGGCTCTCCCGCACGGCCTTGGGGCTGCCGGGCAGATTGACGATCAGGGTCTTTTTGCGGATCACGGACACCCCGCGGCTGAGCATGGCACGGTTGGTAATCTTCATGGACTCATAGCGGATGGCCTCCGCGATGCCCGGCGCGTTGCGGTCCGCCACCGCCAGGGTCGCCTCGGGCGTCTGGTCCCGCAGCGAAAATCCGGTTCCCCCGCTGGTGAGAATCAAATCCACCTGCCGTCCGTCCGCCAGGCGGATCAGCTGCTTTTTCAACTGTTCCGGCTCGTCGGGCAGAATCAGGCATTCCACCACCTCGTAGCCCGCTTCCTCCAGCATGGTCTTTGCCGCCGGGCCGCTCTCGTCCTTGCGCTCGCCCTTCGCCCCCTTGTCGCTGAGGGTGATCACTGCAGCCGTAAAGGGCCGGTCCCCGTCGGGAAGAACGGCCTCCATCACGTCGCCGGGACGGATCACGCCCTCCTTTTTCACCTCCGCAAACACGCCCTGGGTAGGCATGATGCACTCTCCCATGCGCTTGTAGATGGCGCAGTGGCTGTGGCACTCCTTGCCGATCTGGGTCATCTCCAGTTCCACGGTTCCCGCGTACAGGCGGGTTCCCACCGGAAGGCGGCGGAAATCCAGCCCCTCCACCACCAGGTTCTCGCCGAAGGCTCCGTCGATCACATTGGCCCCCCGCTCGTTAAAATCTTTTACCTTATCATAGGATAACAGGCTCACCTGCCGGTGCCATTTTCCCCCGTGCGCGTCGCCCTCGATGCCGAAATCCGGCATAAAATGACCTTCCTCCACGGAATGCTTCTCAATCCCTCTGCGGTCGCTGATGCAGATCGCGCGCACCGTGCCTTTCAGACTCAAGCCGCTGTTATTTCCATTTGTTTCCATTTTCTTGTCATCCTCCAATACTGCTCATATTGTGCCCTTCCGTAATCCGCTCCGGCTCCTCGAAGCAGTGGGCCCCCGGTTTCCCGTAAATCGTCTGTTCCATCACATGGCAGAGCTCCTGACCGCCGCCGTCCGGGCCATCCTCCGCTCCCGTGTCCGCGCCCCGCAGAACGGGCCGCAGGTCCACGCCGTCCTCATAACAGAGGCAGGTTTTCAGATAACCCGTGCTGGTCAACCGCACCCGGTTGCACTGCCCGCAGAATTTTCCGTGGATGGCGCTGATCAGTCCAAGGCTTCCCTGAAAGCCCGGCACCCGGTAATAGACCGCGGGGCCGAACCCATGCTTTGCAGTGTCCGTTTCCATGTCTGGAAATACCTGCCGCATCTGCTCCAGCAGCTTCTGATGGTCCACCGTCTCAAACTGTTTGCCGTAGCCGATGGGCATCATCTCGATAAAGCGTACGTCCAGGGGGTACTCCCTGGCCAGACCGGCCAGCCGCTCCCAGCCGTAGCTACCGTCCCCGTCCCTGTCCAGCTTTAGGGACACCGCGTTCACCTTCACCTTAAAACCCGCGTCCACAGCGCGCCTGATCCCGCTAAGCACCTGATCCAGGCGGTCAAAGCCGGTGAGATCCGCAAACTGCCGCCGGTCCAGGGTGTCCAGGCTCACGTTGATGCCGTCCACCCCGGCAAGCTTCAGGCGGTCCAGATGCTGCTCCAGCAAAATGCCGTTGGTGGTGATGGTCACCGCCTCGATGCCCGGGATGGTTTTTAAAGACCCGATCAGCTCCGGGCAGCCCTTTCGCACCAGCGGCTCCCCGCCGGTGATCTTCAGATGGCGGATTCCCAGACGGGCCGCGGCCTGGCAGACCCGCCCGATCTCCTCGTAGCTCAAAATGTCCGCCATGGGCAGCCATTCCACACCGTCGGGCATGCAGTAGCGGCAGCGCAGATTGCACCGGTCCGTGATGGAAATCCGCATATAGTCGATATTTCTTCCAAATGAGTCAATCATAAACTTTATTCCCCGTTATGTCTGGGATTGTGAAAATCCCCGCTCTTGCCCCCGGATTTGCGCTCCAGGTACACATTGCCGATCTCCATGGACTTGTCCACGGCCTTGCACATGTCGTAGATGGTCAGCAGCGCCACGGTCGCGCCGGTCAGCGCCTCCATCTCCACGCCGGTTTTGCCGGTGGTTCTGGCCGTGCAGACCGCCTCAATCCCACTCATCTCTTCTTTTATTGTAAAATCCACATTCAGCTTGGTCAGGTTCAGGATATGGCAGAGGGGAATCAGCTCCGAGGTGCGCTTTGCGCCCATGATCCCGGCCACCCTGGCCACCCCCAGCACGTCGCCCTTGGCCATAGTCCCCCGGCTCACCATGTCAAGGCACTGGGGGCTCATGAAAATGGTTCCCCTGGCCACGGCCTCCCGCTTTGTGTCCGCCTTGTCCCCCACATCCACCATGCGGGCGTTTCCCTGTTCGTCAAAATGGGTAAATTCCATTGTTCCGTTCCGTCCTTCCTACATTCCTTTTCCGAATCCGCAGTTGGGATACGTGCACACCGGGCAGTTGAGGCACAGCCCGCCCTGTCCCAGGGCCGCCAAGTCCTCCGGCGTAACGGGATCGTCCGCCATCACCCTGGGCAGCACCAGGTCGAAAATGGTCCGCTTGGCATACATCACGCAGCCCGGCAGGCCCATGACAGCCACCGTGCGGTCCCCGGCCTCATAGTAGGCCAAAAGGAACATCGCTCCAGGAAGCACCGGCGCGCCGTAGGAAACGATCCTCGCCCCGGTATTTTTGATGGCCAGGGGCGTTTTGTCGTCCGGGTCCACACTCATGCCCCCGGTACAGACCACCACGTCCGCGCCCTTTTCGATCATCTCCAAGATGCTGGCCGTCACCTTCTGGTCGTCGTCGTTCCAGGTCACATGGTCGATGACCTCTGCGTCGAACTCCGAAAGCTTCTCCTCGATCACCGGCGTGAAGGTGTCCTGAATCCGTCCGTAAAACACCTCATTTCCCGTGGTCACGATGCCCACCTTCTTATGTACAAAGGGCTTCAGCTCCAGGATCGGCTTTCCGCCGGTGACCTTTGCCGCGGCTTCCCGTGCCGCCTCCATCTTCTCCTCCTCGATCACCAGGGGAATGATCCGGGTGCCCGCCAGCTTATCCCCCTGTTTCACCGGGAAATTGCCGTGGCGGGTGGCGATCATCATCTGACCCAGGCCGTTGACAGTCTTAAGCGCCTCGTTGTTCACCTTCAGCAGGCCGTCGCAGGCCGCCTTCAGCTCGATCTTGCCCTCTTTCGCCTGGGTGCGCTCCATATTGCCGCCCTTGCACATGTCGCAGAGAATCTCCGCCGCGTCGTTCTCGTGGAGCATCCCCTCCTCCTTCTCCCAGACGTAGAGCTGGTCCTTGCCCACGCTCAGGAGCACGGGGATGTCCTCCTTCGTCACCACATGTCCTTTGCGGAACACCGCATCCTTTGTGACGCCTTTTATAATCTGTGTAATGTCATGGCAGAGCACGGCCCCTTCCGCGTCCACGGTCCGAATTAATTTCATAGTATGTAACCAACCTCCAACCTGTATTTTTACAATCCTTTTCGTTATTTATATATATGAATAACGCTATGGATAGCATAGCACTTTTCCACTTTTTTGTAAATAGCCTATTTCCTGTTTTTGACACAGAAATGCCCCCGGCCAGGACGTCTCTCTCATCCTGCCAGGGGCTGTCTCTAAGCTCTGTTCAATTTTTAAACATCTGCACACTTGGTGAAGTACATGGAGATGGCCTGTCCACCACCGATACACATGCTGATCATGGCGTCCTTCTTTTCCGTGCGCATCAGCTCGTACAGCACCTTCACCGTCAGGATCGCTCCGGTGGCTCCGATGGGATGGCCAATAGAAATGCCGCCGCCGTAAATATTCACCCTGTCTTTATCCAACCCCAAATCCCTGGCCACCGCGCAGGCCTGGCTGGCAAACGCCTCGTTGATCTCAAACATGTCCACACTTTTTAAATCGATTCCCAGCTTGACTGCCAGCTTTTCGCTGGAGAATTTGGGCGTATAGCCCATCAGCTCCGCATCAAAGCCTGCAATGGCAAAACCCCCGATCTTCAGCTTAGGCTGTACGCCCAGTTCCTTTGCCTTGTCCGCGGACATGACCACAACCGCGGCAGCTCCGTCGTTTAAGCTGGAGGAATTGCCGGCCGTAACACTGCCCCCCTTTACGAAGCAGGGGCGCAACTTTGCCAGCTTCTCGATGGTCTGCCCGTCCCTGGGGCCCTCGTCCGTATCGAACACCGTGATGTTTCCCTTCCGGTCTTTCAGCTCCACAGGAAGGATCTCATCCACGAATTTGCCTGCCTTAATAGCAGCGCACGCCTTCTGATGGCTCTCCAGGGCGAACTGGTCCTGCTCCTCCCTGGTTACGTGGTATTTTTCAGCCACGTTCTCAGCCGTAACGCCGTTGTGGTTCCCGTCCAGAGGCCAGGTCAGAATGTCGATTACTCCATCCTCAAAGTTCTTGTGACCCATACGGGCGCCCCATCTGGCGTCCTTTACATAGTAGGGCAGCTGAGAGATATTCTCCGCTCCGCCCGCCACCACCACGTCGGCCTGGCCCGTCTGGATTTCCATCACAGCGTCGGCGATGGACTGAAGGCCAGAGCCGCACTGGCGGTTCACCGAGTAGGCTGTAGCCTCTTTTGGAAGCCCTGCCTTCAGGCTGATGGCCCTGGCCACAAAGCCGTTTTCCGCAATTTGCCCCACCTGACCGATGATCACCTCGTCCACGTCGGAGGGCGCGATCCCCGCCCGGTGCACCGCTTCCTTTACCACCATTGCGCCCATGTCGATAGCGGAGATATCCTTCAGGCTGCCGCCGTAGCTTCCTACAGGAAGCCTGACCCCGCTTACAATTACAACTTCTTTCATCCTGCTCCTCCTCTTCTCTTCACTCAATCAGACAATCATTCCGCCGCCCACGTTGATCACTTCCGAGGTCACATACCCCGCCTCGTCCGACGCCAGAAAGGCCACCATGTTGCCCACATCCTCCGGCTTTCCGGCGTATCCGGCCGGAATTCGCTGCATCATACTCTCCCAGGCGGCTCCGTCCTTAACCTCCTTCAGCTTCAATGTCATGTCCGTCTCGATAAATCCCGGGCAGATGACGTTGCAGGTAATACCCTTACGGGCATTTTCCCTAGCCGCTGTCTTGGTCAGGCCCACCACGCCAGCCTTGGCGGCCGCATAATTGGCCTGTCCGATATTGCCAAGCCAGCTTCCTGAGGAGATGTTGATGATTCTGCCATAGCCCTTGTCCCGCATATACTTGATCGCCTCCTGAGTACCGTAGAAGGTGCCGGTCAAGTCCACGTCGATGACAATATTCCAATTTTCAACCGGCATCTTGTGCAGCATGCCGTCCCGGTTGATTCCTGCGTTATTCACCATGATATCCAGGGTTCCGTAAGTATCCACAGCGTATTTCACCAGCGCCTGGACCTCCCCCTGCCTGGCCACGTTCACCACGTAGCTTGCGGCGGTTCCGCCAAACGCCTCGATCTCCCTCACGGTCTCCTCCGCCGGGGTCATGTCCGCAGCCACAACCTTCGCTCCCTCTTTCGCCAGCTTCACCGCGATCCCACGTCCCAGCCCTCTGCCTGCTCCTGTGACGATAGCAACCTTATTTTCCAATCTCATAACGTCCTCACCTTTCTTTTCCAATTAAAATGTCCTTTTGATCCCCACCGGACCATCGTTATACAGATTCCCGTCCATAATCTTCAGATCCCCACTGATAATCGGTTTGAAATCCATCAGATCCAGCACCTGGGTCTGCAAATCGATGCCCGGTGCGATCTCGATGAGCATGACGCCCTGCTCCCCCAGCTTGAACACCGCCCGCTCCGTCACGATGTACACCTGCTGGCCCCTGGCTCTCGCCAGTTTGCCGTTGAAGGAATACTGGGCCACCTCAGAGACCATCTTGCGGATTTTCCCCTCATTCACGATGGTCAGCTTTCCATCCGTGAAATCAAACCCGCAGCCGCTGGCTGTAAAGGTACCACAGAACACCACCTTTTTGGCGTTCTGGGTAATATCGATAAATCCGCCGCAGCCCGTGCAGCGCACACCCATTTTCGTGGCGTTGACATTCCCCTCCCCGTCCAGCTCGCCGAAGCCCATAAAGGTCACATCCACGCCCGCTCCGTTGTAATAGTCCATCTGCTCGTGGTGCCCGATCATGGCGTAGAGGTTCTGGCCAATTCCGAAGTCGATTCCCCCGGCCTGCACGCCGCCGTAGATGCCAGACTCCACGATGATCATGATATCATCGTTTATGCCCTCCTCGTTGCAGATACTGCCGATCACGTCGTTGGGAATACCGGTTCCCAGATTGATCACGCAGCCAGGATACACTTCCTGCACCGCTCTGCGGCCGATGAACTTTCTGACGCTCATGGGAAGGGGCTTAATCGCATTCTGCGGCACCCTGGCCTGGCCGCTGTAGGAGGGGTCGTACACCCAGGAGGAGGTCTGACGGTGGTCCACATCGGGATTCTCGCAGACCACGATCCCATCGATGAACACGCCCGGAACCGTCACCTCCTTAGGGTTTAAGGTGCCCGTCATCACCACCCGCTTCACCTGGGCGATGACCTTTCCGCCGTAGCGCCTGGCGGCCAGCACCGCCGGCAGGATCTCCAGCTTCATGGCCTCCTCCGTGGTGGTCAGATTTCCCATCTCGTCGCACTCCGTCCCCCGGATCAGACAGACGTCGATGGGCTGCTCCTGGTAAAAGAGATACTCCTGGCCGTGGTAATCCATGACCTCCACGATATCCCCCAGAGCCTTTGTGCGGCTGTTCATCTTGCCGCCCTCATACCGCGGGTCCACAAAGGTCCCAAGGCCTACCTTTGACATTTTCCCCGGCAGGCCGCAGGCCATGCTCCGGTAAAGCTGGGCGATCTGCCCCTGAGGCAGGCAGTAGGCTTCCACCTGATCCCGGGAGATCAGCTCCATCCAGCGGGGCTGCAGACCCCAGTGAGAGCCCACGATCCGTTTTACCAGGCCCTCGTGAGCCAGATGCTGAATCCCGTCCTTTCTGTCACTCTGCCCGCAGGAGTGAAGGAGTGTGATTCCCGCCGGATGCCCCGTCTCCAAAAACGACTTCTCAATAGCTTTTAAAACCGCCTCGCTGGCTCCGACCAGGGTCATACCGATGGGGCAGACCGTCATACCGTCCTTTACCAGCGCGGCCGCCTGGTCCGCCGTCATAAAATTCCCTCTCATCATGGCTCAGTCCTCCATTAACATTTCCTTGATCCTTCTCTTGTCCACTTTCCCGTTCAGGGTCAGCGGGATGCTCTCCACCAGCTTAATTCTGACCGGAATCTTGTATTTGGCCATCCGCTGCGCCAGATACCGCTGAATCTCCTCCGCGGTGATATGACAGCCGCTTTCCAGCTCCGCCACCGCGGCTGCGGATTCCCCGTACACCTCGTCTGGTATCCCCACCACGGCTGCGCTCTGGATTCCCTCCATGTGCTCCATCTCATTTTCCACGTCATAGCACCAGATCTTCTCACCGCCCCGGTTGATCATATCCTTCTTGCGATCGACTATGTAGAGATACTGCTCTTCATTGAAATACCCGATGTCGCCGGTATACAACCAGCCATTCTCCAGCTCATTGACCGTCTTTTTATAATAGCCCTCCAGCACACAACTGCCGGACAGGGCGATTTCGCCCGGGATTCCCTGGGGAAGTTCCTTCCGGTTCTCATCCACGATCTTCACCCGGACTCCCGGAACGGGCCGCCCCGCCGCCCCGATATAAGGGCTGACCGCCGAGTCTCCCGGAAATATGGCCGCCGGGGAACTGGTCTCTGTGAGGCCGTACACGGTATGGAACTGCGCATTTGGAAGCCACCGGTGAAGCCTTCGTATTTTGTCCGCGCTCATATTCCCACTTCCGCAGGCCAGGGTAGTCAGGCTGGGAATCTCCGGCATACCCTCCCCCGCCTTTAAAATCAGGTTGAACACCGTGGGAGAGGCGTGGAAAAAGGTAAAGCCATGGATTCCGGCCTCCTGGATCACCCTGACTGCGTCGAACCGCTTGTGCAGATACAGGGTGCCTCCCGCCCGGATAAATAGACCTAAAAGGGCCACCAGACCCGTAATGTGATAGATCGGGGTCACGATCACCGACACGTCCCGGTGGGTGACGCCCAAAATCCTGCGGTACACCTCCACGGCGTGCATAATATTGTAATTCTTTAACAGAACGCCCTTACTCCTGGACGTGGTCCCGGAGGTAAACATGATCAGGGCTTCCTCCCCGGGCAGACCCGGCGGAAAGCTACGGATGAAGGCGGTGTCCGGCTCACGGTTCTCCCAATTCTTGTAAAGGTGGTCAAAGCCGGTTCTCCCAATGCCTTCTGTTGACGACAGAACGCGGTCTGCCGGGTATTTCTCCAGAAACCAATCCCTGTACATTTCGTCGCAGACCACCAGCTCCACCTCCGCCTTCTCCGCCAGAGACAGCACTTCCTTCTGCTTAAATTTGCTTGGGAGCGCCACCATCACCGCGCTGATTTTAGAGAGGGCCAGAAAGGCGACGCAGTATTCCACCGTATTGTGCATCATTACACCTGCATGGGCCCCCCTTTTAAGCTTACACACACAGTACAGATAGGCCGCGAACTCCTCACAGCGCCGATAAAGCTCCCAATAGGAACACGGGGTTCCTGCGTCGTCCACCAGTGCGGTATGTTCGGGGTATCGGGAAGCGGACTCTTCCAGAGCCAGAAACAGCGTGTCCGGCCCATCCGGGAAGGTAAGCGCGGTCCGGCCCTCATGGATCCGCCTCTCCTTCATCCCTTTGGTAATCTCTCCGCCCCACAACCTGTAGCCGTCCACCATACTAATCCTCACCCCTGCTTCTAGCAGCCCAGTTCTCTGCTAATTTTCGCGGCCGCCCTGCTTAGCTTATCCACATACCCTTTTACCTTATGATCCGGCATCTGGCTGGCCAGAAGGGAGATACCGATGCTGTAGCGCACTTGGTTTCCATAGCTGAAAATGGGCACTGCCACGCAACGGATTCCCACGGACACCTCCTCGTCATCCAGGGCGTATCCCTGCCGCTTGATTTTGGCCAGTTCCCGCATCAGGGAGTCCTGGTCCTGAATCGTTTTCTCTGTGAATTTCACAAAATCGTAGTGGTTCAGCATCTGCCTCAGGGAGTGCTCCGGGCGATAGGCCAGGATACATTTTCCCACAGAGGAGGCGTGCATGGGCTCGATCATACCGATGGTCGCAGAGATGGAATATCCCGAGTCCCGGACCACCTGGTCGATCACATACGCCATGGTATTGTTAAATGCGCACAGGTGGACATTTTCGCTTAGCTTCTCGGAAACATCCCTTAAGATCGGCCGTGCGATATCAATGATGTTCAAATTTTTTTCCAGTGTCTTTCCAAAATGAAGAACTCTGAAACCCATCCTGTACTTTTTGGTGCTCTTGTTGAGCTGAACCATATCGTGCTGGCGCAGGGTCTCCACCAGCCGGGAGACCGTGCTTTTGTCCACGTCCAGCATATCAGCCAGCTCCGTAATGGACATTTCCGTCTGTTCGGACAAAATCTCTAAAATCCGAAGTCCTCTGTCCAATGCCTGAACCATGTAATCTCACCTTTCTCACTTTAATATCTGGCAGATTTCCGCAGCCAGCCGGTTGTCCCGGCCGTGCGCCTCCAATACCGCCAGAAAATCTTTGCGCCTGCGGATTGACTCTAAGGCCGCCGGGTCCAGATCTCTCAAACTATCCGCCAAAGGCTTGTGGGACTGTGCAGAGATGCCCTTTAACAGCTCCCTGCTGCTGCCCTGGCTCTCCGCCCGCTCTCTGGGATATCCCTGGCCCGCCGGGTCCTGGAACAGCCGCTCAAAAATGTATTTCAGATTTACGTTGGCCGCCCACCCATAGCCCTTGTTCAGCGCCAGGGAGATACAGTTTCCGCCGTTGATTTGTGAAAAGAGCCAAGCGTCCAGCGGCTCTTGAACCAGCCCGCAGAACACGCCAGGAAACTGCATCACCACGTTCAAATAGCCCTGGCCCGTGCCGCAGCCGCCCACCACCATATCGCAGATTCCACAGTTTAACAGGATTGCGCTCATGATACCCGTCTGGATGTAGGTGATGGGGTTTTCCTCGGAGGGGTCCTTCATGCCCAGATTGAGAATTTCCAGACCGTCAAAGGGCTCCAGTGCCTTCAAAATGTCCTGATTTCTGGCGCACGCGCTCACTTCATTCACAATTCCAATTCTCATGTCAATTCGCTCCCTTTTTATAATCGTCCATGGAGTCCACCTCCACCGGCCGTTTAAGCTCCGCTGCCCGGATGGCTGCCAGGGAGAATTTCAGCACTTCCCGGCCGTCCTCGCCGGTGAGAACCGGATCACGGTCGTTCTTGATGGCCTCGATAAAGTCCCTGGTGGAATCGATAAAGGAATCCGCCCAGTCGTCCCGCAGATTGTTGTACTCGGTGGTGCTTCCGTCCTTGTAGAGAATCAGAGTGGGCACCTGAAGCATTTTGCCGGTGCAGCGGGTGATCCAGATGACGCCCTTGGACCCTGTGATCTCCACCCGCTCGTCGCAGGCATAATAATCGGTATGGATCTCCATATCCTTGGACCAGGAAATGTCGAACACGCCGCAGCGGTTTCCATCCTTGCAGGTCCAGGTGATCACGGAGGGGGCATCCTGGTAGAACTGGATCTTAGTCCCGTCCTTTTTCTCATAGACCACGCCCTCCATGTCGGTCCGGCCGATAAATGCGAACACACTGTCCGGCTCTCCCATGAAATAACGTGCGATGGAGAACTTATGGTTGCCGTCGTCAAAAACCAATTCTCCGCCGCCGCTGGTGCTCTCCTCCATTCTCCAGGCCCAGGTATCCGGGGACACCTTCCAGCCGCTTTTATTGACCCCGGCATTCATCTTGATTCGGATGGACTGCAGGTCCCCGATCACTCCCTGGTCGATCATCGCCTTAGCCTTCACATAGGGCGGATAGAAGATGAAATTTTCGTAAACCTTTAGCTTGACGCCTGCCTTTTTGGCAGCCCCAATCATGATGTCGCACTCTTCCAGGGACATGGCCATGGGCTTCTGCACGGAAACGTGTTTTCCAGCCTCGCAGGCCTGTACGGTCATTTTGCAGTGCAGGTGGTGGGGAACCAGCAGATCGACCACCTGTATTTCCGGGTCCTGTAAAACCTCCGCGTAATCGCAGTATACCTTTGTCGCGCCGTGTTCCGCCGCAAAGGCCTGGGCGCGCTCGCGGTTCAGATCGCAGACCGCGTACAGCTCCGCGTCAGGATTGTCCTTGTACCCCAATACATTCAATGTAGCGATCCTTCCGCACCCCACCAGACAAACTTTGATCTTGCTCATTTTTGCTACCTCCTGTTTTGATGTGTGGTTATACAGTTTCCTCCGCTCTCGCGGCCACAAATTTCTCTCTCCTGTCTTCCATGTAGGCCGGAACCGGCATATCCCACCAGCCGTAAGCCACGCCGCCCGACTCGGGGTAATCCCGATGCACGGTCACCTCCACCAGGGCCGGCTTCCCGGATGCAATGGCCCTCTCAATGGCCCCCTCCACGTCTTTCTTTTTGTCCACCTTCTCAGCGTGCAGCCCGAAATTCTCCGCGATCTCGGCAAATTTCGGGGAGTAGAGCGCTCCGTCCTTCATAAAGTCGTTGCCGAACATATACTCCTGGCCGAACACATCCGCCTGGAGATCCTTGATCGCCATCCATGCGCTGTTGTTTAACAGCACCACCACCACCGGGATATCGTACTGCGCCATCACGGACATTTCCTGCATGGTCATCATGAAATCTCCGTCCCCCAAAAGCGCTACCACCGGCGCCTCAGGCTTTGCCAGCTTAGCTCCGATGGCCGCGGGCATGGCCCAGCCCATGGTGGAGAATCCGCCTGTGGTCAAATGCTTCTGGCCATTCTTAAAGCAGTATTCCTGGAACAGCTGGGCCTGGGTATTTCCGGAGGAGGTGGCAATAATGGTATTCTCCGGCAGGCACTCGTTCATAATTCCAATCACCTGGGAAATAGTGGGATGTTCAAACTCCACGGAGCGCTTCTTCGTCAGAATCTCAGCCCACTCCTGCTTTAAGGCCAGAATCTCCTTGGTATACGGACGATCCATATAATCGCGGTCCACGGACACCGTTTCCCGGTACGCCTTGATCAACTGTCCGGCCACCACACTCACATCTCCGATAATGCCGCAGGCGCAGGGGTAGTTTTTACCGATCTCCGCACTCTCTATATCCACCTGAATCAGCTTGGTTCTGGAGAAGGAGAAGCCCACGCCCTCCCGGTAGGAGCTGGTAGTCTCGTCCGCGAAACGAGTGCCAAGAGCCAGGATCACATCGGCCTCCCTGGTGAGCTTCAGGCCTACAGGCGTGCCCTTTGAACCGGTGTGGAAGCCGTTTAAGGGATGATCCTCCGGAAACGCGCTCTTACCGGCCATAGTGGTCACAACCGCGGCCCCCCACAACTCGGCCAGCTCGATCAGCTGATCCTCCATATTGCTGCGCAGTACCGATCCGCCAACGATGATCACGGGGCGCTTGGCCTCCTTCATCATCTCCACCGCCGTGTCAATGTATTCCTGCTGGCCCGCCGGCTTCGCACCGGTCCGCCTGGTTCCAATCTCGTCGAAGTTGACTTCTGTCACATCGGCCGCCACATCCATGGGAAGTCCGATCACAACAGGACCTTTTCTCCCGGTGGTCATCTGATTAAAAGCCCGCTGCATCATTCTGGGCAGCTGGTTGACGGACTCCGCGCGCCAGCAGCGCTTGGTCACCGGCTCCATAACCCTGATAAAGTTGGAATCCTGAGCCCGCTCGATTTCCTGAAGGACCCCGACCCCCTTCATATTGGTGTGTGTGTCGCCGTTTACCTGAAATACGGGTACGGAATCCACATATGCGGTCCCCAGTCCAATCACCGTATTCAGCGCGCCGGGGCCGATGGACGTAAAGGTGGCCAGGGGCTCGCCCTTTATCCGGTAGTACCCGTCCGCAATATGTACGGCAGTCTGCTCGTGTTTTACCTGGATATATTTTACATTTCCCGCCTGCTCGGATTCCTTCAGCGCGTCAAAGAAGCTTAAAATGCCGTGGCCGGGAATCCCCAGCACATAGGGTACCTTCTCCTTCTCCAAATATTTCATCACAATCTGTCCGCCTGATAGTTTCATAAGATTTTCCTCCAATTCTTTGATTGCCTTCCGACCGCCCTCTCTATTTTCCCAGATAGCCGCCGTCCACCGGGACCACAATGCCGCTGATGTAGTCTGAGGCCTCCGAGGCCAGGAATACCACAACACCCTTCAGGTCCTCCGGCTCCCCCCATCTTCCCATGGGAATCCGCCCGCTGATCTCCTCGTACTGGGTGGGATTCACGAGCTTCATATCCCGGGTCAGCTCCGTGTTCATGTAGCCCGGGGCAATAGCGTTCACGCAGATGCCCTTTCCGGCCCACTCGTTGGACAGCGCCTTGGTGATCTGGGCCACCCCCGCCTTACTGGCCGCATAAGCCGGGATCATGACGCTGGCCATGAAACTGGTCATGGACGCCACGTTGATGATCTTCCCACGGCCCTGCTTTAACATCTGCTTTCCGATCTCCTGGGACATGAAAAACACCGCGCTCAAATTGATATCCAGAATCCTGCGCCATCTATCCTCCGGGAAATCCTCCGCCGGGCAGCGGTACTGGATTCCCGCTCCGTTTAACAGGATGTCCACCCGGCCGCCCAGCAACGCCACAGACTCGCCGCAGGCTTCCCTCAGCCGCGCCGTGTCGCTCAGGTCCGCCTTCACCGCGTACACGGGGGCTCCGCATGCCCCCAGGCGCGCCGCTGACTCCTCCACCAGATCCAGCACATCCACCAGGACGACAACGGCTCCTGCCTCGTGAAGGGCTTCCGCCATACTGTAGCAGAGCCCCTTTGCGCCTCCTGTCACGATTGCGGTCTTATGTTCCAATGAAAACTTTGAAATCATCTTTTCTCTCCTTCTGAAATGCCTCTCTTTGATTATAACTATAGGCATACTTTCCGCCGTTTTCAATTTGTTATGCAGCACTCGTTGCGCATTACGCAACACATGTTGTTTATTAGTCTAATTAGCTAAATTTTTTTTATTTTTTTGTATACTTCGCACTGCGCAGCCGTGCTGTGAGCTCCGGTAAAATCTCCTCTACATCCCCTACGATGCCGTAGTCAGCTGCCTGGAAAACCGGCGCTTTGGGGTCACGGTTGACTGCGATCACCGTACCCGCCCGGGCGATGCCGGTTAAGTGCTGCACCGCCCCTGAGATGCCGCAGGCGATGTAGAGGTCCGGGCTGACCGTGATTCCTGTCTGCCCCACCTGGCATTCCCTGGGAGCCAGCCCGGCCTCGACCGCCCCCCGGCTGGCGCCCACCACTCCGCCCAGCAGCTCCGCCAGCTCCCGGATCATCTCAAATCCCCCCGGACCTGCCGCACCCCGTCCACCCGCGACGATCACCCGGGCGGCCATGAGTTCCCGGACCGCGTCCATTTTCCGCTCCATAAACTGCAATACCTCCGTGCGGATGCGCTGGGATGGCACGTGGATATCCTCTCTGATGACAACAGCCCTGGGAAAGGGGGCCGGGGCCGCCTTCTGAAAGACGCCTCCGCGCACCGTGCCCATCTGCGGACGGCACTCCGGGCAGAGGATGGCAGCCAGCAGATTACCTCCTAGGGCCGGGCGCGTCCATCTGACGAGACCGCTCTCCCCGTCATACTCCACCCCGGTACAGTCGGCGGTCAGGCCCGTTTTCAGGCGGCAGGCCAGCCTTGGAGCCAGATCCCGCCCCGCTCTGGTGGCACCGGCCAGGATTACAGCCGGTTCATATTTCCGTGCCAGGGCGTACAGGGCGCAGACATAGGCGTCGGTGGTGTAGACCGCGTACTCCGGGCCTTCAACCACAAAGACCCGGTCCGCTCCATACAGACCGGCGGCCCTGACGGCCTTCTCCGTACTGTTTCCAATGACGATTCCCACCAGATCGGCGGCTTTCTGATCCGCCAGAGCGCGGCCCGCTCCCAGAAGCTCCAGCCCCGTCTCCCTTGCCGCGCCGTCGCGCGCGGTTTCTATCCACACCCAAATGTCCCCATTTTGTCCCATCCGACACACCTCAAACAGCTCCTATGCGGTGCAAAATATCCATCAGCTTCTCTGCCGCCTCTCCCCCGCTTTCGGCCTGAAGGATTTGGGGCCTGCGGCAAAATTCCGGCGTCTCCACACCTTTGACCTTTGTGGGCGACCCCCGCTGCCCCACTTTTGAAAGATCGATCTCCAGCTCTTCCGGACGGATCACATGGACCGCGGCCCGTCGCGCTGCGATTCTGTCCTTCACTGTGGGGCAGCGCAGGCTATAGCCCAGCTCTGCCACTGTGACCAGACAGGGAAGGGGCGAGCCCACAAGCTCAGTACCCTCGTCCGTCTCCCTCCACGCTTCGACTCTGTCCGGACCGACGATCAGGCCGACCGCGCCGGTGATCTGCGGTATATCCAGATACTCCGCCAACTCCGGCCCCACCTGGGCGGTTTCCCCGTCTGCGCTCTTCATCCCACACAAAATCAGACTGATCTCTCCCGCTCGGGCGCTCAGATACCGGACGGCGCAGCTGAGCGCATAGCTGGTGGCCAGGGTATCGGAACCGCCAAAGACCTCTCCGCAAAGCAGAAACACCTCATCTGCCCCCGCAGCCAGGCATTCTCTCAGAAGCCCAGCCGCGCTCTCCATTCCCATGGACAGTGCCAGCACCCTGCATCCGCTGCTGGAATCCCTGATCCGCAGGGCCAGCTCAAGGGCCCCCGCATCCAGAGGATTGACCGTGCAGGGCACGCCTGCACGCACCAGATTCCCTGTCCTCTCGTCGATCCTGATCTTTTCCACGTCCGGCACCGCTTTAAGACAGACCAGGATATTCCTCAGCTCCATGTCCTCACCTGGCCACCAGGTCTTCCCCGCCGTTAAAGATGTGGTAGGTCTTTTTTAAAATCTCGTCCGTGTAATTGGTGATATCCCGGTAAATCCCGTCGTTGATCCTGGTGTAAAGGGCGTGGTTCTCCATATTGGGCGTGAAGGTGTCGCGGATGCGCACCATCCCTCTGGCAGCTGCCTCAAAGCTGGGATACACACCGGTAGCCACCGCCGCACAGATGGCCGCGCCCAGACCGGCAGCGCCGTTCATCTCGTTGCGGACCGCCGGAACGCCGAACACATCTGCGAAAATCTGCATGAACAGATCCCCGTTGGAGCCGCCGCCAGACACGATAATCTTGTCCGGTTTCACGGAAAGCTCTGCGCACATGGCCTCGAACCGGTTGCGCATAGTCATGGCAATACCCTCCAGAATGGATCGGTAGATGTGAGCCGCCCCATGGCGGACGTCAAAGCCCAGCATGATGCCCTTTTTATAAGCCTTGTCCTTAGTGCTCAGCCATTCCATGACCGTCAGGAGCCCGTCGCTTCCCGCCGGAACCTCCGCTGCCAGCTCATTCAAGTATTCCTCCGGTGAAATGCCCCGGGCCGCGGCCTTATTGGCGGCCTCCTCGCCCAGAAGATTCTTCCACCAGCTGACCGTCCACATGCCGCGGCGGATGCCGAAGCTCTCGTATAGGTATTTGCCCGGAACGCTGGCAAAATTAGTCCAGAAATTCTCCGTGGGTTCCCGGTAGCCCTCCCCGCAGACCATAGAGGTAATGTAGGTCCCCAGGGACACCAGGCCCGTGTTCCCGCTCTGGGCCAGGCCTGCTCCCAGACCTTCCACCGCCTTGTCGTTGGCTGTGGCCACCACGGGTATGCCCGCCGGTATCCCGGTCTCCCGGGCGGCGGCCTCCGTCACATATCCCAGAATATCCCCCGGCATATGGGCTTCCATCATCAACTCCCGCCGGGTATTAAATGCCTCAAAGGCTTTGTCGTCGCTACTCCAGCACCACCGTTCCATATCCGTAGGCCACTGGCGGAAAGTGCAGTTTGCGATGGTATCCTTAAACCGGCCCGTTAGCCGGTGAGTGGTATAGCCCGTGGTGGTGGTAGCGTAGGCAATATCCTCCACCGGATAGACAAAGGGGCCGTAGGCCCGCGGGTCCATCCAGTCGATGGCCGGGTACGCCAGGGAGCCGTCCGCCTTTAAAAAGACCCGGCAGCAGCGGATCGTGCAGAGGCCCACCCCCACGATCTCCTCCGGCTTGCCGGAAAATCCCGCCATGGCCTCCCGGCTCGCCGACTTAAGCGAATCCCAGAGGTCGTCGTCCGGGTGCTCCACATATCCTACCCTGGGAGCCTCTGTGGGGCGGAGTACCTTTGTGCCCTTGCTGACCACATTTCCCTGAAAATCAAAAATCAGGACCTTAGTGCTCTGTGTTCCGCCATCGATCGCCATGATATATTTGCCGTTCATAAATCTATCCTCCGTTATATGATTTGCGCCCCAGCCTGTTATGCCTGATGGTCCAGTTCTTCCCGCAGCCTCTTTTTGATCCGGCCGCAGCCGTGTTCCTGCGAGAACGCACAGCCAAATTCCTTCAGTATGCCCTCCACGGCGGCCCCGGCCCGGTGCCGCCGCCCGCCGTCCAGGATCCTGAGGGAACAGTGTCCACTCAGGAGATGTCCCATCAAAAGATACGGGAGCGCTTCCCGCTCCATACATTTCCCCACCTGTACCGCGCAGGCCAGCCCGGCCCCGCCGCCAAGTTTCCAGTCATAGGGCGGGACCTGAGAACAGGGGCTCTTACAATTCGCAATCTCAATAAGCACGTGTCTCATCGCGCCCAGCCGCTCTAAGTTCACCTCGTCCGTGGCGGCCAGGGCCTGATCCGGGAACTGCCCGGCCTCCTCCAGAAATTCCAGAGCGCAGCCTAACAGATCAAACAGCGAATCCTCGCTCTCTCCGGAAAATTCCATCCACAGCGCCGCGGCCGCCCCTCTAGGAAATTCTGGAAGAAATGTAGCTGCCGCCTGGTTCCGCTCCTGCTTAAGCACCTGGCCGCAGGAGGCCGAAAACCACTCCGCCGCGGCGCATACCATTTCCCCGCAGCTGCTAACTGTTTCCCTCATCCGGGCAAAGAAATCCAGTAGCGCATCATATGTGTGAAAATAGCAGAGCAGCCCACAGGCCAGCCGCGGCTTTACGTTCAGCTTCAGGGTCAGGGCTGTGACCGCTCCGTATGCGCCCTCGCTACCGCAGAGCGCCTCCAGGGCGCCCCGTCCGCCGTCCGTGCAGTCTGGAAGGACATCCCACGCCCGCATCCCCTTCTGTACCAGAACCACCGTTCCGTCCGGCTTGACCAACTCCATGGACAAAATGTAATCCACCAGGGTTCCCGGCTCCAGGCTGTGGGGCCCCACGGCGGCGGTTGCCGCCACTCCGCCCAACGTTGCGGTCTCCTCCGTGGGATTTGGGTAAAACTCCAGCGTTTCACCTGAGGCTGCATAGGCCTTCCAGTGGCTGGCCGCCTGAATTCCAAACCGGACGGTGTTCGCGTGCTTTTTCTCCAGCGCGTTTTTAAGCTTCTCCAGTGTCATCCCGGACTGAACGGTAATGGCCGCCTCTCCCGGCCGGTACGAAAAATCCAGGATGTCCATCATGCGGGACAGATTGAGGATCAGTCCCCCGTCAGGCACCGCCCCGGCGCACAGGCCGGTCCTGGCGCCCTGCACCGTAACGTGTTCCCCCGCCGTCCAGGCCGCGGCCATGGCCGACTGAACCTCCTTTGTGCTGCGCGGAAACGCCACGCCTTTTGCATTTCCCACAAGGCCGCTCTCATCGCTGCAGCAGGCCTCCACTCCCAGGCTTCCAAACATCTCTAAGCTCATGCCACACTCCTATTCTCCGGCGGCCTCTGCCTCCGCCAGTCCAAGCAGCTCTTCCAGCACAGCCCTGCAGTCCCCCACGATCCCCACATCGCTGTATCGGAAAATCGGCGCGCCGGGATCCCGATTTACCGCAATCACTTTTCCGCTCTTCTCCACGCCCTTCATAAAAGCCGGACAGCCGGACACGCCGAAAGCAATGCATAACTGCGGCGCTATCTGCGCCCCGGACAGCCCCACCAGCTTCTCCCGGGGCAGCCAGCCGTTTTGCACCACGGGCCTGGTGCCTCCCACTCCCGCTTTCAGATACCGGCCAAGCCGTTCCAGCGTTTCCACTGCCCCCCGGCCTCCCATGCCGCGGCCCGCCACCAATACCACGGGATAGTCCGTCAGCTTCTCCTCCTGATCCCTGCGGACCTCCCTGTAGTCCTCATACCAGCGATTGGCCTGCAAACAGGAAGGAAAAGTGAGAACTAACGGCCGCCCTTCTCCTGTCTCCGGCCGCCACATTTCCAGGGCCAGCGAGCAGACGCAGGGTGTTTTCAGCACATATTCCGCGCTCATGTGGCAGCCATATACGCGGCGAACCGCCCGGAATCCTTCCTGCACGGGGTCCAGGCCCGTCAGCTTCAGGGCGCAGACCGCCCGGGTCCGGTAAGCCAGCCGCACCGCGATCCCGTCCCCCAGGGCGTCGGAGGGAAACAGCACGGCCTCGGGCAGTTCCTCCTCATAAAGGAGCCGTACCGTGTAAAGGTAGTCCTCCGGCAACTCCATCCCCTCCGGCGAAATTACCTTTATGTCATCCACAGGCAGACGTCTGAAACAGTCCCCGGTAACCGAGAATTTCCACAGAGAAATACGCTCTGCGCCTGCCCTGCGGGCGGCGAAGACCAGCCGCCTCACCTGGTCCAGCGACGTGTCTTTCAGCGCCGCCACTACTATTCTCACGATTTTATTCCTCCCCGCAGATATTCGTTCCACAAGATTCCGGCCTGGCTCCCCGGGCCGTCCCCCTCCGGGAAATGGCATTGCCGGGGCGTGTATTCATACAGTAGGCGGGATATGGCCAGCTCCGGAAAGCGATTATTCCCATCCCAGTTCAGACACATCTCATTCGGGCACTTCCCATCCGGGCTCATCCCGCCTGAACGCTTCCCTGTTAAACATTCCCGGACCGGTCTCCACATCTCCGCCTCTTGGTTTTGCACCGCAAGCTTCTCCCGCAGGGTGGCTGCCCGCAAAAAGGCGTGAACTCTGTCCCCCACGGCGCATACGGCCCGGCCCTTTACCTGAAGAGAGGCGCTTCCCCTGTCCGTGTCCATCTGCACGGACAGCCCCCGCTCTACCACGGACAGGTCCGTCACATTTGAAAGGCAGGGGCAGTCCAGCATCTGCGCCAGCAGGACCGGCGTCTGCCCGTGCTCCTCCGGTTCGTCCTGCATACCGGTCAGAATCAGATCGCCGCCCGTGGCCCTGATATATCCGGCCAGCAGGGCCGCTTCCTCCATAGGCTTATTCCGGCCGGGCATGTTTGCCTCCAGGACCGTTACCCCGGAGAAACCGACCGCGTACAGGTTTTTGACAGTTCCGCCATCCACAGCGTCCATTGTCACCGCCACGGTTTCGCATTCCATTCCCGCACGCCGGACCTCATCCGCCGCCCACAGGGCGGTCTCCAGCGCCGCCTCGTCCCAGCTTCCGATGCCCCGCCGGAATACGGACAGGTTCAGGGCCCTGTCCCGCAGCAAAAACAGTTCCTCCGGTGTGATCTGTTCCAGGTCATACTCCATTTTAAAGCAAGCAATAATCCGCATTCTAAAAGCGTTCTCCCAGAGAGTCCACAGTTTTAAGGGCAGCCACAATCATCTCCTCGTCCAGAGGGAAGGCGTGGTTCGTAAGCGGCTTCGGCCGCTCCAAAGCGCGCCTTGCCACCTTGCAGAGCTTCGTCTCCACAGGCTCTGCGATTCCGATCCCGGCCAGGGTGGTGGGCAGCCCCACCCGGCGGTAATAATCCATCACCGTGCGAAGCTCCTCCTCCGGCGCGTTCTCCAGTATCAGCTGGACTAACAGGCCGATGGCTACCTTCTCGCCGTGCATGGCCCCGTGGGTCTCCTCCAGCACGGTCAGGGCGTTATGGATGCCATGGGCCGCCGCGCAGCCTACACTCTCAAATCCGATTCCGCTGAGATAAAGATTAGCCTCGATGATATTTTCCAGGGCAGGCGTCACTACGCTGTGCTCACACGCCTCCAGTGCCTTCACGCTGTCCTCCAAAAGGACGTCGCGGCACAGCCGGGCCATTTGCCAGGCGGCCTGGGTATAGAGCCCGCCCGCGTAGTTGAACGCGCAGCTTCGCACACAGGCCCGGGCCTCGTAGTAGGTCGCGAAGGCGTCGCCCATGCCCGCCACCAGAAAACGTTTGGGCGCGTTTGCAATCACCTCCGAGTCCGCAAGCACAATATCCGGGCTCTTAACCATGGTCTCGCTTCCGATCATCACATGGTCGTCGCTGTACAGAATCAGCAGCGCACTACAGGGCGCGTCGGTGGAGGCGATGGTAGGCACGATAATCAGGGGCTTATTGACCCGTCTGGATACCGCCTTGGCCGTGTCCAGAGCCTTGCCTCCTCCCAGTCCCACGATCACGTCAAATGCCTCTCCCTGGCATTCGCGGATGATCCGGTCAATCTCTGACATACAGCACTCCCCGCAAAATCCGGTCTCCACAAAGCCCACGCCGGAGCGCGCCGCCTTGTCCAGTCCATACCGGACGCGCTCCGCGTCCTCCTTCAGCGCGATCAAAAGCGCCTTACCTCCATAGGGAAGAATGTATTCCGACAGATTGCCGATCTCCCCCCGTCCCACTATAAATTTCCCCGGTGTCCTGAGAATCCGTTTCATTGCTACTCCTCCTCGCATCAAATCGTCATTGTTCCATTGATCAGTTGCACCGGCTGTTTTCAGTCGGTGCACTCAGGGTTCCTGTGAACGATTTTACTTTTTTGCCACCAGGGCTCCAGGGTTCATGATGCCGTTGGGGTCCATCATCTCTTTTAAGCTGCGAATCAGTTCATAGGAATTTCCGTGCTCGCGCTCCGCCAGGTGCAGGCGCATTTTGCCCATACTGTGGTGATGTACGCAGCTGCCGGTGGGCAGTTTTAGCACCTCGTCGCAGATGGCGTCGATAATTCTGCGATGCTCCCCTAGATACGCCTCAGGGGAGAACACCTTGAATTCATATACAAAATAAATGTTCGTGCCGTTCTGATAACTGTGGGACACGTGTCCGCCGAACACGGTCAGATTGTCGATCTCTCTGGGCAGCCGCTCCATAACATTTTTGTATATTTCCTGAATATCCGTCCAGCTGGCGGAAATCTCTGTGGTGGCGTAAAAGGTCTTTTTCTGGCGGTATCCCTCCCGCCGCTTCTCGGTCCCGAAAATCGCGCAGCGGTCATTGCGGTGCTTCAGCCAGTGGGCCACCGCCTCAGTTCCCACATAGCGTCCGCCTCTCTCCCTGGCGATGCGGTCGATGCCGCTTCCCACAGCCCGGGCAACCTCCCCGGGACCTTCGGCCGTAAAGAACATAAAAGCCTCGCCCTCGTTCAGCTCGATGCTGCCGAAGTTGTAGTCGAAATCGGGCTTGTCGTACAGGCGGACCACAGAGGGCTTGTATCCGGCCGTAATGATCTCGCGGCAGGCCTCAAGGCCCTCCCCGAAGCTCTTCATCACATATCCGCCCAGCCACATATCTTCCGGATAGTAGCGGAAAATCTTTACCGTGACCTCCGTGACAAAGGCCAGTGCGCCCTCACAGCCCAGGAACAGATGGCGCAGATCCGGGCCCGCCGCTCTCCGGGGCACATTGCGGATCCGAACCACTTTTCCGTCGGGCAAAACCGCCTCCAGGCCGCAGAGCAGATCCTCGATACCTCCGTAATAGGTGGAGAACTGTCCGATGCTGCGGGTTGCCACCAGCCCACCCATCTGAGCCAGCGGCTGGGACTGGGGGCTGTGTCCGGTGGTATATCCCTGGGCCTGAAGCAGTTCCTCCAGCGCGATCAGCGGAACGCCGCACTGGCAGGTTGCCATCATGTTGTCATAGTCAATCTTAATGATCTCCTTCATCCCGGAGGCGTCGATGACGATACAGTCCCCGTCCACCGCCGTGAGAAGCAGCTCGTAGGAAGAGGAGCCGGTGCGTGGGATCACGCCCACCCCGTTCTCATTACAGTACACAAGGGCCTTTGCTACCTCACCTGTGGAACATACATTCAGAATGCACATGGGCAACGGGCTTAAAAATGCGCCGAAGGCCTTTGCGTAGACATTGTTGTCCCCGTCGTAGTTCATTACCGCATTTTCCTCAGTGATCACCCTGGACTCCCCGAATAATCCCCTCAGATCCGTCAAAACCTGCTCTCTCGTCTTTTTCATACTTGCTTTTCCTCCCTCATTATCTTTTCCGCTTACGGTCCATAAACACTGCTACAATAATAATCAGTCCCTGTATAATCTGCTTGTAGAACGTGGAGACGTGCATGAGATCCAGACCGTTGCTGATCACGCCCATGATCAGCGTTCCGACCAGGGCGCCGAATACGGTTCCAACGCCGCCTGCAAAGCTGGTTCCGCCGATTACGGAGGCGGAGATGGCTTCCAGCTCGTAACCCTGGCCGATGCCGGGCTGTCCCGACTGCACACGGGCTGCCAACACAAGACCGGAAACGCCTACCAGGACGCCGTGGATCAAATAAATCTTGATCTTGCACCAGTCCACGTTGATGCCGGACAGTCGGGCCGCCTCCTGGTTGCCGCCGATGGCGTATGTATAACGGCCCAGGCGGGTTTTGTTTAAAAAGACCCAGGCGAATATAATCGCTATGGCATATACATACACAGACGAGGGAATCCCCAGCCAGGAACCGCTGCCGAATTTCACGAAGGACTCGGGAAGGCTGCCGATGGGCATGCCGTTGGACCAGATCAGCGTGACTCCGCGGACTACCTGGGCCACGCCCAGGGTCACAATAAAGGCTGGCAGTTTTCCCTTTGCCACGATGGTGCCGGTAATGGCGGAGACAACCACGGACACCGCAATACCCGCGAGCAGGGCCACCGGAACGGACATACCCCACTGCCCCATGGCCAAGGCCGCCACAACACCGGTCAGCGCCAGAGTGGAGCCAGCCGCCAGGTCGTTATTTCCACTGATTACCAGAAACGTCATTCCCAGTGCCAGGATACCGTTGGTGGACACCTGCCGCAGGATGATGATGGCGTTGCGCGCGGTAAAGTACGTGTCCGTGGTGAGGGAAAAGAAAATACACAGCAGTAACAGTACATATATCGTAATTCGGTTTCGATTAAAAAGAAATTGCCTAATCTTGCTTGTATTATCCATCAGATCACTCCCTATCAGAATCGATTTTCTATTAGAATGCATATTGCAGGATCAGCTCCTGGGTGGCCTCCTCCCGGGCCAGCTCTCCCTTGACCCTGCCCTCTTTCAGCACAAGAATCCTATCGCTCATCCCCATAACTTCCGCCATTTCAGACGAAATCATAATGATGCCCTTGCCCTCCTGAGCAAGCTTTGAAATCATCAGATGGATCTCCGATTTGGTCATAACGTCGATTCCCCGCGTGGGCTCGTCCAAAATAATGATATTTGGATCTGTAAACAATGCCTTTGCCACAACCACCTTCTGCTGGTTGCCGCCTGACAGGGAATTCACAGGGTTCCGAAAATCAGAGGTTTTGATCTGGACCTGCTCGATCTTTTCCTGTGCGTTCTTCTGCTCCTTGGCCTTGCTGATCAAAATCCCCGTCTGACACTTGTCGATCCGGGACATGATTATATTGTCCAGGATACTCAGCTTCAGCACCACACCATGGTTCTTCCGGTCCTCCGGCACCATGGCGATGTGATTTTTAATCGCATCCTCAGGAGAATCGATCCGAACCTTTTTGCCTTCGATCAGGATCTCCCCCGCGGTCTTGGGGCGCGCCCCATATATGGCCTCCGCCACCTCCGTGCGACCGGCGCCCATCAGGCCAGCCAGCCCCAGGATCTCCCCCTTGTGAAGGGTGAAGCTCACGTCGTTTACGTCCTCAGCGCAGAGCCCCCGAACCTCCAGAAGGGGCTCCCCGATCTCAGCCTCCAGCTTCGGGAATATCTCCGTCACCTCCCGGCCCACCATCATAGAGATCAGCTTCTGCTTGTCGATCTCCTTCAAATCTCCGCTTCCGATGAAATTTCCGTCGCGCAGCACGGTCACGCTGTCACAGATCTGGTAAATCTCATCCAGCTTGTGGGAGATATAGATAATCGTAACCTGCCGTTTTCTGAGGATCCCGATGGTTTTAAAGAGCTTTTCCACCTCGATGTCCGATAGGGCACTGGTAGGCTCGTCCATAATCACGATGTCCGCGTCGTAGGATACAGCTTTGGCGATCTCCGCCAACTGGGTGCGGGCCACGGAAAGCTCGCTCATCATAGCTCTGGGAGGCAGATCCAGGTCCAGGGACTGGTAGAACTCGGCCGCCTTCTGATACATTGTTTTGTGATCTACCAAATTCAGTCCCAGATAGCGTTTCATCGGCTCACGCCCCAGATACATGTTCTCGGCCACGGTCATCTTTTCGATGGGATTGAGTTCCTGATGGATCATGGAGATACCCGCATCCAGAGCGTCCTGTGTGGACTTGAACTGTGTTTTCTCCCCACGGAGGTAAATCTCGCCCTCCACCGGCTGGTAAATGCCCTGGAGAATTTTCATCAACGTGGATTTTCCCGCTCCGTTCTCCCC
Source organism: Enterocloster lavalensis (assembly GCF_902364025.1). Classification (GTDB taxonomy): domain Bacteria; phylum Bacillota; class Clostridia; order Lachnospirales; family Lachnospiraceae; genus Enterocloster; species Enterocloster lavalensis. Next base: position 96,198 of record NZ_CABJCG010000006.1, read on the forward strand.
CATTAGGGCGTGCACCTCGCCTTTTTTCACCTTCAAATGTACGTTTTTCAGCGCCTGAACGCCGCCAAAATTCATGGATATATTTCTCATATCCAGGATATAATCTGACAAAGTATTTCCTCCCTTCCCAGAAGCTTACTTTAAGTACTTATTGAGAATGGCATCGCGCTCCTCGGCAGTGGCCAGGAAGTCATCGATAGAATCCGCGTCAATACGGATGAACTCCACAAACTTATCTTCGACCTGTTTTCCCTCGATGGCGTCGATGGCAAGACGGACGCCCCACTCCCCCTGCTCCAAGGCATTCTGGTCAAAGGTGACTGCAATTTTGCCGGCCTTGACCATGTTCAGGGCATCGGCGATGGCGTCGATGCCCACCACCTGGATCTGACCGGTCTTACCGGAGGCCTCGATGGCGTTGGCCGCTCCCATCGCTATGGTGTCGTTGTTGCAGACAATGGCGTCCAGATCCATGTCGGACTGGATCCAGTTCTCCGTGATCGTCTGGGCGATGTCTGTCTTCCACTTGCTGTCCTGATCCGCCACGATCTTAGCCCCCTCGGTGGCGTTCACAACATCCTGATAAGCCGCCCATCTGGTCACCTGCGCGGAGTGTCCCAGTGTTCCGTGCAGCACGGCCACGTTGCCGGTGCCACCGATCAGCTCCAGGGCCGCCTGCATCTGGAGCGTGCCCGCCTCATAGTCGTCTGCTCCCACATGGGCGGTGACCAGGTCCTGGTTTTCCACCATGGTATTCACCGTGATCACCGGAATACCTGCATCCACACATGCCTGGATACATGGGGCGGAACCCACCTTGTCCACAGGGTTGATGACGATAGCTGCGGCGCCGTCGGAAATCATGGTCTCCACCTGGCTGACCTGCAGGTCGGCTTTCTGCTCCGCGTTCAGGATCACTACCTCATACTGATCCGGCAACTCACCATCGGCGTAGCTTTGGATACCCGCCATCATGTAGAGCGGGAACGCCGACTGTAAATTCTGCAGGCTGACTCCAATTTTAATTTTGCCTCCCCCGCTGGCCTGGATGTCTGCCTGCGTGTCCGAGGACTGCTCCGCTGCCTTTTTGCTGCCGCAACCTGCCATGGCAGAAATAGCAAGTACCAGACTAAGCCCCAATGCAACCATCTTTTTCACGTTTTTCATGGTAATACCTCTCCTTTTTGTGTTGTTTGCTCGTTGGGATTTTATCACCGGCTCTATGCGGGACCTTCAGTGCGCGGCAATGGATGGCGCCCCTACTTTCCCTGCCCGCTTTGGGAATACAACATCCCTGGTCTCCTCCCACATATCGCCAAAAATCCGGGTCATCTTGATGATTTTAGTTTAATCGTTATATTGCAACCATTCAAGCAAGTCGTGAACCTCCGTTGCGCGATACGCAACAACTGTTTGAATTTAGGCAAAAATGACAAGATTATGTCACTCTTTTTATATATTATGCCTCATTTTATGAATAACTGATTGTCGACATCCATGTTCCGTTGGGAGTAACATAACAAGGGACAGGATTTGAAATTCGATTGAATTCCAAATCCTGTCCCTTGTTATTGAATGCAATAGGCCACTGACACAGCCTGTTGATTGCGTTGATTGTTTTACCGATACCCTCTTACATTTCCCCCTCTTCCTCAATCTGCTCGTGGACGAACATAATGAAGAAGCTGACCAGCAGCATGGCGCAGCTGAACCAGATGGTCTTAACGCCGAAACGCTCGGTGAGCACGCTGCCCAGGGTGGCTCCCAGGGCGAAAATGATGATTACGATGTAGTAGCGCAGGCATTTGTCCAGAATTTTTTTGTCCTTGCTGTGCCGGTAAGCATAGAAGGACGCCGTGGCGTTGCGCAGGTTGCCGATGCACATGGTGCTGGCGTAGGGGCTGCCCTTGATCTTGCGGAAGGCGTTCACCTGCATGGAACAGACGAAGGATACCAGAATGTTGGCCGCCATATTCATGGTCTCGGGCATGAAGCCCACCGCAAACAGCACCACAATCTCGATGGCCACCACGATCTGCCGCCAGTGCAGAAAACAGTCCGTCCTGTCTTTGTACACCCGCCGGATATGCTCCGCCACGTAAACTCCGGCCACAAAGGCCAGCACCGGCGCAAGATACCGCATCGCCAGGCCCCACTCCCGGTTGGCCATGTGGGTTCCCAGCAGCACGATGTTGCCCGTCTGGGCGTTGGCAAACACGTTCCCTCTGCTGAAATATGTATAGGCGTCCTGAAATCCGCCCGAAAGCGTCAAAAACATCCCCGTTGGAATAGCTTCCGACATCTGGATTTTCCCCGCTCTGCGCGGATTGTTCTGACTCATACGCTCTTTGCTCCCCTTCTCTCGCTTTTTTCTTGTGAATTTTATCACACTTTGAAGAAAAAGGGAAGCCCCTTTACGTTTCAATCCAGGCGCTTTGCCAGCCGTTTTTGCACAATATCGATAAACTGAAGTCCCGTAACCACATGAGGCGAGGGGTTGACGGCCACCTTTTCCAGGTCCGCGGTCATGATTCCGCTCTCCACGGTCTGGATGGATTCCTCCTCCAGAGCCGCGCCAAACGCCGAGAGCGCCTCATTTCCATCCAGCTCTCCCCTCTTTTTCAGACCTCCGCTCCAGGCCATAATAATCGCCAGCGGGTTGGTGGAGGCCACACCGCCTTCCAGATACTGGTAATAATGGCGGCGGACCGTGCCGTGGGCCGCCTCGTACTCGTAGACGCCGTCCGGGGACACCAGCACGGAGGTCATCATAGCCGCTGAGCCGTAGGCGGTGGCCAGCATGTCGCTCATCACGTCGCCGTCGTAGTTCTGGCAGGCCCAGACGTAACCGCCGCTGTTTTTGATCACACGGGACACCGCGTCGTCAATGAGGCAGTATTCATATTTCAGCCCGGCGTGCCGGAACTGTTCCATATACTCCTCCATGAACACCTGCTTGAAAATCTCCCGGAAATTCCGGTCGTAGACCTTGGAAATGGTGTCCTTGGCGGAAAAGATCAGATCCTGCTTCACATCCAGGGCGTAGGACATACAGCAGCGGGCAAAGCTGCGGATGGAGTTGTCCAGGTTGTGGATGCCCTGGGCCACGCCCGGGGAGGTAAAATTGTGAATCAGCTCCCTGCGCTCGGTCCCGTCTTCAGCGGTAAATACCAGCTCGCATTTTCCCGGGCCGTCGATCTTCATCTCCGTGGCCCGGTAGAGGTCGCCGTAAGCGTGGCGGGCCAGGGTGATGGGCTTCTCCCAGGTTTTTACATAGGGCTCGATGCCCTTGATCAGAATCGGCGCGCGGAACACCGTGCCGTCCAGAGCCGAGCGGATGGTCGCATTGGGGCTCTTCCACATTTTTTTCAGGTTGTACTCCCGGATGCGCTCTAAGTTGGGCGTGATGGTGGCGCATTTTACCGCAACGCCGTGCCGCCTGGCCGCCTCCGCGGAGTCGATCGTCACCTGATCGTCCGTGTTATCCCGGTTGCGGATGCTCAGATCGTAGTAATCCACCTTCAGATCCACGAATGGCAGCACCAGCTTTTCCTTGGTCTCCCGCCAGAGAATCGCGGCCATCTCATCCCCGTCCATCTCCACCAGGGGGGTGGTCATTTTAATCTTATCCATACAAAATCCTCCACGTTTTCAGAATCGTTCCATTTGTACTAGAGTATCATAAATTCTACCGTGATACAACGTTCTCTCCCCCTTATTGACAAAATCTTTCAACGCTGTTACAGTAAATTCAGCTTCAAACATTTCAGATTCAGGAGGACTTTCAAATGGGTACACAAAAAGGGGCAAATTGGGTATTTGGCAGGGACGTGAAGGGCGTCGAGGCGTCTCCGGGCGTGGAGCGCAGGGTGTTGGCCTACTGCGACGAGCTGATGTGCGTGGAGAATGTGTTTCAGAAGGGTTCCATCGGCGCCATGCATCATCATCCCCACACGCAGATCACCTACGTGGCTTCCGGCCGCTTCCGCTTCACCATCGGGGATCAGACCCGCGAGGTCGTTGCCGGAGACACTCTGCTTAAGCAAAACGACATCCCCCACGGCTGCGAATGCATTGAGGACGGAATTCTGGTGGATTTCTTCACGCCCATGCGGGAGGATTTCGTGTAAAACGGTGCTGCGGCTTTTGGCGGGCCGCCTGGATGAACCTTCTCCGGGCGGCCCGAATATTTTTCCCCGGACCGGCCGGGCTTTGTTGTCCTCTCTCCTCTTATACTCCCTGCATTTTCTTATTTTTTCTCAATAATCAAATTTCCTCTGGACAAACGCACAGGACTGTCGTATAATTCCATACATATTAGTTAGTTTTAACTAACCGCTTAAAACGCACCCCCACCACAAATGAATCCAACACTACATACAAGGAGGTTCTCTATGAGCGTTGTCATTATCGGAGGTCACGACCGTATGGTCCGCCAATACAAGAAAATCTGCAAGGACTATCAATGTAAGGCAAAGGTTTTCACCCAGATGTGCGCGGGCCTGGACAAACAGATCGGGCGGCCGGATTTGCTGGTGCTGTTCACCAACACCGTGTCCCACAAAATGATCCGCTGCGCCCTGGACGAAGTCAACGAGGGCGAAACCCAGGTCGTCCGCTGCCACACCAGCAGCGGCACCGCGCTGAGCGGGATCCTGGAGGAGCAGTGCAGGCACTGCCGGATGGCGTAGAATCCCGGGACGCCCGGGAGGCGGACGAACTGACGCCGCCGGGAGCAATTCCGCCCAAAGCGACCGCCAACATGCTGCGCCAGCGGACCATTGCATCCAATAATGCCGCCTGAAGCGCCATGGCTCCAGGCGGCATTACTCCGTGATCGTTTATTCGAGCGGCATTACAACCGATTCCAGCTCAGTTCCTTTGCTCCGGGCGGCACTACAACCGGTTCCGGCTCAGTTCCCCGCCCGTTGCACCTCCACCAGATTGGTATGCTGGGGATTTCCTTTGGCCAGAGGCGACGGGTGGTCCCCGTCCGTCAGCACGTTGATGCTCCCCCGGGTATCCGTGCCCTGCCGGTCCGGCCGGTACCATCCGCCCTGGGACATGGCGGTGACCCCTCTCATGATCCGTTCGGTCACAAGGGCCGGAATCCGCACTTTTCCTCTGTCATTGAACACTTCCACCAGGTCGCCCTGGCCGATTCCCCTGGCCCCGGCGTCCTCCGGGTGAATCCACAGCGCCGGAGCCTCCACCTCGTCCATCCACTGGTTGTTGTCGTGGATGGAGTGGCAGCGCCTTCTGGTATGCCAGCCCACCAGCTGCAGGGGATAACGCTGGGCCAACGGATCTTCCGGCCCCTCCAGGCAGGGCATGTGCCGTGGGATCGCTGGAATCTCCTCCGGCCTGCCCAACCTGTATAGGTCGGGGGAAAATATCTCAATCTTGCCTGAATGCGTTGGAAATGGGTGATTCTCCGGGTCCGCGATCTGCTCCCGGAAGGCCACATGGACCCGGCCGTCCCGGTAACGCCAACCGCCTGCGGCTGAGAAAGTCTCGTAATCCGGCAGCTCCGGCTCCCGCCTGCGCATGATCTCGTAATTCTCCCGCAGCCAGCTCTCCGTCTCCTCTTTTCCGTCCACAAACTCCCGGTAATACCCCAGGCGGTCCGCCACCTCCTTCAGCCACTCCCACTCAAACCGGCAGCCAAACAGCGGTTCGATCACCTGGTTGTTGCGCAGCAGGTAGCTGCCGCCGATCCAGGGATTGACAATGTTGTCGCCCTCAAACACCGATGTTGCAGGCAGCAGCAGGTCCGCGTACCGGGCGCTGGGCGTCATGAACAGATCGGAGCAGAGAATAAACTCACATTTCGTCTCATCCCTCAGCAGCCGGGTGGTTTGGTTGATATCCGAGTGCTGGTTCACCAGGGTATTTCCGGCCAGGTTCAGAATCATTTTGATGTTGCTCTCCAGCCGTGAAACTCCGGTCAGACCGTCGTGCTCCCGGTCGAACTCTGTCCCCCGCTCCACCGCCTTGGCCCACTGGAACACCGGAATCCGCCCCGGATAGGGGTTCGCCGGTTGGTTGAACAGGCCGATGCCGCCGTGCTCCCGAATCCAGCCCGATCCCGCCGCCCCGCCTCCCGGCCGGCCCACATTGCCGGTAAGGCAGGCCAGCATGATCTGACCTCTGACCACCTGTTCTCCATTGCCGGTGCGCTGGGCCCCCAGACCGGCCAGAAGGCAGGCGGGCTTCGCTGCAGCATACTGCCGGGCCAGACTGCGGATGGTCTGGGCGGGCACGCCGGTGATCCGCTCCGCCCACTCCGGCGTCCTGTGGATACCGTCCTTCTTCCCGAAAAGATAGGACGTGTAGCTCTCCCCCTCCGGAAATCCCTCCGGCATGTGCTCCTCGTCAAAACCCAGGCAGTACCGGTCCATAAAGGCCCGGTCCTCCAGGCCCTCGGACAAGATCACGTAGGCCATTCCGTCCGCCAGCGCGCTGTCCGTGGACGGTCTGATGGGGATCCAGCAGTCTGCAAAAGCAGCCGCCGTGTTGCTCAGCCGCGGATCGATGACCGTGATGGGGACGCCTTTTCGCTTCAACTGCCCCAGGTACCCGTTCAGCTCCGGTCCGAAAATGGTTTCCGCCGGGTTGTGGCCCCACAGAATCAGAAAATTCGTGTTCAGCAGGTCCGCCGGACTGTTTCCGCTGAACGCCGTGCCGTACAGATAGGGCGTCACGTAGTTGGCGCAGGCGCTGCTGTAGGAATTGTAATAGCCCAGATAACCGCCATCCAGAGCCAGCAGGCGCATTGCCAGCCGTCCGGGCCGCATAATGCCGGTCACGCCGGTGGCATAATTCACATACCGGGAACCCACGCCGTATGTATCCTTAATCCGCTTCCACTGACCGGCCGCCAGGTCCGCGGCCTCCTGCCAGCTGATCCGCGCAAACTTGCCGCCTCCCCGCTCCCCGATGCGCTTCATCGGGTATTTTAAGCGGCTCCCGGACAGAAACGTGTTCCGGTAGCCCCTTCCCCTGACGCAGGCTCTGAGCTGCGGGCTGTTTCCCGGCGTGTCCGTCTCGATGCGCAGCAGGCAGCCCTCCCGGACTACGGCCCGGATCACGCAGCAGCCCCCGCAGTTGTTGATGCCCGCCGTGTTGACGGTCCGCTCTTCTTCCAGAGGGATGGGCGGATTGAGGCCGCGGCGGATCACCTCCGGGAATACGGAGGTAACGGCGGGGTCCTCGAAGAAGGCCGGATCGGAACCGGCCTCAGACCGTTCCAAATCCCCCGCCTCCACTCCGTCCGCATCCTCCAACGCCCGGGCCAGCCGCTCCACCACCGCCAAAAAAGGGCTATCCTTCCTGCAGGCGCGGATGCACCCGGCCACGGTTACGGCGGTACTCAACACATAGTTCCGGATAAACGCTTCCGCGGCCGCCAACGGACCGGCGGGGTCCTCCCCCTGTTTCTGGCAGTGGATCCCCGCGCTGGTCAGATAAGCAAGGAAGCGAAACATTTCCCCCAGATAGTCCGGCGGGTTCCCCTCCATTTTCACCGGGCGGTAACCCCAGCTGTAATAAGTTTTTATCACTTCAAGGGTAGTGCCGTCCCAGAGAATATTTCCCCTGCCGCTGCATCCGGAGGCCCACAGGACCATCTCCACATCCGCGTCCGTGCCCCGGAACAGGAAGTCGTACTCAAGCACAAATTCCTCCCGGTCCATTTCAGGGAAATACCGCCGGAACCCGGGCTGGTCCCAGGCCTCCCCGGGACCGGCAAAGAAAACGGCTCCCGCCTGGTAAATCCTCAGCATCCGCTGCAGCCGCTCCATCCCGCTCATGGACAGACCTCCTCTCTCTGATCCCGGGCCGCAAAACGCAGGCAGTTTACCGGGCAGGCCAGCACGCAGACCGGCTCTTCCCCCCGCTGCCTGCGCTCATAACAGCCGTCGCAGCGGTAAATTCCAGGCTGCGGCCGCGCGGGGTAAATCTGTCCGAAGGGGCAGGCGTTCCCGCATCTTCCGCAGCCGCTGCAAAGCTCCCGCTGGTACCCTACGGTCCCGTCCGCCCGAAAAAAAAGCGCGCCCGACAAACAGGCCCGGGCGCAGGGGGCGTTTCTGCATTGACGGCAGGCCTCCGGCTGAAAACACACCGTAATTTGTCCATTTTCCCGCGTCTCACGGCATCGAACCTTCAGCAGATTGACGCCCAGCGGCAGATCGTGGGCGTCCTTGCAGGCGATCTGGCAGGCGTTGCAGCCCATGCAGATCCCCCACTCCGTATACAAACCAACTTTTCTCATGTTCCGCACAATCCTCCGATTTTCACGTGGTCCCCCTAATATCCGGCCAGAGCCGCCGCCGCCTGCCGCGCCTCCTCCACCGTGTTAAAGGGCGAGAAGCTGAAGCGGACCGCACCCTGGCGCTCCGTCCCCAGCGCCCGATGCATGAGCGGCGCGCAGTGCCCGCCGCCCCGGGTGTAGATCTCATGCTCCTGCGCCAGGAAATCGCTGACCTCCCCGGAATCCTCGTCCCCCAGATTCAGCGCCACGATGGCCGCCCGCTCCGGCTGGTCGAAATCCCCGTACAGCTTCACCCCGAGTATCTCCCGCACCCGCTCCAAAAAGGCGTCCATGGCCGCCCGCTCCCGCCTGCGCAGGGAATCCGGCCCCTGCTCCTTCAGGTAGCCCAGGGCCGCCCTAAGGCCGGCGATGCCGTGACCGTTTAAGGTCCCAGCCTCCAGGGCCGTGGGCATCACCCGCGGATGCTCCCGGGAAAAGGTCATGATGCCGCTGCCCCCGGTGAGAAGCGGCTCGACCTCGATCCCCTCTCCCAGGCAGATTCCCCCCGTGCCCTGGGGCCCCATAAGGCCCTTGTGACCGGTAAAACACAGGATATCGATGCAGTCCCGCTCCATGTCAATGGGAATAATGCCCGCCGTCTGGGAGGCGTCCACGATGAAAATCACCCCGGCCCGGCGGCACCACTGCCCGATGCGCCGGATGTCCACCAGATTGCCGGTCAGGTTGGAAGCGTGGGTGCAGACCAGGGCGCGCACGCCTCCCTCCAGGATCGTTTTCAGCGCCTGGTAATCCAGAAGCCCTTTTCTGCGCAGGGGATCCCCGGGAGGCCGTTCTGCTCCCACACAGCCCACAATCTCCAGCACCGCGCCCTCGGCTTCCATCTGATACAGGGGGCGCAGCACGCTGTTGTGTTCCAGCGCCGTAACCGCCACCCGGTCCCCCGGGCGCACCACGCCCTTGATGGCCATATTCAGGCTTTCCGTGGAGTTGGCGGTAAATGCCACCCGGTCCGGCCCCGGCGCGTGAAACAGCTCCGCCAAAAGCTCCCTTGTCTCATAAATCACTCTGGCGCCCGCCAATGCCGCAGGGTGGGTTCCCCTGGAACCGTTGCCCATGGTGCGGATCGCCCCGGCCACCGCCTCCGCCACCGAGTCGGGCCGGTAGTAGGAGGTGGCGGCGCTGTCCAAATAGATCATTTTTAAACCTGCTTTCCCTGCTTTCTCTCCAGATACAGAAGCCCTTCCAGAACGGAACCGGCGATGCACCGGGCCTTGTCTGAGATGGTGAAACAGTTCTCGTACTCTTCCTCCCGCGGATCGATATCCGCGATCTTAAATCCCTCCGTCACCGGATAGCAGTCCCGGATGATCCCGCGGATGATCCCGGTCAGGGTGGCGTTCACCGGCACCTCGCCGTGGCCGGTGACCACCTTCGCGATCTGCTGGTCCTTTTTCACCTTGTCGCCGATCTGCACGCCGCCCATGAAAATGCCTCTGGCAGGCGAGTGGATCACCCGCTCCTTTCCGTAACCGCCGATGGTGCCCGGCACCCCGGTGTTGGGCAGGGCGCTCCCACTGCCGATGATCCGTCCCAGGTTGTGGCCGCGCATGGTCTCAACCACCAGGTCCACATCCTTTCCGGCCTCAAATCCCGGCCCCAGCCCGATGGTCTTAGGAGCCATGTCCCGGGTGGTTCCAAGATTCTTCTTGGCCAGAATGGCGTCCACCAGGGCCCACGGCCGGACCTCGTCCAGCACCCGGCATTCCGGGTCCACTAACAGCGCCACGTCCCCGCGCTCCATAATTGCCATGGCCTCCTGAACGCCCGAGGCCTTCACGCAGACCGTTCCCTCCACTTCGGCGACGCCGTCGTAGACCGCCTCCGAGAAAGCCACATGGCGGCGGATAGCCGACGGGAACCCCGTCTCCAGTACCAGTACCGGGTAACCGCAGCGGTTCAGCTTGTGAATCGTTCCGGTCGCCAGATCGCCGCCTCCTCTGACAATAATCAAATGCTTCTGCTCTTCCATTTCGATTTCCGCGCTTCCTTTCCTATGGGCGGACCAGCAGCCTGGCGCCGGTCATCCGCTCCGCAATTTCGTACATGTTCGTCACCCCGCCGACCTGCAGCTTTCCCTCCAGGCCGTAGTGGTTTAAGCAGGTGCCGCAGGTGAGAATCTCCACCCCCTGGGCCTCCAGCTCCCGCAAATCCTCCACGCTGTCCGAGCCCTCGCAGGAGAGAAACGCCCCGCCGTTGTATAACAGCACGGTCCGCGGCAGCTGTTCCTGCTGGCTCAGGGCATAGATGAAACCCTTCATCAGAAGCTTCCCCAGGGTGTCGTCCCCCTGGCCCATGCAGTTGGAGGAGATCACCGCCACAATGCCGCCGTCCGCAGCAGGCGGACAGCAGGCTGGGGCGGGACAACCGTCTGAACGGCCGGACGCCTGGGCCGCCGCCGCCGCCGGCTCTCCGGCTACCTGGCTCGCAGCCGTTCCCGACCTTCCGGCTCCCTGGCCCTCTGCCGCACCCGGCTCCCCGGCCCCCTGTCCTGCCGCCGCACCCGGCTCCCCGGTTCCCTGGCCCGCTAACGCCGCTGCCGCCGTTCTGCCCTCTGCCGCCCGGACCCACGCCGTAAACTCGCGCTCGCCGGTTTTCTCAGACCGGAACTCCAGCCCCTTGTGATCCGCCATCTTGCGCAGGTTCTGAACCGCGATCTCATTGTCCACCACCACCTCGATGGTCTCTCCCGGTCCGGCCGCCTCCAGCGCTTTCCTGGTCTCCACCACCGGCAGCGGACACTGCTTCCCTCTCTCATCCAATCTCATCTCGGCACTCCTCCTTTTTGCTATTTATTTCACAATAACAGTGTAATCACACCGCTCCGTCACTTCTCCCACCACATCGCAGGGTAATCCCAGCGCCTTTAACTCGTCAAGGGCCGCCCCGGCGTCCGCCGGGTCCATGGAAACCAGAAGCCCGCCGGAGGTCTGGGGGTCAAACAAAACCTCTTCCAATACAAAGGGGACATGTTCAAAAACCACTTTGTTCTGCAAATGATTGCGGTTGCGCTGGGCGGCCGCCGTCAGATAGAAGTCCTCCACATACTCCTCGCAGGCCGGGATATAGGGAATCCGATCCCGGTAGACCGTGGCGCTGAACTTCTCTCCCATCATCTCGCAAAGATGCCCCAGAAACCCAAAACCCGTCACGTCGGTACAGCCGTGGGTCCTGTACCGGCGCACCACCTCCGAGGCGTAGCGGTTTAAGGCCGTCATGGAACGGACCGCCAGGTCCATGGCCTCAGCCGAGGCCGCGCCCATTCTGGCCGCGGTGCACACGATGCCCACGCCCAGCGGTTTGGTCAGAATCAGCACATCCCCCGCCCGGCAGGAGTTGTTGGCAAACACCCGGTCCGGGTGAATCACCCCGGTGACGGACAGACCGTACTTTACATCCGTATCCATGATGGAGTGGCCCCCAGCCAGGATTCCCCCGGCCTCCCGCACCTTTTCGCTGCCGCCCTTAAGAATCCTTCCCAGGATGTTCAGATCCATGGCCTCCGGGAAACAGACGATGTTTAACGCCGTCCTCACATCCCCGCCCATGGCGTAAATATCGCTCAGCGCATTGGCTGCCGCGATCTGACCGAACACATAAGGATCCTCCACCATGGGCGGAAAAAAGTCCAGAGTCTGCACAATGGCTAACTCGTCCGTCAGCCTGTAAACCGCCGCGTCGTCCGAAGCGTCGAACCCAACCAGCAGATTGGGGTCGTCAAAGCGCGGAAGCTTTTCCAGCACATGGGACAGCGCTCCCGGCCCCAGTTTGGCCGTGCAGCCTCCCCCTTTACAAAATACAATCGGTTCCTCTCCCATCGTTCTCCTCCTTTTCCCGTATCCGTCCGCAGGTCATTTCCGGCTCCCGGCCCGCTCCCTCAGTCCGCGCAGCCATTCTCCCGAAAAATGCCGCTCAAAAATTTCGCCGGTAGACTGCCGGGTCTCCGCCATAAACGCCTCGTAGTGCTCCAGAATCTCCCGGGCCTCAGGCGTCAGCGTGGAGCCGCCTCCGTCCCGCCCGCCGGTCTCCCGGTCCGTGAGCGACAAGCCCCACTCCTTCTCAGCGCCCTTTAAAATCTTCCAGGCCTTGCTGTAGGCCATATTCATGGACTGAGCGGCCCCCTGAAGGGACCCTTCTTTCTCCACATTGCGCAGCAGCTCGGCGATTCCCGGCCCAAAGGCCTTGTCCTCCCCGTACAGCTTGATGGACATGCCGTATCTGAGTTGATCCACCACTCCCATCCTCACCATCCCCTTTCCGTTTCGTTGTATTTTTCAGAAAATAACGTTCTCAGACAATAGGCCGCAGGCTGCGCCGGCGGCCTATTACATCCAACAAAAAAGCCGTTCTGCCCGCGAAAACGATCAGGACAAACAACGGCTTTTATGATATACGCATAAAGCTCCAAAATGCATCGGTATAATCTGCTTCTATTATAACAGATTTTCAGCCCGATGCAACTATTTTGGCCGAACTGGACGAAAAAATCAAACGAAAAAATCCCCGCAGATTCGTCAGCGCGCTCCCATGGCCTCGCAGTACAGCCTGGCTGCCTGCTTCGGCTCCTTGATGCAATCCACCAGTTTGCCGTCCACCTTGAAACAGCGTGAACAGATAAGCCCGGGATTGCGCTTTTTGAGCTCCTGGATCAGGTCCATAGCGTATTCTTCCTTGCACTGCTGATGGACCAGCTCTCCGTGGGACAGGAGCACAAACATCACATGCTCCCATTTATTGCTGGCGTAGGCCACCTCGTCCGCATAGAAGGCCACCGCCACATCCGTCACCCGAACCGGCTCGTGGATGGCCATGGACAGCCAGTTTCTGGTCACCAGATCGCAGGCCAGTGCGGAATTACTCCGCAGCTTTCCGTCCGTCGTACTGTAAAGGGAGTCCGGCAAAAGCACCTCCCGGTCAAAGGCCTCCAGCTCTTCCCTGGAATAACCGGTGTGCTTGACGAAATATTCCATATAACCGGCTCTGCGCTTTTTGTTCATAAAGATCCCCAGCAGGATAAATGCAAGACAGAACAGACTGATTCCTCCGCCCAGCACCACACCCATCACAATCAGATCCGCGTTCCCGGAGGCCGCCATCATCAGCAACAGCAGAATCGCCGCCGCCAAAAGCACCGCGCTCCCTGCCACAATCCCCGCTCCTACTCCTCCGATGGAGCGCCGCTTTTCCAGATAACTGCCCCCTTTGGAAATACACTTTTTCCTAAACGCCTCGTCCATCTGCTTCATCGTTTGTTTCCCCCTTCATCTCGGCTGCCCGGCCCCTTGGCTCAGGCGCTTCTTCCATATTTTGTGAATTGTGAACCTATTATATCGTATTTTCCTGTAACTTTCAAGAAATACTACATTTAAATTATACTTTGGTATTCAAAGTAGTTTCACAGCTTGCGGCAGCTATTGACTTTGTAAAGAAGTACAACTATGCTATGTTTAAGACACCCACCGCGCTACACGCGCAGAACGGAGGTAATCATGAAACTTGAGATCGGTTTCGGCAGCTGTCCCCAGACAGTGGAGCTGCCGGACGAAACTGTACTGGATGTGCTCTACCCCAATGGGATCGAGGCCCCAAAGGACAGCGCGGCGGAGGTGGCCCGCGCCCTCCGGGACCCCATCGGCACGCCGCCCCTGGCGGAACTGGCAAAGGGAAAGCAGAAAGTCGCCATTGTGACCAGCGATATCACCCGCCCCATGCCCTCTGCGGTGGTGCTGCCCCTGGTATTAGACGAGCTGTACCGGGCAGGCGTCCGCCCCGAATCCATCACCGTGGTGTTCGCCCTGGGCAGCCACCGCAAGCAGACCGAGGAGGAGAAAATGCGCCTGGCGGGCGAAGAAGTCTACCGGCAGGTGAACTGCGTGGATTCCCTGGACTTCGACTTCGTACATATGGGAGACACAAAGCGCGGCACCCCGGTAGACATCTGCCGCCCGGTGGCGGAGGCGGATCTGCGCATTTGTCTGGGCAACATTGAATACCACTATTTTGCCGGATACTCCGGCGGCGCCAAGGCCATTATGCCCGGCGTTTCCACCCGGGCCGCGATCCAGGCCAACCACTCCTACATGGTCAGGCCCGACGCCTGCGCCGGCGTTCTGGAGGGCAATCCCCTCCGGGAGGACCTGGAGGACGCCTTAAACTGCTGTCCGGTGGACTTCATCGTAAACGCGGTGCTGGACGAACACAAGAAGATCGTGCACTGCGTCTGCGGCGACGTAATCGCAGCCCACAGGGCCGGCTGCCGCCTGCTGGACCGCTATTACCGGAAGGATATCCGCCAAAAGGCCGATATCGTGCTGGTCAGCCAGGGCGGACACCCCAAGGACCTGAATCTCTACCAGACCCAGAAGGCCCTGGAAAACGCAAAGTATGCGGTCCGGGACGGCGGAATCATCATCCTGGCAGGTTCCTGCCACGAAGGCATGGGGGAGGCGACCTTTGAAGAGTGGATGCGCTGCGCCAAGGAGCCCCGCGACCTGATCCGCCGGATTGAAACCGACTTCCGCCTTGGCGGCCACAAGGCCGCGGCCATCGCTATGGTGCTGGAGCGGGCTTCCATCTATCTGGTGTCCGACATGGAACCGGATTTTGTGCGGCAGATTTTCATGACGCCGTTTCACTCCGTCCAGGAAGCGCTGGATCAGGCCTTCCGGGTGATGGGCTCCGGCGCGGGCGTGATCGTGATGCCCTACGGCGGTTCCACGCTGCCCTGTGTGACGGCGTAAGGGAGAGAGCGCCGCTCGCTCCCGCAATTTTCCCTCTTATAACTGCAAAAACGGCTGTGCAGCGCCGGTGTTTAACCGATGCTGTACAGCCGTTTTCAGTCCTTCGTTTTCCGATTTGGGTTTCCCGGTTTGGTTTTCCGGCCTGCGGCGAGAAGCTTACGCCCTCTCTACAGGTTGTGTTTCCCGCGATTTACAAATCTCCCCGCGCGCTCCACCGCCACCCGGCCGTCCTTCACCACCTGGGTTCCACGAAGGAACACCTGCTCGACCCTGGCCGTGACCTTCATGCCCTCAAAGGGCGCGTAGTCCACGTTCTGGAGCTGGCCGTCCGCGGTGATCACATCCTCCACCCCGGTGCGCAGCACGGCGATATCCGCGTCGCTTCCCGGCGCGATCAGGCCCTTCTCAGGGAACATCCCGTAAAGTCTGGCCGGGTTCTCAGACAAAACCTGGCACATTTTCTCCAGGGAAATGCGTCCCTGGTCCACGCCGCAGGTGTACAGCAGCACGCCCCTGGTCTCCACCCCCGGCATCCCGCCGGGAATCTTTGTGAAATCGTCCTTCCCCAAAAGCTTCTGCTCCGTCGTAAAGCTGCAATGGTCCGTGGACACGGTCTGGATATCCCCGGCGGCCAGGGCGCGCCACAGGCACTCCTGATCCGCTTTTCCACGCAGAGGCGGGGCGCACACGTACTTAGCCCCCTCCATTCCGGGCAGCCGGTAAAGGCTGTCGTCCATCAGGAGGTACTGGGGACAGGTCTCGGCGTAAACCTTCTGCCCTCTTCTCCTGGCCTCCATGATCACGTCGTAGCCCTCCCGGCAGGTCAGATGAACCACCACCACCGGGATATCCACCACCTCCGCCAGGCGCAGCAGGCGGCCGATGGCCTCAGCCTCCGCGGCCGCGGGCCGGGTTGCCGGATGGCTGGACACGCCCATGCGCCCCGCCGCTTTGGCCTCGGCCTGGAGGGCGGCGATCATACCGCTGTTCTCGCAGTGCACCCCGGTGATCCCCCCGGCCTCCTTCAAGCGGCGCAGGATGGCGAAAATAGTCTCATCGTCCACCTGGGTGTCGTATGTCATGTAGAGTTTGAAGGAGGAGACGCCCTGCTCCATCATGTCGTCGATCTCCCGGCTCACCGACGGATTCCAGTCCGTGATGGACATGTGGAAGCCGTAGTCGCAGGAGCATTTCCCGTCCGCCTTCTCATGCCAGTTTTTAAGGCCGTCGGCCAGGGTCTCACCGGGATACTGGGTGCCGAAATCCACGATGGTGGTGGTTCCGCCCCGGACGGCCGCCCGGGTGCCGGTCTCAAAGTCGTCCGCCGTCACCGTGCCCGCCACGTGCAGGTCAAAATGGGTGTGGGCGTCGATAAAACCCGGAAACAGCAGGCAGCCGGACACGTCCACAACCTCCGTATCCCCGTCCGCCAGACGCCCGATCTCCTCCCCGGTTCCCACCGCGGCGATTTTCTCTCCCTCTATGAGCACGTCCGCGGGAACGCTCCCGCTCCCGGACACCACCGTGCCGCCCTTCAACAATTTACGATTCATCTCAGTACATTCCTTTCTAAAAAATCACGGTTCAAGCCGCCTGCCGCGGCTGTCCTCCAAAAGACCGCCAGCTCATCCCGTCCAATCATTCGCCCGCAGGCTGCGCCAGACGTCCATTTCAAACAATAAACCGAAGAACCAGAAGATTTCCCTCTGGTTCCCCGTTTCAGACCCAGGCCCGGGCGTTCACACGCCGCCCGGCCTGACCCTTTTCATTCATTTTCCGGCAAATTACGCCTTTTTCTTCGCGTAGGGCGTTCCCTCGAGGGGGAGCGCGGTCTGGAACTGTCCGTTCCACTTGTAGTAGGCTCCTGCGATGGCCGGAGCCGTGGGGATCGAGGTGATCTCCCCGATGCCGATGGCCCCGAAGGCCACGTCCACGCCGGGCTTCTCCACGATAATGCTCTCGATCTCCGGCGCTTTGTCCGCCCGGAACAGCCCCAGGGTGCCGAACTTGGCCGTGGGCACGCAGTCTTTTAAGGGGTACTGCTCGGTCAGCGCGTAACCGCAGGACATCAGCACGCCGCCCTCGATCTGGCCCTCCACGCTCATGGGGTTCACCGCTTTACCCACGTCGTGGGCGGCCACGATCTTATCCACCGTGCCGTCCTCGTTGAGCAGGCACATCTGGGTGGCGTAACCGTAAGCCACATGGGATACCGGGTTGGGAAGGTCCGCGCCCATCTTGTCGGTCTTGGCGTAATACTCTTCGTAGTATTCCCTGCCGTTTAACAGCGCCAGCTCCTCTCCCGTGAAGGTCACGGCCGCAGTTTCGGGTGATTCCTCCTCCACCACCACGTTCTCCAGGTAGCGCTTGTCAAAGGTCCGGCACTCATAGCTGCGGCCGGTGAGCGCAAACAGTTCCTTGCGCAGGTCCTTGGAAGCCCGTCTGGCCGCCTCGCCGGTGATCAGGGTCTGGCGGGAACCGGAGGTGGTGCCGGAATCCGGGGCCATGGAGGTGTTGGGGTTGTGGTAGACGATGTCGTCCATGCTGACCCCGGCGCTCTCCGCCACCATCTGCACCAGCACGGTGCCCAGGCCCTGGCCGATGCAGGATGCGCCCGCGTGGATGTGGATCTTGCCGTCCTCCACGATCAGACGCGCCCGGCCCTTGTCGGGAAGGCCCACGCCCACGCCCGCGTTCTTTAACGCGCAGCCAAGGCCCACCGGTTTACCGGCGTTGTACGCCTCATAGAACTGATCCTTCACCGCCTCCAGGGTTTCCACCAGGCCGGTGGCCGGGTCCGCGATCTGCCCGTTGGGCAGCACCTGTCCGGGACGGATGGCGTTGCGGTAGCGCATCTCCCAGGGATCCAGACCGGCCATCTCAGCCAGCAGGTTGAGGTTCATCTCCGTCGCAAAGATCGTCTGGGTCACGCCGAAACCGCGGAACGCGCCTGCCGGCGGGTTGTTGGTATAAACAGCGGTGCCGTCGATGTCGATATTCTGGTAATTGTAGGGGCCTGCCGCATGGGTGCAGGCTCTCTGGAGCACCGGGCCGCCTAAGGAAGCGTACGCGCCGGTGTCGGCTACCACCACCGCCTTCATGGCGGTCAGATAACCGTTCTCGTCGCAGGCTGTGGTCAGGTCGATGCTCATGGGATGGCGCTTGGGATGGATGATCAGGCTCTCCTTGCGGGTCAGCTTGCATTTTACGGTCCGCTTGGTCAGATAGGCGATCAGAGCCGCCTGGTGCTGCACGGTCACATCCTCCTTGCCGCCGAAGCCGCCGCCCACCAGTTTATTCTCCACGATCACCTTGTCGGGATCCAGACCCAGAAGGATCGAGGTCTCGTGGCGGGTGTCGTAGGTTCCCTGGTCCGTGGAGTAGATGAATACGCCGTCCCCAAAGGGCATTGCGATGGCGCACTCCGGCTCCAGGAATGCGTGCTCGGTCCAGGGCGTCTCATAGTGTTTCGTCACTTTATATTTGGAATTTGCGATCACTTCCTCCGCGTTTCCGCGCACCAGGTGCTCGTGGCTCAACACGTTTCCGGTGGAATGCACCAGGGGAGCGCCCTCCGCCAGGGCCTCGGCCGGGCAGGTCACGGGCCTTAACTCCTCGTAATCCACCTCCACCAGGGCCTTGGCCTGCTCCAGAATCTCCGGAGTCTCAGCCGCCACAATGGCGATGGCGTCGCCCAGATACCGGGTGGTTCCCCCCACCGGAATCATGGTGTCCCAGTCCTGCTTCAGATGGCCCACCTTATTCTTGCCCGGCACGTCCTCGGCGGTCAGCACGCAGACCACGCCCGGAAGAGCTTTGGCCTTCTCCGTGCGGATACTTTTCACCAGCGCCCGCGGATACTTGGCCCGCACCGCGCTGCCGTATACCAGCCCGGGTAAGTCCACCTGATCCATGTCGTCCACGTACTGGCCGGTGCCAAGCACCTTGCCCTCCACGTCGATGCGGTGCATCCGGGAGCCGACCTTGACCATCTTCTCCTGCTCATCCAGCCGGGTGTCCTCCCGCAGCATCTTTGCCGCAAGCTCAATGGCGTCGATGATCTTCTTGTAGCCCGTGCACCGGCAGTAGTTGTTGCGGATGGCGTGGGCGATCTCCACACGGCTGGGGTTAGGATTCACATCCAGCAGCCCCTTGGCGCAGATCACCATGCCGGGAATACAGAAACCGCACTGTACCGCTCCGGCCTGACCGAAGGCGTATACATACACATCCTTCTCACGCTGGCTGAACCCCTCCACGGTGAGAATGTGCTTTCCCTCCATGCGCCCCATCTTCTGCACGCAGGCCTTGGTGGCTTTTCCGTCCACCAGCACCGTACAGGTTCCGCAGGCGCCCTCGCTGCAGCCGTCCTTCACGGACTTTAAGCGGCAGTCGTTTCTCAGCACGTCGATCAGCTTGCGGTCCGCGTCCGCTTCGATCTCCTGGCCGTTAATCCACACTTTACAATAAGAACTCATAAATATCCTCCAGTTCTATCCCCGTCGTCTCCAACAGAGATTCTAATTGGCCCCGGGCTTCCACCGGCGCGCTCCAGGCCATGCCGCAGCCCGCCCGGATCGCCGACGGTACGGGAATCAGACGTCCGGCAAGTCCGCGCTCCCGCGCTTCCTTCTCCATGCGCAGCGCCTGGGTGGTCCCCGGAAATGTTATCACAACCTTCATGGTTTTCACGCGCGCCACAGCGGTCCCCTCCTCTCCCGGCCAATCCCAATCCAATTTACAGTGGCTTCAGAAATTCTATCATTCTATGGCTTAAACAGACCGCCCCCGGGCGGCCCGTATCGTTCTCCACAGCTATGTTCCGTCTCGAAAAAGTTTTGTTATTTTTTTAACGTGTTCCTGCGTAAACTGCCCGGGAGACTCTGCCTTGCGGCAAAAAACTCCCGAGCCTGTTCCAAATATGCGGCGGGACCCGGCCTTTTTTCAGAAGGCCGGTCAACGCCGCTCAAAACCAGTCTTTACAGCATATAGGCGTAATCCCGGATCACGGTCCCGATGATCTTTGCAATTCCCTCCGGCACCACATCGCTTGCGGTTCCGGCCACATAATCCGTCACCTTGCCTTGCAGGCGCACCTTGCAGGCCCCGGTCTCCCGGTCTAACACCACGAAGCCCTGGTTCTTGCTGTCCTCCATGTCCTTCTCGTTGGCGAACAGGGTGAACTTATCCAAGTAGGGGGCGCTGTCCCAGGGACAAAAGCTCTTGCAGTTGCCGCACTCGTTGCACATGTAGTCCACGTGAATGATCTGGTGGCGCTCCATGCCCGGCACGGTCAGGGTGATATTGGCCCGGTTGGGACATACCTCCACGCAGTTCTCGCAGTAGCTGTTGCAGGACAGGCAGCGCTTGCTGTCCACGTCCTTCCCGTCCTCCTCCATCAGGTTGCCCTTGCGGCCGTAAATCTTCTCCTCGTCGGACAGGCTGAACAGATCCTCAGCTACGGCACGGCCCAGAATAGCCTCGGCCGCCTTCATGCCATCGCGGATTCCCTCCACCACGGTAGCGGGTCCGTAGAGCCCATCGCCCGCAGCGTAAACGCCCGCAACGCTGGTCTCCAAGGTCTCCTGATCCGCCTGCACCCGGCCTCTGTTGTCCAGAGCGATGCCGTTGGCCTCGTAAAATGCCCCCGGAACCTTCTCGCCCACAGCGGCGATCACCGTGTCGGCGGGAACCTCAACCACCTCGTCGGTCTCCACCACGCCCCGGCGTCCGCTGGCGTCGTAGTCGCCCAGCACCATCTTCTTGCAGTAGAGCACGCCGTTCTCCAGCTTCACAGGGCTGAGCAGCTCCGCGAACTCCACGCCGTCCTCAATGGCCATCTCCAGCTCCTCGGCGTCGGCCGGCATATAGCGCTTGGTCCGGCGGTATACCAGGGAAACCTTCTTCACGCCCTTGTTGCGCTTGGCAGCGCGGGCGGTATCCATAGCGGTGTTTCCTCCGCCGATGACCACCACGTTCTCTCCCAGGTCCAGATTTCCGTCCGTAGCCTTAAACTGTGCCAGGAATTCCAGCGCGTTCATGGCTTCGCCCTTCTCCAGACGCAGTACGCCCGGCGTGGAAGCGCCCAGGGCCAGAACCACGTAGTCGTAGTCCTTCTTCACTTCGTCCACGGAGCCGATCTCCCGGCCGGTGACGATCTCCACGCCCATAGCCTCGATCAGCTTCGCGTCGTTGTCGATGGCCTCGTCGGAGATACGGAAGCCCGGAATCACGTTGCGGACCACGCCGCCCAGCTTCTCTTCCTTCTCAAACAGCGTCGTTTTTACGCCGCCTCTGGCCAGGAAATAGGCGGCCGCCATACCGGCCGGGCCTCCGCCCACCACGGCTGCGGTCTTGCCGCTTGTGATCTCCGGCTTTTTGAGCTTCGCCATCACGGCCTCGAATCCGCCCTCAGCGGCCTCCAGCTTGGTTCTGCGGATGTTCACCGGGGTCTCGTAGAAGTTACGGGTACATTTGCTCATGCAGTTGTGGGCGCAGATGGTGCCGGTGATAAAGGGCAGGGGGTTCTTAAGCAGAATGACCTCCAGGGCCTCCTCAGCCTTGCCCGCTCCCATGAGCTTCAAATACGTGGTGATATCCTGGTGGATGGGGCAGCCCTCCTCGCAGGGAGCCACGAAACAGTCGGTCAGGGGCACCGGACGTTTGATCTTTCTGGAGGGAAGGGGCTTCACGGCCTTCACATGATGCTTGTCGGTCTTAGCCGCTTCCACCAGCTGGGCCACACGCTGGGCATCCACGCCCTCAAAAGCTTTGGCCTCGTCCTTTGCGAAAATCTGTCCGATCTGCTCCAGTCTCTGGTAGCCGCCGGGCTTTAACATGGTGGTGGCCATGGTCACAGGCCAGATGCCCGCGTCCACGATATCCTTAATATTGAAATAGTCGGCTCCACCGGAGTAGGAGATGCGCAGCTTTCCGCCGAAATCCTTCGCCAGCTTCATGGCGACGGACATGGACAGCGGGTACAGGCTCTTGCCGGACATGTACATTTCCTCGCTGGGAAGCTCTCCCGCCTTCACGTCCACGGGGAAGGTGTTGGTGATCTTCACGCCGAACTCCAGGCCCTTCTCGCCGGCCAGAGCCTGTAAACGCTCCAGCATGGGCACCGCGTCGCTGTACTGTAAATCGTCCTTGAAATGGAAATCGCCGAAGGCCACATAGTCGTAGCCCATGGAATCCATCATATCCCTTGCGTACTCGTAACCCAGCAGGGTGGGGTTGCACTTGATAAAGGTGTGAACCTTCTTCTCCTCGATCAGGTAGCGGGCGATGCGCTCGATCTCCTGGGGCGGGCAGCCGTGAAGGGTGGACAGGGTTGCGCAGTTGCAGACTTCCGGAGAAATGCCCTCGATGTCCTCTTTCGTCACCTTCTCAAACAGGTCCGCGTTGTCCAACAGCCACTGGCGGCACTCCTTGAAAATAGCTGTCTCGGAGGCGTCCTTCATGCCCTCGATAAATTTGTCAATCTTTTCCAGTTTAATGCCCTCCAGGTCGTAACCCACGGACATGTTGAACTGGAAGCCGTCCATGGCGCCCAGGCCGTACTCCTTGGCCACCACCTGGCAGGCGAACCAGGCCTTCACGTACTCGTCAAACGCCTGGGGCACGTACAGCTCGGTGGACCACTCGCAGTTGTAGCACTCGTCGTCGGCCTTGATACAGGGCTTGTTCACCGGAAGGTCCTCGCCGTCCAGCTTCTGCACGGTCTTCAGCTCGAAGAACCGGCTGCCTGCCACGTAGGAAGCCACAATGTTCTGTGCCAGCTGGGTGTGGGGGCCAGCCGCGGGTCCGAAGGGAGTCTCCAGCTTGCGGCCGAAAATCTCGTATGTATGGGACGGATCCGCCACAAAGGGACGGCGCACGCCGAAGATGGCGCCCTTCTTATGTTCCTTCAAAATCCAGTTCATCAGATTCCCAAAGGGAATCGGGGTCATTCTATCGCTCATGGAATTTTCCTCCTAAATTATATACAGATATTGTCAGCCGTTGATGGAGCGCTCCAGCTTCTTAGCCTCCGCTCTCACTTCCGCCATCACCTTCTCCTCGTCGATGCCGATCAGCTCACGGTCCTTCATCAGCACTTTACCGTTGCAGACCGTGGTCACCACGCTGCGTCCGGTCATACCGAAGAGGATGTGGCCGTTGATATTACTTGCATCCATAGGGGTCAGCGGGATGTAGTCAGTGACGATCACATCCGCGGCCGCTCCCTCCTTCAGAACGCCCAGCTGCTTCTTGAAGTAGCGGTTTGCGATCTGCGGGTTGCCCTCAAAGAGCATCTGCGGAACCTCGCCCCAGGCCGCGTTCGGGTCGCAGAGGTGGTGTTTGTGCAGCACGTTGGCCACTTTGTAGGACTCCAGCACGTCGTGGGTGTAGCCGTCCGTGCCAAGGCCGGTTAAGATTCCCCGGTGCACGATCTCCATGGTGGGCGGGCAGCCGCAGGCGTTGCCCATGTTGGACTCAGGATTGTGTACCACCATGGTATCCGTTTCCTTAATTAATTCCATCTCGTGGGGATTCACGTAGATGCAGTGTCCAAGCAAGGTCTTGCTTCCCAGGATATTGCAGTCGTAGAGGCGGTCCACAATGCGCTTGCCGTATTTCTTCAGGCAGTCGTGCAGGTCCTCGATGCCCTCGGCCACATGAATGTGGTAGCCCACCTCAGCGGGCTTGTTGGCCGCGGCCAGCTCCATGGTGGCGTCGGAGATGGTGAACTGGGCGTGCATGCCCATCATTCCGGCAATCATGTCCGTGTCGTCAGCCAGGGCATGTTTGATCCAGGCCGCGTTCTCCATCACAGCTTCCTTCGCCTTGTCCATCCCGTCGCGGTCAGAAACCTCATAACACAGGCAGGTGCGGATTCCCAGTTCCTTAGCCGCGTCCTCGATGGCGAACAGGCTGTCGTGAATCTCGCCGAAGCTGGCGTGGTGATCGAACACCGTGGTGACGCCGTTCTTGATGGAGTCAATATAGGTAGCCCGGGCGCTCTGGCGGGTCTGCTCGTTGGTCAGGTGGCGGTCGATGGTCCACCACATTCCGTCCAGAATCTCCAGAAAGCCGTTGGGGTTGTATCCATTAATCGAAAGTCCTCTCGCCATGGCGCTGTAGATGTGCTCATGGGTGTTGATGAACGCAGGCATGATCACGCCCCCCCTGGCGTCTATGTACTCTGCCTCCGGGAATTCCCTGCGGACGTCCTCCGCGGTTCCGACCCGCACGATGGTTCCGCCGTCCATTGCTACCGCGCCGTTCTCATAAAATGGAACCGCCGGATCCCTTGTCACTAACCGTCCATTGCCAATTACTAACATAACCTCTCTCCTTTACTCGATGATGGTTTTCTTCCTGTTTCTGAATCACATTTCCGATCGGTCACACTCTGCCATTCATATCTCTGCTTTTTAAGCAGAATGTGCCTCCCTGTACCCCTATACTAACACCTGTAACCGGCATTTGCAAGCACAAAATGCAAAATTTTTTAGATATCAAAAATTTTTTTGTAAAAAAGTATTGCAATTCCATTTTTTTGTGATATGATGGAATCATAAACAACGAGGCAAAATTAACAATCGTGTTTATTGTACAAAGTTACCTAATTTTGAAGAATCCTGAAGGAAAGGAGAAAATGCTTATGACTTACACATTAGGGCTCCTGACTCAGATAGCCGACGGCCTTTCCAGACAGTTCGGTCCTGATTGTGAAGTGGTGATCCATGATTTGAAAAAGCATGACATGGAGCATTCCATCGTATACATTACCAATGGACATATCACCAACCGTCAGGTCGGCGACGGCCCGTCCAAGGTCGTGCTGGAAACCCTTCACAACAAGGACGCGGCTTCTCTCAAAGACCATCTGGGTTATCTGACCCGCTCAGCCAACGGGCGGATCTTAAAATCCAGCACCTTCTATATTCATAATGAGGAAGGCGACGCCATCGACTACATACTGGCGATCAACTTCGACATCACCGGGCTGATGACGGTGGACCGGGCGATCAAAGCGCTGATCGATACCGAACCCCAATCGGATGCGAAAAAGCAGCCGGATCAGATCGTTACCAACGTCACCGACCTGCTCGACAGCCTGATCGAACAGTCCGTGCTTATGATTGGAAAGCCGGCCGCTCTTATGAATAAAGAGGAAAAGGTGGCGGCGATCCAGTTCTTAAACGACGCGGGAGCGTTCCTGATTACCAAGTCCGGCGACAAGATCTCCAAGTACTTCGGGATCTCAAAATTCACTTTGTACAGTTATATCGATGTGAACAGCCGCAAAACGGACAATTAAACAATCCTGTTAACAATTCTATTCCTATTAAAACAAACGCATGATTATAAGGAGGATTTTATAACAATGGAACAGATCAAGTGGGCGGTAAATAAAATGCCCAAAACTGCGGATACGAATCTGCCGATTATGGGATTGGAAGAGATCAAGAAGGCCAGAACCTTCCATGAGAGCTTCCCCCAGTACAGCAAAACCCCTCTCACCAAGCTGGACCAGATGGCCGCTTACCTGGGAGTGAAGGAAGTTTACATCAAGGACGAGTCCTACCGGTTCGGATTAAACGCATTCAAGGTGCTGGGCGGTTCCTTCGCAATGGCCCGCTTCATCGCCAGTGAGACCGGAAAGGACGTTTCCGAACTGCCCTACGCGGTGCTCACCTCCGACAAACTCCGTGAGGAATTCGGTCAGGCCACCTTCTTCACCGCCACCGACGGCAACCACGGCCGCGGCGTCGCCTGGTCCGCCAACCGCTTAGGCCAGAAGGCGGTCGTACATATGCCCAAGGGCTCCACTCAGACCCGCCTTGAGAACATCGCAAAGGAAGGCGCTCAGGTTGACATTCAGGAAATGAACTATGACGACTGCGTGCGTCTGGCCGCAAAGGAAGCGGATGAGACCGAGCGGGGCGTGATCGTTCAGGATACCGCCTGGGACGGCTACGAGGAGATCCCCTCCTGGATCATGCAGGGCTACGGCACCATGGCAATGGAGGCCGGCGAACAGCTGAAAGATTACGGCTGTGACCGCCCCACCCACGTGTTCGTTCAGGCCGGCGTAGGCTCCCTTGCCGGCGCGGTTGTGGGATATTTCACCAACCTTTACCCCGACAATCCTCCCACCTTCGTAGTGGTGGAGGCCGATGTGGCGGCCTGCCTGTATAAGGGCGCGGCAGCCGGAGACGGAGATCCCCGCATTGTGGACGGCGACATGCAGACCATTATGGCCGGTCTCGCCTGCGGAGAGCCCAACACCATCTCCTGGGATATCTTAAAGAACCACGTAACCGTATTCATCGCAGCTCCCGACTGGGTAGCCGCAAAGGGTATGCGCATGCTGGCCGCTCCCATCAAGGGCGACGCGCCTGTGACCTCCGGCGAATCCGGAGCCGCTCCCTTCGGAGCCCTGGCCGCCATGACCACCATGGACGATTACAAGGATCTGCGCCAGGCCATCGGTCTGGATGAGAATTCCAGGGTACTGCTCTTCTCCACCGAGGGCGACACCGATCCGGACCGCTACAAGAACATCGTTTGGGAAGGCAAAGAGAAATAAACATCATAATCCTATAAAATAAAAACCATTCACAAAATATTATTATGGAGGAAATCAAAATGAGCCTGGATTACGGCAAAATCAAGGAAGCTGCACAGAACTACGAGAAAGACATGACCAAATTTTTACGGGACATCGTAAAATTCCCCGGCGAGAGCTGCGATGAGAAAGCTCACATCGACCGCATTGCGGAGGAGATGAGAAAGCTCGATTTCGACAAGGTTGAGATCGATCCCATGGGCAACGTGCTGGGATATATGGGAACCGGCAAGACCTTAATCGGTTTTGACGCCCACATCGACACCGTTGGCATCGGCAACAAGAACAACTGGAACTTCGATCCCTACGAGGGCTACGAGAACGACACCGAGATCGGCGGACGCGGCGTGTCCGACCAGTGCGGCGGTATCGTCAGCGCGGTTTACGGCGCTAAGATCATGAAGGATCTGGGACTGCTCTCCGACAAGTACACCGTTCTGGTAACCGGTACAGTTCAGGAAGAGGACTGCGACGGCCTGTGCTGGCAGTACATCATCAACGAGGATAAGGTCCGCCCGGACTTCGTGGTTTCCACCGAGCCCACCGACGGCGGCATCTACCGCGGCCAGAGAGGCCGTATGGAGATCCGTGTGGACGTCAAGGGCGTTTCCTGCCACGGTTCCGCTCCTGAGCGCGGCGACAACGCCATCTACAAGATGGCCGACATCCTTCAGGACGTGCGCGCTCTGAACGAGAACGACGCTGCCGACGACAAGGAAGTAAAGGGCCTTGTGAAAATGCTGGATGAGAAATACAACCCCGAGTACAAGGAAGCCAACTTCCTGGGCCGTGGAACCGTTACGGTTTCCGAAATCTTCTTCACCTCCCCCAGCCGCTGCGCAGTGGCCGACTCCTGCTCTGTTTCCCTGGACCGCAGAATGACCGCAGGCGAGACCTGGGAGAGCTGCCTGGATGAGATCCGTGCTCTGCCCGCAGTACAGAAGTACGGCGACGACGTGAAGGTTTCCATGTACGAGTATTCCCGTCCTTCCTACAAGGGCCTTACATACCCCATCGAGTGTTACTTCCCCACCTGGGTCATCCCGGAGGATCACGATGTGACCAAGGCTCTGGAGGAGTCCTACAAGAACCTGTTCGGCGAGGCCCGCATCGGCGCAGAGGAGACTCTGGAGATGAGAACCGCCCGCCCGCTGACCGACAAGTGGACCTTCTCCACCAACGGCGTATCCATCATGGGCCGCAACGGAATCCCCTGCATCGGCTTTGGACCTGGCGCTGAGGCTCAGGCTCACGCTCCCAACGAGAAGACCTGGAAACAGGATCTGGTAACCTGCGCTGCCGTTTACGCCGCTCTGCCCACTGTTTACTGCAAGTAATTTGACATTTTCCCGAAATCCGACTCCTAGAATGCCGCGCTGAAAGCTCTTGCCAATTTTCTTTCAGCGCACCGTCTCAGACGATATCCGGCGGTTTTGTGCTGAATTGACCGCCGGAACATCCGGACGGAGCCGGTTTTCCGTATCAATATCACGTTACCCATAAAAATTAACATACAATTTTAAAGGAGTTAAAATCATGAAAACATTACAGGATTACATTGATAAGCTGAACAAACTCAACTTCAAGGAAATGTACGAGGGAGACTTCTTCCTGACCTGGGAGAAATCCGACGACGAGCTGGAGGCCGTTTGGACCGTAGCTGACGCGCTGCGCTTCATGCGTGAGAACAACATTTCCACCAAGGTGTTCGAGAGCGGACTGGGCATCTCCTTATTCCGCGACAACTCCACCCGCACCCGTTTCTCCTTTGCTTCCGCCTGCAACCTGTTAGGCCTTGAGGTTCAGGATCTGGACGAGGGCAAATCCCAGGTAGCTCACGGCGAGACCGTGCGTGAGACCGCCAACATGATCTCCTTCATGGCTGACGTCATCGGTATCCGCGACGACATGTACATCGGCAAGGGCAACGCTTACATGCACGAGGTTGTGGACGCTGTTTCCCAGGGCTACAAGGACGGCATCTTAGAGCAGAAGCCCACCCTGGTGAACTTACAGTGCGATATCGACCATCCCACCCAGTGTATGGCCGACATGCTGCACATCATCCATGAGTTCGGCGGCGTGGAGAATCTGAAGGGCAAAAAGCTGGCTATGACCTGGGCTTACTCTCCCTCCTACGGCAAACCCCTCTCCGTTCCCCAGGGAGTTGTTGGCCTGATGACCAGAATGGGTATGGAAGTTGTTCTGGCTCATCCGGAAGGCTACGAGATCATGCCTGAGGTTGAGGAAGTTGCAAGACAGAACGCTGAGAAGTCCGGCGGTTCCTTCCGCGTATCCCACGACATGGCCGACGCTTTCAAGGACGCCGACATCGTTTACCCGAAGAGCTGGGCTCCCTTCGCAGCTATGGAGAAGAGAACCAACCTGTACGGCGAGGGCGACACCGAGGGCATCAAGGCTCTGGAGAAAGAGCTGCTGGCTCAGAACGCACAGCACAAAGACTGGTGCTGCACCGAGGAGCTGATGAAGACCACCAAGGACGGCAAGGCTCTGTATCTGCACTGTTTACCGGCCGACATCAACGATGTGAGCTGCAAGGACGGCGAGGTTGAGGCTTCCGTATTCGACCGCTACCGCGATCCGCTGTACAAAGAAGCCAGCTTCAAACCTTACGTGATCGCCGCTATGATCATGCTGGCTAAGTTTGCCGATCCGGCTGAAGTGTTAAAGAAGCTGGAAGAGAAGGGAACTCCCCGCGTATTCAAGTAATCCACAATAAATGATTTTTATTCCGGGCTGCCGGGCATTCGGCCTGGCGGCCCTTTTCATCTTTTTTTGCAAAAACTCAAAGGGGAAATTACTATGGAAAACAAGAAAAAACGTATCGTCATCGCCCTGGGCGGAAATGCCCTGGGCAACACGCTGCCCGAGCAGATGACGGCTGTGAAGATCACCGCCAAGGCGATCGTGGATCTGATCGAGGAGGGCTGTGAGGTTATCGTAGCCCACGGAAACGGCCCCCAGGTGGGCATGATCAACAACGCCATGGCCGCTCTCAGCCGCGAGGACGCCAGCCAGCCCAACACCCCTCTCTCCGTCTGCGTCGCCATGAGCCAGGCTTACATCGGCTATGACCTGCAGAACGCCCTGCGGGAGGAGCTGTACAACCGCGATATCTGCGATATCCCGGTATCGACCATGATCACACAGGTCCGCGTGGACGCGGACGATCCCGCATTTGAAAATCCCAGCAAACCCATCGGCCACTTCATGACCGAGGAACAGGCCAGGATCGCCGAGGAAAAATACGGATATATGATGCGTGAGGACGCAGGACGCGGTTACCGCCGTGTGGTGGCCTCCCCCAAACCCGCCGAGATCGTTGAGATCGGCGCAATCCGTTCCCTGGTTGACTCCGGTCAGCTGGTCATCGCCTGCGGTGGCGGCGGAATCCCGGTTACCCGCCAGGGCAACCACTTAAAGGGAGCCAGCGCCGTAATCGACAAGGACTTCGCAAGCGAGCTGCTGGCAGAAGAATTAAACGCTGATTTCTTAATTATTCTGACCGCAGTTGAAAAGGTAGCTATTAACTTCGGAAAGCCGGAAGAAAAATGGCTGGATGATCTGGACACGGAAGAAGCACGCAAGTTTATCAAAGAGGGACACTTTGCCCCCGGCTCCATGCTTCCCAAGGTACAGGCCGCTGTAAAATTTGCTGAATCAAAGCCAGGACGCACTGCTTTAATTACGCTGTTGGAAAAAGCAAAAGACGGTATCCAGGGAAAAACCGGTACTCATATCCATTTAGCGTAAAGGAGGCAATATCATGAATTCAGAAAAACAGCACGCATCACTGTTCGATTTGGACGGCGTTCCAAAAATGAGCCAGGCAATTCCCCTGGCGCTCCAGCACGTAGTTGCCATGATTGTGGGCTGCGTGACACCTGCCATCATCATTTCCGGTGCTGCTGGTATCGACACCGCAGACCGGGTAATCCTGATCCAGGCTTCTCTGGTTGTATCGGCCCTTGCCACCCTGCTCCAGCTGTTTCCGCTGGGCAAAAAAGGCGGACTCCGCCTGGGCGCCGGCCTCCCTGTTATCCTGGGCGTCAGCTTTGCCTACGTGCCCAGCATGCAGGCCATTGCCGAACAGTACGGTATTGCGACGATTCTGGGCTCCCAGATCGTGGGCGGTATCTGTGCAGTTATCGTGGGTATCATGATTAAAAAGATCCGCAAATTTTTCCCGCCGTTAATCGCGGGCACCGTGGTGTTCACCATCGGACTGAGCCTCTACCCCACCGCCATCAACTACATGGCCGGCGGCACCGGACAGCCCAATTACGGCTCCTGGCAGAACTGGACGGTGGCGATTTTCACCCTGGTTGTTGTAACTGTGTTAAACCATTTTGCCAAAGGCTTCTTAAAGCTGGCTTCCATCCTGATGGGCATGATCGCAGGCTACATATTCTCCATGTTCTTCGGAATGGTCAGCTTTACCAATGTGGGCGAGGCCGGAATGTTCCAGCTGCCCCACATCATGCACTTTGGAATCAACTTTGAAATCTCCGCCTGCGTAGCCATCGGACTGCTGTTCGTGATCAACTCCGTGCAGGCCATCGGCGACTTCTCCGCCACCACGGCGGGAGGTCTGGACCGCGAGCCCACCACGGATGAGCTGCAGGGCGCGATCCTGGGATACGGTATTACCAACGTAATCGGCGCCTTCTTAGGCTGCCTTCCCACCGCAACCTACAGCCAGAACGTGGGTATCGTGGCCACCACCAAGGTGGTAAACCGCGTGACTCTGGGAATCTCCGCCCTGGTAATCCTGGTGGCGGGCCTGTTCCCCAAGTTTTCCGCGCTTTTGACCACCATCCCCTACGCGGTATTGGGCGGAGCTACCGTATCCGTGTTCGCCTCCATCGCAATGACCGGTATGAAGCTGGTTATGACGGAGGAAATGAACTACCGCAACACCTCCATCGTTGGCCTCGCGGCCGCGCTGGGCATGGGCGTTTCACAGGCAAGCGCCTCCTTAAGTTCCTTCCCGGCATGGGTAACCACCATCTTCGGCAAGTCCCCGGTTGTAATCGCAACCCTGGTGGCCATTCTGCTGAATGTGACGCTGCCCAGGGAAAAGAACCTTTACAAGACCAACAAATAAATCCTCATAGTTCTGTTTAT
Organism: Enterocloster lavalensis; assembly: GCF_902364025.1. GTDB lineage: Bacteria > Bacillota > Clostridia > Lachnospirales > Lachnospiraceae > Enterocloster > Enterocloster lavalensis. Next base: position 128,035 of record NZ_CABJCG010000006.1, read on the forward strand.
CAATAAATCCGGCTGTCTTGCCATACGGCCGGAATCCTCTGAACATATACCCGGAAGCCATCCCGGGGAAAACGAAACAGCCGCCGCGGTTTACTTGCCATCTTCCGCGGCGGCTGTTTTGTGCGTATGTTTGGATTAATCCGTTTTTCCTTCCGCGGCCCACTGCCGCAGGGCTTCCAGCCTGGGCTTTGGGTCAAACCCCATCTCCTCCCCCATGGACGCGCACATCGCGCATGGGAATTCAGGACATTCCCCGCAGTGGTTTAAGCTGCGGCTCTCACAGCAGGACTTGACCGTACACGTTCCGCCCCAGAAAGTCGTTTTCATGTTTATGCAGCCCGTACAGTTCACTTCTCCCTTGCGTCCGCAGCTGTCGCAGCGGACCCCGCAACGCGATTCATACATATGGATCCCCTCCTCTTTTGTGTTGGCAGCCGGACGGAAAGCAGCTTCGCCCAGCGCCTGTATTTTGATACTCCGCCGCCGATTCTGGGCAGAAATGCAGGCTGTACTGTATCTGTCCCGGGACGGGGAAGTCACTGCCCCAGCTCCTGTTTCAGAATTTCAACGAATTCCGCCTGCGCCCGGCACTCCAGCCAGGGGCTGTGGCCGCAGCATTTAAGGACGTGAACCCGGTACTCCTTCCCGGAGCCTGCAAGCGGCCCGCAGACGCCGCACACGGGGTGCGGGTCCTGCTCTCCCTGGATCAATGTGATCGGGCAGTCCAGGGCCACAAAGCTTCTCAACAGCTGTCCGGAGGCCCGCAGCTTTACCGCCTCCCCCCACACAGCTCTGTACTGCTCCGCGTCCATCAACATCTCATGATCCGCCGCGCACGGCAGGGGATCATAGCAGTCGCCCTTCTCCGCCAGCTCTCCCAACCGCGCGAGAAGGCGATCCGCATGCTCCCGGGAACGCTCCGGCTGCTCCGGCATTCCCGGCTCTTCCATCCTTCCCCGCTCCGGCGTCCCCTGCTCCAGCCAAAGATTTAACCGGTCGAACTCCTCCCGCTCTCCGGGGCCCAGGTTCCGCCTGCGGCGCTCCCCGATCATTGGGACATAACTGGCCGTCAGGGGCGGACAGCCCACCAGAATCAGTTTCTCCACCATTTCCGGGTGCGCTCCGGCAAACAGCGCGGCCAGAAACGCCCCCCAGGAGTGTCCGATCAGGATAACGGGAACGTTTCCCGCCTCCTCCAGCTGTCCTTTAAGCTCAACTATCAGCTCCCGAATGGATTTCCCGGACTGCATGGGCTCTGAGCCCCCACATATCTCCCCCGCCATGGCCGCCAGGCCCGCGGCCGATCCCGGCGCGCCGGGGCCGCCGTGTATCACAGCCGCCCGGTAAGGCGGATCGCCGTAATACCGTATCATGACCGGTCTCCTCTCATATTACTCCCGTTCGGGGACGATTCCATCAAAGCGGCTTTCCCGCCAGAATCTCCCGGTAATCCTCGAAGTTCTTTTCCAGCAGCGCCGGGGTGTCCAGACCGTAGGGACATTTTGCGCTGCACTGGCCGCAGTGCAGGCAGTCCTCGATCTTTTTCATCTTCTCCCGGGCCTCCCCGGTGAGATGGGCGTCCGAGGGAGAGCGCCGGATCATCAGGGACATTCTGGCGCAGTTGTTGATCTCGATGCCGACGGGACATGGCATACAGTAGCCGCAGCCCCGGCAGAACTCGCCGGCCAGCTCCGCCCGGTCATGTTCGATCACCGCCTTCAGCTCCTGGTCCATTTCCGGGACCAGCTGGTCGCATTCCAAAAATTCATCCAGTTCCCGCTCCCGCTGGATCCCCCAGATCGGAAGCACGTGGCTGTAGGGAACCATGAAGGCGTAGGCCGCCCTGGCGCTGGTGATCAGTCCGCCGGACAGAGCTTTCATGGCGATAAAGCCCATATCCTGCTTACGGCAGCGCTCCACCAGCTCCAGGTCCGGCTCCCCCGCCAGATAGGAAAATGGAAACTGCAGCGTCTCGTAAAGCCCGCTGTCCACAGCCTCGCGGGCCACGCTCAGCCGGTGGTTGGTGATTCCGATGTGCCGCACCATTCCCCGGTCTTTAGCCTCCGCCATGGCCTCATAGAGGCCGGTGCCATCCCCCGGCTTTGGACAGAAGGACGGGTTGTGGAACTGGTAAAGGTCCACATAGTCCGTGCCCAGCCTTCTCAGGCTTTCTTCCAGATGTTTCCAAAAATCTCCGCTGTTCTCGGCGGGCGTTTTGGTTGCGATAAACACCTGATCCCGGATCCCGGCCAGGGCCTCCCCCAGCTTCTCCTCGCTGTCCGTGTAGGTGTAGGCGGTGTCAAAAAAACGGATTCCATGGTCGTAAGCCTTGCGGACCAAACGGACCGCCTCCTCCTTCGGAATCCGCTGAATGGGCAGCGCGCCGAATCCGTTCCGGTTCACACAAATTTCTGTTTTTCCAAGTCTGATCTGATTCATATCTTCCTCCTCATCTGTATGTCCGCTTCCGGGCGGCCGGTCCGCCCGTGCCTCACCGGTAATAGCGGTATATCACCTGGCAGGCGTCTTTCGCCTCCCGGTTATATCGATCCAACAGGCGCTCCATCACGCGGGCGTCCTCCGGCCATCCGGCCCTGTACACGTGCCAGCCCTCCAGGATCAGGATGTCCGGGAGGCGGATCAGGCCGGTGATCCCGTCCCAGAACGCGTCCCAGTTCATCCCGTACCAGTCCGGCAGCCCCAGGGACTCTTTCAATATCTGCTGGAGCTCCCGGGGTGAAGCGGCTGCGGCCACAGGGATCGTAAGGATCCGTTTTTCCGGCGCCGTACGGTCCGAGAGCAGCTCGCCATCCAGGCTCAGCTCGTAGCGGTTCCCCTCCCAGTCCAGGAGGTGGATCCGCCCGTTCTCCAGACAAAAGACGCGCTCCCCCGTTGGGGACGCAAAGAGATCGCGGCCCGAGAACGTCCAGACAGTCCGCAGCTCCCGGTCCAGGCGCAGCACCTCCAGCTCCCCGTGCAGGATCAAATCCCCTCCGCAGGGGTACAGAGCCAGCATGGAGCCGCAGACGTCAAGTCTCCGGCTGCAAACGACCTCAAAGGTGTCGAGCGACAGCCTGATCACCATGCGGTCCATCAGAACGGTCAAACGGGATTCCTCAAGCACGGCGCAGCTTTCAACACACCAGGTGCCGGGGCCGATCAGCACAGCCTGCCGCTCCTCCCCGGTTTCAAACCGCTCCACCGCCAGGCGGCATACCTTCACAAAATCTCCCCGTCCCAGCCCGTCCGGGTTGATGATCCGGTCGCAGGGCCGGTTGTCCGCCGAGCCGATGGTATAGGACGGGTCCGGGACAAGCTCTGCCCGATAATGGCTGCTGTAACAGATCATCTCATCTCTCCCTCCGGATTCATCCCACCGTTTTGTTTTACCCTTGTATTATAGTAAAATTACCAGACAACTTCAATAGGCAACCGAAAACGTCCGCTGATGTTACGTCCCTCTCCGGTCCCCACAGGCCGCTGAAACACCGCGGGCGGCGAATTCTGATGGATCCGCTGAAACAGTGCGGGCGGCGGATTCTTCTGAATCCGCCGCCCGCACTCAAACGCTCAACGATATGATATAAAATGATTGCCGGCCAGCGTCTCAAAATACTGAGCCAGGCGCTCGTACAGCGGCTCGGCCCGATCCCCGAACTCAGCCTTTACAAGCGCTCCAATCTCCGCCAGGTCCCGCTGCCCGTCGATCTGTTTCCAGATAAAGCTGCCAAACGCCTCCAGGCGGATATGGCTGACCTTCGGGGTGGCGAACAGGCCCTGGGCGATCTTATCAAATAACCCCTGGTGGACCATGTCGAGGATCACGATCCCCGACTCGTCCTCCTTCCAGGTAAGCTTAGGATTTCGCTCAGGAATCTGCTCCAGGTAGTTTTGGCCGCTTTTTCTCTTGCCCAACAATTTCATTCTCCCTTCAACCGCCGCGTTTTTTATTTCTTAGTGTTCTTATCTTCCCGGTACCAGATGGTAAATTTGCACATGATCAGAATCAGCGCCGCGAAGGCCGCCAGGGATACCAGCTTGGCTGACGGTCCGGACAGAAACGCGCCCAGGCCGTTTTCCATGGCGGACAGGTTCAGGAAATCGGCCAGGAAATCGCCTCTTGGACCTGCAAACGGGATGATGGCGAACACCGCCAGGAGGATTCCCACCAGGCCCTCGCCCGCGATCATACCCGAGGTGTAGAGGATGCCGCGGCTCACCGCCTCCCCACGCTCCTCGTCGGAACATTTACGCTTCTCAAACCAGTGGCGGACCAGTCCGCCCACCATGATGGCGGAGGTGGTGCGCAGGGGCAGGTACAGCCCCACCGCCACAGGCATCACCGGGATGCCCAGAATCTCGATCACCACCGCGATGGCAGCCCCTGAGAGAATCATGTTCCAGGGCAGGTTTCCGTTCATCACGCCCTCCACCACGGTCTTCATGATCATGGCCTGAGGCGCGGGGAGCTCGTCGGTGCCGTAACCCCAGGCCTTGTTCAGCAGGTAGAGCACGCCGCCGATGGCAAGGGCGGAAGCCACAACGCCGATCAACTCGCCGATCTGCTGTTTTTTAGGCGTGGAACCCACGATGTAACCGGTTTTCAGGTCCTGGGAGGTGTCGCCCGCAATGGCTGCGATCACGCAGATCACGCCGCCGATGGCGATCACGCCCATCATGCTCTCATGCCCGGTTCCGGACACGGACTTTAACACCAGGGAGGACACCAGCAGGGTCGCGATGGCCATGCCGGACACCGGGTTGTTGGAGGAGCCCACCAGGCCCACCAGGCGGGAGGAAACCGTTGCGAACAGGAATCCGAACACCGCGATCAGCAGCGCGCCAAGCAGGTTCACCGGAACCGCGGGAACCAGCCAGATCACCACGCAGGCGGCCAGCACGCCAAGCAGCACCACGTTCATGGGCAGATCCTGGTCCGTGCGCAGGGTGGAGGCCTGACGGCCAGCCCTCAGATCGCGCATGGCGTCCCGGAAGGTTCTCACGATCAGGGGCAGGGACTTGATCAGGCAGATGATGCCCGCCGCCGCCACGGCGCCCGCTCCGATGTAGCGGATGTAGGAGCCCCACATGGCGGAACTGCTCATCTCGCTGATCAGCTGATCTGCCGGCGCAAAGGGCTGGGTCAGCCCGCTTCCGAACAGCTTGATGATGGGCATCAGGATCAGCCAGGAAATGATTCCGCCGGAAAACATGTAGGAGGAAATCTTGGGGCCGCAGATATATCCCACGCCCGCCAGGGCCGGCAGTACGGAGATTCCCGCGCCGCCTCCGTATTGTTTGATCTCATAATCCACATCGCTTGGAAACAGCTTTAAGCCGTCGGCGATGAACTTGTAGGCGGCCGCGATGCCCATGCCGGCAAATACCACTCCGGCCTTGGAACCGCCCTGCTCTCCGGCCACCAGAACCTCGGCGCAGGCCGTGCCTTCGGGATAAGGCAGCACGCCGTGCTCCTTGACGATCAGCGCTTGGCGCAGCGGAATCATGAACAGCACGCCCAGCACGCCGCCGCAGAGGGCGATCAGGGAAATCTCAACCAGCGACGGGGCTCCCACTCCCCAATCGCTCATCCACATAAATAAAGCCGGCAGCGTAAAGATCGCGCCTGCCGCCACAGACTCACCGGCGGAGCCGATGGTCTGCACCATGTTGTTCTCAAGGATGGAATCGCGCTTCAGTATCACGCGGATCACACCCATGGATATAACCGCAGCCGGGATGGATGCGGACACGGTCATACCCACGCGCAATCCCAGATAGGCGTTGGCAGCACCGAACAATACCGCCAGGACAATCCCCAGCGCAATGGAAACCGCAGTCATCTCCGGTACCACCTTATTTGCCGGTATAAATGGTTTAAAACCATTTTGATCCTTCATAAAGTATCACTCCTTCGTATGAAATTTTTTTTATTATACCATAAAAAGAGAGAATTTTCTACATTTTGAAGGGGTGATCTGAATTTTATATTAATTTTATAAAGTTTTTTTGAATACACTGCTGATTTTCTCCGATTTTCACGATAGATTCTTAAGTTTTTGGAAATCCTCGGAAATAATCAGACTTAACATCGTTTCCAGGTCAAAGCGCTCCCCGCGCTCCAAAAGGGCCAGCAGCGCCTCCCGGTTTTCGTCGGAGTGTTCCACCTCCCTGGAGAACCGGTGGGCTATATCCACAAAGCCGTCAAAGTCCAGCCGCCCGCCCTGCAGCGCCCAGGTTCCCATGGCCAGCTCCCGGATGAGCAGCACGCAGGCCGCCGCAAACTTCATCCGCGGGTAAGCCCGGCCGTCGTAAACCGCCCCGCAGAAATAGGTGAACACAAAATACACCCAGAGCTGTTCGCCCCAGATGTCCCAGTCCCCGTCCGCGGCGCCCATTGAATGCCCGGCAAATTCCCGGCAGATCCGGCCGTACGCCTCCTCGCCGGACCCGTACAGGGCGTTTCTCAGCTCAGCCAGCCGTCCGGGCCAGCCGCTGTTTAGCGCTTCCAGACGGCCCAGCTCCTGCGTCAGGCTGAGAAAGCCCCGGTAGCGCTGCTTCAGCCCGGCCCCAAGCCCGGCGGTCCGTCCGGCAAACCGCTCCCAGGCCCCGGCTCTCCCGTACCGCTCCAGCAGCTGGTCCGCCGCGTACAGGCGGTTTTTGCGGATGCGGCTCTGCAGGTCGTGGGCCAGGGCCAGCGCCATGGACGCACGCTCCGCCAGGGGATGGCTCCGGTCCTGTAAAATCCGTACGGCCAGCTCCCGGGCGTCCGTCAGCTTGGTATAGAGAAGGAAATCGAAATCCCCGTAATCCTCCTCTCCCTCCCGCTCAAAATCCAGGAAACGCACGGGCTCCCGCCGTCCCAGCACAATCCGCGCCGCCTCGATACAGGAGATGCAAAGGGAAATCTCCCTGACCCCCTCGAACTCCTCGATGTGGCGCGGGTAGGTCCGGCAGGTTTTGCAGAGCATACCCGGCCCGCCGTCGGAGTACAGATCGCACAGCCCGCTGTCGGCCAGGAAGGCACAGCGCCGCCCGTACTGTTTGAAGGAGCCCTGATCCCAGCGGATGCTGTTGTGCAGGCGGTTGCCCAGGGGACCTTTGGTTTTTCGGTACTTTTTCAGGGAAGCCGGATCGATCATGATCTCCCATCCCGCGCAGCAGGTGTCCGTACAGCGGTCCGCCGCGCAGGAAAATTCCCGGTAATAGTGTGGTATTGTATAGCGCATCCCAATCCTCCGTCTATTCGGCGTTCTCCGCCCGGTTAAAATACACATTGGTCACGACGCCGTCCCACACCAGGGTGCGGTCCAGGATCAGGCGCTCCCTGTAATCCCCGGGCAGAAACAGCGGCATCCCTTTTCCCAGAATCACCGGCAGCGTGGAAATCCAATACTGGTCCACCAGCTCCTGCTCCATAAAGCTCTTTAGCAGCTTCGCGCCGCCCACCAGCCAGATCGCCTTGCCGGTCCGCTGCTTGAGCAGAAACACCAGCTCCCACACGTCCCCGGGCCAGAAGGTCACCTCGTCGGTATCCTCCAGAAACTGGCTGGTCACCACGTAACACTCCTTGCCCTCATAGGGCCAGCTGTCCGGCGAAAGCTGCGTTTTCACCTGCTCGTAGGTGGCGCGGCCCATGATCAGCGTGTCCACAGTCTCGTAAAACGCCTGGTAGCCGCCGTCCCCCTCCTCGGCACCGTGGCCCTTCATCCAGTCCACTCCGCCGTCCGCGTCCGCCAGGTAGCCGTCCACGCTGACACCGATATACAGAATTACCTCTCGTTCCATCCAATCCTCCGTGCAATTCCGCAGGCCCTCCCGCGGTTGATTGTATTCAAGCATTTCCGTCCTGCCGCCGTTTTGGACGGCGGCGGTACCGTCTACTATACCACACTTTTCCCGATTTTCCAACTGCGGCGGCCAGGTTTCCCATCTGTTCCATTCTATTTTAACATGGGGCGTGGAGGGCTACAAGGCCCGGACCGGCGGACAACTTTAAATTGCAAATGCCTGACAATTATGGTAAGATATAGGTGATTTCAGAAGAAAGAGAGGGTCATATACATGCAGAAAGACGTTTTGGATTTTGTAGTAGAGAAAACTCACGAATTGATCGATTCTCCGACCTGCAACAGCGAGACAAAAGCTTCCGCCGAGGCCTGGCTGGCCGCAGTCGGCACAGAGCAGCAGGCGGCTGCCACTGAGACATACATCGGCGAGCTGGAAGCGGACATCATGCCCATCGACGGTCTGATCGGTTTCGCCGATTCCGAGGCGGGAGCCCAGGTATTCGGTGCGGACAAGGCCAAAGAAGTGGCCGCACACGCCAGGGAGATCAAGGCCGCTGGCGCCAGGTACTGCGACTGCCCGGCATGCGCCGCCTGCGAGGCCATTCTCGCTAAAAAGGACGCGATTCTCGGCTGATCCGGGAACTTTCAATTTCACCCTTAAAATGCCGCAGGCCGGCAGTCCCCCCTGGACTGCCGGCCTGTTTTCACGCCCCGGCTCCCGGCCCCTGCATCCACCGGTAAAACGCCAGAAGCACGGCAAGAAACACAAGGTTGGCCGCCGTAAACAGCGCCAGGTATCTGCCCTTTTGCTCCGGGTAATGCCTGGCGATGCTCTTGTAGGAGATCAGACTGGCCATGGAAGCGATCAGCGTGCCCAGACCGCCTAAGTTGGCGCCCACGATCAGGCTCTCCCACCGGTCCGTAAAGCCGGACAGCAGCAGCGCCGCGGGCACGTTGCTGATCACCTGGCTGGCCGCCACCGCGGTAAGCGCCTCCCGGCCAAGGAGAATCCCGTCCAGGAATTCCTTAAAGACCGGCAGGCGTCCCATATTGCCGATAAAGACAAAAAAGCCCACAAAAGTCAGCAGCAGGGAGTAGTCCACGGCCAGAAATACGCTGCGGTCCGCCACAAGCAGCACAAGAATCACCGCGGCCAGAACCGCGGGCCAGGGCAGAAGCCGGGCCACAGCGGCCACGCAGGCCGCAAACAGAACCAGATACATGCCCGCCTTTCCGCGGCAGATTTTCCCCTCCGTCTCCTGCCCCACCCGCTCCTTGCGGATTCTTCCGTTGTCCACAAACAGAAGGCTGACGGCCAGAAGCCCCAGAGACAGCCCGCAGTACGGCAGCATCAAGCGGATAAACGCTCCCGCCCCCAGACCCGATTTCCCGTACAGATACAGATTCTGGGGATTCCCGATGGGCGTCAGCATGCTGCCAAGGTTGGCCGCAATGGTCTGAAGCGCCACCACCGGCAAAATCAGCCCCGAAAGCCCCGCCATCCTCAGCACGGTCAGGGCAAAGGGCACAAAGGTGATCAGCGCCACGTCGTTGGTGATGGCCATGCTGGAGAAAAAGCAGAGCCCCACCAGCACGGCCGCGGCCTGCCGCCCGGTGCGCACCCGGCCCAGAAGCTCCCGGCCAATATAGGAAAATATTCCCAGTTTTTGGAATCCGGCCATCACGGCCATCAGGCAGAACAAAAGGGCGATGGTCTGGTAATCCACATACCCGCCGTACGCCCGGTCCGGCCTGACAAACATCATGGACAGCGCCGCCAGCAAAAACGCCGCCGTCAGCACCGTCTCCCGCTTTACAAATTCTTTAACCCGTTTCATACCCATCCGCTCCCCGTCAACGCCAAAATACCGTCTGCCGGGCCTCCTATCAGCCTTGCAGACGGCATTTTCCGTCTTCTCTTTCAGTCGTTCTCCGTTTTCATCACGCAGCGAAGGGCGCGATCTCATCCAGCAGAGCGCCGCACTCGTCGGTGTGCAGAATCAGCTCCAGGTCCTTGGAACGGGCCAGGGAGAGCACGCCCACAATGGACTTGGCGTCCACAATCCGGCTGCCGCACTTCACATCCGCGTCGTATTCGTACTGGTTGATAATTCTCACAAAATTAATAATCTGGTCTGCTTCATCGAACTTTACAAGGATACGTTTCATGTTCAATTTCCTCCTGTCGGTATTATAAATCTAAGTTTCACCACCCGGCTGCCGGGGGCTCGTTTTCCTGTTCTTCTCTGTTCTTCTCTTCGCTGATACCATCTTAACATTTAACGAGCAGGGAATCCATGGTAATATTTTTTTAAATGCTGTAATATATTATCGTTTTGCTCCCCCGGACCCGAGAATCACGTTGCATTATTCTGATTTCTTGGTAAAATGGTTAATATGATTTTAACGGAAAGGACAGGTTGCCATGAAACTTTTGATTGTGGACGACGAAAAGCTGACCAGGGAGGGGATACGCCGGAGCCTGGACCTGGAGGCGCTCTCCATCGACAGCGTGGTCCTGGCGGACGACGGCGTCAACGGTCTGGAGGCGGCGCTCAGGGAGGAACCGGACATCGTGCTCACGGACGTGCGCATGCCGCGGATGAACGGCGTGGAGATGGCGGAAAAACTTTTGGAGCAGCTTCCGGACACCTCCCTGGTCTTTATGAGCGCCTACTCCGACAAAGAATATCTGAAAGCGGCCATCAAGCTGAAGGCCGTCAGCTATGTGGAAAAACCCCTGGATATCCGGGAGCTGGCGGCGGCGCTTAAGGAAGCGGCCGGCAGCCGTCTGGCCCGCTCCAGCAGCCGCAGCGCGGCCCTGCTTCACACCAAGGAGCAGCTGGGACAGCTGGCGCATCTGCTGTTAGATCCCGAGCGCGGCGGCCCGGAGGCCATGGACCGGCTGATCCGCAGCCTGAACCTGCCCTTCGGCCCCGGCACCTGCTTTACCACCCTGCTGGTGGACTGCCTGACGCCCCTCTCCGTGCTGCCGGAAACGGCCATGGACGAACTTCAGGCCCGCTTTGTGGCGCATCTGACCGCCCACGGCCTGTCCCAGCTCTACACCTTCCGGGCGGACCGCTATATCATCATCCAGCTCTACGGGGACAGCCGCCCAGAGGAACCGGTGTTGGAGAGCTGCACCCGGCTTCTGGCCGGCGGTTTTTCCGGAATCTGCCATTTCTTTATCGCCAGAGGGCCGGTGGTCTGCGGAGCCGACCGGGCCTGCCTGTCAGGCCGGAAGGCCTGGGAGCTTCTGGAGCGCAGCTTTTTCTACGAGGTGGACACGGTCCTGTCTCCCCACACGGAGCCCCAATCTCCTCTGCCGCTCAAGGACATGCTGACGGAATTCAGCGTGGCGCTGTCCGAACAGCAGAAGTCCAAGGTGCTGGAGGTGGCCGGACAACTCTACCGCTGCGCCGGGTCCGGCGTCTCCCTCATGCCCAGCCAGGTGCGGGATCTCTACTATAAATACCTGGGAAAGCTGGACGAGTACGCCCTGTCCAATCACATTTCCCTGTGGTTCCGGGACGAAGTGAACTCCGGCTCCATCTGGGACAGCGTCATGGAATGCATCACCCTGCCCCAGCTTGGCCGGCTTCTGGAAGGGAAAATCCATCTGTACTTTGAACAGCTGAGCCAGGGCATCGGGGAGAATCCCGTGGTCTTTCAGATCAAGGAATTTCTCCACCAGAATTATTCCCTTCCCACCCTGTCCGTGCCGGACGTGAGCGAGCACGTCCATCTGTCCTCCAGCTACGTGTGCACGCTCTTTAAAAATGAAACCGGCCTGACCTTAAACCAGTACCTGACCGACTACCGGATCAAGATGTCCAAGCGGCTGCTGGCGGACCCCCGCTATAAGATCGCCGACATCTCCTCCAAGGTGGGCTACAGCGACGGCAATTACTACAGCAAGACCTTCCGGAAAATTGTCGGCCTGTCCCCGTCCGAATACAGGGAGAAAATGCTCTCATGAAGAACCCATTTGCACGGCTGCTGCATCATTATACTTACAATCTCAAATTGAAGAACAAGCTGGTCATCTCCCACGCGATCCTGCTCATGGTCCCCACCGCGGTGGTCACGGGTTTTCTCTACGCCCGCATGTACGGCATCGTCATGGACGACACCATCCGCTCCGAGCAGGCTCTGGCCGCCCAGACCGTGGGCACCATCGAGAGCCTGGTGGACAACGCCATCCACGCCGGGGAGGTGATGGCCCGCACCGGCCTGGTGCTGGATTTGTTCAACGTGCCCCTGGAACAGGCCGGAACCCACCAGCCCCAGCGCAGCAGGGTGGACAGCCTGTACCGCCTGGCCTCCAACCTGGTGGACCACTCCTTTATCACGGATATCCGCATCTACTACGACGATGCATCCTATGAGGACTTAAGCCGGTACAACCAGGGCCGCCATCCCCTGTTTCTGCCTGTCTCCGGCCTGGACAGCCCATGGATCGGACAGTTTGAGTCCAGCTCGGAAGAGCTCATGCTCTGTCCCGGCGAGCTGCTCTCCGAATCGGAGACCGGGGAATGCGGCGGCCTGGCCTCCATCCTGCGCCTTTCCTACAGCCGGACGGGGTCCAACGTGACCGTGCCTCCCCAGGCCTCCGCCTATGTGGCCGTCTACTTTTCACCCGATATCCTGGAGGGTGTGCTGGCGGGAAATACCTCGGTCCAGGACGCGTCCACCTACATTGTGAGCAGCCAGGATATCCCGGTGGCCGGAACAGCCCCGGCAGCGGACGGGCGGTATTTCCTTCCCTTTCCCCAGCTGTCCAACCGTCTGGGAACAGGCCAGACCTTTTCTCTGGTGAATTTTCAGGGTGGAGCCGCCTACAGCGCCTATTTTCCCATTCATGACACCGGCTGGTACATGGTCTCCATTCTGCCCGCCAGCCATATCACGGACGCCGGACGGCTGCTGATGGTCCAGTTTATCCTGATCTACCTGCTGTTCGTGCTCTTAGCTATGTTTATCGCGCTGCTGCTCTCCTCCTCCATCGCCAACCGGATCATCGCGGTGGCCTACCAGATGGAGAGCGTGCGCACCGGCCGTCCCAAGCCCATGAAGGTCGGCCTGGGGTGCGACGAGATCGGAGTGCTGTCCGACACCTACAATTACATGACCGGCGAGATCAACCGGCTGATGGATGCCAGGGAACAGGCCGCGGAGGATCTGCGCAAAGCCGAATTCAGGGCATTGCAGGCCCAGATCAACCCCCATTTTCTCTACAACACCCTGGACATGATCAACTGGCTGTCCCAGACCGGACGCAAGGAGGAGGTAACCCGGGCCGTCCAGGCCCTCTCCCGCTTCTACAAGCTGACCTTAAGCCGCAGGGAGCTGATGAACACCATCGGCGACGAGCTGGAGCACGTGAGCCTGTACGTGCAGCTGCAGAACATGCGCTACGAGAACTGCGCCACCCTGGTGGTCGATGTTCCGGAGGAGCTCTGCGGCTACACCATCCCCAAGCTGACCTTCCAGCCCTTGGTGGAAAACGCCCTGCTCCACGGCATCCGCATGACGGAGAAAAAGACCGGCAGCATCCTGATCACCGGCTGGCGGGAGGGGGATGACATCGTCTTTATCGTCTCCGACGACGGCGCCGGGATTCCCCCGGAAAAGCTGGACTCTCTGCAGGAGAGCGCGAAAAAAGCCGGAGGAACAAATCCCCCGGCATCCGGAACCGAAACGGGCCACATCGGCGTCTACAACACAAATCTCCGGCTCAAAAGCCTGTACGGCAGCCAATACGGCCTGTCCTTCAACAGCCACCCCGGCATCGGAACCGAAGTCATGGTCCGCCTGCCGGCGAATCGGGCCTTGTCCTAAGGGGTACCGGGCAAAGCCCGGTAGATTCCTTAGGACGGCTGGAAATCCCCCAATCTCCTCAAAACGGCCATCGCCCCTTCGCTTCCTAAGAATTCTCCTCCAGCGGCTCCAACGCCCCATCCCCCACTCCCAAAAGCTGGAGCAGCAAAGCCGTGGCGTTCCCCTCCCCGTCCTTAGCCAGGGAGGCCTCCGCGCTGATCACGCCCTCTCCGGTCTGCATAAAGGTGACCATGCCGGTATAGCCGTTCCCGTACTCCAGGATCACCAGGGAGTCGCCCGGCCAGTTCCCGGGCTCCTGGTAAGACTTTCCGCAGCTCAGCACATTCATGGCGGCCAGCACCGCAGCGCCCTGGCTGCCGTTTACCAGGTTGGCGAAAAAGGCTGCGTTCAGCCTGGACCGGAGAGCGGCCAGAGTCTCCTCTCCAAGGGGCTCCATCCCGGCTCCCGACACGACTTTTTTCAACATATCGTCCGTGACCGCAATCCGGTAGACCGCTGTGGGCTGCGTAAAATCCTGAGCGCCCACCGCCTCCGTCTCCTTCAGCAGCTCACCGGAAACCGTCATCAGCTTCACATACTCCCCGTTGGCCGCCAGAGCGCCGATCTGCTCCGTCAGAGCCAGACTCTCCCGCCGCATAAACGCCTCCGGCTTCCCGGCCGCTTTGGAGGCGCCGCCGCAGCCGGACAGCATCAGGGCAGCTGCCGTGGCCAGCGCCAGAAGCCGCCTGCCCACCCCTGCATTTCCTGCATATTTCCTCATATTTCCATCCTCCCGTTTCACTCGTTATATGCCCAGCCGCTCAAATTCCTGCCGCAGAAACAGGGCTTCGTCCAGGGTGTTGTGCCAGCCGAACCGTTTTAAGTCCACCCGGTTGTCCGCAGACACCCTTATGCCGTCCCCGGCCAACAGCTTTTTCTGGGTATTGGGCCTGGAAAACGCCTGGGCGCCGCTGAGCACCCCCTGCCCGTTGACCACCCGGAAGGCCGGCACATCCGCTCCCGCCCGTCCCCGGTTCAGGGCGTAACCCACCTGGCGGGCGTTGCGCGGCTTTCCGCACAGCAAGGCGATCTGCCCGTAGGTGGCTACCTTTCCCGCCGGAATCGCCCGGCAGACAATGCCCACCCGCTGATAAAAATCCATGGCCGTTCCTCCTGTCTCACGTCCCCATAAACTTCTGTTCAAACAGCTCCGGAAGCATGGGCCGCCCGAAATAGTAACCCTGTATCAGCTCCACGCCCATCCCCTTCACCGCGCTGTGCTCCGCTTCAGTCTCCACTCCCTCCACGCAGACGCGCATATCCACCTGGCCGCAGAGCTGGGCCACCGAGCGGATGAGGGTGGCGTTGAACCCCACTTCTGTGATTCCCGTCACAAAGCTGCGGTCGATCTTCACCACGTCCGCGGGTATATTTTTCAGGGAGTACAGGGAGGAATAGCCGGTGCCGAAATCATCCATGGCGACCTTCAGTCCCGCCTCACGGAACCGCCCCATGATTTTGTTGACCTGTTTGTCCTCCTTCACCATACAGCTCTCCGTCAGCTCCAGAGTCACATTGGCCGGTGGCAGACCGAACTCCTCCAGCGCGCCCATGACGACGGGGAAAATATCCCGCTCCATCAGCTCCACATAGGACAAATTCACGCTGACCGTAAAATCCGGGTCAAACCTGCGCCAGAGGCTGCACTGGCGGGCGGCGCTGCGAAACACCCACTCGCCCAGGCGGCCGATCAGACCGGTCTGCTCCAGAATCGGAATAAACTCCACCGGCGAGACGTCGCCGAACTCGGAGCAGTGCCAGCGCGCCAGCGCCTCCGCCCCGTAAAGGCGGCCGGAAATTGCCCGAACCTGGGGCTGGTAGCAGACGGAAAATCCCGCAAAGCCGCGGTCGATGCTCTCCCGCAAAAGCTCCGCCATCTTCAGGCGGCGCTCCTTTTCCCACAAAATGCTCCTGGAAAACACGGTGGACCGGTTCTTGCCCAGCACCTTGCTGTGTTCCAGAGAATAGTTGGCATACTTGAGCAGCTCCAGATAATTGTCCCCATCCTTGGGATAGAAGGCCAGCCCTGCGCTCACGGTGCAGAAGAATTTCCGCCCGCCGTACTCCTGCTGCCGCGCAAACTGATACTGGATGCGGTTGTACAGATCCGAGCACTGCTCCTCGTCCCCTCCCAGCACTATGATCCCGAACTCATCGCCGTCCAGCCGGTAGATCCCGGCGTTTTCAGGCAGCACGGCGGCGATCTTCCGGCCGGTCAGGCGCAGCACCTCGTCGCCGAAGGACCGGTCATAGAGATCGTTGATATTCTTAAAGGCGTCCATGTCCAGAATCATGATTCCCAGACCCTCTACCCGCTCGTCCATCATGTACTTTTTGATATTACCCTCAAACTCAAACCGGTTGTAGAGTCCGGTCATGTGATCGATCTGGCTGTGCTTTCCCAGGTTGGTGATCATACCCGCAAACATTTCCGGCTCGCCGTTCTCATCCCGCGTCATCCTGCCCCGGCAGCGCAGCCAGATCCAGGATCCACGCACGTTTCTGGCCCGGTACTCGATGTTGTGATACTCCTCCCGTCCGTCCGCGATCTCCTGGTTGCTCTCCAGAAAATACTGTTCGTCGTCCGGGTGGATGATATTCCCCCAGAAAGCGGCGGCATTCTCCACCACCTCCCCGGGCAGTCCAAACTCCTCCACCATGTGGGGCGAATAGCGGAAGCAGCCGGTCTTCAGGTTGCCGATAAAAAGATAATCGTCCGTCCCCGCGCTGAGGGCGTCAAACAGATGGTCCTTGTCGTACTCGAACTGTCCCGGATCCCCGGACCTGCTGCCGTTTTCCTGCAGGCGCTCCCTGGCCCTGCGGATGTGGTAATCCCGCTTGTTCAGGTACATGAGGCGGTCCGCCTGGCTGATCAGCTCATCCACCGTGCAGCGGTCCTCCGGATAGGCCTCCGCAACCCCGAAACTGAAGGAGGCCTCGTAAAATATGCCGTTCTGCTCCCGCTGGTCCGCTATGGCCTTCTGCGCCTGAGCGATCCTCTGGGCGGCGCTGTTTTTGTCCTCGCCGGAGAGAATCAGCACGAACTCGTCCCCGCTGAGCCGGAACATCAGGTCGCCCGTCCGCAGGCGGGGCTGCAGGACGGCCGAGACGTACTGCAGCAGCCGGTCCCCCTCGCTGTGGCCGTACAGGTCATTGATCCGCTTCAGCTCATTAATGTCCAGCAGCACCACCGCCATCTGCCGCTTCGCCTCCCGGGCGGCCTTAAGAGCCGTCTCCATCATGGCTTTTCCGGCGCGGCGGTTCATCATCTGGGTCAGTTCATCCAGCCCGGCCTCCTCGGTGAGTTTGCGGTATTCCGTCACATCGATGGAATTCTGGACATAGTAATCCCGCCCCTCCCATCGGATCAGACAGTCGAAGTTCTTGTAGGTCCGGCCGGTGAGGGTGTTCATCTCATCCCACACACAGCTCTGTTCCCCGCCCATAGCCTGAAGCCGGCGAATCCGGCAGAAGGGGCAGACGCCGTCCATGCCGTCCTGCAGCACCTCCCAGCAAATGCGCCCCTCCGGCTCCTCCAGCCCGAAGATGCGCTTCATGTTCTCGTTCGCATACACGATGCGGTTTGTGACCGTATCCGTAATATAGATATTCGTGTTCAACCCGTCCAACGCAGCCAACAAAAAGGCTCTGTCCAGTTCCTGCATGTTCCTTCCATCTCCCGCCCGCTTGGGGGCATGCGAAGCGTTCCGCGCCGTGCCGCAGATCCGCCTCCCCACTCTGTTTGATTCCAAAAAAATGGGCCCGGGAAACGCCGGGCCCGCTGTTACCATTATAAGTGATACAATCTCTTTTTGCAAACGGAGAATCCATCAATTTCCAAATCCCAAATCCGGCTTCCCAAACACCAGAAGCCCCGGTTAAGCGCCATCTGCGCCCTACTCCCGCGCAAACTGGCTGTTGTAAATCTCCGCGTAAAAGCCGTTTTTCTCCAGCAGATCCCCATGGGTTCCCTGCTCCACAATCCGTCCGGCCTTCATCACCAGAATCCGGTCCGCCTCCCGGATCGTGGACAGGCGGTGGGCCACAATAAAGCTGGTGCGCCCCTCCATCATGCGGGAAAACGCCTTCTGGATGCGGATCTCCGTGCGGGTGTCAATGGAGGAGGTGGCCTCGTCCAGGATCAACATGGGCGGCAGACAGAGCATCACCCGGGCGATGCACAGCAGCTGCTTCTGTCCCTGGGAAAGGTTGCCGCCGTCCTCGCCGATCATTGTGTCGTAGCCCTGCGGCATACGCTTGATAAAGCTGTGGGCGTGGGCCTCCCTGGCCGCCTGGACGATCTCCTCCTCCGTGGCATCCGGCCTCCCGTAAGCGATGTTCTCCCGGATGGTGCCGGACTTCAGCCAGGTCTCCTGGAGCACCATTCCAAAGTTGGTGCGCAGGCTCTTGCGCGTCACGTTCCGAACGTCGTGTCCGTCCACCTGAATGGAACCGCTGTCCACGTCGTAGAACCGCATGAGCAGATTGATCACCGTGGTCTTGCCGCAGCCGGTGGGGCCCACGATGGCGATCCGCTGGCCGGGCTTCACCGAGAGGTTTAAGTCCTCGATCAGCTTCACCGACGGGTCGTAGGAGAAATTCACCTGCTTTAAATCCACCTGCCCCGCGACGTTCTGCAGCTTCACCGCGTCCTCCGGCTCCTCCGGGAAGGGCTCCTGGTCGATCAGCTCGAATACCCGGGCCGCGGAGGCCAGCGCGTTCTGCAGCTCCGTCACCACGCCGGAAATCTCATTAAAGGGCTTGGTGTACTGGTTGGCGTAGCTCAAAAAGCTGGTCAGCTGGCCCACGGTGAGGATTCCGCGGATCGCGCCGTAGGAACCGGCGATTCCCACCGCAGCGTAGACCATGCTGTTGACGAACCGTGTGGCCGGGTTGGTGATGGAGGAGAAAAATGTAGCCTGCATGCTGTAGCCCGCCAGGCGGCTGTTGATCTCCTCAAAAGTCTTCTGGGCCCGGTCCTGGTAACCGAAAGCCTGAACCACCTTCATATTTCCCAGCATCTCGTCGGTCAGCCCGGTCAGCTCGCCCCTGGTCTCCGACTGGTGTTTGAACATGATGTAGGTGCGTTTGGCGATAAAGCTGGCCACAAACAGGGACACCGGCGTCAGAGCCACCACCACAATGGTGATCCAGGGGTTGATGGAGAGCATAAACAGCAGCGTCCCCAGAATCGTCAGCACGCCGGTGAACAGCTGGGTGAAGCCCATGAGCAGCCCTTCCGAGAACTGGTCGATATCCGCGATGATGCGGCTGATCAGATCCCCCGAGGAGTGGGAATCGATATAGCGCAGAGGCAGTACCTCCAGCTGGTTAAACGCCCGGGTCCGCACATCCTTCACCACCCGGTAGGTGATCTTGTTGTTGATGTGGTTCATCAGCCACTGGAACACCGAGGTGAAGGCCACCGCGATGAGGATCACCCTCAGAATCCGAAGCAGTCCCCCAAAGTCCACATTTCCCTGTTCGACTATGCGGTCCACCGCCCGTCCGGTCAGGATGGGCACATACAGCGTCAGGGCCACGGTGGCCACGGCCATGGTCAGGGAAAATGCCACCCACAGGCGGTATTCCCGGATATAGGTCAAAATCCGGCGCAGCGTTTTTGCGCTCTTGTTTGTCTCCTGATTACTGCTCATCCCGTTCCACCTCCTCTTTCGACAGCTGGGAGAGACAGATCTCCCGGTACACGCTGCAATCCCGCAGCAGCTCCCGGTGGGTTCCCTGACCGGCGATGCGCCCGTCGTCCAGCACCAGGATCCGGTCCGCCTGCTTGATGGAGGCGGCTCGCTGGGACACGATGAACACGGTCATACTACCCGTGCCCCGCCGGATGGCCGACCGCAGTCTGGCATCCGTTGCGAAGTCCAGGGCCGAGGCGCTGTCGTCCAGGATCAGTATATCCGGCTTGCGCACCAGAGCTCTGGCGATGGTCAAACGCTGGCGCTGGCCGCCGGAGAGGTTCTTGCCCTCCTGGCTGATCCACAGCTCCAGTCCCTCGCCCTTCTGGTCCACAAATTCCCGGGCCTGGGCCATATCCAGGGCCCGGTAAATGTCCTCGTCGGAGGCGTCCGCCCTGCCCCAGCGCATGTTGTCCCGCAGGGTGCCCTTAAAGAGCACGGCCCGCTGGGGCACCACGCCGATGCGGGAGCGCAGGCCGTTCTGGGTGTATTCCCGCACGTCCCGGCCGTTCACCGCCACCCTGCCCCGGGTGGCCTCGTAAAACCGCGGGATCATGTTCACCAGCGTGGATTTGCCGGAGCCGGTACCGCCGATAATTCCGATGGTCTCGCCCGGCTCCGCACGGAAGGTGATGTCCTCCAGCGCAGGTTCCTTAGCCCCGGCGTACACGAAGTCCATGTGATCGAATTCCACCATGGGAACCCGGGAGGGCGTAGCGTCCGGCGACGCGCTGTCCCCGGCGGCCCCGGCAGCCCCGGCCTCAGACGCAGCAGTCCCGGCAGCCCCGGCCTCAGACGCAACAGTCCCGGCAGTCCCGGAGACCGCCTCCCCGCCCACGCCCGCGAAGCTTCCGTCCTCGATGCTGCTCTTCACCTGGAACACGCTGTCCACCCGGTTCATGCAGGCCATGGCCTTGGAGATCAGGATGATCAGGTTGGCCATCTTGATCAGCTCCGCCAGAATCTGGGACATGTAGTTGACCAGGGCGATCACCTTACCCTGGGAGATAACCCCGGCGTCCACCTGGCGGCCGCCGGTCCAGACCACGGCCACAATGGCCAGGTTGATGATCACATAGGTCACGGGATTGAGAAGCGCCGATATCTTGCCAACGAACACCTGGATTTTTACCAGCAGGCTGTTCTCCTCCTCAAAGGCCACGGTCTCGTTCTTCTGCCGGTTGAAGGCCCGGATCACCCGCACGCCCAGCAGATTCTCCCGGGTGGTCAACAGCACCCGGTCCAGCTGGCGCTGTACCTTTTTGTACAACGGCATGCTGACGAGCAGAATGCCGAACACCACGATGCAGAGCACCGGAATCGTCACCGCAAACACCATGGCCGTCCGCACGTCCACGGTAAATGCCATGATCATGGCGCCGAACACCACAAAAGGAGATCGCAGCAGCAGGCGCAGTGTCATGTTCACCCCATTCTGCACCTGGTTGATGTCGCTGGTCATGCGGGTGATCAGCGTGGAGGTCCCCACCGTGTCGATCTCGGCGTAGGACAGGGAGCCGATGTGAGCGAACAGGTCGTTGCGCAGGCTGGTGGCCGCGCCCACGGAAGCCTTGGCGGCGAAATACTGGGCCGTCAGGGAACAGGCCAGACCGATGACGCCTAACAGCACCAGCAGGCCTCCCATCTTCATCACATAGCCCACATCCCGGTTGTGGATGCCCACGTCCACCATGCGGGCCACCACCAGGGGCACGAACAGCTCGAAGCTGGCCTCCAGCATCTTGAACAGCGGCCCCAGGATGCTCTCTTTCTTGTAATCTTTCATGTAACTCAGCAAACGTTTCATTTTATCCTCCGGATTTCTGAAGATCATTGTATTTTGACGCTCTGTCTGGTATTATAGCATAGGAAAAACCATATTTAAAATATTTGTTTAATATGGATACCATATGTACTTCGTATAGGAGGCGCCATGAATTTAAAGCAGATGGAATATTTCACCGCCATTGTGGGCGAGGGCAGCATTTCCGGCGCAGCCCGCTCCCTCCATATCTCCCAACCCCCTCTGAGCGCCCAGATGCGCCAGCTGGAGGAGGAGCTGGGCGTCACGCTCTTCGACCGGGGCTCCCGCGCCATCCGGCTGACCGAGGCGGGCCGCCTGTTCTACAACCGGGCCGTCAGCATCCTGGAGATGACAAAGGCCGCCAGAAAGGAGCTGAAACAGCTGGAAGACGGGCTGTTGGGCACGCTGCGCCTGGGTATGATCTCCTCCGTGGAGACCCAGGGAATCATTACCAGTATTGCCTCGTTCCGGCGGCGTTATCCCGGGATGTCCTTTCGCATCAGCGAGGGAAACACCTACCAACTGCTCGACAAGCTCACCACCGGGCAGATTGACGCCGCCCTGGTGCGCACCCCGTTTCCCGAGGAGTCCTTCGACTGCCGTTATCTGACGGAGGAACCCATGCTGGCCGTGGGCAGGGCGGACTTCTTCCCGGCGGACTGCGGGCCGAAGCTTCCCTTAAAGGAACTGGCCGCCCTGCCCCTGATCATCTACCGCCGCTGGGAATCCGTGCTCGGCCGGATGTTCCCCCATCCCCAGCCCGAATACCTCTGCGTCAACGACGACGCGCGGACCAGCCTGATGTGGGCCGCCTCCGGGGTGGGCGTTGCGGTGGTTCCGGCCTCCATCGTAAACGGCTGGCAGTCCGCCCCCTTCCCTATGACCGCCAAGATCATAAACTCCCCGCCCCTCACCAGCACCATCGCCCTGGTGAAACTGAAAAATGCCGGCCTCTCCGCGGTAGGCCAGCATTTCTTCCAGTCGTTTCAGGTGCCGGAGCACGGCGAAAGCGCGGGCTGAGGCCCAGCTTTCCATCACAGCCCCTTTCCCTCCTCGCTCCGGTAGATTTCCAGGTAATAATTCAGCTCCGCGCCGAAAAACAGCACGCAGATACAGCCGTACAGCCACAGCATGAGCAGCACAATGGCGGTCAGGCTCCCGTACATATAGGAAAAGTTGTTTCCGCCGAACAGCTTAAAATACAGGGAAAACGCCATTGAGAACAAAATCCAGCCCGCGGTGGTGAACATGGCTCCCGGGAGCTGGGACT
Source organism: Enterocloster lavalensis (assembly GCF_902364025.1). Classification (GTDB taxonomy): domain Bacteria; phylum Bacillota; class Clostridia; order Lachnospirales; family Lachnospiraceae; genus Enterocloster; species Enterocloster lavalensis. The sequence continues at coordinate 150,481 of NZ_CABJCG010000006.1, forward strand.
TTAGCGAAAGCTTCCGGTCCGGCACATAAGTGTAAATCCCGGCGAACACGAACATAAAAAACGCCAGCGCCAGCAACGTGCGCAGGCTTATGATGTGCTGGGTCACCCGGGCGATCAATGGGAACTGGCGCAGCACGAAATTCTGAATCGTGGTACCGAACACCAGCAGGCCCAGGGACAGCACGCACACCAGGATGAACACAATCGTGTATCCGGCGCAGATCAGCCGTTTCACAATGTACCAGCGCTTCTCCACCTTTCCCTGCACCCGGTTCAAACCCTTTGCGATGCTCATCATACCTCTGGACGAGGACCAAAGAGCCGTGATGGCGGTGACGGAGATCATGGTGGCCGGCGACTTTAACGACAGGTCGCTGATCACGCGGAAGGCAACGGACTTATAGCCCACCGGGACCAGGGCGAGTATGAATTCCATCAGCTCCCCCTGGCTGACGCTGGGCACGATCTGTACCACCGTGAGCAGCAGCATGATAAATGGAAATGCCGCGATGATGGTAAAAAACGAGGCCTGGGCTGCATAGACCGTCATCTCATCCGCGGCGAATTTATCATAAATCTGCTTGATCCTGATTATCAATCTGACCATAAACTACCCCTTAACATTTCCTTTGATGCGAATATTATAAAGATATTAGCACAGCGCAGGAAAAATAGCAAGGCGGTTACGAATCCCAGGTTTCCCGGAATTCACGCTCCCGGATCACGGGAATCTCTTCAACCTCCATGTGTTCGATGCGGATGAAATGCCCGCTCTCAAGCCCCTGGATCAGGCGTCCGATGGCCGCAGGATCGCCCTGGACCTCCATCTCCACATCGCCGTCCCATAAATTTTTCACCCAGCCGGTCAGGCCCAGCGGTCTGGCCAGATAGCAGGCCGTGTACCGAAACCCAACGCCCTGAACCCTCCCGGAAAAGATAATATGCTTTCTGACTTTCTCCATTGACCGCCGCTCCTTTCACCGATTCCCGGATTAACGCCCCGGGGTTGCCCGCAGGTTCTCCTCCAACGCCTCCGGAAGCTGCCGCAGGCGGTTGAACATCAGGATCATGCCCGAAAACAGAATCACCGCCACACAGCCCCACACGGTCAGCCGCTGCCGGTCGATCACCCGCATATCTTCCAGATATTTTTCGCTGGACACCCGGAAATTTTCATCGATCAGGTTCTGGGCGCAGAGCTTCTGCTGTTCCAGCAGCTCCAGCGAGGCGGACACGGCCTGATCCCCGTCCGTCTCCCGCCACAGGCGCTCCTGGCTGCGCTGAAAACCGTCGATCTGCTGTACATATCCGATCAAACGCTCGCTGTCCGCGGCCATGACCGCCATAGCCTGCAAATTCTGTTCCAGCCTCCCGCTCTGCTCCCGGTAAGCTTCCCCGCGCCCGGCCTGAGAGCCGCCCGCTCCGAGGGCATGCTCCATGCCCAGCAAGTTTTCATAAATGTGCGCGGCGCAAAAGTTCCGCTCCGTCATGTGTTTCAGCTGCGTTTGCTCCGACGACCTGTTCAGGACCAGCAGGACGCCGGACAACAGAATCGCGCACAGCATGACCAGAAACAGAATCAGCAGCTCCCGCACCATCCGTTTTGTTTTAAACATTCCGATCCCCTGATTTTCATCTGCGTATTAACAAAAATTTAACGCTCATCTATGATATTATGCCATATTTTTTTAAAAACCGCCAGATGAAATTTGAAAATCCCCGGGCAAAAACTCCCCCCGCCCGGCCGGACAATCCGGTGTGCGGCAAACAGCCCCTTAGCGCCCCGGAAATTTGATCATATTTCCGGCCTCTCACGGCCCAGAATCCGGAAACCATCATCATTTTATATAGAAACTTTTTCCCATTTTTCGAAAGTTTGTGCACACTTTTTTTAACCGCTGTGCTATTATAATGATGTAACCCCCCAATACATTATATAGTTTTTGCTACACCCCATAAGAAACGAAATACCTTCTCCTTGAAGACGACCAGCTCCCCCGGCTGGTCGTTTTCGTTGAATGCAATGGGCAGTTGGCGGCAAATTTTCCGCCGGTTAGTCGTCTCTATCAATTTTGCATAAAATATATTTTCATATCTTCAAAAGTTTGTGCACACTTTTTTCATACCCTGTGCTATTATAATAGACGTAACCCCCCCAATACATTATATAGTTTTTGCTACACCCCATAAGAAACGAAATACCTTCTCCTTGAAAAATGACCAGCTCCCCCGGCTGGTCATTTTTCTTTGTCCTCACGATCATCTCCCGGCCGTTTCGGCCAACAGCGCTTCAAACTCCGCCAGAGGCATGGGCCTGGCAAACACATATCCCTGCACGATATCGCAGCCCGCCCCGCGCAGAAATTCCACGCTCTCCGTCTCCTCCACGCCCTCGGCGATCACCCGGATCTTCAATTCCCGCGCCATATTGATAATATTGCGCACCACGATCCGCTCGCGGACCTTGTCCACGCTCCGCTGGAAAAACAGGATGTCCAGCTTCAGCACCCGGATCGGAAGATTCTTCAACAGGTTCAGGGAAGAGTAGCCGGAGCCGAAGTCGTCCAGGGAGCAGGTGAATCCGCGCGCCTGCAGTTCGCAGACCAGCTGGCAGAGCAGTTCCTCGCCGCCCAGGGCCAGGCTCTCCGTGACCTCCAGCTCCATCAAGCCGTCCGGGATCCCGTACTTTTCCTTAACCCGGACGTAATAATCCACAAAGTCCTCCCGCAAAAGTCCGGCGCGGGAGACATTGACCGCCAGATTGATCTGCTTCCCGCCTCCGTCCAGATACCGGCGGTACCAACTGCACGCCTGTTCAAACATATACCGGTCCAGCTGCACGATGAGCCCGCTCTTCTCAAATACCGGGATAAACTGGCCCGGCGGAATCATCCCCTTTTGGGGATGGATCCAGCGGCAGAGCACCTCCGCGCCCGTCAGGCGGTCGCCGTGCTGAATGTCGAACTTGGGTTGGAAATAGGGCTGAAACTGGCCTTCGGACAACGCCTGCTGCCCCTGGGCCTCCATCGACGCCTCCTGCTGGAAGCGCTGCCTTAAGGTTTCATTGAAGAAGGCGCAGCGGCTGCCAGACTCCCCCTTGATGGACTTCTGCGCCATGTTGGCCCGGTTGACCATCTCGTTCACCGTAAGCCCCGAATCCGACGGATCGGGACAATAAAATCCCATACACAGCTCGATATAGGAACGGCTGGCCGTCTCGCTCTCCTCCTGATGGAACTCCCTCACCACCTGGCCGAACCACTCCGTCAGCTCCTCCCGCTGCCCATACCACCGCAGTCCCACGAAGTTGTCCGCCATCAGCCGGCAGAACAGCCCGTCCGGCTGCTCCAATCGCTCAAACAGGCGGTACATCCGGCGCAGCATATCATCCCCCGCCGCATAACCCAGAGCGTCGTTGTAGTATTTAAACTTTTTCAGGTCACAATACCAGACCGCCAGCCGGCCGTCCTGTCTCCGGATCAGCTCCGCCTCCATCAGAAACTGATTGTAGTTCCTCCCGCCGGTCAGACTGTCCTCGTAGGCCAGCCGCTCGACCACCGCCCGATTCCGGTTCATCATCCGGCGCTGCCGCCAAAGCAGCAGCGAAAACAGGCTGCATGCCGCCACGATGATCAGCATTGCGCCCACCGAGGTCACCACATACCGCTGGTTCAGGGCCGCCATGGGAATGGAACAGAGCACAAACCAATCCTCCACCCCCGACGGCTCCAACACCGCCAGCATCCCGGTGTTCCCGGCCTTATAGTTGAAATGGACGCTGGAATTTTGCTCCAGCGCTTCCTCCACGGCCGCCCGCTCCATCTCGCTCAAACCCGCCAGCCCGGCCATCTCCTGCGGCTGTCCGCCGTCCGCCGAAGCGGTCCCTGAACTCATAATCAGCGTTCCCCGGCTGCTGTACAGATTGGTGTACCCCGAATCGTTTAACAGGGGCGCTTCGATAATCGCGCGCACCACATCCGCGCCGTTCACCGCGCAGAGCACGCCCACAATGGCCTCCTCCCCGTTTCGGATTGGCACGGCATAGTAATTGATATATTCCCCTTCGCGGTAGGGATCCGGCATCGGTTGGGAGATCGTATCCCGCCCGGCCAGGGCCTTACGGAAAAATTCCTCCTCCGATATGTCGATTCCCGGATACCGTTTTCCGCCCAGCTCCATCAGCTCCAGTTCCCCTTTGGGGTTGGCCAGGCCCATGCGGATAAACGCATTTCCCTCGTTTACCTCCCCCACCAGGCGGATCAGCTGTTCCGGGTCCATGATATCTTTCCGGCCCACAAAAACCGCAACGCCGTGCAGGGTCTGGAAATCGCCTTCCACCTGCTTGACCAGCGCCGTCTCATGCTGGAACGCCGCGTTGTCCAGAAGCACCAGATTTTCTTTTGTGTATTGCCGTCCCATATTGGTGAGAAACAGGATGCTGCCCAGCACAAAACACAGGCACAGCCCCACTGCGGCCGCATTCCACCGCTTGTACGCCCGGATCCGTTCTCCCTCCCAAACCTTTGTATCGCCCATTCACTCTTCCCCAAACTTTTCCAGTTTTCAGCCGCCTGGCCGCTCTTCTTATGCCTCCTGCAGCAATTTAAAGCGGTTTACCAGCTGATTGAGCAGCTGTGCCTGGGAGGACAGCTCCTCGCTGGAGGCGGCGCTCTCCTCCGCAGTGGCGGAATTCGTCTGGATCACGCCGGAAATCATCTCCACGCTCTCCGTAATCTGCCGGATTGCATCCGACTGTTTCAGCGACGCCTCCGTGATGTGGTCCAAAAGCTCCGCCACATGGTCGATGCCGTCCACCACCTCGGACAGCGCCTTGGCCGTCTGATGGGCCGTCCGCGTGCCCTTTTCAACCGCTTTCAGGGAGCCCTCGATCAATGCCGCCGTATCCTTGGAGGCGGCCGCGGACTTGTTGGCCAGGCTGCGGATCTCATTTGCCACCACGGAAAAGCCCTTGCCTCCCGCTCCCGCCCGGGCTGCCTCCACTGCGGCGTTCAACGAAAGAATGTTGGTCTGCAGGGCAATGTCCTCGATGCTCCTGATGATTTTCCGGATTTCACCGGAGCTCTTGCTGATATCCCCCATCGCGGCCAGCATCTCGTGCATGCACTGTCCGCTGGCATCCGCGCTCGCTTTTACACTCTGTGTTTTCTCGCCCGCCGTCTGCGCGCTCTGGGCGTTCCGGTACACCTGGCCGGAAATCTCGTTGATGGTTCCGGAGAGCTCCTCGATGGAGGCCGCCTGCTCGGTGGCTCCCTGCGCCATGGACTGGGCTCCCACGGATACCTGTTCGGAACCGGCCGCCACCTCGTCGGCGGACTGGTTGATCTGAAACATCGTTCTGCTCAGGCGCTGGTTGATCTCCCCCATGGACAGCAGAATCTGCTCAAGCTCCCCCACATAGCGCTCTCTCCGGCTGGCGTGCACTGCAAAATTCCCCTGGGCCATCTCTCCCAGCACATGGGTTTCATCCGCGATCACATCCGACAGCGTGGCCGCCATGCTGCGCATATTCCCGGCCAGACTCCCCAGCTCATCCTTTGACCGGTACCGGATCTGCACCTCGGAAAACGCTCCCCGGGCGATATCGTGGGCCGCCTTCTCCAACTCCTGAACCGGCAGCGTGATCCCCCGGGTTATGTAGATGCCAAAGACCAGGCTGACCGTCAAACTCACAATACCCAGAATCACCAGCCGGCCGATGGCTCCGGCCTGCTGGTCCCGCAAACCTCCGACCAGGGCTTCCCCCCTGGCGTTTCCGTTCTCCTGAAGGCTGTTCAACTCCATCTGCGCCTCTTTGATGACCAGAATATTGTTCTTCTCCATATAATCGGCCGCCTCGGCGTTCCGGTTCTCGGAGGCCAGGGCCAGCACGTGCTCCCTCATGGGCTTCAGTTTCGTGAAAGCGGCGTCCAAGCGGTCCACAATCTGCTGGTCGCCTAAAAAATGCTCCCGGATCACCGGCAGCTGCTTCTCTATGATAAGGGCAGACTCCTTCGCCTTTGCAATGGCCTCCACCACAATCTCCGGATCGGAATTACAAATCGCTCTGTAAACAGACTTCTGCATCTGTTCAAAATTCGCGTTGACAATACCCGCGCTGTTGTTCACAATAAACGGCCCCCCGTAGAAGGTCTCGATCTGCCGGCCCATTCCCATCAGATCGCCAATACTCACAATGTACCCCGCTATCAGCAGTACGAAGATCAGCGCATATGAAATGAACAGCTTTTTTGCCACCTTAAAATTTTTCATGGTCACCCGAACCTCCGCTTTCGATTATTGACGTTTTTTGTAGGCATCCGCCCTTAATTATACCTGACCCCCCTTGATTTTACAAGCTTTGCCAGGGCTTTTTCCAACCTTTTACATCTATTCCCCGCGTTCCGGCCCGGGCCGTGTCAAATTACGTTGTTCTTTATCGGAAATCATGATAAAATATAAGGATCAGATGATCAAATTTAAGGAGGCAGCCATGATTTTATTTCCGATGCTTTTGTTTCTGAATGGTTTATCGGAATACCTGCTGAACCGGATGATGGCCGCCATGGGTGTCCCGGATCCGGCACACAGGGGGTATCACATGCTGTGCGCCGTCCTGCGCATTGTCTGGATCTTTTTGGGAGCTATTCTGTTGATTCCTCTGCCGGTCCTGCTGATTGGCCTGTTGTTCCTTCTGTTTCTAAACGTACTGCCTTACCCGAACCGGCGTCTGATGATGAATCATTTCACCATGGTCATTTATCTGATCTACACCTCCCTGTTGATGACCGTCATCGGAACTGCCGGGCTTTTGAAATTTGATATGGCCCGCATAGCGTCGAATACGGAGCTGCGGCTTATTGTCATGAACACGACGTTCGCGTTCTTTAATGTGGCGTGTCTGTTCCTGCTCCACTCCCACCCCGAATTTCTGTGGAAACAAGACTACGACAAATCCAAGGTAGTGATCTATACCCGCTTCCTCTTTGTCTGCTCCGCCTACCACATTCTGGATTCCATCATCCTGACCCTTTACCCGGCCGGCCGGATCTCCTACCTGCTTCTGGTCAGCGGAGACGTCCTGATCTTCTTTTTGATGTTCAACTTCCTGAATTACAACTATGTGTTTGCCAAAAGCGAGGAGCTTCGGCGGCAGTATGAAGAGAGCGAGGTTCTGATCGCCCAGCGGTATTTTGAAAAAGAATCCCTGAAAAAAATAAGCGAAGTCGATTCCCTCACAAACGCGTACAACCGGCGCGAAATCTGCTCCATCATGGCCGGTCACATCCAAAACGGACTCCGGCTGATCTGCGTTTTCATTGACTTAGACGGCCTCAAACGCGCAAATGATCTGTACGGGCACACCTTCGGGGATCTGATGCTGAAACGCTTTGCCGACACCTGCACCGGCATGATGCAGGGGGAGGGCTATCTGGCAAGGATCGGCGGCGATGAGTTTCTGCTGGTATTCCCGGGCGGGGAAATCAACCGGATTGAAACTCTGGTCCGGAATCTCCAGCTAAAGCTCCTGGAAACGGCCGATCCCAAAGACAAGATTTTCTTCAGCTACGGAATCTCCTCCAACGAAGATTCGGTCGACCGCTATATGGACGCGGCGGATCAGCGAATGTACGCAGATAAAAGCAGAAAGCAGCGTGGCAGCCTATGGACGGAAACAATCTGATTCAAGTTTTGATAACCGCGGTATCCTACTATTTTTTCAGCTACGAATTTTTCAAATTCTCTGCTGAAATCCGCAGGAAACCCATATCCGGCCGGCTTCATTTCGCCTGCTTCTTTTTCGTGTACCTGTGGTTTTTCATGGCCAGCTGCCTGGAACTTCCACTGGTGGTCAACTGGTTCATTTTTCTAATTCTTCTGGGCCTGGAAGTCCGCCTGGCATTTTCCTTCGACCTCCTTGTGTCCTATGGACTGGCGCTGTTTTGCGTGATTATGGGCCTGGCGTTAAATGTGTTCTTCCGCAGCCTTACCTCGATCCTGCTCAACATACCGGTCAGCACCTTTGACAATGCGCTGTCCTCCATAAAATCATTTCCGATTTTTCTCGGATTTACAGCCATGATTTTCCTGATGTACGGCCTGCGGCGCAGCCATTTTTCCGCCCAGCTGGAGCGGATGATGCGCTACCGGAAAAGCCTTGTGTTCTACACCTGGACCGAGGTATTCATCTATCTGTTTCTGATGATTCAGCTCCTCGCCTACTCCCAGTCGGGCAACGAGATGGGTATCAAAACTTGGGGTATCAAATCCGCTGTTTTTTCCATCTTTGTCCTGGTGATCACAATCATCTACTCCCTCCGCGTCGCCTCCCTCCACTACTATATGGAGAAGCAGCACCAAATCCGCAGCCGTCTGATCCAGGAAAAGCAGGACATCAACAAGCTCTGGAAGCTGGCCTACACCGATATGCTGACCGGCCTGAACAACCGCCAGCTCTTTGAGAAGCGCCTGGAAGAATATGCCGGCTACGGCAGCTGCATCACCCTGTCGTTTATAGATGTGAACGGCCTAAAGACCACCAACGACCAGTTCGGGCATCTGGAGGGGGACGTTTACCTGATTGACGTTTCCCGGATTCTCTCTGAAATCAGCAGCCGGTTAAACATGGATCTGTTCCGCTACGGCGGAGACGAGTTCGTCATGATGGGGAACGGGGTGAACGAGCCGGAGCTGGCGGCTGCCCTGGAACAGGCCAATGAACAGCTCAAATCCGGGCCGGCCCGGTATCCCCGCTCCATCAGCTACGGCGTAGTCCGCGGAGACTGTACCGATTATCCGAGTCTGATCGCCGAAGCGGACGATCAGATGTACCAATACAAATTAAAATACTATGAGAAAATGGCCCGGTCTTAAAATACCGGGAAAACTCCGTTTTTTCTACACGGCAGCCTGTACCGGGGCATATATCCTTTATAAAGAGCTCAGTATGAGGCTGCCACTATGAATGAATTTGAATCCTTACCTCTGACCGCTGCCCAGATATCGGAAGAGCAGATCGACCCCGGTTTTTCCGTGCCTCCGACAGACAACAACATTGATCCGGATTTTTCCGTCATGCCCCCCTATGAACCTGTTGACCCGGATTTCTCGGTCACGCCCCCCTATGAACCCGTTGACCCGGATTTCTCGGTCACGCCTCCCTACGAACCCATTGACCCGGATTTCTCCGTCATGCCCCCTTACGAACCCATTGACCCGGACTTCTCCGTCATGCCTCCGTCCTACCCCATCGTTCCGCCCTACGTCCCCTGCCTGTTCTGCAGCAACAACCAGTGGGTCCGCGGTTCCATCCGCCTGTTAAATGCGGCGACGGGTTATAATCCGTTTTCCATATGGATCGACGGCCGGCTGGCCAGCTCAGGGCTGGGTTTCCCGGAGATCACCCGCTACAACCAGATCTCCCAGGGCTACCATGTCTTTACGGTGGCAGGGACGAACGGATACACGTATCTACGCAAATCCCTGTATGTGGGCGGCGGCATGGCGACGGTGGCGATAATCAACGCCCCCACCGGCCTGGATCTGACTGTGATCGAGGACACCACCTGTCCCTCCGGTTACAACTCCGCCTGCTTCCGGGTCTGCAACCTGGCCTATTACAGCGGTCCGGTCAACGCGGCCATCGGAAACGTCTACTTCAATTCCGTGCAATTTAAGGACGCTGCCAGCTTCAGCCCCTTTAACGCAGGCAGCTACCTGCTGTCCGTCTCAAGGTCCGCCCGGCCTGAGACAACGCTGGTCACAACGCCGGTGATCTTAAATCCCCGCCGGATCTACACGGCCTATGTGCTCAACTGGAACCCCTCGCCCGACACGATCCAGACCCTGCTGGTGGAGGACCGGAGAAACTGACCTGTCAAAAAACGCCCATCCCGGGAGAAATTCCCGGTCTGGGCGTTTTTTTAATGGGTTCAGCGGACCTGTGCATACTCGCGCAGAGTGGCGAACAACCGGTCGGGATCGATGGGTTTGGGCACAAAGCCGTTCATGCCCGATGCCCTGGCCTCCTCCTCGTCCTCTTTAAAGGTGTTGGCGGTCATGGCGATAATGGGCACGTCTGCGTCCGGCCGTCCGCAGGAGCGGATCTCCCGGGCTGCCTCATGGCCATTTTTCACCGGCATGCGGATATCCATGAGAACGGCCTGAAATTCTCCCGGCGCTCCGGCGCAGAACCGGTCCACCGCCTCCTGACCGTCGGCCGCGCGGCACACCGTAATTCCCGCCATTGCCAATAACTCCTGGGCGATCTCGGCGTTGAGGTCGTTGTCCTCCGCCAGCAGGACCTTCATGCCCTCCAGCCCATTCTCCTGTCCGGCCGGTTCCGGCGACGGCGGCGCCATCGCTCCTTTGGGGAACCGCAGCGTCATATAAAACTCCGATCCCTTTCCAGGCTCGCTTTTCACTTCCAGGTCCCCGCCCATCAGTCTGGCGATATTGCGGCTGATGGGAAGGCCAAGCCCGGTTCCCGCGCTCTGGGATATAGAGGGCCTCAGCTGCTCAAATGAGGCGAAAATGCGCTCCTGGTCCCCGCGTGGGATGCCCACGCCGGTATCCCGCACGGAAAAACGGTATTCCACCTCATCCTCCCAGCAGGATTGCTCCTCCACCCGGAGCGTTACCGTACCTCCGGCGGGGGTGAACTTAACCGCGTTGGATAGCAGGTTGATCAAAATCTGGCGCAGGCGGACCGGATCCCCTTCCAGCCAGTCATGGCCGGCATGAAAATCCACCTGAAAATCCAGCCCTTTCTGCTCCGCCTGGATGCTCATCATACTCTGCAGTTCCTGAAGCAAAAGGGACAGCGAAAAGTCCTTTTGCTCGATCTCCATCTTCCCGTTCTCGATCCGGGACATATCCAGGATATCATTGATCAGGGCCAGCAGGTATTGGGACGAGCTGTGAATCTTTTTCAGCTTTTTTTCGATCTCCGGCGGTACGTCCCGCTCCTTGCAGGTCAGATCGGTCAGGCCGATGATGGCGTTCATGGGCGTGCGGATCTCATGGCTCATCTGGGACAGGAAAACGCTCTTGGCCGTACTCTTGGCCTCCGCCGCTTCCAGCCTGCTCTGCAGAAGGGCGTTTCTCATCCTGCCTCTCACGATCATCAGGATCACGGACATAATTAAAATCAGCGCGCACGACAGAATCAAAACGCAGACCAGCGGGTTGGAGTAGAACAGCTCCTGCAGGGACAGTCCGGTATAGCCGACAGAAACCAGACTTTGGTTCAGCAGCGCGTTTTTCTCTTCCGTGGGAATATTGCCGATGGCCTTGTTTAAAACCGTGAGCAGCTCCGGCCTGACCGGCCTGGACATTGCAAAGGCCACATCCGTGCTGTCGCTCTCCTGGGTCACCGGCATTACGTTCAGATACCGGTGGTTTTGCAGTTCCTGTTCCAGCATGGCGGAGACGCCGTAGATATAATCCACTTCCCCGGTATTGACCGCGCCCAGCAATTCCGCCACCGAACCATAGCTGCGGATTTCCTTCGCCTCAAAGCTGTCAGGCAGCTTTCTCCCGGTCAGAATCCCGCAGATGAGTCCCGGCTCCGGGTAGCTGACCGATTTATGCTTAATCACGATATTGTTCAGGTCCATATACGGCTGCGACAGAGCCAGATTGCTGCGGAAGGCCTGTTCATTCCCATCCAGGTAAGCCCCCAGAATATCCGCCTCGCCCTGCTGCACCATGCGGATGCACTCCGCGTAGTTGTCCCCGTAGCGAAACGTAAACTGCAGGCCGGTAAAGGCGGTGATTTCCTTCAGCAGGTCCGGGAGGATGCCGTCATGCAGTTCCTCCACCCCTCCTATGCAGTAGAAAGGATGCCAGTCTGTGGGAATGGCAACGGTGACGGTTCCCTTCTCCTCAATGTAACGCAGCTCGCTGTCGTTTAACTGAATGTCCGCCAGCTTCAGGTCCGGAAAATTTGCAAAATAGACCTGATCCGCGAAGTTGGGCGTGGACTCCAGAATATACCGGAGCGCGGTGTTCAGACCTTCCAGAATTTCCGTATTCCCGACAGTGGTGACAATGTAATAGGGTTGGGCCTGGAAGGACGCGACCATGCGGAACTCACCGCCGATCTCCAGGTCGTTTCCCAACAGCATGTCCACGTCGCCGCTGCGCAGCTTCTCATAAAGGTTGCCGTCCTTCATGTCCTCGTATGTATAATATTTAAGCCCGCATTCCAGATCGTTGCTGGTCAAAAATTCATTCAGATGCCGGATTTTATCCACGGCCCGGTCGTAGACCCCGATGGTTTTCCCGTTCAGCGTAGTCAGGTCGTATCCCAGCAGACGGCCGTCATCCCGGCGGCACAGAAGGACCGCACGGCTCCTACCCGTATTGTAATCCGGGTAGGCGAAGTATTCCTCAAATCCCGGGGAATAAAATGTGCCGCCCATCAGATCGTACTGCCCCTCCATAAAGTTGGAGACCATATCGTCATTGGCTACGGGAACATATTCATACTCCCAGCCGGTGTATTTGGCGATCTCATCGAGGTAGTTCACAATCAGGCCTTTGTGACAGCCGTACCGGTCTGTCTCGCTGAGGCCCTCCAGCTCGGGAAACGCCACTTTTAACGGGCGCTCCCCGGAATCCTGGGCCGTCGCGGTCCCGGTATTCCACAGGCCCATCAGGCCAGCCAGCAATCCAACCGCCAGGTATATCCCCCAGCGGCATCCCTTCTTTTTCATATGCGCTCTCCACTGATACAGGATTTTGTTTCCCGATCATCCTTACTCATATCCATATTTATTACAGTATAGCAAACCCCCGGGAAAAGGGCAACCAAAACGAATCCCGGCAACCCAAAGAATGAACTTGGCAAACGGCATCAAATGATGTTATGATACTGTTTGAAAGAAGTTACAAAGCACAATTCCACATAACCCGTATTACAATACTGAGCGATATGAAATGAGGAAAACTACGTGAAAAATGATATGGAACGGTGTCAGATCGTATACAATGTTTTAAAGACCCACATCCAATTCGGCGCCTACCGGCGCGGCTGCACCCTCCCCACCATGGAACAGTCTGCGGACAATTTTCTCGTATCCCTGGACACCGTGCGTTCCGCCTACCTCCGGCTGCAGCGGGAAGGGTACATTACGCTGTCCACCAATGTAGGCTCTGTGGTGGTCCGGGATTACAGCGAATCGGAGATCGAGGAGAACGTCCAGCGCTTTTATTCCGAGCGGAAACACGCCCTGATCGATATGAGCAAATCCCTTCACCCGCTGTTGGGACGCGCTCAGTGGGTCGGGTTCAAGAACGCTCCCCCGGCGATCTACGACCGCACGAGGCAGCAAAAAATCGAACACACCCTGACCCCCTCCAACACATTTGAATTTATGATACAGGCCTTCGATTCCCTGGGCAATGATCTCCTGCTCCGGCTCCTCTGGCAGATTTTTACATTCTATGAGGCTCCCTTTCTGAGCACACCCAAAAATCCTTGGGGGACATTCGCCGTAAATGAATACGCGCCGCGGTATCTGGAATTTTGCCTCAAAAAGGATTGGGATTCCCTCCAAAAGTCGATCTGTGATGCCCAGGAATCCCTGTCCGCGGTTCTGTGCCGGTTTTATGAGGAGCGGATCACCGCGCCTGCGCCGAAGCAGCAAATTTCCTTTGCGTGGAGTTCCTATGAAAAGGCCTCCCAGATCTGCTACACGCTGGCCATGGACCTGCTCACGCAGATCAGCCGGGGGTACTATCCCGAGCATTCACTGCTGCCGTCCTTAAATAAGCTTTCCAAGGAGCGGAATGTGTCCGTGAGCACGGTCCGCAGGGCGCTGTCCCTGTTAAACGGAATCGGAGCCGTCAAGTCTGAGAAGCGGATCGGGACACGGGTGCTCTCCTATCATGAAACGTCCGAAAACTGCGATTTCACGAACTCTGTGGTCCGTAAACGGCTGCTGGATATGGCCCGGAGCATGCAGATCCTGACGCTGTCCTGCCGGGAGGTTTCCGAACTCACCATAGCGTCGCTGGATGCCGCCGGACGGCAACAATGCGCTGCGCATTTATCCACGGTCGGGCAACGGCAGTTATACGAACTGGTCACTTATAACGCTCTGGAGATGCTGAAGCTGTCCGCTCCCTACCAGGCAATCCGCACCGTCTACGGGGAGCTGCTCCGGCAGTTCTTCTGGGGATACGCTCTGCGCAACATATGGGAAATGAACGGCGACCGGATTAACCGCTGCCGTTCCTGCTTTGAAATACTCATGAGCTCACTTGAAGCAGGGGACGCAGCCCGTTTTTCAGAGGCTCTGGAGGAGCTTATGATACACGAATTTAACTTTTCGATCCGAAACCTGGTTCAACTGGGCATCGGCGAGGCGCAGAAGCTCCTGATACCCGAACTGTTAAGCCCCGATTCGAAACTGCCCCGCCAGACCCTTTAAAATTTGGGCCTGGGCCGACAGCTCCTCGCTGGCGGCTGCGCTCTCCTCCGCAGTGGCGGAATTGGCCTGCACGACTGTGGAAATCTGCTCGATTCCCTGTTCCAGCTGCCGGATCGAATCCGCCTGCTGCCTGGACGCCTCGGTAATCTGCCCAACGTTATCGATTACATGGCGGAGGCTTAGAAGCACGGTCTCCAGGGAGTGCGCGGTCTCATCTGCAATTTTTGTGCCCTTATCCACCGCATTTAAGGAGTTTTGAATCAAAACAGCCGTGTTTTTGGAGGCCTGGGCCGACCTCTCCGCCAGCTGGCGGACCGCCCCTGCCACCACCGCAAATCCTTTTCCCGCATCTCCGGCCCTGGCCGCTTCCACGGCAGCGTTGAGCGCCAGAATGTTGGTCTGAAGGGCAATATCCTCTATGGTCCTCAGAATCTTTCCGATCTCCTGGGAACTGCTGCTGATGTCCGCCATGGCCGAAACCATCTCCTTCATCCTGAGGTTGCTGTCCTCCGCCTCGGCCCCGGCGGCGTTGGCCCGCTGGTTCGCCTCCTCCGCATGTTCTGCATTCTCCTTCACCTGACTGGAAATTTCGATAATGGTGGCGGCCAGCTCCTCCATGGAAGAAGCCTGCTCCGTCGCCCCCTGGGAGAGAGCCTGGGCGCCGCAGGACACCTGCTCCGCTCCGGAAGCCACCTGGTCAGAAGACAGGTTGATCTGTTCCAGCGCACGGCTCAGCGAGGTGTTGATCGTCCGAATGGATTCCAGCACACTGACAAAATCGCCTGTGTATTGTTCCTCCACCCCGGTTTTCACGTCAAAGTTCCCCTTCGCCATCTCGCCCAGAAGTTCCCCCTCGTCGCGGATAATTAACAGGAGGGAATTCACCACGCTGCGCATGCTGTCCGCCAGATGTCCCAGCTCATCCCGGGACGTGTAGGTAATCGCCTTGGAACTGAGCTGTCCGTGTTCCAGCTTCCCGGCGGCCTGCTCCAGCTCAGAAACCGGCACTGTGATGGCTTTTGTGATGTAAACACAGAACACGACGCTGATAAGCAGGCTGGAAAAGCCCAGCAGCCCCAGCATGATGATGGCGTCCTTTTGGCTTCCCCGAAGGTTGTTGATCAGCTCCTCGCCCTTTATATTGCCGTTTTCAATCAGGAGATCCAGCTTCGCCTGGGCCGCATGTATGGTCGGTAAGTTGTTGGCCTCCATATATTTTGCGGCTTCCTTTTTCCGGTTCTGGGAGGCCAGCGTGAGCACCTCCTGCCTCATGGGCGCCAGCTTGTCCAGCTGCTCCTCCAGACCGTTGATGATCTCCGGATCCCCCGTAAAGTGCTCCCTCACAATGGGAAGCTGCTTCTGGATGACCTTGGCGGAATCTCTGGCGTTTTCAATCGCCTCCTCCACAATCGCCGGATCCTCGTTGGCGATTGTGTGGTAAACCGCCTTCTGCATTCTCTCAAAGCTGGAGTTAATAATATTGGCGCTGCCCTTTACCTGAAACGGGCCGTCGTAAAACGCTTCGATCTGCCGGCTGAAGCTCACAAGCTTGGCGATGCTGAGGGCCGTTCCCAACATCATCAAAAGGAGTATCACCACATAAGAAATCACTAATTTTTTGCCAATCTTTATGTTCTTCATTTTTCCTCCCGCTTCTGTGACCACATACAAAATAATTAATCTCAGTATAGCAAAGAGTATGGGAAATAGCAATGACTTGACACGGCGATTTTCCGGCGGGGGGCGGGGGATTCCGCGGCGTTTTTTTGGTGTTTTTTAAAGATCATCGGGAGATTTGGGAACAAAAAAGGAACTGATCTGAAAATGGTTGTTCAGAACAGTTTCCTGATATTCAAAGAGCATGCGTACAATAAAAAACAAGATACCCGCTCTCACAAACAGATATCTTGCACAATTTTTATTCACTTAACTTCTCTAAAAACGCTTCCGGTGTGACAGGCTGCGGCTCGCTGCCCTCATAATCCTTCACGTTCCTTGTGATGATATATCGGACATGGTTATGTGACGTCACCTGATGCTGAACACAGTCCTCAAAGTCTTTCCAGCCGCAGTCCAGCGCCGCCCTTATGTCGTCTCCGGTTACATCAGCCGCATCAATCAGGCTCAATTATCTGCAAGTGGCAGCGCAATCACCTCCACGTCCATATTCTCCATAGACTTCGGCACTGCAAACAGGGTTTTCAGCCTGCTGCTGTTTATGATTTTTCTTAATACTTCCGTGGATTGCGTTTCCTTTTACTGTATCATAACCGCTCTCTTCCAACTTCATTATAGACCAAGCCGATTTTCAATATAGCGGAAATCGCAATGCGGCCGCATTTGAGTCGCATATTGCAATCATTTTCAGGCTTCCTCATCCAACACATAAGGAGTGGTTTGATACACATAAAAGTTCAGCCAGTTGGCATACAACGTATTAGCCGTGTTGCGCCACATCAACGGCGGTATGGAGAACGGGTCGTTGTTCTCGTAGTAATTGCAGGGCAGCTCCGGGTCCAGGCCCTTTTTCAAGTCCCTGTGGTACTCGTTGTTCAGGGTCATGCGGTCGTACTCCGGGTGTCCCTGGATGAAAATCTGCTTTCCCTCCCGGCTCATCACCAGAAATACCCCCGCCTCGTCGGATTCGGCCAGGATTTCCAGCTCCGGGTGCCGCAGGATATCCGCCCTCCGCACCTCGGTATAGCGGGAATGAGGGGCCAGGAAATAATCGTTCATGCTGCGCACCATCGGAACCTTCCGGTTTAACACCTTGTGGTTGTAAATCCCGGAGAGCTTTTTCTCCCGCTGGTATTTGGGAATCCCGTAATGGTAATACAGCCCCGCCTGGGCTCCCCAGCAGATATGTAAGGTGGAGGTCACATGGGCTTTCGTCCACTCCATAATTGTGGACAGCTCCGGCCAGTAATTAACCTCCTCAAACTCCAGGTTCTCCACCGGCGCGCCGGTGATGATCATTCCGTCGTACTTCCTGCGCTTGATATCGTTAAATTCCACGTAAAACTTATTTAAATGGCTGGCCGACGTGTTTTTGGACACGTGGCTTGCCATCATCAGGAACGTGCAGTCCACCTGCAGGGGCGTGTTGGACAGGGCCCGCAGCAGCTGGGTCTCCGTCTCCTCCTTCATGGGCATCAGATTCAGGATCAAAATCTCCAACGGACGGATGTCCTGGGTCATGGCCCGCCGTTCGTCCATGATAAATATATTCTCTTCTTCCAATATGGCTTTCGCCGGCAAATCACTCTGTACTTTAATCGGCATATCTCGTTTCCCCTTTCCGGCAGCGGGCATAGCCCACTACAAATCATGCTGTTTCTGCCGCCCGGGCGGCTCTGGTAAGCCCCCTATTCCAGGGGCTCCAGCATTCGGAGAAACTCCTCTTCCGTGATAATCGGAACGCCTAAATCCTTGGCCTTCTTGTTCTTGGAGGATGCGGACAGCGAATCGTTGTTGATCAGGTAGCTGGTCTTGGCGGAAACGGAGCCCGCGGCCTTGCCGCCTTTGGACTCGATCAGCTCCTGCAATTCCTTCCGGTTACCAAAATGTTCCAGGGAACCGGTGATCACAAAGGTTTTTCCCGCAAAAATCTGCTCGGTCTCCTCCACAACCTCCTTCTCGATGGTCAACTCGGCCAGCAGGTGGTCCACCGCCTCATTGTTTGCTTCGGAGGAAAAATACTCCATCCAGGCTTTGGCTAAGACGGCTCCGATGCCGTCCACTGCCACCAGCTCCTCCTCATCGGCCTTCCGCATTTTCCCGAAATCATATCCGAAATGGCGGCACAATGCCTTGGCGTTGGCCAGGCCGATGCCCGCGATGCCCAGACCGTAGATCACCCGGGGCAGCGTAGTGTCGGCAGCTTTGGCCACAGACGCCACCAGATTGTCGTAGGACTTCTGCCCGAGGCCCTCCATCTCCACAATAGCCTCCTGATGGCGGTCCAGGTGGAAAATATCCGCGTACTCGTGGATGAATCCGGCCCCGATGAATTTTTCCAGGGTGGCCTCGCTGAGGCCGTCGATATTTAAGGCGTCCCGGCTGACCAGCAGCGTGAAGCTTTTGATCTTCTTGGCCTGGCAGTCCGGGTTAACGCAGTAGAGGCTGCGCACGTCGTTCACCTGGCGGATTTCCGTGGTCCCGCCGCAGACCGGGCACTGCTCCGGGATATGCTTTACCCCGCTGCGGGTTAAGTTGTCCGCGATCTGAGGGATGATCATGTTGGCCTTGTAGACCGTGATCCGGTCCTCCTCGCCCAGCTCCAACCCTTCCAGGATGCTGATGTTGTGGACGCTGGCCCGGCTCACCGTGGTGCCCTCCAGCTCCACCGGCTCGAACACAGCCACGGGGTTGATCAGGCCGGTGCGGGACGGGCTCCACTCGATGTAGCGCATCTTGGTCTCCCGAATCTCGTCCTGCCACTTGAAGGCGATGGAATTCCGGGGGAATTTGGCCGTGCGGCCCAGGGACTCGCCGTAGGCGATGTCGTCGTAGAGCAGCACCAGGCCGTCGGAGGGAATGTCGTTGCCCTCCACCGCGTCGGCGAATTCCTGAACCGCCTGTGGCAGCGTTTCCGCCGTCACCTCCCGGTAATCCACCACCTCGAAGCCCTGGCTCTTCAACCACTCAAACTGGCGCTTGCGGGAGTTCTCAAAGTCAACGCCCTCTGCCCGCACCAGGGAGAACGCCTCAAAATGCACGTTGCGCTCCGCCGTGATCTGGCTGTTCAGCTGGCGCACCGAGCCGCTGCAGAGGTTGCGGGGATTTTTGTATTTTGCATCCACGTCCTCGATCTCCTCGTTGATCCGCCGGAAATCGGAGTACAGGATCACCGCCTCGCCCCGCAGCACTACAAGGCCTTTGTGGGCGATGTTTAAGGGGATGTTGGCGAACACCCTGGCATTTGGGGTGATCACCTCGCCAATCTCGCCGTTGCCCCGGGTAACCGCCTTGACCAGGGTTCCGCCGTCGTAGGTCAGAACGATGGTCAGACCGTCCATTTTCCAGGAGAGCAGGCCCTTCTGGTCCCCCAGCCAGGCCTGCAAATCCTCCACGCTCTTGGTCTTGTCCAGAGACAGCATGGGGGACTCGTGGGTCTCCTTGGGCAGCTCGCTTAAGACCTCGTAGCCCACCCGCTGGGTGGGGCTGCCGGACAGGGTGATGCCGGTCTCCCGCTCCAGGGCGGTCAGCTCGTCGTAAAGCCGGTCGTACTCAAAGTTGCTCATAATCTCCCGGCTCTCCTGGTAATAGGCCTTCCCCGCTTTGGAGAGCAGGGAGACAAGTTCCTTCATTCTCTCGATTCTATCTTCCATTCTCATTCTCCATCCGATTGATCGTGCCCCCTGGCAGCATTTTGCTGGCGGAAGGACAGGTTGGTGGAATGTTCCAGAAGCTTCATAAACTCCCGGTACTCGGCGCCCTCCACCTGGCGGTATTCGCCGCTCTTTAAGTCGCCCAGGCAGATGTTCATCACCCGCACCCGCTTTAAAGAGCGCACATGGCAGCCGCAGGCCTCGCACATCCGGCGGATCTGGCGGTTTAAGCCCTGGGTCAGCACGATGGAAAAGCGCTTGTCCCCGGTCTTTCGCACCTTGCAGGGCAGGGTGGTCCGGTCCAGCTCCTTCAACCGCACGCCCTTCTCCATCCGCGCCAGAAACTCCGCGGTCACGGGCCGGTCCACGACAACCTGGTACTCCTTCTCATGAGCATTGCCGCTGCGCATGATTTTATTCACCAGGTCGCCCTGATTGGTCATTAAAACCAGGCCCTCTGAATCCTTGTCCAGACGGCCCACGTAATATACTCTGACGGGATACTGTATCATATCCACGATGTTCGGCGCCTTGTCCTTGTCCGAAGCCGTGCAGACCACGCCCTTGGGTTTGTTTACGGCGAGGAGTACGGGGCGGGGCTTTTTCATGGGGCGGGGGGAGGAGGCCGGGGCGGCAGTATTATCTCTGACGCTCTCTGCGCCCTGATCCCACTTGCCGCGCAGTGCGCCCTGCGCCGGCTTACCAAGCTCCGGGCCCCGGGCAGACTTGCCGTTTCTGGCGCCCTGGGCCACTTTCCTGTTCCCGGCGCCTCTCGCCACTTTCCCGCTCCCGGCCCCCGGCGCCGCCGTTTCCCCGCGTCCCACCACCTTACCGCGGCAGACAACGGTCTGGTCCAAACGTACCTTCTGTCCCATCTTGGCGGGCACGCCGTCCACCAAAACCTTCCCGGACTCGATCAGCCGGTCCGCCTCCCGCCTGGAGCAGACCCCCATGGCGCTGAGCAGTTTATTTAAACGTTCTTCCATCATGATTCCTCTGTTTTCCGCGGCAGCGCCACCGGGTCCGGCGCGATGAACATGG
This sequence comes from Enterocloster lavalensis, assembly GCF_902364025.1. Taxonomy (GTDB): domain Bacteria; phylum Bacillota; class Clostridia; order Lachnospirales; family Lachnospiraceae; genus Enterocloster; species Enterocloster lavalensis. The sequence continues at coordinate 171,287 of NZ_CABJCG010000006.1, forward strand.
CGTCCCCGAAGGAGAAGAAGCGGTAACGCTCCCGGATCGCCTCCTCGTAAGCGGCCAGAATGTGCTCCCGCCCGGCCAGGGCGCTGACCAGCATCACCAGCGTGGACTCCGGCAGGTGGAAATTGGTGATCAGGGCGTCCAGAATCTTAAACCGGTAGCCCGGATAGATGAATATCTCCGTCCATCCCGTCCCAGCCTTCAGCACCCCGTCCTCCGTGGACGCGGACTCCACGGTGCGGCAGCTGGTGGTTCCCACGCAGATCACCCGCCCCCCGGCGGCTTTCGTCTCGTTGACCTTGGCCGCCTCGGACTCCTCCACCACGTAAAATTCCGAGTGCATGTGGTGATCCAGCACATTTTCCACCTTCACGGGCCGGAAGGTCCCCAGGCCCACGTGCAGCGTCACATGGGCGATCTTCACCCCCATGTCCTCGATCTCCTGCAGCAGTTCATTTGTAAAATGCAACCCCGCCGTGGGCGCAGCCGCCGATCCCTCGTGCTTGGCGTAAACCGTCTGGTAGCGGTTCTTGTCCTTCAGCTGATGGGTGATGTAGGGCGGCAGGGGCATCTGTCCCAGCTGGTCCAGAATCTCCTCAAAAATCCCCTCATAATGGAACTGGATCAGACGGTTTCCGTCGTCCACCGTCTCCACCACGGTTCCGGTCAGCAGTCCGTCCCCGAAGGACAGCTCCGTGCCCGGCTTGGCCTTTTTCCCAGGCTTTACCAGAGTCTCCCAGATATCGTTCTCCCGGCGCTTCAACAGCAGCACCTCGATCTTTGCCCCAGTGTCCGCCTTCACGCCCATAAGCCGGGCGGGAATCACCTTGGTGTCGTTGATCACCAGGCAGTCCCCCGGCCTCAAATACTCCACAATATCCCGGAACACCCGGTGGGTCACCGCTCCCGTATCCTTGTCCAGCACCAGCAGCCGCGAGGAGGCCCGGTCATCCAGGGGATCCTGGGCAATCAGTTCCTGCGGCAGATCAAAATTAAAATCCTTTACATCCATCTCTTTACGCCTCCGGTTACTCGCCTATTTTTACCTGGGAAGCGGAGGAACTCTCCCCTGCCCCGGTCTCATTTTGCGAAGCGGCGCTGCTGTCACCGGCGCTGTCGCTGCTTTCCTGTCCCTGTTCCTGCCCCGCGTCTCCGCCCTGGGGCGCTCCCTCCGGGGTTGTCCCGGCTGTCTCCGTCCCGTCCGCCGCGGTCGTCTCCTGGCCGCCCGGGATAATGGACACGTTGCTGTCCTTTGTCTCCTCCGGCTGGGAGGAGTCCACCACCGCGCCCTTCTGAAGCTTCTTGTAAGCCCCGGCCAGCAGCGCGTCGGATTCCAGCGCTTCCTTCAACTGCTGGTTGATCTGGGAGGCCAGAAGGCGCACGTCCTCGGACTGGTTGGCCTTGGCCACGTAGTCCGCCTCCTCGCCCACCACGTTCTCGCGAATCCGGTACTGTCCGTCCTCAGACTTCACCACATAACACCACAGAAGTCCCGGCGCCAGGGAATCCGCCCTGCGGAATTTGATCTTGTAGGTCACATAGACCACGTAGGAGTCCTCGGTCAGTCCCTGCTTGGTATAGCAGGTGATCTCCTGGTAGTCCTCGATCTCGGCGGCCTCCGCGTCCAGCTGCTTCTGCCGCTGGTCCAGATTCTCCTCGTCCGTCTTTCCAAACAGGCTGTAGAGCTTCTGCGCGTCCCGGTCCACCTTGGCCTGGAAATACTCGCTGATCAGCTGGTTCACCTCGGGAACCTCGTCCTTTTTCAGCTCATAATCCGAGAAATCCGTCTTGTACTCGCTGTTGTCCGGCTCCACGCTCATCTCCGCCGTGGTACCCGACTGCTCCACCACGATCTCCACCGTGTTGTCCGTGCCCGAAACCGTGGCATCCGTCTCCTTGGGCTTCTTGTCCATCACCAGGATAATGATCACCAGCACTACCACAACAACCAGCGGGATCGCCAGCATCCGCATGTATTTGATTTTATCTTCATCAGACCAACCTCTGCCTGTCCTTCTTCTGCGACTCATGAATTCTGTCCTCCTGTGCGGGGCGAAACGCGCCCGTTCTGCTTTAAAATGTCTCCGCTCTATTTTAGCAGACTCTATTATAAATTGCAATCTTGGATTGTGGCGGATTCTGCACCGATTCCCCCCTTCTTGACACGCCGCGCCCCCCATTGCTATACTCGCATCAGACACGCAAACATAAAAACATCCCAGGAGGCGCCCATGGTTGAAATCAAAGAACTGACCTACATCCTCGCCATTGCCCGGGAAGGCAGTATCTCCCGGGCGGCGGAAAAGCTTTATATGTCTCAGCCCAATCTGAGCCAGTTTTTAAAGAATTTCGAGGCGTCCATCGGGACCGTCCTGTTCTACCGCACCCCCTCCGGGGTCCACCCCACCTACGCCGGGGAGCTGTTTCTGGAAAAGATCAAGGAGATCGACCGTTCCTACCAGGCGGCCATGAGGGAGCTTAAGCAGATGCGGATGCTGGAGCTGGGCGTGATCCGCTTCGGCATCCCGGCGGCCAAAAGCGTGCTGTTCCTTGGAGATATCCTCAACAGCTTCCACCGGAATTTCCCCCAGATCACGGTCTCCATCACGGAAGCCAATTCCAGGGCGCTGGAGGAGATGATCATCAGCCAGCAGCTGGACGCAGCCCTGATCTCCACGCCCCTCAACAACGACTCCATTGTCCACCATCCCATCACCAGCGAGGAGCTTTTTCTGGCCGTCTCCCCCAGCCATCCGCTCTTAAAGCTGGCCCAGGGCGAAGAAGGCGGAAACGGACGCCGCTGGATCGCCCCGGAACAGCTCTCCGGCCTGGATTTCATCGTCTCGGAGCCCGGCACCAAAATCCGCAAGATCACAGACCGGCTGTTTGACGGCTACCGCATCCGAACCAGGACCCTGTACTCCGTCAGCAATGTAAACGTGGCCCTGGAAATGGTTCAGAGCGGCCTTGGCATCACCTTCGTGTCCGCTCTGCGGGTGCCCCATCCCAGCGATCTAATCTACCTCTCCCTGGGAGAATCGGGCATCTACCGGGACGTGGTCATGGTCTATTCCGCCGGGTCCTGCCACTTAAAGACCGTGGAAGCCTTCGCCAGCCAGGTCTATACCACAGTCAGGGACAGATTTCCGCTTTGAAATCTGCCCCTGATTTTAAATTGTATGACTATGCAAATTCTCTCAAAATTTCCGCCGCCGCGAAGGCCGCCTCATGGACCGCCTCGATGGCCAGCCCCGGTACGTTCACATCCCCCACCGTGTATACCCGCGTTCCCGGCAGAGCCTCCTTCACTTCCTCCAGAAGTCCCGACTCCGGCCTGCGCCCGGCGGCAATGATCACGCTGTCAAATCCGTCCATCTGCCATTTCTCCCCCTGTCCGTCCGATACGGTCAGGCGCGGAAGGGCGATCTCCTCCACCCTCATCCCCGTGTGAATGGGAATTTCCAGCTCCTTCAGCCGTTTCAGCATAAAGATTCTCCGGCTCTCCGTCAGCTCCACGGCCACATCGTCTCTCATCTCAAAGATTTCCACCTGCCTGCCCATGGAGGCGAAATGCTCCGCAGTCTCGCATCCGATCAGGCCGCCGCCCAGGATGGCGATGCGCTCTCCCAGCTCCATGCCGCCCTCCAGCGCCTGGTCGCCCGTGTAAATGCCCGCCCCCTCGATGCCGGGGATCGGCGGAATAAGCGGCGAGCTGCCCGTGGTCAGGATCACCGCGTCCGGCTCCTCAGCCGCGATCATCGATACGTCCGCCCGTACGTTCAGGCGGATTTCAACGCCATGGCGTTTTAACACCTCCAGCCGGTAACCGGTCAGAAATTCCATGTTGGCCTTAAAGGGCGGTATCTGGGCCAGGTTGATCTTCCCGCCCGGACGGCTCTCCTGTTCAAAAATCACCAGGTTTTTCACCCCGTGCTCCGCCAGCATGGCCGCCGCCTCCAGACCCGCCGGGCCAGCGCCCACGATCACCACCTTCTTCGCCTCAAGCGCCGGGGACGGCGGGGCGAAGGTTAGCGCCTTCTCGTTGCCGATCCGCACGTTCTGCATACAGCGGATCTTCTTGCGCACGGTGGCGGCCCGGCAGCCCTGGTTGCAGCCGATACAACGGCGCACCGGCGCAGAATCCAGCCCCATGTACTTGTTCACCAGCCCGGGGTCCGCCAGCTGCGCCCTGCCGATGGCCGTCAGGTCCGCCTTACCCTGCTCCAGAATCTCCTCCGCCTGTTCCATGGTGGTGATCCGTCCCACCGTGATCACCGGAATCTTTACCTCCCGTTTCACCGCCTCGGCGGCGGCCGTATTGAACCCGTCCGGGATATCCATGGGCGCGCACATATACTCCTCGGACTCCGGCATACCGATGGATACGTGAACCGCGTCTATGCCCGCCTCCACCAGAAGTTTAATGATCTCAATGGTCTCAGGCAGTTTTCTGCCCCGCTCCACCATCTCGTCGCCGCTGATGCGGAACACCACCGGGTACTCTGGCCCGCAGAGGGCCTTGATGGCCCGGACGATCTCCAGGGAATAGCGGGCGCGTCCCTGATAATCTCCGCCGTACTCGTCCGTTCTCCGGTTATACCGCGGGGACATGAACTGGGCGATCTCATGGGCATGGGCGCCGTGGATCTCCACCCCGTCCACGCCGGAGAGCTGGCAGCGGCGCGCTTCCCTGGCATAGCTGTCCACCAGCTCGGCCAGAAACTCCCTGCTGTAATCCTCCACCGCCTTCACCACCTTGTCGCGGCCGGCCTGTACCGCCGCCGGGTGGAGCTGGCAGAACAGCTTCGCGCCGTAGCGGTGGGCCGTGTCCGCCATGGCCTTCCAGCCCGGCATATACCGGTCGTCGGACAGAGCCGGACGGCCCGGTCCCGGCTTTCCGTGGGGGCTGCCCGGAACCACGATGAGCCCGGCCCCGCCCTTTGCCAGGTCCTCCACAAAGTCCATCTGGTCCTCCGTGACATATCCACGTCCGTCGCAGAAGAACGTGCACATGGAGGGGAATATCACCCGGTTCTTGACGGTCACCGGTCCGATCTGAATGGGGCTTAAAATAATCTTCTCTTTCATAAATTCTATCTCCTCTATCCCGTTACATTTTTATTTTGACTGATTCTCAGATTTTCCGGCCCGGCCGTTTCCCGCACTGCGGGAGAACAGCATTTTCTTCACAACCGGATACAGCAGCACCGCCACACAGATCGCCAGCAGGGACGCCGTGATGGGCTTGGAGAGCGCCAGGATCACATCCCCCTGGGTCAGCTTCACCGCGCGCCGCAGATTGGACTCACAGATATTTCCCAGCACCAGCCCCAGTATCAAGGCCGCCGGATTGAACTTGCACTTGCTGAACACATACCCCACAAGGCCCGCTCCCAGCATGATGTAGACGTCGAACACGCTGTTCTGCACCGCGAAGCTGCCGATCACCGCAAACACCGCGATCAAAGTTCCCAGAATGGCGTAGGGCACGTTCATGATCTTGCTGAAAATCCTGGCCACCGCCACGGCCACCACGATCATCAGAATGTTGGTCACGATCATGGAGGCGTACACGCTGGAGAGAAATTCCGGCTGGGTCTTCTGCAAAATGGGGCCCAACTGGACGCCCTGGAGCATCAGCGCCGACATCATGATGGCCGCCGCGTTCCCCCCGGGAATCCCCAGGCTCAGCAGGGGAACCATGGAGCCGCCGGTGGCCGCGTTGTTGGCCGTCTCCGAGGCGGCCACGCCCCGCAGTTCGCCTTTTCCATAGCGTTCCGGCGTCTTGGAGGTCTTGACCTCCGCCACATAGCTCAAAAACGCTGCGATGGTGGAACCGGCCCCGGGCAGAATTCCCACAACGGTTCCCAGAATGGAGGAGCGGACCACGGTCCACTTGATCTCCATCATCTGGCGGAAGCTGATCATTTTTGTTTTGACTTTGCTTCCTCCGCCCACCATCTCCCCCAGTCTGATGGGTTTGATGGTCTGCTTAAATACCTCGGAAACGGCGAACATACCGATCATGATCGGGATCATGTCAAAGCCCCCCAGAAGCTCCGTCTGTCCGAAGGTCAGCCTGGCGCAGCCCACGATAGGGTCCGTACCGATGGTGGCGATGAACAGGCCCAGCAGGCCGGAGATCAGGGTTTTGAGCATATTGTCCGGCTCCAGGCAGGTCAGAACGCTCAGTCCCAGAAAGCTGACCGCAAACAGCTCCGACGGGCCGAATTTCAGCCCCAGGGAGGAGAGCTGCGGGGACAGTAAGAACATGGCGCAGGCCGAGACCACGCCGCCGATGGCCGAACAGATGATGGAGGTTCCCAGCGCCTCCCCGGCCCGGCCCTGGACGGCCAGCGGGTAGCCGTCAAAGGTGGTGGGAGCGCTGGAGGGCGTCCCCGGTATCTTGAACAGAATGGCCGTGATCCCGCCGCCGGTGATGGACGAACAGTAGACTGCCACCAGAAACGCGATGGACACCACGGGCCGCATCACATAGGTGAAGGGCACGCACAGGGCGATGGCCATGGAGGCGCTGACCCCGGGCATGGAGCCGAATATCGTGCCTGCGATGATTCCCAGAAAAATAATTAAAAATGTGGCCGGCTCCAGCACAATGGAGAATCCGGTTGCAACCATATCAAACATTTACCCGCCCCCTCTCTACAGCGTCTCAAAGAACAGCGACAGATCCCGGAACATTCCGTATCCTCTTGGAAGCGGCACCTGCAAAAACCGCGAAAACAGGATGTACAGCGCGGCCGTGGACAGAGCTGCGGTCAAAAGCCGCATCTTCCAGCTGCGGTTCCCCAGCAGCGTCATATAGTAGGCAACAAACAGCGGCGTGGAACATACAAAGCCGATCTTGTCCATCAGCGTAATGTAGACGAACATCCCAAGGGCCGACCAGGCCAGCTTTTGAAGTTTCTTCCCCTCCCCCGCGCTTTCCGTCCGGGCGGCTTCCCCCGCCGCCGTCTGACGGCGCGCCGCCCTAAGCGACAGGAATATGTTGAGCGCCAGCAGCGCGATCAGCAGCACCAGCAAAAACACCGGCCAGGCCCTGGGGCCCATGGGATCGTACTCCATCACATTTCCCATGCCGAACATCAGATTAAACAGACAAAACAGGCAAAACAGTATCAGCAGTGCGCACACCGCAATATCTCCCGCCATCACACCATCCCCTCTCTCAATCCCAAATGAATCCCTCTCCTATTCCACCATAGTCTCAAAGAACGCGTACTCTTCTTCCCAAATCTTTCCAAATTCTTCGGAGTTCGCATACCCCGGCCTCTGGTCCAGCATCCCAGTCTCCACAAATTCCTTCCAGGCCGGGTCCTCCATGGCCTTTACAATGGCTTCCTCCAAGGTCTTTATGACCTCGGGGTCCGTTCCCTTTTTCACCGAAAGCCCCCGCCATGCGCCTATGGTGGCGTCGATGCCCTTTTCCACGGAACAGGGCACGTCGGGAAGGCCGGGCAGCCGCTCTTCGGCCAGCACCACGATACCAGTCAGCTCGCCGTCCTCGATCAGAGGCTTGGCCGTGGCCACATCGTCGATGCTCAGGTCCACATGTCCGCCCAACAGCGCGGATTTGCACTCTCCCGTCCCCCCGAAGCTGATCAGATCCAGCTCCAGTCCGGAGGATTCCACAAACTGCTTGATGATCATGCCGTCCAAACCGGTGGCCGCCAGACCGGCGATCTTTACATCTTTGGGATTGGCCTCAGCCAGGGCCTTCATCTCATCGAAATCCTTAAACCGTCCCTGTCCGTTTCCCGTGATCAGGGTCACGTCGTGCACCAGGCGGCTGACTGGCATGAACTCCTCGGTGAACTTGATCTCGGACAGGCCGTTGATCTGGGTGATGAGCTGGGTCTGGGTGGTCAGAAACAGCGTGTAGCCGTCCGCGGGCTGCTTGTACACATATTCCAGGCCGTTGAGCCCCTGGGAGCCCTCGATATTGGTCACCACCACCGGCACCCCCAAAACCTTGGACAGCGGCTCGCTCAAAGCTCTGGCCGTGATGTCCGTGCCGGACCCGGCTCCAAAGCCTACGATGATCTCAACCTTTCGCTCCGGGTACGTTTTCCCGGCCTTGGCGGACGTCCCCCCGGAACATCCCGCTAAACACATCCCCGCCACCGTCATGGCAAGCGTCAGACTTCCCAACCGTTTCCACATAATAAATCCTCCTTCTTCTCCAAAAATAGACTGAATTTCCGTTTGGTTTATTAAATATTACCATGTAAATTGACAATTATAAAATATGCATATACAATATGTACATGAATTGTATTCATACCTATTGAAGCGCACAGGAGGGAATCCGATGCTGTTAAAAGACCTGTATTACATGACGCAGATTGCCGGCTGCGGAAGCCTCTCCCGGGCGGCCAGGCAGCTGGGCATCACCCAATCGGCCTTAAGCCATGCGGTCAGCCGTCTGGAGCGGGAATTTTCCGTCCCGCTGCTGGCCCGCCAAACCGGCGGGGTGACTCTGACGCCCGCCGGACAGGCTATGGTGGCGGAGGCCCAGACCATTCTCTTTCACTGCCGGACGATGAAGGAAACCCTGGCCGGTTACGCCCAGGCGGACCGCCGCAATCTGAAAATAGGGATCACCACACTCCACGAGAAGTATGTGATCCCCATGCTGGTCAAGCACTATTCCGCCAGCTATCCCCAGACCAGCATCACCTTTGTCAGCGCCCACTCGGACGAGCTGGAAGAAAAGGTTCTGGCAGGCGCTCTGGATTTCTGTATCATGCCGCTGCCCGTCCGTTCCCCCAGGCTGACAATCCGCAAGCTGTTTTCCGAGGAAATCCTGCTGGCGCTCCCCGCGTCCCACCCCTTTGCCGGCCAGTTTCCCCCAGGAGAACTCACCGTCCGGGAGCTGGCGCTGCTGGAGAACGAGACCTTTATCATCACCCGGAAAAACGGCAAGTTCGCCAGGGTCTGCCTGGATATCTGCGGCAGCCTCTTTCCCCCGGTAAACTTGATCGAGATCAATTCCCTGGACACGCTGTACGCGCTGATCGCCAAGAACACCGGCGTGGGCTTCATCCCCGCCACTCTGGTCCGCCCCGAAGACCTGGGCAGAAAAATCGTCTGCTACCGCCTGAAGGACCTGCAGGCCCGGCAGACCTTTGTGATCGCCCGTGATCCCGAGCGGGAGCTGACCGCCGCCGCCGCGGAATTTATCGGAGTGGCCTGCGGGCTGTTCGCAGGGCAGCCCCAGACGGGCGGAAGCCTCGCCGCCGGAGCCGTCTCCATTCCCTCCCCGGATACGCAAAATGCCGCAGAACCAGGAGTATAACTCCCAGTTCTGCGGCAGCGCCGTTGCATCAAAAAATGCGTCTGATAGGAATCGAACCTACGCACGCGGCTCCGGAGGCCACTGCTCTATCCACTGAGCTACAGACGCATCTCCTGTATAATACTACACTTGGCTCAAAAATTCAAGTCTTTTTTTCAAATTTTTCCATCTGCTCGCACAATTCCGCATCCCAGCCCTGTTTTTCCCCGCGCCGGTTCTTTCCCGCCCTCAGCATATGAAACAGGGAATCCACCAGAAATACCGCCATGGCGATGGCTCCCGCGATCTGCAGCGTCTCCGCCAGGTAGTGGGAGGACTGGGGCTGGTTGTCCTGAATCATGTAGTAAACGCTGTTGTAGATGGATGCCCCCGGCACCAGGGGCAGAATACCCGGAATCAGGAAAACCGTCACCGGAGCCTTCAAAAGCCGGGCCGCCAGGTGGCTGAACACCGCCACCGCCAGGCCGGCCGCAAAGGCGGCCAGAATCTTGGAACCGGCTCCGTCCCTGACGTTCAGATAGACCAGCCAGCACAAAGCTCCCGCGGTTCCGTACCACATCAGAAAGCGCTTGGGCAGCTCCAGAATCCGCGTAAAGCTGGCCACCGCAAAGAACGCGCCGATGGTCTGAATCACCATCACCATGCCGCCCCACCTCCCGTCAGATAGCGGAACAGGGCCATGCTGGCGCCAACGCCCGCCGCCACGGCCAGGGCCACCACAGCCGCCTCCAGCATCCGCGCCGCGCCGGAGGAGTAATCCCCGTTCAGCGTATCGCGGACCGCGGTGGTAAAGATCACACCGGGCACCAGGGGCATAATGGAGCTGACGATCACAATATCGCGGCTTGTCTGGGGCAGGGCGAAGCGGTTCAGCAGCAGCGCCGTGATCCCGCAGGCAAAGGCCCCCAGAGCGTTAACGCAGAAGCCGTTGAGCCCCAGGCGCGACGAGGCGTACACCACCGCGCCCAAAGCCGCTCCCACCAGAGCCGCCCCCAGGCAGTCCCAGGGCGTTCCCCCCAGCACGATGCCAAAAAAGAAGGCCACCCAGATATAGCTGACCCCCTTCGCCGCCAAACCGTACTGGTTGACGCGTTTGATCTCCTCCAGACGCGCCAGCGCTTCCGGCACGGCGAGCGTGCCAGCGCAGATCCGGCGCGAAACCTCATTCACCTGGCAGATCCTGTTTAAATTGGTGGCCCGGTCCGTGACCCGGCGCACCAGGGTGACCGGCTCCTCCCCCGCTTCCCGCAGGGTGACGAAAATACCGGTGCTGAACACCATGGTCTGGGCCTCCCGGTCCGCAACGCTCAAAATATAGTGGATGGTCTCCTCGATTCTGGCGATCTCCGCCCCGCTGACCAGCATAATCTCCCCGGCCAGCATGGCGGCCTTCGCCAGCTCCCTATCCCGATTTTCCATGTTATCACCTGTAAAAACATCAGTTGTAGCAGATCACCGGCATCCCCTTTTCCACCAGGCCGTAGAGAATCTTAGCCCGGTCCGGCGGCAGGTTCACGCAGCCGTGGCTGCCCGAGGTCTGGTAGATCGTTCCGCCAAAGCTGCCTCTCCAGTTGGCGTCGTGCAGCCCGATCCCTCCGTTAAAGGGCATCCAGAAATCCACATGGCTCTCGTACTCATAGCTCCCGTCCGCCTTCTTGGGCCCGCGCAAAATGCGGTCCTGCTCCTTGTAGGTCAGGGAATAGATTCCCGGAGGCGTGGTATAGTTCTTGGACACATTTCCCGTCACGCAGGGCGCGTCCCAGACCACCGCCCCGTCCTTTGTCATGTACACGTGCTGATTGGTCAGATCGATCTCCACATAGGTGGCGCCCCACTCCGGCTCCGTCCGGCTGGCCGCCGTCTGGGCGAACACCGGCTCGCGGGTCTGGCTGTCCGTGGACTTCAGATATTCGGTCAGCGCCTGCACCTCCGCGGCCTGATCCAGCTTCCATCCGTAAGGCCCGGTAAGGGGGATGTCACGGCCGTCCGCGGTGTGGAAGGTCCGCTCTTTGCCCGCGGTATCGTACTTGGCCGCCAGAGCCTGCACGAACCCGGTCACTCCTGCGGGGTCGGCAATTACCTGTCCGTCGGCCCCCACGGACAGCCAGGAGCAGATGGTGCCGCCGTCCAGCACCTCCGACTCTTCCCCGACCTGATAGGTAACGGTCATGGCGCGGTAACGGTTCATGGTATCGCAGAGCGCTCTCAGCCCTGGGTCATCCGCGCGCACCTGGACCTGGTAATACAGACCCGCCGCCGTCAGATCCAGCTGCCGTTCTCCGGCAGCCACCGCCTCCCGGATCGCAGCCGCGGTCCGCTCTGCATCCAGGTTGTTGCCCTCCACCTCCGGGATGATGGTAAACTCTTTCCCGGCCTCGTAGTCGGAAATCCGCGCATCCGCCGTGGTCACGATCCCCGAACCGGAAAGGCAGGGAAGCGCTGCGATCCGGTCCTCCAGGGCCTGCGCATCATAAGCCGTGCTCATATCCATGGTGTGGGAGTTGTCCGCCGCAGGGCCGGAAACCCGCCCGGTAGCGTTCTGTCCGGCCAGAATCTCCTCCAGCCCCGCCGGAAGCGTCACCTTATAGCCGATCTCAGCTCCCTTAATATAATCCTTGGTGCCATTTTTCTTTTTTATCTCAAGCTGGTAGTTGCTGTCGTAAAATCCTTCCACGCTGGCCTTGGCCTGCTCCACCGTCATTCCGCCGATTCCCAGGCCGTTCACCGTGGTCCCGGGGACGAATTGAGTGGTATCGTCCGCCAGCGCAGTCATGCCAAATGCCGCGGACAACGCCGCAGCCGCCAACAGGCTTCGAACTGCTTGTCTCATTTTCATCATGTTAACTGACCTTTTCTTCCATATATTCACAGATTAAATTATGCTGCCCTCTATATATACCATATTCCGGCTGTCAACTACAATAACTTTTCTCTTAAAAATTACGATATTTTCCTACAGGACTTGACAATCCGCAATCTGTGGATTAAGCTGGATACACTTCTTTCCGGTGCGTCCGCGCCGTTCTTCTATTATGTATCTTTTGTTTCTGTAAATCTTTTATACCTGTAAGGAGGTCAAATCTATGCTCTATCACACCTTTTTATCCGCAGTCAGACAGCAGCTGGAGAAACGGCTGGGGGACGGTTATGTCCTGACCATCCACCGGATCCCCCGCAACAACGGGCTGAGCCTGGACGGGCTGAGCATCTGTGAAAAGGGTTCCCGTGTGGCGCCCACCCTCTACTTAAACTCCTGTTACCAGCGCTTCCAGAACGGAACGCCCCTGGAGCAGCTTCTCGACGAACTTCTGAGTCTTTACCGCCAGAGCCTGGCAAACACTCCCCTTGATTTAAATCTCCTGGAACGTGCGGAATCGGTGCGTCCCCGGGTGGCGTACCGCCTGATCAACGCCCAGTCCAACCGGGAACTGCTTAAAACCCTGCCCCATGTCCCTGTGCTGGACCTGGCCAAGGTATTTTTCCTGGACCTGGGTGCGGACGAACGGGGCGCAATGACCGTGCGCATCACCAGCGCCCATCTGGCCCACTGGGGGATGGACCTGGAAACCCTGTCCCGTCTGGCGGATGAAAATACGCCCCGCCTGTTCCCTGCCCGAATCCTCTCCATCGGTGAGGCGCTGGGGGAACTGATGCGTTCCGGCAGGCGGGAGGCCGGTCCTCCCCTGTACATTCTCTCCAACCAGAACGGGATCTCCGGAGCCGCCTGCATGCTCTACACGGATATATTAAAGGACTTCGCGGACCGGATGAAGGCCAATCTTGTGGTCCTTCCCTCCAGCATACACGAAGTCCTGCTGCTCCCCGACCGGGGAGATCAAAATTATGAGGAGCTGTGCCTCACCGTGGCGTCCATCAACCGCACCGAGGTGGATCCGGAAGAGCGGCTGTCCAACAACGTCTATCTCTTCTCCCGTTCCACCGGACGGCTGCGGATTGCGCCGGTGGTCACCGGCCCGCTGCAGGCATGTTCCGATTAACCAAACAGCAGGCTTCCCACCTGGAACACCAGCACCGCGGCGGCCCAGGCTACCAAAAGCTGGAACAGCACCATTCCCAGAGTCCACCGCCAGGAGCCGGTCTCCCGCTTGATGGTGGCCACCGCGGCGATGCAGGGGCTGTACATCAGGCAGAAGATCATGAGCGCGTAGGCGTTGACCCCGCCAAAGCCCATATACGTCAGCTGGGCGGACAGCTCTCCCATTCCCGCGGCCGAGTTCACGTTGCTGATTCCAAAAAGCACGCTGAAGCTGGAGACCACCACCTCCTTGGCGGACAGACCTGAGATCAGCGCCACCGCCACCTGCCACAGGCCCAGGCCCGCCGGACGCAGCACCGGCACCAACACATGGCCGATCATGGCCGCAAAGCTGTCCTGCACATCCGACACAAAGCCCGTGGTGCCGGTGTTCAGCACAAACCACAGCACGATGGAGGCGATAAAGATCGTGGTTCCGGCCTTGCTCAGATAGTCCTTCACCTTATCCCACACATAGATGGCCACGGTCCGGCCGTTGGGCGTCTTGTATTCCGGCAGCTCGATGAGCAGCGCGTTCTCCGACCGGGTCCCCCGGGAATTCTTATGCAGGATAAAGGCCACCAGAATGGCCATCACCAGGCCGATCAGATACAGGGAGTACGCCACAAACAGCGCGTGCCTTGGGAAAAACATCTCCGCGAACAGCACGTAGATGGGCAGTCTGGCGGAGCAGGACATAAAGGGCGTGATGAGGATGGTCCGCCGACGGTCGCGCACGCTCTCCAGCGCCCGGGTAGCCATCACCGCAGGCACCGTGCAGCCGAAGCCCAGAAGCATCGGCAGAAACGCCTTGCCGGAAAGGCCCACCATTCCCATGGTCTCATTCATCACGTAGGCCACCCTGGCCATGTAACCGCTGTCCTCCAAAAAGGCCAGGGCCAGGAACAGAATGAAAATATTGGGCAGGAAGGTCAGGATGCCGCCCACCCCGGCGATGATGCCGTCCACGATCAGAGACGTCAGCCAGCTGGAGGCGTGAACGCTTGCAAGCCCGGCCACCACCGCCTGGGAAAACCAGTCCAGCCCCACCTGGAAGTACCCTTTCAGGAAATCGCCCACCGTGAAGGTGAGAAAGAATACCAGGGCCATGATTCCCAGGAACACGGGAATTCCCCAGATGCGGTGGGTCAGAATCCGGTCCGCCTTGTCCGTGGTAGCCGCCTTCTCCTCCTTGTTCATCAGGCACTCCTGAATCACCTCTTCTATGTAGTCGTACTTTTCATTGATGATCTGCTTTTCATAGTTGTGGTCCAGAATCCCGCTCACGTCCAGGGGATGATCGCTTGTGACCACCTCGTCGAATTCCAGAAACTTGATGGCGTGCCAGCGCATGTTGTCCATCTCGCCGTAATGCCTGCGCAGCTCCCCCTCGATGCGGGTGATCTTCTCCTCCACCTGGGGACTGTAGTGGATAACCACGCCCTGGGGCTCCTCCTCATAGTGGTGGACCACCGCGTGCATCAGCACGTCCAGGCCGGTGCGCTTTCTGGCGGATACCGGGACCACCGGAATTCCGCCCAGCATCTCCGGAAGGCGGTGCATGTCGATCTCCATGCCCCGCTCCTCCACGATGTCCATCATGTTGAGGGCCAGGATCACCGGCTTTTTCAGCTCGATCAGCTGCATGGTGAGGTAGAGATTGCGCTCCAGCGAGGAGGCGTCCACCACATTGATGATCACATCCACCTCGCCGTCCTCGATGCACTTGCGGGTCACCTTCTCCTCGATGGTGTAGGAGGTCAGACTGTAGATGCCGGGCAGGTCGATTACCTTGATGGGGCGGCCCTTGTAATTGGTCTCCCCCTCCACCCGCTCCACCGTGACGCCCGGCCAGTTGGCCACCTTCAGCTTGGCGCCGGTAAAGGCGTTAAACAGCGTGGTCTTTCCGCAGTTGGGATTGCCCACAAATCCCACCCGGATGGGCCGCTTGTCGATGCCGTGGCGAATCTGACGGGGCTGGGGCTGCCGTGGCGCCGCATAGGGAACGCTGCCGTACTTTGTCCTGCCCTCCGCTCTCTCCTGCTGGCTCATAACTGCGCCACCTCCTCCACACAGATTCCCTCCGAAAGCTTTCTCCCCATGGCCAGGCGGGTTCCCCGCACCTTGACAATCACGCTTCCGCTGCCCTTTTTATTCAAAATCAGCACCGGAGTTCCCTCATTGACGCCCAGCGCTTCCAGGCGTCTGGTGATGGCTTCATCCACCAGTACGTCCTCCACGAGGTAGCTCCTGCCGATCTCACACTCACATAATTTCATCACAATCCCATCCATTCCGTCCGGTTTACCGCCTGCGCGGCCGGAGTTTGTCTCGACAAACTCCTTAGACGTTTCCTATTTTAGATTAGTTGCGATTAATTGTCAACAGGATTCCGGTGGTTTCGGCGGCGTTTGCCCTATTATTTCCCAGACCGCGCCGGAATGGCCGGTCCGGGCTACACAAATCGAAGGCCCGCTCCGTTTTCCAGTACCCTGTCCAGGCTTCCGCAGGCCGAGTACGGGGTGTAGGCCCCGGTCACGGCTCCCGCTGCATAGCTGCTGATATCCAGCGTGATGGCGATTCCATCGCCGCTCAAGGAAATGCGGTGCGCGTTGGTGGAGACCTCCGGGTCGGAAATGATCCGGGAAATGGTCCGGTCAAAGCCGATTCCGGCCAGGGCCACGGCCGCGTGGACATTTACATTTCTTGGAAAATGCACGCACGCCTCCCGGGTGGGCCCCTCATAGACCACGGACCTGCGGTTGTCCTGGCGTCCCAGACTCGTTGGGCTTTTAACCGTCTCAACCGTCACCTGACGCCAGACCGGCCCTCCGTCAAAAATGCCGTCCAGCCCCAGAATCGCCCCGTGGGGGATAAAAATTGTTCTTCCGTAGGTCCCGCACAGCGCTTTCGCCCGCCGCTCAAAGTCCGGATCCCCAAACGCGGTCACGGAGAACATCATCAGGTCGCAGTGGGCCAGAATCAGCTCCAGATTCTCCGACAGCACCTGGGCGGTCGCACACTCCACGATCAGATCCGCCCCGGCAAAAGCCGCCTCGTCCGCCTTCGCGAGCACGGGGCATTGAATCCCGATATCGTTTGCAAAGCCTGGATCCTGAATAAATTCCACCGCCATGTCCTCCCGCTCGGCGATGTGGCGCACAAGGGCTTTGCCGATTTTTCCGCATCCCAAAAATCCGATTCGTCTCATATTCTCCTCCTCACGATCTGCGGTAGCGTTCCATCACCGCTAAAAGACGGTCTACTGCGGCAAGAGCCGCCGTCTTATCCTGCGAAAAATTGATGCGGAAGCTGTCCGTAAATCCGGGGCCGAACTCCGTTCCCGGCGTCACGGTCACATCCGCCAGGCGGCGCACAATTTTGACGAATTCCCCGATGGAAACGTCCAGCGGCGGCAGCTGCACGAACAGATAGCTGCCCGCATCCGCCGGCCGCACCCGCACGCCCGGCACTGCCCGGAACGTTTTCACCAGCGCATCCCGGATCGCCTGATGTTCCAGAATCCGCCGCTCCATAAAGCCCTCCGGCTCCGCAAACCATACCTTAAACACTGCCTGGCAGTATCCCGCGGCCCGCAGGGAAACGATGGCCTGCAGCTTTTCCATCCGGGCGATCACAGCCTCGGACCCGAAAGCTGCGCCCAGCCGGTATCCGCTTAAGGACTCGGTCTTTGACGGTCCGATGATCGTGACCATCTCCTCCGGCCCCTCCTCCAAAGCGCACAGATGGGTGTAGCCCCTCCCGTCGAAGAGCTGCCGGGAATACAGCTCATCCACGATCAGGGACACGCCGTAGGCCCTGGCCAGCGCTGCGATCTGCCGGATCTCCCGGTCCGAGTAAACCGCGCCGGTTGGATTGTTGGGGTTGGAGAACAAAAACAGCTTCACGCCGCTGCGAAACGCCTCCTCCAGCTCCCTCAAATCCAGGCCCGACTCATGTTCCGCCTCAAAATAGCGCATCTGCACAGGGACGATGGCGCACTCAAAGAATTCCGCCAGCTTGCGGTTTGCAAAATAATCCGGTTCCACAATCGCCACCCGGTCCCCCCGGGCCGCCATGGCTCCCATGGCCAGGAACAGCGCTCCCTGGGTTCCCGGCGTCAGGATCACGTTTTTTGCCGGATCAATTTTCGCGCCGGTAAACGCGGAGAGCTTCTCCGCCACATCCTCGCGGATGGAGGCGCTGCCGCGGTACTCTGTGTAAGCCTGTCTCCCGCCCTCCAGGTACCCGGCGTCAAAGGCTTCCTTGCTCCCCGGAAGCGGCTCAAAGGCATCCACATCCCCATGGGAGAAATCCACCGGCGTCCCCGGCAGCCTGCACCCCCGCAAATCCAGCTTTGTCTCCCCCTGCAGCTTCTCCTGACCCGGGGCGCTGTCCACCCCCAGCTTCGCAAATTTCTCAGTCAACAAATCCATTTCCTGTACCTTCCTCTCCTGTTTTGTGAAGTTTTGATTCCTGCCGGCTGCCCCAGGGCTGACGGCAAGCGGCTTATCTCCTTGATTATACGTTGTCGTCAACCGCAGGTTGTCGATAAGGGATACGTTTCCTTGATTATACCAAGCTTTCGTCTTATAATAAAATACATATATAAATATAAGAGATATTTATTAAATTTATAGGAGACGCCCATGAAACAAGAAATGAGGTACATATACGAGGTTTATCAGGAGAAAAGCTTCTCCCAGGCCGCCAAAAACCTGTTCATCTCCCAGCCTGCTTTAAGCAGCTCCATCCGCAAGGCGGAGCGGGGAATCGGCTTTGAAATATTTGACCGGAACACGCTTCCCATCCGCCTGACGGAGGCCGGAAAACTGTACATCGAGGCGGTCGAAAAAATCATGGCTGTGGAACGGGAGCTGGAATGCCGTCTCAGCGAGATGGCCAGCCTGAACTCCGGGCGCGTGGTGGTGGCGGGCGCCAATTTTTTCTCCGCCTGCATGCTCCCGCCGGTGATCCACACCTTCGTTTCCCGCTATCCCGGCGTTGATCTGGAATTAGTGGAATCGGACTCTATGGCGTTATACGAGGAGGCGTTAAAGGACAATATCGACCTGATCTTTGACGCGGGAGTCTATGACGCCTCCCTGTTCTCCTCGGAAACGCTGTGCGAGGAACACATTCTCTTAGCCGCCCCCTCGGACAACCCGCTAAACCGCCGGTTTGCCGAAAATTCTCTGACCCGGGAAGAGGTTTTAGCCGGTCGGCACCTTTGCGGGGATTCCGGGAGCGCGGATATTTCCGCCTTTTCCGGCGAAGCCTTTCTCCTGCTGAAGCGCGGGCACGACATGCACCGCCGCAGTCTGGACATCTGCCGCCGCGCCGGTTTTGTCCCCCGCACCTCCCTGTACTTAAACCAGCTTTCCACCGTCGCCAACATGGCCTGTCAGGGGCTCGGCTGCTGCTTTCTCACCGACACCGTCATCCGCCTGCTTCTGACCGTCGGCTCCCCCTTAGTCTATTACCCGGTGCGCGATCCCTCCGCCGGGCGGGATATTTTCATCGCCCATCCCCGTAAAAAGCAGATGACAAAGGCGATGGAAATGTTTATCAGGATCGCCCGGGAAACCTTCGCTTAAGTTATGGGCCGGACAGCCAGCAATCGCCCGCAGGCTGCACAAGAGGCCCATTACATTCATTAAAAAACCAGGCTCCCCGGACCGGCCGGGAAGCCTGGAACTTCAACTGTTATTTGATTCTGCCGACGTCACGCCGCGCGGTCCATTTTTCCAAATCCAATCAATAGACTCTGGCGCCGCTGCCGTCCACATAGTAACCGTCCGGGGTTCTGGTGTTCGCGTACATCGCGCCGTCCGTTCCCAGATAATACCATCTTCCGCCAATGTACTGCCAGCCGGTCTGCATCTCTCCGCTGCCATTCATATAGTACCAGGATCCGTTAACCATCTGCCATCCGGTCGTCATCGCGCCGCTGGGAGCCAGGTAATACCACTCGCCGTCCAACCGCTTCCAACCGGAGGCCATATAACCGGAGCGCTCAAAATAATACCAGGCTCCGCCGATCTCCTTCCAGCACTCCGCCGGATAACCGCCTCCGTCATAGGCATACCACCAGCCGTTCTGGTCGCTCATCCATCTGCCGCTGCCGGTTCTCCAGGTGTCTTCCTCATCCACATCGTAATCCGGGGAATCCTCCGACCACTCGCCGACCCGGTTGTTATAATCGGAAATCGCACGCACACGGAACACGTAGGTACCTTCCTTGTTGAAGTAGCCGCCAAAATTGTAGGAGGTGGCGGTTGTCTCCACCGTGGTCACTGTCTTGTCATCGCGTACCAGGCGCACCTCATAGCTCTTCGCCCCATCCAGGGAATCCCAGTATGCGGTCGTTCCGCTCCACTCCAGATTCTCCGCTCCGCTCAGCTTGCCGCCGATCCGTTTCAGGGTGATCGTCACTTCCATATAGTTGTCGTCATATTTTTTGGCCTTGTCAAATTCAGCTCCGCTGCCGGACACATCAAAATGGCTCTTGCTTGTGTAGGCGAAACGGTATCCGTCCCTGGCCGACAGTTCTACTTTGATCGTAGGTTCATCCCCCACGCTCCAGGTATCCGCATCGTTGGTGTACTCCGCATAATCCACACGGAACTGACTGCTGTCTGTCTTTACATAGACTTTTCCGATATCATCCCCGCTCTTCGGCTCTCTGTCATAACTGACGGACAATTTCACCTTGTCAATCTTCGTGTCCTCTGCCAGCGCCGTAAATGCAGTTCCAACCACCATTGCAGCCGCCAATGCGAATATCAGACAATTTCTTCTCTTTTGCCTCATTTTTGTTCCCTCCTCCATTTGTTGTTAATTAAGGCGAAAAATTTGCACTCTTTTTCTATATTCATTATATAAAATGAATTACAAATATACAATTTCATCCATCTTACAACAATATTAATATTTCATGACAAAGGAGGTACATTTTGTCAATTTATTCGAAATCCTGAAGCATTTTTTTAACTTCCAGCATCCGGTCACGCAATTTGGCCGCCTGCTCGAAGTTCAGCTCCACCGCCGCCTGGCGCATCTTCTTCTCCAGCTCCTTGGCCAGCTTCTTGAGCTCCTTCTCATCCATGGACTCCGGATCCTTCTTAAACCGGTCGTCGCTGTCCGTCACCGCCTTGGAAATGGCGATCAGGTCCCTGACTGCTTTCTTGATGGTGGTGGGAGTGATTCCGTGAGCTTCGTTGTACTCCTGCTGGATCTTGCGCCGCCTGTTGGTCTCCTCGATGGCGACCCGCATGGAATCGGTAATCTTGTCCGCGTACATGATCACATGGCCCTCGGAATTTCGGGCCGCCCGGCCTACCGTCTGAATCAGGGAGGTCTCAGACCGCAAAAAGCCTTCCTTATCCGCGTCCAAAATCGCCACCAGCGTGATTTCCGGGATGTCAAGGCCCTCACGCAGCAGGTTGATTCCCACCAGCACGTCGAACACGTCCATCCGCATGTCCCGGATGATCTCGGCCCGCTCCAGGGTGTCGATGTCGGAGTGCAGGTATTTCACCCGGATGCCCACATCCCGCATATAGTCCGTCAAATCCTCTGCCATACGCTTGGTCAGGGTGGTGATCAGCACCTTGTGGCGGCCTGCCACCTCCCGGTTCACCTCGGACACCAGGTCGTCGATCTGCCCCTCCACCGGGCGCACGGAAATCTCCGGGTCCAGCAGACCGGTGGGCCGGATAATCTGTTCCACCCGCAGCAGTTCGTGGTCCCGCTCATAGACATTGGGGGTGGCGGACACGAACATCATCTGGTCGATTTTGCTCTCAAATTCCGAGAAATTGAGCGGGCGGTTGTCCAGGGCCGAGGGCAGGCGGAATCCGAATTCCACCAGCGTGCTCTTGCGCGAGCGGTCGCCCGCGTACATGCCGCGGACCTGGGGCAGGGTGATGTGGGACTCGTCCACGATGATCAGAAAATCCTCCGGGAAATAGTCGATCAGCGTACACGGCGGCTCCCCCGGCGCGCTGCCGGTCAAGTGGCGGGAGTAGTTTTCGATGCCGGAGCAGAATCCGGTCTCCCGCATCATTTCCACGTCAAAATTGGTCCGCTCTGCGATACGCTGGGCCTCCAGCAGCTTGTCCTCGCTCTTGAAAAACGCCACCCGCTCCTTCATCTCCGCCAGAATATTCTCCGTGGCCTCCATCATCTTCTCCTTCGGCACCACGTAATGGGAGGCCGGGAAGATCGCCACATGGCCTAACTGGGCCTTCACCTCCATGGTGAGGGTATCGATCGCCGCAATCCGCTCCACCTCGTCGCCGAAGAATTCCACCCGGTACGCCTCCCCGTCGGAGTAAGCCGGATAAATCTCCAGCACGTCCCCCCGCACCCGGAAGGTTCCCCGCTTGAAATCCATCTCATTGCGCTCGTACTGGATGTCGATGAGCTTGTGGATCACCTCGTCCCGGTCCTTCACCATGCCGGGCCGCAGCGAAATCACCATGCTCTTATAATCGATGGGGCTTCCCAGCCCATAGATACAGGACACCGACGCCACAATAATCACGTCGCTGCGCTCCGACAACGCCGCCGTCGCCGAGTGCCGCAGCTTGTCGATCTCGTCGTTGATGGCGGAATCCTTCTCGATGTAGGTGTCGGTGGACGGGACGTAGGCTTCGGGTTGGTAGTAGTCGTAGTAGCTGACGAAGTATTCCACGGCGTTCTCAGGGAAAAACTCTTTGAACTCGGAATAAAGCTGGGCTGCGAGCGTTTTGTTGTGAGCGATGATGAGGGTCGGTTTTTGTAATTGCTGGATGACATTGGCCATGGTGAACGTCTTACCGGAGCCGGTAACCCCCAGTAACGTCTCGAATTGGTTGCCTTCCCTGAAGCCCTTTACCAGGGCTTCGATCGCCTGCGGCTGGTCGCCGGTTGGTTGATATTCACTGTGTAATTTGAACTCCATAATGTGTTTTTACCTCCTTGATACCCCGATAAAACGGGCGTCTATTCGGCAGAAATTCGTAAAGTCTTTCAGACCATGTATATTTCTTCTAGCTTTACGATTTCCTTCTTGCTAAACTTGTTTCATTTTAGAACAAGTTGTCTTCCTCTCCAATTCTCCTTCTGCAAAATATTTTCTATATGTTTTGTAATAGCCTGACTATTATTTACCCCGCGGAAATCACCATATATGTGTAATGATTTTATTCTTATATCTCCTCACCACAAAAAACATTTCGTTAATAGATCGATACCGAATCGAAAATATCTTGCTCTTAAAAATTATAACACACCCCCACCAAAAAGTATAGGCGCAAGCAAGAACAAATGTTCTTTCCTGCACCTTCCAATTTTATACTCCCCTTCCATCCCCTCCCTCACATCTCTCCCGCGCCCCGCATTTTTGCTCCTCCGCCAATTTCCACCGCAAATACGCCGCCATTCCCACTGCAATCAACGCCGCGGCCACGTCCGCCACCGGCTGGGCGTAGAGGATTCCGTTTAATCCCCAGATTCCCGGCAAAATAAGGATCACCGGCACGAAGCAGATTCCCTGCCGGCAGGCGCCCAAAAAACAGCCCTCTTTCGCTTTCCCCATTGCCAGAAACAGGAATGAGTAGACCGTATAAAACCCAAAGACTACGAAGGATAAACCGTTGATCCGCAGCGCGGCCCGGCCCACCCGGATCATATCCAGGTCCCCCTTGGTGAACTTCGAGATCATTGGACCGGAAAATACCGCGGCCGCCAGTCCAAACGCAGCGCAGAAAACCGTGGACCAGATGATGGAAATTTTCACCGCCTCACCCAAACGGTCATATTTTTTTGAACCATAGCTGTATCCGGCGATGGGCTGCAGCCCCTTCAAAAAGCCAAAAACCATCAGACTTCCCACGGACATGATTTTTGTCACCGCCCCCATGGCCGCAAGGGCGTAATCCCCATATTCCCGGGCCCTGTCGTTGATCATTGACATGGACAGGCTGGTCAGCAGCTGAAAGGCCATCGTTGGAATCCCAATTTTTAGAATCTCCGACATAATGTTGCCGGACAGGCGGAAATCCCTGATGCTGAAACGAAACACGCTCCGTTTTCCCAGTATGTAGGCCAGATAGACCAGGGCGGAAAAGCACTGTGAAATCCCCGTGGCGATTGCCGCTCCGGCCACCCCTAAATCCAGCCCATAGATGAAAATCGGGTCCAGAACAAGGTTCAGCACAGCGCCCGCAAGCAGCACGCACATGGTGGTCTTAGCCGCCCCCTCGCTCGACACAATATTATTCATGGTGACATTGAACACGTTAAAAATGGAGCAGACGATATAGATTCCTGTGTAGCTGAGCGCGTACGGCATCACGCTGTCGCTCGCCCCCAGCCGCCCAAGAATCGGCTCCAGCCAGATCACACAGCAGAAAATGACCAGCGCTCCCACAAAAATGCTGCTGTACAGGGCGGTGCTGGCCACCCGGTTGGCATTTTCCCGGTCCCCCTGTCCCAGCAGCCTGGAAAGGCAGGACGCCGCGCCGTTGCCGAACAGCAGGCCCAAACCGACTACCACCTGGCCCAGGGGAAACGCCACCGTGATCGCTCCCATCTGGCTTGTGCCAAGTCCTCCCACAAAATAGGCGTCCACCAGATTGTACAGCGCGTTGATCATCATTCCGACCATGGTTGGAAGGCCCAGCGCCAGCAGTGCCCTGGGCACCGGCGCGTTTCCCAGCAATTCCATTTTTTTCTCATTCTCCTTCATCCCGAAACTCTCCTTTCGATTTCCAACTCCAACAATATACTATAATTTATAGTAGCAAAATAAATATTACTATAAATTATAGTATATGTCAAGCGCAAAGAACCTCTCAAAACACGCGCTTTGCGGCTGCCCAGACACCCGCACTTGACATATCCCGCCAATTATACTACTATATTTTATAGCAAATACAAGTATTACCCTAATCCCATCCATTACAGACACAAAAGGAGGACCTTATGGCAACCATCGATTTAATCGTTCTGGGAATATTAAAGCAGGAACCGTTAAGCGCCTACGACATTCAAAAACTGGTCGAATACCGCAACATTTCAAGGTGGGTCAAAATCAGCACCCCCTCCATCTACAAAAAAGTGCTCCAGCTGGAGGAAAAAGGGCTGATCAAAAGCACCCTGGTCCGGGAGGGGAAAATGCCAGAGAAAGCGGTATACTCGCTGACTGAGGCGGGAGAATCCCAATGGGAAAACCTCATGCTGGAAATCTCCGAAAAACCCATTCATTTTTTCCTGGACTTTAACGCCGTGATCGTCAATCTGGCCGGCCTGACGCCGGAACACCAGGCTCGCTGTCTGGCAAATATTGAGAACAACATCAGGACCTTAAAGGCGTATTTGGAAGAAAATATCCGCCAAAAGGAGGCGGAGCCCGATATTCCTGAAACCGGCATGGCCGTGTTACGGCAGCAATACACGCTGGCTCAGGCCGTGGAAACCTGGATCGCCACCCTGAAAAAGGATTTCGGCTGAAAATCCGGCGTTCAAAAATTTTCCATCCATAGAAAACCCTCCACTTTACCACCAATGTTCCCGTTGGTGGTATTCTTTTGTTGCAAAATCACAAGGAGGTAATGAAATGCAGGAAGTAATCAAAGTAGAACAGCTTACAAAATCCTACGGCGCGCTGACGGCGGTGGATCACCTCAGCCTGTCCGTGGACCGCGGCACGGTGTTCGGGCTTTTGGGCGCCAACGGCGCGGGAAAAAGCACCGCAATCGAGTGCATCCTGGGGACCAGAAAAGCGGACAGCGGCAGCGTCTCCATTCTTGGCCTAAGCCCGGAGGCGGATCGCCGGAAACTCTTTGAGCGGGTGGGCGTCCAATTTCAGGAGGCCAACTATCAGGACAAGATCACGCTGTGGGAGCTCTGCCAGGTCACGGCAGCCCTGTACCGGAAGCCAGCAGACCCCGCCGCTCTGCTGGATAAATTCGGACTGTCCGGCAAGAAACGCTGCCCGGTAAAGGAACTGTCCGGCGGACAGCGGCAGCGCCTGTTTATTGTGCTGGCGCTCATCCCCAATCCGGAAGTCGTCTTTCTGGACGAGCTGACCACCGGACTGGACGCCAAGGCCAGGCGGGAGGTCTGGAACATCCTTTCAGACCTTAAAAAACAGGGCGTTACCATTTTTCTCACCTCCCACTTCATGGACGAGGTGGAAAAACTGTGCGACCAGATCTGCATTTTAAAAAAAGGCAGGGCTGTGTTTCACGGCACCGTATCGGAAGCCATAAAAAACAGTCCCTGCAATCAGCTGGAGGACGCTTATCTCTGGTATACTGAGGAGGAATTGGAACATGAGAGCATTTAAGACTATGATAAAAACAGAATTGAAATTGTCGCTGCGGGGCATGGATATGTTTATCTTCGCCATCTGCGCCCCTCTGGTGGTTCTGGTGCTGCTGGGAATTCTGTATGGGGACAAGCCCGCCTTTGAGGGCGCCGGATACACCTTCCTGGAACAGTCCTTCGGGGCGCTCACCACCATCTCCATCTGCGCGGGCGGCGTGATGGGCCTGCCGCTCGTGGTGTCGGAATACCGGAGCCGGCACATTCTGAAACGCTACCAGGTGACCCCCGTCAGCCCGGCCGTGATCCTTCTGGTCCAGGTCTCCATCTACACCCTGTACGCGGTCGTTTCCCTGGTCTCCCTGTACCTGACCGCGGCTCTGTTCTTTGGATACCGGTTTAACGGGTCGTGGACCGGCTTTCTGGGAGGCTACCTGCTGGTGCTGGTATCCATGTTCTCCATCGGCATGATGGTGGGCGGCATCGCCCCGGACGCCAAGACCGCCGGGGTCATTGCCAGCCTTCTGTATTTCCCTATGCTGATCTTCTCCGGGGCCACGCTGCCCTATGAGGTCATGCCCGGCCCCCTGAGGCAGGCGGCCGGTCTCCTGCCGCTGACTCAGGGAATCAAGCTGTTAAAGGCCGCCTCTCTGGGGCTGCCCGCAGAAAGCGTGCGCCTTCCGATCCTTCTCATGGCGGCCATCGCCGGGGTGTGCGCCCTGGTTTCCCTCCGCTTCTTCAAGTGGGAATAAGGGCCGTTAATCCCGGCCCTTCCCGCTGCCGTTCAACACGTTCCGCAGGCTGCCCCGCAGTATCTCCACGTCGATGGGCTTGGCCACATGGGCGGTCATGCCCGCCTCCATAGCCGCCTTCACATCCTCCGCAAAAGCGTTGGCCGTCATGGCGATGATGGGAATAACCGCTGCGTCCGGCCGCTCCATGCTGCGGATGGCTCTGGTGACTTCGTACCCATTCATTTCCGGCATCTGGACGTCCATCAGGATGGCGTCGTAGGTGCCGGGAGCCGCCTCCGCAAATGCCCGCACCGCCTGGGCTCCGTCCTGGCGCACCACAGTTTTGGCCCCATACATGGAGAGCAGCTCGCAGAGTATCTCAGCATTGATCTCGTTGTCCTCCGCCACTAAAAACAGCCGCCCGCCAAAGGTCCTGCGGTTCACCTCGTCCGCGTACTGCCGCCCGTCCGGCCCGCCTTCACGCTCCGCGCCGCCCTCTCCTCCGGGCTCCGCGATCTCGCCTTCCAGCTCCACCTGAAATACCGTGCCCTGGTGCAGCCGGCTCTCCACCGAGATCGCTCCGCCCATCAGGTTCACCAGCCCCTTGGTGATGCTGAGACCCAGGCCGGTTCCCTCCACACGGGTGGTCTGCCTGCTGCGGGTAAAGGGTTCGAACACATGTTTCAAAAATTCTTCCGTCATACCCACCCCGGTGTCGCGCACCGTAAACCGGTACCGGGCGCAGCGCCCGTCCGCGGCCGGAATCTCCTCCGCCTCAAAGTCCACGCGGCCTCCCTCCGGGGTGTATTTCACCGCATTGCTCAGAATGTTGATCAGGATCTGATTGATCCGCAGCGCATCCCCGTAGAAGCAGGGATGCGCGATCTCCCCTGCCTGGATTCGGAACTCAAGTCCCGCCGCCCTGGCCTGGGAGGACATAATCGCGGAGAGCTGCCCCAGCATCTCATGGATGGAAATCCGCATGCGGTTCAAGGTGATCTGGGAGCTCTCAATCTTGCTCATGTCCAGAATATCGTTGATCAGGCTCAACAGGTGTCTGGAGGAAATGGATATCTTCTGCAGGCAGTCCGCCACCCGCTCCTGATCCCCCAAATGGGCCATTGCCAGGGCGGTCATGCCCATGATCGCGTTCATGGGAGTGCGGATATCGTGGCTCATGGTGGAGAGAAAATCGCTCTTGGCCCGGTTCGCATCCTCGGCCCGCACCAGCGCATTCTCCAGCTCCCGCTTGGTCCGGCGCTCCGCCGCCAGCATGTCCGTCACATCCGCCCGCACCAGGCAGATAGTTCCGTGGTTCACATCACCCCACATGACATTGACCTGCTTGAAACGCTCCTGCCCGTCCTCGCTGCATGAAAATAGGAAGTCGTATCCGCCTGGCTTTTCTTCCAGTTTTTTCCTCATGATCTCAATCCGGAACTGACGGCGCGCTTCCTTCTGATCCGCCTCCGAGGCATGATGGTCCACAAAGCGGCCGACGGCATCGCTGTACTGCTCCACAAAATAAGGGGGCAGGTTTTCCAGCACCGTCTCCCGGGTGTAAAGTGTCAGGCTTCTCTGGCTGATATTGATAAATCCCGCCAGCTCAAAGGTATACGCGATCACATGGAGCATCCCCTGCTGTTCCCGGACGGATTCCGTGATGTCCGCCCTCGCAACGCAGACCCGGGACAGACGCAGGTCCACCGCCGAGATCGTGATGTTCTTGGTGCGGATGCCGCCGTTTAAGTCCACCATGGAAAACGCCAGGGTGTAGGAGCTCTCCCGCTCCAGTCTCTTCAAAATATAGGCCGGATCCAGCGCCTGGCGCATGCGCGCCCGGTCCCGGGGCACCACCTCGTGCAGCAGCACGTCCTCCACCCGCCGGGAATAGACGCCGCCGCCGTCCCGAATTCCGCTGTCCAGCTCATCGCCGGAGAGCAGGTAATACCGGTCCTGCCTCAGATCCACGTCCGAGATAAAGTCGTAGCCCTTTGCGGATATCTGCTTCATGATCCGGTCCTCAATGGTCCGGCGGGTAATGTCCGTAACGGTCAGAATTCCGGTGACGTCTCCACTGTCCGGGGTGGCCACCAGGGACATATTGACCAGGACATACCGGCCCGTCTCCTCCTTGGGCGGACGCATAAAGCATTCCAGGCGCCGCTCCACATCCCCTCTCTGAAACGCCTCCAACGCCGGTTTGTTCAGATAAATGTCCAGGAATTTCCGCCGTTCCTCCTCGTCCACCACCAAACTGCCCAGGCCGGTGAAAAAGTCCTCCCGCACCGACCCGAAGGTTCCCAGCAAATTGGAATCCGTATAATCGATAATCTCCAGAATCTGGTTCTGGGTGATATTGCAGTGGCCCAGCACCAGGGCGTCCGGCCCCTGAGTCTGGTAGTGCTGCATGATCAGATCCTTGTACTGCTGCCGCAGCCTGCTCTGCTCCTCGCGCTCCCTTGTCATGTCGCGGTACACGGAATAAACCCGGGCCTCGCCCGCCTCGCTCTGAATCAGGGACAGAGTGTTTTTCACCCACACGTAACCTCCGCCGCCCTTTCGCAGCCGGTAGACGATCTCGCAGTGGTTCTCATCCCCGGCGATGTATTCCGCCATCTGCCGGTTGACATACCCGCGGTCCTCCGGATGCACGCCCTCCATGGCATCCCGCCGGTACAGCTCCCAGGCCTGGTCCATGGTCATCTCCGTCATGGCGGCAAAGCCCTCGGACATAAACTCCGGCTCCATTTTCCCCTGCGCATCGCGCCGGACCACCGCAACGCCGCCGGGCAGATTTTTCAGGACCGTCTCAAAATACTGCGCCAGCCGCTCCTTCTCCCTGCGCAGCTCAACCGCCCCGGTCACATCCCGGACGATCTTCACGTAGGCAGGGATCCCGTTCCAGTCCGTCTCCCGGAAGGACGTGCTGTAAAAATGCCCGGTCTCCGGCACAATCATCTCGTGCTCCTGCCCGTCCGGCTCCCGCGTCCTCAGCGAACAGTATTCACAGGGTTCATCCTTCCCGTACAGGGCCTGGTAACATTTCTGCCCCACCCCTTCCCGCCCCTCCGCAAAGAGCCGTTTGGACTCATTGACGTAGAGCAGGTCATAATTTTCTTTCTCAATCACATAGATCCCGTCCGCCAGGTCGCCTGAAAGGCTCTGAAACAGGCGGTTTTCCGCGGACAAGCCGGTAAATACGGCGTAAAACTTCGCGCGGTCCGCCAACGGCCCGATTCTCCTGCCGTTTAAGTGAATCCAAATCAGGCGGCCGTCCTTGTGGCGCATGCGGTAGGATACGTCCAGCACCTCCCCGCTGGCCAGCGCCGCCCTGGCCGCGGCGCTCACCCGGTCCCGGTCGTGCTCACAGACCAGATTCATGGCATCGCGCCCGGCCAGACGCCCGTACTCTTCCCTGGTATGCCCGGAAAGCTTCATCACTCCGTCGGAGAAATAGAGGAGCACAAAACGCCCGTCCTCGATCTGATAGCTGGCGATGCCCCCCGGAATGGAATTGACCAGGTGCTCCATCTCCTGCCTGGCCTCCTTCAGATCCGTGATATTGTGGAATACGCAGTGGAGCAGCGGGAAGCCGTCCTCCTCCCCGATCCACTTGACCTGCGCGCGGACCCAGACGATATGACCGTCCCGGTGCTGTTTGCGGAATTCCATAGTGTCCAGCCCCTTTGTGCGGATCACTTCCAGCGCCCGGGTAACCACCTCGGCCGTGTCCTCCCAGTAGGTCATATTCGCCGCATCGCCCTTGGCCAGCTCCCGGTACTCCTCCGGCGTATAGCCGGACAGTTCCGGCACACCATCCGAAAAGTACACGGTCTCAAACCGGTCGGAGACCTTGTAAATGGCAACGCCGCCCGGAATCGCATTGATGATGTCCTGCAGCTCCTCGTTGGCTTCCGCCAGCTCCCGTTCCAGCCAGCTCAGCCCGGCCTCGCGTTCCTTCTGTCCCCCGTCTTTTCCGCTTCGGGCCACGATCAGGCTTTTAACCCGCCATTCCCCGCCGTCCAGCGCCAGCACGGCAAACACGCTCCGGTGGATAACCGCCCGGGAGTTGTACAGCGTCAGCTCCACGGTCAGACTGCACACGCCTTCCGCCAGAGTCTGCTCACAGAATTCGGAAAAAATGCAGACAAACGGCTCCTGAATATTCCGAACCGCCTCCCCAATGCGCCGGGTCATCCCCTCCACGCCGTGGACCAAACCAAAGCCGCCGGGATTCACAATCTCCACGTCCCTCACCGACAGGGCCGCCGCCAGCTCCACATTCCGCTGTTCATACCAGGCGCGACAAAATGCTTTCAGCGTTTCCCTGGCCGTTCTCTGCATATCCATCTGCTCGTTCCTCCACCCGGGCGGCGCTCTCCCCGGCGCCTTCCCCAACACAGCCCAGCTTCCGGCCCCTCCGGCGCTGCCGCTGTCCCAATCGGTTTCCTTCTCTCCATATATGACTCTCATTTTATCATAGATTCCAAAATCCTACAATCTATTTAAAATTCCCCGTATCTGTTCAGTACCTTCACAGATACGAGCAAAAATCCATTTAAAGTCGACTTCGTCGATGGGATTTTTGCCTGCAGGCTTAGGCGCTCATACGGTCAGCGCAGCAAGTGCGCAGACCCGCTAAATAGTTACAATTCCCCACACATTCCTCACACAGAAACACCTTCCAAAACGCATCAAAACAGGAGGCGCAGCCCCCGGCCTTCCGCCGTCATCTGCGCCTCCTAAATCATTCCTTGCAATGGGCCGCTGGCCCGAAACTCAACCCGGATTCCCAGCTCCGATCTCGTCCTTCACCACTTCCACCGCGCGCTGCACCTGGTTGTCCTCCTCGGGCTTCACCACCGCCTGGGTCTTTAACTCCTCGTCCAGTTCCACCACCACGTCCGGCTCAATGCCCTTTCCGTGGAGGTCAAAGCCGCTGGGGGTATAGTAGTGGCTCACCGTGATCTTGATGGCGGAACCGTCGCCCAGGGGCATCAGGCTCTGCACGATTCCTTTGCCATAGGAGGTGGTTCCAACTACAGTCACCCAGTTGTAATCCTTGAGCGCACCGGTCAGCACCTCGGAGGCGCTGGCCGACTCGCCGTTGATCAGCACCGCGATGGGCAGGTCCACCTGGTGGCCGTCGGAAGCGGTGTAGTGATCGCCCTTTCCGTTCTTGTCCGCCGTGTAAACGATCATGGTTTTCCCCTCGCCCTTGTCGTAGCGGGTCAAATTGTCGGGCAGAAGATAGTCCGCGATGTCCACAGCGCCGTTTAACACGCCGCCGGGATTGCTGCGCAGATCCAGCACCAGCCCTTTCATCCCCTGGGACTCCAGATCGTCCAGCGCATCCTTGAACTGCTGGGTGGTGACCAGGTCAAACTGCGTGATCATAATGTAGCCGATCTGATCCGCCAGCATCTGATGCTCCACCGTGGGCACCTCGATGCTCCGTCTGGTCAGCGTCATCTCCACATACTCGTCCTTCTCCTGGCGGTACACAGTAATGTGGACCTGGCTGCCCTCCTGGCCCTTGATGTAGTTGTTCACCAGAATGGTCAGGCTCTCGTTGGCCACCACCTTGTCCTCCACCTTGTAGAGGATATCGCCGGGCTTCATTCCCGCCTCAAAGGCAGGCGAGTTCTCAAACACGCGCACAATGGTGCACAGGCCGGTATTCCGGTTCTGGCTCAACATAGCGCCGATGCCGGAGTAAACGCCCTCGGTGCTCTCCTGCATCTCCTTGTAATCCTCAGCCGTGTAATACTCGGAGTAGGGATCGTCCAGACCTGCAAGCATCCCCTTGTAGATGTAATCTTCCACATTCTCCATATCCTCGTCGTAGAGGAAATACCGGTCGATGATATTCTGAATCAGGGACATTTTCGTGTTGATCTGCTCATAATCCAGCTCGTTCCCAGCCGTCTCCTTGCCGTCGGTGATTCCGGGCCCCGTCTGGGAGGCCTCCGGGCGGCTTCCGCCCCGCCCCATACTCCTGCTGAACAGGTAAATCCCCAAAGACATGCCCACCACGATCAGACCGGCGAATACCGTCACAAGAGCGCCCGCTAAGACGCCATGCCAGAAACGGCTGTTTCCCTCCGGACGCCTGGGCGGCATCGGATTCTCCTGGTTCATATTCTCGTTGAAATTGTTCTGATTATCCACTTTCTGTCTCCTATCTGTCCGCTACACTTCATCTTCCCGCAGCCTGCTTTGATCCATCAGGGACTCACATAATTTCTCGGATTCACATAAGTCCCCCCGGACCGGATTCCGAAATGCAGATGCGGGCCTGTGGAATACCCCGTCGATCCCACCTTTGCGATCACCTGGCCCTGCTTCACCTTTGCCCCCTTGCTCACCAACAGCTGGGAACAGTGCATGTACACCGTGCTGACCCCGCCGCCGTGATCGATCATGATATAATTCCCGGCCGAATAGCTGTATGTAGCGATCACCACCTCGCCATCCGCGGCCGCGATAATGTCAGCTCCGGTGCTGGCGCCGATATCCATTCCCTTGTGATTGCTGGACGCCCCTTCCGTGGGCGACTCCCGGTCCCCGAAGTTCGAGGTGATCCGGCTGCTGGAAGGGCAGGGCCACTTAAAACTAATATTCCCCAAATCCTTAACCGTATACGTTTGACCGGCCTGCTGGGCTTTCTTCTTCGCCTCTTCCTCCCTGCGCTTCATCTCAGCCTCGATCTGGCGCATCTTGTCCTCCTGGGCCTTGATGTCCGCCTCGTAACCGGCGATCTGGTCCTGGGTGGAGGAAATTTTAGAATTGTAAGCGGTGAGCTCCGCCTCCTTGTCGGCCAAAAGCTGCTTGACCGAAGCCTGCTTGGCTTTTGTGGAGTCCTGAAGCGCCACAAGTTCCACATGTTCCTGTTCCAGAGCGGCCTCCCGCTCCGCCACGGCCTCCTTGGTCTCCCGGTATTTCTCCAGCATATCCCGGTCGTACTCCGTGATCTTGCTCACATACTCCGCCCGGTTTAACATCTGGGAAATGCTCTTGGACTGCAAAATCAGGTCCAGATAGCTGGTATCCCCGCGCTCGTACATGTATTTGATCCTGAGCTTCATGGAGTCGTACTGATTCGCTTCCGTCTCCCTGGCCGCCGCCAGCTCGTCCTGGGCCTGGGCGATCTCCCCTTCCTTCTGAGCGATCTGCTCCTCAAGCCTGGTAAGCTCGCCCGCCAGCTGGTTTAGGTTGCCGTCCAGCTGGCGAACGTACTTTTCCGTGTCCGCCTTCAGGCCCTCCAGCTGCTTAAGCGCCTCCTCTGTTTTCTTTTTTTCCTGTTCCAGGGTCGTCACCTGGTCCTTGGCATCCTTTAAGCCCTGGCTGGTGGCGTAAGCAGTCGGACCGGCCAGAAGGCCCGCCGCAAGCACTCCCGCCGCAGCCAGAAGCCGCATTTGTTTCCATCGGTTCATCTTCTTTCGCCCCTTTTTCGTCAAACCTTCAGATGCTTGTGTATGGTAAAGAAGCTCACCAAAAAGCCGATCCCCACGCCCAGGGACATGGCGACCCCGGTCATATAGGGAAATATCTCCTGCAGCGGAAGGGGTGCGAAAATCCCCGTAATCACCTGGTAGCGCTCATTGATAAAGAGCACGGCCTTCTGGTACAAAACATACATTCCGCCCAAGGGAATCATAGCTCCGAACAGCCCCAGCAGCACGCCTTCCACCACAAAGGGGGCCCGGATCATATAGTTGGTGGCGCCGATCAGGCGCATAATTTCATTTTCCTGCCTGCGGAACGCCGCGGCCACAGAGATGGTGTTACTGATCAGGAATACGGCCACCGCCAGCAGCACGCCGATGATCACCGCGGACAGCAGGCCCACGATCTTGGCCGTGCTGGACAGTCCGGCCACCGCGCTGTTGGAGTAATTCACCTTGCGCACGCCGTCGATCAGCTGCAGCCGGGACACCACCTGATCCTGGTCCCCGATATCGTTTAAGAAAATGGTAAACGAAGCCGAACCCGCCAGGGGATTGTCGTCGGCAAACCCCTCCGCCAGATCCTCCACACCCTTAAAATACTCGGATTTAAAGGATTCCCAGGCCTCTTCGGCGGAGACATACTCCATTTCCCGTACCTCGCCCCAGGAGCGGATCTCATCCCCGATGGAAAGAATCCGTTCCTCCGGCAGATCGTCCGCGAAAAAGACGGTGATTCCCACCGTGGACTGGGCCACCTGGGTCACATTCTGCACATTGGCCACAATGGCGAAAAAAAGGCAGAATAAAAAAATACACGCAGAAATCGTCGCCATGGAAGCCAGGGAGAACAGGATATTTCTGCATATATTAATGATGCCCTGTTTCAGGCAATACCAAAATGTGCTAATTCTCATAATAGAAGCGCTGCCTTTCCGGTGTGATGTAGCTGCCCGTGTCGTCGGTGATGATCCCGCGGTCCATGGTGATAACCCGCTTCCCCATCTCCTCCACCAGCTCATGGCTGTGGGTGATCACAACCACCGTGGTTCCACGCTGGTTGATCTCGTCCAGAAGTCTCATGATCTCGTGGGCATTGAAGCTGTCCAGATTACCCGTGGGCTCATCGGCCAGCAGCACGTCCGGATCGTTGATCAGCGCTCTGGCAATCGCCACGCGCTGCTGCTCACCGCCGGAGAGCTGTCTGGGATAAGCCTTATACTTAGCCGACAGTCCCACCATGCGCAGCATCTCCGGCACGGACTCCTTGATCACCCGCCCCGGAACGCCGATCACCCGCTGTGCAAACGCAACGTTCTCAAATACAGTGCGGTCTTTCAGGAGTCTGAAATCCTGAAAGACCACGCCCAATCCTCTGCGATATTTTGGGACGTACCGGCGCGGCATGCGGCCTAAGTCCATGTCGTTCACCTTGATGCGTCCCTTTGTAGGCTCCAGCTCTTTGAGCAGCAGCTTCATCAGCGTGCTCTTGCCGGAACCACTTCTCCCCACGATAAAGACAAACTCACCGTCCTCGATGGTGAGGCTGACATTTTTCAGCGCCTTGTTGCCCGTCTCATAGGTCTTGCTTACTCGATCGATCTCTATCATTCGCTGCTCCGAAATCTAATATCATGCGGGCCGCATGCATGGCCGCGGCCCATTACATTCCGCAATCGCCCGTTCGCTCTGCGCACGGCCCATTACATTCCGCAATCGCCCGCGCGCTCTGCGCACGGCCCATTACATTCAATAATCTAAACTCTCCATGTAGCGCATGTACTTGGCTACCATCAACGCGATCTTGAAGGTGATGGCGTCCTCGAACACCCGCAGGTCCAGGCCGGTGCTCTTCTCCAGCTTATCCAGGCGGTATACCAGGGTGTTTCTGTGGATGTAGAGCTGTCTGGAGGTCTCGGACACGTTCAGGCTGTTCTCAAAGAACTTGTTGATGGTGGTCAGGGTCTCCTCGTCGAACTCGTCGGGGGACTTGCCGTCGAACACCTCACGGATGAACATCTTGCACAGCGGGATGGGCAGCTGATAGATCAGGCGGCCGATTCCCAGGTTGTTGTAGGCGATCACGTTCTTGTTGCTGTAGAAGATCTTTCCCACGTCCAGAGCCATCTTCGCTTCCTTATAAGAACGGGAAACTTCCTTAATATCATTGATAATGGTGCCGTAAGCCACGCGGACCTTGGTCATGGCCTCGGTGTTCAGCATGTCGAGAATGGTGTTGGCTGTCTTGTCCAGCTCGCTGTAGCTCTCGCCCTGCTTCACTTCCTTCACCAGGATGATGTTCTTCTCATCCACAGCGGTGATGAAGTCCTTGGTCTTGGTTGCGAACAGGCTGCGCACGGTCTCTAACGCGTTCACATCCTTCTCGTTGTGGGTCTCGATAATGTATACCACCCGCTTCACATCGGTGTCGATGTGCAGCTTCTTGGCGCGGTTGTAGATATCCACCAGCAGCAGGTTGTCCAACAGCAGGTTCTTGATGAAGTTATCCTTGTCAAAACGCTCCTTGTAGGCCACCAACAGGTTCTGTACCTGGAACGCGGCCAGCTTGCCCACCATGTAGACATCGTCGCTGGCGCCCTTGGCCAACATGATGTACTCTAACTGGTGCTCGTCAAACACCTTGAAGAACTGAAATCCCTGGATCACCTGGCTGTCGGCCGGGGAATCCACAAAGGCCAGAATGGAACTCTCGGAATCTTCCGCGTCCGTGAATGTGGATGCCAACACTTTACCTTCTGTATCGCAAATGCATAAATCAATTCTGGTAA
This sequence comes from Enterocloster lavalensis, assembly GCF_902364025.1. GTDB lineage: Bacteria > Bacillota > Clostridia > Lachnospirales > Lachnospiraceae > Enterocloster > Enterocloster lavalensis. Next base: position 207,928 of record NZ_CABJCG010000006.1, read on the forward strand.
TGCCCTTTAATCCATCTAATGTAGTCTGCAGTATCTGATTTGAAATCATCTTCTACTCTCCTTTTTCCAAATATAGTCGGAGTAATCTAATATCCTATTTTCCTATTTTAATGCAAAATTACAAAAAAAGCAAGGGAGTTATACACTACCTTGCTTTTTTTTACAAGTCAATGGATTTGACGTTCTATTTGTTAGTTCAGAACCACAAGCTCTGTGTCCTTATCGAAAATGTGAATCTTTTCCAGATCCAGGGCCAGTTTCACGGCGTCGCCGGGTCTTGCGGTGGTGCGCGGATTCACCTTGGCGGTAAAGCTGGTGTCGTCCACATCGAAGTACAGCAGAACCTCGGAACCCAGCATCTCGTACACACGAACGGTGGACTCGATCACGCTCTTGGGAGACATGGACAGGAAGGACTCCTCGTCATGCAGATCCTCGGGGCGGATTCCCAGGGTAACGGTCTTGCCGACATAGCCGGCTTCCTCTAACTTCTTAGCCTTCGCCTCAGGAAGTGCGATGGTGTGTCCCGCAAAGGTCAGGGTCACTTCCACGCCGTCCTTGGCAACGGTGGCGTCGATCATGTTCATCTGCGGAGCGCCGATAAATCCGGCAACGAACTTGTTGCAGGGCTTGTCGTACAGATTGCGGGGGTTGTCTACCTGCTGGATCACGCCGTCCTTCATGACAACGATTCTGGTACCAAGAGTCATAGCCTCGGTCTGGTCATGGGTAACGTAGATGATGGTGGTTTCCAGTCTCTGATGCAGCTTGGAAATCTCCACACGCATCTGGCCTCTCAGCTTGGCATCCAGGTTGGACAGCGGCTCATCCATCAGGAACACCTTGGGATTACGCACGATGGCACGTCCCATAGCCACACGCTGTCTCTGACCGCCGGACAGAGCCTTGGGTTTGCGGTCCAGCAGATGATCCAGATCCAGGATCTTGGCGGCGTCATGCACTTTCTTGTCGATCTCGTCCTTGGGTGTCTTTCTCAGCTTCAGGCCGAAAGCCATGTTGTCGTACACGGACATATGAGGATACAGAGCGTAGTTCTGGAATACCATTGCGATGTCGCGGTCCTTGGGCTCCACATCGTTTACCAGCTTATCGTCAATGTAGAGTTCACCGGAAGAAATGTCCTCCAGACCTGCGATCATACGAAGGGTGGTAGACTTGCCGCAGCCGGACGGGCCTACGAAAATGATAAATTCCTTATCTTGAATTTCCAGGTTAAAATCCTTGACAGCTACAAATCCGTTGGGATATTTCTTGGTTACGTTTTTCAGTAATAAACTAGCCATTCTGTTCTTTCCTCCTAAAAAATGCACTTCATAATTAATGTAATAGTAACCGCCGGATCACTCAAAATTCCCGAAGTGAAACCGCTTCTGTAACTATCCCTATCATACATGAAACCATTTTCATTTACCATATTGACAATTTACAAAATCCAAATTTAGGATTTAGCTAAATTGTATACCAGGAAAAAAAAGTGCTCGAAATCACAAATTTCCGCAGAATGGGTTGTTAGAAGTTTGTTAAATATGATAAAGTCTGTCAATATTCAATAAAACCTTCACCGAAAACTTCACGAACGTCACTGACTATGACGAACGCCCGGGGATCAAAGCGGGAAACCAGCTCCCGGAGTTGTACAATTTCCTTCTTGGATACCACACAAAACAACATATTTTTCTCCGAATTGGAGTACATGCCCCGGGCCGTCATGCCGGTGACGCCCCGGCTCATTTCCTTTAAAATTGCGTCCGCGATCTCCTGATGATGATCGGAAATGATATAAGCCTGTTTGGAAAACTTCAGGCCCTCGATCAGGCCGTCGGAAATTTTCGACACGGTGAAAATGGCGATCAGCGCGTAAAGGGCCGCCCGGATGCCGAACACGCTAGCTCCCACCAGCACGATCAGTCCGTCCAGAACCTGCATGATCTGGGCAATGGTATAGTGCTTCATGCGCTTCTGGATCAGGGCCGCCAGCATGTCCGTGCCGCCGGTGGTCGCCCGGGCCAGAAACACCAGGCCGATTCCCACGCCGCCGATGATTCCGCCGAACAGGGCGGAGAGGAACAGGTCGTCCTGCATAAAGGAGCCGTCCGGAATCACGTACAATGCCACGGAGAGCATGACGGTGGCGAACAATGTCCGTTTGATAAAGGTCCATCCCATAATCTTAAACGCGGCGATGAACAGCGGGATGTTGAGCAGCGTATTGCTCAGCCACAGGGGCACGTTCCAGATCTGTTTAAAGATAATGGCCGCGCCGGTCACGCCGCCCGTTACCATGTTGGCCGGATCGAAAATGTTCTTGATGCCCATGGACATCAGAACCGTTCCGATCACAATCATACCGTAATCCACTGCTACACTCTTATTTCTCATAACCTTCTCCTTTTCAAAATCCGTATCCCTGCCCCTGCAGCATACCAAACGCCCGGCAACGGCCCGCAGGCAGCGCCGGCGGCCCATTACGTTCTAAAAAAGCAGCCCCGGAATCCCGGAAAGCTGCTCAGTCCCGCACTGTTAAATTCGCTCGATGGTCTTTTCGGTGATTTTCACCTTTCCCTCCTTTAGCAGGCGTCCCACCGCCCGCTTGAAGGCGTTTTTGCTCATGTTAAACTCCCGCATGATCACCTCCGGCTTCGCCTTATCGTTAAAGGGAAGCACTCCGTCGAATTCGTCAATGACCTTTAAGACCTTGTCCGCGTCCGACGACATCTGAATATAAGCCTTGTCGCGGGCGCACAGATCCAGCTTGCCGTCCTCACGCACTTTCATCACTCTGGCCTGAATCTCCTCGCCCTCGCGGAAGCTCCCAAACAGTTCCTGTTTGGGGATCAGCCCGTAATACTTGTTGTCCACCGCCACAAAGGCGCCCAGCTTCTCGCTGATTTCATAGACTGTACCCGTCACCCAGTCGTCCGCCTTGTAGGGAGACTGATTGCTCATGTGGGAATAGACCCGCATGGTAGCCGCCAGGCGGTGGCTCTTGTCCACATAAAGGGTCACCAGACACTTCTCCCCCTTTCGGACCGGGTGCGTCTGTTCCTTAAAGGGCAGCAGAAGGTCCTTCTCCAGCCCCATGTCCAAAAACGCGCCGATTTTAGCCACGTCCTTGACCTCCAGCAGGGCGGTCTCCCCCACCTGCAGCTTTGGCTTTCCCGTGGTGGCGATCAAACGGTCGGAAGAATCCTTATAAATGAACACCTCCACCTTATCCCCAACCTTGGCTCCCTGGGGCACCTGCTTTTTTGGCAAAAGCACGGAGGCCTCGTCCCCCGCCTTCTCGCCCACATAGACGCCAAACTCTTTCGTGCGCAGTATTTCCAGTTCCTGTACCTTACCTAACTCAATCATTCCCGTTGCTCCTCTTTCCCAGGTCTGCCGCCTGCGGACGGCGCCTTACTCCAACCTGCTGCTTCTCATCTGTATGGCCGGACGGCTGCTTCGGTTCCGTCCCTTCTATAAAAAATACCTGTAAACGCTACGCCTCTGCTCTCAGCCAGACAACCGCGTAGATCTCCCCCGTTTCGCTCCCCAGCACAACCGTGTAACACTTGTCCTCCCCGCAGGCCACACGGGGCACGATCACGTCGCCGAGCAGCGCCGCTTTCTTATAGTCTGCCCGGATTTCCCGGATTGTAATCCCGGCCGGGACAGCTTCCCTGGCGATTTCCACATACTGGGCGTTGTTCACGTGGTGATTGGTGTCCAGATGATGGCGGGCGACCACCACCGGCTCCACCGCTTCCAGGTGCTCCGGCACCGGAATCTTGCGCGGTGCCTTGCCCAGATCCAGCCTGGGCTCCGGCTCCCCGTAGGGATCTGTGTCCGCACTGGTCACGCGGATGGGCTGTTCTTTCTCCAGATCGTATAAAAACCACACCGAAGCCGCCCGTACGCAGTCGTTGCCGCCCAAATCCCGCAGCACAAAATTCCGGTAGCCGTAAATGCCCTTAAAATCGTTGTGCCAGGTTCCCACGGTCAGCCGTTCCCCCAGCCGCGGATAGCGGTCAATGACAATCTGCCAGGAGGACAACAGCCAGATTCTGCGGTGTTCGCCCAGATACCCCACGCCGACGCCCACATCCTCGGAGTGGAACGTGCTGCAGTCCTGCATATAGTTAATGATCCCGGTCACCGTCAGCCTGCCCTCTTCGTCGGTCTCGCTGTAGCGCACCCTGCTGTCAAACGTATACATAGTCAACCTCTCTCTTCGCCGGTCCGGGCGCCTGTACAAAAACTCCCGGATTCCTGGACCTATTGTAGCACAAAGGACGGGGAGAATACAAGCACGTTTTCAGCCGGAAGCCTTGTCTTTGGCTGATTTTCGGACAGAACGCCGGGATATGGCAGGCCCGGACATCCTGGGCGGGGCGCGGCCTCAAAAAGAGAGTTGATGCTGCGGGCAGCCGAAACAGAATAAGAGCACCCGCTGTGGACGGCAAGCCCAAACGGACCTCCGTTTTCCCCACAGCGGGCGCTCTCACGAATTTGTTATTCCGCCGCTCAAATGGCGATACTGTTCTCCCACACCTGAAGCGCCCGGCGCGCCTGAAGGCGGCGGCGCTCAAAATGCTCCATAGCCTCACGGCTGCCCGTGCATTTGATCCGGCTCCGCTCAAAGCGTTCCTCCAGGGAGACCTCCCGCTCGCCCTGCACCAGCTTGTCAGCCAGGTATACCACCAGCGTTTCATCCGCCTTAGGTGGTATACAATCCAGATCGTGGTGCTGGCGCACGATCTCGGCCGCCAGGGGATAACCGCTTCTGCTGAGAATTTCAGCGCCCCGCCGGGCGTGATCGGGCTGGCCCTTGCCGATGTCGTGGAGCAAGGCCGCAGACCGGACCAGCTCCAGGTTCAGGCAGATTCCGGAGCGGCCGAGCCGGACGGCCATGTCCAGAGCCTTCCGGCTGACCGCCTCGCTGTGACGCCGCACCGTCTCCGGCATCCCGCTGGTCTGCAGCAGCCATTTTAAGGCCTCTCCGTCCGGATATCCCTTCCCCCGGCTGCCGTTTAACGCCAGAAGGCGGCGGTACTCCTCCCGCGTGTCCGCGTCCGTAAAACTCCCCTCGTCGTAGACCACCACGTCCCTTACCAGCTCCTTTTGGCCCTTTAAAAAGCCCCGGAGCCCGTCGTCCCCCTGGTAGGCCATGGCCAGCTTCACCATCTCCCGATCCAGCTTCACCGGATGGCCATAGCGGTCCATGCTTTTGGTGCGGACGATGGGACTGTCGCACTCCATCACCCGGCGCACCGTGGCCCCGGTCACCGCAGGCACGTCCACCGGCATAACCAGAATCTGGTCGCAGAGCTCTGCGATGGCCCCGAAACCCAGACGCAGCGAATCCATCATCTCCGAGGTCTCGTAATGTTCATTGCGGATCAGTAAGACCCCGCTGTCCGCCAGCTCCCGCTCCAGCTCCTCCCCCCGGAATCCGGTCACCACGGCAATCGGGTCCGCATGTTCCGCTTTCAACATGGCAACCAGATGCCCGGCAACGCTGAACTCCCCAAAGGGAAGCAGGGGCTTGAAGGCCCCCATGCGGGAGGAAAGTCCCGCCGCTGCAATCACTGCTCCTGTCCGCTTCATTCCACACTCCTCCATTTCATGGGTTGGGGGGCTTCACCTCCGGGCAGCCGCCTCTTCCGTCACCCCGCCGCTCATCTGCGCCATCCGGTCCGCCCTGCGGACCGCATAGTCCTTTAGCGTCCGTTTGAGAGCGATCTCCGCCATCTGCGCGCAGTGGATGCTCTCCTGCTCCAGGCCCCCGAAAAACTCCGAAAGGGCGGCGGCGCTGATCAGATACGCCTCCATCACCGGCTTTCCAAGCGCCAGCTCTGCGGCCCGGGCCGCGCAGGCCTTTAAGGGCGGGCAGGCGGACTCGGTGATCGTAAAACGGCACTCCGTGATGATCTCACGCCTGGTGTCCACGAACATGGCCAGCACATCCCCGCAGCCCGGCTCCCTTGCCTCGCCTCTGCCCAGAAATGTTTCCGGCTCTCCCAGGTTTTCCGTCTTTTCACTGTATAAAATAATTTTCTCGCGATCCATTGTAATCTCCCTATTCTACAGTCGGATTGGCCGGTAAACTATACCCAAACATGCGGGACGGCTGTGCACGGATTGGCCGGCAGGCTGTAACCAGGCACGCCGGACAGCCGAGACCGGGTGAACCCGCCCCAGTCTCCCGGCTCCCGGTTCAGCCGTCCCGCTCTTCCTCAAAATCCCAGAAACCGCCGCACCATCACCTTAGCCATCTCGATCTTATAACCGTTCATTTCCAGCGGAATGGCGTGCCGCAGGGCGATCTCGGCCGCCTCGCGGGCAGTCTCCTCATTCAGCGCCTTGCCGCGCAGGTAGTTCTCTGCCTCGGTCATCTTCATGGGGATGGGAGCCACGGCGCCCAGCACCAGGCTGATCTCCTTCACCAGACCGTCCTCCAGGCGGTAGGTTCCGGCCACGGCCAGCACCGCGAAGTCGATGGACTTGCGGATGCGGTATTTGTCGTAAACCGCCACTGTACCCGGCTCAGGTTTTGGCACCACGATCTCCAGCACAATCTCCCCTGGCTTTAAGATATCCTTCACACGGGTGGAACCGGCGAAAAATACCGCTCCGTCCAGCTCCCGCAGGCTGGTCCTGACCCTGGCGCCGTAGGCGTAGAGCATGTTGGCCATGTCGCTGGGGTTCACGGCCAGACAGCCGCAGTTAAAGCAGCGGCAGGCCTCACCGCGAACCGCCTCCTCTGGCAGGGATCCCATGTCCTCCTTGTCCATGCCGCGCTCTTCGACCGGCAGCAGCGGGGACTTTACCGCGCTGTGGCTGTGGCGGCAGCCCGGATCAAAGGAGGCCAGTTTAGCGGCCTCACGCGCTTCCTGAACCTTCTCCACCTCCAGCGGTTCCAGGCCGCAGTGGCGGTTGATGGCTACAGCGGTCTCCTTGCCCGCCGCGATGGCCTTGATCACCGTAGCCGGGCCCGTGGTCACATCGCCTCCGGCGAAGATTCCGTCCACGCTGGTGCGGTTGCCCTCCAGGGCCTTGATTCTGCCCCGCTCCGTCTCCACCTCGTAAGCGCCGTTTAAGAACTCCAGGTCCGCCTTCTGGCCGATGGCCATGAGAATGATGTCCGCATCCAATGTCAGCAGCTTGTCCTCGTCGTAGACCGGGTTGAAGCGGCCGGTCTCATCCAGCACCCTGGGGCAGCTCTTGAACACGATGCCGCTGACCGCTCCATCCCGGCGCAGCACTTCCTTGGGTCCCCAGCCGTTTTGGATCACCACTCCCTCCTCCAGGGCGCGGGTGACCTCCTCCTCGTTGGCCGGCATGCCGTCCCGCTGCTCCAGGCAGACCATGGTCACATTGGGCGCGCCCAGGCGCTTGGCCGTGATGGCCACGTCCATTGCCACGTTTCCGCCGCCCACAACCACCACGTCGGAGCCGGGCTTCTCCAGAATATAATTGTTCACGTCCACCAGGAATTCCAGGCCAAACCGGGTCAGTTCCTCGCCCGCCAGACCGATCAGGGGGCGTTTCCAGGTGCCGGTGTCCAGCATCACGCCGTCGCTGTCCTGATAGATTTCTTCCAGCTGGATGTCGGTTCCCACCGAACAGCCGCAGCGGAAGGCGACGCCCATATGTTCCAGTGCTCCCACGAACCTGCGCACGATCTCCTTGGGCAGGCGGTAGGCCGGAATAGCATAGGACAGGCAGCCGCCCGCTTCCTTCTGTTTCTCGTACACGGTCACACGGTAGCCGCTCTGGCGCAGGTAACAGGCCGCGGTCAGTCCTGCGGGGCCGGAACCCACGATGGAGATGTGTTTTCCATTCTCCCGCTCCGGTTTTGTGAGGAACTGATCCGCGTGCTCCAGAATATAGTCCCCAAGAAAACGCTCGATGCTGCCCACGTTCAGGCTCTCGTCGTAGGTGTTGCGGTTGCAGCCCTCCATGCAGAAGTGGGCGCAGACGCGGCTGGTGATGGCGGGCATGGGATTGACCTCCAAAAGTACCCGGGCCGCTTTCTCATACTCTCCCGCCCGAACCATTTCCATATAAGCGGAAATGTCTGTGTGAGCCGGACATTTCCCCGTACAGGGAGTCTCGCACACCTTGGCCGCCCCGAAAATGGAGTGGTACCGGTTCTCGCCCATCATAGCCGAGCACAGGTGGCCGCTCTTTCTGGCGCAGTTGATCTTACCGCCCAGAATGTCGGGATAGCGGTAATACCAGCAGCGGATATCCTGGCAGATATTTCCGGCTATCGTGGCCGTGTTGCGCAGGTTGGGGGTTGCCACGCTTTTCGCCGCGGTCTGCAGCGCGGGCCAGCGGCTTCCCACAACCGGTGAATCCGCCACGTCCCGCAGGGTGGCCGCGGCCCCGATGTGCAGGCCGTCCTCCCGCTCCTCAATGCGGTTTAAACCCGGGATGCCCTTTAAATTCACCACCTGCCTGGGGTATTCCGGCAGCAGGCCGTCCTTTAAAACGCCCAGCAGATCCGTGCCGCCGCCCATGGCAACTGTGTCCGGCTCCATCAGGAAGCCAACCGCCTCCTCCACAGACGACGGGTTCTTATATGTAAAATTTTTCATCTATTTTCCCTCCTTTTCCTTCAGCGCCTGAATCACCTTGGCAGGCGAAAACGGATACGAGTTCAGCTTGATGCCGCAGGCGTTGTAGATGGCCATGCGGATCGCCGGGCCGCCGGGGGCCAAAAGCGGTTCGCCCACGCCCACCGCGCCGAAGGGGTAGTCGTTGTCGCTGTTCTTCATGGATTCCAGCACAATGTGATCGTGCTTCACCACGTCGTTGAAGGTTCTGGTCTTGTAATCGATGTTGCTGGGATTTAACACGCGGTAGTCATTGGGATCCCAGACCGTTTCCTCCATGCAGGCGATGTCGATGCCGGCGAAGAAGGACTGGAGCTGGTTTCTCAGGGGAAGCGGGTTCACGATCACGCCCGCGTCGGAGCCGCCGAAGTGGTCCACGATGCGGAAGGTTCCCATTTCCAGGTCCACCTCAACCTCCACAAACTGCAGGTGGAAAATTGTGCTGTTGTGCACGCCCTCAAAGCGTCCGCAGCCGGTCACGCTGTCCACCTTGCCCATCAGGTGGGGGAACAGCAGGTAGGTTTCCCCGGGATTGGACAGCCGGTAAACCTTGCCGCCCTTAAAGCCCAGATCGTCCTCCGGAACGCCGAATTTCTCGTGGGCCAGCTGATAGAGCTTGCGCTTCACATCCTCGCAGGCCCGCTTGGCCACGATGCCGCCGCAGTAGGTGGATCGGGAGCCGGTGGAGCCGAAGTCCGGGGGCGTCATGCCGGTGTCCGCGTCGGAAACCCGGATGCACTCTAAGGGCATATCCAGCTCCTCAGCCACGATCTTTAACATCACGTCCCTGGTTCCTGCGCCGAATTCCGCCATACAGGTGGAAAGATACACGGCGCCAAGACCGGTCAGGGTCACGTTGGCGTTGCTCGGCTTTCCGCCCGTGTCCGAGTGGCCCGCTGCGCCCACGCCCACGCCTCTTGCCTTCTTTCCGTCCGGGGACACCCAGGTGGGCACGCCCCAGCCTTTAAACCGGCCGCTCCAGCCAAAAGCCTCCGCCGTTTTCACCACCAGATCGCTCCAGTCCGCGGTCTTGTTATTCTGCCAGGGATGGGGCTCGGCCATGGCGTTGTGGTAGCGGTCGCCCTTCTTCATGGCGTTTTTCACCAGATAGTCCACCGGATCCACATCCAGTTTGATGCAGGCTTCCATAATGGCCTGGCTGACCAGGGCCGTGCTCTCCATGTATCCGTAACCCCGGAAGGAACCCGACGGCATGTGGTTGGTGACCACCACCTCGGCGTCAAACTTCTTGTTGTCGGTCTTACACAGGATCGGCAGAGTGTTGGTACCCACCGCCAGCATGAACTCCTGGGTGGATGCGCAGACGCCCGCGTCCGCGTACTGGCGCATCTCCACGGCGCTGGCCAGTCCGTCTTTCTTCATTCCGAACCGGATGTGGGCGTTGGTCACCATGCGGTTCTGATGGATTGCAAAATGCTCCTCCTTGGTGTAGCAGAACATCACGGGACAGCGGGCCGCTTTCGCCATGACAGCCGCAAATACCAGGGGCTGCACGTTGCCGCTGTAGAGCTTGGAGCCGAAGCTGCCTCCCACGGCCGGAGCGGTCAAACGCACCTGCTCGTAGGGCACGTTCAGGGCCGACGCCACGTTCTGGTGGCAGTAAGCGGGAGCCGCGGCCGAGGCGATAAAGTTGTAGGTGTCGTTCTCATACCAGCAGATGGTCACCGGCGGCTCCACGGGCAGCGGGTTCTGGCCGTTCTCGATGGAGGAGTCCACCTCCACGATCACGTCGGACTCCGCAAAGCCCTTTTCCAGATCTCCCACCTCAAAGTTTAAATTGTTTTTGTGGGGCGCGATATTTCCGGGGAGCTCGGGATAAAGCTGGGGCGCATCCTCCGCCAGGGCTTCCTCGATGGTGAACACAGGCTTTAACACCTGGTATTTCACCTCGATCAGCTTCATGGCTTCCAGGGCGATATCCTCCGTCTCCGCCACCACCAGGGCCACCGCGTCCCCCACGAAGCGCACGTACTCGTCCATCAGGTGATGGTGCTTTGGCGGGGTGAAGCCGTTGGTGATGAAAATATTCCGGTCCACATCCTTCCAGGTCACCACCGCGGAGACGCCGGGACAGGCTTTTGCCTTCTCCGTGTTGATCTCCACCAGCCTGGCGTAGGGATGGGGGCTTCTCAGAATCTTGCCGTACTGCATTCCGGGCTTCTTGAAATCTCCCGTATACATCGCCTTTCCCGTCACAATCTGCGGGCCCAACAGGCGTTTTGTCTCTTTTCCAACATATTTCAGTTCGCTCATACCTGCTCCTCCCTCTTCTTCCGGTTCTGATCCACATAGGCCATAATGGATTCCACCGCCGTGTAATGGGTGCCGCAGCGGCAGTAATTGCCGGCCAGGGCCTCCCGCACTTCCTCCTCCGTGGGCTCCGGGTTCTCATTGAGCAGCGCTTTGGCCGTCATGATCACGCCGGGGATACAGAAGCCGCACTGGTAACCGCAGTTGTCCAAAAATGCCTGCTGCAGGCCGTCCAGCTCCCCTGTGGCCCGGTCCGCCAGGCCCTCGATGGTGGTGATGTCCGCCCCGTCACAGTCCATGGTCAGGGTCATGCAGGAGGTCACGGCCCTGCCGTCCATAATCACGGTACAGCAGCCGCAGGCCCCCTGGTCGCAGCCGATCTTAAGCCCGGTCAGCTCCAGACGGTCCCGCAGGGTGTGGGCCAGGGTCTCGCTCTCCGGCATGTCGGTCCTGCCGTCCCCCACCGGTATCTCATACGCTCTGCCGTTGACTGTGAGCGCGATGATTTTCTGAGTAATTTCTTTCATATTGATCTATCTCCTTTCAGTTTGCAGCTACGGCTGCCGGTCGTTCTTTACAAAGAGGCAGAACACCGCCGCGATCACGGAGCAGCCCAGGAAAATGTACCAGACAAACGAGTAGCTCCCGGTGAGGTCGATGGCCCGGCCCACGATGATCGGCATGATCAGGCTGGCCAGCTGAAACAGCAGATTCTGGGTGGAAGCCGCCGTGGCCGTGTACCGCTCTCCGGCCAGCATCATGGCCGAGGTGGTGTAATGGGTGGAGGGCAGATAGGAAATGGCCCCGTAAACGCAGCCCACAACGATCAGTCCCATATACCCCCTCTGCATGGAGAACAGCACCGTCATCACGCCCATGGCCGCCAGGCTCGCGATCAGGAAATTCCGGTGGGACATACGGCATTTCACCGCGATGGAACCGGACAGGCAGGAGGCGATGATTCCCGCGATGCTGTAGCAGGTGATGATCATACCCCCCTGTACCGGCGTAAAGCCCAGGCTCTGGGCATAACGGTTGGTCCAGGTGGCGAAGCCCACGGTCACGAACATGAACATAAATCCGCTGACTCCCAGCAAAAGCTGCTGCTTGTTGGTGAAAAATCCAACCAGCCCTTCCAGCAGCCCGGCCTGTCCCTTCGCTTTGGTGGCAGCCGCCTGCGCCACAGCCGGATTTCCGGCGGGAACCGCAGCTGTTTTCCGTGGGATGGGCTGTACGAACACGGCCAGCAGCGCCACGATGATCACCACGATGGCTGCCACGATCAGGAACGTATTTCTCCAGCCCACTGCCTGGTTTAAGGGCGCTCCGATGGACTGGGCCAGGGTGATGCCAAAGGGCGGCGAGGCCAGCACCACGCCCATGGCTGAGGCGCGCTTTTTCGGCTCAAAGGTGGTTGCCACCACTTTGGAGCACTGGGCCATCACGCAGCCGCTGCTGATTCCCGTGATCACGCGGATGACCAGACCCATCTCATAATTGGTGATAAATGACATGGCCGCCGTCATCACGCCGCCCAGCACCGTACAAGTAATCAGAATGTACTTCGGCTGATACCGGTCCGCCATAATTCCGCCCGGAATCTGCGTCACCAGATAACCGGCGAAAAACGCCGACATGTAAAGGCCCGCCTGTGTGGCGTTGATCCCGAATTCATTGGACACGTCCGCCATCAGGGGACTCCAGATGTACCGGCTCAAAAATGTAAATGTAAACGCAAGCGTGACTGCCGCGAGGGACAGATAGGGATTTCGCTTCTTTTGTTCTGCTCCCATAACCTACTCCTTTAACTTTTCGTTATTTTTTTAACACTTTTGGTCAAAAAAAATGGCTGCAGCCCATTTTTAATGCTATACAAAATGCATTCTGTATAGCACCTATATTACGGCCTTTTTCGCCATTCGTCAACACTTTTTTGTGATTTTCGCTATTTTTTCACAGCAATATCGCCTTTTCATGATCTTTTATGTCATACCACCAACAATACATATTGCAATTTGTATAGCATAATTATTAACATCCCCCTCAATCTTGCGCCGGAGGTATTTTCCCGGTATAATAAAACCAAGCGCGCGCCTGGCCGCGCAGCCGCGAGCAAACAGGAAATGGGGAATTGAAAATGGCAAACGAAGCAGAGAACACAAACCTGAAAGCGCAGATTCTGCAGGTAGCGGGGCGCATGTTTTTGGAGTACGGCTACAGCGGCACCACCTTTCAGAAGATCGCCGATGAGCTTAACATCACCAAAGGCAGCATCACCTACCACTTTAAAAACAAATTCCTGATCATGGAGATCTTCATCGACGACTTCTTCAATCAGCTGAAGGCCTATATCGACTCCTATCCGGACGAATACCGCAACATCTACTGGCGCTACTGCATCATGTACATTTACGCATACCGCCGGATCATGCGCACGCCCCGGAACATCGAGCTGTTCTACCACAAGGATCAGCAGACCCAGTGGCAGACCCACAAGATCAACATGGTGTCCCACATCTACGAGCAGATCGAGCAGGATTTCCACAAATCCTACGACATGGCGGACCTGCAGATGAAGGCCTACATGGACATGGGCGCCCGCTCCCGTCTGTTTTCCGTCTACCAGGAAAACCCCGTCTCCATGACCCTGGACCAATACTGCTACTACCACATCTACCTGATCGGCGCCCTCTGCAAACTGGACGAGCAGACCATCCAGGAAAACATCCGCTCCGCCTTCCACTTCGCCGACACCCACGAGCCGGAAACCAACTCGATCTTCCAATAATTTCTGTTCCACAGGCAGCCGCAAAAAAAATGCCGATTCCCATGCAGCAGAGCCTCCGGCTCCTGGAAATCGGCATTTTAATTTTGTCAAATATATCGTTGCGGCGCAGGCCTGCGTTTCAGCGGATCAATCCCATCTGTTCAAATACCCGGCTCCACTGCTCGTCCCCCACTGCTCCGGTAAAATAAAAACTGTCTGCAAATCGTCCGCTCCGCTTTCTGTACCTCTCATTTTTTGCGACAAAAACCATTGTCATCCGGGGATGAAGCCGCTTTAGGTGCTCCGCCAGCTCCAGCGTGGACTCGGACCATACATTGAACACGCCCAGCCGGACCTCATGCCCCATGGCATAATGAATCATGCGGAAATAACTCTTCGTGACCATAATTTGAGCTTCCACTGTCTCCGGGATCATTCTCATCATTATTTCTACCGACTCCTGATTCATATATGTTCCTGCAAACACACTGATATTCACCCGCGCCTCACTCCCGTCATCCCATCGCCATACATCCCCTCAGCAATCAAACCGCGCAGCGCCTCCGCCACCAGTTCCCGGTCCTGCCTGTAGGTCACTCCGAACCACCGGTCCCTCGTCTCCAGCACTTTCACCCTGGCGCGCTTCTCCCTGAGAAGCTGATCCACCACAACCGGCAGCAGGAATTCCCGACGCTCCTTTTCCTCCCCGGTCAGTCCTTCCAAAAATCTGATAAACCGCTCCTCCAGGCAGTCAATAAACTCCGGGTAAGCGCCCCACATATTCATGGACACGTAATCGTCCGGCGACAACCGCCGGGCATCGCCGGCTCCGTGAAGGATTTCCCCGCGCTCATTCATCCGGACATCCGGCGTCTCAGCCACCGCCCTCAGAAATCCCTCCGCGTCCACCGTGCATACGCCCCGGGTCACGCCGCCGTTTTCGCTCAGCGTATTTTTCAGAATGAATCCGGCCATACACATATCGTACGGAACCGGGTACTTATGAGGCGTCAGAAGATAGGCGTAAATTTTTTCAAAGGCCTGTCTTCCGTAATAATCGTCCGCGTTAATAACCGAAAAGGGCTCTCTCACCACCCCTCTGCAGCACAGAACCGCCTGGGCGGTTCCCCATGGTTTTTTTCTCCCCAGAGGAACCTTAAACCCCCTGGGCAGAAAATCCAGAGACTGATATACATATTCCACCGGAACCATCCGGCTGATCCGGTCGCCGATCATTTCCCTGAAATCCTGTTCAAGATCACGGCGAATAATGAATACCACCCGGTTAAATCCGGCCTTCAGTGCGTCGCAGATGGAATAATCCATGATCAGCTCCCCATCAGGCCCAACTTGTTCCAACTGTTTGACTCCCCCTCCGAACCGGCTGCCGATTCCCGCCGCCATAATAATCAATGTCGCATCGTTCATAACGCTTTCCTCCCTTTCGTTCTCATTGCCGTATCTCCGTTTTAATCCGTCTTTTCCCCACAAGCCACGGGAAATACCGGTTTACGCACGCGCTTATGACCAGCAGCGCGGATGTGACAAATACCAGCGAGCACACGGTGCATGCCAGCATGGCCCACTGGCTGCCAAGGACCGTCTGATACAGGCCCGCCCTGCGGATCCCCCAGTCGAACACGTTCCGCACTCTGTCGTGAAACAGATAAAATATGATCGTATTGGCCCCGATGTAAGCGGCCAGCCTTCCGCATTCACAGCGGCGGCAGATGAAAATCATGATATAGATTCCCGTAAACACGGTCAGATACCAGTAGATGGCGCCTACGCCGTACTCGTTGATATTGACGTACAGTCCGTCTCTGTAAAACGCCCGCAGCACGAGCCAGAGGTACAGAAAAGCGGCCGGCGCGAACAGCTCCCATTTTTCCACCCTGATCAGTTCTTTCTCATGGTTCCGGCAGGCATATCCGCACATCATTATAAACATGGCTACAAATACGATATGGATATACCAGCAGGGCGTTCTCTCCATAAAGTGCCGCACATACACAATGCTGGCCTGGCAGCCCACAAACGAGAGCAAAAGCCCGCCCCTCTCCTTCATGCATCTGGTGACCGCGTACAGCGGGATGGAGGCCAAAAAATTTACATACAAAAACCACAGCACATCGCCCTCTCCCCGCCGCTGAAACAGCAGCCGCGACAGGTCCGCCGCCAGAAGTCCGGGGCTGTACGCGCCGGAAAGCAGTGCCCTCACATCCACAAGGTACACCACGGAGAACAACAGAGCCGGCAGCAGGATCGAGCGGACCCTGCGCCTCAGAAAGTCCGGGAAAGGCCTGTCACTGTTAAACACATAGCCTGACAGAAAAAAGAAAAACGTCAGGAAAACCGGTTTAAACAGGCACCTCAGCAGATCCGGAACATAACTCATATGGGATATCATCACAAACAGAATGCAGATACATTTTCCCAAATCCACCCATTTAATACGTTTCATCTCAGGCCGCCCTCCGCTGTTAGTTTCTGTTTTTTGGTGTCAGTACAATCAAGCCCTCGTATCTTGCGGGAATATAGATGCGGCCCCTGTCAAGGCAAACCGCGTCGGGATTTCCGTCAATGTAAAAGTTTTCCAGTACCTTGGGGCGAAGCACATCGGAGATATCCGCAACTGTCACCTGACCGCTGGCCGCGTCCGTCACCACCAGCCGGTTCCCCTCAATGACCGGATAACCTCTGAGAAATATACGGTCGGGCAGACGGACCAATTCGCTGGCCTCTATCCGGGTAAAATCTTCGGAAGGCTCGAGTATCCGATATCCGTTTTCACAGACGGCCAGAATCCGTCCGTCCTCCAGCATCGCAAAGCTGCCCCTGGAAAAGTAATAGGAGGCGTCCTCGCACAGATGGTACTCGTAGGAGCCCTGGTCTTCTTCGGAGAAATCAAATACCGAGATGCCCCCGGCGTGGGATACCAGAAGCGCCGTTTGGTTGTAATAGCCGCTGCATATATTCCGGTAATACATGGCTCCCGTATTGATGTACTCCCTCAGCACAGGCTGCGCGGGGTCCGATACATCCAACACCACCAGCAGCGTCAGACGGGTGTGCAGCACGGCAAAATTCCCTTTTGGAGATATGCCGATCTGAAGGCAGGCATTTTCCACGGAGTCCTTGGGTTTGTAGGAGCTGAGCCTGACAATTTCCCGGTCCCGGATTTCATAAATCCCCATCCCGTCTGCTCCCTCAGCCGTATACAGGTAACCGCCGTTCATCCGGATATCCCGGACAGCGCTCCCGGTGGGACAGAACGCCAGAAGATCCATCTGAGAGCCGTACATCCGGATACCGTCGCTTCCTGCCGTGTATACATATTGCCCGTCCGTGACCGCAGCGTAGGTCTGCCGCGGATTTTTTATAACCCGGGACTCATATCCCTGCGCCGCAATCGTCGAATTTTCATAGCAGTATGCGCCGCTTTCCGTTAGCCCGGAAGCGTAATCGGGTTCCGCGTACCGGGCGTAGTGGGCGGCGTACACGTGGGTATCCGTCTTGTTTCCCGCCAGATAGAGATAGCCGTCCCCCACTGCAACGCCCGAAACCGGGCTTACCGTCATGGCCTCTTTGTCATAGGGAAACACCGACTCCGACTCCTCATAGGCCTGATACAGTTCTGTTTCCCTGGGAATCGGGATGGTGACCTGGTCGATTTTCACCGGAGCCTTGGGGTCGCTGACATCAAATACATTCAGGCCGTTGAACAGGCTGGAGAAATACGCGATCCCATGGGAAACCTTCACATTCCAGTAATCAAGCCCGATGTAATAGTACCGGCCGTCCGCCCGGATCGTGGATTGCCATACCGGCTCCAGGGGATCGGTCAGATCATAGATGCTCACCCCGTTTCCGGTGCCGTATCCCTCGCTGTTGACTGTGGAGTAATCATTTCTGACGGAATGGAATCCCGTGGAGACGAACAGAGAGCTTCCGTCCGTACACAGGCCGTAAGCATTTCCATCCACCGGAAAATATCCGGCATATACAGGGGCGTTTACATCCGAGACGTCGAATATCTCAACGCGCTGCGTTCCCCATACCCCCGCGTACAGATAATTCTTGTACACCGTACAGTCGATGCGCTCGCTCACCTCATCGGATTTAACCGCGGAACAAAATACCGGAGTTTCAGGGCTGCCGATATCGTATATCTCAATCCCGTAATACCGGCTGGCGATAAACAGATAGGGACCGCTGGCAAACAGGCCTGAGGCCAGCTCCAGGGTATCAATCCGGCTCAGCACCCTGGGATTTTGCGGGTCCTGTATATCGATTATGAATACGCCGTTTTCCCTGGAGGCCGCGGCCAGGGCCTTTCCCTCATGACAGAGCGCCAGTCTGCGCACATTTCCCAGATTTTCCAACACGGATATGATTTTAGGATTGGCGGGATCGCTGATATCCGAGATGGACAGTCCATTGTTCACGCCGGTGTAAAGATAGGAATTGTCCGTAACCACATCCACCGCCGGACCTGTGCCGATGCCGTTCTCCCAGCCGATCGAATGAGGCTCCCAATCCCCGCTGAGATTGTAAATCCCTTTTTTCAGTTCATCCGCTGTACTGACGCCATTCACATTGGCCAGGGTCACATTTCCGATGTGGATCTTCTCATAGTCGGATTCCACGTTGAAGCGGATCTGTTCGCCTCCGGTCAGGCCGGTCAGCGCCAGGTCATATTCCGTGGGCTGCACGTTGACGTAACAGACCATTGTCCTGATCAGCGAATCCCGTTCGTCGTAGATATTTACGGAAATTTCCGTACATTTCGTCTCCGCGTAAGCCTCAAAATGAAGGTAGAGCGGGTCCTCCGGCTCCAGCTTGGCTTCTTTCCGAATTCTGTAGTAGGCGCTGGCCCTGTTGTTGGTGTAAAAGCTGGCCCTTCTGGCATTTTTTTCAAATTCGGCGGGGGAAATGATCACCTCTCCCAGCTCTCCTGCCCTTTGTTCTCCCCGGGAGGTTGCGTACAGGCTGATCGATCCCTCTTCCTTCCGCTCCTTTCCCCTCTGCACATTCTCCCGATAAACCGCCTCCAGGCTCTCTTTTTTTCGTTGTTCCGCCTTTGTGTACAGCACGCCGGCCGCCGCCAGGCAGATCACCAGAACAATGTCAAGGACCATAATCCACTTTGAATGTTTGCCGGATCGTCTCATCTTTATTTATCCGCCTTTCTCTTCCTGCGCAGAATATTCAACAGCAACACTCTGTTGCGGTACCCGTAAACTGCCGTCAAAAGTGCCGCAAAACCGTATCGGGCGGCGGTGTATGGATACAGGCAGACAAAGCCTCCCGCGCCGGCGCACACGCCGGCCAGAGACAGATACATAAACCGGTTGTGATACAGCTTGATTTTCATGATCTTTGTGGTTATAAAATAATGAACGGTCATCAGCGCAAAGTAACTGAAGCAGGTGGTGCATCCTGCCGCTACAAAACCGTACCGCGGGATAAAGATCCAGTTAAGCGCCAGGTTCAGCGCCGCCGCCATGGCGGTTCCCATGGCAATGTATCCTGTCTTTTTCAGATGAAGCTCGATATGTTCATAATTTGCGAAAACGAATTTGCACACCAGTCCAAGCGCAATGGGAGCCACCACCCACCTGCCCTCCATGTAATGATTCCCGCCCAGAATCCATATGGCCTCCGGAGCCGCCGCTATGCACATCAGGCCGATATATCCGCCAAAGACCACCAGCGGCTTTACATTTTCCCTGATGGCTTTGTATTCTCCCGCGGCAAAGGCATCGTGAAACCACGGAAGCCACGCCTGATTCACGGAATCAAAAAACAGGCTGATCAAAATCGCAAACTGGTAGGCCAGCGTATAGATTCCCGCCATCGCCGGACCCTTGAACCTGGAAATCATAATTCGGTCCGACTGAGCCAGTATGTTCAGGGAAACGCTGTTCAATATGAGCGGAAGGGAGATGGTCAGTCCATACAGAAAATAAGTTCGATTAAAACACAAAAAACGGTTTTTGACAGACCGGAACCAGAACCCCAGAGACAGCACCGCCATGGGCAGCACCGCGCCGAAAATCCGGCCGTAATACCGGTTTTCCCTCATGCAGCTCAGGGCCATGATGGACACCGCCACGGATCCCACCGCGATAAACGCGGTGATCAGAATGTTTTCGCGGTATCGGTACAGGTATTTATACTTTGACTGATACAGCAGAACCGTCGGGGCGCACATGAGATACGCAATCAACAGAAGGACCATGGGGCGCTCCATACCCATAATAGCGGACACAGGCCCCAGAAACAGAAGCGCCCCGCCTGCAAGTACCAGACAGTTGACCAGTGCCAAAAGCTGCATCGCCCCTACGTACTCGTCCAGTTTGCCCGGAAAATCGATTTTTGCCCTGCCGATGCTGTATGTGAGATTTAAAGAGCAGAATACCACCAAAAGCGAATACCACGATGTGAAAATGGAGGCCATACCATAATCCTCCGTGCTCATCATTCTGGTAAATATCGGCGTTGTCAAAACCAATATGGCCTTGGCTGCTATGTTTGAAACCGTATACCACACTCCCGCTTTAAATGCGTTCTGCTTGTTTCCCTCTGCTGTCATTTTACGTTCACCCTCTTATGCTCCGTTTTTATCTGTCGATGTACGCTTTCAGCTTTTCCCAGCTGTCCGCCCGCCGGCTCCCGATCAGGCCGTCGATCCGCCCATAGTCCAATTCCGGTCCCATCCCGGCGCCCTCCCGTTCCCCGTTCCGGTCCTCTAACCCCAACCAGAGCGCCAGGGATTCCATTCTGGAAAAATTGGCCCGGTTGTAGTAAAAGAACGGACGGTGAAAATACAGCGCGAATAAAACCCCGTGAAACGAAGCGGAAAATACACAGTCCGCGTTCATTATCAGGTTGAGAAATTCCCGGATATGCAGCGGCTTTATACTGTGGATTCCGGGGATTGGCCTGCCGTAATTGATATAGTATACGGAAATCCCTCTCTCCCGGGCGTAGCGCGCGGCATCCGACAGTATCTTTTCCTGCGGATCGCAGAAGTAGATAACGGCGTAGCGCTCTGAAATGACCCGCCCGTCCCCCGCCATCCGGCTCCAGTGCAGGGGGTCCCAGAGCATCGTCGGGTCACAAACCACATCCGCCTCCCGGCCCGACGCCTCCCGCACCCATTGGACCAGCGCGGTTTCCCGGACGCCGATGTGCTGAAACGATCCCAGCAGCGCTCCGATGCGGCAATCCCAGGATTGGGGCCATCGGATTCCCGCGGAGGAGGCAAAGGCGATCTTTTTCTTCCCCGGCTCCACAAAGTCCAAAAAATATGCCAGATCGTTTCCCGTCACGTTCAGCCCCCAGATGATATCGCTGCCGGCCAGAAAAATATCGTAATCCCGGTTTGCCTGCCCGATGCTCCCGCGTCCGTACACCCGGCTTACCGCGGCATAGCTGTTGAGGAATTCGGAAAACACACGGCTCTTTTCGCGGAAGCTGCCTCCATAGCGCAAAAAGCGGTATATGCTTCTGGGGTCTTTTACCGTCCATCTGAGCAGCTCCCGGTCCTCCACGGCCCGGCAGCGGTAGTCGATGATTTCCACGCCGGAGGCGATCTCCTTTAACGCCGTGTACAGGGCGTATGTCTGAAGGGCGGAGCCGAAATTAGTGGTGTGGTGGATCGTGATCAGTCCGATTCTCACATTGCTCTTCATCTGTTTGTGTTCCTTTCCCGGCTGCAATCAGCACGATCATAAAATAAAAATAATTATACAGGGTCAACACCTCTGTGATCATTGCCGTAAACATACTGCACAGGGCAGCCAGAAGCAGGATGTCCTCCATCCGGTTCCGACGAATGCGCAGGCACTTTACCGCCGCCGCGATCATGATAAGAAACAGCGCCAAACCGGTCAGACCGCCCTCGGTCAAAAACTGCAACAGGTTGTTGTGCACCATGGCTGTGCCCGTGCTGTACTCTCCCCTGGAAACCCAGAGCATCTTAACGCCATATCCAAACAGCGGCCGCTGCAAAAATCCGTTGACCGCGTTGTTCCAAATCAGCGTTCGTCCGGTCAGCGTCATGGACTCCCCGAACAAACCCGTGATGATAAAACGGAGCATCTCAAACTTCTGCAGCGTAAAAAACAGAATGTTGTACACTGCAAACGCCATGAGATAAACCACAGGCCGGATCTTTTCCATGATCCGGATGCGAAACAGACAGACCAGCACGGGAAACAGCAAAATCGCCATCATTGCCGTGGACACCGACTCTTTGACGATCAGATACAGATTCAGGAAAAAAATAAGGGCGAACGCGGCGATATACCAGGGCCTGCGTGTGCGCCGGTACCGGACATAGGCGCCGTATGCGGATAAAAAAATCATGGGCACACTGATGCTGGTCAGGTTGGTCCTCTGCCCAAACAGGTAGGTCTCAAAAAAACGGCCGCAGCCCATCAATACATTCGCCGCAGAGAACAGGACAAACAGAATCAATATGGAGTCGTACACAATAAAGTCGTTTCGCCGGACCCATAGATCCACCAATACCATGGCGAAAAAAACGCCGATGGTATTTCTCAGCAGCGTCAACGTCAGGCTTCCGTAGTAGATGGTTATGAAAAACAGATAGGCCTGCAGCAAAAGCGCCAGCTTTATGACGGTGTCCGGGCGGTATTTGACCCGGATTGCAAGGTAAAAAATCACGGCGGTGGAACAGGCGAACATCATATCCATCAACAGGTCCGTTGCCGCGTATTCTCCCATTCCGGGAAGCTTGATAAAGGGCAGCAGCAGAATCATAAATACCGGCCTGTTTTTCAGCACATTTATTTTCATTCCCATCTCCTCTGCCTAGCCGTCCAGCAGCTGTTCGTATTCTCTGATCTCATGGGCGTTCCCGTAATCATGGGCGCTCAGGTATTGCCGGATGGACTCTCTCAGGGCACCGTTCTCCATCAGCTGGACGATTCCGTCGGCGATGGCAATGGGATTCATCTCCACAATCAGGCCTTCCCTGCCATCCTGAATCTGGTCCCTCACCGTGCTGTAATTGGCGGCCAGCACCGGTTTTCCCAGTATCTTGGCCTCGTCCAGCACCACGGATTTCCCCTCATAGCGGGACGGCTGGACCAGCAGGTCGCAGCCCCGGATATAAGGGTAGGGATTTTCTCTGGCTCCCAGCAGAATCACCTGCTCCTGTACCCCGGCCCCGGCGATCTGCCGCTCCAGCATTTCCCGCAGTTCCCCCGTTCCGATGATAAACCATTGGAATCGGTATCCCATGGTTTTCATCCGGCTTGCCGCCTGGATTGCGAAATCAAATCCCTTCTGGCGGTTCAGCCTGCCGATGGACAGCAGATTCCACTGATCCTTGTGGTACTCCGGCGGAATAAACTCCCCGCTTCTGGCCCGGATCACTGCTGCCGACGTGAGATTGGGCACGCAGGACATTTTTTCCTGTTCCTCCGGAAAAACCTGTTTTAATATGTCGACGCACGTATCCGAGATGGATAGGATGCGGTCAAACTGCCGGAAGTAAATCCCGTCCATGTCCCGGTCGAATCCGGCGCCCCGGTAGTCGTTGTGAACCCACACCAGCTTTTTTCCGGCGCTCACCTTCTCCGCCGTATAGTACATCATCTCGCCGGAAATATAAGCTGCGGCCACATCGTAGCTCCCCGGCAGTTTTTTGATCAGCGGACTGTAGAACCACTTCCAGCGGATGCTTTTCTGCCTTCCTTTCCGCCTGGAGACCAGCCTTGCAATTCCGGTCCCCGCCAGCCGCGCCGCTCCGTAAACCGGATGTCTCCAGGAAAACGGGCTGTACAGATATTTCAGGGAAGGATCCGGCTCCAGCAGGCGCACCTGGTCCGGAAGCTGTGGCAAAAAGAAGCCGCACTGCCCGTCCCGTTTGAAAAGCAGCAGATCTACCCGGTATTTATTTGTACAGTCGGCCTCATTGAGAAAATTCACCAGGCTTCTCTCCGCCCCGCCGTTTGACAGGGACGACATGACAATCAACACGTTTTTCATAAAGATTTCTCCCCAGCCGCGGCCGCCAGACCGGACCGCTTTTGAATCAGGGCTTCCACCGTGCCGATGACTCTGGCCGGATTTCCGCCCACAATCACGCCCTCCGGCACATCCTTTGTGACAACGCTGCCCGCCGCCACAACCGCGTTGGGACCGATCTTTGTATTATACAGGATCACGGCCCGGGTCCCCACGGCCACATTATCCAGTATCTCGATGGTGCCGGTATAAAAAGGAAGCTGCTCTCCGTCTTTGAGCAGGCCCGACTGATTCAGCATGCTGCCAATCACATCGTGGGTGATCATGCGCACGTCAGCCGCGATACTCACATTATTGTGTATTTTGACAAGGTGTGGTTCTGATGGAATCGAATTCGATGCGTAGCGGCAGCCTTCTCCCATCAGGGCGAACACCTTTTTCCGCCTTAAAAAACCGGCCTTCCGAATGGAATTGCGCGTTACAAACATCCTCAGCATAATAAACCACTTGCGCCAATCCGACCATTTCATAATTCAATCCTCTCACATAGTTCCCACAGACGCCGTCCGATCCGGTCCGCCCGGTAGCGCTCCTGCATATACTTCCGCCCCGCCGCTCCCATCCGCTCCATGTCCGCCTGGTTTTCAAGGGCGTATGCCATTGCCTTTGCCAGACCGCTCCTGTCTCCAACCGGTACAATAAGCCCCGTCTCCCCGTCCCGGATCAGATCGGAAGGGCCGGTGGGACAATCCGTGGAAATGCAGGGCAGACCGCAGGCCATGGCCTCCATCAGCGTGTTGGGCATACCTTCAAAATCGGAGGTCATTACATACAGGTCCGCTTCCCCGTAAATCTCCTGAAGCCGGCTGCTCCGCCCCTTCAGGGTAATCCGGTGTTCCAGCCCCAGATTCGCGATCTCTTCCCGCAGGGCCGTTTCCTGCGATCCAGACCCAAATATTTCCAAATATATCTCAGGTTGACTTTCACTTACATCCCGGAACGCCCGAATCAGAAGCGGATAATTTTTTTGCCGTTCCAGGCGGCCCGCCGCCACAATCCGGTACCCGGCCCTTGGCCTGGTCCGGTTGATCCCGAACGCCTCGTCGCTCACGGGATTGGGCAGAATATGGATTCTGTCGTGATGCTGTTTGGGAAAATAAGCCTTCTGCCGCTCCGTCTGGACAATCGTGCCCGGCGCTTTCGCCACCAGATGATTCCGGTACAGCTTCAACCACCTGTTTTCCGGAAAGCTTTCCGGATTATTCCGCACGGTCTGTAAAATCACCGGGCCGGGCTGCAGAAATCTGCGCGCCAGGTCCACCCGGATACAGGTCGTCCAGAGAAACGGGAGAATATAATCCGGATGCTCCTCTGCGATCACCCGGCGGAGACGGTGGATCAGATACAGGAAGTAGGGCGCGGAAAACCGCTCTCTGTACTGTGCCTCCCTCAGTCCGGACAGGTTGATCACCCGCACACGGCCGTCTGCGGCGTAGGGATCGTCCGCCTCAAAATGGACGGCTACCACCGCTTCCCTGCCGGATTTTGCCGTTTGATCCGCCAGAATGGATACCACCCGTTCCGCTCCGCCGTAGGAGAGGGAGGGCACCACAAATAAATATTTTTTCATCCGTCAGCTCCTGAATCCGGCTTCCAATTTCGCCTGTTTTTCGTCCGGTCCGCAGTAGGCCGTATAGTCAATATCGTCCTTGTGCTTCCGATAATAGTCGGACACGGTTTCAATCACCCGCGCCGGTACTCCCACGGCCACGGAGCCGTCCGGTATGCTTCTTGTCACAACCGCGCCGCAGCCGATTATACAGTTTTTTCCAATTTCAACGCCGGGCATAATCACAGCAGCCATTCCAATATGGGTATTTTCACCAATCCGGATGGCTCCGTATATTCCGCCTTCCTCTATGTAACCCGCTTTTTTCAGCGTCCAGATTCCGCCGTCGTGCGTAATCAGCTTGCAGCCGCTGGTGATGCGCACCCGGTCCCCGAGCGTGATCAGATAGGGCTCGCTGCCAAAATTCACATCCCGGTATATCTCGCAGCCGCTGCCCAGGCGAACGCCCCGCTTTCTCAACATTTTAATCCGTCCCTGATTGCCGGACAGATTCCATCGCAGCGCTTCCAACAGTTTTACAATCCTCATTTGGTTCCCTCATACAGTGCCAGCGTCTGATCCACGGTTTTGTCCCAGCTGTACTTTTGGCAGATAAAATCCGCAGTTCCCTTCCGCCCGGCCTCCACGGCCTCCGGGTGGTCGCACAGATACTGCAGGCGCTCCCGTATGGATTCCCTGCTCCCCTTCCGGCACACGGCCGCGTGATCCTCCACCACCTCGGTGCATTCCGAAATATCCGAAACCAGACAGCAGTTTCCATAGCTCATGGCTTCCAGCAGACTCAGGGGCATCCCCTCCAGCTCGGAGGGTAATGTGTAGAGATAAGCGTTGGAGTAAAGTTCTGCCAGCAGGCTTCCCTGGACAAAACCGGTGAATATAACCCGGCTGTCCGTTTCCGCCAGCTGTTTTAATTCCCTCACGAACTCCTCCGTGTCCGAAGCTCCGCCGGCAATCACCAGCTTTTTGGACGTTTTTACGCCGCCGAAGGCCTCTAAAAGCAGGCGGACGCCCTTTTCGGGCACAATTCTTCCCAAAAACAGAATATAATCATTGCCCAAAAGCCCGTACAGCGCGGTGATCTCATTGGCCGGAAGTTTTTCCGGCCGGGAAACTCCGTTAGGTATCATCTCTGTCCTTCTGCCGTACTCCCGCAGAAAATATTGCCTGACATTGTCGCTGAGCACGATGATCTCGTCGGCAAACCGGACTGCGCAGCGCTCTCCCAGCTTGATATACATAGCCCCAAAACCGGAGTTCCATTTGCTTCTGGACCAGTCCAGACCGTGAATGGTTGCGATGCAGCGCTTTCCTGTCAGCCTGGGCAGCCACATCATGGCGCATGGCCCTTCCGCATGAAAATGCACGATATCGTACGGTCCGAAGGCAGCGCAAAGGGCGGCCAGCACGGAGGAAGTGAATGCGGCCGCCCCCCTCACATCCAGCGTGGCCACTGTCTTCAGCCTGATTCCCCGGTAACGTCCGCGGGTTATCCCCGTGTCAAATGAGCTTCCCGCAACGTGATGTCCCCGGCGGTTGTAACAGGTCACATCGTATCCCAGCTCTGCCATGCGCCAAGCCAGTTCCTCTACCACAATCTCGATGCCGCCCTCCCGCGAGGGGATCCGTTTGTGTCCCAGCATGGCGATTCGCATTACCGGCCTGCCGGTGCCGGACTTCGCGCCGCCCATCAGCATCCTCTGTCCCGGAGGTTTTTCTGTTCCATATAGGACTTATACCATTTGGAAAACTTTGTAAGTCCTTCCTCCAGCCCGGTAGACGGCTTAAAGTCAAAATCGGCAATCAGCTGCTCCACATCCGCGTAGGTCTGATACACATCCCCCGGCTGCATGGGTAAAAACTCCTTTTTAGCCGGTTCTGCAATAATCCCCTCGCGCAGCAGGCAGCGCTCCAGAATCCCCACAAAGTCCAGCAGGCTTTCCGGACGGTTGTTTCCAATGTTGTACAAGCGGTAGGGAACTCCCTGCTCAGGATCGGGAGACTTCTGCAGCACCTTTACCACGCCGGTGAGAATGTCGTCGATATAGGTGAAATCCCGCTTCATGTCCCCGTAATTGTAAATCTGAATGGTTTCCCCTCTGACCATCTTGTCCGTAAAACCAAAATAGGCCATGTCCGGCCTGCCCTCAGGGCCGTATACCGTAAAAAAGCGCAGACCGGTGGACGGGATTTTGTACAGGGACGCGTAGGCGTGAGCCATCAGCTCGTCCGCCTTTTTGGTTGCCGCGTAAAGGCTGACCGGATGGTCCACCCGGTCCTGCGTGCTGTAGGGAACTTTTTGATTGGAGCCGTAAACAGAGGAGCTGGACGCGTACACCAAATGGGCCACGCCCTCGTTTCCCCCGTCATAGGAATGGCGGCAGCTCTCCAGAATGTTAAAGAATCCAATGAGATTAGATTGGATATAGGACTGTGGATTGAGAATGGAATACCGCACTCCGGCCTGGGCCGCCAGGTTGACCACGATCTGCGGATTATACTTGCGGAATACGTCTTCCACCAGTCCCTGGTCCGCAATGTCGCCTCTCACAAATGTAAATCGTTCGTACTGTTCCAAACCGGCCAGCCTGCTCTCCTTCAGCCCCGTGTCATAGTAATCATTGACATTGTCAATTCCCACCACAAAGGCGGAGGGCGTCTCGCTTAAAATCCGTTTCGCAAGCCCCGCCCCGATAAAGCCCGCCGCCCCGGTAATCAGAATCCGCTTGTTGTTCATCTCTATTTTCATGTTAAAACTCCCGTATTTTGTCAGTCTCTTCCAAATAGATCCCTGGTATAGACCTTTTCTCTGACGTCGTCCAGCTCAGCGCCGTAGCGGTTGGCCACGATCACACTGCAAAGTTCCTTAAATTGTTCCAGACAGTTCACCACCCTGCTGCCAAAAAAAGTGCTCCCGTCCCGGAGGGATGGCTCAAAAATAATCACTTCCGCACCCTTGGCCTTGATCCGCTTCATGATTCCCTGAATGGCCGACTGCCGGAAATTGTCGGAATCCGACTTCATGGTCAGGCGGTACACTCCGATGGTGATCTTTTTTTCCCGATCTCTGTCATAGGCGTCCGAGGCCTTGTAATAGCCTGCCTTTCTCAAAATCTGGTCGGAAATGAAATCCTTTCTGGTCCGGTTCGCCTCCACAATGGCCCCGATCAGGTTCTCGGGAACATCCCTGTAGTTGGCCAGCAGCTGTTTCGTATCCTTCGGGAGGCAGTAGCCCCCGTAGCCGAAGCTGGGGTTGTTATAGTGGCTGCCGATTCTGGGATCCAGCCCGATTCCTTCAATGATCTGCCTGGCGTCCAGCCCGCGCACCTCGGCGTATGTATCCAACTCATTGAAATAGCTGACCCGCAGCGCCAGATAGGTATTGGCAAACAGCTTCACCGCCTCCGCTTCCGTTAGTCCCGTGTAGAGAACCGGCACATTCTTTTTTACCGCTCCCTCCGTCAAAAGACCGGCGAAGGCGCGGGCCGCCTGGTCCAGCTCAGAGTCCGCCCCGGGACGTCCCACAATGATCCGGCTGGGATACAGATTGTCGTACAACGCCCTTCCCTCCCGCAAAAACTCCGGGCTGAACAGAAGCTTTGCGTTTGCGTACTTTTTACGCATCTCCCCAGTGAATCCCACCGGCACCGTGGATTTTATCACGATCACTGCCCGGGGATTGACCTCCGACGCCCGTGCGATCACCTCCTCCACGGAATCCGTGTTAAAATAATCCTTCTCGGAATCATAATTGGTGGGCGTGGCGATCACGATGAAATCCGCCCGGGCATACGCCGACGCCCCGTCCTCCGTGGCCGTGAGATCCAGCTCCCGGCCGGCAAGATACTCCTCGATCTCCCGGTCCGCGATGGGGGACCTTCTCCGGTTCACCATCTCCACCCTTTCAGGCGCGATATCCACTGCCAGCACCCGGTTGTGCTGAGACAGCAAAACCGCGTTGCTCAGCCCCACATAACCGATCCCGGCCACAGCGACTGTGATTTTTTTCTCTTCCATTTTCCGCTCCCGCTTTCGTATTTTCACATCGGTCCATTACATGGAACCTTCTTTGCCCAGCACAACCAGAACCGTCTTCAACAGAATCTTGATGTCCAGCGCAAAATTCCACTCCGTTATATACTGTTTATCCAGAGACACCACCTGCTCGAAATCCGTGATTTTACTGCGGCCGCTGACCTGCCACATTCCGGTCAGACCCGGTTTGACGGCCAGTCTGGCCCGGTGGTGCAGGTCGTACTTCTCCCACTCGTCCACGGTTGGAGGTCTGGTACCCACCAGGCTCATTTCTCCCTTCAGAACGTTAAAAAACTGTGGGAATTCGTCTATGGAATACTTCCGGATGAAATTTCCGATCCCCCGCCCCGGCCCTTTCTCGCTGCCGATGATCCGCGGATCCCATTCCAGTTTGAACATCATACCGCTGCTCACCCGGTTGCTCTCCAGCAGCTCCTTCTTGCGCTCCTCTGCGTCCAGATACATGCTCCTGAACTTGTAAATTTTGAATTTTTTTCCATTTCTTCCCACTCGTATCTGTGAGAAAAACACCGGCCCCGGCGATTTTATGTAAATGCACGGCCCTACGAACAGAAGCAGAGCCAGCGTGATCACACATCCCGTAAGCCCTCCGAGAATGTCCAGGAGACGTTTCATCGCCTGCTGTCTCGCGGAGTACAGCCCAAGGCTGGTGGTCAGCACCGTGTAATTTCCCAGGCGCTCCATAAACTGTTTTCTCGTCAGCATATCCCGGGCGTCCACCAGCTTGAAGTGGACGGTTACCCCCATTTCCATAAACTGACGGATCAGGTCCGCGCAGATGGGCGTGCCCGGAGGGAGATTGATCAATACCTCGTCCACCCATTGGCGGCAGACATAATCGGCCGCCCCGGCAGTGTCTGCCACAACGGGAATCCCGTCCACCCACTGTCCCGCCATATTCCGGTCAGTCGCAACAATCCCCGCGATCCGAAACCTCTGATAGTTATTTTCCCTGATCGCCGCGATGGTTTGGCCAATCAGGGACTCTGTGGTTACGATCACCAGAGAACGGCTCCCCATGCTCTGCCCTTTGCAGTGCAGCAGATATTTTTTCCAGACATATCTCAGCGAGAGACTCAGCAGAAAATAGATTACGCCCGTCAGAATCAGTACGATTCTCGAATAGTTGTCGCCGTTCTGTGTGAGAATCAGGTAAAAGGATGACAGCAGGACCACCAGGCAATCGTGCTTCAGCGTCACTGTCACTTCCCTGTAAAAACTCCGTTTCAGCACATTCTTAAAGGTTTCAAAGAAAAACACCACTGAAATTTCGATCAAAAACAGAATGATTAACATATTCCGGTACAACAGGCTCCCCAGAAGATTCAGGGAGCCCAGACGTATGTGATATGCGAAAAAAAGCGCAAGCTCCAGGCAAACCAGGTCCAGAATGATAAAATCCAGATGCTTCATCCATCCCTTTGCCGCTTTTGAATACATACTTTATCTCCTTGTACACCGGTTCCGGCGTTTTACCGTTTGTAAACGACCGTAAACGTTCCGGATCCGGCAAGATTGACCCACAGAGTCTTGTTGTCGATGTCTAACTGGCTCGGAGCGATCAGTTCCCACCGGCCGGTGGCATTGTTGTAAAACAGGACCTCCACCGTCCCCAGCCCGTCGGTCAGATTGGGGACATAGATGGGCACCCTCACATCCCCGGTTTTCACCGCATTGGTATCCGCGGCCCTGGTGACGATGGCGTGCGTTCCGGTCAGCGCGTTGTATCCCTCCACGTTTACGTCCTTCACCGCTTCGCTTAAGGGTTTCCCCTGGTTGATGGCGCTGATGCTCTCCACCACCGGCTCCGGCAGTCCCGCAGTTGCAGCTCCCGCCTCTTTGACAAATTCCACCGCGGTATTACCGATCACTGCCTGGCCCCGCTCATTTCGAACCACCTTCTCCACGCCCCCCGACTCGTTCACCGTGTTTTCACCCGACGCGATCACCACCACGTCGTCCTTGCTGCCGGTACTGCTGATGGGGGAATTGCTTCCGATCACCGCCTCCGTGGTGATGCTGTTCGCCCCATATGCACAAAGAGGCTGAGAAACTGCCAACGCCGCTGCAAATACTGTCACAATCCATCTTTTTTTCAAAACCGTTCACCTTTCCTTTCTGTAAATTGATTGTCTCTATTTCTCCACCCTGTAAAACAGGTTCAAAACCATTTCCTGAGCCGCCTCCCGGTCCGGATAGTATTCATCGTACAAATCCGTCTCCACCGCCGTGCCGGGAAGGGTCTGCAGGTCCTGTGGCCCCAGCGCGTTCTCACCGCTGGAAAATGCCAGGGCCATGTCCAGACACTGGTCCTTTCCCAGATTCGTGATCACATAGGGAGACAGCTGATCCATAACATCCGGCACAAAGCTGTCACTCCCCCCGGCTTTTTCCCGAAACGCGAGGCTGAAGCCTTCGATATACTGTTTTTGCCGCTCCGTCCGCTCCAGCGCGCTTTGGGGAACGCCGATATTCCGGTAGCGGACAAACGCTTCGGCCTGTTCCCCCATAAGGACCCTCTGCGTCCCGTCCACCGTCACCTCCACGCCTCCCACCAAATCGTTCAGCATGGAGATGGCCGTGATATTCATAGCCGCGTAGCCATCCATTTTCAGACCTCCCAACAGCTCCGACACCGCTTCCGACAGATAACGGCAGCTTTGCTCCCGGCCATCTCCATATCCGTAAGCCAGCGCTATATGCTGCTCGTCTTTCCCAAGAACATTGCCGCTCAGATCCGTCAGCGTGATCCTGGTTATGGTGTCCCTCGGGATGGCCAGGAACCTGATCGTATTCCTGGCCGTGTCCCAGGCCGCTAAAAAAATCCCGTCCGCCTGGCCTCCTGATCCAGGAACCGTCCGCTCCTTCATTTCCCCTCTGCGGTCCACGCCAATACAGAGAACCGCCTTCACATACGTGTTTCTCCGGTATGTCTTCCCTCCGGATTCCACCCTGTCCCCGGCAGTCGCGGCAGTTACCGTGACTGCGGTATCTTTGGAAACCAGCGCATTCCTTGCCTGTACCCTGTCCCGGTAGAGTCCGGCGCTGTACCAGACAAACCCTGCCAGAAGGCAAATGGCCGCTGCCAATGCGGGCTTTAAGGCTTTATTCCTTTTTCTTCTCATAATATTGTTCGTAAGCATCGTGCTTATAAGAATTGTATTTTCCGTATTTGCCGTAATACCTATCGCGGGACGTGTCCATCCGGTTCAGCACCACCCCGAGTATGCGGCAGCCGCTTTTCTCCAGCTGCGCCTTTACCCGCTGTACCAGACGGCGGCTGATGGCCCCGCTTTCAATCACGATCACGGCTCCGTCGCACAGACCCGCCACAATGGCCCCGTCTATAAGCCCCGCCATCGGCGGCGTGTCGATCAATAGATAGTCGTAGTCCTCCCTCGCCGCCCGGATCAGCTCTTTAAAGGAATTCTCCTCCAAAAGCTCCGCCGGATTGGGCGAGTAGGGACCGGCAAACACAATGTCCATACCCTCAATATTTGTGTGATACAGAATCTCCTCCATCGTTTTCTGGCCGCTGAGATACTGCGAAAGCCCGTTAATCCGTCCTCTGACGCCGTGGCGCGTGATCAGGACGGACTTTCGGATATCCGCATCCACCAGGAGCACCTTTTTTCCGATGCTCGCCAGGGATACAGCCAGCGCCATCACAACCTCGCTTTTTCCCTCGTCCGGCATGGAGCTGGTAAACATAACCGTCTTCAGATTGCTGCCGCAAAACTGGATATTGGTCCGAAGGGTCTTGATCGCCTCCTCGTAAGCGTAATCGCCTTTTTCCACATGTTTCAGGCATACCGCATCACTCATTTTGCTTCCCTCCCTTCTTAGCCGTCCTTCCGGCCCTCCGCTTTTCTTTCTTCCGCGATTTGGCATCTACTTCCTCACATTCCGGAATCTGCGACAGAACAGACAGTCCCAGATACCGTTCCACATCCTCCTCCGTCTGAATGCAGTCGTTGAACAATACCTGAGCCACAATGGCAGCGCAGACCAGCGCTGCGGCGATAATGCCTCCCATCACAGCGTTTTTCCTCACATCCGGCGAACTCTGAGCGCTGGGCACCTCCCCGTCCTCAATCAGCTTGGGCGGCACCATTTCCATAATGTCACCGATATACTGGGAGGCCGTGGAGGCTACCTGGTCCACCAGCAGCTTGGCCCGGACCGGATCCGTGTCCTCCACCACCAAGGTAAGAATCCGGGTGTCCGACGGATTTTCAATCCTTAATTTCCCTCTCAGCTCCCGGTAGGACATATCCAGTTCCAGCGTTTCCACCACCTCCTGCAGCACGGGACGGCTTGTGACCATGACCCGGTAATCCTGGGTCAGCTGGCTTCCGATCTGTAAATCCGCCAGAGATGTGAGGGTCGTCTCCTTGGAGAGCACATACAGCATTGACGTGGAGGTGTAGGTTGGGGTCAAAATCAGGCAGCTGTACAGCCCCGAAGCCAAGGCTCCCGCTGCCGCGGCCAGAATCAGCAGCCAGATGCGCTTTTTCAGCGCAAGAAACAGCTCCATCAGATCGATTTGAATCTCGTCGTTCTCCTCATACTTCTTTTCCATAATCGTTTTTCCTCTGTTTTTTATATTAGCCGGTGCGGCAGAATCTGATTGTTCAGGACGGATTGCGGATTTTCCCGCACCAGCCTCGCCAGCTGCTCCTCCCCCATCCTCCGTCTGATCCACCTCACGGCCTCCTCCGTGTCCGGCGGACGGGCGGTCATATTGTGCATGTCCGTCGCCAGAAACCGGACCGTTCCGCTCAGCACCTGCTTTCGGCACCAGCGGACGCGCCGGTCGCTCCCGCCTCCAGCCAGACTGCGGAAATTGACCTGAAGATGGGCCCCGCTTTGCACAAGCAGCTCCGGCCTCCCCCGTTCACGCAGGCACAAATACCGCTCCGCGTGAGCCAGCAGCGGTATATAGGAAGCATGCTGCAGCTGCCGTACCGCCCTGTATATTCTTGAAAATGAATCCCCCGGAAGAAATTCCGTCAGCACATACCTGCTTTTTGCCAGCGTCAGCGCTCCTCCCTCCCTCAAGGTCTCCGGAAGCTCCTCAAAATACATAATTTCCTGTCCCAGGCTGATCTCATAATCCGTTGCGATACTCTTTGCCAGGCCGGAGAGGCGGTCTGCCAGTTCCTGCAGCCTCTGCAAATTCTGTCCCTCCCTGAAATGCGGCGTAGCGACCACATGGCGGAAGCCCTGTCCATAGGCGCAGCGCAGAAGCCGGGCCGACTCCTCCCACCCCCCTGCCCCGTCATCCACCTCCGGAATCACGTGGGCGTGCAGATCGATTCCTCCCACAAGCCCCTGGTTCGCAGCCTCGAACATCGTCCTCCCTCCCCGGTTACCACAGAATAGTCATTCTGTGGTAACCGCTTCGCCTCTATCCCAGACTCTGCCTCCCCCCATCAGACGTTTCGAAATTTTACGCCCAAAAAAGGTTCAATCCCACATATCACACAAAAAAACACCCGGCGATCTGAATCCGGCCCTGTGGCAGCGCACGGATATCAGACCACCAGGCGCTTTTTGTGAGCACAGTGTGGCAGAAATCACGGAAAACCTCTTTTTGATGTGTTTCTAAAAATTTTCTGTATGTATTGACTTTTTAAGCATTATCTTTTATGATTAATACCATTGAACAATGATGATTATGTCGATAAAAATACCACAGAATGACTATTCTGTGGTATTTATTCGTTTATCCCTATATTCATGCGATTGATTACATATTCATGATCGCGTATGCTGGCCGCCACATAGATCCTGGTGGTTTCGATGGAAGAGTGTCCGAGAATATCCGCCAGATGGGACAAATCCCGCTCAACCGCGTAAAAACACCTGGCGAACAGATGTCTGAGATTATGGGGAAACACCTTAGACTCCTCCACCCCTGCCTCGCCGCAGTTCTTTTTCATCTCATGGCATATATTACTACGATCCAGGGGCCTTCCGTTTCTTGAGCAGAAGATACTGCCCTTTTTGATTGCTCTCTTCCGTGCAAAATCCTTCAGCTTAATTACCAGGCTTCTCGGCAGGATGACAATCCGGTTCTTCCCCTTCATACACACTTCCGCCCTCCCCCTGTTGACCGCCTCCACCGTAATATACTCCAGCTCGCTGATCCGGATGCCCGTGCTGCACAGCGTAACCATAATATAGTACAGCTGTTCCCGTCCCCGCCGTTTTGCCGCCTCCAGAAGCCGTCTGTACTCTCCTTGCGTCAACTCGCGTCTCTCCTCCACATAGGCCCTCCGCTGTACCTTCAAATACTTCACCCGCAGCTCCCGCCTTCCCACATATCCAAGATACGCATGGACCGCCGACAGCTTACCATTCACAGTCTGGGGCCTATAACACTTCTGCAGCCTCTCCCGATACTGTACCAGCAACAGCTTATCCGCCTCCCGCTCCCCCAGAAAATCGTAAAACTCCCCCACCTCAAACAAATACTTCTGTATCGTTGCAGCCGATTTCTCATTTTCAACCAGAAATCTCCTAAACCCCTCCAACTCCCGTACCCTGTCTTCCATCCTTTACCTCCGTCAAATATTTTTACCCCTTATTATAACCCGAAGACCCGGCACCCTATACCACCCAAAATCCAAATAAAAAAAGGCCCACCAAGGCCTCTCCCCCACTCATTCCATCCCTCCCCCTCTTCTTTTTCTCCCCCTCCAAACCGTGGAACCGCCAGCAGCCGCCCCAATCCCTAGCCGGAAAAGAGCCGGGGGCGGGCAGGGCTGTCTGGCGATTTTCCGAGAGGGTCGATGGCTCTTAGCCCGGAGAGGGTGCGGAGCAGGGGGTGAGGGAGGGCGCTCCACGCCCGAGCGAAAGGGAACACGGAGGGGCAGGCATCAGGCCTGCGCCGTAGTTTTCCCGATCCCCCTGCGGAGCGCCCTCTCTGGGCTTAGAGCCATCCCCCGGTTCGGACTATGAGCCAGACGGCCCTGCCCGCCCCCCGGCTCTTTTCCTCAACAACATCCCCCGGCTGCGTATCAATTCTACTTCTCCCTCATAATCCCCACAATCACCCCCTCCGTCTCCACCATCCCCGGCGAAGCGATCAGTCCCATATTATGCATGGTTTCCTCCGGCGTCATCCCGTTAATCCCATGCACATTATCAATAAAAACCCCCTGCATGGCAAAATCCACCGACTGGAACGCCGCGTCCACCGCCACAACGCCCTTCATGGTACATCCCTTATTTCCCCCGTCGCAGATCATCCCGGTCAGACTGCTGGCCATATTATTGATCGTCTTAGCCATCATATCCACCGTTCCGTCCTTCAAATACACCAGTCCGCAGGCCATTCCCGTGCCCGCCGCAATACCGCACCCGCAGAACGCCGACAGTTTCCCGGAATACTCCTTGATATACATACAAACCAGATAACTGAGCGCCGTAGCCCGCAGCAGCTTCTCATCCGGCAGCCCCTTCACCTTCGCCACCGCGTACAATGGCAGCGTGGCGATAATCCCGTGGGCCCCGGACCCCGTAATACTCATAGCCGGCTTGTCAAGCCCGATCACCCGGGCCTCGATGGCCGCGTTGCACAGCAGCGACGCTGTCTTCTGCTCATCCTCCGAGAAAATCTCTCCCCCATTCTTCTTAAGCAGATACCGGGCGTAGGTCGTCCTGGGATTTTCAAGTCCCTCCTCAAACAGCTCATAGTTCATTTGAAACGCATCCATAATAAACCGGATCTCCTCCACATCCACGGTGGAACTATACTCATAAATCTGCTCCAGGGTATAGGAGTGGATCAGCGGCTTCTCCACCGCCTCATTTCCGCGCTTCTCCTCCCCCGAGAACACCACTTCCCCGTTCACCGCGATCCGGACGATGTTGGTGTGGGAATCCCGGATTGTCACCACGGCCTCCCCGCTCTCCGTCTCCACCGACGCCTCGATGAAAATGCGGCTGGTGATCTCCGACATCTGTGCCTCCACCATTCCGGCGGCCACCATTTTCTCCGCGGCCTCGTTGTCGGCTTCGGTCACATCCGCCAGACTCTCCAGCCCCTTTTCGGGAACCCCGGCCACTGCCCCCAGGGCCGCCGCGTAAAGGTTGCCCACATGGCTGCTTCCCGGAATCCCGCAGGTGTACGCGTTCTTGTACATCCCGCTGTTCAGCTTCAAAAGGATCTTTTTCACATCCCCCTTTAAATAGGAACGGGCAGTGGACACCGCAAAGGCGATGGCCCCCGGTTCCGTCACGCCCAGCGCCGGTTTCATATCGTTTTTAATCAGTTCTGTCAATTCATGCATGGTAATCTCTCTGCCTCCCTGTTTTACTTAGCTGAAAAGCCGCTCTGCTTTCAGCGCGGCGGCTTTTATCATCTTACACCCGGACGGTGTTTTGTTCAATGTTTTTTCAAATCCTAAGCAATCGCCCGCAGGCTGCGCCAGCGGCCCATTACATTCAGCAATCGCCCGCAGGCTGCGCCAGCGGCCCATTACATTCAGCAATCGCCCGCAGGCTGCGCCAGCGGCCCATTACATTCAGCAATCGCCCGCAGGCTGCGCCGGCGGCCCATTACATTCATATCAAATGGCATGCCGCGAAATGCCCCGGCGATACCTCCCGGAATTCCGGCCGCTCCTCCGCGCAGCGCGCGGTGGCGTGAGGACATCTGGAGGCGAACTTGCAGCCCGGCGGCGTGTTGATGGGGCTGGGGATATCGCCCTTTAACATCTGCACCTTCTTGGTCTTGCTGATGGCCGGGTCCAGCTCCGGCACGGCGGACATCAGGGCCTGGGTGTAGGGGTGCAGGGTGTGGGTGTAGAGCTCCTCGGTCTCGGCAAACTCCACCAAAGACCCCAGGTACATCACGCCCACCTTGCGGGAAATGTGGCGCACCATGGACAGGTCGTGGGCGATAAAGAGGTAGGTCAGCCCCAGCTCGGCCTGCAAATCCTCCAACATATTCACCACCTGGGCCTGAATGGACACGTCCAGGGCGGAAATGGGCTCGTCGCAGACGATAAACTCCGGGTTCACAGCCAGCGCTCTGGCGATGCCCACCCTCTGGCGCTGGCCGCCGGAGAACTCGTGGGGATAGCGGCTGGCGTGGTCCTTGCCCAGCCCCACGGTGGCCAGCAGCTCATAGATGCGCGCCTGCCGCTCCTTCCCCTCGTACAGATGGTAGATGTCCAGGGGTTCCCCGATAATGTCCGACACGGTCATGCGGGGATTTAACGAAGCGTAGGGGTCCTGGAAAATCATCTGCAGATTTTTCCGGTACGGCCACACCTCCTTGGCGCTCATGGGCGCTAAATCCACTCCCTTGAACAGAATCTGCCCGGCTGTGGGCTTGTACAGGCGCATGATGGAGTAGCCGGTGGTGGATTTTCCGCAGCCGGACTCTCCCACCAAACCGATGGTCTCCCCCTTGTGGATCTGGAAGGAAACGTCGTCCACCGCCTTCACGTACTCAATCTGTTTTCCCAGAAGCCCTTTCCGGTTCTCGAAATACATTTTTAAATTCTTTACTTCCAGCAAAATCTCATTGGTCACGGCGGATTCCTCCCTTCTGTGCCTCATACATTGGGTTGGACGGAGCCTGAGGATGGCACATAAAACAGCTCACCCGGTGGGTTTCGCTTAAATACTGCTCCGGCACCGGCATGGAGGCGCAGGCTTTCATGGCAAACTGGCACCTGGGGTAGAACGGACATCCGGTGGGCGGATTGAGCATATCCGGCGGCGTGCCGAGAATGGGAATCAGGCGCTGCTTGGACTCCTCCCCCGTCACTTTGGGGATGGAATTCAACAGTCCCATGGTATAAGGATGTCTGGGCTCGTAGAAGATTTCCTCCGTGGTCCCCTCCTCCATCACCTTGCCGCCGTACATTACGATGATCTTGTCGCAGATGCTGGAGGCGCAGCCCAGGTTATGGGTGATCAGAATGGTGGCGGTCCCAAGGCGCTCGTTGAGCTCCTTCATCAGGGACAAAACCTGAGCCTGGATGGTCACGTCCAGGGCCGTGGTGGGCTCGTCCGCGATCAAAAGGTCAGGCTCGCAGGATAAAGCCATGGCGATCATGGCGCGCTGGCGCATACCGCCGGAAAACTCGTGGGGAAAGGACTCGTAGCGCTTCTCCGGGGAAGGGATTCCCACCAGCTTCAGCATCTCCACTGCCCGTTTCTTCGCCTCCGCCTTGGTCATCTTCTGATGAGTCAGAATGGCCTCGGTAATCTGGTTTCCGATGGTGAACAGGGGATTTAGGGACGTCATGGGGTCCTGGAAAATCATGGAAATCTGGTTGCCCTGAATCTTCCTCATGCGGCCCTTTTTCACCTTGGTCAGGTCCTCGCCCTTAAAGAGAATCTGGCCCCCGGTCACTCTGCCGGGATGGGCCAAAAGTCCCATGATTGACAAGCTGGTCACGCTCTTTCCGCTGCCGGACTCTCCCACAATACCCACGATCTCGTTTTTATGGACGGAAAAGCTCACGTCGCGGATGGCCTTTACTTCCCCCAGATGAGTAAAGAAAGAAGTGTGCAGCCCTTTTACTTCCAATAATTCTTCGTTCATTGTACCGCTCCTTCCTATCTTTACTTTCTCTGCTTCGGATCAAAGGCATCCCTGAGTCCGTCGCTGAACAGGTTGAATGTCAAAATGGTTACGGAAATGGCGATGGCCGGGAACACCATCTGGTACGGATACACATAGATTCCGGCCAGAGCGTCGTTGCACAGCGTACCCCAGGAAGCCATGGGCGCCGAGATTCCAAGACCCACGAAGCTGAGGAACGCCTCGTTGAAAATGGCGCTGGGAATCTGCATTGCGATGTTTACCATGATGGGACCCATCATGTTGGGGATCAGATGCTTCGTGATGATCCGCCGGGTGTCCGCGCCGGTGACGATGGCCGCCTTGACGAACTCCTGCTGCTTTAAGGTCAGCACCTGCCCTCTGACGATCCGGGCCATCTTCACCCAGAAGGTCAGGCCCAGCGCCAGGATAATGGACACGATACCCGGCCCCACCACCACCATGATCAGAATCACGTACAGCGTCATGGGAATGGAGTCCAGCACGTCCACGATACGCATCATGATGTTGTCCGTCTGTCCGCCCGCGTACCCCGCGATGGCTCCGTAGAACACGCCCACCACAAAGTTGATGAAGGCGGCGAAAAAGCCTACCAACAGGGAGATTCGAGCGCCGTACACGATCCGGATGAACAGGTCGCGGCCCAGGCCGTCGGTGCCCAGAAGATAGGTCTGGTTCTTGACGCTCACCTGGTGGGTCAGCGGTTCCCCGTCGCAGGTCACCTGGGTGCGGGCCATCTTGTTCTCCAGAATATCCTGGGCCTCGCTCAGGCTGATCTCCTTGGTGTCCGTGCCCTCGAAATACTCCTTAAGATAATCGGCTTTTTTCACCTGGACCATGTTGTTCCCGCTCTTTTTCGCCGATTTCTCCAGCTTCTTGTACTCCTTCAGCGCGTCGGAGTAAAAGCTGTAGTCGACCACAACCGCCTTGCCGTTGATGTCGAAATAATTCTTTTTCTGGGCCATGTCCTTGCGGGTGGCCTCCGCCAGCCCCTTAAGCTCGCCCTTGGGACTGACCACCATCAGCATATACTGGGGCGTCACATAGATACTGTTCTCTTCGTCAACCGGGTACACCTTCATAACCGCCGGCAGATTGGCCAGGTTTAAATCCTGCTGTTTATAGCTGTAGGGCCAGAACCAGGGGATCACGATGGCTCCCAGGGTGATGACGACAATGGCGATCATGGAAACCATGGCCACCTTGTTGGCCTTCAGCCGTCTCCAACCGTCCTGGAAGAAGGTGAGGCTGGGCCTTTCAATTTTCTCTGCATCTTTTTCCTGCTGCTGTAGAGGTTCCCAGACCTCGGCAGGAAGATTGTTCAGCTCGTTTTCATTTGTCATGCTCTGTCTCCTAACACCTATTGATACTTGATTCTCGGGTCAATCAGCACATAAAGGATATCCACAACCAGAATACAGATCACCAGGATCACGGAGAAGAACACGGTGATGCCCATGATCAGGGTGTAGTCGCGGTTTAAAATGCTGTTGGTGAACAGGTTTCCGATTCCCGGTATGCCAAACACCTTCTCCACCACAAAGGAGCCGGTGATCAGAGCCGCGAACATAGGCCCGATGTAGGTGACCACGGGAAGGATGGCGTTTCGCATGGCGTGCTTTCCCAGCACCTTCCACTCCGGCAGCCCCTTGGCTCTGGCGGTGCGGATGTAATCCTGATTCAGCACGTCCAGGGTGGAGGTGCGCATGAGCCTCACCACGTAGGCCAATGAGAACAGGGCGCTGACGATCACCGGACCGATGTAACCCTTCCAGTTGTTCACGCCATAGGAGGGCACCAGGCCCAGAATCTTGCTGAACACGAACAAAAAGCCCGTAGCAAACACAAAGCTGGGTATGGTGGCGCCCAGGGTGGACAGGAACATGAGCAGCCGGTCCACGAATTTATTTTGCCGCAGCGCGGCGATAATCCCAAAAAACACTCCCACCAGAAGCACGATGGCGGAGGCCCAGATTCCGATGGTCAGGGAGTACGGAAATCCGGAGGAAATGATGTCGTTGGTCGTGAGTCCCTTTTTCATAAAGGAAATTCCGAAATCGCCGTGGGCGTAATCGGACAGATATTTGACATACTGTTCGGACAGCGGGCGGTCCAGCCCGTATTTCGCCTTCATATTTTCAATAATCACGGGGTCCGCCATTTTTTCTGAGGAAAAGGGATCGCCCGGGATGGCTTTCATCAGGAAGAACGTGAGGGTCATGATAAACCAAATGGTGATAATCGCGGATACGACCCGCTTTAATATGTATCGAAGCATTTTCTGGCTCCTTTCGTGTACATCAGGCACGAAACAGGGCGGGGCCCGGTTCCGCACAAACGCATGCGGCGCGTGTAAAAACGGGAGGCCGGCAAAGGGTATCCCTACCGGCCTCCGTCAGTCTGTCCGCTTATTCAATCACACTGGCTGACTTGAACATAAAGGTATTGCTCGCCGTCAGCTCAACATCCTCGACCAGGTCCTCGTTGACCACCGCCGTATAGGACGGATAGTAGAGCGGGGTAACCGGCATATCCGCCATCAGAGCCTGCTCCGCCTCGATCCAGGCGTTGTCACGGTCCGCGCCCTGGGACGCAAGAGCCTTGTCAAACGCGATATCGAACGCCTCGTTGCCCGGGTTTAAGGTGGTGTCATGGGGAGCTCCGGTGTACGGTTTCCATCTCCACTGGGGAGTGTTGTTGCCGTTCTGGGAGTAGAACAGCTTGATCAGTCCGCTGGCATCGTAGGGGCTGTTGGTCCAGCCGCCGGTGGCCATCTGGTAGTCGCCCTTGTTCTTGGTGGAGGTGAACACGCTGGACTCCTCCGCGCGCAGGGTAACGGTGATTCCTAAGTTGTCCTCCAGCATCTGCTGAATGGCCTCACAGGTCTTTTTGTTGCGGTCGTTGTTGGCGTATGTAATTTCCAGAGCCGGGAAGTCCTTGCCGTCGGGATATCCGGCCTCGGCCAGTTCCTGCTTCGCAGCCTCAACATTGGCCTGTCTGGGGTTGATTCCGTACTCTTCCGCCGGATAACCGTCGCTCTCCATGGTTCTGAAGGAGCCGCCGTCGGTCTTCTGGCAGGTGGGTGCGATAAAGCCGCTGGCCGGAACGCTGCCGTCCTTTAATACCTGCTCCACGATCTGCTTGCGGTCGATGGCGTAAGCGATGGCCTTGCGCACATGCACATTGTCGGTGGGCGCTTTGTCCACGTTGAAGTTCATGAACTGAGCTCCGGTGTCAGCGCTGACGATTACGTTGGGATCTTCCGCCACGATCTGGGGGATCTGCTCGGAGGGAAGGTTGTCCATCACGTCGATCTCGCCCGCCTGGTAAGCCTGGTAAGCGGTGTTGTCGTCGGTGATGATCACGGCCTTGACTCCCGCCAGCTTCACGGAATCCGCGTCATAATAGTTGGGGTTTTTCTTGAACAGGAAATGGGAACCTACCTGATACTCTTCCAGCATGAACGGTCCGTTGCTGACGCAGGTCTCCGGCTTCTTCTCCCAGCCCTCTCCGGCCGCCTCCACAACGTCCTTCTTGATCGGAAGGTAAACGTCGTTGGCAACCAGCTGCGGGAAGTAGGGGGTCACGTTCTTTAACACGACCTCGAAGGTGTAGTCGTCAATGGCCGTAGCCTTGATGTCGTCATAGGAGCCGGTTCCGTCGAAATACTCCTGGCCGCCCACCACATAGTCGGTGATGGCCTGCAGCGCCTCGGAAGCGTAATCCGGATCGCAGATTCTTCTCCAGGAATACTCAAAATCCTTGGCGGTAACGGGATCTCCATCGGACCACTTGGCGTCGTCTCTCAAATGGAAGGTGTAGGTCTTGCCGTCCTCGGAAACGTCCCAGG
The DNA here is from genome assembly GCF_902364025.1 of Enterocloster lavalensis. Classification (GTDB taxonomy): domain Bacteria; phylum Bacillota; class Clostridia; order Lachnospirales; family Lachnospiraceae; genus Enterocloster; species Enterocloster lavalensis. Next base: position 251,719 of record NZ_CABJCG010000006.1, read on the forward strand.
ACTCTGCGATCCCCGGCTTAAAGCCGTCGGACGTGGAGACGGTCAGTCCCTCAAACAGCTGTTTCACGATTGCATCCGAAATGGATTCAGAATTGTTAGTGGGGTCCCAGAGCTTGGGCTCCTTGTTCAGGCGCCAGACCAGATAGCGGTCGGAACCGGCGGAAGCCTCCTCCTCTGCCTCAGCTTCGGTCTCCTCCTCAGCGGCGGAAGTTATGTCCCCCCCCCCCTGATTCGTGGTGGCCTGGGTCTCGGCCGGCTTGGAACCGGAACCGCAGGCGCTAAGCGTCGCCGCGGCCGCAGTGGCAAGCAGCAGTGAAACTAACATTCTTTTTTTCATAGCATATCCTCCTCTGTGCTCATTTTTACCTATAGTATAATTATTTTTGTTTATTTTGTCAATATATTGACTTTATTTTCTTGTACGATTATAATATTTTTATATTTCAGGTCATTTCGACCCCAATTTTGCAGGAGGAAGCATATGAAAATTTATATTTCGGTGGACATGGAAGGCATGGCCGGAATCACCGCCCCCTTCCAGGAGAAGGAGGAGGTTCCTTCATTTCGAAGAGCGCTTCACAACCAGATCCGTTGGATCATAGACGGCATACACCAGTCGGCCGTAAACGGCTCCGTGGAGGAGATCACCATCTCCGATTCCCACGGCAGCGGCACCAACCTTTCTTATGATGAGCTCTGTGCCATGGACGAGCGGATCAGCCTGGTCAGCGGTTCCCCGCGCAAGCACTTCATGATGTCCTGTCTGGATGAAAGCTACGACGTGGTCTTTCTGGCCGGTTACCACGCGGGTCCCGGCGAGCCCCTGGCCAACATGGACCACAGCTTTTCCGGCCGCGCCGTGGGCTGCCTTAAGATCAACGGCCATTATATGAACGAATCCACCACCAACGCGGCCCTGGCCGGGGACTACGGGGTGCCGGTGGCCCTGGTGGCCGGGGATTCCGGTCTGCGCCGCCAGCTCATCGACCAGAAGCAGATGCCCTGGGTGGAGTTTGTGACCACCAAGGAGAGCCTGTCCCGCTACGCCGCCAAGTTCCCGCCGCAGAAGAAGCTGCGGGAGGACACGGCCGCGGCCGTAAAGCGGGTGCTGGAATCCGACTTAAAGGCCCTGCCCCTCTACCGCGTGGAAGCGCCCATCCGCCTGGCCATCGACTTTAAAACCACCGCCATGGCCGAGATGGTGGCCCAGCTGCCCATGGTGGAGCGGATCAGTGGCACGGAGGCCGAAGTGATCTGTCAGAATATGACCGAGGTGGAATGCGCCATCTCCGCCATCACCGGCCTGGCCGGAATCGCATAAGGGCGGCCACACGGCACTGCGCTGCCCGTCGCCGCTGCCCCGCGCCTCCCAAATTATGATCCGCATATATGCATACTGTATACAATACGAAAGGAAGAATCCATTATGAATCAGTATAATTTTGATGAAATCATTGACCGCACCGGCACCGACTGCCTGAAATGGGACGACAACGGCAGCCCGGACATCCATCCCATGTGGGTGGCTGACATGGACTTCGCGGTGGCCCCCGAGATTCAGGCCGCCATGGAGCGCCGCCTGCGCCACCCCGTGTACGGCTACACCTTCCACGGCGACGGCCTGCTCTCCGCCATCACCTCCTGGGTAGGACGCCGCTATCACTGGAACATTGAGAAGGAGTGGGTGGAATTCAGCCCCGGCGTGGTTCCCGCTCTGTCCATGAGCGTGCTGGCCTTCACCAATCCCGGCGACCGGGTGATCATCATGACACCGGTGTACCGCCCCTTCTACAACTCCGTGCGGGAGAACGGCCGGGTAATCGTAAACCACCAGCTGTCCAAGGACGAGAACGGCTACTACACCATCGATTTTGACCGCCTGGAGTCCCAGATCGACAAGCGCACCAAGATGATCATGATGTGCAATCCCCACAACCCAGCGGGCCGCGTCTGGACCCGCGAGGAGCTGACCGCCCTGGCGGACATCGCCAAACGCCACGACCTGATCGTGGTCTCCGACGAGATCCACGCGGACTTCATCTACTCCGGCCACGAGCACATTTCCATCGCCTCCCTGTCCGAGGACATGGCGAACCGCACCGTGACCGCCTACGCGCCCAGCAAGACCTTCAACCTGGCGGGGCTCTGCCAGTCCTACGTGGTGATCCCCAATCCCCGGATGCGGGACGCCTACATGGCCATCTACGACGGCTGCATGGACCTTGGGAGCAACGTGTTCGGCATGACCGCCCTGACCGCGGCCTACAACGAGGCCGAGGGCTGGCTGGACCAGCTTTTGGTCTACCTGGAGGCCAACCGGGACTACGCGGTGGACTATATCCGCAAAAACATCCCCGAAATCAAGGTCTGCGTGCCCGAGGGCACCTATCTGCTGTGGCTGGACTGCGCGGGACTTGGGCTGAAAAATGAGGAGCTGAACCAGTTTTTCCTGGAAAAGGCCAAGGTGCGCATGAACATGGGCTACCGCTTCGGCGAGCAGGCCGATACCTTTATGCGCCTCAACATCGGCTGTCCCAGAGCGCTTCTGGACGAAGGACTGTCACGGATCGAACGGGCGGTAAAGGCGCGCTGACAAACGGGGGAAATGACTATGAATTGGAACCGCATTCGTGAAGAACGGAAGAAAAAGGGATACACGCTGGCCCAGGTGGCCCGGGAGACCGGTTACAGCATCGGATATATTTCCCAGCTGGAACGCAATCAAAAGGAACCGTCCCTGGCCGCTCTGCGGAAAATCGCGGCCTGCCTCGGCTGTTCCGAGGTCTACCTGATTATGGGTCAGGAAAATGAGACCGCCGTGTCCCACTCGCCGGATCAGGACACGCCCTACGGTCCCGGTTACATACTCCGCAGGGACCAGCGGGTTCCCATGAAAATACCGGAGATCGACACGGCCTACTCGATCTTCACGCCGGACCGGCTGCCGGATAACCACAAACCCTGCATGACCGGGCTTTTCGTCACCTTAAAGCCCGGCTGCTGGGTCACGGAGACTATGATCCTGCACCAGAACATGGACGAAACCGTGCTGATCACAGAGGGACAGCTGGAGGTTCACATCGGAACCCATGTGTACGACGCCGGCACTGGGGACTGTCTCTACATTCCCCAGAATACGCTTCACAACTATCTGAACACCGGCCTGAAGGATGCCCAGTGCATCGTATTCTTCTCAGACCTGATCTATTAGGAGGACTTATGAATATTCAATACACCATTGACGGGCATTTCGACATGCTCGGGGATGTCTGCCAGCGCAGACGGAACGGGGAGCGGGAGGTGATACGCCGCTGCTTCTACCCCGCCTTCGCGGCCGGACATGTGACGGGCGTGGTCGCCTCAATCTTTGTGGACAGCTGCCGCCTGCCCTACGGCGCCTTGGAGGACGCCATGGAGCAGGTGGGCGCGCTGCACTGCGAGATCGCGGAGTCCCCGGACATTCTCATGCTGTGCACCTGCGCGGCGGATTTCGAGGAGGCGGCCCGCAGCAAGAAGCTGGGCGTGCTCATGTCCTTTGAGGGGGCGGAGCCCGTCTCCTCCCTGACGCTGCTCCACAGCTTTTACGCCGCAGGGGTGCGGGGCCTTGGACTGGCCTGGAGCCGCAGAAACCAGGCTGCGGACGGCTGCGATTTCATGGGCGGACTGAAAAAAGGCGGGCTGACCCAGTTCGGCCTGGACCTGGTCCGGGAGGCGGAAAAGCTCTCCATGCTCATCGACATCAGCCACCTGAGCGACGAGGGGGTTGAGGACGTGCTGAACCATACCTCCTGCCCCATCGTCGCCACCCACAGCAACGCCCGCGCCATCGCCTCCAACAACCGCAACCTGACCGACGCCCAGATGGCTGAGATCGCCCGCAGGGGCGGCCTGGCAGGCTTAAACGGCTGCAGCATCATCGCCTCGGAGACAAAGGAGGGCGCCAGCCAGGAAAAACTCATCGAACACCTGGATCACATGATCGATGTGATGGGCGAGGACCACGTGGGCTTCGGCTTTGACTTCTGCGATCAGTTCCTGACCGGAAGCTCGGCCCAGGATCTGGCAAGGATGCCCTACGTGTCCTTTGATCTGGTGGGCGGCCACGGGGCGCTGCCGGAATTTATCGGCCGGCTGGCGGACCACGGCTACCGCGAAGAGCGCCTGCGCAAAATCGCCGGCGAAAACTGGCTGGAGCTATTTAGAATACTGGATACGAAATGATGCATACCGCAGGCAGGCGGACAGACGCTGCAAAGACGCGGTTCGCCAGCCTGACATTGCCGGAACCATCAGGAGGAAATCATGAATCAGAACCTTGAAGAAAATATGAGACAGATACTATCGAGATGGACAGAGGGGCTTTGCCCGGGCGGTCAGGTGTTGATCCGCAAAGGCGGGGAAACCTTCTACGAGGGCTGCTTTGGCTACGGGAACCTGGAAAACCGGATTCCCATCACGCCGGAGAGCATCTTTCACATCGCGTCCATCTCCAAGCAGTTTACCGTGCTCTCCGTTCTGCTGCTGCAGGAGGACGGCCTGCTGAGTGTGGACGACGACATCCGCCGCTATGTGGGCGACCTGATCCGCTTTGAGGAGCCGGTGACCCTGCGCCAGATGTTCAACAACGTCAGCGGCATCCGGGACCAGTGGGAGCTGCTGTTCATGCGGGGGATCAAGATCAACGACTCCATCGACATGGAGGACGTGAACGAGACCATCCGCCTGCAGAAATCGCTGAACTTCCCGCCCCAGGAGGGCTATCTCTACAGCAACACGGGCTTTCACCTCTTGTCCGTGATCGTGGAGCGTTTAAGCGGCATGAGCTTCCCCCAGTTTGTGAGGGAGCGCATCTTTAAGCCCCTGCACATGGACAGCACCCTGGTGCGGGGCAGCTACAGCCAGATCATCCCGGGGCTGGCCTACTCCTACCAGGACGACGGCACCGGAACCTACTACTACAACCCGCTTAACTACTCCCTGTACGGGCCCACCAGCGTCAACACCTGCGCCCGGGATCTGATCAAAATACTGGACGAGTACCGCAATCCCTCCCTGTTCAGCCCCGAAACGGTAAAAACCGTTCTCACCGCGGCTGTGCTCAAGGACGGCAGTGAGATCGAATACTGCGGCGGCATGATGACTCATGTCTGGAACGGCCTCAAGGTCTACGAGCACGGAGGCGCGGACGCCGCTTACCGCGCCCAGCTTCTGTGGATTCCCGAGAAGGAGCTGGAGGTGGTTCTGCTCAGCAACACCACCACCTACATGGCCTCCGTGGCTGCCAAGAAGCTGGCCGCCCTGGCCCTGGGGCTGGAGCCCGATTCCAATGCCGCAGACGTGCAGAACGCCTGCCCGGCCTGCCCCGGCCTCTTCGTGACCGCGCTTCCGGACGATCCGGTTGTGATGGAGATCACAAAGCAGGACGGAGCGTTTTACATGAAGCGCGAGTACGGACCCGCGCCACTGATCCCACAGGAAAACGGCTCCTACCGGATTGGCTCCCTGGACGAATACCTGGTGTTCCACGGCGATACCCTGGAGCACCGGCTGCCCACCAGGACCGCCGCCCTGCGCCGGGCGCAGCAGACCGCTCCGGTGGACTGCCCGCTGCGTCCGGGGGATTACTACCAGGACGAGACCCTCTGCATGCTAAAGATCAGCCGGGAGGGCGAAGGTCTTGTGATCTCCCACCCGCGCTACGGGACAACGCCCCTGTACTTTACCGCGGACCAGCGGGGAATCTTCGGTTTCGGCCCGGACTTTGTGATGTATGTCACGCCCTGCCAGGGTGGAATCTCCCTGGACGGCTACCGGGCGCGGCACATGGTCTGCCGGGCCTTATAGGGCGGACAGGACGGATCCGCTGTCGTAGATGAGCGCCAGCACCAGCTCGTCCCCGTCCCGGCTGATCAGGATATCCTCCGCCATAAACAGGGCAACGCGCAGGCTGCGGCAGCTCTCTGCAATCCGCAGATCGTCCGCGCAGCGAAAGGCGGCGGTGATGCTGCCGTCGCTGTCCCACTCCACCTCCAGAAGCGAAGAGCTGGCTCTGGCAAAGCCGCGCAGCGCAGGCAGAACCGCCTTCTCAAACCACTGCCGGCCCCTGGCCAGCCGATCCGCTTCGGCCCCTCGCTTCACGTCCTGAATCGACTCCCAGACCTGCATACGCTGCCCGGGTGATAAGGCCTCAAACTCCGCGTACACCGTTTCCTCCAGTTTTTCCGTTTTTCGATAATCGTACTGTTCCATTTCCATTTCCTCCATAATTTTGCTTCATTATACCGACTATATTCAGTATATTCAAGATGAAATTTGCCACTTATAGTTAGTGATGAGGTGAAATACCATGTATGATTATAGTCCGCTGTGGCAAACGATGAGGGAAATGGGCATCACAACCTATCGGCTGATCAAGGAAGGAATTGACAAAAAAACGCTTTCAAATCTGCAGCACAATAAAAATGTTACGGTACTTACCCTGGAAAAGCTGTGTACCATATTGAATTGTTCCGTGGAGAATGTTGTCAGAATCGTGCCGGAAGAAAAAGGAGAGGAAGCTTAGTCCTCTCCTTTTTCTTCACCTTCCTTGAACTCCAGAAGATCCGAAATATCACATTTTAAAAATTCACAGAGCCTGGCCATGATGGTGAGGTCCACCCTGCTGATCTTATTTTTGCAGTAATTGTTGAGCTGCGTCCGCTGCATCAGGCATGCCTTGCAGATACTGTTCTTGCTGCAGTTATGCTCCTTCAGGTACGACTCCAGCTTTATCTCAATCCGTCCCACGCTGCACCCCCTCTTTTTCAGTACACTAATTATATGGGTAGACATGTACCAAAATAAGATGTATTATAATACAGGCTGTACATATATAACATTATGTAGCAAATCGCAACAGGAGGTATTAACTTACTATGGAAACCTATGATTACACCGAAGGCGGGGCCGGCTGCGACATCAGCTCCCAGATAGACGCCATGTCCGCCAGAGAGCTGCAAGCCGCGGCCGAAGCCATCCGGGCCATCCGTCAGACCAGCGCCCACGCGCGGCTGGACAGCAGCCGGGCCTGGTTCGACGCGGCCATTCTGCCTGCGCTGCGGGATTTCGCCGAGATGACCGCCTCCGTCCTGGTGATTGCGGACCAGGACCGCCCCATCGTCAACGCCGTCATCCGCAACTCCGAGGGGTTGGACATCACGGGCAGCTGCAAGTGCATGAAAATGGCGCTGAACCTGGCGGACCACATCTACATCGGCATGGAGGACGGCCAGCCGGCCCTCTCCCTGGTATTCGACTGCCAAAATTATATCGACTGAGCGCGGACCACAGGCCGCGCCGGCGACCCATTGCATTCAAAAAAACCTCATGGAAACTCCATGAGGCTTCTGAGCTGGGCTACTTGGATTCGAACCAAGAAAATGACGGAGTCAGAGTCCGTTGCCTTACCATTTGGCGATAGCCCAATTTTCAGTTTTAATTCCGCAGCCCTCAGTGCCGGCTGCGGAATTTATTATATCATACTGTAAAAATTAGTCAAGCATTTTTTTCTAATTTTTTAAATAATTCCCACAATAATTGCAAAAAGCATCATTACCACGCTCAGCGCCCACAGCGGCAGGAAGGAAAATTTGATGTGTTCCTTCAGATCCACCCCGGCTAAACCGATTGCCAGGAAGGTGGGCGGAACCACCGGGCTCACGGACAGGCCCACGTTCTCGCCGATCAGCATAGCGCGTCCCACGGTGTCCAGAGTAACGCCAAAGGGCTCCACGATCTGGCCGATAATCGGCATGATACCGTAGTAGTAGGGATCCGGCCCCAGAACCATTCCCAGGGGAGCGCCCAGGGCGCCCACAATGTAGTGCAGGTAGCGCTGCAGCCCAACGGGAAGGGCGCTTATGAGCACCTTGGACATTTCCAGAACCATTCCGGTCTGGGTCATCACGCCCAGGAAAATACCTGCGCAGAGCAGGGTGACGGTCAGCATGATGCTGGAAGGCGCGTGGGCCTGGATCCGCTTCTGCTGAAGCTGGGGATCCGGATAGTTGACCGCCAGCACGATGATGGTGCCCACCATAAACACCGCGTAGGTGGGAAGCCATTTCTGCACCAGGGCGATGATCAGCACAATGGTGAAAATCAGGTTGAACCACAGCAGCTTGGGGCGTTTTAAGGAAAGATCCACGCTCTTCTCCTCGTCCGCCTCCTCGGTTTCCGCCGCCACAAGCCCCAGCTTTGCCAGACGTTTTGTCTCCACAATACCCAGATAAATTGCGATGCCGATCAGGGAGACCAGGCCGAATATCTGCATTGGGATCATTTTGATCCACAGCTCGGTGGCATCCACATTGGCCGTGGTGGCCGCGCGGATGGTGGGGCCGCCCCAGGGCACCAGGTTCATGATACCGGTGGCCGCGCCGCAGAGCAGAAGCAGAACCGTGGGCCGGATGTGCATCTTCTTATAGATAGGCAGCATGGTCGGAATGGTGATCAGGTAGGTGGTGGCCGCCGCGCCGTCAATATGGCCGATCATGGCGATGATGGAGGTGAAAATCAGGATCAGAGTGATATTTTTTCCAGCCTTTTTCACCAAACCGTCCACCAGCTTGTCAAACAGGCCCGCATCGTTCATGATTCCGAAATAGGTCACGGAAAAGATGAACAGGATGGCCGTCTGCCAGGTGGAACCCACGCCCTTTCCGATAAACTCGGAAATATCCGCCAGGCTGAAGCCGCAGATGAGCGCTCCGATGATGGGCAGCACCGCAAAGCAGAACGCCGGAAGCGCCTTGCTCCTGAAAATCAGGAGCATCATTACAATTATAATCAGAAATCCTACCAGTGCAAGCATTTTATGTCCCCCTTTTCTCTCACTGTTTTGTCACTTTTTGGATCAGGTAGTTCAGTTTTTCCACCCAGTTGTCGCGGTCCTCCACCATGATGGTGTGGCCCCCGTTTAACAGGAACACCTCGGTGTCCGCGATGCCGTCGGTAAGCATTTTCACGTGTTCCAGAGTGCGCGCCTTGTCCAGGCTGCCGTGGGCGATGACCACCGGGCAGGCGATCTTTCCCAGGTCCGGCCTGAGGTCGTGCTCCCGCAGGGTCTTGGAGGACTGGTACACCGTCTCCTTGTCCACCTGCTTTGCGTACCCGATCATTTTCTCCTTTAACGCCGGATCGACCGGGCGGGCGAAACAACGGGAAATGAACGGCTCAAACAGTTCCATGGAAAACCGCTGCTCCTGAATCCGCTTTGGCAGATCCGGGTCCCCGTGGCCGATGGCGCAGGGGCCTGTGTTGGAAAGCAGCAGACCGGCGATGCGCTGTTCCTCATCCGCTATGGCCGCCTGCAGCGCCATCACGCCTCCGGCCGAGTAAGCAGCCAGAATCACCCGCTCCAGCCCCAGTTCCCGCACCAGCTCCTCCACCCGGTTTCCCAGCTCCACAATATCCCAGGGGCCCGGCGATCTGCTCCAGTCAATCACCGCGGACTGCCAGGGAATCTCCCCCTCAATCCCGTCGAATACCGCGGGCGGAGTGGCCATCCCCCCGGGTATAAAAAGCACTGCCGGCCGCTTGGGGTCCAGCTCTCTTGTTATCTTTAAATTGCTCGCCATCTTCTATCTCCTCGTTCTCATTTCTCAACCGGACCGGCGGCCGCCTCGTCCCCTGAAGCCGTTTTAAATGTTGACTTCATCGTGGATTTATTATAATATAAAATCAATTTTTTGGATAATATCAATACTCCATACCCTCCTTTCGGATTTTCCGATGGATAAGATGCACAAGTTGAAAAGGACGTGAACCGTGAATATGGAATTAAAAGAAGTACAATACATACTGGCCATCGCGGAGTGCGGCAGCCTCTCCAAAGCGGCCCAGCACCTCTACGTGGCGCAGTCATCCCTCAGCCAGTTCTTAAAAAACTATGAGGCCCAGTCCGGGTACACGCTGTTTATCCGTACACCCCAGGGGTTAAAACCCACCTGCGAGGGCGCGCTCTATATCCACACAGCCCGCCAGATCATGCGCATGCAGAACAACCTGAACAACCAGCTGATGGAACTGTCCGGGCTGCAGCGGGGAAAGGTGTGCTTCTCCCTCTCCTCCTTCCGGTCGCCCTACCTGCTCCCCCTGGTGCTGCCCGCCTTCCGCCGGAAATACCCCAATATCGAGGTCGCCATCACCGAGGCCCACATGGCCCGGCAGGAGCGCCTGCTGGCCGAGGGACGGGCGGACGTGGCGTTTTTAAGCCTTCCCCTGGAAAACCAGGAGATTCCCTATCTGAAGGTCATCGAGGAGGAAATCTTTCTGGCCGCGCCCGACGGCCATCCCATCACGGCCCAGGCCCGCCGCAATCCCGCAACCGGGCGCATGTGGATCGATTACCCCACCATGAACGGCCAGGACTTTCTGCTGTACAGCATCAACCACCGCCTGAGCACCTTTTCCGACCAGATCTTCACAGAGCACCACATCGCGCCCAAGATCATCCAGACCCACGACAGCTTTGAGACCTTAATCCGCCTGGCCGAGGTGGGCATGGGCCTGACCTTTATCCCGGAAACCTACATTGACAACCGCCACAGTCTCTCCTATTTCTCCATCGGGGAGACCGGGCAGTTCCGCACCCTGGTGCTGGGGTATCCGCCGGTGGGGTATCTCTCCAAGGCGACCCGTGCATTTTCCAATATGGTGATCGACATGCTCCAGGAGCAGCACCGGGCTCTGGACGCAAAGCTGAAGGAGGGCTCGCACATTGGACATTAAGAACATCCGCTATCTCTTTGCCATCGAGGAGCTTAAGAGCATCTCAGCGGCGGCCAAACGGCTGTACATCTCACAGCCCACCCTGAGCCAGTTTTTGAAGAAATACGAGGACGACCTGGGATACCCCATTTTCATCCGCACCAAACAGGGGCTGAAACTGACCCGGGAAGGAACCGTTTTTCTGGACACGGCACGGGAGATTCTGCGGCTGGAACGGGATATGAGAAGCAGGCTGGCCGACGAGGCCGGCACGGTATCCGGCTCCGTGATCTTCGCCGTCTCCGCCCAGAGAGCGCCCTTCCTCATGCCCCAGGTCCTGCCGGAATTTTACCGGAAATACCCCCAGGTGACAGTGGAGATCGTGGAGGGCCGGACCAAGGATCTGGAGGAAAAGCTGCAAAAGGGGACCATCGACCTGGGCATCCTGGTGCCTCCCCTGTCGGACTCCGGAATCTGCTGCGAGGTATTTATGGATGAGGAGATTCTGCTCGCCGTGCCGAAGGGCATGGAGCTGCCGGCAAACGTCCACCGCGAGCCGGGGCGTATCCCCTGGGTGGACCCGGTCGGGCTGGCGGAGTGCCCATTTCTTCTGTACGATATCAACAACCGCCTCCACGACTTTGCCGTGGAGCTGTTCTCCCGCTATGGCTTCCGTCCTGGGAACCAGCGGACCTTCCGCAACCTGACGCTGATCGCCCGCCTGGCCTCAGCCGGACTGGGGATCACCTTCCTGCCGGAGACATTTGCCGATCCCTCCTACCGGCTGGACTACTACTCCATCGGGGAGGAGGGCTGCTTCCGCCCCCTGGCCCTGGGTTTTCCCTCCGCCAAATACCGCTCCGCCGCGGTGGCGCGGTTTGCGGAGCTTCTAAAGGAAACGCTGCTGGCGGAGCAGCAGGCGTTCCGGAGGGGCGGGGAACGCATGCTATAGGCATTTGCCTATACTTCTATACGCACAATCGTATTGGAAAAGGGCCGGGAAATATGGTACCCTGAATTTAACAGCAATCGAAGCATGCAAATAAGGAGGGGAACTATGCTGATTCAAAAAGCCGCAATGGCCGGCACCCTGGAATCCAGCGACGCGCAGGTCACGGTAGAGCCGGGAACGGGCGCCCTGGAGCTCTCCATTGAGAGCAATGTAATCCACCAGTTCGGGCGGCAGATCCGCCGGACCGTACTGGACACCTTAACCCGTCTGGATGTGACGGACGCCAGGATCACCGTGGTGGACAAGGGCGCCTTAGACTGCACCCTGAAGGCGCGGGTGGAATGCGCCGTGTACCGTTCCGCCGGACAGACGGAACATCTTCCGTGGGGAGGTGCGATTCAATGACTCATCCTGACAAAAAGCGTCTGAGACGCTCCATGATGTTTTTAAACTGCCAGAAACCGGGGCTGATCAAGGACCCGTACATCTACGGCGCGGACTCCATTATGCTGGATCTGGAGGACGCCGTGGCGGAGAACCAGAAGGACGCGGCCCGCTACTCCCTGTTCCACGCTCTGAGGGAAATCGACTACCGCGGCGTGGAGCGGGTGGTGCGCATCAACGGCCTGGACACGCCCCACTGGCGGGAGGACATCCGGGTCTGCGTGGCCGGAGGGGCCGACACCATCCGCATCGCTAAAACCGAGCGCGCCCAGGATGTGCGCGTGGTGGAGGAAGCCGTAACCGCGGCCGAGGAAGAATTTGGCGTGCCGGTTGGCCGAACCCTGCTGATGGCGGCCATCGAGTCCACCCGCGGCGTGTTAAACGCCCTGGAAATCTGCGAGTCCTCGGAGCGGCTCTTCGGAATCGCCTTAAGCGGCGGGGACTACACCAAGGATTTGCAGACCGTGATCTCCGGAACCGGCGTGGAACTGGCCGGGGCCAGGCAGCACATGATCATCGCGGCCAGGGCGGCGGGCGTCCAGTGTTTTGACACTGTGTTCACCAATCTGGACGACATGGAGGGATTTGAGCGGGAGGTGCGGATGATCAAGATGATGGGATTTGACGGCAAGAGCCTGGTCAATCCCCGGCAGATCGAGATCGTCCACAAAATCTTCACTCCCACCCGCAAGGAGATCATTTTCGCAGAGAAGGTGGTGCGGGAGATTGACGAGAAAAAGGCCCAGGGCATCGGCGTTTTCACCGTAGACGGCAAGATGATCGACATCGCATTCTACGACGGAGCCATGAGAACGCTGCGGCTGGCAAAAGCATCCGGTGTATATGAGGGGGATTTGTAAAATGATCAATCAGGTTGGACGAGAGATTCCCGACGAGCTTCTGGCCCGGTACGGGAAAAAAGGATTTGAGGGGTCCTATGCAAGGGACGACGAGCAGTACCGCAAGGCTGCTCCCACCGTGCGCGCCGTGGTGGACCCGAAACAGGAGAAACAAGTCGGCTCCATCCGGGAAGCATTGGAGAAATGCGGGCTGAAGGACGGCATGGTGCTCTCCTTCCACCACCATTTCCGGGACGGAGATTATATTGTGAATATGGTAATGGAGCAGGTAAACGCCATGGGCGTGAAGGATATCACCATCTGCGCCAGCTCCCTTGGAGCTGCCCATGATCCGGTGGCGGCGCTCATCGAAGAGGGCGTGGTCACGGGCATCCAGTCCTCCGGCGTGCGGGGCAAGATCGGCGAGGCCATCTCCTACGGCAAGCTGAAAACCCCGGCCATCATCCGCTCCCACGGCGGGCGGGTGCGTGCCATCGAGGAGGGCGACGTGCACATCGACATCGCCTTTATCGGCGCTCCCACCTCCGACGCCTTCGGAAATGCCAGAGGCGTGGGCGGAAAGAGCGACTGCGGCGTGCTCTCCTACTCCATGGTGGACGCCAGGTACGCGGACCACGTGGTGGTGATCACTGACTGTCTGGTGCCCTTCCCCAACTTCCCGCCCAGCATCTCCATGGTGGACGTGGACTACGTGTGTGTGGTGGACGAGATCGGCAACCCGGCCAAGATTGTCAGCAACGCGGTGCGCATGACCAAGGACGTGCGGGAGCTGAAGATGGCGGAGTATTGTACCAGGCTCATTGAGCTGTCGCCGTTTTTTAAGGACGGTTTCTCCTTCCAGACCGGCGCGGGCGGAGCTTCGCTGGCGGTGAATACGATGCTGCGGCCGATTATGGAGGAGAAAGATATCCACATGAGCTTTGCCATCGGCGGCATTACCAAGCCCATGTGCGATCTTCTGGACGCGGGGCTGGTGCGCAATATTGTGGATGCGCAGGCCTTTGATCTGGGGGCGATTGAGTCCATTAAGAACAATCCGAGGCATTTTGAGATTTCTACTTCCGAGTACGCCAATCCCTTGAATAAGGGGGCCTTTGTCAACAAACTGGATTTTGTGATTCTGGGGGCGTTGGAGGTGGACGTGGATTTCAACGTCAACGTGGTGACCGGCTCCGACGGAATCGTGCGCGGGGCTCCGGGTGGGCATCCGGATACGGCGGCCGGGTCCAACTGTTCCATTATTGTGGCCCCGCTGGTCCGTGGGCGCATTCCCACTGTCTGCGACAAGGTGGTGACGGTGGTGACGCCCGGGGAGGCGGTGGATATCGTGGTGACGGATTACGGAATTGCAATTAATCCCAGGCGGACGGATCTGATCGAGGCGTATGAGGGGTGCGGGCTTCCGATTTGTAGGATTGAGGAGCTGCGGGATATCGCTTATTCCATTGTGGGAACGCCGGATGAGATTCAGTTTAAGGACCGGGTTGTGGGGATTATTGAAAGCCGGGACGGGACGATTTTGGATGTAGTGAGGGAAATTAAGGAGTATGAGTTTGTGGAGGGATGAAGGGGATGTCGTTAATTAGATTGTTTTTTGTGGGTGGGGGATTGGAAGGGGATTTTGAAATAGGGTTGTCGAAATGTAAGATCGTAGAATTTTAGATATTGGATATGGACTGAGGCGGCAGGACGCGGGTTTTGAGGCGGGTGCGGCTGAGGTGGGATGGGGCCGGCTCTGCGGGAAGATGAATTGCAGGGCCGGCTTCGTTTTTGGGGTGGGGTGAGGAGGCGGGTGGGTGG
>NZ_CABJCG010000007.1 GCF_902364025.1 Enterocloster lavalensis
TTACCATAGAAGACCTTATAAAACCTTATTTACAGAAAAACTTTCACATACTCGTTGCAACCCACCTGCGGCTCCCCCAACATCAAGCCGATCACATCAACCGAAAGAGCCGCCTCCCTGATTGGCCTCGGAATCTTCTCAAAGAAAATCAACAAAACCTACAAGTGCCTAAACTGTAAACACACATGGTAATCAAACCATTCCGCCTCAAACTGCAAACCTAAAAATCCCATATCTCAAACCCAAAAAGGATGTGCCCCGATCACAAGCACATCCTTTTTTGCGCCCCAATCCGTCCTCTCCGCCATTTACTCCATCCCCTTGCCGTTCTTCCCCACATCCCCCCGCTCATGAATCACCTCCGCCAACTTCCCCAGAAATTCCCCTCTCAACTCATCCAAAGGCACGTCCTTCAAAGCGGCGTAGAGCCTGGACAAAAGCGCGGCGATGTCCTTCTGCTCGGCGGCAACCGCCTCAAGGACCGTATACAGCGCCAGTTTCAGTTTCCATTCCTTATACTTCATCCGAATCAGTGTGATCATATCCTGCATTCCTCCCATGATTTCCTTCAATGTATTGTTTCAACAGCTGGTGCATTCCGGTGGACGCCAAACCGCTGATCAGCCCGGACAGCACGACCTGCGGCGTGAAGACCCAGCCGCTGATCCACGAGGCGGTGACCACGCCCAAAACAGCCACGATGGTAGGGATATACTTGTTATCCACGTCGCGCACCCATTTTTTTACAATAAAACCTGTGCAAAGGCAGATTCCCACCACAACAGGCAGCATAAATTCATTCAAAAACTCCAATTTGTCCCCCGTTTCCGTAAAAACAGGGAACAACAGACTTCATTTCCGACGTTTGTCGTTCCCCATTTCTACTTCTTCAATCAATCTACAACACTACACAACACCGTCGGCATTTTCCCGTCGACATCAGCCGATAATGGCCATGTCATAGATGCGGTCTTCATCGTCCGCCAGCAGGTTGCAGGTGATGGTCATCTCGATGATGCCGGTATTGCTCAGGGCCAGGCTCATGGCAGCCTGAGGCTGGGCCTTATAATAGGTGAGGTGCATGTCCGCGATCTCGTCGTCCTCGGTCTTCCAGGGCGTCTCGCCGTAGATGACAAATGCCTTGGGGAAGGATTTGGAATTGAACTTTACCACCTGGGCCCCGGAGTCAACCTTCACCATGCCGTACACCACAAAATCGCCGGCAGAGCCCTCGGGCAGTGTGATCGCGTGGTCGGAAACCGTGATTTCCAGGGATTTTCCGCAATCGTCGTCAGCCGGGTACACGTAAATGGAACCCGAAACCAGCTCCACGTCGGCGGGAATGGTGAGGGTTGTGCCGGAAGCGGTCAGCACCATTCTCTTCAGGTACTCAAAATGATCTTCGATCTCCGTGCCGGAAATCAGGCTGAACAGCTTCATGGTCGCAATCTGGGTCTGAATTTCCAGCGTGCCGGTCCGGTTGCTGTCAAAGGCCACCCGGTTGGGCGCGCCCTGTCCGCCGGTGGCGAAATCGCGGGTCGCTTCCAGTCCGGTGGTGGTCACATTGGCGAAATCCAGGTTCAGCCAGGGCTTTTTGCTCTTGTAGTCCAGGAAAATGAGATCGGCGACATCCTTGTTGGACATGTTGGGATTAAATGACATAGTTTTTTCTCCTTTTTAAATAAAATGCTCACGATCGCAATCGTGGTTAAAAGTTACCATCCTTCAGCTTTTCGATCCACTGCATGGGGCTATAGTCCTTTGGATCTTTATAGGAAAATGTGTTGGCGGCCAGCGCGTCGCCGTAGTCGGACTGCCTTGCGTGGATATACTCGTAGAACAGCCGGATGAACTGATAATAGGTCAGCCCTCCCACATTTAAAAGGTTGATTCCAACCTTGTTGTGGGTGCAGTATTTCAGGACCATGTTGTCAAATTCGTAAGCCTCGTCCTGCTTTTTGACGCTGCTTTTGTTGTTGCGGATTTTCTCCATCAATTTCCGCGCACGTTCGCTTTTGAAGCGGACCGGCTTATCCACCGGCTTTTTAAGCCCCAAAACCGAGGCCACGCTCTCCCGGAACCGGTCGAAATTCCGGCCGTCGATCCGCCCGGCAGTCTGTTCTCCGCCGTCGGTCAAATCCACGATCTCAAACGCCCCGCTCCGTTCCAGAAACCGCACCTCATCGTTGGCAATAAACACGCGGATGTACTGAAACAGAAGCTGGGGAGTCATTGCGAGTACGAGCTCATAGAGGGAAATGGGATCGGATTTTAATTCATCCAGATTGAATTTTGAGATGAACTCATCCCTTGAGATCAGAGTCAGATTGAGAAACGTGCAGAAAATGTGATAGGTCATTCGGCGGATCTCCAACAGGGTGGGACAGCGGATTTTGCCAATTCCGTCCACCGCGTAGGGTTCATTCCACAAATAGTCGTAAGACGAGTAACGGTTGATAGGATCACCTGCTTTACATTGAAATCGGGCCCTGAAAATACCGGCCGCCCGGGCGTCTGGGCCATACTGCCGTCAGTTTCCATATATGATATATACATGCGGGAAAACAGCGGAAAACCCCGGCAGCGCGGTCAAAACTCCGTTTTTCTATTTGTGGTTCGCTTTTCGTTGTACCGCCGGTACCGCATCAAATCATTGTCTGCCCGGCAGGCCCGGCACAACGTTTTCCGGTTTCCGCCCTTTTCAATCAAAGCTGCGCAGACCGCACACCGTTTATATCCTTTGCGCGAGCTTTTGGGAACCCCGTAATACTGTTTCTGCCACTTCCGAAGTTCCCCGTCCAGACACCGGCTCATATATTTTACATAGAAATGATCCTCAGTCAGGAAATCCACCCGGCCAAGCACGCAGGCCTTCCCCTCATACTGGTCGGCCAGCTTGCAGTTTTGAAAGCACCGGTACAAAAATATCTCAATCAGCCGCTTATAATCGTTCCAGGGCAGTGTCATTTTCCCGCGCTGAAGCGCTTCCTTTACCGTCCCGGCTTCCTCCATAGCCCGGCTGATCTGCGCCTCCACGTCCGCCGGGTCCATTTCCGCCCCGGCGGTCCACTCGTAATACAGGCGCTTGGGCGTTTTCAGCAAATCCAGGTACGCCTTGTCCAGAATGATTTCCGGGTCAAAATACCTGGTATACAGGTTGTTGATCTTCTGCCGGAGAAGGGGCCGCCAGTTTTCCTCCTTTGTGGTGGATTTACAGGCCAGATATTCGACTCTTGTCCAGCCCGCGAAAATCCGCCCCAGTTCGCTGCCCGCCGCCGTCCGGTTTACCCGGTAGCGGATCGTTCGGGTCCAGGTCCTGCGCTTGTTGGCACAGGACCAGATGGAAGCGCAGAAGGCGTTTAAAATGTCCGACCGTTCCTCCTCAGTTTCCGCCCACTTGTAATCCTCCACAATCTCATACAAATACAAATCCTCACACTGGTAAATCGGAATCATCCCCCTCAAACACAAAATATTTCCCCAAATACTCGTAAGCGCCCTCAGTCCCGGCGGGAACCTCCCGGATCGCCGCTTCCGGCCTGGGACCGGCGTTTTGCTTCAGGTTCGCAATGATGTAATCCCCGTAAGCCGACCAGGCAAATGCCTTGCTGACGGACAGGGAGCGGTAGGAGGCGGCGATCACATAATTCGCAATCAGCGTCTCGTCCATTTTCAACTCATCCCTCAGTCTGCCCTTGAAATGCTCCACGATCAAATCGAAGCTGAATCCGCGCTGTCCGGGGTCGGAATGGGAGGCCGCGCCGCTGTTTTGGGAAAAATGCAGCTTGATGGCGGCGGCGTAATCATTGATATAGCTCCGGCATATTCGGAGTTTGGCCCGGTCCGTCAGGTCCAGCCCCGGCTTCAGGATCAGGGAACGGGTGTCCGCCAGATCGTCCACACATCGGTCCCACAAAATCCGTTTCTTCTCCCAGGCGCAGATATAGTCGCACAGCTCGTTCATGGGAGAGGGAGAGTGGTATGCGTTCAGCTTCATGCGTTCCTCACCCTCCCCAAGTCCCTTGTTCTTCTCCTGGAGCTTCTCGTAGAGGGCCCGTTTCTGGGGATAATTGTAAAGAAGGAAATAGGGCAGTTGCTTCAAATGCTTTTGCAGCCCCCGGTTCATGTGCCAGCGAAAGCCGGTTTTCAAAAAATCGATTTCCTTTCCCTGGAAAATGCGCAGGAGAGAGCAGTAGTCGGAATAGCGTTTTTTCAAATTCTCATCCGTTGTGTACCGATTTTCGATGCTGGTCGCCACATTTGTGATCTCTCCGATCCGGTTATCCCGGGTCATTACCTCGTATTCCACAAGATTTTCGGCCGTGTAGTCCCGGGACCGGGCAGTCTGCTTGTCCTCAATGTCCAGAATCACCGGCTTCTCGATTTTGGAAGCCACGATCACCGGATCGTCGCACAGAAAGAAAATATCCCCGTCAAAATCCGCCCCGCCCTGCTGGGGAGCCGAGATGTCGTGCAGATTGAACATGACCACGTCCTGATCCTTGAAATGACCGAACCATTTCTGGATCAGGTCGTTGCGGGCGATCCGAACCCGGTTGACCTCCGACGGATCGACCAGGGGCGAGCGGAAGGAGAGAATTTCCCCGCACTCAAAATTGGCGCTGTACAGCTCCCGTTCCCCCAGGCAGCCCACCGGCTCCATTCCGGCGGCATACTGCAAATATCCGATCATATCGCCCACGCCGGTGTGGTAAAACCCGGAACAATAAATCTTACCAACCTTAGCCTCGTCGATCAGTTTCTTCAGCTTCCGGTAAAGGAACTGTTTGACCGCCGGGTCCTTTAACATCCCGTCGTGAATCAGCGCCGCCTCCAGATACCGGCTTTCCGGCTCATAATCGCCGGTGTCCGTGATCCCCATGAATTTGTATGTATAGAAGCGGTCGCCCTTCAGAATCTTTTCCAGAAGCGCGGTGGTATACTTGGCGATTTTGATGATTTTGCCGTCGTTTTCCGGGTCGAGAATATCATACTGGAAATCCCGCTCCTCGTACCGCCGGATATATTTGGGGTTCCACAAGTCCAGGCATTGCAGATACTGGAAATTCATGCGGGTGTATTTGTTGAGGTTTCGGATGTGATGGCTGTATTTGCTGATCCCCAGCTTGAACCGGTATTTTTCCACCGTGTTCCGGTATTCGTCCCACGCCCTGTCTCCGTAGGCCGATTGAAACAATTTGTGGCCTTTGAACATGGAAATATTCCAGATGCAGTCGATGGTATCCACCGGATGCGCGCGGCCGTAGACGTCGGTAATCGTTTCAACGCCCCATTCCTTTAAAATGTCCCGGAACGGGACGTAGACCGAGTAGCCCTTCATGAAGGGCATCCGCACCTGGACCCCGACGGCGTTGTAATCCAGCCCCAGCTGGGCGCTGACCTGCTCCATAAATTCCCGCTCATGGCAGCCGCACCCGTCAAATGGGGACAGCCGGATATCCGCCAGGCCCTCCCGCACCTCCCGGGCCTGATAGACCACAGTCTTTCCCGTCTCCTGATCCACCAGCTCCTGTTCCCGCTCCGCCACATATTTGATGAGCTGGCCCGGAATCGTCTTTTCATATTCGCCGAGGATCACAATATTGGGCATGTAGTCCCGGATCAGGGTGCAGGCGCTGAAGGCCAGGCACCTCTGGGCCTCGTACTTTGCGATGACGCAGTGGTCGACGGGAATATCCATCTGCGTAATCCGGTATAATTCATCAAACATGGAATCGCACACAAAGGCGGTGATTCCGTCCTTGCCCTGGGATGCCGATTTCCCGAACCGGGAAAAATGCACCCCGTTGTAGGTAAAACCATGGCGCAAAACAGTGCGCAGCGCGGTTTCCTGGTTGGGGTTCTTCCGCGCGGTCACCAGAATCACCTCCTGAATTCGCTCCGAAGGGTAACCACGCAGCCGCTCAATCTGGTCAAACAGGAGAGAGTCCCCCTGGGCCACCAGGTATTCCCGGTTTATTTCCTCTTCCTCCGACAGCTGTAAATCAAAATCATGGCGGATCAATTCCCGGAGAGGGAGCTTCACAAGGGTATACATTGCCTGATTCATACGTCCGCCTCCTTCCCTACAAGCCCTCTGTCTCTGGCCTGCGCGTTCAGCCGGCACTGCTCGTCAAATCTCCTCGCCGCCACAATCCGAAGGGCGGCGGGGGACTCTTTTTCACGCCGGCCGCTGTATTCCGTATTGAAATCGGACTCAAAAATCAGCCCTCCGAAGGTGCGGTTCTGTTTCAACAGATCATTCATTTTCAATCAACTTCCTTTCTACTAAAATATTCAATCCTTTGGGTAATGGTTGTCCAGATAGGGATTCCCCCTTTGCCGGAGCAGGTCCTCGCATACGGAGAACGCGATCCAGTCCCCGTCCTCTTTGTGTTGCGACCGGAGCTGATGGTACTTCCACCGGTCGATCAGAGCCTGATCCGTGAGCAGCGCGTAGCGCATACACATGGCGTTGTACCGTGCGAAATAGACGGCGTTCGAATGCGGATCAAACATTGATTCCCTCCTTTTCAAAAATGGTTCTGTTGATAGATTCTCTGTTTTGTGGCGGTAAGTTGACAAAATGTATGGAAAACGTTATGGTACAGGTTATAATCAATTCAGACAGCAGTTTGGAAGGAGTACACAATGGGCGAATGGAAACGGGAGAATCGGAACGAGTATCTGGATGCGCTGAAAGCATACAGAGAAACAGAAGATCTGAAACCGATGATCAGACTTTTCACAAAGGA
The DNA here is from genome assembly GCF_902364025.1 of Enterocloster lavalensis. Taxonomy (GTDB): domain Bacteria; phylum Bacillota; class Clostridia; order Lachnospirales; family Lachnospiraceae; genus Enterocloster; species Enterocloster lavalensis. Next base: position 6,756 of record NZ_CABJCG010000007.1, read on the forward strand.
GCCGGTTTTTTATTCCGAAAAATGCAGGTACTTTATGTAAGAAATCCATAGGCGAATGCGGGAGGCGTTGACGTAACGGTTAATGCCTCTTAATTTTTTGAAAATATATCGAACAAATGTTCTGTTTGGGCTTGACACGAACATATGTTCGAATTATAATGAGCATCAGAAAGAGGGGGTATTATTTATGGATGGTAAGCGCCAACAGGAGACGCTTGATTACTATTGTGGCAACAACATGGCCCGGCTCAGGCAGATTGCCTACCCGATTTTCACCCGGTTCGGCGGAATCTCAGCGAAGGATTACGACGAATTTTACAGCGAGGCCAACCGGACCGTCTGGAGCGCCGCCGCGTCCTTTGACGATTCCAGGGGCGATGAATTCGAAGCGTTTCTTAAAAGCTGCCTTTCACGGAAGTTCAAGTCCCTGATGACAAGCCGGAACAGGGTGAAACGGATTGCGGACAGGATGTGTCTTTCCCTGGATGCGCCCGTGGAGGAAGAGGGCGGAGCGACACTTGGGGACGTGCTTTTGTCTCCCTTTGACCTGGAGACAGAGCTTCTCATAGAGACCGGCGCGCCCTCCGGCAGCCGGATGGAACAATATCTGGAAAGACTTTCCCGGAAACAGCGGGAGATCGCCGCGCTGTTGTTGGAGGGGTACAAGCCCTCCGAGATCCGGGAGCAATTACATCTGTCAGAAAAGGAATATTCGAATCACATGGCCATGCTCAGGTCATATGAAAATGTTTCAGTGTTATTTTAGCAGGAGGTACAATCAATATGGGAATGATGGGGCGGGATAAAACCAAAAAGGACACCTACATGTGCGCTACGTTGCTCAATATGTTCAGCCGCAGGGAATTGCGGAAAAATCATCCGCAGCAGAGAAAAGCGGACAAGTGGAAGAGCGATGCCAGGGACGGTTTTATCGCAACCGCCATTAAGCATGAAGACGTGGATTCCATCAAGATTTGCGAACAGCTGGTGGACGGTAAGGTGATTCTCTGGCTCATTGACGGGTTGCAGAGGCTGACCGTTCTTGAAAAATACAAGAAGGGTATCTTCAAGCTGGGCAAAAATGTGGAGCTGCCCATCGTCTATTACCAGAGGCCCGGCAAAACCATCGACGAGTACGGCGCGCCGGTCATGGAGGACGTGGAGTTTGACCTGCGCGAAAAGGGCTACGCTGATCTCCCTATGGAGTTGAAGGAAAAGTTCGACAATTACCAGATCGACGTGGTCAAGCATCTGGACTGTACGGATGAGGAGATCGGCTACCATATTCGCCGCTACAACCGCCAGACCTCCATGAACCACAACGAAAACAGCATCACCTACATGGACGCCATCGCCAAAAACGTGAAGGAAATCTCCCAGTCCCACTGCTTTTTCAAGGATTGCGGCAGCTTTTCCGCCACGGAGCTGAACAACGGAACCTGCGAGCGGGTGGTGTGCGAGTCTCTGATGGCCATGTTCCATCTGGAAAACTGGCAGAAAAACTCAAAAAAATTGGGAACCTATCTGAACCGGAACGCGTCCGACCGCGAGTTTCAGACGCTCAGGCAGGAGCTGGACCGCCTGGAGGCGGCGGTGGGGGACAAGTTCCCCGCCATTTTCACCAGCAAAGACTCGTTCCTGTTCTTCGCGTTGTTTCACAAGTTCACCCTGCTGTGCGGCGACGATTCCAGGTATGCGGCCTTCCTCCAAGCGTTCCAGGAAGAATTACACGCCAGAACCGTGCCTGGGCTGCACATGTCCTTCGACGATGTGAACGCCGACCGGGCCACAAAAGACAAGAATGTCATTAGCCGCAAGTTACATATTCTGGAACATCTGATGATGGAATTTCTTCACATCCAATCCGGCGCCGCACAAACCGCCGCAACCCCGGAGCAGTTCATCGCAGCGTGCACAGGTCTGACGCCCGGGGAGGTTAAAAAGGACATCGAGTTCTACAGCCAGCTCCTGGACGATCTGGAAGCCGTCGCAATCAAGGACAACTCCAAACTTCTGGCCCCCGCAAACCGTCTGTCACTCCTGGCCATGGCCGCGTACTCGTGCAAACACGAGATGGACCTGGAAGCGTGGTTGACGTCCTTTGCGCAGAGGCACAATGAATATCTGGCGGATCAGAGGGAGAATTATCGGTATATGGTGGAGGATTTGGAGAAAAATGGGGGTTCTAAATGATATAGACTTTGTGTCAGGCGTTGTGGTATGATAGAAATAATCACGGGGATGGGTGTGGGAGAGAGGGGAGCTCCGGCGATCCGTTACCCAATGGCTTTGAAAACAAAATCAGACAAAAACCATATAAAAATGGATACGGCACTAGGATTAATTAAGAAAAGGGGAGGATAAATTGTGACGGAAACAGAGAAGTTGATACTGGATAAGCTGGAAAGCATGAGCGTGGACTTGAGGGAAGTAAAGGGCAAAACAGCGCGTATTGAGGACCGGGTTACTGGGATCGAGGATAAGGTCGCAGTGATCGAGGACCGGGTCACCGGTATAGAAAACCGTGTCACACGCATGGAGCTCACCATCGAAAACGACATTTCCAAAAAAATCGATATTATCGGTGAAGGCCACGACTTCCTCAAACAGCGTCTTGACGAGGCTCTTCAGTTTGAGAAGAAGCGCGAAGGTATGGAATTGGAGCTGATCAATCATCGGATGGAAATCAATAAGATGAAAGACCGCTTGGATATCGCATAGTATGATATGGGGTTGCCGAAATGAAAAGCCATGGCTAATAAAAAGTACCAAGCCAGAGGGAGACAATTTGAGAAACATATACGATGGTATAATTGGACTTGCCACAGGCGATGCCCTGGGGGTCCCGGTTGAGTTTATGTCCCGCGAATGTATAGCAAGGAATCCGGTTAAATCGATGCGGGAATACGGGACGCATCATCAGCCTATGGGGGTATGGTCTGATGATACAAGCTTAACACTAGCGCTGTTAGATAGCATGATTCAATGTAAAGCAATTAATTATACAGATATCATGGACAAATTCTCGGCATGGTTATTGTATGGAGAATACACTGCCTTAGGAGAGGTCTTTGACGTTGGAAATGCCACCAGCAAAGCCATAATGAATTATGGGCGCGGAATTGCCCCATTGGAATGTGGTGGTAAATCAGAATATGAAAATGGAAATGGCTCGCTCATGCGAATTCTTCCAATCGCCTATTATCTATACAACCATCAGGAACTCAGCATTGATGTCCAAATGGAGTTAATACACAATCTATCGTCTCTGACCCACGGACATAGCAGGAGCCAGGTTGGTTGTGGGATTTATGTGATGGTTGCAATCAGTTTAATTGGCGGGACTGATCCGATAGCGGAGTGTGTTCGAAATGGAATACAGACTGCCTTTGATTATTATGACAGAATCGGTGAAATAGAAATAAGGAGTTATAATCGGCTTAAGAGGCTGGATGAATTCAAACGGTTGCCGGAGGAACAAATCCAAAGCAGCGGATATGTGGTTCACACTCTGGAGGCTGCATTGTGGTGTCTGTTAAATTCGTCGTCCTATCAGGAATGCGTACTAAAAGCAGTTAATTTGGGAGACGATACGGATACGGTTGGAGCTGTGGCCGGAGGTTTGGCGTCAAGTTTTTACGGAGCCGACCAAATACCGGAAGAATGGATCAATGTAATTGCAGGCAGAGAATATATAAAAGAATTATGCTCAAACACACTTGCATAAATAACCCAAAAGCGTTATAATAACCACAACTGAATAAGATTATGTCTTCAGGGCAGGGTGAAATTCCCGATTGGCGGTACAGTCCGCGAGCGCGCAAGCGTTGACCCGGTGAAACTCCGGGACCAACAGTATAGTCTGGATGAAAGAAGATGTGTCAGCATAGACGGGGCGGCTGCATTTTGCAGCGGCCAAATGATGCACCGGATATTATTTGACACCTGAAAGGCATATTGCTTTTCAGGTGTTTTTCTGTCAGCCAGGCGGTTTCAACCGTCTGACCGGCGGTACCGGACCGGCGGAATCCGGCAAATAATTCATTCGGAGGTAGAAACTATGAACAGCAACGCAAACGTAACTGCAAACACAAAGTCCGGCACGGACGCCAGAACAAAACGGATCACAACGGTGGGAATGCTCTGCGCCATCGCCTTTCTCATGGTGCTGTTTTTCCGCATCCCGGTAGTTCTGTTTCTGAGCTATGAACCCAAAGACGTGATGATTACGATCGGCGGCTTTATGTTCGGCCCCTGGACGGCCATGGTGATCTCCGTGATCGTCTCCTTTATCGAGATGGCTACCATCAGCAGCACCGGCATCATCGGCTGTGTGATGAATATTCTGGCCAGCTGCTGCTTCGCCTGCCCGGCCGCCTATCTCTACAAACGCGACCACACGTTAAAAGGCGCGGCCATCGGCCTTGTGTCGGGAATCGTGCTGGCAACAATCGCCATGCTTCTATGGAATTACTTACTCACCCCCATCTACATGGGATATCCCAGAGATGCGGTGGAGGCGCTGCTGGTGCCGGTATTTCTTCCCTTCAACCTGTTTAAGGGCGGCCTGAACACGGCCTTCGTCCTTTTACTTTACAAGCCCATTGTAACAGCTCTGCGCAAGGCGGGCCTCGTTCCGCCGTCGGTGCACAACGTCAAGCAGCACAACATGGGAGTGCTGTTGGTGGTGGGACTGATTTTTGTGACCTGCGTTTTAATGTTCGTGACACTGAAAGGATGATACAGGCGGGGTAAGGTACAGAACGAAAAATTCATTTTTTCCTCAAAAGTAATTGACAAATCCCCCATATTCCCTTATAATAACCTTCGTCGCCTGTGATAACAGGCGCGAAATGCAGAAGTGGCGGAATTGGCAGACGCGCACGGTTCAGGTCCGTGTGGTAGTAATACCTTGTGGGTTCGACTCCCATCTTCTGCAGGCGCAGAAAAGGCGGAAAGTTCATCAGAGCTTTCCGCCTTTTATAATCCGCAAAACTGTTGCAAATGCAACAGACATTTCCTGGAAGCCCAGGTAAAATAAGGATAGTAAAAAAAGGAAAAATAGTGTATACTGTAGGTTGTGGCTGCATTTGCAGCGATCCAGAGTGTTAAAAAACAGAGAGGCAGGAGAAGGCTATGCTTACATTAGAGAATCTTACCTTCGACGTCAATGACGACGAGGGAGGAAAAGGGATTATAAAGGATTTGAACCTGACCATCGGAGACGGAAAATTTGTGGTGATCACAGGCCCCAACGGAGGTGGAAAGTCCACCACGGCCAAGCTGATCATGGGCATCGAGAAGCCCACCAGCGGAAGGATTCTGTTCGACGGCCAGGATATCACAGATATGAATATTACTGACCGGGCGAATCTTGGAATCAGTTTTGCGTTCCAGCAGCCCGTGCGTTTTAAGGGCGTACAGGTCCTGGATCTGATCCGTCTGGCGGCGAAGAAAAAGCTGTCCGTAACCGACGCCTGTCAATACCTGTCCGAGGTGGGGCTTTGCGCCAAGGATTACATCAACCGCGAGGTGAACGCCAGCCTGTCCGGCGGCGAGCTGAAGCGCATCGAGATCGCTTCGGTGCTGGCCCGGGCCTCCAAGCTCTCCGTTTTTGACGAGCCGGAAGCGGGAATCGACCTCTGGAGCTTTCAGAACCTGATCCAGGTGTTCGAGCGCATGCGCAAAAATACAAACGGGTCCATCCTGATCATTTCCCATCAGGAGCGGATTTTAAATATAGCGGACGAAATCGTGGTGATCGCGGACGGAAAGATTGTCAACCACGGTTCCAGGGACGAGATTATGCCCCAGATTATGGGCACCGCCTCCGCGGTGGATGCCTGCAGCAAGTTTTACAATCAGGATTAAATCGCCGTACGGAAAAGGAGATGAATCGAAAATGGATGAAATTCAAGAGAGAATATTGATGGAAGTTGCGGACCTGCACGGGGTTCCGGAGGGCGCTTACAATATCCGCGCCAACGGCAAGCTGGCCAGCCGCAGCACCACCGCAAATATTGATATCACCACCAAGGAGGATGTGAGCGGAATCGACATCCGCATAAAGCCCGGCACTAAGCATGAGAGCGTGCACATTCCGGTGGTGGTCAGCGAGAGCGGGCTGAAGGATATGGTTTACAACGATTTTTACATCGGCGAGGACTGCGATGTGGTCATCGTGGCCGGCTGCGGCATCCACAACTGCGGCGACCAGGACGCGGAGCACGACGGCATCCACCGCTTCTATGTGGGCAAAAACGCTAAGGTAAAATACGTGGAGAAGCACTACGGCGAGGGCGACGGCCGCGGAAAGCGGATTTTGAATCCCCTGACCGAGGTTCATATGGAAGAGAACAGCTACGTGGAGATGGAAATGGTTCAGATCAAGGGCGTGGATTCCACGGATCGTGTTACCAACGCCGAGCTGGCCGCGGGGGCCAAGCTTATCGTGCGGGAGCGCCTGCTGACTCACGGCACTCAGAGCGCCGTCAGCACCTATGTGGTGGATTTGAATGGAGATGACGCCAGCACGGATCTGGTATCCCGTTCCGTGGCCAAGGACCAGTCCATTCAGACCTTCAACTCCAAGATCAACGGCAACGCAAAATGTTCCGGCCACTCGGAATGCGACGCCATTATCATGGACGACGCCAAGATTATCGCAGTGCCCGGCCTGACCGCCAACAACATCGACGCCGCACTGATCCACGAGGCCGCCATCGGCAAGATTGCAGGCGAACAGATCGTAAAGCTGATGACCCTGGGCCTGACCGAGGAAGAGGCGGAAGCCCAGATCGTAAACGGCTTCTTAAAATAAGAAAGAACACAGATGAAACGATAACAAGAAAGACGGCTCTCCCGCAGCGGTGGTTTCCATCCGGCGGCGGAACCGCCTTTTTTATTCCGCGCCCCTCGCCCCCAATCCCGTTGTGCCCCGCCGCCCATCCCGTTGCGCCCCGCCGCCCATCCCGTTGCGCCCCTCACCCCCCATCCCATTGCGCCCCGCCCCCCATCCCATTGCGCCCCTCGCCACCCATCCTATTGCGCTGCCCGCCACCCATCCCGTTGCGCCTCCCACTCACATATCCCCCTTCTCCCCACCACAGTACGCCCCCACACAGTTTCATTTTACCACCCAATGTGCTACAATCATAACATACATAACGGCACACCAATCACACATTAAAAAATAACCCACAAAGGAGCAAACACCATGATATTAATTAAGGAAGCGGATATTTATGCACCCGAGCACCTGGGAATCCGGGACGTGTTGATCTGCGGAGAGCGCGTCGAGGCGGTGGGAGAGAACCTGCCCGCCCTCTGCGGCTGCCGGGTAATTGAGGCGCGCGGGAAAATGCTCACGCCCGGCCTCATTGACCAGCACGTGCACCTGGTTGGGGGCGGAGGAGAGGGGAGTTTCCATACCCGGACGCCGGAAATCTGTCTTTCAGCCCTGATCCGGTCGGGAATCACCACGGTGCTGGGGCTGCTGGGCACCGACGACATGACCCGCAGTGTGGAAAACCTGGTAGCCAAGGCCAAAGCGCTGACCGAGGAGGGAATCACGGCCTACGCGCTCTGCGGAGCTTACGGCGTGCCCTCCCTCACCATCACGGGAAGCATCAAAAAGGACATCGCGTTCATCAACGAGATCATCGGCTTAAAGCTGGCGATCTCCGACCACCGGGCGCCCAACATTTCCGTGGACGAGCTGATCCGCCTGGCCAGTGACGTGCGGGTGGCGGGAATGATCGGTGGCAAGGCGGGCATCATTGTGATCCACATGGGGGACGGAGCGGGCAGGCTGGACCCGGTGTTCGAAGCCCTGGCGCGCACGAACATCCCGGCCAAGACCTTTCACCCCACCCACATGGCCCGCACCGAAGAACTGCCGCAGGAGGGCTTTAGGCTGGCGAAGCTGGGCGGGTATATGGACATCACCTGCGACCTAAGCGACCCCGGCCGCATGCCCGCTTTGCTCAAGGAAGCCAGGGGCCAGGGCGTCCCAATGGAGCGGCTGACTTTCAGCTCCGACGGACAGGGCAGCTGGTCCAACTACGACGCTTACGGCAATCTGGCCGAGATCGGCGTCACGGACGTGGGGACGATGTACGCCCAGCTGGTCAATCTGGTCCGGGACGGGAACATGGATCTGTCCGAGGCGCTGACGTACTTCACCTCCAACGCCGCCCGCGCCCTGGAGTTGTACCCGGCCAAGGGCCATGTGGCCCCGGGGGCGGACGCCGATCTGCTGCTGTTGGGCCCGGATCTGGAGCTGGACACCGTGATTGCCCGCGGTAAAATGATGCTGGAAAATGGACGGCTGCTGGTCAAAGGCACCTACGAGACAAATATTTAAAGTTCCGGGGAAATGAACCCGGCACAATCAGGAGGAGGAACCAAACATGCTTTGTATCAAAAACGGACTGGTCCACGATGCGGTGACAGAGGAGCCAAAAATCGCGGACATATGGATTGAGAACGGAAAAATCACGGCCATTGGGTCTTTCCCGGGGCCCGCCGGGGACGCTCAGGTGATCGACGCCTCCGGACTTTCGGTCTACCCTGGTTTTGTGGAAGCCCACTGCCATCTGGGCGTGGACGGCTACGGAATCGGGTTCGAGGGCGACGACGTCAACGAGCGGGGGGATGTTGTAGCGGCCCATCTGCGCGGCCTGGACGCCATCAATCCCATGGACCCCACCTTCCGGCAGGCAGTTGAGGCCGGCGTCACCTGCGTGGCCACCGGCCCCGGAAGCGCCAACGTGCTGGGCGGCACCTTTCTTGCGCTGAAAACGGTGGGGACGCGGGTGGATCACATGGTGGTGAAGGACCCCATTGCCATGAAATGCGCCTTTGGCGAGAACCCCAAGCGCTGCTACCGGGAGGAAGGCAACTGCACCCGTATGACCACCGCTGCCAAGCTGCGGGAGCTGCTGTTCAAAGCCTCGGAGTACATGGAGAAAAAGGAGGCCGCCGCCGGGGATGTGTTCCGCAAACCGGCCTTTGACATGAAAATGGAGGCGCTGATCCCGGTTTTAAAGGGCGAAATCCCCCTAAAGGCCCACGCCCATCAGGCCAACGACATTTTCACCGCCATCCGCATCGCCAGGGAATTCGGCGTGAAGCTGACGCTGGAACACTGCACCGAGGGGCATCTGATCGCAGGCGAGCTGGCCAGGGAGGGTTTCCCGGTGGCCGTGGGCCCGTCCTTCGGCCACGCCACCAAGTTCGAGCTGCGCAACAAGACCTTCGAGACGCCCGGAATTCTGGCAGACGCGGGCTGCTCCGTGTCCATTATCACAGACTCCCCGGTGATCCCCCAGCAGTACCTGCCGCTGTGCGCGGGTCTGGCCGTGAAATCGGGCATGAGGCCCTTTGACGCCCTGAAGGCGATCACCATCAACCCGGCCCGCCACATCGGCATCGACCGCCGGGTGGGCAGCCTGGAACCCGGCAAGGACGGGGATCTGGTGATCACAGACGGCAGCCCCTTCGATCTGGACACCCAGGTAAAGTATGTGGTAGTTGACGGGACCGTTGTAGTATCCTAGTATTGCGTATACCGCCCGCCCCGGACAGCGGTTCCCGCGGTCCGGCGGCCGACGGCCCGCGGGAAGGGGAAATCTCTTTTCCTGATCCCGCCCTCCCTCCATTCCTCACCATAAAAATTCCAGTTGAAAGCTGCGCTCATATCAGATATAATAAACAATGCGGCTTCTGATGGCCGTAAGAAAAAATTTTACGGGAGATAGCGATAATGGGGGAAAATAATTCGGGAAGGGCAGTGGCCCTTCTGCCAATTCTGGTGTTTCTGTTGATCTTTCTGGGAGCGGGATTCATCACGGGAGACTTCTACAGTATGCCTGCCATCGTGGCGTTTTTGCTGGCCCTTCTGGTGGCGTTCATTCAAAATCCAAAGGTAAAATTTGCGGACAAGATCCGCCTGGCGGCCAAGGGCGTGGGGGATGAGAATATCATCACCATGTGTCTGATCTTTTTGGTGGCCGGGGCGTTTACCGGCGCGGTCAAGGCGGCCGGAGGCGTGGAGAGCACGGTTAACCTGGGGCTGTCCATTCTGCCCTCCAAGGTGGCGGTGGCCGGGCTGTTTCTGATCGGCTGCTTTATTTCCATATCCATGGGAACCAGCGTGGGCACCATCACGGCGCTCTCGTCCATTGCGGTGGGAATCAGCGAGAAGACTGGTTTTTCCCTGGCGGTCTGCGCCGGGGCGGTGGTCGGAGGCGCCATGTTCGGCGACAACCTGTCCATGATCTCCGACACCACCATTGCGGCGGTCAAAACCCAGGGCTGCGATATGAAGGATAAGTTCCGGGAGAATTTTCTCATCGTCCTCCCGGCGGCGGTGGCCACCATCCTTCTGTTTCTGTTCCTTGGCAGGGAAGCGGATTTCCAGGTAACCGGGAATCTGGACTACAATATATTCCGGGTGCTGCCATACCTGGTGGTGCTGATCGGCGCCTTAGCGGGCGTCAACGTCTTTGTGATCCTAATCGCGGGCACGGTCCTGTCCCTGGTCGTCGGCGTGGCCACCGGAGCCTTTGCCCTGGGGGAAATGTTCACCCATGTGGGCGCGGGCATTATGGGAATGTACGACATCACGGTGATCTCTATCATCGTGGCCTGTATCGTTGCCCTGGTGAAGGAGTACGGGGGAATTGATTTCATTCTCACCTTCATCCGAAAACGCATAAACGGCGAGCGCGGCGGCGAGCTGGGAATCGCGGCGCTGGCGCTGCTGGTGGATATGTGTACGGCCAACAACACGGTGGCCATCGTCATGTCCGGCCCCATCGCCAAGGAGATCAGCGACGATTTCGGGGTGACGCCCAGGCGGTCGGCCTCCCTGCTGGACATGTTCAGCTCCATGGGCCAGGGCCTGATCCCTTACGGGGCCCAGCTCCTGGCGGCGGCTTCCCTGACCGGACTGACGCCCTTTGAGATCATACCGTACTGTTTCTATCCGCTGCTTATGGGACTCAGCGGCCTGGTATTTATATTTATTAAGAAGAGAAAATAAACGATTAGGATGGGCAATGGCATGAAAACAAATAATCAATGGGCAAGCAAACTGGGCTTTATCATGGCTACGGCGGGAGCGGCCATCGGACTTGGAAATCTCTGGAAGTTCCCCTATCTCATGGGCCGGAACGGCGGCGGCGCGTTTCTGGCGGTATATCTGCTGTTTATCTGCATCCTGGGCGTACCGGTGATGATGGTGGAAATGTCTCTGGGGCGCAAGACCCGGCATGACCCCGTTCAGGCTTACGGGGATATCCACCCGCACGCCAGGATCGTGGGCGTGTTCGGCGTGGCGGCCGCGTTCCTGATTTTGTCGTATTACAGCGTGATCGGCGGCTGGATTTTAAAGTACATTGTCAATTACGCCACCACGCTGGCGGCTCCGGCAGATTTCTCGGAATTCATCAGCCGGCCGGTGGAGCCGGTATTCTGGCATTTCCTGTTCCTGGGCGTGACCACCCTGATCTGCTACTGCGGGATCAGCGGCATTGAGCGGGCCAGCAAAGCCATGATGCCGCTGCTGTTTGTGCTGCTCATCGTGGTGATCGTGCGCAGCGTGACCCTCCCCGGCGCTGTGGAGGGACTGAAATTCGTCTTTATCCCCCACGCCAGCGCGTTCACGCTGAGCGCGGTCAACGCCGCTCTGGGCCAGGTGTTCTATTCCCTGAGCCTGTGCATGGGAATCACCATCACCTACGGAAGTTATCTCAGCGAGAAGGAAAACATTCCCAAAAGCTGTCTCAGCGTGGCGGGGCTGGACACATTGATCGCCCTGATGGCCGGAATCGCCATCTTCCCGGCCGTGTTCTCCTTCGGTCTGGAGCCGGGACAGGGGCCGGGCCTGATCTTCGGAACCCTGCCCAAGGTATTTTCCGCGATCAAAGGCGGACCGTTCTTCGCCCTGGTGTTCTTTGCCCTGGTATTATTTGCCGCGGTGACCAGCGCCATCGCGCTTTTGGAGGTCACCATCTCCTTTGCAGTGGACACCCTGCGCTGGTCCCGGAAAAAGGCCACCGTGATCCTGGGCCTTCTGTGCTTTTTAGTGGGTGTGCCAAGCGCCCTGTCCTTCGGCACCCTGGGACAGGTGACGATCTTAAATTACAGCGTGTTCGACTTTGTGGGAATGATCACGGACAATATTCTGCTGCCCTTTGGCGGCATCACCATGTGCTATTACATCGGCTGGAAATGGAATCCGGAGTACCTGGTGGACGAGGTGGAGCGGGACGGCATTCCCTTCAAGCTGAAAAAAGTCTGGATTTTCTTCATCCGTTTCCTCACCCCCATTCTGGTGGGCGTAGTGACGGTAACCGGTTTCTACAGCATTTATTCCATCGTGCGCGGCTGAGTCATGCCGCGTCGTCCCGGCGCATATAATGGGCAGAGAGCTGTGCGGACCGGGAAATCCCCCGGGCGCGGCAGCGCGGAACCGGGAGGTGCGTTATGGAGAATCAAAAGAGGGAGAATCTGCTGAACCTGGCATTGGACGCCACGCCTGAGGAGCGTGAAAAATCGGGCAGCCTGGAGGTGGGTTACAACCCAAATGAACGGACCTGGGAGCTGATTGTGCGCTACTCAGGCGATCTGTCTGGCCTGGAGGCGTTGGGCGTGCAGACAGATATTCTGCTAAACGGTTACGCGATATTAATTGTGCCGGAAAGTCAGATCCAGGCGGTCAGTGAGATGCCGCAAATTGAATATATCGAGAAACCAAAGAGGCTGTTCTTTGCCGTTAACGCGGCGAGATCGGCCTCTTGTTTGATTCAGGTACAGGCGGGACCAAACGGTCTCACGGGCGCGGGCACGGCGGTGGCGGTGATCGATTCGGGCATCGACTATTTCCATCCGGATTTTCGAAATGAGGACGGCACAACGCGGATCATCCGGCTGTGGGATCAGGTCCAGAACCGCGTCTACACGGAAGCGGAAATCAACGAAGCGCTGGCTGCGGGCAGCAGGTCCGAGGCGCTTCGTTTCGTAAACTCCGTGGATACCAGCGGCCACGGCACCGCGGTGGCGGGCATCGCGGCCGGAAATGGACGGGAGAGCGGCGGGCGCTACCGCGGCGTGGCCTATGAGAGCGCCATCATGGCCGTGCGGCTGGGCACGTCCCTGGCCGACGGCTTTCCAAGAACTACTCAGCTTATGCGCGGATTGGACGCGGTGGTGCGCACGGCCATGGAGCTGAGGCTCCCCACCGCCGTCAATTTAAGCTTTGGAAATACCTACGGCTCCCACGACGGCACCAGCCTGCTGGAAACCTACATCGACAGCATTTCCAATTTCGGCCGGACCGTTCTGGCAGCCGGGACGGGCAATGAGGGGGCCGGGGGAGGCCACACCTCAGGGCGGCTGGTCATGGGGAGGACAGAGAATGTGGAGCTGTCCGTAGCGCCCTTCGAGACGGGCTTCAGCGTGCAGCTGTGGAAATCCTACGCGGACGAATTTGAGATCGCACTCATTGCGCCTTCCGGCGAGAGCAGCGGTCCCATCAGCCGCCGCATGGGCGCCCAGACCTTTCGCTATCGGGATACCAAGGTCCTTCTTTACTACGGGGAACCCAGTCCCTACAGCCGCGCCCAGGAGATTTACATGGATTTTCTGCCAAGGGAGAATTACGTTGACAGCGGGATCTGGACCATCCGCCTGACTCCGGTGCGCCTGGTGACCGGGCGCTACGACCTGTGGCTGCCGGCTCAGGCCGCGCTGAACCCGGCCACCCGCTTTTTACTGCCCACGGCCGACACCACCCTGACAATTCCATCCACTGCCGCCGGGGTCATTTCCGTGGGGGCGTACAACGATTCCTACTTATCCTATGCAGATTTCTCTGGAAGAGGGTACACCCGCACGGACAATCAGATCAAGCCGGACCTGGTTGCGCCCGGTGTGGATATCGTCACGGTTCAAAAGGGAGGCGGGTACGCCGCGGTGACGGGCACCTCCTTCGCAACCCCCTTTGTCAGCGGCAGCGCCGCGCTGCTCATGGAGTGGGGCATTGTGCGGGGAAATGATCCGTTTCTGTATGGTGAGAAGGTGAAAGCCTACCTGATCCGCGGCGCAAGGCAGCTTCCCGGCTTCGAGGAGTTTCCCAACCCCACGGTGGGGTATGGGGCGCTGTGCGTGCGGGACAGCCTGCCGGGGTAAATCTGCAGATGGAAAACGCGGGAACGATATAGGGCGCAGAGGTGCGGTTGAATAAATATAAAAAATTATGGAATATAAAAATGAATTTAGGCGTAAATATGCAACAATAATAAAAATGATGTGGTATTTTGTAATCTTTTTTAAGATTTTCTTAAAAAGGGGCTTTTAAAATATAAAAATGGTGCTATAATAGGGGTAAATATTACTACATAATAAATTTTATGTAGTATAAAATGAGTTCAATCAAATAAATATTTATTATGCAAGAGCTCTTCAATCCATATATGGGGGTTGAAGGGCATTGTCCGTTTAAAAATTTTTTATATCTCGTGTTAAAAAAACGTTAATAGAAAAACGAATGAAACAGAGGATGAAGGGTATGACAGAGGAGAAGAAACAATTAGTGCTTAGAGCGGCAAAACGTATGACGGCGCTGTTGATCGCGCTCATTATGGTGGTAGAACAGGTTCCATGGAACCCGGCGCTGCCTATTTGGGCAAAGGCGGCGGTGGAGCATGATCCGCCGGATATCAAGGGCGCTTTCAATATGAAGACCGACGACAGCGGCATCCAGCTGGAGAAAGGCACGATCACTCTGTCAAAAAAGACCAGGGCGGAGGGCGAGATCCAGCTGGTTGCCAACTCGGCTGCTGCGGACAGCACCATCTATGACCTGGCCCTGCATATTGATACGCCTACGATTTTCCGGAATCGCGACGGCGAGGTGTTCGCCGCTATCGTGGGAGAAACCGACCGGGACGGGAACGCTTTTGGCCCGGAACAGTATGCTCTTAGCAACGATCTGGAGATTATCGGTGGTGTGGAGGTTGCATTCCCGGGGTTAAGCGACGACGACTGGCAGATTTGGAATACTGACAACGCCAGCCAGCTTATGGATGATATTCTGTTTATGGAGGAGATGGTTCCCGGTCAGACGGGAGGTTCCGTACAGGGAGGCGGATCCGGCAGCAATTCCGGCCAGGGTTCTTCCGACAGCACGGATCAAAATCAGACGGACAACAGCGGTAAGGATCAGGAGACCGACGGAAGCGGTTCCGGAAACGATGAGAATGGTTCCGGTAGCGGAACAGAGAATGGCGGAAACAATTCTGAGAATGGTTCCGGCAGTGGAACAGAAAATGGTGGAAACGGTTCCGAAAGCGGAAACGGCTCCGGGGAGAACAGGAATGGCTCCGGAAGCGGAAATGAGAACGGCGGAAACGGTTCTGAGAATGGAAGCGGCTCCGGAAGCGGAAACGAGAATGGCGGAAGCGGTTCCGAGAACGGAAGCGGCTCCGGAAGCGGAAACGAAAATGGCGGAAACGGTTCCGGGGAGAACGGGAATGGCTCCGGAAGCGGAAACGAGAACAACGGAAGCGGCACTGAAAACGGAGGCGGTTCCGGAAGTGGAAACGAGAACAGCGGAAGCGAAAACGGAAGCGGAACCGAAAACGGAAGCGGCTCCGAAAGTGGAAACGAGAACAGTGGAAGCGGTACCGAAAACGGAAGCGGTTCCGGAAACGAAAGCGAGAATAGTGACAGTGGCTCCGGGAGCAGCACAAGTAACTCCGACAGCCATTCGGATGCCGGAAGCACCACCGCTTCCATCTCCGTCCGGGACCGGGCGCGGTTGATGACCGCGCCGGTGGCCAGCGGCTCCACGGCAGATGGGGATCACACGGCGGAAGATAAACCGGATGCGAACGAGGAGGAGACAGAGGAACCGGACGGCGAGCCCGCCGGAGATAAGGGGGACGAAGGAACAAGCGGTAAGCCGGAAGGCGATACGCCGGAGAATGGCGGCGAAGCAGAGCCTGCGCCGGAGAATCCCTCTAAAGATCAGACCACAGAGGGCGGCAAGCAGGAAACAACGGATCAGGCGCAGCCGGTTAAGCCCGAAGCTGTGATGGATCAGGGAAGCGTTTACCAGATGTCCAGCTTTACCGCTTCGGACAGCAGCAGTTACAATTATGTATTCTGCCCGACTGCAGACCAGATGGAGGAAGGGTCGAATATTGAGAACCTTCAGTATTACCGCGGCAATGTGCGCCTGAACATGATTGCCAGCAAAACCGGCTATAAGCCGGAGCAGGCGCGGATTGTGAAAGTGTATTTCAAATTTTGGATTACGGATGACTCCAGCGTTGAGAGCCGGTTTATACCGGAAGGACTCCTGGCCAGTTGTTGGACCTGGGTCAACTACTATGGCTATCAGTATGCGGATCAGCCCAATAAAGTCCTGCCTGAGGACGCGAAGGTAGTCGGCTTTATACCTGAGGAGCCCAGAAACGTCAACTCCATATTGAACCTGCTCTACACCAACATCGATTGGAAACTGAACTTTAAAACAATCCGCGGTGCGGAGGATAATCCGGTACACGCGTGGCAGAAAAACAACTACGCTTCCTATCTGTTGTCCGTGGAGAATACCTCCGGATTGATTGAGGAGGAGGACGGAACGCTGTATCTTCCGCCGAATGAAGAAGACTGGGTGCCGGATGAGACCACCTTCGAGGATTTCGATATTACGATGGAGGTGCCGTCAAATTCCCAGAGCGCGGCTTACGCCAACCCATATCAGTACCGGAAATATTATATGGATCCGGATACGGGAGCTTTGGAGGAGAATCCGGCTTACGCGGATCAGACCGGTACCGATGTAACCAGGCTCTTTGGCGGAACCTGGATTGCCAACGACCTATCCAATGTGGAGCACGACGCTTCCGCGTACGACGAAAGCGGCGGCGTGGTGATCGTGGATGTGACGGATGTGAAAAAAGAGTTTTGGGAGGTGGAGGATCCCAACAAACTGGTGGAAGAAGGCGGAACAGTTGTGGGATACAACTGGAACGCAGGCTGTAATTTTGACTTTGTTTCAAGAGATTTCAAATTGTACCCGCCGCAGTTTTCAAAGGAGTACAATGAAAATGTAGATCCGGAGAAGGAGAAAGAGTGTCCAACTAAGCGCGTCTACCGCATTTTTGCGCCTTTTGGAAACAGCCTGAAGCTGGATTCGCAGCGGCGAGCCCAGGCGACGGTGAATACCAACGGCGTGGTTTATTTTGGTGGGAATAAGGATAAAAATGAACCGGAACCACAGGGGGACGACAACGAGAATCTGGGCTACCGCTGGTATAAACGTGAAAAAGCCGGCACTGTTTTGCAGGTGTCAAGTTTTGACGCCAACGGCGAAAAGCTTGTACAGACCGAGGAGGCGTTTGTCGGAAAAGAGCTGATTTATACGCTGGATGGCATCGGGGCCGGAGATGAAGAAAATACAAAAGGCGATTATAACGCGCCTATGTACCGTCCGCAGGTGACCGACCAGTTGCCAGAGGCTTTTGATCTGCAAAAGCTTCAATTTGTGTTGCCTGAAAGCGAAGTGGAAGAGTATTCAAAGGATGGGCAGGACCCCTTACATTTCTGGTTGGGAGGAAAGGACCAACTGGCTGGGTATGGCGTCCGGCTGTCAGAAAATTTCCGCGAGGAATATCCGATTCTGGAGTACCAGAACACAGACGGCAAGTGGCTGCCGGTGACGATCCCGGAGGAGAATTATTACGTAGAAAAAGACAAGGTCATGATAAAAAACGGAGCAGGCGAGACGGTTCCCGGAGTCGTCTATACCTGTGATGTCAAAGAGTTTTTCGAGGAAGTTGAAGACTACAACCAGGTGATACGGATCAATTACCGCTGCACATGGGTTCCTTTGATTGCCTGTCCCGGAAACGTCCGCTTGGTTGGTGTTTCCAGAGTGGCAGGCCCCCCGGACCAACACGGCCCAGTTCACGTTTTCGATTCTGAATTTCCTGGAGAAAGCGGATCCGGCGGCATTGCAGGCGGGTCTGTTAAAGGACCCCTGTGGTGAGTTTGACGTGGAGAATGAAGTTTACAAGCGGCAAACACCGGAATCCAAGCCAGAGAAGATGGTCAATCCCTCCGACATTTCCGGGGACGTTCTGGCGGAAACTTTTATTAAAGAAGAAACTAAAATCGATCAGGATGAACTGGCGACGCCGGCCATCATGGATTTTGGCAATTATCTGTGGAAGATCCGCAATGAATCCGACGGAGAGGGGTATAACGTCAGTTTCACCTTCAAGTTGGACGAAAAGGTGCAGGATGAACAGCAGGACGCAAAAGAAGGCGATATGGTAGACGCGTTCCTGACCTCAGGCATCCGCATCAGCAAAGCGCTGCTGAAGGCAGGCGACGAGCCGCATAAACGGGACGAGAAGGGAAGAATCACCAAAGAACCCGCCCCCATGCTGACCATGACCGTGGTGGATGAAAACGCGCCCGGAGGCAAGCGGACGATTCAGTACACCCGCTCGGAGCTGATGGAGCACATTGTGACCGATCCGGAGGGAGGAGGAGTCAATCCGCTTCCCGAGTACACAGACAATTCGGTATATCTGGATCTGCGGGAACTCTCCACGGATCCGGACGAGGCGCCGCATCCCATTCAGATTATTGAATTCCGGCTGGATTTTGATTCCTTCAAGGGTAAATATGAATTGGAAAAGCCAGACGAGGAGGAAGAAGGGGAAGAGGGCGGGGTGGAAACCTTGGAAGCCCCAGAGGAAGAACCCGCTCCTGTGGAAGACCTCCAGGCGGATCAGTGGGTGCGTATTTACGGAACCTCCATGAATATCTGTACCGCTCCCGGCAAGGTGACCTGCCAGGTGAACGGCTGGAAGAACCGTTTTAACGGTGAGATCATGGAGGAAGAGCAGTACCGGTACAAAAATGAGGATGAGACAAAGCTTAAGTTCGTGATGGCCAAGCCAACCATCGATGCCTATGTCTCATGGACGGATAAAGCCCTGGATAAAAAATTCAGCGCTAAACAGCAGCCTGTACCCTACCGGAACCAGTTTTCCTACGATCTGGCCCTGGGCAACGATTCCACGGCGGTGATGTACAAGGGGATCATCGATCTGAATCTGGATGTGTTCGACGGAGATTATCCAGTGGAAGAGCTACGCTATAAGGGCTTTGCCGCTGAGAGCCTGGAATTTGATATGAGCAAGATGCTCGACCCGGAGAGCAAGAATAACTGGGCGGAGATGGAGGAAATCCAATTCTTCGACGTGGACCACAGAGGGGAGAAGGATCTGCCCGCCGTCACATTTAAGATGGAAGAACTGACTGGCTTCGTCAATGGAAACAAACGTCTGGTACTGCCAGTGGACAAAGTCCGCGAAAAGGGCGGATTTGATGAGGAGTGGATTCCCGGCAGGATTGTGATCATTCTCAATGAGATGGACGGCGAGATGGTTCCGGAGCATATGGTGGATTCCAACGGCGACGGCAATCCGGACAAGCTGGTTCCGGAAAAACTGCTGCACATGCAGGTGATCGGCCACGCCAACGTCTATGAGCGGGATCTGGAACTGGGAAATGCGTTTACCGCGGAGACCCAGAAGAATTTCGAGGGCAAAAAATTCCAGACCACAGTCACGGACGATGGTGGGAAAAAGGACGATAAGCCCATTGGAATCAAGAAACTATATGTGGATCCTAATCCCGAGGTACGGCTGGACGTGTATTCCAGGACCGGATATCCCGGAGCAAAGTGGAGCCATTATCACTTTTCATACGGCGGAGAGCGCAATCCCGATGTGCAGTTCGACGAGATCCGTCCGGATGGAACAACGCCGATGTCCGATGTATATTATGAGAAGGGGGCGGCAGGTGATTCCGAGACCGTAAGAGCGTGGCTGTCCAACTACTATGACAACAAAGAGGGAAGCCGGGAAGCCTCCAGCCTGATAGCCGGTGTGCTGGAACTGGATATTCCCTGCCGACTGAACGACGGGACGTCGGACGCTACCGGTGATGCGGGCGATAATGGTGTGAACCATGTGCTGCTAAACCGGCCGGAGGGATTTATCACATCGGAACTGAGAATTTATAACAAAGAAGAGTTCTCCGGAAAGATTACAAGTGTTACAATTCAGGGCTGGAAGGCCGACGGAAGCGCCGTTGAGATTAAGATCAAGGGGGAGGACCTGATTCAGAAGGGCGAGGACTATGTGGTTCCCAAAGATATGTGGGAACATGAGGGAATGGTCCTGCCCAACAAGTTTATCGTTGAATTTGAGAATTTTGCCGGGACGGTGGAGAAGGATCAGTTTTATGTGGATCTGGACGGAAAGGCTACCTACGGAATTGCTTACCGTTTTAAGGCCAGCTTCCACACTGTGGATAAGCGTCCTGAGGCAGTACACAATCGCGACGATAAGCCGTCAAATCTGCGCCCGAAGGATGAATACTATGCCGAGGACCGGGATGAGCACATCCTGAAGGTTAACGATTCGACGGCGCCCTGGTTGGCTGTAGCGGCCAGCTATAAGGCGTACCAGGAGGATGCCTTTAAGAACGAGCGTTCCAGCCGCGCGCTGATGGGATATGACCAGTTGGCAGGGACGGTTTACGTGCCTTATAACGGTCATGAAAAGGAGTTCATTTATTCAGTGGGCGCCGGAAAGGAGCCGGATCGGGTAAAACTGGAGGATGGCTCTTACATACCCGGCTGCGGATATTGCAGCTATGGTACCAGATTTGACATATATCAGGAGGATCGTTTGTCAAGCCCTGAGAACGGTTATCGTATGCTGACAGAGGGTACTCTGTTCATCGAGCTGCCCGTAGTTGAGGAACCCGGAGACACGGAGGACCCGATAAAAGGCTTTGTATTCGATCAGTTAATGATTGAGAAAAAAATGCTGGACAAGGCGGACCGTATTTTCAGCGTGGAGTTCGGCGGACTTTCCAATCAGCAGTCCATGGATGTTCACAAGGGCATCGCGGCGGCGGACTCCGTTGTATTGGGAGGAATGGAAAACGAAAATCCCATCAGCGAATGGTTTGACGAAGATGGCAATTTTGTGGTATCCCTGGAGAATTTGCAGAAAATCAACCGAAATCTGACAGGTGTGCGCTATATCCGCATCCGTTTTGCGGAAATCAAGGCCAATACGGGAACCGCAGCCGATGCGCTGCAGGTTCGGGTGAGCGGCACAACCAACGTTTACGCGGAGGATCCCACGCTCCAGAGCCGGGCGGACTTCTTCCGGCCGGAGCGGTACAACTTTGAGCAGCACGGCGACGGCGTTAAGGGGAGAAAAACGGACCAGCCGATCCGGATTGATCCGAAGTATGGTTATATCAGCGTCCAGAAGCCTCATCCCTACGCGTTTTTACAGTCGATTTTTGACGACGATGCGTTAAACGCTAAGAAGCTGCCCGCTGCCAACCTGTATACGGCGAAATCCATCGATTCCAATCGCTGGTACAGCAGCCTGCCGAAAAATCCGATGCTTGCGCAGGCTCCGCTGGGCGATCTGTTTAAGCTTCCGGAGTATGACCGGTATCAGCACAGCTATCTGTTTACCTTCGGAAACCAGCTGATCCGCTCCCACACGGGGCAGAATAACAGCCTTTCGGATGGAAGCTTTTCGGATATCCCGCAGGCGGAATTCCGGGTGGATGTGCCGATTTATTCAAATTATGAGAAAGAGAAAGGATTCCTGGTGACGAAGATCGTCATCGACAGGGACTTGTTAAAGTACGGCGAAAAGCCCAGCATCATCATCTATGACAAAGACTATCAGACTGTGATCCGGACCTATAAAGCCGACGAGGTGAAAACTCTGTTTGACGGCCGCGAGGATCTGGACAGCCTAGGCCAGACCACAGGCGCAGGTGCTAAAATTGATGAAAAGGATCTTGTTATCACCGTTGGCGGAAAAGAGGCCTATGATCTGGATAAGGATGCGGTAGTCGGATCCGTCAAGATCGTGTTCGAAAATTATGAAGGAAACGATCATATTAAGAAAAGCGATGACGATCAAACCGCAATGTACCCCTACGACGGACAGGTGCTCTCCAACGCCCAGACCAGCCCTGCGAACGTGATCCATGAGGTCAGCAAGCAGAACTGGCTGCGCATTTACGGAAAACCGACCTCTTTCCACGATACCCAGACCAGCGCTGAGGACTCCCAGAATCAGCAGGGCGTATCCATCGGCTCCACGGTGGGCGATCTGGTGAGCGGGCAGTCCAAAGGAAATGCTGTGTTCCTGGAAAACGGGATTTACCAGTGGAATGTAAAGAACGGCGTAAAAGAGGTCATCGATGTTAAAGATTCCATATACCAGATTACCACATCGTTCGAGCCGCTGAAAGCGGTTCCCACGCTGGAAGTGCGTCCTTATGGTATGGATGCCAATGGAAAGCTGGTGTACGGCGGCAATCAGACGACACTGAACGCCAGCATCGGCGGTAAGAATGCCTGGTACGGCGTTAAGCTGGGCAATACCGGCGCCAGCCGTATTTATCAGGGCGTGGTCCGGTTTGAGATGCCCATTACCTCAGGGCCGGTGAACGCCCAGGGCAAACAGTATATCAACGGTTTTGAGGTGAACTCCATCGTTTCCGATGAGAAGTTTATCCCCAATATCAGCCGCGGCGACAGGGTTTACCTGGAGTCCATCACGCTGGTGGAGCATCCGCCCCTGCAGGTGGACGAAGACAATAAATTCGATGAGAACATTGACCCTGGCAAGGCTGCCAAGGTTGTGATTGAGCTGCCTAAAAATGAGAATGGCACCTACATTTATCCTGAGCTAGATAAGCTGGACGAATACGTCTACAATGTGACTTATTGGGACCATGACCAGCAGAAAACGGAGCGCGAACCGGTAAAGGCTTCCGAGCTTATCAAAAAGCAGGGCAGCGCCTATCTGCTGTCCGTGAGCAAGAGCGTTTGGAATACCAAGGAATGCCCGTTCGAGCATCCTAAGGATATCGCTGTGGCAATCGGAAGCTACACCAGCTACAAGGAAGACACGGCGACCTATAAACCGGCGGATATGGTGAAAAACAACGAGAGCATGCTGCTGGTAAAGGGTACGCCCACAGGTTACATCTACGAGCTGGACGGCAGCGGCGACTTAGAAGAGTTAAAGCCGGTGCAGAATCTGAAGATGAAGGCCGTCTGGGTTAACGCTTACGAGGGCAACAGCGAGTACGGCAGCCTTCTGACCAGAACCGCCAACAGCTTTGCAATCCTGCACATTGATCCCTCCGAGCCGACGCTGGAGATGAGCGCGGTGAAGCAGCGTAAGGACGAAGGCGAGGAACCTAAGGCGTATGACGGCGAGGCTCCGATCCTGACCATTTCCTATGAGTATAAAGAGGGAACCGCGTACCGGTATTATCTGGGCAACAGCTGCGAGAGCGGAATGTCTCAGCCCATTCTCGCGGTGGATCTGCCTCTGTATGGCGAAGAGACAGCGACCAACGAGCAGGAGGAGCTTGCAGAGGCTTCCAGATGACGGATATTTATATGGACAAGAAGCTGATCGGAAACGGAGAGCTGCTTGGCTATACGGACCTCACCGGGGAGTATTATGATAAGGACGACCAGGAGAACCTTCCGGAGAACCCCGTGGAGGCAGGTTGGGAACCGGTGTACGACGACGGCGTGACCAAGGTCTATGAGATCCGGATTTACGACCGTCTGGCAGTGGATGAGGAGACCGGAGATCCCATTTGTTACGTGATTCAGGGCGACGAACTGGATGGGCTGATGGAACAGCGCAAAAAGGATAAGGGAGTTGTGATCCCTTATACTACCTGGTATCAGGAGAATGACGACGTCCGAAATATCCGGTACCCGGGCAAGGTGGAGCTGGTATTCGACACCTTTGAGGGTGATGTGATCAATGACGTAAAGAACCACGTGGACTACCGCGGAATTGTGGAGCTGCGCGGACAGATCAACCGCTACGGCGATATGTACACGTACCAGCGCAATTACGTGGACGACAATGTGGTGAACTATGATAATACCTTTACGGACGCCAACGGTAAGGTTTCCGTATTTGCGGGCAACCAGATCATGGCCAAGGCTTCCTTTATCGATTATGTGTCCGGCACAGATACCAAGGTGGAATCCAAGGACAAGAAGGATGCGTTGGATTGGGCGGCCTTTGACGTTAAAGAGCCGCTGCCCAAGATTTCTGCAGAGAGCCAGTATTACAACCGCCAGGCGATCAACGAGAGCCATCGGGGCGACTATACTTACAGGGATTTTGCGCCCTCAAACGCTACCGGAGCGAAGCGCAACGACCAGACCGATATCACAGCTTCCGTGGACGGCAACACCGAGTGGAACATTGTGCCCTATGCCCGGGAATATCTGTCCGTGTTTGGCCTGACCAACGACAGTATCTCCCGTATGGAGAATTTCCGGTTTGAGATGACGCCGGGCTTAAATACGGGAAATGTGTGGGATGACACAGTGGCGGAGTCTGAGAAAAACCGCGGCTTCCATACCATGGACGTTATCGTGCGATCAGAGCTGTTCAACCAGGCGGTGATCGACCGGATCACGATTATTGATGAAAACAGCGACAGGAAGCTGGTGCTGGAGCGCGTGGGGTATACTCCGACGCTGCCCAGGCCCTCAGGGTATCGCAATCCCTATGAAAAGCTGGAGATTGCCACGGAAAAACCCGAGCGGCCGGAAGATATTAACCGGAATGTTGTGTTCTCTGTGAAATTGTACGATCTGAAGGATCAGTTGCGCTCTGATTACGGTACGGTGAGCAGGCAGAGCCAGGATACGGGATACGATCAGGTGGCTTCCCTGGCAAAGGGGCTTTATAAGACCTATGCGGGCGATCTGGTGATCCCCAGAACCACCATAATTGAGAGCGCAGGAATGCCGACTGTCAGCCAGGTGCTGGTGGAAGGTTCCGATTTCCTGCCCATGCGTAATCCTGAGTATAAGGCGGATCACGACAAATGGGTTGGAACTCATGAGATTAACACGGACCAGGGTACGGATCAAGCTGAGACCATTGTGTTCGTGGGCATCAGCGACACGGAGATTATTAACGCCCAGGACATCGGAGGAGCTAAGGAGACCCGTAATCAGGGATATTTCCATACCTATCTCTATGGACATACCTATGAGCAGTGGAAGGAAGCCTGCAAACTGGCAGCGGAACAGCCTCACGGCAAGCAGGATGAGGATGGAAACAACTTTGACCGGGTGGCCACTATGGACCACCGCCGCAGTGATACGGACGCCACCTATATTAAGACGCCGCAGATGTATTTTGACACGACCATCAGCGCGGTGTTCAGGGATAAGCTGACCGATTCCGAGAAGTCGGCGGGAGATTACCGTTTTACGGACGAGACGACCGGCAGCTACCAGAACCGGGATGCCCATAATTGGAGCAGTTATCCCAAATATATGGACAATAACTGGCTGACAGTGGGCTATAAGTCCCTGGCCGGTTACACGGTAGATTTCCGGCAGTTGGGTACTTCGTTGGCAGGAACTGCAAAATACCAGAGCGGTTACAGGTTGTACTCAAACGGTACGGTTTCTCAGGACTACAACGCCGCCGCTAACGTGGAGATGGTGGTGACGCTGCCTGCAGAGAGCTTTGACGCGTATTTTATCAAGCTGCGTCCCAGGCTGCGCCCCTTCGTAAACTCCATTACCGTTTATCCGGTGAAGGGAGAGCCATATACTGTAACAGATTGGAAGGAGAATGCAGAGAACGCAAATATGACCGCAGTCGATATGCTGAGCGGTGAGGGCCTGAAGCAGTGGTGGAGAATCAATTTGCTGGCAGATCCTAACAGAGCGGATCCCGACGGGGATGAGAGCTTGTGGAAAGATTTCGAAATGCCCAAAGAATACGACGCCAGGGATCTGATCGGCTCTGCGTCCAATGCGCACCGCTATTATAAGACGCCGTCCGAGGTGGTGGAAGAGGGCGGGATTGCCAAAGTGGTGATCAATATGTCCGTCAATACCCAGGCGGCCAACGGGCCGGAAGGCAACCTGTGGGAGGTGATTAACGCCGACGAAGGGACATGGTACGAGGAAGCCTTCAATCCGGAGGCATCCCATGAGCCGTACAACCGGGCGAACCAGATCCTCAATCAGAAAAACCGCCATTCCATGGAGATCGCGGGCCGGGTGATCAAAGCGGAAAACCAGATGGGCGAGACGGTGCAAAGACAGACGGCTCAGGTGGGCGTTCGTCTGGAGCTGGGCAGCCAGTTTAACATCGACGACAGAAATGAATCGAAGAATCTGTCCAGAGAGCCCCGGTACGCTGGAAAAGTGCGGGATCAGGACAAGGTCAGCCGGATCCGTGTGCAGAAATCTGCGGTGAGCAACCGGAATGCCGGTTCGGAAACCGGCGACAATGTGACGGTGGTGAACAGCAAGGCAGCGGCTACCAAGAGCACCTGGTCCTACCGCAACTGGCACTATGTGTATGATTCTTACTATTCATACACGTTTAGTGAGTGGCATGCGGGACATTTAGAGGACGAGGCGCAGATCCGAGTGCTGCCAGCCCAGGTGCAGCAGCAGAAAGGTCTGGGCAAGACGGTGGACGGCAGGGCTTTCGCTGCAGCGGGAGGAAATATCCAATTTGACCAGCCGACGGATGCCTTTACGTTTTTAATCCCCGGTATTACAGGAAATCAAACTCTTGGGATTCCCTATTACGGCCAGCTGAGAGCTTTTGGTATCGGAATAAACCAGTTGATCGATTCGAGCTCTGAAAAGAGTACGTCAATCGGCAGATACAGTTATACCTATCTGAATTCCGAGTGGTGTAACCGTTTCACCCACGTGGACTATGTGGAAATGACGGACGTGCTGCCGCAGATCGGCCGCAAGGATGGATTTTACAAGGGATTTTTCTCGCGGTATGTGGAGATTGCGGACAGTATAAAGCCCAATCTGATGAGCGTTAAGGTCACCATCAACGAGTACGCCCAGGACAAAAACGGCGATACGGAGTTTGTGGACGGTAAGCCCACTATTGTTGGAACGAGAACGGAGATCATACCCTACGAGGAGATGTACAAGAAATACCGGAAGGATCTCCCGGAGGAGCTTGAAGGACGGCTTCTGTTCCGATATGAGCCGAATACGGAGGATAGTCTGCTTGGAAACGATCATCTGAAGGACGGGCATTCCAATGGGGAACTTTCCTCTATGAACCCGGAGAGCGATCATCAGCCGGGTGATGCGCTGAATGATCAGATGCAGGGGTGGCTCTCCCATAAAAATGTGGTAGGGCTGAAAAAGAATGAGTATCCCGCAGAGGTTCAGCTGATTCTGGTGAACCTTCCGGGCAACGGCGATATGACCGACGAGTACACCGGCGTGCTGCCGGAGAAGGCGCAGACCAACGACACGAACCCGGATTTCTACCTCATGGGCAATGTGTGCGATCTGCTGGATTACAATACAAATGATCCCTTTGGCATCGGCGTGTGGAGAAACCGCAAACCTAAGGACGGCCACAACAACTACACCAGGGATCAGTACGACAACAAGCAATCCAACTTTAGTACCGGCCGGATCGGATATTTCCAGACCAACGAGTTGCTGGACAGCTTTGTTGAGAAGGGAGAGTTCCCGGAAAAGCAGATCAAATACATCGAGGCCACCTACGGTATAGCGGAGAACTATAACACCGATGTGAAGCAGGCGAACCTGGCAATCTGGTACGCGGCCAACATCTCCCCGGACGGCAGTGCCAACGCAGAGAAGCTGCTGGACGAGGATGAGAAAGATACCGTTGGAAAGCACGGCGTAGAGGTCAATACGGCGCTGGTAAACAGTACCAGGGACGATATGACAGACAATAATACCGCCATGCCGCTGCAGGATATTTACGATTTCGACTCCGACAACAAAGAGCCCAACAAGGTGAAATACCGCATCTGGGCGGTGAACGGGACGAAGCAGAAGAAAGAAAAGACGGAGGACAACAAGGAGATCGGGAATCTGGATCTCACAGGTGTTTATTTCCGGGAAATGAACTATCAGGATGTGCTGCCGGAGGGACTGCGCACTCAAAAGCTTTGGATTCCGGTGCAGTTTATCAGCAAGACCGTGAGAGACTCCCAGCCGGATGCGGATTCCGACGAACTGGAGATATTGGAGGAGAACCGCTTTGAGGTATCGGCCTTCAAGCTCTACACAGCCAAGGACGTAGATCAGAAATCCTCAGAATTGACACGCAGCGATCCCAATGTATTTGGATCCGACTACAATAACACCAATGTATTTGACCTGAAAAAGGAGATGCTGGACGACCTGGTGAAGGCCGATGGTCTGTTAGACAAGGCTTCCAACAATCTGGTGGACAAATACATAACATACGAAACAGCCGACGGAAAAGCCACCGACAGGATTGATCAGGCAAGGTATTACTGTGTCAACATTGAGGCTATGTTCTTAGACGGCGTGCTGACGCCGGTTGAGATCAATTTGGGGGACGAAGGTTACTTTCTTCAGAACAATCTGCTGGCCTTTGACTACAACCTGCAGGTGCGCACGCCGTGGCGTATTGACTATCATCAGAACCTGATGCGTTTCTTCGGGCCAAATGAAAAGGGCACCGCAACGCTGACCGGTATCCGCGAGACTCCTTTGGAAGGAGAGACGGTTTCGGATCAGTTCGTGGAAGAACCGGCGGAGCTGCTGTTTGAGGGTATCTTTGCCGACCGCAAGTACGCGAAGAATGAGGCGCACGGATCCGGCCAGGAGAAGGCGTGGGATCTGGACAGCCGGCCGACGGTTGAAACGGACCCGCTGGTACTGTCCAAGGTGATTACCAACCGTATTGGACTCCGCATGCATATGGCGGGCGTGAACAGTAAGGTGAATAACAACCGTTTCTGGGATACCGACAACTATAAGAAACTGCGCTTTGTAAACCGTGCGGCTAAGATCAATCTGTCGGTGAACCGTCTGCCGTACAAGAACAACCTGGCCACTGCGTCCAACGCCGGACAGATTATTCAGGTTCCGGATTTGACGCCGAATCCGGAGAATGGTGATTCCTTTAACAACCGCCCTCTGGGAATGAACTACAACGGCAACGACTATGGAAAGGCTGACCCGGACGGTGTGAAGAATCCGCCGCGGGATCTGGCGGATTTGGAGCACCTGGTGCCCGGAGACCGCATTTCCTACTACGTGACCGCGGTCAATGAGAAGGACGAGTATCCCACGGAGAGCGGGGAGATGCGCGAGAGCATCACATGGAACAACCCGGTGCTGCGCTTCGAGGCGCCTAAGGGAACCAGAATCGCCCGATGGACCTATATGCCGGAAAATTATCCGTTAGGCGAGGGCAAACGGGTGGATGCCAACGGGCACTATCTGGATGCTGACGGAAAAGAGATCATGGACGACTACGGCAATCCCATCACCGATGGGAACGACAGCCGGATCGCTACTCAGCCTTTGTCAATGGATGATCCTGCGGGCGGCGTGAATGGATATGCAGCCATTAAACTGGAAGATATTGAGGCCTATGACCCAAGCCGGACCACAGATAGTAAGGGTTATTACAGTGTGCCGGCCGATCAGGAGTTGAAAGACCTGTACAGCGGCATGGAGATGGAAAAACCCAACATTTTTGCCCGCTTCTTCCGTTCCGCCAGAAATACGGCTCCGGAAGCGGAGCACGTGGTCAGCAGCGTTGTCTGGAAGATCGACGGAGACATCCCGGTCAATAAGGGAATCCGCCTGCTGGTGGTTCTGGAGGTGGAAGATCCATCCAACAATGGCAAAGACAACAACAAGGGTAATTTTATCGCCGAATCCCTGGTGGCGGTGGGCGGACTGGAAACGCACGGTTATGAACCGTTCTACTTTACCAGCCCAAAGCCCCAGAGCGAAGCGGGAACCGTCCTGAAGGAAGAGATATACAACAAGATTGAGCTGAAAGACCCTGACGGCAATATCTACCAGGCGGGAGCGCTGCGCGATCCCAACAAGCCGTTGCCGCACTTGGGTTCGGAGGAAGCCAGGCAGGAATATATCGGCAGTAATGAAACTGTGACGTATAAGCGGGTTCAGGCAGGTGCGGAGGGCATTTTCAACGGAGACCAGACGACCATGGTAAATGGCGTCCACGCCCAGGTTCTGTCCGGCGGTATGCACATTTACACAGAGCAGCTGCCGCCCGACGTTTCGATATCTATGGAAGACCATGTGGACAGCAAGGAAGCGGTGCTGACCATCGGCGAGCCTCATACCGGCAGGACGGGAAGCGAAGGTATGATCCGAAACGAAGTGCACAAGGATCTGGCTTATATGGATCTGACCATGGACTTTATCACCGGAAACGCGTACGCCGACAAGGCGCCCGGGGATGTGAGAAAGCTTCAGGGCTTCTATCTGAACCGGCTGCCGGATGAGGAAGAGCTGTCCTACAGCCAGACCAGCTACAGCGGCGACCGGGATATGATGGCGACGATGTATGTCCAGCTGCGAAGCGACCTGGATGAGGCGGGGAATATCCGGACAGATTTAGACGAGCTTAACGTGCCTTACGATCCGGAACATCCTAACGCCGACCGGTGGGCCAGAAACGGCTATCGCAAGGTATATCCGAAGCGGGATCAGTACAACCCGGATGGGTGGTCCTATTTCCGGGAGAGTGACAAGAGCTACCAGCTCCTCGATCCCCGGGATGTGGTAAGGCTCAGGCTGGAATACGCGGCTTTGTCCGCGTCGGACAGCGCTAAAACAGAGCTGACCGACGACTATCTGACCCTTCCGGCCGTGAAGCTTTACGGGATCAGCCGCTGGGCGGATGTGAAGCCGTCTGAAGCGGTGAAGGATTTCAGCTACAATTATACGGTGCAGGTGACCCAGGAGTGGTATCGCGACAGCTCGATGGCCGACAACTATACCACGCCCCAGCAGGGAGAGGTGACCGAGGGGAACGAGGATAAGACTGCTCAGGATATGGAGCAGGAGTTCAAGGACCAGAACGGCATCGCCAGCACCTCCACCGCGGACGACCAGTCCACAGACATCGAACACAATACCTACCGGTATGGAATCGGAACCTCCGTGACCTATCCGGTGCTCCGCCGGATGGCCAATATCAGCCTGAACACGGAGACCTATGATTCAGCTGAGAAGGCTACGGATAGCAATGCCAAGCCTATGGATGGCTACCGTCCGGGTCAGGAGATGTGGAACCGCCTCACTGCCAAGAACGTTGCCAGGCCGAAAAAACAGCCGGATCAAAGAAATTCCTCGGGTGTGTTGAGGATTCAGTACGAAGGAGCGGAGCAGGGAGATAACCCCTATCACTGGGAGCCGGATAAGGAAAAAGATGAGCTAAAAACAGCTGAAAAGAACGACGTACTGGGAACCGGAGAGGTCTATCAGCCGGTGATCATCGACAAAGTACCAGTCCAATATCTGGACATTGACCCGGGGATGCTTCCGCCGGGAGGCGAGGACGCGGTAGACGGAGAGGTACAGGATGTCATTATAGACGACTGGAAAAACGGACCGATTCGGATTCTCTGGTATAATGCGGACGGCAGCTTAAAGACCATAGGGGAAGATTTTGAGCCGCCTAAGGTTACGGTTTACGCCATGACGGCCAAGGACGTGGGAGGTATGCAGTCCTACGACCGGACGCTGCTCAATCAGGTGGACGCTGAGATCGCGCCCAATAACGCCGACTTAAGTAAGACCCGGGCGGCGGATGCGCGGTACTTTGTATATACGTACACCTTTGAAGATGAAAAGCTTCGCACCGCCCTGATGCCGGGAGAGACCATTGAGATCATCTACCGGACCACCGCCAAGCGGGATGGGCTGCCCATTACCACCTACCAGTCGGACGAAACGAGGACCAATGGGAGGGTGGCGTACCTGCCGCGGTTTGGCGAGTATAGTCATAGCAGCTACTACAATTATTCTGGTTATCCGCTTAATACCTTTGCACCTGCGGTGGATCAGACCGGCGATAAGCTGATGGATATGAGTAATCTGATCCACGACGTCGGCTTTACCGGAAGGAGAACCGGCCGCAAGGCGGCTCTGGTGCCGGTTGTAAAGGATGGAGTTACGGTTTACGAACCTGTGAAGAATGCCGACGGCAGCGACCGGCTTTACCCGGACGACACAGGGCAGGAGCGGTATGAGTTCCTGGATCAGAGTTTGACTGTGATTCCCGGTTCCGATGTCAAGAGCGCTTACGCTCCGAACTCAATGGATACCGGAGATAACAACCTGTTCTTTGACGGCGATTTGGACAGCCGGAAACGTCAGACCGTGCAGGTGGGCGCTCTGCCAAGCAATAATCAGCCTGACCGGGTGACAGAGCTGGCCTACGGCCGCGACTGGTATAATCTGCTGGCGAGAAACCGCACCTATGGACTGGTGGAGCCTGTGGAGGCCGCCACAGTGGGTGGAGCATATGTGAACAAGGGTGTAACTACCAGCGTGCACTGGAACGAGTTGGGTAATATCGGAGAGTGGGAACTGGTTGAGGATCTGAGTCACGAAGGCGGAGTCGGCCTAAAGGAAAATATTCTGTGGGCGGAGAACGCGCTTCACCTGCGGATGCCCTGGCTGTACACGTCCACCCAGTTTGTGACGGACCGCTATTATGCGGGCGATATAAACGGGGATTACGATCAGTACGACACTAACGTTTCAGGTGATCCTATGGCAAGCATGGTTGGACGGTCGTCCTATTTCACGGTTGAAAACCTGAGAGTGTATACTCCGGGAATTCAGTACGGGGATGAGTATACGTCCCGGCTCAGCGCGGTCAACTACGGCGACTGGGCGCTGGACGGCGTGACCTTCACTTATGTGCTGCCTTTGGGCGTAATGCCGAATCTGAATGAGGACGGAACTCCGGTTCTACAGGCATTCTACGGCGGCGCTCCGGCAAGCGGTAACGGCTATGTCGCCCCGGTTGCCATCCAAAGCCAGTATGTGGAGGCGGAGGTGATCCAGCGTCCGTGGGATCCCGTGGGAG
The DNA here is from genome assembly GCF_902364025.1 of Enterocloster lavalensis. Taxonomy (GTDB): domain Bacteria; phylum Bacillota; class Clostridia; order Lachnospirales; family Lachnospiraceae; genus Enterocloster; species Enterocloster lavalensis. The sequence continues at coordinate 39,821 of NZ_CABJCG010000007.1, forward strand.
TGGACTACTATCCGGCGGCCAAAACAGCGGCGGACCCGGTGCTGGCGGACGACTATTACAACAATACCCTGGAGACCTATAGCAAGGAGACTTTGCCCTGGGTAGTGAAAATCACGGTAAAACAGCCTCTTAACGGCTGGTGGGGCCGGAATATCACAGAGCATTTAACGCAGCCGGACAAGGGCTATCAGATCACGGTGGACTTAAAGTCCGTGGTTTACGCTCAGCCGGACAGCGAGCGGTTCTATGACATGGTTTACACAGAACCCTGGGACGACGGGATCGATGTGGAGGATGGCGAAATGCAGCCGGATTCCAATTACTGCCAAATTTATGACGAGTCCAACCGGAGCGGAGATTTGACGGTGCGGCAGAATGGCAGTTATCCGAACACATATGACGGTTCCGGCAACGCGGTGACGGGATGGCTGGACCGCAACAACTACCAGCAGATTTACGGGATGAATGGTGTTTACCGTTACAATAGCTGGTACATAAATACCAGCAACTTCTGGATGTTCCCGGCGTTCACGGCCTACGCAAACGGACGAAACCTGTTCTGCGCCATGTATTCGGCGGCAGACGGGGGGATTCCGGCAGCGGTTACCGACTATAACGCTGTGGAGGGCAGCGGCAGAGACACCGTGTATACGGCGGTCAGCGGCAGCCAGGCCAGACTGCTTGTGCCGGTGGTACGCCACTGGAGCGAGGTTGCGGACGAACGGGCCGGAGAACCGGGCCATGCCATTGAGGACGAGAAGAAGCTGGATGAGTTCTACCAGAATATGGAAGAACCCTTTAAGATCAGTCTGTTCGCGGAGAACCAGGTTGTGATGAAGAATATCACAGCGGGCAGAAACGTACAGAACAATGGTGCCAGCAGTGCCGGTACGGTGCACTATCAGGATCCGGTTACAGGCAATTATTTGAGCTTTATCAACCCATTTGAAGCAAATAACGGAACCAGCTATTATCAGACTTCGCCGTCCTTTGACGACATCGGAGGCGGTTGGATTACGGGGGATGGGCAGGTAACCAAGAGCGGAGCCAAATACCCGCTGCCTGTGCTGTCCACGCTGCTGCCGGAAGGTATCGTACCGGTGGACGAGCAGGGGAAACCCTGGCCCGGACCCAGCGTGCCCAAAGAGGAGCGGGATGCCTGGGCTAACGGTCAGGCGGACTTTGACTTGACGGTGCGCAATGTAAGCACGCTTCAGGACGGAACAGCCAATCGGGAGATAACCTCCGGAACCAATGTGACCAAGGACCATTACCGGGTTTCCGTCAGCTACATTGAGGAGGCGCGCCGTTATATGGTGCGCGTCGTACCGGTGGCGGCCAACGCAGAGGGGCTGGACTACAATCCGCTTACTGATCCCCAAAACCATGGTGACGTGGTGGAGGTGCTAAACGCACCGCGCCTGGACTGGAACCAGAGTCTGGACATCAATGTAAAGGTGATGGCGGTGGAGGCACCCGAGGACCGGGTGAATCTGGACGGCGTAAGCCAGGAAGCCGCCTGGGCAAAACGGGGAGCGGAAGATTCCAACATCATGCTGAATCGCTGGCAGCAGAACCGCAGCTTTGCCTCCAGTCTGGTGCGGGGCTTTAGGTTCCTGACCGACGACCGGAGCGTGGAGGAGGACAACAGCCTGTCCATGAAGTTGATGTTCAATCCGTTCAGCGTGGGCCAGGAGTACAGCGGCTACTACATGGACGGGAAATACTGCAACTGGTATGGCTGCCACAGCTGGCACTATCACGCCTTTGACGACACCCGGCTGGACAGCACGGGACCGGACGGCCGTATTAAGGACCGCAGACTCCTGGGCGATATGATCCGGGGGGCGGAGACAGGCGCGGACGGCGCTGGTAACGTTGTGGACATTGAGGACTACTCGCCCGAAAATATCAGAAAACAGAGCGATCTGACCCTGACGAACGCCATGAAGGGCGGACTGCGGGCGCCTCTGAACGTGACCTACGACCGCCTGGATGTAAACGGCAGCGGAAGCGGCTACACGATGCAGGGCGACCTGATGATGGGCGACCGGTTTGTGGCCAACACCACAAAGATTTACGTGAAGAACCCCAATATCATGCTGGATAAGCGGGTGGCGCTCAGCGTCACCGAGGCCGGCCTGGGGGACAACAACGGATCGCCGGATTACAAGGGCCGCGATGTACATGAATACAAGATCGACGAAGACGGAAAGCTGGTGAGAACCGATGGCTGTACCAATGCCGACGGAGTGGAGGATATTGAGGCGGCGTGCCTTGACGACTACACGGAGAATCCCAATATTCTGCTGAAGGAGGGCGTGACCTTCGGATACGGCGGAAGAGTGTGGTACGGCGTGACGGTGATGAACAAACATGTGGATTCGCCTATGCACGGCGAAACGGACTCTTCTGTTACAGGGGAACAGGATCCCGGGGCCTTTGCCCGTCTGGACCAGCCCAACGAGTATCTGATCGATGAGTCCGGCAACCGGCAGAAGATTCAGGATCTGACCGCGGAGGGAAGCAAGGATAAAAAGCCCTCGGCCTCGGATTTACGAGAGTATGAGGATCAGCTTGAGGTGCGCAGGCGCAAGCTGGCGGAGAGCGGAGACGTGGCTCACGGAGCATTTGTATTCTCCGATTACCTGCCATGGGTGCTGGCCTACGACGAGGGCACCGAGGAGGATCCGGGCATCTGCATCCAGACGTATGACAGCGATGGGAAGCCCGATGAACTTCTGGACCTCAACGAGGCCAGAGCCAAGGGATGGACCATTATCGACAATACGCCCAAGCCCAAGAAGGACGAGCGGGACAACCGCAAGTTCATCAGCATCACCGTGATTCCTCCGGCAGACCAGGCCGCCTTCGGCGACCGGCAGTCCGCTTACGAGAGCATCGGAAACGGAAAACGGCCTGCGGGTTATCTGGAGAACGGCGGTAAATTTACGCTGAAAATCCGGACCCGCGTGTCGGATATCCCCGATGTGAACAAGGCGGAAAACTACGACAAGGACGGAATGAGCACGGACAGCTTCTACAACCGGGTGTTTGTGAACCTGGACTGCCTGGATGGAAATTATGGGAAGCTTAAGGATTACAAGGGCGTGCATTACGAAGCGGGCGGAAAGCCCTGGTTCGGCGACCAGAAGAAGGATGCCGTGTCCTACTACAGCGGGACGGCAGGTAAGAATACGGACGAAAAGGTTGTGATCAAGGACGGCGGAAAGCTTCCGGTGCCCACTTCAGTGACGGATGTGAAGGGCGTGTCCATTGAGAAGGTGTACGGCGGCAACTGGAACCAGAAAGAAAAGGAAGGCAAGGACCGCTATGCCTACGACACGGCGGCAGGGCTGAAGGTCGTAAGCCCCATGGGCTACGGAAGAGTCAGCACCAGCCGGCCCATGGAAAACCGTAACGGAAAGGCCCAGGACCCGGCTTACAGATCCACCGACGACATTGCCATGTACCTGGCGGAAACAAGCCTGGTGCGCGGAGCGGTGGGAGAGATCTATACCATCGCCAACCTGCCGTTATACGGCGTGGGCCGCGATATCAACCGGCCGGATCTGACGGCGGAAAACTACAAGCAGTACGACGCTTACAAGGTGACCACCACGGTAACCGAGGTTAAGACCGGACGCTGGTATGTGCCGCTCAGCGAGCTCTGCGGCAACACGAAGGAAGAGAAGGAGGCATATCAGAAGCTGCTGGAAGAAAAGCTTCGGATACAGGTTTACTATACGCTGCGCAGCGAGAGCAAGGATATTCGCCAGACCATTGAGGATGAATTCGACATCGAAGCCCGTTACGACGGCGATGAGGAGAAGCCCCTGATCTGGCACCGCCTGGAAGCAAAGGACGGGCAGTATCCGGACGGCGCAACCCTGCGGGAACAGCAGTCCATCACGGTGTCCAAGGATATCCGGGACGACATCAACCAGATTATGTGGATGGTGACCTCGGAGAATCCGGAGAAATACCCCATTCCGGCGGGCTTCCGTCTGGATGTGGATGTGGACTACGACGAGGAAGGCAAGCAGGATGCCCACGAGCTGGAGAACAAGGGAACGGGCATGAACAACGGCCACTATCCCAACCATTACCAGTATTTTGCAACGGCGTCGCCCAGCGAGGCAGAGCCTGACGCGGCCACGCCCAAAGAGGCGTCGCCCAGCGAAGCAGAGCGGGACGACGTGCCCACCAACGGCGGTCTGATCACCATGCGCCTGGGGGCTTACGGTACCGACGGCCAGGCCATCAAGAGCGACAGCTACACGGCCAACTACACCGACATCTACGTGAATTACAGCGACGGCAAATACTGCCGTCTGGTGAGCAACGACAAGCGGGTGGAGGGAAGTTCCAAGGTGCCGTACCCAGAGCTGTTCGCGCGGTCCGGCATGATCCTGGTGCTGTACACGCCGGTGGGCGAGATGAAGATCGAGGGTAAGTATCTGGAGTATATCCAGCGGGCGGCCGATGGAGAACCGCTGCCTCAGGATGAATGCCATTATAAATGGAAAGACCAGATCAAACTAAAGGACAGCAGTAAGGTGGTTTCCTACATCTGCACGCTGGACAACATTGAGAATGAACGACTGGAGAAGTACACGGATTCCGAGGACCGGGAAGATATTTTCGTCAACCCGACCATTGTGATCCGGGTGCCGCCGCTGTTGACGATCAATCCCAACACGCTGACCTACGTGCCATATGACGAGGTGACGGACGATTTATCCATGCCGCTGAATCCGGCATACCAGCGGAAGAGCTCTTACAGTGAGACGGAGCCTTTATACTGGACCTTTAAGGTAGTGCATCGGGATTACGACAAGAACGGACATTTTACCACTGAAACAGAGCCTTCGGACTTTACGGACGTGACGTTAGATACGAAGGACATCCAACCCCTTAAACAGATAGGAAATGAAAAGCTGCTGAAATTCTTCTTCAAAGGCAGACTGATGCCGGGCGACAGCATTGTGATTCAGTATATGGCCCGCGTTACCACCACCAATGAAGCAGACCCGCTGGCTAAGGGCGAGAATAAGGTGACCTACGGTTACGCCACGGACGATGTGGGACAGCCCAAATGGGTGAAGTGGATCGCAGGGGACGACGAGGCTCAGGATGTGGGATCCCATCAGGTGAAGGACGGCAAGAACTATGACGAGGACGATTCCTCCTCCGATACCCTGCTGGAGATCAAGAACGATATTATTTCATTTGACACCGTAATGTCCTTCCCGAAGTTCAAAGCGGTAACGACGGTGCTGGAGCCGGGCGAGGTCTCGACTACCAACGGCAAACCCGTTCCCGTGCTGGAGGGAGAATATTACAGGTACAGGCTGAATATGAGAAACAGCCAGACATTTACGCCCGGCGATGCCGCGGCCGGCATGAAGGTGAACCCGATCTTCTACGATATCCTGCCATACGAGGGAGATACGAAGATCACGGGAACCGAATCCGGTGGAACGTGGAACGCGCCTGCAAGAGGTTCCAAGTGGAACCCGTGGCTGGAGCTGGATGAGGAGAACTTTGAGCTCAACGCTACCAGCAACGCCGAACCGCAGGGCGAGGCCGGAGAGGACGGAATTATCACGTTCCCCGAGGATACTTACAAGATCTGGGTGGGACCGGTGGATGTGACCAGAGATGAGAACGGAGCAATCACAGAGCTGAAGCCGGCCGGACTGGAAGCCATGTATTCCGTGAAGGACAGAAGCCGCATCAAGGACAACGTGGACAACTTCTTCCAGGCGCTGGGACTGACCGCCCTGGATGAAGAGCAGGAGCTGAACTGGACCGTAAACGGGCTGGAAGAAGCGAATGTGAAGAAACACCATGTGACCCTGGCGGAACTGAAGGAGTACCGGGAAAGCAGCGGCATGACCCAGGCTCAGTACGAGGAAATCCGCAAAGAAATGCGCGCCATCGCCGCGACCTTTAACAACTGGGAGGGCACAAAGAACGAGCTGTACAGGATGTACGCATCCTCCGATTTCTGGCTGTCCTTTAAGGTGGAGACGCCGCTTAACCTGCCGGTTTACTCGGCGGACAGAAGCGCCGTGTCAGACGATGCGCTGAAGACCCAGATCGGGCGCTACAAGGCCGGAAACAGCTTTGTGGGAACCGCCAAGGACGTGTATACGTCGGAATCCGCTGTGCTGGAGGTCTATGTGCACAACCCGGTGGACCGCACCCAGATCGGCGACTATGTGTGGCTGGATACCAATATCAACGGTAAACAGGATGAAGTCGCCTACGAGGTGCCGGAGACGGGCACGGACTTTGACCGGAAGCTTCCAAAGCGGGTCAAAGAGGTGGACGAGTACGGAAATATCACGTACGTGCCGGATTGGGGCAAGGACGGAGACGTCTTAAAGCCTGATCCCGGAATCAACGGCGTGAAAGTGGAACTGTTAAACGGTCTTGGACAGCCCTGCAACTACGACGGTGAAGCGGTGGAGCTTGAGCCGGATGGCGGTTTGGATGAGTTTGGCAGACCCCTGTATTACAAGCTGAACGATCAGGGAGAACGCCTGCTGGACGCTTCCGGAGCTACCAGTACAACGCCTTACGGCCCGTTGAGCTGCATCACCAAGTCGGACAACTACGGCAACCAGGGCTACTACATTTTCCCGAACATCAGGGACGGGGAGTACCGGCTGAGATTTACCATGCCGGTGGAATACAACGAGTACGGTCTCACCACCTGGGAGATCGGAAACGACGGAGATCTCATCACCATGGCAGTGGTGGAGCCCGGCGAGACCTGGTCTCCCAGCGGGCAGGCCGGTGGTGTGGGAAGCTTTACCGCCAAAAACCTGACCTTCGTAACCGCGGATGTGATTCACGCGGCCAGCGGGATCAAGGATGAGAAACGGGTGAGCTACGACGTGGGCGTGGGCCTTCCGGTCCGCTACGGCGGCGTGGCCTGGCTGGATGAGAAAGAGGACGAGCTGTCAGAACACGGTTACGACGGTTATTACGACAGCGTGGAGAATCCTCATGATGATCACCAGACCAACCCCTACGCTGAGTCCGGCTTCCGCTATGCCTACGAGGATGGGGATGGAGCGAAGCTGGAAGAAGGCGTGACGATAATCGCATGCATCAAGGGACAGGAAATGGACGAGCAGGGTAATGTGGTGCCCGCGCTGGATATGCACGGCAGGCCGCTGATTGTACGGCCGCTGCCGGGGTACAACACCACCCGTACCATGGAAATCCTGAAAGAAGAGTACCGGCTGCTGAAAGAGGCGGACGAGGAAATACGAAACGCGGGCGGCACGGAGTCCGAACTCTCCAGACTGAGAGCGGATTACGAGGTGCTGAACAAGAAGTATCCCACCCGCTATCCGGATCTGCCGGGAGACGGTGAGACGCTGTCTGAGGAGCAGTTGGAGGCAATACTGGCGCCCTTTGTGGGAACCTATGAGTTTAAGTACATGATCCCGGGCAAACAGTATGTATTCTACGCAATCCCGCCGGTTGAGAACGGCACGGGCAAGAAGATTTACAAGATGTCCAAGACGATCTCCGGCGATCCTTTGGCCGGACGTTATGAGAATGACGGCCGCTACAACGGATGGACCAAGGAGTTTACCGCAGCCATTCCGCAGGATAACAGCGGCAAGGTTCAGGTCGTGACCAACAAGTCGGGCCAGGTGCTCCATTACCAGGATCAGAGACTGATTGATTTTGGCCTGGTGTCCATTGACAACACCATGCTGTCCGGTATTGTGTGGGATGACGACACGGACCGGGATGAGCTGCCGGACGGCACCTACGCTGAGTACGACGGAATCCGCAAGGACGGCTACGCCGGAATTGAGAACGTAAGGGTGAACCTGTACGCATACGGATGGGTGGAAGGCCAGGGATGGCTGCCCCTGAAGAAAGAGGACGGGGATCTGAAGTTTGTGGACGAGCCAAAGGTTGCCACGCCGACGGAAGCAACGCCTGTGGCGGTGGCTTTGTCGGAGGCGACTCCGTCTCAGGCCAAACCGGTAGATACCACATTGACCACGGCCGGCGGCGAATGGCAGTTCAAACTGAAACCTGTGCTGGAAACCGGTGTGGAAGGCGACCGGCAGTATTACCTGGTGGGTTACCGCGTAGAGATACCGGATCTGCCGAAGGGATACACCGTGACGTCAATGCACAAGGAGATCAGCGGGAAGAAGGATCTGGAGGAGATCGACAGCGATCTGTCGGGCAACAGCTGGCTGTACGCCAGAAGGGAGCCGGGACAGTGGCTGAATCTGGAGACGGATGTATTCGATGAGAAGGATCCCATGACCGCAAGCATGTATCTGCCTTATGAGAAGGCGGAAACCAATGAGGACGGACTGCCGGATGCCAACCTGCACACCATCAGGCTGGGCGACGTTTATTACGACTATGACGCCCAGAGGACCATCGAACATGTGGACGCGGGCCTTACGCCTTACGCCAAGGGCTCTGTGGACGGTATCGTGTGGAACGATGCGCAGATGGTGAACGGAAAGGCGGACTACGACGGAATCCGCAAGAACGGCGACAAGGGAATCGAGGATGTGCGCGTCACCTTGCAGTACCGGATCGGCGACGTGGACTATGCGTCCAAATCGGAAGCGGACTACATCGGGGATAAGGATACGGATTACAGCCGCACCGGGACAATGATTCCGGACGGAACCTATGTGGATCTGTTTACCTATAACCCGGATGAGTACCGGCCGTGGGAGGACGAGACCGGGGAAGCCTACTGGATCAGCGGACCGTATATACTGCCGCGCACCCTGGAGGCGGAAGAACGGTTCTTAGAGGACGTGAAGCTGGAAGAGAAGCGGATCGAAGAACTGAAGAAGGAGCTGGAGGAACTGATCCGACAGCAGACTGGCGCGGTTAACGGGCTGAGCAGCCTGCAGACCCGCCTTGGGAACGCGGAGAACGCCAAAGCGGCCGATCAGGCTTTGCTGGATGAGAAGTATGAGAAGCAGGGCGGCTATGAGCGCGAACGGGCGAATGTGGAAGGCCGCAAAGCGCGTCTGGAAGTTTTAATCGACGTGCGTCAGAAGTCGATCAAGGACCTGAAGGAGGAGCTGAAGCAGGATCACACGCCGGAAGAGATCGAGGAGATCAACAGCGAGATCGCGGCGCTGGAAGCGGAGACGGCCGGTTACGTGAAAGAGAAAAACGAGGCCGAAGCAACGTACCTGAAGCTCAACGAGCAGATTTGGGAGATCGGAAACGAGATCCGGGAGCTGCTTGCAAAGATGGAAAGCTCCGAGCTGGATATCAGCGCCCTGAAGCGGCAGATCAGCCTTGAGAAGGAGGCGCTTGAGAAACTGTCCGTGGAGATCGAAGAGAAGCGCAGTCAGAGTGAGGAGGTCTATGTAGAGACGGTCAGCGTCCGCACGGACAAAGACGGCTATTATACCTTCCCGGCGCTTCCTCTGTTCGACGAGGAGCAGCCGGTGAAGCCGGGCAGGACCAGAGAGACGTTTGTCCAGCCTGAGCCGTACCGTTACCGGATCCTGGTGGAGAAGGCGGCGGGGCTGAGCTTTACCGACTTAAAGGTACAGACGGCTGGAGCCAACGACGACAATGATTCCGACGTGGGTCTCCTGACCGGATACGACTACGAGAACGGCAACATGGAGCGGTACGGAGTGGGCCGCGGCAGCCTGGGCGTCAGCGACAGCTTTGCGCTGATGGAGAAGATGGATGAGGATGTCAACGCTTACGACGGCAGATACCACCTGCGTCAGGACGGCGATGTGCCGGAGCAGGTGCGCTCGAAACGCCACATACTGCGGGATGCCGGAGTGCTGGCATTTGAGAACCGCGTAACAATCGGAGATTACGTCTGGGAGGATGCTAACGGAAACGGCATCCAGGACAAAGATGAGAAAGGAGTGAAGGGAGCGGCCGTTATACTGTTCCGCTACAATCCTGAGGGAGAAGAGACTTACTATACCTACGAGCTGGCGGATATGGAGCCGGGCACGGCGACAGCCTCCAACGCGGTGGCAACGCCGGATGTAGCCTACAGCACCATAAAGGCGTCCGGAAACGCATGGCTCACGGGTGGAACGGATGTGACGGCGGCAGGAACGACTAAGATTCGGGTAACGGGAACTGTGGTCCGCAAAGGAACCTGGGAACCCTGCAGCGATCTGGACGGAGTAAGCCTGCGATATACGGATGAGGACGGACATTACCAGTTCCGGGTTCCGATTGCAGATATGAGTCCGGACAGCGCCATGAACCAGGTGTACCGCTATCGGGTACAGGTCTACCAGCCGGACGGCGTGGAGACCTGGAAATGGACCGGAATAGGCGGATCGAAAAACGGAGCGCTGGACAGCAATGTGATTCCGGCCAACGCGTTTATGGATCTGGCCAAACAGTCCATGGATCAACAGTTCCCGGAGCTGCTTGAGAACGGTTCCCTGCCGGAGGGCGCAGAGCTTACGGTGGCTGGAATCTACGATCCGGCGGATGACGGCAACAGCCGGCTTTCACCGGTGGGAGCTGTGAGCGGTATGCCGGCTTACGGTGTGTACCGGGCGGGCGTGTCGGCGGAATTTACCATCTACGACGGCAAGATACCGGAAGAACCCGGATGGACCATCGACATGCGTAAGATCAAGGACGATCTGGATCAGGATGCCGGACTTACGGCGCCTGAGAAGGAGAAGGAACCCACGCCCGACCACAGACCTTCCGGAGGCGGCGGTGGAGGCGGGGTACCCAACGTGCCTAAGATCATTCAGGCAATCGTTAACGGAGAGAATCCGGAGGACGTGCCGCCGCTGTTTGTGATCCCCAAGACCGGCGTGGTGCCGGCAGGCCTGACAGCCCTGGGAATCGCAGCAATCGCCGGAGTCGTTCTCCTGCTGACAAAGCGCAAAAAAGAGGACGAGGAATAAAAAACAGAGGAATTGAGCATGAAAAACAATCAGTTAAAAGAACGGATGGCGGCTTTTGCCGCCTCCGTCCGTAAAAAGCCGTACGCCGCAGCCATCGCTGCGGCCGCGGTTGTCCTGGCGGCGGTACTGTTCTTCGTCATGGGCCCCCCGCGGATTTTCTCCGGAATATTCCGGGATCAGACGGGTCTGGCCATGGTACAGGAGGGCAGGGAGAACGCGGTGCAAAAGGATGAGGAGCGCAGGCAGGTGCTGCGGGTCTATACCAACGACGCCACCGGTGTGATCAATCCCGCCTACGCCAGCTCCGCCGGAGACAGAGCGGTCAGCGCGGTGATCTTTGAACCCCTGATGCGCAAAAATGTGGATGGGAAGCTGGAACCGGTGCTGGCACGGCAGGTCCGGATGGCTGAGGACGGCGCCACATGTACCATCCAGCTGAAGAAAAATGTCCGGTTCAGCGACGGGCAGGCTCTGACCGCCCGGGACGCGGCATTTTCCATTGCAGCCATGTGCGTCACGGAGGAGGAGGGCAGCGGCCCTTACGGGAATATCCAGGGCGTGAGAGCGTTTCGGGAGGGAGCGGGCGAACTGCCGGAAGGGATCCGGGTGACGGATGAACTGACGGTGGAGCTGGCCTTTGAAACCCCTTCCCCGGACAATCTGCGGATTCTGGAGACGAAAATCCAGGAGCGGCCGGAGAACCTGACCAGCGGTTTCCTGCCTGTTTTACAGCAGTTGTCCATGGACGGCACGGGGACCGGCGCTTATCAGAAGGTCCGGATCCGGGACGGCAGCGGAATCCGCCTGGAGGCAAATGAATTCTACCGCGGTAAGATCCGCGACATTAAAGCCGTGGAGTTCGTCACCTACGGCACCTATGAGATGGGAGCGGTCATCGATGAACAGAGGATCGACGCAGCGTTTTTTTCCGCCGAGTCCGCGCTGTTCGACCGTTTTTTCTCTGCAAAGCAGTTTACAATTTATGAAAAGCCGGGGGCGGGCCTTTATTATATGGCCCTGAACCGGAATAACCGGCAGCTCTATATCCCGGCGGTCCGCCGCGCCATCGCCCTATCCATTGACCGGGACCGGTTCGCGGGAGGGAATCTCTCCGCGTACATGGTAAAGGCCGAGGCCATCGGGCCTGAGGACAGTATCTACGCGGGCAGCGTGAACATGGCTTTGAACAAGGAGGAAGCGAAGAAGCTGATGGAGGAGGCCGGCGGGAAGTACGGCAGTTTAAAAGGCCGCCTAAGACTCCCGGTGTTGGCCGGAAGCAAAAACCAGGAAGCTCTGGCCAAGGCCGTAAAGAGCGATTTAAAGGACATTGGGTTTGATGTGGACATCGAGCTGCTGGACCAGGCGGCCTATCTGCAGCAGGTGTATATGCTGCAGGACTTCGACCTGATTCTGTCCGGCACAGGCGGCTGGGACTACCCGTCGGCCTGGGACGGTCTGGCGGAGGATATGCAGGGTCTGCCCACGGCGTGCAACAGCAATGAGCTGAACGAGGCGCTGGGGGAGCTTAACACCGCATACAGCGAGAAGGCTCTGACCGCCGCCTGGAAGAAGGCCGCGGATGCGGCCGGACGCCAGGTGCCTGTGATTCCTTTGGCCCGGCCGAAGCAGTTTCTGGCCGTGTCCGCGGACCTGTCCGGCTACCGGATCACCCGCTACGACGACTTTTTCGTCAATATTCAGGACATCCGGGTGAAGTAGATGGTGAGAAAATGGATACGCAGGATTTGCCTTGCGGTGATTTTCGTGTGTCTTGTGATCGCGGCGGCGGATGCAGTTTCGCTGTACCGGGAGGAGAAGGCCTTCGACGAGATCTGGCGGCAGGCCTACCGCATGCCAAAGGAGGCAAAGCGGAACCGGGATGAGGCGGGGGGAGTGGATCTGGACGCGCTGCGGGCTCTGAACCCCCAGTGCGTGGGTTATATCAGCATCAAGGACACCCCTTTGAGTTACCCGGTGATGCAGACGGACGAGGAGGGCGGGATGTTTTACCTGACCCACGCCTTTGACCGATCCTACCACGGCAACGGCACGCCCTTTCTGGACATGCGCTGCGACATTGAAAAGCCCTCGGACAATCTGATCGTCTACGGGCACAACACACGCAATACCAAGATGTTCAGCTGCCTGCGGTTTTATCAGGAGCGGGAGTATTTTGAGGAGCACCCCATTGTCCGGTTCGACCATGAGAACGGCGGGGATTATCAGATATTTGCGGTGCTGTTTTCCAGCCTTTCGGAGCAGGAGAACCGGGACATTTTCCAGATGATTGAGAGGGACCCCGAGGAGCCGGAGCAGTGGGAAAAATTTTTAGAGTATCTGGCGCGGCACAGTCTGTACGACACCGGGGTGAAGGCGGAGACGGAGGACAGGATTCTCACCCTCTCCACCTGCTACCGGCCCATCGACAACGGCAGGGTGCTGGTATTTGCCAAAAAGATTGAGAATTAAGCAGGGAACCTGACTGGGCTTAGGCCGGGCCGGGTTCCTTTTTGGATGCGGCGGGCCGCCCGGGACAGGGCTGCGAATGCGGTCCGCAGCTACTGTTCGCAGGCAATATCCCGCGAGACGTGTTACTGGGAACGGAGTGTACAGTAACGGTCCGCATGAAATTCGGAGAAATAATCCCCGCCCTCCTATTGAAGCTGTCCGGGGTTTACGCTATAATAGCATATACGCAAGGCTTGGACAGCCGTTTACGAGCGGCTGTGCAAATGAATTCAGAGAGCGGGAGTGAGGATGGATTATCGCGTTGAGCAGGCGGTAGAGCGTATTGCGGAGCTGGCCGGAGATATGGAACGGGCCAGATGTCTGGTGATACGGCTCTACGACGATATTGAGATTACCGACCGAGAAATCAAGAAATTTGAGAGACAGATGAACGGACCAAAAATATTTTTCTGCGAATACGGACAGGAAAATATTCAGGAGCCGTTCATGCCGTTTATGGGGGTACTGGGCGATTATCTGGGAGAGCTGGACGGCCAGGCCCTGGAGCAGGTGTTTGAGCAGTGCGGCGTTTACAGCAGCCACCGGGAAATTTTCAGGACTTATCTGAAAACCGGGAGGGCCGAGCGCCGGGAGGACATGATTCTGGACGAGATCGGGTTTGAGCAGAGGCGCATGGAGCAGGCGCTTTTTGACCTGACAGTCTGGTGCTCGCGGCAGCGCCCCTTTGTCCTGATCCTGAACAGCTTCCAGCGGGCCGGAGGGCCGGCCATGCGTTTGGTCCGGGAACTGATGGAGACTGCGGACCGCCATATGGTTCATATGGTGATCCTCTACGACGCCCTGGAGAACGCGGCGTCCTACCTCCGGGAGGACTGGGAGGAGTGGCTGGAGGCGGCCGGAAGATGGGGCCAGCTTCTGGAGTTCGGAAGCTTCCTCAAACGGTATCAGAAGCCGGTCCGTGAGGGAATCCGTCTGTCCGGGGAGAACATGGAGGACGTCATCCAACGCCTGCGCAATCTGACCGGAATGCTGGATCTGGGGCAGGCGGAGCATTATCTGGACGTTGTGAACCGGAGGCTGAATGTTGAGAACAGCATGATCCCCGGGGAGTACCGGATGCAGGTGTTGGTGCTCTACGTCTATGTGATGATCTGCCAGGGGAATTATCCCAGGGCGCTGTCGCTGTGCCAGCTGTTCGGCAATATCGGCGGGGAGCAGTCCGAGCGGCACCGGAACTATCTTTCGGCACTGGCCTACATGCGCTCGGGACGTATGGGGCAGGCCCGGGAATGCCTGGGGCGGATCAGGCTGGAGGAGGACGATACAGGGGAGATGTGGGATTTCCGGGTCAGGATGCTGCAGACGGAGATTCGCATGGGAGGCTGGAACCGCATGAATTTTCCATTGGCCGACGTGGCGGTGGAGGCGGAATTTCTGCGGCGGGCGGAGCGGCTGGGATTTTACAATCATCTGGCCTATATGCGGATCTACGGGAGCGACAACGATGTGGAGGGCGCGCTGCGCTTCCTGGACGATGAGACCGCGCTGCCGGATTTCGGACAGGCCCTGGCCTGGGCCAAGTCCGTGGGGAACGAGGTGCTGGTGGATAAGGCTTACTGCCGGAACGTGATGATCGCGGCCAACAGCGGGCGTTACCATGTGTCCAACCGCTATCAGCTCAGATGCTTTGAGGCTATGAGGGGAACCGACAGCCTGGAGCTGGGCAGGGTTTACAACGGAGTGGGCTTCAATTACACCATGATGCGGGAGTACCAAACAGCCGGAAACGCCTATGCGGCCGCGCTGCAGCTCTACTGCCGCCTGGGCGGCGCTGCGGTGCGGGAGGCGGCGGGAACCTTTTATTATATGGGGTTGAACGCCCTGGCCCAGGAGCGGTTTGCCGCAGCTCTGGACTATTTTGAGCGGTCCATGGGCATCATGGGACGGCTGGGGATTTACGGACAGCGGTTCTGCGACCTGTCCCAGTTCTACAGCCTGATGGCGCTTTGCTCCATGTACGAGCGCAACACCACCAGCGCCAGGGTTTACTTAAGCCGGGCCGGACAGTTCCTGGAGCATGTGGACGGCTGCGTCCTGCCGCGCTTTGGCAGCGCACGGGCCAGCGTCTGCGGGGACCTGTTTCTGTACCACTACGCCAGGGGCTTAAATGCCATGCTGGGGCGGGATTACCAGCGGGCGCTGGACTGCATGGAGGCCGCGGAGGAACAGATCGGGGCGGCCAGGCCGGACCAGCGGATCTGCGGCGGGCTGTACCGCCGGGACCGGCTGGAGCTGTTTGTGCGCACCGGGCGGATGGAGGAGGCAGAGGCCGAGCGGAGGCGCATCCGCCGGGAGGAGGAGCGGGATCGGCGGCTTCCGGCCGGAAGCGGAGATTCCCTTATCCCTACGGCTTTGAACCTGGCGGGGACGCCGGAGAACGAAACCGTGGAGGCCGTGGAGCGGGAGATCGAGCGGATGGTCAGAAGCTGGGAGAAGGAGTGCCGGTACCGGGAGCAGAGGAACAACCGGCGTTTTGTGTCCAGCTGGATCCGGATCCTGAGCAACGTGGACGACATTGGAAGGCGGGACCGGCTGGAACTGATGGTCGGCCTGTTTGAGCGGTATTTCAGCCTTGACGGGCTTTTGATTGTGCGTTTTCCGGCGGAAGGAGCAGGGGACGTGTTCTACAGCGACCTGGACTGCGCCGTTGGAGAGCGGGAGCGTCAGGCGCTCTGCCGGTTCTTTGAGATGCGGCAGAAGGGATTTGCCATATCCCGTTTTACCGGCCATTTCGGGCAGTATCGGGAGGTGACGGAGCTGTTTGACGAGGACCGGCTGTGCTCCATCGCCGGGATTCCGTTTTTCAACAACAACCGTCTGGAATGCGCGGTGTTTGCGGTGATTTATATGCGGGACAGCAACGTCGACGGGGCCGGGAACTATGTCATCGGCGAGGAGCAGCTAGACGTCTTTGAGATGCTGTTTTACCAGCTCAACAGCGTGATCTGCCGCAGCGAGAAGGACGCTGAGCTGAGGCGGGTGCAGGAGGAGCTGCGGCGTGCGGCCACCACGGACCAGCTGACCGGCATCCTCAACCGGGAGGGCTTTTACCGCAGGCTGCGGGGGCTGCTGGCCCACGGGGGAAGGCAGATGGGCCTGCTCTACATAGACCTGGACAACTTTAAAAACTGCAACGACCGCTTTGGCCATCAGGTGGGGGACGCGGTGCTGCGGGAGATCGCCGGGGTGTTTGAGGCGGTCTGCGGACAGTCCGGGGCTGTGGTGCGCTTCGGCGGGGATGAATTTGTCATCTGCGCTCCCAATGCGAAAAAGGAGGAGCTGGAGGAGCTGGCCCGGAGGATATACGGGGAGCTGGAGCGCCGGGAGTATTTCCTGGGGACACTGCGCCGGCATGTTTCGGGAGAACTCATCGACGAGCGGGACGGCATCTCCTGTTCCATCGGCATCGCCTGCGGCCGCGTGGCCTCCGTCCAGGATGTGAACCGGCTGCTGCTGCGGGCGGACAACATGCTTTACGAGGCAAAAAAGGGTACAAAAGGCATATATTTTGTGAGTCATGAATAGAATGCAACCAACTATCGCTCTATTTATAAAATTTTCTGAAAATCCGGGGCATTTCTCTAGGCAGATATAATTTTTTGTAGTAAAATAGAGGAATAGGCAATATAATAGAGATAGGGGGAGTGGTGGATGAACATTCGCGAATCGATGGAAGCCCTTGAGGAACAGTATTTAAGTCCGTACGCTTCATTTTCCGCCCGCTCGCGGGGCAGGGACAGGCCGGAAGAGCTGTGCGATATCCGGCCGGAGTACCAGCGGGACCGGGACCGGATTCTGCACTGCAAGGCGTTCCGCCGTCTGAAGCACAAGACCCAGGTGTTTCTGGCCCCTGAGGGCGACCACTACCGGACCCGCCTGACCCACACTCTGGAGGTCAGCCAGATCGCCCGGACCATCGCCAAGTCCCTCTGTCTGAACGAGAGCCTGACCGAGGCCATCGCCCTGGGCCATGATCTGGGGCATACGCCCTTCGGCCACTCCGGCGAGTTTATCTTAAACCAGATCTGTGAGGACGGTTTCGCCCACTACGAGCAGAGCGTGCGGGTGGTGGAACTGCTGGAGAAGGGCGGAAAAGGGCTGAACCTGACCTGGGAGGTGCGGGACGGGATTTTAAACCACCGGACCGCCGGGCATCCCAATACTTTGGAGGGCGCCATTGTGCGGCTTTCCGACAAGATCGCCTACATCAACCACGACATCGACGACGCCATCCGCGCCAGGATGTTTGTGGAGGAGCAGCTGCCGGCGGTTTACACCGATATACTGGGGCACAGCGTGCGGGAGCGGCTCAACACCATGATCCACGACATCATCCTCAACAGCCTTGGAAAACCGGAGATCAAGATGTCCCCGGGCATGGAGGAAGCCATGCAGGGGCTGCGGCGCTGGATGTTTGAGAACGTGTACAAGAACGACATTCCAAAGGCCGAGGAGGGCAAGGCCCAGCAGATGATCGCCTCCCTCTACGACTACTATTTAAAGCACGTGGAACGGCTTCCCCAGGAGTATCTCTTCCTGATGGAGGAGCGGGGCGAGAAGAAGAGCCGGGTGGTATGCGATTACATCGCCGGGATGAGCGATATCTATGCCATCGATCTGTTTGAGGATCTGTTCGTACCGCAGCGGTGGAATGTTCTGTGAATTTTGCCCGCCTTCATGGATCCTGTGAGGCGGGAATTTTCATTGCGCGGCCCGTTGCATTTTAACATAAGGAACCGCAGGCCCGGCGCGCGGCCTGTGGCAGCCAGGAGGGAGAACTTTTCATGTACTATCCGGATGAAGTCATTGAAGAAGTGAGAATGAAGAATGACATCGTGGATGTGATTTCGGGATATGTGAAGCTTCAAAAGAAAGGGGCCAGCTATTTCGGACTGTGCCCCTTTCACAATGAGAAGTCTCCGAGTTTTTCCGTGTCCCCGGGCAAGCAGATGTATTACTGCTTCGGCTGCGGGGCCGGGGGAAATGTGATCACATTTCTGATGGAATACGAGAATTATACCTTCCCCGAGGCGCTTCAGTCCCTGGCGGACCGGGCGGGGGTGAACCTGCCCAAGATGGAGTACAGCAAGGAGGCCAGGGAGCAGGCGGATTTTAAGGCCAGGCTGTTGGAGGCCAACAAGCTGGCGGCCAACTATTTTTACTATCAGCTGAAGCAGCCTCAGGGGCAGCTGGGATATCAGTACCTTCACGACAAGCGGGGCCTGAAGGACGAGACGATCCGCCATTTCGGCCTGGGGTACGCCAACAAGACCAGCGACGACCTGTACCGGTATCTGAAGGATAAGGGATATGAGGATTCCTTCTTAAAGGAAACCGGACTGGTGACCGTGGAGGAGCGGGGCGGACGGGACAAGTTCTGGAACCGTGTGATGTTCCCCATCATGGATGTGAACAACCGGGTCATCGGCTTCGGCGGACGGGTGATGGGGGACGGGGAGCCGAAATATTTAAACTCCCCCGAGACCAAACTTTTCGACAAGAGCCGCAATCTCTACGGGCTGAACTACGCCAGGACGTCCCGGGAGAAGTTTTTTCTGATCTGCGAGGGGTATCTGGACGTGATCTCCCTCCACCAGGCCGGATTCACCAACGCGGTGGCCTCCCTGGGAACCGCCTTCACAGTCCAGCACGCCAATGTGCTCAAGCGCTACACGGATCAGGTGATTCTGACCTACGACAGCGACGGGGCGGGGGTCAAGGCGGCCCTGCGGGCCATCCCCATTCTGAAGGAGGTGGGCATGTCCATCAAGGTGCTGAACATGCGCCCCTACAAGGACCCGGACGAGTTCATCAAGAACATGGGCGCGGAGGCCTTCAGGGAGCGCATCGGGGAGGCCAGGAACAGCTTTATGTTCGAGGTGGACGTGCTGAAGAAGGACTACCAGCTGGAGGACCCGGAGCAGAAGACGAAATTTTATCTGGAGACGGCCAAGATGCTGCTGCGCTTCGGGGAACCCCTGGAGCGGGACAACTATATCCAGGCCGTATCCAGGGAACATATGATCCCCTACGAGGAGCTGCGCCAGTTGGTGAACCGGCTGGGGATGACCATGGGCTTAAAGGCGGGGGAGAGCTACTCAAAGCAGGCCGCAGGCCGGACAAACCGGCAGGCCGGTGCCTACTCCGAGAGGGGGGAGGCGGCCTCGCGGGGCCAGTCCGCCGGGAACGCGCAGGGCGGATACGCCCAGGAGAGCGGAGGGCCGCCGGACTCCCAGGAGGGCTACGGCGCCCGGGGGCCCGGGGCGAAACGGGAAAAACGCCCGGCCAAGGAGGACGGAATCCGCAAATCACAGCGGCTGCTCCTCACCTGGCTGATCGAGAACCCGGAATTGTTTGATAAGATCGACGGAATCATAACGGCGGATGATTTTGTGGAGGATTTATACCACCAGGTGGCGGATGAAGTATTTCGGGGCCACGCAGCGGGAACCTTAAATCCGGCTGCCATACTCAGCCGGTACATCAACGACGAGGACCAGTACAAGGAAGTTGCGGCGCTGTTCAATGCAAGCCTGAGCGACTCACTGAGTAATGAGGAACAAAAGAAGGCGTTTTCGGAGACCGTGTACAAGGTGCGCAAGAACAGCCTGGACACGGCCAGCAAAAATGCGAAGGACATTGCCGGACTGCAGGAGATTATCCGGCAGCAGGCGGCGTTAAAGCAACTGCGAATCACCCTGGACTAGACTGTATTTGGGGCCAGGGCCAAAGCCGTTGGAGTGCATTTTGGCAAAGAGGGGTGGACCGTTATGGACGAAAAGACCGTTGGACTCGAGGAAAAGCTGGCAGGGTTGCTGGCGGAGGCAAAGAAAAAGAAAAATGTGCTGGAGTACCAGGAAATCATGGACTTTTTAGGCACGCCGCCTCCGGACGCGGACCAGCTTGACCGGATATTTGAATTTCTGGATCAGAACAGTGTGGACGTGCTCCGGGTGGACGGAAAGGACGATCTGGATCCGGACCTTTTCCTGGAGGAAGAGCTGGAGGAGGAAGAGGAGATCGATGTGGAGCACATTGACCTCTCGGTGCCAGAGGGTATAAGCCTGCAGGATCCGGTCCGCATGTATTTAAAGGAGATCGGCAAGATTCCGCTGTTGGATATGGAGGCGGAGATCCGGCTGGCCAGGCAGATGGAGGAAGGCGACCGGGAGGCGGCCAAACGCCTGGCGGAGTCGAACCTGCGCCTGGTGGTGAGCATCGCCAAGCGCTATGTGGGCAGAGGTATGCAGTTTTTGGACCTGATCCAGGAGGGAAACCTGGGATTAATCAAGGCGGTGGAGAAGTTTGACTACCGCAAGGGCTATAAATTCAGCACCTACGCCACCTGGTGGATCCGGC
This sequence comes from Enterocloster lavalensis, assembly GCF_902364025.1. GTDB lineage: Bacteria > Bacillota > Clostridia > Lachnospirales > Lachnospiraceae > Enterocloster > Enterocloster lavalensis. The sequence goes on from NZ_CABJCG010000007.1 coordinate 60,640, forward strand.
AGGCCATCACCCGCTCCATCGCGGACCAGGCCAGGACCATCCGCATACCGGTGCACATGGTGGAGAATATCAACCGCCTGGTGCGCACCTCCCGCCAGCTGCTTCAGGAGCTGGGGAGAGAGCCCACCACCGAGGAGATCGCGGCCCGGGCGGATATGACCGTGGAGCGGGTTTCCGAGATTCTCAAAATGTCCCAGGAGCCGGTTTCCCTGGAAACGCCCATCGGCGAGGAGGAGGACAGCCATCTGGGGGATTTTATTCAGGACGACAACGTCACCGTACCCCAGGACGCGGCCACCTACACGCTGCTGCACGAGCAGCTGATGGAGGTTTTGACCACCCTGACCGAGCGGGAGCAGAAGGTGCTGCGCCTGCGGTTCGGCCTGGACGACGGCCGTCCGCGGACCCTGGAGGAGGTGGGACGGGAGTTTAACGTCACCCGGGAGCGGATCCGGCAGATCGAGGCCAAGGCGCTGCGCAAGCTGCGCCACCCCAGCAGAAGTAAAAAGTTAAAGGATTATCTGGATGAATAGAAAAACCAATGATACGACGGAAAAGACAGTGAAATTATCCGCGCGCCTGGCTGCGGTGGCCGCTCTGGTGGAGCCGGGAAGCCGGGTGGCGGACGTGGGCACGGACCACGGTTACATCCCCATCTACCTGGTGCAGACCGGGATCGCGGACCGGGCGCTGGCCATGGACGTGCGCCCCGGTCCTCTGGAGCGGGCCAGGGCCCATGTGGACAGGCTGTCCCCCGGATGCCGGGAGCGGATTGAAACCAGGCTCTCGGACGGGCTTAAAGCGCTTTCGCCGGGGGAGGCGGACACGGTGGTGATCGCCGGAATGGGCGGCGAGCTGATGATCCGCATCCTGGACGAGGGACGCCATATGTGGGACAGTCTCAGACGCCTGATTCTCTCCCCTCAGTCGGAGCTGCAGAAGGTCCGGCATTTTTTGTCTCAGGAGGGGTTTTGCATCCTGGGGGAGAACATGGTAAAGGATGAGGGGAAATATTATACCGTTATGGAAGTGGGCCGCGGATCCATGGAGTACGGCAGCGAGGCGCTGTACCGTTACGGGGCCTGCCTGATCCGGGACAAAAACCCGGTGTTAAAGGAATATTTGCAGAGCGAAAAAAAACGGGTGGAGGGGATTCTCGACCGTTTAAACGCGGCGGAGGGACCGGCCACCGGGGGACAGGAGACGGCGCGCCGCCTTCTGGCGGAGGAATTGCAGTGGATCAAGGAGGCACAGAATGAGATGCAGTGAGATTATTGAGCGGCTGAGGGAGCTGGCGCCGGAGACATGCGCCTGCGATTGGGACAATCCGGGGCTTCTGGCCGGCCGTCATGACAAAGAGGTAAAACGCATATATATAGCACTGGACGCCACGGACACGGTGGTGGAGCGGGCCGTGGCATTGAAGGCCGACATGCTGCTGACCCACCACCCGCTGATCTTCAAGGCGGTGAAGCAGGTCAATGACCAGAATTTTATCACCCGGCGCATCCTGCGGCTGATCCAGGCGGATATCTCCTATTTTGCCATGCACACCAATTTTGACTCCGCGCCCGGCTGTATGGCCGATCTGGCGGCGGCGCGTCTGGGCCTGCGGGACTGCGAGCCCTTAGAGCTTATGGGGGAGATGGGAGAGAAACCCTACGGCATCGGCAAGATCGGCAGCCTGAAGCAGCCCATGGAGCTGGAGCAGCTGGCCCGCCGGGTGAAGGAGGCCTTCGGGCTGCCCTTTGTGGTGGTCTACGGACAGAACCGGGTGCCGGATCCCGTTCACAGGGCCGCCATCTGTCCGGGAGCGGGCGGAAGCGAGATCGAGCGGGCCATCGCCGGAGGGGCGCAGGTGCTGGTGACCGGGGATATCAGCCATCATCAGGGCATCGACTCCGTGGCCCGGAACATGGCGGTGATCGACGCGGGCCATTACGGATTGGAGCACATTTTTATCGACTATATGGCAGGATTCCTGGAGGAGCAGTTCGGCCGGGACCTGGAACTGGTGAAGGCGCTGCCGGAGTGGCCGGCGGTGGTACTGTAGCGGACGGAGGCGTCCATTGGATTGGAGGAGATGGATATGGCGCAGGTAAGAATCGGAAATGAAGTGCGGGAGTACCCGGAGGGGACGACCTGGCTGGAGGTGGCCGGGGAGTACCAGCACTTTTATGAGAACGATATTTTGCTGGTACGGGTGAACGGCAAGCTGCAGGAGCTGCACAAGCACGTGCGGGACTGTAACCTGACCTTCATCACCGCCAGGGATAAGCCGGGCATGAGCGCGTACCAGCGCAGCGCTTCGCTGCTCATGCTGAAGGCATTTTACGACGTGGTGGGCGCAGAGCGGGTGCGCAAGGTGTCCGTGGACTTTTCCATCGGCAAGGGATTTTTTGTGGAGCCCTCCGGGGATTTTGAGCTGACGCCTGAGCTGTTAAATCAGGTGAAGGCGAAGATGCGGGAGTATGTGGAGGAAGCGATCCCCATCATGAAGCGCAGCGTTCACACGGACGACGCGGTGGAGCTGTTTCACCGCCACGGCATGTACGACAAGGCCAGGCTGTTTAACTACCGGCGGGTTTCCCGGGTGAATATCTACAGCATCGGCGGCTTTGAGGACTACTATTACGGGTATATGGTGCAGAATACGGGGTATATCCGGTATTTTGACCTGATTCCCTACCACTACGGCTTTGTGCTGATGATGCCCCAGATGTCGGACCCCAAAAAGCTTCCGGCCTTTGAGCCTCAGGAGAAGCTTTTCGCTACCCTGACGGAATCCTCCCTTTGGGGAAAGCGCATGGACCTGGAAAATGTGGGCGCGCTCAACGACCGCATCGCCTCGGGGCAGATGCAGCGGTTGATTCTGGTCCAGGAGGCGCTGCAGGAGAAGCGGCTGGCGGATATCGCGGCAAAGATTGCGGAGCGGGGAAATGTCAAATTCGTGATGATTGCAGGCCCCTCCTCCTCGGGCAAGACCACCTTTGCCCACCGCCTCAGCGTTCAGCTGGAGGCCATCGGCTTAAAGCCCCATCCCATTTCCGTGGACAATTACTTTGTGGACCGGGTGAACAGCCCCAGGGACGAACAGGGCAACTACAACTACGAGGCCCTGGAATGTCTGGATCTGGAGCAGTTTAACGGGGATATGCTGAAGCTTCTGGCAGGAGAGCAGGTGGAGCTGCCCTATTACAATTTCAAGAAGGGCGTCCGGGAGTACAAGGGCGATTTCATGCGCCTGGGGCCCACGGACATTCTGGTGATCGAGGGCATCCACTGCCTCAATGAGAAGATGTCCCACGCCCTGCCCAAGGAGAGCAAGTTCAAGATTTACATCAGCGCGCTGACTCAGTTAAATATCGACGAGCACAACCGGATTCCCACCACGGACGGACGGCTTCTGCGCCGCATGGTCCGGGACGCCAGGACCAGAGGCAACCCTGCAAGGGAGACGATCCGCATGTGGCCTTCGGTGCGCAAGGGGGAGGAGGAGAACATTTTCCCCTTCCAGGAGGAGGCGGACGCCATGTTCAACTCGGCCCTGATCTATGAGCTGGCCATTTTGAAGCAGTACGCGGAGCCATTGCTTTTCGGCATCCCCAAGGACTGCGACGAATACCTGGAGGCAAAGCGCCTGCTCAAGTTTCTGGACTATTTCCTGGGCGTGAGCAGCGAGGATATACCGAAGAACTCGATCCTGCGGGAGTTTATCGGCGGCAGCTGTCTGAACGTATAGCCCGCCGGGCGGATGCCCTGTTGCAGTCACGGCGGACTGCGCGGGGGATCCGCATTTTTTGGATGCGGAGAGAGCGCGTGAGCGGATGGGCTGGGCTGCGGGCCTGCTGTGTGGGCGGTTTGCCAATGCGGCGCGTTACCGGGGCGGCCTGCGGATAATACCTGAGAGGAGTATAGGATATGAAAAAGACGATTTCCGTGGTGGCGCTGGACCCCAGGGCGGGCAGCTTTTACGCGGATGAGATTCAGGCGCTGTTTGGGAAATATGTGTCGGTCCGCATGTACAGCGTGCGGGACGGTTCCGCCATGGGGCATCTGGAGCAGGCGGACCTGTTTGTGGTGTCCACGGACGCCTTTGACACCACGGAGGAGATGCAGCAGCACATTCCCGCGGACTGCCAGGTCATGGGAATCGAGGTTTCCTACCGCTGGTCCACCATCCAGAAGCTGCGGGAGATTCCCAAGGGGACCAGGGCCCTGTTCGTGAACATGACCCTGAAAATGGCACGGGAGGGTATCACCCAGCTGGAGCACCTGGGTGTCAATCATCTGGAGCTGATCGCCTATTATCCGGGGGCGGAGCTTGCGGAAAATGTGGACCTGGCGGTGACGCCGGACGAGGAGCGGTACGTGCCCAAGGGGATCCGACAGGTGATCAAGCTTCCCCACCGGTCCTGCACCTCAGGCATGATGATCGAGATCGCGCTGCGCCTGGGTTTTGAGGAGCTTTTGGAGACCAGGGAGTTTCAGGCTTATTTCCTGTCCATGGCCACCAACGATTACAGCTTCGGCCACATGCTGGAGCGGTCCACCCGCGTGGAGAGCCGTTTCGACATTCTAATGGAGATTCTGGACGAGGGGCTGATCGGTATCAATGAAAAGGGGGAGATTTTCGCCTGCAATGAGAAGGCGCGGGAGATCACCAGAGTGAGTCCGAATCTGATCGCGGGGCGGCGCGGGGAGGAGGTATTTCCTTATATCCCCTTCCGGAAATGTCTGGAGACCAGAACCGTCCAGCAGGCCCAGGTGATCAATGTGGGCGGGACCAACGTAAACCTGACGGTGATTCCGGTGATGCGCCAGAGCGAGTGCATCGGGGCCTTTGCCACGCTGCAGCGCTTCAACGACGTGGAGAAACGGCAGAATGAGCTGCGCAGCCAGCTGTTTCACAAGGGGCACCGGGCGAAATACACCTTCGACGACATCGTGGGCCAGTCCGCGGGAATCTGCCGCACCAAGGAGATTTTAAAGCGTATGGCCCTCACGGAATCCCCGGTGCTTCTGATCGGAGAGACCGGAACCGGAAAGGAGCTGTTCGCCCACGCGGTGCACAGCGCCTCCAAGCGCAGCGACGGCCCCTTTGTGGCCATCAATGTGGCGGCCATGCCGGAGAACCTGCTGGAGAGCGAGTTGTTCGGCTATGAGGAGGGAGCGTTTACGGGGGCGAAAAAGGGCGGGAGGCCGGGACTGTTCGAGTTCGCCCACACCGGAACCCTGTTTCTGGACGAGGTGGAGGGCATGAGCCAGGCCATGCAGATCAAGCTGCTGCGGGTCCTCCAGGAGCGGGAGATCATGCGGGTGGGCGGAAATCAGATCATCCACGTGGATGTGCGCATCATCGCCGCCACCAACGAATCCCTGGAGAAAAAGGTGGAGGAGGGCAGTTTCCGGCGGGACCTGTATTACCGGATCAACACGCTGCCCGCCCTGATTCCCCCGCTCAGGGAGCGTGGAAACGATATTTTCCTGCTGCTGGAGCGGTTTGCCGGGGAGACTCAGAGAAAATTCAGCCTTTCGCCCCAGGTAAAGCAGATTCTGGCCGGATACAGCTGGCCCGGCAATATCCGGGAGCTGCACAATGTGGCGGAATATTTCAGCTATACGGGCCAGGAAGTGATAAGGCCCGAGGACCTTCCGCCCACCTTTCTCAGGGGACGGGAAATGACAGGGCCGGACTGGCACGGAGCCGCCCGCCAGAAATCGGGGCGCAACGCCGTCTGGAGGGCGGAGCCCGAAGCCTGTAGCCAGGAAGGACAGAAGGAGCGGAGCATGGAATTCTGGTTTGTGCTGGAACAGCTTTGCAGAGCGGCCCGGGAGGGCAGGCTGATCGGCCGGGAGTCCATTCTGGCGGCAGCCAGAGAGGCGGTGTTTCCGTTATCCCAGAAGGAGGTGCGCGGCCTGCTGGAGGAGATGGAGCGGGAAGGTCTGGCCAAGATCGGCCGCGGCAGAGGCGGCAGCCGGGTCACCCCGGCGGGCATGGAGTTGTGGAAAAAGCGGCAAATAACCAGATAGACCAATTTTTCCAGGGGATTTAGCGCAGTGTTAACAACCAATTATAGCCCTGGCTTTGGCCGGGAACGAGAAAATTGAGCAGAAATGGTACGCAAAACGGGAGGTTCTGAAGAAAATTCAGAATCTCCTTTTGTTTTGGCACATAAGTTGCTCTATATAAAGGTAGAAGGAGCGATCAGATCAGGCGCCGCTTTTAAGGCGCCGGGACGGAACGGAAGGGGGCGAAGCGCAGCTTTAACCAGATAACGGATCAGCCTGGATGCTGGGATTTCTCCGGCATTTCGGGGCCGTATTGAGAACGAAAAAGAATTGGAGGGAAAAATATGGATAAGAAGCGTATTTGGAAGAGTTATCGTTTTCCGATCATTCTGGTGATGGGAATCATTGTGGGCGCTCTGCTGGGCGTGACGCTGGGGGAGAAGGCCACGGTGCTGAAACCGCTGGGCGATATTTTCCTGAACCTGATGTTTACCATTGTGGTGCCCATGGTGTATGTGTCCATCACCACGGCGGTGGGCAACATGGTGAACATGAAGCGTCTGGGGAAGATTCTGGGCAATCTGGTGGTTACCTTTATCATCACCGGAATGTTTGCGGCCGCGCTGGTTCTGGTGGTGGTCAATATTTGGCCTCCCGCGGCCAACACCACCATCCAGCTGGCAAACGCAGAGATGCAGGAGGCGGCCAGCGTGGGCGATTTGCTGGTGAATTCCCTGACGGTAAATGATTTCTCGGGGCTGATGAGCCGCAATAATATGCTTCCGATCATCGTGTTCGCCATCCTCTCCGGCGTGTGCGTCAGCGCCTGCGGCGGCGAGGAAAGCCCGGCAGGCCGTCTGTTAAACAATTTAAATGACATCATTTTTAAAATGGTGGACGTGATCATGAAGCTGGCTCCCATCGGGCTGGGCGCATACTTCGCCAATCTGGTGGGCGAGTTCGGGCCGGAACTGATCGGGGATTACGGCCGGGCTATGGTGATCTATTACCCCATGTGCCTGGTGTACGTGGTCATTGCATTCCCGGCTTACACGTACTTTGCAGGTGGAATGACGGCTGTGAAGCGCATGCTGAAGCACATCCTGAGTCCGGCGCTCACGGCCTTTGCCACCCAGAGCTCCGTGGCGGCGATTCCGGCCAACATGGAGGCCTGCCGGAAGATCGGAGTTCCGGAGGATATCAGCAATATCGTATTACCCATGGGCGCGACCATGCACATGGACGGCTCCGTGCTCTCCTCCATCATCAAGATTTCATTTTTGTTCGGTATCTTCGGGCAGCCGTTCACCGGAGTGGGAACCTACGCCATGTCCGTGGCGGTTGCGATCCTGAGCGCGTTTGTGCTCTCCGGAGCGCCGGGAGGCGGGCTGGTGGGCGAGATGCTGATCGTCAGCCTGTTCGGCTTCCCGGCGGAGGCATTTCCGCTGATCGCGACCCTGGGATTTCTGTTTGACCCGGCGGCGACCTGCCTGAACTCCAGCGGCGACACCATCGCTTCCATGATGATTACGCGCATGGTGGAGGGCCGGGACTGGCTGGCAAAACACATCGCCTCCGGTGAGGCAGAGGCATAAAAAATGGACCCGCTCGCAGTGCGGGCGGGAGAGAGGGCCGGGCGGCTGGGACGCCTGGCTCTCTCTTTTTGAAGTAATTGACCAATTAAAAATATAATAACCAATTAAAGCGAAAAATTAGCCAATTAAACCAATTAAATTGAAACTACCCGATATTATTCCCCGTCTCATGTACTGGAAAAAGTACACAAAATCGTGGTTTTTAATTTATTTCACCTTGCTTTTGCATTTGGCACGATAATTGCTATATATTATGGCATAAGGAATAAAACACCGGGCAGCCGAAAATGGCTGCGGAAAGGATGGATGAGAAATGAAATATGATTTTGATCAGGTGATTGACCGGAGCGGAAACCGCGCCTCCAAGTATGACGAGCGGGTGATGAAGTTTGGCACCGACAAGGTGATCCCGCTTTGGGTGGCGGATATGGACTTTAAGACAGCCCAGCCCATTATCGATGCCTGCGTAAAGAAGGCGGAGGAAGGGATCTGGGGCTACACTTCCAGACCGGCCAGCTATTTTGAGGCTGTAAAGGGGTGGGAGAAACGGCGCAACAACTGGGATGTGGACACCTCTCTGATGAGCTGGAGCCTGGGCGTGGTGCCCGCCCTGTCCGTGCTGGTGAAAATCTTTTCCCACACCGGCGACAAGGTGATGATCCAGACGCCCGTTTACTCCGAGTTCTACGACGTGACCGAGGCCTGGGAGCGGGAGGTCGTGGAGAACAAGCTGGTGGAGGAGAACGGAACGTGGCACATCGATTTCGAGGACTTTGAGAAAAAGGCCAAGGAAGTGAAAATCTTCCTGCTGTGCAGCCCCCACAACCCGCTGGGCATTGTCTGGAGCCGCGAGGAGCTGCAGCGTATGGCGGATATCTGTATCGCCAACGACGTGCTGCTGGTGTCCGATGAGATCCATTCCGACCTGATCTTCCACGGCAAGAAGCACATCCCCACCGCCACCCTTTCCCCGGAGATCGCGGGTAAGGTGATCTCCTGCGTGTCGGCCACCAAGACCTTCAACCTGGCGGGACTGCAGGCGTCCACCACCATTTTCCCGAACCTGGAGATGAAGAAGAAATTCGACCGGTTCTGGATGAATATGGATATTCACCGCAACAACGCCTTCAGCTCCGTGGCAATGGAGGCGGCCTACAACGAGGGCGAGGAATGGCTGGAGCAGCTTCTGGAGTACATCTCCGGGAACTTCGATTACATCAAGGAATACTGCGACAAGTACATTCCTAAAATCAAACCCAGCGTTCCGGACGCCACCTATCTGGTGTGGCTGGACTGCCGTGAGCTGGGAATGGACAACGAGCAGCTGAGAAGCTTTATGATTGAGAAAGCCGGCCTGGGATTGAACGAGGGTTATACCTTCGGGCGCAGCCTGTCCGGATACATGCGGCTCAATGCGGCCTGCCCCAGAAGCGTGCTGGAACAGGCGATGAAACAGCTGAAGGAAGCGGTTGAGACACTGTAAATTTACGGCAAGGGGAACTGTGCAGCCCCCACGGCTGCGGGAAATGGGAATCGCGTGGCCCGCGGGGCGCTCGCAGGCGTAAATTACAGAGGAAAACATACATATGGAGGGACGAATATGGATAAGAAAAGTATTTGGAAGAGCTATCGGTTTCCGATTATTCTGGTAATCGGCATTGTAGTGGGCGCGCTTTTGGGCGTTACCCTGGGAGAAAAGGCCACCGTATTAAAGCCGCTGGGCGATATTTTCCTGAACCTGATGTTTACCATTGTGGTGCCTATGGTATTTGTGTCCATCACCACGGCGGTTGGAAACATGGTCAACATGAAACGCCTGGGCAAGATTCTGGGCAACCTGGTGCTGACCTTTATCGTAACCGGCCTGTTTGCAGCCGCGTTGGTGCTGACCGTGGTCAACATCTGGCCTCCTGCGGCCAACACCTCCATCCAGTTCGCAAACGCTGAGATGGCGGAGGCGGCCAGCGTTGGGGATATGATCGTAAACTCCCTGACCGTAAACGATTTTTCCGGCCTGATGAGCCGCAGCAACATGCTGCCGATCATCGTGTTCGCGATCATTTCCGGCATCTGCGTCAGCGCCTGCGGCGGCGAGGAGAGCCCGGTGGGCAAGCTGCTCAACAACTTAAACGATATCATTTTCAAGATCGTCGGCCTGATCATGAAGCTGGCTCCCATCGGACTGGGCGCGTACTTTGCCAACCTGGTGGGCGAGTTCGGACCCGAGCTGATCGGCGACTACGGCCGTTCCATGCTGGTGTATTACCCCATGTGCCTGGTTTACGTGGCGGTGGCCTTCCCGGCTTACGCCTACTTTGCAGGCGGAACCGTGGGTGTGAAGCGCATGCTGAAGAACATTTTCAGCCCCGCCATCACGGCGTTTGCCACACAGAGTTCCGTTGCAACCATCCCGGTGAATATGGAGGCCTGTAAAAAAATGGGTGTTCCCGAGGACATCAGCAACATCGTGCTTCCCATGGGTGCAACCATGCATATGGACGGTTCTGTGCTGTCCTCGATTGTGAAAATCGCGTTCCTGTTCGGCGTATTCGGTCAGCCCTTTACGGGCGTTGGCACCTACGCCATGGCCATTGTGGTGGCGATCCTCAGCGCATTCGTGCTGTCTGGCGCTCCGGGCGGCGGTCTGGTGGGCGAGATGTTGATCGTCAGCCTGTTCGGCTTCCCAGCGGAAGCATTTCCGTTAATTGCTACCCTGGGCTTCCTGTTTGACCCGGCTGCAACCTGCTTAAACGCCAGCGGCGACGCCATCGCTTCCATGATGATCGCACGTATGGTGGAGGGCAAGGAGTGGCTGACCAAACGGATCGCTTCCGGCGAGGTTGAGGCTTAAACATAGGGATCGAATCCTTAAAAGTGGGTCTGGGGCCGTGTAAATGGCTGATTGGATTTAAATAAATGGAAAGAGGGCCGGGCGGCTGTGAAATGCCCGGCCCTTTTTAGGCCCTTTTGGTAGCTGCGCGGGGGCGCGGGAGTTTGCTAACGTTTGCTAAGGCAGGGAACAGTCTGCGTTGACGGGGCATTTGGGGCGTGTTACAATAATTGGAACGGAAGAGAAACGAGAGCTTCGGACGCGGTCCGGGGCGGAGAGGAAGCGCAGCCATGGCGGATGAGATGATTCAGAAGATCAGGGAATATAAGCCCTTTAACGAACAGGAGGAGCGGGACCGGGAGGTGCTGTTAAGGCTGCTCTCAGGGGCAGAGGACGTGTACTCCAGGGAAAACCTGACGGCCCACATGACGGCTTCGGCCTGGGTGGTGAATGAGGCCCGGGACAAGGTATTGATGGCCTACCACAACATTTTCCAATCCTGGTCCTGGCTGGGCGGACATGCGGACGGGGAGCGGGATTTGCTGGCCGTGGCCCTGCGGGAGGTGGGGGAGGAGAGCGGCGTTATCCATGTGAGGCCCCTTTCGGAGGAGATATTTTCCCTGGAAATTCTCACCGTGGACGGACATGAAAAACGCGGGAAATACGTGCCGTCCCACCTGCACCTGAACCTGACCTACCTGCTGGAGGCCCGGGAGGGGGACGCGCTGTCCCTGAAAGCGGATGAGAACAGCGGCGTGGTCTGGTTCGGCCTGGAGGAGGCGGTGAAAGCCTCCACGGAACCATGGTTTAAGGAACGGGTTTACGGAAAGCTCAACGAGAAGCTGCGACGGTGGAGGGCGGACCGGAAGATTGGACCGGAACCGGTTGAAAAATAACGGCAGGAGGTGGCATGATGGGAGGGACGCCCTCTTTTGAGCTGACTTTTTTCGGCATGGAGCGAAGTGTCCCGGACTGTTTGATCAGGCTGATCCGGGACCTGGAACAGGGGATCATATCCGAGGCGGTATTTGAGCCGTACAAGGTGCGCGGGGCGGTCTGCTATGCGGTGGAACCGTCGGAGCCTGAGGGGACGTTTGCGGAAATCCGGGAGATTGAGGAATGGACGGATACGGACCCGGTTGTCAAGCGGCGCAGGCGGGAGGGGGACGGCGTGATCCGCTACCGGTACAGCGTCCGGTTCAGCGTGTGGGGCAGCAGCGATTACCTGGACGAGTTCCTGGAGGACCTGTACCGGAAACCGGAATACCGGGAGGCGGTGGACGTGCTGATGGGGAAACGTTGGGCCTGGGAGGCGGAGTTTCGGGATTCCTGGGGGTACAGCTCCGCGAAACGGGAGGCTTACAGCCGGTATGCGGGGTTAAAGCTGGCGGCGGAAGGAGAGGATCCGTCCGGCATTTGAGACAGGAGGGGTGATCATGGGGAAAATTGTTCTGCTGGTGTCCCGGGAGGAGATGCTTCACCAGGCCCACAATATTTTACAGGAAAAGAAATTTGAGATCGGGGAGATGCGGGTCATAGAGACCAAGGACACGGTGATCGAGGCCAGAAAGGCCATCGCGGGGGGTGCGACGCTGATCATCGCCAGGGGTTTGCAGGCTTCCATGATCAAACAGTATACGGATATCCCGGTAGCGGAGATCGTGATGACGGCCCAGGAGATGGCCCTGCTGGTCATGAAGGCGAAGCAGATTTTAAAGAAGGAGCACCCGGTGATCGCGGTGGTGGGATTTAAAAACATGTTCTGCGACATGTCCTTCTTCGATATGATCTACGACATTGAGCTGCGCACCTACTTCGCGTCCGCCGGGGAGGAGCTGGAGCAGACGTCCAGAAAGGCGGCCCAGGAGCAGGCCGACCTGATCATCGGAGGCGACACGGCGGTCAGCGTGGCCACAGAGTACGGCATCCCCTCCCTGTTCCTCTCGCCCACGGAGGACTCCATGCGCAACGCCATGGCCATCGCGGAGCGCATGGACTATGCCATGGGGGTGGAGAAGCGCAAGGAGGCCCAGTTTGAAGCGCTTTTGGACAATTCCCTAAACGGTGTGATGCGCACGGACTCCGAGGGAAAGATCACTGCCATGAATCCCATTATGGAGGAGCTTTTGGGGGAGAAGGAGGCGGCCTACCGCGGGCGTTCCCTGTTTCGGGTATTCCGGGACATTGATCCGGAAATGTTTCAGAATCTGGTGGAGAACAAGCGGGACAACTATTCCCTGTTTTTGCAGGTGCGCCGCAGTTCCGTGCTGGCGGTGCTGGCCCCCATTGTGATCGAGGGTAAGGTGGACGGCATTATCCTGACCTGCAGCCGCGTACAGCGCCGCCCCAGGCCGGATACCGGGAGATCGGATAAGGAGCGCTCGGAGAGGGCCCGCCACAAGGGGCTGGTGGCCCTGGGGCAGTTCGAGGATATTTTGCAGAAATCCCAGCAGATGCAGGCTTGTGTCAAACGGGCCCGCCTGTTCGCGCTTTCGGAGCGGGCGGTGCTTCTTACGGGAGAGCCGGGGACGGAGTTAAGCCTTATGGCCCAGGCCATCCACAACCAGAGCCTGCGCAGCCAGGGGCCGTTTGCGTCCGTTTCCTGCGTGGGGCAGACCGGGGAGCAGCAGGAAAATCTGATCTTCGGGCAATCGGGCATCCTGCCCTTTGTGGACGGGGGGACCCTGTTCATCGAATCCATTGAGTCGCTGACGCCGGATAACCAGTACAAGCTGGCTAAATTGATCCGCAGCAAGCGCTATCTGCGCAAGGGGGATTTCCAGAAGCGGACGCTGGACGTGCGGATCATCGCGGCGTCCGGGCGGGACCTGGGCCGGGAGACGGCGTCCGGGGCGTTTTTGGCGGAGCTGTATTACCTGCTGCAGGGACTGGTGATCCGGATTCCGCCGCTGAGGGAGCGGAAGGAAGATTTGCGCGAAAAAATCCGGCAGTGCATCCGGAAAAGCTGCGAAACCTGCGCCAGACATCACGTGCTCACCGAGGGCGCGTACAAGGTGCTGCTGGATTATCCCTGGAATGGAAATTTAATCCAGGTGGAAGCGTTCTGCGAGTGCCTGATCCTGACGGCGGATAAGCGTTCCCTGGACGAGATTTCCGTGAAGGAAACGCTGCGGAGCCTGTATTCCGGCCCGGCTTCCGACCTGGGTCCCGGAGCGGAGCGCATGGGAGAGACGTGGTCCGCATCCGGGGAACGCGCCATGGATGCGCGGGAGCGGAAAATTCGCGTCCTGCTTCAGGAATATGGGGGGAAGCGTCAGGAGGTGGCCCGGGAGATGGGGATCAGCAAGTCCACGCTGTGGCGTTATATGAAGAAATACGAGATCGGAGGGGCGGACGGCGGAAGTACGGAAAAGAAGTGAAATGATAACAAGCATGATCCCAAAGTGTTCCAAGATGTGAAACTGTATTGAAACTAAAATTTCAATACAGTTTCTTTTTTTGAATGATTATTATATTTGTATATAAAAATATGGTCGTTTTAGGGACTGTGCCGATAGTTTTCCTAAAAATCTTGTTTTATAATCAAAACAAAATTGTAAAGGAGGACAATCAAATGAGGGTTGGATTCATTGGATTGGGCATTATGGGGAAACCGATGGCGAAAAATCTGTTGAAAGCCGGATACGATCTGGTTGTTGCGGATTTGAACCAGGAGGCGGTGGCGGAGCTGGCCGCGGCCGGGGCGCAGACCGCGGCCAACGGAGCCGGGGTGGCAGAAGCCTGCCAGGTGGTGATCACCATGGTGCCCAATTCTCCCCATGTGAGGGCGGCTGTTCTGGGGGAAAACGGGGTTGCACAGGGCGCGAAACCCGGAACCGTGCTCATCGATATGAGTTCCATTGACCCTACGGAGAGCAAGGCCATCGGGGCAGAGCTTGCAAAAAAGGGGATTGAAATGTTGGATGCCCCGGTGTCCGGAGGCGAGCCCAAGGCCATTGACGGCACCATTTCCGTTATGGTGGGAGGAAAGCGGGAGCTGTTCGACCGCTACTATGATCTTCTGATGGCGATGGCCGGTTCCGTAGTTTATGTGGGGGAGCTGGGCTCGGGAAATGTGGCCAAGCTGGCCAACCAGATTGTGGTGGCCGTCAATATCGCGGCGGTGGCAGAGGCGCTGACGTTTGCGAAAAAGGCGGGCACGGATCCGGAACTGGTATACCAGGCGATCCGGGGCGGCCTGGCGGGGTCCACGGTGATGGACGCCAAGGCGCCGATGATGCTTGCGGGAAACTTCAAGCCGGGCTTTCGCGTGGAGCTTCACATCAAGGATCTGACCAACGCCCTGAACGCGGCTCACGCCATCAGCGCTCCGGTTCCGCTCAGCGGGCAGCTGATGGAGATCATGCAGAGCGTGAAGGCGGACGGCTGCGACAAGGAGGACCACTCCAGTATTGTGCGGTTCTATGAGAAGCTGTCAAATGTCACCGTAAAGTCCTGAGGAACCGATAAGGGGAAATTCAATATGAACACAGAGTTTATTAAAGGAGTGATCGTCCCGATTCTCACCATCATCGACGGGGAGGAGCGGATCGATGAGGCGGCCATGCGCCGGCATGTGGACTTTGTCATCGAGGGCGGCGTGCTGGGGATTCTCGCCTTTGGAAGCAACGGCGAGTTTTACATGGTGGAGGACGGCGAGATGGAGCGCGGGCTGAACATCATCGTGGACCAGACAAACGGCCGGGTGCCCGTGTATTTTGGGATCGGGGCCATCAGCACGAAAAAATGCGTCCGGCTGGCGCAGATGGCAGTGCGATGCAGGGCGGACGGCATTTCCGTGCTTCAGCCCATGTTTTTAAAACCCACGGAGGAGGAGCTGTTCCTGCATTTTAAGACCATCGGGGAATCCGTGCCGGATACGCCCATGCTTCTGTACAACAACCCGGGCCGGGTGGGCTACACCCTGTCGGGAAATCTGGTACAGCGCCTGGCCGAGGAAGTGCCGAATATCGTGGGTATGAAGGACACCAGCGGAGACATCACCCAGATGGAGGAATTTATCCGCAGGACCCGGCACACGGGATTTAAAATCTTCGGGGGCAAGGATACGCTGCTCTACGCCTCCATGTGCCACGGGGCGGTGGGCGGGGTCTGCACGGCGGCCAATTTCATGCCGGAGCTGATTACGGACATTTACAATAAATATGTTGCAGGAGATTTAAACGGAGCCCTGGAAGCCCAGTATAAGCTGAATCCGGTCCGGCTGGCCATGGACGGAGCCAGCTTCCCGGTGGCGGCCAAGGATATGGCCAGGCTGCGGGGGCAGGCGGTGGGAGAACCCTACCGGCCCAACCTGCTCACCGGGGAGGGGAAAACGCTGGAGAATATGCGGCGGGCGATGCGCGCGGCGGGGCTGATCTAGGGAGACGGTGAACAACGCAGTAAACTGCGGAGCTTCGAAATGGCGGCTGACATGGATCGTTTAGAAGGGAGAAGTGTGAGATGAAGGAGATAGGCGGGATTCCGGTTGTGATCTCAAGAGGCGCGCCCTATGAGATCGGATACAACCACGGGAAATCCCACCCGGACAGGGTGCGAAAGAGCTACGAGTACAATCTGAAATCCTGTCTGGAGCGGGGGGATGTGACAAAGGAAGAGCTGGTCCGCATCGCCATAGGTTTTGTGAAGCCGGTGGAACGGTACAATCCGGACTACATCGAGGAGGTACAGGGCATCGCCGACGGAGCGGGCATGAAATTTGAGGAGCTGATGGTCCTGAACAGCCGGACGGAGCTGCAGAAGCTGGGCTGGAACAAGCTGGCCGGAGGTGAGAAAAACCGCTACCAGAAGGCGCTGGGGGAGATGGAGGCCTGCACGTCCATCGCGGTCACCGGCGAGCGCACGGTGGACGGAGCCACCTATGTGGGCCAGAACTGGGACAATTTCGTCTGGTCGGAGGAATGCCTGATCTACCACATCATTGAGCAGAAAAACGGCAGGCCTTCCATCGCCTACTGCGGCGAGGCGGGGATTATCGCCCGGTCGGGCCTCAATTCCTGCGGCATCGGCGACGGGGTCAACTCCCTTTCCACCAACGCCCCCGTGAACCTGGAGGGGGTTCCGCTGCAATTCCTGCTGCGGGGGGTGATGGATTCCAGGGACCTGGGGGAGGCCATCGACGCTTTGAACGGGGGCCGCAACGCGGCGGTCAACAATATTCTGATCGCCCAGAAGGACAACGAGGCGGTGGATGTGGAGATGGACAGCGGCTGCTGCGGGATTCTCTACGGGTCGGACGGCATTCTGACCCACGCCAACCACTATGTGTCCCCGGGACATCCCCGTTACCCCTATCTGGATGTGTTTAAGGGCAACTCGGTGATCCGCCACCACAGGAGCGGCAAGCTGCTTCGGGGGATTTACGGAAAGATCAGCCTGGAGGACATTCAGAAGGTATTTTCGGATCATGGGAACGCGCCTCAGAGCATTTGCAGGCACAGGGATCTCTCCCTTGAATGGGATAAACAGACCGAGACTGTGTTCAGCTTTGTGAGCAACCTGACCACCCTGGAGATGAGGCTGGCGCCTCACAATCCCTGCGAGGGATTTCTGTCCATAAAACCATTTGATCTGCTGTGAGTACAGCTTTAAAACCATTAATGCGATAAAGGAGGAACATATGAAAAAAACGAAAAGGCTTCTGGCATTGGCGCTTGCGCTGGGAATGATGGCCGGTCTGACGGCCTGCAGCGGCTCCGGCAAGACGGAGTCACAGCCCGCGGCGGCGGGGACGTCTGCGGGGGATACGGGAAACGCCCCGGCCGGCGGCGCTTCGCACTATGTGAACGACGAGGGCAAGGTGGTGGTGAACCTTCAGCGGACGGAGGGCATGCAGAGCCTGAACATCTGGAACTACACCTCAGGTCCCAACTACGCCTTTGCCGAGATGGTATTTGACGCTCTTTACGTCTCCGACCACGGCGGCAACTGCAAGCCCTGTATCTGCACCGGCTACGATCTGAGTGAGGACGGAAAAGAAGTTACCCTGCACATCGCCGAGGGCGTAAAGTTCTTCGACGGCTCCGACTGCGACGCGGACGACGTGTACACGCAGATGAAGTATATCGCGGAGCACAAGGACGAAATGGCCCTGTTTGCAACGAACTGGAAATATCTGGAGTCCGCTGAGAAGGTGGATCAGCACACGGTAAAGCTCTACCTGAGCGAGCCCTTCTTCTCCCTGGAAATCTCTCTGGCCTACACCTACATTGCCAAGGCCGAGGAGATCGAACAGTACGGGGCCAACTTATTCTCCTCCGTGCCCTCCTTAAACGGCACGGGACGCTGGAAACTGGAGGAGTGGGTGGACGGACAGTATTTGAAATACGCCCGCAACTACGACTACTGGCAGGGCGGAGATTTCACCAACGTGGACATTCTCTACGTCTGGTTCATCACCGATCCCACGGCCCAGAACGCGGCCTTTATCAACGGCGAGATCGATTTCATCGACAACGTGAACGTGGACCTGCGGTCCATGCTGGACGGAGTGGCGGACCAGTGCACCATGAAGGAACAGGTCAAGGAGACCATGTACTATCTCCAGTTCAAGATGGACGGAAAGGCTCCCACCAGCGACCAGAACCTGCGCTTTGCCATCATGCACGCTGTGGACCGGGATGCGTTCTGCACCCTGATGGGCGGCGGCACGGTGATGAACGACTTCTTTACCACCCATGCGGAAGGCCATCAGCCGGATAAGCCGGCCATCGGGTACGATCCCGAACTGGCCAAGGAGTATCTGGCCAAGTCCAACTACAACGGGGAGACCCTGGTGCTCTTAAGCCGCAGCGACATCGAGTACGCGGATTCCATCATGACCGCCATGGCGGATTACTTAAACCAGATCGGAATCAAGACCCAGGTGGATATGGTGGATACCGCCACCATGAACAGCAGACGCGCAGACGGCACCTACGACATTTTCATGGTCAATCTGGCGACCTGGGACGGCAACGCCCTGACCCAGAACCTGGTTCCCAGAGTGGTTCAGGACATGCACCACAACGGTTACGTGAACGAGGAGTTAAACGCGCTGATCATGAAGGCCTTCGGCGATATGAACGCGGAGACCCGCGTAAAGACCCTGGAGCAGGTGGGCGATATTCTCTACGATTTACAGGGACCGCTGGTACCGATTGTGCAGATCGTGGGAACTCCCTGCGTCCGCAACGGCCTTACCGGACTGATTGAAAATCCCCTGGGAGGCTATATCTTCACGGAGATCGCCGTGGAGGAGAGCTATCTGAAGTAACGGATGAACAAGCGTGGACTGTCACCCGGTAAGCTTACCGGTGGCAGTCCGGCTTTAAATGGGAGGTAAGCGATGGTTCGATTTTTTGTCAAACGAATCCTGTGCCTGCTTTTGGTCGTATGGATCGTTTCTGTGCTGGCGTTCGTGATGATGCGCCTGGCGCCCGGGGACGCCGCCGTTATGGCGCTGCCGGATTACGCCTCGGAGGAACAGATTGAGCTCATGCGGGTCAAGCTGGGGCTGGATAAACCTTATATCACGCAATACTTTATCTACATGGGCAACCTGTTAAAGGGCGATCTGGGGACCTCCGTGCTGTATGAGCGCCCCTGTCTGGATGTTATTATGGAACGCCTTCCGGCCACGCTCAGCGTCGCCGTGGTCTGCTCCGCCATGGTTCTGCTGGTCAGCATCCCTCTGGGGATTATCGCAGGGGTGAACAAAGGCGGACCGGTGGATTTCTTTGCCGTTCTCTTCGCGCTTCTGGGCCAGTCCATGTCCGTGGTCTGGGTCTGCGTGCTGCTGCTTCTGTTCTGCTCCGTAAAAAACAACTGGCTGCCCAGCATGGGCTACAACGGCCTGGCGGATGTCCGGTACCTGATTATGCCGGCCATCGCCATGGGCTATAAGATGTGCGCGGGTATGGTGAGGATGGGGCGCTCCGGCATGATCGACGTGCTGAACGAGGATTATATCACCTGCGCCTACGCCAGGGGCATGAGTAAATTTGTGGTGAACTGCAAGTATGCGTTCAAGAATTCCATTATCCCGGTCATCACCATTTTCGGAATGGACGTGGCGCAGATGCTGGCCGGAGCGGTGATCATCGAGACCACGTTCACTATCCCGGGCATCGGCAGCATGCTGGTGAAGGCGGTGTCCAACCGGGACTACCCGTTGACGCAGTCCACGCTGATCGTCACCGCGGCCATGTTCGCGCTGGTCAACCTGGTGGTTGACATTGTAAACGCCCTGGTGGACCGCCGGATGAAATTGAACTGACAGGAGAGGTGTATTGTATGAAAAAGAAAATCCTGATCCGCCGGATGCTGCGCAGCCCGCAATTTGTCATCGGATTTCTGATCGTGCTGGCCGTGGTGATCGTCAGCCTGTTCGCCAAACAGCTGGCGCCCATGGATGAGAATTTAAACCATATCGCGGCGCGTTTTACCGCGCCCCAGGGGCTCGGCGCTTACAGAACGGGCGGTTATGTGCTGGGTACGGATGAGCTTGGAAGGGATATCCTTTCCCGGGTTCTGATCGGAAGTAAGATATCTCTGCAGATCGCGTTTATCTCCACGCTTTTCGTGGCGGTAATCGGCACGCTCCTTGGCGTGTTCGCGGGGTATTTCGGCGGTATTATCGACGATATTGTGATGAGGGCAACGGAAGTTACCATGGCGATCCCCTCCATGACGCTGGGGATCGTGATTATGGCCATCTTCGGCCCCAGTATCTCCAACCTGATCATGGTAATGATCATCACCTCCTGGAAAAGTTTTGCCAAGGTATCCAGAAACCAGGTGATGGTCATGAGAAACCAGGAGTTTGTCCAGGCCTCCAGGGCGCTGGGGGGCTCCGGCTGGCACATTATGATGTCCCAGATCATGCCCAATGTGACGACGCCTCTTTTGATTCAGCTGTCCGGCACCTTCGGCGGCGTGATTCTGACGGAGGCCGGGCTGAGTTATCTGTATCTGGGCGTGCAGCTGCCCAACCCGTCCTGGGGTAATATGATCGCGGGAGGCCGGACGTATCTGGCGGCCTACCCCTGGATGGTCATTGTCCCCGGGGTGGCCCTGATGATCACGGTGCTGGGATTCAATTTCCTGGGCGACGGCCTGAGAGACGTGCTGGATCCCAAGCAGTCCAGATAGGAGGTATTTTTTGTGGAACAGAGCAAGGAAGTTTTACTTGAAATCAAAGACTATACCGTGGAATTCCACACGGAGACAGGGGTGAAGCAGGCCATCAACCATTTGAACCTGACCATCCACAAGGGAGAGTCCCTGGGGCTGGTGGGGGAGGCGGGAGCCGGTAAGACCACCACGGCGCTCAGCATCCTGCGCCTGCTGCCAAAACACTCGGCTAAGATCCTGGGCGGAACCATCACCTTCGGCGGCCAGAATATGGCGAAACTGTCCCAGCGGGAGCTGCGGGATATCCGCGGGTCCAAAATCTCCATGATCTTTCAGAACCCGTTGACCTCCTTGAACCCGGTATTCACGGTGGGAGAGCAGGTGGCCATGGTGTTGCGCCGCCACCGGGGCATGAGCAACAGCCAGGCGTTAAAGGAAGCCGGGAATCTGATGGAGGTGGTGGGGATCGCCAGGGAGCGGATCAAGGACTACCCCCATCAGTTCTCCGGGGGCATGCGCCAGCGCATCGGCATCGCCGCCGCCCTGGCCTGCAATCCCGAGCTGTTGATCGCGGACGAGCCCACCACGGCTTTGGATGTGACCATCCAGGCGCAGATCATGGAGCTGATGAAAAAGCTCCAGCAGCAGTACGATACGTCGCTGCTGATGATTACCCATAATCTGGGAATTATCAGTGAGCTGTGCAAGAACGTGGCGGTAATGTACGCCGGAGCCATTATCGAGTACGGTTCAGTGCGGGAGGTGTTCTCCAATCCGGCCCACCCGTACACCCAGGGGCTTCTGGGCGCGATTCCGTCCCTGGACGACGACAAGGAGCGGCTGGTGGCGATCCCCGGAGAGGTGGCAAATCCCTACCATCTGCCCAAGGGGTGCAGCTTTAACCCGCGCTGTGAGCACTGTCTGGAGGCCTGCATGGAGGGGCCGCCGCCCATGGTAAAGCTGAACGACAATCATTACGTGGCCTGCTGGGCCAGGGGAGGGAGGTAGGACCATGGAAAATAAGGACAATACACTGGTGGAGGTCCGCCACCTGAAAAAGCATTTCCAGGTAGGGGATAAAAAGGTTCTGCACGCGGTGGATGACGTCAGTTTTTCCATCGGCAGAGGCCAGACCCTGGGACTGGTGGGGGAGAGCGGCTGCGGGAAGAGCACGGTGGGCACCGTGGTGATGCGCCTGCAAAAGCCCACCTCCGGGGAGCTGATTTTTGAGGGGAAGGACATTTTTAAGTGCACGGACCGGAAGGAAAATCTGGAGTACAGGCGGGGGATGCAGATCGTGTTCCAGGACCCCTACTCCTCCTTAAATCCGAAAAAGACCATCCGCAGCATCCTCTCCGAGGGTTATCTGATCCACCACACCGTGACCAAGGGGCAGTTGAACGACACCCTCTCCCTGCTGTCGGAAAAGACCGGAATATCCAAGGACATGTGGGACCAGTATCCCCACGAGCTGGACGGCGGCAAGCGCCAGGTGGTGGGCATCGCCAGGGCGTTGAGCATGAACCCGAAGTTTATCGTCTGCGACGAGCCGGTTTCCTCCCTGGACGTATCCGTTCAGGCTAAGATTCTGAATCTGTTGATGGATTTACAGAAGGAAATGAACCTGTCCTACCTGTTCATTTCCCATGATCTGAGCGTGGTGAAACACATCTCGGACCGAATCGCCGTGATGTATCTGGGACAGATTGTGGAGATGGCGGACCGGCAGACGCTGTTCGCGGACACGCGCCATCCCTATTCCATCGCCCTGCTCTCCGCCATCCCCAAGGTGGACGTGGACAACAAGGTGAGCCGCATCGTCTTAAAGGGCGACGTGCCCAGCCCCATCAATCCCAAGCAGGTCTGCCGATTCGCCAACCGCTGCTGGATGAGCCAGCCCATCTGCTTTGAGCAGGAGCCGGAGCTTAAGGAAATCAGTACGGGCCACTGCGTGAAATGTCATTTCGCCCAGGAGTCCAGAGAGCGGATGCTGCGGGCCGAGACCTCCAGCATCGAGAGTTAGGAGGGCAGGGTATGCAAGGTGACAACCATATGGCTAAGGGATCCCCTGTGGTCACTACCATGCAGGTGATCCCGGTGGCCGGGAGGGACAGCATGCTGATGACCCTCAGCGGGGCCCACGGGCCGTTTTTTACCCGGAATCTGGTGATCCTCACAGACAGCGCCGGGCACAGGGGCATCGGGGAAATACACGGCGGGGACTACACCTGCCAGGCCCTTGAAAGCTTTATTCCCCTGGTGGAGGGGGAGCCGGTTGGGGCATACCGCCGGATCCTTGGAAAAATCCATGGGACCTGCGGGCCGCAGCCCGGGGAGGCGGGCGAGGGAATCCAGCGGCTGGACATTGCCAAGCTGAAATTCGTGGTTCGGGCGGAGTGGGCCGTGGAGTGCGCCCTTTTGGACCTGCTTGGGCAGTATCTGGGACTTCCGGTCTGCCAGCTGTTGGGCGAGGGAAAGCAGCGGGACCGGGTGGAAACCCTGGGCTACCTGTTTTACGTCAGCGACAAGGCCAAGACGGACCTGCCCTATTTGGACGAGGAAAATGCCGCCGGCTGGTTCGCCATGCGGCGGCGGGAGATGCTAACGCCCGGGAAGATTGTGGAGCAGGCCCAGGCTTTGCAGGAACGGTACGGATTTTGCAGCTTCAAGCTGAAGGGCGGCGTGCTTTCCGGGGAGGCGGAGATGGAAACGGTCCGCGCTCTGAAGAAACATTTCCCGGAGTGCCGGATCAACATAGACCCCAACGGCGCGTGGAGCCTAAAGGAGGCAATCCGGCTCTGCAAGCCCATGGAGGGCGTCCTGGCCTACGCAGAGGACCCCTGCGGCCCGGAGGCGGGCTACAGCAGCCGGGAGATCATGGCGGAGTTCAAGAACGCGGTGAATATCCCGGTGGCAACCAACATGATTGCCACCAACTGGCGGCAGTTCTACCATGCCGCGGCCCTTCACGCCGTGGATATCGTGCTGGCGGACCCGCATTTCTGGGGTTTTGACGGCAGCGTGCGTATGGCTCAGATTTTAGAAGAGTGGGGGTTGACCTGGGGAAGCCATTCCAACAATCATTTCGATATTACTTTGACGGCATTCGCCCATGTGGCGGCCGCGGTTCCGGGCCGTCCCACTGCCCTTGACACTCACTGGATCTGGCAGGACGGCCAGAACCTGTTGAAAAACGCGCCGCAGATTCGGGACGGATATCTTGAAGTGCCAAAGGGGCCGGGACTGGGCGTGGAGATCGATATGGTGAAGGTAGAGGAGGCCAACCGGCTGTACCGGCGGCTGCCTGGTCACGACCGGGACGACGCTGCGGCCATGCAGTACCTGATTCCCGGTTGGAAATTTGACCCTAAAATGCCGGCGTTGGTGCGCTAGAAGATGGAACGCCTTAAAGCCGGTACGCTGGCGGGGAGGCTGGACTGAAAACAAAACGCCGCCCAACGCGGCGGTTCACAGAGAGAGGAGATAGACGGATGGTTCCCAGAATCACAAAGATGGAGGTCTTTCCCGTGGCGGGGAGAGACTGTATGGAGTTGAATTTAAGCGGGGCCCACGCGCCCTATTTTACCAGAAACGTGGTGGTGCTCACCGACAGCAGCGGACTTCTGGGCGTGGGCGAGGTTCCGGGCGGAGAGAAGATCACGAAGGCCCTTGTGGACAGCATCGATCTGGTGGTGGGCACCAGCGTGGGGGAGTACAAGAATACCCTGGTGCGGGTGAAGGAACAGCTGGACCGCAGCGTTGCGGAGGATGTGCGGGGTAACCAGACCTTTGACCAGCGCACCGGCGTCCACGTGCTGACGGCCATCGAGGCGCCCCTTTTAGACCTGCTGGGAAAATACCTGGAGGTGCCTGCGGCGGCCCTTTTGGGGGACGGCCAGCACCACGACCGGGTTCGGATGCTGGGCTACCTGTTTTTCGTGGGGGACCGCAAACGGACGGATCTGCCCTACGCGTCGGAACCGGACAGCGATTGCGCCTGGTACCGCCTGCGCCACGAGGAGGCCATGACCCCGGAGGCGGTGGTGGAGTTAGCCAGGGCGGCCAAAGAGAAATACGGGTTTGAGGATTTCAAGCTGAAGGGCGGCGTCCTGGACGGCGAGGAGGAGATGAGGGCGATCCGGGCGTTAAAGAAGGAATTTCCCGACGCCAGAATCACCCTGGACCCCAACGGCTGCTGGAGCTTAAAGGAGGCTGTAGCGCTGTGCCGGGATATGCAGGGGATTCTGACCTACTGCGAAGATCCCTGCGGCGTGGAGGGCGCTTACTCGGGGCGGGAGATCATGTCCGAGTTCCGCCGGGCCACCGGACTGCCAACAGCCACCAATATGATCGCAACGGACTGGAGGCAGCTTGGCCATTCGTTGGAAATGCAGTCTGTGGATATTGTGCTGGCGGACCCGCATTTCTGGACCATGAACGGCTCTGTGCGGGTGGGACAGCTGTGCAGCGACCTGGGATATATGTGGGGAAGCCATTCCAACAACCACTTTGACATTTCCCTGGCCATGTTCTCCCAGACCGCGGCCGCGGTTCCGGGGCGGCTCAACGCCATTGACACCCACTGGATCTGGCAGGAGGGCATGGAGCGATTGACCAAAGAGCCGTTACAGATCGTGGACGGCTGGGTGGAGATTCCGAAGAAGCCGGGCCTTGGCATCGACGTGGACATGGAGCAGGTGAAAAAGGCCCATCAGCTGTATCTGGACAACTGTCTGGGCGGCAGAGACGACGCCGCGGGTATGCAGTATCTGATTCCGGGATGGAAGTTTGACCCCAAGCGGCCCTGTATGGTGCGGTGAGGGAAAATGTGATGTGCCCGCGGGAACCGGAGCTTGCCGCCTGCACCAGCCTGCATCAGCCCGCTTGTTGGATGCAATGGTCCGCTGGCGCAGCCTGCGGGCGATTGTTTTGACTGGACAAATCCCGCCCGCTGTGCTAAACTAAAACAGTTGTGAGTAGGACAAATGGCCGCTGCTGCAATACCGAAAGGCTGCAGGAGAGGAAAGTCCGGGCTTCACAGGGCAGGGTGCCAGATAACGTCTGGCGGAGGCGACTCCAGGGACAGTGCAACAGAAATGTACCGCCGCCCGCGGCCTGTCCGCGGACGGTAAGGGTGGAAGGGCAGTGTAAGAGACTACCGCCCGCCTGGTAACAGGCGGGGCACATGTAAACCCCACTCGAAGCAAGACCGAACAGGAAGCATATGGCGGCCCGTCAGCTTCCGGGTAGGTTGCTGGAGGCTGCCGGTGACGGCAGTCCTAGATAGATGGCCATTCGACGACATAACCCGGCTTATCGTCCTGCTCACAATCTTTTAGGTTTCGGAGAGATCCGGGGCCTTTTTTGTTGTATAATAGGGTGTTTTCGGATATCCTGAATACAAGATATATTCTCTAAGCGTTGTCATATAAGAAAGGGGCGCGATACTTGATTGCGGTTAATGGATACTTTGATGGAAATATGATACAAACACTGGAAAAGCTAAATGCCAGAAAAAATCAGCGTGTTATCATTACGTTGTTAGATGAGGATATTCAGACAAATCATAACGAAAAGAAGATGAAAGCCGCAGGCTCTCTGGCAAAATATGCAAATCCGAATTTGATACCGATGGAAGAAGGAGCCTGGGAAAGGGCCGTCAGTGATGTCAAAGTGACGTATTTAAACTATTACATAGATGATTAAAAGGAGCATAGCCCCGGAAAATGAATCAACATTTTCCGGGGTTTTTTGCCGGCACATCCCCGCTCAGCGTACTCTTAAGCGTCTCAATAAACCGCAGATCCGCCTTCGACAGATAAGCCTCCGGCATCGTGGTGATGCACATATTCCAATAAGGATCATACTGATCGTGGATGGAGAAGAAGGCGGGCTTCTTGTCGTAGGACACGGCCACGGAGTAGGAGGTGGGCACCAGGGTGACGCCGTAGCCCTCGGTGGCGAGGAGCTGTGCGGTGCGGTAGTTGCCCAGGGTCAGGGCCAGATTGAACTGGTTCAGCCCGGCGTTTCGCAGGATTCCCTCGGATACCTGGCGGATGCGCTGCTGTTTTTGGAGCAGAAGCAGAGGTTCCTCCTTTATATAGGAGAGATCCAGCAGCGGAAACGGGTAATCCGGGTCCGGAACGGCCAGCTGGTTTAAGTGGCTATCCTCCGAAGCCACCACGATAAAAGGATCCCGGCGCAGGGAATTGTATTTGAACATGGGCTTATGGCAGACCGGCGACACGTGGATGACGGCGAAGTCCAGGTCTCCGCTGACCAGCTTCTCCTCCAGGATGGTGGAGTTGGCCTCCGTGATAAAGATTTCGATGGCCGGACACTGGTCCTTGAATTTGGGCAGCACCTTGGGCAGCACGATGGAACTCAGGTGCGGCGTGATACCCAGGTGAATCCGGCCGGTTTTCAGATTGTTCAGGTCGCTGACCGCCACCTCCAGGTCCCCGTAAATCTTTAGAATCTGGTTGGCGGCCTGGTAATACTTTTCTCCGATATAGGTCAGCGTCAGCCCGCCCGGCGTCCGGTTGAACAGCGGAGCTCCCAGAGAGTCCTCCAGACGCTGGAGCGACTGGCTCAGCGAGGGCTGGGCGATAAACAGTTTCTTAGCCGCCTTGGACATGTTTCCGATCTCGGCGATTGTCTTTACATAGAGCAGTTCTTTACTTGTCACAAAAATTCCCCCATACGTATCAGCGTTTTGATAAAGTTACTCTAAAATATCTCCTCCCTATGGCTGATCCATAGTAAATAGCGATAGGTTTTTCCTATTAAGCTGATACTTTTTTAGTATTTGCTTATAACTAAAAACAATTATATAATAAAAACAACCAATAAACAAGCTTGATTTGAAGGAAAATTGACAATTTTGGAGGAAATAAATTGGAATTAAGGGATTTAGCACATTTTTTGGCTAATTTAGAAATGGAAAATATACCTAATTTTGTCAAAAAAACTGCAAACTTGTGCATTTTGGACTCCGTTGGAGTAGCCATCGGCGCAAAGGAAAACCCGCAGATCCAAAATGTGCTGCGCGATTATCTGGAAATATGCGGAAATAAAGGGAGCGCTCATATCTGGGGAACCGGGAAGCGAGTGCCGTTACTCACCGCGATTTTCATGAACGCCATGATGGGCCACACCCTGGAGCTGGACGACGTGCACACGGATTCCAAGACCCACATCGGCACCGTGGTGGTGCCTGCGGCCTGGAGCATGGCGGAGTACCTGGGAAAAACCGGGGACGAGTTCCTGCTGGCCGTGATCTGCGGCTACGAGACCATGGCCCGGATCGGAATGGCCCTGGGGGTCTCAGCCCACCGGAATCTGGGATGGCATGTGACATCCACGGCCGGAACCTTCGGAGCGGCGGCGGCCTGCGCCAAGCTCCTGGGCCTTGACGAGGATCAGACTGTCAGTGCCCTGGGCCTGGCGGGAACCCAGTCCTTCGGGACCTGGGCGTTCTTGGCGGACGGAGCCACCAACAAGGTGCTTCACCCGGCCAGGGCAGCGGCAAGCGGCTGCGAAGCCGCGCTCCTGGCAAAGGCCGGGATGACCGGGCCGGAGTTCATTCTGACGGCTGAGGACGGCGGGCTGTTTAACAACATGACCAATGAGCCGAAGCCGGAGATGGTGGCCAATGGCCTGGGAGAGAAGTGGTACATCATGGAGATGGACAACAAGCCTTACCCCTGCTGCAGAAGTACCCACTGCACCATCGACGGCACGCTGAGCCTGCGCAGGCAGGGGCTGCGGGCGGAGGATGTGGAGTCCATTGAGGTGCGAACCTACCTGGTGGGCAACAAGCAGTGCGGCATGAGCGATGGAAGCCGGAACCCGAAAAAGCCGGTGGACGCCAAGTTTTCCACCCCCTTTACCGTGGCCGCGGCGCTGCTGTACGGGGAGGTGACTCTGGAACATTTCAAGGAGGAATATATCCTCCGGCCCGAGATTCAGGAGCTGCTTCACAAAGTGACGGTGGTGACGGACGGCCGGTTTACGGAGAAATACCCCGACCACTGGGGCTGCCGGGTCATTGCCACCTGCAAGGACGGCCGTGTGATGGAACAGGAGGTGGAGGACGCTTCCGGCAGCGTGTACAATCCGCTGAGCGAGGAGCAGGTCCGCAGCAAGGTGACGGCCCTGGTCCGGGAGACCTGCGGAGCGCAGGCGGAGGAAATTGTGGCGGCGATACTGTCCCTGTCCGGGCGCAGCGGGCTGCCGGTAGTCTGAAGGAGGGAGAAAATGACGACAATACGAGTTCCCTACGGGGACGGATGGCAGGAGGCGCAGATTCCGGACGGAGTATCCGTCCAGGTAATCGACCCGGCCTGCGAGCCGGTGGAAACTCCGGTGGAGGAGCTGATTGAGGAAGCTCTGGATCACCCAATCGGCACGCCCAGGCTGGAAGAGATGGTGTCGAAGCAGGACAAGGTGGCCATTATCGTAAACGACCACACCCGCCCCGGACCCAACGCCCAGCTGGTGGACGCGCTGATGAAACGCCTTGAAGCCGCTGGCGTGGCGGACGAGCAGATTTGTTTTGTGATCGCCACGGGAAGCCACAGAGCTTCCACCACGGCGGAGCTGGACAAGATACTGGGAGAGAAGTACCGCAAACGGATTCGGGTCCGCAACCACGACTGCCGGGACGGCGACCACGTGAACATCGGAACCACCCAGTCCGGCATGCCGGTCTGGATCGACCGGGAGGTGGCAGAGTCCAGCTTTATCATCACCACTGGACTGATAAATCCCCACGCCACCGCGGGGTTCAGCGGCGGCAGAAAGAGCATTGTGCCGGGAGTTGCGGGGATCGAGACGCTTCACATCCACCATTCCCTGCCCATCCGCCCCTTTGACCCGGCCATGGGATATTTCGAGGAGAATCCCTTCCACCAGGCGGCGCTGGAGGCAGCCAAAATGACCAAAGTCCGCTTTATCGCCAATCTGGTGCAGGACACCCACAAACAGAACATCGCCTGTGTGGCCGGTGATCTGGAGCAGGCCCACCAGGCCGGAGTGGAGATTTGCCGCAAGGCCAATACCGTGAAAATGGACAGCCTGGCCGAGGTGGTGATCGTAAGCCCCGGCGGAGCGCCCCGGGACAAGGATCTGTACCAGGCCCAGAAGGCCCTTTCCGTGGGCGAGGTATTCGCCAAAAAAGAGGGCTGCACCTTCATCCTCTGCGCCAAGGCGGACGAGGGCATCGGAGAAGGTCTGTTCCGCACCTGGCTGGAGGAGGCAAAGGAACCCGGGGAAGTGATCGAGCGTTTCCGGGAAGAGGGCTTTAACGTGGGAAATAACAAGGCGTTTATGTACGCCAGGGCCATGTTGAAGGGAAAGGTTCTGATCGTCAGCGATCAGGTGGACCGGTCGGATCTGCAGAATATGATGCTGGACGGAGTGCCGTCCCTTCAGGAAGCGGTGGACCTGGTCTGTGAGAGAGAAAAACCGGAGCATATCATCGTTCTCCCGAGAGCGGTCAATATTATTCCGGAACTATAAAAATGAAGTAGAGAGAGAGGAGTCAGAAAATGAAAAAAATGTTAGCGTTAGCCTTAAGCGCAGCTTTGGCTGCAGGCACTTTGGCAGGTTGTGGAGGTTCCGGCGGCTCTGACAGCGGAGCAACCACTCAGGCGGCGGCCCAGGGAGGGAGCGCCGAGACAAAGGCAGAAGCAAAAACAGAGGCAAAGGATGTGTTCTGGACCTTTGCAGCACCGCCCGCAAGTTCCGCGCTGTATCCGTACTGGGTGTCCGTGGGACAGGCTGTATCCACCGTTTTCCCACAGTATAAGATCACCACTTCCGAGTCCCAGGGCGCGGTAGCCATCACCAAGAGCGTGCGTAACGGCGAGGCGGATGTGGGCAACTCCGTGTCCTCCACCGACTATGAGAACTACAACGGAACCGGAACCTTTGAGGGCCAGCCCTTCAAGGATCTGAGAATGCTGTTCTACTACGAGGTAACCGCGGAAATGTTCTGCACCACCAAGGATTCCGGCATCACGGACTTAAAGGGACTGGACGGCCAGAGATTTAACCCCGGCGGCACAGGAACCTCCGCTGAGGACCTTTGCCACAAGATTCTGGGCCTGTTCGACGTGAACCCCGACTATTTTGTAGCCAGCCAGGCCGACGCCGCGGACGCTTACTCCAACCGTGAGATCGTGGGAACCATCAAGCTGGGCCCGGTGGTTGACAGCTACGTGATGCAGCTGAACGCCAGCGTTCCGGTGAACGTGATCAACTTAAGCGACGAGGAGATCGCCAAGATCATCGAGGCGTATCCCTTCTTAATCAAGGTTACCATTCCCGCGGGCACCTACGACGGAATCGATCAGGACGTCAACACCGTGGGCACGCCCCAGGGCGCGCAGACCACCACCAAGCTGTCCCAGCAGGATGGTTACAATATTGTGAAAGCCATGTTCGACGATGGAAAATCCATCTGGCAGGCAGCGTATCCTTCCGGCGCTGAGAACGACTATGTGGCCATGACCCTGGCCTCCACCGTTCCGCTGCACGCAGGCACGGTTCAGTATTTCGTGGAGCAGGGCATCGAAGTTCCGGAAGAGCTGATTCCGCCGGAATATGTAGCGGTTCAGTAAAACAGAACGATCAATCACATTACGGCCCAACGGATTCCGGTTGGGCTGTAATACAATAGGAGGGTAAACAATGAGAAAACTTACCGGCTTTTGGCGGCATGTGGTGACGGCCCTGTCCGTTATGCTCGTGCTGTTCCAGCTTTACACCGCCGGCTTCGGCGTATTTCCGGATATTGTGCAGAGAAGCGTGCATCTGTTCTTTGTGCTGACCATGCTGTTTCTGCTTATGCCGGCGAACAAGAAGAAAAAGACGGACACGGTGCCGTGGTACGACGTGGTGCTGTCCATGATCTGTATGGTGTGTACCGGCTACATGATTTTGATTTACGAGAAAATCCTTTGGGATCCCAGCCAGTGGATCAACAGCTTTGACAAGATCTGCGCCGTGCTGCTGACGATTCTGATTCTGGAGGGAAGCCGCAGGGCCGTGGGCCTGACCTTCCCCATTATGGCGGCATTTTTTCTGTTCTACGCAGCCTTCGGCCAGATTTTCCCGGGCCTGTGGGCGCACAAGAACTTTAGCTTTAACCAGATTTTCCAGAACCTGTACCACACCACCAACGGAATCTGGGGTCAGATGGTAGGACTCTCCGCCGGAATGCTGGCCATGTTCGGCATTTTCGGGGCGATCCTGTCGGTGACCGGAGGTTCCCAGACCTTTATCCGCCTGGCCCAGAAGATGACGGGCAAAGCGGTGGGCGGGCCCGGCAAGGTGGCCCTGATCGCCAGCGGTCTGTTCGGAATGGTTTCCGGAAGCGCCATGGCCAACGTGGTGGCCACCGGCACCTTCACCATCCCCATGATGAAGGACGCGGGCTACAGCAAGGAGTGGTCCGCCGCCATCTCGGCCGTGGGTTCCACCGGCGGCCAGATCATGCCCCCGATCATGGGAGCCGGCGCCTTTATCATGGCCCAGCTGATCGGACTTTCCTACCTGACTATCGCCAAGGCGGCCATCGTTCCGGCCCTGCTGTACTACATGGGCGCGTTTGTGGCCCTGCACTACCTCTCCAAGCGGCTTAAGATCTTCGGCGAGGGCTGCAAAGAGAAGATCCGCGTGATCGAGTTTGCCATTATTTTCGTCCCGCTGGCCGTATTCATCGCGTTCCTGGCCGTGGGTTACACCGTTACCAAGGCCGCGTTCTACGCCACGGTGGTGTCCGTGATCGTGACCGTGTTCAGTTTCGTAATGGCCACAAAGAACCCCGCCCAGACGGCAAAGCAGGCCGGCGGGCTGTGCATGAAGGTGGCGAAATCCGGCGCGGAGAGCATCCTCAGCATGGCGGGACTGCTGGCGGGCGCGCAGATTTCCATCGCCCTGATCTCCCAGACCGGCTTCGGCGTCAAGCTTTCCAGCCTGATCATGAGCCTGGGCGGCAATTACCTGTTCCTCTGCCTGCTGCTCTCCATGGTGGTGTGCTTTATCCTGGGCATGGGCCTTCCACCCACGGCGGCCTACGTCCTGGCGGCGGCAATTCTGGCTCCGGCCCTGATTTCCCTGGGACTGGATCCGCTGGTCGCCCATCTGTTCGTATTCTACTTTGCCAACTTTGGAGCCATCACGCCGCCTGTGTGCGCCGCGGTGTTCCTAAGCTCCGGCATCGCGGAATCCAACTGGCTCAAAACCGGCGGCCTGTCGGTGATGATCGCAATCCCGGCCTTTGTAGTGCCCTTTACCTTTGCCTACAATGACGCCCTGATGCTCAGCGGTTCCCTGATGGACATCGTTCTGGGCGTGATCACCAGCGCGATTGGCGTGTACTTTATCGGTCTTGCCATCGCCGGATTTATGAAGCGGGAGATGAGTCTTATACCCCGCGCCCTGATGTTTGTGGGCGGCATCGCCATGATCGTGCCCCACATGATGGTCAGCCTGATCGGCCTGGCGCTCTGCATCGTGGCGTTCGTGTTCTGTGCAGGCAACAAAAAGCAGTTAAAGGAGGCGTAATCAAATGGGATTAATTACAATGGAAGGCGCATGCGACCTTCATATTCATACAAGCCCGGATATATTTGAGCGGATCGCGGACGACGTCAGGACGGCGGAGGCCTGCCGGGACGCCGGAATGAAAGCCATCGTGTTCAAATGCCATGCGGACACCACCATGACCCGCGCCTGGCACACAGAACGCCAGGTGCCCGGAATCCGGGTGTTCGGCGGAATCGTGCTGAACTTAAACGTAGGGGGAATCAACCCCGCGGCCGTGGACGTGGCCCTGAAGCTGGGCGCGGTGGAGGTCTGGATGCCCTCCTACCACTCCCTGGCCCACTACAAGGCCACCGGCAAAATGGGCGGCTACGGCCACCAGGGCGCGGATGTGACCACCAACTACCCGGTAAAGCCCATCACCATTCTGGACGAGAAGGGGGAGCTGATCCCGGAGATTTGGCCCATCCTGGAGCTGGTCAAACAGCACGACGCTATCCTGGGAACCAGCCATCTGGGCTCTGAGGAGGGCTTGAAGCTGATCCGCGCGGCCAGGGAAGTGGGCTGCCGCAAGGTGGTGCTGACCCATCCCTTCTTCGCGCCGCCCTCCTGCACCGTCGAGCAGATCAAGGAGGCGGTGGAACTGGGAGCGTTCTGCGAATTCTGTTCCGGAAATGCATTAAGCCCCATTCCTGCGCCCATTCCGTTGGAGCTCTACAAGGAGGCGGTGGACGCCTGCGGCAGCGAGAACTTTATCATTTCCAGCGACACGGGCCATCCCAGAAAGACCATGGCCCCGGAGACCAGCCGCATGTTCGCCCAGAGCCTGACCTACAAGGGTGTGAAGCAGGCGGACGTGGAGCGGATGCTGAAGGACAACTATCACAAGCTTTTGGATTTCGAGTAGGTTTAAGAGGCCGGAGTATCAGAAACCGGCGTATCAAAAACGGTCCGGCGGAGCGCTTGCTGCTCCGGCCGGGCCGTTTCTTTATAATCTGTGTTGTATGTTAAACCAGGTTTATTTCACTTCATCCAGCTTGAAGCCGAAATACTTCACCGCGTTGTTGTAGGAGATACCGCGAACCATGCTCTCCAGGGCCTTCATGTCGGCCGGATACTCGCCGTTCTCCACCCAGCTGCCGAACAGCTCGCAGAGGATGCGGCGGAAATACTCGTGGCGGGTGTAGGACAGGAAGCTTCTGGAGTCGGTCAGCATGCCCACAAAATTGCCCAGGCAGCCCAGGTTTGCCAGTTCGCTCATCTGCTCGATCATACCCAGCTTGTGATCGTTGAACCACCAGGCGGAACCCTGCTGGATCTTGCCGGGAACATCCCCCTGGAAGCAGCCGATGATGGACGCGATGGACGCGTTGTCATTGGGATTCAAGGAGTAGAGGATGGTTTTGGGGATGTCATTGGTGGCGCTGAGTTCGTTGAGGAAATCCGCCATCTGTGCGCTGGGAGCGTAGTTGTTGATGCAGTCGTAGCCGGTGTCCGCGCCCAGCTTCTCGAACATGTAGGCGTTGTTGTCGCGCTTGCAGCCGTAGTGAATCTGCATCACCCAGTTCATCTTCGCGTACTGTCTCGCAACGAACAGCATGAACGCAGTCTTGTACTTGAGCTCATCCTCCTTGGAGATAGCCTCGCCCTTTAAGCCCCTTTTCAGGATCGCGTCCACTTCCTCGTCGGAGGCGGGAGCGTACATCACATACTCCAGAGCGTGGTCGGATACGGAGCAGCCGTTGGCGGCAAAGTATTCCATGCGGTTTTTAAGGGCATCCTTTAAGGAGGCCAGATCGGTCACGGCGATGCCGCTGACCTGGGAGAGCTGGGCGATGTAGGGGGCGAAGGTGGGCTTCTCCACGTTCATGGCCTTGTCCGGTCTCCAGGCGGGAAGCACCTGCACGTCAAAGGTATCGTCAGCGGCGATCTTCTGGTGCCATTCCAGGGTGTCCACCGGATCGTCGGTGGTGCAGATCAGGGTGACGCCGGACTGCTTGATCAGGCCGCGTACGGTCATGGAATCCTCCTGCAGCTTGGCATTGCACAGGTTCCAGACCTCCTCGGCGGTGTCGCCGTTTAAATAGCCGTCGTAGCCAAAGTAGCGTCTCAGCTCCAGATGGCTCCAGTGGTACAGGGGATTGCCGATGAGCTTGGGCATGGTCTCGGCCCAGGCCTGGAACTTCTCGCGGTCGCTGCCGTCGCCGGTCACATACTTTTCATCTACGCCGTTTGTGCGCATCTGACGCCACTTATAGTGATCGCCGCCCAGCCAAACCTGTGTGATATTGTCGAACTTGCGGTCCTCATAAATCTCCTGGGGATTGATATGGCAGTGGTAATCCAGAACCGGCATGGTCTCTGCGTACTGGTGGTACAGCGTCTTCGCCATATCGGTGGATAATAAGAAATCCTTGTCCATAAACTGTTTCATGTGGGTATTCCTCCTTGAATTTAAAAATTGGTTGTTTGCCTTTTTATAAGATCAGAGGCGATGGTGGTCCGGCTGGGGACGTTCATGCCGCTGAACACACCCATAAGCGTATTGATGGTGGTGGTGCACAGGGCCTCCACCTTGCTGTCGATGGAGGTGATCTCCGGGTCGGTGCAGCGGGAGAGGAGACTGTTGTTGTAGCCGATGACGGAGAGCTGGTCCGGTATGGAGATTCCGGCCTCGTGAGCGTATTTAACCGCGCCCACCGCCAGGGAATCGTCGGAGGTGATGACCGCGTCGAACTCAAGTCCCTGCTCATGAAGCCCCAAAAGCGTGTCGCGGGCCACGGAAATATCCTTGGCGCACTGGCAGATCAGGGACTCGTCAAGCGGCAGCCCTAAGTCCCGGTGGGCGTCCTTGTAGCCTTCCATCTTGTTCACACCGCTGAAGGAATAGCTGGTGTACAGGTAGAGTATACGCCTTCTTCCGGATTTTAGCAACCCGGTGGCCGCGTGATGCATGGCGGCGTGGTCGTCGCAGAGGGTACTGTAGATATTCTCCCCCTCCAAATAGCCGTTGACCAGCATGAGGGGCAGGTCCTTGGCCGCCTCGATCAGGTAGGAGTTGTCCTTGGGCCGCATCTCCACGAACTTGGAACCGGCCAGGATGATCGCGTCCACCCGCTTGGAGCGCAGCAGGTTGAAATACTTCTGCTTGGCGTCCAGGTCGTAGCCGGTGCAGCAGAGGATCGCGTCGTACTCAAAGCTTCTGAGGGCGCGCTCCAGATAGTAGATGGCGTTTGCCAGATAGGGGTCGGAAGAGTCGGAGCACATGATGCCGATGGTCTGCATGGTGTTAAGGCCAAGTCCCCTGGCAAACACGTTGGGCGTGTAGCCCAGCTCCGCCATCACATTCAGAACCTTGTTTCTCGTCTTTTCGCTGACATTGGGGTTGCCGTTTAAGACGCGGGAGACTGTGGCGATGGAAACGCCGGCGTGCTTGGAAACATCGTATATGTTCATGCTATCAACCTCACATTCTGTAAGCGCTTACACGCTATGTTTATTATACATATTCCCAGGCGGTAATGCAATACTTTTCTATTTTTTTATTGACTTATTTCGGGAACTTTTGTAGAATAATTGTAAGCACTTACATAAATGGGACCGGCGGGAGAGCAGTTTCCCGGCCGAGCCTGTTTGTGGGAACAACGCGGCAAACCATTCTAATTATAGTAGGAGAAGAAGATCATGCAGGACATTGTGAAAATCAATCAGAACGACAACGTAGCGGTAGCGCTCCGCCCCATTGCGGCGGG
The DNA here is from genome assembly GCF_902364025.1 of Enterocloster lavalensis. Taxonomy (GTDB): domain Bacteria; phylum Bacillota; class Clostridia; order Lachnospirales; family Lachnospiraceae; genus Enterocloster; species Enterocloster lavalensis. The sequence goes on from NZ_CABJCG010000007.1 coordinate 97,515, forward strand.
AGAGACCTTGCAGGTTGGCGGCGCGGCCGTGACCACCACTGAGGAGATTCCCCAGGGCCACAAGTTCGCTTTAAGGCCCATTCAGGCGGGGGAGGAGGTCGTCAAGTACGGCTTTCGCATCGGCTTTGCCAAGGAGGATATTCCCACCGGCAGCTGGGTGCACGTACACAATGTAAAGACCGGGCTGGGAGACGTTCTTTCCTATACTTATGAGCCTGCGAAAATGGACGTGGAGCCCACGGAGCACGCGTATTTTCAGGGCTACCGCCGGGCGGACGGCAAGGTGGGCGTGCGAAACGAGATCTGGATCATCCCCACGGTGGGCTGCGTCAACTCCATCGCCAAGGCCCTGGAAGCCAGAGCCAGAGACCTGGTGAAGGGCACGGTGGAGGATATCATCGCATTTCCCCACCCTTACGGTTGTTCCCAGATGGGCGACGACCAGGAGAACACCCGCAAGGTATTGGCGGACATGATTCATCACCCCAACGCGGGCGGCGTGCTGGTGCTGGGACTGGGCTGTGAGAACAGCAATATCCCGGTGCTCATGGACTACATCGGGGAGTATGACGCACAGCGGGTGAAATTCCTCCAGTGCCAGGACGTGGAGGACGAGATGGAGACCGCCATGGAAATGCTGGAAGAGCTGGCAGAGTACGCAGGGGCCTTCTCACGGGAGCAGATTGACGCCAGCGAGCTGATCATCGGCATGAAATGCGGCGGCTCCGACGGCCTGTCCGGCATCACGGCCAACCCGGTGGTGGGGGCTTTCTCCGACCTGCTGGTGAGCAAGGGCGGCACCACCATCCTCACTGAGGTGCCGGAGATGTTCGGCGCTGAGACCATTCTGATGAACCGCTGCGAGACCCCGGAGCTGTTTGAGAAGACTGTGGATCTGATCAACGACTTTAAGAACTATTTCACCAGCCACAACCAGACCATCTACGAGAATCCCTCCCCGGGCAACAAAAAGGGCGGCATCAGCACCCTGGAGGACAAATCCCTGGGCTGCACCCAGAAGTCCGGCAGCGCTCTGGTAAAGGGCGTGCTGGGATACGCGGAGCCGGTGAAGGTCAAGGGCTTAAACCTGCTTTCCGCCCCTGGAAACGACCTGGTGGCCTCCACCGCCCTGGCGGTGTCCGGCGCCCACATCGTGCTGTTTACCACGGGCCGCGGAACGCCCTTCGCCTCCCCGGTTCCCACGGTGAAGATTTCCAGCAACAGCAAATTGGCGGGGCACAAGGACAACTGGATCGACTTCAACGCGGGCCGCATGGTGGAGGACAAGACCAAGGAGGAGATGGCCCAGGCCCTGTTCGACTACGTGCTGGAGGTAGCCAGCGGCCGCAAGGTGAAGGCCGAGGAGGCCGGGTTCCACGATATGGCGATTTTTAAGCAGGGTGTGACGCTGTAAGGACTGCGGATCCAGCCTGCCCCGCGGCGGAGACGGCGCGGGGCAGGCTGGAGCTGTTTGACGGCGGAGACGGCGCAGGGCAGGCCGGAGCTGTTTGAGCGGCGTGTTTTCCCGTGAATTTACAGTTGCGAAACCTCACCGTCCGGTGTATACTGAGAACAGACGATATCGTATATACGGATTTGACATGGATATACGAATTATAAAAGAGCTGCAAACAGCACACACTCAGGAGGGGAAACATGAAACTGAACCGCACTACCCTGCGCACGGTGGACATTTTAAAGCTGGTCTCCAAGCGGCCGGACGGCATCACCCTGGACGAGATTTGCGAGCGCCTTGGGCTGCCCAAGACCAGCGCCTACGACATTGTGACCACCCTGGTCCAGACCGGCATGATTCACGTGGCAAGGGAGCAGAAGCAGAGGTACCACATCGGCCTCACCGCCTACCGCATCGGCATCAACTACACCAACAATCTGGATTTCATCAGCGTCATCGAACCGGTGTTAAAGGCATTTGCCCGGGAGGTGGGCAAGACCGTGTTCTTCGGGGTCCGCTCCGAGGGGGAGATCATTTATATCTGTAAGTTCGAGCCGGAGAATCCCATCATCACCACAGCCACCGTGGGGAGCAAGAATCCCCTCTACTGCACGTCTCTGGGAAAGGCGATCCTGGCCTTCGAGGAGGAGGACGTGGCGGGGCCGGTGATGGACCGCCTGAAATTCCAGCAAAAGACCGGCCGGACCATTGCGAGCCGCGAGGCCCTGGAGGCGGAGCTTGAGACCGTGCGGGAAAAGGGGTACGCCCTGGACGCCCGGGAGCTGGAGGAGCACATGGAGTGCGTGGGCGCGCCGGTGTTCGGCCAGGACGGCACGGTGATCGGCGCCATCAGCGTTTCCAGCCTGTACAAGCCCGCTGAGGATTACGAGGCCCTGGGCCGTCTGGTCCACAAAAAAGCCCTGGAATTATCACGGCTGTTAGGGTATCTGGGGAAGTTCTAAAGCCGCGTTCCGGAACGATTTTTCCGCTGTCCGAATTGTTACGGAGAAAAAGGGAAAAATTCGTGATTTTTTAGCGGTTTTCCTGTTGACAAATGGTGTGGCAGCGATTAATATTTAAGTATAAATCGCAATTATGAAAATGATTCGCATATACGAATCGCAGAAAAAAGGAGAAGCAAAATGAAAAAAGAGCAAGTTTTAGCGAGAATGAAAGAGGATTGTCTGGTTGCTGTTGTTCGTGCGAAGAACTACGAGCAGGGTGAGAAGGTTGTGGACGCAATCATCGCCGGCGGGATCAACTTCATCGAGCTGACCATGACCATGGATGATGGGGATCCGGTTGGATTCATTAAATTGATGGCTGAAAAGTATAAAAACAACGACAAGGTCGTGATCGGCGCGGGCACCGTTCTGGATCCCGAGACCGCAAGAGCCTGCATCCTGGCCGGAGCCAACTACATCGTAAGCCCCGCATTAAACCTGGATACCGTTAAGCTGTGCAACCGCTACAGAGTTCCCATGCTGCCCGGCGTTATGACTCCCACCGAGGCTGTTACCGCCATGGAAGCGGGCTGCGATATCATCAAGATCTTCCCCGGCAACATCGTGGGACCGGCTGCCATCAGCAGCTTCAAGGGACCCCTGCCCCAGGGCGAGTTCATGCCCTCCGGCGGCGTTGACGTGGACAACGTTGACAAGTGGATCAAGGCCGGCGCATATGCGGTCGGCACCGGAAGCAGCCTGACCAAGGGCGCCAAGACCGGCGACTTCGAGGCCGTTACCGCCAAGGCTCAGGAGTTCGTAAAGGCAGTTGCCGCAGCGAGAGCGTAAATCGAAATCCATCCCCGCCGATTTTCCGGAGCCGGACCCGGCGGGAGATCCATAAAACTCCGGGATACAACCGGAGAAACCCCACCATATATATTAAGAGGAGAGAAAAACAATGGCAAAAGTAGTGACCATGGGCGAGATCATGTTAAGATTATCCACCCCTAACAATGAGAAATTCATTCAGGCGGACGAGTTCGACGTAGTTTACGGCGGCGGCGAGGCAAACGTAGCCGTTTCCCTGGCAAATTACGGACATGAGACTCAGTTCGTGACCGCTGTTCCCGCCAACCCCATCGGCGAGTGCGCAGTTGCCACCATGAGAAAATACAACGTAGGCACCAAGTACATTTCCAGAAGCGGCGAGAGACTGGGAATCTACTATCTGGAGACCGGCTCCGCCATGAGAGCTTCCAACGTGGTTTACGACCGCGCCCACAGCTCCATTTCCACCGCAACCCCCGACCAGTTTGATTTTGACGCGATCTTCTCCGACTGCGACTGGTTCCACTTCACCGGAATCACCCCCGCCATCAGCGACGCCGCCATCGCTCTGACCGAGGCCGCTTTGAAGGCTGCCAAGGCTCACGGCGTGACCGTTTCCGTGGACTTAAACTTCCGCAAGAAGCTGTGGAGCTCCGAGAAGGCTCAGAAGGTGATGACGAACTTCATGCAGTACGTTGACGTGTGCATCGGCAACGAGGAGGACGCTGAGAAGGTGCTGGGCTTCAAGCCGGGCAACACCGACGTTACCTCCGGCGAGCTGGAGCTGGGCGGCTACGTGGATATCTTCAACCAGATGGCTGACAAGTTCGGCTTCCAGTATATTGTGAGCTCCCTGCGCGAGAGCCACAGCGCTTCCGACAACGGCTGGTCCGCCTGCATCATGGACGGCAAGACCCGCGAGTTCTACCACTCCAAGAAGTACCGCGTGACCCCCATCGTGGACCGCGTGGGCGGCGGCGACTCCTTTGCGGCCGGCCTGATTTGCGGCCTGCTGGACGGCAAGGACATGAAGGCTGCCCTGGAGTTCGCAGTGGCTGCCTCCGCTCTGAAGCACACCATCCCGGGCGACTTGAACCTGGTGACCCGCGCAGAGGTTGAGAACCTGGCCGGCGGCGACGCTTCCGGACGCGTACAGCGCTAAGCGGCAGTTACGGTACAACAAGATTTGAGATTAAAACGGCTAATCCGACTGGGTATTAGCCGTTTTTCATAGACACCCGTCCGGGGACCGATCCGCCGGGCGCGGATTTTGAAGGCGTGGGCGCGGCAGGGAAATGGAACCGCCGCGGCTGTCCGGGCTGGGGCAGCCGCTTCCGGTCCGCAGCCTTCGCAAGAATAAAGGAGAGAGAGTATGGAACAGAAGAGCAGTAGGAATTTTGACCTTCTCACACTGGGACAGGTGCTGTTGCGCCTTTCGCCGCCGGACAACGAGCGTTTGAGCCGCGGCGACACCTTTGTGAAGCAGGTGGGCGGCGCGGAGCTGAACGTTGCGGTGGGCGCATCCTTACTGGGGCTGCACACGGGCGTGATCTCCAAGCTGCCGGCCCACGACATCGGCAGCTTTATGAAGGGCAAAATCCGTTCCTTCGGCGTCAGCGACGATTTCTTCATGTACGACCATTCGCCGTCCGCCCGCCTGGGAATCTACTACTATGAGAACGGGGCCTATCCCAGAAAGCCCAAGGTGATCTACGACCGGAACAACAGCTCCTTCTTCTCGCTGGATATCAACGAGATTCCCCAGGAGGTGTACACGGCTTCCAAGTGCTTCCACACCACGGGAATCACCCTGGCTCTCAGCGAGCAGGTGCGGGAGACCACCATCGAGATGGTGAAGCGCTTCAAGGCTGCCGGAACCCTGGTGAGTTTTGACGTGAATTTCCGGGGAAATCTGTGGTCCGGGGATCAGGCAAGGGAGACGATCCTGAAAATCCTACCCTACGTGGACATTTTCTTCTGCTCCGAGGACACGGCCCGTCTGACTTTCTTAAAGACCGGCACTGCGAAGGAGATGATGAAGAGCTTCACCGAGGAGTACCCCATCTCCATCGTGGCTTCCACCCAGCGGATCGTGCACAGCCCCAAGCTGCACACCTTCGGCTCCGTGATCTACGACGCGGCCAGGGGAGAATATTACGAGGAGGAGCCCTACCGCAACATTGAGGTGGTGGACCGCATCGGCAGCGGCGACGCCTATATTTCCGGCGCCCTCTACGGCCTGTTGTCCTCCGGCGGGGACTGCGCCAAGGCGGTGGCCTATGGAAATGCCACCGCCGCGGTGAAGAACACCATCCCCGGCGACCTGCCCTCCTCCAATCTGGACGAGATCGAGACCATTATCCAGGCCCATAACGCCACCGGCTACCAGAGCGAGATGGCCCGGTAGCACAGAGACGGTAGAACAGCCCCCTCTTTCATAATTATTCCAAAATTATAAAGTCCCTGCGCGGAAAGTGTGGTATACTTTCCGTAATTGACGGCAGGCGGCGGAGTGATCAGGAAAAATTTGGAAGAGAGGGCTTTTTTGATGGGCAAAACGGTTTTACTATGGCTGATAATGGGCATGTTGGCGGTCTCAGGGGCGGAAGGCGGGATGGATGCATCGGACAGCCTGAGGGGACCGGTCGGTCTGGAGGGATCGGCCGGTCTGTGGAAATCGATCGGACTGGGGGGAGCAGCCGGTCTGGGAGCGGGCAGCGGAGGGCAGACCGGCGGGCAGAAGGTGTGGCCAGGCACCTCGGGCGCTGTCTCGAAGGACTACGACGTGCAGGACGGACAGGGATTTGGGTTTGATCTGCCGGAGGGCGGCGGGGACCGGATCGACTGGGGGCCGGACGGCTATCATTTTAAGATGGAATATGAAGAGGAGGGGACGGACCTGCTGGCGGACGTGCGGGAAACGGACCCTGTAAGCCGTGAATTTGCGCGGGATTGGGAGAATACCGCCCCCAATCTGGCCCGGCTGGCTCAGGAGAATCTGGGGGAGGAATTGCTGGCCTTCGGACCGGCTGAGTTAATGGACGGGCAGATGCCGGTTTGCAGCTTTTCCTACTCTGCCGCGAGGGCGGGGACCGTGTTCCACACGGCGGTATTTTACTGTTTCGGGGAAACTTACACGGCGGAGTTTGCCGCCGTGGGGCCGGATTCGGAGGCGGCTTACCGGCTGGCAAAAGAGGCCGCGGCGTCCTTTGCAGAGCTGGGCGGGGAGGCCCATATGATCGGACAGCGCGCCCCGGGCCTGGGAATGGACCGGTGGGATTATCCTTATCTGCACAATCCATTTGCCCTCACCGGCTATTACATGGATCTGGAGGCCCCGTCTTTACAGCGCAGCGCCACGGACTATGAGATTATGTGGAAGGACCGGACGGTTGAGGCGCTGGTGAGAGAGCTGGTGGAGAAGCCGGATGAGCCGGTGATGTCCAGCGACTTAGACCGGTTTTCATCCTTGGCGATCCGGTTTTTGGAGCAGACGGGAGAGTATGAGATCTCGGCCAATGAACTGAGCGCGTGGATTCCGGCGGACGGACTCGAGGTGATTACGCTGGAGGACCTGGCGGAGTTTCCGAATGTGGTTTCATTGAGCCTTCAACTGCCTGAAATCCATGATTTTTCGCCCTTGTCCTCCATGACAGGGCTGAACGTGCTGATGATTTTCACCGGAGGGGAGACGGAGAATCTGGACTGGCTGGCGCCGCTTTCTGAGCTGGTCTATCTGCGGATAGGAGGGCTTGACATCCGGACCTCGGATGTCCGGGTGTTGGGGCAGCTTGAAAATCTGGAACGGCTGGATCTGCGGCTGCCCATGGTGAGCGATCTCTCCGTATTTGCGGAAATGCCGGGGCTTAAGGAGCTGCTTCTCCAATGCGACGAGAACGCGGATACCAGCGTGCTGAGGGATCGGGAGCAGATTGAATGTTTGTTTATCAACGGCGAGGAGGTGCGCTGACGGATGGGAGCGGACTTCGGTGCGCCGGTGAGGAGATGAAAAGATCAAGAAAAAAACGGTTATAGGTTGACAGGATGGGTTAATTAAAGTATATTTAATAAAGTACATTTAATTAATGAGGAGCAAAGGAGATTCGTCCATGTCAATCCATGAAAACTACAACCATACGCTGCGGGCCAGCTACATCGGATACATATCCCAGGCGATTGTGAACAATTTTGCGCCCCTGCTGTTTCTGACCTTCCAGAAGACCTACGGCATCTCGCTGGATAAGATCACCCTGCTGGTGACCATGAACTTTGCGGTCCAGCTGCTGGTGGATTTTCTGGCCGCCGGGTTTGTGGACCGGATCGGGTACCGGAAGGCGATTGTGCTGGCCCACCTGCTCTGTGCAGGGGGAGTGGCCGGGCTGGGGATTCTGCCGGAGCTGACGGCGGACCCCTACCTGGGATTTCTGGGGGCGGTGCTGCTGTACGCGGCGGGCGGAGGACTGATCGAGGTGATGATCAGCCCTATCGTGGAGGCGTGCCCCACGGAGCGCAAGGAGGCGGCCATGAGCCTGCTGCACTCCTTTTACTGCTGGGGACATGTGCTGGTGGTAGTGGCCTCCACCGTGTTTTTCCGGGTGGCCGGAATCGGAAACTGGCGGATACTGGCCTTTATCTGGGCGCTGGTGCCATTTTTTAACTGCTTTTATTTTGCCAGAGTGCCCATCCGCAGTATGACCGGGGAGGACAGGGGCATGAGCATGCGGCAGCTGGCGGGCAGCGGGGTGTTCTGGCTGTTCGTGCTGCTGATGGTGTGTTCCGGCGCCTCCGAGCAGGCCATGAGCCAGTGGGCTTCCGCCTTTGCGGAGTCGGCTCTGCAGGTGGGCAAGACCATGGGCGATCTCTTGGGACCGTGCCTGTTTGCGCTGCTCATGGGGACTTCCAGGGCGGTGTACGCCAGGTTTTCACGGCATATGCCACTGATTCCTTTTATGGTGGGAAGCGGCTTTCTGTGCATTGCGGGGTATCTGCTGGCCGTGTGGTCCAAGGCGCCCGTTATGGCGCTGATGGGCTGCGGTCTGTGCGGGCTGTCGGTGGGGATTCTGTGGCCGGGAACCTTCAGCCTGTCCTGCGCCCGGATTCCCAGGGGCGGAACGGCCATGGCCGCGCTGCTGGCCCTGGGCGGGGACGTGGGCTGCTCCCTCGGCCCGACGGTGGTGGGGCTGGTGTCCAATACCGCGGGGGGAAGCATCCGCGCGGGACTGCTGGCGGCCGTGGTATTCCCGGTGCTTCTGCTGCTGTGCCTGAGCCGGGCGGGGAAGCGCGGCCGGAAGGCGGAGGTTATCGGGGAGGTCGTTTGACGGGGGCAAAAGGGCCCAGGGGAGAAAATGGGCTGTGTGAATTTTAAACGACAGGCGAATCGTCCGCGGTGAGCCGGTGCCACATACGAATCATCAAACACAAATTATCAAATTCGAGGAGGTAGGCAATATGGCAACAATCGATCTTCACATGCACTCTGTGATCAGTATAGACGGGGAACTGGAGCCGGAGGAGGTGATCCGGCGCGCCGCATCCCGGGGAATCAGGGCCGCCGCCCTGACCGACCACAATTCGGTCCGGGGTGTGAGCCGGGCCTTGGAGGAGGCGGCCCGGCTGGGAATCCGGCTGGCGAAGGGCGTGGAGCTGGACTGCCGCCTGGGGGAGCGCAATCTCCATCTTCTGGCTTACGGGATCGACGAGCGCCATCCGGTATTTGCGGAGATTGAGGAGGAGATTCTGGATCAGGAACGGCGGTGCTCGGCCCGCAGGCTGGAGATTTTCCACGAAATGGGGCTGAAATTCGACGACAGCCTGGTTCTGTCCCAGAACCCCTACCATCTGTCGGTGCCCGAGGATATCGCTATGGTGGCGCTTCAGAACCCGGAAAATGACGGCTGCGAGCTGTTAAAGCCCTACCGCCCGGGCGGGGCCAGGAGCGGCAACCCATACGTGAATTTCTACTGGGATTACGCCTCCCAGGGGAAACCGGCCTATCAGGAGGTGAAGTACCGCAGCTTTGAGGAGCTGAACCGGGCCATGCTGGACATGGGCGCGGTGACGGTGATCGCCCATCCCGGCGCCACCGTGAAGGAGGACGAGGAGGCAGTCCGCTATATGGCCGGCTGCGGGGTCAGCGGAATGGAAGTATTTTCCAGTTATCACAGGGCGGAGCAGCGCCGCTACTATGGGGATCTGGCCAGCCGCCTGGGCCTTACGGCCACCGCGGGAAGCGATTTCCACGGAAGGAGCAAGCCCAGCCTTATGCCCGGGGATACGGGCTGCGAACCGGCGGAGGAACAGGCCGTGCTGGAGGCCGCGGAGGCCGCGGGCATTTTCGGCGGACATGGAGGCGGGCGCTGATGGAGCGGGGAACCAATCTTATCCGGGAGCAGAACTTAAAGACCGTCCGGCGTCTGATGAACCGGCGCGTCCGGGCCACCAAGGCGGAGCTGTCCCGGGAGTCCGGCCTCAGCGTGGTGGCTCTTCAATCCCTGCTGCAGGCCATGGAGGAGCGGGGGGAAATACGCCGGGAAGGAATGTTCCAGCCGGACCACGGGCGTCCCGCTGCGGTTTACCGCTATGAGGAGCGGGCGCAGATGGTATTATCCATCTGTATGTACGAGAAGCAAGGGGAGGACACGGCGGTTTTCTCCGCCTGCGATTTGCTGGGAAATGTGGTGGAGACCCGGGAGATTCCCCTGGTGGAGCCGGAGGCGGACAGCTTTGACGGCGAGATCGCCTCGTTTCTGGAGGCCTATCCCTCCATCGCGGCCGTGGGTTTCGGAATCCCCGGCGAGGCGGTGGACGGCCGTCTGGTGACCAGCGACTACGAGCGCCTGACCGGCGCGGATATCTGCGGCCATGTGCAGCGGAATTTCGGGCGGCAGGCCTTTGTGCAGAACGACGTAAACGCGGCCATTGCCGGGTACTGCGCGCGCAGGCAGACGCCGGAGGACCAGGTGGCCGTCGGCATTTATGTGCCGAAAAAGTACGGGCCGGGCATGGGTGTGTGGATCCACGGCAGGCTCTGGTGCGGCAGAGACGGGATGGTGGGGGAGGTGGAGGGACTGCTTCCGGAAGTGAACTGGAGACAGCCCGGGGAAGCCGCCAGCCGCAGAAACGCCCTGGCGCGGCTGGCTAAGGTGTGCATTCTCATGTACAACCCCCACCGGCTGGTGATTTACGGAGACGTGGAGCAGGGCGGAATGGAGGAAATGATCCGGGAAGCCCTGGGGGAGCCGCTGGGCCGGATTATGATGCCCCAAATGGAGTTCTGTGCGGATCTTAGGCCGGATTTTGAGGCGGGAATTCTGAGTATGGGGTTGGAGCGGGTGAGGGGATATTGAGAGGAATTGAGAGGCTTTGAGATACGCGGGCAAATTCATATTTGCCGCAAAGTCCGTATTTGCTCTTTCGCTTGAGGGTCCTGGTGGGAAATCGATGTATTTCTCATCAGGGCCCTTTTTTAAATTAGCAGAACCGCAAATACAGTGGAGACATTTTTTTAATTCTATGTTACAATAGGTATTACCAATTTACGGAAATCAATGGGGCACACCAGTGCCGTGGCGGGCCTGACAGCCGCCAAATACAGGAATGAGGAGGAATAACGTGAGCGTTCAGGAAATATTCGAAATTTTAGGGATCGGGCCAACCCGGGACGAGGAGTCCATACGGGCCGCGTACCGTAGCCGTCTGACTTCCGTTAACCCGGAGGATGATCCTCAGGGTTTTATGCGGTTGCGAGGGGCTTACGAGGAGGCCGTGAAGTATGCCCGGACCCCGGAGGGGGAGGCGGTGAACAGCGCGCTGTGGATGGAGGAGCTGGGGCCGGAGGGAGAATTTTTGAGACGGCTGGCGGATGTCTACGGCTGTCTCCCGAGACGGCTTGACGAGGCGGAGTGGAGCGGACTGCTGCGGGAGCCGGTGCTCGCGTCCCTGGACGGAGGGGAGCAGGCCAAGTGGGGGCTGTTCTCATTTCTGGCGGAGCATTACAGGCTTCCAGGGAGAATATGGAAAATACTGGGAGAGACTTTCGGGATTGAGGAGAACGCGGAGGAGTTTAAGGAGCGTTTGCCGGAGCCCTTTGTGGAGTATATGTTGCGGCGGATTCAGGACGATGAGGAAGGGGACTTCCCACTGGAGAAGCTTTCCGGGGAGCCTCAGGCGGATTACGACGGTTTTTTGCAGCTCTTCTTTAATCTCACCAACCGGGAGCGGGGGGATTCCCCGGAGCAGCTCAGGGAAGTGGGGGAGATTCTGGAGCAGCTGAAGCAGTTTGGGATCAGCCATCCCTGGTACGAGCTGGAACAGGCCGATTACCTGTCCAGGATTGGGGAGACGCAGCGGGCGGCGGAGATGGTCCGCGGCCTGATCCGGGAGAACCCGGAGGACGACCGGGTTTATATGTCCGGGGCGTTTATTCTGGGCGTCTGCGGATGTGGGGACGAGGCGGGAGAGCTCTATGTGGGCTACCTGAAACGGAACAATCAGACGGTCCGCGGCACCTACACGGCGCTTTTGAGCCTGGCCAGGATGGCGGTGATCCGGGAGGACTGGAAGAGCGTCCGGGAGCTGGCCGGAATGGCGGATGATCTGCGCAGCACCGATGCCACGGAAGAACTGATGAAACAGGCGGACGACGCGCTGATCGACGGGCTTACCGGGGAGGAGCAGCTGACGGAGGAGCAGGTGTTGCTCTTAGCCGGATGTTTTGTTCACGGGAAACGGACCGGGGAGGGGATCGGATTTTTTGAGAGCCACCCGGAGCTGGTGCTGGACCGGGCGGATTTTTATGAGCAGATGGCCCTGATGTACCGGGAAGAGGAGCGGTACTGGGAGTCGATGGAGGCGGTGAAGAGCTGGCGCAGTTGTCTGGATCGGGACGCCGGGGGAGCGGAAGGTCTTGCCGACCCGGAGAATACCGCCGGTTCCGCCAAAAACCTCCGTTCCATGGCCGCCAGCCTGGACCTGGAAGGCCGTCTCTGGCGGGATATCTATTATGAAGAGAAGCGCGCGGGAAAGCTGCCCCCGGAGATGGCGGAGGAGCTCTCCGGCCGGGCCCTGGCCGCCTGTAGCCGGGCGATCGGGCTGGAACCGGAGAATCTGGATTTCCGCCTCCATCAGGTGCTGGTTTTAAAGGACAGGAACGCCTGGGAGGAAGCGGCGGGACAGTGCCGGGAGATTATCTCCATGGATGATGAAGCCTACTGGGCCTATTTCTATCTGCAGGAAATCTGCGAGGAGCTGGGGCAGGACCAGGAGGTGGTAAACCTGTTTGGCCGCATGATCAAAATTTATCCCGGCCACCCGGAGGTTTATCTGCGGGCCCTTCGGGTATTCAAGCGCTACGGCCGGTACGAAGCGGCGCTGGACGTCATCCGGCGGGCAGAGCAGGCGGAGGTGAAAAGCGGCGAGCTGCTGGTGGAGAAAATCGGCGTTCTGGACCAGCTTGCGGAGGACGAGAAGGACTGGAAACGGGCGGACCGCTTCGCGGCAAATGTGATCGGCTGGCTGAAAAAGAGCAAAGCGCCCAGATGGCTGCTGGCCCAGGCGTATCTCAAACGGTCCTTTTTAAACGACAGCGGCGGGAAACACAATCAAAGTAAAAAACTGGGATTGGACCGGGTTTACGCCGAGGAATCCCTGCGGTTAAACGACAGCCTGTCCGCCCGGTACGCCCTCGGAAGGTACTGGATCGAGTACGGCGGCAGGCCGAAGATGGCTTATCTTCATCTGAAAATCTGCGAGAAGCGTGGAATGGACTACGACCGTCTCTGCTACTACATCGCCAGGTGCCACGAGCGGTTCCGCCAGTGGAACAAAGCCATCGCCTATTACCAGCAGGCATTGGAGAAAAATCCCGAGTTTTCCGGCTGCTACTGGCGGCTGGGACTGCTGTACAAACAGAAGTTCTGCCGGGTCTGCCAGCCCGAGTACGCGGAAAAAGCCCTGTATTATATCAACCTCTACGACGAGAAGTTCGGGGAGTCGGCGGAGAGCTTCCGCAGGCGGGCCGATATTTACCTGCGGATGGGAGAATACGACAAGGCGCTCAAGGAGATCGAGGAGGGCGTCAAGCGGGACGGAGACAGCGATATGTGGCTGCTGCGGGGCAAGGTCCTGCGGGCCATGAGGCGCTACGAGGAGGCCATCGGGAGCTGCGAGAAGAGCATGACGGCGGAGGACCTCTTCGGAAAGGACGACGAGGAATGCTTCAAGCGTGTGTTCCAGTGTTTCCTGCGCATGGGACAGCTGGAACGGGGCGCGGCGTACCTGGAAAATGCCCTGGACAACGACATCGATGAGGACGGGCGGGAAAAATGCCTGGAGAGCCTGACGTACCTGGAGGCCACGGCGGGCCGCTATGACCGCGCCCTGGACTGGATCAGTGAGCGGTATGGAAGCGCGGACCTCACACGGCGGTGCTGTGACGACTGGGAGCGGGAGGCCGAGCGGATGGAAGAGGTTCTGGACATCTGGCTGCGTTTCCGGGAGAATCCCGGAGAGGAGATTCTGGAAAAATGCACCCAGGCCGCCGCGCTGGCGGACTTGGCGTACGCCGACAGCGGGAAGGACCCGGAGGGCAGAGCCCTGGCCTGCCAGAACGCGGGGGAGGCCTATTGCCGCCTTGGACAGTACGATACGGCCATTGGATATCTGAAAAATGCCTGGGAGCTGGCCTGCCAGTGCAAGAAATACGGCTATTACCGGAGTCTGACGCGCAAGCTGATGGAGACCTATTACTGGCTGGGCGATTTGGAGGAGGCAAGAGCCTTTGGGGACCTGTACCGGAAACGTATGGAATCCGTTTATGAGGAGTGCGATGATCTGGGACTGTCCGTGGAAGAGCTGATGACCAGGCCCAACATGGAGTCCAGGCAGACGCTCTACAACCTGTTCTGCTGGGCCTACTACACCGGCCGCGGCGATCAGGCCCGCCGGTACATCGGGCTGATGGAGCAGCGGGATATGTGCTGGTGGTGCGACGAGGACGGCTGTACGGAGTTCTGGGAGGCCAGGGGCCTTTTGGCTATGCTGGACGGCTCTGTGGAGGAAGCCCTTGCCGCCTTCCGGAAAGCCAACCAGGTGATCTGGCTGGGGATCAACAAGGACGCCTGCGCGGCCATTGCCAGGCTTTTAGAGGAGAGCAAAGAGACATGATAATCGGAATCGACCTGGGAACCACCAACAGCCTGGCCGCCTGCTTTCAGGACGGCCGGGCGGTGATCATTCCCAACCGTTTGAGAAAAAATCTGACCCCGTCCATTGTGGCGGTTGACGAGCTGGCGCAGATTCTGGTGGGGGAGACCGCCAGGGAGTACGGCCAGCTGCATCCGGAGCGCACGGCAGAGGTCTTTAAGCGGTTTATGGGCAGCGAGCGCCAGTACGATCTGGGCGGGCACAAATTCCGGGCGGAGGATTTGTCCGCCATGGTGCTGCGGTCCTTAAAGGAGGATGCGGAGGCATTTCTGGGGGAGCCGGTGACCGAGGCGGTGATCAGCGTGCCTGCCTACTTTGACGACAAGCGCAGAAGGGCTACCAAGGCGGCCGGGGAGCTGGCCGGGCTAAAGGTGGAGCGGATCATCAGCGAGCCCACGGCTGCGGCCATCACTTACGGATTGTATGAAAAGACCGAGAACACCCGGTTTCTGGTGTTCGACCTGGGCGGCGGGACCTTCGACGTGTCCATTCTGGAACTTGCAGGGCCCATTCTGGAGGTCCGGGCCGTGGCCGGGGACAATTACCTGGGCGGGGAGAATTTCACCCGGGTGCTGGAGGAGGCGTTTTTCGCCCGAAATGAGATCGACGAGGAGAAGCTGGACCGGAAAACCGCGGCCATGATCCACCAGGCGGCGGAGAACTGCAAAAAGCGGTTCGGACAGGAGAATCCGGTGGAAATGTGCTGCGCGGTCGACGGGCAGGAAAAACGCCTGGTCTTAAGCCACAAAGAGTACGAAGACCTCTGCGAACCGCTTCTGGAGCGCCTGCGAAAGCCCTTGCAGCGCAGCATCGCGGACGCCCACGTCCGTCTGTCGGATATCGACGAGGTGGTGCTGGTGGGCGGGGCCACCCGGATGCCGGTGGTGCGGGATTTTGTGGTGAAGCTGTTCCACAAGTTCCCCGACGTGACCGTGCACCCGGACGAGGCGGTGGCCCTGGGAGCCGCCGTCCAGGGCGCCATGAAGAGCCGGAACCGGGAAGTAAAGGAAATGATTCTCACAGACGTCTGCGCCTTCACCCTGGGCGTGGAGGTGGTGATGGAGCGCCGGGAAGGCGTGTTCGAGCCGGGACATTTCTGCCCGGTGATCGAGCGCAACACCGTGATCCCCGCCAGCCGGACGGAGCGGTTTTACACGGTTTACAACAACCAGGACCGGATCCGCATCAGCGTCTACCAGGGCGAGAGCCGCCTGACCGCCAACAACCTGCTCCTGGGCAGCCTGGAGATTCAGGTGCCGAAGAACCGGGCGGGCCGGGAGGCAGTGGACGTGACCTACACCTACGATATCAACTCCATTTTGGAGGTGGAGGTGAAGGTGCTCTCCACCGGCCAGGTAAAGCGGCAGATTATAAAGGGCAAACACAACACCATGACGGACCAGGAGATACGGGCCCGGATGGAGGAGCTTTCCTATTTGAAAATACCGCCCCGGGATCAGGAGGAGAACCGCCTGCTGCTCTTAAAGGGGGAGCAGTGTTACGAGGAGAGCACCGGCGAGGCGCGGGAGCGGATCGAGCGCTGTATGCGGGCCTTTGAGGCGGCGCTGGATGGCCGGGACCGGAACCAGATTCTGGAAACAGGCCAAATGCTGCGGGAGTGCATCGCAAAGACCGGGCTGTGAGGCAGAGTACAATCAAAATAAGTGAGGAGAGAACATTCCATGAGAACATTAGAGGAACTGAAGGAACTGGTCGCCTGCGGCAAGGGGGAGATTCCCTGCGACTGGAAGCTGGCCAATGTGCAGCTGGTGAACGTGTATTCCCGGGAGATTTATCCCACGGATATCTATATAAAAGGAAAACGCATCGTCTCCATCGAACCGGGCATCCATCTGGAGGCAAAGCAGGTGAAGGATTGCGGCAATCTGTACGCCATCCCGGGGATGATCGACTCCCACATGCATTTTGAGTCCACCATGCTGTCGCCGGAGGCATTGGCCGACGTGGTGGTGCCCAAGGGGACCACCACCATGATGGCGGACCTGATGGAGATCGCCAACGTGGCCGGGGAGGCGGGGCTCAAAGAAATGTTGAAATCCCTGGAGCGGATGCCCTGCCGAATGCTGATCGAGGTGTCCTCCCGGGTGCCCACCGCCCCGGGTCTTGAGACCACCGGCGCGGTGCTGGGCGCGGCTGAGGTGGACGCGCTTTTGGGCTGGAAGGAGAGCGTCAGCCTGGGGGAGATGGATTCCTCCAAGATTCTGTTGTCCCGTGAGGACGAGTACCTGGAGAAAATCTGCTCCGCCCTGAACCGGGGCAAACCGGCTAATGGACACGCCATCGGGCGGCTGGGCCAGGAGCTGAACATTTACGCCTCCTCCGGCATCTCCGACGACCACGAGTGCGTCACCGAGGAGGAGATGGTGCAGCGGCTGCGGGTGGGCATGAAGGTCTTTATCCGGGAGGGGAGCACGGAGCGGAACGTGGAGGGCCTGGTGCGCGCGGTGGTGGAACACGGGCTGGACACGGAAAATCTGATGTTCTGCACCGACGACAAGCACATCGGCGACATCCGGCGGGAAGGTCATATCAACTACAATGTGAACAAATCCATCGCCCTTGGCCTGGATCCCGTGGAGGCCATCCGAATGGCGACAATCCACGCGGCCAAGCATTTCCGCATGGAGGAGGAGATTGGCAGCATCACGCCGGGCCGCATGGCGGACATCATTCTGGCAAAGGATATCCGGGATATTCAGCCGGAGGAGGTATGGTTTGAGGGCAAACCGGCCGCGGTGGGCGGCGCTATGCTGGAGGAGACGAAGGTCCGTGTGTATCCCGACTGGATCAAGGACACGGTGAAGCTGAAAACGCCTGTGACGGCCGGGAGTTTTGCGGTACCCGCGGGCAGACACGGCGGCGGGGCAGCCGCGCCGGTTCGGGTGATCCGCCTGGTGAAGGACCAGATCATCAACGAAGAGGACCGGGCCGAGCTGCCGGTGAAGGACGGCTTCGTGCTGGCGGATCCGTCCCAGGACGTGGCCAAATTGTCCGTGGTGGAGCGCTACGGCAAGAACGGCAACGTGGGAACCGGGTTTGTCCGGGGCTTCCATCTGGAAAAGGGCGCCATGGCCTACTCCATGTCCCACGACCACCACAACATCGTGACCGCGGGCGTGGACGACGGGGATATGGCGGCCGCGGTGAACGAGGTAGCCCGCCTGCGGGGCGGCCTGGCCGTGGTCTGCGGCGGTAAGGTGCTGGCGTCCATGGAGCTGCCCATCGGCGGCCTGATGAGCGAGGAGGGCCCCAGGGAGGTGGAGGAACGGCTGGACGGGCTGAACCGGGCTGCGGCTTCCCTGGGCTGCGACACCCCGGCGCCCTTTATGGCCCTGAGCTTTATCTCCCTGCCCACCGTGCCGGAGCTGGGGCTGACGGACATGGGATTGGTGGACGTTTTGGAACACAAACTGATTCCGGTGGTGCTGGAGTAATTGGAGTAATCAATGGCGCTATTCTCTAAAAAGATAAACGGTTTTGGTATCTTCAGATTGACAGAAAACAGAGAATGATATAGTATAAATAGGTAGTACCAATATAGGTACTACCTATTTTGCGCAATGTGCCCGGCGGTTCCATGTTCGAACCGCAGCCGGTGAAGCATGTTTAGCGGGCGCGGGCGCGGGTGTGGCCGCGGCCACCATATGGCGCTGCCGCAGGCTACGGTTGCGCACAGGGGCGGCGTGTGAGATAAATGGAGGAACGCATGGATCAGGGATTGCAGTTATCAGAGGAAGTGACCCGCAGGCTGCTGGAGGAGATACGCTTCGGCCGCTATCAGGATATGAAAAAACTTCCGCCGGAGGTGGAGCTGGCAGGCCAGCTGGGCGTCAGCAGGACGCTGCTTCGGGACTGCCTGGCCATATTGGAGCGGGAGGGATTTATCAGCCGCAAGCACGGCGTTGGCACGGTGATCAACAAACACGTGCTGGACGTAGAGACCAGGATGGACCTGGAAAAAGAGTTTCTGGACATGGTAAAGGACGCGGGTTATCAGGCGGAGATCGCCAGCGTGAAGGTGGAGATCATGGACTGCGACCGGGAGACGGCGGACAAGCTGAAGCTGGGGCCCGGAGAGCCCATTTTCCGGGTGGACAGGCTGATCACGGCGGACAGAAGGCCCGCGATCTACTGCGTGGACCACATCGGCCTGCGGCACGTGAAAACCGGCTTTTACGAGATGGCGGAGCTGAAAAAGCCGATTTTTTGGTTTTTGGAGCAGTATTGCAAGGAGACGGTTTACATGGATCTGACCGAGGTCCGTGCCGTGGCCGCGGACAGCAGGCTGGCAGCCGTGTTCAATACCGCGGAAGGTACGCCGCTGCTGCACATGGACGAGGTTGGATATAATTTCTGGGGAGAACCGATACTGATGTCGAAGGAATACTACATGGATGGAATTTTAAAGCATACGGTGATGCGTAAAAAAATATAGGCCGGCGGGACTTGCCGGCGCGGGGAAGTTTTTGGTGAACAATTTCATTCTCCCGGCAATGAGGCCGGGAACATGTGATTTCGCTGAAAACTTCTTTTTCTTGGAAATGGAGCAGCGGCGAGGGGATGGCCGGAGCGCCGGGCGTCGAAACGGCGCGTCCGGCGGATAATTGTAAGAAAATGGCGGGCAGAGGCCCGCCGGGAGGGAGCGGATCAAGATGGCGGAACACTATGTGGGCCTGGGCCTGGGACGGAGCGAGGGAATGGACAAGGCTTCGGGGCGGGCCATGTACGCGGGAGATTACCGGGAGGAAGGGATGCTGGAGCTGGCTCTGGTGCGCTCGCCCGTCAGCCACGGGATTCTGGAGGAGCTGGATTTCTCGGCGCTGCCGAAGGACGTGCTGGTATTTACGGCAAAGGATCTGGCGGTCAACGTGGTGGAGGACGTGATCGAGGACCAGCCGGTGCTGGCGGACCGTCATGTGCGGTTTAAGGGGGAGCCGGTGGCCATTGTGGCGGCGGCCACCCGGGAACGGGCCCGTGAGGCGGCGGCTCTTGTCAAGGTAGTCTGCCGGCCCCTCGTGGTGGTGCGGGACGTGGCGGACGCGGCCAACCCGGAATTTCCGGCTCTTCACGGGGACGGGAACCTGCTGGTGGATTTTGAAAATGAAAAGGGATCGGTGGAGCAGGGGTTTGCGGACAGCGCCCTGATTCTGGAGCAGGATTTTGAGACGCCGGTCCAGGACCACGGCTACATGGAGCCGGAGGCCTGCTTTGCCAGGATCGACGGGGAGGGGAGGCTTTTGGCCTACACTTCCACCCAGAACGTGTTCCACGACCACCGGATGATCTGCCGGGCCCTGGGCCTTGCGTCGGATCAGGTGCGGGTGAAGGCGGCCACGGTGGGAGGCGGTTTCGGCGGAAAGGACGGCAATACGGCCCAGATTTTCGCGGCGGCCGTGGCCTGGCTCACCAAGCGGCCCGCAAAGCTGGTGTTTGACCGACGGGAGTCCCTGGAAACCAGCTACAAACGCCATGGGGTGCGCATGCACGTGAAGATGGGATTTTCCCGGGACGGCCGTATCCTGGCCTTCGACGGGACCGGGGACCTGGACACCGGGGCTTACGCCGGGCTGGGACCGGCGGTGCTGGGGCTGTTCACGGAGCATTTTGCGGGACCCTATGACATTCCCAACGTACATATTCAAAGCAGATTGTGGTACACCAACAAACCGGCGGCCCACGCCATGAGGGGTTTCGGAGCGCCTCAGGGGGCTTTTGCCACGGAGACTTTGATCAGCCGGGCGGCGGGAAAGCTGGGGCTGGACCCCATTGAAATCCGCCTGAAAAACGCCCTGGAGACCGGAAAATACGGCGCGCTTGGGCAGAAGATGGAACACTGCGTGGACTTTAAGGGCGCGCTGGAGCTGATCCGGGCCAGCGATCTGTGGAAGAGCCGGGAGGCAAACCGGGACCCGTACGTGGGTTACGGGATCGCGGGAGGCCATTTGAGCTGCGGGCTTGGCAAGAACATCCCCGACACGGCCAGCGTGGTGGTGGAGGAGACGAAGCCGGGATACTACCGCATCCGCGTAGGTTTTGTGGATATCGGCCAGGGCAGCCGCACCGCCCTCAAGGCCATGGCGGCGGACGCTCTGGAGACGGACCTGGATCACATCGAGATGATTATGTCCGACACGGCCGAAACCCTGGACTGCGGCTCCGCCGCGGGCTCGCGTTCCACCTTTATCGCCGGAAACGCACTTTTGTCGGCGGTGAAGGAGTTCAGGAGAAAAAGAGCGGAGGAGGGCGGCGCTGCGCCCCTGGCTGCCACCGGCCATGCCTCATTCCCCGAGTCCGCCAAGGCGTTTTCCACCCCGGGTTTCCCTCACGCCATGTACACCTTCATCGCCCAGGCGGTGAAGCTGCGGCTGGACCCGGTGACGGGAACTGTGATCCTGCTGGACGTGGCCGCGGCCACCGAGGCCGGGCGCATCATCAATCCGCTGTCCATGGCGGGGCAGATTCAGGGCGGCGTGGCCATGTCCGTCGGTTACGCCCTGGGCGAGAACTGCGTGTTTGAGGACGGAAGGCTGCTGAACGCGGACTTTTCCACCTACCTCATGCCCACGTCCCTGGACGTGCCCCACATCGCAAGCTACCATGTGGACGCCTACGAGCAGGCCGGGCCTATGGGAGTCAAGGGCGCGGCGGAGGTTTCCACCGTATCCATCGCCCCGGCCATCGGCGGGGCCATCGAACAGATATCAGGGGCCAGGCTCAACAGCCTGCCCTTCGATATAGATAAAATCTTACAAGCAATGGAGAAAAAGGAGGAGAAACAATGAAAAAGAGTGCAAGAATGCTGGCGGCCGCCATGGCCGCGGTGATGATGCTCACCGCCTGCGGTTCCGGAAGCGCCGGATCCACCACCGCGGCTCCCGCCGGGGACAGCAAGGCGGCCGAGA
Source organism: Enterocloster lavalensis (assembly GCF_902364025.1). Classification (GTDB taxonomy): domain Bacteria; phylum Bacillota; class Clostridia; order Lachnospirales; family Lachnospiraceae; genus Enterocloster; species Enterocloster lavalensis. Next base: position 118,871 of record NZ_CABJCG010000007.1, read on the forward strand.
CCCAGGCTGAGGCCGGAACCGAGGCTAAGGAGAGCGGCGCGGCGGAAGGCGAAAAAGCGGGCGCGGACGGCGTTTTAAAGGTGGCCCTGATCCTTCCGGGCAAGAAGGACGACGTGTCCTTTAACCAGGCCATGTTCCAGGGTATGCAGAAATATGTGGACGCTCACGCCAGTGAGATCGATTTAAAGGTTGTGGAGAACGTGTACGAGGTGGCGGACATTGAGCCGGCGCTGATGGACTTCGCGGACCAGGGCTACGACGTGGTGTTCGGCCATGGTTTCCAGTTTATGGAACCTATCGTCAAGGTTGCCCCCAACTATCCGGATACCAAATTCCTGCTGGGAACCGGATACAAGTCGGTTGACAACTCTGCGATTTACGATGTGTCGCTGCAGAGCGGCGGTTATCTGATGGGCGTGATCGCGGCCCTGGCCTCCCAGTCGGGCAAGATCGGCGTGGTAGGCGGCGCGGATGCCTCCGAGATTTTCCGTGGACATGAGGGTTTTAAGTTCGGCGCAAAATCCGTGAATCCTGACATTGAAATTCAGGAGGTTTACACCGGAGACTGGACCGACACCGCTGGCGCCAAGGAGGCGGCCGTGGGCATGTACGATTCCGGCGTGGACGTGATCTGGCATTCCGGCGACGGCATCGGCCTGGGCGTTGTGCAGGCGGCCAAGGAGAAGGATATGTACTGCCTGGGCAACGTGGCGGATCAGAACTCCCTGGCGCCCGACAATGTGCTCAGCGGCGTGGTGTATCAGTGGGAAGCCGTTATCTCCGGAATTTTCGACGATATCCGCAGCGGCAGCTTTACCGGCCGCGAGGAAGCGGACCGCTTCTACTGGATCAACGCTGAGGACGGAGGCTTAAGTTATGCTCCCATCAGCGACCCCAAGGGATGGCTGACCGACGAGGACAAGGCGCAGATTGAGGATACCTTCAAGAAGCTTCAGGCCGGCGAGATCGAGATGCCGGAGTTCACTCAGGGCGAGGCGGCGAAGTAGGGCGCTTTTTACCGGCAAACGGGCTGCGGCGGGGCAGGTTTCATTTCCCCGCCGCGGTTTCCCTGCGTTTCGATTCAGGAGGTCTGTACAGATGGAAACATTAGCAGTTGAGATGCGTGACATAACCAAAATATTCGGAGGGGTAAAGGCCAACGACAGGATTCAGTTCTGCCTGCGGGCCGGCTCCATACACGGCCTGCTGGGTGAAAACGGCGCGGGCAAGACGACACTGATGAATATCCTGTACGGTCTGTACCGCCAGGAGGAGGGGGAAATCCTCATCCGCGGGCAGAAGCAGGAGATTTCATCGCCAATCAAAGCAATTTCTTTGGGCATCGGCATGGTGCACCAGCACTTTATGCTGGCCCGGTCCCTGACGGTGGTGGAAAATGTGATGCTGGGGCGCAAATCCCGCAAAGGCATTCTCTTGGACACCCGGGAGACGGCGGAGGAGCTGGTGGCTCTGGCCGAGCGGTACAAGATGAAGGTGGATCCCTATGCCAAGGTCTGGCAGCTGTCCGTGGGAGAGCAGCAGCGGGTGGAGATTCTCACCGCCATCTACCAGGGGGCGGACATCCTGATCCTGGACGAGCCGACGGCCGTGCTCACGCCCCAGGAGACCGAGGTGCTCTTTGAGACCTTGCGGCACATGAAGGAGGATGGCAAGTCCATCATCCTGATTACCCATAAATTGGAAGAAATTATTTCGATTGTCGATGAAGTGACGGTCCTTCGGGATGGAAAGCTGATCGGAACCCGCCTGGCCGGACCGGACATGACCAAGGAGGAGCTGACCCGCATGATGGTGGGCCGGGACGTGCTGTTTAACTTCACGGAGCCGGAGCGGTCCCCGGGGGAGGTGCGCCTCTGTCTGGAAGGAATCTGCGCCAGGAACGACAAGGATTACCCGGCTTTGACGGATTTCTCCCTGGAACTGCGGGAGGGCGAGGTGGTCGGCCTGGCCGGCGTGGACGGCAACGGGCAGAAGGAGCTCTGCGAGGTGATCACGGGGCTTCGGACCGCGGACAAGGGCGTTTTGAAAATGGACGGGGAGCCCATCACCAACCGTCCGCCGGTATTTTACATCAGAAAGGGCATCGCCCACATCCCGGAGGACCGGCACACCACGGGTCTGGCCCTCAAATGGAGCCTGAAAAAGAATCTGGTGTTAAAGGCCTTCGGCCGGGAGCCCTTCTCCCGCCACGGCTTTATCAATGAAAAAACCATCGATGCGTTCTGGGACAAGGCCCGGGCGGAATACCAGATCAAGGCTTCCTCCGGGGACGAGCAGGCCAGAAGCCTGTCCGGCGGCAACCAGCAGAAGGTGATTTTGGCCAGGGAGCTGTCGGAGCACCCGCGGGTGGTGGTGGCCAACCAGCCCACCAGGGGCCTCGACATCGGCGCTTCCGAGTACGTGCGCCAGAAACTGCTGGACGCCAGAAACGAGGGCTGCGCCGTGCTGCTGGTCAGCGCGGACCTGGAGGAGATTCTGCAGCTTTCGGACCGCATCGCGGTGATTTACGACGGCCGCCTGATGGGCGTGCTGCCCAGGGGCGCGTCGGTGGACGAGATCGGCAGCCTGATGATGGGAAAGCAGAAGGAGGCAGACGAACATGGGAAATAAACTGAAATCAGCGGCCGGGGAGGTCTGCGCCGCAGTTCTCACCATCGCCATCGCGCTGGCCATCGGCGCAGTGCTGGTAAAGCTCTCCGGAAATGATCCGGTGGAGGCGTACCAGACCCTGTTCCGGGGCGCCTTTGGTTCCAAACAGCGCATCTCCGAGGTGTTTGTGAAAATGGTTCCCCTGTGCATGATGGCCTTCGGAACCAGCGTGGCCTTCCGGGCGCAGCTCTGGAACATCGGAGGCAACGGCCAGTTTATCCTGGGAGCCATTGCGGCTATCCTGCCGGGGCTCTACCTGAAGCTGCCGCCGGTGATCTTGCTGCCTCTGTCCCTGATCTGCGGCATGCTGGGCGGCGCGCTGTGGGCGGGGCTGGCTGCGGTCTTAAAGATCCGCTTTAGCGCCAACGAGGTGATCACCACACTGATGCTCAACTACATCGCCACCTATTTCCTGGCGTTTCTGGTTCACGGGCCTATGAAGGACCCGGTGGGCGGGGATTTCCCCCAGTCGCCCAATATCGCGGAGGCCCTGCGCCTGCCCCTGTTCTCGGACCGCCTGCGCATCCACGCGGGTATCTTCGTGGGGATTTTGGTGGTGGCCGTGATGTTGTTTTTCTGGAAAACCGTCCTTGGCTACCGCATCGACCTGGCGGGCCAGGGGGAGAAGGTTGCCACCTACTCCGGCATGAGCGTGAAGCGCACCGTGCTGATCACCATGATGATCTCCGGGGCGTTGACCGGCCTGGCGGGCTGGAATGAGATTTACGGCGTGCAGTACCGCCTGTTGGAGGGCGTGGCCAGCGGTTACGGGGATATCGCGGTGGTAATCGCGCTGCTGGGAAGCCTAAACCCGGTGGGCATTGTGATCGCAGGATTTTTCTTCTCCGCCCTGATGGTGGGCGGGGCCACCATGCAGAGGATGACCGACGTCCCCTACTCCATCGTGGATATCATACAGGGCCTGGTGATCGTGTTCATCATTGCCCGGACCACCCTGAATCTGACGGTGGTAAAAAACTGGATTGGAAGGAGGCAGCGCCATGCTTAGCAATATTTTTACCGTAGGATTTCTGGTGAGCCTGTTCGCCAGCACCGTGCGTTTGGCAACGCCCATCCTGCTTCCGGCCCTGGGACAGATTTACACCCAGCGGGCGGGCGTCTTAAACCTGGGCGTGGAGGGCACCATGACCATGGGAGCGGTCACCGGTTTTGCGGCGGCCTTTATGACCGGCAGTCTCTGGGCCGGCGTGCTGGCGGGCATTCTCACCGGCGTGCTCTGGAGCACGGTTATGGCCTGGCTGTCCGTCACCATGCGGGCCAACCAGGTGATCGCGGGCACCGCCTTAAATATTCTGGGCGGAGGCGCGGCGGTTTACCTTTACCGGGTGATTTTCGGCATCCAGAGCCTGCCGCCCCAGGTGGAACCCTTTGCGGCGGTGCACGTGCCGGTGCTGTCGTCTATCCCGGTGATCGGCCCCATTTTCTTCCAGCACAATATTCTGGTATACTTAAGCTACCTGATGGCTATCGTCACCTGGTTCATTTTGGAGAAAACCACCTTCGGTTTGAAGATCAAGGCGGTGGGAGAGAACCCAAGGGCCACGGATTCCAAGGGCATCAGCGTGGCGAAGACACGTTACGCGGCGGTGCTGATCGGCGGAGCCTACGCTGGGGCCGCGGGCGCTTTTATGTCCACCGCGTACATGAACCTGTTTACCGAGGACATTATCAGCGGGCGGGGATTTATCGCCGTGTCCGTGGTCATTTTCGCCCGGTTTATGCCCTTCCGGGCCATCTGGGGCGCGCTGCTGTTCGGCTTTGCAACGGCGCTTCAGATGCGTTTGCAGGCCCTGGGGATCAATATCGCCAACCAGCTGATGCTGATGCTGCCTTACGTGCTGACCATTCTGGCCCTGGTGACCGCGTCCCGGAAGGCGGAGTTCCCCAGCGCCTACACAGTGCCCTATTCGAGATTGGAGCGATGAGAATGAAGAAAAACAGCCGGCGTTGGGCCTGGATCTGCACCGCGCTGGTCTGCCTGGGGCTTACGGCCGGTCTGTGCGCCTTTTCACAGGGGCGGGTCAGGCCATCCCGCGAGGAGGCGGAGCGGACTGTGTGCGCGTTTGCGGAGGACTTAAACTACCATTACAAGGAGCCGGAGCGGCTGTACGATTATCTGACAAAGGATTTCCAGTCCCGGATGAGCCGGGAGGAATTTGTCCGGGCCTTTGTGAAGGAGCGCTCCTACCCCTATCTCACGCCGCTGTTTATCAATTACGAGTCCATGGAGCTGGCGGAGGACGGAAGGAGCGGGAAAGCCGTTTTCTCACAGGCCGCCAGACTGCCGGGCATGGTCTATGAGCTGCCGTTTGTGTACGAGGACGGGCGGTATAAGGTGATCGCCTTTGAAGATTTTCCGGACGGCAGCTACCTGGAAAAATTTGACAAGCTGACCTATTCCTTGGACAGCTATTTCGACAACATGGGGGAGGGAGAACAATGACTGTGTGCAGAATGATTCAGCCGGAAACGCTGGAGGAAGCCCTGGAGGCGCTGGCGGGAGAGCAGGCCATGGCCTGCGCCGGGGCCACCAATCTGTACGTGGACCGCAGACACGGCAAATATCTGGATTTTGATTATGTGAGCCTGGAACATTTGACGGAGCTTCGGGGAATCCGCAGGGAGGCCGACGGATGGCATATCGGCAGCATGACCAGCTTTTCCGAGCTGGAGCGCTGCGGGATCCCCTTTGCCGGGGCGCTGGTCACGGCGGCTTCCCAGGTGGGAGGGCCGCAGATCCGCAACCGGGGAACCGTGGGCGGCAACATTATCTCGGCCTCCCCGGCCGCGGATTCGGTGCCGCCCCTTCTGGCGCTGGACGCCGTGCTCCGCCTGGTGAAGGCGGGCGGTATTTCGCGGGAGGTTGCGCTTAAGGATTTCATGAAGGGGCCCGGGCGGACGGATTTAAGGCACGGCGAACTGCTGGCCGAGGTGATTCTGCCCCACAAGAGCGGCCGGTCGGTGTTCTACAAGGCCGGAAAACGCAACGCATTGGCTATCTCACTGTGCAGCTGCGCGGTGTATATGGAGGAACGCCAGGGCGCGGTGGGAGAGATCGCCGTGGCCCTGGGCTCGGTGGCCCCCACCGCAGTGCGGGCCCAGAGGACGGAGAAAGTGTTGGCTGGGGCTAGGCCTGGGGATTTGTGCCGAAGAGAGCTGACGGAGTTGGCCGGAGAGGCGTCGGCGGAGCTGGCCGGAGAGGTTCCGGCGGAGTCCGCGTTCCGGGAGCGCCTGCGCGCCGCCCTGATGGAGGACATTGCCCCCATCGCGGATATCCGCGCCACGGCGGAGTACAGAAGGCGCATCGCCTTTCGCATGGTGCTTCACAACGTGACGGAATTGTGGAGGTGTTTTGAGTGATGGAAAAGATTACGCTTTATATAAACGGTGAGGAGCGGCAGGTGGAAATCAGGCCAATGGACACCCTGCTTCATGTGATCCGTGAGGTCCTGGGTCTGACCGGGACCAAGGAGGGCTGCGGGGAAGGGGATTGCGGCGCATGCACCGTGCTGGTGGACGGAAAGACCGTGAACTCCTGTATTTACCCAGCCATTCAGGCGGATGGCCGCCAGGTGATGACCATCGAGGGGGTGGAACGGGACCCGGAGCTGGCGAAGATCCAGAAAGCCTTTGTGGATCACGGAGCCGTGCAGTGCGGCTTCTGCTCGCCGGGTATGATCCTGGCCACCTGCGCGCTGCTGCGGGAGAATCCCAACCCCACGGAGGCCCAGATCCGCCGCGGCCTGTCCGGCAACCTGTGCCGCTGCACCGGCTATCAGGCGATGGTGGACGCGGTGGAATCCCTGACCGGCGGGGAGCGTTAAAGCGGAGGGAGAACCGCCCGCCCCCGCCCGCGGAGCTGCCGTGTGTGTGAACCGCCCGCCCCTGCCCGCGGGGCTGCCGGATCGGCCGCGTAAATGCGCCGTCCGGCCAGAAAATGACTGAAATATTCTGAATATTCTATGAATCCGATTTTGCATTTCTTAGGAATTGTTAAGAAAAACGTTATTGGAATCTACAGGAAAGTATTGTATACTCCTGATACAGTTATATGAATAAAATATGAACATAAGGAGAATACAAAATTGAGAAAATATCAGTTATTTGCAATCAGTGCATGCGCGGCTGTGGCGCTGGGAATCGGAGGCTGCGCGGCCAAGACCGAGGCGGTTACCACCACACCGGCTGAGACTGTGGAGACCACCGCTGAGACCACTGCGGATGTGATCGAGACCGTGGACGGAACCATTGAGAGCATGGAGGAGACTCAGGCCGAGGCGCTCCAGTCCATCCGGATTTACGGCACTGTTACCAGAGATGAGAGCGGACGGCTGACCATCGACAACCAGTCCGGCCAGAGCTACAGCGGCGAGATCGTTCTGAATGTCTCCGACGAGGAGACGCTGGTTTTAGACGCGGTGGAAGGGCTGCCGGTAAACATTGAGGACATCAAGGACGGCGATACCATTTATGTGTACATCAGCCAGGCCATGACCATGAGCCTGCCCCCGCAGACCAGCGCCGAGATGATTCTCTGCAACATTCCGGCTGATTTCAAGGTGCCGGATTATGTGACCGTGGATTCCGTGGTGACGGACGCGGCTTCCTCCAAAGCCGAGCTGACCACAGCGGACGGCACAACATTTGAGATTCCCTCCGACTGCACCATCCTTCCTTACCTGACGAAGAACATCGTGACCATGGACGATCTCAGCCAGGGAAGAACCTGCCTTATCTGGTCCGACGACCAGGGCGTTGCGCAGAAGATCGTGGTATTTGCGGAATAATCAAAGATCCCCCGGGATTTATCTCCCAAGAGATGCGGGCATCCGAATCGCGTGAGCGGCCGGATGCCCGTATTTTACATTTTGGTAAAGATTTTTAGGTGCGGTTGATGGTAGAATTAAGAGATCAAAGGGCATACAGGGAGGAGAAGCGTGAAGAACAGGATACTGGTAGTGGAGGACGAGCGGATCATTTCGGATCTGATCTGCATGAATCTGGAAGCGGCGGGCTACGAGACGAGAGCCGTTTACGACGGCGACCAGGCGGCCGGGCTTCTGCGGGAACAGGGGCAGGAGGCCGCGGACCTGGCCCTGGTGGATATCATGCTGCCGGGGATGGACGGCTTTGCGCTGATGGAGCTGTTTCAGGGAAAACACATTCCGGTGATCTACCTGACGGCAAAGGCCGACGTGACGTCCAAGGTTCGGGGGCTGAAGCTGGGGGCGGAGGATTATATTGTCAAGCCCTTTGAGGTGCTGGAGCTGTTGGTCCGCATGGAAAAAGTGCTGGAGCGGACCGGGAAAATGAAACCGGAGCTCTGCTATGGCGATCTGGTGGTGGACTTAAACATGCACCGCGTCTGGGAAGGGGGAGCCGAGGTGGACCTAAAGCCCATGGAGTTCGGCCTGCTGACCGTGTTCCTGAAAAACCGGAACGTGGTGCTGGGCAGGGACCGGCTGCTGGATCTGGTCTGGGGCAGCGACTTCTACGGGGAGACCAGGACCGTGGATGTCCATGTGGCCAAGCTGCGCAAGAAACTGAAAAGCGCCGGGGCGATTAAGACGATCCCCAAGGCGGGATACATGTTTGAGGACGACGGCCTATGAAACTGAAAACGAAACTGGTGCTGCTGGTATTTTTCATCCTGGCGGTCTCCATGGGCGCCTGCGCGGCATTTTCCATCGCACGCCTTAAGGAGTACAGCCTGTCGGTGCAGGTGGAGAGCGAGCGGGAAAAGCTGCGGATCGCAGGTCGGGCCTTCCGGCAGGTGGGAACCCGGGAGGACTTTGAGAACATGGGCGAGATCGCCCGGGATGCGTATTTGAAGTATCAGTTCGGCCGCTGTTACCAGAGCGGTTACGCGCTGATCAAGGACGGCGTGTGCATCGCCAACCAGACCGATTACGAGATTGTAAACCTAGACGGCCTGAAGGGCGAGTACATGGTCCAGGAGCTGGGCAAAAAGCACATCCTGCTGCTGCGCCGGGCCCTGGAATACCCGGACGGCTTCGAGGTGCTGGCGGCCCGGGACATCTCGGATTCCTGGGAGCTGTTGGAGCGGCAGGCGGGGCTGTATTTGACCGTGTTCGGCGGCGTTTCCCTGGCAGCGGCCGTGATCTTCGCCCTGTGCCTTGGACGGGCCTTAAAGTCCCTGGAGGAGCTGCGCCAGGCGGCGGCCGCCATCAGCTGCGGGGAGTTGGGCAGCAAGGTGAAGGTGCGAGGGCGGGACGAGATCGCCCAGGTGGGGGAGGCGTTTAACCGTATGTCGGAGCAGGTGGAGGAGCAGGTGGAGAACCTGGAGCTGCTGTTAGGCGCTCTGGCCCACGAGATGAAAACGCCGGTGACCTCCATCATGGGATACTCGGAAAGCCTGTTAAACGTGCGCCTTTCGGAGCGGCAGAAAAAGCAGGCGCTGCAAAATATCCACAGCGCAGGCGTGCGCATGGAGCAGATGAGCGCCAAGCTGCTGGCGCTGGTGGGAATGTATGAGAACGAGGCTATCCGGAGGGAAGAGCTGTCCCTGAGAGACCTGCTGGAACAGGTGCGGGAGGAGACGAGGGCGCTGCCTGCCGCCAGGGATGTGACGCTGCGGGTGGAACTTCAGGAGGACATGCGGATTCTGGGCGACCGGGAGCTGCTGTGCAGCCTGTTTGTCAATCTGGTTCACAACGGCTGTAAGGCCTCCGAACCGGGCGGGGAGGTGCTTGTGAGCGCCCGCGGGCGGACGGTGACAGTGGAGGACAAGGGCTGCGGAATCCCGGAGAAGGACCTGCCTCATGTGACGGAGGCATTTTATATGGCGGACAAGTCCCGCAGCCGCAGCGAAGGCGGCTCCGGCCTGGGGCTGGCCCTGGGACAGCGCATCGTGCAGCTCCACGGGGGAACCATGGAGATCGAGAGCAAGGTGGGGGAGGGGACGCGGGTGTCGGTAACATTTCCTTAAAAGAGGAATGGGAGCGCAGGAAACAGAAGAGATGCGGTTTTACAACTATTTTACATGCCGGTGATTTCTTTGCGGACCATGTCTGTTATCATGGGGTCATCAGGAGAGGAAACCGGGCAGGAAGCGGTTTCCGGGAAAGGAGCTATGACAAGATGGACAAGGAGAATCGTGGAAACTGGAGGCGTTTCTGCCTCCCGGCAGGGCTGGCTTTGTGCGCCGCCGCTATTCTGGCAGCGCAGACAGGCTGTTCTTCGCAGCAGGGGGAACCGGTGATTGCAGAGCGCACATCCCAGGCGGAACAGCCCCAGGGCGGCAAAGAGATATCCGATGCCGGGGGAGAGACAAAGGGAGCAGACACGGAGAAACCGGAGAAACGCCTGGCGGAGCAGACGGAGGCGCCGGCCCGCTACGAGACCAAGCTGATCGGTGAAACCATGAGGCTGGAGGCCGACGCTGCGGTGAAGGTGCCGGAGGTGTACGCCGCGCCCGTGCTTCGGGTGGAGCGGGAAAAGCCCTATACGGAGGAGGATTTCGCCCGGTTTAAGGAAGTGGTGTCCGAGGCAGAGGGAATCCAGTGGAATGAGAACGAATATCCGCCGGAGAAGAACACGGACCTCAACAGCTGTACATCAAAGGACGACCGCTACTTTGTGTCCTTCAGCAAGGGGCCCGGCGGCGAGACGCCGCTCATCTGGCTGAACCAGCGTCAGCTCTCCCACGGCAGCGGGGACAGCTTTGATGCCACGGACCTCTCGGATATGACGCTCAGCGCGCAGGAGCGGGAACAGATTGAGGGGGAAATGCAGAAAAAGGCGGAGAAAATCCTGGCCGGCCTGGGCCTGGAGCATTTTGAGCTGAGAAGCAGCCAGTGGCGGGCTCTGTCCAGATCCACGGATTACAAGTGGGTCCCGGACGGCCGGTATGGTTTAAAACTGAGCTACTGCCGGAATGTGGACGGGATACCGGAGCCCTCCGGCGGCGGGGCCGCCTGGGGGATGGGCCCGGCCCTGAGCCAGTATGTGGAATTCGTCTACGCCCAGGACGGAGAGTTGGTGGAACTTAAGGATATCAACCGGGAAACCGTGGTGAAGGAGCGGGAGGAGGAAGGCTTTTTGCTGCCGTTCTCAGCCGTCACTGAGATTTTTGAACAGTACGCCAAGACATATTTTGAGCAGAGTAAGCCGGGGATTCCCGACGCGGATGAGGTGAGCCAGCTCCAGGAGGCCGACAGCGGAAAGACCAAGGCTAAGGCCGGGGATGAAACCCAGATCCAGGCCGCGGACAGTGGCAAGACCAAGGCTAAAGCCGGGGATGAAACCCAAATCCAGGCCGCGGACAGCGCTGCGCTGGAATGGGAGCCCGAAAGTACCCGGCCCTCCACGCTGCTCCCCGTATCCCCTGAACCCCGCACCTATATATTGGTGTCGGAGGTCAGGCTGGAATACCTGCTGACCTATGAGGTTGACCAGGGAAACACCACAGACCGGGGACGGCTGGAGCCGGTGTGGAGCTTTTATGGGGACGTGGTGATTACAGATCAGAACTGGGATAAACTGGAAAATGGCAGTCCCCTGCAGGAGTATGCCAAAAAGCGTAATCTGCTGGTATCCATAAAAGCGGCAGACGGGCAGGTGGTGGGATTTTAAGATCATGCGACGGGCCTGCTGCATTTAACAAAAACAAAAAAACGGCGCGGGAGTCATTTACACCAACTCCCGCGCCGTTTTTTCCGGTCAGGCATTCCACCTGCCCGTTAGTTCCCGCACTCAATACTGATCTCATTAAATTTCTTCAAAATATCGTCGATATCCATGGCCTGTTTTTCGTCCCCTTCCCGGTCGATCACCACGTTCCCCTGGTGCATCATCAGCAGCCGGTCCCCGTACTCCACGGCGTAGCGCAGGTTGTGGGTGACCATGATGGTGGTCAGATTCTTTTCCCGGACCACCTTATCCGTGAGTTCCATGATGGTCTCGGCCGTCTTGGGGTCCAGGGCGGCGGTGTGTTCGTCCAAAATCAGAAACTCGATGGGGGTCATGGTGGACATGAGCAGGGCCATGGCCTGGCGCTGTCCGCCGGAGAGCACGCCAACCTTCACGTGCATTTTATCTTCCAGGCCCAGTCCCAGGGTCCGCAGGCTTTCCCGGTAATAATCGATGCGCTGGCGGTTGGTGCCCTTTCGCAGGTTGAAAGCCTTGCCTTTGTTGTCGGCCAGGGACATATTTTCAAGAATCGTCATACTTGGGCAGGTGCCCATGGCCGGGTTCTGATAAACCCGCCCGATGCGCCGCTGGCGTTTGTACTCCGGCATCCGGGTAATGTCCTGGCCGCTGATCAGGATGCGTCCGTCGTCCAGGGGGATGCTGCCGCAGATCAGATTCAGCATGGAGGTCTTGCCCGAGCCGTTGCTGCCCACCACGGAGACAAACTGGTGGTCCTTCACGGTCAGGGAAAAGTCGTCGAACAGGCACATTTCATTGACCGTCCCGGCGTTGTAGTATTTATTGATGTGCTTCAGCTCAAGCATGGCTCTTCACCTTCTTTCGTCTGTCTGTGCTGGCCAACAGGATGACCAGGAAGAGGATGGATGTGATCAGCTTCAAATCCGAGGCCGTGATGGGGATGGATACGATATAGTCCCCCAGGCGGTACTGGCCGCCCAGATTCAAGGCCAGGGACACGCAGGCTTTATAGATAATGGAACCGGCGATCACAGCGGTGGTGCCCTTCACAAAGCCGAACCGTTTAAACAGCTGGGTTCCGATGATCACGTTTGCCAGGCCGATGACAATGGTGCCGGTGCCCGTGGAGATTTCGAAAAATCCCTTCTGCTGGCAGTAAACGCTGCCCGCCAGAGCGGCGAAACCGTTGGCGATGGCAAGGCCAACGATCTTCACCATGCCCTTGTCCTTGGCAAGGGAGGTCACCAGTACGTCGTTGTCGCCTACCGCCCGCAGCAGGTAGCCGGAGCGGGTTTTCAAATAGAGGTCTAACAGCACCTTGCAGACCGCCACGATGAGCAGCAGGATCAGCGCCACCGTGTAGGGCTTTAAGGCCTCAGGAACCTGTTTTTCCAGAAATTCATTAGCGAAAATGGTCTCCTGGCTGAAGATCGGCAGGTTGGCCTTTCCCGCGATCCGCAGGTTGATGGAGTAGAGGGCGGTCATGACGATGATTCCGGAGAGTAGGTCCCGCACCTTCAGCTTCACGTGGATGAGTCCGGTACAGCAGCCCGCCAGCGCGCCCACGAAAAAGGAAATGAACAGGGCGGCGATTGGGGAGATCTTTCCCACAAAGGGAAGCCCGTTTGCGATGCCCGCTGCGGTCAGCGCAGCCCCCAGGGGGAACGTGCCGTCCACGGACAAATCCGGAAAATCCAGGATTTTGTAGGTGATGTATACGCCCAGCGCCATGATGGCGTATACCAGGCCTTCTTCCAAAATACCGAGTAATATGGTTAACATGATCGTCCTCCGTCAAGGTTGTATCTTACTGTGTGCTGATTGAGTCGAACATTTCAGCGGCTTCCCCGGTCAGGCTGTCGGGAAGGGTGACTCCCAGGTTCTCAGCGACCTTGGTGTTGCCGTAGAATGCGGCTTCCTTTAAAATCTCATATTTGAGCTCGCTGGCCTTAGCCTCGCCCTTTAAAACCTGGGCGGCCATCAGCCCGGTCTGCTTGCCAAGCTCAATGTAGTCCAGTCCCATGGCTGCCAGGCAGCCGATTTTAACCTGCTCGATCTCGCTGCCGAACACGGGGATGTTCTTGGCGTTGGCCTTATCCAGAATCACGGGAAGGGAAGCTACCACGGTGTTGTCGGTCAGGTTGGTCATGCAGTCCACCTTGCCCAGCAGCGCGTCGGCGGCCAGGGGAATGTCGCTGGAGGCGGAGATGCCGGACTCCACGATCTCAAAGCCGTAGGACGGAGCCAGAGCTTTGTACTCGGCGATGGTGGATTCGGAGTTCACCTCGCTGGTGGTGTACATGATGCCGATAGTCTTGGCATCGGGAAGAATCTCGCGGATCATTTTCAGCTGGGCCTCCACCGGCAGCTTGTCGCTGGTGCCGGTGATCTCGCCAACGGGGGTTCCGTCCTCAGTGGCAAGCTCGGCGGCCACCGGATCGGTGACGGCGGTGAAGATTACGGGGATACCGGATTTTTTGGCCACGCCGTACTGGGCCTGAGCCATGGGGGTGGCGATGCCACACATCAGGTCCACCTGTTTGCCTGCGAAGGTAGTGGCGATCTGGCTGGCCGTGCCGCCGTCCGCCTGGGAGTTCTCATAGAGAATGGTCAGGTTTTTGCCCTCCTCGATTCCCGCTTCCTTTAAGCCCAGGATGAAGCCCTCGCGGCAGTTGTCCAGGGAGCCGTGCTCCGCGAACTGTCCGATTCCAATGGTGTAGCCGTCCGCCTTGGCCTCCGCTGTTGTCTCGGTTTCTTTCTCGGTCTCAGCGGCGGTGTCCGCCTCCGTGGCGGTCTCAGTCACGGCCGTGGTGTCGGCGGCAGCGGTGGTGGTTGTGTCCGTGGCTTTGGTCACACAGCCGGTCAGCAGGGAAGCACCCAGAGCAGCGGTTAAGAGAATTGCGATAGACTTTTTCATAATAGTTTCCTCCTCATTCCATGAAATATGTGTATGGTTCGTAATAAAATGCCGTTTGATTTGCAGAGGTAAAGGGGAGCGGAGCGGGCCGGGACCAGGTTGTGCGCACAAAAAAAGTCCCAATCACAGCCGATGCTGCGATTGAGACGAATAAAATCCGCGGTGCCACTCAATATTGACTAAACAGTCCACTCTACACATACAAACATATGCGCCGCACGATTAACGGTTGCGGAATCCGTCGGTCCATACAGAGACGTTCGTCCGTTCAGGACCGCCCTCGAAAGTCCATTCAGCCGCCTGTCCTATACCGCAATCCCACCACCTGCGGCTCTCTGTGATAAAACGTCTGGAAGCTTACTCCTCTTTCTCAACGGTTTATTTTATTAACCCATATCCTAATACAGAACCGCCGGTTTGTCAAGAGCCGATTTAAAATAAAATGACTTTTATTGCCCGTGGAAATGTGATAGACTGTAATTGAACAATCAAACAGGAGGAAGCCGACATGAAACGGTTACTTGTAGTTGTGGACATGCAGAATGATTTTATAGACGGCGCTCTGGGGACCAAAGAGGCCCAGTCCATCGTCCCGGCCGTGGTGAAAAAGGCCGAAGCTTACGCGGCCGCGGGCGACGAGGTGGTGTTCACGCTGGATACCCATTTCGACGACTATATGGACACGGTGGAGGGCAGGAAGCTTCCGGTTCCCCACTGTATCAAGGGCACCCCAGGGTGGGAACTCTGCGAGCAGTTAAAAGCCTTCGAGGGCAGGCGCTTTGAGAAACATACCTTTGGAAGCGGCTCGCTGTCCGAGTACGTCCGCGGCGGCGATTACCGGTCCGTGGAGCTGGTCGGGCTCTGTACCGATATCTGTGTGATTTCCAATGCGCTGATTTTAAAGGCCGCCGTGCCCGAGACGCCCATCGCGGTGGACCCGGCCTGCTGCGCCGGCGTCAGCCCGGAGAGCCACGACAACGCAATCGCTGCAATGAAAGTGTGCCAGATCGACATTCTGTAGATCGGTCGGCCATCAACATATTTTTAGGGGGCTATACTATGAACAAAAAACATTTTGTGATCACGGTTGAACGGCAGTATGGCAGCGGCGGACGCCTGACCGGCAAGCGCCTTGCCGAGGAGCTGGGCATCCACTTTTACGACGAGGAGATTCTGAAAATGACCTCCGAGACCAGCGCCATCGGCGAGCAGTATTACCGCCTGGCCGACGAGAAGGCGGGCAACAACCTGCTTTACCGCATCGTCACCGGCATGAAGCCGGACTTAGGCGAGCCGGTGCGGGACGGGGACAATATCACCTCCCCGGAGAACCTGTTCCGCTTCCAGTCCTCGGTGATCCGAAAGCTGGCGGGCCAGGAGAGCTGCATCATCGTGGGACGCTGCGGCAACTACGTGCTGCAGGACCAGCTGGACGACGTGATCCGAATCTTCGTCTACGCGGACACCGTCACCAGAGTGCGCCGGGTCATCGAGGTGGACCAGGTGGACGAGAAGGAAGCGCTGCGGCGCATGAAGCGCATCGACAAGGAGCGCAAGGAGTACCACCGGTATTTTACCGGGCGCGAGTGGATGGACATGGAGAACTACGACCTGCCCATCAACGCCAGCCGCATCGACTACGACCAGATGATCAAGCTGATCAAGGACTATCTGGTGCTGCGGGGATACGAGATTTAAAGGCGGCCGGGCGTGAGCAGCGGGCGGCCATAAGCGGTGAGGGAGCGGGCGCGGGACATACATGGCGCCCGCTTCTGTATTAGAAAGGCGGTTTAAGTAATGAATATTTTTATTGGGATTATGATCCCGTTTATCGGAACCACGGCCGGGGCGGCCTGCGTTTATTTTCTGCGCCAGGGGATGCGCCAGGTGGTGCAGAAAGGGCTTCTGGGTTTTGCCTCGGGCGTGATGATCGCAGCCTCGGTGTGGTCTTTGCTGATCCCGGCCATGGATATGAGCGAGGGAATGGGGAAGCTGGCGTTTATTCCGGCTGCGGTGGGTTTCTGTCTGGGAATCGGATTTCTGCTGGCACTGGACCGGCTGATTCCCCATCTGCACCTGGACGCTGAGGAGCCGGAAGGCCCCAGTGGCAACTGGAAGAAGAGCACCATGCTGGTGTTGGCGGTGACGCTGCACAACATCCCCGAGGGCATGGCGGTGGGCGTGGCCTTCGCGGGTCTGCTGGCTGACAACGGCACCATCACCATGGCGGGGGCTCTGGCCCTGGCAATCGGCATTGCCATCCAGAATTTCCCGGAGGGAGCCATCATTTCCCTGCCCTTAAAGGAGGCGGCGGGAAGGAACAAGGCCTTTGTCTACGGCATGCTTTCCGGGATCGTGGAGCCCATCGGCGCGGGGATCATGCTGGCGCTGTCGGATTTCCTCGGCCCGGCGCTGCCCTATATGCTGTCCTTCGCCGCAGGCGCCATGGTCTACGTGGTGGTGGAGGAGCTGATCCCGGAGTCCGCGGAGGGCGAACACTCCAATATCGGGACCATCGGGTTCGCGGCAGGGTTTGTGGTGATGATGATTCTGGACGTGGCGTTGGGATAATAAAAAGAGAAAAAGAAACAAAAGAGAATCCCCGGCCGGGATATCTGCCGCTGCGATTGGCAGATATCCCGGGCTGGGGATTTTTGGTTGAATATAACAGTCTGCGGTCATCCAATGGTCAGATGATTTATTCCGTCAGCTTCTCCAAATCCCGGTAGAACCCCGGATAGGAGATATTGACGCACTGGGCGTCCTTGATGGCGGTCACGCCGTCGGCGCAGAGGGCGGTCACCGCGAAGGTCATTGCGATGCGGTGATCCAGATGGCTGTCGATCTCCGCTCCGTGCAGGGGGCGTCCGCCCCGAATGATCATGCCGTCCTCCGTCTCTGTGACGTCCGCTCCCATGGCGTTTAAGCTCTCCACCATGATGGCGATGCGGTTGGACTCCTTGACCTTCAGCTCCGCCGCGTCCTTTATGACGGTCTCGCCCTGGGCCGTGCAGGCCATGGCGGCGATCATGGGCAGCTCGTCGATCAGGGTGGGGATCACCTCGCCCTCCACCACGGTTCCGCTAAGGGGAGAGTGGCGCACCAGAAGATCGGCGGTGGGTTCGGCGCCGCTGTGGTTTTCATTTAACAGCGTCAGATCCGCGCCCATGTCCCGGCAGACTTTCAGGATTCCGGCCCGGGTGGGATTGATCCCCACGCCTTTGATCAGCACCTGGGAGCCGGGAACCATCAGAGCGCCCGCGATGAAATAGGCGGCGGAGGAGATGTCCCCGGGTACGGCAACCTTTGTTCCGAACAGCTCGTCCGCCGGGGAGATGGTGGCCGTGGCACCGTAGGAATTTACCGCGGCCCCGAAGTGGCGCAGCATCAGCTCCGTGTGGTTGCGGGAGAGCGCCGGTTCGGTGACGCTTGTCTCGCCCTGGGCGTAGAGTCCGGCCAGAAGGACGGCGGACTTCACCTGGGCGGAGGCCACCTTGGAGTTGTAGTGGATGCCGGTGAGGCGGCGGCCCTTGATGCGCAGGGGCGCGCAGCCGTTTTTGTTGACGCTGGCGATATCCGCGCCCATCATGGACAGCGGGTCGATGATGCGTTTCATGGGGCGCTTCTGGATGGACGCGTCCCCGGTCAGGGTCACGTCGAAGTTCTGGGCCGCCAGGATGCCGGAGATCAGGCGCATGGTGGTGCCGCTGTTGCCGCAGTCCAGCAGTCCGGCGGGGCGCTTCAGTCCCCGCATGCCGTTTCCGTGCACCAGCACCCGGTCGCCCAGATTGTCGATGCCCACGCCCATACGCCGGAAGCAGGCGATGGTGGAGAGGCAGTCCGCGCCCTGGAGAAAGCCCCGAATCTCAGTCAATCCCTTGGCGATGGAGCCGAACATGACGGCCCGGTGCGAGATGGACTTGTCGCCGGGCACGGCCAGCTCGCCGTTTAACCCGGACATTGCTTTGGTAAATTCCATAGATTCCATTTTCAATTCCCCCTTTGACCTTTGAAAGGGTGCGCCCTTACGGCTACACCCTGAACATTTCGTATTTGTATTTGTCGAGATGCTTCCAGGCCGCCTCCATGGACTCCTGGTCGTAGAAGGCGATCTTGAGCGCGCCCTCGCCGTGCTCCCGGTTGTTGTTGATGCCGATGTTTTTGATGCTGATGCCCTTGGCGGCCAGGATCACGGAGATGGTGGAGATGGAACCCACCTCGTCCACCACGTCCACCGAGAACTCGTAGGCCGGCTCTAAGGGCCCCCTGGCCCGCTCGGTAATGGAGTTGCGGTAGTCCCGGGAGGTCTCAAACAGCTTGTAGATTCCCTCGTTGTCCCGCCCACGGATCTGGTCCAGCACCTGGTTTAAGGAGGCGATGTAGCGCTCCAGAACCTCCGCGATGGGGAGCGTGTTGGTCATGCAGATCTGCTCCCACATTTCCGGGGAGGAGGAGGCGATGCGGGTGATATCCTTGAAGCCTCCGGCCGCCACCCGTTTCATGGTGCCCGCAGCCGTGTCGCTGTCCCGTACCAGGTTGACCAGGGAGGAGGCGATCAGATGGGGCAGATGGCTGATGGCGGCCACCACCCGGTCGTGCACCCGGTAGTCCAACACCATGGGGATAGCGCCGATGATCCGGGCCACGGTCAGGATGCGCCGTACATTTTCCGGCTGCTCCTCAAAGGGCAGGGAACCGTCTGCGCCCACGGGCGGCGTCACGATGTAGTAGGCGTTTTCCAGCAAATGGTCAGAGGAATTTTCATAGCCCGTCTTTTCCGAGCCCGCCATGGGGTGGCCTCCGACGAAGCGGTCCTCCAGGCCCTGGCGCGCGATCTCCTCGTGGATGCTGGTCTTGGTGCTGCCCACGTCCGTGATCAGGGCGCCCTCCTTTAAATAGGGCCGGATGGCCGTGAGATACTGGGCGTTGTACTCCACCGGGGTGCAGAGGAAGATCAGGTCGCACTGGGACAGCTGATCGCCGATGCCCTCCAGAATCACATCCACGATGCCGTCCGCTTTAGCCTGCTCCAGCCTGGCGCGGGTCCGCATATAGGCCATGATGCGCACCTGGGGCTGCCTGCGCTTGATCGCCCTGGCGATGGAGCCGCCGATGAGCCCCAGGCCGATAAAACCGATGGTGGAATCCGTCATGTTCTGTTCTCCCATTTCCTATCCCTCTTTCTCTGTAAATGCGGCGGGAGGATTTTGCGGTTCCCGCGTCGCTATGATACGTTTTTGCCGGATACTGCCTCAGACTGTTTTTCCAACCGGCGTTCCCTTAAAAGTGCCTTCCCGCCAGCTCCACATATGGCTTTAAATCCCCCATCAGCTGATCAAAGGCGTCGAAGGTCAGGGACTGGGGCCCGTCGGAGAGGGCCTTGGCCGGGCAGGGATGGACCTCGATCATCAGACCGTCGGCTCCCACGGCCACGGCCGCCTTGGCCAAAGGCTCCACGTAGGCCCGCACGCCGGTGGCGTGGCTGGGGTCCACGATCACGGGCAAATGGCTCTTCTGGCGGATCACGGGCACCGCGCTGATGTCCAGGGTGTTGCGGGTGCTTGTCTCGTAGGTGCGGATGCCCCGCTCGCAGAGCACGATGTTGGGGTTGCCCTCGGAAATGATGTACTCCGCCGCGTTGAGCCACTCGTCCACGGTGGCGGCGATGCCGCGCTTTAAGAGCACGGGGATGCCGGATTTACCGGCCTCCTTTAACAGCTCGAAGTTCTGCATGTTGCGGGCGCCGATCTGAAGCATATCCACATATTGGACGGCCGCCTCGATGGCATGTGCGCTGGTCACCTCACAGATAACGTTGAGGCCGGTGGCTTCCCTGGCCTCCTTCATGTATTTGAGCCCTTCCTCCTCCAGACCCTGGAAGGAGTAGGGGGAGGTCCTGGGTTTGTAAGCGCCGCCCCGCAGAAAGGTGGCGCCGGCCTTTTTCACGGCAAATGCCGTCTCCATCAACTGTTCCCTGCTCTCAATGGCGCAGGGACCGGCCATCACGGTCATGGTGCCGGGGCCGATGTGGGTGTTGCCAACCGGGATCACGGAGTCCTCGGGGTGGAACTTTTTGTTGACCAGCTTGTAGGACTCGGTTACAGGGACGATCTTTTCCACGCCCTCGCTCATCTCGATGTTGCAGCCTGCCAGCTGAGTCTTGTCGCCCACCACGCCTACGATGGTGACCTGGGAGCCCTTGGACAGATGGGCCTGCAGCCCTTTGGATTCAATGATATCCGTGACTTTGCGGATCGCCTCGTCGGAGGCGCTTGGTTTCATAATAATAATCATGAGAGAAATGCTCCTTTATTCGGTATATTAAGAAAACGTATGCCGTCCGGACCGGCGCGTATGTCTTTTGCTTCTGATAGTGTAAGCGATTGGAATTAAAATGTCAACACTTTATTGCGTTAAACTTTAAAACTTTGACGCGCGCCAGGACCGGCGGGCGCAGAGCGGGAAATGGGAGGGGCTTTGGAGTATGTTTATAAAATGTTAAGGCAAATAGACGAAATTAGCCACAAAATTGTAAAATACCGATGGTATAATAAAAAAACAGGTACACCTTTTACGGAAAGGAGAGACGGAACATGAAACAGAAAGATGAGATAACGGAATTATTACAGCGCTTGTACGGCTTTTCCGATGACCAGCTGCTTAAGGATTTTAAGGAAGCCGAAGCCGAGGTGGAGGCGGAGGGAGGACCGACGCCCGACCCGGAAGGCTTTGCGCGGCTGTGGGAAAAGATGCGGGAGCAGGGCCTGTAGTTCCCTTCGGCGGGATGTACGTCCCGCCGGAACGGAAGGAATGGGGCCGCCTAAAATTTGGAAACTGTGGATTTGAGGGAATATATTGCGAAATTTCCCTTATTTTACGGGGTTCTTTCCCGAAAGTGAAAAACGATTTTATAATTTTTGTCTAAATTTGAGCAAATTGCTTGATAAATTCCGAATAATTTAGTAAAATAGACCCATGGATTTAAAGGGATGCTTTGTCATCTTGAAGTATACACATATAAGGAGGGAAGTTTATGAACGTTTATGGTACTGAACAAATCCGCAACGTCGTATTACTTGGTCACGGAGGTTCCGGCAAGACGACCGTTGCGGAGGCTATGGCTTTTCTGACTGGAGTTACTAAACGTATGGGCAAGGTGCCGGACGGCAACACCATCAGCGATTATGACAAGGAAGAGATCAAAAGACAGTTCTCCATCTCAACAACTCTGATTCCGTTGGAGTATCAAGGCGAGAGCGGACCCATCAAGATCAATCTGCTGGACACTCCCGGATTTTTCGACTTTGTGGGCGAAGTGGAAGAGGCGATCAGCGTAGCCGACGCCGCCATTATCGTGGTAAACTGCAAGGCGGGTATCGAGCCCGGCACGGAGAAAGCCTGGGAGATCTGCGAGAAGTACAACCTGCCCCGCCTGATTTTTGTGACCAATATGGACGACGACCACGCCAGCTACCGCGAACTGGTCGTAAAGCTGGAGACTCGTTTCGGCCGTAAGATCGCGCCGTTCCAGCTGCCGATCCGTGAAAATGAAAAATTTGTGGGCTTTGTAAACGTGGTCAAGATGGCGGGCCGCCGCTTTACCACTCTCAGCGACTATGAAGAGTGCCCGATTCCCGACTATGTTCAGAAGAACCTGACCATTGCAAGGGATGCCCTGATCGAAGCCGTTGCAGAGACCAGTGAAGAATATATGGAGCGCTATTTCCTGGGCGAGGAATTTACACAGGAGGAGATCTCCACCGCCCTCAGAACCCACGTAATCCAGGGCGACATCGTTCCCGTGATGATGGGTTCCGGCCTCAACTGCCAGGGCTTTAAGGTTCTGCTGCAGGCCATTGACAAATACTTCCCGTCACCGGATCACTTCGAGTGCATCGGCGTGGACGTGTCCACAGGCGAGCGCTTTACCGCCAAGTACAACGACGACGTAAACCTTTCCGCCAGAGTGTTCAAGACCATTGTGGATCCCTTCATCGGCAAATACTCCCTGATGAAGATCTGTACCGGCACCTTAAAGGGCGACACGGTTGTCTACAACGTGAACAAGGACATGGAGGAGAAGATCGGCAAGCTGTACGTGCTGCGCGGCAAGGAGCAGATCGAGGTGCCTGAGCTGAAGGCCGGAGATATCGGAGCGGTTGCAAAGCTGACCGTTACCCAGACCGGCGACACCATGGCCGTGCGCACCGCACCCATCGTGTACCACAAACCGCAGATTTCCACTCCTTATACATATATGGCATACAAGGCCGTCAACAAGGGCGAGGACGACAAGGTTTCCACCGCTCTGGCCCGCATGATGGAAGAGGATCTGACCTTAAAGGTTGTAAACGACGCGGAGAACCGCCAGTCGCTGCTGTACGGCATCGGCGACCAGCAGCTGGACGTGGTGCTCAGCAAGCTGCAGAACCGCTACAAGGTGGACGTAACCTTAAGCAAACCGAAATTCGCCTTCCGCGAGACCATCCGCAAGAAAGTAAAGGTACAGGGCCGGCACAAGAAGCAGTCCGGCGGACACGGCCAGTTTGGCGACGTTATCATGGAATTCGAGCCCTCCGGCGATCTGGAGAAGCCCTATGTATTTGAGGAGAAGGTGTTCGGCGGCTCCGTGCCCAAGAACTACTTCCCGGCAGTTGAGAAGGGCCTGCAGGACTGCGTCGTCAAGGGACCGCTTGCCGGTTATCCGGTTGTTGGCCTTAAGGCTACGCTGTTAGACGGCTCCTACCATCCGGTTGACTCCTCCGAGATGGCATTCAAGATGGCCACGATCCTGGCGTTCAAGAGCGGCTTTATGGATGCCAACCCCGTGCTGCTGGAGCCCATCGCCTCCTTAAAGGTTACGGTTCCGGATAAGTTCACCGGCGACGTGATGGGCGATCTGAACCGCAGACGCGGCCGCGTGCTGGGTATGAACTCCGACCACCACGGCAAACAGGTGATCGAGGCAGATATCCCCATGAGCGAGCTGTTCGGCTACAACACGGATCTGCGCTCCATGACCGGCGGTATCGGACTGTACTCCTACGAGTTCAGCCGCTACGAGCAGGCTCCCGGCGATGTGCAGAAGCGTGAGGTTGAGGCCAGAGCCGCAGCCAAAGAGGCGGAGTAAACAATTCCTATGTTTTCTCTTAAAAATTTGCTTTTGTTGCATATATCACAGCAAATTAGGAATAACTATGATATTATCTGGATATCAAACGAATTGAGATCTTTATTTTAAGGAGGAAACGTAACGATGAAGAAATATGTATGTGATCCCTGCGGCTATGTCTATGATCCTGAGGTTGGCGATCCCGACGGCGGTATCGAACCGGGAACCGCGTTTGAGGACATTCCCGACGATTGGGTCTGCCCGCTGTGCGGCATGGGCAAGGACGTATTCTCTCCGGTGGAGGAATAGGGACCGGTAACAGGTGATTGACGCGATGCTTCTCCGGCGCCGTATGGGGCCGGGGGAGCATTTTTTTGTGAATGCAATGGGCCGCTGGCATAGCCTGCGGGCGATTGCCTGAATGCAATGGAACCGATTACTGGGGACGCAGCGGTCAGGGCAGCGCCCCGCGCCCTTTGAGGCAAAAAAGGAGGATTTGAGGATGTACTGTAAGAACTGCGGAAAGCAGATTGAGAACAACTCCCGGTTCTGCAATTACTGCGGAGCAAGCCAGGGGGAGATGAGGGCGGCAGAGGAGGGAAAGGCGGCCGGATTGGCATGCGCAGAACAGGCCGGGAGCGGCGGGGAGAGCGGGAGCTGCGCCGGGAATGGCAGGATGGACGGGCAATATGCCGGGAATAGCGGGGAGGACGCGGAGCCTGCCGGTGGCGGCAGAGGCGCGATCCTCCGGTGGCTGGTGGTCGCGGCTCTGTTCCTGGCGGCGATTATGGGGATGGCGGTGGTTATGCCGTCGCTGTTGGGCGGACTTGCCCAGAAAATGGGATGATCCCTTTAGACGGCGGCTTCAATGTGCAACCGGATATTTCTCCGGTTGATCTCGATCATCCCCTCCTCCTTCATCCGTTTCAGCTCCCGGGTCATGGCGCTGCGGTCGATGGACAGGTAGTCCGCCAGATCCACCATGGTGAAGGGCAGGGTGAAGGACTCGCTTTTCTGGCGGCCTGCCATCTGCAAAAAGAAGCAGATCAGTTTTTCGCGGATGGTGCGCTGGGAGAGGACCTCCACCCGCTCGCTCAAATCCACCGCCTTCTCGGAGATCAGGGTCAGCATATTCTGGATCAGCTGCTGGTGATAGGTGCAGGCCTTGGCGCAGGGGCGGCTGATGCCGTCGTAGTTGATGAACAGCACGTCGCAGGGCTCGTCACAGACTACGGAGATGCCGTTTAAGGGATTTTTCTGGTAGGCGGACAGCAGCTGGCCGAAAATATCCTGTGGTTCCAGGCGCTCCAAAATGGTGCGGGCGCCGTTGATTTCGTAGCGGACCACCAGGGCGCTGCCCTTGCCCAGGATGCCGATGCTGTGAAACGCCTGGTCGTAGGAACAGACGGTTTCGCCGCCGGTAAAATGCTTTTCCCTGGCATTCAGACAGCCCAGCAGATGTTTGTACTCCTCCAGCGATATATTGTAGAATAAATTTTTTTGAAAATATTCGGTCATGTCCCTTTCCCCTCCTGATTTTCTGTGTTATGATATGCAGCGGATGATTATCTTTATCATACCGCATTTTTGTTGCAAATGCAACAGAAATGCGGCCGGTATTTTGTTAAGATAAGGACGATCAAGACGAAATGGGGTTTTGTAACCCTGGACGGACAGAAGAAACACTTGCAAGGAGGACATATTTTATGAGAGCGACAGAGATTCGCGAGGGTATCTATTGGGTCGGAGCCATCGACTGGCATATACGCAATTTTCACGGGTATACCACCAACCGGGGGGCCACCTACAACGCATATCTGATTCTGGATGAGAAGGTGACGCTGATCGACACCGTGAAGGAAGGATTTTCCGGCGAGCTTTTGGAGCGGATTTCCGATGTGATCGATCCGGCGAAGATCGATTATATTATCTCAAACCATGTGGAGATGGACCATTCCGGAGCCCTTCCCGCCATGGTGCGGGCCTGCCCCAACGCCACGATCATCACCAGCGCGCCCAGCGGATTAAAGGGCCTGAGCGCCCACTACGGCAATTTAAACTACAAGCCCATGAAGACGGGGGATTCCCTCAACATCGGCAGACGCAATCTGACCTTTGTGACCACCCCCATGCTGCACTGGCCGGACAACATGGTCACCTACTGCCCGGAGGAGCGGATTCTGTTCTCCAACGACGCCTTCGGTCAGCACTATGCAACCAGCGAGCGCTTTGACGACCAGACGGACCTGGCCGTGGCTATGGAGGAGGCGAAAAAGTATTACGCCAACATCGTGATGTGCTACGGCAGACAGGCGGCAGCGGCCTGGAACGTGGTCCACGAGTTGGGTCTGGACATGATCGCCCCCAGCCATGGGATTATCTGGAGAAGCCACATCGACACGATCATGGACGCTTACAAGCGCTGGAGCGCAAATGAACCGGAATCCGGTGCAATGGTGGTATTCGACAGCATGTGGCATTCCACGGAAATGATGGCGAAAACCATCGCCGAGGCGTTCGCGGACAAGGGTGTTTCCGTCAAGCTCTACGACTTAAAGAACACCCACCGCTCGGAGATTGTGCCGGAGATTCTGGAGCGCAAATATATCGCAGTGGGCTCCCCCACGCTGAACAACCAGATGATGCCCGAGGTGGCGGCCTTCCTGTGCTATTTAAAGGGCCTTTCGCCCAAGAACCGCAAAGCCTTTGCCTTCGGCTCCTACGGCTGGGGCGGACAGAGCATCGGACAGGTGGAGGACGAGCTTAAGGCCTGCGGATTTGAGATCTGCCTGGACAAGATCCGGGTCAATTATATTCCCAAGAAAGAGGACCTTAAGGCCATCACAGAGCAGGTGGAGCGTCTGTTCGATTGATGTCCCGGGTCTGAGGATTCAGTACACATGGATGAACGTTTTGAACAGCCGGAGAGGGAGTCCCGCGGGGCTTCCGGTCAGCCGGACACGACGAGTCGGAGTGAGAGCGGCCGGGACCCGGAGCGGGAGCGGCTGCTGAGAGAGACGCAGATGGAGATAGACCGGATGAAGGCGGCTGCCATGGAGGAGATTAAGTCCTCCACGGCGGCCTACATCCAGATGCAGGTACAGCAGGCCTGCGCGATGGCGGAGGCCCAGACCCGGGCCAGGATTTTTATGGAGGAGCAGGAGAAAACGGCCCGCTCCAAAGAGCAGTCCCGTCAGTTTTCACGGCTGGGCCTGGTGCTGTTTGCCTTTATGGGGGTGGCCTTTGCGGCCCAGCTGGTGCTGATCGTGATCACGATGCTGGTGGGCCTGGTGGGAGGTCTGGACGTGGATTTCGAGAACCAGACCGTGCAGATTGTGATCTCGGCCATCTCCATGTACGGGGTGGCGTTTCCGGTGGCCGCCCTTCTCATGCGCCTGATCCCCAAGCAGGGGCGTCCGGGCGGTGAGAACTGGAGCGCGATGAAGCTCACGGCCTGTTTTGTGATCTGCATCGGCATCGGGTTTGTGGGCATCCTGCTCAGCCAGTTTGTGGACGCCCTGTTTCCGGCCGGAGGAGATGGCGTTCAGCCCGAGGATATGATGACCGGGGTGGGGATGCTGCTCAATATCGCCATGGTGGTGTTCGCTGCCCCGATAGTGGAGGAACTGCTGTACCGGAAAATGCTCATCGACCGCATCGCGGCCTACGGCGACGGTGTGTCCGTTGTGGTGTCCGGTCTGCTGTTCGGCCTGGCCCATGGGAATTTCTCCCAGTTTTTCTACGCCTTCGGGCTGGGAGCCCTGTTTGCCTACGTGTACATCAAGACCGGACATATCGGCTACACCATCGGTTTCCACATGTTTTTCAATCTGATCGGCGGCGTGTTCACTGTGGAGTTGAACAAGGGACTGATGGAGGTTCGGGATCCCGCGGGAATGGTGGCGCGGCTGGAGCAGATTTTCGGCGTGGACTTAGGACCGGTGGTGCCCCTGGTCTGCAATGCGCTTTTGACGCTCTATCTGGTGATGAGCGTCGTCTGCGCGGTGGGCGGTCTGGTGATTCTCATTTCCAGGCGCAAGGAGATCGTGTTCAGGCCCGGGGAGAAGCCTATGGTCTGGGGACGGCGTTTTTCCGCCGTGGTGCTCAATCCCGGCGTGATCCTCTACCTTCTGCTCTGCGCGGGCCTTTTTTGGATGTCCTCCCTGGCGTGAACTGTTCCAATACCATCATAGGTTATGGCAGATATAGGAAATAGATATTTGACGGGACGGGCGGATCGCGTTATACTTTGTCTGATTGTGGCTGCCGGGAGTCCGGGCAGTTATGTCTGATTCTAATGAAAAGACAGAGGACGGATGGACATGGATTTCAACAATTTATTTATTATGCAGGGAATGTTATTTTCCCTTATGCTCCTGGGGCTGTATCTGCGCAAGATCGGAATGATCACGGACAGCAACCGGGAGCTTTTGACGGACCTGGTGGTGAATGTCACCCTGCCGTGCAGCATCGTAAAATCCTTTGAGATGGAATTTAACGGCGAGATTCTGCGCAGCTGCCTGGTGATCTTCCTGGTGGCCATCGGCATACAGATCGGCAGTTTCCTGCTCAGCTATATGTTGTACCCGGGAGTGGAGGAAAAGCACAAAAAGGTGCTCCAGTACGCGACCATCTGCTCCAACGCGGGAATTTTGGGCAACCCCATTGCGGAGGGCATATTCGGACCGCTGGGCCTCATGTACGCCTCGGTGTACCTGATTCCCCAGCGGACGTTCATGTGGTCCATGGGCCTGACCTATTTTACGGAGTGCCCGGACAAGAAGTCCCTGGTGAAAAAGGTAGCCACCCACCCCTGTATCATTGCGGTGGCCATCGGTCTGTTTCTGATGATTGCCCAGCTGCGCCTGCCCGGATTTGTGGGGCAGACGGTGCACACCCTGGCCGGGGCCAACACCGGAATCTCCATGCTGTTTATCGGCAGCATCCTGGCGGGGCAGTGCTTTAAGTCCATGTGGACCAGGCTGACGGTCTATTACGCCTTTGTGCGGCTGTTCCTGGTGCCGTTTCTGGTCTGGGCGGTCTGCGCGCTGCTGCATCTGGATCCCCTGGTGACCGGCGTGTCCGTGGTGCTGGCAGGGATGCCCGCGGCCAGCGTGACGGCGATTCTGGCGGCGAAATACAGCTGCGACGAGGTGTTCGCAACCAAATGCGTGATCAGCTCCACCTTACTGTCCATGGTGACCGCGCCGCTGTGGTGCATTTTCCTGGCGTAGAGGCGGCGTGAGCGGAGTTGGATAGAAGTTGATAAGAGCAGAGTGTTCTGGCCTGAGCGGCCGGTGCGCTCTGTTTTTTTGCGTGGGACGGGCTTTGGCGGGGCTATATGATTTTGCCTATCACTTCCATATTAAATCATATATTTTACTTATGAGACGCTTTTCTATATAATGATGATAAAAGGTAACTGTTCAGTAAGCTTGCAGACAAAAATCCCATCGCCGAAGGCGATTTTAAATGGATTTTTGCTCGTATCGGTGAAGGCACTGAACAGATACGATAAAAGATGATTTCGGAGGTGCGGATTTTGGAGAAGGAGAGGGAACTCTTTGAGCGGCTGCGGGAGTTTACCGTGCCGGAGCTGTGCGACGGAGCCGGGGTATTCAGCGCTATGGACTACCACATCAAGCCGTGGATCGGGCGCACGAAGATCGTGGGCCGGGCGCTGACCGTCAAGGTTCCGGCGGGAGAGGGAGCCATTGTGAGCCGGGCCATCGAACTGGCCGGGGATGGCGACGTGATCGTGATCGCCGGACAGGGGGTCTGCCAGTGTTCCTACTGGGGAGACCACCGCAGCCTCTGCGCGCGGCTTCAGGGCGCGGCCGGGGTGGTGATCGACGGGGCGTTCCGGGATCTGGAGGGCTGTGAGGAAGCGGGATTTCCAGTATTTGCCAGGGCGTTGACCTGCGGGACCGCTCAGAAGACGGGAGAGGGGCAGATCAACGTGCCGGTGAGCTGCGCGGGCGTGGCGGTAAATCCGGGCGACTTTATCGTGGGCGACGTAAACGGCGTCTGTGTGATCCCAAGGGATCAGGCGGAGACTGTGCTGGAGCGGGCGGCGAAAAAAGTGGCGGCCCAGAAGCGGGCGGCGGAGGAGATGGAGCGCACGGGAAAGGCGGTCACAAGGATTCAAATGGACCGGTAGCGGATCGAACGAAAATGGCGGCGGTTTAGCCGCGGACAGCATTTAAAAGGAGCGGATATGATACGATTATTGGATTGCCCGGTCGTGCTGGGGACTCAGGGATGCCCTGCGCCGGCGCCGGCGGGTTTTGATGTGGAACAGGGCCGGGGGAAAACCATGGCCTACGAAATTTTAAAAGCTCACAACCAGTGGGACGACATGGAAAACCTGCGGCTTAAATTCGACGCCCTGGTGTCCCCGGACAACAACTATGTGAGCATTCTGCAGACCGCGCGGGCCAGCGGAATCGAGAAATTTCCAGTGCCCTATGTGCTCAGCAACTGCCACAATACCCTGTGCGCGGTGGGCGGCACCATCAATGAGGACGACCACGTGTTCGGCCTGTCCAACGTTAAACGCTACGGCGGCATTTTCGTGCCTCCCTACCGGGCGGTGTTACACCAGTACATGCGGGAGATGATGGCGGGCTGCGGGAAAATGATCCTTGGCTCGGACAGCCACACCCGCTACGGCGCTCTGGGAACCATGGGCATCGGGGAGGGCGGCGGCGAGGTGGCCAAGCAGCTTTTGGGCCGCACTTACGACCTGAAGCGCCCGCCGGTGATCGCCGTGTGGCTTGAGGGGAGTCCGAAGCCTGGCGTGGGCCCCATGGACGTGGCCCTGACTCTGGTGGGGGCAACCTTTGCCAATGGGTTTAACAAGAACAAAATTCTGGAATTTGTGGGTCCCGGCGTGGGCAGTCTGTCCGTGGAGTACCGCATGGGCATCGACGTGATGACCACCGAGAGCGCGGCCTTAAGCAGCATCTGGACCACGGACGGGGCGGTGGAGTCGTACCTGAAAATGCACGGGCGGGGCGGCGAATACCGGCCCCTTGCCCCCGGGGAGGGCGCCTGCTACGACGGGCTGATCGAGATCGACCTCTCTGCGGTGGAGTGTATGATCGCGCTGCCCTTCCACCCCAGCAGGGCGCTGCCCATCCGGGAGTTAAAGGAAAATCTGGACGAGATCGTGGCCCAGGTGGAGGCGGAGGGCCAAAGAATCAAGGGGGAGGCGGGAGAGCCCTTCCATTTGGCCGATAAGATCCGGGACGGGGAGCTGGTGGTGGACCAGGCCCTGGTCAGCGGCTGCAGCGGAGGCATGTTTGAGAACATCGCCGCCATGGCCGATATTCTGGACGGCTGCGCCATAAGCGGAAACGGAATCAGCCTGGGCGTGAACCCGGCCAGCGTGCCGGTGATGGCGGACCTGATGGATCAGGGCATCGCGGGGCGTCTGGCGGTCAGCGGGGCCACGCTGCGCCCAGCCATCTGCGGCCCCTGCTTCGGCGTGACCGACGTTCCGGCCAACAATCAGCTTTCCATCCGCCATGTGACCCGCAACTATCCCAACCGGGACGGTTCCAAGCCGGGCCAGGGACAGATGGCGGCGGTGGCTCTGATGGACGCCAGGTCCATTGCCGCCACCGTGCGAAACGGTGGACGCCTGACGGCGGCAACGGAGCTGGATCAGGTGCATTACTCCTCCCCGGAATACCATTTCAATCCCGCGATCTACAAGGGGCAGGTGTACGACAATTTCGGCGGGGAAAATCCGGCCGAGCCCCTGGTGATGGGGCCGAATATCGGGGAATGGCCCGAGATGGCGCCTTTGGCGGAGCATCTGCTGCTCAAAGTGGCGGGGGCCTACGATTCGTCAGTGACCACGGATGAGCTGGTGCCGTCCGGTGAGGCCTCGTCCTACCGGTCCAACCCGGAAAAGCTGGCCGGATACACCCTGATCAGCCGTGATCCGGGTTATGTGGGCCGCGCCAGGGAGGTGCGGGCCCAGGAGCGCCTGCGCCGGGAAATGGGTCTGGCGGCGGTTACCGACCAGGAGGCCGGAACAATTTTACGGCGGCTTCAGGCGGAGCTTGGCTGTGAGGAGGGCGGGATCGCCCTGGGAAGCATTATCACCGGCCCTCAGATCGGGGACGGGTCCTCCCGGGAGCAGGCGGCCAGCAGCCAGAAGGTGTTGGGCGGCCTGGCGGATCTGGCGGGGGAGTACGCCACCAAACGTTACCGGTCCAACCTGATCAACTGGGGGATTCTGCCCCTCGTCACCGCGGAAAGCCTGGAGGACATCCGGGTGGGCGACTATCTGCTGGTGCCGGGAATCCGGAGCGCGTTAAAAGAGGGACGGAGCGACCTGCAGGTGAGGCGGGTGACGGGGGTGCAGCGGGAGATTTCGTGCACCCTGGGGCAGCTGACCGAGGAGGAACGCAAGATATTGCTTTCCGGCTGCCTGATCAACTATTATGCGCAGGAGCGCAGAACAATGGATGGAGGAGAAGAACATGAGCGTTGACGCGAATATTGCTGCGGCACAGGAGAAATTTGCGGAGCTGATCCGCTCCGAGTACGAGCGGATTGAGCGGATGAAGGCGGACAATGAGGTGACGGATTTCGCCAAACTGGAGAAAATTGTGGTGGGCATCCTGCCCGGCGACGGCATCGGCCCCATTATCATGAAGCAGGCCCTGCGGGTGCTGGACGATCTGCTGGGACCGGAGATCGCTTCCGGCCGGGTGGAGGTGAGGACCATCGAGGGAATGACCATTGAGAACCGGGCCGCCAAACTTCAGAGCCTGCCGGACGAGGTGTTTGAGGAGGTCAAACAGTGCAACGTGCTGTTAAAAGGCCCCATGGTGACGCCCAGGGCATCCGATCCCTGGCCCAACCTGATCAGCGCCAACAGCCTGCTGCGCCGGGGTCTGGAGCTGTTCGCGGCCGTGCGCCCCATCCGCATTCCGGAGAAAAACATCGACTGGACCTTTTTCCGTGAAAATATCGAGGGCGAGTACATCTGGGGCAACAAGGGCATTCAGGTGAACGAGGACCTGGCCGTGGACTTCAAGGTGCAGACCAGACAGGGCAGCGAGCGTATCGCCCGGGCGGCCTTTGAGTTTGCCAAAAAGAACGGAAAGAAGAACGTGACCATTGTGACTAAGGCCAACATCGTGAAGCTGGCGGACGGCAACTTCATCAAGGCCGTGCGCAGGGTCGGCGAGGAGTACCCGGAGATCGAGATTCAGGAGCGTCTGGTGGACGCCATGAGCGCCAAGATGCTGGACCCGGAGTTCAACAAGGGCATCGAGGTGATCGTGCTGCCCAACCTCTACGGCGATATCGTGACCGACGTGGCGGCGGAGCACCAGGGCGGCCTTGGAACCGCTTCCTCCTCCAACCTGGGCAATAAATACGCTATGTTTGAGGCCATCCACGGCACGGCTCCCTTCCTGATCGACCACAACCGGGGCGATTACGCGGACCCCTGCAGCCTGATCCGGGCGGTGGGCATGCTCATGGCCCACATCGGTTACGCGGACCGCAAGCAGATTCTGGACCAGGCTCTGGATATCTGCACTATCACCGAGCGCAGGCTGGTGGTGACCACGGACCGGGACGGCGCCAGCGCGGCGGAATTCACGGATTACCTGCTGGAGACCATCGACGGGCTGAAAAAATAGAAGAATGGCGGACACGACGGCGCAGGCCGGGCGTCCGCCTTCCTGGCAAAAGGTTTGGCGGCCCGATGGGACCGCCTTGTCCCTTAAACAAAATTATTTACAGATAGCCGGATATGGAATCCGGCGGAGAGGGGTAGACAATGAGAAAATTTAAGACAGTATTTATGCGCGGGGGTACGAGCAAGGGCTGTATGTTCCTCAGGGAGGACCTGCCGGAGGACAGAAGCCAGTGGGATCCCATTTTTTTACAGGTGATGGGCAACCCTGATCCCAAGCAGATCGACGGCATGGGCGGCACCGTGTCCAGCAACAACAAGATCGTGATCGTGTGGAAGAGCGAGGAGAAGGACGTGGACGTGGAGTATCTGGTGGGCCAGGTGATCGTGGGCAAAAGCCAGGTGGACTACAAGTCCAACTGCGGCAACATGACCGCCGCCGTGGGGCCTTTTGCCGTTGAGGAGGGGCTTCTTACGATCACGCAGCCCATCACCACGGTGCGTATGCTCAACCGCAACACGGACAAATACATCAACGTCACCGTGCCCATCGACCCGCAGACCGGCACCTTCGCCCAGGACGGGGACTGCCACATCGCGGGCGTGGACGGCACCGCGGCGGAGCTGAAGGTGAATTTCTTAAATCCCGCCGGTTCCAAGACAGGTAAACTTCTGCCCACCGGAAATGTGCTGGACGTGCTGGATATCCCGGGCTTCGGAAAAATCGAGGCCAGCATCCTGGACGTGTCCAACCCCATGGTGTTGGTGCGGGCTGAAGAGATCGGCATGAAGGGCACGGAGCTTCCCGAGGAAATAAACTCCAACGCTGAGGTCAGCGCGCTGCTGGAGAAGATTCGCGGCACGGCGGCCTGCATGATGGGCTTTGCAAAGGATTTGGAGGACGCCACGGCCAACAGTCCCGCCGTTCCCAAGGTGGGCTTTTTCACCGCGCCCATGACCTTTACGGATATCGCCGGGGAGCAGGTTGAGGCTTCGGACATGGACCTCTGCGCCCGCGTGATCTCCGTGTTCAAGTGCCACAAGGCCTGCCCGCTGACCTCGGCCAGCTCCATCTCCGTGGCCGCCCAGCTGGAGGGCTCCATCATCGAGAAAACCCTGGGTATGCCGGGAAATGCCAGCGGCTGCGTGCGCATCGGCCACCCCAGCGGCGTGATGACCATGTACCCGGATATCGTGCGGCAGGACGGCGAGCTGAAGCTGCCGGGCGTGGCGGTGCAGAGAACAGCCAGACGGATTATGGACGGCACGGTGTACGTGCGCCAGTGATGACAGGGAACGGTCTGTCCGGGCCGGAATAGGTGTGCAGTGAACTGCCGGCTGTGCCGTCAGCCTGCCGTATCCAATTAAAACAACCGGGTCCGCCGGGCTGCGTTTTCAGGGAGGAAAACGCAGGGGGGCGGATCCGGTTGTTTTTTGATGGAACGGGTAAAGATTGGGGCGCGCCCGCAGCTTCTCATTCCGGTCTCTCGTAGCGGTAGGAGAAGCGCGATCCGATATAGTAGGTCGCAGAGTATTCGAACCGCCGCCCGTCCTTGAGATAGCCGGGATGGCTGATCTTTAAAAGCGGCTCGTCGCCGATCTCCAGCATCTGTTTCTGATGGGGGGTGGGGAGCAGGGCGCTGATTGTCCGGGAGCCGTCCGTCAGGTCGATTTCATACTGCCCGCTGATATAATCGTAGAGAGACCCCTCCAACATCCTCAGATCAAAAGAGGGGAACAGGCTGCACGGCAGATAGGTGTAGCTCAAAGCCATCTTGACTCCGTCACCGGTACGGATTCGTTCGATGCAGTGCACCAGCTCCTCCGGCCCGATGTCAAGGGCTTTGGCGGCCTCCGGAACCTCGGACCCGTGGAGCACCTGGTAGGAGACCAGGATGGAACCGGGGACCTTTCCGATGGAGCGCATATCGTTGCTGAAGCTTCTGGTGCGGTTGGCCGTTTTGGTAATCTGAACGGAATTGACAAACGTACCCTTTCCCGGGGTTCTGACCAGGATTCCCTTGGAGGATAAAAGATCCAGCGCCTTTCTGGCGGTCATCCGGCTCACCTGATAGCGGCTGCACAGCTCGCTCTCCGTCAGAATCTGGTCGCCGGTCTGCAGTTTTCCGTCCTGTATCTGGGATAAGATATCATGTTCGATCTCTTTGTATTTCGCAATTTGTTTTCCCATAATCACCTCGCATATCATTCGATATCCCTATTATAAAGGGTTTCCCGAAAAAGGTCAATGTATATACATTGTAGAAAATAATTGTGTACAAATTATAAAATCATAAGTAAAATTAATAAATATTTGATTAAAAAATATTGATTTATACAGTCGTATGTGGTACGATGTAGGCAACTTAAATGTATATACATTTAGAGTTTTTGTAGACATATCGGCGGAAACTCAGGGGATAAGGCATATACATTTAATGGGTTGCCGCCGGGAGAGAAGCGCCTGGCCCTGGCCTGAACCGCGGCCTGGTCCGGGCGGAAGGTTTTCCCGGCAAATGTAAAAAACCAAGAGAAAGGGGGGAAAATGAGCGCGATGAGGCATTTTTTAACTGCTTCCCACGGTCCTCTGGCGGGAGCGATCCTCAAGTCGGCGGCGTTTATCGGGGGTGAGGATGTCATCGCCGGTGTGGGTGTGATTGAGGTGTTGATGGAAGATTCCGGCGACACGATCCGGGAGCGGGTGGAATCCGTGTTTTCAGCCTACGGCGAGGAGGATGAGATCATCGCAATGACCGACGTGTTCGGCGGCAATGTGACGAACATCCTCACCGAGTACATCGGGAGGAAACGGCTCCATCTGATCACGGGGATGAATCTGGCTATGGTCCTGGAGGCCCTGCTGTCGGACCCGTCCATGGACACGCAGGCGCTGGTGGACCAGCTCTGCCGGTCCGGCCGGGAAGGGGTGAAACACGTAAACTGTCTGATGGAAGAAAAGGGCGAGGAGGAAGAGATATGATTAAGGCGCTTCATTTGGACGACCGGTTGATTCACGGTCAGGTGGCCATTTCCTGGACCAGATTTTTGGACGCGAATGTGCTGCTGGTGATCAACGATGAGATCATGAAGAACGAGATGAGAAAGAAAGCCCTGAAAATGGCCGTGCCTCCGGGCGTCAAGTACGGGTTCCGGGGTGTGGAAGAGGGAATCGCGTTCTTAAACGGCCCGGAGAGTCAAAAGTACAGGATTATGGCTCTGGTGAGCACGCCGGTTGACGCGGCCAAAGTCTGCAAAGGCGTAAACGGGATTGAACGGCTGACCGTGGGCGGCGTCCGGAAAAAGGCGGACTACATAACGGACAATCTGAATCTGACCAAAGAGGATGTGGAGGCGCTTCTCTCGGTTGTGGAGGCGGGAATTCCGGTTGGGATGCTGCCGACGCCGAGAGACAAATTCGTGAATCTTGAGAAGCTCCTTAGAAAGGCTTCGGAAAATCGGGAGGGATAAGCCATATGTTTATGAAAGCATTTTTGGTGGCGCTGATCGCGGGCATCTGTAAGATCGATAACCGCGTATTCGGTATGACGATGATACAGCGCCCGCTGATTGTGGGTACGCTGGTGGGATTTATCTATGGGAACCCTGTGGAAGGCATGATCATAGGCGCGCAGTTTGAGCTTCTGAGCATGGGACTTGTGGGAATCGGAGCCCATTCCGGAATGCCGGAGATTACATTGGGCAGCGCCCTGTGCACCGGTTTTGTTCTGGGAAGCGGCACCGGCACGGAGGTTGCGCTGGCCCTGGCCCTGCCGATTTCCACCTTCGGCACAACCATCGGATATCTGACCTGGATTCCGTTAAACCACCTGCTCAGCGAGCGGGCCAAGTCGGCGGCGGAGAGAGGCGATGCCAAAACCATGGAAATCTGCCAGTGGATGGGTCTGTTTAACTATTTCTTCTTCCCGTTCCTGGTCGTTTTGCTGGGTATGCTGGTGGGCGCGCCGCTGTTCGAGTATTTGATCCGGGTGATCCCTGCATTTATCACCGACGGAATCAAGGTTGCCTCCAACATGCTGCCGGCGCTGGGTTTTGCGCTGCTGATGCAGTTGACTTACAATCGGGAGCTGGCCCCGTTCCTGTTTGTTGGGTTCGTGATCGTGGCGTTCCTGGGCATGAGTAACGTAGGCGTTGCCATTATCGGAGCAATCCTGGCAGTGCTGATCTTCAACTTCAGCGACCGTGGAAACAAGGAGGTGTCTGTCGATGTCGACGAAATCTAATACAATGGAAAACGGAAAAAAGATTACAAAGCATGACCTGCTGACGCTGTTCTTCCGCTGCTTTTTACTGCCCGCCTGCTATTCCATGGACCGTATGCAGGCCCCCGGATTCGCTTATTCCATGATTCCGGTGCTGAAAAAACTGTACGGGGACAACAAGGAAAAGTTCTCCCAGGCCCTTTCCCGCCACTCCGAGGTTTACAACAATACCTTTGCCTGCTCGCCCTTTGTGCTGGGCATCGCGGCCGCCATGGAGGAGGAAGCGGCTGCCAACGAGGAATTTGACGTTTCTTCCATCAACGCCATCAAGGTTGCGTTAATGGGACCGCTCTCCGGCATCGGCGACACCTTTTTCTGGGGGACCTTCCGAATCATCGGATCCGGTATCGGTATCTCCCTGGCCATGCAGCGGAATCTGCTGGGCCCGGTGCTGTTTTTGATCATCTATAACATTCCGAACTTTTTGGTCCGCTATTACGGGGTACAGTTCGGGTACAAGCTGGGCGCGGGTTCCATCGACACCCTGGTCTCCGGCGGACTGATGAACCGCGCCACCAAAGCGGCCTCGGTTATGGGCCTTACGGTGATCGGCGGTATGATCGCCTCCATGGTGAGCATCAAAATTGCGCTGGTGGCCAATTTCGGAGCCGACGTAACCCTGAACATCCAGGGGATCTTCGACGAGATCTGCCCCTGCATCCTGCCCCTGGGCGTCACCTTCCTGATTTACCGCCTTCTGAAAAAGGGCGTGAAGGCTTGGTGGATCATGATCGGAATCATCGTGGTAGGCATTGTGGGTAAATTTTTTGGAATTCTATAATTGGGAGGTTTGTGATGAGTAATTTTGTAATGCTGGATTATATCCACGAGACGCAGGAAGCGGCACTGGGGATTCTGGAGAAACGCGCGGAGATCTGCGGGGAGTTCGCCCACGATTTTGCCGCCGGGAAATATGGGAGAGTGCTGCTCACCGCCAGCGGAACCTCGTACAATTCCTGTGTGACGGCGAAATATTATATGGAAAAAATGCTGAGGGTGCCCTGTGAAACGATCACGTCCTACGCATTTGCCCACTACGATAAGACATTTTACCCGGACACGGATTTGGTGATTGCCGTGACCCAGGAGGGAGAGAGCACGAACACCATCGACGCCCTCACAAAGGCCAACGGTCTGGGGATCGACAATTTCGTGGTTACGGAGTATTTAAACAACACCTGCACCCAGACGGCGAAAAAGAAAGTGACCATTGACTGCGGCCGCGAGTTTGTGGGGCCAAAGACAAAAGGATATACGTGCACGGTGCTGACCCTGTTTTTGATGGCCCTGGAGGCCGCGAAAGCGCGCGGGTACGTGGACGAGGACGCATATGGGGACAACGTGTCCAGACTTGGATCCGTGCTGCGCAATATCGACCCGGTGATCGAAAAGACAAAAACATGGTTCGAGGCGGTCCGGGATGAGTTTGTGAAATGCGAGAAGTGTTATGTGCTGGGTTACGGAGCCAATGTGGGAACCGCCATGGAGGGCGCGCTCAAGAGTATGGAGACGGTGCGGTATCCCTACTTCTGGTTTGAGACGGAGGAATTTCTCCACGGTCCCCTGGCATCCGTGAAGCCGGACGTCTACACGGTGCTCATCGCTCCCAGGACCTACGGTTACGAGCGGGCCAACGCGCTGTTTAAGATCATGCACAACCAGAATCCCCATGTGTACTCCATCGGAGTACAGGACGGCGTGGAATCGGATCACGTGCTGGACGGGGGATTTGTGGACGACGAGGATTTCTCCGTGTTCGAATACGCCATCCCGCTGCAGCTCCTGGCGTACCTGACCTATACCGCCAGAGGGATTGACCTGCAGGTGCGCAATTATCCGCGGACCCGGGAAGCGCTTCCCACCAAGGCGAAACCGTTGCAGAGATAAGGAAAAGAGGGGAGGAAGGGCCGTGTATCTGAACACACCGTGCAGAAACTATGGGGAAGTCCGGAACGCCATCGAAGCGCGCAGCCTGGTGGTGCGGGTCGTGAAAAACAGGAGCGGGGAGCTCTGCGGCCAGGTTGAAAACGGCCGGGTGGGAATCGCCATGGGGTTCGCCCTGCAGATGATTCTTCCGGCAGCCTGCGCTGTGGCGTGTGCGGTCTTTACCAAAAGCTGGGCGGCGCTGTCCGCCGCCGCGGTGTACGGCCTTCTCCCGTTTGTTCTGCCCTTAAACGGCTTTGTGTCCGCGGCTATGACCCTTGCCGGGCTGTTCGGCCTGGCCGGGGGCTGGAATCCGGTCCTTGTGGCGCTTCTTTTGCCGGGCGTCTTTTACAGCGCGGGAAAATCGGCCTGGTGGTTTTTCATCCAGCTGGGGTTGATAAAGGATATCATGGCGGGCCGGGAACGGTTTGAACGGCTCTGGAAGCAAAAACTGTTTGCGCTCCAGGATCGGGACGGAATCTATCAGTACGGCGGTTTGGACGGAGACAGAGGAGGGAGAACATGACAAATGCCACGGCGGTTGAGGCGGTGATCTTTGACATGGACGGGGTCCTGATCGACTCGGAAGTGGTCTATATGAACCGGCTGAGATGGTTTGTCCGGGATTTTCTGGGAAAGCAGGTTCCCGAGGAGCGCCTTTTGACCATGGTGGGCGCCACGGGGAACGGCCACTTCGAGGCGGTCCGGGAATACTGCCCGCCGGATTGGGATATAGAGGTGTTCCGGTCCCATTACCGGGAATTTGGAAAGGACAAACCCATCGATTATCCCGGCATCCTGTTCCCGGATGCGCTTCCGGCGCTGGAATGGTTAAAGGGCCACGGATACCGGACCGTGCTTGCCACCTCCACGGTCCGTGAGAAGGCGGAGGAGATCAAAGCGCTCTGCGGCTTCGGGGCCTATATGGAGTTTGTGTTGTGCGGCGATATGTTCCGGGAGAGCAAGCCCAACCCGGAAATCTATCTGCGATGTCAGGAGCTTCTGAAACTGCCCGGGGAGAAATGCCTGGTGGTGGAGGACTCGCCCTATGGCATAGAGGCCGCGGTCCGGGCGGGGATTCCCGTTGCGGTCCGGCGGGAGCGGAGGTTCCCGGTGGATCAGAGGGGCGCAGACTGGTACATCGACAGTCTGGCGGAGCTTCCGGGGCTTTTGACGGGCGGTTTGAAATAAGAGAGAGCGGGATTCCACAGGGGTCCCGCTTTTTTTGAATGTAATGAGCCGCGGGCTCACAGTTTTTTGCTGTAAACCTCCAGTTCATAGCGTTTTCTGTTTCGGGGGTCCGTCTTTTGCTCCGAATAGAGGTAGGAGAAGCCGCAGGACCTAGCCATGGCCTTGGAGGCGGTGTTGTCCGCCCTTGTGGAGAAACGGAATTCGGCCGTGTCCGTCACGCGTGGGAGGGCTGCGAGCGGCTGTAGTCCAGGGCTTCCCGGATGAAGCTCTGCACCTCCGGCCGCAGGTTTTCCGGCTGGTCCGGGCATAGCAGCCAGGTGTTGCGCAGCAGGGGCGTTCCGTCCTTGTAGTGCAGCGGGTAGACGTACTGGGGATGGTCCGCCATGTAGCCCCGGACGAAGAAAAAGCTGTAACCCAGACCCTTTAAGATCATTTCCCGGCAGATGTCCCCGTGCTGGACCACCAGCCCTCTGGGAAACGGCGTCAGGTAGTATTCGGCCCACCAGTTCTCGATGAGCTGCTGGGTGTACTTGTCCTTGAAGTAGGTGATATAGGGATAGGAGGACAGGCGGGACATGTCCAGGGGCTTCACGCTGGCCAGGTAGGCCTGCTCGCTGGCAAACCGGTACTTTACCCCCTTAAATGGGATGTCGCCGAAGGCAAAGGCCAGATCCAGCTCCCGGCGCTCCACCCGCTTGCAGAGCTGGCTGCTCAGACTGGTGGTGATCTCAAAGCTGATCCCCGGGTGGGATTCCTGATAGTATTGCAGCAATCCGGGCAGGGAGAAGCGGGCCATGGAGTTGGACGCCCCGATGCAGAGGGTGCCCGAGGGCTCCTCCTTCAGCTCGGTGAGATGCCGGTTGACTTCGTCCATGAGGGAGAGAAACTGAGTAGCCTTGACCGCCAGGTACTCCCCCTCGGGCGTGAAGGTGACGCCCCGTTTTCCGCGCAGGGCGATCACCACGCCCAATTCCTCCTCGATGGCCCGCAGGCGTTTGGTCAGGGTGGGCTGGGAGATGTAGAGCTGCGCGGCTGCCCGGGTGATGTTGCGGCATTCGTAGAGAGTCTGGATTAAGGCCCAGTCGCTGGTTTTCATGGCGTTTTCCATCCTTTCTATCATTCGATTTTTGAATAATTAACTATACTATAATGCCATTTTACAATGATGTCAAGCTGCGGTACACTGAATGCAGAGGGAATCAACAAAATGAATTCAGGGAGGTTGCAGAATGGGAATCAGAGTTGGAGTGATCAGGGGAAATGGAATCGGTCCGGAGATTACGCAGGCTACGCTGCGGGTGCTGGAAGCCACGGATATTGAGTTTGAGTGGGTGCCGGTGGCCATCGGGGACGAGGGGGTGGAACAGTACGGCCATCCGCTGCCCCAGGAGTCGGTGAAGCTGTTAAAGGAACTGAAGCTGGCCATCAAGGCGCCGCTGTTGGTGGATAAGTTTAAGGGCCGTCTCTACTGCGAGCACGAGGACGGCAGCGTGGGCGTCTACCCTTCGCTGAACAACGCCATCCGCAGGGAGCTGGGGCTGTACGTCTGCCCCAGGCCCATCCGGGGATTCAAGGGCATTTCCGGCGCGTACGAAGATTTGGACGTACATATTATGCGGGAGATCACGGAGGACGTGTACAGCGGCATTGAACACATGGTGGGCGACTGCGCGGCCGAGTGCATCAAGCTGACCACCCGCAAGGCGGCGCTGCGCGTGGCGGAATACTCCTTCGACTACGCCCGGAAAAACGGTCGCAAGAAGGTGACCTGCGTGCACAAGGCCAACGCGGTGAGCATGGCCGACGGGCTGTTTCTGGCCTGCTTCCGGGAGGTGGCGGCGAGAAATCCGGATATCCCTTCCGACGACTTCATGGTGGACGCCACGGCTTACTATCTGGCCAAATGTCCGGAGAAATTTGACG
This sequence comes from Enterocloster lavalensis, assembly GCF_902364025.1. Classification (GTDB taxonomy): domain Bacteria; phylum Bacillota; class Clostridia; order Lachnospirales; family Lachnospiraceae; genus Enterocloster; species Enterocloster lavalensis. The sequence goes on from NZ_CABJCG010000007.1 coordinate 161,203, forward strand.
TGATCGTGGCCTCCAACCAGTACGGGGATATTCTCTCCGACCTGGCGGCCGGACTGGTGGGGAGCCTGGGGCTGGCCCCGGGTGCCAACGTGGGGGAAAACGGCGAGATCGTGGTGGAGGCTTCCCACGGGGCTGCGCCGGATATTGCGGGAAGAGAGATCGCAAACCCCATTGCGCTGATTTTGTCCGGCGCGCTGCTGCTGCGCCATATCGGACGGTGCGACCAGGCAATACGGGTGGAACGGGCCGTGGCGGAGGTGCTGAATGAGCGTCTTTCGCTGACACCGGATTTGGGCGGAACGGGTACGACGATGGGGGTGGCGGAGGAGATTGTGGGGAGGATGTGAGAATGGTACGCGCCCGGGCGGGGTGGGCTTTCCCGGTCAGGTGCGCGGCTCCGGATTTCGAACGACATGCCGCTAAGACGCCCGGGGTGGGAAAATGCGGACTGCCTTCACATTCGCGGAGAAATCCTGAAAGGCTTTCTCCGCTCAGGTTCAGCGAAAACCGGTTTTGAGAACCGGTTTTCGGTCCGCATTTTCCCACCCCGGCCGCCTAAGCGGCATTGTCGCCCGAAATTAGTCGCCGCGCACCTGACCGGGAAAACCCACCCCGCCCGGGCGCTGGCGTTTCAGGGAGTGAGGGGAAAAGAATGAAGATTCATTATAGTAGGAGGAAAAGAGATGGAAGTGGAGATTTTTGGGAAGGAATTGTTGGAGGATTTGGGGTTTCGGTTGCTTTTGACCGGAGGGTTGAGGGAGGAGGACGCACGGACGATAGCGGGGGATCTGGTGGCGGCGGATATGAGGGGGTTGAATAGCCATGGGGTTTCCAGGATTCCGATGTATTTGAAACGGATTGAGTGTAAGTGCGTGAATCCCAGGCCGGATATCCGGGTGGAGCAGGTGGGGACTGCGGTGCTTCGGGTGGATGGAGACGATGGAATGGGGTTTCTGGTGGCGCATAAGGCTATGGAGGAGGGGCTTAAGCTGGCGGAAAAGACGGGGATCGCGATGGTGGGATGTACCCGGAGCACCCATTTTGGAATGTCGGCTCTGTATGTGAAGCAGGCCCTGGCTAAGGGGTATGTGTGTATGGTGTATACGAACTCCAGCGCGGCCCTGCCCGTGTGCGGCGGACGGACGGCGTTTCTGGGGGCCGCGCCCTTTGCGGCGGGGATGCCGGGGGGATATGAGAGCCCGGATTATCTGCTGGATATGGCCATGACGGTGACGGCCAGAGGAAAGATCAGGGTGGCTATGATTAATAACCAGCCTATTCCCGAGGGCCTGGCTCTGGATCAGGAGGGAAATCCCACCACGGACGCGAAGAAGGCGTTCGAGGGAATCTGCCTGCCCTTCGGCGGTCCCAAGGGGGCGGCTTTGGCGATGCTGATGGATATGATGGCGGGAATGTATACGGGCAGCAATTATGCGGGTGATGTGAGCAGCTTGTATTACCGGTTTGAGGAGCCTCAGAATCTGGGGCATATGATGTTTATTATGCGGCCGGATTTGTTTGTGAGCGAGGATGAATATAAGAAGCGCATGGACGTGTACTATAAGCGGTTGAAGGCGCTGCCCAGGGCGGCCGGTTGCGACGAGATTCTGATGCCGGGCGAGCCGGAGGACCGGAAGTCGCAGGAGGCCCTGAAGAATGGCATTCCTCTGACTGAGAATATTCTGGACAGTCTGTACCTGGAGTCCCTGCGCCGCGGCGTGTCCTGTCCCGAGGTGTTCGGCGAGAACGGGCGTGCAGTCACGGCGGATAGCGGGGCCGTGGTGTTTGAGAAAAAGCAGGGGTGAGAGAGCGTTCGCCGCGGACCTTCGGGGCCGCGGCAGGGCACATCCGAGATGGAGGGGAGGAAGGAACATGAAGTTGTCTTATCCTGTTTCCGCGCCGGACAGCCAGGTCAAGGTTCAGGCGTTCTGCGGGGAATATGAGGCTGCGTTTGAATGGCTGGCAGAACACGGGTACGCGGGGGTGGAGATTCTGGTGCGGGACCCGGCCGCGCTCTCGGTGGAGCGCCTGGACGGCCTGCTGGAACGGTGGGGGCTGAGCGTATCGGCCATCGGCACCAGCCCCATGCAGGTGCAGGACCACCTGTTTTTACTGCACCCGGAGGAGGGGAACCGTAGGGAGGCTATGGCCCGCTGCAGGGAACTGGTCCGCCTGGGGGAATACTACCGGGCACCGGTGCTGATCGGGAAATACCGCGGGCAGCTGGCCGATTTGCCCGGCTGCCGTGAGGCGGACCTGGACCGTGTGTTCAGGGAAATCTGCGGGTTCGCGTCTGCTGGGAACGTCCGCGTTCTCATGGAACCCCAGAATCCCGACAATATCAACAATCTGAACACCATCGGACAGGCGCTGGCCTTTATCAGGCGGCTGGGACTGGACAATCTGGGGATTCAGGCGGATATCTATCACATGGGCATCACGGAGGAGTCGGTGGCGGACAGCTTGAAGGTCGCCGGGAATCTGGTGGGTTTTGTACATATGGCGGACAGCGGGCGCATGGTTCCGGGGCTGGGAGAGCTTCCGATCCGCAGGATTTTGCAGGCGTTGGAAGAGATGGGGTATGAGGGCTACCTCTCAATGGAGATCCGCCAGTGGCCGGACAGCCGCAGGGCGTCGGCCCTCTCGGCTCTGACGCTAAAGTATCTGCACGATTACCAGTAGAAATGGAGGAAACGATTGATGAAGAAACAAATAGCGCTGGTCAGCGTGACCCTGAACGCGGTCAATCCCATGACCGAATATCTGAGCAGCCGGGATCCTGAACTGCACCTGGTGAATTATCTGGACAGCTATCTGCTGGAAAAGGTGGGGAACGAGGGCGGCATTAATGACAGTTCGGTCCGCCGGATGTTTGACATGCTCTCAACGGCCTGTGCGGACGGGGCGGACGGCGTGATCCTCACCTGTACCATTTTCTCGCCCTATGTGCAGTATTTTTCCGGCCTGTTGTCCAGACCGGTGGTGTGTCCGGACGGGGCCATGCTGGACGAGGCCGCGGGATGTCCGGGGCGGACGGCGATTCTTTGTACCTTTACCGGAACCGTGGATATTACCCGGAATATGTACTGTGGTTTCCGAAGAAAGCGCGGACTGCCGGAGACGGTGGACATGTACGTGGTGGATGGGGCTTATGAGGCGGGTAAACGGCGGGATTTCGCTGCCCACGACCGCCTGATTCAGGAGAAGATACGGGAACTGGACGGACGGTATGAGCAGATTGTGCTGGCCCAGATTTCCATGGCCGGAGCGGCGGCCGGTGGTGTGGCCGGACACGCCAGAGTATTTACCAGCCCGGAGAGCGCGTACCAGTCCCTGATGAGGGCTGTGAGCGGGGAGGTACTATGAGCGGGTTTGAACTGGGCGTGGTGGCGGACGATTTCACCGGGGCGTCGGATGCCGCGTCCTTTATGGTGCAGGGCGGGCTGGACACGGTGCTGTTTAGCGGCGTGTCGGAGTCCGGATGGGAAAATATCCATGGGGCCCGGGCGGTGGTCATTGCGCTGAAAACCAGGACCGTGGAGCGGGAGCGTGCGGTGGAGGAGAGTATGGAGGCCTTCCGTTGGCTGAGAAAGGCGGGGGCCCGTCATTTGTATTTTAAATACTGCTCCACCTTTGACTCCACGCCGGAGGGAAATATCGGCCCGGTGGCGGACGCTGTGATGGAGGAGCTGGGAATCCCCTACACGCTGCTTTGCCCCTCCCTACCGGTGAACGGCAGGACGGTGCGGGATGGGGCGCTGTATGTGAACGGCCTCCCGCTGCACGAGAGCCATATGCGAAACCATCCTCTGACGCCTATGTGGGACTGCCGGATCAGCGAGCTTATGCGGGGGCAGAGCCATTACCCCTGTGTGACGGTGGACGGAAACGGGAGGATCACCGGTTTGACCGGCGGTGTGCCGGAGACAAACGCGCTGTGTCCGGCCGCGGGTGAAACCGGCATGGACGCAGGGCCGGGCGCAATCGCCGGGATAAATGCGAAATTGGAAGAGCTGGCGGCCCGCTGGGGCCATCTCTACGCCGTGCCGGATTATGAGACGGACGGTCAGGGCCAGGGGATTGCCAGGGCCTTCGGCCATCTGCCCTTTCTCACAGGAGGATCCGGCCTGGCCGGGGCATTGAGCCGGGTATTTGCAGAGGAAGAGGAAAAAACTGGAAAATCTGCGAAGGAATCCAGGAGAGATGGGACGCCCGGGCGGGCGATTCTTATGGCCGGGAGCTGCTCCGCCATGACGAGGAGGCAGGTTCAAGTCTACCTGGCAAACGGATGCTTGGGGGTGCGCCTGGTTCCGGAAGAAATTGTGGCGGGTGCGCAGACTGTGGATACGGTGTGGGAGCAGATCCGGGATGCCCGGAGCGCGCCTCTGGTCTACAGTTCCGCCGCGCCGGAGGACGTGTTAAGGAGCCAGCAGCTGGGAAGAGCGCGGGTGGCCCAGGCCATTGAAGGGCTGTTTGCCGGGCTGGCCGTCCGGGCCGTGGAAGCGGGATGGACCAGAGTGATTTCCGCGGGAGGCGAGACCTCCGGCGCCGTGACCAGGGCTCTGGGCTGTGTGGGATACCGGATCGGAGAAAGCGTGGCTCCCGGCGTGCCGGTGATGACGCCTCTGGACCGGCCTGAGCTGCGGCTGATTTTAAAATCCGGCAATTTCGGCGCGGAGGACTTTTTCGAGCGGGCGTTGAGGCTGACAGAGGGAGGAGAGCGGGATAATGGATGAGATGACAAAACGTCTGATTGAGGCGGGAAGGACGATTGTGGAAAAGGGACTGACCTGGGGAACCTCGGGCAATTTAAGCGTGCGGAGACAGGACCGGGTATGGATCACGGCCAGCGGCACCAGGATCGGAGCGCTGACGGAGGAGGATATTCTGGTCTGTGATCCGGAGGGCAGGGTGGTGGCCGGTAAGAAAAAACCCTCCAAGGAGACGGGCATGCATCTGGCCGTGTATCGGGAGCGGCCGGACGCAGAGGGAATTGTCCACTGCTCGCCCTTTTACACCACGCTCTGCGCGTGCAGTGGGATAGCGCTGAAAACCAATCTGTTCATCGAAGCCATGTACTATGACCGGAAGGTGGCGCGGATTCCCTATTTTCACGCCGGAAGCCCTGAGCTGGCTCAGGGAGCCGCCCGGGCTGCGAGAGAGGCGGGGGTGATTTTTATGTCCAATCACGGTATTCTGACCCTGGACACATGTCTTGAGGAGGCTGTGATGGCCGTTGAGATCACGGAGCAGATGTGTAAAATGAACGTGCTGGCTTCCATGGGAGGCTTTGGGCTGACGGAGACGGACAGCGGTATGGTGGAGGAGTTTCTGACCGGCGGGTACTACAAGAAGGTGAAGCGATAGGAAAAACCATATAACCATTATCTAATTATATGTATTTTAACTATGGGAAGATTTCATATAAAATATAGTTAATATCCGAGGCAGGGGGGAGGTGAAGGTTGTCGGCCTTGGATCAATCGTATAAAAAATAGGGGGACTAACACATGGAAGAAAACAAAAAAAGCGGATTGAAACTGAACGGCGCACCGTGGTATATTGCATTGGGATGTATTCTGATTATCCTGGCATCCGCGTACCTGGGCGTGCTGGGGACGGATATGGCCAGCGTGCTGGCGCTCTGCGTGGCCATTGCGGTGATCTTCAATGAGATCGGCGAACGCCTTCCCATCTGGAACAGCTACATCGGCGGCGGCCTTCTGATGGTATTCTTCGGAACCGCAGTGCTGGTACAGTTCAACCTGATTCCGGAAAAGTATGTGGAGGGCATCAACACCTTTATCAGCGGTGATACGGGATTTTTGACCTTCTTCATCATTTTCCTGATCGCAGGCTCCATCCTCTCTCTGGAGCGCGACATCCTGCTGAAATCCTTCGCGGGATACATACCCGCCATCCTGGGCGGCCTGGTCTGCGCCATGCTCTTTGGAGTGGTGACCGGATTCGTGTTCGGAATCCGCCCCTCGGATATCCTGATCAAGTATGTGCTTCCCATTATGGGCGGAGGCAACGGCGCCGGGGCGGTTCCGCTGTCGCAGATTTATGAGGAGGTGACGGGCGATCCGGCGGCCAACTATTACGCATTTGCCATCATTATTCTGACCATCGCCAACATCATCTGTATTTTAGCCGGCGCGCTGCTCAACAAGCTGGGCACGGTGAAAACGGAGTGGACCGGAGATAAGAGAAACCTGCTGCGCAACAACGCGGGCCTTGCCCGGGAGGACAAAAAGGTGCAGACCGGCGTCAAGGACATGGCCGGAGCTATGATGGTAGCCCTGACCTGCTACGCGGTGGGCCGCCTGTTCTCCAAAGTGATCCTTCCCACAATCTTTGGAGCCAGCATCCACCAGTTTGCGTACATGATTATTTTCGTGGTTATTCTGGCCGCAACGGGAATTATCCCGGCCAATATCTGCGCCGGAGCCAAGCGCCTCCAGTCCTTTATGACCGGCGCCTGTTCCATCATCATCATGGTAGGCATGGGATGTGACTTCGACCTGATGGAGCTGGTCAGCGCCTGTACGCCCGCCAATGTGATCATCGCGCTGATGGTTGTGGTGGGAGCGATTTTGGGCTCCGCGGTTGTGGGCTATCTGGTGGGATTCTACCCCATCGACTCCGCGGTTACCGCCGGCCTGTGTATGGCAAACCGTGGCGGAAACGGAGATATCGCGGTTCTCGGAGCTGCGGACAGAATGGAACTGATCGCTTACGCACAGCTTTCCTCCCGTCTGGGCGGCGGAATTGTATTAATTGTGGCGAGCTTTATGTTCTCATTTATGCTATAATCAAGGAAACCAAAGTATCATAACAGAGAGCCAGAGGAGACAACCGGGGCATTTTCGCCCCGGCTGTTTGGCTGTGGCGGTCTGATGTTTATTTCGCGGAAGGAGAATCACACATGAGTAATTGCTATCAGCTTACCAGATGGATCAAATATGGCGGCATGGCGGTGGGAGCGGCGGCCGGGGCGCTTTTCTGCCTTGGCGGGACGGGGCACCTGGTTGTGCGCATTCTCTATGGGGTGTTGATTTTCGCGGTTGTCGGTGTGATCAGCTTTGCCGTTGCCCAGTACGGTTCGCTGAACCGGATGAACCGGGACCTGGCCCTTCTGAACCGGGACCTGGACCCGGAAGCGTTTTTGCGGGAATTTGAACCTGCGGCCAGGCGCTGCCGCCGGGATACCATCCAGGGAATCATGGCCTGGGTGTATGTGAGCAGCGGCTACAGCGCCCTGGGGGAGTGGGAGACAGCCCTGAAGCTATTGGACAGCCTTAAGCCGGAGCTGTTGAAAAACCGGGGACAGGCGGCCCTGGGACTGGTGCTGAACCAGAAATTCCAGTGCCAGTATGCACGGTCCGATCTGAAGGGAGCGAAGGAAACGCTGGAACAGCTGCGGGAATTGGCCGTGCAGATGCAGGGCAGGCAGCCTGCGGTGGCCAAAAATCTTTCCTATAATGCCCGGCTGTTCGGGGAATACTTAAGCTTTGCCGGGGGCGGTCCGGTGGATACCGAATATCTGGAGGAGGAAATCCGGCTGAGCGCCAGCCCACTTCACCAGCAGCAGGTCTGTATGGTGCTGGCGGACGTGTATCACAGCCGCGGGCAGTTTGGGGATGAGAGAAGGCTTTTGACAGAGGTTTGCGCTCACGGCGGCAGGTTGAAACTCAGAGAAACCGCCAGACAGCGCCTGGATCAGATGGAGCGGGAAGACCGCGCCGGAGAGGAGTGAGCGAATGGATTTTCGGGAATTGGTCTATATCACTGTGGTGGCGGACTGCAAAAGCGTGACCGCCGCGGCGAAAAAAATGTACATTTCACAGCCGTCCCTCAGCCAGATCATCTCCAAGGTGGAAAACGACCTGGGCATCAAGCTGTTCGACCGGACGGCTTACCCCATCACCCTGACCTATGCGGGGGAGAAGTACGTGGACACGGCCCGGAAAATTCTGATGATGAAGGACAATCTGCGCCGGGAGCTGACGGATATCGGCAATGGGGTCCGTGGAAAAATTACCGTGGGAATTCCGGTGGAGCGGGCGGGCTACATGTTGCCGGAAACGCTTAAGGAGTTTCGCCGGGTTTACCCGGGGGTGGAGATCCGCACCCAGGAGGCCAAGGCCTCCGTGCTGCTGGAAAGCCTGCAAAAGGGGGAGACGAATCTGGTGGTAATCCCCAAAAACGAGGATGGACTGGGGCCGGAGCTTCAGGAGGAGCTGATCTACCGGGAGGAGCTGCTGTTTGTGGCCGGCCCCGGCGTGGTGACGCCGGATATGCTGACGGAGGACGGCGCGTATATCCGGATGGAAAAGGTCACGGACCTGCCATTTATCATCCTCAAAAAGGGCCACTCCATCCGCCGGGCGGTGGATCGGCTGTTCAGGGCCTGCGGCGCCACGCCCAACGTCATTATGGAGACTACCAGCACGATCAATGCGGTACAGCTGGCCAACTCCGGCTGCGGGGTGACCATTGTGCCGGCGCGCGCCGTGGAGATCTTCGGCGGACGGGAAAAGTTCAACTGTTACCGGCTGGGGGAGGGATATGCCTGGGATGTGAACGTGATCTATTTGAAGGAATCCTATCTGGACGGGGCGGAGCGGTACTTTATCGAGGTGATGAAGAAGCTGTTTTCGCACAGGCAGTAGAGATGGAAGCACCGGCTTTTGAGGCGGGCTGTTTAAAAATACAGCAAGTAAAATCAAGCGCGTATTTCTCAGTTTCCCTATAATGGATACAGAGCGGTTGAATGGGAGAGCAGACGAATGTACGAATGGCAGAAGCAGATTCAAATGATCGTTGATGAAATCGACAAATGTATCCGGAATTATGAGGACGAGGCGCTGACGCTTGGCGATCTGGCCCGCTGTCTGGGGTATTCCGAGTTTTACACAACCCGAAAATTCAAAGAGATATCGGGTATGCAGTTTCGGGATTACCTGCGGCATCGAAAACTGGCCTTTGCGCTGAAAGAGGTGCGGGACAGCAAAAAGAGCATCCTGGAGATAGCCGTAGCCTACGGTTTTTCCTCCCACGAGGCATTTACCAGGGCGTTCAAGGGCATGTACGGCGTCACCCCCAGCGAATACCGGAAGCAGCCCCGGCTGTTGGTCCTTCGCACCAAAATAAACCCTTTCGACCGCTACTTTTTCGGATTGGGAGAAATTGGAATGATGAAATCCACAGACGACGTAAAGATTTATTTTGTAACCATCCCCGCGCACAAGTTCTTGCATATCAAAAACTATGAGAGCAATGGGTATTGGGATTTTTGGCAAAAACAGAGCGTGATCCCGGGGCAGGACTGCGAGACGATCTGCGGCCTGCTCGACAGCATGAGGGGCAAGCTGGACGACGACGGCGGGAGTGAAGTCAACAGCGGAAGCGGCCAGATCATGGCGTATATGAACGATCCCCAGGGCAGGCTCTGCGACTGGGGAATCCCGCGGACGGAGTGCTACGGAGCGCGCCTGCCCGCTGATTACAGCGGGGAAGTGCCGCCGCAGATGCTTCTGGCGGACGTGCCGGAAGCGGAATATCTCGTGTTTGAACACGGCCCCTTTGACTATGAGCAGGAAAAACGCAGTGTGGAGGAAACCGTTGAAAAGGCCATGGCCGACTTTGACTTCTCCGGCACCGGATACTGCTACGACACTACCCCGGGCAGGCTTATCTACTTTTACTTCAATCCGGAGCGGTTTTGGAAATACATCAGGCCGGTGAGAAAGCAGGATTGAAGCTGCGGTTCACTCAACCGGCGCCCGGTATTGAGTGAGATAATCAGCTGCGCTGGCGGTTTTCACGTATGACCCGGCAGGGGCTGCCGTATGCGATGGTGTCCGATGGGATATCCCGGGTCACCACGCTGCCCGCGCCGATCACCACGTTGTCCCCGATGGTGACGCCTGGCATGATGATGGCTCCTCCGCCAATCCAGACATTGTCCCCGATCACCACCGGGGCTGTCTGGGTTTTGCAGAACGCAAAGGAGCCGTCCTCCCGGGCTTCCCCGAAGCGGTCTCTGGAATCGGTGGGATGGAAGGCCGTGTAAATCTGCACATTGGGCGCGATGAGCGCGTTGTCCCCGATCACGATCCGGTTATCGTCCAGAAAGGTGCAGTTCATATTCACTTCGCAGTTGTTGCCAAAATAAATATTGTTTCCGTAATCCACATAAAAGGGGGCGGTGATCCAGAGGTTGTCGCCGCGGCCTCCCAGCAATTCTCCGAGGATGCGGTCCTTTTCCGCCAGATTGTCGGAATCAGTCTGATTATAGTCGCGGACCAGGTTTTTGGCTCTGTGCCACCTGTCCAGCAGCTCTCTGTCGCCGCAGTCGTAAAGCTCTCCGGCCAGCATCTTTTCACGTTCTGTCATCTGTTTTCCCTCACGTTTCCCGCCCTTTTGGCGCGTCATGAATTTCCGCTTTTTTCCGCCCGCAGGATCACCGTGCCGCCGTTTTGATAAAGCACGTCCACAGACTGAAATCCCCCGTTGCGTATGAGCTCCACCTGGTGCTCCAGGGTTAAGGGGATGTCGAGATGGACGAATACGTGGCCGGGCAGGCCGCTTTTTTTGCGCTTGTACTCGTACTGCTCCAGGCAGAGGCGTTCCTCCTCAGCGCAGCAGGCCATGTAATCGCATTCGATATAGTATCCGCCAGGTTTGAGGGCGCGGTACAGCTTTTGGTAGATCCGTTTCTTCTTTTCATATGGAAAATGATGCAGCGTCTCAAAGGAGAGGGCCGCATCGTAGCGCTCCGCCTCAAAGGGGCATTCAAAGTAGTCGGCCACAATGGCCTTGAAATGTTTGTCCCGGTAGGTCTGCTGAAGCTTATCCATCATATCCCGGCAGAGGTCGATCCCCGTCACTTCCGCCTGGGGAAAACGCCGGTAAACCGCGTTCAGCTCCAGGCCGGTGCCGCATCCGATGTCCAGCAGGCTGTTCAGCCCATCCCGGAAAAAATCCGCGATATGGGCGTATTCCTCCGGCCAGTGACCCAGGTGCACGTCCTCATAGATTCCCAGGCGTTTGGAAAAAAAGTCCGTCATCTCCTCCGCAGGGGTATCACGGTCCTCCTTTAACCAGGTTTTTAATTCTTCCAGGTAAGCGTCAATCTCTTCCGGGGTGCGCTGTTTGCTTTGCAGCATGGCGTTTATCCTCCTAAATGATATCCAAGTATCTGTTATTATACAGCGTTTGTTTTAGTTCCGTCAATTCATAGGTGGAGTTTGTGCAAATGGTGTAAGAATGGAAAGAAACTCTAAAATAAAATATTCAAAATGACGCTCCATGGATTGACAAGCACATATAACCATGTTAGTATAATAGTAAATAATTCATCTTGCATTAAAAAAGAAATATTTAATTCTTCTTAAACGCAATGTGAATGAAATGCACGGGAAAATTTCAGGGAAATTCCTGTAGGGAAATTGTAGCATTCGGTTTAACAATTACCAAAAGAGAAGGGAGAGAGCAAGGCGCAAATCCCTGTACTGCGCCGGGCAGAAAAACTTATGAGGAGAAGGATTGCATTGATGTTGAGTATTGCTCTGGGACTGGGGATGCTGGCGGGCTGCGGCTCGAAATCACCGGTGGAGAGCAAAGGGGAGAGTGCGGCTGCGGCAGTGTCGGGGGAAGCCGTAGCTTACAAGAAGGATGTAGTAGTGGGGACCCAGGGACCAATTAAGACAGTGGACGTGCAGAGTGGCAGCAATGTATATCACAATGTACTATTCCGGATGACTCACGATTCGTTGGTGTATCCCAACCCGGAAACCGGAAAAATCGAACCCAGGTTGGCTACAGAATGGAAATGGATTGATGATAATACCATCGAGTTTAAGCTCAGGGACGGTGTGGTGTTCCACAATGGAGAAACATTGAAGGCTTCGGATGTGGTCTACACCATGAAACGGGGGAAGGAGCTGGGCACCACAATTTCCGTTAAATTGGACGGACTTGAAGCGTGTACAGCAGTGGATGACACAACCGTACAGATGAAGCTCTCCTCACCCAATGTGGATTGGCTCTATACCCTGAGTGTGGCGCATATGGGGATTGTCTCTGAGAAAGCCCTTGCGGATGATCCGGAGGAGGGCGGTAAGATCGGTACAGGTGCATGGATTGTGGACTCCTATGTTCCCAGCGATTATGTCAAAGTGAAACGCAATGATAACTATTGGGGGCAGGAACCCGAAACAGAGACCATTACTCTCAAATATATGCCGGAGAACTCTGCCCGTCTGATCGCGCTGCAGAACGGAGAAATCGATGTTTGTCTGAATCCGAACAACAACGAGCTGCACTTTATCGAGGAGGATGATAAGCTCTCCTTGGTTCAGTACGACGGGACCAACGAGGTATTTCTGGCATTCAACAACCGCACTGGTCCGGGGACAAACAAGAATCTTCGTCTGGCCCTGGCCCACTGCATCGACACAGACAGCATTATTGCCGCTGCTATGGATGGATATGCTAAAAAGGCCTTATCCTACTGGGGATGGAATACCTTTGGGTACTATGACGGTTTTGGAGAATACGGTTACGACCTGGACAAGGCAAAATCCTATTTGGATCAGGCGGGCCTGGCTCCGGGAGAGGCGAAAATCGGCGTATATGTGAGCACGGCGGAGCGAAAAATCGCGGCGCAGATTATCCAGGAGAGCGCAAAGCAGATCGGTCTGGAGGTAGAGATTAAGGAGATCGACGATGCCGGTCTGACCAGCTTGTCCCAGTATAAGACTGCTTCCCATGAGGCTATGATCAATGGCATCAACTGGGCGCCGCAGGGAGACGACGTCCGCAGAGCATATGCACCGGACAGTAATACCAATAAGGGTGTGATCGACAACGCCCGTATCAATGAGTTGATGGATCTGGCCATTGCAGAGCAGGACGAGGCCAAGCGGAGCGAGTATTACAAGGAGCTTCAGGAGATTGTCCACGACGAGGCTTACGTTATTCCTATTTATTATCCAGTGGCCAGTATCGGAATAAACAAAAATGTCCAGGGCGCGATTTTCTTCCCGGATGGCAATCATGATTTCACCCAGCTGCGGGTGGCACAGTAACAAAAACAGGCGGCGGTCCGGGACATCGGGCCGCCCAACTGAAAAACAGGAGAAGATATGGGAAAATACATCGGAAAAAGATTATTGATGCTGATACCGGTCATCATAGGCGTTTCCTTCCTGATCTATTTTATCATGGATCTGGCACCTGGGGATGTGATCTCCCAGCTGGCCCCGGATAATGCTACTACGGAGCAGATTGAGGCGCTGCGGGCCCAGTATGGTTATGACCGGTCAGTGTTCTACCGGTATGCAATCTATATGCAGGGGCTTTTTCAGGGCAATCTGGGGGTATCCTTCCTGACCGGACAGCCGGTTTGGGAGATGTATATGCAAAGGCTGCCTGCCACCCTTTCCTTGACGCTGGGGGCAATCATTGTGTCCATTGCAATCTCACTTCCGTTGGGAATATTTTCTGCCATCCACAATGGATCCTTGGGAGACAATGCAGCCATGGTACTCGCTTTGCTGGGATTATCCATGCCGAACTTCTGGCTGGGGCTTCTGCTGATTATCGCATTTTCACTGCACCTGGGGCTGTTTCCATCCGGAGGAATGAGCGGGCTTTCCAGCATCGTACTGCCGGCAATTACCATTGGCACCGGTTATACCGCTATTATGACCAGGACCACGCGGTCCAGTATGTTGGATGTAATACGGCAGGATTACCTGCGGACTGCCAGAGCAAAAGGGGTGTCGGAAAAAGCAGTGATCCGTAAACACGCCCTGAAAAATGCGCTGATCCCGATTATCACCGTGGTCGGTACGCAAATGGCCGCATGTATCGGAGGCTCCGTACTGACGGAGACGGTATTTGCCTGGCCGGGAGTGGGACGATTGATCATTGACTCTGTTAATCAGCGGGATGTTCCGGCTGTGACGGGAAGTATTATCATGACCACGATTATGATCAGTGTGATTTTGCTGGTGATTGATCTGCTATACGCCTTTGTGGATCCACGCATCAAGGCCCAGTATGCGAGAGGGGGGAAGGGCTGATGAGTTCCGAGAAAAAAACAGCAAAACGTAAAAGACGCAGCCGTGCGGGGGAAATCTGGCACAGGCTGCGGAAAAACAAAGGAGCGATGGCGGGGCTGTTTATTATCGCCCTCCTGGCACTTACGGCTCTGTCTGCCAACTGGATTCTGGACTATGACAAGCAGGTGATTGGACAGAATATCGCAGAGCGCCTTCAGGCACCCAGCAGTTCGCATTGGATGGGGACGGACGAGCTGGGAAGAGATATTTTTTGCCGTCTGTTGTATGGCGCCCGCTTTTCACTGGCTGTGGGAATTGTGGCGGTGGCGATCGCCCTGGCTGTGGGAGTAACGCTGGGAGCCATTGCAGGCTATTACGGCGGTACCGTGGAGGATGTGATCATGCGAGTGACGGATATATTTGCCTCGGTTCCCAATATGCTGATGGCGATTGTGATTGTATCCGCTCTGGGGGCTAACACCCTCAACCTGATGATCGCCGTGGGCGTGACATCGGTCCCACAGTTTGTAAGAATTACCAGGGCTTCGGTATTGACGGTGAGAAGCCAGGAGTACGTGGAGGCTTCCCGGTCCATTGGATTGCTGGAGCCGTTTATCATCCTGCATCACATTCTGCCAAACTGTCTGTCGCCGATCATTGTTCAAACTACCCTGCGGATCGCTTCCGCGATCATATCGGCTTCCAGTCTGAGCTTTCTCGGTCTGGGAGTGCCAGCACCGGCTCCCGAGTGGGGGAGTATGTTGTCCTCGGGCAGAAATTTTATCCGCGGCTACGGCTACATGACAATTTTCCCCGGCCTGGCGATCATGATCACAGTGCTGGCATTCAATATGGTTGGCGATGGTCTGCGGGATGCCCTGGACCCGAAGCTGAAAAAATAGGAGGACGAGATGGAGGACAGAGGAAATCCGGTTTTAAAGATCGAACATCTCACCGTTCACTATGAATTGGAGGAGGAGACGGTCGAGGCGGTTAATGATATCAGCTTAACGCTGGGAAAAGGCCAGACCCTGGGCCTGGTGGGGGAAACGGGAGCGGGTAAAACAACCACCGCGCTGGCAGCCTTAAAGTTGGTACCGGATCCGCCGGGAGTGATTAAACAGGGCCACATCGAGGTCTGCGGTAAATCCATTCTGGAACTCAACAGCAGTCAGTTGGAGAAAATCAGAGGCAAGGAAATCTCGATGATTTTTCAGGATCCTATGACATCCTTGAATCCGGTCTTTACCGTTGGGGATCAGATTGCGGAGAGTATTGAGATTCATGAACATCTGACGAAGGCCGAAGCATATGAGAAGGCCCGGGAGATGCTGGAGATGGTGGGAATTCCGCGCAGCCGGGCTGGAGAGTATCCACACCAGTTCAGCGGTGGGATGCGCCAGCGGGTGGTCATTGCCATTGCGCTGACCTGCAATCCAAAGCTTTTGATCGCAGATGAGCCTACCACTGCTCTGGATGTGACCATTCAGGCCCAGGTGCTGGATCTCATGAACGATCTCAAGAAAAAGTACGGTACTTCCATGATCCTGATTACCCATGATCTGGGAATCGTTGCGGAGACCTGCGATCAGGTGGCGGTAATGTACGCGGGAAGAATCGTGGAGCAGGGAACGTTGGAGGACATTTTCAATCGAACCAGACATCCTTATACGGAAGCGCTGTTCAACTCCCTACCTAACATCCGGGACAGGAAAGCGAGGCTGAAACCCATACCGGGTCTGATGCCCGATCCCACCAATTTGCCGGTGGGCTGTGCCTTCGCGCCTCGCTGTCCCTATGCGACGGACACCTGCAGGGCGGGATTGCCGCAGCTCCGTACGATCAGCCCTACGCATATGGTAATGTGCAGGGCTTATGAATCCCCTGAATTTCATATAAGGAGGGAAGACCGGTCATGAGCGACAGGATTTTGGAAGTGAAAAACCTCAGAAAATATTTCCGTACCAACCGAGGGACCCTTCATGCGGTGGACGATATCAGTTTTTCCATCGAGAGGGGGCGTACTTTGGGAGTGGTTGGGGAATCCGGCTGTGGAAAGTCTACAACCGGCCGCTGTATTCTGCGGCTTACAGAGCCTACGTCAGGAGAGATACTATTTGACGAGGTGGATATCAACAAGCTTCCACCGCGGGAGATGCGAAAGAAGAGACGGGAGATGCAGATGATTTTTCAGGATCCGTTTTCGTCGCTGGATCCAAGAAAAACCGTCAATCAGATTATTGAGGAACCCATAAAGGCCAACCACATGATTGAAGACCGCAGGGAACGGGAGAGGCGTGTCCTGGAGATCATGGAAACAGTGGGACTGGCTGAGCGTCTCTACAGCGCCTACCCCCACGAGTTGGACGGAGGAAGGAGGCAGCGAATTGGTATCGCCAGAGCGCTGGCCATGAACCCGAAATTTATTGTGTGCGACGAGCCGGTATCTGCCCTGGACGTATCCATACAGGCACAGATTTTAAATTTGTTAAAGGATTTGCAGGAGAAAATGGGCCTGACCTATATTTTTATTACTCATGATCTCAGCGTAGTCAACTATTTTGCCGACGACATTGCGGTGATGTATCTGGGCCAAATTGTAGAAAAGGCTCCGGCCGAGGAATTGTTTGACAACCCCTGTCATCCCTATACGAAAGCACTTTTATCTGCCATTCCGGTGCCGGAAATTGGTAAAAAGCCCCAGCGAATTTTACTGCGGGGAGAGATTACCTCTCCGGTGGATCCGGGGGAGGAATGCCGGTTTGCAAAGCGTTGCGGCTGTGCTTCCCGGGAATGCGGGCGCTGTAGCCCGAAACTGCGGGAAATATCAGCCGGACATTATGTGGCATGTCATTTGTATGGAGATCAGGAGGAAAAATGAAGGCATTAATATTGGAGGAATTGATTTGGCCGGAATTAAAGCAGGTACTTCCGGAGATAGAGCTGGCGGTGGTGCCGGTGGGGGCGTGCGAGCAGCACGGACCTAACACCACGTTTAATACGGATACAGCGAGGGCTTACGGCTTCTCAAAAATGATTGGAGAGAGGTTTGGCAGCCAGGTATTAATCTGTCCGCCTGTTCCCTATGGAATTTCCGTTCACCACATGGCGTTTCCAGGCACAGTGACGCTGCGGTGTGAGACCTACATAAATCTTCTGACGGATATTGCCGTGGCGCTGTCAAAGCATGGCATCAGAAGGATTGTGTTTCTGAACGGGCATGGCGGAAACAGCGGCTCCCTGAGTGCAGTAATCAACACCTTAAAATACGAGCACGGGATCGACGCCTATTATTCAGGGATTGGCCTGAATTTGTTCGAGGAGGGCATCACGCCGGAAATGGGATGGTCGGAGAATTTGGGACATGCCAGCGAGAGCGAGACGGCTCAGGCGATGGTTCTCTGCCCGGAAGTGGTCCGGGCAGAGCGGAAAAAGGGAGAGGTAGTGGAGGGGTTCATTATTCGCGGTAAAGAGGCGCCGTTTCGTTACGGCGGCTGCGCATGGAACTGGAAGGAGGATGCCTCTGCCAACGGCGCTCTGGGCGATGCACGGCTGGCAAATGTGGAGGACGGCGTCCGCCTGAATCAGATCGCCCTGGAAAAGGTCGAGCATATGATTCGCCATATTATTGAGAAACGATAAAGAAATTGGTCATTAATGGGAATTTTGGGTTGACAAGCGAAGGGCTGAGGGGGAAAATAAACTGAGAACAGAGGGGCTCTGTTAGTCTGCCGGGAAGGAGTGTATGGGGGTCTGGTTCGGGGACATCCATACGAAGAGAATATGCAGTTTGAAGCATTGGTGAAAGAAAAAATAGCGGAGTTGTCAGCCGGCCAAAAAAAGGTGGCACAGTATATTCTGGGCCATTTGGAGGAGAGCAGCTATCTCACGCTGACTAAGATCAGCAGGGAGGCAAATGTCAGCGAAACCACGGTGATCCGATTTGCTTATTCCATTGGATTTGAGAGCTTTTCCGCGATGCAGGGAGCGCTGCAGCAGGAAATATTGGGAAATAACAGTGTGAAAGCAGAGGAGAATGCGCATGAGTCCTCCTATTATGATCATGTGCTAAACCGTGAGATTTCCATCTTGGAAAAGACAAAAAAGGGCCTGAGCAGAGACAAAGTGGATGAAGCGGTAGAGCGGTTGTACCGCGCCGACATGGTGTTTTCTGTGGGCAGCCGGACGGGGTTTCCAGCTGCGCTGTGGTTCGGAATCGCTTTGGGAAGATTCCGGGACGGCGTAGTTCCGGTCAACCCGGTGGGGGAGGACTTTTTTTCAAATGTGATGAAAGTCACGGAACACTCTGTGGTGGTGGCGATTTCTATGGCTCGGTATTCCAAGGCCACCTACCGGTTTATCCAGCAGGCCAAGGCGCGGGGAGCCAGCATTATCCTGGTGACGGATAGCCAGATTTCGCCTCCTGCTTTGCTTGCAGATTTGGTGTTCCTAACTGAATCCAACCGGGATGAGACCGGAATCAATACGATCTCATCCATCTCAGCACTGCTCAATATCATGGCTGTGGGCCTGCGGCGCAGGGATCCGCGTCAGGCCATGGAACGGCTTAAAGTTTTGGAAACGCTGTATCTGGAACAGAACGACGTTATTTTTGAATAAGCTCCTGCAACCGCACAAAAAATATAGCAATCGCCAGCAGATCCGCGCATCCTCCCGGGCTGATGTTCCGGGCCACAAATTCCCGGTTCAGCGCGGCCAGCTCCTCCATGGCTTGGTCCGTGATAATGGGGTGGGAGAGCAGCAGGCGGCGGGCTTCCTCCTGGGCGTACTCCAGGGTTTGGGGATTGGAGCGGATCAGGATGTTGGTGTCGTCCACATTGGCCATCAGGGTTAAAAGCACGTGGAGCCGGGCGCGGTTGGCGTCCGGCTGGACGGCCAGGGCCTGTTTCATGGCGGGCAGCGCGAAGAGGCGCAGGGCGGGAAAACCCTCCTGGGCCTCTCCGCGGATGCCGCGGTAGCCGTACTCGGCGAACAGATGCTCTCCGTGGGTCACGGGGGGACGGGTTTTCATGCGGTCGAAGTCCTGCTCCAGCCAGTCCCGGGTAGCCAGCCCTCCCAGTTCCAGCACTTCGCAGGGGTCCAAAACGCCGGTGCGCCGGTACCGGTAGCCCAGGCAGGCGGCGATGATTCCCAGGGAGAAGATGATGCCCTTGTGGGTGTTGACCCCGGCCGTGGCGGCGAACATGGCGGCCTCGGCTCTGACCCCGATGGGGCGGATGGCGGGAAACAGCTCCGACGGGGAGCCATCCAGACACCAGCCGGCTTTTGCCATCTCCACCAGATAGGGCACCACGGCCCCGGTGCTCGCCACAAAGGTGTCGTAGCACATATCCCGGTGGGAGCCGTTGTCGTGAAGGTCCACCAGGCCCGGCTTGGGGGTGGTGCGCACCTCCTCCAGCAGGCCGTAAGCGGCCGCGTCCCTGACGCAATCCAAAAAGTTGTCTAACCGTGTATCGTCCCGGCGGCTGTGCTCACAGCTGCTTTTTTCATTCATCAGACCGAAAACTCCCCTCCCTCAGTATGGTTTGAATCTCCTCCACCAGCTCCGCCACGCTGTGACGGCGGCTGCGGCTGCAGGCGTGGGCCGGCTGGCCGCAGAGCAGGCAGGTTCTGGGGGCCAGGCCGAATTCCTCGCGGCTGACCTTCTGCCCGTCCAGGCGGATCACGTCGATGTCGTAGAGCCGCCCCAGGCGGCCGCCGTCCTCGATGGCGGCCATGCGCTCCTTGATCTCAACGGCGTCCCCGTTCACGCTGAGAAACAGCTCGTATCCGGTTTTCTCCCGGATCACCAGCTGTCTGAGCACGGTAAAACCGGCTTCGTCCAAAACGTCCAGGATGCGCCGGCAGCCCCGGTCAAAGGCCTCGGGCACCCGGTCCAGCACCTTGACCGGGCCGGGGATGTTTAAGGTCAGGCAGACAAGGGGGCGGTGAAACTCATCCAGAAAGGATTGTTGGATGGCGGCCCGCCGCTCCCTTGCGTTTAACATATCCTCCAGCGCCACTTCTTCCAGCAGGCCGGGGTTCTGGTTGTTGTTCAAAGCTTGTGTGTCCGGCATAATTCCTCCTGATGGTCAGTAATGTACCACGTCCGCGCAGCCCCGGATCTTCTCCGCCGTCTCCCGTCCTACATCGGAAATGAAATAGGAGTAGGTGGACTCGGGCACCAGGCCGTGCATCTCCTCCATGCGGTTTTCCTTGATCAGCTGCCGCACCTTGGAGGCGCTGATGGCCGTGCCGCCGGATTCCTTTCTGGGGATCACCGTGAGCGTCAGGCCCGCCGCGGCCAGCTGTTCGGCCATCACCTGATTGTAAATGCCCGTGACCGCGCTGAAGGGCTCCTCGCCCACGTACCGAACCCGGATTCCCAGGGTCTTTGCGATCTTCTCAAAGATCGTGATGTCAAGCACCGCGTGGGAGCGGATCACCGTGTCCTTGTCCTTTAAAAAATAGGAGGGGAAGGTGGCGTTTGAGATCATATAGCTCTCCGTACGGTGGTATACCACATTGTTCAAATGGGCGGTTCCTTCCTTTACCAGCTGTTCCCGCACCGCAAAGGGCACCAGGGAGGCGTCCTCGCTGACCACAAACAGGTGCAGCACGTCGCAGTCCGCGGCGGCGGTCTCCACCAGGTACTGGTGGCCCAGGGTGAAGGGGTTGGCGTTCATCACCACCGCGCCCACCCGCTCTCCGGTAAGCCCGGACTTTTCCGTCTCCGCCAGAAGCCGCTCCAGATACCGCTCGAATCCGCCCTTTCGGTTCTCCATGAACACCACCTTGCCCTCCACCCGGGCGATCTCGTAAAATCCCAGGTCCTTAAAAAACAGGGCGGTATTGCACTTGGTGTAGAGGAACAGGTCCAGGATGCCACGGCGGTACTGATAGTCGATCAGGTGGCTGATCACCTGATTTAAAAGTCCCTCGCCCTGGTGGCGGTTGTCCACGGCCAGGCAGCGAAGGGTGTTGCCGAAGCAGGAGCCGGTGGCGGCCAGGTTGTAGTCCTCGTCGTAGAGGCCGACGGTGTAGTCCAGATTGCCGTCCCGCTCGATGCCCTCCTGGGCCAGAAGCTGTTCCATCTGGCGGACGGCCAGTTTGTCCCGGTAACGGATCTGACTGAAATGATAATCCGACATAAATCATTCTCCTTCATTTACGGTAAATTTGTAACCAAGGCCCCACACGGTTTTGATGTAGCGGGGGCTTTTGGGATTGTCCTCGATCTTGTTGCGCAGATGGCTGATGTAGACCATGATGGCGTTTTCGTCCACAATGGAATTGCCCCACACCAGCTCGTAGAGCTGCTCTTTGGTGAAAACCCTTCCCACGTTGCTGATAAACAGCTTCATCATCACGTTCTCCTTGGAGGAGAGGGGAATCAGCTGTTCGTTCTTGAAAAATTCCAGGGTCATGTTGCTGTAGCGGAAGGGCCCGGCCGTGATGAAATTGTGGGCGTTGTAGGCGGCCTTCTTGTTCCGGCGGATCAGGGCCTTAATCTTGGCCCCCAGCACCACGGGATTGAAAGGTTTGGTGATGTAGTCGTCCGCCCCGATGTCCAGGCCGTACAGGGTGTCGAAATCCTCAGTGCGCCCGCTGAGAATGACGATGGGAATGTCGTTGCCGGTGGCGCGCAGATTGCGGATCGCGTCGAAGCCGTCGTCCACTCCGTTCATCATAATATCTAAAAGAATCAAGTCGAATTTCCGGTTTTGAGCCAGCGCCACGGCTTCCTGGCCGTTTGCGGCGGTCATGGATTTGAAACCGTTGTTCTCCACCACCTTGGTCAGCAGCTTGCGTATGGCCGGATCGTCGTCCACGATCAGCACCTTTTCATCCGCCATAATGATTTCCCCCTTTTGTGGCTATACCACCTGTCTATTCTCCTATTATATAGGAAAATACACGAAAATCAATCGTTAATTTTCTGTTAAAATAACAGAAATCAACAAATTATTAAAAAATTTTAAGACTATTTTATGGGATATTAAGATCGGGCATTTATAATAAAATCATAGCAAATGTGAATCCCCGATGAAAAGCGAAACAATATCGAAATACCCTTTGAGCGATGTCTATAGTATAATGGATGTAAAACGGAAATACAAGCCGAAAATGGGAGGTACAAATGCTATGAAACGGTGGAGGGAAATAAACGTCCGGTTCCATCTGGGAATCGCGGCAGCGTTCGCACTGGCGGCGGCCCTGGCCCTGGGGCTGGTCTACAGCTTCAACCAATATAAGGACCAGATCATCGAGGAACAGGAGGAACAGCTTCTGACCATCGCCAAGGCGGTCTCCAACAGCATCTCCGTGTACACGGATTTCTACTTTGCGGATCTGCTGGATGTGAATACATACGACGAGTACCAGGAGGCCGGAAAGCTGTACCTGGAGACAGGGGAGGAAGGGCCGATCCGGAAATTCCTCACCGAGCACATGCGGATCCAGAACGAGGACGTGTCCAACTTCCTGGTCAGCAGCGACCCGGAGAACGATGGGGAGCACGAGGTGCTGATTCAGGGCGGAGAGGATCGGACCTACACCAGCGTCAACTATTTTGACGGCAAGGAGAAGGACTCGCGCATCGACATTCTGCAGGACGAGGAGAACCAGTTTTACCTGGGACTGTCCATGCCTACGCTGGACGGGAGCCTGCGGCTGTACTTTGTGATCAACATCGAGCGCATGTACCAGAAGGTGGCCTCCTACATCAAGGTGGGCCAGAACGGTTACGTGATGATCAAGGACTCTACCGGCCGCATCCTCATGCATCCGGTGAAAAAGCAGATCGGCAAGGATGTGATCTCAGGCCGGGAAGCCATGTACCCGGATTTTGATTTAAGCGAGCTGGAAACCCTGATCGAGCACCAGAAGCAGGGCCGGGAGGCGGCGGAAATCTACCATTCCTACTGGTGGACCGACGAGGTTCCCCAGCGGGTGAAAAAGATCGCGGCTTACACGCCGGTCTGGTTCCAGGACGATTTCATCATCGTCAGCGCGGTCATCGACTACGACGAGATCGCGGCGCCCATCAGCCAGGCTATGATCAGCATCTCGCTGCTCACCATTGCACTCATGACCACCTTTGTGGTGGTTCTCTATAAATTGCGAATCTCCTCCATTGCCCGGACCAGGGCGGAGGAGGAGAATGAATATCTGCGGGAACTCAACAGCAAGCTGGAGGAGCTTCGCCGCAGGCAGGAACAGATGGCCCACAACCAGCGCCTTCAGCTGATGGGCACGCTCACCGGGGGCATCGCCCACGAGTTCAACAACCTGCTGACCCCCATTATGGGGTATTCCGGCATGATTCTGGCCGAGGCCGATCCCGCGGACGACATCTACGACAGCGCCCAGGAGATTTACAGCGCGGCGGAAAAGGCCAAAGAGATCATCCGGCAAATCGCCTCCCTGTCCCGCAAACAGCCGGGGACGGCGGTAAAGCCCCTGGAGATCCGCCAGGCGGCGGAGCGGGTGCTGCGGATCATCGACACCGTGATCCCGCCCAATGTACACCTGACCACCTGTTTTTCCTGGACGGACGGCTGCCATATCCGGTGCAGCGAGACGGAGTTCAACCAGATCATTTTAAATCTCTGTACCAATGCGTTTTACGCCATGCGCAGCCGGGATGGCCATCTGGGCCTGGGCGGCGGCATGGTGAGCGGGGAGGAGGCGAAGCTTCTGTTCCACGCCCCGCAGTATGAGAAGGACTACGCCAGCTTCTGGGTGGCGGACGACGGGGAGGGAATCCCCGAGCAGCAGCAGAGCCACATTTTCGATCCCTTCTTTACCACCAAACAGGCGGGGGAGGGAACCGGGCTGGGACTTTCCACGGTCACCAGCATCCTGGAATCCCTGGGCGGAGGAATCCGCGTGGAGAGTAAACCCGGGCAGGGCAGCCGCTTTACCTTTTACCTGCCCCTGTGTAAGGGCGGGAGAGAAGAGGGCGCAGGTCTGAACCGCCCCGCCGGGGGAAACCGTGGGAGCGCCAGGCGCATCCTTTTAGTGGAAGACGACAAGAAAATCCTGAAACTGTTTGATAAAGCCCTGACGGCCGCCGGATTTGAGGTGACGGCCATCGGCAATCCCCTGGACGCGGAGGCCGTTCTGCGGCAGGGGGGCATCGACGTGATCGTCACGGACTACGCCATGCCGAAAATGAACGGCGCGCAGATCGCAGCCCTGGCCAGAACCCTGGGCCTGCACTGCAAAGTGATCCTGATCACGGGATTGGTGGAGGACCAGGTGTTGGAGTATTACCGAAAGAACCTGATCCACGAGCTGCTGTTAAAGCCGCTGGAGTGCCAGACCCTGATCGACGCGGTCAACCGGGAAGCCGGAAGATAAGAGAAACACCTGATGGAATTTAGCTCATTGGAAGAGGGAAGCCGGCCCCGCTCCATCTGAGTTAAAAATAAATGACTATTTTCCACAAGGAGGAGAAACGACTATGCCTTTAGCATTGCTTGGATTTGCTATGATCGTAGTATTTATGGGGCTGATTATGGCAAAGAAACTGAGTCCCTTTACATCCCTGATTCTGGTACCCATCGTGTTCGGCCTGCTGGCCGGTTACGGCTGGGATACGCTGAAATACGCCATGGACGGTATCAAAGACGTGGCCTCTACCTTCGCCATGATGACCTTCGCCATTCTCTACTTCGGCGTGATGCTCACCGCGGGCATGTTCGACCCCATGGTCGACAAGGTGGTTTCCTGGTGTAAGGGCGACCCGCTCAAGGTTCTGGTAGGCACCGCCGTGCTGGCCGCCTTCGTCTCTCTGGACGGCGACGGAACCACCACGGTTATGATCTGCTGCACCGCCATGATCCCGATTTACAACCGCCTGAAAATCAAGAAGATTTATCTGGCAAACCTGATCATTTTACAGAACTGTATCATGAACCTGATCCCCTGGGGCGGTCCCACTGCCCGCGTGATGTCCGTGATGAACCTGGATGCGGGCGAGATTCTGGCTCCCCTGGTGCCCGGAATGGCTCTTTCCGCTCTGTATGTCATCGGCGTGTCCTACTATCTGGGCCTCAAGGAGCGCAAGCGCCTGGGCGTTACCAAGGACGTGTCCTACACGGTGAACAAGGTGGAAGTCTCCGATGAGGAGAAGGCGTGGAAGCGTCCGAAACTCATTATTTTCAACCTGATTCTGACCGCCGCCATCATCGCTGCCCTGATCATGGGACTGGCAAGCTCCGCCATCCTCTTCGGCGTAGGTACCGCCATCGCCCTGCTGGTGAACTATCCCAAGAACAAGGTGCAGAGAAATGTGATCAGCTCCATTGCGCCTGACATGATCAACGTGATTATGATGGTACTGGGAGCGGGCGTGCTGATGGGCGTGTTAAACGGACCGGAGGATGCGGGCATGTCAAACGCCATCGCGCAGTTTTTAGTATCCGTGATTCCGGAGTCCATGGGCCGTTTCTTCGCAGTGGTCATCGCCGTTGTCAGCGCCCCCGGCACCTATCTGCTCAACAACGACGCCTTCTACTACGGCGTGCTGCCGCCTCTGGCCGCAACGGCCCAGGCATACGGCTTTACCGACCTGCAGGTGGGCTTTGCAGCCCTGATGGGCCAGGCGTTCCACTTCTTGAGCCCGCTGGTTCCCTTCATCTATCTGCTGATGGATAAGACGGAAATCACTCTGGCGGAATATCAGGGATACATCTTCAAATGGTGTATCGGAATCTTCGTCATCTTTATGGGCATGGGCCTTGCATTGGGCTATCTGCCGATCCTGTAATCGTACCAACCCCGGGGGAACGTGCTCACAAACGTCCCCCGTTTTTCATAAGGGAAAATGAGGCCCAAAATATAGGTCAAACCTATACCACACATAAGGAATATAGTATTTGCCGAATACCGGAAAAAGGAATAAAATGAATATAGCAAATGTGAGGCCGATACCAATTTGGAGGGTACCCCCGAGCAAAACCACAAGGAGGAGAATGGAAATGGAAATCAAGAAAGCGGCGATGGCCGGAACCTTGGAATCCAGCGATGCACAGGTTACAGTGGAGCCTGGCGCACAGGGGATTGAGCTTTCGATCGAGAGCAGTGTGATTCATCAGTTTGGAAGACAGATTAAGGCGGCGGTGATGGAGACTCTGGACCGTCTGGACGTGAAGGACGCCAAAGTGACCGTGGTGGACAAGGGCGCCTTGGACTGCACGCTGAAGGCACGCGTGGAGTGCGCGGTTTACCGTTCCAATGATGTGACAGAAAATCTGCCCTGGGGAGGTGCGATCAAATGATTCATCCGAATAAAAAGAGACTGAGAAGATCCATGATGTTCTTAAACGCCCAGAAGCCGGGCCTGATCAAGGATCCCTATATTTACGGAGCCGACTCCATCATGCTGGACTTAGAGGACGCCGTGGCTGAGAACCAGAAGGACGCGGCCCGCTACTCCCTGTACCATGCCTTACAGGAGATCGATTACCGCGGAACCGAGCGCGTGGTCCGCATCAACGGTCTGGACACCCCCCACTGGCAGGAAGATATCCGCGTCTGCGTGGCCGGTGGAGCCGACACCATCCGCATCGCCAAGACCGAGTGCGCACAGGACGTAAAGACTGTGGAGGAGCACGTGCTGGCCGCTGAGCGCGAGTTCGGCCGTCCCGAGGGAAGCACCCTTCTGATGGCAGCGCTGGAGTCCTGCAAAGGCGTGCTCAACGCCCTGGAGGTGTGCCAGTCCTCCGAGCGCCTGATCGGCATCGCCCTGTCCGGCGGCGACTACACCAAGGATTTACAGACCGTGATCACCGGCACTGGCGTGGAGCTCATGGGCGCCAGACAGCACATGATCATGGCGGCCAGAGCGGCCGGCGTGCAGTGCTTTGACACCGTGTTCACCAACTTAGACGATATGGAAGGCTTTGAGAAGGAAACCCGGATGATCAAGATGATGGGCTTTGACGGAAAGAGCCTGGTCAACCCCCGTCAGATCGCCATTGTACATGAGATTTTCACTCCCACCCAGAAGGAGATTATCTTCGCCGAGAAGGTAGTCCGGGAAATCGATGAGAAGAAGGCGCAGGGAATCGGCGTGTTTACCGTAGACGGCAAGATGATCGATATCGCATTCTATGACGGAGCGAGGAGAACCATCGATCTGGCCAAAGCATCTGGTGTATATGAGGGGGATCTGTAATTATGATAAACGCAGTAGGAAGAGATATTCCGGAAGAAGTATTAAAGGCAACAGGCAAGGATATTTTCAGAGGAACCTTCGCAAAGGAAGGTTATGAATATAAAAAGGCCGCTCCCACGGTCCGCGCCTACATGGACCCCAATAAGTCCAAACGGGTGGATTCCATCCACGACGTGCTGGTAAAATGCGGCATCAAGGACGGCATGACCCTTTCCTTCCACCACCACTTCCGCGAGGGAGACTACGTGGTGAACATGGTGATGGAGGAAGTGCACAAGATGGGAATCAAGGACGTCACCATCTGCGCCAGCTCCATGGGTAAGGCCCACGATCCCATCGTTCCCATGATTGAGGACGGCACCGTCACCGGCATCCAATCCTCCGGCGTGCGCGGAAAGATCGGCGAGGCCATCTCCGCGGGCAAGCTTCAGAATCTGGCCATCATGCGCTCCCATGGCGGCCGCGTGAGAGCCATCGAGAGCGGTGAAGTGCACATCGACATCGCCTTTATCGGCGCTCCCACCTGCGACGAGTATGGCAACATGCGGGCCAACGGCGGCAAGAGCGACTGCGGCGTGTTATCCTACGCCATGGCGGACGCCAAGTACGCGGATAAGGTAGTGGCCATCACCGACTGCCTGGTTCCCTCCCCCAACCTGCCCGCCAGCATCTCCCAGGTGGACGTGGACTACGTGGTGGTAGTGGATGAGATCGGCAACCCGGCCAAGATCGCCACCGGCGCTGCAAAGCCAACAACCGACGTGCGCAAAATTCTGATGGCGGACTACTGCACGGAGTTCGTGATCAATACCCCGTATTTTAAGGACGGGTTTACATACCAGACCGGCGTGGGCGGCGCGTCCATCGCCTCCACCATCTCCCTGGGCAAAATCATGAAGGAGCGCGGGATCAAGATGAAATTCGGCGTGGGCGGCATCGCAGGCCCCATGTGCAAGCTTTTGGAGGAAGGTCTGATCGAGACGCTGGTGGACACCCAGGATTTCGACACCATCGCCATTGAGTCCATCAAGAACAATCCGCGCCACTTTGAGATTTCCGCGTCCGAGTACGCCAACCCCTTCAACAAGGGCGCTTATGTGAACCAGCTGGATTTCGTGATCCTGGCGGCCCTTGAGGTGGACGTAAACTTCAACTGCAACGTGGTGGTCGGCTCCGACGGAGTGGTCACCGGCGCTCAGGGCGGACATCCCGACACGGCGGCGGGAGCCAAGTGTACCATCGTGATCGCGCCCCTGTTACAGGGCAGAATCCCGGCGATCTGCAGCCAGGTGACCACGGTTACCACCCCCGGCGAGACCGTGGACGTGGTGATCACCGACTACGGCATCGCCATCAACCCGGCCAGACAGGACCTGATCGAGGCCATGAAGGGCGTGAAGCTGCCCTTCTGCACCATCGAGGAGCTGCGCGACAAGGCTTACTCCATCGTGGGCGAGCCCGATCCGGTACAGTTTGACGACCAGGTGGTGGGCATCATCGAGGCCCGCGACGGCAGCGTCATCGACGTTGTGCGCAAAGTAAAAGACTATGAGTTCAAGTAAAGGTTCTTTTGGAACCCCATGATTCGATAAATCCCTAGACAGACAGGCGGTGCGCGTATGCGCACCGCCTGTCTGGCGTTTGGGAAGGAACCGGGGTTTGGGCTATTTGCCGGTGAGCCGGGGTGATGACAGCGGATTTAACAGCAGAATTATGGATTCCGCCGGGTACGAATTTGGGAGATATTGCCTTAATTGGAATGATATCAATACAACTTTTGTCTAAACGGCCTAAAAACAGACAACTTTTTAAAGAAAATCGTATAAGTTGTTGAAAACCGTGAAACGCTGTGGTACTGTTAATTTACAAGATAACCATTGGACACAGTATTTGCATTTTAATAAAAAGGAGCGTGTATTGATGAAAAAGAGAGTATTGGCAATCGGTTTGGCAATGACGATGGCGGCGGCCGCGCTGGTCGGCTGCGGCAGCAAGACGACGACGTGGACCGTCACATGTCCCTGGGCTCCCTCCGGCGTGGCGGCGATGGTGAGCCAGAAGGCGGCCGCGCTCTCCAACACGTACTCGGAGAAGATCATCCTGGTTGCAGACGCGGTGAAGGGGGATGCGGCCACGGTGAACACCTGGGTGGCCGGGACCAAGGCCAATGATCCCAAGCTGGTGTTCGCGGGGGAGGGACTGTTCTCCATCACCTCCATTCTGGACCCGGCGAAGATGCAGTTTACATACGATGACTTTGAGTTTGTGGAAAACCTTTACTCCTCCGTGTTCGTGATGTCCGCGGACGCCAAGCTGGGGATCGACTCCATCGGCAGCCTGGAGGAGTACATGAAGGCGGGGAACCAGGTGACGGTGGCTGTTAACGGCGCTACCGGCTCCGAGGCGTTTTTAGCGGCTTCCCTGTTTGGCGCAATGGGCTACGGAAGCCAGATGAAACTGGTGGCCTATAGCTCCGCGGCGGAGGCGGCCCAGGCCGTAGCCAAGGGCGAGACCAATTTTGCCGTGTCCCATCAGTCCCAGATTCTGGAAACCTGGCAGCAGAAGGGCGCTTCCATCGTCTGCGCCTTTGACGGCGAGGACATCGCAAATGGACCCTTCGCCGGAGTGGAGGGCGTTGGAAAGTACGGCTACCCCTATTTCCGCAACCGCTGCTTCATCCTGGCCCGCAAGGGAACGGACGCCAAGAAGGTGGCGGAGTTAAAGGAGCTTTACGACAAGATTCTGGCGGACAAGGAAGTGGCGGACTGGCTGGCCGACACCATGCTGCTGGAGGTTGACACCATGACCGGCGAGCAGGTGCAGGAGCACATCGAGAACGTGCAGAACATCGTGAACGAGTACCGTGATATCGTGGTTCAGTAGGAAAACGGCTGATATGCGGCTGTGAGTAATTGGAGATGGCGCAGGGAAAATATCCGCCTGCGCCATCTTTGAGATTGGAGGGATTTGACCATGAAAATCCAAGAGAAAACCGGAAATAGCCTGGAGGCCAGGCTGGATGAGATCGCCGGGCGGCTGCGTAAGAAGGAGATCACGGTGCCCACGGACCTGCTGGGGGCGGCGCTGTTTTTGATCCTGGCGGCTCTGATCCTTTATCTGATGCCGGGGCAGGTGCCGGTGTCGGAGGCGGACGTGGTAAACGGGCGGCAGTTCCCCGCCATGCTCATGTGGCTGATGATCGTCTGCTGCGCCCTGCTGTTAATCCAGAACCTGATCAAGCTGGCGAAGAAGGAGCCGCTTCACACCTGCACCATCAATCTGCTGACCGAGGTCAAGGCCCTGATCATCCTTGGCATCCTGATCGCGGCCTATCTGATCTGCAAGTGGACCGATCTGTTTGTGGCGGGCGCAGTGTTCTGCGCCGTGGCGTTTCTGGTCTATTTCCGCTGTAAAAAGAAGCTGTATTACGGGATTACCATCGGCATGGCGGTGCTCATCTGGGCGGCGTTCCGCTTCGGCCTTGGCGTCCGGTTTTAGAGAGGGGGATTTTTATGTCGCAGTTTATTC
The DNA here is from genome assembly GCF_902364025.1 of Enterocloster lavalensis. Lineage (GTDB taxonomy): Bacteria > Bacillota > Clostridia > Lachnospirales > Lachnospiraceae > Enterocloster > Enterocloster lavalensis. The sequence goes on from NZ_CABJCG010000007.1 coordinate 191,992, forward strand.
TTCCGGCGCTTAAAATGCTGTTTACGCTGGAAAATTTCCTCTGGATCAACCTGGGCGTGTTTATCGGCTCCGTGTTCGCGGCCATTCCGGGCCTGACGGTGATCCTGTGTATCATCCTGTTTCTGCCGTTTACCTACAAGATGACGGCCATCCCCGGCATGATGTTTCTGCTGGGAATCTACTGCGCGGGCGGCTACGGCGGCAGCGTTTCCGCCATCCTGATCAACACTCCGGGGACGCCCCACGCGGCTACCACCATGCTGGACGGCCATCCCTTGTCCCAGAAGGGCAGAACCAAGGCGGCGTTAAAAATCGCCCTGTACGCATCCACCTTCGGCGGCATTTTCTCTGCCCTGATGCTGCTGTTTCTGGCGCCCCAGGTGGCCCGGGTATCGGCCCAGCTGGGAACCGCGGAATATTTCCTGGTCTGCCTGTTCGGGCTGACCATCATCGCGGGCATCTCAGGAAAGAGCATGATCAAGGGGATCATTTCCGCCTGCATCGGCCTGTTCATCTCCTGTATCGGCTCTGACCCGCTGACCAGCTACGACCGCTTTACCTTTGGAATCCCCAGACTCTATATGGGGCTGGACCTGGCCATCTGCCTGATCGGCCTGTTCGCGCTGATCGAGATATTAAAGAAGGCGGAGAAGAAGCCGGGGCGGCTTGTGCTGGACACGGAGCGGATCAAGGACGACGGGACCATCACAAAGAGCGAGTACAAGCGGATGCTGCCGCCCGTGCTGTTGTCCTCCGTCATCGGAACCATCATCGGAATCATCCCGGGCACCGGCGCTTCCATGGCGTCCTGGTTCAGCTATGACCGGGCCAAGGCCATTTCCCGGCACAAGGAGGAGTTCGGCCACGGCTCGGTGGAGGGCATCGCCGCCGCTGAGAGCGCCAACAACGCGGTGACCGGCGCGACCCTGATTCCCCTCCTGACGCTGGGTATCCCGGGGGACGGCTGCGTGGCCATCATGCTGTCGGCGCTGATGATCAACGGACTCAACCCGGGGCTGAGCCTGTTCACCACCCAGGGCGATATCATGTACGCGATTATGATCGGTCTGCTGTTTGTGAACCTGTTCATGCTGATCCAGGGAAAGTATCTGACGAAGCTGTTCGCCAAGGTGGTGTCCATCCCGCAGGAGATTTTGACGCCCATTATCGTGATTTTCTGCTTCGCCGGGGCGTACTCGGTCAACAAGTCCTATTTTGACGTGGCGGTGATCCTGGTGTTCGCGGTGATCGCCTGGACGCTCTACAAGCTGGATTTCCCCACGGTGCCTATTCTTTTAGGGCTGGTGCTGGGAAATATGACGGAGACCAATTTCCGGCGGGCCCTGCTGCTGTCCGAGGGCAGATTGTCGATCTTTGTGAGCAGCGGTTACTGCATCGCCTTCCTGGTGCTGATCACGGCGGCGGTGGCGATGATCATCAAGAGCAAGATACGGGAACGCAGCGCGGGGAAGGGGGAGTAGGACATGGCATACAATATTATCTTTTATTTCACGGACCAGCAGAGGGCGGACACCTGCGGCTGCTTCGGGCAGCCCCTTGACATCACGCCCAACCTGGACCGCCTGGCCGGGGAGGGAGTCAAGTTCGACATGGCCTTCTCGCCACAACCGGTCTGCGGCCCCTGCCGGGCGCTGTTCCAGACCGGGCGCTACGCCACGGAGACGGGGTGTTTCCGCAACAATATCATGCTGCCGGGAAATGTGAAGACCCTGGCCGATTACATCGAGGAGGCGGGGTATGAGACCGCCTACATCGGGAAATGGCATCTGGCCAGCGACGGGGAGTTAGAGAAGCCGCCGCGTATCGACCACACCGTGACCGCTGTTCCGCGGGAGCTGCGGGGCGGCTACACCGGGTACTGGCGGGCGGCGGACGTGCTGGAGTTCACCTCCCACGGCTACGACGGGTACGTGTTCGACGAACATGATAACCGGGTGGATTTTAAGGGCTACCGGGTGGACTGTATCACGGACCTTGCCCTGGATTTCTTTAAGGTGCGGGATAAGGAGAAGCCATTTTTCATGACGATTTCTCACATCGAACCCCACCATCAGAACGACCGGAAGCACTACGAGGGGCCGGAGGGCTCCAGGCAGCGGTTTGGCAATTTTGTGCTGCCGGGGGATTTGGAGGCTCTGAAGGGGGACAGCGCGGAGGAATACCCGGACTACCTGGGGGCCTGCGCCAGCCTGGACGAGAATCTGGGCCGCCTGGTGCAGCGGCTGAAGGACGAGGGGATTTACGACGACACCGTGATCATTTTCGCCTCGGACCACGGTTCCCATTTCCGAACCCGCAACCTGGACGGCCATCTGAACGGTTACGACGACTACAAGCGCTCCTGCCACGACGCGGCGGCCCACGTGCCCCTGGTGATCGCGGGGGGCCCCTTTAAGGGCGGAAAGACGGTCAGTGCGCTGGTGAGCACGGAGAGCCTGCCAAAGACCATTCTGGCCCTGGCCGGGGTGGATGTGGGCGGCCGGATGATCGGGGAAAATCTGCTTGACGTGGCGTTGGGAAAGACTGATAATAGACCTGACGAGGTTTATATGCAGATATCCGAGAGCCGCGTGGGCCGGGCGGTGCGCACCCCCGACTACCTGTACGCGGTGTACGCGCCGGGGGTGAACGGCGGGGAGGCCGCGGCCGCTGAGGTGTACGCGGACGACTTCCTCTACGACATGAGGACGGACCCCTTCCAGTTAAATAACCGGGCGGCCGACCCGTCCATGGGGGCGGTGAAGGAGGAGCTGAGAGGAAAGCTTCTGGACTGGATTTACCGGGCGGAGGGCGCCAGGCCCCGCATCATCGACGGGGAATAGGGAGATTCTGCGGGAATGAGGTGGGCATGAGCGCTCTGGGACGAAAATCGGATCAGGTATACAACTGGATTCGCGCCTATATCGACGAGAACAAGTTTTCTGCCAACTTAAAGCTGCCGTCCGAGCATGTGATCTGCATGCGGCTGGACGTGAGCCGGGAGACGGTGCGCCAGGCCTTGGACCGGCTGGCGAGGGAGGAACTTGTCTACAAGGTCAGGGGAAGCGGAACCTATATCAATAAGGCGGTGGCGTTGTCCAGGGAAATGGGCAACGCTTCCGCCTGTGTTAAAATCGGGCTTATTTTACAGGGCCAGGACGCCAACGCCAACTCCGGGCTCATAAGCGGCATCCGCAACGTCATGCGGGAGAAGCAGGCGGACCTCCATTTGTTTTTCACGGACAACAAGTTTTCCAGCGAGCGCAACTGCTTGAACGTGGTGGCCTACCAGGATTACGACGGGTTCATCGTGGACGGCGTGAAGGCCAGCCTGCTGAACCCGAATCTGGACTGCTACCGGTATATTTTCCAGAAGAAGATACCGGTGATCTTTTACAACAACTATTACAAGGAACTGAAATATCCCCGGGTGATCAACAACGACTGGAAATGCGCCCTGGAGCTTCTGGGCCTTCTGGCCCGGGCGGGGCACAAGCACATCGCGGGGATTTTCGTGTACGACAATTACCAGAGTATTGAGAAATTCCGGGGCTACGTGACAGCCCTGCGCAAGTACGGGGTAGAATTCGACGACGACTATGTGAAGTGGTGCGTGTCCAACGAGGCCCACAGCCCGGGCTTTTACAAGGAAGTGGGGAAGTTCCTGAAGGGGCTGCCCAAATGCACGGCCATCGTCTGCTGCAATTTCATGATTCTCCAGGCGGTGCGGCGGTCCATGGAGGAGTCGGGCAAGCGGGTGCCGGAGGACTACTCTCTGGTCTGCTTCGACTACTCCGGCAGCGACTGGGAGGAGGCGGGGATCACCTGCTCCGTGCACCCGGGCTACCAGATGGGCCAGCAGGTGGGGAGCCGCCTGCTGCGGATGATCGAGAACCATGAGTACGCGGACAATGGCTACAGCTATGTGTTCGAACCGCGCATCTATGAGGGGCGGTCAATCCGGCGGATCGGAGGGACGGAGCGGGGAGGACGGACCGGAGGGACGGGATGAGCGGGCGTTCAGGATAACTGGGGTGTCGGTATAAACGGGCGTTCAGGATAACTGGATTGTCGGTATAAACGGGCGTTCGGGATAACTGGGGTGTCGGTATAAACGGGCATTCAGGATAACTGGGTCGTCGGTATAAACGGGCGTTCAGGATAATCGGGTTGTCGGTATAAACGAGTTTTAAGGACAGACAAAGGAGGACACGGCCATGCCGCCCATACAGCTTTTGATCAAACCCGCCTCAGGTTCCTGCAACCTGCGGTGCAGATATTGTTTTTACGAGGATGAGATGAGCCTCCGCAGCACGGCCAACTATGGGATCATGTCCCTGGAGAACCTGGAGGCGGTGGTGGAGAAAAGCCTGGCCTACGCGGACCGGTCCTGCGGGTTCACCTTCCAGGGCGGGGAGCCCACTTTGGCGGGCCTGGATTTCTTCCGGGAGCTGATGCGTCTGGAGGAGAAGCACAACCGCAAGGGGGTGCAGATATCCAACGCCATCCAGACCAACGGCTTCAACCTGGACGAAGCCTGGGCCGCTTTTTTTGCGGAAAACCATTTTCTCGTGGGCGTTTCCCTGGACGGGAACAAATACACCCACGACGCCTGCCGGGTGGGGCCGGACGGAGGGGGCACCTTCGAGGCGGTGATGAAGACCATCGCCTTGTTTGAGCGCTTTTCCGTGGAGTATAATATTCTCACCGTGGTGAACCGGGCCACCGCAGAGCGGGCGGACAAGATATACGCCTTTTACGCGAAGAATCATTTCCGCTACCAGCAGTACATCGCCTGCTTAGACCCCATGGGGGAGCCGGCCGGGGGGCGGGATTATTCCCTGACGCCGGAGCGCTACGGGGACTTTCTGATCCGGCTCTTTGATCTGTGGTATCTGGATTTGCAGAAGGGCAGGCAGCCCTACATCCGGCAGTTCGAGAACTACGTGGCCCTGCTTTTGGGTTATGAGCCGGAGTCCTGCGAGCAGAGAGGGCGCTGCAGCCTCCAGTACGTGGTGGAGGCCGACGGTTCGGTCTATCCCTGCGACTTCTATGTGCTGGACCGCTACCGGATGGGGAATTTCCTGGAGAACACGGTGGAGGAGCTGGAGCAAAGAGGCAGGGAGTCGGGCTTTGTGCAGGCTTCCCTGGAGCCGGACGAGGCGTGCCGGGCCTGCCCTTACTTTCGTCTCTGCCGGGGCGGCTGCCGCAGGAACCGGGAAATCGGGCCGGACGGGGCGCTGGGGAAGAACTATTTCTGTCCGGCCTACAAGCGGTTTTTTGACGCCGCGCTGCCAAGGCTAAGGGAGATCGCGGCGCGGTTGAGGATGGACGGACGGCATTTGCGGTAAAACGAACAGGGGAGAATTTCCAGATAACGGAAGTTCTCCTCTCTTTTTTGAACAATTTGGAAAACGCAATTTATAAATTTTATACAAAAAGCTAAAACACATGAAAAATAAAATTGACAAACCTGTTGAGAAATCCTATAATGAGTTCATCGATAATGAATACGTATTAAACGAACAGGGCGTAATTATAAGGTATAATAGACAATTATAGTGTAAATGAATTGTTAAAACTTATTCAAAACGCCTTTTACTAACCTATAAAATGTATACGTATTCAATATCATACCACATAAACCAGGCAGACAGGAAGAAGCTGATTCATCCGGCCGCCGGAGGGAGAATAAGCGCTCAATACGCGCTGAAAAAGAGGTGAGAATCAAATGATCTATCTGGATAACAGCGCCACCACCCAGGTGGATGAGGATGTGGCCCGGGCGGCCTTTGAAGCCATGACCGTGAATTACGGCAACCCCTCGTCCCCCTACATGTTGGGCAGAGACGCCCTGACGCTGCTGACGCAGGCCAGGCACCAGGTGGCCCAGGTGATTGGAGCGCCCACCAGGAGGCTGTTCTTTACCTCCGGCGGCACGGAGGCCAACAATCTGGCGGTGCGGGGAAGTCTCCTCGCAGACCGGGATCAGGCCCGGAAGGGCGGCAGGGTGGTGACCACCGCCATTGAGCACTCCTCGGTGCTGGCCTCCTGCCGATCTCTGGAGGAGGAAGGCTTTGAGGCCGTGTTCGTCAGCCCAAGGGGCGGGCGAATCCGGGCGGAGGACGTGATCGCGGCGGTGGATGAGCGCACGCGGCTGGTGTCCGTCATGGCGGTGAACAACGAGACGGGGGAGCGCCTTCCGGTGGAGGAGATCGCCCGGGGCGTGAAGGAGAAGAACCCGTCGGTTCTGGTGCACTGCGACTGCGTGCAGGGCTACGGCAAGATTCCGTTTACGCTGAACTGCATCCCGGCCGACCTGGTTACCATGACTGCCCACAAGATTCACGGGCCCAAGGGCTGCGGAGCCATCTATGTGAGGGAGGGCGTGAAGCCTGGCCCCATCTGCTTCGGTGGCTCCCAGGAGAGCGCCCTACGGCCGGGCACCGAGAACGTGCCAGGGATCGCGGCCTTTGGCCTGGCGGCGGGCAACGCCTTAAAGGATATCCGCAAAAACTGGCTCCACGTGGAGATGCTGAACCGGTATCTGAGAGAGGAGCTGGAGCAGCAGCCCGAGGTGGTGATCAATTCGCCGGAGGGCGCGGTGCCTTACGTGCTCAACCTGTCCGTGCTGCCCTTTACCACGGAACAGATGGTGCACGAGATGCGGATGCGGGGAATTTACCTGTCTGGAAGCTCTGCCTGCGAAAAAGGGGCCAAGAGCCACGTGATCCGGGCCATGGGAATCGAAGCGTCAAGGGCTGACAGCGCGATCCGCATAGGGCTTGGAAAGAAAAATACCCTTCAGGAAATGAAGGTATTAATAGAAACTTTAAAAGAAATGATAAGGAGAGAAAAGAGTTATGAGTAAAATCAGTGAGAGCAGTACGTTAAATGTGAAATTGACAGTGAAACCAATTTTGTTTACTATGTATCATATACACGCTTACATGGGGCCGTGCCGTTACGGCGAGGGCTACGCTCTGACCACAGAGGCGGATATGGAGACCACGCAGAAGGAATTTGAGATTTTCAAGAAAGAGCTGGCCGACGATGTGGATCACAGCAACGTGGAGCTTTTGGAGCCGGTGGTGGTTCACTGGCATGAGGATTTCGCCCTGAAGGAGGAGGAGATCGCCAAGGCTCTGGCGGACGACGCCAAGACCGATTTCTACCTGATCCGCGGACTGCGCATCTCTTCCTATTTTGCGGTGGAGCTGTCCAAACGCACCAACAAGCCCATTGGTCACACGCCCAACAAGTCGGCTATCTCCAAGTGCGACCACGTGGATATGACGGCCCATCTGTACGCGGAGGGGAAACCTGGCTATGCCTTCCTGGACTTCGAGGAGATGAACCGCACCTTTGCGGCTCTGAGAGTCAAGAAGGCCCTGGCGAACACCAAGGTATTCTTCCCGTTAAAGAGCGCCATGCTGACCTTCGGCTGCCAGAGCTCCTATCTGAACCTGGAGGACATCACCGAAAAGTTCAACGTGCGCTTCGCCCACGTCAATTCCGACGAGGTGTTCCAGTGGCTGGACGCCCTGACCGACGAGGAGAAGGCGGAGGCGGCGAAGCTGGCCGACCAGCTGACCCAGGAGTCCCAGGGCGTACATATGCCGGCGGAATACATCCGCAACGACACGGAGTTCTATGAGACCATCAAGAAGATGATGAAGCACTACGACTGCAACGCCTTCACCATCCCCTGCTTCGAGGTCTGCGCCACCCGGGAATTAAACCGGAGAAGGCTTACCTTCTGCCTGACCCACACCCTGTTAAAGGATGAGGGAATCGCCTCCGCCTGCGCCGGAGACGTGGGCTCCGTGCTCTCCATCACCATCCTGATGAACATTGCGCGCAAGGCCCCGTACATGGGCAATACCATGGTTCTGGACAAAGCGACCAACCAGTGCAGGACGCTTCACGACGTGGCCAGCGCCCAGATGAAGGGCTACGACCAGCCGGCCCTTCCCACAGAGTTCGTCTCCTTCACTCTGGACTCCTGGGGAACCACCATGCGCTACGACTTTTCCAAGGATAACGGCCAGACTCTGACCATGATCAATCTGAGCCCGGATATGAAGAAGATCATGGTTGCCAAAGGCACCATCAACGGCTGCGACGATTACCTGACGCCCGAGTGCAAGCACGCGGTGCGCTACACGGTGAAGGACGCGGTGCGGTTCCACGAGTGCCAGAAGTTCGTGGGACACCATTTTGCCCTGGTCTACGGGGATTACGTGGACGAAGTGAAGGCATTTGCCAAAGAATGCGATTTGGAGGTACTTGAAGCTTAAGGTGCGCTCTGACCTGAGAAACCGGGCCGTATCAACTTATATGGCCCGGTTTTACAGGCGGCATATTTGGAAAACATAGACGGACACAACAGATTGGGAGGAGGCTGTCCTTATGAAAAAATGGCGTACAGTTACGGCGATCGGCCTGGCCTGCACCCTGGTCCTCGGCTCTTTGGGGCTGACGGGATGCGGGAAAGCTGAAAAGAAAGATGTGATTACCATCCGAATCGCACATGACAACAATGTAAACACTCCGCTGCACAAGGCGTTTTTAAAGTTTAAGGAGCTGGTGGAATCCGGTTCCAACGGCAGGATGGAGGTCGTGATCTTTCCCGGCGGGCAGATGGGAAGCGTGCAGGACACGTTTGAACAGTGCCGGCGCGGGGACATCGAGATGAGCGGTTCCACCACCAGCAACTTTACACAGGCCATGCCTGAGCTTGCGGCCTGGGAGAGCTTTTACATGTTTGACGATACGGCCCACGCCAAGCGGGTCTTTGAGAGCGAGGCGGGCAAGAAGATGATGGAGCCGTTAAAGCGGGAGAATCTGACCGGCATCGGCTACATGGAACTGGGATTCCGCAATTTCTCCAACAGCAAACGCCCCATCCAGAGCGAGGCTGATTTAAAGGGACTGAAGATACGCGGATACAATCCGCTTCAGATCAAAGCCTGGGAGTCGGTGGGAGTCAACACCACCAGCGTGAGCTGGAACGAACTGTTCACCTCCCTGCAGCAGAAGCTGATCGACGGCCAGGAGTGCGCCACCACCAGCTTTTACACGGAGAAATTTTACGAGGCCCAGAAATACTGGTCCCTGACCCGCCATGTGTTCACCAATTTCCTCTGGTATGCTAACACGGATTTCATGAATTCGCTTTCCGAGTCCGACCGGGCCTTCCTCATGGAGTGCGCCCAGGAAGCCATCGACTACAACTGGGAGCTGTCGGACCAGTCCGAGACGGAGATTCTGCAGAAACTTAAGGACAGCGGTTTTCAGGTAAACGACGTGGATATCGCGGTGCGGCGCAGGCTGGGAGACACCATCAATGCGGCGATCAAGGACGACATTGTGGCCAGCTGCGGCGAGGACACCTACAACATGCTGATGGACGCGGTGGCCGCCCAGCGCCGGGATTAGGAGGGATTGAGATGAAGCGGACATTGAGGTGGTTTGACGTGAATTTTGAGGCAATCCTGATGGTTGTGTTTTTCACGATGATGATTGCGCTGGTGACGGTGCAGGTGATACTGCGTTTTATCTTTAAAACCGGCTTTTCATGGGGCGAAGAGGTGGCGCGGATTCTGTTCGTGTGGATGTCCTTCTCCAGCTTCGGGTATCTGACCCGCGGCAGCCGCCATGTGCGGGTGGGTTTTTTCAGGGAGCTGTTCCCGGAGACGGTGCAGAAGATTATTCTGTTCATCTGCGACTTGCTGTTTCTGGTCTTTTCCGTAGGGGGACTTTGCGCCATGGTGCAGCTGTGTTCGGACGCGTGGCGTTTTCAGGATAAGCTGACCGCGGTGCCCTGGAACTACAACGTACTGTATCTGGCCGGACTCCTGGGTTTCTTTATGATGACGGTGCGCAATATCCAGATTCTGGTATGGAAATACTGTAACCGCGCTGCGGATATGGAGCGGTTTGTGAACTACGATGGCAACTTTTATGAGCACAACCGGATCTGCTTTGAGCCCAGGGTGAAGGACGCCCTGGACCTGGCGCAGGAGGAAGCCGGGGAACTGCTGGAGAAGGGGGAGTAACGGCTTATGGCGGCGATATTATTGTTTGTAACTCTGATTCTGTTTCTGCTTCTTTCCGTGCCCATCGGCATCAGTCTGGGATTGGCTTCCCTGACCGCGATCCAGGGCTCTGACTGTATCAGCATGACGACCTTTGTCCAGTCCATGATCCAGGGGCTGAACTCCTTCCCTCTGATGGCGGTGCCGCTGTTCACATTTGCGGGCGAGGTGATGGGAAAGGGAGGCATTTCCAGGCGTCTGATCGACCTGGCCAGGGTGTTTACGGGCCGTTTTACCGGCGGCCTGGGGATTGTGACCATCGTCACCTCCCTGTTCTTCGCGGCCATCGCCGGGACTGGCTCCGCGGCCGTGGCGGCCATCGGACTGATCATGATTCCGGCTATGGTAAAAAATGGATATGATAAAGGCTACTCCAGCGCGCTGGTAGCCACGGCCGGCACGGTGGGCGTCATCATTCCACCCAGCGTCTGTATGGTGGTGTACGCGGTGGCGGCGGGCGCTTCCATCAGCGGCCTGTTTATGGCCGGCATCATGCCGGGTCTGCTGATCGGCGTTGGGCTGATCATCTATTCCGTGTTCTACTCCAAAAAGCATGGATATAAAGGGGACGACAAACGTTATACGCTTGCAGAGGCGGGCGCCATCGTTGTGAAGGCCATTCCCGGCCTGCTGATTCCCGTGATCATTCTGGGCGGCATCTACGGCGGAATCTTTACGCCCACCGAGGCCGCGGCCGTTGCCGGGGTTTACGGCGTGCTCATCGGACTGTTTGTTTACAAGGAGATCAAGCCCGGCGATCTGGTCTACATCGTCTACCGCTCCGTGCTGATGTGCGCTCCGGTGCTGATCATCATTGGAATCTCAACCGGCTTCGGAAGGATTCTGACCATCGCCCAGGTGCCGGTGGCCATCGCGGATGCGATTCTGGGACTGACCAGCAGCAAGGTGCTGGTGCTTCTGCTGATCAACGTGCTGCTGCTGATTGTGGGAACCTTTATGGAGACAAACGCGGCCATTATCATTCTCACGCCCATCCTGCTGCCCATCGTGACGCGGCTGGGAGTGGACGCCGTCCATTTCGGTATCATTGTGGTGATGAACCTGTCCATCGGATTTATCACGCCGCCTCTGGGCGCGAATTTGTTCATGGCCTGCCAGGTGGGGGAGATATCCTTTGACAAGCTGACCAGAAAAATCTGGCCATGGATTGTGGTGATGATCATTCTGCTGATGCTGGTGACCTACATCCCGCAGATTTCCCTGGCGCTTCCTAAGGCCATGGGTGTGATATAGGAGCGCTGTTTCATCCGGTTTTTCCGGCAGACAGACGATTCGTCCCCGGTCAATGTTCCGCTGATCTTAAAAGAGCGGAGCCATTGCCGGGGACGTATTTTTTGTCCTGATTATTCTCTTTCTGCCACACACTAAGCTGTGCCGCGGGTCTTTAAGGTACAGGGGAACAGCGTCAGGTTGGTGTGGATGTCGGAGTCCTGTGGTGATAAAAGCTGTTCCAGGACTTTTTCGATCATGCTGTCCATGGGCTGCACGAAGGAGGTAATGTTGTAGGCGCTGTAGCTGGCCAGCTCGATGTCGTCGAAGCCGACGATGGCCACGTCCTCGGGCACCTTTAAACCGTATTCGTAGCGCGCGCAGTCCAGAACCCCGGCGCTGACCAGGTCGCTGACACAGAACAGGGCCTGGGGGCAGGAGCCTTCCTGTCCGATCAGGGCGCGCAGCCCCTCCTTGCCCGCCTCGTAGGTGAAGGCGGTATTGATGACGGGGCAGTGGTGGATTCCCCGCTCCTCCAGCCGGGAGACAAAGCCCTTTCGCCGGTCCAGACTGGTGGAGGCCTCGTCGGTGCCGCCGATGAAGGCGAAGCTGCGGTAGCCCTTCATGAAAAAGTAGTCCGCGCAGTCCCGCCCGGCCTGGACGTTGTCGCTGCACACGGCCCGGATTCCCGGGGTGCTCATATATCGGTTAAACAGGACCACCGGGACCCCGAAGTCCACGCAGATGTCCGCCAGATCGGAGGTCAGGGTCACGGAGGTGATCAGGATGCCGTCCACGCGGTATTGCAGGATTTGATGGATCAGATCCTGCATGTGGTGGGCGTCGTCCAGATAAAAAAACAGAATCTGCTTGCCCATGGCGCGCAAGCGGATGGAGAGCTTGCTGAGCACCGTGGCGTAGAAGGGATTGGTGGTGTTCTGCATGATGACCGCCACGATGTTGGTGCTGCTGGAGATCAGACTCCTGGCGATGGCGTCGGGCGCGTATTTTAAGGAGCGGGCGGCTTCCAGGACCCGCTGGCGCGTAGCAGGGTTCATCTTCGAGGAAGGGTTAAACGCTCTCGACACAGTGGCCTGGGATACGCCTGCCAGTTTGGCCACGTCGATGGAGGTGTTGTGGCCGCTCCCGGCTCCTCGCTTGCCGGGACTTTGGCCCTTGGGGCTGGATTCGGTATTGTTCATTGGTAAGTCCCCCTTGCTGTTTTAAAATGGTGTGCAAACACATCAAATATAATTAACAATAACATAAAATGTGCGTATTTGCAAGAATCTTGTCCGGGCCGGACCGTGAATACGAAAACAATTCGGGCGAATTCTGAAAAACTGCCGTTCCGTTGTGTGAAATGCATAATAAGCATGGGCTGAAATTAAACATAATAACCAAAATATGAAAAAACGAAAAAATGCCATTGACGAATGGACCAGTAAGGGAATATAATGAGCTTACAAAGAAATGAATACGTATTCATTAGTGGGAATACATATGAGAATGAATCCGGAGAAATCGAGGACAAATGTCGAAAAATCGGGATTTATGCGGATTTTAAACAAGTATGATTTCGAAAAATGTATAGGTATTCATAAGCTCGAAAAACAGAACCAGGAGGAAGGAAAAGTGGGCAATACAGTATTGATGCGCGGTGATACCGTGGCTGCGTTTACGCAGGAGCTATTTCAGAAGGCCGGAATGAGTGAGGCGGATGCCGGATACCATGCGGACTGTCTGGTCAAGACGAATTATTGGGGGATCGATTCCCACGGCGTGATCCGAATTCCCGCCTATTTCAAACGGATGTTAAACGGAGCGATCAACGTGAATCCCGATATCCGGGTGATCCGCGGAGAGGGCTGCCTGGAAGTGATGGACGCGGACGCGGCGGCCGGATTCATCGGCGGGCGGGCCGGTATGGAGCGGGCCATGGAGAACGCGGCAAAGAACGGAATCGCCGCTGTGGGTATGATCAACAGCAACCACTTCGGCGCAGGCGCGCTCTACGCGCGGATGGCGGCTGAGCGCGGGATGATCGGAATCGCCATGACCAACGTGAAGCCGCTAATCGTGGCGCCGGGGGCCACCAAGCCGGTGACCGGGAACAACCCCATCGCCTTCGGCATTCCTACATATGGAGACTTCCCCTTTGTATTGGATATCTCCCTCTCAGTGGTGGCGGGCGGCAAGCTGACCCTGGCCATCAAAAAGAAAGAGAAGATCCCAATGGACTGGGCCACAGACAAGGACGGACGTCCCACGGACGATCCCCAGGCAGCCTTCGACGGGTATCTGCTTCCCATGGGCGGGCACAAGGGACTGGGCCTGTCCTACGTGGTTGACATTCTGTCCGGCCTGATCACCGGAGGCGTGTTCTCCCAGGAGATGAAGAGCATGTACGCCAACCCCAAGGACCCCAGCCTGACCGGACATTTCTTCATCGCCATGGACATTTCCAAGATCATTTCCAAAGAGCAGATGAAGGAGCGCATGGCGCAGTTTAAGGACCGCCTGAAAGCGACTCCCATGTGGCAGGAGGGAGCGGAGATGCTGCTTCCGGGCGAGCTGGAGTACCGCAAAGAGGTGGAGCGCCGCAGGGACGGACTTCCGATTCCTGTGACGACCTATGAGGAGCTGGCGCAGCTGGCAAAGGAATACGATATCAAAGCACCTTTAACGATTATAAAATAAGATCATTATTTTTGACAGAAAAAGGAGAGGTAAGATCATGAAGCTGGAAAACAAGGTCGCCATCGTCACCGGAGGCACAAAGGGAATCGGGTATGGTATCGCGGAGGAGTATCTGAAGGAGGGCGCAAAGGTCACCATCTGCTCCCGCAATGAGAAGGAGGGCGCGAAAGCCCTGGAAGAGCTCGGCAGACTGGGCGAGGTCATTTACGTACAGGCGGACGTTTCCTCCATCGAGGATAACCAGAGACTGGTGGACGAGACGGTGAAGCGGTTCGGACAGCTGGACATTTTCGTGGCCAACGCCGGGATCAATGATCCTGATAAAACCCATTATCTGGATATTACCGAGGAGCAGTACGACCGGATTCTGGGCGTGAACTTAAAGGGGCTGTTCTTCGGAGACCAGCTGGCGGCCCGCCAGATGGTGAAGCAGGGACACGGCGGTTCCATCGTGAACATTTCCTCAGTCAACGCTTATCTGGCCCTGGACAGCCAGATGTGCTACACCACCAGCAAGGGCGGCGTCAGCCAGCTGACCAAGGTGCAGGCGGTGGCCCTGACCCCCTACGACATCAAGGTCAACGCCATCTGCCCCGGCCCCATCGAGAGCGAGCTCATGCGGCGCGTGGGTTCTGACGAGCAGCTGTTCAACACGGTGATCTCCAGAACGCCCATCGGACGCATCGGAACACCCAATGAGTGCGGCAGACTGGCGGTATTCCTGGCCTGCGACGACTCCAACTTTGTCTACGGCCAGTCCATCTACATCGACGGCGGCAGAAGCTTCCAGGCGTTCCCGGTGCCGGGCTACAAGACCGTGACCGACGAGCAGTACGCGAAGCTGATGGAATTGGAACAAAAATAGAGGAGGATGGGTCCTATGAAAAAAATGAATCTGCCGAAGGTGGGCATGATCACCTTCAGTGATCCCAGAGAGCACGAGTACAAGGTGCTGTACGAGGAAAAGACCGCGACCCGCATGAAACAGGCGGTGGAGTATTTCGCGGATTACGATATAGAGTTATATACCTTTGACCAGGCGGCCCGGTCTCCCCAGGAGATCGACCGTCAGACCAAGGAGCTCATGCAGAAGGGCGTGGAGGTGTTCATCGCCAACATTCCCTGCTGGACCTGGCCCAACGGCGTGGTGCGCGGCGTATTGAACATGGGCCTGCCCACGGTGCTCATGTCCAACGATGATCCCAGCACCCACGGAACGGTGGGACTTCTGGGGTCGGGCGGAGCGTTGAACCAGATCGGCTACCGCCACCTGCGCATCCAGCAGGATTTCACGGATGTGCATCCGAACCTGTTCGACACCAAGCTTATGCCCTATATCCGGGCGGCCGCGGCGGTCCGTAAGCTTCAGGGCCAGGTGTTCGGCTTCATCGGAGGCCGTTCCCTGGGAATCGACACGGGCAGCTTCGACCCCATGCAGTGGAAAAAGCAGTTCAAGATCGACAGCGACCACGTGGATCACGAGGAGATCATCCGCCGGGCGGAGGCAGTGGACCCGGAGCGCATCGAGAAAGCCTTCAAGTGGCTGGTGGAGTCCGTGGGGGCCGTCAAGTACGATGAGAAGCTGACCGAGGAGCGCCTGAAATACCAGGTGGCCTGCTATCTGGCTACCAAGGACATTATCGCAGAGCGCCATCTGGACTTCGGCGCCATCAAGTGCATGCCCGATCTGACCAATTTCAGAGCTCCCCAGTGCATTTCCACGGCGCTGCTCAACGGCGGCTATGACGGGGACGGGGAATTCGAACCGTTTCCCATCTCCTGCGAGGCGGACGCGGACGGAGCCCTGAGCATGGAAATCTTAAAGCTGGTATCCGGCGGCATGCCCACCATGTTCGCGGACGTGAGCCACATCGGCTACGCGGAGAAGCTGATCTACCTGCCCAACTGCGGTTCCATGTGCACCTACTACGCAGGGCGCTCCTGCGACGGCTGCCGGAACATGAAGAATATCGAGCTGCGCCGCGCCAACCGGCCTTCCGGCGGAGCCGTTACCTTCACGGTGCCCAGCGCCGGAGCCATGACCATGGCCAGACTCTGCCGGGTGGACGGAGCGTACCAGATGTTTATCATCGAGACGGAGTTCGTGGAGCCGTCCAAAGAGATTCTGGATGCCTTCGTGAAGGCCAGAGGCGTGCACCAGCTGCCGGTGGCATTTATGAAAGCGGACTTTGACATTGAAAAGTTTGTGGACGTATTCAATTCCAACCACATCAGCGGAGTGGCCGGAAACTACAAGCAGGAACTCATCGATCTGTGCGGCATTCTCGGCATCGAGCCGGTGGTGATCGGCTGAGAATCGGAGGCGGTATCGCAATGGGACTTACATATCAAGCCTTTGACAAACGATTTTTCGACATAGTGGACGTGGACCAGGAGCTGGAGACGGTCCACTCCGGCTTTACCTTCATTGAAGGTCCAATCTGGAACAGCAAAACGGGCTGCCTGACGTTTAACGACATCCCGGAGAGCCGGACCTACCGCCTTCACCCGGACGGCAGCGTGACGCTGCTGCGGGAAAATACCCACAAGGCCAACGGCAACGCCTACGACTGGGAGGGGAATATCATCGTGTGCGAGCACGTGAGAAGCTGCATCTCCCGCACGGACGACCAGGGAAACGGCCTCACGGTTCTGGCCGCTCACTACGGGGATAAGGAGCTCAACAGCCCAAACGACGTGGTGGTGAAAAGCGACGGCGTGATCTATTTCACGGACCCGCGTTTTGGCAGAAACGCGTCCCGGGTAGGGCTGGGGCGGCCCCAGGATCTGGATTTCCAGGGACTGTTCTCCTTCAACCCGGCGGACGGCAGGCTGCGGCTTCTGGCGGACGATTTTGAGAACCCCAACGGACTCTGCTTCTCAAAGGACGAATCCTGGCTGTTTGTCAACGATTCGCCCCGCAAACACATCCGCCGCTTCAGGGTGGAGCCGGACGGCTCCCTGTCCGGCGGCGCGGTGTGGGCCGAGACCACGGGGGAGGGGCCGGGGCTTCCCGACGGCATGAAGCTGGATGGAGATGAAAACGTATACTGCTGCGCCCAGGGCGGCATCCATATATTCAACCGGAACGCGGATTATCTGGGAATCGTGCGCGTCCCGGAACAGACCGGCAACTGCGCCTTCGGAGGCCCGGGGATGGATACGCTCTACCTGGCCGCCTCCACCACCCTTTACAGCTTCAAAATCAAGGGAAGCGCAGACCGCAGACAGGAGGAGAGAACAAATGGTTAGGGAAAACCCAGTGAAACAGAAACTGAAAAACGGGGAAGCGGTGATCGGAACCTTTGTCAAGACCACCGATCCCAGCGTGATCGAGATTTTGGGGTGTACCGGGATGGAATTTTTTGTAATCGACAGCGAGCATGTCGCCTACAACCCGGAGACCGTCACCGATCTGGTGCGGGCCTCGGACCTGACGGGAATCGTCCCCATCGTCCGGGTGCGCGAGGCCACGGCGGTGAATATCATGCAGGCGCTGGACGCCGGGGCTCTGGGATACCACGCTCCTAATGTGGATACGCTGGAGCAGGCCAGAACCGCGGTGGACGCGGGACGGTATACGCCCCTGGGCAACAGAGGCTTTGCGCCCACCCACCGCGCCGCCAACTACGGCATGATGGATAAGCAGGAGTATATCGACCGGGCCAACCGGGAGATTCTTACCATCATCCACTGCGAGACCATGGAGTCTCTGGGCAATCTGGATGAGATGTTAAAGCTTCCGGAGCTGGACGTGGTGTTCATCGGACCCATGGATCTGTCCCAGTCCCTTGGCCGGGACGTGATGGGCCAGCGCAACCATCCCAAACTTCTGGCTGCCATCGACGAGATCATCGAGAAGGTCAACCGGGCCGGCAAAGCGGTGGGAACCGTGGCAGACAACCCGCAGATGGCCAAGGAACTGATCGCCAAGGGCGTGCGCTACATCCCCATCAGCTCCGATCAGGGTATGATCGCCAATATGGCAAAGCAGATCATGAAGGAATTTTAAATCAAAACGCTGTAAAAAAACATTTATGAATAGAAAAAAGGAGATCAAATCATGAAAAAACAGACTGAATTCAAATTGAACAAGAGAGATTCCGTATGGTTCCAGGACAACTCGGCGGCAGTGAACTGCGCATACGCCAAGGAAGTATGCGACCTGGCGATCCTGCCCATCGGCGCCATCGAGCAGCACGGACCCCACTGCCCCTGCGGCAGCGACTCCTTCAACGCCATGGGGATCGCCGAGGCGGTAGCCAAGAAGTCCGGCGCTATGATTCTGGCCTGCCCGATGTACGGCTCTCATCCCGCCCACCACTGGGGCATGCCGGGAACCATCCCGCTGACCTTTGAGACCCATGTGGGACTGCTCACCGACATCATCCGCGGCGCTGCCAACGCAGGCTACAACAAGTTCCTGATCATTTCCGCCCATGGCCAGACCATGTCCATGTTCGAAGCGGTTCACAAGGCCGGCATCGAGGGATATTTCACAGTGGGCAGCACCTGGTACGATTTCCTGCGCGACAACAAGAAGACCCTGGACACCTATATGTGGCATGCGGATGAGGCGGAGACCTCCGTTGCACTGTCCCTGTACCCGGATAAGGTACATATGGACCTGGCGGTTCCGGGCACGGCTCACGGCCTGATCGATTCCAAGTGGAAGATCGCTCCCGGCCAGGCGGCCGGAGAGGGCATGCTGTATCACTTCGAGGGCACCTTCTCCCTGATGGAGAAGGACGATCTGGACACCGGCGTCATCGGCGATCCCACCAATGCCAGCAAGGAAAAGGGCGACAAGATCGTGGAGCGCTGCGCGGACCTGTACTGCGAGCTGGTGGATGAGATCATGACCAAGTACCCCTGCGGCGTGAATCCCCTGGGCTTCCGCAATCCACTGGGATACAACGGCACCAACAATATCCAGTACGACAGCATGCACGACGAGCACGGCAGACTGAAAAAGTAATGATTGAGAGAGGCGGGCGGGAGTGATATGAGAGAGACCGGCAGAATTTCAGCAAATGAACTCAACAGGGCGTGTTCCCGGGACGATGGGGCGGTCAGCCGCCTTTTAACGGAAGAAATTGGAAAAAGCCAGGGGAAGATCGTGGTTCTGGACGATGATCCCACAGGCGTCCAGACCGTGCACGGCGTATCGGTGTACACGGACTGGTCCCGCGAATCCGTACTCCGGGGCTTTGAGGAGGAGAACCGGCTGTTCTACATTCTCACCAACTCCCGCGGCTTCACGGTGGAGGAGACGAGGCGGGCGCACCGGGAGATCGCCGGAAATATCGCCTGGGCGGCGCGGATGACCGGCAGGGAGTTCGTGATCGTCAGCCGCGGCGACTCCACCCTGAGGGGGCATTATCCCCTGGAGACGGAGGTGCTCAGGCAGACCCTGGAGGAAGAGGAGCACTGGCATGTGGACGGCGAGGTGATCTGTCCCTTCTTTCTGGAGGGCGGCCGGTTCACCCTCGACAATGTGCACTACGTGCGTTGCGGCGGGGAGCTGGTTCCGGCGGGACAGACGGAGTTCGCGGCCGACCGCACCTTCGGCTACCGGTCCTCGGACCTTCGGGACTATGTGGAGGAAAAGACGGGCGGAGCTTACCCGGCGGAGAGCGTGAGCTGCATCCCGCTGGAATATCTGCGGAGCGGGGCGGTGGATCAGATCACCGGCATCCTGCTGGCGGTGAAGGACTTCGGCAAGGTGGTGGTGAACGCGGTGGATTACGGGGATTTGCGCGTATTCTGCCTGGCGCTTTACCGGGCAATGGCTCAGGGCAGGTCTTTTATGTTCCGAACCGCCGCCTCCTTTGTGAAGGTGTTCGGAGGCATCAAGGACCGCCCGCTGCTTGCGGGAAGCGAGCTGCTTGACGGGCGCGCCGGGCGCGGAGGCGTCATCGTCGTGGGCTCCCACACGGAAAAGACCACCCGGCAGCTGGCTGAGCTTCAAAAGGTTCCCGGGATTACATTTTTGGAGTTTAATTCCGACCTGGTGCTGGACCCAGAGGCATTCCGGGAGGAGATCGGGCGGACGATCCGGGAGATGGAACGGCGGATCGCGGCCGGGCAGACCGTGGCGGTCTTTACGCGCCGGACGCTGCTTGAGATTCCAGGGGATACTCCCGAGGCTGCGCTGCTGCGGTCGGTGAAGATTTCGGACGCGGTGCAGTCTCTGGTGGCAAGCCTGAAAACGGCTCCGGCCTACGTGGTCGCAAAGGGCGGGATCACCTCCTCCGACGTGGGGGTGAAGGCCCTTCAGGTCAAACGGGCCGACGTGCTCGGGCAGATCCGCCCGGGCGTTCCCGTCTGGAGAACCGGGCCGGAGAGCCGTTTCCCTGGAATCCCCTATGTGATTTTCCCCGGAAATGTGGGGGAGGACGGAACGCTCAGGGAAGCGGTGGAAATCCTCTTGGCCGCGGGAAACGGCGGGGAGAGCCGGGATTTATAGAGAACGGTGGAAGCTGCGGGGAACTGCTGCGGTAATACTGCAATATATTTAACGCTTTTGTAATTATTTTGTAATAATTAGTGAAAAAATGGATAAAATCCTCTTTGAAGAGATGCGAATGCAAATCCAACAGGAGGATTTTTTTATGTTTAATAAATTGAAACAGATTGCAGCGGCGGCCCTGTTTGCGGCGGCGGTTATGGCGACAACGGTTCAGGCCCAGGAAATTCAGGCCATGGCCCCGGAGGCGGTGGCCAGCGTAAACGGCCCTGGCGTGATCTACGTGAAGTTCGGCGGGCCGGGCATGGAGACGGCGCTGGAGACCGCGCCAGAAGGAAGGGTGGAGATTTGCGAAGGGCCGGGGAGCGCCGCTTCCGGGCAGATGACGGGGTACGGCGCTGTCCAGGGCTGGACCGAGGAGGACCTTTACGTGCTGGCCCACGTGATCTGCGGGGAGGCCCAGAATTGTCCCGACGACGAGCAGCGCTACATCGGTTCCGTGGTATTAAACCGCAGAAACAGCGGACGGTACCCGGGCACCATCAAGGGCGTGGTGTTCCAGCCGGGCCAGTATTCCTGCACCCGGGACGGCAATTACTACCGCACGCCCACCGAGGCCAACTGGGCTAACGCCAGGTGGCTGCTGGAGAACGGCAGCGTGCTGCCCGGGAACGTGGTGTTCCAGTCGGGCGGACGGCAGGGAAAGGGCGTTTATCTGCGGACGGGGTATCATTATTATTGTTACTAAATGGGGCGCCAGGGGAGGGTTGAGGCATGCGGCAGGGAGATTAGGCGGTTTGCGCCGCGCCCGCCGGTCCTGCACTGCAACCCTCTGCCTCTGGGCCACCCGCCGGCCAATATAGCATTTTTCAATACGGGATATAAGGAAAAAGATATGTCCCCCTTGCCAAAAAACGGGTGAAAAAGAGCATGTTTGGCGGTATAATGGATAAAACGGCGGCCTTGAGGCCGGTAATGGAAAAATACGGATGGAAAGAGGGGTCGCGGATTGGAGACCACACAGGAAGCAAAGGCGGCGTGCGCGCCGGAAAGAAAAAAAGAGAACCGTCTTCTGACGATTTTTATAGTGATGTTCAAGATGGGCTGCGTCACCTTCGGCGGAGGATGGGGGATTATAGCCCAGATGCAGGAGGAGTTCGTGGACCGGAGGGGATGGATCGAGGAGGAGGACCTGATCGATTTCCTCTCTCTGGGAAGGTCCTTCCCGGGCATTATGATCATCAATACCTCCGTCATTTTCGGCTATACGGTGGCGGGCTTCTGGGGCGCGGTGCTGGCCGCCTTCGGCCTGTCGCTGCCGGCCCTGATCAGCATCGCGGTGGTTACATATTTTTACTCGGCGATTAAGAGCAACGTGATCGTGGCCCGCGCCCTGAGCGGCGTGCGCTGCGCGGTGATCCCCATTATCCTGGGGGCGGCCCTGCGGCTGCGGGAGAAATCCCTGACCGATAAATCCAGCTATGTGCTGGCGGCGATCGCGCTGTTTGTCTGCACCTTCACCAAGGTGAACAAAATTCTCGTGGTGCTTGGCGGGGCGGTCTTCGGGCTTTTAGCCCTGGCCGTGAAGAGAGGAGGGCGGCACAGATGATCTATCTGCAGCTTTTTTGGTCCTTCCTCAAAATCGGCTTTTTCAGCTTCGGCGGCACCACCATGGTTCCGGTGATCAACGACGAGGTGCTGCGCTTCGGCTGGATGACCTCGGGGGAGGTGATGGACATTGTGGCCATCGCGGAGATGACGCCCGGGTCTCTGGGGATCAACTGCGCCACCTTCGTGGGCCTGCGCACCGCGGGCCTGGCCGGTTCCCTGGCCGCCAGCCTGGGGGTAATGGTTCCCTCCCTCACGCTGTGTATGTTGGCGGCCAGGTTCATTATCAAGCTGAAAGACAATCCGGCGCTGGAGTCCGCCATGAGCGGAGTGCGGCCCGTGTGCCTGGGTATGGTGTTCTCCGTTGGGCTGACCATGGGCCACTCCATCCTGCTGGCCAACAACCTGGTCCAGTGGAACATGGTGTTCATCGCCGTGATCACCGCGGTGGTCATGATCCGTTTTCACTTAAGCGTGCCCAAGACCATTCTACTGGCAGCCGTCCTGGGCCTGATTTTTGGGTAGCGGACTGTCCTTCAGGAAGGGGTTCTCCACCTCCAGCAGGATGTCGATGAAATCCTTCATATACCGGGTGAGATAGAGCTCCTTGCGGTGGCAGATGTAGCAGTGGCGCAGGCTCTCCGTGTTTTTCAGCGGGTAGAGGGCCGCGCGGGCGCGCATTTCCTCCGTGTTCTCAATGTAGTTTAAGGGGCAGATGGTCACCGCGTCGCAGGCCAGGGCCACCTTTTTCTCGATCTCGATGCTCATGGTCTCCAGAATGATCTTGGGCTGGATGTTGTTGGTGATGAATAAACTGTCCTGGAGCGCCCGGACGCTGTGTCCGTGCTTGTTGGAGACGAATTTTTCATTGCGGGCCTCCAGAATGGAGATGGGGGTGCCGCTGGGGATCCGCCGGGCCAGCTCCGTGTTCCGGCTTGCCAACAGCACCAGCTCTTCCCGCTCCACGATGATGTAGTTCAGTTCGTCGTGCTTGGGCACTGTGGTCATGCAGGCCAGGTCCACCGAACCGTCGAGCACCAGCTTGTCGATGGCTGCGGAACCGTGCTCGGAGATCACGATGTCCACATGGGGATATTTCTGGAAAAATTTGGGAAGCACGTAAGGGAGAACCTGCATTCCACGCTGTACGGGGATGCCCAGGCGGATTTTGCCGTGCTCCTCGTCGTTGATCTCCTCGATCTCCCGGGCTAAGTTGGCGTTGATGGTGAGAATCTTCTGGGCGGCTTCTATGTATTTTTCCCCGGCGTAGGTCAGGGTCAGGGGATCGGTGGAGCGGTTGAAGATGGGAGCGCCTAAATTGGACTCCACCAGCTTGATCATCTGGCTCAAAGAGGGCTGGGAGACGTAAAGCTTTTTGGCGGCGTTGGTGATGCTGCCCTCCTGATATACCGTGAGCATGTACTGCGCATGTTTCGGATTCATATAATACCTTCTTTCGTCTGGCCGGTTTTCCCGCTGCGCGGAAACCGTGATCACTTGTTTTCTGATCAAATCATAGCATGATCCATTTTAAAATTCAATTATGCGGACAGTGGTTTCCGGACGCCGGGCGCTGCCGCTAGGGTGTGTTTGAAAATTGCTTTCCCTAGGGCTGCGACTCGGGCTCTTTGTCCCCGAACTGCTCCCGCACCAGGGAAATGAACATCTGGTCCGCCCGGGAGAGAAATCCGCTCTTTAAGGTGGAGATGCACATGCTCCAGCCCGCCTCGTACTTGGCGGGAATGGAGAGAAAGGCCGGATTGAAGCTTGTCTGGCTGAAGTTGGCGTACTCCGTGGGCACCAGGGTGACGCCAAGGCCCTGGGCGGCCAAAAGCTGGGCCGTCTGGTAGCTGCGCAGGGTCAGGATGATGCGGGGCTGCTGGATGCGGGCCTTTTTCAACACGTAGTCCACCACCTGGCGGATGCGCTGCTGCTTGTGGAGCATGATGAAGGGCTCGTCCTTTAAGCGGCGGGGGTCCAGCACCGGGTAGGGAGCGTCCGGGTCGGCCTTTCCCTGGGAGGCCAGGGGATGGTCCTTTGACAATACGATGAGAAAGGGATCGTCCTTCAGGCGTTCATAGTTGATCAGGGGCTGCAAATCCTCCCGTCCGGGAGCGTGCATCACCGCGAAATCCAGCTCCCCACTGAGGATTTTCTGGTCCAGAACGCAGGAATTTTCCTCGGACACGTACACCTCCACATTGGGACAGAGGGTGTGGAAGAGGGGCAGCACTCTGGAGAGCACGATGGTGCCCAGATGGTTGGTGATGCCCACGTGGATGCGCCCGGTTTTCAGGTTGTTGATGTCGCTGACCTCGGTCTCGAAGTCCTGGTACATTTTCAGAATCTGAGTGGCCATGTGGTAGTAGCGCTCCCCGGCGTAGGTCAGGGTCAGGCCGCCCGCGGTGCGGTTGAACAGGCGTGCGCCCAGGGCCTCCTCGATGCGCTGTAAGGACTGGCTCAGCGAGGGCTGGGCCACGAACAATTTCTGGGCTGCTTTGGAGATGGTTTTCTCCTCCGCAATGGTTTTTACATACATCAGTTCCTTGCTGGTCATGGTGTGATTCCTCCTCCGTAACCGGCGCTGTGGACAGGCCGGAAAAAGTATAGGAAAACTCTATAGAGGCTATAAGATATATAGTATTTGCCTATAAACTATTTATAGTATATATTAGAATCATCAGAAAGAAAAGTACCGAATTGAAAAAGGGCAAAAATAAGGAGGTAAATTTTTATGGTATCACTGTATGACGGGGGCGTCTACCTGGTTAACGGTAAAGAGATCGTTCCGGAAGCGGAAGCGGCGAAAGTAAAGGCTCTGACCGGACGGGAAGCCGACCGCGAGAGCGACAGAAAGGGCACGATGGCTTACTCCATTATGGAGCAGCACAACACATCCGGCAACATGGAGAATCTGAAGATCAAATTCGACTCCATGACCAGCCACGACATCACCTTTGTTGGCATCGTGCAGACCGCCAAGGCGTCCGGTATGGAGAAGTTCCCGCTCCCCTACGTTCTGACCAACTGCCACAACTCCCTGTGCGCGGTGGGCGGCACCATCAATGAGGACGACCACATGTTCGGTCTCTCCGCTGCCAAGAAGTACGGCGGAATCTACGTTCCCCCCCACATCGCCGTGATTCATCAGTATATGCGCGAGATGATGGCCGGCTGCGGCAGAATGATCCTTGGCTCCGACAGCCACACCCGTTACGGCGCGCTGGGCACCATGGCCATCGGCGAGGGCGGCGGCGAGCTGGTGAAGCAGCTTCTGTGCGATACATACGACGTAGCCCGTCCCGGCGTGGTCGCCATCTATCTGGATGGCAAGCCCGCTCCCTACGTGGGACCCCAGGACATCGCCCTGGCTATCATCGGCGCGGTGTTCAAGAACGGCTATGTGAAGAATAAAGTGATGGAGTTCGTGGGCCCCGGCATTTCCCATATGACCACGGATTACCGCAACGGCGTGGACGTGATGACCACCGAGACCACCTGCCTGTCCTCCATCTGGAGAACCGACGAGGACACCAGAAGCTACCTGGCGGCCCACGGCAGAGAGGACGCCTACAAGGAGCTGAACCCGGCGGATGTTGCCTACTACGACGGCTGCGTTTACGTGGATTTGAGCACCGTGAAGCCCATGATCGCGCTGCCCTTCCACCCCAGCAACGCCTACGAGATCGACGAGCTGAACGCCAACTTAAAGGACATTCTCCACGGCGTGGAGGAGGAAGCCAAGAAGATCGCAGGCGGCAGATCCACCTTCACTCTGATGGATAAGATCACGGAGGACGGCAAGCTCATGGTGCAGCAGGGAATCATCGCAGGCTGCGCAGGCGGCAACTACACCAACGTGATCGAGGCGGCAAACGCCTTAAGAGGACAGGACTGCGGCTGCGACCAGTTCTCCCTGGCCGTGTACCCCTCCTCCCAGCCGGTGTTCGCCGACCTGGTGAAGAAGGGAGCCATCTCCGATCTGATGGCGGCCGGCGCAATCATCCGCACCGCGTTCTGCGGCCCCTGCTTCGGAGCCGGAGACACGCCTTGCCACAACGGACTTTCCATCCGCCACACCACCCGCAACTTCCCCAACCGCGAAGGCTCCAAGCCGGGTAACGGACAGATGTCCGCAGTGGCCCTCATGGACGCCCGTTCCATCGCGGCTACCGCTGCCAAGGGCGGCGTGCTCACCTCCGCGGCTGAGCTTGACTGCTGGGGGAATATTCCGGAGTATGAGTTCGACGATAGCTCCTACAAGAACCGCGTATACTTCGGTTACGAGAAGGCGGAGACGGAGAAAGAGCTGATTTACGGCCCCAACATCAAGGATTGGCCGGAAATGAGCCCGTTGACCGACAATATCCTGTTGAAGGTCTGCTCCAAGATCATGGATCCCGTCACCACCACCGACGAGCTGATCCCCTCCGGCGAGACCTCCTCCTTCCGCTCCAATCCCCTGGGACTGGCAGAATTCACCCTGTCCAGACGTGATCCCGAGTACGTGGGCAGAACCAAGGTTGTGGACCAGCTGGAGAAGGCCAGAGTGAACGAGGGAGAGGAGGCTGAGACCGGCCTGGCTCCCGAGTTAAAGGGCGTATTTGAGACCATCCGCACCATCCCCGGAAGCGAGGACGTGAAGGCAGGCGAGACGGAGATCGGCAGCATGGTTTACGCTGTGAAACCCGGCGACGGCTCCGCCCGCGAGCAGGCAGCCAGCTGCCAGCGTGTGATCGGCGGCCTGGCGAATATCTGTAAGGAATACGCTACCAAGCGCTACCGCTCCAACGTGATGAACTGGGGTATGATCCCCTTCCAGATGGAAGCCGATCCCGAGTTCGAGGTGGGCGACTACATTTACGTTCCGGGAATCCGCAAGGCCCTGGAAGGCGATATGAAACACATCAAGGCATATGTGATCGGCGATACCGTGAAGGAGTTAGACCTCTACGTTGCCGACATGACGGCTGAAGAGCGGGAGATTGTGAAGGCGGGCTGCCTGATCAACTACAACCGCAACCGTTAATTTGTTATCTTCTCATTTTCGTTAGATGCGAAAGGAACTCTGCCGGACCCGTTGGCGTACGGCAGAGTTCTTTACACCAATTAATACAGTTAAAAAGTTGTGAAAACAACAATGAAAAAACTGGACAAATAGAAAAAATTATTATATAGTGTTAAACAGCGGTTTGCAATGGGGCATGGCTGAGGATTCGGTCTGCCCATTTTTAGTTGGATGCGATGGGCCGCCAGCGCGGCCTGCAGGCGATCGCCATCCGGCAAAAGGCCGGGGGGATTAAAACAGATGAAGGACAGTAGGAGGAAAACAGCGATGAGACAGACAATTACGGTATTTAAAGGGGATGGAATCGGGCCGGAGATCACGGATGCGGTGATCCGCGTTATGGACGCGGCCGGCGCGGAACTGGACTATGAGATTTACAATGTGGGGGAGGCGGAGTACGAGGCCCACGGGGAGCTGATTCCCAAGGCTGCGTTTGAATCCATGGAGCGCAACAAGGTGCTTTTAAAGTCCCCGATCACCACGCCCGTGGGTAAGGGCTTCCGGTCCCTCAATGTGTTCCTGCGCAAGAAATACGACCTTTACGCCAATATCCGCCCGGCGAGGAGCAACCACGCGGTGAAAACGCCCTTTCAGGATGTGGACATTGTAATTTTCCGGGAGAACACCGAGGATCTGTACGTGGGAGTGGAGGAGAAGATAGACGAGAACACCGTGCACGCCACCAAGCTCATCACCAGAAGGGCCAGCGAGCGCATCATCCGGGACGCCTTCGAGTACGCCAGGGCCCACGGGCGGAAGAAGGTGACCTGCGTGCACAAGGCCAATATCTTAAAGATCTCCGACGGCCTGTTCCGGGATATTTTCTACGAGATCCGCGAAGCCTACCCGGAGATCGCGGCGGACGACAAGATCGTGGACAACGTGTGCATGCAGATGGTCATGAATCCCCAGCAGTTCGACGTGATGGTGATGCCCAATCTCTACGGGGACATGCTCTCCGACCTGGCCAGCGGCCTGATCGGCGGTCTGGGGCTTCTGCCCTCCAGCAATCTGGGGGAGGAATTCGCCATGTTCGAGGCCGTACACGGCAGCGCCCCGGACATCGCAGGCAAAGGGATCGCCAACCCCACGGCCCTGCTCTGGTCCGCCTGCATGATGCTGGAGCACCTTGGCCAGATGGAGTGCGCGGCGAAGATCCGAAGGAGCGTGGATACCGTGCTGGAGGAAGGGGCGTTTAATACGCCGGATATCGGGGGGAACGCGACGACGGCGGAGTATGTGGAGGAGATTATAAAGAGGCTGTGATGCATTTTGCCTGCCCGGACGGATAAGAACGCGCCGTCCGGGCAGATTTTGTGTAAGCGGAAAAAGTGCTGATAACGGGAGGGGGAATTAATGAAAGTTTGTGCAATCTGTATAAAAATGGAGGCCGGAAAATGGCGGCTTTTCACATTGTAATGAAAATAGAACTGTTGTATACTATAAAAACAATGTGCATGTCAGGCTGGGAGAGGAGGTAGCGTGGTTAAAGGGAAAGCAGAAGTGACGGCAGTGAGAAAACCCAGTCCGTTTAATGGAAGGGGGGAGATAACGGTACGGGAATTGCTGGACGGACCGGATCAGATGTATGGGAAAGGGCGTGTGTTCGCGCACACCACCGTATATCCGGGATCAGAGCTGGGGTATCATGTACACCAGGACGAGTCGGAAACCTATTATATCCTGAGCGGCGTGGGACAGTTTAACGACAACGGGGTTATGCGGGAAGTGAAAGCCGGGGACGTCACCTTTACAGGTGCGGGCGAAGGTCATGGGCTGGCCAATACAGGGGATGAGCCCATCGAGATGATCGCTTTAATTTTATACCGGTAGCGCTTTTTTATTTTTTTCACTGTTACTCAACCGGTTGAGTAAAATAGACTGACTAAAGTGACCGAAAAGCAAAAAATAAAGAAAAATATAGAAAAAATGGTGTTAATAAGGCGGATATATGCCGGAAAACAGGTTAAAAACGAAAGATAGAATATGAAACCGATTGCGAAACAGCTTGATGCGCGCTGTCATACCGGCGCAAAACATTGTACAGGACAAGGAAATACCAGGAGGTATCAAACATGCATCGAAGGCGGATAGATGGACATGTGCATCTGATTCCCAAACGTGAGCCGGGGTGGATTGATCCGATCACCCAGTACCGGCACGACGCCTACGGAATGCTGCGCACGCCGCTGGGGGACCGGAGAAGGCTGCCGCCCTATATGGCGGACTCGGCATTTGAGGCCGGAACCCTGATGGAAGTGATGGAAGAGTACGGCGTGGAAAAGGCCGTGCTGATGGCAAGACTTGAGAGCGGCGTGCCGGAAGCGGCGCTGGACGCCGCAAAGCGGTATCCAGGCCGTATCGCCGGGGCTGTGTGTGTGGAAATCCGCGGGGAAGGCGAGGCGCAGCTTCAGGAGTGGCATAGCCGCGGAATCGGAATTGTGAAGTTTGAGATGCGGGGGCTGAACGAGCTCTACGGAAAGCTGGAAATCTGCGATCCGGCGATGATGAGGCTTTTCGGAAAAGCGGAAGAGCTCGGTATGATCGTGGTGATCGATCCGGGGCCGGTGGCATTTCCCAGCTACAGCCCGGAACAGATTTCTACGGTGCTCCATACATATCCGGCGCTAAAGCTTGTGATCTGTCACATGGGACTTCCCTTTTACGGATTGCGGAAAAATGCCGGGCTGTATGAGAAATGGAGAGCCATGATTGGTCTGGGGAGCTGCAGCCGGGTGTGGTTCGATGTGACGGCGGTGCCGGACCTGTTTGAGGAGGAGGGGTATCCCTATTCGGAGGCGCTGACTTATTTTAAGGAGCTTCTCCACATCTGCGGGCCGGACCGGGTGATCTGGGGCACGGATATACCGGGGACATTCCGCCGGGCCACCTACAGTCAGATGATCGAAGTGTTCGAGCGCTGCGATTTTCTGGACGGGCAGAACAAGGACAAACTGTTTTATGAAAATGCAAACCAGCTGTATTTCAATGGGAAATGAATAAGAGTTTATACGATAGGAGGAGAATTACATGAAAAGAAGCAGACAAATATTGGGCCTGGTGCTTGCGGCGTGTATGTCGCTATCCGTGATCGGCTGTTCATCGGGATCAGCGGGGAATTCCGGGACGTCCGGACAGACTCAGGTCCAGGAAACAGCGGCTGAGGCGGGAAACGGGCAGCAGGAGACCGGACAGGCCAAGGCTGAGGCGGGCAGTGAAGAGGAGATGGTGATCGGCATCATCTGCAACATGTCCTCCACCCATGCGGCTACCAACGGCTGGCTGATCGCGGCCTGGGACGCGGCGGTCAAGCGCATCAACGAGAATGGTGGTCTGGACGGGAAAATGATCCGCTGCCAGCTCTACGATCCCGAGAGCGACGCCTCCACGGTCAAACAGCGCCTGACGGATATCAAGAATTCCGGCGCCGTGTGCGCAATTTATACCAGCGGCGACGCTCTGGCCCCGTCCGCTGCGGAGTGGGCTTCCCAGAACAAGTTTCCGGTATTCCTGATCTCCAATACATCCACCCAGATCACGCTGGGGAATTACTCGGATTACGCCTTCAACATGGGCAAGAATGCCTGGGGCTTCGCAAAAATCCTGGCGCTCCACTGCGTGGGCACGGAGGGCATGAAGAATTTCTGCTTCGTGGGCACCGACGGCGCGGCCACCATCGACGCCGAGAAGTTCCTGATTTACGAGGGGCAGAAGATCAACCCGGATTTCGAGATGCTGGCCAGCTTCCGAATCAATTTTAATGACACGGAATTTTCCAATATCATCTCATCCGTGGCCGGTATGAAGCCGGACATGGTGCTCCAGCAGGGCGGCGGCCCCAACTTCGTGTCCTTCTGCCAGCAGGCGTCCATGTTCGATCTGTTTTCCAGCTGCGGCGTTTACAACGACCTGGTGACCGACAGTTCCACCAATCAGCCGCTGATTGCAGGGGAGGAATTCCCTTACGGACAGACCCACGGCGTTTTCACTATGCCGTTCTGGGATGAAACCATGATGGACGAGGAGCTGATCCAGTTCTGCAAGGACTACAGGGAGACGGACGTGGCGAAAGAGAACGGCTATTTCCCGTCGGACAACGGCCTGGCCATCTACAACATTTTCAATGTGCTGAAACAGGCGGTGGAGAGCTGCGCGTCCGCGGGAACGGACTACCGGGATTCCCAGGTGCTGACCGAGGCGATCTCCGCGGTGAAATACTCGGACTGCAACGGCGAACACTATTTTAGAACCGGTGTGGACAACCAGTTTGTCACCAACCTTTACTACGGAACTTCCAAATACGACGAAAACTACCCGGAAGTGGTGGTGTGTGAGAATATTGAGACGTTCAGCGGGGACGAATACCTTCCCTCAGCGGACGAGATGAAGACCTGGGCCGAATCCCAGGGGTACGATGTGAGCCGGTTTCAGTAACGGCGGGGGTAAATGACAAGGAGGCGCCGCAGGTGCCGGCGCCTCACGGATAAGCGGGGTATGACGATGGGGATCTCTTCAATTATTTTGTGTATTATGATCGGGCTTTCTTCCGGGCTGATGACGTATCTGACGGCCTCGGGCATGAGCCTGATCGTAGCGGGAACCGGGAATATCAATTTCGGTCAGGGCGCGTTTTATATTGTGGGCGCTTACATCTGCTACTATGTGACCAGCGCCGGGCTGCCCTTCGGCGTGGCGCTGTTTGTGGGTATGCTGGTGCCGGGCGCCGTGGGCGCGCTGCTGGAGATCGTGCTGCGCCCGGTGCACGGCAAGGACATGACCTTCAGCTGGCTGATTATGCTGGGTTTTTCCTATATCATGTGCGACGTGCTGGTGTTCATCTGCGGCTACAAGGTGCGGGCCACGCCCATTCCCGCATTTTTGAAAGGCGTTGTGCGGGTGGAGTCTCTGGGGCTGGCCTTCCCAATTTATTATCTCTTTACCATTGCGATTTCGCTGGCAATCGGTGTGATTTTGTGGGTGGTGCTCAACTACTCCAAGCTGGGTATGTACTTCAGAGCCATTATCAGCGACCGGAAGATGGTTGAGAACCTGGGAATCAATGTGAATCTGCTTTACATCGCCATGTTTATGATCGGCACCGGGCTGGGCGGCGTGGCGGGCGCGTTAAACGCCCCCATATCGGGAATTTCGCCCAAAGCGGGGTTAACCGTGTTCGCCAGCGTTATGCCTGCGCTGCAGATCGGCGGCATGGGCAATATGAAGGGCTGTCTGCCCGCCGCAGCCACGCTGGGTGTGATCACGGGTATCGCCTCCCTGGTGATTCCCACCTACTATAACTGCGTGGCCTCGGCCTGCATGGTGGTCATTCTGTTTTTCAGACCGCACGGTTTGTTCAGCAAGGGGATGGAGGCGTGATGATGGGACGTGTGAAAAAGGAATTGTGGATTGGAGCGGCGGTATTTCTCGTGTTTGCGGTGCTGGGCGCATTGCTGAGCGAGGTGGGGATCACGTTCCTGTCCAGAATTGTGATTATGGCGCTTTACGCGCTGAGTTTTAACCTGATGTTCGGCTATGCGGGGATGTCCAGCGTGGGCCATGCGCTGTATTTCGGCTTCGGCGGGTACGCGTTGATGGTGTATCTGACCAAGCTGCAGGTGCCCCTTCTCCCGGCCTGCATCTTATCCGTGCTGACCGTGATTCCGGTGGCCTGGTTTCTGGGCACGGCCTGCCTGAAAAACAATATGCTGACCTTCAGCTTCCTGACCATGGGACTTTGCACCACGGTGCAGCTGGTGCTCTACAAAACCGCCCAGCTGGGGGGAACTGTGGGATTTACTTACTATTTTCTTCCGTCCTGGATGTCCGGTTACCGGCAGCTGTTCTTTTTTATCCTGATCTGCGCGGGGTTTTGCGCGGTGCTCATCTATCTCCTGGTGCAGTCGCCCTATGTGCAGATGTTGAAGGGGATTCGGGAAAATGACGAGAGAATGACCTTTCTGGGGGTGAATGTGCGGAAAATGCGGGTTTCCATCTTTGTGATCTCCGCCGTGTTCGCCAATATCGCGGGTATCCTGTACGCCTTCCGCAATTCGGGCGCTTACACCACCTCCCTGGACGCGAATGTATCCATGCAGGCCATCATGATGTGCGTGGTGGGCGGACGATCCGTGTTCCTGGGGCCGGTGCTGGGGTCCGTGATCATTACCACCATCCAGAATTACCTGTCGGTCAAGACCATGTACTATGAGGGAATCATCGGCGTGATCATTGTGCTGACCGCCTATTACCTGCGGGAGGGACTGCTGGGAAAGGGAGGCCCCCTGGACAGGCTGATCAAACGGCTGCACGGACGGCAGGACCGGCCGGCAGAACACGACAGTGAGTAGAAAGAGTGGTGGATATGGAGAGAAAAACGGACAAAATTCTGATGGAGACCCGGGACCTGTGCAGGAATTTCGGGGCGTTAAAGGCCACGGACCAGGTAAATCTGCAGATTTATGAGGGCGAGATGCACGCGATTATCGGGCCAAACGGAGCGGGGAAATCCACACTGATGGATCTGATCATCAACCGGACCCGCCCCTCCGGCGGCCAGGTATTTTTTCAGGGCAGAGAGATCACTTATATGCAGCCCTATGACATTGCCAATCTGGGAATTTCCAAGTGCTTCCAGATCAGCAAGCTGTTTCCTGCGCTGACCTGTTTTGAAAATATCCGCATCGCGCTGATCAAGCGGAAGGGAAAGACCTATGATTTCCTTCCGAAGAAAAAGAGTTATCTGCGGGAGGAATGCCGGGAGATTCTAAAACTGGTGGGTATGGAGGAGAAAATGGACGATACGGCGGCCCTGCTTTCCTATGGCGACCAGCGGCGTCTGGAAATCGCGGTCACGCTGGCCATGGAACCCATCCTTCTGATGCTGGATGAGCCCACCGCGGGCGTGGCCCGGGCGGAGGGATATGAGATCATGAAAATGATCCGCCGTCTGGCCGGACAGCGGCAGATCACGGTGGTGTTCATTGAACACGATATGGATATTGTGTTTCATTATTCCGACCGCATCTCCGTGCTGAGCCAGGGAGCCCTGATCGTGACGGACGAACCTCAGCGGGTGCGGGAAAACCAGTTTGTGAAAGAGGCTTATTTCGGAGGTGCCCAGGTATGATTTTACAGTTGAACGGCGTGAACGCGTTTTATGGGGCCAGCCAGATCCTGTTCGGGGTAAACGTGGAGGTGGAGGAAGCGGATTCCGTCTGCGTGCTGGGCCGGAACGGGGTGGGAAAGTCCACCATGATGAAATCCATCGTGGGGAATCTGAACCCGAAGGAGAAGAGCCTGGTCACCGGGAGCATCCGCTACTGCGGCGACGAGCTGGTGGGGCTTCCCGCCTACCGCATCGCCAGAAAGGGGATCGCCTACGTTCCCCAGGGACGGCACATTTTCCCAACCCTGACCACCAGGGAGAACCTGATGATGGCGGAGCGGAAGGCGCAGACCGGGGAGAATGCCTGGAATCTGGAACGGGTCTATGAGCTGTTCCCCAGATTAAAGGAGCGGGAGTCCTTTCTGGGCGGACGTCTGAGCGGAGGAGAGCAGCAGATGCTGACCATTGCCAGAGGGCTCATGCAGAATCCCAGGCTGCTGCTTCTGGACGAGATCACCGAGGGTCTGGCCCCCATTGTGGTGAAGGAACTGGGGGAGATTATCGCGTCGCTGAGGCGGCAGAACGTGACCATCCTTCTGGCGGAGCAGAACGTGAATTTCGCCCTGTCCGCCAGCCGGAAATGCTACATAATGGAAAAAGGCCATATTGCCTACAGCGGACTGACGGCGGAGATCCCCAAGGAAGTGCTGAACCAGTATCTGGGTCTGTAGGCGGCGTCTGTTTGGGAAAAGGAGGAAGTATGGCGGCAAATAAGACAATACGGCAGATGCTGGAGGCGGGAGAATTTATCTGGGCCCCCTGCGTCTATGACTGCACCTCCGCCAGAGCGGTGGAGCTGTGCGGTTACAATGCCATTCTGCTCAGCAGCAGCGAGCTGGAATTTTCCATGAATGGAATTCCGGGTGGACTGTATAACTGGGAGGAATATATCTGGGCCACGGAGCGGATCGCGGGCTCATCGGGGCTTCCGTTGATCGTGGACGGAGAGAACGGGGGCGGAAGTCCCCTTCAGGTCTACCGGAACTGCAAGCGCCTGGCCGAGGCCGGGGCGATGGCGATCTCGGTGGAGGATGAGGCCGGAGGCGGAATCGGCTGCGGTTACGGTTATGCCCATAAGGCGGGCTTTCTGGAGGCGGATTTGTTCGCGGCTAATATCAGGGCCGCGGTGGACGCTGTGAAGGGAACGGAATGTATGATTATCGCCCGCACCAACTGCAGAGGCGGAGGTGCGGCCCAGACCGGGGCCATGGCCCGCAGGGATGGGTTGGGAATTGAGGAAGCCATCCGCCGGGCCGGGCTGGGAGCGGAGGCGGGCGCGGAGATTACCATGATCCAGAGCATCAACTACGCCGGCTGTGAGGAGGAGTGCATTCGCATCGGAAGGGAGGTTCCGGGTTATCACTTTTATCCGGACCTGCACGCTTCGGGAGGAACCAGCGATGTGACCTTTGAACAGCTGAAGCAATGGGGATTTCAGCTGGTCTCCAACCATGCCTGTATGAAGGGGGCGACCAAGGGGATGCTGGAATATCTCAGGGAAAATTTCCGCAATCAGAATACTGTCTACTCAGAAAACGACGAGTTTGACCGGAGGCTGGGGCATGAGTTCCACCCCTTCGGGTTTGGGGAATGGATTGAGCGGGATCAAAAATATACGGCTTACCGGGAACAGGTGAGGAAAGCCGGAGAGAAAAGGATGGAGACAGATGTACAATAAAAGTTTCAGGCAGTTGATTGAGGAAAAAAACCGCTGCCTTATGGTGCCCTGTGTTTACGACTGCGCTTCCGCCCGGGCGGTGGAGATCGTGGGGTTTGAGTCCATGATGTTAAGCGGCGGCGAGCTGTCCATGGCTATGAATGGGATCATTGAGCACGACACGTCCAATTTTGCCGAATGCGAGTGGATGGCCGGGCGGATTGCCAGGAGCAGCAACATTCCCCTGGCCGTGGACATCGGCGACGGATGGGCCAAAAGCCCCATCGCTATTTACCGGGAGTGCAAACGCCTGGCGGCCATCGGGGTCAGCGCCATTCAGATGGAGGATGCCAGCAGCTATGGGATTTTGCCGGAGGAGCTGTTCTACGCGAAGGTGAAGGCGGCGGTGGACGCGCTTAAGGACACGGACTGTATCCTGATTGCGCGGACCAACGGGGACGTGGAGACCATGATGGACCAGTGCTGTGAGCGCATGAGGCGGGCCCATGAGCTGGGGGCGGAGATGACCACCGTGGTCAGAACCAGGACGCTTGAGCAGGCCCGCTATGTGGCGGAGCGGGTCCCGGGGTGGAAAATGTTCCCCGACGTGACCGCGCCGGATGGAAAGCCGGAAGCCACGGTGGAGGAGCTTTATCCGCTGGGATATCAGATTATGACCACCCACTATACGCTGAAGGCGGCCATGGACGGTATGCTGGAGCATGGTTACCGCAATGTTGCGGAACAGAATGTGACCTATACATACAATAAGAAAGGGCCCTCCGGGCTGGCGGGATTCAGCGCCGCCGCTTATTTTGACCCGGACGGGTATATGAAAATGGAGGCGGAGTATACGGGACATTATGAGGAGTATATTCTCAGCAAGCTTTACAATGAGACGTACCCGGAAATATTCCCGCCGTCAAAGAATAAGTTCAGGTTTTGAATTTTTGAATAATTGAAAAAGCCCCCGGGAGTATGGTATAATAAGGAAACATATCCCTTATCACCAGCCTGGCGACGATCAATCAAAGCCCATATAGTTTTGGAGAAGACAACATGACAATCTACGATATTGCTAAGCTGGCCGGCGTTTCGGCCAGCTCCGTGTCCCGTGTGATCAACAATAAGCCCGGGGTTGGAAAAGAGACCAGAGAGAAAATACTGGCCCTGCTGGATCAGTACCACTACAGTCTGGACGAGACGGCCCGCGGCCTATCCAAAAAGTCCAGCAAAACCATCGGGGTACTGATCTCCGTGATGCCGGGCCTGCATTCGGAGCACAGCATCAAAGGGCTTTTCTATATGGAAGGGGAGCTGGCCAAACACGGATATCACTGTCTTTTGGTCAATACCGGCACCACGGACGGAGAGGTGGTGGAAGCCATCAGCACCGTGGCGGGGAGACGGGTGGACGGCGTGATCTTAGCGGGAGCATTTTACGCCACCAATGTGGTGAGACGCGCCATTGAACAGTATCTACCCCAGTGCCCGGTGGTGATGATCAACGGTTTTCTCGACCTGCCCAATGTCTACGGCGTGGGAATCGACGAGACCCAGGGGCTGGAGATGGGGGTTGACTTTCTGGTCCGCAAAGGCCGGTCCAAGCTGGCGCTTTTCATTGACAGCAGGCGTCTGAGCGCCGGAATTATCAGGCGGGGCTTTGAGAACGGCATCGCCAAGTACCGGGGAGCCGTGACAGGGATTGTCTATGAGGATGTGGAGCGCTCGCTCCAGGGGGGAAGGGATACCGCGGCTCTGCTGTTGAGAGAGCACCCGGAAACGGATGGGATCATCTGCGCGGTGGATATGATTGCCATCGGAGTGCTGGACTATTTACAGGAAATGGGAATTGATGTGCCGGGGCAGGTCTCGCTGATGGGGGAGGACAACTCCAACTACGCGGAGATTTGCAAGCCTAAGCTGACGTCCCTGGACACAAAGATGGTGGAAAGCAACCTGATGGCGGTGCGGACGCTCCTGGATGTATTAGAGCAGAGGCCGCCATGCCACCGGGTGATGCTGTACATGGAAATTGCGGAGAGGGGAACGACGTGAGGACGGATCATAAATGTTTCTGACGGGCGGAGGTTTCCGCCCGCAGGGGGAAGAGGCAGCGCAGGTTTTACTGCGCTGCCTCTTCCGGCACCAGCCCGGCCACAGCGTCCACGGGCATGGAAAACACGGTGCCGTGGTCTCCGGTTTCGCGCAGAATGGTCTGGCTGATGGCATTCATCACGGTTTTTTTGTCCGCGGAGGGGACCAGGATGAAGAGGATTTCGCGCTCCTCGGCCATGGTCAGGCCGAACAGGGTCCGGGAGGCGGCTCCGCCGGTTTCACGGGCCTTGACCAGGGTGCCGCCGCGGCAGCCGGCCAGGCGGGCGGCGTCCATCACGGTGTTGGACAGGCCGTCGTCGATGACGGCGGCGATCAGTTCATAGGCGGTTGGGTTTGACATGGCGTGGTCCTCCTTTGGGTGGTTTGGGGCTGTATTCGACTTTGGGGCCGGGGCCTGGAGGTCCAGGCGGCCGGAGATGGCGGCGCTGACGCCGGATAAGGGAACCGCGAAGGCGATGCCCTTTCCGGGGCGGGAAAAATTCAGCCGGGATTTTAAGGCGTTAAACAGGTCCGGTGCAGCTCCCGGCCCGGCAATGCCGGTGACGATCTCTTTTTCCGGCTCGTCAAGGCCCAGACAGTCCATGATCCGGGAGCTGGCGGTGCCGTGGCCGCGGATTACGGTCAGGACCTCCGCGCCCATTTCGCGGAATATTTCTGCGGCTGCCGTTCCCTTTTTTCGGTCTACAATGGCTGCGATCCATTGGATTCGGTTTTGGCTCATGCTGGCTCCTCCTCGTTTAGGTCGATGATTTCCCCGGCGGCAGAGGGCGTGGGGGATGTATGGCTGGGTTTCGGCTTGCCTGCGTTTACCTTGTACAGCAGGCCGATCAGCTGAATGATGATCAGGGGCGTCATGGCGACCATGGCCACGATTCCGAAGGCGTCTGTCAGGATGTTGCCGCCCACGGCTTCACAGGCGCCCATAGCAAAAGGCAGAAGGAAGGTGGCGGTCATGGGGCCGGAGGCCACGCCGCCGGAGTCGAAGGCGATGGAGGTGAAAATGGGTGGCACCACGAAGGAGAGCCCCAGGGCCAGGGCGTAACCCGGCGCCAGCAGGTACAAAAGGGGCAGACCGATGAGCACCCGGAAGATGGACAGGCCCAGGGAGATGGCCATTCCAACGGAGAGCCCCAGCATCATGGTTTTGGCGGGAATCGTGCCGCCGGTGATCTCCTCCACCTGTTTGTTGAGCACCTGCACCGCAGGCTCGGCCTTGACGATGTAGTAGCCGATCACCATACCCACCGGGACCATGATCCAGCGGTAGGGCAGGGAAGCCAGCTGCATTCCAAGGTAATTACCTGCGGGCATGAAGCCCACGTTGACGCCGGTGAGAAACAGGGTCAGGCCGATGTAGGAGTAGAGCATGCCCACCAGGATCTTTACCACCTGCCGTCTGCGCAGCCGCAGAAAAAAGACCTGGAAGATCAGAAAGAACAGCAGGATGGGGAAGAGCGCGGAAAATACTTCCAGAGCATACTCGGGAAACTGGCGCTGGAAGGCCAGCCACAGGTCCTGGGAGTTGGCGATCTCCGGGATGGTAAAGGGCGTATAGCTGCCGGAGGAGGAGCTGTAGGCCATACCCAGCAGCATGACCGAGAGGATGGGACCGACGGAACAGAGGGCCACCAGGCCGAAACTGCTGCTTCCGCCCTCCCGGGTGCGCCCCACGGAGGTCAGGCCCACGCCCAGGGCCATGATAAAGGGAACCGTGATGGGTCCTGTAGTCACGCCGCCGGAGTCAAAAGCCACGGCCAGAAAATCGCCGGGCACGAAGGCGGTCAGGAGGAACAGCACACCGTAGCAGACCAGCAGTATCCGGGACAGGCTCCAGCCGAACAGGCTGCGCAGGAAGGCGAGGGCCAGAAAAATGCCAACGCCCACCGCAACCGAGACCATCAGCACAGCGTCCGGCACGGCCGGGGTCTGGTTGGCCAGCACTTTCAGGTCCGGTTCCGCCATGGTAATCACCGCGCCGATGATAAAGCAGGCCAACGCGATCAGGGGCAGGCGCCCTGATGAGGTGAGTTTGGCGCCCACCCGTTCGCCGATGGGCATCATGGCCATGTCCGCGCCCAGGGTGAAAAAGCCCATACCCACGATCAGAAAGGCGGCCCCGGCCAGAAACAGCATAAGGGGGTCCAGCGGCATGGGGGTGATCGTGATACAAAGAAGCAGCACGATGCAGGTCACCGGCAGGACACAGGAGAGAGATTCGGAAATTTTTTCATTTAATTTTTTATTCAAACAGATTCCTCCTATTAACTGGATTTTGCCTGTTTCCAGGGCGCGGACCGGGAGTCCGGCATTCCCGGTTTTGGCGCAGGCAGGCGGTCCGCCGTGGGCGGACAGTGGGTTGCATTCGCACGCATACCCGGGGCAAATCATGAAAACGGAAAAATGGACGATTGATCGAAGGTCAGTCCGTCGCCAATACAGTTGGTGCGTCTATGAGAATGTTGGAGCCGGGACCCGGCTCCGGTTAGCTCTGTATAACGATAATAGCTTAACACAGGGACGAAGCTTTTTGCAAGAACCAGGGGCGTTAGAAAAATGTTAAAAGTCGCGGAAGGCTTTTCCAAATGTAGATTGAATATCCGCTCCGGATGAAGTATAATAATGGATTATAACGATTCCAAAGGAGGATATCATGGCAGTATCAAACGTATATTACACCAACATGCGCACCACATTACAGGAAAATCTCCTGCAGAAGCTGGAGAGGCTGGTCAGAAAGGCCGGCATGATGGACATGGACTTTGAAAATAAATTTACCGCGATCAAGATACATTTCGGCGAGCCCGGGAATCTGGCTTACCTGCGGCCCAATTACTCCAAGGTGCTGGTGGACCTGATCCGTTCCAAGGGCGGCCGTCCCTTCCTCACCGACTGCAACACCCTCTATGTGGGCCGGCGCAAGAACGCCCTGGATCACCTGGATGCAGCCTATGAGAACGGCTACAATCCCTTCTGCACCGGCTGCCATATGATCATCGCAGACGGCCTTAAGGGCACGGACGAGGTGCTGGTTCCCATCGACGGGGAATATGTGAAGGAGGCCAAGATCGGCCGGGCGCTGATGGATGCGGACATCGTCATTTCCCTGACCCATTTCAAGGGACACGAGTCCACCGGCTTCGGCGGGGCTTTGAAGAACCTGGGCATGGGCGGCGGCTCCAGAGCCGGAAAGATGGAGATGCACAATGCCGGCAAGCCCTTTGTGAACCAGGAGCTCTGCGTGGGCTGCGGTTCCTGCAAAAAGAACTGCGCTCACGGGGCGATCACCATTGAGGACCGCAAGGCTTCCATCGACGTGAACAAGTGCGTGGGCTGCGGCCGCTGCATCGGCGCATGTCCCGTGGACGCGGTGGACAGCATGTGCGACGAGGCCAACGACATTTTAAATAAGAAGATTGCCGAGTATACCTGGGCTGTTTTAAAGGACCGCCCGCATTTCCATGTGAGCCTGGTGGTGGACGTTTCCCCCAACTGCGACTGCCATTCCGAGAACGACGCGGCCATTGTGCCAAACGTGGGTATATTCGCCTCCTTTGATCCGGTGGCCCTGGATATGGCCTGCGTGGACGCGGTCAACCGCCAGCCCGTGATCAACGGCAGCTATCTGGCGGAGCAGGAGCACTGCCACCACGACCATTTTAAGGACACCCACCCGGATACCAACTGGGAGACCTGCATCGACCACGGCGTGAAGCTTGGGCTGGGAAACCGGGAGTACAATCTGATCACCATCTGAGGAATTTGTTAAAATAAACATATAAAAAGCGACCAACAGGAGGATTTGGCATGAGTACGAAACGTTCACTGGACACGATCTGCATACAGGGAGGATGGGAGCCGAAAAACGGGGAACCCCGTCAGCTTCCCATCTACCAGAGCACCACATTTAAATACACCACCAGCGAGCAGATGGGACGTCTGTTCGATTTGGAGGAGAACGGATATTTCTACACCCGTCTGGCGAACCCCACCAGCGATGCGGTGGCGGCTAAGATCTGTGAGCTGGAGGGCGGTGTGGGAGCCATGCTGACGTCCTCCGGCCAGGCGGCCAACTTTTACGCGGTGCTCAACATCTGCCAGGCGGGAGATCACATCGTGGCTTCCTCCGCGATCTACGGCGGTTCCACCAATCTGTTCACCGTCACCTTCCCCAAGATGGGCGTGGAGTGCACGCTGGTCAGCCCGGATTCCACCGAGGAGGAGCTGAACGCGGCGTTCAAATCCAACACCAAGGTGCTGTTTGCCGAGAGCATCGCTAATCCTGCGCTGACCGTGCTGGATTTTGAGAAATTCGCCAAGGTGGCCCATGAGCACGGCGTGCCGCTGATCGTGGACAACACCTTCGCCACCCCCATCAACTGCCGTCCTTTTGAGTGGGGAGCGGATATTGTGACCCACAGCACCACCAAGTACATGGACGGCCACGCTTCCTGTGTGGGCGGCTGCATCGTGGACAGTGGAAACTTCGACTGGGAGGCCCACCACGACCGTTTCACCGGTCTCACCGAGCCGGACGAGTCCTACCACGGCATCGTGTACACGGAGCGGTTCGGAAAGATGGCTTATATTATGAAGGCCACCGCCCAGCTCATGCGCGATCTGGGGTCCATTCCGTCCCCTCAGAACTCCTTCCTGTTAAATCTTGGCCTGGAGACCCTTCACCTGCGCATGCCGCGGCACTGCGAGAGCGCGCTTAAGATCGCGGCCTATCTGCAGTCCCGGGAGGACGTGGAATGGGTGCGTTATCCCGGACTGCCCGGCGACAAGTATTACCAGGTGGCGCAGAAGTATATGCCAGGCGGAACCTGCGGCGTGATCTCCTTTGGACTGAAAGGGGGAAGGGAGGCCGCTGCGGAGTTTATGGATAAGTTGAAACTGTGCTCCATCGAGACCCATGTGGCGGACTCCAGAACGGCCGTGCTCCATCCGGCCAGCCATACCCACCGTCAGCTGACCAATGAGCAGCTGGTGGAAGCCGGTGTGGACCCGTCCATGATCCGGTTCAGCGTGGGGCTTGAGAGCGCGGACGATATTATCGAGGACATCCGCCAGGCTCTGGAGGACTGACCGTCCGGCTGACAAAGGAAAAACGGCGGCGAGGAAGGAGAAAACGTTTATGAAGAAATTGCGCGGATTGTTCCGCGTCGTGTTTGGGCGGACGGCCTTTGTGATTTTGTTCCTGCTGATTCAGGTTGGGATCCTGTTCGGAGTGATCCGCTGGCTGGGAGATTATCTGATTTACGCCTACGGACTTGCGCTGATCATCACTTCCTTCGCCGTGATCTATATTTTAAACGCCCGGGAGAACGCCAGCTTTAAGATGGCATGGATCATCCCGGTGCTGGTATTTCCGGTGTTCGGCGTGCTGTTTTTCCTGTTCATGCACGTGCAGCTGCGGACCAGGATTTTGAAGCTGCGCCTGAAAATGACCCGGAAAATGGCAGCGCCCTGCCTGACCCAGAACGCGGCCGTCACCGACCGGCTGGCCAAAGACGATCCGTCCCAGTTCCGGTTGGCCGGATACATGAACCGTTGGGCGGGTTTTCCGGTATATGAAAATACCTCGGTTTGCCATTTCCCCCTGGGGGAGGATAAGTTTGAGGCGCTGAAGCGGGAGCTGCGGGCTGCGAAGGAATTTATTTTCATGGAGTATTTTATCATCGAGCGCGGCACGATGTGGAACCAGATTCTGGAAATTCTGGAGCAGAAGGTGAAGGAGGGCGTGGAGGTCCGGGTGATGTACGACGGCATGTGCTCCCTGATCCTGCTCCCTTACGGTTACCCGAAGGAGCTGGAGAAAAAGGGCATCCGCTGCAAGATGTTCTCTCCTATAAAGCCCACCCTGTCCACCTACCAGAACAACCGGGACCACCGCAAGATCGTGGTGATCGACGGGCGCACCGCGTTTACGGGCGGCGTGAATCTGGCGGACGAGTACATCAACGCCAAGGTGCGCTTCGGGCACTGGAAGGACACGGCGGTGATGATCAAGGGCGACGCGGTGACCAGCTTTACCATGATGTTTTTGCAGATGTGGAATGTGACCGAGAAGGAACAGGACGACTACCGGGCGTTTCTGCGGGAGCCGCTGCCCGTGGAGGGCGGGGAAGGTTATGTCCTTCCCTTCGGCGACAGCCCCATGGACAACGAGCAGGTGGGAGAGCAGCTCTATCTGGATATCCTGAATCAGGCCGAGGACTATGTGCACATTATGACGCCCTACCTGATTCTGGACGATGAGATGGAGAACGCGCTTTGTTTCGCAGCCAAGCGGGGCGTGGACGTGACCCTGATCATGCCTCACATTCCCGACAAGCTGTACGCGTATCTTCTGGCCAGAACCTACTACCCGGAGTTAATCGAGGCCGGCGTGAAGGTCTATGAGTACACGCCGGGATTTGTGCACGCAAAGGAATTTATCAGCGACGACAGCAAGGCGGTGGTGGGAACCATCAATCTGGACTTCCGCAGCCTGTACCTGCACTTTGAGTGCGCCGCGTATATTTACAAGAATCCCGTGGTCCTGGAGATCGAACGGGATTTCCAGGCGACCATCACAAAATGTAAACCGGTCACGCTGGAGGAATGCCGGAGATATCCGTTCTTTAAGCGGGCGGCGGGCAGGGCGCTGCGGTTGTTTGCGCCGCTGATGTGAGGGGGAGATGGAGAAGGAGAGGGATTCCTGGGGTGGGAGTTGCCTCTCCTTTTTTGATGTAAGATAGGGAAAACAACCGCAAATGCCGGAATGG
Source organism: Enterocloster lavalensis (assembly GCF_902364025.1). Classification (GTDB taxonomy): domain Bacteria; phylum Bacillota; class Clostridia; order Lachnospirales; family Lachnospiraceae; genus Enterocloster; species Enterocloster lavalensis. Next base: position 236,874 of record NZ_CABJCG010000007.1, read on the forward strand.
GAGTATGGGATAGAATGATAAATATTGAAACAAATCGTCTTTTGTTGAGAAATTTTGTAGAAGAAGATAAGGATGATGTTTTCCGATATTGCAGTCAGCGTGGGATTGGAGAAATGGCGGGGTGGCCCCGACATGAGACAATAGAGGATACGAAAAAGGTTCTTTCCGGTTGGATAAAAAATGAAAATAAATTTGCGATTGTCTGGAAAGAAAATGGAAGGGTAATTGGTCATATTGCAATCGATGAGGATTCGGAAGAGGGGCGTATTGATACCAAAGAACTTGGCTGCGCATTAAATCGCGATTATCACCGTCGGGGAATTATGAGCGAAGCGATGGTTGCAGTAATCCATTATCTATTCGATCATGATATATCATATATCTGGGCCTGCTGTTTTAAAGAAAATATCGCCTCAAAAGCGTTGATTGAAAAATGTGGATTTGTATTCCGACAAGAGGGGGAATTCTACTCAGAACGTCTTGATCGAAATTTTCAATCTTACGAATACTGTTTGGAAAAGGACAGATGGAAAAGAAATAGCCGGGATGGTGTTTAAAGAAAGATGTATGGAATAAAAAAGCAGGGAGGCAATCTGAAAAATGGGATCGCCTCCCTGCTTTTAACGCCTCACCGCCATCTCACATAATCGAAAAATGCAAAATCACTCCCGCGAACACAATGGACACCATACTCAGCAGCTTGATGAGAATATTGATGGACGGCCCGGAAGTATCCTTGAAGGGATCCCCCACGGTGTCGCCGACCACGGCCGCCTTGTGGGCCTCGCTGCCCTTGCCGCCGTGTTTGCCGCTCTCGATGTATTTCTTGGCATTGTCCCAGGCGCCGCCGGAGTTGGCCATCATGACCGCAAGGATGAAACCGCAGGCCGTAGCCCCGGCCAGCATACCGATCACGCCGTTGACTCCCAGAATCAATCCGGTGAGCAGGGGAGCCGCGATGGCGACCACTGCGGGGCGGATCATTTCCTTCTGGGCGGATTTGGTACAGATATCCACGCAGGCCTCGTAGTCAGGGTCCGCCGTTCCTTCCATCAGCCCGGTGATCTCCCTGAACTGCCGCCGCACCTCCACCACGATGCTCTGGGCCACCTCGCCAACGGACTCCATGGTGAAGGATGCGAACAGGAAGGGCAGCACGCTGCCGATAAACAGGCCCACCAGCACGGACGGGTTGGTGATCTGCATGTCGAACACAAACTCCGGGTCGATCACCTTGACCTGATTGATGTAGGACACGATCAGCGCCAGGGCCGTCAGGGCTGCGGAGCCGATGGCAAAGCCCTTGCCCGTGGCCGCCGTGGTGTTTCCAAGGGAATCCAGGGCATCGGTGCGTTTTCTCACGTCCTCGCCCAGGTGGGCCATCTCCGCGATACCGCCCGCGTTGTCGGCGATGGGGCCGTAGGCGTCTGTGGCAAGGGTGATCCCAAGGGTGGAGAGCATGCCCACCGCGGACAGGCCGATGCCGTAGAGCCCCATGTTAAAGTTGGCGCTGCCGCCCGCCGCATAGAAGCTGACCAGCACGGACACGCCCACGATGAGCACCGGGAACACGCAGGAATACATTCCCAAGGAGATTCCGCGGATAATCACGGTGCCCGGGCCCGTCACGGAGGAGTCCGCCAGCTTCTGGGTGGGACCGTAGGTGTCCGAGGTGAAATACTCGGTGGAGTAGCCGATCAGGATACCGGCCACCAGCCCGGAGAGCACGGCGGCGTATACGCCGGTGTAGCCCGGGCCGAGGCCGATGCGGATCAGAGGCCAGGCCACCGCCGCGATAATCACGCCGCTGCCCCAGATTCCCCGGCGCAGTGCGGTTAACAGTTCCTTCTGGGAGGCGTCCTCCCGGGTGCTCACCAGGAAGGACCCCAGGATGGAGGCCAGGATGCCGACGGAGGCCAGGGCCATTGGAATGGTCACCCCTTTAAATTCCAGGCCAGCCGCCACTGCCAGGGCGGCTGTGGAGATCACGGAACCCACGTAAGATTCGTACAGGTCCGCGCCCATTCCGGCCACGTCCCCCACATTGTCGCCCACATTGTCCGCGATCACGGCGGGGTTGCGGGGATCGTCCTCAGGGATTCCGATCTCCACCTTGCCCACCAGATCCGCGCCCACGTCCGCGGCCTTGGTGTAAATACCGCCTCCCACACGGGCGAACAGCGCCATGGAGGATGCGCCCATGCCGAAGGTGAGCATGGCTGAGGTGATGGCCTGTACCTGGGCGCTCTCCAGGGACTGTCCGGCGGCCAGCACCAGATGGGCCGGGTCGGAATACCAGAATTTCAGGAAAAAGAACCAGAAGGACAGATCAAAAAGCCCCAGGCCGACCACGGTGAAGCCCATGACCGCCCCGGCCTTAAACGCCACCTTCAGGCCGGAATTCAGGCTGTCCGTGGCCGCGCAGGCGGTGCGGCAGTTGGCGGCGGTGGCGATTTTCATGCCGATGAAGCCGGACAGGCCGGAGAAAAAGCCGCCGGTGATAAAGGCAAAGGGGACGAACATGGTGAGGAATCCGCCCGCGGCCATGGCGGCCAGCAGCAGAAACATGGCGACAAAGAACAGGAATACACCCCGGTACTGGCGTTTCAGATATGCGCCCGCGCCCTTGCGCACCGCCATGGAAATCCGGACCATTTCCCGGGAACCGGGATCGCTTTTCAGAACTCCCCGCGCAAGATACGCCGCAAACAGCAGGGCGATGACAGAGCCGACAGGTGCCAGATACGAAAGATTCATAGATAAGCCCCTTTTGATGTGAGAAAAGAAAAAAATGCCTCTTTACCTGAGTATAGAACTAAAATCAGACTTTTTCAATATAGACGCCATAAATATAAGAAAATATTTGGCATTACCCTGAAGATATAAAAAATTATTGCAAACGTTTTAAAAATGAACCCTGTATTTGATCTGGAAAAAAGTTGAAATTATGAATTCCCAGTCACAAAATAAACACATTAAAATGGTAAAGTATGGGCAAACAAAGAAATATGCCATCGATTTGAGAGGAGCAACGGTTATGAAGAGACGATACAAGGCAGGCCGCTTTTTTTATGCCTCCCTGGCCGCGGTGACGGCGGTGACGGCCGCCGCGCCCATGACGGTGAACGCCAGCACGTCCACCGCCAATTTCGATATGCGCAAAAAGGTGGTGGATCTTCTGGGGATTTTGAGCGTCACCGATTACACCGGCCAGGTGACGCGGTCCGAGTTTGCGAAAATGCTGGTGAACGCGTCCAGCTATCGGGAAAATCTACCGGTATCCAGCGTTTCCGTGTTTGCGGATGTGCCGATGAACCATGAAAACGCCGTCTATATCCGCATCGCCGCCTCCCAGGGCTGGATGAGCGGTTTTCTGGGCGGCATGTTCAAACCCGACGACTATATTACATATAAGGACGCATCGAAAGCGTTTTTGACCATGCTGGGTTACGCGGACAGCGATTTCACCGGGGATTTGGCCACCTCCCGCATCTCAAAGTTCAATTATCTCGAGCTGAACGAAAAGGTGAGCCGTCAGCCCGACGAGGTGCTGAACCAGACGGACTGCGTGAACATTTTCTACAACCTGCTGAAAGCCAAGAAAAAGGACAGCAATGAGATTTACGGCGCAGTGCTGGGCTGCGAGCTGAACTCCGACGGGGAGATCAACCCCATCACGATTCTGGACGACGAGCGCAAGGGCCCCATCCTGGTGCGCAAGGGTTTTTCCGTTTCCGAGTCAGTCCCCTTCAGCACGGAGAACGCCAACGTGTTCCTAAACGGCGTCGCCAGCAGCCTGGCGGCGGTGAATCAGTCCCAGCGGGAGTGCGGGTTTGCGGTGATTTACTACAACGTGAAGTCCAAAACCATCTGGGCCTACACCACCTCGGGCTGGGACGACGAGGACGGAGTGGGCAACTACATTCTGGTCAAGGGCGAGGTCAAGAATATTTACTATAAGTCCACGGATGTGATCACACCCACGTCCATTGAACTGGAGGTGGATTTGAACGACTCCTCCGACTCCGAGCTGATCGACGGGGACGGCACCATCACCATTGCGCTGAATTCCTCCCAGTTACAGTATCTGTTCTCCATCTACGGCAGCGTCCAGGTGGGGGATGAGGTGGTGGTGGTGTGCCAGGGATCGTCCGGCAGCAACAGCTATACGGCTGTGGATGCCATTGAATATTGATAGATGAGGTGCGGGATGGACGGGAAATTTAAGTTCAAATTTCGGAAAAAGGGCGGCGAGACGCCGTCCGGCGGCGGGCAGGGCAAAGCGAGCCGGACGCCCTCCGGAAAGGGAAAACAGCGGGGAAGGAAAGGCGGAAAAGGAGTCAAAATTATCGTCGCGCTGCTTCTTGTGGCCGCTGCGCTGATCGGCTTCATGGCTTACCGCAATTCCAAGGCCAAACAGGCCGCGGCTACGGCCAAGACCCAGAACACGGCCAGTGTGGAGCGCCGCAATATCACCTCCGAGCTGTCCTCCTCGGGCACTCTGGCGGCCAAGGATACCTACAGCATCACGTCCCTGGTGGAGGGGGAGGTGCTGTCCGCCAATTTCGAGGAGGGGGATCAGGTGGAGAAGGATCAGGTCCTCTATGAGATCGATAAGTCTAGCATGGAGACCCAGCTGACCAGCGCCAACAATTCCCTGGAGCGTGCCAACAGCTCCTACGAGGACGCGACTGAGGACTATCAGGACGCCTTAAACGATTACAGCGGAAACACCTACAAGGCAACTGAGGCGGGTTATATCAAGGAGCTGTACGTGAACCCAGGCGACAAGGTGAGCGGAAATACCAAGCTGGCGGACATTTACAGCGACGATGTGATGGAGCTGCGCATCCCCTTTCTCTCCGGCGAGGCGGCAGCCATCGGCGTGGGAAACGGCGTCACCGTCACCCTGACGGATACCGGGGAGCAGATTGGGGGCACCGTGAAGGCGGTGGCCAACCAGGAGCGGGTGCTGACCGGCGGACGGCTGGTGCGCTACGTGACCATTTCCGTGCCCAATCCAGGGGGGCTGACCGACACCATGCGGGCCACGGCCCAGATCGGCGACTTTTCGGGCAGCGAGGACGGCACCTTCGAGGCCTCCGTGGACACCACCATGAACGCGGATTTAAGCACCGGCGTGGAGGTGGAGGCCGTGCTGGTCAACGAGGGGGACTACGTGTCCAAGGGTACACCCATGTTCCGCATGACTTCCAAATCGGCGGATAAGCTGATTCAGAGCTACAAGGACGCCCTGGACAAAGCCCAGGAGTCGCTGGAATCCGCCCAGAGCAAGTTGGAGAGCACTCAGGACAGCTATGACAATTACACCATCACCGCGCCCATTTCCGGCCAGGTGATCGCGAAGAATTTTAAGGTTGGGGACAACATTACCAAAAATACCAGCAACACCACGGTTCTTGCCACCATCTACGACCTGTCCAGCCTGACCTTTGAGATGTCCATCGACGAGCTGGATATCCGCAAGGTGAAGGTGGGACAGAAGGTGGCGGTGACGGCGGACGCCTTTGAGGGCCAGTCCTTCTCTGGCACGGTGACCAACGTGAGCCTGGAGAGCACCTACTCCAACGGGGTCAGCACCTATCCGGTGACCGTGACCCTGGACGAGACGGGGGATCTGCTTCCCGGCATGAACGTGGACGGCGTGATCACTCTGGAGGAGGCCAACGACGTGCTGGCGATCCCGGTGGACGCCCTGATGCGGGGCAACCGGGTGTATGTGAAGGATGAGACGGTGACGGAGCAGCAGGGACCGGTGCCCGCGGGCTTCCGCTCCGTGGAGGTGGAAACCGGATTGACAAACGACTCCTATGTGGAGATCAAGAGCGGCCTCTCTGAAGGCGACGTGGTCTATGTGGCGGAATCCACAGCCAGCAATGTAAACAGTTTTATGATGATGCCGGCCGGAGGCGGAGGCATGGGCGGCCCGCCGGAAGGCGGCCAGGGCGGCGGAAACCGTCAGGGAGGCGGAGGCATGCGCTGACGCTGGCCTGAGCCCCGCAGGATGAAATACAGGCCCCAGGAGGATTGGATGGAAGAGACAAACCGGGAGGCGCAGGCAACGCGTTGTGAAGGCGCGGCCGGACAGCCGTTAATCGAACTGAAGGATATTTATAAGATTTATACCCTGGGCGGCGAGGAGGTCCGGGCCAACGACGGCATAAACCTGACCATCCGCCGCGGCGAGTTTGTGGCCATTGTGGGCAAATCCGGCAGCGGAAAGTCCACGCTGATGAATATTATCGGCGCGCTGGATGTTCCCACCCGGGGAGATTATTTCCTGGGCGGGGAGGATGTGGCCGTGATGACGGATAAGCAGCTGGCCAGAATCCGCAACAAGATGATCGGCTTCATTTTCCAGCAGTACAATCTGCTGCCCAAGCTGAACCTGCTGGAAAATGTGGAGCTGCCCCTGCTTTACGCCGGAGCGGGCCAGGCCGAGCGGAGAGAGCGGGCGCTGGAATCCCTGCGCAAGGTGGGGCTGGAGGAAAAATGGCGCAGTATGCCAAACCAGCTCTCCGGCGGCCAGCAGCAGAGGGTGTCCATCGCCAGGGCGCTGGCGGGCAGTCCCTCCCTGATTTTGGCCGACGAGCCCACGGGAGCGCTGGACTCCAGGACCAGCCGGGATGTGCTGAACTTTTTGAAGCAGTTGAATGATGAGGGAAACACCATTGTAATGATCACCCACGACAATTCCATCGCCATGGAGGCCAGGCGGGTGGTGCGCATTGCGGATGGGAAGATTACCTTTGACGGAGATGTGAAAGACTATGCTGCAATCCTTTAAATTGGCGATCAGAAGTATATGGGGCAACAAGATGCGCTCCTTTTTGACCATGCTTGGCATCATCATCGGCGTGGCCGCCGTGATCATCCTGGTGAGCCTGGTCAACGGCTACATGGGAAGCGTGGTGGAGAGCTTTGCCAGCATGGGCGTGAATCAGATCAATGTGAATGTGACCAATCTGTCCTCCCGCTCTCTGGATGTGGATGAGATGTACGCCTTCTACGACGAGCACACGGACCTGTTCGACGGCCTCAGCCCCAACGTCACGGTGTCCACCACCATCAAACACGGGGACGATTCCCTGACCTCCACCAGCGTTGCGGGCCGCAGCGAGCAGTACCTGGAGATCAAGGACTACAAGCTGGAGCAGGGGAGAAATCTCTCCTACGCGGATATCGCCGCCCGCCAGAAGGTGTGCGTGATTGGAGCTTACGTGGCCCAGGAGCTCTACGGCGGCGCTGAGAAGGCTCTGGGGGAGACTCTGAAGGTCGGAGGCTACGCCTTCAAGATCGTGGGCGTGGTGGAAGCCCAGGATGAGGACGATCTGGAGCAGGGCGGAACCGATGATTTTGTATGGCTGCCCTACAGCGTTGCCGTGAAAATGTCCCGGAACGCCAACATCAGCAGCTACACCTTTACCATCATCGACACCACCAAGGCGGAGGAGTGCAAAACACAGATTGAAAATTACCTCTACGAGATTTTCAAGGACGACGACCTGTACCGGGTGACGGCCATGAGCGAGATGCTGGATTCTTTAAACGAGCAGATCGCCATGATGAGCGGTATGCTGGGCGGAATCGCGGGAATCTCCCTGTTGGTGGCGGGCGTGGGCGTTATGAATATCATGCTGGTGTCCGTGACCGAGCGGACCCGGGAGATCGGCATCCGCAAATCCCTGGGAGCGGATAAAAGCGTGATCATGCGGCAGTTCGTCATCGAGGCGGCCGTGACCAGCTCCCTGGGTGGTCTGATCGGTATTCTCATCGGCTGCGTGGCCACCACGGCGGTTGGGGCGGCGGTGGGCATAAACGCCACGCCCACACCGGCGGCTATTATCATTTCCTTCAGCGTATCCGTGGGCATCGGGCTGCTCTTCGGCTACATGCCCGCCAGCCGCGCGGCTAACTTAAATCCCATCGACGCCCTGCGGAGCGAGTAACCTCGCGACAGGCTGACTCACCTCCCTCTGGAAATTTCAGGGATAATATGGTAAGATAAGCGTAAAATATGGATGGGTGAGCGTTTACGGTTCACGGCTCCGGCGGCATTTTGCCGGACTGTGAACCACAACAGGCGGGATCCGGAAAGAGGATGGAGATATGAGAGTAGTTGATATGCACTGCGACACCATTGCGGTGCTGTACGCGGACCACCGGGCGGGCGGAACTGTTTCGGTGCTGGAAAACAATTTGATGCTGGACTTAAAGAAGATGCAGGCCGGTGATTACGGGCTGCAGAATTTTGCGCTTTTTACCAATCTGGCGTCCATCGATGAGCCGCCCTTTGAATACTGCATGAAGCTTTTGGACACATTTTATACCGAACTGGAGGCACACCGGGACTTGATCGGAATTGTGCGTTCTTACGCGGATATCGAGGAGAACCTGCGGCAGGGAAAGATGTCCGCGCTGTTGACCGTCGAGGAAGGCGGCGTCTGCCAGGGAGAGCTTTCCTTTTTGCGGAATTTCTACCGGCTGGGCGTGCGGATGATGACGCTCACCTGGAACCATCCCAATGAGCTGGCGTTTCCCAACGGCCGCAAAGCCCTGGAGGGCGGACATTACCAGGCGGTGCCGGACACGGAGCACGGCCTGACGGAGACGGGCATCGCCTTTGTGGAGGAGATGGAGCGCCTGGGGATGATCATCGACGTGGCCCATTTAAACGACGCCGGAATCCGGGATGTGTTCCTGCACACGAAAAAGCCCTTTGTGGCAAGCCACAGCAACGCCAGGGCCGTCTGCTCCCATCCCCGGAACCTGACCGACGAGATGATCCGGGCCCTTTCGGAGCGGGGCGGCGTGATGGGAATCAACTATTACGGCGGATTTTTGCGGGACGTTCCTGTGGGCGGCGAGGATGTGAGTCGGGTTGCCGACATGGTGGCCCACATGAAGCATATTCGCAATGTGGGCGGAATCCAGGTCATCGGCCTGGGCTCGGACTTTGACGGAATAGGCGGTGATCTGGAGCTGAAAACGGCTGCGGACCTGCCAAGACTGGCTCAGGAGATGGAGCGCCAGGGCTTTACGGAGGGCGAGATCGAGGCGGTTTTTGCCGGAAATGTGCTGCGGGTTTACCGGGAACTGCTCTGACCGGCATTTAATATTGAAATTTTACATAGATTTTACAATTCCAAGGGGCGGATTTTACGCAGATTTGATATGCTGTTTCCAGAGGCGGCCGCGGCCGCCGGAATGAGACGGAGAGAGGAAAAGGAACATGGACCGGATCTATATCATAGAGGACGATGAAAATATCCGCAATCTGCTGCAGATCGCTTTGGAGGGCTTTGGATATCAGGCGGAGAGCTTTGAGACCGCGGAGGAGGGACTGGCGCGCATGAAGGAAGAGCCGCCGTCCCTGGCCATTTTCGACTGGATGCTGCCGGGGATGGACGGCATCCAGGCGATCAAGGAGGTGCGCCGCACCGAGGGTTTAAAGAATCTGCCGGTCATGGTGCTCACCGCCAGGGAGAAGGAGCTGGACAAGGTGGTGGGACTGGACTGCGGAGCCGACGACTACATGGTGAAGCCCTTCGGCGTGCTGGAGCTGTCCGCGCGGGTCCGCAGCCTGTTGCGCAGAAGCAGGCGGGAGGACAGGAGCGACGAGCTGGCCTTTGACGGGATCCGGGTCGACCGCCGGACCAGGGAGGTAAATTCCGGCGGACGGCCGGTGGAGCTGACCTTAAAGGAGTACGAGCTGCTCATGTACCTGCTGGAAAACTGCTCCCGGGTCGTGACGAGGGACGAACTGTTAAACCGCATCTGGGGCTACGGGTATGACGGGGAGACCAGAACCCTGGACATGCACATCCGCACCCTGCGCCAGAAGCTGGGCGCGGACGGCGGGGCCTGCATCCGCACGGTGCGGGGCGTGGGTTACCGGATGGTGAAGCCTGAGACCGGGGAGAAAACAAATGCGTAGAGCGCTGCTGAAAAAATTCGCGCTGGTGCTGCTGGCGGCGCTGTTTTTGAACAGTCTGATTTTCTATGGGGCCAGCAGCCGGAGTATTTTAAACAGCACCCGGGAGGACATGCTGTATATTCTGGAGAGCGCCGACAGCCTTCTGGAATACGGCGGCGATTTAAACGGCCAGGTGGCCCGGCTGGAGCTGGTCACGGACCGCTATGACAGCCGCCTGACCGTGATTGCGGCCGACGGATCGGTGGCCGCGGATACGGGGGCGGTGGCCGCTTCCCTGGACAACCACCTGGACCGGGAGGAGGTGGAGGCCGCCCTTAAGGGGGGCAGCGGGTACGCCATCCGCCGCTCCGCCACCCTGGGCAGGACCATGCTCTATGTAGCTATGCGCTCCGCCCACTCGGACAACGTGCTGCGTTTGGCCGTGCCTTATTCAGGCATGCGGGAATACCTTCCGCTGCTGTTTCCGGCGGCCATGGGCAGTTTTATGCTGGCTTTGGCGTGCTCCATCGCGGCGACGGAGCGCTTTGTGTCCTCGGTCACCCGGCCGCTGCGGGTGATTTCCCGGGAGATGCTAAAGGTAAGGGGGGACTACCGCTCCCTGAAATTTGAGCCAAGCCCGTACCCGGAGATCAATGTGATCGCGGACACCACCATGGAGATGTCCCGGGATGTGGAGGAGTATCTGGCCCGGATCGAGAAGGAAAAGCAGATTCGCCAGGAGTTTTTCAGCAACGCCTCCCACGAGCTGAAAACGCCCATCACCTCCATCCAGGGCTACGCGGAGCTGCTGGAGGGCGGGCTGATCCGGGATGAGAACATGCAGCGGGATTTCGCCGGCCGCATCAAAAAAGAGGCCGTGCGCATGACCGGCCTGATCAACGACATCCTGATGATCTCCCGGCTGGAGACGAAGGAGGCGGAGGTGGTGATGACCGACGTGCGCATAAGCGTGCTCCTGGAGGAGATCGTGGGCAGCCTGAAGCCCCAGGCCGCCGCAGGCCAGGTGTTCATCCACATCGACTGCCAGCCCCTGATGATCCGCGCCAACGCCCAGCACATGCGGGAATTGTTCACCAACCTGATCGGAAACGCGGTCAAATACAACCGGCCCGGTGGCCAGGTCTGGGTGAACGTCCGGGAGGCGGACCACCAGATGGTGGCCCGGGTGCGGGACAACGGGGTGGGCATCCCGGAGGACTCCCTGGACCGCATTTTCGAGCGCTTTTACCGGGTGGACAAGGGCCGCAGCCGCAAGCAGGGCGGGACCGGACTGGGCCTGTCCATAGTGAAGCACATCGTGGGCTATTACCACGGGACCATACGGGTGGAGTCGAAGCTGGACGAGGGGAGCGAGTTTGTGGTGATATTGCCGATGGACGAAACTTAAGAACTTTGATCCGGCAAGACTGTTAAAAGTGAGCCGCCTGTTTAAGGGCGGCTTTTTCAATTCCCCGCCCCATGATCGTCCTCCCGCATCTCATCCGCCAAGGCCCGCACCTGTTCCCAGTCCAGAATGCGGAGTCCTTTCGGCACCCGCTCCAGAATCCGCTCTTCGCACAGCTCCGAGATCAGTTGCATCAGATGGCGGTAGGAGATGGTCAGGTACTCGGCGATTTCCGTGTATTTCACGGACAGGACCCCGTCGTTTTGCAGAAGCAGCAGGCAGGCCGCCAGATTGTTGCGGCTGGGATAGGCGGTCAGGCACATGTAACGGTGGTTCTGGGCCACGTTCTGCTTCAGCGCCATGCTGCAGCAGAACCGGAGAAACTGCGCGTCCTGCAGCAGGGCGGCCCGGCAGCCCCGGGTGTCCACCTCGATGAAGCGGCACTTCGTCTGCGCCACGATGGGAAAAGGCCGCTTGTTCTCCTCAAACAGCTCCGGCACGCCGAAAAAGCTGGGCGGCGTGAAAAAATTGATCAGGGACTGCCTTCCGTTTTTGTGAAATCCGTACAGCTTGGCCGTGCCCCTCACCAGATAGAGAATCCGCGTCAGCTGATCCGTGTTGCGGATGATGTACTCGCCCTTCTCGTACTCCGTGACGCGCAGATAGGGGCGGATATCAAAGGAAAAGTGAAGCAGAAATCCATTTTCTTTCAAAATTCTGTCCGTGGCTTCCGGGCTCTTTGCGCTCTTCAATTTCATCCTCCAAAATTCTTCATAATGTGAGAAATCTCATATTTTTTTCGTTACCCCTATTATATACTAATTTTAACAAAATGAACATGATGTTTCACATAGGAGTGTTATTGTGTATAAAAAAATTGATTTCAGGGTGCGCCCGCCCTTCGGTAATTATCTGACTATGTTCCAAAATGAACAGGCGCATTTTGCCAGGCTCGCCGACGCCTTTGACTTTACCGTATCCGAATCCCAGCGCACAGGCAATCTGGAACAGTTTGTGCGGGAAATGGACCTGGCCGGGGTGGAGCTCTGCGTGGTCCCGGAACGCAAGAACCTGGGAGGGGAGGACGGAGGCATGTTTCCGCTGGTCTCCCGGTATCCCGGACGGTTCATGGTGTTCCCCTACATCGATCCCACGGACGGGGAGCGCGCGCTGGAGGAGATCGACCGCTTCCGGGCGGTCTGGGATATCCGCGGGGTCAGTGCAGAGCCCACCTTTCAGCCCAGGCCCTACCGGTTCGACGATCCGGTGGCCTATCCCATGTATGAGAAGCTTCAGCGGGAGGATCTGGTCCTGTTTGTAAGCTACAGCGCCAAGCTCCTGCCCGTTGTGGATCCGGATACGGTGCGCCAGTTAGGCGCTCTGCTCCAGCGGTTCCCGGAGCTTAAAATCGTTGTGGGACACGGCGGATGGCCCTGGCACCTGGAGGTGATGGCCATGGCCTTCAACTCGCCCAATATCTACATTGTCCCGGACATGTACGGCCTGACCGGCGCGGGAAGCCAGGATTACGTAAAGGCCGCCAACACGCTGATGAAGGGCCAGATGCTCTTCGGCACCGCCTACCCGATTCTCAACATCGTGGACGCTGCCGGATTTTACGAGACCTGCGGGATAAAAGAATCCGTAATGCCGGATTTCTTTTACAATAATGCGGCGAAGCTGCTGAAACTGTGACACATTGCGATGTATTACAGAAAAAACACCACACACCAAGAGGAGGAACGTAACATGAGAAAAGCACTATCCATCGGACTGTCACTTTGCATGGCAGTGACACTGGCCGGATGTTCAACCGGAGCAAAGACGGAGACAACTGCGCAGACCACGGCCGCCACAGAGGCGGAGACTACGGCTCAGGAGACCCGGGCCGAGGGCACAACCGCCGGGGAGACCACGGTAGCCGAAGCGTCGGGGGAAAATGCTCTGGACAGCTATGTGTACGACGGAGAACCCATCGAGATCCATTTGGGAGATATCAACAGCCAGTTCCCGTTGAACCTGGCCTACAATCTGGGCTATCTGGCGGAGGAGTTTGAGGGCAGCAACGTGACCTTCACCATGGATTACTTCCAGAACGGTCCCGCCATCTCCGAGGCCTTCGCCTCCGGGGACCTGGATTTCGCGGAGTTCGGGGAGCAGGCGGCCATTGCCGGAATCTCGGCTGAGTACGGCTACAAGATCATTGGGCGCAACTGCGACACGGAAACCATGTATCCCCTGGTGGTCAACAAGGACATCACGGACGCGCAGGGCTTAAAAGGGGCCAAGATCGCCGTTTCCGTCGGTACCAGCGCGCACTACCTGCTTCTGACCTACCTGGAGTCCCTCGGCCTCACGGAGAACGATATCGAGCTGGTCAACACCAATGACACCGTGACGCTTCTGGCTTCAGGGGAGGTGCAGGGCGCTGCGGACCAGCTGGCCAAATTCAACTCCATGATCGAGGCCGGCGACGTGCACGTGCTTGCGGACGGAACCGCCAGCGGCACCTGCCAGATCAGCGCCTTTTTAGGCCGTACCGAGTTCTGTGAGAAATATCCTGAGATCACCGCAAAGGTGCTGAGAACCGTTCAGCGGGTGGACGACTGGATGGCGGAGAGCGAAGCCAACCAGAAAGAGGCGTTTACCACGCTGGCCGGAATCACCCAGCGCGAGGAAAGCTGGTTCTCCACCATGTACGGCGGCTCCAACTTTGGAATCAACCTGACCGAACAGGACCTTCGGGTGCTGGGCGAGGTTCTGGAATTCATGAAAGCCAACGACCTGCTGTCCAACCCGGATATCGAGCTGGACGATATTCTGGAGCTGAAATACCTGGAGATCGCAGGCTACCGGTAAACGCGGCCATAGCCGTCCTGCCGGCCGCACGTCGGAATATATGGAAAGGAAGTTTATAAATGTTTAATCTTAACTCCAAAAACAGCGCAAGACAGAACAAAATCCTGCTTTGGATTACCATTGTGTTTCCGGTTTTGGTAATTCTCCTATGGCAGTTCGCGTCAACCCACGGGCTGGTGAAAGCATCCCTTGTGCCGGCTCCACTGACAATCGCGAAAACATTTCTGTCCTATATCGAATCTGGGAAACTCTGGAAAAATCTGAGCGTCAGCTTCGGGCGTGTGGCGTGCGGCTATGTGATCGGCGCGGTCTGCGGCGTGGTGGCGGGATTTTTGATGGGACTGTTTAAGCCGGTCAACGCGGCGTTCAGCGGCATTGTAAGCGTGCTGCGCCCCATTCCCACCATCGCCCTGGTGCCCATCGTGATTCTTCTGGCGGGCATCGGTTTTTCCTCAAAAGTGGCGATCATCGCCTTTGGTTCCTTCTGGCCGGTGCTGCTCAACACCGTTCACGGAATCCAGTCGGTGGACAACAAGCTGCTGGAGGTGGCATACACCTACCGGATTCCCACCCTGAAGACCATTTTCAAGATCATTGTCCCCTCCTCCATCCCCGCCATCCTCACCGGCCTGCGGCTGGGCATGAGTAACGCCTGGATGAGCGTGGTGGCCGCAGAGATGATCGCCTCCTCCACCGGAATCGGCTATCTGATCACCCTTTCCCGTGAGACGGCAAATGCACGGGTCATGTATATGTGCGTGCTGGTAATCGGCGTGATCGGCCTGTTCATCGACAGAGGGCTGACCCGGCTGGAGCACTATTATCTGGCGAAAACCCGCGGCATCACGGACAGCAAATAAGGAGGGCGAAACACCATGGCTGGAAATGAAAATATTCTTGAGATACACCAGTTGTATAAAAACTTTTATATCCGGGGTCAGAAGTTCGAGGTCCTGGCCGGCGTGGATCTGACCGTCAAAAAGGGGGAAATGGTAGCCATTGTGGGCGCCAGCGGCTGTGGAAAGAGCACGCTGTTAAAGCTGATCACCACCCTGGAATCCATCAGCTCCGGCGAGATCCTTCTGGACGGCGAACCGGTCAACGGGCCGTCCCCCAAGTGCAGTATGATCTTCCAGGAAGCCAGACTTTTTCCCTGGCTGAGCGTGCGGCAGAACATTGAATTCGTGATCTCCGACGCGGTTCCCAAAGCGGAGAAGAAGGAGATGGTGGAGTATTACATCAACCTGGTGGGTCTGTCCGAATTCACGGACGCCGTGCCCAACCAGCTCTCCGGCGGTATGCAGCAGCGCGTCAGCATCGCCCGTGCCCTGGCCACCAGGCCCCAGCTTCTGCTGCTGGACGAGCCCTTCGGTGCTCTGGACGCCTTCACCCGCATGTCCATGCAGCAGGAGGTGCTGCGCATCTGGGGGCAGGACAAAACCACCATGATGATCGTCACCCACGACATCGACGAGGCGATTTACCTCAGCAGCCGGGTGGTGATCATGGGCAAGAACCCGGGCGTGGTGAAGAAGATCGTGCCCGTAAACCTGCCGTTCCCCAGGGACCGCACGGACCCCGCGTTTTTGGAAATTCGCGGGGAGATCATGAAGGAGTTTTTGGAAACGTAACCGGGGGAGATCAAAAACATGGGGGAGAGAACCTTCCGAATCCTGTATACAAGCGATATCCACGGCAGGCTGTTCGCCCGGCCCGGCGAGGCCGGGCTGGACGTGGCTGGCCGGGAATTTGATAAGGATGGAAATACACTGATTTTTGACGGCGGGGACCTGCTTCAGGGCGGGACCGCCGGTACTTTTTTTGTGCGGCAATTCAGGGAAAAGGAACGGGAGCTGGAGCAAAAGTCCGGGCGCAAACCGCATCCGCCGCACCCGGCGGCGCAGGTGATGAACGCCTGCGGCTACGACGCCGTAACCCTGGGAAATCACGATTTTAATTACGGCCTGCCCTATCTGGCTGATTATCTGACCTCTCTGCGCGCGGTCTGCCTTTGCGCCAATATTGACAGCCGGGCGGGGATTCTGCCGGTGGAGGAGAGCCGGATCTTTACGCTGGAGAACGGGCTGCGCATCGGCGTGTTCGGGCTGTGTACCGACGCCCTGGCGGGATGGGAGCGGGAGGAGACGATCCGGCAGCTTTGCATCGAAAAGCCGCTGGACGCGGCCCGCAGGGTGCTGGGCGGACTGCGGGGGCGCTGCGACGTGACGGTCTGTATCTACCACGGAGGTTTTGAGGAAGACCCAGCCACAGGGGAAGTTCTGGATGACAGCGGCGAGAACGCCGCCTGCGCGCTTTGCCGGGAGCCGGGCCTGGACCTGCTCCTCACGGGGCATCAGCATCTGAGGGAGCCGGGCCGTCCGCTGTATGGCTCTTACGCGGTACAGCCAGGCTGCTTTTGCGGGTGTTACGCGGATGTCAGCGGCACGGTTGGCATGGACGGGGAGATTCGGTTTGTCTCGTGTCTGAAAGAGGCGGCTACGGGGGAGGCTCCTTTCACGCCTGATCCGGCAGATTCCCTCCCGGCCTTAACCGGTCTCCGTCAGGCCCTGGAAAATTGGGAGTCCGGGCGGATCTGCACGCTGCCGGCCCCGATTCCCATACAGGACCGGGTGCACATGGCTCTCCACGGGTCCGCGCTGGCTGATTTTATCAACCGGGTGCAGCTGGCAGTCACCGGCGCGCAGATTTCCGCCACCTGCCTTTCCAACACGGCCCTTGGCCTGCCCGCCGAGGTGCGCGTGGCGGATGTATTCCTCGCCTACACCAGCGCAAATACCCTGTGCACGGTGCGGTGCAGCGGAGCCGTGCTGCGCAGCGCGTTGGAGTGGACGGCTGAGTTTTTAAACGAGGAGAGCGGGGGCTTTGGGATCGACAGACGTTTTCTGCGGCCCAAACCGCGGTATTTTCACTATGACTTTTACGCGGGAATCGATTATCGGCTGGATTTTACCCGCGAGCCCGGCAGCCGGGTGGTCCGCCTGCAATACGGGGGCAGGGACATCCTGCCGGAGGACAGCTTTACCCTGTGCATCACAAATTACCGCAGGGCCGGAGGCGACGGATACGGAATGTTTCGCGCCTGCGAACTGCTGAAGGCGGATCCGGTCCCGGTGGCAGAACACATAATCGGGTATCTGAGCGGCCGGAAATCACTGCAATAAACACTTGACGTTTTCCTCCAAACCTGCAAAAATAGAACAGGAACTCATCACATTGAGCCGGTAAGGAGAATGGAGTATGCGGACAAAGGACGAGGAAAACGAGCAGCGGCAGCGGCAGCAGATTTTAAACACGGCCTGGCAGCTGTTTTACCAGAAGGGATACCAGAATACGACCATGGAGGACATTCTGCGCGGCGCCAGGTGCTCCAAAGGGCGATTTTACTATTATTTTCACGCCAAGGCGGAGCTTTTGGATTCCCTGTACGAGATATTCGATCAGAAATACATCGAGCTTTACGGTCTGATCTGCCGGGAAGCCCATGCCAGGGACCAGCTTCTGGAGATCAACCGCTATATGTTTCAGTTCCTGTCAAATGAAATCGGCGCCGAGCTTTTGACCAGTCTTTACATCAGCCAGCTTTCCGGCACCACGGGAATCTCCTTCTGGGGGGAGGAGCGGGCGGTGCGAAGGATTCTGTCGTCCATCGTGTCCCAGGGCCAAAAGCTGGGGCAGCTGACGGCAAAGCTGGACTGCAGCCAGATCGTGACCGACATCATTGAGGAGGAGCGAAGCCTTTTGATATCCTGGTGCCTGGCCAAGGGGGAATACGACCTGACAGAGGCCAGTATGCCAAAGCTGGAACGGTTTTATCGGAGCTATCGTGAAGATTAAAAGAATCGAAGAGAAAAAACTGCATAAAAATCACAGTTTGACTTTATAAAATTAAGAATGGCAAAATGTAATTGCGCCGTTCTTATTTTTTGCTTATAATAAGACCACGGTCTAAAAAAGAAAATGAAGTACCAAGGAGGAATGCGCATATGAGTGAAAAAGCGATGCAGAAAAAAAGAGGGGGGCGCGTGCTGGATTTTATCGAGCGGGCGGGCAACAGGCTTCCACACCCTTACATCCTGTTTTTGTGGCTGTGCCTGATCCTGGCGGTGATCAGCATGCTCTGTTCCGCTGCCGGAGTGAGCGTGGTGAACCCCACCACCGGGGACACGGTGACGTCCAACAGTCTGATCAGCAAGGACGGATTTGTCTGGCTGCTGGAGAACCTGCTGACGAATTTCCAGACCTTCACCCCGTTGGGGCTGGTGCTGGCCATGCAGATCGCCATCGGATTTGCGGAGAAGGTGGGCCTGCTTACCACAGCCATGCGCCGGGCGATTCTGGGCGTGCCGCTGTGGTGTCTGACCGCCACCGTGCTGTTTCTGGGCATCAACGGGAGCATTGCCTCCGAAGCTTCCATCATCGTAGTCCCGGCGCTGGCAGCGGCGGCCTTTGAGTCCGTCGGCATGCATCCGGTGGCCGGGCTTCTGGCCGGTTACGCGGCGACTAACGCCGGTTTTACGGCCTGTATCATTGTGGCGGGCACGGATGTGCTGCTCAGCGGCGTTACGGAGTCGGCCGCTCAGCTGATCGATCCCTCCATGACGGTCAACGCCACCTGCAACTGGTACTTTATGTTCGTATCCGTGTTCACGCTGACGGTGGCGGGTGTATTTGTCAACAAGAAATTTATTGTGCCCCGCCTGGGAACCTACCGGGCCCAGGGAAATGAGGCCGGGGAGGCAGGCTTGACGGAGCGCCAGGGTAAGGCGCTGCGGGCGGCGGGCATTTTCAGCGTGCTGTTCATCCTGGCCTTCGCGCTCATGGTCATTCCCAGGGGCGGAATACTGCGCGGGGAGGACGGGTCTATTTTAAACGGTCCGTTTATCGCAGGCCTGGTACCGATCCTGATTTTCTATTTCATTCTGGTAGGCGTTGTCTACGGCGTTGTGGCGGGCACCCTGAAGAACAGCTCGGACGTGCCGCTGTTTATGGCCCAGGCGCTGGAGGGTATGACCGGGTATATTGTGCTGGTCTTTGTCATCGCACAGTTTATCAATATGTTCAGCTACACCAATCTGGGCATGATCATTGCGGTTAAGAGCGCGGATGCCCTGCAGGCCGCCGGGTTTACGGGAATTCCCCTGATGCTGTTCTTTATCCTGCTGTGCTGCGTGGTGAACCTGTTTATGACCAGCGGCTCCGGAAAATGGTTCATTTTCGCGCCGATCCTGGTGCCCATGATGATGATGCTGGGCTACAGCCCGGCCTTCGCCCAAGTGATTTACCGCATCGGCGATTCCTGCACCAACGCGATCACCCCCATTTATCCCTACATACCCATTGCCATCGGCATGGCGAAAAAGTACGATAAGGAGTTCGGCATGGGAAGCCCGATCTCCATGATGCTTCCCTATTCCATCGCGTTTTTGCTGGTCTGGGTGGTGCAGATGGTGGTCTGGGTGGTGTTCAACCTGCCGCTGGGGCCGGGCGTCCAGGTGTTTTTATAAGCCGGAGCTTTCAGGGAGAATGAGATGATGGATTTACTGGAAAAATACCGGGCGGCGGAGCGGATGCTGCCCCAATATACGAGAGAGATGGTAATAAACGGCAGCCCGAAGATCCGCTGGCTGGACGGGGTGTTCTTTTCCTATGGACGGGAAACGCGTGGGGAAAGCGGGAAAGAGACGGTGAATGTGCGGGTCAACTCTCTGACTGGCGAGGAGGAGATTCGTTCCGGTGAAGCCGGGAATCCCCAGGGGGCTCTCAACGGAGATACAGACCCGGCGCAGGCGCGCCGGTCGGAGAAAAGCGGCTTTAGCGTCTCTCCGGACGGTCACTGCCGTCTTTTTTACCGCGGACACAACCTTTATCTTCTGGACGGCGGCGGGGAAACCCAGCTGACGTTTGACGGCGAACCTCTCTGCGAATACGGCTGCTACGTGGACGTCTACAGCCAGATTACGGTGAAGCGCCAGGGGGCCGCAGAGCATCCGCTGGTGCTGTGGAGCCCGGACGGGCGCTATTTTGTCACATACCGGGCGGACCGCAGAGCGGTAAAGAAGCTTTACGCCATCGAATCCTTTGGGGACTCGCAGCAGGACATCCGGCCAAGGCTGTGGGAGTACCCATGCCCCTTTGCCGGGGATTCCGACGGGGAGCTGCCGCATTTTGCGCTCTGCGTGGGGGACGTGAAGCTGCGGAACATGACCATGGTGCAGGCGCCTGCGTATCTGGACCCGGTGTTCACCTCCGAAGAAAAGAGTTTTGTGCGCTGGCTTCCGGACAGCAGCGGGTTCTACTTCACCTGGTTCAGCCGGGGGTACGGGGAGGGCAGGCTTTACCTGGCTGAGGCTGCCACCGGAGCGGCCAGGCAGATCGTCCGGGAGACCACGGACACGTTTTTGAATCTGGGAGCCTTTGGACAGCTGGACGGCTTCGGCAGCTATCAATTTTCCAACTTTGTGACCGCGGACCGGAAGCTGGCCTTCTGGCAGAGTGAGCGCAGCGGATACGCCCACCTCTATCGCTACCGCCTGGACACAGGGGCATGCGAGGGCGACCTATTTGACGCGGCGTGCCGGGAAATGATTGTGCAGAAGCTGGTAAAGGTGGACGAGGCGGCCGGGCGCATTTACTTTATGGCAAACAATGTGCCGGATTGCTCCGATCCCCTCTATTATCAGCTCTTTGCCGTGAATTTTGACGGCAGCGGGCTGGCGCGGCTCACGCCTGAGGATGCGGTGCATCGGGTCACAATGGGAGAGCAGGCGTTTGTGGACACCTACTCGCGGGTGGACCTGCCGCCGGTGACGGTGCTCAGGGACCTTGAGGGCGCGTTGATCCGGGAGCTGGAGCGGGCGGACGTGAGCGGTCTTTTGGCCGCAGGTTATCAGATCCCGGAGCGTTTTACGGTGAAGGCGGCGGACGGAGTCACCGGACTCTGGGGGATTCTGGTGCGCCCCGCCGGTTTTTCATCGGATGCTAAATATCCGGTGATCGATTACATTTACGGCGGAGCCCAGCTCTACAATGTACCCAGGGAATTTACCTGGGATAACGCCATGGGACGGGAGGCGATGGGCGGCCTGCAGGGGTTTGCCCAGGTAGGCATCGCCGGAATTATCCTGGACGGCCGGGGAACGCCTGGGCAAGGGAAACGGTTTCACGAATTCAGCTGGAAAGCCATCCACGAGTGCGCCGGTCTGGCGGACCACGCGGCCTGTCTGCCGGAGCTGAAGGAACAATTTCCATTCCTGGATCTGAGCCGGGTGGGCATCTGGGGCAACTCAGGGGGCGGTTACGCCACCGTGTCCGCCATGTTCCGCTACCCGCAGATTTACCGGGCAGGCGTGGCATCCGCGGGAAACTACGACCAGCGGATGTACGAAAACTCCTGGACGGAACGCTACTACGGGCTGTATCAGGAAGAACTCTACGGGCAGGGAGATATCACCCGCTTGGCGGAGAATCTGAAGGGAAAGCTGTTTCTGGCCTGCGGCGCCCTGGACGACAATGTGAGCATGTCCCAAACCCTGCGGCTGTGCGACCGGCTGATCCGCTGCAACAAGGATTATGAGCTGCTCATTTTGCCCAGGGTGAACCACAACGTGCCCGCGGACCTGTACTTTATCCGCAGAAAGCTGGATTTCTTCGTGCGCCATCTCCTGGGCCAGGAGCCGCCGGAGTATGAGTTTAAGGCTGAGTTTAAGGCCGTGGAGCCGGAGAAGCCCGGCAGTGAGGCGGAAATAAATGCGTTCACGGAGGAAGAACATGAAAGAACGATATAAAATCATCCGCTGCGGACAGCTCTACGACGGCGTCTCGGCAGAGTGGAAGCCGGGGCAGAGTATCCTGGTGGACGGCGGGCGCATCGCAGCGGTGGGAGCGCAGGTTCCGGAGCCGGAAAATGCCCTGGAAATCGATCTGCGGGGCTGCCAGGTGACGCCCGGCATGATCGACGCGCACATGCACATGGATTATATAGACTGGCACACGGTCCGTGAGGAGGTGTACACCACCAGCGAGGAAGCCAAGACCCTGGCCATCGCCCGCTGCGCAAGAATGGCACTTGCCCGGGGCTTCACCACGGTGCGCCATGTGGGGGGAATCACCAGCAACGGTTACGGCGTTCTGGATGTGAAGGAGGCGGTGGAACGGGGATATCTGCCGGGAGCCCGCATCGTGGCCGCTCCGGTTTTTCTCTGCACGGCGGGAAGCCACGGCGACTTAAGTCAGGGCTTTGCCCGCAATCCGCAGCTGTCCGGGATGCTGCAGCGGCAGCGGCCCGGGCTGGGAAGCGGCCGGGACTTCTTTGCCAACGCGGTCCGGGAGCAGGTGAAGTATGGCACGGACTTCCTCAAAATCATGGCGACGGGCGGCTTTTTTACGCCTTACGACACGCCGGTCCAGCAGCAGTTAAGCGACGGGGAGCTGGAAACGATCATCACCACCGCCCATGAGCTGGGCAAAACGGTGACCGCCCACGTGTACACCAACGAGCTGATGCAGAAGTTGATCCGTTTAGGGATCGACGGCATGGAGCACGGAAGCCTGATGAACGAGGAGACGGCCGCCATGATTGAGGAGCGGGGAATCTACCTGGTGCCCACCTTCTCGCCCTACGAGGAAGCCGTCCATTACGACCCGGAGCGGCTGAAGGACAAGCAGCCGGAATTCCGCAGAAAGCTGGAGCTTTACCGGGAAGCGCTGCAGGCCGGGCGGGAGGTGATCTGCCACAGCAAAATCCGTCTGGGTTACGGCACGGACTTTGTGGCGGTCCACCAGAACTATGAGAGCGGCTACGAGTACGAGGCCTGGATGAACAGCGGCATGAAGCCATTCGAGGCCCTAAAGGCCGCCACAAGCACCAACGCCGGTATCCTGGGACTGGAGGATTGTATCGGAACGGTGGAGGTGGGAAAGTATGCCGATATTTCGGCCTGGAAGCGCGATTTGATGAAAGACCCCAAGGCGCTGCTGGACTGCGCGTTTGTGATGAAGGAAGGGGAAATCTATGAGACGGAATCATGTTTGGGGGAAGGGGGAGGAACGGTAGGGGCAGCGTGATATGAAAAAGGAGGTTGTTCTGAACCTGTGATTTCAGGATAGATCGATATAGCAGAAGTGTGATTAAGGCCCGTCGCCAGACGGGCCTTATTTAAATGTGCGCCCGGCGGCGCACGTTTCTAACCGGTGAAAGTCCGGAATCC
>NZ_CABJCG010000008.1 GCF_902364025.1 Enterocloster lavalensis
TTCCGGACTTTCACCGGTTAGAAACGTGCGCCGCCGGGCGCACATTAAAAATAAGCCGGGCCATACGCGATTCTGAACGTGTGGCCACGGCTTATGCGGTGTTATAATGTTGTAAAAGCAACGGAATAGTTGGAATTTATGATGGATAGGTGATAGAGGGAACGTCGGCGGTTTTGCGGTTGGTACGTGCCATTTTTCTCGCAATCGATCCCGATACTAGCTTTGGCCTCCGGCGCAGCTCCTATTGTGGTTGTATGCTGTATGGCGGCTGTGCTCCCGTATGGAGGCTGCACCCCAGTATGGCGACTGCATCCCCAGTATGGCGGTTGCACCCCAGTATGGCGGCTGCATCCCCAGTATAGCGGCTGCACCCCAGTATGGCGGCTGCACCTCCGTATGGCGGCCGCCTCCCTGTATTGTGCCCGCCCTCCCGTCTACTCCGCCCCCTCCCAAAGCCGATGCTCCGCCATTTCCACATCGCCTCTCAAGGCCCAAAGCTTCACGTTCCGCATTCTTAGCTTCAGGCTGACCTTCTCACCGGACAGCTGCTCCATACCTCCGGCGAACCGAATCGACCACCAGCCGTCGGCCTTCTGCTCCACCCGGCTATCGCTGTAGGAGAAGCCGTCGAAGGGCTGGCTGTTCCAGAAAGGCGACAGCTCCGCTTCCAGCTTATACTCGCCGCCGTGCTCCACCACGTCGGCCAGAATCTCCAGGTTTCCGCCCGACACCCGCAGGCGGCAGGTGGCAATCACGCTGTCCCGCTCCGGCTGCCTTGGGGTCAGAGCCGCAAATTTATCCGGCTTCCACTCCGCCCGCCCCAGGGAGCCGTCCCGCCAGTTGGTGTGGCGGCCGTTGCTTCCCATGTAATAGACCCACATTTTACCGTCCGGCGACATCACCGGCGGGGAGGCGTAGATGCAGCCGCAGTCAAAGTCCCCATCCGGGTAAGCGCCTGCGCCGCGCTCAATCAAATGCTGTCCCGCCGCCACGAAATCGAATTTGGCCGGGTCCGCGGCCCAGGCCAGCTCCAGGTCCACACAGTCAAAATCCTCCGCCAGCCGGTCGCCCTCGTGGATCATGGACGCCAGCCCTAAGTACAGGTTCCCCCAGCGGAAGGCGGGCATGGCGTAAATCTGATTCTCAAACCCATTTCCCCGAAGCGTTTCCTGTGGCTCGCTCCAGTGAAGGAAGTCCTTGCAGCGGCTGAGGGTGGTGATGCGGATACCGTCTTTCCAAATTCTGGATAAAAGCGCGTAGCAGTTCTGTTCCTCGTCCCAGAAGGGCAGATTGTGGCTGTCCGCAGGGGGATTGTACTCCGGCCAGGAGATGGGATCGCACCAGTCCAGACCGTCGGAGGAAAAGGATACCGCCATGTATGCCTGCGTTCCGGGCTGATCCATCTTGGTCACCATCTTGTAACGCCTGGATTTGTCCGGGTCCCGCTCGTCGATCATCACGCCGGTTCCGTGGGCGTAGGCGAAAATGAGATTGTTCTCAGTGCTTCCATGCCACTGCACCCGGCCCAGGGACGGCTTCTCCCAGTGGATTCCGTCCCGGCTCTGGGCGTAGGCCAGCCCGGGGGCCCGGTCGGGCCTGGGAATGTAGTCCCGCCTGCCCCGCTCCTGAAGGTCCGCCAGGCGGCTGTCCTCGTCCTCGATGAACAGAGTGTAATAGCAGCGGTAAATACGGGCCTCTTCATCGTAGAGCACGTTGGGATACCCGTTGTCGATGCGCACCTCCCAGGGCTGGTCCTGGGTGAACAGCGGATTGTGGGCCGCGTCCTTTACCGGGCGAGCCACCTCCATGCGGATATTTTCCATCGCCTGGGGGCTCAACAGACGCCGGTCCAGCATCAAATATTTTTCCATGTCGTTTTTCTCCCGTCAGATTGTAGTGCAAATGTATTGGTGCGGACAAACGTTCCGGGCGGAGGGCGTGCGCCCTCCGCCCGGTCACCGGCTGTCTCACCGTTCTCTCAATCAGCAGTATTTCTCAACCGCAGCCGCGATCATGTCCGCGCACTCCTTCACGCAGGGCATATCGCTCTGTGCCAGACCGGGCATGGGTTTTCTCACGCTGCCCAGGTCCAGGCCCTCGCGAATCTTCAAAATCTCCTTCATCACCGCGTACAGGTTGCCCTTGCAGGTGCACATCTTGTAGATGATTGCGTCCGCGGCGTACTGAATCTCGCGGGCGGCGGGGATATCCCCGGATTTTACCAGCTCAAAGATCTTTAAATACAGCTCCGGCATCACCGCGTAGGTTCCGCCGATTCCGCCGTCCGCGCCCATGGCCAGGCCGCTGACCAGCTGCTCGTCGGGTCCGTTGAACACCACGAAGCCCTCGCCGCCGTCCATTTTGAACATCTGGATGTCCTGGACCGGCATGGAGCTGTTCTTCACCGCCACGACCCTGGGATTTTTTAACATCTCGTGGAACAGCGGCATGGTCAGGGCCACCCCGGCCAGCTGGGGAATGTTGTAGATCACAAAGTCCGTGTTCGGAGCCGCGGAGGAGATATCATTCCAATACTGGGCGATGGCGTACTCCGGGAGATGGAAATAAATAGGAGGAATCGCCGCGATGGCGTCCACGCCCAGGCTCTCCGCGTGGGCCGCCAGTTCCATGCTGTCCGCGGTGTTATTGCAGGCCACATGGGCGATCACCGTGAGACGTCCCTCAGCGGCCTTCATCACGTGCTCCAGCACCAGCTTGCGCTCCGCCACGCCCTGATAAATGCACTCGCCCGAGGAGCCGCCCACATAAACGCCCTTCACGCCTTTTTCAATCAGGAACCGGGTCAGCTTCTCAACGCCCTCGGGGCTGATATCGCCTTTTTCATCGTAACACGCGTAAAACGCAGGAATCACACCTTGATATTTTGTTATGTCTCTCATGATTTTGCCTCCATTGTGGGGTCCAAACTGCGCCTGAATCCCAGTCATATTCTATGTTAATAAATTTTATGGGGTGTGGGGCGGCGTTCTACCACCGGGCCCGAGCCTGCCAGCGAGTCAGAGGCCTACCTCTGGGCCAGCGCCCCACCTCCGGGCATCCGCCCCCTCACATTTCCCTCTCAAACCCGAACCTTCACCACCGCTTTTTCCACCTTCACCGCGCCGCCGTTCTCGATTTTCACCATATGGGCGTCCTCTGGGAACACGATCAGCACCTTGCCCGGCTCCATGGGGATTTTCGCCTCAACCGGGCCGCGGCACTCGATGTTGTCGGCCTCGCGGTCCACCTTCGTCACAGTCAGCCTCTCTATGGGCGTCACGCCGATGTACTCCCGGCCCTCGCCCAATAAATGAATATCCGCGTAAACCTCGTGGGCCTCAAAAGCGGCCTCCTCCTGAGGCATGGTCGTATAGTGAAAACGGTTCACAAACACGTCCTCCCCGTCCACCTCGTTGCGCCCCGGAACCAGCAGCTCCAGTCCATTTTCCAGCAGATAACCGATGGCAGTGTCCAGCTGGGGGCAAATCCCCCTGTAGCGGTCCAAATGTTCCATATCCGTGTAAATCACGCCTTCACCGCCTCCTCGTCGTACAGATGGCAGGCCACCATGTGGCCCTCCGCCCCGTGGTGCACCATGTTCGGCGCCTGGGTCTTGCAAATCTCCATACACTTGGGGCAGCGGTTGTGGAAGGGGCAGCCGTCCGGCTTGTGAATCGGGCTGGGCACTTCGCCTTCCAGCACCTGGCGCTTCTTCTTAGTGTGGATGTCGGCCACCGGGATGGCCGAGAGCAGGGCCTTGGTGTAGGGGTGCAGCGGCTCATCGTACAGTGCCCGGGAATCCGCCACCTCCACGATGCGGCCCAGGTACATGACCATGATCCGGTCGGACATGTACTGCACCACGGATAGGTCGTGGGCGATGAACAAATAGGTCAGGTTCATTTCCTTCTGAATCTCTTTCATCAGGTTCAGCACCTGGGCCTGGATGGAAACGTCCAAGGCGGACACCGGCTCGTCACAGATCAGCACCTCGGGCATGACCTCCAGGGCCCGGGCGATACACAGGCGCTGGCGCTGGCCGCCGGAGAACTCGTGGGGATAGCGCATCAAATAGTCGGGCTGGATGTTGACCATTTTAAGCACCTTGCGCATCACTTCCTCCCGCTCCTCTAAGGTGTCGATGCCGTGAACCTTTAAGGGTTCCTCAAAGGAGGAATAAATCTTCTTCTGGGGATTTAAGGCGGAGTAGGGGTCCTGGAATACCATCTGGACCTTGCGGCGGAACTGGAACATCTCGTCCTTGTTGAACTTGGTGACGTCCTTGAACTCCCCGCCGAAGTTGAACATCACCCGGCCGCCCGTGGGCCGCTCCAGCATCATGGCGGTCTTGCCGAAGGTGGACTTGCCGCAGCCGGATTCGCCCACGATTCCCAGAGTCTCGCCCTTGTAGACCTCCAGGCTCACATCGTCCACCGCCTTCACATGGCCCACCACCTTTTTGAACATTCCCTTGGTGATGGGGAACCATGTCTGTAAGTTTTCGATCTTGAAAATGACTTCTCTGTTATCCTTCATCTATTCCACCTCCGGGCAGGAACTATACTTCAGGCAGCGCACATGATGGCCGGGCCCCACCTCGTAGCAGGGGATTTCACCTCTGCGGCAGAGCTCGATGCATTCGGGACAGCGGTCGGCGAACTCGCAGCCGCCCTTTAAATCCGCCGGGTTGGGGGTGGCGCCGGGGATAGTCTCTAACTTCTGGCCGTCGGCCAGTCCCAGCACGGGCACGCTGCGCAGCAGCGCTCTGGTGTAGGGGTGGCTGGTGCGGTCGAACACGTCCTCCAGGCTTCCAAATTCCACCACCCGGCCCATGTACATGACGCAGACCTCGTCCGCCATCTCCGCCACCAGGCCCATGTTGTGGGTGATGAGGATAATGGACTTGCCGTCGTTGACCTGGAGATCCTTTAACAGCTCCATGATCTGGGCCTGGATGGTCACGTCCAACGCCGTGGTGGGCTCGTCGCAGATGATCAGCTCAGGGTTGCAGATCATGGCGATGGCGATGACCACGCGCTGCTTCATGCCGCCGGAAAACTGGTGGGGGTAGCAGTCGATGCGCTCCTCCGGGTCCGGGATTCCCAGCTTCTTAAACATTTCCAGCACCTTTTCCCGGGCTTCCTTTTTGGTCATGCCCTTGTTGTGCTGCAGCAGTCCCTCCGCCACCTGGTCGCCCACTTTGTAAACCGGGTTTAAGCTGCTCATGGGGTCCTGGAACACCATGGCCATGTCCGGGCCGCGCAGGGCGCGCATATCCGGGCCGTTGGGGTCCTTGACGCTCTCCAAGTGGTACTCCTTCACCTGGCCGTTTTTCAGGGCGTTGTACTGGATGTTCTCAGCGTCCACAATGGCGTTTTTGCCCAGAAACCGCATGATGGAGTTCATGGTCACGCTCTTGCCGCAGCCGGACTCGCCCACCACGGCCAGGGTCTTGCCCCGCTTCACCTGGAAGGAGACGTCCTTGACGATGCGCACTTTCTTGCGGTCGGACACAAATGTGGTATTTAACTTCTTAACGTCTAATATAATCTCTCTGTTATCCATGCCATCTCCTCCTTACTGCTGCTTCGCGTCCAGCACATCCCGCAGGCCGTCGCCCAGGAAGTTGATGGCCAGCACGAACAGGCTGATTGCAAGTCCGGGGAACAGCCAGATCCACCACTGGTTGGTCACCACGGAAACGGACTTGGCGGCGTTTAAAATGTTGCCCCAGGTGGGGGTGCTGTCCGCCACGCCCAGACCGATGAAGGACAGGGCCGCTTCCTGCAAAATGAAGAACGCCACGTTGGTTGTGGTGGAAACGATGATGGGGCTCATGACGTTGGGCAGAATCTGCTTGAACATGATGTTGTTCTTGCTCATTCCGAAGGCCTCGCAGACCTTGACGTAGGTCTCGCCTTTGATGCTCATGAACTCGTTGCGCACCATACGGAAGGTAGTCATCCAGCCGGTGAACACGAAGATGAACAGCAGGTTCCCAAGGCCCCGCTTGTTGACGATGGCCACCAACATCATGACCAGCACCAGCTGGGGAAACGCCTGGAAAATCTCGGAGATACGGATCAGCGCCGTGTCCATTTTCCCACCGAAATATCCGGCGACGGCGCCTAAAATCGCGCCGATCACGGAGCTCATCACCGCGCAGAACACGCCGATTAAGATGGAATAGCAGCCGCCCACCAGCACTCTGGCGAACAGGTCCCGGCCGATGGTGTCCGTGCCGAAGAGATTGGTCCCGCTGGGCGGTTTTTTCATGTTGGGAAGCATGGGGGTGTTGTAGTCCACGCCCATGATAAAGCCCACGATGCAGGCGATGGTGATCAGTACCACCACGATCAGGCCGAACAGGGCCAGCTTATTGTTCATGAACTTGCGCACGTTGCGCTTGAACATGGAGGAGGCTTCATTTTTATTCTGATCCTTGATACTCGCAGTTGTTGGATTGCTCATTTATTTACTCCTCCTCTCATCACTCGCCGAGACGCACTCTGGGGTCTAACAGGGCGTTGAATACGTCCACCATAAAGGAACAGATCAGCATGGCCGCCGCGATGATCAGGGTGGTGACCAGCACGATGGGATAGTCGCCGGACACGATGGCGTTTGTCATGGTCAGACCGATTCCGGGATAGGAAAATACGCTCTCAATGACCACGGAGCCGCCCACCAGCATGGGAATACGGAACACCAGGATGACCAGAACCGGCTTCATGGCGTTGCGGAAGCCGTGCTTTAAGTATACCTTCCACTCCGGGATTCCCTTGGAACGGGCCGTTTTGATGTAGTCGCTGTTCAGCACGTCCAGCATGGTGTTGCGGGCGTAGCGCATGAGCACGGCCACCATGCCGATGGTCAGGGTCAGCACCGGGAGGAACAGGTGTTGAAAGGCGTCCACAAAGGCATTGGTCGCGTCGGGGCTGACGCGGTTGCCGGAGGGGAAAATCCCCAGCTTGATGGCGAAAATCTGAATCAGGATGATTCCCACTAAGAACTGGGGAACCGCCTGGCCGAGCACCGCCAGCACACGGCCAACGTAGTCGATCACGCCATTCTGGCGCACCGCGGAAATGATGCCGATCCCGATGCCGATGATGGCGGAGAGGACCAGAGAGTATCCGGCCAGCTCAAAGGTGTAGGGCAGGCGGACGCTGATGATGGAGGCGATGGAGGAACCGTCGAAGGAATATCCCAGGTCGCCCCGCAGCACGCCGCCCAGCCAGCGGAAATACTGGATAATCAGCGGGTCGTTCAGGCCCAGGGACTGGCGCAGGGCCTCCACGTTCTCCTTGTTGGCCGAGAGCATTTCCGGGCTGACCATGAAGTTGATGGGGTCAATCCCGGTGAGCTGCAGTCCGAAGTACACAATAAAGCTGATCAGCAGCAGCATGGGAATCATCATGAGCAGCTTTTTGGCAATAAATTTCAGCATTTTATCACTCCAATCTTACCTGAAGGCAGGCGGCGGCGCTTTTTGCGTGTAAAAAGGGAGACAGGAGATAATCTCACTGTCTCCCCCTTCGCCGTTTGCGGTGGTTGCCGCCTGAAACTTTATCGTTTCACGTTATTTTGCGATCTCCCAGTTTGCGAAATCAAGATCGCTCATGTACAGCGGGTTACAGAACTGCACGCCCTCGGGCAGAACCACATGGTTGCTGGTGAAGATGTAGGTACCTACGGTGAATACCGGAACCTTGTACGCCTTCTCCTGCTCCAGATCCTGAAGCTGCTTTAAGATGGCGTTGCGGTCCTCGTCCTTCACGGCCTTGGACAGCTGGGCTACCAGATCGTCGAAGGAAGTGTCGCCGCCGAAAATGTTGGCGAACAGGCCGTCGGTGCTCATATACTCGGTGTACCACTCGTCGATGGAGAACGCGCTCTTGCCCTTGAAGCCCACGTCGTAGGCTCTGGTGGTGAACAGGTCGGTGGTTCCGTCGTTGGACAGGGTGGCTTCCACGGTCAGGCCGGTCTGCTCCAGGTAGTAAACGACGGTATTGATCAGGTCGATGGTAGTCTGGTCGTTGTTGTAGTAGCAAATCTTCAGCGGGCGGCTCATGTCGTAGCCGCTGGCTGCGATGTCGGCCTTGGCTTTGTCTGCGTCGAAGGTGTACTCGAAGCCGTTGTAGGCCGGGTTGCTGTTGGGAACGCCGCTGTTTAACACGTTGGCGTTGGGATACAGGGTGGCCAGGGCCGACCGGTCGATGGCCTCGATGATGGCCTTTCTCACCGCCACGTTCTGCATGGCCGGGTTCTCATTTCCGTCGATTCCCTTCATATTAAAGATGAAGTATTTGTAGAACAGCACATCCACCTCGTGGGCGGTGAAGTTGGACATTCCGTTTAACGCTTCCACCAGGTCGGCGGCGTTGCCGAACACGTAGTCCGTGTTGCCGGACTGGGCGGCGGTCACATAGTCGGATACGAAGTAGCAGATCACCTTCTGAATCTTGGGAGCCGTGCCCTCGTAGTTCTCGTTCAGCTTCAGGGTGAAGTAGTTGCCTACGTTTAACTCGTCCAGAGCGAACATGCCGGAGGTGACGGGGTTGGTCCAGAACGGATCGGCTTCCATCTTTAACGGGTCCGCGCTCTCTAAAGAATGCTTGGGCAGGATGGCGAACTGGGCAAGAACGTTGAGCATGGCCGCGTAGGGAGCGGTCAGGGTCAGGGTGATGGTGTTGCCCTCGGTCTTGATGGAATCAATGTTCTTGAATGCCGCGGTGTAGATGGAGTTGATGGTGGCGGCTTTGAGGCCGGTCTCGATGGACCACTGCACGTCGTCCACGGTCAGCGGCTCACCGTCGGACCATTTCAGGCCGTCCTTCAGGGTGATGGTGTAAACCAGGCCGTCGTCGCTGACGGTGTATGTATCAGCCAAATCCGGCTTCACCTCGGTCAGGGTGCTGTCCGCCAGGAACAGGGCCCGGTACATCAGGTTGGTGGCCATGATACGGTTATACTAGGGTGTGGGGATGCGGTCGTCGGTGGTGGAACCGTCTCCGGTGGTCACCGCCAGCTTCAGGGTGTCCGCTCCGGCTGCGGGGGCCTCGGCGGTTCCGGTACCTCCGGCGGTCTCTCCGGCCTTCTCCGTCTGGGCCGGGGCCTGGGTTCCGGATCCCGCGTCTGTTTTGCCGGATCCACATCCTGCAATGGTGGCGGCTGTCAGGGTGGTTGCCAGCAGCAATGCTAACATTTTTTTCATTTCGCTTCCTCCTTTATTCTGAGAGACTACTCTTGTCTCACTTGCTAATAACAATATACTATTTGTGAAAATAATTTTCAATATATCATATTCATGAAAATATATTTATTTTTTATGCAAGTTGCACAAATATCTCGTTTTCTTTTTGTCAAACCAAGCATTTTCAGGGGTCTTAGCATCATTTTAGCGTGGTCTTTATGTCCGAACAGGCTGTTTTATTTGAAAATAATTTTCTATTTTTATAAATATTGGTTGTTTTCTTTTCAAAAAGAAGATATAATTTACTCGTACGGTAAAGCTTACTGATTATTTTCAGGCTCAGGTTATCGACAGGAGGTGCCACAGCTATGCAGTCAAACATTTTAGACTTCATTTCCCAGCAGTACAATACCATGACCCGTTCTTCCAAGAAACTGGCGGACTACATTTTCACCAACAAGTCCATGGTCCAGTACATGTCCATCACCTCCCTGGCGGAAGCCAGCGGCGTTTCCGAGGCCACGATCACCCGCTTCTGCCGGGGGCTGGGGCTGGCGGGCTATAATGAGTTCAAGCTCGCCTTAGCCAGAGTGGATCACACCACGGTCACCGGAGATCCCACGGACACCGGGGCCGCCGTGACCGACGGGGACAGCTTTGAAAATGTCTGCCGCAAGCTTTACCAGACAGATGTGAAGGCCATGAGCGAGACGCTGGAGCTGATGGACACCGACAGCACGGCTAAAGCCGTGGACCTGCTCTCCGGCGCCCGGCGGGTGTTCTGTTTCGGCCAGGGAGGCAGCAACGTGATGGCCATGGAGGCCTGGGCCCGCTTCTCCACCGCCTCCTCCCAGTTCCTCCACATCGAGGACTCCCACATGCAGGCCATGGCTGCGGCCCTCTGCGACGAGCAGGACGTGATCCTCTTCTTCTCCTACTCGGGCAGCACCCGGGACATGCTGGACGTGCTGCGGCCCGCGAAGAAC
The DNA here is from genome assembly GCF_902364025.1 of Enterocloster lavalensis. Classification (GTDB taxonomy): domain Bacteria; phylum Bacillota; class Clostridia; order Lachnospirales; family Lachnospiraceae; genus Enterocloster; species Enterocloster lavalensis. The sequence goes on from NZ_CABJCG010000008.1 coordinate 10,183, forward strand.
GGCGGGGCTAAAATCATTTTAATTACACATTTTTCCAATTCTCCCGCGGCGGCCCTCTCGGACGTGATTCTGCTGTGCGGGTCAAATGAAAGCCCGCTGCAATCCGGGTCAATCGCGGCGAAGATCGGGCAGATGTTTATTATCGATTATTTGTTTTATGCGTATTGCCTGAAGAATCCCGAGCGGTGCGCGAAGGCGCGGGAGGCGACGGCTCAGGCGACGGCGAGGAAATTGTTGTAGCGGTGCGAGGGGACGCGGCTTGGTCTATCGTCACTCCTCCAGCGCTGAAGCCCGGAAGTTGCTGTAGCGGTGTGAGGGGACACGGCCGGAAGGGACGCGAAACATGACGCGGCCGGAAAGCGTTTTGAAAATATGATTCGGAAATGCGGCATTGAATGTGCAAAGAAGCAGATTTCAGTGCCGTATTTTTGTGTATTTGGGGACGGCAGTTGGGGGCGGTTTCTGTTATACTGGAGAGGCGGGAAAACTTAAGTTCAGGGAGGATGGATTAAATATGGATACGAAACAGAAGGAAGAGAAGGATTGGTTCACCATCGACCGGATTGACCCAAACACGGTGATTCTCAGCGAGTACCGCCACTGGGAGGAGACTCACTGCTATCTGCTGGAGGGAAATGAACGGTGTCTGCTCATCGATACCGGGCTGGGCATCTGCAATATCCACGAGGTGGTGGCGCGGCTGACGGACAAGCCGGTGGCGGCCGTGGCCACCCATGTCCATTGGGATCACATCGGCGGGCACCGGTATTTTCCGGAATTTTACGCCCATGAATTGGAGCTGAATTGGCTGAACGGGGAGTTTCCGCTGTCGCTGGAAACCATCCGGGAAATGGTGCTGGACCGCTGCGACCCGCCGGAGGGGTATGATGTGGGGACTTATGAATTTTTTCAGGGAACACCCACACGGGTGCTTGGGGACGGGGACGAGATCGACCTGGGCGGCCGGGTGATCCGGGTGCTGCACACGCCGGGACACGCCCCGGGACACATGTGCTTCTGGGAGCCGGAGCGGGGGTATCTGTTCACCGGGGACCTGGTGTACAAGGACGTGCTGTTCGCCTATTACCCGTCCACGGACCCGGAGGCTTATCTGGATTCCCTGGAAAAGGTGGCCGCTCTGCCGGTGAAGCAGGTGTTCCCGGCCCACCATTCGCTGGAGATTGAGCCGGAGATACTGGGGCGGATGCGGGATGTGTTCCGGGAGCTTAAGGCGGTAGGAAAGCTGAGGCATGGAAGCGGGAAGTTTGATTATGGAGATTGGGGAGTGTGGCTGTGAGATAGGTTTTTGGATGGGGATGTAAAATGCCAACCGCAGGGCCCGGGACGGGGAACCGCGGTTGGCATTTTTGTGGATTGCAATGGGCCGCCGGGGCTGCCTGCGGGCGATTGTTCGATTCTTTACAACATCTCTTCCGCCAGATGCGCGGCTCCCAGGAGGCCAGCCTGGTTGCCCAGACTGGCGCGCGCTATATTTACCTTCCGGAATCCGGGTGAAAGCCTCGGGATCAGGCGTTCCTGCACCTGTTCCAGCACATAGGGCTGTACCATGATTCCGCCGCCCAGCACGATCCGGGACGGATTAAAAATGTGGATCAGGGTCACCAGACCGGTTACGATCTCGTCGATCCATTCATCGATCACGCGATGGACCTCCGGCCGGTCAAAAGCCGCAAAAACCGCCCTGCCGCTGGTCAGCCCAGGGTCTACCGCCAGGGCGCGTTTCACCAGGCCGGTGGTGGAGGCGTATTTCTCATAGCAGCCGCTGTACTCCACCGCCAGGTCCACCGCTTCCGGGTGGATCACGATTCCCCCGAAGCTTCCCGCGGACCAACTGCTGCCGGTGTAAATCCGCCCGTCCAATACGATGGCGCCGCCGACGCCGGTGCCGTAGGTCAGGCACAGGAAATCGGGATAGCCCTTGCCCGCGCCGAACTGCGCTTCGCCCAGGGCGGCCGCGTTCACATCATTTTCCACGGCAACCGGCACATGAAACGCATCCTCCAGAATGCGGCGCACCTCAATCCCCGTATATCCGGGGATATTGTCGTTGGCATAATAGATACTGCCCCTGACCGTGTCCACCTGCCCGGCGGTGCTGATGCCGATGGCGTCAAAGGGCGCGTATTCCCGCAGAATCTCCACCGCCCGCTCCATCAGACGTGCGCCGCCCTCCCTGGCATTGGTATCCCGCTCCCCTTCCCGGGACAGGCGCTCCCCGTCCCAGAGGCCGGATTTGATGGAGGTTCCGCCGATATCCAGCGCTGCGATTCTCATGCCCTGCCTCCTCTTGCCGCTTCGATGGCCGACATAAAGCGGGTTGCGATCTCCAGAGGCCGGGTGATCGCTCCACCCACCACGATGGACCAAACGCCTGTTTCAAGCGCCTTTACCGCCTGCTCCGGGGTGTGAATCTTTCCCTCTCCGATCACCGGGATGTCCACGTCCGCGGCCAGACGGCGCATCAGCTCATAGTCCGGTTCATCCAGCCTGGGGGTGTAATCCGTGTAGCCGCTCATCGTGGTGCCTACGATATCCACACCGCATTTCCAGGCGTTGACGCCCTCTTCATAGTTGGAAATATCAGCCATCAGCAAAATGTCCCCGTGGCGGTCGCGAATCTCCTGGATAAACTGGTTGACGGTTTTCCCATCTCCCCGTTTGCGCAGGGTGCAGTCCAAGGCCACCACGTCGGACCCGGCAGCCAGAAGATCGTCCACCTCTTTCATAGTGGGGGTGATATATCCCTCGTATCCGGGGTACTGAATCTTGACCAGACCGATCACCGGCAGACCTGTCTCCGCCTTGATCTCCTCCACATCCCGGATGCTGCTGGTGCGGATCGCGGGTGTGCCCGCCATCTTGGCCGCCCTGGCCATCAAATACATGACGGATCGCTCTTCCTCGTACAGCGGCTCGCCTTTTACCGCCTGGCACGAAATAATCATCTGTCCCCGAATGCTGTCAAAAAATGCGTTCTTGTCCATCCTCATACCTCTCCTTAATATGTAAGTCTGGTTACGGTTTCATGTTAGTTTCATTATAGCATTATTAAAATTATTTTCAATAATTTTTAAAATAAAAATTATTAACATTTTGTTAGGAATAGTCCTGGGAGAGGGAAAGATGAGGGGACGCGCGAAGGGGCCGGCATTTTGGGACTTGTGAAGGGATGTATTCTGTTATTTTTCCTGCGGAAAGAGTCAGTCTGACGGGAAACGCTGTGCATGATCCGGGAAAAATTGTTTTACATGGTTATAAGGGCTTTCCGCGTTCTCTTACCGGAACCGTCGCCCGCAGGCTGCGCCAGCGGTCCATTGCATACAACGAAAAAAAGCCCGCACAAGTGCGAGCATTTATCTTCAAAAGGGCTATTTTACCGCTTAATAAAACCGTCGACCGTTACCTGGGCCACCTGGGTGCCCAGTTCATCATTTACTTCTACTAAATAGTAACAGGTATTAAATCCTTCTTTTACCTTATGGGCCTCCGCGATCAGCCGTTTGCCCTTTGCAACTCCCAAATATGTAACCTGACTGGTCCGGGACACGTGAATCGTCCCCTGCCAATTAGAAGCCACTGCGAACGCAAAATCGGCCAGCGTGAATATCGCGCCCCCCATCACGGTGCCTGTGGCATTCATGTGCAGCTGCTGTAAATCCAGCGAACATTTTGCATATCCGTCTGATATTTCATCGATCACCGCCCCATTTTCCGTTGCAAACCGGTCATGGCGGAAACGCTCCCGTACTTGATCAATCAATTCCATCTTCATTCTCCTTCTGTATCCCCGTTTCTAGTTATCACTATATAGCAGCATCGCGAGACTTGTCAAATAAAGATAGTATAAAGATGGAGCTTTTTTCGCGGCGTGGGGCGTTCAAACCAAGCAATACGTCCGCGGGCTGCCGCATTCAGATATGGCCCGCAGGTTACAGCGGAGATGTTCCACGCAGCAAGAACCTTGCAGGCGGCTCATTGCGTACAGCAAAAGAGGGGCCAAAGGCCCCTCCCTGCTGTCCACTGAGGATCAGCCGTTACAACCACAGCCGCTGTTGGACGCCGTATCCGCAAGCGCGACACCTCTGCCGCAGGTTGCGTCATTGTATCCGGCCCAATAGCCGTTGCGGAAGCCCTCGCGGTAACCGGCCTGGTAGGCGCGTCTGACTTCCCAGTTATTTCCACAGCCGCATCCGCAGCTACTGTTGCTGCCACAGCCACAGCTGCTGTTGTTGTTTCCGCAACCGCAGCCGCTATTGCTGCCACAGCCACATCCGCTGTTGCTTCCGCAGCCACAGCTATTATTGCCGCAGCCACATCCGCTGTTGTTTCCACAACCACAGCCGCAGTTACAGCCACATCCACACCCACAACGATTTCCACATCTACCAAAACTAAAGCAACACATATATTTGATCTCCTTTTATTTTACTTGGTTGTACTATATCATATGGGACAGGGAGACAAAGTGTGCATCGCTTGTCTGAGGCGGAAATTTGCCAAATTCCAAAATAGGACATCGTCTTTTCCGCACTCCGCTCTGCCCCGCTCATAAACTATAGTAGAAAAAGCCAAACGAAAGGAGTATTCACCCTATGGATTCTTATACAAATGTAAGCGGACAGTGCTGTGGGTTCTGTGGACGCACGGTCTGTGCTCCGTCCGGCAGAAACTGTGGCTGTATGCAGCAGGACCCTATGCCGCTTCCTTCTTATTCCTATGACCAGAACTGGAACAATTCATCAATGCCAATGCCCACCCCGTCTTTCCGCTCCGACAATATGAGCGATGTAATGCCGGATTACACCTATATGCCGGCACCGGCCCCCGCGCCCGCTCCTGCCCCGGCTCCTGCTCCGGCCCCCGCTCCTGCTCCATTATGCCCCAACACTTCCGTTGGTCCTTTGGAACAGCAGTACCCGGTAGCAATGGCCTATGTGCCGTGGCAGCAGTGGCAAACCACCTACCCCCTGGATCAGGCCCTTATGCAGGGCACCATTTTTCCGGAGTTGGATTTACAATTTAATTACGGGAGGTGCAGCAAATGATCAACTCTGCTTCTGATTACAGAACAACACGCGGCGGCGCTGAAGACTACGTGGTCTCTGGCCAGGCAATGGACACCCGTGAATCGATGATGCAGCAGGTCTACCAGACCGGCTTCGCGGTAGTGGATGCACAGCTGTTCCTGGATACCCATCCCTGCGATCAGGCCGCTATGGCGTATTATCAGCAGGTAAGTTCCATGTACCAGGATGCGGTCAGCGCTTTCACCGCTCAGTTCGGCCCGCTGGATGCACCGGACAGTAACGATACCACATACTGGTCCTGGATCAGTGATCCATGGCCCTGGGAAGGAGGATGCGTCTAATGTGGAAGTATGAAAAACGGTTGGAATTTCCGGTGAATATTAAGGAACCGAATGCGAAGATGGCAATGTTTATTATGAGTCAGTATGGGGGACCGAAAGGGAAATACTTATAGGGTGAAGGGATGGGCGGGCTGCCGTTATTGGGGCCCGCCATTTTCATGTTCTTTTATCAGTTTCGTCCACAACCGCTTAAACCCTTCTGGATCCGGCTGAGGGCTGGCCTCTGATTTTACCTCCTGCTCCGCTGCCTTGAACTCCTGCAACAGTTGTTCATCCGAAAAGCCATATAAGTGCTGCAGCAACTCTGTTATCTCGTCTTTCTTTTTCATTGACCCTACCTCCTCAAACTTAATCTTTATTTATTTGCTCGTTTCAGCAACATTTTAACATAATCTGCGAATACTATAAAGTATGAATTGCCAGAATGAGCAAAAGCAGAAGGTGACAGCATATGATCGAGGATACGTCCATAAAAAATGACATCAGTATACGGATTGGAAGTAATATCAAGAAATTAAGAGAAGCCAAAGGCATGAAGTCTGGGGACCTTGTGCGTCAAGTTCATCTGAAAGGTGCTAATATTACCGCATTCAGTCTATCCAAAATTGAGGCAAACACACAACATATCAAAGCCAGCCAGCTGAAGGCTATCAAAGAATCGTTGAATTGTTCGTATGAAGAGCTATTCACGAGCGACGAGGAATAATCCCCGCCGCTATTATTATGCCCTAAATCTGGTCGGCCAGGTCCACCTCCCAGATCTCCTGAGCTCCATTGTCCCGGGTATGCCAGCAGGCCCCCTCCAAAGGACCGTTCAGCGTATTGTCCAGGAAATACCAGTCGCCGGTACCGTCAGCCGGGTCGCACACGCGGCCATCCCAGCGGTGCCAGCCAGTGCACATATACCCATCCGGATTGAACAGGTACCAGTGATGGTTGATCACGCACCACTGGTTCGCGGGGTAGCTGCCGTCTGGCCTCCGGTACCAATAACCGATCCCAGTGCGGACCCAGCCCACCGCCGGCGCCCACGTCCGCATGAACGCCTCCGGGGTGCCGTAGGTCTGGATCAGCTGAGTGGGCGTGCTGCCCCAGTCCGGCAGGTACAGATGGGGCTTGTCCACAATACTGGACCAATCTCCACCCCAGGCCAGGCCCAGGGACTTGGCAATGGCCGCGGCGCGTTCGAAGAGACCGGTGTTGTCGTTGTAGCTGTCGTCGCTGGTTTTGCCGTCGCCGTCCACGTCCATCATCAGAAAAAAGTCAAAGGCGATGCCCCACTGGTGCTGGGAGCGGTAGGATGTTCCCCTGGCATTGGTTACGATCTGACCGGGCTTGGTGCGGCCCTGGGCATAGAGTGCTTCCTGCTCTTCTACGGTTCGTAAGGTTTCCGCGATTCCCACGATAATTCCCTGTGCTGCGCAGGCCTGGATCCATTTGGCAGCCAGCTGCTGCAGGCGGGGATGGCATAACGTAATATCTCTCATAGTGTTTACCTCCTTGTCCTATAATATGAAATAAGGCCCCGGGATGTCCCAGGGCCAAAAAGTTGTGACGTTACAACCGTTGCGATATCGTAATCGCCTATTTCATGCCAGGTCCATGATCCGGATCCTGGTCGCTGTTGTGATGCGGCCGGGGCTTCACCGGCGGCATGGCCGGCTTGTCCGCGCTGCCATCATTGGGGTTCGGATCGTGGGCTCGGGAGTCCTCCTGGCCGGTGGCCGGACCGTAGGGGGTGGTGTGGCCGCAGTATGTAGCCGGGCCCTTTCCGCCGGGATGGCCGTTGATGTGGTCGTTGAGCTGTTCGGGTGTCATGTTGTTGGGGTTGATTTCGGGCATAGTGTACCTTCCTTTCGCGTGCTTGGTTAATTGGGTTCGCGCCGCTCTGACCCTGCGGCCGGGAGATGGCAGGATCGTCTCTGGTCAGGATACCTTGTCCAGTTCCGGCAGGCCTGCCAGGGACGTCAGAATCGACGCCACGCCGGCCAAAGCTGCCGTACCAATCACCGTTTTCCAATCCACTGCCGTGATCGTGACCGCGGCTGGCAGCATGGCTACCGCGGTCTGGGCCATTGTCTTGACTGATCTGCGCAGCGCAGCTCTTATCCACAGAACCGTATTCACATCTGCCCGAAAAACACAATTTTTAAACATATGTTCACCTTCCCTTCTAATTGTCAATAATGGATTCTAATAGTTCATCTCGAATTTTTTTCATACTTTCTATTCCATTTCCTGTAATCTGATGATTGAGTAATGCCGCCAAGCTTTTAGACTGTTGCTTCTGCATCTCTTCCAATGCTAACAGTCTCTTATAGTCCTTATCTGAAAGTTCCTCCAGCTTTTCCACACGTTTTGTCAAACGAAACGCGGGTTTTATCACCTTAATAACAACCGCCCCGGCTCCTCCAACAATACTCACCGCCCCACATATGGACAGCACCATCTGCAAATACTCCAATGGTAAAACCTCCCTACATTAATCTAAGCCATGGCTATTTCTTCATTTCTTCCCTAACCATCAGTGTCTGAGTCTGTCTGTATCATTTCAATCGTATTTACTGTAAAAAGTCACTCAATTATTTTATTATTACTTTGTTAATCGCTCCTGTTGGTTAATTATCTGCAACGTTTTTTGGTGGCGGACTACCATTGAAAATATTGAGGTGTTCTTACGCATGTACTGATTGCCTTTATTAAATGTTCTGTGCTACTTCTATATTTGCGATTCATGATTGGTCAACACGGAGGCGCATATTTGTAGAAGCATAACTATATAGCATTGACCAAAATCAAGGGGCTTTTTGGGGACATTAATTTGTACTGCGTTATTAGCTGCCACAAGCTTTCAATATCGAAAATCCGAATTAAATACTTGACCTTCGATTTTTTATGCTCTTGTTTTTCTACTATTTTTTGAATATTTATGTAATAAAAAAGCGGGTGAAATGCCTGAATAATTGGGGAGTAGTGTGTGTTATACCAATTTTGCCGGTTTATACGCTCCTGTATCTATAGTATCAGACTTAGACAAAGTTGCAGTAAATTCAATCTGTACTATACGAAAATACAATATTGATACTCTGCATACTCCATATACCGAAAAGCTTACCAGTTATGCGGCCGGGATCTGTATTACATACCAGTCAAGTGATAAGTACATATCACAAACAGCAGTATCAAGTGGGCAGGGGGCAGTATTTGAACGAGCTTTTTTTAACGGTTCCTGGAGTCGCTGGATCAGAGTTTTAATAAGTTCAGATTTACAGGCCGGTAATGTTGCTAAAAGTGTTCCAGCCAATTCTTATGTAGATGTTCCAGTTGTGTTTGACATACCATTTAATGCAGTACCGTCTGTTGTTGCCAGTTTTAATGGCAAGCCGGCAACAATCGGTCAATGGTGTTATTGCTATGTTCATTCTATCGGTAACTCAGGCTTTTCTATACGAATCACAAATGCAACTACAGCAACAACCAACCCATCTGTTAATTGGATTGCCGTTTTGAAATGATTATTTTTCGGTCCAGTCGGTGAAGTCACCTGTTCCTTTTGAACGAAAATATATTTTTGCATATGATTGCGAAGATGTTACTTTAAAAGCTAGTTGGATACGATCAGATCCTCCATCATTAAGTAATGTAAGCATGAATACATAGTCTGCATTTGTTGGAGTGTTGATATTTCCAGTAAGGTAATACGAGAATAAATAATCCTCATTGTCTGCGTTAAAATTTGTACGAAACTTATAGCCTAATTTTAATGTTCCTGTCAGGGCGACATTAGCCTTATTGGTATTGAGCACATTAGTATAAAAATTCAAGAAAAATTCATTTTTTTGCATTTTTATTACTGTGTTCAATACCAATTTCACTCGTTTAGATGGTGATATTCGAACATGCCTCAATCCGCTCAGCTCTCAGTATATCGTTCATGCAAGTACAAGCATAGTTGGTAAGGTTAGTATCTTTATATGGAATGCCAATACAGTCGACACTCCATACAAAACAGGGGACACTGCCTATGAGAATGGATTTTGTCTAACATACGATTCCGGGAATGGATGGTTTACACAGGTAGCTATGGCAGTGGGCGATTCTCATCTATTTACCAGGCACTGTAGGGGCGGGGACTGGAGTGGATGGACAACTATAGGGGCACCGGTAATATAATCATTTACAGAGATAAGTAATAAATCCTCGTAAAGATGTTATCACCTGTCCACTAGTCCCCCACAAAAGGGAGTGAGAGTCTTGAGCACACCACATAGGTAAGTAGACATCAGCACCCGAGCCAAAAGGACTACCATATAATATGGCTCTGACTGTGTCTACTGGAATAATATCTTCAGAAAGTATATATTCACCGCTACTAATACCTGTTGCGAAATTTTCAAATATTGAAACGAAAACGACTTTCCCGTATTTATAGGCGTTAACACCTTCAGATAAGACATATTTTTTCATTTCAAAATTGGTATAACGCCCGGAAAGCAAAAAAACGGGCTTGTATAACAATTCTATCGAATTAATACTGTGCTCAACAGTGGATTTGAGACACGAAAAATAAGCCTCCCTTCTAGCAGGCTTCAAAAATTCTAGTCTTGTGTCAGGCCTTATCCAGCTGCATACATATCGTATTCATATTTCATTTTTGCGTTTCCATTCTTGGCATAAATCCTGGTTGTCTCTACGCTGGCATGTCCCATCAAATCGCATAAGGTTGGAAGCGGCATGCCCTTATTCAATGCCCGGGTTGCAAATGTATGGCGGAGAAGGTGCGGAAAAACCCTTTTACCGATCCCCGCCGTTCTTGCAATTCGCTTTATAATGTTTTCTAAAGCGTTCTTCTTCAGTCCCTGATGTGGGGCCCGATTGGAAATAATCACCGCACCGTCCCTGCGATCCCCCAGGTATTGCTCCAGATATTCCAGCGCGCGTTCAGAAAAGAATACAATCCTCTCCTTCTGTCCCTTCCCCAACACTTTCACACAGCCCGCGGCAAGATCAATATCTTCCACTTTCATGCCCACAACTTCTGATACACGGCAACCGGTAGCCAAAAACAGCTCCAGCACTGCATTATCGCGAATATTGGCTCCACAGGCAATTCTCATCTTCTCCATTTCTCTGGGTGTCAACGCTTCTCGGATCTCAGCCACATACTTGATCGGATCCACAGTGGCCATGGGATTCTTCTGTATGTAACCTCGCTCGTGAAGGAATGTGAAAAAGGAGCTGGCAATGCGGCGCTTGTGATCCTTGGTGCTGGTACTTATCTGCCGAACCTGCTCGTAATAGTTCAGACATTCCACCACGTCCTCCCCTGTGATATCCTGAACTGGTTTTCCCACATACACCAACAGATCTGTCAAGAAGCGCTGGTACTGGTTAACTGTGCTCGCTGAGTAATTTTCAAATCTCATTTTTCCCAGGAAAATATCTAGCTCCGGGAAGCATAATATGTTAGTGCTTAATCCTGTTTCTCGTTTTGCCACCTCGTAGTTTCGGAGTACTGCCGAAAGCGCCCCATCAATAACCTGCAGTGCAGGACGATCCAGTTCATTGGACAGCCTAGCCATCAATTCATCTTTCAGCCTTACTTCATCCATACAAAACACCCCCTTTCCTTATGATTATGGTAACTCTATCATAAGGCAAGAGGCTTGATTTATGCAAATTTCTTACTGTGCGCAATACCAATTTAGGTAGGAAAGTGTCTACAGAATATGCGTTCAACGATCTTGAAAATTATCCAGAACAATATTTTGTACACATGACTGGAAATGTCTCAGGTAGTGTAGCTCTTGAAATAGGAAGCCGATCTGATAGGGGTAATCCCTATGTGCGGTCAAAAAGTAGCGGCGGTTATACTGAGTGGAAAAAGCTTATCACAAGTGCCGATTTGAATGGTATTTCTGTTGGCAAGCAAGATGATCGTAAGCGCACAAATATGATTATTACAACTCCATCTGGATTAATATTTCAACTGTTATTTTCAGATACTGGTGCAATATATATTGAAAAAAATTCCGGATCTGGCTGGGAAAATACTAAGCAGATATACCCCTAAATGATCATTTAGCCGATATATAAGCTCCTGAGATCTGTAGCTCTTCCCCTTTGGAGAGGGCACCATATACATAGACTAGACCTCCATTATTATAGGGCATGATTCTACATTTATTTAGGTTTGCTGCCGTTGTGTTAAAAGTCCAAACTGCCAGTGCTGCCTCTACGATGGGAAGAGGTAAGTCTAATACTGCATCAACATATGATGTATCTGCTATATCAGATTTGATATTAAGAGACAGAGCAACAACAACCAGATTTCCAACTTTGAGATATCCACCAGTTTTAAAATCAAAATTAGCACCATAGGTTAAACCAGAATTCCACATTGTCGTTAAATTGGTATTGAGCACACTATAAAGATCCATCAACACCTTCCCCTGCGCCGCCGATAACGGCAGTTTATCATTATTCGTCACGCAGTTATTCACGATCTGGCCGATCATGCATACGCCGGTATTCCAGCTTTTAAAATCATTCATGAATTTTCTAATTTTCCCCAAAAATGTTTTTGAGGTTTCTCCTGCCTCCGGTACGGGGAATTGTGTGCCGGCAGGTTCATCCAGCGCTTTGATTGTCATATTGGAAATGTCTCCGCCGGAGGAGTCGGCTTTCTTGTTCAGTTCCGCATCCAGAATATCCGCGTTATCATTAAAATCCTGAATATCAACGGGATCGATGCCTTCCGGTTTTTTTAAATTGTAATTTGGTGTTAACTGCATATTATACCTCCTTGATTGTCCTTACTTCGTCCCAGATCATTGCCCCCAACTGCTTCCATGTGTATGGTTTCAGTTCCTCCCAAGTTGTGTATCGGTATTCAAACCGATAGGCCAGATGCGCCGGTTTGATATCTTCCAGCATGTTGATAAACGCCTGCATATTGCGGGGAATCCCTTTGATACCGATAAACTGAATTACAAACAGGTGGTTGGGGTTGTCCTCGATCACGTTCACTTCGCCTCCGCTAAATGTTGCCGCGGTATCTTCTATCATCCGTTTGGTCGTCGTTCCATGTCCCCGCAGCTTTGCCATCAGAATCTCCCGGCGCTGCTCATATGTCAACGACATATTGGTGGCCACCCCCAACATTTGCTCCCACCTAACCAGGCCCCAGGTCGCTGTCTCAATGAAACACTGATCCAACATGTCTCTCAGTTCATGCTGCAGCAAACCAATCTCCGGCCCTTCGGCCCGATAGATTTCCGCAAGCTCCCGTACTTCCGCCAAAAAAGGCGGTGCGTATCCGGCAAGATCCACAAAATAGTTCTCCGACTCTGCCGGCACATCCGGCGAGGCTATCTGATACCGCTGACGGCCATAACTCTCTTTGCCATACAACTGCTACACCCCCTTCAGGTCATTCCAGCTGACAGCGCCTTTTTTCAAATAGCTGCTGTCATGATTGTGGTTCTTTGCCGCCGCATCTGTAATACCATACCCTGCCAAAGTGGAGGGATTCGCACCGGCCGTCACATGGCCCTGTACGTTAACGGTAACGCTTTTATAAGTTCCGGCTGCCACTCCACTGTCCGGATGAGTATAGCCGGTATTCGGCGGAACCGCCCATGTGCCGTCGCCGCGCAGAAACTGTTCTTGTTTACCGGCAGCCGGCGCGGGGACCAGCCCGCTCGTGCCGGCTGCCGAGGCGGTTGCCCCCTTTATTTCGCTGTAGGTGGTATTATAATCCGGCCCCCAAACTGCTGTTCCATCCTCCGCCCACCGTAAAATCTGGCCCCCGGATCCGCCTGCGGGAATATGTTTCGTTCCAGATGCGGTGGGGTGCACATACCGATTGGCTCCCTCTGCAATCCCGGCCAGCTTATCCAGCATATCCTGCGTCAGATTGCTCAACACATTTTTATTGCTATGATCATGACGTTTGTTATAGGCCTCGTCATAGTTTGCCTTATCCTCTTTGCTTAAAAGTCCGTCCCCGTCCCGGGTCGCTTTCGGGATTGCGTTGGCCGAGACTGCGATCCAGCCGGTCCCATTCCAGCGATAGGTATAATCCGTGTCCCTGACATTGACGGTCCAGCCGTCCTTGGGATGCGGGTATGTATCGGAGAGGTCTGAATAAGTATTAACCGATGCTTTCCAGTCGGCTTCGGCCAGGAAATCGAAAAACTTGTTGTCAATCTCACTCCTGCTATACTTATCGTCCCAGATCGGCCTATTATCATTAATGGTATTTTGAATCGCTGTTTCGGCCTGAGCCGCTCTGAGACACTCTGCGTCAACCGCCTCGCTGTTTGCCTGCTCGGCGGCTTTCGCCCGTGTCTCCTCCGCGTTCACCGCCTCCTGGGTGCAGCGGACCGCTTCCTGCAGCCGGTTGATATCGTCCGCCTCCACCGTGTCTCCATCCGTTTCATAGCTAATGTAAACCACGGGTTCTTCCGCATATATCTTTACCACCCGCTTCCAGGGCGCCAGGCTTGGGGTGGATAAGGTGTATGTTTCAAGACGTTTCCCAGTCAGCTTCGGTCCCGTATAGACCGCAAATGCAGCCGCGTTAATATTATCATGCTGCAACTCCCCCTCGTACACGCCATCCGTGGGATGAACCACTTCTTCGACGACGTATACATTGCCGTCAACCTTATTCAGCTTCTCATAAAAGGTGCTTACATTCATCGTGCCACCTCCAGCGTAATTGCCCCTGGTACCGCCAGCTCCTCGTCATTCAGCGACACATTTCCGGCGTCGCCGTTCAACAGCAGGTCAAAGTAGTCCTCCACGCCATCGATCCCCAGCAGCAGATTTCCGATTTTAGCCAGGCTCACATAGGACAGGTCCAGCGCTTCCTTGCGCAGATACCCTGCCATTGCCGCCTGAAATGCGTGCTCGACAGTTCCCAGATTCGTTCCCGTCCGCACCTTGATTCCGGCGGATACATTGATGGCCTTTTCGGTCACCGACGCCACTGTGACGTCCGCGCCCACAGGGCGGAGTTCCTCGATATGCTCCTGCACCTCCTGTACCAGTCCGGCTCCGGCGGCAGACATACCTGCGTCTGAGATCACTACTTTTACAGTCCCGGGTCCATTGGCCAATGGGAATACCCGCGCCGCTCCAACTCCGTCGCATTCCATGGCCCAGTTATAATAATCATACCGGTTACCGCTGGTGGAAGGCTTCTGCACCTTTGTCAGGTATCGGTCCAATAAAGACTCTGTCGACTCCTCATCGCTCCCACTGTCGATTATCTCCGTAAGCTCCGCTTTTGTAAGCCCCGGAATATAATCAACCGGCACCATCGCTCCCAGCTCTCTGTTTTCCAACGCGCCCGCAGTCTCACATTCCATCCGGTATGTCCGATCCCCTATGCGCTCAACGGCGACATAGTTCAGGGTTCCCAGCGAAAAACGCGCTCCCAGTTCGATCTCCATATTAAATTCCCCTTTTAACACAGCCTTTGCAGCCGGATGCGGGGTGATATTCCATTCCGAGCAGCGCCTGATCAGATATTCCCGAACCGCCGTCTCCGCAAACATCTGGTCCAACGTCCACCCAAGTTCAATGTATGCATTCTGCAATTCCACCGCGGCCGGCGCAAGCGCCGTATAAACGGGGGAGCTCTGCCTGGTATCCAATTCCGGGCTGTTTTCTTTGACGTTTCGGAGCATTCGCTCAAGAATTATTTCATACGTGGTGTCCTCATACATTACACATCAACCTCCTTGGATGCCTCTACGTCCCCATACTGCGTGTGCGCGGTAAACGTAACACTGAGCTTATGCCCCACTATGGTGAACGAAAACGCATCAACGCTCTGTATCCTGTCATCCTGCAGCAATGCTTCCCGAATGCGTTTTTTAATTTTTGACTTGGCTAACTTCATGGGTTTTCCCAGCAGACTGGTCAACTCCACACCGTAGTTCCAGTTATAAATCAGCCAGTCAAACCGTTCGGTATTGAGAATGCAGTATATCGCCTGCTGCACCGCCTCCCTTCCGTCCACACAGCCCTGCAGTCTTCCGTCTTTTAAACGGTAGGTCCGGGACGGCTGCTTGCGGATGACAAATTCCCGTCTCAAAATATTGCCTGTTTTCGGCAGCATGTTCGCCTCGCCTCCTTTCTACCAGCGTTCCAGCACCAGATATTGCTGGCCGCCCTTTTTTTGCAATAACAACACGCGTTCCCCCGGCTTCAAACCATTTTTAACCGTTACGTCCACCTCTCCCAGCTGCGGGATTACCATCGTTTCCGTGTGGTCGGTCAAACGCCTGGGCACCAGTACCTGGCTGCCCTTTACGGTCGTTTTCTGGTCAATCTGTACCGCTGCCGGAGAAACGCTTACCACTGTGCCGGGAATGAGATCACAGGGGTCCCCTGACTCCACGGCCTGCAGCATAATCCGTTTCATATTTTCAATCCATTGGGCGTCAGGCATTAATACCAGCTCCTTTCAACGTCAAATCCATGGTGTGAATTCCCTGATCGATTGTATGAGTTACCGCTTCGATCAACAGATAGTTTTGCACCTGCATTTCCCGAACATCCAAAAATACCGGCAGCAGACATCCTGCCCGCACCCGGACGTCTCCAAAGGCATTCTTAACAGACAGGCTCCTGGTCGGCTGATTGTACAGCGCCAGATAACGCTCCGCCACCTCCTGGCCGCTCACGCCTGTGTCAACGCTCTCGTTTAACTGTAAAATCCCCCACTTGTTGATGTTTTCCGTGTGTTTTGTCATGTAAACATCCCGTTTCTTTGTCTGCTCGTTGTCCTGGTAGAGTTTGATCTGATTGTACGTGTTCTGGTCAATGCTGATCTTAAAATCGTAATCCTGGGCGGTTTGGTTGTCGATGGTGATCCCCAGCTTCATATTTTCAATATTCTTCAACGCCAGTTTTCCCACATCGTCGTAAAATACAAACAGATTTCCGGTATAGATCATCGTCAGGTCCAACGCGTCCAGAATGATATCAAACAGACCTTTATCCTTCATATTTCTGGACTCGATCACATACCCGGTATCCTCCAGTTCCCCTACATTCAACTGAAAATCACCCGCAATCATGCGGATTACCTCGGTAGCGGTCTTGGCTTCATAATTATAGCTGTCTTTATTTTTGAGGTAGCGGAGCTGATCGTAAGCCGTCACCTGCATCTGACCGCCGCTGCTCCAGTTCCGCTCAAAAATAAAGCCAAAAAATACCGGCTGACCGCCCACGTCCACCCGGATTGCATTTCCCTCTTCAATTTTCAGGCGGCTGTCCGGGAGCAGGGTGAAGGAACATTTTCCCGCCTCACCCTTACGCTTTGTCTCCCAGGTAACGCTGTCCAGCGCCACCGGCTCATAGACTGTCTGGCCGTTCTGGATATATAAATGTACATCCACTGTTTTCACCTGCCTTTACGACGGAATGGTAAGAACCTGACCAGGACGAATCAGGTTGGGATTGCTGATCTTGTCCCGGTTCAAGTCATATAGTTCCTGCCAGCGGTTGCCGTTCCCTAATAACTGTTTGGCGATTTTCCAGAGACTGTCCCCGCTTACGACCGTATAGCTCCCGGCGTTTTCGGGCTCGCCCTGGCGCTCTGTCCCCGACTCCTCAGCAGCCTGGACCGTCCCGGCCTGATCCTCAACGAGGACAAAGTTCATGATTTTCGTTCCGTAGTTCCGGTATTCCTTTAGGGAAATGGAGACGGTCAGATCAAGCCCTTCCTTCACGTCGTCTGATACCTTATAATCCTCCAGAGTCACATCCAGATTGGTGTCAAAGGAGCTGAAGCGGCCGGGACCGTCCCGGATCACGATAAATTCAAAGGGCGTTTTGCTCTCTTTTAAGTCCTGGAGGTGGTCCAGAAAATCCTCCGCGTTGTCCACACTGCCGTCCCAGACCGCCGCCGGGTAATCCATCTGCGGAAATACCACGTCCAGCGATATCTCCGCCAGCCCGGCCGGCCGGACCAGATTGATCTCCTCCCCGTTTATTAAATTGGCCGTTTTATTCTGCCCCGGATAACTGATGGGAATCTTCTCGGGCGGGATGGGAAGCCGAATGTCGTCAAGATATACTTCGTAAGCCATTAAATATGCCCTCCTTCCGCCGCGGCCGCCAGAAATTCACCGGTAAACGTGGACAGGAAGCTGCCCATATCTTCGAAATCGGCCTTTTTGGTGAGCTTGTTGTTATTGCTCACATTCACCTTCAAATCCGCCAGGGTAAAGCGGTTGATGATCTCCTGCTCGGCGGCGTCGCGCATGTATTTTAGATCCTCATCCATGATATTCATGGAATCGGCCATGGCGGCGGTGTTGGCGGCGGTGTCTCCGGTATTATTATAAATTCCATCGTCCATGTCAGGAATGGTGGGATTATCCCCCACTCCACTAAATGGGAGATTAAAATTATCAAGCGTGCTTTTAATTTTATCCCCCGCTCCTTCTCCAAACTCATATCCAGTGTTCCATGAATCAGAGTATTTGAGCCGATCCATTTTGTAATCCTCTGCATTCAATTTTTCTACAACTACGGTCTGTTCACCCAAAATTTCATCTACCTGATCTGCAAAGTTGTTGCGAAATCCTTGCAGCGCCCCGGCCATATCAGTCCCCAATACTGTATCAATCAGACCCGCTGCAGTTTGAACAATTCCGATAACAAAATCCAGCATCTCCATAAAAAGCCTCAAAATTGCCCCTATGGGATCATTAAATATATTTGCAAAGAAATTCGCGAATGTAGCAAACAGATTGTACAATTCTATGACAATTCCAATAATGACATTTAGAACGCCAAAAAAAACATTTCCAATCACCGCTCCCGCCACCGCTAACGCTCCGCAAATTAAACCGGTAGCTGATATGGATGTCCCTGCAATCTTATTAATTAATGCGATAACCGCATAAAAAATCGCTATCAGCGCTATGATAGCAATGATAATCCAAGTAATCGGGCATGCCAGCATTGAGGCGTTCAGTCCATTTTGGGCGCTTATTTCAGCTATTTTTGCCGCCGTCAATGTTCCCGTCACTGCCGCATATGTTAGCTGAGCTGCTGCTAAAGCAACATGCAGTCCATAGCTTATCGCCTCAATCCCATTTGTAAGCATTTGGATCCCATAGTATACGCCTAATGCGGCTATCACTCCCCATAAAATAGGTTCTATAATTGACCAGCTACTTGATATAAAGCTACCGATCATACCCGCCGCAAATCCAATTCCGCCAAATATACCCTGTACCTGCCCTAAATCTCCCTGCAATCCTGTGGTGAAATCGCTGATTGCGCCGGTTGCTTTATCTACCATTCCTCCCACAAGGCCGGACAGCCCCATATTTACGGTGCGTCCCAGGGAACCCAACGCACTTGTGGCATCATCGTATTTAACGTTGTTCAGTCCCTCTAAATTTTGAGTTGTAAGTTCTGCAGAACCGTTCAGATTTGTAAGCGCCATCACCCCT
The DNA here is from genome assembly GCF_902364025.1 of Enterocloster lavalensis. Taxonomy (GTDB): domain Bacteria; phylum Bacillota; class Clostridia; order Lachnospirales; family Lachnospiraceae; genus Enterocloster; species Enterocloster lavalensis. The sequence goes on from NZ_CABJCG010000008.1 coordinate 29,059, forward strand.
TCAGCCCCCAAATCTTTCCACATTGTTCCGAAAAGATTCACTCCTGCGATATTCTGTTTAACAGGATCGTCCATTTTGCTTATCGCATCTACCGTTTGCTGGAACGCTTGCTTTGCCGTAGCACCACCGCTTCCAAAGGCCGCCACCATTTTATCGGCATCTAAGCCGATGGCTTCAAACCCTTCCCGGGTGGTCTTACTGTCTTCGGTGGCTCGGGTAGAAAATTCCTTAATCGTGCTGCCAAGCTTATCAACAGAAAATGTACCGCTCTGTGCTCCGTTTATCAGCATATTAAACATTTCCGTGCTGTCTAATCCCAGTTTTCTAAATTGTGCGGAATTCTCGCTGATCGTATTCAACAGTTTTCCATTTTTATCCAGACCCGCTTGCGCCCCCTGGACAAGCAGATCATAGGCCTGCGCCCCTGAGATTCCGAACTGCTTTCCCATTGTCTCCGCAGCCCTCATACTCTCAGCAATATCAAAGCCGAACGTATCTCTCAGCAACATGCCGGCCCGGGTCGCCTGCTCCAGCCCGGTTCCGGTCTGTCCGGTCAGCTGGTAAACGGTGGACATGCTCTTAGCCACATCATCCAGACTTGCCCCCACATTATCGATGTACAAATTCTCCATGCTCTGTTTGGCTGTATCAAGCGTATCCCCCTTCATCCCGGTCTGGGCCTGAAGGGTATTGCCTGCCACTCGTTTGTCATTTGCTCCGGACAGAATATCTGTTAAACCAATATTTATCCCGACTTTTCCGAGTGCACCGGAAATTTTTTCCCAGGTCTTTTTAAATTTTTGAACCTGCTTATTCCCCTGCGTAATCTCCTGATTCAGCTTATCATCCTGGTCTTTGACCCGCTCAACCGCTTCTTCCACTTGAGTAATCTCTGCTTCTGTCTCAATCAATTTCCTGCCGTTATCATTGATCCGCGCAGTATCAAACGCCTGGCTGTATGCCTTTGACACATCGCCCAGAGATACAACCATTATATTCATTGTATTTGTTATATTCTGCAATACCGGAGACGTACCATTAAACATCTGTATGGATGCCTGCACATTTGCCATAGTCTCACTTCCTTTCGCCAAAAGAACGTTCTCCATATCAAATCTCACCGCGCTATCAGAATTTGTTCTTAACCATAGCGCGGTGAGGAACTCTTTTTATCTTTTTCGTTTACTTCTTGCCTTCTGTGCCTCTTTTTTATCCTTCTCTAACTTCAGCTCTACCGCGGCGATCACAACCGCTTTTTCGTAGCGGTCCAGGCTCAGAAATTCATGAGGCCATCTATGAAGCTTATGGAGGCAATAGTAAGCGATATTCGCTTCCACATCGCCTCCATCAATCAGTTTTTTGCTTCGCTAACCAGCTCGTCCATGGGAACGTCAAAACCATTGACTGCCTGCACCTTTTCCAGGTAATTCGCGTACTCGCCCGCAGTCAGCATAGCTTTCAAAAGTGAGTCCGCCCCCATCACTCCATAGGAGTCCTGGAGCTCTTTATCATTCAAATTCGGGAAAACCGTACATTTGGCTGCAAGCCTGCCGAGATACAGATTATAATCCGTCTCCTGGGTATACTGCCCCCTCTTTCCTGTAACCGGCACTCTTTTGGTACAATCTTTTCTCAGAACTTCGTCATCTTTGGACGTGATCGCCTGAATTTCCCATAACATCGGATTCTTGCTCTTGTCCCGGAAACGCTTTGAAGCAATAAAGGTCTCATTCTCCGCTTTTAATGCATTCTGTGCTAAAAAACAGCTCAAATCTCCCATCGTCTCTCACTCTCCCTCTCTTACAGCATTCCGCTCATAGTTCCAAACATCTCCGGGATCTCAAAATCCTCGAAGGTGAAGTCCGCATCCTCGTCCAGGTACTCCGCGTCCGCGTCGAACTTGGCCAGAATTCCGCCGTCCAGATTGCAGTCCTTCAGGATCACAGTCTGCCGTCCGACGCTGCTGGTCGGGTCCTCGTTGGTAATCTGAATGTCAAAATACACATCCTCACCGGTCTCCTTGTACCGGTACAGCAGCTGGCGGAAAATACTGGTGTTATAGTGGAATGTGGCCGACCCGCTGCCCTTCCAGCCGGTGGTTTTGTTTCCCTTGCCGGTCTTTCCCAGAATCGGGATCTCAGACTTGGTTTTCTCGATGCTGGCCTCCAGGTTGATGGCCTGCATAAAATTATAGCGGTTTCCTTCAATGGTGACAAAACACTCTGCCAGAGACGCGCTGATGGCGTCCTTTGCGTTCATAATCGGATTATTCAGCATATTTCTCACTCCTCCCTTACTGTACAACTACGGTCATGTAAAGCTGTGCCATGGCGTTAACCGGCGTCACCGGACAGCTGGCGACGATGGACTTTTTGCCTTCGCCCTTGGCGATTACGATATCATCCGCCTTGAAATTCTCAATGGCGCGGAGCTTCTCCAGCTCCCGGTAATACGTCACCACGTCATTCCAAAGGCTCACGCGCCCCGCCTCGTCATTGGGAATTTTCCCCAGATACTTATTTCCGAACAGCGCGGCGATATCATTACCGATCTGATCCAGCACGCGCATGGTCTGGTTGCTGGAAAAGTCTCTGCCTTTTTCCTCGGTATACGTTACCAGCGTATTAATATCTTCCAGAACGCGGGTTTCATTTCCTACCCTGTGTAAGATAAATTTTCCGGCCTTAACGGCATCCTCCAGCGCTTTCTGGGTATAGGCGGTATCCGCAGCGTACTCTCCGTCATAAGTCTTGTTGGTATTGGAGGCATTAACCGCGCATCCGGCAATCGCGCCGGTAACCCAATATACCAACGCGCAGGCCTCCGTGCTCAGCTGCGCCCCGTTTTCCTCCGCCGCCGCGCTGCCCGCGGTAACATTCTCCAGGGAAACAATCCCCTCGCAATCCGCCGCGCTGCGGAACAGGACCGTCTGGAATTTAATTCCCATCTCATCACGCATACTCTTAGTAAAGTCGGCAAACAGCGTTTTAACTTCCTCGTCATCCGAGACCAGCCCCAGCGCGTGGAAGGAATAGCTCTGGATCTGATCCAGGAATTTCTGGTAATCCGCCTTCGCCGGAGTCCCGTTGGTTCCTCCGGTAAAGGGAACACCCGCGGTCGCCTGCAATGCCGTTTCCCGTTTAAACGCCACATAGGCATTATCCTTTAATTCCGCAGCCGCAGATACCTCCTGAACGTCCATCTCATTTCCATCCAGGCAAGTTTTTACGGTATAACGCTCCCCCTCCTGCTCGATCACCAGGCGCAGGTCGTTGCCCCGCACTCCTGCGTAACGGGCCGCCGCGTAATCGCAGGCCGCCTGTTTTCCGCCGCCGTTTACCCGGTAGCCGTATAAGGTCCGCGCATTCTTAAACAGATCGCGGATTCCCTTTACCTTCTCGTGGTTGTACTCATAACCGAACAGCTCCGAGCAGCGCTCCGCCAGGTCCGAGGCCTCCAGGGTAAATACCTCGCCGGCCGTACCCCAGTCCATCTCCAGGGGCATCGCCACATAACCCCGCTCCGACAGAACCACTCCAGCCCGAGCCGCAGACACAAAATTGATATACGCTCCGGGCAAAATCTTATTTCTCTCCTTAAAACTTCCGCCTCCAAGTGCCATACTATTTCACCATTCCTTTCTCAATCTCAATCGTTTCCATTGTTGTTTCCTCCTGTCTCGTCTTGATGACGAACAGGTTGTAGCTGACCCGGAATATCAACTGCCTCCTTTCCAGGTCAGGCAACGCGCTCCGGCCGGTTCCCCGCAGCCGGCTGCCGTCTGCAAGAGTGACCGATTCCATACCATTCATCAGAACTTCCGCTGCCCGGTTCATTTCCCGGACAATCCCGGGCGTCTCCTCCGGCTGATACCGGATCAAAATCTCCGTTTTCCGGAAATACCTGGGGCCGATCATGGGCTTCTCCGTTGACTCCTGAAGCTGCACAAAAAAACAGGGGCCATTTGTCCCCTGCTCTGCCGGCTCGGTACAGATCCCGTATTCATCGCCAAACAACTCCCGGAGTCTGCCAACGACCGCATCCAAGATGTCATTGTACATTAAATCACCCCTTTCCAAGTGGATAACCGGCCGGTATCTTTAAGCTGCGCATTTGCCGTTTTCTTCAGCTGTTCCTTAATCCACAACGCAATTCCTCCTTCCTGCTTTATTGTGATATCCACCATTTCAAAAACAGCGCCCGGACCTTAACTTCCGGACGCTGTCTTATAAGTTGGAGCGGCCTTAAGTCTTTTGCCTTTTGGCCTATTTTTATTCTACTACGATGTACGCGATATAGATGATGTATTTAAACGATTTTGCATTTTTTTAAATATTTGTCCCGAACGTAAAGTCTGGGGTAGTCCGGGCTGCCGGCATATCCGGTTTTCAGCGCAATTTTGGGCCAGCTCATCCCATCCACATAGAACATCTTAAAAATGCATCGGGCTTGTCCGTCGTCAATATTCTGAATCCATTTCTCCACCGCCTGAACCTGGTCTTTCTTCTGTTCCAATATCCTTTGACGGCACTCGTATAACGGCCAGTCAAATCCCACAATGCGCTGCGGCCTGCCATATCCCGTGCGGTAATCGAGAATTGTGCTGCTCCCCAGACCGGAATCAGTGGTCCGCATTTCTTCCAGTTCCATCTCCAGAATCGGAATTTCCCGCTTAAGCTTCTTATAATTATCCAAAAGTTTTTTCGTCATTTTCACATGCTCCATTCATAGTACCTCCTGTCAGCAAATCTTATGAATCCCCCGGCGCCTGCGATCTCCGCCCGCAGGCAGCTGCTCTCCACCAATGCTGCGCCTGCGATGATCCTCTGCATGTTTGCAGCCTGTCCACACCGGCCGCCCTCAGGCGGTCTTTCTTTTGTAACCCGCAGCTGTCATAATTCTGTCCTGGACCTGTAGGGCAATTTCCTGCTTCTTATTCTCCGGGAGCTCCTCAAACCGGAAAACCTCGCCGGATACCTCAATCGTATTTACTATTTCAGGCAATTTGATAGAACCATCCCCTCTCTCTAAATTTTATGAGACAGGGATTGTACATATTGCCTGTATTCCCACGTTCCTCCTTTTTACAGGTTGACACCTCCTTGTGATAGTGATATAATCATTGTATTCGAACATATGTTCTGTTATTAAGTTCTCGACACTTATCGTGTCGTTTTTGTATAAAAATATACCCTGGAGCTTATTTTATTTTCGGACACTCCTCATTTTTATTCAATTCTCCTGATCGAATGTCACATTTCGTGTCTATCTTTGTTATAGCATGCTTTGCCTCCACTGTCAACTGTATTTCCACATTTCGTGTCATCATTACATTTACAAGATTCACAAAATGTGATACGATACAGTTATGGAGGTAGACCGTATGGGGAATTTTAAGAATGTTTTTAAATCGCTGCGAACTGAGAATGGTTACACCCAGGATGGGCTTGCAGATATGCTGGGCATATCCCGGAGCGCTGTCAGTATGTACGAAAATGGCAACCGGGAGCCGGATCTTAAAACCCTGGAAGCCATAGCGGATCTGTTTAAAGTTGATATGGATTATCTCCTGGGGCGAAGCTCGGCAACCACCGCCGCGGCAGCCACCCCGGAACGCTATATCGCCCCAAACTGTGATGATCTGATCACCGTGTACACCAGAAGCAGAAAAAACCTCTCACAGGAAGAAAAAATGAGACTTGCCCGTATCATATTATCAGATGATGACGAGGAGTAATAAAATGGATTTTGAGCAGTTGTATGAAATCATTTTCAAGATCTACACAGACTGCAACGTGACGGAATTTCCCATTGATTGTTTTGAAGTGGTCCGCAGATGCGGCTATCGAATCAAACGTTATTCCGAACTCACCCCAAAGAAAAAAGAGGCGTGTATGCGCCTGAGCCCCGATGCCTGCATCGTGAAGGACACGCTGTATTATCAGGATCAGAATATTCCGGAACGAACACGTTTCTCCGTTATGCACGAATTGGGACACGTTTTCCTCCAGACACCCGTTGAGGAAACAGCGGATACCTTCTCCAGCCATATCCTGGCCCCCCGGATCATGATACACAAGAACGGCTGCCAAAATGCAGAACAGATCCACGAGACCTTTGGCCTGTCCTACACCGCTTCGAACCGCGCCCTGTCGGATTACCGCCAATGGTTCACCAGAATCAGCCGCCGTTCCCCCAGAAGGCCGCTGGCAATCGAGCAGAAATTGGAGTCCAGGTTCCGCCCGCTGCCGGAAGAGCCGGCGTCCCGTCCCTCCCGGCGCAGACAGGCGAAAAAGCGTCTCACCAAACGCCAGCGCGAGATGGACGAGCGGGCATCGTTTTTCCAGGAACAACGGTTGATCTATGGGGAGGACTATGTGTTCCACCTGCTGGAAGAGCAGTGGTTATGCGGAAATGCACGGTGATAAAAACCGGAGCTGTTTTAAAGCGGATCCCCCATCAAACCTCTCAATTAATTGACCAATTAAAACGTCCTTTATTAACCCATCCATACCATATAAAATGTGAGGTAATTTTAATGAAAAAAGCAAGGTTATTCATCGCAACCGCCATCGCTGCAACCGCCATCAGCTTCACCGCCTTCGCCGGCGAATGGAAGCAGGACACCACCGGCTGGTGGTATGAGAATGACGACGGAAGCTTTACCACAAGCGCGTGGCAGGTCATTGGCGGCAAATCCTATCTGTTCGACTCCAACGGATATATGCGTACCGGATGGATCCAGACCACCAGCGGAAATTGGTACTATCTCAATCCGTCAGGAGAAATCCGCTACGAGGATCTGGACGAAAACGGTGTGATCTACCATTTTGACTCCAAGGGAATCTGCACCAACCCCGGTGAGAATGGGGGCGAGAGCGGGAACGGGCTTAATTTCAACAGCGATTACCAGTCCATCCTCGACATGGAACGCCTGAGGGCCGAAAAAAGGCTTATGGATCAGGACAATAACAGCCAGAATTACGAGGAATCCATTGTCTATGAACATGACGTTGCCCCCACCACTCCGACAAACAGGTATGGGCTGTCCGATATGCAGTTTTAAATAGCGCGGCTGTCCGCCGGGGACAGCAACCGCTATCTGATTTGTATGGGCCGCCGGATAATCCGGCGGCCCTGATACATTTACCTTGGATATATTCTCTAACTTTCCCGAGCCCCTTTTGGAGTTTCCTTCCGCTTATAAATTCTACCTTGAAATCGCCTGTTCCCTCATCTTCCATCGTTGTTGTTTCAATTTATGAAATATGGGATCATCCCTCTTATGCTTTTGCAAGAGCGCATTTTTTACGCGCATCCCCCGTACAATGCATCAGGAGATGATCACATGCCCCAAGTAACCATCGGCGCCGCCTACATCCGCGTCAGCACCGACGACCAGACAGAGCTGTCCCCGGACGCCCAGCTGCGCGTAATTTTAGAGCGCTCCAAGTCCGACGGCGTCACCATCCCGCCGGAATTCATATTCATCGAGAAAAAAGGCATCAGCGGCCGCAAAGCGGAGAACCGCCCGGAATTTCAGCGCATGATCGCCATTGCCAAAAGCCAGAAGCCCTCCCCCTTCCGCCGTCTCTATCTGTGGAAATTTTCTCGATTCGCCCGCAACCAGGAGGAGAGCGCGTTTTACAAAGGAATCCTGCGCAAAAAATGCAGCGTGGAGGTCGTCAGCGTATCCGAGCCCATCATGGAAGGCATGTTTGGCCGCCTGATCGAGATGATCATCGAGTGGTTCGACGAATACTATTCCGTCAACCTCTCCGGCGAGGTCCTGCGCGGTATGAAGGAAAAGGCCCTGCGCCAGGGCTACCAGCTGCGCCCCTGTCTGGGCTACGACGCGGCCGGCGGCGGGAAACCCTACACCATCAACGAATCCGAGTACGCCGTGGCAGAGCGTATTTTCCGGGAGTATTACAACGGCCTGGATCTCACCGGCGTGGCCCGCAAGCTGAACGGCCTTGGCCTTCGCACCAAGACCGGCAACCGGTTCGACCGCCGTTCCGTGGAACGCATACTGAAAAACCGCTTCTACCTGGGGGAGGTGATTTGGAACGGAATCACGTTCACCGGCGCCCATGAGACGCGCCCGTCCATCACGTCCATTTTCGAGGCTGTACAGAACCGGCTGGAATCCGAGTACCGCCCCCTTGGCCGTCGGGAGGTCTCGGCCAACGCTCACTGGCTGTCCGGCCTTCTGCGCTGCAGCGTATGCGGCGGTAACCTGGGCTACAACCGCTCCAACAATCCCAAACGGCGGCCGGATTTCTTCCAGTGCTGGAAATACGCCAAGGGCGTCCACCCGGAGTCCTGCGCCATCACCGCCCGCCGGGCCGAGGCCGCGGTGATCGAATCCCTGCGCCAGGTGATCTCCACCGGCCAGGTGGAATACGAATACATTCCCCGCCGGGAAGAAACCGCTCACGACGAGGAATCCGATCTGCGCGATGCCTTGGCCCGCCTGTCTATGAAGGAAACCCGCGTGCGGGACGCATACGAAAATGGCATCGACACCCTGGAAGAATACCGGGAGAACCGGCGCCGTCTGAACGCCGAGCGGGATGAACTCACCCAGGCCCTGGACCTGCTCCATAAGGCCGCCGCGCCCCCGGAAAATATCCCGGGCAGCCAGGAAATCGTTCGCCGGATCCAGACCGTCTACGACCTCTTAATCAGCCCGGACGTGGACTTCGCCATCAAGGGAAACGCCCTGCGCAGCGTGGTGAAATACATCGAGTTTGACCGCAGAAACGACCGCATTTCCATGCGATACTACATATCATAAGCTCTTGACATGCAAAAAGAATCTTGTTCTGATGATCATATTATGATAAAATTAGGATAAAATAAATGCAATATCATGAAAGGAGCGTTTGAACATGATCCAAATTCGGCCCGTTTCTGACCTTAGAAATAAGTTCCCGGAGATTGAAGCCATTGTAAATGAAGGAAAACCCGTCTATCTGACTAAAAACGGTTATGGTGCAATGGTGGTATTAAGTCTGGAAGAATATGAAAACCTGACGAACAGCATCGAAGCGAAGCTTGACGAAGCCGATAAGCAGGCAGCCGCGTCAGGCGAGAGACTTTCCCACGATACGGTTTTCGACCACGCAAGGAGCGCGATACATGGAAAATAAATCCTATCTGCTTAGGTATCTGCCGCTTTTCGAGCAGGATTTGATCAGCGCTGCAAATTACATTGCAAATGTGTTGAAAAATGAAGAAGCGGCATTGCGCCTGATTGACGATGTGGAGGCTGCCATACTGGGAAGGCTGAGTAATCCCACCGCCTTTGAGCCATACCGTTCCGCCAAAAAGCGCGATTCACTTTATTACCGGATTTATGTCAAAAATTACGTTGTCTATTATGTGGTAATCGGCAATGTTATGGAAGTCCGCCGCCTGATCTACGGGGCAAGGGATACGGACAGACACTTATGAGTTTTCCGTACGGTATTACACATCATGAGTTACTGCCATACGGGGGACCGGACGGCGAAATGGGCGCTTCCATGCGCTATCTCTCCCAGCGCTACACCATGCCCTACAAGGAGTGCAAAGGCGCTCTCACCGATATTGGAACGGAAGAGCTTGCCCATCTGGAAATCGTCGCCACCATCGTTCACCAGCTCACCCGCAATCTGACGGCCGAGCAGTTGGTGGAACAGGGCTTCGGCCCCTATTACATTGACCACGGGACCGGCATCTGGCCCCAGGCCGCCGGAGGAATCCCCTTCAATGCCTGCGAATTCCAGTCCAAGGGCGACGTGATTACGGATTTACATGAGGATATGGCCGCGGAGCAGAAGGCGCGTACAACCTACGACAATATCCTTCGCGTAGTCAAAGACTATGACGTATGCGAACCCATCAAATTCCTGCGGGAACGCGAAGTGGTGCACTACCAGCGGTTCGGCGAACTTCTGCGGATCACCCAGGACCACCTGGACAGCCGCAACTTCTACGCCTTTAACCCGGAATTCGATATCCGGCAGGACACCTGCAACCAGTAATTCGCAATTAATACTCACGTTTCATTCACCGGCGCGATAAGCGCCGGTGAGTCAACAATGCCCGCATACAGAACCTAAAATCCAGGACAGTACAGCCACCGGCAAGGCCCAAAGGCGGCGCAGAACATGCCGGAATCTCCCTTGAAATGCGCACGGTGCCATAGCACACAATGAAGCCGCCGCGCCCCCCTTATCCGCCCTCCACTTCCTCTACCGATTCTCCTCCTTCACCTCCGGCGTATACACCAACTCCATCCCCTCCCCCTGTATCAAAACAGAGTGCCCGGGAATTTCTATATCTCCATACCGCCACGTTTCCTCCCCAAAATTGGCAACCGCTCTCAGGTCCTGGCCATAGCCGGTCATCTGCACCGCCCCATCCCCGGACAAGTAGGCAAATTCCGTCATTTCCCTGGTCACCGCCCGTTTGCTGAAATCCGACCAAACCTTATGATGGCGCGCAATATCATCCCCGTACTGCTCCCACTCCGCGCGATCCAGATGGTACAGCGGCGGAACATTGTAAAGCACCTCCCTCACCATGCGGTCCCCTGTGGCTCCCTTCACCTTGAAGGTGGACCAATCCCAGTGGTAACTGGTGATCACGGAATCATTGTAGACCAGTTTAAACAGCGGCACATCGTAGCGGGGATCGAGAAACACCGTCCGGTACGGCTCCTTCACAGGCACCCGCCTGGAAAAATGCTCCGGCACCCCGCCTTTAGAATTGTAATATTTTCCCATATAATACTCGCTGTCCCGGTTCTCATTCATATCCTGGTCCATCCAGGCAAAGGATTTCAGCTCAATACCATGGGCAAAGGCCACCGTTGACGCGGCGAAATCGTTTCCGCCCTCCGAGCCTACCACCAGACCATAAGTATCGCGGATATAAGCCAGCCGTTCCATCCTGGCCGCCAGATCCTGCTCCTGAGTGGTGACATGCTCCGGCGAATAATCGTCGTAAATTTCCCCAAACGCGTCGCAGTCCACAAACCAGGAGCCAAATGGAAGTCCCGTGCCCATGATCTCCCCCATCCGGCTCTTCACCGCAGGCAGCGCGAGGGTGGGATTCAACTTCCGGCCCACATTTTTAAATCCCTTCACCGGCTCCCCGTCCGGCCCGGTCACAACCGCATCTTCATAAAGGCCCGCATCTGAAAACTTTGCGGTGATCCACTGCTCCTTTCCCGGCTCATGAATCGAATGATAGGAATCGTAAGCCCCCAGGAGATACCCCTGCTTTTCCGCCTGCCGCGCCAGCTCCGGCTTCACATAAGCCTGTTCCCAGCTGTTAAGCCCGATCCAGGCCTGCCCGATTCCGGCCTCCTTCATCTCCGTCAGAAGCCCCGTCGTCTCCTTATCCAGCCAGGTGTTCACCGGGTGAAATACATCCGGCATATTGACCGCCAGCGCATTTTGATTCAGCCCGATCTGCCGGTAAGGGCTTGGTTCCCCCTGCCCGTCCAGCACCGCCCGCATTTCCTCATTATGCTCGGGAAATACCTCCGGCTCATAAAAGTCCCCCCGTTTAATCACCTCCGTCAAATATGAGCAGATGGTATATTTCTGATATTCCGCCACATAATCCTGCTTTCCCAGCTCAGCAAATACCGCCTTCGCCTCGGTCCCCATTTCTGATTGATCAAAAAAAGACATAATATGCCGCATAGCCGGCGTATCCATGGCCTGCCGGAACGCGGGCCAGTTGATGTCCTCCGGCGATACCGCCAGGTCCCCGTGGAGATAAATATGGGGCGCACCGTACAGATTGCGCACCGCCGGATTATCCCCGGCCTTCTCCTCCAGGGTCACAAATTCACCCGTTTCCTGTACATATCTGCGGTAAACCTTGGCCACCGCCGCCGGATCATTTTCCGTCACGTAAATGCGGTAACGGTTGGTCCGGTTTGGGGAGATCGCCGGGTAACGGTGCTCCACCCCAAAGCTTACCTCCGGCCCGGCCGAAAAGTTCAGGCTGGTCCGATAGGGATGTTCCATGATAAAAAGCACCGCGTAATCCCCGTATACCGAGGCCCAGAACGGCATAGACAAGGCTTCGTTCACGGCCAATTCCTGCCCGTCCAGGAACAGTTTCCACTCCTCCTGATCAGAGGCGACGCGTTTTCCCTCTCCCAGGGGAATATAATAAAGCCCGGCGGATATCTCCGGCCATCGGAACGCCTGGTCCTCCTCCGTCTCAGCCCCGATCTCCACGCTGAGATAATCCTCCTCCGGTTTGACCGCCACCCGGATCTTTTCCTCCGGGTACCGCCAGCTCACGCCGTCCTCCCCGGTTTTCACCTGCTCCGTCCTGCGCTCATCCGAGGCCCCGGCGGCCGGAAGAGCCTGCCCGTCCACATAAAGCGTCAGCGAAAAGTCCTCAGGATTCACCTCATAGTCGAATTCCAGCCCCCGGGCTCGGGCGTCCTCCTTCGAATCCGCGTTCCCTCCGCCCGATTCCCGGGCCAAACCCGTCCCCAGGGCTTCCCCAGACAAAATTCCCTGCCCGGCGGCACCTCCCGCCGTTCCCGACGGACCTTCCGTTCCCCGGTCTCCTTCCACCCCCAGCACGTCCCCCGCTCCGTCCCGGCTTCCATCCTCCACCGGCGCCGTTCCCCGCGCCCCGCATCCCACATTCACCAAAACGCACGCCCCAAACAGACAAAGCCCCGTTATAATCCGTTTTCTCAATCTCATGATCATTTCCTCTCTTCCACTTTCTCTTCCGTCTGCACAAACGCCTGACAGCCTCTACACGAACGCCTGGCCGCCTCCATACAGACGCCGCCCAGTATACCCTCCCCATATGACATTCCTGTGACAAAACACCAACCAAATTCCAACCAGCACCCACTGGCCGCACCAGCGGCCCATTGCATTCAAACAACCGCCCGCAAGCAACACCAGCGGACCATTGCATCCAATAAAAAACGCATACCTGCTTCCAAAAAGGAATCCAGATATGCGTCCCCGCCCCATTCACCCACTCATTTTTCAAAAAACCACCTCAAACCAGACCCGGCTCCCGTCCCGGCCGCAGCCTGTCTGATATCCGCAGCGCTCCGCGATCTTCTTCACCATCGGAAGCCCCAGTCCGGTCCCGGTCAGCGCCTGATTGCGGGAGCGCTCTCCCACATAGAAGGGCTCCCAGATGCGCGCCAGGTCCATTTCCCCGCAAAACTCGTTGGAAATCCGAAAACAATACCTGCCGTCCCGCGGAGTCAGAGCGATCTCCACCTGTCCCTTTTCCGCATACTTGGCCGCATTGGACAGCAAATTGGAAAATACCGCCGAGATCAGCTCCTCGTTCCCGCTCACAACCGCGTTCGAAACAATATTGGTATTAATTTCCAATTCCCTCTGTTCCGCCAAAATCCGCTGTTCCTCCAAATGCCCCAGCAGTATCCGGTCCAACGCCACTTCCTCCTGCAAATACTCCCTCTGCCCGATCCGCGACAAGTCCAGCAGACGTTCCACCAACAGCGCCATTTTCCTGTTCTGCCGGATAATCGTCTCCACAAAGGTCCCGTCGTCCAACTCATCCCGGATTCCCTCCGCATACGCGCCGATCAGCGCAATGGGCGTTTTCAGGTCGTGGGCCACGTTGTCCAGCAGCTCCTCCATCTCCCGGTTCTTGTCCAGCAGCCTGCGTTGATACTCCTGGATATCCCGGCTCATCCGGTTCATACTCTCCGCCACCGTCTCCAACTCGTCCCCGGTTCGGACCTCCAGCTCCCCGTACTCCCTCCGGGAAATGCCTCTGGCAAATTCTTCCATCCGCCCCAGGGGATTGGTGATATGCCGGACCAGAAACCAGATAAACGCCATGGCCGCCGCCAGCGACAGCGCGTAAAGCGCCAGCCCAAATCCGTTGACAATCCGCACAAAATCCCCTGCCTCGGGCACAATCGCCGCCACGGCGTACAGATTTTCCCCCAGCGGAATATACTCCACCAGAATCCCGTAATTCAGCTTGTCCTGCCGGTAAAGCCGGAACTTCCGCCCATCCCGCACCGCCGAGATGTAGTCCTGGTCCCAGAGCCAGAATTTATGAAATCCCAGTCCTTTCCGGCGGAATTTTTCCCGCAGCTCCTCACTGAGCCCATCGTAGTCCGAGGTGTTGGCCGCCCAGACTACCAGCACCTTCTCCGTTTCCTCCAGCGCCTCCGCCGCTTCCCCCGGCTCCATCCCCCGGCCGATCAGCGCTTCCAGCCGCTGCCCGGCCGCCTCCACATAACCGGTCTGGCGCCGCAGGTAATACCGTTCCACCACCTGGGTATTCACGAAAATGGACAAAGCCAGGGTAATCACCAGAATCCCCCCTACTCCGACCATAAACTTCGCAGATAAACGCCGGAACATTTTTATGGCCACACGGCGGAACGGACGGTTCAGACGCAGGCCCCACGCCCCGCGGCCTTCCTCACATTCCCCTCCCCCTCTACCCATCCACGTCCTCCATCACATACCCCATCCCAATCCTGGTCTTAATATACCCCCCGCCAATCTTTCCCCGCAGCCGCCGGATATGCGCGTCCACCGTGCGCGCATCCCCGGTGAAATCCATCCCCCACACCCGGTCCAGCAGCCGTTCCCTGGACAGAACCATCCTCTGATTGCTCATAAAACAGCTCAGCAACCCGAATTCCGTCCGGGTCAGTTCCAGCCTGCGCCCATCCAGAGCCGCCTCCCCTGTCCCCGGGTTCAGCGTCAGTTTCCCGCAACGCAGCACCCCCTCGGCATTACAGAGCTTTTTCACGCGCAGCAGCAGTACCTGCATATCGAAGGGCTTGCGCAGGTAGTCGTCCGCGCCGCAGGACAGCCCCGCGACCTCGTCCTCATTCTGCCCTTTTGCCGTCAGCATCAATATTTTGACCGGAATATTGAGACGCCGGACCTCCCGGCAGGTATCCAGCCCGTTCTGAACCGGCATCATCCAGTCCAGCACCACCAAATCCACCGGGTGTTCCGCCAGAAAATCCACCGCCGCCGCGCCGTCCCCCACCGTGTCCACCTGGTACCCTTCTCTTCTGAGATAGAGCCCCAGTATCTTCTGCATATCCGGATCGTCCTCCGCAATCAACACATTCATATCAAACGCCTCCGGGCCGCTCCCGCTTCAAGTACACCATATCCACAAGCTGCTTCCCATCCTCAAACATAGGATGGTCATAATGATCCGTAAAAAAGTTTTTAACGCGGTGGGATTCCGTAAAGCCGCAGCTGTGATAAAACCCCAGCGAAGAGGGCACGTCCCCGGTCCCAACAAGCATCCGTTCACAGTCCCCATAATAGGAAAACGCAAACTCGATCAGCTGTTTCCCATACCCCTTCCGCTGGCAATCCGGCGCCACCGCGATGTTTTTAAGCTCATAAACCCCGTCCCCTTCTCTCGTCACCACGCATTCCGCCAACACGCCGCCGTCCTCCAGAACAAACATATCCCCCCGCTCCAGATACCGGTCGATCATATCCTCCTGCTCGTCCGCCAGCAACAGTAGCTCCATATATTCCTTCTTATTGTGTCTCACTTTTCGAATCTTCATCAATCTCCGCCTCCATATTTCAAGTACGTTACATTCTACCATACCCGGACCTTTTCGTCTATTCCGATCTCCAAGCCTGCGGCCCATCCCCTCCAATAAGCACCCGCAGGCTCTCACAAACGCCCGTCATCCCCAACAAGCGCCCACAACCTCCCCCCAATCCCCCGCCCGCAGGCTGCGCCTATGCGCCATCCCCTACAACCAAAAACCAGGGCGCGGACTCACCGCCTTCCGGCATGAATCCGCGCCCCGCGCCTCATCCGCGAAACCGCCTCCTGCATTCCATCCACAGTCCCGGCTCCGCCAATTTTATCCTCTCTTAACAGCACATTTCCTCATTGCTGTACAGCTCCAGACCTCCGTCCACAACCGCCTTGGCCGCCGTCTCACCGTCCGACGCCTTCACGATCATGGCCCTGCGGTTGGCGCTGGCCAATGCGTACATATACTCAATATTCAGCCCCTGGCTGCAGAGAATGTGGGTCATCTTGTGCAGCTCGCCTACCTTGTCCTCCAGCTTCACGGCCAGCACGTCGGTGAGCATCGCGGAGAATCCCTCCTCCCGCAGCGCCTTTTTCGCCACCTCGGGGTTGGAGACCACCATGCGCAGCATACCGTACTCCGTGGTGTCCGCCATGCTCAAAGACAGGATATTGATGTTCTGCGTCTTCAGCACATCTGTCACCTGCTCCAGTCTTCCCTCACGGTTCTCTATAAACACAGATAATTGCTTTACAAACATATATTTTCCTCTCTTTCTCAGGCGGTTTTTAATCCAGCTTGCGCTTGTCGATCACATGGACGGACTTGCCCATGCTGCGCTCCAGGCCCTTGGGCTCCACCAGCTTTACCTTGGCGGCCAGGCCGATGGCCTGCTGTAAGGTGTACTCGATCTGTTTGGTCAGATTTTCCAGCGCCCGAATCTCGTCGGAGAAGAAGCGCTCCTCCACCTCCACGTGCACCTCCAGGGTGTCCAGATTGTTGACCCGGTCCACGATCATCAGGTAGTGCGGCGTGGTTCCGCCCATCTCCAGCAGCGCGGATTCGATCTGGGACGGGAACACGTTGACGCCGCGGATGATCAGCATGTCGTCGGTTCTGCCCTTGAATCTGGCGATGCGCGCCGTGGTCCGCCCGCATTCGCAGGTGCTGTGGTCCAGGCTGGTCAAATCCTTGGTGCGGTAGCGGATCAGCGGAATCCCCTCCTTGGTCAGGGTGGAGAACACCAGCTCGCCGGTCACGCCGTCGCCCACGGGCTTCAAGGTCTCCGGGTCCACGATCTCAGGCAGGAAATGATCCTCGTGCACATGCAGTCCGCAGTGCAGGTTGCAGTCCGTGGCCACCCCGGGGCCCATGATCTCGCTGAGGCCGTAGATATCGTGGGCCTCTATGCCCAGCTTCTCCTCGATCTTGTGCCGCATCTTCTCCGTCCACGGCTCCGCGCCGTTTAAGGAAGCTTTTAACTTGATCTGATCCCGGACGCCCATCTCCTCGATGGTCTCCGCGATGTGCAGCAGGTAGGAGGGCGTGCACATAATGCCCGTCACCCCGAAATCAATCATCATGTTGATCAGCTTCTTGGTATTTCCGGTGGACATGGGAACCACCGTAGCCCCCATTTTCTCCGCCCCGTAGTGGGCCCCCAGGCCCCCGGTGAACAGGCCGTAGCCGTAGGCCACCTGGATAATGTCGTTTTTGCCAAGCCCGGCCATACTGATACAGCGGGCAACGCACTCGCTCCACACGTCGATGTCCCGGCGGGTGTAACCCACCACCGTGGGCTTGCCGGTGGTGCCGCTGGAAGCGTGGATGCGGACGATCTGCGAATTGGGCACTGCGAACAGGCCGAAGGGATAGGTCTCCCTCAGATCGTCCTTGGTGGTGAAGGGCAGCTTATCCAGGTCCTCGATGCCCCGGATATCCCCCGGCTCCAGGCCCACAGCCTGCATTTTCTTGCGGTAAAATTCCACGTTGTGGTACACCCGGTCCACCAGCTTCACCAGCCGCGCGCTTTGCAGGTTGATCATCTCATCCCTGCTCATGCACTCTTTCGTCTCATTCCATATCATGTCCGTATCCTCTCCTATCATAGCCGTATTTGGATCATATCCGTTTCCGGCCTATTTCCTTCTTCCCTCGCTTACGCCTCCAGCGCGTAACCCGCCTCAAAGGCCTTCTTGTTCACCTCGATGGTCTTTGGCGGCACCGTGGTCTCGATCACGGAGATCCAGTCCTCCTTCTCAAAGCCCATGTGTCTGGCCGCCGCGCCCAGCACGATCACGTTAAATGCCCTCGGCGCGCCCATTTTCTTGGCCTCCTTAGTCGCCTCCACCACAATGGTGTCCCGCTGCTCCTTTAAGGTATCCAGAATCCCGTCCGGATAAGACGCCACTCCGGTCACAACAGTGATTGGATCGATGCGCCAGTCGTTGACGATCACCACCCCGTCTTTTTTCAGGAAATGCAGGTAGCGCAGGGCTTCCAGCCGCTCAAAGGCGATCAGCACGTCCGCCTGCCCCTCCTCCACGATGGGCTCTGCCACGGACTCGCCGTAGCGCACAAAGGTCACCACGCTTCCGCCCCGCTGGGCCATGCCGTGGACCTCGGAGAGCTTCACGTCATAGCCGGCGCGGATGGCCAGCTTACCCAAAATGCGGCTGGTCAGCAGGGTTCCCTGCCCGCCAACGCCCACAATCATAATATTTTTCGTCGCCATTTTCTCGCTCATCTCACTCACCCGCCTTTACCGTCTCGATTGCGTCGAACTTGCAGAGCTGCTTGCACAGCCCGCACCCGTTGCACATGGTCTCGTCTATGGAAATGGTGCCGTCCTCATTCTTCGTCAGGGCCGGGCAGCCGGGACGCAGGCATGCGCCGCACTTCTTACACTTCTCCGAAAGCGGCCTGCACTTGTCGGGGAACTTCACTCCCTTAAGCAGGGCGCAGGGGGACTTGGCAATGATCACGGAAACGCCGTCCTTTGCCGTCTCCCGCTTGAAGGCCTCCTCCAGGCCGGGCAGGTCGAAAGCGTTCACCTCGTACACATTTTCAATTCCCAACGATTTACAGAGGCCGAAAATGTTGATGGCCGGAACCACCTGGCCCTTCAGGGTCTTGCCCGTAGCCGCATGGTCCTGGTGGCCCGTCATACCCGTGGTGGAATTGTCCAGGATCACCACCGTGCCGTTCGCTTGGTTGTAAACCATGTTCATCAGGGAATTGATTCCCGTGTGCATAAAGGTGGAATCGCCGATCACGGCCACCCAGTTGCGGATAAAATCCCGGCCCTTGGCCTTTTCCATGCCGTGAAGGGTGCTGATGCTGGCTCCCATGCAGATGGTGGTGTCGATGACGCCCAGAGGGGCCACCGCGCCCAGGGTGTAGCAGCCAATATCGCCCGTAGCGTGGATTTTCAGCTTGTTCAGCACGGAAAATACGCTTCTGTGGGGACATCCGGGACAGAGGATCGGGGGACGGGCCGGTACCTGGGCGGATGCCGCCACATCCAGGGTCTGACCCAGAATCTTCTCCCGGATCATGTTGGCGCTGTACTCGCCCTGGACGGTAAACAGTTCCTTACCCACCGCCTTTGCGATTCCCCAGGACTTCACCTGCTCCTCGATCACAGGCTCCAGCTCCTCAAATATGTAAAGCTTCTCCACCTTGGCCGCAAACTCCTCGATCAGCTTGCGGGGCAGGGGATTCACGATTCCCAGCTTCAGCACGGACGCCTCAGGCATGGCTTCCTTCACGTACTGATAGGCGATTCCGCTGGTGATAAAGCCCACGGAAAGGTCGTTGTACTCCACCTTGTTCACCGGGAAGCCGCAGGCGTCCTCCGCCATCTGTTTCAAACGCGCTTCCACCACCAGGTGGCGCTTGATGGCATTTCCGGGCATCATCACGTACTTGGCCATGTCCCGCTCATAGGGGATGTCAAAGGGCTCCGCCCGCTCCTCCAGCTCCACCAGGCCCTGGGAATGGGACAGGCGGGTGGTGCTGCGCACGATCAC
The DNA here is from genome assembly GCF_902364025.1 of Enterocloster lavalensis. GTDB lineage: Bacteria > Bacillota > Clostridia > Lachnospirales > Lachnospiraceae > Enterocloster > Enterocloster lavalensis. The sequence goes on from NZ_CABJCG010000008.1 coordinate 48,652, forward strand.
CGGGGTGTCGTATTTCTCACTCAGATCGAATGCATACTTGGTGAACTCCTTGGCCTCTGCGCTGTCCGACGGCTCCAGTACCGGCAGCATGGCCGCCCGGGCCACCATGCGGGTGTCCTGCTCGTTCTGGGAGCTGTACATGCCCGGATCGTCCGCCGCGATCACCACCATGCCGCCCCGCACGCCCGCGTAGGCCGCGGTGTACAGCGGGTCGGCGGCTACGTTGACGCCCACGTGCTTCATGCAGCACATGGAGCGCACGCCCGCGATGGACGCGCCGATGGCAACCTCCGTGGCGACCTTCTCATTGGGAGCCCACTCGGCGTAAATCTCGTCGTATTGGACCAGGCTCTCGCTCATCTCCGTGCTGGGGGTGCCGGGATAGGCGGAGCTCACTTTCACACCCGCCTCGTAGGCGCCCCTCGCAATGGCTTCATTGCCCAGTAATATTTTTTTCTCAGACACGTTAATACCTTCCTTTCCTTATATAACGCACAGCGTCCGGCAGCCGTAACCGCCGGAAACCGGTTTTATCGCGTTGTGTTCTTATCACAGTTTCTGGGGATCGTTCCTCAGATCGGTGACGCGCTTGGCCTTTCCCTCGAAGCGCTGCAGGGTGTTGGGGGATACCAGCTGAATCTTGGCGTCCAGGCCCAGCATCATGCGCATTTTCTCCCGCAGGCTGTAGTCCAGGCGTTCCAGGGCCGCGTAGGAGTCCATCATGGCCTCCGCCTCCACCTCCACCTTGATGGTGAGAATGTCGCTGTGGTTCTTGCGGTCCAGCACGATCTCGTAGTTGGGTCCAATGCCCTCGGTGTTGATCAGCACTTCCTCGATCTGGCTGGGGAATACGTTGACGCCGCGGATCTTCAGCATGTCGTCGGTGCGGCCGGACAGATTCTCCATGCGCACCGTGGTGCGGCCGCAGGGGCAGGGCTCATACATCAGCCGGGTGATATCCCGGGTCCTGTAACGGATCAGGGGCAGCGCCTCCTTGGTCAGGCAGGTGATCACCAGCTCGCCCTTCTCCCCGGGCGCAAGGACCTCCCCGGTCTTAGGATCGATGACCTCCGCCAGGAAATGATCCTCGTTGATATGCATACCGTTGAGTTCCAGGCATTCCCCGGAAACGCCGGGGCCCATGAGCTCGCTCATTCCGTAGTTCTGGGTCAGGTTCACATCGTAGCCCCAGACCTTGTAAAGCTCGGTCCGCATGGCCTCGGTCATCAGCTCGCTGCCAAGCAGCAGGGTATGTATCTTCAGATCCTTTTTGGGGTCCATCCCCATCTCCTTCGCCACCTCCGCGATGCGCATGGCGTAGGAGGGCGTGGCCACCAGCAGGGTGGACTCGAAATCCTTCATGTACATCAGCTGCTTCTGGGTATTACCCGTGGACGAGGGCACGATGGCCGCTCCCACCTTCTCCAGGCCGTTGTGCAGGCCCAGGGCGCCGGTGAACATGCCGTAGCCGAAGCAAATCTGCGCCACGTCGTCCTCCGTGGCCCCTCCGGCCACCGCCAGCCTGGCCACGCACTCCTTCCAGACCTCCAGGTCCGTGTTGGTGTAGCCCACCACCGTGGGTTTGCCCGTGGTTCCGCTGGAAGCGTGAATCCGCCGCAGCTCTTTTCTCGGCACCGCAAACAGGCCGTAGGGATAATTGTCCCGCATATCCTGCTTGGTGGTAAAGGGCAGGTTCTTCACGTCCCCAAGGCTCTTCACGTCCTCCGGCTTCACCCCCGCCGCGTCCATCTTGGCGCGGTACGCGGGCACGTGCTCGTAAACCCTTTTCACCGTATCCTTCAGGCGTTCCAGCTGAATCGCCTCAATTTCTTTCCGGGACATTGTCTCTTCTTTCGCCCAAATCATGACTGACCTCCTAAATTCCGAAACGCCTGGCCGGCGTTTCTCTTAGCAAGACATTAAAAGTATAGCATTCTTTCGCGGGTTTGTCTGCTGTTTTTGTGCAATTATACGTTGTCACCAGCCCTGGGCTGATGACAAATGATATGTTTATTCAATTAAAAATCATTCTACGGCAGTTTTATGGGGATGTCAACCATTTTTACTTTATTTCTTTAAAGCGTTGGCGCTTTTACGTGAAAATGTGTGGGGCAAAATCGAAAATGCCCCTGCACGACAGTAAAAAGCGGCGGAAGTCCCCCTCCCAAGGAGCCTTCCGCCGTTCCAATTCTATCCTTATATTATGTATCTCACTCCAGATTCGCATGCAAATTCAACATCTGCTCCTCCGTGACCCCTGTCTTCTCCATAATCCCGGCGATCACGAGGTCCACCAGCAGGTTCAGCTGGTGCAGATAGCCGTTTCCCATCAGATTCACTGACGGGCGGGTGCTGTCCGTGTCGGAGCGTGAATGCATAACCAGCACGTGGCCGCTGATATCCGCCACCGCCGAGCGCTCATGGGTGGTGATCAGCGCCAGACCGGCCCCGCAGGCGCGGGCTGTCTCAGCGAACAGGCGCATGGTCTTGGTGCTCCCCGAGGCGCTTCCGATCACCAGCAAATCCCCCTCTCTGATGGCATGGGTGGTAACCTCCCCCACCGCTTCCACCGGAAGGCCGCACTGGGCCAGGGTCATCGCCATGGACTTCATCAGCAGGCCCGTGCGGCCCGCTCCGGCCACAAAGATGCGTTTCGCTCCCAGCAGCGCCTCCACCAATCCGTCCAGCCGGGCCTCGTCGATCCCCAACAGAGCTTCCTCCAGCTCCGCGCACATCCCTTTTACCAGTTCCCGGTACATATTTAAGCCTCCGGCAGACGTTTTCTCAGCCAGTCGTAGGACTCCTCAAAGGCCCGGTGCGCGCAGTCCAGGTAAATGCTGTCGTAAATCTCCAGGCAGAGATAACCGTTGTAGTTATGCTCTTCAAGGGTATGAATATAGGATTCCAGCGGAAGTCCTCTGGCCCCCAGAATCTCATGGTTCGCATCGCAGAAGTGAATATGGTTCACCACGTCGTCCGCCAACACGCTGTAGAAATCCTCCAGGGTGTCGCCGGCCACCGCCATTGCGCCTATATCCACGCAGCAGCCGAAATTATCCATTCCAACGTCCGCAATCATCTTCTGCATATCCTTGGCGCTCTGCACCAGATTGGACTCGTAGGGCTGAAGCTGCTCCAGGCTCATGGTGATTCCCTGGGTCTTGGCGTGGGCCGCGATCTTCTGGAAGCTGTCCACCGCGCGTTTCCAGGCTTCTTCCCTGGGCTCGTCGTGAAGTCCCCAGCCGGAGTTGCAGAACAGATTGTGGCAGCCGAACTCCTGGGCGTCCTCCATGGCCCACTTGAACCAGTCGATGGTGCGGTTGCGGTAGGCGTCGCCCTTGCCCGCGGGGTTGAAGGGGTAAGCCAGAGTCTCGGGCGTGTACATAATCACCTTGATTCCTCTGTCGTCCAGCTGCTTCTTCATCTCACGGATGCGGCGGGCAGCCTCGCCGGAGGAGGTATAATCCAGGCGGCAGTAATGGGGTTCGCCGGGCCACATCTCAATATTCTTCACCCCGATCTTCTCGAAGGAATCCAGCATATATTCCCAGGAATACTGCTGATATTGCACGGTAAGCACGGATACTCGGTCCATCGTCATCTTCTTCATAAGCTTCTCTCCTTTTGTTATATAACATTTATTTTTAAAAATAATACCAATTTGAAGCCATTTTTCGCATTCCTCTCAAATCTGATTATATAACCAAAGATTTGTCATTGTCAATATCATTTATTTTATTATTTTTCACATTTTTGTTTGACATTTTCGTCTCGCTATGCTATACCAGTTTTATAATTGGTATTTTAAATTATATTAGTTGTATTTTTAATCTCACACTAATTCTTATGATTGGAGGAAACGCAATGAGTCAATATTTATTGGGAATCGACAACGGAGGAACCATGACAAAAGCCAGCATCTTTGACAGCCAGGGCGCGGAAGTGGCCACTGTCGGGAAACGCCTGGCTACCCTCGCTCCAGCTCCCGGCTACACGGAGCGCAATCTGGACGAGGTTTGGACGGCCAACTGCCAGGTGATCCGGGAGGTCATTGAAAAGAGCGGCATCGACCCCAGGGATATCCGCGGCATCGGCGTCACCGGGTACGGCAACGGTCTCTGCCTGGTGGACGAGGCGGGCAACCCGGTGTGCAACGGCATCGTCTCCTCAGATAACCGCGGCCAGGAGATTGTAAATGAAGCCCGAAGAACCGGTCTGGAGGAGAAGATCTTCGCCCTGAACCACCAGGGGCTCTGGTCCGCCCAGACCTCCACCCTGCTGGCATGGGTTCACCGCAACGACAAGGAAACCCTGGACAAGGCGCGCTGGTTCTTAAGCATCAAGGATTTCATCCGCATGAAGCTCACCGGCGGGGCCTACAGCGAGGTCACCGAGGCATCCTCCGCCGGGCTGATTAACATCCACACGCTGGAATATGACCGGGAGCTGTTCGCCCTCCTGGGCCTGGAAGATTATTTTCATCTGGCCCCCCGCTGCCTGGGCTGCTGCGACAGGGGCGGCGAAGTGACCGCAGAGGCCGCGGCCCTCACCGGCCTGGCCCAGGGCACCCCGGTCACCGGTTCCATGTTCGACGTGAACGCCGGAATGCTGGCCAGCGGAATCCTGGATTCCAGCACCCTCTGCCTGATCGCCGGAACCTGGTCCATCAACGAGTACCTGGTGGACGGACTGTACTATGGTTATAACGAAAGCACCAACGCCATCTCCAAGGCGTTTCTCCCCGGATACTACCTGGTGGAGGAGTCCACGCCCACCTCGGCCAGCAATTTCGAGTGGTTCCTGGAGCAGTTTTTGGAGCCGGACCGCCCGGAGATGAAAAAATCGGATCTCTACGACGAGTGCAACCGCCTGGTGGACTCCATCAGTCCCGAGGAGAGCGACATCGTGTTCGTGCCCTATCTCTTCTCCTCCGCCACCCACCCGGACGCCAAGGCCTGCTTCTTCAACCTGACCAGCTACTCCACCAGAGCCCATGTGATCCGCGCCATCTACGAGGGCGTGGTGTTCTCCTCCATGTTCCATGTCAAACGTCTGATGACTGATGACAGAACCTTTGAGCGCGCCCGCCTGTCCGGCGGTCTGACCAACTCGCCCGTCTGGACCCAGATGATGGCCGATGTGCTTCAGATGCCCATCGACGTGCTCCAGGCCTCCGAACTCAGCGCCCAGGGCGTGTGCATCGCCGCCGGAATCGGCTGCGGTATGTTCACGGACTACGCCTCCGCCACCGACGGCATGGTGAAGGTGAAAAAGACCTACTATCCCAACCCCGAGCGCAGCGGGATTTACCAGAAAAAGTTCGCCGCCTACGAGAAAGCCCAGGCTGCTCTGGATTTCTTCCATAGTTAAGGAGGTCCGCCATGTTTTTGATCCTGCCCTCTCTGGCCAGCAGCAATCTGGCCGCGCTGGGTGAACAGGCCGCCAGGGTCCGTTCTGCGGGTTACCTGCATCTGGACATCGAGGACGGCAATTTCAGCCCCGGCATCACCTTCGGCCCCGACACGATAAAGCTGCTGCGGGACTACACCGATGCGGAGCTGGACGCCCACCTAATGGTGACTGACCCGGAACCTTACATAGAAGAGCTGCGCGATTACGGCGTGTGCTCCATCGCCGTGCACCTGGAGTCCTCCCGCTACCCGTCCAGAGCATTGAACAAAATCCGCCAGGCCGGTATGCGGCCCGGCCTGGCCTTAAACTACAAGACGCCGGTGGCGGAAGCCGTGCCCTACACGGACCTGGCGGAATACGTGCTGCTTCTGACCAACGAATCCGACTGCGCGGGCATCAAATTCAAGCCCCACAGCTTAGAGCGGGTGAAGGAGCTGCGCCGCCTGGCCCCCGCCGGATGTGAAATCTGGGTGGATGGAGGCGTCACCCCCAAGAATCTTCCGCTTCTCGCCGCGGCGGGAGCGGACCGGGCCGTCATGGGGCGGGCCGTGTTCAGCGCCGCCGATCCGGCCGCCAGAATCCGGGAGCTGGCCGCACTGGCAGCCGCCGCAAAGGAGGAATCCCATGTCTGAACCATACCGCTACGGCATTTATGAGAAAGCCCTGTTCAAAAAGCCGCTCCCCCAGCTTCTGGAGGACGCGGCCAGGGCGGGCTTTGACAACTTTGAACTGAGTCTGGACGAAACCGACGAGCGCCTGGGCCGGCTGGACTGGGACTGGGCTGAGAGAAGCAGCTTCCGACAGACCGCCCGGGACTGCGGCGTACAGGTCTACAGCACCTGCTTCAGCGGCCAGCGCCGTTTCCCCATGGGAACCATGGACGATGAAAAACGTGCCTATTCCCTCAGGCTCATGGAACGGGCCATTCAGTTCTGCGTGGACACCGGAATCCGGGTGCTCCAGGTAGCCGGTTACGACGTCTATTATGAGAAAAGCAGCGCAGAAACCGCGAAGCGCTATGATGAGGGCCTGGCCCTCAGCGCACGGATGGCGGAGCGTTACGGGGTCCTGCTGGGCGTAGAGCCGGTGGAACTGTACGTGACAAGCGTGCACAAGGCCATGGAGCTGGTGCGGGCCATCGACTCCCCCAACCTGCATGTTTACCCCGACGCGGCCAACCTGGTCACCGCCGGACTGGACCCGGTTCAGGAAATCCGCCTGGGCGCTGGACGCATGGTGGGCCTTCACATCCGGGACGCCACGCCCTCCACCTGCTACAACCTGCCTATCGGAACGGGAACCCTGGATTTCGACGGACTGTTTGCAGCGCTGCGGGAACTGGAATTCCAGCACCCCATCCTGGTGGAGCTGTGGTATCAGGACGATCCCGCAGGAGCAACCGCCATCCGGGATCACCTGCGCTTTTTGAAAAAGAAGGAAATGTCGGCCAAGGCATTTCCAGTGAAAGGAGATTTTTAACATGAAATATGAAGCCGAACGCAAATCCATGATTCAGGCCGCCCTGACTATGCTCCAATACCAGCTGATCGCGCTGGCAGGCGGGAACGTGGCCCTGCGGATGCCCTGCGGAAATTTTCTCGTCACCCCTTCCGCCATGGCCTATGAGACCATGAAGCCCGAGGACATCGTGCTGGTGGACCGGGACGGAAACACCGTGGAGGGCACGCGCCGCCCCTCCTCCGACATGCTGGCGCTGCTGTACATTTTCAACCGCAAACCTGAGGTAAACGCCGTGATCCACACCCATCAGCCCTACGCCACCGCGGTGGGCCTGGTGGAGGACGAACTGCCCGGCTGCCTGGTGACCATTCTGGACGCCTGCCGCACCGCGGTTCCCGTAGCCCCCTTCACCATCTCCTCTGACGAGGGTATGGGAAAGTTGACCGTGGAATACTGCAAAGACGCCCTGGCCGTCATCCTGCGCAACCACGGGGTCATCGCCTTCGGCGGGGATCTGGAGGAAGCCCTTCACAGCGCCATCTATCTGGAAGAGTCCGCGAAAACCTACCTGGCCGCCCGCTCCTTAGGCCCCATCCATCTGCTGACACCGGAGGAGATCGAGGCCGAGAGCGCCCCGCGGGACAATTACCGCCAGCCATAACACGTTTCCACATAGCCGGGTCGACGCCCGGCTATGTCTTGTTTTAGCGGAACGGGACTCCTGCGCCGTCCGCGGGCGGCTGACAAGTCTGCTTGACAAAAAGCCCTGGCCTATGCTACCATTACAAAATGATACCAATTTGTTGAAACCGTTCAGACGGCCGGAAACCTTGTACCAAATGCAAGAAAAACCGCCGCCCGCACCAGCTGTCACACATACCGCCGAATGGGAGGCCGCTATGGCAAAATCGGATACACACTTCAACCTCTGCGAGACCGTGGAGGAGCGCCTGGAAAATTACATCCTGGAAAACCATCTGACCGCCGGAGACCGCCTTCCCTCCGAGCGCGACTTAAGCGAGCGCTGGGGTATCAGCCGCACCATCATCCGGCAGGTCATCAAGCTGATGATCGCCAACGGCATCCTGGAGCAGAGGGTGGGCTCCGGCACCTTTCTCCTGAAAAAAAAGCTGTGCCGCAATCTTCAGGACATGCAATCCATCGTGGACACCGCCCGGCAGAGCGGCCGTTCCCTGGAAACCCGCGTTCTCTACCTCGGCATCATTGAGAGTAACAAACAGATCATGATGCGGCTGCAGATCCCCATCGGACACCGGATCTACAAGCTGGTGCGCATGCGTTACCTGGACGGCGTGCCCTTTTCCCTGGAGACAAACTACTTAAACGCCGCCCACCTGGAGGGTTTTGACACCCACGATTACAGCAGGGAATCTCTGTACCGGGTGTTCCAGGAATGCTACAACATCGTACCCGACCGGGGCGAGGAGACGGTGGGCCTGACCTACATCACCGATGAGGAAAGCCAGCTTTTGCAGGTAGCCCCCAACACCGCGGCCTTTTACTGCAGCGGCGTGTGCACGGAACCAAGCGGCAAACCCATCGACTATTTCAAGCTCACCACCAGACCGGAATTTCTCAGTTATACCAGCCTGTTGAGGCAGCAGTAAGGAGGCAGCATTTTGAGTGAAATTACCTACCGCGACCCGCTGTTTATTCAAATCCGGGAAGTGATCCGTTCGAAGATCGAGTCGGGGGAATACCCGCCGGGCACCACGATCCCCTCAGAGCTGGATTTAGCGGAAATGTACGGGGTCAGCCGCCTGACCATCCGCACCGCCATCGACGCCCTTGTGTACGAGGGGCTGTTGCGGCGCATCCAGGGAAAAGGAGCCTATGTCACAGAGCCCAAGCTCAACTACAGCCCGGAGGTTTTCGGCGGATTCCGCCAGAACGTCAACGGAAAAAATATCCGTTTTTCCTCAAAGGTTCTCTACAAAACCACCCGGCCGGCCGACACCTCGTTTTCCCATATTCTAGGTATCAAACCGGAGGATGACATCTACTACATCAAACGCCTGTGCTGCACCGACGGCGTTCCGTTTATGCTCAACAAGCTGTACATCCCCTGCCGCCTCCTGCCCCAGTTTGACGAGATCGACCTAAACGTGTTCCAGCCCTACGAGGTCTACAGCATGTACGGGCTCAACGTGAGGACCGTGGAGCAGAAGCTGGACCTGGCCTATCTCCACCACACAGACTGCAACAAGCTGGGCATCGAGCCCGGCATCGCAGTGATGTGCTTCGAGTGCACCAGCCGTCTCCAGGATGGAACCGCGGTGGAATACTCCAAGAGCTACGCCCGTGGGGATATGTGCAATTACTCCATCCGGTTCCAGCAGTCCGCGCGGGGCTGAACCACCGAATATCATCCTTTGATTTAAAAAACGGCCGCCCCGGCTGAGTGATTCACTTAGCCGGAACGGCCGTTTTTTCATGATTTCATGGCACTCTGCGCCCAAAAATGCAGCAATTCAGCCCGCAATAAATTATTAAATACCATATCATTCATCGTAAACTGCTTTTTTCGCTCATATCCAGCTATTCCCCCACCCGTACCCCACCCTATTTTTGGGTTTTTCTAGCTTTTCCTCCGCTTTCTCTGCAATATAGAGTCCCAAAATCCGTCATTTAGCACAATTAGCTTTATCAATTATTCACCATTTTATGCAATTATCCAAGTTCCTCTCTTGACACCGCCTTGTCATTCGCATAATATAGATATGTATCAATATTAAAATACCAATCGCGCAATCAAAACGCGATCCACCCCAAACCACAACAATATTTCGGAGGAACCCACTATGGAGCAGCAGTATTTCTTAGGCGTGGACATTGGAACAACCGCGATCAAGGCAGCCCTCTTTGACGGCTGCGGCCAGAAACTCTTACACCGCACACAGGAATATGAGCTTTTAAAGCCCTCCGCCCAGAGAGTGGAGCAGGCGCCTCACGTCTACTGGGACACCTTCTGCGCCTGCGTCAAATATGTGGTGCAGAATTCAGGGGTGGACCCTCGGCTCATCAAAGCCTTTTCCATGGATTCCTCCGCTGAGACCATCGCCTTCATGGACGAAAACCTGGAACCGCTGGACAATTTCTACGTCTGGCTGGACAGCCGGGCTGAGGAGGAAGCCAACGAGATCAATGAACGTTTCCCGGCCGCGGAGATCATACATGCCACCGGCCAGACCCCCATTGACCCGGTGTATCCGGCCGCCAAGATTCTCTGGTTCAAAAAACACAAGCCGGAACTGTTCCGGCGCATCCGCATGATGTTCATGTGCGACGATTACATTTTATGGAAAATGAGCGGCAGGATGGTGAGCCACGGCTCCAGCTGGTGTACCTCCTATTTGTGGGACATCACCCGCAAACAGTGGTGGCCTGAGATGTTAGACTACCTTGGATTAGATGAATACCAGCTGCCAACGCTGTACGAGACCGGAACCCCCATCGGCACCATCCTGCCCCAGATCGCCGACGAGCTTGGACTGCCCCGGGATCTTCTGCTGGTGGTGGGCGGCCAGGACCAGTCCAGCGGAGCCATCGGCGTGGGAAATGTGAAGCCGGGGATATTTTCCGAGTCCACAGGCGGAGCCCTTATGGTCTGCACGGCTACCTACAGGCCCGTGTTTGATGAAAACGGCTGCATCCCCTGCAATTACAGCGATATGGAGGACGTCTATATGATACAGGGCGGGGCCAAAGGCGGCATTTTGTTCCGTTGGCTGCGCGACAACCTCTGCCGGGAGGAGATGATGAGGGAGCTGGCCGGGGAGGGTGACAGCTACGATTTCATGACCGGATTAGCCGCCGCCACCCCTCCCGGCGCGGAAGGGCTGTTTCTGCTGCCGTTCTTCGGGGGCGGAAGCACACCCAACCCGGATATTTATGGCAGAGGCATTCTCTACGGCCTGAACCTTGGCCACACGAAGGGCCACATCATCCGCGCGTTCATGGAAGGACTGGCCTGCAATATCACAAAGATCATCGAATACACGGAACGCCTGACCGGCATTCAGGTGACCCAGGTGCGCTCCCTGGGCGGAGGCTCCCTAAGCCCCGTCTGGTGCCAGATCAAGGCGGACGTGCTGAACCGCCAGGTCGTCACCATGAAAAATACACAGGACGCCGCCTGTCTGGGCGCGGCCATCGTCGCCGGTTACGGCTACGGTGCGTTCGATTCCATCGCCGACACAGCGTTAAAATTCGCCAAAATCGACCGGGTTTACGATCCGAACCCGGAGAACCGGGCGGTTTACGACCAGCTGCTAAAAAAATACGATCTGCTGATCCAGGCGACGAAGGGATATACGGAGGAGCTGGCAAAATAAAATCAACCGCAAAAACTGCCTCACAGGTTCTTCCCCCGCCTTACAAGTTTTCCCCCGCCTCACCGCGGGGGATATTTTTCGGTTACCGCGGGCCGCTGACGCCCCCTGTTGGGCAGCTGCTGTTTCTTCGATGGATTTTTCAATAAAAATATCAAAAACTCTTGACATTTCCTCTGCTGTTCTATATATTAAAAATGTCAAGACTTTTTGACATCTCTTACCGAACAGAAAGGAGCTTTTATGGGTACGTTTGGACTGATTCTATTTGGACTCTATCTACTTGCAATGATTGTTCTGGATATCGCCATGATCATTTCCCTCTTAAAACCAGGAGACGAGAGAAGGCAGATGATTGTCTGGAAAGCCAGCACATGGACGCTAGCCGGAATAACGGGAAGCCTGGTATTCAGCATAGCGGAGCGCATCATAAAATCCCATGAAATGCAGGTAAATCCCTTCACCACACTCACCGCAGCCGCCACTATCTATTTTATCTGCCTTCTGTTTTATAAAAAGAAATACGGCGATTGACATGAAAAATTCGATTCGGGATAAGCGAAAACAACAAGGGTTATCGCAGGAGGAGCTGGCAAAAAAGTGCGGCGTTTCCCGCCAGACTGTAAATGCGATTGAAAATGACAAATACGACCCGACCCTGGCCCTGGCCTTCCATCTGGCCAGGGAATTAGATACCACCGTTGACACACTTTTCACACCGGACTAAGCGCCAAACAGTTTAAGCCCGGAACATTTCCCAAGACGAAAAAAGCAGGAAAGCCCTCATTCGCCCGTGGCTTCCCTGCTTTTTTCAGATATTCTCACAATTCTTACGCGCTCTTTCTTCTCCCCGCCGTCTTATACTTGAGCAGCACCGCGTTCACCGTCAGAATCAGCACCGTGATCAGGTACGGCATGGACAGCACCACCTGGGAGGGGATTTTCATGCTCTGCAGCGCCACGGACTGGGCGGACACATATCCGAACACCAGGCAGGCCAGCATAGTCTTCACCGGCTTGGCGTCCCCCACCATAATCGCCGCCAGCGCCAGGTATCCGTATCCGCCGGAAATCTTCTCCGTGAACATGGAAGCCCCGCCGATGGTCAGAAACGCGCCGCTCATGCCGCCCAAAAGTCCGCCCAGCAGAATGGCCTGCCATTTGTAGCGCATGGTGTTGACGCCAACGGAGGCCGCTCCCGCCTCCTTGATCCCAATCCCCCGCAGCCGCAGGCCGAAGGGCGTCTTAAACATGACGATGTGAGCCGCGATCACCGCGAAAATCGCCAGGTACACCAGCACGTTGTGGCCGCTGACCACGGCTCCGATGTACGGAATCTCCTTGATGAACGGAATGTCCACCGTCTGAAAGCTCTTGATCCGCGGGTCGATAAACACGCCGCGCACCTTAAAAATCGCGCTCAGCAGAAACGTGGTGATTCCCCAGGACGCCAGGTTTAGGGCGATGCCGACTACCATGGTGTCCGACTCAAAATACAGCACAAACACGGCGAAAATGCAGGACATCACTAATCCGGCAAGCATCCCCAAAAGAAGGCCCACCCAGGGGCTCTGGCTCCAGTAGCTGCCGCACATGGCGAAGAACGCGCTGATCCCCAGGTAGCTCTCCAGACCAATGTTAAACACGTTGGCTTTGCTGCCGAAGCAGCCGCCCACGGCCACAAAGAGAATGGGCACCGTCAGGCGCAGGGTGGCGGAGATCAGGGACGGTCCCAGCAAAAGTTCAAACAGATTCATTTCGCACCTCCTGTCTCAATGATCCGGCCTTTCCCAAAGCTGATTTTTTTCAGCAGCGAACGGATATCCACGGTGATAAAGATTACAAACAACGCCTGGATCAGAGTCACCAGAATGCGGTTCACGCTGGTCATCCGCTCCATGTTCAGGGATCCGGCCTTGATCATTCCCCACAGCAGGCTCACGCCGATGGCGTTTATGGGGTTGTTCTTGGCAATCAGGGCAACCATAATTCCGTCCCAGCCCATGCCGGTGGAAAAATTATTGCGAAACCGCAAATGCGGGCCCATGATCTCCACCGCGCCGCAGACGCCGGAGATGAAACCGCTGAGCAGAAAGGCGAAGGTCATGTTCTGCACCACCCGGACGCCCCCGTACCGGGCAAAACGGCTGTTGCGCCCCAGCATCCGCCACTCATATCCCCTGCGGGTGAATTTAAAAAATGCGAACACCGCCAGGGCGATTCCCAGGGCAATGAAAATGCCCGTGGTAGCCTGATAGGGCGGAAGCAGCTGGGTCAGTCGCGCCGACTCAAGAATCTCGGGCGTTGCGATCTGATCCGGGTTGGTATCCGAATTGAGCCCCATGAGCATCATGGTAAAATACTCGGTGAAGAGCACCGCCGCATAGTTGAGCATCAGCGTCACGATCATCTCATTGATCTGGAATACGGCCTTCAAAAAAGCGGGCAGCAGGGCGTAGGCCAGACCGGCAAGTCCGCCCGCAAGGATGGCGATTGGTATGTGGATCAGCCGCGGCCCCGAGAGAAAGGCGCCTGCGATGGCGCTGGCAAAGGCCCCGAAATAGATCTGTCCCTCCAACCCCAGGTTGGTGATTCCCGTTTTCTGGGCCACGATGGCTGCGATGGTGGCGATCAGCACCGGGGTGCTCCAGCGGATGCTGCTGGAGATGGCGGAAGTGCTGCCCACCGCCCCCTTAACCAGCGCCGCGAAGGCCTCCGCCGGGCTGCTCCCCTGAATGGTAATCAAAATGGCGGCAATGGCCATAACCAGCGCCAGCGATACCACATAGTTCATCCACTGGCTGTTTTTCTCCTCAGGCTGTCGTTTCATCAGCATTTCCTCCCAGCATGTAAAACCCGATTTCCTTCTCATCGTAATCCGGCCCTGTCAGTTCCTTCTGCACGCTGCCCTCAAACATCACCAGAATCCGGTCGCTTAAGGTCATGGCTTCGTTCAGATCGTAGGTGATGAGCAGCACCGACACCCGCTTCTGCTCCACCTGCTTGACGATCTCATTCCAGATAAATTCAATGGCCCCCACGTCGATTCCCCTGGTGGGGTCCTCGATAATCAGCACCTCATAGTCCTGGGTGAACTCCCGGCCCACGATCAGCTTCTGCAGATTCCCGCCCGACAGAGAACCGGCCTTGTCGTAGGGGCTTCTGGTCCGCACGTCGTAGGTGGAAATAATCTCTCCCGCGTAAGCCTCGGCCTGCCCGTAATCCATGAGAAATCTGCGCTTGCAAAAGGCCTTTAAGTATTTCCCCATAATGGAGTTCTCCACCAGGGTGGACTCTCTGGAACATCCCACCTGATTCCGGTCCTGGGGCACATAACCGATCCCCCGCAGCCGGTTGGCCCGCGGATTCTTCCCAGGCAGCTCCTGTCCGCGCACCTTGATTGTGCCGCTCTCCGCCCGCCGGATTCCGCTCAGGGCTTCCACCAGCTCGGACTGCCCGTTGCCGGAAACGCCCACAATGCCCACAATCTCCCCGGCGCGGATGTCAAATGACATGTTTTTTACCTTTGGAATGTGCAGGTTTCCGTTGACGCTCAGGTTGCTGACACTCAGAACCACATCGTCCCCAGGCCGTGGATGCTTTTCAATGTCCAGCATCACGTCCCGGCCCACCATACGGTTGGTCAGAAGCGGGATGGTAGCCTCGGATTTTGGGATGGTGCAGACTACGGTTCCTTTTTTCATCACCGTAATGGTGTCCGCCATCTCCATGACCTCTTTCAGCTTGTGGGTAATGAAAATAATCGTCTTGCCCTGCCTCACCAGGAAGCGGATGGCCTTAAACAATCCCTCCACCTCCTGGGGCGGCAGCACTGCGGTGGGTTCGTCCAGGATAATGATATCGGCGTTGGTGAACAGCACCTTGACGATCTCCACCTGCTGTTGCTGTACAATGGGCAGGCTGCCCGCGGGCGCGTGGAGGTCAAAGCGGAAGCCGTAATCGCCGCAGATGGCCCTGATCCGTTTTTCGCTCTCGCCCATGTTTAAGAAGGTCCGCCCTTTTAAGGGCTCGTGGCCGAGAATGATATTTTCCAGCACCGTGAGCTCGGGAAAGAGCATAAATTCCTGTTGGACCATGCCGATACCGGAGCGGGCGGCGTCGGTTGCGTTTTTAAACCGCTTCACCTGCCCGTTTAAGATGATCTCCCCGTCCGTCGGCTCGTGCACGCCCGCGAGAATGTTCATTAACGTGCTCTTGCCCGCCCCGTTTTCCCCAATAATCGCATGGATCGTGCCTTTTTCCACCGTCAGGCTCACATTTTCCACGGCCGCAAAACTGCCGTAATACTTTTTAATGTTTTTCGCAACCAACAACGCGCTCATTTAAGCCCCTCCATCCCTTCCGCCTGTATGGTCTTATTGCGTTTCCAGCTCTCCGGGAACCTGGATTTCACCGCTCTGAATCTTGGAAAATACCTCGTCCACCGTCTTTTGCAGGTCCTCCGGCAGTTTCTGGTAATCCCGATCATCGTAGAGTCTGGCGCCGGAGTCCAGGCCGAAGATTTCCATTCCAGGCTCAAACTGTCCCTCGGACACGCTCTTGCCCGCCGCGTAGGTGGCGCCGGTGGTATCCTTGAGGGCGGACCAGAACACGATGTCCTGGTTGATCGCGCCCTGCCACTCGTCGCTGCCAATGCACAACACGTTCATTTCCTCGCAGGCCCGGATCACGCCCAGTCCCGCCTGGTTGGCAGAGTGCATGACAATGTCCGCGCCCTTTCCGATCAGCTGCTTGGCCAGCTCCCCGCCCTTGTTGGGGTCGTCGGAGGAACCGATGTAGATGGACTCACAGGCCACGTCCGGGTCCCCGTATTTCACACCGGCCTCAAATCCGGCGCGCCAGCGGTTCACAGTGGGCAGGTCCATGTTGCCGATCCAGGCCACCTGTTTTGTCTTGGTGGTTTTTGCCGCAACAACTCCGGCGATAAACGCGGATTCCTGAGGTTCCACCACAATGGTTTTCACGTTTGGCAGATCGCTGGTAGCGTAGGTGTCCACCAGAATAAACCGGGTGTCGGGGAAATCCGGAGCCAGGTTAAAGGCCACGTCAGCCAGGTCGTCCCAAACCACGTAGATGGGGTTCGCCCCCGCCTCCGCCATGGCCCGGACCTGCTCGGTGTACTCGGATTTGTCCAGAGCCTCGATGATCTTAGCCTCCTTGCCGGACTCTTGGGCGTACTGCTTGACGCCGTTGTAAGCCAGCGTCAGAAAAGGATCGCCCTGAGGTATGATAATGATCATGGCCGTCATTTTGCTGCTGTCAGCGGACGCCTGCCCCGCGCCCTGCGCAGCCTGCTCCGTACCGCCCGCCGCAGCGGACGTCTGCTCTGTTTTGGATGAACCGCAGCCGGTGAGAAGGCCGAAGGCCATGGCAGCCGCCAACAATGATACCAGTATTTTTTTCATGATTGATTTCCCCCTGTCAGAAATTGTTCTTTAAATTGTTCCACTGCGGCCGCCGTCGCGACGCCGCCTCTCGCCCCCATAAAGCCTATGGCCCGGGCCGCGGCCACGTTGGCAAATTCCGCACACTCCCGCAGCGTCCACCCCCGGCTGACGCCGTAGAGGAAGGATGCGTTAAAGGTATCCCCCGCTCCGGTGGTGTCCACGGCCTTTACCTTATACCCCGGCACATGGATGGGTTCCCCATCCCCTGCGTACACGGAGCAGCCCCGGCTCCCCTTGGTGTAAACCAGGGCAGCGCCCATCTTCCGGAGCCGTTCCCCGTAATCTCCGCCGTAAAGCTCCTCGAGCCTGCGGTGGCTGCCGGAATTGATAAACAGGTAATCCGCCCAGCCCAGCTGAAGGAAATCCTTCTCCGGCTCAGCCAGCGTGCCCGCCTCCACATCCAGGGCCAGCTTGGCCCCTGAGGCGACGATCCGCTCTGTAATGTGCTCTTCATCCCCAAAGGCCCGCAGCTCGCTGAGGGAGGAATACACGATATCCGCCTCCGCGATCAGCCGTCCCTGGTCTCCGGTCAGCTTCAAATCCCTCTTTTTCCGGTCCATCACGAAAATGACCCGCTCCCCGTCCTTCAGCATGATCAGACATCTGGGGTCCGGCAGGGAAGCATCCACGGAAAAATACGAGGTGTCCACGCCGCATTCCCGCAGCTCCCGCTCCATGATTTTGGACTGGGGTCCGCCGTTGACGCAGTCGATCATGTAAGTTTTACACCCGTAACCAGCGTACACTGCGGCCGCATTGGCCAGCATTCCGCCCACCTTGGTTTCCAGAAATTTACAGACAACCTTATCCCCCATCACGGGGACCGTGTCCATTTCATAGTATTCGTCCAGATCATTTGTGCCGATGACGACCATGACGCCGTTCATCCGACCATCCCCCTTATCCTGCCTGCCATACCCCGCAAATCCATGTTGTTCTTGGTCTCCAGGACCTCCACGTACTCCTTTGGAAGGGAGCCGATTCCGTTGAGCGCTCCCAGGATCCCCCCCACCATGGTGGCGATGGTGTCCGTGTCGTTTCCGATATTCACCCCGGCGTAAATGGCTTCCATGGTGTCGCCTTTTGCTGCGGCTAAAAGCCCGAAGCTGGCAGGCACCGCCTCCGCAGCGGCCAGCCCGCAGCCGATGCGGTCGGAAATCTCATCCATGGCGGTGAGTATATCTCCCGCCCCGCGTCCGATTTCCACCGCCATCTGAATCCGCTTCTCCACCGAAGGCCCGGCCAGCACCTTGCCGGTCTCGCTGCCAATCTCAAAGCCTTTTTTGGCCCCGTAGATTCCCGCGTCGATCACGGACTGCAGCGTGGCTTCCCGTTTCATGGCCTCCGCCGTGGCAGCGGCCACCGCCGTTGCGCCCGATAAGGCGATGTTATTGTTGTGAGTCCATCTGCACATGATGACGGCATCCCTGACGGCTTTGTCCACATTCCCCGCGGCGAACAGAGCCACCGGCGAGATCTTCATAGCTCCGCCGTTGCTGGCCTTGCCGTTGTCATTGACCAGGACGAAACCGCCCTCCGGCAAAGCCGGTTTGTTTCCCCGCAGCTCTTCCACCGCCGCTCTGGTGGTGGGGCCTGCGAACCTCTGGAAAAAATCGTCGTACTCCGCCCAGGACAGCAGGGCCGCCCGGGACACCTCCGGCGTAATCTCCCCGTTGTGGCGGAGAACTTCCAGACAGGTAATGTATGCCAGGCTGAAATCGTCGGTCACCTGGCCGGGCATATTTCCTCTGGCAAAGGTGTCGTCCGGCGGGGTCAGAAATTCCTTCACCCGGCCGCCGAATTTCTCCTCGATCTGCCTGCGGGTGCGCATCTCCGTGGCCGCGCCCAGGGCATCCCCCGCCGCTGCGCCCACGAGGCAGCCCAATATCTTTTCTTCTATGTAATCCAAAACAGTTCCTCCGTTATCCTTATGATTTTACCTGCTGTGGAGAGTCCCGCAGAGCGGTCTTTGGGGGCGCAGTTTCCGCCGCGCACCCGGGGTCCGGGATGAATTTTTATACGCACCCCACAGGGGACAATATGTAAAAGTATCCCGCCGTCCCCGGCTCCCTCAGCACTTTATAACATACATTTTCTTCCAAAAGGGCATAGTCGCCCTGGGAGAGTTTGACCGTGTGGACGCTCTCCGGCTGTTCCCGCAGTTTCACCGTCAAATTCACAGCGCCGCAGGCGCACAGGATTTGGCGCGCGGCGGCCGGGCCGGATTCCGTGTCGCTGTCCCGGGAAATGGCGGCCGGGCCGGATTCTGTGGCGCTGTCCCGGGAAATGGCGGCCGGGCCGGATTCCACAGCACCGTCCCGGAAAATGGCGGCCGAGCCGCATTCCACAGCGCCATCCCGGGAAATGGCGGCCGAGCCGCATTCCACAGCGCCGTCCCGGGAAATGGCAGCCGGGCCGCACTCCGTGGCGCTATCCCAGGAATCGTCCTCCGGGAATCCAACGCCCAGATAGCAGCCTTCCGTCAGGGCCGGCATTTCCTCCAGCCAGCTCCTCCAGCCGGTATCCCCGGCAAGGCCGGGGCCTTCCAGCACGCGGACCAGCCGGCCGTAAGTCGAAAACGGCGTACGATCCGTACCGTTTGAGAACCGTTTCGCCTCAGGCGCGCCCAGCCGTGTTTCCGCTTCCGGTGCTGCCGCCTGGGGCTCCCCGGACTCCGGCGCTGCGTTCTCCCGTCTTCCGGCTTCCTGCGCCACTGTTTCCAACTTCCCGGACTCTCCCGTCTCCCACCGCACCGGCACCGCTTCCGGAACAATCTCCGTCCACTTCACCTCAGACGCTACAAAATCCCGCTGCGGAATCAGAAAAAAGTAGGTGGTATCCCGGCGCAGCCCGTGGTTGGCGTCGTGCCAAATGCCTCTGCCCAGCACCACCGCATCCCCCGGCCTCATGATAAACGCCCGGACGTCCCGGCTCCTGGGCGCTTCCTCCGGATCGGAGTCCGCCACCGTGAGAATCATCTCGCCGTCCCCACAGATCAGAAGCTCCTCGGACAGAACGTGCCGCTCCATCTTCGACGAGACAAAAGGCCCGCCCGCCACCGCGGTTGCCCCGATTTTCAGCGGCTCCCCGCTGATCCGTTCCCGGCTCACAAACATCTGCCCGTCCGCCAGGCGCACTCCATCCTCCCCGCGCAGATTGTAATATCTGCCGTAAGCCGCAAAATTCCCGGCTGTTATCCGTATCGGCTCAATGGCCTCCATATCGCTTCCCCCATTTCTACAAACCGCTGTAATAGCGGGCCGCAATATCGTGCGGCAGCTTTTCCAGATTAAACGCGCAGTGGTCGTTGGCGAAGTCCACGTACCCGGGCGGGATCATGTACATCCCGTAAACCGCCCCCGCGAGAGCGCCCGCAAGCACGGACAATCCTTTGGTCTCCCGTCCCAGCCAGGCGGCCTCTGCCATCATTTCCGTAAATTCTTCGGGCCTGCGCTCCAAAAGCCGGAGCAGCGCTTCCAACAGCGGATTTTCCTGCGGCTGCCGTTCCACCGCCCCGCGGATCACGTCCAGCACCGCCTCCAGCCGGTCGTTTCCGGCCATCGCCTCGGCAAAGGCGCTGGTCAGCCCCATGTTCTCCTCCAGATCCTGCTCCCTGGGGTAAACCACCTCGCAGATCCGGGCGAAAAACTCCCTGGCCCCGGCGGCGTTGCCGGGATTCGCCAGACCGGCCGGCATGGTCATCAGCGCTTTTTCCGGGAATTCCCTGCCGTCCCGCATGAACTCCGGGTACTGGTTCCAGGTCACCAGCGCGCTGGAAATCTTCCCAGAATTCAGTCCCTCCCGGCATTTTGCAAGCTCCTCTGCCACAAAATAGGCGATGGCAAATTCCCCCGAAACGCCCGCCGGTTCTCCGGAGAGCAGGCTCCCGTCAAATCCCCGCTTTTCATCCAGCGCATGTTCCAAAAACGCCCGGTAATGGTCCCGGTCCCCGGCAGCCCTGGCCATGGTCCCGAACATGTCCCCCAGAGCCGCGCCGTAAATACATCCCATGATCTTGTTGCAGCTCAGGGTGCTGACGCTGTCCTGCTGCTTGCGGCTATACTGGGTGTGGGTATAAAAAATATCGGACCTCTGGTAGTTCTCACAGTATTCGATGATCCGCCCCAGCTGATCGCTGGAGGTGCGCTTGATACTCAGCACCGGCTCGTCGGGCAGAATGTCCAACAGCCTGGCCACATTGTCCGGGCACCCTACTGCCCGGAATTTCTCGTCGATCACGTCGAAAAAGATATTAGCTTTTGTGTTTAACAAATTGTACAGGGAGCCGTTCTCCAAATCCTCCTGGTAGAAATCGATGTTGCCCACATAGCGCTTCACCAGATATGCATCGTCATACCCCGCGGGCCTGCCCTCGGCCAGGCGCACCCTGACGATATGGATCAGGGGCGTATAGCGGGGCACGCCGAAGATATTGCTGAGCTTTTCGTCGGCGGACAGCTCCTCGATGTTGATCAGCCTGGAACCGATCCCCATACCGGCTCCGGCGTACTTCTTCAGGGAAGATAATCCATGGCTTCTCTCCGTGCTGCCGAACACCTGGGGGCTCTTCACCACAAAGGTTCCCCGCCCCTTGATCGTTTCCAGAATCCCTCTGCGGCACAGTTCCTTGATGGCCTCCCGCACCGTCACCCGGCTCACGCCAAAGGCCTCGGCCAGCTCATTCTGGGTGGGGATCATGTCTCCCTTTTGGTAGACTCCGTTGGCGATATCCTCGGATATCTTGTGGAAGATCTGCGTGTAAACGGTTCTGGGAGTGCTGTTTCTTGTCATTGAAAACCCTCCAATCTGAATTGAAATGAATATGCATAGTCATTAATGATATTATAGATATGCATATGCATATTTGTCAACGAAATTGCACAGTCTGAAATGTATAACTTCGTTTCCATCGACGGTATTTTGGAAAAAAACAGCAGTTTTCACCGGAATTCCACTCCTGTTTTTTACAATTCAGCTATTATGAACGGAAATATATGGCCAGCCATTTACATTTCTCACATCCAGCTCTTTACCGAACGCCGAACCATGACCAACCGCCCACAGGCTGCGCCAGCAGCCCATTGCATACAACAAAAAACAGAGGACCTCGCCAGTCCTCTGTTTTTTTCCCTTATCCGTTCCCCGCCCCGCAGAATCCGTTCCCGTCCATCCCCGGAACGTCCCCCGCGCAAGCAGAACAATACCATTATTCAAAATACTCCCGGTACTCGTCCGAGAAAATCTTCCCTCCCAGCCGCCTGATTCCCCCATACAGATGCTGCATCATCAGGGGTTCGATTGCATCCAGATTCTTCGTATCGATAATCTGCATCATCTCCTGATGGTTCTCCAGCACATCCGGCACGTTCCTGGCCCCCACGATGTCCAGGCGGATAAAGCGGGAGTAGTCCGCGTCCGGTTTAATCAGCTGTTCCCAGAGATACATCTTGTCGGTGGAGCGGAACCAGATCTCATGCATGGCAAGGTCTCTGTGAAGAAAATCATTGATATCAAAAGGCCCCGGCTCGTGCCTTTTTGCGCCCGCCTCCTCCAGCATCCGCAGACGGTAACGGGCCTGCTCGGCCTCCGGCGGCGTGCAGACTTTGACGAAATCCCTGAACACCATGGACTCCACGGCGACCCGCTGGTAGATCAGCTGGTTGGCAATGTGCAGGTTGATGGGCGTGACAATGGTCCCTTTATGCGGAATAATCTGCACAAAACGGTTCTGCTCCAAACGCTGCAGCGCGCTGCGGACCGGGGTACGGGATATGGAGAAACGTTTACAAAGCGTATTTTCACTCAGCATTTCCCCCGGCTTTATTTCCAGACTCACAATCTCTCCTTCAAGAATCTGGTATATCTCATCGACCGATAGACCTGTATCCATAAAATCCTCCTGTACCCCTGTGCTATATCTCTCATTATAGGGAGATGAAAATTAAAAGTCAAATAAAAGTTGTATCAAAAAAGCCCGCTTCCCTTTACCATGTATACAAGCTAACAAAAATAATCCATCAAAACTGTGCATTCTGCCAATTCCAGGACATTCAGGAGGAGAAAAGTTCATTTTTCGTCTCTGTTTTTCTACATTTTATATAAATTTTGTATAAATTTAAGTGGATTTTATTGTCATTTTGGAAGAACATTTAAAAAGCCCCAAAATTTTTTGCAGGAACAAAGCACTTGCAAAATACGGTTTAATCTGCTAATATGCTGTTAGAGCAGCCAGCTTGTATACAAGTTTGTTGCAGATCACGATACTATTTAATTTAAACCCGCAAGGAGGAAAGGTTTTATGAAAAAATCAATCGCAATGCTTCTGAGTCTCGCCATGGCGGCATCACTTACGGCCTGCGGAGGCGGCAGCAAACCGGCCGAGACACCGGCTCCCGAATCAACCACCACGGCTGCGGCAGCCGATACGTCTGAGGAAGCCAAAACAGAAGCGGCGGCAGACGGGGCGGAAGATCCCTTCGCAGCATTAGGCGACTTTGTCATGACAATCGGCCATGCACAGCCGGAAGGAAATCCCAGATATGTTTCCATGGAGAAATTTGCAGCCGATGTTGCAGAAAAGACCAACGGACACGTTAAAGTAGAGGTATACGGCAACGGCCAGCTGGGCACGGAAAAAGAGATGCTGGAGCAGGTCGTTGCAGGAACCATCCAGGGTATGAGAGGCGGGCAGTTTGATTTCAGCCCCCGTCTGCTGATGTTCACACTGCCCTTCCTGACCCAGAACCGCGCGCAGATCACCGCTTTAATGCAGAGCGATCTGGCGAAGAAGGTCTGCACCGAGGCAGAGGCAGAGACCGGCACCGTGATTCTCTCCCTGTGCGACGCAGGCGGCTACCGCCAGTTCTCCAACTCCAAGCACCCCATCACCAAACCTGAGGACTTAAAGGGCCTGAAGATGAGAACCAACGGCATGAACACCATTGATAAGACCTTTATCGCAATGGGCGCGACCACAACCACCATCCCCTACTCCGACCTGTACATGGGCTTAAAGACCAGCGTTGCGGACGGCCAGGAAAACCCATGGGTAAACGTAGAGGGTATGAAGTTCTATGAAGTGCAGAAATACTTCACGGAAGTAAACTACCAGTTCCATCCGGATCCCTTCTATGTAAATGCAACCTGGTGGAATGCGCTTCCGACCGAGTATCAGGAGATCATCCAGGCGTGCGCAGACGAAATGTCCGTTTACAACGACCAGCTGATCGACGAGAACCAGAACGCTGCAAAGCAGGTTGTAATCGACGCAGGCTGTGAAGTATACGAGCCCACCGAGGACGAGCTGAAAGTATTCCAGGAGGCCGTGCAGGTTGTCTACGACCAGTGTATCGAAGAGGGTATGCTGACCGCTGAGGAACTGAAGGAAATGCAGGATATCGTGGCAAACGCAAAATAGCAACAGTTGGGCAGCCTGAATCATTGCGGTTACGCATAATTTACGGCTGCCCTTCGTCTATCAGGAAGGGGCTGATTACCATCGAAAAGCTGAAGAAGGCAGGAGAGAAACTCTTCAATTTATATTTTGGCATTGGCGTGGTCGCAATGGGGCTGCTGGCCGTACTGGTCGTATTTGCCGTCATTGCCCGCTATTTCTTTTCGCACAGCTGGAAAGAGCTGGCGGAGTTTAATACAACGCTGTTTGCATTTACAACCTTTTGGGGAATGGGCATCAATGTGATCAAAAATGAACACGTCATGATCGATATCCTCTACGACGGCGTAAAGCCCGCCATCAAGCGCTGGCTCGCCGTGCTCAACTACGTGATCGTCATGATTGTGGACCTGGTCTTTACCTGGCAGGGCTTCAAATACGTGGCGGTGGCGGGCAAGCAGATCAGCCAGGGCATGGAGATTCCGATGAAATATATGTATGGAATCATGCCCGTGTGCGGAATCATCTGCGCCCTCTGCATCGCGGTTAAGATCGTCGAATTCATCACCGCGGATGTCTCGTACTTTGAACCGAAAAACAAGGCCCTCACCAAGGATGAGGCGGCTGCTTAAGAAAGGAGAGAAAATCTTATGGCAATGATCATTCTTTTAGTGCTGCTGATTTTCTTCGCAGCTCTGGGCGTGCCGCTGGCATTTGCAATCGGCGCTTCCTGCGTTACATATATCACGACCAACGCCCCCCATTTCATCAGCATGGTCCCCCAGCGGATCTGGAACGGCGCGTACAGCGAGCTGATGATCGCCATGCCGCTGTTTATGCTGGCGGGCGAACTGATGAATACCGGCGGAATCACAAAGCGGATTATCAATTTCTGCCTTCAGCTGCTGCGCCCGTTCCACGGCGGCCTGGGAGAGGTCAATATCGTGGCTTCCATGATATTCGGCGGAATCTCCGGCTCTTCCGTGGCGGATACGTCGGCCCTTGGCAGTATCCTGATTCCGGCGATGGAAGAACAGGGCTATCCGCCCTCCGCATCGGCGGGTATTACCGTAGCTTCCTCCACCATGGGCATGATTATCCCGCCCTCCACGCCCATGATCGTGTATTCCATGATTTCCGGCGCTTCGGTAGGCGCGCTGTTTATGGCGGGCGCCGTGCCGGGGATTCTGATCGGCCTGACCCAGCTGGTTCTGGTATTCTGGATCAGCCACAAGAAACGCTGGCATCCCAAACGCGCTCCTTTTGTGATGAAGGAATTTGTTTCAGCAATTTTGTCCGGTATCCCGGCGCTGCTGATGCCGATTTTCATTATCGTATGCGTGTCCTTCGGCGTGTGCACGGCCTCTGAGAGCGCGGGCGTTGCAGTGCTGTATTCCCTGCTGGTCGGATTTTTCGTGTACCGGGAGCTGACCTGGACCGACGTGTGGAACGCGTTGAAAAAAACGCTGATTTCCTCCTCCTCCATTATGCTGATCATCGGCTTCACCACCATTTTTACCTGGGTGCTCACCATGCAGAAGGTTCCGCAGATCGTAGCCGGATTCTTCATGGGTCTGAACATGCCCGCGTGGGGAATTGCGCTGATGTTCGACGTCATGATTCTGATGATCGGAACCTTTATCGACGTAAGCCCGGCCATCCTTCTGCTGACCCCGATCATGCTTCCGGTTATGCAGAACTATGGATTTTCCCCGCTGCAGTTCGGCGCGATGATGATCACCGGCCTGGCCATCGGTCTGGTAACGCCGCCGGTGGGCATGTGCCTGAACGCGTGCAACAAGATCAACCGTATGCCCATTGTGGAAATTTTCAAGGGAGCGCTGCCCTTTGTTATCTGTAACGTGATCGTGCTGGTCGTGATCAGCCTCTGGGGGCCGCTGACCACCTGGCTGCCGGGCCTTCTGGGCTACAGCGTATTTTAAAGGAGAGGCAAAATGACATTAAAAGAAAAAATGAAACAGGGACCGGTTTTCGGAATGGCCTGCTTTACCGGTACGACCTGTGTGATTGAAAATATCGCCATGTCCGGGCTGGATTTCATCTACCTGGACCTGGAGCACACCAACTTTATGCTGGACGAGGCATTTGAGAAGCAGATCATGGCCGCGAAGCTCCATGACATTTCCATTCTGGTCCGGATGGCGGACGACAATGAGGTGGCCATCCGCAAGGTGCTGGAATGGGGCGCTGAGGGCGTGGTAATCCCCCACTGCAAGACGGCCGAGATGGCCAGGCGCTGTGTGGAAGCCGCCAAATTCTCCCCCATGGGACGCCGGGGCGGCGAAAGTAATGTGCGCGCGGCCGGTTTCGGATATCACAATTTTGACTGGAACACCTATATGGAACAGCAGAACCGGGACACCATGGTCATTCCCATGGACGAGGATTATGAGTTCACGGATCACCTCGACGAGATTCTGGATGTGGAGGGCGTGGATGCCGTAAACTTCGGACCCATTGACTACGCTGTAAGCAAAAACCTGAGAGTCGGATATTCCATGGGCGAGGAAGTAAAGGAAGCTTACCGGGCGCTGGTTGCAAAGGCCCAGGCCAGGGGCATCGGCGTTCTGGGGCCGGTGGTTCCGCCCACAAAGGAGAATCTGGAACAGGCGATCAAGGACGGCTACAACATGATCATTCTCGGAAATGACATGTGGCATTTCCAGAAATCCCTGAAAGACATGATGCAGCAGGCCGTGGAGCCGGTCAGGGAAGCGGTTGTCGGAAAATAACATTTTAAAAATATAAAACCCGGGACGAAGAATGGATTGTCTTTCTTCGTCCCGGGCTTTGTTCTGCCGGTAATTCAATATTCGGTTACAGCACCACTGCCTCGGCGCTCCTGGAACTGCTCACAACCCCCTGGAGCAGCTTTTTCTTGTCCCGCTCCGCGATGCGGGCGTTCTCCTGAAGCGTCTCGCACTTCTGGTAGAAATACTTAATGATATCTTTCCGAGTGATAATTCCGATAAAGCACTTTTGATCGTCCAGCACGGGGACGAAGTTCTGATTCAGCGCCTTGCCGATCAGGTCCTCCATGTTGGCGTCCGCTTTCACGGGGCGGTTGTCCAGGCGCCGCCTGATTGCGGTAACCGGGATCTTCTCCGCGCTTTTTAAATCCAGATTGAACTGATTTTTAATCCCCCACAAAAGATCGCCCTCTGTAAGCGTCCCCACGTACCGGCCGGTGCGGCTGACAATCGGTACCGCGGAATATTTGTGGTATTCCATCTTCTCCAAAGCCTGTCTCAACGTATCATCTTCACTTATGTACGCCACTTCACTTTTGGGAGTCAGGAAAAATAATATATTCATATTGTCACTCCTTCTTCTCCTCGTTCTTAATACAGTTTACTACAGTCCTCTGAACCGAATGTGAACAAATTATTATAAAAATCTGAAATTTCTTAAGATGCGGGAAAGGGTATATTTTCCTTCGGAAAATGCCGCCCGGTCCAGCGGCAAAATGCCGCCGGCTGCGCGCCTGCGGCATTTTCGGACAAAAAGGAGTTTTAAGGATTATTCGTAACTGTTCAGTAGGTCTGCGCACTTGCTGCGCTGACCGTTTGAAAACCTAAGCCTGCTGGCAAAATCCCATCGATGAAGTCGATTTTATATGGATTTTTGCCCGTGTCTGTGAAGGTACTGAACAGATCCGATTATTCCATGTAGTCCAGCGGGTCCACGGTTTTGCCCTCGTGCTGAAGCTCGAAGAATACGTTGACTCCCTCCACGGAATAATATTTTGTGGGCTCGGAGACATAACCCAGAGTCTGTCCGGCTTCCAGGTACTCGCCCTCCACCGCGCAGACTTCCTTGAGCTGTCCGCAGATGGCGGTGTAATCATTTCCCAGATCCAGGGTCACATAATTGCCGATCTCCTCGTTGCTGCCCACCGCAACCACCTTGGCGTTGGCCGGAGCCGTCACCGGGGTGCTGACGTCGGACTGGATCACCAGGCCGGGGTTGCATTTGTACTGGTCCAGGGTGGGGAAATAAATGGTCTGGTCCATACTGTAGTCCAGCAGCACATTTCCGCGAACCGGCCATGTCATCTTGCTGGTATCCGTAAAGTTCAGAACCAGCGGTTTTGCGGCATCCTTGCCCGCTCCGGCCTCTGCGGCCAGATCATCCCCCGCGTTGTTCGCGGGCGTTTCCTTTATCGCGGAAGCCAACGCTTCCTCCTTTGTCTCTTCCACAGGCGCCGCATTTGATGCGCCTGCCACCTGGGTGTCCCCCTGGGTTCCTTCCTGGGCGATGGTGTCCGGTCCCGGAATCTCCAGGTACGGGCTGGTCTCTTTCCCATTTCCTCTTTGAACGGTAAACACTCCTGCTGCGGCTACTATAGTCAGCAGGCCCAACACTAGCATGACAAGAAACAGCTTATCCTTGAGCATCTGGTTTATTTTGTCTCTCACGTTTATCACCTCGGTACTATTCTTACCAAACCGAGGGTTCTTATTCAGAAATCAATTCAATATTTTTATAAAAATACGTGAGTATCTCCTCCGCCTTCCACCCCTCCCTGGCCCGGGCGTTGGCGCCTGCCTGGCTGAGGCCGTATCCGTGTCCGATTCCCTTGGCTACGGCGCGCATGCCGTCCTCGTATGGCTCCAGCGTGAAGCAGGCGGATTGCAGCCCCAGGGCGTACTGCACTTCCTCGCCGGTAAAATCGTGGCCTCCAATCTGCAGCGCCGTCACGTAGCCGCCGTCGTCCCGGGACACGATCTGCACTGAATCGGGAATCTGCCCCGGCTCCACCGGGCGGGCGCCGGAACTGCTGTCCGGGATTCCGCTAATTTTTCCGGCAAATTCGTCTCTGGTGAAGGTGAGCATCTGCAGATAGCCGTCCGCCTCCACGTCCTTCGGGCAGTCCACCGGCTGAAGGTAGGGATGTCCCTCGTCCCCGGCCCTGGTTCTCCCCGCGGTGGCCCGGCAAAACATGGCGTCTATGTACTGTCCGTCGCAGACCATCGTCACCCCCGCAGTGGACTGCACCGCATCCTCCAGCTTCTCATAGATCGCCGGAAACTGGGCGCTTCCCCAAAGCGCTTTCATCTGCGCCGTCTCCATACAGTCCAAATCCAGGGCCGATTCCGGCACCTCCTGAACCGACCCGTCCCCCGGGCTTCCTCCCATCTGTTTGTATATGTAGGTTCTGGCCACCACCGCCTGGGCCCGCAGGGCCTCGATCTCATAGTCCGCGGGCATCTGGCGCGCCAGCACCCCCGGCAGATACTCCTCCACATCCATGTAATATCCCGTGCCGCCCCTATCCAGCAGAATCCGCCGTTTTCCCACCGCTCCGGCCTGCTGCTCGTGGCGCAGCTCCTCCCCGTGAATCGTGCCTGTCCAGGCCAGAGTCGTCAGATAGGGAACCATCAGCCCCGCCAGCACGCCCACAATGATCCGTCTGTTCATCTCCGCTTTTCTCCCTCCCTGCTTTTTGCATTTCTTTGCGCTGCTATCAGTATATGAGCGCATGCAGGGCGATATGCGCGGCCGCCGCCGGATGTCCCTCTCCCTTTCCCCGGAAACGCAAAAATACCGCCCCGGGGATCAGACTGGCAGCGCCAATCTGTATCGGGACGGCATTTTTATACTCCGGTTTCAGCCCGGGCCCGTACTCCTGCCCTTGCGATTACGCCTCCACCTCATAAAGTTTTCCATATTTTTCCTTCAAATACCGCACATAATACTTCGGGTCAAAATCCTCCCCGGTCACATCCTTTAAAATGGTCCGGCTGTCCTTCAATTTGCCGTACTGGTGAATATTTTCCCGCAAATACTCCCGGATCACATCCACCTTGCCCTGCTCCAGCAAGCCCTCAAAGTCCATTTCCTGTTTCATGTGGTAGTAGAGCTGCGCTCCAAAGGCGCTGCCCAGGGCGTAGGACGGAAAGTAGCCGAAGGAGCCCTGGGACCAGTGGATGTCCTGCAGCACGCCCTGGGCGGGATTCTCCGGGCGGACGCCCAGGTATTCCTCGTACTTGTCGGCCCAAAGCTGCGGCAGCTTCTCCACGTCCAGGTCTTCCTCGATCAGCTGTTTCTCGATCTCATAGCGGATCAGCACGTGAAGGCTGTAGGTCAGCTCGTCTGCCTCGGTGCGGATCAGGCCCGGCTCCACCTTGTTGACCGCCTCCACAAACTGGTCTAAGTCCACGTTCCCCATCTGATCCGGGAACATTTCCTGGACCTTTCCGTAGATGGGCGCCCAGAAGGCGGGGCTGCGGCCGATGATATTTTCGAAGAAACGGGACTGGGACTCGTGCATACCCATGCTGGCCCCCTGGCCCACCGGCGTCAGGGTCAGATCGTCTCGGATTCCCAGCTCGTAGATGCCGTGTCCGGCCTCGTGGATCACGGAAAACAGAGAGCTGTCCACACGGTCCGTGTAATGGGTGGTGATGCGCACGTCCTTGTTGTGCAGATTGGTGGTAAAGGGATGGGCGCTGACCGCCATCACACCTTTATCAAAGTCAAAGCCGACGTATCCGGCCAGGAAACGCCCCAGCTTTTCCTGCTTCTCCTCCGGGTAATCGCCGGTCAAAAAGCCGTCGTCGATTTTCTTTTTGCTCTCCGTCACCTGTTTCAGAAACGGCACCAACTCCTCCTTCAGGATGCCGAAGAAGCGGTCCAGATTTTCCATATTAAAACCCTTCTCGTAGGTGTCCAGCATCACGTCGTAGAGTTTCTGTCCGTCCTTTGCCCGGTAACCGGCGAATTTCTTCTGGTACTCGATCACTTTCTTCAGGGTGGGCGCGAAGCTGTCGAAATCGTTATCCTTCTTTGCCCTGGACCACACGGCCGTGGACTTGGCCACCAGCCTTGCGTTGTCCTCATATTCGTTCCTCGGAATGCAGTCCAGCTGTTCCAGCTCGTCCGCCACCTCCCGGACGTTGGCCGCCTGGACCTCGTCCAGTCCCTGCTCCGCCTGCAATTCCTTTACCAGCGCTTTCATCCGGTCGTTGGTTATGGCCTGGAAATATTCGCCGGACAGGGTGCCGATCACGTTGCTGGTCAGCTCCCCCGCCTCCTTTGGCGCCAATGTTTCGTTGTCCCACTCGAACAGGGTCATGGCTGTTTTCAGCGCCATCGCCTGATCCAGGTATGTTTTAAACTCCTCATATGCCTTGCTCATGTTTTATAATCTCCCTTCTCACAGCTAAAGGACACTCTTGGCCAGAGTGTCCCCAATCTGTTCTCATTTTATGCGAAAAATGTTCGAAAGTCAAACGCCGGTGAACGAGAAAATCACCAGATTTCATCCAGAAGCTGGGCGTACTCTTCGTTGACTTCATCCAAAAATTTACAAAAATCGTCTCTCCCCTGGTAGTCCACGGTCCAGCCGTACCGGTCGCAGGCGGCGGCCCACTCCTTGGTGCCCGCCATCTTGCAAAGCGTCTCCCCCCAGTATTCCACCGCCTCCTCGGGCATATCCTCAGGTCCGAAAATCCCCCGCCAGTTGCTAAAATCCGCGTCGATTCCCAATTCCCGGCAGGTGGGAATCTGCGAGAGCGCCTCCCCTTCCAGGTGGTTGGGCGAGGTCACGGCCAGCACCCGGATGTCCCCGCTCTCCACCAGCCCTAAAACGTCGCTGATCCCCGCGCTCATCACATCCACCCGCTCTCCCATCAGCTGGGCCAGCACGCCGCCGTTTTCAAACCCTTCATAGGGAATCTCCTGCAGCGCTTCCACCCCCGCCGCGTGGGCGATTTTCAGGAACTGGACGTGGTCCATGGAGTATTCGGAGGAAGTGCCTCCCACCTTCACCGATCCGGGGTCCGCCTTCAGCTGGTCCATGACCTGGTTTAAGGTCTGATAGGGGGAATCCGCCCGCACGGCAAAGCAGCCGTAATCCACCGCCAGTTTGGCGATGGGCGTGGTGTTTTCCCGGTAGTTGAGCTCTGTGCTGCCGTTTAGATTGATCAGGCACAGCGGCGGGGAGTAGACCACCAGCATGTCGCTGCTGCCCCGCTTCTCGTGCATGTACTCCAGGCACACCCTTCCACCCCCGCCGGGCTTGTTGGTCACCGGCAGAGGCACGCTCACCAGCCCCGTCTCCTGCAGGCACTGGGCCATGGCGCGTACGGTCAGGTCATACCCGCCCCCCGGCCCCGCGGGCGCGATCAGCTCCACCGCCTCCCGCGGGTAGGTTCTCTCCTCCTGCTCCTGGTTCTCCCTGCCGCAGCCAACCAGGGCCGCAGCCAGTAAAACCGTCAAAATCCATCGTGTCCATTTTTTCATAACCCTCTCCGCCTTTTAATACTCGATCATGTCCAGCTGCCTGCGGTATCCCTTGTCGATGGCCGCCACCAGCTCTTCAAAATTTACCGGTTTTATCAGGATGTTGTCGATCTGCCCGTCCTGGCGCAGCTCCAGGGCCTCCCGGTCCACCAGGCCGGTGATCATGATCACGCACAGGTAGGGCTGAAGCTTCTTCATCCTCTGGGCCAGGGCCGTTCCCTTGATCCCGGGCATCATGTAATCCACAATCACGGCGTTCCAGTGAATCCGGCCGTTTACCATATCCTCCAGCGCTTCCTCCGGGTCCGTGTAGCCGTCCACATGGTACCCCCGCCGTTCCAGGCGCTTGCGCAGATATTTCACCACGCTCTCCTCGTCGTCGATCAGGGCGATGGAAATCTGCTTGACCTCCTCCCGCTTCTCCGGCTGACGCTGAATCTGAACCGCGCAGACGCCGATGGTCACCGGCAGGTAAATGTAGAAACAGCTTCCCTCCCCGGGCCTGCTCTGCGCGCTCACGGCCCCGCTGTGGTTGATCAGAATGTCCTTGACCACGGACAGCCCCAGCCCGGTGCCCTCGCCAGCCTCCTTGGTGGTGAAAAACGGGTTGAAAATCTGGTGCAGGACCTCCTCGCTCATACCGCAGCCCGTGTCGCACACCGCGATCTCCACATAGTCCCCGTCCGCCATCTCCCGGCAGTGCTCCGGCAGCTCCTCCCGGCTGATGCGCCTGGTTTTTACCGACAGCAGGCCGCCGTCCTTCTCCATGGCCTGACAGGCGTTGGAATAGAGGTTTAACAGCACCTGGTGCAGCTGGGTGGCGTTGCCGTAGACGTTTACATTTCCGTCGTCCAGCTTTTCCTCCAGCCGGATGTTGGAGGGAATAATGAGCCGGATCATCTTCAGCGCGTCCCGGATGATCACATCCAGATTCACGGACTTGAAGGAGGTGGTGTCCGTCTCCTTGCGGCTGAACGGCAGAATCTGCTCCACGATTTCCTTGGCCCGGGTTCCCGCCTTGTGAATCTCCGCAATGTCCTCAAAATATTCGCTCTTTCTGCCCAGCTGCTCCTCCAAAAACTCCGAATACCCTAAAATGGGCGTCAAAAGATTGTTGAACTCGTGGGCGATGCCCCCGGCCAGCGTTCCGATGGTGGTCAGCTTCTGGTAATGGCGCGCCTCCTCCCGGCTCTGGTGCAGTTCCTCCAGGGTGCTGTTGATCTCCTTTAAATACTTGGTCTCCAGCCTCAGCTTCTGGCGGTTGCGCAGCAGGTGGTAGATAATGGTCCCGGCGGCGATCACCAGAAACAGCACGGTGGCCGCCAGCAGGCCGAAGCGCTTTAACATGTTGTTCTGCAGCTCCACCGCCTTGGAATAGGGCATTGCCGTGGAAACGTACCAGGAATTTCCGCTCAAATTCATGCGGGAGAAGGCGGCGATCACCTGTTCCCTGGGCAGAATGCCGCCGGAGTAGGAGTCGTACACCGCGGTGCCCTCCTCGTAGGTGTACTGCTT
This sequence comes from Enterocloster lavalensis, assembly GCF_902364025.1. GTDB lineage: Bacteria > Bacillota > Clostridia > Lachnospirales > Lachnospiraceae > Enterocloster > Enterocloster lavalensis. Next base: position 82,521 of record NZ_CABJCG010000008.1, read on the forward strand.
TTCCAGCATCCGGCGCAGGCTCTCATACTGGGGCATGGAATCCAGCTCCGGGATATCCCGCTCATAGTTGAATTGCAGCATCCGGGAATCCGGGTGCATAATAATGTTTCCGTCCCCATCCTTCACCACAATATCGCCCTGATCCCGGAAATTCAGGTTAGCCACATACCGCTTGTAGAGCACATCCAGATCCATGACGCTGATCACGGTGCCCAGATATCCGTTTCCGCCGTAAACGTTGGTGACCAGCGTCATGCCACAGCGCTGTTCGTCGATGGGGAACACGTTTCCGATCCCGCTCTCACGCTTTCTGGCGGACTCGGCCAGCCCCAGGGCCTCCTCGTCCAGCTCCCCGCTAAAGGGATACTGGTTGTAGTGGAAAATCTCCTGTCCATACCGGTCCAGCACATAGATCCGCACCGGGTCCTGCTGGTGGGACTGCATGTAGGAAAAGATATACTCCTTCATCCGGGCCGTCTCGCCCACGGTATAGTAATATTCCATGGATTCCAGAAAACCGGGGGTCTGGGTCACGCTTCGGATATCCCGCAGCTGGTCGGATATGTACAGCTCCATGTTCTGGGCCACCGCCCGGGAGATCAGAAGCAAATGCTGCTGTTGCTGCTCCACCACCATTTTGGTGTACGCGTCGTAGGTGTTGTACATGATTCCGGCGAAAAACAGCAGCGCAGCTCCCATCAACAGCGCCAAAATGATTTTCCTCTTCTCCTCCAACAGCACCTTCATGTTTGTTCCCCCGTATTTACGAAATCCGCGGCCCGGTCAGGCCGGTCCCGGTATGATTTTATCTCTTCATTATACCATCGATCCCGGTATCCGGGAAGCCCCCCTGTCCGGGGGGAGATCGGTATGCCGCCTTTCGGGAAATCTCCTGCCCGTGGGCGGCCCGGCTGCCGTCCGCTGGAAAATCTCCGTCTATTTCCGCAGCCCACCCCGGCAGAACGGGCAGCAGGAGCCTTTGGGCAGCGGGTATTTCATGTCCAGCTTGCGGCCGCAGTGGGGGCAGCGGTAGGAGCTCTTTTCCAGGATATACGAGCCCAGCAGCATGCAGAGCCCGGCGAGCCACAGGCCTGCGGCCAGGAACAGGATTCCGGCCAGAGCGGCGGCGATGCAGATGGGCTTTACATACTTTAACGGGATTTTTGCTCTCAATACGCTCTGTTTCATCAATATTCTCCTTATAGGGCCGGGCGCGGGGCCGACAGCGCCTTAACCGGCCTCCGCCTCATTGCAAATACGGGCCCGGCGGCGGCAAGATATGCCCCGTCAGGCCCGTCACAGGTCAGCTTTTCTTTTTCCGGATGAGCGGTTTCACCACCGGGTTTAAAAGCACCACCAGACAGATGATCAGGATGATCCCCGTCACCGGCCGGGATAAGATGTTAACCGTCTCCTCCCACAGGCTGTTGCCCGCGGCAATGGTGTAGGCGCGGCGCAGGTTGGATTCGCAGATCACGCCCAGCACCAGCCCCAGAATCATGGCGGAGCTGTTGAATTTACAAGTTACAAATACAAATCCGATCAGTCCGGAGATGGCCATCAGGATTACGTCCACCGCCGTATTCTTGGTTGCGTAGGCGCCGATGGTTGCCATCATGATGATGGTCGGTCCAAGGATGCTGTAGGGCACCTTTAAAATCTGCACGAATATTTTTGCGATCACAATCGCCGCGAACACCATGATAATGTTGGCTACCATCATGGACGAGAACGTGGCCGCCAAAAACTGGGGCTGGTTCACCAGCAGCAGCGGACCCATGGTAACGCCCTTCAACACCAGGGCGGACATCATGATGGCTGCGGCGTTTCCTCCGGGGATACCCAGGGAGAGCAGGGGAACCATGGAACCGCCGGTGGCGGCGTTGTTTCCCACCTCAGGGGCGGCGATGCCGTCGATACAACCGGTTCCGAACTTCTCAGGGTGTTTGGACAGCTTCTGCTCCGTGGAGTAGCACAGGAAGGAAGCGATGGTCGCTCCGGCTCCCGGCAGAATTCCCACCACGGTGCCCAGCACGGAACATCTGGCGATAATCCATTTGACGGATAGAAGCTCTTTTATCGAAGGCATCTTGGCAGAAACGCTCTTCTTGCTGTCCCCCACCGCCTGAAGCTTGGCGGGTTTGTTGGTCTGCTTTAACACTTCGGTTACGGCGAAGAATCCGATCATCACCGGGATCATCTCGATGCCCGAGGTCAGGAACCGGGTGCCGAAGGTGAGGCGCGGCACTCCCAGCAGGGGATCTAAGCCGATACAGGCAAGCAGCAGGCCGATCAGGCCGGAAATAATGGTGCGGCAGATATTGTCCGTCTCCAGGCTGGTCAGAATGGACAGGCCCATAAAGGAGATGGCAAACAGCTCGGAGGGGCCGAAGCTTAAGGCCGCCTGGGTCAGCTGCGGGCTTAAAAGCAGCATACAGATGGCCGCGAACACACCGCCGATGGCCGAGCAGATCAGCTGCACGCCCAGGGCCTTGCCCGCCTCGCCCCGTTGGGCCATGGGATAGCCGTCGTAGGTGGTCGGTGCGCTGGAGGGCACGCCGGGGATTTTAAACAGGATGGCCGTCATGCCCCCGCCGGTAACGGAAGCGCAGTAGATGGCCACCAGAAAGGCGATGGCGTCCACCGGAGTCATCCGATAGGTGAAGGGAATCCCAAGGGTTACGGCCATGGTGGCCGACACGCCCGGCAGAGCGCCGAACAGAGTCCCAAGGAAAACGGCGAAAATAAGCAGTAAAAACATTTTCGGCGCAAATACCACCGAAAGTCCGCTGGTCAATAAGTCTAGCATTCTGGCACCTCCTTTAAACCGCCGGGATCAGGGATTCCACAAACAGGGCGAAATTCCGCAGGAACGGCACCTGTCCTCTGGGAAGCATAACTCCCAGGAATACTGCGAATCCGATGTACAGAAGCACGGTGATCAGCACGGAGGTCACCAGGAGCAGCACCATGTTGCGCTGTCCCAGGAGCAGCCCGTAAGCGATGAGGAACAGCAGACAGGTGGCGATAAATCCCACCGGCTCATACATCAGCGCCATGATCACCACCAACGCCATGCCGAAAAACAGCTTGCTCTTCACCAGGCGGACGATGGAGGGGAAGAAGTCCTTAAAGGAAGCGGCCACGTCCTCTTTCCGGTTCCGTTTGAAAAATTTGTAAATGTTCCAGCAAATGGCCGGGATCAACAGCAGCAGCAGGGCCTGGGGCCACTGCTCCGCGCCAAGTTCATTGGCGGCGGAGACTGGCATGGTGGCTCCCACGTAGAAGTAACAAAATATGGAGAATCCCAGCAATAACAGGTTGACGATCAATTCCAGTGCCATAATTTGATTGCTCCTTCCTGAGTCCTTACTTGATTAAACCCGCTCCCTTCAGATAATCCTCAAAGGTCACGTACTCTTCGTCGATCAGCTTCTGGAAAGTCGCTGCATCCGCGTAGCCTTCACGGTCAAGATAGCTGGCGTTCTTTAAGAATTCCTGGTATTCCGGGCTTTCCCAGGCTGTTTTCAGAGCCGCAGCCATGGAATCCACAGCCGCATCCGGGGTGTCCTTGCGGCAGAAGATACCGCGCCAGGTTCCCACGTAGGAATCGATGTCGTGTTCCCCGGTGCACTCCACGTTGGGGAAGGAGGACATGCGGTTCTCGGACATGGAGATTAAGGGAACAATGTCGCCGGACTCGATCAGACCCTTGATCTCGTCAGCGCCGGTAATATTGATGTTGATGTGACCGCCCACCATGGCGGAGCTCAGCTCGGAGCCGCTGGAGTAGTTGACGATCTTCACATACTGCTCTACTTCCGTGATACCGCAGCCCAGGCCGCCGGCCAGCGTCTGCTTTAAGGATACGGAGTCAGCGCCGGTTGCGGTCAGCATTCCGCAGGTCAGCTCCTGGGGATGTTCCTTCGCATATGCCACGAACTCGTCGAAATTGGTATATTTTCCTTCCATTGCCTTCTTGGAGGAGGCAATGATGTTGATGGAGTGAACCAGCTTGGAAACCGGGCGGAATTCCTGCTTAAAGTCCACGGGAAGGATTTTCTGCAGGTCCAGCATGATGTGGGACTGTGTGCCCAGCACAAAGGTGTAACCGTCGGCCGGCTGCTTGTAGGTAAAGTCGATGCCGTTGGCGCCGCCTGCGCCCTCCACGTTCACGATTTCAACCGGCACGCCCAGATTTTTTTCCAGTATCGGCTGAAGGGGACGAAGCGTTCCGTCCGCGCCGCCGCCTACGCCCCATGGGCAGACGATGGTGACCTTGCGCTCCCACTTCCAGTCGTCGGCCGCAGCCTGGGTATCGGCTTCCTTAGCCTCGCCTCCGGCCGCCTCGCTCCCCGCCGCTTCCGTGGCCACCGGAGCTGCCGGCGCCGCCGTGGTGCTGCCTCCGCCGGAGCTGGAACCGCAGCCGGACGCTGCCGCTGCTGTCATAAGCACCGCCATTGTCATTGCCAGACGTTTCATTACAGACCTTTTCTTCATACCATTTCCTCTCTTTCCGCTTTTAAATATCTGTGCATTCTGCACATTTTTTCGTTCTGAGCCAATCTTACTTTATGAATCTTAACTGATCGAATGGGTTTTCTTAAATTTCTGTAAGGTAAATAAAACGGGATGTATCCCCCTGCCGTTTGTGTTATAATAGCGTTAAGAAATACAGCCGCCGTGTCCAAACTGAAGAAAAATCCTACCGCTCACGGGCGGGCGCGTAATTTTCAGATGGACGGCGGGCAGCATCAAAGGAGGGGAGTATCTTGGAAAATAACCGTATACTTGTGGTGGACGACGATCCGTCGGTGCGGCGCATCATTTGCCGCGTATTGGGAAGCGAGGGACTCTCCACTGAGGAGGCGGACGGAGGGGTGGCCGCAGTCCGCATGGCCATGTCCAATCCCTATTCCCTGATCATCCTGGATCTGATGATGGACGACATGGACGGATTTCAGGTCATCCACCATCTGCGGACCAACGGCATTTTAACGCCCCTGTTCGTACTCAGCGGGCGGCAGGCGGAGGTGGATAAGGTTCTGGCTCTGGGGATCGGGGCCGACGACTACATCACCAAACCGTTCAGCACTATGGTGCTCTGCGCCAAAGTCAAAGCCTGCCTGCGCAGGTCCAGCCTGTTGTCCGGCCACGCCAACGAGCTTATCGCCGGACCGTTCCGCTATATCTGCGACGAGATGCGCCTGTTTAAGCAGGGGGAGGAAATCTTTCTCTCCGGCAAGGAATGCCTGCTCATGAAGTATTTCCTCAGCAACCAGAACAAGATTCTGACCAAGGACCAGATCTACCGCTACGTGTGGAACGACGACTTTGTGGACGACAACACCATCATGGTCCACATCCGCCGCCTGCGCATGAAGATCGAGGACTCGCCCGGCCACCCGGTGTATTTGAAAAATATCCGGGGCATGGGGTATCAGTTTGTGGCGGAGGAAGTGGAAGGGCGAAGCGCGATGGTGGGGTGAGGGGGACGGACGGCCCCACCCCCCCCCCCCACCGCACACCACGCAAAACAGGGATGGAATCCGCTGGATCAAAGCGGATTCCATCCCTGTTTTGTTTTTCTCATTTCCCAATATTTTACAGAATTTTCTGATACAGCTCAAACTGATCCAGCCCGAAATGGCTGTATCCCAAATCTACCATACCGATGTACGAAAAACCGTATTTCTTATATAACCCGATGGCGGGGCTGTTCTTCTCATAAACGTCCAGGCGGATCGCTTTCACCTGTTTTTCACGGCAAAACGCAATGACGGCCTCCATCAGCGCCTTGCCAATACCCGTGCCCAAAAAGTCCGGGTGGACAGCCAGGGTGTACACCACCATCACTTCCTCCGCCGTCAGGTCCAGACCCCAGTCCACTGTCCCGTAAGCTGGTTCCGTCTTATGCTCCAGGATCACGGTCCCGGCGATGCGGCCATCCCGCCGGAGCACGTACAGGGTTCCCTGGTTCACCCCATTTTCGGCGTCCTCCCGGGCCGGATAGACATCCTTCTTCCAGCCGGGATAATTGGTATGATACGCCAGATAACGGTTGATACTGTCGTAAAGCAACGCAACCTCGTCAAGGTCCGCCGCGGTCGCCTGTTCCAATACCGGATTCATTTCCATTTCCTCTTATCTTTCATTACTGCTGCTTCCTCTGCCGGACCCTTCCCACCGTTCTCCCTTTTCAGGCGCAGAAAACAGCCGCCCAGCCCCGATCAGGACCAGCTTTGCAGCTCCAAAATATTTCCCTCGCAGTCCGACGCGTAGACAAAGACCGCGCGCTTTCCGCCCGGGTACTCCGCCGTCACCAGCTCCCCGATCTGCCCTCCGCCGTTCTCCAGTACCCGCTTTAAAGTCTCCTCCACATCGTCCACCTCAAAGGCCAGATGAGCCAACCCGCAGCGGTTAATTTTCGTGTCCGATTCCTCCATATGGTCATAGGAAAATATTTCCAATGTCGGGTGGTCCTCCCCGTATCCAGGCAGGCAGAGGTGTTCCCCTACAATATGCGCGCCGGAAAGTCCGGTCAGCCTATCCAGCCACTCCCCCCGCAAATCTCTCGTCTCCCCAATGCTCCTGCAGTGAAATACTTCTTTATAAAAGGCGATCAGCTTTTTGTGGTCCCTGGCGATCATATTCGTATGCGCATAGCGAAACATGTGCCTGCACCTCCTTTATATTCTGTATTTCCCCATTCTACCACAAACTCCGGGCGCGCGGAATACATGGCCGGTTATTTTGTCACAGCTATTTCGTCACAGCGCAAAAAACGGCGGCCCATCAAACCGATGACCCGCCGCCGTTTCCATATTAATTCTATTCGTATTCCACATACACCGGACAGTCCTCCAGCCACAGCGCCCCGGCCGTCTTTCCTTCGGTCTCGAACACGATCAGCTGATTTTTGCCCTCCCGCAGCAGCGGGGCCGGTATGTACAGGTATTGCACCGGGCCCTCGGACCAGTAGCGGCCCAGGTTGAAGCCGTTGATAAAGGCGACGCCCTTACCCAGCTCCCGGCAGTTTAAGAAGGTGTCCTTTGGCTGATCCACCTGGAACTCGTAGCGGTAGAACGCCGGGGTGTCCTGAATCCATTCCTTCTCAAAATCCACCTGTTCCACGTTGTCAAGAGGCAGCGCGTACTGCTCCCAGCCGCTCTCAAAGTGGATGTCCACCATGACGCCGGTCCGGATTCCCTTGCGCTGGGTGGGGGCCTGGAGCTTGTAACCGTAGTTCACCCGGCCCATGTTCTCCACCAGCAGGTCCAGCCGGTTCTCCGGGCCGAAGAACAGCTCCAGCTCCTCGCCGGGATTGTTCTGGTACTGGGTTCCCTCGAACACGCCGTTGAGGTAATACTGCACCCGGTCCGAAGCCTGGACCGCCTTCACCTTCATTTTCCGGTTGTAGCCCTTTACCTGGGTGCGGTACAGCATGTAGCCGTAACCATTTCCCGCCTCCTCCATGGTCATGGGGTAAGCGCTTCTCTGGCACTCCGCCAGATCGTCCAGGCAGGAGAACAGGGATACCTTTCCGGTCAGCTCCGCCTTTCCGTAGGCGGCCCGCTCATGCACCCTGGGCTCCCCGGTGGGAATCTCCGGGAACAATTCCCGGATCACCTCCCGGACCTGATAGAACTTCTCCGTGGGCTGCCCCCACTCAGTCAGGATAGCGTCGTAGTTATAGGACGTGATCTGGGGCAGGTCGGTGTAGCCCCTGGCAGAGCAGCCGTTATAAAACCCGAAGTTGGTGCCGCCCTGGAACATGTAGAGGTTGATGCTGGCCCGCTCTAAGAGCTGACGCACCTCCATGGCCAGGTCCTCCGCGTCCCGGGTGATGATCTTCTCCCTCCAGCGGTTGAACCAGCCATCCCAGAACTCCATGCACATGAGAGGCCATTTGCGCCCATGGCGCTTGAAAAATGCCTCCAGCACGTCCATATTCTCATCGGAACGGGAGCCGAAATTGGCGGTGGCGAGCACGCCGTCCTCAATCAGGCTTCCCGACTCCAGCGCCGCGTCCCACGCGCCGTCCGATGTGAAAAACGGAACCTCCGCCCCGAAGCGCTCCATCAGGGACTTGATCTGGCGGAGGTACTCCTTGTCGTTGCCGAAGGAGCCGTATTCATTTTCCACCTGCATCATGATCACGGGGCCGCCGCGGGTGATCTGAAGGTCCGCGATCTGCCGGAACAGCTCCCGGTAATAGGCCTCCACCTTTTCCAGAAACAGGGGGGTATTGGTCCGCACCTTCATATCCGGGTAGCGCAGCAGCCAGGCGGGAAGGCCGCCAAGCTCCCACTCCGCGCAGATAAAGGGGCTGGGGCGCAGGATCACGTGCAGCCCCATGGACCCGGCCAGGCGCACAAAAGCCGCCACATCCCGGCTGCCGGAGAAGTCGAACTCCCCTTCCTCCGGCTCGTGGATATTCCAGGGAATGTAGGTCTCCACGGCATTGAACCCCATGGCCTTTAAGTTGTAAAGGCAGTCCTCCCAGTATTCCGGCATCAGGCGGAAATAATGGACCGCGCCGGAGAGCAGCTTCACAGGCTGCCCGTCCAGGCAAAACGCTTCATTGATCTCAAATCTACTCATGCTTTGTCTCTCTCCTGTCACAAAAACGGGATCCAATCCGGGTTCGCCAGCCGCATCAGGCCTTCCATATAGAAATAATCTCCCCAAAGGTTCGGTTCGTCCACGCCCTTGTTCTCCCCATAGGCGTACACGCCGTGAAGCAGAAGGCCCTCGCTGTCCGGCTCTGCCTCAGACGAGGCCAGATCGCGGCAGGTCTTTAGCATTTCCTCCGCCATCTCCCGGCGACCCATCTCCAGCATGCCACAGGCCGCCACGGCCAGTGCCGAGCTGTCCCAGGGCTGGCCATCCCCGTCCGTGAACACCAGATCCCAGTAGGGCATGCCGCTTGCGGGCAGATGCTCCAGGAAATACCGCACCACCCGGTCGTGGCGCTCCTGCTCCTCCGCCGTAAAGGCCCTGCCGGACACCCTGACGTGCAGCGGCATGCCGTAAATAGCCCAGGCCTGCCCCCTGGCCCAGCAGGAATTGTCGCTGTAGCCCTGGTGGGTGGCCCCGCGGGAGGGCGCGCCGGTTTCGCTGTCAAAATAGTAGGTATGGTAGGTGGAGCCGTCCTCCCGGATAATCAGGCGGATCACATTTTCATAGTGGCGCTGCGCCATTTCCCGGTAATGGGCTTCCCCGGTGATCTCAGCCGCCGTGTACAGAAGGGGCAGGTTTAACAGGGAATCGATGATCAGGCGGTATTCCTTGGGGTCCCCGGACTTGCCCCAGGCCTGGATGAAACCGCCCTTTTCCTGGAAACGGGCTGCCAGCACGTCCGCCGCCCTCACGGCCAGGTCCCGCTGGCCCTCGTCGCCGGTGATGCGATAAGCCGCCACCACGGACGGGCTGTAGAGGAACCCGATGTCGTGGTGGTCCAGGACGAAGTGATCGTCCAGGCGCTGCCTGAAGCTGTCCGTGTTCTTTAGGGCCAGGGCTTTGAATGCCTCATCCCCGGTGTGCAGATAGGCCATCCAGAGCATGCCGGTCCAGAAGCCGTTGGTCCAGTCGTCGTTTTTCTTGATCCGGTACTTGCCGCCGGTGGCGCAGGCCGACGGGAAATCCGTGCCGTACCGCTCCATGTTCCGCTTAAGTACGCCGCAGATGCGGTCCAGCTCCTCCGCCATCCATGTAAGCTTCTCTTCTCTCATAAACGCTCCTCTTTGTCTGCGTTTTCCTGATAAAAAAGAGCGTCCGCGCCGCTCTCTTTTACCGTCTCACGCGTTACCGCGGGTTAGAAAAAATTCTCGATTCCCGTGGCCGGGTCGTCGGGCACCATCTGAGCCGTCACCTTGATTCCGGCGGCCAGCAGCCGGTCCACGGCGGCCTTCTCCTCGGGGGTCATGCTGACGGACTTCTTGTACTGGGTGGTTCCTGGACGGTTGGACATGTTGCCGATGTTCACCGGCAGCAGCTGCACGCCCATTTCCAGCATTTTCACCAGGGTTACGGGGCTCTTCACGATCAGCATCACGCGCTGGCCGTCGTAGTTGCCGTTCTGGATGTTGGCCACAGCCTTCTCCAGGGGCAGAATGGAGGTGTTGACGCCGGCGGGGGCCGCCATGCGCAGAATCGCCTTCTCGTTGTCATTTGCAGCTACCGCGTCGTCGATGACCATGATGCGGTTTACCTTCAGTCCGGTGGACCAGCGGGTGGCCACCTGTCCGTGGATCAGGCGGTCGTCAATCCGAATGTGTACGAATCCTTTCATTGTGTTTCCTCCTTCTTTATATGAACATTAAGCAAATACTTTCAGGTTGTAGGCCAGAATGCCAACCACTACCAGCAGCAGGGTGACTCTGGTCGAGTTCATTTTCTTTCTTCCCAGCATCCAGTAGGCGAAGAACACCACCAGGGTGGGGGCCAGTGACGGCATGATCTTGTCTGCCAGCTCCTGGACGGAAATGCTCACCTCGCCCCAGGAGAACTCGTAGGCGAACCGGGCGTTAACCACGGAGGGGATCAGGGCGCCGATCACGGTGATACCTAAAATGTTGGCAGCCTTGGTGATCTTTTTCAGGCGGTTTCCGATCTCGCTGACGATCTTCGCGCCCTCCCGGTAGCCCAGGGAGAAGAAATTCTTCATGCAGAACATGCGCAGCAGGCCGAAGAAGATCCAGAGCACCAGAGCCAGGGGGCTTCCCTCTAAAGCCATGTAGGAGGCGATGGAGCCGATGATGGTGGACGGGATCACGTGGAACAAGGTGTCGCCGATTCCGGCCAGGGGGCCCATCATACCGGTCTTTAAGGCTGCGATGGTATCCGCGGCCTCCGCTCCCGTCTGGTCCTGCAGGGCGCAGTCCACGCCCATGATGATGGGAGCCATGGTGTTGTTGGTGTTGAAGAACTGGAGCTCGGTCTTGGCTAAGGTCTTGCGGGCCTCCTCGTCCTTCTGCTTTTTGATCATGGGCAGCATACTGAAGTAGTAGCCGAGACCCTGCATTTTCTCATAGTTCCAGCCTGCGCCTCCCAGGAAATACCATCTCCAGAATACGCTTTTTCCCTCTTTTGTCAAACCGTTATTCGTATTACTCATCGCCCATTTCACCTCCTGCATTTACTGTAACCTGCGCCGCTGCGGGCGTCTCGTCCTTCTCGGACTGGAAGCTTAAGATTGCGAACGCCAGACCCACCAGGGCCGCGCCCAGCACCGGAACCTTGAGGTAGGCCGCCAGCACGAATCCTACGATCAGGTAGGAAATGTTGCGGCTCACCGGCAGGTAGCGCAGCAGGATCGCAATACCCAGGGAAGGAAGGATTCCGCCAGCGGTTTTCAGGCCGTTCATCAGCCACATGGGCAGATGGTTCACCACCAGATTTACGAAGTCGGAACCGAACACCAGGGCAAGGAATACCGGAAGCATACGGGAGATGGACTGGGGGATCAGGCCCAGCAGGTTCATCCGCGCCGCGGACTCAAAATTGCCGCTCTCAACCAGCCGCTCCGCTCTGTGCTGGAAGTATGTATTGGAGAATCTGGCCAGGATGTCCAGCTGGATCATCAGAAGGCCGATGGGGATCGCCAGGGTCACGCCGAACTCGGCTCCCTGTCCGCTCTGGATGGCGAAGGCCGTTCCCAAAAGCGCGCCGGTCATGTAGTCCGGGATGGAAGCGCCGCCGAAGTTGCCGATTCCCAGCACCAGCAGGTTCAGCGTACCGCCCACTACCAGGCCGGTGGTCACATCGCCCAGCACCAGGCCGGCGAAGAATCCCGCCATGGTGGGTTTTACGGTTCCGAAGGTTGTGTTGTTGCCGTCATAAAATGCAAATCCCGCGTAGAGCGTAATCAGCAGAATCTGCCACCACTGTATTGTCATTGTCTATTCCTCCCTGTCACTCATCATCTGATCCGGCCGCCTGGGCGGTCAGGTCCATACACACAATGCTGTCTCTTGCGGCCTGCACCAGGCCGGAAAGCTCATCCGCGCTGCACACGTCCATGTCCCGCAGAACCGCTTCCACCACCATGGGCAGATTGAGGCCGCTGATCACCTTGGCCCGGTTCTTGAGGCCGTGCTTGGCCAGCAGCAGCTCCGCCCGGTTGTAGGGGGTGCCGCCCTGCAGGTCCGCAAAGATCAGGCCCTTCTTGCCTTCCGTCAGCCAGCCGGTCAGATATTCCTCCAGACGCTCCGCAAAACGCTCGATTCCCTCTTCCTCCGTCAGTTCCATGGTCGTGATCTGGTCCGCAACCGGGCCCATGACCATGGCGACCGCGGACTTCATTCCCGTCGCAATCCCTCTGTGGGAGACTAATAACAATTCCATACGCTTCCTCCATGCCGGTGCGGTGCACCGGGATCAAATCGGTTCAATCTCAATGCTGAAATAATCCCATCGCTTGTAGCCTTCAATGTATTCAATGGTTCTTCCGTCGAACAGGTAGGTGTACCTCCGGATAAAGGCGCTGGGCTCTCTGCCGTCCAGCTCCAAAAGCCTGCTCTCCTCCTCGGGAGCCGGAAATACAATCTCCGTAATCTCCTTGGAATCCGCCTGATAGAGGTCGATCCCAAAGTCCTGCCGCAGCTTGCCGTAGATGGACGTGAACTTTTCCTTGTCCTTCGCGTCCTCCTCCCGGATAAACTCGGTGATCACATAACTGTTCTGCACGAAAATGGGCTTGTCGTCCACCAGGCGCAGGCGCTTGATGTGGTAGAATTCCTCCTCCGGCTCCAGCTCCAGCTGGGTCGCGATCCGCGGGTCCTTCATCCTGCGGATCTCCAGCACTTCCGTCCGCTCGGCCCCGTCTTTGTACTTCTCAATGTCGGAGAACTTCACAATCTTGCCCCGTTTCGCCTTGGACACATAGGTGCCCTTTCCCTGATACCTGACCAGATACCCCTCGTTGGTCAGGCACTGTAATGCCTTGATCGCGGTGATCCCGCTGACGTTGTACTTGCGTTTCAGCTCCGCCTCACTGTAAAACTTATCCCCCGGCTGGAATTTGCCGTTGTTGATCTCGTAAAGTAAGTTTTGTTTGATCTGCTGATATTTTGGAATTGACATACGAACCGCTCCTTTTTTATCACTTAGTTGGTTAATATAATAATCTGTTGTTATCATATCAAGTTTTCCCTCTCTCTTCAATCGGAAATGGCTCCTTTTCCCCTAAAATCAGCATGTTCAGCGGAATCCCTCATCCCCCTTTATGGCCCGAAACTCTATATGTGTTCCGATTAATAGGTTAATATATTAAGCTGTTAAGCAGATAGTACCACATCAAAATAGGTTTGGCAAGAGGTTTTTAGAAGATTTTTTAAATATTTTTGACAGACTGAAAATATCGCTGTGTTTTGCCGGTGTTTCAAACTATTTTTTTGCGGAATTCAAACTTTTTTTTGTGACAGGGTTGGGGGAACGTGTGATATGCTGTTATGGCGGGAGCGCGGAGGAATGTGAGGTATAAAAAGCTACCGCGGGACAAACGATATGAAAATGGAGTCTTTTTATAGAAGAAGGAGGTATGGACCGCGATGGATCACGATGAAAATAGAGAAGCGGACGTTCAGATCAAGGAGATATTGGATTACTATGGAGGTCGCGGGGACCGGGGCGCGCAGGAGACGGTGGTGGAAATGCTGCGGGAGCTGCAGGATGTGCAGGGGTTTTTAAGTCCGGGCATTCTGGCGGCAGCGGCGGAGACGGCAGGCGTGAAGGAGTCCACAATGCGGGCCATCTTAAAGCGCTTCCCCAGCCTGAAAACGGCCCCTTACCGCCACGAGATCGTGGTCTGCCTGGGGAAGAACTGCGGTGGGAGGAACATGGGGGTATTGCAGGAGCTGAGGCGGAGGCTTAAGACCGGACCGGACGGCATCTCCGCCGACGGGAACGTTAAGGTGAGCACGCGGTCCTGCCTGAAGTCCTGCCGGACCGCGCCGAATGTGATGGTGGATGGGGAAATGTGTTCGGGGGAGAGTGCGGAGGGGATTTTGGGGAGGGTGGTGGGGTGAGGAACCTCGTTTCTCCCTTGTTCTATCATAAAAAAATTGCTCTGGCTGTAGCGTGTTCTGTAAACGCTTATCAGCAGAGCAATTTTTTGCAGATTTATCTGACTATTTACTATTTTGATAAGATTGTCCAGGTTCCATTCCTTCGCGATCCAATTCTGCTCAAAATACCCTTTGATTTTAGATTTTTGATTGCGTAGCGTACTCCATCTGTCGTGATTCCAATGTTCATTGCAAGTTGCGTCTGTGTAATACTGGGATACACCCTGACTTCTTCTAGTATCCTTATTTCTGTCAGCGTCAAATTTATCGGTAGTTTATAGGTAGTTTTATCGGTAGTTCCACTACCGATTTCATAGTCGAAGGAATACATTTCATCGAGAGGAACAATCCTCACAACACCACCCCCGCCAACAACGTCAATATCGGCATCGTAATCAAAGAAAAGATCGTAGTGCTGCAAAACGCCTCAGAGGCATATCGTGCGTTGCGGTTATATTTCAGAGCGAACAGAGTCGTCATAGCCCCTGTGGGGCAGGCGGCGCAGATGAACACCACAAAGGCGGCGGTACGGTCGGCCCGCAGCAGAATCAGCATAGCCAGGGTTACAAGGGGGATAATGATCAGCTTCACAAAGCCGATCCAATAGATCCGTGGATTCCTCATACTACCCCAAATATCCGATTCCGCCAGGTTCACCCCGGCGATCAGCATAGCCAGCGGCGTGTTCAGGGCGCTTAAGCTGGCCACCGGTCCGGCCAGCAGAGCCGGAAGCCGGATCTGGCTGAAAAACAGCAGCAGCCCCAGACCGATGGCGTAGATCGTGGGCGTGTTCAGATGCCCCAGACTCTCCCGCAGCGTGCCCTTTCCGCGCATCAGCGACACCCCGTGAGTCCACACCAGGGTATTAAACACCGTCAGATAGGCGGTGACATAGAACACCCCTTCCTTTCCCAGCACGCCCTCCACCAGGGGGATGCCGATAAACGCGCAGTTGGAATAGATGATCCCCATGCGCTCGATGGCCTCGTCCCGGCCGGAATCCGGCCGGATCACCACATGGGCCACCAGCACGTCCAGCGCAAAGCTGATCCCCGAGAACAGCAGGCATAGCACCAGCCCCGTAAACAGCTCCGGCCGGTAATCAATCTGATACGAGTTGATGATCAGACAGGGGCAGACCACCATCAGCAGCAGATTGGACAGCTTCTTGCTCATGGCCTCGTCCAAAAGCCCGGCCTTGCAGCTGAGAATCCCGGCCAGAATCAGTATAAACATTTCCCCTATCTTTTCACATGTGGGCACTACAAGCTCCATAAACAGCCTCCCTTATTGCGATAAATTCCACCGGATCACCAGCGATGTGATCACGATAATCCCCGTCAGAATGGACAGGGACGAGATCACCCCCGCCTTCTCCGTATCCCCGCCGCAGCGCTGGGTATTGATCACCGTCATGGCGGAGACGGGGGCGAACACGATGAGCGCCAGGGTCTGCCGAACTGTCCGGGGCCAGGACGTGAGATAATAGATTCCCAGGGCGAAGACCGCAGCACAGCCGAAGCGGATGATCAGCGCCCGGGCAACGTCCCGCACCTGATCCCGCTCCAGCTTCAACTCAAAGGCCAGACCGATCATGAACATGGCCAGAAACGCGTTTCCGCTCCCAAAGGCCGAGGCGATCCGATACACCGGCTCCGGCAAATGTACGTCCAGCACGTACAGCGCCAGCATGATCCCATAGACGTCAAAAGGCACGGAGGCGAACAGCCGGACTGCGAAAGCCCCCAGGCCCCGCTCCACCTGTTTTCCGCAGAAACCCGCCGCAAAGGCGTAGGTCAGCCCGGTGCACATCAGGGCGTTTCCCGCGTCGAAGATGCAGGCCACAATGGTCCCCGCGTTGCCCAGAAAGCTTTGCAGGTAAGGCATGGCGAAGGTGCCAATGTTATAGCCCGAATAGTTCACGATATTGAAGGTCTGTTCCTCCCGGCTCTTCCGATAGGCGGCCAGATACCCGGCAAGCATCATGACAACATTGAGCCCGAAACCCAGAAACGCGGCAAGTACCAGGGAGAGATCCCGGGTGTAACCACCAAAACCGGCGACCACTGCCGCCGGAAGGGTGACGTTGAGGATCAGCTTCATCACAATCCGGTTGTCCTCCTTGCAAAATATCCCCGCCCGTTTCAAGGCATACGCGCACAAAATGATCAGGATAAAGCTGAGCGCTTTCACCAAAACTGTCTCCATTGCCGTTTCCCTGCTTTCCTCTATTTTCCACCGTTTTCCCGGCAGGCCGTTTAAAATCGACGGGTACACACAAACCCAAACGCACAAAGACCGGCGCGCCCGGTTTTATACGGCACGCCGGCCCGGCAATTTGTACGCGGCCACCGCTTTTATATCCCGGGCGGCCCCGTTCCCGTTCAATACGCCATTGAACTGTTATGTCATGACAACGGCAGCGGTTCGCGGGCCGCCGCCCCGTTGGTCTCAATGATCCGTTTATAATAGGCGAAGGAGTCCTTCTTTCTCCGCTCCAGATTGCCCGTTCCGTCGTTATCCCGGTCCACATAGATAAAACCGTAACGCTTTTTCATCTCCCCGGTGCCCGCGCTGACAATGTCGATGGGCCCCCACCAGGTGTAGCCGAACACGTCGCAGCCGTCCCCGATGGCTTCCTCCAGCGCACGGACATGATCTCTCAGATACTCCATGCGCTCCGGGTCGTGAATCGATCCGTCCCCGCTCACCTCATCCGCCATGCCCAGGCCGTTCTCCGCAATCAACAGCGGCACCTGGTAGCGGTCGTACAGCTCATTGCAGGTATACCGGAAGCCCGTGGGATCGATGGGCCAGCCCCAGGCCGATTTCTTCAGGTAGGGATTCTCCTGCCCGAAGCCTCCGCCGGTGTTGAATTCCAGCGCGCCTCCGTGACTGTAGGTGGTGGTCCGGTAGTAGCTGAAGGCCAGATAGTCGTTGGTATACTGTCTGATCAGCTCCAAATCCCCCGGCTCCACGGCCAGGGTCACGTCGTAAGAGTCCATCAAACGTCTGGCGTAGCCCGGATAACTTCCCCGAAGCATCACGTCGGAGAACAGCAGGGACCGGCGGCGCAGCTCGTAGGTCTGAAAAACGTCCTCGGGGTGGCAGGTGGCCGGATAGGTGTTGGACAGCGACAGCATGCAGCCGATCTTCGCTTCCGGGCAGATTTCCCGGCAGAGCTTCACCGCACCCGCGTTGGCCACGAACATGTGGTGGGCCGCCTGAAACGCGGCCTGCATCCAGTTGTCCAGCCCCGTCACGTTCACCCCGGCGGCCAGATAGGGCAGCCGGATCACGTTGTTGATCTCGTTGAAGGTCATCCAGTATTTTACCTTGTCCCGGTAACGGGTAAAAATGGTGCGGGCGTATTTCTCAAACAGCCCAATCAGGCACCGGTCCGCCCAGCCGTTGTATTTCTTCGTCAACGCCAACGGCGACTCGTAGTGGGACATGGTCACCACCGGCTCGATGCCGTAGCTGAGTAAGGTGTCGAACAGGTCGTCGTAAAATTTCAACCCCGCCTCATTGGGTTCGTCCTCCTCCCCCGTGGGGTAAATCCTGGCCCAGGAAATGGAGGTGCGCAGCGCCTTAAAGCCCATTTCCGCCATCAGTTTAATGTCTTCCTTATAATGGTGGTAAAAGTCAATGGCCACATGGGAGGGGTAATACTGTTCCGGGTCGATGTCCAGGGAAATCTGTTTAAAGCGCTCCGGCCCCACGGGCACCACGTCCGCTGCGCTAAGACCCTTGCCGTCCTCCAGGTAAGCTCCCTCGCACTGGTTGGCCGCCAGCGCTCCGCCCCACAAAAAATCCTTTGGAAAGCCGCTCATCCTGCGTTTACCTCCTCTCCCAGATCCCTGCCGTTGGTGGCGATCACATTTTTGTACCAGTAAAATGACTTTTTCCGGCTTCTGGCGTAGCTGCCGGCGCCGTCGTCCTGCTTATCCACATAGATGAAGCCGTAGCGCTTGGCCATCTCCCCGTCCGCGTTGCTCACCAGGTCGATGCAGCCCCAGGGCGTGTAGCCCCAGATTTCCACGCCGTCCTTTAACGCCTCCTGCATGGCCTTGATGTGGTCCCTCAGATAGTCGATGCGGTAGCTGTCGTCGATGCTGCCGTCCTCATTTACCGTGTCCCGGGTGCCGAGGCCGTTTTCCACCACCATGATGGGGATGCCGTACCGGCCGTAAACCTCGTTCAGCATAATGCGAAGCCCGGTGGGGTCGATCTGCCAGTCCCAGGCCGTGGCCTTCAGATAGGGGTTCCTGGCCCCGCCCAGAATGTTGCCGCTGGCTTTGTCCTTCTCCGGGTCGCAGCTGGCGCAGATGCTCATGTAATAGCTGTGGCTGTAGAAATCCACTGTACCAGCCTTAAGGATTTCCCGGTCCTCATCGGTTATGTTCAGCTCAATACCATTTTCCTCCCACACCCGGGGCGCAAAGTACGGGTACGCGCCCCGCACCATCACGTCCGAGCAGTAGTAGTTATTCACCGTGTTGCGCTCCCTGGCCAGCTCCACGTCTCCGGGATCGCAGGTCAGCGGGTAGCTCAGCATATAGGCGATCATGCAGCCCACCTTGTAATCCGGATCGATCTCGTGGGCCATTTTGACCGTCAGGGCGCTGGCCACAAACTGGTGATGCAATCCCTGGAAACGGTCCTGAGGCACGTCCACCTGGTGGAGAATGTCCTCCGTCCCCGGGTGAAGGATTCCCAGACTCATGAAATTGCCCATGGGAAGCATGCCGCAGTTGATTTCATTGAAGGTGAGCCAGTATTTCACCTTGCCTTTGAAGCGTCTGAGCACCGTCCCCGCATATTTGACGAACAAATCAATGGCCCGGCGGTCGGCCCAGCCGTTGAATTCCCGGCACATGGCAAAGGGCATCTCATAGTGGCTTAAAGTGATCAGCGGCTCGATGTCGTATTTCAGGCACTCGTCGATGACATTTTCGTAAAACAACAGGCCCTTTTCGTTGGGAATCTCCTCAAAGCCGGTGGGGTAAATCCTGGTCCAGTTGATGGAAAAACGGTAGCATTTGAAGCCCATCTCCGCAAACATGGCGATGTCTTCCTTGTAGTGGTGGTAAAAATCAATTCCGTCGTGGGTGGGATAAAGCGCATCCGGCTCAATGGTTCTGGTGATCCGCTTGGGCTTTTTGTGAGCGCCGTTGGTGCACATTTCCGCACAGGACACGCCCTTGCCGTCTAAGTCCCAGCCGCCCTCGCACTGATTGGCGGCCGTGGCGCCTCCCCACAGGAAGCCTTCCGGGAATCCGTTCATCTTTTGTCCCTCCCTCAATCCAGGTCCGCGCCGTTGGTGGCGATCACCTTCTTGTACCAGTCAAAGGATTTCTTTTTCCGGCGCTCATAGGTTCCGTGTCCTAAGTCATCCACATCCACGTAGATGAAGCCGTAGCGCTTGGACATCTGGCAGGTGGACATGCTCACCAGATCGATGCAGCCCCAGGGCGTGTAGCCCATCACGTCCACGCCGTCCTCGATGGCGGCCCCGATGGCCCCGATATGCTGGCGGAAATACTCGATGCGGTAGTCGTCGATGATGGAGCCGTCGGCCTCCACCTTATCCTTGCTGCCCAGACCGTTTTCCACGATGAACAGTGGCTTGCGGTACCGGTCGTACAGATCGATCAGGGCGTACTGCAGGCCGGTGGGATCCACCTGCCAGTTCCACTCCGTCACGTCCAGGTAGGGGTTCTTCACGCCCGAGGTCAGGTTGCCACAGACCTTTTCTTTTTTCTCTGCGTCGATGCTGGCCACCATGGTCATGTAGTAGGAGAAGGACACGAAATCCACAGTGTGGCATTTTAAAATCTCCTCGTCCCCGGGACCGAACTCAACATGGATGTTGTTCCGCTTCCAGTAATTTAAAATGTGCCTGGGGTACTCGCCGAATACCTGGATATCCGCGTAATAGAAGTTCTCCCGGTTTGTCTTCAAGGCCAGCAGCATATTCTGGGGGTGGCAGTTTTCCGGATAGGTCAGCGTTCTGGTCAGCATACAACCCATCTGCGCCCCCGGAATCATCTGGTGCAGGTATTTGGTCGCCAGGGCGCTGGCCACAAACTGGTTGTGAACGCACTGGTAAATGATCTCCTCCAGCTTCTCCTGGGGATAGCGGTCGGTCACGATGCCGATGGTGGTGAAGGGATGGCGGAACACGGAGTCGATCTCGTTGAAGGTCAGCCAGTATTTCACCAGTCCCTTGTAGCGGGCGAACACGGTCTTGCAGAACTTGATAAACAGGTCGATTACCTCCCGCCGGTACCAGCCGTCATAGTGGTTAGCCAGATACAGGGGCATCTCGTAGTGATGAAGGGTCACCAGGGGCTCGATGCCCCGCTGCTTCATGGCCCGGAACAAATTCTCGTAGAACTGAAGCCCCTTCTCGTTGGGCTCCTCCTCCAGGCCGGTGGGATAGATTCTGGTCCACTGGATGGAAACTCTCAGGGTCTTAAAACCCATTTCCTGAAAAAGGTCCAAATCTCCCTCATAGCGGTGATAGAAGTCGATGCCGTGACGTTTGCCGTATAACTCTGTGGAGTCCGAGTTCATGGCCTCCTCAACCTGTTTACTGGTGATGCCGTGCTGGGCCACATAGTCCTTGGGATCCACGTTGGGCTTGTAGGTGGAGCAGTCCGCCACGCTCATCCCCTTGCCGTCCTCGTTCCAGGCTCCCTCGCACTGGTTCGCGGCTGTGGCTCCGCCCCATAAGAATCCCTCCGGAAATTGGTACTGTTTTACTCCCATTTAAATTACCTCGCTTTCAGAATTTTGAAAAATACTCCCCTTTTTAGATTCAGGTATCCACAGTCTTACGCCTCCGTGGCGGCCTGCTTGTTGGAGATCAGCACAAAGGGCGCCCAGGTAAAGGTGCAGACGGCTAAAATGACAATCTGGACCACCACTCCCTGCCAGCCGTGCCCGATGATCGCGGAGAGGATTACCGGCACGCCGAAGGGTACATCTACCGTGTTGCAGGGCAAAAAACCGATGCTGGTGGCGAACATTGCGATTGCCGTGGAAATACCGGAGTTAAAGATAAAGGGAATCGCAAAGGTGGGGTTGAGCACCAGCGGAAGTCCGAACACGATGGGCTCGGAGATACCGCACAGGCCCGGAAGGAAGGACAGCTTGGCGATCATGCGGTGGTCCTCCCGCTTGGAGAACAGGAAGATCGCAAAAATCAGCGACAGGGTAATTCCGGCGCCGCCGGTTACCACAAAGTTCAGCCAGAAGCCGTAGGTCACCGGCTGGGTTGCCACCTGTCCCGCGCCCACAGCCGCCACGTTGGCCGCGATGGCGGCCGCCATCAACGGATTGCGGATGGGGGAAATGACCAGTCCGCCGTGGATCCCTAAGAACCAGAACAGCTGTGAGATCACAACGATGGCGATGATTCCCGCCGGACTCTGGAAAATCGCCTCCAGCGGAGCCTGAACGATCTGGTAAATCCACTCGTTGATGTGAGCGCCTGAAACCATCTTGAACATAATTCCTGCCACGGAGGTCAGGGTCAGCGAGATGAAAATGGGGATCAGCACGTTGAAAGATGTTGCGATACCCGCAGGAACCGCCGGAGGCATTTTGATTTTAATCTTGTCAATCTTGATCAGAGCCGAAAACAGCTCCGTCACCAGCACCGCCATGATCATTCCGATAAACAGCCCCTGCGCGCCCAGAGTGGTCCCGGCCAGGCCGGCTGTGGACTGCTCTCCCAGTGTCACGGACTGGGGCACCACGGAGATATAGGCTGCAACCGCAACCACTCCGGTTATGTACTCCGGCACTTTGTTGTGTTTTGCCAGATTCATTGCAATCAGAAAGATGATCGGAACCGCCATAAAGGACATGGTGCAGAAGTTCAGCGCCGCAAATGCGGGTTTTAAATTAGCCAGCCACGGTATCCACTTGGCCAGTCCCGTGGTGTCGGAAGCGATCAGCGCATTTAACAATGTGCCGAAGGAACCCACGATTACGAAGGGCATGAACACGGTAAACGCATTTTTGATACTGGACAGATACTTGTTGTCGTCCACTTTCTCGGCCACGACCATCAGGCCGTCCTGAAACTTGTCGGAAAATCCTGCCATAATTATTTCTCCCCTTATCTGTTTAGTTTACTTTCCCGCCGCCAGCTCTTCCGCCTGCTTTAGCACTGCGGCTCCGTCGCATCTGCCGTAGGACACCGGATCAATCACAGCCACCGGCGCTTTGCCGTCCACGATCTTGTTGACCTTGCGCATAATGTGGCGAACCTGGGGCCCCAAAAGCAGCACGTCGAAATTTCCCAGCTCTGCTTCAATCTCCCCCTGCTCCACGGCCCAGATCTTGTAGTCCGACTTTCCCTGCGCCTTGGCGGCTTCCTCCATTTTGCTCACTACCAGAGACGTGGACATTCCTGCACAACAAGCTAACATGATATTCATTTTCATTCCTCCTGAAATTTGTTTTATTTTAATTGGTTTCGTTTCCCTGTTTCATCTGCAGCTTCATCTCCGACATCTGCCGGTACAGCTCCACAAATTGCTCCGCCAGGTCCTTGGCCAGTATGGCCATAGTCAGGTGGTCCTGGGCGTGGACCAGAATAATATTCACATCCACGGGATTGCCCGCCGCCTCCTGCTGGATCATGTCGATCTGCGCCTGATGGGCCGCCCGCATCTCCGTCTCAGCTTCCCGCAAGCGTTCCTCCGCCTCCGCAAAATCCCCATCCTTTGCAGCCTCAATGGCCATCAGGGCGGCGGATTTGGAATTTCCCGCGTTCATAATGATCTGAAACGCCCCTGCATACTTGGTTTCATCCATTTTTGTTACCCTCCGTTTTGATTTTCTGATTTTTCCAAAAGCTCCAGCAGCATATCGTAGGTCTGCGTCCGGATCAGCCTGCTGATGGCGTCTGCGTCCGTCAGCATCTTTGTCATCCCCTGGTAAAATGCCTGCAGGTTCTTGTTCTTCCGGTTGGAAATGGAGACCAGGAAGATCACCTGCACGTCCTGGTCGCCCCACC
The DNA here is from genome assembly GCF_902364025.1 of Enterocloster lavalensis. Lineage (GTDB taxonomy): Bacteria > Bacillota > Clostridia > Lachnospirales > Lachnospiraceae > Enterocloster > Enterocloster lavalensis. The sequence goes on from NZ_CABJCG010000008.1 coordinate 105,624, forward strand.
GGATCGGTTCGTCGAGAATTCCCACGCAGACAAAGGTTTCCTCGCTGATGGCCTTCCAGGGATGGGGCATGGCCACCAGATTGCCGAAGGCCGTCCGGGCCGCCTTCTCCCGCTTGACCACCAGCTTCCAGAACTGGTCTGTCAGCCCCTTGACCGCCATCACCTGATGGCACAAAAACTTTGAGACGTCGTGAGGATTGTCGAACTTCAGGTGGCTGAAAAACAGCTCTTCATCAAAATACGCCATCAGCGGGACGTCGTCCCCTCCCTTTCTGCGAAGCACCTTTTTCATGTTCTGGATATCCGCCGATTCCAGGAAATATTTGACCTCCTGGACCGGCACCGGCACATTTTCCCGGATGGGAACGGTGGTGAACACATAGTCGATATCCGTGAAATCCACTTTTTTTACGTTGGAGACGTCGCAGGTCTCAATGCGCCCCACATAGGAGCCGAACTCCTGGCGGTAGCGGTAGTGCAACAGCTGGGCGCTGCCCTTTCCCGAAGCACAGACGATCAGTATGTTCTTTTTGGGAAGCTCCGTGTTCTGCCGCTCGATGGCCAATGCAAAGGCCAGAGCCAGATATCCCACCTCGTCGTCCTTCAGCTCATGCCCGTAGCGCTCCGTCAGGATGGAGGACGAGTGGAGGGCAATGGCGTAGGCCATGGGAAACCGTGCTTTGATATCCTTTAACAGCGGATTTTTCAGCTTCATGTTGTACTGAAGCCGGACGGCCAGGGGGACGATGTGCTGGGCCAGGTTCATTCTCAGCTCCAGGTCGCTCCTAAAGTCGAAGAGAAACGCCTCGTAAACAGCATCCAGCATCTGGGAAACCACTTCCCAGGTCTCCTCGCTGATCACCTGGCTCCCCGCTTCCCCCGTCCGCTCCTGCTCCGGCAGGAACAGGGACCGCTTGCCCGCCAGATGGATTGCTATGTAGGCGATCTCCTGGTCGGGAAATCGGATATCAAAGCTTTGGTTGAGTCGTTCGGTAATCTTCTGCGCGATCCGGTACTCCTTGCTGCGGCGAATCCGCTCCTGTCGCTCCTCGTCCAGGGGCACATAACAGTTTTCCCGTATACGCTGGACCGCGATACAGATGTGGACGATCAGGTTCTGGTAGGCCACCGAGTTTACGGTAAAATTTTCCGTGTCGATGACCTCCGCCACACAACCTGCCACCCGCTTCATGTGCTCCTGGTCTGCGGCTTCTCCCCCTGCCAGCGCCTCGCTCTCTTTTCCGATAATAATATTGGCGATGCAAAGGCGGCGATTGAATTCCGTTCCCTCGATACGGATTCCGTAATTAGGTCGTTTGGCCAGCTTCAGGCTGTAGGCTTCCAAAATCTTTTCCACCTCTTTCAAATCCGCGGATATGGTTTTCCTGGAAATATAGAGGATATCGCTGAGAGCGTCCATGGTCACATAATCCCTCCGGCTGAGCAGATCGTTCAACAGGTATTCCACCCGCTCCTCCGATGTGGACGGAACCTGGCCGGACGTGTGGGTCCGGGCCGTCAGCTGTTTCAGCCGGTTGTCAAACGCCTCCTGATCCGTGATGTCCAGGAAGTAACCGCAGCCGTGTTTGGAACGGATCTGCGCCCCGTGGCCGTCAAACCAGTCATTCCATTCCTTGATGTAATTGCGGATGGTTTTCGTGCTGACCTTCAGCTTCCCTGCCAGCGCCTCCGCAGTCTCTGTGCCGCATTCCTTCAAACATACGGTCAAAGGAACCAGCTTTTTCTCCATCCGGGCACCCCCTCTCTGAATCTGAACTCAGTATAATCATTGTGAAAGCCAAACTCCACCCCCACTTTTTCCACAAGGGAAGTGGAAAATGCTTCTATAATATATAATTTTATCTAAAATGGGTGGGGATTCATAGGCAAATGTGACAAAAAAAGAAAGCAAGACTGGGTGACAGGCGCTATTGGAAATGGTACAATTAAGAAAACATGATGTTTGTCCTCAGACTGGCATCTGTTATAGAAAGAAGGTGCCCCACATTTGACCTCCACCCCCTCCCCTCTCACACTGTTTTACGCCTGGCTTCTGCTGCTTCTCTTCCTGGTCGGTTTCTTCGGCCTGATTCAGGAATTCCTGCTATGGAAACGGGCCCGGAAATGGCGGGGAGCCGCCACGGGAACCGTGGTGGAAATCCGCAAGAATTACCGCTACCGCGGGCTTTTTGTCAAGCGGTGGTACGAGTATCCGGTGATCGCCTACAAGGCTGGTTCCCGCTCCTTCCGCCAGGAATATCCCCGCAGGAAGCGGGAGCTGGGATACTATGAGCCGGGCGAGCAATACCCCCTGATCTATAATGAGGACAATCCCGGTGAATTCGCCTTCGGCGACACGTTCTCCGGTTTTTTCTACTATGCCGGGCAGGCGCTCATGCTGGCCGTGACCATTATCTCCCTGTACTACTCCGCCCATTTCTTCATGAACCATTACCTGGACACCCACGAGCTGCTCTGGGAGGAGCAGACCTGGGCCGATCTGGAAAGGCCGCTGGCTGCGTACCAGGGTATGGAATTTTCCAATCTTTGCAACTACACCATCGACAACCTGGACACCCGGCTGGAGGAGGATGTGGAACATTTCCGGCGGGTGGGCGGGATGGTTGAAGCGCAGAGGGACGGGAAACACGATGAGACTTACCAAAACCGCTACCGCGCCTCCGCCGTTGCGGCCGCGGACTCCCTGGGCGGAACATTTTCCGGGATCGTGGGGGCATTTTTTGAGGAATGCGGGCTGGAGGGCCAGCGGGAAGCCGTGTACCAATCCGCCTACGCCGGTTTCCTGGAGCGGGTTTGTCCCGACGCCGCTCCCGCTCCGGGCTTATATTCCCTGGATGAGCTGCTGATTCTGGTAAATTTTATCCACGACTCAGGGCTGAACCCTTACGAGTACCGGGACGACCCGGAGGAGAGCATCGGGCTGTCCCTGGCTGTGTCCTACGCCAGGCTGGACGCTGAACTGGCCCTTTCCGGGGGCGATGAGACGATCCGAACAGCTGTGTCCGACTGTTTCCCCGGCTATGTTTCCCTCTATCTGGATCAGATCGACCTGCATGTGCTGGAAAACCGCAAGAAATACGGAAAGGAGCATTACACCCGGCTGAACCGGGAGGCCATCTTCTCCGTCTACTCGTACACGGCCGCGCGCTACCAGGGTCCGGATTCCTTTGAGACAGCCCTGTGGGAGGGCTCGGTGTTCGCCCGGGAGCAGATGACCGCCCGGATGCAGGCGGACCCGGCGCTGCGGGGGCTGGTAAGGTACGGGGCGGAAAATAATCCGCTGGCTGAGTTTGACGCCGGGATGGACAAGGAAACCTTTCTCAGTTCCCGTGAGCGGGGCACATACCAAAGTCCGCTGTACCATTTGCAGGATTGGCGGGAACTGATGGAGGATTTAGATGATTGACGGGACGCCTGGGGCGTTTCCGGGCAGGGCTGCCGGTCTGACCCACAAAAGTTGAAATTCCCGGTTTTCATCAGCTCCGATTTGCGGTAGAATGTGTCATAAGGATTTTTTGAAACAGGAGGGGAACGCGCCGGATTCACCGCGCAATTTCCTCTCCGCAAACGCGCCTGAGGAGATAATCTCATGTTGAATATACTGATTGCGGACGACGAGAACAAGGTTTGCCAGCTGATCAAGTCCCTGGTGGACTGGGAGGCTCTTGACATGCGGGTGATCGCCACCGCGGAAAATGGAATCGAAGCCCTGGAAAAAATCCGGGAGCTGACCCCGGATATCGCCATCACCGACATCCGGATGCCCGGTTACGACGGGCTGGAGCTGGTGCGCCTTGCCAAGGAAACCAACCCCAGAACAGAGTTTATCATTATCAGCGGCTACCGCCATTTCGAGTACGCCCAGTCGGCCATCCGCTACGGGGTCAACTCCTACCTGTTAAAGCCCATCAAAAAGGACGAGCTGACCGACACCCTGACCCGGCTGGGTGAAAAGCTTCGGGAACGGACCCGGCAGCTCAGCTATGAGGAGAAGGTGCTGCGCACGCTCAAAAGCGACGAGGAAACGCTGCGCCAGACCTTTCTGTCAGACCTGGTCTACCGCAGGGACAAAACCCTGAAAACAGCGTCCCTGGACCGCATCAATGAGGATTTCCACTATGGACTGCGGCCTGGGAATTTCTGCTTCGGGATTCTCAAACTGGACGGCCATGTGTTTGACGACATGGAAAACCTGCGTTTCATGGCGGACAAGGTCCGGGGCGTCATGGACCGGCTGCTGCCGGAGTGCACCTTCGACTACGAGCTCCTGGTGGCGGGAAGTTTTTTCTATTTCCTGCTGAATTTTGAGGAGTCCATGCGGAGCCAGGTCCGCCGCCAGATGAAGGCCCTGTTCGACGAGGTTCGGATTCAGGGCGGAATTCTGAAGGATTTTGCCGCCACGCTGTCTCTCGGGACCGTGTGCGGCGGATTGGACGGCCTGGATTCCTCCTTAAAGAACGCCCGCCTGCTGATCGAGGAGCGGCTGGTGGCCGGAACCGGAAAACTTTTGGAGGGGGAACTGCCCCAGAAGGGCTCCTTCGCGGACAGCGCCCTGTTCGCGGAGTTCAACAGCCGCATGTCCCAGGCCCTGGAAAGCCTGGACGTGCTCTCCGTTCGGGAGGCCCTGCAACAGCTCAAAAGCCAGATGCTGGCCTCCCCCGGCATCACCGGCCACGAGCTGCTGCAGATGACCAAGGAGGTCTGCAACCTCTATCTCTTCTTTATGAAGAATTACCGCATCCGCATCGAGGACGATTTTCTGGAAAATTACAACCTGGGGGCGGACAACTGCGCTTCCGCCCAGGAGCTCTTCGATTACCTGATCCGCAAAATCGCCGCCTCCTACGACATGGCTGCCCGCCTGAAACGCCAGGACGAGAACCGTCCGGTCCGCGTGGCGAAGCAGTACATCAGCGAACACTACGCAACCGCCCTCACCCTGGAGGAGGTCAGCGCAGTAGCGGGGCTTTCCCCTGCCTACCTGGCCACGGTGTTCAAGAAGGACACCGGTATGACCTTCCTGGAATACGTCTCCAAGGTACGGATGGACATGGCCAAACAGCTGCTCAAGGAAACCTCCTGCACGGTGGCGGACATCTGTGAAAAGGTGGGCTACAGCGACGTGCGCTATTTCACCAAAACCTTTACCAAATACTCGGGGCTCAAGCCCAACGAGTATAGAAAGCTGTACTCATGAGCGTGAAACTGAAATACATCTCAAAACGCCTGCTGATCTGCGCCGTGGCTGTCGAGCTGCTGCTGATTCTCATGGCCGGGTACATCTGGCTGGCGAGCCTGGAGCGCTCGGCGGGACTGATACTGGCGGCATTTTTCACACTGGCGGTCGTTCTCGTCAATCTCCTGGCCTTCCGGCTGGTGGTGCGGCCCTACCGGGAGACGAAAACCATCTATGAACAGTTTGCCATGGGGCATGTGTTAAACGACCTCTTCGACGTGCGTTACCCCTACACGCCCGAAAACGAACAGGCCATCCGCAAATTCAACGAGATGATCGACCGCAGCAACCTGGTCAACGTGTCCAAAAAGCAGGCCGAATACCTGGCGCTCCAGAACCAGATCAACCCGCATTTTCTCTACAACACGCTGGAGGGCATCCGCAGCGAGGCGCTGATCGCGGGTCTGGACAGCGTGGCGGAAATGACCGAGGCCCTTGCCACGTTCTTCCGCTACACCATTTCCCAGGTGGAGAATCTGGTGCCCCTGGAGGACGAGCTGGCAAATATTGAAAACTATTACTACATCCAGCAGTTCCGCTTTGGCGACAAGCTGGCCTTAAGCATCGAGTACGACTGCGACGAGGACCTAAGCGAGCTGGACATCCTGCAGTACCGTCTGCCCAAGCTGACCCTGCAGCCCATTGTGGAGAACTCCATTTACCACGGCATCGAGCGCAAGATCGGCAAAGGCCATCTGACCATCCGCATCGGCGCAAGCGACAGCAGGCTGCGGATTCGCGTTTCCGACGACGGATTGGGTATGGCGGAGGACAAGCTGCACCAGCTGAATGAAAAGCTGAAATCCCTTTTTTTGGATGCCGTGGAGGGCGAATCCAGCCGTCAGGGCGGAATCGCCATGGTCAACGTCAACAACCGGATCAAGCTGCTGTTCGGGGAGGAGTACGGCATCTGCGTGTACAGCCACGAAGGCGCCGGCACCGACGTGCTGATTAACCTGCCTTTGGTGCAGGAGTGAGGAAACAAACATGAAACGGGAATTGCTGCGCATGGATCATGTGAATCTGGAGGCAGGCGGGGAACGGCTGCTGGACAATTTAAACTTCCAGATCTTCGCCGGGGAGATCATGGGGCTGGTGTCCCGCAGCTTCAAGGGGCACGACCAGCTCATCGGCCTGATCGGCTACAACCGCCCCATCACATCCGGAACCGTGTGGTACGACGGCAAAATCGTGAACAGCTATTCCTACAGCGACGGCAGCGCCAACCGGGTGTATGTCATTGAGCAGAAAAGTCATCTGGTGGAGGGCTTGAGCGTGGTGGACAACATCTTCGTGCTGCGAAGCGGATTCCGGAAATATTTTATCAATGAGCAGGTGCTGCTGGAACAGACGGAGCGTTTTTTCCAGGAAAATGGAATCCACGTGGATATCTCCAAGCGGGTCAACGCCCTGGATTCCCTGGAGCGCTGCCTGGTGGAGCTGGGAAAAGCGCTGCTTTTGGGCTGCCGCCTGATCATTGTGGACAACCCCGGAAACTTCTTAAGCCAGCATGAGCTGCCGGAATTTCAGCGGATGCTGCGCAAGGTCCGGGACGACGGGGTGGCCGTGCTCTACATCGGAAACCACCACCAGGAGGTGTTCAAGATCGCGGACCGCACCTCCCTGTTCTACGACGGCCAGATCCGTAAGGTGTTTGAGCGGGACGAGATGACGGACCGCGCCATCGCGCCCTACATCATGGAATGGCAGGACCAGAACCAGCTCCCGGACCTGGATTTCGAGGACGGCGTGCTCCACTTCCATCACGTCCACAGCGGCAGCCTTAACGGTCTGCAGTTCGTGCTCCACAAGGGCGAATGCCTGACGCTGCTGGACATGGACAACCGGATCGCGGACGATATTCTGGGGCTTTTGACCGGCGGCTCCGCCTGCGCCCGGGGCAGGATCACCCTGGAGCACGAGCTCTACACACCCAAGCGGGCCGCCCGCTATCTGGACGAGGGCGTGGCGGTGATCCCCAAGGACCCGGTGGAACACCTGCTCTTCCCCCACCGCACTTACATGGAGAACCTGACCTTCCTGCTGGACCGGAAGCTGGGCCGGAGCCTGATTCCGGGCCGCATCTACCGGAGCATCCGGGACGAGTACGCCCCCCTGGCCGGGGCTGCCATCGACGAGACCAACATCCTGAATCTCTCCCTGGAGGAACAGATGTCCCTGATCTACTACCGGGTACAGCTTCTGCACCCCCGCGTGCTGATCTGCATCCAACCCCTGGCCCGAGGCGACATGCTCTGCCGCCGGAAGATTCTCAGCCTGATCCGGGAAAGCCTGCGCCAGGGCACCGCGGTGCTGATCACCACCACCAACGTGTCCGACACCCTGGAGATATCGGACCGGCTGATGGTGGTGGAGGGAGGGGTCTGTACCGCAGCTTATGATAAGCCGGAGTTTGACCGGATTGCCCGATAATTCCCCTCTCCTAAAAAAACCGAAAGATTCTCTACCTTAACCGAAAGAATGCCCCCTTAATGAGGGCATTTTCTGATGCTATAATATTCTTATACCGGTCAGGTACCCGGCCGCGCCGGCCGCCGCCTAAAACGGCCATCACCGGCCTGGCCCGCAGTTTTCGCGAAAGCAAGGAGTGACCCATGAGGGAGTATATTGGAATTGACATAGGTGGGACAAAATGCGCGGTGGTCCGCGGGGACGAGAGCGGAAGGATTTTGGAAAAGCGCTCCTTTCCCACCACGGACCGCGCGAATACCCTGGAACAGATTTTTGAACATACCGGCCAAATCATAACGGACCGGACTAAGGCCATAGGCGTCAGCTGCGGCGGCCCTCTGGACAGCAAAACCGGCGTCATTCTCGGCCCGCCCAACCTGCCGGGATGGGACTATGTGCCGGTGACGGAGTATTTGACGGAGCGTTTCCACCTTCCGGCGTACCTGGAAAACGACGCCAACGCATGCGCGGTGGCCGAGTGGCGGTTTGGCGCCGGAAAGGGCTGTGAAAACCTGATCTTCCTGACCTTTGGCACCGGGCTGGGCGCAGGGCTGATTCTGGACGGAAAATTATACCGTGGCGCCTGCGGCATGGCCGGAGAGGTGGGGCACGTGAGACTTTTCCCGGAAGGCCACACCGGCTACGGGAAGGCGGGTTCCTACGAGGGCTATTGCAGCGGAGGCGGAATCGCCCAGTACGGCCTTGGAAGCGCCAGAGAACTGGCGGACAAAGCCAGAGCCGGAGATCCCAGGGCACTTGCGGTCTGGGAACAGACCGGCCGGAACCTGGGACGGCTTCTGGCCATACTGATGGATATCCTGAACCCGGATGTGATCGTGATCGGGAGTATCTACGCAAGGGCCGGGGATCTGATGCAGGAGGCCTGCGAGCAGATTCTGGCGGCTGAGGTGTTGGAACCCAGCCTTCGGGCGTGCAGGGTGGTTCCGGCGCTGCTGGGAGAATCCCTTGGAGATGTGGCGGCGTTAAGCGTAGCCATGGGAATCCGGGAATGAACGGCGTCAAGCGATCCCCTGCCGGGAAACGGCTGGGGAATAGAAAGCAGGGGGAAACCAGATGGGAGAAGTAATTGTATCAATGAAAAACATTACCAAGACCTTTCCGGGTGTGAAAGCCCTTGATAATGTGAATTTTGAGCTGCGGTCCGGGGAAGTGATGGCGCTGCTGGGCGAAAACGGCGCGGGTAAATCCACGCTGATGAAAATCCTGAGCGGCGTTTACACCAGGGACAGCGGCACTATGGAAATATTTGGAACTGAATACGGCGACTTAACGCCGAAAAAGGCCCGGGAAATCGGCGTGGCCATCATTCACCAGGAGTTAAACATGTGCCGCCACCTGACCGTGACCGAAAACATGTTTCTCGGACGGGAGAAAGCGGGACGGCTCACCCTGAAAGAGAGCGAGATGGAGGCGGAGGCCCGGCGGATCCTGGGCGATTTAAAGATCGACCTGGACCCCAGACAGACAGTGGGCGACCTGCCCGTTTCCAAGCAGCAGATGGTGGAGATCGCCAAGGCCCTGTCCGTCAACGCGAAAATCCTCATCATGGATGAACCGACTTCTTCCCTGACGGCCAAGGAAATCGACGAGCTGTTCCGGATCATCCGCCAGCTGAAGGCGGAGGGGCGCGGAATCGTGTACATATCCCACCGCCTGGAGGAGCTGCAGGCCATTGTGGACCGTGTGACCATCATGCGGGACGGCCAATACATCATGGACAGCGATTTCAAGGACCTGACCATGGACAAAATCATCGCCAACATGGTGGGCCGGGAGATCAAGGAGCAGTTCCCGCGGGTGACCTGCGAAAAGGGCGAGAAGGTCTTTGAGGTCAGGAACTTAAACGCCGGGCGGCTGGTGCGGGACATCAACTTCTCCCTGTACGAGGGTGAAATCGTGGGGTTTGCCGGGCTGATGGGCGCCGGGCGGACCGAAACCACCCGGGCGATCTTCGGCGTGGACCAGAAAACCAGCGGACAATTTTTCCTGGACGGCAAAGAGGTCAAAATAAACTGTCCCATGGACGCCATCCGGGCCGGAATCGTGCTGGCGCCGGAGGACCGGAAAAAGGACGGTCTCTGCATCAAACTCAGCATCCGCCAGAACCTGGCTCTGCCGAACCTGGATCTGGTTTGCAACAAACTGGGCGTGATCAACAGTTCCAAGGAGGACGATCTCTGTGAGGAGGCGGTGAAAAACCTGCTGATCAAGACGCCGGGGCTGGAGATCAACGCCGGAAACCTCTCCGGAGGCAATCAGCAGAAGGTGGTCGTTGGAAAATGGCTGGCGCGCAATTCCCGGGTCGTAATCTTTGACGAACCCACCAGAGGCATCGACGTGGGCGCCAAGGTGGAGATTTACAACCTGATGAACAAACTGAAGCAGGAAGGGATTGCGGTCATGTTCGTATCCTCCGAGATGCCGGAAGTGCTGGGGATCGCAGACAGGATCATCGTCATGTGCGACGGCCGGATCACCGGCGAAGTGTCGGCTCAGGAGACGACGCAGAATGAAATCCTGAAATATGCGACCGAATTTGAGAAAAAGCAAGTGAGCTGAATCGGAGGGAATGATTATGAACGAGAAGAAGCAAAGCACCGTAAAGCGTCTGCTGGGCACCCGCGGAATGGGCGCGGTGATCACGGCATTCGTGGGACTGATTATCATTTACGTGGCATTCGGACTGATTGACCGGAACGTATTTTCCGGGCAGAACGTCATGAACCTGCTGCGGTCCATGTCCAAATATCTGCTGATCGGCGTTGGGCAGAGCTACCTGCTGATCACCGGAAACATCGACCTGTCCATCGGTTCCATGGTCGGCATGAGCGCCATGGTGTCCGCCACCCTGATGACCATGGGCGTGCACCCGGTCATCGCCATGGCGGTAGCGCTGCTGTGCTGCCTGGTCTGCGGCGTGATCAACGGCACTCTGGTGGGCAAGTTCAAACTCCCGCCCTTCATCGCCACCCTGGGCACCATGTTCGCGGCCCGCGGCGTCGCCTACATGGTCAACAACAACCGCAACACCGACGCCATCGCCACCGGCATCGGCAAGGAAGCGGGCGACAGCTTCCAGAACCTGTTCTACTATGGCAAGACCTTTGGCATTTACAATACCTTCTGGATCGCCCTGATCCTGTTTCTGATCTTTTTCTTCCTGCTGTCCAGAACCAGAACCGGACGCCATATTTACGCCATCGGTTCCAATGTGGAAGCGGCAAAGCTGTCCGGCGTGGATGTGGTGACCACCACCATCAAGGCTTATCTGGTCAGCGCCACCTGCGCCTGCGTGGTCGGACTGATCCTGTGCGCACAGGCCGGCATGGGTAACATGGAGGCGGGAAACATGTACGAAATGTACGGTGTGGCGGCCGGCGTAATCGGCGGTATCTCACCCCTGGGCGGCACCGGACTTCTGTTAGGCACCTTCGCCGGCGCGTCCGTATGGCAGACCCTGGAGAACGGGCTCAACATGATCGGAGCACAGGTTGGTATCCAGCGCCTTGTGATCGGTATCATCGTGGTATTTGCGGTATTGCTGGACGTAGTGGTCCGCTCCGGAAGTCTCGGAAAGAAAAACAAGCAGTAAAACGGTCAAACAAGTGGAACGATATTCAACCGCCGCAATTTTGCGGGGTTCAATATAAAAAAAGAAGGAGGATTCGTTTTATGAAGAGAAAATTAATCGCAATGCTCAGCTGTGTAGCTCTGGCAGCGGCATCCATCGCAGGGTGCAGCAGTTCCAAGCCGGCCGAGTCGGCAGCGGCTCCGGCTGAGACCACCAAGGCTGCGGAAGGTTCCGAGGCCGCGGCACCGTCAGGAGACATCAAAATCGCACTGATCACCATGGACTCCATTGACCAGCACTGGGTCACCTTAAATGAGGGCGCTCAGAAAGCGGCCGCGGAATTAGGCGTCACCGTGACCTTCATGTCCCCCAATACCAAGGACGACGCTCAGCAGATTGAGTGCGTGAACAACGCCGTTGCAGGCGGGTATCAGGCCATCGTGGTGGCCGCAAACGGCCCCGACGCCATCTCCTCCGCCCTGAAAGAAGCGGCAAGCGCAGGCGTGAAGCTGGTCTATGTGGACTCCCCGGCCAACGTGGACGCGGAAGCCACCTTCTCCACCGACAACGAGGCGGCGGGCAAGACCGCAGGCGAGGAAATGATCAAAGCTCTGGAAGCAGCGGGCATCACCTCCGGCAAGATCGGCATCGTAAACGTAAACGCGGCCACCGACTCCACCGTGAAGCGCGAAAAAGGCTTCCGCTCCGCATTTGAGGGCAAGGGCTACGAGCTGATGGAAACCCAGTACGGCGAAGGCGACGCGGCCAAGTCCCAGACCATCGCGGAAAACTATATCACCCAGGGCGTTGTGGGCATCTTCGGCTGTAACGAGGGTTCCACCACCGGCACCGGCAATGCCATCAAGGCTTCCGGCAACGCCAACATCATCGGCGTGGGCTTTGACAAGTCCGACGCAATCATGAACCTGATCAACGACGGTTATCTGCTCTGCACCATGGCCCAGAACCCCGACGTGATGGGTGAGGACGGCGTAAAAGCTGCGGTTGCTGCCATCAAGGGCGAGAGCCTGGGCGGCAAGGTTACAGATACGGGCGTTTCCGTCATTACCAAGGACGGCGCTCAGGCAGGCGGCGCACCGGCAGCTCAGGCGGCGGACACCGCAGAGGTGAAGGCCAGCCAGGCGTGGAAAATCGCGCTGATCACCATGGACTCCATTGACCAGCACTGGGTTACCTTAAATGAGGGCGCTCAGGCCGAGGCTGAAAAACTTGGCGTGACCGTGACCTTCATGTCCCCCAACACCAAAGACGACGCTCAGCAGATCGAGTGCGTGAACAACGCCGTTGCAGGCGGATACCAGGCCATCGTGGTGGCCGCAAACGGACCCGACGCCATCTCCTCCGCCCTGAAAGAAGCGGTAAGCGCTGGCGTGAAGCTGGTCTATGTGGACTCCCCGGCCAATGTGGACGCCGAGGCCACCTTCTCCACCGACAACGAGGCGGCGGGCAAGACCGCTGGCGAGGAAATGATCAAGGCCCTGGAAGCAGCGGGCATCACCTCCGGCAAGATCGGCATTGTAAACGTAAACGCAGCCACCGACTCCACCGTAAAGCGCGAAAAAGGCTTCCGCTCCGCATTTGAGGGCAAGGGCTACGAGCTGATGGAAACCCAGTACGGCGAAGGCGACGCGGCCAAGTCCCAGACCATCGCGGAAAACTATATCACCCAGGGCGTTGTGGGCATCTTCGGCTGTAACGAGGGTTCCACCACCGGCACCGGCAACGCCATCAAGGCTTCCGGCAACGCCAACATCATCGGCGTGGGCTTCGACAAGTCCGACGCGATCATGAACCTGATCAACGACGGTTACCTGCTCTGCACCATGGCCCAGAACCCCGACGTGATGGGCGAGGACGGTGTAAAGGCTGCCGTAGCGGCTCTGGAAGGCCAGGATCAGGGCGGAAAGGTTACGGATACGGGCGTTTCGGTTATTAAAAAGTAATTGAATGGGATTGTGAGAACCGCCGGGCGGAGACGTTTGGGCGGGGAGTGAGACCAATCGTACAAAAAGAGGACTTGAAAAATCCAAGTCCTCTTTTTACAATTTACATTAGAAGCGTGATCTTGAGAGTATGGACAGAAGTATTGACTGTCTGCATTCAGGTGTCGCACGAGGGATATGCACTCCACACAGGGCGGTCTAAATGTCGGTGGAATTTGTTGTAGCTCCTCAAGAGCATAGCCGCTCCAGAAAGGGGCGTTCAAAGGGGCTTGGGGTATGACCCCAACAAGCAAAAGCGCAAGGGTGTGTACCGTTGTGCCCTGCTTGCCACTATTAAAAACGGCTAGAGAGGGAGTACGCCTTATACCATTAAGACGAAATCGAATTGGCCTAAAAAACGGGAAGTTATGACTCCTCATGAGTACAATCATCGTTTGTGGAAATATCTTTTTTATCCCATGTGTTTTTATCATCCAATATACTTTTTAGTTCATCAAAACGCTTATCTTGATTGATTTTGATGTAGATACCCATTATTACAACGGCTATAATTGAACCTATTGGCCAGGAAGTGCCTGCGACAGTAGACATATTTAGAAATATTCCCAATATAAGCGCCGCAACAATCCATATCATTCAACATTCCCCTTTCAATTACGATTTGTCGATCTGCGCCTTATCCGCCTAAGGCATACAAATCCCTAACTAGTTTTTTCATTTTAATATGAGCGCACGGAAATGCAAACAGCTCATTTCGTTTCAATACTTCATGCTGTTGTTCATAACCTTGTTTGTTCGCCTGGGCACCATTCGGGTACCATTTTATCCATTGCAGGACGGCTTCTCACATAGCAAAACTACTGATTTCATAGGCCTTTCCGGCTGGAAAAACATTTTATAGCCGCCGAATATTTACTATTTTTTACTGCCTTTATAGATAAAACCTTTGCCCAGCTTGCCACTATTAAGAACGTCTGAAGAGGGAGTACGCCTTATACCAATCAGGCACGCTCAAACAGGTCGATAAATGGAAATTTATTTTGAAGGTCTTGATTTCTCTTGAACCAATTCACTTTCAAACGAAACTTTTACAACAGCATGATTTATTTTTGTTCCAGTAAACCGCACAACGTACTCTTTCTCTTTTTGTAAATTATTGAGTGAAACTGTAACGGTATCACCACTGACCTTTTCATTCCATGTATTACTCCATAAAACTTCGTCTGAATTTCTGTCTTTTATTTCCACGATACCGTTATCGCCATCCATCTGAAAATAAACCTCTGCATCTAAAATTTCTATATCCTTAGACACACAAAATAGCCGTCCATTCTCAAACGGGTCTGAACTACTATAATTTGCATTCATTTCCATCTCAAGAACAGTTTTATATGTTTCCTCAGTATCTGATATATTTGACTGATTCATATTGGTTTTTTGACACGCCATCAAGCCGACAGTGCAAATAATACCAATTAAAAAAATGATGATTTTTTTATGCACAACACTCCCCCATCACAAACTTCAATTTGTTGATACTCCTTTTCCGCCTAAGGCGTAACTTGGAAAATGCGCAATAGACCCGTTCATTATAGCACCTCGACAACCTCAAAGCGTTCAAAGGTGATAAGTGTTTCATCAGTAAAAGTATAACCGCGCTTGGCAGCGTCTCGTGTCCAATAGCAGATATTACCTGACTTCCATTGCTCAAAGTTATCGTCCTCACCCTCAAGTTTTACCATATCCCAGGTTAGGTCACAAAACTTGACGGTTTCAAGATGCACCGTCTTTATCACACAGGCCGGATTGTCGTGCCCGTCGAGAACCAGTGATAAATCACCGATGTTTGGCGTCTGCTCGCCCTCCAAGAAAACCGAAACCGTTGCGGTTTTCTTTCCGGAAAGTACCAACGCCAAAAGTTCATCTGCCATTTCAGGGCTGTCGCCAAAGGAAAAACATTCAAAGTAGTCCTTATTTGTGTTTTCCACAGAATTCATTTCTTATTTTCCTCTTCCATAAATACATTTTTCGTCCTGCGCCTTCTTAAACCAAACCCCATAAAAGTCAATTTTTGCAATGCCAGAGCTAAGGTCTCTATCATTGAGGCGGCAAATCAATTAATTTGTATATAGCTGAGTATTTTTAAACCCAGGAGCCATGCGAAACCATCAAACAATTCTCTGACTTCCGTTTATTTATATATAATGATTCTATCATAGAAGTAGGACGCATGCAATGAAAGACGCGGTCATTTAAATTGCGATCACTTAAGTTGCTTCCATTTTAATCCCAATATCCATACTCCCCGACCGGAATCCCTCCAAATCCAGAGTAATATAGCAAAATCCCAGCTCTTTCAGGCGCGCCGCCGCCTGCTCTTTCACCCCCAGCATCTGTTCCATGGCGGCAAAATCCACCTCGATGCGGGCAATGTCCCCGTGAAGCCTGAGCCGCACATTTCCGTCCACAAGGGTTCTCAGATAAGCTTCCCCCTCGCCGATCCGGCGGAGCATGTCATAGTCAATGGGCGTGTTGTAGGGAATCCGGGTGGCCATGCAGGGAGTGGACGGGCGGGAGGCCACGGAAATGCCGTACCAGGCGGCCAGCTCCTTGACCTGGGCCTTGGTGATGTGCAGGTCCGCCAGGGGGCTGGTGATGCCCAGCTCCCGCAGCGCCCGGATGCCCGGGCGGTAAACGTGCATGTCGTCCTCATTGGTGCCGTCCAGAATGCGGTCAATGCCCCGCTCTTCCGCAAAGGCTTTCAGCGTGGAGAACAGGTGCCTCTTGCAGAGGTAACACCGGTCCACCGGGTTGTTGCGGATCTCCTCCTGCTCCAGCTCGTCCACCGTGATCACGCGGTGAATGCCTCCCAGCTCCGCCGCCACCCGCCCGGCGATCTCCAGGTCGCAGGAAGGGTGCAGACGGCTGTCAAAGGTCACCGCCCAGACCTGCCTGCCCGTATGCTCCGCCGCCTGGACCGCGGCCTTTAATAGCAGGCTGGAATCCACGCCCCCGGAGAATGCCAGACAAATGTCCCGGGCAGCGTATTCCGCCATTTGGTTTTCCAGTTTTTCCCTGATCGATGTGAGGTCTGTTGGTTCAGCCGATTGCAGGCCAGACTTTGTTGTGTTTTCATCTGCCATTTTTAAGTTCCTTTCTGGGTTTGTTACCGAATCTGCTTAGCAGAGGCGTTTGACCTTTGCAGACGGGGCCCCACCTAGCGCGCCTCCTCCGCCTTCCTCCTGATCTCGTCATACGCGGTCCTAAAGTCCACCCCGTGTTCCCGGCAGATAGTTTTTACACTCTCGTACTCCGGATAGAAATACTGTTTTCCTTTGTAGCCGCACACCTTGACCTGCGCGTCGCCGAACCGGGTGCTCACAGTCTCATTTCTGCGGTCCATAATGGTTCTGGACACCGGATAACGCCGCACGCCGATGGTGGTGGTCTGGGTGAGCACCAAGGTCTCCAGCTCTTCCACTTTGTCCTCCCTGCACAGCACGGATACCATGTAGGCCGGACGGTTCTTTTTCATGAAAATGGGAGTGGCCCACACGTCGGCCGCCCCGGCCGCCAGAATCATTTCCATGGCAAATCCCAGCATCTCGCCGGTGCAGTCATCGATATTGGATTCCATCACCCACATCTGGTCCCCGGCGCTTTCCTCGGTCTCCAGAATCATTGCCCGGAGTACATTAGCCTGTTTGAAATCTTTCTTGCCTGCGCCCATGCCGGTTTTCACAATCCGGCAGGAGGCCGGAAGCCGGTCCATGGTTTTGACCGCCGCCGCAATAGCCGCTCCGGTGGGCGTCACCATCTCGCCGTCATTGTCCGTCAGCCGCAGGGTAAGCCCGTGAGCCTGGGCAATATTTGCCGTAGCGGGAACGGGAACCGGGATCACGCCGTGCTGGCAGCGCACGTAACCGCTGCCCTCGGCCAGCGGGGAGACAACCACGTTCTCGATCCCCAGGCTGTCCAGACACACCGCCACGCCAATGATATCCACGATGGAATCGATGGCTCCCACTTCGTGGAAATGAACCTGGTCTATGGGCAGGCCGTGGGCCTTGGACTCCGCCTCCGCCACGATCCGGAACATACGCTTCGCCAGCTCCTTCACGCGGTCATTGGAGTCCAGACGGTCGATGATGACGCAGATATCGGCATAGTTGCGGTGGACGTGGGGATGATGGTGGTGCTCTGCGCCGGAACCGTGGATGTGCTCGGCCATCGCGTGGGAATGACCGTGCTCCTCCCCGTGCCCGTGGTGGTGCTCCGGCCCTCCGTGTTCATGGTGGTGAGCTGCCTCATGTTCATGATGGTGATCCGCCTCTCCATGCTCATGAAAATGCCCCTCCGCTCCATGTTCGTGATGATGCCCCACCTCTCCATGCTCATGAAAATGTCCCTCCGCTCCATGTTCGTGATGGTGCCCCACCTCTCCATGCTCATGAAAATGCTCCTCTTCCCCATGTTCGTGATGGTGCCCCGCCTCTCCATGCTCATGAAAATGCTCCTCCGCACCATGTTCGTGATGGTGCCCTACCTCTCCATCCGCATGGCAATGCCCCTCCGCTCCATGCTCATGATGGTGGTGATGGTGCTCCCCATCCCACTCCTCCAAATGCACGTCAAAATCAAAGGCGTCCAGCCCACATTTCTTCGTTCTCCCAAAATGCAGGTGATATCCCCCAACCCCCAGGCTCCCCAGCGCCCGCTCCAGCGCCCCGCGGTCCGCGCCCAAATCCAACAGCGCTCCCACGGTCATATCGCCGCTGATCCCCGAGTTACATTCCAGATACAAAATTTTCTCCATATTATTTCACCGCCAATCGATTTATTTGGGTCGCCAGGTATCCGGCGCCATAGCCATTATCAATATTTACCACAGAAATTCCGTTGGCACAGGAATTTAACATCGTCAGCAGAGCCGAAAGGCCGTGAAAGCTGGCCCCGTACCCCACCGAAGTGGGCACCGCGATCACCGGCGCGTCCGCCAGACCGGCGATCACCGTTCCCAGCGCCCCTTCCATGCCCGCCACCGCCACGATGCAGTTGGCCTTCATGATCCGCTCCCGCTGGGATAAAAGCCGGTGAATCCCCGCCACGCCCACGTCGTAAATCCGGTCCACCGCGCAGCCGAAATACTCCGCAGTCTGGGCCGCCTCCTCCGCCACCGGGATGTCCGCCGTGCCCCCGGTGCATACTGCGATCAGGCCGGTGTGCTCCTTCCCCGGCTTCTCCACCTTCAGAATCCGCGAAACCGGATCGTAACTCACCTCGGGCACCAGGGCCTTCACCAGCCGGTACTGTTCCTCGCTGGCCCTGGTTCCCAGCACCTCGCCGTCCCGCTCATAAAACTTCTTAAAAATCTGCACCAGGTACTCGTCGGGTTTACTCTGGCAAAATACCGTCTCCCCGAAGCCGGACCGCAGGGCCCGGTGGTGGTCCAGCTTGGCGTACCCCAAATCCTCATAGGGCAGGTCCTTTAACAGCGCCTCCGCCCGCTCCAGGTCCATTTCCCCTGTTTTCACTTCCTCCAGAAGCTTTCTGACATCCATCTGCGTCCTCCTTAACCTTCCATCTGCTCTAAATCCAAAATCCGGCCGCACAGCCGTTCCATCAGGGCCTGCGAATGGCTGACCACCATCAGGCCCAGCCCCCGCCGCCCCACTTCCTCTCCCAGAAACTGCCAAATCTGGCTCTGGGTGATCAGGTCCAGCATAGTGGTGATCTCGTCCGCCAGCAGAAACCGTGTTCCGCTGCCCAATGCCCTGGCGATGCAGAACCGCTGCAATTCCCCGCCGGACAGCTCGCCCGGATAGCGGTCCAACCATCCGCTCTCGATGCCCAGGCCCCGGACAATCCGCTCCTCCACCGGCCCGCCCTCATTTAAAATCGTGCCCATCCGCAGCCGCGGGTTCACCGCCAGCTCCGGGTGCTGCCAGATCATCTGCACCGGACAATAGCCCTTGTACGCGGACAGCGGCTTGCCGTCCAGGTACACGCCGCCCTCGTCTGGCGTCTCATACCCTGCCAGAATCTTCAGAAATGTGGTCTTTCCGAAGCCGCTGGGCGCAGCCAGCCCCAGGCGATCCCCGCTCTCCAGGGTCAAATCCATATGATTTAAAATGTTCCGGTTCCCATTGTCATAACGGAAGGAAACATTTCTCGCCTCCAGCCTCATGTCCCGTCCCTCATTTCCCGTCCCCCACCATCTCCGGCGGCCGCGCCGTCCGGCCTCTCCGCCAAATCATCCTGCTCCATCAGCCATTCCGCCCGCGCGCACCTCACCCTTCCCCCGCGCAGTTCCCGGTAAGGCACCTCCCCGCGGCAGACTTCCTCCGCCCACGGGCAGCGCGGCCCGTAGGGACAGCCCTCCGGCAGCTCCCCGGCAAATGGCTGGGCGCCCGGAGCCGCCGAAAATCCATGCTCCGGCATAGCCCGAAACAGCGCCCTGGAATAGGGGTGCCGCAGCGTCTGCTCCCGGGCGAAATCCCGGGAATCCGCCTCCTCCAGGTTCGTCCCCGCGTAAAATACCACAATCCGGTCCGCCGTGTCCAAGGCCAGCTCCAGATCATGGGTGATTAACAGTACACCCGCCCCTTGATCCGCGATCTCCCGGAAATGGGACAGGACCCGCCGGGCCGCCGTGATGTGCAGCCCCGGGGTGGGCTCGTCGGCGATCACCAGCCGCGGCGTTTCCATCACCGCCGTTGAGATCAGAATCCGCCGGGTCATTCCCCCTGAGAGCTGAAATGGGAACAGCCGCTCCGTTTTCTCATCCATACCGTACCGCCCCAGCACCGCCAGGCTCTTTTTCCGGCTCTCCCTGTCCTGTTTGCCGTTTCGGACCTGTTCTCCCACCCGCATAAGGGGATCCAGGTAGGAAACGCTCTGGGGCACCAGAACGATTTCCTTTCCCCGCAGCGCTTTCATCCGCTTTTCCGTCAGCATTTCCCCGCAGTAGGTCATGGAGCCGGACCAGCTGGCGTTGTAGGGCAGAATCCCCAGCACCGCGTGGGCCAGCAGGCTTTTCCCGGACCCGCTGGCTCCCACCACAGCCACCATCTCTCCCTCCCCAACGGTCAGGCTCAAATCCCGGATCGCGTTCAGATTCGTCCGTCTGAATCCCCGCTCATACCGGGAAAAGGAAATGGACAGGTGCTCGATGGAGAGCACGTTTCTCTTCTCTTCCATAAATCAACTCCTCCTACTGGTGGGCATGGCCCGGGTCCAACAGACACCCCAGGGTATCCCCGGTATAGTGGAACAAAACCACCACAAACACCAGAAACAGCCCCGGGAACAGGGCCAGCCACCACCTGCCCATGGCCAGATATTTCATGCTTTCCGACAAAATCACGCCGATGGCGGGCTGCTCCGGCGAGAGCCCAAAGCCCAGAAAGGTGATGCTGGCCTCGTGGAGAATGGCGTGGGGAAACATCAGCACCAGGCCCACAAACAGCTGCGGCAGAAGGTGAGGCACCATGTGCCGCAGCGCAATCCTAAGCCTTCCCTCCCCCAGCTTCTCCGCAATCCGAATATACTGACTGGCCTTCAGCTGCAGGACCTCCGCCCGGATCAGCCGCGCCAGGGAAGTCCAATGGGTCAGGGAAATGCCCACGACCACGCCCCAGAAGCCCTTGCCCATGGCAAATGAGATCAACACCAGCAGCAGAATGTGCGGGATTCCCAGCACCAGGTCAATGAGCCCGATAATCAACCCGTCCACAAACCGCCCCATGGTCGCCGCCAAAAGCCCCATCACACAGGCGATGGCCGCGCTGACCGCAGCGGTCAGAAGCCCGATGCGGATGCTCATGGACAATCCCGTCACCGTTCGCACAAACATATCCCGCCCCATGAAATCCGTTCCAAATGGGTATGCCAGGGACGGCGGCAGGTTTTTCCTGGAAAAATCTGTCACCAGCGCCTGCTGCTCCAAAGCCTGCCCCGCCACGGTGACAGCGGCCAGCAGCACAACGGAAAACGCCATCAGAAGCAGCATGGTCTTGCGCTGGTTCCAGCCACCCTGCGGGCCTGTGACAGCCTGTGAAGCCTGGCCTCCCGCACCTGCGCCTTTCATCACGTTCATGCCAGCACCATCCGCCTCTGCCGTCCGTTTCCCTTCCACATCATCCAGCCTTGCCGCCCGTTTTCCTTCCACATCATCCAGCCCTGCCGCCCGTTTTCCTTCCACATTATCCAGCCCTGCCGCCCGTTTTCCTTCCACATCATCCAGCCCTGCCGCCCGTTTTCCTTCCACATTATCCAGCCTTGCCGTCCGTCTCCTCCCCGCGCCTTCCCGCTCCGTCAACCGCCTCATGCCCGCGCCCTCCCGCTCCGAATTCTTGGGTCCACCGCGCCGTAAAGCAGGTTGGCGGTGAAATTTCCCGCAAACACAATGGCCGCGCTGATCACCGTGATGCCCAGCAGCAGGGGGATGTCTCCCCCCAGCCCCGCCGTCACCGCCGCCTGGCCCAGGCCCGGGTAGGAAAATACCTGCTCCACCAGCACCGAGCCGCCGAAAATCTCGCTGATGGACGCGAACTGTAATGTCATGGCCGGCAGGATGATGTTGCGCAGGCCGTGGCGGCGGATCATAGTCCATTTGGAATCCCCTCTGGCCCTGGCGAACAGAATATAGTCGCTGTCCATTACCTGGGCCATCTTCTCCCTGGTGTGCATTGCAATGTTAGAAATTCCGGTAATGGACAGAGTCAGCGCCGGGAGAATGGCGTGCACAATCCGGTCGCCCAACGTCACCCCCGACGCCTCCACGCCGATGGGTACGGAAAGCCCGATGGGCAGCAGCTTCAGCCACACCGCAAACACCATCAGCAGCACCAGGGCCAGCCAGAAGGCCGGCGTGCTGGCCGTAATCAGCGCGTAACCGGAAATCACCCGGTCCACCGTCCGCCCCCGGTTGGCCCCGGCCACAACGCCGAGCAAAATTCCCACCAGGCCCGACACCATCCAGGCCACAGCCATGAGCCACAGGGAATTGGATAATTTCACCGCAATCACCCGGGACACCGGCTGGCGGTACAGCAGGCTGACGCCCATATCGCCCCGGAGGAAATCCCCCGCCCAGGCCATAAAACGCGCCACAGGAGGAGTATTGACTCCCCAATACTCCTCCAGCTTCGCAATCTGTTCCGGGCTCATGGATCCCAGCGCCGCCTGCCCCACATTGGTTTTTAAGGGATCCAGAGGGGAGACGGACACCAGGAAAAATGCGGCCGCGCTGACAAGGGTCAGCAGCACCCCAATCCTGATTAGGTTTTTTATAATCCACACTCCATTTACCTTCAAACTACCGTTCTCCTCTCAACCCTTAATTTCCTGATTTTTCCGGTTACTGGCGTGGGCTGTTTCCCGAGCTACGCCGGTTCCCGGTCCGCGCCATTTGCCGGTCCGCCCCTACTTCCAACTCCACTGATCCACATTATTCACAATCGACCAGCCGTGCCCATGTGGGTGCAGCTTCTGTTCCGCCACCTGAAGGCCCTCTCTGGACCAGTACAAATGATCGATGTTCACCAGCCAGATCCATGGGATATCCCCCTCCTGGGTAATTCCCGCCGTCCCGTCCCACTGTGCCTTTTTCCACAGCTCATAGGAGGCTTCCAGGTCGCTCTCCGCCAGGGCCTCGTCCATGTACCGGTCCACCGTCTGGTTGGCGTAAGGGGAATACTCCGCCAGACCGGTTTTCTCCATGGTATGGTAAATATTGTAAAGCTCCATGGGCGTGTGTGCGCCCCAGCCCCAGAGCAACGGCTCCGACTGGGCGCGGGTATAGGCCGTATCCCAGTCCACACCCTCGGTTTTGGTATCGATGCCAAGCTTCCTCAGCTGGTCCGCAGAGTCCGCGGCCAGCGCCTGGCGCACGGAATCGCTGGCCGGGTAGAGAAACGTCAGCTCCGCCCGTAATCCGTCCTTTGTGCGGATTCCGTCCGCTCCCGTGGTCCATCCCGCCTCATCCAGCAGCGCAGCCGCACCTGCCGGGTCGTATTTCACCTGCGCGTCCGGCTCATACCAGGGCATCTTGTCACAGACGCTGTAGGCCGGGCTGCCGTAACCGTTCAGCACATGCTCAATCATCTCATCCCGGTCGATGCCGATGTTGATGGCCCGCCGCACCAGCACGTCGCTGGTGAAATCATTTCCCAGGGGCACACCCTGCTCTGAGACGCTGCCCGCGGGAATCGCAGGGAGGTTGAAGCCCCGGTTGTCCACGGTGTCAAAGGCCAAAAGCTCGTAGCCCGGAACTGTCTGATCCGAGTAGGAAGCCGCCGTGTAGGCGATATCCGCCTGTCCCGCCATCACCGCCGCAAAGGCCGCGTCCTCCTCCATAAACAACACCGTCACCTTCCTCATTTTGGGCGCTTCCCCGTAGTAATCCGGGTTGGCCTCAAAGATCACCTGCTGCCCCCGGTCCCACTGCTTTAGTATGTAACGCCCCGATCCGACGGGGTGTTCCCCGTAATCCGGGCCGTAGGCGTGTTCCGGCAAAATGCCCACGATGGCCATGGTGTACGGCCAGATGGAATAAGGGCGCTTCAGATAGAACCGGACAGTGGTATCGTCCACCGCCTCCGCCCGGTCCAGCATGGTGAAATCATTGACCGAGCTGGTGTCCCGCAGCGTATTGTAGGTAAAAACCACGTCGGCGGCGGTGAGCTTCTCTCCGTCGGTAAAACTGGCGTCGTCCCGTATTTTCACGGTCCAGGTCAGCCCGTCTTCGCTGGCCTCCATATCCGTGGCCAGGTCGTACCCAATCTTCAAATCCGTGGTTGTGACCGTCAGCGTGCTCTGGATCAGCGGCTCGTGAACGTGCTCCCCGGCCCCCCATCCGTAGGCCGGATCGAAACCGGCTTCCGGTTCCGAGGTGGGTCCCATGACCACGATCACGCTGTCTTTGGAGCCGGTTGTGCTGTCCGCCTCCTGAACGGCGGCGCCGCCCGCCCCGTCTGTCTCCGAAACGGTCTGTCCGCTGTCCTTTGTCTCCGTACCGCCGCCGGAACAGGCGGTAAGCACAGCCGCGGCCATTCCCACTGCCAGCAGTGTCTTTATGTTATATCGCATTTTACATTTCCTCCCAATTATGTCTGGTTTCATTTCTCGCAACACACCCCGAATCGATTGATTCGCCGCAAGCCTGGCCAATGGCTCGCGCATTCGGCAGTTGGGTCCCCAGCCGACAAAAAAATACCAGGAACCGTGATACGCATCCTTGGGACGCCTATACCTTCCTGGTATTGTAATTCGTATTGATCGTTTGATTTTTGTTTTACGCACTGCTGCGTTTATCTCTTTGGAACCTTCTCGTTCCTGCGTCGACTTCTGTCGGCCATTTTGGAAAATTATACCGAAAAAACAGGGAAATGTCAACCAGATTGATCAATTCAAACATGATTCTGGATTTGCAATGATTTTTACGGACCCGGATTACAAATCATCCCTTTTTTGAAATTTTGTTCTGCACTGAATTTGTTATAATTGACATCACACAGATCCCGTTTACGATCCAAAAAGGATATGATCAGGCCGGTGTTGGGGACTGTTTTGAATCCGGTGGGAAACCATGGGGCATAAGTGGTTATAACGTATAGATAACCATCGGAGGTGAGCGCGATTAACATCATTGATTATTGCCTACAGGGCATAGCAGACAGAGATTCCGTCATGACGTTTGATGAGGGCGGTAATTGTTACTTATCAAACTCATTTACCTGGAATAGCATTTTACGTGAAATAAGCAGGACTTTTTTCCTGGATTTTACAACATGGTCACTTTTAACTGCGGATCAGTACCAAAAGCTGCTGATACCTGAAATCATTGTAGACGAAAAAGTCAGGGAATTCAGATCGTTTACAAGACGGCCCTATTATCGGATGAGAGGAAGAAACGTTACCGCGGATCAGGCTTTTGATATCATCCGGCGTGTGGACAATGTTTTTAGATCAGGAACCAGCGCGGTTCAGGAACATGCAGACTACATCGGAAGTATGAATTTTGACAGTTGGATCTTTGACCGCCACCATTACCCGCGGCACTATGGCTGGATTCACGCGGACGGCACGGTAGGCTGTGACGCGATAACCCAAAAGTATCCTGATGTTGATGAATTTATTGCAGAATGGTTTATCAAAATGATGGCATTCCCATATCTGGATTTGGTGATTGCCATAACAGATTGGGATGAATCTCCGCCATCCGCCGCCAGTGGATTTACATATAAATATAATCCTTACGATCGGACGATTCCGACTTTTGAGGAATCGATTGTCTGCGGTATCTGGGTCCACGATCAGGTTTTGGAGATCATGAGTCCGAAAAGAACGGTTAAAAAATATGCTGAATATGTCAAATTGTATGAGGGCAAAAACAGGGATAAATACCTGCCGGAATATTATCAGGACAATGGCATTGTCCAGGCAGATGAGAACTACCTTAAAAGATGTATCGAGGCATATGGCCTGAATGCCGATGAGGAACTAAGGAAAATCAGTTGGTGATTCTTGCTTTAAAACGATAGCCCAAACAATGCATACCATTCAAAGAAACGAGGTGATTAAGGATGGGGGAAGATAAAAAGCTTCCTGGTTTTTGCCCGCTTGAGCTCACTGAAGCCATGAAGGCAATGCTAGCCGAATATAAAATGGAATGGTCCCGGAACAGGCAGGCTCTGATCGAGCAATATCACATAACAAATTATGATGAAGCGGTTTGTAACGAGTTGAGCAACGTGCGCCGCCCTTTGGTATTAGTGAGAGGCAGGTCCATTTCCAGGGAACAGGCGATGCAGCTGATCGTCGGGGAAGAGCCTTTGTTCGGTAAAAGCTCTGACGATGAGCGTTCCTGGTTCGACCCAAGAAGTAATCGCGGCGTACTGAAGAATATCTTTTACCGTCAGGGATACAGCTGGCTGTCCACATGGGTCTATACGGACGGTACAATCGGCGGAGATCTGGTCCATCTGGGAAGGTACCCGGAATTAGAGGAATTTGTTCCAATGTACGCGGATTTGGCAGGGAAGTATCCGTTTTTGGATATGGTAGTTTCCTATACGCTGGTGGATGAATGCTGCTGTTTTTATTGCGACAAAATAGATCCTGAATTTGGGGTTGATCAGCAGTGTACCTGTAAAGATTGTATCCCTTATTTAGACAAAATCAAAAAATATAAGGAGGTTTACAGCTTCTCCGATTTCGAGGCACTCTATTACAGCTCTTGGGATACCGACCATGTGAGAAGCGATGTGGGGAATTTAGTCTGTCTGACAATCTGGATACATAACGGGCAGGCAAACATTCTCTTCGGCGATCCGGCAATCTCTAAATTCAACGAATACAACTCGCTCTATTACGCGCCGGAGTATGCGTTTATGTTCAGCTCTTCCTTATACAGCGACCGGCATACATGCATTTGCGACAAACAGTTCGTCGAGGACTGCTTTGAATCCATCGGGAAACCCAGAAGTCTTTGTGATGAATATGTGGAACGCGGGTTTATTTCCCCGTTTAACGAGAATGCAATCGTCGTCACCAAGGATTGGGTGATACGCCAGTATAACGCTTATATTGCAGGAAAATAGCCCTTTTCCAAAGGTACACAGCCAGGCGCACGCCGGCAAAAAAGCGCCTCAGCCTTCAAGCCCGGCTGAGGCGCACTCCTTTTCTACAACTCCCCCATCTCCAAAAACTCCGCCACATCCTCCACCACCCGCATGGCCAGGGCCTGAACGGACAAAGCCGCGCTTTTCAAGGTAGCCCCGCCGTACTCCCGGATCATGCGCACGTCGTTTGCGCTGTCCCCGATGGTCAGAATCTCGTCAAATCCCCCCGCCCACCGGGCCAGCCAGCCCACTGCGGCGGATTTGTCCACGCCGTGGGCCACGATATCCGCGTTACATACATTTGCGTAAGCGGAAATGTCGGAAAACCGGGCGTTCAAATCCCGGCACAACTCCCGTATATAAACTTCGTCCGGCCGCCGCCGGTGAATCTGCACGATCTCCTCCAAATCTCCGGCCTCGTCGATGGTCAAATCCCCGCTGCACGGCTTCTGGGTGGTGGTTCCCGCCCCGGACAACACGTTCACCTTGTAATGGCGCAGGGAAACGCCGCTGCCGTCGCCGTCCAGACCGTGGAGGTAGCGCAGCACCTCCATGGCCGTCTCCTTAACGATTGGCTTACAGAACAATTCCCGCCACTCCCGGTCCAGGATCACCGCGCCGTTGTTGAGGATCAGCGCGTCCGGCTTTACACCGTACTCGTCCAGAAGCTGGCGCAGGGAAGCCTCGTTGCGGCCCGTGGCGATCACAAACCAGTTTCCCGCGGCCTGCCAGGCCCGCACCGCCTCCAGATTGCGCGAACTGACCCGGCTGTCCACATAAAAGGTCCGGTCAAAATCACTGACTGCACATTTCATTTCCGATCTCCCTTCCCCTGCAATACACGCAGACCAGATTCAAATCCTGATCCAGAATCGTCAGATCCGCGTCCTTTCCCGGTTCGATGCTGCCCTTGCGGTCGTCCACATGGATATACCGGGCCGGATTCAGACTGGTCATGCGCATGATATCCTGCCAGTCCACCCGCGTATGCCTTGCCATGTTTTGGACGGAGCCCGCGTAGCTCAGCTCCAGCTCCTTCACCGCCTCGTAGTCTCTTGGGTTCACCCACTCCTTCCGCCCGTCGTAGTGGTCGATGCGCAGCTGGTCCCCGTCCTTCACAAACTTCATTTTCCGCACATAGTGGTCAAACTCGGTCTGGGTCTGGGCCAGGCCGCTGCAATCCGTGGTCAGGATGATCCGCCCGCTGCCCTTGATCCGGTAGGCGATGTCAAATGCCTCGTGGCTCACCGTCATGCCTGTCTGTTTGGCGAACTCGCACATCATGTCGTCGAAATACAGAGCCGCACCGGCCACCCCCGGCTCCCGGTGGTGGAACCCCCTCATACCGCTGAAGGTGTGGGTAAATCCCCCGATTCCATACTCCCGCATCCGCCGTATCTCCTCAAAGGTGGCCGCGCTGTGGCCCACCGCGGTCTGGATGCCGTGGCTCCGGCAGAACGCAAGAACCTCCCCGGCCCCCTCCCGCTCCACGGCGATGGTCATGTGGCGGCACAGCTGTGGGTGGCGGAAGCTGCCGTAAAGCTCCTCCATCATTTCCAGGCTGGGCGCAATGCAGCACTCCTCCCGCTGCATGCCCCGGTACTGCGGGTTGATGAACGGCCCTTCCAGGTGCACGCCCAGCAGTTCCGCCCCGGGATATCCGGCCTCGTAAGCCTCGTCCGCCGCCGCGATGCAGCGCTTGATCTCCGGGATGGTGTCCGCCCCCGAGGTAGCCAGAAAGGACGTGACCCCGGCGTAGGGCAGGGTACGGCACATCTCCCCCACCGCCCCGGCGGTCTTCTCAAACCAGAAGGAGCCGGTGGCCCACCCGTGGATGTGGATGTCTATGAAGCCCGGCAGGATCACCTGATCCCCGAAATCCCGGTACGGGCCATCCCAGGCGCTGTGAAGCCCCTTGATCTTCCCGCCCTGAAGCTCCAGAAAGCCGTCGAATTCCCGATCTTCCAGGATGATGTGTTTTGAATATAGAATCATCGTTTGTTCCCCCTAAAATCTGTAAATTTTCCCGTCCAGCGACGTCTCCAAACCCACGCCCTGCATTCCTTTCCCCGGCAGCGGCTTTAAACCCGCGCCTGCATTCCTTCCCCGGCAGCGGCTCCAAACCAAAAGCCGCATTTCCGTCCCGGCAGCGACTCCAAACCCAGCGCCGTATTTCCGTCCCGGCAGCGGCTCCAAACCGCGCCTGCATTCCTGCCCTGGCAACAGCTCCAAGCCAAAAGTCGCATTTCCGCCCCGGAACCCCATCCCATCACTTCAGCGTCCAGTAATCCCGGTTCGCTTCCATCAAATCATCCAACACCGCCTTAGCCTTGGACGGGTCCACCACTGAGCGGTTCAGAATCAGCGCTTTCAACGCCTTGGTATAATCCTGTTCCAAGAACGCCTCCACGGTCAGCAGCTCATATGCGTACTGCCCTTCCATCAGCCCCTTATAATAGGGTGAAATGTCCCCAAATGGATACCCCTTGGCGCCATCCTTCCCAATCGTCCCGGCCACCTCCACAATCGCATCCGGTTCAAAATTGCCGATGATGCCGTCGTTGCGCACCAGCACGATAAACTCCCGGTTCAAGTCGTAGGCGATGGATTCCGCCACCTCCACCATCAGGTTGCCGAACACGCTGTTGGTCAGCATTTCCAGCCCCTCCATGGTGTCCCGTCCCTTCGCTTTGGCGCAGACCTCGAACACTTCCTTTTCCCGGGAATCCCTGGACTCGTCCGCCCGGGTGTACGCCGGGTCGCTCTCCGCCGCGATCTCCTCCGGGAACATGTAATACTGCAAATAGGTGGTGGGAATGTACTCGTCGATGAACTTCATATATTTGTTCACCCGCACGTAGGTGTCCAGCCAGGATTTGGAGCGCTGCTCCGCGTTAAAAGGCTGGAAATCGTGGTCCCGCAGATAAGTCCGCAGGGTGTCGAAATGGTCGTTTCCGTCCGTGTCCTTAAGCTCCGTAAACCACCCGAAATGGTTCAGGCCGAAATACCTGGCCCGCAGCTTTTCCTGGGGCACGCCCAGAATCTTAGCGTAGCTCTTCATAAGGGAAAACGGCTGGTCGCAGAGATTTAAAATCCGCCTGTCCTCCGGGAACATCTTGTCCAGCCCCAGGGCCACGATAGCCGCCGGGTTGGTGTAATTTAAAATCCAGGTGTCCTTCGAGTAGGATCGCACCTTCTCCACCATGTGCTTCATGGCTCCCAGCGAGCGCATTCCGTAGGCAAATCCGCCCGGCCCGCAGGTCTCCTGGCCCACCAGCCCATAGCGCAGCGGAATCTTCTCATCCAGAGACCGCATGGCAGTCTTGCCCACCCGCATCTGGCAGAACACAAAATCCGTCTCCCGGTAAGCCTCGTCCTCGTCCGTGGTGAACACCACCTCGCACTCCGGGTAAAAACATTTCAGCACCAGCCGGTCGTAATCCTCCATCAAACCCATGCGCTCGCTGTCAATATCATAGAAAATGATCTTGGAGAGCGGAAAACGCTCCTTATAGTTGACCAACGTCCCCACCAGGGCCGGCACCCGCGCGCTCCCCGCGCCTGCGATTGTAATAATATGCGATTCTCTCATCCGATACTCCCTCTTTTCCGTTTAAGTCAGAGCCCGCCCATAGCGGGCAAATTTAAAAAGAGGATGCGCCGTTCCGCCGCCGCATCCCCCGCTAATCAGCCAATACTCCCCTGCGGCTGTTCTAAAATTTCACGATATCCGCCTCGCCCCGGACAACCGCGCCGGTTTTCAGCAGCGTTACCGCCTCGCCGTTCACGAATACCACCGGCGATACCAGCGATTTCCCGCTCTGCCTCACCAGGCCCAGATCCACCGTCACCAGCGTCTGGCCCGCTTTCACCTTGTCTCCGGCCTGAACCTTTACGTCGAAACCCCGGCCTTCCAGCTGGACCGTGTCCATGCCGATGTGGATCAGGCACTCCAGGCCGTCCGCCCGCTTTAAGCCGTAGGCGTGGCCGGTGGGAAACGCCGCTGTGACCTCCCCGTCAAAGGGCGCCGCCACCTGGCCGTCGGTCAGATCCACCGCGAACCCGTCGCCCAGCATTTTCGAGGAAAACGCCGGGTCCGGCACCTCGGTGACCGGCATGAGCCTGCCGCCCATGGGGGATACAAAATCTACTTTTTTACGTCCAAACAGTCCCATTGTGATCGTTCCTCCAATTCTATCTTCCAGTTATCGCGGGAGGCTCCCCGGGCGCCCCGGCTCCCGCCGGTTCAGCCCCAAGTTTTCCCGGAACGCGGGCGTCCTGGCCCACGCCAGCCCACCCCTGCGTCCCACGACCGCCATCTTATCCGAGCCGCTTCCTTAATTCCCCGGCCGCCGCCTTAGCCTTCCCGGCCATATCCGCCGCAATCTCGCTGCAAAGCCCGGTATAGCTCGCCGGATCGATCATGCTGCGCAATTCCTCCTCCGAGAACATAGCGGTGATCCCGTCGTCCTCCAACAGCACGCTCAGATAATCCCGGCCCTCCAGCTCCACCTTCATTGCCTTATCGTACATCAATTCATGTGCTTTATCCTTGCCAAGCTTGGCGGCCACGTTCATCATCACATACTCGCTGTTGTCCAGCCCCCGGTTCAGATTCACGTTCTGTAACATCCGCTCCCGGTTCACATGCAGGGTCCGGGTCAGCTCCTCCCCGCGGATCAGCACCTCGGTGGCCAGCTCCAGCCCTTCCTCCATCAGCCCGTCAAAAAGCATGTAGGAGCTGCTGTCCCCCTCGAACATCCGCACCGCGGAGTAAAGCCCGGTGGTGGACAGGGAGTACAGCTTCTGGGAGTTGGCGATAATGCCCTTGGCCAGCTTGGGATTGATCTTCTGGGGCATGGTGGAACTGCCGATGGTGCCCGGCGTAAAGGACTCGCTGACCTCGGAAAACTCCTCGATGCCGGTGTAATAGACCTCCTCCGCCATCTTGTGCAGCGTATTGCACAGCAGGGACAGGTTCATCAGATACTCCACCTTCATCTGGCTCATATTGCGGCTGGGAACATCCATGGGCCTCATGCCCAGCGTTTCCGCCACCCGCTCCTGGATTCTGCGGCCGGGCCGGCCGGTGGCGTTGAATCCGCCCACCGCGCCGCCCATCATAGCCACGAACACCCGCTTCTCGCATTCCTCCAGCCGCTCCAGGCTGTTTAACAGCTCGCTGATATACACGGACACCTTGTAGCCGTAGGTAATGGGAATAGCGTGCTTTCCGTGGGTCCGCCCGGCCATCACCGTGTCCGCGTTGTCCCCGGCCAGGGTTCCCAGATTGTCCAGAATGTCCGCGATAAAGCTCTTGAACACCCGGTTGACTTCTTTTGTAATATAGAGCTGGGAGGTCTGCTGGATATTCTGGGTGGTAACGCCGTAGTGCACGTATTTTGCGCCCTCCCCGCGGCAGGCCTTCACCAGCACCTTCACGAATGGCACGAAGCCGTGGCCCACCCTGGCCTTGATACGATCCATCTCTTCCAGGTCCAGATCCTCAAAGCGGACGGAGGCGATATCCTCTGCCGCCTCCCGGGGAATGAATCCCTCCTCCGCCTGGGCCAGGGCCAGAGCGGCCTCCACCTTCAGCCAGGTCCGGTACTTTTCCGTCTCACTGAGCAGCGCCTTGATCCCCCGGTCGTCCAGTTTACTTTTCGAATCATATAAAGCTCGCATTGTTCACCTCTTACTTTTTCAAAGAATCGTCCACTGCGTGGCGGACAAATTCCACATGGGGGCCGAATACCACATGGATGTGGTTGGTGGACGGGAAGAAAATACCCGCGCAGCCCGAATCCTTGATCTTGATCTGATCCACCTTATTCGGATCCTTCAAATCCACGCGCAGACGGGAGATACAGTTCTCCACGTTGACGATATTTTCCTTGCCGCCCAGGCCCTCGATCACGATGGCCGCGATGGCGGGCCAGTTCTTTTCCTTGAGCAGCACGCTGGCGGATTCCTCAATCTCAAAGGCTTCCCGTCCCGGCGTCTCCAGATTGAATTTTACTATAAACCACTTAAATACGAAATAGAAAACTACAAAATTGATGATTCCCAGGATCACAAGGCTGATCCACTGGGTGTCCTCATACAGCAGTCCGAAAATGCCGAAGTCGAAAATCGTTCCGCGGATATATCCGATACAGATGTTTAACATCTGGTAAGGGATCGCGCCGATGCCGCACATCACGCAGTACAGGATAAACAGCGGCGGTGAAATGAACAGGAAAGAGAATTCCAGCGGCTCGGTAATGTTGCCCAGAAACGCGGTCAGGCAGCAGGTCAGGATCACGCCCTTGGCGATCTTGCGGTTCTTCAGGAACGAAGTGTGGTACATGGCCAGGCCGATGGCCGGCACCCGGAACAAAGTGGTCAGCATCTGCGCGCCGCCCAGGTAGCTGGTCAGAGTGGGCATAAGCTGCTTCCAGTATTCACTGGTGGGCCCTAAGTTGAACAGAATCTCGTTGGTTGCATTTAAGATACCCACATACTCGGTTCCGTTGATCATGTAAGTGCCGCCCGCCTCGGTAAAACGCACCAGGGAAGCCAGAACATGGTGCAGGCCGAAGGGAATCAGCGCCCGATTCAGGGTGTAGTAGACGGCATTTCCCACGTAAGGCGCGGTGAAAATGAAGGAGATACTGATCAGGAAGCTGGTCAGCACGTTCCAGATCACCGGGATCACCAGGCCGATGGGGATCATGCAGACAAAGGTGATAATCGGGATGGACTTCTTGCCGCCGAAAAAGGCAAATGCCAGGGGCAGCTCCAGCCGGTAGAACCGGTCCGCCACCTTGGCGGCCACCAGGCCGGAGATCAAACCGCCCAGGGCCTCAATTTTCAGGGTCTGGATGCCCAGCACCGTACCCTGGCCCACCTGGGCCGCCACAGCCGCGTCCGCCATGGTGCCGGTTGCTTTCAGGTAAACGCTCATGACCACGTTCAGGGTCAGATAACCCACCGCTGAGGAGAACACGGCGATGCCCTTCTCATTTTTCGCCATACCCTGGGCCACGCCCATTGCGAACAGCAGCGGAATGTTGTTGAACACGATGCTGGTGATGGTCTGTAAGCTCGATAAAACCAGTTTGAGAATCTCATTTCCCAAAAACGGGAACTTTTCAATCATGTAGGACTGTCCCATTGCACTGCAGATACCCATTACCATTCCAATCGGCGCCAGCAGCGCGATGGGCAGCAGCAGGGAGCGGCCGAAGGTCTGGATACTATCCTTCCAGCTTGACTTTTTTGTACTCATATGTTTCCCTCTCTCACGTAAATATGTAGTTTTAATAGTTTTGATCTAAAGGCGCCTTATGAACTGGCTTTATTATCGCAGATTGGAATGGTTGCTTCAAGGCAAAAAAAGTACAAGTTATTGTTGCGTTTAGTTGCCCCTATTTCGATCAGATGAAAACAGACAAAAACGGCCATCGGTGCCGTCCGAACAAATCGGTTGGCGCCAATGGCCGTTGCGTTACTCCCCTTAGCCCTCTCTTATAAAATTTCTCCGTTGGAAGCGATCACCTGTTGATACCACGCAAAGGAATCCTTTTTGCTCCGGTTTCCCGTACCGTTTCCATCGTCGTCCAGGTCCACGTATACGATCCCGTACCGCTTGGACATCTGACCTGTGCCGTTGCTGACAATATCGATGGGGCCCCACATGGTGTATCCGCGCAGGTCCACACCGTCCTTCACCGCCTCCCTCATGGCTTTGATATGGGCGGACATATAGTCGATGCGGTAGCTGTCGTGAATCCGGCCGTCCGCTTCCACCGTATCCCGCGCGCCCAGTCCATTTTCCACCACAAACAGCGGGAGCTGATAGCGGTCATACAGCTCGTTCAACGCCAGACGCAGGCCGTCCGGGTCCACCGTCCATCCCCAATCCGTCTTGGGCAGATAGGGATTCACCAGCCCTTCCAGCGTGTCCGTGGTCTTCTCCGCCGGTTCCTCATAATCCGCGGACACAACTCTGGATCGGTAATAGCTGAACGTAATAAAGTCAATGGGATAGGCCCTTATAATCTCATCGTCCCCCCGCTCCATGGCGATTTGAATACCGTTCTCCTCAAAATATCTCCATATATAAGCGGGATAATACCCTCTCGCCTGCACATCCGAGAAGAAATATTCCTTCCGCTTCGCCGCCTCCGCGGCCTTCACGTCCTCCACCTTGCAGGTATAGGGGTAAACGGTTTTGTATGCGATCATCGCGCCCACCTGGGCGTCCGGGTCGATCTCATGGATCATTTTCGTGGCCAGGGCGCTGGCTACAAACTGGTGGTGGGCGGCCTGATACATCCGCTGTTCCAGATTTTCGCTCTCCGGGTGCAGGCCCGCCGCATCCCAGCAAATGGGTATCACCGCCGCGTTTCCGATCTCATTAAAGGTGAGCCAGAATTTCACCATCCCCTTGAACCGGGTCGCGATGGTTCTCACAAATTTCAGATAGAAATCAATGAATTTCCGGTTATCCCAGCCGCCGTACTTGTCCACCAGATTCAGGGGAGTCTCATAGTGGGAAATGGTGATCATCATGGTCATCCCGTTCTTTTTTGCCTCGCGGAACAAGTCCTCATAGTATTGCAGCCCCTTCTCGTTGGGAACATCCTCTTCCCCTGTGGGGAAAATGCGGGTCCAGTTGATCGAGGTCCTGAAAATGTTAAAACCGGTCTCGCCAAACAGCGCCAAATCCTCTTTGTAGCGGTGGTAAAAATCAATAGCCCGGTGCGTGGGGTAGTAATCCGCATCCCGGCGCAGACCGCCAAAGAACCCCCTCGCCTTGATATCCGCCGTGGAGGGCAGCTTCCCGTCCTCCAGATACGCGCCCTCCGCCTGATTCGCGGCGATCGCGCCTCCCCAGTAAAAACCTTCTGGAAATCCGTTTCTCATCGTATTCATATTATGTCCGCAGCCCTTTAAAAAACGGCCACTACGCTCCTTCCTTTTCTCGCATTACCTTCTGTTACAAATTTCATGGTATGACCGTTCGTATTGGTAAAAATCATCATGGTCATGGGATTGTACCCCTGGCCGAGGATCAATTCCCGGTCGAAACGGACAATCTCCATCCCCTTTTTTACCGGCGTCCCCACCTTCAGCTTCGACGCGAACCCACGGCCGTTTAAAGCCACCGTGTCCAGACCGATGTGGACCAGAATTTCAATCCCGTTATCCATGGTCAGGCCGAAGGCGTGCAGCGTGGGAAACAGCATGGACAGCACCCCGTCCGCCGGAGCCACCACCTGGCTGCCGCTCACATCGATGGCTACGCCGTCCCCCATCATTTTCTGGGAAAATACCGGGTCCGGCACCTGTTCTATGGGCAGCAGCACCCCGTCCGCCACCGCTACGATTTCATTGGCGGCCCCATCGGCTTCTCTGTTAAAAATACGTCCTAAAAATCCCATCTTGTCACTCTTTCCAAATGTTGTCAATGATCCTGGTCCGAAATTAAAGTTTGGATTCCGGCACATCCTCAAATCCCATCACCAGGGTGGAGGCCACGGAGACCACAAAGGTCACGGCGATGGCGACCACGATGGCCAGCATGGTATCCATGAAAATCGGAACCGCCAGGATGCTGGAATATCCCAGCGTGTAGGCCTTTGCCCCCAGGATTCCCGCCGTGCAGCCGCCCGCCAGGCCGCCGATCACCACCGCGTAGAGCGGTTTTTTCAGCCGCAGGTTGATGCCGTAGATCGCAGGCTCCGACACGCCCGACACGATGGCGCCGATGGCCGCCGCCACTGCATCCGACTTCAGCTGTTTATTTTTCGTCCGCAGCGCAACGCCGATGCAGGCCCCGCCTTCCGCTATGTTATGTAAAATCCACGAGGGCCGGAAAAAGTTGTCGTACCCCACATTGGAGAGCAGTTCCGTCATGGGAGCCACGAACAGCATGTTCATGCCGCCCATCACGATAAAGGGCCATACCGCCGCCAGCAGTCCAACCGCGATGCCTCCCGTCACGCCGTAGACGGACACGAACAGCTTTACAACATAGTTACCCACAATGGTTCCCAGGGGCGCCAGCACCACCATGACGATGGGAAGGGCGGCGGCCAGGGTGCACAGCGGCGCAAATACCGACCGGAGCACCGCCGGAATTACCTTATAGAAGAATTTTTCCAGGTACGCCAGCAGGATCGCCGAGAAAATAGCCGGGAGCAGCGTATTGGAATACTTGACCAGGATCACCGGCAGGCCGAAAATGGACATTGCCTGCTCGCCTCCCACCAGTGCCACAAAATCAGGGTTGAGCAGCATACACGCCATGGCGATCGCAAAGGCCGGATTGCTTTTCAGCGTGCGGGCCGCACCGTATGCGATCAGCACCGGCATGAAATAGAAGGGAGTGTTTCCCAGGAAATTGAACATCATGTACGTGTTTCCGGCTGCCGCGTCCGGGAAGAAATAGGACACCAGACTCAACATGACCTTCAGCATACCGGCCCCGTAAAGCACTGTGATAAACGGCGTCAGCGAGGCGGACAAAAACTGCGTGACCTTCCCCACATAGAATCCGAACCCCTTCTTGCTTCCCGCAAGCTGGAAATCCTCGGTGTGAGTCTCGTCCACCGCGTCCTCCGTCTCCACCTGGTACTCTTTGGTAATTTTCTCAAACACCGGGAACAGATTCGCCCCCAGAATCACCTGGTACTGGCCCGAGCCGATCACCACTCCCAGCACCCCGTCCAGCGCCTTGATTCCCTCCGTGTCCGCCAGCTCCACATTTTTCAGTATAAAACGCAGCCGTGTCACACAGTGGGTTACAATCGATACGTTCTCTTCACCGCCAACCTTTTCCATGATGGC
Source organism: Enterocloster lavalensis (assembly GCF_902364025.1). Taxonomy (GTDB): domain Bacteria; phylum Bacillota; class Clostridia; order Lachnospirales; family Lachnospiraceae; genus Enterocloster; species Enterocloster lavalensis. The sequence continues at coordinate 143,370 of NZ_CABJCG010000008.1, forward strand.
TCTGGTCAATTTTTCAACTTGAACTGCCATTTGATTAACCTCCTGATCATTTTCTTTTTTATCATACTCAAGGCCCGGACAATCCCGCGCGTCGATTGCGCCGCACCCGTCTGTCTAGTTTGTTTTTTCCGATGTAAGATTTACAATGTGATAAATCAGGAATCCCTGCTCCGCCTCGGAGATGGAGACCCCGAAGGCCTCCTCCAGATGCGCCTTGATCCTGCGGACGCATGCGGCGGCTTCGGGGAATCTTAACCGGGTGATTTTGAACATAAAATCGTCCCGCTCCGACTTGCTGCGCTTTTCCAACAGATTTTTCGCCAAAAACTGCAAATGCCGCACAAACCGGCTGTAGGCCAGGGATTCCTCGTCGAACCGGCACTCGCTGCATTCCTGCACGATGTTCAGGATATCCTGGATCATTCTTGTGGCCTTTACCGTATTTTCCAGATTCTGGTTCATCGAGGCGTTGACAATGTGCAGTGTGATCGTCCCGATCTCATCCTCGGATATATCCAGTCCCAGATGCTTTTTGATAATATCCGCAGCCTTTTCCGCCAGTTTAAATTCTTTTTTGTAAAATTGTTTGATCTCAATGAGGAACGGATTTCCGAGGATCACGCCCTTTTTCTCCCGTTCCAGGGACATGCTGATATGGTCTGTCAGCGTAATATAAATGTTTTCGCTCAGTTTTAAATCCGATTCGCTGCGGATCATTTCCACAATCTCTTCCGATATACTCAGGTAAATAGAAGGCATGTCCTTGATCAGCTGCTCCAGCTTTGTCATCACCCTGGGATTTTGCAGGGTGAAACATTTTTCAACCCTGGTTTCATCCACCAAATCGCCTGCGTGTTTTTGGAAAACCAACCCTTTTCCAATGACGATCATTTCTTTTCCGTCATCCCCCCGGACAACCGCAACGTTGTTGTTATAAATCCTGATGATTTCCATCCCCTCGGCTCCTTTCTTTCAAAATCCGACCCACCCGCTTTTTTCCACAATAATGGCCGCAAGCTACGCCCGCGGCCTATTGTAACCAACAAAAAGCAGGCACAACCAGGACCCGCGCGCTTTCACTCTAAAACGCGTCATAGATCTTGGTTATGCCTGCCTAAGCAGTAACATTCCTCGTTTCTGTCTTTTATTTTATCTATTTTTAAGCATTTGTCAATATGTTTTTTATTTTTTCCAGAAAAACATATTCATTTTCACCATTTTATCCCCCTGCCACAGCTCATTACTGGCAAATTCATCCAATCACCCGGCATATTTCTGATACGATTTATCCATCTTGTGATTGTCTTTTCCGGCCTCTGCCCCTATAATAAAGACAATTTACAAGGATATCGCAAAAGGAGGACACCCCAATGGGTCTCAGCTACGACGATCTAAGCCTTCTCCGCTTCATCCAGAAGCGCCAGAGCATCCCGCTGCACAAAGTGGCGATGCAGTTCGAAAAAAATGAAATCTCCATCCGCCGGGCCATCGAGCAGATCAACCTCTACTCTGCGGCCCCCATGATTGAGATCAAAAAGGGCTGGTGCTTAAGCCGGGTGAGCTACAAGGAATTTGTGGACTTTATCAAGGGAATCAGCATGGAGGACTACGCCAGCTCCTGGGCAGAGCGGATCCGGGTGGTGATCGTCACCATTTTCTTCCAGGGATATGTGAACGCCTCCTCCCTGTACGAGAGCTGGGGCCTGTCTCTGACCACGAAAAAGCAGGACACGGCCAATTTGCGGCGGCTGCTCTCCGACCACGGCCTGCAGCTGGTGACTCTGAAGAAAAAGGGGCTGTCCATCGAGGGGGACGAGCTGCAGCTTCGGTTTCTGGTCATCGACATTCTCCACCCCCTGCTGGAATTTACGGACGAGAACCGCATCGAGGCCCGCTTCGCCAACACGCCTCTGGAGAAGCAGAGCTACGACCAGGCCGCGGACTGCCTGCAAAAGACTTCCGGCAGCGCGGTGGAACAGCTGAACGCCTTTCTGGCGGACGCCGGGCTGTCCTTAAACTACCCGTCCAAGAAGTTTCTGCTGTTGTTCATCTGCCTCATGCAGAGCCGCCCCATCGACGAGTCCATGCAGCTCTCCTACCGCCTGCCCCTGGCCCCGCTCAACATGCATTTCTCGGACAATCCCCGGGAGAACCGGCTCTACAACGTGGCCTTAAGCATGCTCAATTTCTCCCGCAGCCTGGAATTTCCCTTTGACGGACGGCTGTGGCAGACCACGGAGCAGTTCGCCGAGCAGGTGGTGGCCAGCCTGCCCGAGCCATTTTCCATCCGGGAAGAATTTCTGGACGAGCTGTACAGCTATTTTTACCGCGAGATCACGCTCAGTCACTTCCACTGCACCTTCGTGGACAAGACCGTGGAAAATACCCGGGAACAGTTTTTGAACCTCTACCAGATCATCCAGAAGTACGGGGTGTATTTCAAGGCCGCCTACAACTTCTCCTTCATGGACGAGCATTTCTCCACCCTGACGCTGCTGGTGCAGAAGCACGTCCTGCGAAACCGCATCGTGGACCGCCACCGCAAAAAAATCGTGGTGGTCACCAGCATCAACTTCGAGCGGGTCAGCTTCTTCCTGGAGCAGATCCGGGAGTACGTGGCTCTGGAGTGGAAGGGGACCTTCAACATCAACGAGATCCACCGGCTGGAGGAACTGGAGTACGACTGCATTTTCTGCTTCTCCTCCCGCATCTACAACATTTTAAGCGCCCAGAACCTGCCGGTGATCCGCCTGAACTTCTTTGTGAGCCAGGAGGACATCGACCGTCTCCTCGCCCGGGGCTTCTCCACCTTGAAGCACCGGTTCCTGGCTTCCAGCTTTGTGCTGGAGCTGGCGGGGAAAAGCGAGCGGGAGATCGTGGAATATTTGAAGGAGCAGTATGGGGATTATTTCGTGTAACCGCGAAACAAAGCGTCAAAAAACCGCCGCAGGAGGCGCTTCAGTGTCAACCCGCACTGTCCCCGTCTCCCGCGGCGGTTTTTAATCCTCAATCCACAGCGATCCGCCAAAAATCAGAAGTTATCCCCATTCCAGCCCCAGTCCGGTGTGGACGAGTATTTCACGTAAATCCGGTCCGGCTTTAACCCCAGTTCCTCCGCCAGCAGCGCGCTGACCTTCCCGGTCAAAGCCCGGTAAGCGTCGGCGTCGGCTCCGCCGTACACGGACACGTCCACCAGGGCGGCCGGCTCGTCCGTGCCCTTGAACCACAGATGGCACTCCGGCTCCAGCCCCACCATCAGCCAGTTCTCCGTCTTTCCGGGCAGGGCGGTGATATCCCGTCCCAGCGCGGATTTGATAGCCTTTTCCTTGTCGGAACCGACCGGTACATTTGTCTTGACATTGATAAACGGCATAATAAACTCTCCTCTCATTTCTCAGCCCGTCCGGCTGCCTGTGATGTTCTTCGTTCCCAACCCCCGGCCCTGTCAGGGCGCGTCGTAGTCCACCTTAAAGGAAAACTTATCGCCCCTGATATAGCATTTCCCGTATTCCACCACCTGATCCCGGCTGTTGGTGCTGGTATACCGCACCAGAAACACGTTCCGGTTGTCCTCCGTGTCCAGAATCCGGGCCTCCTGGGTACCGATCCTGGTGATATCCAGGGTCTGGAAACCGCTTTTCAGCTCCACGTTCAACAGCTGGAACGCCTCCCTGAGGCTGAACACCGACAGGTCCACGCCGTCCAGCCGCGGAGCCGCGGCCTGTGGAATGTAAATTTCTTCCAGAGAAACCGGCTCCCCGTCCGCGCTGCACAGACGCCGGATATAGTACACCGGATCCCCGGGATCGATGCCGAAAATGCTGGCGTACTTAACCCCGGCGGGCCGCACCTTGCGGGCCAGGATCTTTTTGCCGGACTTGCGCCTGCTCTCCTGGAGCGTGCTGGTAAATCCCTTCAATTCGCCCACGTCCTGCTCGATCTTGCCTCCGGTCACGTAGACGCCTTTACCCTGGACCCGCTTCAGCAGGCCCTCCTTCACCAAAATGTCCACCGCGCTGCGCACCGTCAGGCGGTTGATCTCAAACTCCGCCGCCAGCTCGTTCTCCGACGGGATGCTGCCGCCGGGCTGGTAAATCCCTTCCGCGATCCTGCTGCGGATCAGCTCGCGCATCTGCAGGTACACCGGGCTTCTGTAATCCACTGTATTCGTATGATCCGCCATCTCTCTACCGCCTCCCCTTGGAAATCCCTAACTCATAGAACTGGAAAACTGCACCCGCTCCGGCCGCACCGTCACCCGGGCGTACTCCGTGGGTTCGTCCGCGCCGTCCAAGGCCAGGCCCTCGATGTAAAACAGGGCCGCGCCGGGCTGAGTCTGCAAAAGCTGGGCCTCCTCCTCCGTTGCGTAGGTGATCCGCAGGCTCTCGCTGCCCTTTCGGATCGCCGTCCCGTACTGCTCCCGCAGCACTGTGTACAGGGATTCCTTTGAAAAATCGTGGTCCATCAGCCCGGGAAAACGGTCCTCGGACAGATAGCTGGTATCCAGCATGAACGGCTCCCCATCGATGAAACGCACCCGCCGCAGGCGGTATACCGGCTTCCCGATCAACAGGTGCAGGTTGGCCCCGATGAGCTTCCCCGCCCCCACCACCTCGAAGGAGTTGACTTTGCTGGTAAACACATGTCCCGCCAGCTCCACCGTCCGCTTAAAGGGAATGTAGGTCTGAAGCGGGCGCCGTATCTTCGGCTCCGCCACAAAGGTGCCCACGCTGGCCTTGCTGTAGAGCAGCCCCTCGTCCGTCAGCTGGCGGATCGCGCAGCGCAGAGCCGTGCGGCTCACATTCAGCGCCTGGCACAGCTCCCGCTCGCTGGGAAGGCACTGGCCCGGGCCAACCTGTTGCTCCAAAAGATAACACTCCAGACGCTCCACTACCTCGCCCCGTTCTGTCCTCATCCGATCCCCCTCTTTCCGCATGTCCACGCTGTTTTCTGCTGAATCTCATTGCTGAATCTAATTATAATCTCGCCTGCGAGGGGCCGTCAATTCCTATTTTTAGAAAAAATTGGGCGGCGGAGGCGGTTTGGCGGTTTCCGGGAGGCCACTGAGCGACTGCCAGGCGGCTGCCAGAAGGATGTCGGAGGGTTTGGTATTTATCTTATCACCATTTTTGCGTTTTTTCAACTATGCATTTATGGATATAATCGGAAATTATTTTCCATTTTTTTGTGATTAATTGCTAAATTCAGCGATGTCGAATTAGCACTATTCCCAAATTGGTATTTAACTATTGATTCTTATATACTTTGTGTGTTATATTTCCATTAACCGGTATTTATCTTTTTTATGTTGTCGACAAACAAAAAAGACGAACCAATCAGTCAATCGCACACGGAATAGGAGGATCAATCAAATATGGCGGAAAACAATGCTTACAAATTGAAATTGTTCCAGGACGAGACCGCCCGCGGGCTTGCGCGCCTGTACGAAGCGGGTTATCTCCCCAACGACAGCATGGGAGAAGTCAGCCTGCGGGACGCGGAGTCCGGTTTGGTATTTATCTCAATCAAGCCAGGCACATTTTACATCGCAGATCCATCGGAGTACCACGGCAGTGACATCGCCGTCACCACCCTTGACGGCGAGCCGGTCACCACAGTGACGCCGCCCAGCGAGCGCCTGGCCTTACATCTGGCCGTGTACAAGGCCCGCCCGGACGTACACGCCATTCTCCACACCTATCCCGTGTGGTCCTCCCTGTTCTCCGAGCGCGGCGAGTCCATTCCCTACGTGCTGGCCGAGCAGATTGAAGCCAGCACCGCGGTGGAGTGCGTGACCGCAGAGCCGTCCATGGACGAAGCCTATTTCGGCGAGGTCATCCGTCATCTGAAGCAGGAAAAATACGTCCTGCTCCACAATTTCGGCTCCCTCGCGGTGGGCGACAATATGGACAACGCCTTCAACTATCTCGCCTGGATGGAATCCGTCACCCGCAAGATCACACTGGCCTCCATGATCGGAGAGCTTCACACAATCGGCTGAGCGCCGTCTGCGCTTAAAGGAGGAATCTGAATGGATAACTATAACATTTACCAGGACTATGACCAGATCCTGTTCAAGAACGAAGTCGCCAGGGGGACCCGCCAGCTGAATATCATGGGTTACTCCCCGTCCGGCGAATCCGGCGACACCAGCGTCCGCGACTTAAAAACCGGCCTGATCTACGTGTCCGGCAGCCCGTCCTGGTGCTTCCAGAAAAATCTCCAGGACGCCCGGGGCTGGGAGCGCTTCATCACCAACACCGATGAGGAAGTGTTCGTACCCTGGAGCGAACCCACCTGCGAGTGGTATATGCACGTGGCCATTTACCGCAAGCGCCCGGACATCGGCGCCATCGTCCACACCCACAGCGAATGGGCCTCTGTGTTCGCCATCTGCCGCATGGATGTTCCCCTGGACCTGATCGGCGAAGGGCTCACCGGCGTGATCCCCTGCGCGGCCTACGCGGACGCGGGAACCCACGACGTGGCTGAAAACACCGCCGATGCCCTGCTGCACTCGGACTGCTGCATCATGGGCAACCACGGCGCAGTGTGCGTTGGCCGCACTCTGGACGAAGCCTTCGCCAAGGTCGCCTGGATGGAACAGGCCGCCCAGAAAGCCTATTATGCGCTGCTGACCCGGAAAATGCGGTAGTACGGCGCATCCCAGGCCCCTGTGCACAGAGCGCCCGCTCCATGCGCAGGAGCTTACAATATACCGCGCTTGAAAGGACACGAAACATGATTGACAAGAATTTGATTGTCATGCTGACCTGGCATGACGTGACTGTCGCCAACGCAAAGGAACTTTTTCTGGAGTGCCGCGGCGCTGCGGCGACCCACTGGGGCTTTAAGATCGAGGGAACCACACCGGAAAGCATGGCGGAACTGATCGGCCTCATGAAACAGGCCGAAAAGCGCACCTACATAGAAGTGCTGGCCATCGACGAACCCACCTGCCTAAAATCCGCCCAGCTCTGCGCCCAGTGCGGCGCGGACCATCTCTTAGGCACGCTGTACTATGAGAGCGTGCACCGTGTCTGCAAGGAGGCCGGAATCGCCTACTCCCCCTTCGTGGCCCTGGACCCCGACACACGCCTGCGCGCCCCCATCGGCCAGGTGGTGGAGGCGGTAAAGGAAGCCGAGGCCAAAGGCGTGGACGGCATCAACCTGTCCGCCTTCCGCTATCTCGGGGGCGACCCTGAGGAGCTGCTGGCCGCAGTGTCCGGCGCAGTGGAGAAGCCCTTTTCCATCGCGGGCAGCGTAAACAGCTTTGAGCGAATCGACTACCTGAAAACCCTTCCCATGCTGGGAGCGTTTACCATCGGCGGGGCGTTTTTTGAGAATCAGTTCGGCGGAAGCTTTGCGGAACAGATCGACAAGGTGTGCGCCTATTTGAAGAATTAGAAATGGCGCGCAGGACGGGCGCAGCGGCAAACGATGCGCCCGGAGCAGCAAACCGCGCCGTTTTAACGGCGCCCAGGTATAGCAAACCACACCACGTCCAACGGCCGCGGCGGCAAAAACCGCTGCGGCCGTTTTTACTGAATGCAATGGGTCGCTGGCGCAGCCTGCGGGCGATTGTTTTCCCTCTCCCCCTTTTTTCTCCCCTTCCCCGACGCCCTCCCCTCCTCAGACAATCACCCCGTCCCGCACAGTAATCACCCGGCTGCTCCGCCCCGCCGCTTCCGGGGAGTGGGTGACCATGAGAATGGTCTGCCCCTGATCCCGGTTGATCTCCCCCAGCAGATTCATGATCTCCTCCCCGGTCCTGCTGTCCAGATTTCCCGTCGGCTCGTCGGCAAAGAGAATTTCCGGGTTTCCGATCAGCGCGCGGGCGATGGCCACCCGCTGCTGCTGCCCGCCCGACAGTTCGCGGGGTTTGTGCCTCCGCCGGTGGGACAGGCCCACAATCTCCAGAATCCGGTCCAGCCTCTGCCTGCAATTTCCCGCCTTCTGCCCGTCCAAAAGCAGCGGGAGCAGCACATTTTCCTCCACATCCAGGTTGGGGATCAGATTGTAAAACTGGAACACAAATCCGATCTTCTGCCGCCTCATGCGGCTCATCTGCTCGTCCCTCAGCCGGGAAATATCCACGCCGTTATGCAGCACCTGCCCGCCGGTGGGAACGTCCAGCCCGCCGAGAATGTAGAGCAGCGTGCTTTTCCCGGAACCGGACGGCCCCATGATGGACACAAATTCCCCCTGATCTATTTTCAGCGACACGCCCTTTAACACCCGCGTATCTGTCCCTCCATTTTGGAAATCTTTTACAATCTTCCGTCCCTCCACTGCCACACGGCCGGTCTTCTGTTTCATCCCGTTCCCTCCTCATTCAAACTTGATTTCTTCCACCAGCTTCATACGCCTGCACTTAACGATCGGAACCGCAGAGCCAAGCAGGGTCACCGCGATCCCCATGATTCCGGCCCTGCAGAATACGGCGGCGTTCAGCTCCGGCGCCATCTGAATTTTCGGACCCGCCACCAGGAAAATCGTGCCGATCTCCAGCCAGGAGACGAACACCGCAACTGCCGCTCCGATCAGACCCGAGGAAAATGCCTCCGCCAGCGCCATCACCGCGTGCTGGCGGTTGCTGAGGCCCACGGATTTGTACATGGCGGTCACGCGCCTCTTCTGCATATAATTGATGAGCAGATTGTTGGTCACCCCCACCCCAGCCACCAGCAGAATAAAATAGATCATGCTGTGCATGGGCCGCAGGAACGCCTCCACCGTGGACAGCGCGTCGCTGTAAAATTCCTCCACGGTCCGGCTCCAGTTCGGAGTCCCGCCGAACAGATCCCGAATCTGCACCATGACCGCCTCGGAATCGGCGGCGGTGTAAGCCAGGAACTGGTAAGCATCGGCCCCAAAATCTTCGGCTGCAAAGGATGAAGAAATCACCGCCTCCACATCGGTAGCCCGGGATTTAAAGCTTCCGCCCACCCGATACTCCCTCTGCACCGCGCCGTCAAAAAGCGCCACGACATCCCCCACATGAAATCTCGTCCGCTCCATGCAGTCCTCGCTCAGCAGCACGGTCCGCTCCCGGTCAAAAACAGCTTCCGCCCGCCCCAGCGCTCCCTTCTCCGTCTCGTGAAGCGCGAACATGGACACGTACCGTTCCAGATTGTCCGTCGCCTCCACGCGGCGGATCATCCGGCCCCCGGCCTGAATCCGGTCCTTATACACATGGAGGGGCAGCACCGTCTCAACGCCGTCCATACACCTCACCCGCTCCACAAATTCAGGCTCCATGGTTCCGTCCGCGAACCCTTCCAGCTCCGCGCCCCGAAACACGTCGCTCACATAGGACGTGACAAAATCGCCCACAACGGAAATGGCGATCACCGCGGAGATACTGATAAAAAGCAGGGTAATATTCTGCTGTATATTCCGGTTCTCCCGCATATTCCGCGCGGCCAGCGCGGCCTCATTTCCGGGCAGCGCCCCGTACAGGCGTTCCAGCCCCATGGAGAGCAGGTCCGAAAGGGGTGGAATGATCAGAATCGCCCCGGCGATCAGCCCCAGCAGAGAGCAGCCTCCGGCCAGGTACAGAAGCTTTCCCGAAGCCGCCCGGGGAAGCGCCACGGAAATTCCGAACAGCGCAGCGCCCACTGCCACAACCAGACGCCGCGAAGGGGGCGCTTCCTCCACCGCGCCCGCCATCACCTCCCGCAGGGGCAGGCGGCTTGCCCGCCGCACCGGAATCCAGGCGGACAGCAGCGAGACAAGGACCGCCACGGCCAGGGAAACGCCGATTCCCAGTGAAGAAATCACAACCGGTATCTCAATTCCCAGACCCGAAGACGCCCCCATTCCCCGCAGAATCAATTTTAGCGCGGGCAGCCCAAGGAGAATTCCCGCCGCGCCGCCCAAGCTCCCGTAAAATACACTTTCCAGCAAAAGCATGCAGGTCACGGTCCGCCGGGTCGCGCCGATGCTGCGGAACGTGCCGATCACCGGCAGCCGGTCCAGGGTGATCACCTTGTAGCTGCTGTAAATAATAAAAACGCTCATGGTCATGGCAAAAAAGCTGATCAGAAAAAACGGCATGGTCTTCTGCCTGGCGTCCGCGGCAATCTGCGCCTGGTTTACCGTCTCCGACACCCGGTAATCCCCGGGCGGAAACACCGATTGCAGGTCCCGTTTCAAAACCTCCGTGGAAACGCCCTCTGCCGGTTCGATCAGGATTTTGCCGTACCCCTCCGGCTGTCCCAAAAGCCCGGCCGCGGTGGACAGAGGCAGCAGCGCGGTCGCGCCCCTGGTATGGCGCAGAAAGACCGTATCGTAGGCCGCGATCCGCGCCACCTGAAACCCCACTGGGTTCCCATTTATTTCCAATGTAATATCATTTCCCTCCTCAATGCCATACTTTGAAGTAAAACGGTCCGGCAGAATCACCTGATTGCCGGAAAAACCGGTGATCTCCCCGCCGTCCGCCAGCCGCGGAGGGTTGATCCGGTTTAACTGCGCCAAATCCGCCCCAATTAAATCGATACTCTCATAATATCCATTTTCGTGATAGAGCGCCTTTCCCTCCCAGATACCCGCGGCCGCGCCCACGGACGGCAGCTCTGGAATCTCCTCCCGGCTTATGGCGCCGTCCGCCGCGGTCACGGCCACCGTGGCGCTGCCAGCCAGACCCCGGGCCATTTTCCGCTGGGCGCTCTCATAGGAAACGCCGATGGAAAACGAGACGAACAGGAGGGTGGCGGAGAGCACAATGGACAGCAACATCACAGCGGTCCGCGCCTTCCGCTCTCTTACATTGGTCAGACAGTATTTCAGCATCATTTTCATAACGTCACCTGCTTCCTTTGGCTTGTTTCGGCCCGTCCTCACACATCAAAAAAGGCCGGCGGTTATCACTGCTTCCATGATAACCTGCCAACCTTAATCTCGTTTTCAGACAACCTTAATTAACCTTAAGCGTGCGGAAACACGATCCGGAACACGCTGCCCGCGCCGGGGGTGCTTGCGACGGAAATTGTCCCGCCGTGCAGCTCAATCATACCTTGGGCGATGGCCAGCCCCAAGCCGGTTCCTTCCGGCTTTTGCCCGGTGTTCTCCCCCCGGTAATAGCGGTCAAAGAGGTGTTCGCACGCCTCCGGCTCCATTCCCGCGCCATTGTCCGCCACCTCGATCCTGAGCTCCCCATCTGAATCCCAGACCCGCAGGGTGACCTCCGTGTCCTCATTTCCGTGTACAAACGCGTTGATCACCAGATTTCGGAACGCCCGCTCAAACAGCGTCGGGTCAAACGGGTATCGCACCGACTCTTGTCCTGCCTCAAAGCGGATGGTCCGCTCCTCATAATCCGGGGCGTTTAAAATGTCGATGGCCAGCTCCCTCAAAAACCGGACCACGTCCCCCTCCACGGCCCGCAGGGGCAGCATCCCATTTTCAAGCTGGTATGTCAGCTTCAAATCGTCGATCAGACTCTCCATATAGGAGGCATTTTTGAGCACAATCCCCGCATACTGCCGCACCTGGGCTTCATTTTCCCCTCCGTCCTCCAGCAAAACCTCCGCGTACCCCATGATCGGGGAGAGCGGCGTTTTTAAATCGTGGGTAATGTTGGCGATCCACTCCTCCCGCATCCGGTCCGTCTGCTCCTTCAGCCGGTCGCTGGCCCGAATCTGCTCGTCCAGCCCATTGAGACTGCTGTAAAGGTCCCGGAAAACGCCCCGTTTCTGAACGGGAAGGTAACTGCGCGCGGATACGTCCCCAACGGAAATGATCACCTGCCTCATGGCCCTTGTGGTCAAAATCCCGTAGAGGAGGCCGGAAATGAACACGGCCAGAAACAGGCAGCCCAACACCGGAAGGATCACCGCCTTCCCGCCCGCAAACCGCTCCCCGTTCAAGTACATCGTGACCTTTGAAATGTTCACCGGAACATACAGAATGTAGAGATACTCCTCCCCTTCCTCCGTCACCGACCCGATAAACGCCGTGGTCTCTTCGTCCTCCCACCGTCCGTCCCGGCTAAGGCGCAGCAAATCCGCGCGCGAATAGGTCTCCCGGGCCAGCTCCGGCTTCTGGTAATTGGCGATGTCCGCGCCGGAGGAATCCAATATCTGCAATCCCACGCCGTTGTCCCGCAGCAGCCGGATCCCCTCCCGGCTCACCCGGACAGCTCCACCGTCAAACATAATCTCCTCCCGGAACTCCCCGGCAAAGGTTTGCGGCCAGTTGCTCCTCGCAAGGGAGCCGTCCGGCCTGCGGACGGTGATCAGCAGGAACAGCAGCCCGGACGCAGCCAGAATGGCCCCGAGCATTGCCAGAAAGAAGATCAGATAAATGTGGAATACTGTGCGATAACCGGATTTTCTCATTTAGCCCGTCCTTTTTTTGAGCTTGTAGCCCAAGCCCTTAACTGTAACCAGCTGCCTGGGACTCGAGGGGGAGTCCTCGATCTTTTCCCGCAGGTGCCGGATATGGACCATAATGGTATTGTCGCAGATGGCGCTGTACGCTCCCCACACCTGCTCATAAAGCCGCTCCTTGCTGATGATTTTATCCGCATTTTCCACAAGGCAGGCCAGCAGCAGAAATTCCCGCCCCGTAAGGTTCAGTTCCCTGCCGTCCTTATAGGCCCGGCCGCTGTCCCGGTCCACCGAAATCGGACCCGCGGTCAAGAGCGTCCCGGCGGCAGCCGGCCCGGCTCCCTGGTACTGCTGGCGGCGGAGCTGGGCCTTCACGCGGAACACCACCTCCCGGGGGCTGAAGGGTTTTGTGATGTAATCGTCGCCGCCGCAGGAAAGGCCGAGAATCTTATCGATATCGTCGTTTTTTGAGGACAGGAACAAAATCGAGCAATAGGAAAATTCCCGTATCTGCTTGCAGACCTCCAGCCCGTCCAGATCGGGAAGCATGATGTCCAGCACCACCGCGTCGGGCAAAAATTCCCGGCAGGCCCGGATGGCCCCGGCCCCGTCTTGCGCCCTCCTGATCTCCCGAAATCCGTCCCTGCGCAAAACCTCCTCCAGCAAATCCAAAATGTCCTTCTCGTCGTCCACCAGCAAAATCCTGCCGTCCATAACTGCCACCTGCTTTCTGCGGGCCCCGTCAACCTGTTTTGCAGCAGGCCCTTCTACACCTATTATATTGGTTTTGGGCGGAACATACAAACAAAAATATGCGCCGTAAACGCGCAGGCAGATGATTTAATGATTCTGTTCAGAAGACTTAAGAAATAAGAAAAAAATGCAGGCGGCGGCTCTGTTATGATAAAAATAGAACAATGTATGTGTATTCCGTTGGAGAGGGGAGGACTCGCCATGAAGAAACGCTCGATCACTGTTTTAATAATTGCAGGCCTGCTGTCCGCATTGCTGTCCGGCTGCCAAACAGGCCCCGGCGCGGGTGGTGAGACGCCGGGAAATGCCTCGGGCGCTGGGAGCAGCGCGGTGGGGGAAATGAACGGTGCGGATGACGGGGAAAGGCCCGGCGGGGTGGACGCGGACGGAAATGCCGGGGCACCTGGCGGCACAGGCGCGGACGGAAACGCCGGGGTACCTGGCGGCACAGGCGCGGACGGAAACGCCGGGGTACCCGGCAGCTCGGACGCGGCGCATTCCGCCCTTCCGTTCCAGTTCCTCCGCACCTACGGAATCGTCCAATCGGAATATCCGGTCTATGAGCTGGAATCCACGGTTCAGCTGGAATTCCCCCAGAAAGAAAAGACGCTGGCCCTGACGTCCGCCCTCTGCCACAAGCAGGAGCTGACCGTGAGCGCCATCCTGATCGATCCTTCCGTAGAGGCCCTTCCCCCGGGCAGCGAGCCCCCTGATGCCGGCAAATATATCACGCTCACGGACGGGCGTCTGCTCAACCCGGAGGAAAAATATCAGAGCGAGCTGTGGTCCTCGGACGAAGGTCTGTTCCTGACAGGTCCGGGGCTCCCGAAGGACGGGATCAAGCCGGTGGAATCCATGTACGGTGCCGATTCCCAGTATTTTGAGGCATACGGAAGTATGCGTTACTGCATTGAGGCGCGTTTCCAGCTTCCAGCCGCCCCAACGGATGAAAAGACTCTGTCCGGGTATGCTCTTCGGGTCCTCGATTTCGAACAGCCCCTGGAATTTTCCCTGAAATCTACTCCTGAGTATGAAACCCTGGAGGAACTGGCGGCAGCGGAGCACGGCAGCCTGGACACCCATGACGGAATCACCATCATCAGCATGGGAGAGCAGGTAGAGGACGGGATTCTGGTCTCCTGGTATGTGTACGACGAGACGCCGGACTGTCCCTTCAGCATCCATTACGTGCCGCCGCTTCAGGAAATCGCCATGTCCACCATATCCAGCGGAGGGAACGAATATCCGATCAAGCAGATGAAGGCCAATCCCTACTGGGACAACCCGGGATTTTACAGGCTGTCGGACCTCAAATGGGACTCCCGACGGTTCCGCTGCATGTTCGACGTTCCTGCGGACCAGCAGAATACCGCGTTTCAGGTCAATATTCCGGGAATCACGTTTTCGGGTCATGAGGAATCCACCCCCGTCACCCTGACGATCCCGGATGACTATGAGGAGCTGAACGTGGATATTCCCTGGGAAGAAGGTTCTGTGCGCATTATCGGTATCAAAAAACTACAGGGGCCGCAGACCGTGGGGGCGACGGATGCCGCCGGGGAACTCAAGGTAGTCGACAAACCGGCTGTCTACATCTACGTAAAGGCGGTCCACGAAGACAAGGATCTGATCTTAAGAGGTCTGCTCTGTGAGAGAAAGCGGTACGGCGGATGGGAACGCGGGCGGTACGACTATGACGGAAACGGCACCTTAACCGGCTTCCGGGTCTTTTACGAGGAGGGCGACACGGAGGTGACGCTGAAATTCCACTTGGCGAGGTTTTATTGGGAACAGCCTTTTGTGATGGAGATTGTGCCGGAAAAATAATGAACCGATATCACAGGGATAAACACCCGTATAAAAGAGGGGACGGCTGACAACCGTCCCCTCTTCCTGTCATCCAGCAGGGAACGCCGCGGAAAGTCGTGGCCTCCCCGTTCCCTGCGCTAACGCCCTACTGTCTTGGCAACCGCTCGCTCCCTGGACCTGTGCCCTACAGCCTTGGCAGCCGCCCCGCCTTCGGCAGTTCCATCACGCTGCGCATCACCTCCCGCTCCCGTCCCGGGCGCGCTATCCCGATGAAATTCTCCGCCTTGGCGGCCATCTGCTCCGGTGAGAGTGGATTCATGACGCTGCCCGAGGCGTCCCTGACTTCGGTCCGCAAGGTTCTGCCGTCCGCCGTCTCCACTTCCATGGCACACCCCCAATGCTTCGGATATTCCCCGGTAAATTTCTCATCCTCCTGCACTCTCACTTTGTGCAGCAGCTCCTGGATATCCGCCCGCAGCACCCGCTCCGGCGCAAATTCATCCATGGTCACCTTTCCCTCCAGAAACGCCGCCGCCACCGCGTAAGGGGTGGAAAATTTCGCGTCCAGCGGAGTCCGCGGATTCCGGCATCCCTCGCTGACCGCGCACTGGCGATAGCCAACCTGATAGGTTTTAATGAAAATACTCTCGATTTTCTCCGGCTCCACCCGGTCCCGCAGCGCCAGGGCACAGTCCACGGCGCAGTGGGCGCTTCGGCAGCAAGGGTAGGGCTTGACGTCCATGTTCAGGATTTCCCATGTCTCCCCCAACCCGGCCGAAACCCGGCTCAGATCGTGACAGTCCGACATGGCCGCCAGCAGTCCGCCATCCCCTGCCTCCAAAATGTGTTCCGGCCCGGTCATACCCGCCCCGGCCAGAAAGGCCGCGTCCAGCCCGCAGGCCGCCGCGTGGGCCGTGTGGAGCACCTTGCAGCTGGCCCCGTCCCCCAG
The DNA here is from genome assembly GCF_902364025.1 of Enterocloster lavalensis. GTDB lineage: Bacteria > Bacillota > Clostridia > Lachnospirales > Lachnospiraceae > Enterocloster > Enterocloster lavalensis. The sequence goes on from NZ_CABJCG010000008.1 coordinate 159,216, forward strand.
AAACGCCCACAGGCCCGCGCTCTGTGTTCCGGCCATCCCAAGTGCGGATACGGTCTCATCCACAGTCAGGCCCAGGAGCTTTGCCGCTGCCGCCGCGCTGCCGAATACACCGCAGGTCGCCGTGGCGTGCCAGCCCTTTTTCCGGTGGGAGGCCACGCCCAGAGCCATGCCAATCCGCGCCGTAACCTCATACCCGCAGATCGCCGCAAGCAAAAATTCCCGGCCCGTACTGCCCAGATATTCCCCACAGGCCCAGGCCGCCGGAATGATGCTGGCGCTGCCGTGGGTCTTGGAGGCGGTATGCACGTCGTCCAGCTCCAGGGTGTGGGCCAGCATGGCGTTCACCCTGGCCGCCTCCGCCATGGGCAGCAGCTGGTCCATGCCCCAGACGCTGCACGGCCCGGTCCCGGACCTCTGCCGGTAGGAATCCAGGGCGGTCCGCGCCAGACCGTCATTCACCGCCCCCATAGACACGCTCACCAGATCCAGAACCCGCAGCACCGCGGTCTGCCTCACAGATTCCGGCAGCTCCTCCCAGGTCAGGTCATGGACAAACCGCGCTAACTCTCTCAACTCAGCCATAATCGTTTTATTCCTTATAAAAATTGATCAGGCTTCCCGTCAGCAGCACCTTCTTCTCCGCCTCCGTCACGCCCTTAAGCTCCAGTTCCATTTTCCGCGTACTTCTATCGGTTCCGATCACCGTGGCCTCCACCGCGGTCTTTCCCGCCTCCACTGCGCTGCGGATGCCCGGAAGGTAGACATACTCTCCCACCGCCAGGCTGGTCTCCGGCTCAGGGCTGGTAAAAGGCAGAATCCCCCAGTTCACGCAGTTGCTGCGGTAGCGCTTGGTGGCGTACTCAATACAGATATTGGCCAGCCCACCCAACACTTTCTGGCAGCTGGCGGCGTACTCCCGGGCGGAGCCGTCGCCGGGGCGTTTGGCGTAAAGCACGGTGCCGATTCCGGTGGTCTGCATAAGTTCCTCCACCGGCGCGTCCACGCCCGCGCACTTAAGCACCTGATAGAATTCCGCCGCCTTCTCCCCGTCGCCGTTCAAACGGGCTTTCTCGTAAACCTGCGCGGCCTTGGCATTTCCCACATAAGCCGGGTCCTTGCGGATCAGGGTGTACTCCGAAATCTTGTAGGGATTTGAGCGGTGGGAGGCCGTCTCCCCGGAGGGAATCAGCTCGTCGGTGGTGGTCACCTCGTCACGGATCACGCTGGCCACCTTTAACAGCAGGTTTTCAGTCAGCCTGGACATCTCCGGCCAGTCCTTGATGGAGGGACCGTACACGATCTCCGTCTCCGGCTTCGCCTTTCCAAAACCGTTGTAAACAATATTTTCATAGATCTTTCCATTAAAATGGTACTCCGGAATCGCAGGTTCCACCGGGCACGTCTCCGCCGAAGTCAGGTATCCCCCGTTAAAAGCGGTGGCCGCAATGGAGCGGGAATCCATCAGTGCCACGGACGCGATCTGTCCGGTGGCCGGATTGGAGCCCTCCCGGTTTGGGAAGTTGCGGGTGCTGTGGCGGATACAGAAATCGTTGTTGCCTGGGGCGTCGGAAGCGCCGAAGCAGGGGCCGCAGAATGCGGTTTTCACCCGCGCGCCGTAGCCCATCAGGTCGTTGAGCACGCCGGCCCGGTTCAGCTCGTACATAATCGGCTGGGAAGCCGGATAAATGTTGAGCGGGAAGGTTCCCAGTCCGTTGTCCAGCTTTCTGGCAATCTGATCCACGGCGCAGATATTTTCAAAGGATCCCGCCGCGCAGCCCGCGATGGCCGCCTGGTCCACCTTGATTTTCCCATCCACGATCTTGGACCTTAAGTCCAGCCGGATATCCGGGTTGTTCTCAAATACCTTCCCAGCCTCCGCCTCCACCAGTCCCAGATAATATTCCGGGTCCGCGATCACATCCGCCAGGGGATAGGCGTTGCTGGGGTGGAAGGGCAGGGCGATCATGGGTACGACGGCGTCCAGATTGACCTCCACCACACCGTCGTACAGGGCGGCATTTCCGGGCTCCATTTTCCGGTATCCTTCCGGCCGGTTATGGATCTCAAAATACTCCCTGGTGCGCTCATCCGTGGCCCAGATGGAGGACAGGCAGGCGGATTCGGTGGTCATGGTATCAATGCCGTTGCGGAAATCCATGGACAAGGACTTTAATCCCGGGCCGACAAACTCCAACACCTTGTTTTTCACAAAATTATTCCGGAACACCTTACCGATGATGCTCAGCGCCACGTCCATTGGCCCCACCCAAGGCTTGGGGGCGCCGGTCAGAAACACCGCGATCACCTCCGGGTAATCGATCTCATAATATTTTCCCAGCATGGCCTTGGCCAGCTCCGGGCCGCCCTCGCCGATGGACAGGGAACCCTGGGTGCCGTAGCGGGTGTGGGAGTCGGACACGATAGACATATCCCCGGAATTAATGATCATTTCCCGCATGTACTGGTGAATCACCGCCTCGTGGGGCGGCACGAAAATGCCGCCGGACTTCTTGCAGGCAGATTCCGCATATTTATGCACATCCGTATTGATGGTTCCGCCCACCGCTCCCAGACAGTTGTGGCAGTTGGTGAACACGCACGGCATGGGGAACTCCTTCAGCCCGCTGGCGTAAGCAGTCTGTAAAATACCCACGTAGGTATTGTCATAGACGCCCATGGAGTCAAAGCGGATCTGTAAATGCTCCATGCTGCCGGAATGGTTGTGGTTTTCCAGAACCTTCCAGGTCAGCGTCTGCTTCCTTCCCTCTTCCGGGGGGAGCGCCGTAGAATCCGCCCACAGCGCCTGCTCTGCCGCAGTTTTCTCCACCCCGTCCGCGGATACGATGCGCTCATTATTCAAAATATAATGCTTACCTTTATGTAATGTAATCATGTTTGCCTCCTGAATCTTCTATTTATCCATAAACACCACGCACACCGGGCTTTCCGTCCCGATGACCGTGCCGCTCTCCTTCAAAGTGCCGTCCGCCTCGTCGATGTCAAAGAACTGGATCGAATCGCTGAGCTCATTGGCGGCCAGAAGCTGCCGTCCATCCGGGTCCACCGTGATAAACCGGGGCTGTTCCCCACAGGTCCTGATATTCTGCACCACGTGCATTTTCCCGTTTTCCTGGTCCAGGCTCAGCACCGTCACGCTGTCGTGCCTGCGGTTGGAAATGTAGAGGAAGCGGCCGGACGGCTCCATGTCGATGGCGCTGGCCCATCCGTCCCCGGTAAAGTCCTCGGGCAGCACGGAGACGATCTGTCTGGGGTTCAAAATCCCGTTTTCAGCGTCAAACTCATAGAGCTGGGCCGTGCTGTCCTTCTCGTTAACCCCATAACAGAACCGGTTATTGGGATGGAACACGCAGTGCCTTGGCTCCGCGCCGCTTCTGGACCTCACATGGGACACCTCCGTGATGGCGCCCCCCTCCGAATCGATGCGAAACACCGTGATCTTTCCCACGCCCTGGAGCCGTCCCTGGGAGGGAACCAGCAGCCATCGTCCGGTGCGGTCCTGTGCAACCTGATGGGGATGGGAAATGTAACCCGGCCCGCCGTTTCCGGAAATAAACTCCAATTCCTTGATCCGGTCTAAGGAGCCGTCCTCACGCACTGGAATCACAGACACGCCGCCGGTCTGAAGATTTGCCACAAACAGCCATTTCCCCGTGTGGTCCAGCGACAGATGAACCGGATTGGTGCCGTGGGTGCCCACGGTATTTAAGTATGCCAGCGTGCCGTCCTCGGCCACCCGGCAGGCGCTCACCTGGCTGAAATCCCCGTGAACCGCGTACAGCGTTTTCCCCTGCCGGTCCAAACACAGGTAGGACGGGTTCACCATGCCTTCCAAAATCTGCACCGGCTCCCAGCCGTTTTCCGTCACACGGTATACGCTGATTCCTTTTCCCCTGGCTCCCCGCTCCTTGGTGGTGCGGCAGCCCACATATGCAAAACGATTCATAAAAATACCTCCTTTATCCCAAAAATCCCAAAACGCCAACCAACGTCAACACAAATACAATGCACACCACCGCTGCTGACAGGCCAAAAAGCTGCCCGAAAAGCTTCTGCTGGGTCTTGTCGTCGCAGCCCGTCTCCTGGGTGTAACTGGCCATAATCAGGCTGCCGCCGGTGGACAGCGGACTGATTCCGGCCACCGTGGCGCTGCACACGATTGCCACCACCATCTGCAAAACAGAAGCGCCGCCCACTTGCCCGGCGATATCCGGCACAGCGGGGATCAGGGTGGGGAATACCACACCGTTGGCGCTGGAGAACCAGGACATGATACCGCCGGTGACACCCATCAGGGGAGCCGCGGTCCTGGCGGACATGAAGGAGGCCAGGATATCCGACAGCAGATCGATACCTCCCATTTTCTGGGTAATATTCATCAGCACATTTACGCCGGAAATCAGGATCAGCACGTTCCAGGGAATCATTTTGATGGCCTTTTTCTCATCCGCAGCGCCCAGCAGCATCAGAATCAGGGAGAGCGTCAGGCAGACCAGGCCCACATCGTAGGAGAATCCCACCACCAGCACGACCATTACCAAAAGGGCTGCCAGACTGACGGACTGATGCCGGTTCAGACCGCCGGATGATTTCCCGGCCGCGGACGCTCCCGCAGAGGCTTTGCCGCGTTTTCCCGCTGCGCCGCTCGCTTCCGCCGCCGAATCTATGCCGCTGTTTTCCCCGGCGGCCGCTCTGCGGATCTTATAGCCGCCCAACGCCACGTAGGTGGCGGCGGCACAGATAAAGTTTGCGATGGAAACGCCCAGGAACACCTTCATCCCCATACCGCCGATCTCCATCTCCGCCAGCAGATCCTCCACAATGATTCCCGTCAGGGCAATGGGGGATGCGGTGCCGCCCACTGCGCCCAGGATCGCCATACTGCCCATGAGCACGGGGCTGACCTCCATCTGAACCGCCAGGGACACAGCGAAGAGCACAGTCACGGACTGCACGCTGATTGCGCCGGGTCCGGCCGCCGAGAGGCCGAAACTTACCAGATAGACGATGATGGGAACCAGAAAGGTATTTTTCCCACACAGGCTGATCAGCTTCTGGGAGACCTTTTCAAGGGTTCCGTTCTGCTGCAGCAGGCTGAAAAACAGCATGGTGCCCAACAAAGTAGCGAACAGCTTGTAGGGAAATCCCTTGTAAATGTCGCCGCTGGAAATTCCCCCGATTGTGCCCAGCACCAGGGCCAGACCCAGACATACGATTCCCACGTTCATTTTCTTTACAAATCCCAATACGATTGCCCCGACCAGACAGGCCAGCGCCAAAACCTGCAATGCCATAAGTATTTCCTCCTAAGATTATTTGATTGGCAGCGAGGGCGCCAGGCGGGCGGCACCGCGTCCGCAGTCCGCAGCCGGCTCCCCTCACCGTTTTCTCCCCCTATTCCCTGATATACACGTATCCGTCCATAATTCTGCGGGCTGTCCGGGTCACGCCGCCCTTCAGCACGTTTTCCCCATCCATCTTGACGTCCACGTCCGTGATCCCGCTGGAGTGCCCCAGACGCACCACGTCCGCGCCCTTGTTGTTCACCGCAATCTCACTGACAATGGTTCCTGCGATCCGGGCCGCCGATCCGGTTCCCACCGCAACGGTCATGGGGTATGCCTTGTGCAGTGCTCCCACTGAGACCGCCCGGACACAGATATCCATATCCTCCGCCTTCACCTGATTGCCGTCCATGTCCACGTAGTCCTGAGGGGCGGAAACGATGGAAACCTTGGGGGCGGAGGTGGATTTCGTCCTGGCTTCCTCCCAATTCTCCACAAACCCGCATTTCACGGCCGCCATGCCGCGGATGCGCTCGATATGCTCCATCACGTCCTTGTTCTGGTTCAGCTCCACCAGCTCCGTGCCCTTGATTCCCAGGTCCGAGGCCTTGATAAACACCATGGGATTGGAGCAGTCCAGCACCGTCACCTCCGCCGGACCGTAACCCGGCACGTCGAAAATCTCCTTTTTCTGCCCTGTTGGGAACAGCTTGCCCGTCCTGGAACCGGCCGGATCCTCAAAATACATATCGATGCGGGATCCGGTTCCGGGAACCCCCTTAATCACCTCGTCGCCGTGCACCATGGCGCGCCCGTTCTCCACCCGCACATGCTCCTCAATGATCTTGTTGGTATTGGTGTTGAGAATCCGCACCACGGTAATTGGCTCCACCGCGGGAACCAGGCCCTCGTCGATGGCAAATGGCCCCACCGCGGAGGAAATATTGCCGCAGTTGGCGCTTCCGTCCACCCGCGGAATCACGATATCCACTTGGCGGAAGGTGTAATTCACATCCACATCCTGGCAGTCCGAGGGGGAAATCACAGCGATTTTGCTGGTGGATGAGACGGTTCCGCCCATGCCGTCGATCTGCTTCACATCCGGCGTGCCCATCACCTTCAGGAAAATTTCATCCCACCCGCTCTTGTCCTCCGGCAGGTCCTTCTCGTGAAAAAATACGGCTTTACTGGTACCGCCGCGCATATACACACAGGGATATTTCTTCATATACATTGTAAAATTCCTCCGTTCCTCTTTTGATAATCCCAGTATAAGGCTTGATTTCCATTCTGTAAAATTGTATAATTTCATTAAATTTCATTCCAAACAGGAATGTTAAATGTCAAAGCAAGGACAGGACGGCAGATTGTACGGACTGCTGCAATTTATGAATGAAACGGGGGATCGCATTTGGACGAAAAAGATTGTGAACTCATTGAAATGTTATGGGAAACCAGGAATATCACCAAGGCGGCGGAACGGCTTTTCACCACCCAGTCCGCCCTGACGAAGCGTATCCAGAAACTGGAAGAAGAATTGGGCTGCGAGCTGTTTATCCGCTCCCGCAAGGGAGTTCTGTTCACCCCGGTGGCGGAGCGCATCCTGCCCTATGTCTGGCAGGTATCCGATTCCATGGACCGAATCCGCAGCCAGGTGGCCATTTACCGGAAGGAGGTGGCGGGCACGCTGAAGCTGGGCGTATCCATCAACTTCGCCCGTTACCGCCTGGCAGACGTGTTGAAGGGCTTCATGGACCAGTACCCCAACGTGGACATCCATGTGAGCACCATGCAGAGCACCAACCTTTACCAGAGCCTGGTCAAAAATGAGATAAGCATCGCCATTGTCCGCGGCAGCTTCAAGTGGAACGAGGGTATGGTAACGCTCTCCGAGGAGCCGGTCTGTCTGGTAACCGCCAGAGAGCACGCGGGTGAACCCTTAAACAGCTACCCTTACATCGGGCGGCACACCGACGCTGGATTCTACGACAAAATCCAGCTCTGGCGGGCGGAAAACGGCTGTCAGGAGAGCCGCACCAACCTTTGGGTGGACGACATCGGCAGTTGTCTGGAGATGGTCTCCCGGGGCATCGGCTGGTCCATCCTGCCGGAAATCTGCTTAAAGCAGTTCGACGGCCAGATCACACCGCTGTATTTCAAGGATGGAACGCCCTTCACCCGTTCCTCCCACATCTTGTACAAACACGACTATTTTGAGCTGCCCCAGGTCAAAAAATTTATTCAGGAGGTACTGGCCCGGGAGTATTTCATGGGGGAGCGCACGCAGGAGGCCGCAGATGAATTACACCATACGTGAAATCAAAACTTCTGAATACCCATTGCTGGACGATTTTCTATACGAAGCGATTTACATTCCAAAGGGCGCCGCCCCTCCGCCCCGGTCCATCCTCACCGCCCCTGAATTGCAGGTCTACACCCGCCGCTTCGGGGAGTCGGCCGATGACAAGTGCCTGGTGGCGGAAGTCGGCGGAACCATCGTGGGCGCGGTCTGGACCCGCATCATGGATGACTACGGGCATATCGACGATCACACGCCGTCCCTGGCGATCTCACTTTACAAGGAGTACCGGGGAAATGGAATCGGCGCCGCAATGATGAAGGCCATGCTGGACTTGCTGAAAAAAAGCGGTTACCGGCGCGTTTCCCTCTCTGTGCAGAAAGAAAACTTCGCGGTGAATTTGTATCGGAAGGTGGGATTTGAGATCGCTGCGGATCACGGAGAAGAATATATCATGGTGTGCGATTTAATAGCGCTGCCAGAATCAGAAAGCGAATCGATTATGTAGATTAATCCGCCCGGGGCCCTTGTCTGTCCCGGGCGTTTTTTGATATACTTGAAATTGGAACAACCGTGTCACTGCAAGGTGTTGGCCTCCTACTCTACATAAGAGGGGAGGGATGCGTATGTCTTTCAGTTTTCAGGACCTCATGGCCTTTGGACTGCTGCTCATCGCATTGCTTACCTTTATTTTCAATAATCGTAAGTAGCGTTTTTCGGTAAAACCCCAAAAAAGGGGCAAAGAAAACCCACCCTTGTAAACTTAGCCGGTTTAAGGGTGGATTTTCCACTTTTTCACTAGGCCAACCCCTTGTATGGGGCGGTTGTTCCTTTTATATGCTTATTATAACAATCCCGCGCAGATTTTTCAACCGTATTTTCTGCACAAATTCTATGCAAACGTTTAAACACTGAAACGCCTTGTCTCAGTCCCGACATATTGGCCGCGAACAAATTATGTAGATTAATTTACCCGGGACCATTGTCCGCCCCGGGCGTTTTTGATATACTTGAAATTGGAACAACCGTGTCACTGCAAGGTGTTGGCCTCCTACTCTACATATGAGGGGAGGGATGCGTATGTCTTACAGTTTTCAGGACCTGATGGCCTTTGGACTGTTTCTCATCGCATTGCTTACCTTTATTTTCAATAATCGTAAGTAACGTTTTCGGTAACAGCCTGGAAACAGGCAAAGAAAAACCACCCTTGTATACTTTGGCGAGTTTAAGGGTGGATTTTCCATTTTCCTAAATTGGCCAACCCCTTGTATGGGGCGGTTGTTCCTTTTATATGCTTATTATAACAATCCCGCGCAGATTTTTCAACCGTATTTTCTGCACAAATTCTATGCAAACATTTAAACACTGAAACGCCTTGTCTCAGTCTCGACATATTGGCCGCAAACAAATTATGTAGATTAATTTACCCGGGTCTCTTGTCCGCCCCGGACGTTTTTGATATACTTGAAATTGGAACAACCGTGTCACTGCAAGGTGTTGGCCTCCTACTCTACATAAGAGGGGAGGGATGCGTATGTCTTTCAGTTTTCAGGACCTGATGGCCTTTGGACTGCTGCTCATCGCATTGCTTACCTTTATTTTTAATAATCGTAAGTAACGTTTTTCTGCAATAACCTGTCTATAGATGCAGAAAAACCACCCTTGTATACTTTGACCGGTTTCAAGGTGGATTTTCTGCTTTTCTAATTGGCCACCCCCTTGTATGGGGCGGTTGTTCCTTTTATATGCTTATTATAACAATCCCACGCAGATTTTTCAACCGTATTTTCTGCACAAATTCTCTTCTCCCGGACCCGTGTTACTGTGGACAGTAACCTGTTTCACCCCACCCCTTCCTCAAGCGTCCTCCATCCCAGCACCGCGCATTTCACCCGGGCCGGCATATGGGCCACGTCCTGCAAAGCCGCCGCGTCCTCCAGCTCCTCCAGGTCCATTTCCGTCGCTGTCCCCTGGATCATGCCGAAGAACCGCTTCGCCAGTTCCAGCGCTTCCTCCGTCTCCTTCCCGATCACCAGATCCAGCATAATATCCGCGGAGGCCTGGGAAATGGCACAGCCCTCGCCCACAAAAGCCCCGTCCCGGATCACCCCATCCTCCACCTTCAGTTTCAGCCAGAGATGATCCCCACAGCTGGGGTTCACCCCCTCCAGCACCAGGTTGGCGTCCGCCAGGTCGTGCTTGTGGGCCGGGCGGAGGTTGTGCTCCGTCAATATCTCATTGTAAAAACTTCTATTCTCCATATCCCATTTTCCTCCTGATTCCGGCCACGCTCCTCAAAAGCGCCGCGATCTCCTCCTGCGTGTTGTAAAAATAGATGCTGGCCCTGGTGGCCGCGTTCACCTTCAAAAAGTCGAACAACGGCTGGGCGCAGTGGTTCCCTGCCCGGACGGCGATGCCGTCCGCGTCCAGAATGGCGCTCACATCATGAGGATGAACCCCGTCCACGGTAAACGTCAAAATGCCGCAGTGCTCCTCGGCCTTCTCCGATCCCAGAACCTTCACATGCGGAATCTGCCGAAGCCCCTCAAGTGCCATTGTGGTCAGCGCCAGCTCCTGCCTGTGCACCGCCTCAAATCCCACCGCCTCCAGATAGCGGATCGCCTCCTTAAGGCCCCAGGCCCCTGCCGCGTTCACCGTGCCCGCCTCAAATTTGTGCGGCACCGGCGCGAACACCGCCCCGGTCCTGGTGACGGAATCGATCATCTCCCCGCCGGTCAGAAACGGCGGCATCTCCTCCAGCAGCTCCCGCCGCCCGTACAGCACGCCGATTCCCATGGGCCCCATAAGCTTGTGGCCCGAAAATGCCAGGAAATCCGCTCCCAGCGCCTGCACGTCCACAGGCATATGGGGCGCGCTCTGGGCTGCGTCCACCACCAGAACAGCTCCCCGCTCCTTCGCCATGGTCGCGATCCGGGCGATGGGATTCTCACATCCCAGCACATTTGACACGTGGGCCACCGCCACCAGCTTTGTGCGCTCCGAAAATGCCTCGTTCAGCCGCTCCTGCGTGATCCGGCCATCCGCCTCACACTCCAGGAATTTAAGCCTGGCACCTGTCTGCCTTGCCACCATCTGCCAGGGCAGCAGGTTGCTGTGGTGCTCCATGATACTCACCACAATCTCATCTCCGGCTTTAAGCCTGGACAAACCGTAGCTGTACGCCACCAGATTCAGGCTTTCCGTGGTATTTCTCGTGAAAATAACCTCGCCCTCAGGCGGAGCGTTGAGGAACCGGCGCACCGCCTTTCTGGCCTCCTCCACCCGCTCCGTGGCCTCCACGCTCAGGGCGTAAAATCCCCGCATGGGGTTGGCGTTGTACCTCTCGTAAAACTCCCGCTCCGCCTGCAGCACGCAGGCGGGCTTCTGGGCCGTGGCCGCGCTGTCCAGGTAAATCAAGGGATTCTCTGCCAGCAGCGGGAAATTCCTGCGGTACGGATTGCAGTACGGATGATTCTTAAACCCATTATTTTCCATCTCCGCTCACCTCCTCCAAATAATCCTGTGCCAGCCGCCTTGCGGCCTCATCTCCGATCCTGCGGCAGACCTTGTCCAGCTTGGCCCGGGTCATCACCTGGGCGGCCTTCTCCCGGCTCATCCCCCTGGAACAGAGGTAGAACAACAGCTCGTCGTCCAGCCTGCCGATGGTAGCGCCGTGGCTGCCCTGCACGTCCTCCTCGGCGCACAGAATCAGCGGAATGGTCTGATTCACCGCGTCGTCCCCCAGAATCAGCACGTCCTCCTGTTCCTCGCCCTCCGCTCCGGCGGATCCCGCCTTGAAGTCGATGGTGCCGCGAAACAGCTTAAACGCCTGATCCCGGAGCACGCCCCCGGCCATGATCCGGCTTTTGGACCTGCGCCCTCTATGATTTGCCACATAATTCATGTCGAACCGCTGGCCTTCCCTTCCCAGATATCCCACGTCCACGCTCAGGGCGCTCTCCACCCCGTCAAGCTCCGCCAGGCAGCCCGCGTAAGTCTCAGCCCCGCCCAGAAACAGCTGGACGATCTCCACGGACGCGCCGTCGCCGCAGCTCCCGCCGATGTCATTCAACATCCGGTATCCGCTCCCCAGAAGCTGGAGCTGGATCAGCCGCACCCTGGCATTTTTACGCGCCTTAAACCGGGTCTGCACGGCGATCTGCCCTCCGTCCCCGGGCGCTGAGGTGAAATCCATCACCACGGTCAGCCGTTCGCCCTCCCCGGCCAGAATTTCCACCGGCTGGAAACTGTTCTCCCCGTCCTGACAGATGAAATGCAGGACGGCGCGGTCGTCCTCCACGGGAGCGGTCCGGGCAGCGGTAATCTCCGCTGCGGCCCGAATCGAGGCAGCCTCCGCCGCGCCCTGAATCGCCGCGGCCTCCGCCTCAATCCGAATCGGCTCAATCTTATCCGCGCCCCGAATCGCCGCGGCCCGGGCGGGATGGGCTTCCGTCCCAATCCGAATCACCTCAGCCTCCGCCGCGTCCCTCAGCCGGTCCATATCCCGCCCCATCCCGGTCGCAACAGACGAGAAATCCTCCTCCCACGCTTCCGGCTCCAAAAATCCTTCCGTAATCACGGCCGGGGCCTTCCCCGCCGCGATCCGTTCCAACCGGGCCTCGTTCATCTTCAGCCGGTTCCAGGTCCTCACCGGCAGCCGGTTGACCTTCAAATAAAGTCCATTTTCCACAGGGGGCCTCCTTTCCAAATCCTGTAAATCCATCTATCCGATACTCCCCTTCATCTCCATGCGGATCAGATTGTTCATCTCCACCGCGTACTCCAGGGGCAGCTCCTTGGCCACGCTGTCCGCGAACCCGCTGACGATCATAGCCCTGGCCTCCTCCTCGCTCAGTCCCCGGGACATGAGGTAAAATACCGCCTCGTCGCTGATCCGCCCGATCTTGGCCTCATGGCCGATATCCGCGTCCTTTGTGCGGATATCCATAGCCGGAACCGTGTCCGACCGGGAGATTCCGTCCAGCATCAGGGACTGGCAGGACACCGCCGCCTTGCTGCCCGCCGCCCCCTTAGCCACCACCACGGAACTTCTGAACGTGCTCACGCCCCCGCCCTTGGAAATGGACCGGGTGTTCATGTAAGAGGTCGTCTCCGGCGCGGCGTGCACCACCTTTGCCCCGGTGTCCAGGTTCTGTCCCTCCCCGGCGAAGGTGATCCCGGTGAATTCCATCCTGGCCCCCCGTCCCTTCAAAATGCTCATGGGGTACAGGCAGGATACGTGGGAGCCGAAGGAACCGGACACCCACTCGATGGTTCCGCCCTCGGCCACCTGGGCCCGCTTGGTATTCAAGTTGTACATGTTCTTGGACCAGTTCTCAATGGTGGAATAGCGCAGCTTCGCGTTCTTCCCCACAAACAATTCCACGCAGCCCGCGTGCAGATTGGCCACATTGTATTTCGGCGCGGAACAGCCCTCGATAAAATGCAGGCTGGCCCCCTCGTCCACAATAATCAGCGTATGCTCGAACTGCCCCGCCCCCGGCGCGTTCAGCCGGAAATAGGATTGCAGAGGTATTTCCACCTGAACCCCCGGCGGCACGTATACAAAAGACCCGCCCGACCACACCGCGCCGTGGAGGGCCGCAAACTTGTGATCATTTGGCGGTACCAGCTTCATAAAATGTTTTTTCACCATATCCCCGTACTCGCCCTTCATGGCGCTCTCCAGGTCCGTGTATACCACACCCTGCTCCGCCACCTCCCGGCGCACGTTGTGGTATACCAGCTCCGAATCGTACTGCGCGCCCACGCCCGCCAGGGAACTTTTCTCCGCCTGGGGGATTCCCAGCCGCTCAAAGGTGTCCTTGATCTCCTCCGGCACCTCGGCCCAATCCCCCTTCATCCCGGTGTTGGACCGCACATAGGTGGCGATATTATTCATGTCCAGTCCCTCTAAGGAGGGGCCCCAGTCCTGAACGTTCATATTGTTGTAAATCTGAAGGGACTCCAGCCGGAACAGCTCCATCCACAGCGGATCGCCCTTCTCCCGGGAAATCTGCTCCACAATGGCCGGGCTCAGCCCCGTCTCAATGCGGTAGGCGTCCTTCTCCTCGTTCCGTATGTCATAAATGCTTCTGTCGATGTCATTTACATAAGTTCTTTCTTCCATCTCCGTGTTCTCTCCTTTCGGGAAGGCAGGGGGCCGGGCGCAGCCCTCACTGCCCCAGATACCGCTCAAACCCGTCCCGATTAATCTCCTCCACCAGCGCCGCCCCGCCCGTTTTCACGATCCGGCCGCCCACCATGATGTGGGTCTTGTCCACATGCAGGGATTCCAGAATCCGGGTGCTGTGGGTGATAATGAGAAGCCCGCCCTCCCGGTCCTTCTGGTACTCCTTCACGCCCAGGGACACCGTGCGCACTGCGTCCACGTCCAGGCCCGAGTCCGTCTCGTCCAGAATCGCCAGGCTGGGCTTCAAAAGCAGCATCTGCAAAATCTCCGCCTTCTTTTTCTCTCCGCCTGAAAATCCCACGTTCAAATCCCGGTCCCCGTAGGCCCTGTCCATTTGCAGCAGCTCCATGGCCTGGCCCATCTCCTTTCGGAAGGCCGAGAGCTTCACCCGCTCCCCTCTGCGCTGCTCCACCGCGCCGCGGATGAACGCGCCCAGGGTCAGCCCTGGAATCTCCAGGGGGTTCTGAAAGGACAGAAACATCCCGTCCCTGGCCCGCTTGTCCGCGCTCTCCTCATTGATCCGCTTTCCCTGGAACAGGACATTCCCCGCCGTGGTCTCATAGCGCGGATTCCCCATCAGGGCGTAGCCCAGTGTGGACTTTCCCGCTCCGTTGGGCCCCATCAGCACATGGGTCTCCCCCTTCTGAATCTCCAGGTCAATTCCATGTAAAATCTCTTTATCTTCCACTCTGACCGTCAGTCCCCTGACTTCCAGCAGTCCGTTTGACATATACTCCTCCATTCCGCCCGGGAAGGCTCGTGTTTTGATCTGATTTTATATTAACCTATCATTTTAATCGGTTTATAGATATCATAATCTTATAAACCTACTTTGTCAATAGGTTTATATTTTCCACTTTCTGTTGATATTCCTATTTCTGTTGTAGTATAATAGGGGCATGCTGACAGGCAATTTTTAGAGGGAGGTGTGTCAAATGATGATTTCCACAAGGGGACGCTACGCGCTGCGGGTGATGCTGGACCTTGCCGCACACGACGCGGACGGGTACATTCCCCTGAAAGAGATTGCACACCGCCAGGACATTTCCGAGAAATATCTGGAAATCGTTCTGAAGGTTTTGGTCCGAAACAACCTGCTCACCGGCCTGCGCGGAAAAGGCGGCGGATACCGCCTGACCCGTCCCCCGGGCGAGTACACCTTGGGTGAAATCCTGCGTCTGACCGAAGGCAGCCTGGCGCCGGTGGCCTGCGCCGACGAGGGCAATACAGAATGCCCCCGGCGCGAGACCTGCCCGTCCCGCCCCGTATGGCAGAAGCTGGACACGCTGATCAACGACTATCTGGACGGAATCACCCTGGACGATCTGTTGAAATCCCCATAGCCGCCGAGTCAGGCCCCGCGCTTTACGCCCGCGGCCCGGACGGACATGGCCGGACGGCAGCCCAACACCCCATTCCCCCGCCAAACAACATCCCCGATTCGGAGAAAACGAAAAATCAATATCGGAAAGGACAAATGCACTATGTATTGCACAAGAAAACTCACTGACTCCATCACCTGGGTGGGCGGCAACGACCGCCGCCTGGCTCTCTTCGAGAACCTCTTCCCCATTCCCCGGGGCGTCTCCTACAACTCCTACCTGATCGTGGACGAAAAAACCGCGCTGATTGACACTGCGGACGCGTCCATTACCAGACAATTTCTGGAAAATATTGCCCACACCCTGGACGGGCGCGGCCTGGACTATCTGATCGTCAACCACATGGAGCCGGACCACTGCGCCAACATCCAGGAACTGCTCCTGCGCTACCCGGACTTAAAGATCGTTGGCAACACCAAGACCATTTCCATGATCGGCCAGTTCTATGATCTGGACGCCGCCGGGCGCAGCCTCGTGGTCAAGGAGAACGACACCCTGTCCCTGGGCGCCCACACCCTGCGCTTCTACTTCGCGCCCATGGTGCACTGGCCGGAGGTGATGATGACCTACGAGGAGAGCGAACAACTGCTCTTTTCCGCCGACGCCTTCGGAACCTTCGGCGCGGTAAACGGCAACCTGTTTAACGATGAGGTGAACTTCGAGCGCGACTGGCTGCCCGACGCCCGCCGTTACTACAGCAACATCGTGGGCAAATACGGCGTCCAGGTGCAGTCCGCCTTAAAGAAGGTGGCGGGCCTTCCCCTGCGCATGATCTGCCCCCTTCACGGCCTGGTGTGGCGCAGCGATCTGGACGTGCTTCTGGACAAGTACGCCCACTGGAGCAAATACGAGCCTGAGGAACAGGCCGTGGCCATTTTCTTCGGCTCCATGTACGGCGACACCGAGAACGCGGTGAACGTGCTGGCCGCGGGCCTGGCCGACGCGGGCGTGAAAAATATCGCCGTCTACGACATTTCCAGCACCCACGTGTCCGTGCTGATCTCCGAAATCTTCCGGTGCAGCCACCTGGTGCTGGCCGCCCCCACCTACAACGGCGGCGTCTACCCGGCCATGCTGAATCTGCTCCACGACATGAAGGCGTTGAGCGTGCAGAACCGCACCGTGGCCCTGATCGAAAACGGCTCCTGGGCCTCCACCTGCGCCAAGCAGATGCGCGCCGCCCTGGAGGAGATGAAGCAGATGCAGATTCTGGACACCACCGTGACCTTGAAATCCACGCTGAAGGAGGATTCCGCGGCGGCACTGGAGGCACTGAGGGAGAGCCTTCTGGCTTCCTTGGGACAGTAACAACATAAGTATAAAATAATGAAATAGCAGTAGGCAGCCGTCCTACAACGGCGCGCCAGATATCCGGCACATGGGAGACCATGTGTCGCTTGTCTTTTATACCCTGTGCCCGCCCGGTCCATCCCAGCAAACAGTGCAATCATAAAAACACCATCCCACGCAACCAACGGCCCCAAACGGGTAGTATACAAGTGAAAGGCCCTAAAACATTCTATACAGGAGGTGGCAAAATGGAGGACAACCGAATCGTTGAATTGTACTGGGCGCGCGATGAAAGGGCGATATCGGAAACCGCATCAAAGTACGGAAAATATTGCCATACCATTGCCTATAACATTCTCCGGGATCAAGGGGAGGCGGAGGAAAGCGTCAACGACACTTATCTCGGCGCATGGAACGCAATGCCGCCCCACTGCCCCTCTGTTCTGCGCACATTCCTGGGGAAAATCACCCGGCGGATATCCCTGAAAAAGTGGCGTGATCTCCACCGGGACAAGCGCGGCGGCGGACAGGTGTCCCTCGCCCTTGAGGAGCTTTCGGAATGCGTGCCCTCAAAGTCCGCGGTAGAAGATGAAATCCTGGCGGCGGAGCTGTCAAAGACTTTGAACTGCTTTATCGCGTCTCTGCCAGCCACGGAGCGGCAGATTTTTCTCTGCCGCTACTGGTATCTGGACTCCATCGATACAATCAGCCGGAGCTTTTGTTTTAGCCGCAGTAAAGTAAAATCCATGCTTTACCGTACAAGAGTGAAACTGCTTAACCATCTGAAAAAGGAGGGTGCCCTATGAACGCCGGCCACATTCTTGATGCGTTGGAACAGATCGACGACCAATATATTCTCGAGGCAAGGGACAGAAACCCTCTGGCCCCTGTAAAAAAGTTTCTGAATCTGAAACACGCCCTGGTTCTTGCCGCGGTGATAACCGCCTTGCTGTCACTCTGCGGATTTGCCGCGTACAAATTTGGTTGGTTTGACCCGTGGCTGCAAAAGCCCTCCGCAAATCCCACCGAGACCGTCCGAAGCGCCATTGAAAGCCAAATCCACAAGGACTACACCTCCCGCGTGCACGTCCGCAAAATCATAATTGACGAAGATGAAACGGCCCGCGTGGCAGCCATGTATACCGGCAGCGAACTGGCAAAAGAACGTGGCTGGACGGACGGATATCTTGCGGATCACTTTGTGGTTGTATGGGCTGAGTATGATGTTGTGTACGATCATACCAAAACCTTTCTGGACGATGGTTATACACAGCAGTATTTTTACCTGATCCGGGACGCGGAAAGCGGCCAATGGACCATCGTCGACAACACATCGCCAAACACCGGAGCAGCCGCCCCGGACACATGAAGCGGCACAGGATATTGGCCTTATTGTAATGGGTGGACTTGGCGTAGGTCCCCACAAACCCAATATGCAAAGGGAAGGTTCCGCCCCGTCATTTCCAGAGCCGAAATGGACATCACCATGATCCCCAAGCCGATTACCTGTCCAACACCCATGCTGAACAGATCCTTGCGCGTCAAAACCCGCTTTAAACTCTGCGTGGAATTTGCCGATTGCTCACTTGCCATACCTCCCCTCCTGTTCGTTCGTGCACGAACATTCCAATATGGATATCGGAGGTTGACATCCCGCAGGCCGCGCCAGCGGCCAATTTGCGTTCAAACAAAAATACCGGTTCGCTGATCCTAAAAGGATTTTTGAACCGGCATTTCCAATATTTCCTCAATATCTCCCCAATATTCTCAAAACGCCCTGTGCCCCAGCCGCAGTCCGTCCAGAAATGCCGCCTCGTACACAGCCCTGCACTCCTCCGCCCCGCCTTCCACCAGGCTTTCAAACAGTCTCTCAAACTGATCCCGCGTGTCCGGGTCCAGGCTCCTGAGGATGGCCTCCTGCTCCTCATAATACCTGGCCCGCAGGCCGGGAAGCCGCTCCCCGATAATCTGATCCACCCGTTCCTCAATCATTTTCCCGAGCAGCTCCTGTACGCCCATTCTCCGCCTCCCTCCAATCCGCGCAGGCAAATGCCGTTTACAGGTACTTTTTGAACTCCGCGGCCTTCTGCGCCAGCGCGTCCTTCACCTTCCGCTCGAAGCTGCCCAGGGCGCAGTTCACCACGTCGCAGGCCCTATCGGTAATATCGTCGCTCACGCTGTCCATGGAGCTCTTCAGATCGTTCACAAACTCCTTTGCCGCCGCTTCAAACCCTGAAAAATGCCATTGGTTCTTATATTTGGCTCTGCCGAACATACCCTCGCCCGCGTACACCTCGTCGTAATCAAAATCCATCCGGTCCACGTACCACCTGAGGCTGGTATACTCCCCGCGGCTCTTAAAATCCGCGATAATCCCGGACCCGGTGCTGTAATCGTCAAAATTCTTCACCAGCTTGGTCTCAAAGTCGCCATCCCCAGGCCTCACGTCGAACCTGCACCAGGACTCCGGCAGCTTAAACGCGGCCCCGCCCGCCTCCCGGGCCTGCCCGTAAATCTCCCGCAGGAAACGTTCCATGGACTGGTTGAACTGGTAATAGAAATTCCCCTCGGCCTCCTCGTAGGTATAATACGGCCTCAGCTTCTTCACCTTATACTCCACAAACACCTTTTTGAGCATGGGCCGGTAGGCGGAAGGCAGATAGCACAGGTTCTCGAACTCAGCCCGGGCCGCGGACTTCGCCTGACTCTCCGAGCTGTAATCATTGCTGTACTGCTTAACGCTGAATGGCACCGGAATGTCATAATCCCCGGCCTTAAATTTCAGCTTCACCGGGTCTGCCTTGGAGATTTTCAACGTCTGCTTCCGTTCCTCCAGCTTTTTCAGCAACTCCTGAAGCCCCTCATTCCCCGGCTTCACGCCGGAGCCGGTCTCCACGATCTGAATCGCCTTCTGGGGACATTCCTCCGCAATGCGCTTAAGCGCCGCCAAATCCTTGTCGGCCACGGCCTTGCCCGCCACCGGCACGGCATTTCCCTCCGCGTCCTCCACAAAATACGGGCTCTTGAAAATACACGCCCCGCAGCCATTACATGTTTTTGCCACCTGTAACTGTTTCATCTCACTTCTCCTCTTTTGTTTATGTTTTGATCTGTCAGGCGTCGTTCAGGACGCGCTGCATGTTCGCCAGGTACGCTTCCCCGGTCTCAATGGTCTCCAAAGCCACCTCCGCAACCGCGCCCTCCTGGGTGATCACCGGCACGTTCATAACGTCCGAGAGCGCCGCCGCGAAATTGACGCAGGTCATCAGCACCCCTTTGTCGGTCTCCGAGTAATTCCTCACATTGTAGCCGTTCCGCTCAATGGTCTCCTTCGTGGTCTCAATGGACTTTAAAAACAGGACGTACAGCCCGGTCAAAAGCTTTGCGATCCGGTCCGCCCTGGCGATCACCGCATCACAGGCCGCGCACACGGATTCCGCCTGGGAGTAGATCACCTCCGCCTGGCTCAACTGATTGCGGGCGGCGGAGAGATTACGCTCAGAGTCCTTGATGGCCATACCGCCCAGCCCCTTCATCATCAGGCCGCAGACCAGTTCCTTGTCCGTAAACGCCTTCTTGGCCGATAGGGTCAGCGCCTGAAGCCCCGCCTGCCGCTCCTCGGAAATAGAGAGTGGCAGATTGACCGAATCCTCCGCGCCGCGCAGGTCGATCTTCTGAATCTGGCTGTAGACCTCCACAAATTTGGGGATCGCGTCCTCCATAACAGCCCGCTTCTTCCTGGCCACGTTCATCAGCCGTTTATCCGTAAATTCCGTCTTGGTTTTGACCAGCTGCCTGGCCTCCTCATTCTTCTCAAACGCCTGGGCGTATTTTTTGAGAGCGCGGTCGTCCATCTTCGCGGACTTCACCAGGCGGCTGCCCTCCACCACGCTCGCACCGATTGCCGCTCCCATTAATTCCAACAACATTTTCCGTCCCCTCCGTCTTTAAAATTGCAGCACAAGGGCAGAATCCAGCTGCGCCTCATACTCCTCCACCGTTCCAAACCGCACGTTTCTGCCGAAAATCCGCAAAATCTCATCCAGCCCCTCTGCCACTCCCTTTGCCGAGTACACGCCCTCGCAGGCGCTCTCCATGATCCTGTCAAATCCCTCTGCAAAGGTCTCGTCCCACCTGCCGAACTCCTCGGCGCAGATGGCTTTAAACTTCTCCCGCTGACGCTCCATCTCCGCCAGCGCCTCTGTCCGTATCATGGCCAGCTCCCGCTCCTTCTTCCTGTAGTCGTCCAAATGCTTCGCCGTCTCCCTGATGTCCTTAACCGCAGAGCTGACCAGTATAATCCCGCTGCACGCGGCGGTGGTGATCACCGTGCCCAGCACCTTTCCGATCACTTTACCCGCGGCGGCCCCCACCAGACCTCCGGACGCCAGCCCCAGGAACGTGCCGATCTCGCTGCCGATCTCCCCACCGATCATACCGGCCACCATCATCGTGCCCTTCTCCCCGATCTCCGCGACAAACTCCCGGCCGTCGATCTCGCCGTTCAAATACCGCTCAGCCGAGTCCGCGACAATCAGCGCCACCGCGGTGATCTGGCCGATCTGGCCCGAGGAAGCGATCTTCTGAAACAGCGGATTTTCGCTGTTAGCCATCATGAAATTTGCCTGATCAACGATCAGACGCCTGGTGCCTCCCACCACCGCGGTTCCCACCGTGTACTTCGCCATGTCCCCGGCCGCCTCCCCCAGGGACTTCTCCCCGGACGCCACCTTACACATCTGGCTGACAGCTTCCACGGTGAGGGGGATGAGAGCGCCGGTGAGGGCTTCGGTGGCGCCGGTGGCAAACTCGGTCCCCATATTTTTAGCCGTGTGGAGCGCGATATCAGCGTTTACGTGGACCTCGGCGCCGATCTTACCTTTAACCAGCGCAATTTTCCCTTCCCTGCTCAGCTCAGAGTCCCGGTCCATCGCCATGGCCAGATCACTTTTTTCCTGCTTTTGGGCGTTAAAATGCTTCGAGGTTGCCCGAAAATTGGCATCCTGATTCGCAATTTCCTTCAAATCCCGGTCTGTCAAAAATGCGTTGGATTTTACCCTTCCGTGAAGCTCCTTCAACGATACAACGTGGTCCGCCTCCGCCGAGTGTGCGGCCCAGGCAGTGGAGTTGTTCTTCCCGTCAGCCGTTTTCATATGGAACTTATTTCGCGCCGCCTTTTCGGCAATATGCAGTTCTTTACCGGTCACCGGGTCCCGATAGGTCCGTTTTCCGTTAAATACCTTTTCTTTATAAGCCGACTTGGCCTCATTTGAATCCCACAACTTTTTCCGGTTCTGCCCGTTATATTCCTGGGTAATCCCCAAGTCCTCATTTGCCCCAATGACCATGGTCTCTGCCATTTCCACCGCCAAATGTTTTTTCTTCTCCTCCACCTCTATCCCTCCAATACGTTCACATACCCGCCCTGGCTCCTCAGCCACATATCAATTCCATTTCCAAATACCTCTGCCTGGATCACCCACTTCCCGCCGTCCTCCGACAGAATTTTCGCGGTGGGAAGGCGGTCCAGAACGGCTTCCACCGACGGCCCGGAATACTCGAACTTCACGGTGCGCATGCGGCCGCCGTACATAAACTGGATCCGTTTACGGAACTCCCCCTCCTCGAACCGGTCCCGGTACGGGATCTTGAAATGCGCATCCGTCACCCGCAGACTCCTGATCCGGTCCAGGCGGTAAATGGTGGGAAATGGATCCTGCGCGTTGTCAAATTCCGTTTCCCTGTCGATATTCTGGATAAACGCCGCCAGATAAAAATAATATTCCGAAAACATCAGCGCCAGGGGCTGCAACACCCTGCGCACGGTTTCGCTGTTTTTGAGCTTCGCGTAGTCGATCTCGATCACACGGCACTCCCGGATCGCGTTCCCCAACTCCCACATCTTATCCATAAAAATGGTCCCGTGATGCGGTTCCACGTAGTGGAACTTTTCATTGGCGATCAGCTGACCCACCATTTTCCGCTTGTCCGGGGAAACGCAGTTGTCGATGAGCTTGTCCAGAATCCCCATCATTTCCGGCTTTGTGAGCGCCCGGCTGTCCAGCAGAATTTTGCTCACTGCCAGAATCTCCGCGTCGGTGAATTTCGTCTCCGGCCGTCGTTCCAAACGGTATCCCCGCTCCCGGCGATCGTAGACGACAGTGTTCTCCTCCCCGTTCAGCAGGCCCTGATCCGCCATAAATTCCTTGATGTCGTCCAAGTCCCGCTGGATACTCTTCTCGCTGACCCCGTATCTGACCGCCTCCTGCGCTTTGCTCACCACGGAACCGTCCATCAGACTGGCGTAGAGCTTCAGGATACGCTGATTTTTGCTGCCGTTTTGTCTCTCCATCGTGGCGCACACCTCCCCCATTTTCCTGAATGTCCGCGTCATAGTGCTGTGTTTTATCCATTATAGCATTTTGAATGGACACATTCTGTCCTCATTACCTGTAAAATGCACTTTGGGCTCGATTCACTGATATTACAATCTTACTCCATATTCTTCCATATTTCTACTATAAGTGACAAAATACGGAGGATTTTTGGTGGTTTAACGTAACGGAAATTTTGTTATACGGCGGTTGTCGGATGATAGCCGCAAAAAGGAAGCGGGCGAAAGGCTGAGGCAGCCTTGTCGTCCGCTTTGGATTAGGTTAAAACTTATTTGGATTGGGTTGTACTGTGTTTGCCGTGGGAACCAGCATGTTACGCTAAATCCCATTCAGTTCCCATCGAAACCGGCGTTGCCTCCCGAATCTCATGCGCCGCTGCCGGAAGTTCCGCTATTGTCAGTTCCTCCGCCGTTGTCGTCTGAGGTTCCGCTGTTGTCACTTCCTCCTCCGTTGCTGTCTGAGGTTCCGCTGTTATCAGTTTCTCCTCCATTGCCGCCGGAGGTTCCACTGTTGTCACTCCCTCCGCCATTGCCCTCTGCGGTTCCGCTGGTGCCGCTTTCGCCTCCTGTACCTCCGGAGGTTCCGCTATTATCAGTTCCGCCGCTGGTGCCACCTGAAGTTCCGCTGTTATCAGCTCCGCCGCTGGTGCCACCTGAAGTTCCGCTGTTATCAGCTCCGCCGCTGGTGCCGCCTGAGGTTCCGCTGTTGTCATTTTCGCCTCCCGTACTGCCGGAGGTCCCACCGTTATCGTTTTCGCCGCCTGTACCGCCGGAAGTTCCGTTGCCTTCAGTGTGATCCGGCGTACCTCCCGTGGAGCCGCTGTCGTCCGGCGTTTCGCCTGAGTCGCCGGTGGAGCCGTTCTGATCTGCCGGATCCGTTGTGCTTCCGCCGGAAATGTCTCCGGTTCCGCTTCCATCCGGGGATTCTGTGGAGCCGTTTCCAGTTCCGTTATCTCCACTTTGATCGCTTCCGCCAGCCGTCTCGCCACCGGAACTGCTGTTTTCATCCTTCCCGGAACCGCCGTTCTGTCCGGCGCTGCCGGTATCCCCGCCAGTGGTGGAATCGCCCGTATCCGTGGACAAGCCGCCGTTTTCAGTTGGGTCGCCCGGCGTGCCGTCAGAGATCGGGTCTTTCTCACCACCCGCATCTCCGCCTGCTTGCCCGGCATTTTCCGCTCCCGCCTCCGGGCCGCCAGCACCGCTTCCTCCGCCCGGCGCGGTTCCTGCTTCCACTTTTTCAGCCTCGGAGGGCGAGGCGGCCTCGGGAGCAGGTTCTTGAGTGTACTCGTAAACTGCAACAAACTGCAAATCTTGATACACTACAATTTCTGTGGGATCCTTTATAACTTCCTCATCTAAAATCCATCCTAAAAATTTTCGGTAATATATTCCCGAATCATGATCATCATCTAGCGACAACACAGCAAACTGCCCGAACATAGGCACTGAATCCACCAGTTCTTGTTCTGGGCGTTCTGGCACCTCTGTAATATGCTGTCCCTCATAGACATGGCTTTCCCCAAGCACATCCTTCATATTATCGTCTAAAAATGTCACTGTAAATGCCTGGGCCACCTGCACAGTAATCGTTCCGGTAATGGTTGTAGAATATTTGGAAAATGTAACTCCGGTCAGCCCCATACTTGCAATGCCGAAATACAAGAGCCAGACGTTAAGAGAATGCCGTCTTTTTCCGTTTGAATCCGCTGGTTTTTCGCTGCTGTTCCTAGAAAAAAACGCCATCCTCCTTTCCTCCCTTCATACCCATTCTTTCACAAATATTCCAAACGCCGTCAGCCCGCCAGTTCCCGTTTCCGCAAATGGGGCGCTTCCACCAGGAGCATCAGCGCCACAACCATTACCAACATTCCCAGCGACGATTTGAGGAACAGAATCAGATTCCCCAAACGCGGAATGACCAGGCGGACGCTTCCATAAATATTATCCCGGTTGATCGTCACGCCGTCCGGCGCGTTATTGGCGTCGCCTTTTGTCTGAAAGGTTTCTCCATCTTTTTCCATAACTCTGTGAGTGACAAATGTCCCCTGATCTCCGAAGGTCACAATCTCCCCCGGTGCGTAATCCGCCTGCTGGCGGATGATCAGGCTGTCCCCCGGCGAAAATGCCGGTTCCATGCTGCCCGAAAGCACGGTCACCATGGAGTAGCCAAATAGTGAGGGAAGTTCTTCGTGATAGACAAAGCGCTTCACCAGCAGTATGCCGTTCATCAAGATCACTGCAACGAGAATTGCGGTAAGAAAACGCTGCAGCCAACGTCCGATTTGTTTCATATTGATCATGTCTCCTCTATGATGTGGTTTGCTCCGCGTGAATCATCACGATCACCCGGTATTCCAGGTCCGCGGCAGAGCCGATTTTGGTGTCCAATATGTCATTTCCGCCGGCGAACAGCCATTGCCATTCCAAGAGATATTCCTTCTCTTCTCCCGGATCCAGGTTCACGGACTCGGCGGAGAGCTGTTCCGCAGTAAGCCAGGTGTCCTGATCCCCGCAGAGATATTGACCGTCCGATTTCAATCGGTAACGGAGGGGCAGAAGAAGCTGGCCTTCCGGCGCGGAAATCTTCATCTGATACCGGATTTCATAGGAATTCCGGTTGCTGACCAGAAATTCGTAACTGCCTTTGGAACCAGGCATCAGCTTTCGGTCCTCTCCCGCTCCGGTCCGATCCGCAAACAGACTGATCTCCGTGTTCTGCTGCCATACCGGTCCGTTCTTTTCCTGTACCTGCACGTCGGCGGGCTGGTCTGGCTCGGTGGGGTCGGTGGGATCAGTTGGGTCCGTTGGATCGGTTGGGTCCGTCGGATCGATTGGGTCCGTCGGGTCGATTGGGTCCGTCGGGTCGATTGGGTCCGTCGGGTCAGTGGGGTTCGATGGCTCCGTTGGTTCCGTGGGATCAGTCGACGGGGTGGGAGGTCTGGATGAGTGATCGTGTGAGGAATCAGAGTCAGAACCCGAGTGATTCGGCTGCGTCTGATTTCCGGCTGCCGCGCTGGTCTCCGCCGGGGGCTGAGAAGGCTGTTCCAGGCTCTCAGCGGTGGATTCCTGTCCCGCTATGGGGACGGATTCTGCGGCGGCGCTGTTGCTTTGATCCTGCGCGGATGGCGGGAGAAGCTGGGACTGCGTCTGTCCGGCAGCCTGACTGGCCTGAGCTGCCGGGTCCGTCGTGTTCTCCTGGGCGATCAGCCCTTCTCCTGACTCAGGAATTTCTGATTGATCATTGGCTGCGGGCTGGGCCGCAACCGGGTCTGCCGTTTTCCCGGAGGTGTCCTTGTAGTGATCGGCTCCGGCGTCCCGAGTGTAGACATCCGGGGTAACTGTGATTTCGTCGTTATCATCCAGTTGGAGGCGGATATGCACTGCAATGACATTCTCGGACACCGCCAGTTGGTACGCCTCCGCGTTGCCGGTGACCTTGCCGGTCTGGATTCCGCTTTCGCGGTCTATGTGGATTTCAACCTGACTTTCCTGCCTCCCTGAATCGTCCAGCAGGGCCAGGTTATGTGTTCCGGTCTCCACGTCTTTAAAATGAAAAACCCCTTCCGAATCCGTGGTGGTTCGCCTGGGGTCGCTGTGTAGCTCTATTACCCGGTTTGCACAGGGCGAACCGTCTGTGTAAAAGATCTGTCCGCTGAAGTCGATTCGGTTCGGATTCACAGCCTCGTTCTCCGGGGACAACACGATGGTATCCAACATCTGCCCCAAACGGTGATCCGTCGCCCTTCCGATGTGGGTGCCCGCAAGGAAGGAGGTGATGGAAACGAACAGCAGGAGGACGGGGAGGATGATCCAGATGGTCTTGCTGTTGCCGGTGGTCTGGCTGTTCTTATGTGATTTTGGGCCAGAGTTGGGCATGGGCAGGGCCTCCTTTTTAGGTGCGGGATAGTGTGTGCTGATAGTTAATTTGTGTTCGGCCCTCGTCAGAAGGCAGCGGATGAACCGCTGCGCTCTGGCGGGGGCTGAACCGCGGGATGCGATTCAGCCCATTCACCTTTACTACTAATTTGTAGTTTTAATGTACTGAGTCGCCTCTAAAGTAAGATCGATTGTTCCCGTAGCTGCTTCTATACCTGCAGCAGTATCACCATCTGTCTCTTGCCATACCCAATACAGTTTTTTTTGCACTTCTGTTCCGACATTTTCCTGCAAAACGTCTCCACTAGCAATGGTTATTTTGCCCTCTGCTGGCTCAAGCTTTTGACCAGATGCATTATCTAAATGAAACTCAACTGGAATAGTGCCTAACCCTGAAACATCCGCTGTAATCGTATAAGAATATCCAACTTCTGATCCCGTCCCATCAATGGAAAGATCAATTGTTCCAAAAGATCCTGGTGCAATTTTTCCAGTTGCCGCTCCTATATTAGCAGCATTATCATCCTTTAATGCAAACGTTTTGGTCTCCGCCTTATCATCCTCGATGTTTGTTCCATCCTTTGCAAATGCAATAGCCCATTTGGCCGCTGTTGCAGTGCCCGCTGCAGTTACTTTACTGGTATACTTTGCAAACGTCCCTCCCACCAAACTACTGGTAACCAATGTCAACACAACTGCTGCTGCTCCAATTTTCCCAAAAATACTTTTCTTCATGTCTTTTCCTCTTTCCTTTTATTTATTTTTATTATTTTATAAAATTACTACCTACCATCATTCAGGCTCCGCGCGTCCCCGCCGTCACCCTTTCTCCGCTCTCAGCCGTTCCAATTCCATCTCCAGCTCTTTCGTCCTGGACACTTCCTTCCGGCTTTCAAGCTGTCTGCGGATCACATCCCACAGCACAAACAGCACCAGCGGGCACACCACAAACAGAATCATTCCCGTGGTCGTCTGCATGAACATCGCCAGATTCCCGGCTCCGGCGACTCTTCTCTGGTAAATGCCTTCCACGTCCGCCGGCTTCACCAGACTCTGGTCCGCGGCGTTGTTGGCGTCGCCCTGGGTGACATACCGCGTCTCGCCGTTCTCCGACTTCACCTCCACGATCCTATGGGTCACCACTGCGCTTCCGCTCTTGTAAGCGATCACGTCGCCCACCTTCAGGCTGTCAGGATCGGTCTCCTTGACAAATACCATGTCGCCGGTCATGATACTAGGCTCCATGGAACCGGACAGCACGATAAACGGCTTATACCCCAGGAAATCAGGCACCTTGTCGGGACTGGTATAAGACTTCACGATCAGCGTCACGTTGATCAGCAGCAGCGGAACAAACACTACGCAGAGCGCGATTCCCACAGCTCCCACGATCTTTTGCAGCAAACCGTTTTTTTCCTTCATCCCTCACTCATCTCCTTTCTTCAAATGTTTCTCCCGACCAGCCAATCCGGAGGGGCTTTCTCAGCACAAAAAAGGCAATCCTGAGTCCAGTCAGGATTGCCTAAAAATCTGCATAAACACACCTTGGGTGTGCAATACGCGAACCAAATACAAACGTACCATACCCGGAACGTCCATATAGGGGCAACTGGCTGTCATATCATATACTATGATTTAGACCCTTTAGCTTTGCGTCGCTGACTTTCATCAGTTTTGCCAAGTATGTAGTTGATATGGGATCAGTATAGCGCAGCCTGCGCAACCGATGTGCAACTATTTCCGCGTATTTTGAAAATTATTAAATTTAAAATTCTGACTCCGTATTTTTCTCCTCACCCCCTGCCCGTACGTCCACTTGACAACCTGGCGTTGGTCTCCTCGGCCCAGCTGTAGTCGAACATATACTCGTCCTCATAGTGGTATCTCCCGCTGCCGTCCGCCTTCATATATTCAAAGTAATCGCATTCCAGATCATCGCCCTTCACATAGCAGCCGCCCCGGCGGTTGTAGAATACACCCTCGATCCCGTACTCCTCGAACACCCCATGAATCCCGATCACCGCCTTCCGGTACAGCACCTTCACCCGGCTGTCGTAATCCTTGTCTGGCCACAGCTTGTCCACAGCTTCCTCCATGGTCACCTCGCCTCCCATGCGGTCCACGCAGAGGGCCAGCAGCTCTTTGCTCTTGGCATTGGAAAATTTCACCAATTTTTCATCGATAAACACGTCGAACCGGCCGAAGGTTCTGATAAATACCCGCTTGGCCTGCCCCTTTGCCAGCAGCCTGGCGCGGTTTAACGCGTCCATGATGTCCTCCCGGCTGTAGGGCTTGAACACATAGTAGTCCGATTTCATTTTCAGGGCGTCCAGCACGTAATCGCTGTAGCCGCTGACAAAAATAATGATCATATCCCGCTTGATTTCCCGCAGTCTCCTGGCCAGCTCGATGCCGTTCATCTGGGGCATTTCGATGTCCAGCAGCGCGAAATCCACCGTGTTGTTCCTGGCGTACTCCAGCGCCTCCAGGGGATTGGTAAACCTCCCCACCAGTTCTATTTCCCTGACCTGCGCGCACTCGATCTCAAACTGGCGCATGGACAGCTCTTCATCATCCACAACAATCGTCCGCATGTTCCGTCCTCCCCTCTGTTTCAAATTTCGATTATCCCTGTTTGGGAATCCGCACAATGGCCCGGGTTCCTTTACCCGGTATGCTGTTGATCTCCAGGCACGCGCCCGCGATCTCCTGCAGGCGCAGCCGGATATTTTCAAGACCCGCCGAGGTTTTGGGCACACCGGCGGCGGGATCAAAACCGGCGCCGTCGTCCAGCACCTCCACCATGTAGCTGTGCTCGTCCTCAAGGGTGCTGACCTTCACCGTGCCATCGCCATTTTTCCCGCGGATGCCGTGTTTGATGGCGTTCTCCACCAAGGGCTGCACGGTCAGGGGCGGGACCTCGAAGCCGTCCGGGCCAATCTCATACACCAGGGCCAGCTTGTCCCCGAAGCGCACCTTTTCGATATTACAGTAATTGCGGATATGCTCCAATTCCTGGGCAAACGGGATCATACCGCCCTGGCCGATGGAATCGATGTTGGCCCTGAGATATTTGGAGAAATCGTAGACCAGATTGTAGGCCCGGTCCGGGTCCAGCTTGATCAGCGTCCGGATGGAGCTGAGCGTATTGTAAATAAAATGGGGCTGGATCTGGCTGATCATCAGCCTGAGCCTGGAGTCCTGCAGTTCCCGCCCGATCCGCGCAGTCTCCTCCCGCTTATGCCGGGTGTCCATGAGCAGCGCGGCAAACAGGCAGGCGATGTAGCCGAACAGCCCGCTGCGCAGATAATTTCCGTTCCGCATATAATCCATTTGATAGTACAGAACGATCTCCGCTCCCAGACTCACAGCCATCAGCGCCATCCCGGCGCATTCCAGCTTGAAATACGCGTCCAGGGGCCTTTCCCTGCGGAAGCGCTTTACGATGATCAACAGCAGCGCCAGAAACATAACTGCGTAACAGGTGTGGGTAACCCAGGCCGTTTCCATGAAATCCGCTACATTTGTCAGGTGCAGGATGTTCAGGATAAAAAAGTTGGCGGAGAACATATAGCTGAGCCGCCGCAGCGCCGGCTGGTACTCCCGGGGGAACCGATGCATAAGGTAAAACAGGTAGGGCAGCGGGCAGATCATGGACAGAATATACCGGGCCATGGTCATGGTATAGCCGAAATCCCATATGAATCCGGGAAATTCCACCTCATTTACCATCCAGAGGGAGGCCAGCACCACGAATATTCCCAGGCAGCGGACCGTACAGACGTCCTCCAGCAAGCTGCGCAGGTAAAATGAACTGACAAAGATGGCCAGTCCCAGGATCATGAATACCCCGCAAACCATCATCTGCGGAATATACTGCCGCAGCAGGTAGGAAGTCAGCTTCAGCGGTGCCCCCAGCCAGACCGGTGACAGCACGCCTGAGGATACGCGGTACGGGGAGCGCAAGGTCACGGCGATGGTCTGTCCAGCGCAGTCCGGCGGAATCTGCACCATATTCCAGTGGTTGGGCGTCGCCTTGCCGGAAGGGCGCATACCGTCGGAATTGTAACGGTACAGCAGGCGGTCTCCCACTCTCACCTCCACGCTGGAAAAGGCTGTATGGAAACAGATCGCATAATCGTCAAACCCGGTATCCGGCAGTTTTTTGCTCATGGTGACCGGCACGTTCGGAGCTGCGCCGGACTTGTGTGGCATAGAAATGATTCCGGTCTCCACTCCCTCCTGCGTCAGCGTCCATCCATCCGAAAAATTTACCGGCGACGGTCCGTCCACCAGACTTTCAGTCCGGGCCTCAAACCGGAGATTCCCGGACCACAATAAGATGGCAAACGCCAACATGGCCGCTGTCAGAAACAGTATGTATGCCGTCCGGTTCTCCCGGTTTTCCTCATTGAACATGATTTCCCCCCGCCCTTTATTTTCCATTTTCTGTTTTTATTATAATCAATAACGTAGGGATTCACAATCAAAATATGGAAGTTACGGCTTGTAAATTTTTTACAAATTCCAGCTGCACAATGTCCGCCATGGAGATATGAAACCAAACGCCCGGCTCATCAAAAAACCAGGCCCCGGCCCGCCGCTACCCAAGCGGCAAAACCGGAGCCTAATCAGCTCATTTACATATAATTATCGATCATTTATCCCGCCAGCCGTTCCCTGACAAGCTGCGCAAATACCTGCGCCCCGGCCTCCAGGGTATCGTCGTTGTAGTCAAAACAGGAATTGTGCAGCGGCATATCCCGGCTCTCATCCCCCACGGCGCCACCCATAAAGAAGAACGCGCCCGGCACCTTTTCCAGGAACGCGCCGAAATCTTCCGACGCCATGAACGGCGAGCAGTTTCCGTTGACCTTTTCCTCTCCCAACACGTGGCTGGCTGCCTGGATGACCGCATCCACCTGCTCGTCCCAGTTTACAGTGGGCGCAAACTCGTGGGTGTACAGGAAATCCCAGGTGGCCCCATAAGCCTGGCAGATGTGTTCCACAATATCCCTCATTCTCGTCTCGATCAGCGACTGCATCTCCTTGGAGTAGCTGCGGCAGTCGCCCAGAATCGTAACGTTGCTGGGAATCGCATTGTGGGCTCCGTCCGTAAACAGCTCCGTGCAGGAGACGACCACCGGCTGAAAGGCCCCGGCGTTGCGGGAGGGAATCGTCTGCAGCGCCAGAATGATCTGCGCGGCGATCACCATCGGATCGACGGTTTTCTCCGGCGCGGAGGCATGGCCGCCGCGGCCGTGAATCTCAATCTTGAAATTGTCCTCGCAGGAGGCGAAGCCGCCCTTGCAGATATTGACCGTACCCGCCGGGTAGGCCGGATTGTTGTGCTGGCCGTAAATTTCATCCATGGGGAACCGCTCGAAAAGGCCATCGTCGATCATGGCATGGGCGCCCTTTCCCGGCTCCTCCGCGGGCTGAAACAGGAACTGCACCGTACCGTTAAAGTCCCGGCTCTCGGACAGCAGCTTCGCAGCCCCCAGAACCGTCGTCACATGGCCGTCATGGCCGCAGCCGTGCATTTTCCCCTCATGTTCGGATTTGTAGGAAACGGTTCCCGTCTCCGTGAGCGCAATCGCATCCATATCCGCCCGCAGGGCCACGACCTTAGGGCCGTCCCCGACCTTCAGGCGTCCGATCACGCCCGTGCCGCCGATGCCGGTGTGCACCTCAATTCCCATCTCCCGCAGCCGCTCCGCCACAAAGGCGGCGGTGCGGGTCTCCTCAAACGCCGTCTCCGGATGGCGGTGGAGTTCGTGACGCCATGCTTTTAAGATTTCATTTAATTCTGACATATCTGTTCACCTCGTTCTATTGGATCTTATTTCTCTTTCGCCGCTCGCTGCGCCTCGATCGCCTTTAAATCGCCGTTATTGCCAAACCACTCTCTGGTCAGCCTGCGCAGTTCTCCGCTGAGCAGAATCAAACTGGGCACGTTCAGGAAAATGACGATGCCGTTTCCAAAGTCCGTAAGGACAAATACGCTCGCCATGTCGGTCAGACAGCCGCCGATAATCATGATTACAAAGATCACCAGCAGAACATTGACCGCCAGACGGCTGTTGGTCGCCGCGGTTGCCTGGATACGCAGCCCCTGGGAATTGGAAATGATGGAGCTGATTGCAAACAGGGTCAGACAGAACAGGCACAGATAGCGCCCGGCGCTGCCCAGTACCGATTCAAATGCCAGGGAGCTCAGCGTGGAGCCCGCCTCTCCGGTCTGCCACACGCCGGAAAAAATGATCATGAATCCGGTCAGGGAGCAGATGACAATCGTATCAAAAAACGTCTCAAACACCGCCCACATTCCCTGCTGGGCCGGATGGTCAATGCCTGCCGCCTGAGCGTGGATGGTGGCCTGCAGGCCCAGACCTGCGTCGTTGGAAAATACGCCGCGCGCCAGTCCGAAACGGATGGTGGAGGCCACGGCTACGCCGGTAAAGCCGCCGATGGCCGCCTGTCCGGTAAACGCTCCGATGAAGATTTCCCGGAGTGCCTCACCCACACGGCCGATGTTGGCTCCCACGATAATCACCGCGCAGACCACATAGAGGGCGCTCATGGCCGGAACCATTTTATCCGTGATGTTCACCAGGCGTTTCATACCGCCCAGCATGACCGCCACCACAATGGCGACTACCACCACACAGGTGATGATTCGGGAAACGCCGACCGGCGCAAGGTTATCCGCGATGGCTCCGCTGTGTACGCCGCCGATGGTGCACAGGGTCAGCAGAGACATGAACGTAAAGCAGTAGGCCAGAGGCTTGCAGTGCAGGCCGTCGCGCATATACATGAAGGGACCTGCCAGATATCCCTCACCCTTGGGATTCTTCTGGCGGTAACGGACCGACATGGTGACCTCGGAAAATTTAATGGCCATGGCCACCAGGCCGCAGATCCACATCCACAAAAGCGCTCCCGGGCCTCCTGTGGCAATCGCCGCGCCGACTCCGGCGATATTTCCCGTTCCGATGGTGGACCCCAGGGCCGCGGTAACCGCCTGGAACGGAGAGACGCCCAGGGCCTTTTTCCGGGCCTGCTCCTCCTTGTCGAACATGGTTCCCGCCGTATTTTTCATGATAAAGCCAAACCGGGAGAATTGAATCCCTCCGATCACAACCGTCAAAATCAGTCCGCCTCCAACCAGCAGCACCAAAATCGGAATTCCCCAAATCCAACCTGTAACTGCATTGATAAAGCCAAAAATCGCTTCCATTTCTCCTACCTCCTCTTAGTTTTCTCCTTTTTGTGGATTAATGCAGCGCATACTTCCCCGCGTAAACAATACTCCTGTACTGCTCCGGGTCCGTATCCCCCTCCGTGCTGAACAAAAGTACCACGGAGCCGCCGTCCAGCCCCATTTCCCGGCGCAGTCCGGCAAACTCCGGGCTGGCCGCCAGTACCGCCAGCAGACCGGTAGTCGCCGCCCCGGACTCGCCGGAGACGATGGGCTCATCCCCCTTGCGGGGAGCCGCTAGAAGCCGCATGCCCAGCGCGGCCACCGGGTCCGCGCAGCTGAAGGCAAAACTGGTAAAGGTCCTCAGCACCGGCCAGGTGACGGTGCAGGGCTCCCCGCAGTTCAGCCCGGCCATGATCGTAGCACAGTCCCCATCCACCGCGTGGGGCTCCCCGTCCGCCGCCAGAATGGATTTGTAAATACACGCCATGTCCTCAGGCTCCACCGTGCTGAATACCGGGCGGTTCCCTGCGTAGCGGTCCGCCAGGTATCCGGTCACGCCGCCCGCCATGGCTCCCACGCCCGCCTGCAAAAACACGTGGCTTGGCCTGGAAAATCCCTCCGCCTCCAGCTGTTCTGCGGCTTCCGCCGCCATGGTGGTGTAACCCTGGACAATCCAGGTGGGAATCTGCTGGTAACCCTCCCAGCTGGTGTCCTGCACCAGGTGCCAGCCGTTCTCCTCCGCCATGCGGGCCGCGTGGCGCACAGCGTCGTCGTAGCCCACGTCCATGATACGGACCTCCGCCCTGCCCACGTCCCGGATCGCCTGGGCGCGCAGCTCGGAGGACCCCTTGGGCATATACACATACGCCCTGCAGCCCAGCTGGCCCGCAGCCCAGGCCACCCCTTTGCCGTGGTTTCCATCGGTGGCGGTCACAAACACCATCCCGGAGAGCCGCCCGCGCACTGGCTCGGACTGAAGGTCCGCAAATGTGGTGGTCTCGGGGTCCAGTCCCAGCTCGCCGCACACCACCCGGGTGAACGCGTAAATCGCGCCCAGCCCCTTGAAGGCGTTGAGGCCGAACCGTTTGGACTCGTCCTTCACAAATACCGCCTTCACACCCAGGGCCTCCGCCAGCCCGTCCAGGCGCACCAATGGCGTGGGCCGGTAGCCCTCCATGGCCCGGTGGATCCGATGGGCCGGCTCAACCGCCTTCCGGGTCAGAAAATCCGCGGCGCGTTCCACTGCGCTGAGGCCCACTGCCGGACCTTCATTGCGAACCGCCCGGACCCAGCGGTTTGAAATCTCTTCCATATCGCTCCTCCTTCTTGCAATATCCAATATATCGGTTGACTTGATCATAGCACACTTCCAACCGATATGCAATATATTAATTTTATTTTTTCGTCTAAATTAGTGTTAGTTTTCTCTATAATTCAACATTATTTGGTGAAAATTATATTGCATATTTAGGGGATATCAAGTAGAATTATATTAAAATCAAGAAGGGGAGGGGTGCACATGCCAATACCCAAAAAGACAGAGACCATCAACCGCACCACCGCCAAAGAGCGGGTTTATACCATACTGCAGCAATGGATCGTGGACGGCACACTGGAGCCGGGGGAGCGTTTAAACGACGCCGATCTGGCCAAGTATTTCAGCGTGTCCCGCACGCCCGTGCGGGAGGCCATTCAGATGCTGAACGAACAGAAGCTGGTGGAGATCGTTCCCTCCAGCGGCACCTTTGTAGCGCCCATCAATCAGGAGGACATCAAGCACGTGTACCAGCTCCTGGGCGGGCTTCAGGCCCTGGCGCTGAAGCTATCCATCGGTTCTGTGACCGCAGAGGACCTGGAACATCTGAATTCCCTGAACGAGAATTTTCTCCGCTGCGCCCAGATGGGAGCCGTCCCCGCCACCATAGAGGCAGACTACCAGTTCCACCGCTACCTCTGCCAGCTGTCCGGGAATCCCTACCTGGTGAACTACTCGGACCAGCTGTCCATCCACGTGAGCCGCAACGAGAACCGTTTTTTCAAAATCTATACCACCCCGGAGGTCAGCTACGCCAGCCACAAGCGGATCATCGAGGCCCTTCGCTCCGGCGACCTGGAGACCGCCCAGACGGAGATCGAGGCCAACTGGGCCGTGTCTACGATGCAGGGCGGGAGCTGAGATGCCATTACGCCGGACGGTCATCCCTGACCGTCCGGCGTAATCCGGTTATTCCAATATTCAATGATTCTCCCCTCTATGCCAGCGTACGTCCGAATTTCAGGCTGCGCTCCATACATTCGAAGGGATCCCTGGTGCAATATTCCTGACCCAGGGTAATCCAGCGGCATCCCGCCTCCTCCAGCGCTGGCATAAAATCTGCAAAATCAAATACGCCGTCCCCAACCGGACAGTTCTCACGGACCGGATAGAAGAAATGAACTTCCCCCACCGCAATCCGCTGATCCCGGAACCGCACCACCGGCATACGGCCGGAAAGGCGTTTTATAATCTGTTTCGGTTCCACGCCCGCCTTCACCAGGTGATACAGATCCACTTCAAACTGTACGGTCCGGCCATTGAAATCTTCCTCCAGATTTTCAAATCCCCATCTGCCGTCCGATTCCCGGACAAACTCATGGCTGCGAAGGCTGTACAAGCCGGTCAGGCCATTTTCGGAGAGCGTCTCTCCTACCTCCAGGGCCTTGGCCGCGAAACGGTGGAATCCGCCGGGGCCTGCATTGTTAAAGCTGTAACTGCCGGTAATCGTGCCAATCCCCACATAACCGGTGCCAAACGCCTTAGCTTCATCGATCATTCCGTTCAGATCATATCCGGTCCGGCCAAAGGGAGAACGCACGGAACACACGGACAATCCCAGCTGGCAAAGTCTTTCTTTCAGTTCCCCACGGTCCGCCGCCTTGATCAGCGTGCTCTCCAGCTCCACACCGTCATAGCCCATTTCCCGAATTTTTCCCAGAGTCTCAAACAATTCGTCCGGGGTTCTGCAATAGTCCCGCAGAGTAAATAATTGCGCGGCAAGTTTCATCGCTCTACCTCCTCCCATCACTCTTCCACAATTCGTTTCAGCTCCACATATGCATCTTTTAAGCAGTCAAAGGGATCCCTCAGACAGCGGTCCTGCTCAATCGCCAGATACTTCACACCGGTGCGCTGGCAGACCTCCAGCAGAGGCCGGTAATCGATATTTCCCTCTCCGATGGTTCCGGTCATACACTCGCACTCTCCGAAGTAACCGATCCTTGTGGTGAAATCTTTGACATGAAGCACTTCCATGCGTCCCGCCACCTTTTCCATATACTTCGGATGGTTGATCCCGCCATAGCGCATCCAGAACGAATCCTGAATAAAGTGGAATCCCTCCGGGTCCGTCTCCTCGATCAGCCGGTCATACATGTACCTTCCCTGATAGCGGATAAACTCAAAACTGTGACTGTGGTAGGCAAACGTCATACCTTCCCGTTTCAGCTCCTGAACCACCGGTTTGATATCCCGGATAAAGCGGGTATATCCCTCATAACCGTCGTCCAGATAACGGTTGTCCAGATTTCCCAGACCGATGCTGTCGCAACCCCACGCGTGATGCTCCCGGATCAACGCCGGAAGATCATTAAAAATGCGGTCCATGGGCGAATGCGTGACAAACACATGCATGTCCAGTTCCTTTAACAGTGCTGTAATAAAATCGGGATCAATCCCAGTCCCCACGCGGGAAAACTGCACGTCCCGGCACCCCATGTCCCGGATCCGCCTCATGCTCTGCTCCAGTCCTTCTGCAGTCTGTATAAACTCGCGCACCGTAAACATTTGAACCGCCGGTATCAAATTGTATGGCATAACAATTCCTCCTCTCTCAATCTGTCTCCTGCTCTCCGTCCTTCATCCGGAATATAAAGTGACATCTGCCCTTATCGAAAAAATGTTCGTCGTGGCAGCATTCCATCTGTTTATTGTATCCCCGTGCAATGGACGGATCGATCAGCTCACAATAGTGGATTCCATATTCTTCCGTGTGATCGTTCATCCACGTCTCAGCAAAAACGCAGCGGTCGAAGTCCTGCTCAATCTCCGTCTCCGTCACCCGGTCCGCACTGTTAAAATAGCCGCTCCTGCCCATATCGTAGCAGGACAGGTAGTGGAACAGGTCCGCCTCGTGTCCCATCGCCCTGGCGCGTTCGGCAATATTCCGTCCCCGCGCCGCGCCGAACTGTCTGACTCCCTCCCGCACTGCGCGGATTCCCTCGTCCCCAAATTTTTCGCCCACTTCTCTGGCGATACAGGCGAACATCCTTGCAAACAAAATGTACATGTTGGTCTCTTCCAGTTCCAGCTCCGTCTGTTGATATTCTTTTTCCATTTTCTCTACTCCTCATCCAGCATACGGATTACCTCGTACAGCACATTCGCGCCCTTCTCCATGTCCTCAAACGCAACCAGTTCATCAGGATGATGGGTCAACCCCTCGTGGCTGGGTAGGAAAATCATTCCCGCAGGCCATATGCGCTTAAAGATCATGGCATCGTGCCCGGCCCCACTGTTCATACGCATATGGCTGTAGCCCAGCTTTGCCGCCGCCTCCTCCACAAGGTCCTCAATATGAGAATCTGTGGGGACGTGTTCCCGATGCACCGCTTCCTGCACATTGATCTCCACACGGCATTTTACCGCCACCTGCTTTGCCGTCTCAACGGTGTAGCGGATCAGGTCCGCCCGGGCAGCCTCGTCGCAAGTCCTGATATCCAGAGTGAAATCGCACTCGCTCGGAATGCAGTTCGTGGAACCGGGAAGCAGATTCAACCTTCCGGTGGTGACCGTGGCGATTCCGTTGTAATGCTGCGCCGCATAGCGCGTCACAGCGCAGATCAGCTCAAACGCCCCCACGCCGGCATCGTGCCGTACATCCATGGGGATTGTTCCGGGATGGCTGGCCACCCCGTGAACCGACACCTCCAGCCAGGAGATAGCCACAATATTTTCCACAATTCCGATGGATTTCCCGGCATTTTCCAGAATTGGTCCCTGTTCCGCGTGAAGCTCTATAAACGCTTTTACCTTATCCTGCCTGCGGCAGGCTCCCGCCGGATCGCCGGTCAGGCCGTAATTGCGGATGGTCTCACGAAGGGTGAGTCCGTCCTCCAGCCCCTTCACACTGTCCAACTGCGCCTCCCCAAAGCTGCCCTCCATAAACTGACTGCCAATCAGCACCTGACCGAACCGCGTACCCTCCTCGCCAATGGTGCCAAGAACTTCATAGGTATGTTTCAGCGGCTTTTTACTCTCCTGAATCATCCGTGCTGCCTCCAGAGCGCAGACAACCCCCGCGATTCCGTCGAACGCGCCGGAACATTTCACGGAATCCAGATGGGAGCCGGAGATAATGGACGGAGCCTCCGGGTCGTTCCCCCGCAGAACTCCAAAGAGATTTCCCACCGTATCCTCCCGGACTTCCAGGCCAAACTCCGCCATGCGCCCCTTCATGTATTCTACGCCCTCTCTGTATTCCGGGGTATAGCTGGGACGCTGGGTTCCGGCGGCGCACGGCTCGCTGATTTTCCTCAGGGTTTCGATATCCTGATGCATCCTTTTCTGGTCCGCCATCACTTCGTCTCCTCTTCTATCTTCTTGTGGAGCTCATCCAAAAACAAATCTCCGTCAAAGGGTATCTCTACCTCTTTCCCCAGCCAGTCCGAGAGGTACATCGCATTGGCCAGCGTAAGTCCCCGGATTCCCTCGGAACCGGGCGCCACCAGCGGCGTTTTATGTAAAATAGCCCCGGCAAAATTTTCCGTCACCTGCTGGTGCTGGATTCCCCACAAATCCGGGAACTCAAAGGTTTCCTCGCTACAGATATCCTTCAGCTTTCCCCCGCGCACCAGACGCTTTGCATCTTCAAAATCCATGCGGGCGTTCATCTCCGTCTCCGATTCCTCCAGGACCTTCACTGTGGCTTTCGTACTGTTTTCCACATAGATTTTTCCCTTGTCACAGAGAATTTCCAGCCGGTCCGATCCCAGAACGTCGTGGGTGCAGCTGATAAACACGCCGGTTCCACCGTTGGGAAATTCCATATACGCGGTCACGTCGTCCTCCACCGTGATATTCCGGTGAGAACCATAACGCAGATAACCGCGCACCTTGCCAGGCATACCGCAGATCCACTGCAAAAGATCCACCTGATGGGGCGCCTGATTGGCCAGCACTCCGCCTCCCTCCCCCTGCCAGGTGGCGCGCCAGGAACTCTGCTCATAATATTTCTGTGGTCTCCACCATGTGGTGATAATCCAGGTCACACGGCGCAGGCCGCCCAAGCGTCCGCTGTCCATAATCTCTTTAATTTTCTGATACAGCGGGTTCATCCTCTGGTTGAACATCATGCCGAATACCAGCTCCGGATGCCGGGCCGCCGTCTCGTTCATCGCCTCCACGGCCTTTGTGTACACCCCGGCGGGTTTCTCCACCAGCGTGTGCAGCCCCGCTTCCAGAGCCTCCACCGCGATCACCGGGTGGAAATAATGGGGCGTTGCAATCAGCACAGCGTCCACCTTTCCCGAGGCGATCAGTTCCTTATAATCTGTAAAAACCGCCACTGTTTCCTTCAGGTTCTCCTGCGCCCACTGCACGCGCTCCGGACTGATATCGCAGACCGCAGAGAGCACGGCTCCCCGGATCTTTCCCTCCTCCATCCACTTCGCATGGTTGGAGCCCATCGTGCCAATGCCGATGATTCCAAAACGTACCTGATCCATTCTTAACCTCCTCTGGACTTCTCACTGCTCACCGATAACTTGAGTATAACACAGCGGACATCACATTTCAATAATTTTTCATTGCAATAATTATTTTTTATTGTTATAATTGACCCAACACAATCCAAAACGCACACAGAAAGGAGTCATTATGCTGTCAATACAACCTCAGGATTTCCGCTCTCTCTCCTATCCGTCCGATTTGAAGCTCTCCCCGGACGGGCGGTTCTGCGCCTGGCTGGAACACATGGCGGATCCGGCCGGAAATTCCTATCAGGCGCAGATCGCCGTCTCCCCCTCCGGCTGCAGCTCGCCCCGTTATGTTGCCGCCGCGCAAAAGCCCTCCCACCTCTCCTGGGGCGCTGACGGCCGCCTGTTATACCTTTGCGCCGGCCCGGACGGGGCAGAAATCCACAGCCTGAACCCTGCTTCCGGCGAGGACCTGCCTGAGGCCCAACTGCCGTTCCCAGCGCAGAATTTCTATCCGGCCGGCAAATGGGGTTATGTAGTGCTGGCAGTGGAGAACTTCCGGCCGTCTGTCACCGAGGAAGCTGACGTGTTCGACGAAATTCCGTTCTGGGCCAATGGCCGCGGTATTACAAACGGCAAACGGACCCGGCTCTATCTGTGGCAGGAGGGCAGGATCACCCCCATTTCTCCTGAGGACAGCGAAATCGGAATCTGCACCGTCTCCCCGGACGAAGTGCTCTACACCTTGCGGCCTCGCATTGACAAAAAGATGAAATTCGCCGCTCTGCGCCGGTATGATCTCTCCCTCGGCACCACATCGGAACTGATTGGCCCTGACCGGTACGATATCTTTCACGTCTGCCGCCTGGGCGGCCGCGTTCTGGTCTGCGCCACCGATATGGCGATTTGGGGAAATGTCCAGAATCCCGACTTCTTTTGGGCCGAATCGGAAGGGCTCATCCCCCTTGCCGCCCCCGACCTGGGCGTAACCAACGACGTGACCTCGGATGCGCGCTATGGCTCCTGCGGACAGTGGGCCGTCTGCGGGCAGAAGCTCCTCTTTATCGCCGTCACCCGCCGCGGCAGCCGCATGTACGCTCTGGACTGCACAGGCGGCATCTCTCCACTGACTCCGGACGACGGACGCGCCATCGCCGGATTGGACGCGGCCGGAGGAAGAATCGCCTGGGTAGAGGAGACGCCCCTGCGCAGCGGCGAAATTTTCTGCGGACAAACGCCTGGACAAGGGCTACGCCTCTCATCGGCAAACGACGGCTATTTCCACAGCCACCGCGTACTGCCGCCGGAATCATTTACATTTCGTACCTCTTCGGGCGAGGAAATCGACGGCTATGTAATCATCCCCGCAGATTTTGATCCCACGGGCAGTTACCCCGGCGTGCTGCAAATACACGGCGGGCCCAAGCTGGCCTACGGCGGCATCTTCCATCTGGAAATGCAGGCCATGGCGGCTCGGGGCTGGTTTGTACTGTTCTGCAATCCACATGGCAGCGATGGACGCGGCAGCAGCTTCATGGATCTCCGCGGAATGTATGGAACCTCGGATTACAGGGATCTTATGGAATTCACGGACGAAGCGCTCAGGCGTTTTCCCCAGCTGGACGGCACCCGCCTGGCATCCTGCGGCGGTTCTTACGGCGGCTTTATGGTCAACTGGATCATCGGCCACACCCACCGATTTTGCTGCGCCATATCCCAGCGCTGCATCAGTAACTGGATCTCCATGTTCAACACCGGCGATACCGGATACCGTTTTGTGGCCGACCAACTGGACGGCACCCCATGGTCCGCGCAGCAGCGTTTTATCGGGCAATCGCCGGTAATGTATGCCGACAGGGTCCGAACCCCCACCCTGTTCATCCACGCGGACCAGGACTACCGCTGCCCCATGGGGGAAGGGCTTCAGATGTTCACTGCCCTCCGCTATTTCGGAATCGAGGCGCGGATGTGTCTGATTCACGGAGAAAACCATGAACTAAGCCGCGCAGGCCGTCCCCGCCAGCGTCTGAGAAGGCTGACGGAACTTTTTGAATGGCTGGACCGGTATCTGCGCTGACTCCGGATAAAAACGGCTGATTTCCCAGGACTGTAAGCCCTTTATGAGGAAATCAGCCGTTTCTTTTAACCCTTCAGGCCCGACGTGGCCACGCCTTCCACCAAATACTTTTGGAACATCGCGAAAAGAATGAAGGCCGGCAGCAAAGACAATGCCGCCATAGCGAACATCGCGCCCCAGTCCGACTGCGAGGAGGGATCCGAGAACATCTTTAACGCCATACTGATGGTGTAGGTCTCCGGTCTGCTCAAGTACAATAGCGGCGCCAGGAAATCCTCCCACCTCCAGATAAAGGAAAAGATAGCGGTGGTAATCAGCGCCGGAGAAATCAGCGGCAGCATAATCCGGTAAAATACACCAAATGTGGAACATCCGTCGATTCTGGCGGCCTCGTCCAGCTCCGTGGGTATCCCCTGCATAAACTGCATGTCCAGGAAGATGAAGAAGGCCTGACCGAACCAGTAAGGAACAATCAGCGGCAGGTATGTATTATTCCAGCCAAATTTCTGGAACATCAGAAACTGCGGAACCATGATGACCTGGAATGGGAGCATCAGGGTGATCATCATACAGGCAAACCAGACCCGTGAGCCAAAGAAGCGGATTCTGGCAAACCCAAAGGCGATCACCGCCGATGACGCCACCGCTCCCACTGTAGCCAGAGCCGTCACAAACAGGGAATTCTTAAAAAACACACCGAAGTGATTGCCGGAAAATCCCTTCCAGCCGTTTCCATAGTTTTCAAAGGTCCAGTTTTCCGGCAGCAACTTCGCTGCGCTGGTAAAGATCGATCCGGTCTCCTTAAAGGAGCTAAATACCATCCACAGCATGGGGTAGAGCATCACATAGCACAGCGCCAGACAGAATATGTGATAGATCACTCTGCCAATCTTTCGCTTGCCACTTACGCCTAATTGGGCCATCTATTACTCCCTCCTCTCACTTTCCGTCAGCCTGGTTGAATACCCATGTCCCGGAGGATTTGAACAGCAGGATTGTGATAATCGCCACAAACAGCAGCAATACCCACGCCATGGCGCAGCCATAACCCATCCGGTAGTAGGTGAAGGACGACCTGTAAATATATACGGTGGCAAACAGCGTTTTATCCATCGGCTGCCCCTGCGTGATCACAAAGCTCTGGGTAAATGTCATAAACCCATTGATCAGCTGCATAACCACATTGAAGAATACCACCGGTGTAAGCATAGGCAGCGTCACCTTGAAAAACTTCTGTATTTTCCCGGCGCCGTCGATCTCCGCCGCCTCCAGCAGGCTGGTCGGAATCTGTTTGAGGCCGGATAAAAAGATCAGCATGGAGGAGCCGTACTGCCAGATCGCCAACAGAACCAGCGTCCAGACCGCAGTGTGTTCGCCTCCGATCCAGGAAATCTGTATATTGGTATTAAAAATCTGATTGACAATCGCATTGAACAGTCCGTCGGCGCTGAACATACGGCGCCACACCACCGCGATGGCGATGGAGTTGCCGATAATGGTGGGCAGGTAGTACGCAGCCCGGTAAAATGTGGTGAGCTTCGTCGTCCTCTGCAGGAGAAGCGCCACTGCCAGCGCAAACATCAAACGCAGCGGAACCGACACCAGCACGTAGAAAATGGTGACGCCAAAGGACGTATAGAACTGTTTGTCATCCGTAAACATGCGGATATAGTTCTTCAGCCCCACAAACTTTGGCGGCGACAACACATCATAGTCCGCAAAGGACAAAAACAATGAGGTAACGATGGGAACAACCGTAAAGAGCACAAATCCCACAATAAACAGACTGATAAATGCGTACCCTTCAATATTGTTCCGGTGTCTGTTATAAAAACCTTTTGAACCGCCCCTCGTCTTGGCCGGCAGCATAGGCTCTCCTCCTTTCCGGCAGGACACTCTATTCATTTAACAGCTTCTGAGCCATTTCCATCCATTCCTGGCCAGCCTCCGCCGCTGTTTTCTTACCATACAGAACCTCATCGCGCATGCGCTGGGCGTTGACATCGATCTCCTGTCCGGCCGAAGGATCAATCTGCTCCGGGGCGGATGAATGCTCCGCAACCAGATCAATAAAATCAAAGGTTTTCTGGGTTACATCATCCACTTTGTCATAGATCGCTTCCCTGACATTGGAATTGATCGGAACGCCGCGCTCGCCCAGCAATATCTCGTTGCACTCCACGGAATTC
This sequence comes from Enterocloster lavalensis, assembly GCF_902364025.1. GTDB lineage: Bacteria > Bacillota > Clostridia > Lachnospirales > Lachnospiraceae > Enterocloster > Enterocloster lavalensis. The sequence continues at coordinate 204,155 of NZ_CABJCG010000008.1, forward strand.
AGAATATAGTTGATGAACTCTGCGGATTTCTGTTTCTCAGCCTCTGTTCCCTGGGACCCCATCGAAATCATAACGGAAGGCTTCACAAAGGCGCCCGGAGCCACTGCATCGTCAAATTCCGGATTCATAGCAATTCCCAGTTCATGGTCTCCCATGGCTTCCTGCAACGCCACCACCTGGTTGGAATAGATAAACTCGTTCCACGCCTGGCCGGACACGATTGGGCACTGCTCCACAGTCTGCACACCCGTGTACCCCTCGCCGCTCAGGCCGTATCCCTCGTTTATAGAGTTCTCCATCAATGCGAACACGCGGGCTACCAGATTTGCATCCTCAAATCCCAATGTTTTTCCGTCCTCGGAATAAACGTGCTTGCCGGCGTTTCTCACGGAAATCCGAATCTGATGCTGCGGTCCCAAAAGGGTGCTGTAGGTCGTTTTGACCCCTGTCTTTTCATGGACTTCTTTTGCCAAGGCATTAAACTCGTTCCAGGTCATACGTTCTCCCACCTGGAATCCATTCTCCTCCAGAAAGGTTTTATCATAAACCAGACAGGGAGCATTCACACCCATGCTGAAAGCGTAATAGGACCCGGACGCCTGACCGCTCTGAAGAAACGTTTCCGGAATTTTAGAGACATCGATCACTCCGTTCTCCACATAGGGATCCATATTCTCGTGAAGCCCTTTTTCCACATACCGGTTCAGTTTTTCATAGTCCTGCTGTAAAATATCCGGCATCTGCTGTCCGGCCGCCAGCGTGGTGATCTTGTCGAAATACTCTTTACCGTTAATGGGAACCGGGCGGAAGGTGACATCCGGATTCGCCTGCGTGTACGCCTGGCAGGCCGCCTCCGTGCGCTCATTCCGCACCTGATTGCCCCACCATGTGAAATCCAGTATCACATCCTGCTCACCGGCTGCAGTCGATTCCCCGGCACCGGTCTGCGCCAGCTGTCCGCCTCCGGAGCTTTCCTCCGCCTTCCCGGAGCACCCCACCGCTACAGAAGCGCACATAGCCGCCACCGCCAAAAGTGTCATCGCTTTTTTCCTCATTATATCCTCCTTCTCGCTATTCGCGTGTTTCCCGAGGTCCGCAGCGGAATCAAGGCTCGGTTTGCATGAAGTCCTCTATTTTCATCATTTTCCCCAATTTAACCGCTCACTTTCCTCATTTAATTGTCATATTTACAAATTATATCTTTACTATATCCTTTTGCCGGCAGATTGTCAATAATTTTTTTGATTAATAATAGTTTTTTATTGTAATTAAAACTATTATTTGTGATATTCTTTTATTATAGGGATGGAAACTTTATAAAGAATGTACTATAATGGGGTTATACCAGATAGAGGGGGGTACTCCATGAAAAGTTTAGAACTGTATAAACAACTTGTTCCTTTTTTAGGTGAGGTATTGGGAAAGAACAGCAAGATCGTGCTATTCGACCTGAGTCAGAAAAAAGAGCAGGTCATTGCCATCGCCAACGGCACGCTGGAAGGTCAGGGAATCGGGGCCCCTCTGACAGACCTGGCCAGATCCATTATAAAAAAAGAGTCCTGGAAAAATCAGGACTACATGACAAACTTTTTGGGCCGTACGCAGGACGGCCAGCTCCTGCGTTCCTCCAATCTGTTTATCAAGGAGAACGGCAAACTGGTGGGATTGCTCTGCATCAACTCAAACATAGAAGAATATCAGCGCATCAGCCGCGATGTCCTGCGGTTGAGCGGACTTCCGGAAGATTTCTTCACCATCTCCCCACAGCCGGTGGAGGTGGAGCACCTTTCCGAAACCATTACCAACGCAGGGGAGATCACCCGCTTCACCATCCGCGACCTGTACGGCCAGATTGAAGTCGACCGCCTGACCCAGACGGAAAAGCTGGAGATTATCAAGGCGTTGAAAAAAAAGGACATTTTCCTCATCAAAGGCTCTGTAAGCCAGGTCGCGGCGGCTTTAAAATGCTCGGAGGCCAGCATATACCGCTATCTGTCCACTATAGCCAAGCAGGGCTAGGGTGTGTTTAAAACCTCATTCCCGTCCCTGCATATGCCGGCAATAAATTTAGAAGGAGTCTCTCCTTCTATTTTTTTGAACACTTTTTGGAAATAACCGCTGTCACTGAAGCCGCAAAGCTGGCTCACCTGGGTCACGCTTTTATAGCCCATCCGGAAATACTGCTTCGCCAGCTCAACACGGCTCCTGACCACAAAGGACGACAGATTAAACCCCGTCTCGCGCTTAAACCGCCGGGACAGATAGGACTCTGAAAAATGAAACTGCTGCGCCAGTTCGCTGAGGCTGATTTTATCCAGTAGATGGTAGTTGATGTATGAGATGATCTCCCCCACCTCATCGCTGTAGCGATTGATGGAATACTCGCTTACTGCATTCACATAGTAATGAGCCATATACTCCCTAAACGGCTCCAGCTCCCCAACGGTTCTCATTCGATAGATCCGGAATGCGAAACCGTCGGATATGGCATGGAGAAACACAGGCGGCAGCCCGCCCCTGCGGGCCGCAATCCGAAGAACCGTGTTCAGGCGCAGTGTGGACTCACGGTACTCGGACACCGGATCATTGGGAAAACGCGGCGGAAACACATTCCGGTAATAAGTCTGCTCCAATCCTCTGAGCGCTTCCCGGCACTTTTCCGGATCCGGCCACATAACAGACTCCATCAGCAGATCCTCATAGCGGTAGTGCTCATCGATCTGCCTCAGCTTTGCCGGCTCATCCGAATACCCGGAGATCATGTTTAACAGGCTGTGTTCCTCCATCGTGCGGCTCCTTTCTCATCTACTAACAGTTTAATAACTGCAGCGGACAAAGTCAAGAGAACAGGGCGGTTGACTGTCTCAACCGCCCTGGCCCCACTGAACCTTCTGATGTTTTAAGGAGGATTCATAAATTTTATGAATCATGCGCACGCTGACCGCCCCTTCCCGGCACGTCACGTAAGAGCCCGCCTCCCCGTTTAGCTTCCGGTAAAATTCGCGGATCAGCGCCTCGTGCCCCGCGCCGTAATACGTTTTTCCATTCAGACTCCGGTCCGTGCACACCAGGCGTTCCTCCCCTCCGTTCTCTCTTATGGTCAGCCGGTAATTCTTAATGTTAAATACCGCTCGTTCGCAGACCGCCTCCACCTCCACGCTGGAGTTGTCCCCATAACCGACCGTAGCAAAGAAAATGCCCTCGGCGCCGTTTGCAAAACAGATTCTGGCCCCAGCGGTATCCTCCACCTCGGTGGGATAGTCCATCCACCGGCTGACTGTGCCGTGAATTGCCTCAATCGGCCCTCCAATCAGCTGCATAAGATCCAGCGTATGGATGCTCTGGTTCATCATACAGCCCCCGCCGGATCTGGCAAAACTTCCGCGCCAGGGCGCGCTTTCATAATACTGGGCCGGTCTGTGCCAGGTTACGATTCCCTTTACCGCTTTCAAGCGGCCATAGGCGCCGCTTCCGGCCATCTCTAGCAACTGCTTTGTGGTTTCGTTATAGCGGTTCTGCAGACAAATCCCTACCTGTACATGATACCGGTCCTCCAGCTGCTCCATCCGCCTCAGCTGTTCTCCCGTGACAGCCTCCGGTTTTTCTGAAAGAACATTCACTCCGGCAGCCGCGCAGGCTTCTGCCACTGGCTGGTGAAGATCATGGGGAAGGCAGATGTGCACCGCATCCAGCTGTTCGCATTCCAGCATCTCACGGTAATCCGTATAAAACGACGGTCCCACGCCGAGAACCGCCCTGCGCTCCGGATCCAGGTCACAGCCCGCCGCAAGGCTACACTGGTCAACTGCTCCCACCGCCTTTACGTGTGTGTCCGCAACGACCCCCAAGCCGATGATTCCGACCTTTCTTACAGTTTCCATATTCCTTACCTCCTCTGCCGATATCATTCATTATAATCCGGCGGGCTGTAAGATTTCCTGTACTTTTTTGTCTAACTGGCGGAAAAATATGATCAGGTGGGGCAGGTCCCGCTCCATCCACCGGCCCCAAACAAAAAAAGAACGCCCCGGCCACCCCGGAGCGCTCTCTCAATTCCATCTGATTTCATTAAAAATATTTCTTGCTTCCCCAAAGATTACTCTTCTTCAAGTCCAGATACTCGTTGTACGCCTTTTCCAGAATCTGCTTTTCATTGGAAAATTTCAGCAGGTGGTAGGCTTCATAAAATTTATAGTACCCGGAGTCCAGAAAGTATTCTTCCCGCTGTGGTTTGCTGTAATAGCTGTCGGCCATCATCAGATACCAGTGGACGTCCTTTTCCACCACGTCCTGTGGGGTATTGAATGAATATTGGCTCTTACCGATATACTTGATGATGGAGGCGCTGACCCCGGTTTCTTCCTTAACCTCGCGCAGGGCAGTCTCCTTATACTCCTCGCCAGCTTCTACTGTTCCCTTGGGCAGAACCCATCCCTCGTACTTGTTCTTGTAATTCTTGTACAGGACAAGGATTTTCCCGCGAAAAATAACCACACCGCCGCAGCTCGTTGCCTCAATCATTGCAATCCCTCCTGGTGTTGGTGTGTATCCGGCGCAGGCTCTGCAAAACTCTGCCCGCGTCATAACTGGATTTAGTATACAACTTTTGGGAGGGATATGCAAGGGCGAATGCAAAACGGGTAAATTTAACATCGGAGTCGCTGCTCTGTTTACGTGGTAATTCCAGACTCCATCTCCATAGCCCGCATCTCCCGGGTCATCTCCCGCAGCACCCCAATCTCCAGCGGGATCGCCACCAGGAAGCTGACGACGTCGGAGATGGGCTGGCTCACCTGCACGCCGAAGAGGCCGTAATAGGCGGGCAGCGTCAGCACCAGTGGAATGAAAAACAGGCCCTGGCGGGACATGGACAGGATGGTGGCCCGCACGCCCTTGCCCATGGTCTGCATCATCATGTTACACATGGTGATCCAGCCCACCAGCGGGAAGGAAATGCACTGAAGCCTGAGGGCCCGGGTTCCGTACCGGATCACATCCGGGTCGCCCTTTCGGAAAATGGTGACCAGAAGCTCCGCGCCGAACCAGCCGCAGACCGCCATGATACAGAGGAACACGGTGGACACGCGCACGCAGAACCAGAAGCCCTCCTTCACCCGGCCGTACTTTTTCGCCCCGTAGTTGAAGCCGCAGACCGGCTGGAAGCCCTGGCCGAAGCCGATCATCACCGAGGCTGCGAACTGGGTGATGCGCATCACAATGGACATGGCCGCGATGGCCGCGTCCCCGTAGGGCCTGGCCATCAGGTTCATGCAGGCGGTAGCCACGCTGCCCAGGCCCTGGCGGCACAGGGACGGCGCTCCGCCGTTTAAAATGATCTTGTAGCGCTCCAGGCTGGGCGAGAACTTGCGGATGTCCAGGCGCAGGTTGCCCCCTCTCCTGGTTCCCGCGATCAGCAGGCAGAAGCTGATAAACTGGCTGATGATGGTGGCCAGGGCCGCGCCGCCGATGCCCATGTGGAACACAAAGATGAAAATGGGGTCCAGCACAATGTTGATCACCGCCCCGGAGGCGATGCCGATCATAGCGTAGAAGGCGCTGCCCTGGAACCGGAGCTGGTTGTTGAGCACCAGCGAAGCCGTCATGTAGGGCGCTCCGATCAGGATAAAGCCCAGGTAGGACCTGGCGTAGGGCAGTATGGTGTCCGTTGCCCCCAGCATATGGCAGAGCGGGTCCAGAAAGGCCAGCCCCGCCGCCATGATCACCAGTCCCATGATAAATGCCGACACAAAGCCGGTGGCGGCCATCTTGGCCGCCTCGTCGAACTCCTGGGCTCCCAGCTTGCGGGACACGTAGTTGCCCGAGCCGTGGCCGAAGAAGAACCCGAAGGCCTGAATCACGGCCATCACGGAAAACGCGATGCCCACGGCCCCTGTGGCGCTGGTCCCCACCTGGCCCACGAAAAACGTGTCCGCCATGTTGTAGAAGGAGGTGACCAGCATGCTGATAATCGTCGGCCCTGCCAACTCACAGATCAGATGTGGAACCGGCTCCTGGGTCATATGGATAAATTTTTCTTCTTGTGTCTGCGTCGCTCCCATAAGAAAACCCCCTCGGGCTGTCTACAGCCCCTGCATCCCCATAAATACTTTTTCCGCCGTAACCGGCAGCTCGCGCACCCGCACGCCCACCGCGTTGTACACCGCGTTGGCGATAGCCGGGGACGGCGTGTTGATCACGACCTCGCCGATGGATTTGGCTCCAAAGGGTCCGTTGGGCTCGTAGCTGTTCTCGAACTCCACCCGGATCGTGCCCACGTCCAGACGGCTGGGAATCTTGTACTGCATCAGGGAATTCTCGTACACCTGGCCTTTTTCCGAGTAATGGATATCCTCGTACATGGCCATGCCGATTCCCTGGGCCAGTCCACCCTCGGTCTGCACCTTCACCAGGTTGGGGTTCAGCGCGGTTCCGCAGTCCACCACGGCCACGTAGTCCACCAGACGGATGGATCCGGTCTCCTTGTCCACCTCGACCTCGGCGGCTCCCACCATAAAGGGCGGCGGAGACGTGGGGGAGTGATGGGACTCGCTGGCGGACAGCGCGTCGCTGTTGAAGCCCATGGATTTGTTGGCAATGTCCTTCAGACTGATGGACAATTCCTCCACCCCGTCCGCCGCGGGCTTAAACACCCGCTTTCCGTCAAATTCCAGGCCGTCGGCCGGACAGTTTAAATAGTCCGCGCCCTTGGCGATAATCTTCTGTTTCAGAGACTCGCAGGTCTTGACCACGGCCATTCCCGTGAGGTAGGCCGTGCTGGAGGCGTAGGAGCCCGAGTCGTAGGGGGAAATGTCCGTGTCCGCACCGTACACCACGATATCGTCGATCTCGCAGTCCAGGCACTCGGCGGCCACCTGGGCCAGGGTGGTGTCGCAGCCCGTTCCCATTTCCGCCGCGCCGATGGTCATGCTGTAGAAGCCGTCGTCATTTACCTTGATGGACACGCTGGCCACGTCCACGCCCGCGATGGAGGAGCCCTGCATGGCCATGGCGATTCCCACGCCGCGGACCTTGCCGTTCCCCATGTCGCGTCTGGGGTATTTCTCGTCCCAGCCGATCATCTCTTTGGCCCTGGCCATGCAGCGGTCCAGAGCGCAGCTGGAAGCCGGCTCGTTGTAGTAGGCGGGCATGATGTCGCCCTCCTTCACCATGTTCATTTCCCGAAGCTTCACCGGGTCCATGTGAAGCTCGGCCGCCAGCTCGCTGACCGCCGACTCCATGGCGAAAATGCCCTGGGTCGCGCCGTAACCCCGGTAAGCGCCCGCGCTCATCCGGTTGGTGTAAACCACGTCGTAGGCGAAGCGGAATGCCTTGGGCGTCCGGTACAGCGGGATAGCCTTGTGGCCGGAGAGGCCCACGGTGGTGGGGCCGTGCTCGCCGTAAGCGCCGGTGTTGGACAGGGTGTACACGTCGATGGCCTGGAAAATGCCGTCATCGTTGCAGCCGATCTTCACATGCACCTCCATCTCATGGCGGGGAGAGGAAGCGATCTGGGACTCATAGCGGGTGTAAATGATCTTGGCCGGTTTGCCGGTGAACCAGGTGACCACGGCCGGGTAAATTTCCACCACAGCGGTCTGCTTGGCGCCGAAGCCGCCGCCGATTCTGGGCTTCACCACGCGGATTTTGGACTTGGGAATGTCCAGGGCGTTGGCCAGAATCCGGCGGACGTGGAACACGATCTGGGTGGAGGAGACCACGTTCAGACGGCCGTATACGTCCATGTAGGTAAAGGTCCGGAACGTCTCCATCATGGCCTGCTGATTGGCCTTGGCGTGGTAAACCCGGTCGACCACGTGGCTGCACTGTGCCATCACCGCGTCCACGTCGCCCTTCTCCTCTGAGCCCGTGGCACAGAGGTTGCGCTTGTTGTCCGCTCCAACCTTACAGAGGGCCTTCCAGTCCTCCTCGGGATGGATCAGGACGGGATTGTCCTTGGCCTCGTGCATATCCAGCACCGGCGGCAGCTCCTGGTATTTCACCTTGATCAGGCGCATGGCGTGATCCACCTGGGCTTCGGTCTGTCCCGCAATGATGGCCACCGCGTCGCCCACAAAACGCAGGTGGCGGTCCAGGATCAGGCGGTCGTAGGGGCTGGGCTCAGGAAATGTCTGCCCGGCCAGGGTGAAACGCTTCTGGGGCACGTCCTTGTAGGTCAGAACGCACTCGATTCCCGGCAGCTTCTTGGCCACGGCGCAGTCGATCTCCGTGATCATGGCGTGGGCGTAGGGGCTTCTGAGCACCTTCACCACCAGGCAGTCCCTGGGAGCGATGTCCGCGGTGTAAACCGGCTTGCCGGTCACCAGGGCCATGGCGTCCTTCTTGATGATGGGAGCGCCCACCACGCGGTATGACTGTCTCTTCTCGTTCTCCATCAGGCCTTCCCTCCTTCCCGCTGTTCCTTTTTATATGCCAGAAACTTCTTCACGGCCCGCAGCTGGGACATGTACCCGCTGCACCGGCACAGGTTTCCGGCCAGATACTCCTTGATCTCCTCCTCGGTGGGGTCGTCCAGCTCCCGCACCATGGAGAGCACGTTCATGATAAAGCCGGGGCTGCAGAAACCGCACTGCTCTCCGCCTTCCTTTGCCAGGAACAGGCCAAATTCCTCCGCGTCCTTCTGAAGTCCCTCCAGGGTCCGCAGATGGCGTCCATTGGCCCGCACCGCCAGGGTGGAGCAGGACAGGATGGGCTTCTTGTCCATCCACACCGTACAGAGGCCGCAGTTGTCCGTCTCGCAACCGCGCTTCACGCTGGTGCAGCCCATGTCCCGCAACAGGTCGATCAGCAGCATGTCCGCCTGGATATCCGCCTGCACCGTCTTTCCATTTAATCGAAACTGTATCTTCATGCCTTGCTGACACTCCTTCCCGTCAGGCGCTCCATCAGCCTGCGCACGTAAACCCTGGCAAGCTGGTGGCGGTACTCGCCGCTTCCTCTGTTATTGCTTCCGTAGTTGAAGGCGTCCGCCGCCTCCCTGGCCAGATCGGCCAGGCTCTCATTTCCGTCGTCCGTCACCTGGGTCACTTTGGCCTTACCCGGGCGGGCGCCCACGGCCACGTACCAGTGGTCTCCCAGCCGTGAAACGCAGCAGGCGATTAACGGGAAATCCGTCTGGGAATTGCGCTGGGTGGTGTAGGCCGCCTTGCGCCCGTCCTTGCGGATGATGATGCGCACCAACACGTCCCGGTCGTCCCGGCTCACCGGACGGGCCGCGAACTCAGCCATGGGGATCACCCCGCCGTGGTGCAGCTCCACGTAGGAGTCCAGCGCCATCATGCAGGTCAGAACATCGGAAAATCCAAACCGCGCGTAGATGCTGCCGCCCACCGTAGCAACGTTGCGCAGCTGCACGCCCACGATGTGCCGCGTGCACTCCTTAAAAATACCGTTAAAATACTGGTTCAGGCCCGGATGGGTCTCCAGCTGCCTGAGGGTGCACATGCACCCGATCCGAAACTCCTGGTCCGTCTCCTCGATGGTGTCCAGTCCCAGGCCGGACAGGTCGATGATCACACGCTTCGTCACCGAGCTCATCTTCAGCCACGCCATGCCGCCCACGATCAGGCTGCTGCGCTTCTGGCAAAGCTCATAGGCTTCGTCCAGGTCCTCCACTTTCACATAATCTTCCGCTCGAAACACCCGCTTAACTCCTCTCTTGTATGAAAACTGTCATTTCCGCAAGCGGCAGGCCAACGCCCACTGCCCGCTGTACTTCCAAATTGTTATTTTGCGGCCGAAACCGCGGTATTTGACCGTTTCTGCCTCAAAAAGACAAAAACGGCCCTGTCAAACAGGGAAATTATATCATTAATCCGCGGGTTTGCCAATATGAGTGCGTTATTCTTCCAAAGAGATAGCGGTGAAATTCCTCCGGCGCAGGCCGTCTGCCGCATGTTCCTCTCCTTCCCCGCTTTCCCCACACCAAAAGGGACCGGCGCGCCGGTCCCTCATCGCTTTATATTCACCTTACAGAGAAAACTTATTGGGGTTCAGAAGCCGGATCTTTCCGACTACAAACTCGATCATTGCCTCCTGGATATCAAACATCAACCCCACCGCGTTGCCGTCATACTTCCCGCTTGCGATGCCTTTTTCCATGGCCTGGTACATGGCCCGAAAATATTCCGTGGCGATGTTGAACTTGCTCATGCCCAGGTTCACCGCCTCCTTCAGCTGCTCTTCCGGAATATCGGAACATCCGTGGAGCACCAGGGGCACAGAGACACTGGAGCGGATAGCCCTGATTCGGTCGAAATCCAGATTCGGAGTCTTCACGTAGGGCCCATGGGCGTTGCCCACCGCAATGGCCAGGGAGCCGCAGCCCGTACGCTCCACAAACTCCACCGCCTGATCCACCCTGGTGTAGTGGTCCGTATTGACGATATCGTCCTCATTGTCCCCGCTGCCGACGTGCCCCAGCTCTGCTTCCACGTCCACGCCAAAGATTCCGGCGGTGCGCACCACCGCGGCCGTCAGGTCAACGTTCTCCTCAAAGGAAAGTGCGGAGCCGTCCACCATCACCGACGGGAACCCGTCCCGGATACCCTTCACGGCGATCTCAAAGGAATTGGAATGATCCAGATGCACCGCTACCGGAACCGAGGCCCAGTCTGCCATGTCGCAGGCTGCGAACGCCAGATGCCTAAGGGCAGTATAATTCTCAAACCCCGGATAAAACTGTACGATTACCGGAACCCGCTCCCGCTCCGCTGCCGCAATCACATATTTCACCGTCTCAATATTCAGCGTGTTGACCGCGGCCACCCCATAGCGGTTCTCGGTCGCGTGCTTCAACAATTCATTTACCTTTACTCTCGGCATATCCCTTCTCCTCTCCTGTCTCCGCCTCAGATCTCAAGGCGCTCCAGCTCTGCGTTCAGCAGCGCCACCTCATCGTCCTCCAGCTGCCAGTCAAAGGCCGCGCAGTTTTCCATTGCCTCCTGCTCGTTGCGCACGCCCACCAGAGCTGTGCCCACGAAATCCTGGGCCGCGCTCCAGTTGATGGCGATCTGGGCCACCGGCTTGCCATGTTTGGCAGCGATCTGATCCATGGTTTTTAACAGCTCCATAATCTTGGAGAACTTGGGTTCGCGGAAGAAATCATAGAAGGTCAGGCGCATATCTCCGGGGGCGAAATCCGGCAGTTTGCGGATGGCGCCGGAGAGAATTCCCGATCCCAGGGAGCCGTAAGTCATGGAGTCGATGCCCCGCTCCATCCCCCATTTCATCAGATCCACAAAATTCCGGTTCACCATAGAGAAAGGCGGCTGCTGTACGTCGATCCGCAAATACTCCTGAGCGTCCTCAATCTGCTTCTCCGAAAAGTTGGACACGCCCACAAAGCGGATCTTGCCCTGCTTTTTTAAGGTGGACAGCGCGGCCATGGTCTCGTCGATCGGCGTATTCACATCCGGCCAGTGCACGAAGTAGAAATCTATGTAATCGGTATTCAGATTCATCAGAGAGCTCTCCACCTCGCTCATGATGCTCTTGTAGGTAGCCACCTTTTTGTAGCCGCCGGAGTACACATCGGGCAGCAGGCCGAACTTGGTGGAAACCAGCACCTTCTCCCGAGGCACGGTGGCCAGGGCCTCGCCCACAATCTTCTCGGAAGCCCCGTTCCCGTAGCAGGGCGCGGTGTCGATCAGGTTCACACCCTGATCCAGCATGGCGTGAATCGCCTTGATCGAATCAGTCCGGTCAACCGCGCCGTAGTTCTGGCCGCCGATCGCCCATGTTCCCACTGCCAGAGCCGATACGTCCACATTTGCATTGGTAAAATGTTTATACCTCATCTCTCTACCTCCATACGCGAAATTGTTTTGATACTCTTATTATAGTATATAATTTTAGTTTGTCAAGTTAGTTTAGTAACATAAATTAATAAATCACCAAAAAAGGAGCAGCCAGCTGATTTCCCGCCGGCTGCCGCCTGTTTCTCTCTGAACTCATTTACACAAATTCCAGCGTACGCAGATACTCGTCCACCGCGTACAGCGCTGCCCCCACGTTGATATTCACAATACTGTACTCCGCATCCAGGGTACTGTAGACAATGGACAGCTTGTTGCCGATTTCAAAAAAGGACTGGTTGCTGATCCGCGCTCTCAGCTCCTCCAGGAAGTACACGCCGCCCTCCGTAAATGCGCCGCCAATGGCCACCAAATCCGGGTCGCACAATAGCGCCGCGTTGTGGATCAGGCTTTCAAAGGCTGAAACCAGCTTGTCCACCACGGACCGTGCAAAGGCGTCTCCCTGATCCGCCAGCGCGAAAACGTCCCGATGCATGGCTTCCCCGTTCATGATCCGGCCATACAGAGGATGATCTCCGTATTCCTCCACGAGCTCGGCGGCGTACTCTCTCACCGCTTCCATGGAAACCAGCGTCTCAAAGCAGCCGTACCGCCCGCAGAGACAGCGCCGCTTCCGGTAAGCGGGCTGGATGATCACATGTCCCACCTCGCCCATAAACCCGTGGGCGCCCTGAACCAGCTTGCCGTGGTCGATGAGACAGCCGCCGGTGGAGGTAGCGGCCAGGATCGAAAGGATATTTTTATCCCGGTATTCCGGATGATCCAGAAAAATTCCGTATGAAAAATATCTGCTTCCGTTGTTGATCACAATATTATGGTTCCAGGGAATCCGCCGTTCCAGCATCTCCTGGGCCGGGATATTCCTCCCCCATCCGCTGTTGTGAATGGGATAATAAATAATGCCGCTCTCCGTGTCCACGATGCCGTCAAAACTTACCGGTATGGCGCAGATGTCATCGGACTGCAGGCCGTTTTCCTCCATAGCCGACCGGACGCAATCTGCGATATCCTGCATGGACTGCTCCAGGCTCTCCGGGGCCTTGTAGCGGTAGTTGTGGTGGCTGATCACCCGGCAGTTCAAATCCGTGACCGCTGCCTGAATAAAATCCGGTCCCGCGTAGATGGCGATCACGTGCTTGTAGGACTCGTTGATGGCAAACAGCTCCGGCTTCTTGCCTCCCTCGTCGGTGGAGCTGCCTTTGCCCATGGATTTGATCAGACCGTTCTCCTGGAGAACCGCCAGAATCTTCACCACCGTGGTGATGCTCAGGTTGATCCTCTGGGCGATCTCGCTGGCGGAGATAACCGCGTTCTGCCGCATCAGGGACAATACCAGCCGCTGATTGTGAAACTTGATATTTTTAGGTTTTCTGCTTTTTCCAATCATAGTTTGCCGTACCATCTTTTCTTTTACATTCTTTGTCTATTATCTTGTATTTTTGTATGACTGTCAATAACATAATTCCCCGATACGGCAAGTTCCACCGCAGCAAAACGGACGGATTTCCCGCCAAAACGCGGGAAATCCGCCCATTCAAACCGTCTGCCCGATTCCGGGCGTTTCTCAGCCTAAAGCTGCACGTCCATTGGAATATAGTTGGGATCGCTGTGGCGGTTGGCCAGCTCTCCGTTGACCTCCTCCATCTTCTCCTGGCTTAAGGGATACATGAAGGACAATATCACCTGTACCAGCGCGATCAGGTTGGGGATCACAAACATGGACAAGCGCAGCGCCATCAGAGCGCTGGAACTCTGATCCTGTCCCAGCACCAGCGAGGTGTCCAGCTTGCCGATGGCGTAAACCATGGTCACAAGAAGGCCGCCGATGGCCGGACCGGCCTTGGTGGAGAAGCTGTTGGCCGCGAATCCCAGGCCATCCAGGCGCACTCCGAACTTCAGCTCGCCGTACTCCAGGGTGTCCGCCAGCATGGAGAGCACCGCCACGCCGGTCAGAGAACCGGACATCGTGCTCAAAAGATAGAATACCAGCACCATATTGATGTTTTTTCCGGCAAAATATGCGCAAAAGCCAAAGGTGGACGCCAGCAGATAGCTACCCATCAGACTCCGCTTGTACCCGAACTTTCGGATAATCGTGGGGATGAACGGCAGCAGCACCAGGCCTGCAAGCATTCCCAATGACGAGAATATGGCGCTGCGGGTCTCATCCACCTTGAAATAGTACAGGAAATAATAGGCCATGGAGGTGCTGGTAAAGGGCTGTCTCAGGAAATTCAGCATGGTGATGGAGAACACCAGCACCCATGCCTTATTCTTGATCAGATACTTCACGCTGGTCCACACAGGCAGGGCGTCCGCCTTGTGTTTTTTCTTGATCTCCTCCTGGCTCAGTCCCTCCAGGCCGGAGGTGTCCTCCTTCACCGTCTCAGGGCAGTTCCGGTACAGGATATAGAAGCTGATCAGGCCGCCAACGCACATGATCGCCGTCACAACCGTATAAGCGTAAACGCGGCCGCCCATTTTATTTCCGAAGAATGCCACCATGGGCAGAGCTGTGGCGTTTACGATGAAAATGCCAATGTAAGCGCCGATCATGCGGAAGCTGGAGAGCGACGCGCGGTCCACGGAGTTCTTCGTCATCAGAGGGAGCATGGAACCGTAAGGCAGGTTCACTGTCGTATAGAACAATGCGAACAGTATGTATCCAACGGCTACCCAGGCCACCTTCACGGTGTTGGAAGCCCCCGCGGGTGCGGCGAACATCATCAGGCACGACAGGGCGCAGGGCACGGCGAACCATTTGATCCATGGCCTGGCCTTTCCGGCCTTGTTATGGGTACGGTCCACAAACGCCCCAACGGCGATATCGTTGGCCGCGTCCCAGATTCTTGCGACAAACATAATGGTACCTACCGCCACCACTGAGATACCCAGCATGTTGGTGCAGTAGAACATAAAATAGTTGATCAGCATATAGTTCATCAGGCAACAGCCCAGATCTCCGAACAGATACGAGAACTTCGCCTTTGAACTCAGTCTTCCATCTTCTTTCATAGTTTTCCCCCTTCCAGGCAACTTGCCAGATCCTTTCGGATGCGCCGGGCGGCTGCCTGAGCCGCCGCGGCATACTAATCCATCACGGAAAAACGGAACTCCGTCAATGTTACCATACTGCCGCCTTCCGTTACAACCGGATTCGGAAAGTGGCCGATGTTGACCGCGTCCGGGAAATTCTGTGTCTCGAAACAGTAAGCACAGTGCTTCGGATAGGACGCGCCTTCTTTATTGTTTGATAGGCCGTTCAGGTGATTTGCGGTGTAGAACTGCATTCCGGGGGCATCCGTGTAGACCTCCAGCTTACGGCCGCTTCCGGGATCCCACGCGGCGGCGGCCAGGCGGAAACCCCGGCCCGCGATCACGTAGTTGTGGTCGAACCCACCGTAATCCCACCGGCTTCCTGACAGCTCCTCTATGGCGTCTCCCAGAGGCCGGGGCTGCCTTAAATCCAGAGGTGTTCCCCCCACCCGGAGTATTTCCCCGGTAGGAATGCAGTTTTCATCCGACGCCGTATAGAAGTCCGCCCGGATCATCACGCTGTGATCCCCGGTCTGCGGTTGGCCGTGGCCTGCCAGATTGAAATAGCAGTGGTTGGTCAGGTTCACCGGCGTGGCCTCCGCCGCATCGGCCCGGTAGTCCACCCGCAGCCTGTGGTCCTCCGTCAACTGATAACGTACCATAACCGCCACATCCCCGGGGAAGCCGCCTTCCCCCTCATCTCTCAGGGAAAGGATCACCTCGTCCATTCCGGATTCCTCCACCTTGAAATTGCGTGCCGCGTAATTCCCGCTGCCGCTGTGCAGGCAGTTTCCCCGGTCATTCTGCTCCAGCCGGTAATCCCGGCCCGAAAGCGTAAACCTTCCCCCTGATATTCTGTTGGCCACCCGCCCGATCACAGCGCCGGAACAGGAAGGATTTTCCATGTAAGCCTGCAGATTATCCTGGCCCAGCACCAAATCCGCCGTATTTCCATTCCGGTCCGCAGTCCATATACTCCGAATGATTCCGCCCAGGCTTAAGATCTCAGCCCTGGTTCCCTTCCGGTTATCCAGCCTGCAAAGGTACACCGGATCTCCATCCGGCATAGAGCCGAACAGAATCTTTTCACACATCGTCAGGCTCCTTCCTTATTCCAGAACGATCTCCGCCTTCTCGTTCTCCTCCAGGGGCTGGGGAATCATGTCGTTGCGGAAGGTGCGGCCCGGCAGCATGCACACGATATGTACTTCATCGGTGTTCACCGGATACTGGGTGCCGTGGACGATCAGCGGATTCAGCTTTACAAATGTGCCCTTAGGAATGTAGAACGCCTCCAGATTCTCCACTGAGAACCGGTCCCCGGCCGGACTTCCCACAAAAATGATTACGTCCCCGTCCAGGGGCAGCAGGCCCTCGCAGGTGAACTTGTGGGCTTCCAGGAAAGCCACGATGTTTTTCTCCTGCTTTTTCACATGGCAGATGGAAATGGTGGGCAGTGTGGAGGTGCCGAAGTCCAGGGTCACCAGGTCTGCGAAAAAGTTGGCCGGGAAAATGGACGCCTTTGCCATCTCGTCGTTGTCCAGTAAATTCATGTAAGTGCCGTACTTACAAAATGCCTCGGGGGTCAGTGCCTTTGCTTTGATCGTATACATATTTATTTCCTCCATTCTGAATGTTCTATGATTTATAAACTGTGGATGCCCTGCTCGTGGGCATTATCAAATTCAATATCCAGGTAACGGGCCACCTCGCGCAGTACGGGCAGATAGCTGCCGTAAGCGCCGCCCAGGTGATGAATATAGGGGCCGAACATCAGCTTCTCCTCCCAGCGCTTCCAGTCGTCCACCTCAAACCACACGTAGGTGCCGTTGGTCTCCGGCCCGGTGGTGGTGGTGCCCTCACCGGCGAACAGATAGTATTTGCCGTCGATATCGTCGAAGCGGCACACGGTCAGATGCCCCTGCTTCAGCTCGAACCGCTCCTGTCCGTCCACCAGCCGCGCCTTGCTGCTCTCAGCCTTTAAGGAGTAGGGGAAGGGTCCGCAGTGCCACAGAAGCTCCGCATTGTCGTTCTGGGGATGACGGATGGTCAAGTCGGCCAGGAAGCCGGGCTCCTCGTACAGGTTGCAGGCCCGCAGGATCGCCAGGGTGATGGCACCGTTCATATCCGTCTCACAGGCCAGCGGATAACCTGCATCCGCCATCTCGCCCAACACCACGCAGGGGCAGACGCCCAGCACGGCCGGGAATGCGGACCAGCACTCAAACGCGCCCACGGAACAGTTGTTTTCCTCCATGATTCCCTGGATGGCGATCTTGGTGGCCGCGGCCTTTTTTACATTCTCTTCCGTCATGGCGCTGCTGTCCATCCGGCTGGTCAGATCCTCATAGTAGGTCTTGAATACCGGATCGTTGTCCGCGATCAGCTTCTTGGCCCGCTCCGCAACCGCGTAGGGCGATACCGGGATGGTGGTCACGCCGAAACGGTTGATCAGATTGGCCTCGTTGGTCATCACGCTCATAAAGGGCACCGGGCGCTCGCCGATCTTAGCCACCCGCAGGTCTTTCAGGGCCTTTAACACCGTGGCCACCCGCAGGAAGTTCTCATAACCGTTTTTGAAATCATCGCTCTCGGTCTCGCAGTTATAGATGTAGCTGTACTTCACACCGTGGCGGCGGAGCACCTTGGTGGCTGCAAACATACCGCACTGGGTATCCCGGCCTCTGGCCTCGTCGCTGTTGGGACGCTCGTCCCTTGCGCCCCATACCAGGGTGGGCAGTTTGAAGGCCGCTGCGATCTGGGCGGCAACCTGCTCCTCGCCGAAGTCGCAGAACGGGATGAACAGGGCGTCAACGCCGGCCCTGCGGAACTTTTCCACCACACCGGGAACCTTTGCGGTATCCCACATGATGCCGTTCTCGCACTGATCGTCCACATCCACGATCTCCACCGCGTCGGGCTTGATATTCCGTATCACGGCCATAAATTTGTCCTTCTGCCGTTTTGCCTCCTCCATGCTGAGAAAGCTGCGCTTCACCGGTGCCACGCCTAATGTCAGTTTCTGTTTATACATGGTCAATCCCCCTTTTATAAAATTCCACACGGCGATCTATCTCCGTGTAGTTGATCTCTCCTGTTTCCATAAAATCCTTTACCGTTTCCATATCCGGTATGGCGGCCCGGCCGCCGATGCGGGTGCATTTGATGGCGGAGACGGCGCTGGAAAACTGCGCGGTCTTCTCCACCGTCCAGCCCTGGAGCAGTCCGGCAAGAAACGCTCCGTGGTACACATCCCCGGCTCCCACGGTGTCCACTACCTCCACCTGGTAGGCGGGAAGCTCAAAATACCCCTCCGCGCTCAGCCCCACGCAGCCCTTTTCCCCAAAGGTAAACACCACGATCTCCGGTCCGCGCTCCATCACCCTGCGGCAGCTGGCCTCATAATCCCGGCCCTCAAACATGGCATCGTAGACGAATTCGGAAGCCACAAACACATCCACCATAGGGATGAACTCCCCCAGCTCGTCTGAATAGGAATCTGCGTCCAAAAAAACCTTGACCCCGGCCTGCCTGGCGGCCTTTGCAGCCTCAACCGCCACGTCGTCCAGCATCGCAAGGTGCAGATACCGGGCGTTCTTCACCACTTCTAACGGTAGCTCTTCCTTTGTCATCTTCTCCGCCGTGCCCAGGTTGTAGATAATGGCACGGCCCATGGTCTCCCGGTTGCTCAGCACCACGGACAGGCTTGTGGATCTTCCCTCCCGCATCAGCAGACCGCCTGTATCGATGCCATGCCGGATAAAATCCTTTTCGCAGAAACGGCCGTAGCTGTCGCTTCCCACTGCTCCAAGCACCGCGCACCGGGCGCCCAGTCTGGCCGCGGCCACAAGGCCCGTGGCCACCTTGCCGCCACCCTGCCAGCTCAGCTCCCGAATCCGTTCGCCTCCGTTGGGTTCCGGAAAGTGATCCACATTGACCGCGAAATCCAGGCAGGGCATGTCGATCCCTACCACATCAAACTTCATGCTTACACCACCTTTTCTCATTTATTTTGAGTGCTATTGAACACACATGCCCGCCTTCTTGCGCCGGTTGTAACGGCAGACCAGGCCAGCGTTGAGACAGGCCGTCAGAAGGACGCATGCGGACATAACCATAAAGGAACGGTGGACCCCGAAACGGTCCGTCATCAGGCCGCCCAGAATATTGCCCGCCACGGCTCCGATCCCCGCCTGGACCATGGCCAGACGGCTCTGTCCCTGGGAAATCTTTCCCTCCATCACATTTTCGCTGATAAACATCACACAGCTGTAATAGCTGGTCATGTAGGTTACGCTCTGAAGCAGCTGGGACAGCAGCATCAGGGGAAGCACCCCGCTTCCGGCAAACAGCAGCCTGAGCGCCATCATGAGCACAGAGAAGATCAGCAGGTTCACCGCGCCGAACCTTCGGATCAGGCGGTTGGCACACATCAAAATAGGCACCTCGCTCATGGCCGATATGAAGCTGGACAGGCCCACGATGGACTGGCCGTAGCCCAGTGAGATCACATATACCGAGTAGAAGGTTCCGGTAAAGCTCATCCCCAGCTGCATGATGAAGGCCAGGAAAAGCACCAGATAAATCTGTTTGTTTTTAAAAATCCGTTTCGAGTCCGGCCCGCTCTCCCGGCTCCGGCTCCTTCCCGTCCTCTCCCGATCCTCCGGCAGGAGCATTAAGAATCCCACCAGCAGGAAATATCCGGCGCTTCCCAGCACGAAGATCAGCGCGGGACGGCTTTTGAGAAAATTCCCCAGCACCAGGGCGGTGATTGCAAAGCCGATTGTGCCGCCCATGCGGATGTGGGCAAAATTGGCTTCCAACTTTGCCGCCAGGTTCGTCACAAGCGCGTCGCTTAACGGCAGAATGGAGGTGTTGAACAGAGTCAGAAGCACTGTGGCCACCATGAAGGCCCCGAAGCTGACGCGGACCAGATAGCTTAAGATCGCGGCCCCGCTGCCGATGGAGACGATGATGAGCACTAATCTGTGCCGGCCGCTCCGGTCGCTTATGTATGCCCACAGGGGCTGTATCAGGATGGATACCACCGGCCCGATGGAGGTCAGAATCCCGATCTGGAGAGGAGTAATCCCCTGCTGCGTGTAGTAAGCTCCGATAAATGGCATATACAACGCCGTTGTGGTCCATACGAATGTGTTCACCGCCAGCAGGCGGTATGTCATGGCTTTGCGCCGGCCTTCCATTCTCCCATCTCCCTCCCGGATCGTTTATCTTTTAACTGACCTCATTATACTATTGTAATTCTAGTTTGTAAACATACTTTTTAAACTAAGTTATTCAATTTAATTTGTACAAAATGCCGGTACTTTGTATTATGATTCCATGCAAAATTCCAATACCAGCCGGTTTCGCGGCTAATCTCAGATAGAATAGAGCCTGCGCCTGGCTCTTTTAAGTTAATAATCTTTGTTTACAATCATGTTTTTGGTTATTTTGCGTATTATTAGTTTACTTTTTTATGCATAAGTGCTATATTCAGGGCGTAAGATTTGAATCGCAGTTTGGAGAACAAAAGGAGAATACAATTATGAAGGTGATTTTTGAGATGATGCAGAACTTTATCGGGCGTGGAATGAATGTGCGCGTGGATTTCGTGGGCGGTATACCGATGTTTTCAGCGGTTTCTCTGGAACATAAGGAGTGCGTTTCCGCGCAGCGCAGTGCAAACAGAGGCTCATCCGCCGTTTACTGCGGATAGGCGGCCCCCGCCGGGCCGTAACATATAAAAAACGTTCCGAACTTCCTATTAAAGGAAATACGGAACGTTTTTGTATTCTTGCCAAAACAGACGGTGGAAACAGAACCAGCCGCCATCCAAAGTCCCTCTTTGAATAATATGCGGCGGGTCCGCCGGTCCCATCACCGGCTCATATAAAGATCAAACAGCTGCCGCGCAATCGGCGCCGCCTCGCGGCCGCCGCTTCCCGCTTCCTCCACCACCACGGTGACCACGATCTTCGGGGCCTCGGCCGGGGCGAAACCGGTGAACCAGGCGTGCGTTTCCTTCCCGGTCTCAAATTCCGCCGAGCCGGTTTTAGCCGCCACAGTGTAGGCGTCGGTACGCACGGCGGAGGCGGTGCCCTCGGTGACTACCGCCCGCATGAGCTCCGTCAAATTGGCCGCTTCCTCGGCGGTCATCAGGTTCCCATGGGCTGTCGGCAGGAACTTACGAATCTCCTCGCCCCCCACATTTTCCACGTGGTCCAGCAGATAGGGGCGCATCAGGGTGCCGCCGTTGGCGATGGCTGCCGTGATCAGCGCGTTGTGTAATGGCGTGACCTGGGTGACGCCCTGGCCCATGGAGGTCTGAAGGATTTCCCAGGTCCCGGCCCCGGGCTTCATGGCAAAAGAGCTCTGCTTGTAGGGCAGCCCGGACAGGGGCAGCGGGGAGTTGAACAATACATCCTGGGCCGTTCTGGCAAACCGGCCCAGATCCAGCTCCAGGCCCAGACTGGCAAAGGCCCCGTTGCAGGAATTGGCGAAGGCCAAAGTGAAATCCTGATGGCCGTGGGCATTTCCGTGGTAACAGCGGATCTGGTAGTCGCCGTTTACATATAGACCGTTGCAGTCGAACTGGAAATTTTTGTAATCTTCTGGCCGTTCCCGCATGTATTCCAGGGCCGTCACGATCTTGAAGGTGGAGCCCGGCGGGTACATTCCCTGGGTGACCCGGTTTAACAGCTGGCCCTGGTCGTTTTCCTCGCTGGTCAGGGTTTCCCAGTCGGCGGCGATGGTGTTGGGGTCGTAGCCCGGCTTGGATACCATGGCCAGTATTTTTCCCGTGTCCGGCTCCATGGCGATCACTGCGCCCCGGCGGTCACCCAGGGCGTCCCAGGCTGCCTGCTGGAGCTGCGGGTCCAGGGTGGTGTACACATTGTCCCCAAGATTTTTCTCACCGGACATCTGGTTTAACGCCTGCTCCATCAGGTTGACATGGCTTGTCAGCAGGTAGAAATTGGCCAGGGATTCGATGCCGGTCTTGCCCTTAGTGGAATAGCCCACCGCGTGGTCGAATACGCTGCCGTAGGGGTAGACACGGGTCTCGTTTCCGTCCCCGTTAATCTGCGTCTCCGCCAGCACGGTGCCGTCGGCGGCCAGGATTTTACCTCGGATAATCCGGTCCGCGAAGCTGTCCAGCCTGGCGTTGTAGGAATTATTGATCACATCCTCGCCCCTGGCCTGCAGAAAATAAGCCATGTAGGCGATCAGGCCCAGAAACAGGGCCACAATGACGTAGACCAGCTTGAGAATATTCCGGTTTGCCTTCGGATTTGGGTCCGCTTTTTTCATTCCGCCTACGCCTCCTCTTCCATTTCCATCTCTTCCTCATCGTTGCGTTTGAGGATATACAACCCCTGGATGATCCCGAACAGGATGAAGGTGCCGAGAATCGAGCTGCCGCCGTAGCTGACAAAGGGCAGGGTCACGCCGGTGGAAGGGATGAATTTTGTCACGCCGCCCACGGTCAGGAACACCTGAATGATGTACTCGAGCCCCAGCCCCAGGGCGATCAGTTTATAGAATACCGCCTGCATCCGCGTTGCGATCATCATGAACTGGAGAAAACAGCCCAGGCAGATGAGGAGCACGCAGATGGCGAAAATGGCTCCCATCTCCTCGGAAATAGCGGCGAAGATAAAATCCTTCTCAACCACCGGGATTTTCCTCGGAAGTCCCTGGGACAGCCCCATGCCGAACCAGCCGCCCGTACCGATGGCAAAGAGGGACTGGGTGATCTGATAGCCCGTATTGTCGATGTCCGCCCAGGGATTGCTCCAGGCAAAGACCCGGCGGCGCACATGGTCGAACAGCTGGTAAGCCAGCACGGCCGCCCCGGCCCCGCAGCCGGCCCCGGCTAACAGGTAGGACCACCGTCCCGTGGCGATAAACAGCATGGCCACGTAGGTGATGAAGAAAATCAGCGCGCCTCCCAGATCCTTGGAGGCCACCATGATCACCACGTGGAGAGCGGCCACCGCGGTGGTGACCAGGATGGTTTTGAATTCCAGGGACTGGTAGAACATGGCGGCCACAAAAAACACAAAGGTGATCTTTACAAATTCCGACGGCTGGATGGAGATGCCGCCCACGGTCAGGGACAGCTGCGCGCCGAAGCTCTCGTTTCCCGCCACGCAAACCAGCAGCAGCACCGACAGCCCCGCCGCCGCGTAAACCCACTGCAATTTGCAGAGCTGCCACACCCGTTCCATCACCCAGGGGATCAGCCAGGTGACCGCGGCGCTGATCACCACAATGGCAAACTGTTTGACCGCCTTGTCCAGCGACAGCCGCGTCAGCATGATAAAACCCACGCACAAAAGCATGCAGGTATTGTTCACCAGCAGCCGTGACACGTTGCGGTAAATCAGGCGGTACAGGTAAATGTAGCACAGGAAAAATACCACCTGGGCCGCATAGAACGCCCACAACTGCATTTTCAGCAGCTCGTCCCCCGCCTTCAGCGTCAAAACCAGGTACGCCAGGAAATGAATCAGGAACATGCACCGGTTCTGGCGTCCGCACACCTTCTGTTTCCTGCGTTGGTCCGCGAAGGAAAAGAAGCGGAAATTGGCGTAGGTGTAGACTGCCATCAAAAATATCATCAGGTATTTGGATGTCTCAACGATCAGATTTACCATAGTCCTCCTATTGCCGGGGAGCAGGGGCAGCTACTGTACGCCCCGCTTGAAGTGCCCTCTCGTGAAATCCCTGCATGGCTGCAAAACTTCCTGTCCGCGCAGGAATCCGTCTGCAAATGCCCGAATCGTGCGGGCCGTCTCCTCCTGATTCTCGGTGGTAAAATTCAACCGGATCACCGCAGGCCCCAGCCGCCTGACCGCGGACTCCAGTCCCAGCAGGGAAAGCGGGCTGGCGTTATAGATGGTGTTGTAGCAGAACGCACAGTGATTCTTCACCGGAAGCAGCGCTCCCGTGCGGTCCTTCAGCGTCAGCACCTCCCGCTTCTTAACGCAGCCTGTGGTGGTACGGCGGATGCACTGTGCGCTGACCATCATGGGAATCCGGCCGTAGACCACAAGCTCTCCGTCCAGTCCCTCCCGGTGAAGTTCCTCCATCACCGGCTCCAGCTCCCGGCTGTTCAGCTCCCAGGGCATGGTCAGGCGGCCGGCTCCCAGCCTCGCAAACAGCCTCACCGTCTCACGGTTCCAGCAGTACACGGACGCGTCGAACACCGGCCGAAGCTCCGGTTTTATCTCCCGCAGCCACATCACTTCCTCCGGGCTGCGCACCAAAACGCCGTCAAAGCCCGCCTCCCGCAGCCATTTGCCGTTCTTCTTGAAAAATGTTTCCGCGTGGCTGCGGTAAATATGTGGCAGCGCCAAAAGGCATTGTTTTCCCGCCCGATGGCAGGACTGCACGGCATCCGGCCACCGCTCCGGGGCAAAACCGGCTGCATCCAGATAAATCCCCGCCACGTCCGCCTCCCGGACGGCCGCTTCAAATTGCTCCGGTTCCTCTGTAGAGACATAGAGGCGGAAGGGGGGTGGTGATGTTGGGGCGGGCGCGACACTGGGCTGGGGAGCGGTGGGGGCCGCAGGTGCGGTGGATTCTGTGGACGCGCCACACCCGCCGGACGGCGCCGGTCGGCGCCACTGGTCCAGCACCGCCTGCTCCAGGGCTTCCAGACCGGCCCGCCGCAGCTCATTCTGCGCTTGTACCGGCATGAACAGATTGCCTTTCAGCTCTACCTCCAGATTCGCGAAAACAAACTGTGTATTTCCAGTTTTCCCCAGCTGTTTGAGAATCTTATCCTCCGTCAACGGTTGATTTTGTGCTATCTGAGGCATCTGCCCTTCCACCCGCACCTGCACCAAAGAACCGTCGGGACAAACGCCGCCAGCCAGGGAAAGTTCCAATTCAGAGGGTTTTCCCTCCTCCAGGACAGCCCTGCCGTTTATGACTTCCTTCAGCTCCGCCTCCACATAGGTCTTGTCCAAATAGTCGAACAGCTTCTGGTTGCCCTCCCGGAATGCCGGTTTCTCTTTTAAGGCCACCATGTCCCGCCCATTGTGCTGTTTGTAATATCCCGAAGTAAAGCCGCCGCGGTCAAAAAGGTCCGAGAGAACCTTCTTATCCTCCGGCTCCACAAAATATCCATCCGGACCATATTCCAGGAAGCGGTCCACATATTTTCGATAAATACTGACCACTCCGGCCGTGTAGCGCGGACTCTTCATCCGCCCCTCGATCTTCAGGGAATAAATGCCCGCTGCCGCCAGATCGGGGATGAGATCCAGCGTGCACAGGTCTTTCAGGCTCATCACATTGCGTTCCTGCTTCCGGTTCAGGGGTTCGCCGGGTTTTTTCCCATTTTCCCGCACCTCATAGGGCAGGCGGCAGGGCTGCGCACAGCGCCCGCGGTTTCCGCTGCGGCCGCCGATCAGGCTGCTCATAAGGCACTGGCCGGAATAACAGTAACAGAGCGCTCCATGGACAAAGCTCTCAATCTCCACGTCCACCTGATCCCGGATCCGCCGGATCTCATCTAAAGACAGCTCCCGCGCGGTAACCACCCGGGACGCCCCCAGCTCCTTTAAAAGTCTTGCGCCGTTAACCCCGGTGATGGTCATCTGCGTGCTGGCGTGAAGATCGATCCCAGGAAAATTTCTGCACATAAAATCCATCGCGCCCAGGTCCTGGACAATCACTGCGTCCAGTCCCTCCCGGTAATAGGGAAGCAGATACTGGTAAAGCTCCCCCATCTCCTCTTCCTTGAACAGCGTATTCACCGTCATATACAGCCTGCGGCCGTGCAGATGCACGTAATCGATGGCTTCCAGCAGGCCGTGCTCATCCGGATTGTCCGCATAGGCCCTGGCCCCGAACCGGCTGCCGCCCATGTATACTGCATCCGCTCCTGCCGCCACCGCGGCTTTCATACTCTCAAAGGAACCGGCCGGGGCCAGCACCTCCAGTTTCTTTTTATGCTCCATCTCTTACCTCACTTTTCCCGGCCTTTCACCGGAAAGAAAAGATGTCCCACGTTGCGCTATGAGACATCTGTTTCTACCATGGTTCATTTGTATGTGACACTTGCAAATCTCACCCGGCCGAAAACCCCGGCGGGGTGGAGATCCAAAAACGCATCTGTAAGCTGCGTTCATCGGATTATCCGATCAACGCCTTTTCCGCTTTCTCGCCGCCTTGGCCGCCTTAAGCGCTTTGCGCGCCAGCTCCGCCTGGGACTCCTTGACCGGCGGCGTTTCGGATACTGCTTCCGCGGAAGGCACAGACTCCAGGTTCACAGACTCTGTCGGGTCAGAAATGGCTGCCGCGGCTGTCTGTAACTCTGATTCTGACGGCTCCGTCTCCGGCAGCTCCGATACCACCGGCACGGCAGGCTCCGGTTTCGACGCCTCCGGCAATCCGGCAACGGCCGCTTCCTCCCCGGCAAGCACCGGCCTGATCGACTCCGTCATCTCGGCTGCAGATGATTCCGCCTTGTCTGACTGGGCTTCCTCTGACTGGGCTTCCGGCACGTCTGACGCGGTATCTTCCGCCCCGGCCATTTCCGGCTCCAACACCTCTGCCCGCTCCCCGGTTACCGCAAACTCCGGTTCTTCAACGTCATCCGCCAGCTCTATTTCCTCCGACTTCTCAACGTCCTCCGCCAGCCCTATTTCCTCCGGCTCCTCAACGTCCTCCGCCAGTTCTATTTTCTCCGGCTCTTCCGCGTCCTCCGCCTGTTCCTCCATGGCGGATTCCACTTCCCAGTCCTCCGCTTCCGCTACAAACCGGGCCTCCCCATGTCCGGCTCCATCGTCGTCATCGTCCCCTTTATCGCCGGCCTTCACCGGCGACGTATGGCCTGACTCACGGCCGGAACTGTTTTTCTCGCTGCTTTCGTCCCGGACGCGCAGCGCTGAGGCCGCGGCCTCCTGATCCCCGCGGTTTTTCGCAGCTCCCCGCAGCTTCCGCTCCAACCGGTGCTTCTCCCGGGTCAGTTCCTCCAGCTCCCGCTGGCGCTCCTCCAGGTCCTTTAGCACCACCTCCAGCTTCATCTGCGTGCTGACCAGCTCGTGCTTCAGGCTGTAAGTCTCACGCTCCAGCTCGTCCCGCTGATGCTCCACCTCCCGGCTGTGTTCCATCGCCTTAAAGTAGTCGTCCGCCATATTCAGCTCCGCCATCACAGTCTGGTATTCCACACTCTGCTTGGTAAAACCGGGTATCCGGCGCAGGGTATTCACTTTCTCGTTCACGTAGCTGGCCGCTCTCTGCAGGTATCCCTCATCCTCGCTGCCGCCCAGGGTATATATCTTGCCATCGATCAGTACCTGTGTATAATTCTTGGAATCCATCTGCCATCTCCTGAAATTTATTCTCGCAACCGCGGCGAAGCATCCGCCTCCGGGCATTTACCGGGTGATTCCCGGTATTCCCTCCTATGCCGCGGTGTCAAACCCCCGGGCGCTCATTTACCCGCCACAGGCCTCCGACTCGCTTATCCTATTCCGCCATAGGCTTGTCTTCTGTAATAATACCGTTTCGTATCCCTTGCCATCCATCTGTTGCAGGTTGTCGATAAGGAATGCGTTTCCTTATTATACTTTGTCGGCAACCACAGGTTGTCGATAAGGTATACGTTTCCTTATTATATCATAACACCTATTCAATTTCCAGCCCCAAGTGCCGGTAGGCCGCTTCCGTGGCCATCCGTCCCCTGGGCGTGCGGTTAATCAGACCGTTCATCAGAAGATAAGGCTCGTACACATCCTCCAGCGTCCCGGAATCCTCCCCCAGCGCAGCCGCCAGGGTATCCAGGCCCACCGGCCCGCCGGAGAACTTCTCGATAATCATCAGCAGGATGTTCCGGTCATTCTGGTCCAGACCCAGCTTATCCACATCCATGATGTCCAGGGCGAAGTCCGTCACCTCCCGGGTGATCACGCCGTCGTATTTTACCTGGGCGAAATCCCGTACCCGCTTTAACAGGCGGTTGGCAAGCCGTGGAGTTCCCCTGGAACGCCTGGCCAGCTCCAGCGCGCCGGACCTGTCGATCTCAACCCCCAGGACCTTGGCGGAATTCAGGATAATCACCATCAATTCCTCGGGCGTGTAAAATTCCAGCCGCTGGACCACACCGAACCGGTCCCGCAGGGGCGCGGTCAGAAGTCCCGCCCTGGTGGTCGCGCCCACCAGCGTGAAATGCGGCAGGTCCAGGCGAATGGACCGGGCGGACGCCTCCTTCCCCAGCATAATGTCGATGGCGTAATCCTCCATGGCCGGGTAGAGCACCTCCTCCACCTGGCGGTTCAGGCGGTGGATCTCATCCACAAACAGCACGTCCCCTTCCTGGAGATTGTTGAGAATGGCCGCCATCTCACCTGGCTTCTCAATGGCCGGTCCGCTGGTGACCTTCATGCTCACCCCCATCTCATTGGCAATGATTCCGGCCAGGGTGGTCTTGCCCAGGCCGGGAGGGCCGTAAAACAGCACGTGGTCCAGAGCCTCGCCCCGGGACCGCGCCGCATCGATATAGATTTTCAAAGTGGATTTCAGCCGTTCCTGGCCAATATAATCCTTTAAATGCTGAGGCCGCAGCGTAGTCTCAATCCGCTCGTCCTCCGCCGTGACCTCCGTGGTAATAATCCTGCGTTCCATCCTTTTTTAACCTCCTGTCCGCCACTCAAAAGGACAGATAACGCAGGGAGGCCTTCAGCACGTCCTCTGCCGTCATCGTCTCTGTCACTTCCACCTGCTTCACCGCCTTGTTGGCCTCCATATTGGAGTAGCCAAGGGCCACCAGGGCCTGAACCGCCTCCTTGGCAGCCTCCCCCATGCCAATGGTCCCCAGAGCCGCTGACGCGCCTCCATCGCTGGGCAGCGCCAGATTTCCCAGCACCTCCTCCATGGAGACCTTGTCCTTTAAGTCCAGGATCAACCGCTGAGCGGTCTTGGGCCCGATGCCCGGCGCGCGGGAAATGGCCTTTGCGTCCCCGGTGACAATAGCCATCCGCAGGTCGTCCGGCGTCATGGTGGACAGAATTCCCAGCGCGGCCTTGGGACCCACGCCGTTGACGCCGATCAGCTGCCGGAACATCTCCCGGTCCTGACGGTTTAAAAAGCCGTACAGACTCATGGCGTCCTCCCGCACCTGAAAATATGTATACACCGTCACCTCACGGCCGATTCCCGGCAGACGGTCCAACACGGAGAGCGGCACATGGATTCCCATGCCAACGCCTCCGGCTTCCACCACAATCACATCTTCCTCTATGGCCGTCAGCGGCCCTTTTATATAAGAAATCATCGTATTCTTCCTGTTCTGTCCTCAAATTTAGCCGGGCAGGCTCCGCCCGGCCTTATGCCTCCCATCATATCATAGACACGTTTCCGATGCAAGGGGACATCGAACAGGTATTCGCTTTTTCCGTCCCCAAATTCAGACACCAATATCCCACCGGGACGCAGGCTGGGCATTCGATTCCACAATCGGCTGCCGGGGCCTCTCATTCCATAATGGCCTGCGTGCTGCGACGGCCCGCTGTACTCAGCAAAATGCCGGAGCCGCCATTTCCCGCGTCTCCGGCATTTTACTGCAGCCGATCCCTATCAAATGCCTCTCAGGCCCACATTTTCAGCAGAAACAGGGAAATAATTCCTGCGGCAAATGCCAGAGATTCCCTCTGCTCTCCCGTCCACTCCCGCCGGGCAAGGCAATCCTCAAAGCTGATCCAGCCCCGATAGTCCCCGCTATCCCGCACCGCAAAGCGGAACACCGCTCTGGCGCCTGTTTTCTCCAGCGCTACGGCCATCGGATTAGCGGCCCCATCTTCTCCGCCAGTCTCAGTAACATCCGCACAGCAGAACACACCGTTCGCGCCAAACGATTCCCAGCCGCCCAAATCGGCCACCGGAACGCCCTGCAGGACTTCCCGCAGCGCAACGGCGCCCTCGCCGCACCACTCGCGAAAGAGGGAGCAGCGCTCCCCGTTCCCGCAGGACCGAATCACGCTGACCCGGCTCAGCCCCAGCCTGCGTCCGGCCAGCTCCAAAGCCCGGACCAGAGTTTTCTCCGCGTCCCCGGCCCCGTACAGCGCGTCAAATATCTCTCTCGCCAGCCCGTCAAAGCCGTCGTCCTCCGTGTCGATACGGGTATTTCCGGCGGCGGGTTCATTTTCCCCGTCAGAAATCCCGGGCTCATCCCGGTACAGGACGTATTTATCCGTATCCCGTTCCTTGGCAGCCAGCAGGGCCCGGCAGCCCTTCCGGTACAGCGTCTCGAAATCCTCCCCGTCCCCGGGACAAAGGCTGATGCCGATGCTGCATGAAAACCGGAACCGAATCACATCCCGGCCGATGATATCCTGCAGGGCCTGCTGGATTTCCCGCCCCTGCGCCCGGGCCGCAGCTTCCTCCACTCCGGGCGCCAGGATCAAAAACTCATCTCCGCCCACCCGGATCAGCACCTCCCCACCGGAAAACAGACGGCGCAGGCGGTTGGAAATCTCCTGCAGCACCACATTTCCAAAGCTGTGTCCGTAGCGCTCGTTCACCTCCCGGAAATTGTCCATGTCGATCATGTACAGCGCAGCCGCGCTTCCACGGCCCTGCTTTTCCAGCAGCTGCTGTGCCCGCAGCTTTCCGGCAGTCTGATTGTAAAATCCGGTGAGTCCGTCCCGCTCCGCCCGGTTCTGCAAAAACTCGGACCGCCGTTTTTCCTCCCCGATGTCCGCGATCACGCCGACCACCCGCAGGGGATGTCCCATCTCGTCCATTTGGGACGCAACCCGCACCCTGCACCAGCGGTAGCGGCCTTCGTTGTCCGCCACCCGCAGTTCCTTTTCATTATAAGGCTTTCCCCCGGCCATGTCCCGCAGCAGAGCCGCGCATTCCGCCAGGTCATCCGGATGGACGTGGGAACCGATGGAAATCTGTTTCATCAGACCATCCCGGATGGGCTGGTAGCCAAATTTCCTTTCCCAGTTGTCCGAGGCCGTAAACCGGTCCTTCGTTATATCCCACTCCACGATAATGTCATCGGTCTGCTCCAGAATCAGCTGGTAACGCTCCTGCATCCGCCGCAGCTCCTCCTGGGCGCACTTGGATCTGGTCACATCCACAAGCATATGAAACAGGGCGGAATTCCCCTCTTCGTCCACCGTAAGATGTGCCCGGTCCAGAAGCCAGACCGTGTTCCCGTCCTTTCCCCGGGCGCGGTATTCCATTTCCACCACATTTCCCATCCGCAGCTGTTCCCGAATCTGCCGCAGCACCTCCTCCCGGTCCCCGGGATAGATCAGATTCCGGTAATGGCTGTGAAACTGTTCCCGTATCTCCTCCTCGCCGTAACCCAGAAGCCGGCAGAAACCGTCGTTCATCTTCCGGATCGTCATATGCGGGTCGCACAGGCACAGGAAGGTGCCTCCCAGCAGATCGCCCCAGGCCCCGGCTGCCGCCTCCGTTTCGGCCTGATCCCGGCCTTTTTGTCCTTCTCCCTCTATTTTCCAGACGAGCAAAACCTTTTTGTGGTACAGGGAACCGGCGTCCACCCGCAGCATGGAGCAGCCGCACCGCAAAACGCCCTGCGTCCCCCGCTCCCATACCCGAAAATGAATCTCGCGGCCCATCTGTTCCCGCTCCAGGAAACCGCCCACCGACTCCGTCATAAACGCAATAAGCGCCGGCCTGTCCTCGGGAAGCACGGACTGCTCCGCAAAGAGGCGGACCGAATCCTCAAACCGCCGGCCGGACCGCAGCGGATCAAAAACAGGGTCGGACAGATATTCCAAATGATAGAGGCCGGTCTGAAAATCCACCTCCATCACCGTGGCGTCGGCGCCGCCAAGCAGCGTCAGGTATTTCGCCTGAAAGAGCTGTCCCGCGTCCCTGCCGTCCTCCCTATGGTCCTCCAACGGTTCCGCCTCCACAAGCTCGCTCTGGGGCAGCTCCCGGTCCGCATAGCGCCTCGTCAGATCGCGGAAAGAATCCCGGACATTTTTAAAGCTCTCCAGAAGGCGGGGCGAAAACGCTCCGCACTCCCCATTTAAAATCATGTTAAACGCGTGCTCCGGCGGGATTGCCCCCCGGTATACCCGGTCCGTGGTCAGCGCGTCATAGCAGTCCGCAATCCCCACCACCTGGGCGCACATCGGAATCCGGTCCTTCTTAAGCCCTCTGGGATACCCCTTCCCGTCCCAGCGCTCGTGATGGTAAAGGCAGATATCGCTGGCGTACTTGAGATAATCCCGGTCCCCCATCCGGTCCAGCCGCGAGAGAATCTCACAGCCCTTCACCGCGTGGGTTTTCATCACCTCAAACTCCTCCGCGGTCAGGCGGCCCGGCTTGTTGAGAATCGCGTCCGGTATGGCGATCTTGCCGATATCGTGGAGGGAGGAGGCGCTGACAATCATAGCGATGTGCGACTCGTCCAGCCCCAGATCCGGGCAGTTTGCGGCCACGTCCTCCAGCAGCACCCTGGTGAACAGCTGAATTCGCTTGATGTGCTGCCCAGTCTCCGCACTTCGGTACTCGATAATGGAGGAGAGGGCGTCGATCACCGCCGCGTTGGACTCCCTCAGTTTGCGGGCCTGTTCCCGGATGCAGTCGTCCTGATCCAAATGGCGCTGGCTTAAGGACACGATATTCTGGATTCTGCGCCTGACCAGATGGGGCTCAAATGGCTTTCCGATAATGTCCGAGGCCCCCAGATCAAACACCCGAATCTCGGACTCCACGCTGTCGTCCGCCGTGATCACCGCCACGGGAAGCCCGCGCAGAGAGGGATCCGCCTGCCATTCCTCCATCACTTCATAGCCGTCCCGGACCGGCATGATCAGGTCCAGCAGCACAATGGCGATGCTGTCCCGGTACTGGCGCATCAGAAACAGCGCCTGTTCGCCGTTTTCCGCCTCCAGCACGTTGTAATCCTCCTCAAAAATACTGCGCAGGACAGCGCGGTTGATCTCCACGTCGTCCGCCACCAGTATGGTGTCTCTTCTGTTCATCTGATCCCCTCTTCCTGGAACGATCCTTCTCCCCCCGGCCTTCCACATGTATATCCTGCCTGCCAATCCGGGACAATAAAAACGGGCGCCGGAAATACCGCTTTCTCCATTTCCCGTAATAATTGATTTCATTTCATACCGTTCAGACATTCATTGTTATTATAAGCGTTTATAGCACTCATTTCAATACAAACAAGTGCTTTTAGCACTCATTTTTATGTCTGACATGGCCTATCATAAGAAACGGAGGATATTGTCATGACTGATAACTTCATTGGCGAACGGTTCTCCCAATTAAGGGAGGCTCGCAACGTTTCTGCCCGGAAAATGAGCCTGGACTTAGGCCATAGCACCAGTTACATGAATGCGATCGAAGCTGGCAGAAAGCTTCCGTCCCTATCGGAATTCCCCTATCTGTGCGAATACCTGGGAATCAAACCCCGGGAATTTTTTGACGATCGAAAGCCCTCCCTGAAACAGATGCGGGCAATCGAGGCAATCTACGAGATGTCCGAAAAAGACGTGGCGCTTCTGTTGGAAATCATCGAGAAACTCAACTTATACGGCACCTCCAAGCGCTGACGCGCATTTGACTGGCACAATGCTTTGAACGGCTTCGCTCCTCGACGAGCGGGCCGTTTTCCGTTTCGCTGCGGGCAGAGGGGGAATTCGGAACGAACTTGATTTTTGTCCGGGATTCGATTAGAATGAAGGGGCACAGAGGAGAATAAACGGATATGATACGAATTGAACACCCCATCGAATTTCAGGATACATATGATTTGACGCGGATCGGCAGTTTGGACGAACTGCTCTTTTTTGATATTGAGACCACCGGATTTTCCGGTGACACCTCCAGCCTGTACCTGATCGGCTGCACCTGGCACCGGGACGGCCGCTGGAACATGACCCAGTATTTCGCCGACGGGCCGGAGGCGGAGCGCCAGGCGCTGACGGAATTTTTTGAAATGCTGAAGCATTACCGGGTGCTGGTGCATTTTAACGGGGACGGCTTTGACATCCCCTACCTTCTGAAGCGCTGCGCCCACCACAAGCTGAATTACAGCTTTGACGGTCTGGTCAGCCTGGACATTTATAAGAAAATACGCCCCCTCAAAAAGCTGTTGGGCCTGGACAGTTTAAAGCAGAAGGCCATTGAGCGCTTCCTGGGCGTGGACCGCACCGACGTGTTCTCCGGCGGCGAACTGATCGAGGTTTACAAGGAATACCTGCGCTCCCGGGATGACCGCCTGTTTCATCTGCTGATCCTGCACAATGAGGACGACTTAAAGGGTATGCCCTGCATCCTGCCCATACTGAATTACCCGGACCTGCTGGAGGGCCCGCTCTCCCTGGCCGGTCACAGCCGCGCCAGCCTGCGCGACATCTTCGGCCGGGAGGCCCCCATGCTGGACCTCTGTTTTGAGAGTCCCTGCTCGGTGCCCGTGGGCTTCGAGGCGGAGAACGGCCTGGTAAATATGAGCCTGGAAAAAAATCTCCTGAAATTTCGGATTGAACTGTACGAGGGAGAACTGAAATTTTTCTACCCCAATTATAAGGATTATTTTTACCTCCCCCTGGAGGACACCGCGGTGCACAAAAGCGTGGGCGAGTTCGTGGACAAATCCGCCCGGGTGCGCGCCACCGCCAAGACCTGCTACACGCGCAAAAACGGCCTGTTTGTCCCGCAGTTTGAACCGCTGTGGGAACCGGCCTTAAAACGGGAATTCAAAGACCCCGTAAGCTTCACGGAGTACCGCCGCGAGCTGTTTGAGCAGCCGGAGACTGCGCAGCAGTATGGAAGGCAGCTTATGCGGTATGTAACTGGGAAGGGCTGGGGGTAATTGTCAAAAAATTGTTCATCAAAAAAGCTGCGCCGCAAGCCCCGGAATCTCCGAAACGCTTGCAGCGCAGCTTTTATTGGATGCAATGGGCCGCTGGCGCAGCCTGCGGGCGATTGTCTGGATGCAATGGACCGCTGGCGCAGCCTGCTCGTCTATCAAGCCGCTTCCATCTTCTCCGCCATCCTCTTCGCAATCACAATCAACGCAATGGCCGCCACCGCCAGCGCCGCGGAGCCGATAAAGCCCATGGTATACTTCCCGGTGGTGTCATAGAAGTAGGCGCTGATCTTCGGCCCAACGAAAGCGCCGATGCCGTATCCGATAAAGATCAGGCCATAGTTCCGGTTATAATATTTTGACCCGAAGATCATGCGCACCATGGGCGCGAACACCACCAGAAGGCCGCCGAAGGAGAATCCCACCAGCACCACGCAGAGGATGAAGAACGGCAGGCTGGAGGCCTGGGTCAGCATCAGCATGGAAATGCCGTTGATAATCATCAGCAGAATCAGGCTGTTCCAGCCCTTCAGGACGTCGTAGATAAACCCGAAGCCGATCCGCCCGCACATGTTGGACAGGGTCATGATGGAAACGCACAGGGCCGCGGTCATGGCGGTCTGGCCTACCTGGCGCTGGGCGATGGGGCTGGTGAAGCTGACCATCATGGTGCCCGCCGCATTTGCGAAAATAAACATCAGGAGCAGCACCCAGAACACCGGGGTCTTACACATCTGTCCCAGGCTGTAATCCCTGGTTTTAAGCACCTTCG
The DNA here is from genome assembly GCF_902364025.1 of Enterocloster lavalensis. Classification (GTDB taxonomy): domain Bacteria; phylum Bacillota; class Clostridia; order Lachnospirales; family Lachnospiraceae; genus Enterocloster; species Enterocloster lavalensis. The sequence goes on from NZ_CABJCG010000008.1 coordinate 239,625, forward strand.
CCTGCTCGGCGGACGGCTTCCAGCCCTCGGGCATCCATCCTTCCGGACAGGGCACGATCATCCAGGCCACCGCGCCCACGCCGATCAGGAACACGATTCCCAGAATCCGGCAGGTCATCTGCGCCCCATAGCGCTCGATCAGCGCCTGGGCGATGGGGCTCATGATGAAGGGTCCGCAGGAGGCCCCGGCCTGTACCAGGCCGGAAATGGACCCGGAGCGGTCCGGGAACCATTTTAACGCCGTGGGCAGGCAGGCCGGGTAAATCATACCGCCGCCCGCGCCGGCCATCAGCCCGTAAAAGATGTAGAGCTGCGGGATGCTGCCCGCGAAGCCGGTGAGGAACCAGCCCCCCGCAAACAGGCACAGGCCCATGTATATGGTCATTCTGGGGCTGAATTTCTCTGCAAGGGACCCGCCGATAAAACCCACGGCGCAGTAGGTGAACATGTAAATGGTGTAGGCCAGGGCGAAATCCGAGTCGCTCCAGCCGAACTTTGTGGTTAACGGGATACAGAACAGGCTGAAATAAGCGGTTGCCGAGGTAAACAGGCTTTGCAGCCACACCCCCGCGAATACTCTCCAGCGCGTTGCCTTTGTGATCTTCATAGCATTTTTCTCCTCATTTATGATTGTCGTTGTTAAGCGCGCTCCATTTCCTGACGGCGGTGCCGCTCGTTCAATATGTTCATGATCCCGTCATACTCCCGGTCCAGCTTGTAAAAGGCCAGCAATCCCAGAAGCGCCAGGAACACCACCATGGGCGCGTAGTAGAACATGATACGGATTCCCCGCATAGCCGACTCGCTCTGTACGGCCAGGGAGCCGTCGTACCCGTAGGCGCCCAGCACCCAGCCGATAAAGGCCGAAGCCAGGGCGGAGCCGACCCGCACGCCCAGGGAGGCCGCCGAGTAGACGAATCCCTCGGCTCTGGTACCGGTCCGGTACTCCCCGTACTCGATGCTGTCCGCGATCATTCCGAACTTGGTTGCGGAGACGCAGGCCACGCCCATTCCCCGCAGGATCAGACCCAGGTACATGGCGGTCAGGGAGGTTTCCGCCGTGAGCATCAGGATCACCTGCCCCAAAAGCCCCATGCCCACGCCGCCGTACAGCGCCACGTTCCGCTTGCCGATGCGTTTCACCACGGGGATGATCAGCAGGGGCACGATGATGGCCGCAAAGGTGGAGCACATCATCATGGAACGGTTTCTGCCCTCGTTTTGGATCACGTATTTGGCAAAGTACAGGTTCATCCCGTAGAGACTGGTCATTGCGGTATAGAAAATGTTGACCATCAGCATAATGAACCAGTATTTGTTGGCACACAGGATCTGAAAGCCCTGCTTTAAGGTGATGGAGGACTTCTTTCCCGTCCGCTGCTCCATCACGCCGCTGCCCACCCGCTCCTTGCAGCCGTAGAAGGTGAACCAGAACAGGCCGATGGACACCAGGCCGATCATCAGGAAGGTCCTCTGCCATCCCTGCGCCCCGCCGCCGAAGAATTCCACCAGATCCGGCGCGTAGGAGCTGATCAGAAACACCCCCAGAGCGCCGAAGCTGGCCCGGCAGATGGAGAGGATGGAACGCTCGTTCTGGCTGTTGGTCATCACGCTGCTGAGCACGCCGTAAGGCACGTTCATGGAGGTGAAAATGGTGGTGGCCATCAGGTTGTAGGAGATAAAAGCGTAAATCACCCGCCCCGTCTCCCCCAGATCCGGCACTGTGAAAAGCAGCATGCTACCCACGCAGTAGGGGATCGCCATCCACAGAAGCCAGGGCCTGGCCTTTCCCAGAGGGGAGTGCACGTTCTCGATCACATATCCCATGAGCATGTCCGAGATACCGTCAAAAATCTTGCTCAGCAGCAGAATGGTCCCCACCGTTGCCGCGCTGATGCAGGCCACGTCCGTGTAAAAGAACACGATGTAGGACCCGATGGCCCCGTAGATAAAGCAGAAGGAGAAATCCCCGATGCCGTAGCTGAAATATTCCATCAAACCGATCTTTTTCGATTTGGGGACATTTTGAATCCCAAAGTTTCCCATATTCGTTTCCCCGCCTTATGCCTGCAGCGTGCCCAGGTCCAGGGCCACGGCTCTTCCGTTGAATTTTCCCGCCGCCCGGCTGGTTCCCATCCAGTAAACCATGTCGGAGATATCCTCCACGTCCAGGAAGGGCACACCCTCGTACATTTCCCGGTAATCCTTGAAATGATTGCCTGTGGACTCGTTGATAAACTCAACATAGGACTGAGTCTCGCACATGGGCGTCTTGACCTTGGTGGGGCACAGGGCGTTGACAATGATGCCCTTGCCGCCCGCTTCCTTGGCCAGCGTTTTGGTCAGGCCCAGAACGCCCCACTTTGCCATGCAGTAGGTGGCAAGTTTGGGCGTTCCGTAGAGGCCGCTGGTGGAGGAAATGTTGATGATGCGGCCGAAGCCCTGCCGGATCATATACTGGGCCGCGTATTTATCCGTGCGCCAGGTGCCGATTAAGTCGATGTTGATCACCTTTTCCACCTGCTCGTCGGTCAGCTCCCAGGTGTAGCCGAAATTGATCACACCGGCGTTGGCGATCACCACGTCCAGGCGGCCGAACCGCTCCCAGGCCGAGGCGAACAGGTTCTCCATGTCCGGGGTGCTGCAGATATTGGCTTTGACCGCCAGCACCTCGGCCCCCAGCTGTTCCAGATGGGTTATGGTTTCCTGGTAACGCGCATCCGCAGGGTCCAGCATATCCGCCAGCACCACGTTGAAACCGTTCTCCGCAAACTTCACCGCGTGGGCCCTCCCCTGGCCCATGGCTCCTCCGGTGATCAGGACGACTTTTTTCGATTGGGGATTTGTAACTTCATGATTTGTTGCTTCATTCATAGTGATTCACTCCTTATGTATGGTTTTTCATCTTGTCTTGAATGGTTAATGTCCGGGACCTCCGGGCGCGGGCTGCAGTGTGCGCCCCGGCACGCAAAACGGCGCGGTCCGCAACCGTGGTAAAGGCCGTTTCTAAGTCAGGGCACCAGCACGATCCGGTAGCCGCTCCCGGACTCCGCCATGGCAAAGGCCTCCTCCCAACGCTCCAGTGGGAACACGGCAGACACCAGCTTATCCGCATGGACCGCGTTCTGGGCGAACAGCGTCATCAGGCGCTGCCAGGATTGGTGGGAACTGCCCATACTCACATTCAACCGAATCTCCTTCATCACCAGCTGATCCATCGGGAACTCAATGGGGCGGCCGAACAGCCCCAGCTGCCCGATCTGCCCGCCTCTGCGGCAGATTTCAATGGCGGATTTGAGGGCGGGCACAGCGCCTGAACACTCCAATACCACGTCTGCCCCGTAAGGGTTATACTTTAAAACCAGCTTCTTCAAAACTGCCGGGTCCGCGCAGCAGGCATCCGCCCCGTTCTCCATCGCCAAATCAAGCCGCTCCTGATCCTTTGGAACGCCGCTTACGATCACAAACGCTCCAGCGGCCTTGGCCATCTGGGCCGCGGCCTGGCCCAGGGCGCCGGGTCCCATCACCACCACCACGTCGCCGCCGCGGATCTCGCACTGGTCGAACACCAGGTGGGCGGCGCAGGACATGGGCTCACAGACCGCCATATAGTTCTGATCCCGGTGATTATCCGGGATCCGGTAACAGATGGAGGCCGGGATCACAATGTAATCCGCCATGGCCCCATTAAATCCCGATCCAACGGAGCGCCGCTGTTCGCAGCGCATGAGATATCCGCTCTTGCAGGCCGGACATTGCCCACAGGTGGAAGTGGCCGTCATGGCCGTCACCTGATCTCCCACCGCAAATCCGGCCGCCTGCGCTCCCACCTCCACCACGTCCCCAAAAAACTCATGCCCCAGGGTCACCGGCGGATAATGAAGATACTCGTCCCGGCGGATGTGCACATCCGTGCCGCAGATCGCGCAGGCCCTCACCCGGACCAGCAGTTGGTCCCCCGCCGGTTTTGGCACTGAGACCTGTTCCAGCGTCAATCCCTCCGGCCCGGGGGCCGATTTCACCAGCGCCCTCATCATCGTCTCTTTCATTTTCATTCCCTCCAACTGGATTTAATCGATTGGACTTCTCTCATTCCATTTTTTGTCAAAAAAATAACAAATCCGGGTGAAAAAATTGCGTTTCCCTCTGCCACGGAATCTTCCATCCGCCAGGAAACGGCCGTTCTCTCTGCTATTACTATAAGGATTCAAGGGGTTTTAGAGTCAAGAGAAAAAAACAGACAAAAAATGCAGGATATTTTTTACTATCCTGCACAAAAGAATCTTCGTATGAATGATTAACAATCCCGCTCAGATGAGCGGCAGCGGGCGGCCGGGGCGGAAAGGGGAGTGTTATTCGCTCCAGGGCCGTTTGATGGGCAGCCAGACGATATGCCAGTTGAAATACTCGTCCTCGGGTTTGGTCATACACACCACCTGGGTAACGATATCCCCCTGCAGCTCCAGACCGTTGCTTTTCAGATAATCCAGGCTATCCTTTAAACTGTTCAGGGACAGATACTGGCCGGATCGGGAGGGGAGGCAGGTGTGCACGCAAAGGCAGGGCGGATAATACTGGACCTGGTCCGTTTCCTCCACCTCCAGAAACTGGGCGTACTCCTCGTTGAGGCCCATGCCGAAGTCAAATCCGGTCTCCCCCTTCCGGATCTCCTCCTCGTAGAACACCGCGCAGGAGTAGACAAAGGGCGTCTTTCCCGCCCACTCCTCGATCAGCTTCAGTTCCTCTTTGGAGCGGCAGAGCGTGTAGTTTTTCTGGGTATTCATGCGGTAAATACCGGGCCGCTCCTCGATGCGGTATTGTCCCACGCTGTTTACGGCGTCCTCCAGCATGGCCTGGCTCTGGCGGATTCGCTTCAGCAGATTGATCTGTCGGACGATCTCCCGCTGGATTCCGGCCTCCTGCATGCCCATCTGCTCCTGAATCCCGGGCAGCTCCCGGCTGCGGAACAGGTCCGCCACCTCCTCCAGCGAGAAGCCGTAATTCTGGTAATGGCGCGCCCGCAGCAGCATGTGGAAATCCCAGGTATTGTAATAGCGGTAGCCGGTCTCCGGGTCCCGAACCGGCTGAATGATATTCCGGCTCTCATAGTACCGGATGGCCTCCGCCGAGATCCCCAGAAGCCTGGCCATGGTGCCGATGCTGTATTTCTGATACATGGTTGCTCCCCTTTCCAAACTCTCAAATCGTTTGAGAGTTTACAGGCATATAAGTGGGCGGTCTGTCCACCGCCCACATGTCCCGCCGGTTCCCGGCAGATAATCTCTACGACTAAATACCAAACTCCTCAAACAGCTTCTCCTGATACTCCCGGTCCCCGGCGGCCCGGATCAGATCCTGCGTCCGGCCGGCGCGGGCAAGAAGCAGGATCAGCTCATTCACACGCTTCTGGCCCAGCTCCAGCCCTATGGCTTTCCCTTCTGCTTTCCCTTCAGCCTTCCCTTCTTCTCTCCCATCCGCAATCAACTCATCAATCGCATTATACACGTCCATCCGCTCCTTTCCCTCACCTCCGGGCAGCTCCAGCATTCTAAGTAAACGCTTCTGCTCCCCCAAAAACGCCAGCATGGCGCGCACCGAATCGTCATCCAACTGCCTCAGCTCGTCCCGATGATTCTCCAGATATTCATAGAATTTACGCTTATCCCTTCGATTGTATTGTAACACAGTGAAAATAGGTTGTAAACTGCTCCTGAACCGCTCCAAATGCCGCATATTATTCAGTTCCACCAAGTTCAGCCGGTAGTCCGGCAGCACCTCCTTTAACGCCTCCCACTCCTTGGAATCCCGGTCCATTTCCAACATATCGTACAGGGACCGGGGGCCGTCCCAGGGCTTTGCGCCGTAATATACGGTCAGGGTGACCACCGGCATAATCCGGTCGTCCCTGGTAATACCCGAGAGAAATGCATCCCCCTCCAATCTGTCCCCGCACTCCCGATGCCTCCGCTTTAAGGCCTCCACCTGCTCGGTATATTCCAGGGCGTCGTAAAGCATGCTTCTCACCGGCATGGCATAGTGCACCTTGTCCTGATTTTCCTCCGCCAGCAACACAAAGTACGCCCCGAAGGAAGCTTTCTTAATAACATCCCGGCTGCGCCTGATCAGCCGCCGCTTTCCGTCAAGCCCCACGATCGCGATTCCGTTCTCATCCGGCACGTCCGACAGGTCCTCGGGCTTTAGCACCTGCTTCCCCCGGAACACAGTGCCGTTGTACAGGTCGGCAAACCGCACGGAGTTGCGCATGAGCTTGTTCACGCTGTAATCTTCTTCCGCCACATTATCCGCTCCTTCTCTTATGAAATTTTCAACCTAGTCAAGGGTAAATATGGCAGACCTGCCAGATTATCCCGAATGTCTGCGGGAAACGACCTTCCCGCGCGTTGTAATCTGAGAATATCACAGAGAGGCCGGAAATGCAACAGGTTTCAGGGCGAGGTGGCGGTCCTGCGCCAAAACCAAAAAACGGAGCGGCCTCCCTCCTCAGGAATCCACCGCTCCGCCGTCATTTTTTCTACTTATCCCCAATCACAGCCAGAATATCGGGATAAACACCATCGCCGCCACCAAACTGGCCAGCCCCTCCAACAGTCCCCAGCGGAAAATATCCCTAGGCGTATAATGTCCGCCTTCCATTACAAAGGCCATAATCGGCGTGGCCATGGGGGTGAGGCAGCAGATACCGCTGCCGAACAGCGCTGCCATGACAAACGCGTGGGGCGCGATTCCCATGGCCTCCGCGATGGCGATTCCGATGGGCGCCATCAGGGCCACCGCCGCGTTGTTGGACATAAACTGAGTGATCACGCCGGTCACCAGGAAGATCACGAACACGATCAACAGCGGGGAGGAATCCGCTCCCACCAGATTCATGATGGAATCCGCAATCACGGCGCCCAGTCCGCTGGCCTCCACGCCCTTTGCCACCGCGGTCATGCCGCCGATCATAAACACGGTGGACCAGTTGATGCTGGCGAACATCTGCTTCTGGTTCAGGCAGCCCGTCAGCACCGCGGCCACCGCTCCGATGGCAGCGCAGATGTACATGGGACATACCGGAGAATTCACCACCATACCGATCACCGTGAGTACCAAAATCACGCCGGAAGTGATCATTTTCCCGTTCAGCTTGTCCGGCAGCCCCGCGGACTTGGCGGCCTCCGCCTCATCCGGCTTCACAAATTTGTCCGGCAGCACCCGGCCCATGAAAAACAGTAGAATCACGAAATAGATAATCGCTCTGGGGAGTCCCACCGTGGTCGGCGAAAAGAACTCCCAGCCCTCGTAGCCGCTCTCGATGAGAATGGCAGACGTGGTAGAACACATGCCGGACCCGGCCAGCGTCATGAAGGTGCCGAAGCCGATTCCCGCGAACATGGGCAGAAGAACCCGGTTGATGGACAGGTTCGATGCCAGGCATATGGAGCACAAAATCGGGTACAGGATCATCAGGGACGCGGAGCCGCTGCACACGGAGGACATGATTCCGCCCGCCAGAATGGCCACGATCTGAATACTGCGCTCCCCTCTGCCGGTGAGCTTTACGATGGAATTGCCCATCCAGCCCGCAAATCCCGTGTGGAACATGCCGCCGCCGATGATCATCATGCCCGCCATCAGCACGATGGAGGTGGACGCGTAATAAGTAAACACGGACTTATACGCCACCGTGCCCGTCAGCGCCACCGCAATGGCTCCCACCGTGGCCACCACCGCGTTGGGAAAACGCGGGCTGAAAAACATATATGTTACAACCAATAATATTACCGCCGTCAAAACCGCCTGTATTGTCATGGCAAATATCCCCCTTTTATCCCTTGTCTAATTTCCCGCTTCCATAAATTCTTTGAACTGTCCCGTCAGCTCGTCCACAAACCGTTTCCATTCTCCCGGGTCCACGAACGGGTTGGTTCCCGGCTGCCGCAGCATCTGCTCCCGCTTGGCCAGCGTCTCGTTCTGTCGCGGATGGTTTCCCAGCACCACGTCCACCGGGTATTCCCGTACCTTCTGCAGGGATTCCAGGAACGTTTCCCGCATGGTGAGGGGAAGCTTGTCCGCCAGCAGCTTTTCCCTGTACAGCGTGTTGAACCCGGCTCCGCCGAAATACCCCACATGGTAGGTTCGCCCGTCCTCGTAGGTGTCGAAGAAAAAGCTCATGACCCCCGGAGAATGCCCCGGTGTCAACACGCAGCGGATGCTGGTATTTCCCAGCGTCAGCACCTGTCCGTCCTCCAGCTCCAGGTCCGGCGTAAACAGCGTGGCGTAGGGGTTCGGGCATGCCTTCAGGTAGACCAGTTCCGGCCGCTCCCGCATGACGTCCGCCCCAGCCCGGCTGATAACCAGCTTGCAGCCGTAGAGGTCCCGGAACTCGTCCGCCGCCCCGATGTGGTCAAAGTGCTCGTGGGAATGGATCAGATACTTAATGTCCGCCGGGTTGAAGCCTGCCTCCCAGACCGCCTGCACCAGCAGATGGACGGAGTGCTGGAAGCCGCTGTCGAACATGATCAGCCCGTCCCCCGTGTCGATCAGGTGGGAGCAGACCTTGGAGTCCCCGATATAGTAGACATTTCCCACAATTTTAAAGGGTTTCACATAATACCTTGCCGGGTGCGCGTAATAGTCCAGGTTTTTGGTCTGCTGGAACGCCTCGATTTCCTGATAGCTTTTTTTATATTTTTCTAAATCCATTGCAATCTCCTTTCCTTTTCCTCACGTTTATTATAAAATAGACCTATCTATAATTCAAATTCATTATTACCATGATATAATAGCTAAAAGTAATCATAAAAAGGAGAACCTGCCGTGAATATCAAGGATTTCGAGTACATCGCGGAGATCGCGGCCCAGGAGAGTATTTCCAAGGCCGCCGCCCGTCTCTACCTCTCCCAGCCCACCCTGACAAAATTCCTAAAAAAGATCGAGGCGGAATTTGACACGCCCCTGTTCTACCGGGTTGGCAAGAAAATGATCCCGACCCCCGCCGGACAGGCCTGCGTGGAAAAGGCCCGGCGGATCATTGAGCTCAACGACCAGATGAACAAAAATGTGAAATCCCTGCGGGACAAAAGCCGCGGCTCCGTGCGCATCGGCACCTCCGCGGGCCGGGGCGAGTTTTTTATCGACCGGATTCTGGGGGAAATGACCCGGCGCTATCCAAATGCCTGCTTTACGCTGTGCCTTGGCCCCAAAGCCCAGCTTCTGGAGCAGATGGAGAACGACGAGCTGGACATCGTGTTCGCCAGCAACTCGACGGAGCGGCCCTATCTCCGGTACACGGATATCGCCAGGGAGGAGATGGTGCTGGTGGTGCCGGATGGCCATCCCTTGCTTGAAAAGGCCCGGCCCAGGGAGGGGTACTCCTACCCCTATGTGTCCATGTCTGACTGGGCCGGATTCCCATTTATCATGTCGGACATCCGCATGAATACGGGCCAGTATGTGCGGATGCTCTTCGACCACTACCACCTCACCCCGAATACCGTGCTGGAGATCGCATCGCTGCAGTACATTTACTCTGCAGTGCGGCGCGGAATCGGCATCACCATCGCCCCGTCCATGCCCCTGCCTCAGGACGGTCAGGGCCTGCGTTACCTGTCCTTTGACGACGACCGTGGAATCCAGTGGCATTTTACCGCCATCACAAAAAGCCAGACCGTGCCGTCCGGCGCGCTGGACGAGTTGATCCGGCTGGTAAAAAATTCCTACGATTGATCCCCCATCCACATGTTTTTCCATTATTTTCTAAAATTGGATCCGGTCAAACAGCTGGCAACCGCCTCCTAAACATGTTATGATAATGTTGCAGAAGAAGGCGCAGGCGCTTGTGCCGCAGTAATGAAGCAGGGAGGGACGACGGTTGAAAAACAGATCAGAATTGCATCAGATTGTGTACAGTTTGCTGGCAGCGCAGATCGAGTTTGGCACTTACCGGTTCGGAGACCCGCTGCCGAAAATGGAGGAGACCGCCAGGTGGCTTTCCGTTTCCCTTGATACGGTCCGATCCGCCTATCTTCAGCTGAAACGGGACGGCTACATCACCCTGACCAAAAAGGCCGGAGCAGCCGTGGCCGTGCGGTTTCAGGAGTCGGAGTTAGAGGAGCACATTCAGACGTTTTTCGCCCTGCGAAAGGATGCGGTGACCGATCTTTGCCAGTCTCTTGACCCGCTGTTCCGCCACGCCCAGTGGTTCGCCCTGAAGCATGCCGGGCCAGAGCGGCTTGACGAGTTGGAGCGCCTCTGCCTCCAACCGGAAACCCTTCCCCCGTATGTTATGGTCCGGCACGTCCGTCTGATTTACGGGGCGTTAAACAACGACCTGCTGCTGAGGCTTGTCTGGCAGGCGTTCCTGTTCTATCAGGCCCCTTTTTTGAGTCTGCCGGAGAATATGGCCGCCTTTGAGAAAGGCGACGGTCCTCTGTTGGAGATGATCGGTCTCTGCCGCCGGAAGGACTGGAACGGGCTGTGGCAGACGGTGGCGTCCTATCAGGAGCAGCTCAGCCAGGCCATCCGCCGGTTTTACGCGGACCATATCACCTGTGAACCGGTGGGAAACCCCATTTCCTTCCACTGGGACGCCTATGAGAAATCCTCCCAGCGCTGCTATTCCCTGGCGCTGGACTTGCTGAATGATATCTACCTGGGCCGTTACCAACCGGAACATTTTCTCCCCTCCCCATCCAAAATAGGGGAAGAAAAGCAGGTCTCCGTCACCACGGTACGGCGCACCCTGACGCTGCTGGGCCATCTTGGCGCCACCCGCTCCATCAACGGAGTCGGCACACAGGCGCTGAGTCCAGCGGACAGCAGCCAAAATTGTGATTTATCCCAGCCGGTCATCCAAAAACGGTTGCTGGACTTTGCCCAGAGCCTGCAAATCCTGGCGCTGACCTGCGGCGCATGCCTGGAAATCACCCTGGACGCCATGGATGCCATGGCCATCCAGTGGTGGCGGAATCGTCTGCTGGCGCTGAAAGAAAACGGGAGGTATGAGTCGGTGGTGTTTGACTCGCTTGAAGTCATTCCCCATTTTTCACCAATCCGGGCGGTGAGGGAAATCTACCGCCAGCTGCTTCGGATCCTGATCTGGGGATACCCGCTGCGCAGCCTGCACGGTTCCCGGGAGCAGATCAACGCATTTTACCTTCCCTATATCAATTCTCTCCTGGAAGGCCTGAGACAAGGTGACAAAAAGCGCCTGGCGGCGGCTTTGGAACAGATGCTGCTCTGTGAATTCCGCTTTGCCGCTGTCCGTCTTGAAGAATTGGACGTCCAGGGCGCCGCCGGTCTTTTGGTACCGGAACCTTTTCGCTAATCGAACCGAAAACGGGCGGACAGTTCCCATTTCCTGTCCGCCCGTTTCCGCTATTTCTTAAATATGGTTCGCCACCTCAAAGGCATCCCAGATCGCATACATGATATTGGACACCTTCTTCGCATCCCCCAACAGGTAAATCTCCGGCACCTCGAACTCCAGCTCACGGTACAGGGAGTCCTCCTCCCGGTAGCCCACGGCCAGGGTCACGCTGTCGCAGGGAATCCGTTTTTCCTCATCCCCGCACACCGCGGTGAGCACGCCGTCCGCGTAGCCCGTCACCCTGGCCGAGGTCACGGTCTTAACGCCGTGGTAGGGCACCAGGCGCTCCAGCATGTCCTTGTTGGCGTGGCACAGGGGGCCGTTCACGGCCAGCAGCTTGTCGAGGGCCTCCACGATGGTCACCTTTTTCCCGTGCTGCGCCAGCCACAGGGCCGTCTCGCAGCCCACCAGGCCGCCGCCGATAACCACGGTCTCATCGCCGCAGTCCTTCTCGCCGGTCAGCACCTGGGCCGCTGTGTACACCTTCTCGTCGTCTCCCAGGGAAAATACCTTTGGCGCAGAGCCGGTGGCCACCACCACCGCGTCGTATCCTCCCGCCAGCACATCCTCTTTCGTTACCTCCGTGTTCAGGCGGACCGGAACGTTCAGAAGTTCCATCTGCTTTTCGTACCATTTCGCCAATGCCAGGTCGTCCTCCTTGAACTCCGGCGCGCCGCCCGGAATCAGGTTGCCGCCCAGGTGGCCTGCCTTCTCAAACAGCTCCGGCCTGTGACCCCGGACCGCCAGCACTCTGGCCGCCTCGCAGCCCGCGACGCCGCCGCCGATGACCATGACCTTCTTGGCCCGCACCACCGGCTCGTAGGCGGTGACCCGCTCCCTGGCTGCCTGGGGGTTCACGGCGCAGTTGATCATGGAATACTCCTGGATGCGGCCCATACAGCCCTCCTGGCAGGAGATGCAGGGGCGGATCTCACAGACCCTCCCGGCCCGCAGCTTGTTTACATAATCCGGGTCCGCCAGCAACGGACGGCCCAGACTGATCATGTCGCAGTCGCCGTTCTCGATAGACGCCGAGGCCATTTCCGGGTCGTCCATGCGGCCTGCGCAGAGAACCGGCACGTCCACGGCCTCTTTGACCATTTTGCAGTAGGGGCGGTAGAGGCCTTTTTCCTGGTACATCGGCGGATGGTTCCACCACCAGGCGTCGTAGGTGCCCACATCGGTGTCCAGGGCGTCGTAGCCGTACTGAACCAGAAGCTTCGCGGCTTCCAGGCCCTCCTCCACGTCACGGCCCTTTTCCTCAAATTCCTCGCCCGGCAGCGCGCCTTCCCGCCAGTCCTTGATCATGCTCTTCACGCTGAAGCGCAGGATCACCGGGAAATCCTGACCGCAGCGGGCCTTGATCTCCTCCACCACTTCCCTTGCAAAGCGCAGGCGGTTCTCCAGGGAGCCGCCGTACTCGTCGTCCCGCTGGTTGAACATGGAAATGGCGAACTGATCCAAGAGATAACCTTCGTGGACCGCGTGGATAGCTACGCCGTCGAACCCGCCCCGCTTGGCGTTGTACGCGCCGTCGCCGAAGGATTTCACGATGCTGTGAATCTCCTCCTTTGTCAGGGGACGGCAGGTCTTGTCCAGCCACCGGTGGGGGATGGCCGAGGGAGCCACGGGCGGGAATTCGCCCAGGTTGGTGGGGATGGTCACACGGCCGAAACCGGCGGACATCATCAGGAACATTTTGCTGCCGTAGGCGTGAACCCGCTCGGTCATCTCCTTGCTGGTGCGGATGAAATGCACGGGGTTGAAGGTGGAGTTGGGACAGTTTGGCATGCTCTGGGGCTCCACCTTGCCGTCGGAAAAGGTGACGCCGGTGATGATCAGGCCGGTGCCGCCCTTGGCGCGCTCGGTGTAATAGTCGATTCCGCGCTGGTTGAAGCCTCCCTGGGAATCGGATAGGCCCAACGGCCCCATGGGCGCCATGGCAAAGCGGTTTTTGATGGTGAGGGAACCGATCTTTACCGGGGTGAATAAGTTTTTGTACCTCATAAAATTCCTCCTCTTTTTCGGGCCTTCAGAGACGGAGGGAAATGTTCTATTCCGCTCCGGCGGAAGGCGGTCGGTGGGGGGTGCCGGTGGGGTTCTCCGCTGGGGCTCTCCACCGGGATTCTCCGCTGGGACTCGCCACTAGGGTTCGCCGCTGAGGCTCGCCACCAGGGTCCTCCCCCCGGAGTTCTCCACCTGGGTTCTCCCCCCTAGGCTCGCCCCAAAAACCCACCGTCCGTTCGCGCCCGTAGATTGATTATTATTTAACAATATTATATTTCAAAAAGAGCCCACGCGCTATCAACCCTTGATTGACAGCTGTGAACTCTTTGTTTCCACCATCACATATTCTGTTTCAGATATCCGTCGAAGGCGGCGATGGTCTCGAAGTTCCGGTTGTCCTCCCGGAACACGCCGTAGACCTCCCAGGTCAGCCCCTCCTCGAATGGAACGGCCCGCAGACCCTCCATTTTGAAGTCGTCCACCATAAAATCCGGGATCACCGCCAGGCCGATCCGCTGGGCGCACAGCTTGTAGAGGAAAGGGCCGTCCGCCGTCTTTGCGGCGATTTTCGGCAGAAATCCACGGACCTGGCAGGCTTTGCGGAAATCGTGGAACATATGGAAGTTCTCGTTCATCAGGATCAGGTTCTCGTCCCGCAGCAGATCGATGGTCACACGGTCGCAGCCGTACAGGGGATGCCCCTCCCAGACCAAAAGCAGAATCTCCCGCTTTGCCAGCCTGCGCTGGACCACCGCCCCCTCCTCGCACATGCCCACCGTGAAGCCGTACTCGATCCTGGAGGCGTTTAACATCTCCTTCACCTCCCGGTTGGAATACTCGCACCACTCCACCCGGATCATAGGATGGCGCTCCATGAAATCCAGGATCAGCTGGAAGGGGATCACGTTGAACACGCCGCAGGCGCAGCCGAGACGCAGCACGATCTCCTTGCGCTCCAGCTGCCGCAGCCCGTACTCGATCTCCTCCAGCTGGCTCACGATCCGCTCCGCCTTCTGGTACAGGAAATCCGCGCCCTCCGTGGGTTTCAGGCCTTTTTTCGTGCGCTCGAAGAGCTGGACGCCAAGTTCATTTTCCAGGAGCCGGATGTTCTTGCTCAGCCCCTGGGGCGTAATGTAGAGCTTGCGGGCGGCCTGGTGGATGCTGCCTTCCTCGTACACGGTCTGAAAACATTTCAAATCCTTTGTATTCATGAATCCCTCCCGAATCCTCTCCGTTTCCCTCGGTCCCGCGCCTTAGCAGGCGCTGTTTCTATCTATTGTACACTAAAAATGGTCCGGCGTCCTGTTTTTTTGGAATTTGAAGAGGCGTTTGCGGCATTGACATAGGATTTCCCAGTGATTATACTGAACTAAAAGCAAACTGGAAAAGCGAGGTATCAATATGAGAGAGATTAAAACCGTAGCGCTGATCGGCCTCGGGGCCATTGGAAGTTTTCTTGCAAGCAATCTCCATGGGGTATTGGGGGAGAATCTGCGGATCGTGGCGGGCGGGGCGCGAAAGGAGCGCCTGGAGCGGGACGGCATCGTGGTCAACGGGGTTCCCTTCCATTTCTGGGTGGTCGCGCCGGAGGAGGAAACCGGGTACGCGGATCTGGCGATCGTGATCACCAAGATTACCGGCCTGTCCCAGGCGCTGGAGGATATGCGGCGTCAGATCGGCCCGGACACCATCATCATGTCGCCCTTAAACGGCGTGGAGAGCGAGGAGCGGGTGGCCGCGGTCTACGGCTGGGACCGGGTGCTTTACTCCCTGGCCAGGGTGAGCGTGGTCATGGACGGGAACCAGGTGTCCTACAATTCTTCCAGGGCCTCTATCGAATTTGGAGAAAAATACAATCAGGAACCGTCCGAGCGGGTTTTAGCAGTAAAACACCTGCTGGAGAGCGCCGGAATCCGGCCTGTGATTCAGCCTGATATGGAGAAAGCCCTCTGGATGAAATTCGTATGCAATGTCAGCGAAAATCAGGTTGGCGCAGTGCTCCACATCCCCTTCGGCGCGTGGAATGCCAGCGAACACGCCAACGCCCTCCGCCTCATGGTGGCCAAAGAGGTCATTGATATCGCCCGCAAAAAAGGCATCGACATCGATGACGACTACGCGGTCAGGCAGCTGGAGCAGCTCAAAAAGGTTCCCTATGCCAATAAACCCTCCACCCTTCAGGATATCGAGCACGGGCGGAAAACCGAGGTGGAAATGTTCGCCGGAACCGTGATCCGCCTTGGGAAGGAGACCGGCGTGCCTACGCCGTTGAATGAATTTTTGTACCATGCGGTGCGAGTGCTGGAGGAGAAGAATGAGGGGATTATCTAGGCAGCATTTCCGCTTAATGGAAAGAGACTTCGCATGAAGAGGGCGTTTACACGCCCTCTAATCGTAGCAATGTTCCCGTTCTGTATCTTTAGGTAACGCGTTGATCCGTTTCATCATCATTTTCGCCTGCATCTGCCTACACAATTCATCTTCCCACGCTGTGCCTTTCCCAACCGTGCCAAACCGTTCTCCCTGTCATTTTAATCCAATTTCTGGAAATCCCTCAAATTCCACTTGCATTTTCCACCCCCTTATGCTATCCTACCCTGGTACATAGTTAGTTCATACTAACTCGCTAGAAAAACAACCTCACATGCAAAGGAGTGTTCACCATCAAACCATCTACCCTCACCCTGCTTCTTTTCACAACCCTGCTCATCCTCTCGGTCCTCTCGCTCTTCGTGGGGGTGATCGATATCCGCCCCGCCGCCCTGCTCACCGGCGACCCGGAACTTCTGGAAGTGTTTCTCATTTCCCGGCTGCCCCGGCTCCTGGCCATCCTCTGCACCGGCGTGGGCATGAGCGTGGCGGGACTGATCATGCAGCAGCTCTGCATGAACAAATTCGTCTCGCCCACCACCGGAGCCACCATCTCATCGGCCCAGCTTGGCATCCTGTTTGCTCTGCTATTCCTGCCGAACTCCACCCTGTGGGGCCGGGCCCTCTTCGCCTTCGGGGCCGCCGTGCTGGGCACCTGGATCTTTGTCTGGTTCATCCAGCGCATCCAGTTCAAGGACGTGATCATGGTCCCGCTGGTGGGCATCATGTTTGGAAATGTCATCGGCGGCCTGACCAATTACCTGGCCTACAAATATGAAATGACCCAGGCCCTGTCCTCCTGGCTGGTGGGCCACTTTTCCCTGGTTCTGCGGGGTCGCTACGAGATCGTCTACTTGACCGTGCCCCTGGTGATCCTGGCTTTCGTGTTCGCCAACCACTTCAATATCGTAGGCCTTGGCAAGGACTTTTCCCGGAATCTGGGAATCCCCCACAACCTGGTGCTGTTCATGGGCCTGAGCATCGCCGCCATGATCACCGCGTCCATCGTGGTCGTAGTTGGCTCCATCTCCTACGTGGGCCTGATCGTACCCAACGTGGTAGCCATGTTTAAGGGCGACCGCATACGGGGCACCCTGGCCGACACCGCGCTGTTCGGCGCATTGTTCGTGCTGGTCTGCGACATCGTGGGGCGGACGGTGATCGCCCCCTACGAGCTGCCCATCGAGCTGGTGGTGGGCGTGCTGGGCAGCGTTCTGTTCATCGCCCTGTTGCTCTACCGCCTGAAAAATGGACGGCGCGCCGTTCCCATTCCCCGCTCCGGCTTATCCGGCTGCGGCGTTTCCATGAAGCTGGAAGGAGGTGGCGAATCATGAGAACCGCCGCAGACACGGCCCGCCGCCAAAAGCTGGCCGTCCTGACCGTCCTGGTGCTGGCCGCGGCGGCGGCCTACCTGCTGTTCGAGGTGAATTTTTCCAACGCCAGGCTGTTCCACTACGCCATGAAAATCCGTACCCCCAAGCTCCTTGTCATGCTGATCACGGCCTTTGCCATCGGCGGAGCTTCCATTGTGTTCCAGTCCATTATCAACAACACCATCGTCACCCCCTGCCTGCTGGGTATGAACTCGCTCTACACCCTGATCCACACGGCGGTGGTATTTTTTGCCGGGTCGGGAAGCCTGCTGGCGGTAAACGCCAACCTCTCATTTGCGGTGGACCTGGCGCTTATGGGGCTGGCCGCCACAGTGATTTACAGCTATCTCTTTCAGAAAACCCGGCACAACGTGCTCTACGTGCTGCTGATCGGGACGGTGCTGACCTCGCTGTTTTCCAGCGTCCAGACCACCCTGACCCGGGTCATGGACCCCAATGAATACGACGCGCTGCTGGCGACCCTGGTGGCCAGCTTC
The DNA here is from genome assembly GCF_902364025.1 of Enterocloster lavalensis. GTDB lineage: Bacteria > Bacillota > Clostridia > Lachnospirales > Lachnospiraceae > Enterocloster > Enterocloster lavalensis. The sequence continues at coordinate 257,243 of NZ_CABJCG010000008.1, forward strand.
AACAGCATCAACTCCGAGATCATTTTCCTCTCCCTGGCGGTGCTGGGCATTGTGGCCTTCGCCCTGCGGCGGGAGCTGCGGCTGCTGGACGTGCTCACCCTGGGCAAAAATCAGGCCGTCAACCTGGGCGTGAACTATGACAAATGCGTCCGGCGCCTGCTGCTGGGCGTGACACTCTACATCGCCGTGGCCACCGCCATGGTGGGCCCCATCTCCTTTCTGGGGCTGATCATCGCCAATCTCTCCCGCCAGCTTTTAAAGACCTACCGCCACGGCCAGCTGATCCTGGGCTCCGCCCTATTCGGCATGATCGTGCTGGTGGGCGGGCAGCTTCTGGTGGAACGGGTCTTTCGCTACGCCGTTCCCATCAGCGTTTTCATCACCGTGGGCGGAGGTTTTTATTTCCTCTACCTGCTTTTGACCAACAGGAGGACCTGACCTATGATCATTAAAAATCTTTCGAAACAGTACGACGGGAAAACCGTGGTGGACGACGTCACCTTCCACATCCCCAAGGGCAAGGTGATCTCCATGATCGGCCCCAACGGGGCGGGAAAATCCACAGTCATGGGCATCATTTCCCGGCTGATCGCCCGGGACAGCGGCATGGTGGACTTCGACGGCAGGGACATCGGCAAGTGGAACAACCGGGAGCTGGCCAAGCGGCTGGCGATTCTGACCCAGAGCAACAACATCCAGATGAAACTCACCGTCCGGGAGCTGGTGGCCTTCGGCCGTTTCCCCTACTCCGGCGGCCGCCTGACGAAAGAGGACCAGGCCATGATCGACAAGGCCGTGGACTACATGGAGCTGGGCGGTTTCCAGGACCGTTTTATCGACGAGCTCTCCGGCGGCCAGCGCCAGCGGGCCTACATCGCCATGGTGATCGCCCAGGACACGGAGTACGTGCTCCTTGACGAGCCCACCAACAACCTGGATATTTACCACGCCACCAACATGATGAAAACCGTGCGCCGCCTCTGCGACGAGCTTGGTAAGACGGTGATTCTGGTGCTCCACGAAATCAACTACGCGGCGTTTTATTCGGATTATATCTGCGCCTTCGCCGAGGGCAGAATCGCCAAATTCGGCACGGTGCGGGAAGTGATTAATAAGGAAACACTGTCGGAGCTGTATAAGGTGGATTTTGAGATTCTGGAAATCGCGGGGAAGCCGTTGTCTGTATATTATTGATGGTTTCCCGGAATTAAAACAATCGATAAGGAGAGATAGAATGAGAAAAATGGTATTTGCTGCAGCTGTACTTATGACGGCGGCGGGGCTGGCGGCCTGCGCTGGCGGAGTTGGTGGAGTTGGTGGAAAAAACGCGAGTGAAAATGGAACTACTGCCGGGGCCGGGGTTTTGGCGGAAACCGGCGCGGACGCTGGGACTGGCGGCTTCGCGGAAGCCGGAGCGGGCGCCGGAGCCGGTACTGAGGCCGGAACATCCGCCTCCCCCGCCTCCCTCACCATCCAATCCCTAAACGCATCCAAATCCCCCATCTCCCTGGAAGTTCCCTTTAGCCCCAAGCGCCTCGCCGTCCTCGACATGGCTTCTCTGGACATTCTGGACGCCCTTGGCCTGGGGGACCGGGTGGTCGGCACGGCGGACACCAACCTGGACTATTTACAGCAGTACACCGGCGGCTCCACCGCCAACCTTGGCACCATCAAGGAGGCGGACCTGGAAGCTGTGATGGCTTCCGAGCCGGACGTCATTTTCATCGGCGGACGCCTGGCCTCCTCCTACGATGCCCTCAGCGAAATCGCGCCGGTGGTCTACCTAGCCACGGACCCGGAGACCGGCGTGGTGGAGAGCGTCCGCAAAAACGCTTCCATCATCGCTTCCATATTCGGCCTGGAAAGCCGCGTGGAGGAGCTGATGGCGGGCTTCGACGCCCGGATCAAAGCCCTGTCCGCCTTCTCCTCCGGCAAAACCGCAATCGTGGGCATGAGCACCAGCGGCGGCTTCAACGTGCTGGGCAGCGACGGCCGCTGCTCTCTGATCACCCGGGAGGCGAGTTTTGAGAACATCGGCGTGGACGCCGCGGCGGCCACCTCCACCCACGGCAACGAAGCTTCCTTTGAGTTCATCGTGAAAACCAACCCGGACTACGTCTTTGTCCTGGACCGCGACGCCGCCATCGGCACCGACGGCGCCAAGCTGGCACGGGACATCGTGGAAAATGAACTGGTCATGGGCACGGACGCCTACAAAAACGGCCACATCATCTACCTGGCCCACCCCGCCGCCTGGTACACCGCGGAGGGCGGCATCACCGCCCTGGACCGGATGCTGGCTGACCTGGAGGACGGATTGCTTTAGCCTTCCCTATCACTTCCCCGTTCATATTAAACCACTCATTCAAACGCTCAAATGGTTGCGCAGGAAAATGTCCTTTCCGCGCAGCCATTTTATCCCAATAAGCCTTCCTTTTCCTGCCTCTTCCCCCAAAAAATCCCCTTTCCTCACCTGCCCCTCAAAAGCCTCACTTTCCCTGCCCCTTCCACCAAAAGCCCTCTTTCCTCACCTGCCTCTCAAAAACCTCACTTTCCCTACCCCCTTCCCCAAAAACTCCCTTTCCTCACCTGCCCCTCAAAAACCTCACTCACTTTCCCTGCCCCTTCCCAATAATCCCCCTTTTCTCACCTGC
>NZ_CABJCG010000009.1:0-2954 GCF_902364025.1 Enterocloster lavalensis
GTACCTTGAAAACCGCATATTGAATGAAAATGAATTGAATATTCTATAGAATAATCAAGACATCCGAGGGATACATCGAAAGATGTATCAAATGTAACAAACCTAAGACCAAACGATCCAACGCTATGGATTGTCGACAGAAACCCGCACCCGCAGGTGGAAGTCATTTTGGTTAAGCTATAAAGAGCGCAGGGTGGATGCCTTGGCACTAAGAGCCGATGAAAGACGTGATAAGCTGCGAAAAGCTTCGGGGAGGAGCAAATATCCTTTGATCCGGAGATATCTGAATGGGGAAACCTGGCTGAGTAACCCTCAGTCGACGTATGGTGAATACATAGCCATACGCTGGGAACCCGGTGAACTGAAACATCTAAGTAGCCGGAGGAAGAGAAAGAAAAATCGATTCCCAAAGTAGCGGCGAGCGAAATGGGAAGAGCCCAAACCAGCGTGCGTGCACGCTGGGGTTATGGACTGCATAAGCGAGTTGATTCGTTAGTGGAACTGTCTGGGAAGTCAGACCAAAGAGAGTGAAAGTCTCGTACACGAAAACGATAGGCAGCGGCAGGATCCAGAGTACCACGAGACACGTGAAACCTTGTGGGAAGTCGGAGGGACCACCCTCCAAGGCTAAATACTCCTTAGTGACCGATAGCGCATAGTACTGTGAAGGAAAGGTGAAAAGGACCCCGGGAGGGGAGTGAAAAAGAACCTGAAACCCTGTGTTTACAAGCTGTGGAAGCACGTTAAGGTGCGACCGCGTACTTTTTGTAGAACGGTCCGGCGAGTTGCCGGTACTGGCAAGGTTAAGTGGTTAAGCCACGGAGCCGAAGGGAAACCAAGTCTCAAATGGGCGTAAAGTCAGTACAGGCAGACCCGAAACCGGGTGACCTATCCATGTCCAGGTTGAAGCGGAAGTAAAATTCCGTGGAGGACCGGATCCACATCCGTTGAAAAGGGTGGGAATGAGGTGTGGATAGGGGAGAAATTCCAATCGAACCCGGAGATAGCTGGTTCTCCTCGAAATAGCTTTAGGGCTAGCCTCATATTAGTCTGGCGGAGGTAGAGCACTGAATTCCTAAGGGGGCGTCAAAGCTTACCAAGGGATATCAAACTCCGAATGCCGTATAGATGATGTATGGGAGTCAGACTGCACGAGATAAGTTGGGTAGTCAAAAGGGAAAGAGCCCAGACCTACAGCTAAGGTCCCAAAGTGTGTGTTAAGTGGAAAAGGATGTGGGATTTCAGAGACAACTAGGATGTTGGCTTAGAAGCAGCCACACATTCAAAGAGTGCGTAATAGCTCACTAGTCGAGAGGTCCTGCGCCGAAAATGTCCGGGGCTAAAACACAACACCGAAGCTTAGGAATGTCGTAAGACATTGGTAGAGGAGCATTCTTAAAGGAACGAAGCAGTACCGACAAGGAGCTGTGGACTTTTAAGAAGAGAGAATGCCGGAATGAGTAGCGAGATGGAGGTGAGAATCCTCCAGGCCGAATATCCAAGGTTTCCAGAGTAAAGCTGATCTGCTCTGGGTAAGTCGGGGCCTAAGGCGAGGCTGAAAAGCGTAGTCGATGGACAACAGGTTGAAATTCCTGTACCGCGTATTATCAGAACTGTGGGGACGCAGAAGGACAACACAACCCGGGAATGGGAAGACCGGGGCAAGCGAGGTAGGAGTACGGTTGGCAAATCCGCCGTACAATCCGAAGACGTGACGCGTAGCGAACTATAAGTAGCGAAGTGTGTGATTCCGGCTGCCAAGAAAAGCCGCTATTGTGTAATACGTGCCCGTACCGTAAACCGACACAGGTAGATGAGGAGAGAATCCTAAGGCCGGCGGGAGAAGCATTGTTAAGGAACTCGGCAAAATGACCCTGTAACTTCGGGATAAAGGGTGCCAGAGAGATCTGGCCGCAGAGAATAGGCTCAAGCAACTGTTTAGCAAAAACACAGGTCTATGCAAAACCGAAAGGTGAGGTATATGGGCTGACGCCTGCCCGGTGCTGGAAGGTTAAGAGGAGAGGTTAGCGCAAGCGAAGCTTTGAATTTAAGCCCCAGTAAACGGCGGCCGTAACTATAACGGTCCTAAGGTAGCGAAATTCCTTGTCGGGTAAGTTCCGACCCGCACGAAAGGCGTAATGATTTGAGCGCTGTCTCAACAATGCACCCGGTGAAATTGAAATACCAGTGAAGATGCTGGTTACCTGCGCCAGGACGGAAAGACCCCATGGAGCTTTACTCCAGCTTGATACTGGGATTCGGTATTGCATGTACAGGATAGGTGGGAGGCTTTGAAGCATGGACGCCAGTCTATGTGGAGCCAATGTTGGGATACCACCCTTGCGATATTGGGTTTCTAACCTGCAGCCGTGACCCGGCTGGGGGACAATGTCAGGTGGGGAGTTTGACTGGGGCGGTCGCCTCCGAAAGGGTATCGGAGGCGCTCAAAGGTTCCCTCAGAATGGTTGGAAACCATTCGCAGAGTGCAAAGGCATAAGGGAGCTTGACTGCGAGACCGACGGGTCGAGCAGGTACGAAAGTAGGACTTAGTGATCCGGTGGTAGAAAGTGGGATTGCCATCGCTCAACGGATAAAAGCTACCCTGGGGATAACAGGCTTATCACTCCCAAGAGTTCACATCGACGGAGTGGTTTGGCACCTCGATGTCGGCTCATCGCATCCTGGGGCTGTAGCAGGTCCCAAGGGTTGGGCTGTTCGCCCATTAAAGCGGTACGCGAGCTGGGTTCAGAACGTCGTGAGACAGTTCGGTCCCTATCCGGCGCGGGCGTAGGATATTTGAGAGGAGCTGTCCTTAGTACGAGAGGACCGGGATGGACGGACCGCTGGTGTATCTGTTGGGTACCAAGCCCATGGCAGAGTAGCCAAGTCTGGACGGGATAAACGCTGAAGGCATCTAAGCGTGAAGCCCCCCTCAAGATGAGATATCCCATAGC
>NZ_CABJCG010000009.1:2964-258122 GCF_902364025.1 Enterocloster lavalensis
CTCAAGATGAGATATCCCATAGCGTAAGCTAGTAAGACCCCTTGAAGACGACGAGGTAGATAGGTTAGAGGTGGAAGTGCAGTAATGTATGGAGCTGACTAATACTAATCGGTCGAGGGCTTAACCAAAACGGTATAGGTTTTAAAACATCATTCAATATGTGGTTTTGAGGGTATATAGTTTCAGTACTATGTACTTGAAATGGCCCGGTGGCTCAGCTGGTTAGAGCGCCGCCCTGTCACGGCGGAGGTCGACGGTTCGAACCCGTTCCGGGTCGTTTTTCTTTTGTATTTTGCTGGTAGATATACCATTTGGGGTCTTAGCTCAGCTGGGAGAGCATCTGCCTTACAAGCAGAGGGTCACAGGTTCGAGCCCTGTAGGCCCCACTCATCGTATGATTTGCCGGAAAGTGCATACAATAAGAATATGGATGGATTCCCGAGTGGCCAAAGGGGACAGACTGTAAATCTGCTGCAAATTGCTTCGGTGGTTCGAATCCACCTCCATCCATTCCAATGTTTTGTTGACAAAGCATTGAAAATGTTTTATAATATCATATTAGCGCGGGGTGGAGCAGTCTGGAAGCTCGTCGGGCTCATAACCCGAAGGTCGTAGGTTCAAATCCTGCCCCCGCAATTTTTTTTGTCTAAGGACAAAACCAAAATGGGCGTGTAGCTCAGGTGGTAGAGCACTTGACTTTTAATCAAGTTGTCCGGGGTTCGAGCCCCCGCACGCTCATGAAGCCCAGATAGCTCAGTTGGTAGAGCAGAGGACTGAAAATCCTCGTGTCGCTGGTTCGATTCCGGCTCTGGGCACGAAAGCACTTATCAGAGATGGTAGGTGCTTTTTTGTTGTGCGGTTTCAAGATAAGGAAAGCCTGCAGCGGCCGGAAACGTATTCCGGCTGTTGCAGGCTTTTTTGGTTTATAAGTTACAGAGGCAAACGGATGTGGAATACGGCGCCCTCTCCGGGTGTGGAATATACGGAGATGGAGCCGCCGTGCTCTTCCACGATGGTTTTGGCAATGTAGAGGCCCAGGCCGCGCCCTCCCTCCTGTTGGCGTGTGGTGAAGGATCGGTCGAAGAGTTTTTCCTGGATGTCCTGGGCGATTCCGCAGCCGTTGTCACGGACCGATAGGACGGCCCAGCCGTCCGAGAGTTCCAGAGACAGGGAGATGGTTCCGTCCTCGGGAGTAAAGCTGACGGAATTGTAAACCATGTTCTGGAGAACCCGCTTCAGCTTGGCGGCGTCTGCACGTATGCGGCAGCTCTTTTCCGGCAGATTCAGGAGAAAATCAGGGCCGTTGGCTTCCACATCCGGTTTGTTGTAGCGGTAGAAGGTTTCCAGAAATTCATTCAGGTCCAGAATCTGATAATTGGATTTCATGGGGTTTTCAGCTGTAAATTCCTGCATCAGGGTGATCTGTTGGCTGACATCCCGGCTTTTCTCTTCAATGATGCGAAGCTGCTCCTCGGTAGCCTTATTGAGCATGATGCTGTTTTTGCGGATCAGGTTGGTGTAGGTCATAAGGGAGGAGACCGGGGATTTTAAGTCGTGGAGAAACTCGGATAAAAGTTTCTGGCGCTCGTCCACCAGACTGGAAATCTGCCGGGTTTGTTTTTCTACTTCTTCTTCCAGATGAGCGGTGAGCCTGGTATTTTCCCGAACCAGGCCGTAGGTGCGCTGTACCATGAGTATGGAAAAACAGATCACCAGCAGGTAGGAGCCGTACTCGTCGGGCCAGCATCCGTAGATGGGCTCAAACAGATTCCAGGTGAGGGGAGTCAGGAGCAGACTGACCGCGTAGGCCGTCACGCCGCCCATGAGCCACAGCGCTCCCTGTTTCTGTTTGCCCAGAAGGGACATGAGGCAGAGCGTTATGGCGGCGGCCAGCTTGTACCACGATATCATACGGCCGTAAAAGGTGGTAAAGGCGGGGAGCTCGGGCAGGATAATCAGCGGAATCAAAATGCATACCGCGGTCATTCCAAAAGCAATTCCCCGGCACAGCCGGAAGCCCCGGTTCCACTGGAACCGGCCAAGGGCGTAAACAATCTCAAAGGTGCACAGTATGGCGGCCATGGCGGCCCCATCCTCCAACGCGTACAGAAGCCGCATGACGGGCAGGTGTTCCAGATGCAAAAATGGGTATAGAATCCGGAGGACAAAGCTCACGGCAAGACCTGCAAACCATAGGGACAGGGAATCCCGGCGGGAGGTCCTTGTGCCGGCCCACACGGCTACGGAAAACAGCGCCACGGCCAGCGAGGAGGCGGCAAGAAAGGCGTAGATGATCATGCGGATGGAAATCATGGTGTGTATGGTCTGGGCGGTGCCCACGGCGGGCGGATAGGTGACGCCGCTGTAATAATGGGTATAGTTCGCCGTGTGGATTACCAGGTCCGTTATTCCGTCCAGATCAATGTCGCAGACCAGGTCGCGGATACAGGGCTTATAGGGGGAAATGCTTCCGGAACCGCCGGCCGGTTTTCCATTTACATAAACTTCTGAGGCGGAAAATACCTCGGGTAACAGAAGGGTGTAGGTCCCGGGATCGCCGTCCAGCCGGAGACGGAGATGATAGGTAGCGACTCCGTAAGGCGATTGGTTGGCCTGAAAGGGGGCAAAGGTGGGATATTGGCCAATGAAGGTTTGGACGGCGTTTACGCCATTCTGGTGAGTCTCAGAGGGTGGTAGAAGAACGCCTGGATACAGATCCCAGCCCTCTACCAGAAAGGCGGCCTTTCCTTTGTTCAGGGTATCCGAATCCAGTCCAGTGATTCCGTTCCTGTCCGATACGGAGCGGGCTGTGTATTTATTGTCATGGCTGTAAAGGCAGAAAAAGGCCCCGAGAGAGAGCATACAGACCAGGATAAAAATCAGGAGCTTTTTAAGGTTTTCTCTGAACAGATGATTCAAGGGACGTCTCCTCTCCGCAGTGTGCATGCAGCTTATGGTTCCATTGTAGTGGAGCACCAGCCGCCAGGCTGATGACAAGCACTACGTTTCCTTATTATATCATTTCCGGGCGTTCCGGGAAACTGTATTATGCGGGACCGGAGGGGTCTTGGGAGGGAGCGGGGGTCTCCGGCCATAAGTTAAGGTAGTTCAGATAGGAGTGGATTGCCGCGTTTTTGTAGGAGCGGGAAATGGGGACCTGGGTACCGTCCGTCAGGTGAAAACAGGACGTCCCGATTTTGCGGATGTAGTCGCAGTTTACCAGATAACTTTTGTGGCAGCGGAGAAAGCCGCATAGGAGGGCGCTGGAAAAGTCCAGGCACAGGTTGTCCAGCTTACCGGAAAAGGACAGCGTTTCCGAGTTGCGGCAGTGGAGCAGAAGATTGTGATTGTGGCTCTCCATGTAAAGAATATCCCGATGGCGGATCATATAGATGCCACTCTTGGTGTTAATGGGAAGAATGGCTGTGTCCTTGGTTTGCAGATCCTCCCAGATGGAGGTGAGAATCTGTGTCAATTCCGCATTTTTTAAGGGCTTCAGCAGGTAGTTGTAGGCTTTTACCATGTAGGAGTCCAGGGCGTACTCCGGATTTTTACTGACAAATACAATATGGTTCTGATATTGTTTTCTGCGCAGCTCCAGGGCTGTGTCGATGCCGTTTCTGGTTTTTAACATCACTTCCATAAAAATTATGTGGAACGGACAGGGGGTATCCATATAATCCAGCAGATCCTCGCCGCTCTGAAAGGTTTTTACAGAGCATAGGATGCCGGTCCGGTCGCTGAAATCCCGGATCATATCGGATAGTTTTTCACAGTCGCTGTGGCTGTCACAGATTCCTATGTAAAGCAAATCCCTTTCCCCCTTCTCCGGCCGCCGCCGGTTCCTTTTCTCCATTATACAGGAAATATAAGCGGATAGAGCGGGGCGCGCCATAAAGGACGGTGTGAGGACTTTAGAGGACATTTTTTGCAGGATATTGCGCTGATTTTGCAGGAAAGGGGATCTGTGGAGGTTTTCTGGTAGAATGAATCCACAATAACTGCGGTAAAGGACTTTGTTATCAACAAGGAGGGGCCTGTATGAACTATGTTGTGGATATAGTGGTCGTTGCCCTGCTGGCCGCGTTTGCGGGAAGGGGCGTAACCCGGGGATTGATCCTCTCGGCGGGCAAACTGGTCACGTTGGCGGGAGGTCTTGTGGGGGCTCATCTGGGGGCATTTTATCTGAAAGCTCCTGTGGCGGAGCGGATTATCCTTCCGTGGCTGTCTACATCCACGGGTGGGGCGGCGGAAAACGGTCCGGTGGAGCAGATCATGGGGGAACTGGCGGCTGCGGGCGTGGAGGGAGAACGGGTTTTGATGGACCTGCTGGAGTCCATGGGCTTCCCGCGCTTTTCAATTTCCCGGGGATGGGGGACTCTGATCGACCGGCTGACCGGGACCGGCACGAATATTATGGAGATGGCCCGGAATCTGGTGGCGCAGAGAATCGCTTATGTGCTGCTGTTTATTATTTTGTTTTTAGGGATTCAGCTTGTGATGATGATTTTGTTCACGTCCATGGATGGGCTTAAAAATCTTCCTATAGCCGGACTGGCAAATAAATTGGGCGGGGGAGCTCTGGGGCTTGTGACAGGAGGGATTGCTGTCTGGGGAATTATGACGCTGTTGATTCTGTTTGTACCGGCGGTTACGGAGCCGGGAGGAATCCTGAGCCCGGAGGTGCTGGACCGCACGAAGGTGGCAAAGGAAGTCTTTGAAATGGCCCGGAAATTTTTGGGTGGCGCATAATATTACAAAATTGACGCTATTTTCGCTGAAATCTCTGCAAAATTTGCAGTTCGGGGTTACATTTCCCTAAATCCTGTAGAATTTAAACCGAAGTAGAAATTATGGTATTCCATCTGAGATGGGGATTCGGGAGAGGTAAGTATGCTGAGGATAGCAATTTGTGAGAGCGTCCGGTGGGATCAGGATTATCTGAAGAAGATTGTATCCGGCTATATGGATCAGAGGGGAATCTGCTGTTCGATTCAGTGCTTTGGCGGGGGTTTTGAGTTTTTGGATTATGTCAGCTCCAGGGGAAGCTTTCATATTGCGTTGATCAACGCCAGCATGGAGCGGTTTAATGGGATCGAGACTGCGAAGGAGCTTCGGGAGTACGACCGGGCCTGCCAGATTATATTTGTGTCCTTTACGGATGAATTTGCCATCAGCGCCTACAGCGTGGGAGCGCAGTCCTATCTGCTGAAGCCGGTGACCCGGGGCGAATTGGACCAGGCCCTGGACAACTGTGTCAGAATCCGACGGGAGCGGGATTTGGGCACGCTGGTGGTGAAAATGTCCTCGGGTTATTACAGCATCCTTTACAGGGATATTGTGTATCTGGAGAGCAGCGGCCATAAGATTATCATTCATCTGTCCGATGGAAACTGCCTGACCGTCTACGGGAGGCTGGACGACTATGAGGACTCGGTCAATGAGGACCCCAGGTTTGTGCGGATACATAAATCTACCCTGGTGAATGCGGACTATATCTTTTTCATCGGAAGGGAAGAAATCCTTCTCTACGATAAGACAGCGTTAAAAATTTCACGGAATTTGATTAACTCTGCCAAAGAGCAGTATTTTACTTATCTTCACAGTAAACAGAGCAGGATAATGGCTTGATTCCTGGAAGGGGGGATGGGTGTTAATGGGTGATCGGGAGAGATCAGGGGTGTACAGCGCAGAGGCGGTGCTGGGGCGTCTGGTGGAAAAGGATAAGCTGTACCAGGAATACAGAAAAGCCATGGAAGCGGCCGGGGATACGGCGGAGCCTATGCGGTATGTAAACGAAAACGGGCGCACGGTAGCTGCGGATACCTCCATGGAAGCGGTGGCGGGACGCAGGAAGGAATATGAGAAAATGATCGAAGGGCCGAAGGGGGAACAGACCAGGACAAAGGTCTCCCTGCAGTCCCTGTCCGGGGAGGAGAGGGGACGGCCGGAGAGAAGAAGGCTTCGGGAGACGGAGCGCAATATAAGCCGGGATTTGAACCGTGAAAAGCCCGTAACCCTATCCCGGGACAGAGGGATGGGACGCTGATGAAAATGAGGAAGGAGGCCGCCTGATGGACAGGGGGAAATGGAAGGCGATTTGGGACAGTCTGAAGTTGTATTGCCTATATTTGTTCATCCCGGCGCTGCTTCTTTTGATCGGAATGACCCTGAGAAGGGGGCAGATCACGGTGGATGAATTTATGGATCAGAGCGGAGATTTTTACACGGTTCTGGGCTTTGGGGCAGCCATCGCCATACTGGTCCGGCGGGCGAAAAAACGTGGGGCATCCTTTTGCGAGGAGGCTATGCTCTATCCGCGGGAACTAACGCCGTCCCTGGGGGCGGAGCTGGCGGTTCTGGGATTTGGACTCAGTATGGCGCTGTCCTCGGCCCTCACCGTGATTCCGTTGCCGGGGAAGCTGATCGGTTCCTACGGGGAGGTGTCGGGAAAGCTGTTTTACGGGCCGGATCAGATTCTGGTGTTTCTCTCAGTGCTGATTCTGGCTCCGGTGGCGGAGGAGATTATATTCAGAGGGCTGATGATGTTCCGGCTTCAGAGGGAGTTTAACGAGAAACAGTCTGTTTTGATCTCAGCGTTCCTGTTTGCGATCCTCCACAAAAATATTCTGTGGATATTATACGCGTTTGCCATGGCGTGGCTTTTGGGCTACACGGCCTCCAGAATGGAAAATGTCTGCGGCTCCATCGCCATACACATGGGGTTTAACATGGCCAGTATTCCGCTTATGTGGGTTAACAGGACTCCGGCTCTTGCAGAGATTGTGATGGGAAGTAAATTGCAGATCGCGCTATACGGTTGTATTGGGGGGCTTTTGGCTGCTGTGATGGTCAGGCGCCTGAGGAAAAGGGGAGAAGAGAAATGGTTAAAAATCTGATAAAACATATCCCGCTGTATCTGCTGGGAGTGATTGTTTCCGGATACATGATCAATGCCCTTGCCTCCAATGTGGTGGAGGCGGTTTATACGAAAAACGCTGCGTTGCTGTGGGATCCGTCTCTGTTCGGAAGGCCCGGCACTTATGTCTATGGGGCCGCGGTGGTGGTGTTCGTCCGCCTGCTCTACGCGGTGTTCCATGTGGAGAGCGCGGCCCGGACGGCCAAACGGGTCATGAAGGCCCAGGGGGACAAGGAAGACGGGGTTTTGGAGAATTCCCGGTTTATGAACGATAAGGAGCGGGACCAGAATTTCAGGCCGTGCAGGTTCACGAAGATGGATCAGGAGAAAAAGGACGGCATTCCCGTGCGGGCCGTGTACGGCAAGAAAAAGGAGCTGGAAATCAACCTGGCCTCCCCCATGCACGGGCTGGTAATCGGCTCCACGGGCAGCGGCAAGACCACCACCTTTATCAATCCCATGATCCAGATTCTTGCCGCTTCGGCGGCGGGGTCCTCCATGATCTGCACGGACCCAAAGGGAGAGCTGTTCCAGCTTCACAGCGGTACGCTGAGGGACAGGGGGTACAAGGTGATGGTGCTGGATCTCAGGGACCCCTATTCTTCCTTCCGGTGGAATCCTCTCAATGATCTGTACGACCGGTATCAGCTGTATCTGAACACGGGTGATGAAATTTATAAGCGGACGGATTCCGCGGCTGAGAGCGGACTGCCTCTGGTTAACCAGCCCGGGGATTACGGGGAGGTCTGGTACGAGTATGGGGGAAAGGCCTACGCGAAGCGGAGGGAGCTGTTGAATAAGATCCGGGTTGAGAGACAGAAGATTTACGACGAGGTGTATGAGGACTTAAACGATCTGATCAGCGTGATCTGCCCGGTGGAATCAAAGGATGACCCGGTTTGGGAGAAGGGAGCCAGGTCCATTATCATGGCCGTATGTCTTGCCATGCTGGAGGACAGCGAATTTCCGGAGCTGGAGATGACCAGAGAAAAGTTCTGCTTCTACAACATCAACCGGGCAATCGGAAATTCGGACAATAATTTCGAAGATTTGCGGAATTATTTCAAGGGGCGCGATCCCCTTTCCAAGGCGGTGGGGCTTTCCAAGCAGGTTTTGTCCGCGGCGGAGAACACTCTGGCCAGCTATATGTCCATTGCCTTTGATAAGCTTTCTATGTTTAACGACGAGGGGCTGTGCGCTCTGACCTCGGACACGGACATCGATCCCATGGTGTTTGCCGGGGAACCCACGGCGCTGTTTCTGAAGATTCCGGATGAGAAGGATACCAGACACGCCCTGGCCGCGGTGTTTGTGCTCTGTATCTATAAAGCGCTAATCAAGGTGGCGTCGGCCAGGGAGGATTTGAGTCTGCCGCGGAATGTGTATTTTATATTGGATGAATTTGGAAATATGCCGAAAATCGACAAGTTTGACAAGATGATTACTGTGGGGCGGAGCCGGAAAATCTGGTTCAATATGGTGGTCCAGTCTTACGCCCAGCTGAACAATGTGTACGGAGATACGGTGGCGGATATCATCAAGAGCAACTGCGGTATGAAAATGTTTATCGGCTCCAATGATATTGAGACCTGCAAGGAATTTTCGGAGCTGTGCGGGAATATGACAGTTTCCACCAGAAGCGTTTCCACCTCTTCCTCAGACAAGACGGGACAGTACAACGTTTCTTCCCAGCTTCAGACCCGGCCTCTGATCTATCCGTCGGATCTTCAGAAGCTGAATAATAAGTCGAGCTCCGGAAACGCCATTATTGTTACCTTTGGAAATTATCCCCTAAAGACGAAATTTACGCCCAGCTACAAATGCCCGCTGTATAAGTTCTCGGCAATGGAGCTGGACGATATCCGGGATAACGCATTTTTCGGCGAGGATGTTTATTATGACCTGGCGGAGCGGAATTACCTGACTCTGGAAGGGGGACCGGAGGATGGCGTGGAACCGGAGAGAGGGGAGGTGTCTTGATGAAGCGGACACGAAAGGGAGCCGCAGTGCTTTTTCTGGCGGCTGTTTTGACTCTGGGACAGCCCTCTTTGGGGAAATTGTACGGGGATACCTCCGCATTGACCGCTTATACCACAGAGCGGACGGAGGATAAAAGCTGGTATGTTCACACCTTTACAGGCGGGGGATCGTTTCTGACCAGCGTGAACCAGGGTACCATTACGTCACGGCCGGTGAGTGTGATTGTTCCTGCCGGGTTTACGGTGGCCGGGGACGAGTATGTGAACCGGGCGGATGTAAGTGAGACGGATGGGGGAACCCTTTACCGGTTTTCCGAGGCGGGGACGTGCTCCATCGTGATTACGGTTCAGGATGCAGGGGGAAAGAGCCGGTACGGAAGGTTTTATTTCACCATTCTGTCCTCGCCGGAAACCTCGGGTCAGCCGGAGGAAATTTTACAGGATTTGGAAGAACGGCCCTTCCAGGTGGTGAGACACCGGGGCGGCGCCAGTTACACCACAACCATTCGGGAGGGGGATGTGCTCCAAAAACCTGCGTCGGTGACTCTGGGCGCGGGTATGGAGGCGGTTGTGCTCCACAATGGCAGGAACACGGCTTACCAGAGCGGCGATCAGCTGCGGGATCCGGGCTCCTATGAGATGACGTTTACCAGCAGTTCCATGGGGCGCAAGGAGACTTCCAGGCTTTCCTTTACCATCGGGGAGATTGTGGAGCCGGAACCGGGAGATTACGGGGTATCCTTTCCCATAGACCCCTCATTTTCCGTAAATCCGGACCTGGCGGACGTGGGAAAACCTGCGGTGGGGGAGTGGACCTGGGAGAATTCCATAAAAAATGAAGGCGGCGGAAGCGCTGCCGGTACATCCGGCGGTTCCACCCGGGATCCGTGGAAGGTGACGGTGTTGGATACGGAGAAGGCGGAGGTTAAAACCTCTGAGATCCGCCTGCTGGGGACCGCGGACGACGAAGATTCGGGTGTCCGGTGGAGCAGCCGGGACGAGGACGCGTATACGGGGCCGGGAGCGATCAAAACGGAGGAGGAGACACAGGACGAAACGCCGAAAGAGGTGATGGTGCAGCTTTCGGAGACATATCACGAGGATTACAAGCTGTATGAGCTGTCTTTTGCCAACCAGTATTTTTTCTACAGCAATGTGGGGGACGGAGAGATAACCAGCAGAAGCAAGCCGGTGGTATTTGACGTGCCGTCCAATATTTCCGTGAAGGCGCAGAAGGACGGAATCTCCGTGGAATACAACAATAAGGCGCGGATTTCAGAGCCTGGTTCTTATCTGTTTGAGCTGAGCGTCCTGGAGGGCCAGGACCGTCCGGTGAAGGAGCAGACGGTTTATAAGGCGGTATACCATTTCCGGATTGAAGAGAAGGAGCCGGAAACCCAGGCAGCTGTGGAAGCAGGCAGCTTTGGGGGATCGGCTGGTTTTGGAACAGGGCTTCCCGGCACGTTTACGGCGCCTGGGGCAGAGGAGACTTCCGATCCGCTTGAGGAGGCCAGAAAGCAGGTCTTTGGGACGGAAAATGGTTCGGAGACGGGAAACAGTTCAGAGGCGAAGAGCGGTTCCGAGGCGGAGAGTGGTTCTGAGACGGAAAACGGTACTGAGGCGGGGAATGGTTTTGAGGCAGAGTCCGGGCAGGATGGCGGGAAACAAGAGGGGACGCTGCCGGAGGACGGGGAGAAGAGCATAGATATCGACCGTCTGGTGGAGGAACTGACCACTCCGGAGACAAAGGAGGAAGGGCCTTTTACGGCGGAGCGCTGCACGGGGCTGGAGGAATCCTATGACGCCCAAAAGGGACAGTACCGGGAAAAACTGCGGTCCGGCACCGTGTTTTATGCGGGCGTGCCCGCGGGGATGGTGACCAACCAGAGCGTTGCGCTGGATATTCCCTCAGGGCTGACTGTGATCGTCACCAGAGACGACCAGCCTTTTGAGTATGTGCCCGGGGAGCCGGTGGAGGAGAGCGGGGTTTACCGCTTTGAATTCCAGGAGGACCGGGTGGATTACACGGTAAATTATGACAGGCCGCCGTTTTTTACCTTCCGGATTGTGGACGAGGCTGTGAACGACATGGAAATACTGAACATGCCGGAGGGATTTGAGGTTGTGTCGCTGTTTTTGGGGGACGAGGAGATCAAGGTTTTGGATACCGGTCATGTGTTTCTCAACAGGGACGGCGTCTACCATGTGGTAATGTCCTCACAGGATACGGGCAGAGAGTACCGTCTGGATCTTGAAAAGGACACGCAGGCGCCTCAGTTTGCGCTTGACGGAGTCCAGGGAGGCGTTTCCACGGGGACCCAGATCCGGATGGAGTATCTGTCCGGGGATATTGATCGGGCGGAGCTGTACCGGGACGGGGTCAGGGATGAGAGCTTTAACGGCGTAACCGTTTCGGAGCCGGGAAATTATCAGCTTTTCGTCTACGACAAGGCGGGAAATATGTCGTCGGCCAGATTCCAGATGCGTTATAAGATGAATCTTGCCGCGGTTATGGCGATTGTTCTGGTGATACTGATCGCCGGGGCGGTTGTGGTCTATGTGAAGAAGGTAAAACGGGACGTATCAGTGCGCTGACCGGACGGTAAAGGAGAGATTTCATGTATATCTGCTTTTTGGGGTTTATTGAAACGCTGCAGGAAATCTTTAGCGGTATTTTTGACACAATTCTGAGCCCGATTCTGACGGATGTGCTCACCGTGATTGTGACGTTTGCGGTGGACACGCTGAAAAAGACTTTCGCGGAGCTGTTTCTCCAGCTTTTGGTGGTGGTCCTGAAAATCGTGGA
This sequence comes from Enterocloster lavalensis, assembly GCF_902364025.1. GTDB lineage: Bacteria > Bacillota > Clostridia > Lachnospirales > Lachnospiraceae > Enterocloster > Enterocloster lavalensis. Next base: position 14,669 of record NZ_CABJCG010000009.1, read on the forward strand.
TTTTCTGGAGGATATATTTGATATTTTCTCCGGCTACCGGGACGTGTATGTGGACCGGCAGCCGACGGATCTTCTGAGCGCGTTTATGAGTATGGACAAGGTGAAGATGGCATTCCTTATGGTGACGGTTCTGGCGGTGGCACTGGCGTTTCTGTTTACGATCATTGCGGTGGGGAAATCCATTTCGGACATGACGCTGGAGGGTAAACGTCCGGTGGGAAAGGTGCTTGGGGCTGGAGTGAAGGCCGCGGTAGCGTTTGCGCTGGTGCCGTTTATGGTGATTTTCTTTCTCCAGCTGTCCACGATCCTGGTGCGCAGCGCGACAAATGCGCTGGTGATGCAGCAGACCGACGGGACGCCGCCTTCCATGGGAACCATTATTTTTCTAACAGGCAGTCTGGACGCGGGGAGGACGGATCTGGCGGAACCAAGCTTTACGGATTCCGTGCGGAATAAGTATTACACGGGCAGGGCGTCCTACACGGATATGAAGCAGGTGAAAAAGGATTTCGATCCGGCTAAGTTCCAGATCGCCATTTGTGCCGTCTGCACGCTGCTGATGATTGTGATATTGATCTGCGGTATTTTCCTGTTTATACAGAGAATTTTTGATGTGCTGCTGCTCTATATTGTGTCGCCGCTGTTTGTGTCCACCATGCCATTTGACGACGGGGCCTCCTTCGGCAAGTGGCGGGATATGTTTGTGGCCAAGCTGCTCTCGGGCTTCGGCGTTATTTTTACGATGAAGCTTTATCTCATGCTGGTTCCCACGGTGGCCGGGTCCAGGCTGTTGATGTTTGACGATAAGACCCTGGAGGGGTATGCGTTTATCAACGCCATGCTGAAGCTTTTTGTGGTGATCGGCGGGGCCTGGGCGGCATTTAAGTCCCAGCACCTGATTCTCACGATTCTGCACCCGGAGGCGGCCAGAGCGGCGAGAATGTCCACGGCCATGATGATGGGGGCTGTGATGGGAGCGGCGGGAGGAGCGGCCGGTCTGGCCCGCGCGGCCCTGCCCGGGAAAAGGCGGAGGGTATTTGTGGATCACCAGAGCAGCAGTGTGTTATCGGAATCCAGAAGTCTGGGGAGCATCAAGGCCATGGAGCAGGAGGCCGAGCGGAAGAGCCAGGCGTTCAGGGGATAAGGAATCGGACGGGCAGTTTTAAGGTCCGGGCGGGAAAGGAGACAGGCGGGAATGAATGTTGCTTATTTGGGGATTTTCCAGACAATTCTGAACTGGGTGCTTGAAAAGATCTTCAGTCCGGTGTTTAAATTCGTTGCCAACCTGTTGGCTACGGTGTTCGGCTGGATTTTCGACACGGTTCTGGCGCCGCTTCTGAATTCGGTGCTGATCCCGCTGATCGACCTGTTGATCGATCTGATCTTTCAGGCCCTGGCCGGTGTGTTTTACCGGATTCTGGTGTCTGTGCTGACCCTTGTGGATTACATACAGATCGCCTTTGACGTGCTGATCGGAATCCGGAATGTGAGCTATACCCCAGCGAATCATGTGGTGGTGAAGGAACCGCTTCTGGATGTGATGTTTTACCAGAAATCGGTTCAGACCGCCTTCTGGATGGTTTTGATACTGGCTTTGGCAATGGCGTTTATGTTTGCCATCTACGCCACCGCCAAGTCGGCCTTTGACCTGGATTTCGAGGGGCGCAGGCCGGTGGGAACCGTGCTAAAAGCCCTTTTCAGGGCGGCTGTCAATTTTCTGACCGTTCCGCTGTTTGTGCTGTTTATGCTGAAGCTTTCGGGGATTATCCTGATGGGGGTGAACTCGGCTCTGACTCAGGGGACCAACTGTACGCTTGGGAATACCATTTTTCTGGTGGCCTCCATGGATGCCTGCAAGCAGGAGGAGTACAATGTCTCCTACGACGGCGGGGGAAAGGTACAGAATATCGGCTTTGAGGACGCGGTGCGAAGCCCATACGCCAGCGGAAGCAAATCCTATGCGGATATCAAGACGGTTGAGAAGGAATTTAATGTTGGCCGGATTGACTATATTGTGGGTTACGGGGTGTCGGTTTTCCTTTTGATTATCCTGGCAATCTGTTTGATCCAGTTTGTACAGCGGATATTTGAGATTATTCTTCTGTTTATCGTGTCGCCGCTGTTTGTGTCGGTGATGCCCCTGGATGATGGGGAGAAGTTCGCAGGCTGGCGGGAGCTGTTTGTGGCCAAATGCTTTACCGGCTTCGGCGCGGCCTTCGGAATGAGGCTGTACCTGATGGTGGTGGGCATTATTATGGGAAATTCCATTGATTTTACGGCGGGAGGCAGCATTAGCCGGGAGATGGATTATGTGCTGAAGCTTCTGATCGTTATGGGCGGAGCGTTTGCTATCTTTAAGTCCAGTTCCATGCTGACCATGCTGATGAACTGGCGGGCGGCGGACAGCGAGATGTCCACAGCCGCGGCGGTGGGAGGCACGTTATATGCACATTCGGTGGGTAAAATATCCCATAGTGTGTACGGAGGAATCCACAGGACCATCGAACACCGCAGGGATGGCGGCGGATCGGGAGGACAGGCGTTCCAGGGCGGCAGAGGCTTCCAGGGCGGAGCAGGAGCGGGAAATTCGGTTTATGGCTCATCCGCTGGAGGAGTGGGGCTATCGATTAATGGGCCGCGCGGGGCAGGCGGAATCGGTATGGCGGCTTACGGGCCGCGCGGAACAGGCGGGCCGGGAGTGGCGGTATCTGGGCCGCGCAGGACAGGCGGTCCGGGAGTGGCGGTATCTGGGCCACGCGGAACAGGCGGGCCGGGAGTGGCGGTATCCGGGCCGCGCAGGACAGGTGGGCCGGGAGTGCCGGTATCCGGGCCGCATGGAACAGATGGGCCGGGTATGGCGGAAGGGGCTTCCGGCGCAGGTGCAGCCTGGGTGGCCGGGAGTGCGGCCGTGGCTGGGGCTGCGCGTAACATTTCCTTTGGGAAAAACCCATCGGGCCGCATGACTGTGGGGTACAGGGGCAGTCATTTGAAGGTGGGAACGGGGGCGGACCGGGGCCGCGGAGTGCAGATTGACGGACGGCTGATAAAACGTAAAACCAATAAGGACGGCTCGGTTACTGTCAATGCGCCTATTGTGAGCCTGAAGGCAGGTCCGGGGGGCGGAAAGCTCAAGTGGAACGGCCTCAACATGGGCGTGTTCAAGACCAGAAAGGGAGCGGACCAAAGACAGCATCTGGCGGGTGTGAACCTGGGCGTTGTGAAGCTTAAACGGGACAAGAGCAGCCGGATGAGGGTAAAGTCCGTTAATATCAAGGCCGCGCAGTTTAGACGCATGGACGACGGACGTCTGCATACCACAAGAGCGCTGGGACAGCAGGTGGAGCAGACCAAGGACAGTGAGGGAAGATACCGTACCACGGGGATCAGCTTTGAAAAGCACAATACTCATGTGAGCTTCCAGCGTCACGGGATGGATCCTCAGACGAAAGAGGAGAGCACTGGTCCCGCGCCGCAGACGCTGCAAAAGAGGCCTGCTCCCACTCCGGCGCAGGTCCGGGCCAGACAGCAGAGGGTCAACATGACTCCAGGTCAGAGACAGCGGATTGAGCGTTCCATGGCAGCCAGGAGGCAGGCGGCGGGCCCAGCCCGCCCGGGAGAAGGGACAGCCATAAACCGTCCTCCCATTGTCCGAAGCGCTGTCCGGAGCCGGGAAAAGGCCGGCCGCCCGGGAAGTGGTAAGGGACAGGGGAAAGGATAAATAAGGAGGCAGGCCATGCGGATTATTCCAAAGAAAACAAAAGTGGCGATGGAATTTTTCAAGGGAGTCGAGCTGATGGACGTGGCAGTGGGTCTGATCGGCGCGGTGATCGCCACGGCGGTATTCATGTCCAATCTCCCCTTCAAGCTGTGGATCATCATTGGTGTGGTGATTATATTTGCCGCCCTCATTATCCCACTGGACGGTGACAAGGGCTATATGATGATTATAAACGTTCTGAAATACTTAGCCCGGTACAGAAAGTTTGTGAAGAGAAGGCGCTGCCCGGAGGGTGGACAGCCGGAAGCGGCCCTCTCAAAAACGGCGCCCTTAAAAGCGGAACTCCGGGAAGCGTCTCCTCAGGAAACGCCCTCCACGGAAGCCGACGCAGAACCCGCCGGGACGGCGGCTGCCAAACCGGGGAAGGTCAAACCGGCGAAGGCCAAACCGGCGCGAAAAGGCGGCAAAAAAAAGAAAGCGGGGCAGGGAAAAACCCCGAAGGCCAAGAAATCCTCCTTCCCGGACGTGTACTCCATCATCCCCTTTACCGATATCCGGGACGGGTATATCGAGTATGGGACAGAGTATTACGCCAAGGTGGTGGAAATTCCCTCAACGGAGTTCCGGTTTCTCACGGAGAACCGCCAGAACGCCATGATCGACAAGGTATTCGGCTCGATTCTTCGCATGATATCCGGCTCTGAGACAGGTCTGATGGTCAAAATCGACCGTCCGGTGATCTATGACAGCTACATCAAAGAGGAGGAGGGAAAGCTGGAGGCCCTGAAGGAGGCGTTCTTAAATGAACTGATGGACGAGGAGGAGCTGACAAGGCGGGTCGCTATTGTCTACGACCGCATCGAGCAGATCAGTCATTTGAATTACCGGGAAAAAATATATCAGCCTTTCTACTATTTTGTGTTTATCCACCGGGACAAAAACCTGCTTTGTGAGCAGACCTCATCCATGGTTTCCGTATTCGGGACCAACGACATGGAATGCAGGATTTTGGGGGATCAGGAGCTGGCTGTTTTCCTGAAATACAATTACTGCCAGGAATTCGACGAGCGGGAGATCAGCCTTCTTAAGCCGGAACAGTACATGGACTGGATATTGCCGGATACCATTGAATTCGCATCCAGAACGATACGCTACGACAATATTTACACCCACACCTTCCGGCTGACGGACTATCCCATGCTGGTGGGAAACGCCTGGGGGCATCAGCTGTTCAACATGCCGGGAACGCGGGTGGTGATGAAAATGAAGCCGGTGGAGCAGTTTAAGGCCATCCGCAGAATCGACAGAGCCATTGATGAGCTGCGGGGGCAAGAGGGGAGCACAGGAAAGGCCAGCAGGCTCATTGAGCTGGGCAACCACATCGATACCTTGTCCGAGCTTCTGACCCTGCTTCAGGGGGATAACGAGGTGCTCTTCGACGTCAATCTCTTTGTAACGGTGTTTGATTACGATCTGTCCCGGCGTATGGAGGAGTACAAAAAGGGCGGGGGTGGAAAAAAGAAGGAACCTGCCGCCGTATCCCTCAAACGCCAGATCAAGCGCTCCATGATGGAAAACGGATTTAGGAGCACGGACATGCTGCTTCAGCAGTTTGAGGCATACGCCTCCAGCAGCATCACCGCCCGGGACTGCTTTGAAACCCAGAGCAGAGGGATCCACTCAGGCTCCGTGGCCGCGGCGTTTCCCTTCGTGTACCCCACGGTGATGGATCAGGGAGGTTTTAATATTGGGCGCTCCGGTAACAGGCCCGTGTTTATGAATTTCTTCAAGCGGGATAAGGAGCGGGTTAACAGCAATATGGTGGTCATCGGTAAATCGGGAAGCGGAAAATCCTACGCCACCAAAACCCTGCTCTCCAATCTGGCGGCTGAGGACAGCAAGATCTTCATCCTGGACCCTGAGAATGAATATCAGGCTCTGGCGGAGAATTTAAAGGGAAAAATTATCGACGTGGGAAGCGCCACCCAGGGCAGGCTGAACCCATTTCAAATTATCACGGGCATCTCCGACGACGAGGACGACGAGGCTGCTGTGAAAACCAGCTTTAACACGCATTTGCAGTTTCTGGAGGAATTTTTCAGGCAGATTCTGCCGGGAATTGAGAACGACGCCCTGGAATATCTGAATAACCTGATTATCCGGATGTACGAGGCTAAGGATATCGACGGGAATACGGATTTAAGCCGCCTGACGCCTGGGGATTACCCGATTTTTGACGACCTGTACGACAAGATACTGGGGGCCTACCAGACCTCCAAGGGCGATTACAGTAAAGGTAATCTAAGGGTGCTGCTGAATTACATCTCCAAGTTCGCCACCGGAGGGAGAAACGCGGCTATCTGGAACGGCGAGGCCACCATTTCCACCAATGAGAATTTTATCGTATTTAACTTCCAGTCCCTGCTGGCGAATAAAAATAACACCATCGCCAACGCACAGATGCTGCTGGTGTTAAAGTGGCTGGACAACGAGATTATCAAGAACCGGGATTACAACCTGAAGTACAAGGCAAACCGGAAAATTATCGTGGTGATCGACGAGGCCCATGTATTTATCGATCCCAAGTTCCCCATTGCTTTGGATTTCATGTTCCAGCTGGCAAAGCGCATCCGCAAATACAACGGGATGCAGATTATTATCACCCAGAATATTAAGGACTTTGTGGGCACGGAGGAGATCGCCAGGAAGTCCACCGCGATCATCAACGCCTGCCAGTATTCCTTTATTTTCCCGCTGGCGCCCAACGACATGCACGATCTGTGCAGGTTGTATGAGAAGGCCGGGGCCATCAATGAGTCGGAGCAGGAGGAGATCGTCAACAACGGGCGGGGCCGGGCGTTTGTCATAACCTCGCCCACAAAGCGGACCAGCGTGGATATTGTGGCCACCCAGGAGGTCCAGGAGCTGTTTTCAATGTGAGGAGTAACAGTTCAGGACGGCGGGGAAATTGGCTCGGAAAGCCGCGTCAAGCTCGCTTGTAAGCGGCTTTTCGTGCCAATTTCCACATCGGATGTCCTGAACTGTTACTGTGAGGAAAGGTCAGGTGAGAGTCATGGGATTAAAGAAAATGCGGATTGCGGTGGGGATTGTCCTTCTCGTTGTCCTTGCCACGGGCTGCTCCTCCGGGGAAAAGCGGGCGGACAGCCTGGAGTTAATCCAAAAAGATGGAGTCATGAGCGTGGCGGTGCCGGGAAATAACAGCCCTTATTCCGCAATGTCCCAGGGCGCGGCTTCCGGTACGGAGGTGGAATTCGCAAAAAAGCTGGGAGAAAAACTGGGGGTACAGGTCCGGTTCACCGGCGTGGAACCGTCGGGGCTGGAACAGGCGGTCCTGGACGGAAACGCCCAGATTGCCCTGGGGCGCATCGCATGGTCGGACGGGCTTAAAAACCGGATGGCGGTGTCCACCGCCTACGATACGGGCCGCCTGTTCGTGGTCACGGCAAAGGGAAATTTCTCCTGCACCACCGGCGCCTTCGCATCCGCCGCCGTGGGGGCCTCGCAGATGCTCTCGGAGCCGGCGGGGATTCTGGTCAACGGCATAGACGGCGTGACCGTTGTGCGCTACGATTCCCCGGACACTGTGGAGGAGGACATATTGAGCGGGAAAATCCAGGGATATTTCTGCTATGAGAACCAAGCGGGGGAGTTGATGAAACGTCCTTCGCTTCAGGCCCAGTCGGTGAGCGGAGTTTTGGCGGAGCAGTATGTGGTCGTGATGGATCAGGCGGATGAGAATCTGAAAAACCAGATCGACGGCATGATCGGGCAGATGGCGGAGAGCGGAGAGCTGGAAGAACTGATGAATCCGTAGAGGGGATGGAGAGCATGGGATATTTTGACAGTCCGAAAAACCGGGCGTTCTGGAACCGGGAGCTGGCCGGGTTAAAGGAGGAGCGTGAGCTCCGCAAAAAGGGCCTGTCCGGCCCTGAGAGAGAACGGTCCGCCCGGCAGGAGGACGCATACCATGGGCCCAGACGGGAGCTGGTGACCTTTAAACAGCTGATGGCGGAGGAGCAGGCGGAGAAGAAGAGCCGCCTGGAGAGCAAAAAGGGAGTCTCCCGTTCCTGGGAGAGCGCCCTGAACCAGCAGGTCAGGGAACCGTCCCCCGAGCGGCAGATGAAACCAAAGACGGGCAGACCATAGGGCGGAGGGGACAAACATGAGGTGGAAGCTGATTGCGGTGACGGCGCTGTTCCTGTGGATATCGGCTGCGGCTTCATTTGCGGCGGATATGGAGGTCATGCTGATTCCCGCGGGGACCGAGGAGGAGATGAACCGGTATGAGCTGCCGGATCACAAGGGATTTCTCACCAATCTGAAGTCCGGGGACACGGAGGCGGTTGTGGCGGCATTTTCCTTTGACGACGGCCTCTCCTACGAGCTGTACCGGGACGGAGAGCAGGTGTCCTATGTAAACGAGATGCTGATCCAGGCCTCCGGTTCCTATGAGATGAGAGTGTTCAGCAGTTATGGCGAGGACCGCGCCTGGGCGTCCTTTCCCTTTACCATAACGGAGTTTGACGCGGCGTATCTGGAGGAGTTCCAGTTTGGCAAGGTGATTGAACAGCCGGAAATGGAGATGAAGTTTCACAGAGCGGAAGGGGAATTTGAATTTTTCTTTCCCAACGGCCAGTCCTTTCGGGCTACCGTGCCGGACGGCGGAGTGACCCGGGGCGAGGTATCTCTGACTGTGCCGGATCATTTGACCGCGGTTGTAAAATATGAGGATTCCATTGTGACCGGGGATTCCCACACCTTCTGGAAACCGGGAAATTATATGGTTATGCTCAGCTCCATGCCGGATTTGCAGGGGAGATCCGCGGACTACAATACTTATGTGAAGTATTTTTACTTTCGGATTATACCGGAGCGGGTAAACGATATGGAGGTTATGAACGCGCCCGCCGGATTTTATATAAGGTCCGTCACCAGGAATGGGGCGGGCATAAAGCCTGGAAGCCGGGAATATTACCGGATGGAACGGGACGGGAGATACCGGTTTGTGCTGGGATCTGAGAAGGCGGGGGTGGAGTACACTCTGGAGCTGGAAAAGGATACCGTTGCGCCGGTGATCCATTTTAAACGGTCCTACGGCCGGTTTGGGGATTTAAAAAGCGTGTCCTATTCCATCGGGAATCAGGACGCAGCGGTGAGGGTGAAGCTGAACGGAGACTATTACATGGCCCCGTCGGGGGAGCTGACGGACGGGGGAGTATACATCCTTTCCGTGGAGGACCGGGCGGGTAATGTGCGGGAATACCGGGTAACGATTCCCTATGAAAGGGAATTTTCCACAAAGAATACGATTATAGTAACTTTCATGATTTTACTGGCAATCAGCGGCTTCATGATATACGCCAGGAGAAACATGAGGGTAATATAATAAATTAAATTCAGGATTGAACAGGAAAGGGGAAAAATTATGAATTTTGTGATGTTAGCAGCGGACAATCCGTTCGCAAAAATGGCGGAGCCGGTAATCAACCTTCTGGAGTCTGCGTTGATACCGGCAATGGGTATTGTGGGAGCATTGGGAGCCCTCTACTGCATTTTCCTGGGCGTGAAGCTGGCCAAGGCGGAGGAACCCCAGGACAGGGAGAAGGCTAAGAACGCCCTGAAAAACGCGATTATCGGATTTGTGCTGATTTTTGTGCTGATTGTGGTTATGAAGGTGGGAACAAGCGCCATGAGCCAGTGGGTTAAGGATCAGGCGGCCGTGGATGTACTTGGAAAGTAACTGCGGGACCGGAGCGCGCAGATATGTGAAGCCGTCTGCGCAGGGATAAGGTCTTGGAGCGCCGCATTGTCCGCAATTAATCGGGCAATGCGGCGTTGATTGAATGCAATGGGCCGCTGGCGATTGTTGAGATGGGAGGTGTGTGCTGTGAAGAGAATATGGATCGCGGGGCTTGTCCTGGCCTGTGTTTTGTTCACAGGATGCAACAGTATCTTTTTGGGGGACACCACGGTGGTGCTGCCCCAGCAGACGGAAGCCCTGCTTGTGCCGTCCGCCAAAACAGGATACCGGGATCTGGCGGAGGCGGAGAAGTTCCAGGGATCGGGGGAGGGAGCCTTCTGCTTTCTGGAAGGGCGCTCTGCGGAGCCGGAGGATGTGATCCAGTTCGAATGTCTGGATTACCGGGAGGCGGAGGGCATGTTTGTCTACGCCTACCAGACCCTGCTTGAGGACGGTTCCGGGTTGATGGCTACGGAGCTTCTGGGCTACAATCCGGATACGAAAAATGGGATTATTTACTATTCTCATATTACGGAGCCAAATGTGGAGCCAACCATGTTTGCCCAGAAGGTATATCTTAGGAATGAGGCGTATCATTATTTTATTTATTTCGGCGGGTATGGAACCTTTTTTCTACCGGAAGGCCAGGTGTTCCGGCAGATTGATATGAAAAGCGAATATTTGAAGGCGGCGGAAACGCTGGGAAATATTGAGACAATGACCATTCTCTCCATGAGCGTTACGAGCACCCAGTCCTACCAATACCTGATTTCAGCTAATTTTCTGGCGGAGCGGGTGACGGTGGATGAAAATACGGAATGGACCGACGAGATGAAGGAGAGCGACACCCTTACCACCGGAGACGGGGAGGAGGGAACCGTGTCTTTGCGCATCGACTACTGGGTCAAGGATCTGAGCGGAATGTCGGTGGTCAATTACTGTGACAGCGGAAAAATCGTGATTGAGGATATGAATCAGACGCTGACAGAGGCGGCTCCGGAGGGATTTCTGCTGGAGGCCGGTATGGAGCTGGGAGGACTTCCAAGGGATGAGGACAGCTTACTTTCCAGTGAAATAGTAGGCGGCTTTGTGGATGACGTGGAGGATATCATGGAAGAACGTTCTTCTGAGGACTCGGAGGAGGGACAGGAGGACGGCGGGACGGAGGAAGTGCTGGTGCGCCAGAATGGCGTTCTGACGCCGGGCAGCTTCTACTGCGAGGCCCTTTCGTCGAGAAGCGGAATCGCCAGGGTGGGTTGCAGCTACAATAACGGAATCCGGTACAACGGCAGGCGGTTTTGCCTGGACAGCGGCAGGTGGTTGTATTATAGCTATAGTCCTCTGATCTTTGGCGGCAGGGAAAACAGACTGGACTCGGAGATCATTTCCGCAGGGCCTGGAGGGAACGGCGAGGCGGTGATTATCACGGAGAATAAGGTTTATATGTTTTCCGGCAGCGGCCGGGGATATGAGATCCCGCTGAAGGCTCTGGATTTTTCCGTGGATATCACGGTGGACGGAGGGGAAACGGAGGCCGGGGAACCACCGGAGGAGACGTCCTCCGGGCAATACGGGGAAGCGTATGAAAAGGAGGACAGCGGACTGATGGATGGGCTGGATGAGGATGCGGTGGATAGGGGAGCCGAACAGAATCAGGACTCCGTGGAAGCAGGTATGATGGTGACGGATTCCTACGACAGGGAGCAGCTGGTAAACGACGGGGTTGTGATGGACGGTGTGGTCTACAATCCGGATGTGGAGGCTAACGCTGAGATTTACAGGACCTTTAATTTCCTGGAAAGCGGGAACGGGTTGTATATCAGCTCTTTAAACAGCGGGCTTCTGTATTACAACGGGGAGACAAAGGAGGTGTCCCGGGTGATGAATTATCCGGTTTTCCGCCTCTGGGAGCTGTCGGATGGAAGGTATATGGCTGTGGGTTTTGACGACAACAGCAAGCGGTATGTTCCATCGGACATGGCCTTTGCAAAATGCTTCCGGCTTGAGGTGAGTCATGGAGAAAATTGAGCTTTGCCAGAGAGATGAGGTAGAGGCCATCCGGCTTAAATATGGCCATGAAACAGCCTCCCACGCCTTCGCCTCCCTCTATATATGGCAGTGGGACATGGGGCTGACCATTTTATTGGAGCCGGATATGTTTGCGGTAAAATGCCGCTGGAAGGGGGAAAACGCCTGGTTCTTTCCCTGTGGGGGAGAGGAGGCCAAGGCGCGGTTTTTACGGGGTCATCTGGGAGAGCCGGATTTTAAGCTCTGTTATATTAGGCTGGAGGACAAGGCGTTTCTTGAAAAATGCTTTGAGGGCCGGTTTATCCTGAGGGAGACGCCCAACGACCATGAGTATCTGTACGACCGGCAGGAACAGATTCTGCTGGCGGGGGGACGCTTTTATTCCATGCGCAGACACCGAAGCAGGCTGATGCGGGAGCACGAGGTGACAATCCACAGACTGTGCCCCGGGGAGATGAGGGCGGCTCTGGAGATCGCGGGGGAGTGGAAGCACAGGCCCCACCCTGAGGGGGAGGGAGGGCTGATGGACCGGCACGCGGTCACGGCGGTGCTGGAAAGAGCCCGGGAGCTGGAGATCACAGCCGTCCTTGCGTATGTGGACGGCAGGGAGGCGGCTCTCTGCGGGGGTTACGGCCTGTGCGGCCATGTATTTGATTTAAGCTTTGCTAAGCAGAGGGAAAATATGGCGGGCCTGTCCGCCTACGCCAGGGGGGAGCTGCTGCGCATCCTCCCGGATCGATATACCTGTATCAATGCGGAGGAGGATCTGGGCCTGGAAGGACTGAGGAATTTAAAGCAGAATATGCGCCCAACCGGAATGAACCGGATGTTTGAGGGGGAGGTGAGGAGAGATGAAGCGTAACAGGAAGGAGAAGGACCGTTTTACCGGAGCCATGTTCCGGTCCATGCTGGGCCCTGCCGTGCTGTCCTCCCTGGGACTGGCCTTTGGGGACGCGGCGGACGCCGTGGTGGTGGGACAGCGCATGGGAGCTACCGGTCTGGCCGCCGTGGGCCTGGCGCTGCCGGTGTACATGGTGATGAACGTATTTGTCCACGGCTTTGGAAGCGGGGGCTCCGTGTACTATGCAAGGCTGATGGGCGAGGGCCGGGAGCGGGAGGCGGTGCGCAATTTCCGCCAGGTGATTCAGGCGGCTTTGGCGGTGAGTGTCCTGCTGGGGGCGGCGGGGCGGCTCTTTCTGGACCGTTTTTTGTGGCTTTTGGGAACTACGCCGTCGGATGGGGCGGTGTTTGCGGCCTGTAAGACCTATGTGGGAATTCTTCTGATCGGGATGCCGGTTATATTTCTGTCCTATGTGTCCAACTATTATCTCAGGAATGACGATTATTCCAGATTGGCGGGGATCGGATTTACCGTGGGTAATGTCTGCGATTTTCTGCTGAACGTGGTGTTTGTGATCTGGCTGGATCTGGGGGCCGCAGGGGCGGCCTGGTCCACGGTGCTGGGACAGCTGATTGCGGTGTGCATTTACGGGGGCGGCCTGGCGAGGGGGAAGAGCCGCCTGCGCTACCGGCCGGTGAAGCCTGATTTGAGGTATGTGTTGGCCTGCCTCCGTCTGGGATTCGGCACCTCGGTGCACTACATTTACCAGATGATTTTTTTGATTTTCGCCAACAACACGCTGATGAATATGGCCGGGGCCTTTGGGGTGGCTGTGTTCGATGTGATCCAGAACGCTTCCTATTTTGTGTCCTATGTCTACGACAGCGCGGCCAAGGCGGCCCAGCCGCTGATCAGCACCTTCTGCGGGGAGCACAATGAGACGGCCAAGAGAAATGTGATGGGCCTGGGGCTGAAGGCGGGCTGCGCCATGGGGATATTGTCGGCGGCGTTGATCGCTCTGTTCCCAGGCACGGTCTGCGCTGTGTTCGGAATCCACTCCGGGGAGGCTCTGGCTTTGGGGCGGGAGGCTCTGCGGATTTTCTGTCTGGGTACGGTTTTCGCGGGAGTAAACGCGCTGATGGAGAGCTATTACCAGGCCAGCGGGCGGGAGAAGGGCGTGTTCATCATCACAACCCTGCGCAGCGCGGTGATTTTATTCCCGGTCACCTGGTTTTGCTCCCGGCTGGGCGCAGAGGGCTTCTGGTGGCTGTATCCGGCCACGGAATTGTTGTCCTTTGCGGTATTCTGCGTGTTTATGCATGTTTATCCCCTCCGGGGGGACGGACTGAGGGAGGAGCGAATCTTTCAGAGAACCATTGAGAACCGGAACGGGGACGTGGGGGAGATTGCCGGGGAGGCCGGGGAATTTTGTGAGAAGTGGGACGGCGGTCCCAAGCAGGTGTTTTACGTGACCATGGTGGTGGAGGAGATATGCCTTGCGATTCTGGAGCACTGCGGGGAGCGGGAGAGGGCTTATATCCAGATTACCCTGGTGGCGCTGGAGGAGGGCGGCTTTGAGCTCCACGTGCGGGACAGCGCTTCCGGCTTTAACCCTTTCTCCCTGGAGACGGGGAAGGCCGGAGATTCCTATGAGTTCGACATGAACGCTATGGGCATGATGGTGATTAAGGAGAAGGCCAGGGAATTTTTTTACAGGCAGTATCAGGGATTTAATACGCTGACGGTGCGGATATGAGGTGACAGTTTAGACGGCTTTTCCAGTCAAGAAGATGAGCCGTCTAAAATGTTGCGATATGAAATGAGGAATCGTATGAGACATTCATTGAAATCAAAGATGACGGCGATTGTGCTGCTGGTGGCGGCGGCACTTTCCGCTACCGCTGTTTTGGTGGGGTATAAGGTGTATTCGCGGGTGATGGATTCCTACTACACCAACCATGCCATGAATCTGGCGAGGACCGTGGCCGCAACCGTGGATAAAACGGATATGAGGCGTTACGCGGATCAGGTTTTGAGGATTTACGGCGGCTCCGGTCTGCGGGACGAGGAGAGGGAGGAGGGGCAGCAGAAGTATTTTGCGCTCTTTGATGGCGTGGAGGATGGGAATTACCGCAGGGAGCTGAAGCAGCTGCGGGATATCAAGCGGGTGAACGATATTTTGTACCTGTATATTATCACCACCGATCCGGCGACCAGGGCGGGAATCTATGTGATGGACTCCGACGAGAGCGACGGCGTGTGTCCCATCGGGACCTGGGAAGTGCTCTATGATGAGAACCAGGCGGTGTTTGAGGACCCGCTCAGAGGGTTTCCCGCCTATATCAGCAATACCGGGGACTTTGGCTGGCTGTGCTCCGCCGGAGCGCCTATTGTGGATCAGGACGGCGGAGTGATCGGCTATGTGATGGTGGACATTTCCATGGAGGAGGTGATGAACGACAGGCACGCCTTCCTGTTTAAGTTCTGCGCGGCTCTTGCCATGACCACCCTGGCGATGGTGGCGCTTATGGTGTATTTTGTAAACCGCAAAATTGTCAGCCCTATCAATCAACTGGCGGCGGCCGCCGCCTCCTATATCTCGGACAAGAAACGCATGGATGTGGGCGGGGAAAAGGAATCCTCCATCCAGAAACTGGCGATCCGCACGGGGGATGAGATTGAAAATCTTTCGGAAGCGGTGAAGAAAATGGAAAAGGACCTGTATGCCTATGTGGACGATTTGACCCGGATGACGGCCGAAAAGGAGCGCATCAGCGCGGAGCTGGACGTGGCCACCCAGATTCAGGCGGATATGCTGCCCCGGATTTTCCCGCCCTTCCCGGACCGGACGGAGTTCGATATCTACGCGACCATGAACCCGGCCAAGGAGGTTGGAGGGGATTTCTACGACTTTTTTCTGGTGGATGAGGACCATCTGGCCGTGGTGATCGCGGACGTGTCCGGAAAGGGTGTTCCGGCGGCCCTATTTATGGTGATTGCCAAGACCCTGATCAACAATCACGCCCGGGGAGGCGAGAGTCTGGAGCAGGTGTTCATGAATACCAACGACCAGCTCTGCGAGAGCAATCAGGAGGGAATGTTTGTCACGGCCTGCATGGGACTTTTGACGTTGTCCACCGGAAAGCTGGAATTTGTCAACGCAGGGCACAATCCGCCTCTTCTCAAAAAGGCGGAGGGCGGGTTTACATACCTGAAGCTGAAATCCGGTTTTGTGCTGGCTGGGATGGAGCATATGAAATACCGGAAATGCGAGCTTTCTATGGAGCCGGGGGATGTGCTCTATCTGTACACCGACGGCGTGACCGAGGCCACGGACGGTGAGAACCGGCTTTACGGGGAGGAACGGCTGAAAACAGTTCTGGACCGGAACCAGGAGCGCTGTCCCGCGCAGCTGCTGCCTGCGGTGAAGGAGGATATCGACGAATTTGTTGGGCAGGCGCCGCAGTTTGACGATATCACGATGCTGTGCCTGAAGTATCTGGGAACGGAATAGAGGGAAAATAAAAGGGAATAGCCCGGTGTTTGGGCTGTTCCCTTTTTTTGGATGCAATGGGCGTTTGTGCGGGTATCCGGCGGTTGTTTTTTAAGGTATTATCGGGAGAAGCCTTTATCTGCGGATTCCCGCTCTTTTGCAGTCTGCTGCTTTGCTTCCCGATCTTTTGTTTCCCGCGGAGCGGATTCCGGAGATTTGGCTTCCCGGGCGGGGCGGGAACCGGGGCCGCCGGACTGTTTTTCTTCCGCCATCAGATCCTTTGAGCGGACGGCGGAACGGACTTCCAGGGGTTTTAGATCATTGCTTCCGGGCAATGGGTTGGGGGAGTCGCCTCTTAAGTAATCCCGGAGGGCCGGACGATTCGCCTTGTCCCGCAGGGCGGCCGCAGCCCTGCCTGCGGCGGCGGACATGGAATTTTTCAGGGTTTCCAGCTGGTCGGACGGGAGGGAGGCCGCGCGGAAGGTATCTCCGGGAACCAAGGCGGAGAAGGTTTCCATGACTGCTTTTCCCGACAGGCCCGAGACCATGGGCGAGGGGGCGGGACGATAGGTCTGCTGGTTCGAGTAAAAGGTTGCGTCCGGGTTCACCGCATCCGGAGATTTGTAATAATTTCCTAATTTCTGAGCTGCCGAGGAATAGGAGGACAGGGTATCCAAGGATAACTTTAGCCGGTATGGGCCGAGGTTCTGGGTACGGTCCAGACGATCCGTTACCTGCCGGATAAACGGCTCGGTCATGGTTCCACTCCAGACGCCGCACATTCCCTGGACCCGCTCCATGATGCCGTGATTTTCAGCTACCGCCATGGGGTTGGAGGGATCGGCCAGGGGAATCTCTGCGAGGCAGAGGTTCTGGGCGCCTCTTCCGCACAGCCTCGCCAGGGTTGCCTGACCGGCGTCGTTATCCGGGTTACTGAGGGCGTTTACCATGATGTTTCCGGCTTCTGCCCGGGCAGTCTGCATTTCCGGCGTGTCGGACAGGAGCTGGGGCAGGGTGTAGCCCTGGGACAGCAGAATCAGGTCCGCGATATTCCGGCGGTCGGAGGGGTGATACAGGTGGGAAAGCCCCTTATCCTCCCCATTTTTGGCAAAAAAGCTGTTGAGATCTCCGGTTTTGTCCGGTCCCAGAGGGATTCCTGCTTTGCCGAAATATGCCTCGTCGTCTGCGGTCAGGGAGGTGGTGGGGACGTGGCCGCGGGATGCAGACGTCCGGGTGGGACCTTTGCGGTCGCGGTTCTGAGCGGGACCTTTGCGGTCCGGGGATTTGGCTTCCTGCAATAGTTGATGTGCTTTTTGCCGCTCCTCAGCTGTTTTTCCCAAAGCCTTGTTTTTCGCTTCATGGTCCTCTTTGATCATGAGCTCGCCGATATCCTTCCGGTACCATCGGGCGATTTGATCATGGCGTTTTTCCCGGTCTGTGTCCGAGGCCAGCAGGGTCTGCTGTTTTTCTTCCCTGGTTTTGCATTTGAAGGGCCCCCAGTTGAACACTCTTCGGATGGCGGAGTAATCCTCTTTTATGGTGGGCTGAACCGCTCTTAAATCCGGCTGGACGCGGTTGACCACAACGCTCAGCCGGTTGTTTCCGTCCCGTTGCAGGGTTGCCAGGTCAAGCCGGTTTTTCCCGCTGGTCATGGCATTTATGACCTCGGCCTTCATCATGTCTCTCTGAACGGACGGTGTGGCGTTCTCATATTTTTTTCCGAAGGCCTGTCTGGCAGGCACGCCGTCGATGTAGATCATATCAAAAATGTCTTTTCCCAGCTTGGCCTGTTCCTTTCCCTGAAGGCTTACGGGGTTTAAGGGGAGAGAAAACATACGGTCGAACACATTGACGGCGCTTTGGCAGGCCTTTGAATCAGGCGTCAGGGTTCCTTTATCCAGATCCTTTGCCATGAAAAAGATCCGTTTATCCGTGCCCTCGGGAACCTGGAGGGACATGGTGCTGTTTACAGGATTTCCCTCCATGGCGTCCATGGTCTGGCGGTAGATAAAGTCTGCTGTCTGGGCAGTCAGGAAGGCGTCGGTCCGGGAGTCTGTCATCCTTGCTTCCGGATCGCGGGCGTCCAGGGTGTAGGTGTAGCCGTTAGTGTTGAGGGCATAGGAAAGAATGCCGGTGGAATCGGAAAACAGGTCCCGTCCCGCGGCGATGACCCGGGCCTGAGCGGTGGTATAATGGCTGTCAAAATACTCCTGGTTGTCCTTGATTAAATTTTCCGAATAACAGAATTTTGCGGAGTAATCCCGCAGCCGCGCCAGACTCCCCTCCATTTTCGCCATATCCGTCATGCCGGATTCATGGCGGTAGGACAGAAGATCGTCGAACATATGGGAAAGATAGGGCGCTCTGCTGGCGGAGTCCGCCCGGTGGTAGGATCTTATATAGTTCCGCGTCTCGTCCGGGGTTTTTGCTCCGCCGTCAAAGATGGTGATGACCCGGTTGTCGGTGTGCAAAGGGCCTTTGGGAAGGGCTTCCAATTCTTCGCCCATACTGTTTCCGATCCGCTGGCGTTCGGCCCATTGGGCCTTGGTCTGTTCCAGCTGCTGCCGCATCTCCTTTGTGATAGCCATAATGTTACCTCCTCCGATATTTTGACAGATTTACGGTCGTTATTGTAATTCCAGTATAGCAACCAAAGGGGAAATTCTAGGTGTGATGACAAAAAATGCAGAGTTTTCGACCAAATTGGCAAAGTTTGGATTTTCCTTGTTTTACGGGGATTTCTTGATTATACTTTATATACAAAGATAACCGTTAGGGTGGCGGGAAAAGCGGATATTCGGACGGTTGCCGTTAAAGAGAGATTGATGAACAGGGTATGAGGGGGAAGATTTGCGATGAGACGCAGAGGCGGATGGGCGGGAATGATGCGGTTTGTATTGATCTTCCTGACGGTGTTTTTTTTCAGTGCGGCGGAGAGCGATGCTTCTGTCGCGACGCCGGGAAATGCAACGGATGGAGGGTATGACCGGGAGGAGGGAGAGGGGACGGAGACACCGGGGAATGCGGAGGTACCGGACGAGGCGGAGGAGCCGGACAACGCAGGGGAGCCGGACGATGCGGAGGAGCCGGACGACGCGGAGGTACCAGGCGACACGGAGGTACCGGAGATCCCGGAGGATCCACAGATCCCGAACGACCTGGGTACCCCGGACAATCCGGAGCCGTCTCCACCTGCAATTCTGCCCGCAGAAAGGGCCACCCCACCGGAGGCGGCGCGGGCCGTGGGAGCGGTGCTGCTTCTGGAGCCGGAGGATGATGTGGCGGAGATTTCTCAGGGGGATCAGCTGATTCAGTGGATGGAGGAACACAAGCGCGCCGGCGGAAAGGCGGTGCTGACACAGGATGTACGGATTGACAGCCCATACCGGTACAGTTATGTGCGGGGAGGGAAGCCGGTGGAAATCGATACCGGCGGCTATACCCTGATCATTGAGGATTATGTTTATCTGGAAGGATTTTCTAACCTGACAATCCATGGAACCGGCGGCAGCGGCGATGCCTTGATACGCGTTGCGCCGGGGGGAAGCCTGATCCTGGCTTACAGCACCATCTATGCAGATGAGGGGGCGGAGGGGATTTACACCATCTGGCAGGAGGACGGAAGCACTCTTTACATTGACCAGAGCGAATTTACCAAGGTGGACGGCCCGATTCATTGTTCAGGCGTCATGACAGGGACTCTCTACGAGGACGCGGTCATGGGGTATGTGGCGCTGCCGGAGAATTCGGAGATTGAGGAGGGGATTCTTCCTCAATCGATTATGGTCCTTCTATATCCCAACGACGGGGTGGAGAGCCAGATTCTTTATGAAGCGCCGGTTGTGTGGGATCTGGAGCAGGCCCGGGAGGAGCAGGCAGACCATATCCGGGTCGGGGTCCGGGGAAGGGTGGATTTGATCGGATATCCCGGAATGGAGATTCCCGATGTGCTGGAATACTGGCTGTGTTTTCAGACAAAGGAAGCAATTTTTCTGGATGTGACAAAAAATATGAGTCCTGATCCGGAGCACGGCGCGGTACAGGTACTCGCGCATCTCTCGGTGACCCGGAATTTTGATCGGACATTTTTTATGTGGTCAAAGGATGGGGAAAACTGGGAAAAAGAGGAAGTGAACAGTTACGACGACTTAAACGGAAGGCAGATGGTGGGGTATACCTTATCGGATGACGAAGATTATTATATATGCGTGGAGTTTTTGGATGGGGAGGACAAGTATTATTCCAATGTGCTGCTGACCCGGGAGGATGCGCTGGTTGAGGCGGAGGATTACGAGGGCGGACGCGGAGGGGGCACGGATATTGTGGGAAATGAACCGCCTCCGGTCACGGAAAAGCCGCCCCAGAATGAACCGGATCCCGGCGATCCCCCGGATCAGGATTCCGGCGGCGATCCATCCGGCGAGGGGCCGGGCCACGTTCTGCCAGGAAATTCGGGAGAACATGGGAGCGGCGGGGATGGGAACGTCGGCGATGCGGGGACGTCCGTGGGCGGCGGAAATACGACGGCTCCGGAAGGGACGATCGTGACGCCGGAAGGACCGGTTGTGACGCCGGAAGGGCCGGTTGTGACGCCGGAAGGATCGGTTGCGAGCCCGGAAGGACCGGTTGCGAGCCAGGAAGGATCCGCCGTGATGCCGGACGAACCAGTGCTGTACCCGAATGTGATCCCGGATGATCCGGGAGCAGCCCAGGATCCACAGTTCGGGGCCCAGCCGCCACACCTCCATCCCGGGAAGGATGAGGCGGAGCCTGTATCGTCAAAGGGATTGATTTCCGGCACCGAATCTACCGGTTCCACGGAAACAGAAGGAACTGCCTCGGGAAAAGAACAGGAGGCTGCGTCCCCCGAAACCACACAAAGGGCAGAAAAAACCGCGGCTCAGGAAACAAACCGCGGATTTTCCGGTATGCCTCCAGCCGCGCAGGTGGCGGCCGGGATATGTGTCACCCTCGCTGTCGGTGGAGGAACGGCGTATGTGGCTGTGTCCGGTGGCTTAGGAGCTCTCAAAAGCGTTCTGAGACGGCTTTTGGACCTGCTCCGCCTTAGAAAATGACGCCGAAAAATCCTCTGGCGGTCCTTTTTCTGGAAATAGGGCAGATTTCACAGAGAATTTGTTATAATAAGTGATACGAGATTTCTTTTCCCGTCTTTAGGGGACAAACTGGTAGCCTTTGCGGCGAACGGTCTGTATGTACTCCTTTCCGGGACAGAGGTCAAACAGCTTCTGGCGCACGGAAGCGATGCGCGCCTGGACATTGTGGCGGCTTTCATTGAGCGGTTCATTCCAGATATTGTCGTAAAGCTGCTCATAGGAGTAGATCCGGTTGGGATGTCTGGCCAGAAACGCCAGAATATCGAATTCAATGCGGGAAAATTCGCCGTATCTGCGATTGAAGGAAACGGTGCGGTCACCGGTGTTGATGATCAGGCCGTCGAATTGAAGGATTTCCGCAGGGCGGTCGCCGTAGCGCTGGTGGATTCTGGCCCGGACCCGAAGCTCCAGCTCCCGCTGGGAAAAGGGTTTGCACACATAGTCGTCTCCGCCGATCACAAGCCCGCGGATACGGCTCTCCTCCTCCGTATAGTTGGAGAGGAAAATTATGGGAAGAGAGGTAAAGGTACGGACCCGGGAGCAGACGTCAAAACCGTCCTCGTCGGGCAGATCGATATCCAGAATCACGCAGTCCAGCTTGATGGTCTGGATCATTTCAACGGCCCTTCGCCCTGTGGCTGAACAGAATACCTCGTATCCATTTTCAGCAAAGAATTGTTCATTGGCTTCCAGGGTTGCCTGGTCGTCATCCACAAGTAAAATTGTGTACATAGCTCACCTTTCCTTATCTGTGTATGGTATCAGTATAGTCCAAGTATAGCACAGGGAGCAGGGCCGTGATACGCAAAATGTCCGGAAATCTCCGCTCACCGTCCTTTTTAGGGGCCTGCGGTAAAGCGGACCATCAAAAACAGAATTGGGAGGATAAGGCACTATGAATATCACGGAACATCAGGGAGAGGGAACGCTGCTTCTGGGGCTGGAGGGAAGGCTGGATACCAATACCGCCCCGCAGTTGGAGAGCATCGTAAAGGGCAGACTGGAGGGGATTACCCGCCTGGAGCTGGATTTCGCTGGGCTGGATTATCTGTCGTCCGCCGGACTCAGAGTGATTTTGGCTGCCCAGAAGATAATGAACCATAAAGGAATTATGATTATACGCAATGTAAACGACACGATTATGGAAGTATTTGAGGTGACAGGTTTCAGCGATATTCTGACCATCGAATGAAAGGCTGTGCCGGCTTAAGGGCAGGAGGAGACTGGATGAAAGAGATAACGGTTCCGGCCGTGCTGGAGGAACTGGACAGGGTTCTGGAATTTGTCAACGGAGAGCTTATCGCCTGCGGATGTCCGGTGAAAACACAGATGCAGCTGGATATCGCAGTGGAGGAGCTCTATGTGAATATTGCCCGCTATGCTTATCACCCTGAGATTGGAAATGCCACCGTGCGCTGTACGGTGGGGGGAGATCCCCTTCAGGTAACAGTACAGTTTCTCGATGGCGGAAAACCCTATAATCCGCTTTTGAACGAGGACCCGAACGTCACGCTGACCGCCGAAGAGCGGTCCATCGGGGGCTTGGGTATCTATATGGTAAAAAAGAGTATGGATGAGATTGAATATCAGTATTTGGAGGAAAAGAATGTTTTGACAATCAGAAAAAAAATCCTTAATTAGGATAAAATACGGCATGATCAGGATACATCCGTAAGGGAACCGTCTTATGGATGTATTTTTTATATTATGGAGACTTTTATTGTTTATATCTGCTGGCTTTTGTACCCTGGACGAGGTATAATTAAGGATACGTAGAGAATAATGGTGTTTTGTGGGCTGCTGGCGGGGGGAAGAATATGTATCATTGCAGGTTGCGAATTGCAGTATTTGATGAAAATCCAGCTCTGGCGGAGATGGTACGGCAGATTGATCCGCTGGAGCGCTTTGAACACGGGGTTGAGCGGCGTTCGGCGAAGGAGCTGGCCGCCGGAGAAAATTGTGAAATTTTGATCTGGAATCTGGGAGACGGAATGTCGCCCGGAGCGCTGCGGAAACTCTGCGGGCCGGGCACGGTTTTGGTATATTGCGCGGACCGTCACTGGCTGGACTGTGGCGGGGACGAGATCGGGGAGGCAGACGAGATATGGGAGCTGCCTCTGAACTTCAGATGCGCGCGTCAGCGCCTGGAACGCCTGCTTAAGCAGATTAAGCTGGAACGGGACCTGCATCTGTGCCGCTCTTATCTGGACACGGCCATCGACAGTATTCCGGACATGGTGTGGTTCAAGGCTTTGGACGGGACTCATGTGAAGGTAAACAAGGCGTTTTGCAACACCGTGGGAAAGTCTCGGGAGGACGTCACCGGGCGGGATCACTGTTATATCTGGGATGTGTCGAAGGAGGATTTCGAGCGGGGAGAGGGCGTCTGCAAGGAGACTGAGGACGCGGTAATTAAGGAGCGGAAAACCCTTCAGTTTACGGAGATGGTCAAGAGCCACGGCTCTTTGAGGCAGTTTCGCACTTACAAATCGCCGCTGTTTGATTCGGACGGCGTCACGATTTTGGGAACCGTGGGGATCGGACACGATGTGACGGATCTGGTCAATCTGAACACGGAGGTTGAGATTCTGCTCAGCAGTATGCCTTACGCGATTCTGCTCAGGGACAACGAAGGGCGTATTCTGAACGTGAATAAACCGTTTGAGCAGTATTTTGAAGTCCGGAGGGAAGAGGTTCTGGGGAAGGAGTACGAGGAGTGGATATCCCGGGCCTTTTTTGAGGAACACTCCATCAATTCCGAGGGATTTGTGGAGTCCAAGGTGTGCCTAAACGGCCAGGCCGGGCGGACTCTGGAGATCCATGAGAACAATATCTTCGACATTTTTGAGAATGTGGTCGGGAAACTCAGCATTTTCCGGGACGTCACCATGGAGCGGCAGCTGGAAGAGCAGATTCTGCGCAATTCCAATACGGATTTTTTGACCGGCCTGTACAACCGCAGAAGCCTGTACCAGTACCTGCATAATAACCGGAACGGCCGCCTGCTCAACCTGCTCTATGTGGATCTGGATTATTTCAAGCATGTGAACGATACCTATGGACATAAGGTTGGGGACGATGCCCTGATTCTGACGGCAAAGGTCCTGCGGGAATGCTTTAAAAATGAATTTATCGCCAGAATCGGCGGAGATGAGTTCCTGATTGTGCAGTTGGGCGAGGTGCAGCGGGAGGCGCTGGAGTCCAAGGCGCAGCAGCTTCTGGACCAGCTTTCGGCTGCCTTTGGCAGCACGGAGAATATGGACACCCTGTCGGCCAGCGTCGGTATTGTCCAGAACGGCGCACCGGATAAGGATATCGACCTGTTGATTCAGCAGAGCGACGCGGCGCTCTACCAGGCAAAGGAGAGCGGCAGGGGGAGATACTGTATTTACGGTATTTCATAAAAATTCATAAAAATTCGCAAAATATATATTGACAAAATGTGGATTGTCCGGTATAATTATTTTCGTTGTGCAGGAGAAATTCGGCGCAACAAATGCAGAAGTGGCGGAATTGGCAGACGCGCACGGTTCAGGTCCGTGTGGTAGTAATACCTTGTGGGTTCGACTCCCATCTTCTGCAGGCAGAAGAAAAGCTCTTTGATCGCAGGCGGTCAGAGAGCTTTTTTAGTCGTGTGAAGCATTTTTGCCGGATCAGCCGGTCTTTGTCTGGCGCTGGGGGAATTCCTGGGGAATTTCCGGGGAGGCATTGTCCGATGAGGGCAAATCGATCTCCGGAATATCGCCGTCCCCGTAGGTACTGTTTTTTCCGGGGGTTTCTAAGGGTTCCTGTCTGGTTGGGGATTGGTACATGGCGTAGCTCCTTTCGCGGAATTGTTTACATTTTGGCGATGCTTTCCACATAGTTGCGCATCTCATCCCGACTGTTCACTGTTCGGGCGCCGTTTACGATCTGCTCCTGGCGCGCTTTGTCCATATGGGCGAATTTGTTCAGGATGTCGCTGTGCAGGGCCAGCTCCATGGTGAAGCCGATGGGGAGTTCGTCGTTGTCAATATAGTTGATCATTTTGGACCTCCGTTCTGAGTTCTTTGGTATTAGGATGCGCGCCTCCGCAAAAGATATGCGCGGTTTAAATGCCATGTTTTGTAAGATTTCTTTCGTTGTAAATGAGGTAAAATTTTGGTAGGATTATTGAAGTACATAAATTCACATAAAAAAGGACAAGTATATGGCAAACAGAAAGAGACGGAAAAAGGAATCGCCGGTTAAAGCGGTGTTTTTGGCGTTGATCGCTGTTGTTATCATGGTGTGCGCCGTATCGGTGGTGATGTCGGTTTACCGGAAAATCAGCAAGGATTATGAAAATCTGGAGCAATCCATTTCCTCCTCCGAGACTACGGGCGAGACCATCGCCATTGAGAACGGCGTGGCGACCGGATGGCAGCTGACAGACGACGGTTATAGGTATGTCAATGAGGACGAAACTTATGTGACGGACACCTGGAAGCTGATCGACGGCCTTTTGTATCATTTTGATGAGAACGGCATCATGTCCACCGGGGAATTATCCCAGGAGGGGCAGAAGTTTACATTTTCGGACAAGGGGTATTTAAAGGATATCCAGGCTGACCTTTCCTGGCAGCCGGAGAGCACGGGGGAGAATCTGGACAGCCTGGTGAAGGCCAATGCGTTCTTCTGCTATCTTGGGGAGGCGGACGGGCCGTTTAAGCCTATTATGTACCGCAAAGCCACGGAGACCAAGGTGATGACCCTGGGAGGCGAGAGCGCGCCGGAGCGCACCACCAGAAATTCCATGAGAGCTTACGGGGATTACGTGTATTATCTTCCAAAGGTGAAGAGCGGCCAGGCGGCTGGCCTTACGGACGAGGAGCTGAGGCTGTGCGACAGCCTGTTCCGCATGATTCCGGGAAGCGGGGAGAAGGAGCTGATCGCGGAGCACGTGGGCGGCTATCTGCTCCTGGACAATGTGATCTATTATTCTCAGGGCGGCACGGTCAAATCCGCCTCCTCCGGGACGAAAATCGCGGTGGGGGAGAAGCAGTACCGCGTGATTGTGAAGGACGGCAGCTGTTTTATGGTGGACGGTATGAACCAGCCGGTCCGGCCGGACAGCACCGGCGTTTTGGAGATCGGAGACCGGCTTTACCGGATTGAGAACGATCAGGGTAAGATCAAGTATGTGAAACGCGCCCAGGAGCAGATCGGCGGCGCTTCCTACTACACGGATACGGTTTCCGGACAGTATCAGGGGATTTTCCGCAAGGACAGCGGAGGCGCCTCGGTGATCGTGCAGGAGCCGTACGGCGTACAGAGCTACTGTATTGCAGGCCAGAAGATTTACTACAGCGCCTATGTGGAGAAGGACGGAAGCGGCGTCTGGTACAGCCAGCTGTTTAAGACCGGACTGGACGGAAGCGGGAAAGAGGAGGTCAGCGGGCGTTTCCCGGGAATGATCGGGACGATGTATTACTATGAGAATGCCGGAGAGATTTACGGGGAATACCACCCGGAGATTTGGAACCGGGCTTATGGCAGGATTGTGTCCATCGGACTTGACGGGACGATCTACACCATCAACGACGAGGCCGTCAGAACGGGCGAGAGCGTGTCGGACAACGATATGCTGGAGCTGGTGATGGTGGATGGGGATACGGTCACCTGTCTTTGGCACGACGTGGTGTGGAACCGGTCTACGGGGATTACCAGCACGCTGTGGGACAAGGCCGTTCAGATGAAAAAATCGGACCGGACGCTTTTGGAGACCGGCCAGAGCCTGCCCCCTGAGGAGGAGACCGAGGCCCAGACGGAAGCGCAGGACGGTGTGGTGATCCGCCCCATCGGGGGAGATCCCACGGCTGCCCCGGATGTGGATAAGCCTACGGCTGCCAACCCCGGCGCAGCTCCCAATCCCGGAGTTGACCCCAACGCGGACAAACCGACCATGCCGGTGGTATCGCCGGATGCGGACAAGCCCACAGCTCCGGCGGTACCGCCTTCTACGACGGCGGCGGCACAGGACGAGGTTATTATTAAGCCGGTGAATTGAGTTCACCGGCTTTTTCTGCACGTTTAATCCTCGTCGAATTCCACCACGACGTAGAAGCCGCGGGAATTTTCGCGGATGTCTTTTATGACGCCGTATTCATTTTTAATGCGGTCTCTGGCGGCGAAGCAGCCGGACATGGCCACCGCGGGGTCGATGATGTAGCTGTAGCTGCTGGTGCCCTCGCGCTCGATGACCTTTACCCGGTCGCCCACGTTCACCAGGCCCTGCCGCTCCATCTTGAATTCTACTGTTCGCATCGGGATCTCACTTCCTTTCCCACTTCCTCGCAGACCATGTTGATATAGTCGGACAAGGTGTTGTTCTGGCAGCCAACGATGTAATGATTGCAGCGGTTGACTGGAATCAGGATCTTGTAAGCCTTGCTGGAGCCGATGGCCGTGGCCATGGCGGGGGTGATCTCGCCCAGCAGAGAGTTGGCCATGACGATGCCGATGGGGCCGATGATGATATCCGCATCCTGTGAGTTGACGATGGCCGGATTCTCGCCGGTGGCCGCGTGGCTCGCCCCTGCTTTGATCATGGCGGAGGTGGCGATGCTGTTGGTGCCGATGGCGTACAGCTCCAGGTCCGGGTCGGATTTTTTTAACTGCTCGATGACGGAACGGCCCATTCTGCCGCCCTGGCCGTCGATAATAACGATTTTCATTGCTTATGTTCCCCCTGTCGTGTCTTTACCGTGAATGCCCTTGAGACGGTAATCTGTCTTAGATATTGTATTTTGTCACCAGCCGCTAGGCTGATGAGAAACATTACGTTTCCTTGATTGATTGTAGCAGATGGCGCGGGGAATGTAAATGAGGGGTTGTTTTTGCGAACAGGGGAAAACGCCGGGGAAAATACCGTGGGGATTGTGGAAAAAGCAGTTGACCGGCCTGATAAATGTGGATATAATAAAACTGACCACCGGCAGAAGCCGGAATCAGGGCGGGCAGAAGGCCCGGAGTCAGTGAGAGGTGCGTTATAATACGGTGCGGCAATGTTTTACAGGGCCGCTTACAAAGTGTGATCAATCTTGCCAGAAGGCGGACGGGTTCAGAAGAACCGGCGCTTTCTGGTTTTTTATGTTTGGGGAAACGCGCGGTGGGGTGACGGCAATAGGAGAACATAGCAGGAGGTAGTAAAAAAATGGAAAAAAATCGTATTAAATCTTATCGGTTGGTGCTGGCGGCGCTGTTTTTGGCTCTGGGTATGATTCTGCCCTTTTTTACGGCGCAGATTCCGGAGATCGGGAGCATGCTACTGCCCATGCACATACCGGTGCTGGTCTGCGGATTTGTCTGCGGCTGGAAATACGGGCTGATTGTGGGGCTTCTCACGCCCCTGCTGCGCAGCATGACGTTTTCGATGCCGCCGCTGTTTCCATCGGCCACGGCCATGGCGTTTGAGATGGCCGCTTACGGGGCGATCTGCGGCCTGATGTACGAGAGGCTGCCCAGGGGAACAAAATCCGTGTATGTGAGTCTGCTGACGGCTATGGTTGGGGGACGCATCGTCTGGGGAATCGTACAGATTCCCATTCTGGGCATCGCCGGTAAGGGTTTTGGCTGGCAGGCCTTTGTGGCCGGTGCATTTTTGAACGCGGTGCCGGGCATCATTTTGCAGATTGTGATGATTCCGCTGATTGTGATCGCGCTTGAACGGGCCAATGTGATGGAGATACAGGGGAAATGAGAGAGATATTGATCAGGCACTGGGAACATTATCCCAGGATGGAAGCGCAGGATCTGGTAAAACTGATTTATCAGTCGGAGTTTGGCGGCGGGCATCTGATCCGGGATCCGGGGGAGAGCCTGAGACGGCTGCAGGCGGAATATGAGGCCCGGGAATGGGGAGCGGCAGAGGCGCAGAACGGAGCGTTGGCGGCGTCCGGTCCGGATGGATGGAAGTATGTGGAACCGGCGGGGGGCGGGATGTGCCGCATCAAGCTGGCGGCTTTGGATCTGGGGCTTGAGGCGGAGACGCTGAACCGCATGTTTGTCCGGTCCGCAGAGGAGGTAAAGGGCAGCGTTAGCGGGATGAGGGCGGGGCTTAGGGAGCTTCTCAATCTGTGCGGGGCGGAAATTTCCCTGGACCGGGAAACGGTGCGGGCTTATATCCGCGCGTATGAGGCAAAGGAGTACCCGGCGGTGAGCCACAGTAGCGCGTACCGGGAAGCATACCATCCGGCCTACCGGATTGTGAACGCCATGTACGGACGGTTTCTTCCGCTGTTTGTGCGCATCGACCGTCTGCTTGGCGAGGCCGGCGGCCGCACCGTGAACATTGCGGTGGACGGTATGAGCGGCAGCGGAAAGAGTACGCTTGCAAAGCTTTTAACGGGCATTTACGACTGTAATGTGTTTCACATGGACGACTTCTTCCTTCAGCCCTTTCAGCGGGTTCCTGAGCGTTTCCGTGAGCCTGGGGGCAATGTGGATTACGAGCGCTTTAAAACCCAGGTGATCGATTGTCTGGACAGCCCGCAGGGAGTGGAATATCAGGTCTATGACTGCTGCGCGCAGAGGCTTTCGAAAACGGTGCGCGCTCCCCGGCGGACCTTCAATGTGATCGAGGGTTCCTACAGTCAGCACCCTTATTTTGGAAATTGTTACGATCTGCGGGTGTTTCTGGAGGTGGGGGAGGACGAGCAGAGGGAGCGCATCCGCAGGCGCAACGGGGAATTTATGCTGAGACGCTTTGAGGAGGAATGGATTCCCATGGAAAATGCCTATTTTAAGGCTTGTAATATCCGGGAAAACAGCCAAATGGTCTTGACAAACCGGGACCAAATGCTATAATCGAACCAGACAAAGGCTTTGAAGGAACCAGTAATCAGCGGGATGTATCCAGAGAGCGGGCGCAGTTGGTGGAAGGCCCGTATGCAGAAGGCTGATGAATACCAGTCCTGAGCCGTGCCAGGGAGACCGCGGACGGATTCCGGTTGAAATGGCGCCGTGCCCCCGCGTTAAGGGATAATGAGTGAAAGATCAAGGTGGAACCGTGTGCATGCACCCTTGGATACAAGAATGTGTCCAGGGTTTTTTTATTTGGATGCAATGGGCCCGCCGGAGCTGTCCGCAGGCGATTGCTTCTTAGACCGCCGGGAACACATTTTGCGCGAAGGCCAAGGCCGTGAAAGCGGCTTGATTCCGGCGGGCCTGCCGCGTTTTGAACAATGCTGAGATGCGGCCGGAGGCATTTCACGGACAAGAATCCAAACGGATGAAAGGAGATTTGTACAATGAGGATTATTTTACCGGACGGAAGCGTTCAGGAAGCGGAGGACGAGCTGCGGGCGATCCGCCACACCGCCTCCCATGTGCTGGCTCAGGCTGTGAAGCGCCTGTACCCGGAGACCAAGCTGGCCATCGGACCGGCCATTGACGACGGATTTTACTATGATTTCGACCGCGAGGGCGGATTTACCCCTGAGGATCTGGAGAAGCTGGAAGGGGAGATGACGAAGATTGTCAAGGAAAATCTTCCGGTGAAGCCCTTTGTGCTGCCCAGGGACGAGGCCATTAAGTTTATGGAGGAAAAGGGCGAGCCTTACAAGGTGGAGCTGATCGAGGATCTTCCGGACGAGGAGACCATCAGCTTTTATACTCAGGGCGAGTTTACGGACCTGTGCGCAGGCCCCCATATCATGTACACCAAGGGCGTGAAGGCCTTTAAGCTGACCAGCATCGCGGGGGCTTACTGGAGAGGCAGCGAGAAGAACAAGATGCTGACCAGAATTTACGGCACGGCGTTCGCCAATAAGGCGGACCTGGAGCAGTACCTGACCATGATGGAGGAGGCCAAGAAGCGCGACCACCGCAAGCTTGGCAAGGAGCTGGGACTGTTTATGTTCGCGGACGAGGGGCCGGGATTCCCGTTCTTCCTGCCAAAGGGCATGACCCTGAAAAACACGCTGATCGACTATTGGAGGCAAATCCATCTGAGAGAGGGTTATCAGGAGGTTTCCACGCCCATTATCCTGAGCCGCAAGCTGTGGGAGAATTCCGGGCATTGGGATCACTACAAGGACAATATGTACACCACGGTGATCGACGAGGAGGATTTCGCGGTTAAGCCCATGAACTGCCCCGGCGGCATGCTGGTGTACAAGAATACGCCCCACTCCTACCGGGAGCTGCCCCTGCGGGTGGGCGAGCTGGGACTGGTGCACCGCCATGAGAAGAGCGGACAGCTCCACGGCCTGATGCGGGTGCGCTGCTTTACCCAGGACGACGCGCACATTTTCATGCGGGACGACCAGATCGAGGACGAGATCAAGGGCGTTACCCGGCTGATCAACGAGGTTTACAGCCAGTTCGGCTTTGAGTATTTTGTGGAGCTTTCCACCCGTCCGGAGGATTCCATGGGGTCCGACGAGGACTGGGAGATGGCCACCAACGGCCTGAGAAAGGCTTTGGAGGACATGGGCCTGGATTATATCGTCAACGAGGGCGACGGCGCGTTCTACGGCCCCAAGATCGATTTCCACCTGCGGGATTCTCTGGGAAGAACCTGGCAGTGCGGCACCATTCAGCTGGATTTCCAGATGCCCCAGCGGTTTGACCTGGAGTATACGGCGGAGGATGGCAACAAGAAGCGTCCCATCATGATCCACAGGGTATGCTTCGGGTCCATTGAGCGCTTTATCGGCATTCTGATCGAGCATTTCGCGGGCAAGTTCCCGGTATGGCTGGCTCCGGTGCAGGTGAAGGTGATTCCGGTGTCCGAGAAGTCCATGGATTACGCCACCGGCGTTTACGAGAAGCTGAAGGCGGCGGGCATCCGCACCGAGCTGGATCACAAGGACGAGAAGGTGGGCTACAAGATCCGCCAGGCGCAGCTTGAGAAGGTTCCCTTTATGCTGGTTCTGGGCGAGAAGGAAGCGGCAGAGGGCGCGATCACGGTCCGCAGCCGGGACAAGGGCGATCTGGGCGCCGCGCAGCTTGAGGCGTTTATCAGCGATGTGAAGCGGATGATTGAGACGAAAGAGATGTAAATAGATGAATGAAAGCCCCCGGGGTGCGGCAGAGGAGAGTCTGCTGCGGCCCCGGGGGCTTTAGGATGCGGCCGATGGTTTTATTTATTGGATCAGCTGGTCGATCTGATCCCAGATGTCCTGAATCTGTTCCATATAGTTCAGGGCTTCTTTTTTCTGGTCAAGGGCCTGGTCCAGCTTGGCGAGGGCTTCGTCGTAGCGTCCCCCGGCGGCGTCCGCTCTGGCCTGGGCCTTTAAGAGCCTGACCTGGCCGGACGCATCCGTGTAGGATACCTGGATTCCGGCGATGTCATTTTTGAGCTCTTTAACCTGTTTCCAGGCGTCCTTGTTCTCCTTTAACCGGCCGTCTTCCTTCTGGGCCTTGCGCGTCTCCTTACACTGGGCTGCACAGGTCTTGTTCTCGTCTTTGATACGGGAAATCTCGTTCCCCGTGGTCTCCAGCTCCTGGCGGGTCTGGGCCGACTCGTCCCGGTATTCGACTTTTGTCTGGGCCGCAAATGCGGGGAAGCTCATGGTGCAGGCCAGGGCGGCCGTGCAGAGCAGCATAGCTGTCTTTTTCCGTTTCATCTGTGATTCCTCCTTGGAGATTTAGAATAGTATCTGTTCTATTAAGGAGATAATAGCATATTCCATGGAGGCTATAACAGTTTCAAGCTGTGGCAAAATTGTGGCAGCGGTTTACGAATTCCTGACTGGATGGTAAGATAGCCATAAATATGAATTTTGGGAGGGAAACATGGCGAAATCCATTTACGTGGCGGACGATGAACTGCATATACGCAATCTGATCCAGACGTTTCTGGCCAACGAGGGGTATGAGGTGAGGACGTTTGCGGACGGGGACAGCCTGTTTCAGGCGTTTTGTGAGCGCTGCCCCGACCTGATCATACTGGATATCATGATGCCGGGCACGGATGGCCTGAGCCTGTGCGCCAGAATCCGCGGGGAGAGCCGGGTGCCGATTATGATTGTGTCCGCAAAGGACAGCCCGCTGGACCGGGTGACGGGAATTACCCTGGGAAGCGACGATTATATGGTGAAGCCGTTTTTGCCGCTGGAGCTGGTGGCCAGGGTTAAGGCACTGTTCAGGCGGGCGGAGTACAGCCGGACGGAGGCGCCTACGGCGTTTCGATGCGGGAATCTTCTGCTGGAACAGGGGGCGCGGACCATTACGGTGGGCGGGGAGGCGTTTTCGGTCACGCCCACGGAGTTCGATTTTCTCTCCTATCTGTTGGAGCGCGCAGGTCAGGCCGTGTCCAAGCAGGAGCTGATGCGGGAGATCTGGAAGCTGCCGGATTATGAGCTGGATACGCGGGTGGCGGACGATCTGGTGAAACGGCTGCGCCGAAAGCTGAAGGAGGCGGGCTGCAGCGCATCGGTTAAGACGGTGTGGGGGTTCGGGTTCCGCCTGGAGGGCGGGAAGGAGGGTGAAACATGATTTCCCGCATACGCATGCGCATTTTTATTCCGATGTTGTTTCTGATTTTGCTGTTTCCCCTGCTGTCCTGGGGGATTTTTTCGTCTGCCTCGGACTGGTATATGAGCCGGCTTTCCAGACAGAGTCTGGAGGAGATGATGGGCCAGATACGGATTGTGGGGGACCGGCTTTACAGCGGGGATGAGGAGGTTTCGAGGGATGAGGAGAAGGAGCTGTCCAGGGAATTTTTAAGTCAGATCAGGGCGTTTATCCGCAAGGACAGGCCAAGGGCCCAGCTTCTGGCTGTCAATTCGCGGTTGAAGCTGACTTACCCCAAGACAGGGGACTACCAGCCGGATACCCAGGCCATCTATGAGGTCTGCCGGGAAATGATTCTGAGCCGTGAGCAGGGGAAGGAGGGCTGGGAGGACATACAGGAAGCCAGAGTTGGGGATGCGCATTATCTGATCAGCCTGTATGAGACGGAGAGTCAGGCGAACATCCGGGGGAAGTATCTGTTCTGTTACGTGGCGGTCCCGGATACGAAGGCGCTGCTCTCGTACACCGGAGCGCTATTGCTGCTGATCGCCGGAGTGCTGGCTCTTTTGGCGCTGGCTGCGGCCTGGGTGGTCGCCGGGAGCATCGCAAAGCCGCTTCAGGCGTTGTGCTTCCACACGCGGAGTATTGGAAAGGGGCGGTTTACACGGATGGAACGGCCGTGTTCCATTCGGGAGATCGAGGAGCTGAGGCGGGATTTCAACCGGATGGCCGGGGAGTTGGAACAGCTAAACCGCCAGCAGACGGCATTTTTCCAGAACGCGTCCCATGAGCTGCGCACGCCGCTGATGTCCATCTGCGGTTACGCCCAGGGGATACAGTGCGGTGTATTCCCGGATCATCAGGAGGCCGCGGGGATTATTCTGGAGGAGACCATGCGGATGAAGGAGCTGGTGGACGGGATTCTTACGATGTCAAAGCTGGACGGGGGAAGGGTGGAGTTAAATTGCCGGGAAATGGACCTGGCCGGGTTTATCCGGGACGAGCTGACTTCCCTGAAGGGGATGGAGGTTGCGGAACAGATTCAGTTTCAGATGCAGGAGGGACCGGAACCAGTCATGGCGTTGGCTGACCGGGAGCTGCTGGAACGGGCGTTCCGCAACGTGATCTCCAACTGCGTGCGCTATGCCGCAAGCCTGGTGGAGGTGAGGGCTGAGCTGCGGGACGGGTGGGCTGCGGTCACAATCGCGGACGACGGGCCCGGTTTCCCGGAGCGGGATTTACCCCATGTTTTTGAGCGGTTTTATAAAGGGCAGGGAGGCAATTTCGGCATCGGGCTGTCCATCGTGCGCACGGCCATGGAATATCAGGGGGGAAGGGTGGAAGCGTACAACCGGGCGGCTCCGGGGCATGGGGCGGTGTTTGTTTTGTGGCTGCCGTTGAAACGAAAATAATGGGCGGAGGTATCGGCCGGAAAGGCAGGATTCAAAACGGAAGCCGCAGAGGGTGAGTCTACAGCTTCCGGATGGGAAAGAGCATATAATTGATTCCGGTCTGCGGGCAGGTGAAGTCCTGGACAGCGCCTGCCAGCATCAGATTGTGTTCGTGTAAATATTGAATCGTATCGGAAAAGGTATGCTCGGTCTCACACGCCACGGAGATATATTCATAGCCGGGAACGATCCATTTTGTCCAGCCGACGGGGGCTTCGGCGTCAGGTTCGCATTCGACGCCCGCGAGATAAAGTCCCTGGCTGAAATTCTCCCAGGGATTAAACGTGCGGGAAAAATCAGACATTGCGCCCCAGATTCCGGCGATCGTTCCGTCAGTGTTCTTCTTGGCCAGGTGTTGAATTTCCTTGAAATGGGAATTGGCATCCTCCCATAATCGCTGAATAAATCCCGTTCCGTCTGTGGTGGATCCTTCTTTTCCGATTACGGCGAAGGATCTTTTTTCATATCGTTCTATTTTCATACGCA
Organism: Enterocloster lavalensis; assembly: GCF_902364025.1. Lineage (GTDB taxonomy): Bacteria > Bacillota > Clostridia > Lachnospirales > Lachnospiraceae > Enterocloster > Enterocloster lavalensis. The sequence goes on from NZ_CABJCG010000009.1 coordinate 50,041, forward strand.
GGTTTCTCCGATTACGGCTTTGCAGCTCTCCCGCGCCACGATGTGGTGGGGCACAATGGTTTTGGTGGCCATCAGGTCCGGGGTCTCGATATGGCTGATCATCTGGGAGGCCGCCTCGATGCCCAGCTGGAAGGAGTTGATGTCCATGCTTGTAAGGGGCGGGTAGGTCAGGCGGGCGAAGAGGGAGTTGTTGAAGGAGATGATGGATAAGTCTCCCGGGATGGAAATTCCCAGTTCAGCGCAGGTCTTTTCCAGGGCCATGGCCAGGATGTCGTCGCTGACCAGAACCGCGGTGGGGCGGTCTTGGGCGGTCAGAAGGGTTTCCAGGGCCAGGTTCCGTTCCTCGGGTACTTCGGGCGCCTCGATGCACAGATCGGGGCGGAAGGGGACCTGGTGCTCCGCCAGGGACAGCAGATAGCCGGACTTTCGGTCCTTGTTGAAGAGCAGGGAGTGGTCCCCGGACAGGTAGGCGATCCGGCGGTGGCCCAGCCCAAACAGGTAGTCCGCGGCTTCCCTGCCCGCCAGTACGTTGTCATTGTCCACATAGATGGTCTGGTTGACGTTCCGGTAGGCTTTTCCGATGAGCACGTATAAAAGGCCCTCATCGTAGAGATAATCGATTACCGGGTCCTGTTCTTTTGAGTAGAGCACGATGTGACCCTCGGCCTGGCCTTTTTTTGCCATAATCTTGACGGCGGCCAGGATTTCCTCCTCGTTCTGGCCGGTGATCACGGTGTTGATGTACTGCTTCTGGTTGCAGAATTGGCTGATTCCGCGGATCACTTCCAGATAGAAGGAGTTCTCGTAGGCTTCCTTCTGGGACGGTGGGAGAATGATGCCGATGGTGCGGGAGTTCTGGGTGGCCAGGCTGCTGGCCTGGAAATTCGGCTCGTATCCCAGCTGTTCCATGGCCTGGCGTACTTTTTCCTTGGTCTGGCGGCTGATGGACGGGTGATCCTTGCAGGTGCGGGATACGGTTGAGGGGGATACGCCGGCGAGGGCGGCGACATCTTTTATGGTTACGGGCATAGGCGGCCTCCTGATTGAACTTTTGATCTAGTTTTATTTTATCGGTTTATGCAAAATTTGTCAAATGGATTTGCATTGTTTGCATAAGTTGTAGCGTTGGTTTGCGTGATAAAAGTGCACAAAAAGAGAGAAGGGTTTTTGGATAAAAGGTAGAAAAGCAAAAATATTGGAAAAAGTAGTTGAATTTATTGGGCGGCTATTTTATATTTAGTGCAAGCGGTTGCACAAAGTTGCGCAAATGAATTTCAGGAGGATGGATATGAAACAGAGAATGGATGGCTGTGAGGGGATCCGTATTGTTTCGCCGGTGACGGGGAACGCGGTGCCGGTGGATCAGGTGCCGGATCCGGTGTTTTCCCAGAAGATTATCGGGGACGGGGTCGCGGTGGCGCCGGAGGACGGCAGAATTGTAAGCCCGGTGGACGGCGAGGTGGTGTCTGTGGCGGAGACGCTGCACGCGTATGGATTCCGCAGTCAGGAAGGCCTTGAGGTGCTGGTGCATTTCGGGCTGGAGACGGTGGCGCTCAAAGGGGAGTATTTTAAGTGTCATGTGAAGGTCGGGGACCGGGTGAAGGCCGGGGATCTGGTTGCTGAGGCGGATTTGGAAGGGCTGAAGGAGAAGCAGGTGGAGACCATTACGCCGGTGCTGATCTGCGGTGGTATGGAAGGGCGTACCATGAATGCGGAGCTGGGCGCGGTGAAGGCAGGGGAGTCGGTGATTATGACGGTGCTGGATGCGTGTGACGGCGAGGAGAGCGCGGGAGCTGAGACCGGGACGTCTGTGGGAGGAAATGCAGGCGCGGTTGGCGGTGATTCCGGTTCTGATGGAAGGTCTGTGGGCGAACGTTCAGCGGGAGACGGTGGAACGGCTGGGGGCCGGAAGGCCGGAAACGGCGGTTCTGATAAGGGAGATGGGACTGAAAGTGCAGGAGGCGTTTCCGGGAGCCAGGCGGGGAAGAAAAAATCTCTGATCAATTTTGACTTTTTACAGAAACTGGGTAAGGTACTGATGACGGTGATCGCCGTAATGCCGGCGGCCGGGTTGATGATCAGCGTGGGTAAGCTGGTCCAGATGGCCGGGGCGGATTTGGGCGTGGTCATGACCATTGGAAGCACGATGGAGACCATCGGCTGGGCGGTGATCAACAATCTGCACATTTTATTCGCGGTAGCCATCGGCGGCTCATGGGCGAAGGAGAAGGCGGGCGGTGCCTTTGCGGCTGTGATTGCATTTATCCTGATCAACGTGGTCACGGGAGCGCTCTTTGGGGTCAGCAGCGCAGACCTGGCGGACCCGGCGGCGGTAACCCGCACACTGTTTGGAAAGGAAATACTGGTGAACGGGTATTTCACCTCGGTGCTGGGAGCTCCGGCCTTAAATATGGGTGTGTTTGTGGGAATTATTTCCGGATTTGTAGGTGGAACCATTTATAATAAGTATTATAATTACCGCAAGCTTCCGGACGCGCTGGCATTTTTTAACGGGAAACGTTTTGTGCCCATGGTGGTGATTCTGTGGTCCGTGATCATTTCCCTGGTGCTGGCCGTGGTGTGGCCGGTGGTGCAGTCCGGGATCAACAGCTTCGGCGTGTGGATCGCCAATTCCTCGGCTACCTCACCGGTGCTGGCTCCGTTTATCTATGGGACGTTGGAGCGGATGCTGCTTCCTTTTGGTCTGCACCATATGCTGACCATTCCCATGAATTATACGTCCTTTGGCGGAACTTACACGATGCTTACCGGGGCAAACGCGGGAGCGCAGGTGTTTGGGCAGGACCCGCTGTGGCTGGCATGGGCGACGGATTTGATCAATTTGAAGGGCGCAGGGGACATGGCCGGTTATCAGCAGCTTTTGACCACTGTGACGCCCGCGCGGTTTAAGGTGGGGCAGATGATCGGGGCCACGGGCCTGTTGCTGGGAATCGCTCTGGCTATGTACCGGAGAGTGGACGCCGACAAGCGCCAGAAGTACCGTTCCATGTTTGTTTCCACTGTGCTGGCGGTGTTTTTAACCGGCGTCACGGAGCCGTTAGAGTTTATGTTTATGTTCTGCGCGCTGCCGCTTTATGTGGTGTACGCGGTGCTTCAGGGCTGCGCCTTTGCCATGGCGGGGTTGATTCACCTGCGGCTGCATTCTTTTGGAAATCTGGAGTTTTTGACCAGAATCCCCATGTCCGTGAAGGCGGGACTGACGGGCGATCTGATCAATTTTGTGATCTGCGTGGTGGTGTTCTTTGCCGTGGGATACGCAGTGGCGTATTTTATGATTGGGAAGTTCCGCTTTGCGACGCCGGGGAGACTGGGCAATTATACGGATGACGGCGCTGGAGATGAGAGTCCGGATGCGGGAACCGGGAACGGAAATGCGGCCGGGAAGGACAGCCAGGCGGAGCGGATCATCGGCCTTTTGGGCGGCCGGGAGAATATTTCGTTTGTGGACGCCTGTATGACCCGGCTGCGGGTTACGGTGAAGGATGTGTCCAAGGTGGCGGAGCTTACTGCCTGGAAGGCGGAGGGAGCCATGGGGCTGATTAAGAAGGATGAGGGGATTCAGGCGGTTTACGGACCCAAGGCCGACGTGCTGAAATCGGATATCAACGATATATTGTAAGGAGCTGCTATGAAGCTGATGACGTTGAACACACATAGTCTGGTGGAACCGGGGTATGAGAATAAGCTGAAACTGTTTGCGGAGGTGGTACTCCGGGAACGGCCGGATGTGATCGCGCTGCAGGAGGTCAACCAGAGTCTGGTGGAACCGGGGGTGGAGAGGGAGCGGTTGCTGGCGCTGGGGTTTGTGGAATGCCGGGATTGCGCAAGGCGCGTGGAAAAGGCAGCGATTGAGGCTGGGGCTGAGGCCGGAGAGAGTGGGGAAGATGTGGAGTATGGGGCCGGGGGACGCTGCGCGGAAGTTCCGGTCCGGGCGGACAATCACGCTTACCGGCTGGCCGGGCTGCTGGCGGAGGGCGGAGCGCCTTATTTCTGGACCTGGGTTCCGGCCAAGGTCGGCTATGGCAGATATGACGAGGGGACGGCGCTGTTTTCGCGCCTTCCCATAGCGGAAGCGGAATGGATGTATCTGACGGGAAGCCGGGATTACAAAAATTGGAAAACACGTAAAGCTCTGGGGATTACTGTGGATTTTGACGGGACGCGCTGCCGCTTTTTCAGCCTGCATATGGGCTGGTGGAAGGACGAGGATGAGCCGTTTGCCGGTCAGTGGGAGCGGCTTTCCGGATATCTGAGGAATCTACCCGGGGATGTGTGCTTTCTGATGGGAGATTTTAACTCACCGGCCGGGCTGCAGGGCGAGGGATGGCAGCTGGTGAGCGGTTCCGGCTGGCTGGATACCTACGGACTGGCGGCGGCGAAGGACGACGGAGTTACGGTTGGGGGCGTCATTGACGGTTGGAGAGATGATACGCGAAATGCTGATGGTACGGCGCCGGACGCGGAGGGAGCAGAGAACGAGGTAGGCGCGGAGGGCGCAGAGGTCGCGGAGAACGCAGAGGGCGCGGGTAACACAGAAGGCGCAGGAGTCGCAGAGGCCGCGCCTGAAAAAGGAATGCGCATCGATTATATCTGGGTCAACCGGGAGATACCGGTTCTACGGTCCCAGGTGATTTGTAATGGAATAAATGGTCCGGTGGTTTCCGACCACTACGGCGTGATGATAGAGTGTGAGCCGGACAAATGTCCGGGCAGAGGGGGATTGTGATATGAGACGAGAGAGCGGGATTTTGCTGTCGGTTGCCAGCCTGCCGTCGCGGTACGGGATCGGCTGTTTTTCAAAAGAGGCCTACGAGTTCGTGGATCAGCTAAAGGCGGCGGGACAGTCCTACTGGCAGATTCTGCCCCTTGGGCCTACCAGTTACGGGGATTCGCCTTACCAGTCCTTTTCTACATTTGCGGGAAATCCATACTATATCAGCCTGGAAAATCTGATCGATGAGGGGCTTCTGACCAGAGAGGAGTGCGAGGCGGCGGACCTGGGAGACGATGCCGGGCTGGTGGATTATGAGAAGCTGTATGAGAACCGTTTTCCGTTGCTGCGTAAAGCGTATGAGCGGAGCGGGGCGGGAAATGACCGGGAATTTCTGCGGTTTAAGGCGGAAAATGCATGGTGGCTGGACGATTACGCCCTGTACATGGCGGTGAAGGCGCGGTTTGACCAGGCGGCCTGGACGCAGTGGGCAAAGGACATCCGGCTGCGGTGGCAGAACGCGTTAGATTATTACCGGCGGGAGTTGTATTTTGATATTGAGTTTCATCAGTACCTGCAATATTTGTTTATGAGCCAGTGGAACAGATTGAAGGCGTACGCCAACAGCAGGGGAATCCGCATTGTGGGGGATATTCCCATCTACGTGGCCCTGGACAGCGCGGACGCCTGGGCAAGTCCCGAGCTGTTCCAGTTGGACGAAAATAATGCGCCTCAGGCCGTAGCCGGCTGCCCGCCGGATGGATTTTCCGCGACGGGACAGCTCTGGGGAAATCCCCTTTACCGGTGGGATTACCACCGGCAGACGGGGTACGGGTGGTGGATTAAACGGCTGTCTTACTGCTACCGGCTGTACGACGTGGTGCGCATCGATCATTTCCGGGGATTTGACCAGTATTTCAGCATTCCGGCCGGGGCTGAAAATGCGGTGGGCGGACACTGGGAGCAGGGGCCGGGCATCGAGTTGTTCCGCAGGGTGAAGGAAGCTCTGGGGGACAAGGAGATTATCGCGGAGGATCTGGGCTATGTGACGGACTCAGTGCGCCGCCTGGTGGCGGAGACGGGTTATCCGGGCATGAAGGTGCTGGAGTTCGCGTTTGACTCCCGGGACTCCGGGTGCGCCAGCGATTATCTGCCCCACAATTACCCGGAAAACTGCGTGGCTTATACGGGAACCCATGACAATGAGACCATTGCCGGGTGGTTTGAATCGATTAAGCCGGAGGAGCAGAAATTGGCCAGGGATTATCTCTGCGACCATTATACGCCGGTGGAGGAGCTGCACCTGCCGTTTATCAGCTTGGTGATGCGCAGCCAGGCCAGAATGTGTATTATCCCGCTGCAGGATTATCTGGGGCTGGGAAATGACTGCCGCATCAACACGCCTTCCACGGTGGGGGAGAACTGGAGATGGCGGTTGGTTCCGGGGCAGATGTCGGAGGCTGTGACAGAGGAGATTGGGATGGTGACGAGACGGTATGGGAGGTGGAACTGGGATTGACGGAATCGTGATTGAGGGAAGTTACTGAAAACGATTACGCTGTGATGCTGCCTTTGATTACTCGTGATCCATGTAAGAATACTGCGGGATACAACGCCTGATACGGCGGAGTATCCCGCTTTTTGAATGCAATGGGCCGGTTGTTAGAAAGGACACCAGGGCAGGACCTCGTTTTTCAGAGTGCGGATCAGGTCCTGAATCAGCTTTTGTTTGATGTTACCGCTCTGGTAGATGGCCATGCATTTTCGGGTTTCCGGCATGTTTTCCAGCAGAAACAAATCGAGCTGGTTAACGCCGGGTTCGTGGCTGAAGTACACGACAGAGCCGGAGAGCAGCTGTACGCCTAGGCCCTTTACATTCAGAAGCAGGCCCGTGCTGAGATTATTGATGGAGATTGTACGGGATGGATGTATCTGGTTATTTTGAAGAATCGTTTGGTAGGTGTCGTAGAGCCCGTTGGATACCTGGGGGATGATGAAGGGCAGGCCGTTTAACTGGTCCGGCTGCACGATATAGGGATTTTTCATATCGTGTTTGCCGCGCAGGTGATCGGGAATCAGGCCGAATTTGCGGTGGGCGGCGAAAAACAGCGTTTCTTCCATAATCTCCACCATCTCAATGTCCGTGGAAGCGGGAAATACTCCGATGCCCACGTCAAGTTTTTGCTTTTGGAGATCCTCATACATCCGCTGCTCTGTTTCCTGGACGATCTGAACGTTGATATCCGGGTGGATGGAGCAGAAGGTGGGCAGAAACAGGGGGAGCCAGTGGTGGCCGCGTACCTGGCCGATTCCCACCAGCAGCGTCTGGGTGGGGTTGGCGATAAAGTGGATCTGGCTGCGCAGCGCTTGTTCCGAGGCGTAGATTTTCTTCATTTTTTCAAGATAGTACGCGCCTGCGTCGGTCAGCGTGACGGGGGATTTCGTGCGGTCAAACAGTTTTACGCCCAGTTCATTTTCCAGACGGTTTAAGTAAAGGGTCAGCGTGGGTTGTGAGATATACAGGCGTTTTGCGGCCTGGGTCAGGTTCCGCTCCTCCGCGATGGCAATAATGTAGTTTAATTTTTCATATAACATGCAAATCTACCTTTCACATTTCCTCGTCAATCTGTACAGGTTTCAGTTCCCATTATAAGTACCTTTACACGAAAAGTAAATGACCATCCCCAGTTCCCATAAAAAAAATTTATGGCATTAAAAACCTTAATATTTTGATGAGGAATCAATATTGGACGGTGCCGGAACGACATGTTAGCATGGGATTAACAAATTGTTAAAGACGGAGGGGAAGAATGAAAATAACGGATGTGCGCGTGGAGCGTTATCGGTGGCCAAAGGAAAAGCCCATTGCCAACGGAAAACATGTATATACGCACAATGAGCTCAATTTATTGATTGTCGACACGGATGCGGGCGTGAGCGGGTATGGCTGCAGCTGGGCGATTGAATTTGCGGAGAGCATGGGCAAGGCGATTATCGGCGAAGATCCGCTGAACCATGAACGGCTTTGGCAGAAGATTTATGTTCCCAAGTTTATCGGACGGCGGGGAACCAGCTGCAAGACGGTTTCTGCTATCGATATTGCACTTTGGGACATCAAGGCAAAGGTGGCGGGGATGCCGCTGTACCGGCTGTTAGGCGGATTCAGGGAACGGATTCCATGTTATGTGGCCGGTGGGTATTATGCAGAAAATAAGGGGATTACACAGCTGCAAAAGGAGATGGAGGAGTATGTAAGCTGGGGCATCCGGGCGGTCAAGATGAAGGTGGGGGCGCTGTCCCTGAAAGAGGATGCCAGGCGTGTTCAGGCTGTGCGGCAGGTCCTGGGAGACGATGTGAAGCTGTTGCTTGACGCCAACTGCGCATACCGGTTTTTTGAAGCCATCGAGTTTTCAAGGATGGTGGAGGAATACCGCCCTTACTGGCTGGAGGAGCCGGTGGATGCCGACGACTACGATGGATACCGGAAGGTGGCGGCTAAGAGCAATATTCCCATCGCCGCAGGGGAAAACGAGGTGACCCGTTTCGGATTCAGGGATCTGATCAACACGCAGGCCGTCAGCATTTTAAACCCAGATGCGGCAAGCCTGGGAGGGGTCACGGAGTTTATGAAGATCGCGGGTTACGCGGACGCCAACGGGTTGGTGATGAGCCCCCACGGACAACAGCAGCTGCATGTTCATTTGGATTGTGCGGCCCCAAATGTCAACCTGGCGGAATTTTATCCTCCTCAGTATGACGCCAAGGTGTATGAGGCATTTGTCAACCCCGTAGTTTTCAATGAAGACGGGACGGTCAGTCCCAGCCAGGCTCCCGGAGCGGGTCTGGATATTAACCGGGAACTGTTGGCTCCGTACCGCATCCAGTAGAGAGGGGGAAATGTCTATGAAAATAACAGATGTTCGGGTGATATGCGCAAACCGCAGCGTGTTCTGCCGAATTGACACGGACGAAGGAATTTCAGGTTTGGGCGAGAGCGGAACCTGGGGATTTCTGGAAGCATCCGCACGGGCAATTCTGGTAATGAAGGAATATCTGGTGGGGCGGGATCCTCTGGATATCGAGCACCATTGGCAGTATCTATACCGGTTTTCGCATTTCCGCGGAGCGGCCGTCATGGGAGCTCTGTCCGCTATTGATATCGCGCTTTGGGATCTGGCGGGAAAATACTATCATGTGCCGGTATATCGCCTTCTGGGCGGAAAATGCCGGGACCAGGTCCGTGTTTATAACCACACGGCCGGCCGGACTGAGGAAGAGCTGATTGAGAACGCGAAAAAGGGAGTGGAAGAGGGGTATACAGCCCTGGGCCATTTAAATCCCTATTTGGACGAACCGCGGACTCAGCCTTATAGGGATGGAAATACGGCGATGCTCTACAAGGCGGAGCGCAGAATTGCCAGAATCAGGGAGGCGGTGGGTGAGGAAATCGATCTTTGCCTGGAACTTCACCGGCGCCTGGAGCCTGGGCTGGCTGTGCAGCTTAGCGCCCGGCTGGAACCCTATAATCCCATGTTTCTGGAGGATCCCATACGGCCGGATAATTTCGACGCTATGGGGGAGGTTGCACGCAAATGCCGGATTCCCATTGCCACAGGGGAACGCATTCACACGTCCCATGAGTTTGAGATGTTGTTAGCGCGGGAAGCATGCAGTTATGTGCGCGTTTCCATGGGAGTCTGCGGTGGATTTACAGGCGCCAAAAAGATTGCGGCAGTTGCGGAAGCCCACCATGTAAGTCTGGTGCCTCACAATCCGCTGAGCCCGGTGATGACCAACGCGGTGCTGAATTTTGCAGCTGCCACCGACAATGTGGCGATCTGCGAGTATCCGAATCCTTACGCGGCATCCACCGCGGACCACCTGACTGTCAGCGGCGTAAAGCTGCGTCAGTGCGATATGGTGGATCATATTCCGGAAATGAAGAACGGGTATCTGCCCGTGCCAAAGGAAGATGGAATCGGCATTGAATTGATCCCGGATCTGGAAGAGCGGTTTCCCTTCCGTCCCCATAAAATCCTGACACGGCTGAACCTGGACGGTTCCATCTGTGATCAGTAGAGCTTGCTAATCAGAGGAGGTATACATATGAGTCCCTTAACAATTTGCCTGATTATATTTGCGTTGATGGTCATTGGCTTTTGCAGCGGCAAATACAGTCTGGCTACGATTTCGCTGGTTTCCATGATGGCGCTGGTCCTGACCGGATGTATGGACGCCAAGGAGGCGCTGACCTATTTTTCCAATAGTAATGTGATTATGATTGCCGGTATGTGCGTTGTGGCGGCCGGATTTAACCGCACGCAATTTTGTACCAATGTGGCCAATGGAATTTCCAGGGTTTCAAAGGGCAGTCTGAACAAAATGATGTTTGGGTATGTTTTGATCGGTATGCTGCTGAGCCAGTTTATCCAAAGCCCGATTGTGGCCATGGGAATTGTGACGCCAATGCTGTTGGCATCGGCTGAGAGCATGGGGATTAAATCCAGCAAGGTAGTATTTTCACTGGGAGTAGCCACGGTGGTGACCTGCTGTACCCTTCCGGTGGGAGCGGGGGCTACGGTTGCCGCTGAGTTAAACGGCTATCTGGAGAGTTACGGTTATCTGGATTATATGGTAGGAATTCTGGACCCCATGATCGGGCGTCTGCCGCTGCTGGTGATCTGTGTAATCTACTGTTCGTTCTTTGCTACAAAATTCGCGCCTGACGAGCCGATTGTGAAATCCATAACAGAAGTGAAACAGGGCGCCGGGCGGGCAGCCTTGAAGCCATTTCAGGAGTATGCGGGTATCATCATCTTTTTTGCCGACGCGGCGGCTCTGATGTGCGCTAAACAGATCGGTATGCAGAACTGGGAAATCACAGTAATCGGCGCGCTGGCAATGGTTCTGTGCGGCGTTCTGAAGCCGAGGGAGGCCACGGCATCCCTGCCCGTGAGTATGCTGCTGTTGATCGTGGGAGCGTTGGCCATGTCGGGCGCGTTAAGCTCTACCGGCGCCGGAGATTTGATCGGCGGATACATTGCGGGTATTGTGGATTCCGTAAACGGAAATTCCTATATTATAGGTTTTATCTTCTTTATCATTCCGTTTGTCATGACGCAGGTGATGCAGAATCGCGGAACGATGTTGATTTTCCATCCCATAGCCATTGCGACCTGCGCGTCTATCGGGGCGAATCCGGTGGGACTGATGATCCTGATCCAGGCGGCGTGTTTGTCTGCGTTTATGACTCCGATGGCCACGGCTGCGATTCCGTATATGATGGAGTGCGGCGGTTATGACCAGAGATCCATGTTCAAACAGTCCTGGTTGTTTGCAATTATCTGTTGCGTCGTCTCGGTGGGATGGATTATGACGGTGTTCCCACTGGGGTAACGTGGTGCGAGGAGGAAGATAACATGATGACAGAGGAACAGCGCGCTGCGCTCAGGGAAATGATTGCCCGGGGTAAGATGGGTGAGGTGACGGATCTGGAGTTGGAGCGTTACCCGGCAAAAGAGGTGGAAATCAGGGTTGAAACGTCTCTGGGAAGTACGGCGGTTTATGTTTATGAAAATTGTGATTCTTCGACGGAGCGTCCGTTGGTTATCAATTTCCACGGAGGTGGGTTTGTTAAGGGGAGAAACCGCCGGGACGAACTGTTTTGCCGGAAAATGGCGAATCTGCTGGGAGCGGTTGTGGTGGATCTTGACTACCATCTGGCTCCGGAGTATCCGTATCCCGCTGCTGTGGAAGAATCCTGGGAAGTGGTTCGATGGTGTTGGGAACAGAGGGAAAGGCTGGGATTTGATCCTGGGAAGATTGTATTGATCGGGCACAGCGCGGGAGGAAATCTGGCGGCGGGAGTCGGTATGCGGCTGGGAGAGTCGGGATTGTTTCGCCCTGCCTGTCTGGTTTTGGATTATCCGCCGATGGATCTGGCCACAGACCCGGCGGAAAAGGAGCGAACCAGCTGTGATATGACCGTTGAGCGTGCACGGGAATATAACCGGCAATATATCCCGCCGGAGCGCAGCAGAGAACCCTACGCCAGTCCGGTGTACGCGCCGGAGCGTATGCTCGCAGGGCTGCCGGATACGCTGGTAATTTCAGCCGGTGAGGACAGCTTGTGTGTGGAGGATGAGGAGTTTGCATTGAGGCTGGCTCGCAGCGGCGTTACGGTGACGCTCAGACGGTTTACTGACAGCCTTCACGGATTTGTCATCAACCGCAGGTGTGAGTGGGAGGCGGCAGAGGCGCTGATTGTAAGGTTCATAAAACAACATGTGAGTTAGAGGCGAGAAAGCGCCGTTCCGGGAGGGGCGGCGCTTTTGGGTATAATGGCATAAATTTGAATATTTTATTAAGAATTATCATATAACAATATTAATTTATTGATTTTCGATAAATAGATATTGAAAAAAGATAAGGGTTGTGCTATATTCCAGATAAAGGAACCGCTGGGATAAAGAGGCGGATGATGTGTGGAAAGGCGGAGTGAGGGATGAATATGCGGTTGGTTCGCTTTACGAAATGGCTGTTGGATGTGATGTTTGTGGTGGGAATTGGGATTACGGTGGGGATTCCCATGATTTTTTATGTGATCGGAGGGTATATTGAAGCGTTTCGGAAGTATTACCTGATCCAGTGCGTGCTCTATATGCTTTCCGGTGTGATGGCGCTGCTGATTGTGGCGGAGCTGCGGAAAATGTTCGCCACGGTGTTAAAGGACCAGGCCTTTGTGTGGGAGAACGCGGCTTCCCTGAAACGGATGGGAAAGTGCAGCTTTCTAATCGCGCTGCTCTCGGTGGTGCGTCTGCCGCTGGCGCCGACTCCGGCCACGGCGGTGGTGATTATTGTGTTCTCCATTGCCGGACTCTTCTGCTTTGTGCTCTGCCAGGTGTTCGAGAAGGCAATCCAGTACAAGGAAGAAAATGATCTGACCATATAGAGAGGACGGGAGAAATGGGAATAATTGTAAATCTTGATGTGATGATGGCGAAACGGAAGAAGGGCCTCACGGAGCTTTCACAGGAAGTGGACATCACCATGGCAAACCTGTCCATTTTGAAGAATAATAAGGCAAAAGCCGTGCGGTTTTCCACGTTGGAGGCGATTTGCGAAGCGCTGGACTGCCAGCCGGGCGATATTCTGTGCTATGTTAAGGACGACGGGAAAGGAGATGAGGCAGAATGAGTGATCTGTATTGTGGAGCGGAAGTCACGGGGGAGCCGGTTGAAAACGAGGAGCTGGGGGCGGCGGAAACAGCAGGTATGCCGGAATTAACGGATGTGCCGGGAGAATCGGGGATGCCCCAAAACGTCTCTCAAAACACCGGTTGGAAGGCCACCAGCGAGGAAATGCGGCGTGAGGAGCGCCAGAGGAAGCGCCTGGCGATTGTGGAGGCGGACTTTGGGTTTATCGGGATGCTCTGCCTGGCGTTTGGTCTGATCGGGACATTTTTTCTGTACAAAAATCCCAGCGGCATCACATTTCCACTGTTTGTGGTCATGGTTTACGGATTCAGCTGGATGATTCTGCGCAGGAGGGGGATCCACATGAAGCGCGGTTCCTGGTTTTTGATCGGGGTATCGCTGTTGATCGGCATTTCCACCTGTATGACCGCAGATACCACGATCCACGGTCTCAACAAGCTGGCGCTGTTTCTGTTGCTCTGCGTGTTTGTGCTGCACCAGCGCTACCGGGACGGCCAGTGGAATATTGGAAAATATATGACCGCGATTGTGCTTTTTCTCTGCCGGGCCCTGGGATTTCTGGGCTGCCCCTTCCGACACGGAACCCGGTTCCTCAAATCCATCCACAACCGGAAATACAAAAATGTGGTATGGGTTCTTGCCGGAATCTGCGCGGCTGTGCCGGTTGTGATTATTCTGTCCATTTTGCTGGCTACCGCGGACCGGGTGTTTGAATCCGTACTGAGTAAGGGAATTTCGGAATTTTTGAATCCCTTTACCGTAATCCCCATTGTATTCCAGATTTTCTTTGGAATTATTTCCATGTATTGTCTGATCTGCTCCGCCTGGGCAGGGGAGATCACGGAGGAGGTAAAGGACAAACGGAACGCGGAGCCGCTGATTGCCGTTGCCTTTATGGCGTTCATTGGGGCGATTTATCTGTTGTTTTGCGGAATTCAGGTGGTGTATCTCTTTATGGGCAGGGGACAACTCCCTGACGGGCTGACCTATGCGGAGTACGCCAGGCAGGGATTTTTCCAGCTGTTGTTTGTGGCGGTTCTTAACCTGGTGATGGTTCTGATGTGCCTGAAATATTTCCGGCGGAGCGCGGTTTTAAATGGTGTGCTTCTGGTGATCAGCCTGTGTACCTATGTGATGGTCGCCTCGGCGTTTTACCGCATGGTGCTTTATGTGCAGCAGTATCACCTGACCTATCTGCGCCTTCTGGTGCTGTGGTTTCTGCCTATGCTGGCTGTATTGATGGCTGGGGTAGTGGCGCTGATCTTTAGGAACCGGTTCCCGCTTTTCTGGCATTGCCTGGCGGTGATTTCCGTGTTCTATCTGGCTCTGGCCTGGATGAAGCCGGATTATCAGATCGCCCGGTATAACCTGGCGGCTGCCGGTGAGGGCGCGGTGATTACGGACGTGTACCAGAGTGATTATTACAGCCGTGACGGAGTGGATTATCTGACCCGGCTGTCCGCGGACGCGGCCCCGGCGGTTGCGGAGTTGATGGGGGAATCGGATGGGAAACAGAGACTGCTGGAAAAATATGTGTTTGATTATGAGAAAAACTGCGGCTGGGGAGTTGAGATTCGGAGGTATAATATTTCTTTTGCGAAGGCCCTGGAGATTTTAGATCAAAGCAGACGGTAAAAATTGTGAAGTGCGGACCCCTTTTGGAATCCGCACTTTATCTGGTTTGCAGCCCGAAGGCGTATATTCGATTATTCTTTCTGAGCCAGGAGTTCCTGCAAGCGTTCAATTTCTTCCTTATGTCTGCGATTTTCCTCCTGCAGCGCCTCGATCTGCGCCTGCTGCACTTCGATCATGTACTGTGTTGTGTTTGCGTCCAGAATTCTAAGTGCCTCTGAAAACATACTTACCAACTCCTTCTTGTGATAGCGGAAATGAAATACCTCGCGGATATCCCGGGGCTGATCGGACGCGATAAACATGAGCCACGCATCTAACTTACTACTTATATTGTGATGGTTTTTCCGGAAAATGTCAAGCGGGATCAACAGGTATTCCGGCAGCAAATCCAGCTCCAGGCCGGTATTTTGGTGGAGAAGCGTTGGCCGGGAAAGAGATAACCTATTCGGTAAAATGTAAGGTTGACTTTACTTTCCTCATGATTTATACTGATTGTAATGTTAACCTTACAAAGGGAGGGAAAATCAGATCATGAAGAACCGCATCAAAGAGCTGCGGGAGCGGCGGGGCATGACCCAGGAACAGCTGGGAGAGATGGTGGGGACGTCCAGACAGGCGATCAATGCCATTGAGACGGAAAAGTTTGAGCCGTCCATCTGGTTGGCCTATGACATTTCCAGAGTGTTCGGCTGCTCCATCGAGGAGGTATTTTTGTTCGGGGAGAGCGCGCGCAAATCCAGGTCTGAGAGCAGCAGGAGGGAAAATAATGGCGGTCAGAAGCATACGGACTGAGGGGGACGAGGCGCTGAGGAAGCGCTGCAAGGAAGTGAAAACAGTGGATGAGCGCGTCCGCGCTCTGTTGGACGATATGATGGATACCCTGCACGCCACGGACGGGGCCGCGGCCCTGGCAGCAAACCAGGTGGGAATACTGAAACGGCTGGTGGTGATCGATTATTGCGGGTATGTGCTGAAGCTGGTAAACCCGGTAATTGTAGGGCGGGACGGCGTCCAGGAGTGCCTGGAGGGGTGCTTGAGCTTTCCCGGGCGCATCGCCAAAACCATCCGCCCCAAAAGCGTGACCGTGCAGGCGCTGGATGAGAATGGAGAAGAACTTCTGCTTACCGGCGAGGGCGAGATGGCCAAATGCTTCTGCCATGAGCTGGAGCATTTGGACGGGGAGGTATTTTTGGACAAGGCGGTGGAGGTGCATAGTCTCTCATAGAGATTTGATCTCCCGCAGACCGTCCGCCTCGTGGATCCATTTACCGCTCATCAAGCGGGAAACACACCAGATGGATTTGATCACATAATCTGCACGCAGACATAGCATGGTCAGCCATGCAGGCCATCCAAAAATCAGGCCGGAGGCGATTCCCAGCGGAATGGAAACCAGCCACATAAACAGAATATCGGCTTTCATCAGAAACCTTGTATCCCCTCCGCCCCTCAACACACCCTTGGTCATGACGGATTGGACCGCCTGGAAAAAGATGATGATCACATAGGCGTTCATAAGCTGTCTGGTGATCCGTATGGTTTCCGGGGAGACGCGGTATAGGGATATTGTAAGCGGACCTAAAAGAAAGATCAGGACGGAGCCTACTGCGCCGAAAATAATGCTCAGCAGGTAAAATGTCTCACCCTGTTCGATGGCCCGCTTTTTATCGCCCAGCCCAATAGTATTTCCGGTGATAATGCCGGATGCGTTGGAGATGCCGGAAATGACCACGGTGCAAAGGCGGTCGATTACCTGGCAGATGGCATTTCCCGCTACCACGGCGGCGCCCATATGTCCCAGCACCACAGAAACAATATTTCCGCCCAATCCTAAAAGCGCATCGCTGACCAGAACCGGTGCTCCCAGGCGGAAATAGCTTTTGTAAAATGCGGAGGATGGGGAGATTAACAGATGCCTTGGGCGCAGTCGCAGCTTTTTGTCGATAACCAGAATGTATAGAAATGTGGCAGCGAATTCAGCGGTTCTCGCAAGCAGCGTACCCAGGGCCGCGCCGGCGATCTCCATTCGGGGAGCGCCGAATTTGCCGAAAATGAAGATATAGTTGGCAAGGATATTTACAACAAAAGATATAATCGAGACAACCAGCCCCAGTTTTGCCTGTCCCACGGAGCGCATCAGCTGGGCGGCCACCAGGCCTGTCCCGTGAATCGCAAAAATAAAGGCGGTGATCCGTAAATACCGCACGCCCTGGTCGATGACCGCTTGTTCCGAAGTATAAATCCTCATAATCCGGTCTGGGATTAAGAGTGTCAGCACTGTAAAGAAAAGCGCTGCGCCCAGTGCCAGTCTCAGGGCCATGGAGAACGTCTCACGCACTTTTTCGCTGTTACCGGCGCCCCAGTATTGTGCAGCCAGTACGCTGGAACCGCCGATAATTCCCATGCACAGCACGCTGAAAAAAGCGTAATATTGGTTGGCCAGGCTGGAAGCTGAAAGCTGAACCTCACCGAAGGAGCCCAGCATCATAGTGTCCAGCATATTTACCCCCATATTGATGGCCTGCTGCAGCGCTACTGGAAGCATGATTGACAAAACCGATGTGTAAAAAGCTTTTTCTTTGACCAAAGTGATTCTCATATTAACCTCCCTTCCGGTTAATACCGGGGCGCAGCGAAAAATCAGCCGCAGCGCCCCGGTATTGTTTTGTTTGCTTACTGATCCCGGATGGAACCGTCCACATTCAGGCGGCACATAACCGGCATGGGGAGTGCGGGAAAACGTTTGTCCACATCCTCCACCAGATCAATGCCCAGGCCCGGCGCTTCCGGGAGCGGCACATAACCGTCAACCGGCTTTGCATACCGGGTCACCAGATCACATTTGCGATGTTCCCTGTCTTTCATCAGCGGGCCCTCGGGATCAGGGTACTCACAGATCAGCAGGTTGTCGATGGATGCGCAGAACTGCATCTCAGCGGCCGTGCACACTGGGCTCAACGGGTTATGGGGTACAATGGGGCACATTCTTGTCTCCGCAAGGGCGGCGATTTTTTTTGCGCCGGTTATGCCGCCGGCCGTGGTGAGGCTGACCCGGACATAATTGGCGGCTTTTCGGTCCAAAAGATCCTGGAATTCAAAAATGGTGTGCAGGCGCTCGCCGGTTGCGATGGGAATCTGACTGTGCTGCACCACATAGGCCATAGCCTCGTTGTTGCCCGGCGGGATGGGATCCTCCACGAACAGCGGGTGGGTGTCCACGATCTCATTGATCAGAACCACCGCTTCCCCGGGCAGGCTGCGCCGGTGCAGTTCGATACACAGATCCATATTATCGCCTACCGCTTCCCGCATCAGGTGGACGCGCCGGATCGCCTCGTCCATATTTTTAACATGGGTTTTGTCGTAAGGCATGGAAATCGGCTCATCCAGGAAGGGGGAGAGGTGGCCCACTGCTGTATAGCCTTGCGCCCGTTTCTTTTTGCAGTTCTCCACAAGTTCGTCGTCGTTGCGGGCCATTACGTGCCCATATACCCGGATCTTATCCCGACATTTGCCGCCAAGCAATTTGTAGATGGGTACGTTGTAAAACTTTCCCGCGATGTCCCAAAGCGCTACGTCGATAGCAGAGATGGCTCCCATTACCGCGGAGCCCCTGAAATAAGAACCGCGGAACATGGCTTGCCAGAGATGCTCGATTTCTAAGGGATCTTTTCCTACCAGAAAGGCGGAAAAATTCTCAATCTGAGCAGCAGAGGCGTCCAGCGCTCCGAAGGCCCCGCTCTCGCCGATTCCGTAGATTCCTTCGTCCGTCATGATTTTGGCATAGCAGTAGCGGTTGGCCCGTATTGCTTTCACTTCTGTTATTTTCATTTTGTTCCTCCTTCAGATGCAGTCTTAATAGAGTGGGAATAAAAATGGTACCGTGGCCATAAAGGCTACCATCTCCACAACAAATACAAAGAGACCTCCTTTAAAATACTGTTTCATATTGTATTTTCCGGCATTGTATCCCAGGGCGGTTACGTTGGAGGCCATGGGTGTCAGCATAGCAGCGCCGGAACCGATGGTAACCGCCAGAACCAGCGCGGTAGGGTTCCATCCGTGACTTACCGCAGTGATAACCGCCAGGGGACGGAAAATATTTAGAACGGTGGCGTTGTACATGATCTGGGTCAGTCCGGCCGATACGAAATAGAACAGGAATAACACGGCAAAGGAGCTGTTGGTGTAGGTCAGAATTTTGTCGATTGCGTTGGCAATCAGTACGTCTGCTCCGGTGTTTACCAGGGCGGTTGCGATGGGCAGCATACCAACGGAGCACAGGATCACCGACATGCCCATGTTGTTGGGTACTTCCCTCGGCTTTAAGATACCGCAGAATACCATTAACAGCGCGCCGATCAACGGAGGAATTGTAGAGTCGCCGCCGGTCAGGGACATCACGACCAGCCCCACAATGGTGCCCACAAAGATGATAACCGCCATTCTTTCCTTAGCAGGGCTTAGCGCGGAGTCTTTCACCGTCCGGGACAAATCTACCTGATATTCCTCAGCCTTAAAAGAAGGTGCAAACCGGTGGTTTACGAAGATAACCGCCGCCATTACCGCGATTCCCAGGGGCAGCTTGGCGATCATCTGGGTGAAGTATGTAAATTCGCCCACGCCGCCCAGCTGGGTAATGATCTGATTGATCATGTTGTAGCCGCCCGCGTTGCCGCCCAGAGGCAGAAGTCCGGCCCATACCTGGCACAGGATGGCGCTGTTCTGGATAAACTTGCTGGACGGACGGTCCTGTGCCTTGCAGATGGTATAAATGATCGGAAGCACAATATTGAGACTGTTGGTACCGTTTGTGAAGCTGGTCAGCATAAAGATGATGAACGCCAGCCCCATCATGATTTTTGTATCGCTGGCCCCGGGCTTTATGATATTGTTGCTCAGTTTTTTTAACAGGCTTGTCCGGGACAGTCCGGCCGCCACCACAAACATGGAGGCCATCATCACCACCGAGCTGTTGAGGAGCCCGGCCCAGGTTTCGTTAAAGGTTGTAATTCCGCCTAATTGCAGCAGCACTGCGCAGGTAACCGCGCAGGTGGCGATACTGAATTTATTGCTGCACATCAGGACTATTACGACCAAATATACAAACAGTACATACATGATTCCAAAATTCATAGTTTTTCCCCCTGCCTTTGTGATTAATTGTAATTTTATGAGATTAGGAAATGCGGTACGGCGCCAGTACCTCCCGGTTAATGTCAAAGGAGGCTCCCGGGTTTTCCGGCGGAGATACCGTGCCGTCCTCATTAATCAGGACCGGATACTGATAAGCGTCGTATGCCAGCTTGTCAAAGGTGGGCGAGTAGAACTCGGTGATGGCGGCATTGTTCATTGCGCAGTTTAAATGCACGTGGACCTGCTGCAATCCATGGGGTGCGATCCATATGTGGTTTGCTTCCGCCACATTGCCGATTTTCATTACCTGGGAGACGCCGCCGCAGAGCCCGGCATCCGGCTGGATAAAGGAAACCGCTCCCGTGCCTATGAGCTGGGACTCCTCAAACAGGCCCTGAAGGCTCTCGCCTGCGGCCAGCGGAATCCAGGTATTTCCGGAAAGCTTTTTAAAGCCTTCAAAATCCAGGGCATCTAAAGGTTCTTCAAACCAGAAAAGCATATCTTCCTCCACCCGTTTGGCAAATTCCGTGGCTTCGTTCAGTTTCCAGGCGCAGTTGGCGTCCACCAGCAGCTTTACATCCGGTCCAATGACTTCCCGGACCGCGTGCACACGCTTGGCATCCTCCTGGGGACTCATGCCGCCCACTTTCATTTTTACTGCTTTGGCGTTCCAACTCAGGTACATTTCCATCTCATGCTGCAAGTCCAGAATCGTTTTGTCCGGGGCGTAGTATCCGCCTGCCACATAGCACTCCAGCCTGGTCCTGACGCCCCCCAGAAGCTTGTAAAGAGGCATGCCTGCAACCTTGGCTTTTAAATCCCACAGTGCGATATCGATGGCGGACAGGGTTCCGATATATTTTTTTCCATCCCGGGTCGCGTACAGCTTCTGCCATATTTTCTCAATGCACAGCGGGTCCTCGCCGATCAGCAATTCCTTAAAGGTCTCAAAATTCGGCGTTCTGAGCCCTGCGCCCACCCCAGTGATGCCCTCGTCCGTCTCAATGTAGACCAGACTTAGGTTGTTGTAGAGGTATTTTTGGGTTCCCCGGCCCCGGCCGCTTGTGACAACCCGCGGTTTTTCCCAACGGTAAGACTCTACATAAGCGTTTGTAATTTTCATAAATGTTGCTCCTTTCAGGTTTTTATTTAAATATTGAGACAATTCCCAGAGAGCTGGCCACGGATGCCCATACCAGGAATAGACCTGCGTAAAGAAATAGTTTGTTAAAAGATTTTTTGTTTTCCTTCTCCGTTGGACTGTAGCAGGCGGAGTAATACGCCATTGAGTTTGCTCCGATGGTGGACATTGGGCTGATGGCAGTTGCGTTGGCCCCGATCACCACGGCCCAGAACATGGTGGAGATATTTAACCCCGGTATACTCTCCGCCAGGCTGGAGATCGTGGCGGACATGGTGGGGATGACCACGCCGTTGCCGGAAGAGAACAGGGACATCACACCGCAGATCATAGTCATAACGGCAGGAGCGATTGTCCGATTGGCCACCGCAGCGATCCCGGTGGAGATCAGTTCTACCCCGCCGAAGCCGGAGATTACGCCGACGTATACGGTCATGCCGCCGATCATGATCAGAGTGGACCAGGGAATTCCGCGAACTACCTTGTCCGGGTCGCCGCAGCCCAGGCACAGCAGAACCACACCGGCACAGATAGGCGTTACCATCATGTCAATTTTTAAGAATAGGTTGCAGATGATGAAGGTTACAAATCCGATCAGCGTGAGAATCTGATCCCGGCCAAGCTTGACCTGCTCCCTCTCTTTCAGGGAAATGGGTTCCATTTTATGCCATCCGTGGTACAGGTAGAGAGCGATAAACAGAACGGTCCCCATGAGCGCCATATTGAACGCCCCGTGCCACAGGTTTAGCACATAACCCTGTTCCTCCGCGTAGGCGGCAATATTGAGGCCTTGCATGGAATAGGGGGAAATTCCCCAGGCGAACATCGTGAAGAACGTCACAAATCCCAATTTGAACGGATCCTTGAACCCCAATTCAAAAGCCATAGCGAAAATCAGAGGGGTCAATACATTGCTCAGTCCCAACTGGAACCAGCTGGCAACGCCGATGCCGAAATACAGGATAATGGGAAGCAGGCGTATGGCTTTTCCTTTTGCTGCCTTTAATACCAGATTTCCCACAATGTTCAGAGTTCCATTGTTTCTGGCGATTACGATAAGTACCTGCATCCCCATCATCCGCAGAAAAATCTGCAGGTTAAAGCTGTTGTAAATATCTTTTAATTTCATACCGCCCATGGTGCCGATGAAAAATGCCATTGCCAGACCGACAATACCCACATTAATGTTTTTTACATTTGCAATCACAATAATGATGATCAATCCGATTAATGAAATGATAGCCCAGTTCATAAACTGTTTTCTCCTCCTTTTTCGTGTAGAAAGCCCCCGGTTTCACGCTTTGTTCTCTTTACAGGCGGGCTATGTGCCGCGCCCCCGCGCAGCGGTGTTGATTCTGTTGCATTTCAAAATACCCGATTCCTCCTTTGCTATGTGAATGTTAAATGGAAGCATTGATTTCTCGCCCCGAAGCCTTTACAATGGTACTATCATGTACAAGGAGGGCGGTATATGCCGGAGCGTTTGGACTACATTGTGGCCATTGTGGAAGAACAAAATATCACGCGCGCTGCCAGGAGGCTTTTTATCACACAGCCGGCTTTGACCAAGTATATCAATAAACTGGAAGAGGAATATGGGATCATTCTGTTCGACCGGAAAAGTTCTCCGATCACTCTTACAGAAGCGGGAAGGGTGTTTCTGGAGGAAAAAACGCGTATTGAGATCGCGGAACAGAACCTGCGCCATCGGTTGGAGGCGTTAAAAAACAGCAATGTCACGATCACGCTTGGAATCGGCCACGACAGGGCTCCGCGCTGGGTTCCAAAGCTTTTGCAGGAGTTTTGCCGACGGTATCCGGATATCAATTTTATGATAAAAGGCGCGGGTGAGCTGTCGTTGCCGGACAAGCTGCGCAGTGGTGAGATTGACATTGCTGTTGGAGTTTTTGAGAGTAATGAGGATAATATGGAATGGCGGTATCTTACAGTGGAAAAACTGCGTTTACTTGTTCCTTTGGCCTTCGGTATATTTCCAGAAGGGTTTTCTCCGGAGGAGAGTGTGAACCATCCATATATACTGAAACCGGAGCAGTTAAACGGATTGGATTATATTTCCCCTGCTATTACCATGGGGGCGTATGACAGCTATCAGGTATTACGGCAATTATATTCCCTCCATATTGGGAGGCAGATAACCACTACCAGCGCCAGGACAATTCGTTCCATGGTTATACATGATTTGGGTTATGGTTATGGTGTTGTTGGCTCTGCATCTAACCTTCAGGACGAGAATGGAGTTTTCAAAGCGGGTTGTTGTATTTTACCGGGCCTTCCGACGCGACGTTTCACAAGGGCGGCATATCATTCAAACCATAGGCATGTTGAACTGCTCAGGGATTTTACAGATATATTGGAGCGGCAAATTATCGAAGGCTGCTTACCAGGCAGTATTTATTGGAAAGATTATCAAAACGAGGAGCCTTTGTTTGTATAAATATTACAGTTTGTAGATAGAATTGTAAAATGTATTTATACTTATTAGACAATAACTGAGTGGTTATACCTTTATATTTGAGCTTAAGGATTATACATGCTGCGAATGGGGATTCTTGACAAACCCTTATATTTCATGTAATCTTAACAGGAATACCAGATACAGGGGTGAAGAGCAGAGATGACGGCTGAAGAAAGATTTTCATTATTTTGTGAACTGATCGATTCGTTTGACCGGGGGTGTAAGTTTGTGAACGACTATAACTCCCTGTTGCACGATTACAATGGAGTGGTCATGTACCAGGCGGAATCTCAGTTTATCCATAAGATTGGGCAGGAACCGGGGATCACCATCACGGAGCTGGCGGTCTATTTTGACAAGACCCGAAGCGCCTGCTCGCAGCTGATGCGGCGGATGAAGGACAAGGGCTGGCTGATCCAGACCAGAAACAGCGACAACAACCGGGAGTACAATCTGCACCTCACCGAGGAGGGGCAGAAGATCTACAATTACCACCTCAAATTCGAGGAGGCCTGTTACAGGCGCTCGGCCCGGATGTTGGACGAGTTCTCGGAGGAGGAGCTGGAGACCTATATCCGGATTCAGAAGAAGCTCAACGAATCCTTCAAACTGGATGTGGAGGAGAGTAAGATGCTGCAGGTCAACAGCAGCAAGTGATTGACCGGACAATTTGATCAGAGATCAGGCGGCAGGGCCGTCCCACTGCTAGGGCAGCGGGGCGGCTTGAATTTTATCCCGCTTATATTTTGCACCTTTGAAAAAGAGGGAACGTTCCGGCTGGACTCCGCGAATTAAGCAGGGATGTTCCTTGAATAAAAAGTAAATATTACCACATAAAATATATTAAAAGATTCTATGATGGTTAATAATGTTAAGTCAATGCAAAAATTTGAAAGATATATTGACAGATTAAACAATAAGTGATATTCTGTTTACATCAGTTAAGCAGCTTAAACATTAAGCTTATTATCAATTAAGCAGATTTCTTGACAGGAGGCACAAACATGGATGTAAAGAAATTGTACGACGACTATGAGGCTTACATCATTGAGATGAGAAGATGGTTTCACAGGCACCCGGAACTCTCTCTGAAGGAACAGAACACTTCCCGCAAAATTCAGGAGGAGCTTCAGGGCATGGGGATTCCCTTTGAGGTGCTGGCTCCCAACTGCGGGGTAGCCGCCACCATCAAGGGCGGAAAGGAAGGGAAGACCATCGCGCTCCGCGCTGACATCGACGCGCTTCCTGTGAAAGAAGAGACGGGGCTGGAATTTACCTCTGAGAACGAGGGCGTGATGCACGCCTGCGGCCACGACGCCCACATCGCCATGATGCTGGGAGCGGCCAAGGTGCTGAACGAGATGAAGGAGGAGCTGGCGGGCACTGTGATCTGCGTGTTCCAGGTGGCGGAGGAGACGGGCTTCGGCTACAAGGAAGTGCTGGACTATTTCGACTCCATCGGCGGCGTGGACAGCGTGATCGGACTTCATATCTGGAGCACGCTTCCGGAGGGAGAGATCCTGCTGATTCCCAATTCCGTATTTGCGGGCGGCGTGGGATACGACCTGACGGTGAAGGGCGAGGGTGGCCACGGCGGAAGGCCGGACCTGGTGAAGGATCCCATCAAGGCGGCCTGCGAGATGGTTTTAAAGTTCGCGTCCATTCCCAGCAATTTCTACGATGTGCTGGATCACTCCGTGGTCAACGTGGGGCGCATCGAGGCCGGAACCATCGGCAATGTGTTCCCTTCGGAGGCGAAGCTCTACGGCGGCTTCCGCTGGTATAAGCCCGGCGGGGATAAAGTGATTCTGGAGAAGATGCACCAGATTGCCAGGGGCGTCTGCGCCATGTACGGGGTGGATTACGAACTGGTGATCAACGGAGGCGTTCCGCCGGTGAGCAACAACGCAGAGTTGATCAGCCGGGCGAAGGGCCTGGTGAAGGATGTGGACGGCCTTGAGCTGGCGAAGCAGACGGATCCCATCTGCGCGGGTGACAATTTCGGTTATATTCTGGAGAAGTATAAGGGTTTTTACGGGGTGCTTGGCGCTGAAAAGGCGGGAGACACGGTTTATCCCCAGCACCACTGCAAATTCGATCTGGATGAGAAGGCGTTCCGCAAGGGTTCCGAGTTTATGGCGAGGTTTGCCATTGATTTCTTAAATGCTGAATAGGGGGAAAAAAGATGAGTACAGGGGAAAAGGCGAAGAAAGGTTTTAAGATGCCCCATCTGTTTTGGATTATGATGGGATTGCTGCTGTTTGCATGTCTGTTGACCTACATAATCCCGGCAGGCGAGTTTGCCGTGGATGAGAACGGAAAGATTCTGGGCGACCAGTTTTCCTACCTGGGGCACCAGAATCCGGTGGCTCCCTGGCGGATGTTCATGTTGATTCTTCAGGGCCTTGGCGATTCCGGCCTGGTGATCTGGACGGTTCTTACCTCCGGCGCGATGACGGCGGTGGTCATGGCTACAGGCGCCATCGACGAGCTGCTCAACTGGGCTATTTACAAGTTAAAGGATAAGAGCGAAAATATTCTGATTACGATCATGTTTGTGCTGATGGTTTATCTGGGCGGCTTCGGCGGCACGGACGCCCTGATCGCGGTGGTGCCCATCGGCGTGATCTTTACAAAGAAACTGAAGCTGGATCCCATCTGCGCCATCGGCGTTTCCAGTTACGCCACGCTGCTGGGATTCGGAACCGGACCTACCAAGCAGTTTATCACCCAGCTGATGATGGGCGTGCCGGTGTACGGAGCTTTCTTCACCATGTTTCTGAGCATGAACTTCTTTATGCTTTTGGGACTGTTCCTGCTGCTGCGCTATGTGAAAAAGATCCGCAAGGATCCCACCAAGTCCCTGATGTGGAGCGAGGGCTGGAACCCCGCCAACATGAAGGTGACCGCCGAGGAGGAGGCGAAGCTGAGCCAGGGAACCAAACTTTCCGGCAGAACCATCGCCATCCTGGTTCTGTTCCTGGGCCAGTACGGAATTCTGGTGGCTTACCCGCTTTTAGGCGGAGACGGGAATTATCTCCAGCATTTGATGACGGCGCTGGCGCTGTTTGTAGCCATTGTCTGCGGCTTTATCGGCGGATTCTCCTTTGACAAGGTGGGCGACGAGTTTGTAAAGGGCCTGCAGGGGCTGGTATTCGTAGGTTTTGTAATTGGTCTTGCCAAGGTGATGTCCCTGGTGCTGGCCGAGGGTATGGTGATCCACACCATGGTTTA
Organism: Enterocloster lavalensis; assembly: GCF_902364025.1. GTDB lineage: Bacteria > Bacillota > Clostridia > Lachnospirales > Lachnospiraceae > Enterocloster > Enterocloster lavalensis. Next base: position 76,611 of record NZ_CABJCG010000009.1, read on the forward strand.
TGCGATGACAAGACCGCTTATGGGCTTAAGCCGTGCAGTGTCCAGCATCGGAATGACCGCGATCATTTCCGTGGTCAACCTGCTGATCCCCTCCGCTACCTCCAAGGCCGCGATTCTGGTACCGATCTTAAAGCCCATCGCGGAGACCTTAAACATGGATTTAAACGTTGCGGTGCAGGCGTTCCAGTACGGCGACGGATTCACCAACATGATTTCCCCGTTCCTGGGCTGGACCGTTGGTTCCTGCGTGATGGCGGGCGTGCCGTTCCCGAAGTGGTTTAAATGGGTTTTCCCGAAAGTAATTGCGTTTATCCTGATTTCGTTTGTTATAATGTATGTATTGACAGAGAGCGGCTGGACCGCATTCTAAAATATGGAGATTTTGTAGAAAAGAGGTTGAATGATTATGAAGTACAATTTTGACGAGGTTGTGGACCGGAAGGGCACTTACTCCTGCAAACTGGATCAGATGCCCGAGGGCGCGCCGTCGGATGCGCTGTCCGTATGGGTTGCGGATATGGATTTTGCCTGCGCCGAGCCCATTATCAGGGCGCTGCACGAGCGCATTGACCGGAAGATTTTCGGATACACCATCTACGACAACGAGGACTTAAAACATGCCGTGACCGGCTGGTTCAGGCGCAGATACGGCTGGGAAGTGGCTAAAGAGGACGTATTTTTCAGCCCCGGCGTGGTGCCGGCCCTGGCGTTCCTGCTTCAGGCCCTGACAAGCGAGGGGGACGGGATCATTATCCAGAGACCGGTGTATTATCCCTTTACCAACAAAATTAATGGAAATAACAGGAAAATCTTCAACAGTTCCCTGATCTATGAGAATGGCGACTACCGCATGGATTATGAGGATCTGGAGAAAAAGTTCGCCGACGAGGCGGTCAAGGGTATGATTCTCTGCAGCCCCCACAACCCGGTTGGACGGGTGTGGACCGTGGAGGAACTGGGACGTCTGGTAGAGATCGCGAAAAAGTATGGAAAATGGATTATCTCCGATGAGATCCACATGGATCTGACCCGCAAGGGCGTGGTCCACACGCCGCTGTTAAAGGTGGCTCCCGAGTATGCCGACCACATCGTGGTCTGCACGGCTCCCTCCAAGACCTTCAACCTGGCGGGTATGCAGCTGTCCAATATTGTGATCCCCAACAAGGAGTGGCAGAAGAAGTGGCTGGGTGTGATCGACGACGCATTTTCCGTCAGCATGGCCAATCCCTTCGGCATCGCCGCCACCATCGCCGCCTACAACGAGGGCGAGGAGTGGCTGGACCAGCTGCGGGATTACCTGGATGAGAACATCCGCTTTGTCAAGGAGTTCGTCAAGGAGCAGCTGCCCAGGGCCAGCGTGACCGCGGTGGAGGGCACCTACCTGATCTGGCTGGATTTGAACGGATATGAGAGCGATCCTAAGAAGCTGGAGAAGCTGATGCAGGAGACCGCCAGAATCGCCTTTGACGAGGGGTACATTTTCGGCGAGGAAGGAAATGGATTTGAGCGGATCAACGCAGCTATGCCCAAGCGTTGTGTGGAGGACTGCATGAACCGGATCAAGAAGGCGTTAGACACGCTGAACTAGTTGACACAACGATGTTTTATGGTACATAATGGTAGGGGGCTGTCAACCGGCGGCCCCCTTAACGCATCGAAAAAGGAGAGAAGGATGGGAGCAGGGGAGAACATGAAAAGCAGGAAAAAAGCCGCAGCCGCGGCCATTGCGGGAAATGTCATATTCGGGTTGAGTTTTATGTTTTCCAGGGTGGTGCTTTTGACTGTGGACACATTTGTCATGCTGGCGCTGCGGTTTTCCATCGCGTTTCTGGCCATGAATGTGCTGGTATGCGCCCGGGTGGTGAAGGTGGACTTGAAAAAGGATCTGAGACCTCTTCTGGCCCTGGGGCTTTTCCAGCCGGTGTTGTATTTTACCTTTGAAAGCCTGGGGATCAAGCTGACCAACTCGGTGATCTCCGGCTCTATGATCGCCACGGTGCCGGTGGCGGGGATGCTGCTGGGGGCGGTGTTCCTGAAGGAACGTTTTACAGTCAGACAGCTGCTGTTCGGGCTGATGTCCCTGGCGGGGGCGGTGCTGATCGCCATGTCCGGGGAAGGGGGCGGCGCCAGCCTGGCAGGCATTCTGGTGCTGGTCTGCGCGGTAATCACCGGCTCGGGATTCAGCCTGCTCAGCAGGCGCTGCGCGGACCGCTACACGGCGTTTGAACGGACCTATGTGATGTTCGGCCTGGGAATGGCGGTGTTCGTGACCGCGGCTCTGGTCACGGAGGGCGGGAATCTGGCCGCCCAGGCGGGCAAAGCGCTGGGAGATATCAGGATTCTGGGCGCGCTGCTGTATCTGGGGATCATCTCTTCCGTGGCGGCGTTCTGTATGTTAAATTACTCGGTCAACGATCTGACCGTGGCCCAGGCCACGTCCTACACGAATTTGGCGACCGTGGTGTCCATGGTGGCCGGAGCCATTTTCCTGGCCGAGCCGGTGGGGCCGGCGCACCTGGCCGGGTGCGCGTTGATCCTGGTGGGCGTGTACTGTTCCAACCGGGAAGGGATCAGGGTTCGTCTGCATCAAAAACAATCGGTGAAGTGAAAGAAAGGCGGGATGGGCCGCTCCGGAGAGATTCGGGGCGGCTTTTTACCGTTTTTTTACAAACAAATTACAGAACTGTGATGTTACCAAAAGCGAACCAGTGCTAAGCTGAAACAAACGAAGAGAGAGTGAGGAGCGTAAGTTATGAAAAAAATCTTGGCACTGGGACTTTGCATCTGTATGACGGCGGCGGTGAGCGCCTGTGGGAGCGGCCAGGGACAGACGGCCGCAGGAACGGTACCGGCGCAAGCCGCGGTGGAAAAAACCGCGGAGGGCAGCGGCGGGGAGACCGGGACTCCGGATGGAAACACGGAGGGAGCAGGAGCCGCAGGGGAAACCGGGGCGGGGGACAGCCGCTCCGCGGAAATGGATGCACCGGTCCAGACGGAACCGTTGCTGGTATATCTGAATGATTTCGACGGTGTGATCGGGGACCTGTTCAAAGAGGCAACCGGGTACGATGTGGAAGTGGTGGCCGGAAACGGCGCGGAGACCATGTCCAGAATTGAGGCGGAGAAGAGCAATCCCCAGTGGGATGTGGTATGGATTGATTCCATGTATGATGTGTACAATTTGTCCGGTGATGGGAGTCTGCTGACCGGCTGGGAGCCGGAAAACGCGGCGAACCTGACGGAGTTTTCCAAAGGGCTGGTGCCGGACAATAAGTGCTGCTGGCCAACGGACATCCATGCGGCGGGCGTGCTGGTGTACCGGACGGACAAGTACGACCAGTCCTCCGCCCCCAGAACCTTTGCGGACCTGACGGATGAGGCCTATGCAGGGCAGGTGGGCATGGCCGATCCCGGAGTGGCGGCCCCGGCCTATCCTCTGGCCGCCTATTTCTTCGACCGTCTGGGAATGGACGGAGGGAAAGCGTATTTTAACCAGCTGTTTAGCCAGGGGCTGAAGGTATATCCCAAAAACCCCCAGGTAGTCCAGGCCCTTGCCAGCGGCGAGGTGTCCATTGCGCTGCTGCAGGAGACCAACGCCTACGATATGGTGGCCGGAGGGGAACCGATCCAGATATTATGGCCGGAGGAGGGCGCGCCCGGCTCCACCAGAGTTGCCGCTATAAACGCCGGTTCCGACCAGATGGAGATTGCCAAGCTGTTTGTGAATTTCCTGCTGGATCCGGCGACTCAGCAGAAGCTGGTAGACACCGGGGACGAGGGATATTTTGAACCCTCCGTAAACGGCGTAAACCGGAAGGCAGAGCGGGATGAGAACGCCAAAATGGCGGTGGCGGACATCGAGTGGGGCGCAAAGAACGAGGCCGAGATCAAGGCTTGGTTCGCCGATATGTCCGCGCAGTAGAGACCGGAGCGCAGAGATGAAATTAAAAGAAAATATTGCGGGTTTCGGCGTCCTGGGAATCCTGACCGTGCTGGTGCTGCTGCCGTTGGCGGCAGTGCTGGCTCAGGTCGTATGTCCGGGGCTGTCTCCTGATAAATTCGACGCCGGAAATCTTCGTCTGGTACTGGATGTGTTTGTCCGTCCGCTGTGGAAAAAGGCGTTTTTCAATTCCGCCGGACTCAGCCTGGCGACCACGGTATTCGGTCTGCTTTTAGCCGGGGGGCTGGCTCATGTGAGAGTGCGCTACGACTTCCCGCTTGCCAGGCTGTTGGATATCGTCAGCTGGATTCTGATGATTATGCCCTCCTTTATTCTGGCCCAGGGGTGGGTCTTTTTTGCCTCCGGGAACGGCATCGCCAGCTCCTGGCTGCACATTCCGGGGATGAGCTCCTTTCTGTTCAGCTTCCCCGGCCTGGTCTGCGTGATGGTGCTGTGCAAATATCCCATGGCTTACGTGGCCATCAAGGCGGCGCTGGAGTGGTATCCGGCCCGCCTGGTTCATGCGGCCAGAATGAACGGGGCTTCTCCGCTGCGGGTTTGGCGTACCGTGCAGATGCCGCTGTGTTTGCCTGCGTATTTTTCCGCGGCGATGCTGATTTTTATGGACACGGTGGGGGATTACGGCATGTCGTCCACCATTACGGCGGTGTATGCGTTTCCCACGCTGCCTTACACCATTTACAGCGCCATCTGCTCGTCCCCGGTGCGTTTCGATATGGCGGGGGTGCTCTCGATGTACCTGGTGGTGATGATTGTTGTTGCTATGGGGCTCCAGTTTTGCGCCATGGGCAGAAAACGGTTCGATTTTCTGAGCTGTGGAACCGAGCGGGTGATGCCCCGCAAGCCGGGGCCGGTAAAAGGAGCGGTTATTACGGCTGCGTCCGGCGTATTCTGCCTGGCTGCCCTGGGGATACCGGTGGGTTCCAACTTTATCATGTCCTTTTCGGATTCCTTTAGTATACAGAAATTCCGCTTTACCCTGGACAATTACCGGGGAGTGCTGGAGCTGGACGGCGCGCTGCTCCGGGGCGTCCAAAATTCGCTGAGCCTGGCGGCGGTGGCCGCAGTGATCGGATTGCTTGTGGGATTCGCGGCCGCTTATCTCCTGACCTACTCACGGTTTAAACTGAAGCGGCTGATCGACCTGCTGACGCTGACGGCCATGGCCGTTCCGGGAGTGGTGCTGGGCATCGGGTATATTTTTGTGTGGAACCAGAAATGGCTTGCTTCCGTGGGATTAAACCTGTACGGCAAACCGGAAATCCTGATTCTGGCCAGCGTGGCCTCCGCGGTTCCACTGATTAACCGGGTGCTGGAGGGCGGCATGTCCAAGGTTCCGGAGCAGCTTTTGACCGCATCCCAGATACAGGGCGCGGGCCTGGCGCGGCGGATTCGGACGGTCCTTTTGCCGTTACTCCATTCCAGCACGGTTTCCGCGGTTTTGGCGGCGTTTGGGGGAAGCGTATTCAATCTGGCCATCACCACGATTCTGTATCCGCCCAACTTCAGCACGCTGCCGGTGTACATAAGCGATGCCTACAACGACCTGAAATTCGGCTACGCGGCGGCAGCTACCATTGTGGGTGGCACATTTATCATCGGGATCATGCTGATTTTGGAATTCGTTTTAAATATTGGAAAGAGGAAACAGAATGCAGACAATACTTGAGCTACAAAACGTGGTAAAGAATTACGGCAGAACGCCTGTGCTGGGCGGTGTCAGCATGGAGGTGAAGGAAGGGGAAATCATCAGCGTGCTGGGGCCTTCGGGCTGCGGAAAATCCACGCTTTTGCGCATCATTGCCGGTATACTGCCCCTGGATCAGGGACTGGTGCGGATCCGCGGGCGGGAGGTTTCGGACAAGCGCCGCACGCTTCCCCCGGAAAAACGGGGGATCAACATGGTATTTCAGGACTTCGCGCTCTGGCCCCACATGAAGGTGGAGGACAATATTACCTATGGTCTGAAGGTGGGGAAAGTGGATCCGGCGGAGTGCAGGAAACGGGTGGAGGAGATTGCAGGCCTGCTGCATCTGGACGGGCTGATGTCGCGATATCCTGCGGAGCTCTCCGGCGGCCAGCAGCAGCGTGTGGCCATCGCGCGGGCGCTGGTGACCAAGCCGTCCATTCTTCTGTTGGACGAGCCGCTTTGCAACCTGGACGTGCAGCTGCGCATCGAGATGCGCACGGAGATGTCCTATCTGTTTCACAAGCTGAAAACCACGGTGTTTCATGTGACCCACGACCCGTCGGAAGCCTTTGCTATGGCGGACCGGATCATTATCATGAACCGGGGCAGGATCGATCAGGCGGATAAGCCGCGCACCTGTTATCTCAGGCCGGGGACCGCGCTGGTGGCCGGACTTCTGGGCGCGGGAAACAGGCTGAAACGGGCGGTTTTGGAGAGCGGAACGGTGGGGGATACCTGCCGTGTGAGAATTGGCCAGGACATTGTGGAAGGAATGTATTTCCCGGGAGAGGGCCGCGGGGATTTGTCCTGCCAGGTGCGTTTTAGGCCTGAGGACTGCAGGTGGAGCAGCGTCAGGGGAGAGAACTGTTTTGCGGTCACGGTGATGATGTCCACCTTCGAGGGCGGTTTCTACCGCATCAAAACCCGGACAATGGACGGGGACGAACTGTGTTTTCTGCACAGCGGGCCGATTGAGGAACAAGAGTCCGGTTATATCGAAGTGGAGAGGGAGAAGCTGTATGTATATGGATCGGCTGATTGTTAAAGGTGGGTATGGGGAGCACGGGCGGAGCTGCTTTTTGGTACCCTTTGCTCAGGGGCGGTATTATATGCTGGACTGCGGAATCATGGACACGGACGAAAATCCCTGGCCGGAGGTGGAGACGGAGCTTTTGGAGAGAACGGAATATCTGTTTCTGAGCCATTGTCACAAGGATCACAGCGGAGCGTTTTCAAGGCTGGTTTCCCGGGGCTTTCGGGGGTGGCTGGTGGCAGCCGGGGCTACTGTGGAGTTGGCCGGGATCTGTTACAACAAGGTGATCCAGGCGGATCCGCTGTCCGCCTGGCCTATGGGACTGGGGCGGGAGCTGCATTTTTCCTGCGGAAGGAGCGGACACTGCGTTGGCGGCCTATGGTTTCATATATGGGATTCGGGAAAAAGTTGTTTTTATTCCGGGGATTATCAGCCCGGACCGCTGGCATTTGCCGTGGACCAGGTGAAGGGGCGGAGGGCGGATCTGGCGATCGTGGACTGCGCTCACCCGGCCACGCAGGAGGATGCACGGGCTCTACGGAGCCGGATTTTGGAATGGATCGGCCCCTGCCTTGCCGCCGGCCGCCGGGTGGTTCTGCCGCTGCCCAGGTATGGCCGTGGACTGGAGCTGATTGCGCTGATAAAGGAGAATTTTCCGCAGGTTGCGATCGCCGCGGATCAGGGGTTCGCCGCGGCTGCGGAACAGATGTGTGGATACGGTCAGTGGCTGCGCGCAGGGAAAGAGGAGCAGATTCGTGCGTTCCTGGAGGAACAGCCGGAGGAACGGTTGGAGCGGGACAGATATGATGTTCTGCTGCTGGGGGACGCCCATCTGGAGCAGGAGCGCTGCAGGAGTCTGGCGGAGCGGGATTTGGCGCGGGGTGGTCTTGTGATCATTACGGGCAGAGTGAAGCCAGGCGGTTTCGTACAGACGCTTTTGGATGGAAAGAGGGCGGTCCGGGCGCATTTTCCCCACCATCAGAGTATGGGGGATTTTATGGCGCTGCTGGAGCAAAATGACTTTCAGACCGTGGTGCCCTTTCACAATGGCCGCCAGGAGCTTTATTTTCAGGTTGCCGGAATCGGGTCGAAGAGGGAGTTGGGATGACGGGCAGAACAAGATGGCGGCTGCGGTAGGGTGAATCCGGAATGTTGCGGTATGCGGGGAGATCATAATCCCCGCTTTTTTTTGTGCGTGAAATTTGTGGAGGGGAACGGGTGTGAAAATAATTCAAATTTTGTGGTAAGTATAGTATAATAAGGAAACGTAGCTCTTATCATCGACCTTGCGGTCAATGACAAGGTATAATAAGGAAACGTAGCCCTTATCATCGACCTTGCGGTCAATGATAAAGTATAATAAGGAAACGTAGCCAGCACACAAAACCATTCAGAGGAGGAGGACGGCATGAAAATTGCAGTGATCGGGTATGCGGCGTCGGGGAAATCTACGTTGGCGGCGAGGCTGGGGGAGATGACGGGGTGTCCGGTGCTGTTTTTGGACAAGGTTCAGTTTGTGCCGGGCTGGCAGGAGCGGGACCGGGCGGAGGCCCGGGGAATGGTGGAGGACTTTTTGAACGAGAACCGGGAACGGGGCTGGGTGATCGATGGAAATTACGCGAATTTCCACCAGGAGCGCAGAATGGCGGAGGCGGATTTGATTTTCTTTATGGATTTTCCACGCCGGGTCTGCCTGCCTCAGGCGCTGTACCGGAACTGGAAATATAAAGGCCGCGCCCGGGAGAGCATTGCCGAGGGCTGCGACGAGAAAATGGACCTGGAATTTCTGATGTGGATTCTGCGGGACGGGCGGAGCCGGGAGCGCAGGCAGCAGTTCCGGGATTTGATGGAGCGGTACCCGCGCAAGGTGGTGGTCTTAAAACGCCACCGGGACGCCCGGCGCTGCCTGGAATTTCTGGACCGGGTTCTGGCGGGAGAGACAGGGAAAATAACAGGAAACGAGGAATTTCGATGAGGCGGGAGGAACGGCTGATCAGCCGCCTGAAGGCGTACAATGAGACGGATATGTACCCATTTCACATGCCCGGGCACAAGCGCCTGGCCGGGGCGGAGGACGGGGAAACGGGAGAGCTGGAATTTCCCAATCCGTTCACCGTGGATATCACGGAGATCGAAGGGTTTGACAATCTGCACCACCCGGAGGGGATTCTGCGGGAATCCATGGAGTGGGCGGCCGGCGTTTACGGGGCGGACCGGACGTACTATCTGGTGAACGGCAGCAGCGGCGGGATTCTGGCGGCCATCAGCGCGGCGGCGGGATTTGAGAGTCGGATTCTGACGGCGCGCAACTGCCATAAGTCGGTGTATCATGCGGTGTATCTGAACCGGTTGAAGCCGGTGTATCTGTATCCACAGACCGTGCCCGGATTGGGGATACAGGGCGGGATATTGCCGGAGGATGTGGAAAAGTCGCTCAGGCAGTACCCGGATACCCGGGCGGTGATGGTGGTATCCCCAACTTACGACGGAATTGTGTCCGATATCCACAAAATTGCGGAGATTGTCCACCGGGCTGGGCTGCCGCTGATTGTGGATGAAGCCCACGGGGCGCATTTCCGGTATGGGCGGGAGTTTCCGCAATCGGCGCTGGAACTGGGGGCGGACCTGGTGATTCAGAGTATTCACAAGACGTTGCCCAGCCTGACCCAGACGGCGCTGTTGCATGTGAATTTGAACCGGGACAAGGGCGGACCCTTTGTGGATATTGGCCGCCTGGAACGTTTTTTGCAGATTTATCAGAGCAGCAGCCCGTCCTATGTGTTGATGGCGTCCATCGAGAATGCCGTCTGGCTCATGGAACGGCTGCGCCTGGACCGGGGCGCGCCCGGAAATGCCATCGACCGCTATATGGAGCGGATGGGGCGGCTGCGGGAAAATCTGAGCAAAATGCGGTGCCTGCGCCTGGCCGGGAAATGGCTGAAAGGCAGCTGCGGCGTGTGGGACACGGATATGTCCAAGGTGGTGATCTCCACTGCCGGAACGGGAATGACCGGGACTGAGCTGGACGGGATTCTGCGGGAAACCTATCATCTGGAGATGGAAATGTGCGGGCCGGAGTACGCCACCGCGATCACGTCGGTGATGGACAGCGGGGAAGGATTGGACCGGCTGGAAGCGGCGGTGATGGAGATTGACCGGGAGCTGGCGCAGGAATTGGGGAAAACTGAGCATATAGGTGCGGGCCGCGGGGCTTCCGCCAGCGGGCCGGACGCTGCCGCAAACATGCTTAACGCCGGCCCCACGCCCGTCGGAACGGGGTCTCCCGGAGCCGCCCAGGATTCCACCCCTTTCCCCCGCCTCCGCAGCCTGATGCCCATCGCTTCCGCTATGGACAAAGACCTGGAGCGGGTGGCGCTGCGGGAGAGCGGCGGGCGCATTTCCGGCGAGTATATTTACATTTACCCGCCGGGGATTCCCATTGTGGCGCCGGGTGAGGAGATAAGCGGGGAGGCCCTGGACCTGGTGCTCCGCTTTATGGAACAGGGACTTCCGGTGCAGGGGCCCCAGGACCGCGCGCTGGAATGGCTGCTCGTGGTGAGACAGAATATTGACAGATAGGAAAACAGTGAAAATGGGAAAGATTTTTTATGTGATGGGAAAGAGCGCTTCGGGCAAGGACACCATATTCAAGCGCTTGTGCAACCGCCTGAGCGGCTACAGAACTGTGAAAATGTACACCACCCGGCCCATCCGGGACGGGGAACACAACGGCGTGGAGTATTTTTTTGTGGACCAGGCGTTTTTGGAGGAGACCCGCAAAAACGGCACCCTGATCGAGTGCAGGACGTATCAGACGGTCTACGGTCCCTGGAGCTATTTCACAGTGGACGACGGGCAGATCGATCTGGCGCGGGGTAATTACCTGATGATGGGCACGCTTGAGTCCTATGAGGAGCTTCAGACGTATTACGGGCCGTCCGCCCTGGTGCCGGTGTACATTTGCGTGGAGGACGGACTGAGGCTGGAGCGGGCCATCGCCCGGGAGCGGGAGCAGGCGGTGCCCAAATACAAGGAGCTTTGCAGGCGTTTTCTGGCTGACGAGGAGGATTTTAAGGAAGAAAATCTCCTGCGGTGCGGCATCACAAAGCAGTACGAGAACCTGGAACTGGAAACGTGTATTGAGCAGATTGTGCGGGATATCCTGGCGGAGAGCGGGGAACCCGGCAGCGGGAAGGAGCGTTGAATCATGCGATGGGGAATACTGGCGACGGGATCGATTGCCAACAAATTTGCGCTGACGGTGTGCAGCATGGACAGCCGGGAGGCGTCCCTTGCGGCGGTGGGGTCCAGGAAAATGGATTCCGCCCGGGAGTTTGCGGAAAAGTACCATATTCCGGCCTTTTACGATTCCTACGAGGCCATGGTCGCGGACCCGCAGGTGGAGGCCGTCTACATTTCCACACCCAACAATATGCACTATGAGAATTGTAAAATGTGCCTGAACGCGGGAAAACACGTGCTCTGTGAGAAGCCCTTTACCACCGGCGTGGCCCAGGCGGAGGAGCTTTACCGGCTGGCAGAGGAGAAGGGACTTTTCATCATGGAAGCGTTTTGGATCCGCTTCCTGCCCCAGCTCCAGCACATGATGGGGCTGATCGCCCAGGGCGTGATCGGGGAGGTGCGCCACGCGCGCTGCGAGTACGGATTTATCGCCCAGGGGGCCAGAAAAATCCGGAAGTTCAACTCCGATCTGGGCGGCGGAGCGCTGCTGGATATCGGCATCTACAACCTGGGCTTTCTGCACATGGTGATGGGGCAGGCCCCGGTTTCATTTGAGTCCAATGTCCACATGAGTGAGTACGGAACCGATGATTTCAGCGCTGTTTCCCTGACCTATCCGGGCGGAAGGAGCGCCCACGCCGTGCAGGCCATCGGCATGGACCTGGGGCGCGCCGCGGCTGTGTTCGGAACCAGGGGAGCCATCTGGCTGCCGGACTTTCAGATGGCCCGGACCATGACTGTAACCCCCTACGGAGGCCAGCCCTACGAGGTGTCGCTTCCCTGGGAGATCAACGGCTTTGAGTATCAGATCCGGGAGGTGGACCGGTGCGTGCGCGCGGGAATGAACACCAGCGATATTTTAAAGCCCGCAGACAGCCTGACGGTGCTGCGGCTTATGGATGAGATACGGGAGTCCTGGGGGATGAAATTCAGCTACGAAACGTGAGGCGACAAGCAAAAGCGGCGATAAGAACTTGATAAGATGGCAAGGTGTCACTTGAAATATTGGACGATTGCGCATATAATGGTGATTATTATGGACGGAGTAAATGGGAGTTTACCCCGTCCTTGGTGTAGAAGAACGGCAGGGAGGAGGGTGCTATGCAATTACGGGATATCCACTATGTGCTGGCGGCTGCGGACGAGGGGAGCTTTTCAAAGGCGGCGGTCAAGGTTCATGTGAGCCAGCCCGCGCTGAGCCAGCTGATTCAGCGCCTGGAGGATGAATTGGGGGTAAAGTTATTTGTCAGGAAAAGCAACCGGGTGACTCTGACACCGGCGGGGAAGATTTTTTATGAGGACGGAAAGGTGATTCTGGCGCTGAGCGATCAGTTGATTCACAAGATGAATGATTTCCAGAGCCTGAAAAAGGGCGAGCTGACCATTTCCGTGTCCCCGTTTTATCAGAAGTGCTATCTGTTGGGAGTGCTCTCGGAGTTTCAGAAGCGGCATTTTGGCATCAAGGTGCGGATTGTGGACGCGTTTTCCAGCGATTCGGAGACGCTTCTGGTGCAGGGCCAGGTGGATCTGGCTTTTGTGATGCTGCCCTATCAGAACAAATCCATCAAGTACGAGCGCGTGTTTGAGGAACAGATTTTTCTGGCGGTTCCCAGGCAGTTTGCGATCAACCAGAAGCTGCCGGATCCGCAAGAGCGGCCCTGTACCATCGAGGATTTGAAGGTGCTAAAGGACGAGCCCTTTGTGATGTACGAGCACGGCAGGAGAATGTGGGGAAGTTCCATCGCTCTGTGCCGCAGCGCTGGGTTCGAACCCCGGGTGGCCTTTGAGTCCAACGTCTGCGAGAGCCTGAACGCCATGGTTGCCGGCGGGATGGGCGTGGGCTTCGTGCCGTCGGCCATCGACCGGGTCAAGGCCAGGTATGACAGCGTGATTTATTATCCAATCGACGATGAGAATGCGGTCAGAACCCTGACCATCGGCTACATGGAGAAGAATATGACCAGCGCGGCCCGGGAGTTTGTCCGCGTGGTCAAGGGAAAATAATCGAATACGAGTTAGACGGGAAAATGCCTTCCAGCGCCCAGACCGGGCGGATGGAGGGTGTTTTTTTGTCCTGGAACCGGGCGGGGGATGGACATTTCCGGCCCGGGAACCCTCCTGTTTGCCATAAGTTTATGTTATAGGCGAATTATTTATAAATATTTCCAATGCCATAGCTTTTATGGTACGCTGAGGGAAATGGTGATATTGAATAATTTACCGGAGAAGGAGCGTTATAAATGAAAAAATATGCACAAAATCTCACGGAAAAAATCATTTCCGAACACCTGGTCCGGGGCCGGATGAAGGTGGGAACGGAGATCTTTCTCAGGGTGGACAGCACATTGGTCCACGACATGTCGGGAACCCTGGCTTACATCGGATTCGAGGCTATGGGCATCGATAAAATCCAGGTGCCGGCCGCGGTCACGTTCCAGGACCACAACCTGGTAGCAATGGACCACAGGAGCCTGGACGACCACCGGTTTGTGGCTTCCGCGGCCAGGCGCTACGGTTCCATGCTGTCCAAGGCCGGAAACGGCATCTGCCACAGCGTGTATTACAGCCGAATCGGCCGCCCCGGAACTGTGCTGGCCGGGGCGGACAGCCACAGCGCCACGGCCGGAGCGCTGGGGATGCTGGGCGTGGGCCTGGGCGGTCTGGACGTCAGCGCCATCATGGGCGGGGAGCCCATGGAGCTTAAGATGCCCGCGGTTATCGGCGTGGAGGTCAAAGGAAAGCTTAAGCCCGGCGTATCCGCCAAGGATGCGGCTCTCTGGCTGCTCAAACAGCTCTCGGTGAAGGGTGGCGTGGGCAAGGTTTTGGAATATTTTGGGGAAGGAGTGGAAAACCTCTCGGTTCCCCAGCGGGCAACCATCGCCAACATGGGAGCGGAGATGGGGGCGACCGCCTCCGTGTTCCCGGCGGACGAGGAGGTGCGGCGCTTTCTGAAGGCCCAGGGGCGGGAGGAACACTTTAGGGAACTGGCGGCGGACACTGGAGCCGTGTACAAGATGCGCCTGACGCTGGATTTAAGCCGCATCGTGCCCTCCGTGGCCGTTCCACCCATGCCGGACCAGGTGAAAAGCGTCCGGGAAGCGGGCCCGGTGAAGGTGGATCAGGTTTACATCGGTAGCTGCACCAACGGCTCCTATTATGATCTGGCCCGGGCCGCCCGGGTGCTAAGAGGGCGCCGGGTGCACCCGGATGTGAACCTGCTGGTGTCTCCAAGCAACCGCCAGGTTTACCAGATGCTGCTGGAGGACGGTTCCATCGGCCAGTTGATCAGGGCCGGGGCGCGGATCATGGAGTGCGGCTGCGGTCCCTGCATCGGGCTGGGGCAGGCTCCGCCCACCGGCGGGGTGTCGGTGAGAACCTCCAACCGCAATTACCGGGGGCGCTGCGGCACCGCGGACGCCTCCGTGTACCTCACGGGCCCGGAGACCGCCGCGGCCACCGCTGTCCTGGGTTATTTGGCGGAGCCGGGGGACGTGATGGAGGATCTGACGGAGCTGGAGCAAGTGGTGGAGCCGGAAGCATACCCCGTGGATGACAGCCTGCTGTTTTGTTACGGCCAAGAGTCAGAGCATACCGAGCTGATCAAGGGGCCCAATATCCGGGAAATGCCGGTGAAGGGGCCGTTGGACGCCGATATCCGCGCACGGGTTGTGCTCAAAGCCGGGGATAACATCACCACGGACGACATTATCCCGCCGGGGCCGGAGGTGCTGACCCTGCGCCCCAATATCCCCGCCCTGTCCCGCTACCTGTTCCAGAAGATCGACCCCGGTTTTGCGGCCCGGGCGGAGGAATACGGCCGCAGTGTGATCGTGGCCGGGGAAAACTACGGCCAGGGCTCCAGCCGGGAGCACGCGGCCATCGGACCCATGTACCTGGGAGTGAAAGCGGTGCTGGCCAGGTCCATTTCCCGGATTCACCGGAGCAATCTGATCAATTACGGCATTGTTCCCGTGCTGTTCGCCGACCCGGCGGACTATGAGGCCATATCGGCCGGGGACGAGCTGATGATGGAGGACGCGCCCGGCCAGCTTTTGGGCGGGAACGGGACGGTCTGCCTGCGCAATCTGACCACGGGCCGGGATATCCCCGGAACCGTCTCCTTTACGGACAAGGAACTGGAACTGCTGCTCGCGGGGGGACTGCTCCCCTACATTCACAATCGACACAACGGAGGGGGAAAACCATGAATTTGACTGCGAAAATCATTTCCTCCCACCTGATTCGGGGGGAGGCGAAGGAGGGAAATGAGATCGCACTGGGCATCGACCAGACCCTGACCCAGGACGCTCTGGGGATGCTGGCTTATATCGCCTTTGAATCCTTCGGCATTCCACAGGTCAGGACCCAGTGCTCGGTCAGCTATCTTGACCACAACATGGTCTATCTGGACCACAGGAACCCCGACGACCACGCCTATCTGATCTCCATGGGCAAAAAGTATGGAATCCGCGTGTCCCGGCCCGGAAACGGCATCTGCCACCTGGTTCACTGCGGGCGGTTCGCCGTGCCCGGAAGAACGCTTCTGGGCACGGACAGCCACACGCCCACCAGCGGCGCTCTGGGGATGCTGGCTCTGGGAGCGGGCGGAATCGACGTTGCGGCGGCCATGGCCGGGGAGCCCTTTTACCTGAAAATGCCCCGGGTGGTGAACGTGCGCCTGACCGGGAGTTTTAAACCCGGCGTTGGGGCCAAGGACCTGGCGTTGGCTATTGCCGGGCGCTTCACGGTAAAGGGTGGGACCGGCTGTGTGCTGGAGTACACCGGCCCGGCCCTGGGACATCTGACGGTTCCCCAGCGAATGACCTTGGCCAATATGGGGGCGGAGACCGGCGCGACCAGCTCCATTTTCCCCTCAGACGAGCAGACCAGAATCTACCTGAAGGCCCAGGGGCGGGAGGCGGACTTTCTGCCCCTGGCCGCGGACCCGGGGGCGGAGTACGGTCAGGTGGTGGAGTTCGACCTGGGGGAGGTGGATTTCATGGCGGCTAAACCCAGCCAGCCGGACCGCGTGACGCCGGTCCGGGAGCTGAGAGGAATCCCGGTGAACCAGGTCTACATCGGCAGCTGCACCAACAGCTCCTACAGCGACTTAAAAACAGCCGCCCGGATTCTGAGGGGGCGCATGGTGCCGGATCACGTCAGCCTGGTGGTGTCCCCGGGGTCCCGGCAGAACTATCAGATGATGATGGAGGAGGGGATCCTCTCCGATTTTGTGCTGGCGGGGGCCAGGATTCTGGAATGCGGCTGCGGCCCCTGCGTGGGAATGGGCCAGGCGGTCCAGAGCGGCGGGGTGTCGGTGCGCACCTCCAACCGCAATTTTAAGGGGCGCTGCGGTACAGCGGACGCCTCCGTGTACCTGGCGGGACCTGCGGTGGCCGCCGCCGCTGCGGTGACGGGATTTCTCTGTCCGCCGGGCGAGGTCATTTCCCTGGAGGAGCTGGCCGGGATCGGGGAGCCGGAGGCATATTTTGTGGACGATGCTATGATCGCGTTGCCTGCCGGCCCGGAGGCGCGGGATCAGGTGGAGGTGGTGAGGGGGCCCAGCATCCGGCCCATTCCACTGGGAACGCCTCAGAACGGGGAGATTCGGGCCAGGGTGGTGAAAAAGCTGGGGGACAATGTGTCCACGGATGAGATCGCGCCCACCGGCCCGGAGTACGGCGCCTTGCGCTCCAACGTGCCGGAGGCGGCAAAGACGGCCTTTATCCGCAGCGACCCCGGATTTTACGGACGGGCCCTGGAGTACGGCAGCAGCGTGATTCTGGCCGGGGAGAATTACGGACAGGGCTCCAGCAGAGAGCACGCGGCCCTGCTCCCGGCCTATCTGGGCGTGAGGGTGGTGATCGCCCGGTCCTTTGCCAGAATCCACCGGACCAACCTGATCAACTTCGGGGTACTGCCCCTGGTTTTCGCAGAGGGGAGCGGGCCGGAGCTGGCAGAGGAGGGACAGGAGCTGGTGATCCAAAAGAAAATTTGTGCCGGAGAGACTTCGGACAGCTGGTATACCATAACGGCCGGAGCCACCGGAAAAACCTTTGAGGCGGTGGCGTCCCTGACGGAGCGGGAGAGGGAAATCTACGCAGCAGGGGGACTTTTGAGCTTTATTAAGGGAAAATACTGAGAGCGCGTGGGTAAAATCCGGGCTTATAAGCCGGCAAATACGATAAGTTTTTATTATACCCCCAATCATATATAAATATTTCCTATTTTTTGCCTGCTGTGATACCATGACCTTAGTTAAAGTATATAAAAAATATACCTTTAGCAACTCTAAAACATCTATAATGGCTAACTAGGGGTGGCCAATCAGGCAAAGAAAGAGAGGAACAGATTATGAGAAAACGTAACATGAAGGCACTGGCAATGGTTGCAGCCGCAGCACTTGTACTGGCAGGATGTTCAGGCGGAGGCGGTTCCGCCACCACAGCGGCAAAGGAGGAAGCGACCACCCAGGCGGCGGCTTCTGAGGAGAAGGCTACCGAGGCGGCTGCCGACACTACAGCGGCGGCAGCGGAGAAAACCACCGATTATCCCAACAAACCCATCGACCTGGTAGTTCCCTTCGCAGCAGGCGGAAACGTGGACCTGTCCTGCCGTATTCTGGCTCAGGAGCTGGAGAAAGAGCTGGGACAGCCGGTCAATGTACTGAATAAAGAGGGCGGCGGCGCTGTCGTGGGACAGACTTACGCCGTAACCCAGAAGCCGGATGGCTACACCATGCTGGCCCTGACCTCCTCCTATGTAACCAACGTGTTAAGCGGAGCGACCACCTACGATATGGATTCCATCACCCCCATCGCGGAGTATTGCTTCGACCCCGAGCTGATCGTGGCTTCCGAGGCCTCCGGAATCGAGACAATCGAGCAGTTTATGGAAGTGGGCAAGGAAAAAGTTCTGTTGAACTCCACTCCCGGATTCTCCACCTCCCACCACATCGCCAGCCTGATCTTCACCCAGAAGACCGGCATTGAGTTTGAGTATATGCACACCAACGGCTCCGCGGAGCAGACTGTGCAGCTGGCGGGCGGACATGCGGAAGTGGGTATGACCACCTACGCCGGCGCTGCTTCCCTGATCGAGCAGGGTAAGATTAAGGTTCTGGCTATCTGTGCGGACGAGCGCAGCGACATCCTTCCGGACGTTCCCACTTTGAAGGAATCCGGCGTTGACTTCGTATATGGCGCTTACAGAGGGCTTGCGGTTCCGGCCGGAACTCCCGATGAGGTAGTTCAGATTCTCTCCGACGCGATGGCAAAGGTTATGGCCTCAGAGGAAGTGAAGACACAGTTTGACAACAGCGGTTTCCCGATTACCTATACGGATGCCGCGACCTTCAAAGAGTTCCTTGCAAATGACTATGTCAGCATGGAAGCTATTCAGGATCTGATTCAGGAATAAAACCAAAGCACAGAAAGAGGTGACAGGATTGGAGAAGAAAGATCTCGGTCTGGGAATCGGCGCCACGTTGCTGGGAATTGCCACAATGGTTTACTTTTTCAACATTCCCCCTAAATCGGCGTTCTTCCCGAAAATGATCAGCGGTGCGATCATTATTCTGGGAATCGTTATCACATTCAATGCTGTCAGGGCAATGAAGGCTGCTCCGGAAAAACCGGAGCGGCCTGATCCTAAAAAGGAGATTGCTTATGACAGAGTCGGTTTAATCGCAGCATATCTGTTTATTTATTATTTTGCGTTTCAGTATATCGGATATACAATCCCCACATTCCTGCTGATCATGGCGACCTCCGTCACCCTGGGATACAAAAAATGGAAAGTTTTGGTTCCGGCGGCGGTATTGGTCAGCATCGGCCTGTATCTGGCGTTTACGCAGGTGTTTAACATCCGTTTTATGGGGATGTTCTTTTAGAAAGGAGGGTAATTGAGTGTCTAATATACTGTTAGGTTTTCAGACGGTGGCTACGCCCGGCGTGCTGCTGTTTCTGGTTATAGGCTGTGTGGTGGGCCTGGTCATCGGAGCCCTTCCGGGTCTGACCGGCAATATGGCCATTGCCCTGATGGTCCCCATGACCTTTGGCATGGAGCCCAGCGTGGGTCTGGCGTTTCTGGCGGCCATCTACTGCTCATCGATTTTTGGCGGATCCATTTCTGCCATTCTCCTGGGAATCCCGGGCACGATCTCAAGTTTTGCCACAACCCTGGACGGCTATCCACTGGCGAAGAAGGGCAAGGCGGGACTGGCCCTGGGAACCTCCACCATGGCCAGCGTGTTTGGCGGCCTGTTCAGCGCTGTTGTGCTGCTGTTTCTGACTCCTGTGCTGGCTGAGGTGGCGCTGAAATTTGGTCCCGGTGAATATTTTGCGATATCCCTTCTGGGCATCGCCTGCATTACCAGCATCAGCGGCGACAATATCCCCAAGGGGCTGCTTTCCGGTATGATCGGCCTGCTGATCGCAATCATCGGAATGGACCCACAGAATGGGTATCCCCGTCTGACCTTCGGAAATATCAATTTACTCAGCGGTATCGGCCTGGTGGCCTCCCTGATCGGTCTCTTCGGCGTGGTGTCCGTGTTTAAGACGGCGGAGGCGTGCAAGCGCGCCAAGACCAACGCTGCCATGCCGGAGGTGGACAGCGTGTGGATCGGCTGGAAGGAATGCCTCCATCAGCTTCCCACCTGGATTCGCGGCTCCATTATCGGAACCGTAGTCGGGATCATCCCCGGCGCGGGAACCAACGTGGCTACGTTTATGGCTTACGATATGGAGAAAAAGCTGTCTAAGGATCCCGAGTCCTTCGGACAGGGTAATGCTATCGGCGTTGCGGCCCCCGAGTCCGCCAACAATGCGGTTACCGGCGGTTCCCTGGTGCCCCTGCTGGCCCTGGGCGTTCCCGGCAACTCCACATCCGCCCTGTTTCTGGGCGCGATCATGATTCACGGCATGAGGACCGGCCCTGTGTTCTTCACAGAGCATCCGGACATTATTTACGGCCTGTTTATTTCGATTATCATTGCAAACATTATCATGGCGCCTTTGGGAATCTTTGTCCTGCGCTATATGAAGACCATTCTCTCCGTTCCCGAGGAGTTGTTAGGCGGAATTATCCTGGCCTTCTGTGTGACCGGCGTGTTTGCCATTGCAACCAACCCCTTTGACGTGCTGGTACTGATCATCTTCGGCCTGATCGGATACTTCTGCTACAAGTTTAAGATTCCCACGGCTCCCATGATCGTGGCGATGGTTCTGGGTTCCATGACGGAGAACAACCTGCGCCAGGCCCTGGTGGCCAGCAAGGGTTCCTGGGATTTCCTGTACAAGCAGCCCATTACTCTGACCGTGCTGATCATCGCTGTTGGAAGCTTCTTCTTCCCCTTTATCGCAGCAAAGGTTAAGAAGATGAAAGCGGCCAAGGCCAAATAGGAAAGACGGACTATGAATATAACCAGAGATTTATGCGATTACCTGGCGGGCCTGACGGCGGACCGGCTGGATCAGGACCTGCTGGAGGATATCCGGTACAAGACCCTGGACTGGCTGGGCTGCGTGACCGGCGCGCTGGACAAGAAAAGCTCCCGGGCGGTTCTGGAAATGGCCCGGGAGAGCGGGGGAAATCCCCAGTGCAGCGCCTTTGGCCTGCCGGAGAAAACATCCATGTTTACGGCGGCATTTTCCAACGGAGTGCTGGGGCACACGTTGGAGTACGACGACGTGAACAAAATCGCCATCACCCACCCCGGCGCCATCGCGGTGCCGGCGGCCCTGGCGGCCGCGGAATACTGCGGCGCGGATTTTGAACGGTACGTCCTGGGCGTCACGGCGGGCTATGAGGTGATGATCCGCCTGGGCGCGGCCTTAAACCCCTCCCATTACGATTACTGGCACACCACGGGGACCTGCGGAGCCTTCGCAGCGGCCGCGGCCGCCGGAACGGTGATGGGATTTGACGGGGAGAAGCTGTCCCGGGCCCTGGGGATCGCGGGCACCATGGCCTCCGGTCTGGTGTGCGTGTTCGGCACGGATGCCAAGCTGGTCAACGTGGGAAACGCGGTGTCAAACGGGCTGAAGGCAGCGGTTTTGGCGGGAAAGGGATTTACGGTGCCCGGCGATGTGATCGAGCGGGAGGGCGGTTATGCCCAGGCTGTCAGCCAGACGCGGAATTTTAAATATTTATGTCCGCAGGACGGGGATGAGCTGAGAATACGGGACTCCTATTACAAGATTCACGCGGCCTGTGGCCATACGCACTCGGCTTTGGACGCGCTCCAGAAAATCAAAAAGGCTCAGGATTTCGCGTGGGATCAGGTGGAATCCGTGTCCGTACACGCCTACAAAAAAGCGGTGGAACTGACCGGCACATTTTGCTGCGATACGGAATTGAAAGCCAAATTCTCCATGCCCTACTGCATCGCGGCCATGCTCGTCTACGGGGAGGCCGGGCTCATGCAGTTCACGGAGGAAGTGAGAAATGATCCCAGAATACACAGATTGAAACATCGGATTAAGGTTGAAGAGGATCTCTCATATACGGAGGAATACCCCATACTCAGAATTGAGCGGCTGTCCGTGACCTTAAAGGACGGCAGGAAATGGGAGGAGGAAGTGGAGCTTCCCGAGGGGAAGCCGCCCAGGGAATACATCAGGGCCAAGTTCCTTTCCCTGGCGGGACTGACAATCGACAGAGACCGCGCCGCGCGGATTATGGAGCAGGTGCTGTCCTTAACAATGGAGTCTCCCATGAACCGGTTGGGAGACGGTTTGCGAGGTGAATTAAATGGCGGCTAATATGCTGGATTCCATGCTGTACCGCAATGCCTACAGCACGGAGGAAATGCGGACGATATTTGACGACAGAACTATCATCCAGAACTTTCTGGATATCGAAAAGGCCCTGGCTCAGGTGCAGGGAGAAATGGGGATTATTCCCAAAGAAGCGGCGGATGAAATCTGCAAAAAAGGGTTTGTGGAGAATCTGGATATCGGCGAGATCGAGGCGGGCATCGTCAAGGTGGGCCACTCCCTGGTGCCCATTCTGCGCAATTTTCAGAAAAAATGCGACAACGGGTACGGCGAGTACATCCATCTGGGCGCGACTACCCAGGATATTCTGGACACCGGCTTTATGATGTCAGTGAAACGAGGCTTCGAGGCGGTCTACCGGGACGCCCTGGAGGCCGAGGAGGCGGTTTTGGACCTGGTGGACCGGTACGCGGATACGGTGATGGCCGGGCGCACCCACGGCCAGCAGGCGATTCCCATCACCTTCGGCTACAAGGCCGCGGTGTGGGCCAGCGAGCTGCGCCGGGATATCGAGCGCATGGAGGATTGCAGAAAACGCTGTTTTGTGGGACAATTATCAGGAGCGGTGGGCTCCATGGCCGGATTCGGGGAAAATGGACGGGAGATCAGCCGCAGGGTGATTGAGGCGCTGGACCTGGACGTGCCGGACATTTCCTGGCATGTGAGCCGGGACCGGCTGGCGGAGATCGTCAGCGTGCTGGCAACCCTGGGCTGCACCTTCGGCAAGATCGGCCAGGAGATCGTATATCTGCAGGGAACCGAGACCGGCGAGGCCGCGGAGGGGTTTGTTCACGGAGCCGTGGGCAGCAGCACCATGCCCCATAAGCGCAATCCGGTGGCCCCGGAGGCGCTTCAGACCCTGTCCCGGCTGGCCAAGGCGGGCATGGGAGCCACGTTCGATTCCATGTACCAGTTCCACGAGCGGGACGGCGCGTCCTGGAAGATCGAGTGGATGAGTGTAAATGAGACGGTGATGCTGGTGGGCGGCGTGGCCGCCAAGGGCAAGAAGCTGCTTAAGAACCTGGACGTGTTCCCGGAGCGCATGAAGGCGAATCTGGACCTGCTTAAGGGCCTGATGATGTCCGAGCCGGTGATGCTGGAGCTGGGTAAAAAGATCGGCAAGCAGACGGCCCACGAGGTGGTCTACGAGGTGTCCATGGCGGCGTTTGAGGAGCAGGCGGACTTTAAGGCGAAGCTTCTGGAAAATGAGGTGGTGGCCGCCAATATGACAGTGGCAGAGCTGGACGCTCTCCTGGACCCGGAGCGGTATACCGGGGACTGCGCGGCCATCGCGCGGGAGGTCAGCGCCTCCATAAGGAAAAAGAGAAAAGGATAAAGGAGAGCATTTATAATGAAGATAACAAAGGTTGACGTTTATATGCTGGACGCGGGGGAGCAGAGATGGCAGAGAAAGCCCATCATCTGCCGCATCCACACGGATGAGGGAATCTACGGGGACGGCGAGGCGGGAATCGCCCTGGGCATCGGCTCCACCGGCGCGTTCGGAATGGTGAAGGACCTGGCAGGTCTGATCATCGGCATGGACCCCATGAATGTGGAAGTGATTTGGAACAAGATGTTCAAGTCCAGCTTCTGGGGTATGGGCGGAGGCGCTATCGTGTTCGCCGGAATCAGCGCAATCGACATCGCGCTGTGGGATATCAAGGGCAAGGTTCTGGGAGTGCCCTGTTACCAGCTGTTGGGCGGCAAGTTCCGCAGCAAGATGCGTTCCTACGCCTCCCAGCTTCAGTTCGGCTGGTGCGACCGCATCGGGCCTTACGGAAAGCCGGAGGAGTACGCGGAAATCACCCAGTACGCCCTGGATCAGGGGTATGACGCGGTGAAGATCGACTTCACCCAGATTGGCCCCGACGCCACCCACCTGCCCAAGAGCGAGTGCGAGGGCATTCCCACCCGCAAGTTCATCGACATGGTGGAGGCCCGCATGAAGGCGGTCCGCGACAACTGCGGCTGGGATTTCGACATGATCGTGGAGAACCACTGCCGGACCGACGCCATCAGCGCGGTGATCATCGGCGAGCTGTGTGACAAGTACAAGGCCATGGCGCTGGAAGAACCGACGATTCCCATGAACCCCATGATGCACAAGGCGGTTCACGACAAGATCAAGACGCCCATCGCCAGCGGCGAGCGCATTTTCGGACGTTGGCATTATATGAACAACTTTATGGAGAACAATGTGCAGCTCCTTCAGCCGGATGTGTGCAACTGCGGCGGTCTGACCGAGGCCAAGAAAATCTGCGACATGGGCCAGGTGTTCGACGTGACCGTGCAGGCTCACTGCGCAGGCTCGCCCATCTCCACCGCGGCGGCCCTGCACCTGGAGGCGGCGATTCCCAACTTCTGCATCCATGAGCACCATTTCCGCAGCACCCAGCCGTCGCTGACCGTGCTCTGCAAGTACGACTATCAGCCGGAGCGCGGCGTTTACACCGTGCCGGAGCTGCCGGGCCTGGGCCAGGAAATGTCTCAGTTCGGAATGGATACCGCGCTGATGCACGTGGTTGTGGACAGGGACGAGAGAGGTCTGTAACTGGTATGGGCGTCCGCAGGGCGATGGCCGTGAGAGGCCGTCCCTGCGGGCGCTGTTTTGTTTGGGGGTGATGGGCGGTGGGGCGCAGTCAGCGGGCGATTGCTGTGAGATGGGCGGTGGGGCGCAGCCAGCGGGCGATTGCTGCGTGTGATGGGCCGTGGAGCGCAGTCCCGCCGCCGGGAGAGACGTTTGGTACAGCCTGCAAGGAGGAGCTATATGAGAATTGACCTTCCCTACGACACGAAAACGGTGCCGCTTATAATCGGGGAACAAAATCTGGAAAAAGTTGTAATATCGCACATCAGCGAGGCTTCCGGGGAGGGAACCCAGGAAGAGATGGTGCGCCGGGCTTTGGAGCGGCCGGTGGGCACGCCGCGCCTGCGGGAACTGGCCCGGGGGAAGAAGCGGGTGGTGCTGGTGACCAGCGACCACACCCGGGCGGTGCCCAGCAAAATCACGCTTCCGATCCTGCTGGCGGAGATTCGGGCGGGCAATCCCGATGCAGAGATCACGATCCTGATCGCCACCGGCCTTCACCGGGAGACCACCAGGGAGGAGCAGATCCGCATGTTCGGGTCTGAGATTGTGGAGCGCGAGCGGATCGTGGTAAACAGGGCCTTTGAGAAGGACGAATTTGTCTCAATGGGGGAGCTGCCCTCGGGGGCCGGGTTTTATGTGAACCGGCTGGCCGTGGACTGTGATCTGCTGGTGACCGAGGGATTTATCGAGCCCCATTTCTTTGCCGGTTTCTCCGGCGGGAGAAAGAGTATTCTTCCGGGAATCTGCTCCGCGGAGACGGTGAATGAGAACCATTCCTATAAGGCCATCGCCAGCCCGTTCGCCACGGCCGGGGTGCTGGAGGGAAATCCCATCCACGAGGACATGATCTGCGCGGCCAGGCGGGTCAACGTGCAGTTTATCCTGAATGTGGCCCTCAACGCCCGCAAGGAGATTATCGCGGCCTTTGCCGGGGATGTGGAAGCCGCCCATCTGGAGGGCTGCCGGTATATCCGCAGCATCTCCGAGGAACCAGCGGTGACCGGGGACATTGTAGTCACCTCCAACGGGGGCTATCCGTTGGATCAGAACCTGTACCAGTCGCCCAAGGCGGTGGCCACGGCGGAGGCCTGCGCAGGGGAGGACGGGGTGATCATCATGGTCTGCGCGTGCCGGGAAGGCATCGGCGGTTCCTATTTTGAGGAACTGATCATGGGCGGAAATCCGCAGGAGATCGACCGGAAGCTGTCCGCGGTGCCGCCCCGGGAGACGATCCCGGAACAGTGGTGCGCCCAGATATACGCCAGGATTCTGCAAAGGCATCCGGTGATCCTGGTGACTACGTATCTGGACCCGGAGGTGGTACGGCGGGCCAACATGATTCCGGCGTCCACGCCGGATGAGGCGCTGGCAATGGCATTTGAGATGAGAGGAAAGGACGCCAGGGTGGTGGTGATCCCGGACGGTGTGTCCGTGATGATCACAAAACCGGTATCCTGAGAGAATAAGGAGGTAAGGTTATGTATCTGGCTTTGAAGGTGAGCGACCTGGACAATGTGGCGACTGTGTTCGCGGAGGGAATCCAGGCGGGAGCGGAGATTGAGGTGAGGGACAAGAAGGGGGAGTCCGTGGTGATACGCGCCCTGGACCCCATTCCATACGGCCATAAGGTGGCGGTTCGGGAGATTGAGACCGGGGAACAGATCATGAAGTACGGCGAGGAGATCGGCGTGGCCAGCCGGGAGATATCGGCGGGAAACCACGTCCATGTGCACAATCTGGACAGTATGAGGGGCAGAGGGGATTTGTAGCGGCGGAGACGCAGCGGACGCGGAGGGCCGGAGATGTGAATGCTGGTATGAGATTCGCAGGCCCGGCGCCAGGTACATTTTACAATATTTGTAAGGACTAGGAGGGGCAATATGATATTTCAAGGATATGTGAGACCGGACGGAACGGTGGGCAGCCGCAACCTGGTTGCGGTGATTCCCAGCGTGGTGTGCGCCAACGACGTGGCCCAGGCCATTGTGGCCCAGGTGCAGGGCACGGTGGGGCTGTACCACCACCAGGGCTGCTGCCAGCTGCCGCCGGATCTGGACCGGGTGACGGAGACATTGATCGGCCTGGGCTGCGGGCCCAATGTGGGAGCGGCTTTGGTGGTCAGCCTGGGCTGCGAGGGCACGGACCACGAGCGGCTGGTACAGGAAATTGCACGGACGGGCAAGCCGGTGGAGATCATCCGCATTCAGCAGCTGGGCGGGGTCAGCAAGGCCATCGCCGCGGGCATCGACGCCGCATCCAGGCTGGTGCGGGCCATTGCGCCCCAGCAGCGCCGGGAGGCGGATATCTCCAAGGTGGTATTGGCCATCAAGTGCGGGGCGTCGGACACCACCTCCGGCATGGCTTCCAACTGCGCGCTGGGTTATGTGGCGGATAAGCTGGTGGACCTGGGCGGAACCGTGGTGTTTGGAGAAACCACGGAATTTCTGGGCGCGGAGCACATTTTGAAGCGCCGGGCCGTGAACGCGCAGGTGGCGGACAAGATCGATGAGATTGTGGCCCGCATGGAGAGCCGGGCCAAGTCCCTGGGCTGCGACATGCGCAAGGGACAGCCCACGCCGGGCAACATCGAGGGCGGCCTGTCCTCCATCGAGGAGAAATCCCTGGGCGCTATCGTCAAGTCCGGTACCAGGCCCATCCAGGGCGTGATGGAGTACACGGATCGGGTGGGGGACCGCAAGGGCCTCTGGATCAAAGATACGCCGGGCCGTGAGCCGGAGATTCTCACGGGCATGGCCTGCACGGGCGCGCAGCTGATGATGTTCTCAACCGGACGGGGCGCTCCCCAAGGCTTCCCCACCATGCCGGTGGTGAAGGTCTGCGGAAACCCCATTACCTACCGGAATATGGAAAATGATATGGATATCAACGCCGGATTGATCATCGAGGGGAAAAAGTCCATTGAGCAGGTGGGCGAGGAAGTGTTTGAGAAGATCGTGGAGGTGTTGAACGGTGGGATGAGTAAGAATGAGAGTCTGCATTATTATAGTTCCATTGATATTTATACGTTGGGGCCGGTGATTTAAGGATAAGGTTAGGGGTTTTGATAGAGTACGGCGGCAGGTTTTGGTCTGCTGCCGTTATTTTAGGTTAAAAAATAAATTTACTTTTGCACATATTTGAATTATAATAGTTGTGTGAAAGTTGGTGAAAATATGGAGTACGAAAACATTTTAAAATCGCTTATGGAGGAAAATCAAGGAATTTTAATGGCCGCTAAAGCCCTTGATGCCGGTGTTTCAAAATATCATTTTTACAAATATGTGAAATCAGAGGAGTTAGAGAAGGCAGCTCCGGGTATTTATGTTTCAGCAGATGCCTGGGGAGATGACCTTTACATTTTGCAGGCGAGATATGCCGGGGTCATTTTCTCACATGAGACGGCACTTTATCTTCTGGATTTGGTGGACCGGGAGCCATTGCAGATTACGGTCACTGCAAAGGGGAAGTACAATGCGCAGAAACTTACAGAGCAAGGGGTCAAGATTTATCGTATCAAACCGGAACTCCATACCTTGGGGGTCCGTGAACTGCCGTCACCCGGAGGCCACCAGATCCGTGTGTATAATGCGGAGAGAACCATCTGCGATATGATTCGCAGCCGGAGCAACATTGAAATTCAGGATTATCAGACGGCATTAAGGAGTTATCTGCGTCTAAAAGAAAAAAATATCCCCTTGCTTATGGAATATGCGGAAGAATTTCATGTGGCAGCCATTTTAAGAACATATCTGGAGGTGCTTTTATAATGATTCATACATCACGGCAGCTCAAGGCACTGGTGCGAAATATCTCAAAAGGAGATAGTATGCGGGCGCTGCTTTTGATTCGTAATTATTTTATGGAGCGGTTCTTAGAACGGCTTTCCCTGTCGCCATACCGGGGAAACTTTATTTTGAAGGGCGGTATGCTGGTATCGGCCATGGTAGGTATTGATGCACGAAGCACGATGGATATTGACACTACAATCAAAAATCTTCCGCTGTCGGTTGAGAGCGCGGAAAGAATTTTAACAGAGATTATCTCCGTTCCCATTGATGATGGAGTGTTTTTCAAAATAGAGCGCATCGGTGAAATTATGGATGAAACAGAATATAGCGGGATTAGAGCTTCAATGACGGCTTCCATTGACACTATGAGAACACCGTTGAAATTGGATATTTCTACTGGGGACCGGATTACTCCAAAAGAAATTGAATATCAGTTTAAGCTGATGTTTGAAGACAGAAGCATATCTGTATTGGCATATAATCTGGAGACTGTATTGGCCGAGAAAATTGAGACTGTGTTAAGCCGCGGAACCGCTAACACGCGCCTGCGTGACTTTTATGATCTCTATATTCTCCAACACGATTGCACACAGTCTTTTGATGAAAACACGCTGTCGGCTGCCTTTCGGATTACGTGTGCCCATCGCAACTCACAGGCTGCAGTGAGCAATGGCATGGAAACACTACATAAGATAAGAGAGAGCATCGAAATGCAGAATCTTTGGATATCCTATCAACAAAAATTTCCGTATGCTAAGAGCATTTCATGGGAGGCCGTTATGGAGGCCGTTTGTGATTTGTCGGAGATTTGTATGCCTGCCTCCAACTAATTTGTAAAAATCGCGCTGAAGGCCTGCCGGCTTACCGGAAATCTGGACTAGGGTATGGCGGCAAGACTGCTGACCAAGAGAGGTAAGAGGTGACCATCGTAAGACGGTATCATAACAGTAGAAAACCCTTTAACAGTAAGCAAAAAGATGGGGCAGTCTATTTCCTGACTGCCCCATCTTTCCGCTGAAAAAGGCTTACCTCCCCATCTCCTCCAACTGCCTCTTCAGATAACGAAGCTGCCCTCCGCAGGAGATCACTTCCAACTCGCTGTCAGACAGCTCCAGCCGCGCCTTAAAGGTGAAATCCTTGGTCACGTCGGTGATCTCCACCTCGCGGGTCTGCATCTGATCCAGCAGGTTGTGAATTTCCAGGGTATCTTCCATGTCCACCCGGTCATAGTCCGCCGGATCGGCGAAGATCATGGGGATAATGCCGTGGTTGAGCAGATTTCCCTTGTGGATTCTGGCGATGCTCTTGGCGATCACCGCTTTTACGCCCAGGTACATGGGGTTGATGGCCGCGTGTTCGCGGGAAGAGCCCTGGCCGTAGTTCTCGCCGCCGATGATGATGCTCTGCCCCATCTGGCGCGCCCGCTCCGCGAAGGAGGGATCGTAGCGGTGATAGCAATACTGGCTCATCAGCGGGATGTTGGAGCGCATGCTGGAGAACTCGGCGCTGGCCGGCGTGATGTCGTCGGTGGTAATGTTATCCACGGTCTTTAAGCTGATCTGAACCTTCAAATGCTGCTCGGGTGCATCCGGCACCGGCAGGGGCTTGATGTTGGGGCCGCGCACGACCTCCACCTCTCTGGCTTCCTCCGGGGAAAGGGGCGCTACGATCATGGAATCGTCCACCGGGTACTCCTCCGGCTCCTGGATATCTGCCAGTTTCACGATATCATCGCCCAGAATCTCCTCCGCGGAGGCAAAGGTTCCCATAATGGCCGTGGCCGCCGCGCTCTCGGGGTTGACCAGATAAATCTCAGCCGTGGGGTTGCCCGCCCGGCCCTTGAAGTTCCGGTTGGAGGTGCGCACCGCCACGCCTTTGGTGGCCGGGGACTGGCCGATGGCGCAGCAGGGGCCGCAGGCCAGCTCCAGCAGGCGTACGCCCGCGTTCAGCAGCATTTCCAGATAGCCGTCCTTCATCAGCTGCAGGTAAATCTGCTTGGAGGAAATGCCGCAGGTGCAGCTTACGTCCTCGTGGACATGCCTGCCCTGGAACACAAGAGCCGCCTTGGCGATATCGGAATAGCTGGCGTTGGTGCAGCTTCCGATGAATACCTGCTGAACCTTCTTTTTCTCCACATCCTTAAGCGGAATCACGTTGTCCGGCTGGTGCGGACATGCGCAGAGGGGAACCAGTTCGCTCAGATTCAGCTCCATTTCCCCGTCGTAGGAGCAGCCCTCGTCCGCGGTCAGCTCCACAAAGTCCGCCTCCCGCTTCTGGGCCTTCAGGAATTTTCTGACCTGCTCATCTGCCGGGAAAATGGAGGTGGTCGCGCCCATCTCAGCGCCCATGTTGGAAATAGTCGCGCGCTCGTTCACCGTCAAGGTGGCGGCTCCCGGGCCCACATACTCAAAGACCTTGCCCAGTCCGCCCTTGATGCCCACCCGGCGCAGCATCTCCAGAATCACTTCCTTGGCGTTGCAGCCTGGCTTCAGGTGGCCGGTCAGGTTTACTTTAATAACCTGAGGCATTTTAAGACGCATGGGAACCCCGGTCATGGCGGTGGCTACGTCCATGCCGCCCACGCCGATGCACAGCATGCCGATGGCGCCGCCGTGGGGCGTGTGGCTGTCGCCGCCCATGCTCAGCTTGCCGGGCGCGCCGAAGCGGGCCACCTGGACGGCGTGGCAGATGCCGTTGCCGGGCCGGGACACGTAAACCCCGTAGCGCTTGGCCACGGATTGCAGGTAAATGTGGTCGTCCGGCGTCTTGTTGTCCAGATACAGCAGGTTGTGGTCCAGGTAGCTGACGCTGGTCTCCACCTGGGTTCGGTCCAGGCCGATGGCCTCGAAGGCCAGATAGGTCATCACCGCGTTGATGTCATGGGTCAGGGTCTGGTCCACTTTCAGGAAGATCTCCTCCCCCGGGACCATGTCCGACGGCTTTGCCAGATGGGCCGCCAGAATCTTTTTCGTCAAATTCATGTTCATGTAAGTTCCTCCAGGTTTCTTAAATTCGGCTGAGCCGGTGAAGGGAGCGTTGGGGCACAAAAAAGCCTCCCCCACAATGGTTGTTAAGACCATTATAAGGCAGGCTGAGCCTATAAGTAAAATTGGATTTTGCTAATAAGGGTCATAGCTTTTTCTTATGGATTTTCAGATTGTGCTCTGCAATCTCAAAAAGGGCCTGCTCCACCTGGCCGATATAGCAGCCCTCCCGGTACAGGGCGAATACTTCCCAAGTCAGCGGGTTCTCCGACAGGTGGTACACGTCCAGCTCCCCGCCCTCCTTCACCAGTTCCAGGGTGATCTCCGGGACCACCGCCACCCCCATTCCCTTTGCGGCCAGGCGGCAGGAGAGCATGTTGCTGTGGGATTCCAGAAAAATATTCGGCTGTACGCCCGCATTTTTTGCCAGCACGTCCACGCTGGCTCTCAGGGCGTGCCCCTTCTCCAGGGTGATAAAAGGCAGGCGCGCGGCCCTGCGCCAGTTCACGATATGCTTTTCCCGGTCCAGGATGCAATCGTTAGGCAGGTAGCCCCTGGCGCAGACCAGAACCAGCTCCTCGTCGGTCATCTTTACCTGGGCGATATCCTTGTCCTTGGTCCACTGGGGCAGAAAGACAAAGTCGGTGTCGCCGTTTCGCAGACCCTCGATCAGCCGGTTGCCCGGCCCGCTGGTCACCTCCACGTCGATGCCGGGAAAACGCTCTTTAAAAGGCGGCAGGATCAGCGGCAGCATGTAGATCAGCCGCTCGCCCGGAAAACCCAGGCGCAGCCGCCCCTGGCAGTTGGTGGCGATGTCCCGGAACTCCCGGTCCATGTCGTCCAGTTGCATCAGGATGGCCCGGGCCCGTTTCAGATACTGCTCCCCCGCGTAGGTGCAGACCAGAGGCGTGGCCGACCGGTCGAACAGCTTCACCCCCAGCTCTTCCTCCAGCTTGTTGATGTAGCTGCTCAGCGCCGGCTGGCTGATGAACAGTTTCCTGGCCGCTTTGGTGACGCTGCCGCACTGTGCGACCATATTGACATACTTGAATTGACGCAGCTCCATATCCTGATTCCTCCCACCGTAGACCGGCTTTTAGCGCTCATATGAGATACATTTGGCAATAGGGGACACGTTTCCTTATGATACTTTGTCGCCAACCGCAGGTTGACGATAAGGGATACGTTTCCTTATTATACTTTGTCGCCAACCGTAGGTTGGCGATAAGAGATACGTTTCCTTATTATATCATCGGGGGTGGGGGAAGGCAAGGGCGCAGGCCTGCTAAGCGTCAAGGTGCACAAAACCGCCGCATGAAACTTGGTGAAAAAAACAATGGTATAGACGAAACCTATCAGCAGATAAAATATCCGTATTTCTAAAGGAATTCCGAAAATGTTAAGATTATGTCAAACAAAATACCCCCGTCATATTGCGGGGGATCATATTTTCAGGAGGTATTTTATGGTTTGGGCAGGAGCACTGATTGTTTTGATTACCTTTGCGGCGATCTTAAAGAATCTGGAGGCCAGAATGGTCCTGATTCTCTCGGGAGCCGCCATGGCCCTGATCGCCGGGATTGCCGGTGTAGAGGGCTGTTTTGACGGAGCCATGCAGGCGTTTATCTCCCAGCTGATCAACGAATCGCTGGTTCCCACCATCTGCGCCTGCATGGGCTTTAGCGCAGTGATGGAGTACACGAAATGTTCGTCCAATCTGGTATATCTTTTAACCAGGCCGTTGCAGAAGGTGCGTTTCGCGGTGGTACCGGGCGCAATCTTAATCACCTGGCTGATCAACATTGTGGTCATGAGCGCGGCGGGCTGCGCGGCTACGGTGGGTACCCTGCTGGTTCCCATGATGCTGGGGCTGGGCGTGCACCCGGCCACCGCGGCGGCCTGCATCCTCATTGGCACCTGGGGAAATGTGATGAATCCCGGACAGAGCTTCAACGTCCAGGTGGGCGAGCTGGCCTCCATGACCGGGCTGGAGGTAGTATCCAGCTTTACTATGGTGGCGATAATCGCCCTGGCCGCATCCATTGTGCTGCTGACCGCTATCGACATAACAATGGTAAAAAAAGGAAATAAACAGGGCGCGGCGTATGCCGCAGAGCCGGGAAGCGCGGTCCAGGCTACCGCCAGCCAGGGCGCTTCCGCCCGGCATGACTCCAATCCAGGGAGCGAACCGGTCAAAATCAATTATTTCAAAGCGCTGATCCCCGCTACCCCCATTATCTTTCTGCTTCTGGGAAACGCGGGCGTTCTCCCCAACTTTGACATCACCGTGTGGATGCTGTCCTGTTCCGTGCTGGGACTTCTCCTGGATGTCCGCCATGTACAGGACGGGGTGAAGCAGTTCTTTAACGGCGTGGGTAATTCCTACCGCGATATCATCACGCTGATGGCCGCGGCCTCGGTATTCACCTTCGGCATGAACGCGGTGGGACTGACGGGAGCCCTGGTGGATGTGATGAAAAATTCCACCGCCATCGCCCGGCTGGGAGCGGGCTTCGGACCTTTTATCATCGCGGCCCTGTCCGGCTCTGGAAACGCTGCGGCGATCGCATTCAACACCTCCATCACACCCCATGCGGCCGATCTGGGCTACGCGGTGGAGGCCATGGGTTCTGTGGCGCAGATCGCGGCGGCCATCGGCCGCTCGGCTTCCCCGGTGGCGGGCGTGACCATTATCTGCGCCAAGATGGCGGGCGTGAGCCCCATGGACGTGGTCAAGCGCTCCATTCTGCCCATGCTGGCGGCAGTGTTGATTTTCATGTTTATGCTAATGTGAGGAGGAAAGAAGGATGGGATTTTCGGGAGCTGGAATGGAAGAGGAATATTATGGAAGCCGGGACGTGCTGGAAGGGGTTTTCGGCGGTGCGAACACCATTCAGAAGATGATGGATGTGGAGGCGGCTCTGGCCTGGGCGGAATGTGAGGCGGGCCTGGTGCCGGAGCAATACGCCGGGGAGATTCAGGAAAAATGCAGCGTCAAGCTGCTGGACGAGGCGGTGTACGCCGAGGCCAGAAGGACAACGGGACACCCGCTCATGGGGATGCTTCGGGCGTACAAGGCCATTTGCAGCAAAGAAGCGGGGGAGTACCTGCATTACGGGGCTACCACCCAGGACATATCCGACACGGCCCTCATCCTGCAGCTGCGGGAGGCCTGGGACATTGTGGAGGATAAGACCCGCCGTCTGCGGGAGATTTTAAGCGGGAAGGCCCGGGAATACCGGAGCCTGGTCATGATCGGCCGGACTAACGACCAGCAGGCCATGCCCATCACCCTGGGCTTCAAGATTTCCACCTGGATCGACGAGCTGGACCGCTGTCTGGAACGCATGGAGCAGGGCCGGGAACGGATCTTTGTGGGGCAGTTTGCCGGGGCCGTGGGCACCATGGCTTCCCTGGAGCAGGAAGGCCCCCGGGTGCAGAAGCTCCTGTTAGAGCGCCTGGGCCTGGCGGCGCCCAAAATCAGCTGGTTTGCCACCCGGGACCGGCTGGCGGAGTTCACCTTTGACCTGGCTATGATCTGCGGCGCGGTGGGGCGCATGGGCAACGAGGTGTACAACGAGCAGCGCAGCGAGGTCAACGAGCTGGCGGAGGGGTACGCCTTGGGGAAGGTGGGCAGCAGCACCATGCCCCACAAGCGCAATCCTTTCCTTCCCGGGCGTCTGGCCGGGCGGGGGAGAATCGCCGGGACGCTGGTCATGCGGGCTATGCAGTGTCTTGAGAATACCAACGAGCGGGACTGCCGGACGCTGTGCATCGAGCCGTACCATTTAAAAGAAATCTGCTGTCTGGCCGACGGCACCCTGGATATCGCGCTTGAGCTGTTCGGGCAGATGGAGGTCCATGAGGATCAGATCGGGCATAACCTGGAGATTCTCCAGGGCCTGATCTACAGCGAGGCCCTGATGATGCGGCTGGCGGAAGTCTACGGCCGCATGGAGGCCCACGAGCTGGTCTATGAGCTGGCCATGGCCGCCATCGCCCAGAAGCGGCAGCTAAAGGAGCTGGCGCTGGCGGACAGCCGGGTCACGGCCCACTTGACGGCGGAAGAACTGGAAAATCTCATGCGTCCGGAACATTACACCGGCCTGGCGGAGCACTTTGTGGACCAGGTGGTTGGGACGGAGTAAAGACAGCGGAAGGACGGCGAAAGGACGACGGAAGGACAGACAAAAAATGACCGGTAAAAAAGGTCAGAAAGCAGGGTGGCGGCCTGGTATAGTGTGGTATAATTTTAAGAAAGGGGCGCGGGTGTCCCCCACCAGCCCCCGTCATCGGCAAGCCAAAAGGCGGCGCGGCGGCATGCACCTGCCCCACCCACCCCAACCACAACAGGAGGAAAAAAATGGATTTTCGACAGCTGGAATATTTTACGGCAGTAGCCAGGCTGCGCAGCTTCACGCGGGCGGCGGAGGAACTTCATGTCTCCCAGCCCACCATTACCACGTGCATCAAAAACATGGAGGAGGAGCTGGGGATTCCGCTTCTGGTGCGGGACAAGCGGCGGGTGATGCTGACCTATGAGGGAGAAACCTTTCTGGTGAAGGCCCGGTCTGTGCTGGAGCAGTTCGAGCAAATGATCCAGGAGACCCAGGAGCTGGCCTGCAGCTATGACCAGGTGCTGAACATGGGAATCACGCCGGTGACGGGTTCATTTTTAAATGTCATCCTGTACAACGGCTTTTTCCGGGAGAACCCGGATATCCGGCATCAGGTGCTGGAGCTGGGCAGCCTGGGCATCATGGAGGCCATCGATTCCGACGAGATCGACCTGGGATTTCTGGTAATCCAGGAAGGAATGGAGGAGCGCTACGACATCTGCCGGATCCAGCGGGGCCAGTTAAAGGCGCTGATCCACCGGGAGAATCCCCTGTCCTCCATGGAGCGCATTTCCTTAAAACATCTGGCGGGCGAACGCCTGATCTACCTGCCGCCCCACTCCTACATCCGCAGCAAGCTGGACGAGGAGTTCAAACGGCTGGAGATCACGCCCAATGTGCTGGCCTATCCCCAGCAGATGATCACCGCCTTCAACCTGGTGGAGAACAACGCGGGCGTCAGCTTCGTGCTGGGGGACGGGTACCGGCCCCTGGTGCACATCGAGCACACGGCGGCCATTCCCCTGGACCCTCCGATACTCTATGAGACGGGATTTGTGTGGAAAAAGGGCAAGCGGATCAGCCGGGCGGCAAGGCGGTGCATCGCGTATGTGCAGAGGCAGATCAAAGCAATCGAAAATTCCTGACAATTCTCCATTTTCGCGGTCACAAAGTCTCAATTATCGCAAAAAAACAGCGTTCAAAGTAAATAAAAATGACAATGGCTGTTGTCACAAAAATTGTCGCCGGGTGGTATACCACTCGGCGACAAAAAACATAAAAAAATATCAAAAAATACTATCATTTTGTGTAATATCATGGTATTATAAGAGAAAACGTTGGGATACCAACAAACCGGGATACCAGTTTGTGGTATACAAGAAAAGGAGGTAAGCCCAATATAAGGTTGGGTATGACGGTATGGTTTATAGTTATTATCCGGGTTGTACTTTAAAAACCAAAGCAAAAGAATTGGACTTCTACGCGAGAAAGTCCGCGGAGGCGCTAGGCTTTACCCTGGAAGAGATCGAGGACTGGCAGTGCTGCGGCGCAGTCTACCCTCTGGCTTCCGATGAGATCGCAACCAAGCTGTCGTCCGTGAGGGCTTTGAATGCGGCGAAGGAAAAGGGCCAGGATCTGGTGACGCTCTGCTCCGCCTGCCACCACGTGATCAAGCGGGTGAACGACGACATGGCGAACGTGGATGACATTCGTCAAAAAGTGAACAATTACCTGGACCTGGAAGAAGCCTATAGCGGCGAGACTCATGTATACCACTATCTGGAGGTACTCCGGGACAAGGTGGGTTTTGACAAGATCCGCCAGATGGTGAAGAATCCGCTGACCGGGCGGAAGATCGGGGCCTACTACGGCTGCATGCTTCTGCGCCCCAGCAGCATTTTACAGTTCGACGATCCTGAGAATCCCACCATTCTGGAAGATTTTATCCGGGCCCTGGGCGCGGAGCCGGTGGTATACCCGTACCGGAACGAGTGCTGCGGTGGGTACATTTCCTTGAAGGAAAAGGAGCTTTCCGGCAGCATGGTGGACCAGATCATGGAATCCGCAGAGTACAAGGGAGCCCAGGAGCTTGTGACCGCGTGTCCCCTGTGCCTGTACAATTTAAACCATGGCGGGCATTCGCATACCCCTATTGTTAAATATTTCACAGAGATATTAGCGGAGGCCCTTGGTATAAAAGAGGAACAGGGAGGTGTAGAGGGTGCTTAAAACGGACAAAGAAAAGGCTGAGCTGCTGAAGGAGATCAGCGGCGTGGACACCAAAAAATGTATGAAGTGCGGCAGATGCTCCGCATCCTGCCCGTCCTACGATGCGATGGATATCAGACCCCACCAGTTCGTGTCCTACGTGCAGAACGGGGATGTGGAACCGCTGCTGCATTCGAAATCCATCTGGAAATGCCTGTCCTGCTTCGCCTGCGTGGAGCGCTGTCCCAGGGACGTGAAGCCCGCCAAGCTGATCGAGGCCGTGCGCCTCATGGTGATCCGTCAGCAGGGGCAGAACTACCTGTCGCCGGACGAGATCCCGGAGCTTTTGGACCCGGATCTGCCCCAGCAGCTGCTGGCAAGCGCGTTCCGCAAATACAGTAAGTAAGAGAAAGGTCGGAGGTGAATTCATTGCAAAGAATAGGAGTTTTTGTCTGTCACTGCGGCACCAACATCGCGGGCACCGTGGATGTGGAAAAAGTGGTGGAGATGGTAAAATCAGAGCCTGGCGTGGTTCATGCGGAAGAATACCAGTATATGTGTTCCGAGGCCGGCCAGTCGAAAATAAAGGATGCGATCCGGGACAAACAGCTGACGGGAGTGGTTGTGTGTTCCTGTTCTCCGCGTATGCACGAGAACACGTTCCGCAAGGCAGCGGAGCGGGCGGGGCTGAACCCCTACATGGTGGAGATCGCCAACATCCGGGAGCACTGTTCCTGGATTCACAAGAATAAAGAGGAAGCCACCGAGAAGGCGGTGATCCTGGCCAGAGCGGCCATCGCAAAGGTGAACTTAAACGCCCCCTTACAGCCCGGCGAGAGCCGCGTGGTGAAGAGAGCCCTGGTGATCGGCGGAGGCATCGCCGGAATCCAGACCGCTCTGGACATCGCGGACGCGGGCTACGAGGTGGATATCGTGGAGAAGACCCCCAGCATCGGCGGCAAGATGTCCCAGCTGGACAAGACCTTCCCCACCCTGGACTGCTCCGCCTGTATCTTAACCCCCAAGATGGTGGAAGCGGCGGCCCACGACAAGATCAATATTTATACATACAGCGAGGTGGAGAAGGTGTCCGGCTTTGTGGGCGATTTCTCCGTGGATATCCGCAAGAAGGCCAGAAGCGTGGATATGACCAAATGTACGGGCTGCGGAGTCTGCTCCGAGAAATGTCCGTCCAAAAAGACCCCCAGCGAGTTCAACCGGGGCTTATCCACCAGAAGCGCCATCTACACCCCCTTCGCCCAGGCTATCCCCAACGTGCCGGTGATCGACCGTGAACACTGCATTAAGTTCCAGACCGGAAAATGCGGCGTCTGCGAGAAGGTTTGCGCGGCGGGCGCCATCGACTACAAGCAGCAGGACGAGATCATTACCAGAGAGTACGGCGCCATCGTGGTAGCCACCGGTTTTGACACCATAAAGCTTGACAAGTTCGACGAGTATTCCTACAACCAGAGCCCGGACGTGATCACCTCCCTGGAGTTCGAGCGCCTGACCAACGCGGCCGGCCCCACCAAGGGCCATTTAGAGCGCCTTTCCAACCACGAGGCCCCCAAGTCCGTAACCTTTATCCAGTGCGTGGGCTCCCGTGATCTGACCTGCAAGGGCAAGACCTACTGTTCCAAAATCTGCTGCATGTACACGGCAAAGCACGCCATGCTGATCCGCGACAAGTACCCGGATGTGGAGGTCAACGTGTTCTACATCGACGTGAGAACCCCGGGAAAGAACTTCGACGAGTTCTACCGCAGGGCGGTTGAGGAGTACGGCGTCAACTACATCAAGGGCCAGGTGGGTAAGGTGGCGGAGCATAACGGCCATCTGAGAGTCCAGGCCGTGGATTTGATCGACAACAAGCGGATTATCCTGGAGACCGACCTGGTGGTGCTGGCTACGGCCATCGAGCCCGATCCGTCAGTCCGGGGCCTGGCGACCATGCTGACCGCCAGCATCGACACCAACAACTTCCTGACCGAGGCCCATCCCAAGCTTCGTCCGGTGGAGAGCCCCACGGCGGGCGTGTTCCTCTCCGGCGTGTGCCAGGGCCCCAAGGACATTCCCGAGACCGTTTCCCAGGCCGGAGCCGCGGCCGCCAAGGTGATCGGCCTTTTAGCCAAGGACAAGCTGGTGACCAACCCCTGTACGGCCAAATCCGACGAGCGGTACTGCAACGGCTGTTCCGCCTGCGAGAAGGTTTGCCCCTACGGCGCGATCTCCTATGAGAATAAGGAAGTATTCGACCACGGAATCCGTGAGACCAGAAGAGTGGCTGTGGTGAACACCGCTCTGTGCCAGGGCTGCGGCGCCTGTACCGTCGCCTGTCCTTCCGGCGCAATGGACCTGCAGGGATTCTCCAACAGACAATTAATCGCGGAGGTGGACGCAATATGCAAATAGAACACGAGAATACGGAGTTTAAGCCGCTTATCGTCGCATTCTGCTGCAACTGGTGCAGCTATGCGGGCGCGGACCTGGCCGGAACCAGCCGCCTGGGCTATCCCGCCGAGGTGAAGATCATCCGGGTGCCCTGTTCCTGCCGTGTGAACCCGCTGTTTATCCTGCGGGCCTTCCAGAAGGGCGCGGACGGCGTGATCATCTGCGGCTGCCACCCGGGCGACTGCCACTACAGCACGGGCAACTATTACGCCAGGAGAAGAATGACCCTGCTGTTCTCCCTGTTAGACTACATCGGGGTGGAGAAGGGCAGAACCAGAGTGGAATGGGTTTCCGCCGCGGAGGGCGTGAAGTTTGCCGCCACCATGAACGATTTCATTGAAAAAATCCACAAACTGGGCAAGAATGTGAGATTGGAGGATTTGCGATGCAGGAAATGATTAAGAGAGCCAAAGAATTGCTGGCCGACGGCACGGTGGTCCGCGTGCTGGGCTGGAAGCGCTGCGACCTGCCCTACAATCCCGAGCCCGCGTTTTTCGGCACTGAGGAAGAGCTGGACGCGCTGGTCTACGACGGGTTCTGCGGAGCAAATTTGAGCAAATACATGATCGAGGCCGGCAAGAAGGAGGGCAGAACCCTGGTGTTCTTAAAGCCCTGCGACACCTACAGCTTCAACCAGCTGGTGAAGGAGCACCGGATTGACCGGGAGAAGGCTTACATCATCGGCGTGGGCTGCAGGGGCAAGCTGGATATCGAGGCCATTAAGGGACTTGGGA
Organism: Enterocloster lavalensis; assembly: GCF_902364025.1. Lineage (GTDB taxonomy): Bacteria > Bacillota > Clostridia > Lachnospirales > Lachnospiraceae > Enterocloster > Enterocloster lavalensis. The sequence continues at coordinate 117,197 of NZ_CABJCG010000009.1, forward strand.
TCAAGGGAATTGAGACCGTGGAAGAGGACGGTGATACCTTAAAGATCGGCACTATCTACGGAGATAAGACCTGCGCCTACGGGGACGCGGTGATGGAGCGCTGCAAGGTCTGCAAGGGCACGGAGCACATGGTGTACGACGAGCTGATCGGCGCGGACGTGGAGCTTGCGGTGAAGCCCGAGGACCGTTTCGCCAAGGTGAAGGAGCTGGAGGCCATGAGCCCGGAGGAGCGCTTTGCCTTCTGGCAGGGCGAGCTCTCCAAGTGCATCCGCTGCAACGCCTGCCGGAACGTGTGTCCGGCCTGCAGCTGCAACAAGTGCGTGTTCGACAGCGACCGCTTCGACACCGCCCAGAAGGCCAACGCGGACACCTTTGAGGAGCAGATGTTCCATCTGATCCGCGCTTTCCATGTGGCCGGAAGATGTACGGACTGCGGTGAGTGCAGCCGGGTATGTCCCCAGGGAATCCCGCTCCATCTGCTGAACCGGAAATTAATTAAGGATATCAATGGATTCTACGGAACGTACCAGGCAGGCGAGGACGCCGAGGCTCTTGCCCCCCTGACCGCGTTTAAGATGGACGACGTTGAGCCAAGCATTGTTGGGGAAAGGGGATAACGTATGTATAAGATTGCAAAAGAACAGTTACCGTCCTTATTCGCCGCCATTGCCGGCCGGATGGATTTATATATGCCCCTGCGCAAAAACGGCCAGGTCAACTACGGAATCTGGTCCCAGGAGGCGGAAACCGCCCTGGACGCGTTAAACACCGTGAAATCCCCCAAGGATTTCTTCTTCCCCCAGAGCGAGAACCTCTACACCTGCTACCGGGAAGGTAAAAAGATCTCCATTACCCCCGAGGAGCTGGCGGACGCGCCCTTTGCCATTTTCGGCATCCGCGGCTGCGACGTGAAGGGAATCGAGGTGCTGGACAAGGTATTTCTGGCGGACCCGGTGGACAAGTTTTATGAGGCCCGCAGAAATCACGGCGTGCTGATCTCCATGGCCTGCCATGAGCCGGAGGAGACCTGCTTCTGCAAGGTATTCGGCGTGGAGGCCCAGAACCCGGCGGGAGACGTGACCACCTGGATCGTTGACGATACGCTCTACTGGAGAGCGAATACCGATAAGGGTGAGAATCTGACCGCCGATCTGGCAGCCCAGGCGCTGTTGGTTCCCGCCGATGAGGCCGGAGAGGCCGCCGTGGAAGCGGAACAGGCCAGCGTGGCCGCCATCGTGGAAAAGCTGCCCTACAGCGGCATTTCCCTGGAGACCTTCAAGAATACGGAGATGCTGGAGCTGTTCAACTCCCCCAAATGGGAGGAAATGTACAAGGCCTGTCTGGCCTGCGGCACCTGCACCTTCATCTGCCCCACCTGCCAGTGCTACGACATCCGGGACTACAACACCGGAAATGGCATCCAGAGGTTCCGCTGCTGGGACTCCTGCATGTACTCCGATTTCACGCTGATGGCCCACGGCAATATCCGTAACAGCCAGAAGGAACGGTTCCGCCAGCGGTTCATGCACAAGCTGGTGTATTTCCCCGAAAACAACGACGGGATGTTCTCCTGCGTGGGCTGCGGCCGTTGCGTGAGCAAATGTCCTTCTTCGTTAAACATTGTGAAAGTTATCAAGAGTCTGGGGGTGTCTGAAGATGTGTAGCTGCGGATGCGGCGGAAGCCATAAACACGACGAATTAGTCCCCATGGTGGGCGTGATCACGGATATCAAGGATCAGACCCCGGATGTCAAGACCTTCCGGGTGGTAAGCCCCCAGGGTGGAAAATTGTTTGAACATATGCCGGGCCAGTGCGCCATGCTGGCGGTGCCCGGAGTGGGGGAGGCCATGTTCTCCATCACCTCCTCCCCGACCAACAAGGAATACCAGGAATTCAGCATCAAGCGCTGCGGTTCCCTGACCGATTACCTGCACACCATGGAGGTGGGCGACGAGATCACGGTCCGCGGCCCCTACGGCAACTCCTTCCCGGTGGAAACCGCGTTAAAGGGCCAGAACCTGCTGTTCATCGCAGGCGGAATCGGCCTTGCGCCCCTGCGCTCCGTGATCAACTACGTGCTGGACAAGCGGGAAAATTACGGCAGCGTGGAGATTCTCTACGGCTCCCGCTCCATGCAGGACCTGGTGGGACTGGACGAGATTCAGAACGACTGGTCCAAACGGGACGGCGTGGACGTGTACCTGACCATTGACCGGGAGCAGCCGGAGTGGGACGGCCATGTGGGCTTTGTTCCCTCCTACTTAAAAGAGCTGGAATTCTCCACAGACAAGACCGTGCTGGTCTGCGGCCCGCCGATCATGATCAAATTCGTGCTGGCGGCCCTGCAGGAAATGGGCTTTGAAAAGACACAGGTGTTTACCACCCTGGAGCTGAAGATGAAATGCGGAATCGGAAAATGCGGACGCTGCAACATCGGTTCCAAGTATGTTTGCAAGGACGGTCCCGTGTTCCGCTGTGATGAGATCGACGAATTGCCAGACGAATATTAAGAGGAAGGATTGGTAGAGAAAATGCAGGAAATGGTAAATGTTTATTTCTTTGGTAAAAAATACTCGGTGCCGGCTGACTTAACCATCATGACGGCCATGGAATACGCCGGATACAAGCTTGTGAGAGGCTGTGGCTGCCGCCATGGCTTCTGCGGAGCCTGCGCCACGATTTACCGCATCAAGGGTAAGAACGAGTTAAAGACCTGTCTGGCCTGTCAGACCCAGGTGCAGGAAGGCATGTATGTGGCCAGCATTCCCTTCTTTCCCACGGACAAGCGGACCTACAACCTGGAGGAGATCAAACCCAAAGAGCAGATTATGATGGAGCTCTACCCGGAGATTTACAGCTGCATCGGCTGTAACGCCTGCACCAAGGCGTGCCCCCAGAAGTTAAACGTCATGCAGTATATCGCCTACGCCCAGAGAGGCGAGTTCGAGAAATGCGCCCACGAGTCCTTTGACTGCGTAGGCTGCGGAATCTGCTCCACCAGATGTCCGGCGGGCATCTCCCATCCTATGGTGGGACTGCTGGCAAGGAGACTGACCGGCAAATACTTAGCTCCCAAGACCGAGCACCTGGAAAAGCGCGTTGAGGAGATCCGCCACGGCGAGTACGACGAGCTGATCGAGCAGATCATGGAGAAGCCCATCGCCGAGCTGAAGGAACTGTACAACAAACGCGATATTGAGAAATAAGGAGGGATGACACATGTTGACACAAGAAATGCTTGATTCCATAAAAAAAGTGGAGGCCACCAGGCCCTCCAGAATCGGTGCCGATCTCAGAAGAATGGATGCGGACGAGAAGCACAATCTGTTAAGGCAGTATCATCCTGACTACAAGGAAAGCGGCTTTTCCACCCTGGTAATGGGCCCCAACAAGGGCGAGAAGGTGCCGGTTGAGCTGGGCGAGCTGCTCCAGGCCAACAGCCGCCTGCTGGGCGTGGATCTGGACTTAAATCAGATTGACTACGACGTGGACGTGCTGGTCATCGGCGGCGGCGGCGCGGGCGCTTCCGCGGCCATCGAGGCCCACAAGGGCGGCGCGAACGTGATGATCGCCACCAAGCTGCGCATCGGCGACGCCAACACCATGATGGCGGAGGGCGGCATCCAGGCGGCCGACAAGGAGAACGACTCCCCCCAGAGGCATTTCCTGGACGCCTTCGGCGGCGGACACTACGCGGCCAAGCCGGAGCTGCTGAAAAAGCTGGTGATGGAAGCGCCTGAGGCCATCCAGTGGTTAAACGACTTAGGCGTTATGTTCGATAAAAACCCCGACGGCACCATGGTGACCACCCACGGCGGCGGCACCTCCAGAAAGCGTATGCACGCCTGCGCGGACTACTCCGGCGCTGAGATCATGCGCGTGCTGCGGGACGAGGTGATCAACCGCGGCATCACGGTGGTGGATTTCACCTCCGCCGTTGAGCTGATCCTGGACGACAAGGGACAGGTTGCGGGCGCTGTGCTCCAGAACATGGAGACCGGCGAGTACCTGGTGGCCAGGGCCAAGGTGGTGATCATCGCCACCGGCGGCGCGGGACGGCTGCACTACCAGGGATTCCCCACCTCCAACCACTACGGCGCCACTGCTGACGGCCTGGTGCTTGGCTACCGCGTGGGCGCGCCCCTGCTGTACCAGGATACCATCCAGTACCATCCCACCGGCGTGGCTTACCCGGCGCAGCTCTTCGGCGCTCTGGTGACGGAGAAGGTGCGTTCCGTTGGCGCTATGCTGGTGAACTGCGACGGCGAGGCGTTCATGCATCCGTTGGAGACCCGCGACGTGGCGGCGGCCTCCATTATCCGGGAGTGCTCGGACCGCGGCAAGGGCGTTCCCACCCCGGGCGGCGGCTTCGGCGTATGGCTGGACACCCCCATGATCGAGATGATCCATGGAAAGGGAACCATTGAGAAGCGTATCCCGGCCATGCTGCGCATGTACTTAAACTATGACATCGATATGAGAGAGGTGCCGATCCTGGTCTACCCGACCCTGCACTATCAGAACGGCGGACTGGAGATCAATGCGGACTGCGCCACCAAGACCATCCACAACCTGATGGTGGCAGGCGAGGCCGTGGGCGGTATCCACGGGCGTAACCGCCTGATGGGCAACTCCCTGCTGGACATCATCGTGTTCGGACGCGACGCCGGAAAGGCCGCCGCAGCCCGCTGCAACGAGGTGGAGCTGGGAACCATGACGCTGGAGCACGTGGAGAAGTTTGCAAAAGAGCTGGAGGAAGCCGGGGTTCACAACGACAAGGTATCCCCGCTGCTGCTGCCCCCCTACGCTCACGAGGGACGCCACTGATTGGCGACCGGTTTTGAAAGGGGAAGGTGATCGAGATGGATGTATGGGGATGGATTCAGGCCAACTTGTTGGACAGCACGCTTTTGATGGTGTTTCTCATTGCAGTATTGGGTTATCTGGTCGGCAGTATCAAGGTCTGCGGGCTGGATCTGGGCACCGCGGGTATTCTTCTGGTGGCGTTGGTATTCGGCCACCTGGGGGTGTCCGTGCCCGGTCTGGTCCGGGACATGGGGTTAGTCTGTTTCGTGACGGCGGTGGGTTTTATCGCCGGACCGAAATTTTTCAGGAACTTTAAAAAGAACGCGAAATCCTATATTTTGCTGGGCGTGATTATCATCGGCGCGGGGGCGCTGTCCTGCGTGGCCATTGTGAAGCTGATCGGCGTGCCCGCCGATCTGGCGGTGGGAATGCTCTCCGGGGCCCTCACCAGCACGCCCGGCCTGGCAGCGGCCATCGAGGCCACCGGCTCCGACGCGGCGGCGGTGGGATACGGCATCGCTTATCCCTTCGGCGTGATCAGCGTGGTGCTGTTCGTGCAGCTGGTGCCCAGAATCCTGCACACGGACATGGACAAGGAGCGGGCCCAGTACGAGGCCGCCGCCGACGTGGAGATCCGCCACAAGCACAAGGACCTGTTCTACTGCGACAGTATGGGCTTTTTCTCCTTTGCCTGCGCCATCGTGGGAGGTATGATTCTGGCGAAAATCAAGATTCCGCTTCCGGGCGGGGCTTCCTTCTCCCTGGGCACCTCCGGCGGCCCGCTGATCGCGGGACTTCTGCTGGGGCACATGAACTCCATCGGGCGTCTGAGCGTTTCCGTGCCCAAGAACGTGCTGGAGACCATGCGGGAGTTTGGTCTGGCGCTGTTCCTTCTGGGGGCCGGAACCCAGGCAGGGGCCGGTTTTGTGGAGATTCTGAAGGAGCAGGGAATCCTGCTGTTCATCTACGGCGCAATCATGGCCCTGGTGCCCATGTTTGTGGGCTTTATCATGGCATTTAAGGTTCTGAAGCTGAGCACCTTCAACTCCCTGGGCTCTATCTGCGGCGGCATGACCAGTACGCCCGCCCTGGGAACCTTGATCCGTGTGACGGAGACCGACGACGTGGCCTCCGCTTATGCGGCGACGTATCCCATCGCGCTTGTGATGGTGGTGTTGGCGTCGCAGTTTATGGGGATTTATCTGTAACGAGACGGCGGGGCGCGGGATGTGCGGTGCGGGCGGCTTGCGCGTTAAAGCGCGGCGCAGCTTGTGTTGTGCGGACGGCCCCAGCCCATGGAGGGATGTGAAGGAGGCGGCGGATGTATACATGTGCAAAATGCGGCGTGCGGGCATGCCGGAAGGCGGAGGACAGAGCTCTGCCGAAAAACTGTCCGATCCGGGAAGAGGAGCTTTCCGAGCAGGCGTTTCAGGAGTACCGTTCCGAGGATAATTTTAAATTTTACGTGACAGCCTCGGAGATCGAGGGCCTTGGACAGTTCCAGTGGCCCCGCGTGAAGGAGACCATCGAGCTGTGCCGGAGGATGGGTTACCATCGGATCGGCCTGGCCTTTTGCAGCGGTCTGAGTAAAGAGGCGAAGGTCATGTGCGATCTGTTGCAGCGCAATGGCTTTGAGGTGGTGTCCGTTATGTGCAAGGTCGGCGGCCGGGACAAGTGCGCGGCCGGAGTGCCGGACGAGCACAAGCTTCATCCCGGGCAGTACGAGGCCATGTGCAACCCCATTTTCCAGGCCAGGCTTTTAAACGGGCAGAAGACGGAGTTCAACATCGCCCTTGGGCTGTGCGTGGGCCACGATTCCCTGTTTTACAAGTATTCCGACGCCCTGGTGACCACTCTGATCGCCAAGGACCGCGTGCTGGCCCACAATCCGGCCGGAGCGCTGTACTGCGCTGAAGGATACTACAAAAACAAGCTGGATGCGCAGCCTTAAGGCGTGCATCGGGCATTTGTGCAAAACTGACAAAAATTGACGAACAGAACACGAAAAAGGAATTGTCAAACGTTGAAAATACGATGGCAATTCCTTTTTTGATTTCAAAAATAGACAATAATCGATTTTTGTGACAGCATATTATGTCACATTATTACGATTTTAACGGCATTTTAATTTGACGATGCCACTCGAATGGTTTAGAATCTAAACATAGTCAAAGATGAGCGGAAGTTCGATCGAAACGATACTCTGAGGTAAAGGGGAGATGGGGAAAAACAGTCAGGGGCAGTGTGCGGCGTGGGATTAGCAGCACTTTAACATATAGGCTGCTGATCCGGACGAGTGGTTGTGAAACCGGGTAAAGGCGTTTTAGGTTTTAGGAGGTGTTAGGTTGAATAACAAACAATTAATGATTGAACTGGCGATGCCGGTTGCGTTTATGCTGATGGCGGCCTACGTGATCGTGAAGGGCCTGTCCATGGGAAGCGAGGGCGTTTTCCCAATCATGTGCGCGGGAGTGCTTTTGATCTGCGCGGTGTATCTGCTGGTCCAGACGCTGATGAAGCGCGAGGTGGTGGTAAAGCTGGAGGGAGTCAATCTGCCGCGGGTGGGTCTGACCCTGTTGACTTTGCTGGTTTACGTGTTCCTGTTAAAAAAGATCGGCTATGCGATCGACACATTTCTGCTGTGCGCCCTGGTGATCCGCTCCCTTGGGTACAAGAAATTTCATGTGATCGTGCCGTGCTCGGTCATAGCGGTGGCGGTGACATTTGTGATTTTCAAGGTGCTGCTGTCGGTTCCGCTGCCGATGGTATTTCTGGATTTTTAAGGAGGTGGGAGTATGAACGGTATTCTACTGGGTTTAGGCCAGCTGGTTAATCCCATGGCCCTGGCGGCGCTGTTGGGAGGCGTTGTAATCGGACTGATCGTGGGTTCCCTCCCGGGGCTCAACGACAGCATCACAATGGCGGTGTTGATCCCCATCACCTTCGGCATGGAGCCGCAGGTGGCGATCTGCCTGCTGATCGGTATCTACTGCGCGTCGGCATGCGGCGGTTCCATCCCCTCGATTCTGCTAAAGATTCCGGGAACCGCCTCCGCCACGGTGACCGCCTACGACGGATATCCGATGTCCCAGAAGGGCAAGAGCGGCGAAGCGCTGGGATTTGCGATCTCCAGCTCCACCTTCGGAGGAATCTCCAGCGCCATCGTACTGTTGTTTTTATCCCCGTTCCTGGCCAAGCAGGCCCTGAAGTTCGGGCCGCCGGAGTATTTCATGCTGGCGGTGCTGGGCATGAGCACTGTGATCGGCATGGCGGGAAAAAACATTGTGAAGAACATTCTGGCAATGGCGCTGGGGCTGATCTTCAGCTGTATCGGGATGAGCCCGCAGACGGGTCTGGCCCGCTTCACTTTCGGCCAGGTAAGCCTAATGGACGGAATCTCGCTGATCCCCATGCTGATCGGTCTGTTCGGTATTACAGCCATTCTGGAAATGATTGAGGCGATTCAGAAGAATCCCAGCGTGAAGGATTTTAAGGAAGAGGTCAAGGAGAATTACAAGAAGGTCAAGGTAATCCTTCCGGACAAAGAGATGTCCAAGCGGCTGCTTCCCATCTGGGCTCAGTCCAGTCTGATCGGCAACATCATCGGAATCATCCCCGGCGCGGGAATGATCATGGCCATCTTCATGGCTTACGACCAGGCCGCCAGAAGGCGTCCCAACCTGGAATTCGGAACCGGCGTGCCGGAGGGCATCGCGGCTCCCGAGTCCGCCAACAACGCGGTGGTTGCCAGCTCTATGGTTCCCCTGCTGGCCCTGGGCGTGCCGGGCAACTCCACCTCGTCCCTGTTCCTGGGCGCGTTGACAATCCAGGGATTGAGAACCGGCCCGACTCTGTTCAAGGATACGCCGGAGATGGCCTATATGATCATCCTGGGCTTCCTGGTGGCCAACATCATCATGCTGCCCCTGTCCGTGTTCTACTGCAATTTCCTGGCTACCGCAGTGCTGCGGCTGAAACGGGAAATCCTGAGCGGCGTGGTGCTGGTGCTGTGCGTGACCGGTGCGTTTGCGGTGAGCAACAACATTTTTAATATTATTATCATGATCTTTTTCGGATTTATCGGCTACACCTTTAACAAGTATAAGATCCCACAGTCGCCGCTGATCCTGGCCTCCATCCTGGGAAGCATGATGGAGAACAACTGGACCCAGAGCATGGTTTACGCCGACGGCTCTCTGTCCGTGTTCGTGACCAGACCCTTAAGCTGCGGACTGATGGTCCTCTCCATTGTATTTATCGGTATGCCCCTCTTGAAGCGGTTTAAGGCCAACAGAGCGGCGGCGTAGGAACGCAGGCAAAAGGAACCAGATCCCACTGCACCGGGATTTGATTCCTTTTGTCGTTTGCGGGGGAGCGAGCGGAGGTTCCGGCGTTATTTGGCGACGCGGTGTCGACACTCCGGGTTTGACTTCCCCCGGCTTTGCGGTTACACTTTATACATGGGCGCTGCCCTGGGAAAAATATGCGTAAGGTGGTGACAACGGGTGGACAGTCTGGAAAAAGAGCTGGCGGCTGTGGAAAAGCGGGAGAAAAAGCTGCTGGCCGGTGGATTAAAGAAGGGAAAGGTGAAGCAGGCCGTCTATGAGAAGGTGCCGGAGAAGGTGAGCGGACTTTTGGAAGCGGCCTTTTCCAAGGCGTTCAAAACGGTTTTTATCAACGGCACGCCCCTGATCGAGCGGACCTTCGACAAGGAGGGCGCGGGGCTGGAGTTTGAGGCCCGGGATTATATCGTGGACCGGGCAGGAAATAAAAAGAGCCTTCGCAGGCTGGACAAGCAGGCGAAAAAAGACAGTAAAATCAACCACGCGGCCACCACGGCTGCGGGCCTTGGCCTTGGTTTTCTGGGCCTTGGGCTGCCCGACATCCCGCTGATGGTGGGCACGATCCTGCGGGGCGTTTACGAGATCGCCATCGGGTACGGCGTGGACTACGGCAGCGAGGAGGAGAAGCGCTATATTCTGCGTCTGATCTGCACCGCGCTTTCCGACGGCGGCCAGCGTGACGCCTGCAACCGCAAGCTGGACTCCATGGAGTACGGCGGCGGCACCCTGGCGGGCGAGATCGCCTCCACCGCCCGCATGCTCTCCGACGCCCTTCTGGTGGAAAAGTTCGTCCAGGGCCTGCCCGTGGTGGGCGTGGTGGGAGGAGCGGTGAATTTCAGCATTTACCGGAGGATCGCGGCGCTGGCGGCGGTGAAGTATAAAAAGCGGTATTTGATGAGGAAGCTGAGTGAGAGGGGATAAGGCCGGAAGAGCCGCCTGCGGTAGGCGGCTCTTTTACTGTTTTGTCACGTAGGTGTCGTCCCCCTTGCTGCTCTTCATATACTCCTTGGGCGACTGCCCCAGGGACTTCTTAAACACCGTGGAGAAATATAGCGGGTCGCTGAAGCCCGCGGCGTAGGCCACCTCCTTGACCGTGGCCTTCTGGCGGTTCATCAGGTTGCAGGCTTCCCGGAGGCGGAATTCCGTCAGGTACTGCAGCGGGGAGATGGAGAGATGGGCCTTGAACACCCGGTAGAGGCGGCTGCGGCAGATTCCCACATGGCCGGCGATGTCGTTGATGGTGATGGGTTCCTGGTAGTGGGAGGCGATGAAGTCGCAGGCCCGCTGTACGTGCTCCACGCCGGTGCGGGACTGGGCGGGCATGGGGTCGCTGGCCTCCTGGATCAGGAACGCAAGAAGCTCGTAGAGTTTGGCGGTCATATTGATGAACTCGTGGGGGTGGTGGCCGCGGCAGCGGTAGATGTTCATCAGCAGTTCCTCCATGCGCTCCGGGTCCTTCAGGGTGATCACCGGGTTCTGGGGGGTGAAGCCAGTGGCGTTCATCAGAAGCCGGGCGTCGTTGCCGTTAAAACCCACCCAGCAAAATTCCCAGGGATCGACGGCATCGGCCTGGTAATCGATGGGCATGCTGGGATAGATGAGAAAGGCCTGCCCTTTTCGCACCGGATGCTGCTTGCCGTTCAGCGTGTACACGCCCCCGCCCTCCATCACAAAATGGATCAGGTAAAAATCCCGTACCTCCAGCCCGCGGTGATAGCCCCCGCTGCACTGCTGATGCCCGGTGCGGTAAACGGACATGGAAGCCATGGTGCGGAATTGATTTTTAAAGGAATATTTGTATTCGTGTCCTTTCATAAGCCCACCTCCCCTCACTGCCAATATTAGAAAAATAATCCGTGTTTGTCAACAAAATGGGTTAAAAAACGATTATTTTCCACTAAAATCTGAAAAAAATGAAATTTAATGATAGCAAAACACAAATCTAAGACAATACCATACCATCAAATTTAATCCCCCAAAATGATAATGATATATGCACAATAAAAGCGAATTTTACAGTAAAAAAATGTCATAAATATCCAACACATAAGTGCGTAAATCCGGGAATATCAAAAAACATTTATTTTTGATGATGATAATCCGGATAAAAAAGCAACATTTCTCGATATATTGACAACGTTTCTTCATAGCAAAGCCCTCCCATCTTAACTATAATCAGATTTAGAAATATACAAAAGACTGGGGTGGTTGTGAATGAAAGAGAGCAGATCGTATTCCAGTGTCAGGCGCACAAAAAACTGGGTTAAAAACGGAATCAGAAGCCCGTACAATATCATGGTAGCGGCCGCAGTGGCCGCCCTCGCCTGTCTGGTAATCGTCCCTCTGATCGAGATGGTGGTCACCACGTTCAAGCTGGCTGCCAGAGACGTGAGGAGAGTGGAGGGGGCCCAGGCGGGGGACTGGTCGCTCTACTACTGGAAGAAGCTGCTGTGCAGCGAAGTCTCCCAAAACATGCTTTACAAGCCGCTGATGCACTCGCTGTTGATCGCCACTGCGGTCTCGGTACTCAGCATCGGCCTGGGCGGGGCGATCGCCTGGCTGATGGTGCGCAGCGACCTTCCATTTAAGAAATTTTTCTCCCTGGCCATGATCGTGCCCTACATGATCCCGTCCTGGTGCAAGTCCATGGCGTGGATCGCGGTGTTCAAGACCGCGCGCATCGGCGGGACCCAGGGCTTTCTGTCCTACCTGGGGTTGGAACCGCCGGACTGGCTGGCCTATGGGCCAATCGCTATCATCTGCGTGCTGACGATCCACTACTACGCCTACGCGTACCTGCTGATCTCAGCCAGCTTCCGCTCCATCAACTCGGAGCTGGAGGAGATGGGCGAGATTCTGGGAGCCGGGAAGCTGCTCATGCTGCGTAAGATCACCTTCCCGCTGGTGATGCCGGCTATCGCCTCGTCCTTTATCCTGATCTTCTCCAAGGCCATGGGCACCTTCGGCGTTCCGGCGTTTTTGGGACTTAAGACCGGGTATTACACCATCTCCACCATGCTCTACACCAGCATCAAGCAGCAGCAGACGGCCATGGCCTTCTCCATCAGCCTGATCCTGATCGGCATCGCGGCGGTGATCATTTTCATCAACCAGCAGGTCATCGGAACCAGAAAGTCCTACGCCACCATCGGCGGCAAGGGCGGGCGCTCCAACGTGCTGTCCCTCAACAAATGGAAACCCATGGTGGTGGGCCTTCTGTTCCTGTTCCTGGGCTTCTGCGTATTCCTGCCCATCGGGATTCTGGTGCTCCAGAGCCTGATGCTCAAGCTGGGCGATTACAGCCCTTCCAACTTCAGCCTCCACTACTGGGTGGGGCTTGGCAAGCCGGATATCTTCTACGGCGAGCCGGGAGTGTTCCGCAACCCGCAGTTCTTGCAGGTGCTGGGTAACTCCTTAAAGCTGGTGGTTGTGGCCTCCCTGGTGGCGACGGTGTTCGGACAGCTGATCGGCTACGTGACCTCCAGAGGGCGTCAGCTCAAATCCGGCAAGCTGGTGGAACAGCTGGTGTTCATTCCCTACCTGATTCCGTCCATCGCCTTCGGCGCCATGTACCTGTCCATGTTTTCCGTGGAGCGGGCGGTGACCTTCGCTGGATTAAAAGTTACGTTTTTCCCTGTGCTCTACGGCTCGTTCCTGCTTCTGGTCCTGGTGACGGTGGTCAAGAACCTTCCGTTTTCCAGCCGGGCCGGTTCCGCCAACATGATGCAGATCAATGTGGAGCTGGAGGAGGCCGCCCAGATCGAGAACGCGGGTTTTATCACCCGGTTCAGGCGGATCGTGTTCCCGCTGTCCAAGGGGGGCTTCATGAGCGGCTTTATGCTGATCTTCATGGCGGTGATGAAGGAGCTGGATCTGCTTGTGATCCTGATTTCGCCCAACACCCAGACCTTACCCTACATGGCGTATTCCTACATGTCGGGGGGAATGGAGCAGTTCTCCAACGTGGTGGCGATTATCATGTTTGTGGTCGTATTTGTGATTTATTGGATCGCCAATAAATTCTTCAATGCGGATATTACACAGGGATTCTGATAAAGGGGGCAGACGATGAGCAAGATTGAGTTAAACCATATCGATAAATTTTACGGAAACAACCACGTTCTCAAGGATTTAAACCTGGTGATTGACGACGGCGAGTTTATGACCCTTCTGGGGCCGTCCGGCTGCGGAAAGACCACGACCCTGCGGGTGGTGGCCGGTCTGGAAAAGCCTCAGAACGGCACCATCACCATGGGGGATAAGCTGGTGGTCAACGCCAAAGAGCTGTTTTTTGAGGAGCCGGGCAAGCGGGGGCTCAACCTGGTGTTCCAGTCCTACGCCCTGTGGCCCCACATGACGGTTTTCGACAATGTGGCCTTCGGCCTGACAGTGAAAAAGCTGCCCAAGCCGGAGATTGAGAAAAAGGTGATGAACGCCCTGGAGCGCATGCAGATCGGCGGATTTGCCAAACGTTATCCCGCGGAGCTATCCGGCGGCCAGCAACAGCGCGTGGCCATCGCCAGAGCCATTGTGTCCGAGCCCAAGGTGCTGCTCTTGGACGAGCCGCTGTCCAACCTGGATGCCAAGCTGCGCATCGACATGCGCTCGGAGATCAAACGGCTGCACCACGAGCTGGGAACCACCATCATCTACGTGACTCACGACCAGGTGGAGGCGCTGACCATGTCCACCAAGATCGCTATTTTCTTCGAGGGCGAGCTGGAGCAGGTGGCTCCGCCCATGGAGATTTACCAGAACCCCATTTCCCTGCGGGTGGCCGACTTTATCGGCAATCCCAAGTCCAATTTTGTGGAGGGGAAGGCGGTGCGTGAGCCCTCGGGCCAGGTACGCGTAAACTCCGACCTGGGAGAGATGGTATTTTCGCCGGAGCTGTTCACGGAGGATATGCCTGAATCCGGGGAGTTCGACTGCGTGATCGGCATCCGCCCGGAGAAGGTGCAGGTGCACCGGGACCCGGGGCCGGGCAGGATCGAGGGACATGTATATTCCGTGCAGTCCGCCGGATCGGACACCACGGTGCAGGTGAACGCCGGGCAGTCGGTGCTTCTGTCCAAGGAGATCGGCATTCAGTTCTACAACATGGATCAGAAGGTTTACATTTCCGTCAACCCGGACAAGGTGAACCTGTTTCACAAGGGCACCGGCCGCCTGATCCGCAAGGCCGTTCTGGATCAGTAACCGGAGGAGCACAGTTCCGCGCGTCGCAGGAACAGGCGCGGTTAAATTAAAAACACACAAGGAGGAACGATTATGAAACAAAAGAGAAAATGGATGGCCTTTGTGCTGGCAGCCGCCATGGCGGCGGGAGCGTGTTCGGGCTGCGTGAGCAAAGCGGACCCGGCGCCCACAACCGCGGCGACCCAGGCCCCCGCTCCGGCGGCAGGCCAGGAATCCGGCGGGGAGACCCAGACGGCAGCTGAGACTGAGGCCCCGGCGGCATCGTCCTGGGCGGAGGAAAACGGTTTATACAAGACCGAGACCGTGGATGAGCTGTACGAGCTGGCGAAGGCAGAGGGCGAGTTAAACCTTTACGGCTGTACCGGCCGTCTGGAGAACGTGTCCGCAGACTTTATGGCAGAGTACCCCGGGATCAAGGTAAATTTCTACGACCTGGGCATCAACGAGATGTTGGAAAAGTTTTCCAGAGAGTATGAGGCGGGAATCCACACCGCGGACATTTTACAGCTGAAAGAGCAGACCGGTTCCATCAGCCGCGAGTACATCCAGCAGGGCCTGCTGCACAACTATCACCCCGAGGATATTTTTGACGGCGTGAATCCGGATTACCTGATCGTTACCCCCTTCGTGGTGGAGCTGGACTGGTGGAACTACAACACCGAGGTCTACAGCGAGCTGCCCATCTCTTCCTGGTGGGATATCACCAAACCGGAGTGGAACGGCAAGTTCGTGTTCTTAGATCCCTCCGGCGAGCCTGACCTTCCGGTGCTGCTGGCCGCCATGGTACAGCACTCCGACCTGCTGGAAGCGGACTATGAAAAGGTGTTCGGCGAGCCCATCCAGCTGGCCGACAACGAGCCGGATGCGGCCCACGCCTGGATCAACCGGGTGGCCAAGAACGGCGCCATCATGGAGACCAGCAACACCAACATCGTGAAGGCGGTTGGCGGAGCCAAGGGTATGACCGATCCGCCTATCGGCTACGGCGTTTCCTCCAAGCTGCGTGAGCGCGATCTCCAGGGCTTTGTGCTGGGCGTGGAGCCGGACAAGTTCGATATGCCCACCACCGCAGTCAGCTTCATGGTGGCTCAGATTGCCGATCAGTGCGAGCATCCCAATGCGGCGAAGCTGTATATCCGCTACCTGTGCGGCGAGGCGGACCACCAGGGTAAGGGACTTGAGCCCTTCCTGACCGTGGGTTCCTACCCCGTATTCCCGAACGCCCCGGCCATCGAGGGCAACCCGGACTACGACAGCATCCCCAAGTTCGACCTGGATCTGGATTATTACTACGACAATTATCAGGATGTTTACGATTACTGGCTCTCCGTACAGCCTTAATCGCAACTGTTCATACGGCTAATCTTCTTGACCTGAAAAGCCGGTCAGGAAGCATCGGATGTCCATCCGATGGGAAAATTGGTTCAGAAAGGCGCTTACAAACGAGCTTGACACGCCTCACTGCGCCAATTTTCCCGCCGTCTGAACGGTTATCCTAAAAAATAACATGTCCCGGCGGAATGAAACAGTTGGGAGGTGGTAATGGAGGAACACAAAATGGACGGCGAAAAAAGGTTGGAAGAAAAATGCCTTGAACGCAAGGTCGTGTACAAAGGAAAATCCTATGAGTTCTTTGTCGACAGGGTGGAGCTGCCGGACGGGACGGAGGCGGTGCGCGAGATGGTCAAACACCCGGGCGGCGTGGCGATTCTGGCCATGGACGGGGAAAACTGCGTGTTGATGGAAGAGCAGTACCGCTACGCGATCTGTCAGACCATCACGGAGATTCCGGCCGGCAAGATGGACAAGATTCCAGGGGAGACGCCCCAGGAGGCCGCGGTGCGGGAGCTGCGGGAGGAGACCGGCAGGGTTGCCGATCACTGGGAATATCTGGGGAAAATATATCCATCCCCGGGTATTGTATCGGAAGTGCTCTACCTGTATCTGGCTACCGGGCTCCACGAGGAAGAGCGGGAGCTGGACAGCGACGAGTTCATCAACCTGAAGCTTATGGAGCTGGGAACGGTGAGAAAGGGCATTGCGGACGGGGAGATCACCGACTGCAAGACCATCGCCGCGCTGGCGATGGCGGAACTCAAGGGATTGATCGTATAAAACCGCAGAAACCGATATAAAAAAGTACGGCCGTCAGGTGTGGCAAATCACCTGACAGCCGTACTTTTTTATGAGAGGTCCTGCAATTAAGCAGTTATATGCAACCGTCCGCCGGCCTTCCGTCGGGCGGTTGTTTAATAACCCCGGAGCCCCTGAGAGCCCCGGGAGATATTACAGTTTTAACTCAGGCAACCCTTAAAGCGCCGGGAGTGATTACCATCTAAAACACGGCGTCATCTCCTGTGCTGCTTTGCCGCCCCGCGCCTTATATCCGGGCGATCCCTTCCTCCACCGCGGTGTCGGCAACCGCCTTCGCCACAACGGCTGCCACACCCTTGTTTAAGGGAGAGGGGATAATGTTCTCGGCGTTCAGCTCCTCGTCCGGAATCATGCTGGCGATAGCGTAAGCCGCCCGCTGTTTCATGGTCTCGGTGATCTCCTTGGCCCGAACGGAAAGCGCGCCCTTGAAGATGCCCGGGAACACCAGCACGTTGTTGATCTGGTTGGGGAAGTCGGAACGCCCGGTGCCAATCACAGCGGCTCCGCCGGCCTTGGCCTCGTCCGGCATGATCTCCGGGGTGGGGTTGGCCATGGCGAACACGATTCCGTTATTCATGGAAGCTACCATCTCTTTGGTGACCAGGTTAGGCCGGGACACGCCCACAAACGCGTCTGCGCCCTTTAAGGCGTCGGCCAGCTTGCCGTGCTCCCTGTTCAGGTTGCTGATGTGGGAAATCTCTTCCTGACCTGCGTTTAATCCCTCGTCGCCCTCGCAGATGATGCCGTTGATGTCGCACATCACCACATTTCCAAAGCCCATGCTGATCAGCAGCTTGCCGATGGCGATTCCGGCCGCGCCCGCGCCGTTGATGACGATCTTGATCTTACCCATCTCCTTGCCGGTGACCTTGATGGCGTTGATCAGGGCGGCGGCAACCACGATGGCGGTGCCGTGCTGGTCGTCGTGGAACACGGGAATGTCGCAGAGCTCCTTTAAGCGGCGCTCAATCTCAAAGCATCTGGGGGCCGCAATGTCCTCCAGGTTGATTCCGCCGAAGCTCTTGGAGATCAGATGGATGGTCTGGACAATGGTGTCCGTGTCCTTGGAGTCGATGCAGAGCGGGAACGCGTCCACGTCCGCAAACTCTTTAAACAGCACGCATTTGCCCTCCATCACGGGCATGCCGGCCGCGGGGCCGATGTCGCCCAGGCCCAGCACGGCGGTGCCGTCGGTGATCACCGCCACCAGGTTGGAGCGGCGGGTCAGCTTGAAGGACTGCTCGTAGTCCTTTGCGATCACCCGGCAGGGCTCGGCCACGCCGGGGGTGTATGCCAGAGATAAATCGTCTCTTGTCTCAATCTTTTTGCGGGATACGACCTCGATCTTTCCCGCCAGTTCATAATGCATATCCAATGAAGCTTTATTTACATCCATGGTTTTGTCCTCCTATACCATCTGCTCGGGTTTAAACACCTCGTCGAACTTTTCCGCGGTCAGAAAGCCCAGCGCAACGCAGGCTTCCTTCAGGGAAATGTTCTCCTTGTAGGCCTTCTTCGCCGTCTTTGCCGCGTTCTCGTATCCGATATGCGGGTTCAGACAGGTTACCAACATCAGTGAGCGGTGCAGGTTGTCGTCCATCTTCTCCTTGTTGGCTTTGATCCCGACCGCACAGTTGTTGTTGAAGGAGACCAAAGAATCGGACAGGAGGCGCACGGACTGCAGGAAATTGTAAATGCAAACAGGCATGAACACGTTCAGTTCAAAGTTGCCCTGGGACGCGGCCATTCCAACGGCCACGTCATTGGCCATCACCTGCACGGCGACCATGGTGACGGACTCGCACTGGGTGGGGTTCACTTTGCCCGGCATAATGGAGCTGCCCGGCTCGTTCTCCGGAATCAGAATCTCGCCCAGGCCGCAGCGGGGGCCGCTGGCCAGCCAGCGGACGTCGTTGGCGATCTTCATCATGTTTGCCGCAAGGCCCTTTAAGGCCCCGTGGGCGAATACCAGCTCGTCCTTGCTGGTCAGGGAGTGGAACTTGTTGGCAGCAGTCTTGAAATCCTTGCCGGTCAGCTCGGAAACAGCCTTTGCCACCTCCACGTCAAATCCCTTGGGTGCATTTAAGCCGGTGCCCACGGCGGTGCCGCCGAGAGCCAGCTCGCGCAGGCCCGAAAGGCTCATTACCAGCATCTCTTTAGACTTCTCCAGCATGTTTTTCCAGCCGCTGATCTCCTGGGAGAATGTGATCGGAGTGGCATCCTGAAGATGGGTGCGCCCGGTCTTGATGATTCCCTCGTTTTCCTTCATCAGACGGTCAAAAGTTCCGATTAAAAGATCGATGCTTGGAAGCAGCTGGTCTTCAATGGATACCGCCGCAGCGATGTGCATGGCTGTGGGGAACGTATCGTTGGAACTCTGGGACATGTTGGAGTGATCGTTTGGATGCAGAAGCTTTTCTCCTGCGATTTCGTTGCCGCGGTTGGCAATCACTTCGTTGACGTTCATGTTGGACTGGGTTCCACTGCCTGTCTGCCATACGGCCAACGGGAAATGCCCGTCCAGCTTGCCGGCAAGTATCTCGTCACAGGCCTGGGAAATCAGGTCCAAACGTTTCTCATCCAGCTTGCCCAGGCGGTTGTTGGCCATAGCCGCCGCCTTTTTTAAGATTGCAAACGCCCGGATGATTTCCATGGGAATCTTTTCGATTCCAATCTTGAAGTTCTCGAAACTTCTCTGGGTCTGCGCGCCCCAATAACGGTCCGCGGGAACCTGCACTTCGCCCATTGAGTCATGTTCGATTCGAAATTCCATAGTTTCACTCCTCCCAAATAATATAAACGGTTTTACGGCAGAAGCTGCCTCACTAGCTGCTGCCGTATATGTGATGGATTAGTCCTCTGGATAAATCTCATCCAGTTTCTTTAACGCTGCTTCTTTTAAGTTCTTGTAAATGCTGTTCTGATGGGTGTCCATGCCGACCACAAGGGGGCCGAACTCAACTGCTTCCAGATCCCAAAGGGCTTCCGGCATACCCATCTCGAACCAGGTCACGTCGTAAACGGACTTGATTCCCTGGGCCAGCTTTGCAGCGCAGCCGGGAGCTGCCTGAAGGTACACGTAACCGTACTTCTCGCAGGCGTCCAGAGTGCCCTTCTCCATGCCGCCCTTGCCGATCACGGCCTTGATGCCCATCTTGCCCACAACGTCGGCGTGGGGCTCCATGCGGATGCTGGTGGTGGGTCCGATCACGTTCAGACGCCAGGAACCGTCCTCATTCTTCAGGCAGACGGGGCCGGCGTGGAAGATAGCGGCTCCGGTAAAGTCCTTGGGAAGGGGCTGGCCTGCGTCCAGCAGCTCACGGATCTTTAAGTGCCCCATGTCTCTGGCGGTAAAGATGTGGCCGGTTAAGTATACCACATCGCCGATTTTCAGCTCACGAACGTCCTCTTCCTTCAGAGGCATTGTCAATACTTTCTTATCCATAAGACAGATCTCCTTTATATGTATATTCGTTATTACAGTAATTTCTCGATGCGGCCGTCGTTGTAGATACGGATGCCTGCGCGTCTTGCCACCCAGCAGTGGAAGTTGATGGCTACGGGAGCGATGGCGGTATGGGTTGCGGCTCTGCCGATCTTCACGGCCAGACATACGGTGTCGCCGCCGGTTCCGGCTGCGCCAAGGCCCAGGGAGTTGATGTTGTCTCTCAGCTCATCCTCCAGGCGGGCCAGTAAGGGATCGGGGTTGGTGTCGTCCCACTTGCGGGTGCTGATGGCCTCACGGCTCAGCTTGGAAGCTACGTCCATCTGGCCGCCGATGCCGATGCCGATACCGAAGGGAGGACAGGGCTTGCCGCCCGCGTTGATGGCGGTCTCCAGGACAAAGCGCTTTAATCCCGCGAAATCCTGGTTCAGCTTTAAGTTGGCGGTGGTGAAAATCTTCATGGCGTTGCCAAGCTCCGCGCCGCAGCCCTTGAAGCTGATGATGAAGTCCACGTACTCCTGGCCCGGATGGTACTGGTACTCGATGTTGGGAACGCCCTCGCCGGTGTTGTTGCCGGGATTGTGGCGGGTCAGCGGATCCACGATGCTGGGACGCAGATAACCCTTGGTGGTCGCCTCTCCCAGCGCCTCACAGATCACGTCGTGGGCATAGGACGGGAAATTGTCGTCGCCGTAGGAAATCCAGGTGGTGGGGTAGCCCGGGGACTGGCACACGGCCTTGTCCTGCGCTTTTGCGATATCCAGGTTATCCAGCATGGAAGAGAGCATGCTCTTGGCGGTATCGTTTGTCTCGCGGTCCAGAGCGGCCTGAACCAGTCCCTTTACATCCGCGGAAATCTCCGTGACGGCGCGGATGCAGGCATCGTGCATGGCAGTTTTAATGAGTTGATTGTCCATAGTAGAACCTCCTTATAGTAAAAAAGTTAATTAAAGATTTCATTGATATCCTGTATGGTTTCCAGGCGGTGAAGCCTGTCTAACAGCTTGGTAACGCCCTCTTCGCCGATCATATCCTCGGTCAGAAGCCGGAATTTGCGGTCCGCCATCTCCCAGTCAAAGGGATTCTTGAAGTCGCCGATGGGGTAATCCACCTGCTCGGTGATGGTCTCGCCGTTTTTCAGGCAGATGGTCAGCCGGTGGGACCACTGGTTGGGGTCCTGCTTGAACTCGTCGTCCAGCTCCTTGTTGACCTTGACCTTGATCTTCTCCATCAGGGCCCTCACGGCCGGGTTGTTGATGTTCTCCACCGTAAAGGTGCGGTCGCTCAAATCCTTTAACACGATGGCCGCGGCGATGCAGAACTGAAGGCTGAATTTAGCCGCGTAGGGATTCTCAGGGTAGGGATTGTTGGTGGTCTGCACCGCGGTGCTGTAGGTATCGTCGGTGATGGACACGATCTCCTCCGGGTCCAGCGCGTGGGCGGAGAGAATCTTCTCGATGCAGTAGTTGGCGGAGTGGGTGTGGCGGCAGCAGGCGTAGGGCTTGAAGGAATTCTCCTCGATCCGGTAGCTCTCTCCGAAGCCCTTGGTCAGGCTGTCCAGATCCGGCTCGGGAGCCAGGGCGTTCACAAATGCGCGGTCGCCCTCCAGAATGGTGGGCGCTCCGGTGAAGCCCAGTTTTGCCAGCTCGGCGGAGCGCAGTCCGCAAAGATTGGCGTTGGCGGTGTGCAGCACCTTGCTCATGGAGCCGCTGGCCAGGAATTCCCACAGTCCGGCGGCCTGGGTGCCCGCGGAGCCGAGGCAGTTGACCATCTGCTCCTCGTCAAGGCCCAGAAGCTTGGCGGCGGTCACGCCCGCGGCGAATGCGCCGACCACTCCGGTGGTATGCCAGTACTTATAAGAGGAAGGGTTGATCGCCTCGCCGATCCTGGCTCCGGCCTCGTACCCGGCGGCCACGGCCTCGATGATCTCCTTTCCGCTCTTGCCCAGCTGCTGTCCCAGGGCGAAGGCGGTGGGAACCGTGATCACGGCCAGGTGGGTGATGCTCGCGTTATGTACGTCGTCCATGTCCATCACATGTCCGAATACCGCGTTGAGAGCCGCGGCCTGCTCCACGGTCATCTGTGCGAAGCCCGGCTGGAAGGTGGAAGCCTGGGGCGCCGTGAGCTTCCCGGAGTAGTACTCCTTCCAGATTCCGGATTCCTTCTTGGCGGAGCCTGCGATGGCCACACCGATGAAGTCTTCGATGCACATTTTCGTGATGTCCACCGTGTGATCGCTGAATTTGGAAACGTCCATACCGCAGAGATAGGCGGCCAGGCAGCGGGTCTGTTGGGTTGTGGTTTCCATGAATGGGACCTCCTTATCTGTTTGGTATACCGAAAAAAGATGGGGTTAAGGGTGGTATACCATTACGTTTCCTATAGAATACCACATATACAGACAAAAGGAAAGAGCTAATTTGAAATTTATTTATGCAAAGTTAATAAAGTATCGGATTGTAAACTATTGACAACTTTCTGCAATTCCTGTATTCTAAAAAGAGCGGTATACATAAATAGGAAAACGTGTATACAAAAACAGCATGATACTGGGATAGAAGGGGACCGGAGCATATGGAAAAGAAGGCGTCATCCAACAAATATTATGAAACGATACTGGACTGGTTTAAGTCGCAAATCATGTCCGGAGAGTTAAAGGAAGGGGACACCATCCCTTCAGAGCGGGAGCTTGCGACCCGGTTTGGGGTCAGCAGAGTGCCGGTGCGGGAGGCGCTTCGCATTCTGGAGTATATCGGCATCGTCTCCAACACGGCGGATGGGATGACGGTTCAGAAGGTGGATATCCAGCTCCTCAACCCCAAGGCGAATTTCGCCACGGACATCACCATGGAAACCATTGAAAATCTGTTTGAAGTGCGGATTTTCCTGGAGTCCGCGGCTGCCTACTACGCGGCCAAGCGCCGGACGGACGAGGACATCCGGCTGATGCACGAGTCGATCCACCAGATGCTCGAAGCCATCGACAGCCAGAGCAAGGACGACGAGGCCATTATCAAGGCATCCCACGACTTCCATTTCCATGTGATCGAGGCGGCCAAGAATCCGGTGCTCTCCAATATGTACCGGAACCTCTACGATCTGCTGGAGATTTCCAAGCAGTATACCATGAAGCCCACAGAGGTATCGGACGCCACGGTGATGGACCACGAGGCCATTTTATATAAGATCGAGAGCGGGAACGCGGACGAGGCCAGCCGCTACATGAAGTTCCACTTAAGCCGCGCTATGAGGAAGCTCAATCCGGAGGAGGAATAATCCGTTTTAACGTGAGAATAAAGGACAGCTAAGGGAGGCAATATGGCGGAGCATCATACACGAAAAAATTACAGCAACGTGGAGGCGGTTGACATCCTGCATCAGGTGGCGAACCTCTACATTTCCACTAAGATTCCCCAGGACTACGGGACCGGAGAGGAGTACACTTCGGTTGAAGTACATACATTAAAGCACATTGCGGACAATCCGGGCATCACGGTGACCGAGCTGGCCCGGGATTACGCCAAGACCAAGGGCGCGATCTCCCAGATTTTGAAGAAGCTGGAGGCCAAGTCTCTGGTCTACCGCCAGTCCGACCCTGCCAACGACAACAAAGCCCTGCTTTACCTGACGGAGAAAGGCCGCCTTTTGGACCTGGCCCACCGGAGGTACGACGCGGTCAGCTTCGGCGAATCCATGGACCAGGTGCGCACCCAGTTCTCCGAGGAGGAGGTGGACATCGCGTTCAGCGTTATGGAGGCCTGGCTGGGAGTGCGGCGCGAGGTGCAGCAGAAGCGCCTGGAACGGCAGAAACAAAAGAAGAAGGAACAGAAGCTCGCGGGCGGTCCGGGAACAAGAACGTAACGGAACACAGCGCAGAAAGGGGGGATTTCCGGGTCAGACTTTATTTTCTTAAGTCGGTGACAAAATGCCGGAAAGTCCCCTTTATTTCATTAAGATATGAAATTGTCACATGGGATACCGGCATGGTATCCCCTTTTTAATGTAATTTACGACAAAACCCTTTTTTATTTTTGATAGAAAATGACAAAAATGCTTAATTGTATCTTGACAGATACATAAAAAAGGTTTAGAATCTAAACATGAACTGGTGAGTGGTATACCACAAGAGGAGGTATGATCGTGAATTTAGTACATGATTTTGACGAAGTTGTAAACAGAAGGGGCACTGACTCGAAGAAGTATTCGGTTTATCCGGAAGACGTAATCCCGATGTGGATTGCGGACAGTGATTTCAAGGCTCCCCAGCCGGTTGTGGACGCTCTGGTCGAGCGGGTGCAGCAGGGGGTGTACGGATATACACCTGTCAGCCCCAGACTGAAAGCGGCGGCTGCCAAGTGGCAGGAGACCAGATTCGGATGGGAAGTAAACCCGGACGCGGTTGAGTTTGTACCGGGCGTTATCTCCGGCGTGATCAGCGCAGTGCGCGCTTTAAGCCATCCGGGCGACAACATTGTGATCCAGACTCCCTGCTATCCGCCTTTTACCGATCTGTCCGAGCACAACGGAAGACATCTGCTGCGCAACGAGCTGATCTTAAAGGACGGCCGCTATGAGATCGACTTTGAGGACTTTGAGGCCAAGGTGAAGGACCCCAGAACAAAACTGTTCATCCTTTGCAACCCCCAGAACCCCACCGGCCGCGTGTTCACCAGAGAAGAGCTGATCCGCTTAGGCGAGCTGTGCCTGAAGTACCATGTGACGGTGCTGTCCGACGAGATCCACAGCGACCTTGTTTACAGCGGCCACAAGCACATTCCCTTTGCCAGCATTTCCAAAGAGTTTGAGCAGAACACGATCTCCTTCATGAACCCCAGCAAGACCTTCAACCTGCCGGGCTTCCGCACCGCAGCCTTCATTGCCGCGAATCCGGTTCTGAAGAACGCAGTGCACGACATGGTTGTGAACAACAAGGCCATCGGCGAGAACATCTGCGGAACCGTGGCGTTCTGCACCGCATACGAGCAGTGCGCGTACTACGCGGATCAGATGGTTGCGTATCTGGAGGAAAACCGCAATCTTGTGGAAGAGACCTTAAAGGACGTGGACGGCATCGACGTGATCCATGCGGAGGGTACATATCTTCTGTGGCTGGACTGCAGAAAGCTGAATATGAGCCAGGAGGAGCTGGACCGCTTCTTCGTGGAGACGGTTAAGCTGGGTCTTAACAGCGGCAAGAGCTTTGGTCCCGAGGGCAACGGCTTCCTGCGCATGAACATCGCATGTCCGCGCAGCACGGTCAAAGAGGCCATGAACCGTATTGTAACAGCAGTAAAAGCTTTATAATTTTTCAATATAAGGAGAGAGACATATGAAAAAGAGAATGGTAGCATTGTTATGCGCAGGTCTGGTAGCGGCTTCTTTAGCTGGATGCTCCGGTAAAAAAGCGGACGCTCCCGCAGAGCCGAAGGCAACCGAGGCTGCGGGCTCTGAAGCTGCAGGTTCCGAGGCGGCAACCGAGGCGGCTAAGGCTAACACCGACTTCCCGAAGAAGAACATCAAGATCATCGTTCCTTACGACGCAGGCGGCGGCGTGGATATCACCACCCGTATTCTGGCTGAGGCTGCCGGTAAAGATTACTTTAACGGCCACTCCCTGATCGTTGAGAACATGGCGGGCGGCGGCGCCGTAATCGGACAGACCGCAGTTGCCAACGCGGATCCCGACGGTTACACCCTGCTGGCTTACACCAGCGCGGTTGTAAACAACCCCCTGTTAAAAGA
Source organism: Enterocloster lavalensis (assembly GCF_902364025.1). Taxonomy (GTDB): domain Bacteria; phylum Bacillota; class Clostridia; order Lachnospirales; family Lachnospiraceae; genus Enterocloster; species Enterocloster lavalensis. Next base: position 142,887 of record NZ_CABJCG010000009.1, read on the forward strand.
CGTAACCTTTACCCTGGACAGCTTCAAGACCCTGGGCATGGTTTGCTTCGATCCCGAGATCCTGGTAGTGCCCCCGAACTCCCCGTACAAGACCTGGGATGAGTTCGTTGCCTATGCTAAGGAGAACACCGTTAAGGTTGCAACTCCCGGACATTCCACTTCTCACCACATCGCAGCGATCCAGCTGGCGAAGGAGTATGGCCTGAAGTTTGAGTATCTGCACAACGACAGTGCTTCCGTACAGATGCAGCAGCTGATGGGCGGCCACTGTGACGCAGCCATGATGGCAGCCGGCGAGACCGTAAGCCAGATCGGCGACGGAACCATCATCGGACTGGCTGTAGGCGCTGAGGAGCGCGTTGCCGATATTCCGGACGTGCCCACCTTCTTAGAGTTAGGCGGCACCATGGTGAACGGCGCATTCCGCGGATATGCCTGCCCGGCCGGCGTACCGGACGACGTATACCAGGTACTGTGTGAAGAATTTGATAAGATTGCAACTTCCGATAAGTTCATCACCGGCATGAAGGACGCTGCGATCCCATATTCCTATAAGAATGCAGCTGATTTCCAGGCGTATGCAAATCAGTGCTACAAAGATATCGAAGCTCTGGTTCCGGAGCTGAAGGGGTCCAAGTAATAGCTTTTAGGAGGCGCCCGATTCAGGGCGCCTATATTTTCGCTGGGAGGTGCAGCAATGAATAAGAAGCAATTAATCATTGAGCTGGCGATGCCTATTGTATTTGCCCTGGTTTCGATTTACATCATTGTAAAGGCCATTCCAATGGAGGGAGAGGGAGTTTTCCCCATTATGTCGGCGGGTGTTCTTTTAATCTGTGCAGCCTACCTGTTCTTTGAGACGCTCGTCAAAAAGGAAGAGGTTGTCAAGCTGGAAGGTGTAAACCTGGGAAAAGTAGGAATCACGCTGCTGGCCCTGATTGTGTATGTGGTACTTTTAAAGAAAATCGGTTACATCATCGATACGTTCCTGTTATGCGTATTTATTATCCGCTCTCTGGGATATAAAAAGATTGGCATTACCGTACTGTGCGCCGCCCTGGCGGTGTGTGCGACATTTTTCGTGTTTAAGGTGTTATTGTCGGTACCGTTACCGATGATATTCCTTGATTTTTAAGGAGGTGGGAAGATGAGTGGTATATTATTAGGCCTTGGTCAGCTGTTTCAGCCCATCGCGCTGATCGCGCTTCTTGCCGGCGTTGTGATCGGACTGATCGTGGGATCTCTGCCTGGTTTGAATGACTCCATCACCATGGCGGTGCTGATTCCCATCACCTTCGGCATGGAGCCACAGGTGGCGATCTGCCTGTTGGTTGGTATCTATTGTGCTTCCGCCTGCGGCGGTTCCGTTCCCTCCATTCTGTTAAAGATTCCGGGAACTGCCTCCGCTACGGTAACCGCCTACGACGGTTATCCCATGTCCCAGCAGGGACGCAGCGGTGAGGCGCTGGGTTACGCGATTTCTTCCTCCACCTTCGGAGGACTGACCAGTGCCATCGTGCTTCTGTTTCTGTCTCCCTTCCTGGCGAGACAGGCTCTGAAATTCGGCCCGCCCGAGTATTTCATGCTGGCAGTTCTGGGTATGAGTACCGTAATCGGTATGGCCGGCAAAAACATTGTGAAAAACATTCTGGCCATGGCTGTGGGTCTGATCTTCAGCTGTGTGGGAATGAGCCCCCAGACCGGTCTGGCCCGCTTTACCTTCGGCCAGGTGAGCCTGATGGACGGTATCTCCCTGATCCCCATGCTGATCGGTCTGTTTGGTATCACCTCCATCCTGGAGATGATCGAGAGCATCCGTTCCAAAACCGCGGGTGTGGACTTCAAGGAAGAGGTTAAGAAGGAATATCAGAAGGTTAAGGTGACTCTGCCCAACAAGGAGATGGCCAAGCGCCTGCTTCCCACCTGGGCCCAGTCCAGCTTAATCGGTAACGTAATCGGTATTATCCCCGGCGCGGGTATGATCATGGCGATCTTCATGGCCTACGACCAGGCTTCCAGACGCCATCCGGAGCTGGAATTCGGTACCGGCGTGCCGGAAGGCATCGCGGCTCCTGAGGCTGCTAACAACGCGGTGGTTGCCAGCTCCATGGTTCCCCTGCTGAGCCTTGGCGTTCCCGGAAACTCCACCTCCTCTCTGTTCCTGGGCGCTCTGACCATCCAGGGCCTGAGAACCGGCCCGTCCCTGTTCAGGGATACCCCGGATATGGCTTACATGATCATTTTAGGCTTCATCGTGGCCAACATCATCATGCTGCCGCTGTGCATGTTCTACTGTAATTTCCTGGCTACCGCCGTGCTGCGCTTAAAACGCGAAATCCTCAGCGGAATCGTGCTGGTGCTGTGCGTGACCGGCGCCTTCGCAGTGAGCAACAACATTTTCAATATTTACATCATGATCTTCTTTGGCTTTATTGGATACACCTTCAATAAGTACAAGATCCCGCAGTCGCCGCTGATCCTGGCTTCCATTCTGGGAAGTATGATGGAGAACAACTGGACTCAGAGTATGGTGTTTGCGGACGGCTCCCTGAGCGTGTTCGTGACCAGACCGCTGAGCTGCGCGCTGCTGATTTTGTCCATTATCTTTATCGGAATGCCGCTTGTGAAGCGCTTCAAGGCAGCCAGAAAGACAGCTTAATTTTAAATCTTATGGGGAGAGTTTCCATCGTTTGGGTGGGGGCTTTCCCTTTTTGATTGGATTCGGAGAACTGTTTCGGGAGGGGGAGTGCGTGTGAAGATCAATCAGATGGAATATTTTGCCCAGGTCTGCCGCCTCGGCACAATTACGCGGGCGGCGAAGGAGCTTCATGTTTCCCAGCCCAGTGTCACCGCCGCCATCCACGAGATGGAGAAGGAACTGGGGGTCAGCCTGTTTTACAGGAGGAACAATAAGCTCTATCTGACCGAGGAGGGGAATTTTGTACTGGACCGGGTCGTTGATATTTTGAAGGATGTGGAACGGCTGGACCGGGACCTGAAGGGATTTGTGGGCACAAAAAACCTGATCCGGCTTGGGGTTCCGCTGCAGATTGGAGCCTGTCTGCTGCCGCTGCTGTTTGGAAAGTTCAGGAAAATGAACCCGGAGGTCAAATTAGAGATTCAGGAGAGCGGGGCGAGGGACATTGTGCGGTCTCTGCTGGAGGACCAGCTGGACATGGCCATCGTATCCGTGGATATATCCAGGCAGTGGGATGTGTCGTGGACGCCGCTGTACCAGTCGGAATTCTGTTTCTGCGTGGCGGCGGGGCATCCGCAATCGAGTCTGGATTCTATAACCTTTGAGGAGGCGTGCAGGCAGCCGCTTGTGGCATTTAAGGAAGGTTTTTATGTAAATGAACGGATCAACCGCCAGATGAAGGAGTGCGGCGTAACGCCGGAGATTCTGCTGCGCACAGAGCAGCTTCATACCGTCAAGAATCTGGTAGTCCATGGAGGCTGCGGGGCGTTTCTGCTGAAGGAGGCGGTTCTGATGGATCCGCTGATCCGGCCGGTTCCCATGAATCCGCCCATGCCCGCGCAGATCGGAGTCATCACCCGCCGGGACAGGCCCGTGTACAGCGATTGCAGGAAGATGCTCTCGTTTATTAAGGAAGAATTTGCAGGGAGAAACTGAGATCCCCGGTCTGAGGGTATAAAAAAAGACTATCGGCCTATAGAAAAGCCATATTTTACAGAGAGCTGCTGGGAATATATAATTAAGAACATACAGACTGTTATAAAAATCCGGACGATGCTGGAAAAGCGTGGATGGGGAAATGGAGAAAGGAAGCAAAGTATGAAGTATCTGACATTGGCGGGGCATGCCGAGAGGGAGTACGCCCCGGACAAGATTTTCGCCGCCAGCCAGAAGGCCAAGGCGGCTATCGCTCAGTTTGGCGGGGACGCGGTGATCAATTCCACCCTGGGTGAATGCCTGGACGAGGATGGGAAGCTGATGGTGCTGCCCACGGTGGAGCGGATGATTCGCACCATGCCCGTGGAGGAGATTTGCAGCTACGCGCCCATCGGCGGGATACCGGGCTTCAACGAGGCGGTGCAGATTTCCCTGTTCGGGCAGGCGAGCCAGCGGTTTTTCGTGGAATCCGCGCCCACCCCCGGGGGCTGCGGCGCGCTGCGCCACGCGGTTTGGAACTTTTTGGAAAATGGGGACGCTATGCTGACCACGGACTGGTTCTGGGGCCCCTACCGGAATATCTGCGAGGAGCACGGCCGCAGGCTGGAGACGTTCCCCATGTTCGATGAGGAGGACCGGTTTAACTGCGGGGCCCTGGAGCAGGCTCTGGGCGGGCTTCTGGAGCGTCAGAACCAGGTGCTTCTGGTGCTCAACACTCCGGCCAACAACCCCACCGGCTACTCCATGACCCCTGAGGAGATGGACCGGGTGGTGGAGATGATCCGCCGCTTCGGCGCGCTGTATCCGGACAAGAAGATCACCTTCTGCCTGGACGTGTCCTACATCGATTTTGACGATACTTTTGAGAATACCCGCAGGATTTTCGACTGTATCCGCGACATGCCGGAAAACGCCATGACTCTGGTGGTGTTCAGCATGTCCAAGAGCTACACCATGTGCGGCATGCGCTGCGGCGCGCTGGTGTGCCTGGGCGAGACGAAGGAAGCGGCGGAGCGGTTCAAGGCCGCCATGTCCTATTCCTCCCGGTCCGTGTGGTCCAACGTGGTGCGCATGGCCCAGCGGATTCTGGTGGACATCAACCTGAACCCGGAGGTGAAGCGCCAGGCGGACGCGGAACGGGAGAAGTTCCGGGATCTGATCAGCCGCCGGGGGGAGACTTTCTACGGCGAGGCGAAACGGGTGGGCTTAAAATGCTGCCCTTACAAGCACGGCTATTTCATCGCAATCCCCTGCAAAAATCCGGCTAAAGCGGCGGAAATTCTCTGCGGGGACAACGTGTTCGTGGTGCCCCAGGCCCGGGGGCTGCGCTTCTCGCCCTGCGCCGTGACCACGGAGAAATGCCTGAGAGCGCCGGAAATCATCAGGCGCGCCATTGAAAAATCGGAGGAGGAAACAAAATGAAGATAACGGATGTTAAGGTTGTACCGGTCAATAAATTTCTGTTTGTCAAGGTGATGACGGACGAGGGGATCACCGGACTGGGAGAGTCGGGGGATTGGGGGTTTCTGGAATCCTCAGCGGAGGTGATCAACTCCTTCCGGGAGTATCTGATCGGCCAGGACCCGCTGCGCATCGAGCACCACTGGCAGTATATGTACCGCTGCTTCCATTTCCGGGGAGCCGCTGTGATGGGGGCGCTGAGCGCCATCGACATCGCGCTGTGGGACATCGCGGGCAAATTCTACGGGGTGCCGGTCTACCAGCTCCTGGGCGGAAAATGCCGGGACACGGTGCGGGTCTACTCCCATGTGTCCGGCGGCAGCTTTGAGGAGCTGATGGAGAGCTGCCTGGCGGAGAAGGAAAAGGGCTTCACCGCCATCGGCCACCTGTCCCCGTTCCTGGACGAGCCCAGAAATACCCGCTATTTTGAGACCTACGCCAGAAAGATCAGCAGCGGAGTGGAGCGCATCGGCAAAATCCGCGAGGCCGTGGGCCTGGACGTGGACCTGTGCATCGAGAACCACAGGCGGTTAAACCCGGCGGAAGCCGTGGCCCTGGCGGCCCAGCTGGAGCCCCTGCTGCCCATGTTCTATGAGGACCCGATTCTGCCGGACAACTTCGACTCCATGGCCTGGGTGGCCCAGAAGATCCGCATCCCGCTGGCCACCGGCGAGCGCATCCACACGCCCCAGGAGTACCAGATGCTGGTAAAGCGCCAGGCTCTGGACTACCTGCGGGTCAGCATCTGCGTGTGCGGCGGCTTTACCGGGGCGAAAAAGATCGCGGCCATCGCCGAGGCGAACCAGATCGGAATCATCCCCCACAACCCGTTAAGCCCAGTTGCGACGGCGGCCTGCATCCAGTTCGACGCGGCCACCCCCAGCTTCACCATCCAGGAGTACCCGGACCCGGACGGCCCGGCGGCCCACGCCCGCTTTGTGTTCGAAAAGACCGGCAAGTCCGCGTTCCGCGCTTCGGATATCGTGAACGTTATGCCGGAGTGCAGGGACGGATTTTTGGTGGTTCCCGACGCGCCGGGAATCGGCATCGAGCTGGTGGAAGGGGTCGAGGAGAAGTTCCCCTTTGAGAGGCGTAAAGTGGTGACCCGCCTGACGACGGACGGGGCGGTAATGGATCAGTAACCCATAAAAACAACGACATGCTGTCGGATCGCCGGTTGGAAAACGGCGGTCCGGCGGCATTTTTTAACTTCAGGGAAAATGTGCGGGAACCGATCGCGCCGTATGCCTGAGAATGATTGCGGGTATGACCTACTGCCGGAGATTGTTAAAAAATTATGTATTTTATACAAAAATTTTATCGATGAAATTTATAAATTGTTAAAATATACTTGACTTTTTTCTTTACAAACATTAAAATTTAGTTAAGATGTTTAGTCCCTAAACGAATGAGGGGTTCCTTGGGGACTGGCATTTTATTTTTATCCTTTTTCCGGCCGCAGATGTGCGCGCGCCTGTCGCTTGGAAGGAGGAAACAAAACGAGTAGGAGGTATGTATGGAGAAGACGAAGGTAAAAAAGAAGTCATTTGTGCTTAGGTGCCTGGATGGAATCGAGGTAGTCGGCAACCGGCTTCCGCCGCCAATGATGATTTTCATCTTTCTGGCAGCGGCCATCATCGTGATCTCAGGGATCGGAACCGCGCTGGGGTGGAGCGCCACGGGAGAGGTTTACAACACAAAATCGATGCAGATCGAGGAGACTACGATCAATATCGTAAACCTGTTCAGCGTCAGCGGCCTGCGGTACATGCTCAGCAATGTGATCAACAACTTCATGGGTTACAAGTCGCTGGGAATGATGCTCACCATTATGTTTGGTATCGGCATCGCGGAGTATTCCGGCTGGCTCAACGGCCTGATCCGCAAGGCCGTACAGATTACCCCCTACAAGCTGGTGACGCCCATGGTGGTGTTCATCGGAGCCATGAGCAACCTTGCCGAGAACGCGGGTTACGTTCTGTTCGTGCCCCTGGCGGCGATGATTTTCAAGGCTTGTAAGAAGCATCCTCTGGCCGGTATCGCAGCCGGATTCGCGGGCGTGTCGGGAGGCTTTGCGGCCAACCTGATGATCAGCTCCGGCGACGCCGTGCTCAGCGGTTTCTCCGACATGGCCGCCAAGATTATGGATCCCAACTACAACGTGGTGGCTTCCTGTAACTATTTCTTTATGGCCACTTCCGTTTTCCTGATCGTGATCATGGGAACCTTTGTGACGGAGAAGATCATCATCCCCAGACTGGGCGAGTACAAGGAGAACGGGGATGGCACTCTGATCGAGGAGAGCGCCGAGATGAGCGCCAAGGACGAGAAAGCGTTAAAGATCGCCAACTTCGTGTTCCTGGGCATCATCCTCTTCATCGCGGTTTCCTGTATTCCGCAGAACTCCTGGCTGAGAAACCCGGAGACCGGCAGCCTGATCGACGGCTCCCTTCTGCTGGACGCCATCGTTCCGCTGTTCACCATCCTGTTCTTTGTTCCCGGCCTTGTTTACGGAAGAATTTCCGGCAAGTTCAAGAACAGCAGGGATCTGTTCAACGGCTTCAGCAACTCCATGCGCACCCTGTCCGGGTTTATCTGCGTGGCGTTTGCGGCTTCGCAGTTTATCAATTACTTTAACTACACCAACCTGGGAAGAATTCTCTCCATCAACGGAGCGAATGTTCTTCAGGAGCTGAACATCGGCCCGATTCCGCTGATGCTTGTATTTATTTTTGTATCCGGGTTTATGAACCTGTTTATGACCTCGGCTTCCGCGAAATACGCGATTTTCGCGCCCGTGTTTGTGCCGATGTTCATGACGTTGGGAATCTCCCCGGAGCTGACCCAGGTTGCATACCGGATCGGCGACAGCTGCACCAATATTATTGCGCCCGTACTTTCCTCCCTGCCGATCATTCTGCAGGCGATGAAGCGCTACGACAAGGACAGCGGCTTTGGAACGCTGGTTTCCTGTATGCTTCCCTACACCGTGGTGTTTATGGTTTCCTGGTCCATCATGCTGGTGATCTGGATGCTGTTAAAGCTGCCGTTGGGACCCGGCGCGTATATCTATATGTAATTTAAAATGTGATACATACCGCAAGTACGCCCTTGGCGTACTTGCGTCAGTTAAAGACCAAGGAGGTTTTATGGATAAGGATTTATGTCAGAAGATCAGGGAATGGGTCGACGCCCACGAGGAGGCGGTTATTTCCGACGTCAGGCGGCTGGTCTCCATCGGCAGCGTGGCGGAGCTTGACAGCAGCGTCCCGCCCTACGGGCAGGCCTGTCGGGACGTGATGGAGGAATACTGCAAAATCGCCGTGGAGCACGGCTACCGCTGGACCAGCTACGACGACCGGGTGATCCGCGTGGACACCGGGGAGGGGGACGGCCAGCCGGATATCGGCATCTGGAACCATCTGGACGTGGTGCCGGCAGGGCACGACTGGAAATATGAGCCCTACGGTCTGACGGTGGACGGCGGCTGCATGATCGGCCGCGGCGTGAAGGACAACAAGGGGCCCGCGGTGGCCGCCATCTACGCAGTCCGGTGCCTTCAGGAGCTGGGCGTGGAGCTAAAGCACAAAATCAGTTTCTACGCCGGTCTGGAGGAAGAGAAGGGGATGACCGATATCCACTGGCTCACCGACCATCAGGTGGAGCTGCCGAAGATGAACATCGTTCTGGACAGCCGCTACCCGGTCTGCCACGGCGAGAAGGGGATTCTGGGAATCACCGTGGCCAACAAAAACGCGCTCTCCGGGAACATTTTAGAGATTCAGGGCGGAGAGAGCGAGAATTCCGTGGCGGGGCGGGCCCGTATGGTGGTCAAGGCCGCCTGGCCGGTACAGGCGCCCGCTGGACTGCCGGACTGGCTGTCCATATCCTGGGAGGCCGGAAAGCTGACCATCGAAACCAGGGGCCTGTCCAAGCACGCGGCCCACGCCGAGGGCAGCGAGAACGCCATCCACAGGCTGTTCTGCGCGGTCAGCGGGAGAGAACCGTCCTGCAAGGCCCTGCGGGACCTTCTGGGGGGCTCCCTGGACAAAGACACTCTGAAGCTGTTTGAGGCCTGCGCGGACATTTCCGCCGGGATCTACGGGGACGGCCTGGGGATTGCAGCGGAGGACGGAATCAGCGGCAGGCTCACGGCGGTGGCTTCCCTGGTGGCCCTGCGGGATCATATTTGCAGCCTGACCTTCAACATCCGCTATCCCATCACCATGAAGGAGCACAGCGGCCTGGTTGAGAAGATCGGCGCCACGGCGGCCGGACTTGACATGGAGGTGGCCTCCTGTTCCGGCAAAGCGCCGGGGTATTTCCCTGCGGAGCACCCCATGATCGAGTCTTTGATGAACACCTACAATGAATTTTTAGGGCGGGACGAGAAGCCGTTCACCATGGCGGGGGGAACCTACGCCCGGCTGCTTCCGAACGCCTTCGGCTACGGCTTCCGGCTGGTGCCGGAGACTGCGTACCCGGAGGGCCTCATTCCGGAGGGGCACGGCGGTTCCCATTCCGCCGACGAGGCGGTGCCCGTGGAGCTTTATAAACAGCAGCTGATCCTCTTCATCCTTTCCCTGGCGGAAGGCCAGAAGGTGGAGCTGTCCTGACAAAATGCGAGGAAATGAATATGAATGACAGACGAGTTGACCGGGTATTGGCGCGGCTTCAGGAACAGGGCGTGAGCCAGATGATTCTCTCGGACCCCAGCTCCATATTTTATCTGACCGGGAAGATGATCACCCCCGGCTCCCGCCTGCTGGCCCTTTACATAAGCGGGGAGGGGAACCACCGGCTGTTTGTGAACCGCCTGTTCCCAATGAATGAGGATCTGGGGGTGGAGGTGTGCTGGTTTTCCGACACCGACGACATCTGCCGGATGATGGCTGATTGTACGGACCACGGACTGGCTTTGGGCGTGGACCGGAAAATGACCGCGGAGCACCTGCTGGCCCTCCAGGGGCTGGGCGCGGGCAGTTCCTACGTCAATGGATCCGGCTGCGTGAACCAGGTCCGCGGCCAGAAGGACGAGGAGGAGCAGCGTAAAATGATCGAGGTCTCCGCGATCAACGACCGGGCCATGGAGCAGTTTAAAAATCTGGTGAAGGCGGGCGTCACGGAGGAGGCCCTGGCCAGGCAGGTGGAGCTGATCTACAAGTCCCTTGGAGCCGACGGAAACTCCTTCCAGCCCCATATCGCCTTCGGTGCAAACGCCGCGGACCCGCACCACAGGCCGGACGGCACAGTCCTAAAGGAAGGGGACTGCGTGCTTTTCGACGTGGGCTGCCGCAAGGACTATTACTGCGCGGATATGACCAGGACCTTTTTCTACAAATATGCGGACGACGAGGCCAGGAAGGTGTACGACACCGTTCTGAGGGCCAACCTGGCCGGGGAGGCGGCGATTCATCCGGGCGCGCGCTTCTGCGACATCGACCGGGCGGCCAGAGGCCTGATTGAGCAGGCCGGATACGGGCCTTACTTCATCCACCGCCTGGGCCACTCCATCGGCATCGACGTTCATGAGCCGGGGGACGCCAACACGGCCAACACTGATCCGGTTCTGCCCGGAAACGTGTTCTCCTGCGAGCCGGGCGTCTATCTGGCGGGCCGTGTGGGAGTCCGCATCGAGGATTTGTGTATGGTCACGGAGGACGGGGTTCAGATTTTAAATCATTATCCCAAGGAACTGCAGGTGATCGATTGACAGGCGGGCAACAGAGATTACTATAAAATTAACATAGGAAAACGGGAATGTCCCCGGCGGAGCTGTTCGAAAAGCAGCTCTGCCGGGGATTTTTCTGTCTGTCTGCGGGGGTTTTGGTTCTGAGACGGGTGGATGGGAAAAATATTATAGTACAATGCTATAGTTAAAATGTGAATTTGGTATTGGACGAAAGACGGCATATTAACTATAATACAAGCAAATTAGACGATAAAAAAAGCAAAATATATAAAAAAATATCATAAATTCAAATCAATCCGGTAAAAAAAGTAAATTGATAGTAAAAGATGCATAATTACCATACAAGACAAGGAGGAAAATCTATGTTAAAAAGGCTATCGTTCGCGCTGGCAGTGCTGTTCTGCATCTTCCACTGCTGGACGGCAATGTTCGGGGCTGCGGCCGGGATCGGGCAGAAGGCGATCCATCTGGGCCTGGTGCTGATCATCTTCTTTTTGGACTACCTGGCGCAGGAGGACCGGAAGTGGTACTGCCGGGTGATGGACGCGTTCTTTATCCTGGCGTCGGCGGGCAGTCTGATCTACATCATGTCTATCGACAAGACCATCGACCTGCGAAGCGGCATGATCTACACCTACGATATTTTATTCGGCGTGCTGCTGATCATCACTCTGATCGAGGCCACCCGCCGGGCGGTGGGAAAATCCCTGGCCATCGTGGTGGTCTGCTTTATCGTCTACGGCTTCATGGGACAGCACATGCCTGGATTCCTGGCCCATGTGGGGATGGATATCACCCGGATCACCAGCGTGGTGTACCTGGGCACGGACGGGATTTACGGAACCGCGATTTATGCCTCGGCCAGCTACATCGTGCTGTTTGTCATTCTGGGCGCGGTGTTCAATGAGACGGGGGTTGGCGATTACTTCACCAAGCTGGCTTCCAGGGCCTTCGGAAAGTTCCGGGGCGGCCCGGCCAAGATCGCGGTGGTGGCCAGCGGCCTTTTCGGCTCCATCAGCGGCAGCGCCATCGCCAACGTGATCGGGACCGGCACCTTCACCATTCCCATGATGAAGAAATGCGGTTTTGAGGACGAGTACGCCGCGGCGGTGGAAGCCTCGGCGTCCACGGGCGGCCAGATTATGCCGCCGGTCATGGGCGCGACGGCCTTCCTGATCGCAGAGTATCTGGGAATCCCCTACTTCGACCTGGTGAAGGCGGCGCTGATCCCCGCGGTACTGTTCTACGTGGCGATCCTTATGACCGTGGACCTGTACGCCAGAAAGAACAACATCAAGGGCGTGCCGGAGAGCGAGCTGCCCACCTGGAAGGAACTGGTAAAAAATGTGTACCTGATCCTTCCGCTGATCTACCTGATCGTGTCCATGAGCGTGTTCAAGATGTCGGTGACGAAATCGGGTATCACCTCCATTATCGCTACCATCGTCTGCACCCTGTTTTCCGCCAGAAACCGGATCACCCCGGATAAGCTTAAAAAGATTGTGAAGGCCTCCATCAACGGGGCCAAGCCCGTTGCCATCGCCTGCGGCGTGGTGGGAATCATCATCGGAATCGTCATGGGGTCCGGCCTGGGCTTCCGCATGTCGTCGGTGCTGATCCAGGTATCCAACGGCCATCTGGGAATCCTGCTGGTGCTGACCATGGTAGTGTCCCTGATCCTGGGAATGGGCGTGCCCACCACGGCAGCCTACCTGATGCTGGCGCTGCTGGTGGTTCCGGCGTTAAAGCAGATGAACGTGCTGCCCCTGGCGGCCCACCTGTTCATTTTCTACTTTGGAATCATTTCCAACGTGACTCCGCCGGTGGCTCTGGCGGCCTACGCGGCGGCGGGAGTGGCTCGCTGTAATCCCACCAAGACGGGCGTGTTTGCATTTAAACTGTCCCTGTCCGGGTTTATTTTACCGTTCATGTTCGTGTACAATCCGGTGCTGCTCATGCAGGGCGGGGCGCTGGAGATTATACAGTCGTTAATCACTGCGCTGCTTGGAATCTACAGCCTGTCGGCCGCGCTGGAGAAGTTCGTGTTCAAGTGGAACATCAACCAGGCAGAGCGATTGGTACTGCTGGCGTCGGCTCTGCTGCTCATCATTCCGGGCACGATCACCGATCTGATCGGGTTTGCCGTGCTGCTGGGAATTTTCCTCATCAAAACGGCGGAGGAGAAAAAAGGAAACTATGCAAAGGCATAAATTATATAAGGAGAAAAGGAGAAACAATATGAAAAAAAGAGTTGCAACCCGCGTGATGGGTATGGTGTTGGCAGGTGTATGTTTGCTCTCGGCGGCCGGATGTTCCAACCAGCCGGTGGGCGCGGCCTCAGGGGGAGGCGGCAGCACGGCGGCGGCTGAGACCCAGGCCTCGGGGGGAGGCGGCAAGGTGACCATCCGCATCGGCGGCGGTCCCAGCTCCAGCGCCAACTACACCACCTTTGCCGGAATCGGCAATCTAATCACCCAGGACCACCCGGACTATCTCATCAACACGGAGATTTCCACCGGCTCCCAGGAGAACATCCGCATGATCCAGAGCGGCACCGTGCAGTTCGGCGTGGCCATGACGGACGTGGAGGAAGCGGCGTTTAAGGGAACCCGGGAATTCGAGGGAAGCCCGGTGGAAATCTGCCATGTGATGGGCGGCTACACCACCATGCTGCACGTGTTTGTGCCCAAGGATTCGGACGTGAACTCCATCGGGGATTTAAAAGGTAAGAAGCTGGCGGTGAGCAAGGGCGCGATGGCCCAGTATTACATGCCCATTCTGCTGGAAGCCTACGGGCTGACCAAGGACGACGTGCAGATCACCGAGACCGCGCTCCAGGACATCTGCGACGCGGTGAACGACGGTAACGCGGACTTCGGCGTCCATATCACCCCCTTCACCAGCTCCCCCATCGCGGACCTGGCGGCGACCAAGGGCATCAAGCTGCTGTCCATCGACGAGGAGCACATTGAGAAGATTTCCAGCGAGAACCCCTTCTTCTACAAGAGCGTGATCCCGGGCGGCACCTACACCGGAGTGGATGGGGACACGGTGGTTCTGGGCACCAGAAACAACCTGATCTGCGCCAAGAGCGTGGACGACGAGATCGTGTACAACGTGGTGAAATCCATCATCGAGCACCATGACGATCTGGCTGACGTACATCCCCAGGCCAACCAGTTTAACAAGGAAAACGCCGTAGAAGGCGCGCTGATCGACATTCATCCCGGCGCTGTGAAATATTACAAGGAAATCGGCATCATGAACTAATCTGTAATGTGCGAGGTAAACGGAAATGATAAGGGTATTTAATCATGAGATTAAAGAAGGAGAGCGGGCATATTTCACTGTGCCCGCCGGGGAACTGGCCCACAAGGCGGTGGTCCAGCTGCCGGTGATCGTGGTGGCGGGAAAAAAAGAGGGGCCGGTGCTGTGGATTAACGGCACGGTCCACGGCGACGAGCTGAACGGCTCCTACGCCGCCTGGGAGCTGTCCGGGGAAATCGACCCGGAGCAGCTTTCGGGGACCCTGGTGGTCACGCCGATCTGCAACCCCATCGCCTTTGAGTGCCGGAACAAGATTTCGGCCATCGACAACATGGACATGGACACGGCGTTTCCCGGGGACCCCGAGGGAATGATGACCCAGCGGATCGCCCATTTGATTTACCGGGAGATCAAGGCCAACGCGGGGGCTGTGATCAGCTTCCACACCATGGCGACCCCTTACCGGGCCGATCCCTACTCGGTGCGCAAGATCATCCCGGGGGTGTCGGATTCGGTCAACCAGGTGTCGGAGGGTATGCAGCGGGCCTTTGGCGTGGTGACCAACTGCGTGGTGGACCTGCGCGGCGACACCAACGAGCTGCCGGGCGTTACAAGCGGGGCGCTGGACATCACCTGCATGAAGGACGGCATCCCGGCCTTTATGGGGGAAATGGGCCAGGGCGGCAAGGTGGAGACGGAATACGTGGAGGCCGCCAAGAAGGGGATTCTCAACGTGATGCGCTATCTGAAGATGCTGGAAGGCCCTGTGGAGAAACCCGGCAGGCAGGTGCTGATCACCAAGCGCCGTTTCCTGCGCAGCGACAAGGGCGGCATGATCCGCATGAACGTGAAGTCGGGGGACGAGGTGAAGGCGGGCGAGAGCCTTCTGAACCTTCACTATTACGGGGATGAGATGGAATCCTACCCGGCCAGGACCGACTGCTACGTGATCGGCGTCCGGGAGAATCCGGTGGTCAGCACCGGGGACAGGGTGGCCTTTGTGGGCACGGAGTGGAGAACTTGGTAGAGACGGACGGCTTGCGCCTCAGGCGGGCTGTGAAGGAAGATGTGGAGCGCCTTTGGGAGATTTGCCGGGGGCAGACCGCGGAGGAATTTTGTCTGTGGGGGGCGGATCTGGTATACGAATATCCGCCCCGGCTGGAGCAAATGAGGCGGCGGTTTGAGGCGCTTTCCGGGGACGTGGTCCTGTTCGCGGCGGAGTGCGGTGGGCAGGTGGTGGGCTTTGCGGAGATCGGGGAAATGGACCCGGCGCGAAGGAGCGGCGTGCTGGCGCGGGTGCTGTTGGAGAAGGGACAAAGGGGGAAGGGCAGAGGTAAGGAGCTGGTGAACCTTGTGCTGGACCAGGCCGTGGAGGCGCTGGGGCTGGAGGAAGTGAGGCTCATCGTGTACGGCGGGAATCTCCGGGCGCAGCGGTGCTATGAGACCTGCGGGTTCGTCCGCGGGGAAGCGCTGCTGCGGCCCGGGAGGGCGGACGCGTGGTGGATGAGAGCGGATTTGAGAGGGAGAAGGGGGGATGGTCAGCCCATTCATCCTTCCCGCAACGACGGATGAATATTCTTCACCAGATTAATAAACTCCACCGCGGTATTGGAGAATACCGTCCCTTCCCGGTAGGCGATGGCCAGGTTCCACTTCGTTATGGGATCGCCGAAGGAGAAGATTTTTGGAGGCACCGGGACGCTGGGAATGCGTACCACGGTCTCGGGCACAATGGCGCAGCCAAGGCCGGCTTCCGCCAGGCGGAAGGCAGATTCCACGCTCTTGACCTTCAATACCGTGGCTGGGATGACGCGGTATTGGCTGAAAATTTCACGGGTTTTGATGGCGATGGACTGCTCGCCGTTGAGCCCGATGTAGGGCTGGTTGTGGAGCAGGCGGATGTCGATCCAGGGGTACTTGCAGCCCTCCTTGGGCACGCCCTTGGCGGCCAGGGTCTGGGCCGCCGGAACCGCGATCAGCAGCTCCTCCTCGAAAAAGGGGATGTAGCTCAGGCGGGGAAGATTACGCTGGTTGATGATGGCCAGGTCGATCTCGCCGTTTAACAGCATGTATTCCAGCCCCTTGGTGGTATAGTTCTCGTAGAGCTGTAAGTCCACGTTGGGGTATTTGGTGATAAAGGACTTGAGGATCGAAGGCATGTTGTAGGACATTCTCAGCACCGCGCAGCCCACCCGCAGGCGGCCGGACAGCTCTTCGTTGATGCCGGATAAATCCTTCTCCAGGTCCGTGTACATTTCCGTAATCTTTTTGGCCGTTTCCACGTATTTTTCGCCCGCGTGGGTCAGGATCAGCCGGTTGTTGATGCGCTGGAAGAGCTGCACGCCCAGCCGGTTCTCCAGGTCCTTAATGTAGCGGCTCAGGGAGGGCTGGGAGATGAACAGGGACTCGGCGGCTTTGGAAACGTTGCCTTTTTCGGCGATGGCGATGACGTAGGATAGTTCTTTGATCATGAGTGTTCTGGTCCCCCAAATGTAATCGGACGAGCTACTTGTTAATCAGCTGGATTGCAAAACCTGCAATTTCATCCTGCAGATAGATCACGTAGATCGATCCGTCCTCCCTGCGTTTGGCGGAGGCGTGGTTTACGGCAACTCCTTTTTCTTCCAGATAAGCGACTGCAGCGTCCATATCCGGCGTGTAGAATGCGATGTGGCCATGGGTGCCCGGGCCGTTGCCAGCCATTGCCTCCACGCAGGTACCTGCAAACGGCGAGCCCTTTTTTGCTGTGTTTAATTCCAGGTCGAATATCTGGGAGAACAGGGTGACGGTCTGTACCGCTTCATCACGATCTTTGCAGTTAATTCCAATATGCTGCATGGTAAATTCCGGTTTCTTCATTATTAAAAATCATCCTTTCCCGTGGGGCCGCAGCTGGTCTGGCGGGCCTTTTTATTCCCTCATCATACCATTTTGGCGGGCGCTTGTAAACGCAAGATTACGGGGGAAATCATGAAGAGTTTCAGTTGCGGATAAATGGAAAAACCAGGAAGATATTCCCTTATGATTATTTTGATAAATTTATGATAAGTTCACAAGATTATAAGTTTTCCAAATACATCTGTTGTGCTATAATGAAAGAAACGTACCTCTTATCGGCAGCCTCCGGCTGCCGGCAAGGGATCATGTCCCGATAGAATCAGGTGAAAGGACGGCGGAACTGTATGAATATGAAGGAACAGCAGTATGTATGCGTGCTTGCGGAATGCGGGAGTATTACCAGGGCGGCGAAGGAGCTGTACATATCGCAGCCTGCGCTGAGTATTTACATCAACAACCTGGAAAAGAGCCTGAACGTGAAGCTGTTCGAGCGGGTTGGGAAACGGTTTATCCTGACCTATGCGGGGGAGCGCTATGTGGAGAAGGCCAGGGCCATGCTGCGCCTTGAGGAGGAGTTTGAAGAGGAACTAAAGGATATTACCGGCAATTATACCGGGCGCATCCGCATTGGGGTTCAGACCAGGCGCGCAACCTGGCTGCTGCCGCCCGTGGTGGCGGCCTATGAGCAGGAATTCCCCAATGTGGATGTGATTCTGTACGAGGGGATTCAGGGCGTGCTGGACCAAAAAGTAAAAAATTTCCAGATCGATCTGCTTTTGTGCAACGCGTCGGACGTGCGGCCGGACATGAAAAGCCATCTGATGTTCAAGGAACAGCTTCTGGTAGCGGTGCCTCAGCGCCATCCGGTCAATGAAAAAGCCCGGTATGTGCCGGGGGACCCGTACCGGTATCTGGATCTGACCCATTTAAACGGGGAAAACCTGATCCTGGCAAAGCCTGAGCAGAGCATCCGCCAGGACGCGGACCGTTTTCTGGCGGAAAAGGGGGTCAAGCCCCGGAAGGTCCGCGTGATCTCCAACATCGAGACAGCCATGCAGCTGGTGGCGGAGGGCCTGGGCATCGGATTTAACCGGGAGGGCTACGCGCGCCACATGAAATACGCCAAGAGCGTGAACTACTACGGCATCGACAGCCGCGAGGGAAAGACGGATTTTGTGCTGGCTTACCGCAAAGATATGCCGGTGATGGGGTATATGCAGCGGATGATCGATATGCTGCTGGAACGCGGCAGGGAGTATCAGCGGTAGTGAATTACCACATATAAATATTAAGTAAAAGTAAAACTTATATAAAAAATAAATAAATTAAAATGTACTTATTCCTCAAAAAACGTTACATTGATAGTAATATGATTCAAAGGAGGAATTCGTATATGGCAGAAAAGAAGAAAAAGGCATTTAAAATGCCGCACACATTTGTCATCATCATTTCCATCATCCTGTTTGCCACTCTGATGACCTGGATTATCCCGGCGGGGCAGTACGCGAGAGTGGAAAACGAAGCGGGAATCAAGGTCATTGATCCCTCGCAGTTCTCATTCATCGAGCGGACGCCCGTGAATCCGCTCCTGATTCCGCTGTACATTGTAAAGGCGATCTGCAGCCGCATTTCCCTGATGCTGGTGATCCTGTTCTCAGGCGGCGCTTTTGACATGATCAGCAAGTCCGGGGCCCTTCACTCCGCGGTGGCGAGAGTGGCAAAGGTGTTCCAGAACCGTTTGTACATCTTTATCCCCATCATGACCACGATCTTTGCGCTGATCTGTACCACCCAGGGCGTGAACCAGTTTATCGCCTTCGCTCCGGTGGTCGTGATGATCACGCTGGCCATGGGGCTGGACTCCATCACGGGCGCGGCCATTATCCTGCTGGGCGGAGCCGTTGGCTTCTCGACCGGTATGTTAAACCCCAGCACTACGGTTGTGGCTCAGGAGATCGCGGAGCTTCCAACATTCTCCGGAATCCAGTACCGGGCCGTCTGTTTTGTGGTATTCCTGATCATTACCAATATCTATCTGGTGCGTTATGCCCTGAAGATCCACAAGGACCCGAACAAAAGCCCCATGTATGAATTCGACAGCCAAAATGAACAGAAGGAGCTGGACATCGACTCTTTCGGCTCGATGAACCTGCGCAAGACGCTGATCATCCTTTCCCTGGTCGCAGCTCTGGTGGGCATGGTGATTGGCTCCGTAAAATTTGACTGGGATATGGAAGAGCTGGCGGCTACCTTCATCGGGCTGGCCGTAGTGGTGGGCTTCCTTTCCGGCGAAACCCCGTCCTCCATGTCCAAAATCTTTGTGGACGGCTGCAAGAAAATGATCACGGCGGCCCTGATTATCGGACTGGCGACCACCATCGCCAACGTGATGTCCGCGGGCAAGATCGTGGACACCGTGGTTTACGGGTTGGCCTCCGTGCTGAGCCACACGCCCTCGTTCCTGATGGCTCCCGCCATGTACATTGCCAACACGCTGATCAACTTCGTGGTGGTGTCCGGCAGCGGACAGGCCGCGGCTGTGATGCCCATCATGATTCCGCTGTCCGACCTGTTGGGCGTGACCCGTCAGACCAGCGTGCTGGCCTTCAACTTCGGCGACGGCTTCTGTAACTACATTCTGCCCCACTCCACGGCTCTGATGGGAATTATCAGCGCGGTAAATATTCCCTATGACCGCTGGATGAAGTTCATGTGGAAATTATTCCTGATCTGGGCGCTGACTTCCTGCGTGATGATCGGAATCGCCCAGGCCATACATTTTGGACCGATGTAACCAGATCGATTGACGGAGGTATTCATGAAAGAAGTATTATTTCAGAAAATAGAGGCACAGAAGGAAAGACTCTGGGAGATGGCCGATTTCATCTTCGACCACCCCGAGTATGAGGGAAAAGAGTATCAGGCTGCGGACCTGTTGACCGGCTATCTGGAACAGAACGGATTCCAGGTGGAGCGCGGGATCGCCGGGTATGAGACCGCGTTCCGGGCGGTTTATGAGAATGGAACCGGCGGTCCGTCCATCGGAATTCTGTGCGAATACGACGCCTTAAAGGGTATGGGACACGCCTGCGGCCACCATATGCAGGGCCCCGCCTGCCTGGGAGCCGCTGTGGCCTTAAAGGAGCTGGCAGGGGAAACGCCCTTTAAGCTGACGGTTTACGGCACGCCTGCAGAGGAGACTTTAGGCGCCAAGTGCGATATGGTAAAAAAAGGATGCTTCCTGGAGCTGGACGCGGCCTTTATGATGCACGGCTCCCCCACTACCTGTACGGATGTGAAGTGCCTGGCCGACCGGTCCTTTGAGGTGGTGTTCCACGGAAAGGGCGCTCACGCGGCCCTGGCTCCCGAGAAGGGGAAAAGCGCCCTGGACGGGCTGCTGATCGCCTTCAACGGCATCGAGTTTCTGCGGGAGCACGTGCCGGACGACACCCGGATGCATTACACCATGACCGAACTGCCCGGCCCGGCCAACATCGTGCCCGCCCGGGCGGTGGGAAAATTCTCCCTCCGCTCCTTCAGCCGCACCAACCTGGAGCTGGTGGTGGAGCGCTTCTACGACATCGTCAAGGGCGCTGCGCTGATCGCGGGTGTGGAGTATGAGATTCATCCCAAGAGCGATTTCTACAACAAGATTCCGGTGCTGAAGCTGAACCAGCTGCTCATGGAGAACGCAGAGCTGGCAGGCGCTCCCCGCCTGTCGCCGCCAAGAGAGCGCACCGGTTCCACGGACTTCGGCAATGTGATGTACGAGATTCCCGGCTCCTGTATCCGCGTGGCCTTCGTGCCCGAGGGCACGGCCTCCCACTCCCAGGAATTCCTGGACGCGGGCAAGAGCCAGGCGGCCAGAGACTGCGTGCTCTACGGCGCGAAATCCATCGCCGGGGCCTGCTGGGACCTGATCGGAACTCCGGGACTGATGGAGGAAGTGAAGCGGGAATTTGCGGAGAACAAGAAAAAATTCAAATAACACGCGGCTGTCCGCGCGGTACGGGAAACCCCTGTGGAGTATGGCTCCGCAGGGGTTTTTCGCGGGTGCGGGGTGGGATTTTTTCCAGGTCCTTCTGCCATAAGATTTCAGTATACATAAAAATCAACTTATGCTATACTAAATAGAAGATTGCCCGGATTTTCCGAAGCCGGGAAACAGCCACAAGGGGGACAGTAATGCTGGAATTAAAAGAAATACTGGGCCATGAACCGATCAAGGAACATTTTTTCAACGCAGTACTAACCGGGAATATTTCCCATGCATATATACTCTCAGGCGAGACGGGGATGGGCAAGAAGTCCCTGGCGAACGCATTCGCCCTGGCCTTGCTCTGCGAGAAGGGGCAGGCGGACCCGTGCCGCCAGTGCCACGCCTGCAAGCAGGTGATGTCCGGGAACCATCCGGACCTGATCTACGTGACCCATGAGAAACCGGCCAGCATCGGCGTGGACGATGTGCGGCGGCAGATCAACGATACCATTCAGGTGAAGCCCTACAGCAGCGCCCACAAGATCTACATTGTGGACGAGGCGGAGAAGATGACCGTGCAGGCCCAGAACGCTCTGCTTAAGACCATCGAGGAGCCGCCCGCCTACGCGGTGATCCTGCTTCTCACCACCAACGCGGAGGCGTTTCTGCCCACGATCCTGTCCCGCTGCGTGCAGCTGAAGCTGAAGCCGCTGAAGGACGGGGAGGTTAAGGACTATCTGGTGAGCCGGATGGGCGTGGAACTGTCCCAGGCGGAGATTTACACCGCCTTTGCCCGCGGGAATCTGGGCAAGGCCATCCACCTGGCGGATTCCGAGGACTTCCGCCATCTCTACGGGGAGCTGCTGGACCTGCTTAAGAATCTGAAAAAGTCGGATATCTCGGAGCTGCTGGAGCGCATCCGGAAGATGAAGGAGGACAAGCTGGACATTCACCAGTGCCTGGACTTCATGCAGATGTGGTACCGGGACGTGCTGATGTACAAGACCACCAAGGATATCAACCTTCTGATCTTCAAGGACGAGTTTTCCACCGTGAACGCCATGAGCACGGTCAGCGGATACGAGGGGCTGGAGCGCATACTCACCGCCATCGACAAGGCCAGAATCCGTCTGGACGCCAATGTGAACATGGAACTGGTCATGGAGCTGCTTCTGCTGACGATGAAGGAAAACTGACCGGGGCCGCGCCCCAGAGACGGGGCCGGGCCTGAAAGCCGGATTTACGGGAATAATAAAAGCGAGATGGATAGATGGGCGGGCTCTGCCCGCTGGAAAAGGAGATAAAGTCAATATGATAACTGTAATCGGAGTGCGCTTTCGCACCGCGGGCAAAATTTATTATTTCGATCCCGCCGGGCGGAAGATTAAAATAGGAGATCGCGTGATTGTTGAGACGGCCAGAGGCATCGAATACGGTTACGTGGTGTTGGGAAACCGCGAAGTGGAGGATTCCAAGGTGGTGCCGCCCTTAAAGGCGGTGATCCGCATGGCTACGCCCGAGGACGAGGCCGTGGAGAAGCGCAACAAGGAGAAAGAGAAGGAGGCGTTCCGCATCTGCCAGGAGAAGATCAAAAAACATAACCTGGAGATGAAGCTGATCGACGCGGAATACACCTTCGACAACAATAAAGTGCTGTTTTACTTTACCGCGGACGGGAGAATCGATTTCCGCGAGCTGGTGAAGGACCTGGCCAGCGTGTTCAAGACCCGCATCGAGCTGCGGCAGGTGGGCGTCCGGGACGAGACCAAGATCATGGGCGGCATCGGCATCTGCGGCCGGGCGCTGTGCTGCCATTCCTACCTTTCGGAGTTCATTCCGGTGTCCATCAAGATGGCCAAGGAGCAGAACCTCTCCCTGAACCCCACCAAGATTTCCGGGGTCTGCGGCCGTCTGATGTGCTGCTTAAAGAACGAGGAGGAGACCTACGAGGTTCTCAACAGCAGGCTGCCCAACCCGGGCGACTACGTGACCACAAACGACGGCTTAAAGGGCGAGGTGCAGAGCGTGAACGTGCTGCGCCAGCTGGTGAAAGTGGTTGTGACCGTGGACCGGGACGAGAAGGAGATTCGGGAGTACAAGTCGGACCAGCTGAAGTTCAAGCCCCGCAAGAAAAAAGGCAAGGGCGGCAAGGAGAAGGAGCGGGAGACGTCCGAGTCCGAGCTCAAAAAGCTGGAAGCCCTTGAAAAAAAGGAAGGAAAGTCAAAGCTGGATGACAACTGAGAGCAGAGACAGGGAACACACCTGGACAGAGGCCGGCCCCGTGCTTCTGCGGGACGATGAGCGGATCGACGACCTGGAGCGCAATGGCTATGGCATCATTCAGCGCAAGGGCGCGTTCTGCTTTGGTATGGACGCGGTGCTGCTGTCCGGGTTCGCGGTGGTGAAGCCGGGGGAGACAGCGCTGGACCTGGGCACCGGCACGGGGATCATCCCCATTCTGCTGGAGGCCAAGACCCCGGGCAGGCATTTTACCGGCCTGGAGATTCAGGAGGAGTCGGCGGATATGGCCCGCCGGAGCGTGGCTTACAACCGCCTGGAGGAAAAGGTGGAGATTGTGACAGGTGATATAAAGGAAGCCGGCCGGCTGTTCAAGCTGGCTTCTTTTGATGTGGTCACCAGCAACCCGCCCTACATGAACAGCGCTCACGGCCTGAAAAATCCCGGAGACGCCAAGGCCATCGCCCGCCACGAGGTACTGTGCACTCTGGAGGACGTGATCCGGGAGGGAGCGAAGGTGCTGCGGCCCATGGGCCGTTTTTACATGGTTCACAGGCCCAGGCGGCTGGTGGAGATTCTGGATACCTTCACCCGCCACGGGCTGGAGCCGAAGCGGATGAAATTCGTCCACCCCTACGCGGACCGGGAGGCCAACATGGTGCTCATCGAGGCGGTGCGCGGGGGCGGGGCCCTGATGAAGGTGGAGTCCCCGGTGGTGGTATTTGATGAGAACGGCCAGTATTCCGATGAGATTCGGACCACATACGGATATTGAGCCGTGACAGCCAAACGGCAGGAGAAGGAGAACGCGATGGCAGGAACATTATATCTGTGCGCAACGCCCATCGGCAACCTGGAGGACATTACGTTCCGGGTGCTGAGGACTTTAAAGGAAGCGGATCTGATCGCGGCGGAGGACACCCGTCACAGCATCAAGCTTCTGAATCATTTTGAGATTAAAACCCCCATGACCAGCTACCACGAGTACAATAAGGTTGAGAAAGCCGCTTACCTGGTGTCCCAGATGGCCCAGGGCCTCAATGTGGCGCTGATCACCGACGCGGGCACTCCGGGGATCTCAGACCCGGGCGAGGAATTGGTGCGCCAGTGTTACGAGGCGGGAATCGAGGTCACTTCCCTGCCCGGCCCCGCGGCCTGCATCACGGCTCTGACCATGTCCGGGCTGTCCACCCGCAGGTTCTGCTTCGAGGCATTTTTGCCGTCGGAGAAGGGCGATAAGAAGGAGCGGGCCAGGATTCTGGAGGAGCTGAAGCGGGAGACGCGGACCATCATCGTCTATGAGGCCCCCCATCATCTGGTAAAAACCCTGAAGGACCTGTACCAGGCCCTGGGAAACCGGCGCATCACCGTGTGCAGGGAGCTGACCAAAAAGCATGAGACCGCGTTTCGCACCACCTTCGAGCAGGCTCTGAGCGCTTATGAGGCAGAGGAACCCAGAGGGGAGTGCGTGATCGTGATCGAGGGCATTTCCGTGCGGGAGCTGGAGGAAGAGAAGATCCGTTCCTGGGAGGAGATGAGCCTTGAGGATCATTTGGAATATTACATGAAGGGCGGGATGGACAAGAAGGAGGCCATGAAGGCGGTCGCGAAGGACCGGGGCGTGAGCAGGAGAGAGATTTATCAGCAGACATTAAAATAAGGAAATGCACGGCGCAGGGCCGGAGATACAAAAAACCTGCTGCCATTTCTTCTATAATAAAGAGACTTTATTACAGAAGAAGTAGCAGCAGGCCGTTTTGTTATTCTGACACGTTAAGTCCTGCCAGTTTTGCCAGTGCCAAGACAGATGACCGGGATACTTTCTTGCCCTCATAATCAATCAGGTCGTCGGTACTGCCTGTGAAAATGTCGGCGGACTCCGCTTTCTTCAAAATGATGCAATCGTCCTGCACCGTGATCTCCAAACCATCCTTAACATCCAGGTTCAGGCTCCTGCGCAGTTCAATGGGAAGCGTAATTCGGCCGAGTTCGTCCAATTTACGGACAACGCCAGTTGTTTTCATTTTTTACCCCCTTGTAAAAAATTTACTCCCTTGCAGTATTAAATTAGCAGATTCGCCAAAAAAAGTCAATATCCCGACCGGCCCAAAACGGTAATATATGGTAATAAAATGTAAAGTTTATAAAAAGTTCGAAAAAAATTAACATTTGGAAGCGCTTACAACAGACCTTTTTGCACAAGGGCGAATTTTGGCGATGAAAATACGGGAAGCCTTAACCAAATCCGGGAAATTTTTCTTGACAAATGCAGGCGTATCCTGTAGTATTACTTTGATGTTCAAAGTATTTGAAAGTTAAACAAAAGTTGCACAGAAAACGATAAGGATTCGGATGGTAGGATGATGACAACAAGGATCGTAGGAACCGGTGCGTACGTGCCGGAACAAATCGCAACAAATGATGACCTGGCCAGGATTGTGGAGACCAATGACGAGTGGATCCGCAGCAGGACCGGTATCGGCGAGCGCAGAATCGCCACCACGGAGACCAACTCATATATGGCGGCTCAGGCGGCAAAACAGGCGCTGGACCAGGCGGGCATTGCGCCGGAGGATGTGGATTTGATCCTGTTGGCAACTTCTTCACCGGACTACTGCTTCCCCAACGGGGCCTGTGAGATACAGGAACAGATCGGGGCGGTGAACGCGGCCGGTTATGATATCAGCGCGGCCTGCACGGGATTTGTGTTCGCCCTGAACACGGCTCACGCGTTTATCCAGGCGGGCATTTACCGGACGGCTCTGGTGGTGGGGGCCGACGTGCTCAGCAAGCTTTTGGACTGGACGGACCGGGGAACCTGCGTATTGTTCGGCGACGGAGCCGGAGCGGTGGTTGTCCAGGCGGCGGACCGGGGCGTGATCGGCGTGAAAATGCATTCGGACGGGACCAAGGGCGGCGTGCTCACCTGTGGGTCCAGGACCAACGGCAATTTCCTGCTGGGGAAAAAGCCGGAGCTGGGTTATATGACCATGGACGGCCAGGAAGTGTTTAAATTTGCGGTGAAAAAAGTTCCCGAGATCATAAAGGAGCTGTTGGAGGAGAATCGCACCTCCCTGGAGGAGATCCGCTACTTCGTGCTCCATCAGGCCAATTACCGGATCATCGAGTCCGTAGCCAAGCGTTTAAAGGCGGATATCAGCAAGTTCCCGGCCAACATGGAGCGCTACGGAAATACCTCCGGCGGATCCATTCCCCTGCTGCTTGACGAGATGAACCGGAAGGGAATGTTGGCGCCCGGAGATAAAATTGTGTTGTCCGGGTTCGGTGCGGGGTTGACATGGGGCGCAACTCTGGTAGAATGGTAAGGCATAAAAAAATATCTCATTATAAAATCAAAACGTAAAAAGGAGAAAAACAACATGTTGGAGAAAATGAAAGAGATTATTGCGGAGCAGTTAAGTGTGGACGCGGAGACCGTTACCGAGGCTTCTTCCTTCAAGGAGGACTTAGGCGCGGATTCCCTGGACCTGTTTGAGCTGGTGATGGCTCTGGAGGATGAGTATTCCGTAGAGATCCCGGCCGAGGATCTGGAGCAGCTGACCACCGTGGGACAGGTTATGGATTACTTAAAGGCAAAGGGCGTAGAGGCGTAAGTCGAATAAGAGGACCAAAGATGAAACGGCGTGCAGAATACACGCTGTTTCATTGAATGTAATGGACCGCTGGCGCAGCCTGCGGGCGATTGCTGAATGTAATGGGCCGCCGGCGCAGCCTGCGGGCGATTGCTGAATGTAATGGGCCGCCGGCGCAGCCTGCGGGCGATTGCTGAATGTAATGGGCCGCCGGCGCAGCCTGCGGGCGATTGCTGAATGTAATGGACCGCTGGCATAGCTTGCGGGCCATTGTTCATTAAATGCAACGGGCTTAGGCAGTTGCACACGCGCATTGACTTGCCGGAAAGGCGCTGACCGCGGATTTGCCGGTAGGTGCGATGCTGCCGCAGGGAATGTAGAACTGGAGGAAACGATATGAAAACGAGAATTACGGAGATGTTAGGGATTGAATATCCGATTATTCAGGGCGGCATGGCCTGGGTAGCAGAGCATAATCTGGCTGCGGCCGTATCCGAGGCGGGCGGCTTCGGACTGATCGGCGGAGCCAACGCGCCGGGCGAGGTGGTGCGCGCCGAGATCCGCAAGGCCAAGGAGCTGACGGATAAGCCTTTTGGCGTGAACGTGATGCTGCTCAGCCCCCACGCCGATGATGTGGCCAAGGTAGTGGTAGAAGAGGGCATCAAGGTGGTGACTACCGGCGCGGGCAATCCGGAGAAGTACATGGATATGTGGAAATCCGCCGGGATCAAGGTGATCCCCGTAGTTGCCAGCGTGGCTCTGGCACGCCGCATGGAGAAGTACGGAGCCGATGCTCTGGTGGCGGAGGGCACGGAGTCCGGCGGCCACATCGGCGAGCAGACCACCATGACCCTGGTTCCCCAGGTGGTGGACGCCGTGTCCATCCCCGTGATCGCCGCGGGCGGAATCGGCGACGGCAGAGGAATTGCCGCCGCATTCATGCTGGGCGCGGAGGCGGTGCAGATGGGCACCCGCTTTGTGGTTGCCAAGGAGTCCATCGTACACGCCAACTACAAGCAGCGGGTGATCAAGGCCAAGGATATCGACTCCGCGGTCACGGGCCGCAGCCACGGCCATCCGGTGCGCTGCCTGCGCAACCAGATGACCAGGGAGTACGTCAAGCTGGAGCAGGAGGGTAAGTCCTTTGAGGAGCTGGAATACCTGACTCTGGGTACGCTGCGCACTGCCGTGATGGAGGGCGATGTGACGAACGGCACCGTCATGGCGGGCCAGATTGCGGGAATGATCAGCAAGGAACAGACCTGCAAGGAAATGATTGAGGAAATGATGGCCCAGGCGTCCGAGCTGATGCACTGGTCATAAGCGGACAGATGTCTGAACGGTTACATTCTGACAAAGGAGCAGTGAATATGAGCAGGATTGCATTTATTTTTCCCGGACAGGGAGCGCAGAAATGCGGAATGGGCAAAGATTTCTATGAGAATACAGAGATTGGCAGATCGGTGTTCGACCGGGCCAGCGAGCTTCTGGGATTCTCCATGCCGGAGCTGTGTTTTGAGGAGAACGACCGGCTGGATATCACGGAGTACACCCAGGCGGCCATGGTGACCGCCAGCATCGCCATGATGGAGGTTTTAAAGGCGCGCGGCGTAAAGCCGGATGTGGCTGCGGGCTTAAGCCTTGGTGAATACTGCGCTCTGGTGGCTGCGGGTGTGATGAGCGCGGACGACGCCATTTCCACCGTGCGCCAGAGGGGAATCCTCATGCAGGAAGCCGTTCCGGTTGGGGAGGGCGCAATGGCGGCCATTCTGGCCCTGGACGCCTCCGCCATCGAGGAGGTCACCGGTTCTATGGAGGACGTGTGGATCGCCAACTACAACTGCCCCGGCCAGATCGTCATTTCCGGCAGAAAGGCAGCTGTGGAGGAGGCCTGTGAGAAGCTTAAGGCCGCGGGAGCCAAGCGGGCCCTGCTGCTCAACGTCAGCGGGCCGTTCCACTCCGGGATGCTGACCGAGGCGGGCAGAAAGCTGGGCCAGGTGCTGGAAAACGTGGCGGTGAACGAGCCGCAGATTCCCTACGTGGCCAACGTGAACGCCTCCTATGTGAGAAGCGCAGGCGAGGTGAAGGGACTGCTGGAGCGGCAGGTATCTTCCTCCGTGCGCTGGCAGCAGAGCGTGGAAGCCATGATCGCGGACGGCGTGGACACTTTCATCGAGATCGGGCCGGGCAAGACCCTGGCCGGGTTCATGAAAAAGATCAATCGCGGGGTGACAACCCTGAACATAGAGACGCTGGAGGACGTGGACAAGGTAGTAAACGCCCTTCAGGCGCAGTAAACGAAACATAACGGAACGGACTGGAAAGGGGACGAAGACATGTTGGAAGGCAAGATTGCATTGGTAACAGGAGCCAGCCGGGGAATCGGCAGGCAGATCGCGCTGGCCCTGGCAGCGCAGGGAGCCACCGTAGTGGTAAACTACAACGGTTCCGCGGCAAAAGCAGAGGAAGTTGTAAACGAGATCACAGCAGCGGGCGGCAAGGCGGAGGCCATTCAGTGCAATGTTGCCGACTTTGACAAGTGCGCCGGACTTATGGCCGGAATCCTCAAACAGTACGGCCGTCTGGATATTCTGGTAAACAACGCGGGAATCACCCGCGACAACCTGCTGATGAAGATGTCCGAGGAGGACTTCGACGCAGTGATCCAGACGAATTTAAAGGGCGTGTTCAACTGCGTGAAGCATGTGTCGCGCCAGATGTTAAAACAGAAATCAGGCCGGATTATCAACATTTCTTCCGTATCCGGCGTGCTGGGCAACGCGGGCCAGGCCAATTACTGCGCGGCCAAGGCCGGCGTGATCGGACTGACCAAGTCCGCGGCCAGGGAGCTGGCCAGCAGAGGGATCACCGTAAACGCGGTGGCGCCCGGCTTTATCAACACCGACATGACCGAGTGCCTGAGCGACGGCGTAAAGTCCGCTGCAGTGGAGCAGATCCCCATGAAGCATTTCGGCGAGACGGAAGATGTGGCGAATCTTGTCGCGTTCCTGGCTTCCGACGCTGCCCGCTATATCACGGGCCAGGTCATCAGCGTAGACGGCGGAATGGCGATGTAACGTAACCGTTCAGAGGGCGGGAAAATCGGTGAAGGAAGCGGCGTCAAGCTCGCTTGTAAGCCGTTTTCTTTATCGATTTTCCCATCGGATGGACATCCGATGCTTCTTGACCGCTTTTCAGGTCAAGAAGATAGCTCTCTGAACCACCGCGACCAAACGGATATTTCGGAATTTAGAACAGGAGAGATTGTATGAAAACAAGAGTTGTTGTAACCGGCCTGGGCGTCGTCACCCCCATTGGAAACGACGTGGACAGTTTCTGGAACGGAATCAAGAATAAAGAGGTGGGAATCGGCCCCATCACCTGCTTTGACACGGCGGACTTTAAGTGCAAACTGGCGGCCGAGGTAAAAGACTTTGACCCCAAGGCCTACATGGATAGCAAGACCGCCCGCCGCATGGAGCGCTTCTCCCAGTTTGCGGTGGCGGCGGCCAGCCAGGCCCTTGCCCAGTCCGGCCTCAACATGGAACAGGAAGACCCCTTCCGCGTGGGCGTGAGCATCGGCTCCGGAATCGGGTCCCTGCAGGAGATCGAGCGCGGATGTAAAAAACTGGAAGAAAAAGGCCCCAGCCGGGTGAACCCCCTGATGGTTCCCATCATGATCAGCAACATGGCGGCCGGAAACGTGGCCATCCAGTACGGCATGAAGGGCAAATGCATCAACGTGGTGACCGCATGCGCCACCGGCACCCACTCCATCGGCGAGGCCATGCGCTCCATCCAGTACGGCGAGGTGGACGTAATGCTGGCAGGCGGCACGGAAGCGGCTATCACCCCCATCGGCATCGCGGGATTTTCCGCCCTGACCGCACTTTGCACCAACGAGGACCCCAAGCGGGCCTCCATCCCCTTTGACAAGGACCGCAGCGGCTTCGTGATGGGCGAGGGCGCGGGCGTGGTGGTTTTAGAGTCCTTAGAGCACGCCAAAGCCAGAGGCGCGAAGATTCTGGCCGAGGTTGTGGGCTACGGCGCAACCTGCGACGCCTACCACATCACCTCCCCGGCGGAGGACGGCAGCGGCGCTGCCAGAGCCATGCTGGACGCCATCAAGGATGCGGGAATCACCCCGGCTGACATCGACTATGTCAATGCACACGGAACCAGCACCCACCACAACGACCTGTTCGAGACCAAGGCCATCAAGCTGGCCCTGGGCGACCACGCCTACGACGTGAAGGTCAGCTCCACCAAGTCCATGATCGGCCATCTGATCGGCGCTGCCGGCGGCGTGGAGTTCATCACCTGCGTAAAATCCATCGAGGAGGGATACGTACATCCCACCGTAGGTCTGGAGACCCCGGGCGAGGGCTGCGATCTGGATTACGTGCAGGGCGAGGGCGTAAACATGGAAGTGAACTACGCCATCAGCAACTCTCTTGGCTTTGGCGGCCACAACGCCAGCCTGCTGGTAAAACGCTTCTGTGAATAATCCGCTGTCTCGCGTAAAGGGAAAGAAAGAGGTCAAACCATGAATATAGATGAGATTATGACACTGGTGAAGGCTGTATCCGATTACAACCTGACCAGCTTTGAACTGGAAGAGGGAAACGTAAAAATCTCCTTAAAGCGTGAGAAGGAGATGCCCCAGATCGTTACCGTGGGCGCGCCCGCCATGGATGCGGCCTCGGCGGCTGTGAGCGCCCAGATGATGGGCGCCGCCATGGCGGCCCAGGCGGCTCCGGCGGCCGCTGTCCAGAACGGCGCTGCCGAGTCCTCCGCAGAGGCGGGAATCAGCTCCGACAAGGTGGTGACCAGCCCCCTGGTTGGAACCTTCTACACCGCCTCCTCCCCGGACGCCGAGGTGTTTGTCAAGGAAGGCGACACGGTGAAAAAGGGCCAGGTGCTTGGAATCATCGAGGCCATGAAGCTGATGAACGAGATCGAGAGCGAGTTTGACGGCGTGGTTGAGGCCGTGCTGGTAAAGAACGAGGAAGTGGTGGAGTACGGACAGCCGCTGTTCCGCATCCGCTAGTGGAGGTCGCGGGGATTTTCCCGCGGGGAGAGGAGAAAACACATGTTAATGGGAATCAAAGAGATCGAGGAAATTCTGCCCCACAGACATCCGTTTCTGCTGGTGGACTGCATCGAGGAGCTGGAGCCGGGCGTGCGCGCCGTCGGCTACAAATGCGTCACCTTTAATGAGCCGCAGTTCCAGGGGCATTTCCCCCACAACCCGGTGATGCCGGGCGTGTTGATCATCGAGGCCCTGGCCCAGGTGGGCTCCGTGGCTATGCTCAGCGTGGAGGGCTACAAGGGCAAGACCGGCTACTTCGGCGGCATCAACAACTGCAAGTTCAAGCAGATGGTGCGCCCCGGCGACAAGCTGCGCCTGGAGTGCGAGATCATCAAGCAGAAGGGCCCGGTTGGCATCGGAAAAGCCACCGCGACCGTGGACGGCAAGCTTGCGGCCAGCGCGGAGCTGACCTTCATGATTGGCTGATTGGATAAGGAAAATGAGGTAGAAAGCCGATGTTTAAGAAGATTTTGATTGCAAATAGAGGAGAAATCGCGGTCCGCATCATCCGTGCCTGCCGTGAGATGGGCATCCAGACCGTGGCCGTTTACTCGGAGGCGGACCGGGACTGCCTGCACACCCTGCTGGCCGACGAGGCCATCTGTATCGGCCCCGCTCCGTCGGGTCAGAGCTATCTGAACATGGAACGGATTCTGGCGGCCACCGTGGCCTTAAAGGCCGACGCCATCCATCCGGGCTTTGGCTTTCTGTCGGAAAACGCCAAGTTCGCCAAGCTCTGCGCGGAGTGCAACATCGCCTTCATCGGGCCGTCCGCAGAGATCATTAACCGGATGGGGAACAAGTCCGAGGCCCGCCGCACCATGATGGATGCGGGCGTGCCCGTGGTGCCCGGCAGCAAGGAGCCGGTTCACCAGGCCGCGGAGGCCCTGGAGATGGCCAAATCCATCGGTTTCCCGGTGATGATCAAGGCGTCCTCCGGCGGCGGCGGCAAGGGCATGCGCATCTCCCGGGGCGAGGCGGATTTCACGGAGAACTTCAACGCGGCCCAGATGGAGTCCGTGAAGGGATTTTCCGACGACACCATGTATATTGAGAAATACATCGAGAAGCCCCGCCACATCGAGTTCCAGATCATGGCGGATAAGCATGGCAACGTGGTTCATCTGGGCGAGCGGGACTGTTCCATCCAGCGCCGCCACCAGAAGGTGCTGGAGGAGGCTCCCTGCGACGTCATCACCCAGGACCTGCGGCAGCGCATGGGCGATACGGCGGTCCGGGCGGCCAAGGCCGTGGGCTACGAGAACGCGGGAACCATCGAGTTTTTGCTGGACAAAAACAAAGATTTCTATTTTATGGAAATGAACACCCGAATCCAGGTAGAGCACCCGGTGACCGAGATGGTGACCGGAATGGACCTGATCAAAGAGCAGATCCGCGTCGCCGCGGGGGAAAAACTCAGCGTGCGCCAGGAGGATGTGGTCATCAAGGGCCACGCCATCGAGTGCCGGATCAACGCCGAGAACCCGTCGAAAAACTTCATGCCCTGCCCGGGCCTGATCACCAACGTCCACGCGCCGGGCGGAAACGGCGTTCGGGTGGATTCTCACATCTACAGCGATTACAAGGTGCCCGCCAACTACGATTCCATGCTGATGAAGCTGATCGTTTACGACAAGGACCGGGCCTCCGCCATCGCCAAGATGAGAAGCGCCCTGGGCGAGCTGGTCATCGAGGGCATCGAGACCAACGTGAATTTCCAGTACGAGATACTGGAAAACGAGGCGTTCCAGGAGGGAAACACGGACACTGGATTTATTGAGAAATATTTCCCGGATTACGTGCGTTAGGGAGCGGATGGCGGAAACGGATTTCCGGCCGCGCTCCGGGATATAGAAAGGAAGGGGATTGCCAATGCTGCGGAATATGTTCAAAAAGACATATACCAGGATCGATGCAAAATACAAACCGCAGGAGGGGAACGAGGGCGCAGAGCCTAACATTCCGGAGGGCCTGTGGCGCAAATGCAACAAGTGCGGACAGCCGATCTATGTGGAGGATGTTGTCAACAATTACTATGTGTGTCCGAAATGCAGCGGGTATTTCCGCGTCCACGCATACCGCCGCATCGAGATGATCGCGGACGAGGGCTCCTTTGAGGAGTGGAACCAGGATATGCCGGTTTCCAATCCCCTGGAATTCCCGGGGTACGAGAAGAAGCTTCAGGCGGCCCGGGAGAAGAGCCGGCTAAATGAGGCCGTGGTCACCGGAAAATGCACGGTGGACGGCAGCCCGGCCGTGATCGGCGTCTGCGACGCCCGGTTCATCATGAGCAGCATGGGCCATGTGGTGGGCGAGAAGATCACGGACGCGGTGGAGCGGGCCACAAAGGAGCAGCTCCCGGTGGTTCTCTTCGCCTGTTCCGGCGGCGCCCGGATGCAGGAGGGAATCGTGTCCCTGATGCAGATGGCTAAGACCTCCGCGGCGTTAAAGCGCCATCACGAGGCCGGACAGCTGTTTATCAGCGTGCTCACCGATCCCACCACCGGCGGCGTGACGGCCAGCTTCGCCATGCTGGGCGACATCATCCTGGCGGAGCCGGGGGCTCTGATCGGCTTTGCCGGTCCCCGGGTGATCGAGCAGACCATCGGCCAGAAGCTGCCCGAGGGCTTCCAGCGCTCCGAGTTCCTGCTGGACCACGGCTTTGTGGACAAAATTGTGGAGCGCAGGGATCAGAAGAAGGTGATCGGCCAGATTCTGTTCATGCACCAAAAGCACGCCATGGTTCCCAGGGCTGCAAGACCTGCGCTGGCCGCGGCCCATGCACATTCCGGGAAGGATGAGAAGGCCGTTTCTGTGGATAAAAAGGGAAAATCCGGCCAGGACGGTGGAAAAACCGCCTGGGATACGGTGCTTTTGTCCCGGAAATCAGACCGCCCGGTGGCGACGGACTATATCAATGCGATTTTCGACGAGTTCATCGAGTTCCACGGCGACCGGTATTTTAAGGACGACGGGGCCATCGTGGGTGGTATCGCCATGTTCCACGGAATGCCGGTGACTGTGATCGGCCAGCAGAAGGGCAAGAACACCAAGGAAAACATCAAGCGCAACTTCGGAATGCCGTCCCCGGACGGATACCGCAAGGCCCTGCGGCTGATGAAGCAGGCGGAGACCTTCAACCGTCCGGTGGTCTGTTTCGTGGACACCCCCGGCGCGTTCTGCGGTCTGGAGGCTGAGGAGCGGGGGCAGGGCGAAGCCATTGCCCGCAACCTGTTTGAAATGGCTTCCCTGACGGTGCCCGTGCTCTCTATGGTGATCGGCGAGGGCGGTAGCGGCGGCGCGCTGGCCATGGCTGTGGCGAATGAGGTGTGGATGCTGGAAAACGCCATCTACTCCATTCTTTCCCCGGAAGGGTTCGCCTCCATCCTGTATAAGGACAGCAAGAAAGCGCCGGACGCGGCCAAGGTCATGAAGGTGACGGCCAAAGATTTACAGAACTTGAAGTTGATTGAGCGGATCATTCCGGAAGAGCAGCCTGCCAGCAAGGAAAACCTGTTCCGGCTGGCGGAGCTTATGGACGTGGCCATGGAGGATTTCTTCAAGACCTATGGGGCCATGAGCGGAGAGGAGCTGGCAAACCACCGGTACGACCGATTTAGGAGAATGTGATGGAAGAGTTGAGACCGTTAGTAATTGGCGATTTAGTTGTTGAGAAACCGATTATCCAGGGAGGAATGGGCGTCGGAATCAGCCTGCACAGGCTGGCCGGGGCCGTCGCCAAGGCTGGCGGTATGGGGATTATCTCCGCCGCTCAGATCGGGTTCACGGAGCCGGATTTTGCTGAAAACCCCGAGGAGGCCAACGCCCGCGCCATTCATAAGGAAATGAAGCTGGCCCGGGAGATTGCCCCGGAGGGAGCCATCGGTTTTAATATCATGGTGGCCACCAAGCACTATGACCGCTGGGTGAAGGAGGCCGTTAAGGCCGGAGCGGATATCATCATCTCCGGCGCAGGGCTTCCCGTGTCCCTGCCGGAGTATGTGGAGGAGGCCTACCGGGAGATGGAAGAGACTCCCAAGCGCCGGATCAAGCTGGCGCCCATCGTCTCCACCGCCAAGTCCGCCATGGTTATCTGTAAGATGTGGGACCGGAAATGCCACACCGCGCCGGACCTGGTGGTGGTGGAAGGCCCGCTGGCAGGCGGCCACCTGGGCTTCTCCCTGGATCAGCTGACCCAGTACGGGGCCGACACGGACGATGTGCCGTCCAGCTACGATCAGGCGGCCTACGACCAGGAGATAAAGGCCATTCTCAAGGTGGTGAAGGAGTATGGGGACAAGTACGGGCGTCATATTCCGGTTGTGGTGGCCGGAGGTATTTACACCCATGAGGACGTGATGCACCAGATCGGTCTGGGCGCGGACGGCGTTCAGGTGGCGACCCGCTTTGTGACCACTGAGGAATGCGACGCGCCGGAGGTCTACAAGCAGGCGTACATTGCCGCTGGGAAAGCGGACATCGTGATCACCAAGAGCCCGGTGGGCATGCCGGGGCGGGCGATCAAGAACAGCTTCCTCACCGCGGTGGGAGACGGGATACGCCCTGCGATTCCGCACTGTTACCGGTGCCTGGAAAAGTGCGATATTGCAAAGATTCCTTATTGTATCACCCAGGCCCTGGTGAACGCGGCCCGGGGAGACAACGACAACGCGCTGCTGTTCTGCGGCAGCAACGCCTGCCGGGCCACAAAGATCAGCACGGTGGAGCGGGTGATGGACAGTCTGATGGGAAAGACGGCGGAATAAAGTATAGAGGAATAGAGAGCCGAGGCTTTGGGCGGTTCCGGGACGGTGTAAAACTGTCACGGGGCCGCCTTTTCAAATCGCCGCTCAGATACCGTTTGGATTTTAGCTGATTCATGTTATACTTATAGTTGACTGACTGAGGCTGTATGAATAATCCGCAGGAGTGTATACCATGGAAACAGATCCTAAAAAGAAACCGGTTCTTACGAAAAAATTATATGCAGCAGCGGGCATTCTCCTGGGAGCGGCGGTTGCCGCCATGTTTGCCGGCTATTTTCTGCTGCTGGAAAACCAATCGGCGGTGGAGGCGGCCTACAGCTCCTATGACTATCATATCGCCATCATATCCGATGATACGGATAATTCTTTCTGGAAGAACGTATATCAGGGCGCGGTGGAGGAAGGCCGGGAGTACGGGGCCTATGTAGAGCAGATCGACGAGGGGCTGGTGGACCGGTTCTCCATGGAGGATGCCATCAATGTGGCCATCTATGAAGGGGTGGATGGGATTCTTCTGCGCCCGACGGACGGGAAAGTGAGCGAGGAGATGATCGACAAGGCGTGCAGCCTTGGGATTCCGGTGATTACCATGCAGAAGGATGTCCAGGGCTCCAGGCGGCAGGGATTTGTGGGGATCAACGACTATTTCCTGGGACAGGAATTCGGGAAACGGGTGCTCAAATTGGCCGATGAGAATACCCGGCTGGTGACCGTGCTGTTTCCGGGGGCAAGGTTTAACGAGACCAGCCGGAACTGGTTCCGCCAGGGACTTCAGAATACGGTGCAGCAGGAGCAGATCCGCTTTGATTTCAGGATTATACGGGATGATAAGGGGTTAAACAACGCGGAGGACGTGATCCACGACATTGTGGAGGGAATGGTGGAACAGCCGGATATGATCATCTGCCTGGACGAGGTTATCACCCAGTCCACCTGCCAGATGATCTACGACAGGGGGCTGTCCGACCGGATCAAGGTGATCGGCAGTTATGTTACGGATGCGATCCTGGAGGGCATCGAGGAGGGGTATATCGATTCCACGATCACCATCGACGCGGAAGCTATGGGGCGCATGAGCGTGGAGGCCCTCATGACCTATCTGAAGTACCATATGGTCAGCTACTATACGGAGGTGGACACGATGCTGGTGGACCGGTCCCTGGCTGCGGAGTACAGAAGGGAGGTTCGGGATGGAGAAACACCGGTTTTGGAAAAGTAAGTATTTTTCGAACCAGTCTCTGCGCACCAAGCTGATCCTTCCGGTCATTATCACCATGGCGGTTTCCCTTGGAATTAATCTTCTTCTGTTTGGCCGTATCGATACCATTGTAAAAAATATGGATCAGGTGTACGCCACGAATATCCGCCTGGGAGAGCTGGAGGGGCTTTTGACGGAGCTGGAGAGCAATGTGTATCAGTATCTGAATATTCAGAGCCAGGAGGCTCTGGAGGCGTTTGAACGCAACCGGAACGTGTTTGAGGCGATGGTAGAGGAGATTGACGATACCATCACCGACCATCCGGCCCGGCGCATGGAGCGCAATATCCGCAGCCTTGCCCTTTCCTGGCTGGAGCTGACCGACGAGGCCATACAAGCAAAAAAGCGGCATGACGTGACCTCCTACAAGGCAAGCTATGAGGAGATTCAGAAGCTGTACACGTATCTTCAGGCATACATACGCGGGCTGGACGACTTGAGATTCAAGGCCAATTCGGAGAATTACGACGTGCTGTACCGGTATCTGCGGTATCTGGAAGTGTTTATGATCGCGGTGCTGATAGGCGTCACCTGCTGCCTGATGGCGCTGCTGTACCGTATGATCGGGACCTTTACCCGGCCCCTGGAAAAGCTGGCGGGAAAGGCAAAGGAGGTGGGGCGCGGGAATTTCGGCATCTCCCTGGAGGAGCCGGAGAGCGGAGATGAGGTGGGCACCGTGACGGTGGCATTTAACCAGATGATCGCCAGCATCAACGACTATATCCGGCGGATCCGTGAGAGCATGGAGATGGAGATTCGGATGAAGGAGCGGGAGCTGGCTATGGAAAACCTGCTCAAGGACGCGCAGCTCAAATACTACCAGGCGCAGATCAATCCCCATTTTCTGTTCAACACCTTAAATGCGGGGCAGCAGCTGGCCATGATGGAGGACGCGGAACGCACCTACGCGTTTATCGAGAACATGGCTTCTTTCTTCCGGTACCGCTTAAAGAGCAACGGGGAGGTTTCCACCCTGGGGGAGGAGATCGAGCTGATCGACAGCTATATGTACATCATGAATGTGCGGTATTCCAATGAGATCCATCTGGAAAAGTCAATCGACACCCGGCTTCTGGACATCCGGTTTCCCGGTATGGTGCTGCAGCCGGTAATTGAAAACGCCCTGCGCCACGGGCTGGGCGGCGTGGAGTGGGAAAAACGGATCTGGTTTTCCGTAGGCCAGGAGAACGGGGAGGCCGTGATCTGCATCCGGGATAACGGCATGGGCATATCGAAAGAGACGTTGGAGAATTTAAATACCGGTAATATCCCGCCTCAGGAGGATAAGCACGATTCAGGCAACGGCGTGGGGCTCGCCAACGTCCGGGAACGGCTGCGGCTGTATTTTGACCGGGTGGATGTGATGGCGGTGGAGAGCGGCGGAGAGGGAAAAGGCGCCTCCATGACCATACGGGTGCCGGTTCTCCGGGGAGATGCCGGGGCCGTGGCGGAAGCCGCAGACATGCTGTAACAGACAAAGGAGCAGGCAATGTACAAGATTCTGATAGCAGATGACGAGGGGATTGTAACAGACTCCCTTCAGTACATCATAGAAAAGAACTTCGGCAGCGAGTGCCAGGTCGCCATTGCCAAGAACGGGCGGCAGGCCATTGAGGTTGCGGAGAGCTTTCAGCCGGACATGGCCCTTCTGGACATCCAGATGCCGGGCATCAACGGACTGAAGGCCATGGAGGAAATCCGCGCCCAGAACCCAAGGGTCAAGACCCTGATCCTGACGGCTTATGATAATTTTGATTATGCCAAGGAGGCGCTGCGCCTGGGGGCCGTGGATTACCTGATGAAGCCCATCAATAAAAAAGTGATCGTGGAGCGCCTGACCGGCATGATGCACACCATTGACCAGGAGCGGCAGAAACGCAGGGACGATCTCCTGGTGAAGGAAAAGATGGAGGCGGTGATCCCTATTATTGAAAATGGGTTCGTCATCAGCCTGATCATTCAGAATGAATATGAGGACAGCGGGGAGCAGTACCGGAGCCTGTTAAACCTGGAGGAGGACTACGGCATCATCATGGCTCTGGAGTGGGGCAACGCCAGGGAGGGCGCGGCCATGGGCAACCCGGTGGGGTCCGGCGTCCTGGCACATAAATATTACGGGAAAATGTCGGAGCTGGTGAAGGTGTATTTCCGGGCCTTTGTCAGCGGAATCATGGGAAACAAGATGATCTGCGTGATCCCTGCGGTGGAGCCGAATCTGGAGTACGCAGCCCGGCTTCAGCTGATCGAAAAGGCCAGAAGTCTGGTCACCTCGTTAAAGCATGCGGTTGGGATTGACTTTAAAGCCGGGATCGGAACGGTCCGGCCCTGGGAGGACATGTTTGATTCCTACCAGGAAGCTCTCAACGCGCTGCGCCACGGAATGCGGAACGTGAACCATATCGACGACCTGGTGGTGAAGGATAACCGGGAAAAACAGAAACAGCTGATGGAGCAGATGGTATTAAAGGCGGTTTCCATGGGTATGGAGCACGAAGCCCGCCAGGAGGCCACGGTCTTTGCCGGCTGGGTGTTTAAAAATCAGGCCAGCGCCCTGGAGGAAGAAAAACT
Source organism: Enterocloster lavalensis (assembly GCF_902364025.1). GTDB lineage: Bacteria > Bacillota > Clostridia > Lachnospirales > Lachnospiraceae > Enterocloster > Enterocloster lavalensis. The sequence goes on from NZ_CABJCG010000009.1 coordinate 183,273, forward strand.
ACAGCTCATGGAGATGCTGCTTTTAGCCAGGCGGATGGTGCAGGACCAGGGGGGCGCGCCGGTCCGGGATCAGGAGCTTTTGAGCGCCCTGCTTGCGGCCGGGGACGAGGAGACGACGCGCCAGAAGTTCGTGGCCGCCATGGTGGAGCTGGCCCAGGCCGTGGTCATTAAAAACCAGGAGCCGGACGGCATTATCACCAGGGCCCAGGACTATATCCGGCAGAATTTCCGCAAAGATATTTCACTGGAGGAGGTGGCCAGAGCCGTAGGGATCAGCCCCTATTATTTCAGCAAGCTGTTTAAGGAAGAGGCGGGGATGAACTTTACGGAGTATCTGACCGGAATCCGGATTGAGACGGCCAAGCGGCTGCTCTCGGAGCGGGAGCTGAGCATCAAGCAGGTCTGCGTGGATTCCGGCTACGCCAACCCCAATTATTTCAGCCGTATTTTCAAAAAGTGGGTGGGAATCACGCCCACGGAGTTCCGGGACGGCGTGGGCGAGGACCATTAGAACTCTAAAATAAGCGAAGTAAAATAGCACAAACTCATAGCAAAATAATGCTACATATTTTTCGCCGGCCTGGAGGCCGGAAAAGAAATGTGCAGGATCTTGCAAGTTAGTGCTATTTTTTTTGTGCTAAACTATGGCCATGGTAGTTAGTGTTAGATCAATGAAACGACACAGGAGAGGAGGAATACGTTCATGAACATGTTTTTGCAGGCGTGTGTCAATGGACTTCTGATGGGAGGCTTTTACTCTCTGATGGGCATGGGGCAGAACATTATTTTTGGCGTGATGAAAATTGTTAACTTCTGCCATGGAGAGATGCTGATGGTGGGAATGTACCTGACATTCATACTTTACACCTTTTTCGGGATTGATCCGTATCTGGCGGTTCCGATGGTGGCGGCCGTGATGTTCGTTCTGGGAGCCGGGATTCAGCACACGCTGATCACACCGTCCCTTGGAACAAAGAGTTTTACGAACCTGTTATTTCTGACAGTGGGACTGGGATTGCTGCTATCCAACGGTGCGCTGGTCATCTTCGGATCGGAGTACCGCTCGATCCGCACCGCTTATTCCCAGACCTACATCCCGATGGGGCCGGTGACAATCTCCCTGCCGAGGATGATCAGCTTCGGGGTGCTGATCGTGGTTACCATTGCGCTGTTTGCATTCCTGAAATATACCACCGTGGGAAAGCAGATCCGCGCCGTATCCCAGAACCCGGTGGGCGCTGAGGTGGTGGGAATCGACGTGAAGAAGATCTACCTTCTGACCTACGGCCTGGGCGTTGCGCTGGCGGGTACTGCGGGAGCGCTGCTGACGCAGTTTTACACCATTTTCCCGACGGCGGGCGCCAGCTTCGGATTCCGGGCACTGATCGTGGTAGTCGTAGGAGGACTGGGGTCCATTCCGGGAGCATTTTTAGCCGGTATCTTTTTAGGGCTGCTGGAGACCATGAGCGCGCTGTTTATCAGCCCGTCCTACAGCGACCTGATCGTATTTATGACATTTATCGTGATCCTGGTTGTACGCCAGACCGTGATAGCGAGGAGGAAATAATATGGATCGTAAGAAAGCGGTACGCGTTTACCATCGGAATCTTGCCATCCTGGTCGGCCTGGTTCTTCTGACGTTCATCCTGATTCCCACGATGGTGAAGTCGCCGTACATGTTAAACATTTTTGTTCTGACCTTCTATATGTCCACACTGTCCATGGCATGGAACCTGCTGGGCGGAATGACGGGGCAGAACTCCCTGGGCCATGCGGCCTATATGGGCCTTGGAGCCTATGCCTGCTGCCTGCTGGTGGTAAAGACCGGGGCGAATCCCTGGCTGGCCGCGATCTTCGGCATGGTTGTGGTGGGTCTGGTTGCAGGTATTGTGTTTTACCCCTGCTTTATTCTGCGGGGACCGTATTTCACCCTGGTTTCCATTGCGTTTGGAGAATCCATCCGCCAGGTGATTATCAACTCGGAGTTCTTCGGAAGGGCCAGCGGCGTTGGCCTGCCCTTCGGTCAGGATTCCTGGCTGAATTTCCGGTTTGCCAGCAAGGTGCCTTACTACTATGTGGGGCTGGCCATGATGGTGGGAATCTATCTGATCATGAAAAAGATCGACCGGTCCAAAATGGGATTTGCCTTAAAGACCATCCGTGAGGACGAGGATGCGGCGGCAGCTATCGGTATTAATCCCACCAAGTATAAGATTATGGCGGTGGTGATCTCAGCTATGGTGGCGGGCCTGGTGGGCTTCTTCTATGCCAGCTATATCCGCTATATCGACCCGGATCTGATGATCCAGGCCAAGTCCACCGAGTCGGTGCTGCCGGCGGTCGTAGGCGGCGCTGCCTTTGTGGAGGGGCCCATTGTGGGCGGACTGATCATGATTCCGCTGTCCGAGTACCTGAGAGCCAATTTCAGCGCCGTGCTTCCGGGCATCAACATGTTGATGTACGCGGTGGTGCTGCTGGCGGTCATCCGGTTCCGGCCATCCGGCGTCCTGGGCTGGTTTATGCACAGCAGGACCAAACAGTTTATCGATGAAAAGATCCTTAGGAAGCCTTCCCTGGATATTTTGGAGGAGGTAGAGCTGATGGAGTATGAGAGGAAGGAGGCGTAGAGATGGCGGAATCTCCAATCATTGAAGTACAGAATATTACCAAACGTTTTAAGGGGCTGACTGCCGTGAAGGACGTTTCCTTTTCCATCCGGGAAGGGGGTATCACGGGCATGATCGGGCCAAACGGCGCGGGAAAGTCCACCACCTTTAATATGATCTGCGGGTATTACCCTCCCACAGAGGGCCGGATCTTCTATAAAGGGGAAGATATTACCGATAAGAAAGCCTTTGAGTACACCAATATGAAGATCGCCCGGACTTTCCAGATTATGAAGCCGCTGAAAAATTTAAGCGTGCTGGACAATGTGGTCGCCTCCTCCTATTTCGGTCATGCCGGAGCCAAAAGCGTGAGGGAGGCCAGAGAGCGGGCCATGGAGGTGCTGCAGTTTACCGGCCTCTTTGAGAAGCGCCATGTGCTCTCCAAGGACATGGGAACGCCCGACCAGAAACGTCTGGAGATGGCCAGAGCCCTGGCCACAAAACCGGAAATGCTGTTTCTGGACGAGAATATGGCGGGTCTCAACCCGGCTGAGACAGAGGAGGCCATCCGGCTGATCCGCAAGATCAACGAGTCCGGCGTGACGATCTTTTTGATCGAACATATTATGCAGGCGGTGGTCAGCCTGTGCGAGGAGGTCATCGTGCTCCACCACGGCGAAAAGATCGCGGAAGGCACGCCGGAGCAGGTGATGAACGACCCATATGTTATGGAGGTATATCTGGGGATGAAGAAGGAGGATGCACATGCTTAAAGTCGAAGGCTTGAATGCAGGGTACGGCTCCGTCAATATCCTGTGGGACATCGGATTTACACTGGCGGAGGGTGAGATCGTCGCCATCCTGGGCTCCAACGGCGCTGGCAAAACGACCATGGTGCGGGCGGTCACGGGAATGCTCAAACCCTCTTCCGGATCGGTGGTATTTAATGGGGAGGACATGGCGAAAAAGAATTCCCGGGTGATCTTAAACAGCGGCATCGTGCAGGTGCCGGAGGGACGGCAGCTCTTCACGGACATGACCGTTCTGGAAAATTTACAGATGGGCGCGTTCAACAAGGGGACCAAAGCCCATTTCCAGGAAAATCTGAAAAAGGCTTACGGGTGGTTCCCAAAGCTGGAGGAACGGGCCAAACAGGCCGCGGGCACCTTGTCCGGCGGCGAGCAGCAGATGGTGGCCGTGGCCCGGGCGCTGATCGGCGAGCCAAAGCTTTTGATCCTGGATGAGCCGTCCCTTGGCCTGGCGCCCAATATCGTGGACGACATTCTGAATGTGGCCTCCACTCTGGCGAAAAACGACGGTATCTCGGTGCTGCTTGTAGAGCAGGATATCACCAAGGCCCTGGCCGCTGCGGACAGGGGCTATGTGATCGAGAACGGCCGCATCGCCCTGGAAGGGACTTCCGCTGAGTTACAGGCCAATGAACACGTCAAGAAAGCCTATCTTGGCATTTAGAAACAGACCATTGAAGGATTTTTACACCGCTGGCAGTCTGGTGTGAAATAGAGCAGTTCCGGGAATACCGGAACGGTAAAAAAGGAGGAAAAACATGAAATTGAAAAAAATTACTTCTGTGTTGTGCGTAGCGGCGCTGGCGATTTCCATGCTGGCAGGATGCGCAGGCGGTTCCGGCTCATCGTCTTCCGCGGCTCCTGCGGCGGCCGATGCGGTGACGGAAGCCGTGACGAAGGCGGCGGAAGCAGCGGCGGATGCCGGCACAACAGCGGCAGAGGCCGGCGCAGAGCTGACCGGCGAACCCATCAAAATCGGTACGATCTATGCAATGTCCGGCGGTTCCGCTGCCATCGGTACCAATATTCTGCGCGGCATTGATTTTGCAGTAGCTGAGATCAATGCGGCAGGCGGTGTTAACGGCCGGCCGTTGGAGGTTGTCCGCGGCGACCATGCGGGAGATGCCGCTACCGGAAGATCCGAGGCCGAGCGTCTGATCACCCAGGAAAAGGTCGATGTGATGATGGGCTGCCATATGTCCGTTGTGACCGAGGTCGTGGCTCAGGTATGCCAGCAGTACGGCGTTCCGATGATCACTGCCATCTCCACCCTGGACAGACTGTCCAATGAGGAACACAAGGATATGGACTATTTCTTCCGCCTGTGCCCGCTGAACTCCGTATACGTTGAGAACATGCTGATGTATTTAAAGGATTCCGCAGAGCAGACCGGCGAGGAGATCAAGACCGTTGCGATCTTCACCGACAGAGCGGCCATCGGACAGGAGCTGATCCGCTGCGTGGAGCTGTTCAAGGACCAGTACGGCATCGAGCTGGTTGCAACGGTTGACTACACCAGCAATGCGACCGATTTAAGCGCCCAGGTGCTGGCTCTGAAGCAGGCTGACCCGGATGCGATCCTGTGCGATTCCTACATCGGCGACGCAACCCTGTTCATCCAGACCTTAAAAGAGCAGAACTACAGCCCCAAAATGATCGTTGCAAAGGCGAACGGATTTACCGATCCTTCCTTTATCACCAACTTAGGCGCGATTTCCAACGGCGTCGCTTCTGTAGTAGAGTTTAACCCGGACCTGGTAAACGGCGTTGAGATCAACGAAGAGTTCAAGGCACAGTTCGGCGTGGACATGAACGGCCACTCCGCAGAGTCCTACACCGTCGTATGGCTGTTCAAGACCGCCATCGAGGCCGCTGGCAGCACCGACGGCGAGGCTGTGAAGAACGCGCTGGCTGAGCTGGACATTCAGGGCGAGTTCCCGGGCGGACGCAAGATCATCCTGCCCTACGACCGCATCAAGTTTGAGAACTATGATCTGGCCGGCGAGACGCACTACAGAGACAACACTTCTGCCTCCGTGGCAATCGCCCAGATTCAGGACGGCGAGTGGAAGACCGTATGGCCCTTCAGCTTCACCGAGACAAAGATCGCTTACCCGGCTCCGCTGCAGTAAAGAGCAGGTGTGAACGGCAACTGTTATAACGGATCAAGGAAATAAAACTGCCAGGAACATAACAGCCTGCTGCGCAACGCGGCAGGCTGATTTCCGACAGTTGCGGAGTTTGCGGATACGGGAAAATACTGGATTTCCGATAGGCATTTCTGGTATGATAGGGGTATATTGAGTTCAGGCGACAGGGGGATAAACATGAAGCATCCCATAATTTTAAAGAAACAGACGTTGGCAATCGCTGCCGTCGCTCTGGCCGCTTTTTTGCTGACGGGCTGTGCGGGACCGGCGGGCGGGGCCGGGACAGCCGGGGAACGTGCGGCAGGCGTGGGCGGCGAGGCGGGACAGGCGGCAGGCGCGGGCGGCGAGGCGGGACTGACGGCGGGCGCAGGCGCAGCAGCAGGACAGGCGGGGCAGGAGGCAGGTGTAAAAGGCGCCGCGGCGAAGCCTTCCGGGCGAACGGCTCTGACGGGCCAACCGATCCGGATCGGCGCGATTTACGCTTTGAGCGGCAACAACGCCGCCATCGGCACCAATATTCTGCGGGGAATTGATTTTGCGGCGGAGGATATCAATGCGGCAGGAGGGGTGGACGGACGTCCCATCGAGATCATCCGGGGAGATACCCAGGGGGATGAGGAGGTGGCCCGGGCCGTGGCAAAACGCCTGATCACCGAGGAGCAGGTGCATGCGATTGTGGGCTGCCATCAGAGCACACTGACGGAGATTGTCGCCGAGGTGTGTGAGGAGTACCATATTCCCATGATCACGGCAATCTCCACGGTGGACAGCATTTCCACCCACCACAATGAGTATTTTTTCCGTCTCTGTCCCATGAATTCCCTTTATCTGGAAAATATGTTCATGTACATGAAGGAGCAGGCGGAGCAGACCGGGAAGGAAGTAAAGACCATCGCCGTGTTTGCGGACAACAGCATGATCGGTCAGGAGGCCATCCGCTGTGCGAGGATCTATGCGCCTCAGTACGGAATGGAGATCGTAAAAGAGATCCAGTACGGCCAGGGGGCAGCGGACCTGACGGATGAGATCCTGGAGCTGAAGGCGGCCGGGGCCGACGCGGTCCTGGCGGAGAGCTATGTCTCCGACGCCAGCCTGCTGATGCGGACCATGTATGAACAGAATTACCGTCCACCGATCCTCATCGCCAAGGCCAACGGTTTTGCGGATCCCAGCTTTATCCCGGCGACCAGGGGAATGTCGGAGGGAGTCACTTCTGTGGTGGAGTGGAATCCGGATATGACCAAAGGGCAGGAGATCAACAGGCGTTTTAAGGAAATCTTCGGTGTGGATATGAACGGCCATTCGGCAGAATCCTATACGGCTGTCTGGACCTTCAAGACCGCCTTTGAGCAGGCTGGAACCGACGATGGGGAGACGGTGAAGGATGTGCTTACAAAGATTGATATCCGGGAATCTTTTCCTGACGGCCCGGAGATCATTCTGCCCTACGACCGGATCAAGTTCGAGGATCATGAATTTGACGGGGTCCGGCATTATCATAATAACATCTACGCTTCCGTAGCCATCGCCCAGATTCAGGACGGCGAATACAAGACGGTGTGGCCCTTCGAATATTCCAATCAGAGAATTGAGTATCCGGCGGGGTATGAGAACCGGTGAGTGTGGAAATACAATTACAAGTTTTAGTTGAAAGCGGGTAAATGCCGCGGGATTCCTAAAAATAGATGGAATCCCCTGGCAAAATCCGCTTTTTTTGTATAGTGGGGGGTGGGAGAACCAATATGTGGGGCATCGTTTGACATAAAACCGGAGGAATGAAATATTGAAAAATTGAAAACAAGTATATGATAAAAATATACCTTATTTATATTCAATATATCGCATATACCGGATTAGATCAAGGAGGAACGATGGATACGGAGTCAAAAACATATGATGAAGCGGAATTTCAGCGGTTGTACGATCAGCTTTTGGGTTATCTGGGTAAGGATCAGGAGCTGGCTGAGCAGATCAAGAAACTGAGAATGGCCCGTGGACTGACCCAGAATGACCTGGCGGAGCGCATGGGAGTGCCCCAGAGCCAGGTATCCCGGTGGGAGAGCAAAGGAAGCTGTGAGATTGAGAGCCTGGAACGGCTGTGCAGGGCGCTGGCGCAGATGCAGGCGGTAAAGGTGAAAGCTTGGATTTGGAAAAATTTAGAAATCAATACGAATGTGCAGCAGGAATTGTCCATCTGCGCAGAGTTTGAGCTATATAGCTGGGCGGAGGGATCCACAGGCAGGGAGGATGGGAATCGTGCAGAATCAATCCGGCGCTATCTTGAGTTGCGCTTCCCGTTCCCGGCGGGGAAAGCGCATACCAAGAGCGGTGTGAAATTTCTGATTTCCGTTGATGGGGAGGCGCAATCGGCCCAGGGGATACTGGACCGCCCGGAGGCCTCGGTGCGCTGGACCCTGTATGAGCTTCAGCGCTATCTTTGCAGAGGGGAGCGCGATCGCCTTCTGATCCGGAGATATGGCTGGGGTAACGATATAAATGCCTCCGCGAAAAAAGGCTGGCTCAGTGAAATGAGGCTGGTAAGAGCGGAAATACCGGATGTTTATCAGGTGGAGAAGTGGGACTGCCTCAAAACGGGGCCGTATTATCCTTACGCTGAGGGACAGACCTGTATGTTTATTCCTCTGGCCTGGGATAATTGTCAGGAGCGGGAATCGGATTTTGTTAATTGTTACGCGCCGGTAAACACAAACCTGATGATCTACACGCTGTCCGGTTACGACTGCTATCTCAGCAAGGCGGGATTTGGAGACGGGGGCGTTACGCTGAAATGCAGGCGGAGGATTCAGCTGTGCCCATGGGATACGGCGGGAAAACCGCTGGGATTTTATATGGGAACGGTCGGCGAGCCAATCGCGCAGAAGCTGCGAGGGAAGATATATACCAGAGTGGTAAAGGAATTCGCAGAGGAACCGGCGGAGGAGGAACTCTGGACGGAGATTCAGGAAGGCTATTTTATGGCCGTGTACGAGGAAGATTCTTTGACGAACGAGTATTTTCTGGTAAAGGGAGAGAACCGGCGGTACAGAAAGGCTAAGACCAAGCCTGAGGAAGAGGATTGCAAAAACGAATCATATGAAGATATGCCCATGGCAGTGGGAAAGAGCCAGTGTGATCAGAAACGTGGACCTTTACAGGAGGTGGAGGGCCGGCGGGATCGGGAAAACGAACTTGCAAAAGGCAGCATTCAGAAGAAAAAAAGAGAACGGGACGAGCTTCTGGATTTTCGGAAAATCGATCAGAAGCCGTTTGTGGGCCGCGACAGAAGCATTTACCATTCCTGTCATTGGCTGCGCGGCTATCAGGATTATCACCTGAGAGGTTATCAGGAACTGTGGATCCGGAAGGAAGGGACAACAAAGGAACAAAATGGGGCGGAGGAAAAAACAATTCCGGATGTCCGGAATCCTGTGGAAGAAGAAAATGCGTTCCAGGGTGAAATTCTGAACTACAAGGAATACTGCTATCAGATGTCGGACTGGAAGCTGTCGGAAAATATCCCAAAGGTCGACTACGATAACGTTTTTATGACCAGCTACGAGCAGGTTAATTTTGACTGCCGATGCGGAATATGGCTGAACAGGGGATTAGCGCTGCTGCGGGATATGGAGGACATGCGCTCGTACAAACATTACGTGGTCTATTTTAAGGTTGAAAATGGCCGGTATTGCTGTATCCAGTATAATGGAAACCGCTGGAAAACGGAAGGTTACCGCGGTTCCAACAGCTGCGTCGCCCTGACGTTCTGCAGCGGGGCGGACAACAAGGATGGGCTTCCCGCCCCCCATACGTTTAAGCCGCTGCCTGCGGACGACACGGGCAATTACACCTATCTGTTCCGGCTGCCGGAGGTGCAAAACCATCTTTACACCGGCCTGCCGCTTAAAATTGGGGAGCGGTCCTTCGTGGACTTCTGCCTGGAGGTACAGAAGGATTGCAGCTTTACCAATATGCGCAGGCTGCTTCCCGATACCGACGAAAGACGGCCCTATGTGCTGATCTACCGGTGGCAGGATGGCAAGGTTTACCTTGGCGGAATTGAGAAGGGGGAATTCAAAGGAGTGGAAGGCAGGCCGTCCAGGGGTTTTGAGGATATCCGCAGCCCCCGGCTCTGGCTAAAGGGCTTTGGAGACGCCTCCGATCCTCAGGCGGTGGAGCAGGCCAGGAGAATTTTTTCCTACCCGGCTGTGATCGGCGTGGCGGTCAGCGCGTGGGAAAATGAGACAAATTATCCGGAGCAAAAGGAGACAGAAACGTGCGAGACAGCCATAGCCGCCCCGCCGGCCGCCTCTCCCGTCCCACCGGCCACCTCCGCCTCACCGCCAGCCACCCCTGCGCCACCGGCCGCCGCCCCACCGCCAGCCACCCCTGCGCCACCGGCCGCCGCTCCCGTCCCACTGGCCGTCGCTCCCGTTCCACCGCCCGCCGTCGCCCCACCGCCAGCCGTCCCTGCGCCGCCAGCTGCCGTCGCCCCTGTTCCTCTCCCCGGCTTTATCCCACGCCAGGAGGTATCCCGCCGCCTGTTCCCGCCGGAGGAAGGTCTGATGGAGGCCTCATCCATTGTGGACACCGTGCACCGCCTGGTGGTGGAGCGGGGATACATGGGGGAGTGCCCGCCTTCGGGTTGGGAACAAAAAGCGGGCCGTCTGGCTGGAATCGTGATTCTCGGCGGTCCGGGCGTGGGCAAAAGCACGCTGGCAAAGCGGCTGGTGGACACGCTGGTGGAATTTCATGTGATCCCCCGGTCAGACACGGACCCGGACGACATGTGCACCGCCATCAGCGCCAGGGATCTGGTGGGCCGATATATCGGGCACACCAGGCCCAAAACGCTGAAGGTGATCATCCAGGCCATTGAGCGGAAAACCGTCCTGTTCCTGGACGACGTGTACACGCTGTTTAACACCTCGGGCCAGGATTTCGGCCGCGAGGCCCTGGAGGCGCTGCTTCCGGTGCTCAAAGGGGAGTGCCGGCTTCCGAAGATTGTCACCGACGAGAAGAGCGGGCAGGAGGTGGAGCAGTACGAGACCTACCGGGAGAACCAGCTGCCCACCATCCTGATGGCCGGATATGAGAAGGAAACGCGTCGTTTCTTAAACGACAATCCCGGACTTTACAGCCGGGTGACGGTGCTGGAGCTGGAAAGTCCCTCCGTGCCCGATCTGGTGCGGGATCTGGAATTCCGGATCGGCAGGCGGGAGCCGGAGCTTCTGCCCGGCGGACGCCTGGAGGGGGAAGCCCTGCGCCAGGCGGAGCATTTTTACCGGCGCGTCACCGGTCAGGAGTATGCGGATCAGTTCGCGTATTTCCGGGGAAATGAGACGCTGGCCGTCCGTCTGGCAACGGAATACCGTTTCTTCCGGCAGCAGGGGGAAGCCCCGGGCTGGGCGCAGGTCTGGCGGACCGTGACCGAGACCTACGGCAAGGAGCTGGTCGACAACTATGAGGCCATTTTGGAGGCCAACGAGGAACGTCTGGGCCGCACCCGCAAGTTATTTAAGGTGGAGCAGGACATAACGGAGACCTTTGCGGATGTGAAGGGCCAGGAGACCGCGGTTGAAAAGCTGGGCGAGGTAGTGGATATGCTGGCCCACAGCGACACCTACCGCTTGGCCGGGGCGCGGCTTCCCAAGGGCGCGTTGCTGGTAGGCCCGCCCGGAACGGGCAAGACCCTTTTGGCCCGGGCCGTGGCCGGGGAGACGGCCCGGCGTGTCCGGGAAATGGACCCGGGCTGCAGCAAGGGCCGTACGGCCTTTATCGCTCTGGCAGCCACGGATCTTCTGGCCGGGGGACTCAGCACCGGCGCAGACCGGGTGCGGGATTTGTTTTTGCAGGCGCAGAAGGCGGAAGCCGCCTCGGTGGTGATCTTTATCGACGAGCTGGATGCGGTGGCGAAGGCGAGAGGGGCCAGGGGCGGGGCGGACGAAGTGCTGATTGCGCTTCTGGCCTGCATGGATGGCTTTTCGGGGAACCAGAATCTGTTTGTGTTGGGAGCCACCAACCGCCCTGAGATTCTGGACCCGGCGCTGCTGCGCCCCGGCCGGTTTGACCGGCGCATCCCCGTGGGGCTGCCGGACCGCAAGGGCCGGGAGGATATTTTGCGGCTGTATGCCAAAAAGCAGCTGCGCCCGGCCCTGGCCGCGTCGCTCAACCAAAAAGAGAAGGAGCTGGACGCCCGGTGGTCCGAAACCGCTGAAGCGGTGATCCGGGAAACGGCGGCGAGAAGCTACGGCGCCAGCCCGGCGGAGCTGGCCAACCTGGTCAATGAGGCGGGAATTCTGGCGGCTGGCAGAGGCTGGCGTCCCGGCCCGGTTCCGGCGGACAACTGCCTGTACACCGTGACGCTGGAGGACCTGCTGGAAGCGCTGGAGAATATGATTGTGGGTCTTCCGTCCCGGAAAACCCCTGGGGCGCAGGATAAGAAGATCGTGGCGTTTCATGAGATCGGGCACGCCCTTCTGCGCGTGGTGGACGGCGAGGGAAACCCTGTGGCCAGGGACAAGGCGGTCCGGCCCTTCGAAAAGGTCACCTGCGTGCCCAGAGGGGAGTCGGCGCTGGGGTACGTGATCAACCTGCCCGGCGAGGATAAGCATTTGAGGACAAAGGACGACCTGCTGGCCGAGGTGCGCTGCCTGCTTGGCGGACGGGCCGCGGAGGAGCTGACCGGCGGGGAGGGCGGCGTCACCCAGGGAGCGGGGGATGACCTGGCTAAGGCCACCGGCATCGTAAAGCGGATGGTGGCGCAGTATGGAATGTGCGGCCTCTTCGGTCCGGCTGCCATCCTGGCGGAAGCCGCCGATTACCTGGGAAATGCCAATGCGGGCAGCGTGCTGCCGGGGATGGAGCAGGAGGTGTCCCGGGAGGTAATCCGGGTCCTCAAGGAACAGTATGAGCAGACCTTGCAGATACTCACCCGCTGGCAGGGCGCGCAGGAAACGCTTGCCGGGGAGCTGATCCGGCGGGAGACGCTTTCGGGCGAGGAGTTTATGGAAATCTGGACAAGGGTTATCGATATGGTATAGATTGAAAAAGGAAGAATCCCGGGTGCGGCAGGCGCGGCTGGGATTCTTCCTTTTTTGTAGTGTTTTCATTTGGCGGCTAAAGACGGCGGCCTTTAGCGCAGGTTGTTCTGCATGATGGAAGTGGTGTCCATCCCGGAGAGTTCTCCGGTGAAGAAGATCATGTACAGGTGACTTTCGGTCAGTCTGGCATAGACCTGCGTTTGGCCTGGAATTTCCAGAACCGGGTTATACCCGTAGTCGTAGAAGCGCCAGGTGCGGTTGGCGAGCTGCAGATTAGTGCCGGTTATTTCAACCCCGGTATTCTCCTTCATAGCCTCATCCAGGATATAATCGGAAAGTGCGGTCAGCATTCTCAGTTCTTCTGCGCTGAAACCCAGGTCAGCCAGGCTTTCGGAAGCCAGAGCAATCATCGCGGTGGTATCTGAGTTGGCAAGATAAACAAATCCATCCTCCTCGGAATACTTTGAAAATCCGTTGGGAATGGCAAGCGTTAAACCACCTGCCGTGACGGTACTCTGCTCTGGGGCCGTAGCCGCTTCACCGCCCTGCGTCTGCACGACGCCGTCCACGATCCAGGCCCCGCTGGCGTCCACGGTGTATCCATCGGGTGTCTGGGTCCCGGTCAGGCAATAACCGTCGGAGGTGAAATAGTAGCACTTCCCGTCCACCCATTTCCAGCCGTCCTTCAAATAGGTCTTGTCATCGTTCTGATACCACCAGCCCTTTGCATCCTGCTGCCATTGCCCTGCAAAGGCCGTCATGCTCATGGATACGGCCATAAGCCCTGCCAGAATAGCGGTCATGAAAGTTTTTTTCATCTTAAAGTCCCCCTTGTATAATATGGTAAATTATGTTGTATTCAGTATACCGCTAAGTGGACATCCCGTCAAACCTGAATTCCCGCTTTCGATCAAACCAACCGCAATTTATAAAAATATCATCCCCACTGAAACATATCAGTTTTTAAAGCATCCGGCCACCACTCCCCAGGGGGACATTGTTAAAAACAAAACGGAAATTACATATTATTGATAAAACCATAACAAAATTCACACAAAATTTAGGCAATATTGAATAAAAAGAGGGGGGATTAATTGTGGATATAGTAGAAAAGTCGAATATATTCTATAAATCGAAGATAATGTTGTTGACTCTGCAAAAATACAATGATATATTTCATATATACAAATATATCAAATGTGATGAAACACATTAGGAGGAGGGTACATGAAGAAATTTTACGCTTATTTAATCGCAATCGGAATGGTTGCATCCCTGGCCGGATGTTCGGGAGGAGCCAAGGAAGCGCCGACCACCGCAGCACCCGCCACCACCGCGGCCACCGAGGCTGAGACGAAGGCGGAGGAAACCAAGGAAGAGTCCAAGGCTGAGACCAGCGCAGCCGCAGCGGAGACCATCGCGCAATCCGTGGATTTGAGCGCGGCGTTAGAGGGACTTCCCAAGGATTTCGGCAAGGGCAAGAAGGTGGGCCTTGCGCAGATGCATTACACCAACGCGTTCCGTATCGCCGAGACCAACAGCGTGCTGGAAGCATTTGAGGGCGCCGGATTCGAGGTGGTTTGGAACGAGGCCAAGAACGACACCGCAACCCAGATTTCCAATGTAAACGACCTGCTGGCGCAGGATATCGACTATCTGCTGCTGCCGCCCAAGGAGGAGGAAGGTCTGGTTCCGGCCCTGGAGGCTGCAAAGGCCGCGGGCGTGCCCGTGATCCTTCTGGACCGCTCCGCCAACGGCACCCCGGGCGAGGACTATGTGACCGCCATCCGTTCCAACGCCGAGGCCGAGGGCGAGTGGTGCGCCGACTGGGTGATTAAGAATTATCCTGATAAGTGCAACGTGGTTGAGATTTTCGGCGCGCCCGGCTCCACCACCGCGATGGACCGCTCCAAGGGCTTCATGGCCACCATCAAGGGACACGACAACATCGTGCTTCTGGAGTCCCAGGTAGGCAACAACATGCGTTCCGAGGCTCAGGTTTGTATGGAGAACCTGATCCAGGCTTACGGCGACGAGATCGACGTGGTGGTAACGCACTCCGACGAGATGACCTTCGGCGCACTGCAGGCCATCGACGGAATGGGCCTGGTACCCGGAGAGGACATCGACGTGTTGTCCATCGGCGACGGCAGCTCGGCAATGCTTCAGGAAATCATTGACGGCAGAGTGGCGGCTTGCTCCGAGTGCTCACCGCTCCTTGGGCCGCAGGCGCTTCAGGTAGTGGCGGCTCTGGAACAGGGTATGGAAGTGGACGGACTGATCTGGGCCAACGACCGTTTCTTCACAGTTGACAATGCAGCGACAGAGCTGGAGAAAGCGGGCTGGTAATTCACCGGCATTCAGGCATGTTTGGTAATAATCAAAATGAGTGTGCACTCCGCTACGTGTGATGGCTGAACGCACACTCATTTTTTAAATGGAAAAGGCCGCGGGCGGTTGCCGTATGTAATGGGCCGCCGGCGCAGCCTGCGGGCGAGAATAGGCAAGTGAGGAGGGACCGCATTGGAAGAAAATGTATTGCTGGAGATGAAAAACATATCAAAGACATTTCCCGGCGTCAAGGCCTTGAAAAACGTCCACTTTAAGGTCCACCGGGGCGAGATCATGGCGTTTATGGGGGAGAACGGAGCGGGAAAATCCACCCTCATTAAGATTATAACCGGCTACTACCGCCGGGACCCGGGAGCCGGGGAGTTTTATTTCGACGGAAAAGCGGTAAACCCGAGAAATACGGACGAGGCTCAGAGGCTGGGGATCAGCACCATTTTCCAGGAGCTGAACCTAAGCCCGTTTTTGAGTGTTGCGGAAAATATTTATCTGGGAAATACACCTAAGAAAAATGGGATGATCGATTGGGATACCATGAACAAAAACGCCAGGGCCGCGCTTTTGGAGCTGGGTGTGGACATCGACGTGACCGCCCAGCTGAGCATGCAGAGCACGGCCATCCAGCAGATGGTCAGCATCGCCAGGGCGCTGTCGCGCAACACCAAGCTGCTGATCATGGACGAGGCCACCTCCTCCCTGGACACCGGAGAGGTCAAGGTGCTGTTCGATGTGGTCAAGGGACTGAAACAGAAGGGGATTTCCACCATTTTCGTGACCCACAAAATGGACGAGATTTACCAGGTCTGCGATGCGGCCACGATCTTTAAAGACGGAGAATACGTCGCCTGCATGCCCCTTGAGGAGCTGCCAAAGCTCAAGCTGATCTCTCTGATGATCGGCCGGGATGCCAGCGAACTTGTAAATAAAAGGAAAAAATACGACCCGGATAAGGTGAAATCGGAAGTGATCTGCCGGGTGGTGGGCGTGAAAAAAGCCAACCAGAGGTTGAAGAACATCAACCTGGAGATTCACAAGGGCGAGGTTCTGGGGCTTTCGGGACTGCTGGGCTCCGGCAGAACGGAGACCGCTAAGGTCATTTTCGGGGACGATTTGAACTATGACGGCGAGGTGTTCATGGGCCAGACGGCCATCCGCTTCAAGAGCCCGGCGGACGCCATCAAGCGGGGGCTGGCGTTCTGCTCGGAGGACCGCAAGGCCGAGGGCATTTTCCCCTACATGTCCATCCAGGACAACCTGACCATGACCATACTGCCCAAGATCAGCCGGTTCGGAATCCTGAACAAGAAAAAGCAGAAGGAAGTCACCCTGGAATACATCCAGAAGATCGCCATCAAGACGCCGGGCACCTCCACCAAGATCAAGGATTTGAGCGGCGGGAACCAGCAGAAGGTGATCCTGTCCCGATGGCTGGCCACCCACCCGGACCTGATTATCCTGGACGAGCCCACCCGGGGCATCGACGTGGGCGCAAAGGGCGAGATTGAGGAGCTGATCAAACAGATTTCCGACAGCGGGATCAGCGTGCTCTACATTTCCTCCGAGCTGGACGAACTGGTGCGGGAATGCGACCGCATCGTGATT
The DNA here is from genome assembly GCF_902364025.1 of Enterocloster lavalensis. Taxonomy (GTDB): domain Bacteria; phylum Bacillota; class Clostridia; order Lachnospirales; family Lachnospiraceae; genus Enterocloster; species Enterocloster lavalensis. Next base: position 199,829 of record NZ_CABJCG010000009.1, read on the forward strand.
CTGCACGACGGGAGAAACGTGGGGGAACTGGTGAATGAGGAGATCAACTCGGATGCCATCATGAACGTGATTGCGTCCGGCCAAATCGATATATAGAGCGTGGGCGGCTGCGAAGGCAGCGGACGGTTACAAACGCGGAAGGGAGTCTGGTTGTATGGCGGATCACATACAGAAAGAGAAGATGACGTTCAGAGAGATTTTTATCAGCTACGGCGCGGTAATCGCCCTGGCGGTGCTGATCGTCTTTAACGGAATTGTCACAAAAAACTTTTTATCCCTCAACACCCTGTGGCTGGTCATTAAACAGTCCACCCCCATTTTGTTTATGACGGTGGGTATGACCTTTGTTATCAGCTCGGGAGGGATTGATATCTCCACAGGGTCCATGATGGCGTTCTGCGGCATCATCGTGTCCCTGGGAATCACCAACGGAGGAAATTTCTGGGTCTGGTGCCTGATCGGCCTGGCGGCCTGCGCGGCCATCGGCGTGTTCAACGGCTTTCTTATCTCCAGCGTGGGCGTGCAGCCGGTGATTCTGACCCTGGTGATGCAGATCGTGATGCGCGGCGTCACGGTTCTCATGGCCAAATCCTCGGTGTTCGTGCTGGGCGGCTACCCGGAGATCAAGACTCTGGGCATTTACCGCTTTCCGGGCAGGGTGCCGATTCAGATTGTATTTTTCATTTTCATCGTCATTGTCAGCGTGTTTGTGCTGCGCAAAACCCTGCTGGGCAAGTACGTGGAGGCCGTGGGCAGCAATCCCAAGGCGGCCCGGCTGACCGGCGTGCGCACCGTGGCCGTGATCATTACGGTGTACGTGATCTCCGCGGTGCTGGCGGGTTCCTGCGGCATCCTGGAAATGTGCCGGAACGCGGCCCTGGACCCCAATGAGCTTGGCAAGCTCTACGAGCTGGACGCCATCGCGGGCGTGGCGGTGGGCGGCACCTCCATGAAGGGCGGCAAGGCCAACATCGTGGGTTCCATCGCGGGCTGCCTGATCATGGTCCTCATCGGAACCACGGTCAATATGAACGGTATCCCGTTTGCCACATCCAACATTATCAAGGCGGCAATTATCATCTTTGCGCTGGCCATTCAGCGTGAGAGAAGCGTATAAGGGGAGGGCGGAACATGGATACGATGAAAGCGAAAACCAGGAAGCCCTTGGGGCAGTTCCTGAACGACAACTCTTCCGTGATCGCGGTACTGCTGCTGATCCTTTTGGGTACCGCGGCCTACGGGACCACATTTTTGAACTACAAGAAAAATTTAATCAACGTGCTCCACACCGCGTCCATGATGGGCATCATGGGTCTGGGCGTGAACCTGTGCTTCTTAATCGGAGCCAGGGATTTGTCCGTGGGCGCGCTGGCGGCCCTGGTCAGCATGGTCACGGCCTGGCTTGCCCCCTACGGCTTCCCGGTGGCGGTGGCCGGCGGACTGACGGTGGGTGCTATATTTGGGGCCTTTAACGGCGTAATCGTCAGCATGTTCAAGGTGCAGCCCTTTATCGCCACCCTGGGAACCCAGCTGGCGGCCAGGGGATTCGCCCTGCTGATCAACAAGGAGCTGTCCATTTCCCTGGGGACCAACGCACCCCAGTTAAAGTACGTGGGTAATGGAAATGTGTTCGGCCTGATTCCATTTCCCACCTTCGCGTTTATCATCCTGATCCTGGTTCTGACTGTGATTCTGCGGAAAAAGGACTTCGGCCGGGGCGTCTACGCGGTGGGCGGCGACGAGGGCTCTGCGGAAATGATGGGGATTCACGTGAACCGGACCAAGATTATCGTGTTCACCATCAGCGGGCTGATGGCGGCGTGCAGCGGCATCATTCTCTGCGGGCGTCTGAGCGCGGGACAGCCCACGGCCTGCGAGGGCTGGGAAATGACCATCATGGCCGCGGTGGTGCTGGGCGGCACGTCCGTGCGCGGCGGCATCGGAAAGATCCACGGCGTGTTCCTGGGCTGCCTGTTCGTGACGTTTATCACCAACCTGATCAACTTAAACGGGCATATCAGCGCGTACTGGAAGGACATTATCACAGGCGTGGTGCTGCTGATCGCGGTGCTGGTTCAGGTGTATTCGGACAAGCAGAAGGAGAAAGTAAAACATTCCAGGAAGGACGGGGAGTGAGATCGTGAAAGAGTATATTATCACCATTGACGGGGGCACCACCAACACCCGGTGCATCCTCTGGGGCAGCGGGCAGAGGCGGATTGACGAGGAGCGGCGGACCGTGGGCGTGCGCAATACCTCCATCGACGGCAACAACAGCGGGCTGAAGCAGGCGGTGCGGGAGTGCATCGAGCAGCTTTTGGAGCGCAACGGCGTCTCCTACGACCAGATACACCGGATCATCGGCAGCGGCATGATCACCTCCGACGTGGGGCTGGTGGTGGTGCCATGGATCACCGCGCCTGCGGGGGTGAAGGAGCTGGCCGCCAATATCGCAGAGATTTCCCTGCCGGATATCTGCCCCATCCCCATCTGCTTTATCCCGGGGATCAAGAACGGGGAGGGCCCCTTTGACCTTGAAAATATCGAAGCCATGGACATTATGCGGGGCGAGGAGGTGGAGAGCGTGGCCATTCTCGACAAGTTCCCGCCGGGAAAACCTATGCTGTTGATTCTGCCCGGCTCCCACAACAAGTTCGTGTCCGTGGACCGGGAGGGGAAGATCACGGGCTGCCTCACCTCCATTTCCGGGGAACTGCTGGCCTCCATCACCAACGACACCATTATTGCCAAGTCGGTGAACCGGGAGTTCGTGTCGCCGGAGAGTTATGACCGGGAATGGGTTCAGAAGGGGTATGAGACCGCCACCCGGGCGGGGATTGGAAGGGCCTGCTTTACCGCCAGAATCCTGATGCTGTTCTACAACAATGACCCGAAGAAGCTGGCCAACTATATTTTGGGGGCCACCATCGCCGGGGACATGCAGGCGGTCCGCAATTCCACGGCATTGAAGGTGGACGGGGACACGCTGGCAGTGGTGGGCGGAAAGGAGCCGCTGCGCACGGCGGTGGCGGATGTGCTGAAATATGACGGTTATTTCCGGGAGGTGGAGACCTTCTGCCCGGAGGGGGGTATCCCGCTCTCGGCCAGAGGCGCTTACATCGTGGCCCGGGAAACCGGAATTTTATAAGGGGAAACGAGATGGGAAAGAAAGTAGTAATCACGGATTACCAGTATGAAAATATCGACGCGGAGCGACGGATCATCGGGGCGCACGGCTATGAACTCTACGATTATCAGATCCGGGACGCCGGGGCGCTGATCCCGGTCTGCCGGGACGCGGACGCCATTGTGACCCAGTATTCGGATGTGTCGGCGGAGCTGATCGACAGCCTGGAACACTGCGCTATGATCATCAAGTACGGCATCGGGGTGAACAACATCGACGTGGAGGCGGCCACCCGCAAGGGAATTTACGTGTGTAATGTGCCGGACTACGGGGTGGAGGAGGTCTCCGACCACGCGGTGGCCATGATGCTGGCTCTGTCGAAGAAACTGCCGGTGCTGACCAGGGCGCTGCGGGAGGGCGACTGGGGATATGGAAGCACCGTTCCCCTGTCCCGGTTCTGCGAGTCCACGGTGGGGCTGGTGGGATTTGGAAGGATTCCCCAGCTGGTGGCGAAGAAGCTTAAGGGGTTCGGCGTGGCCATCCAGGTGTGCGATCCCTACGCGGACGCGGCGCTGGTGCGGGAATACGGGGCGGAGCCGTTGGAGCTGGACGAGCTTTTGGCGGAGAGCGATTTTATCTCCGTCCACGTGCCGCTGACCAGAGAGACGAGGGGGATGATCGGGGAGGCGGAATTTTGCCGCATGAAGCCCACGGCCGTTGTGATCAACACGGCCCGGGGCGGCGTGATCGACGAGAAGGCCCTGGTGGAAGCCCTTAAGACCGGCCGGATCGCAGGCGCGGCGGTGGACGTGTATGAGGAAGAGCCGGTGAAAGCAGACAATCCGCTGCTTCACATGGACAATGTAATCGCCACCCCGCACTGCGCGTGGTATTCGGAAACTGCGATCACGACGCTGCAGCGGAAGGTGGCGGAGGAAGTGGTGAATGTGTTGGATGGGAATAAACCGTTTAACTGTATTAACTTGTCCTAAGGGGTACCAGGCTTTGCCTGGTGGATTCCTTAGGACGGCCAGCGAATTCCAGCAATCTGAACATAAGGGGGTACCAGGCATAGCCGCCTCACCCCTCCGACGACCCAATATAATGCGGAAACGCCTCCTTAATCCACTCATAGTCCTCAAAAGTATGGGCCATATGCTCATCCGATATGGCCATAGCCGCCTGGACGTCCCCGTTTTCCAGCGCATGAAGGTAATTCTCATGCTCGGAAATTTTCAGGATAAACTCCCGCTTGGTCATGCTCAGGTAGCGGATGCGGTCAAAGTGGATGGACAGGTTAGAGATAACGTCGCTCAGAAATTCCTTTTTGCAGATGCGGTAGATCTCCCCGTGGAACCGGATATCGCACTCCAGCAGCTTGTTGGGTTTGCTGGTCTCATAATAATACTTCTGAATGGCGATATTCTCATGCAGCCGGTCGATATCGTCCGGGCTCAGGCAGTCGCAGGCCATCCGGGACAAATCCCGCTCCACCACGGTTCTCAGGTACAGGAACTGCGCCACAATATCCATATCGATGAAGGACACAAAGGTGCCGCTTCGGGGACGGATCACCACCAGCTTTTTCTCCGCCAGGTCCAGCAGGGCTTCGCGGATGGGCGTGCGGGAGATTCCCAGCAGTTCGCTGATCTCGGCCTCGTTCAGTTTTTCACCGGGCTTCAGGTTGAGGCGCACGATGTTCTGGGACAGGGTGGCGAACACATATTGCTTCAGGGACTGGTCATTCTGGCGGGGAGCGATCTCTAACATATTATCGGCCTTTCATTTGAAATAACGTAGTTAATATATTACACATTAATAATACTATAGCAAAATGACGGAATGTCAAGGAAAATCTGAATTTTCAGAGAGAAGGGAGCGTGTTTTTTATGAAAGTGGCAGTGGGGGCGGATTTCTCCGCAATCGCAAGGAAAAATGAGGTCAAGGCGTACTTACTTGAGAACGGTTACGAGGTGCTGGACTTAGGCCAGAACGAGGGGGAGGACCAGCTGATTTACCCGGAGGCGGCGAAGCGAATCGCCCTGGCGGTCCAGAGCGGAGAGGCCGAGCGGGGAATCATCTTCTGCGGAACCGGCGGGGGCGTCAGCATCATGGCGAACAAGTTCCGGGGCGTTTACTGCGTGGCTTCCGAGAGCATGTACACGGCCTTCAAGATGCGCCAGCTCAACGGCGCCAACGTGCTGGCCATGGGAAAAAACGTGGCGGGCGAGCAGAATACCTATGAGATCGTAAACATGTTCCTGACCACGGACTTCTGCCAGGACTTCGCACCGGAGCGGGAAGCCTTTGTCAGCGGCCTGCGCCGGCGGATGCTGGAGATCGAGGCGGAAAACCTGAAATAAAAAGGAGAAACAAAATGATTAATTCGGCGTCGGTTATCAATGTGCCGTTTCTGGAAATGCGGGAGCAGCTGGACGAGCTGGCCGCGGGCGGCACCAAGTTTTTTCACATTGACCTGATGGACGGCCACTACGTGCCGAACCTGTGTATGCCCATCAAGCTGATCCGGGAGCTGAAGGACGCGTACCCCCAGATTGTCATGGACGTCCACATTATGGTGACCAACCCCCAGGACTACATTGAGCGCCTGCGGGAAGCCGGGGCGGACTACGTGGCGTTCCACACGGACAGCACGCCCTTTGTGCGGCGGATCATCAACGAGATCCACGGGGCCGGGATGAAGGCCGGAATCGTGATCAACCCGTCCCAGCGCATCGACCACATCGAGCCTTATATCGAGTACGTGGACATGGTGATGCTGATGGCGGTGGAGCCGGGCTTTGCCGGACAGGCGCTGCTAGACGGCAGTATGGAGCGGCTGGGTCAGATCGCGGATCTGCGTAGAAAACATGACTGCCGGTTCCTGATCTCCGTGGACGGCGGAATCAACCACGAGAGAACCGTCCTTTGCCGGGATATGGGCGTGGATGTGATCGTGGGCACCGTACACAACATTTTCAAGCAGCCGGAGGGCCTGAGAGAAGCCTGCCTGCGGTTTGAGCGGGAATTCGGCTGACGGGAGGGACCAATGAATATACTGTTTGATTTGACCGGCAGGAAAGCCATCGTCACCGGCGCGGCCCAGGGACTGGCCTACAGCATGGCCGAGGGGCTGATGGAGAGCGGGGCCGAGGTGGCTGTAATCGATATCTCGGACCGGACGGTGGAGGTGGCCCGGGAGTTCTGCGGCCGGGGCTTTCGCTGCCATGGGATACAGGCCGATCTGTCCCGGATCGACGAGCTGGAAGGCGTTTTCAGCCGGGCGGTGGACGCCCTGGGCGGGCTGGACATCATCGTCAACGGGGCGGGAGTCCAGCGGCGGTACAGGAGCGAGGAATTCCCCACAGAGGAGTGGGATTTTGTGATCAACGTGAACCTGAATTCCGTGTGGAAGCTGTGCCAGCTGGCGGGACGGCATTTCCTGGAAAATGGAGGCGGCAAGATTATCAACATCGCCTCCATGCTCAGCTTTCTGGGCGGTTACACCGTGGCGGCCTACGCGGCCAGCAAGGGCGGCGTGGCCCAGCTGACCAAGGCGCTGTCCAACGAGTGGGCGGGGAAAAACATCAACATCAACGCCCTGGCGCCCGGTTACATGGCAACGGCGCTCAACACCGCGATCATAAACGACCCGGTGCGCAGCAAGGAGATTCTGGACCGGATTCCGGCCCGCCGGTGGGGGCAGCCCGGGGATATGAAGGGCGCGGTGATTTTCCTGGCCTCCGGGGCGTCGGATTATTTAAACGGAGCGATTATCCCGGTGGACGGGGGATTTTTGAGCAGATAGCAGAGGGGGAATCAACAATGAGCGCAGTGAGCGACATTTTAAAGCAGGTTACAATACCCAAAATGGTGCGGGTGAAACAGAGCTTCCCGCGGCCCCGGATCGAGGACGTGAAGGCCGCCGTGCTGGCGGAGCTTAAACGGCCGGAGATCGCAGAGCGGCTGAAACCGGGAAAACGCATCGCGGTGGGCGTGGGAAGCCGGGGCATCACCAATTACCAGCTGATCGTCAGAACCATCGTGGACGAACTGAAACAGATCGGTGCAAAGCCGTTTATCGTCGCCTCCATGGGCAGCCACGGCGGCGCGACGGTGGAGGGTCAGACGGAGATTTTGGCAGGTTACGGCATCACCGAGGAGGCCATGGGATGTCCCCTTTGTATCGGCACCGGGACCCAGGTGATCGGAACCACGCAGGACGGGCTGCCGGTGCAGATCGACGCGTTTGCGGCCCAGGCCGACGGAATCATCGTGGTGAACCGGATCAAGGCCCACACGGCATTTATGGGGGACTATGAGTCCGGGCTGATGAAGATGTTAGCCATCGGCCTGGCCAAGCAGGCGGGGGCGGACTACTGCCACGCCAAGGGCTTCGGCCACATGGCGGAGACGGTGCCCAAGTTCGGCAAGGCCATTATTCAGTATTCCAAGCTGTTGTTCGGTCTGGCCATTGTGGAAAACGCCTACGACGACACTTATATTGTCCGGGCCGTGCCCGCGGAGTCCATTGCGCAGGAGGAACCGAAGCTGCTCTTGGAGGCCAAGGCCAACATGAGCCGGATTCTGATCCCGGAGGCGGATGTGCTGATCGTCCATGAGATCGGGAAAAATATTTCCGGCGACGGCATGGATCCCAACGTCAGCGGCACCTTCGCCACCCCCTACGCCCACGGCGGGATCAAGGCCCAGCGGGTGGCCGTGCTCAACATCACCCAGGAGTCCCACGGCAATACGGTGGGCTGGGGGATGGCGGACGTGTCCACCCGGAAAGCCTTCGACAGCTTCGACATGGACAAGACCTACCCCAACAGCCTGACCTGCCGCGTGACCCAGGTCAGCAAGGTGCCCATGATCTTCCAAAACGACGAGGAGTGCATCAAGGCGGCGATCAAGACCTGCGCGGATGTGGACGTGGAGCACATGCGGATCGTGTACATAAAAAACACGCTGCATATGAAGGAGATTCTGGTGTCCGAGGCCCTGGTTGACATCGCCCGGTCCATCCCCCAGGCGGAGGTCTGCGGGGAATGCGAACCCCTTACGTTCGACGAACAGGGAAATATTTCCGACACATACTTCTGACGGCTGACCGGAGCCCGGAAGCAGCCTGCCCTATTTACAATTTCATTACGGTTCCCTTGCATTATCCCGCAAGCCATTGAAAAAAAACGCGCCAACCTTTATATTGGTTATGAATTTGAAGGCATAAAAGGATGGTGCGGTATGGAAAAACAAGAGTACCGGATTGGAGACGTGGCGGATATCGTGGGTCTGAGCCGGGACGCCCTGCGTTTTTACGAGAAAAAGGGCGTGATTACATCCCAAAAGAAGGAGAACGGCTACCGGTATTATTCGGAAAATGACATATACCGGTTGATGTACGTGCTGTACCAGCGGAAAATGAACACCAGTCTGGAGGACATCGGAGGCCTGGTGATGGAGGGAACCACCCCGCCGGATTTAAAGGCCTGGGCGCGGCAGCGGATCGCGGAGGAGACGGCGAAGATGCGGTGCCACCAACAGGCGGTCACGCGGCTGAAGCTGATCGAGCGGGATTTGAACGCCATCGAGAACAGCAAGGACGTATTCCGGGTGAAGCGTTTCCCAAAGTGTTATATTATGGGAAAATGCGGCTCTCTTCAGGAGGGGTTAAAGGAGTGGTTCCGGCTGGCGGCCAGGGGCGCGGGGTTAGACATGTCCTATTTCTACAACGTGCTCAACTACACGCCGGAGGAGGGGCTGGTCCAGGAGGAAACCCAGCTGTTGCTCTACCGGGGAATCGAACCCTATCTGGACCCGGACATCGACCTGGAGAAGTGCCCGGTGACCGAGGAGATGGACTGCGTTTACTCCGTGATGGAGTCCCCCCGGCCGCTGCCCGACGAGGCGGTCTACCGGCGCATGGCCGGATGGGCCGAGAGCCAGGGCTTAAGGCACAAACAGCGGCTCTACGCAAACGATATGATGACATTTTTTAAGACGGATACCATGACCTATTGCCTGGAATTGTATCTGCCCGTTGAAACAGAAAAGGACTGAACCCATTGACGGTTCAGTCCTCTTTTGATGCGCCCGCGGGCGCACGTTTTAACGGCCCGTTGTTGTTTACATTGCGTTCAATTTCATTTTAGGAGGCGCGCCGCGTACCTGTTATTCCGGCACGGCCTCAGAGTTTGGCTTTTCGTCCTTGTCCCTGCCAAAGGTGGTGACAATATCGATCAGGTAGGATGAGATGGTCACCGTCACCAGGGAGTAGACGATCCGGCGGACCGGAATATAGGAGAGCGACAGAGCCAGAACCGTGATGTCGGTGAACAGGTAGGCCTGGCTGATCTTCAGCCGCGTTGTTTTGGAGATGATTAAAGCCAGGGCGTCGTCGCCTCCGCAGGATGCCCCCTGGCGAACCACCAGCCCGCAGCCGACGCCGATGAACAGTCCGCCGATCACCGCCGCCAAAAGGGGCGTGCCCGCCAGACTGGGAAGCAGCGGCGGGAACATTTCCCATAACCGGAAAAAGGCGGCCAGGCTGAAGGTCGCAAAAATGGACGTCTTTAAAAAGTCCCTGCCCAAGAATTTGAATCCGAACAGGTAGCTGATTCCGTCTAATACGGGAGATAAAAGGGAAGATGAGATTCCGAACCAATAGTTGCACAGCAGCAGCAGCCCCAGTATTCCGCCCTCGGTGATACCCGTCTGGCGGTGGACATTATAAATGCCGAATGAGGTGATGGCTGTACCCAGAAGGATTGATATGACAGTTTTCCGGGTAAATGTTTGTTTTGTTTCCTGTAACAGCTGCAGCATGATTTTATTCAGCTGCTTCATAATAAAACCCCGTTTCTTTTTATAATACTTGATTTTTAGGTCCCGGGCCGTAACTATAGTATAAACCATGTACCGGGTATAAAGTCAAGTATTTTCGGGGAATGGGGCTGGTCCCGGGCTGGGAGACGGGGGTCCGGCCCCGGGCAAAAGACGCGCCGGGGCCGTTTGCAAGGCGGAAATATGCGTTTTTGCCAGCTGATACCCAGGTTTACTGGTAACGCTCCTGGCCTTCCAGCTTCAGATACTGGAAGTACATATAGTGGGGGCCGCTGCTGGTTTTGATGGTAATAGAGCTCTGATCGCTCACATCCACCGCGATCTCGCGTATGGAGTCCTCGTAGTCGAATTCAAAGGATTCCAGCTCCTCGTCATCGTCGCCATAGATGGTCAGCGTTCCATTGGTGCTGTAGACATTGGCCACCAGCGTCTCGGGCCGGAATTTATTGCGGGTTTTCACGTCCATTTTGATGAAGCCGTCGTACCCCGTCAGACAGAGGTAACTGCTCCAGAATTTGGTGGAGCCGTCGCTGAGGTTAAGGGTCTTATTGGTGCCCTGGCTATAATGGTCCGTCTCAAAAAAGCGGTAAGAGGGATTTTCCTCGGTGGTATCCACCCAGACCTCTTCCGGCTCTTCCTCCTGATCCTGGGCGGCTGGATCCTGGTAGACCGTCTGGACGACCCCGTCCACGACCCAGGCGCCGCTGGCGTCCACCTGGTATCCATCCGGTGTGGTGGTATTTTCCGCCATATAACCGTAATGGTCGAAGTAGTAACACTCAGCCCAGCCGTCCCCGTTGCCGTCCAGCCAGCGCCAGCAGCTCACGGGGGAACCGTTTACCTCGTCGCTCCACCACCAGCCCTGGGGGCTTTGCACCCAGCCCGCGGCGTAGGAGGGAAATGTCAGGGCCAGGGCGGCAGTGAAGGCCAGGGAAGCGGCCGCCAGTTTCTTAAAGTGCTTTTTCATAATCGATCTCCTTTAAGTTTTTAAATTTTGGGCTGTGGGTTTTGCCGCAGCCTGTTCGTCTCATTTATTAGTACCGGGTTCCCGGCCGCAGGTTTTAATCATTTCAGAAAAATGTTCATGGCTTTCAAATTCTCTCTGCACCACGTTCCGGGTGAAATTCATCGCTTTCACGACGTCTAAAACATGTTCCTGGTAATCCAAAGAGGTTGCGCTCGCAAGGGTCAGTATCTCGTCGGCCAGCTTCGTATCTCGGGTCATATGGGTCCATCCCCTCCTGGAAAATGTTTTTATAATACTTAAATAATAAGAAATATGTATTGTAAATACATATTAACACATAAGAATAGACTTGTCAATTCAATAACACTGGATTTAGAATACAGTATTGTATTGACAATACGTTTTTGCCATGGTACACTTCCGGTATGGAGGAGGTGTGGTCATTTTGAGTATCGGTTTACGGTTAAAAGAAGCGAGAAAGGCCCGCGGCATGTCCCAGGAACTGCTGGCGGAGAAAATAGGCGCCTCGCGGGGCGTCGTCACCAACATCGAACACGACAAGGTTTTGGAACCCCAGCCCCTGGTGGTCAACGCCATCTGCGACGTGCTGAAAATCAACCGCCAATGGCTGCTGCGCGGCGACGGCCCCATGGATGAGAGCGGGGAAGCCGGGCGCAGCGCTAAGGTATTATCGGAAATATACACGTCGGTGAAGGAGCTGTCCGGGGAGGAGCAGCAGTTTATCCTGGACATGATTCAGACTTATATCAGGCACAGGAGAGGGTGAGAGTCCGGGCAATTCTACTGGGCGGAGTATTCCTCGGGATTGAGTGCCGGGCTTATGAATTCTTCTGCAAACAGGTAGAACGTGGAGGGGATATAGCTCGTGCGTGCGCCGTTTCCTGTTAATGTGAGGTCAAAGGTGGTTTCGTTCAATATTAAACCGCTGATTTCGTTGGTGCCATACTCCCAACGCTCCAGATCCGCCAATCCCTGGGTTATCTCGGCAGCAGCGGCGCGTTCATTTTCGTAACTCAAAATATTGGGCGAGAGGTAGATGTTTGCCACCTCCCTTACCCCGGTTCCATCAAAATGGTAGACAGTGCAATTTAAGTCATAATGGGCGATGGTCGATAAAATAAGGCCGTTGTTTTCGTTGATAAGATTACAACTCTGCAGCAGATCAGCCTGTTCAAGATGGTCGGTGTAGTACAAAAGTTCGCAGTATTGGGTGGCAAAGTATTGGCCGCGTTCCACCAGAACCTCAAATACACCGTCCTGATTCAGGTCAACCACGCTGAAATCCACAGGAACAGCCGGATCGTCGTCCGTTGTATCTTTGGGGATTTTTGCATATTCCGTCAGCCTTTCCCTATATGCCGCCAGGGCCTTTTGGTTCCGCTCTGCTGTTGCGGCGGCTATTTGGGAGAGGCTTTTTTTCTTTAGTTCACCGCTGGTCATATAGAAAAGCGTATCGCTGTGGATAAAAAATTCATCCACATTCTCATCCATCAGGACGGTGGCTTCATGGTTTGAGATGCGGCACAGCCTGTAACCGGAGGTCTGAACGCCGCCTGTGGTGGGGTAGCGGTTGCTGCGGAGAAAATAGACCTCCCCGTCCGCCGCCTGAAGCTTAAAAAATTCCGGCGAGTAGCCGTAGGAATGGTTGATGTTTTCCAGGCCGTAATTGTCCCTGGTATCGGTTGCATACCCGTCCGGCGGAACCACCAGATTGGTAAGCTTTATCAGATTTCCGTCTGTGCGTTCAGAATTTAAGGCGCTGAGGTAAAGCCCGGAATCTGAAAGGCAGAGGCTTAAGGGCGCGGTAATATCCAGGGAAGCCACCGGATATTCGTTCAAAACGCTCCCGTCCGCCGCATCGATCAATAAAAGCTTGTTAACGGAAAAACAAAGCGCTATATCGTCTGAAACGGTGAAGCCGGTTAGGGCTTCCGGGCCGTCGTAGAGGGTCAGATGTCCGTTTTCGGGTGATTCCCGGATCAGTCGGCCGTTGTCCAGACTGTAGCGGATGTCCTCGTCATAGTACACGGTGCACCCCGCTCCATTGTCGGCGGCCTGGATTCCGGTCAGGCGGCCGTCGCTGTTAAAGGAAAAGGTCTGCCGTCCCAGGGATGTCTGCTGATCCGCCATCTGGCCGTTCCGGTCAAAATAGTATACCTCCCCTTCGATTTCCTTCCAGGTGTGGCGGACGTATTCGCCGTTTTCCATATATCCGTATCCGCTGTTATTCTCCAGAATTTTCCAACCGTCGGAGAGATCCACTGCGGGCCCGGTGGTCTCAGCCTGGGTGTCTGTGCCGTCCGGGGCGCCGGTATTTGCGGATAAAACGTCGGCCTGGGACGTGGGAGAGCCGGAGCTCCCGTTTGATTGCCCGGCAGTTTCCTGGCGGCTGGCCGCAATGGCGCCCTTGCCGATAGCCACGCCCGCCGCCCCGCCTGTGGCCAGGCATGCGGTTAATATGATCACGGCGGTTTTGACCTTTACTGCGCCGAAGAGAAGGGAAGCGGCACCGGCACTTCCGGCTGTTCCGGCGGCACCGGCTGCTGCGGTGCCGGCCGCTGGGCCGGCCGCGCTTGCTGCGCTTCCGGCCGAGCCGCCCGCGCTCCCCGCGCTCCCGGCCGAGCCGCCTGTACCGCCTGCACTTCCGGCTGCACCGCCGCCTGCGCTCCCCGCACTTCCGGCCGCCCCGCCTGTACCGCCTGCACTTCCGGCTGCACCGCCGCCTGCGCTCCCTGCACTTCCGGCCGCCCCGCCGCCTGCGCTCCCAGCGCTTCCGGCCCCAGCCGTCATCCCAGCCAGTCCCAGCGTCTTTCGCACCGCCATCCAGGTATACCGCGCCTTCTGCGCGGAAACGGTCATGCTGCTGAACATGCCCCGCAGGACGAATACGATCATCGGGCCGGTGACAACGTGCAGCTTCACGCCCATCTGGCGTTCCTTGTGCTCGATGCCCTCCTTCATGGCCTTGCGGGCATAGTTTAACCTGCTCTTGATGGTATTTTCACTGCACATGGCCTCCCGCGCGATGTCCGCCACGCTTTTCTCATCAAAATAGTACGCGATTACGGCGGCCTTCTGCAGGGCGGGCAGCCGGTCGATTACCTCCCGCACAATGGCGGCGGTTTCCTTGCTGTCCAGGGCCTTTTCCGGGGAACCGTCCGTATTTTCGTCCTCCAGGGCGTCAAAGAGGAAATCATTTTCCCCGTCCACCAGCAGATCGCGCTTTTTCCGGAGCCGTTTCATACCGAGATTGAAGACGATCCCGGAAATCCAGGATTTCACATAGCGCTCCTCTCTCAGGCTGTCAATGTGCTGGTACACGGCGATGTAGGTCTCCTGCACCAGATCCCACGCCTCGTCGTCATCGTGCAAAATCGATTTTGCATGAAAATAGGCGTATTTGTAGGTCAGCCTGTATAATTCTTCAAAAGCCATAGCGTCTCCCCGCTTTACCAGGGCGACGACGTCGAGTAACCGCGAATCCGCATGTTTGCTCCCGGGATGATTTTGAACCTCACTCATGTCATTCTCCTTTGTTTCTGTAAACTGATCATTGCCGGCTGTTTTCTGATCTCTATAACTTAGTACCATCCCGGCTTCCGTCCGTTTTAAAAACTTAAAAATATTTTCTGAGTGAAGTATAGGTTATCTCTGGAAAAAAGTCCATAGGCGGCCTCGGCCCCGCCTCACACAAAACCAGACATAAAAACGGAGGCCGCTTTTGCCGCGGCCTCCGCTGTGTGATGTCGGATCTTAATCCTTCTTTTCGCTTCCTTTATAGGTGATAATACCCTTGCTGTCGGTGCAGTAGTAGGTGTCGTCGCTGTCCTTGATGTTCTTCTTGCTCTTCATGATCTTGCCGGAGGTGCTGATCAGGTAATGCTCGCCCTTGTACTCGATGTCCTCGTACTTGGAGCCTTCCTCGGCCTCCACGCGTTTGCCCTTAATATAAATGGATCCGTCGTCGATCTTATCCACGCCCGCGCCCTTGTCGCTGCCGGAGCTCTTGAACTTGTAGTAATGCTTCTCGCCGTCAATATCCAGGGTAGCGGTGCCGGTCTTCATCGCGCCCTCCTTGGGGGAGTCGCCGAAGTAGTAAACGGACACGTCCTCGTCCTCATCGGGCAGGTCGCTTTCGGACTCGATCTCCTCCGCTTCCAGGATGGTTCTTCCGTCCTCGGCAAAGGTGATCTTGTACAGGCCGTGGAGCATTTTGCCGACCGGGTCAAAGCCGTATTTCTGGCCTTTGATGGTCTTGATTTCGCCGGCTGCCAGCTCGCCGTTGGAATTTGCATAGAACCAGTACGGCTCGTCGTCGTTGTGCGCCTCCGGATCTACGTCCTCGCTGGGAACTGTCTTGAACCAGCCGGTGGACAGCCAGCACTGGTCCTCGGCGCTGTAATACAGGTTGGAGCTGCTGGCGGTTTCCGTGCCGGGTTTCGCGTACCAGTCGAATTCTGCAACGCCGTGCTCGTTAAAGCGGTATTTGCGGCCGTTGATTTTCTTGCTCTCCGTGTCCTTTACCTTCTTGCCGTTGGGGTTAAAGTAGAAGTAATAGCCGTCGCCCTCGCGGTCGTCGTCGTCCTCCTCAGGCTCGGCTTCCAGATATTTCCATCCGGTTGCCATCCGGCCGCCGTCCTCCAGGCCGCAGTAGTACAGACCCTCCTGCCAGGCGTCATCGTCGGTCAGCATCTCGCCGTTCTCATCGATCCAGCCGGACATCATGTGTCCCTCCTCATCGAAGATGAACTTCGCATTTCCCGCGGCTGTGGGCAGGGTGGCGGTGCGCACGCTGTCGCTGGAACCGGATTTCTTTACGGCCTTTCCGTTGGCCTGCAGGTAATACCACCAGGTGTCCGGTTCGCCGTCGCCGCTGTCCTCATTTTCAACCTCGCGCCACTCGTTGGAGACCATGGCGCCCGCAGAGTTCACATAGTAGTAGTTGTCGTCCACCTCCACGATCCGGCTCTTCGCCATGTAGCCGTCCTCGTCCAGGTAAAACCAGCCGTTGCCGGACTTTTTGAAAACATCGGTCGCCTTACTCCCGTCGTTGTTGTAGTAAACCCACTGTCCGTTCTCCTCAGCCCAGCCGGTGGCGGCGAAGGAAATCATTGCGCTTCCCAGTGTGAGCGCGGCCGCCGTACATGGAATCAGCAGCAGCTTCATGTTCTTTTTCATTATTTATTTTCTCCTTTCACGTTCATACTCCTTGTCGTTCTGTTTGACAAAACCAACTTACACTATGGAGTAACTCCAAGGTCAATGGGGTTCAGAAAAAGGTAAAGAAGCGTAATATTTCTTACGAAAAATGACCCCGCTGTCCTTTCAAAATAATATCTGGTAAACTAAAGGCAGGATCAATAAAGGAGGCGGATGAGATGCATGAATCCAATGATAAGGCGGTAAGCAAACCCTTGGGGCACGACGATCAGAGTGGGTTTCAGTTTGCCCAGGAGATGCTGTGCGGGGATGTTACGGCGGCGGTGAATTTTGACAGGCTGCAAAAGCATCCGGCTATGGGCTATATTTTGTTTGAATATCTGCTCTGCGATGAAAAACAGACCGTGACGCCCCACACGAGCCACCCGAAGTGGTACTGGGGAAAAAATAAAGCAAAATTTCTGGGTCTTTGGCGGGTGGCCAGGTCGCTGGATGCCACGTTGTACCTGGTGAATTATGCGAAAGCAGGCACGCCTCACCAGGACAAGGTCAGGGTGATCGAGGTGCTGGATATGGATGTGGATGGGATCAAAATGGAACGGACCGCAGAAATTACGAGGAAAGAGTTTTCAGATTGGTTCCGCAAATTGAACCGGGCATGTATAGCCGGCGCGCATGAGATCGCCTTGGACGGCAAATACGATCTCTTTCACATGGACCGGAAGTCCATAGGGGAAATACGGCCCCATTTCGGCCGCTACAGCGGAGAGCCGGTCTGGAAAATTGCAGAACTGCCGGATAACGGGGACTACGCCTACATTCTGCGCAGCTACAACCGCCCATAGCCGCGGGAACCGCACTGGAAGCCATACCCGGAGCCGGGAATGCAGATCGGACAAAAAGCATCTCCGCAGTAATGTTCTAACCGCCCCGGTCCCGCTCATAAAGTGTAGTTAAGAAACAATTCGAGGCGATTCGAATGTTAAATTATCTATGGTCCGGCATGATACTCATCGGCGTGCTCTGGGGCGCGTTTCACGGCCAGCTGGCGGCGGTCACCGAGGGCGCGCTGACCTCGGCCAAGGAGGCGGTCACCCTGTGCATCACCATGCTGGGGGTCATGACCCTGTGGACCGGCGTGCTGGAGGTGGGCAAGCGGGCCGGGCTCATCGACCAGCTCTCCCGGCGCATGCGCCCGGTGCTGCGCTTTCTGTTCCCCCGCCTCTCCCCCGAGAGCGAGGCGGCCAAACAGATTTCCGTGAACATGATC
This sequence comes from Enterocloster lavalensis, assembly GCF_902364025.1. Classification (GTDB taxonomy): domain Bacteria; phylum Bacillota; class Clostridia; order Lachnospirales; family Lachnospiraceae; genus Enterocloster; species Enterocloster lavalensis. Next base: position 217,220 of record NZ_CABJCG010000009.1, read on the forward strand.
GCCAACATCCTGGGCCTGGGCTGGGCCGCCACGCCCGCCGGGCTTAAGGCCATGGAGGAGCTTAAAAAGGTGGAGGAGCAGCGGGGCGAGCGCCCCAAAGGAGTGGCGAGCAATGAGATGTGTACATTTTTGATCATCAACATTTCCTCCCTCCAGCTGATCCCCATTAACATGATCGCCTACCGCAGCCAGTACGGGAGCGTGAATCCCGCCGCCATCGTGGGCCCGGCGCTGGCGGCGACCCTGTTGTCCACGGTGGTGGCGGTGATCGCGGTGAAGCTGTTGGGAAGAGGGAAATGATGGGTTTGACTAATCCCCTATTATCTGCTAGTCTATATAAGTAAAAAATTCTAAGAGGTGAAATGTAATGGGGGATGGTTTTAAGGGCGACGGAGCCCAGAAACATAAAGGCCACCAGAACGGCGGTTTCAAGACGAGCCTGGGCTTTATCCTGGCTTGCGTGGGATCGGCCGTGGGTATGGGAAATATCTGGATGTTCCCGTACCGGGTGGGCCAGTACGGCGGGGCTGCGTTCCTGGTTCCGTACGCGATCTTTATCACATTGTTCGGCCTGGTGGGTCTTTCGGCGGAGTTCGCCATCGGGCGCAGGGCCAGGACCGGCACGCTGGGGTCCTACGAATACTGCTGGGCCTCCCGCGGCAAGGGAAAGCTGGGTTATGCTCTGGGCTGGATCCCGCTTCTGGGCTCTCTGGGTATTGCCATCGGCTACGCCATCATCGTGGGCTGGGTGGTGCGCGCCCTGTTCGGCTCCCTGACCAATTCCATACTGACCACGGACGCGGCAGTGTATTTCAGCCAGGCCACCGGGGAGTTCGGGAGTATTCCCTGGCATGTGATCGTGGTGGTTCTGGCCATGGCCATTCTGATGTTCGGCGTTTCCAGCGGCATCGAGAAGATCAACAAGGTGCTGATGCCCTCCTTTTTCGTGCTGTTCGCCATTCTGGCCATCCGCGTGGCTTTTCTGCCCGGCGCGGCGGAGGGGTACAAGTTCCTGTTTGTGCCAAAATGGGAATATCTGTTAAAAGTGGACACCTGGGTCATGGCTATGGGACAAGCGTTCTTCTCTCTGTCCATCACCGGATCGGGGATGATCGTCTACGGCACCTACCTGAAAAAGGACGAGGACATTCCGCGTTCCTCCATCCAGACGGCGGTGTTCGACACTCTGGCCGCCATGCTGGCCGCGCTGGCGATCATGCCGGCGGTATTTGCCTTTGGAATCCAACCCAATGCCGGGCCGCCCTTAATGTTTATCACGCTGCCGAATATTTTCCGCCAGATGCCCATGGGGCAGCTGTTCTCGATCCTGTTTTTCATTTCCGTGGCATTTGCCGGAATCACCAGCCTGGTGAACATGTTCGAGGCGGTGTGCGAGTCCTGGCAGAACCGGTTTAAGCTCTCCAGAAAGACCGCCGTTCTGCTCTGCGGACTGATTACGCTGGGCGTGGGCTTGTTCCTGGAGGCCGAGCCCAAGGTGGGGTCCTGGATGGACTTTGTCACCATCATCGTGGTGCCCTTCGGCGCGGTGCTGGGCGCGTTTTCCATCTACTATGTGCTGGGATTTGACAAAATCCGGGAGGAGATGGAGCTGGGGCGCAGGAAGAAGCTGAGCCCGTATTTCGGCCCGCTGGCTAAGTATGTGTACGTGCCTCTGGCTGTGATTGTGTTTGTACTGGGGATTCTCTACGGGGGAATCGGCTGACAAAAAACGCCCGCCATCCCGGCATTTCTGCCGTGGTGGCGGGCGTTTGATCTATTTATTTACCGTGTAGCCCGTATGGTCCAGCTCGATCTGCGTGACGGTTCCGTCCCCGCCGAAGGAGAACACCGCCATGTAGTCGGGGCCGGCATATTCGAACTGGTCCAGCGTGGCCAGATCCGTGTCCTTACCGCTGTTGTCGGGGCGTCCCATGGACTTTTCCACCTTCTCCCGGTCGTAACCCTTGAAATCCGTGCCGCCGTAGATGACCTGGGAAGCGCCGTCCGTGCCGTCAATGGTGTAGAAGCCGGTCAGCTTGTACACGCGGCACTGGGAGAGGGGCAGATCCGTTTTTCCGGGATTGGCGATCACCGCGCTGGCGGCGGGCACGTCCTTTTTCAGCAGTAGAATAGGATGGGCCAGCATGGTGCCCGCCGGAATGTTCTGATCCGGGTCCGCGTCCGTTTCCAGGTCAAAGCCCGCGGCTGTGATCTCCCGGATCGTACACTGCCCGATCCGGAATTTGTTTCCGTCCAGAATCAGCTTGCTGTCCGAGCTGTTGCGGGCGGAGCAGCCCGCCAGCGCGGCGAGGCAGACAAGGGCCGCCGCCGCGCAGATTATGTACTGTTTTAAATATTTCATATTCCAACCTCCATATGTCATAAAATGAAATGCTGCTCTTAATTATAGACCTGTGCGGTGAAAATACAAATAAAATTTTTCCAAACATCATTGACAAACAAGCGGCAGGGGAATATAATCCCACTAAACCTAGTAAGTAACTATGAAATGCGGTGTGATCCATGGAACGTGGAGAGAGGAGAAAGCGATGGGAACAATCTATAAGGGAGCGATTGAGCTGGTAGGGAAAACGCCCCTGGTGGAACTGGTAAACCTGGAGAAACGGGAGGGGCTTAAGGCCCGCCTGCTGGCCAAGGTGGAATACTTCAACCCCGCAGGCAGCGTGAAGGACCGGGTGGGAAAGGCCATGATCGAGGCGGCGGAGCAGAGCGGCGAGCTGAAGCCGGGGGCCGTGATCATTGAGCCAACCTCGGGAAATACGGGCATCGGCCTGGCCTCCGTGGCTGCGGCCAAGGGGTATCGCATGATTCTGACCATGCCGGACACCATGAGCGTGGAGCGGCGCAATATCCTGAAGGCTTACGGGGCTGAGATCGTGCTGACCCCGGGGGAGCGGGGCATGACCGGAGCCATCGAGAAGGCGGAGGAGCTGGCGAAGGAGATTCCGGGAAGCTTTATCCCCGGCCAGTTTGACAACCCGGAGAATCCCAAGGCCCACGAGCTTACCACAGGGCCGGAGATTTGGGAGGACACGGAGGGCTGTGTGGACGCGTTTGTGGCGGGCGTCGGCACCGGCGGAACCATCACCGGAACCGGCCGTTATCTGAAGAAAATGAACCCGGCCGTCAAGATAATCGCCATGGAACCCGCCGAATCCCCGGTGCTTTCCGCCGGTCACGGGGGGCCGCACAAGATTCAGGGAATCGGCGCCGGGTTTGTGCCCAAGGTTCTGGACACCGGCATTTACGATGAGATCGTGACCGTGGAGGACGACGACGCGTTTGCAGGCGCCAAGCTTCTGGCGCGGACCGAGGGCATGCTGGTGGGAATCTCCTCGGGCGCGGCGCTGTACGCGGCCATTGCGCTGGCCCGCCGGGAGGAGTACGCCGGAAAGACGATTGTAGTGCTGCTGCCGGACAGCGGGGACCGGTATTATTCCACGCCGCTGTTTGTGGAGGGGTAGTACGGGAACGAAAGGAAAAGGAGAAACTCAATATGCCATTTGAATTGGTAAAATACGCAGCCCCGGATTTTTCCGGAGAAATGTTTGTAAACGCGCCGGACGCGGCCATGGCACCGGCTCCCAGGGATCGGGTGGCGCCCGGGAACTACCACGCCACCACCATATTTCCCGAATACTTCAAGGTGGACGGCCGCTGGCTGTTAGCCGGGGAGAGCCGGATGGACTGCGTGGCCGTGTACGAGAACGGGACGATTGCGGTGCGGGAGTTCCGCAACCTGAAACAGGGGGATCTGGTGTTTACCGGGCGGACGGAGAACTGCGAGGAGGGTATTTTTGTGTACCCCAACGGCTTTGACGCGGGGGAGGGCGGCCACGACGAGACATTTGCCTTCCGCCAGAGAAGGACCCGCGAGACCGCGTTTTCCAAGGACTACGACAATATCTATGATCTGCTCAAATACGAGCGGGATCACGGCTACGTGGTGTGGGTCATGGGCCCGGCCTGCGCCTTTGACTCCGATTCCAGGGAGGCGTTCTCCCGCCTGGTGATGAGCGGCTACGTGGACGCCCTGCTGGCCGGAAACGCCCTGGCCACCCACGATCTGGAGGGGGCCTACTTAAAAACCGCCCTGGGCCAGAACATCTACACCCAGCACACCCAGCCCAACGGCCATTACAACCACATCGACACCATCAACCAGGTGAAGCTTCACGGCTCCATCCCGGAATTCATCGACAAGGAAGGCATCGACAACGGCATCATGTACAGCTGCGTGAAAAAGCAGGTGCCCTTTGTGCTGGTGGGTTCCATCCGCGACGACGGCCCCCTGCCCGAGGTTTACGCCAATGTGTACGAGGGTCAGGACGCCATGCGGGAATGCATCCGCAAAGCCACCACTGTAATCTGTATGGCCACCACCCTTCACTCCATCGCCACCGGCAACATGACCCCGTCCTTCCGGGTGATGCCCGACGGGACTGTGCGCCAGGTTTATTTTTACAGCGTGGACGTGTCCGAGTTTGCAGTGAATAAGCTGGGCGACCGGGGAAGCCTGTCGGCCAAAAGCATCGTGACCAATGTCCAGGATTTTGTGGTGAACGTGAGCAAGGGACTGGGGCTTTATCCGTGACAATCAACCGAATCAGTTAACGCCGGTCAGGAACCGGCCCGCGCAGATCAGAGGATTTGCCCGGGCCGGTTTTTTGCTGTGTACTTTATATTCGGAAAAAGCCCAAAAAGTAACCGTATTGTAACCGCCGACTGCTATACTGTAATGGTATGTTAGGAAATTTTACCCTGCTATGGATCATGAAGGATATAAGGAGGCGCAGTTCGTGAGAGGTATGAGAAAGCGAATCAGTTGGAAAATGAGGCTGCTAGCCTGGTTTCTGGTGGTCGCGATGGTTTCCGGGAATTTATCCCAGGTAGGCTACGCGGCCCAGTCCCAGACAAAGGAGACCACCGGACAGCGGGTGATCAAAATAACGGAAAAGGAGATTGAGCGGATTCTGGACCGGGACCCGGAGAGGCGTCCCGAGCTGGAGCTGAAGGATATCCCCTTTAAAGGCGAGACCAAAAAGCAGAATGTTCTCGATGAGATTCTGTCTCTGACCGAGGGGAAGATTCTGATCAAGAAGCAGAGAAACGGCGCAAGCCTGTGCCTGATCTATGCGGAGAAGGACGGCCTGGATATCGACTTTTACGACGAGGATGCAGAGGTGGATGAGGACGAGTGCCTGATCGACTTCCTGGAAATCTACACCGTAAACGCCGGGGATAAGCCGGTGGAGTACAAGGTGGTGCTGGACAGCGACACCATGGTGATCGGGGAGGCCACCAGTTCGGAGTTCAAGGTGGTGGGCGACAATGAGGACTTTACCATCGCCACGGATTCCAACGCGGTGAAGGCCACGGATTCCAACGCATCCGCGCAGGAGAAGGAAACCGAAGCGCCCGCGGCCCAGCCGGATAACGGACAGGCGGGGGAATCAGGACAGGAGAATACAACACAGGATCCGGCCCAGGGAGACAACGGGCAGAATCCGGCTGAGGGGACGGAAGGGGAGGCTCCGGCAGGGGGAGCGGACCAGCAGGAACCCGCAGAGAACGGCGGGGCGGAGACGCCCTCCGAAGAGACTGGAAGCCAGGAGTCCCAGGAGACCCAGGCGCCGCCTGAGACCGAATCACAGACTGAGACAGAAGCTGAAAAAGAGCCGGAGACCGAGGCTCCCGCAGCCGAACCCACGGAAAAAGAGACGGAGAAGGAACCGGAGGCGGATGAGCCGCAGGAGCTTTCCAGATCCGTCCGTGAGAGATATCTGGTTACAAGTTCCGACGATGATGAGGAGGACGAGGGCGCGGGCCTGGTAAGCCTGTCCTTTGACGAGGATGCCACTGAGGAAGTCATGGAAAGCCTTCAGGAGGAAGGCGGAATCGTCAGCAGAGTGGGAGCCGGGATGATTAAGAGCACGCGGCTTACGCTGGTGCCAAGCACGCCTTTCTTTGAGGCGGTGACCGAGGCCCTGGGCGATCCCGACAGCGCTGAGGACAATCAGGTGGTGGTGGGAAGCATCGCCGTATCCCCCGACAAAACCGGGGAGATCATGGCGGGCGAGGAGTTCCACCTCACCGTCAACTATGCGATGAACGCGGTTCCGCCCTATTCGTACAACGGAGGCACAGTCAGCCTTTACACGCCCAACGAGGTGAAACGCGGAACCATTATTCTGACCGTACCCAGGGAGCTGGTGCTGCCCCAGCAGGCAGTCTACCGCCAGGAAGTGGGAGAAAGCGCCATTTACAACATTCCGGTTTCAGATGAAAGCGCCTCCGGCAAGATGGTGTTAAAAGCCTACTTTGCCGGAAACGGCAGATCGGGGATCGGCACGGCCTATGAGATGAGCAATATCTGGTCTGCGGCGTACAGCGGTTTTGTCACGGCCGTAGATCCCACGGATGCCTCCTCATCGGTGGAATACGCCTTCTGCGATTACGGGCAGAGGGAGTCCCTGGACGAGGAGCTTACCGAGGAGATGTACCAGTGGGAGCTGGCTTCGCCGGATGTCTGGGCCGTCAACAAAGAGATCACCAGCTTAAACGGAGTCGGAGAGCAGGTGTCCCTGAACGGGCAGGATGCAGTTAAATTTGAATTTGAGATCACCGTGGGCCTGGACCAGGCCGGCGCGCCCGCTGTGGGCGATGCCAACTATTTCAGGCCGGGCCGCGTGCCCTTTGAGTCCTACCGGCTCACGGATACCCTCACGCTCCACGACAAAGAGGGCAATCCCACGGATATCGCGCCCTTAAAGGTTGAGCTTGTGCCCGAGGGCGCAAACAACGGCTCTCCCCTGGTTGCGGAGGAACCGGTTCTAAACAGCGCGGTGATCACCACGGAGCAGTATGCGGCGGCCGGACATCCGGGCGAGGATACGGGCTTATATGAGACCGACGGAAGCGCCCCGGCGCTTACCCGGTATAAGGTGACGGCTTATTACGCCCGGGATAACTTCAAACTGGATTTCTGGGATCCCCAGGTAGAGGACGGGGCCACCTATCAGGTAAAAAATGACGTCACAATCGATTACACTCTGGCAAACGTCAACGGAGGCGGAAACAGACTTCAGATTCAGGATGACGCCAGGGGCTATTACCAGTTCGTGGAGGGAAGCAGCGCCATCCGGCTGAAAAAGAATCTGCTGATCCCCGATCTCAACGAGGCCGGAGAGCTGACCACCCGGGAAGTACCCTTTGACGGAGTATATGGCGGTTACTATGAGGGGTATGCCGGATTTACCCTTGAGAAACAGGATGAGGAAGGCACATTCCAGGTTTATTCCCCCAAGGTACTGGAAGGCGGAGCTTACAAAGACCTGGAGAACATTGCCATCAATCCCGTGCAGGACAGCCTGGATGGGGAGGTCCCGGAGCAGGGAACCGACGGGAGTCTGACCTTCTACGTGGAACCGGGCACCTACCGGATCACGGAGACGGAGCTGCCGGAGAAAACCCAGCCCGGTCCGGGTATGGAGCTTGACAGCCGGGGTCAGGCGTATTTTGAGGTTACGGTAAAGCTGGATGACGAGAAAACCGTGACATTTGAAAACGCAGTTCAGAGCGGCGGGCTTCAGTTTGCCAAGTATGGGTACGAGTACCGCAACCACGGACTTTCCGAAAAAGCCGATCCCCTTGGCGGCGTAACCTTCGAGCTGTTCGACGGGCAGGGGGAGAGTCTGGGAACCGCCACGTCCGGTAAAGACGGAATCGTGAGCTTTTTCCCGCTGGATGCAGGAACTTACACGCTGAAGGAAGTGAGCACAGCCGACGGCTACATTCTGGATTCCACCGCATATGACGTGAAGGTGGAGGCCGGAAGGATCGCCCGTCCCCGCAAGGGCGGAGCAGACCAGGAGGTTCTCTATAACCTTCCCAACCAGTCCGCGGCCAGAGTGGTCAAGTGGCTGGCGAAGCCCGGGCAGGAGCAGGAGACCAGGGTGCAGCTCGGCGGTCAGGCCGTGGAAGCCTTTGCAGGCCGGTTCCAGGTGGAGTACCGCGACGGGGAAAACTGGCTGAAATACGGGGATCCCCTTTCGCTGGACGGCAGCGGGGAGATTTACCTGGACCTTCCGGTCTATCGGAACGGGAAAACGGAGTCTGCGGAAGCCACCGTGTACCGCGTGGTGGAGAGCGTGCCGGAGGCATACACCTCCAAGACCTACAATGTGGGAGACGGGGCGTACTACCAGACCTTCGATCCGGACGCACGCCAGGTGGTTTCCAGGGAATTCACCCTGGAGGAGGCGAGAGAGCAGGGCAAACCGGCTCCCGTGCAGACCATAAACATTACAAATATTCCCAGAAGCAACATTGCGCTGACCAAGTACAACGCCGGATACGGGGCGTCCGGGGATGACCGGAAGTCCTGGATTACGTCCGAAAAAGCAGGCGCGGCCGCGGCCGAGTTCCAGCTGCTGCGCAAAACCGGGGAAGGCCGGTACGATCTGGTCGGAAGCGGGCAGACCGATGAGAACGGAAATATCGCATTCTCCGATCTGGATATCTGGACCGACAACGGAAGCAAGATTGAATACTACTGGTATGAGATGCCCCAGTCCGGAACCCGGCTGGAGGTCTTTGATTCCGAATACGCCAGCGGCTCTGAGAACCGGCTGCAGACCGTGACGGGCGCTGTCATTGACGGTGTGTCCCATGACGCGGCGATGTTGGCGGGACCGTTTGAGCTGACCGTGGATTCCACTGTGAGGGCTTACGCTTACAACGTGGCCCAGAAGCTTCCGGTCTGGATTGAGAAGCGGGATGGAAGCGCCAAAGAAACGGTAATCTGGACGGACAGCGATCCGGAAACTCAGTTTGAGTTTACCATTTACCAGGTGGACGGGGACAAAACCGGGGCCGCAGGCCAGCCGGTAACGGTCCGCAACGACGGAAAGCCGGTATACCTGGATCTGGGATACCAGTATAAGGTTTACGAGACAAAGCACCCGGAAAGCTACGAAGGATACGAGGGCCAGGAAAACCAGTCCGATGAAAAGGGATTCTACCAGATCATCGACCTGACAAAACGCCCGGAAATATCCATGGGCAGCGGTGTTCAGGAGGCAAAGGGCGGGAATCTCACCACCTTTGTGAACCGCCGGCTGTCAAGGCTGCAGGTGGTGAAGCAGTCCAGAACCATTGACTTAAACGACCTGCTGACCAAGGATTCCAGGCTGACGGACGTTGAATTCGAGGTATTTACGGAGGAAGACGGCCAGTTTAAGTCGACCGGACGGACCATCAAATCCGATGATGGAAATTACTGGTTCAAAGCGGGAACTTATTATGTGAAGGAAAAGTCTGTCCCGGCCGGCCACATTGATCCTGCCACGTATCTGGAAACCGGCGACCACAGGAAGGACGCTGACCTGAAATACTTTATGGACAGCGGCCGGCAGAATCTTTATTACGGGCCGATCCAGGTGAAGGAGTCCGGGAAAGAGGTTGCGACCGGCAGCGTGGAGGTGATCAACTACAAGAACGTGGGGACAATCCGCGCGATTAAGAAAAGCGGAAATACCGGCGAACCCCTGGGCGGAGCCGTGATTGCGCTGGAAAAGCTGGCCGGAGTCAAATATGTGGAGATCGGCAGACAGACCTCCGACAAGGAGACGGGATTTGTCACGTTCGGCGGTGTGGCGATCTACGACGATAACGGCGACAAGATCACTTACCGCCTGCGGGAGATCACGCCTCCCAGCGGTTATACCCTGGATAAGGGCAGGGAGTACGCGGTGCAGCTGGACCAGAAGGACCTGCTGACAACAGTTGACACAACCGGCCACACCCTGGAATTTGTCAACAACCTGGCCGTCAATCTGACGGTAAGGAAGTTCTGGACCGACAAATGGGAGTCCCAGTTCGACCACCGCGACATCAAGAACGAGCTGCCGGGAGTGGACCTGGTTCTGTACAAGTGGGATCAGACCGGCGGTGCCGGGAAAGCACAGCTGGTAGCGGCGGGCGCCTCGGATGAGGCGGCGGCAGCGGCCATGTTTAAGGGGCTGGACAGCAAGCTGGCATATTTTGTGGTAGAGGGCGAGGGCGTATCGGGCTACGAGCCAAAGGACGGGAAAGTCATTCTGACAAAGACCAGCGGCGCCTACCCCGAAGAGTTGGATGTGAGCGCGGACGGAGCGCTGATGGGCGGCGATTACAACTATGTGTTCTTCCCCGTCCAGGCGGCTGGCGAGATTGAGGTAAACCGGAGCGGAGAAATCCTGAATGAGCGCCCCTGGCTGCAGTTCAACCTCCACAAGTACGCGGACCGCGTATTATACAATGAAAACACAGAGAACCGGACGCCGGTTACATTTGAGTATGAAGGGACTTCGCGCACCTTTTACGCTGAAGAGCTGAACCCGCACAAAGACGTGAACGGGGCGAGGTTTGAGTTCCATGAGACCCCGCTGACCGGCGGATTGGAAGCCGTGCTGGACGGCGGCACCCTGATTGACGTTTACGAGACGGGCACCAAGCTGAATGGACTGGGCGGACAGCAGGTGGATGGCGAGTTCGACACCACCATCGTGCGTCCGGGAAATATTTTCTGGCTGAAGGAAGTGAGCGCCGGCCCCGGTTATTCCTGGGGCGACCGGCCGCAGATCATCTCCTTTGTGCCCGCGGACCAGCTGAGCGGCTTTGAGCTGGATGAGAACGGTTTTTATGTACGGGCGGACGAAACCAAGGTAAAGATAGTTCCCTATGAGAAAAACGCCACCGTAACCGCCGACGCGTTTAACTATGACATGAGCGGCACCGGAATAGGCGAGATCAACACCGCTTATGTGAAGCTGAACAAGTGGCTGGAAACAGAGCGGGACGGCCAGAAGGAATACACGCCTCTGGGCGGAGTGACCTTCCAGCTGCGCGTGGGCGGAATCACCGTCGCCACCCTGGAAACCGGACTGGATAACCAGTGGAACGACGGCGACAAGACCGGCCAGGCCATGTCCGAGATGCTGTATTTCGACCGGATTGTGGAGGCGCTGAAATCGGCTGGAAGAACCGACGAGGAGATTTTGAAGTGGGTTAATTTCGAGACTCATGAGATCAGCTTTGAGCTGGTTGAGATCAGCGCGCCGGACCGCGTGGAAATGATGGACGGCTCCAAGACCCTGACGGTCGCCTTTGCCGGGAACACGCCGGTGGATACCAGCTATTTCTGGAGCGAGGGTGATCCGGAGTCCAAGCGCCTGATCAATACCCAGCTGGAAGGCTATCGGGTGGAGCTGAACGTTTGGGGATACAATCCCACGGAGGAGCTGTTTGAGGCCACCGGAGGAGCGATCACCGATGCCAAGCTGGAGCAGATGGGCGGACTGGACGCTGCGCCTCTGAATCAGGTGATACTGGAGCTTTACCGGTATAATTATGAAACCGGTAAATATGAGCGCTATATGGCCGATACCTCCATCCGCACGGTAAACGGCCGGTATTTGTTCGAGGACGGATTGCCCAGAGGGAAATACTATCTGATTCAGACCAATCTGGGCCAGGCCAACAAAGACCGCTACTTTAATATGTACAACAATAAAGACTGGCGCCGCGAGTTCACCGTCAACGCCTCAGAGCGCAACGTGGTGAACGTGTATAACCCGGAGAAGCCGAATCTGGAGATCACGAAACGTGTGCTGGCGGAAAAGGCAGGCGGGGAACATGTGGACCTGGCAGGTCTGACGCTGACCTTTAAGGACGGAGGCACAAAGTATACCAGAATCTTTAACAAAGATTCTGCCGACAAAACCACTGTGAGAATCGATAACATGGCTCCCGGCGCTTACACCATTACCGAGTCCGGACAGCCGCAGAACACCTCGATTCAATACTTTGGCGTTTACAATCAGAATCAGCTGATCATCGGATTCTCCCGCACCAAGAATGGGAGCACGCCACAGATTCAGAAGCGGGATAAGCTCAAGACGTACCCATATGAGTCCCAGGTGTCCATGGAGCTGTACAACCCGCAGAAGGGCAGCCTGAAGCTGATCAAGACAGACGCGGAGGACCCGGAGATCAAACTTGCGGGTGCAGAGTTTAAATACAGCTATCTGCCGTTTAACGCAAACAAGGGCGATATTGTTGGTTCCAAGGGCGAGGCCTATGTGGTCCGCCAGCCCGGTCTGGTTGAAGACGCGACCTTGCTTCAGGATTTGGCTGGAAGAAAATGGGGAACAGAAATGGCTGCCGGAAAGACCAACGCTGACGGCGAACTCCTGATGGAGCATCTGGATCCCGGCTGGTACCGGATCACGGAGACCAACGCGCCGGAGGGCTACACCGCGGGACAGGAGCCGTTCTACATGGCGGTAGTCGCCGATATGGGCGCAGACCACACCGTAGCAGGGGTTATCCCCGAAGCGGTTGTGACCAATCCCCACGACGTGTCCCTGACTGTCACAAAGAATCTGGATTACGCCGGGCTCACGGATCACAAAAACGTTCTGCCGGATACCGTCACCTTCAGGCTTTACAAGGGAACGGCGGACGGCGCGCTGGCCGATACCGGCAGGAGCGTGGAAGTGATGTCAAAGGACGGCCACACCGGTATAATCGATGGCATCCCGCAGCTTACCGCCAAAGAAACCGCGGACGGCGTCCATTACTATCTCGCGGAGACGGTTGTAAAGTCTGAGGACTGGAATTTTGTCGCCGCCGCCGACAATCAGGACGCGGCAGGGACAGCGCTTAATACCGTGACAAAGGGCGGCGTGACCTACATCGAACTGCCCGGATTTACAACCAGGGCGGATGTTGCAATCACCGTCACCAACCGTCTGGCCAGGGCGGACATCACGCTGCTCAAGGTTGACAAGGACAGCAACGTGCCGCTGGCGGGAGCCGTTTTCGCGCTGTACGCCACCGATCAGACGGTGGGCGGCACCGGGCTGCCCGCGGATTCGGCCAGAATCGGCACCTTCGCGGATTTGGGCCAGGGAATCTACCGGCTGACCAATATCCCGGCCGGAAGCATTTCCGGGACGGACTATTATGTATTTGAAGTTACCGCGCCGGAACACTATGTGCGCAAGGCGGAGCCGGTGAAAGTCACTGTGCTGCCGGGACAGCACTTAAGTTATGAGACGCCGGAAAACGCCGGTCTGTTGACCATTCAAAATGAGAGCGGCGTGGACATCAGCCTGATCAAGCACCCGGATGTGTACGGAGGGCCGGAAGCCGGAACCATCCAGAAGTCCGGTGTGAAATTTGACCTGTATGTGCGCGACACGGCCCAGGACGGAAGCGGCTGGACCAAGGTGGGCGAGACCAGGGAGCCGGATGCGGAAGGAACCATCAAATGGACCGGACTTAAGCTGGCGGACCGCCAGTACGCTCTGTACGAGTACGACATTACCGGCGGAACCTACGAAAATTACGCGCTGGACGGCATATATCTGGACGGCGTGAAGATGGAGGAGACCGCGGAGCAGGACGGCAGGAGACTTTACGTGCTGGCAGGAATGTCTGCGGGCCAGACCTTCGGGTTTGAGGCTTTCAACCGCCCGGCACAGCTGGTGACCATCCAAAAGACCGACGCCAACGGCGGTCCGGCTCCCGAAGCTGAGTTCCAGATTCTGGATGCCAACGGCGGCGTAGTCATGATTCACGGGCAGGAGACGGTTCAGACCGCTAAGGTTGGCGGAGAGAACTACACCCAGGTGAAAATACCGCTGAAAGCGGGAACGTACACGCTGGTGGAGACGAAAACCGGCTCCGGCTACAACCTGATTCCGGACGACAGCCGGGTGATCACCCGGCGGGAGATCACGGTGCCGGATGAAGCGAACAACAACACCTATGAATTCTCCAACCTGCGCATCGCTCCCACCGTGGAGCTGAACAAACAGGTTGCGGCTGTGAACGGCCAGGAGGTTGGGGCGGGCCGCGAAGGCGTGCTGGAGAACCTGTGGTGGAACGACGGCCAGACGGTGCGCTATGAGCTCACGCCGGTCCTTGGCGATGAGATTACGGGCAGGGGAAACAACGGAACCATCGAGCGCTTTGCGCTGACCGACACCGGGCTTACCATGCAGGGGCCGGATGGAAACGACCTAGCCTACGATATTTACACAAGGGATAACTACTCCTTCACGGAGCTGGTGATTCCCATGCCGTCCCACGACAGCTTTATTGTCCGGGACGGGGTGGCCGTGGAGGTGGGAGCTATCACCGCGACGGTTACCACGGAGCATTTTGACGGCTCCCAGAACACCTATGAGCACACGTTTGACCTGCAGGACAGCTGGACCCTGGATCTGGGAGCGGAAGCGGGAGTGAAGGGCTTTACGGTCACTTACGAGGACGCGCGGATGAAGGAGCAGAGCGGTTACGCCCTGGGCCAGAATTTCAACCCCGGAACCATCCGGGCAGAGGCGGTGCTGTACCAGCAGCCGTACAACTCCCAGGCGGTCCAGGTCATCGGCAGGATCCGCAACAGCGCCAATGTGGCGGTGAAGTACAGCAAATATTTAAGCGACGGAACCCACCAGGAATATACCATGGGCAGAGACTCGTTTGACGATGTCTGTGTGCTGGAGCCGGATATTCCCACTGTTTCCACACGGCTGGACGTGGCCAACAACACCAGGCCCGCGGATACCGCTACCGGCAATATCAAGGTGGGCGACAAGCTGACCTACACCATGACGCTGGAAAATGTCAGCGGCGAATCGATCCGCAGCGAGATGGTGGGACCGGTCTTTGTAAACCGGCTGCCCATCGGCGTAAACGCTGTGGATGACACGGTCAAAGTGCGCATGAACGGTACGGAGATCGAGCCGGATCAGATCAGTGTGATTTACGACAGCGAGGGAATTGAGTATTTGGTGGTATCGCTGCCGCACCACAACCTGACAAACGGCGACAAGGTGGTCGTGACCTTTGAGGCCGAGGTCGGCAACGCGGTGATCAACAACACGGGCGCCGCCACGGATTCCATGTATGTCACCAGCCGCCTGACCAAAGATATTTTCGCGAGCAACCCGGGCGGAGCCACCTTCAAGTGGCAGGAAGAGAAAACGGGAACCAACTGGCCCAATGAATACCCGGACATCAACGACATTGCAAAAGACACGCTGGGGCTGTGGAACAAGGCCAACGGCTACACCTACAACTACCGGCAGAACACATTTAACACCAACTCCGACATCACCCTTCTGAAGGAGGGCAAGGGCAACCTGGACAGCGCCTTTGTGTCCGAGCCGGTGAGCGCCAAGGTAACGCCCGACGAGAACGGCAGCATCATTTATCATCTGATTGCCAAGAACACGTCGGCGGAAGCCAACAAGACGGTGATCACCAGGCTGCGCCTGGCGGATTCCCTGCCCAGACCCAGCGAGATGGAGGACTTCAAGGGAACCAGCAGAAGCAGCCAGTGGAGATTCAACGTGGACGGCGGCACTGCGTTTACCGTGTATAAAGTGAACGCGGAGGGCGCGAAAACGGTGATCGAACCGGAAAACTACCGGATTTACTACTTTACCGGGGACGGCGAGACGGCCATGGACCAGAGCGTGCTGAAGAAATACGAGAACCCGGAAGATCACGGTTGGGTATTGCAGGATAACTGGACCGGAACCAACCCGGTTGCGGTGATGGCGGATATCACGCTCCCCGAGGATCAACATCTAAAGACGGGCGAGAGCGCCGTGCTGGAATTCAAGGCGGATGTGCAGGAGATCAACTCGGCCCAGGAGCTGGAGCGCATCGCTTACACCTACGCGGTGAACCGGTTCTCCATGTCCTACTACCATATGTCCAACGAAAACCCGGAGGAGCTGGCGTTCCAGGATGTGACCAGCAACATGGTTCAGGCCGTGCTGACCCCCGCCAGAGTGGGCGTGGGCGGCAGGATCTGGATCGACGCCAACGGCAACGGACTCCAGGACGACGACCAGTACGGCACGTCCGTGTCCGATTTGCAGAAGCTGGTGGAAAACCAGTATTTCAGAATCAGGCTGAACACCAGCGGCGAGGAGAAGAACACGGTGTCCGTGGCCTCCGTATCCCAGGCGATCCCGGCGGTACCCAACGAGACGGCGAAGCCTTCGGGCGTTTTGGACCGGACCGGACGGTTCCTGTTCTCGGGCCTGCTGCCTGCGCAGCCTCACGATGAGGAAAACCTGTACGCGGCCATGGACGACGACGGAGCGCTCAACACGATCCGAAACGAACTGAAGCCCGGCGCGTTAAAGGGGCTGAATCCTCAGACAAACCGGCTGACCATTATCACCGGGGGCGACGGGAGCGCCGACATCATTCCCGGAATGTATTTAAAGAAAACCGCGACAACGGTGAACGGCAAAGGCATTTCCAACGCCGAAGGCGGCATGTCGCGCAAACCCTCTGAGCTGAAGGCGGGGACGTACCCCAGCGAGACTCAGGACAACAACTTTGTGACCAACGGCACGGCGGACAGCTATGTCTCCGAACAATTCTTCCTGTGGGGCGACACGGAGAACTGGGATCAGACCAAGGATTTCGGCCTGATTCCCTACCGCGATCTGACCATCACCAAATACGGGGAGGGAGATCCGAAGGAAACGCTGGAAGGGGCGGAATTCGCCCTGTACGGCCCCTTTGACAACGAGGAAGAAGCCAGGGCCTTTGACACAGGGAAAGCGAACGAAGGCAGCGGCAAGTTTGTGGGCCGCGGGGCCACCGGAGCGGACGGAACCCTGAAGTTCGAGGGACTTTACTACTATCTGTACTACGTGATTGTGGAAGAGTCCACCCCGGACGACTATATGACCTACGGCGCGGTGGCCAGCTCCAATATCCGGCCCATGTCTGCGGACCGGGCGGACGCCAGCTGGTATATCCCGTGGGGCGTAACCGAAGCCAGCGTCACCAACAAATACGGCGACGGAACGCTGAAAGTGACCAAAGCGGACAGCGAGACCGGCGCAGCGCTGGCGGGAGCGAGGTTTGAGCTCACTGCGTCCAGGACAAATGTGGAGGGCGCGTGGGAGAATTACCTGGCTAAGGCTGCGAACAGCGAGCCGGACGGCTTAACGGGCGTTCAGGCGGTAACGGTTGACGGAACCACGCTGCGCTTTACCATTGCGGGCAGCACGGAACATGGTGCGACGGACGGAACCGCCGTCCTGACGGAACTGCCCTACGGCACCTACACGCTGACCGAGATAAAAGCGCCCGACGGTTATATTCTGGGAAGCACGCCGGAGGTGAGAGTGTTCACCATCAGCCGCGCCGACCGCACGATTTCCTACACCACGGACCAGCTGGCGCTGGAGAACGACGCCATGGGTCCCATCGCCAACACCCCTCATGAGACAACGGTGGTGAAGGTGAGCAAGAGCAACACAGAGACAAAGCTGGCGGGAGCGGAATTCATCCTCAAATCCCAGAAGGGCTACGTGCTGTTGAAGGACGGAAGCTTTGACGGGTATGTTCAGGAGGAGGAAAAAGCGAGCCGGTTTACCACAGACGAGAACGGCGCGTTCGTGATCAAACGCCTGCCTGCCGGAACCTACACGCTGGTTGAGAAAACGGCGCCTTCGGGCTACCAAATCAACAGTGACATCCCATCCTTCACAACGGACGGGACAAAACACAGCCTCATCCAGGTGGAGGATCAGAAGATCACCCACAGCGGTGGAAACGGCGGCGGAGGCGGCGGTGGAGGTTCCACCGGAAAACGCAGCGTGACGGTTATCAACGACGAAAATGTGCCGCTGGCCAATCTGCCCCAGCCACCGGTCAACGAGACCATCATTCTGGACGACGACGTACCGCTGGCCGGACTGCCCAAGACCGGCGAGATCGTAAATGCGGCCGCAGGGCTTGCGGCGCTGATCTCCACCGCGCTCATGGGCGTGTACCTGGCTTTGCAGAAGAAACGGCGGCCTGACCGGTAAACGGCGGGCAAAACAGCACGGACAGCCTGGAATGCGGGCGGTGCGGAATACGGATCGTCCGAAGCGCAGATCATTTAGAAAATTCGACAGAAACAGCAGTCCCGCGGGAAATCCCGTGGGGCTGCTGTTTTTTAGTGCTCCGGGCGGATGTAGCCCATTGTTTGGGTCAGTGGGAATGGAACCGCTGCCTCCGGAATAAGATGCATCGATGGACGGAAGCCGCGGGGTGTTGAAATGCAAATATTGATTTTTCTGTCGGAATGTATGGTTCCGCTGATGATATTTTACATAATCGGGTTCGGGCTGCTCTCAGGGCGGCCGGTGATGGACGATTTTCTGGAAGGAGCCAAGGAGGGGATGAGGACCGTGGCGGGCATTTTGCCCACGCTGGTGGCGCTGATGGTGTCCGTGGGGGTGCTGCGGGCCTCCGGCTTCCTGGACTTTCTGGGGGAGGTGTTAAAAGCCCCTGCGGCCCTGGTCCACCTGCCGCCCCAGATCGTGCCGGTGATCCTGGTGCGCCTGGTATCCAACTCCGCGGCCACGGGCCTGGTGCTGGACATTTTCAAGGAGTTCGGAACGGACTCCAACCTGGGGCTGATCGCCTCCCTGCTGATGAGCAGCACGGAGACGGTGCTGTACTGTATGAGCGTGTACTTCGGCGCCGCGGGCATCACCAAAACCCGCTACACCCTGGCCGGGGCGCTGATCGCAACCGCGGCGGGGGTGGCGGCCAGCGTGGTGCTGGCCGGGGTGATGTAAAGGCCGAAGCCAAAGAAAACATTGCAAAATCCAGGGTTTTTTACTATAATAGCCATAAGAAAATAGGAGATCCGCTGTGTATCGGCGCCGGCATAGTACAGAGGACGGTGCATATACAGCGGGTTTTGTCATGAAAAAGGAGCCAAAATGGAGCAATATGAGACTCTGCGCCGCCGTTTTCCGCGGTTTTTCTACAGAGGATACGAGATAGAGGAGACAGGCACTGCACTCGGGATTACATATCACTTTGAGATCGAAGGGCTCAGCTCATTTGCGCCCTGCTGGACGTTCCCCAGGCCGGAATGTGCCGACGGGACGGCCGTGGACGGGCTGATGGAACGTATGGTCTTTTCGCTGGGCATGGTAGAGCTGGTCAGCTATTGGAAAATCACCTGTTCCCCCCAGGTGGTTGTGGAGGCAGGCGCACTGGATGAGAAGCAGATCCGCTGGTGGAAAGACCTGTATTACAATGGATTGGGTGAGTTTTTCTATGTGAATCAGATCGACAATGTAAATCCGGATGATTTTATGGAGATTATCTGCGAGGACAGTGCGGACCAGACTGCCTGTGAGCAGGTGGCAGAAGATTTTACCGTGGCTTCTGAGATTTCCGGCGTTCTGGTTCCCATCGGCGGAGGCAAGGACTCTGTGGTGACGCTGGAGATTTTGCGCCAGTCCGGCGCGCCGCTCTACGGATATATCATCAATCCAAGAGGTGCTACTGTCCACACCGCAGAGGTTGCAGGCCTGGACGGCGGTCATCTCATGGAGGTCAGACGTACTTTGGATCAAAATATGCTGGAGCTGAATCAGAAGGGGTATTTGAATGGACATACACCGTTTTCCGCCCTGGTGGCATTTTCCGGCCTGATCGGGGCGAAGCTTCTGCATCTGCCATATGTGGCGCTGTCCAATGAATCCAGCGCCAATGAGAGTACGGTTTTGGGGAGCACGGTAAACCATCAATATTCCAAGAGCTTCAAATTTGAACGGGATTTCCACCAATATGCGGCGGAATATCTGCCAGGAAGCGCTTACTACTTCAGTCTGTTAAGGCCTCTCAGCGAGTTTCAGATTGCCAGGTTCTTTGCCAGGCAGAAGCTCTATCACGGCGTATTCCGCAGCTGTAATGCAGGCAGCAAGACGGACAGTTGGTGCGGTCACTGCCCCAAGTGCCTGTTCGTCTATTTGATTTTGTCGCCATTTCTGACATCGGACGAGGTGAGGGCTATTTTCGGAACAAATATGCTGGAGGATTCGTCCATGACGTTTACGTTGGATCAACTGGTGGGCATTGAGGAAGAGAAGCCGTTTGAGTGCGTGGGCAGCCGCGACGAAATCAATGCGGCGCTGGTGCTGACCATTGACCGCATGGAGGAAGAGGGGGAACCGCTTCCACTGTTGCTGAGGCACTACAAACAATCTGGAATGTATGCGGGAAGAAAGGCTGGGAGAGACCGGTATTTTGCCTATTACGACGATGAGAACCTGGTTCCGGAGCCCTTTGCCGCGCTGGTAAAGCGTAACTGTGTGGCTTGTACAGACAATGCCATAGGATAAGGAGATAATGACGTGATTGAACGAATCGACCCATGGGTCCACAATAAACGTGTTCTGCTGCTGGGCTTCGGCCGGGAGGGCCAGTCCACCTGGCAGGTATTAAAGCAGCTGGGAACCTGCGCCTACGTGGATATCGCGGACCAGAAGCCCGCCGCCGTGGACGCGGACGGGGCGCGCTGGATCACCGGGGATCATTATCAGAACTGTCTGGACGACTACGACGTGGTGTTCAAAAGCCCCGGAATCGTGCTGGAGCGCCCCATAGAGTCCTACCGCTGCGCCATTTTGTCCCAGGCGGAGCTGTTTTTCCACCTGTTCCGGGACCAGATCATCGGCATCACCGGAACCAAGGGGAAAAGCACCACCACCTCCTTGCTGTACCACGTGCTAAAGAGCGCGGGGCAGGACTGCGTGGTGATGGGAAATATCGGAATTCCGGCCTTCGACCACCTGGAGGAGATCGGCCCGGACACCAGGATCGTCTTTGAACTGTCCTGCCACCAACTGGAATACATGACGGTATCGCCCCACATCGGCGTGCTGATCAATATACACGAGGAACATCTGGACCACTACGGCACCATGGAAAAATACGTGGCGGCCAAGCACCGCATTTTCCGCAACCAGGGTTCGGACGACATCCTTGTATGCAATATGCAATGTCTCCCTGAGCCGGGGAAATGCCCGTCGCGGCTGATCCGCGTGGGGACAAATTGCCCGGATGCGGACGTCAATGTGGATAACTGCGGCGAAAATGGAACATTTGTGGATTACGGCGGCAGCCGCTACCGCATCCCGGAGACGGAGATCCGGCTTCTGGGCCAGCACAACTATTTCGATATCGCGGTGGTGTACGCTGTGTGCGGACTTTTGGGCATCGGTGAGGCCGCGTTCACGGAGGGCCTCAAATCCTACGAGCCGCTGCCCCACCGCCTTCAGTATCTGGGCCAGAGGGACGGCGTGAAATATTATGACGACTCCATTTCCACCATTTGCGCCACCACCATCCAGGCGCTGAAAACCCTGACGGACGCGGACACCGTGCTGATCGGGGGCATGGACCGGGGGATTGACTACGGGGAGCTGATTCAGTTCCTGTCCGGGTGTCCGGTTCCTCATATCGTGCTGATGGAAGCCACCGGACGGCGGATCTATGAGGAGATCGGCCGGGATTATCCGGAGTTCGCCGGAAGGGACCGCCTGATCCTGGCGGACCATCTGGAGGAGGCGGTTCGGGCCGCCAGGTCCGTGACCAGACCGGGACACAGCTGCGTATTGTCTCCGGCAGCCGCAAGTTACGGCATTTTCCGCAATTTTGAGGAGCGCGGGGAGGCCTTTTCGCGGTATGTATTTGAATAGCTGGATAAAAATGGAAAAGACACAAAAAAATCACAGCCTTTTAAGAATTTCATAAGGATTTTGGGGGTTGTGCGAACCTGTAAAATACTGTACAATCAGAAAGAAGCTTTTTTGAAGCGGGAAATGAAAGGAAAAATCGTGGGAACGTACGAGACGCTGAACGATGTATTGGTGAACCTGTTTCGCGACATTACGGGGATAGAACAGAAGGCGGTCCGCGCGCTGGGATATCCCGATATAACGAACAACGATATGCATGTGATCGAGGCGATCGGCGTGTACGCGCCTAAAAATATGTCGTCCATCGCCAGGGAGCTGTCCGTGACGGTCGGCACTCTGACCATATCCGTGAACAGCCTGGTAAAAAAGGGCTACGTTGTTCGGCAGCGCAGCGAGGAGGACCGGAGAGTGGTACTGATTTCCCTCTCGGAAAAGGGCAAGGAAGTGTTTGAACACCACGCCAAATTCCACAAAGCCATGATCGACGGCGTGATCAATGAATTGACCGAGGAAGAGTTAGAAGTTCTGATTAAGGCGGTAACAAAGCTGAATTCCTGGTTCAGAGGCTTCTGAAGAGGACTAAAGGAGGCAACTACTACTATGAAAAAATTGATGATGGGCGTTATGCTGGCGGCTATGGCATTTGCACTGGCAGCGTGCACACCAACGACTGAAAAGCAGAAAGAGAATACCACGGCCGCGGCCGCAGCCGATATGGAGACGATCCCCATGACCACAGGCGGAGCCAGCGACAAGGTGCCGGATCCCAACGTGAAGCCGGTGGCAGTGATTTCGATATACCATGGCAGCGACGACAGCGATGGAATTGTCCAGGATATGGACGCGCTGGACACCGAGGGCCTGGATGCACAGCTTTTGGTGGACAAGCTGGTGGAGTACGGCGTGCTGACCAAGGGAACCAAGGTGCTGAGCTTCGAGATCGAGGGCGAGGGCGAGACAGCCACGGCGACGCTGGATTTAAGCCAGTTAAAGAGCGAGGAGGGCTGTTCCGACCGCATGCTTTTGGCAGAGGTGGGCAACACCTTTATCGACAACTTCGAGCTTAAGACGATCAAAGTTAAAGTGAACGGCGGAAACTTTGAGGGCAAGGATATCCAGCAGCAGGATTCGGATGTGCTGGAGTATGAGTCGGATTTTGAAGATATGACCTGATAGAAACGAAACGGAAATGAGAAAGCGGACCGGAAGCCTGGATGTGAGATGTGGGCTTCCGGCCCGCTTTTTTGCGCCGATCTGTGTTTGAATGTGCGGTTACAGGTACGTGTACGCCTTTAATCGCCCATAAAATACAGCGCTTTGACGTACCCCTTGGCATCGGTTACGAGTTGGTTCCCCATATAGGGCGACGGGCCATAGGGATCGTTTTCATTGAATTCCATCACGCGGAAGGCCCCAGCTCCCTGTGGACGTTCCGATAGGTTGAAGTAATTGTAATATTCCTCGCAGGCGCCCTTTAACACGAATACGTTACCTTCATAAACTGTCTTAAACACCGTGTCCACGCTGTCCGTCCACATGCTGAAGGTTTGAGAATAGGGCTCATAGGAGAAATTGACGTAAGTGCCGCTTGCCTCGTCGGGATTCTTCGGGTCGATCAGCACATAATCCCCGTACTGGGTGTCCTGCGCTTGTTTGAGGATTACAGTTTCGCCGGTGAGTCCGTCGGAAACCAGCTCCAGCTGCGTTCCTTCATTCAGAGAAATATATTGGTCCCGGGTGATTGTGATGGGGACGGAAATGGTGCCCTTTGCCTGGTAGTAGAGGCCGCGGTCCACGGTATGTCCGGCATCGGAGTACAGCTCCACCCATATTTCGCCGCGCTCCGGCAGCAGGTCCTCATAGGGAGCGGGGGGCAGGGCCGCGTAACCCGATTTTATCTCCCGGGCCTGCGCTTCGTCGAAGGAGTCCTCGGCCGCCTTCAAAAACGCGATATTCCGCCGTTCAAGGCCGCCCAGCAGGAGCTCGTTAAAACCGTCTGCGCCAAAACGCGCCTGGTACCACGGCTGACTCTCGAAATAAGTTTTCATCGCCTCCGTCTTAAATTCCCTTCCGTACACGGCGTAGAACTGGTTGCGCATAAGCTTCAACTCATCCTGGGTCAGGCCGATCAGGTCCGACTGGTTTAAGGGACGGGCAAAAAGCTCCGGCATCATCAGGTTCCCATCCACGGGATAGTAAGTCCCGGCCTCCTCCATTTCCCCGTGCAGTACCACGGGTCCGCCCACCATCCAGTCAATGGTGAAGGAACTTCCGGCCTGCCCGCCCGCCGAGTCTGTAAGCATGTAGGTGCCGTCCGCAGCCGGGGCATCCAGCCGGAAGGTGTGCAGCATAGAAAAGGCGTTGGAAAAATTGGGGTCCCGTTTTACAAATTCCAGCACGGGGAAATCCGGGTTTTCCGGGGTGCCGGGCGTAACGCGCAGCCGGTAGGTGAAGTCGCCGGACTTGAAGTAGCTGCCGCCGATCATCTCGGCCGTCACTTTGGACTGTGACGCGCCGGTATTCTTACGGCCTGCCTGGGAAGCGCCGGTTCCCGCCTGATTTTGGCCTCCCGTGCCGTCTGCCTGTGCTCCGTCAGTTCCCGGAGTGCCAAAACCCGGCTGCGTTCCGGTCCCGGATTGCGTTCCGTTACCGTCCTGAGCGCCGTTGCCGTTCTGAGCGCCGTCGCCGTCCTGAGCGTCGTTGCCGCTCTGAGCGCTGTCGCCGTCCTGCGCGCCCTTACCCGCCTGCGCCCCGGCCGCGCCGTTACCCGCCGTTTCTGCCGGACCGGACCCGGTCATATGCTCCATTCCCTGGCGTCCGCAGGCGGCCAGAAGCAGCCCCAGCGCAATCACTGCCGGTACCATCCATGCCCTTCTGTTATTTCTCATAAGATATCCCTCCCTCTGTGTCGGTTGCTCCT
Organism: Enterocloster lavalensis; assembly: GCF_902364025.1. GTDB lineage: Bacteria > Bacillota > Clostridia > Lachnospirales > Lachnospiraceae > Enterocloster > Enterocloster lavalensis. The sequence continues at coordinate 241,736 of NZ_CABJCG010000009.1, forward strand.
TATCATTATTATAGCGGAGCGCGGGAAAAAACGTTTTAAGGTTTTCTTACAAAAAAAGGCCGGAATTCTGATGGCAGAATTCCGGCCTGAAATGCCGATATGTTCGATTTTACTTAGAATTTGGACATTGCCGCCTCGTCCGCGATCACAATCACATCGCCGTGCAGCTGAAGGATGGAAGCGGGAACCTGGGGAACAATGGGGCCGCAGAGGCAGTCGTGCAGGATCTGTGCTTTGTCCGCGCCGCTGACCAGAAGCAGGATCGTTTTCGCGCTCATAATGGTCTTGATTCCCATGGTGTAAGCCTGGCGGGGAACATCGTTGACATCCGCGAAGAAACGCTTGTTGGCCTCAATGGTGCTCTCGGTCAGATCCACACAGTGCGTGGTCTTGGGGAACTCGTCGGCAGGCTCGTTGAAACCGATATGGCCATTGTGGCCCAGTCCCAGCACCTGGATATCCACGCCGCCCATGCTCTCAACCACCGCCTCGTAGCGGGCGCACTCTTTCTCGCTGTCCGGCTCGGTGCCGTCCGGGATGTTGGTGTTGTTCAGGTCGATGTTGATATCCTTGAACAGGTTGTTGTACATAAAATAGTAGTAGCTCTGGTCGTTATCTCTGGTCAGTCCACGGTACTCGTCGAGGTTTACGCTCTTTACCTGGGAAAAATCCAGATCGCCGTTCCGGTAGCCCTCGATCAGACGCTTGTAGGTGCCGATGGGGGTGGAACCGGTGGCCAGGCCCAGAACGCTGTCCGGTTTTAAAGTCACCTGTGCGGAAATGATATTTGCCGCTTTTCTGCTCATGTCCTCGTAGTCTTTTGCTTTGTAGAGCTTCATAGTTTTTGCCGCCTTTCATATATATTTATTAAAATACATTGTGCCCGGATACAAAATCCCCTGGTGGAAAAATGATTCTGAAAATATTTTTCTAAATTTCTTGAATACAGGATAACATTTTTCTAACATACTTTCAAGGGGGTAACGCATAAAATATTAATAAAAAGCAGAGATAGACTGCGGACCAACCGTGCGAGGAGTGAGAGTATGTCAAATTATCGGAGACTGATTTCTTACATCTACGCCTATGAGGGCGAGGTGAAGGGTAAAAATATAGGCTTTGTCAAACTGGAGTCGCGGGGCGGACAGTGCAAGCTCAGCGTCAATGTCAAAAAAGTCTATGTAGGAGGCAGTGACCTTGGGGTGTATCTGTTGGCGCCGGGCAGGGAGATCAGCCTGGGGAATATTTTTATCCGCAGCGGGGCCGGAGAGTTCCGCGCAGTAATTCCGGTGGAAAATGTAGCGGATTCCGGGATTGGAATGGATTCCTGCTATGGCCTGAGCATCCACGAGCCGTCGGACGGCTGGCGCTGCTACACCACCATCTGGGAGGATGCCGTGGCCCACGCGGCCGAGGTAGAGCTGGCGGATGTGACATCCAAGAGCCGCCGCGACATCAGCGAGGAAGAGGAGATACATAAAAAAGCGGAGGAAATCGCCGCGGAGATGGACCGGGAAATCGCGGGCAGCCCGGAGGAAGGGCAGCCGGTGGAAGCGCAGTCCGGGTCCGGGCCTTCGAAAGAGGGAAGCGCGGACAAGGAAGGTGAAAATTCCGGCGCATCGGCAAATACCGGCGGTGACGAAGTGGATGCCGGGGATGAGAATACACCGCTTGGCGCAGCAGGAACCGATATCGATGCCGGGGAAGCAGAAGCAGAAGCTGTGGAACCAGAACCTGGAGCCGGGGAAACCGATGCCAGGACAGCCGGGATGGCCGCTGACTCCGGGGCCGGCGAAATGAATATTGAGGTCAACGGGGAAACGATCGAAGCCGAAGCTGGGAGTACCTGGGGCGAAGGAACAAATTCTGAGACCGACGAAGGGGATATTGGAGCCGAAGCCGCAGATGCCTGGGCAGAAGAAGCGGATACCGGGGCGGATGGAGCAGATATCGGAGCAGAAGCCGCGGATATCTGGGCTGAAGGAACGGATGCCGGGGCTGGTGAAGCAGATACGGAGTCCAAGGGCATGGATACCGGGTTCCGTGGAGCGGAGACTTCCGGCCTGATTATGGAGTCGGAGCTTTCCTACAGCGAAGCTGTCTCTGAAAATGCAGAGTTTCCGGCCGGTTCGGAAGCGGAAGAGAAGGGCATCGGGGAAGGTGTATCTGACCGGAGCCAGGATGCCGGTTCGGAGAAAAATGGACGCTCAACACAAGATTACGCATATTCCAGTGGCGGTGTTCTGATTTCCCGGAACGAGACTTCCGCCGAGGTCCAAACGGGTGCGAATGAGCCGGTCCAATCCGGCGGAAGTCACTTCATGCCGGTGCGGGAATCCATTATTTACGGAGAGAACAGCGCAGCCAGAACGGAAGAAGAATATGGTGTTGGCGGAAAACAGGCCGGAGCCGCTGCCAAAATCCCGGACCGCATGACCTCAGAACGCCCGGCCGTGGATACAGATAATACGGAAAACGCTGTGTTCCAGCGTACCGGCGGTTTCCCACCGCTGCGGGAACCGCAGTTTACACGGGCCGGCGTTTTGAACCCGCAGCAGAACCAGGCGGAGCCGTATTCCGCCAATCAGCGCGCAGATATGCGCAGGCAGCCGGCTTCGCCCGTTCCGGCAATGCAGTGGACGCAGCCGGCGGGCCGTCCGCCCCAGCCGCGTTTTCTGTCAGACGCCAAATGCGGCGTGGAACGTGGAACCGGAATAAACCAGCAGTTGATTCTGCCGGATATGCCGCCTTACAGCCGCGCCCGTTCCGCTCAGTCCGCAGGCAGACCGCGCTCAGAGTGGCAGGCGGAAAATCCTTTGCAGACAGGTCCGGCGCCGGAAGAGATGGACTTTATTCGTCTGGAGTCTCCAACCGCGGCCCGTCCGCTTCGCCCCGGCCAGCCCACGGATCAGCAGGAGGGAATGCAACCCGGCGCTGAGCCGTCGCCACAGATGGAGACCGCTCAGCCGCCCGCCCAGCAGCCCGACGGCCAATCTGCGCCGCAGCCGTCTGCCCAGCAGCCCGGCAGCCAATTCGCGCCGCAGACGTCCGCCCAGCAGCCCGGCGGCCAATCCGCGCCGCAGCAGGCCACCCAGCAGCCCGGCGGCCGTCCCATGCCGCAGCAATTCACCCAGCGGCCCGGCCGTCGCCCTATGCCGGTACAAACCGCCCGGCAGCCCGGCGGCCAACCCGCGGCGTCGCAGACCGCCCAACGCCCTGACCGTCAGCCCGCACCACAGCAGGCCATGCAGCCGTCCGGCGGTCAGTCCGCGCCGCAGCAGGCCGTGCAGCCGTCCGGTGGTCAGTCCGCGCCGCAGCAGGCCGTGCAGCCGTTTGGCAGTCAGTCCGCGCCGCAGCAGGCCGTGCAGCCATCCGGTGGTCAGCACGCACCACAGCAGGCCGTACAACCGTCCGGCGGTCAGTCCGCGCCGCAGCAGGCCGCACAGCCGTCCGGCGGTCAGTCCGCACCGCAGCAGGCCGCACAGCCCGCCCGCCAATTCAACTCCCGGCAGCCATGGCAGCAATCCGGCAACCGGTCCGCGGCCCAGCGTTCCATGCCACCCAGCGGTCAGCCCGCCACCCAGCGTCCCATGCAATCCGGCGGTCAGCCCGCCACCCAGCGTCCCATGCAGCCCGGCGGCCAGCCTGCCACTCAGCGCCCCATGCAGCCCAGTGGCCAGCCCGCCACCCAGCGCCCCATGCAGCCCAGCGGCCAGCCTGCGGCCCAGACGCCGCAGTCCGGCCATCAATCTACGGTCCGGCAGCGCTTCATGCAGTCAGCGCGCCAATCCGCGGCCAATCCGCAGCCGGACCGCCAGCCGACCGCCCAACCGATGGCCCAGCCGTCCGACCGCCGCTCCGACACCTCCGTCTCCATGCAGCCGCAGACAGACACCGGCACCTACGAGGAGGTAATCGACACAATCCCGGAGAACAGCGGGACCGTTCAGGAGCCGGTAATCACTTCCGGCCGGGAAGAGCTGATTTTGGGTAACCCGGAAGAACTGGAACGTTTGGAGGAGGAAGAGCGTGAGAGCGTGGAACCCCTGCAAATATGGGAAGGATTCCGCAAGCGCTATCCGAAGATTCACGCCTTTGAGTGCGCCGGGGAATGTGAAATCCTTACGATCAAACCCCAGGACATCGGCCTGCTGCCCAGAGAGACATGGACTTATGGAAACAACAGTTTCCTGCTCCACGGCTATTACAACTACCGCTATCTGATTTTAGCCAAGGTGGACACCACCTCGGGCGGCACGCGCTACCTTCTGGGCGTGCCCGGCAACTACTACAGCAATGAAAAATACATGGCCTCCATGTTTGGCTTCCCCCATTTTGTGCTGGCTCAGAAGCAGCCCACCGGCAACGGCCGGTTCGGCTACTGGTACACCGATATCAGGCTGGATAATCTGAGCTGATCCGCCAAAAGGCCGGATTTCCGCCGGGGCACCGGTTATGCCCCGCCTGGAAATCCGGCCCTTTTTAACCTTCCGGGAGGCAGCAAACGTCCGTCTCTGCCAACTCCCTCAATAGTCAATCCCCCGCAGCGCAGCCCGGCCCACATAGGGTCTTACGAGCTGCGCAAACCCTTCCAGCTCCTCCTTCCCGAAACCGGAAAATACCCCTGGCTCCAGCACCTGCCCGCTCTCCGTGAAATTCTGCAGGTAATAGTCCCCGCAGCCCTTAATCCACGGTCCGATCTCCTTAAAATCCTCCTCCGTGTGCAGCCCCCGCACCACCGTGGTGCGGAACTCGTAGGGCACGCTGCCCTCCAGCAGAAACCGGATGCTCTCGTCGATGCGTTCCAACCGCATACCATCCACACCGGCCGCGGCCGCATAACGGCTGCGCCCCGCCTTGATATCCATAGCCACGAAATCCAGCAGTCCCTTCCCGCAGAGGTCCCGCAGCAGATCCGGCTTATAGCCGTTGGTGTCCAGCTTCACTAAAAGTCCCAGCTCCCGTACGCTGCGGATGAAATCTTCCAAATCCGGCTGCAGCGTGGGCTCGCCTCCGGTGATGCAGACCCCCTCCAGAATACCTTTCCGTTTTCTCAGAAAGTCCAATACCTCCCCTGTTTCATACTCCGCCTCCACCGTTCCTGGCAGCAGCTCGCTGTTGTGACAGAACGGGCAGCGGAAATTGCAGCCTCCCGTAAAGACCGTGGCGGCCACATGGCCGGGGAAATCCAACAACGTCGTTTTCTGTAACCCGCAAATTTTCATCTTTTCGCTCCATTCCGGGGATATTACTTTTCAATCCCGTAAAATTCCGATATAATATTCAACGTACATTTGAAATTCACGTCCGCCCTTTGCATGAAGGAACTCGCCCGGAAATGCCCGCGGCCCGCAATTTCAAAACACATCCTAAAGTATACCACAACCGTCCGGCCGGAACAAGACGGACAGAATTCAGAGGAATGCCATGACAACAGACGAACGCTATATGAAGGAAGCCGTCCGGCAGGCCCAAAAAGCCTCCGCTCTGGGCGAAGTGCCCATCGGCTGCGTAATCGTATATGAAGATAAAATAATCGCCCGGGGTTATAACCGGCGCATGGTGGATCAAAATGTGCTTTCCCATGCGGAGATTATCGCTATCCGCAAGGCCTGTAAAAAAATGGGAGACTGGCGGCTGGAAAACTGCACCCTGTATGTGACGCTGGAACCCTGCCCCATGTGCGCCGGGGCCATTGTCCAGGCCAGGGTGCCCCAGGTGGTGATCGGCTGCATGAACCCCAAGGCGGGCTGCGCCGGGTCGGTCCTGGACATGCTCCACGAGGACGGTTTTAACCACCAGGTGGAGACGAAAATCGGTGTCCTTGGGGAAGAGTGCTCCGCCATGATGAAGGAATTTTTTCGGGCTCTGCGTCTGAAAAAACCGAAAAAGAAGCGGGGTGAACCGGCACTGTGAAAACAATCCTGATTACCGGGGCGGGCGGTTTCCTGGGCTCCCGTCTGGTCCGCCGCTTTTCTGCCGGGACGTCCGCAGCCCCGCATTTCCCGCAAACAGAGCCGGACGCAGTATCCCCTTACCGTGTATATCCGCTATCAGGCCGTGCGCCGGACATCCGTGACGCCGCCGGGCTCCTGGCGCTGTTCCGTCAGGTCAGGCCCGATTACGTGATCCACTGCGCCGCGGTCTCCGATACGGGCCGCTGCGAACGGGAACCGGAATTTTCCTATTCGGTCAATGTAATCGGCGCGGAAAATATTGCCATAGCCTGCCGCGCCTCCGGCGCGAAGCTGATCTTCTGCAGCTCCGACCAGGTGTATTTTGACAACGTCCGCATCGCGTCTCCCGTGCCTCACCGCGAGAGCGAAAAACTGTATCCTTCCGGCGTTTACGGGCGGCAGAAGCTGGAGGCTGAAAAGCGCTGCGCCGCCGCCTGCCCGGATACCGTCAGCCTGCGCCTGAGCTGGATGTACGACACCGGAAAGCCCGGACCGGAAAAGCATGGAAATCTTGTCACAACCCTGCGCGGCCTCCTGGACAACCCGGACCCCGATGCGCGCCTGGCATTTCCCGTTTACGACCGCCGGTCCCTTACGGATGTGTGGGACGTGGCCATTAACATGGAGGCGGCTCTGGACCTTGCGCCCGGGGTGTACAACTTCGGAAGCCCCAATCCCCTAAACACTTACGAGACCGCGGCCGTGTTCCTCAGCCTTCTGCGTGGCACTTCCGGAAACGGCGGCAACAGCGTCGCGGGCGCGGGCGGCCAAAATAGTGGCGATCTCGGAAACGGCGGCAACAGCGTCGCGGGCGCGGGCGGCCAAAATAGCGGCGATCCCGGGAACAGTGGCAACAGAGCCGCGGGCGCGGGCGGCCAAAATAGCGGCGCTTCCAGGAACAGCGGCAGCAGCGCCGCCGCGTCCGGCCAAAGCAGCGGCGTTTCCGGGAACGCCTGTAACCGCGCCGCGGCCCCATCTATCCAAAACGCTTCCGATCCCCGGCTGGTACCGGACTGCCAGCGCTTTGCCTCCTGTCCGCGCAATTTGCAGATGGACCTGGAAAAGCTGTCTCTTGCCGGGATTTCCTTCCCCACGGCGCAGGAAGGATTTGTCCGGTCTCTTTCCCGATCCCGCCCTTGACAAATCATCTGCCAAAGGGTATACTTAACAAGCGAATAAGCGGGCGCATAAACGCCCCGAGCACTCAAAATTGTCATAAAGTTTCCACGCAGCCGGGGAGATAGCGGTGCCCTGTACCTGCAATCCGCTCTAGCAGGGGTGATACCTCGCCCCGGACAGCTTACTGCGGGGCTGCCTTGTGAAAGTGGTGTTGACGTTTGGGTCTTACGCAATGGGAATCTGTGAACCGTGTCAGGGCAGGAATGCAGCAGCACTAAGCGGAACCTCTCATGTGCCGTAAGGTCGCCTGGACTGAGCTAACTACATGAGTAACGCCCGTGGTAACTGTACAAAGCGAGGTGCGTGGATTTAAAATAATGTGGGCATAGATTTGCCGGAAGTACATTTTCCGTAAGATCTATGTCCATATTTTTTGCTTGCCCCGATACTGTCTTTGCGGTATAATTACAAAATGGGTATAATAGAACCATTAACAGGATACGTTAGAAGTTATAGGAATGCGCCGCAAGGCGCAGGCGTTACGAATTAAAAGTTCCAGAGAGAAAGGAAGCGCAGATATGAGAAGAATAGGGATGCTGACCAGCGGCGGAGACTGCCAGGCACTCAACGCCACCATGCGTGGAGTCGCCAAATCACTGTATAACATGTTTGACGACGTGGAGATCATCGGCTTCGAAGACGGATATAAGGGACTCATGTATGCAGACTACAAGATTATGCAGCCGTCCGACTTTTCCGGTATTCTGACCGAGGGAGGCACCATTCTCGGCACTTCCAGACAACCCTTCAAACTGATGCACACTCCGGACGAGAACGGACTGGACAAGGTAGAGTCCATGAAGCACACGTACCGGAAGTTAAAATTAAACTGCCTGGTGGTGCTGGGCGGCAACGGCAGCCAAAAGACAGCCAACCTCTTAAGCGAGGAAGGGCTGAACGTGGTGTCCCTGCCAAAGACCATTGACAACGACCTGTGGGGGACCGACATGACCTTCGGCTTCCAGAGCGCTGTGAATATCGCCACCAACGCCATTGACTGTATCCATACCACCGCCGCCTCCCACCGCCGCGTATTCATTGTGGAGGTGATGGGACACAAGGTGGGCTGGCTCACCCTGCACGCCGGTCTGGCCGGCGGAGCGGATATCATTCTTCTCCCCGAGATTCCCTACGATATCAACGTGGTCTGCGACGCCATCACCAAGCGCTCCAAGGCCGGCAAGCGTTTCTCCATTCTGGCGGTGGCCGAGGGCGCCATTTCCAAAGAAGAGGCCAGCATGTCCAAGAAGGAGCTGAAGGCCAAGAAGCGGACTGAGATGGTATACCCGTCCGTGGCGTATGAGATCGGCGCCAGGATCACGGAGATCACCGGCAGCGAGGTCCGCGTGACGGTGCCCGGACATATGCAGCGGGGCGGCGAACCCTGCGCCTATGACCGCGTTCTCTCCACCAGACTGGGAGCCACCGCCGCGAAGATGATCGCCGACGGGGAATTCGGCTATATGGCCGCGGTGAAAAACAACGATATCGTCAAAGTGCCCCTGTCCGAGGTTGCGGGCAGACTCAAGACCGTGGATCCCAACTGCTCCATGATCAAGGAAGCCAAGATGGTGGGAATCTGCTTCGGCGACGAGTAATACTCTGATGCGGGGCGGCTCTTCAACCGGCCGTTCCCGCGCAAATCAAGACAGCAAGGAGCGACTCACATGTCATACACGGCGTTATACCGCAAATGGCGTCCCGCCTCATTTGAGGACGTAAAGGGACAGGACCCCATCGTACAGACCCTGAAAAATCAAATCACGTCGGGACGCATCGGCCACGCCTACCTGTTCTGCGGAACCCGTGGAACCGGTAAAACCAGTATCGCGAAGATCTTCGCCCGGGCAGTCAACTGTGAGAACCCGGTGAACGGAAGCCCCTGCAACGAATGTCCGGCCTGCCGGGCCATCATCTCCGGCTCCTCCATGAACGTGGTGGAGATTGACGCCGCCTCCAACAACGGCGTGGAGAATATCCGGGATATCCGCGACCAGGTCCAGTATCCGCCCACCGACGGGCGCTACCGCGTATACATTATCGACGAGGTGCACATGCTCTCCATCGGCGCGTTCAACGCGCTGCTCAAAACGCTGGAGGAGCCCCCGTCCTATGTTATTTTTATTCTGGCGACAACGGAAGTCCACAAGATTCCGATTACCATACTGTCACGGTGCCAGCGCTATGATTTCAAACGGATCGCGCTGGAGACCATTGCCGGGCACCTGCGGGAGCTGACCCGGGCGGAACACATCGAGGTGGAGGACCGGGCGCTCACCTATGTGGCCAAGGCGGCCGACGGCTCCCTGAGAGACGCGCTCAGCCTGCTGGACCAGTGCGTGGCCTTCCATTACGGCAAGCTTCTGACTTACGACAACGTGCTGGAAGTCCTGGGAGCGGTGGATGCCAGCGTGTTCAGCGAACTGTTCGGCGCAATCGTGGAGGGAAGGACGCGGGACTGCATTCTCAAGTTGGAAGAGATCGTGATCCAGGGCAGAGAGCTGGGGCAGTTCGTCACGGACTTCATCTGGTACATGCGCAATCTGCTGCTGTTTCAGAGCGCGGACGACGCCGAGGGACTGTTGGACATGTCCACGGAAAACCTAAAACAACTGGAAGAGGACGCGAAAAAGGCGGACGGCGAGACTCTGATGCGCTACATCCGCATTTTTTCTGAACTATCCAATCAACTGCGGTATGCCAGCCAAAAGCGGGTGATCGTGGAGGTGGCGCTCATCAAGCTGACGAGGCCCGCCATGGAGACCAGTCTGGACGCGGTGCTGGAACGGCTGAATCAGCTGGAAGCCCAGGTGGAAGATCTGGAATCCCGCCCCGCCCCGCCCGCCGGGGTGATGGCCGCAGGCTACGCCGCGGTTCCCGCAGCAGCGATGGCGGCGGGTTACGCTGCGGCCCCCGGGGATGCGCAGACAGGAGATTTGGCGCAGGCCGTCCCGGGAGCGCCTGCCGCGGGATTGGGCGCTGGGGTTCCCTCAGCTCCTGTAGGGGAACCGCCCCAGACCGTAGCCCTTCCCCAGGCCCAGCTGGAAGACTTAAAGCTGGTGCGCAACGAGTGGGGAAAGCTGGTCCGAAGCTTAGGCGGCGGCGCCAGGTCCTATCTGCGGGATACCGTGGTGGAGCCGGGCGGGGAGAGCTGTCTGACTATCGTATTTATGGATCCCATGAACTACGACATGGGCAAGCGCCCTACCGTCATCGGACAGCTGGAGCAGCTGGTCCAGGAGAAATACAACCGTTCCATTTATTTTAAGACCCGGCTCGCGGGCCGCGGGGAGCTTCTCAACACGATCTACGTGACCGAGGAGGAGCTGGAAAGCAAAATTCATATGGATATTACATATGAGGACTGATTTGCGGTAATGTTGGAGCAATCCACAGAATATACAAACAATAAGACCAAAACGGCACACAGGACTGGTGCCGCAAAAACATCACAGGAGGAATATACACCATGGCAAAACGTGGCGGATTTCCGGGCGGTATGCCCGGCAATATGAACAATCTGATGAAGCAGGCACAGCGCATGCAGCGCCAGATGGAGGAGACCACCAAGGAGCTGGAGACCAAGGAGTACACGGCGGCTTCCGGCGGCGGCGCGGTGAGCGTTACCGTCAACGGCAAGAAGGAGGTCGTCTCCGTAAAGCTTTCCGAGGAGGTAGTGGACCCCGACGACATCGAGATGCTGGAAGACCTGATCGTGGCGGCGACCAACGAGGCGTTCCGCCAGATGGAGGCTGAGAGCGCGGAGGCCATGTCCAAGCTGACCGGCGGACTTGGCGGCGCGTTAGGCGGAGGTTTCCCCTTCTAATGGATTATTACAGCAGCCAGATCACAAAATTAATTGAAGAATTGTCAAAATTACCGGGGGTGGGCGCCAAATCAGCCCAGCGCCTGGCATTTCACATCATCAATATGCCGCGGGAGCAGGTGGATGAGCTGGCCAGGTCCATGACCGACGCCAAGAACAACGTCCGTTACTGCAAGGAGTGCTTCACGCTCACGGACCGGGAGCTCTGTCCCATCTGCAGCAGCGACAAGCGCAACCACAAGGAGATCATGGTGGTGGAGAACACCAGGGATCTGGCTGCCTACGAGAAAACCGGTAAGTACGATGGAGTGTACCATGTGCTCCATGGAGCCATCTCTCCCATGCTGGGGATTGGCCCTAATGATATTAAACTGAAGGAATTGATGCAGCGGCTTCAATCCGATGTTGAAGAAGTCATCATTGCAACCAATTCGAGCCTGGAGGGCGAGACCACAGCCATGTACATCAGCAAGCTGATCAAGCCTACAGGGGTGAAGGTCACCCGGATCGCCAGCGGCGTTCCCGTGGGCGGCGACCTGGAATACATAGATGAAGTAACGCTTCTTCGGGCGTTGGAAGGCAGGACTGAACTATAGGGTGTGTCTGGCCGATCACAGATTCCCATGCCGGGAAATAGCAATAGGGAGATGCAAAAGATGGATAAGTACGAGTTTAACATTAAGGTGGAACAGATTAAAAAGTTGGTGAATAAAGGCGACTATGAGACCGCGATGAAAATTACGGACACCGTTGACTGGAGACGTGTCCGCAATGTGAGCATCCTGTCCATGGTGGCAACCATCTACGAGAAAAATGAGGATTACCAGGAAGCGAAGGATATCCTTCTGCTGGCCTTTGAGCGGGCGCCCATCGGCAAGCGCCTGCTGTATAAGCTGGCTGATTTGGCGATCAAAGAAGGCAATGTCGGCGAGGCGGAGGATTATTACCGGGAATTCTGCGACCTGGCTCCCGACGATCCCAGACAATATCTGCTCCGCTACATGATTCTCGGAGCCAAGGGCGCGCCGCCCCAGCAGCTGATCCATACCCTGGAGCAATACTGCAATGTGGAATTAGATGAAAAGTGGCTGTATGAATTGGCCACTTTGTACAATGAGGTGGGCATGTCGGATCTCTGCGTGCGCACCTGCGATAAGATTATGCTGATGTTCGGCCTGGGCAAATATGTGGACAAGGCCATGGAGTTAAAGATTCAGCACGCTCCCCTGACCAAGTATCAGATGGATCTGGAGGAGAACCGGGACAAATACGAGGCGCGGCTGCGGGCTGTGGAGCAGGGCTACGAGGCGCCGTCCGCTTCCTACGACTACGACATGCCTCCGGCTGGACGCCCCGTGCCGGTGCCGGTCCAGCGCGCTGCGGCGGAGCCGCCCCAGGAGGATCCCTATGAAGAGGAGCCCGTCTACGGGGAGCGCCAGCCGTACCGTCCCTACCGCGGTAACCGGGAGGAACCGGCTTATCAGGAGGAGTCTGCCTATGGGGAAGAACCTGCTTACGCGGAAGATTCCGGCTATGGGGACGACCCCGCTTATGGGGAGGATTCCGTCTACGGGGAGGATTCCGCTTATGGGGACACCCCTGCTTACGCACAGGATTCCGTCTATGGGGACGACCCCGCATACGCGCGGGAAACCGTCTATGGGGACGATCCTGCTTACGCGCAGGACCCGGCCTATGGGGACGATCCCGCTTACGCAGAAGACCCGGCTTATGGGGAAGGCCCCGCTTATGCGCAGGACCCTGCCTATGCGGAAGAACCCGCCTACGCCGGAGCCCCCGCATACCGGGAGGACGGCGGTTACAGCGCCGGGGAGCCGGATTCAGCCGGCGGATATTACGGGGAGCAGCCTGAGGTATCCTACACCGGAGATCAGGAATATACGCCCTACGAGGCGCAGGAAGGACTGAGCGGGGAGGCCCCCCAGGTCTATGAGGAGGCGTATGAGCCTGAGGAGGAATCTCAGGCGGAGACGGAATACGAATCGGGATACGCCGGAGGGACCGGTACGGAGGAGTCCGGCTGGCCGGAGGAGAAGGAGACGCTGACCCAGGAAGCGCTGGCGGCCAGAGTTCATGAGGCCGAAGTGCAGGCCAGCCTCGCCCGGGAGCTGTCGCGTCTGTCCGGCGCGGAGTTCTCCGAGGAATCCCGCCAGGCGCAGACCAGAGTATTAAAGGATCTGCGCAGTCTGAAGGCGGACGACGGAGCCGACGACTATGCGCCGGTTGCAGCCCGTGTTTCCAACCATCTGATGATTGAATCCGAGGATCCCGATGAAGGCCTTGCCCTTGCCATCGACGCCCTGAAAAAGGTTCACCGGGAGCTGGGAATCAAGAATCAGGCGGCCAAGATCACCGGCGAGAAGCTCAACCAGAAGGGCGTTCTGGCCCTGGCGGACAAACTCACCAGCAAAGACCTGATTATCGAGTATGCGGGCGATATGAGCGACGAGATGCTCCAGGAGCTGGATCTGCTTATGGCCCGGGATGAGACCGGAATGAACGTGGTGATGATCGACAACCGGGAACAGCTGGAAGCCATTCACCGCCAGTACCCCGGCCTTGCAAAACGTTTTGAGTGCATCGGCGAGGCCCCCGGAGCGCCTGCTTCGGACGCGGAAAAGCCCGCGGCGACTGTCCCTGCCCCCAAGGCTGCCCCTGTGCCAAAAGTGGTTGCGGCGGAGCCTAAGGCGACGGCTGCAAAGTCCCCTGCGAGTCCGGCCGCCCCGGTGAAAATGCCGTCTGCGGAGCCAAAGGCCCCGGTACTCAAAGCTCCCGTTCCCCCCGCCGCGGAAAAGGCGCCTGCGCGTCCCAAGGTGGTAAAACAGGAGCCTGTGTACGAGGACGAGTATGAGGACCGGTATCAGCCTGAGGACTATGAGGAGCCATATGAATCCGACGGCTACGACGAGCCCGTGGAGGACATTCCGGCGCCCAAAACGCCTCCGGCACCGAAGCGCAAGGTGCCTGAGAAAGCGCCTGCGGCCCGCATCGAGGATGAGCCTGAGGAAGCGTATGAGGATGACGGGGAGGAGATGGACATTGACGAGTTCGCCCAGTATGCCTGCCAGTATGCCGGTGAAATCGACTGCAGCATCTCCGGAAAGAGCATGCTCGCCCTCTATGAGCGCATTGAGATCATGGAGGAGGACGGCATCCCGTTGACGCGTGCCAACGCGGAGGAGTTGATCGAGGAAGCAGCCGACAAGGCGGAGCGGCCCTCCTTAGGCAAGCGCGTAAAGGGGATCTTCTCGTCCAAATACGATAAGGACGGGCTGTTGATCCTGAAAGAGGAACACTTCATATGATAAAGAAGCCCCGGAAGACTGGATTTCAGTGAACTTCCGGGGATACTTAATTAAAAACAAGAGAGGCAAAATTACTATGAAAGCGATTCAGATTGTTGCGTTTGACCTTGACGGAACGCTGCTGGACAGTGACAAGAACATATCCGAGCGGAATATCCGTGCGCTGGCCCGCTGCGCCGAGAAGGGAATCTACGTTGTGCCCACCACCGGGCGGCCCACGGACGGCGTGCCGAAGCGTATCCGGGAATTGCCGGGCGTCCGGTATGCCATCACCACAAATGGAGGGGCCATTGTGGATCTTGAGACCGGTGAGCAGCTGATGGCGTGCACCCTATCCCCGCAAAAAGCCGTCGAACTGCTGGAAATCACCAGAGAATTCGACGTCATGGCCGACCCCTACATTGGCGGCCGCGCGGTCACGGAGGAACGCTGTATGGCCCAGCTGCACCACTACGGGCTGAGCGAGGCGATGCAGACCATGGTCCACGATACCCGGGATGTGGTCCGGGACGTGGTGGAATATGTGAGGCAGTCCGGTAAGGGCGTGGAGAAGATCAATATCTTTTTCGCGGATATCGCGGACCGCGCGCCGCTGCGCTGCCGCCTTGAGCAGGAGTCCGGAATTGCGATTACAGCGGCTATGGTCAACAATCTGGAGCTGAACGATGAAAATGCGACCAAGGGCAACGGGCTGATGTGGTTGGCCGATTATCTGGGCGTCGACCGGGAAGCCACCATGGCCGTCGGGGACGGCGAGAACGACGTGTCCATGATCCGGATGGCCGGAGTGGGCGTCGCCATGGACAATGCCCTGGATCTGGTAAAACAATATGCGGATGAGATTACCCTGACCAATGACGAGGACGGGGTTGCCGCGGTGATTGAGCGGCTGATCGGTTAGGACAGCGGGGAAACGGAACATAACAGACAGAAAGAGACGGTAAGATGAGTTTAGAACATTGGCTGCCCATTGCGGTGGGCGTATTTTTAGTCAGCATGATGCTGTACGGACATTACAGAGGATTCCTGCGCCAGTGCGTATCCATCGGCGCCCTGGTGATCACCATCCTGGCGGTCCGCTTTGCCACCCCGTATGTGACTTCCTTCCTAAAGGAGAATACCCAGGTGCGGCAGGCGGTGGCTGAGATGATGGTAAAAGCCTCCGGCCTGGAGGAATACCGGGAAGAACAGCAGGATACCCCTGCGTTTCAGCGCATCGCCATCGAAAATCTGAAGCTCCCTCAGTCCATGAAGGACGCTCTGATTGAGAACAATAACAGCGAGGTATATAATTTGCTGGGGGTGAATCATTTCATCGAATATGTCAGCGCTTATCTGGCCGGGATTCTGATCAATGCCGCGGTGTCCGTTCTGATGTTCCTGCTGACGTTTCTATTGATCCAGCTCCTGGTGCGCTGGCTGGATCTGCTGGCCCGTCTGCCGATCATCTCAGGACTGAATAAGATCGCCGGCGCGCTCCTGGGACTTGCCCATGGACTGTTGCTTCTGTGGGTGGCCTGTCTGCTTCTGGACTTGTTTTCCGCCACGCCGCTGGGAAGCGCGCTCATGGAGCAGGTGGAGGAGAGCAGTTGGCTGACCTTTTTGTATCAGTACAATCTGTTGGGATTCCTGTTGCGGGGCATTTTAAACAGCATTCTTTAGGAGAAATTTCATATACTATATATGCAATTAATTCAATTTCCCGGTAAACGCGCGAAAAAGCGTTGCCGGGATTATTTTTTTACAACCACTAAATATAGAAGAAACGAGGAAAATAGAGCATATTTAGTGTTTTGGCAGGAAATTAAAAAATTGTTTAAAAAAATGGCACAAATTCCCTTGACATATTTTCGATATGATGCTATATTAAAGTTCCACTGCGAAAGCAGGGGGATAACCTCGAAAAAAGAAGATCAAACAGAACTTCAAAAAAAGGTTAAAAAGTTGTTGACAGATACAGCCTGATGTGATAAGATATCAAAGTTGCTGTTGAAGCCAAAACAACAAAAACAAAAAAGTTTTTAAAAAAGTTGTTGACAAACGCTAGCGAGTGTGCTAAGATATAAAAGTTGCTGCTAACGAAGAACAACAACAGAGAA
>NZ_CABJCG010000010.1:0-139082 GCF_902364025.1 Enterocloster lavalensis
GAAATTCCTAATTGCATTACGAGTTGATTATACTTCCAATAAGGGAAATTATCGTTAGATGAAAAATAGGAGGATGAAAAGGGAGAAAAGAACATAAAATTAGTAAAAGATTAAGAGAATCCTAGTATTTTGTTAAAAGATGACGTTGTCTTACATGGGTGAGAATGTTATACTATAATAAGCATTTTAACAACATTTAGAATGGAGTCGTATTTGATGGTTTCGAATGATAGAGATAATCATACACCAATATCGAGCGTTATGGAAGAGGAACCTAAACTGCTTATTTATAGCAGGAGAGCGTTTTCTTTTTTTACAGGGATATTTTTAATCGCTATCCTGTTTGTATTTCCACTGTATTACAGAGATTATTATTTTGATATTTTGAATGTTAAATATCGATTCTATTATATCAGTGTGTTGGCGATGGCTGCTTGTGTGTTGGTGACGGCCATCGTATTACTGGTAGTTGATCTGGTTCAGTTTAACGGACGATACACGGTTCGTTTTTTTTCTCATTTTACACCTAAAAATATTCGGAAGACTTTTACCGTGCCGGATGTTGCTATGGCATGTTTTTTGCTTGTAGCGACGATATCCACACTTCTTTCCGATTACCTTTACGAGGCATTTTGGGGAAATGAAGGGCGGTTTACCGGTTTGTTTTTGTTGCTGGTATATGGGATATCATTTTATATCATCAGCAAGCTGTTTCGGTTTAAAAGCTGGTTTTTAGATATTTTTCTGGCAGCTTCGATGTTGGTCTGCTTGTTTGGAATTACGGATTTTTTTCAGATGAATTTGCTGCACTTTAAGGATAATATTTCACCTAAGCAGTATAGCATATTTACGTCTACTTTGGGAAATATCAATACCTACACGGCGTTTGTGAGCCTGACGATCGGTGTTTCCAGCGTACTGTTTGCCTCTGAGAAGAAAGTATGGAAATGCATTTGGTATTATGTAAGCCTGATGACAGCACTTTTTGCAATCATTACAGGTCAGAGCGATAATGCATATTTGGCTCTGCTGGCATTGTTTGGACTTCTGCCCCTTTATATGTTCCGAAGCTGGAGCGGCATTAAACGGTATGCAGTTATTCTGGCCAGCTTTTTTTCTGTAATTCAGATAATTGATTGGATTAGCCAGGCGATGGCGGGACGTGTACTGAAAATCGAAGGGATTTTCAGTGTATTGGTGCGTTTCAGCGGCTTGGCATATATTGTTATTGCATTATGGGTTTTAGTTGGTGTATTATATTTAAGCAAGTATACATTGAAAAAGCAGGAGATAGAGGTTGGAAAATGGCCCCGGCGCGCATGGGCAATTTTGATAGTGGTGGTCATTGCGGCGGGAATTTTCGTTTTATATGATGCGAATGTGGCGGGAAATGGGGGACGCTATGGAGCGCTGAAAAGTTATGTGGTGATTGATGACGAATGGGGGACTCACCGTGGATATATCTGGAGATTAGGGATTGAAAACTATAAGGAGTTCTCGCCTATTCATAAGATCTTTGGATATGGGCCGGATACATTTGGAATTATTACTGTCAACAATAATTACTATGAGATGGTGAATCGATATAATGAGATATTTGATAGCGCTCATAATGAGTACCTTCAATATTTTGTTACAATCGGCCCATTTGGTTTGGCCGCATATCTGGTGCTTTTAGTTTCTTCTGTGCTAAGGATGATAAAAAAGGCTGGTGATAATCCATATGTGGTTGCTACGGCATTTGCGGTTGTGTGTTACGGGGCCCAGGCATTTGTAAATATTAATCTGCCCATTGCAACACCGGTGATGTGGACGCTTTTAATGATGGGATTGGCCGGCTGCCGGGACACGGATGAGAACCGGCGGGAACCATAAGGTAGGGAACGATACAAGTGAGAAAATATGAGCAGTATAAGAGACTAATTAAATTTGTTTTTTCTTTTAACGCGGTTTTCTTTGTCGTTGTAATTTACTGGTTTGTCTGGAATGGCTACTATAATAAAATTATTGAAGCACCGTTCTGGCGTAAAGGAAACTGGTTGATGGTGGCGCTTTATGCCGCGCTTTTAGCCCTGTTTTACCGGACGTACGGCGGATTTAAAATTGCATATCTGAAAAAAGGAAATTTGATTTGGTCTCAGATATTATCGATTATTTTTGTAAATCTGATTACCTATTTTCAGATCGCATTAATAGACAAAAAATTACATCCAGTGTACCCGATGCTTGTAATGAGTGTTGGGGAGTTCGGTATAGTGGCATTATGGGCAAACGTATTTCAGCTGATATACCGGAGATTATTTCCACCTAAAAAAATGCTGCTAATCTATGGCGACCGGCCGGCCTTCCATTTGCGGGATAAGATTAATTCCCGGGAAGATAAATACTATCTGGCAGGAGCGATACATATTGATTATGGAGCAGAGCGGATTATGGAGCAAATCCGTGGATATGATGCGGTGATAATTGGCGATATTCCGGCACATGAACGGAATCAGCTGATGAAGTTGTGCTTTGAACGATCTGTAAGAACGTACACGGTGCCTAAGATTTCCGATATTTTATTGCGTACATCGACGGAGCTGGACATTTTTGATTCACCGTTGTTCTTATCGCGCAATGAAGGGCTGCAGATCGAGCAGCGCATTGTAAAACGGTTGTGTGATGTCGTATTATCAGCAGTGGGACTTCTTTTGACCAGCCCATTTTTTGCAGTGATTGCGCTGATGATTAAGTGTACAGACAGAGGACCTGTTTTTTACCGGCAGGACAGGCTCACAAAAGATGGAAAAGTGTTTAGCATTTGCAAGTTCAGGACTATGATCCAGGACGCGGAAAAGCATACCGGTGCCCGGCTTGCTTCGGATCACGATGACCGGATACTGCCGGTTGGGCGTTTTCTGAGAAGAACCAGGCTGGACGAGTTGCCACAGCTGTGGAATATTTTAAAGGGCGATATGTCGCTGGTCGGCCCACGTCCGGAGCGTCCGGAGTTGGCAGCGGAGATAGAAGAGAGTATCCCGGAATTTGCGTATCGGTTGAAGGTGAAGGCTGGGCTGACGGGGTATGCGCAGGTTTATGGGAAGTATAATACGTCGTCATACGATAAGCTAAAACTGGATCTGACATATATTCGAAAATATTCCCTTTTTCTGGATTTTAAAATGATCTTGATGACGCCTAAAGTTATGTTTATGAAGGAGAGTACGGAGGGGGTTAAAGAGGAAGTAGAAGAGAAGAGTGATTTTTTGCTGTTTTAGAAAATAGAGTATTATGAAATTAGGATGAAGATGAGAGCGCTGGCTGCCTGAGATCGGTAAAGATCGAGAGGCCAGCGTTTTTTGTATGGTCGGAGTGGCTTATTCTGGAACCAGGAGATGGGACTGTGGATAAGCTTTTTTTGTTGGGAAGAAAAAGCGACATTTGTCCCCAAAATGTTGCGTTCGTTATGCCCCTAGCTTAGAACAATATAATATAACGCTATTTGCTTTAGTCAAAATGGGGTCATAAAGATACGGGCTTTATGACTTTTTGAATTTCAAGAACTTTATCTATGAAACTGTTTGACTACAGAATAGTCGGCCAGATCGACAATTTTATGAAAACTTAAATATGGAAGGAAAACTCGTGAATGAAAAAGTCCTAACTATAGTGGTTCCTGCATACAATGCCGAGTTATATTTAGAGAAATGTCTTGCTTCGTTTATTTGCCCCAGTATGAGAGAACTGGAAATAATCATAATTAACGACGGTAGTACGGATAATACTCCGATAATTGCTCAAGGCTTTGTCGTTCTATATCCCGGTATATATCAATTAATAAACAAGGAAAATGGAGGACATGGGAGTGGCATAAATCAGGCTGCCGCAATAGCTACAGGTAAGTATTTTCGAGTCGTAGATGCTGATGATTGGATTTCTACTCAAAATCTATCCTCTTATTTAACCGCTTTAAAGAATATCCAATCAGATATAGTATTAACTCATTTTCATACAGTAGATATGAAATCTGGTAGGCGTATTCCTTATAAAAATGTTGGGGTTGATTATGATATGGACTATCAGCCAGAAGATCTTCTTCCCATAATGGAAAAAGCAGCCCATTGGTTTAGCCTACACTCCATTGCATATCGCACAGCTTTTTATCAAGGGCTTTCACTTTCGCTAACAGAAAAGATATTTTATGAAGATACAGAATTTTCAGTGCTTCCTTTTGCAGATTGTCGAAGTATTCGCCTTTTGGATCTGTCAATATACGAATATCTTGTTGGTAATACCTCTCAAAGCGTATCTATTTCTAGTTATTGTAAACGCTACCACCATTTAGAAATAGTTTTGGAGCGAATTCTTAATCACTATCAGGAGCGTGAGGGTATTAATGAAGCAAAAGATGCATTTTTAAGGTCTCGCATTCGTATGTTGCTGGGAACATATGAAAAAGTAATGCTTATTTATTTATTGGATAAAACATCTGGTCGAAAAGCTGTTAAAAGCATTCGACGAGGCATTAGAACTATTGATGCAAAGATACTTTCAAAAAGCGGTTTGAGATATTTAGGACTATTAATCTGCAGCTATACTAAAGTCTCTCCCATATATCTGGAAGCACTTTATTCACGTTATAAAAATAGGTTACGTAAATAGTATAATCTTTGATTTTAGGAAGAATAGTTAATATGATAGCATGCTATGTATGGACGAATACTCAATTAATAAATGCGCTAAATGCAAAAATATCATTATATGCAAATGAAGATGTCACACTTTTTGTGCTGATGATTGACCGAATTTCCGCTTCATTATTAAAATGCATTGAACAACTGAAAGCGTTTGCCAAAATTATATGCATTGACCCTCCTCCTATATTTAAAGAGTTACCTACTTGGCCTCGGCGTATACGCTTGTTGCTATATGGTAAGTCTTATCAACGGTATTTTAATAACTATATTGGTAAAAATCATTACAACTCGCTTTTAGTTGGCGGATATTGGAGCTATGCCTTTTTTGTGTTACGCGCCATGTACAATAACAACGCTAAACTTCGAGTTGTATTATTAGAAGAAGGAATTGGCAGCTATTATCGTACTCGCGCACGCATTTGTCAGGTATGGCCTCGTACTTGTTTTGCAGAATTGATTACCAGATATATCTATTTTGGCAAGTTTGCTAGAGTCGCTGTCTCTTTGATAAAGCTTATAGTTGTATATAAACCAGAATATGTACGTATAAAAGATGTGCCAGTAATTGCAATGCCACCTATTTCCAAAAATTTTATTTATTTTAAGCAACTTTTTAAGTGCGGTTTTCCTGTAAAGCAGTATCAGCCTTTTATCAAAAAGCAAGCTTATATGTTTCCTATGCCTAGTAGCAAAACAGAAGAAACCGAACAGATAATTTGGAGGAAATTGCAGACATATTTTCCGCACTCCTTATACCTAGAGCATCCTGATGAGTCAATAAAAGAACCTATTCCGTTTGAAGTGCTGTGTACTCATATTGATCTTTCCGATAGCCTACTGTTGGGATTTTGTTCTAGTTGTATGCTATACCCTAAATATTGTTTTGAGCAGGAGCCATATGTTATTTTTACACATTGGATTCATGGTCCAGAGAGCGGGCTTTCTGTAAGTGAAGCACAGGCCTACGCAGAGGACTTGCAAAAAAGCTATGGAAATCCACAAAAAGTATTGATCCCTCGCTGTATGTCTGATTTAGAGTGCGTCTTATCAAATATAAAATTAAAGCAGGTATAACCACTATGATTGCATTTTATGTAGTATCTAATATGGCGCTTTTTAATGCTGTCAATGTTAAAGAGCAGTATTATCCTGAAATAAAAGCAGATCTATTGATACGTTTTGTCAACGGAACTGCACAAGACTTAGTAGAAATAGTGCGCAACTTAGAGATCTTTGAAAATATATATATGATCAACTATCCTGTTGTTGATACGTGCACTGGATGTTTGAGGAAGCTAAATAAATTAAGAGTATTTTCTTATGAAAGAAAGCAGAAACAGTTCATTCACAGATACTTAGATGTTTTAGTTCCCAATAAGATATATGATGTTCTGCTATCTTTACACATGGATGCTCACTGCTTGTACTTTGCTGACTATTTCCGCAAGAAAAAGAAAGATATAACTTTAGAATTCTTCGAAGATGGTACTGCCTCATATCTCTGTACAAAACGTTATTTAACTTATAGGCCAATGCGCTGGTCTCTAAGTCTAAAAAAATACGTAGTAAAGTGTATCGGCCAGGCTCCAACTCGTATGCGTTTACGGGGAAATATTACAAATAAACTCTATATCTATGCTGCGGAACAATATGATAGCAAAAAAGGATTCCTGCCACAGAAGTTGATAATGAGCGATACGTGTTATACGATTCTGAAAACTCTCGAAAAATCGATCGATCCTATATTGCAGATGTACTATGAAAAACGGTATGTATATTATATTGCAAATGCAATAACAAAAGCAGAGCCGACATATGATTTTGCGTACAATATTTTAGACTGTATTATGGAAACTCTTGGAAAAAATAAGATCATTATAAAAACACACTCTTCTGCTTCAACAGAAAACAAATTACAATTTGCTTCTCAGTATGAAGAAGTTGCGTATATTGATAGAAACGTATATTTATTAGAAGGGCTATTACTGAATATCCCTTACCTAGAGCAACGGGTTATTATTTCGCGGGCTTCAACAGCGATGTTACTTCCTAAGCTTTGGTTAAATAAGGAACCTTATCTCATTATTACCCTTAGACTCTTTCCATATTATGGACAATATGGTGATCCGGGTGGGGATGAATATATAGACATGCTTAAGCGACTCTATTCTGATCCTAGCCGAATATTGGTACCTAACACATTAGGCGAACTTAAGACAATGTTGAGGCAGGTTCAGAAACGGGTTTATGCTGAACGATTTAAAACAGAAATCCCTGCAAACCAAGGTCTGACCGAACGAGACGCTATGCCTGAATGGATGCAGATGAAATTGTCCAAATTGCCAGAACATACAGAGTGTGCTAACAGTAATCTTAAATGTAATAAAAATAGTTTACAGCAAAATATTCAAGAAACGCAGGTGGAAAACATACCATGTGGAAAAACGAAATTTTTGAAAAACTAAACGCAAAACAAAAAGCTGCCCTTGCCGGAGGGGGAGAAAAACGAATCGAAAGACAACATGCACAAGGGAAGCTTACTGCAAGAGAGCGACTGGAACTGCTTTTTGATGCAGGAACCTTTACCGAAATCGGTGCATTTGTAACGGCTCGTATTGATGAATTTGATGCCAAAATGAAATGGACACCTGGGGATAGTGTGATAACCGGATACGGAAAAATTAATGATCGTATGGTATTTGCTGCTTCAGAAGATTTCACTGCTTTTGGAGGTACGATGGGCGAATATCATTTAAAAAAAATATGCATGGTTCTTGACATGGCTTTTGATATGCGGGCGCCCTTTATTACAATAAATGACAGTGGCGGTGCACGTATAGAGGAGGGAATTTGTGCGCTTGCGGAGATGGGCGGTTTATTCTTGAGGAACACTCGTGCCTCTGGTGTTATTCCCCAAATTGCTGTTATCATGGGGCCCTGTGCAGGTGGTGCCTGCTATTCGCCAGCTATTTGCGATTTTGTATTTATGGTGGAAAAAACTGCAACTATGTTTATTACGGGGCCTCAGGTGGTCAAGGCTGCTATCGGAGAAACTGTAGATGCTCAGACCTTGGGGGGAGCTTCCGTCCACGGCCAAAAAAGCGGTGTGGCTCATTTCTTATATCCTGATGATAAAACCTGTTTGGAAGGAGTAAAAAGACTGCTAAGTTATCTTCCAAGTAATAACGCCTCCTCTCCTCCTGTATTTGCATCTTTTGTACCGGTTGATCTATGCCGAGGATTGCAGGAAGTAGTAGTTGAGAATCGTCATAAATGCTACGATATGCACGCTGTAATTGGTGCAATAGTTGATAAAAGCAGTTTTCTGGAAATTCATAAAGATTTTGCTCCAAACATAATTGTGGGTTTTGGCCGTATAGATGGCAAAACTGTGGGTTTTGCTGCTAACCAGCCTATTTATATGGGAGGTTCTTTGGATTACCATGCCAGTGATAAGTTAGCCCGCTTTATTCGATTTTGCGATTGTTTTAACATTCCACTTGTAACTCTGGTAGATGTACCAGCATTTTTGCCTGGTAAAGAACAGGAGCAGGCGGGAATTATACGCCATGGAGCTAAAGTGCTTTACGCATATTCTGAAGCTACAGTACCCAAAATCACCCTAATTCTGAGAAAAGCTTATGGCGGGGCTTATATAGCAATGAATAGTAAATTGATGGGGGCAGATATAGTCTTTGCCTGGCCGATAGCAGAGATTGCAGTAATGGGCGCGGAAGGAGCGGTAGACATTATATTCCACAAAGAGCTTGAAGCCGCTCAAGATCCAACAGAGCAGCGAGAAAAACTGATTCGTGAGTATGAAGAACGCTTTATAACGCCTTATATAGCCGCTGAGCGCGGATATGTAGATGCAGTTATACGGCCCGAGGATACTAGAACTACAATACGAGATGCTCTGGAAGCGCTCCAGACAAAACATGGTAATTTGCCTGATAAAAAACATGGAAATATACCGCTGTAACCTTATATCTACAAATTACTGGTACAGCTGAGAGGACGAGGTATGAATTTATCTGGAAAAAAAATTCTTATTACCGGTGCTACCGGCGGTATTGGAAGTGCAGTTGCCCAGAAACTAGCGGCTAGCGGTGCGCAGATAGTCATAACAGGACGGAACATCTCTCGACTCCAATCTATTTTTATAAATTTGGAAGGTAAGGGCCATGCCTGGATTGCTGCAGATCTTTCTGATATTTCTTGTATTAAGGATGTAATTGCTCAAGCGGCGAACGGTGACGGATTGTGGGGCTTAGTGCACTGTGCTGGCGGAGGAAGTATCACGCCGCTAACCGCGTTATCTGCTAACGTTTTAGCGCAACATATGCAGATAAATTTTTATGCTTTTATTGAATTAGTACGTCAAATGACTAAACGAAAAAATTTGGATCCAGATGGTGGTAGTATCGTAGGTATTTCTTCTTTCGCAGCTATGGAGGGTGAGCGTGGACAAACAGCCTATGCGGCTTCTAAAGCTGCTATGGATGCGGCGGTTCGCACGCTATCCCAAGAGTTGGTTCTCAAGAAGGTTCGAATTAATAGCATTCGTCCGGGCATGGTACAGAGTGAAGCAACCGACCAATACTTATGTGATATGGGAAAGGAGCGTTTTGACATGCTAGTGAGTAAGCAATTATTTGGACTTGGAAAACCTGAATATGTCGCTGAATTATGTGCCTTTTTATTGAGCGAGAGTGGACGATTTATGACTGGACGCAGTATATATTTAGATGGTGGACGATTTTTATAAAAATAATGGAGTAGATGAAAAGCATGCAGATTAATTTATTGGAATACTTCGAAAAAACATTGATTTGCTGCCCTCATAAAACGGCAGTAATACACGGAAGCGAAAGACTCTCATTCTCCGACTTAGGTGAACAAAGCAAAAAACTAGGTTGCTGTATTGCACGACAGGTGGGTTGCATACGCAAACCGATTGCTGTATATATGCCCAAAAATATTGGTTGCGTAGTTTCGGACATTGCAATCCTGTATAGTGGAAATGCTTATATGAACCTTGACATAAAAACACCAACTAAGCGTATAACAGCTATTCTTGAGCGTGTTAACCCGGTTCTGATTTTGACCGATATGGTTCATGTAGCCGCTGTTAAAGAAAATTGGCCGGATCAAGAAATATTGGTTTGGGATGCGATCAATTTCTCTTCGATAAGCTATACTCAAGAAGAACTTGATAGGATATTATGCTCTCTGCTAGATACCGATCCTTTATGTATTATCAATACTTCTGGATCTACAGGCACACCTAAGGGCGTAGTACTCAATCATCACAGCTTCATTGATTTTACTGATTGGGCCAATCATACAATGAATTTTACAGAAAATGAAATAATAGGCAGCCTTTCACCGGCTGTATTTGATATATACAGTTACGAATTATGTGTTCTAATGTCTCGCGGAGGAACTATGGTTCTTTTGGATGACAGCAGTGCCGCATTTCCTGCGCGTTTGTTGCAGACGCTTCGTGACGAAAAAGTTTCCTTTATTTTCTGGGTACCTACCATAATGGTTAATATTGCCAATATGGGATTGCTTGATAAGCTTCCGTTGCCGGATATTCGTCTGGTTTGGTTTGCCGGTGAGGTGTTCCCTACAAAGCAGTTCAATATATGGCGCCGCCATTTGCCGCAGGCTCGTTTTGTCAATATGTATGGCCCTATTGAAATAACTCTGGACTGCACCTATTATATTGTGGAGCGACAGCTATCGGATGACGAACCCATTCCTATTGGAACCGCTATGCGCAATACAGAAATCTTGTTGTTAAATGAACAGTGTCGCCTCTGCGAGGCAGGTGAAGAGGGCGAAATATGTGTCCGTGGCAGTTCTTTAGCTATGGGATATTATAACAATCCGGAAAAGACTACCGTAGCCTTTGTTCAAAACCCTCTAAATACAGCTTACCCTGAGACGATTTATCGCACAGGCGACATAGCTTATTATAATGACCGAGGCGAACTGATATTTAAGGGACGTAAGGACAGTTTAGTAAAGCATTCCGGTTATCGAATTGAGTTAGGCGAGATAGAACATATCATTATCAACGTATTAAAACTGGTTAAAAATGGATGTATTGTTTATGATTATACCCATAAGCAAATTGTATTTTATTATGAGCCAGAGCCGGGAATGAATATTGCAGATATGCGAAAAGCATTAGGAAATTATATACCTAAATACATGATTCCCAATGTATTTTCACCCATGCAGGAATTGCCTCGTAACACCAACGGAAAAATTGACCGTCTCAGGCTTAAGGAGTTAGCCAATGCCCAGTGATAAAATTGAAGCTTTATTAGATTTTATAAAAGATATCAAGGGGCCCGCCGCACGCACAAATGTAGTAATTATGCCCAGTTTACTGGAAACATTTATTAAAGAACATGAGGGACAGATCATAGTTGGAAAGGATGTTGCTGTGATTACGATTCCGGATACAGAGAATATCCTGCGTATACAGTTTTTTGCGCGAAGCCCAGAAGCTCTCAAAACGCTTCACGAACTCATTCCTTTCACTAAACGTCAGATCATATGTGAAATTGTCGGACGCGCCCCAAAAGTCGGAAGTCTTGCAAAGGAATTGGAAGAGGCTGGTTTCTCCTATTATGCTAAGTTTCAACGTATGCTGTGCAAGACACCGCAACCGGATTTGACACTAGATATTTCTGAGGTAGAAGCGGCATGTCCGGAAGATGCTAAAGAAATATTGGCTATCACTCGTGCAGTCTTTGATCCTTTGACTGCTAGAATTCCGTCTCTAAATTCATTAATCATGCGAATAGAGGAGGGGGAGGTTTTTGTAATACGAAGAGCAGGTCAAATTGCCGGCTTTACTTCATTTGATTCCAAACATAAACGGGTGGCCTTATTAGACCATGTGATAGTACGACCAGAATATCGGAATCAAAAAATCGCCAAAAAAATATTAACTTATAAATGGCTAATGGAAAACGAAAGTCTTCACTATATCTTATGGATTAACGAATTATGTGATGGCCCAATTCGTTACCATAAAAAAAATGGCTTTGTTTGTGATGGCATTTATGATTATATTTTTACAATTAGAAAGGAGCATTAAAAGCTATGGAACAAATTTATGAAATACTATCCAACTTGAGGCCTGAGTTTGATTATCACACCAGTCAAGATTATATTGCCGATAATTTACTAGACTCTTTTGATATTGTATCTCTCGTATCAGAACTAGAGGAACGATATGGGATTTTTATTGATGCATTGGATATTTTACCTGAGAATTTTAAAAATGCGAGTGCAATAGCTGATGTGGTTATAAAAAATGGAGGAGAATTATGATCACATCGTTTCAAAATAAGCGTATTGCAGGTGTACTTACAGTGCTGCCTCAAAACGAGATACCATTTGAAGATGAAATAGAAAATTATACCTTTCAGCCAAAGCAGACCCTTCGTTTAAAAAAAATCATGGGATACAAAAAGCATTGTATTGCAGCCGATTCCACTGCAACATCGGATCTCTGTGTAGTTGGACTGAAACATATATTAAAGCACAATTATCTCAAACCAGAAGATATCGGGGCGCTTATTGTATTAACAATAACGCCAGATCATTTTGTACCTCACACTTCTAATATTATACAAGCTCGATGCAATTTAAGCACAAACATATTGTGTATGGATATTGTTCAGGGATGTGCGGGATTTTTATTAGGATTAATGCAGGGATTTTTACTATTGGAGCATATGGCTGACAAAAAGGTTGTTCTCATAAATGCGGATGTTCTCAGTCATAAAATCTCAAAGCAGGACCGTAATAGTTATCCTCTCTGTGGTGACGCTGCAACTATAACTATTTTAGAAAATAGTCCATCTAATGAAAAAATCTGGTGCAATATTTACATGGACGGAAAACGGGGAGACGCATTAAAAATTCCTGCAGGCGGTTCAAGGCTTCCATGTGGACCAAAAACCGCAATAAAGCATGATGCTGGTGATGGGAACCTACGTAGTTTGAATAATATGTGTATGGATGGAGAAGCCGTATTTCAATTTGTACAGCGAGATGTACCTCCACTCATAGAAGAAACCTTGGTTTATGCCGGTATTAAAAAAGAAGAGATAGAATGGTACTTATTTCATCAACCAAATCGTTTTATGCTCCGAAAATTAGCAGAAAAATTGGAGATCCCCTATGAAAAAGTTCCAATGGATATTGTGGAAAACTTTGGAAATCCTTCCGGTGCTTCTATTCCATTACTTATTACTGCTGACTTATCATCACAAATGATGACGAAAAAATCATTATGCTGTTTGTCGGCCTTTGGTGGAGGCTTAACCTGGGGAGCAATGATAATGCACTTAGGAGGTATGGATTTTTGTGAAATGTTGCATTCCAATTTGTAATATTCCAATCCAGTGCTTTTCTTTTATGCCTGAGATAGAGGATGCCAGAATGTATCTGTGCATTGAGGGAAAGACCGCTTTGGTTATAGATCCCAGTTTATCAGAAGAGGCGTTTGTATTGCTAAAACAGGCAGGCGTAGAGGATGTCACGGTCCTTTTAACACATGAACATTATGACCACATCTCGGGTGTCAATCGTCTGTGTAGTTCCTTTAACTGCAATGTGGTTTGCACTGAAATATGTGCTAAGTTAATCCAGGATCCAAGAAAAAACCTTTCCCAGTATTACCGGCCTCAACATATTATGCTGGTAGAAAAAAAGCAAATAAGTGCTTTTGCACAAATCCAGCCGTTCTCCTGTCATGCTGACACTTGTTTTTCTGGTCAAATGAAATTGCACTTTAGTCACCATACGCTGGTTTTGACAGAAACTCCAGGGCACTCTAGGGGAAGTTTATGTGCTGCTTTGGACGATCAAATTGTTTTTACTGGTGATAGCCTTATCCCTCATACCCCGGTAGTAACCAAGCTTCCTGGAGGAAGCCGTCAGGATTATAAGATATATACGCTACCCTATTTATGTTCACTGCCCAATGATATGTGGGTATTGCCCGGCCATTTTGATGGAGCGCCATTGAAAGAGTTATTGAAAGAGGTAAAGACCTATGTTACTGAAGGATAAAATTTGTTTTGTGAGTGGTGCCGGAAAAGGACTGGGAAGAGCCATTGTGGAGGCCTTTTTACGAGAGGGCGCCATTGTCTATGCGAATGACCGTGAAATTGGAAGTCTAGAAATCTATGCGGATAATCCTAATGTGGAAATCATGTATTTTGATGTATCTGACAGCTATGCAGATAAGGAAGCTATACTTCGTATAAAAAAAGAAAAGGGGTGTCTGGATGTTTTGGTCAATAACGCAGGTATTATGACCGATGCCCTAATCGGTACAATTTCCCGTGCCTTGATGGAAGAAATTTTTGCAACCAATGTATTTGGTACCATGGAACTCCTCCAACTTGCTGCCAAGCAGATGATTTCCCAACACAGCGGAAGTATCATTAATTTATCTTCTATTGTAGGAATAACCGGGAATCCGGGGCAACTGGTTTACTCAGCTACCAAAGGAGCGATCATTGCTTTAACGAAAACTGCGGCTAAGGAATTGGGTCCGCGAGGAATACGAGTAAATGCAATTGCTCCCGGAATGATTGATACTGATATGATGCGTTCAATTGGAGATATTCATTTACAGCATCATATTTCTAACATACCCTTGGGACGTTTAGGGCGCCCGACTGAAATTGCTGAGGCCTGCGTTTACCTTGCTTCAGATATGTCGTCCTATGTAACAGGACATATTTTGCAAGTAGATGCCAGTGTGTTGGTTTAGGAGGAAATTATTTTGCTAACAAGTACGTTTACCGGACTGCGTATTGCCGGAATGGCAGCAGCGGTTCCCTCATATGAAATTACTGCCGAAGAAATGTACGCCAGATATGGAAAAGAGATCGTTGATAAAACAATAAAAATGGTCGGAGTAAAGAAATCAAGAAAATCTGTTCCACAACAGCTTTCGTCGGATCTGGGCTATGAGGCAGCACAAGCAATTATAAAGGAGAAAAAAATCTATCTGGATACCATAGGTGTATTGCTGTATATTACACAAACTCCGGATTATAAAGTTCCATCAAGCGCTATGATTTTACACAAACGCCTTGGACTATCGCAAGATTGCTCTGCCATGGATATAAATTTAGGCTGTTCAGGATTTGTTTATGGCTTACACACCATATGTGCGATTTTGCAAAGTCTTAGTTGTCAACGCGGTCTACTAATTGTTGGCGACGTATCAAGCAAGTTAAGCACCCCCGATAATAGAGCCTCTTCTCTTCTTTTTGGGGATGGTTCTGCTGCTGTAGTGGTAGAAAAAGCGGACTCTGCTCCAATGCACTTTGCGCTGCGTTCAGATGGGACTCGCTATCCTGCAATCATAGTTCCGGGAGGCGGATTCAGAGCCATGACTTACTCTTCTGAAGAGCTGTCAAAGGGACATCGAGACTATCCCTATCCTCTGATGGATGGTATGGGGGTTTTTAATTTCAGCATACAGGATGTTCCTGCTTTAATTAAGGAATTTCTTGCGGTTCAGGGGACGTCTCTAGCAGATTACGATTGTTTGGCACTGCATCAGGCTAACTTGTATATTATGAAGCAAATTGCAAAGAAGTTAAAAGCCTTGCCAGGACAGCTTTTGGTTAGCGTTGACCAATACGGGAATACAAGCGGCGCTTCCATTCCCATTACACTAGTAGATCATTATGGCAAAGACTCCGCGGGAAAAATCCGTATCTTGATGAGCGGTTTTGGTGTTGGATTGTCATGGGGAGTTGCCAGTTTAGAAATGGATTTGAATAATATTTTGCCTATGGTGGTTTCGGATGAATATTACGAACCCATAGAAATAGATACCCAAGAATATAATGCATAATCAAAGGAGGTTAATTACCATGACTGAGAAAGAGAAATTAGCTTTATTGGAGGAAACTTTAGAAGAAGATGCGGGAACCCTTACGCGCGAAACTGTATTAGACGATCTGGACAGTTGGGATTCCATGGCTAAGCTTTCGCTGATTGTCCTTATGGATGATCAGTTTTCCAAGACTTTGTCAGGAAATACGATTAAGGGTTTTGTTACAATCGGTGATATTATCGATTATATGTCTTAGGTCCATGAAAATGCAACCATTCAATTATTTTCAAAAATTTCTTCCATATTATAGTGATCGTTACCTTTTTACGCTTTGTCCGAAAGAGAGAATCGAAGATGTGGTAACCTTTATTGATACCTATTGGAAGAAGAACCATGCCTTTGTAGTATCAAGGACGTTGTTGGACTGGCAGTACTATAATACTAAAGCTGATTGTTACAATATTGCAGTGGCAATACAAAAGGAAACTGCCGAAATTCATGCAATGGTGGGTATAACCTGCACCAGTCATTTTGATCCGGCCATCACAAAACCAGTACGTTGGGGTAGCCTTCTTAAAATTCGTCCAGATGCTGAACCGGGGCTTGGTATGATGGTGGAATGGTATAAGAATGAGAGCACATATGCTTGTGCGGATGTTGGACTTGGAGAATCGCCCACTGCCATTCAATTGGCAAATAAAACCGGAGCGACAACAGGGGTGGCAGATCAATATTATATTCTACACCCCACCAAGCGTTCCTTCTGCCTTATTGATAGGGCAGAAGGGGCCCCGCGCCACAATCCAATGGCTCAGATCAGTACAAAAGAATTCAGAAGTTACTCTGCTGAAGATTTTGTAAATCTGGAAGGGGCAGTATTAGAGGCAATTCCTTATTTCAAATCAAAGATATATTATATAAATCGTTATTTTAATCATCCTATTTATCATTATCATGCAACTGGCATTTTGGGATTAACAGGATCATGTGATGGGGTGATCTTTTGGCGTACTTGTAAAGCTAGAGGGGCAAAATGTATTCGTATTATAGACTACTTTGGCTTAAAAGGGGCTCTTGAAGGATGCCTCCGTAATTTTAACACATTGTTGCAGAAATGGGATGCTGAGTATGTGGACTTCTTATGTGTAGGGATGCCAGCCAAGGAATTAGCCCAAGGAGGATTTGTGGAGCGGCATTCTGTTTCAGGGTTGATAATTCCAAATTATTTTGAACCTTTTGTTCAACAAAATATTGATGTGACCTACAGTCATATGGGAGCTTCGGAAGCAAAAGTTATTTTTAAAGGAGATTCGGATCAAGACCGACCAAATTTGCTTATGCAGGAAACTATTTAGATCACCTGATAAGAATAAGCTTTAAATATCTGAAAGGAATATAGACAGATGAAAAAAATATTAGTAACCGGCTCCGACGGCTTCATAGGCAGCCATTTAGTAGAATCCTTATTGGAAGAGGGATATGAAGTAAAAGCATTTGTACTATACAATTCTTTTAATACCTGGGGATGGCTGGATACACTGCCAAAAGAAAAGAGAGATCAGATTGAAATCTTTCAGGGAGATATAAGAGATCCCCATGGAGTAAAAGAGGCTATGAAAGGGGTAGATGCTGTTTTCCACTTAGCAGCATTAATTGCTATTCCCTTCAGTTACTACTCCCCCGACACATATGTCGACACTAATATCAAAGGGACGCTGAACGTCCTGCAGGCTGCCAGAGATCTGGGAACAGAGCGGGTGCTGATTACATCTACATCAGAGGTCTATGGGACTGCACAGTATGTCCCCATTGATGAACTGCACCCATTTCAGGGACAGTCCCCCTATTCCGCCACAAAAATAGGGGCGGATCGTTTAGCTGAATCTTTTTATAGAAGTTTTGGCCTGCCGGTGAGCATTGTGCGTCCTTTTAATACCTTTGGCCCACGTCAGTCTGCAAGAGCGGTTATTCCTACAATTATTACTCAACTGCTGGCAGGAAAGCTGGAGATAAAACTTGGATCGCTGACTCCTACAAGGGATTTCAATTATGTAAAAGATACTGCAAGGGGATTTATTGAAATCTACAAATCCGATCAAACCATTGGCCAAGAAATCAATATAGCAACTCAAAAAGAAATCTCTATTGGCCAGCTGGCCGAGGAGTTGATCCGACAAATTAATCCTGGCGCTAGGATTATCTGTGACGAAATTCGCCTTCGTCCTGAAAACAGCGAAGTAAACCGTTTATTGGGAAGCAATCAGAAGATCCGGCAGTTGACAGCTTGGGAGCCCCGCTACACATTTGAGCAGGGCTTAGAGGAAACAATTGAATTTCTGCGCAACAATATGAAGAACTATAAAGTAGACATTTATAATATGTAAATATTGCGGAGGGCAACCAATTATGGACAAGCATTTTATCCCCTTGTCAGTACCTAATCTGAAGGGAAATGAACTAAAGTATGTTACCACCGCGGTTGAGACAGAATGGGTGTCCACCGGAGGGCCTTTTGTATCGGATTTCGAAGCAAAGCTGGCTCAATATGTACATTGTCCCAATGCTGTATCCTGCCAAAGTGGTACTGCCGGAATTCATACTGCTCTTATTATATTGGGAATTGAACGGGACGATGAAGTCATTGTTCCAACCCTTACTTTTATTGCCGCAGCAAACCCAGTAAGGTATATAGGTGCGGAGCCGGTTTTTATGGATTGCGATGATTCTCTCTGTATGGACCCTGTAAAGTTGAGACGTTTCTGCCAGGAAGAATGCTGCTTTAAAAATGGAAAGCTGCTCGATAAAAAAAATGGACGTCATATAAAAGCAGTCATTGTCGTTCATGTATTTGGGAATATGGCAGATATGGAGTCCATTTTAGAGATAGCAAAACAGTACAATCTGAAGGTTATTGAAGATGCGACAGAGGCTCTAGGCACTTACTATACAACGGGTACCTATGCCGGAAAATACGCGGGTACCATGGGTGATATCGGTATCTATTCCTTTAACGGCAATAAGATCATCACGACCGGCGGCGGTGGAATGATTGTATCTGAGAATTCGGATTATTTGAAGCTTGCAAAACACCTTACCACTCAGGCGAAGAGTGATGAGTTGTATTACACCCATGATATGGTTGGCTATAATTACCGTATGACAAACCTGCAAGCTGCATTGGGGCTGGCTCAGTTGGAACAACTGGAACAGTTTATTGATATTAAACTCAGGAACTACAGGGAATATAGTAAAATTCTTAAAAATATTAGAGGGCTTTCCTTGTTGCCATTTTGCGATATGATTCGGAGCAATCACTGGTTTTATGGAGTATTTTGTGGAGAAGATTATCCGGTTGACCGGGATCAGTTGATTCACTATTTAGCAGAGAACAAGGTACAGAGCCGGCCGATTTGGGGATTGATCAATGAACAGTTACCTTATCAAGATGCGAGGGCTTATCATATTGAACGTGCCAGATATTACTGGAAGCATGTAGTCAATATTCCCTGTAGCACAAATTTAAGTAACGATGATATACAGCAGGTTGGCGCGTTACTGGATATAGGAAAAAGGTGACAACATGGATTTTAGGAACAATTTGATCGAAGAAAGTGTAACCATTCTTCAAGCTATGAAGCAATTAGATGATATTGGCCGTAAAGTTTTATTTGTACATAGGAATGGACATCTGATTGCGGCTCTTACGGACGGAGATATCCGCAGATGGATTCTTCGTCAGGGAGATCTCAATGCTACTGTAAACCATGCCGCCAACTATTCTCCTAAATTTATACGGACCGATCAACGAGCTCAGGCCAAGGCTTTTATGAGAGAATATTCAGTAGAAGCTCTTCCAGTTTTAGATTCCGATGATCAAATAACATCTATTGTATATTGGAATGACGAGGAAGTTCTCCACGAAAAGCCCCCACTGAATATTCCGGTTGTGATAATGGCTGGCGGCTTAGGAACCAGGTTATACCCTTATACTAAAATTCTTCCAAAGCCTCTAATCCCTGTAGGCGACCTGCCCATAGTAGAGCACATTATGAACCAGTTCGCTCAGTTTGGATGTCATAAATTTTATATGATCGTTAATTACAAAAAAAATATGATTAAAGCATATTTTAATGAGTCCGGTCTGAATTATGATATTCAATATATTGACGAAAATATTCCGCTTGGTACAGGGGGAGGTCTCAGCCTTCTCAAAGGGAAGATAAAAAGCAGTTTTATTTTGACTAATTGTGATATTTTAATTCGGGAAGATATTTCAAAAATATGCGCATATCATGCCGAAGAGGATCAAAAAATCACAATGGTCTGCTCGTTAAAAAATTTTGCGATTCCATATGGGGTTGTAGAGATTGGAAAGTCCGGAGAAATATCAGCGCTACGTGAAAAGCCCAACCTTTCCTTTTTTACAAACACAGGATGTTACATTGTTGAACCGGAAATTATTGAGCAGATGGAGGACAATGTTTCTATAGGCTTTCCTGATGTGATTCAAAAGTATAAAAAACTAGGTAAGAAGGTAGGTGTTTATCCCATCAGTGAAAATGCCTGGTTGGACATGGGCCAATTTGATGAACTGGAAAGAATGAGGAATCAATTAGGTGAGTTCAAATAAACTTGTTTTAATCGGTGGTGGAGGACATTGTATGTCGGTCCTGGATAGCCTGCTAAACGGAAAATGCCAAAGATTTGAAGATATTGTAATTGTAGATCGTCCTGAAAATGTGGGAAAGGAAATTATAGGTATAAAAATTAAAGTCTCAGACGATCAACTTGTCGAACTATTCTCCAAGGGATATCATTATGCTTTTATTACAGTAGGAAGCATTAAAACAACTGCCAAGAGGCGGGAATTATGGTTTGCAGCGCGCAATATAGGCTATCAATTTGTCAATATTATTGATCCTACTGCTATTATCTCTCCTACTGTGCATCTCGGCACAGGTATTTTTGTAGGAAAGTCAGTTGTGATTAACAGCGGAGTAACAATCGGAGATATGGCGATCATCAACACAGGGGCAATTGTAGAGCATGGCTGCTCGGTTGGCCCATTTTGCCACATAGCGGTAGGCGGTGTGTTGTGCGGCGGTGTCTGTGTGGAGCAGGACTGCTTTATTGGTGCCAACGCTACAATTATACAAGACGAACATATTTCACCCTCCACTGTAATTCCGGCAGGCGCTTTGGTGAAACATTCAAAATTATATCTACCTCATCTTGTCTTATAGATACTCACCTTATTTCAGAGAGGAACAGCCCATGAAAAACAGGACTCTAATTATAGCGGAAGCAGGTGTCAATTACAATGGCTGCCTGGAACTGGCGA
The DNA here is from genome assembly GCF_902364025.1 of Enterocloster lavalensis. Lineage (GTDB taxonomy): Bacteria > Bacillota > Clostridia > Lachnospirales > Lachnospiraceae > Enterocloster > Enterocloster lavalensis. Next base: position 20,915 of record NZ_CABJCG010000010.1, read on the forward strand.
AAAAAATGGTATACACAGCTAAAGAATGTGGAGCAGATATTGTTAAATTTCAGACGGCTAAAGCAGAACTTTTAATGTCCCGATATGCACAGAAAGCGGATTATCAAAAGAAGACAACTGATGCTTATGAAAGCCAGTTGGAAATGTGTCGCAAGATACTTCTGCCCTATGAGGATTTCTATTATCTAAAAGAATTGTGCGAAGAGGTGGGCATCACATTTCTATCGACTCCGTTTGAGCTTGAAAGCATTGATTTTTTGCGGTCTCTATCAATGGATACCTGGAAAATTCCATCAGGGGAGATAACAAATCTTCCGTATCTGGAAAAAATAGGTTCATTTAACCAAAAAGTTATTCTTTCTACGGGGATGTGCCGGTTGGAAGAAGTGGCCGCAGCTATTGATATTTTGACAAATAGTGGGACTGACAGGAATAAAATAAGCCTCTTGCATTGTACAACAGAATATCCGGCGCCTTATGAATCTGTTAATTTGAGGGCAATGATAACGCTCAAAAAAAACTTCCGTTTGCAAACCGGCTATTCAGACCATACCCCTGGGATTACAATTCCGATAGCGGCTGTGGCTATGGGAGCTGAAATTATAGAAAAACATTTTACGCTGGACAAGCAGATGGAGGGACCAGATCATAAAGCCAGCCTTGACCCCATTGAGTTGAAATCAATGATCTCTGCGATACGAAATGTAGAGGCGGCGCTAGGGACTGGTGAAAAAGTACCATCGGAATGTGAGAAAAAAAATATGGCTATTGCGAGAAAGAGTCTTGTCGCCAAAAGAGCCATTCGCAAAGGAGAGATATTTTCCGAAGATAATATTACAGCAAAGCGACCGGGTAATGGGGTATCACCTATGTATTGGTATGAGGTGTTAGGTACAAGAGCATTGCGGGATTTTTCGGAAGATGAATTGATCGAAATATGAAAAAAAGAATCTGTATTCTAACAGCTACAAGAGCTGAATATGGTCTGTTAAAACCTGTAATTCTAAAACTCCAGCGTATGGAAGACCTTGAAGTGTTGGTTGTGGCGACAGGCGCTCATCTGTCTATTTCACATGGTTATACATTACAGGAAATTGAACAAGACGAGATTGTTGTTGACAGAAAAATCGAAATATTGCTGAGTTCTGATACAGGGGTTGCTGTATCTAAAGCTATGGGACTGGCAATGATCAGTTTTTCGGAATACTTTGAAGAATGTCAACCAAACCTTCTTCTTGTATTAGGGGATCGTTATGAAACCTTGGCCGTATGCTGCGCCGCCATGAATATGGGGATTCCGATTGCCCATATGTATGGCGGCGAAACAACAGAAGGCGCTATTGATGAATCTATACGTCATGCAATTACGAAACTGAGCTATCTTCACTTTACCAGTACAGAACTTTATCGAAAACGAGTTATACAAATGGGCGAAGCGCCTGAGCGTGTATTTAATGTAGGAGCTATGGGAATTGAGAATGCCCTGAGTTCCAAGTTGTTAACCAAAAAAGAGCTTGAAGCTTCCCTTGATTGGAAACTATATAAGCCGTATGGTGTGGTTACATTTCATCCGGTTACCTTGGAAGCGGGCAAGGCAATGTTGCAGGTAGAGGCTCTTCTAAAGGCTTTGAACCATTTTACAGACATGCAGTTTATTATTACAAAAGCAAATGCCGATGCTGAGGGGGCTCATATTAATCGGCATCTGGAAATATATTCGAATTCTCACGAAAATGTCAAATTATATGACTCCTTGGGGATGATCCGCTATTTGAGTGCATTGAAATATTCTGAGATGGTAATTGGAAACTCTTCCAGCGGGTTGATTGAGGCACCCTCCTTCCAAATACCTACCGTCAACATTGGAGATCGACAGAAAGGCCGGCTTAAAGCCGAAAGTGTGATTGACTGCCCCGCTGAATCGTCAGCCATCGAACAGACCATGCGATTGGCAAGGTCATCTGAATACCGATCTAAAATCAGCACAGTTATTAACCCCTATGGTAATGGCAATACATCTGATCGGATTGTGGCGATTTTAGATAAGTATCTTTTCCATGAAGCGATACAGCTCAAGAAAGGGTTTTTTGATTTGAGCAGGTAATGTAGAAAGGAACGAAAAGTATGAACAATTTAGCGATTATCACCGCACGGAGTGGATCGAAAGGATTAAAAAATAAGAATATACGGATATTGGGCGACAAACCGCTTTTAGCATACTCTATTGAGGCTGCAAACAAAAGTAAGATGTTTAATGAGATCGTTGTATCAACTGATTCTCCTAAATATGCCCGGATTGCAAATGAATGGGGCGCAAGTACACCGTTTTTGCGATCCTCACAGACAGCAAATGATACAGCGTCATCATGGATGGTAATTAAAGAGGTTTTAAAAAAATATTATGACTTGGGAAAAAAATTTGACACGATTACTCTTTTACAGCCCACATCACCATTCAGAATAAGTGATGATATCATAAATGGATATGAACTTTTAGAAGAAAAAGAGGCTGACGCTATTGTTGGAGTTTGTGAAATGGAACATTCTCCTCTTTGGAGCAACATATTACCTGAAAATTTATCTATGTCAGGGTTTATTGATGAAAGTGTTAGAAATACACCCAGACAGAAGTTACCTGTTTATTATAGGATCAATGGAGCTTTATATATCTTACGAGTTGACTCGCAAAATAATTTTTCTGATTTATATACTGATAAATGCTTTGCATATATTATGCCCCAAGAAAGGTCTATAGATATAGATACACTGCTGGATTTCGAGATAGCTGAAATATTGTTAAAACCAAGATTATTGAATTGAGGTACGTGAATTGAATAAAGTAACCATTGTAATGTATCACTATGTAAGAGATTTAAATAGCAGCCGTTATCCGAATATTAAAGGATTAGACTACCAGCTATTTAAAGATCAAATTGAATTCTTCTCAGCCAATTACCACATCGTTACCATGGAACAGGTAATCGAAGCCAGTGAAGGAAAATACCAATTGCCGGATCAAGCACTTTTGTTGACTTTTGATGATGGCTATATTGATCACTATACCTTTGTTATGCCAATATTATTGCAATATGGTTACCAAGGATCATTTTTTATACCTGGTAAAGCATTTGTAGAATCGGTGCTTTTGGATGTCAATAAAGTACACTTTATACTTGCCAGCCAAAGCAGTAAACGCCTCATGCAGGATTTGCTGGATGAGTTAAATTATTATCGTGGCTCTGAATATCAAATTCCTTCTAATGAACAGCTTGTAGCTCAATATGCGGTTGCAAATCGTTTTGATAGTAAGGAAACTATCTTCATCAAGCGTATTTTACAGACCGCAATCCCGGAAAACCTCCGAAAAATTATTGCAAGCAACCTGTTTAAAAAATATGTTACCGGGCTGAGCGAGGAGCAGTTTGCCAAGGAACTCTATCTAAACTATGATCAGATAAAATGTATGAAGAAATGCGGCATGTTTATCGGAGTACATGGTTATGATCATTATTGGTTGGGTAATCTTGGACCTGCTCAAATGAGAGCGGATATCGATAAAGCGGTTGAATGTCTTGATGGAATTATTGATAAAAATGCCTGGGTAATGAATTATCCTTATGGATCTTATAATCAGGAGGTGCTTCATTACCTACAAGAAAATCATTGTAAGCTCGGACTTACCACACAGGTAAGACGTGCTGATTTAAATGTGGATGACCGATATCAGCTGCCAAGATTTGATACCAATGACTTTCCGCCAAAAAGCAATATATTTTCCCAATATCTGTAAAGGAGTTGGCCAATGAAATTAATGGTGATAAGGCTGAAAAGCTTTTATTATTATAAAGATTTATTAAAACAGCTAGTTGTAAGGGATATTAAATTGAAATACCGCCGAAGCTTTCTCGGCTATGTCTGGAGTGTCCTCAATCCACTTCTGATTATGTCGGTTATGTCTGTTGTCTTTTCAACAATGTTTAAACGTAACATTGAAAACTATCCAGTATTTCTTTTTACAGGTCAGTTATTATTTAATTATATGAATACATCCACCCATCAGGCAATCAGTTCTATTACTGCAAACGCTGCATTGTTAAAAAAAGTATATGTACCGAAATATATCTTTACCGTAGCCAAGATAACCAGTGGCCTTGTTGATTTCTTTTTCTCACTGGGGGCGTTGGTGCTTGTTATGCTTGTCACGGGGGCCAGATTCAGCGGCTATAATCTGCTTGCTATCTTTGTTGCATTGCAGCTTTATATATTTTGTACTGGGCTGGGGCTGTTTCTGGCTCAGGCAAATGTTTTTTTCAGGGATATCCAGTATATTTATAATGCGGTGACTACAGCCTGGCTCTACTTGACTCCCATTTTTTATACGCTGGATATGCTCGATCCGCGAATTGCCTGGATTGTAAAGCATCTAAACCCTATGTACTTCTATGTTGGACAATTTCGGGATTTAGTCTACTATAACCGTTTCCCAGGGATGAAAATTATGCTGGCAGGGTGGGTTACTGCATTTCTGATGCTAATAATTGGCTTATACAGCTTCCATAGAAACCAGGATCGTTTTATCCTATATATTTAAAGAACAGATGGAAAGGTCAGGTCAAATTATGGAGAATCAAATAAAAATAGACGTTACCAATGTTACAATACGATTTAATAAAAGCACGGAAAAAATAGATAATTTAAAAGAGTATGCTATCAAACTAATTAAGCGCGAGCTTATGTTTCAAGAATTTTTAGCGATAAAAAATATATCCTTCAAGGTAAAAAGCGGAGAGTCCTGGGGATTAATTGGCAGAAATGGTTCCGGAAAATCGACACTGCTAAAAGCTATCAGTGGGATCATTAAGCCCTACCAGGGAAGTATATCTGTGAATGGCAGCGTGGCACCTCTTATTGAACTGGGAGCGGGGTTTGACAGCAATATGACCGCCAGGGAGAATATTTTCTTAAATGGCTGTGTTTTGGGGCATACCGAAAAATATATGAGAGAACATTTTGATGAGATTGTAGAATTTGCAGAATTACAGGATTTTCTTGATTCTCCAATCAAAAACTACTCATCTGGTATGATAGCGCGCTTAGGCTTTTCTGTCGCTACTATGGTACGTTCCGATATTCTGATTGTAGACGAAATCCTATCGGTGGGTGATTATAAATTCCGACAGAAGTGTCAGGAACGTATGGAAACTATGCTGAGTTCCGGCACTACATTGCTGTTTGTTTCACATAATATAGAGGATGTAAAAAGGCTTTGCGATCATGCGCTGTGGCTGGATCATGGAAATATGGTTATGATGGGGGAAGCAGCAGAAGTATGCGAGGCTTATATGTCACAACAGTAGATTTGGAGGCTGGTATGGAAAAGAATAAAGCCGTAAATGGGCGGGAAGAAATCAAGGCAACCAATATTTTAAAAGGAATTGCTATTTGGTTTGTAATTATTAACCATGTAGGATGGATAACAGAATTTGATAAGAGACCTTTTAGCTTATGGATTTATGTTGCTGTTTCCATTTTCGTAGTAATTACAGGTTATCATTATGCACTTTCTATGATCGGATTAGAGGATGTCGCAAAAGCAAATGGGTTTGAGGAAAGTTACACAAATAACATTTTAAAATGGTATAGCGGCAAAAAGTTCTTAAAAAAAATACTAAAAGTTTTAGTTCCCTATAGCATAATGTTTATAATCTGGTTGATTTATCGCAAAATGATCACCGGTAATTTTTTAACTGGCGGGATCTCTCAGACGGTCTCTTTTTTCCTGCGGGGAGGCACTGGGCCAGGAAGTTATTATACTCCGGTGATTCTTCAATTTCTTATTATATTTCCCTGCTTCTATTTTTTAATTCAAAAGGATTGGTTTAAGGGGGCCTTTTTAGTTCTCTTTCTTGCAATTCATTATGAATTTTTAAGAACCGTATGGAACTTTAGCAGCGAGTTTTATAGAATTTTTTCTTTCGGTTAGCGTTTGCATTGACCTTAGGTATTCTATTGCAAAAGTATTATCAGTTATTAAAATCTACCTGCATACCATATATTATGTTTATGCTAGGGTTTGTTTTTCTCTTGGGCATATCATATTTGAAGTATAAACCCCAAACTATAAGCAGTTGGACACCAACCTCATACGTGGCTGCCCCCTATGCTTTTTCCATTGTATACTTCTTCTTGAGGCAGGAATATTTCTTTAAACGTCACTCTGCCAACCGACTTATTATATTAACGGAATATGTCGGAAAGGCTTCCTACTGTATTATGCTGACTCAACAACTATATTTTACTATGGGGATTGAAAGGTACTTCAAACCTTATGTAAATAATTTCGTCCTGTGTGTAATCGATATTGTATTATGCACTATTGTAGGGGCGGGGTTCTTTCGATTTTCGTCTTGGGGAACAAAGTGGATATTTGATAACTTTTATGTTAGGTTAAAAATGTAGGCTTTAAAATATTTCTAATTATTGTTAAAATATAAATTTTTACAAAAATTTTATAGCTTTTATAAATTAAAATATTCAATTACTGATTAAAAAATATAAGAGCGACATATTATGTAGACATTTCATATTCTGTGCCTAGACATGTTAAAGACCATTTTCACACACTCTTTTTATTGAAGATCGTAAGCGCTCAATAAAATAATGGCTATCTTTTCACAAGGTATTCCGCTATAGTTGAAGTAAAATACTCCAACTTTAACTTTTCGATTTAATCCGGTATCTCTGCTGTATCATGTCAGACCATGGCATCAGCTCTTCTATACCTTCAGGCTCATTTTTGTAGTCCGGCATATAGAGCAGTGCAGTCTCCAGATATGCGTAGATGTTCAGATTGTTGAGTTTTGCAGTTTCTACTAAACTGTAAATAATGGAACTGGCCCGCGCACCTTTTACCGTATCATGGAACAGAAAGTTTTTCCGTCCCACTGCATAGGGGCGGGCTATATTTTCTGCGATATTGTTCGATATGGAGCACCGCCCATCCAACAGGTAATTCTCCATATAGGGCTTCTGGTTTTTCGCATAGGTCACCGCTTTGGCTAGGCGGCTCCCACCAGCTGGGTTCACTGTTTCAAGCCATGACCAGTAAGCCTCCCATATGGCAGGCTCCGTCTCAAGACGTCTGGCTTTCCTGGTATCGGCATCCAGATCCGCATACTCCTTTTCCAGTTCGAATAACTGGTTGCAGTAATCGAAACCGATCTCTGCCGGGGTCTTTTCCGGGGATTTCTGTGATTTCCCGGGAAGTGCGTCATACCAGTACCGCCTCATATGGGCAAGGCAGCCGCAGCGGATGACATCCTTCAGCTTATTATAACCGCCAAAACCATCACAGGTAAGGTATCCGGAAAACCCTTTCAGGAATTCTTCCGCATGATATCCTCCCCGGCTGGGCTGGTAATCGTACAGACGGATCGGCGGCAGCCCGTCATTCCCGGAGCCATACAGCCACATATAGGACTTGGACTGTGCCGTTTTCCCTTCCTCTTTCAGTACCTGGCAGGGTGTTTCATCTGCATGGATCACATCCCTTTCCAACAGATGCTGGTGAAGCCGTTCATACACCGGCTCCAGATAGTCTATGCCGCATTTGATGACCCAGTTCGCTAGGGTTGCCCTGGAAAGCTTCACTCCCAGCTGTTTCCAGTCCGCCTCCTGGCGGTAAAGCGGGACGCTGTTCACATATTTCTGGTACATCACGTAAGCAACCGTGGACGGAGATGCGAGGCTGTGCTTGATCAGGGGGCTTGGTGTTTCAGCCCCAACGATAACGGAAGCGCCGTCTTTTTTACATTCCGGACAGCCAAGAACTTCCTGGACATACTGAATCCGTTTCACTTTTGCAGGGATGATCCGCAGTTCTTCACGGACAACCTTTTTCCCGATGACTTCCATCGGTGTGTTGCAGTAAGGACAGTTCCTGTCCTCACCCGCTACCGTACAGGGAACTTCGATCACAGGCAGCCCTGCAAAGAGCTCTTCCCTGGCAGCCTTTGGTTTCTTTGCCTTGCGATTATAACCACCAACAGCCTCTTCCAGAGCTGGTTCCGGGACAGAAGGATCCGCAGCAGCTTCCGCCTCATTGAACAGATCCAGCTGTCCGGGAAATGCATCTTTCTTTGCTTTTTCACTGGAAGATGCGAACAACTTCTTCTTCAGATACTCGACCGTTTCATTCAGGTTCGCAATTGTCTGGTTCAGCTGTGCGGTCTGCTCCTCATGGCTTTTGGTCATCTGCTCAATCGTAAGACGCTGGCTGTCCACCAGTTGGCGCAGGGATTCAATTGTCTCTTTCTGAAGCTGTATGAGCGCTTCCATTTCTGACTGCGGCATCAGGAAACCACCTTTCTTTTCACTGGTTCCTATTATACCGGAAATCCAGCAGAAATGCGAATCCGCTGCCATAGTGCCTCCGTCATTTTGACGGAAGGGAAATGTAGAAAACGGGGCGTTTTTGCAGGCAGCTGCCCTGGAAAAACGCCCCGTTTTCCACATACAGACAGCGATCCGTAAAAAGCAGGGACAGTTATCCTCCTGTTTCCCGGACAGTTCCGTGGCCCTGTGGATAAGTCATCTGCTGTATTTTCCCAGCCCTGCAGGAGAAAGAAAAACTTTCTCCCTTTTGCACAAAGGTCAGAACTCTTTCTTTCTGGTGGGGCGGATTGCTTTTGGCTGGTCAATCGACAGCCCTTCCAGGAGCCAGCGGTATTCCTGGCGGCTGAGATTCCTCACTTCCGAAGAATCTCGCGGCCATTGGAACCGGCCATTATCCAAACGTTTATAATAGAGGCAGAACCCATCTTTTTCGAAATGCAGCGCTTTAATCCGGTCGCAGCGTCTCCCGCAGAAAAGGAACAGGGAGTTGCTGTAAGGATCTAATTCATAAGTGTCCCTGACGATTGCCATTAATCCATCAATGCTCTTGCGCATGTCGGTATAACCTGTCACCAGGAAAAATTTTGCTACGCCGGACAGTTCGCCTAACAAAGCTGCCGCAGGGCAAGCAGGGTATTACGAATCACATCTGCCCCGGCCTGTTCATGGATCTCAACACGGATGCCCTGCATTTCCAGACAGACCGAAGGGATAGGTAAAGCAATGGAATCTAAAGGATTCTGTTCCGTTTCCCAAAGTGGGATCTGGACAACCTCCTGTTTCTGCGCGGAAGCATCCACTGCTTCCGGAACTGCACAGGCTTTTTTACGCAGCGTCCGGACATGATAGTAAAATGTGCTGACCGGGATCCCGTTTTCTATGCACCACTGGCGGTCGGTAAGGCCGCTGGATCTACACTGGGTGATCAACTCCAGCCAATGTTGCTCCTTTGAAGTTGTTCTCATTTCATTAAACCCCTCCAATATGAGATTTTGGAGTAACCAGGTACAACAAAAGCGTCCAACGATATAGAGAGAAGTGCAGCTTTTGTAACTCTGAGAACCAGATATGAAGTGAATTACTCCAAGTATCTGAAGTATCTCACAAAAGTTGCAAATCTGCTATCCGGGCGATTATAAGTAAGCGCCAAATATTAGGATGGCTGGTATTTAACTACCATTTGCCTCATAATGAGTATAGCTAAATGCAAGCATTTTACTCCCAAATCTCTTTTATGTTTGGATAGATGCTGGCATTTTACTACAGAATTATGGAGGTGTTTCAAACAATGTCTACTTACAATGCCAGAGTACCGGCTGACCAGCAGTATCAGTTAATCATGGAATGCCGGAGCAGCGGCCTCACGGATTACCAGTGGTGCCAAGAGCATGGGATCCATCCGGGCACTTTTTACAACTGGGTAAGCCGCCTGAGAAAGAAGGCCTGCTATGATATACCGGATCCGGTTTCCAGGGAATATCTTAGTCCTCCTGCTGTGCAGGAAGTGGTCAGGCTGGACCTCGGTCCAAAAACAGACAGCAATCCAGGCAGCGTGCTGTCTGCCGGTACGATTCAAGAAATACCGGAACAACAGGCCCCACTTGCTGCCGTGATAAAAATATCTCTTGGTCGGGCGACCATCCGTATTGCCAATGGTACGGAACCTGCCATGCTGGACCGGATCCTCAGCCTCGTGAAAGGCTCTGTATGTTAGGCGATATTTCTGTGGCCGACAACATTTACATCGTCTGCGGGACCACGGATATGCGAAAATCTATTGATGGACTGTGCAGTATCGTGAGAGATAAACTTTCCATGGATCCGGATCAGTCCTCTTTATTCCTGTTCTGCGGAAAACGCTGTGACCGCATCAAAGTGCTGCTCCACGAACCAGATGGATATGTGCTTTTATACAAACGTCTCAGTGTTTCCTAGGGACGTTATCGTTGGCCACGAAAAAGCTCGGAAGCCCAGGCCATCACCTGGCGTCAGTTAGACTGGCTGCTCAGCGGTCTTGATATCGAACAGCCCAAAGCGATCCATGCCTGACAAAGATCCGTTGTAAAATTGCTGAATTTTTCGAGCTGTTTCTCACTCGGAATCGTGGATAACAAATCCGTGTTTTGGGATTTTGCGGATAAGTCCCCGGGAATCCACAGTTTAGCCTGATATGCCGCAGATCCAAAGGCTTATCCTGTAGCTGAAAGCCCGTTTTCTGGCGCTGATCCGACAATCCTGGGAAGTAATCCACCGTCATTATTATGACGGGACTGCGCTCTGGCAGGATTCGCTTTTTTTCATGATTTCTGGTAAAATATCAGTAATAAGAAAAGGAGTGGCAAGTCCATGGCATCCAGCGCTAAGGATATCCAGTTCAGGGAACTGAAGGATACGATCTCACAACTGAATACGACCATCCGTACCCAGAACGACCTGATCCTGTCTCTGCAGCAGATGCTGGAAGAACGCAATGCCAGGGATAACGAAAAGGACCGGATCATTGTAAATCTGCAGGCACAGCTCGAGTATTTCAAACAGAAACTTTTTGGCAGTTCCAGCGAGAAACGGAATGATCTTCCCGGGCAGCTGAACCTGTTTTCGGAGATTGTAGCCGAGGAGGAACCAGCGCCGGAACTCATCGAACCGGAATTCATTGAACTGAATACTGGTAAGAAGAAACGCAAGCCCAAAGCGAGTTATGACGAGATGTTTGCGAATCTTCCAGTCTGCCGTGTGGAGGTGGATACCCTGACCGAAGAGCAAAAGCACTGTCCGGTGTGTCAGAACCGGATGGTCCCGATCGGACACGAGGAGATCCGGACCGAGATCCGGTATACCCGTGCGAAGCTGGAACGTGTCGTCTATATCGCGACCACATATGGCTGCCCAGTCTGCAAAGAAACGGAAGAACCACAGTTTATCAAAGACGAAGGAGCCCCTGCATTGATCCCTGGCAGCTATGCGTCTTCCTCACTGGTGTCCCACATCATGTACGAGAAATATGCAGATGCGCTCCCTCTGTACCGACAGGAAAAAGGCTTTGAACTTCTCGGTGCCAGCATCAGCCGTACTACGATGGCCGGCTGGATCATCACCTGCGCACAGGATTATCTGCAGCCGGTGTATGACTACTTTCACAGCCAGCTGTTGGAAAGACACTTCCTTATGGCAGACGAAACACCCATCCAGGTGTTAAAGGAACCAGACCGCCGGCCACAGAGCAAGTCCTACGTCTGGCTGATACGTTCCGGGGAAGACCGGCTGCCGCCTATCATCCTGTATCACTACACAGAGACCAGGGCAGGAGGAAATGCGGCCAGCTTTCTGGAAGGGATCGAAGACGGCACGTATGTGATGGTGGATGGATACAGTAGCTATAACAAGCTAAAGAAGATACGCCGGTGCTGCTGTTACGCACATATCCGGAGATATCTGATCGAGGCCATTCCAAACGGTCATGATAAGGACTACAGCCATCCGGCAGTCCAGGGTGTCCTGTATTGTAACAAGCTGTTCGAATACGAGAGGAGCTATAAGGCAAAAGGACTGTCTTATACCCAGGTACACAAGCGCCGCCTGAAAGATGAAAAACCGGTAGTGGAAGGCTTTATCCGCTGGCTGGATGCACAGAGGCCGGAAAAGGGTAGCCGTATGGATCGTGCAGTGACTTATATCCGAAATCGAAAAGACACGTTGATGACGTATCTGGAAGACGGACGGTGCAGCCTGAGCAACAATCCGTCGGAGAACTCGATCAGACCGGTAACCCTTGGCCGAAAAAACTGGTTGTTCAGCGACAGTCAGGCGGGAGCCAATGCGAGCATGGTAGTTTATACCATGGTAGAAATGGCAAAGGCTCATGGACTCCATCCATACAGCTACTTAAAGTACCTGCTGGACAGTCGCCCAAGTACCGATACAAGCGATGCCGAACTCGCGAATCTTGCTCCATGGAGCGAAAAAGCGAGGATAGCATGTAGCAATAAATCAGAGTAAAATGCTAACAACCCTGACATCAGTGGCTGGTGTCGGGGTAAATGTATTGGGGATACCCTGATACTTGGCGCTTACAATCTTACACCACAATCCATCAACTATTTTTACTTCTTTTATTACCGTAATATTTCTTCCACTTATATTTCCAACCTAAAAATTTCAATTTTAATTCCAGATGATAAAATGCCTTATCAAATCGCTTATAGTCTAAGCTACGCAAAAAATAGCCACTCCATTTGCTGATCCAAGCGGATTTGTTGAGCATCTGGTTTCCATTTAGAACTTCATCAAGATCGCGCCTCTGCAAATAAATATTATCTTTTATGGACTCTAATAAGAATGTACCCCGCTGTGTATTGACCATTATCATGGATGTTCCCTTATCTTCATCCAGTGCTTTATCAACCTTCCAAAAATCGGCAAGTGTCAAATCAGCAACTCTTGGAACTGCTTTGAACTTGCAATCACCGCAACAAGGACGAATATACCAGTTCTTTTCTAAATAACCACGCATAAATAAATCAGTATAACGATCCTTGCGGTATATTTTACCGTTCTTAAAGTCTACTCTTGTACTAAAACGATTCCATCCCAACTCTTTATTTTTAAACCATACACGGGTGACCTCGCTGTGATATTGTTTTTCCAGCATATCCAGCCATTTCCGGTAAGCTTTAGGAGAATTCGCGCCTCTGCATATAAAATCTACAGTAATAAGATTTTCATAATCTTTTCCTAAATATGTATTCAAACCAGCGACCTGGCAGGGAGTTCCACAGAAAAGCACTGTTTTGCCTTCGGCCAATACTGTTTTAATTTCTCGAAACACATAACCGGAATCACTCTGAATATATTTTGATTGGCGGATATTTGTTAAATCCGTTTCTTTAAAAATCACCTGATGATATACCAAAAATGTTTCTGAATAAACAGCTCCCGAAACAGCTCCGCCCATTTCCAATATTTTGAGAGCTAGTTCTGAGAAAATACCCCCTGAAGTACTATTATAACGGGTATCGGCGTTTAACGACCAGCCGGCATATACCTCTGGAGAGGAGCTAAATCTATTTGAAAAAGCAGGCTTTACGATAGGACATACTTTTTCGCATTGTTTACAATCAATACATTTATCTTTTATAATTCTGGGATGCCAAAAGCCACATTCATCAGTAACCATCTGTATCGCTTCTTTAGGACATATATTCTGACATGCGCCGCATCCTGTACACTCGTTATCTTTTAACCAATTTTCCATCTTACTTTCCATTCAAATATTATTGTGCTTATTTAACGTATATACTACTTTTTCCACTCAACATCTTTACGAACAACTTTTGCCGGGCTTCCGGCTGCTAGACTATGCGGTGGGATATCCCGAGTTACAATTGAACCTGCCGCAATAATAGACCCTTCTCCTATCGTGACTCCCTTCAGAATCACGCAGCGTGTGCCAATCCATACATGATTTTCAATTACTACTGGAGCCGATACCTGGTAATCAGCAGCAATTATTTTATGAAAATCAGAGTCCATAATGGTAACATCATGTGAAATAACACAATCATCTCCAATTGTTATATGGTTTCCACAACGGATTTTGCTGCTTCTGTTAATAAAGCTGTTTCCTAAAGTTAAGACTGCACCTTTAAACAATATAATGTCCGCATCAAAGTAAAATTTAAACTCCCCCTTAACGTCGATACGCGCCTGTGAGTCCAGGCGCAAAAAAGAAGCACAGCGATAATCATTCTCAGAATTTGCATTTAAAATTAGATTATCGTGAAGTTCTATCCTGCTGTCTTTTCCTAAAATAGCATGGCACGGATAATGGGGAAACATTTTTTCTGGACTTGTTATATATTGGGAATACTGTTTTCGAAATTTAGACATTTCCCATTTGTCTTTTAACGTATAACTCCTTTTGTACATTTAAAACTCCTTTATAATATTGAAAAGTCGCAGGTATCAGGGTTATAACGCAAACGAATATTTTCATTAATGCTATCTATTTGAGCAATCTCATCATCAGTTAATTCAAAGTCAAAAATATTCATAAATTCATCATAATGATCGATGCTTAATGTACGCGGAATGGGGATAATTCCAAGTTGAAGGTTCCAGCGCAATATGATTTGTGGAACGGTTTTTTTGTATTTCTTAGATAACTGTCTTAGTGGTTTACTTTTAATTAAAACATCATGCATCCTTCCTAATGGGCTGTAGCTGATAACCTGTATCCCTCTTTGCGTGCAGTATTCAACAAGCGGTTTTTGTGTAAGAAGTGGATGTAGTTCAATCTGATTAACAGCCGGTGTGATATCCGAGACTGCAGATAACTCTTCTAAATGGTGTTGATGAAAATTACTTACACCAAGCGCTTTTACTTTACCAGCATTATATAGATCTACCATTTGAAGCCACGACTGTGTAAATGTCTCTGTCTGAGGCCAATGCAGGAGCAGTAAATCAATATAATCTGTATTCAGCTTTTGCAGTGCGTTTTCAAAAGCATTTTTGATATTACCAGTACGTTGTTCCAAATTTGAGATCTTTACCATAAGAACCAATTCACTACGCTTGCCAGTTTTTTTAATGACTTCTCCTAAAATCTCCTCATTTTTCCCATATGCCGAAGAAGTATCTAACAGTCTGCAGCCACTGTTTATAGCATGTATATATAGCTTTTTTTGTTTATATGCAATTTTAAAATTATTCCAACTATGTTTAGGGGGAATAATAGTAGATCCTAAACCGATTTCAGGTAAAAATATCTTATTATTTGACATTGTGTTTAATTCCTTTTCCATTCACAGTATTTGTTATCAGCAATTTTATTTTCTTCAAAATATGGTATACTGTTCGGGCGCCATAAAATGCGCAGCGTATACACCGATATTTATCACAGGCGATCGTTATTTTACGCCCTATCCTGAAGGAAAGCGAGCCACTTATCATATATAGACGATATAGTTCGTTTGCTAAGAAAGTGTCTCGATAAGGGGGCTCTAGTGCAGTGATAATCTTAAAAACAGCCTCCCTATCTTCCCGGCTGACAGCTTTTCTTATGTAACTCACGGCCGAATTATAATACGAAGTTTTCGCGGCTTGTATTAGTTCATGATTCCCTATCTTAATGAACTTTAAAAGTATTTTGTAAAATGAGGACAGATACTCTGTCGCTGTATCTAACCATCTGTCATCATTTCCCATTGCGCTGGAGGTATGAATTGTTCTGCAGTAGAATGGACGGTTATCTAAGATACCCTTCTCTAAATATGGAATGTGCTCCATCAGCCACAATCCATCTTCTAGTATTCGAACTGTCTCATCAAATCTGCAAATTTTCTGGTCAATTTTTTGTAATGATTTTACACGGTAAAATTTACAGTGACATGTAAAATAATATCCTGAGAACATCCCCTCCGAATTGCAATATCCAATCATTTGTCGTAGAAGTTCTGTTTGATCAACAACCCCTGTTAATGGGTTTTCGCTTCGTATAAAACTGCGCTCCTCTGTTGTAATACAACTATTGAAGAAAACCACATCTGCTTTTGCTTCTTCTATTTCATTTAACAGTATTTCCAATGCATCAATTTCAAGTGTATCATCCGAATCGATAAAGCATAAAAAGTCCCCGGTCATTATCTCCAGTCCTTTATTCCGTGCAGACGAAACCCCACGATGTTCCAAATGATATACCTGTATTCGAGCATCTTTCTGCTTGTAGAAATCACAAATACTCCCACTGCGATCTATCGATCCATCATCGATAAGCAAGATTTCAAGATTTTTATATGTTTGGTTAATAATACTTGAAATACATTTATCAAGAAACTGTTCCGTATTATACACCGGAACAATGATTGTAATAAGAGGCAATGCCATAAAATCTCCTTTAATTTGTCTCATATAAGTTAAGCCCCGTCACATAAACATATTTTTAATAATACCCAGCGTTTTTTGTTTTAAATTTTCAAGTATTTTTATGCTGCCGGCATAATCAGCTTCAAATATATTCGTTTCATCCCAAACCTGATTTTCTGGTTTTTTTCTTTCAAGATCAAGTAACGATAATAAAGTTTCAGTTCTCGATGACATATCAATCCCATATTTTTTAATTATGCGCTTGAACAGCAGGAATGGCTTCCCAAAAAGAATGGAAAATACAACACAGTGAAAGGAATCCGTACATACCAACTCGGCATGTTGAATCATATATATAAACTCACCCGGTCCGCAGGAAAACCATTCCGGGCGTTTGCGTATGATCATCCTGCAGCCAATTAAGCCGTGTTGCCTGGCGAGATTGTTAATGATTGCTTTTTGCTCCACGCTTATCTCTTCCGCCTCACTCCCCAGCATTACATAGAGAATATATTTTTCCTGCGGGCACGCTTTGAATTTTCTTGAAACCTTTTTCCAGTCATCCTGTGTAAGCAATAACGTTGGGTCAAGGGTGACATCTGCCCGACGCCCTGTTAAACGGTATATGATATCTGCTCCGGCGGTTTCGCGGATATTTAACTGGGTAAATTGAAGCAATTCATTCCGAAATGGTTCTTCCCATTCCCCGGGCAATTCTGTAATACCGATACTGGGTGAGAAACATTTTCGTTGTTCAGGGCGTGCAAAGCGCAGAAAATAATTGTTAAAACTTACGTCGTTTCCAAGTAATGCATTCCAAAAATAGGGGTTCCATACCTGGTCACTTCCTGTTACAAAATAATCGTATTCATCTGCAAGCATAGGAGAGAACATGTCCTCCTTCACTACGCGAAAATGTATATTACGGTTAAAACGCCTTATCCTGTAATATCTAACGGCGTCAGGATGTTTATAGGACAATTGACTCCCTGCTATTGAACAAGCCAGATCTTTCAATATATTAGACGGATTTACTTTATACAAAGATTCTGGAACAATTGTTTCGCATTTATATCCCAAATTTTCTAAAACGGTTTGCACTGCATAATTTTGCAAACGATTTCCAAAGTTATGGCAATCAAACATCGTAATAATTCCAATTTTCGTTGACATTTTATTCTCCCTAGTCACTTATTGTTTGAATTTTAAGTATGCGCTACAAACCTCATCGACTTTTCCAGACATTTTTGTATGCCCATTGTCCAGCCATAATGCGTGAGTACATAATTCTAAAACACTCTCAATATTGTGGGAAACATAAAGCAAGGTTGTTCCTCCAGAAAGCATACTTGTCATGCGCTCCATACATTTTTTTTTAAAAAGGAAATCACCAACGGCCAAAATTTCGTCGACAATTAGTATATCTGGTGCAACAATAGTGGCAACCGAAAAACCCAGTCGCGCTTTCATTCCAGAAGAAAAGTTTTTAATTGGCGTATCTAAAAAATTCTGTAACTCTGAAAACTCAACGATTTCATCAAAGTGTTCATCCATAAATTTTTTTGAATACCCTAGTACCGTACCATTCAGATAAATATTTTCTCGTGCTGTTAAATTTCCGTCAAAACCGGCACCTAGCTCAATTAATGGAGCTATTTCACCATGTACAATAACAGAACCCTTATATGGCTTTAAAATACCACTAATTGCTTTTAAGAGTGTTGATTTACCAGCTCCATTAACTCCAATTAGCGCCCATGCTTCTCCCTTTTTTATTTTTAAAGATACGTTTTGCAACGCTAAAAACTCTTTAAAATATAATTCCTTCTTAATGAGTTTAATAATGTATTCCTTGAAATTATCAACTTTTTCATTTGCCATATTAAAGCGAACTGTAAGATCATTCACTTCTATCGCATATTTGTCCATAAAATTTGCTCTCCTAAATATACAAAATGAACTCGTCCTGCTTCTTTTTAAAGGCCCACAAACCGATTCCAAGCATTAAAAATGCAATGATCCACCCCCCCCACAACACTCTCGGCCCGGGAAGCCGTCCGTAGTAGACCAAGTCCCTAAATTGTGCAATATAATAGTAAAGAGGGTTTAATCCTTTAATCAGCAACTGCAGGTCATTCGGCAAGGAGTCGATTGGATAAAAAATAGGGGTAAGATACATCCAGGCGGTAGTCACTGCCTGGTAAATATATTGAACATCACGGAAAAAAACATTTAATTCCGCAAGCAAAAATCCAAGACCACAGCAGAAAATATAGATCTGTATTACCACTGTTGGAAACAAAATAAATGTCCATCGCAATTTCGCCCCGGTTGCAAGTATTACAATAAAAAGCGCTCCAAAAGATAACACAAAATCAACCATACAGCTTGTCACTTTAGAGAGAGTAAAAATATATTTGGGAAGATATGTCTTCTTGAAAAGAGGAGCATTGTTTATGACAGAGGTCATGGCTTGTCTTGTTGAGGTAGACATAAAGTCAAACAACATTTTTCCAGTAAATAAATATACAGGAAAGTTTGCAATATTGCGACTAAACATTGTAGAAAACACAATGGTCATAATTATCATTACAAAGAGGGGATTTAATACGCTCCAAAGATAACCCAAGAAGCTTCTTCTATATTTTAATTTAATATCTCGGCTTACTAATTGAATCATCAAGTCTTTATATTTCCAAAATACCGCAATTCTACATTTCCAAGTATTCATAGTTTTTTCCTTTTCAAATTTTGAGTTAGTTTAAATTTAAACCAAAGTTTTACATATAAGACAATGTAAGAGGCCCCCATCATTCCGATTTCATATAATGATTTTACTTTTTCAGCATAATCAAAGATGGAAGCCGTTGAAAAATAAAAATCGGGCTCCATCGAAATAAAATGTTTATATGGCACACAGACGAAGCTTTCAAAATATTGTTCTTTATTGGTCCAGTCATATTTCAAAATAAAATTTTTAAATATGAGGAAAGCTTTTCTTCGTTCTTCAAAATTTGTCATCCTAAATAGAAACTCTACCAAAAATGGAGTTAAATTAATGTAAACATATTGTTCGACCGACGAGGTTAAATTCTCTGACCATTCTAATGACAGAAGGTAATCACGGCAAGCCATATGACTTTTAAAAAACTCTAAGGAATATCGATGGTTCAGAGAGGGGGCATTACTATAATTGTGGCACCAATGGCAATATACTTTTTTTCTTACAAGTTCCCAGCGCGGATAACATGCAGCTAATTTTGCGAGAAAACGCACATCTTCTCCTACCAACGCTTCCTGTGAAAAAAAAAGATTTTGTTCTTCTACAAAATCCCGTCGAATCAGCTTATTCCAAAGGCAGGGCGACATAAATAAAAGCTGAAAAAAATTAGTAGTATGTTTAGGATATTTTCTGTATAAAACTTTTCCGCTATCGCTGTAGTCCTCATATTCACCTAATACGATATCAACATTACTTGATTTAGAATATAAAATTTTCAATGAATTAGCAGGCAGCGTATCGTCACTATCGCAAAATGCGATCCATTGACCAGTAGCGTGTTTCAATCCGACATTTCTAGCGTGTGCAACACCAGCATTTTCTTGTGTTATTAATATAATGCGTGAATCTTTTGCTGCGTAAGACTCCAAAATTGATAAAGATCCATCTGTTGACCCGTCATTAATACAGATAATTTCAATATCTTTGAGTGTTTGTTCTAATATACTATCTAAAGAATTTTTTAAGTATTTTTCCGCATTATATATTGGGACGATAACAGAGATTGCTGGCACGCAAATCACATCCTTTCTTTAGATTTAATTCGTATATGGTACTTATATTTTAAAATCCAGTAAACACGTCGTAGCTTTGTGTTTTTCTTATCTGCTGATTGAAAAATCGTTTTTAAATAATAGATACTTCTGGAATCAAGCTGTCCCAACGAGTTTTGAATATGATATGCGTTAAATATCTCCAAGGTTTTAGTGGCAGCACTCTGCTGTTCTTGCGCTTTTAGTATTAAAAAGTCATTATATAAGAATAAAAGTGCCCATTTAAATAAAGAATTTTTACTAATCTGAAAAAATTTTCTTTGCTCCCAAAAAACAAAAATACTAGCAACTACGGTAAGATGAAGATAATACTTTTTATTTCGATCGGAAGAGTAACGATTTACAGCAGAATTTGGGCTTATACGATAATGGTATAGTTTGTCCTGCATATACAAAATAGTTTTGCAGTACGGAAAAATTGAAAACAAAAATACCAGGTCTTCTCCTAAGCAAAGCTGAGGATTAAAAGCAATATTATTTTCTATAAGCAATTTCTTATGAAATATTTTATTCCATATATAAGGGCTGCTTCCAGGTAATGTAAGTATTTCTGGCCATTGTTCAATTCTATTTGCTCTCCATATGGTATCTTGCGTTTGTAATGATCGTTTTAACTGTCGTTGATGCCGGTTTAAACGATTACTACTCTGGAGTTTCGCGCCGCAAATTGCGAGGTCTGCGTTTCCTGTGACAATACGATGAACTAATGTTTCTATTGCCTGTTCCGCGAGAAAGTCATCTGCATCTACAAACATCAGATATGTTCCTTGAGAGACCGCGATGCCAGTATTTCTGGCGACACTTACCCCACTATGGGGCTGCTGAATAATCGTGCATCGAAAATCATCAGGTATATGTTTCCTTAAAAATGCAAGACTTTCGTCTGTTGATCCATCATCAATACAGATTAATTCCCATCTTTTGTAAGTTTGATTTAAAATACTGTTGATGCACGGCTCTAGGTATGGCATTGCATTATACACGGGAATAATTACGGACACCATGGGGGAATACGAAAATGTCACAGGGATAATCCTCCTATTTCCATCCTGGTTGATAAACTGGATGAATCCCGGTTTTTTCTGTTATAGCATCAATTACTGCCGAGACAACCATATTTCTTTCGCGTTTTTCCTTTTTTATAGCTCTAATTAAATAGTAAACGCATAAAAGGGAAAAGTTATATACGGGAAAATGCTTTTTATATGTCAGCAATTTGTTCCGAACCGTATAATACGTCTTCCAACTAAAAGCAACGGTTGGCGCATTGGTATCATGTATGGTAATTGCAGCTGGGATACATAAAATATCGCCCAGCTTTCTTAGCCTAAGGCTATGTTCACTGTCATCATATGATATAAAATAATCTTTTAATGGAAGACCTGCGGCTCTTAATGTGTCTATACATATTAATGAACCTACAAAGGAGTATAGGTCAACTTTAAAAAAGGGGCCACGATATTCGTCTGATGATATTTTGTGCTCCACATAAAATCCCATTTTACGAATCATACGGCGCCTATGCCAGGTATCAATTTGTTCATTACAAATTACGCTAGTACATAAAGCCGCAAATTGACCTTTATAGTCAGTAATAAATTGATTAAATATATAAAACACATCCGAGTTAGGATATGCATCGTCGTCACTGATAAATATCCATTTTGCATCAAGGTTTCCTGCCGTGCATAAACCTTGATAGAATCCGCCGCTCCCACCTACATTAGACGGCATGGTAATGGTATACCGCCTTATTCCGGTTTTATATCCAAGACTCTCCGGTGTATCTTTCCATTTTTTCAAATACTCGCTTGAGCCATCCGTACATGCGTTGTTTATAACTAAAATGTAGATAGGCTGTATAATTTGACATTCATAGGAATGTATTGCTTTTTTCAATTTTTCGAGACGATTATAGGTGACAATTACTACGCCTATTTCATCCATAATTATTTTCTCCATTTTCCTTTAAACAGAAGGTAAAGATCCCCAATTAGACTTCTCACTGAAATGTATTGCAAGTGACATACAGAATAAATAAATAATACTACCACCTTATTATCATGAAATAACTTATATCGTTTTCTATAAAAACTGCTTAGCCGATTTAAATAGGTGCTGCTATTTCTCGCTTTTTCTAAATAGTACAAACATGAGCACATATTTAAAAGGTATTCTTCACGCTTCTGTATTGAACGGGTAATAGGCATATTCGAAAGAGTTCCGACCGTATTAGAACTGTGTTGTCGATAGGATGCTAACACCGTATCCAAATAGTACATACCGCCTTTAAAAGAGGCTAATTCATTTAGCTGCCAATCGTGGGGATAACTAAAGGAAGATATAGAAGCGTTAAATTCTTCTGCTAATTCTTTTCGGATAACCATTGCCATGCCTGGATACTTAGGATGACGTAAAAATAATTTCCATGATACTTTTTTCAACCGATGAGTCTTGCCCATCCACCCATAGCATACGGTTTTAATGGGACGGTCTTGCGAGTCTATCAGTTTAATTCCCGTAGATAAAGAAAGTATTTGCGGATTCTCTGATAGTATTTGATTACATATTTCAATTTTTTGGGGAAACCATAAATCATCCTGATCGCAAAGAAATATTATATCACCGTGTGCCTGGCTTATGGCATGACGGAAGTTTTCTACATATCCAAGTCGTTTCGGATTCTGAAAAAGACAGTAGGGAACTTTTGCCAACGTTTTTAAAGAATGAAGAATATCTACAGTGCAATCCGTTGAGCTATCATCACTAATAATTATCTCATCTGGTAAAAGCGTTTGATTCCATATAGATTCTAACTGTTGACGAATATATTTCTCTCCGTTATAGGTCGCCATTACTACAGAGATCATTTAAATGCTCCTTAAAAATGAACGCAACATTTTGGGGACAAATGTTCCCTCAGCCCATTTTCACTAATAACTTTCAAAATATTTCGCAAAAACATTGAAACTCCCCCGCTTTTATGTTAGCATAAACACAAAATATAGAAAGGAATTTCAAAAATGCTGCCCGAAGAGCTAACAGAATTAGCAAAATCAATTCAAAAATTGCAAGCAGAAGCGCAGACAACCGAAGTCAAAGCGACGCATGGCGGCTGTCCACCCCGGTTGTATGATACATTATCCAGCTTTTCCAATCAGGACAGTGGAGGAATACTGGTCTTTGGCCTGGATGAGAACAAAAACTTTGAAGCGGTAGGAGTCTATGACCTGCAGGATCTCCAGAAAAAAGTGACAGAACAGTGCAATCAGATGGAACCACCCGTCCGGGCTGTGTTTACCTTTGCAGAATATGGAGCAGCTACGATCTGTTCGGCCGAAATTCCCGCCATCGACCTGACGGAACGCCCCTGCTACTACAAAGGGGCCGGAAAGATCAAGGGATCTTACGTGCGGGTGGGAGACGCCGATTTGCCGATGACGGACTACGAAATCTACAGCTATGAGTCCTATCGAAAGCATCTCCACGACGATGAACGCCCCGTTTCCCGGGCTGCAATGGATCTCTTAAACCGCGATAAACTGGAAGAATATATCCGAATGAAAAAAATAGAACGCCCACAGTTTTCGCTGATGGAACGATCTCAGATTGAGGAAATGTTAAATATAAGCCGCAGCGGAGTTCCCACCCTGGCGGCAGTGATGAATTTTTACCTTTATCCCCAGGGACTGTTCCCTCAGTTGGGAATCACGGCAATCGTGGTGCCTGGGCTTGAGATAGGAGATGTTGAAGAGGGGGGAGCAAGATTCATTGACAATAAACGGATTGAGGGAACCATTTCCGACATGGCGGAAGAGGCATTGATATTTTGCCGGCGGAATATGAAGCAGAAGACAATCATCGATCCAGATACCGGAAAAAGAAGGGATCTGACGGAATATCCAATCAACGCCATACGGGAGGCAGTTTTGAACGCGCTGATTCACAGAGATTACAGCGTCCATACCGAGGGGACTCCGATTCAGCTCAATCTGTTTCAAAACCGCCTGGAAATCCACAGTCCCGGAAATCTATATGGCAGAATGACTGTGGAGCAGCTGGGCATTGCCCGGCCGGATCTACGCAATCCAGCGCTGGCTATTATGGCCGAGGGACTGACCGAGGCCGAGAACCGTTATTCAGGCATTCCGACCATCCGACGGGAGATGAAAATGTGGGGATTGCCAGAGCCGGTGTTTCAGAACAGACGGAATGAATTTGTGGTGATACTGTATAATAAAGGGGAGAAGGAAGAGAGTATTGCTCTGACACAACCGGCTATCGGAAATCCCACTATGCAGGACGTGTTGGAATTTTGTTCTACCCCGCGGACCAAGGGGGAGATTGCCAAATTTTTTGGCGTGAAAACGAAATATTATGTGATGCATAGATATGTGAATCCATTGTTGGAAGAAGGGCGGCTGGCGATGACGATTCCTGAGAAGCCGCAGAGTAAGTTGCAGAGATATTACTCAGTTCGGTAATAATCCATAAAAAATTATAGCCCTTTCGGCTGGATTATTAATTAGATAACCGAAAGGGCCCTTAGGCAAAAATCAAAAAGTGCGGATAGTATCACATATTATTTTTTAGTTCATTCATGTATGCATTACACACCGTCTCCACCGCCCCTTGCATAATCGCATTCCCATGATTCAACCACAGAGCATGATCACAAAGCTGCAGAACATCATCTATAGAATGCGACACAAATAGCAGTGTCGTACCATCTTGCAGCATATCACTGATTCTTTTTTCACACTTTTTTCTGAATTTATAATCACCGACAGCCAAGACCTCGTCCACAATAAAAATGTCAGGTTTTACCATTGTGGCAATCGCAAAACCCAAACGAGCACGCATACCAGACGAATAATTTTTGATCGGTGAATCAAGAAAATCCCATAATTCAGCAAAATCCACAATTTCTTCGAAGTGATCTTGCATATAGGTTTGGCTATGTCCTAGAAGGCAGCCGTTCAAAAAAATATTTTCTCTTGCTGTTAGATTCCCGTCAAAACCAGCACCCAATTCAATAAGTGGCGCGATACGTCCTTTTGTTAATATGCTTCCTTTATAGGGTTTCAGTATTCCACTTATTGCTTTCAATAATGTGGACTTCCCTGATCCATTCGTTCCAATGAGTCCCCAGGCTTCTCCCCGTTTTACCCTAAAGCTGACATCTTTGATTGCAAGGAACTCTTGAAACATTAATTCTTTTTTTAATAGTTTGATGAAATATTCTTTTAAATTATCAACTTTTTGATTTGCTAAATTAAATCGTATTGTAACATGATCCACATCAATAACATAATCTTTATTAAGCTCCATACGTCCCCTTACTATATATATAAAATAAAATTATCCTGATTTCTAAAAAAAGCCACTGTCCCGATTATAAGCATTAATACCGCAGACACACAGCCCGCCAAAACAATTAAATGTCCTGGAAGACGATTATAATAAACAAGATCTCTGAACTGACCTATATAGAAATACATTGGGTTTAAATGTTTGACACACCAAAGAACCTGCGGAGGTAGTTGTTCAATTGGATAGAAAATAGGGGTTAAATAGAGCCACGCAGTTGTCACGGCATTGTAAATATACTGAATGTCTCTAAAAAAGACATTGGCCTGTGCCAAAAAAAGCCCTAAACCCAAACAAAAAACATATAACTGTAATAATACCAGTGGGAATAGCAAGAAATGCCAGGTGAATTTAGCATGGGTTGCCAGCATCACAAGTAATAAGGCCCCCATCGAAAAAACTAAATCTACCAAACCACTTGTAATATTTGCAAATGTAAATATATATTTAGGTACATAGGTTTTTTTTAACAAAGCCGCATTGCCATTGATAGAGCTGAGCGCCTGATGAGTTGACTGATTCATAAAGTTGAATAAAATTTGCCCACAAAACAAATAAACCGGAAAATTTTTGATATTCCGGCTAAACATAGTTGAAAAAACAATTGCCATTACAATCATAATCAGGAGAGGATTTAACACGCTCCAAACATATCCAAGAAAACTCCGGCGATATTTTAATTTGATATCTTTAGCAACCAATTGCTTTAATAAGTCTTTATATTTAATAAATATATTTAGACGGTCAATCATACGATTCATCCAATTTCCTCCCAAGCTTTCAGTTTCTACGCATTATTTCTACTGTATGATGAATCCCTGTTGTAATATCATAACGGCCGCTCCAGCCTAATTTTTCTAGTTTCTCAGCTGATAATACAGCCCTTGTTATTGGGGTTTGTTCTGCTTTTTCCTGTTCTGCCGGAAGTTGGAATACAACAGCTACTCCAACTTCTTGGGCCACATACTGCGCAAACTCTGCGATTGATACTACAGAATTACGATTTGCTATATTATATGCCTGCCCACTCTGGCCGCGGGAAAGAATTGTCAGAACCGCGGACACACAGTCTGCAATATAGCAATAGGACCTGATCTGCTCCCCTTTACTCTTTAGTACAATATTTTGCCCGCTTACTGCATTTTTTACAAATTGTACTGTTGCACGATTATCCATTGGCGTCACATTCGGACCATAAATATGACATGGTCTTGCTACAACAGTATTTACCCCATATTGCTTTTGATATGAAGCACACAATGTTTCAGCTGTTCTCTTCGCTGAAGGGTAACAAGACCGCGTTTCCATAGGATTTAAATATCCGCTGTCTAATTCGCTAAACCCCCTGCAGGCAATATCTCCTTGCCCATATACCTCGCCCGTTGACAGAAACATAAAGCGTTCTACATGATTAATATATGCATAATTTAGCAATCTATAGGTGCCTGCAATATTGCTGATAATTGTACCTACCGGATCTTTACTAAATGCAGCGGGATATGCATTGCTTGCAGCGTGTATAACATAATCAACCTCAAAATTGATTTCAAATTCATTATTCAAATCAAATGGGACAAAACAGATAGACTGATGTTCAGGGGCCCCTGAAAAGCGCTGCTCTAATTTTGAGCAGCTTCTTCCCCCTGCATAAATCTGTATTTTTCTTGCTTTATCTATTGTGAGGGAATTCCACACAGAAAGTACATCCACCAAAAAAGAACCGATTAACCCGGTAGCTCCAGTTATGAGAATCCGTTTACCTGCCAAATCCTCAAATACGGATTTATCGTTTATCAACCGTTGCAAATCCGCTCTATATAATGGTGAATTATAAAGATAATACATTTAGCACCTCATTCTATTCCTTTAACCAATCAGAACGGCGGGCTTTCAACAATGCCTTAAAAATATCAATATCTTCCACCGTTGTAAGCTTTATATTTTTTTCAGAACCCGCCGAAAAATACACTTTTTCTCCAACTTCAATCATCAATGTGCAAGAAGCCACAGAATTTGTAATTCCTTGTTCCAGAGCCCTTCTATGTATTTCGCAGATTCTGCCCAATGGAAATGCCTGCGGCGTTTGTGTCCTTTTCAGTCGGCTTCTTGGATAGCTGGATGTCGATAATATTTGATCATCCGTCTCCAACATGGCTTCCGCACAAGGAATTGTAGCAACAGCGGAACCGAACTGTTGTGCTTTAACAATACAATCTGAGATGATTTCATGTGAAACCATCGGGCGGATTGCATCGTGAATCAAAACAATATCATCGTATGTATGATACTTTTCCAATTCAAAAATGCCGTTTCTAATTGAGGCTTGCCCGTTTTCACCGCCAGGAATTATATATTTTAGTTTGTCGATATTAAATTGGCTTGCATATGCACTTAAAACGTTTTCCCATCCATTTATGCAAACAACTGCGATTTCATCGATTCTTGGATGAGATTGAAATGCTTCTAATGTATAAACAATGACTGGTTTATCATAAACATTCAGAAATTGTTTTGGTATATCCTGATTCATACGCTGACCGGAACCACCGGCTATAATAAGTGCTATATTCATATCATTTCCTCTCATATCTGCAATCTTCTTTTGATTTCCTTATAAATTCTCTCGGAATTATCAGGCCCGTTACTTGCTTCATCAAAGAAATAAGCACATCGCTTTTTCCGAAGATCGGAATCTTTTTTCGGATCTTCTACATACTCCTGAACCCTATGCAGTGTCTCATCCCAGCTATACGTCTGCGGCCCTGGTATATTGGCCTGAAAGTCCAGATTAAACCCTGCTTCATGTTTGCAAAACCATTCATAATCAAAGGTATAAAAAATAACCGGCCGATTAATCATGGCAAAATCCAATGCAATCGATGAATAGTCTGTAATTACAACAGAGTATTTATGAAGCATGGAATATATATCTTTTTCTGTGTCATATTGAATTCGATTAAAGGACTGAATATGATGCAAAATTCTTGGGCTGTAGTTTCTCCATGTGTGAGGATGAAGGCGGATAATAAAATAACTATTATTCTTTTCCATACACGCTTGGATTTTGGGAAGACTCTCCAAACATAAATCTATCATATCTTTTTCTTTATGATCATTGAAACGATAAGTAGGCGCATATAAAATTAGTTTTTCTTTTGGAATTTCGGTGCTATAAAGGTTTATATTACGAGGATGACCTGCTAAAAAATAGCTCGACGGAGGAATATTCCATGTATTTCCTATCATCTCTATTCTTTCTTGTCCTGGGCAGACCAGCATAAAATATCGTTCAAATAATTCTCTAACAGGCGCTTTCAAAAAAAACAAAATATCTTTTTGAATACGCTTAAGAATATTATCTTCAGCAGAAGGCAATATGTCATTAGAGTACCGCACACCCTTAACATCTGTATTCAAAACCAGCTTTCCGTTTCCCATTGCCTTAAAACCCACACCATGCCAGAGCTGAACAACCTTTGTTTTAAAATTAAATCCATAAATAGATGAATAATCCGACATTACAAAATGATCTGTTATTGCCACTTGCGCTCTGGCCATCGCAGCAATGCCTTTTAAAGAATTCAGCCTGCATACTGGCTTTCCCTCGCCGCGCAAACGTTCTAGTACCTCACTGTCCTTCGTCAGCCAAATTACAGATATATCAGAGTGATTTTCATTTATATATTCGTAGAAATATCGCGTGTTATCCGAAAAATTTCTCTTATAAAAGCCGGAGCAAACCCATAGTTTTTTCCTTTTGGGGATCAAGCCAAAAAACCAATATCCTGCTAATTTAAATATGTAAACAACACTTTTAAGTGTACGATTCTTAATTTGGGTTATAGCTCTTACAATTTTGGTAATCAAACGAACAGGGATCTTAAACATTCTCAAGAAATATTTATTCCTAGCAATTAACTTATTACCTTCCCAGGTATAATATGCAGTCATTCGTATGCTATCATTGTAAAAGCCTATATATGTATTTAATGCCAGCTTCCCTGCATATTCATATTTTTGCAACAAGGAAATTACTCGATCCCACTCTCCGATTTTATTTGCGGCCTGTATAAAAAGCATTACATCACGCTTAATTCTATTTTCTATTAAGATCTTTGGGTAATCTCCCGGAAAATTCTGTTCATAATAGTCAATCATTCCTGATAATAAACGAACATTTTCTTCCCGTGTTTTCAGAAAATGTTCATCCAGGTTTTTACTCATATAAACCCCTACATCACTGCGGCGATAAACAGAAACAATGTCAGGTATAAACCCAGCCTCACCATTACCTAGCTGCATAAGAAATAGAGGCCAATCCCCAATATAACCGTCATAATACCATTCTGGAATATCCAAATTGTAATCCCAACGATAAAAAAGCGTTGATGTATGGGCCTGTAAAAATGAAATAAACGAATCTGCTTTTAAAAATCCATCTTTCTTTTTATATGATGGATCACATTCAGGGAAAATCATCCTCCCCTCGGCATCTCTCTTATAATAGCTATTTAAAAACCAGTCTTCCGGTGCCCTAATTTCAGCTTTTGCAAAACAGACTCTAAGTTCTGGATTTGCTTCCATGTAGTCATATTGTTTTTGAAGCTTGTATTCATCCGTCCAGTAATCATCGCCTTCGCAAAATGCAATATATGGGCTGACTGCATGATTGCAGAGATCAATCAGATTCCGTTGCGCCCCCATATTCTTTTCCCGTATAAACGGAATAACAATATTAGGAAATTTACGGGCATACTCTCTGACGATCTCTGCGGTATCATCTGGTCCACAATCTTCTCCTACAAATATTTGGTATTTAAAATTTGTTTTTTGCATAAGGAAACTATCCAAAGCCTCGGCGATATATGCTTCATGCTTATACGTGATACATACCACCGTTACTTTGATATCATTATTTCTATCCATCTTACTCCTACCGCCAATCCAGAAGCGACTCTACTTCACTGCAATCGAAAACCGGAATACGGCATTTCTCCCATACTTTTTTTCGTTCACTAAAGGAATCATCTATAAATATTGAAGCTGTTTCCTTTATATAATCAGTCTTATTCTGATCTGGAGCAATCTTTACAATCATATTAAACAGAGCCGGCGTTATCCTATGCTTTTCCAGCGTCTGTTTAACATCTTTTAAATGTTTGGTAAGCAATATAATTGTTTTATTTGCATTTACACACTGATATAAAAACATGATAAGCAGTGTATTCACTTGCTGTTTTATAATCAATGTATCATCCAAATCAACATAAACCGTTTCATATCTAAGGTTCAGACAATAGCGGCTGATCAGCGCTCTATCCACTTCAATGGAATATTGATTCTGAATTACTGAAACAGGAAAACCGGATTGAGCGAATAATGTTAACAGCGGGAAATTAATGCCTGTATTACGGCTCAGTCCCATTGTACCCGCAATGCGTGGAGCAATTTCTAAAAGGCGATAGTTACCCTCCACATTTTTTTTGAGCTGGAAAAACCATGCTCCACAAAATTTCAAGTTCCGGTTAATCATATTAGCGATTTCCAGAACATCCGGCTCCATTTTTAAAGACTGGGATGCAACGCTAATACCATTGCGGATTCGCTTTCTATTTCTCATATTACATGCCAGCAGCGTTCCTTCGCAGTCAGTAAAACAATCGATCGTAAATTCGTCTCCAGGCAAATACTCACACACAATAAATTTAGGTTGTGTGCAAAATGCGTCCATTGCCTCTTCCTCATTATGAATTAAACGTATCCCATGAGATCCCTGTCCAATATCAGGCTTTGCAAACACAGGGTACGTTGTAATTTCATCAATGCAGGTGTATGTTTTCGGGATAAATGAGCAATGCTCAAAAAAATCATATGTCTTGCTTTTGTTGCGGCAGATTCGCACGGTTCTCAGCTCAGAGGTCACAATTTTTGCTTTAATTCTATCCTCATGTTCTGTTAGAAATAATTGAACATCATCATAGGCCGGATATATAAAATCGATCTGCTTTTCTCTTATAAATAAATTTAAACACTCTATAAAATCTGGTGCTGTATAAAAGGGAATTCCTTCATAGTACTCTTTAAATACATATGAGGCATGGCATGAAACACTGGACAGCCCAACCACATCAAAAAAAGTAGAATATTTTAACGCCTGGTTAATTTCAAGGCCAATTTCAGATCCTGCTGGGAATACAGCTACCCTTTTATATTTTTTTTCGTCTTCAATCATTTAATTGCCCTCACAATTATATTGCATATCTCATCCACTGTTTCCAATGGCAAATCTGCGTAGAGGGGCAATGTTAGAATAGAATTGCCTATTTGTTTTGCAATCGGTGTTTCGCTGGAATCGTACAAATGTTTGTAGCAATCAAAGTCCGTTGTAATTGGATAAAAGTATTTACGACTGTATATTCCATGTTTCTCCAATATTCCACTGATGCCATTGCGGTCGATTCCTAAAGTCTGCGCCTCGAATACTACCGGAAAATATGCATAATTTGACTTCACATTCTTAGGCTGTGGGCACAATTTTATACCTGGTCTATTTTCCAAGTGCTCCCGATAGCGCTGGACCACCTTTTCTCTCTTTCTAATCTCCTCATCCAGATGCTTCAGATTGCAGATACCCATTGCCGCCTGAAATTCATTCATCTTAGCATTGCCGCCGATTTCATTTACAGTTTCACCATATTCAATCCCAAAGTTCTTGATTTTACTTACTGTATCAAAAAGCTTCTTATGATTTGTGGCAATCGCTCCGCCTTCGATCGTGTTGAAGACTTTTGTCGCATGAAAACTAAACATTGAGGCATCTCCCAATGCTGCCACGTTTATTCCATTATAGGTTTCGTTAAATGCATGTGCTGCATCATACAATACCTTTAATCCATATTGATCAGCGATTTTCTGAATTCCGTCAGCATCACAGATATTCCCATAGACATGAACCGGAACAATCGCACATGTATTTGGGGTAATCAACTTCTCGATTTTTTCTACATCAATGGTATATGTATCTGGATCGATATCACAGAAAACAGGTGTTAGTCCACTTCTCACTATTGCATGTGTTGTAGAAACAAATGTATAAGGTGTAGTGATGACTTCCCCCGTTAAGTTCATTGCCTGCAATGCCATCTCTAACGCTAAATGTCCATTTGTAAATAATGCAGTGTATTTCACCTGAAAGCGTTCCGTAAGTGCTTCCATCAAGGCATTATGTTTCACCCCCATATTTGTTAGCCAGGCATTTTTCCATATACTATCGATCTCTGATATAAATTCCTCTTTTGGCGGCATTGACGGCCTTGTCACCAAAATAGGTTCTCGTGTTATTTCCTTGTCCATTTAACTCTCCCTTCGACGAACAATCTTATAAACCAAACGCCGACAAATCATTAACGGCAGCTGTACACTATACAAAAGACGTCTATGAGAATGATCACGCAAAATTTCCTGTATCATTTTCCAACTTTCACTTGATGGATACCGCATTAATTTTATAATTGCTTCAGCCAAAAACCTTATTTTTATTTGTCTACAGTCAAATTCATTTTGAAACGTATCCCGAATATAGTTTTCTATTTTTTCTGCAAGCAGCAGATTCTCATATGGCCCTGTTATGTCATTGACAAACATCATCGATGTAACATTTCCGGCATGCTTATCTGCACAGTAACGATAAACACTCATTACCTCATCTAAACGGTAAAGATCCCCCTGTGCCAATAATATAGCCTGAATTGTTCGGTCAGAAATAAGTCTGTGCGCCTGATAAATAATACGATAATCATATTTCGGTTGAGCAAATATATTACGGAATACCAATGTTCCGGTCTGGCCAGCCAGGAAAAATCCCTGGCTCTCATCTAACGTTAAATGCCGTTCCCGGGAAACCCATTCGAGCCTGCGATTTGAATAAAATTTACCGCTGGCCCCGAGAATCATACACTCGTGTGTACAGCCTATAAAACAGGGGTTTTCTTCCAGAAAGTTCACTTGTTTTTCCAATTTCAACCGATCAGTCCAATAATCGTCTCCTTCTAAAAGCGCAATATATTTTCCTTTTGCCAAGGTAAACAGACCATAAATATTTTTACTTGCACCTATATTCTGCTGTTGTTGAACAATACGAAATACGTCCGGTGCGCATTGCTTATATGAATTGAGGATCAGGGGGGTATCATCTGCAGAGGCATCATCTCCTACAAGTATTTCCATGTGCCCATATATACTCTGTTCCAAAACGCTGTCAATAGCCCGTCTGATGTATTGAGCATGGTTATACGTTATGATCACAACACTGACTAAAACTGTACTATTATTCTGTTCCATCCCTCTTACCGATTAAAATGCTTATTATAATAGCCTCCAGTTTGCTACACATGCAATTGGCCAATACAGCCTAAAATTGCTTTTCCTCAACAGGCAAACTGTCGGCTTCTTCTGGGCCTTATATAATGTAATGTTTCTTCTTTTTATATCCAAGTCAAACGCCCTCAGTTCTTCTCTAATCCTTGATGACGGTTTAAAGCTTAAATAGATTTTAAATTGACTGGCAATCGCCCGGTTGATCATATTGACAATGTATATCTGGCGTGGGTCAGCGGAGGTATATATACCAGTACCATAGACATTTTCATAAAAAACCATAAGCGAACGGATTACCCGAAGGTGATTCTCGATATTTTTCTGCATATTTTGAATATTTACACTTTGATCCGCCAGCCCGATACGGTACATGTATATACTCTCTTTTAAAAACAAGATTGTATTTACATATGGTATTGGATATGTAATGTATTCTGTATCAACATAAAAGCAATGCTCATCTAGCTGTATATGCTGCATTTTTAAGATATCGGTGCGTATTGTCATGGAATGCATTTTAATGTACAGCAAATGACAGATTTTCGGAAATGAATAGACCTGTTCATATTTAACATTCATGAACGGTCTTTTTATCTCATTTCTCTTTTCACCTGTTTTTTCAAATACCCAGCAATAATTTGAAGCAACAATATCAGTGTTTGTGTGTTTTAATATACTGATAAGCTTTTTAAAATTTCTCTTATCTACCCAGTCATCCCCGTCGACTACCTTGAAGTACTTTCCCGTGGCTTCCTGAATTCCACAATTAATAACCGATCCATGTCCACCATTTTCCTTAGTAATTACCTTAAAAGTATCGGGCGCTCGCTTTACATACGTTTCTGCAATTTCGAGTGTGTGGTCTGTACCGCCATCATCGATTATCAACACCTCTAAATCTGAAAGCACTTCGGCTATTAACAAAGAATCCAGGCATTTACGAATGTATTTTTCAACATTGTAAGCCGGCACCACCACAGTTAAAATTTTTTCAAATATTTCATTATTATTGTTCGCATCTGCTTTCATCTGACAATCCTATCTCAACCCATCCGCTCCCCCTTTTTAATAACCAGGTTTAAGCCATATCGCTTCTAAAATGAGAAGAGACAGTTTGGGGACAAATGTTTAGTTGAGTTAATAGAAAAATCTGTTAGAATAGTACTTAAAACGACTATACAATGGAGGTAATCATGGGAACTACACAACCGATCAAGAGCAAAGACGACATCCAGAGACTAAAAGACTATTTCCTCCAGCGGGGGGAGATTCGGAACTACACAATGATTACGCTTGCACTCAATACATCCTTGAGAATCGGGGATTTATTGAGTTTGAGGTGGAAAGACGTGTATAATTTTGATACGCAGAAATATAAAATGCACATAGTTGTTAGGGAGCAGAAAACACATAAACAAAACTTAATTCCTCTAAACATTGAAGCAAAAGGTTCTTTGGATCTTCTCATGCGTTCCCT
This sequence comes from Enterocloster lavalensis, assembly GCF_902364025.1. GTDB lineage: Bacteria > Bacillota > Clostridia > Lachnospirales > Lachnospiraceae > Enterocloster > Enterocloster lavalensis. The sequence continues at coordinate 56,229 of NZ_CABJCG010000010.1, forward strand.
GGAAGATCTGGATCCGGACATATGCATTTTTAAAAGCAGAATTGGTGAAAACCAGCATATTGGCCGGACCCGCGCTTTTAATATCATTAAAAATGCAGTAAAAGAGCTACATATAGAAGGCAGCATAAGTTGCCACTCCCTCCGCAAGACATTTGGCTACCAGGCCTGGAAGATGGGCGTCCCCCCAGCGCTTATAATGTCCATCTATAATCACTCCTCCTTAGAGATCACAAAACGCTATTTATCCATCGATCAGGACGATAAAGACGAGGTTTTTTTGAACATGAATCTTTAATAAGCCAATATTAAGAAAATATTACAAAAAGTGTCAGGGAAATATTAAAACAATAGGGAGATGCACTCTTGAATAATGATTTTAGATATGGTATTCTATAAAGCGAGTACAAAGGTAACATTTGTCCCCAAATTGTTTCGCTGCAACCACTCTATCAAACACCAAAGAATACGTCAATGAAATTACAAATTTTAGTTTCTACTATGAATCAGACAAATTATGGTCTGATAAAAAAGATGAATATAAAAAGTGACACGCTTGTTGTGAATCAATGTGATAACACTGCAAAGGCAGCGTGGCATGAAAATAATGGAGCACTGATTCAATGGCATTCTTTTGCGGAGAAGGGGATTGGACTTAGCAGAAATAATGCGCTGATGAGAGCTGAGGGGGATATCCTCTTGTTTGCAGATGATGATGTGAGATATCGGGATGGTTATAAAGAAATGATTTTGTCGGAATTTGAACGATATCCAAAGGCTGATGTGATTGTGTTTAATGTTACCAGTACGAACTCGGCGCGTCCGGAATATCAAATTTACCGGCCACATCGGGTACATTTTTTTAATTGTCTGAGATATGGCGCTTTTAGAATTGCAGTAAGACGCACATCTGTGCAAAAAAAGAGAATTTATTTTTCGACTCTATTTGGCGGAGGCTGTCTTTATGGCAGCGGAGAAGACAGTTTGTTTTTAGTGGATTGTATAAGAAACGGATTGTGTGTTTATGCCTCTCCCTGTGAAATCGGGAACGTAAATCACAAAGAATCCACATGGTTCAAAGGATATTCGGAAAAATACTTTTATGATAAAGGGGCTCTGTTCGCTTGTATATCCAGCTTTTTTTCTATGCCTCTATGCCTGCAATTTTGTCTTAGACACAGAGACATTTGTGCTACATTGACGATTAAAGAGGCTCTTAATAATATGCTCAGAGGCGCAAAGGAGTATCGCAGACATGTTTAAAGAGTTTAGGCGCTTTGTGCTTTTAAGAATAGTGTATCCATGTATATACTGGATTTTTTCTTTGAAACCGCTGGAAAGTAATAAGGTAATCTTTGTAGAGGTGGCATTTGAAACATTAAGCAACAATTTTACCTTGCTATATCAAGCGTTTCAGGAACAAAAAAATTATCAAATCCAGGTCCATTATCTTAGAAATGGATTTTGTAATAAATGGACATATTTAAAAAACTGTATTTCTTTGATAATAGATACAGCTACAGCGAAATATGTGTTTTTGTCCGATGCCTCAAATGTTTTTGGCTGTATTCCAATTCGTGAAGGCAGTATTTTTACCCAGATATGGCACGGTTGTGGTGCTTTTAAAAAATGGGGATTTAGTACAGCAAATTTAAAATTTGGTGACAGTGAGAAGGTTTTACGAAGATACCCTAATTATATTTACAACACATATATGACGGTTAGTAGTCCAGAGGTGGTCTGGGCATATGCAGAAGCAACAGGACTTCCGAAAGAACGGATTATTCCAGTAGGAGTCAGCCGTACGGATATTTTGTATGATACAGAATTCAGAAAGTGTGCAAAGGAACATTTACTAAAGTTTATGCCTGAAGCTCAGGATAAAAAGATCATTTTATATGCCCCTACATTTCGTGGTAAGACCAATGCGGCAACAGCACCAGATCAACTGTCAATTTCTCAATTTTTTGCTGGGCTGTCATCAGAGTATGTTCTGATTGTAAAATATCATCCATTAGTGCGACAGCGCCCTGAGATTGAACGGAAGTATTCTGGGTTTGCTAGAGACTTGTCAGAAGAAATAGATATAGAAGAATTATTATGTGTATCAGACATTTGTATAACAGATTACTCCTCTCTGATTTTTGAGTATTCGCTTTTTGAACGGCCAATGATATTTTTTGCCTATGATAAGGACGAATACTGCGATTGGCGGGGTTTTTATTATGATTATGAGAGTTTGGTTCCGGGCCCGGTTTTTTCTGAGACGAAGGAAATAATTGAGTATATCAAAGGTATTGACAATAATTTCGACAAGGATAGGGTACGAGAGTTTAAAAGAATATTTATGAGCGCCTGTGACGGGCATGCAACAGAACGGATTCTTCAGATGGTATTAGGAGAATAGAGATACACTGAGAAAATGTAAAGGTTGGTGCAAGGATGTTGTGGAGAAGATTCAAGGCGGATATGAAAAAATATTTAAGATATTCCATCATATCCGCTAAATCGCAATTGAAATCGGAAATTGCAAATTCATATTTGAACTGGTTCTGGTGGATATTGGATCCGGTCTGTTTTATGCTGATCTATACATTTATGTTCGGATATGTTTTTAAAGCAAGAGAGGCATATTTTCCGATTTTTATTTTTATTGGTCTCTCAATGTGGGATTTTTTTAACCGCATGATGAATACCGGTGTGAAAATTGTAAAAGACAATAAGGCGATTGTGACAAAGGTTTATCTTCCGAAATATATTTTGATTATGACTAAACTCTGGAACAATGGTTTCAAAATGATGATTTCTTTCGGAATTGTATTTGCCATGATGCTTGTCTGGCGCGTTCCAATTACCTTAAATTTACTATGGTTTTTCCCTATTCTGATGATTCTTGGCATATTTACATTTGGTTGTGCAGCACATTTAGCACATTATGGTGTATTTGTGGAGGATCTGTCTAATGTAATATCCATATGTCTAAGACTTATTTTTTATATGACTGGAATCTTCTATAATGTGGAAACAAGAATTCCGGCACCTTACGGTGAAATGTTGACGAAAGGAAACCCTATGGCTTTTCTTCTCCAATCAATGAGGGGGGCTATGTTATATGGAAAAACTCCTCATCGAAAGCTGTTGTTGTTTTGGCTGTTAGTTTCTTTGATGCTGGCCTGGACTGGTATACGTAAAATATATAAAAATGAAAACAGTTATGTAAAGGTGATTTAGATGAGAGAAAACGCAATCGAAGTATCTGATTTGTGTATCAGTTACCGTGGCCTGAAGCCATACTCTATTAAAAAAAGTTTATTACATTTTAAGCGGAATACCGTAGAGGACTTTCAAGCGATTAAACATGTATCTTTTTCTGTCGAAAAAGGTAATATTCTCGGTATTATCGGGAAAAATGGAAGCGGAAAATCCACGTTACTGAAGGCGTTAGCTGGTATATTTGCGCCTGACAGCGGAAGTATCGACTTGAAGGGGAATAGTGTATCTCTACTTTCGATTGGCGTTGGCTTTCAAAAGGAATTGACTGGTCGGGAAAATATTTTATTGTCTGGTATGCTTCTGGGCTTTTCAGAAGCGGAAGTGGGAGAAAAGACGGAGGAAATAATCGAGTTCGCAGAAATTGGAAATTTTATAGATGCGCCAGTTCGGACATATTCCAGCGGTATGTATTCCAAATTGGCTTTCTCAATTACAGCTGTTTTAGAAACAGACATTATATTGATTGATGAAGTTTTGAGCGTGGGTGATTCTAAATTTAAAAAGAAAAGCTATCGTAAAATGAAAGAGCTTATTTCTGATGAAAACCGTACAGTGATTATTGTCTCCCATGCGATGGAAACGCTGGAGGACTTGTGTACAGAAGTGCTGTGGATCCACGATGGAGAGGTACGTATGCAGGGAGGAAGCCGGGAAGTCTTATCTTGTTATGAGCAGTTTATGAAATAATACGTTAAAGAATCAGGAGAGACTATGAATGTCTTAAAAATCATTCTAAAAAAAAGCGTTGGCCAAGAGTCTTATGAGAAATTGAGAAATTGGTATTGGCGATTTAAAAAGCGAAATGTTTTTATTCGGATAATAAATAGATTCGAAAAATATCTACTCCTCTCTGTGGTTTATCCAGTTATATATTGGTGGTGCAGCAGACATCCCCTAAATAATGATAAGGTTCTTATGATAGAACCATCCCATCCATTTAGTAACAATTATTATCTATTATATAACACATTGTCCCAGAATTATACATTTGATCTGCATATACATTTATTGAGACAAGTAAGCGTTTCAAAGCACGAATACAGAAAACGCTGTATTTCCTTAATTCGTGATATGGCAACTGCCCGTTACGTGTTCATTGACGAGGGCTGCAATGCGTTGGGCAGAATACGTTTTCGCCCAGAGACGCAGATTATTCAGATTTGGCATGCATGCGGTGCATTTAAGAGGTTCGGTTTTAGTACAGCGGAACTGTTGTTTGGAAGTACAAGAAAAGAGATGGTAAAGTACCCGTACTATAAATATTGCACCACGGTTTCTGTCAGCAGCCCGGAAGTGATTTGGGCATATTCAGAGGCTATGGGAATAGAACAGAGTAAAATTCTCCCATTAGGAGTGAGCAGAACCGATGTATTTTTTGATCGTTCTTTTACCGAAAAGGCACGTAAAAAATTGTATTCATTAATTCCATCGTCAAATGGTAAAAAGATTATTTTATTTGCACCTACCTTTAGAGGAAGAATTGCTAAAGCGACTACCTCCACATTGTTTTCTGTGCCGGAGTTTTTTCGGGCTTTTTCAGAGGAATATATATTGCTTATTAAGCATCATCCTCACGTGAAAACGCCACCCGTCATCCAGAAAGAATACGAGCAGTTTGCCTTGGATGTCAGCAATATCATGGATATAGAAGAACTGCTTTGCGTGGCAGATATATGCATATCGGATTATTCTTCCCTTATTTTTGAATATGCTCTTTTCGAAAGACCTATGCTCTTTTTCGCCTATGATCTGGATGAATATTTTGATTGGCGCGGTTTTTATTATAACTATGATGAATTGACTCCAGGACCGGTATTGAAAACCAATGAAGAAATGATTAATTACATCAAACAGATAGATAAGTGTTTTGATAAAAAGCGGGTAGTTGAGTTTAAAAACAAGTATATGTCGTCATGTGATGGACACTGTACAGAACGAATTCTGAATCATGTCTTTGGAGCAGCCTTATCATCACATCAAAAAATATCTGCAAAATTGGAGAGTGGATTATGAATATCGCAATTATACTGGCTGGTGGAACCGGACAGCGCATGAATCAGGAAATACCAAAACAATTTATTAATGTAAACGATAAGCCATTGATTATTTATACATTGGAGGCATTTCAGAGACATCCTCAGATCGATAATATTTTAGTAGTCTGCATTGACGGGTGGCATGATATTTTAAAAGCGTATGCAAAACAGAATAAAATTTCAAAATTAAAATGGGTGGTCAGTGGAGGTGCCAGTGGACAGGAATCTATAAGAAATGGAGTCTATTACCTGGAAAATATATGCAGCCAGGATGATATTGTAGTGATTCATGATGGAATTCGGCCATTGGTGGAGGAAACGGTACTTTCTGACGTGATTGTCAAATGTAAAGTTCATGGGAATGCAGTTACATCACTGCCATATAATGAGCAGATATTTATAAAAAATGACGAAATAACTACAAAGAAATATATTCCCAGAGAAACATTGAGAAGGGTTTCTACTCCCCAGGCATATAAATATGGAAAGCTTCTTTGGGCCTATCGTGAAGCATTCAGGAGAGAAATTGGAATATATGGATCGTCATATACCAATACAATGATGACAGATTTGGGCGAGACACTTTATTTTGCGGCAGGTTCCGATAAGAATATTAAAATAACAACACAGGATGATTTGGATTTATTTAAAGCGCTGCTTAAAGTGCGGGAAAATCAATAGGAGGGACCGGCATGTTTTCGGATAATCAGGTTTATATAGATGATGTTAGACAGGTGGCTGTGCGACCGCTTCCCTGGGAGAAGTTGAATGGAAGAACAGTTCTCATTACTGGGGCCTCAGGGATGATCGGTACTTTTTTGATTGATGTGTTAATGGAACGAAATATAAATTATGCAGCCGGAATAAAGATATTTGCACTGGGCCGCTCAAAAGATCGAGCGTTAGCACGCTTTAGAGATTACATAAATGACTACTATTTCACATTTATTCAGTGTGACCTCAATGAAGAAATATCTTTGGAAGGAGAATTTGACTATATTTTTCATTGTGCCAGCAATACACATCCGACTGCTTACGCCACAGATCCAATCGGTACAATCATGACAAATGTTTGGGGAACAAATCAAATCCTGCGCCTGGCTGCGAAATGCGGCAGCAAGCGGGTACTTTTTATGTCTACAGTTGAGATTTATGGAGAGAATCGCGGAGATGTGGAATTATTTGACGAGGAGTATTGCGGCTATATAGACTGTAATACGCTGAGAGCAGGTTACCCGGAGGGAAAGCGTACGGGGGAAGCTCTGTGCCAGGCATATATTCGTTCGTACGATTTGGACATTGTAATACCGCGTATTTGCCGTGTATTTGGGCCTACCATGCTTTCTTCAGATAGCAAAGCATTATCCCAATTTATAAAAAAAGCAGTAGCTAAAGAAGACATTATTTTAAAGAGCGATGGAAATCAGTACTTTTCTTATTGCTATGTTGGAGATGCGGTTTCGGCATTGCTATATTTGCTTTTTTATGGAGAAAAAGGACAGGCATACAATATAGCAGATGTAAAGTTTAATATCCGATTAAAAGAATTGGCCCGAATGCTGGCAGAAACAGCCGGAACTCAGGTTGTCTTTCAACTGCCGGATTCTGTTGAAGCCAGTGGGTACTCGAAAGCGACCATAGCACTTCTGAATGCGGAGAAACTGCAAAAGTTAGGCTGGGCAGTGCAGGGGGGGATCAGAGAGCGGCTTGAAAAAACGGTTTGCGTTCTTCGGTCACTTTAAATAAAAGAAGGTGTCTATGAAACGAAGAGTAATAAAATTTATGAATACAAGGCTGGAAATGGGAGTAAACGGAAAAGTATCGGTTTTAATGTTATGGGGAAGTTTAGTATCCATTATTTTGTTCACCTTTTTTGTGTTTTTTTATCCAGATATTCAGGCAACGATGGAGAATTCGGTTTTGCTTTGGAAAGCGATGTACCATGGTCAGTTATTGCGCTTTTATGAATATGGTTTAACACATGTTACTTCCAGCGAATGGGCCCCAAATTATTCTATACTACTTTATCTTGTATTTGCAGTTTACAATCTACCACTTGTAATTGCAGAATTCTTTTTTCAAATGGGAAATATTGAAGGCATACTTCCGTTGCTGTGGGGGAAGGGGATTCTGATTTTGTTCTCAATCGGATCGGCAATCATGCTTGAAAAGATAGTTCTGGTAATGAGACCAGAAAAAGAAAGCCGATATAACGGATTAGCGGCATTTCTGTTGCTCTCGTCTTTAAATGTGGTAGGACCTGTTTTTGTTATAACACAATATGATATTATAGCAGTTTTCTTAATTCTCTGCGGAGTCTATAGTTTTATACAGAAAAGAGAATACCTGTTTTTGCTATTCTTTATGCTTGCAGTGCCAATGAAATCATTTGCAGTTTTATACTTTATTCCCCTGCTCTTACTAAGGGAGAAAAATATATTGCAGATTATTTTTAAGGCCGCGCTGATCTTTGGTGTTCCCTTGATTGAACGTTTGATTTTTTTGCAGGATACTGCCTACTCCTTTACCGTTGGAAGGCTAAATGAGTGGGGATTTAATAGACTTTTAGAAGGCAGAATTAAAATTGGAGAATACAACGTATCCTTATTTCTGATTGCGTTTTGCGGAATTTGTCTTTTTAGTTATTTTAAATCTTGCAAAGCTGAAGAAGATGAGAATAGAGAGGCAGTGTTTTCTGCCATATTAATTTCCATGGCCATTGCCGCTTTTATACCGTTAAATACATATTGGATTGTATTGGTTGTACCTTTTCTTGTTCTTGCTGCTACAACGCAGAGATATTTTTTGAAATTAAGTATTCTGTTGGAAATGGTAGCTGGTTTATCGTATACAATAAATGCGATTTTAAATAAGGGACCATATAATTATACCTCTATTATCAAAAAGCTTATGCTGCCTAAATTGATAGAAATTCCTAAAAAAGAAATATTGCAGTTTGGTACCGCAAAAGAGCTGCTGAATTATTTGGGGTTGAATAAATTAGAGGGGGTGTGGGGAACACTATTTGTCTTTTGCCTGATCTGCATTGCATATTTATATTTTAAGGATAAACAAAGGCAAAATTCATGGGAAATGACGGATATAAAAGGTATAACACTGGAGTGGCTGCTTGCAATAAGAGTTTTTATGCTGATTGGCTTTATAGGCTTGCTTCTATATGCCAATTTGAAAACATCATCCCCTATTTTACATCATATTCCCAAATCAGACCCTATAGTATCAGAAATGTCTTTGATTGGGAATGAGATGGTGCAGCCATTTCAAATAGACGATGACAGGACAATTACACAAGTCACCTTGTTTTTTGATAATGATAGCATAAATAAAAAAAATTTCGCGTCGCTCTTTGTGAAAGTAGTAGATTATACAACCGGGAATATCTTATACAATACAAGAATTGGGGCTAACACAATTTCGAGTAAAGCGCCTCTTTATATAAAACTGGGTGACCTGAACTTGGAATCAGGTCACAATTACGCCATTGTTTTGAATGGTCAAAAAGGAACAATAAAGGGAAAGGAATACGGCCTCTATCCACTGTTGACTCAGGATTACCAGGAGCCTTTTTTTCAAAAAATTTATTTAAACGGTATAGTGCTAAATTTTCAACTTTATTGTGAAATAAAATGAAGTTTCATAAATAAACAGAAAGGATCAGGAGGGATTTGACATTGTGTCAGTCTACTATGGTGATAAAGATGTATAGTGCAATTATTATTGGGGCAGGTTTATATGGATTGTATTCGGCCTTGTATTGTGCCCAAAAGGCCCAAAAAGATCTATCAAAAAAGATTTTGGTGTTGGAAAAGGATTCAGGGCCTTTTATGAGGGCCACATATATCAATCAAGCAAGAGTACATATGGGATATCATTACCCGCGTTCTCTTTCTACCGCCGCTAAGTCAGCACACTATTTTAAACGTTTTATGGAAGAATATGACTTTTGTGTGTTAAAAAAATTTAATCAAGTCTATGCAACTTCTGCCTCGTTTTCTTGGACAAATGCACAGGAATTTAAAAAATTTTGTAAAGCTGCCGATATACGTTGTGATGAAATTGATAGTAATAAGTATTTTAAAAATGGAATGTGCGATGGAACGTTTCTTACAGAAGAATATACTTATGATGCACACATTTTAAGAGATTATATTCTCCAACAATTAAAGAAATTTCCTAATGTCGAAGTGAAATATTCCGAGCCGGTGATAGATATCACAAAAAAAGGGAACTATTTTGAAGTCAAAACAAATAAAGAACATTATGACACTGACTTTCTATTAAATGCTACATATGCCTCTACCAATGAAATTATTTCAAAGCTTGGCTATGAACCATTTAAAATAAAATATGAACTCTGTGAAATTATTTTATGTAAAACGAATGACAAGCTAAAAGATGTAGGATTAACTGTGATGGATGGTCCTTTTTTTTCCATTATGCCATTTGGAAAAACAGGTTACCATTCTCTGACATCGGTTACATTTACACCTCATATTACCAGCTATGATGCATTACCCCTCTTTCCTTGCCAAAAAAATTATGATGAAACATGTACGCCACAATATTTGGGGAATTGTAATCATTGTACTCGCAAGCCAGATTCTGCTTGGACCTATATGTCAAGCTTAGCACGAAAATATATGAAGGAAGAATATCAATTTGCATATAGTCATTCTTTATTTTCTATGAAGCCTATTTTAAAAGCTTCAGAAATAGACGATTCCAGGCCAACCGTTATTAAGGTATTTAGTCAGGCTCCAACATTTATCAGCGTACTTTCAGGAAAAATAAATACAGTTTATGATTTAGATGAGGTATTAGAAAATGAATTTAAATAAAGAAAAGAATTTTATTTCAGCTGTAATTTATGTGTTTAATGCAGCGGATACGGTCTACGATTTTTTGAAAAAAATTGATACATTATTGTCGGAAAAATTTGAAAAAGTGGAGTTGATCTGTGTTAATGATGCCTCTTGCGATAATGGAATAGATAAAATAAAAAAATATTCTGATGAAACAAATAGTGTTTTAACAGTCTTAAATATGAGCTTTCATCAGGGGTTAGAATTGTCTATGAATGCAGGAGTTGATCTGGCAATTGGAGATTTTGTTTATGAATTTGAATCAACAATATTAACATATCCTGAAAAGTTGCTGGGGGAAATATATGATAAAGCATTACAGGGGTATGATATTGTTACAGCCTCGCCGAAAACAAATAGGAATATTGCTTCGCAGCTATTTTATCGCATTTACAATAAAAATTCAAATGCGCAGTACCCGCTTCAAACAGAAGCCTTTGGTCTTATTTCAAGAAGAGCGCTCAATCGAGTAAAAGCAATGTCTCAGACCATAGCGTATCGCAAAGCGGTTTATGCTAATTGTGGTTTAAGAAAAACTGTCATAGAGTATGAATTACTTCAAGCTATGCCCCAGGCTACGCCTTCCCAGAAACGGGACTATTGGAATACAGCGGTAGACGCATTGATTTTATATACTAACTTGGCATTTCGTTGCACTATGGCATTTTCTTTTCTGATGATGTTTGCAATGTTCGGAATGGTAGTATATACATTAATTATTTATTTCCGTGGAATTCCAATTGCTGGTTGGAGTAGTACGATCCTATTTTTATCATTTGCGTTCTTTGGCGTATTTGCGGTTTTGACTGCAATTATTAAGTACTTATCAATTCTTTTGAAATTGAATTATAATCGTTTAAATTATGTAATAGAATCAATTAATAAGATGAAATAATGTGGGGGAGTCGAATGAAAACAGTACTTGTAGGCGGGACAGGTTTTGTAGGGAGCAATATTCGGTCCCAGTTTCAATTTGATTATATATTTAACTCTCATAATATTCAGGAATCATATGGCTTGAATCCCGATTTGCTGGTGTACGCGGGTGTAAGGGCGGAAATGTTTTTGGCAAATCAGAATCCAGAACAGGATATGAATATAATTAGCGAAGCTATGGAGAATATTCGAAAGATTAGCCCTAAAAAAATAGTTCTGGTTTCAACCGCTGCGGTGTATCAAAATTCAATTGAGCAAACAGAGGAATCTGTTATATCGATAAAAGATCTATTGCCATATGGTCGCAACAGATATTTTTTAGAGTGCTGGGTAAGGGATAATTTTAAGGAGCATTTGATTCTACGTCTTCCGGCATTATTTGGAAAAAATCTGAAGAAAAACTTTATTTACGATTTCATTTATATGATACCGTCTATGTTGAAAAGGGACAAATATTTGGAGTTGTCAGAACAGAGCACCCTTATAAAAGCAGCCTATATTGAACAGGACAGTGGTTATTTTACTTGTATGGTAAATGATAAGATCTCAAGGGATTTGCTAAAAATTGAATTTCGAGAATTGGGCTTTTCAGCTCTCAACTTTACGGATAGTAGATCGATATATCAGTTCTATAATTTGGAGCATATATGGCAGCATATTACAAGTTGTTTGGAGAATGGGATACAGAAATTGAATTTAGCAACAGAACCCATACAAATTTCGGAACTTTATCGAAATTTGACAGGAGAAGATTTTGAAAATCGCATATCCGCACATCCATATTGTTATGATATGCGCACTGTTTATGCAGAGCAACTGGGCGGTAAGGGGCATTACTTATATAATAAATCATTTGTTATGGATGAAATAAAGGAGTTTATAAGAAAATCATTATGATTAAATTATCGATTTCTAATATCGCGTGGCCTGCTGAAGCAGATGAGGAGATGTACAGTAATCTATTTCGAATGGGATATTCTGGCTTAGAGATTGCACCAAGCAGGTTGTTCGGAAACTGCCCATATGAAAAATTGGCGCATGCGTCGGAGTTGGCGAATGATCTCCTGAAAAATTACGGGATTTCTATTCCTTCTATTCAGTCGATTTGGTATGGAAGAACAGAAAATTTTTTTAGAGGTTACCGAGATTTTGAATACTTAATAAAGTACTCAGAAAAAGCTGTAGGTTTTGCAAGGTCGATTGGTTGTAAGAATCTTGTTTTTGGTTGCCCAAAGAATCGAAACATTGAGTCTAATGTATCAGATGTGGATAAAATTGCAGATACTTTTTTCCAAAAACTCAGTTCTATTGCAGTAAATGGAGGTGTCCTATTCGGGGTCGAAGCCAATCCGATAATTTATAATACGAATTTTTTAAATACGACATCAGAGGTAACTGAATTGCTATCCAGGTTACATGCTCCAGGGCTGGGAATTAATTTAGATGTAGGAACTATGTTATATAATGATGAATCTATTCAAGATATACGGCCATTTATTCCGATAATTACACATGTTCACATTAGTGAACCTCAACTTGCAAAAATCAAAGAACGAGAGTTTCACAGAAGGCTGCTGCAGGTTCTGGCAGATGAAGGGTATGAGGGATACATATCTATTGAAATGGGAATTTGCGGCTCTGTTCAAGAGGTGATGGAGGTAATGTTGTATGTAAAGGAGGTTGCAGAAGATGTTAAGTCTTAATATTTTATTCCCAGTGTTTAATGAGGAAAAACGTTTAAGAAAGGGGATTGAGGTGACATGTCGGTATTTGGAAGAACATTTTCAATGCCCATACCTATTAACTATTATTGATAATGGATCAACTGATTTGACTGAGGAAATCAGTCATTGCTTATGTACTCAATATAATTATGTCCGATATATTAAAACCCTGGAAAAAGGTGTAGGGATCGCCTTCCGTACAGGTATTGAGACTAATAGTGCCGATATAGTAGGGTATATGGATATTGACTTGTCGACTGATCTTAGCCATCTATCGGATATGTATGAAATATTCTGTAAGCAACCTGAAGTTGAAATTGTGAACGCCTCGCGCTGGAATAAAAAATCAGATACACGAGGAAGAAAGTGGTACAGAAATTTTACATCTCATGGTTTGGTGTTTGTATTAAAATGGGCTTTTGGTATCAAAGCCACTGATGCGATCTGTGGCTTCAAATTTTTTCGCAAGGAAACGGTTGAAATGTTAGTCAAAGAGGCACAGCCAGACAATGGTTGGTTTTATGTGATTGAGCTTTTAATACGTGCAGAGCGAAAAAACACATTAATCTATGAACTCCCAGTCCACTGGGTTGATGATTATAATACAACCGTTCATGTAAAAAGACTTGTTGTATATTATCTAAAAAAAATTTTTCATTTGAAAAAAGTTCTTCGGAAGGAACAGAACAAATATGCAGCATAGTTCGGAAATTAAAGAAGCAATTCTTTATATCATCTTTGGCGTTTTTACTACGATGGTTAATGTAACTATATATATGATCTGTTATGATCCCTTAGGGAATGTATTAGGAAATGCATTGGCGTGGCTGGCAGCTGTCTGTTTTGCGTTCGTTACAAATAAAGAATGGGTATTTCGGAGTAAGCGATGGGACCGACAGACCGTAACTGAAGAGGCCAAAGGCTTTATCGCGTGTAGGATCTCCACAGGTCTATTGGATTTGGGAGTAATGTTTTTAGGTGTTTCTCTCTGTAAGTTCAACCATTTGATTATTAAGGTATTATCCAATATTATTGTAATTATTTTGAACTACATAGCCAGTAAATGGCTTATATTTAGTAGATGGAGGAAAGGTTGAAATGGCAGACAGAAAACGATTCTCTATTCTGTATAAAGGTATATTTGTGATTACACTATGCCGGCTACTATTCAATTTTGTGTATGGTTTTCGTTGGCCTTCGGAATATGTATGTTCTCAAAATGTTTTTACATATCGTTATGGCTTTTTACCCAGAGCGTTAATAGGCACTATAATGCAAATTATCTTTGGCGATAATATGTATAGCTATAAGGCAAATTATGTGATCGCGATTGGGACTGCATTAATTCTGTTGGGGTGGTTTATATGGAGAGTTTATGATTTGGCGTTGAAAAAACGTTGCCTTGCCGCAGCGGTAATAATATTTTGGTATTCATTAAGCATATATAGTGCCTATTCGGCACACGAGATGGGATATTTTGAACAATATGGTTATCTTTTAATTATTTTATATATAGAGTTGTTGTGCAGATGGAATTTTAGATATATGTGGTTTTTAGGAGCTGTTTTGTCATTTCTTGCGGTACTAATTAGCGAAACCAATTTGTTTGTTATCTGCCCAGTAATATTTTTTATTGGATTGGCTGCAATTATGAACAGAACGGGTAAACTGTCAATAAATAATATAGTATTTTACACAATTTGGTATATTCCTAGTGGGCTATTAGGAATATTTTGCAATAAGTATCAAACATCTGCATTTACAATTGCCTCTTTACTTTCAGATCTGCGTAAATTCAATCCTAGTTATAAATATGCTGCGGGCCTGGGTAAACTAATGTTACAAAATAGAATTTATTGGGAAGCACAGGAGAGAAACGACGGAAGTATTTATCTTCCATTTTCATTTGAGGTTATTCCCTGGCAAATTATGCTGTTTATAATTGTTTTGCTTCTTTTTGTTTCAGTATTCCTTTGGATGACGAATAGAAAAGAAGCGATGATTTTATATTTAACGGGTTCGACAATTATGCTTCTTGCTGCGTATTCAATTAATTTTATTGCGTTAGATTTAGATCGTTTTCGGTATTGTGGTGTTATGATGATTTTGTTTTATTCTTTTTTTCTGTGCCTTGAGGAAAAAAAAGTACCATTGGCTGTTGAAACTCCAATCATACAGACGTGGTTATTAGCATCATTTATAATAGGGACGATTTTAGTTTTAGTGATGATGGATTTTCGACTAAGCTTATTCGAAAATTCAATTTATAATGAAAATTTTATGATTCTAAAAGAAACAATAAAAAGTATACAATGGTAAATGGAGATTTTATGAAAAAAGTTGTTTTAGCGGTTTTAGTGGTAACACTTGGAGCGATATGCATAGGTTGCGTAGCAGATGAAAAAAGTTCAGAAAAACCGAATAAAATATCTTTTCAAACGAACCTAACATTAGAACAATTAAAGGCCTCTCTTATGGGAGACATTACAGTATATGCATTAGAATCAGATCCAGGTGAGAAGATTAATCCTGTTACTACACGGGATACATCAGCCGATTTCCTATTTGAGATGATGTACCAGCCCCTATTTAGCCAAAAGAATGGGCAGTTTAATATGGTTTTGGCAGAGGCGATTGAAAAAGAAGATGATTTCACTTATATTGTAAGTCTAAAACCAAATATTTTTTGGTCTGATGGTACAGCACTGACAGCTGATGATGTGGTTTTTACATATCAATTAATGCAGGAAGAAACATCAAGCTGGGCATATACACATTTAAATTATCCAGAGGGAGCAGTTAAAGTCCGTAAAGCGGATGAGTTTACAGTGTTGTTTTCTTTCCCATTGTGTCATGCAGATGGAGCCGCGATGCTGGCAGACATTTTAATTTTACCGGAACATATTTTTAAGATTTATAATGAAAGGTATACGATTGATAATAGTGTTTTTTGGCGAAAGCCTGTTGGAAGTGGTCCATTTATCGTAGATGAGTATGCAGCAGGAAAATATTACCTGTTTAAAAAGAATAAATACTATCCATTCTTTCCTGAAGAAAGGGTAGCGGATTTCTTAATTATAAGCAATGTGAAAAATACACGCGAGAGTGTATCTTCTTTTTCTGAAAATAGAGCAGATATTACTACAATACCTTCTTGGGATATTCGAATTTTAAATAAAAAAATTGGTCGGGATTCTGATGAGTCAAAGGTAGGGATGATAATAAACCCCAAGACTAGAATGCGATATTTGGGCATAAATGGAAAAAAAGTTAAGAATTCTAGGTTACGAGAAGCTATATTTTATAGCATGAATAGAACATTAATTAATGAAAGTGGATTTGTAGATTCTAAGTATTATAATTCTGAATACAGTTTTATCCCACAGTCAAATCTTTATTATAATTCTGATACTGGTTCTATGTATCCGTGGGATCTAAATAGGGCCAAACAACTGTTAGAGGAAGTTGACTTGGAGTCATTATATTTGACACTTGCCTACCGTCCCAACGACGATGCGATAACGGCACAAGCTGTAATTATAAAGGACTTATTATCATTAGCTGATATTAATATTATTCTTAAAAAAGTGAAGTCTTCTTCAGAATTATACGAGTATGATATGTTTTTAGACGATATTCCTCTTAATAACGAACCTGATTCATATGGTAAGTATTTTTTACAAGGCTCTAAACTAAACATGATTCATTACTACAATCCCGAGACTGATTTGTTATTTAAAGATGGACGGAGTTGTGATAGTGATGAGTTAAGGAGAGTATTATATAACGAAGTTCAGTTACAAATTATGGAATCAGCATATTTTTATCCACTATGTACGTACTCATCGATTACACTTTACAGGCCAGGAACTCAGGAGATGATTTATGGATATTAACTTATTTATGAATACATATGGTATATTTTATGAGGGATATATTGATGAAAATGCGGAGTAAGGTTATTGGTATAATTCTGATGGTGGTAGTTATTACTATTGGATGTAATGACGTTGAAAGAGACAATATAAAAAAAGACATGCAGGTTTATACAAAAATATATGTTGGTATTTCATCCGATGTTCATGAAAGTGTTTTAAAACAGCTTAATAAGATTATGGAAGAGGACGGTTACAAAATCATTATAAAATCTTATGATAATACAGATGATTTATTATATGCAGTTGCAGCTGATGATATAGATGCCGCTTATGGAATTACCAATCAAGAGGTAGCAATATTTTGTCAAAATACAGGTATGGCATTGGCATCACAGGAAACAAATACGTTTGAACCGTTAGTACTTCTTATAAACCCTGATGTTGGGCATACTACTGAGCTTGAAGTTATGCTCCCAGAAAATGAAAATAGTTATGTTAGAGCTGTAGAATTATTGTCTACAGATGATGCTAGTGAGTTGAGAGAATATGGTTACCGGTTAATCCCTTTTAATAAAAGTGAGATATCAACAGTCCTAAAATGCGGAGGAGGGGTGATAATGGAGGCGTGTTCGATTCAGGAAGAACTGCTGTTTTCTGATAATTACATTGAAGCTACAGAAAAGCGCAACAACAATCGATATGATATTGTATTAGCGGTTTCTGAGACGAAAAAGGATCAGTTTAATATATTGCCGTTAAAGCAAGGTTTTCAGTCAAAGAAGTTAATAAAATATATTCGTGAGCAGTATTTGGGAGCTATAGAAATTATACAATAAATACTCTTCAAACGAGTAAACTTTCAAAACCAGATTAAACCATCTAGTTTTGAAAGTGCATTATATAAAATTGAGGTAATGCCTACTATATATGCGTAGCCTCAATACCTTCCACATACCCACGCCCATAAGCCTCCCACGTGAATTGGTTCTTAATCAATTCCTGAGCGGCTGTGGCAATAGATTGGTATTGCTCTGGATTTTGAGCGATATTGATGATATACTCCGCATATTCTTCGGCGCTATTGGCAATCAAAAAATGGACCCCGTTTTTGGCTCCGACAATGGAGGCCGCGGCAAGAGGCGAAATGATATTGATTTTACCTAAAGCCATTCCCTCCAAAACTTTATTCTGAATCCCACCACCGGTTTGCATCGGGGCAACGATTGCGAGTGCGGAATTCATATAAACATATGGATCATCGACATAGCCAGTGATAGTTACGTTGGGGAACTTGCGGGCAAAATTTTGCAGCTCCTCGGTGGGATAAGCCCCAACAATTATGAAAGGAATTTTCGAACCAATTATAACATGGACATTGTTCAGATACCATAGTGCTGCTTCCACATTCGGACGGTAATCCATTTTTCCAATAAAGACTACGGAATTCGAGTAATCTTGAGTTGTCCTGGTATAGGTGAAAAGTGTATTGTTTACACCATGTGGAAGCCATGTGACATTTCCGGCATTATTCCAAAAGTTCACTTCTTCGGGGTTAAATAAGTAGGTAATTGTGCTGGTTTGAATATAATTCCGTTCATATTTTAATAAACGTTTACTTTCAATAGAGTAGAGGAATCTCCATAACAATGAGCTTGTGTGCTCTTTGGATCGGGAGTAATTGAGGGCGATGGAATCAACCATATCGAATACAAGCGTTTGATTCGCTTTGAGCTGGATTGATTCGAAATACTTTCTGGTCCTGATCAAAGCTGCTATTAGGATATCACTTTCACTTGCCAGTAGATCAATTTTTTTCTGCAATTCTCTATCATAAAAATAGCAAATCTGGAGGGGCCTGGAAGAAAATAAGCCGATGGCACAGCTCAAATAGCTTTTATATTTTGGGATTCTATATGAATAAAATTCCACTGATAAACTTTCATAAAAATTCTGTTCTTCCGAAGATATATCTTTTTCGGAAATCAGAATGATTTTTAAATCATAGTGAGTATTTAATATTTTTATTAAATGATAATTCTTGAGAGCATAACCGCACACAAGCGGAAAAACAGGGCGGGGTAAAACTAATAAACAACGTTTTTTCATAGATTTATTATCCACTTTCTCATCTACTTTAGAAATCGAATTGGCTATACGTTTATATTTTCTACTATTTTAGAAAAATATGCAAGAAGAATTAATTCGTGTCAGAGATTAAAAGTATTTTATCGTTGTTCTTTTAAGGCTTTTAAAAGGCGGCATATCTCATCTACATCATTTTCCGAGAGCTCAGAAAAACGATCTAACTGAACTTTTACCATTTCCAAAACTTCGCTGTGTAAACTTTTAGACTTGCTTTTTAAAAAATAAGAGGTAATGGTACTGGTAACAGAACCAATCAAACCAATCCCCATCAGCATTAGAATCATAGCAATCACTCTGCCATAAAGCGTATGGGGGGATATATCTCCATATCCAACGGTAGTTGCAGTGACAAAGGCCCACCAGATTCCGTCAGAATAGCTCATGTTTTCTGCGAAGTGGATTAAAAAGCCACCTAATAATATGAGCAGTGCCGTGATAAAAACTATATATTTGAAACCATTGGTATTAAAAAAGCCTTTTGCCTTTTTCAGAGGGCGATAGAGAAAGGCAAATAGACGAGGAAGCTTAAAAAATTTCAACAATTTCGTATGAAAGATTTTAAATGTTCGGAAGGCAGTATGCAGAGGGATGATTGCAATCAGATCGCATATGTTATCTCGGATAAATTTGCGGCGATTATCTGCAATGAACAGGCGAATCAGATAATCGAAAGAGAACAGTGCCAGTATAAACTGATCCAGACATAATTGCCACGTATTTAATCCATCTGATAGATCTATAATTACAAGAATTACAGCGGCAAAAGCCAGTGAGCTGATTACAATATCATAAATAAAATGTTGCGGCTTTGTGAGCTTCATAGGCATACCTCCGATTTGAATCTCTTTAGGTTTAGTATATCTTTAGTCAGGAGGCTAGTATATAAAGTAATAATTAAAAATAAAGGAATTAAAACTTAATTTTTTACAGATGCTTTAAGAGAGCGTGCATAACCCCTCCGACCTATGCTATAATCAACCCAACCGTACCACTGCCCGTTCCCCATCTCCCTCCCCCCGAATACAATAACACCATAAAATAAACCCAACCAGAAAGGCCCACTCATATGACCAAACCCCTCTCATGGAAAACACTATCCGAAACAACAATTCTTAAAGACCCCTGGATCGACCTCCGCGCCAGTACCTGCCTGCTTCCGTCCGGCATGACCATAACTCCGTTTTATGTGAACCATTTACCGGATTTCGCAGTGGTCGTGGCAGTGACGCCGGCTCCGGCGCCAAAGGTTATTTTGGTGCGCCAATACCGGCATGGGGCGGGGAAGGTGCTTCTGGAGCTGCCGGCCGGCTGTATTGAGCCGGGCGAGGACCCGGAGGCGGGGGCGGCCAGGGAGCTGTTGGAGGAAACAGGATATCAGGCCGGCCGGCTGGAGTTCCTGTTCAGGATTGCGCCCAATGCCACCAACTGTACCAGCTATGCCCAGTGTTACTTGGCGCGGGATGTAAGGCTGGTGAGCGAACAACACTTGGACGAAACGGAATCGCTGGAGGTGGTTGAAATGGAATGCGACGACGTGAAACGCTTTCTGAGGGAAGGCGGATTTGAGCAAGCTGTGCATGTGGCGGCGTTGTACCGTGCAATGGAGTTAGGGGCGCTGTGAGGGCGTGAGGGGCTGCTCGTGCATACAGCACCCGCGATCCACACCAGACTGCGCCTGCGAATCTAGCCGTAGGCCCGGCCCCACTACGCCGTTGATTCGTTGGCACACTTCTGCTGCGGATATCAGGCACTCTATGCACGAGCAGTGCTCCACGTATTCCAACATCCCCCTTCCGCCTCCCACCACAAAAGCCGGAGCAGTCTCCGAACCTGCTCCGGCCAATTCAAGCCTTTATTTTCTCATTGGGTTTCAAATCTCCAACACATCTTACCCATTATAAATCCCCGCAATCACCCCCACCACCTTCTCCACCCCCAACTTACTCAAATTAAACAACATCTGGTGGGATTCAATGCTTCCCCATTCCTGCTTGGTATAATTTTCATAATACTTCCGCCTCTGGCTGTCCGTGTGCCGGACGGCGCTGGCGGCTTCCTTGCGCGGGATCTGGTAGCGGTCCATGATGCGGCTTATGCGGTCCTCCATGGAGGCGCAGAGGAAGACGTCGATGAGATCCGGGTAGTTCCTCAGTATGTAGTCTCCGCAGCGGCCTACGATGATACAGGGGCCTTCCTTGGCCAGGGTTTCGATGATGGCGGTCTGGGTCAGGTAGGTGCTGTCGTTTAAAGGGAGACCGTAACCGGTTACATCGTTGGGAGTTTTGGGAATCCGGTAGGTGGACAGGAAGGAGTGAAGCGCAGCTTCGTCCACTTCCTCCACCGTGATGGGGGAGAGGCCCATTTTTTCTGCGGCCATCTCAACCAGGCTCCGGTCATAAAGGGGGATCTGCAGAAGTTTCGACAACCGTTCTCCGACTTCGTGTCCGCCGCTGCCGAACTGGCGGGCGATGGTGATAATTTTATGACTCATAAGCGCGCTCCTTTCTGACAAGTGTGGGTATACAGTAAAATGCTATGTTGCCGTTTGCAGTGGTATCCCGCGGAGCATACTGCTGCTAACCGTGCAAACAATAATAAGTATACGTCTATTATAATGCAAAACAGAAAGAAAAGATAGCAAAATGTCAGAAAATACACGCGGCCGGTTCGAATCAAATCCCTCCAATCCCCATGTCGTCAACCGCCTCCCTCACCTCAATGCTCGTTCCTCGGTCCCGGCAGTTCCTGCGTAGCTGCCGCCTCTAACCCAGGGCCAGCCTTCTCAATTCCCACCTCCACCGTATCTGCTCCGCCCTCAGCCTTCGCCGGGGCTTTTGCCTCAATCCCGTCCGTCGCAACCCTCTCTTTAGACTTCTGATCCAACCCCTTCTGTGCGCGCAGCATATCCCAAATCGTATCGTGCATCCAGCTGACCGTGTCGCTGAGTATTTTGTTCTCCGCGTCCAGATCCATAATAACGTTGCACAGCTCCGCGATGGTCTCACGGCTGTTGAAGCGCTTGTGGGGCTCGGTGATGCGGGCCATGATCGAGGGATTCCGTTTTAACATTTCCATGGAGAGATAATTGTCACGTTCCTCACACGTCATATTCATGAATTCCGTATAGTACATCTTTAGCATGCACATAGCTGTGCGGCCGTCGCCGCATTTGGGACAGACCGGATGCCGGGATGTCTGGTAGTAAGCGTAATGGCCGCAATCCGGGCAATAAAATACCGCTAGTTCGCGCATAAATGAATCCTCCCTTTCTATTTCCGGATCCCAGTGCGGATTTGAAACCGGTCGTACCTCGGCACAAAACGTTTTCAAACCGGCACTGGGCTTACATATGTAATGCCGATTGCCGGAGGCATAGCCCCCCTACATACTATTTATAACGCTGAAATCGTCAAAATATACCTCACGAATAGAAAAAATACAATTTTTTGGCAAAATATACAAAAATGCGGCAAGACTTTTAGCAAGTCTGCCGCATTTTCGTCTCCCTTTTTATCGGATGTCGTCTTAACATGTTTGAACGGATGTGTGTATCAGGAGGGAGATGGTTGGTTTTTCATGGCTGCCATCGCGGCAGCCATGGATCGGTGCAGGGCGCTGGCGCCTTACTGCTGGATCATGCCCTCGGTGTTTACAACCCAGATCTTATCGTTCTCGTCCTTGTAATCCTTGAAACCGTTGCCCAACTCAGGCTTGGTGCTGGATTTGGAGGAGGAGCTGGCTTTCTGAACAACGCCGTTGGCATTTACCAGGTACTGGTTGCCGTTCAGCTCTACCGGAACGTAGCGCAGGTCCTTGTCGGCTTCTTGGCGCAGGCCGTAGATATACAGAACGTTATCCTTGATCCCGTGGTAACCCTGGCCCTTTCTGGAGCCGTCGGTGTGGAAGTACCAGTTCTGGTTCTCATCGCTCTTCTCGTCGTAGATGACCTGCTTGCCGGTGCGCATTACGCCGTCCTCGCCGAAGTAGAAGTTGGCTACCTCGCCTTCGCCGATGTTGACAACCTGCTTGCCGGTCTGCATTTCACCTTTGGTGTTGAACGCATATTTCTTGGAATCGATGGAGAACAGCTCCAGGCCGCTCTCTGCGTAGTAGGGCTTGCCGTTCTTGAAATAGAAGCGGTAGGTCTCCCCCTCCTCGCTGATTCCCTCAACGCCCTCGATGTTTCTCCAGTCGGAGGCGCGTTTTCCGTCCTCGTCGTAATACTGGTAGCCTGCCACGCTGTTGTTCGCGGGAGCTGCCTCGGAGGCGCTGGCAGTTTCCGTTACCGGAAGCTTGTACCAGCCGGTCTGCATACGGCCGTCCTCAAAGGTGTAGTATGCGCCGTCAATCTTTTTATCGACCTGGTTTTCCACGCGCTTGCCGCTGCGGTCATAGTAGAACCAGGACTCAGTGTAATCGGAATCTTCGTTTTCATCCTCAAGCTGGATCCAGCCGGTTTTCATCTTGCCGTCGCCTTCTTCGCCCAGGTAATAGTTGAAGCCGTCAAGGCTGAGTTCGCCGGTCATCATGTGGCCGTCCTCATTGAAGTAGTAGGTGCTTCCCTCGATGGTCATCCAGCGGGATGTGGTCATTTTTCCGTTTTTTCCGTAATAGTACCAGTAATATTCCGGCTCGCTCTCATCGTTGCCGTAATCTTCGTTTTCCACGGAGATCCAGCTCTCGGTGACGCGCTTTCCGTCTTCTCCTACGTAATACTCATCTACCTGCGCATTGATTGCCTGCATTCCCTCGGAATCCAGATAGAACCAGTCGTCGCCTCTCTTTTTCCAGGTGTCCGTCAGCAGATCGCCGTCGGAATCGTAGAACACCCAACCCCCATTTTCCTGAGTCCAGCCTGTGCTTGCAGCGTATACGCTGGATACGGGAGCGTTGGATAAGAAGTTCGGGGCAAATGCCGCCATGAACGCGGTAGTGGATAATACAGCCAGTACTTTTGTGTGTTTTTTCATAATATTGATGTCTCTCCTTTTTGATATACTGTTTTGGATTCGTATGTGGCCGAAAATCCGTCGTTGCATTACGATCATGATTATAGCGGACGCGGGGGCATTTGAATAGTGAGGGTTATTGGAAGTTCTGGAAGCGGCTGGGGAGGGGAGAAAATGGACGGGGCGCGCGGGAGCATGCGCCATTGGGCAGGGGTCTCCCGTCGGAGTGAAAAACAGTAGGATTTTGCGGGAAGTTATGCTATACTCACGTTATACAAAATTGACCGCAGAATCAGAGGAGAAGATGTTTATGAAAAAAAGATTGTCCGACTATATTGCCGATCGGTTGGTGGAGGCGGGAATTTGCCAGGTGTTCACGGTGACCGGCGGGGGAGCCATGCATTTAAATGACGCCCTGGGACATAAGGAAGGGCTTCATTGCCTGTACAATCATCATGAGCAGGCCAGCGCCATGGCGGCGGAGGCTTACGCACGGATTCACAACCGGATCGCGGCGCTCTGCGTGACCACCGGCCCGGGCGGAACCAACGCGATCACCGGGGTTGTGGGCGGCTGGCTGGATTCCATTCCCATGCTGGTGCTCTCCGGTCAGGTGCGCTACGATACCACGGCCCGCTGGTCCGGCGTGGGAATCCGCGCCATGGGCGACCAGGAGTTCGACATCTGTAAGTCCATCGACTGCATGACCAAATACAGCGAAATGGTGATCGATCCGGAGCGCATCCGGTTCTGCCTGGAGAAGGCATTGTATCTGTCCCAGTCCGGCCGCCCCGGCCCCTGTTGGCTGGATATCCCCTTAAATGTACAGTCCGCTCAGATCGAGACGGAGGCGCTGGTGGGATTCGACCCCGCGGCCTACGAGGCGGGCGGGACCGGCTGGGGCACGAAAGAGGCCCAGGATTCCTACGGCATTCCCGGGGATTTTGCCGGAAAAGGCGAAAAACGCCAGGTTCTGCCCCCGCCGGTGTCGCGGGAGACGGCGATGGCCGTGCTCGAAAAGATCCGCGCTGCGCAGCGCCCGGTGATTAACGCCGGAAATGGAATCCGTATCGGCAAAGCTTTCGACGTGTTTGAACGGGTGGTGAACAAGCTGGGCGTTCCGGTGATTACCGGCTGGGACAGCGAGGATCTGATGTGCGACGACGATCCGCTGTACGTGGGCCGCGCGGGCAACATGGGCGACCGCCCCGGGAATTTTGCCATTCAGAACAGCGATCTGGTGCTGAGCATCGGCAGCCGCCTGAGCATCCGCCAGGTTGGCTACAACTACGGCACCTGGGCCAGAGCGGCCTACGTGATTGTCAACGACATCGATGAGGAAGAGTTAAAGAAGCCTTCGGTGCACAGCGATATGCGGATTCACGGGGACGCCAGGGACCTTTTAGAGCAGATGGACAAGGTGCTGGACGAGCTTCTGACCGCGGAGGGGGGATGCGCCGGGGGAGAAGCCGGCGGGAAACCGTTCTTTGACGGCGGCCAGGGGCTTGCCGGCATGAGCTGGATCGAGACCTGCCGGATGTGGAAGGAGAAATACCCGGTGGTGCTGCCCAAGCATTTTGCGCATGGTGATGAGGAACCGGCCAATGTATACGCCATGATCAAGGAGATCAGCAGCCGCCTTGAGGAGGGCCAGATCACGGTGGTTGGAAACGGCTCCGCCTGCGTGGTGGGCGGTCACGCCTGGGTGATTAAGAAGGGCCAGCGGTTTATTACCAATTCCGCCATTGCGGCCATGGGCTACGACCTGCCGGCGGCCATCGGCGTGTGGGCGGCCTCCAGGGACCAGCAGTGCTACCACCAGGGCGACCGGGTGACCGGGAAGGACCTGATCCTGCTCACCGGGGACGGCAGTATCCAGATGAATCTGCAGGAACTGCAGACCATTATTCACCATGAGATGAATATTAAGATATTTTTGATCAATAACGGCGGCTATCATTCCATCCGCCAGACCCAGAAGAATTTCTTCGGGGAGCCCCTGGTGGGCATCGGAGTGGACAGCGGGGATCTGAGCTTCCCGTCCATGGAGAAGCTGGCCGCGGCCTACGGCTATCCCTATGTGGCCGTTTACCACAACAGCCAGCTGCCGGAGGCGGTGGAGCAGACATTGGCCATCGACGGACCGGTGATCTGCGAGGTGTTTGTCAGCCGGGACCAGAATTTCGAGCCCAAGTCCTCGGCCAAGCGCCTGCCGGACGGGACTATGGTGTCCCCGCCCCTGGAGGATCTGTCCCCCTTCCTGCCGGATGAGGAGATGGACGCCAATATGATGATTCTCAGGATCAAGGAATAGGGTCCGGGACTGTGAAGGAGTATGTGACATGCGTATTGTTGTGACCGGAGCCACCAGTTTTATCGGCAGGGCCGTTGTGGAGGAACTGCTGGACAAACGCCATCGGGTGTTTGCGGCGGTGCGCCCGGATTCGGCCGGGCGAGGGGAGCTGGAAACAATGCAGCGGGAGACCGGCGGGCAGTTGACTGTACTGCCGGTGGACCTTAGCGCCTGCGGGACGCTGGACCGCCACCCGGTCCTGGAGGGACGGGCGGACCTGTGGCTCCATCTGGGCTGGGAAGGCTCTGGGAGCGCCAACCGCACGAACCCGGAGATTCAGGCCCGGAATATTGGTTATGCCCTGGAGGCGTTGGGGGCAGCCGCGCGTCTGGGCTGCACCCGCTTTCTGTTCAGCGGTTCCCAGGCGGAGTACGGGATTACGGACGGTCTTATGCGCGAGGATTCCCCCTGCCATCCGGTGTCAGAGTACGGCAAGGACAAGTTGGAGGTGTGCCGCCGGGCCGGGGAGAAGGCCGGGGAGCTGGGAATCACCTATCTGCACACACGGATTTTCAGCGTTTACGGTCCGGGAGACCATCCCTGGTCCCTGGTGTCCAGCTGCGTGGACACCTTTTTAAAGGGCGGACATATGGAGTTTGGAGCCTGCACCCAGCTGTGGAACTATCTCTATATTAAAGATGCAGTCCGGGCCATTACCGGTCTGCTGCTTGCAAAATCCCCTTCCGGCGTGTATAATGTGGCGGGTAACGATACCAGGCCGCTGCGGGAGTTTATCGGGGAAATCCACCGCCTTTGCGGAGGCCGCGGCACCTTTGAGTACGGAAAACGCCCGCCCAACGCGGAGGGCGTGGTGTCCCTGAACCCGGATACGGGGAAATTATACCGGGCTGCGAATTTTCAGCCCAGGATCTCCTTTGAGGAGGGAATCCGGGAAATGATTGCCAACCATGAGTTTTATAAGGAGAATAGCAAATGAAACGATGCATCGCCTGCGGCGCCCCTTTGTGGGAGACGCCGCTGCTTACGCTAGATAACATGCCCGCTTCGGCCCAGCACATGCCGGATGCAGAGGGAGTTAAGACGGATGAAGGGCTGACTCTGGACTTATGTCAATGCGCCGGCTGCGGGCTGGTTCAGTTTGACTGCGAGCCGGTGGATTATTACCGGGATGTGATCCGGGCGGGAGGATTTTCCAAGACTATGGTGGAGCTGCGCAGATACCAGTACCGGCATCTGATCGACACCTACCATCTGGAAGGAAAACGGTTTATTGAGGTGGGCTGCGGACAGGGCGAATTCTTGAGCGTGCTGTCCGAGTTCCCGGTGGAGGCCCACGGAATCGAGCACGATCCCAGGCTGGTGGCCCTGGCCAGGGAGCGCGGGCTGGATGTGACGGAAGGGTTTACGGAGACGGAGGACACCGTTTTTCCGGACGGGCCTTACGATGTGTTTCTGTCCTTCAATTTTTTGGAGCACCAGCCGGATCCCTGCGCCATGCTGCAGGCAATCCACCGCAATCTGGACGACGACGGCATGGGCCTGATCACCGTGCCCAGCTTTGAGTATATCATGGACCACAACAGCTATTACGAGTTGATCCGGGATCACATCGCCTACTATACCTTTGACACCCTGACGCCGCTTCTGGAGCGGAACGGTTTTGTGGTGGAGGAATGCGAGATCATCAACCGGGACACCCTGTCAGTAGTGGTTAAAAAGCGTCCGCAGATGGAGACGGGGAATCTGCTGGAATGTTATGTGAACCTGCGCAAGGAAATGGACACGTATCTGAAATATCTCAAGGCGTGGAACAAGAAGGTCGCCATCTGGGGCGCCAGCCACCAGGGCTTCACGCTGGCGGCCACCACCAAGCTGGGGAAAAAGGCGGAGTACATCATCGATTCCGCCCCGTTCAAGCAGGGAAAATTCGCACCCGCCTCCCACCTGCCCATCGTAGGCCCGGAACATTTTGAAGAACACCCGGTGGACGCCATCGTGATCACCGCACCGGGATATACGGACGAGATCGCAGCAAGCATCCGGGAGCGGTTCGGCAAAGACGTGGAAGTTCGCGCGATGCGGTTCAATCACCTGGAGACGTTATAGATTTTGTCCTAAGGGGTACCAGGCGAAGCCTGGTGGATTCCTTAGGACGGCTTGCGAATTCTAACCGTTGGATTATGGGGTACCAGGCGAAGCCCGATAGATTCCTTAGGACGGCCCGCGAATTCCGGCGTTGGCCCAGACGACCATAGTATCCCAATGTTGGCCTCAGACGCTCCGAGAATCCCCACCCCTCCCCCACCATCCCAATCACCACATAAAAAGAAAGGACCTCCTCACCATGAAAGCATTCGTACTAAAAAAACCAGGCGTAGTCGGCTGGCACGATGCCCCCGAGCCGTCCCTCGTCCCTTACGGCGCAATACTCGCCCCAGTGGCTATGACGCCCTGTTCGTCGGACGTGCACACCGTGTACGGCGGGGGCTCGCCCAAGGCGCCCAATCTGATTCTGGGTCATGAGTGCGTGGCGCGGATTCTGGAGGTGGGGGATCAGGTGCGTGATTTCTCTCCCGGAGAGATCGTCGCGGTTCCGGCCATCACGCCGGACTGGCGGGCTCTGGCCATCCAGGAGGGCAACGACCGCCACGCCGGGAAGCCATTTTCCGGCCACCAGCTGGGCAGAACCCAGCCGGGGGTATTTGCGGAGCGGTTTCTGATTCCGGACGCGGACACCACGCTGGCGAAGATTCCCCAGGGGGTCACGCTGGAGCAGGCGCTGATGTGCGTGGACACCATGACCACCGGCTTTACGGGGGCGGAGTACGCGGATATCAAGGCCGGAGATACCGTGGTCGTGCTGGGCATCGGGCCCATCGGCCTGATGGCGGTGGCCGGGGCGGTCCACATGGGCGCGGCGCGGATCATCGGCGTGGGAACCCGCCCGGTCTGTGTGGACCTGGCCCGGGAGTACGGAGCCACGGATGTCATCAGCTACCGGGACGGGGACGTGGTGGAGCAGGTCCTTGACATGACGGACGGTCTCGGCGCGGACGGCGTGATCATCTGCGGCGGCGGGGACGAGGTGTTCACCCAGGCCGTGGACATGGTGCGCTACGGCATCGGAACGGTTTCCAATGTAAATTATTACGGCGGAACCGGCTCCATCGGCTACCCGAAATTTTCCGGCGGCAGAGGCATGGCCGGAAAGACCATCCATATGGAGCTGGCCAGAGGCGGCCGCGCCCGCATCGAGCGTATGCTGAAAATGGTTCAGTACAGGCGGGTGGACCCGGGGAAAATGGTGACCCACCGGCTGCACGGCCTGGACAAAGTGGAGGAGGCGTTGGAGCTCATGCACCACAAGCCGAAAGACCTGGTCAAGGTCATGGTACAAAACGATTGAACGCAAATACGATATCCTGGAGTAAACGAGAGATAATATGAAAACCATAAGTATTGTAGTGCCTTGTTATAATGAAGAAGAGAACGTAATCCCCTTAAGCCGCGCGATCACGGCCCTGTTTGAGAAGGAGCTGGCGGATTACCGGTACGAGCTGATTTTTATCGATAATGATTCGAGGGACCGGACCCGGGAACTGCTGCGGGGGCTCTGCCAGAGCGACCCAGACATCAAGGCGATTTTTAACGCCAAGAATTTCGGCCAGTTTAATTCCCCCTATTACGCCATGCTGCAGACCAGCGGGGACTGCACCATTCTCATGGCTGCGGATTTCCAGGACCCGGTGGAAATGATTCCCCAGTATGTGCGGGAGTGGGAGTCCGGGTATAAAATTGTGATCGGCATCAAGAAGAGCAGCCAGGAGAACAAGTTTATGTACTGGCTCAGAGGCTGTTATTACAAGCTGATCAAAAAACTCTCCGACGTGGAGCAGATCGAGCAGTTTACCGGCTTTGGCCTCTATGACGCCAAATTTATCCAGGTTCTGCGGGGGCTGAACGACCCCACGCCGTTTTTGCGCGGAATTGTGGCGGAGCTGGGCTTTAAGCGCAAGGAAATACCCTACGAGCAGCCCTTGCGCCGGGCGGGCAAGACCAGCAACAATTTCTACCGCCTGTATGATGCGGCTATGCTGAGTATCACCTCCTATACCAAGGTGGGGCTGCGGCTGGCTACCATTTTCGGCAGCATCTGCGCCGGGCTCAGCATGGTGGTGGCCCTCGTCTACCTGGTGATGAAGCTGATCTGGTGGGACCGTTTTCCGGCCGGCATGGCGCCCATGCTGATCGGGATGCTGTTTCTTGGGTCGATTCAGATTTTCTTCATTGGATTGCTTGGGGAGTATATTATGAGCATCAACCAGCGGGTGATGAAACGGCCTCTGGTGATCGAGGAAGAGCGGCTGAATTTTGGCAGGGATGAGAAGTCCGGGGCGCAGCAGATACAGGATGGTGAGTAAACGATGAAATATAAAGTTGATGTGGTCCGGATCCGGGAAAATTCCATTACCTTAAACGGATGGGTGATCGGCAAATCCCCGGAGAGCAAGGCGACGTTCCGTGTGGAGGACGAGCGGCACAACCCGGTGAAATTTAAGTATGTCCCCACCAGGCGGGACGATGTGAGCCAGATTTATTATAAAAAATGTTATGACAGGGACTTCGGCTTTGACATTCGGTTTCCCTATGAGCGCGGAAAAAACTATTTCCTGCTGATCCGCTGCGAGGGGAAGCAGGCAAAGATCAAATATAATGAGGAGCTGATCGCCAGGCGTTCCAGCGTGGCCCACAAGCGGATCGAGAAACTCAAGGACCTGATGAACATGGAAACGGTTCATGTGGCCATGGATTTCTGGAAGGAACACGGCCTGAAGGCCCTGGTGGTCAAGTCCAAACACAAGCTTCAGGGGCTGGACAACGACTATGATTACGGGGAGTGGTACGAGCTGACCAAACCCACGGAGGAGGAGCTGGAGGCCCAGAGGAAGAAACTGTTCGATTTTGAGCCCAGGCTGTCCATCGCCATTCCGGCTTACAAGACGCCGGAGCGGTATTTGAAGGAGATGCTGGACTCTATTCTGGCCCAGACGTATACCAACTGGGAGGTCTGCATTGCCGACGGCAGCCCCAAGGGCGAGAGCCTGGAGCGGGTGCTGCGCAGGTATGCGGAGAAGGATTCACGGATTCGTTACCAGATTCTGGGAGAAAATAAGGGGATCGCGGGAAATACCAACGCGGCCATGGATATGGCGCGGGGGGATTTTCTGGTGCTTGCGGACCACGACGACACGCTGCCGCCTCATGCGCTGTACGAGGTGGTGAAGGCGGTTAACGAGCGGCCGGGCGCACAGGTGATCTATTCGGACGAGGATAAGCTGGACATGGACGGGAAGGCGCTGTTCGACCCGCATTTCAAGCCGGATTTCAACCCGGATCTTTTGACCAGCGTGAATTATATCTGCCATTTGTTTGTGGTGCGGATGGATCTGCTGGAAACGGTGGGAAGGTTTCGGCAGGAGTTTGATGGGGCCCAGGACTATGATTTCATTTTCCGGTGTACGGAGGCGGCGAAGGAGGTTTACCATATTCCCAAGGTGCTGTACCACTGGCGCTGCCATCAGAATTCCACGGCCAGCAACCCGGAGAGCAAGCGGTATGCCTTTGAGGCCGGGGCCAGAGCCATTATGGCGCACTATGAGCGCATGGGAATCGAGGCGGAGTCCGTGGTGAAGGGCGTGGACTTTGGGATTTATCACACGAAGTTTAAGATTCAGGGGGAGCCGCTGGTGTCGGTGGTGATTCCCAATAAGGATCACTGGCAGGATCTGGATGTATGCGTGAAGTCGCTGTTGGAGCGGGCGACGTATAGGAACCTGGAGTTTGTGATTGTGGAGAATAACAGTGCGGAGGCGGAGACCTTTGCGTATTATGAGCGGCTTCAGGCGGAGCACGGGAATGTGAGGGTTGTGACCTGGGAGCGGGAGTTTAATTACTCGGCCATTAATAATTTTGGGGCCGGGTTCGCGAAGGGAGAATATTTGCTGCTGCTGAATAACGATACGGAGATTATTGAGCCGGATTGTATTCAGGAAATGTTGGGTTTCTGCCAGCGCGAGGACGTTGGGATCGTGGGCGCGAGACTGCTCTATGCGGACGATACGATCCAGCACGCGGGCGTGGTGGTTGGGTTCGGCGGGATTGCCGGGCACACGTTTATCGGGCTGCATAAGGCGGAGAACAGCTATTTCCACCGGGCCATGTGCGCCCAGGATTACAGCGCGGTGACGGCGGCCTGCATGATGACCAAAAAGTCGGTGTTCGATCAGGTGGGCGGACTCTCGGAGGAGCTGGCCGTGGCGTTTAATGATATCGACTATTGCATGAAGGTGCGCAGTTTGGGGAAACTGGTGGTGTATGCGCCGTATGCGCTGCTGTACCATTATGAGTCTAAGTCCAGAGGGCTGGAGGATACGCCGGAGAAGATCGAACGGTTTAACCGGGAAGTGGCGGTTTTTATTAAGAAATGGCCGGATATCATTCAGAATGGGGATCCGTATTATAATCCGAATCTGACGCTGCGCAAGTCTAATTTCGCGCTGCGGGATCTGCTGAAGGAGAAAATCGGGGAACCTTATGATCTGAGCGTGTACGATCGGTTTGCGCCGGAGGAACAGGCATGAAGCGGACGATGGTGACGGTGGTGATACCGAATTATAACGGACTGCGGTTCATGGAGGATTGCTTCGCGGCGCTGGATTTGCAGGTGTACCGGCATTTTAAGGTGCTGGTGGTGGACAACGGGTCCACGGACGGCAGTGTGGAGTGGTTGAAGGAACGGGGGATTCCGACGATTTTTCTGGAGAAAAATACGGGATTTTCCGGGGCGGTGAATGTGGGGATCAGGACGGCGGATACGCCTTATGTGATCCTGTTAAATAATGACACGGAGCCGGAGCCGGATTATGTGGGGGAGCTGGTGAGGGCCATTGGAAGGTCGGAACGGATTTTTTCGGTGAGTCCTAAGATGGTGCAGATGTTTAACCGGGAGCTGATGGACGACGCGGGGGATATGTATTGCGTGCTGGGCTGGGCGTTTCAGAGAGGCGTGGGGAGGTCGGCGAGGAAGTATAACCGGGCCAGCAGGGTGTTTTCGGCGTGCGCGGGGGCCGGGATTTACAGGAAAAGTGTGTTTGAGGAGATTGGGTATTTTGATGAGATGCATTTTGCGTATTTGGAAGATATGGATGTGGGATACCGGGCGAAGCTGGCCGGGTATGATAATGTGTATTGCCCGGATGCGGTGGTGTATCATGTGGGGAGCGGAACCAGCGGGTCGAAGTATAATGAGTTTAAGGTGAGGCTGGCGGCAAGGAATAATGTGTATTTGAATTATAAGAATATGCCGGACTGGCAGCTGGCGCTGAACGCGGTGCCGCTGGCAGTGGGGATTTGGGTGAAGTATGGGTTTTTTAAGAGGTTGGGGTTTGGAAAGGTTTATTGGGATGGGGTGTTGGAAGGGATTAAGAGCAGGGGGAAGTGTAGGAGGGTGGATTTTCGGAAGGTGAAGAGTGGGGCCTGCTGGAGAGCTCAGGGGGAGATGATGGCGGGAATGATGGTGTATTTGTGGGAGTTTGGATGGAGACAGGTGGGGAAGATAGGGAAGAGAAGATAATGGATCAGACGAGGTGAGGGGGACGCGGGAGCTGGGAAGGGGGGACTGGCGGGAGAGAGTCCGCCGGGAAGCCTGGGGCCGCGCGCGGCCCCAGGCTTTGTGGCTGTCGCCACACAGGGGACCTTAGAAAAGTGCCCGGGAACGTGCGAGCACGCTCCCGGACCCTTCCCTAAGGCCCCCTGCCCGGCTCGTAGTCGGAAAAAATTAAGATATTTTTTATAGTCAAGCCTTGACAGATCATGTATAATATACAGGATATTCGGAGTTTTTTGAGCGGATTTTGCGGCGGCGGGGGTTGGCCGGGAATTAGGGTGAGATGAGATAGAATGATTAAGGATAATCAAAAGACATTGAACCGGCTGCATGTGGTGCTGGACGCGCTGTTTATTGTGGTGACGTACAGCCTGGTGTGGCTGATTATGATCAGCGGTAAGGTGCTGCCTGTGACGGAGGGCGTTGTCCCGGCGCAGTATTATTTCGCAGCGCTGCTTTTTATTGTTCCGGTGTATCTGCTGCTGTACGGCGGATTTCACCTGTATGCGCCGAAACGGGTTCAGGGCCGGCGCCTGGAGTTTGCTAATATCTGTAAGGCCAATATTATCGGCCTGATGCTGATTACGTTTGTGCTGTTTGCAGCGCGTAAGAACGGCTACCTGTACCATTTTTCTACAAAAATGATTCTGGCGTTCTTTGCGCTGAATATTGTGATGCAGGCCCTGGAGCGGAATGCGATCCGCCTGTTCCTGCGTTCCATGCGCTCCAACGGCTTTAATCTGAAACACATTCTGCTGATCGGCTACAGCCGGGCGGCGGAAGGGTTCGTGGACCGGGTCTGCGTTAACCCGGAGTGGGGATATCAGATCCGTGGGATTTTGGACGACCATCAGCCGGCGGGTTATGCCTACAAGGGAGTGGAGGTGCTGGGCCCGATTGCCAATCTGGAGGTGTTCCTGGCGTCCAATACGCTGGATGAGATTGCGATCACCCTCAGCATCAAGGAGTATATGAATCTGGAGGAGATTGTGGCCGCCTGCGAGAAGTCGGGGGTTCACACCAAATTTATTCCGGATTACAATAATATGATACCGACCATACCGTTTATGGAGGACCTGCAGGGCCTTCCGATTATCCATATCCGCCACGTGCCGTTGACGAATATGTTCAACGCCACCATGAAGCGGCTGGTGGATATTGCGGGGGCTGTGTTTGGTCTGGTTATTTTTTCGCCCATTATGCTGGTTACGGCCCTGCTGGTCAAGGTAACTTCTCCGGGACCGGTGCTGTACAGCCAGGAACGGGTGGGACTGCACAACCATACGTTTAAAATGTATAAATTCCGTTCCATGGAGGTCCAGGATCCTAAAAAGGAGCGGAGTCAGTGGACGACTCCTCATGATCCCAGAGTGACTCCCATCGGGAAGTTTATCCGCAAGACAAGCATCGATGAGATGCCGCAGTTTTTCAACATTCTGGTCGGGGACATGAGTCTGGTGGGGCCCAGGCCGGAGCGGCCGCTGTTTGTGGAGAAGTTTAAGGAAGAAATTCCGCGCTATATGATCAAGCACCAGGTGCGTCCGGGATTGACCGGCTGGGCGCAGGTCAACGGCTACCGGGGGGATACCTCCATTACGAAGCGGATTGAACACGACCTTTACTATATCGAAAACTGGAGCCTGGGATTTGATTTTAAAATTATGTTTTTGACGATCTTTAAAGGCTTTATCAATAAAAACGCATATTAATTGTATGGGAAAACACATACTATTGATACCCAAGTGGTGTGCGCGGCAGGTATGATGGTGCACGCGCAATGGAATGAGGATGACGCATGAATCGTGAGTTTGAGAGTGGAAATGGATTTGATCAGGAGGAGATGAACGGCGCAGGGCAGAGCCGCCGCAGACCGGCGGCTGGCCGGCAGGCGGACAGCGCTGCCGCGGGCAGGCCGTCGGGGATAGAGCGCCCGGCGAGGCCGGCAGGCGGGGATTCGGCTGGCCGTACATCCGGAACCTATAGGACGGCGGGCCGCGCGGAGTACGGTGCGGGAGAAGCAGGCGCAGCCAGACGTCCGGCGGGAAGCGCGGGTCAGACAGCGGCGGGAGACACGGCCGGGCGGAGAACAGCGGCCGCGGCCGGGGGAAGGCCGGACGCCGCCCGTTCAAGACGCGCGGATGCAGGGGCTGCGGGCGGTTACGCCGGCGGCCGCGCTGCGCTTCAGGGAGCGGCCGGACGGACCGCGGCGGCTGCGAGCGCGGATGGCCGGACCGGAGCCAATGGGCTTGGAACCGGCGGTCGGACTGCGGCTGGAGCTGCGGGTGCGGGAAGCCGCGCTGCCGGAGGTGCAGCGCCGTCCGGAAGCAGAGGCCAGATGGCGGGCGGAAGCGGCGGAGTTGGAGCGAGAGGCCAGATGGCGGGCGGAAGCGCTGTTACCGGAGCGAGGAGCCAGGCAGCGGGAGGAAGCGCCGGAGTTGGAGCGAGAGGCCAGATGGCGGGCGGAAGCGCTGTTGCCGGAGCGAGAGGCCAGATGGCGGGCGGAAGCACCGCCGCCGGAGCGAGAGGCCAGATGGCGGGCGGAAGCGCTGTTGCCGGAGCGAGAGGCCAGGCAGCGGGCGGAAGCACCGCCGCCGGAACGAGAACCCAGGCAGCCAACGGAAGCACTGCCGCCGGTGCGAAAACTCCGGCAGCGGGCAGAACCGCCGCCGGAGCGAGAACCCAGGCAGCAGGCGGAACCGCCGCCGGGCCAAGAACCCAGTCCCCTAACGGAACCACGGCCGGTTCAAGACCCCAGACGCCCGGTGCGGGCGCAACCGGCGCCCGGCGCGCCGGGCAGCCCGGCAATGTTCCGGGAACCGCCACTGCGGCAGGCAGACAGGGCGCAGCCGCGGGGCAGCGCGCTGCCGGTGGAGACCGCCCGCGTTTTAAAGGCGAGACTGGCGGGGCGGTAGGCGCCAGAGCGGCCGGAAACGGAACCGACGGCTGGATCGATCTGGATGAGAGCGGCCCAAAGACGGACCGCAAAGGGGGCGGCTCCGGAAACGGAGGCAACCGCGGAACCGGCGGAGGCCGGGGAAATGGCGGGGGAAGCGGCAAGCAGAGCTCAGAGAACCGCTATTGGCGCAAAGTGATGATCGGCGTGATCGTGGTGGAGCTGCTGTTCCTGGCATTACTGTTCCTGGTGATCGTGCCCGTCAAAAAGAAGCTGAACTCGATTCAGCGCAACCCCAACATCAACATGGCGGAGATGACGAACCCGAACCTGTCCTACGAGAAAGTGGAAAGTATGAAGGGGTTCTGGACTGTGGCGCTGTTCGGCGTTGACAGCCGGAACAATTCCCTGGGCAAGGGGAACAACGCGGACGTAAACATTATCTGCAACATAAATCAGGATTCGGGCGAGATCAAACTGGTCAGCGTGTTCCGCGATTCGTATCTGAACATAGATGAGGAAGGAAGCTATAATAAGATCAACCAGGCGTATTTCAAGGGTGGCCCGGATCAGGCGGTCAAGGCGCTGAACCGGAACCTGGATCTGGAGATTGACGATTATGCCGTGTTCAACTGGAAGGCCGTTATCGACGCCATCAACATTCTGGGCGGTGTGGACATCGAGCTGAGCAAGGCGGAGTTCTACTACATCAATGCATTTATCACAGAGACGGTGCAGGCCACCGGAGTCGGCTCCGTACAGTTGACCCACGCGGGCATGAATCATATGGACGGCGTTCAGGCGGTGGCTTATGCCAGACTGAGAAAGATGGACACGGACTTTGCCAGAACGGAGCGCCAGAGAAAGGTCATTCAGCTGGCCTTTGACAAGCTGAAAAAAGCGGATTTTGCGGTTGTGAACAACGTTATGGAGGTTGTGCTGGGCCAGATCGAGAGCAGCGTGGACTTAAACGATCTGATCCCCCTGGCGAAAACCGTGACCAAATTCTATATCGGGGAGACAACAGGCTTCCCCCAGGCCAGAGGCGACCTCAACATGGGGAAAAAGGGCGACTGCGTAATTCCGCAGACGCTGGAGAGCAATGTGGTGCTGCTGCATCAGTTCCTGTTTGGGGATGATAATTACGAGCCCAGTGAAATGGTCAAAAAGATCAGTTCCAAGATCGCGGCGGACTCGGGACTTTATAAAGAAGGTAAACCCATAGACCACGTGGGCACGGACGGCGGATATATTCCTAAACCGACCCAGGCGCCCAAGGCCACAACGGCTGCGGAGACGGAGGAGGAGAACGAGGAGAAAACCACCGCGTTCGAGACGGAACCCGGTATTATCGACGGGGAATTCCCGGACGGCCTGGAGCTGGAAACAGACGAATTCGGCAATGTGATCGACCCGCCGGAGGACGAAGATCCGCGGTACCCGGGCGGAACCGGCACATACCCCGGCGGAGGAACCGGCAGCTACCCGGGAGGCGGAACCAGACCGTCACAGCCCGGCAGCGACAGGCCCACGTCTTCCAGCACGGCGGCTTATCCGGGCGCAGGGGCGACAACCTCACCGGACGATGTATCCGGCCCCGGAGCGGCGACGGCGCCCACCAGGTCCCCGTACAACAATAACCCGACTGTACCTTCAACCACCAGGGCGTCGGAACCCACGGAGAACAACAGCACGGGAGGCCCCGGATCAGTGATTTTGGGCCCGGGCGGGAACGGTTGAACCGGTGAATAAAATACAGAACCACGTGCCACAGGGCGCCAGCACAAGCTGGCGCCCTGTTTGGTTGTGGACTCAGAAATATTCGGGAATTTCTCAGAGGCACGAAAGCCTTCTGGAGAGGAACGCGATAAACTGCTGTTCGCGCAGGTTCAGCTCGTAGAGCTGGAACTTGATCAGACAGATTGCCACCGGTTCGCCGTCCGTCAGGGGTTTGCTGACGCAGTCCATGGTTTCCAAGTTGCCCGGATGGATGAGCCCGGCTAACAGGTAACCGCCCTTGCAGACCGCGTCGTAGGATGTGCCCCGGTCCGACACATAGAGGGTATTTTGCCGCCCGTCCGACAGGCTGAGGCGGTCGTCGGTGTCCAGATTGACGTCCGTCACAGTGGGGTAACAGCTTAAGTCCGCCCTGGTTACCCGGGCGGCGCCCGCCAAAGGGTGGGAGCGGGACATGTACACATGCATGGGAATGTGCTGCTTCATTACGGTGAAATCCAGCTTGTAATCGCTGGCCAGCTGGCTGTATTTGGGAAGCTGGCTTTCCAGCATCATCAAAATGCCGATCCGGCAGCGCCGGTTCACGATACCGGTCATGGTCTCCTTCAGACCGCTCTCCAGAAAGGTGTCGCTGCATTTGGCGGGATAGAGCTCTTTGTAATCCAGAAAATATTGGAAAATGTTGGAGGACGGGGTGCAGCAGATGGTCAGCGTGTTCCGGTCCCGGAAAATATCGGGCACGTCCAGAATGCTGCTCCAGT
Source organism: Enterocloster lavalensis (assembly GCF_902364025.1). Lineage (GTDB taxonomy): Bacteria > Bacillota > Clostridia > Lachnospirales > Lachnospiraceae > Enterocloster > Enterocloster lavalensis. Next base: position 95,421 of record NZ_CABJCG010000010.1, read on the forward strand.
TTTTTACAATTTTTTCGGCATTTTCCAGAAAATACCGCCCCTCGTCGGTGGCGGTCAGGCCGGAGGGCGTGCGGATGAACACGGCATAGCCGATCTCGCTCTCCACGTTTTTGATGATACTGCTCAAGTGTGACTGGGAAATGTACACGTTCTGGGCCGCCTTGTTGATGGAGCGGCATTTGTAAGCCTCCAATATGTACGCCAGGTTTTTGATATCCATAAGATTCCCATTGCCCCCCGCTTATCTGTATTTGAGATAACCTATCCACGATCCGTATTAGTAAAACCATCCGTCATATGCTAAGATTGATGATACAAGACCGGCAGCCGCAGGCCGTCGATCAGGGATACGTTTCCCTAATTATAACATAAAAAGCCGGGCCGGCAAGGGAATTCAAAGGCAAGGGAAGCTTTCTTCTGCAGAGAAGGCAACCCGAACATAGGAGGGTAACAAATGAGTAAGAATGTAGCTGTAGCTGCTGCGCGGGATGGAAAAAAATCCCGTGTGGACAGGATACTGGACTCCATCGAACGCGCTGGAAACGCTCTGCCCCATCCGTTCATTCTGTTTATGATCCTGTCCGGCATCATACTGGTATTGTCGCTTGTCATGTCCAGGGCCGGGGTTTCTGTGACCGCCCTGTCCGCCACCAACGGAGGCAGCGAGACTGCTGAGACGGTGTTTACCATTCAAAACCTGGTGACCAAAGACTATCTGTTAAATCTGGTCATCAATTTCCCGCAGACCTTTATCTCCTTCGGCCCGTTAAAGACCGCCCTGGTGGTGATCATCAGCATCGCGGTGGCGGAGCGCTCCGGCCTGCTGTCCGCGTTTGTGCGCCGGGTCCTGCTGGGGGCCTCCCCCACCTGGATGATGCTGATCATCGCCTTTATCGCGGTCAACGGCAATCTCCTGGCGGACGTGGCCGTGGTGGTGCTGCCGCCGCTCTCCGGCGCGATTTTCGCCGCCATGGGCTTTAACCCCTGGCTGGGAATCACCCTCTCCTACATCGGAGCCACTGCTGCCAACTCGGCCACCATCGTGATCACCAGCACGGACATCAACCTGGCCGCCGTGACCCAGCAGATCACCGGAAATCTGGGGATCAGCGCCCCGGTGAATCCGCTGATGAACTGGTATTTCATCATGGTCAGCACATTCCTCATCACGATCACCATGGTGGTGGTCAGCAAAACCATCATGAAGAACAAGCTTCCGCTGCGGGACCCCAACGCCAATTTAACCGGCGGGGGGAGCACGATGATCTCGGACAGCCAGCTGACGCCGGCCGAGCTTAAGGGCCTGCGGGCCGCGGGGATTTTTTCTCTGGTCTATTTCGGCTTTCTGGCCTTTATGACCATTCCGTCCGGCGGCCTGCTCCGGTCCCCGGAGGGCACCATTCTGCCCACGTCGCCGTTTTTGAACGGCCTGGTGATGATCATCACCCTGTACTTCATTTTCGCCGGTATCATTTACGGCAAGGTGTCGGGAAGCCTGAAAAGCCTTCAGGACCTGCCGGACATGATGGCGAAAGGAATCACGGATGTGTCCGGGTTCATTGTCATCATCCTCAGCGCCAGCATCATGATCCAGGTATTCTCGGACAGCCACATCGGCGATATGATCGGCGCTGCCGGCGGCCAGTTCCTCAAGGACTTTAACATCGGCCCCACCGCCGCCCTGGTGGGACTGATCCTGATCACCATGTTCTCCAACCTGTTTGTGATCAGCGGACTGACCAAATGGCTCTTGTTTGCGCCGGTGTTCATCCCGCTGTTCGCGTCCATCGGCGTGTCTCCCGCGGTGATCCAGATGACCTACCGGATCGGCGACGCCATCACCAACTCGATCTGCCCGATGAACGCCATGCTGGGCGCGATTATCGGCTATTACACGCTCTGGAAACCCAAGGGCTATGGCAAGGTGGGCCTGGGAACCATCATGGTTCTGGCGCTGCCCTACACTGTGGCCATCGCCGTGGTGCTGATCCTGCAGTTCCTGGTCTGGATGCTGTTTAAGCTCCCGTTAGGACCCGGCGCGGGAGTCTTTATGTAAATCATGCAGCTATGAAACGGAGGAATCTATGCCTTTCAAACATAATAACATCGTAGAGACGCGCGTCTTGGAGGTCCGGGAGCTTGGAGGACCGGGAATACGCTGCTGGAAGGAAATTCTGGTGGAGTACCCGGAGATTTCCTTTGGCCCGGGGCAGTTTGTCATGATCCGAATGGACTGCGGCCCCACCTGCTGGGCTTATCCCTACATGCTTCAGAAACGCACGGATCAGGGATTTGCGGTCTGCGCGGTGGAACATTCATCCCTGTATGAGGCGCAGCCCGGAACCCCGCTGGTGGTCTGGGGAGCCAACGGCCGCGCGGTGCGGCCCGGCGCGGACACGGTTGTTTTGTCCCAGTCCGCCACCTGGTTTCTCGCCGCTCCATTTCTGGAAGCGGAGCCCCGGTGCAGGCAGATCGTGCTGTGCGATCCGATGGACAGGGAATTTCTGGAAAAAAATCCGTCCGTACGCCCGGTGGAATCGGTGGAGGAGATGGCGCGGGAGCTGGAGCTGACACGGCCCGGCGCGGTGGCCGCCGCGCTCAACATCCCTGTCCTGCTTAAGCTTACCGCTGTCTGGGACCGGCCGCAGCATCTGCCTTTTGACGTGTTCGCCGCCACCAGGATCAGCTGCGGGGTGGGAGGCTGCAAGAGCTGTTACCTGCACAGCCAATCCATCCGGCTGGGAATACCCGTGTGCTGCAGCGGCCCCTACCTGCCCTACGAGCGGGTGGACTTTGAGACGGACCGCCGCTGTTTCCACACATTTGAATAGACAGGGGGAACGATATGGCTGACTTATCTGTCCGCATTCCCGTGGGAAAACGGGAACTGTGCTTTAAAAATCCGATCATGCCGGCCGCCGCCGGGCTGGGCGATCTGATCGAATACGGAAAATACTACGATTTGAGCAGGCTGGGCGCGCTGATGCCCAATTCCATCATGATGGAAAGCGGTTCGGTTTCCAGAGCCAGGAAGCTCTACGGCGCGGAGTACGGCTACATCACCTCCCTGGGCAGCAACAGCCTGGGCGTGATGGAATTTGTGAAAAAGATCGCCGTGCATCTGCCCTGGCAGGAATCCCCTCTGATTCTGAACCTGAAGGCCGAGGACCTGGAGGGGCTGGTAAAGCTGGCCGGTACCGCGGCGGGCTGCCGGGAGGTGGCGGGAATCGAGATCAACATGAACTGCCCCTACTCCATGGCGGCCACAGACCCGCGCCAGTATTGGCGGGATTACGGATGGCTGCGGGAAATGATCCGGGGCGTCCGGGAGGCCGCGGGGGAGAAGCTTCTGATCATCAAGGTGCCCACCACCATGGTGGACGTGGAGGACATCGCCGCCATTGCCAGGGAGTGCGGGGCGGACGGGTTTACCTCCTTCGGCGCGCTGACCGGCTGCGCCATCGACGTTCACAGCCGTGAATTCCGCTGCGGAAACAGCGGCAGCGGCGGCTACTGCGGTCCGGGACTCAAACCCCTGGCCCTGTGGAGCTGCAGCCGGGTGCACAAGGCCGTGGACATCCCCATTTTCAGCGCAGGGGGCGTGACAAATGCCGATGATGTGATCGAGCACATCATGGCCGGGGCCTGGATGGTGCAGGTGGGCTCCGCCAATCTGACCAGGCCGGATTTTATGCCCCGCCTGATCGAATCCCTGGACCGCCGTCTGGACGAGCTGGGAATCCGCTCCCTGGACGAAATCCGGGGCTGTGTGAAGCCGCACTAAGCGTTTTATAAGGCCGCTGCCTGGCTTTTGGGGCAGCGGCTTTAAGATTTTAGGGTTTTCTAATAAAAATGTCACAAATTTATCACATTTCATTGATAAACTTATTCCCAGAATCGGAACAAATGAGAATGTTCAGAGAAAGGGGTGCGTGTTCATGTATGAGAATGGACAGCAGTATGAAAATGGAATGAATTACAGCCAGGGTCCGCAGCAGGGCCCGGGTTCTTACAATAACCCAGGGGGCGGAGCGCCGCGGCCGGGCGGGCCGTCCAGGCCGCCCCGCAGGAAGAAGGGGGGAGCGGTCAAGAGAGTGGCCGGTCTCATCGCCGGCGCAATTCTGTTCGGCGGCGTGTCGGGCGTCACCATGGTGGGCGTAAATATGGCGGCCGCCAGTTTTCTGCCCCAGGCCGTGTCTGCGCCAGAGGGAACCGCGGAAACGGAGGAGCAGAAGCCACAGGAGACCCAGACGCCCGGCCAGGATAACGGGAGTATTGAGAATATCCAGCCTCCGGCGGGGAAATTTTATGGCAACGGCGGAGGGCCCTACAGCTCCGGCGGTGTGGACGTGTCCTCCATCGTGGAGGAGGCGATGCCCTCTGTGGTGGCGATCACCAGCCTGATGGAGTATCAGAGCAATGATCCCTACTCCTGGTTTTTCGGGGGCGGCGGCACGCAGACCTACGAGGTGCCCAGCAGCGGTTCCGGCATCATCGTGGGGGAGAACGACAAGGAGCTGTTGATTGTGACCAACAATCACGTGGTGGCGGACTCCAAGGAATTGAAGGTGGCGTTCATCGACGACGAGGTGGTGGAGGCGGCCGTCAAGGGTACGGATTCCGACTCCGATCTGGCGATCATCGCGGTACCGTTGGAAAATATCCCGCAGGAGACGCGGAACAAAGTCCGGGTGGCGAAGCTTGGAGACTCCGACGCTCTCAAAGTAGGGCAGGGCGTGATCGCCATCGGCAACGCCCTGGGTTACGGCCAGTCGGTGACCGTGGGTTACGTCAGCGCGCTGAACCGGGAGGTGCGCACCTCTGAGAATAACACCAGGACGCTTCTGCAGACGGACGCGGCCATCAACCCCGACAACAGCGGAGGCGCCCTTGTGAATATGAAGGGCGAGGTGGTCGGCATCAACGCGGCCAAGTACGCCTCCACCGAGGTGGAGGGCATCGGCTACGCCATTCCCATTTCCAAGGCTGAGGATATCATCGGCGATCTGATGAACAAAAAGACCCAGACCCAGGTGGCCGAGGAGAAAAGGGGATATCTGGGAATTCAGGGTATCACCGTGGACATGGACACCGCCAAGGCCCTGGGGATGCCCGAGGGCGTGTATATTTACAAGATTCTGGAGGACGGGGCGGCAGCCGGTTCCGGTCTGTTTGAGAAGGACATTATCACCAAGTTCGACGGTCAGTCGGTGAAAACCATGGCGGATCTGCAGGAGGTGCTCACCTCCTACGAGGTTGGGGAGACGGTGGATTTGACGGTGCAGTCGCTGCAGGACGGGCAGTATGTGGAGCACAAGGTGCCGGTCACCCTGGCCCCCATGCCGGCGGATGAGCAGTAGGATAGCTCCATTTATTGAAAATGCTTCCTCTTGTTAGGGGAGGCATTTTGTTATATACTAAGAGGAACGGAGACTCTATTTTTGAGAAGCAGAGAGGAGAAATACTTTGGGAGAGAGCGATAAGAACCAGGATGAGATAAAGGAAAATCCCGCCGGTCCGGAGGACAAGGGCCAGGCGCGGGATGACGATCAATATGAGAAGGTATGTTACATATGCCGCAGGCCGGAGAGCAAAGCGGGAACCATGATCTCCATGCCCGGGGGTATGAACCTCTGTCACGACTGCATGCAGAAGGCATTTGACACGGTGACCAAGAGCGGCATGGACCTCTCCAAGCTGCCCGGGATGCCGTATATGAACATGAATCTCAACGAGATGAATTTAAACCAGCCCGGTATGGAGATTCCCAAGAAGCAGAAGATCCGCAAGAAAGCGGACAAACAGCCGGCGCTGTCCATGAAGGATATCCCGGCTCCGCACCAGATCAAGGCCCGGCTGGACGAGTACGTGATCGGCCAGGAGAAGGCTAAGAAGGTGGTTTCCGTGGCCGTTTACAACCATTACAAGCGCGCGTTCCTGGATGGGAAGCCTGAGGAGGAGACCGTCCCCGGGCCGGATGAGGAAGTGACCATCGAGAAATCCAACATTCTGATGATCGGCCCCACGGGCAGCGGCAAGACGTATCTGGTGAAAACCCTGGCCCGGCTGCTGGACGTGCCCCTGGCCATCGCGGACGCCACCTCCCTGACGGAGGCGGGGTATATCGGAGACGACATCGAAAGCGTGGTCAGCAAGCTGCTGGCCGCTGCGGACAACGATGTGGCGCGCGCCGAAAAGGGCATCATTTTCATCGATGAGATCGACAAGATCGCCAAGAAAAAGCAGACCAACACCCGGGACGTCAGCGGCGAATCCGTGCAGCAGGAGCTACTAAAGCTGCTGGAGGGCAGCACGGTGGAGGTGCCGGTGGGGTCCAACCAGAAGAACGCCATGACGCCCATGGCTACGGTCAATACGGACAATATCCTGTTTATCTGCGGCGGCGCGTTCCCCGACCTGGAGGAGATCATTAAGGAGCGGCTGACCAAAAAGTCCTCCATGGGCTTCGGCGCGGTGCTGCGGGATACCTTTGACAAGGATCCCAACCTGCTTAGCTACGTGACCAACGAGGATTTGCGGACCTTTGGCATGATCCCCGAGTTCCTGGGACGCCTGCCCATGACGGTGACCCTTCAGGGGCTGGACCGGGATATGATGGTGCGCATCCTCAGAGAACCGAAGAACGCCATCACCAAGCAGTATGAGAAGCTGCTGGCCATGGACGAGGTCCGGCTGGTGTTTGAGGACGACGCCCTGGACTGGATCGCCGGGGAGGCCATCAAGCGGGGCACGGGCGCCAGAGCGCTGCGGGCTATCCTGGAGGAGTTCATGCTGGATATCATGTATGAGATTCCCAAGGACTCCAACATCGGCTCCGTGGTGGTCACCCGTCCGTACCTGGAGAAGAGCGGCGGGCCGCTGATCCGAATGCGCGGCTGATATTACACGGATGATCCCCATAAGTTTGTATCCGCAATTTTTTCCGCGGATTTATTCCCTCAGATGAAGAAATGTCTGGAACAGATCCAGCGCGCCATACCCCCACTCGCGGTTGGGGGAGCGAAAGTTAATACAAACAAAAGAGCGTCAAAGAAAATCGATAAAGTTTACGAAACTGTTATCTGCATTAAGATGTATTTCTTTTATAATCGAACGCCAAAATGCCTGTTTGTTCTGGCGGGACAGATGTTCGTACATTTCGTGCCAGCCGGAGTGCAAAACTGTCTCAAGCTCCTTATAGGATCGCTTGGGAGCCGGGAGCGTCTCGATTGACATAGCCTTGATGTCGGACGAAATACGTTCATACTCAGAATCGTATTTTTCATCAGATATACGTCCTTTTTGGTACATGTTATTCAACCGATCAAGCTCAGCAAGCAGTTTTTCCTTGCTGGGCTTTTTCTTTTCTACGGGGGCCTGAGCACTGATCCTTGTCAACAAAATTTCTTCCCGCTGGCGGTAACGCTCCTTTTCCTCATCGATATGACCGAGAAGATACTTTTCAATCGTGGCCTCGCTCGCTATCTTGCTATAAGTGCACGACTTTTTATAGCACCAGTTCTGGCAGCGATAATAGCGAAGAGGATCCTTTAGAGGTTTGCCAGTATGACTATTTTTGGTAATCCTATTTGCACTCATAGGACGCCCGCAGATGGGGCAATGTATCAGTCCGCAAAATAGATACACCTCTCCAGTTCCGAGATTGCTTTGATATACTTTGATATTTTTCCGATTGATTTCGCGGATCTGGATGTACTGATCGAACGTAATGTAAGCCGGGCAATAGTTTGGGTTTTCCCGGTAGGCACCGAAGTACATTGTATTTTTGCACATGGTTATAACTTGGCTCATTGTGATAACTGGGCCGTATTTTTCGGTCAAGTACAGAAACGCTCCGCGTTTTGATTGATGGACCAAAAAGTGGCGAAAGAATTCTTCCACATACAATTCGCGTTCCGGATCCTTCACGACAACTTTGGCACCAGATTCATTCCGAACCACTTTATAACCGTATGGCTGAGCTCCGGAGATGGCCTTGCCAAGGCGGACCGATGCCTCATTCACGAAGCATATGCGCTCAGAGGTCGTATCAGTTTCGTTCTGATTGATCGACAACATAATGTTGACATTCAGACGCCCCTCACGCGTCTCCATATTCATATTCGGCTCGGCCGTAGCGATCCAGCGGGCTCCATGGGCGTCTAAGATATCTTGCACCTTATAGAAATCACCAACATTTCGAAACCAGCGGTCCATCTTCCAAAAAATGATAACATCGATTTCGTTCCGTTTGACAGAACTTAGCAGATTTTTAATTTCTTTTCGATCACGTAGGTTTTTACGTGCAGTTTTACCTTGATCAGCATAGACGCCGGCCACTACCATGTCGTGATCTTTGGCATACTGGGTAAGGTAGCTCAGTTGAGCCTCCAGGGATTTGCCATGCATGGCCTGCTCTGCAGTAGACACACGAATATAGATTGCACATCGAAGCACTTTTTTCACCACTTAAAATCATCTCCTCAAATTATACGAAAAAAGAGTACAAAAAAGACGCCCCTTGCCAGAACGTCCCTGAGATGATATAATGCAGTTGCATACTTTTTGTTTCTTATCATCTTCATCAGGGACTGAAAACTCTGGAAGGGTAAGAATCTGCAAAAGTCTCCGTGTTCCCGCACGGGGGCTTTTGTTTTTTAGTTCCGCGGCTGTACGTTGAGGTATTCCATCAGGGACACCTCCAGCAGTCGGGAATAATTCACATCATTGACTTCAGCCAATTCCTTCAGCCAAGATGGAATGGTAACATTCGTTTTGACCCGCCGGTTGCGCATTTCGTTCCGGACCAGATCCGGGAAAATTGTTACGGGAGATACGAGGCAGCCGTCGCTATCCTCCGGGGAAATTGCCAGGGACGGATCAGGAAGAACCTCGCCGCCTCTTTCCATGCCATATACATGCAATTCCAGCGACTCCCTGGCGTCTGCCTGCGCCGCCTCGATATCCTTACCATATCCAATACACCCGGGAAGGTCAGGAAAGTATACACTGTAACCGTCTGCCGATGGCTCCAGAACCGCCAAATAAGTCAATTTCCGCATAATTTGCACGCTCCTTTTTTGATGGCGGGGCTTTTATTTTAGCCCCGCTTGTTTTAGGATACTGTTTAATGTACCTTTTGCGATATCCCCGGAATGCTTTGGTACTGTGACCTTGCCTTTTTTGGTCGGATGTTCGTACTGTACATGCGACCCCTTTGTTTCGCTTTCGTACCATCCATCATCCCGGAGAAGTTTAACTATCTCTCGTACAGTCATGTCGTATCCTCCTTACACTATCTATTATACGCCTGTTTTGTGCGTATGTCAATAGATAATGCGCATAAATCATGCGTATTTCAAAAGATTTCCGCTTTGAAACCATGACTAAGCAACCATTCTGCGGAGAACGCCTTCTTCTCAAGGGGAGCGCTGGGGAGTGCGCAGATACATTTGTAGATACCCGCCCAGAAAACTAGCTCATTATCAGGAATGGGAACGCCATATTTGCGACAATATGTCAATAGCACATCCTTATCCATGGAAAACAGGGCCGCATCACGCTCGCGCTTAAATGCCTCAATGTCAAAACCCATTCATGCCACCTCGTCGAAGAAATCGAGTTCACAGATCGATTCATTTACACTTTCAAGAACGTCGTTGTTCTTGATGTAGGATACCCAGGCTGAGGGGGAATCCGACTTAACCACAGACCGCAGGTTGTTATACAGGCTCTCCGCCGCCGCCGTCCACATTTTGTAAGCCGCTTTTTCCACCTCATAATCAGACCACGGTTTTTTTCGCTTGGCATTCTGGCCGATCTGGAACTGCCGGGCCTTGCGCAGGAATGTTTTGTAGCCGTCAAGATTGTTTTCCAGGTATTCTATAAATTCTTTGAATTTCATGGTTTTTCCTCCTAAAATTTTCCTCTTAACTCAACTACCTTGCCTATGATCTTTACGGGTTTTTTGACGATGTCCTCATTAGTAAATACCATAGGCTCATATTTGGAATTGTTCGACAAAAGCATGATTCCACCATCATATTTTTTGAGACGTTTGCAAGTAGCCTCATCACCGTTGACCATGGCGATAATCACTTCGCCACTTTCGGCGTCGTCTTGCTGCCGGACTATGACAACATCACCTTCATACATTCTTGGTTCCATGGAATCACCATGAATCTGGAGGCCAAAAAAATCCCCGGTATTTGCCATTTCTTCCGATATTTCTTCGGTATCAATAATATCTTCGATTGCCTCAATAGGGACTCCAGCGGCCACACGACCAAGGACATTGATGGTAACGCCAGGTTTTTTGTTTTTGACTCCGTTAGTTATTGGGACAACATTATTGTCCCAACCCATAAGATATGCGGGAGAAATATTTCCAATACTAGCGGCAGCTTCAATTTTATCAGAAGGAATGTTTGTGATAATATTATTTTCATATTTATAGAGAGTCTGCTTTGATACATTAATTTTATCTGCAAAGTCTACTTGGCTAATACCTAATTTTTCTCTTAAATTTTTGATACGTTCTCCAACGGTCATTTCTATAACTCCCTTCTGCATGGTAACTTAATAGTAGCACAAAAATGTTATAAATGCAATAAAAAATATCTTGACAAGTTACAAAAACGTGATATGATTATAGTAACTTAATAAGTTACGAAAGGAGGTACGGGAATCTTGATTAGAACTGATGAATTAAGAGGAATCATTGCGAAAAATGGCTATTCTCAATCAGATATTGCAGCTAAAATAGGAATTACGCCAAAAACATTTTATGAAAAAATGAAAAACGGTGTTTTTGGTAGTGATGAAATTCAGATTATGATTGATGAATTGCTTATTGATGATCCAATGCCTATTTTTTTTGCCAAAGAGTAACTTTAAAAGATACTTAAAGAAAGGAGCGTGAGAGAGGTGGACAATTTTGAGATTACGAAAGAGGTAAATATCAGCAGAACGGATATTGAAAAATTCCTAATTGCAATACAGCAGATAGCACTTCCTCTGGAGCCGGGAAAGGTTACCCAGATTGTAGCGGAATATGATCCGGATAGCCCCATGGTAAAAATCACTTTTCGGGAAAGCGAGGAAGATATCGAATGGAGTAATAAGGCTCAGACCGGAAATTACAAAGCCACCAAAGAGGAAGGAAATGCGTTGCAGACATCGGAACGGCAACGGAGGAGAATGAAAGAGACCGGAAGAGACCTGAGAAAATTAAAAACACTTCCGATATTACTTTTAACAAAATTGAGGGATGAGGGAACGAGAATTGATGAAGCAAAGCTTATTGTCGCTCGTATGGCCCGTATTTTAGAAGAATCGGAAAAACACGGGCCAGAGACACTTTTAGCAAATATTCCTTTGCGGTTTCCTAGCTAGTCTTGTTTTCTTTGTCGAAATACTCAAATGCCTCATCGAAGGCTACGGCATATAATTGGGCGGCCTTGCGGGCAGCGGAAGTGACTTCCGTGCCGTCAACGTCTAGTATACGGGCATTATCAAGGCCACGAATATAATGATCACTAAATATTGTGGCAATATTATGCGCTGCCTGTTCGGGGTCAATTTTATGAATATCAGCCATTCCTTAAGCTCCTCTCGCATATACTCAGCCCTGGCGGGGGCCTGTACATCCAGTATAGGACAGAGGGGGACAAAAATCAATCAAGAGCCAGAAAACGAAGCGACCGCGGGCGATCCGCATGATGTATAGAAAGCAGAGGAAACAAGTACAACCGGTGCCTCATACAATCTACCAGAGAGGAGTGAGCGAATGCTGGATATCAAAAATGTAGTAAAGGTCCTGATCCACCTGTTAGAGGAACAGGAAAACGTCAAAATTGAATACGAATTTAAAAACGAGGCCAACAAGGAGGTCAAAGCCGGTTAGTCCGGCCACAATGGACAAGCATAAGGAGGACAAGCCAATGGCAAAGACAATAGCAGAATACTGCATCAGAGAGTGGACCAAGCGGAATTTTCCGGTCAAGGACCTGCACCTGGAGTTTACTGCCCCGCGCTGCGCGGTGCTCACTGATCGCAACGGGGACCGGATCAGAGTCGTATACCACAACGGGGAGGTGCAGCTGACGGATGCATGGTAATGATGATACCCCCATATGGGATTTTGTATACTGGGCCGTGCCGACGGTGATTCTGGGGAGCATAGTGTTTATGGCGGCTGTATTAATCGGATCGTATTTGAGGGGGTGAGGAACAATGACCAGAGAGCAGAAAATCGACATCATGCTGGAGCACATTTCGGAACATGCCGGGACGATACCGGGATATCTGTGGGACGACTACCGGGAGGCGGTCAACATGGCATTCCGAAAGATTGAACGGGTAAAACGGGCAGAATGTACACCGGGAGCAGGAGAGGATTAAAAATGGGCAGAAGCAGAGCAATGCGTCCCACAAGAGCGCAAAAGGAATTGATTTCAGGCGCGGGACTAATTGTAAAAAATTGGTTAGTAATAGCGGACAAGCCGGACGCATTAAACCTGGTAAGCCGTGGCAGCGGCCGGAGCCGGACAATCAAAAAGCCCCAGGCTGGCAGGCCCGGAGCACATTGAAAATGAAGATTAAAAACCCCTGATATTATTGGCGTAATATCAGGGGAATGGTCCCGTACAGACCAATATCTACACTCATTATTATACCTGTGCGGGGCCAAAAAGTCAAGGAAAATCAAGGCTTTTCGGCCTTTTTCGGACTCGATCAAAGGATTAACTTTGGAGGTAGAGGACATGCACAGGTATAAGCAGATTGAGTACAAGGCGGGGGCCACGCTGGAGATCATCAAGTGCGTGCCAAAGGGTTTGCGGACAGGATGCGGCCGGGGGAAGCGAAAAACAAAAGAGGAGATCACCAAAGCCAATATGCGGCAGGCGGCCCGCAAACTGGTGCGTAAGATCAACGCGAATTTCAGGCCGGGGGACTGGCATGTAATCCTGACTTACCGCAAGACGACCAGGCCAGACCGGCAGGAAGCCCGAAAGGCGCTGAGCGGGCTCCTGGAGAAGCTGCGGGCAGAGTACAGGAAGCACGGCTTCCAACTCAAATACATCCATGCGACGGAGTACGAGAACAAGGCGATCCACCACCATCTGATCATCAACAACGTGAACGATGGGAAGCGGACCACCTCAGACTACATCCGCAAGCTCTGGAAGGACCGCGGAAGTCCGAAGTTCGTCGGTCTATATGATGATGGGGAATATCAAAAGCTGGCGGAATACATCGTCAAAGAGACGGAAAAGACATTCCGACAGGCGGACAGTCCGTCCAAACAGCGATATTCCTGTAGCCGGAACCTAATTACACCGTGGCCGCGGCGCCGGACTAGGACCACCAAGAAGGGATGGGACATGGACCCCAAACCGAGGAAGGGCTATTACATATTACCGGGCAGCCTGTACAACGGGACGGACAAGCTGGGCTATCCATACCAGCGTTACACGATGGTCAAGATCGCCCCGGAACCGTCAGACTGGGAGCCGGCGCTCTGGCCGGACGAGGGAGGTGGATAAATTGACAAATCAGGTCAACATCAGCATAACCGCAACGCCCAATAAATACTGTGCTGTCATGACCGTCGAGAAGGACGGCACAGTGCACAAAAAGGTCGTAGCAGAGGATCGCAAGGCCTCGATCAACAGCAATACGCTCCAGGCCGCGATAGCTGCCCTGAAAGCCCTTAACAGGCCCTGCATGTTGGACATATACGTCAACAACGACTACATGACCGGCCCGATCCGCAACGGCTGGCTAACAGAATGGCAGCGCAACGGCTGGCGGAACGCCAGGGGGCGGGAGGTCAAGAACCGCGGACAATGGCAGGAACTGGCCGCTCTAATGGCCCGGCATTCCATCCGCCTGACATGCACCAGGGACGTGTAGCGTGAAAAAATCAATCATAGAGGATGATCCAACCGTCTGCTATGTGTGCGGCAGCCAGCGGGGCTTGGAGCGGCACCACGTATTCGGCGGGGATCCGAACCGGACATGGTCCGAGAAATACGGCCTGACCGTGCACCTGTGCTACCGGCATCACCGGGATCCGCGGGATGGCGTACATTTCAACAAGGCCCTGGCCGATCAACTGCATCAGGATGGACAGCGAGCGTTTGAGCGGGTCCACCCAGATAAGGAATTCACAGCTATTTTCAAGAAGAATTACCTGGACGGCCCGGCAGAGGAAACGCCGCGAAACATCCCCATCAGCGAGGGGATCATCTGGCTGCAAGACGAGGAGTAACACATGGACGAGGGGATCAGAGGGCACGCCTGGAGCATTGAGAGCCTGCCGGAGGACGCCGGCCAGTTGGAGCGGGTCGGAGAGGCCCAGGAAGGGAACCGGATATACATATATTACCGCGATGCCATGGGCCGGTATTGGTATCGCAATATGATCATGACGGACCAAGGCCCAGTCTCAGAGTACGAGGCCATATTTGGGTCCAGGAAAATATCGAGGAGAAGATCGTGACGAGTTTGATGGTATTCTGCGCCGGCATGGCGCTGGGAATTGGCATTGGAATCGCCGCCGACATCATATGGACGCTGGCGGCCAAAGAAAAGGAGAAATAGACGTGTACGAAAAATTTGGAGAATTTGACTCCGCCGCGGAGATCAACCGCGCGGCCGCAGCCCAGCGGGCCGAAGGAGACGACGAGGCGATCCTGATGATCGCCGAAGAAAACGGTATCGATAAGGAGGACGCCCTGGACTACATCAACGGGGACGTCGGCGAACTGGCGTCGCCCCTGATGGCCGCATACGGCAAGCTGGAGGTGGAACGCAAGGTCCTGGAGCCCTACGAGATCATGGAGGACTGGCTGCAGTACATCCGGATCCGCTGCGCAGAGGATCCCCGGATGGCCCTGGCCGTCCGCAGGAAGGGCAAGAGCCTGAAAGGCTGCATTGCCGCGATCCTGGAATGGAGCATGAAGCACCAGCGGCCGGTAGACAAGGAGATTCTGAAGGCCGTGGGAATCACGTACCGGGTGACGCTGGGGATCCCCGGCATGGGCCGGGTCAAGCAGATCATCACAGAGTATTACCTGAGAGAGGAGGCAGCGGGATCATGATTGCATACAAGGGATTCGATGCGGACCTACAGGCACGGTGGGGATCCGGGACATATCGGTACGAGGCCGGGAAAACCTACAAGGAGGACAGGTCGAAATGCGCGTCAAGCGGTTTTCATTGCGCAGAAAATCCAATCGATTGCCTGAAATGGTATCCGCTGGGAGCCGGAAACCGGTATTTCCTGGTGGAAGCCTCGGGCAGCCTTGACGAAACGACCGGAGACAGCAAGATCGCATGCACGCAGATCACGTTACTGAAAGAACTGACCACCAAGAGGCTGGCTGGACATGCCATGATATACATGGTGAAACATCCACTGCGGGAGTGGGAGCGCATAGAAACGCAACTGAAAATCTGCAAGGATAAGGCAGACGCACCCGCAGCTGGACACGTTGCCATTGCCAGGGGAGAGGCCCCAATGGTGAGAGGGGCAGAGGGCGCGATTCTTGGGCTGATCCGGGAGGTTGGCGGGATCATTGAGGATGCCAAGCTTTTCGAGGTAACAGGAGATGTCAAACCGTACACATGGTACACCCTGGAGAATCGGACGCCGAAGGAGGTGCAGGATGAAACGTAAAGCAGTAATGCAGCTGCCGGAGGCGCAGACAAAAAAGATGGGCAAGGTGCTCACGCTTCAGACCATGGACGAAATTCTGATCCTCAATTACTGGGAAGATCGGGCACTGGTTGGCCGGTATTGCATGAACACCAAAACTCACGAGTATGCCACGTATTATGCGGACGGATCGTGGAGAGAGCAAAAGCTGATGAGCTTAATGGGATACAACCCGGCCTACTACTCATATTACAGTGTCGGCCATGACGTCGCGTTCGATCCGGTCGCGGCAAAAGAAAATATTATGGCCTTCCTTCCGCCAGAATACGGGGAGAACGATCCGTATGTCTCGATAGGGCATCATGAGGAGGAATACAGCAGAGAGAAAAGGGATCAGAAAGAGCTCAGAAGAATTGAGCGAATACGGGAGAAGATGAACCAGATTCCCAAGCTCCCAGACGATTTCAAGACATGGATCCACCGCGTGGCCGCCGGAGAGAAGGATTTTGGATTCTATGATAAGGACAAGAGCGAATGGAGCTGCACGGCCTGCGGAAAGACATTCGGGGAATCCGATATCGAACACGAACCGGGGCAGAAAAAGATCAAGAACAATCAAATCTTTTTCTGCCCAGAATGCCACAAGAATATCAGGGCAAAAAAGCGTTCAAAGGGCGTATCACTCCGAACATGCGCGGTGGTCCTTCAGAACGTCAACCAGCGTGCCGGTGTCGCCCGCTATATCGATGTATGCATTGATTGGGGATACACTGGCAGGACCGTTAAAACATCCGAGGCCGTAAGAATCCTGCTGTTGAGAGATAGCCCCAGATATGCCTGCGAACTGTACTATGGCCAAGGCTGCCGAAGCGATTGGGGAGCATACGGGGAACATTTCGACGATAAGAACCCGTCTAATCGGCGCATAGGGGAAGGATACCTACATCCGGAAGGAATACAGGAAGCATTGAAAGGAACATATTTCTCGGACTGGGACAAGCTATTCCATCAACTGGCGCAGGCCGGGAAACAGCTGGACTACAACAGGCTGATGATCTCCCAAGGGAACCGCGACCTGATCAATACGGTGGAATATCTATTTAAGGGCCGGTTCGACCGGCTGTTACTGGAAACCTCCCGGAAGATATCGCCCTACACATGCGAATATTACGGTCCACTGAAAATACGCGGAAAATCAATCGAGCAGGTATTTGGCCTCAGGGACCGGCAGCTGATCAACCGGATTCGCAACTGCGATGGCGGCGAAAATATCCTTGCGTGGCTACGCTGGTCCGAACAGAGCGCGAAAAAAATCGACGAGGAAACCCTGAATTGGCTGACAAAATCAGACATTAAGCAGGAAGATTTGAGTTTCCTTACGGCTCCAATGTCGCCCAGACAAGTAATGAATTACATCGAAAAGCAGCGCGCAGACGGGTACAAGGGAAAGAGCGCGAGAACAATTCTGAACCAATGGAGCGATTACCTCAGCATGTGCAGAGGGCAGAAGAAGGATATATCCGATGAACTGGTCTACCGGCCGCGTCAGCTGAAACGCCGGCACGACGAAATTGTGGAGGAGATCAGGAAGCAACGGATGATCGAAGAGATGAAACGCAGCAAAAAGGCTGCCGCAGAGGCCGCAAAAAAGATGCGCGAGAAATACCCGGGAGCCGAGGAGATCCTTGGAGAAATCAAAGAGAAGTACGAATACAGCAACGATGAGTATATGATGATCGTCCCGCAGCGGCTGACGGAGATCATCACCGAGGGAAACGCGCTCCATCATTGCGCAGGAAGCTCGGAGCGGTATTTTGAGCGAATCATGCAGCGAGAAACATACATATGCTTCCTACGCAAGGCTGCGGAACCCCAAACTCCCTACTATACCATCGAAGTGGAGCCGGGCGGAACCATTCGGCAGCACCGTTCCTATTACGACGAGGAACCAGGAGTCCAGGAGATCAGGGGATTTCTGCGGGAGTGGCAGCGGGAGATCAAAAAGCGTCTGAAGGCAGAGGATCACAAACTCGCCCATATTAGCGCGCAAAAGCGCCGGAAGAATATTGAAGAGCTTCAGGCGAAAAACAACCTCCGGGTGCTGAAGGGCCTGGAAGAGGACTTTATGGAGGCGATATAGACAGATGGAAGAGTTAAGAGAGCTTGGCAAACTTGCTAGCTATGAGGATTACAAAAAGGCGTTCGATGCAGAAGTCGGACGCATCGAAACGGGGTTCGTGCGGATCGGTTATATGCTGCGGGTGGCAGTGGACACGGCAATCCTGAAAGAATCCGGATATGCCAACATGGAGGAATTTGCCTGGGCCGAGTATCGAATCGATAAGTCCCAGGCCTCCAGGTTCGTGAACATCAATAAGCGATTTTCCGAGGGCGGTTATTCCGACCGCCTTCAGGATCGTTTCGAAGGATACGGGGTTGCCAAGCTCGGGGAGCTGCTGACGCTTTCGGACGCGGTGATCGAGGCAATTCCGCCGGAACTGAGCAGGACTGAGATCCAGGAAATCAAGAAGGAGATCAAGGAAGAGCAGAGGATCACGGATCTGGAAGTCATGATGGAAGGGCACAATGAGGCCCAGGAGATCATGACGAGCAACCTGGACCGATTCATGCACCAGTATATCCACGATAACCCAGAGGAACTGGCGGAGCTCTGCGCGGCCATGCAAAGCGGCTGCGGAGCTGATCGGATCATGGACGCATTGGCGCCGGCCGGAGCGGCTGCCAAGATGGCCCGTATCCAGGGGATTGGGAAACTCATGTTGTCGATCAAGGGCAAGGATCACCCCTTAGAGCTCCTGAATGTTCGGACAGGAGACAAGGAATCATGTACCTGGGAGGCCATGCAGAATACGATCCGCGGGCTGGTCCTCTGCACAGATCCGGAAGAGTGCTACCGGGAGCTGTATGGGGAGCCATATCCGCCGGCAGAGGCGGAGCGAGAAGCCGAGAGGCGCCGGGCAGAGGTAGAGGCCAGGAAGGCGGAGGAAGAGCGGAAGGCCCAGGAGGAGCGGAAGCGGGTCCAGGCGGAGCAGAGGGCCAAGAGGGAGCGCGAAAAGCAGCAGGCAGAGAAACCAAAAGAGCAGGAGCCGCCCCACGAACCGAAAAAGCCGGAAGTTGCACCGGTGCAACCGAAAGCCCAAGTAGTTACTGAGGAAGCAGAGAACCCAGAACCCGAGTCGGTACATCAGATGCAGATCGAAGAATACCCGGAAGCCCTGCCAGAAGGATACGTCAAGTGCCATGATGGAACAGAAGTCGTGGAGAACCTGGCGGAACTGACATGGAAACATATCCGGCAGCTGGCGGAGGAGTTAAGAACGGGGACAGAACGGGCTCTGAGCGAGATCGCGGCGCAGGACATTATCGACATGTACAAGGACGCCCAGACAATACTGGGGGAACTTGAAAAACTGATGGGAGAAGAATCATGAAACTACACAGCGAAAGACAGATCATCCGCGTCCAGCTCTGGACCAACGGAGCGTGGCGCCGCCAGATCCGCGGAACCGTGATAGGCACCAGTGATGGATTGGTTGGGGTATTGCTTGACAACGGAGAATACGCAGACGTCCAGGAGGGGCGCCTGCGGGTGATCGGCAAAACACGGATTTAACCGAGGAGGGAGAAGCGTGGGAAGAACATTAAAACGAGTGCCGTTAAATTTTAACTGGCCTCTCAATACGATATGGTACGGGTATTATTCCAGCTATTGCCATGATGACAATTACAGCGCTGGCGGTTGCGACAAGTGCATACGGTTCGCAGAATTGAAGGGAATTGGTCTAACAAGTTACGGTTGTCCAGATTTTGAACCTTTTGTAGGTCCGCCAAAAGGAGACGGCTATCAGCTTTGGGAGACAACTTCAGAAGGAAGTCCGGTAAGTCCGGTTTTCGAAACGCTGGATGAACTTTGTGAATGGTGCGAGAGTAACTATACAGTATTTGCGGACATTAAAGCCAGCAAAGAACAATGGAAAGAAATGTTGGATGATGATTTTGTACTCGCAAAAGTGGGAAATGGAATATTCATCTAAATCGTTATTTACAAAATCACATCAAAATGTAAATCAGAAGGGAGAGAGGCAGCATGACGGTGAAAGAGTATGCCAATAAAATGGGGCTGACGGTCAACGGATTATGCGAGATAACCGGCATAAGTCGGCAGGGCTTGTACAACATTCTGGTCAAGGAACATCGAGCAGAGAACACACAAAAGCGGCGTAAAGCGGTTACAGAGCTGCTTAAGACCATCCACGAGGACGCGGATCGGAAAGTAAAACAGGCAGAGCAGGAATGTGAGGAACGCACAAAAATGTTAGATATGTTCTATAACAACTAGATAAAATCGTTATTTCCCGGCAGAACCGGGGAGAGGGAAAGATGAAAGTAATAAAAAAGAAGATACTGCCTGAATACTTTAGGGCGGTGCGAGCAAGGGAGAAGAATTTTGAGATCCGAAAAGATGAAGATGATATCAGGGTGGGTGATCTTCTTATCCTGGAGGAGTGGGACGAATTGTATACTGGGAACAGTGTAAGACGGTATGTGAAATATGTCTTGCGGGACTCTCAGGACTATGGATTAATGCCAGGATACTGCGTTATTGGATGGTGAAATTAGCGTTTAACGGCATTGCAGAGAAAGGTGAAAAATGAAAAAGAAATATGATAATGGAATGTTAAAAACGGAGTTATCAGCAGACGGGAAAATCATTCATTTTTCCTTGAAGGTTACGGATTTAAAGAAATTGTTTAAATACAGCCCTGAAAATTATGACGGTAGCAATATAAAGAGAGGGAAAGAACAGGATTTTGTTGATTACATTTTAAACAGATTAAGTGAACCAAGTACCAGTGATGAAAATTCTGTAAAATGGTTAATTCCCTTTGAAGAAGTATTTCTGGAGATTCTGGAAGGGTACGAGGATTTTGTGACCTATAAAGAAAAATAGCATTTCCTGGAGGTAGAGATATGGCAATAGCAAGATTTGTGGCCACACAATGTGATACACGATTTGACCGTCCAATGCAGGCGGTAAGTGGTTGTAGTAGTGTAGGTATAGTGGTCAATATCTCATTTGAGACGGATCAGGAGATAACACTTGAGTATTTATTGTGGATGTCAAAAAAAATATCGAAGCACTACCTCCAGTAGATCATAAATATTTCAGGAATGTACGACCAGTTTTTTAGTAAGGAGATAATATGAGACGAATACTGTATAACACATGGTATTTTTACAATAGAATCGATGGCAGACACGATATTGTGAGCTATTTGAGGTGGATGATGGCAGTTATTTAATCCACAAAATTAGCATTTAACGACCCAGACAGGGAAAGGAACACTATGCACGAAATCAACAAAGACAGAACCAAGGCAATAATGGATATCAATAGTTTTGCAAATATGTGTGGCTATTTCTTCAATGCCAATTTTGACGATGGTTGTGACATATGCCCCAATAATGGGTATAACTGTCGGCACCCGGAGTGCGAAGAAAAATTTAATGGAATAGGTTGCTGTTATTCGTGGGGGTGCCCTTTTGGTTGGCCGGCCGATGAAGAGGACTGTTTGGAATTTGGGTGGGATTACGAGGAAAATGAATTTATCGTGATTGATGATCCAGAAATTATTGCAAGGTTAAGTTAAGATTTTCCGTAACTGGAAGGAGTGAGTAGAAACGGAAATTAGACCTATAACATTCCGACAGGCCAGTGATTTTATTAACCAGAATCATCGTCACCATAAGGCCACGGTCGGTCATAAGTTTTCCGTTGGGCTGTATGAAGATGAAAAACTTATAGGCTGTGCTGTATGTGGTAGACCTGTTAGTAGATATTTGGATGATGGATTGACCTGTGAGATTAATAGATTATGTACAGATGGTACATACAATGCTTGTAGTATGCTTTACGGAGCGTGCTGCCGGATCGCAAAGGATATGGGATACCGAAAGATTATCACCTATATTCTGCGGAGCGAACCAGGAACAAGTTTAAAGGCCAGCGGTTTTCTGTGTGACGGAGAAGCTGGTGGAACCCATTGGACGGGTGAGCGGAACCGAGGGCAGAGCATACCGGCAGAGATGAAAACACGGTGGTATCGCTTACTTGCCTAAACTGACATTTCCGGGAAGAATCGAGCAAGCACATTGAAAAGCGAATATGGATAGTGGTATAATTAACCCGGAGGGAGGTGGTGATGTGAATGACAAAGAGCGTGAACAATGGGACGACTTTTTGGGGAAATATGAGTATTATAAAGGCATTAGTCCGTATAAAAATGCTGTTGTAATACATCCGATTGCATTAAAAGGCAATGAATATGTGTATGAACGGTTGTTAAGGTGTCCTCACTTTATGATGAATATGTTCGAACACGATGAGAAAGTTTTTTTCGATGGAGTATACCATACTGAGAAAGTATGTATTGCCCGTATTGTTCGCAAAGATACTTGCGAGATTAAGAATTATGAGGATAAAGATAAATTTATAGAAGATTTTTGTAAGATTGCAATAGCAGGTATAGAATCAGAATTTGAACCTGTAATTTGTCAGTATGATGTGATCGGTAATTTTGTTGATATAATTGATCAAATAATGCAATAGTAAAATTATAGCTACTATCCAATATTCGGATAGTAGCTGTTTTTTTTGAAAGAAAAGCGTAAGAGGCAACGGGCAGAGGTGGCAACATGGGAAACGTAAGACCAATCAATCATGGAAAATATGGGATCAGTAAGAACCGATTTAGGGAACTGTATTACTGGTGCCTCCAATACAACGAGTGGAGGGACGAGTTGAAATACAAAACTAGCACCGTCGGAGCAATGGAGATAACCGGAATGCCGGCGGCACATGGAGGAGGGGATGCTACTCAGCAGCTCGCCATGCACAGGGCAGAGTTGGAGCAAAACTGTAGACTGATCGAGCAGACGGCAATAGAGGCAGATCCTGAGATATACCAATACATTATCAAGGCCGTGACAGACGAGGACATAACCTACCGATATCTCAAAACGATTATGGACATACCATGTGGGAAAGATATGTATTATGACCGTCGGCGGAAATTCTTTTGGCTGCTGAATCAAAAAAAACATTAAGAGCCGTACTCACGGGACAAGTCAATATGGTATAACTATAGCATGGAGCAGAAGGGAAACAGTATGAATGGGATTGAAGGAGGTATAACGACAGAAGAAATGGCGGAGGCAGTAACACGCATTATACAATCGATGCCTACACCAGGGGAAAACGAAACAATGATGGTTAAGAACAACCCCAATCTGTCAATACTAGAGAAGCAAAAAGCAATAAGAGCTATCAAGGAAAATAAGGACGAGTAACACAAAGAGGCACTTGCTGAATGAGCAGGTGTCTTTTTTGTATGAAAGCATGAGGCTATTGCACGGAATTGTTCACATAATTAAGACAACAAGGTACTTCCAGGGGGAGCCGGCCCCTATGCGGGGCGCGGAAGGCCCGGTGTTTTTCTCTTTCCAGGGTAAAAAAATAGGTGACTTCCTTCCGCTTTCAGGACGGGCCGAAGCATTACAAAATATGGAAATGACAAGGAGGGAAAGGCGAGATGATTGTCAATCAAAAAGAATTAGCGCAATGCCTTGATATATCGACGCGCCAGGTCAGAAATCTGAAGTCAGAGGGACTGTTCCAGACGGTCGAAAACAGCAGAGGATACAGCCTGGAAAAGTGTGTACGCGAGTACATCAATTTTAAGGTCAATGCGGAAACGGACAGGCGGACACATATCACGAAAGAGGAAATACAGGCGCAGCACGAAGAGGTGAAAAAACAGATATCGGTATTGAAGCTCAGAACACTGAGGCGAGAGCTCCATGAGGCAGCACATGTGGAGGCATTTTTGGGCAACATGTTGGCAGCGTTTCGCAACAGACTCCTCTCACTTCCACCAAAACTCGCGATGCAACTAAGCGGAGAAACAGATCTGAACGAGATGATCCGCATTATCAAAAAGGAGCTGGAAAATACCCTTGAAGAGCTCGCTGATTACGATCCGGATGAAATAGACGGAACGATCCATAGCGAGAGCGAGGAGGACGAGCCAGAGGAGGATATTGACGAGGAGGACGAAGAAGAGGGATAACCATGGGGTACAAAAACAGATCACGAAAAAAAACCAAGAATCTGTTTCGCCGAGTAATCCGAAGGACCCTTGCAAAACCAGAGGAATTGACCGTCAGCCAGTGGGCAGAAAAGTACCGGGTGTTAGACGAGTCGAGCAATATCAGCGGAAAATGGTCCAACGATGTGACGCCGTATCTGGTGGGAATCATGGATACCATGAACGACGACTATATACGCGAGGTATATCTGTGCAAGGGATCACAGTTGGGGGGGACGGAGGTCATGATCAATATGCTGATGTATATTATCGACAAGACGCCGGCTCCCACCATGATTGTATACCCGTCCGACGATTTGGCAAAAGACGTATCCAACGACAGGTTGAAGCCGGCATTCCGGCTATCGCCAAGGATTAAGCGTGGATTCTTGGAGAATTCTTCGAAGGAGCTGCGGCTGAAGTTCAGGACCATGGCGCTGTACCTGCGGGGAGCCGGGTCTCCGTCAAAGCTGGCATCAAAGGCGATCAAGTATCTGTTTTTCGACGAGATCGACAAGATGGCCGGAGCCTCACAAAAAGAGGCGTCGCCATATAACCTTGCCATGGAACGAATCAAAACATATAAGGCGCAAAGCAAGGTATACGCATGCTCAACCCCAACCGTGTCAACAAATTACATATGGCAACTACACGATAATGCAGACGAGGTGAGACACTATTTTGTGCCGTGCCCCCACTGCGGCGAAATGATCGAGCTACAATGGAAGCAGATCAAGTATGTGGAGGACGAAGAAAAAAAACTAAGTCCGCGCGATCGGGCAATGACAGCGAAATATATATGCCAGGAATGCGGCTGCGTGATACAAGACAAGGACAAACCCAAAATGCTGCGGCTCGGAGAATGGAGAGCCGTAAAGAAACGGGGGATTGGAAGGCCGAAAACAGTTGGGTTCTGGATTAACTCTCTATACAGCTTCTTTTTGACTTGGGCAGACATCGCAGAGGAATTTATCAAGGACAAAAAGGATCCGGAGCTCCTGCAGAACTTCATAAACTCCTGGCTGGCGGAACCGTGGGAGGACACAAAACTTAAAACCTCCGCCGAACTGGTGATGGAACGTAAGACCGATATGCCGGAAATGATTGTACCGGCCTGGGGGAAGCTGCTCACCGGAGGAGTGGACATCCAGGAAGGGAGCTTATACTACACCGTCAGAGCATGGGGGAACCATGTAACCAGCCAAAACATAACGCATGGACAAGTGCTGTCATTTGCGGACATTGAACGAATCATGAACCTGGAGTGGGAGCGGGAGGACGGCGCCAAGATGATCGTGAACCTGGCGCTAATTGATTCCGGATTCCAGCCAGACAATACCTACGATTTCTGTATCACAAATGCGGACTGGGCCATGCCGTGCAAGGGAGCAAGCAATCCTATGCACAATCATTATCATATCAGCCAGATCAACAAGCCGGGGAGTAGGGTGGACGGAATTAAGCTGGTCATGATCGATGGCGGGAAATATAAGGACAATATCGCAGCGCGGATGCAGAGGGCCAATGGGCCAAATACGGGAAGCTGGATGGTCAGCCGGGATTGCGATGAAGACTACGCGCAGCAGGTAACGGCAGAGCACAAGATTAGCATCCGGAAAGGCAACGGGAAGGTGGTCCAGGAATGGCAACAGAAGAAATCACATGGGGACAACCACTACCTCGATGCAGAAGTATATGCGATGGCGGCGGCGGACATTCTGGGCGTGCGTAGCCTGCACCTAGAGCCAGAGCAGACCGGCCGTAGCGAAAAGCCACAACAGGAGGAACAAGCACAGAATGAGAATTGGGTTCAGGCGGAGCCTGAATGGATAGGAGGATAACATGGACAACACGCCGGTATTTTCAGACCCGCAGCAACAGCTAAAGACAGTCAACGACGCCATCTACAACATATTGATAGGCGGACAGTCGTATCAGCTTGGAACGAAAAGACTCACAAGGGCGGACCTGGGACTGCTGTATGATATGCAAGCTAAGCTCCAGGCACAGATTGCAAACAGTGAGCCGAGCACACTGTTTCAAGACACGGTTGTTGCGGTATTTGATGGGAGGTAGCGGATGAACTGGTTAGACCGTGCAATCGAATGGATTTCGCCGGAAACGGCTTATGAGCGGAAGGCATACCGCCGGGCATTGGAACAGGAACGCAATTATGACGCGGCCGGATTCGACCGCGTCAATTCAAATTGGCGAGTAATTAACGAATCAGCGGAAATGACGGACCGCTATGGCCGGGATGTAGTCAGGGCAAGAGCCAGGGACCTGGAGCGCAATTCCGACATCATGGGCGCGGTGATCGGAGCCTATAAGCGCAATGTTTTCGGGAGGGGATACCGCCTGAGAGCAGGCAGCGGAGACGAAAAGCTGGACACCAGGATCGAGGAGCTGTGGGAAATTTGGTGTAAAAAGAAAAACTGCGACGTAACGGGGACACAGAGCTTTAACGCCATGATGCGCATGGCGGTCAGGCGCAAGAAGATTGATGGTGGAATTATTTTTCTGAAGCGCTACACCGCCGGCGGGCTGGTTCCGTTCAAACTCCAGGCTATCGAGGTTGATGAGCTGGACGCCAATTCAATGTGCCCGCATAAAAAAGGAAACCGGGTGGTCGGAGGCATTGAGTATAATCCATACAACCGGCCGGTCGGATATTGGATCAAGCAGTACAGCATCGATGGAATGGACATCACGGACCCGACTTTTATCGAGGAAAAAGAGGTTATATTTTTCTTTACAAAAAATCGGCCGTCACAAATTCGGGAAATATCAGACATGACGCCTACAATCACCAGAATCAGAGACGCGAATGAATTCATGCGGGCGGTTTCTGTCAAAGAAAGGATATTATCGTGCTTGGCAGTATTCATTACCCGAAAATTGCCAGAGGCCGGAAAGAGTCCGGGAAGAGGAATAACGGCCGGAGTGCAGGGCGAATCGAACGAGCGATATCAGGGAAAGACACTGACCCCGGGCATGATTCAATATCTGAATCAGGGGGACGAGGCACAGGTAGTGAACCCAAGCGGGCAGGCAACCGATGCCACGGCATATACAAAACAGGAGATACGACTGGTTGGTGCGGGACAGGGACTAAGCTATGAGACAGTCAGCCGCGACATGTCGGAAAGTAATTACAGTTCCGCGAGGCAGGGGATGATCGAGGATGATCTGACATATGAGGAGGACAAGGAACAGTTGATGGAGGTAATGGACGAAATCTACGAAACCTTTGTCATATCCCTCGTGCTCAGCGGGAAAATAGCCGTACCGGATTTCTGGGACAAAAAAGACGGATATTTGGCGCACAAATGGATCCAGGCGCCCAAACGCTGGATCGATCCATTAAAGGAGGCTAATGCAAACAAAATAGCCCTAAATACCGGGCAGAAAACATGGGCCAGCCTTGCGGCGGAGAACGGACGAGATTGGAAAGAACAGATCGACGAGATGGCCGAGATATTGGCGTACGGCGATAGCAAAGGAATCGACATGGGAGGGATCATATTTGGAAAAGCCGACAAGCAGCCTGCTGCGGGAGCAGGCGCGAAAGAAACAAACGGAAATGCGGGGAAATCTTAGCAGAGCCATTTTCTCCGCCGCGATCCGGGAAGTGGAGGGAGAGGAGAGAACAGTTGAACTTTCCTTTTCGTCCGAGGAACCATACGGACGGTGGTGGGGGGTAGAGGTCCTTGATCACACAGAAGGCTGCATTGATTTGGCGCGGCTCAACCAGATCGGCTGCGTGCTGTTCAACCACAAGCGCGACATCGTAATCGCGAAAGTGATCAAAGCATGGCAGGAAGGCGGGAGAGGCTGCGCGAAAATCCAATTTGATGAGGATCAGGAGTCAGACACAATCTACAAGAAGGTCAAAAGCGGGACATTAAAAGGAGTATCGGTGGGATATACGGTGGATTCCTGGGAAGAAGTGGCAGCGGGAAAAAAATCCGCAGACGGACGCTTCACGGGCCCGTGCGAAATTGCGAAAAGGTGGACTCCACTTGAAATATCAATCGTATCGGTTCCGGCAGACCCTACCGTGGGAGTCGGGAGAGAAATGGAAAGTTGCACCGGTGCAACGCATAGCAGAGGTACAGACTGCTACACCCGGCAGCTTCAGATAAATTATAACAAATATAGGAGGTAACAAACGTGACAAGACAGGAGATTTTAAAGCGACAGCAGGAAATTGTCGATGCCGCAAAACGAGAAAACAGGGAACTGACAGCAGCAGAGCGGGCAGAGTTCGACGATCTTCAGCGCCAGTTTGAGGAGCTGCCGGATGGGGCAGAAGGACAAGAGGGGGCGCAGGGGCAGAGAACGGCGCAAACGACCGTGACAGAGCGGCAGCAGGTCCAGGACCCGCAGCAGGCGGCCCAGCGCGCAATCGCGGCCGAACGCAAAAGAGCGGCAGACATTACAAGCCTGTGCCGCAGCTTCGGGATTTCGCCGGAGGAGTACATCAATAACGGTTCCACAATGGACCAGGTAAGGGAAGCAGTATTGGGAAGATTACAGCAGACCGGTGCGCCAGTCAATGCGCGCGTAACCGCGGATGAGGGGGACAAGTTTCGCAGCCGCGCTTCAGATGGAATGCTGTTAAGAGCAGGAATCGCAGTTCAGTCGCCGGCAGAGGGAGCCAATCAGATTCGGGGGATGAGCCTGCGGGACCTGGCAATCGAATGCTATTCCAGAGAGGGAGAGGACGCCATGCACTACCTCAGAATGGACTCGTCCGAACTGTACAGCAATCTCTGCCGCCAGTTTTATAACCCGACGGCCGCATTTCCATCAATCCTGGACAACACCATTCGCAAGAGCATCGTGCAGTTGTACAACCAGGTGCCCACCACTTTTCAGGCATGGACTACAAAGGGAAGCCTTAGCGATTTTAAGGAGACGCCAGATCACGAGTATGTAATGGGAGGACTGGGAGACTTTGAAGAAGTTCCGGAAAACGGAGAGATCAAGGCAGATGTACCCAGAACAGAACTGCTCCCGAGCAGACGGCTGAAAACCTACGGGAAACAGTTCAGCATGACCCGACAGGCGTTCATTAACGATGACATTGGATTCCTGACGAAGATTCCGGGAGCGTATGCAACCAAGGCCAAAATGACGCTTGACAAGCAGGTGTACTCCTTGATCTTCAATAACAAAAAGATTTTTGATGGGAAGCCGTTATTTGACGACGCGCACGCCAATGTATTGCCGACGGGCGCAAAACCGTCCCAGCAGACGATCCAGAAAATGATCCTCAAGATGCAGAGGCAGAAAGATCAGTTCGGAGAAGCAATCTATATAATTCCGAAATGGATCATTGTGCCGGTGGGGTATGAATTCGATCTGGCCGTAATCCTGCATTCCACACAGGTGACGGGGTCGAACAACAACGACATCAATCCGCTGTACAATTATCCAATCAACATTGTCCAGACGCCGGTGCTCAATGCCATGGCAGCAGGCAAGGCGGCACCGTGGTTCATGGTAGCGGACCCGATGAGCGCAAAATCAATTCAGGTAGATTACCTGAACGGCCAGGAAACCCCGATTGTGAGAAGGATGGAGACACCGGGAACCCTTGGATTTACGTGGAACATTTACACCGACTGGGGCATTGCAGTCAGGGACTTCCGTGGGATTAACAAGAACCCCGGAGAAGTGATTGAATAGGAGGAATTTGCATGAAAGCAACATATATTCAGCCGGGTGGAAACCTGGACTATAAAAACAACGGAGACGCCGCGATTGAAGCGGGTGATGTGGTGGTATTAGGAGACAGGGCGGGAATCGCAGGGACGCCGATTCCAGTTGGAGAATTGGGCAGCATTGTGATGGATGGTGTCTACAAGATCGCAAAGAAGTCGGGAGAAGCGATCAAGGCAGGAAAGGACGCGTATGTTTCGGACGAAGGGATAACCGGAACCAGCCCGGCCCCCGCAGAGGGAGGATTACCGAAAATCGGGTACGCCGTGGAGGACGCGGCAGAAGGAGACGCATACGTGAAAGTCAAATTGCAGGCGTAAGGAGGGCTTAAAATGGCATACACACCACATATATGGGTGAATGGAGAGCTTATCACCGCAGAGAAACTGAACGATCTGGAACAGGCTGCCGGACAGGCCGCAAAGCCGGGACCAAAAGGAGATAAAGGCGATCCGGGGGAGGGGCTTACAGGAAAAGCCGTTGCGGTCGCAGACCTTGCAGCAGACGCCGGAGCCGAGGCGATTGTGGCCAAAATTAATGATATCCTGGCGAAATTGCGGGCGCGCGGCGTCATCGGATCGTGATGAGCGCGTTCAAAGACATCCTCCGGAAAGACAATGCGCGCGTATTCCTGAACCCGAACGAGTTCGGGGAGGAGCATATGGTCGGAAACAAACGCATGGTGATCAGCATAGACAACAATGAGATGGTGGAACGAGAAAAACGCAGAACCGCGCAAGGCGACCTAATGAGCTACAGGCAGGGGGTGTTCAAAGAAACAGTCCTATTCTATGTTCTGGCGCAGGATTACGGGCCACTACCAGCGGTAGGACGTAGGCTGGAACTGGACGGAAAACAGTATATCATCTCAGACGCAATCAACGAAGACGGAATCTATTCGATCAGTCTGGAGGCGCAGAGGTCATGAGCTCATTGATTTTAATTGGCGTTGACATGGATCGTGTCAACGCCATTTTTCGAAAGCTGGAGAACAAAGGGACCCAAAACGAGGCAATGAAAAAGGCATTAAACATGACGGCAAAACAGGCCAGAGATCGGTTGGCGGCTGAGGCACAGAAAAACTATGTAATAAAAAAAGTGAGTTTTCGGAAAGAAATGAAAATCAAGAGTGCCACAACGGCAACTTTAACAGCCAGAATTGTTTCCAGCGGATCCCCAAATGACATTGTAAACTTCAAGGTCTCTCCGGCCACAGTAAGAACTGGAAATAACCGGCCGAAAATTGTTCGAGGAAAAGTGCTGAAGTCTGGAAGTCTAAAACCTCTCCAAAAAGGAGGGATAAAAGCGTTTCTTGTACGATTTTCAAACGGACACAAAGCAGTAGCACAAAGGGCTGGGCGCAAACGCCTTCCGACAAAAACGCTACTTAGTCCGTCTGTGCCAATCATGCTCGGGAGTTCCAAACGAGTTATCGGAGTTGTGCAGCCACATATTGAGCAAGACCTGAAGAAGAACTTACGAAATTTTATATCAAAAGCAATGGAGGGATAACGTGACAATAAGCGAACTCCAACAGCAGATCATTGACGAGATCATACGTATTACATCCGATATGAGCATGAGTGGAAAAGACGGGGAATTAAAAAGACTGAAAGGTTACAAACAGGCGATTCCGATATTTACAGCATATTCGGACGAACCGGAGGAAGACGGAGAAGATCTTTTCCCGTATTTTGTCGTACGAGTAGATAACATAACCTATCACGGCGAGAACGGAAACGCAGCTAGCATAATGATCATGTTTGCAATATACGACGAAGATGAAAAGCAAAGAGGCTACTACACCCTAACATCGATCATGGAACGAGTAATAATGCGATTTCAAAAAGATCGGGTATTAGGTCGGTTCTTTTGCGATGGCAAAATGGCAATGCAATACCAGGAAGATGATTCATACCCGCAATTTTTTGGCGGAATCGAGATGGTTTGGTATCTTCCGGAAATCGAAATGGAGGGATTGTGGTGAGAACCGAAAAGACAATGGTATACATCGGACCATCAATCGAACATGTCGTGCAGAGCGGTACGGCATTTCGCGGCGGGTATCCGCCGAAGGTACAGGAGGCAATCACGAACCGGCCGTATTTGCAAGGTCTGTTCGTCCCAGCAGATCGGCTGGCACAGACAAAAAAGGAACTAAGGGATCCGGGAAGCGCCATCAGAACGCTCTACCGGACAGCAGAAGAAGGAGGGAACTAAGATGGCATATAAACATGGTATTGAGATCATCGAGAAGGCAACGTCCTTCCCGAGCCCGACGGCCACACGGCACGGGGTGCAGGTGGTTTTCGGAACGGCGCCGGTAAACCTGGCGCAGAACCCGGCCGCAGCAGCGAACCGGCCGATAAAGGTTTCGACTTTTGAGGAAGCAGAAAAAGCCCTGGGATATAGCGATGACTGGGAAAATTACACGCTGTGCCAGAGCATGTACGCGAGCTTCAAGCTTTTCCAGATCGAGCCGGTGATCTTCATCAATGTACTCGATCCGCAGAATCACGTAAAAGACTTGACCGAAAAGGCGTACGAGGTGAACAACCATCAGGTAACAATCGAATCGGCAGGGATTCTGGCCGACACCATCACGGTGCTCGGACAGACGGGAAACTCTGGGGCCGGATTGGCAACGGCCGGAGAGTCAAGCGCAGCCGGAGAAAACGTCCCACTGACAAAGGGGACAGACTACATCACAAGATTCGATGAATTCGGATATCTGTCGATTGCGCTGTTGAGCACAGGGCTCGCCTACCAGTCGGCGGAACTGACTGTTTCAGGGAAAATGCTGGATCCGGAAATGGTGACGGAAGCGGATATGATTGGCGCCTACAATGCCGAAACCGGAACAGAAACCGGAATGGAAGTGCTGCGGCAGGTATACCCGAAATACGGAGTGGCGCCCGGCATATTGTTGGCACCAGGATGGAGCGAAAAGCCCAATATCGGAGCGGCCCTACAGGGAAAATGCGAGGATATCAACGGGGCATTCCGGGCCATGTGCCTGCTGGACTTAGACACGGAGCAGGCGAAGAAGCATACGGACTGCGCAAAGGTCAAACGTGAAATGGGGTACGATGAGGCCCACTCCATCGTACTCTGGCCACGCGTGACATCAGGAGGGAAGGAGTTCTGCTACTCCGCAGTATACGGAGCCATGATGAGCTACAACACTGCCGCAAACAACGACGTTCCATACCTCTATCCGTCCAACAAGGAATTGAATGTAGATGGGGCAGTGAGAGCGGATGGAACGGAGATATTGTTAGACCAGGTTCAGGCAGGAATCCTGAACGGAGACGGTATCGTAACTGCATTCTGCGATCTCGCGTGGAAGTCGTACGGAAACAACACAGGCTGCTATCCGGAAAACACAGATCCCAAGGACAGGTGGATCGGATGCAGAAGGATGTTTGACTATGTGGCAAACTATTTTGTTGTTGAGTACCGCAAGCGCTTAGACAGCAATATGAACCGCCGGACAGTGGACGATATTGTGAACAACTTCAATATCTGGGGAAACAGCCTGGTGGCCGCAGGAATGTGCGCAGGCCTGTATGCAGAGTACCGGACAGAGGAAAACACCACAGACGATGTGCTGAATGGGCACATGAAACTTAGGATATATTTCGCCCCATATACGCCGGTGGAATATATCAATGCACTGATGGAATTTGACATTGCGACGCTGGAAAGCGTCATGGCAGAGGAGGGATAAAATGTTCAAAACACATCTGGTAAACAGGTACAATGTGTATAAACATGGACGCCAGTTGGTCGGCGTCGCTGGAGAGGTGACACTGCCTGAGATCACAAACTTAACGGACACTATGGAGGGGGCGGGAACAGGTGGAAACATGGATGTTCCGGTCATTGGGCTCATTGAAGAGATGGAAATTGAAATTCAGTTTCTATCATTGTGCGAAGATGTATTTTCTATTATGGACCCGACGGAAACGGCCGATCTTACACTGAACGGAGCATTACAGGGAGCAGATTCCGGAACAGGAGCAATCGTGTACCAGGATATCAGCATCGCGGTTCGAGGAACCACAAAAAAGTTTTCTCCCGGAACATTGAAAGCGGGGGCCAAAATGGGATCAAGCATTACACTCGGACTCAGCTACTATAAAATTACCCTCGGTGGTAAAACGATGATTGAGATTGACCGCCTAAACGGAGTCTATATCGTAAACGGAAAGGACGTCCTGCGCGAAGTGCGGGACATGTGTTAAGGAGAACAAATGGACGAGAAAAAAGAAACGGGAGCGAAAGACAAGAATAAGAACGATTGGCTGATTTTCGAATTGAAGGACCCAACGGAGTATCAGGGGCAGCCAATTACAACGTTGGACCTGACCAAACTGCGGAACATGAACGGAGGGGAACTCAATGTAGTGTATGACCTGTACAACAATATGGGAGGGACAGGCACGATCATGCAGGAAAGCACTCTGCTATTTGCGCAAGTGATAGCATCGAGAGTTACGGGATACCCACTCGAAGCGATCAATAAGATCAGCGCCAGGGATTCCGTTACGTTGAAAGGAAGAATATACCGTTTTTTCTTCCTGTCGGTATAAGTTGCGTAGAAGATATAAGGGAACTCAATAAAGTATTTATTGCTGCGGGCAGATATACAAAATCTGGTCCGCAGTTTTTTATGCAGCTACCCATATATCAAGCGGCGCGGCTTATTAAGGATTCCGTCGAGGCAGCGAAACGGGAAAGCCAAGAGATCAAGAGGAGGAGGAAATAGTGGCTGGAAAAAAGGGACAATACGAGCTTGAAATTTTGATCGCCGGAGGCACGGACCAGTCGCTTTCATCCTCAATTATAAAAGCAAGAAAAGAGATTGACAGCCTGGAACGCAAGGCAGGAATGGCAAAACAGTCCATCAGCGATTCTTTTGGTGGGATGAGTATAAAGGGAATCGATTCACTGGCGAATGTATCGGATCATGTTTTCGGGACAATCATTGACGGCGCGAAAATTGCTGGAGCCAGTATAGCGGGCATATTGGGAGCCTCAACCGCTGTAGGAATGGGGTTTGAGGCTCAAATGAGCACAGTACAAGCGATATCCCAGGCTTCGAGCTCGGATATGCGTCGGTTAACCGAGCTTGCCAAGGAAATGGGAGAAACGACAAAATTTTCGGCAGAAGAATCGGGAAAAGCCCTTGAATATATGGCTATGGCCGGATGGGATACGGACAAGATGATCGGAGGCCTACCGGGCATCATGTACCTTGCGGCAGCATCAGGTGAGGAGCTTGGGATCGTATCAGATATTGTAACGGACGCCATGACAGCGTTTGGAATGTCTGCCGACGAAGCTGCCAGGTTTGCGGACGTATTGGCGCAGGCATCGTCAAGTTCCAACACCAATGTATCAATGATGGGAGCGACATTCCAGTATGTTGCGCCGGTCGCTGGAGCATACGGATATACGATCGAGGATGTCGCGATCGCTACAGGATTAATGGCGAATGCGGGTATCAAGGGTGAAAAAGCCGGAACCGCAATGAGGACCATGCTCACCAACCTAGCAAAACCGACAAAGCAAATGCGGGGCTACATGGAGGACCTCGGAATCTCATTAACAGACAGCACCGGAGAAATGAAGCCATTTAGGCAGCAGATGCAAGAAATGCGCGAAAGCTTCTCTGGACTAACCGAGGCACAAAAAGCAGAATATGCGGCCGGAATCGCAGGAAAAGAAGGCATGTCCGGGCTGCTGGCAATGGTAACAGCATCCGACAAAGACTTTGAGGATCTGGCAAAATCGATTGACAACAGCACAGGGGCAGCGGAAGAAATGGCAAACGTGCGCCTGAACAATCTGGCCGGAGACCTGACACTGCTCGGAAGCGCAGCGCAAGGAGCCGGAATTGAAATATACGGCGGTTTTTCGGGAGCATTGCGGGAACTGACGCAGAACGCCACCACATGGGTGACGGGGTTCACCGACGACTTTAAGGAAGAGTTTCCAACGATCCGAAGGGAACTAAAACAGTTTGGCACAGATTTCAAAACAGGTTTTGAACCGGTACTTGTTTTTGGAGAATGGTGTTTGGAACATCCGGATGTGGTCAAAGGAACAATCGTAGGGATCGGGGCGGCTCTCGGAACATTCAAACTGGCACAGGGAGTAAAAGCCGGACTCGGGCTGCTAACATCTTTATCGGCAATGATTACAGCATGGCCGGTTGCTGCGGCCGGAGCAGTGGTCGGATCCATAGCGGGAATTTCCACAGCGGTAAAAGAAAACAACAAACGCCTAAAGCGCGAGGATATGGCGAGACGGTTTGGAGACATAAGCTTATCCTTGGAAGAACTGGATGAGACGGCGCGGATGATCATCGACAATGGAAACATGGGAAAAGCTGCGCTTGCGATTGAAGAACTGGGAAAAGTCGAAGGTCTGTCAAAGAGTTTCAAACAGGCAGAAAAGGATATAAATCGCCTAAATTGGAAAATTGGCATGGGCTTGGAATTGAGCGAGGCCGATAAGCAGGATTACGCCTCGGCCATTGACCAAATGGTCCAGGGAGCCGTAAACATCGTAGAGCAGGAACAGTATACCGCAACAGTCAGCGTACAGGCGCTGTTCGGAGACAGCAAAACCGGTGATGAGTTGATCGCAGGATTCGACCGGACATATACCTCGATCAATGAAGAAGTGAAGGAGCTGGGGAAACGCTTGGGAGAAGCGTACAGTACGGCAATGGAAGATGGGATCATAGACGTTGACGAGGCAAAAGTAATTAACGGCTTACAAACAGAGCTGGCAAAAATTACACAGCAGGTATCGCAAGCGGAATTCAATGCCAAACTAGAACGTCTTGGACGGCAAGCCGGGGGAAAGTCGCTGTCGCCCGAGACGTTCAAAAACCTTCAGACAGAGGTGCACAACACCTTAGCGGAACAAAGAAGTAACTTAGACCAGTTCACGGACAAACTTCTTGCAGATGCTGAATTACAGTACAGCCGGGGAGAGATAACAAAGGACGCGAGGGATGACAAGCATAACCTCATATGGAATCAGTATACATTACAAGATATGGATATCACCGCTCGCGGAGTCGAATGGTCGGCAGAGTCAATCACTGGGGCCTACCAAGACGCGCTCAAAAATGCAACGCCAGATATCAGGGCGGGGATAGATGAGGTTACTCAAAATGCGATTGAATTGCTGGCAGATGGATATAACGACACAATCGCTTGGAACGCAGATGATGTTGTTAAAGCCATTGGGATTGACCAGATTGACAAGGCAACAAGAGATGGGATGGCCGAGCTGTGGGAAAATATGGAGCCGGATTTTGAACAGCTGCAAACGGCCGCCCAAGAGGCTCTGGCTGCCGGGAGAGAGGTTCCGAAATCAGTAATCGACGGATTGGCGGATGCCTCATTAATTGGAGCGATTTCCGGAAACCAAGAGGCAATATGGCAACTGATTGCCATATCGATAACAGACAATCCGGAATACAAAAAGGCGATTGATGAGGCGCGCGAGGGCGGGGCCGAGATTCCAAAGCAAGTCGCGATCTTTATCGACAACAATGATAAAGTCGTTGAATTTGCGATCAATGATCTTGCAGACGAAGTGGAAGAAATATTGAAAAACCGGTTCGACAACATGAAGGTATACGGAAACGTAGATTTTAACATGAATGTCGCAAATGTTGCAACACGGCAATCATCCGCAAACAATCCAAGCGCAAAAGTAGTCGGGAAACAACCAGAAAGCCATGCAAAGGGAGGTCTGATCACTAGGCCTACACTTTCCTATTTTGCTGAAAACTCCCCTGAAATGGCGATCCCGATTGATGGGAGTAGTCGGTCCTATGCGCTATGGCAGGAGGCCGGGAGACTTCTGGGAGCATATCAAGAAAACAATTATGGGAGCATGTACAGTGACCTGGTGGCGGCCGAAGGCGCAATCGAAAGCAATAGTCAATCATCTTTTGCGCCGGTGTTCAGCCCGACCATACAAGTGCAGGGCGGTTCAGGAGAGAAAGAACAGATCATGGATGGATTGCAGGTAGGATACGAACAGTTCGTCGAATATATGGAGCGATATAGCCGCGAGAAAATGCGGGTATCATTTTAGGAGGCACGATGGCGGAAACATATACAACGATACAGGGGGATACCTGGGATATGATCGCAAAACGAGTATATGGATCAGAGAAACACCTAGACTATTTGATGCAACATAATTTTTCCCTACTCGACTACTTTACCTTCCCTGCGGGAGTGAGGGTCTATACACCAGCATTACCGGAAAACACCGGATCGGATCTTCCATCGTGGAGAAAGGAAAAAGCATGAGTGTCACGCGAAAAAAATCACTGAGCATTATCTACAACGGAGTAGAAGCATGGAAGGATCTATCCCCATACATCGAACAGTTTTCGTACACCGACGCCGTCGATGAGTCGGACAAGATCACACTGTCAGTGATTGATCGGGACTTGAAATGGGCGGGGGCATGGATCCCGCAAAAAGGGGACGTCATCATGCCAGCGATCATACTCGAAAATTGGAATTACGAAAACGAGAAAATGACATTTAACTGCGGATCCTTTGTGGTAGATGACTTTTCATTTTCGGCACCACCGTTGACAGGGAGTATCAATGGCGTGTCAGCACCGGTCAATACGAACTTCAAAGAATCGGGAAATTCGCGGACCTGGGAGGCCGCTACAATCCAAGTGATCGCCGCGGAACTGGCCGGAAAGTATGACCTAGAAATCGTCTACGATGCAGATGAAATACCGGTCGCCAAAACAGAGCAGAACGAACAGACGGACAGTGAATTCCTAAAAGCCCTGTGCGAAAAATACGGACTCGGGCTAAAGGTATACGCAAACAGACTTGTAATATGGGACTACAGGCAATACTACAGCAAGCCCGCAATCATGACATTGACGCCATCCATGGTCTCAAACTGGGGCTACAGGAGCACCATGCAGGGCACATATACGGGGGCCAAGGTTAGCTACACGGATCCGGGCACAAAGAAGTCCGTGAGCGTTGTAATAGGGTCTGAAGAACGACTATATAAGACCACGCAGAAGGCAGACTGCGAGGCAGACGCCAGGCGGATCGGAGAGGGAGCAATCTTAAAAGCCAATCGCAAAGAGACAACCATGCAGATTCAACTGCCGCCAAAGCTATCACTTGTTGCAACGGAAAACGTTGAGATTTCTGGATTCGGGAAAATGGATGGGAAATATTTCATCCAAAAGGTATCGCACCAGATAAAGAAAAACGGATACAACATGCAGGTAAGCCTCAGCCGCATCCCGGAATCGGGAATTCAGACAAACACGGAACAGAACGCGGAGACCGCAAAGAACGAACGGCATGGAGAAACCTATATCATAAAAAAGGGGGACACCCTATGGAACCTGGCACAACAATATTACGGAGACCCTACAAAATGCACAGCAATCTATGAGGCGAACAAAGAAGAAATTGAGCGTGCAGCGAAAAAGAACGGCAAGAGCGGATCGAATGGAGGGTACTGGATCTTCCCGGGTCAGTCGATCAAAATACCTTAAAGGAGGCCCAAATCATGGGAAACAGCGTCAGGATCGGCACAATATCGTCATTGGAGGCCAATGGATATGTCAGGGTATACTATCAGGATCGGGATGAAACCACTG
The DNA here is from genome assembly GCF_902364025.1 of Enterocloster lavalensis. Taxonomy (GTDB): domain Bacteria; phylum Bacillota; class Clostridia; order Lachnospirales; family Lachnospiraceae; genus Enterocloster; species Enterocloster lavalensis. Next base: position 134,668 of record NZ_CABJCG010000010.1, read on the forward strand.
CGCCGCTCCATCTTTTCGCGGGAAACGGAGAGTATTCGCGGCCGAATGTCGGAGCACAGGTGCTCGTGCTGCATGCGTCGAATGATAGCAGCACCGCAGTAGTGATGGGAAACTTTTGGGGGACAGCAGATCCGCCGCCGCAAGGAACAGAGTATCAAAAACAGATCAACCAACAAATCTACACAGCGGCGCAGGGGGGGATCTATATCATACACGCGTCAGACATACGATTCGAGGGATCGGCAGGCACCATCACGCTGTCCGAGATAATTGGCATGAAAGAGCGCATCCAAAAGTTGGAGGAGGGAGGATCTTGATTGGTCTATTGGGAGATATCCGATTCAGGGTATCAGATAGTCGCACCTTAACCATAAAAAAACTGAAGCGGGAGATTTCGACCGAATGGAACACGATGGATCGGATCGCAACGAAACCGATGGTTGAGTACGGAGGACCAAAGCTACAGACTGCATCGATGGAAATCGTGCTAGATGCCAGCCTTGGGGTGAAGCCAAAATCACTCCTGCGGACACTGGACCGTATGGCCGAGGGATCAGAGGCCCACGAACTAGTTCTGGGGAAACGGATGGTTGGGAAAAATAAGTGGGTCATAACAAAATGCTCAGAAGTCTATGACGTGATTTTGCGAGGAGGAGAAATCTTCAAGGCCACAGTCACGCTGACGTTGCAAGAATATGTATGAGGCCGGTATGAAAAATAAACAGTATAGAATCACAATCGAAAACGTGGAGAATGAAGCGGAATTAAGCAGGACACTATCGACGCTTTTCTCGACAAGGAAAGGAAGCCAGCCGGCAGACCGGGATTTCGGGATTGATTGGGGATGCCTGGACGAAGTGCCGGAGGTCGCGGAAAGCTTATTCTATCTGGAAGCAATGCGCAAGGTGGAACAGTATGAACCCAGAGTGGAGATAGAAGATATTAAATTCGAGCACACACAGGGATGCATGGTTCCACACATATATTTTACACGGAGGGAGGACTAATGTCTGTAACGAGGCTAAAAAACTATCCGGAGATCAGTTTTATCGAAGAGACCAGCTTTGAGGAGCTGAAAGAAAAAATGATTAGCGATTACGAGAAACGATATCGGGAATTAACCGGAAATGAGATTTCGCTTGCGAAGGCAGACCCTTACCGCTTGATCCTATACGCCTGCGCTGTAGCCATATATCAGGGATACCAGTACGAGGACAGGGCCGGAAAAATGGGGTTGCTAAAGTATAGCACCGGAGAATTTTTGGACAATCTAGCGGCTCTAAAAGGCGTAACAAGGAACGAAGCCGAGCCGGCCAGGACAACGCTGCGCTTTACGCTAGCGGCCTTACTCAACAGGGTAGCAACCATTCCACCGGGAACACGAGTTAAAGGGCAAGATCTCTATTTTGAGACAACGGAGCGAGGGGAGATTCCGGCCGGAATGGATTATGTTGATATTCAGGCAAAATGCCAGACGCCAGGGAGCATAGGGAACGGTTTTTTGACTGGAGATATCCGAACCATGGTGGATCCACTGCCATATACATTAAGCGTAGAAAATACCGCTCCGACATCCGGAGGAGCCGACCGGGAAACGGACGATGAATTGGCAGAGAGAATTTACTTGGCGCCGTCCAGCTATTCCACAGCAGGCCCCAAATTGGCTTACGAATATTGGGTTAAGACATACAGCCCGGCCATTGGAGAGAGTAAGGTGATATCAGAGGTGCCGGGAGAGGTAGATATCTACGTGATGGTTGACGGACAGCTGCCAACAGATGATTTTATGGCGCAGCTGGAGGCGTACATGCAGAGCGGAGAAAGGCGCCCGCTGACGGATCACGTCGTAGTGAAAAAACCGGAATCCGTATCCTACGACATAGAATTTGTGTATTATATCCGGAAGTCAGATCAAGACATGGTTGAAACAATACAGGCGGCAGTCAAAACCGCTTGCGAAAATTTTATTGCATGGCAACGAAAAATCGGACGAGACATAACCCCATCACAGCTCGTTTATGAACTGGTAAAAGCTGGGGCACAGTCGGCAGATATCAAAAAGCCAGAATATACAGAATTGACAGACTCACAGATTGCGATAGCAAGGGAACCGGTAATTACATACGGGGGTATCAGAGATGATTGATTTTCGTGCCGGAGAGATCAAGGACATTCTACCGTACAATCTCTCAACTCCGGAAACCCAGGCCGTAAGCTTTGCGATAGGAGAGGCAATGCGGAGATTTTGGCAGTTCTCGCGCACATCGCACTTATACGCTGAAATCGAACAAGTTCCCGAACCGGTGCTGGACCTAATGGCTGTGGAAGCCAACACGCAATATTATTCGCAGTCACTTCCACGAAAAACGAAAGAACGCCTAATCATGAAAACGCTGGTTTGGTATATGCGTGCGGGAACCCCATCGGTTTTGGACGAGTTCTTAAAGACCGTTCTTGCCGGAGGATATATCGAGGAATGGTTTAAATACAGTGGGAGCCCGTATCACTTTAAGGCATACGCCAGGGCATACGAGGACAGGGCCATAAAACCGGGATACGGAACGGAAATAAAGCAACAGCTAAATGCGTATAAAAACGCCAGGTCATTCTTGGAAAGCTTTGCGTTCATTCTTACAACCGAAATATTAGAGGACATAGAATACAGCAACCAGTTGCAAATAAGATCGGACTATTTCGCCCGGAACAACCGTGCCTTTTTGCTGTTAGACGGTTCGTGGATTCTGGACGGATCGTACAAATTGAATGGGTACAAAACGGTAAACCTTGACCTGTACCCACTTAGGGCGGAAATGCAAAGCGAATGGCTGGTTCCGGTAAAAATTATGGGAGTATCCGGATGCAGGGCAGCAGTGAGCGTAAGGCGCGAGACAAAAACAGATCTGCGGATCGGCAGCACTGCAACTGGGAAGCCGAAGGCCGAAGGCCGAATGAGATTGGCGTGGACACAGCCGGTGGAAAAAGAGATCGACTGCCATCTGCGGGTAGAAAATAATCTATGGTATCTGGACGGGTCGGCACTACTGGACGGATCAAGCTTTTTAGATGCGGAAATATTTGAATACGACCTATAGAAAGGAAGGTAAGAACACATGGCACAAGGAGTAATCACGGAGATCGGACGCAAGAAGCTGTGCAGGGCCCACTCGGGTGATCAGACATTACCTGCGATCACACAGATGGCTTTCGGCAGCGGAGGCGTGGACGCGGACGGAAATGTAATCGAGACAACCGGGGCAGAGACAGCACTGAAAACGGAGCTACTAAAAAAGGATGTTGACGGCCACAGCTACACCAACGAGAAGGAGACAACCTGTCGGTATACGGTGCGGCTCTCCAAGACAGAGCTGGCAAACCAGAACATTTCCGAGCAAGGGCTGTTTGACGCGGATGGGGATCTGGTTGCCTACAAGACGTTTCTTCCCAAGGGCAAGGACGATGACATGGAGTTTATTTTTGATATGGATGAAATATTTTAAGGAGGCGCGGAGATGGCGAATTTTCCGATTACAGAAAAGCCGCAGTTTGCGGATACCATGGAGCAGATCACGGCTCAGGACAGAGCTGCGCCGGACACGTTCAACCCGCGGTATCAGACCCTACTGGACAATGATAATTATCTGCGAGAGCAGGTAGTGCGTCAGGAGCGCACAACTGTGGTCAACCTGCCGGCGGCCGGCTGGTCTGCGGCCGCTCCATACAGCCAGCGGGTGGCAGTGCCCGGGATCCTGGCGACCGACAACCCGGAGCTGCACCCATACACGCCGAAGGACATCACGGCGGATGAGTTGAAGCAGCGGCAGAAGTTTACCGGGATGATTACGGACGGGGACACCGAGGACGGATATGCCACGTTCTATTGCGGGGCCAAGAAACCCACGGCGGACTTCCCGGTCCTATTGAAAGGGGTGAGCGCGAGTGAGTAAGATGATTATCAATGGAGGAGGCGCCGGTGGGACCGGATCGGACGAGTGCACGGCCAGGCTGTCCGATATCCCCGCGGGGTTGAAAGCTGTGACGGCCGACAGCAACGATGAGGCTGGCGTGGGGACGATGACCATGACAGGCAACGCCCAGGCGGCCCATGTGCTGGCCGGTGAGACGTTCTATACCAATAACTGCAAGACCAAGCTGACCGGGACCATGACGGTCAACAGCCTACTGTCTTTTAGCGTAGCCGCCTATTCAGGACGCCGCGTGCTGGCGAAATGGCAGAATCCGAATCAGGCGGCAGGGAAACCATTCAGCGGCGTGATCATCCGATATTCCACCAGCGGTTACCCCGGGACCACCGGAGGGACACAGATCTACAAAGGGGCCGGGAACAACACGGCAGCCGGGGCCTGGTCGCAGACGTATCTTGACATGCCGGCGTTGAATACCACCTATTATTTTAG
>NZ_CABJCG010000010.1:139092-249272 GCF_902364025.1 Enterocloster lavalensis
ACCTATTATTTTAGCTGTTATCCCTACGTCACAATGGGGGGGGGGGGTAATAATTGGAGCGGTTAAAAATGCAACGTGTAAGACAGGAACAGAAATCAATAAGACGTTCACCGCCTCACAATCATATGGTGTACCCTTTGGATATACCAAGGCTGATATATTTGCTGTAGGAGGCGGAGGAGGTGGAGGCACTGGCAACGGAGTATATGCGGGATCTGGTGGCGGTGGCGGATACACAAAAACTGTAAAAGGGGCGAACGTTACTCCAGGAGGCACCTACACAATTACGATTGGTGCTGGAGGAAGCGGAAACAAAGGAGGAGGAGGCGGGGCAGCCGGAGGTGCTGGAGGTACAACGAGTTTTGGGCCTTTATGCTCTGCTACTGGCGGAAAAAGTAATTATGCACATGGAAGTGCTGGTGGATCTGGTGGCGGTGCAAGTGGCTATGGGAGTCATGATGGTGGAGACGGGGGATCAGATGGATCGAACGGAAAAATCAATACCACGGATGGATATAACGCCGGGGCAGGGCAAGGGAGCACGACACGCGCCTGGGGTGCAACTACTGGAACACTATATTCAGGAGGTGGAGGCGGTGGAACGATAAAGAGTTATTCATACATAGGTTATGGAGGAGCTGGAGGAGGCGCAAATGGCGGGTACAGCACTGTAAGTGGAAGTGCTGCGAGCGCAAATACTGGAGGAGGCGGTGGAGGCGGCGCTGATGGGAAAAGTGGAGGCGGAGGCCCAGGAGGAAATGGGGGATCCGGCATTCTACTATTGAGATTGTATTAAGGAGTGATTTTATGGGTGAATTATATGGATCAGTGATCAATGCGACGGTCAAGACGTCAGCGGTGATCAATAAAACCTTTACAGCGTCGGGATCATACACAATCCCGGCGGGATATACCAAATTGGATGTCTTTGCAGTTGGAGGCGGTAGCGGAGATAGTGGGGGAAATGGATCTACAGGAGGAGGCGGTGGATATACAAAAACGGTTAATGGAATTACAATATCCCCAGGACAGGTATTGGCAATCACAGTTGGAAGCGGAACCAGTGGGACGACAGCCGGAACGAGCTCCATAGCGCGATCCGGGAGTATACTTTGCAATGCCCCAGGCGGAACTACTATTCACAACGGAAGTTTTGGTAACTATGGATTGAATGGTGGATCAGGTGGTGGCGCGGCAATGATTGGAAGCGGCTATGTAGGAGGCGCAGGAGGTACAAACGGGGGAGATGGGGGATCGACAAATTATGGCGGCGGAAAAGGTCAAGGAACAACCACTCGTGCTTGGGGATCAGCAGCAGGAACCTTATATGCCGGAGGAGGCGGAGGAGGTGGGGGCAGCGGAAGCGGAAGCGAAAAGTATAGTGCTGGCGGAGCTGGTGGAGCAGGAGGAGGCGGTCGGGGTGGCCGGGGCGGCTACAAATACTATGCCGGAGACGACGAATACAATTACGTCGGAGGAGAGAGTGGCGTAGCAGGTACGGTAAACACTGGTGGCGGCGGTGGCGGCGGTGGATATGTATATTATGATTCACGAAGTAATCCGGGAAGTCCTGCAAAAGGTGGCTCTGGGATTGTGTTAATGAAATTATATTAATGGAGGTAATGGAAGATGGCAGAGATAAGCTATGCATACATACAGGTAGACGGCGACGGAGCTGTTCAGAACATTGCAATGTTCGAAAACTACGAGGACGCGAACCGGATTACCCGGGCGGTATACGGGGATCAGGCGTTCGCGGCAGAATACCGCTATGCGGTCCGGCCGGGAGGGGTTGACCGGTTCCACGATGGCCGATTCTGGCGCGTGGAAGAGGACGGGACAGAGACGGAGGCAGAGTATATCCCGACGGAGCAGGACAAGATCAGTGCGCTGCAGGCGGAAAACGCGCAGCTGAAAGCAGAGAGTAATGATCTTACGCTGGCAATGGCGGAAATGATTGGAGGTGGTGCAGATGTTGAGTAACATCCAGAAGAACATTATTATTCGGGCGCTGCGGATCCGCAAACAGAATGGGGAGGATCCGGTGGAGGCGGTGAAGGATTACACCAAGCTTACCGTGGCGGAGCAGGCCGAGGTATTGGAAGAAGTCGAGGGAGGGCGCACGGATGGGTAAGATGATAATTAATGGGGGGGTATAAATTTGGAGGAAATAACCGGCACAACGGGAGATCTGATTAAGGGCAAAAGTGCATACCTCCAAGGGAGTGACGAACCCCAGACAGGGACCCTGGAACTGACCGGGAATGCGACAGACGGATATGTCTATAGTGGTAAAACATACTATAACACAGACGCCAAGGCAAAACGCACGGGCACCATGACGGTAGGCAGTATCCTGTCTTTTAGCGCGCAGGCATACAGTGGACGGCAGATTCTCCTCAAATGGCAGAACCCGTATGCTGCGACAGGAAGGCCGTTCAGTGGGGTTCATGTATGGTATTCCACCGGAGGATATCCAGGAGCCGGCGGCGGAACCTGGCTCTACTCCGGTTATGGAGGAAATTCCACCTCCGGAGGCTGGTGCCAGGCCGTTGCGACTCTCCCGAATCTCAATACGACTTACTATTTTACCGCATGTTCCTATGCAACATGCAGCGCCGGAGATCTATGGGGAACTGCATTCAACGCTGCCGCCACAACGGGTGGAGACATATGGGTGACATTTACAAGTTCGCGGAATTATAGTATTGCAGGAGGCTATGCGACAATGGATGTGTTTTGCGTTGGAGGCGGGGGAGGGGGAGGAAATGCTTCCGGCGGATGGACCAAGATGGATGGAGATAAATATCATTATGTTAATCCGGGTACTGGGGGCGGAGGCGGATATACAGTTAGTCAGCAATATGCATTGAACTATCAAGCCAAGAACGCCAATATCATTATTGGAGGTGGAGGAGGCCCTGGAGGCAATGGGGGTGCGTCTTACATTGCGATTGATGGGAAAAATGTTGGATATGCGAATGGAGGGAAAGCGGGGGGAACAGCTGGAACGGTAAGCTGGAGCGCGGGATCGATGGAAAATAACTTTGAAGGGCGTGGAGGTAATGGGGGATCACCAGGCGGAGGAGTTATGGCGAAATACGAACGGGGAACCGTCTACGCATATGAAAACGGCGGGTCCGATAGTAATACTGGTAGCCATTATGGGGCGTCTGGAAACTGGAGTGGAGCCGGACAAGGAAGAACTACCAGAGCCTGGGGACAATCCGGTGGCACATTATATTCAGGTGGAGGTGGACCCGGAAAAGGAGAAAATAATCGAGCGAGCACTGGGCCCGGTACGGGGGGCGCTGGTGGCGGGGCAAACGGTTCAAACTATTGGGATGCTCCTGGAAGCAGTGCAGCAGCAAATACCGGCGGCGGAGCTGGAGGTGGCTGCGCGTACTATTATGCGTCTAATGACGTAAGATCAAGCGGTGGTGGAACTGGCGGATCCGGAATTGTATTATTACACTTATATTAAAGGAGGTAAACATCATGGGAAAGATAATTATACAGGGGGGGGGGTAAACCTTGAAGAGGTGACGGCCATCCCCGGGGACATCATCAAAGGAAAGACGGCCTATACCCAAGGAAGTGACGACCCAACGACAGGTACTCTGCAGTTGACCGGGAATGCCCAGGCAGCGCATGTTTTGGCTGGAGAAACATTCTATGCTACCGATTGCAAGACCAAGCTGACCGGGACCATGGCGGTCAATAGCCTGCTGTCTTTTAGCGTAGCCGCCTATTCTGGCCGTCGTGTATTGGCGAAGTGGCAGAATCCCAAGGCGGCGAGCGGAAAACCTTATAGCGGGGTGTATATCCGCTATAGCACGAGCGGAAATCCTGGTAAGACGGGTGGAACCCAAATTTATAAGGGCGCTGGAAATAATACAGCATCGGAAGGGCAGTCGCAAGCTTACCTGGACCTTCCGGCGTTAAGCACGAAGTATTACCTGAGCATCTATCCCTATGTGACATGCAGCGCGGGAGAAATGACCGGTGCGGTGATCACTGCGACGGTGACTACCGCAGCAGTGATCAATAAGACTTTTACGGCCGGGGGATCATACACAATTCCGGCAGGTTACAGCAAGGTGGATGTATTTTGTGTTGGCGGCGGAGGTGGAGCTGAAAAAACATATAACCACGATGCAAGTTACGGAGGCTGCGGCGGATATACACAGACGATCAAAGCCATTGCAGTATCATCCGGACAAGTGTTTAACGTGGTTATTGGAGCCGGCGGAATAAATAATGCAAGCGGGGGATCAACAAGCATTACAAGAAATGGGATTGCGGTATGTTCGGCCAATGGCGGGACACATGGCAGATCATCCAATTCTGATTCCAGCCGTGGCGGTTCAGGAGGAGGCATGTTTGGCCCGTACACCGATAATGCCGATTACTTGGAAGGATACCCAGGAGGAAGTGACGGGAATGACGGATATCCGATGAATACTAAGTATACCGCCAAAGGACAAGGAACCACGACCAGGGCATGGGGAATTTCAAGCAACACTCTGTACGCTGGTGGCGGTGGCGGCGGAAGCCAGCTGCGCGGTTATGCCGGAGGAGTCGGGGGAGCCGGAGGGGCCGGGACCGGAGGAAGTGGAATAAGCGGCTCCGGTTATCAAAGAAATGGCACAGCCAATACCGGAGGTGGGGCCGGCGGGGCCGGATACTACAGTACAGCGGAAGGGACTGGGGGATCCGGAATTGTGCTGTTGAGATTATATTAAAAGCAGGAAAAGGAGGTAAATCTATGTGATTGAAACGGAATACATTGAACGCCTTACCAAAGTTGAGGAGCGGTCCAAAAGCAACACCCACCAGATCGAGGACCTGAAACCAGTGGTGAATGAAATTCACACGATGTCCAAAACCATGGTGGAGCTGATCGGAGAGGTCCGTCACACAAATGAAAATGTGTCGGAGCTTAAAGAGAAAGTTGAAATCATGGAGCAGGAACCAGGTAAGCAATGGACCGCGACCAAGAGAACATTTTTCACAGCAATTACCAGCTCCATCGGAACAGCGGTGGCAGCTGGTATTTTATATTTAATTTCAAGAGGAGGTTTTTAAAATGAGTGAGAGATCAAAGAAATGGATCAAAGCGGCCGGAGTACGGGCCGCCAAGACGATGGCCCAGACCGCGGTAGCCATGCTGCCGGCGGCGGCCACGATCACGGCAGTGGACTGGCGCATGGTGATCGGAACGGCGCTGCTGGCCGGCGTGGCGTCGATTCTGACGTCCCTGGCAGGCCTGCCGGAACTGGACAAGGCAGCCTGAAGGAGGTGAGCCTCTATCTCCCGGCCGCAGGGTCAGAGCGGAGCGAACCCAATTAACCAAGCACACGAAAGGAAGGTACACTATGCCCGAGATCAACACCAACAACATGACACCCGAGGAGCTCAACGACCACATCAACGGCCATCCCGGCGGGAAAGGTCCGGCTACATACTGCGGCCACACCACCCCCTACGGTCCGGCCACCGGACAGGAGGACTCCCGCGCCCACGATTCGAACCCCAATGATGGCAGCGCGGACAAGCCGGTCATGCCGCCGGTGAAGCCCCGGCCGCATCACAACAGCGACCAGGACCCGGAGCATGGCCCCGGGATGAATGTAATTACATTTTGAGCGTGACAATATTGCGCTAGTTGCACCGGTACAATATGCTGCCCTAATTCGGGGCAGCATGTAATTTGGAGAATCAAAAACAATGACAGCTTGTAGACAGAAAAAAGAAAAAGCAACTTATGAGGAATTTGTCGAAAAATTTAAGAGCAAGAAAACCACGGATGATTGCTACACGCCACCGGAAATATACGAGATAGTTAAGCGGTATGCGATAGAGCGATATGGACTTTATGGACGTAAAATTGTGCGGCCATTTTGGCCGGGTGGAGATTATGAATCCTATGACTACCAAGACGGATGCATAGTAATTGATAATCCACCATTTTCAATTATTTCCAAAATTTGCCGAGATTACACGGAACGAGGAATAGATTTCTTTCTTTTCGCCCCGCATCTCACAAACTTTTCGATCAGGAATGGAAATCACATTATATGCGGAAATAGCATCACATACGAAAACGGAGCCAAAATAGCAACATCGTTCATGACAAGCTTTGGGGATTGTCGGGCAGAAACAGCCCCTAAACTTTATGGAGAGTTGAAAGAAGCTAGCAGAGCTGGAAAGAATACTATTCTGCCCCATTATCAATACCCAAATGAGTTGCTAACCGTAAATGACTTGGAAAAATTGTGCAAAGCAGAGATCGATTATGGAGTACATGAAGCGGAATACGTGAGAATCCTTGACGCACAGAAAAATATAAAGAAGTCAATATATGGAGGCGGACTACTTATAAGCCATAAAATGGCGGATATTAAACGCGCAAAATTGAATACAGAGAAGCTAAAACAATCGCCATATGTATTCATGCTATCAGAACGCGAGCAGCGAATCGTAGATAGATTAAGCGAGAAAGAAAACATGTTAGAGGAATTAGCTTATACAGATTAAGGAGGTACATATTGACAGCACATGAAAGACGGGCGGCGGTGGCCGCCAAGTATGGGACACTGATCGGCCGGAACCTGTACAGCCAGCCGTTGAGGGATTATTGCTACCGGAAGTACGATGATGGGTATTACTACAGTGATTGCAGTAGCTCCATCTGCCTAACCTACGACGAGGTGGGGGAGGGGTTCGGCAATCTGAACACCGCCGGAATCTATCAATCCGATAAACTGACAATGGTGGATGCGGCTATCACCGGCGGAGTCCCGGACGCTGAGACGCTGCGGGTGGGAGATATGCTAGAATTTGCGGGTAACGACGCCAGCCGTCCCGAACGGATCGGACACGTTGAGATGGTACACAGCATAGACGGTGACCATGTGATCTTATGCGGTCACGGCAGCGGGCGGCCATCGTACAAGGATATGGCGGCGTACTGCCGCAGCCGATACAATACCCTGGCCCCTGGCGGATGGCGCAAGGGTATTGTATGCGTCCGCCGGTACATCCTGGACGACGCGGATCCGGTGCAACCTGCATATATCCCCGGATGGCACCAGGAGGAGGACGGCTGGCGCTACTATTTGGGGACGGACGGATTTTTCGTTCGAAACGCCTGGTATCAGGACACCGACGGCAAGTGGTACTGGTTTGACGCCTCCGGCCGGATGGTGCACGACACATGGTACTTCTATAAGGATCACTGGTATTACCTGGGCAGCGATGGGGCTATGTGTGTAGGCCAGATCACTGTGGACGGCAAGTGGTACGTGATGGACGCTGAAGGCCGTATGATCACTGAGCCTGTAACGCTTACGCCGGATAAGGACGGCGCGCTGCGGTATCCGGGATTAGGGGATTAGGGCATAATAATAGCGGGCTGCATATGCAGCCCGCGGGCAAAACAAATCTAAAAAACAAGCGGATCAATGTGATAATTTTCAATAATTCTTTGAGGAGTTGAATATAATTCGCTCATTTCCAAAATTTCTCTATCCCGGATCAGATAGCATAGGTAATCAGGGTCTAATCCATCGAATTTTTCTATTTCATCCTCCTCAATTTTGATTTTAATTTCATATTGACGCACATAAATATTAATTTTTTCGTCAATTTCTTTTTCCGAAAATAAGTTTCCCTTTTTGAACGCGTACAAAACAATGGCGTTTTCGCCCCACCCCTTAATATCACCCTCGTACACCTCAATACGCGGTGGACAGAGTAACCAGTATACCTCCCGTGTTGACGGGTCCGTATAACCAGTTCTGCATGTATTATACATACCTCGTGCAAATTTTATCAGATCATCCATCTTGCGCCCTCCTGTCATTTCTGGTATACTATTTGTGAATGGGGGAGCGGTGGCAAGCCCGCCCTCCCTTGTTCGTTTCCCGTCCCTCGTGCGAGGGGCTTTTTTAGTTGTCCTCGATACCTTTTTGGGTATCGTCTATGAGTTTGTCTACCATTGTCTCGGCTTTTTCGTACTCCTTGTTTTTCAGTGCTTCTTTCAAGTCCTTTAAATCCTGCAATAATCTTCTAAGATAGCTTTTAAATACGCTCATGTCCTCACTCAATTTCCTTCCTCCTTGTATTCGTTAAGGCCTTGCCTCTCTTAACTATCTTTATCATACCCTAAAATTAGGGTAAAGTCAATAGGGATTCAAAAATATTTTATTTTTTCCTCATCCGTTGGGATTACTTCAATTACATCACCAGGTTGCAATCTGCACATTAAACAGATCTTATTTAATGTTTCAAGTGTGATAGATTTTCCTGCTTTGATGTTAGCTATTGTTTGCTTTGGCAATAAATTTTCGTGTTGAATACGTGTTTGATTGAATCCTTTTTCTTTCATTACAGCAAAGACATCTATTTTATATTTTACCATGAAATCACCTCCATATTTATATTACCACATGCGTGGTATATGTCAATAAAAATAATCTAATATTAGGGTAAAAAACCATTGACAATACCCTAATATTAGGGTACAATATAGTTATCAAAGGAACGGAGGAAAACAAAAAATGATAAAGGTTACAGGGCTTGAAACACTGGCGGAAATCATAGAAAGCAACAACCGGATCGAGAAGGCAGAAAGAGAAATCAAGAAAATGAGGATTGCGGAGCTTGTCGCAGAAGGCGTTGACAAAGAAATTGCAAAAGTTATGGTTCAGTCGTTTATTGACTGCGGTTTATAAGATGATCCGACCGGCGGCGGTTCCGCCGGAGAAAGAAGGTAAGAATGAAAGAGATCAGCAGAAAACAGATCAACGAAGCAGTTGAGAGAGAATACACCAAAGGACTCAACTGGGAACGCTTGCACATGGGGAATTATTTCGACATGATGATCGATACAGATGATGGATCCATTTGGTCAGCGGTATACAGCGAAAACAACTGGGGTGTGTACCATTCCAACGCGATCCATCATTTGGAGAGGGAAGGAAAATGCGACGAATGCGCGATGGCATACTGCGCCGATCAGGCGGTCAAGCTGCTGAAGGCCGCCGGATGGATCATCACAGAGTAGCACCTGACCGGCGGCGGACCCGCCGGAGAAAGCGAGGAGAAAATGGAAGTTATGAATTATCGGTCATGCCAGTATGAAAAGAACGGGCTGCGCCAGAATGAGTTAAAGCGTCTTGCGCAGAAGATTTTCTCAAATGGGACAATAACTAATATCTACCATCATTGCTACGGAACGAATGATCCCGCTGTCACCCATGGGGATGAATGGGCCACTGTTCGCAATGGAGGAGTTTCATATACTGTGGAAAGCACCGGTTTTCCGGTAAAATATGTCATTCAAATGACAGGTTTTGAAATTTCAGAAATCATTGAAATGATTGATTAATAATCACTTCCCCGCCCCGGCCGGGCAATGCCGGGAGAAAGCGAGGTCAATAGTATGTTGAATCCAAGATCATTAAAATGTGGCTGCGAACAGTACGAGGAATACTAGGGTGCCATCTGGCGCCGGAAGATAGTGCGGTACGACCACCGGGCGGATGACGGGGAACTGTTCTCTTGCGTTCGCCGGAGCCTGGAGGAGTGCAGGACGGACCAAGATCGGTGGGCTGAGAATCGGTGACGTGTATGTGCGGTGATCCGCCGCCCCTCCCCCGCTTACAGGCGGCAGCAGAATCAGGACCTGCGGAGGGGATTGGGTATTGTGGTGCAGGTTAACAAGTCTCGGCACCGTCTTAATGTGAGACGGGCGCACGGCGGGCGCTAAACAGAGTCCGGCCAGACGTGCTTAAATAAGAATGGACGGAAGCGCTGGACCCTACAATACCCATAGGACCCTAAAAGAGATTGGGGGATACTATGGATTACGAAGAATTTGAGGAAATACTATATAATTGGGATGTACACAATGGCCCCGCGATATACTCACAGCTATTGTATTCTGTGGTTCTGGAGGAGTGGGCGGATGATCACGCGCTCCGCGTTATGGCCTCCACGATGTACAACTACCGGCGTGGATTGCCGCGGGTGATCGAATTTTTTGAGGGTAAGTCCGTGCAGGATGTGACCGCGGAAATGGTGATAGCCTGCCGGGACAAGCTCATTGCAGAGCTGAAGGTGGAGTCGTCGGTCAAACTGTATTGCAAGCTTATGTCGTTAAGCCTACAGTACGCACAGCAGAAGGGATACATATACTATAATCCCATAGCGGGAATCACGCTTACTAAGCACACCCGAGCGCGAGTAAAACCTTTTCTGGAATGGGAGATTCCCAAATTACTAAGCCAGGAATGTCCGCAGTGGGTGACGGATGCTATTGTTATTGCATTCTATTCAGGTATGCGGAAGGGCGAGATTTTCGCTTTGAAATGGGCAGACATTGACCTGGATATTGGGTTCATTATGGTTCAAGACGCCATAAGCACGGCGTCAAGCAAAGCGGAAATTAAATGTCCCAAAACCCCAACGGGGGTACGTCGGGTAGACACCGGCGTAGTGCTGAAGAATTATTTGCGGGCAATGGAGCGCAGGGCGCGCATGGTTGGAAGCCCATATGTATTCCCAGCATCTGAACGAGGGAAATACCCCTACCGTATACCATGGAATTTGGCGAAAACCATAAAAGAAATGTGCTTTAAGGCAGGAATCGAGCCAAGAGATTTTCGCTCATTGCGCCATTCACACGCAACCGTATTATTGGCGCATGGTGTACATCCAAAGGTGGTACAAGAACGATTGGGACATTCAGACTACGATATTACTATGGAGGTGTACAGCTACGTGACACCTACCATCCAGCGTGAGGCAACCGATGTTATGGATGATCTGCATGTATTCCCAGTTGCCTGGGTGGCATAGGGATTAGGAGGGATTGATGGGAATCATATTAGACTTATACCGCGGCGATCTTCAGCCCGCGGATCGGATCGGGACAGTACCGGGAGAATTCCGGGACGCACGGGACCAGCTATACCGGTCCTGCGAAAAGCTGGAGGGGAGGCTGCCGGAGGAGCTGCGGCCGGACCTGGATCACCTGATGGATCTGGCCGGGGAGTCGATCACCACAGCAGCAGAGGCCGGGTTTGTGGATGGCTTCAAGGCGGCCATGAACATTATGATAGAGGCATTGCAATAACGGGGAGGCGTCCGGGGATATCCTGGACGCCTGTTTCTGGCATAATTTTCCAGTAGCAAACGCTTAAACAAATGATATCCTTATATTATAATAGCGGCGGGGATTATTCCTCGTCGCCATCGTAATGTGTTGCGATATCTTCAATGTTACAATGCAATATAGTACACAATGTATCAATGGTATTCATATTCACGCCCTGATTGTTTCTCAATCGATGCAACAGGGACTTGCTAACGTGGTAGTCCTTAACCAACATATACTGAGTGATCCCTCTCAGCGCCATGGTCTCCCACAGTTTATCGTATTTTATCATTTTTTCACCTTTGGCCCTCACAGGCCCAGACGTATCTCAGACTATAGGAAGTGGATGGCGAAGGAATTTCAATCCATAGGGATTGTCACAAACCAATTATAGAGGTAAAATTAGTATCACCAAAGGTTCTATTTTTAGACCCCAAAGAGAGGAGACAAGAAAACATGAAACACCCAATAGACGAACTGGTGCAGCGCCTATACGGCATGTCCGATGATCAACTGCTACAGGCGTTCAAGGAGGCAGAAGCGGAAACAGAGGCGGAAGGAGGGCCAAAGCCGGATCCAAAAGGATTTGAACGATTGTGGAAGAAGGCCCAGGAACGAAAAGAATAAGGCCCCGGTTTTGTACTGGGGCCTATCAAACGTTTGTATTAATATATATTCACGGTTGGGGTAGGACAGCGCTGGATTTCGTTTTGCTCCCCGGACCAGGTAGGAGCGGATGGCCGCCTCGCTCATGGAGCGGTCGTTTCCCTCCACAAACCCCCAGCTCATCAGGTTGGCCACCGCTCCGGCGGCGTGGGCGGCGGCCACGGAGGTGCCGGTGCGGCGCGTCATGGGTACGGTGTCCGGAGGGCCGGTGAGGGCGGGGCCGTACACATCCACGCCGGGAGCCGCCAGGTCCGGCTTGATCACGTTGGAGAGGGTGTAGCCGCGGCTGGAGTGGATGTAGATGCTGTTGTTGAGGTGGTTGTAGGCGCCGATGGTCAGGGGCGACGGAGAGTTTCCCGGCAGCGTGATGGTGTTGTTGGGGCTGGGATTGAGAAACACTGTCTGGTCGGAGATGAAGCCCTCCACAGGCAGCCACATGTGATAGCTCCCGGTGAAAAACTGGGAGTTGTAGACCCGGATGCGCCAAATTCCCACGGTGGGTTCTTCAAACCGCATGAAGATCAGCTGGCGGCCGGTGAGGGCCTCGATCAGCTGGTAGTTGACGGTGATCACCGTATCCTCCAGCAGAAAGGGGATGCGGGTCTCATTGCCGGAAATGATGGGAATCCGGCTGATGGCCTCCCCGGTGGGGGAGACGAAACCCACGGAGTAGGTGTCCGAGTTGGTGGCCCACAGTTCCAGCACGAATCCCCGGCGGGATTCCTCCTCCCCCACGCGGATTTCCACATCCTGGTAGGGCTCGTCGGAGGGGATAATGCCCTCGAAGTGATGGGACAGGCCGGTCTCGTTTCCTGCGGCGATCACGGCGGAAAAGCCCAGGAAGCGGGTTACGTCCTGGATTGAGGTGCTTAAGGGCGAGAGCCCCTCATGGCTTCCCATGTTAGAGCCCAGGGCGATGAGAATGACCAGGGGCATGCGGTAGCGGTGCGCCATGACCCGCAGGTATTTAATGCCCATCATGATGTCGTTTTCCTGAAATGCCGTGGCGTCTTCCGGGATCAGATAGTAGTCCCGGAGGTAGCGCTTGGCCTGCTTCAGTTTGACCACCACCAGGCTGCACTCCGGAGCTGCCCCGGTGAAGGAGTCGTCCGGCAGCGATCCCCCGGCGGCGATCCCCGCGATAAAGGTGCCGTGGCCGTTGGTATCCCGGGAGGGAACCAGGGACAGCGGATCGTCGGAGGCCAGGGCTTCGTTGATCTGTTCTTCGGTGAATTCGGTGCCGTAGGACGCTCCGCTCATGCGAAAATAGTCCGGCACGCCGGGGGGGAGTTCATCCGTGTCCACCGGCAGGGTCTGATCCCAGATTCCCAGTATTCGGGTGGTGCCGTTGGGTTTGCGGAACAGGCGGTTGGTGTAGTCGATGCCGGTATCCAGAAAGCCGATCATGGTGCCCGCGCCCTTGTTTGCCAGGGCCGGGGTGTTGAAGGTGGAGAGAATGCCGGAGGCGTCCATGCTGGAGGTGTCCAGGGGGGTGAACAGATTGGGAATGCTGTAGTAAGCATACTTCTCCAGAGAAAGGGGAAGGATGCTGTTTAGAGGGACGTAAAAGATCGCGTAGTTTTGCGTGACGAATTCCGTGCAGGCCCCGGAGAGCAGAGGGCCGGTGGGGGAGAGCACATTCTGGCTGCTGTAGTTATAGATGAAATCCGCGTAGTCCTCGGAAGCCGGGTTAAAGGGACAGAGTGCCATAAATTGCCTCGCAGTCCGGGCGTTTCTACTATTATATGCGAAATTTTAGAAACGTTTCACTGGACGGTGGGTGGAGAACATAGTAAAATAATGGTAGTTGTTTGGCGGGTCTGCGTCTTTGGCGGGAATATTTTCCCTGACTGTGAGGGCGTGGACGGTTGTGAAGAATGATTTGGATGGGAAAAGGAGGCGGAGCGATGTACGGTTGGCTGATTGGAGGATTGACGGCTCTGGATTTGGGGATTAAACAGGTGATTGAGGATCAGGAGGATGAGACGTTTCCGCGGGATCTGCCCTGCGCGAAGGGGTGGATCAGGCTGTATAAGAACCATAACAGCGGATTTCCGTTTGGGGTGCTTAAGCAGAAGCCGGAGCTGGTGAAGGGGATTCCGCTGATGGTGGTGTCCGCGCTGGTGGGGGGACTGGTGGCGTTGATGGAACGGAAGGATTCGGCGGTGGAACGGATTGGGCTGGCGGTGACCATTGGGGGAGCGCTGAGTAATCTGTATGACAGGATTTTTAGAGGGTATGTGGTGGATTATTTTAGCGTGCAGTGGAAGGGATTGAAGAAGGTGGTGTTTAATCTCGGGGATATGTTTATTTTCCTGGGGGCGATGATGATTGCGGGGGCGCAGGTGGTTAGGAGTTTTAAGGGGGAATGAGGAGGATGGGGAGTTCCTGGGCGGAGGCTTGGGGGCTCTTTTTTTGAGCGCGAAGGGGGACGCGCCGGAACGGGAGGGCAGACGGGGTACGCGCCGGAACGGGGCGCAAACGGATGAGCGCGCAGGGGTGGAAAACGAAGCGCAGGGGCTAAAGCCCGGGGAGGGAGAAAAACAGGGCACCGGCTCTATTCGCGGAGAAATCCTGAAGGCTTTCTCCGCTCAGGTCGCCTGAAATCGTGTTTTGGAGAACACGATTTCTCCCTGCTTTTCTCCCTCCCCGGCCTTAAGCCCCTGCGGTCCGTTTTCCAATCCCCCTGCACACTCATCCGTTTGCACCCCGTTCCGGCGCTGGGGGCCGGGCGGGGCGAGGAGGGAAGGTGTTCGATGGTTGGGGGAGGAAGGGGGCGGTATTCTGCGTGGTTGGCGGTGAGGGGACGGCGGGGGAGAGGCCGCGGTATGGTGGTTTGGGAGGGGGGTGCTAACTGCGTTTGGGGGCGGGGTTAGCTTAGCATGCCGCCGAGGGTGCCGCCGGCGGCGCAGAGGGCCATGACGGTGAGGGAGCGGTGGATGTCGATGGCGGAGCCGCGGTTCATGAGCCAGGATACGGCGAAGAGGACCAGGAAGTAGAGCAGGCCGGACAGGAGGCCCCAGAAGAAGCGGCGCTGGCGGATGCCTTTGCCGGCGGTGAGGCCGCCGAGGAGGCAGGTGATGAAGTAGATCGCGTAGACCATGATGTTTACCTGTCCCTCTTTCAGGCGCAGCTGGTAGAGGGCGAAGGCCAGCACGGCCAGGAGGATGCCGCTGAGCACGTAGGAGACCAGCAGGGAGCGAAGCATGGGTTTGGCAATTCCGTTTTCCATTTATTTTTCTCCTTTTACAGTTCTTATGGTCCAATATATTCCCCGGGATTGCGGGATATTCGCAATTTCCCGTTGCATGGGCCGCGATCCTGTGTTATAATTTCATGGAATTATATTTTGGAGTGAAAAGAGGAGGTGTCGCTATGAAGCGCGTTAAAACTTTAAATGCCAATACCCTGAAGGATACCATGAAGAAGGGCGGATGTGGCGAGTGCCAGACTTCCTGCCAGTCCGCATGCAAGACCTCTTGCACCGTTGGCAACCAGAGCTGCGAGAATGCAAACCGCTAACATGTACTGAATGTGATTGGTACAGGATTTTGATTGGTCAAAGCCCCTGTGGTCCGCCGGATTATGGGGGTTTTCTCATGTGTGTGAGCGTTGTCGGGACGCTTCGGAAAGAGAGTGTGTATTTGTGATTCATCAATTTTTGAATAATGGTTATCATATCGTGCTGGATGTGAACAGCGGTTCCGTGCATGTGGTGGACCCGGTGGTCTACGACGCGGTGGCGGTGGTTTCAGAGCTGGTGCCGGAGCTGGACCGGCCGGAGAAGCTGGCGGATGAGGTCAAGGTCGAGGTGAGAAGCCGGCTGGCCGGGCGTTATCCCCTGGACGATGTGGAGGAGGCCCTGGAAGATATTCAGGAGCTGATCGATCTGGAACAGCTTTTGACTAAGGATATTTATAAGGACTTTGTGATGGATTTTAAGCGGCGTAAGACTGTGGTCAAGGCGCTGTGCCTGCATATCGCCCACGACTGCAACCTGGCCTGCAAGTATTGCTTTGCGGAGGAAGGGGAGTACCACGGACGGCGGGCTCTGATGAGCTACGAGGTGGGCAAAAAGGCCCTGGATTTCCTGATCGCCAATTCGGGCAGCAGGGAGCATTTGGAGGTGGACTTCTTCGGGGGCGAGCCGCTGATGAACTGGGATGTGGTGAAGCGCCTGGTGGAGTACGGGCGCTCTAAGGAGGCGGAGTTCCACAAGAAGTTCCGTTTCACCCTGACCACCAACGGCGTGCTGCTGAACGACGAGGTGATGGAGTTCTGCAACCGGGAGATGAGCAATGTGGTGCTGAGCCTGGACGGACGTCCGGAGGTCAACGACAAGATGCGTCCCTTCCGCAACGGCAAGGGCAGCTATGAGCTGATCGTGCCCAAGTTCCAGAAGTTCGCCGAGTTGAGGGATCAGAACAATTATTATGTGCGCGGGACCTTTACCCGCCACAATCTGGATTTCGCGGCGGATGTGATGCACTACGCGGACCTGGGCTTCAAGCAGATGTCCATGGAACCGGTGGTGGCTCCGCCGGAGGAGGATTACGCCATCCGTGAGGAGGATATTCCCCAGATTCTGGAAGAATATGACAAGCTGGCATTGGAGTACATCAAGCGCAAAAAAGAGGGGAGAGGGTTCAATTTCTTCCACTTTATGCTGGACCTGAATGCCGGTCCCTGTGTGGCCAAGCGTCTGGCGGGCTGCGGCTCCGGCACCGAGTACCTGGCCGTGACGCCCTGGGGCGATTTATACCCCTGCCATCAGTTTGTGGGAAATGAAAAGTTCCTGCTGGGAAATGTGGACACGGGCGTTGTGAACACTGAGATCCGGGACGAGTTCAAGATGTGCAATGTGTACGCAAAGGACAAATGTAAGGACTGCTTCGCCCGCTTCTACTGCAGCGGCGGCTGCGCGGCCAACGCTTACAATTTCAGCGATTCAATCACCGGCGCTTACGAGATCGGCTGCGAGATGCAGAAGAAGCGGATCGAATGCGCCATCATGATCAAGGCCGCCCTGGCGGACGACGAGGCGTGAGATCTATGGAATATAAAGTGATAACAAAGGACGGCCGGGCCAAGCGGGCGGAGATGAAGACCGTCCACGGCACCATCCAGACCCCGGTGTTCATGAACGTGGGCACGGTGGGCGCCATCAAGGGCGCGGTTTCCACCGACGACCTGCGCCAGATCGGCACCCAGGTGGAGCTCTCCAACACCTACCATCTGCATGTGCGCACCGGCGACAAGCTGATCCGGGAGTTCGGTGGCCTGCACCGGTTCATGAACTGGGACAGACCGATCCTGACGGACTCCGGCGGCTTTCAGGTGTTTTCCCTGACCAGTCTGAGAAAGATCAAGGAGGAAGGGGTCTATTTTAACTCCCACATCGACGGCCGCAAGATTTTTATGGGGCCGGAGGAGAGCATGCAGATCCAGTCCAACCTGGGTTCCACCATCGCCATGGCCTTTGACGAATGCCCGCCCAGCCATGCGGACGAGCAGTACATCCGCAATTCCGTGGAGCGGACCACCCGGTGGCTTGCCCGCTGCAAGGAGGAGATGGACCGGCTCAACGCTCTGCCGGACACCATCAACCGGGAACAGCTGCTCTTTGGCATCAACCAGGGAGGCGTGGTGGACAGCATCCGCACCTGGCATGCGGACGTGATCCGGGAAATGGACCTGGACGGCTACGCGGTGGGCGGCCTGGCGGTGGGCGAGAGCCACGAGGAAATGTACCACGTGCTGGACGTAACCGTGCCCCATCTGCCGGAGGAAAAGCCGGTGTACCTTATGGGCGTGGGTACCCCCGCCAATATCCTGGAGGCGGTGGACCGCGGCGTGGACTTCTTCGATTGCGTTTACCCGTCCCGGAACGGCCGGCACGGTCATGTGTACACCAACCATGGAAAGCTCAATCTGTTCAACCGGAAATACGAGCTGGACGCCCGCCCCATCGAGGAGGGCTGCGGCTGCCCGGCCTGCAGATCCTACAGCAGGGCGTATATCCGCCATCTGCTCAAGGCAAAAGAAATGCTGGGAATGCGATTATGCACCTTGCATAATTTGTATTTTTATAATACAATGATGGAAGAGATTCGCGACGCCATCGAGGAACACCGCTATGCCGACTATAAGATGAGGAAGCTGGCCGGTATGGAAGGGTCTCAGGAATAGCAATCGCCCGCCGGAAGGCGGCGGCCCATTGCACTCAGCAATCGCCCGCCGGAAGGCGGCGGCCCATTGCATCCAGCAATCGCCCGCTCAAATGGCGGTCCGTTGCATTTATTATAAGCTACCGCGGCGAGGCGGCGGTAGGTGCGTGAAGGAGGAAACAAGCGATGACAAACAGTCCGATTTTCTGGGTTCTCTATGTGGTTCTGCTGCTGGGAATGCTGTACTTTATGGCGATCCGCCCGCAGAAGAAGGAGAAGCAGAGACAGCAGGAGCTGTTGAACAGCGTTGCAGTAGGGGATACCATACTGACATCCAGCGGCTTTTACGGTGTGATTATCGATATGACCGATGACACCGTGATTGTAGAGTTCGGCAACAACAAAAACTGTCGGATTCCCATGCAGAAAGCTGCGATCGTCCAGGTTGAGAAGCCTGAAGCGTAAGCGATGAGAGAGCCTGAGGACCGGACAAGTATCCGGTTCCCGGGCTTTTATCTTTTGTAATGGTTCAGACGGCTTTTGGTCTGTGCGGTTACTTATCATTTCAGGAAGGTGGAGAATAAAATGATTCGGAACATTGTATTTGACATGGGCGGCGTGCTGGTGGAGTACCAGCCGGATCGTGTGGTCCGGGAGTTCGTGGAGGACGAGGCGGAGCGCCGGGCGGTCTGTACCAGCGTGTTCGTGTCGCCGGAATGGATCATGCTGGACATGGGCGTGATCTCCGAGGAAGCGGCCCTGGCGCGCATGCAGGCCCGCCTGGACACGGATCACGCCAGGGAGATGGCGGCGAAATGCCTGGCTCACTGGCATGAATACAACATGTGGCCCAAGGAGGGAGCGGGAGATCTGGTCCGCTGGCTCAAGGATCAGGGCTACGGCATCTACCTGTGCTCCAACGCCTCGCTGCGGCTTCTGGACTGCTACCGCGACGTGATTCCGGGGATCGAGCTGTTCGACGGCGTGTTCTTCTCAGCGGAGGAGAAGTGCATGAAACCCCAGAAGGAAATGTACGCCCATCTGTTTGAGCGGTTCAACTTAAAACCCGAGGAGTGCTTCTTCGTGGACGATCTCCAGAACAACATCGACGGAGCCAGGGCCGTGGGCATGGACGGCTACTGCCTGGCGGACGGCGACTTGAAAAAGCTGTTTGAACACTTGAAAACGCTTCGATAACGGATAGAAAAAGCTCCATACCTTTCGGCATGGAGCTGTTTTCTTAGGATTTTCGGATTTTCAAAAAGGGTTGAAGGATAGTTGTTATTCGTGCATTTATTATGGTTATAGTATAGCATGCATTTCGCGGGAATGTTTGAATGTTCCTTGAATAGATTATTAAGAAATTCTTAAATTATCGTCTGAAGTCAGACTGAAAGTGGTTAGGAAACGTTAAAGGATCTGGAATTTAACGGAAAATTTATGGGTCAGGCTGCCAAAAATGATTTGGAGGTCCACAACCTCTCCCTTGCGGAACCAGCGGACTGGGACCGGAATATGCTAATAAAAAAGGGAGAAATTATAATGTGAATCAGGCGAGAAAAGAAATTCACTGTGATTCGGTTTACGAGATGGGGATCACAGGAGCCGGAGTCGGCGTTGCGGTGCTGGACACCGGAATTTATCCCCATGAAGATTTTGGCAACAGAGTAGTCGCATTTAAGGATTACGTTCATCATAGAGTCGGGCCATACGACGACAATGGCCACGGAACCCACATTGCCGCCATTATTGGCGGCAGTGGTGTTTCATCGGGAGGCGTTTACCGCGGGATTGCCCCCGGCTGCAGCCTGATTGCCGTCAAGGTTCTGGACAATAAAGGAAATGGATTCGCCTCCGACGTGCTGGCCGGGCTGGGCTGGATTCGGGAACATAAGGAGGAATACAATATACGGATCGTCAATATCTCCGTGGGCTCTCTTTCGCGGAGGGATATGACGGAAAATTCCGTGCTGGTGCGCGGCGTGGACGCGGCCTGGGACGACGGCCTGGTGGTCGTGGTGGCTGCGGGCAACCACGGGCCGGGCCGGATGACCATCACCACGCCGGGAATCAGCCGCAAGGTGATCACGGTGGGCTGCTCGGACGACTACAAGGAAGTGGATGTGATGGGCAACCGGATGGTGGACTATTCCGGCCGCGGCCCAACCCTGGCCTGCGTGAGCAAGCCGGATATTGTGGCGCCCGGCTCCGGAATCGTCAGCTGCTGCAACCAGCCAGCCCGCTACATGACCAAAAGCGGAACCAGCATGTCCACCCCCCTGGTCTCCGGCGCCATAGCCCTTCTGCTGGAGCGCTACCCCCATATGAGCAACAAGGACGTGAAAATGCGCCTGATGGAGCGGGCCGTGGACATGGGAATGCCCCACAACCAGCAGGGATGGGGGATGTTGGATGTGGAGCGTTTGGTGCTGTAATATGTTTTGGCGCCGCCTGCGAAGGCGGCGCCTTTTTCACCCTGCGGGATTTACCGCCGGTTAATCCCAGGACACGTTTCCGGCCATCTCGCCGATCAGGCCGGTAAATTCCTCAAAGCTTGCAGCCTTTTCCAGCAGCGCCACATTTCCGGCGGCGGACAGGATCTCCACCAGAAAGTCAAAGATACGACTGAAGATTCTGCGGTCGTCCTGATGGACGCCAATCATCAGCACCAGCTTTACAGCCGGCGCGCTCTCGCTCCACCGGACAGGCGGACGGTTGACGGATACGGAGATAAAACTGCGGTTTACATGCTGCGACATGGCATGGGGGACCGCTACCTCGTGGAATGCCGTGTTGGACATGCGCTCCCGCCGCAGAACTTCCTGTGTGAAGGTTTCGCGGGCAAAGCCCAGATCAATCGCATTGCGGCACATGGTCCGGATCAGATCCTGGGGATTCTGGTCCGTGCGGTTGCAGATAAAGCACTGCGGTGCGAAAAATTGCAGGAATTTCTGGTGGAAAAAAGCGTATTTTTTCAGTCGGCTGATCTCCTCCACCTGATTGCGGATCTGCTCAAAGTCCTGTTTCAGCGGAAATGGATTGATGACGATGCAGGGCTTTGGCAGGCGGGAGCCCACCGTGCTTATGATCAGGTCGCTGTGGCAGGCGGTTGGAATATAGTCGTGGATGGATACGGTAAACTTTACGGCAAGAGACCCCTCGAAATATTTTTCCAGCAGTTCCACCGTTTTTTGATGGTAATCGTAGTAATTGGCATAGATAAAGGTGGCGGTGACCGGTTCCTGATTCATGCCGTAAAGGCAGGTGCACAGATGAAATGCGATGTACGCGATCTCATCCTCATCGATGTGGAGACCGAACCGGTGATCCAGAATATCGGCGATAAACACGGAGATATCGTGGATCAGGGGGTAGGTCCATTTGATCTTATCTTTTAAAGGGTTTTTGGCAGTCAGGTTTTTGCTGCTCCGAATAAACAGGTTTTTTAGGTGGAGCGTGAACTTTACAAAGAAGTCGTCGCTGAAGCCGTTTACCAGGTAATGCTCTTTCACCTGCTCCACAATGTAGCGGGCCGCCTCAATATACTCCTGTTCCACATACTGCTTCAGATTCTGCGGCGTGATGACCGAGGGATCCAGGATGGAGGTGTTCTGGGAGAGGACCAGCTCCAGATCATGAAGTTCCAGAGGGCCGAAGCTCAGCGAAAACGTGGTCTGCAGATACTCCGAAAGATCCTTGATGGC
This sequence comes from Enterocloster lavalensis, assembly GCF_902364025.1. GTDB lineage: Bacteria > Bacillota > Clostridia > Lachnospirales > Lachnospiraceae > Enterocloster > Enterocloster lavalensis. The sequence continues at coordinate 160,794 of NZ_CABJCG010000010.1, forward strand.
GTACAGATAACGGCTGTCAGGCTCAGACGGACAAGTCGGGATTTCCTCGATACAGCAGCCGGACCGGACCCGCTGCACCACAATAAACATGTGCAGAAGCAGGTCGTCCAGCGCATAGTCATTCACAAAAACAGAGTGTTCGGAAAAGATACGTTTGATCGACGCGCGCACGGAACTGTCGTTAAAATCCTGGGAGAAGAAGGGATGAGGCTCTGTGCGCACCTTCTCCCAGCCGCCCTGAAATAAGCATTCCTTCAAAAAGCGGCGCTTGTCCCGTTCATTGCCCTCCAGGACCACGGTTTCACGGTTTCGCCTCAGGGTCAGACCGTATCCCGCAGTATCCCGGCGTATTTTTCCGAGATCATTTTCAAGGGTCGGAACGCTTATAAACAGCGATTCAGCCAGGTCAAACACATTGCAGCCCCCGGGACTGCGCAAAAGCGCGGTGATAATGTGCTCGCTTCTCTGAGCGGGAAGGATGGGTAAGTTGTCCTCGGAAAGCCTGGGCCTGTCCGGAACCGGGGCGCGGGACAGACGGTAGCCTTTGTTGGAGGAGTCGATCAGCGGCTGCGTTTCCGACGACCGGTTGATCGCAGCTACATAGCTGCGGATCTGACGGCCGGACACGCCGAAATACCGGGCCAGATCCCGGGCGGCGACCCAGTCGCGTTTCTGATCCAAATAATCCAGAAGTTGCTCATAGCGCTCATTTCCCATGACATACCCCTCCATACAATCCCCCAATATTACAAGTATATTATAGGAGAATCCCATCGGAATTGCAAATATTCTGACTTCCTTCTGGGCGGAAGTCGATTTATTTGAATAAATTCAGCGCTTTTTGTAGAATGAGACTGTAAACGAGAGCAGAAAGCGGAAAGGGGGGAGTGGACATGCAGGTAGTCAGCGCGAGAGTGACGGAACCGGTGGGGTTTCATGCCAGACCGGCGGCAGTAGCGGTCACCCAGGCAGGCCGGTTTAAGTGCAGTGTGGAACTGCGCTACAAGGACCGGACGGCGGACATGAAATCCATTATCCAAATCATGAAAATGGGAATCCCGTGGGATGCGCAGATCGAAATCTGCTGCGCAGGCGAGGACGAGAAGGAAGCTGCGGAGGTGATCGGCAGAACCATGCGGGAAAAAGGATTGATCGAATAGGAGAGGAGGAGATTGGCATGAAGCGGATTTTGATTATCTGTGGGGCAGGGGCATCCAGTGGGTTTATGGCCAAAAACATCCGCAAGGTGGTGAAAGAACGGAACCTGGAGTACAGTTTCATGGCCAGAAGCGACTCTGAGGTGGACGAGTATATTGGGGAGATTGATATGCTGCTGCTGGGGCCGCACCTGAAGTATATGTATCAGGATATGGTGGAGTATGCCAGGCCCTATGGCGTTCCGGTCTATGTGATTGACCAGAAAGCTTATGGAACGCTGGATGGGGCCGCCATCGTGGATTTTGTAGTGAAAGAACTGGGAAAATAACAAATTACAGTAGGAGGGGGATATCATATATGGATCAATTTATGACTTGGATGACGGAGCGCTTTGCGCCAAGAATGAACCGGCTGGCCCGAAACGCCTATGTCGCGGCGCTTCAGGATGCGATTTTGACGACGATGCCTTTGATTTTCATCGGCACGTTTGCCACGATCATGGACGTGGTCCGGGAGCTGGTGCCTTCCTGGCCGGACTTCAGCGCGTTTAACACCTACACCTTTGGGCTGCTGTCCCTGTTTCTGGCCTTTCTCATTCCGTATTCCCTGATGGAAAAGAAAAAGCAGAAGCAGACCAGGCGGCAGGCGGGGCTGGCCGGTATCGCGTTTTTTATGATGATCATCAGTCCGGAATTTACAGACGGAAATATTGTGGTCAAATTCAGCGCCCTGGGGGCAGGCGGCATGATCGCTGCCATTGTGGCCGGCGTATTTGTGGGTTTTGTGATGAGCAGCTTTGGAAAGCTCCATCTGTTCAAGGAGGATTCCGCGCTGCCGGATTTCGTCACGGTCTGGTTTGACACCCTGATTCCCATCAGCCTGATTATCGTGGTGGGCTGGGTGCTGGTAACGCTTATGGGCTGGAATATTTTCGACATGATTACGAATTTCTTCATGCCGCTGGTATCCCTTGGGGAATCCTTCGGTGGGTTTGTCATCCTGAATTTCCTTTCCATGGCGTTCCTGTACTCATTTGGAATCTCCACCTGGGTGCTGTACCCCATTTTATCGGTAGTGGCGCTGTCCGGCATCGCCGCGAATATGGACGCTGCCGCCGCCGGCATGGCTGCGGTTAACATCCACGTCTATGAGGTCACATGGATCATGACCATCGGCGGTGGAGGCGCTACCTTTGCGCTGGCGATTATGCTGTGTTTCCTGTCAAAATCCCACCGGCTGAAAATGATGGGTAAGACCGTGATCGGTCCCTCCATCTTCAATATCAATGAGCCGCTGGTGTACGGGACGCCCATCACCTTCAACCCCATTTTGATGATTCCCATGTGGATTGCCGGGTTGGTCTGCCCGATTATCACCTGGCTGACCTTCTATTTCGGCCTCGTGCCCATCCCGACGCGGGTATTTGAAATGTGGTATCTGCCGAAATTTATATTTGCCTATTTTTCCACCGGTTCCATACGCGGGACGGTTCTGGCAGTGGTGCTGTTCGCCGTGTCGTGGCTGATTTATTATCCGTTTTTTAAAGTCTATGATAAGCAGGTATACGAGGAAGAGCAGGCAGCGTTAAAACAGGAATCTGAGTGAGGAACCCATATGTCAAATGTTGAGAATATTAATCTGGCATCCATGAACATGATACTGAGTGCGGGAAATGCCAGGGAACTGTATAATCAGTCTATGGATTGCGTTGAAAACGGGGATTTTGCAGAGGGAGAACGGCTCCTGGCCCGGGCGGAGCAGGAGATCACCGAGGCCCACAAACTGCAGACCCGTCTGCTGCAGGAGGCCATCGAGGAAGAACATCCCACGATCACGGTGCTAATGGTCCATGCACAGGACACAATTATGGCGGTGGACAGCGAGATACGGCTGATCCGCAGGCTTCAAAAGCTGTACCGGAATCTGGCCTGTGGGAAGGAGGAAGAGGGATGAATTTAAAAAGAGAGTTTCCCGATAATTTTATGTGGGGCGGGGCCATCGCGGCCAATCAGGCCGAGGGCGCATGGGATCTGGACGGCAAGGGCCCCAGCGCAGCTGACATAGAGGAACTGCCGGACTGCTACAGCCGGACCTCCATTTTTAACTTTAAACACACGCCGGAGGACATCCGCTGCCATTTGGAGGACCGGAGCGGTAATTATCCCCGCAGGCGAGGGATTGATTTCTACCATACATACCCGGACGATCTGGCGCTTATGAAGGAAATGGGGTTCAAGTGCTTCCGGACGTCCATTGCGTGGACGAGGATTTTCCCGCGGGGAGACGAGGAAACGCCCAATGAGGCGGGCCTGGAATTTTACGACCGCCTGATCGATGAGATTGTCCGGGACGGAATGGAGCCCATTATCACACTGTCCCACTATGAGACGCCCCTGGCCCTGATTACGGAATACGGGGGTTGGTATAACCGCAAGACCATTGGGTTTTTCCTGCGGTTTGCAGAGACTGTGATGAGGCGTTATGAACATAAGGTAAAATACTGGATTGTGATCAACCAGATCAACAGCTTTGACTGGGGAGCCGAATTCCCGGGATTGGGGCTGACGTTGAACAGCCATGAAAATATGGAGGAGGCCAGGTACCAAAGCCTTCATCACCAGTTTGTGGCCAGCGCTCTGGTAAAACAGTTCGCCGGATCGCTGGACGGGGAAATGATGATCGGCTGCATGAACGGGAGCCGGATGTATTATCCCCTGACCTGTCACCCGGACGATGTGATGGCCGCGTGCAGAGGAAATCAGATGAACCAGTATTTTTACGGGGATGTTTTGATACGCGGGGAGTATCCGGGATATGCACTGAGGTTTTTCGACGAGCAGGGATATCGGATTGTGATGGAAGAGGGGGATGAACGGCTGCTGAGGGAAAATACCGCGGATTTCTTTGCTTTCAGCTATTATTGTACCAGCACCATGAGCGCCGGTGAGGGCGTTACGGAAAATCCGCAGCTGGACCGTACCATGTACGGCTGGGCCGTTGACCCGGCAGGCCTCAGGCATTCCCTCAACCAGTTCTGGGACCGATGGCAGGTACCGCTGTTTGTGGCGGAAAATGGCTTGGGCACCCATGATCAGCTGGAAGGAGACGAGGTGCACGACGATTACCGGGTGGAGTACCTCAGCGCCCATCTGCGCTCAATCCGGGAAGCGATCCGGGATGGGGTGAATTGCTTTGGGTACGCGGCCTGGGCGCCCATCGATATTATCAGCTGTTCCCAGGGGGAGATGGACAAGCGGTATGGATTTATCTATGTGGATCTGGATAATTTCGGGAAGGGAAGCGGACACCGGATCCGCAAGGACAGCTTCTACTGGTACAGGGATGTGATCAAAACAAACGGGGCCGCTCTATAGGGGCCCCGCAGAAACGATTGTTTTATTATCATTATAAGACGGTTTACGCCTCCCACCGCCCCGAAGCCCCGCAGGGCAGCACCAGGCCGGTCTGGGTGACAGGCAGGCCGATCTCCTCGGCGCGCACGGTTCCGCCGCGGGAGGCGGCCACCTCCACGCCCAGCAGGTAGGAGAGCACGGCCGGGGCCAGGCCGGTGGTGTAGGAGTTGATCAGGAAAAACAGGGGCTGGTCGGAGAGCAGCTGGGCGCACAGCCTGACCAGTGGATGGATGGCATCCTCGATCTTCCAGATTTCACCCTTGGGCCCGCGGCCATAGGAGGGCGGGTCCATAATCACGGCGTCGTAGTGGTTCCCGCGGCGAATCTCCCGCTCCACGAATTTCACGCAGTCGTCCACGATCCAGCGGATGGGCTTGTCCGCCAGGCCGGAGGAGGCCGCGTTCTCCTTGGCCCAGCCAACCATTCCTTTGGAGGCGTCCACGTGGGTGACGGCCGCTCCGGCCTGTGCCGCCGCCAGGGTGGCTCCGCCGGTGTAGGCGAAGAGGTTCAGCACCTTCACGGGCCGGCCGGCCTCGCGGATTTTGGCGCCGAACCAGTCCCAGTTGGCGGCCTGCTCCGGGAACAGTCCGGTATGCTTAAAGCTGAAGGGCTTCAGATTGAACGTGAGCCCTTTGTATCCGATGGTCCACTGCTGGGGCAGATCGAAAAACTCCCACTCGCCGCCGCCCTTGCTGCTGCGGTGGTAGTGTCCGTTCATCTGCTTCCAGCCCTTGTGGGCCCGGGGCGTGTCCCAGATCACCTGGGGGTCCGGCCGGACCAGCAGATAATTCCCCCAGCGCTCCAGTTTTTCACCATTTGAACAATCGATTACCTCATAATCTTTCCATTGATCTGCAAGCCACATATAATCGCTTAACCTCATTTCTTAAGTTTATTTCTTCTATATCGTAAGTTTCATTCAATATCAGTCCCATAAGTATAGTCCAAGGATGCCTGAAACGTCAAGTATTGCGGTTGTTTTCGTGAAAATACGGGGATTTTTTGCGACTGATTATGGATTCGGCAGCGTCCGGGCTATCTTCCTGACCGAAAAAGCCGGTCAGGAAGCATCGGATGTCCATCCGATGGGGAAAATGGTACGAAAAGCGGCTTACAAGCGAGCTTGACGCTGCTTTTTGTACCATTTTTCCCGCCCTATAGACTGTTATTTAAATTGTAATAGAATTGAAAGATAAATATTGTTGCTTAATTGGAGGTCCCTTGATACAATATATCATAGGATTACCGGATGCCTGCCTGGGGTTTTCAGCTGGCTTCGGTGGAGTGCAAATCGGGAATAGGAGTTGAGCTTATGAAGAGAAGAACCGTGGCGGTGTGGATACTGGCACTGGTGTTATCGCTGGGGACAGCCACCTTGTCCGCTATGGCCGCAGAGGGATGGAAGCAGGAGAGCAACGGCTGGGTGTATCTGGATTCCCATGGGGACCGCGTGTACAACGCGTGGAAGAAGGGAGCCGACAACCTCTGGCGCTACCTGGACGGCGACGGTGTGATGGCGACCAACTGCTGGGTGGACACGGATTACTACGTGGACGGCGACGGTATCATGTATACCGAGAAGTGGCTGAAGGTTACCAACGACGAGGGAGAGTACGAGTGGTATTACTTCGGCAGCAGCGGCAAGGCCATCAAGGATACCTGGAAGAAGATCAATGACAAGTGGTATCATTTTGACGACGACGGCAAGCTGGAAGTCGGATGGATTTTGGATGATATGTATTACTGCGGCGAGGACGGAGTTATGCGGACGGGCTGGCAGAAGTTGTATCCGCCGGATGGCGATGATTACGACAGCAACCGCGTAACTCCCAGTTTTGACAGTCTGGATGACGATGACGGGCGAAACTGGTATTACTTCTCATCCAGCGGCAAGAAGTACGTGCCGGACGATGACAGCGGCGATTACGGGGCCAGGAAGATCGAGGGGACCTACTACTGTTTTGACCAGGACGGCGCTATGCAGACCGGCTGGAAGAACGTGAGATCCGGCAGCAGCGATTCCATTGAGGATTACATGTACTTCGGTTCCGACGGCAAGGCCAAGATCGGCTGGTATTCCATCGAACCTCCGGAAGACCTGGAAGGCTACGACGGGGATGTGGAGTGGTTCTACTTCTCAAACAGCGGAAAGCCGAGAGCGGCTGATTCGGACAGGCTTACGGTCAATGATCTCTGGAAGGTCAACGGGAGAAGCTATCTGTTCAACAACAAAGGCAACCCGGTACACGGTTTGCAGAAGGTATACACCGGCGGGGACAGCTGGACCGCTTTTTATTTTGGGGATAAAAACACCAGCAATGTTCAAAAAGGGAAAATGAAGATTACCGAAGGGGATGGAAGCCGTTCGGATTTTTATTTTGCTGATAACGGCCGCGGTTACACCGGCGTGAAGGACAACCATCTCTACTACGCCGGTAAGCTTCAGGAAGCCACGGACGGCTCCAAGTATATGTGCTACCGCGTAAACGGCAACAACTATGTGGTCAACTCCTCCGGCAAGATCATGAAAAACAGTAACGTCAAGAATTCCGACGGCGTCAAGTTCACCACCAGCAGCAGCGGTACGCTGCAGAAGGCGGACGACGACACGGATATCGACGGATACGTCAACGACCCGGTGGAGCCGGTTTGGGATGAGGATTGAAAGTCCCTATTATATAGAAGAAACGCACCCGCCATTTCGATGGCGGGTGTTTTGCTGTCCGCCACCGAATGTCTGGGAAGGAATCAAAAGCTGACTCAAAAAGCGTGCCAAAAAAAATAAAAAAAAGACTTGCATCTAAAAAAAAAGTGTGCTATGATAACAAGGCTGTGGCATGATAGCTGTGAAGCGTGAGGTTGCTGACCACAAAGTGGGCAGGTTTTCCGTGGAGCGAATGTCAAGTTAGGAAACTGGCGACAAGTCACTGTACCAATTAAAGAAGCTGCGAAAATGCAATGCAAGGAACAGCATCAGTGTGTAGTCCTTAGGACACACACGGAAACGTGTACAGTCACCGCTTGTCGTACTTGGTTTAAAAGTGCGAAAAGGAGGCGACTTTTTTTATGGCAAGTCAAGTAATGAGAATCACATTGAAGGCTTATGATCATCAGTTAGTAGATCAGTCCGCCAGCAAAATCATCGAGACCGTAAAGAAAACAGGATCTCAGGTGAGCGGACCGGTGCCGTTACCCACCAAGAAAGAGGTAGTAACGATTCTGCGTGCGGTTCATAAGTACAAAGATTCCAGAGAGCAGTTCGAGCAGAGAACTCACAAGAGACTGATCGACATCATCTCCCCGAATCAGAAGGCTGTCGAGGCCCTGTCCAGACTGGAAATGCCCGCTGGCGTGTACATCGACATCAAGATGAAAACGAAATAATCGGAGATTATCGAGTTTTCAGACAAACATGTTTATATCCTGAAGGGTTTAGATATAGAAGCAACACTGGCAATTCCTGTTGGGAATCAACATACCGCAAGGCGGTTCATAGTGTTCCACGTATATTAGACTGTTCTAGGATGAATGCGAAAGCATTCCGCTGTAGATCATGAAACAGGAGGTAAGACAATGAAGAAAGCGATTTTAGCAACAAAAGTCGGAATGACCCAGATCTTCGATGAGAATGGCGTGTTAATTCCGGTAACCGTGCTTCAGGCTGGTCCCTGTGTTGTTACCCAGGTAAAGACGGTTGACAACGACGGTTACAAAGCAGTACAGGTTGGTTTCGTTGACAAGCGCGACAAGCTGGTTAACAAGCCGCAGAAGGGCCACTTTGACAAGGCCGGCGTTTCTTACAAGAGATATGTGAGAGAGCTGAGATTAGAGAATGCGGAAGAGTATTCCGTAAAAGACGAGATTAAGGCAGACATCTTCGCCCAGGGCGACAAGATCGACGCTACCGCTATTTCCAAAGGTAAAGGCTTCCAGGGCGCTATCAAGAGATATGGCCAGTCCAGAGGACCCATGGCTCACGGTTCCAAGTTCCACCGTCATCAGGGTTCCAACGGCTCCGCCACCACTCCCGGCCGCGTATTCAAGGGCAAAGGAATGCCTGGTCAGATGGGCAACAAGCAGATCACCATTCAGAATCTGGAAGTTGTCAAGGTTGACACTGAGAACAACCTGCTTCTGATCAAGGGTGCTGTTCCGGGACCGAAGAAGTCTCTGGTAACAATCAAAGAAACCGTTAAGGTTGAACGGTAAGCTTTTATAGGAAAGGAGGAACACACAGATGGCAAACGTATCTGTTTACAATATGGAAGGCAAAGAAGTTGGCAGCATGGAGCTGAACGATGCAGTGTTCGGTGTTGAAGTAAACGAGCACCTGGTACATCTTGCAGTGGTTGCCCAGCTGGCGAACAAGCGTCAGGGAACTCAGAAAGCCAAGACCCGTTCTGAGGTATCCGGCGGCGGCAGAAAGCCGTGGAGACAGAAAGGAACCGGTCATGCAAGACAGGGTTCAACCAGATCTCCGCAGTGGAAGGGCGGCGGCGTCGTATTCGCTCCCGTACCGAGAGATTACACCATCACACTGAACAAGAAAGAGAAGAGGGCTGCTCTGAAGTCTGCTCTGACCAGCCGTGTTCAGGGAGGCAAGTTCATCGTTGTAGATGAGCTGAAGTTCGACGAGATCAAGACCAAGAAGTTCCAGAATGTTATGGATAACCTGAAAGTAAACAAGGCTCTGGTAGTTCTGGCCGACAACGATCAGAACGCTGTATTATCCGCCAGAAACATCGCGGACGTAAAGACCACCCAGGTTAACACCATGAACGTATACGACATTCTGAAGTACAGCACAGTAGTTGCCACCAAGGCTGCTGTTGCAACCATCGAGGAGGTGTACGCATAATGGCAGACATTAAATATTATGACGTCATTTTGAAGCCGGTGATCACTGAGAAGAGCATGAACGCCATGACTGACAAGAAGTACACATTCATGGTACATGTAGACGCCAACAAGGCGATGATCAAAGAAGCGGTTGAGAAGATGTTCCCGGGAACCAAGGTTGCCAGCGTGAACACCATGAACTGCGAAGGCAAGGTTAAGAGAAGAGGCATGACCTACGGCAAGACCGCTGCTTCCAAGAAGGCGATCGTGAAACTGACCGAGGACAGCAAGGAAATCGAGATCTTCCAGGGCCTGTAATCCGGAAGACATCAACCCACCGGGCCATCCCGGTCGGAGAACTTATACGACGCTTCAGCTTATGTCGTGAAAAGAAATAGAAAAGGAGTTAAATGTCATGGGAATTAAGAAGTATAATGCTTATACACCTTCCAGAAGACATATGACCGGTTTGGATTTCAAGGAAATCACCAAGAGCACTCCCGAGAAAGCTCTGGTAGTGTCCCTGGACAAGAACGCTGGTCGTAACAATCAGGGTAAAATCACTGTTCGCCACAGAGGCGGCGGCAGCAGAAGAAAATACAGAGTGATCGACTTCAAGAGAAACAGCAAAGACGGAATTCCGGCAACTGTTATCGGCATTGAGTACGATCCCAACAGAACCGCTAACATCGCGCTGATCTGCTATGTGGACGGAACCAAGTCCTACATCCTGGCTCCCCAGGGCTTAACGGACGGCATGAAGGTTATGAGCGGCGAGAACGCAGAGGCAAAGGTTGGCAACTGCTTACCGCTGGCAAACATCCCGGTTGGTGCGCAGATCCACAACATCGAGTTATATCCCGGCAAGGGCGGCCAGCTGGTTCGTTCCGCAGGCAATGCGGCACAGCTGATGGCAAAGGAAGGCAAGTACGCCACCCTGCGTTTACCGTCCGGTGAAATGAGAATGGTTCCGATCATCTGCCGCGCTACCATCGGCGTAGTTGGCAATGGCGAACACTCCCTGATCAACATTGGTAAAGCTGGAAGAAAGCGCAACATGGGCTTCCGTCCCACCGTTCGCGGTTCCGTAATGAACCCCAATGACCATCCCCACGGTGGTGGTGAAGGTAAGTGTGGTATCGGTCGTCCCGGTCCCTGCACTCCTTGGGGCAAACCTGCTCTGGGCTTAAAGACCAGAAAGAAAAACAAGCAGTCTAACAAGTTGATCGTAAGAAGACGCGATGGCAAAACCATCAAATAGTTAAAGGAGGTTAAGAACACATGGCTCGTTCACTGAAAAAAGGACCATTTGCAGATGCGCATCTGTTAAAGAAAGTAGACGCTATGAATGCAGCAGGACAGAAGCAGGTAATCAAGACCTGGTCCCGCCGTTCTACAATCTTCCCCCAGATGGTTGGTCACACAATCGCAGTTCATGACGGCAGAAAACACGTGCCGGTATACGTCACCGAGGATATGGTTGGTCATAAGCTCGGCGAGTTCGTCGCTACCAGAACCTACAGAGGCCACGGCAAAGACGAGAAAAAGTCCGGAGTTAGAAAGTAATTCGCAGGTAAGTTTGAAAGGAGGTTTTACCAATGGCAAAAGGTCATAGATCCCAAGTCAAGAGAGAGAGAAATGCCCAGAAGGATACAAGACCCAGCGCAAAACTGTCTTACGCTAGAGTATCTGTCCAGAAGGCTTGTTTCGTATTAGATGCCATCAGAGGCAAAGATGTTCAGACAGCACTTGGTATTGTAACTTACAATCCCAGATATGCTTCCAGCTTAATCAAGAAATTACTGGAGTCGGCAGTCGCAAACGCTGAGAACAACAACGGCATGAGCGCCGAGAACCTGTATGTGGAGGAGTGCTACGCAAACCAGGGCCCGACCATGAAGAGAGTTAGACCGAGAGCGCAGGGACGTGCTTACAGAATCGAAAAGAGAATGAGCCACATCACTGTTGTTCTGAATGAGAGATAAAGGAGGCAAATATGGGACAGAAAGTTAATCCACACGGCTTAAGAGTCGGTGTTATTAAAGACTGGGATTCCAAGTGGTATGCGGAAGCTGACTTCGCAGACTGTCTGGTAGAAGACTATAACATCAGAAAGTTCCTGAAAAAGAGATTATACAGCGCCGGTATTTCCAAGATCGAGATCGAGCGCGCTTCCGACAGAGTGAAGGTGATCATCTACACCGCGAAGCCGGGCGTTGTAATCGGCAAGGGCGGCGCTGAGATCGAGAAGCTGAAGAAGGAAGTTCAGAAGCTGACCGACAAGAAGCTGTTCATCGATATCAAAGAGATCAAGAGACCGGACAAAGACGCTCAGCTGGTTGCGGAATCCATCGCACAGCAGCTGGAGAACCGTACTTCCTTCCGTCGCGCCATGAAGTCCACCATGGGCAGAACCATGAAGACCGGCGTTAAGGGAATCAAGACCGCTGTTGGCGGACGTTTAGGCGGAGCCGACATCGCGCGTACCGAGTTCTACAGCGAGGGCACCATCCCGCTTCAGACATTAAGAGCAGATATTGACTATGGTTTCGCTGAGGCAGATACGACCTACGGCAAGCTTGGCGTTAAGGTTTGGATCTACAAAGGCGAGGTACTTCCTACTAAAGGAAACAAGGAAGGGAGCGATAAATAATGTTAATGCCTAAGAGAGTTAAGCGTCGTAAACAGTTCCGTGGATCCATGGCCGGCAAAGCATTAAGAGGCAATAAGATCTCCAACGGTGAGTACGGTTTAGTCGCTACTGAGCCGTGCTGGATCAAGTCCAACCAGATCGAGGCGGCCCGTGTTGCCATGACCCGTTATATCAAGCGTGGCGGCCAGGTTTGGATCAAGATTTTCCCGGATAAGCCCGTAACAGCAAAGCCCGCTGAGACCCGTATGGGTTCCGGTAAAGGCGCTCTGGAGTACTGGGTAGCAGTTGTAAAGCCCGGCCGTGTATTATTTGAGATTGCTGGCGTACCAGAAGAAACAGCAAGAGAAGCTCTGCGTCTTGCAATGCATAAACTGCCCTGCAAGTGCAAAATCGCTTCCAAGGCAGATTTAGAAGGCGGTGATAACAGTGAAAACTAATAAATTTGTAGAAGAGTTAAAGGCGAAGTCCGTAAAAGAGCTGAGCGACGAGTTAGTAGCTGCGAAGAAGGAACTGTTCAACCTGAGATTCCAGAATGCAACCAATCAGTTAGATAACACATCCAGAATCAAAGACGTGCGCAAAAACATTGCCAGAATTCAGACTGTTATCACTGAAAAGGCGAATGCTTAATGAAAGGAGAACTTACCGTGGAAAGAAACTTAAGAAAGACTCGTACCGGTAAAGTGGTCAGCAACAAGATGGACAAAACCGTTGTTGTGGCGATTGAAGACCATGTAAAACATCCTGTGATCGGTAAGATTGTTAAAAAGACCGTTAAGTTGAAAGCGCATGACGAGAAAAATGAGTGCAACATCGGCGATACTGTTAAAGTAATGGAAACAAGACCTCTGTCCAAGGACAAGAGATGGAGACTTGTAGAGATTATCGAGAAAGCAAGATAAGCAGGAAGGAGTAACAGGTATGGTTCAGCAGGAAACAAGACTTAAGGTTGCCGACAATACCGGTGCAAAGGAACTTCTCTGCATCCGTGTGTTAGGCGGTTCAACCAGAAGATATGCAAATATTGGTGATATCATCGTTGCTTCGGTCAAAGATGCAACACCTGGTGGTGTTGTAAAGAAGGGCGATGTTGTTAAGGCTGTAGTAGTCCGCTCCAAAAAGGGCGTTCGCCGTAAAGACGGTTCTTACATCAAGTTTGATGAGAACGCAGCAGTTGTGATCAAGGATGACAAGACTCCCAGAGGAACTCGTATCTTTGGGCCGGTTGCCAGAGAATTGAGAGATAAGCAGTTCATGAAGATTGTCTCCCTGGCTCCGGAAGTATTATAAGGGGGTGTCCACTGTGCATAAAATCAAAAAAGACGATTTAGTAGTAGTAATTGCTGGTAAAGATAAAGATAAGCAGGGAAAAGTTATCTCTGTAGATACCAAGAATGACACTGTGCTCGTTCAGGGCTGCAACATGGTTACCAAGCACACCAAACCGGCTGCAGGCAGCCCCCAGGGCGGCATCGTGAACAAGGAAGCTCCCATGGACATCTCCAATGTCATGCTGGTAGTTGACGGCAAGGCGACCAGAGTCGGCTTCGAAGTGAAGGACGGCAAGAAGGTCCGCGTTGCGAAGAAGACCGGCAAAGTGATTGATTAATTCAGGAGAGGAGGAAACTTACGTTGGCTAGATTAAAAGAACAGTATCAGAACGAGATCGTAGACGCTCTGATCAAAAAATTCGGATATAAGAATATCATGGAAGTGCCGAAGCTGGATAAGATTGTGATCAATATGGGCGTCGGCGAAGCGAAGGAAAATGCCAAGGTTCTGGATTCTGCTGTAAGAGACATGGAGATCATTTCCGGTCAGAAGGCAATCACCACCAAGGCGAAGAAGTCTGTTGCTAACTTCAAACTCCGTGAAGGTATGGCGATCGGCTGTAAGGTTACCCTGCGCGGCAAGAGAATGTACGAATTCCTGGATCGCCTGGTAAACCTGGCACTGCCCCGTGTACGTGACTTCAGAGGTGTTAACCCTAACGCATTTGATGGCAGAGGAAACTACGCGCTCGGTATCAAAGAGCAGCTGATCTTCCCCGAGATTGAATACGATAAAGTTGACAAGGTAAGAGGTATGGACATCATCTTCGTTACCACCGCTAAGACGGACGAAGAAGCTCGTGAACTTTTGACATTATTCAACATGCCGTTTGCTAAATAGTTAGGAGGAAATTTTTCATGGCTAAGACTTCAATGAAGATTAAACAGCAGCGTCCTGCTAAGTTCTCGTCCAGAGAGTACAACCGCTGCAGAATCTGTGGTCGTCCACATGCATATTTGAGAAAATATGGCATCTGCAGAATTTGCTTCCGCGAACTGGCTTACAAGGGTCAGATCCCGGGTGTTAAGAAGGCAAGTTGGTAATCTGGTAAAGAAAAGGAAGGAGGCAATTTAAAATGACAATGAGCGATCCCATTGCAGATATGCTTACAAGAATCCGTAACGCAAACACTGCAAAGCATGATACAGTAGACGTACCTGCATCCAAGATGAAATTAGCTATCGCTGATATCCTGGTAAAAGAGGGTTATGTTGCCAAGTACGATCTGGTCGAGGATGGCGGTTTTCAGACGATCCGCATGACCTTAAAGTACGGCAAAGATAAGAACGAGAAGATCATTTCCGGTATCAAGAGAATTTCCAAGCCCGGCCTGCGCGTTTACGCAAACAAGGAAGAGCTGCCGAGAGTACTGGGTGGTCTGGGCACCGCAATCATTTCCACCAACCAGGGCGTGATCACCGACAAGGAAGCACGTCAGCTGGGCGTTGGCGGAGAAGTTCTGGCGTTCGTTTGGTAGGCATTGAGCACTTGGTGAGGTTCTTTCGAACCTAGTGCGAAAGCCCGTCCCGAGACTTGGTGAGGTCTTTTCGAACCTAGTCGAGTGGACGTGTAGCGGTCGGGAAAGACTGCAAGCAACTGAAAACAGAAGAGGCGCAGATGCCTCTTCCGAGAATTTAAGTAGGAGGTAATACGGCATGTCACGTATCGGAAGAATGCCAATCGCGGTTCCGGCAGGTGTAACTGTTACAATCGCAGAAGGAAATAAAGTGACTGTAAAAGGTCCCAAGGGAACATTAGAGAGAGAACTCCCCGTAGAGATGTCCATCGAAGAGAAGGACGGACAGATTATCGTAAGCAGACCCAACGACTTGAAGAAGATGAAATCCCTTCATGGTCTGACCAGAACTCTGGTGAACAACATGATCACCGGCGTAACTGAGGGTTATCAGAAGGTTCTGGAAGTAAACGGCGTTGGTTACAGAGCTGCGAAGCAGGGCAAGAAGCTGACCCTGAACCTGGGCTATTCCCATCCGGTTGAGATGGAAGATCCCGAGGGCATCGAGACTGTAATGGAAGGCCAGAACAAGATCATCGTTAAGGGTATCAGCAAAGAAAAAGTAGGCCAATACGCTGCTGAAATCAGAGACAAGAGAAGACCTGAGCCGTACAAGGGCAAAGGTATTAAGTATGCTGACGAGGTTATCAGACGTAAAGTTGGTAAGACTGGTAAGAAATAATTAAGGAGAGTGTAAAAATGGTTAACAAACAGTCGAGAAGCGAAATTCGCGTAAAAAAGCACAACAGAATGCGTAACCGTTTTGCTGGCACAGCAGAGAGACCGCGTCTGGCAGTGTTTAGAAGTAATAATCATATGTATGCTCAAATTATCGACGATACGGTTGGTAACACCTTAGTTGCAGCTTCTACAGTGGAGAAGGACGTTAAGTCCGAGCTGGAGAAGACCAATGACAAGGCTGCGGCAGCATATGTAGGCACCGTGATTGCAAAGAGAGCCCTTGAAAAAGGTATCAAGGAAGTTGTTTTCGACAGAGGCGGCTTTATATATCAGGGTAAGATTCAGGCATTAGCAGATGCAGCCCGCGAGGCTGGTCTGGATTTCTAAGTAGGAGAGGAGAAAGAGCATGAAGCGTACAATTATTGAAGCCAGTCAGTTGGAGCTGAATGATAAGGTTGTAGCCATCAAGAGAGTTTCCAAGACTGTTAAAGGTGGACGTACCATGAGATTTTCCGCTCTGGTGGTAGTTGGCGACGGCAACGGCCATGTCGGCGTGGGTACGGGTAAAGCCGGAGAGGTTCCGGAAGCCATCCGCAAAGGCAAAGAGGCTGCCGTTAAGAACCTGGTAGAGATCCCCATCGATGAGAACAAGAGCATTCCTCATGACTTTATCGGAAAGTTTGGCAGCGCCAGCGTTCTGTTAAAGAGAGCTCCCGAAGGTACCGGTATCATCGCCGGAGGCCCGGCCCGTGCGGTTGTGGAGCTGGCAGGAATCAAGAATATTCGTACCAAGTCTCTGGGTTCCAATAACAAAACAAACGTTGTTCTGGCAACCCTTAGCGGTTTGACCTCGTTAAAGACTCCTGAGGAGTTCGCAAGACTGCGCGGCAAATCTGTGGATGAGATTCTGGGCTAATAGGAGGAAATAGACATGGCAGAGAAGTTAAAAATCACATTAGTCAAGTCCCCTATCGGCGCTGTTCCGAAGCAGAAAGCAACTGTTGAGGCCCTCGGACTGAGGAAGCTGAACAAGACAGTTGAGATGCCGGACAACGGTGCTGTCAGAGGCATGATTCAGAATGTAAGACATTTAGTAAAAGTTGAAGAAATCTAATCAGACAAAGTAAGGAGGTGCAGTCATGGAGTTATCTAATTTACAGCCTGCTGCAGGTTCAAAGCATAGCGACAATTTCAGAAAAGGACGCGGCCACGCTTCAGGTAACGGTAAGACAGCCGGTAAGGGCCATAAGGGTCAGAAAGCTCGTTCCGGAGCAACCAGACCGGGCTTTGAAGGCGGCCAGATGCCGTTATACAGACGTTTGCCGAAACGCGGTTTCACCAACATTAATTCAAAGACCATCATCGGGATTAACGTAAGCGCGCTGGAGAAATTTGAGAACGATTCCGTAGTGACAGTAGAGACCCTGCTGGAGTCCGGAATTGTCAAGAATCCCAAAGACGGCGTTAAGATCCTTGGAAACGGAGAATTAACCAAAAAGCTTACCGTAAAGGTTAATGCATTCAGCGAAGGTGCAAAGGCTAAGATTGAAGCTTTAGGTGGAACCTGCGAGGTGATCTAATGTTTAAAACAATCAGGAATGCATTTAAGGTGAAGGAGCTCAAAAGCAAGCTCCTCTACACCTTTATGATGCTGGTAGTGATCCGCTTCGGAAGCGCGCTGCCGATTCCGGGAGTCAGAACCGACTTCTTCGCGAATTGGTTTGCAAAGCAGACGACGGATGTGTTCGGCTTCTTCAACGCCATGACCGGTGGTTCATTTTCACAGATGTCCATCTTCGCGCTGAGCATCACGCCGTACATTACCTCTTCCATTATCATCCAGCTGTTGACCATTGCAATTCCCAAGCTTGAGGAGCTGCAGAAAGACGGCGAGGACGGACGAAAGAAAATCCAGGAATACACCCGTTATGTGACCGTTGGCCTGGCGCTGATTGAATCCAGCGCAATGGCAATCGGATTCGGCAGACAGGGCCTCCTGGCAGATTACAACGCCTGGAACATTATCGTCGCCATCGTAACCATGACCACGGGCAGCGCCCTGCTCATGTGGATCGGCGAGCAGATCACGGATAAGGGCGTGGGCAATGGTATTTCCATCGTCCTGCTGCTCAACATTCTGTCCAGCGTGCCCAGCGACATCCGCAATCTGTACTTCAAGTTCGTGTTCGGTCAGGATATTCCCGTGGCAGCGCTTCGCCTGGCGATTGTCGTTCTGGTGATCGTGGCAATGGTCGTTTTCGTAATCGTGTTGAACGATGCGGAGAGAAGAATTCCGGTCCAGTATTCGAAAAAGATGGTAGGCCGCAAGCTGGTTGGGGGACAGGCGTCCAGCATTCCGCTGAAGGTGAACACCGCAGGCGTAATGCCCGTTATTTTCGCTTCCTCCATCATGTCATTCCCGGTAGTGATCTCTCAGTTCATTCCGGCGATGCAGCAGGGGTGGAGCGGCCATCTGATGAAGCTGCTCAACTCCGGTTCCTGGTGCAGGCCGAGCGAGCCAATCTATTCCATTGGTCTGTTGGTGTATATCATCCTGATCGTGCTGTTTGCTTATTTCTATACTTCCATCGCGTTTAACCCGCTGGAGGTAGCGAACAATATGAAAAAGCAGGGCGGCTTTATCCCTGGCATCCGTCCGGGTAAGCCAACCAGCGAATATCTGAATAAAATCCTGAATTATATTGTTTTCATTGGCGCGGTAGGCCTGATCGTTGTATGTGTGGTGCCGGTTATCTTCTCCGGTCTCTTCGATATGAGCCGTATCTCGTTCTCCGGAACCTCCCTGATCATTATCGTGGGTGTTGTGCTGGAGACAATCAAGGCAATAGAATCTCAGATGCTTGTGCGTTATTATAAGGGATTTTTGAACGATTAAGTGATCAATCTGCCTTTGTGGTATTCCACAAGGGCGGATTAATTGCATTTAGAGGCGGCGGCGGGCCTCGTGCAGGCCTGTCAATGCGCCGGAAAGGGGACCATTTCCATGAAGATAATCATGTTGGGCGCACCGGGTGCCGGAAAAGGCACTCAGGCGAAGAAGATTGCTGCAAAGTATCAGATTCCCCACGTTTCCACGGGCGACATTTTCCGTGCGAACATCAAAAACGGGACCGAACTGGGAATGAAGGCCAAGAGCTACATGGACGCCGGAGGGCTGGTGCCTGATGAAATCACCATCGGCATGCTGCTGGACCGGATCCACGAGGCGGACTGTGAAAACGGTTATGTTTTGGACGGATTCCCCAGAACGATTCCTCAGGCTGAGAGCCTGACCGAAGCGCTGGCGGGTATGGACGAGAAAATCGACTATGCCGTCAATGTGGATGTGCCGGATGAGAACATCATCAGCCGGATGTCCGGGCGCCGGGCCTGCTTAAACTGCGGAGCCACCTACCACATTGTGTACAATCCCCCGAAACAGGAGGGCGTGTGCGATGTGTGCGGCGATAAGCTGGTTCTCAGGGACGACGATAAGCCTGAAACCGTACAGAAGCGCCTGAGCGTTTACCACGACCAGACCCAGCCGCTGATCGAGTATTATGAGAAGGCGGGAGTCTTAAAGCAGGTGGACGGCACTCAGGATATGGAAGCTGTATTTCAGGATATTGTAAAGATCTTAGGAGCATAGAACATATGGTAACGATTAAATCAGAACGGGAAATTGAACTAATGAGAGAGGCCGGCAGAATTCTGGCAAAGGTCCATGAGGAACTTGGTAAGGAATTAAAAGCCGGTATGTCTACAAAGGAGATTGACCGGATCTGCGAGCAGTTGATCAGAGGCTACGGCTGCATCCCTTCCTTTTTAAATTATGAAGGGTTTCCCGCATCCGTGTGCGTGTCCATCAACGATGAGGTAGTCCACGGCATTCCCAACAAGCACCGCTACATTCAGGAGGGCGACATCGTCAGCCTGGACACAGGGGTGATCTGGAAGGGCTATCAGTCCGACGCAGCCAGAACTCACATGATCGGGGAAGTGACGCCCCAGGCGAGAAAACTGGTGGAAGTGACGGAGCAGAGCTTTTTTGAGGGAATAAAGTACGCGAAAGCAGGCAATCATCTCAATGACGTATCCTCAGCCATCCAGGCGTACGCGGAGAGCTTCGGCTTCGGCGTTGTGCGCGACCTGGTAGGCCACGGAATCGGAACCGAGATGCATGAGGCGCCGGAGATCCCCAACTTCGCCACGCGCCGCAAAGGAATCAAGCTGGTGGCCGGTATGACGCTTGCCATCGAGCCCATGATCACCGCGGGCCGCTACGACGTAGTGTGGGACGATGACGACGGCTGGACAGTTACCACAGAAGACGGTTCCCTGGCATCCCACTACGAGAACACCATCCTGATTACGGATGGCGATCCAGAGATTTTATCGCTGTAGCCGAGGTGATCCGATGGTAGAGTTTAAGACCGGCGGTCTGGCGAGAAGCCTGGCCGGCCATGACAAAGGCCAACTGTATATCATAATCGGCGTCAGCGGAGAATATGTTACTCTGTCGGATGGGCGGAAACGCCCCTCAGACAGGCCCAAGCGCAAGAACAAAAAGCATTTGCAGCTGATTCATGTATATGATGAAAACTTGGGAACGAAAATGGAGAGCGGCGTGAGCGTAAGGGACGAGGAAATCCGTTCATTTATAAAGGCTCACCAGCAGTAGGAGGGAAAGGAATTTATGTCGAAATCAGATGTGATTGAAATTGAAGGAACCGTAGTAGAGAAATTACCCAACGCCATGTTCCAGGTAGAACTGGAGAACGGCCATCAGGTCCTGGCACACATCAGCGGAAAGCTTCGTATGAACTATATCCGCATCCTGCCGGGCGATAAAGTTACGATTGAACTGTCCCCGTATGATTTGTCCAAGGGAAGAATTATCTGGAGAGACAAATAAGCGCAGCGCTACCCAAACGTAGCCGAAGGCGGAGTTCGGGTTTCCCGTGGGCACAGTGAATCGATACCCCGGCGGCATCGAAACCCACACCCCGGAATTAGCTCTTCACCCGCGCGACACACCAGGGGCAGATGATCAATAAATATATAGCAAAAAGTGCTTGCATTTATCGAAAATCAATGATATAATGCTTTAGCAACTTTGTTGGTCTATAGAAAGGAGAATTACTGTGAAGGTTAGATCATCCGTTAAGCCGATCTGCGAAAAATGCAAGATCATAAAGAGAAAAGGCAGTATCAGAGTAATTTGCGAAAATCCGAAGCATAAACAGAGACAAGGTTAATTAAAATTAGGAGGTGTACTACACACATGGCTCGTATTTCAGGTGTTGACTTACCAAGAGAAAAACGTGTTGAGATCGGTCTGACTTACATCTACGGTATCGGTAGAACAAGTGCGAACCGCATCCTCACAGAAGCTGGCGTTAATCCCGATACCCGCGTCAAGGATTTGACCGACGACGAGGTAAAGAAGCTGGCCACCATCATTGCTGACTCCCAGACTGTAGAAGGTGATCTGCGCAGAGAGATCGCACTGAACATCAAGAGACTACAGGAGATTGGTTGCTACAGAGGAATCCGTCACAGAAAGAGCCTTCCGGTTCGCGGCCAGAAAACCAAGACCAACGCGAGAACCTGCAAGGGACCGAGAAAGACTGTGGCAAACAAGAAGAAATAATTAGTAACAAGGTAACTGAATTCGATTTGTATGTTTTAAAAACAGGAAGAGCGAATTCGAGAAAATGAGAAAGTAGGTTAGTTTAAAATGGCTAAAAAAGTGTCCACTACAGCTAAAAAAGTGACAAAAAAGCGTGTAAAGAAAAACGTTGAACGCGGACAGGCACATATCCAGTCATCTTTTAACAATACGATCGTGACGTTGACAGATGCACAGGGTAACGCATTATCTTGGGCAAGTGCTGGTGGTCTGGGATTTAGAGGTTCAAGAAAATCTACTCCTTATGCTGCTCAGATGGCGGCAGAAACTGCGACAAAGGCAGCTCTTGTACATGGCTTAAAAACAGTAGATGTTATGGTTAAGGGTCCTGGTTCAGGACGTGAGGCCGCAATCCGTGCTCTGCAGGCATGTGGATTGGAAGTAACAAGCATCAAGGACGTAACTCCGGTTCCCCACAACGGATGCCGTCCGCCCAAACGTAGAAGAGTCTGATTAGGAGGTAATTAAAGTGGCAGTAGATAGAGTTCCTGTTCTTAAAAGATGCAGATCCCTGGGACTGGATCCGATCTTTCTGGGAATTGATAAAAAGTCCAACAGAGAAACCAAGAGAACCAATAAGAAGATGAGTGAGTACGGCCTGCAGCTGCGCGAGAAACAGAAAGCGAAGTTCATTTACGGCGTACTGGAGAAACCCTTCCGTAACTACTATGCGAAGGCATCCAAGATGAACGGCATGGTTGGTACCAACCTGATGATCCTGTTAGAGTGCAGACTGGACAACGTCCTGTTCCGTATGGGCCTTGGCCGCACCCGCAAGGAGACCCGTCAGATCGTTGACCACAAGCATGTGCTGGTAAACGGCAAGCCTGTGAACATTCCGTCTTATCGTGTTAAGACCGGCGACGTAATCGAGATCAAAGAGAAGTACAAATCCGCTCAGAGATACAAAGATATCCTGGAAGTAACCGGCGGACGTATGGTTCCGGCCTGGCTGGATGTTGATCAGGAGAACCTGCGCGGCACTGTTAAAGAGATGCCCACCAGGGACGAGATTGATGTTCCCGTAAACGAAATGCTCATCGTAGAGTTGTATTCTAAGTAATCTCTGTGTTAGAATGCATCCATCCCTCGAGATTTGATAGAAACCCAAAAGGAGGGGCTATTAGTGTTCGATTTTGAAAAACCCAACATTGAAATCGCGGAGATTTCAGAAGACAAGAGATATGGCAAGTTCGTAGTTGAACCACTTGAGAGAGGTTACGGCACTACACTGGGCAACTCCCTGAGAAGAATTATGCTTTCTTCCCTGCCGGGTGCAGCAGTGAGTCAGGTAAAAATCGATGGCGTTTTGCATGAGTTCAGTTCTATCGCCGGTGTCAAGGAAGATGTAACTGAGATCATTATGAACATCAAAAGCTTAGCGATCAAGAACAACAGCGATACCGACGAGCCCAAGGTTGCTTACATTGAGTTCGAAGGCGAGGGCGTGATTACCGCTGCCGACATTCAGGCGGACGCGGATATCGAGATCATGAATCCCGATCAGATCATCGCGACCTTGAGCGGCGGCACGGACAGCAAGTTCTACATGGAGCTTACGATCACCAAGGGCCGCGGCTATGTCAGCGCAGATAAGAATAAGAACGACGATTTACCCATCGGGGTGATCGCAGTCGATTCCATCTACACTCCGGTGGAGCGTGTGAATATGGCGGTGGCGAACACCCGTGTCGGCCAGCAGACGGACTACGACAAGCTGACATTGGAGATTTACACCAATGGCACTCTTGCACCTGACGAGGCAGTCAGCCTGGCCGCGAAGGTACTCAGCGAGCACTTAAACCTGTTTATCGACCTCTCCGAGAACGCCAAGACAGCAGAGATCATGGTGGAGAAGGAAGACAACGAGAAGGAAAAAGTGCTTGAGATGAATATCGACGAGCTGGAGTTGTCCGTCCGTTCTTACAACTGTTTGAAGCGGGCTGGAATCAACACCGTGGAAGAGCTGTGCAACCGCACTTCCGAGGATATGATGAAGGTTCGTAACCTGGGCCGCAAGTCCCTTGAGGAAGTGTTGGCCAAGCTTAAGGAATTAGGCTTACAGCTTAATCCCAGCGACAACGACTAACGATACATTTAACGCGGGACCAGTAAGTCCAAAGAAGCATGGTTTCCGTGAAGCCAAAATAGTATGCGGGGAATCAGCGCCCCGGCCAGTAAGTCCATAAGAAGCATGGCCGGGGTGTTCCGCAGTGACGGAGGAAAATGAAATGGCAGGATATAGAAAATTAGGAAGAACTTCCGACCAGAGAAAGGCTATGATCAGAAGCCAGGTTACAGCTCTGCTGTACCACGGCAAGATCAGAACCACTGAGACCAGAGCAAAGGAAATCCGCAAAGTAGCGGAGGGCCTGGTAGCGATGGCTGTCAGAGAGAAAGACAACTACGAGACCGTTAAGGTGACCGCTAAGGTTGCCCGCAAGGACAAAGACGGCAAGAGAGTGAAAGAAGTTGTGGACGGCAAGAAAGTAACCGTTTACGACGAGGTCGAGAAGGAAATCAAGAAGGATATGCCTTCCAGACTGCATGCCAGAAGACAGATGTTAAAGGTGCTCTACGGCGTAACCGAGGTTCCGACCTCCAACGCCGGCAAGAAGAAAAACACCAAGAGCGTTGATCTGGTTGCAAAGCTGTTCGACGAGATCGCTCCCAAGTACGCAGAGCGCAACGGTGGCTACACCAGAATCGTTAAGATCGGCCAGCGTAAGGGCGACGCAGCGATGGAAGTTCTGATCGAGTTAGTTTAATCAGATATTAATGAACCGCAGGTACGATAGACGTGCCTGCGGTTTTTTTTGATAGGGAGAACACAATACATCACAATTACAAGGGGAACAGCAGGTTTTTTGAGCCTGCTGTTTTGTTGTTTGGATATAACGGCGGCCGCTTGCCACTGCGTCCGCGGGCGATTAAAATATTGTAATATAATTGGTAAAAAAGAACTTGAAAATATATTATATATAATGTATAATATATTTTGTCAGGAGAAAGGCGCTTGACAGCCAGGTAAAAAGGGCGAGAGCGTCGGAAAAATGTAATGTACCAGGAGGATAACATGAGAAGAAAGGTATCAGGGTTACTTGTGTGGGCGCTGTGCGCAGCGGTGATGGCGGGCTGCGGCAATTCAGGCTCAGAGGCGTCCGGCAAAGCGGAGAGCGGGGAAGTCAGGCAAGAGAGCGCAAAGAACGGGGGAAAGGGGAAAACAGTACGTCTGGTGATCGGTTCCGGTCCTATGGGCGGAGCGCTCTATCCCATCGCAGGCGGAATTGCGGCTATCATCAATGAACATGTGGAGGGGGGCAACGCCTCCGTGCAGGTCACGGCCGGAGGCATCGAGAACACCAGAATGATCGGCAGCGGTGAGATTGATCTGGGATTGTCCTCAGCTCAGCAGTGTTACGACGCTGTTCACAACAGCGGTATGTACGAGGGAGAGAATTTGCAGTTGAATGTGTTAGGCACCCTGCACTCGACAGTCACGCAGATCGCGGTGCTTGCGGATTCAAGTTTAAAGGATGTGGAGGACCTGAAAGGGAAAAAAGTAGCCATCGGCGAGGCCGGCGGCGGTGCGGAGCAGCAGTTTAAAGAACTGATTGCTGCGCTGGGCTGGAGTGAGGACGACGTGGATATGGTCTATCTGCCATACGATCAGGCTATGGATCAGCTGGGGGATGGGCTGATCGACGCGGGCGTGGTGTGCTCGGGGATGCCGGCTTCTTCCATCAGCAACCTGGCAAGCCGCCGGAAGGTGCGCCTGTTAAACTTTAACCAGGCAACCCAGGATACCTGGAGTACGTCGGTTGACCCGTTTCTAAATGTGTTTATCCCCATCCCGGCGGGGACTTATGCGGGAATGGACGAGGATATTTACACTGCTGCGGCATATATCCAGCTGTCCTGCCGCTCTGATCTGGATGAGGAACTGGCATATGAAATAACCAAAGCGATCTACGATCATCTGGACGAGCTGTCAACTTACCATGCGTCGGCGGCAACGATCACGAAAGAATCGGCGCCCAAGATATCAGGAGCAGATTTTAATCCGGGAGCGAAGCGGTATTTCGAAGAAGAAGGATTGCTGCAGAATTGATGACAGGAGCACTTTTGGTAAGAAAGGATAATCGATTATGGGTGCGGTAACAGAAAAGACTTGGGTAAAAGTCCTCTCAGGTATCACCATGGCAGTTGCGTTTATGGGGGGCATGCTTCATATTTATAACAGTGCGTTCGGAACGATTTCCGCGTTTCAGATGAGACCGATCCACGTGGGGATTGTGGGACTGTTGGCAGTGCTGATGGATACGGTCTCCCTGAAAGAGAAGAAGCACAAGGCGTTACATATGATTTTGAACGGATTGATTTTGTTCTGTGTTTTGGCCGGTATCAGTGAACTGCTGTTTCACTACAGCGAAATCGCACAGAGCGCAGGGCTCACCTCCGACCGGATCACCATCTGCAGCACACTGCTGGTGATCAGTATTCTATATCTGACGTCCAGGAAAGTAGGGAAGGCTCTGGCGATTGTCGCGTTGGTATTTATGGCCTATGCATTGCTCGGGCAGTACCTTCCGGGAATCCTTGGACATCGGGGATATTCCTATTCGAGAATTATGTATTTCCTGTATGTGAATGGAAATGGCATTTTCGGTGTTCCCATCGACACATCCGCCCGATATCTGGTGTTGTTTATGATCATGGGCGAATTTATTGAACTGAGCGGAACCAGCAAGCTTTTTATGGCGGTGGCGGATTATGTTTCCAGCAAATTGCGGGGGGGAGCGGCAAAATCGTCGGTGGTTGCCAGCGCATTGTTTGGCTGTATCTCCGGCACGCCCATAGCCAATGTGATGGTGACGGGATCATTTACCATCCCTATGATGAAAAAGAGCGGATTTGAAGATGATTTTGCAGCAGGAGTGGAGGCGACAGCGTCCACGGGAGGTCTGATCATGCCGCCGATGATGGGGGCGGGCGCCTTTGTGATGGCGGAACTTCTGGGGATCAGCTATGGCGCGATTATGGCGGCGGCTGTCATACCCGCCATACTCTATTATTTCTCCATCTATCTGTCGATTGACTTTTACGCCTTCAAGCACAAAATCGGCAGAGTGGAGGATACCAATCTGGAAGAGATTAAATCGAATATAAAACGGTATGCGCACACCATTCTTCCGTTGGTATTTTTTATCATCAGCGTGATTGCGGGATACTCGGTATTCAGAAGCGCGATTATCTGCATCGTCATGACGCCAGTGATCGCAGCCATCCGCAAAGAGACGAGAATGACGGTTAAAATGGTGGTGGACGGGATTGCGGGTGGTATGAAATCATCGGTTAGCCTGGGAGCTGCCTGCGCTTGTGCGGGCATTATCGTGGGAATCGTGTCCCTGACCGGTTTTGGATTTTCATTTGCTGAGCTGCTCCGCCTGTTCGGAAACGTACCGATTGTGGCGCTGATCATTACAATGTTAGTCTGCCTGATTATGGGAATGGGAATGCCGGCGGTGGCCTCCTATATGATTACAGCAACGATTGCGGCCCCCACATTGATCGAGATGGGCTTCCTGCCGGTAGCAGTCCACATGTTTGTATTCTACTTTTCCGGTTTTTCATCGGTTACGCCTCCGGTTGCGCTGGCCAGCTATGCGGCAGCGGGAATCGCAAGAAGCAATCCGATGAAAACGGGATGGCAGGCGTTTAAACTTGCAATCGTGGCATTTTTAGCCCCTTACTTCTTTGTGTTCTCTCCTGCGCTGATTGCGCAGACCGGAGGATTTGAGCTGTTGACCACGGTTCCATTCGCTCTGATCGGAACATATGCGTTCATTTGCGGTATGCGGGCTTATTTCTGGGGACGGGACTTAAATAATAAAGGGCTGCGGGCTGTGATCATGACAGGCGGGCTGCTTATGATCATACCGGGAATGGCAACGGATATAATCGGAGTTGGAATGTTGGTGATCGTCTACATTACGGAGTATATCATTCGAAAGAGGAGAAGCGATTATGGCAAAGAGAATATTGGAAGTATTTAATCAGTACACGGAACAGATGGGCGACACGATTTTCGGCCACTGGATGCCCAGAATGGTGGTTGCCGGGGTAGATATGTGCGACGTTCTGCGTATCAGGGCTCAGAAGCCTGACTGGAACGAGTGGCCGGAACTTTGGGAAAAACTGGGAGATGAACATCAGAGACGCGGCGACGACAGTCTGGCGGCCGGTCATATGATGACAGCCGGGCAGGCATACCGGATGGCGGCGTTATCGTATCACTACGGACACTTTATGCTGTTCGACCGGCCCCAGCTGAAGGAGCGGCTGATGCGCAAGAGTATGGCTGTGCTGGATCGCGGGCTTCCTTATCAGAAATTTCCGGGGAAACGGTTGTACCTGCAATGTGAGCAGTGGAAGATCCCGATCCTGTTCTTTGAACACCCGGATTCCGCAGGGAGAATTCTACTTTTGACAGGAGGGGCGGACGCAAATAAAGAGGAAATGCTCAGCTTTGCCGATGTATTTCTGGAGAGAGGGATTTCCGTCTTTGTTATGGATGGACCCGGGCAGGGAGAGGCTGCCTATATCGCGCCTTACAGAAGATCCATTCATAAAAAGTTTGTCGATACAGCCGTTGAATATATGACCGGACTGGGGTATGATCGGCTGGCCGTAGGGGGAATCAGCATGGGCGGGCATTTTTGCACCAGAGCGGCGGCGGTCAACCATCGTTTCATGGCGGCGTTTGACTGTGGCGGACCCTATGATATGAGGGATTTGGGAACCAAAATGGACGCTTTGTTCATTGGAGACGTGGGTCATGTGCTGGGAACGGATGATTACGAGGAGCTGTTTCAACTGGCAGCCAGCGAGCTGACACTGGACGACGTCATTTCAGACCTTACCTGTCCCCTGATGGTGATTCATGGGACGTTGGACCGGATTGTGGATTGCGCTCAATCTTATGAGATTGTTGAGAAGAGCAATTCCGTGGAAAAGAACCATATCGTAATCGAAGGTGGAAACCACGTGTGCAACAACTATGTGTACCAGTACCGTCCCGTCATTGCGGACTGGGTGGTTGAAAAATTATCGGCAGGAGGTAAGGAATGAAACTTTACGACGATACGGTTTTAAAGGATGCCATTGATATTCACATTCATGTGGGGCCGGATTATATGCCGCGCTACGCCGATGCCATCACGCTTGCCGAGGAAGCCAGGGACGCAGGGATGAAGGCGATTGTTGTAAAATGCCACCTCACCAGCACGGTGGGGGCTGCCCAGGCGGCCTGCCAGGCTGTGCCGGAGGTGAAAACAGTCGGGAGCATCGCGCTGAACGGCCCAGTAGGGGGACTGAACCCCAGAAGTGTAAAGGCTGCGGTTTTGTCAGGCGCCGGTGTGGTGTGGCTGCCGACGGTGGATGCCCAGTACGCCATGGATAAGGCCGGAGAAGGGCACTGGATCGGCCACTATGTGAATGGTTCAAACTTCGGATATCCGTGTGCCCTCCTTTCCGTTACGGACGGCGAGGGTCAGCTGAAGGAAGAGGTTAAGGAAATCATTCGGATTTGTAAGGAATACGATGTCCTGCTCTGCAGCGGTCATATCGGCCCCAATGAGTGCCTCGCCGTGGCGGAATATGCGAAATCCATCGGGTTTAACAAGTTGGAAATCACCCATGCGAATGCCTGGTTTGAGGATTTTTCCATCGATGTTCTAAAGCGGCTGGCAGACTGCGGCGCTGTCATCAGCTGCTCGCTGGGCGCTATGGCGCCCCACAATGGGCGGGAAGATCCCAGGGAAGTAGTGGAGATTATTCGGGAGATAGGCGCCGGGCACGTGGTTTTGATGACGGATTACGGCCAGGTCAACGCTCCGTCGCCTGCTCAGGGTATGAGGGTTTTTTACTACCTGATGCTCAAGATGGGAATTACGAAAGAAGAGTTGGAATTAATGATGAAGAAGAATCCTGCCTTTTTATTGGGGTTGGAAGCGGGAAAGGAGAATTCGGATGTATTATAAAGAAAACGCGTGGTGGGCAAGTCCTTTTAACGACAAGGAGGAGGTACAAAAATACGCGTCGCCGGGTCATCCGGTTACCATTCATGATGCAACTCTGCGCGACGGTGAACAGACTCCGGGGGTTGTATTTTCGCCGGATGATAAACTGAAAATTGCCGAGAAGCTGGTAGCGGCAGGTGTGACAAGGATTGAGGCCGGGATGCCGGCCGTCTCCCCGGACGACTTTAAAGCGGTTCAGATGATCAGCTCCCATTTCCCAGAAGCGGAAGTTTATGCATTTTCCCGCGCCATGCGAAAGGACATCGACATGGCACGGGAGGCAGGGTGCAAAGGGGTTGTGGTGGAGGTTCCGATTGGATATCCGAAGCTTCAATCTCAGTTCCACTGGACGTGGGAGAACGTATTGGAGAAAAGCATCGACTGCGTGAATTATGCACATCAGCAGGGGCTGCGCGTTGTCTATTTCCCTTACGATACGACGCGGGCGAGGGAGGCGGATTTGGAAAGCCTGTTGAAGGGCGTGATGAAGCACTGTCCTCCTGATTCCGTCGGCCTGGTAGATACCATGGGCTGCGCAATGCCTCAAACCATCCAGTATATGGTGCGCTGGATGAAGAAGCTGACCGGCAATCTGCCGCTGGAAGTCCACTGCCATAATGATTTCGGCATGGCGGTGGCAAATGAGCTGGCAGGCGTTGCGGCGGGAGCGGAGGTTGTCCATGGCTGCGTCAATGGTTTGGGGGAACGGACCGGAAACGCGGCGGTCGAGGAGCTGATCATGGCTATGAATATCCTGTTGGGCATGGATACGCCCTATGACCTGACAAAGCTGAAAGAATTATGTGAAGTGACGGAGCGGCTTTCCAATATCTCCTGCGCGCCCAATAAACCCTTTGCCGGAAAGCGCAATTACACCAGGGAGTCGGGAATCGGCGTGGATCTGGTTATCAAGCAGCCCCTCGCTATGTTTGCCACAGATCCACGGTATTTTGACCGGGAAGCGGAAATTGTCCTGGGCAAAAAAAGCGGTAAAGCGTCCATTTCCTATGCGCTGGAACAGCTGGGGCTGGAGGCCACCGGAGATCAGGTGACGGAGCTGTTATCGGAGGTAAAAGCAAAGGGTGTGGAGAAGAAAGGGCTGTTGACAATGGAAGAATTTTCGTTGATAGCAGACAGCATTTTACAGTAACGGGACGGGATTCTGCATAAAATTGCATGTAAAAGCTTGCCAATAGATGGATGGTGATATAAAATGACTTTTGTAGATATGCAGAGTGAGCATGCGGAGTCTTATTATTTTGGCTTTTTGATTCTATATAATATATGATAACCGGAAAAGGATTGCGAAGGCTCAGTACGTTGATTTAGAAATTGGAGAGATCAGGATGAAACAATACAAAACAAAGGTTGACCTTATTTACGACATTTTAATCAAAGATATTGAAAGCGGCAGATATAAACCGGGGGAGCGACTGGTGATCAGCCAGATTTCAAAGAATAATGAAGTCAGCGATATTCCTGTGCGTGAAGCAATCCGGCGTCTGGAAAGCGAGGGTTATGTTCAGCTCAATGCCAATTATGGCCCGGTGGTTGGGGATTTTTCGTTAGATCATCTGAATCAGATCTTTCAGATCAAGGCGGTGCTGGAGGGATATGCGGCCCGTCTGGCCTGTGACGTGCTGAATGAGCATGATTATGAAGAACTGCGCAAATACAATGAACGGATTCATCAGGCCGCGGAGAGTGGGAATATGAAGCTGTGCAGCAAACTGAATATGGAGTTTCATCTGCGGATTTACCGGGATATACCGGTGACGGAACTGCTGAAGATGATAGAGGAGCTTTGGAAAAAATATAGTATTACAAAACGTGTTTTTTCATTGGTTTCGGATCGGGCGGATAACAGCTGCAAAGAGCATGAACAGATATTGAAATTGATGGAAGCAAAGCAATATGACGAAGTAGAGGCGGCGGTGCGCCTCCACAAGCTGACAGCCGGTGAGAAGATGACTGATCAATTACGGGGTCAGAATGCCGGACAATAACAGAACCTTTGCGTTCCCCGCTTCCCACTGAGAATTTCCGGTGGAAAGGATAAAGCATGATAAAGACAGATGAAATGTTAGCCAGAAAAGCCAGAATACGGGCCGGAGGCGGCGCAGCCAGGATTGCGGCCCAGCACAATGCCGGAAAGCTGACGGCAAGAGAACGTCTGGAGCTGCTGTTTGATCCCCATACCTTTGTGGAGATCGGCGCGTTTCGAAGACATCACTGTGCAGATTTTGGTATGGATCAAAAGGAGGCGCCCGGAGATGGGGTGGTCACTGGATATGGCCGCGTGGATGGCCGCCTTGTCTATGCCTACGCCCAGGATTTTACAGTATTAGGCGGCTCTCTGGGGGAGGTTCACGCCGAGAAAATATGCCGGGTGCAGGACGAAGCGCTGAAGAACATGGCTCCGATCGTCGGGCTTATGGATTCCGGTGGCGCCAGGATCCAGGAAGGCGTCAGCGCTCTGGCCGGATTTGGAAAGATTTTTTACCGGAATACGCTTTGTTCAGGTGTTATTCCCCAGATCAGCGCGATCATGGGACCCTGCGCGGGAGGAGCGGTGTACAGCCCGGCCATAACCGATTACATTTTTATGGTGGATAAGACCAGCAATATGTTTATCACCGGACCGGATGTGATTAAGACGGTGACCGGGGAAACAATCACTGCGCAAGCGCTGGGGGGAGCGTCGGTGCATAACCAGACAAGCGGGGTGAGCCATTTTCTTTCGCGTGACGACCGGTCCTGCCTGGCGGACATTCGAAAATTGCTGAGTTACCTGCCTGGTAATTACATGGAGCAGGTGCCGGTGAGAAAGACGGGGGATGATCCTGGTCGCCTGGTTCCTGCCTTGGACAAGGTTCTCCCGGAGACTGCCAGAAAATCCTATGATATGCATGAGATAATACGTCCGCTTTTGGATCAGGGGGAATTTTTGGAAGTACAGGAAGATTTTGCCAAAAATTTGATTGTTGGATACGGACGTATGAACGGACGCACCGTAGGGGTGGTGGCAAATCAGCCGAGAGTAGCAGCAGGCTGCCTGGATGTGAGCGCCAGTGACAAGGCCGCCAGATTTATCCGCTGCTGCGATGCGTTTAACACGCCGCTCATAACTCTGGTGGATGTGCCGGGATTTCTGCCGGGGGTTTCCCAGGAGCATCAGGGAATCATCCGACACGGTGCAAAGATGCTGTATGCATACAGCGAGGCGACGGTTCCGAAGATTACGGTTGTGGTCCGAAAAGCCTACGGCGGCGCTTTCATTGGGATGTGCTGCGGCGCGCTGGGGGCCGATATGGTATTTGCATGGCCCGAAGCTGAAATTGCAGTGATGGGGGCGGAAGGAGCGGCCAATATTATTTTTAAAAAGGATATCAGCCGGTCTGCGAATCCTCAGATGGTGAGAACAGAGAAAATAGCGGAGTATGTCAACAAGTTTTCGGGACCGTATTATGCGTTGGAGCACGGATATGTGGACGATATCATCGTTCCCAGGGAAACCAGAACCCGGGTAATCGACGCGCTGGAAAGCCTGGCAGGAAAACGGGAGCGCCTGCCGGAAAAGAAGCACGGGAATATCCCACTGTAAGTGGTTTTTGTATAGAGAACCAAAAATGCAATATGGCCTTTGGGAGGAATCCCGAAGGCCATATACTTTTGTCAGAACTTCGCAAATATTATGAATTTACCGAAAGAATATCGTAAGTTGACGTGGACAGTGGCCTCGGGCTATAATGATTACAGATAATAGATCAAATATGTGCAATGGGGGTTGCCCCTTTTAAGGAGGTTATCAGTATGATGAAATGGAAACGGATGCTCGGCGCGCTGATGGCAGCGGGACTGCTGGTGTCTGCGATGCCCATGGAGGCCCTGGCTGCGACCAAGTATGTCACCAGTATTTCGCTGAAGGTACATGCTGAACTGGAAGCGGGGGATTCGGTGGGTGACAATGACGATATCGCGCTTGAGAAACAGGACAGCGGTACTTACGTATATACAACAGCCAGCCGCTATCACGTGGTAGGAGCGGAGTGGGCCAATGACAAAGATATCTCCATCGGCGATGAGCCCAAGATGTATGTGTGGCTGGAGATTGACGACGATGACAACAATAACGAGTATAAGTTCCGCAGCAGCTACAGCTCCAGCAATGTGAGCGTCAGCGGCGGAAGTTACGTGAGCTCCAGCAAGAGCGGCGGGGATTTGAAGGTTACGATCCGGGTCAACCCCATCAAGGGCACCTATGACCCGCCGGAGAACGCCGAGTGGGGAAGCTCCCGTGGGCGGGCCACCTGGGATGCCGGGGACAGCAGTTCCGGTTACTATGACGTGTATCTGTACCGCGGCTCCTCGACCGTGAAAAAGGTGGAGGACTACAAGGGCACCAGCTACAACTTCTATCCCTATATGACCAAGGAAGGGGACTATACCTTTAAAGTCCGCACTGTTCCTCACAGTGACGGCAGCTACGGCAAGAAGAGCGACTGGACGGAGTCAGACGACCTTTATATCGACGAGGACCACGTTTCCGATGGTACCGGCCAGAGCCGGGACGACGGTGTGACCTCCACCGGCGGCACCACGGATGTGGGCTGGCGCAAGGACAACGACAAATGGTATTTTAAATATCCGGACGGCACCTTGGCTAAGAACGGTTGGATGAAATGGAACGACAAGTGGTATCTGTTCGACAGCGTCGGAAAGATGCTCAGCGGTTGGCAGCAGAACGGCGGCAACTGGTATTATCTGGGTGAGAGCGGCGATATGAAGACCGGCTGGGTGAAGTCCGGCAATCTCTGGTATTACTGCAATCCCAACCAGGGCGGCCCGGAGGGCGCCATGGTCAAGAGCTGCTGGCTTACGATCAACGGCAAGACCTATTTTATGAACGAGAGCGGAGCCATGGTGGAGGGCTGGTACAAGGTGGGAGAGGACTTCTACTATTTCCAGCCGGGCGAGGGCCACAAGCTGGTGAACACCACGGTGAACGGATTCGTATTGGATGCAAACGGAGTGTGGCGTCACTGATGAGGGGACGGCCAGGGCCGGAGGAAGTTGTGAGAGAGAGCTGTGTGGGGGCATTTTTCATATAGAAAATCATAAGCCGGAGAACGGCGGAAGGAGTTTCAATGAAAAAGAGACAGGTGATGGCTGTGATGGCGGCAGCGGTGCTGCTGGCGGCGGGCACAGCGATGACATCCCACGCGGCGGAGAAAGAGTATCAGATTTACGTGTCCAACAATTATGATACGCAGAATGTCAGCGCGGACGATAACGACGACGAGAAGGTCCATCCGCTGGCCCCGGACGTTTACAGCGACGACTACGAGATTATCGACGGTCCGTCCTGGCCCAAGGGGTTATTAAGCTGGACGCCGGGTAAGACGGTGACGGGAACCATTTACGTGGACCTGGACAGTTCGTCCGCGGAATCCATCGGCAAGAACCGGACTGGCATGGTCATGGCGGACGGCGAGGACAATGAGGTAGAGCTCACCTCCGTGGAGCGCTACAAGGGCAGTAAATACGAGGGCGACAATATCTACAAGGTAAAGTTCAGCTATCAGGTGGCAGCCCAGCTGGGCGACACCACCTGGGCCGGCTGGGACAGCGCAAATCCCACGCTGGCGCGCTGGAACGGCGTCAAGTATGCCAATACCTACCGTGTGGTCCTCTACGACGACCAGGGCTCTGTGGTGACTCAGACAGTGGAGAATGCCACATCCTTTGATTTTTCGCAGTTCATGACCAAGGACCGGGTGAATTACTACTTTGAGGTGACGGCCATCGCCCGAAACGGGGATCAGCGGGATTTTCTGAAGGACGGAGGTCCGGTCAGTTCCCTGGGGTCCGCCTCCAACAATCCGGGAATCACGGACGGCACCTGGGGCGATTACCAGCAGGGCCGTCGTTTTACCAGGGCGGACGGAACCAACCCGGCGGGCTGCTGGGAGCGGATTCTGGGAAAGTGGTATTATTTTAACGCCGGAGGCTACGCGGTTACCGGGTGGAATGAGATTGACGGAACTTGGTATTACATGTATGAGGACGGTGCCATGGCGGCCGGGACCACAACGCCGGATGGGTATGTGGTGGACGGGAGTGGGGCGTGGGTGCAGTAGTTAGATTAAAAATGTATATTTGCAAAGGTGTAAAGAAAATTTCTTTACGCCTTTTCTTTTTGGGGATAAAATGATATATTCTATACTAGAAAACAAATATTAATTCTGTCGATACAGCGGTTCCTGCTGTATAAACACTTGTAGTTACTACAAGTTCAGGCTGAATCAGCCGATTTTTCCACAAAGAGACCGAAAAGGGAGTGATGCCTATGAGGGGTTATGAAACGATTGACTGGGGAATTTGAAGATTTGACATTATGGGATATATGCCATATAATAGATAGGAGTAGAGAAGGGCGGAAATGACCCATTTTACGGTAGAATTTTATGAGGATGAGTGGAATCATAAACCTGTTGAGGAGTTTCTGGCGGGGTTGGATTTTAAAATGCGTGCAAAACTTTTAGGATTGTTACAGATTTTACAGGAAAAGGGAAATAAATTGAGAGAACCCTATAGCAAGTGTTTAGGGGATGGGATATTTGAGATAAGATGTAAGGTTGGAACTGATCTGACAAGGGTACTGTATTTTTTTTATTATGACAAAAAGATAATATTGACGAATGGCTTTGTCAAGAAGACACAGCGGACACCGGCCCGTGAAATTATACTGGCAAAGAAACGCAGGAAGGATTATCTGGAGAGGATGGGCTGACTATGAAGACATTAAATGAATTTATGACCGAGCAGCTGAAGGACCCGGAGTTCAGAGAAGAATACGACAAAATCCAACCGGAGCTGGATGTCATCAGAGCATTGGTTGAGGCCAGAATTTCTCAAAACCTCACACAAAAGGAATTAGCTGCGCGGACTGGAATTGATCAGGCGGATATCAGCAAGCTGGAGAACGGGACCAGGAATCCATCTCTGAATTTGCTGAAGCGGCTTGCAGACGGCATGGGCATGGTATTGAGAATAGAGTTTGTGCCAAAGCGTAAATGAGGCGGTCATGATGTCTAAAATAACTAAAAAAATATACCACAAGTTCAGAAATCGCGACATTATTACTTAAATGCCGGTTTTTTCCCTCCTCATTTTCTGATATGATTGGATCATCAGAGAAAAGGAGGGATTTTTATTATGAAGAAAAAACTGTCACTTTTGTTGGCGTGTACCATGGCTTTAAGCCTTACCGCATGCGGCGGAGGCAAGACCGAGGCTCCTGCAACCACTGCGGCTCCTGAGACTACTGCAGCGACCGAGGCCGCAAAGGATACCGAAGCGGCGGAGTCCAAGGCGGAATCTGCAGAGGCTACTGAGGCGGCCGGCGGCATGGATGCGCTGATTGAGGCGGCAAAGGCCGAGGGAGAGCTCACTGTTTACGGCTCCTGCGAGGAGGAGTATCTGTCCGCAGCCTGCCAGAATTTTGAGAAGCTCTACGGAATCAAGACCAAGTTCCAGAGACTGTCCACCTCCGAGGTTTACACCAAGATCTCCGAGGAAGCTGGAAAACCGTCCGCTGACGTTTGGTTCGGCGGCACCACGGACCCCTACAACGAGGCGACCGCAGACGGCCTGCTGGAGCCCTATGAGGCGATCAACGCAGTGAACCTGATCGGCGATCAGTACAAGGACCCCACCAACTGCTGGTATGGCATCTACAAAGGCATCCTGGGCTTCATGGTTAACACCGAAGAGCTGGAGCGCCTGGGCCTGGAAGCTCCCAAGACCTGGGATGATCTGACCAAGGAAGAGTACAAGGGCCTGATCATGCTGTCCAACCCCAACACAGCAGGCACTGCCAAGCTGCTGATCAACACCATGGTTCAGATGAAGGGCCATGATGAGGCGATGGAATATTTTAAGGCGCTGGACAAGAACATTTCCCAGTACACCAAATCCGGTTCCGGCCCCTCCAAGATGGTAGGCCCGGGCGAGTGTGTGATCGGTATCGGCTTCCTGCATGACGGCATTTACCAGATTCTGCAGGGCTATGACAACATCCAGCTGATCGTTCCCGAGGATGGAACTTCCTTCGAGGTTGGCGCAACCGCAATCTTCAAGGGTTGTACACATCCCAACGCGGCAAAATTGTGGATTGAGTACGCTCTTTCTCCCGACTGTGTGGATCACGCCAAGGAGAACGGCTCCTATCAGTTCCTGGTACTTAAGAATGCGACTCAGCCGGAAGAGGCTACCAAGTTCGGTCTGGATATGAACAACACCATCGACTACGATTTCGAGGATGCAAAAGAGAACAGTGGAAAATATGTGGAGGACTTCTTCGCAGCACTGGGAAGCTCCAAGGACAACGCAGATTCCAGCCGTTTCAAAACCGAGTAATTGAAAACGGTGCCGGCTGCGGCACATGTTAGGATCGTAACAACTCGTGGGAGAGCGCTGCGAAATGCCGAAAATACACATTTCGCAGCGTTTTTATTGCCAGGAGAGCCCATTTTCCTGCCAATAAAAACGCTCCGCAGGGGGCGCTGCCCGGCGGACGGGCGGTCTGATCTCCGGCCGGACTGCAAATGATTCATGCACTGTAAACATTGTTGAAGATAGAAAGGGGGGCCTTTTTGTGGCCAGAAGTCAAAGCGCTGAGCTAGAGCGTAAGAAATTCTTTGCGGACCCATTTTTGGTCAGCATGATCGTCGTGCTGCTGGTGTTCCTGGCATTATTTATCCTGTATCCCCTTCTGATGCTGCTGGTAGACAGCTTTTATTCGGAAGGCACCGTGACCATGGACGTATTCAAGCGGGTGCTCAGCCTGGAACGGTTCAGAAACGCATTTAAAAATACCCTGGTGCTGGGTTTTATCACCGGCCTTACCTCCACGGCCATCGGCCTGCTGTTCGCCTATGTGGAGGTTTACGTGAAGCTGCGCACCAAGGTGCTGGAGAAGCTGTTCGGCCTGGTGTCCATGCTGCCGGTGGTGTCCCCGCCCTTTGTGCTGTCCCTGTCCATGATCATGCTGTTCGGGCGCAGCGGCATTATCACCCGTTCCCTGCTGGGAATCTACGATTCAAATGTCTACGGCCTGAAGGGCATCGCCATCGTACAGACCCTGACCTTTTTCCCGGTCTGCTACCTGATGTTGAAAGGCCTGCTGAAAAATATCGATCCGTCCCTGGAGGAAGCCACCCGGGATATGGGCGCTTCCCGCTGGAGAGTATTCACCAGCGTGACCTTCCCCCTGCTGCTGCCCGGCCTGGGAAATGCGTTCCTGGTGACCTTTATTGAGTCGGTGGCGGATTTCGCCAACCCCATGCTGATCGGAGGTTCCTATGACACTCTGGCGACCACCATTTACCTGCAGGTGACCGGGGCCTACGACTCCACCGGCGCGGCGGCCATGTCTGTGGTTCTGCTGATGTTGACCGTGGTGCTGTTCCTGATCCAGAAGTATTATCTGGAGAAAAAGACGGCGGCCACCCTGACGGGCAAGGCTTCCAGGATGCGTATGCTGATCGAAGACAAGAGCGTGACCGTGCCTCTGACCATCTTCTGCGGCTGCGTGGCTGCCTTTGTGCTGCTGATGTACATCATGGTGCCCTTCGGCGCTCTGTTTACTCTGTGGGGGCGGGATTACAGCCTGAGCCTGAAATGGTTCCAGTACATGTTTAAGACCAGCGGGCTGAAGGCGTTTAAGGATT
Organism: Enterocloster lavalensis; assembly: GCF_902364025.1. Lineage (GTDB taxonomy): Bacteria > Bacillota > Clostridia > Lachnospirales > Lachnospiraceae > Enterocloster > Enterocloster lavalensis. The sequence goes on from NZ_CABJCG010000010.1 coordinate 199,893, forward strand.
CCTTTATGCTGTCCCTGATCGCTGCTCCGCTGACGGCGTTCCTCTCCATGGTGATTTCCTACCTGGTTGTCAAGAAGAAATTCAAGGCCAAAGGTTTTATCGAGTTCGTTTCCATGCTGGCCATGGCGGTGCCCGGAACGGTTCTGGGTATCGGATATATCCGCGGTTATGCCAACGGCCTGTTCCGCACCGGCATCATGAGCGGTCTGTACGGCACGGGGCTGATCCTGATCATCGTGTTTATTGTGCGAAGCCTTCCAACGGGCACCCGAAGCGGCATTTCCGCGCTGCGCCAGATCGACAAGTCCATTGAAGAGTCGGCCTACGACATGGGAGCCAACTCGGCCAAGGTGTTCATGACGGTGACGCTGCCGCTGATCAAAGACTCCTTCTTCAGCGGCCTGGTAACCGCGTTTGTGCGCAGCATCACCGCTATTTCCGCCATCATCCTGCTGGTAACCCCGGATTTCCTACTGATTACCTGTCAGATCAATGAGCAGGCGGAGAAAGGGAACTACGGCGTGGCCTGCGCGTACGCTACGGTATTGATTATTATCACTTACGGTGCTGTATTGATTATGAATACGCTGATGAAATTCTTCGGCGTCAGCAGAAAGATCAAGGAGGAGAATTAAATGGATAAGCAGAAAAAAGGCGTTCGTCTGGAGCATATATCGAAGATTTACAAGGATCCCAAGACCGGCAAGGATTTCTACGCGGTGCAGGACACCACGCTGGATATTGAGCCGGGAACATTTGTCACCCTGCTCGGCCCCTCCGGCTGTGGCAAGACGACCACGCTGCGTATGATCGCCGGTTTCGAGAGCCCGGATGAGGGCGACATCTATCTGGGGGACGAAGCGATCAACGCCCTGACGCCCAACAAGCGCGACACGGCTATGGTATTCCAGAGCTACGCCCTTCTGCCGCACTACAATGTGTTCGACAATGTGGCGTATGGCCTGAAGATCCGCAAGCTGCCCAAGGAGGAGATTCAGGAGCGGGTGATGAATATTCTGAAGCTGGTGGAGATGGAGGGCATGGAATCCCGCATGACCAACCAGCTCTCCGGCGGCCAGCAGCAGCGCGTGGCCCTGGCCCGGGCGCTGGTGATCGAGCCCAGCGTGCTGCTGTTCGACGAGCCGCTGAGCAACCTGGACGCCAAGCTGCGCGTGACCATGCGCACGGAGATCCGCAAGATCCAGCAGAAGGTGGGTATTACGGCGATTTATGTCACCCACGACCAGTCCGAGGCCATGAGCATTTCCGACAAGATCATTATCATGAGCAAGGGTAAGGTAGAGCAGATCGGCACGCCGCGGGAGATTTATTATCATCCGACGTCCAAGTTTGTGGCGGACTTCATCGGCGAGGCCAACTTCCTGGAAGCCCAGGTACGGTCCGCAGACGGCGAGAAGGCCATGATTTCAGTAGCAGGCGGCGAATTCGAAGTCAACAACTTCGCCCACGCCAAAGCCGGCGAAACCGCCACCCTGGTCCTCCGCCCCGAGGGAGTCAGCCTGTCGGAGAAAGGACTGCTGGAAGGAACTGTAACGCTGTCAACATTTATGGGGGCGTATCAGTATTATCAGATGATGGTGGGAGATATCGAGATACAGATCACGGATTACAATCCGGTAAACCGGCGGATTTATGAGGTTGGAGAAAAAGCATACCTCGATTTCGACCCCAAGGGAGTTTACATATTGTAGGGAGATAGTATCATTTGAACACTTGACAAGGTATTTTCGAGTCCAGTGAGAATACATGCCGAAACACTTGGCAAGGTCTTTTATGAGCTTAGGGTTTGTGGTATAATCCAGGTAGGCAATGAGCAGTGCGTGAAGGGACATATGCAGAGCCACGTCGTGCTGGCACGTAAGTGGAGCTGCATATGGCCATTCACATAGGGCGAAGCCCGTGAGCGAGATGGAGCGAAGCGGAATCGAGCTGCACTGCGGAGTAGCGAGACGCGAAGGTGCGTGAAGGGACGTGAGTAGTAGCCCGTCGTGCTGGCACGTAAGGGATACTACTCATGGCCATTCACATAGGGCGAAGCCCGTGAGCGAGATGGAGCGAAGCGGAATCGAGCTGCACTGCGGGCTAGCGAGACGCGAAGGTGCGTGAAGGTGCGTGAGCAGTAGCCCCATCATGCAGGCCCGCAAAGAAATCCCCTCCCTTTTTTTCAACCAATCCCCCTAAAAAACAGGACCCCAAAACTATGAAAAACAAACACAATCACATCACCGCCGCCCTCCTATTTCTCCTGCTGGCCCTCACCGGCTGTGCGGGCAGAAACTTAGGGCGCCCGGCGGACTTAAAAACGGATGAGGCGCTGGTCATTTACTGCCCTCATCCGTTGGATTTTATAAATCCGGTGGTCTCCGAGTTCGAGGAGCGCACCGGCATAAGCGTGCAGGTGCAGACCGGTGGAACCGGCGAGCTTTTGGAGATGGTGGCGGAGCAGAAGCAGCCGCGCTGCGACATTTTCTGGGGCGGTTCCCTCTCCACCACCATAGAGCGCCGTGAGCTGTTTGCCCCCTACATCAGTGAAAATGAGAGCGTAGTGCGGCCGGAGTTCTGCAACGTGGAGGGGAACATGACGCGGTTCACGGACGTTCCCAGCGTGTTGATGGTGAACACCAACCTGATCGGCGGCATTTCCATAAAAGGTTACGGCGATCTGCTGCAGCCGGAGTTAAAAGGCCGGATCGCCATGGCCAACCCGTCCGTTTCCTCCTCGTCCTACGAGCATCTGATCAACATGCTGTACGCCATGGGAAACGGCGACCCGGAAATGGGTTGGGACTACGTGCGGGCTTTCTGTGAAAACCTGGACGGAAACCTGCTGGAGAGCTCCTCCGCGGTCTACAAAGGCGTAGCGGAAGGCCGTTACACCGTGGGTCTGACCTTTGAGGAGGGCGCGGCCCACTATGTGGCGGGCGAAAACAGCGCGGTGAAGCTGGTTTACATGGAGGAAGGCGTCATTTCCAAACCCGACGTGGTGTGCATCGCGGTGGGAGCGGAGCATGTGGCCGAGGCCAGAGCCTTTGTGGACTTTGTGACCGGCCGGGACGCCCAGACCATGATCGCCACCACCCTGGACCGCCGTTCCGTGCGCACGGACGTGGAGGAGCCGGACTATCTGCCGGACAAGGACTCCCTCCACATCATTTATGACGATCCGGCGGTGGTCAACGAAAATAAGCAGAAATGGCTGAGCCACTTTGACGACATATTCCGGGCCACCCTGACGGAAGGCGGGAAGGGGGCGGCGGAATGAAAAAAGAGCGGTATTTTCGGGACGAGCTGCGCAAGCTTTTCATCGGTTACGCCATTATCCCTTCCGTGCTGTTCACCCTGGTCTGCGGCCTTGTATTTCTTGCCGCCCTCATGCAGGGAAAGATGAGCGGAAATGAACGGCACAACCAATATGTGGCCGGGGAACTAAACCGGGTGCTGACAGCCTACGGAAATGAGCTGGAAGAGCTGGCGGCGCAGCCGGAGTTGTTTTCCGGGGAAATGAACACCGACCGCCAGGTGTACATTTTCCGGGACTTTTACAGCGTTTCCAATGAACTTGGATACGAGGCGGACCTGTTCGTGCTGGATGCAGACCGGAATCCGGTCATGTCCAGCCGCTCTGCGCTGCCGGAGTATCTCAAAGTGGATCCCGGCGTGGACTGGGGCATTTTTGCATCCATGGAAACGCGGCCGGGCGCTACTGCGGTCCGCCTGATGGACGGGTGGAAGAAGCAGGACCGGGATATTGCTCTGGGGCGGACTATTCTGAATGGGGACGAGACGGTGGGGTATCTGGTGTTCGCGATCAACAGCAGCCGGTTTCAGCCGGCCCTGGACCAGGCGGACACACAGATTCTGATCGCAGATCGGTTCGGGCGCATTTTTCTGAGCAATACCTACAATTTTACGGACAAAAGCAACCAGGTGATCGAAGCGCTGGAGGGAGCCGGGCGATATCTGCACTACGATAAAAACTTGTATCTGGCGGGCTGCCAGGAGGTGTATCACGGCATGTTCCGCGTCTACTCGGTGTCCGATATCCAGAATATCGTGGTTTCCTTAGGCATGGGCGGCGCGCTCATTATCACGGCGCTGGCGCTGATGACCATCTGGGTGTCCTTCAGCACCAAGCGGGTGACGGAGCGCAAGACAAGGGACTTTTACCGGATTCTGGACGTGATGGAGAGCGCCAGGGACGGAGATTTGGAGCGGATCCACATTGACAGCGACAACGAATTCAAGACCATTGCGGACGCTTATAATGAGATGATTACCAGCTTAAAGCTGCAGATGGAAAATAACCGGAAGATGACGGAGCTGGTGGCGGCCTCCCAGATCAAACAGCTGGAGAGCCAGTTTAATCCCCATTTCCTGTATAACACGCTGGAAAACATCCGTTATATGTGCCGCATCGAGCCGGAGATCGCGGCCAAAATGGTATTCAGCCTTTCCAGCCTGCTGCGCTACAGCCTGGACGGGAGCCGCGAGGAGGTGACCCTGCGGGAGGATCTGGATCACCTGGAGAATTACCTGACCATTTTGAAATACCGGTTTAACCGGCGTTTTTCCTATGAAATTGACGTGGAGCCCCAGGCGCTTGCATGCCGGATTCCCAAGCTGGTCCTTCAGCCCATGATCGAAAATTCCGTGAAATACGGCTTTGGTAACCAGGAAACGCTGCGGGTGGAGCTGAAGGTTTATATTCACGAGGGCAGACTGACCATGATCTGCCGGGACGACGGCGTCGGAATGACGCCCCAGACACTGAGCGAGCTGACGGCCCTGCTGGGGCAGAAGGAGAACCGCAGCAGGCATTCGGGACTTTATAACATACACCGCCGGATCGAAATTTTGTACGGCAGGCCGTACGGCGTGGAGATCCGCAGCACGGAAGGCCACGGCACCACGCTGATCGTGACGCTTCCGGCCAATACGGAGGAAAAGGAATGCTGAGAGTGTTGATTGCAGAGGATGAAGATATTATCCGCAAAGGTTTGGTTTACACGACGGACTGGCTGTCCATGGACTGTGTGGTGGTCGCGGAGGCGGCCAACGGGCAGGAGGGCCTGGAGAAGATTCTGGAGTGCAGGCCCGACGTGGTGATCGCGGATATCTGCATGCCGTTTCTGGACGGGATCGAGATGATCAAGCGGGCGGCGGAGACGGTGCATTTTAAAAGTATTTTGCTGACCAGCTATGCGGATTTTGAGTATGCCAGGCGGGCCATTGACGCCAGAGTGTGCGAATATCTGCTGAAACCGGTGGATGAGGACCAGCTGGCGGAGATTATGAGGAAGCTGGGGGAGGAGATCGCCAGCAGCCGCCAGGTGGAGAAGGTGATGGAACAGGCCGAGCTGGACGGGGGAAATATGAACCTGGAGTATTTTATGCAGCTGGATTTATCGGAGAACCAGTATGTTTCCAGGGCCATCGGACAGATCCGGGAGCGTTTTGGGGAAAAGCTGAGCATTGAGTCGATTTCCGAGGAGATGGGGGTCAGCGCCAGCTATCTGAGCCGGAAGTTCAAGGAGGTTACGGGGCAGACGTTTCTGGATTTTCTGAATAAATACCGGGTGCAGCAGGCGATTGTGATGCTCAATGCGCAGAAGTACCGGATCAGTGAGATTTCGGAGGCGTGCGGGTTTACGGATTATAAGCATTTTTGTGCGGTGTTTAAGAAGTATACTTTGAAGTCGCCGACGAAGTTTGTGAAGGGGAGGTAGGGGGAGGTGCTACCGTTCGTGAGAGAAAGCGGGCAGGGGCGCACTGGCTCCGGGGCTCCGCGATGGCAGGGAGTAAGGCGGAAGGGGGGCGGAAAGCGCAGGACCGCTCCGAGCTCCGGCGCAGGCCTGATGCCTGCCCCTCCGCCTCCGCTTTGTTCCGGGCGTTGAACGCTCCGGAACAACCTCCGCTTTCCGTCCCCCTTCCGCCTAACTCCCTGCGAATCGCTACACAGTCGCCTGTGCACCCCTGCCCGCTTTCTCTCACCCGCGGGGGACCGGGCGGGGAAAGATGGAAAAAATTTAAATTTATTTGGGGGCTGCGGTGCGGAGGTACCGGGCTTTTTTTTGTTGAAAGAGCGGGAAAATGGGATTGTCTCTTATTTTATGCGTGGGGTTGTCTTGACTTATGGGGGGATATCAACTACAATTTAAAAACGAAATGCAGTATGCAGATAAGGACGGGACCGTATGGGAATCGTAAAGGCTTCGAAGCTGATTTTTGAATATATCCGAAGGGATGAGGAAGAGAACGTAGAGGAAGTGAAGCGGGCCATTGATGATGTGGACGTGGATATTAAGAAGGGGGACTTTGTGGCTGTTTTGGGGCATAATGGCTCCGGGAAGTCTACGTTTGCGAAGCATATTAATGGGATTTTGATGCCTTCTGAGGGTACGGTCTGGGTTTCGGGGATGGATACCAGGGACGAGGAGCATATCTGGGATGTGCGTAAGGCCGCGGGTATGGTGTTCCAGAACCCGGATAACCAGATTATCGGGAATGTGGTGGAGGAGGACGTGGGATTCGGCCCGGAGAATATGGGGATTCCTACGGAGGAAATCTGGCGCAGGGTGGATGAGAGTTTGGAGGCCGTGGGGATGACGGCTTACCGGCTGCAGTCCCCGAATAAATTGTCCGGCGGGCAGAAGCAGCGGGTGGCGATCGCCGGGGTGATGGCGATGCGGCCTCAGTGTATTATATTGGACGAGCCGACGGCTATGCTGGACCCCAATGGGCGTAAGGAAGTGATCCGTACCCTGAGGGAATTGAACCGGGTGGAGAAGATTACGGTGCTGTTGATTACCCATTATATGGAAGAAGCGGTGCACGCGGACCGGATCATCGTGATGGACGATGGGAGGATCGTGATGGACGGCAAGCCCAGGGAGATTTTTTCGCGGGTGAAGGAGTTAAAGAGCCACGGACTGGACGTTCCGCAGGCCACGGAGCTGGCCTGGGAGCTGAAGGAGGCGGGCCTGCCACTTGGCGACGGGATTTTGGGCCGCAGGGAGCTGGTGGAGCAGTTGGTTCCGCTTCTGAAGAAGCAGGGAGAGTAAAATGTCGATCAAAGCAGTGGATTTGAATTTTGTGTACGGCGCCGGTACCGCGTTTGAGCAGAAGGCGCTGAAACATGTCAATTTTGAGATACAGGACGGGGAGTTTGTGGGGCTGATCGGCCACACCGGGTCCGGGAAGTCCACGCTGATTCAGCACTTAAACGGGCTGGAGCGGGCGACCAGCGGCCAGATTCTGTACAATGGGGAAGATATTTACGCGGAAGGGTATGATATGAAGGGGCTGCGCAGCAAGGTGGGCCTGGTGTTCCAGTACCCCGAGCATCAGCTGTTCGAGGTGGACGTGCTGACGGACGTGTGCTTTGGCCCGAAGAATCAGGGGCTTTCCGCAGAGGAGGCCGGGGAGCGGGCGAAGAAGGCGCTGGAGCTGGTGGGGCTTGATGAGTCCTTTTACGCACAGTCGCCCTTTGAGCTGTCCGGGGGACAGAAACGCCGGGTGGCGATCGCCGGTGTGCTGGCCATGGAGCCGGAGGTGCTGATACTTGACGAGCCGACGGCCGGGCTGGACCCCAGGGGACGGGATGAGATTCTGGATCAGATCGACCAACTGCACCGGGAGCGGGGGATGACGATTATTCTGGTTTCCCACAGCATGGAGGACGTGGCGCGCTACGCCGACCGGCTGCTGGTGATGAATCACGGCGAGAAGGTATTTGACGGGCCGCCCAAGGAGGTGTTCCGCCATTACCGGGAACTGGAGGCCATCGGGCTGGCTGCACCTCAGATCACGTACCTGGTGCACGATCTGCGGGAGCGCGGAATCGACATCGATGAGGATATCACCACGGTCACGGAGGCCAGGGAGGCCATTCTCAGGCTTTACAGACAATAGGAGCGGAAATGTTAAGAGAGATTACGCTGGGACAATATTATCCGGTAGATTCTGCGGTTCACCGCCTGGACCCCAGAACCAAACTGTTCGGGACAATGGTATTCATTATCTCACTTTTTATGGCGGACAGCCTGTGGGCGTACCTGCTGGCCACGGTGGTTTTAGGCCTGGTGATCCGGGCGACCAGGGTGCCGTTTAAGTTTATGGTGCGGGGGCTGCGGGCAGTGCTGGTGCTGCTGCTCATCAGCGTCAGCTTTAACCTGTTTTTGACCGATGGTACTATAATTGTAAAATTCTGGATTTTTAAGATCACCCACGAGGGCGTGCGGCTGGCCGGATTTATGGCGCTGCGCCTGATCTATCTGGTGATCGGCTCCTCGGTGATGACGCTGACCACTACGCCCAACCAGCTGACGGACGGCCTGGAGAAAAGCCTTGGGTTTTTAAACAAAGTGGGGGTTCCGGTGCACGAGGTGTCCATGATGATGTCCATTGCGCTGCGCTTTATCCCCATTCTGGTGGAGGAGACGGACAAGATCATGAAGGCGCAGATGGCAAGGGGCGCGGACTTTGAGTCCGGAAACCTGATCCGAAAGGCCAAGGCAATGGTGCCGCTGCTGGTGCCGCTGTTTATCTCCGCGTTCCGTCGGGCTACGGATCTGGCGATGGCCATGGAGGCGCGCTGCTACCGCGGCGGAGAGGGCAGGACCAAGATGAAACCGCTGCATTACCGGGCGGCGGACCGGACGGCCTATCTTTTGTATGCAGTGTACATTGCCGCGATGGTGGGGATTCGGGTGTACCTGTAAGGCATTTCATATGGAAGGAATCGGAAACATGAGACGGATTCGCCTGGTGGTGGCCTACGACGGCACCAATTACCACGGCTGGCAGTACCAGCCCAATGCGGTGACAATCGAGGAAGTGCTGAACAAGGCGCTGACAGAGCTTTTGAGGGAACCAATCGCCGTGATCGGCGCCAGCCGCACGGACGCGGGGGTGCACGCGCGGGGAAATGTGGCGGTGTTCGACACGGAGAACCGCATGGCGGCGGATAAGATCTGTCTGGCGGTGAACCAGCGGCTGCCTGAGGATATCCGGGTGCAGAGCTCGGGGGAGGTGGCCCCGGACTGGCATCCCAGAAAGCAGCGGTGCGTCAAGACTTACGAGTATAAAATCTTAAACCGCAGGATCGAGGTGCCGGACAAGCGCCTGTACACATACCACTGCTACTACGATCTGGATTTGGAGAAAATGCGCCGGGCCGCGTCCTTTATCGTGGGAGAACACGATTTCAAAAGCTTTTGCAGCGCCAAAACCCAGGTCACGGACACTGTGCGGACCGTGTACAGCCTGAACGTGGAGCGGGATCAGGAGGATGTGATCACCATCCGGATCACCGGGAGCGGATTTCTCTACAATATGGTGCGGATCATCGCAGGCACGCTGCTGTGGGCCGGAACCGGGTTGATCCGGCCGGAGGAGGTGGCGGAGATTCTGGCGGCGGAGGACAGGCGCAAGGCCGGCCCCACGGCTCCGGCCAAGGGACTTACGCTGATTCGGATGTTTTATCCTGACGAAATGCAGGAGCAGGCGGAAAAGCCGTGAAAAACAGGCATTTTTAAGCATTTTTAGGCGAGAAAGTGGTTGACACGCCCGGGTGAATGTAATATAATATAAAACTGTGACATTAGCAAAGAATGCTTAGCCATTGCCCCGGAGTAAGCATTTGACTGATAAATACTTCCCATATTTATCATGCATACAGAGGGCGCCTGAAGGCGCACGTCAGGTAGAATAAGGTTGAATTTAACAGGAGGTTGACCAATGAAGAGTTTTATGGCTAGTCCAGCGACAATCGAGAGAAAATGGTATGTAGTTGATGCGACCGGATATACATTAGGACGTTTAGCTTCAGAAGTGGCTAAGGTATTAAGAGGAAAGAACAAACCGACTTTCACTCCCCACATGGATTGCGGCGATTACGTGATCATTGTGAACGCGGACAAGGTGAAAGTGACCGGTAAGAAATTAGATCAGAAGATTTATTACAACCACTCCGAGTATGTGGGCGGAATGAGAGAGACCACACTGCGTGAGATGATGGCTAAGAAGCCTGAGAAGGTTGTAGAGTTAGCCGTTAAAGGTATGCTTCCCAAGGGGACTCTGGGCAGAAGCATGTTTGACAAGCTTCATGTATACGCCGGCCCGGATCATCAGCAGGCAGCTCAGAAGCCCGAAGTTTTAACATTTTAATGAGGAATGGAGGAAGAAAATATCATGGCTAGCGCAAAATTTTACGGAACAGGCAGAAGAAAAAAATCCATCGCCAGAGTATATTTAGTACCGGGTACCGGCAACATCACCATCAACAAGAGAACCATTGATGAGTACCTTGGACTTGAGACATTAAAGTTAATCGTTCGTCAGCCCTTAGTAGCGACCGAGACCAGCGACAAGTTCGACGTTCTGGTAAACGTTCGCGGCGGCGGCTTTTCCGGACAGGCGGGTGCAATCCGTCACGGAATCTCCAGAGCTCTGCTTCAGGCGGATGCTGAGTACAGACCGGTCCTGAAGAAAGCCGGATACCTGACCAGAGACCCGAGAATGAAAGAGAGAAAGAAGTACGGCTTAAAGGCTGCACGTCGCGCTCCGCAGTTCTCCAAGCGTTAATCGCGTTCAGGATCTACAATTCGCAGACACATTCAAAACCTTCCGGGATTTCCCGGAAGGTTTTTTTGTGATGCATCCGGCGGCGCGCATACCCGGGATCAGGTCCTGCGGGCCGACAGACCGGTGTGACTGTCCCCCCCTGTAACGTCCAGAACACCCTTACCACGGACGCGCTGGGCCGGCCGAGATCCCCCCTGTCCGCGTTCAAAACGGGCCGCAGAATATTAATAATAATGGATGGATTATATTAAGAGTTTGGTAATATTATTTTTTCCCAGAAAATGTATAATAGAACAAACAGCACCGTGATCTGGTGGAAGTGGATGGGAGGAAATGATTGTGAGAATGAGTCGAATGTCAGCAATTATGTTTGCCGCGGTTTTGTCGGCCGCGCAGTTGTCGGCCTGCGGCCGTTATGCGGAGATTGAGACCGCCGGGCAGACGGCGGATGCAACTTCCGGGGAGACTGCGCCGGAAACGGGTGAGAGCGCGGCAGGTGAGGGCGCAGCGGCAGAGAGCGGTTCCCAGGCCGGGGAAACGCCGTCCGCGGATCCCGGGACGCAGGCCCCGGTTGAGAGCGGCGCCGGGGATGGCGCCCAAAGTCTGATTCCGGAGAGCGGGAATCCGGAGGCGTCGGACCAGGGAGCGGATGCGGAGGCATTTTTCAATCAGAGCGGCATGTCCAAGGAGGAGGCCGCGGCTTTTGTCTCCACGTTTCTGGAGGCCGTAAAGGCGGACAACCAAGAGGCGGTGGCGGGAATGATCCGATATCCGCGCCAGGTCAAAACGCCTGCGGGCGAGGCCCAGGTTGCGGGAGCGGAGGAATTTCTGGCATACTACGATGAGATTTTTACACCGGATTTCAGGAAAAAACTGGAAGAAACCCCGGCCACAGATCTGTTCTGCAAGGACGGCCTGATCGGATTGGGGGACGGGAGCGTGTGGTTTTACCCCGCAACGGTTGAGGACGACATGAGCATCGCTTCAGTCAATGTCTCCGCTGACCGCTATGTGCGTTACGGCGGTCCCTCCGGCGTACAGCCCGGATGAACGGATAAAAAATAATTTCATTTAAGTGTAACATTCCTTCATTTTGCGGATCTAATAGGCAGAAGGAGGTGGCGCAGATGGCAGCAAGCGATGAGGTTGAGGTATTATACCGCCAGTATTCCCAGGCGGTGTACGGTTATCTGCTTTCCATGTGCAGGGACCGGCATGCGGCGGAGGATATTCTCCAGTCTACTTTTTTGCAGGTGATCAGGGGGATCGCAGGGTTTCGCGGGGAAGGTTCCGTGAAGACCTGGATTTTCACCATCGCCCGGAATGAATATTTCCGATGGCTGCGCCGGAATCCGCCCTCCCTTCCCTTAGACGAGTCCATACCGGCTCCGTCGGACCTGGCCGGGGATTACCGGGAACGGGAAAAGCTCCGGGCGGCGTTTGATTATTTAAACGGCCTGGATGAACCGCAACGAAGCCTGATGTGCCTGCGGATTTTCGGCGGGCTGTCCTTCCGGGAGATCGCGATCCTGCAGGGCAGAACCGAGGTGTGGGCCCGGGTGAACTTTATGCGCTGCAAGAACCGTATGCTGGAGCATTTGGAGGAGGAATGAAGATGGAACGGAACGATTGCGCGATTGTGCGGGATCTTATACCCATGTACGGGGAGGACCTGCTGAGTGAAGAGACAAGAGATTATATGAGGGATCATATAGAGCACTGCGGCGAATGCCGCAAATACCTGGAGCAGTGCCTGCGGGAGGTGCAGGTGCCGGTGGAGCCGCCCGCGCGGGAGACGGACAAAAAGATCATCCGCGGGATGCGCTTCCGGCTGATCTGGTATCTCTTCTGGCCGTCGCTTTACGCGGTCTGTCTGCAATTCGGAAAAGAAGGGACGCTGAGATTTTTTGGAATCGCTCTGATTTTGACTGCGTGGATCACCATTGGAACACATCATTACGAGTATAATTTTGATTTGGACGACACAAAGCGCGAATTTTATCAGAGGGAAGAGAAAAGTATCAGGGAACACAAAGGCACCTTCCTGACCCAGGGCCTGTTGCTGTGTCTGCCTGTGTTCATTCCCTTTGCCATCGGAGTGGCCGGCATGCTGCTGGGCGGTTAACCCGTCTTTTGGATCAAATCATACGGATAGAAAAATCCCCCGGAGGAAACTCCGGGGGTTTTCTGAAATAGAGTGCAAAACCATCAAAAATGGGGGATTGGCGGGTGTAAATCAGTGGTTCATATGGGAATATTCTACACCCTGGAGTTACTCCAAGGTCAATGCATGTAAGGAATTTGTAAGGATTTCCTCTAAATCCATCCCCCGTCCAGGCCGATGACCTGACCGGTCAGGTAAGCGTTTTTGTAGCCAAGATGGTAGACCAGATCCGCCACCTCCTCGGCCGAGCCCAGACGTCCGGCCGGGATATCCTCCACCAGGGAGATGAGCTCGTCCTCCTCCATCCACTGGTTCATTTCCGTGTCGATGGCGCCGCAGGCCACGGCGTTCACCTGGATATTGGAGGGGGCCAGCTCCTTTGCCAGGGCTTTGGTCAGCGCGTTGATCCCGCCCTTGGTGGCGGAGTACGCGGTCTCGCAGGAGGCGCCCACCACACCCCAGACCGAGGACACGTTGACGATTTTCCCCTGTTTCTGGCGCACCATGTAGGGGATGGCCAGCTTACAGCAGTTAAAGACCGAGGTCAGGTTGACGTGGAGCATCCGCTCCCAGTCCTCGGAGGACATGTCCTGCAAAAGTCCGATGTAAGAGATTCCGGCGTTGTTCACCAGCACGTCCACGCCTCCGAACCGGCTGCGGATCTGGGAAAATAACGTTTCACAGCTTTTGAGATCCCCCATGTCGCCCAGATAGGCCAGGCAGGGGGCCTGAAAACTCTCGATTTCACGTCTGGTCTGCTCCAGCTGCTCGGCCCGGTGGACGCAGCTGATCACCACGTTGTATCCCTTCTTGGCAAATTTGATCGCCACGGCTTTGCCGATTCCCCTGGAAGCTCCTGTTACCAAAACAGTTTTGCGCGGCATATACTGCCTCCTTTCAGTGGTGCTCTTCCAAATATTGTATCCCTTGCAGTTATTATAAACATTCGCCGGACCGATTTCAAGTGATTGGCGGATAAAGTGCGTTTGGCGGATTGTGAATTGTAAGAAAATCGGGTACAACAAATGGAAACCTTGTGCTATAATAATTTGTAGTTGCATAAAAACGATAAAATGGCTGCAGGAAGGTATTTTTGCTACCGCAGACAGAAATAATAACAGAAAAGGACTGAGAGATTATGACGAGATATGATTTGATTATTATCGGTTCCGGACCGGCGGGACTTGCGGCGGCGATCTACGCCCAGAGAGCGAGGCTGAACACCCTGGTGGTGGAGAAGGCTATGGTGAGCGGAGGACAGGTGCTGACCACCTACGAGGTGGACAATTATCCCGGCCTTCCCGGCATGGGCGGATACGACCTGGGCATGAAGCTGCGGGAGCACGCGGACGCTCTGGGCGCGGTGTTTGCGGAGGACGAGGTGGTCCGGGTGGAGAACGACGGGGAGATCAAGCGGGTGGTCTGCGAGCAGGAGACCTACGAGGCCAAAGCCCTGATCATCGCCACCGGCGCTCATCACCGGAAGCTGGGAGTTCCCGGCGAGGAGGAGCTGGCAGGGGCGGGCGTTTCCTATTGCGCCACCTGTGACGGAGCGTTTTTCCGCAACAAGGTGACCGCGGTGGTGGGCGGCGGCGACGTGGCCGTGGAGGACGCCATTTTCCTGGCCAGAATGTGTACCAAGGTGTATGTGATCCATCGCCGCGACCAGCTGCGGGCTGCCAAGAGCCTGCAGGAGACTCTGCTCTCCCTGCCAAACGTGGAGATGGTGTGGGACAGCGTGGCGGATGAGATCATCGGCGACGGACGGGTAGAACAGCTGAAGGTGACCAATGTCAAGACCGGCGAGTCCCAGAATCTGGAAGTTCAAGGAGTGTTTATCGCGGTTGGCATCACGCCGGAGAGCCAGGCCTTTAACGGGCTGGTGGAGACGGATCACGGTTATATCAAGGCCGGCGAGGACTGTGCCACCTCCGTGCCGGGCATCTTCGCGGCGGGAGATGTGCGCACCAAACCCCTGCGCCAGATCGTGACCGCGGCGGCGGATGGAGCCAACGCGGTGACCAGCGCGGAACACTATCTGATGGGCAACTAGGAGGAGGAGCGCGTTCCAATGAAGAAAGTGGCGAAAATACTCATCGCCGGGGGCGTGTGCTCGGTTTTCTGGGCGATGCCGGCCAGCGCTTCGACGAACCTGGAGACCAGTTCCTCACTGGCGGGCATCTCCGTGGCGCTCAACAATTTCTACGCCAGCACCGAGGAGCCGGAGCAGGCCCTTGCGTCTGTTTTTGACGCGGCTGCCGCCACTTCCGTGGCATCCGGCGGCGGAGGCGGGGGCGGACAAGCAGCTCAGGGCGGGCAGTCCGGCGAGACGGCTGCCGCCACTACAGCGGCTCCGGAGACCACCAAGGCTAAGTCCTCCCCCTACGACAACGTTGCGGTGTCCAAGGTGAACGGTTATGTGAATATCCGCACCGAGGCCAACACCACCAGCGGCGTGACCGGCAAGATCTACAACGACAGCGCGGCCACCATTCTTGACACGGTGGACGGCGAGGGCGGAAAGTGGTATAAGATCAAGTCCGGTTCCGTGACCGGATACATTAAAGCAGAATATTTTGTCACCGGCGCGGAGGCAGAGACCAAAGCCAAGCAGGTGGGGACCCAGTACGGCACCGTAGTCGGCACTCCCACCCTGCGCCTGCGCAAGAGCCCGGATCTGACCAGCCAGACGCTGACCCTGCTGGCCGAGGGCGCCCATTATGTGGTGCTGGAGGAGCAGGGGGACTTCCTCAAGGTGGCGGTGGACTCGGACCTGGAAGGGTATGTGTTCAAGGACTATATGAACACCACGGTGGAGTTCCAGAAAGCGGTATCCGTGGAGGAGGAGAAAGCCAAAGCTGAGGATGAGGCCAAACGCAAGAAGGAGGCCGAGGAAGCCATCCGAAAGCTGGAGGAGGCCAAGGAAGCGGAGCGGAAGAAGACGACCACCGCCGCGGAGACGACGAAAAAGGAGACTACCACGGCGGCTACCACCAAGTCCAACGGCAACACGGCGGACGGCACCATCCCGGTGAATCCCGAGCAGGGCGGAGGGGAGAGCGCGGCAGCGCCCACCACGGCCAAAGAAACCACCACGTCCAAACCCAAGGAGACCACAATCGCCGTGGGACCGGGCGGTGGAGGAAGTTCCGGCGAGGTGACCTCGGCCACGCGCACGGCCATTGTGGCTTACGCCAGACAGTTCTTAGGCAACCCCTATGTCTACGGCGGCACCAGCCTCACAAGCGGCGCGGACTGCTCCGGCTTTGTCATGAGCGTGTACGCCCATTTCGGGATCAGCACGGGAAGAAGCTCCAGAGACCAGGCGGCCAAGGGAAGGACGATTCCGACCAGCGAGGTGAAGCCCGGCGACCTGCTGTTCTATGCCAGCGGGGATTATATCAACCATGTGGCGATCTACATAGGCGGAGGACAGGTAATCCACGCCAGCACGCCCACCACCGGAATCTGCCTGGCTCCGGCCAACTACCGGACGCCGTGCAAGGCGGTTACATTCCTGGATTAAGGCGGCCGGAACGGTTTTGCAGTCCGGCGGCTGTGTTAAAAAAATAATGCGAGGGGGACCGGAAGGGTCCCTCTCTTATTGAGTGCAATGGGCCTTTGGCCTATTGCAGACTACCGTGAACCGCGGGGCGGGTCTTTGGGCCTGCCGTGCGGCCGCGTGAAAGAGGTTTTGGTATGGAAGAGACATTGAAACAGGAAGATTTGAGGGAGAAAATGATCCGGGACCGGCATAAGGGCATCGCGTGCATCGTGCTGTCCGCGCTTTGCTTTGCCTTTATGAACGTATTTATCCGGGCCGCCGGGGACCTGCCGTCCCTGCAGAAGGTGTTTTTCCGCAACCTGATCGCGTTTTTTGCGGCCTGGTTTGTGATGCGCCGCAAGCATGTGGCATTTTCCGGGAAAAAGTCCAATCTGCTGCTGCTCGTCTGCCGTTCCATGTTCGGTCTGGTGGGCATGATGGGCAACTTTTACGCGGTGGACCACCTGGTGCTGGCGGACGCTTCCATGCTGAACAAGATGTCGCCGTTTTTTGCCATTCTGTTCAGCATGCTGATTTTGAAGGAGAGCCTGTCGTTTAAACAGGTCGCCGCGGTGTTGGGCGCGTTTGCGGGAAGCCTGCTGATCATCAAGCCCACCGGATTTGATATACAGAGCCCCGCGGCGGCGGTGGGCCTTCTGGGAGGGATGGGCGCCGGGATCGCCTACACCTTTGTGCGGATTCTGGGAAAGCGGGGGGAGGCAGGGCCCTTTATCGTGTGCTTTTTCTCCGGCTTTTCCACGCTGATGCTGTTGCCGGTATTTATTCTCAACTACCACCCAATGACGGCCTGGCAGCTGGGCAGCCTGCTGATGGCGGGCGTGGCGGCGACCGGAGGGCAGTTCGGCATAACGGCGGCCTACTGCTACGCGCCGGCCCGGGATATCTCGGTCTACGACTACTCGCAGATCGTATTTTCCGCCATCCTGGGATTTTTCCTGTTCGGCCAGCTGCCGGATGTGTACAGCTGGATGGGATACGGGGTAATCTGCGCCATGGCGGTGTGGATGTTCTTTATGGAGCGGAACGGCGGGGCGAAGGCCCGGGCGTGAGCGTGAGAGCGGGAGCTTTGGGTCGGACCGCAGGATTGTGGGCAAAGATTAAGGAGGGGCGTCGGACCCCTCCTTATCTGTATTTATGAAAATGTTTAAAACTCCGGTTCAATCAGTCCGTAAGTGCCGTTCTTACGCTTGTACACCACGTTCACCTGGTCGGTGTCGGAATTGAGGAATACATAGAAATTGTGTCCCAGCATCTCCATCTGCAGGCAGGCTTCCTCGGGAATCGTGGGTTTGATTGCGAACTTTTTGGTCTTGACGATACGGATATCGTCCTCCTGCTCGTCCTCTTCCTCGTCGATAAACGCCTGGGAGAAGGAGAGAGCGGCCTGTTTCTTGTCAATCAGTTTCTTTCTATAACGTCTGATCTGACGTTCAATCACCTCTTCCACCAAATCGATGGAGACATACATATCGGTGCTGGACTCCTCGGCGCGGATGGTGTTGCCCTTGACGGGAATCGTCACCTCGATCTTCTGCCGGTCTTTCTGTGCGCTGAGCGCTACAATCACTTCGGTGTCCGGTGTGAAGAAGTGTTCCAATTTTCCGATCTTCTTTTCGACGGCGGCCTTCAAACCTGGAGTTACCTCAATATTTCGTCCTGTTATGGTATAACGCATACAATCAACTCCTTTTCTTGAGATAGGGTAATTATATCATATTTATTCCGAAAATACAATCGAATTCAATAAAATGTTAGGACAATTTGTCTTAATTTTTTCTAAAAATGCGCTTTGGGCGGGCGAAGCGTCTATTGAATTCCTATTAGAAGTGTTCCCGAAATGTCAAGAGAAATGCTTGTATTTAATTTTGAAATTGTTAAGTTTATGAGAACTGTACAAAAATTAAGATTCCGCTAACCGACAGGGGGGAAAGGTGAAAAACAGGTCGAAAATTGTGGATAATGTGGACAACTCGGTGCATAACTCGATTTTCACGTAAAATGGAGGGTTCCGGGTGGGGATAAAAATGGGGAATCTGTGTGTGGATAACTGTGGAGAGTGTGGATAAGTCGGTGGACGAACATACATTTTGTGCAATGTGCTTGGTTGACAATAAGTTCTCAATCTGGGGGGCGTCCGGGGGACATCCATGGGGCATTTGCCCCTTAAGCGGGACGGCCGGAAAACCTGGAAACCCTTGATATTACTGGGAAAAGTGTGACCAAAATGTTAATTTTGTATTAAGGATAGGCAATTCAGAGACTGGTAGAGAATAGACAGAAAATAGCCTAAAAACATCGATTTTATGCGGGTTTGCGGGATTTTAATATCTTCTACAGTCTACCACTTCCTACTAGGTTATTGGGGTTTATTGGTCACAATAAAGTCACAAATTAACTTTTATCTTTTCGATCTGTTTTCGCAAGTCCTCAAGCTCTCGGTGCCCGTATATCCGGTTTGTGATGTCGTTGCCGAAAGCGTGGCCCATCATACGCTTACGGTCATTTTCTGCCACGTTGTATTTCTCGCAGAGTTTTGAAAAAGTATGACGGCAGTCGTGTGGCGTGCGCTTGGGATCATTCGGGAAGCCAAGGCGGTTGATCAAGTCCTCCATGTCGGCACGGAAATCACTTTGGCTGCAGGGGAGCAGCTTCCCATACTTGGCCATCCTCCGCTCCGCCAATGGCAGTATGGCGGAATGGATAGGCACGGTCCGGTTTTCGCCGGCCTCCGTTTTCATACCACCGAAAAAGTATTTTTCTTTTAAATTCACTTCCAGACCGATGTACTCGGAGATCCGCCACCCTGAGTAGCATATGATCAGTACCATTTCCGCCGTCTCGTCCTGGACGTTTTTCCAGAGGACGCGTAGCTCGTCGTCGGCGAACGGTACTCCATGCTCATCGTCATCTTCCTTCTTGATTTTCACAAATTTGCTGTAATCCTTGTCACACCAACTCTGGCCATCTGCATAGTGGTACATCTGATGGTACAGGTTTATGATGTGCTCCAAGCTGGCGTGCTTTAGCGGGCAGGAGTCTAGGGTGGCCTGAAGGTCCTCGGACCGCAAAGCGCGGAATATTTTATCGTGGAGGGACTTGCAATTTTTGAAGGCAGCTTGTGTTACTCGCACAGTGGCATTGGAATATTTGTGGCCCTCGGGGAATTTATTGGCGTAGAACGCCTCGTAGACCTCCGTAAAGGTCTTTTCTGGCTCTTCAGGCTCAATCCCCTTGACGCGGTTGTAATCGGCCATTAAACGGCTTGCCAGGGCTTCCAGATCCTTGGAGCTGGCACTGCTGGGGATCTCCAGCGTGGCCTCCATCCCTGGGGTGTATGTGCCAGCCTTGTATGCAGTGAGGACGATGAAGCCCTTCATCCAGTCGTCAACATAGCAGATGGCCGGCGGCCGGTTCCCGTCGATGTCGGCCGGCGGGTGGACGGCAAAGGGGTTCTTGCGGCTTTTGCCCAGGTAGCGGATGGAACCGTAGCCATTGGGGAGCCGGGGGTGTTTGGGGCGTCTTGGCATAGTATCTCCTCCTTTAGAACGTCTGTTCAGGGTTCACTTTGGGAAGGATACCGGGTATAATATAGATGGTGGTGTGACCGGTATCCTATCGGTTACATTGATTTGAAAGCTCTGGGAGTTCGCGGCTCCTGGGGCTTTTTGATTAGCGATAAAACATAACACTAAAAACACAGCGGTCATCTTTTCTCTCAAAAACAAGATCCATACCGTCTGTCTGTGAAACATGGATGCCAGGCTCTTCTTCATCGGTTTCTGTAATTCCCAAACTGTTTATAATATTCTCATAGTCTATATTCTCATTAATGCTAACTAGAATAGAGACGGTATAAAAATAAACAACGGTTCCGCGATTACAGGTTAAATAAATATCGGTAAGGCTGTTATCATCTTGGCGTGATATCGCAATATAGGCATTACCCAGAATGTTTTCAAGAGTATAGGACTCAAATTGTTTTCCATTCGATTCAAATATCTTTTTTTCACTCCACTTGCACATGTCATAATTTGTTGTTTGAATGCGAAATGCTTCTATAAAATCATCGGCATCTAAGGCAAAAAAGCTAGCGGTATTTTGGGGTAAGGTCTCATTTTTCTCGGGTTGTGCAAACTCAGCGGATGTATCCAAAACAGAAGTGATGGGTATTTCATCTCTTTGTGATGAAAGCGTTTTATCTGTTGAAGGTTCAGAGGCAGTGGTTGCAGCAATGGTTGTGGTTTCTACCGCTGTAGTTGGTACAGGTGTTGCCTCAGTTACAGCTTGCGCGGCAGCCTTTTTCTGTGACCCCCCACATGCTGTTGAGCTCAATGCTAGAGCAAGACACATTGATGTAATCAAGGTTTTCTTCATAAACTTTTCCTCCACAGTAATTTTATTAAAAAGCCAGAGACGATTTAATCAATTTTGTAATACTCAAACACGTCCAAATATGGCTCAAATTGTATATAGTAATCCCCCAGGACAGACGTTCCGCGTCCATATTTCTGGCGGTATAGCTCAAGGGCATCCCGTATCGTATCCTCAGATATATTAAGATACTCCGACATTTCAACCATGTTGCTGCAATGCGCCTGACATGCCCTGACAATATCGAGGAGGGGAAGTTGTACCTTGTAAGCCCACAGCCGCGCCTCTCGTTCTTGTTTTCTGGCTGTCGCAGAATCTTGCTCGATAATGCGCCCTACTGTAGTATGGTAATGGCCCATTTCCTCCGCGAGCACATCCGCTTTCTTTTTGAGAGTGGGGATGTCCTGGCGAATAGCGATCCGACGCCCACGACACCTCCCGTCTCCAGAGTGTAGGGGAACCTCCTTTACAATCAGCCCTTCCTCGTCCGCTGCGATCAGAAGTTCATCATACGTCAAGTGTGATCGCCTCCCTACTTGTTCCAGAAGTCGTCATCAGCCATTATATCGTCGTCGTGCCTGCGCATTTCATTGGTTATTTCTATGTCGGTGCGCTCGTGGGCAGCCTGTGGCATGAGGTAGTCCTGATCCGTCGAGCATTGGGCGTATCCATATTTTTCTTCGAGTTCTGGTATGATGTCCCCATTTTTACGAAATTCTGCGTAAATTTCGGGTGACGGAGGCTCATCGGCTGCGCTCTGGCATTCATGACGTACTATCTTTTCGTTCCTTTTTATCACATCTGTCATCTGGGTAATAATTTGCTTTATTGAAGCATATAACCGTTCAAATTCAACGTCATACAAAGCATATCGAGTCTTGCCTTTCCCAATGGAGTAATAATGATTGCTAAAATATTTACCTTCAATTTCTACGTCCTCACAGCGCTCGTATATATCAGCTAAAATAGATTGAAGTCCCTCTTCACCAGAGGCCCGGAGATGGCTTGGATTAAAAACAGCTGGATCTCTATATGCCTCAATCCCAGTCATGAGGTAGTCTAAAGACACATCAAAATAATCAGCAATTTTTTGTAATTTATCAGCTTTGGGTGTATATCTTCCAGCTTTCCAATTACTGATTGTGGCTGTAGTTAATCCCGTTTCCTTGCATACACGATATGGTGTTACACCGCGGTCTTGACATAATTTTTCAAAAATTTCGTACATATCCTACCTCTCAGAAATGAGTTTGAAAAAGAAGCTAATTTGTATTGACAAGCTTTGGAATCAATGCTATTATATGGACATAGCTTTGAAATAAAAGCTTAAAATTAGCTAAGGTTTATGATGTAACTTTGATTGATATTTATATTATATTTGAAAACTTAGCTAATGTCAATAGAAAGGAGGGGAAAAATGTACCAGAAATACGCAGAATTAAGAGATCAGGCTGGGGTCACGGATTATGAGGTATCAAAACAAACAAGGGTTTCCACGTCTACGCTGACAAATTGGAAGTATGGGAGATACTGTCCTAAATTCGACAAGCTCCTTGCTATAGCCAGATACTTCGGCGTACCGGTGGAGTATTTTGCAGATGACGAGCAGGAAGATAGGTAAGATGAACGAGATTATGACTCAGAGTTTTACAGACATGTCCCACCTGACCCCGATTGAGATCGCGCTGGGGGTTGATGGGAACGGGATGGCCACCGCGAAGAGGCTGTATGAGTTTTTGGAGTTAAATCCCAGCATTTACTCCAGGTGGGTAAAATCCAATATAAGCGATAACCAGTTTGCAGAGGAAGGCGTGGATTACTGGGCGCTCGTCATACATGACGAACGGTAACTTGTCAACAATCGCTGAGAGTGAGGGCTACTTATACATAGGGAGTTCCCATGAACGGTATAGGGCAGTGAGGTCGGAGAGTTATGAGCGGCTTAACCGCAAACGCCCCTGCCGGTTGGATCAGGGAGTATCCCGCGCAAGAGGGGATGCAGCAACCGCAGGAGCAACCAAAACACAGATCGGTGCTATCAACAAGTTATCCGTTATTGAAGGCGACAGGGATTTAAAGCCGGTTTATGAGGCGGTAATCCGGGAGATGCTGGCGGTCTACAAGGTAAATGTATAAGTGTGCGGAGATGAGAAAATATCTTAAACATTGATAAATTCATCACAAAGAAGGCTCTATTTCTTGTTCACAAAAATTTTACAATTAGATTTAATTACTCGGCTAAATATGAATTTAGCGAAATGTAAATTATTGTAAATTTTAACATGCACATAGAGGGGTAAAAAGTGATGAAAAAATCGGCAAAATCCTTACTCGGTTAAATCGCTATTTAGACGAGAAAACCTCGTTTTTACGCGGGTTTGGGGGTATTTACTTATCGAAAAGAACGTGCTATATTACCCCGTACCAAGCACATTGGCAATCACATCCATCCACAGCAGTTGTCCGGCTGTAAGCGGTAAGAACGTAAAACCGCTGTGAAGAGTGTATCGGAATACGAGAGGAAAGGAGATGTAGGTCATGACAAAATTATGCTTAAGGCCAGAGGACGCGGCCCCTATTCTGGGGAAAAGTCCGAGCAACATTCGGAGGGATATGCGAAGGGGAGTCCTGGATCTGGGCCTGGTAATCCCGCCGGAGAAGTCCGGTAAGGCCACATGGGAGTTTCGGATTTACCCGGCAAAGGTAGAGAAAATAATCGGGGAGAGCCTGGAGGAGTTTTATGCGAGGCGTTCCCGGACAGGGGAGACTGACAAGAACGGCAGAGGAGGACAGGGCGATGGATCAGGAAAGTAAGGGCCTGTTGTTGAAACAGATTAAGGAGGGCGGATATCTGCCGGACGCTATGGTTGATGTGCATAAGGTATTGGTCAACGCGGGGATGGAGCTGTACGCGAAGCTGTGCTGTGACCGGATCGAGGCCGCAGGACTGGTGGATGGCGTGCATGTGTCACATGGTTCGCCGACATCGTGGAAGTTACAGGTGGATTCCCAGGGCATTGGATTGTGTCGGGAGATATTAGGGGCTTACTTACAGCCGCAGAACTTGGACGACATGCAAAAGCTGCTGCAGAGCTGCCAGGATTATTACACTTCTCTCAATAACATGCTGTATTCCCTGCGAAAAATGAGTGTGGATGACCTGAAAGCGGTCCGTATGGAGAAATTTGCATATAAGGTAAGCGAACAGGACATGAAGGACATTACGGATCTGTATGAGGCGGAACGGAATTGTAGGAGGATCCCTAGTAGTGTCCAGCGAACGGGTAACAGGATCACATTTGTCTACCATATGCTCCGGCATTTCCCCGGACCAGTCAGAATTCTGTGGCCGTTCATACGGGAGGCATGGAGATGTTGGGACACGATTGGGATCAGTGACTGCATTGACGATGGACAAGGGAAATACAGCAAGGCGTTGAGACGCTTCACCGAAGGTCATGGTGGTACACGCGGGATCAAGAACCTTCAGGGAGATGATCTGACCAAATACATATTTTTGGCGGTCAAGGCCTATGGGATGGATGGTATTGAATCCTTAAATCGTAGCAGTGGCCCAAAGTCCTGCCTGATGATCGAACGCAGATACCAGGATCTGAAACCGGTTATGGAGGCTATAGGAAGGCTGACACCGGAGGAACTGCTGCGGATGTACCCGGTGGAGAAGAAATTTAATGGGACCAGGTGGAATGAGAAGGATTACTTCTATACCATGGACAAGCTGCGGTGCTGGCCCGCGGACCAACCGCTTGGCGGCGCCAATGATGTAGCTTGTCTCCTCTGGGATTACCAGAACTGGGATCTGGACGAGGTGCTGATTGAATGGATGCATGTCCTTGGTGATCTGCGGATTTACTGCAATGACCCGGCGCCGGATGAGGAGTTTCACAGAAAGATGGAAAAGGCGAGGCTGTCCAATGGGAAGAAGTAGAGTAACGAGACCCACGCGGGATCAGAAGGTGATCATGAGTGCTGCGGGCCTCGTGGTGAATAACTGGCGGGTTCTGCGAGAAACGCCGGGGGGAGTTGTGACTGGTGAGTCG
Source organism: Enterocloster lavalensis (assembly GCF_902364025.1). Classification (GTDB taxonomy): domain Bacteria; phylum Bacillota; class Clostridia; order Lachnospirales; family Lachnospiraceae; genus Enterocloster; species Enterocloster lavalensis. The sequence continues at coordinate 224,659 of NZ_CABJCG010000010.1, forward strand.
TGGGACGGGAGTCTCCAGAACAATTAAAAAGAAAGAGAGGAAATGAGCAGATGAATGATTTAGTGGTGAAAAATGTGAACCTGTTTGGTGACACGATTATGGCGGCCAAGGATAAGGAAGGCCAGGTATGGGCTGGGGTTAAGTGGTTGTGTGAAGGACTGGGTCTTACCGATGATCAGATGAGAAACGAAAGAAAGAAAATCAGTAAAGATGTGGTGCTGAGTAAAGGTGGGTCAAATTTAACCCTCCCTACCAAAGGAGGAAAACAGGAAGTATTATGCTTGCGCCATGATTTTGTCCCCCTATGGATCGCCAAAATCACAGTCACACCCTCCATGAAGGAGAACAATCCGGAGCTGGTGGACAAGCTGGTGCAGTATCAGCTGAAAGCCAAGGATGTTTTGGCAGAGGCTTTCCTCCCCAAAGAGGATTATCAGCGCCGGCTGTCACCGGAAGAGATGATGCGGATCCAGTTGGGAATGCTGGATGATCAGGGCGAACGTCTGGGCGGTGTGGAAGTCCGTGTGGACAAGCTGGAGAATACCATGACGATTGACTATGGGCAGCAGCAGGAGCTTCAGGCACTGGCCAAGTCGGTGGCCGTGGGCGCTGTAGGCGGAAAGAAAGCGCGGGCCTACTCTTACCAGTATCCACAGATGGATGAGAACGTCAGGGCACCCAAGATGTACGGGATGGTCATTTCGAGGCTGTGGCATGATTACCAGGATTATTTCGGGGTCAATTCCTATAAGAACACGCCCACCGTGAGGTTTGACGAGGCCCTGGAGTATATCAACGGATGGGCGCCGCCTACTAACATGCAGCTGGAGATCGGTAAGATCAACCGCGGGGAAATGTGACAATGAAAAAGCCTTTAAGAAGCGCCAACTCCTTAAAGGCCGATAACCCGGAGGCTATACAAAACTATCCAAGCAAAGTATAGCATCTCCGGGGTAAAAAAGGAAGGGGATAACAACATGAAATATCCGAATTTAGTAGAGGAACATAAACAGTATTGGTGCTTGGAGGCAATGGCCCGGGGCGCAGACGTGACGCCGGAACTGATGGCGGCAATATTGAACGGGGATGAACTGCTGATGGCTGATGAAGCCTTAAATCTTGCACGGTATATGATGTGCAAACCCAGCTATTTGTTCAGCCCGACGCTTTCCGTGTTGAATAATAAGAGCCACCGGCACCGTCGCTGGATGGCAGAATTGAACCGGGATCTGTATGAGATTTGGGAAGCCAGCAAGAAGGGCGATTACTGGGCGCTGGATTATATGCATACCAATAAGCGAATCAAATATGTGAATATGTCACTAAAATTCCAGGATGGCCGGCAGGTAACGTATGCGGAATACAAGGCCGTTAAAACTGATATGACATGGGCTCTGGGGCATATCCGAGAGAAACAGCATAAGCCCCGCGGACTGGAGAGGAGCGCAGGATGACGAATGACTCGATAGATAAATTGACAGCAGAGTACATCCAACGGTTGGGGAAAATGAGCATTACAGAGCTGGAAGATATGCGGCCGGTATTGGTTGAAGAGCTTGTCAAGCAGGGCGTTGGAAAAAAGGCAGAAATATACTGCCTGGCCATGTTCGACTTGGTAATAAAGAAGAAAAAAGAGAAGGTAATTGCTAAACACAGCGGGCAGCAGAACCGGAGAGTCGAGGAGGAAACGATATGAAAAAATCAATTTGCATACCAGTAGAGCAGTACAATAAGATGTTAGATTCTTACGACGAGGCCATGAAAGAACTGCGGCGGTTGCAGCGGGAACTGCGGACGATCCGGTACGGGAAGCCTGGAGAGCGCGGAGGGGAAACCAATGATGAAAGCTAAAGAATACCGGGAGAGTATTGCGAATGGTATGAGGCGGGTAAGACGTCTCTATGACCTGGATCTGATTTTCCGTATTATCGAGTTGATCCGCAAGATGAACGCGAGTGAGGAACTTGATCGGAGTGTAACGCAGTGGATCCTGATTAGGCGCGTGCTGTCTGATGATACGGCAACGAGTGACCTGGATCATGTGAGCAATTTTCTCAGGGCGATCCAGCCGGCAGCGGAGAAGAAGGTTGCAGGATAGGTGTGTTGCGATATCGCAACAGAAGGGAGCATTAAGTGAAAAAAGAGGAGATGAAGCGGATCGTCCAGAATTATATCAATAAGAACGATTCCGCGAGTTATGCAGAGATAGAATGGCTTTTCGAGCAGAACGGATACGATTATAGAGGCGAGTTATTATCCTGTTCTGACCAGTGCGAGCATGTAGTGTTCTGGGGTGACTGGAATGCAGAGGCATTTGACCTGCTGAAGGAACTGTTACAAGAAGGCGCAGTTCATCGGGAACCGGCCGGACCGCTGCGGTATCTGTTGGACGGGGCAGGTATGACAATCCCTATCGTAAAACAGAAAGTTCAGTATAAAACGGATCACTGGGCCCCGGTTGTATTCGCAAAAGGGCCCAAACCGGAGTTTGTGACGTCGCAAGTGGAGGCAAAGACGAAATGAGTAAAAAAATCGTTAGAAAGACGGTGCTGTACAACCGCTCTGATGTTGCAGGGCTGTTTTATCACGAAAACCGGACTTATTATCACAATGCGAATAGTCCGGCCGGCAAGGTGATTTTGATGTACTCGGCGCTGGCGGGGAAGGAACAGAAGAAATTGATGTAACGGCGAAAGCCATTGCATAGAGTAACTGGTTAATTCAACTCAACACATGCTTATAATATGTCACAGTATGAATGCAGAGGTGTTGGACTCAAGGCCGGGATGGCTGACCGTCTCCCGGCCGGAGAGGAGGGACAAGTGGATATTAAAAAGATTGAGACGATTTTACAATTTGAAACCTACAGGATGTATTACAATGCCTGTCATCAGTGGGCTAAATTCTTTGAATTTGTAAATATGGCGTGGGTATACTGCCCGGGCAGTGGCAGAGTGTCCGAATTGGATAAGACAGCGGATTTTTATCTGCCGGATCAAGGCGCGTATTTTGTGGTGGATTTTGGCCGGCCTGGCAGAGGCTTTGTCGACTGCAAGAAGTTATCGAAGCAATCAGGGAGGTCGGTGATCCTGGGGAGCGGAGACGGTACATTTCGTATATTCGAGGGAGGGGAGGCTTTTTCCGGTATCGAAACCGTGTTGTGCCGGTGCGCTGCCTGTGGGAGATGGTATTTCATGAATGAGCCCGGGAGCTACGCCTGTAGGGTATGCGGTGAATATGATGGGGACCATCATCTTTTACAGTGGATTGATGGAAGTGGAAACGTATTTGAAAAAATGCCAGTAGGATGTGAATGGCTGTTTCAAAGGATGAAGGGGTGATAGTTTGGCAGAGCGCAGGATGTTTTCGAAAAAAATCATAGATAGCGATTCATTTTTGGACATGCCGCTATCTACCCAGGCCCTTTATTTCCACTTAGCCATGCGGGCGGACGATGATGGTTTTCTTAATAATGCCAGGAAAATTATGAAAATCGTGGGGGCCGCTCAGGCGGATTATGATCGACTGATTGATGACCGGTTTATTCTCCAATTTGATGATGGGATTTGTGTTATAAAGCATTGGCGGATCCACAACTATCTGCGGGCGGACCGGTATAAGGAGACGCAGTACCTGGAGGAAAAGGCTAAACTGTATTTAAAAGAGAACGGTGCATACACCTTAAATAAAGATAAGGCGGTAGCCAGTTTGTCAACCAGCGGTGAACCATCTGACACACAAATGACTACCGTTGGTATACCGGATGGAAACCAGTTGACACCCAATGGTAACACAAATAACAACCAAATGGATACCTGGTTGACGCAGGATAGGATAGGTAAGGATAGGATAGGTAAGGAAAGTATAAAAAAATACATTTGCCCGGAGCCAGGCAAGCCTGCTCCAGGCTGTAGTGATATTTTTCTTCCCCTTGTTGATGGTACGTTCTACAATGTACCCTACGATAAAATTGAAAACTGGTCAAAAGCATTCCCGGCAGTGGATGTGGATCATGAACTGAGAAAAATGCTGACATGGTTGGATAGCAACCCTAAGAACCAGAAAACATCCAGGGGAGTCAACCGGTTTATAAATGGCTGGCTTTCCAGAACACAGGACAGGGGCGGGTCAGCTGGTGCTGGTCAGGATCGAGTGATTAAGACAACAAGGGACGGGAGGATTTTACAGTGAATTTTGACGAAAATGAGATCCGGAAGGTTATTTCCATCATGAAGCCGGAGAACAGTCTGTTTGAAATACGGATTATTTCGGGAGGAGGTAACGCAAGCGGCTACTTTCGGAATGCAGATACCTGTATCAATGCCATGAAGAGACTCAGAATGGATGGAAACAGCAATGTGTATATCACGCTGAACGGAATTAAGGACGAATGTCATTCCCGGCAGCAGAGGGATTGCTTTGTACGCAATGCGAAACCCAATACATCGGATTCTGATATTTACTGTTATGACTGGCTCATGGTGGATATAGATCCGGTGAGAGCCGCGGGGACCTCATCCAGCGAAGAGCAGATCGCCGTTGCGAAAGAAAAGTGCAACGAGGTTTTTGCATTCATGAAGCGTACCGGTTTTGATGATCCGATTGTGGCGTTCAGCGGGAACGGCGCGCACCTTTTATATAGCATTGGCCTGGAAATGAACGATGAGAACAAGAAGCTGGTAAAGGATTGCCTGGCGGTACTGTCTCTGTTCTTTTCGGACGATAAAGTGAGCATTGATACCGCCAACTTTAACCCGGCCCGGGTGTGCAAACTTTACGGAACCCTGGCGCAAAAAGGGGCCAATACACCAGAGCGACCACATCGCAAGAGTTATATTGTCCAGGCGCCAGAGAAGCCTAAGCAGAATGACAAGGCATTGCTTCAGAAACTGGCCGGATACCTGCCTATGCCGGAGAAGCCGCAGGGGTATAACCGGTATAATCCGATGGGGTTTGACTTGGACCAGTGGTTGGACGAGCGCGGCCTGCGCTACACAAAAGCCGACTATGGCGGTGGAACCAAGTACATCTTGGATCACTGCCCGTTTGATGAGAACCATGCTGGAAAAGACGCCTGTATTTTCAAAATGTCCAACGGCGCCATTGGCTTTCATTGCTTCCACAATTCCTGCGCAGACAAAACCTGGCGGGACGTGCGGCAACTGTTTGAACCGGATGCCTATGACCGGCAGTACATACGGGAGGAGCGGCGGCCGAACTACCAGAACCCCAACTATGTGGTGGAGAAAAGGGAGCAGATCAAGATTGTGGACGGGCAGCCGGTGTTTTTCACTACAGAGCAGATCCGCCTGATGGAGGAGCCGCCAGAGGAGTTTATAAAAACCGGCGTTGACGTAATCGATCAGAAAATGCGCGGTCTGAAAAAGGGCTTTGTGACCTGCCTCAGCGGATTGAGAGCGGCCGGGAAGTCCAGTATCATTTCCCAACTCACGATTGAAGCGTCCCAGCAGGGATACAGGACGGCGCTATTCAGCGGAGAACTGAAGCCCAAGAACTTGTTGAATTGGCTTCTGTTACAGGCCGCTGGCAAAGGGCGTGTGAAAGAAACCCAGTACGATAACTATTATGTGGTGCCTGCGCCCTACAATGAGATCGTTTCAAAGTGGCTGGACGAAAAGGTTTTTGTGTATAACAACTACTACGGGAACAATTTTTCATTGATCCTGGAACAGATCACAAAGTGCGTGGTGGAACATAGGGTGGATCTGGTGATCCTGGACAATATGATGGCGCTGAACCTGATGGAGATGGGATCAGACAAGTACCAGCAGCAGAGCCATTTTGTGGAGTGCCTGGAGAACTTTGCGAAGAATGCCAATGTCCACATCCTATTCGTGGCCCATCCCAGGAAGTCGGTGGGATTCCTCCGACTGGATGACGTGTCTGGCAGCAACGACATAGTGAATCGGGTGGATAACGCTTTTATCCTTCATCGAGTGAACAGCGATTTTCGCCGCTTGACCAAGGATATGTTCAAATGGAAAGAGGATAACCCACTGTATCTAAGTAGCAATGTGATTGAGATATGCAAGGACAGAGACGGTGGCGTGCAGGATGAGTTTATTCCACTGTTTTTCGAACCAAGCACTAAGCGGCTGCGGAATAGCCCAGGGGAAAACAAGGTGTATGCCTGGGAAGAAATGATAGGTCAGTTCATTGGAGGAGATTTTGAGTCTGCACCTCTTGGGGAGGAGCTGCCGTTTGATTGAAATGAGTGTATCGGGGTTTGCGAAGGCCTTTGGAAGTTAAAGAGGAGAGTGCAATGAATAATGACAAAGTAAAGGGAATTTTTTGGAAGAGTTATAACTGGTTTTGGAATAAGTGGAAGGATGAAGTTCTTCCCCGGGAATCCGAAAGATGGGATGAGGTGGTTCAGGATGTTAGAACGGTCATGGCGGAATATGACTGCCGGATGTGCAAGAAGATTGTCCTGGCGCTGCTGACAGAGCTGGAGGAGAGAAGCTGGGGAAATGGAGGCGATAACGTGAGGGCCTATAAGGTATCAAAGGAGTCGGAACTGTCCCTGGATGAGAAGATAGAGGCTGTTAAAGGGTATGGTGTTGCGGATCTGCTGTATGTGATTCGGGAGTTTGAGGAGGGCCCGGAGAAGTATGAGCCGGAGGTGATCAGGCAGATCGGGCTTCAGCTGATGGATAGAGGGATCATGTTGATGTATTGAGAGGAGCGAGAATATGAAAAAATCAAATAGGGCTATGATGGTAAAGAATATTGTGGACACGTTGACCGAAAGTATAAGGGAGTATGAGAATTATGAGCTGAAAACCGGAAATTCACCGATGTATAGTGATCTTAATATGTACCACACCAAGGGATCGATCAAACGGCGGATCACCCAGGCCAGGGCAGAACTGAACCAGCTGGCCAAGGATCTGTAGGGGGTGGAGGCGTATGAGGTCAGTCTATTACAACTTGTATGATGGTGGCCATAAGATCGGAGCCTACACACCCATGGAGCTCCAGACGATGATCCAATGTAGTAGATCGTTGCCATGTGAGTATGCCGCCGATGGTAAGACGTACCACGGCAGGTATACGTTTGAGCGTATTGAGCCGCCGGCCAGGAATGAAGATATTGCAACCAGATGGGAGCAGGCGACAAGACGGCTGAGGACAAGCGGGTACGATTTGAGTAAGATTAAAATTATGCTTGGGGAGGATGTGGCCAATGGACAAAACTGAGAATGAACAGAAAAAGGAGTTTTTGCAGAGCTACCAGATGGCCAAGAGAGATGTGACCAGATTGGAGGAGCAGCTGGCGGAGCTGAAGATTAGTAAGATGTCACCAGGCTGCGAGATCGGGGACGGCATGCCGCACGCCCATAATGTGACGGATTTGTCTGAATATGCGGTGAAGGTGGAGGAGATAGAACAGAAGATCATAAAAGCACGGTACCGGCGGATATGTGCGTTTGAGCGGGTAAGGGAGTGTATTGAGGCTATGGAAGATGAGCGAGAGAAGCTGCTGCTGACATACCGATATCTGCGGGGAATGCGCTGGACGGCAATTTGTGAGCTGATGAAGCATAGCTGGCAGCACGTTCACCGGATTCATGCCAGTGCATTAAAAAATTTTCGAACCATGTGATTGTATGTGACTATATGGTTCTGTTATACTGTAGTCAGTGAAATGGGTCAACACGGGCGCTCAGGTATCTGGGCGCTTTTCCTATTGCTGGAGGAGATATATGCTTAAATCATGCAAATTCTGTGGACGGATCCATGACAGCCGGTATGACTGTGGACGACGTCCAGCCACCAAAAAGCGGATCACTTACATAGACCGGTTCCGCAGCTCCAGGCGCTGGAGGGATAAGCGAGAGCAGATACGCCGGCGTGACAAGAATCTCTGCCAGATATGCATTCGAAATATGTATGGAACAGATCGGCAGTATAACTATGAGAGTCTGTCCGTCCATCATGCCATACCGATAGAGGCGGATTATAACCGGCGTCTTGATGACGATAACCTACTGACTGTCTGTGCCATGCACCATGAAATGGCAGAGGCAGGGCAGATACCATATGATGAGATCAAGAAAATTATAGACGAACAGGAGGCGGAGGGATGAGGCAGGAGAACAGATTTATTTGTGAAGACGTTGTTTATGCAGGGGATGTGGAGATTATGAGAAGGACAGAAATTTATATTGATGGAAAGAAAAAGAATACCACAGAGGAACATGGGATTAAAATGGCATACCTATGTGACAGGAGGGCGTGCGCCTTGTGCAATGCAGGCTGTGGGTATACAACAGACATCCAGCATGCAAAGAACTTTAGGCGCGAAGGGACTATCATGATTGATGGATAGGGAATCCCCCGGGGAGTTGTGCGAAAAATAGGAACAATTAAGGACACCGACGCCCCACCTCTAAATACACAAAATCTTAGAAATGAGAATTTCGGCTTAGAAGGAAGGTGAGAAGATGGCAAGGCCAGCAAAATCGGTCAAAGCAAAGACTGGCACAATCACAAAGGAAGAGGAGGCCCAGCGCCTTGAAATTGAGGATAAACTGCGCGGAAAAAATGATAAGCTGGTGCCGCCGCTGTATTTGACAGAATCCCAGATGGCCATATTCAGCTACATCATGGAGGAGTTGCAGGAGGCGGATATTCTGGGAAATCTGGACCTGTTCATTTTGGCGCAGACGGCCATTGCGGTGGATCGCCTTCAGGAGCTTGACCAGCAGGCCAACCAGGACAAGGGCCGGCTTTTCGAAAATGCTTTCCGCCAGGCCAGGGCCGAGGCGTCAAAGGAATACTTCCGGTGCTGCAACGAACTGTGCTTATCCCCCCAGAGCCGGGCAAAGCTGTCCATTGCGAAGGTGAAACCGGGCGAGAAGAAAAAGACCATCATGGACCTGATCAATGAGGAAGACGACGAAGTTTAAGCATCCGGCGGTTGCATATGCTGAGGGGGTATGCAAGGGGAGGATAAAAGCGCCAAAGTATGTCATCCTACAGTGTGCGGACTTCCTTCGGACGTACAGGGGAAAGAATAAGAACTATGCCATCAATGAGAACCTGCTGGATAAGATCTATAAAATCCTGAAGGTACTAAAGATGGCGAAGGGCCCCAAGGCGGGACAGTCCATCTATTCGGCGCTTGCTGGATACCAGTGGCTGCTTATTACGGCGGTCCTGTGCACGGTACATAAAAATGACAGGAGGATGCGCCGGTACCAGACGGCAGTCCTTGAGATATGCAGGAAGAACGGTAAGACATTCGTTGTCGCTGTTCTTTTTATTTTGCTCTTTTACCTGGAACCGGCTTATTCCCGGTTCTTTTCCGTTGCGCCGGATGGATCACTGGCCAGGGAGATCAAGGAGGCCCTGGAGCCGCTGCTGGCTACCAATGTGGAAGTATTTGAGGACAACGAGTTTAAGGTGCTGCGGGACTACATCCTGCATAACCCCACAAAGACGAAGTACACGCCGCTTAATTACTCCACCAGCAGGATGGACGGCAAGGAACCCAGTGTGTTTATCGCTGATGAGGTCGGGGCACTGCCCACATCTTACCCGGTGGAGGCCATGCGCTCCGGCCAGCTGCTCATCCGGAATAAGCTTGGATTTATCATCTCAACCAAGTATCCCACAGCAGATAATCCTCTGGAGGACGAGGTAGACAATGCCAAGAAGATTCTGGACGGCCTGGTGGATGATGAAACAGTGTTTGCCCTGCTTTACGAGCCAGACAATACCAAGGATTGGGCAACCGATGATTTGATCCTGGCTCATGGGAATCCCTTGGCATTGGAGATAGAGATGGTATGGGATGATCTGCTAAAAAAGCGCAGAAGTGCCATCAACCGGGAGAAACTGCGAGAGAATTTCCTAACCAAGCATTGCAATATTATCTATCAGGGTGCGGGAACAGAGACGTATATCCCCATCGATCAAGTGAAAGCCTGTAAGGTGGATCACATTGACTGGACCGGACGCGAGGTATACATCGGTGTCGATCTTGCCATGACAAATGATAACTGTTCAGTAGCCATGTCAGCAGAGGAGGACGGCGAGATACTGAGCCATGTAATGACGTTTATTCCAGAAGGGAGAATTGATGAGAAAAGCGAGTTTGAGAAATTTGATTACCGGGCGGCCATTGCCGCGGGAACCTGCATTGCCTGCGGCGATATGACGGTGGATTATGGTGTGATTGAGGACTATGTGTCAGGCATGGAGGAGTCCATGGGCGTGACCATTAAGTCCATCGGTTATGACCGGTATAATGCCCTGTCAAGCGCCCAGAAGTGGGATAAGAATTACACCACTGTAGAGATCCGGCAGCATTCGGACACACTGCACCCGCCCACCAAGCTGCTGGCGGAGATGGTAGCAAATCAGAAATGGCATTATGAAGGGAACCGGCTGATGGAAACAAACTTTGAGAATGCAAAATGCACTTACGATACCAATATGAACCGCTATGTGAACAAGAAGAAGTCAAACGGTAAGGTGGACGGAGTGGTGAGCATCATCAACTCTGTATATCTGCTCCAGCAGGACATCCTCTTTGATGATAGTAGTTTCACAGTACAGGTGTGTTAGTGTTGCGATATAGCAACGGTTGCACCGGTGCAACGAGAAGGAGTGATTGCTAATGTGGCCATTTAAGATGAGAGCGGATCCGACCTCGGCGAAAACGGAGACGGAGACGAATGAGGACGCGCTGCTGCGGGCCAGCCTGTCCGATGATTATATGACAAGGGACCAGGCTATGAACGTCCCGGCGTTTGCGGCATGTGTCAATAAGATTGCGGAAACAGTGTCAACCATCCCTATCAGGCTGTACAAGCTTGTGGATGGGAAACTGGAAGAGGTCAAAGACGACACAAGATTAAGGATATTGAACGATGATACTGGTGATACCTTGGATGGCGTGCAATTTAAGCGCGCATTGGCCAGAGATTACCTGACGGGAAAAGGCGGATATGCCTTTATCAACCGAACAGGGACTAGGATTCGGTCCCTGCATTACGTTAAGGAGTCGGAAGTTTCCTTCATTTTCGCCCCAGATCCAATATTCAAGGATTATGACATCATGATCCAGGGAACAAAGTACAAGCCTTTTGAGTTCCTGAAAGTGCTTAGAAATACAGAAGATGGGAGATCCGGTAGAAGCGTAGTTGACGAAAACAGTGAGGTACTGAGCGTTGCCTACCACTCTTTGATATACGAAAAAGGACTGGTAAAAACAGGGGGGAACAAGAAGGGATTCATAAAAGCGCCAAAGAAATTGGCGGAAAATGCTATAAAGGCCCTTAAGGACGCATGGAGGCGACTTTATCAGAATAACACAGAGAACGTGGTCATCCTGAATGAGGGGCTGGAGTTTCAGGAGGCAAGCAATACCTCCGTGGAAATGCAGCTGAACGAAAACAAGAAAACCAACAGCGACGAGATTTGCAAGCTGTTCAACATGCCACCGGGCATGATTAACGGCGGAGCCACGGAGCAGGATAAGGCGAATTTCGTCCAGTATTGCCTGAATCCTATCTTAAAAGAGTTTGAATGTGCCCTAAACAGGGATCTGCTTCTCGAATCCGAGAAGGGATCCTTTTATTTTGCAGCTGATACGTCGGAGCTGACCAAAGGAGACATCGAAAAGCGGTTCAGGGCCTACGAGACGGCTAGCAAAAACGGGTTCATGCAGATCGACGAGATTCGGCTGAAAGAAAATCTGCCGCCGTTGAGACTTGATTTTGTGCGTTTGGGGCTTCAGGATGTACTCTATGACCCAGGAACCAAGCAGTTTTACATGCCAAACATGAACCAGACCGGCGGACTGGGCAAGGCGCCGGCGGAACAGAAAAAGAAAGAAGGTGAAATGACAGATGAGAATTGAGATTAGAGCTGACAGTGTGCTGATTGAAGGCTATGTCAATGCGGTGGCCCGGGATTCCCGTCCTATGCGGGACCGGAAAACCGGAAAGCGATTTGTGGAGCAGATCGTGCCCGGAGTTTTTGAACGGGCGCTCAGGCATAATGAGGTGCAGTTGTACCTTAATCACGACAGTTCGCGAGTGCTGGGATCCACAAGCACAAATCTGGAACTGCATGAGGACAGCATTGGACTCCATGCTCGGGCAGAGGTGACTGATCCTGAAGTTATTGACAAGGCACGCAAGAAGAAGCTCCGTGGCTGGTCATTTGGGTTCCGGGAACGGGACGCCAGTACAGAGGCAATCACGGACGCTATGGAACGCAGGTATGTGGAGGACATGGACCTGGTCGAGGTATCCATCGTGGACGAGCGTAAGCTGCCCTGCTATGAAGGGACCAGTCTGGAAGTGCGGGCAGAGGGTGAGATGGTGCTGACGCCGGACCCGCTGGAGGTCCGCGCGGACTATGTGGAGGTTGAGACACCAAAGAATCCCGTTGATATGAGTAAGTATCACAACAGAATCAAAGAATTAGAAAAGGAGACAGCAGAATGAGAAAGAAAGCGATTGTAAGACAGTACATGCAGTACCGCGCGGAGGACTTAAAGAGCTTGACCGAACAGAGGGCGGAGCTGGTGCAGCAGATGAAGGATCTGACTGGCACCGCAGAGACGGAGAAAAGAGCATTCTCCGAGGAAGAGGATCAGCAGTTTGAGGATCTGGACAAGAAGGTGAAGGCGCTGGATTCCACCATTGAGAAGCTGGAACGGGCCAGGGATCTGAAATTGAACGTCACCAGCACAGAAAAACATGAGGAATTGAAGCAGGAGGAGCTGGAAGAGCGTGCGTTTGCGGCCTATATCCGCGGGGAGAGGCTTCAGGAGCGCGCAGACGTTAATCTTACAGCCGGAGACAATGGTGCGGTGATCCCAACCTCGATTGCGCAGAAGATCATCAAAAAAGTGGTGGATATCTGCCCGATCTATCAGCTGGCAACCCGCTACAACGTGGGAGGAACCTTGTCTATCCCCTATTACGACGAGGACACACAGACCATTGAAATGGCCTATGCCACAGAGTTTCAGGATCTGGAATCCACCAGCGGAAAGTTTGGCAGCATTGAGCTGAAGGGGTTCCTGGCGGGAGCACTGTCCAAGGTGTCTAAGTCTCTGGTCAACAACAGCCAGTTTGACATCACATCCTTTGTGATCGCGGCAATGGCAGAGGCGATTAGTAAGTGGATTGAGAAAGAACTGCTGCATGGAACTGCCGAAAAGGTGGCAGGACTCAGCACGGTGAAACTGACCGTTACAGCCGCAGCGGCCGCGGCTATTACAGCGGATGAGCTCATCGATGTTCAGGAAGCGATCCCCGACGCCTACCAGGCCGGTGCTATCTGGATCATGAATAAGGCTATCAGGACAGCGATCAGGAAGCTGAAGGACAACGACGGGAACTACATCCTGAACAAGGACGCAACGGCAAGATGGGGCTATACGTTGTTCGGCAAAGACGTCTACACCTCTGACAATATGCCTGCAATGGAAGCCGGAAAGACTGTGATCTATTACGGCGATATGTCTGGACTGGCCGTGAAACTGTCCGAGGATGTGTCCATTGAGGTTCTGCGCGAGAAGTTCGCCACCCAGCACGCAATCGGTGTGGTTGGATGGATCGAGATTGACTCCAAAGTGGAGAACGCCCAGAAGATTGCCAAGTTGGTCATGAAAGCGTCCGCATAAGGAGGCAGCCGATGAAAGTCAAGGCAATGAAATCATTTTCCGGCGTCATATCCATGTATGCAGGTGAGGTTAGGGACATCCAGACGCAGGCTATCCTGGATGACCTGACCGAGGCTGGGTACATAGGACCTGTGGCGCAGAAGAGGGGCACAAAAAATGAAGGTAAGCGAGATAACGCTGAGTGATATCTGTCGGCAGATACGGGCAGATGAGGACTATATAACAGAGGATGACAGGCAGCACCTTGCCGTTCTGCAGAAGGCGGCCGTGGAGTACGTGAAGGGTTATACCGGTCTGGATGACGTCGAGATTGATACCCATGAGGATATCACGATTGCTGTTCTTGTCCTGATCTCTGATATGTACGATAACCGGCAGATGACCGTGGACAAGGGCAATGTTAACCGGGTGGTGGATACCATCCTTGGGATGTATTGCATAAACCTGCTGTAAGGTGGTGATGGGATGAATGCGGGAGCGTACCGGGAACCGATAACGATTGAGAAAAGCGGATATACGGAGGATGAGATCGGAAACCAGGTGCCGGCCTGGGCGGAGTATTACCGGGGATATGCCTACATGAATAATCTGTCAGGCACGGAATACTGGGAGGCCGCCCAGACGCAGGCACAGAACACGGTCATGTTTATTATGCGCTTTCATCCGCTGCTGTCGGCCATGAATACCAGGGAATACCGGTTGATGCACCGCGGCAAGGCGTACAACATTACCAGCATTGACAATGTGCAGTATAAGAATGAGACAGTGAAGATCCGCGCCACGGCAAAGGAGTGACGGAATGGCAGGAATAAAGATCGACGCCCTGAGCGCTGAGATTGCAAAGATGATGGAAGAATATGCCGCGGAGGCGGCCGGCGACGTCAAGGCAGAGGCGAAGGCAGTTGCCAAAGAGGCCGTTAAAGAGTTGAAAACCACATCCCCGGAGGGACCGGGCAGTAAAAAAGGGCATTACAAGGACGGCTGGGCCTCCAAAGTGGAATCCGAAAACGCCGTGTCTATCGGGATCCAGGTATACAACCGAAAGAAGCCTGGCCTTACCCATCTGCTTGAGAAGGGACACGCAAAGCGAAGCGGTGGCCGGGTGGAAGGTATCCAGCACATTGGACCGGTGGAACAGAGAGCTGTGGAGGAATATGAGAAGCGGTTGAAAGAGAGGTTGTCACGATGACAGAGCAGGAAATATTTCAGATGATCAAGTCTATCGGTTTGCCGGTGGCTTATCATCATTTTGAGGAAGGACAGTCACCGGATCCGCCCTTCCTGGTCTATCTGTATCCGGGAACCAATCATTTTTCTGCTGATGGCACCGTCTACCAGGGCGTCAATCAGCTGGATATCGAGTTATACACAGACAAGAAAGACCTGGAAGCAGAAAAGAGAGTGGAGGCTGTGCTGAAAGAGCATGGCCTTTTTTATGAGAAAACAGAAACATACCTCGAATCTGAAAAGATGTATGAGGTGCTTTTTGAAACGGAGGTATTAATCAATGAACAAAGTTAAGTACAACCTGAAAAACACACATTACGCAGTGCAGACGGTAGGGGAGGATGGTGCCATCACATACACGGCGCCCCTTGCAATCCCTGGGTCCGTGAGTATTTCCCTTGACGCGCAGGGGGATATTTCGCCGTTCTATGCCGATGGGATCGTATATTACAAGTCTGCGGCAAACAATGGTTACGAGGGAGATCTGGAGGTGGCCCTGCTGCCCGAGAGCTTCCGCACGGATGTTTTAGGCGAGGAACTGGACACGAAAAAGGTGTTGATCGAGACGGCAGACGCCAGACAGGCGGCATTCGCGCTGCTGTTCGAATTTGACGGCGACGAAAAGGCAATCCGCCATGTGCTCTATAATTGTGTGGCGACTAGGCCGTCTGTGGAATCTTCCACTAAGGAAGAGTCCATTGAGCCGGTAACGGAGACACTGACCATTTCCGCGACGCCCCTCGCGGATGGCCGGATCAAGGCAAAGACCGGAGACACGACAGACGAGGCCACCTATAACAGCTGGTATCAGACGGTCTACGAGACGCCAGCGGAAGCGCCTGGCGCGTAATGGAGGAACGGGATGATTGAGAAGCAGATTAATATTGATGGAAAGCTGGTGCCGTTTAAGGCATCAGCAGCCATTCCCAGGCTTTACCGTTCCCGGTTTCACCGTGATATTTTCAGGGACCTGGTGAGACTCGAAAAAGCCGTTGGGGACAGCGGAGACATATCCACAGTGGACCTCGAAATGTTTGAAAATGTGGCATACATAATGGCTGTACACGCCGATCCTGGCCAGCCGGATACGCCGGAGGAGTGGCTGGATCAGTTTAATACCTTTTCTATTTATGCTGTATTACCGAAGCTTCTGGAGCTCTGGCACTGGAATATCGCAACGGATGTGGAGGCCAAAAAAAAACGAAACCGAGTAGCCGGGAAATGACAACGCCGCTCTTCCTTCTGCGGGCCGCGCAGATCGGGGTCCCGGTTGGAGATCTTGACCTGCTGACGATTGGGATGGTTATGGACATGTTTACAGAGTCACAAAATGACAGCTATAAATATCCCGATATGGCTACACAGAGGGATTTTGATCGATTTTAGGAGGTGGTATCGTGGCGGACCGGATAAAGGGAATCACAGTAGAGATCGGTGGGGATACCACTGGGCTAAACAAAGCATTAAGCGGCGTAAACAAAGAAATCAGCGGTACACAGTCTGCCCTAAAGGATGTAGAGCGTCTGCTGAAACTGGATCCATCCAACACGGAGCTTTTAAAACAGAAGCAGAAATTGCTGGCTGATGCTGTCGGGGAAACTAAAAATAAATTGGATACTCTCAAAGAGGCAGAGAGACAGGCGGAAGACCAATTTAAACAGGGTAAAATTAGCGAGGAGCAATATAACGCCCTGAAACGTGAGATTATTGACACAGAACAGAAACTCAAGGCTATGGAGGATCAGGCAGACAAGGCGAACATTACCCTACAGCAGATCAGTTTGGCCGGGGAGAAGTTCCAGGAGGTCGGACAGAAAATTGAAGGGGTCGGAAAAAAACTGTTACCCATTACCGGAGCAGTAGCTGGTATTGGAGCGGCAGCCGTAAAAACCACAGCAGATTTTGACAGCTCCATGTCCAACGTATCAGCCATCAGCGGGGCCACAGGTGAGGATTTTGACAAGCTCCGGGACAAGGCCAGGGAAATGGGGGCAGAAACCAAATTCAGCGCTTCTGAGGCCGCAGACGCCATGTCGTACATGGCAATGGCAGGATGGAAAACCGAGGATATGTTAGGTGGTATCGGAGGCATTATGAGCCTGGCCGCAGCTTCAGGAGCTGATTTGGCAACCACCTCAGATATAGTAACGGACGCACTGACGGGCATGGGCTATACCGCGGCGGATGCCGGGCGCCTGGCGGATGTCATGGCTGCAGCCTCTAGCAACGCCAACACTAACGTGGAGATGATGGGCGAGACATTCAAATATGTCGCGCCAGTCTGCGGCTCACTGGGCTATTCCATGGAGGACACCGCTCTTGCGGTTGGATTGATGGCCAACAGCGGAATTAAGGCCAGCCAGGCCGGCACACAGCTGCGCGGAGCCATCACCAACATGGTTAAGCCGACAGAAAAGATGGAAGGCGTTATGATGGAGCTTGGAATCGAAATTGCCAACGAGGATGGCTCTATGAAGTCTCTGGACGAGACACTAAAGATCCTGCGCTCGTCGTTTGCGGTGACCACGGAAGAGCAGAAGGCCCAGCGCCTTGCCACCTTGGAACAGCAGGCCGTTGCGGATGGTTATGGTGATTCGCTTGCTGGATTGACCGAAGAAGAGAAGTATTTTCAACTGGCAATGTATGCCGGCCAGGAGCAGATCAAGGGGATGTCTGAAGCCCAGTTTAAAAAGCAGGCTCAGGATAAGCTTGGGATCAAGGTGACGAAAAAGACCAATAAGGCACAGGTGGCGCAGAATCTGGCGCTTGCCTTGGGGACTCAGGCGATCGAAGGTCTTACCCAGGAGCAGCAGTCGCAGTACGCCGCGACGCTTTTCGGGAAAGAGGCCATGTCTGGTATGCTGGCCATTATCAATGCCAGTGAGGAGGATTACAATAAGCTGTCCGAAGCGATAGCCAATTCTGATGGCGCGGCGGAGGAAATGGCCGGGACAATGCAGGACAACCTCAATGGTCAGCTGCAAATCCTGAAAAGCCAGTTGGAGGAGGCCGCGATCAGTATTGGCGATACACTAATTCCGATGATAAGAAATCTTGTCAGTAAGATACAGGAGTGGATGGATTGGTTTAATCAGTTGGATGAATCCCAGAAACAGACGATTGTTACTGTTGGGTTAATTGTGGCGGCATTGGGTCCATTGCTCATTGTTATTGGTCAGATTGCGACTGGTATTGGAAGTATCATGAGCCTAGTTACTACATTAGGACCGCTATTTGCCGCTGGCGGTCCCATTATGGTGGGGGTAGCCGCCATTGGCCTGATGGGGGCGGCTATATATGATACCAAGCAGAAAGCAGATGACTATTATCATTCTCTGGCTGATCTGAGCGAAGAGGAGCAGGAAAATAAACGAAAAGTAGATGAACTCAAATCTTCTTACGAAAAGCTAGCAGAAAAACGGAAAGATTCTCTTGGGGATATCGATTCGCAGGCCCAGCATGAAAGCAATTTATGGAAAGAATTGCAAAATATTACCGATGAGAATGGGAAGATTCAAGAAGGTCAAGAAGCACGGGCTGAGTTTATCGTAGGTGAGCTGCAAGACGCTCTGGGAATTGAAATCTCCATAGTAGATGATCAGATTCAGGGGTATAAAGATCTGGGAGCACAAATTGATACGGTGATTGAAAAGAAGCGTCAGGAGGCTACGCTGGCGGCATTTGAAGAAGAGTATCGCCAAGCGTTAAAGGATAAAGCAGGAGCTCAGGAGCAATATACGCAGGCATTGTCTGATTCAAAAGCTGCTGCAGATAAGTTTAATGCAGCAGCAGCGGATATGGAAGAGAAGCAAAATGCTTTAAATGAGGCGCTTCGTAATTTCAGTGAGGACGGCACTGTTACAGAACGAGATTTGGAAGATTTAAGAATAGCTTATCAGGGAGCAGCGGATACGGTGGCTCCACTCAAAGATCATTTGGATCATGTTAATCAAACGCTTGCAGATTCTGAGCTGGCATGGACTGGAATTAATACAACGATTCAAAATTACGAGGGGGCAGCGTCTGCAATTATATCAGGAGATCAGGCAGCGATATCGTCAGCACTGACACTATTAACAAATGATTTCCAGACGGCTGAGACGTCTACTCGAGAAAGCCTTCAGACGCAGTGTGATACTTATAGAAGCAAGTTAAAAGAGGCAAGAGAGGCAGTTAAAGAAGGCTCTGCGGGCATTACGGATGAATATGTATCCGAGTTGGTAAGGCTTGAATTAAAAGCCCGTCAGGAGCTGGCAAAGATACCAGAGGCAGCTGGTGATTCTGTGGAAGATGTTGCTTCAACCGTTCGGGGAAAATCAAGAGAGATGGAAGTTGTGGGTGGTGCGATAGCTGCGGGACTTGCGCTAGGAGTAGCCAGTGGGCAAGGTGAAGTAATAGCGGCAGCAGCAGCCATTGCAGCTGACGCGGTGGACACGGTGAAAGACGATCTTGAAATCCATTCGCCTTCCCAGGTGACACACGATATTGGGCTCAACTATGCGGCCGGTTTTGCCGGCGGCATAGCAGAAGGATCCACTCAGGTAACCGACGCTGTAGCGCAAGTAGCCACAGCCGCCACATCAGCGCTGGAAACGCAGCTTCAGCAGTCCAGCGGTTCCACACAAACATACCAAGCCACCATAGCCTCCGGGTGGAGCAACTGGGCGTCAGGATTGTCCACTACGGTCAGTACGGCCCTGGCCGGAATCAACAATAATACGTCCACGCAGCTGTCAGGAATCAAGATGACATATAGCAGTGAGACGGCCGCGATTGCCCTGAATTGGTCCCAGAAGTGGAAAGAGATCGAAACCAAGCATAAGGAAACAATGGCCCAGATTCGAAACCTTACCGAAACTGTATTGTCTGCGGTAAAGGCAACAAACCGTACTGAGACGGAGGAAATCAAGAAGGACACCGTCGCGGCTATGGAGGAGCTGGTGAACGGCACGCGAACTGAGTTGGAAAAGCTTGAACCGACTGTGAAAAGTGGTTACGAACCGGCGGTTAAGTATATCAAGGATCTGATCCCGCAGGCCAGAATCTGGGCCAACGACATGATGGACGGCTATATCGAAGGAATCCGCGAGAAGATCCGGGAACTGGAGGACGCCTGCGAGGACGTTGCTGATACGGTATCGGATTACATGCACTTCACCCGCCCTGAAAAGGGGCCGCTCCGGTATTATGAGGAGTGGATGCCGCACATGATGCAGGGCCTGGCGAAAGGGATCCGGGAGAACCGGAGCCTGATTACAGACCAGATGAAGAGCCTGACGGCAGACATGGCGGCCATTCAGGGAGCCGCAGGAACCGGAGACAAACCGGTCATTAACTTTTCGAACCGGAGCGTCCTGGTACTTGACGGGAGGCAGATTGCGGAATCTGTGGATGAGTATTTAGGGGGTGTGTACGGATGATCGTCCGAAGCTTTTCGCTCGTCAATGAATACGGTCAGGAGTACAGCCTGAATGACCCAGACCTTACAGGGTTCCTCACGGAACCCAAAGGCCTGGGCTATGAATATGCGGTGAATTACATTGACATTGGTGATGCCTTCATCCGCACAAAACGTAAGGCCAAGCAGAGCACGGTATCCGGGACAATGATTTTCGGTGGCCGGAATCCATACGATCTCTACAATAGGTTCAACGCCTATGTTCGCGGCAGCCAGGAACTGCGGCTTGCCTACCAGACGCCGGGAAGCTCCCGGGCCTATTATCGGGACGTGGATCTGGTGAAGCTGGTTAAGACGGAGATAGATGGCAGAGTGCTGCAATGCGCAGTGGAGTTCTGCTGTAAGAGTCTGTTTTATACGGACGTCAACAACAACTTTGTGATCTCAACCGTCGAGGGAGAGCTGCGCTATACCGTAGAGTGGCCAGCTAGATATAACGATTACAGCGAGAGAACCATTATGCTGACGAACAATGGTGATGTTGACGCGCCGTTTACGCTTTCGCTGCAAGGGTACTGCGAGAATCCCACCGTTACGCTTACAGATGGCGATAAGGTGATTGCGTGCATAAAATTTCCGGTTATTTTGCAGCCGGCTGAAAGGATTCTGTATTCCAGCCTGGATGATGACATGTATGTGTACCGGGTGGACGCAGGAGGAAACAGAAGCAATATGATCCAGCTTCTGGACATCAACTATACCAATTTTTTCAAGGTGCCTGTGGGTGATCACAGTATCAGCTTTACCTCAGATACAGGCGCAGCTTATACCACGTCGCTGGTGATGTACAAGTTTTATAGGACGGTGTGACAATGATTCTATACCTATTAAGCAGAGATGATTTAACAATCAAGGCTGTACAGACCATATCCTCCTATGAGCTCAAAGAGGACATTGATTTCAATGATACGTCATCGATTGTGCTGGCGGATTATGTCCAGATGGAGGACGGGGATTTTGCGCTGATAAAGGATGGGGCAGATCAAGCATATTTCGGTATCTGTCAGGAGATCAAGCCATCTGATACTGGGTATACCGTTGTACTCAGGCAAAAGGAAACGCTGTTCGACGCCACAATTTTTAATGATGGGGAAGAACTTATTCAGACAGTGGGAATAGAGGACTATATTGTCAAGGCTGTCAATGACAATTTTGCGGCTTCAGGTGATCCATTGATGGATATGAATTATATCCACGTGACGGCAGCCACGCACACCTCTATATCGGCCAAGGTGAGTACGATTGTTGGCGCGGATAATGGGGTATTTAACCTCAAAACGTTTCTGGGGAATGTGCGGCAAAATTATGGGATTTTTCTGGATTTCGCTGTAGACAACGGCGCCATTATGATCGGCGTTAGCCGCCGGGAACAGGCAGTGCTGAACGTTGATACCAAGCTCCCGGAAATGATGGAGCTGACGGAGACGTACAGCGTAAAAGTTTTGGCCAGGCTGATTGTGAAATGGGATACGCCTAAAACCAATGTGACAACGGACATGGTAACAGATCGCACGGATGTTACATCGGATGGATATATTGCATCCTCTAAATCGGTTGCTGCTCTAAAGGAGGATATTAACAAAAGAGTAGTAGAAGGAAGCTCCGGATGGACGGCGTTACAATCAAAGAATGCCGCCGGTACAACTCTGTACCGGTTCCAACTGCAAAATAACGGTGCGATTACAGTCTATTACTCTACAGATAGCGGTGCAACCTGGACTGCACAATCAGCCATATTCAACAATCGCATACGTTTTAACCAGATATTACAGGCCTATGATGGAAAGAATGTTCGCGACTTTTTATGGGTTCTTGATGACGGTGATGATTATAATTATGGATCAGAACTTATCTTACAGGGAGCCGGGAATATGTATGTCGGATCCGGAGAAAGCCCACGAAGTCTCTATAATGTCAATGGTGTAGGCAGCGGTGAGACAATGTACTTATCATCTGACGGTTCAATCGGATTTGTACCTAACTGCAATACCATTGCAAACAGAAAGGTTGCATGGCTCTCCTCAGCCGCATTATACCCTGCTGTGAATGGGGCGTTTACATTGGGCACATCCTCGCTGCGTTGGGGGCAGATATATTCCACAGCGGGGAGCATATCAACATCAGACCGTAATCAGAAACACGATATTGAGGCGTTGGACGAGACACGGGCAGTAGGATTGATTATGGGAGCAGTCCCTGTGATGTACAAGTACAACGACGGCACCAGCGGCCGGACGCACTGGGGACTTATTGCGCAGGACGTTGAGAAGCTGCTGGCAGCGTTGGGAATGAGCTCCATGGACTTTGCTGGGTTTGCGAAATCGCAAAGAGAGAAGGCGGACGGACGGACTGGGGAGCTGACGCCTGTATTGGATGATGAGGGACAGCCGGTCTATGAGTATGGGCTGAGATATGAGGAGTTTGTCGCGGCACTGATCAAGACCGATCAAATCCAACAACGCCGGATTGACGCCCAGGAACAGCGCCTTGCTTGCCTGGAAAAGAGGCTGAAGATATTGGAGGAAAAAGCGTGAAAACAAAAATCTACTATCTGCGGTCCGATCGCTCCATTACGGAGAATATCGATGATCCGGAGCGGGTGGACGGAACGACCAAAACAGTATACATTGAGGCGGAGACGGAGGCCGAAATGTACGAGGAGGCGGCGAATCAGTTCAAGGCCAATTCGTACAATCATTCCGTGTCCGCTAAATTTTTAATCGACTCAAAGCTGTATGACACTGGTGATCTCTATGTGGGCCGCCGGTGCAAAATCTTATCAGAATCCGCGGGGGTTAAGGAATCTATAATTACGGCGGTGTCCAGGAGCGATAGCAGCAATTACATTGCGGTTACGTTTGGTAACCTGCCGGTTACGTTGACCAGAAAAATCAGAAGGGAGATGAGATAGTGCAGGTAGGCATTACCTTCGACAAGCAGCTTTTGACATCCAGGCAGCACGCCCATTTTCAAAGGCTTTTTTTACATAGCACGGACGGTATAACGAAAGGGTGCGAAGTATCGCAGTCAGGAAACAACGTATATGTGCAGAAGGGCTTTTTTGTTATTTCCGGCCGCTTCGTGGAAGTGACCGGCGTGGAGACTATCGAGACGCCTCCGGTGACATCCGGAACACTGTATTGCAAAGTGGTGTATGAGGTGGACTTATCTAAGACCAATACCGAAAGCAACTTTACACAGGGGCAGTTTAAGACGCTGACCAACGCCGCCGGGTACCCGTCTATCACTCAGGAGGATCTGGATGACAATGGGACAATCTACCAGATGCCGTTCTGTCAGTACACCAAGACGACGGAGGCTGTGGGATCCTTCAGGGATATCCGGCCGATCTTTGACATTGTGTCTGTTTGGGCGGCCATATCCGGTAATAACGCTACATATAAGGAGGAGTTTGACCGGTACTTTTCCGATCAGAGCGCAGCGATCGAACAGATGATTGCTGACCTTCAGGACCAGGGGTATCTTTTAATTGCGAGGGAGAGGGAGATAATACCGATCAGCTTGCTGGCGTCAGGTTGGTCAGAAAGCGCCCCCTATACCCAAACGATAGCAGTGGAAGGTATCACGATATACGACACACCGGTCCCGCTTTTGGATGTGTCTGGAGCGTCAGATTTTAGCAACGAAAAACTGTTGCGAAAGCAATATGGATGGATCAGTTATTATGACACAGCAAACGGACAGATCACGTTTACAGCATCGTTTCGAAAGCCGACGGTTGATTTGGCCATTGGTTTAAAAGGAGTGTAATACTATGGCGAGAGGATATATGAGCGGCGGTGGGGCCGGAAGTGGTTCGGATGATTGTACCGGAACAGCCGCGGAACTGATGAAGGGATACACTGGTATAATGAAAGGATCCGATGACGAGCCGGTGTCCGGAACATTGGAGTTGACAGGAAATGCGCAGGCAGCCCATGTGCTTGCCGGAGAGACTTTTTACACAACAAATCCGAAGGGGAAGATTACCGGGACCATGACGGTCAACAGCCTGCTGTCTTTTAGCGTAGCCGCCTATTCAGGACGCCGCGTGCTGGCGAAATGGCAGAATCCGAATCAGGCGGCAGGGAAACCGTTCAGCGGCGTGATCATCCGCTATTCCACCAGCGGATATCCCGGGACTACTGGCGGGACACAGATCTACAAAGGGGCCGGGAATAACACGGCGGCCGGGGCCTGGTCACAGGCGTACCTTGACATGCCGTCCCTTAACACAACCTATTATTTTAGCTGTTA
>NZ_CABJCG010000011.1 GCF_902364025.1 Enterocloster lavalensis
GCCCAGTGATTATCATAGAAGATCAGCATTTACA
This sequence comes from Enterocloster lavalensis, assembly GCF_902364025.1. GTDB lineage: Bacteria > Bacillota > Clostridia > Lachnospirales > Lachnospiraceae > Enterocloster > Enterocloster lavalensis. The sequence continues at coordinate 35 of NZ_CABJCG010000011.1, forward strand.
GACTTTTTTTCACACACTCCAGTTGATCATCTTCTGCGCAAAAACGGCGGGCACCAATAATGGCAGCCCGCTATTCCTTACCTTATAAGTCTCCCCCTTTCGGCCCGCCTTGACTCACCACACTCCTTCCACCGTCCGGTCCATATTATGCAGGTCCTTCACCGCCTCCCAAATCTCCTCAATGGACACGGGCCTGCCGTCGTGGGCGTCCACCCCCACCTCATAGCGCCGGATCGGCTCCCAGACCGGTTTCACCCGGTGCAGTTACCCGTGCAAATGAACCCGGTCCTTCTTGTACCCGGTCCACACTTCAATGGGAAAATGAAACAAAATAAACTTGGTTCCCATCGCCTTCAGCTCAAAATACTGCCTGCGCCACTGGAAAACCGAGACGTCAAAGGCCGGATCTTCCAAATACCGCTCATTGTTGCCGATCAACAGATATTTCCGGCCGTTCAGGCTCCCAAGCAGCCGCCCGGTCTCCTCACCCTTCCCATCGGAACTATCTCCCAGCAGATAGATCTCGTCCTCCGGCCCCACCGTGCTATTCCACTGCCGCACCAAAAATTCCTGCCGCTCCTGCGCGCTCCCGAACACCCGTTGCCCAACGCTCAGGGCTTTCCGATTGAAAAAATGCAAATCCGACGTAAAATAGATCACTGATCCAACCTCCTTCCCGCCGTCACACACCGCTTCTTTCCTGCAACGGCTGCTCCTTTATGCTGCGAACGCCCGTCCACTTTACCCGGAACACGTTCTCCGCCTGTTCGCCCTCATACCGCCAGCCGCTGACCGCGTAATCCATCAGCCCGTCCCGCTCCAGAAAGCAGATCACATTTTTGTCCCCCGCCGCCTCCACCCAGAACATCACCACGTCACCGGTAAAATCCGACCACTGGATGGGCGGAAGCTGAGCCAGCAGGCTGCTACTCACTCCGTCTCTGGTATACATATTGCTGGAATACCAGTTGCGTTTGTCATACTCCACCGGCTTCCCGGTGTTGAACACATCGCTGGAAAAAATCCCCTCTCCAATCTCCGTCTCTCCGCTTCCCAGCGTCACCTTGGGCTTGTAAGGCCACTCCCCGGTATCCAGAGCTGTAGAAAGGCCTGCAGCGGATATTTTCTGAGCCAGCGCCTCATATCCAGGCCGGACCGCCTCCGTTTCCACGGAAAATCCTTCTGGCTCCAGGGCCAGCCGCACCGCGGCTACCCGTTTTCCGTCCTCATAAGCATATATGGAGAAACCGTCGTACAGCTTCGCCCCATAATCGTAGCCAGTACGAACCAAATAAGGCTTCCCCTCCCAGAGGAAATAGGCGAACTCCTCCCACACATGACTATAGCTGCTGGTCTCCCTGAAGCTCCCATCCGCCTGTCTCTTGAAAAACACGAACTGGGTAAATCCACCGCTTCCGCCCTGGTAAATTTCCATGGAAACATCTCCGATTCCGTCACCGTCACCGTCCGCCTCCACAAATACGGCCGCAGTACTTATATTGGAGGCGGCGATCTCCTGTACCCACCTGTCCAGGCTGGGATTCTCTGCGGCCAGCGCTTTCACCTGGGACGGCGTCAGCTCCCGGGAATTCCGGAGCGCAAGCAGCGCCTCCTTCTCATTTCCTGCTTCCATGGCATTCTTTAAATAATTTAGCAGAGATTCCGGTATCCGGCTCCGGTCATAAAAGACTTCATCAACGCGCATACTTCGCTTAAAATCGCTCTCAAACGCCAAATCCCCGTAAAAGACCTGCCTGACCGTCTCTCCCTTCCCGTCATACTCCGCCCTGGTCCACTGCGTTTCAAAGAGCACCTCCCCTCCTTCTGTGTCCGCGCTGTAAATGGGACCGTTAAGCTCCCTCCCTTCTGGAAAATCCACCACCCGGACCGGGAATATCCGCCCGGGGTCGTTGCCGTTTAAGGCTGGAAGTTCCAGGCTTCTGAGCAACAGCAAACGATCTTCCTCCCACCTGGCCAACCCGTAAATGCTTCCACTTATTCCCTTCGGGTCGTTGTATCGCAATTCCATCAGCTGTTTCACGCTGTCCAAGGAAAATACCGCGTCCCTTTCCGGGCACAGCATAGGGCCGTAGTCCCGCTCCTGCAATACCCTCCTCTGTTTTGAATCCCAGAGAAATATGTGTCTGGCATTACTTTCCATAATTCTAAAGTCATTGTACCCGTCAAAATTCACATCCTCGTCCATCCTAACACTCACGCCTTCTGAATCGAAAGAAAACGCATTCACCGGTTGTCCTGATGCCGCTCCTTCCTCCCCGTAAATCCACAGATTAAGACCGCCGTCTTCACGCTTCACCGTCTCCAGCAAAACCTTCCTTTCCCCGGAGACCACCTCCTCCCAGACCGCACCTGAAACATTTTCTTCATTCAGGCTCACGGTCTTTCCGTCCAGAAATACCTGGCCCTGGCGAATCATCTCTGAAAATGAAGGGATCGCCTCATCGGATGCCGTATGGACCTCCTCCACTGCGTAGATCCTCCCTCCTCCGAAAAAGAACCACACAATCTGCCTCCCAACCCAGTCCCCGCTACGGAAATCCTCCCCCCGGTACGCTGCACTCCCATCCGGCAACAGATAGCGGTACACCCGCATGGACAGGCCGGAGGTCAGCTCAATACCGGTTTTCAGGCACCAGGCGCTCCGCTGTACCGAAAGCTCCCCCAGCCCTTCCGGCATAGGAAAGCTGGAAACCTTCAACCGCAGCATCTGATAGGAATCCTCGGACTGTTCCCTGGTCACCACCAGCTTTCCATCCTGCCGTCGGATGCTATATTCTTCCGGCAGCAGAAGTCCGAAGCCGTCCATTTCCGCCAGAGTCCCCCTGGCGTCCATTGCCCGGCTGTAGCTCCCGGACCACTCCTCCCAGGCCTCCCGGCTGCCGCAGAAAGCGTTTAAGTCGATAAACTTCTCTCCACCGGTATACCCTTCCAGACGGCCCCGGTTGGCGTACTGCCAGATGGTCCATTTATTCCCGCCAATACGGGGCCGGGTCACAATGCTGCGGATCCAGAGCGGGTACTCGTCAAAATGCCCTTTCAGATAAAGCTCCCAGGTATCCCTGGCCGCGTAGATCACCGGCTTCACGCCGTACCGCGCCTCCAGGCTGTCCAGCAAAATACTCAGCTGCTCCCGGGTGGCCTCCGGGTCCGGCGGGTTATTTTTTTTGTCCCCGTAAAACTCAAAGTCCACGGTGGGCGGCAGCATCTCCCGGTACGCGGGAACCGCCCTGACGAAGTTTTCGAACTGCCCCTGGGCCGGACTGTCAAAGCTGAAAAAGTGGTAGGCCCCGGCCTTGATCCCCGCCTCCCTGGCCTTGTCCCAGTTCTCCCAAAACCGGTCGTCCACCATGCCGCTGCCCTCTGTGGCCTTGATGTAGGCGAACTCGATGCCCTGGCGTTTAAAAACGCTCCAGTCGATATCCCCCTGGTAATGGGACACATCCACCCCGCGCACCGGGTAGCGCAGGCGGGAGGGATGGTTCAGCAAAATGTACCCTTTATATCCGCAGTAGCCGTAGACGGCCCCCGCCGCGGTCAGAAGCACCGCCGCCAGCAGGGCAAACCGCCAGAATTTCCAGCGTTTTTTCTGTTTTTCTTCCATAGACGCTCCTATCGATCAGTGAGTGGCCAGTAGTCCGGCCTTTATTCCCGTTCGGCAATCGCCCGCAGACTCCGCCTGTGAACCATTACATTCGGCAATCGCCCGCAGGCTCCGCCTGCGAACCATTACACTCGGCAAAAGGCGGCAGGCACCATTTCAATCAGCAGTGCCTGCCGCCTCCAAATTGCGAAGCGAATCCCAGTTTTGGGAAGCCTTTGCCTCCCCATATTTTATCATATCCAAAGCGCCTGTACAACCGGTCGGCCGGATCAAGTTTTCTATAGTATTCCAATACTATCCAGACAAACGCTACTCCCCGCCAACAAATTTTTTTATTTCCGTAAAGTCGATCTCTAACCCCTCAAACAGTCCGGCGTGCCGCATCAACCCCCCAGTACTCCTTCACGGCATTTTCCAAATAGAGCGCCTGTTTCCGTCCATAGTCCAGTCTACTGCTGGAAGGCGATACTACCTCGATTACCCAGTCCGGCGATCCATAGCAGCCTTTATCGTCCAGTTTTTCATTATCACAGATAGCCGAAATGTCCGGTTCAACATAATTTTGTGTTTTATCCTTCAGCGAATCCCAAAAAACCGCAAAGGGCGATACGTTCACTTCACATATACCATGATTCTTTTTAATATATTCATGGATTGCAACAGTCAATTCTGTTACAATCCGTTGGTGCGTCCTGGTCGGAGGGGCCATATAATAAATCTGGCCGTCAATCAGCTCCGCCCTAAAATCTGATCGCGATACGCCCTCCACTGCTCAAATGAAGTCGCTTCGCCCGTTCTGATAAATTCCCCTGTGCTGCAATCGATCAGCCGGGCGTTCAAGTCCACCGGCAGAAGGGCCAACACCTCCTTCGGCTCGCCGCCTCTGATATGCAGCATAACCGACTCTGTCTCCGCATTTTTCCCAATATTAAACTCAATGGACCAGCCGTCGCTGTCAAGATTCTGCCATGATAAATCCTGGCAATCGCAGACTGCGCCAAGCTCTGCCGCAAGCTTCCCGATCTCATGGGCTATTTCCGCCTGGCTGAACGGAATGATATTCTCACTTTTTATCTCGTCCATGGATTCACGGTTCGTTTTTGTTCTGATCAGCAATACATCCCAGCTCATTTATGGCCCCTTTCCCCCAAATGTTGCACACGACATTTCAGATTCGTAAGGATTCGATATCCCCACCTTGACCATTATTTTATCATATCCCGGCAGCCCGGTCCACCGTATCTTGTCTGATACATCCTACCCCACCAAATCATCCCCCAGCTGCCGTATCTTCTGCCGGTCCCCGATCACCACCAGGGAATCCTCCTGTTTCAGCACATAGTCCGGCCGCACGTCCGTGGTCAGCTGGCCACTGTGGCTGATGGCGATAATGTTGACCCCGTAGCGCTGGCGCAGGCTGGCTTTCTCCACCGTCTGTCCCGCCAGCACGCCGCTCATCTTAAGCTCCGAGATATCCGTGCGTTCATCCAGCTCGAACAGGTTGAACACCCGGCCGGAGATCAGCCGTTTGGCCAGGCGGATCGCCATGTCCCGCTCCGGGTACACCACCTCCGCTCCGATTTTCTTTAAAATCTCTCCCTGCTCCGGACTGTTGGCCTTCGCCACCACGTGGGGCACGCCCAGATTAATCACGTTCAGGGTGGTGAGAATGCTCACGTCCACCTTGTCGCCGATGCACACGATCACCTGATCGCAGTTCTGAATCCCCGTCTCCTGCAGCGTCTCCTTCTGGAGATCCCGCACCACATAGGCGTGCTCTGTGTAGCTGCGCATCCGCCTGACCTTCTCCTCATCCTGATCCAACACCAGAATTTCCTTTCCAGCCTCCGCCAGGGTGCAGGCCAGGGCGCTGCCGAACCTTCCCATTCCGATAATTCCGTAGGACGTTGCGTCCTCCTGTCTCTGTTTTCCGAACATAATAAATACCTCCCTTTATAATCCAATTATTGATATTATCCGATTGAAATAGTCCCTTTTGGATAAGAAACCGACGTCCGCGGTTTGTAAATCCAGATCGACGCGATGGTCAACGGCCCCAGCCGCCCGATGTACATAACCGCAACCTCCAAAAGCTTGGCCGCCGGCCCCAGTCCCGTGGTGATCCCCGTGGACAAACCCACCGTGCCGAACGCGGATGTGATCTCAAACAGAATATCCATAAATCCCAGCCCCGGCTCCAGCACGCACATGGCAAAGGAACCTGCGCAGACCACCAGCATCGACAACGTGCTCACCACCGCCGCCTTGTAAAATGCCTCCTGCGGAATCTGATAGTGAAATGCCCTCGGCTCCCCATTGGTAGCCGCTCCCCGGATCGTATGGAACAGGGTAAACAGCGTGCTGGTCTTGATACCGCCGCCGGTGGACCCCGGGGATGCCCCGATAAACATTAACACCGTCACCGTCAGAAGCCCTGCGTTGGTAAAGTTTCCCAGGGAAAATGTAGAAAATCCTGCGGTTCTGGCGGAAACGCTGGTAAAAAACGCGCCCAGCCAGGTGATCTGTTCCGTCACGCGGATCAACACGGTTCCGACCACCAGCAGGATGGCGCTGGTGGTGATCACCGCTTTGGAATGCAGGCACAGCTTTTTAAAGGAGCGCTTGCGCACAATATCCATAATCACCAGAAAGCCCAAACCGCCAAAGGTAATCAGGCCCGCGGTAGTCAGGTTGAGCAGCACGTTGTCCCGGTAGCCGGACAGATTTTTAAGTCCGCCCAGAATGTCGAAGCCCGAGTTGTTAAAGGCCGCGATGGAGTGGAACAGGCTGATTCCCACAGCGTGTACAAAGGGATAATCCCGCCGGAACACCAGAAAGCTTAAAACCGCGCCCGCCAGTTCGAAAACCAGCGTCACCTTGAGAATATTTTTAACCAGGCTCACCAGCCCCCGGCCGGAATCCAGGTTCATTGCCTCCCGGATCAGCAGCCGTTCCTTCAGATTCACCCGCTTGCCCATAGCCAGGATAAAACCAACGCCCACTGAGGTCACGCCCAGGCCGCCGATCTGGATCAGCGCGGCCACAACCGCCTGGCCGAAGGCCGTGTAGGTATCCGCCGTATCCACGGCGATCAGCCCCGTCACGCAGACCGCGCTGGTGGACGTAAACAGCGCGTCCACATAGTGCAGATCAACCCCGGGACGGACCGAGCAGGGCAGCATGAGCAGAAATGAGCCCAGCAGGATCACCGCCAGAAACCCCAGCGCCAGAATCCTGGCTGGTGTCTGTTTCCGTATATATTTCATTGATATTCCTCCCCGTTATCATTCTCTGCTACCACCATACCATGTTTCTCATTAAGGGAGTATTATCGGGATAAAGGGAGCATAAAGATTTTATAAAGATGGGGGCAGCGAGGTGAAAATTATGGTATAATAAGGAAACGTATCTCTTATCGCCAACCTACGGTTGACGACAAAGTATAATAAGGAAACGTATCCCTTATCATCAGGATACACATCCTCCTTTTCCGGAGGATTACCAATTATAGGAGGACCTGTCCATGTTTGACAGCAACATAGAAAATTCCCCGGCGGAACCGGCTCTTCCGGCCTTTGTGGGCCAATTCCGGCCGCCGCTCATCAACCGCAGGGATCTGGCCTGGACTCTGGGAGTGCTGGCAGTCGTCACCCTGTTCTGCGATATCCTGCAAAAGCTGGGATTTTCCGAGGCAAATATCATCACCCTGGACATATTAGCCGTGCTCATCATCGCCGGATTCGTGTCCCGCCGTGAATACGGTTTCCTGGCCTCCGCAGTCTGTGTGCTGGTATTCAACTTCCTGTTTACCACGCCGCGGTACGCCTTCAAGGCCGACGATATTGACACCCAGTTCACACTGCTGGTCATGCTGATCTCCGCTTTCATCACCAGCTCCTTTGCGGCCCGCTTCAAACGCCAGGCAAGAATCGCCTCTCTGGCGGCCTACCGCACCGGAGTGCTCCTGGAGACCAACCAGCTGCTTCAGAAGGAAAACAGCGCCGAGGGCCTGCTGCGGCTCACCGCCGCCCAGCTCAACAAGCTGTTGAAACGCGACACCCTGTTCTGTCCGATAGGGGAAAAAGGTCCCGGCGCCCCGGAACTGTTCTGTACGGCCACACCGGACCAGGGGCGCAGAGGTCCCTCCCCCGACACCCTGGAGGAACGGTCCGCGGCCCGGGCGGCCTGTTTACAGCAAAAACAGACCGGCGCTTTCACGGACACCCTGCCCGGCACCTCCTTCCGCTACAGCCCCGTTAGCGGCGCGGATTCCCTCTATGGGATCATCGGCGTCCGCTTCTCCGGCTCTGGCCCCGACGACTTCGAGGACAACCTGATCCAGGCCATTCTGGGCGAATGCGCCATGGCCATGGAAAAAGAGCGTTTAAGCCGCATTCGTGAGGAAGAGGCGGCCAACGCCCGGACCCAGCAGCTGCGCGCCGATCTGCTGCGCTCCATCTCCCACGACCTGCGCACGCCCCTGACCAGCATTTCCGGCAACGCCGGTATTCTCTTAAACGACACCGGCCACCTGGCGGAGACGCGCAAAAAGCAGGTCTGCCAGGACATCTATGACGATTCCATGTGGCTGATCAATCTGGTGGAAAATCTGCTGAGCATCACCCGCATGGAGGGCGGCACCATGCAGCTGAACATGGAAGGCGAGCTGTTGGAGGAAGTCATCGGCGAAGCCATGCGCCACATCAACCGCAAGGCCAGCGAGCACACCCTGTCCGTCACCCAGGAGGGCGACTTTCTCCTGGCCCGCATGGATTCCCGGCTGATCATCCAGGTGATCATCAACCTGGTGGACAACGCCATTAAATACACGCCTCCCGGCTCCCACATCCAGGTCCGGGCCTTCCGCCGCGGGGACTTCGCCGTGGTTGAGATCGCCGACGACGGTCCTGGCATCCCGGACTCCGCCAAAGAGCGGGTGTTTGATATGTTCTACACCGCATCCAATAAACCGGCGGACAGCAAACGCGGAATGGGCCTTGGACTGGCCCTCTGCCGCTCCATCGTCACCGCCCACGGCGGACAGATCACCGTGTCGGACCGCATTCCCCACGGCTGCGTTTTTCAGTTTACATTACCCATTGAGGAGGTTGACCTGCATGAATAAACCGGAGATTCTGATCGTCGAGGACGACAAAGCCATCAAAAACCTGATCTCCACCACCCTGGAAATGGAAGGTTACCGCTACCACACCGCTGAAAACGGCGCCCAGGCCATCCTGAGCGCCGCCACACAGCAGCCTGATATTATGTTGCTTGACCTGGGACTTCCCGACATGGACGGCGTCCAGGTGATCGCCAAGGTGCGCACCTGGTCCCAGATGCCCATTATCGTCATCAGCGCCCGCAGCGAGGACCGGGACAAAATCGAGGCGCTGGACGCCGGGGCCGACGACTACTTAACCAAACCCTTCTCCGTGGAGGAACTGACCGCCAGGCTGCGCGCAACCCTGCGCCGCCTCCAGTACCTCTCCGCCTCCACAGAAGCAGAAAACGCAATCTTCACCAACGGCGGCCTCACCATCGATTTCGCCGCTGGCTGCGCCTCCCTGGACGGAAACGAACTGCACCTGACCCCCTTCGAGTACAAACTCCTCTGCCTCCTGGCCCGCCACGTAGGCAAAGTCCTGACCCACTCCTTCATCACCAAGGAAATCTGGGGCAGCTCCTGGGAAGGCGACGTGGCCTCCCTGCGGGTGTTCATGGCTTCGCTTCGCAAAAAAATAGAGGCCGACCCCAGCCAGCCACGGTACATACAGACCCATGTGGGGGTGGGGTATCGGATGATTCGGGTGGAATAAAATATCCTTTTCCCCCTCCCCAACGCCCGGAAACGCCAGTCCAGGCCGTGGGAGGCGGGACGGAGGCGTGTGGAAGAGGGCCAATGCTACTTAGGCTCCGGCAGTGCAAAAGGAAGGGGCAAAAGCTTGCCTCAAAGCAAGCTTTTGAGAGGACCTGAACAGCGTATTCCTTCAGGAATACGGTGTGAATGTCCTCGGTACCCTTCCTTTTGTGCTGCCGGAGCCTTAGTAGCATGGCCCTCTGGAACCCGTCTCCGTACCGCCTCCCGCGGCCTGGACGTACCTTTCCGTCCTACTCCAACGTCAACCCCTTCACCGCCCAATCATACCGGTTCAGCGCCCCCAGCATCTCAATCTCCGCTCTCCCCGCGGCCGCCCTTGCTTCCATATAAGCCACCTTCGCGGTCAGATATTCTTCCTGGCTGATCATCCCCAACTCATGCTTGTGTGATATCGCCTTCCAATCCATCTCCGCCCCCGCCAGCGCCGTCCGCCCCGCCTCACAGGAAGTTTTCGCAGTCTGCACCTGGCCATACAGAGAAGTAAGGCGCGTATACATCCCCTGTTCCGCAGCCTCCACAGACCGATCCCTGCTGTGCCTCTCCTTATTAGTCCCGGAAAACCCGCTATGACGCTGGCTGCGCAGCTCATAGCTGTTTCCCCAGGCCGTCTGTTTATCCGCCTCCAGGTCCAGCGCGCCCGCCCGTTCCAGGTCGGCGGCAGGCAGCGCGCCAATCTCAACCGCGGCGTCATAGGTATGGCCGGTGAGCAGACACAGCTCCCGCTTCATCTGCTCCAACTCCCCGTCCAGGGCTTCTGCCTTGCCCAGGGCCGCCATCCGATCCTTCTCCGCCTGATCCACGTCGGCCTGAGTAACCATGCCCTCCGCCAGCTGGCGCTCCAGTTTTTCCTTCTTATAGGACGCGGCCTCCAGCTTTGCCCCGGCGCTTTCCCGGTCCAGACTCAGGCTGTGCCAGGTCCCCATCACGTCCTGGGCCGCCAGGATCGCGGTGTCCTCGGTCTGACGGATGTCCATGGTGTTGGAAGCGCTGTTGAGAGAACGGATCTGCTTATCCAGCTGGTCGGCGGATTCCTTTAACATCTTCGCCTGTTCCAGATAATGCCTGGACCCCTCCAGGTCCCCGTCGTCCTTCATCTCCCTCGCGTCCTCCCGCAGCCTGGCGCGGTTTTCCATGATCTCATCCCGGGCGGCCTCGTACTCGCCCACCCAGTGGTCCAGATCAGCCCGCTTGGCCTGCACCTCGGGATTAGCTCCCTTGATCAGCTGCTCTAAATCCGCGTATTCAATCTGCCGGGAACCGGCGGCCGTTCCTGCCTCCTCTGCCAGGGACGTGACCGCGCCCCCCAGGGCCAGAGAGGCGGCCAATACCAAGGCAGCAGCCTTTTTCAGTGCGCTGCCCTGCCGTCCCGGGATCTGTCTGCTCTGCCGTCCCAAAGCCTTTCTGCTCCGCCGTCCCAGGGCCTCTCTGCCCTGCATTTCCCGGCCTTCACAGTCCAGCCGCCAACCGCCGGACACGGGCATGCCGGGCATGGTTTCATATCTCTGATTCAGTTGTCTTTCATTTTCAGCCAATCTTCTATCCATGATCCATCCCTCAACTCCCGTCAATCCCAACCGTCTACAGGCTCCCCGCGTCCGCCAGCCCGTTTACGGCCCACCAGTAATCCTCCTGGGCCTGGGTCAGCTTTAAAGCGCTCACCTGCTCCGCAGCCGCCTTGGCAGCGTATCCATCCTGTATCTCCAGGTATTCGTTGCGTTTTATCGATCCGTTTTCCAGCTTCCGGCTGGCCGCGTCCAGATTTCTCTGCTCCAGCGCCAGCTCCGCGGCCGCCTGATCCTGGTCCGACTGGGCCTGCTTCAGGTTCTGGTAACGTTTTTCCACATCCGTCTTGATCTTCTGCTCCGCCTCTCCCACATTGACCTGCAGCACTTTATTCTGAACCGTACCGTAATTGGTGTTGTTCATCTTTCCTTTAGCCGCCCGCAGGGCGTAGTTCTGCTCCACGGCCCGCTGCTTGTCGCCTTCCAAATCAATGGCTCCCAGATCCACCGTGCGGGTCACCGGTATTTCCCGGATTTCCGGCGATGCGTCGTAGCTCCAGCCCGTCAGCAGACACAGCTCTCTCCTGACCGTGTCCATCTCCTGGTCGCCGGCCTGGATGGACGCCTGGGCCGACTGCACCGCCTCCTGAGCCTCCATCAGACGCGCCTGGGGCTCCATCCCCGCCTGTACCCGCACGGCCGCGGCGCTCTCGCGCGCCTGGGCCAGGCTTAAGGAAGCTTCCAGGCTCTGCCTGTTTTTCACCTTCTGCCAATACTGATTCATCTTCGTCTGGGCCGTGCGCACCAGCTCCGCCTCCTGGCGGTCGTACTCCAGCTTTTTAATGTCGCCGTCCATATTTTCCGAGTCCGCCGTCTCCTGCATACGCTGGGCCTGAATCCGGGTGGAAATGGACCCGGCCAGGGCGCTGGCGTATCCCGGCTGGTCCTCGTCCACATTTTCCAACATCTTGTCGCTGGCGTCGTAGAGGTCCTGAACCGTGTCCGCGTAATCGTTCTTGAAACGGTCGCTGCTCTTGCCCCGGTAGTCGTCGTACTCCGCCCGGTTGTTCAGCACCGTGGCGTTGTACTCGTGAATCAGGTCATTTAACTCCTCATATTCCATCACATTGTCCCGCAGCGCGGCCCATTTCTCCTGGGTGTAGGCGAATTCCGGGCTGCCCGCCAGAGCGCTCATGGGAAATGCAGCCGTCATGAACAAGCTCAAACCCACCGCGCCCGCCGCCATGGCCCCGCGTTTCAATCTGTTATCCTTCAAATGTTGTTCCTCCTTACTCATAGCGCAGCGCGTCGATGGGATCAGCCTTGGCTGCCTTGGAAGCCGGGTACAGACCGAAGAAAATGCCTACCACCGCGGAGAATGATACCGCGATAATGATGACGCTGGGCTTCACCACCACCGACATCCCCAGAGCCGCGCCTCCGGCCGTCACCAGGCCCACGCCGATCAGGATGCCGATAATACCGCCGCATGCCGACAGAATAGCCGACTCGGTCAGAAACTGGATCAGCACGTCCCGTGTTCTGGCCCCCAGCGCCTTTCGGATACCGATCTCCCGGGTCCGCTCCGTCACGGACACCAGCATGATGTTCATGATACCGATGCCTCCAACCAGCAGGGAAATGGCTGCGATTCCGCCCACCGCCATGGACATTCCGCCCATCATGGTATCCACGGAGGTCATCTCCTGCATGGCCGTGTACATGTACATATCCTCCGGCTCCCGGCCGTGCATCTTGGCCGCGTAAGCCTTGAACTGCTCAAAGAACAGGTCCAGGTCCACATCGTCCGCCGCGTACACATGGAGCTGGTAAAAATAGTCGTTGGGCCAGGTCAGCAGGGTGTACGGGATAAACGCCGACCCCTTATCCGAGCTGCCGCCCATCATCAGGGCCTGGAACGCGTTCATTTCCTTTCGGTAAACGCCCACCACCGTGAACTCGTCAGTGGAACCGTACAGGGTGGTGCGGAAGGTCTTGCCAACGGCATTTTCCACACCGAAAAGCTTCATGGCGCTGTCCGTGTCCATCACCACATTCCGCTTGCGGCCCAGGATATCGCCCTCGTTCAGGTAACGGCCGTACACCACGTTCACCGGCTGTACGTCCTGGTAATTGTAATCAATGCCATTGTAATCAAAATTCACCTTGGTCCGCTTGTGAGTGGCCTCAGCTGAGGTGAAGGCGCTGCTGTCGATGTAGGCGATCTTGTCGCCGAAGGCCTCCTTGGCCCGCTCCATCTCGTCCAGCGTGAAATAGTCGCTCTGGCGCACGTCGTCCACCCAGTAGCCGATGGAAATGTACGCCTGAGTGATTCCCACGTCCTTGTACAGATCCGAAAACATTTTCCGCATGGTGTCGCCGATGGACACGATGGAAATAACCGAGCCGATGCCGATGATAATTCCCAGCATGGTCAGGGCGGAGCGCATCTTGTTGGAACGGATGGCGGAAAATGCCATCATCATATTTTCAATCAGCATGTCTCCCCCTCCTCCTGGTGATGATCATTGATCGTATCGCTCAAAAGCTGTCCGTCGCCGAACCGGATGATCCGGTCCGCAAAGGCCGCGATGTCCTCCTCGTGGGTAACCACCACCACGGTGGCCCCCTCTTGGTGCAGTTCCCGGAACAGCTCCATAATCTCAATGGACGAGGCCGTATCCAGGTTTCCCGTTGGCTCGTCGGCCAGAATCAGGGGCGGCTGGTTGGCCAGCGCCCTGGCAATGGCAACGCGCTGGCGCTGTCCGCCGGACATCTCGTTGGGCATGTGGCCCAGGCGCTCTCCCAGCCCCACCCGCTCCAACAGCTCCTTTGCCCGCTGCTGCCGCTTGGCCTTCGGCACTCTGGCGTAGGTCATGGGAAGCTCCACATTTTTCAAAGCCGACGTGCGGGAAATCAAGTTGAAGGACTGGAACACAAAGCCGATCTTCCGGTTGCGGATGTCCGACAGCTCATCCGGCGTCATGGAAGCCGTGTCGTGGCCGTCCAGGTAATAATGCCCCAGGGTGGGGCGGTCCAGGCAGCCCAGAATATTCATCAGCGTAGACTTGCCGGAACCGGAATGGCCCATAATCGCCACAAACTCGCCCCGGCCAATGGTCAGGTTGATTTTTTTAAGGCCCAACACCTTGATGGCGCCGGTGTCGTAAATCTTCACCAGATTTTCCAGGCGCAGCAGCGGCCCGTCCGGGTCGCTGGCGGAGGCCTTCAAAAGGTCCTTCTTCCTTCTGCGTATGTACCGGCCCACAGAACCGCCGATGTAGGGGAGTCCGAGCATAATGCCCCATTTTTTGTTCCCCTCTCCGCCGTTTGAAATCTCGAGGCCGCCGTCCACTTTTTTAAAGCCCCATTTTTTCTCTTTCATAAGGCCTCCTACATCTGCGGCAGAACTGTCACCAGAGCCCCGTCAACCGTCATGGGTCCGGGATTGAGGATGACCTGCATCCCTTCCGTGAACTCTGAGCCGTCCGCGGGAATCACTTCCACGTTCACATCGCCGTCCACGCCAAGGGTTACCGGAATCCTGCGCACCTTCTGCTCCTCCACAACCGCTATGTAAGTCGCCTCGCCGTCGTCGATCAGGGAGGTCACCGGCACCACGAAGGCGTCCTCAGACTCCCGAATCAGGATCTCCGCCTTAGCCGTGATCCCTGCGATCAGCTTGGAATTCGAGCCGTCGATTCGAATGGTGGTTGGGATCACGCGCTCCGTGGAGCCGCCGCCCTTCTCCTCGCCGGTGGGGGAAATCTTGATGATCTCGCCCTCAACGGTTTCACCGTCCAGGATGTCAGCGCTGATGACAGCCGTCTGCCCCACCTGCACCTTGCCGATGGAATACTCGCTGATCTTGATCTCCATCTCCAGCTGATCCAGGTTTTCGATGCTGAAAATGGGTTTGTCGTCCTCCACCTTATCCGCGAACTGTCCCACCTTGGAATTCACGCGCACCACGGTTCCGTCGATGGTACTCTTAATCTCCGCGTTCTCCAGCTCTTCCTTCTTCTTTTCCAGGTCGATGGCCGCGTTCTGAACCTGCAGCTCATAGGATGCGTCCGCCGCGCCCCGGCCGTTCACCACGTTGTAGCCCTCTACCTGGCGTTTGGCGTCGTTTAAGGCATTGGCCGCCTGCTCCATCTCCACCTGGGAAATGTCCCCGGCCGCGTACAGGGCGCTGTTGCGGTTGTAATCCGCCTGGGCCTTTCTCAAATCCTGGGTGGCCTTCTCGTAACCAAGGGCCTCGCTCTTATCTTTCTCCTGCTTATTCACTACCGCCAGATCGTAGGCGTTCTGGGCCACCTGAAGATCCCGCTCCAAATCCGTCTTATCCAGTACGGCCAGAATCTGATCCTTGGTGACCTTGTCGCCCTCCTTCACATTCATGGTAATGATCTCCGCGTGGATATTGGACACCACGTCCACGCTGTCCGTGCCGGAAATGGGACCGCTGACCGACAGCTTCTCCTTGATGGGCTGGCGCGTCAGGGACATAACGTTCACAGGTACGGCCACCGGCCCCTTTTCTCCCCTGCCACAGCGGGACAGCAGGAATGCAGCGGCTGCCAGAACCACAACCACGGTGATAATCTTGCGCTTTCTGCTGTATCCCTTCCATCGCTCTTTTAAGGAAGGTTTCTCCCCCGAGCGGGCCTTTTTCCTGCGTTTCTTCTTCCGCTTGCCGCTGCCATCGGCCGAATCCTCGTCCGTCATGATTTCCTCCACCTGCCGGTCAATCAACTCCGACTCCGTCAGGGCCTTCTTGTCATTCTCGCTATCCATACAAACCTCCTGCTCCCTAAACTGTACCAATCTTATTAGTACGGTTATATCATAAGTATCCTACAAATACAAGCTTGGTAGACAAACTCATCTCATATGTTCACTATTATAAGCGAGATTGTTAAATCTTTCATCTATAAAATCTCTAACATTTTATAAATTAAAGTTAAAGAATTCTTAAAGAATCTGGTGGAATTTGGATATGGACAGACAAAATGAACGGTAGAACAGACGCTGTTACCGGCGGCCGTTCATTTTACGAAGATTTCTATGTTTCCGGCGGCGGGAATATGTTATTCTGTATAAAGAGATAAATGATAACGCGACTTGAGGGGAAATGCGGGAAGGTGACCGTTTAAAAGACATGTTCTTTGACAGTCCATCGAGCGGAGGTGTGGAACAATGTTAGAAGAAAAAGACTTACAAGTGTTAAAATCTATGATGGAAACGGTTGTAAACGCCAGGGCTTCTAAAACAGAAACGCTGCTGCTCCAGATGATCCAGGACTTGAAACGGAACGTGGAGGAATTGCATTTGCCAGACGGTCAATACCAAGCAGCGACGATACCGCTGATATTAAAAAGGATCTCGCCAAGGTAAAAAGCGAGATCACTGAAATCCAGCTGGTTCTGGAACATGATCGAGGAGATCGCCTAAAAGCGCCGTTTAACAGACTGTTTCCCCCTCTTCCTTCTGATTGCAATACTCAATTCTTTTCACATCCTTTTTTCGAAAACGGACTTCTTCTGAATCTTTATATTTTGCAACGATCCAATTACCCTTTTGATAACTGGTGTCGGCATCCGCTTTCGAAATGACCGTGCCATCACTTAGATAAAAAGTAGCATATTGAAACTCCGTGGTACTTTTATCATCAAAGACAACAAACGCAGACACTTCAATACCCAGGCATAATAGTATGACGATTAAGCTGAGTCCCCTATTCGGCCATCTCCAAAGTACAATCCAAATCATAGCACTTGTTATAAACGGTGTCCAAGCGAACACTTGTGTCATCATAGCCGTATATTTATATGCCTTTTTGTATTTAAATTCCTTTCCCTCCACAAATGGCTTTAAACAAGCATAGCCTAATATCGCATAACTGATTATATTAAAAACCAAATATACCTTCCTTTTGGTATTTGCCGAAAAAGGACTTCGAATCAAATTCATGATTGCGGTAGCAAATAGACTACCTAGAACTAAAATTATCAGTCCCCAGACATAAATATACCAGAAATATTTAATATAGCTGTTTTGCGCTGACATATTTTTTGAACATTTCCAATATTTATCTGCGTCACATAATACCTTAATGGCACCAGGAATCCATCCAACAATAATGACTATAATCGGCACTACACTATTCAGAATATCTCTTTCGATCATTATGTTAAAAAATTCTTCAAAATTCATATGCCCCTCCCCTTTTATCACTAGTATACGACAAAAGGGAGGAGATCGGAAGCTATTCTTAGGAAACCGGCTTCGTTACATAATTTTTGTCCAGATAGATCTGGCAGGAGCCGCCGTAGCGGCCTTCCGTAAATTTTGTAGCGCGGATGGAGTGCACAACGCCTGCGGGGATGTACACCGCGCAGGGAGAAGTCAGGTCGTAAACGTCGTCTCCCAGGGTAATCTGAAAATCTACTACGCCCTGATCGCCGAGGATCAGATACATCTCATCCCCCTCATGTGTATGGGGATTGGCCTTAGGACCGGTGCCCGCTTCCACGATCCCCACCTGGCGCGCAGTTGCCAGAAACAGCGTTGGGCACACCCAGGCGTTGGCTTCCGGCACCAGATCTCCATTCATTAGAATTGGAAAGCCCAGATTCCCAACGGAGCCTTCGTGATCCGGCAGACTCTTCACCCACTGGATATCCCGTACAATCAGATGCTCCGTGTTTTCCAGCTTCATCGGGTGTTCCGGAACCGGTCTGGTCACATAATCCCTGCTTAAGTACACCTGGCAGGAGCCGCCGTAGCAGCCCTCGTCAAACCGGGTGGGGCGGATGGAATGAGGCAGGCCTGCCGGGATATACACCGCGCTGGGAGATTCCAGATAGTATACGTCGTCCCCCAGAGTGATGCAGAACTCCACAGCCCCTTTCTCACCAACAATCAGGTACATCTCGTCCGCGTCATGGATGTGAGGGTTGGCCTTGGCCCCGGTCCCCGCAGCCACAATCTCAGACTGACGCCCGGTAATCTGGAATACAGTGGGGCATACCCAGGCCTCAGCCTCCGGCACTAAATCCCCATTCATCAGAATCGGAAACCCCTTTCCGCCCACGGAGCCTTCGTGGTCCGGCAGGGAATCCACCCAGCGGATTCCGTTGATAATCAGATGCTCATACTGTTTCGCCATTTCAATTCTCCTCCTCGTTAAATATTTCTTGCCACCTCATAGGCGTTCCAGACTGCATACATAATATTGTGAACCTGGCTGGAATCCCCCACATTGTAGATCTCACGGTCCATCCCTTTAACCGCCTCGTACAGACTGTTTTCAGACCGGTAGCCCACGGCCGAGATCACCGTGTCTGCCTCCAGCTCCAGCGTGTTTTCTCCCTGACGCACCACCGCGGTATTTCCGCAGATGGAGGTAACCGCGGCGCCCTTTAAAATCTTTATTCCGTGGTAATTCATCAGATCCAGCAGCATGGAATAATTCATGAACGGCAGCGCTTTGGGTCCGCCTAAAATCTCCGGCAGCATCTCCACCACGGCCACCTGTTTCCCCTGCTTCGCCAGCCAGAGTCCGGTCTCGCAGCCCACCAGGCCGCCGCCGATCATCACCACCTTGTCTCCGGGCGCAACTCTCCCCATCAGCACGTCGTCCGCGCTCACGGCCGCAGCCAGCGCCTCCTGGCGCAGCTTGACCGGTACGGACCCGGTCGCAATGACAACCGTGTCCGCCGGGAACTGCTCCACCTCTGTAGCGTTCATTTCCTGCTCCAGGCGCACCTCCACGCCCAGAAGCTCCAGCTGCCGCTCGTACCAGCGCACCAGCTGATGGTCGTAGCGCTTGAATTCCGGCACGCCGCCGGGAATCAGATTTCCGCCGAGACGCGCCGACTTCTCGCAGAGTATGACCTTGTGACCCCGCTCAGCCGCCACCCGGGCGCACTCGCAGCCCGCTACGCCTCCTCCTACAATTAGTACGGTTTTTTGCTTTGGCGCAGGCGTGATCCCATAGATCGTTTCCCGTCCGCAGGCCGGATTCACCGCGCAGGACACCGGTCCTCTGGAAATACGGCCCAGACAGCCCTCGTGGCAGCCCAGACATGGACGGACCTCATCCAGACGGCCTCTGCGCAGCTTCTCCGGATAGTCCGCATCCGCCAGCAGCTGGCGTCCATACTCCACGATATCGCAGGATTTCCCCAGTGCCTCCACGGCAATGTCCGGATTCTCCATCCGGCCCGCCAGAATAATCGGCACATCCACCTCTTTTTTCAGAATTTCGCCAAAGGGGCGGTACATCCCTTCCTCCTCAAAATACATGGGCGGATGATTCCAATACCATGAGTCGTAGGTGCCCGCGTCCACGTTCAGGGCGTCATATCCGGCAGCTGTCAGGATCTTCGCAGCCTGGATTCCCTCCTCGATATCGCGGCCGGCCTCCTGATAGGTCTCCCCCGGAAGCGCTCCCCGGCGCAGTCCCTTCATACAGCTCTTTAAGCTGAACCGTAGTGATACCGGGAAATCCGGTCCGCAGGCCTGCTTGATCCCTCTGACAATATCGGTGGCAAAACGCAGCCTGTTCTCCAGACTTCCTCCGTACTCGTCCTCACGGTGGTTGTACAACGCGATGGCGAACTGGTCCAACAGATACCCTTCATGAACCGCATGAATCTCCACGCCGTCAAAACCGGCCCGTTTGGCGATTACCGCCCCCTTCACAAAATCCCCCGTATACTGCCGGATTTCCTCCTTCGTCATCTCCCGATGCAGGAGCGACGGATCAAAACGGTTTTCCTGAACCGACGGAGCGATATAGTTCTGAACCATCCCAGGCATGGTGCTTCTGCCGGCGTTGGCCGTCATCTGAAGAAATATTTTCGCCCCATACGCATGAATCCGCTCATTCATCTGGTTTCCGTTATGTACAAATGCCTTGGGATTTTTGGTAACGCAGGGAATCCCGGGGGATCCGATCCCCTCCACGTCCACATTAACCGTACAGACCCCCGTTATAATCAGGCCGATCCCGCCCTTCGCCCGTTCCACGTAATAATCCTGGAGCCTTTGGTTGAAGGCGAAATGAGGATCCGCATAGCCGATCGGGCCCATGGGAGCCATTGCCATCTTGTTCTTCAGCTTTAATTTGCCGATATACGCCGGTTCAAATAAAGCCGCATACTTGGTATTCATATTCCATTCTCCTTTCACATATCAACGTTCGCCGAACATGTTATCTGAAATGAAGTTTAACAGATCCAAGGTAAAATGTCAACGCGCTTCCCTTGTTTTTTTCAACATTTTATACTAAAATAGCCCATAAGCGCTGTTTGCCCACCACAAAAACGGAGGATGGAAAATGGAATTAACCAACCGGCAGAAACAAGCCATGACCACAAAACGAAAACTGCTGTATACCGCGTACGAACTGATCCGCGAGCAGGGTTACCCTGCTCTGACCATCCGCAGGCTCTGTGAAAAAAGTGGGGTTTCCACCGGGGCGTTCTATCACCACTACTCCTCCAAGGAGGATCTGATCGCTCAGGGTTTCGCCTCCTACGACGTGGGTTTGACGGAATTTTTAGAATCCTATGAAGAGCCTGATCCGGTGAAGGCCATCCGCCACATCGTGCTGAGCCTGAACCAGTATATCTATGATAACGGGGCCCAGTTCGCCAAGGAGCTTTACATCTCCCAGCTCTCCATCAAAGACAGCTACATCACCCGCAAGGACCGTTCCTACTATCTGGCGGTTCTGAACTATGTGGAGCAGGCCATGGATCAAGGCCTCTTTCATTCCACCATGAACGCCGGTGGGATCACGGACTTTCTTCTGCGTGTGGGACGGGGCACGATTCTGGACTGGTGCCTCCACGACTACGCCTACGACCTGATGGAACAGTCTGCCAGGGACCTGGATTTTCTATTGGACAACCTCACCGCAGGGCGGGGCTGACGACCGGCTTTGTTTTTCTTCCGTACCGCGTTGCAGCCTCCTGCTGCCATACCAAAAGGCCGGGATAAGCATGAGTTTTCCACATCTCTCATGCTTATCCCGGCCTCTGTTACTTTAGCGCCGGATATCGCCGTTCACCTCTTCCGTATCATCATTTTTTACGTTTTTCTACGATTCCGCCGCCCCAATGGCCGCCTTAAGCCTCCGCGCCATCTCGTCCACATCTTCCTTCTCAATCACTAACGGCGGCACAAACCGGATCACATTGGCGCCGGCCGAGATCAGGATCAGTTTCTGCCCCAACAGCGCCTCCTGCACCACCGGCCCCACGGGTACGGTGAACTCCAGGCCCTGGATCAGGCCCAGACCGCGGTGGTCCTTCACCAGCGGGCACTCCGCCGCCAGTTTTTCCAGCGTATCCCACAGATACCCGCCGATCTCCCTCACATGCTCCACGATCCTGCGCTCTGCAAACAGGTCCAACACCTTGGCCGCGGCCGCGGTCACCAGCGGGTTGCCGCCGTAGGTGGTTCCGTGGTCCCCGGGCACCATGGCCGCGGCGGCGGGACCGGAGGCCAGAAACGCGCCCACGGGCATGCCGTTGCCCAGGGCCTTGGCTACGGTCATCACGTCCGGCTTGACCCCGTAGCCCTGCCAGGCGAACATGTGGCCGGTCCGTCCCATGCCGCACTGGATCTCATCCAAAATCATCAGCAGGCCGTGCTGGTCGCACAGGGCGCGCACGCCCTTTAAAAATTCCTCCGTGGCCGGATAGATGCCGCCCTCGCCCTGAACGGTCTCCAGAATCACGGCGCAGGTTTTCTCATTAATCAGCGCCTTCACGCTGTCCAGATTGTTAAACTCCGCGAATTTGATCCCCGGAATCAGGGGCCTAAAAGGCTCCTGGTAATGGGCATTCCCAGTTACGGATAAGGCCCCCAGGCTGCGGCCGTGAAAGGAGTGGTTCATGGCGATGATCTCCCCGGTCATATCCGGTTCCCAGTCCTCGCAGCCGTCGGCCCCGTCCCCCATAGCCTCGTGGAGCTTATTATAATGGTAACGCTTTGCAATTTTCAGCGCGCCCTCGATGGCCTCGGTGCCGCTGTTGGTGAAAAAAACCTTATCCATTTGCGATACCGCCAGCAGTTTTTCCCCTGCGTCGGCCGACGGCGCATTGTAAAACAGGTTGGATATGTGGGTAAGCTGATCCACCTGCGCCTTCACCGCCTGATTAAACGCCTCGTCCCCGTAGCCCAGTCCCATGACCGCGATGCCCGCGCCGAAATCCAGATAGGCGTTTCCCTCGCTGTCGTATAAGGTCACGCCCTTTCCATGGTCAAATACCACGGGATAGCGGTTGTATGTCTTGTAGAGCACCCGCTCCGCCTGATCGATTACCTTCTGGTCAGCCATGATAATACCTCTCTTCCTCCGCGGAGTTAAAAATCGCGGTGCCGATTCCTTTGTCCGTGAATATTTCCAGCAGCAGACAGTGGGGGATTCGCCCATCCAGGATATGGACCCGGGAAACGCCGCTTCGGATGGCGTCGATGCAGTTTTGCAGCTTAGGCAGCATCCCGCCTCCCAGGGTGCCGCTGTCCACAAAAGCCTGGGCCTCGT
The DNA here is from genome assembly GCF_902364025.1 of Enterocloster lavalensis. Lineage (GTDB taxonomy): Bacteria > Bacillota > Clostridia > Lachnospirales > Lachnospiraceae > Enterocloster > Enterocloster lavalensis. The sequence goes on from NZ_CABJCG010000011.1 coordinate 22,603, forward strand.
CCACGGTCATCTCCGAGAGCAGGGATTCCTTGTCGTTAAAATCCCTGTAAACGCCCTCCACGTCCGTCAAAAATGCCAGCTTTTCCGCCTTCATGGCGGTGGCCACGGCGCAGGCCGCGTCGTCGGCGTTGATGTTATAGGTTTTAAACTCCTCGTCAAAGCCAGTGGGGCAGATGATGGGCAGGAAATCCTTCTCCAGCAGATCGTAGATGATCTGGGGATCCACCTCCGTCACCTCGCCCACATAGCCGATGTCCTCGCCGCCGGAGTATTTCTTCTTACAGCGCAGCATCATGCCGTCCTTGCCGCTGATGCCGACGGCCTTCACGCCCAGTTCATTTACCAGCTGCACCAGGCTCTTGTTCACCTTATTGAGCACCATCTCCGCGATCTCCATGGTGGGCTCGTCGGTCACCCGCAGGCCGCCCACAAAATGCGGCTCCATGCCCACTTTGCCCACCCAGCGGCTGATCTCCTTGCCGCCTCCGTGGACGATAATGGGCTTGAAGCCCACCAGCTTTAACAGCACCACGTCCTGGATGACCTGCTTTTTTAAGTTCTCATCCACCATGGCGCTTCCGCCGTATTTGACCACCACGATCTTCCGATTGAAACGCTGTATGTACGGCAGGGCTTCGATGAGCACCGCCGCCTTATGCATAATTCCCGGCTCCAGTTCCATTTTCATCCTCCTCATTATGAGCGGTAATCCGCGTTGATTTTCACATAGTCAAAGGTCAGGTCGCAGCCCCAGGCCGTGGCCGTTGCCACGCCCATTTTCACATCCGCCACCGCTGTCACATGGGGCTGGGACAGGACGACCGTGGCCTGCTCCTCGCTGTAGTCCACGGCCACGCCGTCCTTTATGATCTGCATGCTGCCCGCGGCGCTCTCAAAGTATAGGTCCACCCGCTCCGGGTCGAACTGAGCGCCGGAGTAGCCCATAGCGCAGAGGATACGCCCCCAGTTGGCGTCGTGGCCAAAGATGGCAGCCTTAGTCAGGCTGGAGGTGATTACGGATTTGGCCAATACTTTGGCCTGCTCTTTGGTGTCCGCGCCCACGATTTTCACCTCAAACAGCGCCGTGCAGCCCTCGCCGTCCCCAGCCATCTTTTTCGCAAGGGTCTCGTTGATGTAGTTCAGTGCCTGGCAGAAAACGGCGTAGTCCTCATTTTTCTCAGTGATCACCGGATTCCCGGCCATGCCGTTGGCCAGCAGCAGCACCGTGTCGTTGGTGGAGGTGTCGCCGTCCACGGAGATCATGTTGTAGGTGTCCTGGACGTCCGCGCTCAGGGCCTGCTGGAGCAGCTCCTTGGAAATGGCTGCGTCCGTGGTCACGAAGCTGAGCATGGTGCACATGTTGGGGTGGATCATACCCGAGCCCTTGCACATGCCGCCCATTTTCACCGTGACGCCGCCGAGCTCGAATTCCACGGCGACCTCCTTGTGTTTGGTGTCCGTGGTCATGATGGCCTTGGCCGCCTTTGTGCCGCTCTCCTCCCCGCCACAGAGCAGCGGGGCCATGGCGTGGATTCCCGCCTCGATGCGGTCCATGGGCAGCTGCATGCCGATCACGCCGGTGGAGGCCACCAGCACGCTGTCCTCCGGCACGCCCAAGGCCGCCGCGCAGGCCCCTGCCGTTTGGCCGCAGTATTCCATGCCTTCCTTCCCGGTGCAGGCGTTGGCGATGCCTGCGTTGACCACCACGGCTCTGGCGGCCGCGCCGCCGTACACCTGGTTTTTATCCCATTTGACAGGGGCGGCCTGCACCAGGTTGGTGGTAAAGGTGCCCGCGGACACGCAGTCCGCCTCGCTGTAGATCATCGCCATGTCCGGGCGGTCCTTGTATTTGATTCCCGCAGCAGTGGAAGCCGCCTTGAATCCCTTTGCCGCCGTCACGCCGCCGGGTATTTTCCTAATCTCTCCCATTTTTTTCCATCCCTCTCAATCTGCTCTACCGGACGAACCGGGTGATATTTTCCTCATTTAAAATGAACTCGTAGCTGTTGATGTCCCCGCGCTCCACCCAGCCGATGCCCTTCCAGAAGGCGTTTCCCACCTGGTTTTCCTTGAAGGCGATCAGGCTGATCTTGCTGACTCCCTCTTTCTGGAGCGCCTCCATGGCCGCCCGCACCATGCGGTAGCCGATGCCGTGCTTGCGGTAGCCGTTTGCCACGCAGACGTGATAAAAGCAGCCGGTGCGGCCGTCGTGGCCGCAGAGGATGTTTCCGATGATCCGGCCGTTCTGCACCGCCACCACGCTGGTGGTGGGATTGCGCCGCAGAAAACGCTCCACGCCCTCCCTGGAGTCGTCCACCGTGCGGATGCCAAAACCCTTGATCTCCGTCCACAGCTCGTATACCTGCCCGTAATCCTCAATGGTCATCTCACGGATGATCACGTCCATTGTTCCTGCCATTTTAAAATCCTCGTTCCTTGTATCATTTTGTACGGGGGAGGCGTGGTGGCTTCCGGGGCCTGGGCGTTGTATCTCTTGCACCCCGGAGGGGCCACTTCTACCCTGCGCCTGCCACGGCCGCCTCTGCACTGCACCTGGCGGGGCCGCTTCTACCCTGCGCCTGTCACGGCCGCCTCTGCGCTGCGCCTGGCGGGGCCACTTCCGCCCTGCACCTGCCACGGCCGCCTCTTGCGCCCTCCACCGGGGTCACCCCCGCCGTTCCCTTCTACGGGAACATCGGCACCTGCCTGAGCCCCGTATGTTCCGCCAGCCCAAACATCAGGTTCATATTTTGTATCGCCTGGCCAGCCGCGCCCTTCACCATATTGTCGATGGCGCCCATCATCACCACCCGGTTGGTCCTGGGGTCCAGTTTAAAGTTCACGTCCGCAAAGTTGCTGCCCTCCACCCAGCGCGTCTGAGGCACAACGCCGGGTTTCAGCAGGCGGACGAAATATTCCTTCTGATAATACTTCTCGTAGACGGCCCGCAGCTCCTCCTCCGAGGCATTTCCCGTCAGGGAGGCGTAGGCTGTCACCAAGATTCCCCGGTTCATGGGAACCAGGTGTGGGGTGAAGCTGACGGTCACCGGCTTTCCCGCCGCATAGGAAAGCTGTTCCTCGATCTCCGGCGTGTGCCGGTGCACGCCCACCCCGTAGGCCTTGATATTCTCATTGACCTCGCAGTAGAGACTGTCCACCTTGGCCCCACGCCCCGCGCCGGAGGTACCCGATTTGGCGTCGATGATCAGGGTATTGGGATCGATCAGCCCTTCCTTCACCAGCGGGTACACCGACAGGAAGGAACAGGTGGGGAAACATCCCGGGTTGGCGATCAACCTGGCCGACTTCACCAGATCCCGGTTCACCTCCGGCAGCCCGTAGACCGCCTCGCCGATGAACTGAGGAGAGGCGTGTTTCAGCTTATACCACTGCTCGTACACGCCCACGTCCTTGATCCGGAAATCCGCGCTGAGGTCGATGACCTTCACCTTTAACAGGATTTCCTCATCCACCAGGGATGCGCAGAGCCCCTGGGGCGTGGCCGTGAATACCACGTCCACCAGACCGGCCAGTTCCTTCATATTATCATCCATACAGTTTTCGTCCACCAACTGGAACATGTTGGCGTAAACCGAAGCATAGTCCTGGCCGATATAACTTCTGGAGCCGTACCATTTAATTTCCACATCCTCCCGCTGAAGCAGGAGCCGTACCAGCTCGCCGCCCGCATATCCGGTGGAACCGATAATACCAACTTTGATCATAATCTCTTCCTCACCTTCATAATTAATCTGTTTCCGGCCCGCCGCCGTCCTGTTGACGGCAGCCCCAATAACCGCTGCCGGAAGCATTTTCCAGTCCCATCAAAGGTCCGGGGCTGATGTCATGTTCATAATTATACACATCAAATGAATAATATGCAACATTTTTGTAAATTTAATTTTTCCTATTGCATTTTTTTAAATTGTGGTGTATATTTATGAAAGTCAAATCACACACAAGTGAAAAAAATATAAATGATCGATTCAGGAGGGTATTTATGATGAAAGAGAAAGTGATTTTAGCATATTCCGGTGGGCTTGACACCACCACCATCATCCCGTGGTTAAAGGAAAATTTCGGCTATGAGGTGGTCTGCTGCTGTATCGACTGCGGTCAGGGCAGCGAGCTGGACGGACTGGATGAGCGGGCAAAGCTGTCCGGCGCTTCCAAATTATACATCGAAGATCTGGTGGACGATTTCTGCGACAACTATATCGTGCCCTGTGTGATGGCCAACGCTGTTTACGAGAACAAGTACCTGCTGGGAACCTCCATGGCCCGTCCCGCCATCGCCAAGTGCCTGGTGGACATCGCCCGCAAGGAGGGCGCCACCGCCATCTGTCACGGCGCCACCGGCAAGGGTAACGACCAGATCCGGTTCGAGCTGGCAATCAAGGCCCTGGCTCCCGATTTAAAGATCATCGCTCCCTGGCGTATGACCGACGTGTGGACCTTAAAGTCCCGGGACGACGAGATCGAATACTGCAAGCAGCACGGCATCGACCTGCCCTTCTCCATGGACAGCAGCTACAGCCGCGACCGCAACTTATGGCACATCAGCCATGAGGGCCTAGAGCTGGAGAATCCGTCCCTGGAGCCCAACTACGACCATTTGCTGATGATGAGCGTGCGCCCGGAGAAAGCGCCGGACGAGGGCGAGTACGTGACCATCACATTTGAGGAGGGCGTACCCACCTCCGTGAACGGCAAGTCCATGAAGGTTTCCGACGTGATCCGCACCCTGAACGAGCTGGGCGGCAAGCACGGCATCGGAATCGTGGATATTGTGGAGAACCGCGTGGTGGGCATGAAGTCCCGCGGAATCTACGAGACTCCCGGCGGCACCATCCTGATGGAGGCCCACATGCAGCTGGAGGAGCTGGTATTAGACCGCGCCACCATGGACGCCAAAAAGGACATGGCCAACAAGCTGTCCCAGATCGTTTACGAGGGCAAATGGTTCACTCCCCTGCGGGAGGCTGTGCAGGCGTTTGTGGAGTCCACCCAGAAGTATGTGACCGGCACCGTGAAGTTCAAACTGTACAAGGGCAACATCATCAAGGCCGGAACTATCTCCCCCTACTCCCTGTACAGCGAGTCCTTGGCATCCTTCACCACCGGCGACCTGTACGACCACCACGACGCGGACGGCTTCATCACCCTGTTCGGCCTGCCCTTAAAGGTGCGCGCCATGAAGATGGCGGAGCTGGAGGAAGCTAAGAAGTCCGGAAAGAAGATCGACGCCTCCTACGCTGGTTAATTATGCGTTAATATGCATACCCCTGAATCAATAATTATAAATACAATTCCGCATAAAGCGGCATAAAGCACCGCCCTGTCAAGCAGCCTCACGGCATTTACAGGGCGGTATTTTTGCGGTATAAAAACGTGATTCCCTCCCATAGGCCGGGCGCAGCGTACTGACGGTGGATGGCGCTCACAACCGCACGCTCCACCTCCATTTCCGGGTAAGACCCAGATTGTAGCGGGGCCGTTCCTCGCCGAACCACCGGTAACGCAGGCAGTCGTCCAGCACAATCCCGGCCAGGCTCACGGGCAGCCACAGGGCGCTGTATTTGAGGCTGACCTGCCCTAAAATGTTCCAGGGCAGGTCGCTGTAGTCCCACACCTGCCAGCCCAGCATAAGGTTTACAACACAGCCGGTGAAAAATTCCAGCGCCGTGATCAACAGCACGCCAACGGCCGCCTGTTCCCACAGCGGCATATCCCAGGGCATTACCTCATTGATCAGCCCCAATCCGATAAAGCACAATCCGCCCAGCACAAACATGGTCCAGTGGCTGCGCCCCCGCCAGGCCAGCTCCAACAGCACATACACCGCCCCGCCCACATCCATCAGCACCAGATACTTATTCAACAGCCGGTGTCCCATCTCCCGTCCCCCGAATTTCTTCTCTCTGTTAAAGATATGCACATCCCTCCCCGATCTGTCCACCGTTTGAACGGCAGCGCTCATTCCCGGAAATGCCCTTTGCTGCGTCCTTCCCTGCTCTTTTCCCGGATTTTCGTTTCCTTTACGGCCAAAATTTAACAGCAATATCATAGTTCCATCACATTTTCATCACAATTCAGGGCTAAAACTAACTCTTGATATGATGCCGGCTCAACGGCAGAATACGGCAATCTGACAGACAGGAGGAGAGTACCATTGATTGAAGTGAAAGATCTTGTTAAATCTTACGGAGGACATATGGCGGTGGATCATTTAAGCTTTACGGTCCGGGACGGCCAGATTTACGGCTTTCTCGGCCCCAACGGAGCCGGAAAATCCACCACCATGAACATTATGACCGGGTATCTGGGCGCCACCTCGGGCGAGGTGCTGATCAACGGCCACAACATTCTGGAGGAACCGGAGGCCGCTAAATCCGGCATCGGCTATCTTCCGGAGATCCCGCCCCTTTACACCGACATGACGGTGCGGGAATATCTGGATTTCGCCGCCAGCCTGAAAAAAATCCCCAGGGCTTCCCGGGCGGAGGCTGTGGCGGAGGTCATGGAGTTAGTCAAGGTCGCGGACGTCAGCGGGCGGCTGATCAAAAACCTCTCAAAAGGCTACCGGCAGCGGGTAGGCATGGCCCAGGCGATTTTGGGAAAGCCCCAGGTGATCATTCTGGATGAACCCACCGTGGGCCTGGACCCCAAACAGATCATCGAGATCCGGGATATGATCCGTGGCCTGGGCAAAAAGCACACGGTCATCCTCAGCTCCCACATCCTGTCCGAGGTCAGCGCGGTCTGCGATCACATCCTTATCATCAACCGCGGCAAGCTGATCGCCAGCGACACCCCGGAAAACCTGGAGCGGCAGATGGCCGGAGCCGGGGGAATGAACCTGTCCGTCAAAGGCTCCGCAGAGGATGTCCGCGCCGCTCTGGAAACCGTGCCGCAGATTTCCGGTATCCATTTTCTGGAATCAGGCGAGGTGGGCGTCTGCCAGGTATCCCTGGACTACGCCGGGGCGGCAAACGGGGAGGCGGAGGCGGCCTCCGGGGAAATGTCCCCTTCCGGCAAACCGTCCCCATCCGGTACCCCATCCCCCTCCCGCGACGTCCGGGAGGCCGTATTCTACGCCTGCGCGGACCGCAGGCTTCCCATTCTCGCCATGGTGCCGGTTCACGCCTCCCTGGAGGAAGTATTCCTGGAGCTGACAGAGGACGAAAAACAGACAAGACAGGAGGACTGCGAACATGAGAGCGATCTATAAGCGCGAGCTGAAATCTTATTTTTATTCCATGACCGGGTATGTGTTCATCGCCTTTGTCACCATGTTCATCGGCATCTATTTTATGGCCACCAACATGCTGGGCGGATATCCCTACTTTTCCTACACCCTGGGAGCGATCCTGATCATCCTGCTCATCGCCATTCCGGTGCTGACTATGAAGAGCATGTCCGAGGAGCACCACTCCCGCACGGACCAGCTGCTCCTCACCTCCCCCGTCTCCCTCTGGAGCGTTGTCATGGGCAAATACCTCTCCATGGTCACCGTGTTCGCTATTCCCATGGCCATCTCCTGCCTCTGTCCTCTGATCATCAAGGCCAGCGGTACCGCCTATCTGGCCGAGGACTACGGCGCGATCCTTACTTTCTTCCTGCTGGGCTGCGTTTACATCGCCATCGGCCTGTTTATCTCCTCCCTGACGGAGAGCCAGCTCATCGCGGCCGCCGGAACCTTCGGCGTGCTGCTGCTTCTCACCCTGTGGCCCAATCTGATCAGCTTCATCCCCACATCGGCCCGGGACTCCCTCATCAGGCTTCTGCTGCTGCTGACCCTGCTTGCCTTTGTGCTGTACCGTCTTACCGGCTGTGCTCCCCTGTCTTTTGGCCTGGAAGCCGCCGGAGCGGCGGCGCTGGCAGCCGTCTACTTTTACAAGAAATCCCTGTTAGACCGGGCGCTGACCCATCTGCTGGGCAAGATCGTGTTGGCGGATGTGTTCAACACAGTGGTAAACGACCATATCCTGGATCTGGGCGGACTGCTCTATTATGTGAGCGCAGCCTTCATCATGCTGTTTTTGACCGTGCAGACCATTGAAAAGCGCAGATGGAGCTAACCGTGATACATTTCATAGCAGCAGGAGGCAGAATATGAACAAAAATCTTAAAAAGGGCGGCATTGTAGCCATTTTCACCGTCATCGTCATCGCCGCCGTCATTGTGGTCAACCTGATCGCAGGCACCGTACCAGCCAAATACCGCAGACTGGATCTGAGCACCAACCAGATCTTTTCCCTGAGCGGCACCACAAAGGATCTGCTTGGCGGTCTGACGAAAGATGTAAACATTTATATTGTGGGCGATCCCGACCGCGTCGACGAGCGTATCACCCACTTTGCCGGGCTGTACGCGGACCTCTCGGATCATGTCACCGTGGAGGTCAAGGATCCGGTGCTTCACCCGGACGTTCTGAGCACGCTGAACACGGAGGCGAATACCGTGCTGGTCAGCTGCCCCGACACAGGCAAGACGCAATCGATTCCATTTACGGATATTATCCAAATAGATTTAATGGCTTATTACCAGTATCAGCAGTACAAGGAATCTTCCTTTGACGGGGAAGGACAGCTCACCAGCGCCATCTCCTACGTGGCAAATGACACGGAGACCAACGTATACCAGCTGAGCGGCCACAAGGAATCCACACTCCCGGCCATGGTAACGGACGCCCTGAAAAAATCCAACATGCAGGTCCACGACTTAAATCTGCTCACGGAAGGGGCCATGCCCGGGGACTGTGAGCTGCTGTTGATCAACAACCCGCAGACCGACCTGGCGGTGGATGAAAAGGACATGATTTCCGGCTATTTGGAGCAGGGCGGACACGTGCTGATCCTCACCGGCTACACGGAGTCCGGAAATCCCAACTTAAGCTCCCTGTGCGCGGATTACGGACTGGAGCTGAAAAATGGATATGTGGCGGACACGGCGCCGGGACAATACTACAACAACAATCCGTTTCTCTTCTTCCCGGAGTACGAGTTCTCCGGTGGCATGCTGACCGGAATCACCAGCAAGGATCCGGCCCTGCTGCTAAATCCCTCGGGTATGACCGTCTCGGAGAATCTGCGTGACGGACTGACCGTAGCCCCGTTTCTGACCACCACGGACAGCGGTATTTTTGTGGATCCGACCACCCAGGAGCAGACCCCCGGAACCTATGTGCTGGGAGCCACCGCCACGGAGCCGGTCGTAACTTCCGAAGATTCCCAGGCCGCCACAGCCTCCCAGGCCCAGTCCCAGGACGGTGAAACGGAGCCGGAAGCCACCCTGACGGTGATCACCGCACCGTCCCTGATCGACGGTTCGCTGCTGCAGCAGTTCCCCAGCATCACCAACCTGACCATTTTTATGAACGCCGCTTCCCACAACATTTCCCAGGCCGTGAATCTGTCCATACCGGCCAAGAGCCTGGAGGTTACCTACAATATGATCACCGCGGGCGGACTCTGGAGCGCGCTGTTTATCATCGTGATCCCGGTCATCTTCCTGATCGCAGGCTTCGTGATCTGGATGAAACGGCGGAAACTGTAAGGAGGCATTTCCATGAGTCAATCTAAAAAAATCTCATTTGCGGCAGCAGCGCTTCTGGTACTGTGCGCCGCCTACGCCGGGCTGACCTGGCAGCAGAAACAGAGTGCGGGCCGCGCGCTCCAGGAAGCCGAGAGCGCCCGCGTCTATGTGACGGATTTTGGGGATGTCACCGGGATTGCCATCGAAAATGGAGACGCAAGGCTGGATTTCGTGGAGGACAACGGCACCTGGTACTATGCTCAGGACCGGGACTGCCCGATCCGCCAAACCACACTCACCAACCTGGCCGATCAGCTGGCCGCCCTGCCCGCCACCCGCAAACTGGAAAATGCGGATGAGTTGGCTTCTTACGGGCTTGCCGATCCGAAGATCCGCTTTGAGATCACCACCGGCCAGCAACCCCCTGCCACACTGTTGATCGGCAATCAGGTGAAGGCCGCCGGATCCTCGGATATCGATCAGGCGCCGGAAGAATACTACGCCTGCATCTCCGGCGGAAGCCAGGTTTACACCATCGATTCCTCCCTTGCGGAAACCGCCGGCAAGGGGCTTTACGACTTCATCCAGACCGAATCCCTGCCCACCGTTTCCGGCGCGGATATCCGGGATATCGCGGTCACAAAGGAAGAAACCACCAGCCATTTCGTGAAAAAAGAGGTGGACGGACAGGGAAATATCGCCTGGTACCGAGACGCCGCCGACACGGAGGCCAACCGGCTGCCCGACAACTCCCAGCTAAACAACCTGGCGCAGGCGGTCAGCGGGCTCTCCATCCGGTCCTGCGTCAACTATAACGCCACCGACGAGGAGCTGGGAAGCTACGGTCTGGAGACTCCGGTCATGACGCTGACCTGGACCTGCCGGAAGGACGGCAAGGATATCACCACCACGCTGCTGATCGGAAGCATGAACCCGGAGGGAACCGGGTATTACGTGAAGCTTAAGGACTCAAAGGCGGTGAATCTGGCGGGTAAAGAGAATGTGGATAAGGTTTTAAACGCAGAATATTGAGTTTAAGGTAACAGTTCAGACGGCGGGAAAATTGGCGCGGTAAACCGCGTCAAGCTCGCTTGTAAGCGGGTTTCCACGCCAATTTTCACATCGGATGGACATCCGATGCTTCTTGACCGGTCTTTTTCGGTCAAGAAGATAAGCCGTCTGAACTGTTACCGTTTAAGCGCTCCGGCAGCAGTTCTTCCGCCGGAGGGAGCGCAGCAGAAAAGCGGACATGTCACGTCCGCTTTTTTGCTGTCTTTTGGAAAATGGAAGGGGCGCCGGTCAGCTGCTCCTGCTCTCAATTCCGGCCAGACAAACCTGCAGGGCGTCCGCCAGCATGCCGATGTGGATGCCGTCCACAAAGGAGTGGTGGACCTGAACGGAAAACGGCAGATAGGTGCGTCCATCCCGTATGTAATATTTTCCCCAGTCAAAAAGAGGGGTTGCGTTGTCTTTTCTCCCCGAATCCGTATGGGAAATGTGGGTGAAACTGACCCAGGGAAATGGTGAAAACTGGTAAATATCGTTGCCCATCGGCCCGGTAAAATATTCCTTCTGGTTCTCGGTTGTCTCCTTCGCCAGGGCGGCGTATTCTTCCAGCGTGTCCCGCATGGGCACATTGACCACCTTGAACAGTCCCGTTTCCCGGTTCAGGTAAGTGAAGGACGTGTTGATCACGTCAAATACCGCCGGTTTCCCGTCCACAAAGCGGCAGCGGAACGCCTCGATCTGGTTCGCGCATCTGGTAACGGCGTAAACCAGCGAAAATGTAAAGGAATAGCCCCGCTCCCTGACCCATTCGGGAAACCCGGTGATATCCAGATCAAAGGTAACGCTGTACTGGGGCTGGGCGCTGTCTTTGAATACCTGGTAATGCATCGCCCTGTCCCACGTGGTTAAGTCAATCCATCTCATATCTGATTCCTCCTGTTTGCAGTATGACATCCTTTGGTTATATTCAGTTTATTGCAAAATACATACGATGTCAATATGACATATGATGTCTTTCGAAAAATATTCGCCCGAAAGCTATGCCAGCAGCCCACTGCATTCAATAAGATGGACAGCGATGCAGGCACACCGTAAAAGTGCCGTAAAAGCTCCATAAAAGCTGTTAAAATCCCCGCGTCCGCCTTCGCATCCGCCATCTCCTTCGCCAAACAGTTGCACGTTCATACCGGCTCTGGTAAACTCTAATCAAAAGGTCTTGGGCAGCCCCGGAACGCAACTTTAAATACCCCGGCGGCGGAAATCCGGTTTCTTACAATGAAAGGAAAAATCGTGAACATTGAAACAGAACGTTTAGAGCTTGTGGCGCTGACGCCCACACAGCTGGAATGGTGGTTAAACGACTGCCACCGGCTAGAATGTGAATTGAATTGTCTGTACCGCGCAGAACCCATGGAGGGCTTGTTTCGCCAGATCGTAGCCGGGCAGCTGGCCGCAGCAAAGAGGGATCCCGGGCACTACGTCTGGCACAGCTTCTGGTTTTTGATCCGCAAATCGGACCGCACGGTGGTCGGCTCCGCGGATTTCAAGGACCTGCCGGACAGCGGCGGCCTGGTGGAGATCGGCTACGGCCTCGGCAGGGAATACGAGGGCCAGGGTTATATGACGGAAGCAGTCTGCGCCATGTGCAGATGGGCCATATCCCAGGACAATGTGCGCCATGTGACGGCGGAGACCGATCTGGACGGCCTGGCTTCCCAGAAGCTTTTGCAGCGCTGCGGCTTTACGGAATGGAAACGTGGCGAAACCCTGTGGTGGATCCTGTGACCTGCGGCATTTGGCGGGTTTGTGGACATTGACCGCCGGGCGGGCGGACTACTGAATCCCCAGCTCCCGGATCGCGTGCAGGATGTGGATCTTCATCGCGCTGCGGGCGCCCTCAGCGTCCCGCTGGGAGAGAAATTCCATGATCAGCCGGTGGTCGGCAACCGTGTCCTGGACCGCCTGCCCGCCCTGGGCCGAAAGCGCCACCCCCTTGGAAATAGCCTGGTAGAGAATGGGCATCAGCTTGTTCATAAACTCGTTGTGAGTGGCCTGGGCGATGGATTTGTGAAAAGCCTGCTCCTGCTGCGTGCGGTCGCTGCCCTCCCGGATGGCTTCCTCAATTCTGCGCCCGCACTCCAGAATCCGTTTGATCTCCCCGTCCGTTCCGCGTATCGCGGCCAGGTACGCCGCCTCGGGCTCAAATATCAGGCGCATCTCGTAGAGATCCCCGGCATCGGCTTTCACGTCGGAGAGCGGTCCCAGGATCTCCTCCCCCTGCCGGGCTTTTTCCGTGACAAATGTGCCGTTCCCGCGGCGGATCTCCAGCACGCCGTAAGCCACCAGGATTCTCACCGCCTCCCGCAGCGTCGTCCTGCTGACGTTCAGCTCATGGGCCAGCTCCGTCTCGTTTGGCAGCTTGTCTCCCGCTCCAAAGCGTTTTTCGATGGTTATCATCGACATGATATTATCCGCCACATCCTGAGACAGCATTTTACTCCCCGCCATGAAATCACCTCCGTAAATTGATATGATCGCCGCATCGTCCGGACAGCCGTTTTGCCGGGCGGGCCGCCGCCAGACCGGTCCACTCTTGTGCCAGATACCGCTCTCCCCGTCCCAGCCGCCTCTCCCGCGCCAGGCCGCCTCTCCCGCGCCAGGCCGTCTCTCCCGTCCCAGCCGCCTCTCCCGCGCCAGGCCACCGCTCCCGCGTCCCAGCCGCCTCTCCCGCGCCCAAAGTGTCCCGGCGTTCCGGCTCCCCCGTCACGTCTGCCCGTTCACGGCTCCCGCCTTCTCATAAAGCACAAAATGATTCCTCTGAAATTCCAGCAGCCCTTCCGTCTTCATCTTGCTCAGCTCATTGGACATGGCGCTCCGGTCCACGCCCAGATAGCGGGCCAGCTCCTGACGGCTGTGAGGGATGTCAAAATCCCGTCCGCCGCAGGCCACCGCCTGCTGGGAGAGATAGGACAGCAGCTTGTCCCGGGTGGTCTTGCGGGACATGTGCTCCAGCTTGTTCTCCAGCTTCACATTGTGCTCGGACAGGACGCGCAGCATATTCTGGATCAGCCGGGTGTGGAAATCGCAGGCCAGGGAGCAGAAGGTGATCATCCGCTGATATTGCAGAAACAGAACCTCACAGGGTCCCTCGGTCACCACGCTGACCGGCAGCACCGCGGTCCTGGCGCAGGAGTAGGACTCCCCAAATATCTCCCCCTCCTTAACCCGAAACAGCTCCTCCTGCCTTCCCCAGAAATTCTCCTGCACCACCATGGCGCTGCCTGAGAGCATGATCATGATGCTGTTCAAAGACTCGCCCATGCGGTAGATATACTCCCCCTCCTCATAGCGTGTCTGCTCGGCCGCGCAGCATTTTAACAGCGTGTAAAGCTCATCGTCATTCACCCCGTAGAACAGCGGGGACTTCCGTAAAATGTGCAGAAATTCTTCCATCAGTTCCTCTTTCCGTTGTTTTTACAACATCAATGCTGTAAATATTATATATTTTTCGAATCCAACCGTCAAGCATCAATCGACGCAAAAACCCCCGGAGGGGCAAATTCATGCCCGCCGGGGGCGGTTAAAACGTCGCGGTCTGACCTGCACGGCAGCTTTGAACTGCCGCGCAGACCGGGCCTTACTGCTCCAGCTGCTTCCTGTACTGCGCGATCACATCCCGCATGGCCGCCTGGCCGGGGGCTCCCACGGTGGTCCGCTTTTCCACACAGGTTTTCATGCGGATGGCCTCGTAGACGTCCTCGTCAAACACCGGACTGATCTCCCGGTACTCCTCCAGAGGCAGATCGTCCAGCGCAATTCCTTTCCCGATGCAAGTTAACACCAGCTGTCCCACGATGCCGTGGGCGTCCCGGAAGGGAACGCCGCGGTTTACCAGATAATCCGCCGCGTCGGTGGCGTTGGTGAAGCCCTTCTTGGCGCTGGCCTCCATCACGTCCTTCCGGAAGGTCATGGAGGAGATCATGCCGGTAAACAGCAGCAGACATCCCTTCACCGTGTCGATGGCGTCAAAAGCCAGCTCCTTGTCCTCCTGCATATCCTTGTTGTAAGCCAGCGGCAGCCCCTTCATGGTGGTGAGAAGGGACACCAGTGCGCCGTAAACCCGCCCGCTCTTTCCGCGGATCAGCTCTGCGATGTCCGGATTCTTTTTCTGGGGCATGATGCTGCTGCCCGTGCTGTAGGAGTCGTCGATCTCCACAAACCGGTACTCGTTGGTGTTCCAGATAATGATCTCCTCGCAGAACCGGCTCAGATGCATGGCGATAATGGACAGCGCGCTCAAGAGTTCCAGCAGGTAATCCCGATCCGCCACTGAATCCATGGAATTCAGGGTGGGGCCGTAGAAATCCAGAAGCTTTGCGGTGTAGGCCCGATCCAGCGGATAGGTGGTTCCGGCCAGGGCTCCCGAGCCCAGCGGGCAGTAGTTCATCCGCTCACGTATATCGTGGAGCCGGGAACGGTCCCGGGAGAACATCTCAAAATACGCCCCCATGTGGTGGGCCAGGGTGATGGGCTGCGCCTTCTGCAGATGGGTGAAGCCGGGCATAAAGGTGTCGAGATTGGCCTCCATCACAGCGAGCAGCTCCTCCAGCAGGTCTCTCAGCAGGCCGTCCATTTCCTGAATTTCATCCCGCGTGTAAAGCTTCATATCCAGCGCCACCTGGTCGTTGCGGCTGCGGCCCGTGTGAAGCCGTTTTCCCGCTTCGCCCACGCGCTCGGTCAGAGTGCCCTCCACAAAGGAGTGGATATCTTCATATCCGGAATCGGGTGATATGGTAAGCGCTCCGCTGTCTAAATCCTTCTGAATGCTTTCCAATCCACGGATAATATCCACTTTATCCTGCTCCGATAAAATCCCCTGCCTGGCCAGCATCGTCACATGTGCGATGCTGCCGCGAATATCCTGACGGTAAAATTTCTGGTCAAATGACAGGGATTCATTGAAGTTATGCACCAACTGGTTGGTCTCCTTGGTAAAACGTCCGCCCCACAATTTCATGGCTTCACTCTCCTAACTCTCGTCTTTTTTCCTTCGGTTCAAAGCAAAATATACGGCCGCGCAGATGCCCACAAAGGCAGCGCTGCCCGCGGTAATAACCGCGCCTGTCCTCAGGCCCTCCGGCTCATAGGACAGGGAAATGGTATGGGCTCCCGCGCTCAGATCGATGCCCAGGAAGGTATCGAACAGCGGTCTGGCCGTGACGCTGTTTCCGTCCACCTTCACGCTCCATCCCTTGTCATAGGGTATGCTGGTATACATAACGCCCGGGGTGTCCGCCACAATCGTCCCCTCCACCCCCACGTCCGTCCACTTGGTCACGGTCAGCGGGTTTTGGTTCAAACGGCTGTAAAGCTCCTTAAAATTCTGGGGATCAAACCGCCACACTTCCACCTGAAGCGCCACATTCCCCTCGTCCCGGGATTCCAGGCTCACCTCGTTCCCGGCCGTGCAGGTGCCCAGCTCCAACAGGTAGCCGCGGTCCACATTGTCGAAATTCAGGGACTGGGATCCCACCACCGCAGATACCTCTTTGATCTTGCGGTTCGTCACATAGACATAATAATCTCCGGTCACATCCGGCGTAAACGTCAGTCTGCTGCCGTTGGGTATGGTTTCCACCGGCACCAGCACGGACGGCGTATCCAGCACATTACACAGGTCGTTCTGCACATAGGCCGGATTGGCGGTGTCCAGAATCCAGTTACCCTCCACATCGTTCGGAAGCATAAATGCCACCGGAAGCGTATACAGATTCTCGTACAGCCACGTATCGCCCCTGCGCCCGGCAAAGCTCAAAAGTTCGCCCGTCACCTGCTCCTGGTCATAGATCCCGTACTTTACCGAGAACAGGCTGTCCACCAGCGGCGTGCTGCCGGTGATGCTGTAGGCGTTGGTGGAGCTCTCACAGCCCAGCTTGCGGAAAAAGTCTGAGAGGGAGGCATTTGCCGTGGAGGAGAACAGAGAGACGGACGGGAAATTCATCCACGCCCCGTCGTTCTTCGTCTTCCGGTCCACCTTCTCCACACGGTAGAAGGTCTGCGGATTCACCTCGCTCATCAGGGTGATCACGTCCTTGTTGTCCCGTGTATAAGCCGTCCTGCTGGTGGTCGGGACGCTGGTCACGGTGGTGTTTACCGCCGCCTCGATGGAAACCACGGCCAACGCCAGCAGCACAGCGAGGTCCGCTCCCTTTCTGCGCCGTTTATACAGATAGATCAATCCCGCGTACAGCGCCAGGAACAGAAGCGCCACATAGAACACGGAAAAATGGAACTGTTTGTTTTGCACCAGCTTCTCCGCCAGAATCACAAAAGAAGCCGAGCCCCAGAACGCAATGGCCACATGCTTCCAGGGCGTCACGTCCAGGTACATGTACGCCCGGTAGCAGATCAGCAGCATAAGGGCAATGTAGATGAAGGACTGACGGCAGGGCAGGCTGTTGGGATAATGGAAGCCGTGCCAGATAAAGTTCAGCATGTTGGTGGAAAAACTGGCAAAAAACAGGACCAGCAGCGTACAGTACACCGCCTTCTCCCGCAGCGAAATCTTCCGGCTCGCCAGATACAGGAGGAAGAAAATGAACACGGCTACGCCGCAATAAATATTGGGCCAGTGATCCAGTCCGATCTCCACGGACACATTCCCGATATGCCGCGCCAGCATATCAAAAATCGGGAAATAGGAGCTGAGGGTCTTGGGAAAATCAAAATTTCCCGACGCAGTGGTCTGCAGCGCGTAGATTTCCGGGAGCAGCACCACCGCCGCAAGTCCGCCTGCAGCCAGGGAAAACGCTGCGAACTGGGCGCAGGCGGTGAAAAAACCACCGGCCTTTTTCGGCGGATACAGGATCAAAAGCGCGATAAAATACAGTACCATGAAAATGCAGATCATGATGGAAATATAATAATTGGAAAGGATCGACGCCCCCAGGGTGAGGCAGTACAAAAACGGCTTTCCCTTGCGCACCAGACGCTCCAGCCCCAGCATGATCAGCGGGAACAGGATAATGCAGTCCAGCCACATGATGTTCCAGCTGTACGCCGCCATATATCCCGACAGCGCGTAGAAAATCCCGAAAAAGCCCACGCCGAAATCATTGGTCCTGCAATGCCTGCGCAGATACCAGGCAAAGCTCAGACCCGCCAGACCGATTTTGAGCACAATCCCGTAGCTCATAAATTCGATAATATTAGCCTTGGGACACAGCACCAGCAGCCAGTTAAAGGGGCTGGCTAGATAGTAGGCGTACAGCGCGGAGAAATTCACCCCCATGCCGATGTCCCAGCTGTACAGCAGGCTGCCGCCGTGGGTCAGCTTGTACTGGAATTCGGAGAAAAACGGGGCGTACTGGTGGTACATGTCCGTCCGCAGAAAACTCTCCTCGCCGAAGGGGAAAATTCCCCTCTGGGCGAATACGATAATCATCACAATCACCGGCACAAAAAATGCCGCCAGCAGGCCGTCGGATGGCTTTAAGATATGAAGGGAACTTTTAATCCCTTCATAACCGGACCTGCGCCCCGCCATGCCGGAATTCTGCCGGTTATACTGGCGGTCACGGTCCTGCATGCCGTTCCAATCGTCGTACCGTTCGTTGTCCTGTTCGTCCCAGGCCGGGGCTTCGCCGGGATAAGCCTGGGAGTCCTCGGCGTAAACCTGGGAGTCCTCGGCATAAACCTGGGAGTCCTCGGCGTAAACCTGGGGGGCGTCGGCGTAAGCCTGGGGTTCATTGGCGTACATCCCCTCAGAATCCGCTCCCGCTTCCCCGTATCCACGTTCCCCCCCGTCATAGCCGTTCCCGGCAAAATCATAACCCGGTTCCGCTCCGCCGTACTCCGCCTGTCCAAAGCTGACCTTTACGCCGTCAAACTCCACTTCCCCGCGGTCTTCCCACGCGGTTTCCTCGGCGTCTCCCGTACCCGCTTCAACGCTCTTTCGCGCCCTGCGGGGCGGACGGTTTTTCCGGGAAATGCGTCTCAGCGCTTCTAAGTCCGCAGCGATCCCCTCGTCCTCCACATCGGATCCGAACAGAGGCCCTTCCGCCCGCTCCCTGGAGCCGGGTTCCAAACCTTCCGTATAATCTTCATCCAGCCACTCCGCCGGACGGCCGTCCGGCTTTGCCTTTTTCTTCTGCATATGTTCTCCAGTCAACCCTATATCGCTGCCCCGGGCAGTCTGATCCGGCTGGACAATACTCAAAATTTCATCCAGCTCCCGCTCTACCCGCTCCACTTCATCCCGTTCCATGGCAGTCTTACCTTTCTTCACCGGTCGTTTTCTTGAAAATCCAAAGTTTGCTGAATATATAGTTCAAAACCAGATTCACCGCGGAAACCACTGCCTTGCAGAACATCTCATACAGGAAGCCCCTGTTTCCGCCCAGCCGGACCATCCCGACCATCATAACCCAGGTCAGAACGCCGGAAAATGCTCTGGCCGCCACAAACGCGCTGATCTCCTTTGCCAGATACCTGGGCCGAAGATTAAAATTGCGGAATACGATCAGCTTGTTCACCACGTAGGCGAACAACACTGCCGCCACCCAGGAAAGTCCCTGGGCCAGCTCCACGCTGATGACATCGCCCCTGCGGAATATAGTATAAGAAACAAAATCCACCGCCGTGGTCAGCACGCCGCAGATGATATAACTGATCGTCTCGTAATTGAAACACTTTTCCTTCAGTTTCTGTAACATTTTAACACCTGATCCTTCATGTTTTTCCAGAAATTTCAAACACATTCCGGCACATATCGCTACTATTGTAGTATACCCTCCCCGAAAAGTAAAGAAAAAACGCCGTAAAAGGCGCTTTCTTCACGCCCGGAAAGGACGCCGTTAGGCCTCACTCCAGGAAATCCCTGGCTCCCCGGGAATAATGCAGTTCCCCGTCCTCGGTCATGAAAATACCGTAGACATCGTCCAGGGAATCCAGCAGTTCGATCCCCTGATCCAGTCCCAGGGCAAAGCAGGTGGTGCTGAGGCCGTCGCCGTCCACCGACTCTTTGGAAATGATCGATACCTGAACCAGACCATTTTCATAGGGAAATCCGGTCCGCGGATTGAGTATGTGATGGTAATTCACCCCATCCTTGACAAAATGCCGCTCATAGACGCCCGAGGACACCACCGACATGTCCCGTATATTTAAGGCTGCCACCGCTTCCTGATGGTCGGCGAAGGGCTTCTGCAGGCCGATCTTAAACGGCTCCCCGTCGGGCCGCTCGCCCAGGCAGAGAACATTTCCACCCAGATTGATCACCGCGCTGGTAACTCCATTTTCTTCCAGATACTCCTTAAGCCGGTCCGCGATAAATCCCTTCGCAATGGCTCCCAAATCGATGCGCGTGTCGTCCCGGTCAAACAGCACCTGGCAATCTTCCACCCGGATCGCCCGGTAATCCACCATGTGCAGATCCTTCTCGATCTCCGCCCGGTCCGGAATCTGCGGATCATTGGACTTGAAATCCCACAGGGAGCTGAGCGGCTCCACTGTGATGTCGAAGGCTCCGCCGGACATGCGGCCGTATTCCAACCCGCGCTCGATCACCCTGGCCGTATCCTCCGACACGGTCATGGACCTGGTTCTCGGTTCCCGGTGGTTGATCTTATAGATCTCGCTGGTATCCCGGGTGGTGCTCAGCAGGTCCTCATAGCTCTTACACAGATCCATGCTGCCCTGCAGTATGTCCTGATTTTTCTGGGGGAAAATATGACGGCTCCCGTAAATCGTCACCGTCACAAAGGTATCCAACAAAAAAGACGACTGGCTGAGCGGTGTCCCGCCCCCATGGGCGCATCCCGTCAGACAAGCCGTTCCAATCAATATTCCGCTGATCCACGCCGCCATTCTGCGGCCAAATTTTATATTTTTCATCATGGGAACCATTCTAGCATTGGCGATCACAAAAGTCAAGCCGGGCACCGGGCCCGGCTGTGTCCTGCGCTCAGTTCGCGGGATATTACCTGCGGACAGCAACCCGTTCGCAACCACTTAGGCAGCTCGCCGGTTCTGTTTTTCGCTTTGACCACTACTCCGTCTGCGTCAAAAACTCCTGCTCCACCGCTTTCTGGATCGTTTCCAAAAGCGCTGCGGCTCTGCCGCCCACCGGCTTGCCGTCCACCTCGCAGGCGGAAAGACAGAATTTGCTGGACGAGCTGACCAACACCTCGTCGGCCGCCATCAGCTCCGCAACGGTGAAGGGTCTCTCGTCCACGGGAACACCCAGTTTTTCACAGATATTGATCAGATGCGCCCTGGCGATTCCCGGCAGAATCAGATTGTCCAGGGGAGCGGTGATCAGACGCCCGTCCTTTAATATGTGGCAGTTGCTGTGCGCGCACTCCGTGACCCGGTCACCGCGGTGGAAAACCGCTTCCTGACAGCCTTTTTCCTTGGCCCTCTGGGAAGCCATAACGCTGGGAATCAGGTTCAGGGTCTTGATGTTACAGTGATAGAACCGGGTGTCCTCCATCGTAATCAGCCGGATCTTCTCCGCCAGCTGCGGCGGCGCCGCGGGCTTCAAGGTCACCCACAGATTTCCCGTTCCTTCCGTAAACGGGTGGTCCCGCATCCCCGTGCCCCTGGTCACCTGATAGTATACAAACAGGTCGCCTGTATCCAATTTCTGCACCAGCTCCTGGAGCAGAGCCTTTAACTCCGCCTTGGTGCAGGGCATACGGATCTCCAGCAGGGCCGCGTTGTTGAAAAAGCGGTCAATGTGCTCGTCAATGGCAAAAATGTGGTAGTTCCGGCAGGGTCCCGCGTCGTAAACCCCATCCCCGAAATAGCAGACCCGGTCGTTCATGGGAACCATCATCCGGTCCAGCTCGTCGTACGTTCCGTTGTAATAACCCAGCGTTTTCATCATGTCTCTCCTCAGTTATGTATTTTTCTGAACAGTTACGCTTCCGCCGCTTCCCCGGGAATGGCGGAGTATGTATTCTTGATCTCCTTGAGCACAAAATGGGTTCTGGTGGCGGAGACTCCCGGCACGCTTTTGATGGTCCGGTGGATGCGCTCCAGCTCGTCGGAGGAGGCGCAGGAAATCTTCAGCACAAAATCATAGTCCCCGGTCAGGTAATAGCAGTCCAGAATATTGGGATGTCCCATGATCACCTCGGTAAAGGAGTCGTGATACCGGGGATGCTCCAGGCTGATCTCCATCAGAGCGGTCACGTCGTTGCCCATGGCCTTGGAGTCCACCACCACGGTATACCCCTTTATCAGCCCGGACTCCTCCATCTTTTTGATCCGGTCCAACACCGCCGAGACAGACAGGTGCACCTTTTTGCTGATATCGGAGGCGGTCTCCCGGCCGTTGTCCTTTAAAATATGCAGAATCCTGCAATCCATTTGATCCATAAAAAGTCCTCACTTCTTTTCCTTTTCATTTTGCGGTTCGTGTATTATAATCAAATATACGTTTCTGATTTCTGATTCCCCTTTTCGGCAGCCGGCGGCCACGGGTTGGCAATAACGGCGACGAAAAAGGGGGTACGTTTCCTTATTATACTTTGTCGTCTGCCGCCAGGCTGACGATAAGGGGTACGTTTCCTTATTATACCACATTTTTCGGGGAGTTACACTATGAATCTTTCTTATTTAAAATATGCCGTCGAGGTGGAAAAAACCGGCTCCATCACCAAGGCGGCGCAGAATTTCTATATGAATCAGCCTCATTTGAGCAAAATCATCCGGGAACTGGAGCGGGACTTAGGCTGCCCCATCTTTGACCGCACCAGCCGGGGTATGGTTCCCACCAAGCGGGGGGAGGAATTTCTCCGCTATGCCAAGGCCATTCTGGTCCAGGAGGAGCAGATCGAGGCCCTGTGCCAGCAGGACATGGGGCGCACCCTGACCGTCAGCCTGGCGGCCCCCAGGGCCAGTTACATTTCCTACGGTTTTGCGTCCTTTATGCGGCAGATGACGGACTACCCTACCATGAAGGTGGATTACCGGGAGACCAATTCCCGGGACATTATCCGCGGCGTATCCGGCAAAACCTTTGACTTAGGCATCGTGCGTTTTCAGTCCCTCTACGTCCCCTATTACCAGAAAATGCTTCAGGACGAGAATCTGGAAAGCCAGGACCTCTGGGAATTTTCCTGTAACCTGCTGATGTCCGCCAGCCATCCCCTGGCGGAACGCGACGATCTGACCTACCTGGACCTGAGCGATTACGTGGAGCTGGTTCAGGGGGATACCAAGGCGCCTTCCTTCAGCTTTGAGCCGGAGGACTCCCCCTCGGTCAGCGGAAGCTCCCGCAAGATCATTTCCATCTACGACCGCGGCAGCCAGTTGGAGCTTCTCCGCCAGCTCCCCGGCGCTTTCATGTGGACCTCTCCGGTCCCCTACGACCTGTTAAACTCCCTGGCCCTGATTCAAAAACCATGCACCTACCCAGGGAACCTGCACAAGGACATTCTGGTCTACCGAAGCGGCTACCGCATGTCCCGCGAGGAAAAGGAGCTGGTAAACTGCCTGCGCCGGCTGGTCAGCCAGCTCTCGTGAGCTGTTTCTACCTATATAAATAGGAAGCCCCAGAGAGGGATACCGATAATGGCATACCGGTATTCCTTTTTTGTATCTACCCACAATCGCCCGGCCGTGGTATGATGTAATCGTTAAAGAAATAACAAAAGTGATGGACCCGGAGAGAACCGGTGATGTCACCGCTAATAAATTTTGTGCAGAAAAGGAGAGGTTGACAATGAGATTCACATTACCGAGAGATCTGTACCATGGAAAAGATGCACTGGAAGCGCTTAAGACGCTGACCGGCAAAAAAGCGATTGTCGTAGTGGGCGGCGGCTCCATGAAGCGTTTCGGCTTCCTGGACAAAGTCGTGGACTACTTAAAAGAAGCTGGCATGGAAGTCCAGCTGTTCGAGGGCGTAGAGCCTGATCCTTCCGTTGACACTGTGATGAAGGGAGCCGAGGCCATGCGGCAGTTCGGTCCCGACTGGATCGTTGCCATCGGCGGCGGATCCCCCATCGACGCAGCCAAGGCCATGTGGGCGTTCTACGAGTACCCGGAGACCACCTTCGAGGATCTGATCACACCGTTCAGCTTCCCGACCCTGCGCACCAAAGCAAAATTCTGTGCGATTCCCTCCACTTCCGGCACTGCCACCGAGGTTACCGCATTTTCCGTTATCACCGACTACAACAAGGGTATCAAATATCCGCTGGCTGACTTCAATATCACCCCGGATATCGCCATTGTAGACCCGGCCCTGGCCGAGACCATGCCCAAGAAGCTGACCGCTCACACCGGTATGGACGCCATGACCCACGCCATCGAGGCGTACGTTTCCACCCTTCACTGCGAATACACCGACCCGTTAGCGCTCCATGCCATCGAGATGATTAACGAGTATTTGATCCCATCTTATAACGGGGATATGGAAGCCCGCGATAAGATGCATGACGCCCAGTGCCTGGCCGGTATGGCGTTCTCCAACGCTCTGTTGGGAATCGTCCATTCCATGGCTCACAAGACCGGCGCAGCATATTCCGGCGGCCACATTGTTCACGGTTGTGCAAATGCAATGTACCTGCCCAAAGTAATCAAGTTCAATGCCAAAGAACCTGAGGCCGCTGCCAGATATGCTAAGATCGCCAGATTCATCGGTTTGACCGGCACCACGGACGAAGAGCTGACCACCGCCCTGATCGGACGCCTGTTGGAAATGAACAAGGCGCTGGAGATTCCCACCTGCATAAAGGACTACGAAGGCGGAATCATCGACGAGAAGGAATTTATGGATAAGCTGCCGAAGGTTGCGGAACTGGCCGTAGGCGACGCCTGCACAGGCTCCAACCCCAGAACCATCAACCCGGACCAGATGGCGAAGCTGCTGAAATGCTGCTTCTACGACGAGGAAGTTGATTTCTAATCGCTTCCATTCCTATTGGGAACAACCTATAAACGGTTTGTTTTTTACTGCCTCACAGGAAAGGCGGAAAGCGCAAGGGCTTTCCGTCTTTTCTAATGTCCGGATATCCGGCTCCTCTGCCGCAGCAAGATCCGTTCCACATGCCGCAAAAACCCGCAGGTCCCGATGACCAGAAACAGTTCCAGAAAGCTGGTGATAAACCCCGCGGCAAACAGCAGAACCAGAGAAAGCGCCGCGATCCCCCACATGGCTCCCCAGGCTTCCCTAAAAAGCCGACGGTTCTTCACGCTCAGATCGCGCAGGAACGCCACCAGGGCGGCTGCCAGCAGGATGGGCGAGAAGAACGCCAGAATCACGTGCAGCGCCGCCTCCCCAGGCTCCTGTTCCGGCAGGTAGGGAATCACCACAGCGGTCATGATAAAAATCCCGGCCGCAGCCAGCAGCCATCTCCCGGCTGCTCCCCGGTAACGGCCCAGCTGAAATAAATACAACATATACCGGTAATAATAGATTCCCGTGATCCATCCCCAGAGCATCAGAAGGCCCCGGCGTCCGCCGGTGTTTCCAAGCACCGACAGATTGGTGTCGAACCAGTTTCCCAGTGAGGCCAGAAAAATGGTCAGCCCCGGCACAAGATATATCGTAAACAGATCGTATTTTCCCCGGAAATGCCGGTTTCCCGCTTCCATATTCTCCGCCTCCTCTCAGATATCCGATGGAACCCAGGCTGCGCCGGCGTTCCATTACAATCAATTAAAGGAGCGGACCTGCCGGCATCAGTCTGCCGGTCGGCCGCTCCTTATCATTATCTGAAGAAGGCGTTTCTTTTACACTTGAATCATTTTCCTGAAAAGGCGATCTCAATCCATGGTTTTTAACATTTTTTCCACGCTGGTCAGCTTCACACACAGTGAGAACAGTTCGGTGGCGGTGATCAGGTCGCCTAAGGGCGGATAGGTGGGCGCGATGCGGATGTTGCGGTCGTCGGGGTCCTTGCCGTAGGGGTAGGTGGCGCCCGCGCCGGTCATCACCACGCCGGCCTTTTTACATCTGGCCACAATCTCCTTTGCACAGCCGTCCAGGGAGTCGAAGGAAATGAAGTAGCCGCCCTTGGGCATGGTCCACTCGCCGATTCCCAGGCCGCCCAGCTCCCGCTCCAGAATCTCCTCCACAGCCTCAAATTTGGGGCGGATAATATCCGCGTGTCTGCGCATATGCTCCACCATGCCATGGATATTCCGGAAGAAACGCACGTGGCGCAGCTGGTTCACCTTGTCGTGTCCGATGGTCTGGAACTTCAGCTGGCGCTTGATGTCCTCCAGGTTGTTTAAGGAAGCCGCGATGCAGGCGATTCCGGAACCCGGGAAGCTGATCTTGGAGGTGGAGGCGAATTTGTACACCAGGTCGGGATTACCCGCGCGCTTGCACTCCGCCAGAATCTCGATCAGATGATCCTGGTCGTGGTCGTATAAGTGGTGAACGCCGTAGGCGTTATCCCAGTAGATCCTGAAATCCGGGGCCGCCGGTTTCAGGCGGGCAAAACGGCGCACCGTCTCGTCGGAGTAGGAATAACCCTGGGGATTGGAGTATTTGGGCACGCACCAGATTCCCTTGATGGCGGAATCCGTGGAGACCAGCTCCTCCACCATATCCATATCCGGGCCATCCTTGGTCATGGGCACATTGATCATCTCAATCCCGAAATACTCGGTGATGGCAAAATGCCGGTCATATCCGGGAACGGGGCAGAGGAATTTCACCTTATCCAGCTTGCACCAGGGAGTGTTTCCCATGACGCCGTGGGTCATGGAACGGGACACGGTGTCGTACATCACGTTCAGGCTGGAGTTGCCGTAAATGATGATCAGATCGGGATTGACTTCCATCATATCGGCCAGAAGCTCCTTAGCCTCGTCGATACCGGTCAGAACGCCGTAGTTGCGGCAGTCCGTACCGTCCTCGCAGGTCAGGTCGTCATTGCTGCTCAGCACATCCATCATTCCCATGGATAAGTCCAGCTGCTCCACGCTGGGCTTGCCTCTGGACATATCCAGCCTCAGATCCTTTCCCTGCATCTCGCGGTACTGGGCTTTCAGTTCCTTGCGCAGCGCAATCAATTCTTCTTTGGTCATCTCCGCATATGGCTTCATAATTTCCTCCTCATGATCATCTCTTCCATTTTTGTTGCCGGTGTGCAGACATTTGTCCTCGTACCATCTACACTTTCCTGCATTGTAACCAAGCATATCACTAACCGGTTGGTCCGTCAATACAAAATTTTCTTATATTGATAAAAGTACGGCTTATAAGCTGATTTTATACATTGTTGTTTGCTTATAGCCGGACGGTTCCCAGCAGTTCCCGCACCAGGCGGTTGACCAGGGCCGGGTCGGCTTTTCCCTTCATGGCGCGCATGGTCTGGCCCACCAGAAAGCCCATGGCCTTCTCCTTGCCGTTTCTGTAGTCCGCCACGGACTGGGGATTGGCCTCCAGCACCGCTTCCACCGCGGCCCGCAGGGCCCCCTCGTCGCTGACCACCTTTAACCCCTTCTCCTCCACATACCGCTCCGGGTCCACGTCATTTAAAAAGATCTCCTCGAACACGGTCTTGGCCACATTCCGGTTGACCACGTTTTGCTCCACCAGCCCGATCAGAGCCGCTAAGTGGGCGGGAGTAAAATGCATCCGGTCCGGGTCCATCTCATGTTCCTTCAAAAGCCTCATGGCCTCCACCATCAGCCAGTTGGAAACCTCCTTGGGCCTGCCGCAGATGGCCGCCGTCTCCTCGAACAGATCCGCCATCCGCTTGGAACCGGTGATCAGCTCTGCGTCGTAGCGGGGCAGACCAAACGCTTCCATATAATAGGAAATCTTTTCCGTGCGCATCTGAGGCTGCGCGGCCTTCACCCGGCTGATCCACTGATCGCTTATGACCACCGGCGGCAGGTCCGGGTCCGGGAAATACCGGTAATCCTTTGCGTCCTCCTTGGAGCGCATGGCCTTGGAGCTTTCCTTGTTGTCGTCCCAGCGGCGGGTCTCCTGAACCACGGCCCTGCCCTCCTCCAACAGCTCGATCTGGCGTTTCCGCTCCCCCTCGATGGCTCTGGCAATCGCCTTGAAGGAGTTTAAGTTCTTCATCTCCGTGCGGGTGCCGAACTCCGGCGCTCCGAGCTCCCGCACGGACAGGTTCACATCCGCCCGCATGGAGCCCTCCTGGAGCTTACAATCCGATGCGCCCAGGTACTGAATGATCAGACGCAGTTTTTCCAGGTAGGCGATGACCTCGGCCGCGTTTCGCATGTCCGGCTCGGACACGATCTCGATTAACGGCACGCCGCTGCGGTTGTAGTCCACCAGGGAACAGTCCTCCCACTCGTCGTGAATCAGTTTTCCGGCGTCCTCCTCCATGTGGATCTCGTGGATGCCCACCTTTTTACTGCCGCCGGACTCCGTCTCGATCTCCAGCCATCCGTCGTGGCAGATGGGCAGGTACAGCTGGGAAATCTGATAGTTCTGGGGATTATCCGGATAGAAATAGTTTTTGCGGTCAAATTTGCAATACTGGTTGATCTGGCAGTTGGTCGCCAGGCCCACGGCCAGGGCGTACTCCACCACCTGGCGGTTTAACACCGGGAGGGAGCCGGGCATCCCGGTGCACACCGGGCAGGTGTGGGTGTTTGGCGCGCCTCCGAACTGCGTGGAGCAGGAGCAGAATATTTTCGTCCTGGTCGCCAGCTCCACATGGACTTCCAGGCCGATTACGGTCTCATACTGTTTGCTCATATGCGTTTCCCCCTTCCCGCGGCGTCTGTGCCCACCGCCGTCAAATCCGGTTTTCCCCAGGCTCTGGTGCGCTCGTAGGCGTAGGCCGTGCGGATGATCTCCTTTTCCTTGAAGCAATCCCCGGTCAGCTGCACGCCGATGGGCAGCCCTTTGGAATCCAGGCCGCAGGGCAGGCTCACGGCGGGCAGGCCCGCCAGGTTGGCGGAGATGGTGTAAATATCACCCAGATACATTTTTAACGGGTCCGACAGGGAACTGCCCAAAAGCGGCGCAGTGCCCGGCGCCGTCGGCCCCAGGATCACGTCAAAACGTTTGAATGCCTTGTCGAATTCCGCCTTGATCAGCGCCTTGGTTCGCAGGGCTTTTAAATAGTAGGCGTCGTAGTAGCCGGAGCTGAGCACAAAGGATCCAAGCATGATACGCCGCTTCACCTCCGGCCCGAAGCCCTCGGAGCGCGTTCTCTTGTACATACTGTGAAGGTCCTCATAGTCCGGGGTGCGGTAGCCGTATTTCACGCCGTCGAACCGGGACAGGTTGGAGCTGGCCTCCGCGGAGGCGATCACATAGTAGGCGGGGATGGCGTACTCCACCAGACCCAGGTCAAATTCCTCCACCAGCGCGCCCTTCTCCCGCAGCGCCTGGGCCGCGTCCAGCACAGCCTTTCGCACCTCCGGGTCCAGACCCTCGCCGAAATAGTCCCGGGGCAGGCCTACGTGCAGCCCTCTGACGTCGTCCTGAAGCGCGGCGGTGAAATCGCAGTCCTTCCGGTCCATGGAGGTGCTGTCCCTGGGATCGTGACCGGAAATGGCCTCCAGAGCCGCTGCGCAGTCCGAAATATTTCCGGCCACCGGCCCCACCTGGTCCAAGGAGGAGCCGTAGGCGATCAGGCCCCAGCGGGATACCGTCCCGTAGGTGGGTTTGATGCCGGTCACGCCGCAGAAGGAGCTGGGCTGGCGGATGGAGCCGCCGGTGTCCGAGCCGAGGGCCAGAAAGCACTCTCTCGCCGCCACTGCCGCGCAGGAGCCGCCCGAGGAGCCGCCTGGCACATGGTCCCGGTTCCAGGGATTGCGGGTCTGGCCGAAATACGAGGTCTCCGTAGTGCTTCCCATGGCGAACTCATCCATGTTGGTCTTGCCCAGAATCACGGCCCCGGCCTCCTCCAGTTTCTGCACCGCATAAGCGGTGTAGGTGGGCACAAAGTTTTCCAGTATCCTGGAGCTGCACGTGGTCTTTAAATCCTTGGTGCAGAGATTATCCTTAATCGCCACCGGCACTCCGGCCAGGGGGCCGGTGAGTTCTCCCGACTCGATGCGGCGCTGGACTCTCCCGGCCTGCTCCATGGCCCGGTCGCCGTCCACGGTGACGTAGGCGTTCAGGTCCGGTTCAACCTGTACTATGCGCTCCAGGGCCGCCTGGACCGCTTCCGGGGCGCTCACCGCCCCGGCTTTTATCTGTCTGCCCAGTTCCAGGGCTGTTAAATCCAATATACGGTTCACGGTTCTCCCCCCTATTCTATGGTCCTCGGCACCTTGAAAGCGCCGTCCTTCTGTTCCGGTGCGTTGGCCAGAATCTGCTCCCGGCTGTCCGTATTTGTCACCTCGTCCTCCCGGAACACGTTGTGCACGGGAAAGAGATGGGACATGGGCTCAACGCCCTCCGTGTCCAGTTCATTTAACTTGTCGACATAGTCCAGCATACGGCTCATATCCCGCTTGGCCGCCTGGCGCTCTTCCTGGGACAGCTCCAGCTTTGCCAGAATCCCTACATATTCGATGGTTGCATCGTCCACTCTATTAGCCATAATCGGATCTCCTTTCAGTCTGATCATTTTTCGGATAAGGTTTCAATCTGTCAGGGTTCCAGCCGCGTCACGTCCCTGGGGAACAGGGCGGTTTCACGGACGTTCTGTTCGTCCAGAAGGCGCATGGTCAGCCGTTCCAGGCCGATCCCCAGGCCGCCGTGGGGCGGCATCCCGTATTTGAAAATCATCAGATAGGAGGCGATGTCCTCGGGGTCCATGCCCCGCTTCTCCATTTTCCTGAGAATTTCTCCGTAGTCGTGAATCCGCTGGCCGCCGGTGGTCACCTCCAGCCCCTTGAACAGCAGGTCAAAGCTCAGGGTGTATTTGGGGTCCGCCGGATCGTCCATGGCGTAGAAGGGGCGCTTTTTGGAGGGATAATGGGTCACAAACACGAAATCGCTGCCGTACTCCTCCTTGAAATACCGTCCGATCAGCAACTCCTCCTCCGGCTCCAGATCGTAGGGGTTGCGGATCCTGCGTTGGTATTTTTCCGCGGCCAGCTCCTTGGCCCGGTCAAACCGGACCGCCGGGATTCTGGACACGTCGGGCAGGGTTACCCCCAGCAGATCCAGCTCCTTTTTGTACTCCCGGCCCAGCAGCTCCATCACATACTGAAGCATTCCGGTCTCCATGTCCATGATATCCTCAAAGCCGTCGATATAGCCCATCTCGAAATCCAGGCTGGTGTACTCGTTTAAATGGCGGGTGGTGTTGTGCTTCTCCGCCCGGAACACCGGAGCGGCCTCAAACACCCGGTCGAATACCCCCACCATGGTCTGCTTGTAAAACTGCGGGCTCTGACCCAGCTCCGCCTTCTTGCTGAAGTAATCCAGCTTAAAAACGTTGGAACCGCCCTCCGCGCCCCTGGCTACGATCTTGGGGGTGCGGATCTCCGTGAAGTCCTGGCCCAGCAGATAATCCCGAAAGCCTCTGACGATGCCCTCCTGAATCTTGAATTTTGCACGCTCCCGCAGGTTGCGCAGGGAGACAGGGCGCAGGGCCAGCTTGGTCTCCAGGGATGTGTTCAGCTTCCATTTGCTCACCGCAATGGGGAGCGGGGCCGCAGGCTGGGACAAAACCCGCAGCTCCTTTAAGCGGATCTCATATCCGCCCGGCGCGCGCTCCTCCCGTTTCACCGTCCCGGTCACTTCCACCGCGGATTCCTCTTTCAGGTTTCGGATATCAAAATTGGTAAGCCCCTCCTCGTATACGCACTGCACCAGGCCCCCGGCCTTGCGCAGCACCACAAACGCCACCTCGCCCATGCTGCGGATGGTGTGGACCGCGCCGTTTACGCGGACCTCCCTGCCCTCGCAGCCGCCGGACAAAATCTGCCGGATCTCCGTTACCGCTTTCTCTCTGACTCCTTCGATGAATTCCATAGTGTCTACCTCATTTCTGCATACAAGTGGATTAGTTTCCTGTATGGATTCCGGGTGGGGCTGTAAACGGCCCCGGGGTCCGGCGCGGCGTCCCGCGCATCAAAAAATCCCGCCCCGGAATACATACAAAATCGTATTCCGGGACGGGATCATGTCGTTTTTTCAAACATTCAAACATTCCCGCGGTACCACCCGCATTGGGTTCCGGCTGACCGGCTCCCCACTCTTGGCACGTAACGTGTGCAACGTGTATGCCTACTATCGACGCCCCTGCGCGCAAAACAGGCATCGGTTCGACATACCAGCTCCGGAGTGTTCCCTTCGCCCAGTCCTGCGCGGCGGCGCTCTCAATCGGTGACGCCCCCTCCCTGTTACATTCCTCAGGCAAGAGTCTCCTTCATAGCTTTTCCCCCGGCGCGGACTCTCATCTTCGCCGGTTTGATTTAATACCATCTAAAATAGCGCAAGACGCTTGAAAAGTCAAGGCCAAAATGAATCAATGTTCAAAACGTTGCAAATAATTAAGTTTTGTCCACCCATTCCCGCCTCAGGCGTGGGGAATATCCGTAAATTCTGAAATCTCCCGGCTGACCGTGCAAAGGTCCTCCACACAGAGCCCGTGAACGTCCTCGTGTCCGGTAATCCGGGCAAAGGTTTTTAGCTCCTCCAGCGTCACGTTCAGGTAGTTGGCCACCCTTCTGGCCGCCGCCTCCTGCGGGAACCGCTTGCGCAGCTGGGGATCCTGGGTCGCCACCCCCACCGGGCACATGCCGGTGCCGCAGATCCGGTACTGCTGGCAGGCTGCGGCCATCAGGGCCGCGGAGGCGATGGCCACGGCATCCGCGCCCATTGCCAGCGCCTTGGCGAAGTCGGAGCTCACCCGCAGGCCGCCGGTGATTACCAGCTGGATCGGGCTCCCCGCCTTGTTTAAATAGGCTTTTGCCCGGTGCAGGGCGTAAATGGTGGGCACGCTGGTGGCGTCCCGGATCAGCTTGGGGCTTGCCCCCGTGGCTCCCCCACGGCCGTCGATGGTCACGAAGTCAGGCTCCGCAAACACGCAGAATTCCAGATCCCGCTCGATGCGGCCCGCCGCGATCTTGATACCGATGGGCCTTCCGCCGGACTCCTCCCGGAGGCGGTCCACCAGCGCCTTCAAATCCTCCTTCGTGTCAATCCCCGGGAATTTGGAGGGGCTGATCACGTCCTGTCCAAGGGGCTTGTTACGGATGGCCGCGATCTCAGGCGTCACCTTGCTTCCGGGCAGATGGCCTCCCATCCCCGGCTTGGTCCCCTGACCGATTTTGATCTCGATGGCGTCCGCCCGGCGCAGGTTCTCCGGCGTGGCGCTGTAGAGGTTAGGGACATACTCGAAAATGTACTTGTAGGCCGCATCCATCTCCTCGGGCAAAATTCCTCCCTCACCGGAACACATGGCGGTCCGGGCCATGGCGCTGCCCTGGGCCAGAGCCACCTTGGTCTCCTTGGAGAGCGCGCCGAAGGACATATGGGAAATATACACGGGGTGTTCCAGCACCATGGGCTGTTTCGCATGTTTCCCGATCACGGTTCTGGTGCTCACCGGCGCGTGCTCGTCCAGAGGCGGCGGATTTAACTGCGCGCCCAGGATCAGAATGTCGTCCCAGCCCGGCATGGGCATCCGGGTCCCCATGGCCGCGATGATGCTCTTGCCGCTCACCGCCATCTCGTGGATATCGTCCATGAAGCGGCTGTCCGTGTTGACCCTGGCGTACTCGGGGTCGTAGGCGGGAGCTGGAGCGGGGCCGGGAGCCACGGCGGGACCGGGAGCAGCGGCGGGACCGGGAGCCACGGCGGGACCGGGAGCAGCGGCGGGACCGGGAGCCACGGCGGACGGCGTTTGTGCCGGCTCAGTGCCGACAGCGCCGGTGGGATCGAATGTGGGAGCCGCCCCGGTCACAGCGGCAGTTCCGGCTTCCGGCGCAGCAACCTCTCCGGTCGCCGACACACCCGATACCGTTTCTCCCGCATCCCCCACATCATCCACCTTCACCAGCTTATCCGCGGCCACCCGGCATACCGGGCACACCTTCAGTTCGCCCACCGGCACCCCTTCCTTCTCCTCATCATACATTGACCCACAAAATCTACAGCGATAAACTGCCATACCCTTCTCCTTTCCAATTACTCCGATCTTCAATAATAGTAACTATTCTTATAATATCACAAAAAAATGCAAATGTCCATGAAATCTCGTACAGGATTCCAAAACAAGAAGCCAGTATGTTACGGTTCACAGGCAATATCCCGCGAGGCGTTTTTTGTGAGTGGAGCGCAGCGGAAGTCACAGAAAACCCAAGGACAGCAGTGCGAAACGGCGTTTTTTGCCGTTTCTGTGCATCGCGAAGCGTGTTGCTGGGAACGGAGTGTACAGTAACGCCAGTACGCCCCGGCACCGCTTCCGGTGCCGGGGCGTACTCACGCTTCCGTATCAGTCCATTTCCATCATTGTTTCCAGCAATTCCAAAATCAGGATCAAATTCCGCGTGATGTGGAATGGGTCCTTCACCGGAAGGGCCACCACCTTATCCTGGGGACTTCCGTCCCGCTTGCAGATTTGCTTCCACTCCCGCACCTCAGGATCGCGGTTTGGAAATGTCCGGAATGTGTAGGAAAACACCTTCTCATGCCACTCCAGAAACCGCGCTTCGCCGGTGCGGTGGTAACACAGCAGCGTGGTGTAAAGCGCCTCCGAGTGCACCCACCACAGCTTATCGCCCCAGCCCTCCCGGACCTGGCGTTCTACGGGCTCGATAGGAGACGCCGCTCCGTCCGGCGGCACGTCTGCCTTCACAGGCTTCATCTCCGCCAACATCTCTTCCGTCCCCACCGGCGGCCCTCCTGCCTTCACAGGCTCCATCTCCGCCGACAGCTCTTCCGTCCCCACCGGCGGCCCTCCTGCCTTCACAGGCTCCATCTCCGCCGACAGCTCTTCCGCCCCCACCGGCGGCCCGCCCGTCACCGCGCTATAATGCAGGATCCCCCCGAATTCCCGGTCCCAGCCGATCTCCAGCGCCTGCGCCGTTATTCCGGCGATTCTTGGCACCAGTTCTTCCCGGCCCAGCAGGTCCGCCGCCTCCATCATGAACCACATGTCCTCGATGGTGTGCCCGGGATTGGCGTGCTGTCCCAAAATCCCCTCCACCGGACGGTTGTCCGCGGCGATCACCTCGTGGATCACATTCCTCTCATGCGCAAAATGGTTCAGAATATCGTCCGTAAATCCCCCCAACCGCTCCCGCAGCGCTATGCAGTACCCGGAATCCGGCTCCAGCAGGGCCGCGGCCTCATGCAGCTCCTTCGTCACATTGGAAAGGATCATGGGAATTCCGTGGGCCCGGTACCGTTCCGACAGCGGGTAAGGCAGGGTATTGTACGTTCCCGACTTCACCCGCTCCAGAATGGACTCATAGAGCCGTTTTCCAAACGCATAAGCCTCCCGGTCTCCGGCCGCGGCCCCATACCCGGCCATGGCCAGAACCACAAAGCAGTCCGCGTAGATGCTCATGTCCAACGGCTCCCAGCCCTCCACGTGCCTGGGGCTTCCGTCCCGCTCCATCAAATAAACGCAGCGCCAATCCTCCGGCCCCATGAGACAGTGGCGGATCAGAAAATCCCGCCCTGTCTTTGCCAGCCGCAAAAACTCCTGCCGCTGTTTCCGGGAAAAAATCCCAGCTTTTGTGACGGCAAGCCTGGAAAACACCCACACAAACCTTCCCTGGCTCCAGGTGTATTTGTCGTAACTTTGAAGCTTCTCCCCCGCGTTGTCAAAGCAGTTCACATACCCGCCGTACTCCCGGTCCTCGCACCGGGGCAGCCAGAACGCCAGGATGCGGTTGGTCAGTTCATTTTCATAAAAGCCCTTCAGGCGAAGCAGTTCATTCCGGTCCATTTCCCCCTCATTTCCCGGCCCCAAAGGAGCCGAACACCACGCTGCCCTGCACCATTACGCCGTTTACGCGGATATCCTCGTCAAAGCTGATCAGATTGGCCGTCTTTCCCGGCATGATGCTGCCCACCTGGTCCGCCAGTCCCATAATCGAGGCCGGGGTCAGACTCATCATGCGCACGCAGTCCCACAGCGGCACCCTGGCCCGGTGGTACATCACCCGCACCAGCCGGTCGTCCGTGGCGATGCTGCCCGCAAATGCCGTGCGGTCCGGCATCTTGGCCACATCGTCCTCGATGATCACCCGCTGTCCGTTCTTTAAACTTCCCAGCACGGATTCCTTCACATTCTGTCCGGCGCAGCGCATGGAGTCGCAGGTCAGCGCCACCTTCTCCGGCCCCTTTAAGCGGTACACCATCTCCAGGATTTCCACCGGCAGATGGCAGCCGTCGGCGATGACCTCCACGGTCAGATCGCCGATGCAGAACGCGCTCTCGATCAGACCGGGGTAGCGGAAGCCGCCCTTTCTCACCATGCCGGACATGGCGGAGTAGAGGTGGGTCACGTGGTTGATTCCGTTGTGGTACGCCTCCAGGACCTGGCTGTATTCCGCGTCGGTGTGGCCCATGGAGGGCACGATGCCGTGGTCCCGCAGACAGCGGGCAAACTCCATGGCTCCCGGCAGCTCCGGGGCCAGGGTCCAGCGGGAGATGGCTCCCTCGCCGTAGAAGATGAACTCCTCGTACTCCTCCCGCTGCGGGTCGCGGATGTATTGTTCGTCGATGGCCCCCTTCTGTTTCCGGTTCAGATAGGGTCCCTCCATGTGCAGTCCCGGCAGCTCCGGCCCGTCCGTCATGATGCGCCTTGCCAAGCGCAGCCCATCGATGCTGTTTAAAATCTCCTCCCGGCTGGCCGCAAGGGTGGTGGGAAACAGCGTGGTGGTGCCGTGCTGCAAATGGGTCTTTGCCGCCGTGATCACCGCCTCCGCGGTGCCGTCCATAAAGTCGCAGCCCCCCGCGCCGTGGCTGTGAATCTCCACAAATCCCGGGGACAGGTATTTTCCTCTCAGGTCATACACCTGGTCCCCCTGTCCGGTCTCCGGAAGCCCCTTTCCGGCGGCTTTGATCCGGTGTCCCTCCACGGTGACAAATCCCTGCTCCACCCGGTCCGGGTAGATCACTGCGGCGTTTACAAAATGTATGCTCATGGAATACCTCCCGTCTTTTTACAACAGACCGCTTGCGGAATCCCGGTCCAGATACAGGGCCGCGTCCGGGTGGGTGGTCAGGATGCTGGCCGGACAGCGCTCAGACACCTGTCCGTTTAACATGTCCCGCACCGCCTCCGCTTTGGTGGCTGCGGGCACGCTGCAGAACATGGACCGCGCCGCCGTCAGCCCCGGAATGGTTACCGTGATGGCGTAGCCCGGCACCTGCCCGATCTCCTCAAAACAGCCGTCGTGGACCTGCTGCAGGCGGCATTTTTCCTCCAGCTTCACTACCTTGGCGAACACCGGATCGTTAAAATCCGCCACCGGCGGGTCGTTGAAGGCCAGATGGCCATTCTCGCCCACGCCCAGCAGGCAGATATCCGCCGGATGCTCTGCAAGAAGCTGACCGTAGCGCCGCGCTTCCTCCTCCGGATTCTCCGCGTTTCCGTTGATCAGGTTGACGGAGCCAAGGGGCAGGCGGTCGAACACCGTGCGTTTTAAATAATTGCGAAATCCCGCCGGATGCGCTGCGTCCAGCCCCACGTACTCGTCCATGTGAAAGGCGTTGACCCGGGTCCAGTCGATTCCCTCCGCGCTTACCAGGGTTTCCAGGGTCTCATTCTGAGAGGGTGCGGCTGCGAAAATGATGTTGATCTCCTCTTTTTCCGTCAGCAGCTCCCGGATGCGGGCCGCGGCCTGCTCTCCCGCCATGCGCCCCATGGCTTCGCGGGTGTCGAACACCATCACGTGCAGCTTATCCGCAAAAAAGTCTTTTATGATCGTCATATGGATTCTCCTTCGTCGTATAAAAATGCCTCCGCGCCTCCGCTCATGGCCGCCACCCGGCAGCCCTCGTACTCCGCCACCGCGTCGTCGATGGCCTGCTGGAGCGCGGACAGGGGATAATATTTGCAGCCGCAGGCGCTCATCTGCTCCCCGGTCACGCCGTCGCCAACCACCACCAGCTTCCGGCGGCGGCGCATCTTGGACATGCTGTTGCCAACGGCGATGGCCAGCCGGTCGCCGGGAATGGCTTCCCCTGCGATGCAGGCCCGCACGATGGCGTCGCCGTCGTCCCTCGCCATGTATTCCGGATACTCCGGGTGCGGCCCGATGCCCTCATAGTTGGGGCTGATCATAATCATGGTGCCGCCCCGGTCCCCCTTAAGGGCTGGTTCCGCCCCGTACATGGCCTTTGGAGACTGCCAGAAATCCTGATCCGCCGGATGGGAGCTGACGATCACCACGTCGGCCTTCTCCGTCACCTTGCTGCCCAGCACCTGCTTTCCGATCTTCACGCCCTCCCGGTGGGCGGCCACGTAGTCCCCGGCCACCACCCGGCAGAGCTTTAACTCCGGGGTCAGAATGGTGTTGATGATAAAGTCCAGGCCGATCAGCTTCACCCAGCCCTCCATCATATCCCGGATGGGGGTGGTGGACAGCCCGAACATGTTCTCGTCGTAGAGACTGGCTTTCAGGTGGAAATAGGAGACCGTGTCCTCCCCGGCCACGCCGGGAAAAATGATCTTTCCGCCTCCGCCCCAGCCCATCACCGGGTGGGGTACCAGATTTCCCACCCCGATGCGCAGGTCCGCGTCCATCACGGAGCTTGTGGCCATGAGGGGCGCGCCCTCCTCGGTGTCTCCGATATAAACCAGCTTTTCGGGATCCCGGAACTCGGAGTTCACCACCGGGTAGGTTTGGTAGATCTCCTCCCCCACCCGCTCCCGCATCTCGTCCTCCGTCATATAGCGGTGGCTGCCCAGGGCGATGACAATCTTGATCCGTTCCCGCCTGGCCCCGCAGCGGATCAGTTGATCCAGCAAAACCGGCAGAATGGTGCTTATGGGCGTGGGGCGGGAGCCGTCGTCCACGATCACGGCGATCCTCTTATCCGGGGTCACGATGTCCTCCAGCTTCGGACCGCCGATGGGGTGCTCGATGGCGTCCAGAATCATCCGCTCCGGGTCCCCGGCGGGCTGGGCCTCAGGCGGGTCGATCATGCCGATAAAACACTGATCCGGCACCTCCATGCCCACCATCTCATTTCCGTAAGGGAGACTGATTTTCATGGCCTGACACCTCTCTTTTCCATTACTGCCGCGCCGATCTGCTCCATCCGTTCCCGGTACAAATCGTCGGTCAGCGTGATTTTATCCTGCTCCTGAGGGAACAGCACAAAGGGGCCGCCCCATCCCAGCCTGCCCTTATATTTCGGACACAGGGTGAAATGCACGTGAGTCACCTCGTCGCCGTAGATCGCGTAATTGATCTTGTCGGCCCCAAACAGCTCCTTTATGGTCTGAGCCAGGGCGCAGACGTCGTCCATAAACGCATCCCGCTCCTCCTTGGGAATCTCGTACAGCTCGTTATAGTGGTCCCTGAACATAATGGTGCAGCGGCCCGGCAGCGTCTGGTCCTTGCACAAAAACACGCTGGAAGCCTTCAGATCGCAGATTTTAAACAACAGGCTGCGAAACCCCTCATCCTGGTCGCAGTAATAGCATCCCTTCACATTTTCCATGACAAATATCCTCCCTATTTATTTAATCGCTCCCGCGGTGTGATCCCCGGTAATATAATTCCGGATGCAGATAAACAGGATCACCAGCGGAACGGTGGTGTACATGGCCCCGGCCATCACGTAATGCCAGGGGATTCCCACCGCCGGATTGTTCTTTAAAATCTCGTAAAGGCTGACGATAATGGGCTTTTTCTCCGTGGTGGAGATAAAGGTGAAGGCGAACAGGAACTCGTTCCAGGTCCGGGTGAAGGCGAAGATCACCGCCACCGCGATCCCGGTGCTGGACACCGGAAGAAAGATCCTTGTCATCACCATAAACGGGCTGCAGCCGTCGATTTTCGCCGCCTCCACCACCTCCTTGGGAACCCCGTCGAAGGTGGCTTTCAACATCAGCACAATAAACGCCAGGTTGAAGGTGGTGTTCATCAGCACCAGGCTGAGCCAGCTGTCGATCAGTCCCATCTTGTTCATCATGGTATAGAGCGGGATAATGACGATAACCGGCGCGAACATCTGACTCACCAGCACCAGGTAATACATCTGCTTTTTGCAGTAAAAATTCAGGCAGGAAAAGGCGTAGGCCGCCGGGATGGCGATCACCATAATCAGGGCGATGGTCATTCCAGTGATGACCAGGCTGGCCTTGAAGCCGTTTAAAATGTGCATTTTCCGGAACACCTGCACGTAGTTCTCAAAGGCGAACACCTTGGGAATCCAGGTCACCGGCATGGTGAACACGTCGTTGGCCTTCTTTAGGGACACCGAGATCATGGCCGCCACCGGGAACATCAGGGTCACAATGATGAGAAGCACCATCAGCAGGAAAAGGAATTTTTTTACATTTCGTTTGACTCTGTAACTATTCATACCGCGTATCCTCCCCCTTGGAATTCACATAGAGCACCGCGAACACGGACAGGATCAGGAAGCTGACCACGCTGATCGCCGCCGAGTATCCCCGGTTGTTGAACTGGAACGCGTTCTGGTAGATAAAATTCACCATGATGGAGGACGAGTTGGCCGGTCCTCCCTGGGTCATCATATAGATGACGTCAAAGGTGTTGAAGGCCCAGATTCCGATGAGCAGCCCCAGCGTGCGCACCGAGGAGGTGATGAGAGGCAGGGTGATGGACCAGAACTGCTGCCATGCGTTAGCCCCGTCGATCCGGGCCGCCTCGTAGATGTAGGAGGGGATGGAGTACATGGTGGACAGAATGTTCAGGGCGCAAAACGGCGCCACCGCCCAGATGTTGACAATCATCACCGCAATCAGCGAGGTCTTGGAATTTCCCAGGAAATCCACGGGCAGCCCCAGAATATGGGTATCCATCAGAAACTGGGTGATGTGCCCGAACATGGGATTATACATCAGACGCCAGATCATGCAGGACACCGCAGCCGGCATGGCGTAGGGAATCAGCATGATGGCCGTCATCATTTTCTTGCCCAAAAATTTTTTGTACAGAATCAGGGCCATGAGAAGCCCCAGGATCAATTTGAACGCCACGCCCACGAACACCCACACAAAGGTGTTCTTAAACATGCGCGGCGTATCCGGGTTGGCGAACAGGTCTGCAAAATTCTGCAGGCCCACGAAGATCATATCTCCGTTCACCCTCCGCTCAAAAAAGGACATGTAAAAAACCTGTGTGATCGGGTATAAAATAAACACGAGAAATATCGCAAGCATGGGAAGAACGTAACATAAATTAACCGCTTTATCGCGCTTTTCTTTTTTCGATAAACCATTCATTGCCGGTCCCCCTCATCTAAAAAAGCGGGCGGGAAAGGATTCCGCCCGCTGATTCGTTGTCATTGTTTTGCCAGTAATTCGTCCACCTGCTTGCCTGCCAGTTCCATGGCCTCCGACGCGCTGATCTCGCCCATAACCGCCTTTGTAACAGCGTCCGCCATGGCCTTCTGCACTTCCTCCCAACAGATGATGGAAGGTTTGAATTTCGCCATGGGCTCCATTGCCGCAAAGGGAGCCACCATCACGTTGCTGGGGTCGGTAAACTCCGGAATCTCCTTGAAGTAGCTCTGCTGGTTGGGAACAAATCCGGCCTGGTTGATCACCTGGCCCTGGTACTTGGCGGTGTGCCAGAATTCCAGCCATTTGGCAGCCGCTTCCTGGTTGCCGGTGTTGAACACCAGGTCCACGTCCATGACGCCCAGGGAATACCGGGAACCGTTAGGCCCTGCCAGGGGCTCCGTGATCTCGGCCCAGCTGTAGTCCTCCCCCGCTTCCTTAAGCGCCGCCAGACCCTGGGCGTTGTGGAAATAAGCCGCCGCGATCTGGGTGGTAAAGTTGTTCTGGGTGCTGTTGATATCGGCCTGTCCGTAGTCCGGCACCGCGTATTTGGCCAGATCCACATACATCTGTAAGGCGGCCACGCCGTTCTCATTGTTAAAGCCGTTGGCCGTGCCGTCCGCGTTCATCACGTCCGCATCGTATGCCCAGAGAATGGGCAGGAAGCAGTCCAGAGTGTTCTTGGGATGGCCCGCCACCATGGCGTAGGCGTATTTTCCGGAGGCGGGATCGGTCAGCTTCTCCCCGTCCGCCAGAAATTCCTCCCAGGTGGTGGGAAGCTTCTCGATTCCCGCGTCCGCCATGCGGTTCTTATTGAACAGCATGCCGCGGATGGACATGTAGGACGGCATGGCCCAGAGCTCTCCGCCCACCTTGCACACGTCCAGGGCAGCGGGTGAGAAGTCGTCGTAAAGCTCCTTGCTGATCAGGCTGTCGATGGCCACCGTGTACCCGGCCTCCTTGAACTGCTGGGTCCAGGATGAGAAGCCGTACATAGCGTCCGGCATGTTGCCGCCCTCGGCCAGGGTTAAAATCTTCTGATACGCGTCGCTGTAGGCCCAGCTCTCCAGCTTCACCTCGATGCCGGTCTCATTTTTGAATTCTACCGCAGCCTCCTTTAACAGCTCCATACCGGTGTCGCCCAGGGTGACGTAGGTGATGACCGTGCCCTCGCCCGCCTTTTGCGCCTCGGTCTGGGCCGCGCTCCCGCCTTCCGCCGTACTCTCGCCTCCCGCCGTTGCGCCGGTGGTGGGCGCCGCCGTGTCGGCCGGAGCCGAAGTTCCGGAAGAACAACCGCCCAGAGCGGCCAGCATCGCTACGGAAAGGATCACAGAAACAGACTTCCTCAGTTTTCTCATAGGTTACTTCCTCCCATCAAATTTAGTGTCTTTATTATATCGGTTTTCCCCGAAATTGTATTTACATTTTTTGACACGATTTTTTACAAGTTTTAAACGAACTTCTTGTAAACTGTATAGATTTTCCCGTTTTTCCGCCATATTTTATGTAATATTTGAAAAATATACCTCCATATGATATAATCATCATATGATTTTGATGATCCGTGGAAGGAGGGATTCAGTTATGCCGGTACAGAGAATCAAACTGTCCGACCAGGTGGCGGACCAGCTGCGCGCCATGATCACAGCCAGGCAGTACCGCCCAGGCGAGAAGCTTCCGGTGGAGTCCGAGCTGGCGGCGGAATTCGGCGTCAGCCGCATCACCGTCCGGGAAGCCATGCACAAGCTGGACGTCATGGGCATCGTGGAGGTCCGCCAGGGGGCCGGCACCTTTGTGCGGGAGATCACGCCCGCGGCCTACATCAAAACTTTGCTCCCCATGCTGAGCATGGACAACAACAGCCTGAAGGACATTTTCGAGATCCGCCAGATCATCGAGTGCAAATCCGCGGAGCTGGCCGCCTTAAACGCCACCGCAGAGGACTTAGCCCAGGTGAAGCTGCCCCTGTCCAAGATGCCTGAGGCCGCCCGCACCGGCAAGCTGCGCCAGTACAATGAGCTGGACCTGCAGTTTCACTACGCAGTGGCCAAGTGCACCCACAATCAGATTCTGATCACCATCCAGGAACTGCTCAGCGACCTGGTGGAGGGTTCCATCAGCATGGGCATCACGCCCTTAAACGCCCTGGAGCACTCGGTGATCTTCCACCGCAAGATCTACGAGGCCATCGCCAAGCACGACAGCGTCAGCGCGGCGGGCCTGATGAACGCCCACATTGAGGGCGGCGTCAACTATGCCAAGAACATTATGCAGGACAACTACGGAAAGGAGCGCTCATGATACAGGACATCCGCCTGACCGGCTATGATTTTCTGGACAAGCCGCTCCTGCCGCTGGCCGGGGGGCAGAACTTTCACTTATTCTACGTGTTCGATGGGAGCGGCGTGCTGATCGTGGACAGCAGCAGCCACACCTGCTCCCGGGACAGTTTATTCCTGTTCCCCTCCCTGGAGGTGGCCGTGCCCAGTCCGGGCAGCCGCTCCACCCTGACTATCCTGCACCTGCCCTTCACCTGCCCTTCCCCCCGCATGGGCGCGGAGATCGCCCGCCTTCCCAGACTGCTGCCCGCCTCCCCGGAGCATCGCAGCCTGGTGATGGAGATTCTCCACGAGTGCATCTTAAAGCGGCCCCTGTACGAAGCTCTCTGTTCCCTTTACCTGGAACAGCTGTTGATCCCCCTGGCCGCGGCCTCGTACCGCACAGGCCGGGGCTTCTCCCGCGGCCCCCGGATCGCCCGGCGTCCCGAGGGGCCTTTGGCGGAGGCCTGCGCCTACATCGACCGCCATCTGGGGGAGGACTTATCCTCGGACATCCTCTGCG
This sequence comes from Enterocloster lavalensis, assembly GCF_902364025.1. Classification (GTDB taxonomy): domain Bacteria; phylum Bacillota; class Clostridia; order Lachnospirales; family Lachnospiraceae; genus Enterocloster; species Enterocloster lavalensis. Next base: position 66,342 of record NZ_CABJCG010000011.1, read on the forward strand.
AAGCCTGCCGGGTGAACGCGCGCCAGCTGAACAGCCTGTTCAAAAAGACCTTCAACCAGTCCACCATCGAGTACATCGGGAACCGCCGTCTGGCCAGGGCCCGGGAGCTGTTGTGCTTTTCCCGGGATTCCGTCACCCGGATCGCCGAGTCCACGGGCTTTAAGTCCGTCCACTATTTCAGCCGCGTTTTCAAGGAAAAGGAGGGAATTCCCCCCGGCGAGTACAAAAAGCGCATCGCCCGCTCCCTGACGCTCTGACTTTTCTTGACTTTCCTATGATATACTTGTACAATAGTCCTCGTGCATTGGGCGACTGCAATCGATTCGCCGTTCAAAGGAAAAAGGAGTATTATATCTATGACACAAGAAAACAAAATGGGCACCATGCCCGTCAACCGCCTGCTCGTCACAATGTCTTTACCCATGGTCATCTCCATGCTGGTCCAGGCCATGTACAACATTGTGGACAGCATCTTCGTATCCATGATCAGCCAGAGCGCCCTGACCGCCGTGTCCATGGCGTTCCCCGTTCAGAACCTGATCATCGCCGTGTCCGCCGGAACCTGCGTGGGCGTCAACGCCCTGCTCTCCCGCTCGCTGGGCGAGCACAACCAGAAAAATGCCGACTCAGCGGCCGCCAACGGCGTATTTTTGGCCTTCCTGGGCTTCGTGGCCTTCGCCCTGTTCGGCCTGTTCGGCTCCCGCCTCTTCTTTGAGAGCCAGACGGACAACCAGGAGATCATCCGCCTGGGCACCCAGTATCTGCAAATCTGCTGTATTTTCAGCATGGGCATCTTCGGGGAAATGATGTTCGAGCGCATTTTACAGTCCACCGGGCGGACCATCTACAGCATGATCACCCAGGGCACCGGCGCCATCATCAACATCATTCTGGACCCCATCCTGATCTTCGGCCTGATTGGCTTCCCCAGGATGGGCATCCAGGGCGCGGCCGCGGCCACCGTGTTCGGACAGATCGTAGCCATGCTTTTGGCGCTGATGTTCAACGCTACCAAGAACCACGACGTCACCATCCGTTTCAAAGGCTTTACGCCCAACGGACGCACCATCCGCCTGATCTACGCCGTGGGCGTGCCCTCCATCATCATGCAGTCCATCGGCTCGGTGATGACCTTCGGCATGAACAAGATTCTCATCGCCTTCTCCGAGACGGCGGTTGCGGTGTTCGGCGTGTACTTCAAGCTCCAGAGCTTTATCTTCATGCCCATCTTCGGTCTGAACAACGGCATGATCCCCATTGTGGCCTACAACTACGGCGCGAGAAGCAAAAAGCGTATCATGGCAACGGTGCGCATGAGCATCTATATCGCGGTGGGCATCATGCTCATCGGCCTGGTGGTGTTCCAGCTGTTCACCCGGGACCTGCTCATGATGTTCCAGGCGGACGAGAACATGCTGGCCATCGGCGTGCCCGCCCTGCGGATCATCAGCCTCAGCTTCCTGTTTGCCGGGTACTGCATCATCGTCGGCTCCGTGTTCCAGGCCCTTGGAAACGGCGTCTACAGCCTGATCGTGTCCATTGCCAGACAGTTGGTCTGCATCCTGCCCCTGGCCTACTTTTTCGCCCGGGAGTTCGGCCTCCACGCGGTCTGGTACTCCATCCCCATCGCGGAGATCACCTCCGTGATCCTAAGCACCATCCTGTTCCGCAAGATCTACCTGGAAAAAATAAAAGTTTTGGACTGAAAATCGTAACAGTTCAGACGGCTCATCTTCTTGACCGAAAAAGATCGGCCAAGAAGCATCGGATGTCCATCCGATGTGAAAATTGACACGAAAATCCGCTTACAAGCGAGCTTGACGCGGCTTCCCGCGCCAATTTTCCCGCCGTCTGAACTGTTACTGAAAATCTATGAAATGGACGGTGTGCGCGCCATGACCTGCGAATACCTGTTGGTGGACGGCTACAACATTATATTTGCCTGGCCCGAGTTAAAGGAGCTGGCCGACGTCAACCTGGACGGGGCCAGGACCAAACTTCAGGACATCCTCTGCAATTACCAGGGCTACAAGAAATGCCAGGTGATCCTGGTGTTCGACGGCTACAAGGTCAAGGGCAATCCCGGCGAGGTCATCCGCTACCACAACATCCACGTGATCTTTACCAAGGAAGCGGAAACCGCGGACCAGTACATCGAGAAGGTGACCCAGCAGATCGGCCGGCGCTACCAGGTGGCCGTGGCCACCTCGGACAAGCTGGAGCAGGTGATCATCCTGGGAAAAGGCGCTCTGCGCCTGTCGGCACGGGACCTGCAAAAGGAGATCAAAGAGACCAACGACGAGATCAATCTCCGCCACTTAAAACAGATCCCTTCCAAAAAGAACCGCCTCTTCGACAACGTGGACCCTCAGCTTCTGGCCTACCTGGAGGACATCCGGCTGGACCGGGTGAAGGAGAAAACGGAGGAGAAGCGGGATGGGAAGGGGAAAGGGAAGAAAAAGAAGAAAAGACGGTGAAGCTTAAAATCCCCGCTCCATCGCATCAAAAAAACTCCATGGAATGTGCAATGCATCCCATGGAGTTTTTATAAATGCCATCCCGGCAGCCGCGTGTTTCTAAGGGAATTTTGGTAGTTGAGCTTAGACACCGGCTGTACCGTCCCCTGTTTTCAGGCAATGCCCGAAAGCCCGCGGGGCAAATCTCCGCACTCCTCCCGGAACCAGAATGGCACGAGATTCTCAGTTTCCGCTACTGCTGTACAATGTGAATCGCGAAGCCGCCGATCTCCCCCTCAAAGTAGGTGAAGAAGCACTTGCCGTTCTCATCGAACTTTTTCGTCTCCTGGATGGACTTAAAGCCCCGCTCCTCGAAGTAACGGATGGCCGCCTCCACGTCGTTCACGGAAAAACCGATGTGTCCGTGGGTTCCACGGCCGTTCTCCTTCATAATCTCCACCAGGTCGCCGTTAAAATAGGACAGTGGGGTCTCGCGGATGGGAAGTCCCATCAGCTTCAGGAAATCGCCGGCCACTCCGGCCGCCTCGCCGTCGTTTGCTGCGTTAAGCCCCACGTGGGCCACCTTCATGTCAAATAACTCTGCTGCGCTCTTGTCTGCCATTCCTTTAATCCTCCAATTTTATCATTTACTTCACGGAATAATTCAGCCGCACGGTAATGTTGGCCGTCTTAAACCTGGAACTTGTGTTGAATGAACCGCCGTAGCTGTAAGACTCGGTGCCGGAATTGGTGGCCGTGATCTGGAACACGCCCAGGCTGGCGGTCAGAAGCTGATCCGTCTGCGCGCCGCAGCCCGAAGCCACCAGGTCGATGCGCTCCTTGGCATTGGCGGTAGCCTTGGTGATCAGGTCCAGTTTCAGCTCATCCAGCTTAGTGTAGTAATATTCCGGCAGGTTGGACTGAAGCTCCACGCCGGACTCGATCAGATTGGAAATGTCCCGAGAGATCAGCTCCACCTTGTCAATATCCTGGCTGGTCACCGTCATGCTCTGGGTCAGCTCATATCCGGACTGAATATCGCCCAGATACCTCCCCTCCTCATCATACTGGGACGTATAGGTGGGGGAAATGCTGACGGAGCTCAATACCATCTCATCGTCGGTCACGCCGTTGTCCCTGAGGTAGGACTTTACGATCTCCCCGTCCTTTTTGATACTGCTGTAAGCTATCCTGGGTGTATCCCCCTGCACAGAGAAGCTTCCCCGCCACACCACAAGGTCGGACTCAAAATCCACGCTGGCCGACCCGGTGGCCGTGATCCCCGTGCCCCCCGCGTTCTTCTTGTACTGGATAATGTTTCCGGTGAAAATACTCACACAGATGATTGCGCAGATACCCGCAATCAGCGCGATCAACACCGGACGATATTGCAGAAACAGGCCGCCCTTGCTGTTGTTTCCATTTTCTTCCATCCTTTTCCTCCTTCTCTCGGTATTGTTTCCTTATTATACTTTGTCATTGACCGCCAGGTCGATGATAAGAGCTATGTTTCCTTATTATACCATACCTGCTTTGGAAAAAAAGTGGCATTTTTATTAAGATTTGACAGTTCTCCGGCCTTCTGCGACGACCTATTTCAGCTGTTCCAGAATCGAGCTGCCGATGGTTCCCTCCGGCATTTCCACGCCAAAGTTGTCGGCGATGGTGGCTCCGATCACGCCGAAGGTAGGGGCGTCCTCCAGAACCGCGGAGCCCTCCATGGACGGGGAATAAGCCAGAAGCGGCACCATTTCCCGGGTGTGGTCCGTGCCCTTGTAGGTGGGGTCGTTGCCGTGGTCCGCGGTGATCAGAAGCAGATCGTCCTCCCGCAGCTTGCCCAGCAGTACGCCCAGGTTCTTGTCAAAGCGCTCCAGCTCTTCCCCGTACCCTTCAGGATTTCTCCGGTGGCCCCACAGGGCGTCAAAATCCACCAGATTTGTAAAGCACAGCCCATGGAAATCCTTCTCCGCCAGTTCGATGGTCTGCTCCATCCCGTGGACGCTGCTCTTGGATTTATATGCCTCGGTAATCCCCTCGCCGTCGAAAATATCCTTGATCTTACCCACGCTGATCACGTCAAAGCCGCCCGCCTTCAGGGCGTCCAGAGCGGTGGGGCCGGTTGGCTTTAAGGCGTAGTCGTGGCGGTTGGAGGTGCGCTTGAACTCGCCTTTTTTGCGTCCGACATAAGGCCTTGCAATGACCCGGCCCACCTTCCACTCGTCCCGCAGCGTCAGCTCCCTTGCGATCTCGCAGCAGCGGTAAAGCTCATCCAGGCCGAACGTCTCCTCATTTCCGCAAATCTGAAGCACCGAGTCCGCGGAAGTGTAGACGATCATATCCCCGGTGGCGATCTCGTGCTCCCCCAGCTCATCCAGAATCTCCGTGCCGCTGGCGGATTTATTGCCCACGATCTTGTGGCCGGTGCGGCGGCTCAGCTCATCCAGAAGCTCTTTGGGGAACCCGGTGTCCGTATATGTTTTAAAGGGCTTGGTGATATTGAGCCCCATCATTTCCCAGTGCCCGGTCATGGTGTCCTTGCCCACGCTGGTCTCCGCCAGCCGCAGCTGGTAGCCCAGAATACGCTCCGGGGACTTCACGTGTTTGAGCGGGTGAAGCCTGGCGATACCCAGCTTCGCCATATTGGGGATGTCAAACTCCGGCATATGGTCGTCGATATGTCCCAGGGTGTCGGACCCCAGATCGTCGAACCGCTCCGCGTCCGGCCCGTCTCCGATGCCCATGGAATCAATCACAATGGTGAAAATGCGCTTGTATGGTTTCATTGTTGCCTCCTTAAACCGTTCTGTAAAATGTGTGCTGTCAACAGCGTTCCAAAAGAATAACAATACTATACCACACTTTTACAGAAACGCCAACCGGGAGTGTTGGCGGGGGGCGGGGCGCTGTTTTACGCACCTCTGCAACGTTTCCCGCGCACCGTCTCCCGCCATGTTTCCACCGCGATCCCAGAACCAGGCAGATCAATTCTCCCAACAACCGCCCAAAGGCTGTGCCAGCGTCGCATTGCACTCAACAAAACAGCGGCAGCCGGTGATAGCCGGCAGCCGCCTGGAACCTCTATATCAGTCCTGTTCCCTCAACTGATATACAAAATCGGCACATCCCCCAAAATCCGCCCGATCTCCCCGCGCAGAAATGCCTCACACTCCTCCCTGCTCTCCTGCCGGTAGCAGTACCGGCCCCGGCCGCGGCCGGTCATGCGCTCCGGGTCGTAGAGGTCCGGCGCATTGGGAAACGCTTCCCCGTTGATGGCACGGTGCACGTAGCTGTAGGTCATGAGAATAATCTCTAAAAACATCTGGCCCTTCATTTTCTCTGAAAGTCCCTGTCTCAGTTCCTCCAGAAGGCCGGTGTAAAGCTCCCGCCAGTTCTCCACCAGGATCACCGGGGCGATCAGCAGGCCGCAGGGGTATCCGGCCTCGCACATCCGGTTCACGGCCTCGATCCGCTTTTTTAACGGGGAGGTGCCGAGCTCAATCCGGCTGATCACCTCTTGAGGATTCACGCTCATGCGGAAAATCACCTTTCCCCGGTGGTCCAGGGTAAGAAGCGGGTCCACCATGTGGAATTTCGAAGGAAATGTGAGCTTCCCCCGGCCTTCCTCTGCGAACCTGGGGATAGTGTACAAAAGATTCCCCGTTATGGTATTTTCCAGGATCAGGTCGCTGTTACTGCCGATCTCAAAGCACAGGGGGCGCTCGCTCTTGAACGAGCGTTTGATCAGCCGGTCCAGCATGTCCTCCCGGTTCACAAAAAGCCTCAGGTAGGCGCATTTATTGTAGTTGCAGACCAGGTAGCAGTACAGGCACATGGCCGTACATCCTGAGGAGGTGTAGGGGACCAGGTAGTCCGACACTTTGTGGTTCTCCACGTATTTGTGGGTTTTCCTGGTCCCCACGATCAGGAAACGCTTCATCCGCCCGAACTCGGAGTTGGGCTTCTCCTGCATTTCCTTGATGGAATTGTGGTTTTCGATGGGAATCCAGGGCAGGTCCTGAAACATTTCCCGCAGGTGGATTCCCAGGGGGTATTTCAGGCTGTCCGGCTCGTAGTAAACGGAATCAAACTTCATCGGCGTGTTCCTCTCTGTCACTTGATTCCCTTAGTATGCGCCGCGGCGGCGGAAACTATCATTCCCCGTCCGCCCCGGCGTTTATCACCAGTCCCTCCACATGGTGTTTGCCCATCTGATGACGGGCTTTCCGGTTCTCCACCGAGTCGAAAATGATGGAAAAATCGTAGTCCTCCGGGTACAGCTGGGAGGCCGCCACCTTCAGCTTCAGGCGGCGGTGGTTGATCAGCCGCTTTTCCTTCTTCACCTGCACCAGCACATTTCCCATATCGTCCTCGGGCTTCACCACGATGCCGATCACCTGCTCCGGGTATACCGTCACCGAGTCCCCGCGATTGAAGGAACTGTAACGGTTTTGCAATGCTTTTCGGTTCTGCATCTTCTCCAGGGTAGGTGAGGGCAGCTTGGGCAGGCGGACTTTTTGGCCTTCTTCCAGCCGCAGCTCCGTTTTCAGTTCCCGGGAAATGCCGCCGTAGGCCCTTCGGGCCGCCATCTCCAGCATGTCATCCGGCATGCCCAGGCGCTTGGCGATGTAGAGGGCGCAGCTCTCCCCTGCCTTTCCGATCTCCAGCCGGTAGAGCGGCTTTAAATTCTCCCGGTCAAATGCCATCCGCGCGTTCAGAATCTCCTCGTGCCCGGCGGCGTAGGTTTTCACCTCGGGATAATGGGTGGTCGCCAGAAACAGGCAGCCGCTCTCCCGCAGCTGTTCTAAAATGGCCACGGCAATGCCCATGCCCTCCGCCGGGTCCGTGCCGGAGCCCAGCTCGTCCAGGATCACGATGCTCTCCCGTGTTACCCGTTTTAGGATATCAAGCACATTTTGGATATGAGCCGAAAATGTGGAGAGGTTATCCGCGATATTCTGGCCGTCGCCGATGTCGCAGAGCACTTGGTTGGCCATGCAGATATCGGCGCGCTCGCAGGGGACGTGCAGGCCGCTGCCTGCCATCAATGCGAACAGTCCCACGGTCTTGATGGCCACAGTCTTTCCGCCCGTGTTGGGCCCGGTGATCACGATTCCCCGGGCCTCGCCGCCCAGCCGGAAATCCAGCGGGACGTTAGTGTCAGCCGGAATCATGGGATGGCGCGCCCCGGCAAGCTCTATGCGCCCATCCGTGTTGATCTCCGGTTCCACCGCCCCCAGGTCGGAGCTGAGCTTGCCCCGGGCAAAGATCACGTCCAGCTTGACCAGCATGCGCAGATTATCCCGCATCACTTCCTCGTATCCCGCGATCTCGTCGGTCAGCTGGTAAAGGATGCGCCGCACCTCGCAGTCCTCCTCGATGCGCAGCACTTCCAGCTTTTCCCGCAGCCGGGACAGGGCGGCGGGTTCGATAAACAGCGTGGCCCCGGAGGAGGAGCGGTCGATCACGCTGCCCTCCACCCTGGATTTGTACTCTTTTTTGACGGGCAGGCAGATTCTGCCGTTGCGCTGCACCACAAAGGACTCGGCCATATAGCTCTTTTTCACCCGCAGAAGCCCTTCGGCCTTCTCCTTGATCTTCTCCTCCAAGGCCTCCAGCTCCCTTCTGAGGCGGGACAGGCAGGGCGTGGCAAAGCTGTCAACCTGCCCGCCGCGGACGGTCCGCCCGATCTCCTCCCTCAGCGCTTCCAGGGGATGCAGGTTTTCCGTGTAGTAGGCCAGGGCGATTCCCGACGTTTTTCCCCGCTCCAGGTAGGAGCGCATCCGGCTGACCGCCGTGAGGAACATGCCGATGCCCTCCACCTCCTCGGGCAGAAGCATCTCACCCCGAACCGCCTTCTCCAGGCACTGCTCCGTCCGTTCCATAACCGGGGAGGGCGGCTGTCCCACCAGGTCCAGCATCTGCCGCGCCTGGGTGGTCTCCCGCATATTCCGGCGCAGTTCCGACTCAGAGTAAAAGGGACGCAGCGCCAAAAGTATTTCCCTCGCCTGCGGGGAAATGGCGCGCTGGGCCAGCATGTCTTTTATTTCAGTAAATCCAAGTGTGTCAAATGTAGTGTTCATTGTATCTGTTTCCTTCCTTTTCATCTGGCTATTATCTATATTCGGATACGAAAAAGGATGGAACGCAAAAAGCCCATGCGGTATCCAAAAACAGATACGCGCATGGGCATTCCATGTCCGCTGTCAGAAATCTGTTCCGGATTCAGGGTACTAAAAAAACACATCCGCCGCGGCGGACCTTTTCTTACCCTGCGCATTCAGTTAGCTGCGTTCCATCTCAGATACAATTAACAAAAAGACATCTCCCAATCTTAAATATTTTCTTTACTATAGCAGGCATCCCAAGGATTTGTCAACTGGTATTTATTTCTGTTGTGTTTTTCTGCTCTTCCAGACCACGGCCAGGATATCCTTCAGCACAAGGAAGGCGTCCAGGTCGTTATAGCCGTATTTCTTTTCCAAATCGATCAGCAGTTTCCACAGACCCGCCGCGTAATAGGGGATATCCACCTCGCTCTGGTACCGGGCCAGCACGGGATATTTTTTGCTCCACGCCTTTGTCCAGTCTATTTTTTCGGACACCGTTTCACTGGTCCTGTCGATGACGCCCTGTATTTCCCTGATGTCCAGGTCAAATTCGATCAGTTCGTCCAGGGATAAACCGTACAGCAGCGCAAGCCGCTTCGACTGCCGGATATCGGGCAGGGTCTCGTCGGTCTCCCATTTTGAGATGGTCTGTCTGCTGACGCCCAGTTTCTCAGCAACCGCTTCCTGGGACAGTCCTTTGTTTTTTCTCGCGTTGAATAAGTGATTGCCTAAACTCATAGCCGGTTCCTCCTCGATTCGTTATATATCCCGATTGTAGCGCATATAGCGGAGGAACTCCACCAATGAAATGAGGCACTTTCGCGCGTTTTCCTGACATAGGGATTATTTCGCTTGTTTGCCCGGCTTTCCCTTCACATGGGTGTAGAATTCCTTCAGATCGTCCTTCACGTCCTGGGGGAGCTGGGATTTTTTGATTCCCCGTATTGCGCCTTCCAGCGAGTAGAGCCGGTGGATGCAGGCCGAGCTGTCAATCGCCAGAATGCGCAGCCATGCCTGACGGCTTCCCGCCTCCTTCAATTCCTCCAGCGTGGTGATTCCCACCTGGTTCAACTGCTCCTCCACCACCGCGCCGATATTCGGCTGCTTTGATAATTCACCCATTCTGTACCTCCATGGGGGCCGTCCTGCTATTCGGCTTTATTTCTGTATGGAAATGGAATGCCGTTCTCAGTCAAGACGTGTACCCCCTGTCATTTTGATTTGCTGTTTTATTGTATGGTCTTATATTGCGCCTAGAATCAGTAGTACAACCGCCAATATAGCGGAGGCCGCCAGCCTGGTCCTGGAAAACACTGCAATGCGGCCTGGATCATCCAGCCGGTAATGCACCGTGACATGGCTTCCCACCACAGCGGCCATGGGCACCTGCACACGCTCCAGGGGGCGGTAGGTAATTCCATCGACCTGATAGGATACCTGAGCCCACTTGGAATTGTTCCGCTTCACGCGCTCCGGCAGGGCGCTGGAAACGCTCATCACCACCGCCTGCACATCCGCGGTATGGCTGCGGTGCCGCAGCAGCAGAATCATCTGGTAAGTTCCGTAAACCGCACACAGTGCGGCCAAAGTCAGACAGACCATCCGCTCACGCTCCATTTCCGCCCTCCTTTTGTCTGAGAATAGCGTTTCTCAGCTTCTCCATGCCGCGCTCATAGGCCCCGGTGCCCGCCAGAGTCCGGTAAGGTTCCTCCGTACCGAAGGAAAGGCGGTATTGTTCCAGAATCAGAATGCTGTCCTTGCGGTCAATGGTATTTCCCGGCCCAGCCAGACGTATTGACCGGTCGTAGGGCGAATCGTCCTTCTGGACATCCGTCTGTTCGTGAACGTCCGCAGGCCCGTGGCCGTCCGCCTCCCCATGAACGTCCGCAGGTCCGTGGCTGTCCACCTGTCCGTGGTCATCCGCCTCCCCGTGAACATCTGCATGCCCGTGGCCGTCCGCCCGTCCATAGCCCTCCGCCTCACCGCAGATTCCGGCCACCAGCGTCTCCACATACCGCTCAAAACACTCTCCCGCCGCCTGTTTATCCTTCTCCCTCATAGCCAGCAGAAGCTTGTAATGCCATCCGGTTCCGGTCCTGAAGCCCAGCATTTCCTCCAGCGTTCCGCTGGCTTCTGAGGCGCAGCGCACCGTGTCCCACTCCTCCAGCTCCCAGGCAGACCGCAGAAGCGTGACCATTCCCTGCAGCGCCATATTGCCGTAGCGCCTGATCACCCTGCGGCTGACGGCCGCGGCCTGTTCCCAGTCCCCGCGGTAGAGACAGAGTGCGGGAAGCAGGCTGTCCGGGTCGATCTCCGGGACGGGGAGCTCCCGCAGATAAGCTTCTGCGCGGTCGTAGTCCCCGCTCTGCATATAACAGCAGGCCGCAATCCCCTTGGCCTGCACCCAATATCTGCTTTCGCCCCCGGACAAAATTTCCTCCAGCAGCTCCAGGGCGTACTCCCGGAAACGTGCAAGATTCTCCTCCGTCCGATCCTCCTCCCGGAAATGCAGGACGCAGGTGGTGTAGAACCCGGCTACCTTCAGCTTCAGGTACTGGCTGTCCGGGTACTCCCGCACCAGGGCCGCACAGCGCTCCATCCCCGCCCGAAAACCGTCCCGCTCGAATATACCGGGAATCTCTTTCACCAGCCGGTCCGCCTCCTCCCGTGGCAGCGCCCGGGTGAAGGACAGCAGGGCGTCGATGGTCACGCCAAAATACCGGGCAATGGGCGCCAGGAGCTGGATATCCGGGCAGCTCTGCCCGGTCTCCCACTTGCTCACCGCCGGTTTTGAGACGCCCACGGCTCTGGCCAGCTGCTCCTGGGTGACGCCCTTCTCTCTCCGCAAATTCACAATCGTCGCGCCAATGTTCATGTTTCCACCTCCTGCATTAAGTGTAAGCTACCGCCGCCCGGAATACAAGGGAGGGGAAATCAACCTGGCGGGCGGTTTTGTCTACCGCCGGTTTACCTGGCGCAGGGCAGAGATTTTGTACGTGGTGCGTTTGGGCCAGGCGAACATCCTGCTCCGGGGAGCATCTTGTACCCGAGGTATTTTGGCCCAGGGCATTTTCCCACACAGGAACAATTATCCCTGCGATCCCCGCTCAGTTGCGCGCTTTCAACCACCGGTAAATCCAGATTCCCGCCACATAAAGGAACACCAGAAGCGCGCTCTGATACATAATCAACCCATAGAAATGACCGATCTCCAGTGCGTGCAGAACGGAAAACACAACGGTGGATACAGCCAGTACCAGCAGGGACAGAATATACGCGTAACGCCCCGCTTTGTCCCGCAGCATCTCATTGCGCTCATCCTTCAGGCAGATTTCTTCCTCCTCCTGCTTCTCCTGGTAACGCTTCACACGGCCGGGCCGGGTCCAGTAATAGTATCGTCCCATGGTCGCCAGACCGCCGAAAATCCCGCCGCCCGCGAAACCGGCCAACAGACTCTGCAGCTTCCCGGATGCAGCCGCGGACGCTACGGCCAGCAGTAATCCTGCCACAAAATACGCAACTCCTGTCCACAGATAACTCCTTTTCATTGATCATTCTCCTTCCACAAAAACAATTCCTCAATGGTTTTCTGAAAAAAGTCGGCGATCTGGAAGGCCAGCTCCAGCGACGGGTTATATTTCCCATTCTCGATGGAGCTGACGGTCTGCCGCGATACCCGCAGCGCCCGGGCGAACTCCTCCTGGCTCAGGCCCATCTCCTTGCGCAGCTGTTCCACTCTGTTTTTCAAGCGCTTCCTCCTTTCATTTTGTAAAGGTTCCTTTACATTCAGTATAGAGCAAAAACTCCATCTTGTCAAGTTTCCTTTACATCATCTGTCTCCCCCTCGGCCCCACTTCTACTCCACGTCCTCCAACTTCACCCGATAAACCTCATACTCCCACCGCGTCTCCTCGTCCAGCTCCCCATAATCGTTATCCGCTTCCCCCAGAGAATATTCGTCGCGGCGGCCCCGCTGCATGCCACACTGCCAGCCGGAGCGCACGGCCCGGGCGAAGCGTTCCAGGCAGGTGCCGCTCAGGTAGTCCAGGTCCCCGAAGCAGATGTTCTCAAACTGCCTCCGCATGAAGTCCAGCAGCTCTGCGTCCGTCAGCTTGTCCTGAGATTCATTTTTATACATGTAAAATAGTTCCTGCAGCTGGCCGAGTACCTCCACATACTGGTCCTGATGGATGTAAGCCGAATCGCAGAAAGCCTCAATCACAGCGGGCAGAATACTCTCCCCGAACTCGACTCTCCTGCTCTCCTTCAGAGAATCCTCCCGGCAGGCCATCAGCTCCCGGGCGTCCTTTTCGGTCAATACGAGGCCGTATTGCCCCGTCTTTTCATTGCATCTCAGAATCCTCTGTAAATCCGCCTTCCGCTGCTCTGCCAAAAGCAGTTCAAACATATTCTCCATACCGTTCTCCCTTAAACAATCCGCTGAAGGCAGCCGTGCGCCGCCCCGTTTGCCAGTTCCGCCGCAATCCCGGGAATATAGCAGTCCAGGTAAGCCGCCAGCGCCTCGTCTCCCGGAAAATACCGGGCGGCAAGGCGCCGCGACAGCCCCCGCAGTCTCTCCGCCAAACGCTCCCCGGAGACAGCTCCCACCGCCGCGGCCAGCATTTCATACTTGTCCGGCTCCAGCGCTGTCTCCTCCGGCGAGATTCCCAGCAGCAGATGGACCAGGATCTTTCGCAGCACAATCTCACCGAGATTGACCGGCAGGTCCCGCCAGCCCTGGCCCCGGGCCGTCAATACCGCTCCGACGTAGTCCGGGGACAGGCTCCCCAGAAAACGCTGCTCCGCCCAGATACAGGCCAGATAGCGGTCCACCCGGTCGATCCCCGGCCGTTTCCCAAGATCCCCGGGAACCGGATAGTCCAGCCCTGTAAAATCCTGCTGCGGATTAAAACGCGGGTCGTACCATTTGAAGAATCCCGGGATGTTCCGCGTCACTGTTGTGCGGTAAACACTGCACCCATATCCGTTAAAGGATACGATCCACTTGTTGTAAAGCTTCCGGGCCTCCTCCGTCCTGCGGATCACCAGGCGGCATCCCAGGTCGTAGGCCTCCCGCGCCGTCAGCATTTCACCGCCCGACAATTCCCGGTTCTGTCCCGGCCCGCTTCCGGTCTCCTGCGTCTCGCCGATGCAGTAGAGCACCGCTTCCATCAGCTGCTGCGCCGTCTCCCAGGGCACGGAGGTGCTCGCCTTACTGGTATAGCGCTCCGTCAACTCCTGTACCAGAGAAAGCAGGTCCGCCGCCTCATATCCCATATACGCCATATCCCCATCTCCTTTCCGTGAATTTAGAGTTTACTACAGAAATTTTCACATTTAAAGTCTGGAAATCCGGGAAAATAAGGCTTATAATAGATGCAGGGAGAGATGACGGCATCTCTCCCTGTTGCGTTCCTCTTACAAACGGTTCATGTTTCCTTCAAACATCATCCCCGGAAATACGGTGGATTCATAAACGGGACAATCAGCTCCACCGGCTCCCCCTCCGCATCCAGCGCCCAGTAGCCGCTGTAGATTCCGTCGCCCATTCCGCTGGCAAACATAGCGATTCGGTGCCCGCTCTCCGGCAATTTCCAGACCACAAAATCTCCGCCCTCCCTCTGGACCTGGGGATGCGCTTCGTAGCTGCGGCGGAACTCCTGGGCAAAATAATCGTCGTACCGGTTCTTGCCGGGGTTCTCACCGGACCATTTTTCAAGGAAACGGGCGTATTCATCCGCCACCGCGGCGTCGCAGAAGCAGGCCATCCCGGCATCCACTCCGAAAAAGCTGAAAACACCCGGCTGATTCAGCTGTTCCACGGTGTATCCCCTGGGCATAGCCAACTCATACCCTTTGACGGGCCGGCTGCTGATCTTTAATTTTGCCGCTGCGACCCGCAGTCCCACGATGGGCGAGCGGCAGATACTCAGCTCCACCGGGTAAGCGCCCGCTGGTATGGTCCGGTTCAGGAAGGTAGAATATTTCCGGTCGCCCAGATATACCAGCGGGTCCGCCAGCACGATTTCACCGCTGGGGAAGTCCGCCTCGCCGATCACAAATGGCTCCAGCAGATCATCCTTCTCAAATAATCCCCTGAAAAATTCCGCGGGATAACTGGTCTGGTTCAAAAATTTCAGATTCTTCTCAAACGCGGCCTGGCCCGGATGCTTCACCGGCTCCCGTATCTCCTTTCCGGTCCTGGTGTCCACGAAATATTTCCCGCTCTGATCCGATTTGAATTCCAGGTCCGCGCCCACCGGCAGATAGAGCACGTTCAGCACCGCGGGTTCAACGTTGGCCAGGGTGTTGAAGTCCACTACCGCCAGATTTTCCGCATGATCCAGGTATTCCTGGGTATCCAAAGCCCCGAAGGCGACCCACCCGTTTCCGATCCCGTTGTCCTCCCGGAACAACCATCTCAGCGCAGTTCTCCGCTCCAACACGGACTTGCTCACAATGCAAGCCCCCGCGCCGGAGATGTACTGCCTGAACTCCTGCTGCGGTTTTGGGGGCTGTTTCTTTTTGGGGACTAATCGATCGAACATTCCCATGGTAATTCCTCCTCAAGTGTGTTTGGCTCCGCCGCCATATCTGTATGGTACCAAAAAATTCCTACAAATACAATGTCCGCCAGGCAGAACACCGCTTGAATCCGCGGCATTTATGCGATAAGATGATAGATATTGTACATTGGAGGAAACGGCTATGATTTTATCGGATCAAACGATCATGAAGCTGCTGGCGGACAAGACCCTGGTGATCTCCCCCCTTGAGGAACGGCAGATCCAGCCTGCCAGCGTGGATATCCGCCTGGGAAGCACCTTCAGCATCGTGGAGGACCTGTCCACCGGCGTGATTTCCCTGGAGACCGCGGCCAGCTATAAAACCATCCGGACCGACACCTATATTCTCCTGCCCGGCCAGTTCGTGCTGGCCACCACCATGGAGTATTTTGAACTGCCGGACAACCTGACGGCGTTTGTGGAGGGGAGAAGCTCTCTGGGGCGGCTGGGTCTGTTTATCCAGAACGCCGGCTGGGTGGACCCGGGCTTCAAGGGTGAGATCACCCTGGAGCTGTTCAACGCCAACCGCTGCGCCATCGAATTAAAGGCCGGGCGGCGGGTGGGACAGCTGGTGTTCGCTGAGATGGACGCCATGGCCTTGAACCCTTATAATGGGAAATACCAGGGGCAGCGGGGCGCCACCGGATCACGGGTTTACCTGGACGGCGAGCTGTAAAACGCCTCTCACAAGACGAGACCGGCCCCAGCGGACCGGTCTCGTTTGATTCATCTTATAATTCCATCAGGTTCTGATCTCCTCCACGTACCGGAGTCCTTCCATTTTTCGGATATCCTCCAGAATCCGTGCATGCTTCTGCCGTTTTCCCAGATCCAGCTCGATCATCACGCAGGTGTCCTTCTTGTACCATTTGTTCTCGGAACGCCTGACCAGATTTACAATCCGGATATTCTGATCGTAAAAATACTGAATCAGCAACAGCATAAATTCCTCTTTGACTCCCTCGACGTAAATCTTCATGATGCGGGATGTCCCCATCACCATACGGTCAATTATCTTGCAGGTCATGGACGACATGAAAATAACCCCGACGCCGCCGAACGCGCCAAAGTAAAATCCGGCGCCAATTGAGATTCCTAACGCCGCCGTCACCCAAAGCGCCGCAGCGGTGGTGAGCCCCCGGACCTGATTGGTGCCGGTCACAATGATGGTGCCCGCGCCGAGGAAACCGATTCCGCTGATGACCTGGGCCGCCATTCTGGCTAAATCGCCGCTGCCCCCAAAGTTCCTGGATATGTATTCGTTGGTGATCATGGCAAGGGTCGCCCCGACGCAGACCAGGGAAAAGGTCTTAAGTCCCGCAGGCCTCCCCTTCATCTCCCGCTCCAATCCGATCAGCCCTCCGCAGATCGAGGCCACGATCATCCGAAACAGCGCCACCACTTCAAAGCGCGTGTCCGAAAACTCCTTCAAATCATACAAAACATCCCCTAAAAATTCTACCATTTGTCCGCCCTCCTGACATCATTGTCTCCGGGTCCGAAGCAACTTAACTTCCTTACCGGATACTGATATAAATATACCATAGGTTCGCTGTTGAAACCAGCTTTGTTTTTGTTCATTTCGACATTATCCTGCACTTTTCGACCGATGGCATATGCCACAATTCCTTGATAAGCCCACCCCCATTTGGTATAATCAAGGAAACGCAATGCTTATCATCAGCCTGGCGGCTGGTGACAAAGTATAATCAAGGAAACGTAATGCTTATCATCAGCCTGACGGCTGGTGACAAAGTATAATTTAAAAACGTATCTCTGATCGACAGCCTTTGGCTGCCGGCAATACGTATTAACGACACACCAATGAAAGGCAGTCCCCCATGAACACATTCAAGACAGCGTCCCTCTCCCGAAAGCTGTTCTCCAGCTTCATTATCAGCTTTATGCTTCCCATGATCCTGGTCAGCTGCCTGGTCTCCTACCTGTTCAGCAGCCGTCAGTACCGCGAGATCAACAATCAGGCGGTCAATAACATGAAGCTGATCTCCGCCTATATCACCAAGTACATCAACGATATCGACAATATCACCAAAGCCCCCTACTACCACTCCTACTTTCAGTCCAGGTCCTCCATGGACGACCTGACTCCTTATGAGCAGAACCAGGTCAGCAAGGAAATCGGCCAGCTGCTTCAGCTGACCACCTATTCCCGGGAGGACTTCGGGGACCTGGTGGTCATGTCCGACGAGAAGGTTCTGTACTTCAATTCCACGGACTGGTACCAGTACCTGCCCACCGTCAATCCCTTAACCTCCCGCCAGTGGTACCTGGAAGCCATGGAGCAGCAGGGCCGGATCGCCATCGTACCCCAGGACGAGCAGGATCCATCCCAGGAATTCATCGACACCGGCAGCTTTTACATTTCCCGAAAGCTGAACAATATCTTTTCCCCGGAACAGGACAATATCATCATGGTCAACCTGAAAACCGACGCCCTGGAGAATCTGTTTTCCAGCCTCACCAGCGCCTCACCCCTGATGATTCTCTTCACCAACGACGACGGCCAGCTGATTTACTCCAATACCCGGGTGGATCAGGCTCTGGTGGATTCCCTGTCCGGACATACGCTTTCCTTCGGGCACAACACCTGGAGCAACTACTCCCAGCGGCTGGACAACTATCCCCTGACCGTACACGTGCTGTTGTCCAACACCTATATCAAAGATCAGATCACCCGGTTTATGCTGGCAACGCTGCTGTGCTATGTAACCGGAGTCTGCATTGCCTACATCCTGTTCCGCAAGGGAAACCGTTGGATCAAAGCCCCCACCTACCACATTAAATCCACCTTAAAAGAGCTGGAGGAGGGAAATCTCACCTCCCGCTGCCAGCCTCTGCCGGTCCGGGAGTTCAATGAAATCGGCGCCTCCATCAACACCATGGCCCACCAGCTCCAGGAAAAAATCAAAAATGAATATGAGCTGTCCATTGCCCAGAAAAACCTACAGCTTCAGGCCCTGCAGTCCCAGATCCAGCCCCATTTTATCATCAACACCATCTATAGCTTTATCACCTTAAACCAGATCGGGGAGCAGGAAACCTTAAACGACGCGTTTTACTCCTTTGCCCATCTGCTGCGGTACGTGTTAAGCAAGGACAACAGCACCACCATCGGAAAGGAGCTGGATTTCCTGGAGGACTACTGCTCCCTCTGCCTGCTGCGGTTCGGCAACCGCCTCTCCTACGAAATCCGCTGCGACGACAGCCTGCGCCCCCTCTGCATTCCCAAGCTCCTGTTGCAGCCCCTGGTGGAAAATGCAGTCATACACGGCATCGAACCCAGTGAAACGCCCTGTTCCCTGTGCATTGACATCCATCGGAACCAGGGCACCCTATATATCATCATTGAAGACAATGGGGTGGGATTTACACCGGAACAGCTGAATTCGCCGGATTCCATCGGAATTAAAAATGTGGAAACCCGGATTCACATTTGGAATCCCGACGTCCGCCTGTATATCTACCGGGTGGCGGACACCACTATTCAGGCCCTGGTAATCCCGGACCAAACCCCGGCGGACCACTCTTAAACACTTAACAGGCGGTGATTGCTTATGAACATATTAGTTGTAGACGACGAACCTTTAATCCACATTTCCATCGAAAAGCTGATCCACACCTGCTCCGGTGAGGAGACTGTTTTTCATGCATACAACGGCCATCAGATGCTGGACGCCCTCGGGGAACGCGAATTCGCCCTGGCCTTTGTGGACATTAAAATGCCCGGCCCTTCGGGTCTGGAAGCCATCCGGCAAGCCAGGGAGATCGCGCCCTTCACACGCTATTACATCATGACCGGATTCGATGAATTCGAGTACGCCAAACAGGCGATCAAGCTCAAGGTCGACGATTACCTGATGAAACCCCTGGACTTAAAGACCATCCGTGAGACGGTGGAAGCCACCCGGAGCCAGGTCCATCTGAATCTGGAGCACAAAAAGAACGTGTTCCGCAACTGGCTGGAGAGCACCCTGAACCGAAGGGAGAGCTATTTCAACGAATTCACAGGCCATTACTGCGGTCTGATGATGGTCAATGTGGATTCCGGCGGCATTTCCCCGGAACAGATCCAGTCCCCGTTTCAGTCCTACGACGGCCACCTGGTGAGTGTGTTCACCGAGCATGGTCTGATGCTCCTGTGCTTTTCAGAGAAATCCGACTATCTGCTGGAAATGTACCGCAGCCTCTCCGCCTTCCCCTACCCGAAGGGTCTCACCTGCTTCGCCGCCTCCATCACCAGTGATCCCGGCGAGTTGAAAGCCTCCCTGACCTCCCTGACGGACCGTTCCTGCCTGCGGGTGCTTCTGGGCCTTGGAAGCTTTTACTACCTGACCCCGCTCATGGACGTAAGCCCGGTCAAGCTGGATTTCTGCCGGACCTGCCTGGAATGGCGGGCCGCCTTTACCGCCAGGGACTACACCGCATTTTCCAACTGTTCGGAGCTAATCGTAAACCAGTTTTACCGGCATGAAGAGCTGCAAAAGCACCAGGAAAACCTGTGTGCCTTCCTTTCCCTGACCCTGGACCGCCCCGTAGAAATCCCCCCGGACGCAGCCGCATTAAAAGAACAACTGGCCCAGGCCGCCAGGGAATTCGTGAGCGGCTCGGACCAGGACTCCAAAGCCCAGTCCATCATCCGCTTCATCCAGGAACACTACGCGGAAAACCTCTCCACCGCAGAGCTATCCGAACGCTTCGGCCTCTCCGCCAACCACATCACCAACCTATTAAAGAGCACCCTGGGAATCCGCTACAACGATTACGTCACCCAGCTACGCCTCAGCCGCGCCAAAGAACTCCTCCTCTCCACCCGCCTGTCCGTCAAGGAAATCACCACCGCCTGTGGATATTACAGCCAAAGCCACTTTACCAAACTCTTCCTCGAACACGAGGGCTGCACCCCCGCAGAATACCGAAAAGACATCGGCGGCAAACCGCCAAAATAATCACCCCTCCCGCAAAACTACAGGGGTTCACCAAATCCCCTCCCCCTATGCATCAAAAAACGCCTCCGCCCGTCATTATACTTTCATACCTCAGTACACTAACGGCCAAAGACGTTTTTATTTTCCCCCGCCCTCCCACTCCCTGAAACGCCAGCGTGCGCGTCACAGACGTCAGGGAGTGAGCGGCAGGGGGGCGGGGATGGAGGCGACTGTGGAGCGGTTTAGAGGGACTTAGGTCCCAGGGACCGGAAAAGGCGGGATTGCGCAGGGCTCTCAAAGCCCGGAGCAAAGCGGAGGCGGAGGGGCCGGCATAAGGCCGGCGCCGGAGCTCGGAGCGGTGCCCGTCTTTTCCGGTTTCTGGGGCCTTAGTCCCTCAAACCGCGGAGCCCGGAGCCTCCGTCCCCGCCCCCCTGCCGCTCACGTCGCGATCACCTCAAACCCGCGCACGCGTCCCTTTCACTCCATCCTACTTAAACAATTTCCCCACTCTCTCCTCCATTCCCGCCACAGCCTGCTCCGGGCTATAATTATCCTCTAAAATACACTTCTGAATCTCATTCGCAAAAATTTCTTTCGCTTCCTGATACTGCGGAATAAACGGAATCCTGTAAGTGCTATACTCCACCTGATCCACAATGATCTGAAGGTTGGGATCCTCTTCTACCATCTTCTTATATTCCTCAGACTCCATGCAGCTATTTCTGGTGGGCAGATAACCGGTTCCGTTCGCCCATTTGACCGCATTCTCCGTATTCGTCATAAACTTCAGGAACTCCCAGCCTGCTGCCTCTTCCTCGTCTGTATGCCCCTTAAACATCAGCAGGTTGGAACCGCCCGCCGGATAGGACAACGTGGTATCCTTGGGAATCGCGCCCACACCCACTTCAAACTCACAGGTTTTCTCCAGGCCCTTTAACTGTGCGCTGCTCTGCATGATCATAGCCGCCGTGCCCCCTGCGAATGCATTTCTGCATGCCTCGGAGGAGTTGTAATCCTGGCCGGACGGCACGTGCATGGTTCCCTCGGCGATCATTTCCTGCCACAGGTGCAGGGGCTTGGCTCCGCTCTCTCCGGCAAATCCGATGCCGTCGCCCGCCTCGTTAAAGATCAGGCCGCCCGCATTCATTACCAGCGCCATGTAATACCACTGGTCAAGGGGGCAGGAATAACCGTAGGTTCCGTCTGCTGTCAGCACTTTAGCATCCGCTCTCAAATCATCCCAGGTCACCGGCGGCTGATTCTCGTCCAGCCCGGCGTCCTTAAAGCGGTCTTTGTTATAGTACAGCACCGGCACGCTTCTGGAGTGGGGTAACGCCACCAGCTCGCCGTTGTAGTAGGAGCAGTCCAGCAGACCGGGCATAAAGTCGCCAATATCATATCCTTCCGCATCCACAAATTTCTGTAAGTCCACTAACTGCTCCGCGTCCGCGAAGATTCCCAGCATGCCGATCTCCATCTGTGCCAGAACGGGAGCTTCCCCGGCGGCCAGGGCTGCCTGCATCTTGGTTCCGGCGTCTGTGTAGGAACCCTGGTGCACGGCCTTTACGAAAATCTTGTCCTGGGACTCGTTAAACGAGTTAGTGATCTCCTGGATCAGCTCGCCGTTGGACGATCCCATGCAGTGCCAGAACTCAATGTTGATCTTGTCGCCGGAAGGCGCCGCTTCCTCCTTCGCCCCCGCTTCGGAGCCAGCCTGCGCGGAGCTGTTTGCAGCCGCTGTGTCCTTTGTCTCCGTGGTTCCCGAACCGCCGCAGCCCGCCAGGGAGCCCGCCGCAATCGCTGCTGCCAATACAATACTTAGTTTTTTCCTCATCTCTTCTTTTTCCTCCTTTATTTTCCCCTGAGCGTTTGCACAGGTAGAATTTTTCTCTATCAAGAATCCTGCTTCAGGATTTCTCTCATCGCCTTCCCCTGGGCCCAGGGCATCTCCACACCCAGTATAGCCGCGTAGGTGGGGGCCTCGTCGATCAGTTCTCCCCGCTCGATCACCACGCCCTCCCGGATGTCCGGGCCGGCTGCGAAGAATATGGGCTGGGGCCCTTTCTCCGGCAGATGCCCGTGGGCGGATACGGACAGCTTGTAATCGGAATTATCCGTGGGACAGATCAGTTCGCCTTTACAGTTATTTCCAAATGAAGTTCCCAGACGGCCCTCGATGACATAGTCGAAGGGGCCTGCCAAATGGTGTTCCGCCATCTGGTCTTTGTTTAAAATCTGCTCACAGCCGTAGGCTTCGTTTTCGACCCAGTTCTTCAGAAGGGCTTCCACTTTGGCCCGCGTCTCCTGGTCCTCAGGGTCTTTTAGCACTACATGGGCCGACAGCCCTGCGGAGTGGATGTAACACTTGTAATCCTTCACCATACCCGCCTCGTCCAGCTGGATCAGTCCCTCCCGGACCAGCAGAATATTGGGGTTAAATACCTGCTTGACCGGCAGGTGGCCATGATCGCCCATGACGCAGAAATTGGTCTGGTCCAGGGTGCCCTGCTCTCTCAGAATCTCCATCAGCTCGCCGATCTTCCGGTCGCACTCCATCAGAGCGTGTTTGGCCTCCGGCGCAAATCCTCCGAAATTGTGGCGGGCGTGATCCAAATAGGAGAGGTGGAGCATCACCACGTCCGGCTGATGATCCCGAAGAATCTCTTTTAAACAGGCCACTCCGAAATCATCCAGCTCCGGCTGGTATTTCCAGCGCAGCATATGGCCGTATTTGTCGAAGAGCTTTTCCATCCCCGGGGAGCAGACGGTGAGGAACCTTGGCCTGGAGTCGCCCTTTGGATCGTCGGACCAAATCTCAGGCACCAGGTAATCGATACTGGGGTCTCCCCCAGTCACCGGCCAGTTGATGACCGAGCAGGTGTAGCCGCCCGCTTTGGCCGCGTCGAAAATGGTGTCGGTCCCCAGCTCCCGCCGGTACCAGTGCCAGGCCGGATGGGCCACGCCCACCTCCACCTTCTCGTTGTGGTAGATTCCGTGCTTCTCCTGGTGGCAGCCCGTCATCATGGTAGAGTGGGCCACGTAGGTCATAGCCGGGTAGGTGGACTTCATTTTCTGTACCACGCTGCCGCGCTTGTAGATCCCGTACAGATTCGGACAGTCCTTCAGCCATTCTACATCATCGAAAAACAAGGAATCAACCGATAATACAAACAATTTCTTTTTCATCATTTTCCCCTTTTTGCAATTTTATTCGATTTTGCGGGCCGCCGGGCCGGAATGCCGGATTTTAGCTTTCCTCCTGAGCGGCGGCGTTTCCTCTCCCGTTCTCCTTATTTGATGCCGGAGTATACGAAGGAATTGCGGATTTTCTTGCTTGCAAACATATATACCAGCAGAATGGGCAGCACCAGGACCACGTTGCCGGCCATGATAATATGCCACATCTGAAGGGTTTCAGAGGATTTGAGCGCTGCGATTCCCACGGGCAGTGTCCGGAAGGTCTCGCTGGAGGTCATAATCAACGGCCAGAAGTAGCTGTTCCAGGTAGAGATGAAGGACAGCAGCCCGATGGTGATTAAAGCCGGTTTGGCCATGGGCATCATCACCTTAAACATGATCTTCATGTTGCTGGCGTCGTCCAGCCTGGCCGCTTCAATTACCTCCTGTGGAATCTGCATGAAATACTGGCGCAGCATAAAGATTCCGAACGGATTGGAAATAAATGGTAAAATAAGTGGTACAAAGGTTTTTAGCAGCTTCATTTTACTGAACATGAAGTACACCGGCAGGAAGGTAATCTGCTGGGGAATCATCAGTCCCAGAAGCACGATCCCAAAAAACAGGTTTTTGCCGAAATACTCGTGGCGGGCGAAGCTGTAAGCCGCGGGCACAATGATCAGGTACTGGAGCACCAGCACAAAGAGGCTGACAATCACGGAGTTCCTGAAATACAGCGCGATGGGTACGATCTCAAACACATGGGCGTAGTTTTCCCAGTGAACGCTGTTGGGAAACAGCGTGGGCGGAAACTGCAGCGCCTCGGTGTAGTCCTTTAAGGACGTGCTGACCATCCAGTAAAAAGGAAATGCGATGATCACAATGATAAACAATTTTAAACAGACGTTCAACCCCCGTCCGACTTTTCTCAACACAATCGATGAATTGCTCTCCTGCATGACGTTTTCCCTCCCTTACTGGTAATGTACTTTTTTCTTTCCTGCGCCGAACTGGACATAGGTCATGATGCAGACCAGAACCAGCAGCACCACGCCCGCCGCACAGGCCATTCCCGGCTTTCCGTAGCGGAACGCAAAGGAATAAATGTAGTAAACCAGCGTATTGGTGGAGTCCACCGGACCGCCCTGGGTCATAACGTTTACGGAGTCAAAGATCTTGAAGGATGCGATGGACGCCACAACGGAGGTGAACAGGATGGTCGGCGAAATCATAGGCAGAGTGATCTTGAAAAATGTCCGGATCTTGGGCGTGTCGTCCAGCTCCGCGGCCTCGTAGATGCTGGTGGGAACGGTCTGAAGCGCCGCCATGATTAACAGCACGTAATATCCCACGCTCTTCCACACCATCACCAGCACCAGGGAAAACATGGCCGTGGACGGGCTTGAGAGGAACGGGAACTTAGACCCGCCCAGCTTTGTGATCACCATGTTCAAAAAGCCGGTGTCCGGATCCATCAGCCAGAGAAACACGATGGAGACCGAAACCATGGAAATGACATGGGGCGTAAAGATAAATCCCTCCACCGCGCTGTTTAACTTCTTATGCTTGGAACCGTTGAGCCACACGGCGATGATCACCGCCAGCACCATGGTCAGAACCACGAAGAGCACAGTGTAGACCACCGTATTCATCAGAACCTTGTGGAAGGTCTCGGAGACGAACAGCTCCTTGTAGTTGTCCAGGCCCACAAAGGTCTTTTTGGTGGAAATCAGGCTGCCGGAAAACATGGAGTAGTACAGCAGGTAAAATACCGGATACACGGTAAAAATAAACAGCAGGACCATGGCGGGCATGGCCGTCACAAAACCCAGGAGCCGGTCGCGCTTCTCGCTGGCGCTTATTTTCTTCTTGTTCACGGCCTACACCCCCTGCTCTGTAAATTTTTCCCGGATCATCTGTCTGTGGTTTTCTTCCATCGGAATCCGCTTTCCTTCCTGGTCAAAGAGGTACATTGCGGAAAACGGCACCGACAGGCTCAGCACTTTGTCGTCCTCCGCCTCGTGCTCTGACTTGGCGGTAAGGCGTCCGTAACGGCTGTCCAGGGAGTAAATCGTCTCCGCGCCCAGCATTTCCTTGGTTACGATGTCCGCGCGGATCAGAATGTGCTCCTCGGGAATCTCCTGGAGGTACATTTTCTCAGGCCGGAAGCCCAGCTTCATACCCTGGGGCAGAATATTGTCCACCACATTCATCTGCGGAGTGCCGATGAACTGGGCCGCGTAAATGCAGTTGGGATTGTTGTACAATTCCCTGGGATTGGACTGCTGGACAATGTAGCCGTCCTTCATCAGCACGATGTCGTCCGCCATGGACATGGCCTCCACCTGGTCGTGGGTCACGTAGACGAAGGTGGTTCCCAGCTTCTTGTGCAGGCTGATCAGCTCCACGCGCATCTGACCTCTCAGCTTGGCGTCCAGGTTGGAGAGCGGTTCGTCCATCAGGAATACCTTGGGCTGCTTGACCATGGCTCTGGCCAGGGCCACTCTCTGGCGCTGACCGCCGGAAAGAGTGGAGGGCTTCCGGTCCAGGTACTCGGTGAGTCCCACGATCTCGCAGATCTCGGACACCCGCTTTTTGCGCTCCTCTTTGGGAACCTTTTTATTTTCCAGGCCGAACTCGATGTTCTCCCGCACCGTCATGGTGGGATACAGAGCGTAGTTCTGGAACACCATAGCGATGTCCCGCTTGCCGGGCGTCAGGTCGTTGATCTTGTGATCGTCGATGTAAATATCTCCGGAGGTGGGCTCATCCAGCCCGGTGATCATCCGCAGGGTGGTGGATTTGCCGCAGCCCGACGGCCCCACCAAAACGGTGAAAGAACCGTCCGCAATGTCCAGATTCAGATTTTCAATCACAACGTCGCTGCCGAACTTCTTTTTCACATTTCTTAACTGTATAGCCCCCATATCTTCGCACTCCCTTTTTATTGATTGACGGTGAAAGGGCCGCGTTACAGACCGTTCATCCGCTTTCGTGTTTTGTTTCTGGGTTAACTATACCATTGTTTCCGCCCGGCCTGTTTTGCTCATTTTCCAAGAAATGTTGCTCTTTTTGATTCCGTCCGCCAAACGCTCCCCGCCCCAAAGCTCCACCCCTCCATAAAACGCCAAAAGCGCGGCATCCCCCGACAGAGGATACCGCGCCTTTTCCATACCATATTCCATTAATCCACCGCGTCCATTTTCTCCTTCAGCGCCTGATACAGCTTCGTCAGATCGATGGGTTTGGCAATGTGTGCGTCCATTCCCGCGTTTCGGGCCGCCAGGACGTCCTCGGCAAATACGTTCGCCGTCATTGCGATGATCGGGATGCTTTTGGCTTGTGGATGGCCGCAGGTCCGGATCCTTCCGGCCGCCTCGTATCCGTTCATGACCGGCATCTGTATGTCCATCAGCACGGCATCGTAATAACCCTCCGCCGAGGCCGAGAAGGCTTCAAACGCCTGCTTTCCGTCGTCCCTTGTCTCGACTTTCGCGCCGTACGCGGTCAGAAGTTCCACCGCGATCTCCTGGTTGATCGCATTGTCCTCGGCCAGAAGAAATCTTCTGCCGGCAAACGAGTTCTCGTCCAGGGTGACTTCCTCGGAAACCGGAACGGGCGGCAGCTCGCCCTCCTGCAGGGGCAGATCCAGGTCCACCGTAAACGCAGAGCCACGGCCCGGAGCGCTCTTTAAGGTGATCTGGCCTCCCATTGCGGAGATCAGGTTTTTGGTGATGGCCAGCCCCAGGCCGGTGCCCTCAATTCGGTGGACCAACCTGTCGGACACCCGCTCAAAGGGGGTGAAAATGAGCTTCTGGGCTTCCGGAGCGATTCCGATTCCATTGTCCGCAACCGTAAACCGGAAGGTGGGAGATTTTCCGCGCTGCTCCCGCTCCTGTGCGGTGAAGGAAATGGACCCGCCTTCCTGTGTGAATTTCACTGCGTTTGACAGCAGATTCATGAAAATCTGATTCAGGCGCAGCGTGTCGCCCATCAGCCTGGAATGGCTGATCTTCACGGTAAAGGTCAGGGTCTGCCCCTTGGATTCACATTGAGGCCGCAGGATCGCCTCAAGCCCCTGAAGCAGTTCCCCGAGGTCAAAGGGTTCGCTGACCAACGCCAGCTTACCGCTCTCAATTTTACTCATATCCAGCACGTCGTTGATGAGGCTGAGCAGATGCCGGGAGGAGAAATCGATCTTATTGAGACAGTCCAGCACCCGGTCCGGGTCGCCCAGACAGCGCTTGGCAATGGCGGTCATGCCCACGATGCCGTTCATCGGCGTGCGCATGTCATGGGACATGCTGGAGAAAAAGCTGCTCTTCGCCGCGTTGGCCTGCTCCGCCGCCACAACCGCGGCCGCGATCTTCTCCCGGTCGTTGTGCTCCTGAGTCACATCCGTGACCGCGTAGATGCATTTCTTCTCATCTCCCAAAATGAAGGGGCAGACCAATATTTTCAGCCACATATCGCGGTGAAGGCGTTCGTTGTAGGTGTGTACCTCCCGCGTGCAGCCCTCCGGCGGCCAGGGCTCCTCCAGGATCGCCTGGAGTCTGCTCCGAAAGGCGCTGTCTTTCGCCTGCTGCGGTTCCTGTTCTAAAAACTCTTCCGCAGGGATACCCAGTATTCTGCCGCTGTTTTCAAACACATAATCCGGCACGGCGCTCCTGGCGTTGAGTATAAAGATCACTGTATCCGTATTTTCCGATATAGCCTGATAAATGTCTAACAGGAAACGGTCATTTTCCTGCTGCCTGCGCTGCATGGACCAATAGAAATAGGAACCTGCCGTCAACGCCGCGACCACAACACCGATAATCACCGTTGCCATCGCCATGGCCGTGGAAACGATCTGGGCTCCGTCCTTCTCCACCTCGCGCAGCGGCACAACCGTGACAAGCTGCCAGCCCCGTTTCTCATAAACGGGTTCAAAGCAAAAGAGCTGCTCCTGGCCGTCGATCTGAAAAACCACGGACCCGGTGGACCCGGAATTGAGCGCCTCGATAAACTCCCCGACCCGGTCCGAAGGGTTGTCCGCGTAAATCAGCAGATGTCCGATATCTTCGTAGACCTGTTCGTAATTGTATCGGACCGGCGGTACGACAATTTTGCCGTCCCGCCCCAGAATATAGCTGTACCCTTCCCCCAAATATGTGGTCTCTCCGCAGGCCTTCTGCATGGACGCGGCTGGGATGCTGGCGTAGAGAATCCTGCCGCCGGTAAGCGCGGTTCCAAACAGCACCCTGCGGCCGCCGTTCTCATCAATCAGGGGATCCGACATTTCAAAACCGTCCACCGCCACCTTTGCGGCAAACTCCTCCGGGATCCCTTTTAACAGATGCGCGTTCTCCGGCCCGTACAGCGCCTGTCCCCCGCGGTCTATCACGGTCAGGCCGCTGACTGTGTGATCGTTCTCAAATCGCTCCAGCAGGGCGGTGGCCGAGGAAACGTCCATCGAGGCATCCAGGGAGGCGGCCAGGCCGCGCAGATCCCGCTCTGTATCGTTTAAAATCGCCGTGAGCATCTGGCTTTTGCTGTTGGTAATTTCCCGGATCACCTGGACCGTGGTGCTGCGCACGTTAGAGCGGATGCTCCGGATCGCCTCTGCGCCCATCAGAAACGCGCCGATGCAGGAAGCGGCAATCACAATCAAAAGCGCCGTGTTCCGGTATCGATGTCTTTTTAGATTTGCCTGCTTCAACACGACTACCTCCCTTTCAATCACTGCGCTCCGGCGATCGCCTCAAGCTGTATGCGGTCGTAGCTTGCCGCCGCTTCCTCCGGCGTCGCCCCGCCGATCATTTCCAGACACAAAGTCCGTGTTGTGCCCCAATAGTCAAAGCAGAGCGACATGTCCTCGATGGGAATCTGTCCCGGCGAGCAGGCGTCGTCGTAAAGCGCCTGCAGCCTGGGATCCAGGTCGAATTCCTCATGTTCGAAAACCGGCAGAATGCTGCTTGCGCCGTTGTTCAGCTCGTTTTTCTTATGAGTGGTCAGATACTCCAATACCTCCAGGGACTCCGGCACATGGGCGCCCCTGGCGTTGACGCAGATGCGGGTGCCAATGGACGGCAGGCTTATGGTGCCGTCCGGCAGGGCCGGGATGCCCTGCTGGATGAAGTCCATATCCGGGACCTCCCGCTCAATATCTTCTTCCTTACCTGCGGGAAATACCACAAAGGCGACTTTGCCGTCCCTGAATCCTTCCCAATCGGTGGTGTTGGCCCGGATGGCGTCCACCCCCTCCACGGTCAGATTGTCCCCGTAATACCCTTTGTCCACCAGCTCCTTAAAGAACCGGAAGCCCTCCAGCATGTATTCGCTGATTTTGATGCTGCCGTCGTTGAGCCCCGCGATGATCTCGTCCGTATTCTCGGCCTGGTAAATGGGGTAGAGCCCCCGGGCCATGGCAAATACCGTCATGGCGTACCACCGGTTAATGCCGATGGGCGTAATTCCGTTTTCCTTGAGGACCTGGCAGCAGTATAAAAATTCCTCCGCGTCCTCAGGCGGCTCCAGGCCGTATTCCCGCAAAAGCCCTTCATTGACATAAAGGCCGTAAGCCGTCATTTTGGTGGGAAGGCAGTAGGCCGTCCCTTTCACAATGGCCTGCTTCCTGGCCGACTCATTCAGCTCCTGAAACACGGGCTGGTCCGAGAGATCATAAAAAAAGCCTTTCGCATTGAGCGCCTTGACCGTGTCCGCGTTGACGATAAACAGGTCCACATCTTTTCCGTTATCCAACCGGTTTTCCAGCGCCTCATTGTAGCCGTCCGCCGTGGACAGCCCGCTGACCCGTATTTCAACGTCCCCGCTCTGGGCGTTGTAATCGGCGATCAGGTCCCGGTAAAGGCTGGAACTGGACGTTTCCGACGATTCAATGGAGGTAAACAGGTTGATCACAATCTTATCCGGTTCTGTGGGAGCCAGCTGCAGTTCATTGGGGGAATCAACGCGCCCGCAGCCGGATAAAAGCAGTCCCGCCAAAGCAGCCGCAAGCAGAGCATTTCTATAATTTTTTGTCATCCTTTGTCCCTCTCTTAAAGCCCGCGGCGTTTCCGATCTGTACCACCGCGCCGGACAGTTTCGCGCGTACGGACCAGCCGTCCCGGACTTTTTTCATCAGACGTTATGTTCATATACCAAATAACATAATTATAGCAAAGAATGGGGTGAATAGCAACAAATGGGGGAAAATGTAACGCTTTCCTCGTTCTGATCTCCCCACAAATAAACGGCGATACGTTCCCCCTTAACGGAGCGTACCGCCATTCATCGTGGTTTCATTTCCTTGGCAAGGAAACCTCCACCCTATTCATTAACCGCATTTTCCATCCGGTTCATCCGCGTCCAGGTGATCATACCATAACAGGCGTTCAACAGGTAGACGGACCACATGGTCGTCATAATCCAATCCCCTGCCAGGACCCACATGATCACGGTCACCACGTCCACAATGATCCACAGCAGCCATTGTTCCCGGTACCGGAGTACCATCAGGGCGTTGGCGATCACGGAAAAGGTCGTGCTGGCGCTGTCCAGCCAGGTGGCGTTTCCGCCCAGCCGGGACAGGAAAATGTGGTAGAGCCAGATACAGACCGCCGACGCGGCCACCAGAACCGCTGTGAGGCTTGGCTTCATTTTCTTACATTTTACAATGCCCGTGGTCTGGCTGTAATGCTTGTTCCAGAAATACATTCCCACAAACTGGGTTGGCAGGTAATACAGGGCGTTCAGCATCACTTCCCCGTAATAGCGGCTGTACCAGGCCACCACAATATAGGCGGTTATGTTCACAAATCCCCAGTAGTATTGGGATTTTTTCCCAGCGGCACAGAGCACCACACAGAAGATGCCGCAGACGGCCGCCGCCGAACTGATCAAAAGATACCACCAGGAGCTTTCCCGGTCAATGGCTGCAAAATAGATGGTAAAGCCAGTCACCGCCAGAACCTCGAACCATTGGAAGGGGGTGAGGCTGGACTTGATTTTTTTAAGCATGATCTGCCTCTCTTTCATTTACGTTTCCCAGCATACGATCCACCAACTCCACCGCCCGGTCAAACCGCTGCTTATAATCCCCGCGTATCACCTCAAATTCAAAGCCAAGGCTGTGGTAAATCTCCTGAATCTGCTCGCTGTACTTCTGACGGTCCGCGGCGATCACCGGGCTTCTTCCCCCGTCCTGGACAAATTCCACATCCGGCTCCAGAAACAGGATCAGATCATAGCGGTTCAGCCCTGCGATGGCCTGAGCCAGGGCGGCATTTTTCTCCTTTTCCCTTCCTTCCAGAAATCCGATGTAAAACAGGGTGGTCAGGCAGTCCGTGTCCTCAAAGAGCACCCGGTTGCTGCGCTCAACTGCCTCCAACTCCCTCGTCTTGTGCTGCAGCAGGATGTCGGTAAAATCCTCCGGGATCATCAAAAGATCCGTGCCGGAGCGCTCCGAGATGTCCCGGCCCACCTCCTCCAGATAGTTTGTATTGTAGTAATTGGCCAGGTTGACGGTGAGTGTGGATTTTCCGGTGCTCTCCCCGCCGATGATCAGCACTTTTTTCACATAATAGGGCTTCACAACATTGGGAAGCCAGTCCCAGTGCCCGTAAATATCCGCCCGCAGTTCGGTAGACGACATGCCGTTTCTGGGCAGGATGATCAGCTGGGCCTGAGGGTAACAGCGGGACCAGAAGCTGTCCTCCCCGTAGTCGCTGCCGCAGAAAACGACGTCGATGGGCTGACCGGCAAATGCCTTCACTTTGTCCGCGTCCCGCTGCCAGTATTCTTCGGTGTAGGCTTCCTTGCTTCCGGCGTCGTCCTCCAAAATGAAAAGCTTCACATGGGCCAGATGGCTGGTCAGCCGGTAAATCCACCGGTAGCGCACCCGGACGTCGATCTCCGACCTGCGGCTCCCGCTGCTGATCACAAGAATCAGCGTCCGGCAGCGGCTTGCCGCCTCCAGGATACAGCGGACATGGCCCAGGTGAGGCGGGTTGAAGCTGCCGCCGTAGAGGCCGCAGGTGAAGGGGTGGTTGTCGGATGTTATGAAATGATTGTGCATAGTTTGACTTTTTCCTCTTTGATTTAATAAAATTTATATTTGAGGGTTATCTCCTCACCGGTATCCAGATCCGTTATGTTCCGGTACAGCGTGATATCCCCGTCGCTGCTTATTTTGATAGGCTGCATATTTTCATAGCTAATGGCCGATTCAGCGGCAGTTGTTCTCGCCCCGGAAATACCATGAACGGATGCCGCCGTTTCAATAATAGAACCGAACGCTTTAACTTGTCCTGTATGAGGTTCCAATATTACCGCGCCGTCCACAGAGGACAATTCCAAAAATGTATTTCTCCCTGCAATTTGCCCCCTGTTTAACAATGATATCCGTTCGATTGCCGCAGCTAAATGTTTCCGAATCCCCATGGCTTCCGAGTGTCCCAATATGCTTTCCCGGTTTACGATGTGCCTCTCGTAATCATCATCCAGCACAAGCACGATCAACGCGCCATGCCTTCTGTAGCTTATATCCCAGCATATATCAAATAGATTGCAGGCCACATTGTACGCAGCTTTCAAAACATCCCGGAATAAGTTCTTTACCATATTGCCCTGATAAACCGTGATATCGCCTTTCCGAATGGAAATAATCATTTGATCATGATTGAATGGCTCCTCATTGTATATGATCACATCGCCTGTACGCGTTAGTGCAATGCCCACCTGTCCTGCTTTCATCACGCTGGTAAACGGCCGCAAAAAGTTAGGGACAGAAGAATAATCGGGTTTATCGCTGATTTCATTCCAGCTGACTTCTTTATAATCAGCAATCCGGAACTCCTTGTCGGCTATAAAATAGACGTAGTTCGACCCGCCCATCACATCAATCAATTTCATTTCACTGGCCTCAGAAAAATCCAAATAGCCCGTGGCTTCCGGATCAATAATTATATTTTTGACAATGGGAAGATTCTCATAGGTACGATTCTGCATTTTACCAATATGATCTAAAATTTTACCCCATTCCCTTTGGCTGATGGAGGTCTTGATCTCCAGCCATTTTGTAGCGATCTCTCTCTCCACGCATTTTCGTTCCAATTCCCCACTGTTTAGGTCCAACTCGCAGAAACAACGGGAATTTTCCTCAATAAATTCGAAAAGGTCCCTGATTGGCCCACCCTTTCTGCCTGTATTATACGTGATATAATAAAATTTCCGGCCGTTTATTATCAAATCTAAAAGCGTTCCCCAATTCGGGCGGATCGGGTGGTCCAGCAAATATAACTGCGGAACCATCTGTTCAATTATCTTGGCCAACTCAATTTCTTTCATTGAATCACCTTCCTCTTATTACCTCAATCCTTCAAATCGTCTCCTGATATCGCGATAGACGGATAATGGGACAGGGTTGTAAGGTCCACATCCAGCGGGACGCTGTACACCATATAGTAATGGCTGGGATTTTCAGCCGCCAGCTCCCTTATTTTGCTCTCCGCCAGTTTTTTGTCCAGGGTAGCGTATACCACCGACACCACCCCCACCTTTTCATTGCCTGAATTTTGGATGCTTCCACGCAAAATCAGCTTTAACGGAGCCTCACCGTTTAACCCCTGCTCAATGTAGTCCTCGTAGTTCATTTGTTCTCCCCTCCCGGCTTCGGTTCAGTCACTGGCGCTCCCTCATAAACACCATCACATCATTTGCCCATGTGCAGAATTTCCACCCCTGGGAGCCCAGCTCGTTCCACTCCGCTTCCATATCCGCCACTTTTTTGTCATAATCAAATCCCACTTTAAGTTTGGATTTGACAAATTTGTATTCATACTGCTTCATTCCTCACACCTCCGTTTCCTCTGCCTGTATCAGCCGTGCTGCTCTTATATGATCCTAATTATATGGGAGATTATGTTGAAATTCAACGCAAAATTCACTTCCAAACGCCAATGTTAACTTCAGTTGACAGTTTTCCCGGCCTTCCTGGTAGAAATTATGGTTGGAAATTGTTATACTTCTTCTGAAATCAGTTATGAGGAGGACACGAATGACGGCATTCAGCGAGCGGCTTATCAAATTGAGAAAACAAAAGGGCTTATCCCAGGAACAACTGGGGGCAGCCGTGGGCGTCACACGGCAGACGGTATCAAAATGGGAGCTGGGCGACACGACACCGGAGCTTGGAAAGCTGGTACAGCTCAGTGACTATTTCCAGATTTCGGTAGATGAGCTGGTGGGGCATGCGGCGGAGAACCACGGCGATAGTGTCGTGGAAATGAACGGTGTGCCCGCTGTCTGGCATTACGAATATAAGAGTAAAAGAACCTTGTTCGGAGCCCCTCTGGTTCATATCAATCTCGGACATGGCCCCCGCCGGGCCAGAGGTATCATTGCCGTAGGAAACTTGTCTCGGGGGGTGATCGCTATCGGCGGGCTGGCCGTGGGTATTCTGTCCTTTGGCGCCTGTTCCCTGGGTATGTTCTCACTGGGCGGCCTCTCACTGGGACTTTTAGTCTCCGCTGGCGGATTGTCAGTGGGCTCGCTGGCCTTTGGCGGGCTGGCAATCGGGCTGTTCGCCGTGGGAGGCTGCGCCTTTGGCGTCTATTCCATCGGCGGCTGTGCCATTGCCTCGAAGATCGCAGCCGGCGGTTACGCCCACGGCCCTATCGCCATCGGGGACCGGGCGACGGGGGACATCGTGTTTCGATTTGAGCAGGGCTTTCGCTCCGGGGATGTGAGACGGGCGATCACGGAAATGTTTCCGGGTACGTGGGGGATTATAGCCGATATCTTCAGCGCGTTTTAATTTTAAGACGGCAAAATCCGCAGCGCAACCGGATTGGCGGTTATGCTGCGGAGTTTCGACGTTTATGTTTTAGATGGATGGGACTGATTATCATTGTAAACAAAATGCGGTATCGGACGTCCGTCAATGGACGACCGCCACATTCCATCCTGCTTTGCGCCCATTTTCTCGTAGAATCCAATGGCCTGAGGGCTGGTGACAAAATGGAATTCCGGGATACTACGGCATCTGCACCAATCCGTCAGATGATTCCACATCTGCTTTCCGCAACCATTTCCCAGACATTGCTCAGAAATGTAGAAATATTCCAACTCCCAACCGCCGCCGTCCCGCTTTAGGCCCCAGAATGCAATGGCATTTTCGTGATCCCAGGATACATAGACTGGATTTTCACGGATAAATTGCTCGGTGATGTTGAACGTGCTGTCAAAGGTGTCCATAAATGCTTCGCCGTAGCCCCAATGGGCCTCTGATTGATGGGCGAGGGAGCGGAGGTGGGCGGTGTCATTTGGGATGGCTTGTTGGAATTGTAGCGTATTTTTAGTTGCTTCCATATATTTCCTCGTTGTATTAATACTCAATTCAATCAAAAACTTTCGTAATATCCTGATACCGGTTGACCACACTTAGCATCTTATTCCCCCACAAGTTCTTTCAATTCATCCAGATCCAGCCAGCCTTCGCCGTCTTTCACCGCTTCCTCAGCTTCCTGCAGCTTCACCAGAAGTTTTTTCTCCGCTTGATCACGCTCGTAATCTTTCATATCCATGACGCCAAAACGTCCTCTGCGATTTTTAGTTAGATATACCGGTTCTCCTTTATGACAGTTATTCAAGACTTCATTATAATTTCTCAAATCAGATGCTGGTAAAATATTTGCCATATTTTTTCAGCTCCTTCCTTGATTTCATTTTATTTCTGCTACTTCTATTCTACACAAAAAACAGTAAAATTCAACGTAGGTTTTTACAGCTTTTTTGAATTGTATTTAAACATATTCTATTATGATTCCTTTTATATTAGCTTTCGCTGGCAGGTCCTCCACACTTAGGACATCGTGGAATCATCCTTAATTGATGTCCACCATTAACATACCTACGAAATTCATTTCCACAAATATTACTGAGGTGGTCGAAAAGCTCCAAAATTGCTTTTAGTTCCGTTTTAGTTCCACAGGCAAAAGAAAAAAGCCGATACCCCAAGATTTTACAAGGGATATCAGCTCTTCATTATTTATTCAAACTCGACAAATCCTATTATATGGGGCTGTATTTCCTATACTTTAACAGGCATAACATTCGCAAATTTGTTAATATTTTACCTGTTATTTTTGGCCGCTAATTTTCTTAGTATCAAAATAGTATCACAAAAAGCAGGAGAATACAACTACCTTTTACACCGTTTCCCAGGCTATTCAGCAATAGAAAACACCCTGATATATCGGAAGTTCTCTTTTATTGCGCTCGACGCATTTCGTTCCGGTAGAAGCCGTCACCCTTGGACACTGTAATCAGTTCCCCTTGGGTTTCCATAGCTTGAATACGCTTGGCAATCCACCAGTCGCCGATACCCAATTGATACCGCCCCAATACATCACCGATGAGATGAGCCACCCGGAAAATTCCATCAGGGATTTGGGCACGAATGAATGGATCGTAGAAATCCTCCCCTACACTGCGCAAACGGCCATTGACAACAGCACGCAAGGGTGAATTTTCCTCTCGAAGCTGTGACCACTCCATAGCGATAGCTCTGCGGACATTTTTAGGGATTTCCCGCTCCAGCGGCAGATACGCCGCCCAGTCCCCCGGAGATAGTTCCCCCCAGTTCAAACAGGACTGCACCGTATTATCTTCCAGCGGCATCCACCGGGGCATCTCTAAAGCGGTCACGGGACAATCGCAGTCCCGCAGTTGCCAAAGCACATCATAAAATCCGCACAGGGAGTAAGGCGCATTGCTGTACCAAATGCGCACAGCCTCGCCATGTTTTCCGCCCTCCAAAAGCCGCTCTCTGTCCCGCTGGCGTTGTTCCCAAAGCATATCCCGCTGGGCATAATCGTCTGGGTCGCAATCTGGGAGTGGGAAATCGCCCCCTAGCCAAGCGGTAAGCAAATCAAACCGGGCCTTCTCCACATCAGGGCCGCTTATGGGGCCGATGTCCAGCCCAACAGACGGGCATAGCACATCTCCAGGATTGCCGCCCACAGGTCGTGCCCGGCGGTTCTCTTTCTCCCTCTGGGCCTTGAATTGGGCTATAGCTTGGTTTTTTTCTTCCTGCGTGGGTTCCTTCTCTCCCTCGCCGAAAATAACTCCAATCACCCCAACATCCCAACTGGACGACCCCCAATGCGTGGCCATCTTCAATGTCCCACATTCACTGTCGGAAAAAACTATTTGTAGCATGGTAAAAACTCCGTTTCCAATTCCTTTTTATCGCCCTTATTATAGCAGTAAAATCACCCGCTGACAAGTACAAAACGGGAGGGCACTCATTGGAGCGCCCTCCCACTGTTCGTTACCTCGCCCCCCGGCTGAATTTCCGCTTTGCTTTCCTCTGCTCCCGCTCTTGCGCTTCCCTGCGCTTTGCGTCCTCTACAGCCCGTTCCACTTCTTCTGGGCCGAAAGCCCTCTTGACCCGCTCAAAGTCGGCAACTGTCCCCCGCAGGGCCTTGTTCTCCAACTTCGTTTCCTGCAAGCGGTCGGACAACCGCTCGTTTCCTTCCCTGGCCCGTCCATAGTCCCCCTGCAACCGCTCATACTTCCTCTTCAACTCGACATAGGCCCGGTACAGGGAACGCAGCACCTTGACGATCTGCGCCAACAGGGGCTTGGCTTTCTTCTCCCGGTAGGACTTGGCACTCTCCAGCGGCCCAGGCTCCGGCAATATCCGCTCCGGGTCGTCGGAGAACTGCGCCGCCAACTGCTCCATGTTCCTCACAGCCGGGGCCAGCTCCTTTAGACGCTGCTCCTGCTGTTCCACCTGTCCCTGCTTCTTGGCCTTGACCGCCTCCAGCTCGGCAATCTCTTTCGCCCTCTGCTCCTTTTTGAAGTCCAGTACAGGCAGGTGCTTGTCATGGGTGCCCTTGTCCTCCCACTCAATACCATGGCGCTCCATCACAGCGGCAAGCTGTTCCTTTTCGGAGCGTACCCACTGGCTCCACTCCGTGTCGCCCCTGGTGCCGCCCTTAAAGCCCTGGGCCGCTAACGCCTGTTTGAGAGATACCCTTGTGTCCAGGCCCCGCTTGCTCCCCGTGGTGAACGGTACGAAGTCGATGTGCAGATGGGGCGTGGCCTCGTCCATGTGGAGGTGGGCGGAGAACACCCGGAGCTGGGGGTTGCGCTCCTGGAACCCTCTCATGTACTCGTCCAGCACCGCCGCCGCAAGCTGGCCGTCCTCGCCCTCGGCACTCATGTCGTCCTTGTTCCCCACTTGCAGGATGATTTCATGGAACGGCTTTTCCTGCTTGCTGGAACGTATCTTCTCATAGTAGTCCTCAATCTTGCGGTCTGCCCTGGTCTGCTTGTCGTTGTACCGCTTGAGGGCCTCGTCAAACAGCTCATGGAAAACTGCCTTGATATTTTCGTGGCAGTAGGTTATATTCAAGTGGGAGCGTTCCGGGTCGGTGTTCTTGGCGTTGAACGCCCTGCTGTTGTGGTTCACCGAACCTTGCCCCATCATCGCACTAATCGTCCTTTTCAAATCAACACTCCTTTCGCCGCGCCAGCGGCGGCCTTTGTTACTTTCTGCGAAAGTAACGCAAAAGCACTTTTGACGGCCTTGCGGCCATCAAAAGCGCATTTGCGCCCTACGGGGTGGAGTGGGGGCGTTGCCCCCGCCGTCTGCGGACGGCTCCCCCAGCAGGGCCGCCCTTTGAAAAGGGCACCCTGCACCCCGCCTAAACTTTGACACTCGCCGTTGGGCAGGGGGAAAGGCACAGCCTTTCCCCCTCCCGGCCAGTGTTCTCCGTGGGCCAAAAGTCAAGGGGTTCGGGTTGTATTGCCTTGCGGCAATCTCCACCCCCAGGTATGGCCCCTTGACTTTTGGCCCCGCTCCCCGTGACGGCCGTGACGACCGTGACGATGTTTTACACACCGCCCCCGCTCTCAAAAAAGCCGTCACAGCCGTCACGGTCGTCACGCCTGGGGCGGTTCCAGGGTGAGGGTGATACTTCTCCCGGCGTGGCTTCTGCTGTTCTCATAGCGGATATGGTACTCCGCCGCCAGCCTCCCGGCCCGGATATTCAGCCGCATAGCCAGGGCGTTGGGCTTCATGTCGGTCTGGATAGCCGCCGCCAGCTCCGTGGCGGTGCCGCCCCAGGCGGGCCTGTCTGCTGTCACAAGGGCGGCAACGGCCTCCAATACCGGGTCAGGCGGTTCCACCCACGGCTCCGTTTCCAGCCGCTCCAGCTCCCACACAAGGCGCTCCTTGTCCTTGGTGAGATACATCCGCTGGTCTTGCTGGTCACGCCCGGCCACGTCCAGAATGGCGCTGCCGTCCGTCCGCTTCTCCTTTTGAAGAAGAAAGGCCCCGTCCGCAGCTCCCAACAGGCCGTTGGTGCCGGAAATCATATCAAACTTATCGTCTGCCTGTTGCTTTCGGGTGTGGTGTACCAGCAGGAGGCATATACCGCAATCGTCAGCAAGGCGTTTCAGCTTGCCCACCACCTCGTAGTCGTTGGCATAGCTGTACTTGTCCCCGCCGACCTCCCGGACTTTCTGGAGGGTGTCAATGATAATCAGTTTAGTGTCGGGGTGCTGACGGACGAATTTCTTTAGCTGTTCCTCCAGGCCCAGGCCGAGCTGTTTGGCGTAGATCGCAAAGAGCAGGTCGTTGGTGCCGTCCATGCCGAACATCCGATACAGCCGCCCCTGCAAGCGGCGGTGGTCGTCCTCCAACGCCAGATAGAGGACGGTGCCCTTGTGGACGGGGTAGCCCCACAGGGGGAGGCCCATGCTCACATGGTAGGCAAGCTGGGCCATCAGGAATGACTTGCCCACCTTGGGCGCTCCCGCAAAGAGGTACGTCCCAGGATAGAGCAGACCGTCAATGATTGGCGGTCTGCTCTGGTAGACATTCTGGTAAAGCTCGTTCATGGAAACCGTGTGGAGGTAGGCCGGGTCGCTTGTCCGTTGAAGCTCCCGAAGAATATCCTCCATACTTTCATCCTGGGGGTTGTTTTCGGTAGCCGCTTCTGATATACTGGCCGTGGTACATATTTTTGAATTGGGCTGTTCCCCGTCTGCGCCAACAGACGGAACCGGGACAGTCCTTTTCGTTTCTCTGGAATCCATCAATCTATCAATCCTCCTTCATGCCGTCCAGCGTCACGGTGATAAGGCGGATGGTGGCAAGAAGTTCATCATCCACCCCATCCCCGGCCTCCATGCGCCGCAGCTCCCCCAGGACGGCGGCGAGCTGGTCGCGCAGGGCTTTGTAGACCCTGGGATTGCCCTGCACCACAATGTCCCGGTTCAGCAGCCGCCGGGTGATGTAGTCCTGCTTGGTCAGCCCGGACAGGCGCACATAGGTGTCCAATAAATCGGCCTCCTCCGGCGACAGCCTGAACGCCACCTGACGATTTCTCCAACGGT
Organism: Enterocloster lavalensis; assembly: GCF_902364025.1. Classification (GTDB taxonomy): domain Bacteria; phylum Bacillota; class Clostridia; order Lachnospirales; family Lachnospiraceae; genus Enterocloster; species Enterocloster lavalensis. Next base: position 106,985 of record NZ_CABJCG010000011.1, read on the forward strand.
TGTAGTTGTCGAGATTTTTCGCAGACATGATTTAAGCCCCCTTTCGCTCCATGTTCAGCTTGTCCGCCATCTCCGCCTGCCGGGTGGGGAACAGGTGAGCGTAGCGGTAGGTGATGTCGATACTCTCATGCCCCACCCGGTCAGCGATTGCCAGGGCGGTAAAGCCCATGTCAATCAGCAGGGAAATGTGGCTGTGTCTCAAGTCGTGAATCCTGATCCGCTTGACCCCGGCCTCTTTCGCTCCCCTGTCCATCTCCCGGTGAAGATAGGATTTCGTCACCGTGAAAATGCGGTCTGTCGGCTCCACGGCGTACAGGCTCTTGATGTAGTCCTCCATTTCTTCACAGAGGAAAGCTGGCATTTGAATGACCCTGTTGCTCTTGGCCGTCTTGGGGTCGGTGATAACGTCCTGCCCTTTGATACGCTGGTAGGATTTCGAGATAGAAACCGTCTGCTTCTCAAAGTCGAAGTCCGCCGGGGTGAGGGCCAGCAGCTCCCCCTCCCGAATACCGCACCAGTAGAGCATTTCAAAGGCGTAGTAGGAAAGAGGCTTGTCCATCATAGCGTCAGCGAATTTCAGATACTCCGCTTTCGTCCAGAACAGCATTTCCCGGCCCTTGGCCTTGCCCATGTTGCCCACCTGGGCGGCGGGGTTGGCTTTCAGATTGTAGTGCTTCACCGCATGATTGAAAACGGCGCTCAACTGATTGTGGAGCGTTTTCAGGTACACGGGGGAATAGGGCTTGCCATTCTTGTCCCGGTAGTTCAGCATTTCGCTCTGCCACGCCATGACCTCCTTGGAATGGATTTCGCTCATTTTCCGCTTTCCAAAGTAGGGCACCAGCTTTTTGTAGAGGATATGCTCTTTCGTCCCCCAGGTGTTTTCCTTGATACGGCCTTTCATGTCCGCAGCGTAGAGCGCCACGAAGCTCTCAAAGGTCATATCCAGGTCGGCGGTCTGCTGTTGCAGGAACGTCCGTTCCCACTCCAGCGCCTCCCGCTTGGTCTTGAAGCCCCGCTTCATCTTCTTTTCCTTTTTCCCTGTCCAGTTCTCAAAGTAAAAGGACGCATACCATGTTCCCTTGGCCTTGTCTTTATACGCTGGCATTTTCTTCCCTCCTTACTGATTTTCCCGCAGTCCATAGAACTTTTCCTCGAAGTAGCGTCTGCTCACCCGTCCGGGGATGGTGAGGAAACCCTTCTGCTTCAGCTCCTCGTTCATCTCCCGCACCAGCTTGTAGGCGTAGGGCTTGGAGATACCCAGCGCCCCGGCCACTTCCTCGGCCCGTACAAACAGCTCTTTGCTCAAGTGCAACACCTCCTTATTCGTTGTTCGCAAAATTGTTAATGCTGACATCCTTATTATACATTCGCATGGTTGTTAATGTCAAGAGTTTATTTCGCAATTTTGTTAATTTTCTTCTTGCATATTTCGCTTATTTGCGCTATACTATTTTCAAAGGCGGTGGAACATATGACAGTAGGAGAAAAAATCAAGAAAATCCGCACATTTCGGGGTATGACGCAAAAGGAATTGGGGCTGGCTATCGGCTTTGAGGAAAAGGGAGCGGACAACCGTATTGCCCAGTACGAAACGAACTACCGTGTGCCCAAGAGGGAACTGCTGGACAAGATTGCCCAGGCCCTGCGGGTAGACCGTCAGAACTTCTATACGGTTCAACCTGGCTGTGCCGAGGACTTCATGCGGACGTTTTTCTGGCTGGACGAGGACAGCCCCGGCTCCATCCGCCTGTTTCAGCTTGTCCGCAACCCCGGCAAGATAGGGGCCTCCGATGATACCGCCGTCCGCTACAACGACACGGACGATTGGCCCGCTCAACCTCCCGTGGGTATCTACTTCAACTATGGCCTCGTTGATGATTTCATGCGGGAATGGCTTTTGCGCCAGCAGGAGCTACACGCCGGGGAGATTACCAGGGAAGAATACTTTGAATGGAAAATCAACTGGCCGAGTACCTGCGATGACGGGAAAGAATCGAAATACTATGTACCCTGGAGAAAAGAAAAATAGGGCAAGCAAAACCGCCCTGCTGAATTTGTCGTTCAGCAGGGCGGTTCGCTTGCCCTTTGCAATCATTCTCTTGTGTGACCGGGTTGAAATGAATAGTATCAAACCAGTATCACAAGGCAAAGTGACAGGTCAAAAACCCTGTATTCATGCGGGTTTGCGCCGTTTTAACGGTCATTCCCACTCAATCGTCGCCGGCGGCTTCGGAGACAAATCATAGCAAACCCGATTCACATTCTCCACCTCGTCCAAAATCCGGTCCGTGATCTTAAGCAGCACATCCCACGGCACCTGCTCCACGGAGGCGCTCATGGCGTCGATGGTGTTGATGGCGCGGATAATCACCATGTACTCAAAGCTTCTCGCATTGTGCTTCACGCCCACGCTCTTGAAGTTCGGCACCACGGTGAAATACTGCCAGACCTTCTGGTCCAGGCCCGCCTTCTCAAACTCGTCACGCAGGATGGCGTCGGACTCGCGCACGGCCTCCAGACGGTCGCGGGTGATCGCGCCCAGGCAGCGCACGCCCAGACCCGGTCCCGGGAAGGGCTGACGGTAAACCATGGAGTGAGGCAGTCCCAGCTCCACGCCGCAGGCGCGGACCTCGTCCTTGAACAGCTGCTTTAACGGCTCTACCAGCTCGAACTTCAGATCCTCCGGAAGGCCGCCCACATTGTGATGGGACTTCACCATCTTAGCGGTCTTGGTGCCGCTCTCGATGATGTCCGGGTAAATGGTTCCCTGGCCCAGGAAATCGATGCCGTCCAGCTTTCTGGCCTCCTCCTCGAACACGCGGATGAACTCGCTGCCGATGATCTTGCGCTTCTGCTCGGGATCGGACACATTCTCCAGCTTGCCCAGGAAACGCTCCACCGCGTCCACGTAGATCAGGTTGGCATGAAGCTGGTTCTTGAACACCTCCACCACGCTCTCGGACTCGTTCTTTCTCATCAGGCCGTGGTTCACGTGCACGCAAACCAGCTGATTGCCGATGGCCTTTAACAGCAGGGCGGCCACCACGGAGGAATCCACGCCGCCGGAAAGGGCTAACAGCACCTTGCGGTCTCCCACCTGACGGCGCATCAGCTCCACCTGATCCTCGATAAAGTTCTTCATATTCCAGTTAGCCTCAGCGTGGCACTGGCCGAACACGAACGCCTTGAGAGCTTCCTTGTCCGGAATCTCGTCATAGCACGCCGTGCATTTCGCAGTGGGGTGGTCGATGGCGATCACCGGAATCCCGCACTCGTAGAGCGCCGGGTCCACGTCCACCGCCGCACCGTCCACCACGCGGTTCTCGCCGCCGTTTAAGATGATGCCCTTGACATTTTCCAATTTCTTTAACCCCTCCACGCCGATATCGTGGGGGTGAATCTCACTGTACACGCCCATGCTGCGGATTTCGCGGGCCACCACCGTGTTCTCGGTGCTGCCCAGGTCCAGAATTACGATCATATCCTGTTTCATCGATTCCTGCTCCTTCTTCATTTGTATTCTTTTTTCTCGTTTATCTGCCGGAAAATGCTTCGGGTCCCCGAACCGCTCTCCGGCCCTCAGCTACCATTATAGTCGAAAAGTGGAAAATAGAAAAGCAATTTCTGAGAAATGTAGCGGACCGAACTACATCCGCTCTCACGCCTCCATCAACAGCTCGAATTCATTTTTATTCACCAGAACCAGCCCTTCCTCCTGCATCCGTCCCAGCTCCCGGGTCAGGGCGCTGCGGTCCACGCAGAGGTAATCCGCCAGCTCCAGCCGCCCCATGGACGAGGTGAACTTCCGGCTGCCCCGGCGCTGGACCTGCTGGGAGAGCCAGACCAGAATCCGGCCGCGGATGGATTTCTTGGAGATCACCTCCATCTTGTCCATCAGCTGGACATTTTTCCGGGCCAGCAGCGTCACCATGTTTTCGATCAGGCGGTGATGAAATATACAGGAGGAGCTGCAGGTGCGCAGCACCTTGTGAAAGCCCAGCAGAAGGATGCGGCTGTTCTGGGCCGCCTGGAAGGAGACCGTACTGTCGGAGCCTCCCCCGCACACAAAGCTCTCCCCGAACACCGCTCCCGGCTCCAGAGACAGCAGGATCGCCTTCTGCCCCCACACGTCCTCCTTGATCATCTGCACGCTGCCGCTCATCACCACGCCCACGGAGTCCAGGCTCTCCCCTTCCAGGAAAATGAACTCCCCTTTCGCGTAATCCTTGGCCACCGCCCCAAGACATTGCAGCATCGCGCCGATCTGTCCCTTCTCGATCTTGCCAAACAGCTCCATCTCATGTAATTGCTGCAAAAATTGTTCCATTCCGGCCTCCTTTTTTTGTTTCAGTATAGCAAAATTGTTCTCACGTTGCAACCGCAACATACATTGGCAGATTTTTGTGTTACCGTATAGACACTTGATGAGGTATTTTCAAGTCCGGTGAACCTACATGCCGGAATACTTGGAGCGTTTTTCCACAAGCTTCGTGTTTGTGGCCCATTCAGAGCATTCAGAGGAGGAATGAACTTATGATTCGCAGAATTATCCATATCGACGAAGAAAAATGCAACGGCTGTGGCCTGTGCGCCGATGCCTGCCACGAAGGCGCCATCGGCATGGTGGAGGGCAAAGCCCGCCTGCTGCGGGAGGACTACTGCGACGGGCTGGGCGACTGCCTGCCGTCCTGCCCCGCCGGAGCCATCACCTTTGAGGAGCGGGAAGCCCCTGCCTACGACCACGCGGCGGTTCTGGCGGCCCAGGCGGCAAAGTGCCGGGACGCTTCGTCCCCCGCAGCGCCGCACCACGCCGGATGTCCCGGTTCCCGGGCGGCGGTATTTTCCCGGCCGGTGTCCACAAAAGACCAAGCGGATTCCCCGGCAGCCGGAACGTCCCCAGCTATCACGCCATCCGAAGCCTGTCCCTCGTCCGCCATCCACAGCGAGCTCACCCAGTGGCCGGTGCAGATCAAGCTGGCCCCTGTGACAGCTCCGTTTTTTAACGGCGCGGATCTTTTGATCGCGGCCGACTGCACCGCCTACGCCTACGGCGATTTCCACCGCAGCTTCATCCGCGGCCGGATCACCCTGATCGGCTGCCCCAAGCTGGACAGCGTGGATTACTCCGAAAAGCTGACGGAAATCATCGCCCGCAACGATTTAAAGAGCATCACCGTGGTCCGCATGGAGGTTCCGTGCTGCGGCGGCATCGAGTTCGCCGTGAAAAACGCGCTGAATGCCAGCGGCAAAGAAACTCCCCTGAATGTCGTCACCGTCTCCACCGACGGCCGCATCCTGTAACCATCCGCACATCAACCCATAGGAGGGACCAACACCATGTCAGAATCCATGTTTTGTTTTCAATGTGAGCAGACCGCGGGCGGCTGCGGCTGCACCGGCAGTATGGGCGTTTGCCGGAAAACTGCTCAGACGGCCGGACTTCAGGACCAGCTCACCGGCGCTTTGATCGGTCTGGCCCGCGCCACCTCAGGCGGCCAGCCCGGCGAGTCTGCGGACCGCGCCATGATCCACGGCCTGTTTGCCACCATCACCAATGTCAACTTCGACGACGACTCCATCCGCGGCCTGATTCAGACCGTACACGCGGAGAAGGAAAAGCTGTCCCCCAACTGTTCCTCCTGCGCCAATCCCTGCCAGCGCAGCGACGACTACGACATGAATCTGCTGTGGCAGGAGCCGGACGAGGATGTGCGCTCCCTCAAATCCCTGCTGCTCTTCGGCCTGCGCGGAATGGCCGCCTACGCCTGGCACGCCATGACCTTAGGCATAAGCGACGAGACGGTCAACCGCTTCTTCTACCGCGGCATGTTTGCGGTGGGCTGGGAAGCCGCCGCTTCCGATCTTCTGCCCTTAGTTATGGAGTGCGGCGAGGTGAACCTGCGCTGTATGGAGCTTTTGGACTCCGCCAACACCGGCGCTTACGGCGATCCCGCGCCCACCCGGGTCTCCTTTACCGTGGAAGAAGGCCCCTTTATCGTGGTGTCCGGCCATGATCTCCACGATCTGTACCTGCTGTTGGAACAGACCAAAGACAAAGGCGTGAACGTCTACACCCACGGGGAAATGCTTCCGGCCCACGCTTACCCCCGTCTGGCCGCTTACCCGCAGTTGAAGGGCAATTTCGGCACCGCCTGGCAGAACCAGCAGAAGGAATTTGCGGATCTCCCCGCTCCCATCCTCTTCACCACCAACTGCCTCATGCCGCCCGCGCCCTCCTACGCGGACCGGGTATTCACAACCGGGCCGGTGGCATTTCCCGGAATGGCCCACATCGGGGAAGAAAAGGATTTCAGTCCGGTGATCGAGACGGCCCTGCGCCTGGGCGGATACCGGGAGCCCCGCTGCCTGACCGGCGTAAACGGCGGCTCCGGCACCACCACCGGCTTCGGACGCCACGCGGTCTTAAATGCGGCGGACCAGGTGGTTGAAGCGGTGAAATCCGGGGCGATCCGCCACTTTTTCCTGGTGGGCGGCTGCGACGGAGCCCGTCCGGGCCGGAACTATTACACGGATTTCGTCCGTCAGGCCCCGGAGGACACGCTGATTCTCACGCTGGGCTGCGGAAAGTACCGCTTTAACGACCTGGATCTGGGCACAATCGCCGGGCTTCCCCGCCTCCTGGACATGGGGCAGTGCAACGACGCCTACGGGGCCATCCAGGTAGCCGTGGCCCTGGCCGACGCCTTTGGCTGCGGCGTCAATGATCTGCCGCTGACGCTGGTGCTGTCCTGGTTTGAACAGAAAGCGGTCTGCATCCTGCTCAGCCTGCTCCACCTTGGAATCCGCAACATTTACATCGGCCCCACGCTGCCGGCCTTCCTCTCCCCCGGAGTGCTGAACCAGCTGGTGGAGGGCTACGCGCTGACCCCCACTTCCACGCCTGGGGAAGATCTGAAAAAGATCCTCGGATAGGGAAATGCCGGGGGAGCGGAAGAAACTGGCAGCCCTCCCCGGATTCCCACGCAGATTCATAAAAAGCGGGAAACCATTGCCATATTCCGGCCTCGGTTTCCCGCTTTCGTTCCATACAATATGCCGCCGGATCAACCTGCGTCCTATTGCCATCCCTACAGTCCCTGCTTCTCCAAATACTCCCTAAAAAACCGTTCCTCCGGCATCGGCCTTCCAAACAGATACCCCTGGGCATAGCGGCAGCCCAGGGCTTTTAACAGCGCCGCCTGCGCCTCCGTCTCCACGCCCTCCGCCACCACCTGCAGGCGCAGTTCCCGGGCCAGGTCGATGATCAGGCGCATCACCTTCTGCCTGCGCGGCTGGTGTTCAGCCTGCCGCAGGAAATTGAGATCCAGCTTCAGGGTATCGATGGGCAGCTCGGACAACGTGTTGAGGGAGGAATAACCACTGCCGAAGTCGTCCATTTCAATGACAAATCCGGCCTGCTTCAGCCGCCGGATCACGCTCACCAGCTGCACCGAGTCCTTAACATAGGCGGATTCCGTGATTTCCAGGTGCAGCTCCTCCGGGTCCAAACCATTTTCCAGGACCATACCCAACAGCGATTCCAACAGATCCTCGTGATACAGGTCGATCCTGGAAACGTTGACCGAAATAGGCACGGCGTCCGTTCCCATTTCCTTCCATTCCCGCAGCATCCGGCAAACCTTTCTCCACACAAACAGATCCAGGTGATAGATAAATCCATTCCGCTCAAATACCGGCACAAAGTCCCCCGGGGAAATCATGCCGAACTCCGGGTGCTCCCAGCGCACCAGCGCTTCCGCCCCAATGAGCCTTCCTGTGTCAACCTCCACCTTTGGCTGCAGGTACACGGCGAAGTCCCCCCGCTCCAGGGAGCTTTCCATGGTGTTGATAATCTTCTGCTCCACCATCAGTTTTTCATGCATGGCGTGATTATAAAGCGCAAACCGCTGGCCGTAATTCCGCTTGATGCTGGAGGCCGCCATCAGCGCCCTGTCGCACATCCGCGCAACCTCCAGGTCGCGGCTGTCAATCCGGTAAATCCCCGCTTTAATCTGCAGGCGCATCGGAAGGGGATAGCTCTCCAGGAACCTGCCCATACTGGCATCCAACGCCTCATAGGTCTCCTTCCGCCTGGGAAGAATGGCAAAAAAAGTATCCGCCCTTGCCCTGGTGATCAGCGTTCTGGAATCGGTCTGAATGGTCAGAAGGCAGACGGCCAAATCCATCAAAAGCCGGTCTCCTCTGCCGGTCCCAAACACATCGTTCACAATCTTGAACTGCTCGATGTCCACCGCCAGAATATCGAACTCCTGATCCGGGTGCATTTCCAGGAGACGGGAGGCGCGGTCGTAAAATATCTTTTCAGTCAGCAGCCCGGTGAGCATATCCCGCTCCAGAAGGTCGATGGTGCTCCTGGCCTGGCGGGCCTCCTCCAGGAGTCCCTGCAGGCGGCAGTTGGCCTTGGCCAGCGTCCGCTGGTAGTTGATGAGCTGGCTGTTCAGCTTCTGAATCTCATAGTAGCCGGAGCCGTAAGGTTCCTGCCCGTCCACCTCCGTTATGTCCAGAAGGGACAATGACAGCTCCATAAGCTGCGTCAGCGGCTCCGACGGTTCCACGTCGTAGGCGAAAACAATGAGCTGCCGGTTTATGGGTTTTACCGTGACAAACACCAGAGGATCGCCCTGGATTTTCATCCGCAGACGGAAGGAGGCCCCGTATTCATGATCCTGCTTCAGAAGCCCGTCCAGCTCTTCCCTCTCATGGAAAAGCTCGCGGACGTCCCGCCCTTCGTTCACAATCCCTGTCGGAATACTGCGGAGCACGCGTTTTACAACGCCTTCCCTGCTGCACAAAGCCATATAAACAATCATAATGTATCCTCTGCCCATTGTACAAGATTTCTGGCATCCTCGGTATAAATCACATCCCAGCCCGCCCAGATCTTTGTGCCGGAAAAGGCATTTCCTCCAACCGCGATTTTGATCCCGGGATCCTGTTCCCGCAGCTGCTTTACAGCCTCACGGCAGTGGGGAAGATGCTGCGGCATGGTCACGGAAAGGGCCACCAGATCGGGACGGTGCTCCAAAACAGCCGACTTGATGGCCTCCACCGGCACCGCAGCCCCCAAATAGATGCTGTCCCAGCCGTGGTATTCGAACAAATCCGCCACCATGCGCGCGCCGATTTCATGCAGCTCGCTTCCCACGCACGCCACCAACACGCGCTTCCCCCTGCGCTTCTGCCCAAAAATAAGCGGGTAAAGCTGGGACAGGGCCATCTGGGTAACGGACGTGCAGTAATGCTCCATGTCCACGGAAATCCGATGCCCATGCCACAGGTCCCCCACCCGCCGCATAGCTTCCGCAATAATATCCACGCAAATATCTCCCAAAGGCAGGCCTGCGTTCATATACTCCGCGACCAGAGCCATGGCCCCTTGGGTATCCGACTGGAGAAGTAAATTGAGATACTGTCCGGTCTCCTGTTCATACCGGCCCTTATCCGGCCGTTCCTGGCTGCCGTAGACGCACTCATCCCGCGTGGCCCAAATGGCCGCGTCCAGCAGCCGGTGCAGCTTCGGGCGCGTCTCCTCCGCCACGGCCTTTTCCAGGCAGCTTCGGATCAACTCGTAGTGCTCCACCATAATCGCGCACACCCGCTCCCGGGTGAAATACTCCATCAGCGGGCAGAGCAGCTGATACAGCCATCTGGCATACCTTGAAAATATCCCCTCATCCTCCAGGTACAGGGCGGTGTACAGGAAATCCACGTTGTATTGGACGTCCTGATACATCTTTTTCCTGGCCCAGCCGTCCAGGCTGGCGCTCAGCCCCTGGTTGTTCTCCAGCTGGCGCGTAAAAATTTCATTGGTCAGGTTCAAAAATTCGGGATCCTGATCCATTATCATCAAACTCATAAAACAGCTCCTTCCCACCCCCCCAGGAATACGCTGTCGCACACTACAGAGTCACGGTTCCATGCCCCACCGAGTGGATGGTCAGTTTCCCCGTGGCCGCATCCATCACAACGGAACGGCCGTAGCGGTCCCCGGTGTCCTCCGCGATGATGCGCACGTTCATGGAATGCAGCGCCTGCTTCACCGCCTGCACGTTCCGGTCCCCGATCCCCTGCATGGGCCCCTTCACAGCGAACATGGTGGCTCCGCCCACAATTTTAGCCGTCACAAAGCTTTGCCGGGCGCCGTTAAGCAGCATGCGCTGTAGCAGGTATTTACAGCCGCTGTCCGCGAATTTGCAGGGATTGCTCCGCTCAATGGCATCGCTGCTGCTGGGCAGCAGGATATGGACCATCCCGGCAACCTTATTCTTGTAGTCGTAGAGGCAAACGCCGACACAGGAGCCCAGAGCGTAAGTGGCGATTTTTCCGCTGTCTCTGACTACTTCCATCTCCGCAATTCCCACAACAACCGGTTTATCTGCCATAGGGTTCTCCTACTGCGTTGAAAATCCGTTTCAGGGATTCCAGATTGGGGAGGAACAGCACATGGCTGACAATGGACTGGTCGTCAATAAAATACCGATCCTCGATCAACAGCAGGTTGTCGCTGTGATCCGCAAAATAAATGATCGGCACGCTCAACAGGGAACCCACCATATCGCGGCTCACCTCCGGCACCGACACCTCCACCTTAAAGCCCAACAGGGAGGACAGAGCGTTGATGTAAGAGCAGCACATGATATTTCCCACCTCCGCGATGGCGGAGGACGCCAGCTCGTCGTTCACGCCGGACGCAACCGGAAATCCCAGCAGATGTTCCAACATCACCTGGGTGAAGGACTCGCTGATCAGGAACATGAAAATACCGCTGATATCGCCTCCGGTCTGCACCAGCACGCCGACCCGGATCGCCTCCATGCCGCCCAGCGTGTCCGGCACCTCGTTGAAGCCCACCACCCTTACCTGGGGGCATTCCATCACAATCTCTTTCCCAAGCATGGCTGAGAGCGCGGTGATCGCATTTCCAGTTCCAATATTTCCCAGTTCCTTCAGCATGTCCTGCGCCGCACTGTCCAATTCCATATAATCCTTCATACCGTTTTTATTCCCTTCGCCATTTTTCTCGTCCGTCCCTGCCGGTCCGGCCCTGCGCCCTGTGTATTCTGGTCACTTCCGGTAAACTGCGGGACAAATGTACTGGAACTGCGCGCTGTTCCATGCCAGAAGCTCCGTGTGCCCCACAAACAGGTAGCCCCCCGGTTTCAAAGCCCGGTAAAGCTGTCCGATCAGACGCTCCCGCGCGTCCTCGGAAAAGTAAATCATCACATTGCGGCAGAAAATCAGGTCAAACTGCGCCACCCCGGGCACCGTCCCCAAAAGGTTCATTTGCCGGAATTTACAGCAATTTAAAATCTCCGGAGTCAGCGTAAAATGTCTGTTCCCATCCAGCTTTTTAACGTATTTCTCCTGCCAGCGGGGCGGGATATCCGCAAGCTCCCGCATGGGATAGACCGCCTCTTTTGCCCCCTTGACCGCGGCCTCCGAGGCATCGGTTCCCGTGATCTCCAAAAATGGAAGAAAGCCGCCCTGCCTGGTGTAATCGTGAAACAGCATGGACAGCGTATAGCACTCTTCCCCGGTGGAACAGCCCGCGGACCAGACCCGGTAAAATGGACCGGTGTTGTCCTGCCTCAGAGTGGGCAGAATATTCTCCCTCAGATAATCGAAATGTTTTGACTCCCGCATAAAAAACGTGTAGTTGGTGGTCAGCTTATCCAGCATCATATTTTCCAGGCGTTTTGTCTTATCCTGTTCCATCCGGCGCATGAACTGCTGCAGGCTGGTGATCCCTTCCTTTTCCAGCTCGGCGCTCAGCCGGCATTCCGACAGCGTGCGCTTTTTTGAGAGGTCGATCCCATATTGACTGAGCATGAACTGTTCAAGCTCCTGAAACTCCGCCTCCGTAAAACGTATCAATCCCACCACCTCCTGCCACTTCATCCGCCAGCACGGCCTCAAATCCGCCGTTCTCCCGGCGGAGAACCGCCGCGCACGCGGTGCTCGATCGTTCCGCGCCGCAGGGGTTGTACACGGTAATCAGTTCCCCCTGGTATTCCAACACACCTGCAATTTTCTCCGGCGCCCCCGGCACCGCAACGATCTGCGGACTCCGGATCAGCCGCTCGATCCGCTCCAGCGAAACCGCCTCCCTGTGTTCACCGGCGATCAGCCAGATCACGGCCTGCTCTTTTTCTTCTGCCTCGCTCACAATACCCCTCCGCCATCCGCCGCGCGGACGTCTCTAAAATAACTTCTCACTGTCCACCAGAAATCCGTAGCTTCCCGCCGTTTCCACCCAGACCGCCTCCTGCAAAAAGATGTTGGCCTGGCCGCGCACTTCCTGGGGAAGGTTCTTGAAGTTCTCGACTTCCAGCTCGCAGACTCCCAGAATCTGCTCCGCCAGAAACCCGCCGATCCGCTCCCCCGCCTTTAAAAGCACCGCATACCGGCTTTCCTCCCTTGGGCAGCCTCCAAAACGGCGGCAGAAATCCTGCACCGGAATCTCCTGGTCCTGAAATTTCACACATTCCTGCCCGTCCGCCGGAGCTTCCAATATATGGAGCACCGCGTCGAGCATAATCAAAAAAAGGGAGTCCCCTGATTCGTAACACAAAAAAGATTCTTTCATGGCGCTCTCCCCTCCAAAGATACATATTCCTTTTTCCATTCTACCCCAATGACAGAGGGAATGCAATCCGATTCTCACCAAGTTTTCAGGATGTCTTACTGACTGGCCTGTTCCGGCTGCGGGCCGCAGTGGAGACGCGTTCCGGCAAAGTCCGAAATGAGGCGGATTTCGCAGATGAAACGGCAGACAAAACAGCCCGGCGCATTTTGAATGTAAAATGCACCGGGCCGCTGCTGGCCGTCATTATGTCGTATGAGCCGGGATCATTGCGATTTTGTCCGAAGCCGGTTTAGTCGTCTTCGCCGCTATCGCCGTCGTCTCCGTCCTCATCCCCGCTGTCGTCCTCATCCCCGTCGTCGTCTTTTCCGCCGCCGTTATCGTCATCGCGGTCATCATCGTCTTCCCTGCCGTCGTTTTGGCTGCGGTCGTCATCCGGTCCACCATCGTGGTCGGAGTCGTCGTCATCGTCATCATGGTCGTCATCGCGGTCATCGGCGGAGTCATTCTTGCCGGTGGGATTCGTTTCACGATGATTTCCCTGGCCGTTCACAGCACGTTTGCCGTCTTTATCATCGTCTTTATCATCGTCTTTATCATCGTCTTTATCGTCTTCATCATCCTCATCGCCGTCATCGCTGCCGGAATCGTGTCCTCTGCGGTCGGAATCGTCGGAATCCTTTCTCTCCGCTTTGCCGGGACTTTTCTTTTCAGAATCACCGTCTGAATCCCGGTCATCGTCAATCCGGCCGTCATCGTCGTTCTGGTCGTCGTCCCGGTCGTCATCGTCCCGATCAGCGTCGGCCCGGTCGGCATCGTCCCGATCGTCGTCATCCCGGTCGTCATCATCCCGGTCGGCATCGTCCCGATCGGCATCATCCCGGTTGTCATCATCCCGGCCGGCCTCTTCTTCATCCCGGTCCTGATCGTCATCGTCACCATCCTGATCGTCGCTGTCCCAGTCCTCGTCCGCATCCCGGTCCGTTTCCAGCCAGTCCGGCCGGCCGCCTCCACCGTTTCGCAGCAGACGGTAGAGCTCATCCACCGCCGTCCCGGCCAGCTCCCGCTCATCCCGGTCCGGGGCCTTCCGTGCGGCTTCTTCCACCAGACGCATTTTCCCGCTGGAAATATGGTATTCATTGGCCCTCTTTTGCAGATCGCGGTCCTTCGGCCTGCTTTGCCTCACCACCAGCGGCTGGATTTCCGTTCCGGCCAATGCCGCCTCGATGCTGGCGCTGAGCTCCTGCTTGATCCGCTCGGCCTTCTCAGGATTTTTGCTGTCCACGGACAAAAGCACGGTCCGTTGATTCCGGCTGATATACTGCTTGTCGTTCAGCCGGAGAATCAGATCGCCGACCGCATCCCGTACATCCCAGGTCCGGTAATCCGTTCCGGCCAGAATTTCCACGGCCTCCTCGTTGAGTCCTGTGACCTGGAGAACGCGGTCCCTGCGGTTGATGGTGATCTCAATACTGGGATTCACGTCCAGATCAATGATGCCATCTACCAGCAGGTTGCTGCGGACATAGCCGAAACCAGGCAGCAGCAGTAGCAGACATAAAAATACCGGAACAGCATACCGGTAAAACTGTTTCCAATCTTTCCTTCGGGATTTCTCCTCCTGTGCGGCGAAGCGATCCATCGTCTCCATTTTGATTACCGGCGGATCGGCGATATCCCGGAAACTGGGGTGAGGCAGCTGATCAACCGCGCGATTCAGCGACTGTTTAAGGTCTGTTTTCATTGGCGTCTCACTCCTTCCTCCAGATAGGACTTCATCTTTTTCAGGGCCCTGTGGTACCCGGAGAGCACAGTTGAGAGAGGCAGATTCAAAAGCCCGGCAATCTCCCTGTGTTTCAGCCCGGATACCAAATGCAGAAATATAATCTCCCGCTCCTGTTCTCTCAGTAAACGAAGGGCGGATTCCAGAACCAGACGGTCCACCGGGTCCTGGATATAGGAAAGCTCAACGGAATTCTCCATCTCCCCCTCCTCAGACTGAATCTGTCTGCTGTTTACCCGGATATAATTCAGCGATAGATTGCGGGCGATGGTAAATATCCACGCCATGGGCTTACCCTGAGGGCGGTACAGATGAGCGCAGGATCGGATTTTCAAATAGGTCTCCTGCACGATGTCCTGGGTATCGCAGGGGTTTTTGACAATCGCCAGGACATAGCTGTAGAGGGTACGCTCCGTCAGACGGTAGAGCTCTTCCAGCGCGTCCCGGTCATCCCGTCCGATGCGGGTAATCAGATTCTCATCAATTTTGGTCCGGACCCTTTTCTCGCGCAGCGGCTCTCCTACCGCCATCATAAAAAACAACATCTCCGCGTTCTCTCCCCCTTATTTCCCGCTACCCGCCCTGCACTCTGTTGTAAAATGACCGCTCCGACCACCAGCCAGCTGTACTTCCCATATTTGCAGAGTAGACGCGGCGGCGTTGGGCGCTTCACCAGGCCAGTTGCCGCCGCCAGTTTAGTCGTCACCACTGGGCCAGTCTGCGCCGCAAGTTTAGCCGTCACCACCAGACCAGTCTCCACCGCCAGTTTAGTCGTCACCACTGGCTAGTCGTCGCCGCAAGTTTAGTCGTCGCCACTGGGCCAGTCTGCGCCGCCCCAATCAGTCATCGATTAGATCAATCATCATCGTGGTCGTCGTCATCACGGTCATCATCATCGTGGTCATCATCGTCACGGTCATCATCATCGTGGTCATCATCATCGTGGTCATCATCGTCACGGTCGTCATCATCACGGTCATCATCGTCATACCGATCATCATCATACCGGTCATCATCGTCACGGTCATCATCATCACGGTCATCATCATACCGGTCATCATCGTCATCCCGATCATCGTCATACCGGTCATCCGCATCATCTCGATCATCATCACCCTTCATCCGATCGATCTCATCCTCCAATGCCTCCAACCCCGCATGCCGGTAATGGTCGTTGGCGTCGTCCAGCCGGTCCTCCAGCTGATCCAGGGAGATGCCGTGTTCCTGCGCGTACAGCAGCAGGCTGCTGATCCGCATCCCGGCCAGGTCTCCGGCAGTCAGGTCCTGGTCTCCGGTCAGAAGCCGCTCGATCAGAGCCATTTTGCCCTGGGAAACCTCATATTTTTCCGCCGCCTTGCGAATCTCCCGGTCAAAATCGATTGTTTGGTCCAGAATCCGGGTATCCAGCTGGCACTGCTCCATATAGTCCTCCAGGAACGCGTTCACCCGCTTCACCGTCTCATCCGACGCCTTGTCGTCCTTCACCGTAACCAAAATGTCGTTTTGATCCTTATTATGGAAATACCCTCCGCCATCCAACAGATCCACCATATCCTCCAACACGTCCTCCAGATCGTGATCCGTCACCTTGTAGTCCGCCAAAAGCCGCTTCGCATCCTCGTTAACCGCCTTCACAGACACAACCTGATCCAGACGGTTGGTACGGATTTCAATGCTGGGATTCAAATCCAGGGCAATATAACCGCTGGGCGCCAGAAAATAAAATCCCAGCGCACCGAGCGTCACCGCTGCCGCCCCCGCTATCTTCTTAATTTCACTTTTACCGTTCAACTTCTTCATCATATCCACTCCTCTTTTCAATCGGTTTGTTGTTTGTTTCACTTACATAACAAACCAGGAATGGAATTTATCGCAAAAAAATTAATTTTTTTTATTTCGTTTTCAAAAAGCCGATTTCTTTATACAAGATACCGTTTATTTAAAACCGGTTTGAAATCAACACCTTCCATCCACCCACATTCTCCTTTTCCCGTTTTATCCATTTTGCACAATGAAATCAAAATATTTATATTCATTTTCACGTTTTTATCCATTATCTTGCTTATCCATTGATCTGCCGCCGTAATTATGTTATGCTTTGCTTATAATTGGTATCGAAAAGTATTGATCTTATCTAAATCAGACCAATACGTTGTTTTAAAATCATGTAAACGTCGAAAGGAGAGTTCAATGAAAACAGCAGTCGTGACAGGTCACATGAGTGGTATGGGAAAAGGTGCTTACGAGCTTCTCAAGCAAAAGGGCTATCATGTTATCGGATGGGATATTCAGGGTGAGGGCGACGAGAAGGTGGACGTGAGGAGCGCCAAGGAAGTTGCCGAGGCCGCCGCCCGTCTGACGGAGCCCGTGGACGCGGTAGTTCTCTCCGCAGGCGTGTGGAAAGAGATGCCTCTTCTTGAAACCACGGACGAGGATTGGAGCTATCTGATGGACACCAACGCCTACGGCATTTTCAACTGCGTGCGCGCCCTGGTTCCCCACATGCACCGGGATACCGCCATCGCGGCCATCTCCTCCGCCTCCGGTATGCGCGGCGTTCCCTTTGAGGCCGCTTACAGCGCTTCGAAATTTGCAGTCTGCGGTTTTGCCGAGGCGGCAGCCAGAGAACTGGGCCCCCGCGGAATCCGTATCAACGTGGTCTGCCCTTTCTACGTGCGCACGCCCATGACGGACGCCGCTCTGATCGAGAAGGAGGAGCTGACCGGCATCACCGTGGAAGAGAGCTACAAGATGGAAGGGGATCAGGTTCCCTTAGGCCGCGTGGCTGAGCCTGAGGACATCGCGGAGCTGCTTTACTTCCTGGTTTCCGATGCCAGCCGGTACGTTACCGGCGCAATCATCCCCATCTCCGGCGGCACACACTGCGGCTACGGCCCGGTTCTGTCCTCCTACGATGAGAAGGATGTCGAATAAACCAGCTGACATACTCTGTACCAATCTCCATTGGGATACGGCGGTTCCTGCGCCGTATCCCTTTTTATGCGCACATGGAGGTCATTTCTCCCGGAACTGATGCGTACCGTCCCCCTCCTCCACCAGCTCCAGCACAAGGTTTGGGCTGCTCCCGTCAATGGTGGTCTCAAAAGAAAACGTCTCGTCCGCCGTGGAAGCTCCCAGACGCACCGTGGTCTCCCCTTTTCCATCTACAGCAAACTGGATGGTCTGCCCTGTTTCCAGCTTTTGCACCACCTCCGGGCCGGTTCCCAGCTCGCCGGTGCTGATGAACTTAACGGCCTCAAAGACCTGCTCCGACCGGTTGGTCACCTCCACCATCCCCTCAAATGCGGCCCCGGCCTGGACCTTCGCGTTCCTCTGCCCATTGATATAGAACACCACCGCCAGGACCGCAACCAGTCCCACCACCACGGCCAGCCTCTTTTTACCCGTAAAATGCGAAGCGGCCAGGGCGATCAGCAGAATCAGGGCCGAAGCCCCCGCTGCGATGGACAGCCATCCCGGCAGTATGGCGCTGATCACCAGCAAAAGGATTGCGGCAGGTTCGATCAGCCGTCTGTATCGTTTCATAGAATTTTCCTCCTCCGTCTCAACACTGTTTCCTCCAGTTTAATATCCCCGGCGCGTAAAGTCAAACGCATCCTGATCCGCCCCGCCCTTCTGAACCGCCGAATCCATTTGTTAACCGGCTGCGGTTGTGTTAAAATGGAATCAGAAATGCCGTTTGCGGCGGAAAGGGGTGAAAACATGAGGATTACGTCGGGTCGGTAGTGGCGCAGGGTTCCTGTCAGGGGCCTTGCTGATTGATTAAAAATTAGGAGGCCAGTATGTCGTATTTTAACTATCAGGGAAAGAATGTATTTTATGAAGAAATGGGAAATGGAAGTCCTCTGTTTCTGCTGCACGGAAACACCGCATCCTCCAACATGTTCTATGAGATTGCGGGAAAATACGCAGAGCACCACCGCGTGATCCTGATCGATTTTCTGGGACACGGCAGATCGGACCGCTTGGCGCAGTTCCCGGTGGACCTTTGGTTCGACGAAGCCATGCAGGTCATCGGGTTGATCAAAGCGGGCGGTTATGGTCCCGTGGACATCATCGGCAGCAGCGGAGGCGCGCTGGCGGCGGTTAACGCGGCCCTGGAAGCGCCGGAGCTGGTGCGCAGGGTGATTGCCGACAGCTTTGAGGGCGAAACCACGCTAAAAGCCTTCACCCAAAATGTGGTGGAGGACCGGGAAGCTTCCAAACGGGACGAAAGCGCCCGCATGTTCTACTATTACATGCACGGCGACGACTGGGAGCAGGTGGTGGACAACGACACCGAGGCGATCCGGCGGCACAATGAGACCATCGGGAAATTCTTCCACAAGCCGTTGGAAACGCTGAAGCCGGATATTCTGATGACCGGCAGCAAAGAAGACGAATTCATTTGCGCTTTGGAACCCGGTTTCTTTGAACGGGTATACGGGGATATGATCCGCAAAATCGGTCACGGGGAAATTCATTTGTTTGAGACAGGCGGCCATCCGGCCATGTTGTCCAATCCCGAGGCGTTTTTAGAGCGCAGCAGACGTTTCCTGGAATCATAAAATCTTATAGTATTGCGGGAGGGCAGCCCTGGCGGGCTGCCCTCTGTTGGTTTAAATGGAGTGGCCGCTGGCACAGCCTGCGGGCAATCGCTTCAACGGCGTTTCCATTTTCCAAAAATTGTCTTTTTAAACTGTTTCATACGCTCGCTGGCCTCCGCGTTTCCCCGGGACGCCGCGTTCTCATAATAGGACACCGCTTTCTGGATATCCTCCTCCACGCCCAGACCCTTGCTGTAAATATCCCCAAGGCCGATACAGGAGGCGTAATAGCCCGTCCCAGCCTGCTCAAACAGCGACCTTGCCAGGGCGTAATCCGGCATGGTGCCGATGCCGTTCAGATAGCACAGGCCCAGAATTTCCCTGGGATAATCCTGTTCTTTGTCCCGCAAAGCCTTGGCCAGGCGGAATGCGGTGAGCTGGTCCTGCTGCACGCCACGGCCGTAGTAATAACACCGGGACAGAAACATGTCCGCCGTGGTATGCCCCAGGTCCCGGGCCTTTTTGAAGTATTCCACGGCCTGGCGGTAGTCCTGGGCGCAGCCCCATCCATTGTAATAGCAGCGGCCCATATTGTAATAGCCGTATTCATTTCCGTTCTCCGCCGCCAGTCCGAACAGGCGCAGCGCCTCCTTCTCGTCCATGGGCAGGCCCTTGTCCCCCTCCAGGTATACCAGGCCCAGGGAGACGATGCAGGAAGAATCCCCCACTTCCATGCCGACGCGGCACCAGCGGTTGGCGTTTCCATAGTCCTTCAGGCGCTGGTACTCCACCACCATACTGTAGTAGTAGTCCCGCATGTCCACCTTATCCTTCACCGACTCCGCCCAGCGCAGGGCTTCCTTCGGGTCCTTGGGGATGCTGTTGATTCCGCCCCGCATGCCGTTGAAGGCGTTGCGGAAGGCCGGAATGCAGCCCTGTTCAGCGGAACGGCAGAACCATTTTAACGCTACCTGGGCATTTTCTTTCTCGCAGCGGTCGAATTCCTCCTTGGAGGGCTTCTGGAACCGGAACAGCATGTCGCCCCAGAAATAGAACAGGCCCACGGTGTACTGGGCCATCGGGTCCCCGGCCTCCGCCATTTTCAGAACCGCGTCGTAGGACTCCCGCAGGCTGCGTACCATAACGGCCTTCATTTCCTCGTTTAAGGCGCCCATGCGGTCCGCTCCCAGCACGCACAAATCGCTTCCCAGCGCGATCCCCTTTTTGTACAGCTCCTTAGCCTTGCGCTCGTCCCCCTCCACATTCCCGTCCTCCCAGGCGTAGCACCTGGCAAGATAGTAGTAAGCGTCCGGCTCCCCTGCCACCACCGCCTGCTCCACCAGCTTCACCCCCTGGGGAAACAGGGCCGGGTCGGCCTGGAAATAGATCAGCCGCACGCCCTCTTCCAGCGTATCGGAATAGAATCGTCCCATCGTATCCTTCCTCCTATCAGATCCAAACTGTAAAATTCTGTCTCAAGAATAGCAGGAAAACATGGAATAATCAACCGCCGGATTGGAAATAAAGACGATTCTCAGACATACGTCACCGGGTTCCCCCCGCGATCCCCTTCCGCCTTGGGCACGGCCCCCTCGGCCGGATACCCCAGGGCCAAGGCGCCGCAGACCGTCTCGTCCTCCCCCAGCCCCCAGGACTCCAGGGCGGCCCGCACCGCGGGATTGTCGTCCAGCCAGTGCAGCTGGTTGATCCAACAGGAGCCCACATCCAGGGAAAATGCGGCCAGCATCATGTTCTCCAGCGCGCAGGAGCAGTCCGCCATGGCGTTGCGGTATCCCGCCCGGTTCGCCACCACCACCAGCACCGGAGCCCGGTAGTCGTAGACGTAAGTCCCCTTTTTTGAGGACAAAATGGCATTTTTCAGGCTCCGGTAGGTGTCCTCCGCCACCTCCATCTTCGCGAACTCCTGCACCGCCAGACGGCGGAGTTCCTCCAGGACCTCCTGGTTTTGAATTACCATAAAATGGGTGGTGCGGTTGTTTCCCCCGCAGGGAGCCTGCCTCCCCGCCTCGATCACCGCCGTGAGCACCTCCTGCGGCAGCGGCTCCGGCAGGAACCTGCGCACGCTGCGCCGTCTGCGGATGTTTTCCAATACCTCGTTCATTTGCTGTACCCCTTTCTGCTGATTTCTGCCATCACATGGCGGACGGGGACGCGCCCCGGCCGGACTCGCCCCCTCTATGCCAAAAATCCGCTTTCCCGCAGATACCCAAGCTCCCGCTCCATATGTACGTCCCCCGCGCCGTCGTGCCCGTTGAAGGGATACACGGTGATCTCCTTGGGCGCTGTGATCCGGTTGTAGGAAGCGTAGTAGCATTTGGCGGGGCACACCTCGTCGCCCAGGGCAACGGAGGCGAAGATGGGACAACGGATCCGGTCCGCCATATTCATTGTATCAAAATAGCTGAGGGTTTCCAATACCCGATCCGTCTGATCCGGGTAACGCATGAGAAAATCAGCCGCCGCCGAAAAGGAGCCGTGCCGCCCGGCGATCCGCGTCTCCATATCGCTGTTGCTGGGTACGTTGACAATGCCAAGCGCAGGCCGCCCGTCCAGGGCGCAGACTGCCATGCCCAGTGCCCCGCCCTGGCTGGTCCCCCGCACCGCGATCCGGCCCGGGTCCACCTCCGGCCTACCGGCCGCAAAATCCACCGCCCGGACACAGTCCATGTACACAGCCCGGTAATAGTATTCATAGGGATCCAGAATCCCCAGCGTGGTCACGTTGGACACCATCCCGCTGTCCGTATAATGGGCGCGGTTCCCCGTCACCCCGCCCTGGGCCCGGCAGTCCACCGCCAGCACGGCCATGCCCGCCATCACCCAGTGCATGAGCTGCCAGGGCAGGCCCCGGCTGTCCGTGAAGCCGTGGTACTGGATCAGACAGGGCCACCGCCCCGCTTTGCCGAAGGCCGGGACCAGAAACCAGCCGTGAATCCGCGTCCCGTCAAATCCGTCATAGAAGATATCATAGACCCTGGCGTGCCCGCAGGGGTAATCCACCTGCTCCGCCTTTGGCCTCAGCTCCCGCGCCTGGCTCTCCGCCAGGGTATTTTCCCAGAACTCCCCGAAATCCGGTCGCCTGGTAAGCTCCGGCCGGTACGCCTCAAGTTCCCGCAACCGCTCCTCGATATACCGCATATTTCCTCCTTATTCCTTCACCGCGCCCATTGCCAGGCCCTCGATCATGTACTTTTGTAAAAAAATGTAAACAATTAAAATAGGCAGGGACGCCGAGGTGGCCGCGGCCATCACCCGAGCCCAGTCCTGGGACTGCTCCCCCAGGTACAGCATGGAAATGCCGGCCGACAGGGTGCGCATCTCCAGCTTGTTGGTCAGGGTCAGACTCCAGAGAAAGTCGTCCCAGCAGACCAGAAAACTGTAAAGCCCCACCGCCACGATTCCCGGCTTGATGAGCGGGATCACGATGGTGAACAAGGTCTGGAACCGGCCAGCCCCGTCGATGGTGGCCGCCTCCTCGATGGTGGCGCTGACCGTGTCGAAAAATCCCTTCAGCACCAGGATGGACAGGGGCAAAGCCGAGGTGGTGCAGGCCAGCACCAACGCCGTGTAGGTGTTGATCAGCCCGCACTTGCTGTACATGGTGTAGAGGGCGATCAGCAGCACCACGGCCGGAAACATCTGGGTGGAGAGAAAGAGCATCTGCAGCGGCCCGCTGAACCGGTAGCGGAACCGTGAGAAGGAGTAGCTGGCCAGGATCGCCAGCATCAGGGTGACGCCGGTGGTCAGCACCGCCACGATCACCGAGTTTTTGTAGAAGGTGAAAAACCGGTGGTCGGACAACACGCTGATGTAGTGGTCCGCAATGGGATGCGTTGGTAGAAACTGGGGCGGAAGCCGCATGATCACCGAGTTGGGCTTCAGCGAAGTGACGATCATCCAGTAAATGGGGAAAATGAATACCAGGGCCACAAAGCCGATGAGCCCGTATTTTACAATCTTTCCTGCTGTCAGTTGTCTCATGTCCGTTCCCCCTAT
The DNA here is from genome assembly GCF_902364025.1 of Enterocloster lavalensis. Classification (GTDB taxonomy): domain Bacteria; phylum Bacillota; class Clostridia; order Lachnospirales; family Lachnospiraceae; genus Enterocloster; species Enterocloster lavalensis. Next base: position 129,939 of record NZ_CABJCG010000011.1, read on the forward strand.
CCGTAAAATTCCGTGCGGCTCAGCCTGCGGTTGTACAGGGTGCCGAAGCCGATGAGGAAAATCATCCAGACCACGCCGATGGCCGCGCCCTTACCCAGGTCGTAGGACATAAAGGCCGTCTCGTAGGTGTAAACCGTCAGGGTGGTGGTGGCGCGCACCGGCCCGCCCGCGGTCATATTGTAAAATAATGTAAACATCTGAAAGTTTCCGATGATGGCGGTCAGGGTCACGGTCTTGATCACGCTCATAATGCTGGGCAGCGTGATGTTGGCGAACACCTGGCCCTTACCCGCGCCGTCGATGACCGCCGCCTCGATCAGGTCCTGGGGGACGGTCTGAAGTCCGGCTAACAGCATGACCATCATAAACGGCAGCTGCCGCCACACCGCAGCCACGATTACGCTGGCCATGGCCGTTTTGGTGGAGGACAGCCAGTTCACGTTCTGGGAAATGAGACCCAGGGAGCGCAGAATGTAGTTGAGCACGCCGTACTGAGGCTGCATGATCCACATCCAGATCACCGCCACGATCAGCGTGGGGATGGTCCAGGGCAGGAAAATCAGGCCGCGCATCAGGTTCCGGCCCGGGAATTTCCGGTTGAGCAGCAGGGCCACGGCCATTCCCAGCACAAACTGGGCCGCCACCGTCACCGCCACGTACACGATGGTCCGCACAAAGGAATTCCAGAACTCCTTCTCCCCGAACAGCACCGTGTAATTCTTAAAATCATTCCATTTGATATTCTTGATATTGAGCAGGCTGTAATCGTGGAAGCTCATCCAGATGATATTGATCAGCGGGGTGATGATCGTCAGGCACAGCATGGCGAAGGCCGGCAGAATCAGCCCCAGTGCAAACAGCAGTTTTTTCGTATTTCGTTTCATATCCTCACCTTCTGTCAGTAAGGGCCGGGTGGAGACTATCTCGGTCTCCCCCGGCCCTGGCCAGCATGTTCCTGTGCGGTTCCCCGCCGGCTTGCAGCCGTCAGTCACCGGCATGGCCGCGCTGAATTTACTTGTACAAATCCGTCACCGTTTTCTGTAAATCCGCCAGCACGGTGTCAATATCCTCGTGGTTCACCAGCACGCGCTCCATGGACTTGCTCATCTCCGACATCGCGTTGTCAAACAGCGCGTTCGTGATCTTCACCGGTTTCGCCGTGGCGGACTGCTCGTTGAAAATCCTGGAATACTCGTCCTTGTTCATCTCCGGCAGCTGGGAAATGGAGACTCTGGGGGACATGGCGTCCTGGGCGTCGTAGTACATCACCGCGGCTTCCTCGCTCAGCAGGTACTCCACCAGCTTGGCCGCGGCCTCCTTGTGCTCGGACTGGGCGTAAATTCCCAGCTCGTGGCGGGTGTTGATGGTGGTGGACTCGCCGGTCTTGTTCACCGGGAACAGCGCCACGCCCATGGACTTGTCGAACTCCTCGCCCAGACCGCTGGTGGTGCGGTAAATATTCCGGCCCATCTCGCTCTCAAAGGTGATTCCGGCCACGCCGGTGGCAAACAGGCTGCGGGCGTCCTTGGCGTCCACACACTCGGGCATGTAGCCCTGGTCCGCCATATCCTTTAAGAACTGGAACGCCTCCTTATATTCGGGCGTCTCCACGTTTGGCATCCCCGTATCGTCCAGGAAATTGCCGCCGTAGGAGTAGACGATGCCCTGGAAACGCTGGGCTGCGTGGGATCCCTTGCCGTTGGGGATCGCCAGGCCGTAGATGCGGTTTCCGTTTTCATCCTCGCCCAGGGCGCTGATCTTGGCGATGGCATCGATCATCTCATCCCAGGTCTTGGGCGGAGCTTCCGGGTCCAGACCGGCCTTGGCGAACAGGTCCTTGTTGTAGAACATAGCCACCGGATGGGGCATCCAGGCCACGGAACACAGCTTGCCGTCGTACATGGTGGCTTCCTTGTACACCGGAATCAGATCGTCGATCACCGCCTGATCCAGCACGCCCTCCAGGGGCTGAAGAATCTGGGCGCCGTTGAAGGCCGACATCATCTGATCATTTCCCATAATCACGTCCGCCGCGTCGCCGGAGTTGGCCGCGATCATCACCTGATCCTTGAAATTGTTGAAGGGAATCGCCACCGTCTCCACCTTGATGTCCGGATTTTCCGCCTCAAACCCGGCGATCAGATCCTTGAACAGCTGGGACGTGGCTTCCTCCACCTCCAGCCAGCCCGCGAAACGGATGGTCACCTGCTCCCCGCTCTCCCCTCCGCCGGAAGCCTGCGCCTGCGTGGTTTCTCCCCCGTCCTTCTGGGTCTTTGGAGCCTGGGTGGCCGGCGTATCCGCCGTTCCCCCGCCGCAGCCCACCGTCAGGCCCGCCGCCATCAAAAGCGCCATGGACATTGCCAACAGTCTTTTTTTCATTGTAATACCTCCTCTTTTTTTCCGTACAACTTGCTTGGTGACTTTAATTATACAAAAAGACTGTCCGCAAAGTATATGACGCAAACTTAATATATGGTGCCAGATCTACACATGTTTGTTCCGGTCCCGGTACTCGTTGGGCGTCATGTTGGTGTGCTTTTTAAATACCTTTGAAAAATGCTTCGGGCTGTAATATCCCACGATCTGGCCCACCTCGTAAACCTTCAGATTGGGGTTGTCCAACAGCTCCCTGGCCTTCTCCATGCGCACACTTGTCAGGTAGGTCAGATAGCTGACCCCGGTCTTTTTCTTGAACAGGTTGCCGAAATAGTTGGGGTGCATATGGACCTCTTTTGCCACCCCGGCCAGGGTCAGCTCCTGGTAGAAATAGCGGTCGATGTACTCCATGGCCCGCTTGACCGCGTCCGCGGCGGCCGCCCCGTCCCCGTCTCCCTCTCCCTCCGCGGCTCCGCCGTCCGACACCGCCTCCCGGCGCATAAGCTTTGCCGTCTCCTCCAGCTGGCGCAGGAAGTCAAACCGGTTCACCGGCTTTAACAGGTAGTCGCAGATTCCCAGCTTGATGGCCTTGCGGGTGAATGCATAGTCGTCGTAGGCGCTGAGCACGATAAAGCGGGTCCTTCCCGCCCCCTGGGCCAGGTACTCGCCGATCATTTCCAGGCCGTTTTTCTTCGGCATTTTCACGTCCACCACCGCGATATCCGGGCTCACCTTCAAAAGCAGCTTTAAGCCCTCCTCGCCGTCCGCGGCCTCCCCCGCGATCTCGTACTTCCCGCCGCTCATCTCGATAATTTTCTGCAGCCCGCGGCGGATCAACTGCTCGTCGTCAATAATGACCAGACGTATCATATTCCTCCCCCTCCCCGTAAATAGCCGTGGCGTTCAGCGTGACCCTTGTCCCGGTTCCCCGGCGGCTGTGGATTTCCATGGAAAAGCTCTCCCCAAAATAGAGCTGGCACCGCTCGCTGACGTTGTTGAGTCCGATGCTGGCGCTGCGCCCAAGGGACTCCTCCAGTTCCAGGGACTGGCGCACGTACTCCAGCTTTTCCCCGGTCATGCCCTTGCCGTCGTCCTCCACGGTGATCACCAGGCGTCCGTGCTCCACCGCGGCGTTCACCGTGAGCCTGCGCCTGCTCATCTTCTCCTTAAAGCCGTGGAGGATGCTGTTCTCCACAATGGGCTGCAGCGTCAGCTTGGGAATCAGGCATTTTTCCGCTTCCGGCTGGGCGTTCAGCTCAAAGGTGAACAGCTCCGGGTCCCGAATCTGCACGATCATCAGATAGTTTTTGATGTATTCCAGCTCCCGGCCCAGAGGGATAATATTGTGTTTCTGGTCCAGATTGACCCGCAAAATCTTGCCAAAGGCGGTGAGAATATCCGATATCTCATAGCTGCCGTCCAGAATCGCCATCATGTTCACCGTCTCCAGGGTATTGTACATGAAATGGGGGTTGATCTGGCTCTGAAGCGCGTTGAACTCCGCTTCCTTCTTGCCCAGCTGGGTCAGGTAGACCTTCTCGATCAGGTCCTTGATATTGGAAACCATGTGGTTGAAGCTTCCGGCCAGCCGCCCGATCTCGTCGTCCCGGTCCGCCCGCACCACCACCTCCATGTCGCCCTCCTCCACACGGGCCATGGCGGTCTGCAAATCCCGGATCGGCGCGCCGATGTTCCGTGAAATCTTCCGGGACAGCCAGATGAACACCAGGAAGCACCAGGCCCCCACCACCGCGGTGAGCAGCATAATGTTCACGATCTCCTTGGCAAACCGGCTCCAGGGAATCTCCGTGCGCACCGTCCACCCGGTCTTGGGGGAGACGTGCTCCATGCAGATTACCTGTCCCAGGCGGCTGGTTTCCTCCGGCAAGGTGGTGTACATCACATTGTTCCGGTCGTCCAGGATTGTGATGTATCCGCCCAGGTTCTCCGCCCGGTTGCCCACGATCTCTCCCAGCACCCGGGCGTCGATGTCGATCACCAGAAATCCCAAATATTTCCCCGTTCCGATGCTGTTGACCGCGTGCACGTAGCTGATCAGCTGCAGGGACGAGGAGTCCGAATACTTGTCGTCCCGGTGGACGCCGGTGAGCACGCCCTTCCTGGCTCCCTCGGTGATGGTGGCGTACCAGCTTTCCCCGGAAAATACCTGGGCGGGATCAATGTCGTTGCGCTCGTTGATGTTGGTGTAGTAGGAATTCCCCTCCGCACCGCACAAGTAGGAGCCAACGATGTATTTCTCCGTCACCCACATCCCGATCAGGCGCTTGTGAATCATTTCCTTGCCGTCCTGGAGCTGGGAGAAGGTGTAGCGGTCCGAATGTTCCAGAATATCCTGGATTTCCGGCTCCGTGTACACCACATAAGCCTGGCGTTCGATGTTTTCCACAAAATCGTCGGCGTCGTTGTTGATCCGCTCGATCATCATGTCCGCGTACTGCCGGGTCTGGCGCATAATGATCTTGAAGGACACCCGGCAGATCACGGACCCGATCACCAGAATCGGGATCACCGCGAACAAGATATAGCTGACCAGCAGCTTCCGCTCCAGGCACATGTCACTCCAGAACCTTCGAAATCTCCCCCTCATGTTTTTCATTCCCTGCCTCCTCTGCCGGCCTGCGCCGTTTTTTGGATAATGGGTCTATTTTACCACAGATTGTCCCCTGGATGGAAGTGTGATGAACACGGATGTTGAGACACGCAAAAACGCAGGCGCATTTCCCGCGAGGGAGACGCCTGCGTTTTTGTCTGAACGAACCGGTTCGAACCGGTATGATTATATGAGTCCCGGATCAGGGCCGTGGCTTTCCCCGTCCATTTCCCCGTCTCTGCTGCTTCGCCAGAAGCACCCCGCAGATCAAAATGGACAGCACCGAAGCCGCCGGGGCCGCCAGTCCCATGTAGTACAGCGTGCCCGTGGCATACCGGCTGATCAAATAGGACATGGGAATCCGCACCCCGAAGGTGGCGGCCATGCTGTGGGCGAAGGTGATCACGGACCTGCCGCTGCCGCTGAAATAGCTGTTGATGCAGAATACAAAGCACACCAGCACGCAGTCCAGGGCGTAAGAGCGCAGATACTGGGCCGCCGCCGCAATCACCTGCGGGTCGCCGGAGAAAATCCCGGTCAGCGTCTGGGGCCAGAACTGGGAGTAGATGCAGACCGCAGTTCCGAAGATCAGGGAATAGCCGATGCCGCACTTAAGCGCCCCCCAGGCCCGCTCGGGCTTGTTGGCCCCCATGTTCTGGGCCGTCATAGTGGCCACCGCGGAGGCAAACGCCGAGGGCGGCAGCATGGCAAAGCCCATGAGGCGCTCCACCACTCCCACGGAGGCCGAAGCCACCACGCCCATGGTGTTGACGATCACCGTGATGATCAAAAAAGAGATATTGACCAGGGCGTCCTGCACGGCCAGAGGTGTTCCCACCAGCAGAATCCGCTTCATGGCGTGGGAGTCGGGCTTAAAGTGCCGCCGCCCGAAGTCAAAGGGAAATCCCCGCCTGGCGATGATAAACAGCGACAGAAAGAAGCTTAAGCCCTGGGCCGCGATGGTGGCCAGGGCCGCACCCGCGGCCCCCATGTGAAACCCGCCCACCAGCAGAAAATCCAGCACCACGTTGACCACACAGGCCGCCGCCACCAGGTACATGGGCGTTTTGGAGTCCCCGATGCCCCGGAAAATGCTGCTGACCGCATTGTAGCCGATGATGAACGGGATTCCTGAGGAACAAATGAATATATATTGCCTGGCGTACACAAACGCCTCCTGGGGGGTGTGCAGCAGCCCCGTCACCCATCCGGTGGCCAGGGTCATAAACGCGGTACAGACCGCCGCGATCACGGCGAACAGCACCGCCAGCGTGCCCACCGCCCGGGCCGCCTTCTCCGGCTCCTTCTCCCCGATGGCGTGGCCGATCATCACTGTGCCGCCCATGGAAAGCCCCAGCACGGCGCCGGTGATGGTCTGCATCATCTGGCTGCCGGTGGCCACCGCGGAGACGGCCGCGGAGCTGTCATAGCGCCCCACCACCAATAAATCCACCGCGCCGTACAGCGCCTGTAAAAAACCGGACATCAGTACCGGCACCGCGAAACTCAACAGCGCCGGGCCGATCTTTCCTTCTGTCATGGATAACTGTCTGGTCATGTTTTCAACTCCTGATTGTATTTCTTGTACATTTCATCGGACGTGAGGTGGAAATCCGCAGCCGCACCGGCCATCTGCCATATCTCCATCACCGCGTCCACCCCCGGCACCACAAAAGCCGGATAAGGCAGCGGGCGCATCCCGCCATCTTATCCGGCATATAATCTGAGTATTACATACCCTCCGATGATAGACTCTATTCTACCACAGATCGGGCGCATTTGGCAAGTTTTTTGCTTTCCCGCGCGGGATATTGCCTGTGAACCGTAACCTCCCGCCTACAGCTCCATCATATCAAACATCACCGTAATATACAGCGTTTTCCAGTTTCCGCTGTCCTTTCCAACGGACTGCGGATTGTTGCCCAGGGAGCGGCTGCGCTCCACCGTGGTCTCCACCAGCTCGCCGCCCACCCGTTCCAGTACGGCGAAGGGGTCTGTTTTCCAGCCGTAAACGCCGTTCTCCTCCTTCACCAGGGCCCGGAACGCGCCCAGGATCGGGTAGAGAAAGCCGGTGGGGGAATACAAATCCAGCTGTTTCCCGTAAAACTTGGACTCTAAGGACCTGCCGCCCTTGGGAGCAGCCACCCCCTTCACCGAGCCATAGCGCCCACTCTGGTTTTTCTGGCGGTAAAAACGGCTCATGCTGATCTCAATCCTGTCGTACAGCTTAAAAATGTCGCACATAATCGGAACCATCTTCACGTAGGGATTTTCCGCGCTCTCCCCAAACTTCTTGTGATACTCGATGTAGTAATCGATGCATTTTTTCTTCGCGCTGTAGGACACTACGGGGAAATTTTCCTTGCCCGGGTACTTGTGGATGTTGAACATATTCAACATCGCCAGCAGGTCCGCCACGTCGATGTCCCCGCTGTCGTTCTCCTTGAAATACACCCGTTTGGAGAAGGCCTCGCTGCCGATGGCGTCCTTGATGATCTCAAACCGCTTCTCCAACTCCGCAATGGACTTGTCCTGCACCTGAACCGACGTGTTTCTCGCAGCAGCCAGATTCTGGAAAATATTCTCCACGCCCGTAAGAATCTCCAATTTCACATACTGCTGTCCCAGATCCAACTGGTCCCGGTTGGCCAGAATGATCTTGTAGGTGTGGCCGCCGTCCACATTTCCGTGCACATCCGGGTCCTCAAACACAACGGTCACCTGGTTGGAATAGTTGTCAAAGGTCACCGTCCTGGCGGACAGCAGCAGCCCGCGGTTCAGCAGATAAAAATCAAATGCCGCCGGGTCCAGCAGCGAATTTTTGATCTTTTTTGCCACGTTGGTGGTCAGCTTCTGCTCCCTGGGGTTTGTCTCCATGGGGATATCGGCCGGAAGCTCCTTCACGTCGCAGATCGCAACGTACATGGCCGCCTCCTTGTCGCCCTCCTCCTCCTTCAGATAGGGGTTGGGAATCTTACGGAACGATTGCACCGGAAACTTCAGCGTCAGCGCTCCTCTGTCATTTGTACCTTCCATGATTTTCTCCTTCCACCGCTCCCTGCGGTACGTGTGGTATTTCAGATACGCAGCCTCCGCTGCCATCTGTATTACCAGAATATCGCAATTTTCGACATTATTCAACGCTATATATGACGTTTTCTCGCTCCGATAATCGAAATGAAAGCTCTTTTCCAAATGCGTCCGGCATGGTATACTGAAGGAAACGTATTCCGAGTTAGGGGGGGACATTCTTTGCGCGATCCGGACAATGTCAACGTCAGATTTGGAAACGAGCTGCGCAAAATGCGGGAGGCGCGCAGATACACCCAGGAGGAGTTCGCACAGCTGTGCGGAATCAGCCGGGCTTACTACGGCCGCCTGGAGCGGGGTGAGCACAGCGTCACCCTGGAGCGCTGCAAACAGATCGCGGATGCATTGAACCTGACCCTTTCCGATCTATTTATCAACCTGCCCGACTGACGGGTAAAATCAATTCTGAGGAGGAAACAGACAATGAAAAAATATGCAATGATGGTGCTTGGAGATTACGACACAAAACATGATACCGCGGAATTTGTTCACGGTGAAATGCTCACCCGTTTTGTGACGGTCCGCGACTTTGAGGAGGCCAGAGAGACGGCCAAAAAGCTGCTGGCGGAAGGCTTTGGCTGCCTGGAAATGTGCGGGGCCTTCGGCAAAGAAAACGCCCGGATGCTGGCTGAAGAGACCGGCGGCCGCATGGCCATCGGCTACTGTGTCAGCGACCCGGATATGGAAGAAAAACTTGCGGAATTTTTCGGATAACCGGAAGAGCCCGGCCTAATTTAGAATTTGGGAGTCAGATATGAAACGAACATCCTGGCGGAACACCGCCTTCAGCCGTGCGCCGGTGGTGCGCATTTACAACGAGTATCCGGATCAGATCACGCAGCCGGTAAAGATCGCCCTGGTCACCGACCTGCACAGCACCCGCTACGGGCGCCGGCAGGAGGTGCTGGTCCGCGCGCTCCGAAAATACGACCCGGACCTGATCCTTTTGGCCGGCGACATCGTCGACGACCAGGTTCCTTTGGTTGGAACCCGGGAGTTTCTGGCAGGGATTGGGATGCTTCCTTCCCCCCGCTGCTTCTACGTCACCGGCAACCACGAGCAGCGCACCGGCAACCTGGACGCAATCAAGAAAATGTTCACCTCCCACGGCGTCACCGTGCTCTCCGGGGAAACCCGGACCGTAAACATACGCGGACAGCTCCTTGAAATCGGCGGCGTGGACGATCCCACGGTTTTCACGCCCAACCGCTTCGTCCGCCGGATTCCCCGGCAGTGGGAGCGCCAGCTGGCCGCCTGCCGCGACGGGCTGGCTGGGGAGCGCTACTCCATCCTGCTCACCCACCGCCCGGAGCTGACCCGCTACTACCGGGAGAGCGGCTTCGACCTGGTGGTGGCAGGCCACGCCCACGGCGGGCAGGTGCGGATTCCCGTTTTGGGGCGCGGTCTGCTGGCCCCCCACCAGGGCCTGTTCCCCCGGTACGCAGGAGGCCGCTACCGGCTGGGCCGGGTCACTATGATCGTCAGCCGTGGCCTGTGCTTAAACCGCCTGCCCCGGATTTTTAATCCGCCGGAGCTGGTGATGATTCATCTGCTGCCTGATTAAGGCGCTGCTGCTTCCCCCCGCTCACCGCTCCGGCATCCGAAATCCATCCAGCGCCCGGTTCATCAAATCATTAAACGGCTTCATTTTCCTGAAAACCGTTTCCGCCAGTTCCAAAAATCCATCCGCGTCCCGGATCACCTCATCCGCCACCGGATATTCCAGATACCAGCTCTTATACTTCAGAAACTCCGCCTGAGGATGCTCCCTGTCATACCCCGCCGGAACCTGTTTCAGCGCAGTCCCCTGCACCTTGAAACACGCCCGGAACTCCTCGGCCTGAACCACCGTTTCCCACTCCCGCGGGTGCGCGGCAATATAATCCCGCACCATAGCCGTGGCCTCCTTGAACATATCCGCAAAGAGCCCTCCGCCCAGAAACGACTGCCCACCCGGCTTGATCATCAGGTAATACCCCACCGGAACCGGCAGCTTTCCGCTGCCGGAAATATGGGCGCGGAACGCCGGGTTGTAGGGGGATTTGTCGTGGCTGAAGCGGGTATCCCTTGTGAGCCGGAAGGTCAATTCCCCGGGCACGCAGCCAAGCACGCTCCCGTCCGTTTTCCCGATCCTGAAAATCAACTCCTGGATCAGCGCCTCAAACTCCGCCTTAGCCGCCTGGTACTCCTTCTTGTGGGCGTGATAAAACTCGCGGTTATTATTCCGCTCTAATTCCATAAGATAATCCAATATTACATCTGTGTTCATAATCTCCTCCTATGCATTCGTCACCGCCGACAGCGAGGCGGAGGCCAGAAATTCCCGGAAAAACTGCCGGGTCCGCTCCGGCGACTGGTAGGTCTTGCAGAAAGCGAACCGGGCGGACAGATCGTCGATCTCCTCCATGGCATTTTTAAACTGCCGCATCTGCTCCGGCGTGTGCTCCGTGGCCGTGGTATAATCCAGCGCGGCCGGGTTCAACCGGTGGCTCTGAATGGCGTAATCCACCCGTTTCATACAATGGCATTGCCCTTCGCCGTACTCCCCACAGTAAGCAGAGAGGAAATCCGCCACCTTTCTACGGATACGGGACAGGCGTTTTCGGTACGCCTCCGGCGTCATGTCCAGGATTTCCCCTGCGATCCGGCTGTCCAGCTTAAACATGGTTCCCAGCACGAAAATGCAGCGGCTCTCCGCGTCCAGACATTGCAGCAGCACGTTGGTGCAGGACATTTTCAGCTCCTCCGCCAGAATGGACCGCTCCACGTTCTGGGTCAGGTCCGGCACCTCGTCCAGGCGCGCGTTTTCAATGTCCGCCCCGTAATACTCAAAGCTCAGCGGCATCTGGGCGAACATGTGCTTTTTGTAGTGAATCAGGTGATTGGTGGCGATGCGGAACACCCAGGTAGTAAACGCGCTCTCCCCCCGGAACGTGGCCAGGTGCGTGATCACCTTCAGCAGAATGTCCTGAGCCGCGTCCTCGGCGTCGGGAAATGTCCCCAGCATGCGCAGCGACAGATTGAACACCATGTCCTGGAGGTTGAGAACGATCTGTTCCAAGGCCTCCTTATCCCCTGCCACCGCTTTTTCAATCCAGTTTGTCCACTCTTCATTTGATTTAATTTCCATATGATAATCCCTCCTACTACAATTAGAGCGCAGATTTTCCACCGTGTGACATAGATTCGAAGATTTTTTCAACAAATTTCGTCGGCCCTGGCACTGGCCAGGTATATAACATGCATATCAGCAAGTTTGGCATTTGTCAATCAATATCTGCGGCGGCCGCATTCCCGATCGCTTCCCCTACCGTATTCCCATCGCCGCCCCTACCGTATTCCCATCGCCGCCCCTACCGTATTCCCATCGCTTCCCTCGCCTCATTCCCGACGCCTCCCCAACGATTCCACGACGCCTCCCCCTACATCTCCCCGATGTCAAAAAGCAGGGCCCCGCCCCCACATCCCGGGGGGCAAGTCCCTGCTCTCTCATCTCTCATATTCCATTCATCCGCCGCCGCAGACCATCTCCGTCTACAACCGCGCCTCAAACTCCCGCAGCGCTCCCACATACCGCTCCGTAATAATCTCCGGCCGGGTGATGGAAGTTCCCACCACCACCGCGTGGGCTCCGGCTCTCATGGCCTCCACAGCCTCCTCCTCCCGGGCGATCTTTCCCTCCGCGATAATGGGCGTGTCGGTGATCCCGCGAATCTGCCGGATCAGCTCCAGATTCACGGACTTCACGTCCTGGCTGGACTCGGTGTAACCCGACAGCGTGGTGGAAATGATATCGAATCCCAAAGGAAGCACAGCCTCAGCCTCCTCCAGTGTGGAAATCTCCCCCATCACCAGCACATCGGGATAATGCTCCCGAATCTGTCCCAGGATATACTCCACCGTCTCGCCCCCCGGCCGTTTTCTCGGGGTGGCGTCCAGGGCGATAATCTCCACACCGATTTCCAAAATTTCCCTGGCGCTCTCATAGGACGGAGTTATGTAAACGTTATAGCCGTCGTAGAACTGCTTGTTGATCCCGATAATGGGAAGGTCCACCCGCTCCTTGATCTTCAGAATATTGTCCGCGCCCGTGGCCCGGATACCGGCCGCTCCGCCCTGTTGGGCTGCGGCGGCAAAGGCCGCCATGATCTCCGGCCCGTACATGGGCCAGCCCACCCGGGCCTGGCAGGACACGATCAGCTTATGTTTTAATTGTTCTAAAATATGTTGATTAACCTGGTTCATCAGAAGAGTCCAACCACCTTTCCAGCGATTCCGAGCACAAAGCTCGCAATAATACAGATATACATTCCCTTTTTGCGCTTGATCAGAATCCAATAGTAGGACAGCACCAGCAGCAGGGGCAGAAGGCTTGGCATCAGGGAGTTGATGATATCCTGGAGCACGATCTCCTTCTCACCGATCACCCAGACGCAGCCGATTTTCAGGTTCACAAATCCCACGATCATGGCGCCCACCACCATCATACCCACGATGGTCGCGCCCTCCACGAACTTGTCGATGATGTCGCTGCTCTTCATTTTCACCACCAGATTGGTGCCCAGCTCATAGCCGTATTTGATGAACAGCCACCTGGAACACACGTTGAGCAGCACGTTGGGGATAATAAACAGGAAGGGGCCCGCCATATTTCCGTCCAGGGCCAGGGCCGCGCCGATGGCCGCGAAAATGGTCATAAAGGTGGCCTTGAACACCGAGTCGCCGATGCTGGACAGCGGTCCCATAAGCGCCGCCTTGGTGGAGGAAATGGCCTCGGCGGAAATGGGCTTCCCGGCCGCCCGCTGCTCCTCCAGAGCCAGCGACACGCCGATTACCGCATTGCCCGTGTAGGGATGGCAGTTGAAAAACTCATTGTGCCGCAGCATAGCTTCCTTAAAATCATCCTGGTTGGGATACAGCACCTTTAAGGCCGGGATCATGGCGTAGCAGAATCCCAGAGAGCAATAGCGCTCATAGTTGATGGTCGTCATGGAGAAGAAAGAACGGCGGAATACCTTTTTCAGCTCCTTCTGGCCCAACAGTCTGCCGGCGGGCTCCCCATCCGCCTCGTCCTCGTCGTCAAATCCGTCGTCGTCCGCTTCCTGTCTGCGCATGGCGTGCATGGCGAACACCAGGGCCAGGGCGATAATGGAAATCGCCAGCACGTTCAGCCCCAGATAGATGGAAAATACGAACCCAAGGGCGAAAAACGACCAGTATTTCTTAAAGTTCATCATCTTCAGCAGCATGGCCATTCCAACTGCCGGGAGAATGCCGGAAGCGATCTTCAGGCCGTCCGTCAGCACCGGCGGCATGGCCGCCACCACGTTGTTTACAAACTCACTGCCGAACTGGATCGCCAGGAACGTGGGGATAAAGAACACGAAGAAAAATACCACCAGGCCGCACAGATGCATGCGGTCCACTTTCTTGTAATCCCCCGCTTCCACGTATTTGTCCGCGCCGTGGATCAGAATAATGTTTAAGTTCCACGCGAACATAATCAGCAGCTGGGCCAGAAGCCCGATGGGCAGCGCCAGGGCGATTCCCACCTCCGCGTTGCCGCCGTTTAAAATGGCGAACACCGTGGAGAGAATCCCGGCGATCTGCGCGTTTGGCGGAACGCTGCCGCCCACGGGAATCACGCCCATGTACATCAGCTCCACGCTTCCGCCCACCAGCAGACCGGTCTGCACATCCCCCAGCAGAAGGCCGATCAGCGGACCCGCGAAAATGGGCCGCGAAATCATCCAGTATCCATAACCATAATTTTCCAAAATCAATAGCGCGATAAAAATACTCAGCAGCAGCACCTGCAACGTACTCATAACCAATTACCCTCCTCTGTAAAATCCTTACAATAGCTTCATCAAATCCTCTTCCGGGTCCGTGGGTGTGGTCCGGTTCTCCAGCCGTACGCCCAGGCTGTCAAGCTCCCGGAAAATCTCCTCCATCTCCGGGTCCACGTAGACGGTTTTGGAAATCTGACGCCTTCCCTCCTTGAAATACAGGCCGCCCACGTTTACCGCTTCCAGACCGCAGCCCTTTTTGCAGATGGAAAGCAGCGTTCCCGGGTGCTTCACCACCACGAAAATCTTCCGCTTCTCATACTTTTTCAGCAGCTCCACCGCCTTGTCCTCATCGCAGATGAAGCATTTCACCCCCGCGGGGCAGGCCATCTGGAGCAGGGAGATCTGGAACTTGTCCTTTGCGATCTCGTTGTCAATCACCATGATCGCCTCACTCTTATAGGCGACGGTCCATGCGTAGGCCACCTGTCCGTGGATCAGGCGCTCGTCAATTCTTGCAATGGTAATCATGTTTGTTTCCCCCTTTCTTAGCACAAAATTATCAAATCCGAAAATAAATGTCAATATTGGAAGGTAATTGCGAAATTTTCTTTCAGCTTATGAAACACGCCCCCGGATTTCCCCTATGATTCGATCCGGGTCTGCTGAATCTTCTTGATGCTCTCATCGTAATCCAGAGAGCAGTAAAGGGCGTACAGAATGTCAATGATGTAGAGCTGGGCCGTCCTGGAGGCCATGGCTCCGCTGCGGAACACCGTCTCCTTGGCGGTGACGAACAGGTTGTAGTCCGCGATGCGGTTTAAGGAATTTTCCCCGCTGGAGGTCACCGCCACCACCGGAGTGCCGTTTTTCTGGAGAATCCCCGCGATCTTCAACATTTCCTTGGTCTCCCCGGAATAGGAAATGATGATGCCCACATGGCTGGCGTCCGAGTTCACCGCCTGGACGTACTGCCGGTCGTAGAGCTGGTAGGTGATTACATTTTTCCCGATCCGCATGAATTTAAACTGGGCGTCTATCGCCACCGGGTTGGACGCGCCCACGCCATAAAAGTCGATGATCACAGCCTTCTGAAGCAGCCGTGCCACCTCCATGAACTGCTTCTCATTGACCAGCACCCTGGTCTCCTCGATGGTTTTGACCGCAATGTTGGTGATCTTCTCGATGATGGCGTGGGGCGAATCGTTCTTCTCAATGGTGGTGGTGTCCAGCAGGTTCAGCTTCATGTCCTGGAAATATTTGGTTTCCTCCGCCAGCAGCACCTTCAGCCTGGCAAATCCCTTGATGTCGATCTTCTTACACAGGCGCACCACCGTGGCCGGGGAGGTGAAGGATTCCTTGGCCAGCTCGTACACCGTGTACTCCAGCACCTTTTTCGGATATTTCAGAATATACTCCCGCACCTGGTTCTCCGCCGCGGAAAGGTTGCGGTAATCTCTCAGCTTGATCAGCACGCTCATTTCAGTTCCTCCTGTTTTCCCTTTTTTCTCAGTATGTCACAAAACTTTCAGGAAGTAAAATAAAATTTCAACTTTTCATAAAATAATTGTTTTTTAATTTCAATACCGTATAATGTGCTTATCAAACGTATCAGTTCAGACGGAGGAGAAGCATATGAACCTGAAATCCCTTGAAACCGAACAGAGAAACCCCAACACACGCTCCATCGACTCCATGACCACCGCCGGGATACTGGAGGCCATCAACCGCGAGGACGCGGGGATCGCCGCGGCTGTAAACCAGTGTCTGCCCCAGCTGACGCAGCTTGTGGACGAAATCTGCGCGCGCCTGGAACAGGGCGGACGCCTGATCTATATCGGGGCCGGGACCTCCGGCCGCCTGGGCGTGCTGGACGCCTCCGAGTGCCCGCCCACCTACGGCGTTTCCCCGGAGCTGGTGCAGGGAATCATCGCCGGGGGCGACCGCGCACTGCGCAAATCCAGCGAGGGGGCCGAGGACAACGCACAGGCCGGAGCCGACGATCTGCGGGCGCTGGGTATTTCCCAAAGGGATGTCGTGGTGGGCCTTGCCGCCAGCGGGCGAACCCCCTATGTGATCGGCGCGCTGGATTACGCGGACTCCGTGGGCGCATATACCGGGGCCGTCTCCTGTGTGTCCGGTGCTGAAATGTCCCGCCACGCCAAAACCGCCGTGGAGGCGGTGACCGGGCCGGAAACGGTGACCGGCTCCACCCGCATGAAAGCGGGCACGGCCCAGAAAATGATCTTGAACATGATCTCCACATCCGTTATGATCAAGATGGGAAAGGTGTACCAGAACCTGATGGTGGACGTGCAGCCCACCAATGAAAAGCTGGTGGTCCGCAGCATCAATATCATCCGGGAATGCCTGGACTGCGGCGAGGAGCGGGCGGCAGAGCTGCTGGAAGCCTCCGGCCGCTGCGTCAAGCTGGCCGTGCTCATGGGGCTCACTGGGCTGGAACCGGAACCCGCGAAACAGCGTCTGGAACAGGCCGGGGGACGCCTGCGCGCCGCCATTGACGCCTGCAACCCATAATTTGAGGAGGAGCAAATCATGATCGCAATTTTACTTGTATCCCACGGAACCTACGCCACAGCCATGCTGGACACGGCCCGGATGATTCTCGGCCCCCAGGAGCAGGCCGTGGCGGTGGGCCTTACAGCCGACGAAAGCCCGGACCAGCTCAGGGCAGAGCTGGTCCGGGCTATGGAATCCTTTCAGGGGATGGAGCTACTGGTGCTCACGGACATCACCTCCGGCACCCCCTTCAACACCGTGGTGGCATTGTCCGGGCAGTATCCGTTCCGCCATCTCACCGGCGTAAACCTGCCGCTGCTGATCGAGACCCTGATCTGCCGCCAGTTTGTACCCATGGAAGAGCTGATCAAATCCCTGCTGGAAAAAGCGCCGGACACATTTGTGGATGTGGACGGAAAATTCGGGGAAAGCCGGGACGGCGGCGAGGAGTGGGAGGAGGACGGGTTTTAGACCTGGTAAATGTTGTAAATATGCACCACTGGACGCGCCATAGAAAAAACGCCCGGGCAGCTGGAATATTCAGCTGCCGGGCGCTTTTTGGCGTCGGGGAAGGCGGGGGGCCGGGTACCTGGCTGCATTCCGGGCCACGCGCTTGCCCCTCCCCCCACCGCCGTCCCGTCAACTCACAATCTCCTTAAATCCTTCCCCAAACACCTCCGTGGTCTCCGTCACCATCACAAATGCGCTGGAATCCGTCTCCCGGATAATCTGTTTCAGCCGTCCGAACTGGGACCGGCGCACTGTGCACAGGAGAATCCCGGTGTCCTTTCGGCTGTAAGCGCCCCGGCCATTCATCACCGTGGCGCTGCGCTCCAGGTCCTGGATGATGCGGTCCGCGATGCGCTGGGGATACCGGCTGACAATAGTCACCATGCTCCCCGCGTCGTTTCCGTAGAGGATCGCGTCGATCACCCGGGTACAGGCGTAGAGGGAGATCATTCCCAAAAGCCCGGACTCCACGTTCTGAAACACGAAAATGGACAGTGCCAGCACCACTCCGTCCACAATGATCAGCGCCCGCCCGATGGACAGATGGGGCTTTTTCTTTTGCAGAATATACCCCAGAATGTCACTTCCTCCGGTGGTGGAGCCGGACATGAAGATCAGCGCCATGCCCGCCCCCACGATCACGCCGCCGAACAGACTGGACAGCAGCCGGTCCCCGGTGTACATGGGAAATACCGGCGCCACCACGAAATCCAGGATCACGGAACAGGCTATGCAGGTCATGGCCGTGCTGACCGCGAATTTCCGGCTCAGATAGATCCAGGCCAGGATCAGCAGGGGAACGTTCACCACCATGGTCAGCACGCCCACCGGCAGCCCCGTCACAAAATTCACCATCAGCGCCAGGCCCGACGCGCCGCCCGGCGCGATATTGGCGGGCACCACGAAGCAGTGGGTACCCACGCTGTACACAAACGAACCGGCCAGGAGACACACGATATTTCTAACTTTTTCCTGTCTTGCAGCGCTCATGGCAGCCGCCTCCTTTTTCTCAAAATGCCAATTAACTCCTCGCAACAGACCCGGCCAATGACCATCGGTCCGTACTCTGCCCGGGTCTCAAAACTTTTTAAATCAAAACGGCTTATCACCGGTATAACTCCCGCTTTTCAGCAAATTCCTGCTTTATGCTTTCCATTATTTTACAGTCCGTCAGCATATCCAGGGACGCCCCCGCCATGGCCTTAGCCCCGTAGATCACGCAGCTGTGGGCCGCCTCCGTCTTTCCCGCTTCCACATAGTCTTTGGAATGGGAGGACGTGCCCGAGGGCACGAATTTGACCCGGATACAGCTGCCCGGAAGCTCGTGCATCACATTGCCGAAATCCGTGGAGCCGGTGCGCTCCCTGGGCGGCGTGATCCCCGGCGCGCCAGCCAGCCGCGCGTTCTCGACCAGGAGATCGTTCAGCGTCAGGTTTGGCACCTTGTTGGCCAGGGCCGGTTTCTCCGCGATCTCGCAGGTCACCCCGGCCATCAGCGCCGCCCCCCGCACAATATCCCGGAACCGCTCCGCCACCTGGTCCAGATAATCTCTGGAGAAGGAGCGCAGGGCAAAGCTTCCCACCGCCTCGGAGGGGACCACATTTTCCGGCCCCGGAAGGGTTTTCACCGTATAGTGCATGCGAACGTCGTCCCGGACGTGCTCCCGCAGAAATTCCACTCCCTGGAAGGCCAGCAGCAGCGCGTCGAATGCGCTTCTGCCCTCCTCCGGCATGATGGCCGCGTGGGCCTTTTTCCCGTGGAATGTCACGTCAAAGGAGGACAGCGCCAGACAGCGGATGTCCGTGCAGGTGTCCGGCCCGCCGTGCATCATCAGCGCCACGTCGATGTCTTTCAAATAACCGGCCTCCATCATATTGATCTTTCCGCCGAAGGTCTCCTCGGCGGGGGTGCCGTAAACCACCAGTGTAAACGCCTGGTCCCTGCAGCAGTTTTTCAGCGCCACCGCCGCGCCCAGGCAGGCCGGTCCCTGCATATGGTGCCCGCACCCATGCCCCAGCCCGGCCAGAGCGTCGTACTCACAGAGGAGGCCGATGCGGGGGGCCGGGCCGCCGGGAGGCTCAGCCAGGCCAGCGGGGGGCTCAGCCAGGCCAGCGGGGGGCTCAGCCAGGCCAGCGGGGGGCTCAGCCAGGCCGGCGGTGGGCTCAGCCGGGCCGGCGGGGGGCTCAGCCATCCGGCCGCTCCCCTCCGCCCCGTTTCCCACGCTATGGTACATGGCCCTAAAGGCGCTTTTCAGCCCTGCAATAGGGCGCTCTACCGTGAATCCGTTCTCCACCAGATACCCGCATAACAGATCCGCGGCCATCATCTCCTCCCCGTCGCATTCGGGGTGATCGAATATGGTATCGGCCATTTCACACAGCCGTTCCTTCTGTCTGTCTATCTCCTCAAAAATCCGTTCCTTTAACATTTTATATCATCTCCTATTATTTACATCGGTCCCAGATGAATCGCCTGGGCGATCAGCAGCATCACCGCGCCGGTAGCCAGCCAAAGCAGGAAGCATTTCCACATAAACCGCATCCAGCGGTCGTAGGGAATATTTGCCGCGCCGATAATCCCCATCAGCGCCGTGGAGGTGGGCAGTATGTAATTGCAGAAGCCGTCTCCGAAATTGAAGGCCAGAATGGCGGTCTGCCGCGTCATGCCCAGCAGGTCGGCCAGCGGAATCATGATCGGCATCACCACCGAGGCCTGGCCGGAGCCGGAGGTGATAAACACATTGATAATGGTGTTGGCGATGAGCATCCCGATCCCCTGGAGATAGAAGGGCACCACATTGAGGATTCCCGCCAGAGTATGAACCACGGTGTCGATGATATTTCCGTCGCCCATAATGGTGCCGATGCTCCTTGCCAGCCCGATGATCATAGCCGCGCCCAGCATATCCTTGCAGCCCGCCAGAAACTCCTTTGAAATCTCGTTGGCCGAGAAGCCGCCCACCAGGCCCACCACAATCCCCAGGGCAAGGAACACCGCGGCGTGCTCCGCCACATCCCAGCCCTTCATAATACTGCCGTAGACGATCAGTCCCATTGCCGCTACCAGACAGCCGATGGTGATCCATTTCCGGGGCGTCATGGCGCCGAAATCCTCCAGCTTCAGGTCCTTTGCCAAGGCATTTTTCTGGTCCAGATCGTACATGGGGCTGAGTTGCGGGTTCTTGCGGATCTTGTTGGCATAGCGGATCAAAAACAGGTTGGTCACCACAAAGAACACGCCGAAACAGACGAACCGGTAGCCGATCCCCGAGTACAGCGGCAGATCCGCGATCTTCTGGCTGATCACCGTGGTGCTCACATTCAGCGTTCCCGTGGAAAATCCGATGGCGCCGCCCAGAATGATAATCGCCACCCCGCAGATGGAATCCAGCCCCAGGGCCAGGGACAGCATCACCATCACCGGCGCGAAGGCGATGAACATGTTCACGGCCTGGGTCGTGCAGATCAGCGCGAACACCAGGGAGAGCAGCGGAATAAAAATCCCGATGTGGCCGGAAAACCGTCTGGCCAGCTTGGCGATCACCGCCTGCAGCGCTCCGGTTTTGGTCAGCATGTGAAACGCGCCGCCCGAGAACAGAATGACCATGATCAGGTCGGCATTTTTAATGAACGCATTGACAATATACTGGGTAATGAGTAACGGATTCACCGGCGTCCGCTCCAAACTGTTAAACTGGGACGGATCGATCACTTTAATCCCCTGGGCGTTCTCAAACCTGGCGTACTCCCCCGCTGGAATCAGCCATGTAAACGCGATGGCGATGAGAATGATGGTGAAAATGATTACAAACGTGTGGGGCATCCGAAACCCCTTCCTGGTCTTATCTGCGTGTTCCATACCGTTTCTCCTTTTGAAATGCTTGATTTCAGGATGGCTGAGCTCTTGACCCTCCCGCTTAATTCCAGTATAATCGTGGCAAGATTATTTGTCTAATTTATTTTTGTCTTAATGATAATAGTCAAAAGCTATTATTAATTGTGAGGAGGCGGACTATGGATTTACGGGAACAGGAGTACGTCGTGGCCTTGGCCCGGCATCAGAGCATCACAAAGGCCGCGGAGGAGCTGTACATTTCCCAGCCCACCCTGAGCATTTTCTTAAACCGGCTGGAGGAGCGCATGGGCGTGCCTCTCTTCGACCGGGTGGGGAAACGTCTGGTTCCCACCTGCGCCGGAGCGCTCTACGTCCGCAGCGCCCGGGAAATGCTGGCGATCCAGAACGAATTCCGCGGGGAATTAAACGACATGATCCAGGGCAGCGCGGGACGGCTGCGCCTGGGACTTCATTTGCGGCGCAGCCGCTACCTGCTGCCCAAGGTGCTCACCGAGTTCGAGCGCTCCTACCCCCAGGTGGAGGTGACCGTCGTTGAGACCAGCAGCCGGGACATGGAGCAGCGGCTTTTGGACGGGGATCTGGATCTGATTCTCACCAACCGCTTTTTCCAGCGGGACAAGCTGGACGTCATTCCCATTTACAACGACCACCTGGTGGCGGCCATCCCGCCGGAACATCCCGCTTGCGCCCAGGCCAGGGAGCTTCCCGGCCACCGATACCTCTGGCTGGATTTGAAGCTTCTGGCGGAGGAGCGCTTCATACTCCAGGCCCCGGAGCAGTCCGTGCGCATTTTCACGGACGCCGCCTTCACCTACGCCGGAATCAAACCCAGGCGCTGCTTTATCATTGAAAATATGGAAACCGCCGTCCAGATGGCGGCCGAGGGTTACGGGGTTGCGTTCAACTATGAGAGTTATGTGCGGTACTTTGATTACGAAAAGCCGGTCCGTTTCTTTTTGGTGGGATTTGCGGATTTCACCGTGCCCATTTCCGTGGCGTTTCGAAAGGGCGGTTATCTGCCGGAATTTATCCAAACATTTATCCGGCTGCTGGAAACGCATTTTAACTGAAAAATTCCTAAAAAGCAGTTGACTCTCACGCTGCGTGATACTGTAGGATACAGTTAAGGGAAGCGGCCGGACCTGTTCGCCGGCAAAGCTCCGGGCCGTTTTCCCAACCAAGTAAGGAGTGGATCGCCATGAAAACCATAAGCCAGGTGGCCGGGCTGACCGGAATCAGCACGCGCACATTGCAATATTACGACGAAATCGGGCTGTTAAAGCCCAGTGAGATCACAGCCAAAGGCTACCGTCTTTACGGCGACGAAGCCCTGGAACGGCTGCAGCAAATCCTGTTTTTCAAGGAGCTGGATTTCAAGTTGAATGAGATTAAGGAAATACTTCGGACCCCCGACTTTGACAAGCTGTCGGCCTACCGGAATCAGAAGAAACTGCTCACCTTAAAACGCGACCGGCTGGATAAGCTGATCGCACTGCTGGAGAAATTGGAGAGAGGAGAACCGTGCATGAGTTTTGAAGAATTCAATTTAAATGAATACATCGACGCGCTGGAACAGTTCAAGCGCGAGAACGCGGAAGAGGTTGTAAAATACTGGGGCAGCGTGGAGGACTTCGACCAGTTCATCAGCCGCGTCCGGGACGACAAGGACAACGTGGCCCGGCTGGCCGTCAAACAGTTCGGCAGCGTGGAAAAATACACCGAAGCCATGAAACAGAACCTGGCCCATTTCCCGGAATTGATGGAAAAGGCAAAGGCGCTCCAGGAAAATAAGGACGACATTTTAAAGCGCAGCGACGACCTGTTTCGAAAACTGACCGCCGACCGTTCCAAAGCCCCCGACTCACCGGAGGTCCAGGAAATGCTTCAGGAGCTGATGGACTTCACCCGCGAGACCAGCGCCAGGTGGACCGGCGATCTGGGCGAGGGGTACTGGGATATGGTGCTGGAAGGTTATGGCAACGAGCTGATCCGTAAGGTAACGGATCAAAAGTTCGGCGAGGGGGCCGCGGATTATGCGGCGGAGGCGTTGAGGGCGTATTTAAACAAATAAGGCGCGTTGTCGCTGTTTACACACGGTGTGATATTGTATAATGATTTGATGGAACCGGATTGACCGGAATCATCAAGCGCACAATACCGGAAGGCGGCGTAATGTTCACGCCGCCTTCCGGTATCTCATTGAATGTAATAGGCCGCTGGCGCAGCCCACGGATGATTGTTTCCGCTTCTGTTTTCTATACAAATATACGCATAACCAGCATCCCAAGCATAGCATTGATAATACTGATTGCCAAAAGCGGCAGATAATGCCTGTTTTTTACGCCCGCCACATTTAGCACTCTCCCAATATATTGAATCTGTGCTCCCAAAAGGAAGATCGCGGGCGTCAGAATCATAATGTCGTGAGCATCCAGAAGACCTTCCGTAAAAAGTCCCACCGCCACGCCCACACCCCCGGCGGTTCCCATCCATGCGCTTAAAATTACGGTTGCCGCGGCTCCGGGGAGCGTGAATACCGCCATAAGCGGGTCCAAAATACGGCTCAGCACATCCAGAAGCCCGGATATTTTTAATACGCTGATCAGCACATATGCCATCAGTATATTCGGAATAATGCTGCTCGTGCCAATCTTCAGACCTTTTCTTGCCCCCTCAATAAAGACTTCCGTTACCATCTTTTTCTCTGTTTTCGCTCCCATTCCCCATTCTCCCTCCCGCACGTTATTCAGGACAAATTTCAGATTCGCGTTCCATAAAATGCAGATACAACCGCATCAGATTCGTCCCAAAAATTTTGAACGCCACGATTACCGTAAAGGGTATGATCATCGGCATCGTCACCGCCAGACTCCCGTCAGCGCATGTCAGCGCAAATAATGCGGCGCCGCTGCCAAAGAAGTTCACAATCACAGCGCCTCCCGACAGTTGGAACGCGGCAAAGATACTTCTCTGACGATCTGTGATCTCTCCCGCCTCCCACAGTTCCTTTGTCATCACCGCTCCCACGTCCACATTCTGAAGGCTGGCAATCAGGGTCAGGCCGGCTGCCCCGGGAATCCCCAGGCAGCTTTTTAAAAGCGGCGTCATCAGCTTTCTGGCCGCCTCCAGGGCCCCGAAATGCTCCGATACCTGGATCATCCCAATGGCCAGCATAACCGGCGGAAGCAGGGAACATGCAAACAGGAAACCATCCTTAGCACCGCTGCCTCCCGCCCCTGCAAAGGTCATGACCTTAGGCTGCGTGACAATGCTTCCAAAGGATCCGCACAGAGTGGAAAAATCCAGGATACCGGTCCAGTTACCGCTGCCCTTAAATATGCCTGAAAAGAAAATGCAGGTAAACAGCAGCGCAATACAGGGCCCAATCCCCAACCGCACGCCCTGGCCCGAAGCCCTCCCCGTGCCGGCAGCGAGGTCTTTCTTACGTTTCTCCATCCCTTCTCCTTTCCTTTTGCAGACATTAGTATCCCATCAATGTCTTAACCTTCAGCGCCTCTTCCGGGCTTGTCAGCATTTCCAAAAGCTTGAACGCCACATCCGGAGCCGTCTCAGGGCAGTAGGATGAGATAACATTTTTGTCCACTACAATCCGCTCATTGACCACATCCACCTCATACTGTGCCAGCTGCTTCTGTCTGCGGCCGTTTTTCAGGTGGTAGGTGGTAGCCTTGCGCCCCTTTAATATACCCGCCTGGCCCAAAATGATGGAGGCAACGCAGATCGAGGCGATAATCTTGCCCTTCTCGTCAAATGCACGGATCAGACTCAGCAGGCGTTCGTCTGAGCAGGACTCATAAAAATTGTAGTTTGCAAATCCGCCCGGAAATGCCAGCGCCTCATAGTCATCTACATTGATCTCATCAATCGTCTTATCCACAATCACCGGAACATTAAAGGTTGCGTTAACTGTTTTGGTAAAACCGCAGGTTTCCAACGGCAGCTGATAGTCAAAATCATTTCTGGCCCATCCCAGCACGTCCACAAACACGCTGAACTCCATTGTTTCAAATCCTTCTGCTAAAAATAATAATGTTTTCTTCATAAAATCATATCTCCTTTTCTATTTTTTTTATGACACTCCGCTCAGCATTTCCTCATCTGCCGAGATGATTGTTCCACAGCCTTCCTCCACCGCCTCCCGGGCGCGCTCCAGAGAACTGATGATTACCTTTCCCTTAGGATTGTGGCGGACAAACTTCAACGCAGCCTGTACTTTCGGCAGCATGCTGCCTGCCGGGAACTGACCTTCCTTCACATATCGCTCCAGCTCACTGCCGGTCACAGACCCCAGCTGCCTCTGGTTCTTTTTTCCAAAATTAACCGAAACTGCATCCACGGCAGTCAAAAGCAGAAGAATATCCGCCTGTATGCTTTCTGCCAGCTTCTCCGCCGCAAAATCCTTATCAATTACGGCCGCCGTCCCCCGGCAGATGCCGTGCTCCTTGATAATCGGGATTCCGCCTCCACCCACGGCAATGGTAATATACCCGCTGTCCATCAGCCGGCGGATAACCGGCATCTCCTGGATTTCCACAGGAAGCGGTGACGCCACCACCCGCCTGTATCCACGGCCCGAATCCTCCACAAATGTGGTGTGGCCCGATGTAGACAGCTTTTCCGCCTCTTCCCGGGTATAAAAAGCGCCGATTGGCTTGGTGGGATTCTGAAATGCCGGATCTTTGGTATCCACCACTACTCTGGTCAGCACCGCGGCCACCGGCCTGTCGATCCCGCGCACATTCAGTTCATTGGTTATACCGTTCTGCAAATGATACCCGATGTAGCCCTGGCTCATGGCTCCACACTCGGGAAGGGCCACATCGGCGGAAATAGCGTCAGCGGCCGCCGCGTAATCCATAGAAAGCTGAATCATCCCCACCTGAGGTCCGTTGCCATGGCAGATCACCAGATGATGTCCGTCCTCGACCATATCCGCAATCACCTTGGCGATCCACCTGGTTTTCAGTTTTTGCTCTTCCGGGGTGTTCCCAAGGGCGTTTCCCCCCAGAGCCATCACAACTTTACTCATATCAATTTTCCTCCATATCTCAACCCGCACACAATCCCCATCAGCGTATCACAGCCTGAAGAGTGGCCCACTGACAAAAGCTGTTGCAGCTTGGCGCACAGACATACTTCATCTTCTCCCCTGAGGCATTCCAAAAGTTCCAGAATCCCCTGGCTGAAATATCCCTTTGCCGCCCATTTCAGAAACTGTGCGCTGACCGCGGTCGTCTGCGTCTCCCCACAGACCGCCAGGCATTCCCCCAGCTCGGCAAGCTTCCGTATGGGATAGTCCCGGTTAAACCAAAAGGCCGCCAGCATTCCCGCTATAAAATCGTCGCAGGACGGAGTCAGTCCCCAGCCCAATCCAACTAATTGTTTTCCAACTGTTGCAGCTTCTTTGGCTTCAGCCCCGAGAGCCGCGGCGATCAACCGGTAAATCCGCTCCTTCCAGGGCAGCAGAGGGGAGTCAAGGGCGGGATCGACCGTGAATCCAAGGGCGGACTTTGCGGCGTTCTCTCCCGCTTTCCTGTTCAAAATTTCCAGAAGTGCCGCCGCCGGGGCGTCTCCCCTGAGACGGTTGGCGCTCAGGTTTTTTAACTGCTCCCTGCCCCAGGACAGCACAACCGGCCCATTCTGCCCATCCAGCCGGATTTCCGCTTGTGTGGCCCGGCAGGCGCCGCCTTCCCGTATCCCCGAGAGCCGTTCCATCCCGTCTTCTTCCAACCGGATTGCAAAGGGATGGAGCAGCGTGCGGCGGCTGATGAGAGAGATTAAATTCCCATTTTCCAGCCGGATGTTCACCGTATGGCGGTACACGGAGTGAACGGCTCCTTCACTCCATTTTCCCCGAGGCGGCAGGCAGTCCACGGCTGTACCTGCCAAATCCTTTACCCGCGGTCCCATACTCACAGAAGCAAACTCAGCAAATCATCAATCTCTTCATCGTCCTCCACCGGGGGCTTCCATTCTACGTGGAGAACCTTTACATCCTGGTCTTCCAGCGATGTAAAAAACTGCTTTAATCCTACGTTCAAAACATTTACTTCCCGTTCAAGCAAACCTGCCATCTCATTTCCTCCCTATCTGCACTCCTTGACAATCTCCACTGCCGCGCGCACCGCCTGGGCATTGGAAGGCAGTACCAGCACGCCGTGGTCCTTTAATACCCGGATCTGCTCCTCACGGTTCTGGGTATCCTCATCCGTTCCTGTGACAGACGCTACAAAGGTTATATGCCTCCCCTGAGATTCTGCGATTTCCCTGGCCTTATCAATCTCATATAACGTGTTTCCGGCCGGATCCGCATTCACACCGTAGCCCAGCACAAAATCCAGAAGAATCACAGCTGTTTCCGGATCTGCCGCCTCCTTTAAAAGCCGCTGGTTCTTCATCTCCGGCTCGATCATGGGATGGGGCTTGCCCAGAGTAAACTCGTCTGCGCCAAGATCCAGGATACAGTTCTTTGTGCTGACGTTATAATCCGCCATTTTTTCCACTCCGGGCACGGTCAGATTGGTGGTCAGCCCGCTTAAAATATCCCGGCATATGATTGCCGCTTCCGTTCCCAGGGTACCGCCTGTATAAAGGGCCCTCATGTAACCGCCTTTATGCCTGTGCAGCTCCCGTTCCCGGCGGATATCCGCTAAAATATCCTCCGGCACCGCCACGCTGTCGTCTACCGTCTCCCCGGCCAGCTCCAGGGCTTTTAACGCCGTCTCCTCCAAGGTATCCGTATAGTAGACATTTCCATCCCGCTTGACGGGCTGGCTGCTTCCCAGGAAATTGACAATTACCGGTTTCCGGCACTTTTTAAATTCTTCCTTCAGATTCTCCATGGTAGCCTTCTGAGGCGGTTTGGATACCACTACAATCAGCTCCGTGCTTCCATCCTGCTCCAGCCATTTAAGACCGCGCTTCATGGAGATGCCCCCGATCGCATCCTTCACATCATTGCTCCCGGTTCCTAGGGCGTGAGAGATTCCCTGTCCCAGATTATGGATCAGAACGGCCACTTCCTGAAGGCCGGTTCCGGATGCACACACCATACCGATCTTCCCCTGACGCACTTTATTGGCAAATGCCAGCGAGGCGCCTCTCACGATCGCGGTACCGCAGTCCGGTCCCATTACCATAAGTCCCTTTTCGTCAGCTTTGCGCTTCAGTTCCAGCTCATCCTCAATCGGAACATTGTCACTGAAGATCAGAAGGTTGACGCCGCTGTCGAGCAGCTTCATGGCGTCCTTTTTCACCAGCGGGCCCGGGATCGACAAAATCGCCAGATCGGCTTCCGGCTCCATGGCCAGAGCCCCCGCAATACTCTTTGCCGAATAGGTGACTTTTCCTCCCTTGTCATCCTCCAGTCCGTTGAATATCATGTCTTCTACCGCCGCGATTGCTTTCTCGATCACGGTCTCATCCCCGGCAATAACGCTTACCACCAGATCGTTGGGCGTCGCCCTCCTGATTTCCTCCGTCAGCAGCCCGTTAAACTCAAGGATGCCCTTGTTGGCTTCCGTGGCAATAATGACTTCCGCGTTCTCCACGCCTTCAATTTTACGGACCATGCCCGCCATCTTCATCAGCAATACCGAGTCCCGATAAGAATTCGGAAATACCTTGGATTTCAGTCCCATTCTATACACCTCCTGCCGTCACTGGCGTTTACCATACTCTTTGTTATAAGCTACCAGTGCTTTCTTAAACGCTTCCATGGGTACTCTTGCGTTACCCACTCCGATCTGTCCGCCCTTCTTGCTGGCAATTCCCGTATTGATCACAGGTACGATTCCGGTCTCCAGAACCTTGCGGATGTCAATGCCCACAGGGGACCCCTTGCCGCCAAGATAGGGAATCGCGTAATGAGGATTGTTGGCGATGCAGATCTGCTGCATTTCATTGGTAAATTTGTAGGCCATATCCACGCTGCCCTTGGTCAGTCCCAGCGCCGGCGAAGCCGCATGGGCCATCGCTCCCAGGCCGGTGGTTTCCGTGATCGCACTGTCACCCATGTCAGGCTGCGCGTCTGCGACCGTGTAGTTGCCAAAGTAAAGTCCGTCAATGGGGCCGGATGGTCCTGTGAACCACTGCTCGCCCAGGCCGCTGACACGGATTCCCACTTCCACTCCATTTCTGGCAATTCCCGTTACGATGGTGCTGTACTCAATACCGTTGGCCGCGTCCGCCAGCGCTTTGCTTCCCGCCATAACCAGATGAAGGAAGAACTGCTCGCTTCTGCGCACAAAGTCCGAAAATGCTTTCAACGTAGCCTTGTCAAAAGGCAGTTCAAACAGATACGGGGCTGTCTCCAGGTTAAACAGAGCGGTGGAGGCAAAGCTTCTGCTGTGCATTTCATCTCCCATAAAGAGCGCTCTGGACATGATTTTTTTGATGTTGAAGCTGCCGCCCATGGCTTTAATCAATTCTTTCAGCACCGGTGCAACCACATCATCGATAAATTTCAGATTTTCCATCGACTCCGGTCCTACATAACCAAAGCTCAGCTTTTTAGGTTCCGGTGACTCATAAATCAGACAGTGCCCGTAATTTCCATAGGTTTCGTTCTTGACAACGAACACAGGCATGGACGGGGATGTGACGCCGGTCATGGAGCCAACCGTTGCGTGAAGATGACAGGGAGACAATTCCACCTTTCCGCTTGCCACCAGCCGGTCCGCTTCCTCAAGGTTGTCAGCCCACCCCTCATAAAGGATCGCTCCCTTTACCGCGTTCTTCTGTGCGTCCCCCATTCTGTCCCATGTGATGGCGGCGCCTGCGTGCATGATCATGTTTTCTTTCATGCCCGGACAGGTGTCGATCGCCTTCTTCACATCCACCCAGGAAATCTGTGAATCGATCATCCTTCGGACGGTTTCATGGTTTGCCTGCTCAATTCTTTCTTTTAAACTGCTCATTTTGTTCCTCCTCTATAATGAAATTATTTTGCTTTTACTTCGTCGTTGCGGTGATACTTCTGCAATTCTTCATCCGCGGTCACTTCGGTTCGCCCATTTCATTTCTGCCATGCAGCCGCTATCAAATCCGTACGGAGATCTTTCAGGTAAGGCAAAACCGCCCGCTGCTGTTGGATATTGGACAGTTCCAGCTTTGCGACCGCTATTCCCTCCCCCTCCTCCACTTGAGCCAGTATGGTCCCGTCCGGAGCCACGATTCTGCTCCTGCCTGCAAATTTTGTCCCGCATGGCTCTGTCCCACACCGGTCCGAGGCCAATACATAGCAGCCGTTCTCCAATGCCCTCGCCCTGGTCGCCAGGTCCCAGACTTCTGCCCGCGCAGCTCCGAAGGCCGCCACGTAGGCCAGCGCATTGGCTCCTTTCAGCACCTGAAGCCTGGCGCCCTCCGGAAAACCGGCTTCGTAACAGATTTGCATGCCAATCTTCCAATCTCCGCAGTCCATGGGCGCACCGGTATCGTTTCCCGGTGTGAAGCGCTCCTTTTCCCCGCCCCACAGATGAATCTTCCGGTAAGCCCCCAGCAGCCCATGCTGTGAAACAGTAACCGCTGTGTCGTAAAGCTTCCCTCCCTGCTCCTCGATGATGCCCCCGGTCAGCATTATGCCGAATTCTCTGGCGGTTTCCTCCATCCAGCATACGGCTTCTCCCCCGGGCACCGGTCCGGCGTATTCCCGGTCGCGTCTCCCGAGCAGATACCCGGTCTGGAACAACTCCGGAAGCACAGCCCACTCCGCTCCCTTGTCTGCGGCCTTCCGGATGAAATCTCTGGCGGCTGCCACATTTTTTCTAATATTTCCAGGTTCACAATTCATCTGGATTACTGCCGCAATCAAATTCCCATCCCCTTTCCATTCTTGTGTTGGTAAATTATCTGTGTTATCATGGCATTATAATAATTCGCAGACTATTATCCATGTCAACTACAACTTTTCAAACTATAAGGGAGTGCACTCCCTCGTTTACATAATTCCGCGCGGAGGTATTCATATGTGGACCGGACAATTTGCCAAACGTCATAACATCAGCCAGAGCACCATTGGTTTTTATATCAAACAGGGGCTTCTTGCCCCGGCGATTGTGAACGGACGGTACGATTTCCGCGAATCCGACGATCTGGACATGCAGCTGATTGCCGAGCTGAAACGGCTGCAATTCAGTTTGGAGGACATCTCTGCGGCCGTCACACAGTTCCGTATTTTCAAAGACAGCGTAGCCCCTGCGGATCAGCGGCTCCTTTCCATGTTCATCAACAAACGCATGGAACTTCTGGAGGAACAGGCGAGGCTTCAGTCCAGCTTAACCTTTCTTGAACAGACGATCTGCATGATGCAGGAGCGAGAAAACGCGCGTGAAGCCAAGACCCTGGTCAACGGCCTGGATATCCGCTTTCTGCCACTGCTCAACTGTCCTTGCGGCAAACGGCTCACGATGAATCTGGAACAGATCGAAAGCGGGCAGATTCGGAACGCGTCCCTCTCCTGCACCTGCGGTTATAACGCAGTCATAGAGAACGGTATCCTGATCAATCCAAAGGGGGAGTGTCTTCCCACCCCGCCGGTATACACCTATTTTCACCCGGACGAGGAGATGACCGGGGAAATGCGCAACTATCTGTACCATCTGTACCGCCAGATGGAATCCATGCTTTCCGACAGCAGCTGCAATGGGAAGGTAATTCTGGAAACTCATATCGGTAATTCCAGCTTTCTTCTGCAAAAAGCCAAGGTGCTGTCTCCTTCCTCTCTCTACATCTTTTGTGATCCACAATATGAGGTAATTGCACGCGAAAAAAAGCTGCTGGACGCTCTGGACCGGCAGCTGAACACCATGTGTATTGTAAGTAATTATCAGGTATTTCCCCTTGAAAGGGGATGTGTCGATTTTATCATCGACTATTTCCAGAATACCTCCTTTGACCTGTTCACGGACGGTTTTGTATTTCCACGCTGGAAACGCTATCTCCACCAGGGAAGCAAGCTGATCGGAGTCTTTATTGATATTCCCCATAACAGCCGCTCCGCTGTTAAATTCAAGGCGATTCACCCGGATTGCACTCCGAATATGCACTCTTTTGAAGATTTTAAACACAGCCTGAAGGAACACGGTTTTGTGATCGAGCAGCTCTACCAGCCTGACCCCCTGTCCCGTTCCTACCATCCATGGCATTATCCCGGCGATAAACTTTATTATTATTGCTATTGCGCGCGCTTGGAAAAACTATAAAACCGGCGGAATCCCTTTATTTTAAATAGGTTACCATCTGCGCTTGACTTCAATACGAATTCGTACTATAATTTAATACGAATTCGTACTGAAAAGGAGAATCGAATGAACGACTATCGTGAGGAAGTATACCGCCTGATGCTTACAATCAATCGGTGTACTGGAGTCTATTATGAAATTGCCAAAAAAATGGGGGTAAAGGAGAACACGTTACTTTTATTGGACATTTTAAGTGATAAAAGGCAACACTCTCAAAAACAAATATGTGATGACTGGCATATGCCGAAGACCACCCTGAACACCATCATAAAAGAGTGTGTCAGCTCAGGACATGTGGTTCTTTTGACGCAACGCAAATCCAAGGAAAAATTGATTGCTCTTACGGACAGCGGACAAATTTTTGCTGATGAGATCACCCAAAAAATGAAGGAAGCTGTACAGCGCTCTATGGAAAAAATCAAGAAGGAATATTCGACAGATTTTATTTTGGTTTTTGAAAAATATGTGGAATATTTAGAAAACGAATATACAAATGGCTGGGAGAGATAACATCATATGCAGGAAACATTTTACGAAGAAAAGCTTATAAAAGACCAAAAATATCAGAATGTAGCAAAAGAGCAATGTAAATTCATTGAATGCACGTTCGAAAATTGTGTATTTGAAGATTGCAAGATAATCGGCTGCGTTTTTGTGAATTGCAAATTTTATAACTGTAACCTCATCAGTTTGACTTCGCAGCATTCCGAAGTGAAAAATACCGCCTTTCAAAAATGCAATTTGATCGGCATACATTGTTGGAATGATCTTCTGCCTGCCGGAAAATACACACACTCTATCGATGTACTAAAAAATTGTTTCATGAAATACAATTCATTTATCGAAATACCATTCCGGAAATTCGACTTTTCAAGTAATATCATACAGGAAAGCATATTTGAAGAATGTGACCTTCAGGAAAGTAATTTCCGGGACTGCCGGTTGGAGGCCGCACAATTTTTTAGATGTGATATCCGCAAGGCTGATTTTAGGGGCGCCGTCGGATATGCGATCGATATTCCATCAAATAAATTAAAACAGGCAAAATTCTCCTATCCGGAGGTTACCAGCCTGTTGAATTCTTTAGAAATAAAAATTGATTGATTATCGAAAAGCCGGAAACCCATATAATTGCTGGATTTCCGGTTTTTTCAGGTCACTCAAACTCCTCGGCGGCTCGCTTGAGATGTTATATCATCTCTTTTATATGGAGTAAATCAATAATTTAACGTGTTCAGAGCTGATGGTGTCACCCGCAAGACCAGTACCAGGCGAACCGGTCCGCCAGACCGTTCTCTTCTCCCGTGCCTTCTGCCCATCAAATATTCCCATAAATAATCAGCGTCCGTTCCACTCACTCGTCAAAATAAAACAGCTCCTCAAACTTCCGGTCCAGGGCGATGCACAGAATCAGCGCAAGCTTTGCCGTGGGATTAAACTGCCCGGTCTCGATGGAGCTGATGGTGTTCCGGGAAACGCCCACCATCTCCGCCAGCTGGCTCTGGGAGAGTTTTTGCTGGCTTCTGGCCTCCTTCAGGCGGTTCTTCAATACCAGCTTGTCGTCCATGACATCACCTCAGCACGCTGATCACAAAGCTGCCAAGGGAAGCGGCGCTGGCCAGCATCCCCGCGACCGTGGAGGCCAGAAATCCCTTGTTCCCGGTAAACCGGTACTTGGGATAAGCCTCCGCCGCCACAAAGGCCCAGAACATGGCGTGAAACCCATAGCTGGGATATCCCTGAACAAAATTGAAAATCACAATAAAAACATACACGCAGCAAAACGCGCTGATGCCGATTCTACGCCCCCGGTTCTCCGCCTGCTGCATCCCCTCGTCCGTTTTCTCAGCTCTGCTTTTGGCAAGTATTTCTTCGCGGTTCATATGGTTGGGCTCCTTTCGATGGTTTTGGCAGTCTTTTTTTGCCAAGTTTTCTTGTCATTCCCATCATAACACTGCCAAGTTTTCTTGTCAACCAAATTCGTGCGGACACTCCTCCGGAATTTTCCCCGAAGGCGCCCTCCATATGACAAAAAGTCCCGGAATCCTTGTTTATTACAAGAATCCGGAACTTCTGTGTTCTTTTATTATGTGATCTTCCAATTACACCGGCAACGCCATAAGCGCAGCCCCCCACAGGAATAGAAACCCGATTGCCCAAAGAATCTTATGTCTGGTTAAAAAGGCAAGCTTTTCATTTTCCCTCAATTTCTTCGTAAGCAAAGGGCATGCCATTGCCGCGTATAAGAAGCAGAGGAGTCCGGTCAAATCATATATAGCTCCGCTGAGGCTCTCCGACGGAAGCACGCAGAGGATCGCAAACAGGCCGAAAAACACCGTGAGCACCCATAAAATCACATTTCCCACAAAACCCGTCACAGCCTTAGCGGATTTCTGCGCTTTTGCAAGCTGTTCCTGTTTCTTTTTCTGTTCCAGTTCATAGATTGCCGCAAGCCTTGCCTGCTCTTTCGCCTTCTCCTCGTCAAATGTTTTCTTGTATTCGTTCCGCGCTTCTTTGATCTGTTCTTCCGGATCTTTACGCTCTTTGGTCTGGGCCGGTTCGTTTTCTTCTGATTCAGCGCTTTCCTTCTCTCCCGCCGCTTCCGCTCTCATCCGCTCGATCTCTGCCAGCGCCTTGGCCCTCTCCTGCTGTCTTTCCAGCTCCTTTTCTTCATCCGTCTTAAGACCCAGCAGCTTCTGCTTTAACCTGCGAAATTCCTCTTCACTGATCGCGCCCTCATCGTACAGGCTTTTATATTTTTCAAGCTCTTTGATCTGATCCATAATTTTTATATCTCCTTCAACAGCATTCTTTTTACTTCGTCAAATTCCTCCTGCGTCAAAATCCCTTTATCCAGTAAATCTTTGTATTTGATCAACTGATCGGCCACAGACTCCTTGGGGCGAGCAGCGGCTTCGCTCTTTTTAGCAGCAGCTTTCCTGGTTCTCGGCTCCAGAGCTTCGCTCATGACTTCCGAGACCATCCTGCCTACCCCCAGTCCCGCGCCGATCCCGGCCATACCGCCCGGCTGCTTCGCAACGTCACGGATAGCCCTGGCCGCCTGATACTGCACGAACGTATCCATATCCCTTGCCGCAAGGCCAATTCCCGACTGCTCGTCGATCAGTTTTTCAACCTCCAGGGGCAGACCGATATTTTCAATCGTCGCACTTGTCACCTCGAAGCCCAACGCATTCGCTTTCTCATTCACGTACGGGGTAATCATGGACGACAGCTGTCTGTAATGGGTTGCAAGATCGATAATCGATTGTTCGCTTTCCCCAAGACACTGCGCGATGGATTCCCCCACAAACGAAGTCAGATACTCCACGATATCCTGGGTCATATTGAGACTTCTGGCTCCAAACATCTCCGTCA
This sequence comes from Enterocloster lavalensis, assembly GCF_902364025.1. GTDB lineage: Bacteria > Bacillota > Clostridia > Lachnospirales > Lachnospiraceae > Enterocloster > Enterocloster lavalensis. The sequence continues at coordinate 165,329 of NZ_CABJCG010000011.1, forward strand.
TGAAGGTTTCCGGGTTATTAACTTTAAACGAAAATGTTCCGAACGACGTGATTCTCACAATTCCCATTTCCGGGTCCCGCTTGATAATCGGACTTTTCGTTCCCCAACGGTTATTGATATACTGCGTCGTATTGATAAAATATAAATCCGATTTGATTGCAGAGTTAAATAATGTGGGAAGCGCCGCCAGGGCTGACAGCAGCGGCAGGTTTCCGGTATTCAATTTGTAATTCCCCGGTCCAAATACGTCCGCAATGATCCCTCTATGTACGAATACGGCAGCCTGCCCGTTCCTGACCACCAGGCGGGCGCCCTGCTTGATCTCGTCTCCTTTTCTGGCGAACTTCGATACCAGTAACTTTTCCGGCGAGTCATCCACAAATTCGATTACATCTATAAATTGGTCTTTTAAAAAACCTCCAAGTCCCATATGATCTCTCCCCCTTAAAAATACAATTCCCGGCATTTAAAGCCGGAATCGTAAGCCTCTTATGTTAAATACGATATGAAGAATTTCTACAAATATTTAGAAAATATGCCTTAGATTATTTTATCAAATATATACTTATTTTTCAACTGATTTAGCGTTGACGGCCACGCTGATGACATTTCACTTCATTTGTGGAGATTTTGGTAGGGAAACGGAAGAAAAGGCTTGGATCTTTGGAGTGGATTGATTATAATAGAGACATAAAGAAAGCACCCACTCCAAAAGTGGATGCTCCTAGTTGACGCTAGTTGTCCTTATGGACATCGCCCATCCTGTTGGCAGACAGGGTGGGCTTTTTATTTGAATGCAATGGGCCGCTGGCGCAGCCTGCGGGCGATTGTTTTCGCTTATTTCTCTTATCGAGAAAGGCGATAATCGCTATAATCAGACTACCAAAGGACATCAGCAAAGCTAATATCCCTATGAAGATTGAAATAATCTCGTATGCTGTCATAGGCGCTACCTCCTTTCTTATGTATTCCGGCGAACCGGTCTTACAAAGTCCAGGAGGTTGCCACTCCTGCCGTGAGTGCTTTCCTAAAATTTATTTTACTATAAGAACGTATGTTTTGCAATCAACAGGCTCTTTTTCATTCATTTTAATTACTATAATGAAAAATTATTTTCCTTGTAAATACGTTATTTCTGGGTGTTTTGCTTTCTGGCTTTCCTTTCCAATTTGCCTTTCTCCTTTTGAAAACAAAGAGAAAACAAAGGGCAAACGGCTGATAGAACTGTGAGTGAAAAGCCGGAAAATAAAAAGCAGAAGTGCCGGAATTGTTAAGTCCTGACACTTCTGCTTGTGTTTTACTTTGTTCTATTTTCGACCGGACAGTGGGTAGAAAGGAGACAATTTTACTCGAATTCTATAGTCGCCGGTGGCTTCCCCGTCAAATCATACATCACCCGGTTCACGCCCTTCACCTCATTCACAATCCGGCTTGTCACCTTGCCCAGCACCTCCCAGGGAAGCTCCGCTGACTCCGCGGTCATGAAATCGCTGGTCAGCACCGCCCGTAGGGCCACCGCGTAGTCGTAGGTGCGCTCGTCTCCCATACAACCCACGGACCGCATGTTCGTCAGCGCTGCAAAATACTGCCCCAACTTCTTGTCCACACCCGCCTTGGCGATCTCCTCGCGATAAATAGCGTCGGCTTCCTGCACAATCCGCACCTTGTCCGCGGTTACCTCGCCCACGATGCGCACGCCCAGTCCCGGCCCCGGGAAAGGCTGACGGAATACGAGATTTCCTGGAATCCCCAGTTCCAATCCCGCCTTGCGCACCTCATCCTTGAACAGCAGGCGCAGCGGCTCCACAATCTCCTTGAAATCCACGTGCTCCGGCAGGCCGCCCACGTTGTGGTGGGACTTGATCACCGCGGACTTACCCAGACCGGACTCGATCACATCGGGATAAATGGTTCCCTGAACGAAGAAATCCACCGCTCCGATCTTCTTCGCCTCTTCCTCGAACACGCGGATGAACTCCTCGCCGATGATCTTACGCTTCTGCTCCGGCTCCTCCGCTCCTTTTAACTTCTCATAGAAGCGCTCCTGGGCGTTGACCCGGATAAAATTCAACTGGTAAGGGCCGTTCGGGCCGAATACCGCCTCCACCTCGTCGCCCTCGTTCTTGCGCAGCAGGCCGTGATCCACGAACACGCAGGTCAGCTGTTTTCCCACCGCCTTGGACAACATAACCGCCGCAACGGAGGAGTCCACGCCGCCGGACAGGGCGCAGAGCACCTTGCCGTCCCCGATTTTCTCCCGGAGGGCCTTGATCGTGGTCTCCACGAAGGAATCCATCTTCCAATCTCCGGCGCAGCCGCAGACTTTATAGACAAAATTGGAAAGCATCTTCGTGCCTTCTTTGGTGTGCACCACCTCAGGATGGAACTGCACGCCGTAAAAATTCTTCTCCCGCAGTTCCATGCCCGCCACCGGACAGGCGTCCGTGTGGGCCACTACCTTGAATCCCGGCGGCACCTGCTCGATATAAACGCCATGGCTCATCCAGCAGACCGTTCTGGGGGAAACACCGTCGAACAGCGGGGAATCCGTATCCACATCCACTTCCGTATGGCCGTACTCGCTGACCGGCGCCTTCTTCACCACGCCGTCCAGCAGATAGCTCATCAGCTGCGCGCCGTAGCAGATTCCCAGCACCGGAACGCCCAGCTCAAATATCTCTTTGGAACAGCGGGGAGCGCCGTCCTCAAACACCACATCCGGTCCCCCGGTGAAAATGATCCCCTTGGGATTCATCTCCCGGATCTTGTCCAGGCCCAGATTATAGGGATGTACCTCGCAGTATACGTTGCATTCGCGGACGCGGCGCGCAATCAGCTGATTGTACTGGCCGCCAAAGTCCAAAACAATGATCATCTCTCTGTCCATGAGATTCTATTCCTCCGTGTCGTTTCTGAATGTCCCCTCAAAATGTAACCGTTCCCCCTATACCATAGCCCAATTTACCGGAAAATATGAATTACCCAATAAATCAGTAACAATTCCGACCGCCTGTCTTCCCGCCGTCTGAATTGTTACATAAATTGAAAGAGATTGTACAGCAAGTGTACAATCTCTTCTTTATCTTTCGTATGAATCAATTATACGGCATCTGCCGACAAATAGCAAGAACTTTCGACAACTTTTTTATCTTTTTTCCCGCTGCCTATTTCCGGCCGCTGTCCACCCTTACGCCTCCCGGGTGTCCAGCCAGGCCTTGCAGACTCCCGGATAATTGGTAAACACTCCGTCGCAGCCCCACTCGTAGAGTTTTTCCAGCACGCCCATGTCGTTGACCGTCCAGACATTAACCCCCACCCCGTGGGCCTTGCAGTTCTTCACATTCTCCTCAGTCAGCCATTCCACGCCCGGGTGATAATTCTGGAAACCGTAGCGTTCGCAGTAATATCCCGCATTTCCCAGGTCCACATATTCCACCAGAGCCCCTCTGGGAATCTCCGGGGCCAGCTGCTGCAGCCGGAACAGCGACGCATGGTTGAAGGAAGAGAACAGCACCCGGTCCGTCAGCCCGAAACGGCGCACCATCTCCACGGTTTTCTCCTCAATATCCTCATAATAATACACCCCGGACTTGATCTCAATGTTGGTGACCAGATCCCGGTCCTTCACCCACTCGCAATATTCCTCAAAGCTGGGAATGGGCTGAAATCCGTGCGTTCCGCCCTTGATTGCGCTGGCGTCAAACCTGCGCAGTTCCTCAAAGGTGTAGTCAATAACCGCGCCGGTTCCGTCCGTGGTGCGATCGATGGTCTCATCGTGAATCACCACCAACTGGCCGTCCTTCGTCAGCTGCACGTCCAGCTCGATGCCGTAACAGCCCGTATCGGCCGCCTTCTGAAACGAAAGCATAGTGTTCTCCGGGTACATCCCGCTGTAGCCTCTGTGGCCAAATACCTTCATCATCGAATGTCCTCCTTAGACAGTTCTCGCATCCGCCGTTTTTCCCGTTTAAACCGCACGGATCTCCTTGGTGGCGATCACCGGAATCCCCGTTCCCGCGCAGTTGGGGATAATCACGTCCCCAATATGTACAGGAGCCTTTGCCGAAGCCCGGTGAATCTCATCCATGCAGGCAAAAATCTTACCCTTGGGAATATCCTCCTTGGTTTTCACGGACACCATCTCCACATCCCCGCCGGTGACGCGGACCGTGGACGTGACGATGCGGGTGGGGTTTTGCACCTCTTTCCTGGCGTAATCCTCCCCTCGCTTACATGTGTTGCCGGAAATCTCCATTTGTTCCCCGTCCAGCCGGACGGTCAGAGGGCAGCCTAACGGGCAGCCGATGCAGATCAATTCTCTCGTTTCCATCTTACTCCACCTCCGTGCAAATCACAATCTCTTTTATATCGGGATAATCCTTCAGGCTCTCCTTCTTGATCACCACCTGCTCCATTTCTCCGGGCGCCAGAACCTGTTTCTTCCGGTGCACCACCCGTTTGTCATCGTAATAAACGCTGATAAAGCGGCCCTTGTAAACGTCGGCCACACGGAAACGGACTGTGACCTGATCCGCCATGTAGTCCACATCCAGGCTCTGGGGCACCGTATAACGCACCCCGTTCTCAGCCTTCATCACCACTCTGTGGCCGCCTGCCATCCCTGACTCCGCCCGCACGTAAGCGGCCGCGTTGGTTCCTGCCAGCGTCGCCTCCTCGGACACATAGTCCACCAGATCGTGGACGTGCAGCACGTTTCCACAGGCGAAAATGCCCTCGGCGCTGGTCTCCAGCTTGTCGCTGACATTGGGCCCCGAGGTCACCCGGTTCATCTCCACGCCGATGCCGCGGCTCAGCTCATTCTCCGGGATCAGTCCCACGGAGAGCAGCAGCGTGTCGCAGCTGTAATTTACCTCAGTTCCGGGGATGGGCTTGCGGTTTTCGTCCACCCGGGCGATGGTAACGCCGGTCACCCGCTCCTTGCCCTGGATATCCACCACCGTGTGGCTCAGTTTCAGCGGGATGCCGTAGTCATCCAGACACTGGACAATGTTCCGCTTCAAACCGCCGGAATAGGGCATGAGCTCGGCCACAACCTTCACCTTGGCCCCCTCCAGCGTCATGCGGCGGGCCATGATCAGCCCGATATCGCCGGACCCAAGGACCACCACCTCGCGTCCCACGGCGTAGCCCTCAATGTTCATCAGACGCTGGGCCGTTCCCGCGGAGTAAATGCCAGCGGGCCGGTAGCCGGGAATATTGAGCGCGCCTCTCGGACGCTCCCGGCAGCCCATTGCCAGGACAATGGCTTTGGCCTTGATGGTGGTGAGGCCGTCCTCCCGGTTGATCAGGGTCACTTCCTTATCCCGGTTGATGTCAATGACAATGGTGTTCAGCTTATAGGGGATGTGCTCCTCCTCCACCATCTCGATGTAACGCGCCGCATACTCCGGCCCGGTCAGCTCCTCCTTGAAGGTGTGCAGCCCGAATCCGTTGTGAATGCACTGGTTTAAGATTCCGCCGAGACAGTTGTCCCGCTCCAGAATCAGAATATCCTGAATCCCTGCTTTTCTGGCCGCGGCCGCAGCCGCCAATCCCGCAGGACCCCCGCCGATTATCACAATATCATGCTCAGTCATGTCCTTCCCCCTCCTATTTGCGGCCGGTTACCATCTCGGAACCGGGTGCGTTCTTACAGATTTCTTCCATCTCCATGCCGCGGCATCTGGCCAGGATTTCCATGGTCCTGGGCGTGCAGAAGCCCGCCTGGCATCTGCCCATGCCCTGGCGCACCCGGCGCTTGATTCCATCCAGCGAGGTAGCGCCCAACGTCCGGTTAACTGCATCCTCGATCTCTCCCTCGCTGACGCCCTCGCAGCGGCAGACGATAGTCCCGTAAGCCGGATTTTCCCGGATCAGCGCCGCTCTGGCCTCTTTGTCCAGCTCATTTGGCCGCACAATTCCGGTCCTGCGGCCGTTCCAGTCCGCTTTCGGCAGCGCGCCGGATTTCTCCGCCACCAGCTCCGCCACATAGCGCCCGATAGCCGGCGCGCTGGTAAGTCCCGGGGACTCGATTCCCGCAGCGTCGAAAAATCCCGGCGCATCCGCGGCTTCCCCGATCACAAAGTCGTCGCTGTCCTCGTGGGCCCGCAGCCCGGCAAAGGAAGTGATCACCAGGCGGAAGGGAACGTCCTTCACGCCGATTACCGCTTTGCTCATCACCTCGCCCAATCCATTGGCGGTGGTGTCCACGGCTTCCTTGTCCTCCACGTCCGTGGCGGTGGGGCCGGTGAGCAGGTTGCCGTGAACCGTCGGAGTCACCAGCACTCCCTTGCCCATCTTGCCCGGAAGCTGGAAAATGGTGTGGGACACATGACTTCCCGCCTCCTTGTCCAGCAGGCAGTATTCGCCCTTTCTGGCCGTGATGTGGATTTTCCCGGCGCTCACCATGTTGTGGAACACGTCGGCGTAAACCCCGGCAGCGTTGACCACGTATTTGGCCGTCATAACCGCCCGCTCGCCGCTCCTGCGGTTCTCTGTCTCCAGCTCATACCCACCGGCAGTCCGGCGGATTTCCTTCACTTCGGTAAGGAAACAAAACTCCACTCCGTTGTCGCAGGCATTCTCCGCCAGAGCGATGGTCAGTCCGAAGGGGCACACGATGCCGCCGCTGGGCGCGTACAGGGCCGCCACCACGCTGTCCGACACATTGGGCTCCATCTCCCGGGCCTGGTCCCCGCTGATAATGGCCAGGCCGGGAACGCCGTTTTGGCACCCTTTCTCATACAGCTCCTCCAGCCCCGGTTTCTCCTTCTCGTCAAAGCAGAGCACCAGGGACCCGTTCCGCTTGAAATCGAAATCCAGTTCCCCGGCCAGTTCCTCCATCATGCGATTCCCTTCCACATTGAACCTTGCCTTGAGCGATCCCGGAATCGCGTCGTGGCCCGCGTGCACAATGGCGCTGTTCGCCTTGGATGTGCCGGAGCAGACGTCCTCCTCCCGCTCCACGACGCAGGCGCGCAAGTCATAGCGGGACAGCTCCCTGGCAATCGCACATCCGACCACGCCGCCACCAATGATCACCGCATCGAAATTCATTTCTCTCATGATGTTTTCCTCCACCTTCTCCATTCTGCTGCACCTTTTAAAACGGCCTTTGGAACAATCGCCCGCAGGCTGCGCCCTCGGCCTATTGCATTCAATGAAAAAAGAGTAAGGGAAAACATACGGAACGCTCCGCTGCTTTACCTTACTCTGTCGTCTCAAAGGTTTTATATTCAACTAATATCATGTTATCATACGGGTATCTTGTTGTCAAGAAATTTTTCCGCCCGAGGGCCATCCCGAGGGCCATTCCGAGGGTCATCCCGGGAGCCATTCCGAGGGCCATCCCGAAAGCTGTCCAGGGCGCCCCAAGGGGCCATCCCAAGGCCTGTCCGAGAGCCGTCTTGCGGCCTGTCTGTGGCCCATCTGCGGCCGTCCACGGCCCATCTGCAGCCCGTCCCCAGACCCCCTCAACCGCTCTCCCCCAAACGCTTTTCCATCACAAAATTCGTCAGATACACGCCCCGGCGCAGCACCTTCTGCGACCGAACCACCCGGTAGCCGCGGCCCTCAAAAAACGGCCGGGCCGTGATCGACGAGCAGACGGTGACCCGCTCCACCGGAAAATGCTCCTCCAGCCGCCTGCAGATCGCGGTGGCAATCCCCCTGCCCTGGAAATCCCGGCCCACGTACAGGCGGTCCAGATACCCCGTGCGGTCAATATCCCCAAAGCCGGCGATCCGCCCATCCTCCCAGGCCACCAGCGTGTAGTGGTCCAGAAACGACCGGTTCCAGCTCTCCAGGTCCGGAAGTCCCGGCGCCCAGGCTTTGGTCTCCTCCTCCGTATAATCCCGGCGGTTCACCGTGCGGACCGTGTCCAAAAACAGCTCCCCCATCTCCCGGCAGTCCTCGGGCCGGTACTCTCTCAGCTCCACGTCCAGTCCTCCATTTAAGCGCTCCGGCTCACTACCGCAGCCCCCGGCTTTCCACACGCCCACGCTTTATTTTCCAAGTTATTCCAAATACTTCTTCACATATTTTCCCGTATAAGAGATCGGATTCTCCGACACCTCCTCGGGCGTTCCCTGGGCGATCACCGTGCCGCCCTTGTCCCCGCCCTCGGGTCCGATGTCGATGATATAGTCCGCGGTCTTGATCACGTCCAGATTGTGTTCGATGACCACCACCGTGTTGCCGCCCTCGGACAGGCGGCGCAGAATCTCAATGAGCTTGTGCACATCCGCGAAATGCAGGCCCGTGGTGGGCTCGTCCAGCACGTAGATGGTCTTGCCTGTGCCGCGCTTGGACAGCTCCGTGGCCAGCTTGATGCGCTGGGCCTCGCCCCCGGACAGCTCCGTGGAGGGCTGACCCAGGCGGATATACCCCAGTCCCACATCGTAGAGCGTCTGAATCTTCCGGGTGATGGATGGCACGTTCTCAAAGAATTTCAGCGCGTCCTCCACGGTCATATCCAGCACGTCGTAGATGCTCTTGCCCTTGTACTTCACATCCAGGGTCTCCCGGTTATAGCGCTTGCCGCCGCAGACCTCGCAGGGCACGTACACGTCCGGCAGGAAATGCATCTCGATCTTGATGATACCGTCGCCGCTGCACGCCTCGCAGCGTCCCCCCTTCACGTTGAAGCTGAAACGGCCCTTGCTGTAGCCCTTGGCCTTGGCGTCCGTGGTGGAGGCGAACAGGTCCCGGATCAGGTCGAACACGCCCGTGTAAGTGGCCGGATTGGACCTGGGAGTGCGCCCGATGGGAGACTGGTCGATGGCGATGATCTTGTCCAGCTGTTCCACGCCCTCGATGCACTTGTGCCTGCCGGGAATGGTTCTGGCCCGGTTCAGCTTCCTGGCCAGGGACTTGTAGAGAATCTCGTTGACCAGGGAACTCTTGCCGGAGCCGGAAACGCCGGTGACGCAGGTCATCACGCCCAGCGGGAAGTTCACGTCGATGTTCTTCAGGTTGTTCTCCGCAGCGCCCTTCACCGTAATCCAGCCACTGGGTTTACGCCTCTCGGAAGGCACCGGAATCTGCATGCGGCCGCTCAGGTAAGCGCCGGTGATGGACTCCTCGCACTTCATGATATCCTCGGCCGTGCCGATGGCCACCACCTTGCCGCCGTGCTCGCCCGCACCGGGGCCGATATCCACGATGCAGTCCGCAGCCCGCATGGTGTCCTCGTCGTGTTCCACCACCAGCACGCTGTTGCCCAGATCCCGCAGGTGCAGCAGGGTTTTTAACAGCTTGTCGTTGTCCCGCTGGTGCAGGCCGATGCTGGGCTCGTCCAGAATATAGGCCACGCCCACCAGACCGGAACCGATCTGGGTGGCCAGCCGGATACGCTGGGCCTCGCCTCCGGACAGGGTTCCGGTAGCCCGGGTCAGGGACAGATAGTCCAGGCCCACGTTGATCAGGAAATTGATCCTGGCCTTGATCTCTTTTAATATTGTGGCGCCGATGGTCTCCTGCATGGGAGTCAGCTTCAGCTCCTCCAGGAAATCCCGGAACTTCACAATGGACATGTTGGTGGCCTGGTAGATATTCAGGCCGCCCACGGTCACGGCCAGGGACTCCTTCTTCAGCCTCTGCCCCTTACAGGCCGGGCAGGGGGTGATCCGCATATACGTCTCGTACTCCGCCTTGCTGCTCTCAGAGAAGGTCTCCTTGTAGCGGCGGTTCACATTCTCAATCAGACCTTCGAAGGCCACGTCGTAGACGCCCTCGCCCCGCTGGCTCTTGTAATGCACCTTCACCTCGCGGCCTCCGGTGCCGTAGAGCAGCACGTCGCGGATCTCCTTGGGATACTCCTCAAAGGGCGTGCTCAGTTTGAACTTATACGCCTTGGCAAGGGCTTCCAAAATGGCTCTGGTAAAGCTGCCCTTGTCCGTGCAGGACTGCCAGCCCATAACCACAATGGCTCCCTGGTCGATGGACAGGGACTTGTCCGGGATCATCAGATCCTCGTCAAATTCCATCTTATAGCCCAGACCGAAACACTCCGGGCAGGCGCCGAAGGGATTGTTGAAGGAAAAGCTTCTGGGCTCCACCTCGTCCACGCTGATACCGCAGTCCGGGCAGGCGAAGCTCTGGCTGAAGTTCATGGACTCGCCGTCCACCACGTCCACGGTCATGAGACCGCCGGTCAGGGCCATCACCGTCTCGATGGAGTCCGTCAGGCGCTTCTCGATGCCCTCCCGGACCACCAGGCGGTCCACCACCACTTCGATGTTGTGCTTGATGTTCTTCTCCAGCTTGATCTCTTCCGTCAGCTCATAGAGATTCCCGTCGATGCGCACCCGAACGTAACCGCTCTTTCTGGCGTGGTCCAGCACCTTCACGTGTTCGCCCTTGCGGCCGCGCACCACCGGAGCCAGAAGCTGGATGCGGGTGCGCTCCGGCAGGGACATAATCTGATCCACCATCTGGTCAATGGTCTGCTTGCGGATCTCCTTGCCGCACTTGGGGCAGTGGGGGATGCCGATTCTGGCGTAGAGAAGGCGCATGTAGTCGTAAATCTCCGTCACCGTGCCCACGGTGGACCGGGGGTTGCGGTTGGTGGACTTCTGATCAATGGAAATGGCGGGGGAAAGCCCCTCGATGCTCTCCACATCCGGCTTCTCCATCTGTCCCAGGAACTGGCGGGCGTAGGAGGACAGGGACTCCATATAGCGCCTCTGCCCCTCCGCGTAAATCGTGTCAAAGGCCAGCGAGGACTTCCCGGAGCCGGAAAGTCCCGTCAGCACCACCAGTTCATTTCTCGGAATATCCACGGAAATATCCTTGAGGTTGTGCTCGCTCGCTCCGCGGATCTTAATGTACTGCTTTGCCATCGTCAAAATGCTCCTTATTGTATAAAATTGGTAACTGATTTAAAACCTGCAAAAGGCGGCTGGCGCCTGCAAAACCGGCCTTTGCCGCCTTAGTTTGTCGATATCTGGGGTTAGTATATCATATTTCCCCGCCATTTGCAAACATTTGTTCGATGAACTTTATGAGAACAGAGGGAACCTCTTCCAGCAGGCTCGCAGCCTTCACCCGCTCCCCCATCTGGTGGGCGTCCCGCCCCACCGGGCCGAACAGCAGGGCGGGCGCGCAGAACTGTTTCATGGCCTTAGAATCCATGGAATAGAGTCCGCCCCACATGGGAGAATTGGCCGCGTAGCCCTCCAGCCCCGGCCCCTCCCCGCCGCCGCAGTAGCTCAAATCGGAAATTCCGCAGAAATAATTCCCCTTCTCCAGCCTCACTCCATAACCGGCCGCCGCCCGGTCCAGCAGGTCGAATAGCGCGCTTCCGGCTCCCGCGCGGCCCGGCAGGTGATCGCTGTGGTACGCCGGATAATAGGGCGGCGCGTAGGACAGCACCATCACCGGCGCCGTGATTTTCGACCAGGTCAGCAGCCGGTCCATCAGCTCCAGCGTGGCCTGGGGATAACTCCATCTGCCCGCGCGGATCATCTCCCCGGCCGCCCGCTGCTGCTCCCTCTGCCAGTCCGCAAACGCCTCCGAACCGTATTTCCCCACACAGTAATCCGCCAGCTCCCGGTATTCCAGCACGCTGTAAGGCGGAACCGTTTCACAGGGGACACCGGAGGGGCGGCCGCCGGGAATCTCCGCGCCATACGCTGCGCTGCCACAATGTCCCCCACGGTCATCCATGCCGCTGCCGCAATTCCCGGCAGCCTCAGCTCCGTCCGCTGCGCCGCTGCCGCAATTCCCGGCAGCCTCCGCGCCGTCCTCCCCTCCTCCTTGCATCTCCTCAAGCGCCCGCCGCTGTCCTTCCATGCGCGCCAGATACTCCGAAAACGCCTTCCGTCCCAGTTCCACAAGCCGTTCCATCAGCGTCTCCGCCGTCTTTTGAAATCCCAGCACGCTCATATATCCGCCCGCACGAAGCGGCACGGACACATCGTAGCCCTCTTTGCGGTCCCGCAGGTTGAACCAGGTGGGCGGCGGGCACAGCTTGCCCTCGCAGACTTCAGCGAACTCCGGGGCCAGCTCCGTCTCCAAAAACAGCCGGGCCAGCACGCCCACGGCGTTCAGCCCCTTAAACGCCTCCACCACGTGGGCCTTTGCCCCCTGGACCAGCACGGCGGGCAGCATTTTCCCAACAGACCCGATGAACACCTGCTGCCCGCCTCCCTCGTCGAAGCAGGGCTCCAGATCAAGCAGGCAGGCGTAATCCAGATCATACCGCCGCGCCAGGTCCACAAACAGCGGCACTGCGCCACGCATGCCCGCGGAGTACGCTTCCTCGTCCGGCACGGACAGAAACAGAATATTTCCCTCCAGGCCGCGGCCCTCCAGCACCCGGCCGCCAAACCACCCGGTGACCGCAAGGCCCACGGCCAGCCCTCCCTTCATATCGTTCACGCCACGGCCAAACAGCCATTCGCCGGAACAAAAATCTGCTCTCGCTTCCGGGGTAAGCATCTCCAAAAGGCCCTCCAGCTCCGGACCTGAGGCATTTTTCCAGGCCTCCACATCGTAGGCGTATTTCCGGAACTCCCCGTATTCCTCCGTGTCCACCACATCGTAATGTCCGGTGAGAATCACGGTGCGCCGTCCATTTCCCCGCACCAGACCGTAGGCCACCGTGCGCCCCAGCGGGTCCCCCTCGATGGGAAACTGTCCGCAGAGCCCCGGGTTGGCCCGGAAATAGTCCTGCTCCGCCAGGCTTTTCGCCAGATAGTCCGCCGCCAGGCTCTCCTCCTTTGTATTGGAAATGCTGGGAATCGCCACCAGCTCCTTCAAATGATGATAAATACATTCCCTGAGATCCATCCGTTCCGCCTTTCTGTCCTTAATTGGACTGTGAACATTTCGCCGCGTCGATTGCCAGCGCCACCATCAGGGCGTAAACCGCGTCCTGTTCCTGCTCCACGTCGATTACATAGGTATCCGTCCAGTTGAACAGCTGCTTGGACAGGGAGGCGACCCTGCGCCCGGCCTCGTCCTCGATCTCGTAGTCCCATTCCAGGAAGTTTCCCTGTATCCGCCAGCCGTTCAGATCCAGGCGGAAGGACGGCCTGAACAGCGTGAACTCCTTGCGGATCTCGCCTGCATAGCTTCCGCCCAGATACAGCCGGAAACGCGGGAGAAAGGTGAGCACCTCCTCCTTCACCGTGCCGATATGCCTGCCCGACCCGTCGTGTATCTCCAGACAGTGCCCCCAGGCCAGCTTGCCCTGCACCGTAAACACGGTGCGCCCTTCCTCATCATAGATATCATAACTGTCGAACCAGGAAAAAAATCGCTGTTTGAACAATAACCTCATCTGTGGTACCTCCTGCGGTAAAATGTATGGAGTCAGTTTATCACATCTTTTTGCGGTTGGGAAGTGGCGCAAAAAATCAGAGCCCCATATCCTGCGATATGGACGGCTCTGATTTTCAGAAAGGAACCGGTTTATCGGTATAACAGCGCTTTTAATACTGCGATCTGTGCGGTCTCCTCCACCAACTCCGCATTGTGCTCCGCTTCCAGCACGTCCTTCCCCAGCGCCACAACGCCGTGGGATGCCAGAATAAAGGCCGGCAGCCGGGGATTTTCCTCAAACAACCTGCGGACCGCAGTCTCGTCCTCAGGCCGCACGCAGGCGCTTGGAATATCCAGCACCGGAATCTCGCACCCCAGCTTCAGGCTCATGTGCAGCGTGACCATGGGAAGCGCCTTTCCGCCGCAGGCCCAGGCGATTGCCCAGGGGCTGTGGCAGTGCATGACGCCGCCGGTCCAGTCCGCGATCCGGTACATCAGCCCGTGAAGGAACACCTCCCGGGTGGGCTTGCCCGCCTGGCCCTCCAAAATGTTTCCGGACAAATCCGTCTCCACAAATCCGCTTCCATCCCGACAGCAGTCCGCAAATGAACCGCCGCTGCTTTTCACGATCATTCCTCCCTCGCAGCGCGCGGATAAATTGCCGCCGCTGCCGGTCTGGATTCCCCGGCGGTATGCCCGTCTTGCTGCGGTTTCCAGCTGTCCGTAAATCGTATCTTTCACCTTATCCGCTCCCCTTTCCCGTTTCCATCAACCGCTCAAACACCGCCACAATCTCATCCGCAAACTCCGGATCATTTATATGCAGCTCCCGCTGCCTAAACTCCACCGAGTCCGCCTTGTGTTCCAGCACGCCCTGCACAAATCCCCGGTTGGCGTCAGGATCATAGATCAGACCGCCCACGGCGTTTTGCTGGCTATAGCCCTTTTCCGGCACCAGTATTGCGTTTCTCCCTTTGCAGCCGTTATGGCGCTCCGCCAGGTAAGCCCCCACCCGGTACATCTCCTCCCGCGTAGTGCGGATGTGGGTGTGAAACGGTGTGTGCCGGTAATGAGGCCGCGAAAGCAGTTCCTCATCCACCTCCCCGGCTGGTCCTTTTAATATAAAGTCAACCGCCCCGGGAACCGTTAGAACCGGGATGCCGGAGGCATAAATATTGGCAAAACGGTCCGGCCTGCAGCTCATCAGGCCGCCGAACAGCATCCCTCCCACATCATGGGGCGTGATATCAATCACGCCGTCCAGCCGCCCCGTTCCGGCGTATTCGTCGATGACCTGCGCCCCTACCACGTTGCAGTGGCACACAATCACCTCATATCCCTTTTCATCCAGAATTTCCTTGACCCGCATCACGCACCGGGTGGTCACTCCCGCCATAGTCAGCGCCACCCTGCGCCCGGACGGTTTCCAATCCGCCAGCCTTCCGGCTTCGATCATTCCCGCCACCGCGCCGCAGGCGGAGACGAAGATGGGAACCGTGATTCCGTTCAGACCGCAGATATCCGCGATGGATGGGATCATCACAATGTCGCGGTCGCCCACATAATCGCCGAACCGAGCGGTGCCGCAGGCAATCGTAGAGACAATAACCTTGGGGAATCCGATGGGCAGAGCCTGCATAGCCGCCGCCGAGACGGCGGTCCCCTGTCCGCCTCCCAGAGACAACACGCCCTGGATCTTCCCCTCGCTCTGTAATTTGACCGCCATAACCCGCAGCCCTCTGGTCATAGCATCCATCAGCGCGGTCTTTCCACTGGGCCGCAGGGCTTCCAGGTCCTCCACTCCGGCCAGCTTCAGAATCTCATGCCGGCTGATATCCGGCGCGATCCGCGGCGGCCCCAAAAGCCCGGTATCCAAAATCAGGGCCTCATGCCCCAGCTCTTCCAGGCAGGAACGCAGAAATTCCGCCTCCCCGCCTTTGGTGTCCAGCGTGGCAATCACCGCCACCCTCGCCATATCCATCCCCCGCTTTCCTCAGTAATGCCGCATTCCCTGCGCAAACGCCAGGGAGAGCCTGTGCCCGGCCTAACCTATGCCCGGCCCAACCTATGCCCGGCCTAACCTATGCCCGACCCGACCAGCGCCCGGCCTAACCTATGCCCGACCCGATCAGCGCCCGGCTCAACCTATGCCCGGCCCAGCCGTCCCCAACGGCCTGTGCACTCAGCCTCCCAGCACCGGAGTCTTTGCAAAGCGCTCCACCAGAGCAGGTTCATGCGTCGGCAAAATCATATCCATGTTGGGGCAGCGGCGTTTGATCTCCCGGACGCTCTCCCACCAGTCGGTCAGGCTGACGAACCGCGCGGAGGGCGTCACGTCATATCCGATCTCCGGGATGGGTTTGAAATTGTCCATCAAAAATACCGCATCGCCCACCAGATGATAGGTTCCGTAGCCGGTATCCACCTCCACGGCCTGGTGTCCCGGCGAATGCCCCGGCGTTGGATACACCCGGATACCCGGCACAATCTCCTCCTCGCCGTCCAGCAGCTGGAACTCGCAGCCAAGAAACGGCGCTTCCAGGCCCAGCCACTGATACTCATAGGATTTATAATATAAGGGAAGGGGATTCAGGGCGAACTCGTACTCCTTTTTCTGGGCATAATACTTCGCATTGCTGAATTCCTTCATATAAAATGTGTGGTCCCAGTGCAGATGCGTAAAAATAATCCGGCTGATATCTTCCACCCGGTATCCGGCCTTTTCCACCGCCCGGGGCATGGCCTGGTCCGGCAGCTGCTCGGAACCCGGATGATGGTACCGGTTCGCCCGGTCCGAGTCCGCCATCCCCGTGTCCACCAAAATCAGCTCGGAGCCGGTGTTCAGCAGATAGCAGAATACCGGCAGCCGGCGATCCTCGCCGGACACGTTGGCATAATATTTGTGGGTGGACGGGTGATAGTGGTAGGTTTTTGGGTTGGACGTACAAAAACCTGAATTTAACGGTGTGATCGTAATTCCCATATGTATTTCCTCCTGTCAATCGCAGCATATCCCGATATTTACGGCTAATCCTCCACAAAACGCCGTGGCTCGCCGGCCTCCGGTGTGATCACCACCTTCATGCAGTTGTCCCGCCGGTTCTGGAACACGTCCACGGCCGCCTCATACTGGTCCAGAGGGAAGGTGTGGGTGATCAGTCCTTTCCCGTTTATGGAGCCGTCGGAGAGGAACTTTAACACGGCCCGGGACACGCCGGGATTCGCCTTAGAGCCGTAAATTTTAATCTCATTGAACACGATCTTGTTAAGCGGCAGCGGAACCTGCTCCAGATCGTCGCGGTAGTTGGCGATCAGCGCCACCGCGCCCGTTTTCTTTACCAACTGACAGGCCTTGGCCGGGGAATCATTCGCGCCTGAGCACTCCATCACCTCGTCCGCCCCCACGCCGCCGGTCAGCTCCAGCACCCTGGCCACCGGGTCCTCCTTCTCAAAATCGATGCAGATATCCGCCCCCATCTTCCGGGCGATCTCCAGCTTACGTCCCCGGCCAATCATGATCACGCGCCCTGCGCCCATAGCTTTGGCCTCCTGCATTGCGCACAGGCCGATGGGTCCGGGACCGAACACAACCGTGGTTCCGCCGGGCGTCACTCCCGCCAGCTCCACGCCGTGAAGCGCCACGCCCGCGGTGTCACACAGCGAGGCTTCCTCATAGCTCACATTGTCCGGAATGAGCGTCAGGGCGGCCACCTTGTAAGCGTTGTACTCCGCATTGGCTCCCTGCCAGTAAAACCCGTAATGGCGGTGTCCCTTGTCCGCTCCCCCGTCATGGCCGTCCTGGCCATAATTCAGGCAGACCGTGTAATGTCCGCTCATGCAGTTGGCGCAGTTTCCACAGCCCTTATGAGCCTCCCCGGCTACCCGGTCCCCCACTTTAAATTCCGTGACGCCCTCGCCCAGGGCCACCACCTGTCCGGCCCACTCATGCCCCATCACAAACGGAAAATAGGGGGGCCAATGGACGTCCGCATAGTGGCCGTCGATCATCTTGGGGTCCGACCCACAGATCGCCACCGCCTTGATCTTGCAAAGCACCTCGCCCGGCCCCGGCTGGGGAACCGGAAGCTCCGTCACTCCCAGCTTGCCGTACTCCTCAAGCACCACGGCCTTCATTTTCTCAGGAATCTCAAATTTCATTGTTTTTCTCCTCCTTCAATCCTCTATGTTTTTAACCTTAAAACACCAAAACAGTCCGTCCCAGGCTTTTACCATTCCGCAGGTCATCCAGAGCCTGATTGATCGCTTCAAAGGGATACGTCCTGTAAATATACGGATCGATCACGCCCCGCTCCACCAACCGGATCACTTCCTTCAGCTCGTGCAGATTGCTGGCGCGGCAGCCCACGATCTCCTTTTCCTTCAACATAATGTGCTGGTACACGGCTGTAAACTCCTGGTCCGCATATCCGATTACCACCACCCGCCCCGCCGGGCGCAGCACCTGCAGGCTCTGCTCAATGGTGCTTGCAATTCCGATGTTATCCAAAACCACATCGCACATTTCCCCGCCGGTAAACCGCCGGATCTCCTCCGTCAGATCCTGTCTGCCGGTGTTGATGCACAAATCCGCGCCAAAGGAACGGGCAATCTCAAGCTTTTGGTCCTGGCGGCTGGTCACATAGACTTCCGCCCCGAAATACTTGAGAATCTGGATTCCCTGAATTCCCAGACCGCCGACTCCAAGTATCAACACCCGGTCCCCTGCGCGCACTCCGCCCTTCTCCCGGATCGCATGGTACATGCAGGCCACCGCATCCGGGATCACCGCCGCTTTCTCCACCGGCACCTCAGGACAGATGGGCACGGCGTTTTGCGCCGGCAGACGGCAGAACTGAGCGTGGGACCCATCCAGCTCAAAACCAAGCCGTTTTAAGGACAGGCACAGATTAGCGCGCCCAGAGGTGCACAGGCGGCAGGTGTTGCACGTAATATCGATAAATCCCAGCACACGCTGGCCTAACGGCCGGTCCACGCCCTCCCCTAACTCGTAAATCTCTCCCACCATCTCATGTCCCGGTATGTAAGGCACATGGCTGGACGGAATTCTCCCATCCTGTAAATGCAGGTCCGAAGCGCACAGGCCGCTGGCCAGAATCCGGATCGTAACCTCACCCCGTCCGGGTTTCGGATAGGGCACCTCCCGGATCACCAATGGTTTTTGATACTCCTCCAAAACAGCCGCTTTCATAAAATCCGGCATCCAATAACTCCCCCTCTCTTTTCCCCAATCAGCTTGACTTTTAAAATATTTCAAAGTATAGTTCAGATATAAACCAACACTAAAGGAGCGTCCGTCATGACCAGGGAAATCGAACACACAGCCAACAATATTACCGATTCTGTCTACCGGCAAATCCTGGAACAGATCATTGCCGGCAGATACCGCCCCGGAGATCGGATTCCCACTGAGAACGAGCTGAAGGAAACCTTTAACGTAAGCCGCAATACCATCCGAGCCGCATTGAACCGCCTGAACACCCTGGGAATTCTGGAAACCCGGCGCGGCGACGGAACCTATGTATGCAAGCCCAGCATGGGCATGTACATCAACTCGTTTATTCCCGCCATGTTGATCAATGAGGACAGTTTTCTGGAAATCCTCGAATTCCGCCGTGCCATTGAAATTGCCGCGACCCGCATGGCTGCGGAACGGGCCGACGAGAACGATATCAAGGCGCTCCAGCACTATCTGGACATATCTCTGAGCGCAGGAAATAACATGCAGATTTATTCCGCCTCCACCATCGACTTTCACGTGCAGATTGCCAAGGCCTCCAAAAGCCAGATATTCGCCTCCATGATGGAGCTGATCAAATATATCATGACGTCAAAGATGGTGGATTTTCTGCAATTCACCCGGAATGACCGGAACTCTTCTTTCTATCACTACATGATTCTGGAATGCATCAAACGGCAGAAGCCGGATGAAGCCGCATTCATGATGGAAAAACATATGAACGAGCTGGTAAACAGCGTTACCCGATATCTGAACGAGTCCAGGTAACCTCCGGACGTCCTTATTTTTTCTTCAGATATTTCTGGGTATCAATGGCTACCGCGATCAGAATGATGCTGCCCTTCACCGCATACTGCACATAGGGGCTGACGCCGATAAAGATCAAACCGTAGTTGATAATCTGGAACATGATCACTCCGGTGACGATGCCCTTAATGGTGCCGATTCCGCCCCGCATGGACACGCCTCCCACAACGCAGGCTGCGATTGCGTCCAGGGCATAATCCGCTCCCAGGGCATTTGTAGCGCTTCCGGTGCGCCCCGCCTCAAGAGCCCCTGCAAATCCGTAGAGAATCCCCGCCAGAATATAGATCACCAGGGAACCTTTGACGATATTAACGCCGCAGACCGCCGCGGCTTCCGGATTTCCTCCGATTGCGAACATATTCTTGCCGATCTTTGTCTTGTTCCAGATCACCCACACGATCACCGTACAGATCACCGCGTAGATTGCAATATAGGGAATGCGCACCGGCCCCAGGTGGAACGCGCCCTGAGCGAAGTTTGTAAACCGCTTGTCAAAGCTTCCGATCGGCGATCCGTTGGCAAGCCCCTGGAAATAGATTGAAAACAGCCCATACACCACCTGCTGGATTCCCAGGGAAGCGATAAAGGGCGCCACCTTCAATTTTGCCACAATCAGTCCATGGACAAAACAGAATATCACGCACAGCGCCACCGCCAAAAGCATGGGCAGAAAAATGGGAAGCCGCGGCATATTCTGATACACTCTGGTGCTGGACTCCACCGCCTGCAAAAGAGAAGCGCAGATTACGGCCGCCATGCCCACCATGCGTCCGGCCGCCAGGTCCGTACCGCCCAGCACAATGATCCCCGCCACTCCCAGGGACAGAATCAGGCGGGTGGACGCCTGGGTACAGATATAGGACAGATTTCCGATTTGCAGAAACGAGGGATCCACCGCCACGATTACCCCCACCACGATCAGCAAAATCAGGTAGATCGCGTAATTCATCACAATTTTTTTCAGCCTGTCTTTTGATAATGTATTCGTATTCTTCATCTCTCTCCTCCAATTTTGCGGACCCTTGCCGTCAGCCCAGATATCTGGCCGCAAACCGCATGATTTCCTCCTGATCGAATTCATCACGGTTCAGGATTCCCGCCACCCGCCCGTTACTCATCACCAGAATACGGTCTGCAACGCCGATCAACTCCGGCATCTCCGAGGAGACGAACAGGATGGACTTACCCTTGGAGGCCAATTCGTTCATCAGTTTATAAATTTCGTACTTTGCGCCCACGTCGATCCCCCGGGTGGGCTCATCCATCATCAGAATTTCCGGCTCATTGAGCAGCCAGCGCCCGATGATCACCTTCTGCTGGTTGCCGCCCGAGAGATTGGAAATTGCCGTGCGGTCGTTTGGCGTTTTGACCGCCATGGCGTCGATAACCCACTGGGTGTCGCTCACCATCTTTTTTTCATTGATAAACGACAGCTTGCAATAGTCGTTCAAATGGGAAATCGTCGCGTTAAAGCGTATGCTGAGATCCCCGAAAATGCCGTTCTGCCTGCGTTCCTCGGTCAGCAGGGCAAACCGGTTGGAGATGGCCTCAATGGGATCGTTGATGGAAACCTCTTTTCCCTTATAGACGATTCTCCCGGATTCCCGTTTTCTAAGGCCGAAAATCGTCTCAACCAGCTCCGTTCGCCGCGATCCCACCAGGCCCGCGATGCCCAGAATCTCTCCTTCCCGCAGCTCAAACGAGGCCTCGGTAATCGTGGGTTTATACATCCCGGTCAACCGCTCCACCTTCAGGACCACATTGTCACTGGGCCGGTTGGTTTTTTCCGGGAAGCGGCTGGACATGCTGCGCCCCACCATCAGCGAGATAATTTGGTCCATCTCCATCTCGCTGGCCTTGCCCGTGTAGACCCAGCTTCCGTCCCGCATCACTGTGATCTCATCCGAGATGCGCTTGATCTCTTCCATTTTATGGGAAATGTAGACCATCCCCACTCCCCGGCTGCGCAGATTCTCAATGATCGCAAAGAGATGGGAGACCTCCTTCTCCGTCAGGGACGAGGTCGGCTCGTCAAAGACAATGATTTTCGCGTTGTACGACACGGCCTTGGCGATCTCGATCATCTGGCGCTGCGATACGGAGAGGTCGTCGATCTTCTCCCTGGGGTCCACGCCGATGTTCAGGTCGTCAAAAATCTTCTTCGTCTCGTCATACATTTTCTGCTCGTCCACGAACCCCATCTTCGTAGGGAAACGGCCCAGCCAGATATTCTCCATCACATTCCGCTGGAGCACCTGATTCAGCTCCTGGTGCACCATGGAGATACCGTGGTCCAGGGCATCTTTGGGACAGGTGTAGTTTACGCTTTTTCCCTCAAACAGAATCTCCCCGCTGTCCTTGGCGTAGACGCCGAACAGGCACTTCATCAGCGTGGACTTTCCCGCGCCGTTTTCCCCCATCAGGGCGTGGACGGATCCCTTTTGCACATACAGCTTCGCTTTATTCAGGGCCTTCACCCCGGGAAATTCCTTGTCGATATCCCGCATCACCAAGAGATAATCCCTGCTCTCCTGCTCCGAAACATATTCCATAGGCTCACTCCGTTTTTAATCAGGCGGAGCGTTTTGCGCCCCGCCCGTCTGCTTTTGCCGCCCGTCTGATTCCAGGGCTTATTGATACATGGCCCAGGCTGTGTCAATGTTGTCCATGCGGATTTTTACCGTGTCGATATAGAAGAATTTGGACTCCGCCTCGTAGGGGTAGGCGATATCGGTCTGGCAGTCCACGCCGTCCAGAGCGTTTTTCATCACCTGGAAGGTGGTGGTTCCCTCGGAAATCATGTCGGTCATGATGGTGCCCCTCAGGTATCCCTGCTCCAACGCCTCCAGACCCGTCTGAATTGCATTAATGCCGTACACCGCGATCTGCTTATCTCCCTCAAAATAACCCGCTGCCTTTAACGATTCAATCGCGCCTAAAGCCATCGCGTCGTTGTTGGAAAGAATTACTTCTATATCGTCCCCGTACTTGGAAAGCCACGTATCCATAATATCCTTCGCTTTGGAGGCATCCCAGCCCGCAACCTGGCAGTCCAGCTCCTCCACCTCAATTCCCGACTCCTCCAGAACCTTGTGGATGCCCACGATGCGGGCTTCCGCATTTTCATGGCCGTTCTCGCCCTTGATGATCACATACTGGATCTTACCGTCGCCGTTTTTGTCCATGGTAGGATCCGCTTTCCAGTCCTCAAGCATCATCTCGGCCTGGAATTCTCCCGGCTGCTGGGTGGCGCAGCCCACATACCAGCACTTGTCATAAGTGTTGAGCACCTCAGCCGTCGGCTTTTTGTTTACAAAGACCACCGGGAGGTCCGCCGTACGGCACTTCTCAATGATCGTCTCGGCCGCGGTGGATTCCACCAGCGCCACACAGAGCCCATCCACCTTTTTCTGGATCATGGTGTCCACCTGCTCCGTCTGCTTCGCCTGATCGTTGGCTCCGTCAACGGTCAGATACTCCACTCCCGCAGTCTGTGCAGCGGCTTCCAGCCCCTTGCGCACATAGGAAATGTAGTCGTTGGCATAGTTGAAAATCAACACGCCGATTTTCTGATCCCCAGCCTCAGCCGCTTCCGTCTTCTGGGGCTGCGCCTCCGTGGCCTGGGTCTCTCCGCCCTTGGCCGCCGGCTGCTCCGTCCCGCCGGAAGAGCCGCCGCATCCGTACAGCACCGTCATGGCTGTTGCCACCGTTAACACCAACGCCGTCAATTTTTTCTTCATACTGAGTCCTCCTTGAATGTATTTATATGATTTTTCGTGTTACTTCTTCTTCACTTGTCCTACAAGTCGTATTATATCATGACCAAACAGAATGTCAATTACATTTTTACTTTTTTGTTGTGATTTTGATTATTTATCTTTGTTTTAGAGTTGTAAAATTATATTTTTTTACTAGTGTTTTTAATTTCTTCTTTTTTTGAATTATATATTTTGTTGGTTCATTTGGAATATTTTTTGATCACTATTGACACAAATGAGGCATGCGTGCTAAAATCAAATCACTTGTAGTACAATTACGAATTCGAGGGAGGGTTTATCTATGATCAAACACATTGTGTTCTGGAAGATCAACGAGAACGGCAGCGATGAGGACCGCCGTGAGACTTGCCGCTTGTTCCGTGAAAAAACAGAATCCTTAAAGAGCCTCATTCCGGAGATCCGCCGGGCGCAGGTGGCTCTGAACTACAATACCGGCAGTCCCGAGGCGTATCACATCTGCATCGATTCCGTATTCGACTCGGACGAGGCCTTGCAGCGGTACATCAATCACCCGGAGCACCTGAAGGTGCGCGCCTTTATGGACAGCGTTTCATACGGCAAAACAGTTTTTGACTATGAGTTCGAATTGGAGGGCTGAGATGAATCATTTTAGAAGAATTTACGTCGGAACCTACAGCCGCCCGATCCTTTTTGGAACCGGGGAGGTGCTGGAAGGAAAAGGACGGGGAATCTACCGCCTGCTTCTGGACCTGGACACGGGGGAGCTGCGGCATGAGGGCGAACCTGTGGAGGCGGATAATCCCTCCTACCTCTGCCTCTCCCCGGACGGGAATTTTCTCTATTCCGTGAACGAATTAAAGGAATACCAGGGGCAGCCCGGCGGCGGGGTGTCGGCCTACCGCATCCGCCGGGAGGACGGAAGCCTGGACTTTCTGGGAAGCCGCCCCACCCTTGGAACCGACCCCTGCCACGTGTCTGTCAACAGCGGGGGGACGCATGTTTTCGTGTCCAATTTCATGAGCGGCAGCGTATGTGTTTATCCGGTCATGGCCGACGGCTCCCTTGCTCCCCACAGCCAGTTGATCCAGCACCAGGGCAGCAGCGTGGATCCGGCCCGGCAAAAAGGTCCTCACGCCCATTCCCTGATATTATCCCCGGATGAGCGTTTCGCCTTTGTGCCGGATCTGGGCACCGATCATCTGGCCGCATACCGGACAGACTTTGAACGCGGTCTGCTGTCCCCGTCGGCGGACTTCTGCGCCCTTCCCGGCAGCGGCCCCCGTTTTTGTGAATTTCACCGGAACGGGCGCTTCTGCTACCTGATCAACGAGCTCTCCTCCACGATCTCCCTGCTGTACTACGACGGCAATGGGGGCTTCACGCTGAAGCAGACGGTGGACACCGTACCCCAAGGCTGCAAAACCGGAAATATCTGCGCCGATCTCCACCTGACGCCGGACGGCCGCTTCCTCTACGGCTCCAACCGCGGCCACGACAGCCTGTCGGTTTACCGCGTGGATCCGGACGCCGGAACCCTTTCCTGGTTGGATAATATCCCCTGCGGCGGCCGCACCCCCCGCAACTTTGCGGTGGATCCCGCCGGGCGTTACCTGATCGTAGCCAATCAGGATTCGGACAACATTTTAACCTTCCATATCGACCCGGCCGACGGCTCGCTCACCCGCGCCTGGGAGCTTGCATGCCCCACTCCGGTCTGTGTAAAGCCGGTACGGTCCTAAACGATATGCGAGACTCATAAAGGAGGAAATCATTATGCGGGACACCGTAATCATCATCGGAAGCGGTTTAATGGGAAGTGGCATCGCCGCCTGCAGCGCCCTGGCCGGAAACAAAACCGTGCTGGTCGACATCAATCCGGACCAGCTGGATCGGGGGCTTGCCGCGGCTAAGGCCAACATCGGCGAGCTGCTGGCAAACGGCCTGGCGGACGAAGCCGGGGCCATGAAAGCCCGGGAGCTCATCAGCGTTTCCTCCGGCTACGAAGCGTACAGCCGCAGCGCCTCCATGGTGATCGAGGCTGTAGTGGAAAATCTGGAGGTCAAACAGAAGCTGTTCGCCCGCCTGGATCAGGTATTCCCGCCGGAGGTGCCTCTGCTCAGCAACACTTCCGGGCTGCGCATCACCGATATCGCGCTGCTCACCGAACACCCGGAGCGCGCCGTAACCACCCACTTCTGGTTCCCCGGCCATCTGGTTCCCCTGGTGGAGGTGGTGGTGGGCGACCGCACGGACACCGGGATCGCCTCTGCCGTGCGGGACACTCTGAAATCCTGGGGAAAAGCTGCTGTTCTGGTCAAACGCGACCTGCCCGGACAGCTGGCGAACCGCATTCTCCAGGCCGTCATCCGCGAGGCCGTGAACATCGTGGAGATCGGCCTGGCGGACCCCGAGGACATTGACACCGCTGTGAAAATGGGCATGGGGATCCGCATGCCCGTGTGGGGCCCCCTGGAGCATATCGAAGCGGCCGGACTCGACCTCTGCTTGAACGTGCAGCGCACCGTACTTCCGGAGATCAGCAGCCGGACCACTCCTTCTCCCGTTATGGAGACGCTGGTGGAGGAGGGGAATTTGGGTTATAAGACCGGAAGCGGATTCTACGACTGGTCTGTTAAAGACATGGATGAACTGGCAAAACGGCGGAACGATTTTATTATCATGGCCCGAAAATTTATGCAGGAGCGCGGCGATTGAACCGGCCGTGCGGCGCAGAAGGAGAGAATCAGATGAATGAATGTATTGAAATGATGAAACAGAGAAGAAGCGTCAAGCGTTACAATCCCAATCGACCAGTGGAACCCGAAAAACTGGAACAAATTCTGGAAGCGGGTATGTACGCCCCTTCCGGCTACGGCAAGCAGTCCCCGCGCATCGTCGTTGTCCGGGATCCCGGGACCCGGGACCTGCTCTCCCGTTTAAACGCCCGTTTCCTGGGCAAGGAAATCGATCCGTTCTATGGCGCTCCCACCGTGCTGATCGTGCTGGCGGACCGGTCCCAGCCAACCTTCCTGTACGACGGAACCCTGGTGATGGGAAATCTGCTGAACGCCGCCCACGCCCTGGGGGTGGATTCCTGCTGGGTCCACCGGGCCAAAGAAGTGTTCGATTGTCCTGAAGGGAAGGCCCATCTGGAAAAATGGGGAATCGACGGAGATTATGAAGGCATTGGCCACTGCATTCTGGGCTACGGCACAGGGCCCGCTCCCAAGGCCGGCCCCCGGAAAGCCGGTTATGTCGTGTACGTTTCACCGGACGAATAGATCATAAACCCAAGGCGCAAAAAAAGATGCCCTCAAAGCCGCTCCGTTCTGTCACAGAGCCTTTGAGGGCATCCATCGATTTACATGTTACTGCTCAGCCGCCGCCCGAAACACCTCGCACATCACCTGCGCGCCCAGCCGGAACCCGTCCGTAAAGGCCTGGGTTTTCTCCATGAAGCTCACCTCCAGGTAATGGTCCATCAAAACGTCAAAGGCTTCCCTGCGCTCCTCGGCCAGCGAGCTGGCAAAGCGGTCCGTCTCCTCTAAGTTGGCGTTGCACAGGCGGCGGTAATCGGGATTCTCCACCTGACAGTTGTCCGCCGGACAGAGATCCCCTTTGTAAAGCTGCTCCAGTATCCGTTCCATACTTCATTCCTCCGTTTCTCTCGTATTCTCTCATGTTTGTATGAAAGCGGCTTCCGGCAATCCGCCCGTCCTCAGGCCGCGCGTCCTGCTAATTCAATCACTCTGCTTTAAATCATCACACAATCATAAGAAAATCTGTATAAGAAACTTTGCGAAACAGACCTGCTCAGACATGGAAGCGCCGTTGATATCCGCTCATCATTTTCAGCATACCATATCCCCCCTCAGATTGCAATCGAACAAACTATTAAATCGCCTCTCTGAGCCGCTTCCCAAACCGCGGTCCGCCGTTTCCGCCAGACCGCCTACCGCTCTAAAATATCCATAAATTCCTCGCCGGTGATGGTCTCCCGCTCCAGCAGGTAATCCGCCAGCTCGTGGAGCTTCTCCACGTGCCCGCTCAGAATGGAGAGGGCCTTTTCGTACTGCCCGTGCACCAGCTTCACCACCTCGTCGTCGATGATCCTGGCTGTCTCCGGGGAGCAGGCCAGGGCAGTGTCCCCGCCCAGGTACTGGTTGCTCACGGTCTCCATCGCCACCATGCCGAACCGGTCGCTCATGCCGTACCGGGTGATCATGGCCCGGGCCAGCTTAGTGGCCTGCTCGATATCGTTGGACGCGCCGGTGGTGATGGAGTGGAAGATCAGCTGCTCCGCCGCCCGGCCGCCGGTAAAGGTGGCAATCTTGTCCAAAGCTTCCTCCTTGCTCATCAGGAAACGCTCCCCTTGCTCCACCTGCATGGTGTAACCCAGCGCTCCGGAGGTTCTGGGAATAATGGTGATCTTGTGCACCGGCGCGCAGTGGCTTTGGCTCGCCGCCACCAGAGCGTGGCCGATCTCGTGGTAGGCTACGATCCGGCGCTCCTTCTCGGAAACCACCATATCCTTGCGCTGGTAACCGGCGATCACCGTCTCCACGCTCTCCTCCAGATCGCTCTGGTTCACCGCCGTGCGCCCCATGCGGACCGCCCGCAGGGCCGCCTCGTTGATGATGTTGGCCAGCTCCGCACCGCTGGCTCCCGAGGTGGCGCGGGCGATAGCGTTGTAATCCACGTCCTCGGACATTTTCACCTCTTTGCCGTGCACCTTCAGAATGGCTTCCCGGCCCTTTAAATCCGGCAGCTCCACGGGGATTCTCCGGTCGAAACGTCCCGGACGCAGCAGCGCGGCGTCCAGGGATTCCGGCCGGTTGGTGGCCGCCAGAATCACCACGCCCTTCTTGCCGTCAAAGCCGTCCATCTCGGTGAGCAGCTGGTTCAGGGTCTGCTCCCGCTCGTCGTTGCCGGAAATACCGCCGCCGTCCCGCTTCTTGCCGATGGTGTCGATCTCATCGATAAACACGATACAGGGGGCCTTTTCCGTAGCCTGCTTGAACAGGTCCCGGACCTTGGCCGCGCCCATGCCCACGAACATTTCCACGAACTCCGAACCGGAAATGGAGAAGAACGGCACATGGGCCTCTCCTGCCACCGCCCGGGCCAACAGGGTTTTACCGGTTCCGGGAGGGCCTACTAACAGCGCGCCCTTGGGCAGGTTGGCGCCGATATCCGCGTACTTCTGGGGATTGTGCAGGAAATCCACGATCTCCTTGAGCGCCTCCTTGGCCTCCTCCTCGCCGGCCACGTCCGCAAAGGTGATGCCGGTTTCATTTTCCGCGTAAATCTTGGCGTTGGATTTGCCGAAGGTCATGGCGTTGTTCCCGCCCATACGCTTGCTGAGGGAACGGGCCATGATCTGTCCGATGATCACAAACATCAGGATCGGCGCCACCCAGGTCATCAGGAAGCTCAGCAGCGGGGACGCCTGGGTGGGGATCTCCCTGCGGTAATCTGTCACTCCGGCTTTCTGCAGACGCTCGATCAGCTGGTCATCCGGGAACCGGCCGGTCTTGTAGGCCCCCCACTGCTGATCCTTCACCGTATACTGAATCTGGGTGTCCGTCAGATAAACATCCTTGATTTTTCCCTGGTCCAGCTGGGTGATGAACTCGCTGTAAGGCACCTCCTGGACGGACCGCTCCATCACAGAGGGAAATACCAAAGCGTTCAGCACCATCACAATCAGCAGTACCAACAGATAGTAATAGATAAACGGCTTTTTCGGATTCTTTATGCCGTTGTCGCCTTTAACTCCCATACTCATTGTCTCCTTTTCTTAATGTATTTAGCTTGCTTCTTTTACAGTTTCCCTATACACAGGTCCGGCTTTCGCCGTTTCCCCCGCGCATATCTGTACAATAATACCATCTCTAAACTTTGTCAATATTTAATTGTAAATTTTTATTTACTTTTAATAAACATTGACATTTTCAAGTCACTGTGATACAACAGTATAAAGATAAGCCTCAACCGCAGGCACAGGAGGTGACTGTCACGAAAGAACAAAAACCGGGCGCGCAGACGGTCAGCGCCCATTTTTTAAAGTTCACCATTCGGTTTTTCACGCTGGCCAAGAGCCAGTACCAGCAGCAGAACGTGGTCAAAGCCAATACCCTGGCCTTCCACACCCTGATGACGCTCAACGAATTAGACGGCCATAAGCTGACCATGTCGGAGTTGGCCGACCAGCTGGATATCACTAAGCAGCAGCTCACCAAGCTGGTCAACGATCTGGAGGAGAAGGAGCTGGTGCAGAGAACCCACGATTCCCGGAACCGCCGCCAGGTCTACATCCACATCACGGACCAGGGCGTCCGGATGCTCACCGATTTAAAGCAGAGCATGCTGGACAGCACGCTGAAGGCCCTCTCATGCTACACTGAGGAGGAACTGGCCAATCTGGACCACTGCCTGACCAATCTGTCCGAGCTGCTGGAAAAATTCAATACGGAGTCCTGACCGCCCTCAGGGGCAGGGACAAAAAAATGCCGCCGCAGAGACATTTCCCTGCGGCGGCATTTTTCAGCGCACCTTGCGATTCGATTTGTCACAGCACCTTGCTCAGGAAGGACTGAAGGCGCTCGTTCTTCGGGTTGGTGAAAAACTCCTGGGGCGGCGCTTCCTCCACGAAGTTTCCGCCGTCCATGAACATCACCCGGGTGGCCACCTCCCTGGCAAAACCCATCTCGTGGGTCACCACCACCATGGTCATTTTCTCCTTGGCCAGGTCCCGCATCACTTCCAGCACCTCGCCCACCATCTCGGGGTCCAGGGCGGAGGTCGGCTCGTCAAAGAGCATCACATCCGGCTTCATGCACAGCGCACGCACGATGGCGATCCGCTGCTTCTGGCCGCCGGAGAGCTGGCTGGGATAGGCGTGGGCCCGGTCCGCCAGACCTACCCGCTCCAAAAGGCGCATAGCCTCGGCCTCGGCCTCCTGCTGGCTCTTGCCCTGCAGCTTCATGGGCGCGATGGTCAGATTCTTCATAATATCCATATGGGGGAACAGGTTGAACTGCTGGAACACCATTCCCATTTTCTGGCGGTGCTTGTCGATGTCCGTGTGTTTGTCGGTGATATCCACCCCTTCAAAAAACACGTGCCCCTCCGTTGGCTCCTCCAGCAGGTTCAGGCAGCGCAGAAAGGTGCTCTTGCCGGACCCCGAAGGTCCCACCACAAATACCACGTCGCCTGCATGAATATCCACGTTGATTCCGCTCAACACGTGGATGGCGCCGAAGCTTTTTCCAAGATTTTCCACACGAATCAGGGCTTCCCCGTTGTAATTAGCGCTCACTCTGCCTCAGCCTCCTCTCCAATATCTGTATCAATTTCGTAAAGATCATCACAATGGTCAGATAGATCAGCGCTACCGCAAACAGCGGCATAAAGGCGCTGTACGTCCGGCTGCGGATGATATCGCCGCCCTTGGTCAGATCCTGAAGCGCGATGTAACCGGCAACGGAGGTCTCCTTCAGCAGGGAAATGAACTCGTTGCACAGCGCGGGCAGCACGTTCTTAAACGCCTGGGGCATGATAATGTACCACATAGTCTGCCAGTAATTGAAACCCAGGCTGCGCCCCGCCTCCAGCTGACCGCTGTCAACGGACATGATGCCGCTTCGGAATATCTCGGCCACATAGGCCCCGGAGTTGATTCCAAAGGCCAGGACCGCCACCAGGACCTTGCTGATCCTGACGCTGCCGAACACCACGAAATAGATGATCATCAGCTGCACTACCACGGGCGTTCCGCGGATCACCGTCAGGTAGACCTTGCAGACCGCGTTGAGAATTTTCAGTTTATGGGTTTTCTCGTAGGTAGAGCGGACCATGCCCACCAGAAAGCCCAGAACGATTCCCATCAGACAGGCGAAGAAGGTGATGATCAGGGTGTTTTTCAGGCCCACCGTGATGTATTTCCAGCCGTCGTCCTCGATAAAGTTCAGGTAAAATGTACTACAAAATTGTTCCCACATGTTATCCATCCTCTGCTATGATTTCCCGCCCCCTAAGGCGGAGGTTTACAGCCGGCCGGCTCCAGGCCGCCGCCGCGGTCCCGGCCGTTTCCCTGCCGCTGCCGGGGAGCATTCCTATCGCACAAAAAACTGCCGCATAATTTCAGGAAGCGGTATATTCTGCAGTACTTCCTGCACGATGCGGCAGTTTTGGATTCCGTTAGACAGCTCTGGCGGCCGGCCGCTTATTACTCAGCGGAAATGTACTTCGCCACGATCTCATCCAGCTTGCCGGACTCCTTTAAGTTCTTTAACGCGCCGTTGATCTTGTCAAGCAGCTCGGTGTTGCCCTTCTTCACGGCAGCGGCGTACTCCTCGTCGGTGAACGCTTCGTCCAGAATCTTTAAACCGTCGGTCTGCTCCACAAATACCTTTGCAGGCTCTCCGTCGATCACAACGGCGTCGATCTTGCCCTGGCTCAGCGCCTGAACGGCCTCAAAGCCCTTGTTGTAACGCTCAACCGTGGTGTTGTCCGCTTCCAGATCGGATACATAGAGGTCGCCGGTGGTGCCCTGCTGCACGCCCACTACCTTGCCCTTAAGGTCGTCGGGGGTTGCGATGGCGCTGTCCGATTTCACAATAATTCTCTGGGAAGCCTTGGCGTAGGTGTCGGAGAAGTCAACGGACTGTTTGCGCTTCTCGTCCACGGTCATGCCGGCCATGGCGAAATCAGCCTTGCCGCTTGTCAGCTCCGGGATAATGGAATCAAAAGCGATATCCTCGATCTCCAGCTCCATGCCCAGCTCGTCGGCGATTGCACGGGCGATATCGGCGTCGATACCCACGATCTCGCCGCCCTCATGGTACTCGTAAGGCGGGAACTCCGCGTTGGTCACCATGATCAGCTTGCCGCCGGCAGCCTTGGTCTCTTCCTCACTGGCAGCCTCGGCAGTAGTCTCCTCAGACTTGCTCTCAGCAGCGGTGGTATCCTCAGCCTTGCTCTCGGCAGCAGTGGTATCGGCAGCGGTGGTCTCAGTTTTCGCTCCGCCGCAGGCGGTTATGGAGGCCGCCATCAGAGCAGCCATCGTCATAGCTAATACTTTCTTTTTCATAATGATCTCTCCTCTTTTTCTTTATGCACGAAAATGCATAACTATAAATGATTGCCTTTTTATTATAATGCATTTTCAGCGTTTATCAAGAGGAAAATCGGGGAAAATACTACTTTTTTTAAGAATTATTTATGCATTAATACCTTTTTTGCATATTTTTCCCAGAAACTAGGAAAATGCAGGCTTTATGCAGCAAAATCATGCAGGATTATGCAAAATCGGCGGTGCTCCTATTTCCCCGCCAGAGCCGCACGCACCAGATGTTTTGCCAGCACCGCCGTGGTCACCGCGCCCACGCCGCCGGGCACCGGCGTTGCGGCCGAGGCCGCCCCGTCCAGGGAGGCGTAATCCACATCCCCGCACAATTTTCCGTTTTCATCCACATTGATGCCCACGTCGATCACCACCGCCTCCCGGCCCACGAAACGCTTGTCCAGCATCTTCGCCCGGCCGGCGGCAGCCACCAGTATCTCGGCATTGCGGCAGGTCCCTTCCAGATCGGCGGTTTTGGTGTGGCAGATGGTTACCGTGGCGTTGGCCTTCAGCATCAGCATGGACAGAGGCCGTCCCACCACCATGCTGCGGCCCACGATGGTCACCCGCTTTCCCTTGGGGGAAATGTCAAAGGCCCGCAGCACCTCCATCACCGCCTCGGCGGTGCAGGGCGCGAAACCGCTTTCGTCCCCGGCAAAGACCTTGGCGATGTTGGCTGGGGATATCCCGTCCAGGTCCTTGGCCGGATCGATCATTTTCTCGATATCGCTCTCACAGATTTGTCCGGGCAACGGTCTCAGCAGCAGAATCCCGGCCACGTCCGGATCCCGGTTAATGGCCGCGAAATGCTCCTTGAATTCTGCATCGCCGATGTCCCCGGGAAATACATAGGATTGGACTCGTAACCCAAAATTTTCCATTTTTTTGATGGCGCCGCGCTCATAGGACATGTCGTCCGGCCGTTCTCCCACCCGCACGATGGCGAGCTTTGGCGCGGGTCCCTCCACGGAGCCCAGCAGCCCCTGTACCTCTTCTTTAATCTTTGCAGAAACCTCTGCTCCCTTTAATACCTGCATCGGTGTCCATTCCTCCTTCTTTACACAACGTCGTTACCGTTATCCCCTCAGTCCGGCCAGAACCACCCCGTAAATGCGGTCCGCTGCCTCGGTTCCCGTGCGCACCAGTTCCTCCGCCTCACGGTTCAGCTCCCCGGCTTTCTCCCGGTCCTTCATGGACTTGGTGTTGATATAGACGTTCATCACCGCGCCCAGGAGCGCCGTGCGGACAAACTGCACGCCCACGCCCACATCGCTGACCGCCATACGGCTGCCTTTGACCGCCAGGACGTCCAGAATACCCAGCATCTCCACCGCTTTCTCCATCACTTCCAGCGGAACGTAGCTGGCGTCCAGCAGCCGCTGTTCCATCACCGCCGCCTTATGCGCCTTCTCCTCCTCCGTGCCGGTTGGGAGCCCGTAGGCTGCCGCCAGAGGCGCGAACACCTCCTCGTCCCGATCCGCCAGGATCACAAATTCCTTCTGAAGGTCCTCCATACGCGCCAGCAGGCCCTTGATCTCGTCCTCCACGTCCGCGTAGCGTTTCTTGCCGATGGTCAGGTTCGCCACCATCTGGCCCAGAGCATTTCCCAGGGCTCCGGCCAACGCCGAAGCGCCTCCGCCGCCCGGCACCGGCTCTTTTGAGGAGAGGGTGGATAAAAATTTGTCTACCGTCAACTGATCTACCATGTTGTGTTCCTCCAATCGTGTGTGTGTACTGCCAATTCCATTGTGTCGCGATTGCTACGACGGCACATCTTCTTGACCGAAAAAGACCGGTCAAGAAGCATCGGATGGTCATCCGATGGGAAAATTGGAGCGAAAAGACGCTTACAAGCGAGCTTGACGCGGCTTTTTGCTCCAATTTTCCCGCCGTCTGTCTGTTTCTATCATATATCAATTTCTGCCCGGCTGCCACCGGATTTTTCCTTGGTCACCACAATCTGCTTTTCGATGCGCTCCTTCAGCTCCGGTACGTGGGAAATGATGCCTACCAGGCGGTTTCCCTCGGCCAGACCGGCCAGGGCCTTGACTGCCAGATTGAGGGACTCGCCGTCCAGGGAGCCGAAACCTTCGTCCACAAACATGGTGTCCAGGCGGATTCCACCCGCCTGGGACTGAATCTCGTCGGAGAGCCCCAGCGCCAGAGAGAGGGACGCCTGGAAGGATTCTCCGCCCGACAGGGTTCTGGCGCTGCGCTCTGAGCCGTTGTAGTGGTCGATCACGCTGAGTCCCAGGCCGTTCTTGCCCCGCCCGTCCTCCTCCATGCACCGCTTCAGCTCATACTGCCCGCCGCTCATCACCATGAAACGGGCGTTGGCCCTGGCGATGATACGCTCGAAATACGCCATCTGCACATAGGTCTCAAAGGTGATCTTGTCCTTGCCGTTGACCTCCCCGGCGGCGGTATCCGCCATGGCCTTTACCCAGGTCCACTGCTGTCTGGCCGCCTCCATGGCCGCCTGCTGCCGCACCATGTTGTCCCTGGCCAGCCGGTTGGTCTCCAGGCGGTGGTGGAGCCGGTTCCGTCCGGCTTCCAGACGCTCCAGAATCTCCCCCGCCCCGGCCAGCTCTGCCTCCAGCTGCCGGACCCAGTCCGAGGGGGAGAGCTGGGCCTCCGGGGACGAATCCTGCATAGGGGACAGACTCCCCTGAGTCGCGGCGCATATCACACACCGCTCCTCCTGCTGCCGGTAAAACGCCTCCAACTGCCGGTTCAGCGCCTGTGCCCTGGCTTCGGCTGCGGACACCCGGCCGCTGTACTCGTTCAGACGTTTCTCAGCCGCATTCAGCGCCTGTTCCATCGCCAGGAGCCTCCTCCTGTGCTCTGTCAGCTCCGCCTCCGCGGCCGCACGCTCTCCGTGGGGAAGCCGCTTTTTCAGCTCTGCGATCTGGCGTTCCAGCTCAGTGCGCCTGGTCTCCGCCCGGAGCCTGGCCTTTCCGGCCTCCTGCCTGCGCTCCCGGCAGTTCTCCAAGGCCTGGGCCGCTTTCTTCTTCTGCGCTTCCAGCTGCCCGCGCCGCTTCGCCTGCTCCTCCAGCCCGCGGATCGTCTGCTCCCCGGCCTCCGCCTGGCGGCGCAGAACTCCGTCCAGCTGCTCCAGCACCAGCTTCCACTCCTCCAGAAATGCTTCCCGGCCCTTCGCCTGCGCTCCCCGGATTCGTTCCTGCCAGGACTCCTTCCAGCCGCCGATCTCACCCTCCACCTGCTCCTTCATCCGCTCAAACCGCTGGTCCAGACTTCCCTTCACCCCACCGGCCCGCAAACTCAGCTTTGCCGCGGCATCCGAGGCTTCCTTCGCCCGCCGGGAGGCGGCATCCACCTGCTCCTTGGTGACCGGAGTGTGAGATGGGCGGGAAGGTGCCTCGTGTATCGCCGCACCGGCACCGGGCGCCTCATGCACCGCCGCTCCGTCACCGCGCGCCTCATGCACCGCCGCTCCGGCACCGGGCGCCCCCAGCCGGCCCTCTGTCCCGTCTCCCGCAGCCGCCCTCCCCGCCGGTGCGGGGTGTTCCAAAGAGCCGCATACCGGGCAGGGCTGTCCCGGTTTCAGCCCGGCGGCCAGAATTCCGGCCTGGCTGTCCAGAAATACCTGGTAAAGCTCCTGATACTCCCCTTCCCTGGCGCGGCGCGCCTGGTCGGCGGCCTGGTACTCCCGCTGTGCCGCGGCCAGCTTCCGCTCCTCCGCCCGGTATTCCGACAGTTCCCGGGCGTGGGCGGCGATGCGCTGCCGGTTCTGCCCCAGCCGTTCCGCCGCGCTCCGGGCCGCCACCAGCTCCTCGCCCACCGTCTGCAGCCGGTCCAGCTCCTCCTGTAGTTCCTGAAGCTTAAGCCCCAGCGTTTCCGCCTCGTTTCCCGCCGCTGCCTCCACCGTTTCCATGCCCTTGGCCTCAGCCTGGCAGGCGCGGCTGTCCGCGGCCAGACGGTCGTGCTCGTCGTAAGCTTTCAAATTCTCCTGGGCCCGGGAGATTTCCCCAATCAGCTGTTCCCGCTCCCCGGCCCGGCCTTTCTCCCGCTCAAAAACGGCCTTGGCCTCCTCAAACAGCGGACGGTTTTCCCGCAGCTCCTGTTCCGCGCGCTGCGCGTCCTCCTGGGCCTTAGCCGCGCTCCTTGCCTCTCCCAGGCGCTGGCCCAAAAGGCCGCTGCGCTCCCGAACCGCCTTTAAGTCCTGCTCCAGTCCGGCGGCGCCCGACTCGTCCTCCCGGATCATCTCCTCCAGCAGGTCCAGCATCGCCTCCAAATCCTTGCTCTCCACCGCCGCCCGCCAGCGCTCCCCGTCCTCCGCCATCACGCCCCCGGCGTACTGCCCGATGCTCTTCACGCTGTCCGCGTAGGCCCCGTAAAGCCCCTTGGCCTTGTCCTTCAGCCGTTCCTGAAACTTCTGGTAGGGCCTTGTCCGGAAAATTTCGCGGAAAATGGCGCCCCGGTCCTCAGTCCTCCCCGACAGCAGCCGTGAAAAGCTGCCCTGGGCCAGCATGGCGATCTGTGAAAACTGCTCCCGGTTCAGCCCCACCAGCTCCTCCACCCTGGCGGTCACTGTGCGGTCGCCGGTGATCACATTTCCGTCCGGCAGTTCCAGAAGGGCGTCCGGCCGCTCCTTCGTCTCCCCTTCCCCTCTCTGCTTGGCCCGCAAGTATTCCGGGTTGCGCCGGAGCCGGTATGTTTTCCCATTGTACACAAACTCCATCTCCACAAAGGTCCTGGCCTCCGCCAACGCGTACTTGCTGCGCAGCATCCTGGGCTTGCGGTTCTCGCCGCTGGCATTTCCGTAGAGCGCAAAGGTGATGGCGTCAAAAATCGTGGTTTTTCCCGCTCCCGTGTCCCCCGTAATCAGATAAATCCCTCTGTCCCCCAGCCGTTCCAGCTCCAGGGTCATTTCCCCCGCATACGGCCCAAAAGCGGATATGGTCAGTTTGGTCGGCCTCATCGCGTTTCCTCCCACAATTCTTCTATCATTTTTCCGGCCAGCTCCTGCTGCTCCCGGCTCATCGGCTGATTGTTCTGCAGCTCATACAGCTCCGCAAATAGTTCCCCCGGGGATTTCCGGCGCTGCGCGGCGGTCTCCACCGTCTGCCCGGACCTGGTCCGTTTATTGTCGTAATCCAGCCGCATCACGTTGGGATAAATGGCCCGCAGCCGCCCGATGGCCTCCAGGATATCCTCCTCGTCCGTCAGCGTGATATGCAGATAATCCTCCACCGCGGTTCCCTGGTAAAACGCCCTGCTTGTCAGCTCTTCATAGCTCCCCCGGATCTCCCGAAGGTCCCGCAGCGGAGTAAGCGGCAGCGTTTCCACCTCCACATTTCCCTTCTCCTCCAGCCGGACAATGGTCATGGACTTTTTATGTCCCGCCTCGGAAAACGAATACTTCAGCGGCGTACCGCAGTAGCGCAGGTTCGGCCCCGCCTTCTGAGGCCCATGGATATGTCCAAGAGCCACGTAGTCGAATCCGTCGAAGGCATCCGCCGCCACCTGATCCAGGCCGCCCACGGACAATTCCTCCGACTCGCACGAGGTTGCCCCGGCCACGAACTGGTGTGCCACCAGCACATTGCGCGCATTCGGGCAAAACGCCTCCCCCGACCGGATCTGCTCCAGCGCAAACCGCACCGCGCCGTCGTAGCTCTCGATCTCCGCCTCAGGGAAACACCGCCGCACCGACGCGGGTTTGAGAAACGGCAGGAGATACACAAACACGCTGCCGTGCCGGTCCTTCAGCTCCACCGGGCTCACCTTCCCATCGTACACCGGCGCCACAAACACCTTCCTGCTGCTCATCAGCCTTCCCCCAAAGGACAGGCGCTCCGGGCTGTCGTGGTTGCCGCTGATCACAAACACCGGCCGTTCCATGTCCGCCAGCTGCGTCAGAAACCAGTCGAACAGCCGCACCGCCTCCGCCGGGGGGACCGGCTTGTCGTAGACGTCCCCTGCGATGATCACTCCGTCCGGCTCCTCCCGACTGATCATCCCGATTATTTCCTTTAATATATACTCCTGGTCCTCCAGCATGGAAAACTCGTTCACCCGTTTTCCGATATGCAGGTCCGAAAGATGAATCAACTTCATATGCAATCACTCCTGTCCGTCTGCCATTCACCCTCCCATCATACCATGCAGCCCCCGTTCATTACAAGGCCAATCCCCTCCACGGCGCTTGATGGAAGCCCCTCTGTTACTGTTCACAGGTGACGCCCCGCTTTTCCTGCAATTTTTCTGGCCTCTCTTTAGAAAACCCCCGTCTCTTCTTTAGAATATCTTTGCCTCCCGTTCACATTCCCGTAAAATTTTTGCCATATTTTGTTTACAGAGAGTATTTTCCGTCCGGCATGTCCTTTGACGGCTCAATATAACCGTAATCCAAGGAGGTTTCACTATGAAAAAAGCATTGTTCCTCGTTCCCCTGCTGGCCCTGTTTCTAAGCGCCTGCTCCTCATCCTCCAGCTACTTCTCCACCTTCACCGCCGAAGGTTCGAAGTCTCAGTACAAACAGACCGGAACCGTTCACATAAAAGACGACGAAAATGCCGTTTCCCTCTACGTGAACGCGGCTTCCCCCGCCGCCATCACCCTCACCGGCAAACTGTCCAACAGCTCCGGCGATCCCTCCCTGATCTGCCAGTACCCCGACGGCACCATGTATTTGATCGCAGACAGCCGGACTACGTCTCTGGACACCAAAATCCCGCTGCAGGCCGGATTAAACCGGATCCGCTTCGACGGTTCCGACTCCGTCCTGGACTTCGAACTGGTCTACACGGGCTTAAATTCGCCTGAAATCCTCGGTTACGGCCAGTCCCAGTCGGAGGCCGAGACCGTCCCGTCGGACGCCCCTTCAATCTCAGGCTTGATTTCCGGCTCTCCGGATGCAGAGCTGCACAGCTCCGCCTCCAACCTGTTCACCAAGGTTTCCCAGCCGGCCGCTCTTCTGGAATTTCAGTTGGAAAAGGAGACGGACATCACCGTATTCGTGGCCGCCGACCTGCGCAACAACAGTTCCGGGCGCTTTAAAGCCGGTGTCTTTGACGTCACCCTCAAAGGCGACAACTACCCGGACACCGAGATCATCCACCACGCCACCGCGGACAGCTCCTGGGGCGACTTTCTCTGGACCGACCACAACCTGGCAAAGCTCACCCTTCCCAAAGGCAGTTACCAGCTGATTTTAAGTGAGGTCAGCGGTAAAAACTATGCGCTCCGCCTGGATACCGCCGTATACCCCACGGACACGCCCCAGTGACCGTGGACCGGCGGCAGCACGCAGGCAGGCGCTGCTTTCTTCCCCTCCCGCCCCTCTCCTGTACATGCTTGAGCCGTTCCATTTCTCCACGGCCTGCCCCTAACTCGTTTCCCTATTTTCTCAAACTCATGTCCCCATGTAATTCCATCTTATCGTCCAACCTTTCGCCATTATCCCACCTTATATCTGATAATTCTTAACTTTCTTCGAATAATTCTGTCGAATTTTGAAATTCTATTTCTCTTTTTTCCAACATATGGTACAATAAGTCCAACAACATTAACAATTATTTAACAATGGAAAGGAGTTCCTATGTTTGACTTCAATCTTATCATCACCGCGCTTCCTATTGTATTAGCGGTCATTGTGGTGCTTGTCATCATCACACAGGGTTATGTAAAGGCTCCGCCGGATCACGCGTTTATCATCTCGGGCCTGCGCAAAACTCCGCGTGTGCTCATCGGACGCGCCGGGATCAAGATCCCCTTCTTCGAGCAGCTGGATAAACTGTATCTGGGGCAGATCACGGTGGACATCAAGACCGACGAGTACATCCCCACCAACGACTTTATCAACGTCATGGTGGACGCTGTGGCCAAAGTGAGAGTCGCGGACGACGAGGAGCGGATGAAGCTGGCCATGCGGAACTTCCTGAACAAAGAGCCTGCCAGAATCGCCTCCGACCTTCAGGACTCCCTTCAGGGCAACATGCGTGAGATCATCGGCACCCTGACGCTGCGGGCCATCAACACGGACCGCGACTCTTTCTCCGACCAGGTAATGACAAAAGCCTCCAAAGACATGGAAAAACTGGGCATCGACATCCTCTCCTGCAACATCCAGAACGTGACGGATGAGCACGGGTTGATCCAGGATTTAGGTATGGACAATACCTCCAAGATCCGCAAGGACGCTTCCATCGCCAAGGCCGAGGCGGAGCGCGATATCGCCATCGCCCAGGCCGCAGCCGACAACGCGGCCAACGACGCCCGGGTAATCGCCGAGACGGAGATCGCCCAGAAGAACAACGAGCTGGCCATCAAGAAAGCGGAGCTGCAGAAGGCCTCCGACACCAAGAAGGCCGAGGCGGACGCCGCCTATGAGATCCAGAAACAGGAGCAGGAGCGGACCATCCAGACCGCCACGGTCAATGCCCAGATCGCCCGCGCCGAGCGCGAAGCCGAACTGCGCAGGCAGGAAGTTGCAGTTCAGCAGCAGGCCCTGGAAGCCGAGATCAACAAGAAAGCCGACGCCGACCGCTACGCCATTGAGCAGGCCGCAGCAGCCGGTCTGACCAAACGGCAGCGCGAGGCCGAGGCTAAAAAATACGAGCAGGAGCAGGAAGCCCTGGCCAAGAAGGCCCTGGCAGAAGCCCAGAAATACTCCATGCTTCAGGAGGCCGAGGGTATCCGCGCCAAAGGCGAGGCCGAGGCCTCGGCGATCCGCGCCAAGGCTCTGGCGGAGGCCGAAGGTATGGAGAAGAAGGCCGAGGCTTACCAGAAGTACAACAAAGCGGCTATGGCCGAGATGATGATCAACGTGCTGCCTGATATCGCCGGAAAGATCGCGGAGCCTCTGGCCGCCATCGACAAGATCACTATCATCGGCGGAAACGGCGACACGGACAACGGCGTGAGCACCATAGCGGGAAACGTACCTGTGGTCATGGCAAAGCTCTTTGAGTCCATGAAGGAAACCACCGGCGTGGATCTGGCCGAGATCATGAAAGCCGATACATACGACGCCAAGGTCACCCGGAACGTGAACCTGACCGGCGCACCCGACATTATCCTTGGCAGCGAAGCAGGGCAGAATGCTTCCGGCGCGGATCAGACGCAGCCGTAAACCGGAAATAACCGCACGGGCGGCAGACCAATCTCTGCCGCCCGTGTTTTTTGACGTTCCTTCTGGTCAAATCCCGCCTACTGTGCTAAACTATCCCCGAGGTGATAAACAAATGAATCCTATGAATCTATTGCAGTTAAAACCCGCCTGGGAGCAGTTCCGTTCGAACCATCCGAAACTGATCCAGTTTATCAGGGCTTCCGCCCGTGAGGGCGTCATGGACGAGGGAACGCTGATCGAGATCAATATCACGACCAGCGCCGGAAAATCCCTCTCCTCCAACATCCGCGTCCGCCAGTCCGACCTGGAATTTCTGCGGGCGCTGAAGGATATGATGGAAGATTGAGGAGAGGATGGTCTAAAAAGCACAGAAAGCGGCTTACATGCGAGTTCGATGCTGCTTCCTGTGCTTTTTTGTTATCTGACCTCCCATTTTGTCAAAATTGTTAGAATATATTTCATATAATATTGAAAAATTTGGAAATTTGCGGTAAAATTAACCAGACAAATCATTCTAAGGAGGGATCTTATGTCCCAATTTACAATCCGCTACAAAAAGCAAATTTTTGTAGGATTAACCGCGGTGGTACTCCTGCTGTCACTGATCGGAAGTTATCAGTATTACAGCGCATATGCCGCTCAGGTTGCACCGGACCGCTTTTGGTCGGCAATTTTGTATAGCACAATACAACTCTATGTATTTTCTCCAACAGCCAGCCCGGGCGAAGCTACCCCGTTATGCTACGAAATCGCTAAATGGGCCGCGCCGCTATGCACTGCACTCTGGCTTTTCAACGCGCTGGAGTCT
This sequence comes from Enterocloster lavalensis, assembly GCF_902364025.1. Lineage (GTDB taxonomy): Bacteria > Bacillota > Clostridia > Lachnospirales > Lachnospiraceae > Enterocloster > Enterocloster lavalensis. The sequence goes on from NZ_CABJCG010000011.1 coordinate 207,431, forward strand.
TTGTTCCGGCATCAGCTCGGACTCCTGAAGCGGCGCATAGGAAAGAAAAAACAGCTGGCTGTTTTCGGTTATAACGACTTAAGTGATATCTTTATTCAGAATCTGATTCAAAATAACAAAAAAAGCCGTAATTCCAACGACCAGAAGCGCACGATTCTGCTGGTTGTAGAGAAACCTCTTGAAAAAGAGACAAGCCTTGTATTGGAGCGGAGCGGCGTAACGATCCTCCAGATAGATCTTTTCAATCAGGATCATTTTCCTCTGTGGGAACAGTTCCGAAAACTGCAGGTCGAAACGCTCAGTGAAGCTATTTTATTTTATGATGAGTCTACGTGGAATTTCACAATCCTGACAGGTCTTCTCGAATATATTGGGAAAAAATGGGGTTCCGCAAGCAATAGCAAGCACAGACTTTCCTGCGCGATCCGCTGTGAAGACCGCACTGTGCAAAAAATAATTGCCGACTACTGCGACCAGCATGACGAGGCCAATCATCTGAGTCTCAGCATGTTCAGTATACCGGATATCGCGGCAAACGCACTGTTTCAAGAACATCCCCTTTTCGAAAACTGCCTCTCTGCCGTGCCCTTAGCGCCGGACATGAACGCCGGTCATATATTATCCCACATTCCCAATCCCCATCTGCTGATTGCCGGAGTTGGGCGGTATGGTCAGGCTGTACTGGAAAAAGCCCTTCTTTCCGGCACGTTAAGTCCCTGTTCCAAAGTCAAAGGCCATGAAAAGCTGAAAATTACGATCATCGATTCTGAGGCTCTCCGCTTCCGGGATATTCTGGAATCCCGCTATCCGCGCCTCAGGACATTGTGTGAGATTGAATACATTGCCTCAGACATAAGAAGCTCTCAAGTTGAAAAGCAGCTGGCTGGGCTTGCGCCGGTCACTTTTATTGCAATCTGTTTTTCAAACCAGACCACCTGCGTCTATGCCATGGAGAAGCTCCGGGCTTATCTGACAGCCTGCGCTAAAGGAACCGGACAGCCCTGCATCGATCCCGGTACAGTGCCTATTGCGGTTCGGATGAAGAACGACGATGCCGTGATCCGCTATCGAACGAACAATACTCCTATCTGCCCCTTTGGGACTATTGGGCAGATTCTCACCTTCGGAAACATAGTCCGGTATGATATGGAGGAGCAGGCAAAATCGTTCCACCAAACATACATGGAGCTGCAGACCCTGATTCATCCGCAGGCAAGTAAACCGGCCCATCGGGACGACCTTTGGAACGCCTTACTTTATGAAAAAAAGGAGGCCTGCCGGGCACAGGTTCTGAACCGCCCGTATTTCCTGGCGCTGATCAAACGGCTGAAGCCGCTGCCGGACCGCTGCGAGGCTCTGGATTACCAGGACGGCGCAGACCGTTTTCTGGAGAAGCTGGCCGCTTATCCTGATCTGGATTCGCTGGCCCATCTTGAACATACAAGGTGGTGCGCGTTCTGCTATTGCTGCGGATATGCCGGATGGAACCCGGAACCAGGTGAAAAGGGACAGGAGCACCGATTTGTGCTGGAGGACGGGAAAATATGCTTTGGCAAGGTACATAATTGCCTGATCGACGACTGGAATGAATTAAAAATGGACCCGACAGCGAGAAATACCATTATTTACGACGTATGCAGCATTTATGGATACGCCGGAATTTAATAAAGAAAAGGAGAAATAGAGAATGGGAGCGAAAACGGCAATAAAAGATATGCTGTTAGCGGAGATCAAACAGGAAATTCAGCAGCATCAAGTAGATCTCGATCAGAATTATGTGTTTATCAGTTATGCGCACAAGGATGATCGGGTGGTTTATCCCAAGGTTCTGGAGTGGATCAGGGCCGGCTACAATATTTACATTGACACCGATTTCGAAAATCACGGAAGTGACGAAAACTGGGTTTCTATTATGACGGACAGAATCCAGGACAGCGCCTGTGTCATGGCGGTTTGCTTCTGTAGCGAACATTACTGCTTCAGTTATGCGTCTCTGATCGAACTGCTCACAATGAAATCCAAAAGAACCCTTGAATTCCGCAAAGGTTATGGCGCGGAGAACCCGGACACGCCGATCGACATTATCATGCTGGAAAATCAGCCCGTCTCAGAAGGCAGAAAATTCAGCCCAGATGCAGAAGCAGCTTACAGAGACATCTACTTTCCAGAGATGAGAAACAGGGGCGGTAACGAATTTTTAGGTAGTAAGCCGCTGGAGGAGAGTCTGCTCCGCGAAGGTCTGATTACCCTATATGGCGAGGAAACGGCCAATTTAAAGATTAGTATTCTAAAATCGGGTTACAAAAAAACATATAAGAATTTTTATCCTGCTATTGCCATTATCGTCAATGAATGGTTCATGAAAAACAATCTGAACGGAAACACAAAATCCCTTAATTCTCCCGGCGTTCTGGCGCGTTTCACAGAGCTGGAGGTATACCAATCAACTAATCAGGAGCCTGAAGAAACTGCAGCTTCCGACCATGCAGAAGAAGTATTATCGGCGACCGCCGTTCAACCGGCCTCCGAAGACGTTCCTCAGCGCCCGGATGAGACAATATCCGCCTCCTCATCTCCTCACCCCTCGGCTCTGAAGACCTATCACGCCAAAAACGCCGCCATCACCCAGATAAACGACCGGGAATTTTTACTGCACAGTGGCGCCCACATCCGCAAGAAAACCGCAGATTCATGTGCAGAAAGATCCAGGCGTCTCAGACTGGAATCTCTGGATAAGGGAGAATGGCAGGATATGGGGGATTATTATATTCTGCGGCAGGACAAATTATTCAAAAGCCTGTCTGGCGCCGCAGGCTACATTACAGGCAGCAGCGTAAACGGAAATCTGTTCTGGAACTGCGAAGAGGCGGCAGTTTCCAAACCCGCGAAAAAAGCAGCCCCAACGACGCAGACCAGTGATCAGCCTCAAAAAAAGACCGACATTCGGATTGATTTCGTCCCGGAACCGGTCACACCGGTAGCAAAAACAGAGCGCGGAAATGTGACTCTGGGTGAAATCCGCGAGAAAATGGCGAGTGACCCTTCCTTCTGCCAGCGCTTGGGAAACCTGCGCAAAAACGACCTTCCCTTTGGCGCAAAATCCTATATGGATTATGCTATGGCGGCTGTGCTGGGAGGCTGTAATGAAGTAAAAGAGACTTACCAGAAAAATTACTACAATTTCTGTGTCGCCAGCACGGACAAGAAAGAAAATGCGAAAGTGAGCGCCACTTGGACCTGGCCGTCCAATGCGCGAAAAACTATAGGATATGTGGGTTCCGGTATCATCAACCGCGAAATCAACAGTCTTTTTGAAAATCTTCCACAATCCACCACGATCAATCAACTGATCGAAAACTTTGAGGCATGCCGTGAAGAAGCCTATATCACAAAGAAAAACAACCTGGTGCTTCTTGCGCTCAGCGAACTGGCGAGAGTATACAGCGAATAAAAAACGAAAGGCAGGTATTTTAAATGTTTTTAAGACCAGAATCCGAATATATGGAGTTTCATAATGACCGGGAGCTCTTCACCAAAGCAGATACAGTCCCGGGAATTCCGCTTTTTACAATGGAGCTTTTGCGCGAAGCGGATTTTCCGATCAGCCGCGGCCTCTCCTACGAAAGAACCGTGGATGAATTTGCTCTGGAGCTGGAGGGGAACATCAAGTTGTCACGGCTGAAGAAATGTCCTTCTATGGCTGTGCTCCTGGACCGGGCCGGCGTCCTGATCAAGGAGAACGGACAATGGACGCTTATCTTTGCTCCAACAAAGGTGGAGGAAAAGGAACTCACAGAAGAGAGCAGCCTTTATGAAGAGTTGAAACGTCAGGCTGAGCTTCTGAAAATCGGCGAACATTCCGTTGTTCCCGTCCCATCCCGCAGTTACAAAGCCCTTACCGCCAAGAGCTCTCCTTTCTGTATTCTGGACGAATACTGTAAAAACCGTGAGGGCGGATACCTGGGCGTGGCAAAACAAATCGTATTGGAGGGCACCAGGGAACTTTTCGCCTCCGTGCCGGTCTGCAAATATAATAATCTGGAAACCGCAGATATCGAAGAAATTGAAAATTACCGTTCCGTCAGGAATCTGCTGGAAGAATATATCAAAACATATGACGCGAAAACAGCCCGCCAGGCAGAGAAAAAGCCTGTTTCTCTGGCCGTTTTCGGGACGCCTGGATCAGGGAAATCCTTCGGTGTAAAGCAAATTGCAAAAGGGCTGGGACGATTCCGTATAAGCGTCCTCAATGTTTCCCAGTATAACTCAATCGAAGAATTATTCAAAGGCCTCGATCATTCCCTGCAGTACGAGGGTAATAAAATTCCCTTAGTATTCTTTGATGAGTTTGACGCCGAACTCAACGGAATTTCCAGAGGCTGGCTGAAATATTTCCTGGCTCCCATGCAGGATGCGGAGTATACGCTGGGAAGCGAGACAAAGAAAATCGACGGCGCTGTGTTCATTTTTGCAGGCGCAACAGCGACCTCGTTCCAGGAGTTTCTACCTGATTCGGATCCCGAGGCGGTCCATGTATTTAAAAATGTTAAAGGCCCGGACTTTGTAAGCCGCCTGAAAGGAATTTTGAATATAAAGGGCCCCAACCCAATCTCTATTACGGACCGGAAATTCATCGTCCGCCGCGCTATGCTGCTGAGAAGCCAGATCATCATGAACGCAGAAGGCATCTATAGCCGGGAAACGGGAAAAATCGCGATCTCCCAGCCGCTGCTGGCCGCGCTGCTTCGGGTTTCACAATTCCGTCACGGTTCACGTTCCATTGAGTTTCTGTTGGGCATGAGCCGTTTAAGCGGTGTAAAAAAATATACCCCGTCCTGCCTGCCCAGCGACGAACAACTGGATATCCATCTGGATGTAAAGGATTTCAAGAGCAAGCTCGCCTTTGAACAGATGATGGGCGATGCCGTGGAGGAATACGCGCGGGCCGTACATGAAAACTACCGGACAAAACGCTTGGAGGACGCCTGCAGACGAGGAGCATCCGATTCAGAAATCCAGCGGCTCAAATGTGAAGAAAATATGGCGGACTGGGAACATTTAAAAGAAATTTATAAAGAGGATAACCGGGAACAGATCCGGTATCTGGGCGAACGCTTCGAGCGCAGGGACATGGGCATTGGAATACGCCCGACCAGCGAAAATACAGCGGATGCCGTCACCGATCTGTATGGACCGATTCTGGAATGTCTTGCCGAGGCCGAGCACGAGCGCTGGATGCGGATCAAGCTGGAAAATGGCTGGACAGTCGGCGCACGCGATAATGAGCTCAAACATCACCCGGACCTGATTCCATACAGCGAGCTAAGCGAAGCCGTTAAAGACTATGATCGGGCGGCAATCCGAAATATTCCAAAGTATCTGGAGATGATCGGGTACGAGCTGTACAGGAAAAATTCATAATTTTATTGCGACAGGGAGCCCCGGCCTTTGGCCAAAGCTCCCTGTTTTATCTCCGTATTTCACAAACTCCCCAACCCCGCCAGCAGGGCCGCCACCACCCCCGCCGCCGACCGCTCCTCCACCTGAATCGTCAGCTCCGGCTCATTGATATGCTCAAGATAATGCGCATCCGAGTCGCTGATAATCCTACAACTCTCCAGATACGAATTGTCCCGCTTCAGCCCGTGCAGCTTCTTCAAATCCTTCACCTCCGCCGTGGTAAACCGGCTGTCCGGCGGGATAAAGCCCAGGTTGGCGATCAGACTGTTAGCCGTCTTGTCGATGTGGGCCGGGAACATGACCCCGTTGTAGCCCCGCACCAGCTCCCACAGCCCGTCGAAGGATATCTCCGTGGCGTTGATCAGCAGGTTGGGCTCCGTGCCGCAGACCTGATCCGCCAGGTCGTATAGTTCCTGTTTTCCAAATATTTCCTCTTTGTTCGGAAACTTGATCAGCCGATCATACACATACCGGTCAAACTCCAAAGCCGCCTCCAGCGTCGGGAACAGGCAGACCGCGTGGACCTCCTCCGAGGTGTTGATCTCCATGCCCGGCACCGCCAGCACGCCGTATTCCTCAGCCGCGGCCAGAAACGCCGGGCAGTTGCGGCAGGAGTTGTGGTCGGTGAGCGCCACCACGTCCAGCCCCTTGAGCGCCGCCATACCGGCGATGTTGGCGGGCGTCATGTCGTCGTCCCCGCAGGGGGACAGGCAGGAGTGGATGTGCAGGTCGTAGGTCAGATTCATCATCCCAGCAGCCCGTGAACCGCCAGCGCCGCCTCAAAGATGGGCAGCTCCGTGGCCAGCACGGTAATCCCCTGCTCCACGGCTTTCTTCGCCGCCACCTCGTCCAGGGCCGCGCCCTCGGCCAGAATCACACAGGCCGCCTCCGTGAGTGTTGCCACGGCCAGCGTGTTCATATTCCCCATCACCGTCACCCAGGCGCAGCCCGCCGGCGCCTTGCCCATGGCGATGCTGAGCAGGTCGCAGCAGAAGGGCTTCGTAATCTCCCGCTCCGGCTCGTCGCCCAGGTTCACCACCCGAAACAGCTCCCTATTCACCAAATCCTGTACGGTCATCCTTCTCATCCTCTTTCTTGTCCAGCAGGGACATCTCGTCGGAAATCCGCTGCAGATATTCCTTGATCAGGTTCAGCGTCTCCTTGCCTCCCCTGTTCTCTTCCAAATCGTCGGCCAGCCCGGAAATCTCCCCGGACAGCTTGTGCAAATTTTCCCGCAGATAATACACGCAGTCCCGCTCGCTGGCATTTCCCCGCACGATGTCCTCGGCCAGGGCCTTGCAGGTGGGCGCTCCGCAGGAACCGCAGTCCAGTCCCGGGAACTTCTTCACCAGCCGCTCCACCTGGTTCAGCCGTGAAAAGCTCTCCATCAGATTGCCGCCCAGGCTGAACACCGGCTCGTACTGGACCCCGGTGGTCCAGCGGATCATGTCCTCCGGGTTGTCGTCCATGTGGCTTCTGGCCACGGGCATGTACTTGCGCAGCCGTTTCAGCTTCACCTCCGCCACGTAGGGGTTCTCCACCGTCAGCACGCCGCCCACGCAGCCGCCGTTGCAGGCGTTGAGCTCCACGAACCGCAGGTTGGTGAACTTCTGGTCCTCCATGTCCTCCAGCACCCGGATCACGTTCTCGATGCCATCCGCCGCCAGATAGCTCTCCGTGAACAGCCCGCTGGCCTCGCCGCCGCTGTGGCCCCAGCTGATGCCGATCTTGCCCGCGGTGCCGATCTGGGGGTAGTCCTCCTGGGAGCCCACCGCCTTCATGCAGGCCAGAAGCTTGGGGTACACGTCCTTGATGGCCAGCACCTTGTCCACCTCGCTCTTCTCCGTGCCCAGGGGCGCCTTGGCGTAGGTCACCTTGGAGGGACAGGGGGAAATGAACATGATGCCGATCTTTTCCCTTGGAAGCCCGGTCTGCTCCATGGCCCGGCGGGCCGCAAGGACCGCCGCAACCTCTACCGGCGGGTTTAAGGGCAGCAGGTGGGGGATCAGGTTGGGAAAACGGACCCGGATCAGGCGCACCACCGACGGGCAGGCCGTGCTGATCAGTGGAATCTGCCCCTCGTGCTCGGATATGTATTGTCTGGTAGCCTCGCTGACCAGCTCCGCAGCCGCCCCAACCTCGAACACGTCGTCGAATCCCATACGGATCAGTGCGTTCAGCACAATATTTACGTCGTCCAGGTTATTGAACTGGCTGTAGAGCGAGGGGGCGGGCAGGGCCACCGTGTACTCGTACTGGCGCATCACGTCCAGCTTGTCGTAGGTGGCGTGCTTGGCGTGATGGGGACAGACCCGGATACACTCGCCGCAGTCGATGCAGAATTTATTGTTGATGCTGGCCTTACCACCCCTCACCCTGATGGCCTCGGTGGGACACCGCTTGATGCAGTTGATGCAGCCCTTGCACAGGGCCTCATCCAGCCTTACGGAATGATAAAACTTATCCATTTAATCGCCTCAAATCTTTACTGTCATTGTGATGGTGGTGCCTTCCCCCAGACGGGTGTCGATCTCCATCTGGTCGGAGTATTTTTTCATGTTGGGCAGGCCCATGCCAGCGCCAAATCCCAGGGACCGGATCTCGTCCGGCGCTGTGGAATACCCGGCCTGCATGGCCAGCTCCACGTCCGGGATACCGGGGCCAACGTCCGCCAGCACCATGCGGATCTGCTCCGTGGTGATCTCCACCGTGATCTCCCCGCCCTTGGCGTGAATCACCATGTTGATCTCGCCCTCGTACATGGCGATGGCCACCTTGCGGATCGCGTCCGGGCTCACGCCCATCTGTTTGAGCTTACGCTTCACGTCGCTGCTGGCCTCGCCGGCTCTGGTGAAATCGTCCGGTGAAATGTGATAGGTTAAAATGATCGCGTCATCCATAATTGTTCCCTTCATTCATCAATCGTCGTTCTGTCACCCGAAACGGCGGCCCGCCTCAGGCGAATACCGGGATATCAGATCGCCCCGGAGTGGAGCCCCGCCTCGTAGAGCATACCGCAGGCGGAAAACATGCGGTGTCCGGTGGCCATCACGATAAGCCCCCGCTCCTCGGCCATCTGAAGCATAGCCTCGTCCGGCTTCTTGCCGCGGACAAAAATCAGGCAGACAATGTCCAACATCTCCGCCGTGCGGATCACCTGCGCGTTGCACAGGCCCGTCAGAAGGATGGAGTGATCCTTGGAAAACGCCAGCACGTCGCTCATCATATCCGAGCCGCAGGCCGACCGGACCTCCCGGTCCAGATGATCCTCCCCCACCAATACCCTTGCGCCTAAAATGTCCCTTACCTCTCTGACTGTCATACGTTCCTCTCCCTCTTAATAGTCTGGACTTTCCTCTATATTCCGCCCGCCAGTTTTTCCCGGGGCGCGAAGATAGTTCAATGGTTTAACAATCTTGCCGCTTCCGGCATGAAAATACCGGATTTTATTCCAGATATTCCCTCCGGAAGTCCGTCTCTCACGAACGTAGTGTCCGTCTCACGCGGTCTTTCCATGTATTGGATTTAATACAATATAGTCTACCATCCATTCTATCGAATTTCAACAGGTTTCCCGGCCTTTTTCCCCATAATTATCGTTAGATTTTTCACAGTAACGGTGGATTTTTTTTTCATTTTATGCTAAAATACTGGTACATTGCACAATGTACAACTAGTGAGGAGGTTTAATTAAAGATGGCTTGCAAAAAACAAACCGTTCCTTTTGCAGGAACACCTGAGCAGGAAGCGCAGCTGAAAGCTGTGATCGCCGAGCTCAAAGATCAGCCTGGTTCCCTGATGCCGGTTATGCAGAAGGCCCAGGACATTTATGGTTATCTTCCCATCGAAGTACAGACCATGATATCCGACGAAATGGGTATTCCGCTGGAAAAAGTCTACGGAGTATCCACATTTTATGCCCAGTTCGCTTTACAGCCCAAGGGCAAATACAAGATATCCGTCTGTCTCGGTACGGCCTGTTACGTAAAAGGCTCCGGAGATATCTTCAGCAAACTGGAAGAATTGCTGGGCATCACCAATGGTGAGTGCACGGCAGATGGCAAATTCTCCCTGGATTCCTGTCGATGCGTCGGCGCCTGCGGACTGGCACCCGTTATGATGATCAACGGCGAAGTGTACGGCCGGCTGACCGTGGACGATGTCCCCGGCATTTTAGCCAAGTACAACTAAGCCTATGATGACAGAAATTTCGTTAAATGTACTGGACGTGGCGGAAAACTCCACGCGGGCGGGCGCTTCCCTCGTCACCATCGAGGTAAATGTCAGCCACCCGGATGATACGCTGACCGTTGTCATTAAGGACGACGGCTGCGGAATGACCGAAGAGCAGGTCCAAAGGGTAATCGACCCGTTCTTCACCACCCGCACCACCCGCAAGGTCGGTCTCGGGGTACCGTTTTTCAAGCTCGCCGCGGAGAGCACCGGCGGACACTTCCATATTGAATCGGAACCCGGAGTGGGAACTACTGTGACAGCTGTCTTCGGGCTGTCCCACATTGACCGCATGCCTTTGGGAGATATCACGAGCACCATCCACAATCTGATCGTATATCATCCGGACACGGACTTTATCTACATATACCGTTACGACGGCGCGGAATTTACGCTGGACACCCGCGAGATGCGGGAGATCCTGGGCGGAATCCCCTTAAACACGCCTGAGGTTGCCGGTTACATTTTGGAATATCTGACGGAGAACAAACAGGAAACAGACCATGGCGCGGTTATTTGAGCGCCCATTCCCAAAGGAGGATAATCAGACATGAAAACTCTTGCTGAATTACAGGCAATCAGAGAGAAAATGCAGAGCCAGGTTAACCTGCGCGCCGAGGACCACAACCACATCCGCGTGGTGGTGGGTATGGCTACCTGCGGCATCGCGGCAGGCGCAAGACCGGTTCTGAATACACTGGCACAGGAGGTTCAGACCAGAGGCCTGACCGACAAGATTTCCGTTACCCAGACCGGCTGTATCGGCTTATGCCAGTACGAGCCCATCGTTGAGGTCATGGAGCCCGGAAAAGACAAAGTTACCTACGTTAAAATGAACGCCGACAAAGCCGTGGAAATTGTTGAGCGCCACCTGATCGGCGGCCATGTGGTGGAGAAGTACACCATGAGCGCCGCAGGACTTAAATAAAAGGAGGGAAGCACCATGTATCGTTCACACGTGTTAGTCTGCGGTGGTACCGGATGTACTTCCTCCGGAAGCCCGCAGATCATGGAAGCATTAAATTATGAAATCAAGAAACAGGGACTGGAGGACGAAGTGGCGGTGGTCGAGACCGGATGTCACGGACTCTGCGCCTTAGGTCCCATTATGATCGTATATCCGGACGCCACCTTCTATTCCATGGTTCAGCCCGGAGATATCCCGGAGATCGTGTCCGAGCACCTGTTAAAGGGCCGTGTTGTGACCCGTCTGCTGTACCAGGAGACCGTAAGCCCCACCGGCAGCATCAAGGCCCTGGCCGACACGGATTTCTATAAGAAGCAGCACCGCATCGCCCTGCGCAACTGCGGCGTGATCAACCCCGAGGACATCGAGGAGTACATAGGCACCGGCGGCTACCAGGCCCTGGGTAAGGTTCTGACCGAGATGACCCCCGACCAGGTCATTCAGACTCTGCTGGACGCAGGCCTTCGCGGACGCGGCGGCGCTGGCTTCCCCACCGGCTTAAAGTGGAAGCTGTGTAAACAGAACGACGCGGATCAGAAGTACGTCTGCTGTAACGCCGACGAGGGCGACCCCGGCGCGTTCATGGACCGTTCCGTGCTGGAGGGCGACCCCCACGCGCTGCTGGAAGCCATGGCCATCGCAGGCTACGCAATCGGCTCCAACCAGGGCTACGTCTACGTGCGTGCGGAGTACCCCATCGCTGTGGACCGTCTGACCATCGCCATCAAGCAGGCCCGTGAGATGGAACTGCTGGGCAAAAACATTTTCGGAACCGGATTTGACTTTGACGTGGATATCCGCCTGGGCGCAGGCGCATTCGTCTGCGGCGAGGAGACCGCTCTGATGACCTCCATCGAGGGCAAGCGCGGCGAGCCCAGACCCAGACCTCCGTTCCCGGCTCAGAAGGGCCTGTTCGGAAAGCCCAGTATCTTAAACAACGTTGAGACCTACGCCAACATCCCGCAGATCATCTTAAACGGCCCCGAGTGGTTCGCCTCCATGGGTACCGAGAAGTCCAAGGGCACCAAGGTGTTTGCTCTGGGCGGCAAGATCAACAACACCGGCCTGGTGGAGGTTCCCATGGGCACCACCCTGCGCACGGTTGTGGACGAGATCGGCGGCGGCATCCCCGGCGGCAAGAAGTTCAAGGCGGCCCAGACCGGCGGACCTTCCGGCGGATGTATCCCGGCTGAGCACTTCGACATCCCCATCGATTACGACAACCTGTTGGCCATCGGCTCCATGATGGGTTCCGGCGGTCTGATCGTAATGGACGAGGACGACTGTATGGTGGATATCGCCAAGTTCTTCCTGGAGTTCACCGTGGAGGAGTCCTGCGGCAAATGTACCGCCTGCCGCATCGGCACCAAGCGTATGCTGGAAATTCTGGAAAAAATCACCAAGGGCACAGCTCAGATGGAAGACCTGGATAAGCTGGAAGAGCTCTGCTACTATGTAAAGGCCAACTCCCTGTGTGGTCTGGGCCAGACCGCACCCAACCCCGTACTGTCCACCCTTCATTTCTTCCGCGACGAGTATGAGGCACATATCAAGGAAAAACGCTGTCCGGCAGGCGTATGTAAGGCGCTTCTGTCTTATGTCATCGACCGCGACAAGTGCCGTGGATGTACCCTGTGCGCGCGTACCTGCCCGGCAGGCGCGATTGTCGGCAGCGTGAAGAATCCGCACGTGATTGATCTCAACAAGTGTATCAAGTGCGGCGCTTGTATGGAGAAATGTAAGTTCGGCGCAATCTACAAGAAATAATACGGGAGGGAATAGACGATGGAGACAATTAATCTTAAAATCAACGGCATTGAAGTCGCCGCTCCCAAGGGTTCCACAATCCTGGAGGCAGCAAGACTGGCGCATATCGAGATCCCTACTCTGTGTTTCTTAAAGGAGATCAACGAGATCGGCGCCTGCCGTATCTGTATTGTAGAGTTAAAAAATGGCAAACTGGTAACTTCCTGCGTATATCCGGTTGAGGAGGGCATGGAAGTATTCACCAATACACCCAAGGTTCTGGATTCCAGAAAGAAGACCTTACAGCTTCTGTTATCCAACCACAACCGTTCCTGCTTATCCTGCGTGCGCAGCGGACACTGCGAGCTGCAGGAGCTGGCTCACGAGCTGGGCGTTGAGGACGAGGCTTACTACGATGGCGAGATCACCCCGTCCGAGATCGACACCACCGCGGCCCACATGATCCGCGACAACAGCAAGTGTATCCTCTGCCGCCGCTGCGTGGCCGTATGTGACAACGTACAGGGCATCGGCGTCATCGGCGCCAACCACCGCGGCTTCAAGACCAGCATCGGTTCCGCCTTTGAGATGGGCCTGGGAGAGACCTCCTGCGTATCCTGCGGACAGTGTATCGCGGTCTGCCCCACCGGCGCTCTGACCGAGAAGGACTACACCGGCGATGTATTCGCCGCAATCGCAGATCCCAAGAAGCACGTGATCGTGCAGACCGCTCCCGCGGTGCGCGCTGGTTTAGGCGAGGAGTTCGGCCTTCCCATCGGCACCAACGTGGAGGGCAAGATGGCCGCAGCTCTGCGCCGTCTTGGATTTGACAAAGTATTTGACACCGATTTCTCCGCGGACCTCACCATCATGGAGGAGGCCCACGAGTTTATCGACCGCGTACAGAACGGCGGCGTGCTGCCCTTAATCACCTCCTGCTCACCGGGCTGGGTAAAATACTGCGAGCACTATTTCCCGGATATGACCGAGAACCTGTCCTCCTGTAAGTCCCCGCAGCAGATGTTCGGCGCCATCGCCAAGTCCTACTACGCGGAGAAGATGGGAATTGATCCCAAGGATATCGTCAGCGTCAGCGTGATGCCCTGTACGGCCAAGAAGTTCGAGATCGGCCGCGAGGACGAGGCTGCCAACGGCGTGCCGGACGTGGACATTTCCATCACCACCAGGGAGCTGGCCCGCATGATCAAGAAGGCCGGCATCAAGTTCCTGTCCCTGCCGGATGAGAAGTTCGACGATCCGCTTGGCATCGGCACCGGCGCAGGCGTAATCTTCGGCGCAACGGGCGGCGTTATGGAAGCGGCCTTAAGAACCGCTGTTGAGACCCTGACCGGCGAGGAGCTGCCCAAGCTCGACTTCACGGAAGTCCGCGGCACCGCAGGCATCAAGGAAGCCACCTACAACGTGGCTGGCATGGACGTGAAGATCGCGGTTGCCTCCGGCCTTGGCAACGCCAAGACTCTGCTGGAGAAGGTGAAATCCGGCGAGGCCGACTACCACTTTATCGAGATCATGGGATGTCCCGGCGGCTGTGTCAACGGCGGCGGACAGCCCCAGCAGCCCGGCTACGTGCGTAACACCACGGACATCCGCGCGCTGCGCGCCAAGGTTCTGTACGACTCGGATGTGGCCAATCCCATCCGCAAGTCCCACGAGAACCCCGCCATCAAGGAGCTCTACGCCACTTACCTGGGCGAGCCCGGAAGCGAGAAGGCGCACCACCTGCTTCACACCTCCTACGTGAAGAGGACCATCAATCAGCATTAATCCGTTTTTTGCAAGCACATAAAACAGCGAGGGCAGGGATTTTTCCCTGTCCTCGCTGTTTTTATGCGATGGTATCGCCGGTTCCGCCCTATTCCGCCAGAGCGGCGGCAAACCGTTCCTCGTCCAGAATATAAAATCGATGCGCTTCATACTTTACCAGCCCCTCATCCCGGCACTGGGCAAGGATACGATTTAAGCTGCGAAGGGGAGTGCATACCTCATTCATAAGCTGTTCTTTTGTCAAAACGCCCAGGCTCCTCAGCTGTTTATGACGGTACAGACAGTGCAGAACACGGCTTTTTAAGTCCATGGAAGCGCTCTGAATATAATGATCTGAATTCTCCGCGATCTTTAACGCCATCTGACGCAGCAGAAACTCGCTGAACCGATGGTCCTCCCTCATCCAGATTTCCACACCCCTTCTGGGGATTCTGACCACTTTGCACGGATTAACCGCCGAGACCCCCAGCGTGGTCCGGCTTTCACAAAACAACTCCACCTCGCCGAAACAGCCGTCTTTTTCATATCGATATAAGGAAATAAACATTCCATTTAATGTATAGATATAAACTTCCGCCGTACCTTCAAGCAAGAGAAACAGAGACGAATTCTGTTCGTCCGGTTGAAGGATACCGCTCCCCTTTGGGTATGTCCTGATATCAAAATAGGGTAGGACCTGTTTCGGCGCACTCTTTATCAATTCATGAACATCCATCTTTTTGTCACCTCTATGGTCATATGACCTATATTTCTCAATTACCCCTGACCTATAATGATACTATCATAAAAAAAGGAGCTTGAATATGAGAAAATTAATCATTGACACAGATTGTGGCAGCGATGACGCCGTAGCCCTGATCATGGCGTTAAAATCCAGGGAAGTATCAGTGGAAGCCATAACCACCGTGGGAGGAAATGTTCCGATGGAACTGGCTACCCAAAACGCGCTGATGACAATGGAGATTACCGGAGCGCAGATGCCGCCTTTATACGCCGGGGCTGCAAGGCCGTTGTTTCGCGACCTCGTTACGGCGGTGAACGTACATGGCGAGGACGGCATGGGTGATTTAGGGCTGATCCATCCCGCGGGAAGGGCAGAGACGGAACATGCCGCGGATGCCATTCTCCGAATTGTAAAGACCTACCCGGATGAAGTCGAAATTGTAACCATCGGCCCTGTGACGAACATTGCCCTGGCTATTATGAAGGACCCTGCAGCCATGAAGCGGGTAAAGCATATTTACAGCATGGGAACCACTGGCTTTGGACCAGGCAACTGTACTCCCGTCTCAGAATTTAATATTTACGTTGACGCGGAGGCATTCCATCGCATGATTACGGCCGGAATCCCCATTACCATTGTCGGTTTTGACTTATGCCTGGGGGATTCAGTTCTGACAAAGGAAGATATGGAAATGCTGATGAACAGCCGGAAAGAAGAGGCTGTATTTTCGGTAAAATGCAACCGCCTGCTGGCAGAATACAATTTAGCCGCCCATAACCAGTATTTCGTGGACCTCCCGGACGCGGTGGCAATGGCTGTTGCGCTGTGGGACGATATCGCAATCGAAAAAAAGGCGTGCTACGCACATGTCTGCCTGAAGGAGGAGGCGGCTTATGGACAGGTTATTTTCAACGACGGCTCAAAGCTGGCCATCCAGGAAGGCTTCGGGGAACACGCCCCCAATGTGGAGGTGTGCACGAAGCTTAATAATGCGCTTTATAAAAAGAGATTGTTGTCGTTACTCATGGAAGAAAATACCTGCTACACGGTCTGAAAATGTTATTGTAAGGCTTCCATGGACCCGCTGTAATTAGCCTGTTAATCTGGTACTTTTTATGGTATGATGAACATGAAATGCATTTGTTGTCCGAAAGGAGGCGCCGGTTACATGGCTTTGAAAAAGAAATTGCCAATCGGTAATGATGAGTTCCGCGAGGTGCGGGAGCTGGACTATTACTATGTAGATAAATCGCTGATGATTCAGGAATTCATTGAAATGGGTGATAAGGTGGCGCTCATCGCCCGGCCGCGCCGGTTCGGAAAAACCCTTAATTTGACAATGGTGAGGGAGTTTTTCGATATTACGGCAGACAGCCGGCCGCTGTTTGAGGGGCTTGCCATCATGGATACGCCCTGCGCCTCGCAAATGAATACCTTGCCGGTTATATATCTGACGTTTAAAAATTGCAGGGGCGTAACCGTGGAGGAACTGATTTTTACGTTAAAGCGGGAGCTGCTGCGGGAATATCTGCGGTATGCCGGTATCGTGGAAACGCTGCCTGAGGGTTCATTTGAGCGGGAAAATTTTTATGAGATTCTGGACACGCTGAAGGACAAGAGTTCATCCTATATCTATCTGACAAACTGCCTGGTTGACCTGACATCCATCGCGGCGGCTTGTTTTAAAGAAAAGCCCATTATGCTGATTGACGAATATGACCAGCCCATTATGAGCAGCTATGAGTATGGCTACCACGACGAACTGGGGGCGTTTTTTTCCACGTTTTACGGCTCCGCCATGAAGGGGAATTCGAACCTCAGGCAAGCGCTCCTGACGGGAATTCAGAGAGTTGCCAAGGAGAGCATTTTTTCACAATTTAATAATCCCCAAATTTATACTGTGATTGACCGCGAGTACGCGCCTTACTTTGGCATGACTCCTTCGGAAGTGGGTCAGCTCCTGAGGGAATACGGATTGGAGCTGACCGATGAAGTCAGGAAAATGTATGATGGATATCTGATCGGCGGGTACGAGGTGTACAATCCTTGGTCCGTTTTAAATTATGCGAAGCGGAGAAGCCTGGAAAATTATTGGGTGAAAACCTCGTCCAACTTTCTGGTGCGCAAAGCCCTGTCCCACGCGGACAAAAACTTTTGGGATCGGTTCGATGAACTTGCAGCGGGTAAACCTGCCACCGTCTGGCTGACATTGGACACTTCCTTTGTGGAACGGGAAAGCAATTACAGCCTGTGGGGATTGCTGGCCAATGCGGGGTATATTACGGTGGTCCAGCGGCTCGATTCAAATTCCGCAGTGGTGCGCATTCCCAATGATGAAGTGATGGCGGAGTTTCAGATGCTGGTTACAGAAATTGCTGGGATCGACGGGCAGGATTTAAACCGGATGATGTCCTGTCTGATTCAGGGAGATATGGACACCTTCTTTTCTCTGTACAAAGATATTGTAATCTCCTGCACCAGTTATATGGATGCCAGGGAAAATGCCTACCATATGCTGTTTTTAGGTATGTGCATCACGTTGCGCGGGAAATATGAGGTGACCAGTAACCTAGAAGCCGGATACGGGCGGAGTGATATTACCCTACGAGCTTTGATACCGGAAAAGCCCAATATCATTGTTGAATTTAAGCAGGGAGAAGATATTGAAAGCCTGGCTGAGCAGGCGCTGCGACAGATTATGGAGCAGAAATACTATCATGGATTGAAGGGAAAAACAATCTGTGTCGGCCTGGCTCATGATAAGAAAAGATGTCATATTGATCACAATATGATTGAAATTTAAGGTATTTCCAGCCTGCGGGTGATCTGTCATCTGCCAGGCAGCACTTGGACTTCCTGAAGAAAAGGCGGCGAACCCGGACCTAACCTCCGTTTTCGCCGCCTTTTTCATCTGATCAAATCCCCATTTCCCAGATTTTTACTGTTTTTCCGCGTCCACCAGCTGGTTATACTTCCCTCTCCCCACATAATGGGTATGCAGCAGATGGTGGGCCAGATGCCCGTTGGGTTCGCCCAGCCATTCCCCGTACAGTTTCATCAGATCCGGGTTCTCGTGGGATTTGCGCAGAACCTTGCGCTCGTCCTCGCTGTAAAGCGCCCTGGCCCGCTTCTCGCGGTAATTCTCCTCCGTGCACCGGGGCTGGCCGCCACCGTTGATACAGCCGCCCGGGCAGCCCATCACCTCGATGAAATGATAGGGCGACGTGCCCTCAGCCACTTCCTTCATCAGCATGGAAGCGCCTTCCAGTCCGCTGGTTACGGCGATGTTCACCGTGACGCCCTTCAGATGTTCATAGGCGGGCAGGGTGTTCTCAATGGTGATGGACGCGGTTTTTACCTGCTCTAATCCCACGATAGGGGTCACGTGGAGCTGTTCAAAGGGCAGCTCCGATCCGGTCACCACCTCGTAGACCGTGCGCAGGGCCGCTTCCATCACACCGCCGGTGACGCCGAAAATGTCGGCCGCGCCGGTACCCAGCCCCAGTGGGGCGTCGAACTCGCCCTCGGGCAGGTTCACAAAGTCGATGCCGCACTTCTTGATCATCCGGGCCAGCTCCCTGGTGGTCAGCACCGCGTCCACGTCGCGGATTCCGTCCACCTCCATCTCGGGCCTCTGAATCTCATACTTCTTGGCCGTGCAGGGCATCACGGACACCACGAACATATCCTCCGGCTTCGTCCCGGTCTTTTCCGCGTAGAAGGTCTTGACCACCGCGCCCATCATGGTGTGGGGGCTTTTGCAGGTGGACAAGTGGTCCAGCTCGCCCGGGAACTGGTGCTCGATGTGCTTGATCCAGCCCGGGGAACAACTGGTGATCATGGGCAGCGCGGCCTGGCCGCCCGTGAGCGCCGCGTTCAGACGGCCCAACAGCTCCGTGCCCTCCTCCAGGATGGTTAAGTCCGCGGAGAACAGGGTGTCGAACACGTCGTCAAAGCCGATCTCATGGAGGGCCGTAGCCATTTTCCCGGTCACCGGGGTGCCGCAGGGCAGGCCGAACTCCTCGCCCAGGGCGGCGCGGACCGCGGGGGCCACCTGGACAATGACCCGCTTGCCCGGGTCGGCCAGGGCCTTCCAAACCGGCGTCAGACCGTCCGTCTCCTGGAGCGCTCCCGTGGGACAGACCACGGTGCACTGGCCGCACATGGCGCAGGCCGTGGAGTTTAAGGGCAGGCCCATAGCCGGGCTGATCACGGTGTCGAACCCGCGGTTCTGGGCCTGGATCGCGCCCACCTTCTGAATCTGGGCGCAGGCCGTAACGCAGCGGCGGCACAGGATGCATTTACTGGTGTCCCGGGTGATGGACGGGGAAATGTCCACCTTTGCCTTGGACATGGCGCCCTCGAAGCGGCTCTCCGTCACGCCCAATTCATAACCCAGCTCCTGGAGTTCGCAGCTCTGGTTGCGGTTGCAGCTCAAACAGTCCTTGGGGTGGTTGGACAAAAGCAGCTCGTAGAGGACCTTTCTGGCGGCCAGCACCTTGGGGGAGTGGGTTTTCACCTGCATCCCCTCCCGGGCCTTCACCATGCAGGACGCCTGCAGGTTCTTCATTCCCTCCACTTCCACCACGCAGATCCGGCAGGAACCGTACTGATGGACATTTTTCATATGGCACAGGCTGGGCACCTTGACGCCGGCCGCCTCCGCCGCTTCCATGATGGTGGAGCCCTCCGGGACCTCCACCGGTTTTCCATTTATTGTTAAATGTAACATATTGTTTTTCCTCCTGGCATTGATCTCATTAAGGGTGCGCTTGCGGTTCGCTCTGCGCCATAAAGCGCGGCGAGCGCTCTCAGCGCCGGTCGCAGTGCAGGCAGCGCAGGGATTCTCCCATGGCGTCAAGCTGGTGGTAGCCGCAGTTTACTTCCCGGAAATTGTCCTTGCGCTCCTCCGGGCTTAAGTTCCTGGTGGCGAAACGGTTGTGGGGTTCGCTCACCTCCAGCTCGATCTGGGGAATCTCAAACCACTGTCCCACGTTGAGCTGGCCCTTGCCGCCCAGGTACTGGTCGATCTTCATGGCCGACTGTTTGCCGTCCGCGATGGCCTGGATCACCACATTGGCGCCCCAGGGGCTTACGTCTCCGCCTGCGAACACGCCCTTTTCCGCGGTCTGGCGGGTGAAGCGGTCGATCTCCAGCTTTCCGCTGCGGTCCGCGGCCACATGGGTGGTCTTGTAGACCTGATGGTCCACATCCTGGTTGATGGCGGTGATCACGCCGTCGCACTCCACATTGAACTCAGAGCCGGGCACGTGGGCGGTGCGCCTGCGGCCGTCTCTGCCGTAATCGGTTTCCTGACGGCGGACCAGACGGATTCCGGTCACCTGTCCGTTTTCGCCCAGAATCTCCACCGGGGAAGCCATGGTGATGATCTCCACGCCCTCTTCCCTGGCCTCCTCGATCTCCTCAGCACCGGCGGGCATCTCCTTCTCCGCTCTGCGGTAGACCACCGTAACTTTGCTCGCGCCCAGGCGAACCGCGGTTCTGGCCACGTCCATGGCCGTGCTGCCGCCGCCGATGACCACCAGCTGATCCGGCACGGTCAGATCGCGCTTTAAGCCCACGCGCTTTAAGAAGCCAAGTCCGCTCTCCACTCCGGCCAGGTCCTCGCCGGGCACATCCAGCAGGCGAGACACCTGGGTTCCGGCTGCGATATAGATAGCGTCGGACTGCGCTTTCATCTCGTCAAAGCTCAAATCTGTGCCGATGCGGGTGTTCAGATGGATCTGCACGCCGCTTTTCTCGATGGCGTGGATTTCCTTCTCCAGCACCTTCTTTGGCAGGCGGTATTCCGGGATGCCCCAGTAGAGCACGCCGCCGGCCACGGACTCGGACTCGTAGACATGGACCTCGTGGCCCAGGTTTGCCAGGTAGTAGGCGCAGGTCAGGCCGGAGGGACCCGCTCCGATTATAGAAACCTTCTTGCCGGTGGGCGCCAGGGGCTCCACCAGCGGAACATTGTACTCGTCCCGCAGCGCGTAGTCGCCGATAAAACGCTTCAGGGAACAGATTGCCAGCGGTTCGTCCACCTGCGCCCGGCGGCAGTGGGACTCGCAGGGGTGGGTGCAGACGCGGCCGCAGACTGCCGGGAACGGATTGTCCTGGCGGATCAGGCGGTAGGCGTCGTCGATGCGCCCGGCGGCCAACAGGGACATGTAGCCGGGGATGAACACATTCGCCGGACATGCGTTGCGGCAGGGCGAGGTCTGAAGCTCCGCGCACACGCCCGCGCTGCAGTGCTTGTCGTAGATGTGGGCCTCGTACTCGTCCCGGAAATATTTCAGGGTGGAAAGCACCGGGTTGGGGGCGGTCTGGCCTAATCCGCACATGGCGGTCTGCTGGATGGTGCCCGCCAGCTCCTCCAATAAATCCAGATCGCCGGGTTCGCCCTTACCCTCGGTGATGCGCTCCAGGATTTCCAGCATGCGGCGGGTGCCGTTACGGCAGGGGAGGCATTTTCCGCAGGACTCGTCACAGATGAAGTCCATGAAATAGCGGGCCGTGTCCACCATGCAGGTGTCCTCGTTCATGACGATCAGGCCGCCGGAACCCATGATTGCGCCCAGCTTGGCTAAGGACTCGTAGTCCACCGGGGTGTTTAAATGCTCCTTGGTGAGGCAGCCGCCGGAGGGACCGCCGGACTGGATGGCCTTGAATTTCTTGCCGCCGATGATGCCGCCGCCGATCTTGTAGATGATGTCGCCCAGGATGGTGCCCATGGGGACCTCGATGATTCCCGCGTTGACGATGTCTCCGGCCAGGGCGAACACTTTGGTGCCCGCGCTCTTCTCCGTGCCGAACCGGCGGTACCACTGGGAACCGTTTAACACGATGGGAGCCACGTTTGCCAGGGTTTCCACGTTGTTGATGATGGTGGGGCTTTCAAACAATCCCTTCTCGAAGGGGAAGGGCGGTTTCTGCCTGGGCTCGCCGCGTTTTCCCTCGATGGAGGCCAGCAGAGAAGTCTCCTCGCCGCAGACAAATGCGCCCGCGCCGATGCGGATCTCTAAGTCAAAGCTGAAATCGCTGCCCAGGATGTGCTCGCCCAGGATACCGGCGGCCCGTGCCTGATCGATGGCATTTCCCAGGCGCTCCACGGCGATGGGATACTCCGCGCGCACGTAGACGTAACCCTTGGAAGCTCCGATGGCGTAACCGCCCAACATCATACCTTCGATGATGCTGTGGGGATCGCCCTCCAGCAGGCTGCGGTCCATAAATGCGCCCGGATCGCCCTCGTCGGCGTTACAGACCATGAACTTGCGCCCGTCCCCGGACACGGCCTTCATGCCCGCCTCCCACTTCACGCCCGTGGGGAAGCCCGCGCCGCCGCGGCCCCTGAGGCCCGCGTCCTTGACAACGGTCACCACGTCCTCCTGACTCATGCCGTGAAGGGCCTTGGCAAGGGCCGCGTAACCGTCCCGGGCCACATAGGCTTCCAGGGAGGAGAATTCCATCTGGCCGCAGTTGCGCAGGGCGATGCGGATCTGGCCCTCGAAGAAACCGATGTTCTCCATTTTAGGCACATGGATGCCCATGTCGTCGTCAAAATATGTATACTCCTCGCAGATCTGATCGTTCACCAGGTGTTGCAGCACCACGTTCTCCACCTTTTCCGGGTCCATTTTCGTGTAGAACACGCCGTCCGGCTGAACCAGGATCACGGGGCCAAGTGCGCAGGTGCCCATACAGCCGGTGACCAACACCTCCACCTCGTCCTCCAGTTTGTAGGTCTTAAGCGCCTCGAACAGGGCGTCCTTCACGTCCTGGCAGTGGGAGGAAATGCAGCCCGCGCCTCCGCACACCAGCACCTGCCGTTTGTACTGGCTGCGGCGGGCCAGGTATTCTTTTTTGATCGCGGCCAGATCGGCGGCGCTCTTTATGGTCAGGTTTTCCCCGGATTTTTCATTCATTGCACCCATCGTCTCAATCCTCCTCATAGTAGCGTTTCAGAATCTGTTCCAGTTTGTCTGGGTTCACCTGTTTGTAAACCTGGTCGTCGATGGACATGGCCGGAGCCAGGCCGCAGGCGCCGATGCAGCGGGCCACCTCAAAGGTGAACAGCCGGTCCTTGGTGGTCTCGCCGATCTCTACATCCAGAAGCTCCTTGATCCGCTCCACAATCTTTTTTCCTCCCCGCACATAACAGGCGGTGCCGAGACAGACCCGAATGGTGTGCCGGCCTCTGGGCTGGGTGGAAAAGAACGAATAAAACGTCACCACGCCTGCAACCTCCGCAAGCGGGATATCCAGCGTGTCCGCGATCACCCTCTGAACCTCGATGGGCAGGTAGCCGTAAATCCCCTGGGCCATGTGCAGCACCTGGATCAGACTCCCCTCTTTTCCTCTGTACTCCGCCGCCAGCTCTCCGATTCGCGCAAGCAGCGCAGCCTCGCTGTGATCGCATTCACAGCAGCATGTACGCGTGTTTTCACCCATTGCTCAAATTCCTCCTCTTTTTCCTATATTCCCTTTGTGTTGTGGAACGTTTCCGGCGGCTGCAGTCCGCCGTAGCGCCCCGGATGTGGCGGCCCCCCGCGGCGGCCTCACACCGATGTATTGTGAAAAATTATACAAAGTTAAAGCGGGAGCAGCCCAAATGGACTGCTCCCGCAACGAAAATATCCCTGTATAATTTCTGCACGCATATTTGCGGCAACTCGCTTTCGATATCGCCTCCGGTACTGAACAAACAAATCAATCATACCGCACCTCTGCTCTGATTTTAGTTTTCGTACTTGTTATTTTTTATACAAAAATTTTTATGGTGCCTATATTTTTTTGTATAATCCTGATATAGATTTGATGATAGCATAACGGATTGTATCTGTCAAGATACAATCCGTGGGATTTTTATATAGGGGTATATCATTTTTGCCCCGGATATATAGCTAATTTTCACACATTGCCGCCCGTTCCATCAAATTCATTCCCAAATCGTACAGGAACCGCAGCATCTCCCCGCACAGCTCCGGCGGCAAGGTCTGGGTCGCCTGCTTCAGCTCGTAGGCGAAATCGTGGCTGTAGCCGATGTCCTTTAAGGCTTCCATGATCGCCAGCCAGTCGATGGTGCCGTAGAAGGGCATCAGGTGTTCGTCCTGCTTGGGCAGGGCGTGGTTGTCGTTGACATGCATGGCTTTGAGCCGTTTTCCGATTTTGCGGATCGCCTCCCCCTGGTCCTGGCCGCTGAGCGCGCCGTGGCCCGTGTCCCAGCAGATTCCCACCAGGTCCTCGTGGAAGGAATCCGCCAGACTGATGATCTCGTCCACCTCGCTGCAATAGCGCTGTTTGAACCCGGACTGGAACATATTTTCAAAGGCGATCCCCACCCCGCATTTGACGCCCAGCTCCACAAAGGGCTTCCAGTATTCACAGTTAAAGGCCTTGCATTTCTCGGCTGAATACTCCGGGTCCCGGCTGAAATCGGCCGGGTGGATCACCGTCCACTCTGCGCCCAGCATCCGGGAAGCTGTAATGGACCGGCGGATCCGCTCCTCAAACCAGGGCCGGTCGATGGTGAAATCCGTGGACTCCGCCGTGCGGTAGCAGAACGCATGAGTCTGAAAGATCGTGATCCCACACGCTTCCGCCTGTTGGCGCAGACCGTCCACCCATTGCTCCCAGCCATCCCGGGCCAAAGGATTCCCCTCCAGTCCCTGGTCGTAGAAATTCACGTCCACGTGGCGAAAACCGCTCTCAGCGCACAGCCTGATGGAGTCCTCCACCTGATAGAACCGTCCGAACCGCTTGTTTTGATACAGAATCGAGGTGGATGTTGAAAGTCTCATATGGCATTTGCCCTCCTCACTTCATTGCCGCTTTTGAAAAACCGCTTAAGATATATTTCTGGAAGACTAAAAACAGGATCAGGATCGGCAGCACGGAAATGCAGGAGGCCGCCATGATCTGGTTCATGTTCAGCACTTCCATGCTGAGAAATGAATTCCGAATCTCGGCGATGCCCAGGGCAATCGTGCGCATCTCATCCCTGGTGATGATCATCTTCGGCCAGAAATAGGCGTTCCAGCCGTTGATAAAGGACAGGATCA
This sequence comes from Enterocloster lavalensis, assembly GCF_902364025.1. GTDB lineage: Bacteria > Bacillota > Clostridia > Lachnospirales > Lachnospiraceae > Enterocloster > Enterocloster lavalensis. The sequence goes on from NZ_CABJCG010000011.1 coordinate 232,413, forward strand.
CCATAGTGACCACCGTGGGCTTGCACATGGGCACCAATATCCGGAAAATCACACGGATGATTCCCATTCCATCTATTTTCCCCGCATCTATGTAGCTGTCATCCACGGTCATGAAGCTCTGCCGCAGCAGGAAAATCGTGTACGCGGACAGGGACTCCGGTACAATCAGGCCCATATAGGTGTTCAGCCAGGAAATCCGGCTGAGCATGACGTAGATCGGCACAAAGGTCACCTGGATGGGGATCATCAGCGCGCCCAGCACAAAGACAAAGAGGATATTTTTCCCCCGGTACTGTCCCTTGGAAAAGGAGTAGGCGGCCAGAATCCCAAAAAAGGTCTGGATTCCCACGATGCCCAGGGTGACGATCAGAGTGTTCAGCAGGTAACGGAAAATAGGATAATTCTTCGTCACCAGGCGGTACGCTTCCAGCGTGACGGTGCGCGGCCAGAACGTAGGCTCCGCCTGGGTCAGCTCCGACGTCGGCTTAAAGGATGAAATTATCATCCAGTACAGTGGAAACACCATCACAGCCGTGACAGCCAGCGCTCCGGCGCACTGTACGGCCCGGATCAGGCGCCTGCGCCGTTTTACGGAATCATTGATACTCGTTGCATTTCCCATGGGATCATCTCCTACGCGTCATAGTTCACTTTGTTGTTGGACCACTTCATTGTAACCGCCGTAAACAGCATCAGCGCGCCAAAGAACATCATGCCCACTGCGGCGGCCCGGTCGATGCGGAAATTTACAAAGGCCAGCTCATAAATATAATACACCAGCACGTCCGTGGACCCGTAGGGGCCGCCTCCCGTCAACACGTCCACCGCCTGGAACACCTTCATGGACGACACCACTGTGGTCACCCCCAGAAACAGCGTGGTGGGCGCCAACAGCGGAATCTTGATGTAACGCAGCTTCTGCAGCCCTCCGGCCCCGTCGATAGCCGCCGCTTCCAGGTACTCCTCGCTGATTCCCTTCATGGCGGACAGGTAGATTAACATGGCGTATCCCACTGTCCGCCAGCCGCCGAAGGCGATCAGGGAGGCCAGCGCAGTGCTCTTCTGCCCCAGCCAGTTGACGCCGGAGCCTCCGAACAGAGAGAGGATGTAATTGAACACCCCGAAGCGGTCGTTGTACAGCCAGAGGAAGATCATAGCTGTGGAGGAGACCGCCACGTACTTGGGTATCACGATGGCAGCCCGCATCCATTTGAACATGCGGTTCATGCAGTCGAAGAGCACTGCCAGAAGAATTCCGCCGATGATGGTGATGAGCACCTCCCCCGCCGTGTAGAGCACGGTCACTCCCGCCGAGGTCAGAAACTTGTTCCAGCCGTTGCCGGTAAGCCACTTGTAATTGGCCAGCCCCACATACAGATAGGTGGGCTTCATCAAATTCCAGTTGGTGAAGCTGATTTTCAGTAAATAGAGGATTGGGTAATAGGTAAATATGGCAAAAAAGATCAGCGCGGGCAGGCCGCAGGCAAAATCGCAGAATTCCCGCCTCCGTTTCAGCGCCCCTCGTCTCTTCTCCCTCATCTCTCGTTCCTCTCCTTCCGCGCTCAGACGCCGCGCCCGCCGTCCGCTACTGGTTGGCGTACAGATCGGTAATCTGGTAAGCCATCTCGTCCAGCTGCTCCTTCACGTCATGATTTTCCAGGAAAATCAGGGCAAGCCCATCCTCCAGCACATCCGTCACCTCCGGATAACAGGGCAGTTGGATCGCCACCGTCATATCTCCGATGCGCTCATAGATATTCTTCATCGCCGGGTTTTCGTCCAGGTACTTCTGTCCGTTTTCAGACGCCATCACATCGGTTCCGTTGGCCAGGAATCCGGTGAATTCCGCCATCTTCAGGTTCACGTCCTCGCTGGTCAGATACTCGATCAACTTGTAAGCCGCGGCCTTTTTGTTTGCATCCGACTTGGTGGGGATGGACAGGCACATGCCGAATACCTCTGTGGTATCCTGATCTGATCCCGCCGGCGGGAAGTACGCGCCCAGTTCATAGCCCTTCTGCTTCATATTGTCGTAGTGGTTCATGTACTGGGAGGAAGTGTGCACGATGGCAAATACCTGCCCGTCCCAAAACGCCTGTCTCATGTTGGTGGAACCGTTGGAGCCATACCCCCACATCATCAGGCCCTCATCGATCCACTGTTTGATCTGCGCCACGGTCTGCTGCGCTTTTTCGGAATTGATGGTCGTATTCCCATCCTCATCAATCACCAGAACGCCGTTGTTCCATAGCATCCAGGTGAAGTAATAGGAATCCCAGCCGCCGATCCACATACCGTAGCGCTCGGTAGTCCCGTCGGCGTTTATGATTGCCGCCTTGCGCAGGAATCCGTCCATCTCATCCCATGTTTTCGGAAGCTGGATTCCCTCCTGATCTGCGATGGTCTGATTGTAAAACCAGCACATCCCCGTAATGGTCCAGGTCAGTCCGTACTGGCTTCCGTCCCGGGCGTACACATCGCTCATGCTGATCTTGCTGACGTCGGTTCCATTTCCCGCAATGTAGGGATCCAGATTTTCTACCACGCCGTTCTCAGCGAGCACCTGAATCTCCGACGAGTGGATGGGAAATACATCCGGCAGCCCGTCGCCCGCAATGTTGGCCGCCAGGATCTTCTCCAGAATCTCCCCCACTCTTCCCTGATAAGACACGTTTACCGTGATATTGGGGTTCTCATTCTCAAATTCATCCACCAGCTGATTAAAATCATCCCGGTACATCTCCTCTAACGTGTGCCAGAACTCGATGGTGACCGGCTCCGTCACCTCGTACACATCATTTCCCTCCGCAGCCGTTACTTCCGCCGGGGCCGCCGCAGTGTCTGCCGACTGCGGCTCGTCCGCCTTCTGGGTCTGCGTTCCCCCGCCGCCCCCTGAACATGCGCTCATGATCAACGCGCACACCAATACCATGCTTAATACCCATCGATTCCGTCGTTTCATACATGCTCCTCCTTTTTTGCTTTTGTGCAAAAATCACAATATGTTTTGTGTTAAATTCACCAGCAAGACTTTTGATTCAACAATTTATAGTGAATTTATATTGTTATTATAACATCTATTTTTATATTTTCAATACTTTATAGGTCAATTTTTATATTTTTTTGTCTCTTATTGCGTTTTATTCGTCATTTTTTCCACAAACTGTCAAACACTGACGAAACAGCCGGAGCGCGCATTTAACAAAAAAATCCCCGGGCAAGCCGGTTAAAGCTCGCCCGGGGGCAGATTCCGTTCTAAACGGGCCTGTCCTTCTAATAGACCTCCACGCCCTTTTGTTCCAGATCCTCCTGTATCTCCCGATCCAAATCGTGATCGGAAATCAATATATCAATGTCCTGGGACTCCGCCAGGATGTAAGTGTCAGACTTTCCCACTTTCTGGGAGTCCATCAAAACCATCACCTTCTCCGCCCGCCTCATGACCGCCCGGTTAATTTCGCAGCGCTCCTCGGAGGAACAGCAAAAGCCCTTGCCGCGGCAATAGCCGGTGACGCCGATAATCGCCAGGTTGAAATTGACGTTTTCGATCTCCTGAAGCGTTTTCACCCCGCTGATGCTCAGGCTCTCGCGCTTTAAGCGTCCGCCGAAAACGTGGACGTCCACGCTCTTTAACCGCGCCAGCTCCATGGTGCAGGGGACCCCCACGGTAAAAATCTTGCACCGCTCATCGGGAAAAATCTTGGCCAGTTCGATCATGGTGGAACCGGAATCAAGAAAAATTGCGCCCCGGGGATGGATCAGACGCACGGCCTTTTTGGCAATCTCCTGCTTCTTTTCGTTGTTTTTGGAAATGCGCTTGTGCAGCGGGTCGTCGATGTCGATCACCGTGTCCAGAGAGCGCGCGCCGCCGTGAATGCGGATAATCTGCCGGTTGGCATCCAGGAATTTCAGATCGTTGCGCAGCGTCATCTCCGAGACGTCGGGAAAGCTCTTGACCAACTGGGCAAATCCGACCTGTCCTTTCTCGTTGATCAGTTCAACAATCTGTTTTCTGCGTCTTTCCATATCGCCTTCCATCTTAAACTGCCTCCCTCTGCCGCCCCACCAGGGGGCGTGTTTCTTTCAGTATATCGTTCAGGATTCCCTTTTTCAAGTAAAAGATGAAACGCCGCCCCACAACCTCAATCCGGTTCCGGGGCGGCGTACGCCTTTAACATTTTTTACGTTTTATACGATCTTATTTCCGGGACCCCGGTTCATCACGGCGTCTCCTGTTCCTTCCCATCATCCAAAACCGCGCTCCATGCCTCATCCTGCCCGAAATCCCATTCCGCTTCCGGTTCCGGGTCTTTGGTCTGGGCCTGTTCCCGCTGTTTCGCGGCTTCTTTTGCCCGGGCGGTTTCCCGTTTCAGCTCCTCCTCCCTGGCTTTGGTCCGCTCGTGGGCCGCTCTGCGCTTTGAGGCTTTGGAGAATTCCCGGCCCATCTTGCCGGTCGCCTCCCCGGCTTTGCGCCGGACGATTCCCCGGAGGCCGCCGCGAAAGCCGCGCGCTCCCCGCTCGATCTCGTCGCTGCCGGAACCGTCGCTGCCGTTTCCGCCACCGTTCCAATCGCCGCCGTCATTTCCGTTATTTCCGTCATTTCCATCATTTCCGCGCTCCGCGCCATCCGGCTTCTCCTCCATACGCTTGAAACGGATCAGCACCCGGAACAGGTCTCCCTCCACGGACACTTCCATGGTTCCGTCCTGGAGCTCCGTAAAGCTTCTGGCAATGGCCAGGCCCAGGCCGGAGCCCTCGGTGTTGCGGGAGGCGTCTCCGCGGACAAAGCGCTCGGTCAGCTCCTCGGGGGATACATTCAATTCTTTGGCGGAGATGTTGCGAAGTATAATGGTCACTGTTCCGCTCTCGTCCTCGTCCAGACTGATGTAGGCCCTGGTACCCGCCATGGCGTATTTGGTAATGTTCACCAGCAGGTTTTCAAAAATCCGGTAGGTTCTCTGGCTGTCCAGATAAAGAATGATCTTCTCCTCCGGCAGCGCCCAGCGGAATTCCACGCCGCTGGCCTCCATCCGGTCGGACAGCTCCAGCCGCACCTGCTTGATCAGGCTGACAATGTCCACCGGGCCACGGTTCATGGTGACCGCGCCGCTGGTGGCCTTGCTGACCTCGAACAAATCCTCGATCAGCACCTTCAGACGCATGGACTTCTGGTCAAGCACCTGAATGTAACTGGTCCGCTCCCCCTCGGTGAGGCCCGGCTGCTTTAACAGATTCACATAGGTGATAATGGCCGTCAGCGGGGTTTTCAAGTCATGGGACACGTTGGTGATCAGCTCGGTTTTGGTGCGCTCGCTCTTCACCTCCTGCTCCACGGCCTTCTTAAAGCCCTGGCGGACGCGGGTCAACTGCTCCTTTAAGGGATTGAACAGTCCCAGATCTTCCGGAACATCCACATCCAGATCGCCCTTGGCCATCTGATTGATCATTTCCAGCAGCCGGTTGTATTTTCCTTCCATCTCATCCCAGTATCTGCGGATCAGGAAGAACAACACCAGAGAGTAGATCACCAGCGCCACGATCCCGAAGAACCACAGGCAGGATATCAAGGTCAGTATAATAAAGTTGGCGATCACCGCCTTGCCAATGGCTTTGCTGGAATTGGAGTGCCAGTCGGTCTCATTGAAGGGGTTCAGGCAGCGGCACACCCAGCGCTTCACAAAGCAGCAGAACCGCCCAATCCATGTGCGCTCTTTGATATAGCGCCACAGTCCCAGGGAAAATACCGCCCGCAGGCAGGTGATTCCCCAGTAGAACATGCCGTAAACCACAATCCAGAAGAGAATGTTGATCACCAGAACCAGCACGCTTGCTGCGGGTACGGCCATGTGGGTCCGCTCCAGCTCCCGCTGCAGGTTTCCGTTGTGGGTGAGGGCGATCAGCGCTCCCGGCAGGCTTCCGTCTCCCAGCATCACCAGCCAAAGGGTTCCCAACATAATAACCGGTTCAAAATTCACCCGGCACAGGGCGCTCCGCCCGATCTGTAAGGATTTAAAGGCCGGCAGCACCATAGCCAGCATGAACAGCACGCCGCACATGGCAATTTCCACCATATAAAGCGATCCGTCGTAGTTTAAGTCGTACGGCCCCAGCATCGGATCGGCTTCCCGGATCCGGTTTCCGGAGAATTCGGTGGGACTGCATTTAAATTCAAATTTTACATTCTTAGGGCCTGAAAACTCTACGCCGCTGTAGCGGTAATCCGCGCCCAGACGGTTCGCGATTGGGTCGTAGAACTCATACTGCGCCAGGGCCTGCCGCATGCGGTCCTGATCTCCGACCTGATCCATGGAATCCACCTTCAGCGCTCCGGAGGACGTGAAATGAATATTGATCAGCATTTCATCCCCTTTGGTTCCGCCGAATTCCAGGTCGGGATTGCTGACGTTGCTGCGCAGCAGATTGCCGTTCTCATCCATCATCCTGTATTTCAGGCGGCCGGTGTAAATCTGGGAATAGCCCCGCCACTCGTCGCCCGCGCTGTCCATCGTCTCCATCAGTGAAGCGTAAAAACCCGCATCGTACTGGGAATCCCTCTCCACCACGGCCGCTTCATCTCCGTTGGCGTCCTGGAGTATGTCCTGCTCCTTCTGCGCCTCCCGCAGCTTTCCTTCCAGCTCCGGCAGGAATACCTGGGAAGGGGTCAAAAGCCGTCCTTCCTCCTCCTGCACCTGCTCTCTCCACGCCTGGTAGCAGCTGTTCATCATCTGAAGCGCCAGGTCGTTCGACACGTTGTTGATGTAATTATCCTTGCGCTGGGCCTCATACCGCTCTTTATACTCAAAGGCCCGCTCCACCAGATAGGGATAGAGGCCCACGGTTGCCGCTGATGTCAGCAGCACCACTATCATAATGATAATAATTCCCAGGCTATGCCTGCTTTTCGATTTTGTATCCAACTCCCCACACCACCTTTACATATTTTGGTTCCTTCGGGTTCACTTCGATCTTTTCGCGGATGTTGCGGATGTGCACCATCACGGTGTCCGTGTTGATGGCACGCTCGTTCCAAACCCGCTCATAGATTTCATCCGCCGGGAATACCCGGCCGGGATTCTGCACCAACAGCAGAAGAATCTTGTACTCGATGGGCGTCAGCTTTACCGGCTTATCGTCCACCGTCACCTCCACGGTGTCCTCGTTGATTTCCAGACCTCCCAGGCGGTGGATCTTGGAGTTTTCCGGCTGCTGGCGGTTCAGGCGTTCCATAAATCTCCTGTAGCGGCGCAGCTGGGAATTCACCCTGGCCAAAAGCTCCATAGGCGTGAACGGTTTGGTAATGTAATCGTCCGCTCCCATGTTCAGCCCCAGAATCTTATCCACTTCCTCCGACTTGGCGGAGAGGAAAATCACCGGGAAATCGTACATTTCCCGCAGCTTCACCACCATGGTGATCCCATCCATCCGCGGCATCATCACATCCACAATAGCCAACTGTACTTCCTCCTGCTCCAGAAGCTTAAGGCCCTCCAGACCGTCCGCGGCCTGAAACACCTGATAGCCCTGGCTCCTCAAAAAGATCTCCACTCCCTCTCTGATTTCTTTGTCATCTTCAACCAGTAAAATCCGGTCCGCTCCCATGCTCATTCCCTCCTGTTTACATTCATTATCCTATCAGCCAATTCCAAAGTCCTTCGGCAGAAAAAACAAAAGAATTTCTAAATTTTATCGTAACAGTTCAGGACAGCGGGAAAATTGGCGAAAAAAGGGGCGCCACGCTCGCTTGTAAGCAGCTTTCTAGCCCGTTTTTCCATCGGATGTCCTGAAGTGTTACATTTTGTCGTTACCCGTCCATTCTACCACAAAATGGCCGGGGCCGCACTATCAGAAGTATTCCCGGATGCAGCCCGTTGCATTAAAAAGGATATCCCTGCCGCATGCCCGCAGCCCGGGATATCCTCTCGATTATGATTTCATTATTTTATTGACTGCTTACCGCAGCAGAACGACGCGGTCCCTGGCCGGGAACCGGGCGCTAAGGCCCATGCACCAAAGGCGGTAGTGGGGCAGAAAGGGGTTATCTTCCGGCGCGCCGTTTAACAGAGGCCACTGGAGATAGTAGGAGAGAAAATAATCGTTGCTGATGTGGTAGAGCGGCTCGGACAATAGTTCGGCCAGCTCCTCCAGGTTCTCCTGATATTCCAGATCCATAAACCAGTCTCCCAGTCCCTCCCGGACGTCCAGCTCCGGTATGTCCGCGCCGTGGATCCAGGTCTGGCGCAGTTCCTCCTCGATGGCCGCAGCCTCCCCGCCGGTGGGAAATTCGATCTCAGCGTCTCCATCCAAAAGCTGCGGTTTCCCAAGCTCCTCCTCAAAAATCCGGTTCACTGCCCGGATATAGTCCTTCGCCGCCTCCCGGGCCGCCTGAACGTCAATCTCCGGGCGGGTGAAAAAGTAACCGGCATAGGCGGTCTGACCGCCGGAGATGATGGTCTGAGCCGTATCTCTGGTTCGGGTGTCGATCTCCTGCAGCTGCCGGAGCAGATTCAGGCCCGGCTGGCCGTACAGGGCAAAAATCGGGCGCAGCCGCTCCATTTCCCCTCCCCGCAGATCCTGGAACAGAAAGGGAGCCACCGGCTCGGAGTCGCAGGCGTATATGTGCGCGGAAAACGCCGCCGCCAGCACCGGGTCCCGGTCGATGAACGCCAGCCAGGACTGCGGCAGATATTCACGGTATTTGTCCATGCTTCAGCTCCTTTCCGCGGTCTAAATCTCGTTTGCGCTGCAAATGTAATAGTGGCGGGCGTTGGCCGAGGTCATTTGCGCCGCGCGTGCCAGCAGCGCCCTGCGCTTTACTTCTTTCATCTGCCCGCTCTGCGCTTCCCCGTCCAGCAGTTCCAAGAGCTCCAGCGCCAGCTGGCTCTCTCCCTTCTCAAGACAGGACTGGGCTTTCGCAAGCACAGCATCCGGGCCTCCGGCCAGTTCCAGCACGGCCGTAGAAAACTCCCGCCTGGGACAGGGCATAAGGTGGGCCGCATCCCCGTCGAACCAGCCCACATAGCCGTTGTAGATGCCTTTCACCGACCATTCCACCGTGCCGTAATATTCGCCCAGATACTCCTTGTCCCGCAGTTCTTCCGGCAAACGCACCGACTCCACCGTTTCCGCCAGCGTCAGACCGCGGCCCAGGCAGTCCAAAGTCTGTTCAAACACCGAGGCGATAGCATTTTTAAAATTCCCGACCACCTCCTGAATCCTGCCGCGGCCCATTAACGGCGCCGTGTGCCCGGGCAGGAGGGCTTCGGCCGGGTAGGACAGAATCTTCTCCAGAGTTTTGATCCACTGGGCGATATCCCGGTACTGGGTGCCGCGGATGGCGTACAGGTTGGGCCAGCAGCCGTAGTAATTGTCCCCGCTGATCATCACCTTGTCCTCCGCCAGCCAGACAAACAGCTGGTCGTCCGTCTCGCCCGGGGCCGCGGTCAGCTCCATGGTCACGCCATCGATGGTGCGGGTCGTGGTATCCACGTCATAAACCGTGGTGGGCGGCATGAAATCATAGACGCCGTCGCCCACAGCCTTCCCCTCCCTTGGTCCGATTCCCTGGGAAATGTTCTCCTCATCGGTCAGCTCGTAGCCGAACTGGAATCCCCCTCTTCGATTCAGAGCCGCCGCGATGCGCCCGTAGCCGTCCAACGGCTCGGTCCGGGCTTTGAACGCGATGATTTCCTCAACCGTGTCCCGAAACGCCCCTGCGCCGCCCCGGTGGTCCGGGTGGGAATGGGTGTAAATAATGGTCCGCACCGGTTTGTCCGTGATTGTCGCAAGCTCCGCCCTCAGGCGCTTTGCCCGCTCGTCGGAATCCAGCGTATCCACCAGAATCACCGAGGTTTCCCCGATAATGGCGGTGGCGTTGCTGTGTCCCCATCCCAGAAAATGGTAAACACGGTCGTTGACTTTCGTCACCTGCTTCTTGTATTGTTCTTCCGTAAACTTCCGAAGTTTCTCTTCACCTGTCATAGTTTTTCTTCTCCCGAATTGATGAATATTAATAGATAGGTATCTGTTCAGTACCTTCACAGATACGAGCAAAAATCCATTTAAAATCGACT
>NZ_CABJCG010000012.1:0-81938 GCF_902364025.1 Enterocloster lavalensis
CCGGGCGGATTCCGGACTTGCACCGGTTAGAAACGTGCGCCGCCGGGCGCACCACTTACAACAGGGACAGATCCCGGAATCTGTCCCTGTTTTTTTGAATGCAATGGGCCGTTAGCGCGGCCTGCGGGCGATTGTCGCTGTCAAATGGGCTCCCTTCCCCATGCGCTAAAAAAGCTTCACAGGGCCTGCCGCCGTGGAACGGTTCAAATCCCCTGTCATATAATAAATCAAGCAAATGATTTCTTATCTGAAAGGAGCTTCCCCTATGATTCCCAAACTGGAAGTGAGCGGGGTCAGCTATTCTTATCACTCGTTAGATGGTGAGACGCTGGCCCTTTCTGATATATCCTTCACCGTAGACACCGGTGAGTTCCTGGCCATTGTGGGACCTTCGGGCTGTGGAAAGTCCACGCTGCTGACTATGCTGTGCGGGCTCACCACGCCTGACTCAGGGGCCATTCTTCTGGACGGAAAACCCCTGACCCGGGACGCCTCCGCCATCGGCTACATGCTTCAGAAGGACCACCTGTTCGAATGGCGCACCATATTTTCCAACGTATCACTGGGCCTTGAAATTCAAAAGCGATTGGACGAACCTGCCAAGCATGAACTTCAGGCAATGATCAATACCTACGGATTGGGCGGTTTCGAAAATGCCTACCCCTCGGAGCTGTCCGGCGGCATGCGCCAGAGAGCCGCCCTGATCCGGACGCTGGCCTTAAAACCGGAGCTTCTGCTCCTGGACGAACCGTTTTCCGCCCTGGACTACCAGACCCGGTTGTCGGTCTGCGACGATATCAGCTCCATCATCCGCAGAGCCCACAAAACCGCCATCCTGGTGACCCATGACCTGTCCGAGGCCATTTCCGTGGCGGACCGCATCGTGGTTCTGTCCTCCCGGCCAGGCAAGGTGAAGGCAATCCTGCCGATCACCTTTGACAGCGGCTGCACCAGCCCGCTGGACCGGCGGAACTGCCCGGAATTTTCCAACTATTTTAATCTGGTATGGAAGGAGCTGAAAGAAAATGACTGAATTGCGCCCTTCTCTGGCCCAACAGGAATTTATTGCAAAAGAAATCCGCCACCGCAGGCAGGTGGTCATCGTCCGCTTCATGCTGCTGGTACTGCTGTTAGCGCTCTGGGAGCTGGCCGCGGACTTCGGCTGGATCAACAGCTTTATCTTCAGCAGCCCCTCCATGATCGCCAAATGTCTGCTCGGCATGGCGGCGGACGGAAGCCTGTTTCTCCACACCGGCGTGACGCTGCTTGAAACCGTGGTCAGCTTCGCCCTCGTAGTGGCGGTCGGCCTGGCCGTGGCCCTGATGCTCTGGTGCAGCCGCAGCCTGTCCGAGATCCTGGAACCCTTCCTGGTCATGCTCAACAGCCTGCCCAAGTCCGCCCTGGCTCCCCTGCTCATCGTGTGGCTGGGCAACAACATGCGCACGATCATCGTGGCGGCCATCTCCGTGGCCCTGTTCGGCTCCATCTTAACCCTGCACACCGGCTTCTCCCAAATGGACGGGGAGCAGGTGAAGCTGATCTATTCCCTGGGCGGAAGCCGCAGGGATGTGCTCTTAAAAGTCCTCCTGCCCGGCTCCCTGCCGCTCATCATCAGCAACATGAAGGTGAACATCGGCCTGTGCCTGGTAGGCGTGATCATCGGAGAATTCCTCTCCGCAAGAGCGGGGCTGGGATATTTGATCACGTATGGAAGCCAGGTATTTGCCATGACCATGGTCGTCACCGCCATCGTGGTCCTCTGCCTCATGTCCGTGGTACTATACCAGGGAATCGCCCTGATCGAGAAGCATTATTCGCGGTAGTCGGTAGAACGCGGGCCCTGCCTGCAGTCCGGCGCGCAAAAGAAAACCAAAAAGACCTCCGGCCCAAAGAGAATTCTCTCCGGGCCGGAGGTTTTATTGCATGTAATGGGCCGCTGGCGCAGCCTGGGGGCGATTGCTGAATGTAATGGGCCGCTGGCGCAGCCTACAGGCGATTACCGCGGCTATGCTTCAAACACGCGGTACTCCCCGATCACAATCCCCCGTGCGTCCGCGCCGTGGCCAATCAGGTCCGTCCTGGCCACCGGCAGATCCCCGACGTATTCGCTCACCATGGCCAGCAGATCCGGCAGACGCCCTGCCTCCTCCATTTTCGTGAATGTTCCGAGCAGAATGCCGGAAACCCGGTCAAAGGCCCCGAGCAGCTTCAGATGGCAGAGATAGGTCCGAATCTGCGCCTCGTCGCCTTTAAACGCCTCCAGCAGCAAAATCCGGCCCTCCAGCTCCGGGAAAAATTCCGTTCCCGCCAGCTTCAGGAAGCAGCGGATATTTCCGCCCACAACCACGCCTTCCATCCGGCTTCCCCGGACAAAGGTGCATGGAAGTTCAAAAAACGTCTGCTCCTGTCCCAGAACGGCCTTGGCAAACTCTCCGCATCGGGAGCGCCCCTGGCCGCGGACCAGGTTCCGGATCTGATACAGCACAGAGGGGTTCCCGGTTTTGGCGTAGATGGCGTTGAGAATCACCGTTAAATCGCTGTAGCCCCAGAACTGCTTTCCGCTCCGTGCGATGATTTCAAAGTCCAGGTACGGCAGGATCTCATTTGCCACATCCCCTCCGGAAATGTCAAAGATCGCTTTGATCTCCGGGTCCCGGTAAAAGTCCATCAGCGCGCCCGCCCGCTGCGCTCCGGTGCCGCTGACCACAGACCGCCCCGCGTATAGGTACTCGCCAAACACCGGACGCAGCCCCATCTCCTCCAGCACGTTTTTCAACTGCCGGATCGCCTCCCGACTCTCCGGCGGACGGCCGTTTGAACAGCCTACAATAGCGATTTTATCACCTGGTTCCATCCTTCATTCCTCTGCCTTTCTCACAAGCGCCATATTTTCCATCACCGCCTGTTATCTACCTAACAGGATACAATGAAATCAGAACCGGATCAATATAAACTTAGGCCCGCTTTGGCAATTTTTATTACATTCCGATCCGGTACCGGCGGCGGACCGCCGGAAGCGGCCCACTATACAACCTCCCGCGTTTTTGATATAATCATTTTTGATATAATATGGAAACGTATCACTTATCATCAGCCAGACCGCTGGTGACATAATATAATCAAAAAACGTATCACTTATCATCACCCAGGCCGCTTTTAACAGGGTATCATCCGGGAAACGTACCCCTTATGGTGATCCAACCGGCTGGTGACAATGGATCGTGAGCGGAGACGCCGGGCCGCACAGGCAGCCCATCACGATGCGGAAAGGACGAATCATGAAATATTATCTGGGACTGGACAACGGCGGCACTTCCACCAAAGCCGCCATTTTCGATGAAAACGGCCTGGAAATCGCCTCGGCGGGGATGGACACCGCCATGTTGATTCCCAGGCCCGGTTTCACGGAGCGGGATATGGATGAGATGTGGGAGGCCAACTGCCGGGTGATCCGTGAGGCCCTGGAAAAGGCCGGACTGTCCGGAACGGACATTCGCTGCGCCTCGGTCTGCGGCCACGGCAAAGGCCTGTATTTGTGGGGAACAGACGGCCGCCCTGCCCGAAACGGCATCATTTCCACGGACAACCGCGCCTGGCGCTACCCTCTGGAATGGGAACGGGACGGCACGGCACAATCGGTTTTCCAGCGTTCCTGCCAGCACATTCTCAGCAGCCAGCCGGTTTCCCTGCTGGCCTGGCTCAGGGAACACGAGCCGGAAGTCCTGGAAAATACCCTCTGGATCTTCGCCTGCAAGGACTACGTGCGTTTCCGCCTCACTGGGGAGGCATTTGCGGAGCGCACGGACTACTCCGGCTGTAATCTGATGAATCTGCACACCGGAGAGTACGACGGAGAACTGCTGGCCCTGTTCGGACTTTCCCAATGCGCGGACAAGCTGCCGCCGCTACGCAATTCCACGGATATCTGCGGCTATATCACGAAAGAGGCCGCGGAAAAAACCGGGCTTTCCGAGGGAACGCCTGTGGCTGGCGGCGCTTTTGACATCGATGCCTGCGCGCTGGGCGTGGGTCTCACCGATCCCGGACGACTCTGTATGATCGCGGGAACCTGGAGCATCAATGAGTATATTGGAACCGCGCCGATCACCGACGGCAGCGTGCTGATGAATTCCCTGTTCTGCCTGCCGGGATACTACCTTGTGGAAGAATGCAGTCCCACTTCCGCAGGCAACAATGAGTGGTTCATAAAAAATCTGCTCCCGGAGCTGCGCCAAGCGTGCGCCAAAACGGGTCTCAGCCTCTACGAGACCATGAACCGCTGGGTGGAGGAAATTCCGGTCCATGAATTCTGTCCCGTGTACCTCCCCTTCCTCATGGGCAGCAACGTGCATCCCAACGCCTGCGGCAGCTTTGTGGGGATCGATCACTCCCACACCAGAAACCATCTGCTGCGGAGCGTTTACGAGGGGGTGGCTTTCTCCCACCGCTGGCATTTGGAAAAGCTCCTCAAAACCAGGCAGGAGCCTCCCGTGTCCATCCGCCTGGCCGGCGGCGCGGCCCGTTCCCCCGTCTGGACGCAGATGTTCGCGGACGTGATGAAGCTGCCGGTGGAGAGCGTCGCTGCCGGAGAGACCGGCGCCCTGGGCTGCGCAGTGTTGGGCGCAGCGGCCTGCGGGGATTATCCCGACGTAAAATCCGCAGCCCGGGCCATGTGCCACATATCCCGGACCGCAATGCCGGACAAGGCCCGCTCGGTTGTCTACGACCGGAAATATGAACTCTACTGCAAGACAATCGCGGCCTTAGACGGAGTCTGGGATTCCATTCAGGCTTACAGGGACGAGGTCTCCGGCCAGGGATAACGCACGCCCAAAACTCCGGTAAACGCCGCAATTTTTAGGCTGTCCCTCCACCCCGGCTTACGTCCAAAAAGGCATAACCCGCAAATCCTTCTGACTTGCAGATTATGCCTTTTTCGCTACTCCGCTTCCTTCGGAAGCCAGTTCGCTTTCTTATAATAACAGAACATCCCAATGGCGCACACCACCCAGGTCAGCGGCCAGCCGGCGATCACCACCAGCAGGTCGTTGGTTCTGGGCACCGCGATGGCCAGGTAGATCTGGCGCAGCACCACAAAGCAGCCCAGCATGAAGAACATGGGCACCTTGGAGAGGCCCGCGCCGCGCAGGGCCCCGTTGAGAATCTGGACCACCGGCAGCACGATGTAGGCGGCTGAGAAAATGCGCAGCATGGCGGTGCCGTTGGCGATCACCTGGGCGTCCTTGGTGAAAATTCTGACCATAAAGCCCGCGCCGAAGAACATGCAGACCGCTCCCACCAGAATGATCGCGGAGCTCATCAGCCAGGCGGCCCGGATCCCCTTCTTCACCCGCTTGTACTGGCGGGCTCCGATATTCTGGCCCACAAATGTTGTGATGGCCATGTTAAAGCTCTGCAGCGGCAGCTGAAGAAATCCGTCGATTCTCAGGGTGGTGGAATACCCTGCGATGGCGGCCGCCCCGAACCGGTTGATGTAGGACTGTACAATCACGTTGGAGAAGGATGTGATGCTCTGCTGCAGCGCGGCCGGAAACCCGATGGAAACGATGCGCAGGGTCATCTTGCGGTTGAAGCGTATTTTGCGCAGCTCCACCCGGTATTCCTCCTGAGAGCGCATGAGTTTGGCCATGACCATGGCCGAGCTGACCGCCTGGGCGATGATGGTGGCGATGGCCACCCCCGCGATGCCCATGTGGAAGCCGCAGACAAACAGGAAATCCAGAATGATGTTCACAATGCTGGCCACGGCCAGATAGATCAGCGGATGAGTGGAATCGCCCACCGCCCGCAGAATCCCGGCCCCCATATTGTAAAAGAGAGAAAATGTGATGCCGCCGAAATAGATCATCAGATACAGGGATGAGTGCGGCAGAACCTCCGCCGGCACCCCGATCCCCCTCAGAAGAGGCCCGGTAAACAACATGCCGGCCAGCGTAAATCCGATGCTCAAAACTCCGGTGAGCGCCAGGGAGCTGTGCACCGCCCTCTGCATATCGCCGGTGCGCCGCGCCCCGTAAAACTGCGAGATCACGACCCCTGCGCCGGTGGACAGTCCCATAAAGAACCCCACCAGCATGTTGATCACCGGTGTGGACGCCCCCACCGCCGCCAGGGCGTTGGTGTTCACAAAGTTTCCCACCACATAGGAATCCACCGTATTGTACAGCTGTTGGAAAAAGTTTCCAATCAGCAGTGGGATTGAAAAGAACAAGATGGAGCGGAATATCCCTCCATCGATCATGTCTGAGCCTGTCTGTCGCAAAATAACTCTCCATCTCCTGTCTGCAGCCTTATTTGTAGATCACCATTGCCTCCACCGTTTTCTCCACGTCCAGCAAAAACGTCAGCCCGCGCCCGGCTCTCAGAATCTCCTGCACCTTCCATACGCCTTCGAATTCCGGCTGTTCCGGATGTTCGATCCGTTTCAGCTCTTCAAATGAGATCACGTAGGGATCGCCGGGGATCACCACTCCCAGCCGGTATCCGTTGCAACTGAGCACCAGAAGAACCTGGCGTTTTTGTTCGTCTTTGCTCTGCTCCTCCAGCTGCGCCACGGGAAGAATGGCGCCGCGGTAGTGGAACATCCCGATAAAGTAGTGGGGCAGGCAGGGAATCTTGGAGATCTTGATGTCAAAGCAGATTTCCTCCACATAGGAAAGCTCAACCGCGTAATTCCGCTCCCTGCCCGTAAATCCCAGAAGTTCCCGCTCATAGTCTGCTTGCATACGCGCCCTCCTTCTCGTACCGGCTGATCAGAATCTCTACATCCAGGGCGGCGCAGATCTTTCCGTCTCCCATGATGCTGCACCCGCTGACTCCGGTATTCCGCCGGAAATCGATGCCGAACAGGGCGGGAAGCTGCTTGATCACGATGCGCTTCTGCTCGTAAAGGGAGTCGGCCAGAATACAGCCTTCCCGGTTTTTCCCCTGCACGTAGATGACGATGGAGTTCTCCGGAGCCTCGCCGCCCAGGCAATACAGCTTGCGCAGATCGATAAACGGCACCATGCGGTTCTCGTACAGAATGTACTCCCGCTCCCCCATCAAACGCACCGAATCCCGGCTCGCGTCATAATCCAGAAACTGGAAAACCTGCCGGGCCGGCACGGACATCCGGTAATCGCCCACCTTGAAGCGGACGCATTCCATGTTCGCCAGGGTCAGGGGCATGGTCAGGGTGAAACAGGTCCCGTTACCGCGCTCGCTCTGAATGTACAGGTTGCCGCCCACGCCCTCCAGAATATTTTTCACCACGTCCAATCCCACGCCGCGGCCGGAGTATTCCGTCACCGCGTCGCTGGTGGTAAAACCCGGGCAGAGGATCATGCTGATCACCTCCTGCCGGTCGTAAGTCTCCTCCGGCCGCACGAACAGGCCCTTGGCCCGCGCCTGCTCCCGCACGCGCTCTATATCGATGCCGCAGCCGTCGTCCTCCAGGGAAACGATCAGCTCTCCCACCGTACTCTCCACGGTGAAAGTGATCTTGCCCTTCCGGTCCTTTCCCGCCGCGGCCCGCTCCTCCGGCGCTTCGATGCCGTGGTCCACCGCGTTGCGCAGCATATGCATCATGGCTTCAGAGATAATGTCCACCACGCCGGTGTCCGCCTCGATATCCCCGCAGTTCACCACCAGCTCCACCTCTTTTTTCTGGTCCCTGCAAATATCTCTCAGAATACGCCGCAGCTTGGGCACAATCCGCTCCACCGGAACCATGCGGATCGCCATAACCGTGCGCTCCACCTGGGTCACCAGCCGGTTGATCTGGTGGGCGATGCCCTCCTTGACCTCCAGAAGTCCGCTCTGATCCAACGCCTCATCCAGCAACAGCATCTGTATCATCATCTCTCCGGCCAGGCTCTGCAGCTGGTCCAGCCGCTCCGTGCGCACGCTGAGGAACTCCGCCTCCCTGCCGCTTTCCGCAGCCGGAATCTCCGCCTTTTTCTCCGCTTCCGGCAAAGGCGCTTCCCACTCCACCTTGCAGCTCTCCACAAACAGGCCGTTCTTTAACGTTTCCAGCACCTCGTCCCGCTTGTCCGTCTCAAAACGGATAAAGGCGCCGTTTTCCTTGATGTAATCCACCGTCGCCTCGGACCGCTCAATGTCTCTGGGAAACGTCTCCACCTGGCCGCACAGGCCCGAAATCTGCCTCACCAGCATGAATACGCGGACATTCTCCATCCGGCACTCCGGCTCCAGGCGCAGACGCACCACAGTGCCGCCCCGGTTCATAAGCTCTCCGGGCACCGGCGCCTCGCTGCGCGCTTTATCCCCCTCCGCCTCCGGGTTTTCCTCCGTCTCTTTGCTGCCCGGCGCGCCGTCTACGGCGGACGCGCTCCGGATGCGCTCCAGATACTCCGTGGCCCTGGCTTCCAGCACCTGTGTATCCGCGGGCCGGTAGTCCTGGCGGGTCATGACCTCCAGCTCCTGCTCCACGAAATCCGAAGCCGCGAACAACAGATCAAACAGCGCTGCCTCCGCCTGGTCGATCCGTCCCCCCATCTCCCGGTAAAACGCAAACAAGTCCTCCAGCTTGTGAGCCAGGGAGGACAGGCCGCTTAATCCCATCATCGCTGATGAGCTTTTAATTGTATGCATCACCCGGAAAATGTTGTGGATATCATCCCCGGTAAAAACGCCGTTTTTTTCTGTTTCCAGGAGCACGTCGGCCAACTGGCCGATCAGCTGGTGTGTCTCCAGCAGGTACACATCCAGCATCTCCTGCGCATCCGCGTCAAAATACCCCATATGCTTCCCCTATCAGCCCATCATATTCTCATACCAGACGCTGCGGTTCTTGCCGCTTCGTTTTCCCCGGTAAAGCGCTTTGTCCGCGCGATCTATGCTCTCCTCGATTCCCTCCTGATCCTGGTAGGCGTGTAAGCCCAGGGTGAGGGTGCAGCGGAACTCAATTCCATTGTAGAAAATCGGGAAATTCTGCACCTCCCGCCGGATCTGTTCACTGATTTCAAACGCCTCGTTCCTCGTCACGTTCAACAGCACGATCAGGAATTCCTCACCGCCCCAGCGCACCACCTTGTGCTTGCGGCAATGGCCTTCCAGAATGTGGGCGATGCAGACCAGCGCCCGGTCCCCCGCCTCGTGTCCGTAGGTATCGTTGACCTTTTTGAAATCGTCGATATCCGCCAGAATCATCACATTGCAGGTCTGCTCGCCCTGCTGGAATCCCCGTATATCCTCCAGAAGATCGCCCACCACGTAGCGCCGGTTGTACAGCCCGGTCAGGCCGTCCCGAAAAGCCATGTAATTGAGCTTCTCCATGTCGGAGCGCAGCTCCTTGTTCTGGCGCTTCAGCTCATCCTTCATCTCCTTGGCCTTGAGGTGCGCAGCTACGCGGGACTGCAGCTCCGCCTTGCCGAAGGGCTTTTTGATGTAATCGCCCGCTCCCATGGAGAATCCCCGCATCACATCCTCATCCGTATCCTTGGAGGTGAGGAAAATAATCACCGCATTCTCCTGTCCCGCCGCCTTGAGCTTGTTGAACAGCTCGTAGCCGTCCGTGTCCGGGAGAACCACATCCAGAAGAATCAGGTCCGGCTGGTACTGCCTCACCATCTCCAATGCCTCATCACCGTTATGGGCTTCATAAACCAGGGGGCCCCGGTCCTTCAGCGCGGATATAATCTGCTTGCAGATCAGCATGCTGTCATCCACCACCAGAACAATCCGATTGTCATTTGCTTCCATCATCAAAACCTCCGTTAATCTCCTGCCGACGCGCAGTGCGGCCAGGTTTTTGACCGCTATATTTCAAATTTTTCTACTAATTCCCTTAATATTCCCGCCTGGGCCGACAGCTCCTCGCTGGCGGCGGCGCTCTCCTCGGACGTGGCGGAATTCCCCTGAACGATCTCGGAGATCGCCTCCACGCTCCTGCGG
Organism: Enterocloster lavalensis; assembly: GCF_902364025.1. GTDB lineage: Bacteria > Bacillota > Clostridia > Lachnospirales > Lachnospiraceae > Enterocloster > Enterocloster lavalensis. Next base: position 9,919 of record NZ_CABJCG010000012.1, read on the forward strand.
ATCTGGTTGATCGACTCCGCCTGCTGCACGGAGAGACCGGAAATCTTCGTCATCATCCCGATCACCTGCCCCGCGCTCTCCACGGAACCGCCCAGGGTGTTGGCCGTGGCATCCACCGCCTCCAGCCCTAAATCCACCGCAGCGGAATTCTTCTCAACCAGCCCCGCCGTCATCTTCGCGGCGTCTGAGGCTTTCGCCGCAAGGCGTCTGACCTCGCTGGCCACCACGGCGAACCCGCGGCCCGCCTCCCCGGCCCTGGCCGCCTCCACCGAGGCGTTGAGGGACAGGATATTGGTCCGAAAGGCGATATCCTCGATCTCCGACACGATGCTGTTGATCTCATCGGAGTTGCGGCGGATGGCGCGGATGGCCTCCAGCGCCTCCTCCATCTGCTTGCTGCACTCCCTCAGGCTGTCGCCCACCTGGCCGGCCACCTGGCTGGAGAGTACCGCGCTGTCAGCGTTGTGCTGAACGCCGTCCGCGATCTCATTGATCCTGGCCGCCAGCTCCTGGATGGAACCCGCCTGCTCCGAAGCGCCCTGGGCCAGGGTCTGCGCCCCGGTGGACACTTGGGCGGCGCCCCCCGATACCTGGGTGGCGCTGACGCTGATCTGCTGAATGGACTCCCGCAGCAGACAGCTGATCTCGTCCAGAGCATTGCCCATGGCCACAAAATCGCCTTTAAACTCCACCTGGCGGCGGTAATTCAAATGCCCCGCCCCCAGCGCGGCCATCCCCCGCCGGATCTCCGACACATAGGACTCCAGCGCGGCCGCGGTGCTGCGGATATCCTCCGCAAGCAGGCCCAGTTCATTCCCGGACGTATACTGCAAGTCTATGGCGAGCTGCCCCCCGGCGATGGATTCCGCCGCCCGCCTCACTTCGTTGATGGGGTGGGTGACGCCCCGGGTGAGCAGCATACACAGCACCACGGAGATGGCGATGATTCCAACGGACGCGGCGCAAACCGCAACAATAATGCCCTCGTTGATCTCCTTCGACCGTTCCAGACTGCCCTGGGCGTCCTGGATCGAGAGCTTGACCACCTCCGCCAGGACTTCCCGGACCTGGCTGGACTGGGGCGCATAGTCGGCGGTGTACCGGCTCAGGGCCTCCTGCTCCTTCCCCTCGCGCCACAGCCTCAAAACCTCGTCCCTGGGGCCGGTTAACAGCGCAAACTGTTCCTCCAGCTCCCGTACCTTCTCCGGTCCGCTGACATAGCCGGTGCTCAGGCGGGAAAGCCCTTCCTCCTCCTGCCGGATCAGGGACTGGATTTCATTATAATAATACTCCTCATCCACCACTCCGTCCGTGGCCACCAGCATAATCAGGTATTTCCCCACGGACTGCAGGTTCCCGATCAGCTCCTGGGAGGTCTGGACATTGGCGAAGGGTTCGCTGTAAAGGCGCTCCATTCTGCGGGAAATACTCCGCAGGCTGACAATCGTCATCACCATGGTCACCCCGCAGAGCAGAATGACAATGCCAAAGGAGATAGTCAGCTTTTTTCCAATTTTTAAATTTCTAATAAATTCTCTCATGTAATGCCCCCGTCCGCCGAACTCACCGCAGGTAATGCGCCACCGTGCGCTTGAACTCATCCGGTTTGAACGGCTTTACGATGAAATCCAGCGCGCCCAGCGTCAATGCCTGCTGCACCGTCGACTCCTGGCCCACGGCCGAGCACATGACCACCTTCGTCTGGGGACGCCTGGCCAGAAGTTCTTCCAACACCTCCAGGCCGGACTTGCCCGGCATGGTGATATCTAACAGCACCAGATCCGGGTCAAAGGGCTCGAAAAGTTCCAGGGCGGCTTCCCCGTCCCGGGCTTCCTCCAGATCCGTATAGCCGTCCTCCTCCAGGATCTTGCGGATCATCTTCCGCATAAACATCGCATCGTCTACTATCAGTATTTTCTTCCCCATAAGCGCTCCTCTGTCGACAGCCCTCCGTGCCGATTCTCAAAATTTCACTATTCTAATCATACTTGATTCGCTCATAAAATACAAGCTTGATTCCAGCAAAACCCAATATTTGTATGCACGCGCTGAGACATTGTATTCCAAAAGATGCAAAGCCGACATTGACAACTGTTTCCCGCGCCCTTATAATAGTTGGGAAACACAACAGTTGTATAAGGCAACGTTTTGGCATGGGAGGGAATATGAACCGCTATTTAGGAATTTACCGGCGCTGCGAACTGTACTATATCCGGGAGGAGCTGGAGAAGTACGGGCTGCTGTCGCTGGAGGGCCGGCTCCTGCCTCTGATCAAGGACAAGTGCATGAGTCAGGAAGAGCTGGGTTACATGATGAATCTGGACAAGGGCCGCATCGCCAGAGCGGTGTCCCTGCTGGAGGAAAAAGGCCTGGTATGCCGCCAGGTGAACGAGAAAAACCGCCGTCAGAAGCTGTTATCCCTGTCGGAAGCCGGAGTGGAGATGGTCAAAAACATCGAGGAAATTTACCGGAAATGGGACAATATCTGTTACACCGGATTCACCGCAGAGGAACAAGATCTGTATCAGGATTTCATCAAACGGATGGCGGAAAACGCCGCCGAGTATCGACGCAAGAACGGAGGATGTTTAAATGGTTAAAAATCTCACCGAGGGCAATCCCCTCAAATTGCTGTTTTTCTTCGCACTGCCCATGGTGGTGGGAAATCTGTTTCAGCAGCTCTACAACATGGTGGACTCCATGGTTGTGGGCCGCTTTGTGGGCGAGGACGCCCTGGCCGCGGTAGGCTCCTCCTTTCCCGTGGTCTTTCTCGCCGTGGCCGTGGCCGCCGGTCTGTCCATGGGATGTACGGTGGTCATCTCCCAGCTCTTCGGGGCCGGGCAGATCCGCGAGATGAAGATCACAGTGTCCACCGCCCTCATCTCCCTGGGCGTGGTCGGGCTGGTGATCATGGGGTTAGGCGAACTGGCAGCCGAGCCCCTGCTCAACCTGCTGGGCACCGCCAAGGACATTATGCCCGACTCCCTGGCCTATCTGCGGATTTATTTCGGCGGCGCGGTGTTCCTGTTTCTCTACAATTCCTTAAACGGCATCTACAACGCCCTGGGCGACAGCAACACGCCTCTGCGTTTTCTGATGGTATCCGCGCTGACCAACATCGTCCTGGACCTGCTCTTTGTGATCAAGTTCAACATGGGCGTGGCCGGCGTAGCCTGGGCCACCCTGATCGCCCAGGGCCTGTGCGCGTTCATCTCCTTCTTCGTGCTGGTGCGCCGCCTGATGCGCATGGAAAACGAGGAGGCCAAGCGGGGCTTAAAGTTCACCTTCTTTGAGATGCCCGCGGCCAGACGGATCGCCAAGATCGGCATCCCCTCCATGCTGCAGCAGTCCATCGTGTCCCTAAGCATGATGTTCATGCAGGGTCTGGTCAACTCCTACGGCAAGGTCTTTGTGGCCGGTTACACCGCCGCCACCAAGATTGATACCCTGGCCATGCTGCCCAACATGAACTTTTCCAACGCCATGTCCAGCTACACGGCCCAGAATATCGGCGCCCGCCGGGACGACCGGGTACACCAGGGCTACAAGGCCTGTATGTTTATGGTATTCATCTTCTCCCTGATCATCACGGCCATCATCTATCTCTTCGGCCCCCAGCTGCTGGGCCTGTTCCTCAACCAGGGCGCCGAGGGCAGCGCCATGAGCTACGGCCTCAGCTACATGAAAACCGTCTCCGTCTTTTACATACTGATGGGCTTTCTCTTTGTGGGCAACGGCCTGCTGCGCGGCGCAGGCGACATGGGCGCATTCATGCTCAGCTCCATGTCCAACCTGGTCTCCCGCGTGGCCATCGCCTACCTCCTGGCCCACTTTATCGGTTCCAGCGCCATCTGGTGGTCCATTCCCATCGGCTGGGGCGTTGGGTCCATCTTCTCCTTCCTGCGGGTGAGGAGCGGGAAATGGCAGTTAAAACGGCTGGTTGAATAAGACCTTTGAAGGGCCGCGGATATCGTCCGCGGCCCTTTCTGTTCACACTCCCCTGTTGTTCTGTCTATTGGATGGCCTGGCTCCAAAATCTCCCCAGAGCCCACGCCACACCGTCCTCCACGTTGGTTTTTGTCACAAAATCCGCTGCGGCCTTCACATGCTCTGGCGCGTTTCCCATGGCCACGCCCAAACCGGCAAAGGCCAGCATGGAATTGTCGTTTTCATTATCCCCGATGGCCATCACCTGCCCTGCCTCCACTCCCAGGAGGCCGCAGAGATGTTCCAGGGCATTTCCCTTTGACGTTCCCCTTCGGTTAAATTCCAGGGAGAAATGGCCCGTCTTCATCACATGGAACTGCTCCAGCCCGGTCCCGTAAGCCAGAACCCGGGCCTCCGCCTCCTCGTCGAACACCATGATCCCGATCTTCTGAATCCCGTTCCCCTGTTTCCCGGCAAAGCCCAGCAGATCCTCCTGCCCGCCGGTGCGGTTCAGCCCCGCCAGCGCCATGTAGGGATGGATCAGGGCGGCCGTCCGGGCCTGCCTGCTGTCCTCGTAATAACGGTCCTCACACTGGAAATAGGTCTGGCCGTTCTCAGTCAGGAGGTACGATAGAAGCTCCATGGCGTCCTCGTGCCGGATATTCCGTTCATATACGCGTTTCCCGGTGGCCGTTTCCACCACCGAGGCCCCGTTGGCCGTGATGGCGTAGGGTACGCCCAGCCCCAGAATCTCCTGCGGGATCCCGCCAAAGACTCTCCCTGAGGCCGGAATCACCAGCGCCCCCTCGTCCATCACCCGCCTCAGCGCCTCCAGGGTGGACGGCGTTACCCGGGCGTCCGGCAGCAGCGCCGTGCCGTCCATGTCCACAGCCAAGAGCCGCAGCTTTTCCAGTTTATCTGACATAGGCTTTTATCAAACCGATCCTTTCATCCGCGTTTTTCGGCCTCACCCGGTAAGCGCCCACGGCGGCGGGCACGATAAAGGTCTCCGCGTAGTGCACCTCATAGGGCTCGAAGGCTCCCTCCGGGCTCTCCACCACAGCGGCGGCGCCCTCCACCAGATTCAGCATGTGCACGGTCCCCTCCGTGTTCAGGTCAATGGGCCGGTCGAACCAGTACCGCCTGGTCTCGATGAATTCCAGCTCGTGGAGCCCGGTGTGCTCCTCCACCGCGCCGTCGGCCTCGCTGACCGTATAGAAGGCGTTCACAAGATTTTCCTTCACCCACTCCGTGGTGCGGTCCCACTGGATCACCTTTTCCCCGTGTTCAATGTGGATGGGCCTGGGCTTTCCGTCCAGCCCCACGCGCCCCCAATCCCAGAGCTTGAAGGTGAAAATATAGGGGGTGGCGCTGATCTCCAGCACCATGGCGTTTTTGCCGGAGCAGTGGCAGGTGCCCGCGGGAATCAGGAAATGGTCGTGCTTTTTGGCCGGGAACCGGTTGATATACCGGTCCGCGTCAAAGGGGCGCTCCCCTTCCTGGGCCCGCTTTAAGTCCGCGATCATCTCCTCCCGGTCGATCCCATCCTTAAGCCCCAGGTAAACTACCGCGTCGTCCCCGGCGTCCAGAATATAGTAGCTCTCATCCTGTGTATACTGCATCCCAAACTGTTTCTTGATATACTCGGTCAGGGGATGGACCTGCAGGCTCAGATTCTGGCCGCCCATGGTGTCCAGGAAGTCGAATCGGATGGGAAACTCCGCTCCGAACCGGGCGAACACGGCCTCCCCCAGAAGGTTCCTGGGCTGGTACAGCACCAGGTCCATGGCCGGGACCTCCACCACCGTTCCGTCGAAATCAAAGAGCAGGCTGTTTTCCTCGGGCACGCCGTCAAAGCTCCAGGCAAAATTGGGAGCCTGCGCGTCCAGGCCGCAGACCTCCTTCATCCACTGTCCCCCCCAGACGCCCGGGTCGAAATAGGGCACCGTGCGGAAGGGACGGGCCGCCGTCTCCCCCAGGGCTGTCCTGAAGGCCCGGCCGCTGATCATCTTCGGCTCATTGGAGCGGTTGGTGTCCAGCAGGTAGCCGATGGACTCGAAGTGCTCCGCCTTGTGCTTATCCGCAATGCGCCATTCCACAAAAAAGCCCCGCTTGTATTTTTTCAGGATATCCTCGTCGCCGTTGTCCGCCCGGTAGTTGCCCATGCCCCGGCGGTAACGCAGCTGAATCTCCCATCTGGCAAGATCGGCGTACACCAGCAGGTCGCCGGGGGACACCAGGGCGGCCCCGAAGCCGTAGATGAGCGTGAGTCCGGAGGCGTCCTTTACCTCCTCCGCCGCTTTCTCAAGCTTCTCCTCGTCCATAAAATCCCGAATCTCACCGGCGTAGAGCTTTCCGAACACCCGGTCGTCGGTCAGCTGGTATTTCAGCTGCTGGCGGATCGTCTGCTCGCCCTTAAAAAGCTCCTCCGTCAGAATCACCCGGTCCGCTCCCAGGGCCTTAAGCGCTCCCAGAAGCTCCCCGTCGTCCACCCCCAGATAGCAGTCAACCGTCAGCACAAAGGGCCGTTTTGCGCACCTTTTTTTCAGCTCCTCTATAATATCCTCATACCCGGAGAATACCTCCTCTTTAAAACCGTGTATTCTGGTACGCGGATGTTTTTCATAATTGGATTCCCTGTTCAGATACATATGATCTCTCCATTCTTTTTAAAGACTCTCACCGGAAACGGGTGGTCCTCCACCCACTGGTAGTCGTGCCCCGCCGTAACCGGCCAGCAGGCTCCCACCTTCAGCACCCCGTCCCCCGTATTGACCAGCCGGTGGGCCCACCTTCCGTCAATATAATGCAGGGAACCCCGGCGCACCTTCTCCGCCCACGTTCCGCTGTCCTGATCCATGAACAGCAGAAGTCCCTGCCCGTCCAGGCCGAAATAAATCTCCGCACAGCTCTGGTCGGCGTGCACATGTCCCCTTGTAAAATTGCATTCTCCTCCCACAAGCTCCGGGTACATCACCGTAAGTCCCCAGTTCAGGTTTCCCGCCTGGGCGGGATCCCCGTTCTCAAAGGAATAGACCTCGTACATCACCCGGTCCAAATCCTCCGCCTCCCCGGCCTTCTTGTAGGCCCCGATCATGTCCCTGAGACGTTTTACACCGGTTTTCACCGCAGTCCCGGTAATCACTCCGCCGTAAAAATCGTGCACCGCGTTTGGTTCCATTATCTTCATGGTCTGAATCCCTCCCATAGGTGCTGATAATCCTGAGGCCTCGTCACAAAATTAAACCGGTCCCTCTGTTCCCGGAACTGGGCGTACACCGGAACGCCTCTGCGGATTCCGAATTCCGTATACTCCCTTGGTCCCCTCTCCGTCAATCCATGGCAGCGGTAGGCGGGATTCTCCCTCCAGCGTATGCCCCCGCCCTCCACATAGGGGAAATAGGCGATCCCGCCGTGGGCCCTGACCTGGCCGTACTCAAACCCGTAATCCCGCACGCACCAGGCCCCGAAGGTCATGGGCCGGTTCGCGCCCCCGTTGACCGTGGCGTGGACCCAGTAAGGCGGCACGATGACCACGTCCCCAGGACCGGCGTAAATTGCGTAACAGGCCCCGGGATCGTCCTCCCCGGACTCCTGCATATAGATAATCGCCCGGCCGTCCCAGATCTCGTACACTTCCGGCGTGGAGGAACCGCAAGAAATGCTCACGGCGTGGATATGCCCCTGGGAGCGCACCGGCTCCCGTCCCAGAGTCCCCGCGGCGTAGGTGACCGCGCCGTACAGAAGATTCCGCTTCTCAATCTCCTCCCGGTCCTCCTCCATGCCCACGTCCATGGAGATGGCGTAGACCGCCTCCGGCCCGGCGCAGCCCGGGTCCTCCAGGGACGCCCGGATATCGTCTAAGCGGCGGATCTCCGCCTCCGGCCCGAACACGCCTTTGCCGTAGCAAAAACCGAAGGGCTCCTGCTGCGGACTTATATCAAATCCCGGATAAAATTCCATGTCTCTCCTCCTATTAAAAAACGGGAGCGCAGCAGACTTCCTGCCGCGCTCCCGTTTTATCTTCCGATAAAACTACTGCCTTGTTGCCTATTTACTGATCTCCACGGAATAAGAATATCGGTCCCCCCGGTACAGGCTGACGGTATACTCCACCACCTCGCCGGACTCGTCGTAGGACGTACGGATTCTGCGGAGTATGGGAATCGTCCGCTGGACCTTCAGAAACTCCCTGGTGTGGGCGTCCGGCATAATACAGTCGAACTTTTCCTTGATCCTCACCGGATGAATGTTCATCTCCTCCAGCATGGCGTACAGACTTCCGTAGTACATGTTGTCATCCAGTGGAAGGTTCCTGCCCATGTGGAAGTAGGTCTGGAAAATGACGATGGGTTTCCCATCTCCCGTTCTCACGCGTTCCAGGCGGTACAGCGGCACGTCCGGCTCCACCTGAAACACCTTAGCCAGATGCTGGTCCGCTTTCACCAGCTCCATATGGGCGTAACTGGTTCCGGGCACGATTCCCAGCTCCTTCATCTCGTCGGTGAAGCTGCGGATCCTGGTCAAAAACTCCTCGATGTGCTTTTGGTAGATGACAACGGTGCCTTTCCCTCTGGCCCTGCTGACCAGACCGTCCTTTTCCAGTTCCTGGATCGCCTGTCTGGCCGTGATGCGGCTGACCTGGTACATGCCCTGAAGCTCTGTCTCGCTGGGAATAATCGTGTCGAAGGCGTATTCCTTCGTCAATATCTTATTTCGTAAAATTTCGCTGATTTGCAAATATAAAGGCGGAGCGCCTTTTGCGTTATTTAATTTTTCCATATAAGCCCCTCTGTTCCCATTGCCTCAATCGTTATAACAATATAATAATTGATCCTGTTTACCCTGTCAATGTTTTGCTGAAAGGCTTTTGATTCCTTTGATATTAAAGTAACGGTTCAGACATTAGAACAGTCCCAGGGCCACGCCCACGATGGACACTCCAACCAGAATTCCCATCACTTTGAGGGCGGACATTTTCTTTCTGGACATCAGCCACCAGCAGAATATGATCGCCACAAGGGGGAGCAATCTGGGGAAAATACCGTTGATCACATCGTTTACCACCACGGTGGCGTCCGAGTTGCCGGTCTGGATCTGTAAAATGGTATTGATGCTCACGTAGGACGCGCCCACGCCGCCCACTACGATGGCGCCCAGCAGGTTAAACGCTTCCCGCACTCTCTGGGACGCCTCGCCCACAATCAGTCCCACGGACTTGGTGCCCATCTCATAACCCTTCATGAACAGGTAGTAGGTGCCTGCCAATACGGTGGCCAAAAACGTGACGATGTAGAAGATGGGTCCCATCACATTTCCGCCGTCCGCAAGCCCGATGCCGATGGACAGGAGCAGGGGCAGATACATGCCCGGAACCATGGCGTCGCCGATACCCGCGATGGGTCCCATCAGGCCCAGCTTGATGCTGTTGATCACCTCGTCGTCCAGATCCGCTCCGTTGGCCTTCTCTTCCTCCAGACCGCAGGCGATGCCGTTTACGATACAGCCCAGCTGAGGCTCCGTGTTGTAAAAGGCGCAGTGCCTTGTGAGGGCCTCGGCCTCCTTTTCCTTATCTCCGCCGTAAAGTTCCTTGATCGCCGGGGCCATGGAATCGGCAAAGGCAAGGGATTCCAGCCACTGGAAGGACATGGAGCACAGGTTTCCGCACATCCACCGCAGCCAACATTTTCTCAGAGTACTTTTGCTTAACTTTTTCATCCTACAGTTCCTCCTCCATATCATCCGCTACAGCAACCGCTGCCCCGTCTTTTTTCATATATAAGAAATAGCTGTACGCGAAGAACGCGCCGAAGATTGCGATGGTAATCATGTTGATGCCCAGAGCTGCGACCAGGGCAAAGCCGAACAGGAACCGCACGATCTCGATGTTCTTCTTGGTAACCTGCTTTAACAGAATGGCAACTCCAACCGCGGGAAGCATACCGCCCAGAGCGGTCAGCGCCCTCATCACAAAGGAGTCCACGGGGAACATTGCGATGATATCCGTAGCCAGATTCTGTCCAAGGTAGAGGACGGCCACAGTGGGAATCACCCGGTAGCAGAACTGGAGCAGCTGGGGACCCACCCAGTGGTTAAACGCAAGACCCTTGTAATCGCCCTGCTCCGCGGCCTTGATGGCTCTGGCGTTCCAGAAGGAGTTGGTCATCATCATGAAGTTGTGGAAAATGGTACCGATGGCGCCCACCGCCGTGGCGATGGCAACCGCGGATTCCACGCTGGCGCTGGCCTTTACCGCCATAACGCCAAGGCCCACGCCTATGTATGCCGCCGCATTTAAGTCCTGGGGCATCTGGCCGCCCGGAGTGACCAGGGCGATGTAAACCACCTGCACGGCCACGCCTACGATGATACCGGTCTGGACGTCTCCCATGATCAGACCGATGAGAAAACCGGAGACTAACGGTCTGGACAGGACGTACCAGCCGCCCGTGGTTCCCAGAACCCACGGACAGGACAGAGAACCGAGATACGATAAAATGCCAATCATAATGGCTTGAAACAGATTAATCTGCATAAGAATTTCCCCCTATATCGTTCGTTAGATAAGTTTTTCTCTCACATCGCTCCAGCGGACCTTGGAAAAGTCCGGCACCAGCTGGAATTCGATCTGGTAGCCAGCGCTGTGGATCTTCTCGTAGGCCGCGATATCTTCCTTGGTGATATCCGCGTTCTTGCTGACCCGGACCGTGTCCTTCTTGGCGCTCTGGGGACCGATGTTCAGGGTCTTTGTGTTGACCTTCATGCCCCAGTCCACCAAAAGCTCTGCCATGGTTTCCGGGGTCTTGGTGATAACGAAGTAATTCTTGCTGCTGGCCGCGGCTTCCTCCATCTTGGCCTTGAATTTCTCCCTGGTCCAGATAAAGGTTTTCTTGGTGGACGCCGCCAGAAGCGCGTTGCGGATCACCTCGCTGGAGGCCGCCTTGTCGTCCACGGCGATGATTCCGTCGCACGGATACTCCGTGGACCAGCGGATGATGATCTGCCCGTGGATAATCCGGTCATCCACTCTGATAAAACTGATTGCCATAAAAATCCCCCTTCCTACAATTCCTCGTCTTCGTCTTCCTGCCTGGGCTCAAACATCTGAATGCTGTCCCTAGCCCCGTCGATAGCCGCCTTTACAGTCTCCCGCCCGCTGTCCTCCGCCATCAGGAGTACCAGCAGAAGAGGCAGATTCATACCCGACACCACGCTGGCCGTCTCAAGGCGTCCCATCTGCTCCAGAAGCCGCAGGGACGTGTTGTAAGGCGATCCTCCGTTTACGTCGCAGAGCACGGCCACCGGCTCACCGCCGGGAAGCTCCTCAAACACCGCGGACAGCTCCGCCTCAAACTGGGCGATTCCCTTGTCCTCGGACAAGCACACGTGGCGGACATCCGGCAGGCTTCCGAACACCATTTCCGCCGCCCGGCGCATCCCTTCCGCCATGGTTCCATGGCTGACTAACACAATCTGTCTGATGATGATTTCCCCCTTTGTCTGATCTTTAATTGTTATAACAATATAATATTATAATCATCCAATCTTGTCAAGACTCATTTTAGAAATTATTTATAATTTTTTCAGAGATGTCCCGCCTGCGTCAGACAAATTGACGGTTTTCCCAACCGCCTATACCGCCGGAACCGAAAACTGGAAAATTTCCGTTGAATATGTATGGATATCCGAGTATAATGAACAAGAAAAATAAAAAATCGAAAAAAATAAAATGATTTTAAAACCGGACGCCCCGTCCATTCGTCTTGTAATCAGAAATCAAAAAAAGGACCTGAAAGGAGAGTTTCATATGACCAACCAAAACGAGATGAATTTAATCCCGGACGACCTCACCCAGGAGGAGCTTTTAAGCCTGAACGAAATCCTCTTAAACACCCGGGAGCAGTGCCAGATGACCGCGCAGCTCATCGAAAACCAACTTAAGCGGAAGGACCAGCTGATCGACCGCCTACACCAGGAGCTGGAGACTTACAAACAAGACCAGCCAGCCCGCCTGGTGGAACAGGCGATGAAGGAGTTGATCGGGCTGCGGGGCCGGCTGCTGAAGCGCCAAAGCTCCCCGCAGTGGGCTGAACTTGACGCCGAAAAGCTGCGGGAAGAATTCACCTACCTGGACGAGGACATTCTGGACCTGCTGGAACGCCAGAACATCGAACCCTTTACCACCCAGCCGGGCCAGCCCTTTGACGGCGGGCGGCACCGGGCCATGAACGTGGTATCCACAGACAGCCCCGAACTGGACCGCAGGGTCAAGGCCAGCCTGGCCCCGGGTTACGCCAAGGGGGATAAGGTGCTGATCCCCGAGCACGTGACCGTGTACCGTTTCCAGTAACCGGCGGATGCGGACCGCCCTCATGATACGAGCTGAAACCAGCGGCCCCGCATGGACCGCATGCTCCGGCGCCTTCCGCAGCCCCGACGGTGCACAGCCGGAACGCAGCCGGAATGCAACCGATGAATTACAACCGATAAATTACGACCGATAACCAGAGATTGAAGGGAGAATATGATGATGAATTACGTTTTTGGAATTGACCTTGGAACCACTTATTCCTGCATCGCCTACATGGACGAGTACGGCAAACCGGTGGTCTTAAAGAACAGCGACGGGGACCACACCACCCCCTCCGTGGTCATGGTGGAATCCGCAGACAACGTGGTGGTGGGCATGGAGGCCAAGCGCTCCATCGAGGTGGACCCGGACCGGACCGTCCAGTTCATCAAGCGCAAAATGGGCAAGGAGAACGACAAGGTCACGCTGGCCGGGATCACCTACAGCGCTCCGGAAATCTCCGCTTACATCTTAAAAAAGCTGGTAAAGGACGCCAACGACGAGCTGATCCAGACCGGCGTGATCTTAGAGGGTCAGGAGGTCCGGGACGTGGTGATCACCTGCCCCGCCTACTTCGGCATGAACGAGCGCCAGGCCACCAAGACCGCCGGGGAGCTGGCGGGCTTAAACGTGCTCAACATCATCAACGAACCCACCGCCGCAGCCATCAGCTACGGCGCGGCGGGCAGCGCCAAACATGAGACCGTGCTGGTGTACGACTTAGGCGGCGGCACCTTTGACATCACGGTGATGGACATAAACGGCAGCGATATTTCCGTGGTCTGCACCGGAGGCGACGACACCCTGGGGGGCAAGGACTGGGATGAGACGCTGATGGATTATGTGACGGAGCGCTATGAGGAGGAAAATGGCGAGGACTTGTCCGAGGACCCGGACGCCGTGGCCGCCCTTTACGTGGATGTGGAGACCTGGAAGAAATCCCTGACCGCCCGGGAAAAGGTGAACATTTCCGTCAACGGCAGCGGCGGGCGCTTCCGCGAGGAGCTGACCCGCGAGCGCTATGAGGAACTGACCCACGACCTGCTCAGCCGGACCAAAAACCTGCTGGACGAGGTGTTAAAAAACGCCGCCCAGAAGGGCTGCCCCCAGGAGAAAATCGACAAGATCCTGCTGGTGGGCGGCTCCTCGCGGATGCCCCAGGTGGCGAAAATGATCGAGGCGGACTATCACATTACCCCGGTGCTCCAGGACCCCGACGAGGCCGTAGCCAAAGGAGCCGCCATCTACGCCCGCAACGAAAAACAGTACAGCGATTTTCTGCTGGAGGAATCCCAGAAAACCGGTAAAACCGTAAAAGAGCTGACCGAGGAGAATTTAAAGACCGGCGGCGCTCTGGACAAAAAATTCGCTCTCTCCACCTCCGGATACGGGGCCATAAAAATGAACATCACAAACGTGCTCTCCCGCACCTACGGCATCAGCGCCTACAACGAGGACGACGATCTGGTCATCTGCAACATGCTTATGAGCAACGACAAGCTGCCCGCCACCACCACCCGATCCTTCTGGACCGGCCAGAACAATCAGACCGGAGCGGAGCTTCCCATCTTTGAGACCAGAAGCATGGAGCCCACCCTTCCCCTGGGGGACCGCGAACCCATCACCACGATCCACATGCGCTTCAACGAGCGGGTGCCCAAGGGGACGGAGATCACGGTTATGCTGGCTCTGGACAATTCCGGGATTCTGCACGTGATGGCCGAGGAGCTGTGCCGCCACAGCAAGCTGGAGACCACCTTCGACCTCTCCAACCAGATGACGGAGGACGAGCGGATCACGGCGGTGCGCAGGACCGCTGAGACCACCGTGGAATAAGGAGGAAAACGGAATGATCTGTCTGCTTGTATTTATCTGCTGCCTGGCCGCGGTGACCGCCCTGACCGTCGGAATGGTGTTGAAAGTCGTCACCACCCTGGTGGAGGCATTTCTGGATATCGTGGTCCGGTACGGCGTGATCCTGATCTGCACGGCCCTCATCTGTCTGGCGGTGTTTATCCTGGCCAGCATGGTGATCGAGCTGATTCACGGGGCCAACATTCTTCTGCTTTTGCTCTCCCTCGGCCTTTGGGTCCTGTCCCTGGGCCTGGCGGCGTTCTTCGCCTCCCTGATCGGCTCCCTCGCCTATTTGCTGATTGCGCTGGCCTGCGCCGCCGTCATGTTTTTGTCCGATCTGCTGGGAGAGCTGTCCATGAGCCTGTTTAACGGTATGCTGGGAATCATGGCAAAACAGTCCGGGAGGAGGTAACGCGTTAAAATGGCCGATATCAGAGAACAAATCAAACGGAAATACGGGATTGACATCGAAACGCTCAACCTGTTTTCCCTTTACAAAATCAGCGGTCCCGACGTGACGGACCAGGATCTGGAACAGGCCTTTGCGAAAAAGCGCAAAAGCTGGAACCAGTTTTTAAACAGTCCCAGGGAGGACAAGGCCGCACAGGCCAGGAAACATCTGGAAGCCGCGGACCGGTATGAGGCCGTGCTGCGGGACCCCGCCCTGCGCAAAGCCCTGTACGCCTATTATCAGAAAAGCGGGGACGGGACCGGGGATGCTTCCCTGGACTTTGCAAGGGAATTCTTCGGCATCGTGGGCAAAACCCGGCGCATCCGCAGGCAGGAAATCGATTTCTTCTTCGAATATTTCCCGGAACAGCGCAAATCCAGGCAGCCCATCCTGGAAATGCTCAAAACCGAATTCAAGGTTTCCAAGCTGGACGCCCGCGGCGCGGACGGCGGGGAGGATGAGCGGGACGAAAAGAAAAAGAAAAGCGCGCTGGTTGCGGACCAGTTCGACCGCTCCACCCTGCTAGGAATCCGAAAATGTCAGGCTTACCTGACAAAAGCCGCATCCATTGGAACCACAGCCGTGCATTTCCCCGGCGTGTCGGAAAGCCTTTACCGCTTCCTGGATCTGGAAAATTGCAAGGACATCGAGTCCCTCCGCACTTTGGTGAAGGCGGGGCGCGAAAAGGCTTCCGGCCTGCGCCTGGACGGCGGGCAGGAATACACGCCGGTTCTGGACCTGTACAACAAGCTGGATGAACTGCTGGATCAAAACGATGTATTTTACAATTTCAAGGAGTTTAAGCTGTTAGTCAAGTTCCCGAACCTCACCCCCTACATGTATGAGATCGTGGAGGCCAGGGAACGCACCATCGCCGATCTGGCCAGTGTGGCCCAGCGGGAGTACGGCTTCCGGGACCAGTACGATTTCCTCCTCTCCTACTTCCTTCCCATGTATTCCAAGTTCGGCATCTACGACAACGGAATCCGGAAAATGATGAAGGACGCAGAACGGAAACAGGGACGCCAGAAGTTCCTTGACAAGGTGGACCGGATTCTGGGCCGTGAAAAGACCGAGCCGCTGCCGCCGTGCTTTATGCCGCTGTTTTTCCTGGCTTACCTGCCCGTCTATCTGACCTTTGGGGTATTTGAGCTTGTGAAGTTAGTCGTCTGGAACCTGCGCTACATCGCAATACCCGCCGCCGTTCCGGCCGTCCTCTGGCTGGCCCGGGCCACCTTCCGGTTCGTGGGCTATGAGCTGCCGTCCTGGTCCCGGTTCAGCCTCCGGGAGTTTACTGCCCTCCTCTGCGCCGGCATGGGGATGCCCGCCGCCCTTGAAATGGCGGTCACCCTGTTTTTCATAGCGGCCGTGATCGTCCTGCCCGTGATTCTGGGCGTCTGCTGCCTGTGG
Source organism: Enterocloster lavalensis (assembly GCF_902364025.1). GTDB lineage: Bacteria > Bacillota > Clostridia > Lachnospirales > Lachnospiraceae > Enterocloster > Enterocloster lavalensis. The sequence goes on from NZ_CABJCG010000012.1 coordinate 25,911, forward strand.
GATTCCGCCACCAAGCTGCGCAAGGAATTTGACTGGAAAGGCATCGAGCGTACCTTCTGGATGATCCTAAACCAGTTCAAACGGCAGTTCAAAAACCGCCTTGAGCGGCGCAGGATTTTCACCCTCACCCGCATGCTTCTGGCGGTCCTGCTCAACGCGGTGCTGTTCACCGGCGTGTTCCTGTACGCCCGCGACTTATCCGGCGGCCTATCCTGGAAGCTGCGCCAAATCCTTTGGGAGATGAAACAGGATTCGGAGCGGAAAACAGCGGCCAAGGAGACCTCCGCCACCTTTGCCGAAACCAAGGCCGAGACCGAAAACACGGAGGCCGCCCTGCCCCTGTTTGAGATCACCGCCTCCGCCGCCAACATCCGCTCCGGCCCGGGCACCGGCCATGAGGTGGTGGCCCAGGCCCCCCAGGGCCGTCAGCTGACGGGCACCGGCAACTGGCAGCAGATGGACTCCATATGGTATGAGCTGTACCTGGACGACAGCCGCACGGCCACCGGCTGGGCCAGCGAAAAGGTGCTGAAACAGATCCAATAACCGCTTTCCACACGCTGACGCCGCATGAAGGCGCCGGCCCTTACGGGTTACTGTTCACTCCGTGCCCAGTAACGCGCTACGCGATGCACAGAAACGGCAAAAAACGCCGTTTCGCGCCGCAACCCTCGGGTTTTCTGTGAACAGCAACCCTTACGGCACTGAAACCGCAGACAGCGGATTCAGTGCTGTATTTTTTTCCGGGCTTCTGGTATACTTAAGGAAATGCGAAATGAAACGGAGGAACTTTCATGGGATTTTTAGACCGGTTCCGCAAGCTGGAGAAAGCGGAGTCTCAGAAACCGGCCGGGGGCGGGGAGGCCCGGTACCGCCAGCCGATTCTGGAAATCGCCCGCCTGATCTCCGACGGCGACCAGGAGGTCATGGGCGAGGCCGCGGAATGTGTTTCCGACCCCAAACGATATTTTGAAGTTCACATTGACCGGTATGAGGAGCGCGGAATCGAGGACTCGGACGACTTGGAGCTGATCCAGTGGCTGGGGCTGGTGGATATTCTGGAGAGCCGCGGCTGGGTGTGCGAGCGCGATTGGAAGGATGAGCTGGGGGATTTCCTGCATTTTATGGGGAAGCTGGCCGGAATGGCCGCCAACCGGCTTTCCCTGGAACGGGAGTGGTTTGACGAGGATGGGGATATCCCCCAGTGGTGCCGCATCCTCGACGGGAAATGGAGCGCCCGGGAAATCTGCGCCGCCGCCCTGGACCTTGAAAGCGACTGTTACGTCCTGTTCCCCTGCAAGAAATCCGACCTGGAAGAGCTGCGGCGCTTGGCCGGAGCGATCCACCGCCGAATTGACCTGGCCGCGCGGATGTAACCCCCGACCCCGGCAGGCTCAGGCCCAAAGCGGGCAGCGCCTGCCCATCACAGAAGAATTGGAGGAATGACTTATGTGGCATTATACAAAATGTACGGCAGCCGACCGGGACAGACGCCTGGGCGAACTGTCCGAGGCGTTTGAGCGGGAGACGGACTGCCTGAAGTATTTATCCGAAATCCAAAGCCATATCAACAGCACCCAGACCACGGCCGTTCTGCTTCAGGATCTGGAGGCCAACATGCTGATCGAGATGGACTATGTGCCGGTGAACAACTACGTTTTCCATGTGATCGCCATCGAAGAAAACGGCATCAAAAACAACGGTCTGCCCTGCCAGACCATCGAACAGGCGGTGGAACAGTTTGTCATGCAGCTGCGTGCCAAATGAAACAGAACAGGGAGAATGAAATGGACACACTGGAAAAACAGATTGCATTTATCCGTCAGGCTGAGCGGCTGAAATCCGTCACCCGGGAGGCCTGGACCTCGGACGGGCGGCGGGAAAGCACGGCCGAGCACTCCTGGCGGCTGGCGCTGCTTGTGGGACTTCTGGCCCCGTCCTTCCACGTGGATGTGGAAAAGGCGCTGATGATGTGTCTGGTCCACGACCTGGGCGAGCTCTACATCGGCGACATTTCCGCCGCTACCCGCCCGGACGAGACTCAAAAACATATGGACGAGGAGCGGGATGTGCGGCGCGTTCTCTCGCTGCTGCCGGACGGCCAGAGGGACGATCTTCTGGCGCTGTGGCAGGAATACAACGGCAACGCCACAGCGGAGGCGCGGCTGGTCAAGGCGCTGGACAAGGCGGAGACCATTTTGCAGCACAATCAGGGGAAGAATCCGCCGGATTTCGATTACGGCTTCAATTTGGAATATGGAAAATCTTACTTTTCCTTCCACCCGCTGCTAAAGGAGCTGCGAAGTATCCTGGATGCGCAAACCGCCGCCCGGATCCGCGAAGGGGAGTCTCCGGAGGACGAAATGTAAAACAGCAGGGCCTTTCGGTCCTGCTGTCTGCGTTTGGGGAGAGCGTCCGTCACAGACGGTCTCCGTTGTCTCTCATAAATTTGTACTCCGCCACTGACCGGTCAAAGGTCTTTATGTGGTAGTAAAGCCATTCGGTCACGTTCTTATTGACCTGCTCCACAAATTCCGGCGTGGGGCCTTCCTGGTCCTCCAGCATTCCGTGAAGCTCCTCCACGGTCTTGCGCAGCTCCTCGTGCTTTGCCTTGTGCTCTGCGATGCCCGGATAGCCGATCTTCTCCTGGAGTTTTTCCTCTTCCCCAAAGTGGAATTCCGTGTAATCCGCCAGATAGTTCAACATCTGCACCGCAGCTCTCAGGTTCGCGTTCTCCTCACAGCTTCTCAAAAGATCGTTGATCTTGCCGATCAGCTCCCTGTGCTGGGAATCGATCATCTCATCTCCCGTCACCAATGTATCATCAAATTCTGCGTACATCTGCATACCTCCTCGAATTTTCTAATGTTGGTCCATTTCACCGTGCCTCCGGCCGTCTGGCGGGTGGCAGGCAATACCTGTTTTGTTTTCTTATTGTATCATAATACGGTTGCTTTTACTATGGCATTTGCAACAGTTTCCAAATTTTTAAGATTCCCCAATCTAGGGTGTGTTTGCAGGTCATATCACCGTTTTTCCGCCTCCCCGCTCCGCCTGCGCATAAACCACACGTAGTAGGGAACCTCCAGGAGCAGCATCATGCTCCACCCCACCGCGCAGGCCCAGGCCGCGCCCTGCATCCCCATCCGCGGCGTCAAAAGGTACACGAAAATCACCCGGATGCTGGTCTGCGTGAAGGTGCCGAGCAGGGTGATGCTCATATTTCCCATCCCCCGGAAAAATCCCTGGATTCCGTTGGTGAAGGCCGGAAACAGGTAGAAAAATGCCATCAGTGCCAGATAGTTGCTGCCCAGGGCCACAATCGCCTCGTTGCCCTCGGTGACGAACAGGCGCATCACCGGCTCCCGCACCAGCGTGATCACCGTGAAAATGAACCCCCAATAGCATGCCTCCAGGAGCAGTCCGCAGGCGAAGCCTTTCAGAATGCGGCCTGTTTTCTTCGCGCCCCGGTTCTGGGCCACAAAGGTGGTGATGCCGTGGGAGATGCTCTGCTCCGGCGTAAACGCGTAGTCGTCCACCCGGTTTACGGCGTTGAAGGCGGCGATCATATCCACGCCCAGGGGATTGATGGCTCCCTAGATCAACAGCTTACCGATGGGCTGGCAGGACTGCTGCAGCGCGGTCACGCTGCCGTAGCGCAGAGTCTGGCGCAGCAGACCGGCGTCCATACGGAATTCCCCCCAACGCAGCTGCAGCATGGGAATCTTCCGGTAAACATAACCGATGCACAGAAGGGCCGAGGCCGCCTCGGCGATCACCGTGGTGGTGGCGGAGCAGACGATGCCAAAGCCCAGCCAGCCGATGAAAATCAGGTCCAGCACCGCGTTTAATACTGCGGAAAACGCCAGAAATTTTAAAGGCGTCCGGGAGTCCCCCACGCTCTTTAACGCCGAGGACACCGCGTTATAGAAATAGGTGAAGGGCGCGCCCAGAAAAATGATCCGCAGGTAGGTGGACGCCATGTCCAGCAGTTCCTCCGGCACGTTCAGCGCGGCCAGCAGGGGCTTTGCCAGCAGCACGCCCAGGACGGCCACGGCCAGGGAGAAATAGCAGCCGAAGATCACCGTGGTGGATATCTCCCGCTTCAGCTTCCCGTACTCTCCCGCCCCGAAAAACTCGCTCATCAGCACAGATGCGCCCATACAGATACCGGAAATCCCCAGGATCACGATGCTCATCACCGGGTTGGCGGTTCCCTCCGCCGCCAGGGCCTCCTTGCCGATAAAGCGGCCGGCAATGATGGAGTCCACCACATTGTAGGTGAGCTGAAACAGGTTCCCCGCAATCAGGGGCAGGGAATAGTTGATTAAATGCCGGGGGATACTCCCCTCCGTCATGTTTACGGCTGCCATTGTCTGCATTCTCCTCGCCGCGCACCAAACGGTATCCCAGGCTGCCATTTGGTGCGCGGCGGGCAGGCTGGGCGGAGGCCGTTTGTGTAAGCGCTTACAACACTTTTTACTCCATTATAGTTCGGGAAGAAGGAAAGCGCAAGCGGTTTTTAACGGGGGCGGCTGAGCGGTTCCGCAACCGGGGACGCGGCGGTTTTACACAACAGGCCCTCCCGGACGCGGCCCTTCTCTCTTTGCCCTACACCTCCCCCGACACCAGATGGACCTCAAACAATTCCACCGGGATATAGTGTTTGCTGCTCACCAGAATCTGCCGCTCACGGCCGTAGATTGTCTCCTGGACCAGAATAAAGGCGGAATCGTGGGACAACACGTATTTCACGGCGGTAAAATTCCCTGTGGTGGTGTAGGTCAGGGCGCAGGCGCTGCCGTATTCCCCGCTGTAGACCGCTGTCTCCAGAAACGTTTTTAATTCCTGCTCCCGGTTTAAGTCCAGCCCCTGCCCGGCAATCACCTCGATGGGAATAAAGCTCAGCGAGTAGGCGGACACCGTGTCCCCCTGGCGGTACCAGCGGTCCGCGATCACCACGGCCGCGGACTTCTGCCCCAGGCTCTGGGTGATGGCCTCCGTGGGCGGCTCGATGCGAAATTCCAGCTCCACCTCCCCGAAGGGCTGCGCACAGCAGCTGTAGATCGGATGGCGCGCCTTCCCCGTCTCAAAGGGCGGCGTGCAGCTGGAGGGCGCGCAGATAAAATTCCCCTTGCCTCGGATATTTTTGACCAGATGATCCTCCTGGAGTAAAGCCAGGGCCCGCCGCAGCGTCATACGACTCACCGACAGCTGCCCGGCTAACACCGGCTCCGAGGGCAGCTGGCTTCCGGCGGGAAACACTCCCTCCTGAATCAGCCTGTATAATTGATCGTAAACCCGCACATGCTTCAACCGTGTCTCCTTTTTCCTGTTCGCCTCGTACGCCATATTCACTCCTCCTCATACCTACGTCTAAGTTTATACAACCTGCGGGATAAATACAAGTGTTTTAGGGCAAAAAAAAGACAGGAACTGTGTATTTTTTAGACTTGTCTTTCAAATTATTCTCAACTTGTATAATTTTATGCCGCGTTATCCGGCAGTTTCAGCCGTTTATTCTGGTGTCTCATCGCCTATATTTCAATATTTTGCACAAATATCCCGGTAAAATACTGTGTAGATTTCCTAATTGATTTTAGACAAGCTCAATGTTACCATACAAGATAAGAGCAAGTGTGCGCAGGCTGCGCCAGCGGCCCGCTGCATTTAAACAAAATGCGGCCGCCCGCGCGATTTGCCGGGGCGGGCCGGAAACTACAATTACAGTGATTCAACCATTTAAACCAAAAAGGAGAGACAGCCATGCAGAATTATTCGGGAGATATCGGATTACAGTATCATTTGCAGATCAGACAGGGAGACGTGGGCCGCTATGTGATCATGCCGGGCGACCCCAAGCGCTGCGCCAAAATCGCCGCCTACTTTGACGACGCCAGGCTGGTGGCGGACAGCCGGGAGTATATGACCTACACCGGATATCTGGACGGCGTAAAGGTCAGCGTGACCTCCACAGGCATCGGCGGTCCCTCCGCCTCCATCGCCATGGAGGAGCTGGTCCGCTGCGGCGCGGACACCTTTCTGCGCATCGGCACCTGCGGCGGCATGGACATGGAAGTGAAGGGCGGCGACGTTGTGATCGCCACCGGAGCCATCCGTATGGAGGGCACCAGCAAGGAGTACGCGCCCATCGAATTTCCGGCGGTAGCGGATCTGGAAGTGACCAACGCCCTGATCCAGGCGGCCAAAAAGAACGGCTATTCCTGGCACGCCGGAGTTGTCCAGTGCAAGGACGCATTTTACGGACAGCACGAACCGGAGACAAAGCCGGTGAGCTATGAGCTGATGAACAAGTGGGAGGCGTGGCTGCGGCTCGGCTGCAAAGCGTCGGAGATGGAGTCCGCCGCCCTGTTCATCGTGGCCTCCTACCTGCGCGTCCGCGCCGGTTCCACCTTCCTGGTGGTGGGCAACCAGGAGCGCGACAAGGCCGGTCTGGAGAACCCCATTGTGCACGACACGGAATCCGCAATCAAAACAGCGGTGGAAGCGGTCCGGATTTTGATCAGACAGGACGGTGAACAGGTATGACCGGGCGCGATAAAGAACTTTTAGTGGAAAAAGCCCTGGAAGCCCGCAGATTTTCATACGTCCCCTACTCCGATTTCCGGGTCGGGGCCGCCCTGCTGGCAAAGGACGGCCGGATCATCACCGGCTGCAACATCGAAAACGCTTCCTACACCCCCACCAACTGCGCGGAGCGGACCGCCGTGTTTAAGGCCGTTTCCGAGGGCATTCTGGATTTTGAGGCCATCGCCATCGCAGGCGGCCCCGGTTTAGAGCCGCCCAGGGACTTTGCGCCTCCCTGCGGCGTCTGCCGCCAGGTATTGGTGGAATTCTGCGATCCCGACCGCTTCCTCGTCCTGCTGTGCAAGGGGGATAAGACCTGGAAGGAGTTTACGCTGGCAGAGCTGCTGCCGTTGGGATTCTCTGGGAAGAACCTGGAGAGATGACGGAAGCGGCCGCAGGCTGCGCCAACGGCCCGCCGCCTCCAAAAAGAGAGCCGCGAAACGAATTCTCCTTCGCTTCGCGGCTCTCTTTACGCCCTCTTCCTACCGCTCCCGGGCGATACTCCCATCATCAGCAAGGTCATCATAACCGGCGTCACAATGGGAACGCTGATGTTTACCGCCGCCTGGGCTCCGTAGCAGATCACGGCAAATACTATTGCCATCACATAAGGCTTTTCTTTGGCATTCCGGATCATTTCCCTGACCGCCAGGACCAGAAGGGACACATAAGCAGCCAGACCCACAGCGCCCATGGTGACCAGATACTGCAGATATTCGTTATGCGCATTGTCAAATATTTCGCCGTACCGGTTCACCATCTCGTCATAATAACCGTTTATGGTAATGATCCCGTAGGTGTCCGGCCCCGAGCCGAACAGTTTATGTATCAGGGGAAACTGTCGGAAACTTTCCATACCGATCCTCCAGTTGTACCACCTATGGGTTCCCCAGTCGTCGTTAATCCGTAGGTAAGCTGCCAGACCGCCATAGCGTTCCCCGTTCCCCAGGACGTTCACATCGTAAAGAGCAACGGATGCCCCCAACAGAGCAACACCCAGGACCAGCGCCCATATCCACCTTCCTCCACCGTATTTTCCCCGAAGAAAACGCTCCGGCAGCAGACGGTGCGGGGTCAGGTACAGGCCCGCACACAGGATCCATAACCCTGCCGCTATATACGCAAGGCCGGGAAAACCGGATATGACCTGGAACAGGCCGCTGATTTCCAGCGTACTTCCCGGCCAGGTACGGATTATCCAGTCAATGAGCCAAAACTCTGAACACAGGACCGCCACCATCAGGCAATAGTCCCTTACTCCCTTCACGGTTTTAAACCCATAGAAGGGAAATATCGCAAGCAGGGCCAGAAGGGCCAGGTAGGCATTATCGCTTATGCCGGTAATCAGAGCAAACAGTGATATGATAAAGGAAAACAAATACCAGATTTTCCTTACTTTTCCGCGTTCCAGATAAAACAAAACCGCGGACATTCCCACCACCATCGCGATGTAGGACGTATAAGTATTGATATTTCCAATGGTGGAAGTAAACATGGGATACTGAACCGGGTCCATCTGCCGTTTAAAGCCAAGGGGATCCATTTTAAAATATTGCAAAATCCCCATGATGCAGGCCAGCATTCCCGCCCCCAGAAACAGATCCAGATACCACTGCCTCAGCTTCAGGTTCCTGCTTATGGCAAAGTAGGTGAAGCCATAGGCTGCAATGAGAATCAGCCCCGAAAACCGTCCCTCGCCTCCCCAAAGGGCAGCTTCCGCATAATCGGATTGAATAGTTGACAGAATGGCGGCCGACACAAACGCAAGCATTGCCCAATCGGCAGCTTTAAGGCGCGGCCCGCCTAAGCGTACCGCTCCCCGATTGAGGTACGCCGCCAAAAATGCAATGACCGCATTGACCAGTACAAATACAGCGGCAAATATCAACACCGATTTATAATAAAATTCGGTTTTGTAGTTTAATATATCAAAGTAGTAATCCCGGTACACCAAAGGAAACACTGCCAGAATCACCACTGAAAAGCTTCCCGCCATCCCGGAATTGATGGCCTGCCACGCAGTATACAGGTTCCGGTCCATGCCGGTCACGGCGCAGTCCGGTATTCCGGTATCCGTTTTTTTCATAGTTTCTCCTTTTCTTACTTCCAAAGAAAATAAATCATAAGAAGAATCAGGATAACTACAGTCGCGCCTATAATCAAGACTCTTTCCCAAAATTCACTATTCCTGTACATCCTTCTTGCATCCTCAAGATGGGATTCACTGGTTTTGGAAACCATCACGTTCAAAGTCTCCTCCTCCCGTTCCCTGAGCAGGGCCTGACAGATATCACACATAACCGTTTCTCTCCCCCTCCTCCCTTCACATTGATTACACATTCTGCAACTCCTCTTTCTCAACGGTATTTTTCGTCCGCTCTTTTCCCTGCAGGTTTGCGCCTATCTCCTCCAGCATCCTCATAAGCTCCAGGGCACTGCGAAAGGACATGAACGTCCTCCCGGTATAGGTGCAGTGAATACGGCCCTGCATGGAGGCGTTCTGCCGGAATAAAACCTGGATTATCACGATTTCCTTTGCCTTTGACGCATAAGGGGCAATACACTCCGCCGCGTCGCGCGAATTAATCGGTTTTTGTATCTTTGACAGCTCCCTGTATTGATTTTCCCTCATGGCGCTCAGAAAACGCGGTTCCACCGTTCTCATGGGCGCACCCACTGTCTCGCATATCTGGTCAATTCCCAGAATAAGCTGGCTGGTTCCTTTAAAATATACAGGTTCCGCAAGGTAGTAGCTTACAATATTTCCATAGAGCATATCCTCATGGCAGCCATTGATGCATACCAGCATGACGCTGGCCCGGTCCTGATATATGAAATCTCCCGCATAGCCGCCCGGATTCATTTCCTCCAACATACCATCATCCTTTCAGGCCTCACAACGAATTGATAAGAGGGCGCCCTCAAAGCCTGGGCTTTCCGACGCCCCCTTTTGTTCCGTTCCTGCACTTTGCCGGCGTTTACGGTGTCTCCCTGATCCATTTCCCGTTTTCATCTACCGGGTACCCGTCCGGGGTTATCTCATTTACATATAAAGTCCCCATGGGCCGTCCTTCCCGGGAGGTCGGGTTAAGGTAGTACCAGTCCTTTCCCAGCTTCTGCCATCCCGTTGCCATTCCACCGGTAAATTCGTTCAGATAATACCACTTATTCGCCTTTGCATCGAAATACCAGCCCACAATCATACGCCCAAAGTCTGGTCCCGGTTCTTCATTCAGGTAATACCATTCTCCCTGGGCATCCATATACCAGCCGTAATCCATGATGCCTTCTTCATTAAAATGATAGGTGCAGGCCTGTCCGGCCTCACCGTATTTTACGTTGGCCCACTGGTCCTTCACCGGTGTTTTGCTCCTCAGGATGAACTGCCACTTGGTGGGGTCCCCGCCCACAGTCTGCCAGGAGCCCTCTGTTCCGGCGCCATAGGTTCTGTAGTCGTTAAAGCTGAAGCCCGGTCCCAAAACCCGGCTGCTGCCTCCGGTACCGCGGGTAGAGCCGCCGCCGCCCCCGCCGCCTCCGCCTCCGCCGGGATGATCCGGCTTATCGGGTTTATCGGGGGGATCCGGTGTGTCCGGGTTATCCGGCTGGTCCGGGTTGTCCGGATGATCGGGATTATCTCCTCCGGAGGTAATGGAGTCCACCAGATCCTTCAGCATATCATAGGTGTCGTTCATCTCATCCACGGTTGGCCGGTATACCCGGTTCACCACTTCAAGGGCAATATCAATGGCATCTCCTAATGCCTCCCGGTCCTCCTCGCTGACAGTTGGGCCGTCCTTCAGAGCCTGGGCGATTGTAATCTGGCCCATCAGCTTCTGCCTTGCTTCCTGCCACTCCGAATCATCGGCAGGACTGTAAAGGACATAAAGGGTCATGTTCTTTGTCACCGGATCCGTAACATCGTATTCATTCGAGGAGGAAGGCGTCCTTCCCAGTCCTCTGTATTCATAGACGATATTGGTTATGGGATCCGTGTAATCCTCAAAAATCGGCAGGTCCAGGAACCCGTCCGCATCCTCCAGAGGAGTATCGGTTTTCACCTTCACCATATGCTGCGCAGCCCGTTTGGGGTCTATGATCTTCACCCCGTAAGCTTTCAGATAAGTGAGAACGTAGGTGCTCCCCACATTGGCGTCAAAGGATACCACTCCCGAGAAACCCGAGTCCTCATCATTGGGATCCGGTTCCATTTCCACAAATGTACATATGGGATTGTCGTCCAGATTCTCCAGCCGCCAAAGCTGGTAATCAATATATCCATGCATACTGCGGTCAAGGGAAGCGTACACCCGGATATCCGGGGTTGTGTTTACTCCGGTGGGTATATCCTTGTTGGTGCCTCCCACCTGCCTTGTAAGAGAGGAGGTCAGGGTCCAGGGCACTTTAACGGCCTCGTCCCCTACTTCTTGCATGACTGCATTGGATTCCGACGCCTTTGGAGGGCGCTGGTTGAATTTTACAGTATATCCCACGTCAATACCATTTACCAGGGCGTCCTGATCGCTGCTGTTGCCTGTAAGTCCGTCAATCAAATCTGAACGCAGATCCGACGATAAGTCAAGGGCCACAGAACCATTTTTCGGGGAATAGTCAATAAACGCATTTCCCGGTGTTGCGGCGGAAGCCGCCATACTGTAATCGGCCTGAATTACCAGATTCCCCTCCGGCATGGTAATGGTTGGGTTCCTTCTTGTCTTGTCCTCCAGTGTGAATTTACCGATCAATCCGCTCCACTGCTTAAAGGTCCGGCCCTGGCTGTCTACAGGATCCGTGTCAAACGTAATCTTGTCCCCCGCCCTCACCACAGCCGTAGCCGTATCGTCAAAGTCGATGGAAATACCACGTCTCATTATCTTTGTAATAAAGCCCCCGTTTGTCAGTGTGATGGTATACTCCTCAGCGGCCTGGGCGCTGCCCACAACGGAGACCTGGGTCCCCAAAAGAAGCTTGTCCGCCGCTTGAATATCCTCTCCCGGCTGTTTTGCGACTACCACATAAAGCTGGTTTCCTTCCAGTCCGCCAAGGACTGCCTGTCTGGGAGCGCCTGACGGCGTCACCCATCCCTCCCCGTCAGCGCCGGGTACGTCGACCACATCTCCTTCCATGGTCAGGATGGCATATAAGGTTGTGGAGTCTGCAGGATTAATCACCACCTGCATCGTTCCGTCCGCCCCATCCATTACCTTGTAGTTGTTCCCCAGTGCCGGGACCGTTACTCGGGTAGGCGGGCTGCATGTGTCCGGATCCACATGATCCGGCAAGACTGCTCCCGGCAAGGGATTGGCTGTCATAAGCAGTTCATATACGTAATAGCTGGTACAGGGCTTTAATCCTGTAAATCCGCTGTTCTTTAACTGAGTTCCCGGTTTGATTTCCAGAACTTCACGGTCCATGTTCGTAAGCGCATATCTTCTGTCCTCGTTTACGCCTGCAACCGTCACGTTTCCGCTGCCGCCGCTGTTCACAGAGCCGTATGCATCCGGCATGGCAGGTATCCCGTCATCCGTTACGCCGATAGGTACGAATCTGGCGGTAAAAGTCTGGTCTGACATAATGGTCTGAGAGGCCAGCACCCTGTTTCCCATCTCATCAAACCATCCGTCAAACTGGTAGTACGCCTCCGGGGTGCAGTCAGGAAGATCCAGGTCCGTCCACGAAGTATTTTTTACAACATGCATTGTCTTGTTACCCGATATGGAACCATGGTCGCCGGCTACAAATTTCAAGTCAAACCAGTCCCCTTCCTGTTCCACAAAGTTAGCGTACAGCTTAATGGATCTGTTGATCACCATGTCCTCTGACAGCTTAGGTCCCTGCTTATCGCTTCCATTGGAGGTGGCCTCGTACCATCCGTCCGCTCTGTAGTGGGGGGATGGATTTAATTCAATTCCTTCCGTCACCTGAGCCAGAGTGATTCCTCCCGCCTTTTTTATAAATTTGGGGGAAGGGCTCTCTCCAAAGGAACCGTTTTGTCCGTTATAAAATTCTACCTTGGCCCAGTAACCGGTATCCGAAAGATCCTCGTTATAGGTAATTTTAATGGCTCCGCTCAGAAGGCCGGATGTCACCGTAAGCTCCTGTGCATCTTTGTTAAAGTTTACGGTCAGCGACGGATCCCATACGATATTGGGCGGATAAACATATCCCTCCAGATCCGGCACCGAAATTGTGTACTGGGTGTTGGGAGTTACAATCTGGTTCACATCCTCTAGCCCTGCCGCTTCCTCCATTGAGTTCGAATGGTTATCCGTATAAATTACCTGAAGCTTAATTTCAAAGTTATCGTCGTCATTATACTTGTAGGTAAACTCAATCCCCTGGTTCGGCATCTTGCCCGTGACGTGGGTGTTTTCACCATTCGAGGGGGTTACGGAACAGCCTGCGTCTACTGCGGATATAATCCCTCTTCCATCCAGATCCGTCACCCCTGCCTTTGTCAGGGCTACGGACTCCGGCAGATAGGAGGTGATCGCAGGTGGGTCAATGGTGTAATCAGCCTCCACCGGAAGCGTTATGGTGTCCGGCGCTTTTATCTGATTCCCGCTCTTGTCCACATACCTGATTGTGATCGGGAATTTCTTGGTTGTATCCGGCTCATACCGGTAGGCAACAGTAAGGTGATCATTGGGCATGTTTCCCTTTACGGCGTGTGTCATGCTGTTGATGCTTGCGCCGCCTTCGGCCATGGTACCCCCGCCCAGTGGTTCATCAAATTTACGCACCTTGTTGTTCTTTATAAGGACGGATTTAAACTTATAACCCGGAATGTCCCTGCGGTAGGTTGCCGATATGGGATTATTCGCCATCTGCTGGCTTTTCCAGCTTGTCTCATAAAATTTTCTGAGGTCCGGGTCGTCGTAATCAGCCGGCCAGCCGCTGCTGTCCGATGCCTCCCCCCTTACAGGGTTGAAATCCCGGTAATGCTCCACCCAAAAGTCAAAGGCCGTATTGTCATTTCCTCTCCACACCGCTTTATATGTGGTTGAAGCCTCATAGGGAAAGGCATAGGGAAGCGTTTTAACCTTCTTGCCTGAGGCTGCGTACCAACCGTCAAAGGTGAATCCATCCCAGGTAACACCATCAAAGTCCGGCACCTTAGGTCTGGGTCCCGAGCCAAAGGTATCCTGTAGAATTCCGGCAAAATTTACGGAACTGGTCAGGGCGTGGCCCGCCTTTCCGGTGGCTGTAAATACGCCCTGTTCCACAGCGCCTCCCACCGCCACGGTACTGTAGCTGGACTTAGACATACCCGGGCCATCCTGGGGATCGAACTTGAGCTTAGAAGTTTCCCCATAACCAATCGCGTATGCCTGGTATCCCGGGGCAGCCATGGATATTACCATGGCTGCCGCCAGCATGCCTGCCAGCTTTGATTTCATATTTATTTTCTTTATCATCAGGTTCCTCCTACTGAATCCATGCGCCGTCAGGACCTACAGAATAACCGTCCGGCGTCACTTCATTCTGATACATGGAGCCTAAGGGGCGTCCATTTCCCCCGCCAAAGATCCATTTTCCCTTTGTGGGGTCATAGGTATATGTTCCTCCGCCTACAGGTGAGAAGTAATACCATTTTCCGTCCATCTGTTTCCAGCCCAGGGCCATCTCCCCGCTTACGGGATCCAGGTAATACCAGTGTCCGTCACCCTGATCCTGCTTCCAGCCCGTGGCCATCCTTCCGTAATTCCCCTCCTTCTCCGTGTTGCAGTAATACCATTTCCCCATCTCGTCGCAGATCCAGCCCGACTGCATGTTTCCGTCGCCGTCAAATCTGTACCATCCGGCATCGCCGGTCTGGCCTGTCTCCGGGTACTCCAGCCTGGCCCACATTCCTCTCAGAATATTTCCTCCGTTCAGACGGAACTGATACTGCTTCTCGCCATTGGCACCTGTGGTTTCCACCCAGGTTCCGTTTGTCCCTACCAGGTAGCTCTTGGGTGCGGTATCGTTAAACGGGGCCTTTTTGGTTCCCCTTCCGCCGCCTCCGCCGCCTCCGCTTCCACCCTTGTTTCCATCCTCCTGGATGTGGTGGTAATCGTCATAGCGTTCCTCCAGCAACTCCCTGTAGGGTGCGGTGTCTTCCTTTAAATCCTCCAGTGCATCTTCCAGCTGGCCGATTGTGGCCTTGGGCTCGCGGTCCAGTACCTCCTGGGCCTTCTCAATGAACTCTTTCAGCTTTTTGCTCTCCTGTAGCTTCAGGAAATGGTCGTCGCTCAGTCCAATGGCCTCTAAAATGGCCTTCTCCAGCTCCTCGCGGGCACGGTTCACCTCCTGCACATTATCCTCATAAAACGCATACACATAGGTTTTCCTGGTTATCTTGCGCTCCGGGTCGAACTCTCGCAGCTTATCCGGGCGGTAGCTCCAACCCATATAGTTGAAGTCCGCTCCCTCGGGGCTTATGAAGTGATCAAGCTGCTCCTCCACCCCTGCGTACTCTGTTTCATAGTAATCCTGACCGGGCCATTCATTGCGCCTTACCTTGAAGCAATAGCGGTAACGGCTTTCCACCGGCACTGTGTTGTTCAGGAAATACAGACGGTAAGCGCGGTTATACACCATCACGTATCTGCTGCCCTCCGTGGCTGTGAAGGTGAACAGGCCTCCGGTCTCCTCCGGATCGTAGTCCATGGGAACCTGGCTCACGCTGATTTCCCCTTCATCCGGGTCATGAACCAGCTCGAAGAGCTGGTAGTCCATCATATCCACATCCTTCCGATCCAACTGTACATAGGTCTTAAAAGATGCATTGGAGGCGCTGGCCCGGTCCACACGGCGGCCATTCACATACCGCTCTATGGATACATCCAGGCCCCAGGCTTCCTTGTAGGCGTCCTCATGTTCCATCTCATACAGGCCGCTTGCTTTTATTGCGTTGGACTCCGAGGCCTTCACTCCGTTCTTCCGGTACACCACCTTGTAGGTGACGTCCGCGCGGTTCACCTGCATCAGCTCCTGGTCCGCATCCGTGGTCAGCTCGTCTTCCAGGTCCTGTACCGCATCCGGGTCCAGGGCCAGCTCGCCGCGGCTTCCTCCCCGGACTTCATATACTACCTCTGCATTGCTTGGGGAAGCCTCGCGCTGGTAAACTGCCCCCAGAACCAGGTTGCTATCCGGCATGGTGAAGCTTATCTCGCGCTGGTGGACGGTATCCCCCAGCCCCTTTACGCTCCCGATTGCAAACTCCCAGTGGCTGAAGGGCCGGCCGGCCCCGTCCACAGGATCCGCCGTAATGCTCACCCGGTCGCCCTTATGAGCTTCCTCGTAACGGGAGCCTCCCACCTCCGTGTCCCCCACGGAGACCACGTCGCCGTTTACCGTCTCGATGATATACTCAGGCAGCTCCAGCTCCCCGCCCGGGTCCATGGCAATGGTGCTTCCGTATTCCCCGCGTTCCTCCGCCGTCATCTCGTTGCGCCCCGTGGGCCGGGCAACCACGGTGTATTCCTTGTTATAGTCAAGCCCCGTGAACTCCAGGGAGGCCGGGTTCCCGGACGGCTTCTGCCATCCACCCGCCCCGGTCTGGGGCGTATGCACCACATTTCCCGCGTGATTCAGAAGCGCGTAATCCGAAGCCGAATCCGCCGGCTTTATGAGAAGCTGGGTCTTGCCCTCCTCCTCCTCGTCATAGAACACCTGGTAGTTGGTCTCCACTACAGGGGTTACCACCTGGGTTCCATCGCTGACGGTGCCCTGGATCGTCCCGATTAAATCTCCTGTCTCCACCCTGGTGTTCCCTGTAGCCTCATAAACGATATAGGGCATCCCTGGGTAAAGGCCGTCGAAATAGGTGCGGCTGGTGAGGATATTTCCCTTGTTCACCGCCAGAACCTCACCCGTCAGGTCGGTGAGGATATACTTATATCCCTGGGCTGTGCCGAATATCGTGACACGGCCCTTCCCCTGGGTATTCAGCCCCGCCAGTGCATTGGGCGCCGACACGTCGGTTCCGAACACGGCCGGATCGGGATAAAATTCCATGGTGTAGGTCTGTCCGTTTACAAGTGGGGTGTCATCCTCCACCGGTTCACCATTGGCGTACCAGCCGTCCGGGAGGTAGTTCACCTGTGGCGTGCACTGGGGAGTGCTGCCCTGAATGTCTGACCATTTCTTGTCGTAGGTGGTGCGCAGGGTGAGGGCTTCCCCTGTGTTGATGGAGCCATGTTCCCCCGCCTCAAAGGCGATGGTGATCCAGGCATCCGGGTTCTCCTCAAAATGTGCCGTAAGGACAGCCGGCCCTTCAAACTGGTAATCCTGGGCTAAAATTGTCTCGTCCCCATTCAGATCCCCGCTGTCATCTGCGTCAATAAACCATCCTCCGAAGCGGTAGTATTCGCTCTCCGCCTTTGGCACCGGCATCAGACGTTTCTCCTTAATTTGGGATAGCGTATACGCCTTATTCCTGCCTTTATCCGTTCCATCGTTGATCAGGACGCTGGCCTTGAACTCCCCGTCGGTAAGAGCCTGTACATCCGGAGAGACCCCCTCCCCTCCCTGGAGCGAACCTTTCCCGTCTGCCTTGTAGGTGATGTCCGCCCACTTGGACGGAATCCGGTCATGACGGTAAATCACCTGGGTGTCGTCGTTGGGCATGGTTCCACCCCAATCATTGTTGTAGCTGCTAAACCATATGGTCGCCCCGTCCGGTTTTACCAGGCGGTCGATATTAGGATTGGTAATGGTATAGCCGTACTGCTCCTCATACGAGCCGCCGACCGCCCGGTCTGCCGTGATTTGTCCGGCTAAAATAGGAGGTATGATATTCCTCAGCGCTTCGTCACCGGTATTCTTATCCTCATATCGAATCGACAGTTCATACCGATTCGTAGCCTGATAGAGATAGGTCAGGGTCACAGGCTGATTGGGCATAAGGCCGTTAAATACAAAGTCATCATCAAAATTCTGCGTGATTGCATAAGTCAATCCGCTTGCATTGTCAAAGGACTGGTGGCCGCGTACAAACTCGTAGCCCACACATTTATATCCATACTTATTGACAGGCTGCATCGTGATTTCATCCTCCGGAAAATGGAGGGAGGTTTCATCCGGCGCCACCTCATTAAAGTTTCCTGTCTCGTGTTTAACCGTAAGAAGATAACGGTTGTCAGGATTCTCGTAGTCCACCTTATACCGGAATTGCACGGTGGCATCCTGCCCCGGCATCTTTCCGTCAAACCCGCCGTTTGTCTGGAAGGTTCCCACGTCCTGGGGCGTACCGTTATAGCTGTACTGTGTGGGAATGGTACTGGAATCTTCCTGGCTCCACAGATAGCCCTTTACATTCTTTTTTACCTCGTGCAGGGGCGTATCCACGCTGTACTTGTTCTCCTGAGTAGTTGTCTTAAAAACAACGGTCCCCGACTGGTTCTCGTGTTCCACCGTATAGTTGAACTTTACATTGGGGTCTGCCTCAAAAATCGCATAATAAGTAACTGGCGAAAACGGATACTTGTCCGGCAGCTTACTAATATAGTTGGGACCATGAGGAGAATCCGGAGGATTGGAACTCCAGCCCTTAAATACATAGCCGTATCGACTGATGGTCGGCAAAAGTGCGTTTACCGGTTCATTGTAGGTTCCGGTCAGGGTAGGCGGTTCCGGCGTTCCCCCATTGCTCTCAAAAATAATCTTTGATTCGATCTTGCTTAATTCATAATACACCGTCACGTCCTGGTTCGGCATGGTTCCGGTAACCTTGCCAAAGTTGGAACCTGATTCCAGATTTCCCTGGAGCGTAGGGGGTGTTCCCTGTTCAATGACGATTCCTGTGAGCTCATAGCCCAGGATTCCTCCGGGCGGCGCAAGATCTACCGGATCTCCTGAAGCCGCCGATATAGGCGGAAGTGACTGCGCTCCGGCAATGGGAGCCCCTGTGCCCGCCTCCCGTATAAACCGGCTGATCTGCAGGCCGTTCTTCTTCAATACCGCATTCCGGTCGTTGTTTTCCCCGGCTCCTGCCAGATTCTTTGTTCCCACCGCCACATAGACTCCAAGACCGTCCTCCTTGGCCAGGTCTGCGAAGAAGTTATCCACAAATGGACTTGGCGCCGTATTTACAGAGCTGCCTGTTCCGGGAACCGCAACCTTAACCTCATGTGCTGCGACTGTTGCCATTCCTCCCGGGGAGGCCTCCGGCTGCTTTGCCGTTGTCACGCCAATCCGGCCTCCGCCCAGATCCCCGTTCACAGTAATGACCATTCCTTCCCCCAGGTATACATTGGCCTTCCCGCCCGAGGGGGTCTGGTTGTCCTCTATCAACACATCATTGATCACCTCAAAGGTTCCTGAACTGTCAAAATAGACCGCCCCCTTTCCTTCCGATCTATTTTCCGAAACCTTGCCAAAGTTCATGGAAAGGGAGGCGCTGCCTGTAATATTCACAGCGCTGCCCATGCTTTCCGGGCTTCCCTTGCAGTTTTTAAGATTTGCCCCGCTGTTAATTTCCAGCCGCCCGGCAGAAGCTTTCACTAACGGGTCAGAACTTCTGACTCCCGCTCCGTCAAGGGCAATATCCGTCAGCCTCAAAATTGCTCCCCCTGATACGTTAAACAGCTCCCCGCTGTAGGACGAATTTCTTTGTAAGGTTTTAATTCCGCTCACAGGCGTACCGTCCGTTGTAAAATTTGTGCTGGTGATGGTTATATCCTGCTTGGAGCCCGTCAGACTGATTGGGGCTGAAATAGCCGGGTAATCCATCACATAGACATAGCCTTTTTTGTTTCCAATTCTCTGTATGGCATAATCAATGGTTTTAAACGGATCGCCGTAGGTTCCGTTCGTTGAATCCGCATTCGTACCACCGGATGCCGATACATAATAGGACGTATCCCTGATTGCAAACGCCACCCGCTTATGTACCATCTCATAAGGGCGGAGCTTAAAATTCCACGAATAGGCCAGGCCGGAATCCTGGCCCGAGGAAATGTCCTCCTCGGATTCATTAAACACATTACGGCCCCAGTCTGAAAAATTCCCCACCCATCTGGTATCGGGAGGCGTTACGCCCAGGCTGTCGTCATTTGTAATGCAGTCAAAGGTGGTATATACTTTGCTATTCACCATATGGAAGCCGTTGTCATTTTTATAGATCGTTGCACGGTCGTCATTTTGGGACGGGTTTCCTGTACCTCCCCCAATCATGATATCAGCGCCGGTTCCCATCTTGACATCCCTGCCGTTTTCCCCTCCCTGACCGTTTGTGTCATAGATATAATAATCCGCAAATATATATTTGTTGTCCGGGCTGGCTGAGAGTGCAATCTTCAATTCTACGCCCAGGCTGGTCAGATTCTCCACCGAGCCATTCGTTGGACCATTCGCCTTAATTTTAGACCCATTATCAATCTGCAGAATAGTTGCATATCCGGTATTCATATAGGTGGTTATAATCTGGGAGGTATAATCCTTAACATATTGGTTGTCGGCAGCGTTAATCAGTCCATGGAGATCAAATCGCAGCGTGGTTCCCGGCGAAGCGCCGGCGCCATTCTCTCCCGATCCGGCGCTGGAAACCCACCCCACAATCGTCCCCTCACTTTTGGCTGCCCCAAGGTTTTCACTTGGAAGCTCCGTGGATGCCATTGCCAGGATCCCCCCATTGGTCCACACCAGGCCGCAGGTAAGGCAGAACACCAGCAGAGCCGAAACAAAACGTTTCCATATTTGATATCTTCTTATATTCACTTTTCACATCATCTCCTGTCATTCGAAATTTAATTTTTCTTCATCCAAAAGTCCGTCCGGATCCGGGGGCGTGTCGGGACCCGCGATGATTCCTCCCGCATATTTATCGGTCTTGTTGTCAGGATCATAGTGATAGAAGCCGGGGCCGTCCGGGCCGTTGTGCCATTTGGGTTTGTGCTCATCGTCCACCCTGGCCGCAAACTGTCCGTTGATGACAAGAATCCACCCCCCGTCTCCATCCTCTAAAACTTTTTTGCTTCCTGACACAGTTTTCCCCCTGGTGTTGACCACCCGGTAGGTATCCGCTTCATCCCGCACAACGCCGTAGCCGAATTCCCGGTCTGCTTCCAGCCTTAATCCATTTATATAGTAGGAATCCTTTACACGCTTCAGCTCATTTCTGCTTCCGTAGGCAATTCCATTGCTTTTAAACCCAAAGGTAAATACCCCGTCAGCCAATTCTACCGACACCTCATCCCCTGTCTGCATAGAGCCGTCGTTCAGCTCGTCCGGGGAAAAGAAATATAGGTCCGCCTTCTCTCCCCCATATAGATTTCCGTCCTTAAAATCCTGGGATGACCACACGTCCGGGTCGTACTGGGCAACAAAGGTACTGGATCCGTCAAAAAGGACAAAACCGGTCTGCATCCTGCCCAGACCATCAAATGCATAACGGCGTCCATTGATTTTCTTGATCCGGTCCCGGTAAACCTCGCCGTTCTGGTCCGTGTGCCACCAACTGTACTCACCGTCATTGCTGTCATCCTCTGCCAGCCCCTCCTCAGGGTACATCCAGAACCAGCTGTCCTTTAACAGCTTTCCACCGTCGTAGCCTGCATAGAACCGGGCCGACAGCTCGCTGGAGGGATTGCTCTTGTCCGCGTTGCTGACGCTGCCCGCCTTCGACCACCAGGGAAGCATAATTCCGTATTCATCAAATCCATAGGTGACTCCATCGATATTCCTCTGAACCAAACGATCGCCTTTACTTCTCACCTTTTTGGACCGGTTGTTGAAATACAGCCATATCCGGTCATATTCATTGTAATCCCTTCCACTGATACTGCTGGTAATGTCATCCAGCGCATATGGATCTATCTCCGAATAATCCAGCCAGGCTTCGGTGAGCAGCGCGCCGTCCTCTCCCGCATAGCACTCCCCCTCCACCATAGGATCGTCGTCCTCATCCAACGGTTCCCCGTCCCGGTCAAACCACCCCGTAAGCATACGGCCATTTTCGTCAAACATATAGGTCTTACCCCCGATGGTTTTCCTCGGGGTGGAGGTCTTGCGGTAAGCCTTGCCGTTACCGCCGAAATAATACCAGCCGGCCTCATAGCCCGAATCCTCATCCTCCTGTGCCAGAACCCAATCGTTCTCGACCCGTTTCCCTTCCTCATCTACATAGTAGAGGCCGCTTCCGTCCTCCACAAAGCAATCCCTCTTCATGACACCGTCAGAGCCCAGGTAAAACCAGGCGTCCCTGGACTGCCTCCAGACATTCCGCACCGGGTTATCCTCATCATCCAGGTACTTCCATTCTTCTCCGTCACTGGTCCAGCCTTCAACAGCGTACGCCGTCTTCGCCTCTATCCCGGCAAGGGAAGCTGCTGCAATGACCAGAGCCGAAGCCATCACTGCCATTTTCCTTTTTTTCATCCTCTTTTCCTTCATCCTTCCAATATAAAATATCTATGTAAACCCTTTTAGGGATTATTTTCCAATGTCAGCACCCGGTCTGCCTTTTATTACAACCCATTGTGCAGGAAATCCAGGTCCATCTCTTCCTGCGTCATAAATTTCCACGTGCTGCCTCCAAGACACTTGTCCCACGTAATATCGCAATAAATCCATTGCCCATCCAGCCAAATCCTGTTCCAGGCATGGTTTCCCCTGTAAACCGGTTCGCATGTAAGGCCTGCCATTCTGCACAGAGACAAATAAGCGGACACATAACCCCAGCATACGGACTTCCCCTCCATCACAGCATGGTAAACCGTACGGTTTTGCAGCGACTCATCGTAGGAAACATGGTTATAAATCCATTGGTAAAAAAACTCCGCCTTTTCTCTGTCCCCCAGGTCACGGGCCGCTCCGGCCAGCCCGGCCAGCTTATCCTGCACCTGTCTGTGCTGCCCCAGGGCCAGCCCGGGATTGTCACAGGAAAAGAAAATGGCATAATCCTCCTCCCCCTCTCTCACCGAATACAGGGTAACGGGCTCCTTGCCCAGATAGATATAGCGGTTAAAATACCGGCCAAAAGAATGGGCTTCTTCATCGGAAGAAAAACGCGCCTCCGTCCCGGTTTGCTCCTCCCGGGAATTCCCCCGGCCCAGAGCCTCAATCACCAACGCCCCCTGGCGCTCATATTCGAGGCTGCGGACCGTCATGTCATTCGCAGAAAGACCAATGAACGTCTCTTTCCTACTTTCTTCCTCTGTTCCTGCCGGTGGCCGGTCCGCCATCCCATTCACAGCGAAGGAGGAATAAAAAAGCATATAAAGAGCCGCCGTCAGACAGATTCCGGCCTTTTTCATTCTCTTCCCCACCATCCCCCCTCCCTCTCTACAACCGAATGTCTCTTTTGTTGTAAAGCCAAACCGGGGAAAACGGTTGATTCGGAAGATAACAAGAACGATTAACAATAATTCATGTGAAATATCCGGAGAAATCCGGTTTCAGAAAAACGGCAACTAATCAGGCCCGGTCTCATTATGTGACCTGGTCTGATTGCTGTGCCAAAAATAATGTCAAATATTGTAGAAAAATGTAGAAACCTATGTAAATCTGTGATATGATATAATATGTTTTACCAGATATAAATTCTTAATTACAACAAAAGAGACATTCCGTTGTAAGGGGTCAGGATCAATCTCATACGCTCCAGCTGTTTCCTGTGTTCACTCCCGCTTTCCATAGTATAAATTCGAGTCGTGTTGATGTCCCTGTGTCCCAATATATCGGCCAGCTTGGACAGATCCTTTGTCATGGCATAGTACGTTCTTGCAAACAGATGCCTCAGATTGTGGGGGAATACCTTCTCCCGGTCTACTCCCGCCTCCAGCCCCAGGGCTTTCATTTCCCTCCAGATGTTGCTCCGGTCCAAAGCCCTTCCGCTTCTTGTCACAAATATCATTCCTCTCTCAATCCCCTTTTTTCCTGCGTAATCCAGCAATACTTTACAAAGCCTCTTTGTCAGCAGAACGGTTCTGATCCTGCCCTTGCAATCCACCTCCGCCTGCCCTTTCCCGGCCGCCTCCACTGTGATATAGGGAAGCTCGGATACACGGATTCCGCTGGAACAGATCGTTTCCAACACCAGGCAAATTCTCTCCTTCCCGGATTCAGCCGCTGTTTTTACCAACCGCTGGTATTCCTGCTTTGAGAGCTCCCGGCTCTCCGGATAAAAGGCGTTCCGGGTGATCTTTAAAAATTTTGTCTTGCAGTCCTGCCAGCTCCAAAATTTAAAAAAACCGTTTAATGCAGCCAACGCTCCATTCACGGTTACGGGAGCCATATTTTCACGTAAAATGCTTTTCCAGCACACAACCATTTCCTTGCGGACGGGCCTGTTGTTTGCAAACTCCATAAAATTGGTCAGGTGATACGCATACCTTTGTATGGTGTCCCTGCTCCTTTCACAGTGCTCCAACCATTTACAATATTCACGAATCTTCTGAGCTGTCATCATTCTGTCCTGATTATTCTTCATCGCTGCCTCCTGCTAGTCTGTAATATCGGTAGTATTC
Organism: Enterocloster lavalensis; assembly: GCF_902364025.1. GTDB lineage: Bacteria > Bacillota > Clostridia > Lachnospirales > Lachnospiraceae > Enterocloster > Enterocloster lavalensis. The sequence goes on from NZ_CABJCG010000012.1 coordinate 49,949, forward strand.
TGTCCCAATGGCTAAAACCCCATTCCCTGTAACGCCGAAAATGGTTTTATCAACTATTATAATCAACAAATGGTTCCGGCACCTCAATGTTTCGGATGTCTTATTAAACTAACTGGAAATATGGATTGGTTCCTCTTTTAAAATTAAAAAAAGTGCCGGACACGGTCCGGCAAATTGATTTGGTCTGTCTGTCAGTTGTAAATAAACGTGAGATATATCCCCCGCACATAAAAAACGGCATGAGGAACGCGAAGTCTCATGCCGGGGCTTATACCGTTCGATGAAAGCGAATGCAGGCATCGGGTCCCTTCGCCCAGAGATATAAAACCGGCCCTACCCCTTCATCTTCACCGGATGCCGTATCACCGTCCTCCACTTTTCCGGCGCGGACCGTCTCGGGTCGGACAGATAGATTTCATGGTGCAGGCGGTCTCCGGAGAAATCGTTCTCATACCCGTTTTCCTCTAAAAACGCATCCAGCACGGCCACGGTCGCGGGTTCGTCGTCGTAGGATCCAAGGTGCATGATCTGCACGCACAGCCCCTCGTCAACCGTCAGGAACTCCGCCATGGAACAGTCCAGCTTTTTCTTCCTGGAAGCCTCCTCCACCGCCCAGTCAAAGTCCTCCCGCTTCACGAAATCCGGCAGGCGGATCACGGAAATCCAGTTAAAGCGGCTCTTGTCCGAATAATCCACGCCCAAAGTGCCCTCCTGCCACCAGAAGCCCTCCAGAGGCGGCACCACATACTCGAAAAAGCCCTCGATCCGCCGGGAGCCCTTGTAGCACATCTTGATGGTGTAGGCCACGGCGTACAGAACGCCCACCGCACGCTGATAGTCCCCGCCCTCCTGATTGGGATCCCCGCTTCCCCGGACCGCAATGTAGCCCGCCCGCGGCACCGTGACAATCTCCGGTTGATTCCCGGGCATATAAAACTTCCTGTACTCTTTCTTGAAATCAAATGCCATCGGTAATTCCCTCCTTTTCCACTATCATACCACGTCAAACACGACATCCTTCTGTCATGTTATTGAAGTTTGCGCGGAAAATCACGTGCCCTCTATCTCGGCAGGGATCAGAAGCTTCGCAGCGTCTCCTCCTCGCCCTCGGTGGTGGTGTCGATGGAGCGGATCTCCACCTCGTAGCCGAAGCGCTCGTCCACCTTCACATACACCGTCTCCCCCGCCTTGTGGCCCAGAAGCGCCTTGCCCAGGGGGGAGTCGATGCTGATCAGCCCCTTCAGGGAATTTCCCCGCACCGTGGTGACGATCTTGTAGCGCTCTGTCTCGTCGTCCTCGGGAATGTACACCTCCACGGTGTCATTGAGGCCCACCTCGTCCGAGGAGGACTTGTCGGAAATGATCTTCGCAGTCTTGATCATGCGCTCCAGATAGCGGATGCGGCTCTCGTTGCGGTTCTTGTCCTGCTTGGCCGCCTTGTACTCGAAGTTTTCGCTCAAATCCCCGTGAGCCCTGGCCTCCTTCACCGCCTCCAGGCATTCCTTGCGCACCACCAGCTTCCGGTGCTCGATCTCCTCCATCATCTTGTCGATGTCGCTCTGAGTCAGTTTGTCATACATGGGTTTCCTGCCTTCCTTCCAAAAGATTTTCCTGTTCAATTTCCAGCCCATACCGTAAAATGCAGGCTTTTAACTCCTCCAGCTCCGGCACGTCCAGGGCCAAAAGCTTCTTACGTTTCTCCTCCTCCAACGGAATTCCCGCCCCGGCCAGACGGCAGCGCTCAAAGCTCTCTACGTCCATGTGTAACGGCTTCACCTGCGCAAATACCTTTTCCTTCATGAACCGGAAAATGCGGATTCCGCCGTAGTCCATATCGCTCCAGTGTAGAAATTCCGTCTCCGCCCCCGCAATCTCTGCCGCGCTGCGCAGGAAACGCCGCTCCTTGGGCGAAAAGAATCCATGGCAGTAAATGTACAAGGTATCCCCGCTGTACTCCATGGACTCATAATTCGCTTTATTCTCAATGGTGATAATGCGCCGGACGCCGGGCAGTCCCGCCGGGCTTGCCGCCGCCAGCGTGCGTGCGTTGAGCACCATCCCCAGTGGAAAAGATTCCCCGGAGGCCAGGCGGCGCTTCCCCTCCCGGTCCGGCGTGTCCACCAGAAGCGGCCCCTTACATTCCATCTGCTGGGAATAGCTCATGATTCCGTACTCGGCAAACACCTCGTCCTCTTCCATGCCGTCTTCCACAGCGGAGCCGTAGCGGCAGAGCTTGCGCAAAACCGGTTTCCGCATATACTTCCCAAAATACTTGGCGTTTCCGAACACCCGGGCGCTGAACTGAGTCTCCCACAGGCTCTCCCGGTTGTCCGCAACCGCGTTAAGGGCCCGAAAAAAGTCCTCGTTCTCAACGTATTCCGGCAGACTTCCTTTCCCGATCTGCTCCAACAGCTTGTCGTAAAAGGGCTTGAAATCCTCATTCTCTAAATCCGCCCGGTACTGCCTCACCAGACTCCCCGCCCTGGCCAGCGCCTCCCTTGGATCGGGAATCCCGGCCAGCTCGTACATCCGGCCCACGTCCTCCAGGCGGTAGTGGATTCTGGCGATATCGTTTCTCATCTCACGCCAGTCCACCGCGATCAGCCCACTTCCCTCCAGGACGGCCGCCTGTTCCAGCAGCTCCCGCTTTCCCACGGCCTCGATGGCCTCCTGGGTGATCTGTGGGTGGCGCTCCCCGGACGAGGCGCCGGTCCGCCAGCCCGGGGTATTATTCTGTTTCAGTATCCATTCCAACAGCGTCATTTTCCCGCTGCGGCTCTCTCTGCTGCCTTTGCTCCGTTTCCCGGGCCGTTCCTTGCTCCGGCTCTGATTCATTTCCCTGCTCATCCGATCCCTCCAGCATATCCAGATAGCTTCCCTTGTCGATCATCAGCATGGAAATCTGATTCTTGTATCTGCGGAAGCCGTACACGCAGTCCACATTTTTCACCAGAGTCATCAGGCGCTCGTCCGGCACGCAGATGATCACCTGAAGTCCCAGCTTTCTGGCGTAATTTAAACACACCGAACTTCTGGTCTTGTCCATCTTGGAGAACGCCTCGTCCAGCAGCACGATCTTGATCCGGCTGTCCCGGTGGTTCTGGTGGGCGAACAGCAGGGCAAAACCCGCAAACAGCGCCACGTACTTGGGGTTCTGGCCCTCGCCGCCGGAGTCGTTTCCCGCCATCTCGTCCACGGGAATCCGTTTCTCCTGGCCGCTCTCATCCATTGTCACCTCATACATGTTGAAGGTCAGATAATTGCGGTAGTCCGCGAACTTCTCCATCTCCGCCCGCTTTTTGGCGGATTCCCGCTCATCCCCGGTGCGGTCCGGGATGAACTTCTCCACCAGCAGGCTGATCTCCCGCTCATACTTGCGCTCAAACACGTCGTCCCCGAAGCTGATCTGCCCCTCCACGTCGTCCTCGTTCACCACCTTGCTGTCCAGCTCCGGGGCGGTGAGCATCTCATAGAACTGGCTGTTCTCGTTGGACGCGGGCGTGATACCGATCTTGTACACGCTGTCCGAAAATGCCGTGGCGCCCAACACCCGGTTGACCTCCCGCACCTGTCGGTAAGCGGCTTTGATGTCCCCGTGGATGGTGGCGATCACGTTGTCCCGCAGGCTGCGGTATACCTCCCGGCATTTGCGCTCGAACTCCTCCTTATACTCCTCCACATACTGGCGGCTGTAGCGCTCGTACAAATCCTCGTAGGGCCTGTTGGACTCCTCGGTGCCCGTCAGGCCGCAGGCGCTGTAGGCCAGGTTGAACTTCATCCGCGCCGCCTGGCGCTCCCCCGTATAATTCTCCACATCAGACTTGGCGGACTCCAGGGCCCGGGCCGCCTCCGCCCGGTAACCGTTTAAGCTGCGGCCCTGCAGGCGCTCCGCGATCCGTTCATCCTCGGCCCGGTTGGGGGTGAAGCCGTACTCCGCCTCCGCGTGCTGGGCCTTCTGGTTGCGCAGGTCCGCCTCGATGGTGCCCAGCTCCCGCTCCGCGGCCGCGAACTCGTTCCCGGCCCGGGTGTACTCGTCCTCCTTGAGGGCGTAGCGCTTTTTCGTCTCCTCCAGGCGTTCCCGCAGCTCCCGCATGGCGCCCTGCTCCAGCTCCGAAATCTCCCGTGCCAGCTTCTCCCGGCGGAGCTCGTGCCTCTTTTGCTCCTTCTCAGCCCCGGCCAGGTCCAGATAATAATCGTTCTCCTGGGACAGATTTTCGTAGCTCCGGGCCTGTTCCAGGGCCGTAATATGCCCGGTCAGCTCCCGTCCGGTCTCCTCCAAGGCCCTCACCTCCGCTTCCAGCTGGTCGATGCGGGACTTGGGGATGGTCTTGCCGATGCAGGCGTTGTCCCGGTAGTCCTTGCTGAGCAGGTGGCGCAGGGTATAGTTGCTGTAGGAGTAGCAGTCCGCGGTCACACCGTCGCGCACCTGCTCCAGCTCCTCCACGGTCCGGCATTTGATCACCCTTCCCAGGAAATGCCGCAGGCAGGCGTCCACATAGTCCACATCGGTCTCCACCGCCTCGTAGAGGGCGTTTTCCCTGGCCTCCTGCCCGTCCCTCACGATATTGGCCACGTGGAGCAGGTCCACATTTTCGAATTGCTTCATCTCCCGAAACAGCACGGCCGCGGTGTGGGAAAATGCCGGGGGTGTGATCAGGCTGTATTTCACCCGCCCCAGACGCCCCTCCACGGCATCCTTCCACTCCGGGTCCCGCACGTCGAAGGTGTCCGCCAGGATGCTGACCCTCACCTTGGAGCCGGTTTCCCGGTACAGGGCCTGCTCCAGCTCCCGCCTGGCCTCCTTTAAGCCCGGCCGGTTGCGGTAGGACTTCTGGCCGCTCTTCCAGTCCGCCAGACGGTCCCGTTTCTCCTTCAGCTCGCGGTTTAAGTCCCTGCGCTCATCCGCCAGGTTGTCCCGGGCCTCGTTGATCTCCTCCATGGTCTCCTTGAGGGCGGTCCGTAAGGTCTCCAGGGTATCCGCGTCCGCCTTCCGGTCCCGAAGATCTTCCATGGACTGGAGCGCGGCGTTGCTGACCAGATCGTAGACAGCCTCATTTTCCTCCCATTTGGACAGGGAGGCCACGAAACGGTCCCAGGCGGCGCAGTTGCGGTTTAACAGGACGATCGTCTCGTCCAGCTGGGCCAGCTGTTCCTTCATTTTCCCGTAATCGCTGGCCTTTAAGCTGGACTCGGTCTCCACCAGCTCCCCGTGAATCCGGTCCATCTCCGCCTTTAACAGGTCCCGCTTCTGGGCCAGGGAGGCCCGCAGCAGGGTTTTGCCGGACCGCTGTGCCTCCAGCCGCGCAAGCTCCTCCTCAATGGCCGTCAGGCGCAGGCGCTTTAAAATGTACTCGTTCTGGAGCACGGCGGCCTTGGCCACCGTCAGTCTGCCGTCGGACTCCCGCACGGCGGCCAGCAGGTCGATCCGCTTCTCCATATCCAGCACCGTGTCCCGGATATCGGTGTAATCCCCCAGCTGGCGGCTGATCTTCTCGATGGCCTCGCTGCTGCTCTTGGGGAACATGTAATCCTTGATAAACTGACCCACGCCGTTGGACATTTTCAGGGCTACGGCGCTCTTCTCCATGGTGATGAAGCGTTTGCCGTCGATATAGCCGAAAATCTGATCGTACAGCGCGGTCTGGTAGGCGTCGTTGGTGGGGTAGGTGCGGTTGATGTCCTCCCCCCGCAGACGGCCCCTGGGGTCCTTCTGGTGCCTTTTTACCAGATCGCCGATCTCCTTCACCATCAGGGGAATCCCATCCTCATTGCGGTACAGGCAGTCATCCAGCATGCCGTCGTGGGAGAAAAAAGCGTATTTGTTGATGTCCAGGTCCCCGGAGCGCACGTCGAAGGCCACGCCGATGCAGCGGTAGGACTCGTCCTGGGTGTCCCGTATCTCCATCACCAGATTGGCGCAGAAATCCCGGTTTCCGCGGTTGGAGGTACCGTCCTTCTGGGCGCCCCGCAGATAGGTCATCACGGTACGCCGGTTCTTCTCGTCCGCCGCTTTGTTGAGGAAGTTCTGGGACAGGCTGCCGTAGAGCAGCACCTGGACGGCGTCCATAACCGTGGACTTGCCTGAACCGCTCATGCCGGAAAACAGGTTCACGTACTCGTTGAACTCCATCACCTGGTGGCCGATTCCGCCCCAGTTGTTGATACACATGCGGGTAATGATCTTCTTACATGGTTTCATCCTGGGTATCTCCTTCCTGGGTCCGGCCCGGCGCTGCTTCCTGGATTGGGGCGGCCTCAGCGTCCCGGGCCAGGCCAGGCGCTGCTTCCCGGGTCAGACCGGGCGCTACTTCCCGGGCCTCCCCGCCCTGCTCCTCCAGCCTCAGCCGCTCCTGCAGCAGCCCGTCCGCGGCCTCCTCCTCGCGCTTTTTATACCTCTGGTACAGCTCCGTCACCGCCGCGCCCCGGCAGAACACGTTGATCATGTTGTACAGGTAAATGGGCGTGTCGTCCTCCAGATCGCCGATGGCGCAGGGGATTTCCAGCATCTGGTGGGTTTTCATCACGGAGACGGCCTCGTAGACCTCCCGGTCCGTCAGCTTCCGGTTCAGTATCCCCGTGTCCACGCCGTGACGGCGCACCTCCTCCAGGTTGGTCACCGTGGCCTTAAGCCCCTCCCCCATGATCTTTTCCTTGTAGATCAGCTTCATCAGCAGAATAAAAAGCGTGGTGGTCTCGCTGAACTTTTCCAACCCAACCCCGTCGCCGGACAGGCGGAAAAAATGGTCCTGGGGATCAAACACCAGGGTGCAGCCCATAATGTCGAAATAGTCCGTCAAAAATTCCCTGTGCCGCATGCAGACCCGGTAGCGCGGATTATCCTTCAGGCAGTCCCGGTCCGTGTCGTACTTGGTCTCAATGATGCAGCTCTGGCGCATCAAATCCCGGATGGTTCTCTTCAGTTCCTCCGCCTCCTGGGGCGTTAAGCTGTTCACGTACTCAATCATCGCTGTTCTCACTCTTCTCCATGGTGAATTTTGTGTATTTGCAGCCGAATTTGCGGATGGGTTCGCTGTCCGTACCGGTGATCCTCATGCCGCCGTCCCCGGCCGCCGCGTCCCGCCAGACAAACAGCAGCTTTTCCAGGTCCGCCACGCCAGAAACCGTGTCCTCCGTGACCGAAAACGCCCCGCCGCGGCTGTTTTTGCGGATAAACGCGTCGATCTCCTTCTGGGTATACTCCGGGCGCACCACAAAGTCCGTCAGATCGCTGCTGTCCGGGGTGACGGGAAGCTCCGGCGGCGCCGGTTCAAAGGCCCGCTTCTCATCCCGCCTGGCGTAAAAGCTGTTCTCCCCCACCACACGGCTGAGGGCCGTCAGAGCGTAGCTCTCCCCCAGCTGCGTCAGAATCTCCTCCTGGTCCGGGCTGCGGCGCAGCACGCCGATAAAGGCCATCAGATTGTCGTCCTCCTCCTCGCCCTCCCGCAGCAGATAACGGATTCTGGCGTTGGCCCGGGCGGCGAACACGGCCTTCTGCTCGATCAGCCGGTTGTACTTCACCTCAATAAAATCAAATTCCCGCAGGGTCTCGTAGACCAGGGAGTCCGCCTCCCGGCTGCGGTCGATGTTCTTGCGGCAGCGCAGCGCCTGGGCGCTCTCCGGCTGCAGGGCGGTTAACTCCCGCTCCAACCGCTCCCTGCGTGCCTCGTTGTCCTCCAGAATCTCCTGCACAATCTCCTTCACCGCCTCTTTGTAGCGGTAAAAGCTGTCCGTGCTGGTGAGCAGAGCGTACTTGCGGCTGTCCGTGTTGTTGATCTCGTCCACCAGTACCTCCTGGATGCCGCGGATATCCTTCTGCCTGGACAGCTCGTCAAAATAGCTGCGCATGCCGTCCTGCATGTTGGACAGGAGCTGCAGAAGCCGCTTGGAGGCGTTTAAAGCGTCCCCCAGGATTTCCACGTCCTTCTCCCGGTCCGTCAGGTAGGTGTGCAGCAGACTGTAGACCGAGCGGATGCTCTCGTGGCTCAAATCCTCCTCCTCGCTCCACAGCTTGCGGAAGGTCTCCAGGTAGGTCAGGCTGTAGCCGGGAAAGGAGTAAAAATAACTGTTGGTCCGCTCGTCGAAATCCCGCTTCAGCCACCCCCACTGGGCCAGATTGTACAGAAAGCGGGTGGAGCCGGGGCTGTAAACCAGGCTGTCCCCCTCCTCGAACTCCTCGTCCTCGGAGGGAATCAGGCCCTCGGCCTCCATGCACTCGTCGATCACGGCCCGGCACTCCGCCTCCGTCAGGCAAAGCGCCGAGTAAAGCCTGGTGGTCTCCTCGTAAATGGCCAGCAAAAAGCATATGTAATTGTCCCTGTATTTGCTGGCGAACAGCTTATAGAAATCTCCCGGTATTCTGTCTTTCAGTCTCATGGGGAAGCTCCTTTCGCGTCCTGGCCGCATTCTGCCCGCGGCCTGCCGCACCGACTCCAAGGGGCTGTGCCCGTTCTCGCTGCGGCACAGCCCCCTGTAGCTTGTCATTTACTTACATTTCAACCTGTACCTTGCTCAGGTGCCAGATATCTCTCACATATTCCTCGATGGTTCGGTCGGAGGTGAACTTTCCGCAGTGGGCCACGTTGAGGATGGCCGACTCCGCCCACCAGGCCTCGTCGCGGTACGCCCGGTCCACCTTTTTGTGGGCCTCGGCGTAAGACCGGAAATCCTTCAGAATAAAGTAGGTGTCCGCCCGGTCGCTGCTCTTGGTGTTTAACAGGGAGTTGTAGATATCCCGGAACAGCTCCGGATCCTGGGGTGAGAAGTAGCCGTTGATCAGCTGCATCAGCACCCGGCGGATGTCCTGGTCGTTGTTGAATATCTCCATGGGGTTGTAACCGCCGTTGTTCTCATAGCGGATCACCTCGTCGGAGGACATGCCGAAGATGAACGCGCGGTCCGCTCCCACTTCCTCCACGATCTCCACATTGGCCCCGTCCATAGTGCCCAGGGTCAGGGCGCCGTTGAGCATGAATTTCATGTTGCTGGTGCCGGATGCCTCCTTGCTGGCTGTGGAAATCTGCTCGCTGACGTCCGCCGCCGCGAAGATCAGCTCCGCGTTGCTTACCCGGTAGTCCTCGATGAATACCACCTTCAGCCGCCCGTTAATCGTCTTGTCGTTGTTGATCACATCCGCCACGGAGTTGATCAGCTTGATGGTCAGCTTGGCGCGCTTGTAACCCGCCGCAGCCTTTGCTCCGAAGATGAAGGTTCTGGGAACCATATCCATATTCGGGTTATCCTTCAGCTGATTGTACAGGTACATCACGTGGAGAATGTTCATCAGCTGGCGCTTGTACTCGTGCAGGCGCTTGACCTGTACGTCGAAAATGGAGCGCGGGTCCACGTCCACTCCGTTGTGCTCCTTGATGTATTTAGCCAGGCGGATCTTGTTCTGGTACTTGATGTTCATGAACTCCTGCTGGCACTTGTAATCGGAGGCGTAGATCGCCAGCTTTTCAATGTGGGGCAGGTTGGTAATCCACTCGTCGCCGATCTTATCCGTCACCCAATCCGCCAGCAGGGGATTGCCGTGGAGCAGGAAGCGGCGCTGGGTGATGCCGTTGGTCTTGTTGTTGAATTTCTCCGGCATCATCTGGTAGAAATCCTTCAGCTCCTCGTTCTTTAAGATCTCGGTGTGCAGTCTTGCCACGCCGTTGACGGAGAAGCTGGCCGCGATGGCCATGTACGCCATCTTCACCTGGCCGTCGTAGATGATCGCCATCTTCTTGACCTTCTCGTAGTTGCCCGGGTACTTGGACTGGATCTGCTCGATGAAGCGGCGGTTGATCTCCTCCACGATCTGGTAAATTCTCGGAAGCAGGCGGGAGAACAGCTCGATGGGCCATTTCTCCAGGGCTTCGGACATGATGGTGTGGTTGGTGTACGCGCAGGTCCGGGTGGTCACCTCCCACGCCTCATCCCAGGTCAGGCCCTCCTCATCCAGCAGGATGCGCATGAGCTCGGGAATGGTCACGGTGGGGTGGGTGTCGTTGAGCTGGAACACCACCTTGTCGTAGAACTTGCGGATATCGTCGTGTTTCTCCTTATATTTCTTGACCGCGCGCTGCACGCTGGCGGAGATGAAGAAATACTGCTGCTTCAGGCGCAGCTCCTTGCCCGCGTAGTGGTTGTCGTTGGGGTAAAGCACCTCCACGATGGTCTTTGCCAGGTTCTCCTGCTCCACCGCCTTCTGGTAATCGCCCCGGTCAAAGGAGTCTAAGTTGAAGGTGTTGATGGGCTGGGCGTCCCAGATGCGCAGGGTGTTGACCACGTTGTTGCCGTAGCCGATCACCGGCAGGTCGTAGGGAACCGCCATCACGGACTGGTAGCCCTCCTGGATAAAGCGGTTTCTGCCGTCCCGGTTCTCGATGCGCACGTAGCCGCCGAACTTTACCTCGGTGGCGTACTCCGGGCGGCGGATCTCAAAGGGATTGCCGTCCTTCAGCCAGTCGTCCGGAACCTCCACCTGAAAGCCGTTCTCGATCTTCTGCTTGAACATGCCGTAGCGGTAGCGGATGCCGCAGCCGTAGGCCGGATATCCCAGGGTTGCCAGGGAGTCCAGAAAGCATGCCGCCAGACGGCCCAGGCCGCCGTTGCCCAGAGCCGCATCCGGCTCCTGGTCCTCGATCACGTTCAGATCGAAGCCCAGCTCATCCAAAACCTCCTTCACCTCTTCCCTTGCGCAGATGTTAATGATGTTGTTGCCCAGAGCGCGGCCCATGAGAAATTCCATGGAGAGGTAGTAAACGGTCTTTGCGTCCTTTTTCTCGTATTCCTTATGCGTTGCGATCCACTCGTCGATGATCACGTCCTTAACAGCATAGGCCACTGCCTGAAACACCTGCTGCGGGGTCGCTTCATCGATGGTTCTGCGGAACATGTTTTTCACATTGTCCAACACAGTGCGTTTAAATGTCGCTTTATCGAAGCCTTTGTTCATGTTCGATCCTCCTGATTCCCCGTCCGCCTCGGGCGGACGTTTTGATGGCACCATTATTTCCAAATAATACCAATCTAAAAGCGGGGTGACGCCACTTATGTTCACCCCGCCTCAAGCTATTCTACCATTATTTCACGGTCTTTTCAACACCAAGCATGACATTTTCCCCGTTAATGTTCCACTCCTTGGCGTATCCGCCGGTCTGGCCCAGGAAAATATCCGTGGCCATAACCTCGCTCTTGATCTGGTCCGCATGGGCCTTGAAGATCTCGGCGATGTGGTCGTTGTTGTCCTGGAAAATGTTGATGCGGTCCATAACCTCGAAGCCGGCTTCCTTGCGCATGGTCTGGATCTTGCTGATCAGCTCGCGGACAAAACCCTCCTCGATCAGCTCCGGAGTCAGGTTGGTGTCCAGCACCACGGTCACATAGTTGTCCTCCTCGGTCACGTAGCCGTCCTTCTGGGCAACGTCGATCAAAAGGTCGTCCTTGGTCAGCACAACCTCCTGGCCGTCATAGTCAAAGGTCAGCTGGCCCTTCTCGTTCAGCTCATCCATGGCAGCGCTTCCGTCGATCTCCGTCAGGGTCTGGCGGATGCGGCCCAGCAGCTTGCCGTATTTCGGCCCCACGGTCTTTAACTGGGGCTTGAAGGTATAGGACGTAAACGCCCGCACGTCGTCGGTAAAGGTCACCTGCTTCACGTTCAGCTCGTCCTCGATGATCTCCACATAGAAGCGGGACAGCTCGTGGTCGGCCTTCACGTACATCTGCGCGATGGGCTGGCGGTTCTTGATATTGGCGGTATTTCTGGCGGCGCGGCCCATGACCACGGTCTTAAGCACCTCGTCCATGTCGCTCTCCAGCTTTGCGTCGATCCAGCTCTCGTTGACCTCCGGGAAATCGCACAGGTGCACGCTCTCCAGGGCGGAGGGATCGATCTTTCTTACCAGATTCTGGTAAATCTGCTCGGTCATAAAGGGGATCATGGGAGCGGCGGCTTTGGCCACGGTCACCAGGGCGGTGTACAGCGTCATATAGGCGTTGATCTTATCCTGCTCCATACCCTTGGCCCAGAAACGGTCGCGGCTTCTGCGCACGTACCAGTTGCTCATGTCGTCCACGAACTCCTGGAGGGCTCTGGCGGCCTCGGGGATCATGTAGTTGTCCAGGTTGGAATCCACGGTCTTTACCATGGAATTCATCTTGGACAGGAGCCATTTATCCATCACGGCCAGCTTGTCGTACTCCAGGGTGTAATCCATGGCGTTGAAGCGGTCGATATTGGCGTACAGCACCCAGAAGGCGTAGGTGTTCCACAGAGTACCCATGAACTTGCGCTGTCCCTCGGTCACGGCCTTGTCCTGGTAGCGCTTGGGCAGCCAGGGGGCGCTGCAGGTGTAGAAGAACCAGCGGATGGCGTCGGCCCCGTGGGCCTTCAAGGTATCGAAGGGATCCACCGCGTTGCCCTTGGACTTACTCATCTTCTGCCCGTTCTCGTCCAGCACCAGGCCCATAACCACCACGTTCTCGTAGGGGGACTTGTTGAACAGCAGGGTGGACTCGGCAAGCAGAGAGTAGAACCAGCCCCTGGTCTGGTCCACGGCCTCGGAAATGAACTGGGCCGGGAACTGGGACTCGAACAGCTCCTTGTTCTCAAAGGGATAATGGTGCTGGGCGAAGGGCATTGCGCCGGAGTCGAACCAGCAGTCGATCACCTCAGGCACCCGCTTCATCTGCTTTCCGCAGTGGGGGCAGGTGATGGTCACGGCGTCGATGTAGGGGCGGTGCAGCTCAATCTCCTCCGGGCAGTTGCCGGACATGCTCTTCAGCTCCTCGATGCTGCCGATGGAGTGCTGATGTCCGCACTCGCACTCCCAGATATTTAAGGGAGTTCCCCAATAGCGGTTTCTGGATAAGCCCCAGTCCTGGATATTCTCCAGCCAGTCGCCGAAACGGCCCTTGCCGATGGAATCGGGAACCCAGTTGATGGTATTGTTGTTGCGGATCAGATCCTCCTTCACCGCGGTCATCTTGATAAACCAGGACTCACGGGCGTAGTAGATGAGCGGCGTGCCGCAGCGCCAGCAGTGGGGATAGCTGTGCTCAAAGGCCGGCGCGGAGAACAGCAGGCCCCGCTCCTTCAAATCCTTTAACACCAGGGGATCGGCATCCTTCACGAACTTGCCCGCAAAGGGGGTCTCCGGGGCCATGTCGCCCTTGGCGTCCACCAGCTGCACGAAGGGCAGGTCGTACTTGCGGCCCACGTTGGCGTCGTCCTCACCGAAGGCGGGGGCGATGTGAACGATTCCCGTACCGTCGGTCAGGGTCACGTAGGTGTCGCACACCACGTAGTAGGCTTTCTTGTGCTGTTTCTCGCAGAAGGGCACGGAGCAGTCGAACAGCGGCTCGTACTCCTTAAACTCCAGATCCTTGCCCTTGTAGGTCTCCAGCACCTCGAAGTCCTCCCCCAGCACGGTTTCGGACAGAGCCTGGGCCAGATAGTAGGTGTAGCCGTCCCCGGTTTTCACCTTCACATAGTCCTCGTTGGGGTTCACGCACAGCGCCAGGTTGCTGGGCAGCGTCCAGGGCGTGGTGGTCCATGCCAGGATGTAGGCGTCCTCGCCCTTCACCTTGAAACGGGCGATGGCGGAGCGCTCCTTCACGTCCTTGTAGCCCTGGGCCACTTCGTGGGAGGACAGAGGGGTGCCGCAGCGCGGGCAGTAGGGAACGACCTTGAAGCCCTTGTACAGAAGGCCCTTGTCCCAAATCTGCTTTAAAGCCCACCACTCGGACTCGATAAAGTTGTTGTCATAGGTCACGTAGGGATCGTCCATGTCCGCCCAGAAGCCCACGGTGTTGGAGAAATCCTCCCACATGCCCTTGTACTTCCAGACGCTCTTCTTGCACTCCTGGATAAAGGGCTCCAGGCCGTACTGCTCGATCTGCTCCTTGCCGTCCAGACCCAGCTTCTTCTCCACCTCCAGCTCCACCGGAAGGCCGTGAGTGTCCCATCCGGCCTTTCTGGGCACCATGTAGCCCTTCATGGCCCGGTAGCGCGGGATCATGTCCTTGATCACGCGGGTCTCCACGTGGCCGATGTGGGGCTTGCCATTGGCCGTTGGCGGCCCGTCGTAGAATACATAGGGCTTGCAGCCCTCTCTCATTTTGATGCTCTTCTCAAAGATGTGGTTGGCTTCCCAGAACATTTCCACTTCTTTTTCCCGTTCCACAAACTTTAGGTCTGTGGGGACTTTGTCATACATTGCCTCTTCCTCCATTCTTAGAATATAATACTGGGTTTGTTTTATGATGGATGTAAAAAATTCGATAAAAAGCAAAAAAGCTTCCGCCCCGAACAGGACGAAAGCTTAAAAACGCTTCGTTTCACCACCTATTACTGCATACCATCATATGAGTTCCTTTAACGCAGGAATTGCGTCCCGGCCTACTGCGCGGCAAATCCGCGGCCCTTCAACCGGACAGCTCCGGAGTGATCTTCAGTTCTGCGCTACTTGTACCGGGTTTCCACCCTCCCCGGCTCTCTGTCACGTTCCCACAGGCCTACTGTCTCCATCACAGCTTTTCCTTATTTAACCTCTATATTATAATAACACTGTGTGGAAATGTCAACCGGGTATGGCATAACTTCTTTTGTAACCCGGGACAAAACACATCAATTTCAGATAAAATTCCAAATTACGGCGCCTCAATCTTAAAGATATGTTTCTTGCCAATCCTCAGAATGTTACCACCGGCATTTAAATTGATATCCTTTATTTCAACAACCCGGTCTCCGTTCCATTTAACACCCCCCTGTTTGGCCAGACGTCTGATTTCGCTTTTCGATTTGAATTTTCCGGTTTCCAATAGTGCGGCTAAGATCATTTCCTCCAGATTATCTTCATTTCCGATATGCAGGATTTCAATATCTTCCGGAATCAAATCCCTCTGGAATACGTCGATAAATCGTCTCCGCGCCGCGGCGGCCCCGTCCTCTCCACAGTACAGCTTTGTAATCTCGTAAGCTAACTCCATTTTTATATCGCGGGGATTCTCGCCCTTCTCCAAACGCTTCGCGATCTCACCCACTTCATCAGGATGTATATCCGTGCATAAATTATAGTATTTTAGGATCATATTGTCCGGTATCTTCATCACCTTTTCATAAATCGTATGGGGCGCTTCATCGATACCGATATAATTTCCTAAACTCTTGCTCATCTTTTCAATTCCATCAATGCCTTCCAGCAGCGGCATAAATAAAGTGAGCTGCGATTCCAAACCATAATCCTTTTGAATATATCTCCCCATCAGAATATTGAATGTCTGATCAGTGCCTCCCAGCTCGATATCTGCTTTAATGGCAACCGAATCATAGGCCTGCATCAGCGGATAGAAAAACTCGTGAATTGAGAGCGGCAGGTGATTCGTGTATCTTTTGTGAAAGTCGTCCCGTTCCAGCATTCTGGCCACGGTACATTTCGATGCAAGCGTAAGGATATCCGCAAAATTCATTTTCTCAAACCATTCGCTGTTATACCGGACTTCCGTCTTGTTTTGATCAATAATCTTAAAAATCTGATTCTGATAAGTTTGCGCGTTGATTAATACTTCCTCCTCCGTTAATTGCTTTCTGGTTTTCGATTTCCCCGTAGGGTCTCCAATTCTTCCCGTGTAATCGCCAATGATGATCACCGCTTTATGTCCCAAATCCTGTAGCTGGCGGATTTTTCTTAATACCACGGAATGCCCCAGATGAATATCGGGAGCGGACGGGTCAAGTCCTAACTTTACGATCAAAGGCCGGTCCTCGTCTGCTGCCTTCTGCAGCTTTGCGCGTATCTCCGAAACCGCCGTATGCTCTGCTACTCCCTTGAGCATAACTTTAATCGCATTCTCAATATCCTTTTCTTTTTCACTAAAATTATTTTCTCCCATTCTTTTCCCCTCCCAATCATTTCATACAACCGCCCGCAGGCTATGCCAGCGGACCATTGCATTCAATAAAAAAACGCCCTCTCTATAATATATAGAAAGGACGAATTTCATCTCGTGCTACCACCTTCATTCATTTTATTCTCGCGAATAAAACCTCTGCAAGTATATAAAATACTCGTTGCTGTAACGGGCAAACCCGGATTCTCCTACTAAAAGTTCAGATAACGGCTCAAAGACGTATTCGCATTCATCCAATCGGAGTTTTTCACCGGCCAACTCTTCTCTGAGATTTTCATAAATGTTACTAATTCTTGTCATAGCCTTTACACCATATGATTTTATTCATGATACTAAAATCGCCGCTGCTTGTCAACCCCGGATTTTCTAAGCGCCCGTTCAGCCGTTTGCCCGGGCGATTTTCGCCGCCCCGGCCTCCCGCTCCTCCTCCGCCTCCGGCAGAATCAGGTTCAGGGTCACGGCGGTGATGGTGGCGATCACAACCGCGGACTCCCCGAAAATCGTCCGCGCCCAGTCCGGGAACAGCGCCAGGCAGCCGTTTGCCTGGATCACGCCGATGCCTAAGGCCACCGCAAGGCCCACCACGGAGGTATTTCTGGCCGTCAGCTTCTCCTTTGTGATCAGCTTGATTCCGGTCATTGCGATCATGGCGAACACGGAAACCGTGGCTCCTCCCAGCACGCAGGAGGGGATGGTGGTCAGCAGGGAGGCGAACTTGGGGATGAACCCTGCGGCCAGAATGATCAGGGCCGCCAGCCCCAGCACGCAGCGGTTCACCACCTTGGTCATAATCACGATGCCCACGTTCTGGCTGAAGGTGGCCGTGGGCAATCCGCCCATAAACGCGCCGATGATGCTGGCGATTCCGTTTCCGATGATTCCGCCGCACATCTCCCGCTCCTCCGGCTCCCGGTCCAGGCCGCCGCCCGCCGTGGAAGTGAAGTCCCCGATGGCCTCCACCGAGCTGACGATGTACATGATGAGCATGGAAATGATGGAGGTCAGCTCGAATTTCATGCCAAAATGCATGGGCATGGTGAACTGGAACCAGCCGGCCGCATTTACATTTTCAAAGGACACCATGCCCATCACAAGGGCCAGGGCATATCCGAAGATCATACCCATGAGTATAGATGCCAGCTTGCAGATTCCCCTGGTAAAATAGTTGAAGAACAGCACGATTGCCAGGGTGACCACGGCCACCAGCCAGTTCCTGGGGCTTCCGAAATCCTCAGCTCCCACGCCGCCCGCCATGTAGTTTACCGCCGTGGGATAGAGGGACAGACCGATGGTAAATACCACCGTGCCCGTGACCAGGGGCGGAAACAGCCTGGTCAGCTTTTTGTAGAACAGCCCCACCGCCACGGCCGCCAGGCCGCCCACCAGCTGAGCCCCGAAAATGGTGGGCAGGTCAAACCTGCTTCCCAGGGAGATCAAAAGCGGTATGTAGGCGAAGCTGGCCCCCATAATCACCGGGAGCCCCGAGCCGCAGAACCGTCCCAGCGGAAACAGCTGGAGCAGGGTGGCGACGCCCGAGATCAGAAGCGCCGACTGGATCAGGATGATCTGCTCGGAGGCCTCTAAGCCTGTAACCCCCGCCAGGATAATCGCCGGGGTCACGCAGCCCACGATCATGGCCACCACGTGCTGCATGGCCAGGGGAAGGGCCTCCAGCAGGCGGGGCCTTCCGTTTAATTCCGTTACCTTTGCATATCTGTTATGATTTTCCATATCTATGTTCACACCTCTCTGTTATGCTGGCCTTTAGCCCGGACGGAGCCTGCGCCCCCGCGTTCTCTTGCGGGCGGGCGGCTTCACAGCAGCAGAGCGGCGGCATCTCCCGCCGCGTCTGCGCTTCCGGCCGGGAAAATGCTTATCCGTTTATATAGTTTTCAACAGCCGCGTTGGCTTTCTCCACAATCCGGTCCTCGTCCACGTTGACCAGCCTTCCGTCCCGGACCACAATCCGTCCGTTCACCACCGTGTAGTCCACGCTGCCCTTCAGGCCCACCGTGCAGAGGGCCGAGGCCGGATCGAACTGCGCGCCCACCATCTCGATGCGGTCGAAATCCACCAGGAAGAAGTCCGCCGCCATGCCGGGGCTGATCTGGCCCAATTCGTCTCTCCCGAGAATCCGGGCGCTGCCCCTGGTGGCCAGCTTTAAAATCTCATAACCCGACGGCGCTTTTCTGCTCCAGTTCAGCCGGTGCAGCAGGTAGGCCACCCGCATTTCCTCCAGCAGGTTCGACCCGTCGTTGCTGGCGGAGCCGTCCACAGCCAGTCCCACCGGCACGTCCAGCTCCAGCATCCGCGGGATCAGCGCCACGCCGGAAGCCAGCTTCATGTTGGAAACAGGGCAATGAGCCACGCCGGTCTGGGTTCTCGCCAGAAGCTGTAATTCCTGGTCGTTAAAATGGATTCCGTGGGCGTACCACACGTCCGGCCCGGTCCATCCCAGACTTTCCATGTACGCCAGAGGCCGCATCCCGAAATGGGACAGGGTGAACTGCTCCTCATCCCTGGTCTCCGCCAGGTGGGTGTGGAGCCGCACGCCCAGCTTTCTGGCCAGCACCGCGGACTCCCGCAAAAGCTCCCCGGTCACGCTGAAGGGGGAACAGGGCGCCAGGGCCACCTGCCCCATGGAATACCGGCTGCCGTCGTGATATTTTTTCACGGCCAGCTCCGAATCACAGAGAATTTCGTCCACCGTCTGAACCACGCTGTCCGGCGGAAGCCCGCCGTCCTTCACGCTTAGGTCCATACTGCCCCGGGTGGCGTGAAACCGCATGCCAAGGGCCCGGGCCGCCTCAAACTGGGCGCCCATCAGGTCGCCTCCTGCCCCTTTGGGGAACACGTAATGGTGATCCAGGCAGGTGGTGCACCCGGTTTTTAACAGCTCGCCCATACCGGTGAGCGAACTGTAATAAACCACGTCCTCATCCACGCGCTTCCATATTTCATATAAAGTTTTTAACCATGGAAACAGCTCCATGT
Organism: Enterocloster lavalensis; assembly: GCF_902364025.1. GTDB lineage: Bacteria > Bacillota > Clostridia > Lachnospirales > Lachnospiraceae > Enterocloster > Enterocloster lavalensis. The sequence continues at coordinate 68,837 of NZ_CABJCG010000012.1, forward strand.
TCTGTACTTGTGGTAAATTGCGGCTGAACGTCTGATATAAATGATGGTGTGTATTGATCAAACCCGGATACATCACCATATGAGATGCGTCAATCACATCCTCCGCTGTCTCTTCCACATGCCCGATGGCCTCAATTACTCCATCCCGGATAAACACATCCACCCCGTCAAGCAGTCTGTCATTCGCGTCACATGTCACAAGATGCTTAACGTTCTTTACTAACAGGGTTCCTTTCATGATAACCTCCTGATGTAAATTCCTAAACAATCTTTGCTTCATAGACTATACGACTGGTATACTGCCGGCGGCACGGGTGTCCACGATGCACCCTCATACGCTTTGCGGTATATATGATACCGCCGGTATGCCGCGTGGTCCCAGCTATGTTTTAAACAGCTATATAGATATGATTTTTCAAAGAACAAATGATACGTTAATAATATAGCAATCTTTGGTCATAAAATCAATGTTCAAAATCTCACAGACTTTTCTAACTATTTTTGTATAATACTAACAAAGTTTTTGATTTTGAGCCTGGATTTATAGATACCGGTTCCGCAGCAGGCGGATCAGCTGTTCCTGAGCGCCCGAGAGCACCGCGTCCTCCCGCCGGATGGCCCCGATGTTCCAGTGGAAGCCAGATTTGCCGATGGAATAGATTCTGGGGATTCGCACCGGATTCATCATCCGCACTACGGTCTCCGGCACAATGGCCAGGGCCATGCCGCTGGTTGCAAGCATGTAGACGGTCATGTTGTTCCGGGACTCCATCACGGTCCGCGGCTTCACGCCGTGCTCCAGAAAGACAGCGTCCACCGCCCTGCGCAGCCGGTTATCGCCGGTGAGCAGGGCGAAATCCCGCCCCGTCACCTCCTCGATGTCCACCCATGGGCGCACGTTCCCCCGCTCGCAGGGAAGGTCCTCCGAGGACACCAGCAGCAGCTCCTCGTCGTAGAGCACTTTGGCGCACAGGTCCTGGCCGTAGTCGTAGAGCGGAATGATCCCCAGGTCCACCAGACCGTTACGCACGTTGTCCTCCACGGTTCTGCTGCCGGATTCCACGGTTTTTATGGTCACGTTGGGATAGAGCCTTCGAAACTCCGGCAGGGCGAAGGGCAGTAAGGACGTGGCCCGCATGTCGGAAAGCCCAAGACGGATCTCCCCGTCCCGGCTGTTGTTCAGATCGTCGATCTCCTGCCTTAAATTCTCCTCCAGCGCCATCATCATCCGGGCCGTCTTTACATAGTGCTCCCCGGCCTGTGTCAGGGTCAGGGGCGTGGTTCCCCGGTTGAAAATCTTCGCCCCCAGCTCCTCCTCCGCCTTGGAAATAAAATGGCTGAGCGCAGGCTGTGACACGTACAGCTGTTCCGCCGCCCGTGTGATATTCTGACACTCAGCTACTTTTAAGATATATTGAATCTGTTTCGAGTCCACTGTGACACCCCCAAGAATGTTTGCCGTCGCACCGGCTATGCCGGCTTATTCATTGATTATAGCAAACAGGGGAAAATGATGTCAACCGCAGATCACCCGGTAAACGCCCAGCGCCGCCATTGCGACTCCGATCAGCATGCAGATGATGGAAAATACAAACAGCTGCACAAACATCTTGTTCTGGGAATAAGTCTCCTCCACCTCCGGAAACTGGGAAACGCCTGCCAGGATCAGAGCGCCCGCGGTGGAGATGGGTGTAAATCCGGCCACCGTCCCTCCGATTACCACGCTGGCCATCAGCTCCGCCGGGCCCACTCCCGGCATACCCGCCGCGATTTTACCCACCGTGGGAATCAGCGTGGGGAATACCACGCCCAGACCGGAGGCAAAAAACGACATGACGCCGGCCGCGCCGCAGACCATAGGGGAGATCGTGCGCTCGCTGCTGATCCTGGTGATGGACTCCGCCAGCAGATCCACGCCGCCGGACAGTTTTACAATATTCATCAGCACGCCCACGCCCAGCACCAGGAGAATCGTGTTCCAGGGCAGATCCCGGACCACCTTTTTCTCATCCGCGCAGCCCAGCAGAATCAGCCCGCAGCCGATCACCAGGCTGATCAGGCCAACATTCAACTCAAACACCACCACGCAGAGAATCATCAGGCCCAGCCCGGCCAGGGACAAAATCTGTCTGCCCGAAAATTTCTCCTCTAGGCCCGGCCCGGCCGCCGTGGCCAGCGGTTTGTCAAATTTCCATCCCTTAAAGTAAATGAACGCGCAGGCTATCATCACCAGCTCTGTGGCCCACATGCTCCACATGGCCGGGAGCGTATTTCCGTCCAGCCCCTGCTCTGTCATCAACCCGGCCACCACCACGGCCTCCGGCGTGATGGGGCACATGCGCACGCACTGGGCTCCCATCTGCCCGATCAGGGAGAGCAGAATCGGGTTGATCCCCGCCTTTAACGCCACCGGGATCGCCAGCACCGGCACGATGGCCAGCGTGGGAATCGCGCCCGGGCCCACGCCGGAGAGAATGGCCCCGATGGCGTAGACCGCCACATAGAGCAGGTATCTCCGATTTCCCGCCAGACCGGTGATCTTTTTGGCCAGAAGCTCCAGGGTGCCGTTGCCGCTGACAATGGCGAACAGGTACATGACTCCGATCATCGTCATGGCCATGGATGAGCTGAAGCCGCCGGTGATCTTCCCCGCCCCGATTCCGTACACAATTCCGATCAGATAGGCCATGGCAATGGCCACGATCCCCACGTTCACCTTTTTCACAAACCCCAGCACAATCGCCGCCGCCAGGGCAATCAATGATACTACCGCCATATTCATCATGAATTCCTCCCTCTGTATTCGCACTGCATCATAACCTGCAGTGCATGCATTTATCCTATCAGAAGATGGCGCTGCGGTAAAATGCATTTTTCAATATGGCAATATATGCCCCCCTTCCGCCATTTGGGGCCGTTCTCTATCCATATGTCACAAAAGCCCATATTCCTTTTTATGCACCTTGTCCATCACGTTTCCCCGCCCCGCCAGTTCCCCGCTCTCCCCGCCATCCATTTTTTTAATACAGCCATATGGGAATATGAATTTTACAGACTGTATATTGTTCTTTATAATGAACGCAGACGGCAAGACAAACCACCCGACGAACCCAATCAATTTTGTAAAAGAAAGGAAAATGCTATGAAATACGCATATGTAGGCTGCCGCACCACCAAAGCGCGCAACGCCCGCGGCAACGGACTTGTGGTCTATGAAATACAGCCGGACGGCAGCTGGAACGAAAAGCAGTGCCTGTTTGTGGAGGACAATCCCAGCTACCAGTGCCTGGACCTGGAACAGAAATATTTGTACAGCGTCCACGGCGACCTGACCCTGGTCTCCTCCTATGAGATTCAGGCCGACGGCACCCTGCGGCACTTAAACACCATCGACATCGGCGGCAAAAATCCCGTGGACGTCACTGTGGACGCCGCCAACCAGAACGTGATCGTGGCCACCCTTCAGGGCGGCACGCTCTACACCATCCGCCGGAACGCCGACGGCTCCCTTGGCGGGGTCGTCTCCACCTTCTCCTACGAGGGCAAGGAGGAGGGCAAGGTGTCCACCATCCACCAGTGCCTCTGGGATCAGACCAGAACCTATCTGTTCGCCTGCGCCCAGGGCCGGGGCAACGGATACGGCCAGATGCGCGCCCTCAAGTACGACCAGGCGACCGGCAGCTTCGCCGAGGCGGACCGCTTCCTCTCCCGCACCTGGGACGAGCCGCGCCACGCCGCCGTCCACCCCAACAACCGCTGGGTGTACATGTGCGAGGAAAAGGGCAACAAGGTGCTCTACTTTGACTTCGACCAGGAGACCGGCAGGCTGAAGGCGCTCCAGGAGCTCTCCACGGTGCCCGAGACCGTCACCGGCTACTCCGACGCCAGCGAGGTCTCGGTGGACCCCACCGGCCAGTGGGTGCTGGTGTCCAACCGGTACACGGATATCCTGTCGGTATACCGCATCGATCCCCTGACCGGATACCTGCGCGCCACAGGCTTCTACCCCTGCCTGGGCAAAACCCCCCGCTTTTGCTGCTTCGGGCCCGACGGGAGGTACTACGTGGCCAACGAGGACAGCGACACCATCGTGCCCTTTGCCTTTGACAGCGTGACCGGGCAGCTCTTGCCTGCGCTGGATATCGTGCATACGGGAAGTCCGGTCTGCATCACATTCCGTTAAAACAGAAAACGCCGGGCGCACCGGCAAACGGGCGGAGCCAGCGATCCATTGACCGCAGGCTCCGCCCGCTTGCTCTCTAAAATGCCTGCTCCCTATGCATTTTTCCGCTCTCATCCCTCAAAAACCAGCCAATGCCCCCGCTCCCCGTCGTTCACAATGGACAGCGGGTGTCCCAGCCGTTCTGCCAGACTCCGGTATTCCCCGTCCGTAAGCGCCATTGAGGCGTCCTTCTGACGGCCCATGCAGACCAGGCCCAGCTCGTCCATCCGCTCCATAATGGCTTTGCGCTGCCAGGACCTGCCCAGCCCGCCGCCGATGTAGGTCTTGCCGCCCGGCTTTAAAACCCTCAGAATCTCTGAGAACGCCCGCTCCTGGTCCTCCCAGAAAAACATGGAGCCGCGGCTGATCACCAGGTCAAAGGACCGGTCCTCAAAGGGCAGCGAGACCACGTCCGCCCGGTAAAACCGGCTGCGCTCCCGGACTCCCAGCCGTTTCGCCCTCTCCTCTGCCAGCCTTACGGCCGTGGCGTTGATGTCCACAAAAGCCCCTGTCAAATCCGACTTAGCCATCACCGCAAAACCCAGATGGCCGCCCCCGCAGCCCACGTCCAGCATGGACCCGGAGACGATTCCCGTCTCCTCCAGCAGGTCCTGGGCGATCACATCATAGATGGGATAAAATACCTGCTCCGCTATATCGTCGAATTCATAGTCCGGGTTCGTAAAGTCTATCTTCTCCATCCTGTCTCTCTCCTTTCACATTCCGATCCATTTCCAACCGCACTCAGCAATCGGCCACACAGACCCGCTCCGCCTCGCCGTCTCCGCGGTTCAGCACCACGATCCGATTGTCCACGCCGTACATCCTGCGGATCAATTCCTCCGTCACCACGTCCGTGCCCCGGCCCGTACAGATCACGCCGCCGCGGTCCAGCAGCACCACCCGGCTCTCCGGAAAAAAGGCGTGGTCCGGGCAGTGGGTGGTCATGACCATGGTCTTGCCCATAGCCGCCAAATCCCGCACATGCCTGAGCACCCGGGCGTGGTTGCCGAAATCCAGGTTGGACACCGGCTCGTCCAAAAACATCACCGGCGTCTGTTGGGCAATCGCCCGGGCCAGAAGCGTCAGCTGACGCTCCCCTCCGCTGATCCTGGTGTAAATTTCCCCGGCCAGCCGTTCGATTCCCAAAATTTCCAGGGCTTCCGCCACAACTCGCCGGTCCTCCCGCGACAGGCGGCCTATGCCCCGCTGGTAGGGATTCCGCCCCATGGCCGCCACCTCCCACACCTTAAACGGGAACGGCGGCGTGTGCCCCTGAGGCACATAGGATACCCGGCGCGCAAATTCCGCCCGGCTCCACTGCTCCACGGGCCTGCCGTCCACAATCACGGCCCCGCCCATGGGCTTTAAAAGCCCCAGAAGCGTTTTGAACAGCGTGCTTTTCCCCACTCCGTTGGCGCCCAGCACGCACCACAGCTCCCCCGCCTCCATGGAGAGGCTGACATTTTGCAGAACCATCCTGCTGCCGTAACCGCAGCAGAGCTTTTCCGTCCGAATCATCCAAATCACCACCCTTTGTTCTGCCTGGTCAGCAGATAGAGAAAAAACGGGAGCCCGGCCAGGGAGGTGATGATTCCCAGAGGAATCTCCACCGCAAACACGCTGCGGCACAGGTCGTCCATGATCAGCAGGTAACTGCTGCCCAACAGCAGGGAGGCGGGCAGCAGCACTTTAAAGTTGGGCCCCACCATCATCCGGGCCAGATGGGGAATCACCAGCCCCACCCAGCCGATCATACCGCAGAGGGATACGCAGAAAGCGGTCAGAACCGTGGCCATGACGATCACCGCCACCTGCAAAAGCCCCGTATTGATCCCCAGCGTCCTGGCTTCCTCCTCCCCAAGGGCCAGAATATTCAGGCGTCCCGCGCAGAACACCAGCACCGCCGTGCAGAGCACAAAGGGCACAAGCATCACCTGCACGTCCTTCATCACCGCTTTGGACAGGCTGCCCATGAGCCAGAAGGTGATGGCCGGCAGCTTGTCCGTGGGGTCCGCGGCGTATTTCACCAGCGAGATCAGGGATTGAAACAGGTTGGATACGATGATCCCGCCCAGGATCAGCAGGAACAGGCTATCGTCCCCCTTTCCGAACCGGCGGCTGATCAGCCAGGTGATCAACACCGCGAACAGGCCGAAGAAAAATGCCGCCCCCTTGGTCCCCGCCACGCCGAAGGACAGCAAAATCGCCAGGGCGGCGCCAAAACCGGCGCCCGCGGAGGAGCCCAGAATATCCGGCGAAACCAAAGGATTCTTAAACATCCCCTGATACGCCGCTCCGGACACCGACATGGCGCCTCCCACCAGCACGGCCGCCAGCACCCGGGGCAGGCGGACCACCATCAAAACCTGTCCGGTCTTATCCGGCACCTGTCCCCCGGTAAAGGCGGTGAAAATCTCCGACACCGGGATGTAATAGCGCCCTACCGCCAGGGACATGATAAACCCAACCGCCAGCAGAAGGAATAAGAGCAGAAGCCTGATCCACGCCCGGCTCCCCTCCCGCTCCAGCATCTCGTCCATTTCCTCTCTCATCGGTTCCATACCTCAATCCCACTTCATCTTTTTATAGTTGCCCTTCAAATACTCCTCGCCCACCCGGGTCTCCCCCAGACAGTAGGAGCACAGGGCGGAGGGCATAGTGAACCGCAGGCGTCTGCCTGCCAGCCCCATTCCCAGTTCCGGGCCCAGCTTCATCTCCCTGGCCAGGTCAAAAGCGCCCTGGCCTGTGATTCCGTTCACAAACAGAATACCGGCCCGGGAATTGGCCTGCTTCACCTTGAAGGAAAATACCTCCCGCTCCGCCTGGGACACGATATCCCCCTTAGTCACCGCCACCACGTCCGCAAAGCGCAGCATGGGGCCGATCTTGTGGGGCGTGTTCACCCCGGACAGGTTGTCGATCACACAGACGGCCAGACAGTCCTTCAGATGGGGAGCGCAGCGGTTGCAGAGACCGGCGCTCTCCACAATCAGGTATTCAAAGCCCTCCGCCCGGGCGCGCTTTGCGCAGTCCTCCACGTTGCTGATATAAAAATGATCGGGGCATTGATTGCCGGACAGCCCGGTGACCGCCCGGATTCCGGCCCTCTGGTAGCGCTCCTGGTCCGTGGAGGACAGGCAGTCGAACTTCACCACCATGACCTTCTCCCCGCCGCCCATCTGCTCCACCGCGCGGATCACAACCGAGGTTTTTCCCGAGGAAGGCGGCCCGGATACGGTGATCAGTCTCATAAGAACATCCGCCCCTCTCTGTGCGTCCGCTCCCACTCCGCAAAAAATACATCCTTGCAGGCTCCCGCGATGGCTTCCAGGTCATGGGAGCGGATATAGTCCCAGCCCAGCCAGGCAAGCTTCGCCCCGGGAGGCAGAATCTCCCCGCCCGCAGCGTTGGCTGCCGGGGTGTACGCCCTGGAGCAGGCGGCGGCGAACTCATCCCCCACGATATAGTCCACAATATCCCGCACCGCCTCCAGACGGTCCTTGCGCACCAACAGATACATGGGCAGCGTCATACAGCCGTCCTCGGGCCAGACGATCTCCACATTGGGCTTCACGCAGGTCTTTGCGAAAAACCAGGATACCAAATAGACAGCCCCGCCCTCCGTGTTGGCGGAACCGGCCATCCTGGACATCTGGGCGCCGTGGAGCGCGTGCTTCACATTCCGGGCCAGACTGCGGATGCCGTCCATTCCGAATTCCTTGTAAATATAAAGGAAGGTCGCGTTGGAAATCTCTGTCCGGTCCTTTCCGAACAAAACGATGCGGTCCCTGTAGCGCGGGTCCAGCAGGTCCTTTCTGGTCCGCGGAACCGGCAAATCTCCCAGCTTGTTCCGGTCGACCAGCAGCACGTCCGCCATCACGGCGTAGACCCCGTACTGGCCCAGGGGATCCATCAGGCCTGCATTGACAAACTGGGGATTGATCTCGATGTCCCGGTAGAAATCCGCAGTAAAATACCCCTTGTCTGCCATCCGCTCCCGAAAGTCCCTGCCCAGATACTGGTTGAACTCCTTGGTGAACAGTATGGCCGGAAAACGCTCCGGGTCCGGATCGGACCACAGCTCGTCGCAGGTATCGTTGGAATTTTTCCCAGCCTCGACATAGCATTTCCGCGCCGTCCCGGTCTTGCGGGCGTGGTCCCGCTCCAACTCCTCCAGAGCGTCCTTGAAAGTGAATTTCAGGGGACAGATGGTATTTCCATAGAAATCCAGGTGATCCCAGGGGTTAAAATCTTCCAGCACATAGCGCCGCTCCTGCTCCGCCTTTAAGATGGCGTTTTCCAGATCGTACAAAAACAGCTCCAGGTTCATTTCCCGCACCCGCAGCACGGTCTGAAGCATGGTGTCCTCCCCGATCTCCCGGATCATGGCCGGACCGTCCGGGTATGGAAACCCGTTTCTCAAAAATACCTCAAAACTGTCCGGGTACTCGCTTAAAATCCGGCTCACCGGCGTGGTACCTGTTATCTTCATCTCTCTTCTCCTTCCGCAAAATATCCGGCCACGGAATACTCGATGGCCCCGCCCAGGCGGATCTGATTGCGCAGCCGCTGCATTTTCCGGTCTATCCGCTCCAGCGCGGCCAGATTTTCCCGCTCCCGCTCACTGGTTCTGATCACCGTTTTCCCCCCGCCGTTCTCAATCACCAGGCGCTTGGCGCCCATGAGGGCCAGCAGGGGATCGTGGGTGGACATCAACACGATTTTCCCCTCCTGAACCAACAGCTCCAGGGCCTTTTTGCGGTCCACCCCCGCGTTCTCGATCTCGTCGATCAGCACCACTGGCGAGGTGCTGAGCATGGCCGTGTCCGCGATCATCAGCGCCCGGGACTGGCCGCCGCTGAGCTGCGTCAGCGGGGTTTTCGGGGAAAATGGTTCCCCCGCCAGCTCGTTGGCATGTTCGAAAATCCGCCCGGCCACCTCCCCGATGCCGGAGATCATGCGGCTCTCTCCATGCATATTCAGAAATTCCAGCACCGGCAGGTCCATGACAAAATTCATGTTCTGGGAGAGCTGGGCGATCAGCTTGTTTTCAATGGAAAACCGCTCCTGCGGCGTGGGTTTACGGCCGTCCACAAGCACGGTTCGCCCGGTCTGGGTGTCCCCCTGGGCCAGGCACTCGATATCCGCCAGCAGCCTGCTCTTTCCGGAGCCGGTGGGGCCGACGATAGCCAGCACCTCCCCTCTGCGGATGGTCAGATCCAGCCGCTCCGGTTCCCCGTCCTTTCTGCGCCCTCCCAGAATGGTCAGGCTTTCCAGGGACGCGCTCTTGCGTTTCAACCGCTCCATTCGTCCGATAAACAGCAGAAAGTTTTCTGCCAGCTCCTCCCTGGAAATCCCCACGTCGTCCAGGATATCCTCATCCAGCGCCTCTATGTCCCGGCCCAGGGAGGGGGATGGAAAATCCAGCCCGCCCAGCCCGTTGGCCTGAAAAAAATCCTCCGCATAAGGATAGCGCTCCAAAACCGCCCGCCATGGCAGCGCTAAAAGTTCCCGTCCAATCTCCGCCATATCACTGCGCCCTCAACGAGCGGGCCAGAAGGCTGTCCACCTCGCTATCGCTCAGATCATAGTGGTAAAACAGGGAATAAAACGCCTTTGTCTCCTCCTTAATATCGTAATCCGTGTATTCCGGGTACAGCAGGTTCTGCACCCACTTGATCCCAATAATGGTATTTACGCTGGGCGGACGGTCGAACCAGTTCTGGGGCACGGTCGGCGTCTCGTACACGTGGCCGTCCTTCACAGCCCGGATCACGGCCCACTGGGAATTGTTCATAATCGCGCTGTAGCTGCCGGAATCCGCAAAGCCGTTGTCCACGCAGGCGATGATAAACTGGGGATCCCAGGCGATCACCTGCTCCATGGACACCTCGGTCCTCCCGTATCCCGGGGAAATCTCACAGTCCGCCACGTTGATTCCGCCGCACAGGTCGATCAGACGGGAATGGGGAGAGCCGGATGGGTCCGTGTTCAGCCCCAGGGCCTCCTCCGCGTAATACACGGTCACACGCTTGTCCTCCGGGATGGAAGCGGTGATCTCCCTGGCCCTTTGAATGGTTTCCTCCGTGTACGCGGCCAGTTTCTCGCCCCGCTCCACATTGCCGGTGATCCGGCCCACAAAGCGGTAAGACTCGGCCATGGAATCAAAATCCGTGTCGATCAGCACCACGGGGATCCCCAGCTTTTCCTGAAGCTGGTCTGCAGTGTCGATGCTGGACCGGTCCACTCCGGAGGCCAGAACCAGGTCCGGGTCCGCCTTGATGATCTCCTCTATATTCCCCTCATTCCCCTTGCCGTACCAGCCGCCAAGATTTGGAAGATTCTGGTAATACTCCGTGGTAAAGCGTTTCTCCTCATCGGAGAGATCCACATTGAGACCGGCCACCATCCTGTCGTCAAACGTGTACATGAAATTGGTTCCCACCGGACTGGTGGAGTACACGGATTTCACCACATCCGGCACCTGGATATCGCGCCCCGCCATATCCTTTACCGGTTTTTCCGTCAGGGATACGCTCTCTGTATGAATCCCGCTCCCCGTCTGATTTCCGCTCCCCATCTGGGTCCCGCTCCCCGTCTGATTTCCGCCCCCCGTCTGGGTCCCGCTCCCCGCCTGACTTGCGCTCTCCGTCTGGGTCCCGCTCCCCGACTGCCCCCCGGCGGCCGTCTCGTTCCCCGGTTCGACGGCCGTTTCCGCCTGGGTCTCAGACGTGACGGACGACTGCGCGTTTCCTCCCGTCGCCGCGCAGCCTGCCGTCACGGCCAGCGCCAGCGCGAATACGGTTCCCAATACCCTGAAATTTTTTCTCATGCTTCTCCTCCATTTTTTGTAGATTTAATTTGTTTATCGTTATTCTTTTTTAAGAATAACGATCGTTATGTATTTTATCACATAACGCTGGTAAAATCAACCAGTTCCGGAAAATACATGAAATCGCAGGCATCCGCCTTTAGCGTGTATCCACCGCCGGAACGCAACGAGGGCGTCAAAACCGCCTTCCGCGGTCTTAACGCCCTCATTTCACATTTTAGATTTTTACGGTCTGATTTACAGCGCTTGCCAGAACAGCCCGTGCCTGCTGCAGTTCCACACCAGCATCCCGTGGCCGAAGCGTGGAATACGCGTCTGCAGGTTCCACTCGGGATACAGCTTGCGCAGCATCAGGCTGTCCCCGGTCAGAAGTGCCACAAAGGTGATGTAATGATCCTTGGTCATCTCGTGGTCCGTGGTGATAAAATAATCCTGCTCGATCAGCTCCACCTTGAGCTTTTCCTCCGCCCCGGCCTTCTGAAGCTCCATGGGCCGCAGCTTTTTGCCGCAGCAGGACACGGCCGCCTCCGCCGTGGCGGTTATCAGGTTTCCGCAGGTGGGGCAGACGTAAAATTTCAGTTTCTTCATATTTCCTCCTACCAGATCGTTGGCGTCCATCTCCCCGGAGAGCACTGTCTCCGGACTGACGCCCAGGACCTCCGATAATTCCGGAAGTAAGGACACGTCCGGGAACCCCAATCCCCGCTCCCACTTGGAGACAGCCTGCTCACTGATGTTCATTGCCGCGGCCAGCTGTCTTTGCGTCAACCCCTGGTCCTTGCGCAGCGCGCGGATCAGCTTCCCGATTTTTACACAGTCCATGTTCGTTTACCTCCTGATTGAGAGTTTAGCAGACAATGGGGCAAAAGCCAATCAACGCTCCGTTTAGTTGGGGTTGCCGGCGGCGCATCAGCCCCTCATCTCTCCCCCCGCCACGACATGGACACCTCCTGCTCCCCGGTATTTTCATCCGTCCGCCACGCTTTGATCCGGAAGCCCTGCCGCAGGTAAAAGTCCAGCGCCCGTTCATTTTTCTTGTAAACGCTCAGGCAAAGGCAGCTGTTCTGCTCCCTGGCGAACCGCAGAAGCTCTCCGCCTATGCCGCAGGACTGCCGGTCCGGACGGACGAACAGTCCCGCGATGTAATTCCCCTGCAGCCCGATAAAGCCCACGGGAACGCCGTCCTCCTCCCGGACATAAACCGCCGCCTCCGGCAGCAGCCTGCGCACCTCCCGGGCGTTTTCCCGCCAATATTCCTCCGGTATGAAGGAATGGGCCTGCAAATTGGCGCTCAGCCATATTTCCATCACCGCATCCAAATCCCCTGCCTGAAAGGGCCTCACCGCTTTCCCATCCATGTTCCGTCCTCCTGACCTAAAAATAATTACCGCAGCGCCGCCACCAGAAGCGCCAGCCCGCCGCCCACGACGATGGCCATCACAAAGCTCCGGGACACCCGCTCTGCCATGTCGTAGGCCTCCACGTCGTCCGCCAGCATAAATTTCTCCGGATCGTTTAAGTCATAGCGGATTTCATAATACCACCCGGTCTGGTACGTGTGCTTTTTATCGCTGAATATGGCGCTGGTTTTCTGATACGTCCTGCCCTCCGCCTCGAACCGGAACACAGGCCAATAAAAAGTGGTCGAGCGATCCACGCGCTCCTCCTCCACATCCGCAATCTGGGCAATAGCGGTTCCCCTGTAGGATTCCCTCGCGCTGGCTATCTCCTTTTTCAGCTCGCTGCAGTAATAGAAAATGCTCACGTACCGCAGCGCGATAACGGCCACCAGCAAAATCATCACAATCGCCATATCAAATCCTTTCCGTATCCCCGCCAAAATCCCTCTGTACCAGGGTGTGTTTGAAAATTGCTTTCCGCCAGATGTGCGTCACACTTTGTGGGAGATTTGGTCCCGATGAGGGAGGCGTAGCGGGCTACGTTGACCGAATTGGGACCAAATATGCCGCGAAGTGGGGCGTGCAGATGGTGGGAATGAATTTTCAAACACACCCTAAGGGCGCGTCTACGCCTTTTTCGTTTTT
>NZ_CABJCG010000012.1:81948-220495 GCF_902364025.1 Enterocloster lavalensis
AGGGCGCGTCTACGCCTTTTTCGTTTTTTTCCTCAGTTTCAGCGAAATCCCCCGGCTGTCCGCCATCGTTCGAAAGCAGTCCGCCGCGGCCGCCGCCCGCTCCTTAAGCCCCTGTTCCGGCCCGGTCCCGGCCTCGATCTGTTCCATCACCGCACGCGCGTCCTCCAGTTCCAGCAGATTGACCGCGGTGCAGAAAAATGTCTTGCGCCGCCCGTCGTTGTACTGAAGCAGCAGTTTTCGCAGAATCTCCATCTTCTCCTCCAGCTCCGCCCGGTAAGCTGGATATCCCATCTCTTCCGCCCGTTTCAAGTCCCGCAGCATATTCCGGTGGGACAGAAAGGAGTCGTACCCGGTCAGCCCCTCATACCGGGCGCATGGAAACTCCCCGCACTGGGAACAGTGCGCCGGTCCGCCGTGTTCCAGGCTGCAGCGGGCGATGGCGCAGGACTGATTTCCCTCCCCGCCCCCGCAGCCGGGGCAGGGGTTTTCCATGTGATACATCGGGCAGAGACCGCAGTTTAAGCCGCAGAGCGCAAATGCGGTGTATTCCCGGTTGAAATTTTTCATCGCGTTTCTCCCCTTATAGTCCGAATTAATATACGACTTGTCCGGCTCACAGGATCTCCCGGCAGAACAGACGGCCGCAGTTGTCCACCAACACCGCTTTAGACCCCCGGAAATGCAGCCAGTTGAACGACAACGTTTTTCCGTCAAACACCACATCCACCGGAGCCTTGTACGCCAAATTCATTCCTCTGAACTCATAGTAATGGAATTGTCCGTGTTTCCCGTAGCCGCCGTCGGTCAACAGACCTCTGCCGCTGGCAGTGACCAGAAATGCCGTTATCCCGTCCCTGCGCGGCTTAAAAACCCAGTCCTTTGACTTGAAATCCGTCCGCACCAGGTTAAACTCATCATAATAGTAGAACCATAGATTTTCCTGATCGTCCAGATTCATGGCATAACAGTCACAGATGGAGTAAGCCCTGTTTTTCCAGACCGCGTTTCCATCCCGGTCCCAGACGATCAGGCCGCAGCTTCCCACCGGCTGGTCCCAGCCGAAATTGCCGAATACGCCCTCGTCAAAATAGCTGGTGACAATCCGGCCGTCCCGGGTGACGGCGCAGGACTCAATGCCGTCGCCCAGGCACATTTTATGAAGCTTACGGCCGTACCGGTCCACAATCACGGCGTTTTGGTCCGCACTCCCGTCCCGGTAGCGTCTGGCCCTTGCTCCCAGCAGCAGAATGTCCTCCCCAACCGGCTGTATAAAATGGTAATTCATCTCGTGCATGCCGAAGTCATATTGTTCCCAGCCCAGAATCGTCCCATCCCGCCAGTCCGCCGCAATCCCCAGCCCCCGGTATTCCGTATTCGCCCGGGTGTCCACAAACATCCCGTTGATCCGCTCCGGCACACAGGCGGAAAAGAGCAGGTAAATCATACCGTCCGCCCCCACCGAGCAGTCCGCCATGGTCCAGGCCTCCATACCCAGTTCCCGCTGTAATGCCGCCACATCCAGAAATTCCGTCATTACAATTTCCATGCCAAATATCCCGCCTCCCCGCTCATTCCCGGTTAATCCCCAGATTTTTAAAGGCAATCACCAGGTTGGAGCGCATCACCTTGTCCCCCTTGTACTTATCCCACATCCACTCATAGGTCTCAAGCAGTTCCATGCAGGGCGACTTTGCCACGGCCTGGAGGGCGGTGTGGGCCAGCCAGTAGGAGTCCCCCCGCATCAGCGCCTTAAACAGCGGCAGAAAATCCATCCGGTCAGGGCAGCAGCCCATCACATAGACCGCTGTTTTCCGGCTCTCCTCATCATTTTTTGGATCAGCCGCAAAATCAGCCAAATCCTTTGCCCTGCGGCAACTACAGTCATTGAGGAAAAACAACAGCCGGCTTTTTTCCCTCACCTCCGGCCTTCCCAGAAGTCCGGCCATCTGAGAATAATACCGGTCCTTATTCTCGTCCGGCATCCGCCTGGCACAGTCCACCGCCCCGGCGGGATTTCTCCCGCCCAAAAGCTCCTCGAACACCTGAAAGCCTCTGGCAGGATCGAACCGGAAGAGCAGCTCCGTCCGCAGCCCGTCAAGCTCCGGGTCACGCAGTCCGGCGAGAAATTCCACCGTTCCCGGCTCCACCCGGTTAAAGCGGAAAAATCCCATCAGAATCTGCCGCCGCTCCTCGGACGTTTCCACGGCCGGATACAGCGCGGCCAGCTCCTCTTCGGATTTCAGGCTGCGGTAGCCGTAGGAGGTAACGCTATTGCCCGCGATGATTTCCTGGAAATAGCTCTCATACCAGTCCAGAAAAGACATTCCGGTCAAAAACGGACCGTACTCCGGCTCCAGATTCCAGTCGATGTAAACGATCTTGCCCTGCTCGCTGCCTTTCCACATCAGGAGATTGTCGTAGGTGCATCCCTGGGTTCCGATCACCAGCAGACCGGCGCAGACCTCTTTCATAACCCTGTCGTAGGCCGTATCGTCCTCCGCCCGCTCCATCGCCGCGGCCCAGTCCTCCCTGGTCATCCGCCGGTCAATAAATGCCGGAAGCCCCTGCATATCCTCCTTGTCATACACTTCCAGATACTCCGTATACGCGGCCATCTTTTCCAGCGGATACAACCCATAGTAAGGCCCTGCCCCGCCGTTTCCGACCTGGGTTATAAAAAATACATACTCCGGGGGCAGCTTGACGTTATACCGCGCTTCAAACCGCTCAACCTCCTCCCGGGAAACCACCGGATTCAAACAGTACTGATGTTTCTGCGCCCCAAACACCCTGCGCATGGGGTCCGCCTTTCCCGCCCGCTCTACCACCTCCCGCAGATGGGCGGCGTGGTCAGAAGACATCCGGAGCATACCTCCGTCTGCCTCCGGCTCCTCCTCCGGCCCAAAAGTCTTCACCACCTCGATCCGCCCCAGGATGTGCCGGTTGAACTCCTCCAGCTCCCCGGCCGGAATCCAGAATTCTTCATGCCAGGAAGCCCCCACAATGTGGGACTCAAACCGGGAAATGTACCGGTCCTCCACCTCAAACCGGGTCACGTAACCACGATAGCCGGACCTGGCGTCCCGGGTGTTCCAGCGTCCGGCGATCTCCTCCGCATACCGCTGATTCAACACCGGATAAAAAATCGGCTGTTCCGGCAAACGCGGCGGAAACGCCCTGTATCCGCTCTGCTCAATCAGTTCCAATTCCCGCTTGCCCACGGGTCTGTACAATATCATTCCGCCCGCCTCCTCTCTTCCCCTTATTCTACACCATTTCCCCGCCCCACGCCATGTAAATCCCTCAAAAACCCCATTTATTTCCTCTTGATATCCCGGCCTCCTCCCTTTGCCGCCCACACTTGATTGTTATTTTTTTATCAATTCATTTGCCTTTTGTAAAATTTATGCTATACTACTGTACAATAACCGCGCGGACCTCCAAAATTTTACTGCCAGGAGCAGGCTGCCCGCGCCATAGGAGGAAACAACATGGAGCAAAGGAATTTAACCCTACTGACCGACCTGTATGAGCTGACCATGATGCAGGGGTATTTTAAAGAAAAAGACGCCAACGAGACGGTGATCTTTGATATGTTTTACCGCACCAATCCCCACGGCAACGGCTTCGCTATCTGCGCCGGGCTGGAACAGGTGATCGAGTACATTGAGAACCTGCATTTTACCGACGACGAGGTCGAATATCTGCGCAGCCTGAACATGTTTGAGGAAGACTTTCTGGACTATCTCCATGAGTTCCGCTTTACCGGCGATATCTACGCGATCCCCGAGGGCACCGTCGTATTCCCCAGGGAACCCCTGGTGAAGGTCATCGCCCCCATCATGCAGGCCCAGCTGGTGGAGACGGCCCTGCTCAACATCATCAACCACCAAAGCCTGATCGCCACCAAGACCGAGCGCATCGTCTACGCGGCCAAGGGCGACGGCGTCATGGAGTTCGGCCTGCGCCGGGCCCAGGGACCTGACGCGGGAATCTACGGCGCCAGAGCCGCCATGATCGCCGGCTGTATCGGCACCTCCAACGTGCTCACCGGCAAAATGTTCGACGTGCCGGTGAAGGGCACCCACGCCCACAGCTGGATCATGAGCTTCCCGGACGAGCTGACCGCCTTCCGCACCTACGCCAAGCTGTACCCCACCGCCTGCATCCTGCTGGTGGACACCTACGACACCTTAAACTCCGGCGTGCCCAACGCCATCAAGGTGTTTAAGGAGATGCGCGAGGCCGGAATTCCCCTGACCTTCTACGGAATCCGTCTGGACAGCGGCGATCTGGCCTACCTGTCCAAAAAAGCGAAAAAGATGCTGGACGAGGCCGGTTTCTCCGACGCGGTGATCTCCGCCTCCAACGACCTGGACGAGGAGCTGATCAACAGCCTGAAAATGCAGGGCGCGACCATCAATTCCTGGGGCGTCGGCACCAACCTGATCACCTCCAAGGACTGCCCCTCCTTCGGCGGCGTGTACAAGCTTGCGGCCGTCTACGACAAGGCCAGCGGCCAGTTCATTCCCAAAATCAAGCTGTCCGAGAACGCGGAAAAAATCACCAACCCGGGCAACAAAACCATCCAGCGGATCTACGACAAAAACACGGGCAAAATCATCGCCGATCTGATCTGTCTGGTGGGCGAACAGTACGATTCCAGCAACTCCTTACTCCTGTTCGACCCCATCGAGACCTGGAAGAAAACAAAACTGGCCCCCGGGTCCTACACCCTGCGGGAACTGATGGTTCCGGTTTTCCTGGAAGGGAAATGCGTATACCGCTCCCCCAAGGTCATGGACATCCAGGCTTACTGCAAAAAAGAACTGGACACCCTGTGGGACGAGTCCAAGCGTCTGATCAACCCCCACACCGTGCATGTGGACCTCTCCAATGAGCTGTGGCACATGAAAAACCAGCTGCTGGATTCCTATCACGTATCCAAATAGGGTGCCTTAAAAGTAGCGTAGAAAATTGATAAAAATATGTCAGCACGGCAGAAAAGAGCCGCAGAGTCATCAAAACAGATGATTTTGCGGCTCCCTTCTTTCAGGGCTGAATTTCGATTAAATATCTTTTTAATAAGCGGGTCAATTCCGCAACGTCAATCGGCTTTGCGATATGGGCATTCATACCGCATGCCAAACAATGTTGTATATCATCAGAAAAAGTATCTGCACTCATGGCTATAATTGGAACGGATAGGGCATCCGGATGATTCAGTCCCCGAATCGCTTTTGTCGCCTCATACCCTCCCATATGCGGCATTCGTATGTCCATGAGAATCGCATCGTAATAACCCTTTGGGGATTTTTGGAACTTATCCAGACACATTTGGCCGTCTTCTGCCCAATCCATCTCCACCCCCAGATCGGACAACAATTCTTTTGCGACCTCCCAGTTAAGCTCATTATCCTCCGCAAGCAGGATACGGCGCCCGGATAAATCAATCGTTTGGTTCAATGTCCGGTCATGCTCCGTTTCAACGTCCATATACTGACGCAAAGCGTGATACAGCGTGGATTTAAAAAGCGGTTTGGAAATAAAACCACTAATCCCCGCTTCCCGGGCCTCCGCTTCAAATTCACTCCAGTCATATGCGGAAATCAACAAAATCGGTACGTCATCTCCCAAATTGCGCCGTATTTCCTTTGCTGTCTGAATCCCGTTCATGCCAGGTAATTTCCAATCCAATAGGATGATTTGATAATCCGTTCTCTTTTTGTGGTGTCGGTTTACCAGTTCTATTGCCGTTTCTCCGCTTGATGTCCATTCAGCTTTTATCCCGATGGATTTTAGTGCGTCCACGGCTGTCCTGCATAATAGTTCGTCATCATCGACCACCAGCATATTCCAGGAAGGAAGAACCAGGTCCATTTCCATTGCAGCCGCTTTTTCAAAATCAAACATGAGAAAAAACTCGGTGCCTTTATCCGGCTCACTTTGTATATCAATGGTTCCCTCCATTGCGTCCACAATGTACTTTGTAATCGCCATTCCCAAACCGGCGCCCTCGGTTTTGTGTATTCTGGCCCCATCCGCACGGCTGTAGGATTCATATATTTTTTTCAGAAAATCCGGCGACATGCCGATTCCATTGTCTTTGACCTTGATATAAATCCGGACATGATTTTCCCCTTTCGGAGATTGATCTTCCGAGAGGGATAATTGGATCGAACCGCCCTCCGGCGTATACTTCGTTGCATTCGATAAGAGATTCAGCAAAATCTGGTTCAAGCGCACACCGTCGCACCACACGTTTTCTGTTAAGATATTTTCAACATGTATGTCAAAGTTTTGCTTTTTTGTCTGAACCTGCGGCTGCATAATGCTGACAATTCCTTCAATAACCTCTTTTAATGAAATCTGTTCGATTGTTAATGTTAATTTACCACTTTCAATCTTAGACAGATCCAGAACATCGTTGATCAGCCCTAACAGGTGTTTACTTGACAATGTGATTTTTCTAAGGCAATTCTGTACCTGCTTCCGGTCGTCTATGTGGGCTGTGGCAATGGCGGTCATTCCTACGATCGCATTCATAGGCGTGCGGATATCATGGCTCATATTTGCTAAAAATTCGCTTTTCGCCTTGTTCGCTTCAAGGGCCGTCTGCCGGGCTTTCTCCAATTCATGCAGCTGAGAGCGGGTTATGGAGAAATACCGGAGAAAAATCAATGTCAGAATGATTAAAACAGAAGCACAGGACAGCAATGTCATGAGCACACGCTGGCTGCTCAGATTATTTATGATACCGTCCAATCTGCTATAAGGCATCACCGATACTAAATACCACTCCGAATAAGGTAATGATATCCCATAAATTTGCCGTTCTTCACCATTTACTTCAACTGTCATAGCATATTCTTCATGATTTTTTAGAGCAATGCCGAATTTTTCAACCGGGTTTTCCCCAGATTCTTCCTTTGTTGTCAAATTAAGCTGCTTTTGTAATTGTTCAAAGAAATACCATAACTCAGTGTTGGCGTTTTGTATTACAAAGCTGCCATTTGGCCGGATAATATGATAATACATCAACTGCTCTTCGTCCTCTAACGAAAGGAAATCGGTAATATATTCCAGGGGGACGGCGGCTATGAGGCCGGTACTCCTGTTGCCATTATCCATCGGATAAGCGGCGTAAGCGCCGAACAATACCACTTCATTTCCGGCAGAATCAACGCCCACCGCCACTCTTTGTTCCCCTTGTAATAATGCCTCTACAAAGGGTTCCGGGTTAAGCGGCTGTATTGATTGTCCATAAAGTGTCTGAAAATCTCCCCCGGCAGAGCAAAGCGCTAAATAGTCAAAATCCCTGACCTGCGCCCTGTAAATAAGTTCCTCATATAGCTTCCCTTTATCGCCATCTTCCGATGAGACGACGGAAACAATGCCTCTGACTTGATCAAAACGCAATTTTATAACCGTTTCAAAGTGCCTGGACATTTGCTCATTCATTCCGGACATGTAGATTTCCCCAATTTCGTAAACGGCCTTTTTACTCTTTCGGCCCATATAGATTCCGAGCAGGCTGAAAATAATAACACTGAAGATCAAAAGCCCAATGAAACTGCATATCAAAAAACGCGTTGTGGGATTCTTTTGTTTACTGTTTCCCATTGATGTCAATCCTCCCTGAAACTCTTTCCTAACAATTTACAGTTTCATTATAAAGGTTCTCTCCACCTACCGGCAACACCAATATTGGTAAGGTGTGCAAATAGGTATAGCCCTTTCATACTGACAAAATTGGTCCGGCATGATATAATCCATTCAGACAGGAGGCGCGTGATGAAACCGCAGGAAACAAAGTTTACATCTGTATATAACGAAATTAAGCAGTCCATTCTGGAGGGCCAGATACTTCCCGGAAATGCCCTGCCTTCTTCAAGGATGTACTGCGATCAATTTCATGTGAGCAGATATACGATCAACCGTGTCTTTGACGCATTGCGTGAGGAAGGGCTGATCGATATTCACCCCCGCCTTGCACCGGTCGTTGTCTCAACAAAGGATACATGCGATTCAACAAATACTGTTTTCGAGATTTTAAAACAAAAGGATGGGATTTTACAGATCTATCAGACTTTTGCCCTGATACTGCCTCCACTTCTGGTTTTTGCTTTGCGGGGCGTTGATGTGGAGCTCATGCCCCACTATAAACAGGCTATGAAAGTATTGCGTTCGGGGCTTACACCCGGCGGATGGCGCCCTCCTTCCAAATTAGGATATGATCTGTTAAGAATCGGTGGTAATCCCCTGTTGAGCGAACTCTATTCTACATTTGGCCTTTATAATAAGCTCACATTTTTTGCAGAAAATTGCCCTTATTTCTTTGAGCACGTTTCACAGGGGTCTGCAGCTGCAACCGATACGATCATCGATCTATTAAAGGGCGATGATCCGCTCACAATGTACCATCAGTTATCAAACATGTATCAAAAGCTTGCAGATTCCATTGAAGATACCTTAAATTATCTGTCGGATACCACTCCCAAATGTCCTGAACAAACTGGATTGAAATTTTCATGGAATCCCATGCGCGGCCGGGATTACCATTACTCAAAAATTATTGACGATATGAATCTAAAAATTGGCCTTGGGGAATATTCCGTCGGAATGTTTCTTCCGCACGAAAAGCAGCTGGCCAGTCAATATGACGTCTCTTTATCGACGGTCAGAAAGGCTTTGGCAGAACTCGAACAGAGAGGTTTTGTAAAGAAATTAAATGGGAAAGGCACGATCGTTATAGAGCCGGATCACACGAAACTTCATCAGCTGGCTCTTAATTCCGGGTATGTGGAAAAGGCATTGCGTTACATTCATGCCCTACAGTTAATGGTACTGATCATCCGTCCGGCGGCTTTCGCAGCCGCTCCACATTTTACAAGGGCAGAACTGGATGGGTTAGCAGATCGTTTTACTTCTTCCGACTCTATTTACCTGGCGGATATTTTTGAAGCCATCCTGAGACATACCACGTTGGAACCTTTTTATATTATATTATCCGAAACCGGACGTCTGCTCGAATGGGGGCATCATTTTGCTTATTATCCATCCAGGAGACATACGCTTTTCCGTCTCAACAAACAAGTTATTCTGGCGCTTCAGCAACTAATTGAAGGGGATGCAGGTTCCTTTGCAGATGGCATAGCGGATTGTTACCGTTACTATTTAGTGCGTATGAGGAAGCATATATTAGAAAAATATAAGTTTTATAATGCAGCTCATATTCGGATTCCGGAGAAATATTAGCCGGCAAGCTGTCCTCATACGCCGCTTCTTTCAGGGTAGGGTGGTCTTATTTCCGCTCCGCCCGGCGCCTATGAGGCAAAAATCTTCCTTCCAAATTCATATGCCTCATGCAAATGACGGGTCTTGTCAATCTGAGGCCCATCATTTGTATCGCCGCAGCCTCCGGCAAGCAGCATTCCCCGGTCATGGAATCCAATATAATTGACAATCGCGTATTGGTAATAGGAGGTCACCTGTTCAAAGGTCCAGAAAAAATTGTCGGCCGCCGTAACCAGCAGCGCGGAATCTTTGACCGGATACCGTTCATAGCGGCCCAGGGGCGGGTCCGTATCTTTTTCCGCAATACAATAAAACCGCTCAATTAATGCCTTGATCCGCGAGGACAAAGTCCAGAAATACAAGGGCGATGCGAATACGATCAGGTCCGCCGCTTTTATTTTCGGTGCCAGCTCATTGAAATCGTCTTTTTGGATACAAGGCTTCCCGTACCGGCAGGCATTACATCCCAGGCAGCCTTTTACCTCCTTTTTTAACAGAGATACCACCTCCACTTGATGGCCGGCTTCCTCCGCTCCGCGCTTAAAAGCGGCAACCAGCTGAGCCGTGTTTCCCTTGGGGCGTCCGCCGCCCTGTATGATCAGAATCTGTTTCATATCCGTTTCCTCCCGTTTTTGATTTGATGCAGCGCCCGCCTTCTCCCTCCCGGCAGCAACTCACAATTTGCAGCAGCCCTGATTTTATGCTATGATGAACATATTCTCAGGAAAGGCGGCGGCGTTCCATGCTGATTCCACGTTATTATTTTGCTGACGACTACACAGACTTTTATGAATATTTTCTCTCCCACCCCCATGTCCGCAAGCGCTTTCGCAAACACGAATACCTTTGGGCGCCCGGCGAGCCGCTAACCCATGTCTACTACATTATTTCCGGTATTGCCCTTACTTCCCTGGAACATGAAGACGGTTTCCGCAAAATCTCGTCCATGCACAGCAAAGGCACCTTATTTCCCGGCTGCCACCAGGTAGAATTTAAGATTGAGCAGTCCATCGTCACCACCGCCTTATCGGATATGGAAGTTCTCTCCTTTACCAAGGCGGAGATGCTCCACATGTTTTACGACAACCGGGAACTCAGCGTCCGTATGCTGAACTGGTACGCAGCCTACATCAATCTTCTGCTGTACGAGAGCGCGCATCAGGAATACAACAGCACCTTCATCAAGCTGTGTAATCTGCTGTACCTTTTTTCCCAGAACGGCCCCGAGGGGAGCGGCCCTGACATTTACCTGACCCAGGAAAATATCGCAGAAATCCTCACCACCACGAGAGTCCATATCGCAAGAAGCCTTGCGCGCCTGCGCGATGAAAACATCATTATCCCCCACCGAAAGTGGATTGAGCTCTGCGATCCCGACCGGCTGGCATCCTACTGTTCGCGGGAAACCCTGAAACCCTGAGCGTCTGGATTTCTCAGTTAGAAGTATACTCCAAAAAACGATTTTTTTCTGTATCAGATGTTACAGTTTTCCATGATCTTTTCGCAAAACACAGACAAGCACCGCAAAAGCCGGAACTGATTACTCAGCCCCGGCTTTCGCCATTTCCCTATGCTGTTTAAAATACTCAGCCGCCGTCTCCTTATCCCTGCCGATCTGCTCCTTCAGCTCCCCCAGGGAGGCGAAGGTCCGCTCCGGGCGGATAAAGGCCAGCAGCTGCACCTCGATCACATGGCCGTAAATGTTCTGCTCCAGGTCGAATATGAAGGTCTCCACCCCCACCGGATTCTCCCCGTCGATGGTGGGCTTGCGCCCGATATTGGTGACCCCGCGGTAATACCTGCGGTCCACCAGCACCCGGGACACGTAGACCCCAAACCGCGGCAGCAGCTTGATCTCCGGCGGTATCAGGTTGGCGGTGGGAAATCCCAGAACGCTGCCTCCCATGTGGCGGCCGTGAACCACGGTCCCGTGGATGGCGTAGGGTTCCCCCAAAAGCGCGTTGGCCTTCTCCACATTCCCCTTTTCCAGCTCCTCCCTTATGTAGGTGCTGCTGATGTCCCGCCGGTCGTCCCTCTCCTTCTCGATCACGTAGAGCTGGTAGCCGTACTTGCCCGACAGCTCCGTCAGCACCTGGGCGTTGCCGGAACGGCGGTAGCCGAAGCCGCAGTCCGTGCCCACCACAATGGCCCTGGCGTTCATGCGGTTTACCAGGACCTCCCGGACAAATTCCTCCGGCTTCATGTGTTTCGTCTCCTCTGTAAACGGATACTCCACCAGCCAGTCGATGCCCGTCTTTTTCAGATTGTTGCGGCGCTCCAGGTTGGTGGTCAGCACAGGCTGGCGCTGTCCGGTCACCATGACGGCCGGCGTCACGCTGAAGGTGAACACCGCGGTCTCATACCCAAATCCCGCCTTGATCTCCATCATCTTGCGCATCAGCTTCTGATGCCCCCTGTGCCTTCCGTCAAATTTACCCAGCGTCACCACGGTGGGGACATCAATGTGAAATTCTGTGGTATCCGCAATATACTTCATCCCTTATCTCCCTCAGCTTCCTTCTGTATCAGGGTCCGGCGCAGACATTAAGACAGGAACATCTTCTGGGGTTTGAACCAGCGCTTGTCCGTCCGGTACTCGTATATTCCGATAAAGCGCTGCCCGCTGTCGTACAGGCGGCAGGCCTGTCCTTCCTCCGGCTTCACACTCTCCTGCACCTGGTTTTTAAACAGCGGGTTGCCGTTTCGGGCCAGGTTGTCCGCCTCCGGTTTGGCGTGGATGGCCGGATAGTCCGCCAGCACCTCTTCCACTCCCAGAATATGGGGCTCAATCTGCCCGGCCCTGGCCAAAGCCTCGATCTCGTCCAGCTTCAGGCTGTCCTCCAGCAAAAAGCTTCCCACCCTGGTTCTGGTCAGCTGTTCCATGCAGCCCCCGCAGCCCAGCGCCCTGCCGATATCATAGCAGAGCGTGCGGATGTAGGTGCCCTTGGAGCAGGTGACCGACATCACCACCCGCGGAAGCTCGATGGATTCCACCTGAAGTTCGTAGATCGTGACCGGGCGCGCCTTGCGCTCCACTTCCTTTCCGGCTCTGGCCAGCTCGTAGAGCTTTTTGCCGTCCACCTTCAGGGCGGAGTACATGGGGGGGATCTGGTCATAATCGCCCAGAAAACCCATGACGGCCTCCCGGACCCGCTCTTCGTCCAGGGCCAGCGCCCCGGCCTCGTCCACAAACACCGTCTCCCCCGTGGTGTCCTGGGTGTCGGTATCCCGTCCCAGAAGCAGCACGGCCCGGTAGGTCTTGGTCCGGTCCGTCAGCATGTCGCAGAGCTTTGTGGCCGTCCCCAGGCATACCGGAAGCACGCCCTGGGCGGCCGGGTCCAGAGTCCCCGTGTGCCCGATCTTTTTCTGTTTTAAAATGCCGCGGAGCCGGGCCACAACGTCGTGGGACGTGTAACCCGGTTCCTTGTATACGTTTATCAATCCGTTTATCATGGCCTGCTCTCCTACTGCTGGTCAGCCTCAGTATCCGGCGACAGCTGCCTGGAAATATGTATGGCCAGGTTGTTGATCACGTCGTGAATACTGCCGCTCATGGTGCAGCCGGCCGCATGTACATGGCCGCCGCCGCCGAAAAATGTGGCGATCCGGCTCACGTCCACCCTGTCCTGGGAGCGCATGCTCACCTTGTACTCCTGAGCGCCCGACTCATACAGGAACAGCGCGCACTCCACGCCCTCGGTCAGCCTCAGCTGGTCGATGATTCCGTCCAGGTCCTTGCTGTCCACGCCGTAGAATTCCATGTCTTTTTTGCGGACCGCGCTGAAAATGCACTTGCCGTCCATAAAGGTCACGCTCTCCAACAGAGCTCTTCCCAGAATCTGGTTCTGCACGTAGGTCTTGCGGTAAAAGCTGTTGTCGATGATAGCGCCGAAATCGATGCCCTTCTCCATCAGCTTGCCCGCGATCTCCATGGTCTTAGCCGAGGTGCAGGAATACTTGAACACTCCGGTGTCGTGGATCAGCCCGGTGTACAGGCACTCGGCCACCGTCCGGTCGATGTACGCCTCGTCCAGCTGGCCGTAGAGCACCTCACAGGTGGAGCTGGCGTCCGCCACCACCAGATTGGCGGAAGCGTAGCGGGTATTGGTCACATGGTGGTCCAGACAGATGCTGTCCCTGGCCCGCTCAAAATAGCAGGAAAATTTTCCCAAACGTCCCATATCCCCGCTGTCCAGGCAAACGCACAGGTCATAGACCCTGTCGTCCGGTTCATGGCGGATCTCGTCGAAGCCTTTGAGGTATGCAAACTTCTCCGCCGCCTCCTCCAGGTAAACCCGGGCGTGAATCCCCGGATATTTATTACCCAGATAATTGTACAGGCCCAGGGTCGATCCCAGACAGTCCCCGTCGGGGCGGATATGACCCAGGATCGCGACGCTCTTCACGCCGTCCAGCATAGATTCCAGTATACGGCTCATAGGCTTTCCTCCTTGCGATAAGCACCGGACGCCTGTGTGTTCAGGCGCTTTGGTGCGGTTAATGTCACTTTGTCCGGAAATGTTGCGGCCGCGGAATCAGTCCAACGGCTCGTCGGACTCCGGCTCGTGAGACTCCGGCTCCCCGGCGTGCAGGTCCTTTGTCACCTCGTCGATCAGGTGGGACATATTCACGCCGTACTCGATGGACTGGTCCAGAATGAACTTGATCTGGGGGGTGTTGCGCAGGTTGACCCGTCTGGCCAGCTCCCTGCGCACATACCCCTCGGCGCTCTTTAATCCCTCGATGGTCGCCTTGCCCGCGTCCTCATTTCCCAGAACGCTGATATATGCCTTGCAATACTTGAGATCAGGGGTTACCTCAACGGCAATCACGCTGGTCATGGGGTGAATCCTCGGATCCTTGATTCCGCCCCGGATGATCTCGCTTAACTCCCGCTGTACCTCCATGTTGATTCTCGTATTTTTAATGCTGTTCTTGCGCATAATTTCCCTCTCTTTTCTTCCCGGAGGGCAATCTGTCAGGCGCTACTATCTCGGTACCTCTACCATAGTGTAAGCCTCGATCTCGTCGTCCTCCTGGAGATCGTTAAACTTCTCAAATACCAGACCGCACTCGTAGTTTGCCGCCACTTCCTTCACATCGTCCTTGAAACGCTTTAAGGAAGCCAGCGCTCCGTCGAAGAGCAGCTCGCCCTGACGGGTCACGCGGCACTTGCAGCCGCGGGTAAACTTGCCGTCCAGCACATAGGAACCCGCGATGGTTCCCACGCCGGAAGCCTTGAAGGTCTGGCGCACCACCGCATGGCCGATCACCTGCTCCTCGAATACCGGATCCAGCATGCCCTTCATGGCAGCCTCCACGTCCTCGATGGCCTGGTAAATGACCTTGTACAGGCGTACATCCACTTTCTCGCGCTCCGCCACGGATTTGGCCATGGCATCCGGACGGATGTTGAAGCCGATGATAATGGCGTTGGAAGCGCTGGCCAGGGATACGTCGGACTCGTTGATCGCGCCCACGCCGCCGTGGATCACCTTCACCATAACCTCCTCGTTGGAGAGTTTGGTCAGGCTCTGCTTCACAGCCTCCACGGAACCCTGTACGTCCGCTTTGATGATGATGGGCAGCTCCTTGATGTTGCCGGCCTTGATCTGGCTGAACAGATCGTCCAGGGACAGCTTCGCCTTGGTGTCCTCGATCAGCTTGTTCTTACCCTCGGAGATGAAGGTCTCGGCAAAGCTTCTGGCCTCCTTCTCGTTCTCCGTAGCCACGAACACCTCGCCGGCGTTGGGCACGTCGTTAAGGCCCAGAATCTCCACAGGCGTGGAAGGTCCTGCCTCCTTCACCCGGCGTCCCCGGTCGTCCATCATGGCGCGGATCTTGCCGTAGCAGGCGCCAGCCGCGATGGTGTCGCCCACATGCAGGGTGCCCTTCTGCACCAGCACGGTGGCAACCGGACCCTTGCCCTTATCCAGCTCGGCCTCGATCACCAGGCCGCGGCCCTTGCGGTTGGGGTTCGCTTTCAGCTCCATCACATCCGCGGTCAGCAGCACCATCTCAAGCAGATCGGTGATACCTTCCTTAGTATGTGCAGAAACCGGTACAAATATCGTGCTGCCGCCCCAATCCTCGGAAATCAGTTCGTATTCGGACAGCTCCTGTTTTACTTTATCCACATTGGCGCTGGGCTTATCGATCTTGTTGATGGCAACAATGATCTCAACTCCGGCCGCCTTGGCGTGGTTGATAGCCTCCACGGTCTGGGGCATCACGCCGTCGTCCGCCGCAACCACCAGGATCGCGATATCCGTGGACTGGGCGCCGCGCATACGCATTGCGGTAAATGCCTCATGTCCGGGCGTATCCAAAAATGTGATCTTGCGGTCGTTGATCTCGATCACGGAAGCGCCGATGTGCTGGGTGATTCCGCCCGCCTCCCTGGAGGTCACGTTGGTCTCGCGGATAGCGTCGAGCAGGGAGGTTTTACCGTGGTCTACGTGGCCCATTACGCACACAACCGGCGGTCTGGGACTCATGTCCTCAGTGCTCTCATCATCCTCTTTCAGCAGTTCGGCAATCACATCAACCTTTACTTCCTTCTCACACAGGACGTCGAACTCCATGGCGATCTCCTCAGCCTTGTCGTAGTCGATTTCCTGGTTTAAGGTCACAATCTGTCCCTTTAAGAACAGCTTCTTCACAATCACGGAGGGCTGCAGCCTCATCTTGTCGGCCAGCTCGCGGATGGTCAGGGTCTCCGGAAGGGTAATGGTCTTAACCTCCTCAACCTTGGCGTCCTCCTTCTTGGGCGTGGGCATGATGAATGCGCCCTTGCCGGTCTTAACCGGCTTCTTTACGTCATCGCGGTCGCGCTTGTCGTAGCGGTCATTCCGATGCGCGTTCTTATTCTGGCGTCCGCTGGTGGGCTTTGCCTGGATCGGCGTGTCGAAGGACGACTTGCCGGCTCCGGGTCTGCGGGTATTGTCTCTGCCCTGCCCTCTGGTATTGCCGGTGGTATCGCGGTCTTTGTCCATACCGCCCTGATAGCCGCCTCCACCGAAGCGGTTGCCCTGGTAGCCGCCGCCCTGAGGACGGTTGCCCTGATAACCTCCGCCCTGGGGACGGTTGCCCTGATAGCCTGTGCCCTGAGGACGGTTACCCTGATAGCCAGTGCCCTGGGGACGGTTGCCCTGATAGCCTCCGCCCTGGGGACGGTTGCCCTGATAGCCTGTGCCCTGGGGACGGTTGCCCTGATAGCCTGTGCCCTGGGGACGGTTGCCCTGATAGCCGCCCTGGCCGCGGTTGCCCTGGTAGCCCTCGCCCTGAGGACGATTACCCTGGTAACCTGTGCCCTGGGGACGGTTGCCCTGATAACCCTCGCGGTTGCCCTGGTAGCCTCCGCCCTGGGGACGGTTGCCCTGGTAACCTCCCTCGCGGTTGCCCTGGTAGCCTCCGCCCTGAGGACGGTTGCCCTGATAGCCTCCCTCGCGGTTGCCCTGATAGCCTCCGCCCTGGGGACGGTTACCCTGATAGCCCTCGCCCTGGGGACGGTTGCCCTGATAGCCTCCGCCCTGGGAACGGTTGCCCTGGTAACCCTCGCGGTTGCCCTGATAACCTGTGCCCTGGGGACGGTTGCCCTGGTAACCTCCCTCGCGGTTGCCCTGGTAGCCTCCGCCCTGAGGACGGTTGCCCTGATAGCCTCCCTGGCGGTTGCCGTCGCGGCTGCCCTGGTAGCCTCCCTGGCGGTTGCCGTCACGGTTGCCCTGGTAGCCTCCCTGGCGGTTGCCGTCACGATTGCCCTGGTAACCCTCCTGGCGGTTGCCCTGGTAGCCTTCCTGGCGGGGTCTCATCTCCTGCTGTGGCTGCTGAGGCTGGGCCGCGGGCGCCGCCTCGGTCTGAGGACGCGCGGGTGCCGGAGCCGGAGCGGGCGCCGCCTGCTGGGGCTGCACGCTCTGAGCCTGCACTGCCGGGGTCTCGGGTTTCACCGTCTCAGCCTTGGGAGCCGGCTCAGCCGCCTGGGGACGGGCTGGTGCCGCAGCCGGAGCCGCCTGCTGAGGACGCGCGGGCGCCTTCGGCGCCGGGCGCTTGATCTGCTGCTGGGCGTTCTGCGGTCTGAATACAGCGGTCAGTTTCTTCTTGGCCGGCTGTCCCGCGGGCTTCTCAGCCCCCTCGGGCGCTTTTGCAGCCGGAGCCGCCTTGGCCTCCTGGACGGGAGGAGCCGCCTTCTCCTGATGAGCCGGAGCCGCCTCTTTCCTGGGCGAGAGCGCTCTGCGAACCGCGTTCTCCTGCTCGGGCGTCACCTTCGACACCGCGTACATGCTGGACGACGGGTCCGACTGTTTAATCAATTCCAATATTTGTTTACTGGTTTTTCCCAGCTCATTTGCCAATTCATTTACTCTCATTCACACTACCTCCATTTACATTCATTAGTCCTGCCATTGACTTTGCAAACCCGGCATCCTCCACGGATACGGAAGCCCGAAACTCCTTCCCCATGGCATGCCCCAGCTCATCCTTCGTGCCAAACAGATAAATCGGAACCTTATAGTAAGCACACATGTTGGTAAACATCTTCTTTGTATTGTCCGATGCTTCCTCTGATACGATCACCAGATGGGATCTTCCGCTCTTCACTGACTTTTCTGTGGAAAATTCTCCGCTTACCACCTTTCTGGCCCTGGTGGCCAGCCCAATCATGTTTAACAACTTTTTCTTATCGACCAAGCGCTTCCATCTCCTTTTCCAGAGCGTCGTACACCTCTTTTGGAATCGCCATCTTGAAGGAGCGCTCCAGGCCCTTGCTCTTTACGGCCTTTTTCATGCACTCCATGGACGGACAGAGATAAGCGCCGCGGCCGTTCTTTCTCCCGGTGGCGTCCAATAAAATCTCCTCGTCGGCGGTCTTGATCACTCTGATCATTTCTTTTTTGCTCTTCATCTCACCACAGCCAATACACTGTCTGAGCGGAACTTTTTTCATGCTCACCTACATCACTCCTAACCTATCTGGTACCACTACTGCTGGTCTGCGTCCTCCTGGCCGGCTTCACTGTCATAATCCTGGTAGTCATCCTGAATTTCTTCCTCATATGTGTCTTCCGGGGCGTCTCCGTACTGCAGTCCCATCTGCTCGAACAGCCCCATCTCGCGCGCCTGGGTCTCGCTCTTGATGTCGATCTTAAAGCCCGTGAGCCTTGCCGCCAGCCTTGCGTTCTGGCCTTCCTTGCCGATGGCCAGGGACAGCTGGTAATCCGGCACGATCACCTGAGCCTCGCGCTCCTCCTCGTCGGCCACCACGCAGATCACCTTGGCCGGGCTCAAAGCGTTCTCGATCAGGTATGCGGGATTCTCATCCCAGTTGATGATGTCGATCTTCTCGCCGCGCAGCTCATTCACAATGGAATTGACCCTGGAGCCGTTTAAGCCCACGCATGCGCCCACCGGATCCACGTTGGGATCGTTGGACATCACGGCGATCTTGCTTCTGGACCCCGCCTCCCTGGCGATGGCCTTGATCTCCACCGTGCCGTCCCGCACCTCGGCCACCTCGGACTCGAACAGGCGCTTCACCAGATCCGGATGGGTTCTGGAGACGGAAATGCGCGGTCCCTTGGGCGTATCCTTTACCTCAAGAATATATACCTTGACGCGCTCGGTAGGCCGGAAGGTTTCTCCCTTGACCTGCTCGCTCTCGTTTAAGATGGCGTCCACACGTCCCAGGTTGATGCTGACGTTCTTGCCCAGCATGCGCTGCACGATTCCCGTCATCACGTCCTTTTCCTTCATATAATATTCCTTGTAAAGCGAAGTGCGCTCTTCCTCGCGAATCTTCTGCAGGATCACGTTCTTGGCATTCTGAGTGGCAATGCGCCCGAATTTCTTGGAATCCAGCGGAATCTGCACCGTATCCCCCACCTCGTACTTGGGGTTCATCATCTTGGCGTCCACCAGGCTGATCTGCAGCTGATCGTCCTCCGGAGTCTCCACCACTTCCTTTTCCATATACACGGCGAAATCGCAGGTATCCGGATTGATATTCACCCGGACGTTATCCGCTTTTCCGAAGTGGTTCTTACAGGCAGTGAGCAGGGAGTTTTCAATGGCCTCCAGCAGGGTTTCCTTGCTGATGTTCTTTTCCTTCTCCAGCACTTCCATTGCCTCTAACAGTTCCTTATTCATGTTTATCCTCCTATCCATGTGTCCTACATGTGAAATCACATCATTTTACGGGCGTTCTGGGCTGCCCGCCATACCTCTAAAAATCGAAGGCCAAACGGATCAGGGCGATGTCCGCCCGGTCGAATACCATCTGGCTTCCATCCTCCATATCCAGCGTCACCGTCTGCGCATCATATGCGCTTAACGCGCCGGTGAATTCCTTTTGCTTATCCCGCATGCGGTAAAGACGCACCTCCACGTCCTTGCCCAGGCTGCGGACAAAATCCTTTTCCTTCTTAAGCGGACGTCCCAGTCCCGGGGAGCTGACCTCCAGGATATAGCTCTCGCTGATAAAATCCTCTTTGTCCAGCCAGTCGCCCAGCTTACGGCTGATCACCTCGCAGTCGTCCACCGCGATTCCGCCTTCTTTATCGATATAAGCACGCAGGTACCAGGTACCCGCTTCCTTCACGTACTCCACATCCACCAATTCAAAATGATGTTCCTCCATCAGCGGGAGCAGATAGGCCTCCACTCTGGATTCGTAAGATTCTTTTTTTCCCATCATTTCACCACCTTTCCTTCAAAATCCAGTCCTACACAAGACGAAAGAGTGGACCGCTGTCCACTCTTTATCAGTAATCTACACTAGTTATCATACCTACTATAGCACGGGGGAGGCGCAAATGCAAGCATTTTCTTAAACTTCTCCCCGGGGCCGCGCAGCCCGCCGGGCGCTCTTAGAGCATTTTCGCGCCTCTGCACCAGGTCTGCAGAACCCCATAGTCGTCGGCCAGCCGGACCAGGTCCGCGTCAAGCCCTGCGGCGATGCGCCCCTTGCGGTCATCCACGCCCAGGCAGCGGGCGGGGTTGATGGTGCAGGAATTCAAAGCCGTGTCAAAGGGCACCATGGCATCCTCCACCAGAATCTTCAATCCACGGTTCAGGAACAGGGTGGATCCCGCGATGGTCTCCGTGCCCTTTAAGCGCGCCAGTCCGTCCTCTCCGATCTCGATGTCATGGCCGCCCAGCTGGTACGCTCCTCCCGGCGGGCAGTGCTTGGCTCTCAGGGAATCGCTGATCATGATGGAGTAATCCCGTCCCTTGGCGGTGAAAAAGTTGTTGAGCGCCGCCAGATGGGAGTGGCAGCCGTCGCAGATCACCTCTCCGTAGATGTCCCGCACCCGCAGGGCCGTTCCCACCAGTCCGGGCTTGCGGTGGTGGTAGGGCGTCATGCCGTTGTACACGTGGGTCATGGAGGTCGCGCCGTTGGCGATGCCGAGGAGCGCCTGCTCATAAGTGGCTGAGGAGTGCCCCATGCTGACCACCACGCCGTTCTGACTGCAGTACCGGGTCAGGGCGAAGTCCGCATCGTGCTCCGGCGCCAGGGTGATGTACTTGATCATCCCCTCCGCCGCCTCCTGGTAGCGCTTGAACTGCTCCACCGTGGCCTTTGCGATGGCTTCCGGCGGCTGGGCGCCCTTATACTCCATATCCAGATAGGGGCCTTCAAAATGGATTCCCAGCATCTCCGCTCCCTCGTAGCCCTCTCTGGCCACAGCGGCCACATTCGCCACAGCCTTCTCCAGCACATCCGGCATCTGCGTCACAGTGGTGGGAAGGATGGAGGTCACGCCCTCCTCGGGGATGCGGCGCATCCACTCCCGCAATCCCTCCGGCTCCCCGTCGTTGGTGTCAAAATTGTAGGCTCCGTGGGTGTGGATATCGATAAAGCCCGGCACAATCCGGTCATTCCCGCAATCCTCGTCCGCCTGTCTGCTGCCGTAAGGGAGCACCCGCAGAATCTTCCCTTCCTGAATTTCCAGCTGGGCCGCAATAAACTGCCCTGCAATCCAGATCCGTTTACTCTGAATGATCATAGTATGTCCTCTCCGCTTTCTTATATTATTATCGTATGGTTGCCGTCTCAAAATACCGCGATCTCCCGCTCTGTTTAAGTATAGCATTCCCACATTTTTTTTCAACCCTCCCGGGCTATTTCTCTGTTTTTGCGCCAAAATAACCGGGAGCCAAAATCGCGCTCTCTATTTCTGATATTTTCCACAAAACTGACAGATTTATTCCCTGCAAAATGGACTGATTTTGAAAAATGAACCCGGCGCTCTTGACTTGTCCGAACAGCTCCATTATACTAAATATTGTCAATTATTCATGTCGCGAATGGGTATGGTAGGTCATTTGCGATGTAAAAAAGAAAACGGAGGATAAAACTTATGGAGACACAAAGCAGCGGATTATCGATTGCTTCGATGGTTTGCGGAATCTGCGCCCTGGTATTTACCTGCTGCATTCCCTACGTTCCGCAGATTTTAGGCATTCTCGGCGTTATTTTTGCAGGTGTAAGCCTGTCCAAGCACATGGGCGGAAAGGGTATGGCCATCGCCGGTTTAGTGTGCTCTCTGATCGCGCTGGCAATCTATGCAATCGCATTGATCACCGGCTATGCGTTCCTGTCCAGCCTGAGCAGCCTCGGCTGATCATCCCGGCGGATTTGACCGATGAAGCAAAAACACAGCCGATTTAAAAACTGTTTTTACCGTGCGGCCAAATGGGCGGAGCCATCCGTCCTGCCGTTTCCGGAGAAAACACAAAAGGCCTTTTATGCGGCAGCCCTGATCTTCACCGGCTGCTGCGCAATCGGCCTTTTGTTCTTTCATGTGATGGGATACACTGCAGAAACCTTTCTGCCGGGCTGTTATCTCTACCGCCTGACCGGTTATTACTGCCCCGGCTGCGGCGGAACCCGGGCCATCCGCGCGCTGATGCACGGACATGTGCTGTCCGGCCTGCGGATGCACCCCTTTGTGGTTTACACCGTTTTTATGATGTTCTTATTTTTATCCACTTACACTCTGCACTATGTATTTCCCGAACGTTCATTTCCCCGGCTCAGGCTGAGGCCGCTGTATTTCTACGCCGCCATCGCGCTGATCCTGATCAACTGGATTCTGAAAAACATTCTGATCTATCTCGGGTACTGGTCCTGATCCCTGCGGCTGTTCTAGGGTCTGCGGTTTCGTTCACCCCCGCCGGGCGTCAGGACCCACCAGCGCGGCGATGTCCGGAAACGCCTGGACGCTCCGCTGCAAAATCCCCTGCATATACGCAATCAAAATTCCATAATTTGTCATCGGAACCCCCTGGTCCTGGGCGCATTTGAGGCGGTATTTCATCTCCCGCTCATTTAACATGCAGGCGCCGCAGTGTACCACCAGCCTGTAGGGGCTTAAATCGTCGGGAAACGCGGTGCCGGAGGTGAACACAAATTCCGGCTCCGCCCCGGTATACTCCCGGATCCAGCGGGGCAGCTTCACGGTTCCGATGTCCTCGCACTGGCGGTGATGGGTGCAGCCCTCGCAGATCAGCACCGGATCGCCGTCCCCCACCTGCTCCACCGCCCTGGCTCCCGCCGCCGCGGCCGCCAGATTCCCCTTATAACGGGCAAAGAGGATGGAGAAGGAGGTCAGAAGAACATCCTCCGGCGTCTCCCGCGACACCCTGGCAAAGGCCTGGCTGTCCGTGATCACCAGCTTTGGCTTTTTTCCAAGGCCGGAAAGCGTTTCCTTAAGCTCCGTATCCTTGACCACCACGGCAACGGCCGATGCCTCCAGCACGTCGCGGATGGTCTGCTGCTGGGGCAGGATCAGGCGGCCCTTGGGCGCGGCCGAATCGATGGGAACCACCAGCACGGCCAGATCCATGGGCTCCAGCAGGTCCGCCACGATGCGGCGGCTGTTCTCCTGGGGTTTGCCCAGCTGGGCCAGGCGTTCCTTCAACTCGGCGATGCCCTGGCCGGTGCGGGCGCTGATATAGAGCGGCTGGGTGGCGTCCCAGGGCTGGGAGCCGCCCCAAGGCTGAGGGGCGGAGAGGCCGGGGACGGGGGCTTTTTGTTCGGCCGGTTCCAGCGTTGGCTCCGGAACCGAGCCGCCCGGCTGATTCGCGGCAGACTCCCCGCCTGAGCCGCCTGGCTGATTCGCGGCAGACTTTAGCGTATCCGCCTTGTTGTACGCCACAACCACCGGAATCTGTTTCTGGCGGATGCGCCCGAACAGCTCCAGGTCCTCGGGCCCCGGCCCCGCCGCCGCGTCCACCACCAGCACCGCCACATCGGTTTTGTTCAGTGTCTGATAGCTCTTTTTCACCCGCAACGCGCCCAGCTCTCCCTCGTCGTCGATGCCCGGCGTGTCGATCATCACCACCGGCCCAAGGGGCAAAAGCTCCATCGCCTTTGACACTGGGTCCGTGGTGGTCCCGCGAACGTCGGATACCACGGCCAGATCCTGACCTGTCACCGCGTTGAGCACGCTGGATTTCCCGGCGTTCCTCTTTCCGAAAAATCCAATGTGCACCCGGTCCGCGCTGGGCGTATCGTTCATTCCCATATAGCCTCTCCTCTCATCAGAACCGGAAATCCCGGATTCCGTTCTCAATCTTGATCAAATTATCACGCACGATCTGCTGTACCTTTTCCTTGGGAATATTCCCAATCTCCTGTTCGATCAGAACCTCGCCGATGCGCCTGGTGTCCTCGGACGCGTAGTCCATCAGGTACTCCTTGAGCGTCATCAGGGCGTTGGGGTGGCAGCAGTTCTGAATCTGCCCGCTCTTGCACAGGGACATGAACCGGTCGCCGGTGCGTCCCTCCCGGTAGCAGGCGGTGCAGAAGCTGGGAATATACCCCATGCCCATGAGCCAGTTCACCACCTGGTCCAGCGTGCGGTTGTCGCTGACGTCGAACTGGGCGGAACATTCCTCCTCAGGCTCCGGCTCATAGTAACCGCCCACGCTGGTCTTGGAGCCGCCGCTGATCTGTGAAATCCCCAGGTGCAGTACGCGCTCCCTGGTTTTCTGGCTCTCCCGGGTGGACACGATCATTCCGGTGTAGGGCACGGCAATGCGGATACAGGCCACGATCTTGGCAAAGGTATCGTCGTCGATGCCGTTGTCAAAAGCGTCCGGGTCAATGTCGTCGGCGCGGCGGATTCTGGGCACGCTGATGGTGTGAGGGCCTACGCCGAACACGGCCTCCAGGTGCTCCGCATGCATCAAAAGCCCGGCGAACTCATAGCGGTACAGCTCCAGGCCGAACAGCACGCCGCAGCCCACGTCGTCGATGCCGCCGGTCTGGGCACGGTCCATGGCCTCGGTGTGGTAATCGTAGTCGTGTTTGGGGCCGGTGGGGTGAAGCTTCAGGTAGCTCTCCTTGTGGTAGGTCTCCTGGAACAGTATGTAGGTGCCGATGCCCGCGTCCTTTAATTTCCGGTAATTCTCCACCGTGGTGGCGGCGATATTCACATTGACCCGACGGATGGCTCCGTTCTTGTGCTTGATCCCGTAAATGGTGTCAATGGACTCCAGCACGTACTCGATGGGATTGTGGATCGGGTCCTCGCCGGTTTCCAGAGCCAGACGCTTGTGGCCCATGTCCTGAAGGGCGATCACCTCGCGGCGGATCTCCTCCTGGGTCAGCTTCTTTCTGGCGATGTGTTTGTTCTTTGCGTGGTAGGGACAGTAAACGCAGCCGTTGATGCAGTAATTGGACAGGTACAGCGGCGCGAACATCACGATTCGGTTGCCGTAGAAATCCTTCTTGATCTGCTCGGCCAGGGCGTATATTTCCTGATTTTTCTCCTCCAGATCGCAGTCCAGCAGCACGATGGCTTCCTTGTGGGTCAGCCCCTTCCTCAGCCTGGCTTTGGCCAGAATCTCGTCGATCAGCGCCGCGTTATGCTTGTTGGCCTCCCCGTAGGCCAGTGTCTCCAGGACTTCACCGTGGTCGATAAAGTCGTCCGCATGGGGTGATTTGGGATCATACATAATATTTCTTCTCCTTTTCTTTTGAGGTCAGGCTTCCTTCCCCCTCAATGATTGCGGCCCTGGCGCCTCCTCCCCCACCCATGACCGATGGGGAAAATGAGGACGTCACTGCCATTTATAGCTCCGAACCTTCCGTTTTGGAATGTCCGGGAGCATCTCCACGGTCAACGGCCACCTCATACCCGATGGAGGACATGGCTTGCCTTAATTGGTCCAGGCACTCGGCGGCTTCATTTCCCGTACAGATCTTATTGTCATAGAGCAGGTATTTCTCCCGCACGTCCCCCGGCGAGAGGTTGGGCATCACCACATTGGCGCCCGCCAGAATTCCCTGCTCCCTGCCCCCCGGCGAGATGGTCCCCAGGGCCGTGGTCGCAGGTAAAAGCACCCGCGGCAGCATAAGCCGCACCAGTCCCAGAAGATACACCGTCAGCTCCAGCGTCCCCGCCGCACAGGCGGCGAAGGGCGTGTCGTGGTGGGGGATAAAGGGGCCGATCCCCACCATTTCCGGCTCAAAATCTCTTAAAAATTCCAAATCATCTAAAATACAGTCCATGGTCTGCCCCGGGGAACCCACCATAAACCCGGCCCCGGTCTGAAAGCCGATGTCCTTTAAATCCCTCAGGCATTCCATGCGCCGCCGGAGGGAAAGCTCCGCCGGATGCAGTTTCCCATAGTGCCCGTCATTGGCCGTCTCGTGGCGCAGCAGGTACCGGTCCGCTCCTGCCGCGAAGTAAGCCTCATAGCTGGCCCGGTCCTTCTCGCCGATGGAGAGGGTCACCGCGCAATCGGGATACCCGGCCTTGATGGCGCGGATCAGGCCGGTGACGCGCCCGTCGGTGAAATACGGGTCCTCCCCGCCCTGGAGCACAAAGGTCCGAAATCCCAGCTCGTATCCGGCCCGGCAGCACTCCAGAATCTGCTCCTCTGTCAGGCGGTAGCGGGAAGCGCTGCGGTTGTCCCGGCGGATACCGCAATAATAGCAGTTATTTTTACAGTAATTGGTAAATTCGATGAGGCCCCGGATGTAGACCTTGTTGCCAAAAACCCGATGCTGGATTTCCCTGGCCCGGGCAAACAGATAGTCCCGGTGTTCTCCCTCCCGGCGCTCCAGGAGACAGGCCAGCTCCGTCCGGGTCAGCTTCTCCCCGGCAGCCAGACGGTCGATGAGGAGGTGGAGGGGTGAGGTGGCTTGGGCCGGGGTGGTGGTCCGGCTCAGGGCCGCGGCCTGCCCCGGCCTGGTGCTTCGGCCCGTCAAGCCTGCTTCTCCCCGGCTTTGGAGTACAGCGCCTTGGAAGTGATGCCCGGCAGGCGGCCCAGTTTTCCGGACAGGGCGCTGATAGCGTCCTGGGGCGCATCCACCACGATGCTGATGATGTTCATCTTCTTTTTCTCATAGGGAAGCCCCATGCGCCCGATGATATACTGGCTGTACTGGTGGAGAATGGTATTCACCGCTTCCACCGACTCCCTGTTTTCCACAATAATTCCGATTACCGCGATCCTTGTCTCCATCTCTGAATCCCTCCTGTATAGGTATATATTTTCAATCCGAACAGCCGCCTTGCGACAGCCACTGCCCCGAAACCGCAAAAAAAGGGTACGCCCGAAAGGCGTACCCTGAACAGACACATATCAAATGTGTGATGTACCATATACCGTCGCCTTTCCCGTCAGCTTTGCTTGGGGTCAGTATCATAACTATGGAATTATAACTCCTTTGCCGGAAGAATCTCTTGCGGCGCAGTGTTTGTTATTATGATACGGGATCAGCGCCGGTCTGTCAATCCGGCTTTATTGACTAAAATGTCCGACAATTCTTGTACAATCTGACGAATCAGCAGAGGGATTTGTCCCCCACCATGATGCGGATGATCTCCTCGTTGGTGGCCTTCATACCATCCTTGCCCAGGCGGCCCACATTGGCGATGGTGGCTTCCACGCCCTTGGTCACGATACCGTCGCCGCCGTAGAACTGCTGGCCGCGGACGTACATGTTGTAACCCAGAATTCCGGCGTCCACGGCGGAAGCGATCTTGGCCGCGCAGGAGGCCTTTGCTCCGTCACAGACGATGCCGGACACCACCGCCAGGGCGTTGACCACGGTGTGCACCACCTCGTCGTAACCGCCGCCGCAGAGGTAGGCGATTCCGGCTCCCGCTCCCGCTCCCGCGCTTACTGCGCCGCAGTAGGCGGACAGGCGGCCGATTCTGGTTTTCTGGTGGATGGCGGTCAGGTTGGATAATGCCAGGGCCCGGTACATTTTATCCGCGCCGGAGTTCAGCTCCTTCGCGTAAACCACCACCGGGATGGAGGCGGTCATACCCTGGTTGCCGCTGCCGGAGTTGATCACCACCGGGAGCTCGCAGCCGTTCATTCTGGCGTCGGAACCGGCGGCGGCCATGGCCTTTGCCCTGGTGCGCACGTCGTCCCCGTAGGTGTCAAGGAGCACCTTGCCGATGTTGGCGCCGTAATTCCCCTTGATGCCCTCCTCGGCGATGGCCATGTTGTAATTCACCTGGCGGTCCAGCAGCTCCTTCACGTCCTCCACGTCCATGGTGGTGATAAAGTCCCAGATGCCCTCCATGGTCAGCAGGGTGCGGTCGGTCAGGCCCTCCTCGCTCTCGTCCGCCACCGGAATGTCAAACAGCACCTGGCCGTTCTTCTCCTTGCGCACGATGTTGGTGTGGTAGTTGGCGATGCGCACCAGGGCGCTGTCCCCGCCTTTCCAGAGGGTCACGATGATGTCGAAGGTGATGTTGTTATCCACATACTCCACGTCAATGGGGGTGTTTTCCATAAATTCACGGATTTTCCCCACCTTGTCGGAATCCACATGGGCAATCACCTCCAGCTCCCGGGAGGCGTCGCCTGCCACGATACCGGCCGCCGCCGCCGCGGGGATTCCCTTCAAATGACCGGTGTTGGGCACGATAACGGACTTTACGTTTTTGATAATGCTGCCGCTGGCCTGAACCTTCACCCGGTCCGGCATGCCTCCTAAAATATCGCGGGCCACGGCGGCGCCGTAGGCGAGGGCAATGGGCTCCGTACATCCCATGGCGGGCACCAGCTCTTCTTTCAAAATCTGAATATACGCACCGTATCTCACATCTGTCTTCTCCATGTTCATCTCCTGACCTTTCGTACAAATTCGAATCGTTTTGGGTTGAATTATTGTTGATTTTAGTGTAGCATAGAGGGGATGAGATGTAAATTTTAATGATTTTATGATATCGTTTAATTTTTTTTATAGAAGAGAACGAGGCTGCAATCACCCACAGGCTTTGCAGGCATCCTTATTTATTCACAAAGAAAGAGCGTTGGAATATCATTATTCCAAACGCCCTTTTTATACATTCCAAACTACATTTCACTTAATATTGCAAGGCAGCATTCAAAAGTGCGTCGCCAGCTTCGAACTCTTCTTCAGCCTTCTTCTGCGCCTCAGCTGCCGATATGATACCTTCGGACAACTCATAAATATCAGTGGTATCGTTCATCTGTATCGTAATATCCAGCTGATCTACCATCGCAGCGCACCCATTTTTATACCGTTCATGGGCCTGCGCAAACCTGGCAGGCGCCTGAACTTCTGCAAACTGAATAAACAGAGTTTTCATCTCATTCAGCACCTGTTTCGCAGCTTCAACATCACCAGAGTCTATGCTCTCCACGCGGCCTGAGATATCCGCCAACCGTTTACCAAACTCATCAAAACGATCCAAATACTGCTGCTCCGTCAATACCCCGCTTCCTGCAGCCTGCGCCGTATTGGCGGCATCGGGATTGGTACACGCGCCGCTGGCTGAATCGAAATAATAGGTAACCTGATTTTCAAACAAAGGCTCCATGCGCATCTCGCCTGAAGGATTTAAATAATACCATGACTGATTGTCAAGTATCCATCCCGTTTTCATTAAACCATCAGCATCGAAATAATACCAGTTTCCGCCGATTGCGACCCAGCCGCCGGCAGCATAGGAAGCATCGTCATTCTGATACCGCCAGTTGGCCCCATCCGCCTGCCAGCCGCCCGCATAGGATGTCATAGCCAAAAAACAGGAGCCTAAAGAAGCCGCCAGCAAAACCTTAAAACCCTTTTTCATAGACATATATCCCCCAATCTTTTTTCTTAATCTTAACCCTGTTTTATAAAATAAGCAAGGCCCTATTCTCCAGAATCTTCCTTTTACTGTCAAACCGGCCTTCTCCCGCACCGCAGAAAGGAGCGAGCCCGGAAGAAGCTTTGTGATAATTTGTTTTCATTTTCCATATTACGTGGTATACTTGACAGGGCATAAATCTCCTTGCTGTGTAATTGTTTCCCGACAATCCAATTATACCATCAAGCGCTGGTTTGTGCCATTTTTGCAGGCAGGAATTAATCATAAATATTTCCGGTTGAGCCGGGTCAGGCAGGTGGATTGGATGGAGTTTCGTGAGATTGTCACCTTCATGGAGGTGGCGCAGCTTAAAAGTTTCAGCCGGGCGGCGGAGAAGCTGGGCTATTCGCAGGCGGCTGTGACCATACAGATCAAGCATTTGGAGCAGGAGCTGGGGGCGCGTTTGTTTGATCGGATCGGAAAGCAGGTAACACTGACCCACCAGGGGGTGGTGTTCACGGAGCACGCGGGGCGTCTGATCACGGACATGGCGCGGGCCAGGACGGCGCTTTCGGAGCCGTCGGAGCTTTCCGGGCGGCTGTGTATCGGCACCATCGAATCCATCTGCGCCACGATTTTCCCGGATCTGCTGAAGGAATATCACCGCCTGTATCCCAGGGTTTCCGTGAGCATTGTCACCGGTTCGCCGGACAAGCTGCTGGATATGATGAACTGCAACGCCCTGGATATCGTGTATTTTCTGGACAAGAAGATGTACGACCCCAAGTGGATCAAGGCCCTGGAGGTGCCGGACCGGGTTATTTTCGTCACCAGCGCGGACAGTCCGCTGGCAAACGCCAGCATTTCCCTGGAGGAAATGATCCGGCAGCCCTTGATTCTGACGGAGAAGGACGCCAGCTACCGTCTCCTGCTGGAGCAGCATCTGGCGTCCCTTGAGCTGGATATCCATCCGTTTCTGGAAATCGGCAACACGGAATTTATCGTCCGCCTGCTGCGCGACAACCAGGGCGTTTCCTTTCTGCCGGAATTCACCGTGCGCCAGGACATCGAAAACGGCCGCCTGGTCCCGGTTCACGTCCCGGGCTTTACCATGCGCATCTGGAAACAGATCGTCTACCACAAGGATAAGTGGGTGAGCCGGGAGATGGAGGCCTTTCTGCTGCTGGCCGCCCAGTCCGAGCCCCACGGCTGAGTCCCAATATCAATCAAAACACAAAAGGAGCGCTGTTTATGGAATTCCCATTTTATGATGAAC
Organism: Enterocloster lavalensis; assembly: GCF_902364025.1. GTDB lineage: Bacteria > Bacillota > Clostridia > Lachnospirales > Lachnospiraceae > Enterocloster > Enterocloster lavalensis. The sequence goes on from NZ_CABJCG010000012.1 coordinate 112,588, forward strand.
CCAACACGGCGGCGATTATTTGCCGTCATGTGATGAGCGGCGAGGAACCTGTCCTGTACGTGTCCCACGATGAGGACGACGGGATGTGGCAGTTTCTGTGCGGTAAAACCGCACATGAAACCGGGGACGGGAGACTTGTTTCACTGAAATTTGTTTTTGATTTAGACAATACCGTGGGCGCGTTACGGGATATGCCCTGCGGTTACTATGCCGTGCGCGAGAGCCAAACCGGCCGTTGGGCGGTCCGGAAAAGGTGAGGGCACTACGGGCTGTTTCGCCCGGTCTGCGCAGATAAGCGGGGCCTGCCGGCAAAATCGCCGGCAAGCCCCGCCTGTTCCTGTCCATTTTCCAATTACTGACCGTTGATATAGTTCACCAGCCCGCCTGCGCTGATAATCTTCTGCATAAACGGCGGGAAGGACTGTCCCTGGTAGCTCTCGCCCTTGGTCTTGTTGGTGATTATACCGGAGTCAAAGTCCACCTCAACCTCGTCCCCTGCCTCGATGGAACGGGCCGCCTCCGCGCACTCGATGATGGGAAGGCCGATGTTGATGGAGTTGCGGTAGAAAATCCGGGCAAAGGTCTCGGCGATCACACAGCTGACGCCCGCGCACTTGATGGCCAGAGGCGCGTGCTCTCTGGAGGAGCCGCAGCCGAAGTTCTTGTTGGCCACAATAATGTCGCCCTTCTGCACCTTGTTCACGAAGTCCTTGTCAATGTCCTCCATACAGTGCACCGCCAGCTCCTCGCCCTTGGTGGCGTTTAGGTAGCGGGCCGGAATGATTACGTCCGTATCCACATTATCTCCATATTTAAACACATGTCCGCATGCTTTCATCTTTTATCTTCTCCTTTCTCAGTCCAGCTCGCAGGGGCAGCTGATCTTGCCGGTCACGGCGCTGGCCGCGGCAACCGCGGGGCTTGCCAGGTACACTTCGGAATCCACATGGCCCATACGGCCCACAAAGTTGCGGTTGGTGGTGGAGATGCAGCGCTCGCCTGCCGCCAGAATGCCCATGTAACCGCCCAGGCAGGGTCCGCAGGTGGGAGTGCTCACGATGGCTCCCGCTTCCACAAAGATCTCCAGCAGCCCTTCCCGCATGGCCTGCAGATAGATGGCCTGCGTGGCGGGAATCACGATGCAGCGCACGTTTTTCGCAACCTTTCTGCCCTTTAAAATCTCAGCCGCCACCCGCATGTCGTCGATGCGCCCGTTGGTGCAGGAGCCGATCACCGACTGGTCGATCTTCACGTCGCCCACGTTGTCGATGGTCCTGGTGTTGGAGGGAAGGTGGGGGAAGGAAACCGTGGGCTTGAGCTCGGACAGATCGATCACATAGGTGGCATCGTACTCCGCGTCCGGGTCCGCCTCGTAAACTTTAAAATCCCGTTTGGAATGTTCCTTCAAATACGCAACGGTCTGCTCATCCACCGGGAAAATGCCGTTCTTTCCGCCGGCCTCGATGGCCATGTTGCAGATGGTAAACCGGTCGTCCATGGTCAGGTTCTTCACGCCCTCGCCGGTGAATTCCATGGATTTGTAGAGAGCCCCGTCCACGCCGATCATACCGATGATGTGCAGGATCACGTCCTTGCCGCTGACCCATTTCCCGGGCTTGCCCACCAGCTCAAACTTGATGGCCGAGGGAACCTTGAACCAGGCCTTGCCGGTCACCATGGCGGCCGCCATATCCGTGGAGCCAACGCCGGTGGAAAATGCGCCCAGCGCGCCGTATGTACAGGTGTGGGAGTCCGCGCCGATCATGGCGTCCCCCGCCACAACCAGGCCTTTCTCCGGAAGCAGAGCGTGTTCGATCCCCATGTCGCCCACGTCAAAATAGTTGGTGATCTCATGGCGGCAGGCAAATTCCCGGCAGCACTTGCAGTTCTCAGCGGACTTGATATCCTTGTTGGGGATAAAATGGTCCATCACCAGCGCGATCTTGTCCTTGTCAAATACCGTCTGCTTGTCGATCTTTTTCATCTCGTTGATCGCCACCGGCGAGGTGATGTCGTTGCCCAGCACCAGATCCAGATCCGCCTCGATCAACTGTCCGGCTTTCACCTCCGAAAGCCCCGCATGGGCGGCAAGGATTTTCTGGCTCATCGTCATTCCCATAAGTAATTCCTCCTTGAATTCTTCTTTTTATAGAGAAAATTTATTAAAATTTATTTTCCACGCTTTACATTCTAACATAAGAACTGCTATAATAAAAATACATAATATGAATGGTATATATGAAAGAAAGTTATATCATTTTCGCGTCAAATGATTCCATTTAGAGAGGATTTTAGGATATGGAACAAAACCTGTCACAGTACAAAATTTTTTACGAGGTGGCAAAGGCCGGCAACATTTCCAAGGCGGCCAAGGAGCTTTACATAAGCCAGCCCGCCATCAGCAAGGCCATCGGCAAGCTGGAGGACAGTCTGGGGCTCTCCCTGTTTACCCGCAGCTCCCGCGGAGTACAGCTGACCAGCGAAGGGGAGATCCTCTTTGAACATGCCAGAGAGGCCTTCGAAGCCCTGGAGCGGGGCGAGCAGGAGCTTCGCCGGATCCAGGAATTCGACATCGGCCACCTGCGAATCGGCGTCAGCAACACCCTGTGCAAGTACATCCTGCTCCCGTACCTGAAAACCTTTATCGACCAGTATCCCCACATGAAGGTGACCATTGAGAGCCAGTCCACGGTCCAGACCTTAAACCGCCTGGAGCAGCAGAAGATCGACCTGGGACTGGTGGCGGAGCCGTCCCTGAGAAAGGACCTCTCCTTTATCCCGGTGATGGACATCCAGGACATTTTCGTGTCCACTAGGGCCTATCTGGAGAACCTGTACCTGCGGGAGGGTTCGGATACCAACATCTTTGAGACCGGCAATATCATGCTGTTGGACGAGAACAACATGACCCGCCACCATGTGGACGAGTACATGGCGGAGAATGCCATCTTCCCCCACCAGATTCTGGAAGTCACCACCATGGACCTGCTGATTGAATTCGCCAAGATCGGCCTGGGGGTGGCCTGCGTGATCCGGGAGCTGGTACAGAAGGAGCTGGACACCGGCGTACTGGTGGAGATTCCCCTGCAGAATTCCATCTCCCGCCGCACCATCGGCTTCGCCTACCACCCCAGCAACCAGGCCATGGCCTTAAAAACGTTTCTGGAATTCCTGTACTGACGCAGTTCCCATTTCCCCACACAAAAACTCCCACAACGTCCTGCCGGGCCTGTGGGAGTTTTTCCGTTCCGCATCCCCAATGGCCCGCCCAAAGTCTATGATAGCGGCCCATTGCAGCGCAAAAACGGGGCAAGCCTTGCCTGCCCCGATCGTTCATTCTGTTTAGTTGTTGATCAGCTTGTCGGTATCGTTCCAGCTGTACAGCTTTCTCAGCTCCGCGCCGACCTTCTCTAACGGCTGCTCGGCCTCGTTCTTTCTCATGGCGTTGAAGTGCGGGCTGCCAACCTGGTTCTCCAGCAGCCACTCCTTGGCGAAGGAACCGTCCTGGATATCGGACAGAATCTTCTTCATGGCCTTTCTGGTCTCGTCGGTCACGATCTTCGGTCCGGTGATGTAATCGCCGTACTCAGCCGTGTTGGAGATGGAGTAGCGCATGCCGGCAAAGCCGCTCTCGTAGATCAGGTCCACGATCAGCTTCATCTCATGTACGCACTCGAAGTACGCGTTCTCGGGAGCGTATCCGGCCTCAACCAGAGTCTCAAATCCAGCCTTCATCAGCGCGCAAACGCCGCCGCACAGCACAGCCTGCTCGCCGAACAGGTCGGTCTCGGTCTCAACGCGGAAGGTGGTCTCCAGGATTCCGGCTCTTGCGCCGCCGATGCCCTGGCCGTAAGCCAGCGCCATATCTAAAGCCTTGCCGGTGGCGTCCTGATGAACTGCAACCAGACAGGGGGTTCCTCTGCCTCTCTGATACTCGCTTCTCACCGTGTGGCCGGGGGCCTTGGGAGCGATCATAGTAACGTCCACATCCTTGGGCGGAACGATCTGGCCGAAGTGGATGGCAAAGCCGTGTGCGAACATCAGCATCATGCCGGGACGCAGGTTGGGAGCGATGGACTCCTTGTACATGGCGGCCTGCTTCTCGTCGTTGATCAGAATCATGATCACGTCGGCCTTTTTGGTGGCTTCCGCTGCGGTATATACCTCAAATCCCTGCTCCTCCGCCTTCTTCCAGGAACGGCTTCCCTCGTACAGGCCAACGATCACGTTGCAGCCGGACTCCTTAAGGTTCAGCGCATGGGCGTGGCCCTGGCTGCCGTAACCGATGACGGCAATGGTCTTGCCCTCCAGCAGTGATAAATTACAATCTTCCTGATAAAAAATCTTTGGCATTTCTTTATCCTCCTTATACCTCTTAGAAAATATATGTTAAGGTAACAAAACCGACGACTCTCTGTCCGCCTTTGGCCGCGCCCTTAGCTCACAATGTAATATGTAACAACTCCGCCTACGGCAGATAACGGATATCCTCGGAACCGCGTTCCAGACCCGTAAGGCCCGTTCTGGCCAGCTCCAGAATCTCATAATCCTCCAGCAGGTTGATCAGCGCATCCAGCTTGGACTGGTCGCCGGTCAGCATAACGGTCAGGGAATCCTTGCCCACGTCCACGATGGTGGCGCGGAAAATGCTGGAAATCGCGCTGATGGACTGGCGGTCGGCCGCTCCGGCCCTCACCTTGATCATCATCAGCTCCCGGTAAACGGAGCGGTCGGGCTGCAGTTCCTTGATATCCCGCACATCCTCCAGCTTGTTGAGCTGGTTCTTGATCTGCTCCAGCACCGTCTGGTCTCCAAGGGAAACCACGGTCATTCTCGAATACCGGGGATCAGCAGTGACACCCACGGTCAAACTCTCAATATTATAGCCGCGCCGGCTGAACAGTCCGGCCACGCGGGCCAGCACGCCGGCGGTGTTATCAACCAGCAATGACAATACGATTCTGTCATCCATCATCATCCCACCCTCTCCATACCATGCCCCTTAACCGGGCATTCGTGACTTTCTTAATAGTAATTTCAATCATAACAACCATTATTCTATTTGTCAATTATATAATAGGAATGGTCATTATGAATTCAGGTTATAGCAAGGCCGGATTACATGGTGAGAAGCAGCTCTTCCAGCTCCCTGGCATCCCGCACCACCGCGCAGGCTCCGCTTTGCTCCAGCTCCTCCCGGCTGCCGTAGCCGTGGAGCACGCCCACGCAGTCAATGCCCAGCTCGGCGGCTCCCAGGACGTCGTGCTCCCGGTCGCCCACCATCACCATCCGGGCGATGCTCTCCCGGTCCGTTCCCAGCCCGGCCCGCTCCAGAAGGTAGCGCATCACGTCCGCTTTTTTCACCCGGGTTTCCTCCAGGTCGGCTCCGGCCACATGCTCAAAATAACCGTCCAGGTTGAAATGCTTTAAGATCCGCATGGCAAATACCTCCGGCTTGGAGGTCGCCACCATCAGGTGCTTTCCCGCAGCCGAAAGCCGCTCCAGCATCCCGCGAACGCCCGGGTATTCCAGATTTTCAAGCCATCCCCGGTCCGTGAAATACTCCCGGTACACCAGCACCGCCTCCCTGGACTGCTGCTCCTCAAAGCCGTAAAACCGCCGGAAGCTCTCTGAGAGCGGCGGTCCGATAAACGGTATCAGGCTGTCCAGGTCGTCCACCTGGATTCCATAGTGCCTCAGCGCATACTGCACGCTCTTGGTAATCCCTTCCTTGGGATTGGTCAGCGTCCCGTCCAGGTCAAATAATATGTAATCCTTCAAATGTATGATCCTCCATCCCGTTGTTCTCATTTCCTTGGCTTGAGGCCTTGCGGCAGGCGGCAGGCCCCGCTTTTTTGCGCTTTTGGCGGCAGTCCCCGCCGATCCATCCGCCTACAGCGTCCCGCTCTTAAACGCGCGCATCATCTCATGTCCCACGCTGATGCAGGGGCTGTAATCCTCCACCTGGTCCCGGGTGTACCACCCCGCCTCGGAGAGTTCCTCCTCCTGGAGCCGTATGGTGTCGTCCCCGTCCAGCTCCGCCGTAAAGCCGATCATCACCGTGTCGGAAAATGCCCAGGGCTGGCTCTTGTAATAGCGGATGTTTTTCACCTTCAGCCCCACTTCCTCCATCACTTCCCGCCGGACGCACTCCTCAAAAGTCTCCCCGACCTCCACGTAACCTGCGATCAGCGCGAAATGGCGGTAGGTGCCGTGGGCGTAGCGTGACATCAAAAGCTTGTCCCCGTTGGTGATGGCCACGATCACAGCCGGGCTGATCTTGGGGTACTCCGTCTGCTTGCAGCCGGGACACACCATGGCCCGCTCGGTCTGGCTGTACTCCATCCTTTGTCCGCAGCGGCCGCAGAATTTCCGGCTCTCCCGGAAGCGGTAAATCTGCCCGCCCGTGATCCCGGCAAAGCCCTGGTACATGGGATCAAATTTCCGAAAAATCTGCATGCCCTCCATCACATAGCCGCCAAATTCCGGCACTGCCATGTCCGGCATCCCGAAATAGGCACGGTCGTCGATGGAGAACAGGTATTCCGCCTTCGCGGCGATCTCCGGCGCCTCCTCCAGAAGCTCGCCCACGGTGGGGATCATAAGACGGTCCCCCTCCTTCTTCAGCATCACCTTGTTGTACTCATAATGCAGCAAAAAATCCCTGTCTTCCGGCTTTTGCCGCCGGAAGGCGGGATCAAATGTCTTTGGTGCTATTTCCTGTATCATGTCTTACCCGCTTTCCTGTTCCCGTTCCGGCGGACTGCAAAACAGCCGTTTGTGGGAATCGGTTTTTATTATATCATAAACGAAAGCGGACGTACAGTTCCAGTATCACATTCTTGAATTTTGATTCTTAGTTGTTACGGTTTGCAGAACTGAGCTTTTCCGCGGGGCTGCAAATCATAACGCTTAGTTCTCCGGTTTCTCATGAATCGTCACGTGCAATTTTTTGTGGATTCCAAGGCTCAACACGCCCAGCAGCGATTTACCGTCCACCATGCAGCTGCCCAGGGACACGTCCACATCGGAGGGCCAGCGCTCCGCCTGGCTGACAAAGCGCTGGGCGTCCTCCACCGAATTAAATACAACATCCTGTACAATCATGAATATTCCTCCTGCCTTAAATGTTTTCTGCCTGGAGTATTCCCCGGAGCGCAGGATTATATTCATCCTATTTTTAAATATTTTTCAGTGCCGTGAAACTGCCCGTCAGGTCATATCATCCCGCAGCGCGTCGATAATATTCTCCTTGCGGATCCGGTTCACCGCGTAGAGCATTGTGACGAACACCACCAGGAACACGCCGAGCACGCTGATTCCCATACTGTCCCAGGGGAACATGAAATCGATCTCAGCGCCTCCCCAAACCATCCACCTGTAGATCAGCCAGGAGAGGATTCCCGCCATGGGAAGCCCCAGAAACAGCGTCCGCGCGCCGTATAATATGCACTCGAAACTCATCATTTTCCGGAAATCCCGGTCGGACATCCCAATGGAGCGGAGCATGGCCAGCTCCCGCCTGCGCAGTCTGATATTGGTGGAAATGGTATTGAACACATTGGCGACGGCGATCAGCGAGATCATCGCCACAAACACATAGGTGAACACGTCCACCACAAAGGTGGTGTTGCGGTTTTGCTCAAGTATTTTCTGCATATTGTAAAGAGTGTAACCGCAGGCGGTTCCCGCGCCTCGGATCATGGCCTCCATCTCAGCCGTGGATTGCGACGGATTTTCAGACCGGAAGGTCAAACCCAGGTCCGTCCGCGTCCCGGGGCTGACAAAATCCGCTTTCACCTCATAGGGCGCCACCGCCAGGAACACGTACGGCGTCACCTCGGACGGCGGCTTGGGAAACGTGTCCAGGGGGATGGTGTCCACAAAGGCCAGGACCACGTTTTACTCCAGCCCGGCCCCTGGCCGGCGATCCACTTCCGGCGCGCCGTCCGTCTGCGGCCCAACGCTCGTCCCCGGCTCACCGCCCATTTCCGGCCCAGCGCCCGTCTCCGCCCCACCGCCCATTTCCGCCCCGCCGTCCATCACCGGTTTCAGGCTCAGGCTTATGCCCGCCCCCGCAAACATATTGATCAGACTGCTCTTCCCCGTCTCCTCTTCATCCGCCTTTTTGGCCTTAGCCACAGCGATCAGCGGAGCGTCCGGCCCGGTAAATTCCTCCCGGGAGAGTCCCAGGCTTTCGATAAAGTTCCAATATAGTTTATCCTCAATGAACTGGACGTCCATGGGCAGCTCTACGACTTCACCTCCGGGTCCATAACCGGCGGATTCCCGGTAGCCCTCTGAGAAATCTTCCGTGTTCACGGAAGCCGTATAAGCTGACACCGCCTGATAGGAGCTTTCATATACTCCGTCCGCGGTCCGAAGCTTGTCGTAGAGTGCGAACAGCTCCCCCTCGTCCATGTCCCGGGCGCAGAAACAGATATCGTAATCGCTGTCCATCACGGCCCCCTCAGCCGCCCGTTTCAGATGAGAGCTGAAGGTGCTGGCAGTCACCAGCAGCACCACGCTCAGGGTGAGGGACAACACGATGCTGCGGTAGCGCCGTCTGTTCCGCTTGAAATTTTTCAGCGCAAGCGTTCCCTCCAGCCCAAGGAGGCGCGCCGCCAGCTTTGAGGTTTTCACCGTCCCCGCGTTCAGCCTGACCTCGCCCGTCTGTCGGATGCACTCCATCACGGGAGCGCCCGCCGCCTTCCGGGCCGGGATATAGGCGGAAATCAGGATCGTCGCCATGCTGACCGCCGCGGCCGCCGCAAGGGCGGGGACGGAGACCTTCAGGGTTAAGGGTACGGTGTCGTACATAATGTTTCCAAAATTAGCCGACACCAGCGAGAGCACCAGCTTGATGCCGGGAATTCCCACAAGAATCCCGATGGGGATTCCCAACGCGCCGATACAGATGCCTTCGAACAGCACGGAATTCTGCAGCTGCTTTCGGGTGGCTCCCACGGACAGCAGAATTCCGAACTGGCGCACCCGGTCGTTCAGCGAGATAGTGAACGAATTGTAGATCAGAAAAATTGACCCCACCATGATCAGGGCCACCAGGATTCCCACCACGGAGTACAAAAGCCCGTTGAAGATCGCATCGTCGGAAAGCCCCATAAACCGCAGTACATCGTCGTTAAAGACCCGGGCGTAACTTCCGGGCATGCCGTCCGCGTAGGAGCGGACCTGCCGCGGCTGCTTCAGCGTGACAAACGCGCTGAGGTTATCCCCCGTATCCGTACCGTCCCACCGGGTGATAACGGTATATCCGGGCGCTGTGGACTCCTCAAACCCGGGCCGCTCGCAGATTCCCACAACCGTGTAGGTTTTCTCCGCCCCAAGCGCCATCGTATCCCCGCCCGCCGGTTCCGCCTCCGCCAGTGTCTCCTCCGGGCTGTAGGGGTCGTGCTGGCCCAGCACCGCGCCGCCCTTTCTGCGGTTTCCCACCTGAAGGGTCAGCCGGTCGCCTACCCGGTACCCCACTCCGCCGTTTGCCGCCACATGGGCCGGGATCAGAATTTCCCCGCTGTTTTCCGGCAGCCGCCCGGAAATCAGGTTCACGGGAAGGGAAGCGTAGGTATCCGGGCTGAATCCCGCGAGGAACAGATAGGGCTTATCCGGATTTTTTCCGCCTTCCAGCACCGCGTATCCGATCTCCTCAAAGGCGGCGGTATCCGCCACCCGGCTGTCTGCGGCCTGCTCCCGGACAAAGGAGGGCGGGACGCCCAAAAACTCCACATGCCAGCCGCCATATTTTTGAATTGCGCCGTTCACCATGTAGTTCTGCAGCGAGACGGCAAAGGTGGACACCGCCGTAATCATGGCGGCGGACAAGGCGACGCCAATCACGGTCACAATGGTCCGCGTACGGCTCTTTTTCATACTCTGCAGAGTGACTTTATTGAAAATGTTCATGGCCTCACCCTCTCATCCCGCACCACTCTGCCGTCCGATATTCCGATGATCCGGTCCGCCTGCAGGGCGATGTTCTCGTCGTGGGTGACCAGAATCAGAGTCTGCCCGTATTTGATATTGCTCAATTTCAGCAGCCGGACGATCTCCTGGCCGTTCCGGCTGTCCAGACTGCCCGTCGGCTCGTCCGCCAGCATGACGGCCGGGGCGTTTATCAGGGCGCGACCGATGGAAACGCGCTGCTGCTGCCCTCCCGAGAGCTGGTTTGGCAGATGGTTTTTCCGGTCCGAAAGCCCCAAAAGCTCCAAAAGCTCATCCAGCCGTTCCTGGTTGACCTCCCGCCGGTCCATCAGAATGGGCAGGGTAATATTCTCCACCACGTTCAGGGTGGGGATCAGATTGTGAAACTGGTAGATCAGCCCCACCTGGCGCCTGCGGAAAATGGCCAGCGCTTCATTGTTCTGGGCGTACACGTCCTGCCCATCCAGATATACCGCCCCGCTTGTGGGCACGTCCACCCCGCCGATGATGTGCAAAAGCGTGGACTTGCCGGAGCCGGAGGTGCCGATGATTGCGGTAAACTCCCCCTTTTCGATGGTAAGCGAGACATGGTCGAGGGCGGTAACACGGCTTTCGCCTTTGCCGTAGACCTTGCACAGGTTTTCAACCTTTAAAAACTCCATTATGTGAGCTCCCTTCTTTCCTTATAACGTCTACTCATATAATAGAACCTTTGGCTTACAGTTTCGTGACTTTCAGGTGACAGATCCGTCACTTTGGGAAGCGGATGGAGAATACCGCGCCGCCCTGGGGGTGATTCCCCGCGGTGACGGACCCGCCCTGGCCCGTGATAATCATCCGGCAGAGCGCCAGTCCAATCCCGTATCCCGATGCGCCTGCGGTTTTCCCCCGGTAAAAACGGTCAAACAGCCTGGGCAGGTCCTCCGGCTCAAAGCCCGCGCCGCTGTCGCGGACGGTTAGCTCGGTAAACAGCGGATTGTCCGAACAGGCGATCTCAATCCGTCCGTTGTCCCCGGCACTCTCCAGACAATTTTTGAGGATGTTTTCCACCGCCTCCGAGAGCCAGCCGAAATCGCCCCAAAGCTCCACGCCCTCCGGCACCCGGACCTGCAGCCGGATTCCGTGCAGCTCCATTGGGATCAGAAGCGGGCGCAGCGCGGCCCGGATGAGTTCGTCCACCGCAATCCGCCGACGCTGAAACTCCACGATTCCAGCGTCCAGACGGGATATCTTCAACAGGGAGGTGAGCAGCCAGTCCATGCGCACGAGCAGCTCCTCCGCTTCCCTGGCCAGGGCCTTGCGCTCCCCCTCCTCCGGGCTGTCCGCCAGCAGCGGCAGGATCAGGCCCGCGGATGTGAGCGGGGTGCGCAGCTGATGGGCGATGTCGGCCAGGGAAGCGGCCAGGTTGGACTTTTCCCGTCTCAGCTCCTGGTTTTGCTCCCGGATGCGCAGGGTCATTTTCGAAATCTCACTGTTCAGGATGGACAGCTCCCCCTCCTCCGCTTCCTCGAACGACAGGTAATCCGCATTGTGGAGCACCCGGTCGATCTGGCCGGAAAGCCGGGCGATGCGCTTGTACCGGTTTCTGGTGAACACAAAAAACGCCGCGCCAAAGGCAACGGCGATGGCGGCGGCAAGGACTGCCGCTGCCGGACTGATGGCAAATCCAGCTGTAACCGCGGCCGCGCTCATCAGGGCAAAGAGAACGGCAAACCTGCGAAACTCCCTATTCCGAAGCATACGCGCCTCCCATCCGGTACCCGGTTCCACGGACGGTCAGAATGATCTGCGGGCGGGCCGGGTCCTCCTCAATCTTCTCCCGCAGGCGCTTGATGTACACGGTCAGCGTATTGTCGTTGACATACTCCCCCGCCGCGTCCCACAGCTCGTCCAGCAGCCTGCCCCTGGTGACAATGACTCTGGGATTGTTGACAAACACCAGCAGGAGCCGGTATTCCAGGGAGGAGAGAAAAACCTCTTCGCCGTTCTTCTTCACAAGACCGCTGGCCGTGTCCACGGAAAGCCCATGGATTTTAAAGACCGCGCCGGAGCGCCCGTTTTTCCGCAGCGCCGCCCTGATCCGGGCCACCAGCTCCCGGGGGCGGAAGGGCTTGATGACGTAATCGTCCGCCCCCATATGAAATCCCGTGACCACGCTGGCCTCATCGTCGGAAGCTGTGAGAAAAATGACGGGAATATCCTCATTTTCCTTGATCTCCGTGCAGACCGCAAAGCCGTTTCCGTCCGGCAGAGAGATGTCCACCAGTGCCAGGTCAAACTGGCTCCCGGCCAGAATCTGGTGGGCTTCCCCGCGGGTAAGGGCGTGCGTGACGTTAAACCCCTCGGCGCTGAGCAAACGTATCAGATTCCGGGCGATTGCCTCATCGTCTTCAACCAAAAAAATCCGTAACATTCCGATTCCTCCCAGGCATGATCCGCCTGCTTATGTTTTGTTTCTTTTGTCAATCTTTGTTTTCGGTTCAAACGTGATTCCGATAAAATAATAACCTTTCGTGGATTCCAGCCCCGCAGTCTCCTTTTGAATACCGGTAAAGCCGTGGGAGTTGGCAAACGCGGCATCATATGGAACACATGTCACATCGACCGTCTCTCCATACCGCTGCTCCAGCAGAGCTTCCAGTTCTCCCTGCGAAAACCCGCTCCGAATGACCACTCCGACCCAGACTACAAACTCCCCCGAAGACTCCTCAATTCCACAGTAGTCCGAGGACTCCAGCACCTCCAGGCCGTCCGTCTGTCCGGCCCCGAAATACCGCTCCCAAAGCGCCTCCTTATACCGGTCGTTGACCCCAGCGCCTATGTCCCGCCGGAACCCGAACAGGGCGCACAGCGCCAGCACCGTGAGTACAATTAAAACACGTTTTGCTCTCTTCATCTCCACCACCACTCCATTCGCGCATTTATAAAAATCGTTAAAAGAAGGGAGCGCCTGTGCCAGCGCCCCCTTCCGGCGGTTACCGGTAAATGAGATTGGAATTTTTGCTATCTTAATTTAAAATCTCGGTAAACGGAAATATTTCTTCAAATTAAACCGCCTCAACCGACTGAAACAGTAGTAATACACCACAAACGCCAGGGATGTGATGGTCCAGGTCAACGGGTAGCTGAAGGCCGCGGTGAGGATGTGGGGACGTACCGGCAGCGCCACGATAATCCACAGCACACGCACCGCACAGATTCCCACTCCCGTGATCACAAGCGGCATCCAGGCGTCGCCCACGCCGCGCAGGGTTCCCGAGAGCACCTCGATGGCGATATAGGTGATAAAGGTGGGAACCATGAAGCGAACCAGCTCCATACTGATCCGCCGGACCTCCGCGTCCTCGGTGAACAGGTCCACCAATAGATAGCCGCCGGTGTACAGCACAACGCCCACAATGGTGGTCAAAAGCACGCCGATTCCCATACAGACGCTGGTTCCCTTGCGCACCCGGTCCATACGGCCCGCGCCGTAATTCTGGCCCACAAAGGTGGTGGCGGAAATGCCCAGGGCGCTGATCATCATCCAGAACAGGCCGTCCACCTTGCCGTAGGTGGCCCAGGCCGTCACGTTGTCCGTGCCCAGGGTGTTGACGCCGGTCTGAATGATCACGTTGGAGACATTGTACATGATGGACTGCATGCCCGCCGGAAAACCGATGCGCACGATCCTGCGCAGCATCCTGCGGTCGATGCGCACCGCCTTCCACACCAGCTGGTAAATGTCTTTGGTCCGCATCAGGCACACCATCACCATGGCCGCGCTGATGCACTGGGAAAGGATCGTAGCCAGGGCCGCCCCCGCCACGCCGATCTTTAAATACGCCACAAAGAACAGATCCAGCGCAATGTTGACAAAGCAGCTGATGATCAGAAAATACAGCGGCCGCTTGGAATCGCCCACTGCCCGCAAAATACCCGCTCCCATATTGTAGAGCAGGTTGGCCACAGTGCCTACGAAATAGATGCGCAGGTAAATCATGGAGTGCCCCATCACATCGTCGGGCGTCTTCATAGCCACCAGAGCCGGATGAGCGCAGGCAATGCCCACCACCATCATCACCAGTCCGCCGACCACGGAAAACGCCACCGAGGTATGTACCGCCCAGTGCACCTTATCCGCCTTGCCCGCCCCGTAATACTGGGAAATTACCACCGTAGCGCCGCTGGATAAGCCAATAAAAAAACCAACCAGCAGGTTGATCAGCGTGCTGGTGCTGCCGCCCACCGCGGCCAGGGCCTGTTTGCCCACAAAGCGGCCCACCACCATGGCGTCCGCCGTATTGTAAAGTTGCTGGAAGAAAGTTCCAAATAAAATGGGAAAGAAAAAAAGCAACAACTGGCCGAAGATACTGCCATTGACAATCTTGTTGTCCATGGCGGCGCCTCCGGCCTGTTCCTGCAGCTCCGTCCCCTGTTTCGTGGATTGATCGACTGCTTTCATAACACGTTTTCCCTGCCCTGTCATGATAATATTGGTTGGGAGGCGCGTTCATCGCCAACGGCTCTGCCGGCCTCCCGTCAAAATGTTCTTACTTTTCCGGCGTCTCCGCTTTTTCGGTCCCGGCCACCTCGGCGATGGACTTCACCAGACCGGCGATTCCCTGAATCTCCGAGGGGATAATGATCTTGGTAGCTTTGCCGTTGGCCGCCGCCGCAAAGGCCTCCAGGCTCTTAAGCTGCAGCACTGCGTTGTCGGCACCAGCTTCCTTGATAAACCGAATACCATCGGCCTGTGCCATCTGCACGGTGCGGATTGCCTCCGCCTGGCCTTCCGCCTCCTTGATCTTCTTCTCCCGCTCCGCTTCCGCGCGCAGGATGGCCGCTTCCTTCTCGGCTTGGGCGTTTAAAACCGCGGACTCCTTGTGGCCCTCTGCCACCAGGATCATGGACTTCTTCTCACCCTCTGCTCTCAGGATCGACTCGCGGCGTTCCCGCTCCGCCTTCATCTGCTTCTCCATGGCTTCCTGAATGGCGGCCGGAGGCATGATGTTCTTTAACTCCACGCGGGTGACCTTGATGCCCCAGGGATCCGTGGCGATATCCAGGGATTCCTGCATCTTGGCGTTGATGGTCTCGCGGGAGGTCAGCGTCTCATCCAGCTCCAGATCGCCGATGATGTTTCGCAGCGTGGTAGCCGTCAGGTTCTCGATGGCCTGCAGGGGACGCTCCACGCCGTAGGCGTACAGCTTGGGGTCTGTGATATAGTAAAATACCACCGTATCGATCATCATGGTGACGTTATCCTTGGTGATTACGGGCTGAGGCGGAAAATCCTCCACCTGCTCCCTCAAATCCACTTTTCTGGCCACCCGGTCGATAAAGGGTACCAGAATATGGAGTCCTACGCCGTAGGTTCCCAGATAACCGCCCAGCCGCTCCACCACCAGCGCACGGGCCTGGGGCACGATGCGCACGCAGGATGAAACAATGGCCAGCACGATTACCAGAATGATAATCACCACCAAAAATGTTCCCAGTCCTTCAAAAAACATACTTTTTCTCCTTTCATACCTCTTACATTATGCCTTGACTATCAGCTTGGCGCCGCTGATCGCAGCCACTTCCACCACAGTTCCCGGCTCGAAGATCTGTCCTTCCACCACAGAACGGGCCAGCCAGGTCTCGGCTCCCAAAACCGCCGTGCCGGTGCCGGCCAAATTGTCCACCCGCTCCTTAACCACGGCCTTACGTCCCACCAGGCCGTCCACATTGGTCTTCGTGTCCTTCCCCTTCATAAAGCCGGAAGCCAGGGGACGTACCAGCAGGAGCAGAATAAAAGAAACCAGAACGAACACAATAAGCTGTGCCTTTACGCCCAGTCCCACGGCTGCCGCCGCCAGCGCGGCAAGCGCTCCCCCTGCAAACCAGATACTCGCCAGGGATGTGGTCGCCGCCTCCACTCCAAGAAAGACCAGAAACGCGATCATCCAATAGATTACTACCATACAGAATCCCCTCCTTTCACGAATTTAATTCCATTCTACCATGAAACCTGCTAAAAACCAATGAGGGGATTGCAAACTTCAGGTTTTCGTAATAAATTCAACCGTCGCCTCCTCCGTTCCGGTCCGGTTCAGGCTATTGACAAAAACGGAATATCGAATATAATCGCATTGGAACCTACCGGCACACCGTTCTCATTTTACCCTTCAAAGGAGAAATCTATGAAACACATATTGATGTTAGGAACCGGCGGCACCATCGCGTGCAAGCGCAGCGACGCAGGCCTTAAACCGGTGATCACGTCCGAGGAAATCCTGACCTACGTTCCGGACAGCAAGCGCTACTGCGACATCGACAGCCTTCAGGTATTCAATATCGACAGCACCAACATGCAGCCCCGCCACTGGCTGGCCGTCGCCCGGGCCATTGAGGAGCACTACGACCGCTACGACGGCTTTGTGATCTGCCACGGCACGGACACCATGGCCTACACCGCCGCGGCCCTGTCCTACCTGGTTCAGGACTCCCCCAAACCCATCGTGATCACCGGGGCCCAGAAGCCCATCGACATGGAAAATACCGACGCGCGCACCAATCTGGCGGACAGCCTGTTTTTCGCCTCCAACGACCGCGCCCACGGGGTGAACATTGTCTTTGACGGCAAGGTGATCGCCGGAACCCGCGGCAAGAAGGAGCGGACCAAGAGCTACAACGCATTTTCCAGCATCAATTTCCCCTATATCGCAGCCATCCAGGAGGACCACATTCTGTTTTACCTGGACGACAAACCGGAATGCGCTCAGGTGAAATTCTACCACGAGATGAGCTCCGGCGTGGTGCTGTTAAAGCTGATCCCGTCCATGGACGCCTCCCTTTTGGACTATATGGCCGGGCACTACGACGCGGTGATCATCGAATCCTTCGGCGTAGGCGGCCTGCCCTCCTACGACTCCGGGGACTACTACCGGGCCGTGGGCCGCTGGACCGCTCTGGGCAAGACCGTGGTCATGACCACCCAGGTCACCAACGAAGGCAGCAACATGTCCGTCTACGAGGTGGGCAAGAACATCAAGCAGGAATTCGGGCTGTTGGAATCCTACGATATGACCCTGGAGGCGACGGTGACAAAAATCATGTGGATCCTGGGCCAGACCAAGGAGCCGGAGGAGATACGCAGGTTGTTTTACCGGACGGTGAACCGGGATATTTTGTGGAAATCATAAGAAACATCCGCCCGCGCCGACACGTTTTTCCGCTGCCGGAAACCGCCGGCGGCTTACGCCGCCCCCTTCGGCTTCAGCTCATTCAGGATGGTGAAGCCCAGGATCATGGCCCCGCCGGCCGCCTGCAGCCAGGTGACGGACTCCGCCAGCACGGTCACCGACACCAGCACAGCCACCAGCGGGTCGATGTAGCTTAGGATCGCCGCCTCCTGCCCCTTCAGGTAGCGCAGGGAGGAAAAGTAAAGGGTGTATGCGATCCCCGTATAGCCGACGCCCACCACCAGGAGGCTTGTGAGGCCTTTAGCCGGAAGCTGTGCCAGGTGAAATCCCCCGGTGAGCAGGACATAGGGAAGCAGCACCGCGATGGAGGCCAGAAACTGCAGATAGGTGCGGTTGATTCCGGTCACATTGCGGATTCCCTTGTTGCAGAGCACCACGGCCGCGTAGAACACCGCCGCTCCAAGGCCGAAGAGCACCCCTGCCGTGTCCCCCGCTCCCGCTCCCCCGCTGACGCCGATCACCAGCACCAGACCCAGGGTGGACATGACAAAGCAGAACATCTGCCGCCCGGTGAGCCGCTCCTGAAACAGCAGAGGACTGGCCACCGTGACCAGCACCGGCGCAAAATAGTAGCTCAGGGTGGCCAGCGCCACGCTGGTGTACTTGTAAGCCTGGAAAAACAGAATCCAGTTCACGCCCATGGCCGCCCCTGAGAGAAGCAACAGGGGCAGCTCTTTTTTTATGTCCTGGAACCGCACCATGGTCCGGGTCAGAAGCTGCCACACCAGCAGGGTTGCGGCCGCAATCACCGCCCGGCACAGCGCCAGCTCCGCGGAGGGCAGCGGAATGTTCCGCACGAAAATGGAGATGGTGCCAAATACTGCCATTGAGAAGACGATTTCTGCTTTTGCGATCAGACGATTGCGTTCCATTGCGTATCACTCCGTGTGTATTTTTCTTTGGCGGGCCTACCGGGCGGGTGGGACCTCTCTCCGGCCGCGGCAGGCCGTATTAATTTATAACATTACTACAAAACAGCGAAAATGTCCATCGGTGTTTTTCCGTCCGCTTTCCGCTCAGTATCCCATCCCGCAAAAAGCGAAAAACCGCCCCTGGCCGGCAAACCCGGTTTCGTGGCGGTGTCGCTCGATTCAATTTTTATTCCCGCCGTCTCTGGAGAACAGCGGACTAACGAAACTTATGGGCAGACCGTAAAATTCTCCGGCATTTCCCCTGCCGGCGCCTGATTCACATATACATTGGTAAATTCTTCCAATTTCGCCCAGGTAAACATCGCCTTGATCCGGTACTTGGAGTCGTCAATCAGCAGATACCGGTTCTGGCTTTTCTTCATGATCTCCTTCTTCATCGTACCGATCTCCATATCAAAAATATAGACCTCCCCGCTCTCCGTGCTCACCCCGTTGGTGCTGAAAAACGCATGGTCGAAGTTAAAGCTGCGAATCATTTCCACCGCCATCGGCCCCGAGCTGAGATCGTAGTCCGGCGAAAAGCGGCCGCCCAGCAAATAGATATCCCCTTTGTAGGTAATGGGAACCTTCTTGATCAGATAAATGCTGGGAGTCACAATCTTCACCTTCCGCGCCAGAAGATGAGGCAGCAAATACACCGGCGTGGTGCCCGAGTCCACATACACGCAGTCCCCGTCCTTCACATTCCGCACCGCCTTGCTGCAAACCGCCGCTTTAGCCTCGGCGCACAAGTTCTCTTTATTCACAGTGGGCACCTCGTTGAAGGCGCTTAAGGTATCCGACACCTCCCTGCACATGGCCCCTCCCCGCTCCCTGGTAATAAGCCCCTGTTCCTCCAGCTCAATGAGATCCCTGTTGACCGTGGATTTTGATACGTCCAGTTGATCCATCAATTCCTTTATGGTCACAAAGGACTGTTCTTTCACAATACTCATGATATGATAAAGCCTTTGCTGTGACAGCATATCCATCTCCTCCTTTGTCCATATCATAACAGAGGAGGAAAACACCTGTCAATCCGTCTTTCTTCCCCCCACAGTCACCTCCACCCCCAGCTTCCGGCCCACCGCGCCCAGAGGGTACAGACTCTTGCGGTCCATCATGGGAATCCCCTTCAAACTGTAATCCATGGACAGTTTGTCATATTTCTCCCGTCCCAGGGTGTGGTACGGCAGCAGATCCACCCGCCGGATTCCCAGCCCGGCCGCCAGGCCGATGATCCGCTCCAGCGTCTCTGCACAGTCGTTAAAGCCGGGGATCACCGGCACCCGGATCACGATCCGGCTGCTGTCCCGTCCGGCCAGGAACCGGAGGTTCTTCTCGATCTGTCCCCAGTCTCCTCCCACTACCGTCCGAAGCTTCTCTTCCTCAATATGCTTCACATCATACAGCCAGGTGTCTACATAGGGAAGTGCTTCCTCCAGGCGCTCTGTGGGATACTGTCCCGCAGTCTCCACCGCAGTGTTAAGCCCCTGCTGTTTCAGCAACAGAAGCAGCCTGACCAGCTCCCCGGCCTGCGCAAACGGCTCTCCCCCGGAAAGGGTGACGCCGCCTCCGCTCTCCTCATAATAGTCCCGGTCCCTCAGCACCTCCCGGACAATCTCCTCCGCTTCCATCTGTCTGCCCACAAATTCCAGCGCCTCCCCGGGACAGATGTCTGCACAGGCTCCGCATTCCGTGCATATTTCAACACGAAAATGAACCCTGCCGCCCTCATACCGGACCGCGCCCGCCGGACACACCTTCTGGCAGCTGCCGCAGCCCAGGCATTTTCCTGCGGTATGAAACAACTGCCTGGCCGGTTCCCTGGACTCCGGATTGGAGCACCATGGGCAGCGCAGGGGACAGCCCTTTAAGAATACGACTGTGCGGATTCCGTCCCCGTCATGGGTGGCAAACCGCTCGATATTAAATACCCTCATCATACAACTCCCTGCTCAACAGCTCATCCTGTACATCTTTTGTCAAATTGACGAATACCGCGCTGTAGCCCGCCACACGCACGATCAGATCCGGGTATTTCTCCGGATTCTTCTGAGCGTCCTCCAAGGCCCCCGGCTCCACCACCGTCACCATCAGCTGGCACCCGCCCCGCTTGAAATAGGTGCGAAACAGGGCCTTGATCTTCTCCCGGTCCTCAGCCATCATCCTGGGCGTGAATTTTATGTTCTGGACGCTGCCGCCGTGATACCTGGCCCGGAAACGGGCCAGGGAATTCAAAACCGCCGTAGGGCCATTTTTTGCTGCGCCTCCCTGCGGGTTATTAGCCGGGTTCATGAACATACCGCTCTTCCTGCCGTCCGCAGAGGCGCTGGTTCTATGGCCCCAGTCCGTGTTGGTCTGGTTATTGCTGATAACGATCAGATAATATCCCAAGCCCCGGTCAATCCCTCTCTGGCGAATGCCTTTTGCCACGTACTCGAACAGGTCGTTTGCCAAATTGTCGCACGCCTCATGATCGTTCCCGTATTTGGGCGCTCTCCACAGCGCCCGGCGCATGGCTTCATTTTCCGCAAAATCCGTCAGCAGCGCCTGGCTCACCTGCTCCAGAGTGTACTTTCCCTGTTCAAATACCAGGGTTTTAACCGCGTACAGCGCGTCAGAGGCGTTGATATTGCCGTAAGTCTCATTGGTTCCCCCAAGAATCTCAACGCCGCCGTCAAGCAGCGCCTTTCCTCTGCCCACGCAGTCGTCCATCAGGATGCTGGTGAACAGGAAGGATACCTCCCGGTTCATCACCTCGTAGCTGTGGTACTGGGCCTCTGTACTGAGGTCAAAATAGTAGTCCAACAGCCGTTTATAATCGTTATAAAATGCCTCAAAGCTGTGGTATTCCCCCGGCGATGCCAGCTTGACCGGCCCAGCCTTGTATATACCGTCCATGGGATCCACGCCCTGATTCATGGCCATGTTCAACAGCTTCAGAAGGTTTAATAGGGTATTGGGCGTTCCCACGCTTTTGCCCTGTATCACAAACTCCCCGCAGCCAAACGGCACATACTGCTCCGCCGTACTCCGGTTCACCCTCATACCGTACTCCACCGCCGGAATATTGACCTCGTCGTTGTACAGCGTGGGATAGGTGGCCCCTTCCGCGATGCAGTCGTAGGCCATATCCAGAATATCCTGGGGCGTATCCCGGTACAGGCGCAGGGTAAACTGCGGCTCTACATACCGGGTGTCCCGGCAGACCCGAAGGCAGATTCTGGTGAAGATATCCCCTGCCTCCGGGTCCTCCCTTCCGGCCCCGCCCACAATGATCCTGCCGTTGACCGTGGTTCTCCGGTTCTCGATCAGGCTCCACAGGGATTTCAAATATCTGTAAGCCTCCTCCTGGGTAATCCTGCCCTGATTCAGATCTTCCTTCAAAAAAGTTCCCAGAGCATCGTCCAGCCTGCCGTAGTTGATGGCCCCGGCGCAGAGCGCGTACAGCCAGAGCAGCTGCAAGGCCTGATGAAACGTCTCCGGCGGATTCTCCCAAATCGCCTCCAGATCCGCCTCCATCAGCTGCAGTTCCCGCAGTCTGGCGGCCCCAGCCCCTTTTCGGGCGGCGCGCGCCAGCTGGCACTGCCTCCTGATTACCTCCTGAAACAGCTCAAGGGTCCCCAGCGCGGCCTGCAAAAAGGAGATGGAACCCCGGTCCGCATCCGTAGCTGCCTCAAGAGCTGATATCCGCGCCCCGATCTCCTTCATCAGTCCGCCCACTCCAAGGCGCATAAGTTTCTTATAGTTCAGCATCATGCCGCTGAGCCTGGCTGTGGCCATCAAGGGATAATCGCAGTCAATGAAACGGCCGGTTGTGGTATCGTTTAACACGTCCTGACAGTAAATGGTTTTCACATCCCACTCCTGCCAGTAGTCGTAGAGACGGTCCACACGGGCCAAATCCCGAGGATCAGACAGCATTTGCTTAAACTCCCTGAGCTTGTGGAACACACAGTAATGCCCAACTCCACCGATACTGGTCACACATCCAAAGCCGATGGGAAGGAAATCCAGGCGGCCTGCGATTAAATCCCTCTCCTCGATGGTGCGAAACAGCGCTGGGTAAATGGTTCTCAGGCATGCTAATTCCCGCTGGGCTTTGTCCAGTCCACCACTTTCCATATGCGCCCTAGTGTAGGCCTCCATGATCTCCAGCTGCTCTTTTGGCGTCTTCTGGCTGGGAATCTTTATACTGACCTCCACATTCTGCTCGCCATCAATATTTATCCTTGCCACAGTCAACACTCCTATCTGCTGTTTTTTAATTTAAGCCGTTTTAATGTCATACAGACCATTGCCGTCACCACCGTTCCAGCAGCCATACAGATCAGTCCCATCAGGGGTTTGTTCACTGCGCCAAGAATCAGTACAATGGGGCCTCCGTGAGCCACGGAATCTGTGATTCCGAAGAGAAACGCCATGGTGCAGGCCACTGCGGAGCCGATCATGTTGGCGGGAATTACCGCCAGCGGGTCCCCGGCCGCGAAGGGAATCGCGCCCTCGGAAATCCCTACCAGTCCCATCGCCAGAGCCGCCTTGCCGTTGGCTGTCTCCTCAGGCAGGAACAGCTGATGCTTTTTGTCCAGGAAGGTGGCCAGCGCCATTCCCAGTGGCGCTACGGGAATCGCCATAGCCTGCGCTCCCATAAACTGGGGCTGGCCTTCCGCGATCAGTCCCACTGAAAACATAAATGCCACTTTTCCGAAGGGTCCGCCCATGTCAAAGCCCTGCATCAGTCCGATCACAATGCCCAGCAGGATCATGCTTCCCGCAGACATGGACTCCAGCATGGAATAGAGCGCAGTCATCAGGGAGGCAATGGGTGCGCCGATGATAAATATAAAGATAAATGCGATAAACAGGGAGCCGGTGATGGGAATAATCATAATCGGCACAAGAGGCCTGATCACCTCCGGCCAATTAAATTGCTTCATCCATCTGACAAAGTAGCCCACCAGCAGCCCTGCCGCAATGGCGCCGATGAATCCCGTACCCGCATCCGCTCCGTAAAAAGAGCCGTTGTTGGCGATCCAGCCGCCGATCATACCGGGCGCTAAAGCCGCGCGGTCGCCAATGGCATACGCGATGTAGCCCGCCAGAATCGGAATCATCATGGTAAAGCCGGCGCTTCCCACAGCGGAAATCTGATTCCAGAAGCTGCCCTCCGGGATCACCAGCCCCTGAGGCGTAGGTTCCCCGCCCACCGCCAGGGAGATCGCAATGAGCAATCCTCCGATCACGACGAAGGGAATCATAAAGGAAACGCCGTTCATCAACGCCTTATAGAGCATTTTACCGCCAGAAGCTGCCTGAGCGGTCCCCTTTTCCGCCGCAGGGCTACGCCTCTCTTTTGCAGGTTCCGCCTGTCCCTTACCGTACAGGGGCGCTTTCCCATCCAGCACCATGCGGATCAGTTCCTCCGGATGATCGATTCCCTCCTTCACATTGGTGTTCACCACCCGTTTTCCCCGGAAACGCTCCATATCCGTCTCCTTGTCGCTGGCGATGATGATTCCCTCCGCCCGTTCAATCTCCTCCCTGGTCGGCACATTTTCCGTGCCAATGGAGCCGTTGGTCTCCACCTTGATTTCCGCGCCAAGTTCCCTGGCCGCCTTCTCCAGAGCCTTAGCCGCCAGATATGTATGGGCCACGCCCACGGTACAGCCCGTCACCCCGATCAGAAACTTTCCCGTGCCGCCGCGCGCTGCGCCAGCCTTCTCTTCCGTGAGGGCCGCCAGAATCTCCTCCGGTTCTGCCGCGCCCTTAATGCGCTCCAGGCAGGCATTATCCAGCAATCGCGACGTGATGCCGCTGAGCAAGGTGATGTGGGTATCATCCGCCTGATCCGGCATCGCGATCAGAAAAATGACCCGGCTGGACGTGCCTTCTCCGCTGAACCGGATCCCCCTGGCCGATGTTCCGATTGCCACGGCGGGCCTTAGCACCGTTTCCGACTTACCGTGGGGTAAAGCCACCCCATTTTCCAAATCTGTGGAAACCTGGGCCTCCCGCTCCAACACATCCTGAATATACCGTTCTTTGTCCTTCAATACCCGCTCCTGAAAGAGCAACTCCGCCAGTTCACGAACCGCCTCATCCCGACTCTCTGCCTGCATATTAACCTTAATCAGATTTGGCGAAAGAAACCTCATTATGTCCCCCATTTTGAATCCTCCTGATCATTATCATATTCTGCGGTTTACATTCTTTTAATACAGCAAATATCTCCGGCACATCTGATCTGCCACTTCCCTGCGTTCCCCCCTTTCTTCCTTATTTCAGATGTATAAACTCCGCCGGATCTTATGAATTAACTATATCATCGCCATGATTCACTGTCAACCTTTTCGATTCATTTTAATTCATTTTATTTCTTTATGATTCATAAAAATCGTAACAGCCAACAAATTTGTCGTCTTTCCCCGGGCCTGGGCGGCAAAACAGGGCACGATTCCGCTTTGCCTGCGAAACCGTGCCCTGAGGGTACAATATTTTCAATTTTACACCTGCTAAGACGGTAAAATGCCGTCTGTTTCCCAGCCACGGCGTTTATCCCCGGGCCACTCCTTCAGATATTCCTCCGTAATATCCAGCTGCCCACGCCCGGTTCCCAGGCTCACGCCCGGCTTGCGGCTGCCGTGGTAGTCGCTGCCGCCGCTTCGCAGCAGGCCGTGCTCCCGGCAGAAACCGTTTAAATCCAGTATCTGCTCCGCCGTAAACGCGGAGTGGGCGCACTCCACGCCGTCCAGGCCGAATTCCCGGACGATCTCCCAGAGCCGCCGCCGGAATTCCGGTGCGTGGGCGTAGATGTACAGGTGGGCAAGAAACGCGATCCCGCCGCTGCGGTGGATCATCTCCACCGCGGTGCGCACATCCGGGTACAGGGGCGCTTCGTCCACGTAGAGGCGGCTCTCCGGGTTGTAAATCTCCTCCCGCGTAAACGCCTTAGAGCTCTGCCAGGTCTCATCGCTGCTGAAAAAGCGGCGGTTCTCCGGAAATTGATTCAGATGGCGCAGAAAGGCTTTCCGGCTGGATTCCTTTGTGGGGTCAAAGGATATTTCCGCCGGGTCAAAGGCCGCTCCCGCCCGGCGCAAGGCCGCGCAGATCAGTTCAAACTCCCGCCTCTGCTTCTCCTCAAAGGTCAGCACATGGCGGGAAAGTTCGACCTCCATGTCCGCCAGCCGGTAGCCGTAGCCCAGGACCTCCACCACCTCGCCCTGGTACATGCAGGTGATCTCAACTCCCGGGATCAGCGTCCCGGAGTATTCCGAAATTCCGCGGCCCCGGTAGGCTGCGACCGTGTTGTGATCCGTGATGGACAGGACGGACAGCTTCATTTCCTCAGCCCGGCGCAGAAGCGCCTCCACGCTGTCGGCCCCGTCCGAACAACAGGTATGGGTGTGCAAATCAATCATGAACTTCGCTCCTATGCGTTCTCGATATCCTCAACCGGAATGAAAATGTAAGTGATCACCGCGGCTGCAATGTAGGCGATGACCATGCCGATCAGGTAATTCAGCATGCACTCCGGCAGCATATGGGTGACTGCCAGCAGGCCCGAGGGGCTGTAGGCCGTACTCATGACATGGGTCAGCATGACGTAGGCTCCGCCGAAACCGGCTCCCAGACCGGCTGTGATAAAGGGTTTCATTAACGGCAGGGTAACGCCGTAAATCAAGGGTTCGCCGATGCCCAGAATGCCTGCGGGCAGAGCGCCTGCGATAACCCGGTTTAAGCGGTGGTTGCCCACGCGTTTTGCCTTGATGTAAAGGGCGATGGCCGCGCCCACCTGTCCGGCGCCCGCCATGGCCACCGCCGGGAACAGGGTGGTTCCGCCCAGGGATTCAATCTGGATGGCGTAGATGGGCACAAGTCCTCTGTGCAGCCCCAGCAGCACCAGAGGCAGGAAGGTGGCCGCCAGTATATATCCGGCGATCACGCTGACCACAGGGTTAGTGGAATTGATAAACAGGTTCAGGAACGCCGACACCAGGGTGGAAAGCCAGCCGGTCACAGGCATTACCAGAAGCACAAAGAACGGTACTGCGATCAGCATGGAGATCAGAGGCGTGAAGGACACGTCCAGAACCTCCGGCATGTGCTTGTGCACCCAGCGCTCGATCTGGGCCAGAATCCATACGCCGATGACAACGCCGATGATGCCGCCCGCGCCGGTGGCCAGAACGGAATCATTGACCACGTCCTTGTTGTACCAGCCGATGGCCGTTGAAATGGTGTTGACCACGGAGTTTAAGGAGGCCGCGCCGATCATGCCGCCCAGCATCTCGTTGACGCCGAACTGTTTGGCGGCCCGGACGCCGGTGAAGATGGCCATGTAGGACAGGAACGCGTTGCCGATCAGGACGAAAATGTTGTAGATGACAACCACGGCAACCACGTCCGGCAGCACGCCGTTTGTCATCAGAATCTTGATGACCTTGCCCAGTCCGTTACAGATACCGGAGGCGATAAATGCCGGGATCATGGGGGTGAAGATGTCCGCCAGGACCCGCACCTTGTTGATCAGATTCTGGTGCTTCTGATTGCTCTTGACCGCCTTCTTGTTGGCTTCCCAGTCGCCCACCTGACCTTTGGGCTGCCCCTTGCTTTCCTGGCTGGGGGACTGCTCCTTCACGCCCAGCTTGGTGGTGCAGATCTGCATCACGTCCCGCACCTTGCCCGGTCCCAGCACCACCTGGATGTAGTCGGGTTCATCGCCCACCACGCCCAGAACGCCCGGCGTGTTCTTGATTCCCTGGCGGTCCGCCTTGGACCCGTCCTTCACATTGACCCGGATGCGCGTCATGCAGTTTTCCGCGTTCAGAATATTATCCTTGCCCCCCAGCAAGTCGACGATTTTCTTTGCGAGCTCTTCATTACTCATAGAATTCACCTCTCACTTTCTTATTTTTTTGCATTGCAGGGCCCATTGGACCCGCATTCCCCTATCCGTCAAAGGCATTTTCGGATGTGCCCATGAGCGCGTTTCAAATTCTGTTCCGCTTCCTTGGCGGTACAGTTTAACAGTTCCATCACGATGGCGGTCTTTGCGTTTCCGCCCGCTGCCTCCAGCAGACGGCAGGCCTGTTCCTCTGAACAGCCCGTGGCCTCCGTCACGATGTTTCTGGCCCGGACGCGGAGCTTTTCGTTGGTCTGCATCACATCCACCATCAGGTTCTGGTAGACCTTTCCGATGCCCACCATTGCGCCGGTGGAAATCATGTTGAGAATCATTTTCTGGGCGGTTCCGGCCTTTAAGCGGGTGGAACCCGTCAACACCTCCGGCCCCACCACCGGCTCGATGGCCAGGTCCGCGGCTTTTCCCACCAGACTGCCGGCGTTGCAGGCGATGGCCACGGTTTTGCAGCCCAGGGATCTGGCGTATTGCAGACCGCTGATCACGTAGGGCGTTCGCCCGGAAGCCGCAATCCCGATCACCACGTCCCGCCCGTTCAACGGCAGGGCCTTAAGCTCCTCAAGGGCCAGGACTTCGGAATCCTCAGCCCCCTCCACGGCCTTCACAAACGCCCGGTCGCCTCCTGCGATCAGGCCCACCACCATTTCCGGCGGAACCCCAAAGGTGGGCGGACACTCCACACTGTCCAGTACCCCCAGACGCCCCGACGTCCCGGCGCCCATGTAGACCAGTTTTCCGCCCGCTTCAAAGGACTCCTGCACCCACCCGATGGCGGCGGCGACCTCCGGCAGCACCTTGCGGACGCCCGCGACTACCTGTTCGTCCTCCCGGTTCATCACCGTCGCGATCTCAAGCGGCGTCATGGTGTCCAATCCGGCTGTTCCCGGATTGCGGGCCTCCGTGGTCAGTTTATTCAGTTCCAGCATAACGCTTGACCTCCTTGGCATTTTTATAGTTTGGTTTCTCAATGTGCGTCGCGCAGAGACGCGCCATCGAACGTTCGTAATCCGTATTCGCGTAGGCGGTATACAGGATATCGATCATGTTGAGCTGGCTGATCCGGCTGCTCATGGCTCCGTTTCGGAACAGCGATTCATTGGCCGCCACATACAGGTTGTAGTCGGCTAAGTCCGAAAGGGCCGAGGCGGCAAACCGGGTGATCAGAATCATCTTTGCGCCGGATTTTTTCACCGCCTCCGCACATTTGATCAGCTCCTCGGTCTGGCCGGAATAGCTGATAAACAGCCCTACGTCCTCCGGCCGCATGTTGCGCGCCTGAAGCAGTTGGGAATGCCAGTCGTCGTTGAGAACGCAGGCCTTATCCAGGCGCAGGAATTTCAGATAAGCGTCCCGGGCCACGCAGAGAGACGAACCGATTCCAAACAGGCAGATATTCCGGGCCACGCACAGGAGGTCCACACATTTCTGCAAAACCGGCAGATCCACCAGATTTTTCGTCTCCTCCAGGGAAACGATATTCTTGTAGGTGATCTTATCCACCATCTGTTCCAGGGAATCCTCCCGTGACACTTCGTCGCGCTTCTCCAGCTCCGATTGCTTGCGCACCGCCAGCTCATACTGGAGCGAACGCCGCAATTCCTTATACCCGTCGAACCCCAGCCGGCGGCACATCCGCACGATAGTCGCCGATGAAGAGAACGCCCGGGCCGAAAGCTCATGAACCGACAGCTCCGCCGCCTTCTCGGGGTGATGCAGTATGTACTGGACGACCTCGCTCTCCGCCGGCGTCATCTGTAACTGGTATTCGTTCAGCCGCACCAAAACGCTTTTCATGTTTCTTCCTCCTGTCTCTATGATATGCTTAATAAAACAATAATTCAATAAATTTACGTTCATATGCAACATTGTTTCTTATCATGAATGATTATACCATATTCCGGCCTAAAATGTGAAACAATTTGCTTTTTATGTTAAAATTCCATGAACCATTGTGCACCTTCACCAATTTTTATTTGTTGTATCCTGGGAAATGCGGGGGAGCGCGTTTTGCCCGGCAAAGTCTGGCCCACATACTGGACTGGTTATTTATACTATAACTGGCTATTTTGTTCGGTCCACTTTTCTGATATCGTAATACCAACATTTACAGAAAACCGGGAGGTAATCAATTATGAGACAGACGAAAAAAATGGTAATCGCCGCCCTGTTCGCCGCGCTGGCCTGCGTGGCGACCATGGCAATCCGCATTCCAACGCCGGGAACCGGCGGCTACATCCATCCGGGCGACGCGGTTGTAATCCTGTGCGGCATCTTTTTAAATCCCGGCGCGGCGTTCCTGGCGGCGGGGATGGGTTCCGCCATGGCCGATCTGTTAGGCGGATATTTTCTCTATGTGCCGATCACATTTGTCATCAAGGGACTGGTGGCCTTTCTGGCGGGCCACGCTTTCCGGCGGCTGTCCGGGCATTTAAAAAACCGCACGGCTGCGGTGGCAGTCTGCGGTCTGATCGATGTTGCCCTGGTGGCGGGCGGATACTGTTTCTGTGAGAGCTTTATTTACGGCACAGCCGCGGCCTTAGCCAGCGTTCCGGCGAACCTGATCCAGGGCGCCAGCGGGCTGGTGATCTCCACCGCCCTGTTCCCGCTGCTGGCGGCCGTGCCGGATATGAAGCGGATGATGGCAGCCAGGTAGGGCGGCGGCCCAGAAGGCGACGGCGCTGGCGGCTAGGTAGGACGGCGGCCCAACTGCCAGAAGGCGACGGCGCTGGCGGCCGCCACATTTAAAGAGTCCACGCCGTGGGACATGGGGATTCGGACCGTGTAGTCGCAGTCCGCGATGGTCTCTTCCGCCAGCCCGTCGCCCTCCGTTCCCAGAATCAGGGCCAGCCTGTCCTCCGCCATAAGCCGCGGATCGTCGATTCTGACGGAGTCGTCGCTGAGGGCCATAGCCGCGGTTTTAAAGCCCAGGCTGCGCAGAAGCTCCATCCCGGGCTGCGGCCACTCCGTGCCCTCAAAAAAGGTCCAGGGGACCTGGAATACCGTGCCCATGCTGACGCGGATTGCCCTGCGGTACAGGGGATTGCTGCATGCGGGCGTCAGCAGCACCGCGTCCATGTTGAGAGCGGCGGCTGAGCGGAAAATCGCGCCGATATTTGTGGGATTCATTACATTTTCCAGCACGGCGATGCGGCGCGCTCCGCGGCAGACCTCCCCAACACCGGGAAGCCCGGGGCGGTACATGGCGCAGAGCATGCCGCGGGTCAATTTAAAGCCCGTGAGCTTTGTCAGCACGTCAAATTCAGCCGTGTAGACAGGGATTTCACCGCAGCGGCTGATGATCTCCTTCCCCTGTCCCTCCACGTGTTTGCGCTCCAGGAGCAGGGATACCGGAACGCAGCCGGCATCCAGGGCGCGCCCGATCACTTTGGGGCTCTCAGCGATAAAAATACCTTTTTCCGGCTCGTGGCGGTTTAACAGCTGTACTTCCGAGTACCGGGCGTAGACGTCCAGCTCCGGGGCGGAAAAATCGGTGATTTCGATGATGGTTGGCATGTGGGACTCCTTTGTCAGGCGCGGAGTGCGCCTGTTTCTGAATAACAAAATATTTACAGAGAGTATACTACATTTTGCGGCGCTTGAAAACCGGAAGCATTTCAAAAAACGGCATCTGAGAGCCTCTGGCCTCCGATGCCGTTTTAATGGTTATCCTGCTTTCAATCCTACCGCTTCTTATTTTTCCTCAACCTGCTGATCACCATCCCCCCGAAGAACCCGGCCGCAATCGCGATCAGGACCGTCTCCAGCCCCATGGACGCCGTGCCCGTCTCCTCTGCCTGAGTGGTCTCAGTTCCCGCCGCCTGGGCTGCGGGTGTGGTTTCCGGCTCCGTCTGTCCGGCTGCGGCGCTCTCCTGAACGGCGGCGGTCTCCTTGTCCGGCGCCGCTTCCAGGCTGCCGGGCGCCTGGCTCTCAATTTTGTTTTCCCGCTGGAAAATGATCTGGTTTTCCATGGTGCCGTCGTCCCGGGGAACCTGTAAATAAAGGGTGTCGGACAAATCTCCGTGCTCAAAGGCAAACCGGTAGTCCTTCCCTCCGGAATGCACAAACCGCTCCCAGGCTGCGCCGTACATGTTTTTATCCTCATCGGTCTGGAATTCCAGAGTGGACGTATCCAGGCTGCTGACCTCATAGGGAGGCCACAGCGCTTTCCACTCTCCATTTTTTCCCAGATCGGCGCTGACCAGCAGACACTGCCCGGCCTGCGGCTTCTCCACCTTATTGTACGAGATCAAATACGGCCTCAGGTCCGTCACCTTCAGGCGTTCCGGCACTTCCTCCGGCGGCAGCTGGCGGTCGTTCACCCCGCCTTTATCTCCGCTGGGCAGCGCCTTGACTTCCTTTAAGACCACCCAGTCCTCCCCCGCTTCCTCCACAATCCCCAGAAGCAGGCCGTTCTGTTCCCCGGTCCACATCCCGTACTCCGCATCGTGGGCGTAAGCTGTTCCCGTTCCCAACGCCGCCGTCAAGAATATTGCAGCCGCTACTGCCGTCCATAATTTCCTCATCTGTCTCCTCCTCGCCGTGTTTTCGCTGTTGCCTCTCCCCTGCCGGTTGACGGCATGGACTGTGTTTCCATCATAATACCGCGACGCCGACCGCCCGGTTGATTCCAGGCTGATGGCCAATCCTGCATTTTCTTAAATTA
This sequence comes from Enterocloster lavalensis, assembly GCF_902364025.1. Classification (GTDB taxonomy): domain Bacteria; phylum Bacillota; class Clostridia; order Lachnospirales; family Lachnospiraceae; genus Enterocloster; species Enterocloster lavalensis. The sequence continues at coordinate 144,253 of NZ_CABJCG010000012.1, forward strand.
TAACATAGACCCTCTGCAAAAACTTTACGGCCTTCTTAATTTATCCTGAATCCTGTCCCCAGCGTGCGGACCCGCCTGCGCCGTCCCGGAGCTTTCCCCTCACGCCCCTCTGGTCCTTGAAAATGCCAGGAAAATGAACAGCAGGCCCGACAGCCAGGAAAGGTCCAGTCCGTCCCTGGCAATCAGACGGCGTCCGGCGTAAAGCCCGGCGTACATCAGCGCCATCCCCATTACAAAGCAGGTTCCGACGGTCAGAAGGGCCGGCAGATCCACAAACGCGGCCATGGTTCCGGCCACCAGGGAGTCGATGGACATGGCTAAGCCCAGGCAGATCGTTTCTTTCCAGGAGAGAGACTTGGAATTATCCCAGTCCGCCGCCATGGGATCCCCGTATATGTTGATGATGATTTTCAGCCCCGACAGGGAAAAACGGAAATTCTTGTTGAGCGTACAATGATTGTTGATATATCGCTTGATGCTGTAATCCAGAAGTTTTACCACTCCCAGGAAAAACAGACAGACAAACCCCACCGACCGGGCCAGCTCCTGGGGCACCAGCACCTGAATCAGGGTTCCCAGGCCCAGCGCCAGCCCCAGGCAGCCGCTGCAGATGCCGTTTAAGGCCACGGCCTTCTGCCAGGAAATCTGCACCTGGTTGGCGCCGTAGGCCAGGCTGGCCACAAAAGTGTCCGTGCAGAGCGCAAGGACAAAGGTAATGATTTTCAGCATATTGCCATCCGTTGCTTTTTCTTTTAGTATATTCCCGCCCGTTCGGATTGGTAACTCCCTGTCCCCTCCCGGCGCGCGCAAAGGAGGGCTCCCCCTGACGGAAAGCCCTCCCGGATTGTCTGCCTGTAAACGCCGTTTTCTCCCCTGCCCTCACGGCTTTGGTTCCACAATATTCTGAATCCAAATCCCATTTTTTACCAATACGACGCCGATGAAACATTTGATCAGGTCAATCATCTGGCAGGCCAGATAGAGCGGCACGATGGGAAGCCCGGTGTATCTGCTGAGCACATAGGCGAAGGGAATATTCACCAGCCACATGAACACGCTGTCGAACAGGAAGGTGACGACGGTTTTTCCGCCGGAGCGCAGCGTGAAATAGGATGCGTGGATAAACGCCCCCATGGGCATGCAAATGGCGATGATGCGGATAAATGAAGCCGCCAGCGCTTTTACTTCCCCGCTGGTATTGTAGATTTCCGGGAACAGGGGCGCTAAAAGGGCCAGAATCGCTCCGATGCAGACGCAGGCCGCCACGGAGAACGCGATCAGCTTCGTGTCCGTTTCCCTGGCTTCCTTCATCTTTCCCGCGCCCAGCAGCTGTCCCACGATGATGGAAACCGCATTTCCGAAGGCCAGGTAAACCACGTTAAACACATTGCCGATGGTGGAGGAAATGTTGAGCCCCGCAACGGCCTCCAGCCCCCGCAGAGAATAGCACTGCATGATCGCGGCCATTCCCACGGCCCACAGCGCCTCGTTGATCATCAGCGGCGTGCCTTTGATCACAATGCTCTTAACCAGACCGGCCGGGATGTAAAAGCTCCTGTACGCCCCCGCGATGAAGGGATTTCTCCTGGTATGCCGGTGCGTCCAGATAATCACGATGGAGGCCTCCACATACCGGGAAATCACGGTGGCCACGGCGGCTCCCACCACCCCCAGGGCCGGGGCCCCGAATTTGCCGAAAATCAGAATATAGTTCAGCACCAGGTTCACGAAAACCGCCGCGATTCCCGCTTTCATGGGAATCACCGTCTCCGCGCACTCCCTCAGGGTGCTGATGTAAACCTGTTCCACGCCAAAGGGGAGCAGGCCCAGCAGCATGACCGCCAGATATTTTTTTCCCTGTCCCAGGGCCAGCCCCAAAGCGGCCTCGTTGCCCTCCCCGTGGAGATACATGGTAATCAGTCCCTCGCCCTGAAACAGGAGCAGGGCAAGGGCCGCGGCGGTCAGAATCAGGCTGGCGATCATTTTAAACCGGAAGGTATGGCGGACTCCATCATGGTTTCCGCCGCCGAAAAACTGGGCGCCAAAGATTCCTGCGCCGGAGATCACCCCGAAAATGCTGATATTATAGACAAACAGCAGCTGGTTCACAATGGCCACGCCCGTCATCTGTTCCGTGCCCACCATTCCCACCATAATGTTGTCCAGAAGGCCGACAAAATTTGTGATGCCGTTCTGAATCATGATCGGCACGGCGATCATTAAAACCCGCTGATAAAATTTTTTGTTTCCGATTAACTGTCTCATCCGTACCCCCCGGCAGGAACGCGCCTGCCCTTTAACGATTGTGACCGGCATTTCCTGAAAATGCCCGGAAATGCCGCCGTATCGCTTCAGTATATCACACCCCTGTGCGCAGGGCAATAATGGCCGTGTTCGGGAATCCGGATTTCGGATTCCCTCCGCCCATATTTCCCGCAGCAAAAAAGCGGACCGCCTGCGGCAGCCGGGTCCTCACAGAACCTGGCCACTTTCCGGCGAATCCGCGTTGGAATTTTTATTTCCCTAAAATTTCGGAGTGGTGCCGACCTTCGCCAGATCCTCTTTGATGGCTTCAAAGCTCATTCCGCCCACCGCGTCGATGGTGGCCACCACAGCCCCTTCCACCAGCGGGCAGTCCACCATCTCCACCTTCTGGCCCTCGAACAGCTCCACCACCATCTCCGTGGTCATCACGGCGCTGCCCAAATCCATGATCACCAGCACGCCGTCCTCCGAGCGCACGGACTCGATGGCGTCGCGGATCTTCTCAAAGCAGGTGCCAAAGCCCCCGTCGGCCATACCGCCTGCCGCGGCTACCGGAGCCGCCGGCGCCATCAGGGCCGTGAGCTCCACCACGCTCTTCGCCAGATTCTCGCTGTGGGATACTACAACCAGACCTACCATTTTCCCATCCCCCTTTTATCCTTCTTGTATACAGTGTGCAATCGTCTCCAACAGATAGGCGTAAGACGTGGCCCCCGGGTCCTGATGGCCCAGTCCCCGCTCACCCATATAGCTGGCCCGCCCTTTGGTGGCGACCAGATCCTTGGTGTGCTCCGCTCCCGCCCAGGCCGCCTTCACGCCGGCTTCCAGCATGGGACCTGGGCCTTCGCCTTGGGCCTGCGCCTCTTTCATTGCCTCCAGGGAGGGACACATGGCATCCAACATGGTTGCCTCCTCCACCTGCGCGCGGCCCCGCTTTTTAACGGCCTCCACCGCGGCATCCAGCATGGCCAGAAAGCCCTCCGCGTCCACCTCCGTCTTTCCGGCGGCCGCCGCGCCCGCCTTCATAAACGCCGATCCGTACAGCGGCCCAGAGGCTCCGCCCACGGTGGACACCAGGGTCATTCCCACGTCCTTTAAAATGGAGCCGACGTCCTTTCCCTCCATTCCGGGCAGTTTCTGCTCCACCGCCTGAAAACCGCGGTCCAGGTTGATCCCGTGGTCGCTGTCGCCGATGGGCTGATCCAGCCGGGTCAGATAATCCTTCTCATTGGCAATGGTCCGGCCCATGGCTCTCAAAATCTCCAACACCTTTTTTGTATCCGCCATTTCCAACCGCCTCCTATCGCCATGCCGGCGTGTCCGCCGGAGCGTCGAGCAGCGCCTTCATCTCATCATCCAGGCGCAGCAGGCTGATGGAAAAACCCTGCATCTCCAGGGAGGTCATATACTCGCCCACAAAGGTACGGTATACGCGCACTCCCTTTGCCGCAAGCACGTCGGCCACGTGGTTGTTGATGATGTAGAGCTCCATCAGGGGCGTTGCTCCCGCTCCGTTGATCATCACCGCCACCTCCCGCCCGCTGTAGTCCAGATCTCCCAATATCTGTTCCAGCAGCATGCCGGCCGTCTCGTCGGCTGTGCCCATCGTTTCCCGGTGGGTTCCCGGCTCCCCGTGGATGCCGATGCCCACCTCCATCTCGTCCTCCGCCAGCGTAAATCCAGGCGTTCCGGCACCGGGCACCGTGCAGGGGGCGATGGCCGCTCCCATAGTGCGCACGTTATCGATGACCCTCTGGGCCATTTCCTGCACCTGGTCCAGGGAAGCGCCGGTTTCGGCCAGCGCTCCGGCGATCTTGTGGACAAATACGGTTCCCGCAACGCCGCGCCGTCCCACCGTGTACAGGCTGTCCTTCACAGCCACGTCGTCGTTTGTGACCACCTGTCGGACTTCGATCTCATCCATATCGGCCGCCATCTCCGCCGCCATCTCAAAATTCATCACGTCGCCGGTGTAGTTTTTCACCACCATCAGCACGCCCGCGTCCGTGGCCACCGCCTTGATGGCCTCGTAAATCTGATCCGGCGTGGGGGAGGTGAACACGGCTCCCGCCACCGCGGCGTCCAGCATGCCGGTCCCAACGTACCCGCCGTGGGCCGGCTCATGGCCGCTTCCTCCCCCGCTGATGATGGCTACCTTGCCTTCCTTTTTCACCGCCCGGACCACCACATTGCCACAGTCCAGCTTGCGCAGATGCTGCGGATGAGCCTTGACCATCCCCTGGATCATCTGCTCCTCCACCATGGAGGGATCGTTGATAAATTTTTTCATATTGAACCGTCCCCTTTCCCTGACTTCGCCCCACAGGCGCTTCTATTCGTCCTTTGCCCAGCCGTATGAGCATTTCACCGCCCGGTTCCAGCCGTTCACCCGCGCGGTCCGCTGGGCCTCGGTGATCTCCGGCGTAAAGGTGCGGTCAATGGCCCAGTTTTGCACCACATCCTCCTTGTCCGCCCAGTAGCCCACGGCCAGACCCGCCAGGTAGGCCGCGCCCATTGCGGTGGTCTCCACGCACTGCGGCCGGTTTACCGGGGCTGCGATGATATCGGCCTGGGTCTGCATCAGATAATTGTTGGCGCTGGCTCCGCCGTCCACTTTAAGGGACGCCAGCTCGATGCCGGAATCCGCCTTCATTGCGGTCAGAACGTCGTTTGTCTGGTAACACAGGGAATCCAGCGTCGCCCGGATAATGTGGTATTTGTTCACCCCTCTGGTCAGACCCACGATGGCGCCTCTGGCGTACTGGTCCCAGTGGGGCGCTCCCAGGCCGGTAAATGCGGGCACCACGTAACAGCCCGCCGTGTCCTTCACCTTTTTCGCCATATACTCGGAATCCGCGGCCGACTCGATGAGCTTCAGCTCGTCCCGCAGCCACTGGATGGCCGCGCCCGCCACAAAGATGGAGCCCTCCAGAGCGTAATTCACCTTGCCGTCCAGTCCCCAGGCGATGGTGGTCACCAGACCGTTCCTGGAAAACACGGGCTTCTCCCCGGTATTCATCAACAGGAAACAGCCGGTGCCGTATGTATTTTTCGCCTCGCCCGGATTGAAGCAGGTCTGGCCGAACAACGCCGCCTGCTGGTCTCCCGCCGCGCCGCCGAGGGGGATGGGGCCTCCGAAAAACTGGGGATCGGTCTCCCCGTAAACGCAGCTGGAGGGCATGGCCTTGGGAAGCATGCAGCGGGGAATATTAAGCTCCCGCAGAATTTCCTCGTCCCACTCCAGGGTGTTGATATTGAACAACATGGTGCGGGAGGCGTTGGAGTAGTCGGTCACATGGACGCGGCCCCTGGTCAGCTTCCAGATCAGCCAGGTCTCCACCGTTCCAAACAGCAGCTCGCCCCGCTCGGCCCGTTCCCGGACTCCCTCCACATGGTCCAGAATCCATTTCAGCTTTGTGCCCGAGAAATAGGCGTCGATCACCAGACCCGTCTTTGCCCGGAAGCGGTCCACCAGCCCTTTGTCCTTGAGGGAGTCACAGTAGGCGGAGGTCCGGCGGCACTGCCAGACAATCGCCCGGTACACCGGCTCCCCGGTCTCCTTGTCCCACACAATGGTGGTCTCCCGCTGGTTGGTGATGCCGATGGCGGCGATGTCCCCGGCCGTGGCGCCGATCTTGGACATGGCCTCCACCGCCACCCCCAGCTGGGTGGACCAGATTTCCCCGGCGTCATGCTCCACCCAGCCGGGTTTTGGAAAATACTGGGTGAACTCTTTCTGGGCCACGCTGCACATGGTCCCATGCTCGTCGAATAAAATGCACCGGTTACTGGTTGTCCCCGCATCCAATGCCATTACATATTTTGCCATATTCTCCTCCTTATCCTGCCGCGGCCGGCCTTGTGGGCCGCGGATCGCTGCATGTCGCTGTCTGCCCGGGCTTTTACCTGCGGGTTGCCGCGTTGCTATTCCAGCGTGATGCATTCCCCCGGCTCCAGAATGATGCGGCCCTCAGCCTGGAAGGTCTCCGCCACCGCCCGGTCGAACAGCCCGCCCGGCTTCATATGGATGGGAATCGCGTGCTTTGCCCGGATGATGTCAGCGCAGCGGGATGCCTCGCGGCCGTCCATATTGTAGACGCCGTCAATGGGCAGCAGGGCGTAGTCCAGGTGCTCCCCCGCCAGCTTTTCCATGAAATCCGTGGTGGAGGTATCCCCCGCCGCGTAAATCCGCTTGTGATCCACGCCGATCAGGTAACCCACGCAGGCGCTGCGGTCGTGATTCTTGTTGTAGGCGGGCACCGCGTGAACGGTGATATCCCTCAGAACCCGGGTCTGGTAGCGCCCTTCCTCCAGCATATCGGCGGCGCGCAGCACACGGCCGCCCTCCTTCACCGTGACCAGCTCCACCGCGTTGTGGTCGTGGTGCTCATGGGTCACCAACACCAGGTCCGCCTCCATATCATACCCCTCCCCCACATAGGGGTCCACGTAGACCACGGTTCCCTTCTCCGAAACGAGGCGAAAACTTCCATGTCCCTGATACAGCAGTTTGGCCATTGTCATGCTCCTTTCTCTTGTGAATATAAAAAGATGCTTCTATTATACAATGGCCTGTAGATTTTTTCCAGAGTATTGGCCGGGAATTTATCGGGTGTACCTCTATCTTCCCTCCATTTTCCCCAGCAGCCGCTCCAGGTTCCCCACCGTGACCCGGTCCATGAAATGCTCCACCTTTTCCACCTGCTCCAGTTCATCCTCCGTGCCGTTGAGGGCGCAGAAAAAGCGGTGCAGGACCTGGTGGCGGTGCAGCAGGTATTCGCCCTCCCGCAGCCCCTTTTCCGTGACCTCCACAGCCCCGTATTTCTGAAAATCGATGTAGCCAAGGCCTTTTAGATTTCCCAGCATCTTGGAAGCGGAGGAGGGCCTGACGTGAAGGCTCTCCGCCAGGACGTTGACCCGCAGGGGGCGCCCCTCCCGCTGCAGGCGGCATAACATTTCCAGGTAATCCTCCATGGATGAGGTGAGCCCCTCGGCCCCGGCCTGCTGGTATTCCTTCATGGTATAAAAACCGCTGTCCTTATTTTGCGGCACTTTTTGATTGGGATCTGTAACCAATGTGCTCCTCCTGCAATACTATAACATTAGGAAAAATGTTTCCTTATCCTAAATCTATTTTGAGGTGGCTTATTTATGAATAAAATTCATTCGTTAAACGATATAAAACCCGGCCAAAAGGCCACAGTGAAGGAACTTGTCTCCACAGGGAGCATCCGCAGAAGGCTTCTGGACATCGGACTGGTGGAAAACACCGAGGTGGAGTGCCTTGGCAGAAGCCCGGCCGGCGATCCCTGCGCCTATCTGATCCGCGGCGCGGTGATCGCGATCCGTTCCGAAGATTGCCGCAACATTCTGGTGCAGGCTTAATATGCTAAGTTATTGCAACCGTTCAGACGGCGGAACATTGGCGCGAAAATCTACTTACAAGCGAGACTGACCCGGCTTCCCGTACCAATTTTCCCGTCGTCTGAACTGTTACAAAATATTATTAGAAAAAGGAGTTTATAACTATGGGGCTGACCAACACTTCGGTCGGAATGGGCGCTGTCGATTCCGGCCTGGAGATCCGCAAACAGGCACCGACAGATAAAGTAGTGGCAATCGCCGGCAATCCCAATGTGGGCAAAAGCACTCTGTTCAACAACCTTACGGGAATGAACCAGCATACCGGAAACTGGCCGGGCAAAACCGTGTCCAACGCCCAGGGCTGGTGCAAAACCGGGCGTCACGGGTACGTGCTGGTGGATATTCCCGGAACCTATTCCCTGATGGCCCATTCCGCTGAGGAAGAGGTGGCCAGAAATTTCATCTGCTTCGGCAAAAGCGACGCCGTGGTGGTGGTGTGCGACGCCACCTGCCTGGAGCGCAACTTAAACCTGGTGCTCCAGACCATGGAAATCTCGGACCGGGTGCTGGTCTGCGTCAATCTGTTGGATGAGGCGAAGCGCAAACACATTTCCATTGACTTAAACGCCCTGTCGGATGAACTGGGCGTCCCGGTGGCCGGAACCGTGGCCCGGAAGAAGAAATCCCTGGACCGGATGATGGATCAGCTGGATGACCTGGTGGACCGGGAGACCGCGCTCACGCCGTTTAAAGTGCAGTACGATCCTCTGATCGAGCAGGCCATCCGCATCGCGGAGCCCGCGATCCGCGCCGCGGTGTGCGGGAAAAGTCCCGTGGGCGGATCGGATACGGCGGCGGAAGCCGGAGAGGCGGCAGCTGGGGAGGTGGCAGCTGGGGAGGTGGCAGCCCAGGATGAGGCAACCCGGGATAGGGCGGCCAGCGCTGAAGCCCGGAATATCGAAGAGGCCTCAGACGAAACCGGGAACGCGGCCGTTGGGGAGGTGGCCGAGGCCGCCGCGATTTCTCCCTGCTGCGATTCCCCCGCAGCTTTAAGCCCCCGCTGGCTGGCTTTAAAGCTCCTGGATTACGACAAATCCCTGATGGATGAGTTGAAAGCCTACTTAGGTTTTGACATTTTGGAAGACCCGGCGGTGGCCGCAGGAGTGGAGGCGGCCAGGGACTATCTGAAGGCGGGCGGCCTCCGGCCGGAGCAGTTGAAGGATAAGATCGTTTCCGGGCTGGTGAAGGCGGCGGAAGCCGTGAGCCGGAAGGCCGTACATTTCCAGAAGGAGGGCTACAACGACGGGGACCGCCGGCTGGATAAGGTGCTCACCAGCAAATGGGCCGGATACCCCATTATGCTGGCGCTGCTGGCCCTGGTATTCTGGATCACCATCACCGGCGCCAACTATCCCTCTGCCCTGCTCTCCGACCTGCTGTTTAAGGTGCAGGACCGGCTGCTGGACGTCTTTCACTACATCGGAGCTCCGGAATGGCTCACCGGGATGCTGGTCCTCGGCATCTACCGGGTGTTGGCATGGGTGGTGTCGGTGATGCTGCCGCCCATGGCCATTTTCTTCCCCATGTTCACCCTGCTGGAAGATTCCGGTTATCTGCCCCGCATCGCCTACAACCTGGATAAACCCTTCAAATGCTGCCACGCCTGCGGCAAACAGGCGCTGACCATGTGCATGGGCTTCGGCTGCAACGCGGCGGGCATCGTGGGCTGCCGGATCATCGACTCCCCCAGGGAGCGGCTGATCGCCATGGTCACCAACAACTTTGTGCCCTGCAACGGCCGGTTTCCCACCCTGATCGCCATTATCTCCATGTTTTTCGTGGGCGTGGCGGGCGGAGCCGGAAATACCCTGCTCTCCTCCCTGCTGCTGACCCTGCTGATTCTGTTCGGAATCCTCATGACCTTCGCGGTGTCCAAGGCCCTGTCCATGACCGTATTAAAGGGCGTTCCCTCCTCCTTCACCCTGGAGCTGCCGCCCTACCGCCGCCCGCAGATCGGCAAGGTGATCGTGCGCTCGATTTTTGACCGCACCCTCTTCGTCCTGGGCCGGGCCATCGTGGTGGCCGCACCGGCGGGCCTGCTGATCTGGATCATGGCCAACGTGTATGTAGGCGATTTAAGCCTTCTGGCCCACTGTTCCGCGTTCCTGGACCCCTTTGCAAGGCTCATGGGCCTGGACGGCGTGATTCTGATGGCCTTCATCCTGGGGCTTCCGGCAAATGAGATTGTGATCCCCATCATTATCATGGCCTACATGGCCCAGGGCAGCCTGCTGGAATTCGACAGCCTGACCCAGTTAAAGGAACTGCTGGTGGCCAACGGCTGGACCTGGGTTACGGCGGTCTGCACCATGCTGTTCTCCCTGATGCACTGGCCCTGCTCCACCACCCTTTTGACGATCCGCAAGGAGACGGGCGGCTGGAAATGGGTGATCGCCTCCTTCCTCATCCCCACGCTCTGCGGTTTCGTGCTGTGCATGTTGGTGGCGGGAGTGGCCGGAATGCTGGCGTAAGCCAGGCGGCGGTTTTCCAATACCGAACAACTACAATCGTTGATGATGTACCGGAAATCGACGAAGAGACCGCGTACCCCCTCTGTATCGGGGAGACGCGGTCTCTGTGCGTTTATGCTGGTGCGTTTGGCGCTACTGGTCGCCGCTCCGTGAGAAAAACGTGAGCAGGTACAGGCCGCAGATTCCGACTACGCCATAGATGATCCGGCTGAACCAGGTGCCGGAACCGAAGATCCAGGACACCAGATTGAAATTGAAAAATCCAATCAGGCCCCAGTTGACGGCTCCGATCAGGCTGACCGTCAGGGCGGTGTAGTCAAGCGCTTTATTTCCCATAGTCATTACCTCCTTTTATATGCAATTACAGTATGTGCCAAAAAGAGCCAGACTATACAAAAATAAGAAAAATATGCAGGGACCACCGCAACCGCAGCCCGCTTCCCTCCTTACGCCGTCTTTGCCGCCAGCTTGCCCGTGTACAGCTGATAATATCTTCCGCCCTCCGCGATCAGCTGCGCATGGCTTCCTCGCTCGATGATCCGGCCCTGCTCCAGCACCATGATGCAGTCCGAATTGCGGATGGTGGACAGGCGGTGAGCGATGACAAAGGTGGTCCGGCCCGCCATCAGACGGTCCATTCCCTGCTGCACCAGGGTCTCGGTGCGGGTGTCGATGGAGGAGGTTGCCTCATCCAGGATCAGTACCGGCGGGTCGGCCACCGCCGCCCTGGCGATGGACAACAACTGCCGCTGTCCCTGGCTTAAATTGGCTCCGTCCCCGGTCAGAACAGTGTCGTAACCGTCCGGCAGACGGCGGATGAAGCCGTCCGCATTGGCCAGCCTTGCGGCCGCGATACACTCCTGGTCCGTGGCGTCCAGGCGGCCGTAGCGGATATTGTCCATGACCGTTCCGGTGAACAGATGGGTGTCCTGAAGCACCATCCCCAGAGAACGCCGCAGGTCCGCCTTGCGGATCTTGTTGATGTTGATTCCGTCGTAGCGGATTTTCCCGTCCTGGATGTCGTAAAAGCGGTTGATCAGGTTGGTGATCGTGGTCTTTCCCGCGCCGGTGGAGCCCACAAAGGCGATCTTCTGGCCCGGGGTGGCGAACAGCTTGATGTTGTGGAGCACGATCTTGTTCTCATCGTAACCGAAATCCACGTCGTTAAACGTCACATCGCCCTCCAGCTTGGTGTAGGTGACAGTGCCGTCCGCCTGGTGGGGATGGCGCCACGCCCAGATTCCGGTTCGTTCTTTTGTCTCTGTCAGACTGCCGTCCTGCCGGTATTTGGCGTTGACCAGCTCCACATAGCCGTCGTCGGTCTCCGGCTTCTCATCCAGCAGGTCAAACACCCGCTCCGCTCCGGCCATGGCCATGACAATGCTGTTCATCTGCTGGCTGATCTGGGTGATGGGCTGGGTAAAGTTTTTGTTCAGGGTCAGAAAGGATACCAGGGCTCCCAGGGTCAGACCGTTTAAGCCTTTGATGGCTAACGCCGCCCCCACCACGGCGCAGAGCACGTAGCTGATGTTTCCCAGGTTGGCGTTGATGGGCATCATGATGTTGGCGAACTTGTTGGCGTTGTTGGCGCTGTCCCGCAGCTGGTCGTTGATCCGCCTGAAATCCTCCAGCGCCTTCTCCTCGTGACAGAATACCTTGACCACCTTCTGCCCCTCCATCATTTCCTCAATGTAGCCGTTGACCGCCCCGATGTCCCGCTGCTGCCGCCCGAAGTACACGCCGGACTTTCCGCTTAAGCGGGAGGTGGTAAAGAGCATCACCGCCACCATGCAGAGGGTGACCAGGGTCAGCGGCACATCCAGAGTCAGCATGCTGACAAACGCGATCACAATGGTCACGGCCGAGTTGATCACCTGAGGGATACTCTGGCTCAAAAGCTGCCGCAGGGTGTCCACGTCGTTGGTGTAGATGGACATGATGTCGCCGTGGGCGTGGGTGTCGAAATATTTGATGGGCAGCGATTCCATGTGGGTGAACAGCTCCACCCGCAGGTTGCGCATGGTGCCCTGGCTCACGCTGACCATGATCCGGTTGTAACCGTAGGAACAGAGAATTCCCAGCAGATACGTGCTCGCCAGGGAAAGCAGCGCCGCTGCCAGCGGCCCGAACTGGGGATTACCGGTTCCTGCCAGCGGCAGAATGTAGTCGTCGATCAGCACCTGCATAAACAGGATTCCCCGCTGGGTTGCCAGAGCTGCCCCCAAAATGCAGACAACAGCTGCCATAAAATGGAATTTATAAGATTTCAGCATATAAGCCAACACCCGTTTCATCACCGGGAGTGGATTGGCCGCGCCTTTACCTCCTCCCGGAGCCGCCGCGCCTTTCGGCCCGCCTATGGTTTTCATCCTGCGCTCAGCCATTTTCCTCGCCTTCCTTTCCAATTCCTCCGGGCTGGTCGAAATCGCCGCCGCCCTTCATCTGTGTCTCATAAATTTCCCGGTAAATGATATTACCCGACAACAGGTTTTCGTGGGTGTCAAATCCGCTTATGCGCCCTTCGTTCAGCACCAGAATGCGGTCCGCGTGTTCCACGCTGGAAACGCGCTGGGCGATGATGATCTTGGTGGTTCCGGGGATGTGCTCGGCAAATGCCGCGCGTATCCTGGCATCCGTTGCCGTGTCCACCGCGCTGGTGGAGTCGTCCAGAATCAATACCCTGGGCTTTTTCAAAAGGGCTCTGGCGATGCACAGGCGCTGCTTCTGCCCGCCGGAGACGTTGGAGCCCCCCTGCTCGATGTGGGTGTCATATCCGTCGGGAAGGCGACTTATGAACTCGTCTGCGCAGGCCAGACGGCAGACCTCCTCGCACTCCTGCCGGGTGGCCTGTTCATTTCCCCAGCGCAGATTGTCCAGGATGGTGCCGGTGAACAGTACATTTTTCTGCAGCACCACGGCCACCTGGTCCCGGAGCGCCTCCATATCATAGCGGCGCACGTCGATTCCGCCCACCCGCACGCTGCCCTGGGTCACGTCGTAGAGGCGGCTGATCAGGTTCACCAGGCTGGATTTGCCGCAGCCGGTTTGGCCAATCACACCCACGGTCTCGCCGGAGCGGATGTGCAGGTCGATGTCCGCCAGCGTTTCCTTGCCGCTGCCACCATGCTTGTAGGAAAAACTCACATGGTCGAAGTCGATGGACCCGTCGGGAATCTCCGTAATTGGCCGGTCCGGGTTTACCAGGTCCGGCTGTTCCTCCAGAATTTCCGCAATCCGCCGCCCGCTGGCCGCGCTCATGGTCACCATCACGAAAATCATGGAGAGCATCATCAGCGACATCAGAATGCTCATGATGTAGCTGAACATGCTGGTCAGCTGGCCGGTGGTCATATCGCCTCCCACCACCAGGTGGGCGCCGAACCAGGACAGCGACAGCACGCAGCCGTAGATCACCAGCATCATAGTGGGGTTGTTGAAGGCCAGAATGGACTCGGCCTTCACGAACATTTGGTAAAGCTGCCCGGCCGCATCGGTAAATTTCCGGTTCTCGTGGTCCTCGCGGACAAATGCCTTCACCACGCGGATGGCGGACACATTTTCCTGCACGCTGGCGTTTAACGCGTCGTATTTGCGGAACACCACGTCGAAAATTTTCGTGGTGCACTTCACGATGAGAGCCAGCACGCAGCCCAGCACAATGATGGCGGCCACGAACACCAGGCTCAATCTGGCGTTGGTCGCAAAGCACATGGCCATGCTGCACAGCAGCATAAAGGGCGCGCGCACCGCGATCCTCAGAATCATCTGGTAGGAGTTCTGCACGTTGGTCACATCCGTGGTCATGCGGGTCACCAGACCTGCGGTGCTGAATTTGTCAATGTTGGAAAATGAAAACCGCTGGATATTTTCGTACATCCCGTCCCGCAGATTGCAGGCAAAGCCCGAGGCTGCGCTGGCTGCAAAGGTCCCGGCCAGGGCGCCGCAGGCCAGGCTGCAAAACGCGATGGCGAGCATCAGGCCGCCGTACTGGAGCACCTTGGTCATATTTCCGGCTTCGATTCCTTGGTCGATCAGCGATGCGGTGATGAATGGGATCAGCACCTCCATCAGCACCTCCAGGGCGGTGAACACCGGGGTCAGGATGGAGTCTCTGCGGTACTGCTTCACCTGGCCCAGTAAGGTCATTATCATAAATCTGCCTCCTCTTTTATCATGGTTTGAACGTTTTCATACATTCGCTGCAAAAGCCCGGTAAAGGCTTCTGCCTCATCCTCCGTGAAATCACGGTAAATCTGCCGCACCACGCGGTCCACCCTGCGCTCCATTTTCTGGTGGAGCAGGCCGGACCTGCCGGTGGGTTCTATGCGTTTTTGCCGGTCATCCGACGGTTCGGCGGTGAGGGTCACAAACCCCTTGGCCCTCAGCTTTTTGATCAGAGCGCAGACCGCGGCGCGGGAGACGCCTAAGTCCCGGTGGAGATCCGTGGAGTACACGGCCTTCCCCCTGTGCTCCTCCAGATAGCCCAGGACGTCGCACTGGGCCGCCGTCAGATCCATCTCAGCCATCCCCGCGTTGATTGAGGATTCCAGCCCCAGATTCACTTTTTTCAACAGGCGCAGAGCCCGCCGTCCTTCCATTTGATCCATTTGCCGCCTTCCTTTCTGTCCGGCAGAACCGGTTGGCCCGGCCGGATTGTTCGGATGTAAACAATTCGCACATGAACTGTTTTACACCAAAGCTTCTTGAAAGTGAAATCAAAAAATGTTATTATTAATAAATAACTTTTATTAATGTTTATGAAGTTCTTTTATTATAAGGGATTTTGGCAGATTTGCCGTTGGAACATTGATTGGAAAAATATGGGAGGTATTGTCATGAACACCACACAACTGGAGTGTTTTGTAACCGTGGCGGAGAACCTGAATTTCGCCCGGGCCGCATCCATTCTGCACATCACCCAGCCCGCGGTAACCCACCAGATCGTTTCCCTGGAGGGTGAGCTGGATGCAAAGCTCTTTATCCGCACCACCCGCTCCGTAAAACTGACCCCCGAGGGCTGGAGTTTTCTGGCAGATGCAAAGAACATCCTCAACATGACCTACGGGGCCAAGGCTAAGCTGGCCCACCAGGCCCGGGAGGAGGTGCGTTTTTTCGGCATCGGCTGCCACAGCGCCCTGGAGCTGGCCCTGCTTCCCCCTGTGCTGCAAAAGATGCGCGAACGATATCCCCAGGTGCACCCGTACATCAATCTGATCCCCTTCAGCTCCCTGCAGAACCTGCTGGATGAGGAATCCATAAATGTGATGATGAGCTTTCAGGCGGAGCACGTAAAAAAGGAGCCGGGCACCTTTCTCGAACTGGCAAAGGTGCCTGTCTCCTGTGTGATCGCTCCCTCCCATCCCTTTGCAGGCCGCAGCCGCCTGTACCTGGAGGAACTGCGCCAGGGCGGAATGGTTTTGTGCGAGCCGGGCAAGAATCCGGCGGCCATCGCCCGGGTTCAGGGGCAGCTCATCGGTTACCACCCGCCGGAGGAGCTGTATTTTACGGAAAATCCCGCCTGCGCCCTGACGTTAGTGGAGGCCGGCCTGGGCTTTACCCTGCTGCCGGACGTGGCCGCCATGCGCCACCCGCGCCTGATTTACGTCCCCGTGGAGGACGCCGGGGTGCTCTCCTACGGCCTGTATTATAAATCGCTGAAGGACCAGCCGGTGCTAAAGGACTTTATCAGCTTCATGCGCGGGCCCTTCTCCGCCAAGGCCGGAGACGCTTAAGGCTTCATCCCCACGCCGCCCTGGATGAACAGCGTATCGCCGGTTATGTACTTGGCGTCGTAACTGGCCAGGAACACGCAGACCTTGCCGATGTCCTTCTGGGCGTCGCCGTAACGGCCTAACGGAATCTCATCCAGATTCTTCCGGAACATCTCCGGATTTTCCTGTCCCCACTGCGCCAGCTTGTCGGTCATCACCAACGGAAGCACCACGTTTACGTTGATATCGTAGGCGCCCCACTCGTTGGCGGCCACGCGGGAAAGGCCGCGGATGCCCTCCTTGGCTGCGGCGTAGGAGCTCTGTCCCGGTTTCCCGGAGATGCCCGCGCCGGAGGCGAAGTTGATCACCGATCCCTTGGTCTCCTTGAGGAATGGGAAGGCGTATTTCATGTAGAAAAATGTGGCGTACAGGCCGGAGTAAATGGCCTTGTCAAAGTCGGCCTGGGTGTGCTCCACCAGGGTCAGCCCCGAGGCGGAGGTCTGGGCGCTGTTGATCAGCACATTCAGCTTGCCAAAATGGGCCGCGCCCTTTTCCACCGCTTCCTTTACCTCGTCCTCCTTGGAACCGTCCGCCACGCAGGTAAATACCTCGGTGCCGAAATCGTGTTCCAGCTCCGCCTTGGTCCGCTCCATTCCGCCCGGAAAAATATCCGTCAGTATCATCTTGGCGCCCTCATCCGCAAACGCCCGGGCCACGCCCCTGGCGATTCCGCCGCCGCCACCTGTCAAAAGTACAACCCGGTCTTCCATTCTTCTCAAATGCTGCATAGCTGATCCTCCTTTTCTTTCTCTTCGTCCGGCCGCCCTGGGCAACCCGGACCGGTAACAATTCCCAATCAATTTCTGTTTTCATTATATCGGGTATAAATTTTTTGTCAATAACAGAATTTTTCGTTTGTTATTTATCTATCGCAGCGAAAAAGCGCATTGAATTCAGTGTTTTTTAGTTTTTCATGCATAATCGTGCGACGTTTTCTTGTGCAAATGGTCAAAAATATTTTTAGTTTCGAGTTTTAATTAACAATATTTTTTAGTTTTTGAGAGGGGGAAGGGGAGACTTTAGAGGCAAATCCTGGTTAGGGGAGGTTCTGCCCATCCGCGCACAAAAAACGCCGGAGATTCCGCGCATCTGCGCGCCGAATCCGCCGGCGGTTCTTATTTCCATTTATTGTCAGTTTCTATTCAAATCACAGCAGGGCGTTCCAGGCGTTCCCCGATATATGCGGGCATCTGGTCCGGGTGCATCCCCAACGCCGCGGCCAGCTCCCCGTAGAGCAGCTTCTGCGCCCGCTTCATATTCTCCTCGTCCCGGACGGCCAGGCGGTTTCCCTTGCCCTTTCTGACCTGTCCCACCTCAAAAATTCCCTTGATCATTGCGGCCAGCTCCCGGTGGTTCCCGGAAAGCAGAATCTGCTTGTATACCTGGGCTTTTTCCTTTTCGCCGATGTCCCTGCGCCCCTCAATGCCGGGAAGCTGTTCGATGAAGGCTTCCGCCTCCTCCCGGGTCATGATGGGCCTCATCTTCACCTTCTCATTGTCGACCGGCACATAGATCACCGAGTCTTTTTCAAACACCGGAACAAGCGAATAATACACCCGGTCGTTTTTCAGGAACTCCAGCCGGGAAATCTCCTCGATCCTGCATACGCCTGCGGTTTCATAGAGAATCAAATCTCCTTTTTCAAACATTTCATCACCTTTCCAATCTTACGCCGCTCTTGTGACCATCGGTTACCGCTTCCATTCGATAAGGGATGCGTTCCCTTATAAATTATACCAGATTCCAAACCTCCCTGTAATAGGCGGTTTTTCACGAAATTCCCCAGGCTGGGCGTTGTGCACAATCACAGTGCCCGGGCCGGTTCTCCGCCTTCAAACGTCAAAAAGCCGCCGTACAGAACTCTGTGCGGCAGCTTTTTGACGTTTGTCTTACATGGTCAGGCAGGCACCACGGTTACGCGTCCGCGTCTGGCCAGCGCGATGGCAATATGGCAGCCCTCCATCGTGGCGCAGACTTTGTCCGCCAGCGTGATGATCCATGCCTCCCGATTCCTTGGAAGAGGCCCCAGAGGGAACATGTGGCTCAAAATCGCTTCCCGCTCCCGGTCGCTGATGCCAAAGAGCGCTTCGCTGTTCTTTGCCGCGGCTTTGGGGTGGTAGTACGCCTGGGATTCTCCCGTGGGCGTCACCGCCTTAAAGTCGTAGGGGCAGAAGTCGTGCAGCAGGCCAGCCCTGGCGGCCGCCCGCGCATCACAGCCCAGCTTCCCGGCAATCAGCCAGGACAGGTAGGATACGTTGAGACTGTGCATGAACCGGTTGGTCCAATGGTGATGGACGTACTGGCTCAGCCGCAAAAATTCGCTGTTTGTGAGGATGTTCCACACATCCTCCAAATACTCCGGGGCGATATCCTCCGACAATTCAATATCCATCGGCTATCACTCGCTTTCATTTTCTGATAATTCCATTATGAGGGATGTGCCGGGAAATTGCAAGGGGGTGTGCGGAATTTCGTGGAAACGCCAGAGATCCGGCGTTCCGGCGCAGGGAGGACAGGCGCCGTGTCACAGCAGATGCTTTCTCAATTCCGCGCCGTCCATTGGGCTTAAATAGGCCGGGGCCACGTCGAACACGGTCTTGCAGCCCTTCTGTCCCTCCGCGGCCATGCGGTAAGCCGCACGGGCGTAAGCGACGATCACCGAGGCGGTGAACTCCGGGTTGGAATCCAGCTTCAGGCTGTACTCGATCACATGGCTGTGCTCGCTGTCCCAGCCGGTATGCCCGCTGCGGATCACGAAACCGCCGTGGGGAATCCCGCTGTGGTCGCGCTGCAGCTCCTCCTCGCTGATAAAATGCACCGTGGTGTCATAGTCCGCAAAGTAGTTGGGCATGTTCACGATCTCTTCCTCGATGCGCTTTAAGTCGGCTCCCTCCTCTGCCACCACGTAGCAGTCGCGGGTGTGCTTCTGGCGGGTGGTGAGCTCCGGGTTCTCCCCGGCCCGGACCGACGCTAAGGCGCTGTCCACGGGTACGGTGTACTGCCTGGCGTCCTTCACCCCCGGAATCCGGCGGATGGCGTCGGAATGCCCCTGGCTCACGCCCTTGCCCCAGAAGGTGTAGTCCCTGCCCTCCGGCAGCACCGCGCCCGCCAGCAGGCGGTTTAAGGAGAACATTCCCGGATCCCAGCCCACGGAAATGATGGCCACGTGGCCGCTCTCCCCGGCCGCCGCGTCCACAGCCTCGAAATGCTGCGGGATATTGGCGTGGGTGTCAAAGCTGTCCACCACGTTGAAGTGCCGGGCGAACCCGGGCGTCTGCACCGGCAGGTCGGTGGCGCTGCCGCCGCAGAGGATCATCACGTCGATCTGGTCCTTCATTCCCACAGCCGCCTCCACCGGCAGCACCTTCACGCCGGGAGTGAGAATCTTCACGCCCGCCGGATCGCGCCGGGTAAACACCGCCGCCAGCTCCATGTCCGGATTGTGCTTCACCGCGCACTCCACGCCTTTTCCCAGATTACCATAGCCTAAAATTCCGATTCTGATTGTCACGTCTCATCTTCCCTTTCTTGTGCGTTTCCTTTTGGCAAAAATTCGTAACAGCTCAGGCAGCCGATGTGAAGTTTCCCACCATCTGAACTGTTGCAAAAATTTAAAAACAGTATAACACTGTAATGCGGTAAATTACAATGGGCGAAATGGAAAATTTTTGTGAACTGTTTTCAAACGCTTCTCAGAGGGCAGCCCGGTATCCCGCCCGCGGATCCGGCTCCCGCTCCCGAAGCAGCGCGGCCACCGCAGCCTCGTACTCTCCCGCCGACTTCGCTTTCTTGATCTTCTTTCCGTACCGGTCCGCCTCCGGGAACATACAGATCAGATAGGTCCACATTTCCTTCATTTTGAACAGCACATTGCGTTCCTCCGGGATCGCACGGCAATAGCCCTCGTACAATGCCTGGTGGAAAGCCGCCAGACGGGAGGAGGTCAGGGGCGCTTCTTCCACGCCTCTTATCCGCTCCGCCAGGGCCGGGTTGGCCAGAAGCCCGCGGCCCAGCATAACGCTTCCCACAGACGGGAACCGGGCCGCCGCGCTGCGAAATGCCTCTGCGGTGAAGACGTCCCCATTGTAGCACAGGGGCGCCCTGCTCTCCTTCACCGCGTACCCGAAGGACTCCCAGTCCGGAGTATTTTTGTAAAAATCCGTCCGCAGCCTGGGGTGCACGGTCAGCTCGCGGATGGGATAGCGGTTGAAAATCTCCATCAGCTCGGGAAATTCCTCCGGCACGGCGATACCGATCCGGGTCTTGACGGAGATTTCCAGGTCCACCTCCTGAAAAATCTGGTCCAGAAAGCGGTTTAACGCCTCCTGCCTGGCCAGAAATCCGGCCCCCTTGTACTTGGAGACCACGGTGCCGGAGGGGCAGCCCAGGTTTAAGTTCACCTCCCGGTAGCCTCTGGCCTTCATCTCGCCTGCGGCCCAGATAAAGTCCTCAGCGCGGTTGGTAAGAATCTGGGGCAC
The DNA here is from genome assembly GCF_902364025.1 of Enterocloster lavalensis. Lineage (GTDB taxonomy): Bacteria > Bacillota > Clostridia > Lachnospirales > Lachnospiraceae > Enterocloster > Enterocloster lavalensis. Next base: position 164,662 of record NZ_CABJCG010000012.1, read on the forward strand.
CAGGGGAATCCCCTGGTTGTGCTCCGGCAGAACGTCCTTCTCCTCTTTCGCAGTAAATTTGTGGTTCTGATTGGGCGACAAAAAGGGAGTGAAATATTTGTCCACTCCGCCGAAGCAGGCGCGGTGGGCGTTCCGGTACACGTATCCTGTCAGCCCCTCCATGGGGGCAAAATATAGGTTCATAGCGTTTTTCTCCAAACGATTGTCAGGGATTGTAAATGATCATGTGCAGCAACACCGGTTCCGCTCCGATATTTTTATAGGAATGGACCGCGTCGGCCTTAAACCGTATGCTTTCCCCTTTCTCCACCTGAAAGCTCCGGCCTCCGGTGCAGATTTCAATTTTTCCTGAAAATATGGTAATAAACTCCGCGGCCCCTTTCAGATGCGGTTCCGACTCCCAATAGCTCCCCTCCTCCAATTCCAGATAATACACCGCGAACCTGCGGTTTTCATCATCCGGAAAAATGGAGTAATTTTTCACCTTTCCCCCGTCCTCCAGCAGCGGCTGCAGGTCCGATGTTTTAACCAGTTCATACGGGCTTTTGGGGCGCACGGTGAGCGCGTCGAAGGGCACCTTCATTCCATTTGAAATCTTCCACAGGGTGGATATGGTCGGATTGCCGCCGCCCCGCTCAATCTGCGCAAGCATGCTTTTGCTGACGCCGCTCAGCTTCGATAGCTCGTCCATGCTCAGCTTTCTCTCTTCCCGAAGCCTTTTTATATTTTTAGCGACGATTTGATTCATCTGATCCAAAAAAGCACTCCTCTCTATTGACATTATATTGCACATATTGTATTATTATATCGTGCATGTGCGATATAATATTCTTTTTGTACCATTATACAATTTCAAATCCTATTTGTAAAGGGAAACCGCGTAAGGAATGCGCGTCCATGAACTCATCAGAAAGGGGTCAGATATGTTTCATTTATACGATTTTTTAATTTACTGTTTTATCACCGCCTACACGCCGGGAGCGAATAACCTCCTCGCGATGAGCAATGCCATCCGGCTGGGTTTCCGGCGGAGCCTCCGCTTTCTCTTTGGGATTGTGGCCGGTTTTACAGCGGTTATGTTCCTCTGCACGGCCTTCAGCGCAACGCTCTATTCGCTGCTTCCGAAAGTGAAACTCGTCATGCAGATACTGGGCGCGGCCTACATGCTGTATCTGGCCCGGAAAGTCTGGAAAAGCTCCGCCGACCTGGAGACCGGAGGCGGAAAGGAAACCGGCTTCCTCTCGGGTATGGTGCTCCAGTTCGCGAATCCTAAAATCTATATCTATGCAATCACGGCGATGTCCCTGTACATACTGCCCGTATACCAAACAACGCTGTCCTTGGCCGGGTTCGCCGTCATACTCTCTCTGATCGGAGCCTCCGGTTGTTTTATATGGGCAATGTTTGGCGCCACGTTCTGTAAATTCTTTTCCAGGCACGCCAAACCGGTCAATACCGTGATGGCCCTTCTTCTGGTCTACTGCGCCGTTGCGCTCTTTCATTAGCATCGCAATTTGCCCGCCTGCTTTTCACGGCAGACGGGCAAACATTTTTCATGGATGATTATTTGATCAGCCCGGCCATGGTCGGAAGCGCCATGCTGACCGCCGGTATGTAGGTCACTAACACCAGGCCCACCAGGATGGAGGCGTAGTACATCAACATATAGGGCATCACCTTGGCCAGGGAGGTTTTTCCCACCTTGATGGCCACGAACAGGGTGTTGCCCACCGGGGGCGTGATGTTTCCGATGCACAGGTTGTACACCAGGATCAGGCCGAACTGCACGGGGTGCATGCCAAAGGTCCTGACGATGGGCAGAAACAGCGGGGTGAAGATCAGGATGGCGGGCGTCACGTCCATAAAGGTGCCCGCGATCAGCAGGATCACGTTCATGATCAGCAGGATGATCACCGGGCTGTTGGTCATGCCCAGGAGCGCCGCGCTGATGGCCTGGGGAATCTGGGTGAAGGCCATCACCCATCCCAGGATATTGGACACGCCGATGAGGAACACGATCATTCCGCTCATCTTGGCGCTGTCTACCAGAATTTTCCAAAAGCTCTTCCAGGTAATGTTCCGGTAGCAGATGCCCAGAACCAGGGCGTAGACCACGGCGATGGCCGAGCCCTCGGTGGCGGTAAACACTCCTGCGATGATTCCGCCGATAACCACCACGATCAGGGACAGGGCGGGGATCGCCTTTAAGGTGGCGATTCCCAGCTGCTTCCAGTCAAATTTCCCCGGAGTGCCCGCATACCCCTTCTTGCGGGCAATGATCACCGCCACCACCACGCAGCAGATGGCCCAGAGAATTCCCGGGATGTACCCGGCCAGAAACAGGGCGGCCACGGAGGTTCCCCCGGAAACCAGGGAGTAGGTGATGAGCGCGTTGCTGGGCGGGATCAGAAGGCCCGATGGGGCGCTTGATCCGTTGGTTGCGGCGCAGACGGCCCGCTCATAACCCTGTTTGTCCTCCCCCTCCTGGACCATGCTGCCCACGGCGGCCGCGGCTGCGGAGGCGGAACCGGAGATCGCGCCAAACAGCGCGTTGGCGCCCACGTTGGTGACCAGCAGGGCACCGGGAAGCTTGCCTAAGATGGCCAGCACAAAGTCCACCAGCCGTTTGGCGATGCCGCCCTGGTTCATCAGGTTGCCCGCCAGTACGAAAAAGGGGATGGCCGTCAGGCTGAATTTGCTCATGCCCACAAAAGTTCTCTGGGCCGCGGTCAGCACGGACACGTCCAGCGATACCATCTGTACGATGGCGGCCAGGGCGGAAATTCCGATCGCATAGGAGATCGGGACCCCTGCGATCAGCAGCACCGCCAACACAAGTATAATGATTGCCAAAGACTCCATTGCCATAATTTACGCCTCCTCCTTTTTCAGATTGTCCACCAGGCTGTCCTCCTCGCTGGTGGGCAGAACGGGGATATTTCCCTTGACGATGTCGTAGATATTCATAGCCGTGTAAACCATGTTCAGCACTCCGCACAGCGGCAGTACGATGTAGAACACGCCGATGGCAACCCCGAGGGAGGAAGTCATCTGTCCCATGGCCAGGCTGGTGATCTGGACGCCGCCGAACACCAGGATGACGGCGGAGAAGGCGAAGGCCACCAACTCCGCAAAGATGGAAAATGCCATTTTAAGGCCGCCGGGCATCCGCTCCACGATGACCGGAATATTCATGTGTCCCCGCTCGCTGGTCACCAGGCTGGCTCCCAGCAGGGCCATCCAGGCGAACAGATAAGACACCAGTTCCTCGGACCAGGAGGAGGGATTTTGCAGCAGATACCGTGTGACAACCTGCCAACAGGTCAGAACGACCATGGCCAAAAAGCTCAGACCCGCCAGACCGTTCAGTAAATGTGTCAATGCGTTTCGCAACTGTTTCATCACTTGTCCCCCCCTGTCTTTGTATCCGCCGGATACTGAAGATTGTAGACCTGAATCTGATCATAGATGGGCTGCAGCGCCGGATTGTTGCCGATCACGGTCTCGTGCAGCGGCCTGCACGCCTCCACAAAGGGCTGCTGGTCCGGGTACACAAACTGCACCTGCTGGTCGTTCTGCGCCCGCTCCTTGGCGTTCTCCACGGCCTTCACCCACTCTTCCCGCTCCACCTGGTTCACCAGCTTAAAGCCCTCCTCGAACACGGCCCGGTCCTCCTCGGACAGGCTTTCCATGAAGGCGTTGTTGCCGATCAGGATGTCCGGCACCATCTGGTGCATGTCGTAGGAATAGTATTTGCAGATATCGCCGTGGCCGTTGTCGGTCAGGGCCATCTCATTGTTCTCCGCCCCGTCGATGATCCCGGACTGAAGCGCCGTGTAGACGTCGCCGAAGCCCATGGGCGTGGCGGAACCGCCCAGCAGCCGCATCATCTCGATGTTGGTCGGGGACTGCTGCACGCGGATCTTAAGTCCCTTCAAGTCCCCGGGCTTCTCAATGGGTTTGTTGATGGTGTAAAAGTTCCGGGTGCCCGCGTCCAGCCAGGTCACGGCCGTGAAGCCCGCCTTCTTGGTGGAATCGAAAATCGGCTCCGTCACGTCCGGGTCGTCCATGGCCTTGTGGTAGGCCTCCGGGCTGGCGAACAGATAGGGCAGATTAAAAATCTCATAGTTCTTGCTGAATGCCTCCAGTATGGCGTTGCTGGCCACACAGAAGTCGATGGCTCCGGTCTGTGTCAGCTGCACCATGTCCGTCTGGGACCCCAAAAGCTCGCTGGGGTACACCTCCACCACGTACTTGTCCCCCAGCTTTTCATTGATAAAATCCTGAAACGCCGTGAGTGCGAGGTGGGTCGGATGGTTGGTGGACTGGTTGTGACCGATCCGGATGGTTCTCTTTTCCTGGGTGCTCCCGCAGCCGCTTAAGGTCAGACACGCAAGCGCAGCGCAGCAGGCCAGTGACAATACTTTTGTCAGTTTCCTCCTCATAGTTTCATCCCTCCTGATGATTGCTTCTATCCTGTCCCGCTCCCCGGCGGAACCATTTCGATGGGGATTCTAACACAGGAAAAACTCTTTGAAAACCCTTTAAAACAAAGCTTAGCAGCATTCTAGCATATCTGGTAAAGAATTAATTTTTGCCCCAAAAAGAGGACAAAATTTTCCACGTTGCGGGATTGGGGAATGTAGATTTCCAGCATGAAATATGTTTGTTAAAAAAGGGAGGACGCGGTGAAATGATCCGGCAACAAGCGCCCGCAGGCTGCTCCAGCGGCCCATTGCGTTCAAAATAAGCGCCGTCCGGCAGCTGGATTTCAGCTGCCGGACGGCGCTTAAATTCTCTCGATTTACTTATATCCTAGATCAGGTTCCACCCTGCCGCCTCCCCGCCCTTTCGGGCGAGAATCCCCTCTTCTCCATGTTTCATCACGTCCTCATACTCCCCGGCCGTCAGCAGCATGACCCACAGCAGGTTCACCGGCTCGCCCATAAAATCCGGGTAGGACGGTCCGCGGTCCACCGGGCACAGGGCGGGATTCAGCAACAGCACGGCGGCGTAACCCGGCGCGGCCTCGCAGGGAATCGTGTGCCCGTGCCCCAGCCATCCGATCTCCCGCCAGGGAAGGGCCGCCTGGGCTGCCACGTAGCTGAGCATGGCCCGCGCCCTGCCCTCGTCCGTGCCGGGCGGAAACGCGATCCCCAGCTCGAACCGGCGGTATTTCCACGAATCCTCCTGGAAATACTGCTCTATCTTCGGCTGGGACAACGCGCCGTTTCCCAGGGTGAAGGCGTAGCGGTTCCCGCCCTTCTCCCCGGTGACCAGCGCCCGGGGCGGGAACTGTCCGCCGTCGATGGCGAAATACTGCCGGTGGGGCCCGAAATAGTCTTCCAGCGCCGCCAGCTGTTCCCCCTGAAGCTCCTGGAAATAATCCCCCGCCATAGCCTCCCAGTAAGCGCGGCTGCGGTCTGCTCTCAAAGACAGCGCCGGAAGGGCCGTTTTCAGCTCCCAGGCAAAGGGGCCAACCCCCTTGGCAAACAGAGAGTACCCCGGGAACTTCTCTCCCGCCCAGCCTGGAATCGCCGCAATCATCCGCTCGCCCTCGAAAAGAAAGGCAGCGTCCCCCTCCTCGAACCAGACGATGGACAGCCTGTCCCGATCCAGCTCTATGCCCCCGGGATCGTGGTCCACGTATTCCAGCGGCATCCGGGGCGCTTCCCCGCTGTCCATGGCGGCGTAATCCATCTCTTCCATGGCAGGCCGGCGGTTGCACACCCAGCAGCTTCTGATCTCCGCCATCTCCGTGCCCGGATAGACCCAGAGATAGAAATAGACTGTGCTGTCATTGGCTTCCACAAACGCCTGCATGTTGCAGAGCGGGGACCATTGCTCCAACAATGTTTCCGTGTCGTTCATGTGATACATCCTCCCTCTGTTTTACTGCGGGTTCCGGCCGCGGTCACAGGTCAAAAAGCTCCTGCAAAACGGCCAGAATCCCCTCGTGATCATTGTCCGGGGCTGTAAGGGCCACGCGCTCCCGCACTTCCGCGGGGGCGTTGGCCATGGCGTAGCCTCTTCCTGCGGCCTGGAGCATTCCCACGTCGTTTAAGCCGTCTCCAAAGGCGATGGATTCCTCAACCGGGATGCCCAGCTTGGAGCAGAGCATACGGATTCCGGCGGATTTCATCACGGTCCCGTCCATAACCTCCAGATACTCCGGCTTGGATGCGCCCAGAGACAGCTGGGGATATACCTGGTGAATGCGCTCCTGGGCGCTGCGGATTTCCTCCGGCTCCCCCATCAGTAGAAATTTGTGCACGCCGCCCATGGCTGCAAACCGCTCGGCCACAGTCCCCACGGACGCCTTCAGGCCGGTGATGGCTTCCTCTCCCCGCACCCAGGGATTCCGGTCGTCATCCACCACCCACAAACTGCCCCCGTAAGTATTGCAGCAGAGCTGTGGAAATTCCCGGTCGAACATGTCCTTGAGCGCAACCGCAAGCTCCAGACCGATTTTTTTCTCCGAGAGCACATTTCCCTCTGCATCCTGTATCAGGCCGCCGCTGAAACTCACCATCGGCGCATGATTCCCCAGTTCCCGCTTAATCGGCTCCATCCCCTCCGGGCTGCGCGCCGAGATCAGCACAAACGGAATCCCCCGCTGTTCCAGCTCAAGGATCGCTTCCCTGGTCTTTACCGGCACCCGGTTTTGGCTGTCCAGCAGCGTCCCGTCGATATCGCTGAATACGATTTTAAAATGTCCTGTCATCACCTGTCCTCCTTCTGCCCGTCGCGTTTGTCCCCCGCTCCGGACATGTGTCCTATCTATCTTACCATCACTGCGGTGTTTTGCAAAGTAAAAAGTGGTATCTGCGCGCTCCACGCTCTTCAAAAAACAGATTGCAGTTTCTCCCCGCAGCTTCTATAATAAACCTATGTAACCGTGCGGTTCCCTCACCGCCACGAAACGAGACGTTAGAAAATGGAGAATTCACAGATGAGCAGCTTTCTAGTGGCGGTAAACGCCGTCGTCCCCTTCCTGATCTACATTTCCTTCGGCTACGGAGTCCGGCGCAGCGGCCTGGCCGACGAGACCTTCCTCGGCCGGTTGAACCAGCTGGTATTTAAGGCATTTTTTCCGATCCTGATGTTCAACAATCTGTACAAAATCGAGACCGGTTTTACGTTAAACCCCAAGCTGGTGGTATTTGCCGTCGCCGGTATTCTGATCCTGCAGGTTGTCCTGCTCCTTACCGTCCCCCGGCTGGTCCGGGAAAATCCCAAACGCGGTGTGATTATCCAGGCCATCTACCGCAGCAACTTCGTGCTCTTTGGCATTCCCCTGACCGCCAGCATCTACGGCGCGGGAGGCACCACCCTGGCGTCCATGATGATCGCCATCGTCATTCCCATCTACAACGTGACCGCAGTGTTCATTTTGGAGCTCTTCCGCGGCGGAAAGCCACGCCCGGCGGTTCTGCTGAAAAATGTGTGCACAAACCCGCTGATTCTGGGCGCTGCCGCGGGATTTGTGGCCTTTATTCTGGGGCTGCGCCTGCCCGCCTGTGTGGAGAAGCCCGTGGGGCAGTTTGCGGACCTGACCACCCCCTTAGCCCTCTTCGTGCTGGGCGGCACCATGCATTTTTCCTCCATCCGCGGCAATGCCAGGTATCTGGTGCCTGCGCTGGCGGTCAAACTGGTGCTGCTGCCCGCCGTGATCTTCGCCCTGGCGCTGGCTTTGGGCTTTGACAGCCTGGAGCGCTTCGTCCTCTTCACCATGTTCGCCACCCCCATCGCCGCCTCCTCCTACTCCATGGCGGAGAATATGGGCGGAGACGGCGAGCTGGCCGGCGAGTTCGTGGTTTTGAGCACCGCGGTATCCGTGATCACAATCTTTTTGTGGGTGTTTGTTCTCAGGGAAATGGGACTGGTCGGCTGACCGGTCCTTTTTTAAGTTTCCCCCTCCTCCAGCTCCCCGGCATAGGGGTTCACATGGACCATGCAGTGTTTGACCTGGGGAAATTCCGCCTCGATGGCGTCGTGCACCTGGTGGGCGATGCCGTGGGCCTGGTCCAAACGCAGGGACGGGTCCGCGGAAATCTCAATGTCCACATAAACCCGCGGCCCGAACATGCGGGTGCGGATATCGTCGACGCCCAGAACCGGTTCCGTCTCCAGCGCCACCCTGCGCATGGCCTCCACCGTCCCGTCATCGCAGGATTTATCCACCATCCGGTCCACCGCGTCCCGGAAAATCCCCGCCGCTGCCTTCACAATAAAGATGCAGATCACCAGGCTGGCCACCGGGTCCAACACCGCGATCCCCATCCTGGCCCCGGCGATTCCCACCAGGGCGCCCACGGAGGAGAGGGCGTCCGAGCGATGATGCCAGGCGTCCGCCATCAGCGCCTGGGAATCGATCTTCCTGGCCGCAGCCCTGGTATACCAGTACATCCACTCTTTCACCACAATGGATACCACCGCCGCAATCAATGCCAGCCGGCCCGGAACCGCCAGACCGCCCGCGCTCTGGACCACAACGGTTTTCACCGCCTCGATGCCCACTCCCGCCCCGGTGGCAAACAGCACCGCGGCCAGCAGGACGGCGGCCACACATTCCATTCGCTCGTGGCCGTAGGGGTGTTCCTTGTCGGACTGGCGGTCCGCCATCGCCACCCCGGCCATCACAATCAGGGTGCTGAGCACATCCGAAGCCGTGTGAATCCCGTCGGAAATCATGGCTCCGGAATGCGCGGCCACGCCCGCGAACAGCTTAAACGCGGACAGCACAAGATTGATCGCTATGCTGACCCGCGACACATACATGGCAGTCTGCCTTCCGCTTCGAATTTTCCGTTTCCTTCCAATTAAGTTCATCCAATCTCCCTCCCAACGTCAAGTTCCGCCGCTTTTTCGCAGAAATACAGCAGTTTACAGGTGCAAAAAGGCATCCGCGGAACAATCAAAAAAACCATTGTCCCGCAGATGCCGCCTGATCCACCTGCTGCCGCTTATGCGGCCCGGCCCGCGCGCTGCCGCCCGCGGCCTGTTTCCTTTATACCATTACGATTCCTCAGCGCGCCGGCTGATTCTGTAATTCATTCTATGACGGAAAGGCGCGTCCGGTTCCAGCCCGGAGCTCCATTTTGCAAAAATCGCAAAAAACGCGTTGTCCGAGCGTTTTGTATGCTCAGACAACGCGTGGTTGCAGCCAATCGTTCACAGTCCGTTGTTGCGGATTACATTCTGGTACCAGTAAAAGCTGTCCTTGGGAATCCTGCGCAGGTCCCGCAGTTCCCGGTCGTCGCGGTTCACATAGATCAGGCCGTAACGCTTTTTGAAGCCCTGGTGGGAGCTCAAAAGGTCCATGACGGACCAGGGACAGTATCCGAAGAGCTCCACCCCGTCCGCGATGGCGTCCGCGCAGGCATTTATATGGCTCTTCAAATAGGCGATCCGGCCGGGATCGTGCACCTGTCCGTCCGCGCTCAGCACGTCGGCGGCTCCCAGACCGTTTTCCGTGATGATCATGGGCAGGCGGTATTTCCGGTAATACTCGTTGAGCACTAGACGCAGCCCCATGGGATCGATCTGCGCGCCGTACTCGCTGGCCTCCAGAAAGGGATTTCGCTCGTCCCGGAAATATCCGAACTGGTCGAAATCCACCTCGTTGCCCCGAAACTGCCGTTGCCCCGCCGGGTGGGACGGATCGGCCGGAAGGTAGGAGGCGCACAGGGTCCGGTAGTAGTTTACCCCCAGATAGTCGATCCTTGCGCCTGCAAGCAGCGCCCCGTCCCCGGACCTGGTCTCCGGCATGATATTCCGCTCCTGGAGATAGCGCAGGTAATAACCCGGATAACGCCCGGCCGTGTACATTTCCAGGGCATACTCCGTCTTGAACCGGTCGTTGCTGCGGGCGGCCCACACATCCCTGGGATCCGGGGTGGCGGGGTAGGTGCAGGTGGAGGATATGGCCGGACCCACAAACGCGCCGGGCGCCAGCTCCCGGCAGGCCCGGACGGCCAGGGCGTGGGCCAAAAACATGTGGTAGTCCATCTGCGCCCGCTGCCGGTCCGCCTCCCAGGGATCCTCTGCCCGGATATTCATGCGCTCGTCCACCCGGATCATCAGATTCTGCTCATTGTGCACCTGCCAGTATTTCACCCGGTTCCCGTAACGCGCAAAACAGATTCTCGCGTACCGCTCAAAGGCGTGGACGCATTCCCGGCTCTCCCAGCCATTGTATTGCTCCACCAGGCGGTAGGGAAGGTCAAAATGGTACAACGTCACAAGCGGTTCGATGCCGTGATATTTCAGCCGGTCGATGACCTGGTCGTAGAATTCCAGTCCGGCCTCATTGACCGGGCCGTCCCCGTCGGGAATAATCCTGGCCCAGGACAGGGAAAACCGGTACGCCTTCAGCCCCAGCCGGGCGAATAGCTCAATATCCTCCTGAAACCGGTGGTAAAAGTCGCTGGCCACCCGGGTGTCCGCCTGGAGATGGGCGCGCTTTGCGGCATTGACATCCGCCACCGTGGGCCCCTTGCCATCCTCCTCCGCCGCGCCTTCGATCTGAAAGGCCGAGGAGGACGCGCCCCACAAGAAATGTTCCGGAAATTTTCGTACCTTATATTCTGTCACCATCTGCCCTCTCATTCTCCATTTTGTTCCCGGTCTGAGGCCGGCAGTTCCTCAAATCCCACCAGGTAGGTGAGCGCTGCCGCCCCGAAAAAGGCCGCTCCGATGCCCGCCAGGTAAAAAGCGAACCTCGTCATGCCATAGGCCGCGTAGGTAAAGACCGTCAGCACGCCGTTGTTGGCAAAAGCGTCGCCGTAGACATTTCCGATTCCCATGACCGCGCCGCCCACCGCCCCGCAGATCACCGCGCAGACCATGGGCTTTTTTAACCGCAGGTTGCAGCCGTAGATCGCAGGCTCGGTCACGCCCACCACCGAGGCGGTCAGGGCGGCGGAGGCTGCGATCTGTCTCAGCTCCCGGTTTCCGGTTTTCAGGCACACCCCCAGGGCAGCCCCGCCCTGGGCGAAATTGGCCGCACCGGCAAACGCCAGCAGGTTCTGCCGCCCGTTCACTGCCACATCGTTGAGCCCGATGGGAAGCAGCGCCCGGTGCGCTCCGAAAATGACGCAGACGCCCCAGAGCCCGCCCACCAGCGCGCCGCCCAGAACCGTGCTGAAGCCCATCATCGTGTCGTAGAGATACTGGATCCCGTTGCCCACGTAAATTCCCACAGGTCCCAAAACCACCAGGGTGAGCGGCAGGATCACAAGCAGCTCCAGCCCGGGCACCGCAATCAGCCGGACGATCTCCGGGATGACGCGGGTGAGCCACCGCTCCAGAACCGCCATACACAAAATGGCAAGGATGATGGGGATAACGGACTCCGTGTAGGAGAACACCTTGACCGAGGAACCGATCTGCCAGGCGTTTTTCAGCACCGGCAGGCCGAAAATGGTGGTGGCCTGCTCCGTGTTCTGGATCAGCACATCCATCTGTGGATACACCAGCGAGGCGCCCACCACCATGGCCATCACCCGGTTGCAGCGGAAAGCCTTTGCACAGGTCATTGCCAAAAAAATGGGCATAAAATAGAAAATCACCTGGCTGGCCGCGTTCAAAATCACGTAGGTGTCCGTGGCCGCCAGATCGATGCCGTAGCGCTCCAGCAAAAGCCGCGCCGCAGTCAGCAGCCCTTTGATCAGCCCCGACGCCGCGATGGCCGGGATCAGGGGAGTGAAAATTTCCGCCACTTTCTGCAGAATCAGATCTCCGATGGGGCGCCGGGGGGAAGTGGGGGCTGCACCCGGGGCCGGAGTGGGGGCTGCGCCCGGGGCCGGAGTGGGGGCTGCGCCCGGGGCCGGAGCGTGGGACGCGCCCGGGGCCGGAGCGGGGGACGCGCCCGAGGTCGGAGCGGGGGACGCGCCTGGAGTCGGAGCGGAGGACGCGCCCGGGGTCGGAGCGGGGGACGCGCCCGGCAATGGAGTGGGGGTAGCGCCCGACGGCGCCCCGCCTCCACTGCTCTTCTCCTTCAATATATCTTCCAATTCCTGGTAAATCCCCTGCACCTTTGTGCCGCAGACCACCTGGTACTGACCGCCCGCTCTGACCACGGAAATGACGCCCTCCGCCCGGCTCACCTCCTCGTCCCTTGGAATGCGTTCATCCTTCAGGACAAAGCGCAGGCGCGTAAAACAATGGGTGACCTCCTTAACATTGTCCGCGCCTCCCACAAGGTTTAAAATTGTCTCTGCCACTCTTCTCTTATCCATATCGGACATCACCTGACCTTTTGCATATCATGCCGTTCGTATTGTGGACGTTGCCCCTTTTATTCCGCCAGGGCCCGAACCGGGGTTCCCAGGTCCATGCTGACCATCAGCGCCCGGTTGACGCGCAGCAGATCGGAGAAATCCAAATGACCTATGTAGTCCCGCAGTCTGCTTTTATCAATGGTGCGCACCTGTTCCAGCAGGATCATGGAATCCTTCTGCAGCCCGTACCGGCTCTGCTCGATCAGCACGTGGGTTGGCAGGTTGTGCTTGTCCATACGGCTGGTAATCGCCGCCACAATCACGGTGGGGCTGAATTTGTTGCCCACATTGTTCTGAATCACCAGAACGGGCCGCACGCCTCCCTGTTCGCTTCCCACCACCGGGGAGAGGTCTGCAAAATAAATGTCGCCTTTATATAATAATTTCATGAATATTCCTCCTCCTGCACCGCGCGCCCGGGCCAACGCCTGCCTGCGCGCCTGCAATCAATTCCTATCCATGATTCTCTCCGGCTTTTTCCATTTTATTCAGGCCCGGGCGATTCTTTTTTGCGGCGGCGCTCGTGGCGGGGCGGCATCCAAAAAAGCCGCCGATGTCTCCATCAGCGGCTCGTCCAACGTCTGAACCCTTTTCCTTATTCTTCCAACTCTCTATGTTTCCGTTCCCGCTTCACCTTGTACATCGCCGTGTCCGCGCACTTAAGCAGGCTCGCGTAGTCCTCCCCGTCCTCGGGGTAAAAGGCGCAGCCCGCGGAAAAACGCACCGGAATGGGCTCCCCGCCGGTCAGTTCCGCCGTCTCCACATTCATCACATTGCGAAGCCGTTCGATCAGCGCTTCCAGCTCCTCCCGGTTGGCGCAGCCGTACAGGAACGCGGCAAATTCGTCCCCGCTTAGGCGGGCCAGAACGCTCTTCTCGCTGCAGACGGACCGGAAAATCCTCGCCACGCCCTGCAGATAGCGGTCCCCGTTCTGGTGCCCGAACCGGTCGTTGACCTGCTTGAGATTGTCCGCATCCGCCATGAGCATCGCACAGGCCCCCAGCTCGTTGGGGTTGCCGAACAGCTCCTCCATGCGCCGGTAAAACGCACGCCGGTTGTACAGGCCGGTGAGCAGATCGATGTCCCGCTCCTGCTCGATCCGCCTGCGCTCCCGGATATCCTCCGTCACATCCACGATCAGTCCCAAAACGCTGTACTCCCGGAAATACGTCTCCAGGCGGACAAACCGCTCCGGCTCTCCGGGCAGGACGTACACACCCTTCTCCTCGTTCAGCGGGTTCTGCCGTATGGCTTCCAGATGTTCCTCAAACAGAGCGTGATCGGCAAACAGCTGTGTTGCCTCATCCCCGGCCAGCCCCAGGATTCCGGCCACCCTGCTGGTGACCATCACCCGCCTCATCCTCTGGTTGTATTCATAAACTCCGATGGGCACCTGGGCCACGTCCAGAATCTGCGACAGCTTGTTGGTATTGTCCCGAATACTGCGCACCATCAGATTGATGCGCCCGCTGAGCTCCGAGAACTCCGGCGTGCTGTCCTCCTCCACCGTGGTTTCCAGATTGCCGACGGTGATCTCCGTCAGCTTCCGGTTGATGGAGGAAATCCCGTCCACAATGTATCGGTCAATGTAGTTGGAGATGGAGACGATCATCAGCAGCGCCACCAGCACCAGATACAGTGCCACCAGGGCGGTACTCCGGTTTACCCCGCGGTACAGCGAAACGCTGCTCCGCGCCATCCCCAAAATCACCGAGCCGGACGGCGCGAACACGCAGTAGCTGTCCACCCCGTCAAGCTCCGCCCGCAATCCCTTTCGGCTGCTCAGAACCTGTTCCGGTCCAAGACCCACATCCTCTAATTCTTTTCCCACAAGCGCATCCTGGGTGGCTCCCAGAATCCGAAAATTCTCCGGGTCCACGGCAAAAATCACAGACCCGTTCTCCACTGTCACCAAAGAGAAAATGTAGGACAGCTCGTTCTTCTTCATGGCCTCCAGCACGCGGGTGGGCTCCAGGCCGATCTGCACGATCCCCTGCCCGTCCGGCCTCCAAACCGCCGCGTACTGCATGAGCTTGCTCTCCGCGGTGTTGGGCGTGATATCCTGGCACAGCTCCAGGCTGCGGTCCGTCAGCATGGGCAGGAAAAAGCGCATCTGCTCGCCGGAATTGAAATTGTAGCCATAATACTTTGGCTCGGAACCCGCGTACAGATTACCCTGGGTGTCAAAGAGGTGCAGTTCGTCCACCTGCAGCAGGCCGGCGATCTTCTTCATCTCCGCCTGATCCGGGATCACCTCCGGGTGGCTCTGTAAAATGTAGGCCGCCGCCTTGGCCCTTATAAAGCAGTCCTGCTTCAACTCCTGCCTGGCCCTGGCCGTATCCTGCTCGTTCTGGTCCAGAATCCGCTCAATCTGCTTAAAATTGTCCAGCGCTTCCTCATGCATTCCCCTCCGGGCGCTCTGAATCTGCACAAAATAATTTAGGAACAGGGTCAGCAGCATGGCGGTCAGAATCACCATACACAGCCGTCTGCGAATCATCCGCTTCATCCCGCTTCCCCCTTTCGCTCCGCCCAGCCGCTGCCGGCGGAATTTTCCCAAATTCCCGCCGCTCACCGTCGGCTGTTCTGTCTCTATTATAAATGTCCCACAGCTCAAAGGGAAGGAAAAATTTCCCTCTTTCGAAAATCTTATGGATTCTGCGGATGACGGGCGGGCAAAAATGCGTTATAATCAAGGAAACGTATCTCTTATCGACAGCCTACGGCTGACGACAAGGTATAATCAAGGAAACGCATCTCTTATCGACAGCCTGCGGCTGACGACAAGGTATAATCAAGGAAACGTATCTCTTATCGACAGCCTACGGCTGACGACAAGGTATAATCAAGGAAACGTATCTCTTATCGACAGCCTGCGGCTGACGACAAGGTATAATCAAGGAAACGCATCTCTGAGAAAACAGAGACAGACTTAAATAACAATATTGACGGGGAATAGCCATGGATTTAATCAATCAATTTATTGAAAATTATAAACGAAAACTGAATTTTTATGAGGCAGCGGGACGGCTTGCGGCGAAACAGCTGGAGGCTTCCCTTCAGTCCGCCGGTATCCGGGCCATGGTGACCTCCCGGCCCAAGGCGCCCGGCCGCCTCAAAAGCAAGGTTCTGATCCGGAATTCCAGAAGAGCCGTGCCCTATAAAAATATGCGTGAGATATATGAGGATATCGCCGACCTCTCCGGTGTCCGCGTGTCCCTGTATTTCCCGGGCGACCGCGACAAGACGGACAGTCTGGTCTGCGACCTGTTCACGATCCTGGAGACCAAACAGTTCCCGGAGCAGTCCAAGCCGCCCACCTACAACAAACGCTTTTCCGGTTACTGGGCCAACCACTATCGCGCCCGCATGCGGGAGGACTCCCTTGAACCCTCCCAGAAAAAGTACGCCGAGGCGCGCATCGAGATTCAGGTGGCTTCCGTTCTCATGCACGCCTGGTCCGAGGTGGAGCACGACCTGGTGTACAAGCCCCTTCAGGGTACTCTCTCCGACGAGGAGCTGGCGATCCTGGACGAGCTGAACGGCCTGGTGCTGGCCGGAGAGATCGCCCTGGAACGCCTTCAGAGCGCAGGCAACGAACGGGTGCGCAACAAAAACGCCGCCTTTTCCAGCCAGTATGAGCTGGCCTCCTACCTGTACAATTATCTGAGCAACAATTTCCGACCCGAGGACATCGAGCTGCGCATGGGGAACATCGAGCTGCTGTTCCGCCTGATCAGCCGCCTCAAGATGAACACGGTCAAGGAGATCCAGCCCGTCCTCAAATCCGTGAAATTTGAGAAAGACCGCCGCAACATTTCCCAGCAGATCGTCGATCAGATCATCACGGGAAATGAAAAGCGCTACGCCATTTACCAGGAACTGCGGGACGGCCGGGAGGGCGGAGGCGAGGACAGCCGCCAGGCCGCCAGCTATTTCTTCAGCCAGTGGGTGCCTTTGGAGCGCATGCTCAACCGCATCTCCAACCGGAATTCCCAGAAGCTGCGGGGCGCCTTCAACATCAACACCTTGAACCGGATGAACGTGCTGGACAAGGACTGCCTAAACCGTATCGTTTCCCTGCGCAAGAGCCGCAACATGCTGATCCACGACATCGAGGTGCCGGAGGCCGACTTCATCACCAAACAGGGGGACGAGGCCAGGGAGCTGCTGGAAAAGCTGGGGGAACAATTCCCCTCCTGAGACTGAATTCCAATACCGCATAACCAAAGAAACGGCTGGGCACATGGATCGTGTGCCCAGCCTACACCGTCTTTTCCACCCGGTAAACCGTGTACCCCGCGGTTTTCACCGCCGCCTTTAACTCCTGCTCGCCGTACTCCTGTTTCATGCGCACATCGGCCTGCTCTTCCCCCAAATCCACCTGGGCCCACACGCCCTCCAGTGCATTTAAGGCGTTCTCCACCCGGGCCGCGCAGCTGCCGCAGGACATTCCATCCACTTTCAGCAACACCCGGTAAGGGTAGTGGGACTTGTCCCGGTCCTTCACCCGTTTGAGCTTTACCCCCGGCCGGGCGGAAACGCCGCAGCAGCCGGAGGTGAGGCGCTTTAAATAGCTCCTCAGTCCGAACACAATCATGATAATGAGCAGTAAACACAGAATCGCAGTTGACATTGAGATCCTCCTTTTCACATATAGGCGCCGTGTGACAGCGGCAATGTATTTCCGGATAAAACTTGCGGATTGCTGGCCGGAATGGATTGGCAGACGGCGGCCCGGTTTCGTTAGGAAAAGCTAACCTCTGCCGATAAAAAAAGCGGCAGGGGATTTTATTGGCCGGCTCTCCCGGTTCTGTTTTCAGGTTAGCATTGATTAACCTGATTGTCAATCGCTTTTTCCGATCCATGGATGGAACTTCTGTCGAAATATCGATACCGGGTGGGGTGTACAGATTGGAAGGGGCCGCCGCATTGCGCAACGCCCCCTCCCATCCATACGATCCCGCTCAACCGTCAACGTTTTTATCTACGCCTCATCTTCCGGAATCCGCTCAAACACGGACGCCGGCTGTTTGCATCTCGGGCAGGTAAAATCCTCAGGTAGCGGCCCTTCGTGTATGTAACCACACACCGTACAGCGCCAGCGCTCCGGCCGGGCCTCAGGCTCCCCGTCCCTGGAGGACTCTGTCTCCGGCTCCTCCTCGTTGGCGGGCAGCAGCTCCAGCAGGCGTTTGACTGCCTCCACGGGAACATCGGCGTAGTCCGGGTGATTCAGCATAGACCGCAGGAAACGGTTGGCGTTTCCGCTCTGAGGCAGCATGTATCCCGCCTCCCGCAGAATGTCCTCGGCCATCAGCCGGTTGGATTTCTCCAGAGCCCGGGCCAACTGGTCCAGCGCCGGGTTGTGGGTGGATTGTCCCAGTTCCCGGGCTACGGCCTCCTGGGCCGTCTTGCTGCCGGAAAGCGCGTTCAGTTTGTTTAAAACCGCGGCTTCCTTGGGCTGCTGAGGCGGCATATCCACCGGAACCATGGAGATCGCCTTGGAGGGACAGGACTCGGCGCAGGCGCCGCAGCCGATGCATTTCTCACGGTCAATGATGCTGTTCTCCGTGTCCGCAGCCCCTGTGGGGCAGACATACAGGCACAGGCAGTCCTTGGTACAAAGGCGCAGGTTGCGCATGGCAAATTTCTTCATCATTTTATGCCCTCCTTTCGATCTGACTGAACTTCCAGCCCGGAACCTTACACACAGGGCAGAGCTCCGGCGGATTGTCGCCTACATAGACGAAGCCGCAGATATCGCACACATAGAGATTGGTGTGCTCCAGCATGGCTTCCCCCTCTTTCTCCCAGCGCTTCAAAAGGGCATCCAGAATCCTTGTGACCTTCCCGCTCCACACCAGCGCCCGCTGCGCGCCCCGGTCCCCATTTTCCTTTGCCGCGGCCTCAGCCTGTGGAAAGCCCACGTTTAAATCCCGGCCGACCCGCTCTAAAAGTCCGGAGAGCTCCGCGCTCTCAGGCACGGGCGTCTTTGCCTTGAAGTAATCCGCCAGCTGCGTGAACAACGCTGACTCCTCCGCCCGGTACTGCTTCTCACAGCCCCTGGCCAGATTGGAACACAGCGCCGACAGCTCCCCGGCGGAGAGCTCCCGCAGCTCCTCGTCCCCGCTGCCATCCTCCGGCCCACGCGCCTCTTCTCCGCCGTCCCGTTCTCTCACCGTTTCCGGCCCCGCCGCCTTCACAGTCCCATTTTCCGGCCTTTTTTGCGGCTCCACCGGATTGAACAGATCTTTGGAAGCGCCGCAGAGCGGACAGACCCATCCCTCCGGCAAATCCTCCCACCGGGTTCCCGGCCCGATTCCCGCCGCCGGTATTCCCGCCGCCTCATCGTAGACATATCCGCAAATCGAACAGACATACTTTTTCACCTTGTGACCTCCTTCATGCAAAATGTACCGCTCCATCAGTTGCTTATGGGAGAAGTATAGCAGAAGCAGACAAAATGTTCTGTAACTTGGTCACAAAATTAATAATAATTACTATTTCTATTTATACCGGCATCTCCTACGCGATGAACGCCTCCGGCATTTTCTCTGTATTCCAGCTCTGGGCGTATGGCCCGATGGCCTCTGGAGCGGCCGCGGTGTTAATCAAACGCTTCATCTGAATCCACCTCTGCCCAGAGCCCTATTTGCCCTCTATTTTTTTAACCGTAAATCCCGTCTTTGCGTAAATCAAATCGATGACCGGCGTGATATAATTCAAAAAACAGTACGGTATAAACGCAAGCGGAGACACGCCCAGCATCTGGGACGCATAGATGGCGTTGGAATTCCATGGAATCAGCACAGCCCCGAAGGTGCCCGCGTCCTCCAGCGTCCGGGAAAGGTTCTCCGGCGCGATCCGGTTCGCCACAAAAATGTCCTTCATCAAAGTCGCGGTCACGATGGAGGCGAACAGCATGGAGGAGCCGATGGCGTTGGTCACGTAGGTGAGCGCCGCCGTGCAGGCGATGATTTTGAAGGTGGAATTGCCGCATTTTTTGATCAGCGGATTCACCAGCACGCTGAGCACGCCCGTCTTGTCCAGCATTCCCGAGATACAGAGCGCCAGGAAAATCGCCAGAAATGCGCTCATCATGCTCATAATACCGCCCCGGTTCAGCAGGATGTCCACAAACTCGCTTCCCGTGCTGATCACAAAGCCGTTTACCATAAAATCCAGCAGCGTTTTAAGCGCCACCTGCTGGTGAAACACCGCCACGAACATGCCGGAAATGGTTCCGATCAACAGCGCGATAATGCTCGGCGTATTTTTCACCAGCAGAATCAGCACGATTCCGATGGGCAGAAACTCCAGCCAGGTAAAATTGTAAAACTGGGTAAATGTGGCCATGATCTGGTTCGCGGTGCTGGTGTCATAGACCCCGGAAATGTTGCGCAGGCCCAGAATCACGAACAGTACCGCCGTGATGGCGTAGGCCGGCACCGTGGTCCAGAGCATGTGCTTCACGTGGGTCATCACGTCCGTTCCCGACACCGACGCAGCCAAAATGGTGCTGTCCGACAATGGAGACATTTTATCCCCAAAGTATGCGCCGCAGATGATAGCGCCCGCCGTCATGGGCGATGGAATACCCATGGCATTTCCAATCCCGATCAGCGCCAGGCCCACGGTCCCCAGGGTTCCCCAGGAGGTGCCGGTGGCCAGGGAGGTGAAGGACGCCAGAATCAGCGCCGACAACAGGAATATTTTCGGGGAAATGAACTTGAGCCCCAGATAGATGATCATGGGGATGGTTCCGCTGGCGATCCACACCGCGATCATGGCTCCGATCACGATGAGCACCACATTGGGCTCAAAGGATGCCACGGCCATATCCCAGGCCATATCCTGCAATTCCCCGTATTTGTAACCCAGACGCATGAGCAGCGGAACCACCACGATCCAGGAAAGTAAAAACATCAGTTCCAGCGGGGCCTCGAAAAAAATCAGGCCGAACGCCACAAATCCGAACACGCATCCCGTTACCAGTGCAGCGTATCCGATCGACACCGGATACTTGAAATTCTTTGACAGGAGCTTATCGCTCTGTGCCTGCTCCTCCGCCTCGGAAATCTTAATATCTCGATCTACCATTACCCTTCTCCTTTTCCGCCGGGCAGGCTCCCATTGTCCCGCCCGGTGGCTGTCACGTATTTTGTATCTGTGGACGGCTCTTATTTAGGCCGCTTTTCGCTGGCTTTCTTCATGCACTCCAGCGCCTTCTCCAGAACCGCGGTCTGGGTGGCGACGTTCAGGCGGATAAATCCCATACCGGGCTTCCCGTAGTTGGCCCCGTTGTTCAGCTTCACGCCCGCGTCCTGGAACAGGTGCACCAGCTCAAAGGGCGTCAGGTTCCAGGCCCTGAAATCGATCCACAGAAGGTAGCTGGCCTCCGGCTCGATCACCTTCACCTCAGGCATGTTCTTTGCGATAAAGGATTTCACCAGTTCAATATTGTTCCTGAAATACTCGTTCTGCTGGTCCACATAGTATTCGCACTCGTTGTACGCCGTGATCAGGGCCTCGATGCCCACGTAGTTGTAGTCGAAATGATAGTCGTCGTACACCACGTTATACTGATCTCTGAGCGCCTTGTTTTTGATCACCACGTAGGCGGAGTAGAAGCAGGCCAGATTGAAGGTCTTGCTGGGGGAGCCCATGACGATCACGTTGTCCCCGATCTCCTCCGACAAGGAAAAATAGGGGATGTGTCTGTGGGGCGCGTACACGATATCGCCGTGAATCTCATCGCTGACGATCAGGGTGTTGTTCTTCTTACAAATCTCGTACATGCGCATAAGCTCGTCCCTGGTCCACACGCGTCCCACGGGGTTTGCGGGGTTACACACCAGCAGGATGCGCACCCGGGGATCGGAGGTTTTCTTCTCCAAATCTTCAAAATCAATCTCATATCGCCCGTCCTTCAAGATCAGGTCGTTGGTCTCCACAAAACGGCCCGCGCCCTGAATGACCACGTTGAAGGTGTTGTAAACCGGGGGCTGCAGGAGGATCTTGTCGCCAGGCCGGGTGTAAGCGTTTAAAATCATCCAGAGCGCGCCGGTCATCAGGCCCTGGGAGTGACGGACCGCCTCCGGCTCCAGGGCGATGCCGTAGCGCTTCCGATACCAGCCGCAGACCGCGTCCGCAAAACGGCGCTGGGGCAGGTAGCCGTAGGCGAACACGCCGAAGTCCACCCGCTCGCGCACCGCGTCGATCACTTCCCGGGGCGCTTTGAAATCGGTGTCCGCAACGCCCAGGGGAATGTATTTCCCGCTCTCGCCCTCGTAGTCCCACTTGAAGGAATCGGTGTTGACGCGGTTGATTGGTTCGTCAAAATTATGTACACAGCTCATGTTATTTACCTTCTCTTTCTATAATCTATTTTCAGTTTTATTTAATTTTCTTTTTCATGTGGGCCAGCAGGAAACAGCAGCCCACTCCAAGCACCGCGAATACCATCATGGCGATGAAAATATAGCGGTAGCCCTGGATGCCCGGATACGCGTCCATAAAGTAGCCGTACAGGGTGAAAATGAACAGGTCGGGGGTATTTCCCACGATGGAAAGAATACCCGCGGCCGCGCCGGACATCACGATGGGGATCTGGATCTCGTCGGTGGTGGCGTAATAGGTTCCGCGGATGGTCATCATAACCGCCGCCAGCACCAGCATAAGTCCCACTACCACCACGATTCCCATGGTTGTGGGGATCACCAGGTAAATTCCGGTCAGGATCGTGCCCAGGGTCAGGGCGATCTTTAAATAGTTGATGGAGGATCCCATCTTGTCGGCGATCATACCGCCGATCGGAGCCGCGATAAAGGCGATCAGGTACTGGCGGACGATGTTTACCGCAACGCCCATGCTGACGGACATGCCGCAAATCTCGGTCAGATAGGATGAAAAATAGCTCAGGCCGTTGTAGAAGGAATACCCGAAGAATACGATTCCGCCCGCAACCCACACTCTGGGAAGCTTGGCCACGTGCACCAGTCCATCCAGAGCCTCCTTGGCGTTTACCTTGCCCTCCACGTCATTTTTCTCGATCAGGAAAAAGCAGACGACGCCCAGGCCGCACAACGCGATGGCATAGAAAATCATGGTGGCGCGCAGGCCCATTCTGCCCTCGCCGAAGTTGGTGAACATCCACAGCGCTGCGAAGGAAATGATGGTGGCGAACAGTCCGCGGCCGCCTTCCAGCAGTCCGAACATCCGCCCCTGTTCCTCAGCGGTTCCGATCATACGGGTGCCCTTGATCATGGCTTCCCAGAACAATAGCGTTATGGTGATTCCCATGACCGCCTGTATGATCAGCACGCTGGTAAACGGCGGATAAGCGGCCAGCCAGAAGCCGCACAGGCCGGTGGAAATCAGGGATACCGGTATCAGATATTTTACGGGGACAAGGTCCGTGATCCATCCGCCCGGCAGGTACGCGATAAACTGGGTCACCGCAAAGGCCGTCATCATCAGGCCGAACTGGGTGTTGGTGAAACCGAATGCCTCCTGCATCGCTACATAGAACACATCGCGCAAATAGGCCAGCTTGAATATGGTACCCCCCGCCATGCAGATTGCGATCAGCGTAGCCCATTGCTTAAAACTTTTTTTCATACTTGACTCCTTCCATCTGTTGCGTATAAATTTTTGTATTGTACATGTACGCTTATATAACAAGCAAATATCATGCCAAAAATTCAAATACGCCTAAACAGAAGGTTTTACCGATTTTCCAAATCTCCGCGCGCAAAAAGTGACAATTTTTTTGGCGCCAAATTATTTTACACTGCCAAAAAAATTGTCACTATGCAATCAAAGTCCGTACTTTTTGATTTTATGCTGCAAGGCCTGCCGGGTGATCATAAGCTCTCTGGCCGCCGCGGACACATTTCCGCCCAGGCGCGCCAATGTAGCGGCGAGGATGGATTTCTCGTAGGCGTCCATGGCCTCCTTTAGGGGGATGGGCGGGAGCTCCGGTGATTGGCCGGGGCTGCCTGGGAAACCGCCGGGCCGATGGGCGGTCGGTTCTCCCGGCAGGGCGCGGAAATCCCCCAGAACGGCCGGAATGGTTGTTGGGAAATCCATGGGATCCGTAGAGCCTGCGGCTGAGGAAATCGGAGAATCCAAAGGCTGCGAAGCGGCCGGGGCCGCCGCCATGGAAGCTGCTGCATCCACCGTACCCGCCGCTATGGGAGCCGCTGCGGCCCCCGCTGCACCCGCTGCACCCGGCCCCGCCGTACCAGCCGTACCTGCCGCCACGGGAACCGCTGATCCCGTGGGCCCCGGCTCCGCTGTACCAGCCGTACCCGCCGCCACGGGGGCCGCTGCCCCCGCCGCCCCCGGCTCCGCGAAGAAACTGCGGTAATAAGGCGAGATATGTTCCAGGCGGAGCACATCCAGATTCTGTTCGGAAACAGAATAGGCGCTCTCGACCACATGCTGGAGCTCCCGCACATTTCCCGGCCACTGGTAGCGGAGAAAGCGCTCCATCAGCCCGGAGTCAATCCGCCGGATGTGCTGGCCGTACTCCCGGTTGAAGCGGGTGATAAAGCAGCCGCACAAGAGCGGAATGTCGCTCTTGCGGCTGCGCAGGGGCGGGATGTGTAAAATGCAGGAGGACAGGCGGTAATACAGGTCCCGCCGCAGCTTGCCGTTCTCGATGCACTCCAGCGGGTCCTCGTTGAGGGCGCAGAGGATGCGGCAGTTGATAGCCAGCTCCTTCTCCGAGCCGATGCGCCGGACGGTCTTGTTCTCAATCACCTTTAAAAGCTTGGCCTGGAGCGCGATGTCCATGCTGTTGATCTCATCCAGAAACAGGGTGCCGTTCTCCGCCTGCTCGAACAGCCCGGCCATGTTGTTGGCCCCGGTGTAGGACCCCTTCACCGTGCCGAAAAACATGCTCTCCAGCAGAGTGGCCGGGATTGCGGCGCAGTTCACGGAGATAAACGGCCCGTTCTGAAACACGCTGTAGTTGTGAATGCTTTGGGCGAACAGCTCTTTGCCCGTGCCCGTCTCCCCGTAAATCAGCACGTTGGTCTGGTTCTGGGCCACGTGCTTGGCGTTGGAAATGGCCTCCACGAAGTTGATATCGTTGCCCAGAATGCTGCTGAAGGTGTACTTGGTGCCGTTGCGCGGCTTCTCCTCCTCAAAATGGGTGTACAGCTCCAGGCTCTGCTCCATGGTCTTTTTCATCACAGGCAGGTTCTTGATCAGGGAGTACACGGCCACGGTGCGGTTTTTGTAATTCACCGGAAACATCCGCTCAATAACGTTTAAAACCTTGTGGCTCTCCTTCACCACATACTGGTTGAAATATTCGTTGGCCGCGATCCCCGTGTTCAGCACAATGGCGTGGCGGCTGTGTTTCGGCGTGTTCTCCGTGGGACAGTAAAGCTCCTCCATGCTCTTGTGCAGGGACTTCTTCGCGTCCACGCCCTCGATCACCTCGGCCGCCCGGTTGATGAAGATCACCTTGTTCTCGTCGTCCGAGATCACCACCGCCTCCTCCACCTGGTTCAGCACCGCCTCATAAATCCGGTTCATCATCTCCGGGGTATATTCCATCCCGCTCCCAACCCGGTCTACCTCCCGCTCCCCGGCCCTGGCTTCCGTCTCATTCTGCATGATGAGCTGCCCCTTTCGCCTTTGTCTCCCTGTTTTCCTTAACCTGGGCGGCCACCGCGGCAGCCTCCCTTGCGATCTCCAGTTCCTCGTTGGTCTTGACCACCAGCACGTTGACCCTGGAAGCGCCGTCGGAGATACGCACCGCCTCCCCCTGTTCCCGGTTCTTCACCTCGTCGATGGCGATGCCCAGAAATTCCAGATACTCGCAAATCTGTTCCCGGATATCAGAGTCATTCTCCCCTACCCCGGCGGTGAACACGATGTTGTCCACCCCGTTCATGGCCGCCGCGTAGCTGCCGATATATTTGGCCACCCGGTACACGAAAATCTCCCGGGCCAGGGCCGCCTTGTCATTGTATTTGATCTCCGCATCCTTCAGCTCCCTAAAATCGCTGGAAAAATTGCTGGAAATTCCCAGCACCCCCGACTCCTGATTCAAAATGGTCATGATCTGCTGGAAATCCAGATTTTCCTTCTTCGCCAGGTATTCCAGCGCTCCGGCGTCCACGTCCCCACAGCGGGTGCCCATCACCAGGCCCTCCAAAGGCGTGAAGCCCATGGAGTTGTCCACCACCTGGCCGTATTTCACCGCGCAGATGCTGGCGCCGTTGCCCAGATGGCAGACGATGGTCTTTACGCGCCTGTAATCCTGGCCCATGAACTCCGCCGCCCGGCGGGACACGTATTTGTGGCTGATGCCGTGGAAGCCGTAACGGCGTATTTTCAGTTTCTCATAAAAACGATAGGGAAGGCCGTAGAGAAATGCCTTTGGCTCCATGGTCTGGTTGAACGCGGTGTCGAACACCCCCACCATCAGAATGTCCGGCATCAGCTCCCGGCATGCCGCCACGCCCACCAGATTAGCCGGGTTGTGCAGGGGCGCCAGGTCGTTGCACTCGGTCATAGCCTGGATCACCTCCTCGGTGATAACCACGGAACCGGTAAATTTCTCGCCCCCGTGGACCAGCCGGTGTCCCACCACGTCGATCTCCGAAAAATCCTTCAGCACGCCGCGCTCCGGGTCCACCAGCATCCTTAACAACACTCCCACCGCAGCCTTGTGGTCCGGCATTGCCACCGGCTCCTTCAGGGAAATTCCCCCGTCCGTCCGGTAATTAAAAATCCCGTCGATTCCGATCCGCTCGCAAACGCCCTTTGCCAGAGCCTTCTCGTTTTCCGGGTCCACCACCTGGAATTTTAACGACGAGCTGCCGCTGTTGATCACCAAAATCTTCATATGTTTGCCCTCCCTCGCGCTGCGGCGGCGTTGGCCTCAACGGGCCGGACCGCATTTTGTTTTATTTTAGCATTGGGTGCCTGGTATTTGCAATAAGAAATGAGGCCGCTTGAATAAAACGGTGCGCAGTACCTGCTATGATTTTGCCAGATTGTCTGGTATAATCAAAAGGATGTAAGGCCCTATCAGTTCAATTCTAAGAAATAGACGGTGCGCAAAGTAATGACATTCTCTATGTACATGAGAAAGCAGCGGGCTGGGCGACTTCTACATGGCATCCAAAAATACCAATGGCTGATCAACGAAAACCATGAGGAGATCGCTTCCTTTTTGGAAAACGGCCTGATTTTATAATCTTTTGGAGGTGATCCGGCATGACAATTCCTGAAATCCTGCTTGCAATTCTGGTACTGGCCCTTTTCTTTCTGGGCCTTGCGGCCATGGTCATTTTTCCGATAGCGGCCATTG
This sequence comes from Enterocloster lavalensis, assembly GCF_902364025.1. Lineage (GTDB taxonomy): Bacteria > Bacillota > Clostridia > Lachnospirales > Lachnospiraceae > Enterocloster > Enterocloster lavalensis. Next base: position 191,281 of record NZ_CABJCG010000012.1, read on the forward strand.
TGCTGGCCGTTGTGTTCGTCGTGCGCAGAAAAAAGGGCGGTTTGAAACTGATGTGGGTGCCCGGGCTTCTGCTGCTCATCAGCCTGGCCGCCTGGAACCTGGACAGTCTGTTCGTCAACGGTCCCGGCTACTATTTCCACCACGACCCGGGCTCCAAGGTTTACAACGAGGGATATATCATCCCCCACTACGAGGACATGTACGGGGAGACCCTGGAGCTGGTAGAAAAAGAGGTCATCGACTCCTGCAACGCCGTCTACACCCTGAAATCCGGTCTCACCGGAGATACCTTCACCGCAGAAAGCCGCTATTACGACACCTGTTCCGGGAGCTTCGACATGCTGCATCTGACGGAAAACTACGGTGAAATCCTGGGCAAGCGCCTGGCCGGCGGAGAGACGGTGAGCCTGCCCTTTGACGAAGGCTACTCCGTGAAAATGCCGGACGGGAAATACGCCTGGTTCATGATCTTTAAGTCGCGGGATGGTTACCGTTTCACCATCGATGCAGAGAAAAAGCGCCGGGAAGAAGCGTTCGACCAGCCCGTTTCTGGAGACCGTTTTTCTCTGGATATGGAAGCCGGGGGGCTGGTTTTGAAGGTGGCGCTGATGGACGGAAGCGTGGCGGAGCACTGGATTTTCAAAAACTGAAATCCGCGGCCCCGCCTCCTCTCTCATCCCCGCAATCGTTTCCCGGATCACGTCTTCCATCTGCATCCCCAGCATCTCACAGCCGTTGCGGATCGTATCGCAGTTGACGCCAGCAGCAATGGACCGAAGATAAGACGCCGGAAGTCACAAGCGGTTTCCGGCGTCTTATCTTGTATACAGTATTCTTTTTATCTGTCCTGATCTCATCCCAGGATCACAAAACTTCCAATATAACCCGTCCCAATCTACCTTCCTCACCGGCCTCCACGCTCCCCTTAAACCGCTTTCCGGCGAGCTCATCAACTGGAATTCCGGTCTGCACCATCATCGGCGCGCCGAAGGCCCTGGCCAGAATCGCTGCATGTGAAAATTCTGATCCGGACGTCAGCGGAATTTCATCCCAATTCTGCTTGATCCGAAGATGCATGGCGTAATAGATCACCTCGTCGTCCGGGATCACAAAGTCGTAGGCCTCCTCCATGGCCTCGGTCAGCCGCTTGGCTGCGGTGTACTCCACCGCGTCACGGTATTCCGCCTGGAGGGCCTTGTCGGCCTCGATAAAGCTGTAAAACCGGTACCGGGTCAAAGCGATAAACACGCGGATCACCAGGTTGGACAGGGAGACGTCCAACAGCACGATGGAAAACTCCCGGCAGACCAGCCGCAAAATGATTCTAATTCCCTCCACCTCCTGGCGGTTTAAGCCGTCCCGTAACACGTTCTCCTTCTTGCCGAAGTGCTTTTCATTGTCGAAAAAGAACTCGGAGATGGCCAGCCGCTTGTTTCACTCGCTGCTCTCCAGGCGGACGTTCCCCTTCTTCTCCATCACCAGCTTCAATTTTCTCAGATTACTATAACATTTTTTTGCGGAAAAGGACAGTGTTTCCGAAGGCGGCGGAGGCGGGTACAAAATCAGTAACAAAATTGACGCACTGCTCCGTTTGTGCTAAACTCATTACAAATTCATGTTTCAGACTGCCGACGGGCAGGAAGATAACAGGCATTCATTATGATTTAAAAGGAGAATTCCACATGTTCAGAGAAATGAGAAGAAAACGCCAGCTGCTGCCCCAGGAACAGGCCCTGGAGATTCTGGAGAACGGCACCTCCGGCGTGCTGGCCCTGTCCGGCGACGGCGGCTACCCCTACGCAGTGCCCATGAGCTACGTCTACAACGACGGAAAGATTTATTTTCACTGTGCAAAGGCGGGACACAAGATCGACGCCATCCGCAGCTGCGACAAGGCCTCCTTCTGCGTGACCGGCCAGGACAACGTGGTTCCCGGCGAATACACCACCTATTTCCGAAGCGCCATCGCCTTCGGCAGAATCCGGGTGATTGAGGACGACGCCGAAAAGCGCAGCGCCATCGAGTGTCTGGCCGCCAAGTACACGCCGGACGACGAGAAGGGCCGTATGGAGGAGATCGACAAAGAGTACCGCGCCCTCTGCATGCTGGAGTTTGTCATCGAACACCTGACCGGCAAGGAAGCCATCGAGCTGGTCAGAAAACGCGAGGCCGATACGCAGTAAATGCGGCCCGCCCTGCGAAAAATATTCACATCTCAGACGTACGCCCCATTGGCGTATCACGGCAATGGACCGCAGGCTGCGCCAGCAGTCCCTTTGATTCGGAAAAGGAGCCCAGCGCTGAAATAAATCGCGCCGGACTCCTTTTTACAGTTCCACGATGGCATCACAGTTCCCCTACGGCAGCCGGTTCAAAAATTCCTCCAGCAGTCCGTTCCATCTCTCCGGGTACTCATAGAACATCAGATGGCCGCCCATGACCTGAATCTCATAGCCGGACAGCTGCTGTTCCACAAAGGGCCTTGCCACATCGGCCCAGTGCTCCGCGATGAACATCAGACTGGGCATACCAGCGCCCACCTCCCTGGCGGTTTCCAGGAAATTGGAAAAGATGGCGTCGCAGAACAGGGCTTTGCAGACCCAGTAAGGCGTCCGCCCGGAGATATCCAGCAGATATTCCAGCTCCGCGGGTTCCATCTCATGCTGAATCATCACGCCGGTGGCGTAATCGCTGAAAAACGCTCTGGAATCCTCGGGGCTTGTCAGGTACTGGGTCGCCACCTCGGACAGCTCCTCCATGGTCCCCTCGGTCCACCATGTGGGATCAGCGGACAGGGGCAGCGGAGACATGTCGATGGTCACCGCGCCCCTCAGCTTCTCCTTCCCAAACTGGCGGATGTAGCTCCACACCTCCAGATTTCCCGTGCTCCAGCCCACTAACACGGCTCCGTCTAACCCAAGGCCGTCTATCAGCGAGGCCAGATCCCGCCCGTGGGTCATATAATCGTTGCCGTCCACCGTCTTGGCCGACAGGCCCTGCCCCCGCGGGTCGATGGCGATCACCCGGTAATTACCGGAAAAATACTCCAGCTGGGCCTTAAAAATTTCCCCCGAAAAGGTCAGCCCCGGAATGAACACCAGCGGCCTTCCCTCCCCCTTCTCCAGATAGTGCAGCTCGATCCCCGGCGACACGCAGAAATACTTGCTCTCAATGCGATCCTTTGCCATATGTCCCCCTCCTTAACCTTTAGAATATACCTCTATTCTATCATGTTGCGGGGGCGGCCTCAAGGAAATCCTTACAGACTTGATCCATTTCCCCTCACTTCTTCCCCGGAGCGCCGCCGATCAGCTTTTTAGCCGTCCATTTCCCGCGCAGGAAATAAACGGCCCCCACAACCGCGGGCAGAACCGGCGACACGGCCTGGCCGATATACACCCCGGCAAATCCCATCTGAAGGGGAAATGCCAGCAGCCAGCACACCGGGAGGCGCAGGATCATGGCGTCTAAAAACGCGTTGCACATGGCGATATTGGCGGACCCGACGCCGATGGCAAAAGAATCGAAGGTGTACATGACGGCATAGACCAGACTGTTTACGCTGCAGCAGATCCGAAGGTAAAGCACCCCGTCCCTGACCACATCCGCGCTGGACGGATCGAACAGCATGATCAAATGTTCGGAACCGATCTGAACCGCGGCCACCGCCGCGAATGTCACGGCCAGGTTCAAAATCAGGCCGCTCTTTGCGGTTTTCTTCACCCGGTCCACATTCTGAGCGCCCATATTCTGCCCCGCCATGGTGGTGATCGCCTGCCCGATGGCCCAGCAGGGCATCCCTGCCATAGTGTTGATCTTCAGCCCGATGCCGGAGGCCGCGGCCACTGAGACGCCGAATGTATTTAACATCCCCGTGATGAGCAGGTAGGAAATGTTCACCACCGCCATCTGGACCGCGGTGGGCAGTCCCACCTTTAAAATGACAGCCAGCTTTTCTTTTCGGACAGCGAAGCTTTTCAGTTTAAAGTCGAACAGGAACTCTTTCCGCCTCAGATAGACGACGGATATGACCAGGGATACCCCCTGGGAAAAAATAGTAGCGTATGCGGCGCCCTCTGTCCCCATCCTCAGAGGTCCCACCAGCAGCAGGTCGAGACAGATATTGACCGCCGCGGCCACCGCCACAAAATACAGCGGGCTTTTCGAGTCCCCCAGCCCCTTCATCAGGGCGCAGACCGCATTGTAACCGAACACAAACACGGTCCCGGCGCAGAGAATCCGCATGTACCCGCAGGCGTCCTCCATGGCCTCCGCGGGCACGCGGAGGAGCGCAAACACCGGCTCATAGAGGAGCAGACCGGCGGCCGTGACAAGAATTGCCGCGATAAAGGACACGCTGAACAGAGTCCCCACCGTCTCCCTCTGCCCCTGCTCGTCACCGGCCCCCTTGTATTGGGCCGCCAAAACCGTTCCGCCCATGGTCAGGCCGATGCAGATGGAATTGATGATAAAGCCGATCATGGAGGCATTGCTGATCGCGGCAAGGCCGGTCTTTCCCACAAAACGCCCCACCACAACCATATCGGCGATGCTGTAAAGCGATTGCAGCAGATTCGCCCCAAACAGCGGCAGCGCAAAACGCAGCAGCTTCCCGGGAACATTTCCCGACGTTAAATCCTGATTTCTATGTTCCATTTCAAATAATCCTTTCAGAGTATGATTCGGCGCAATGGGGCGCAGGCGCCTCATTGCGGGGAGCAAAAAAACCGCAGACAAAACACTGTCCGCGGCCTTTGATCCAACCCTTTTCGATTATCTGAACGGCAACACAAATAAGGCTCTTAAATCCGTTAACTCCGGTTTAAACAGCCCCGCCTCTCAAAAAACATCTCAATCCGGTCGGGCTCCACACAATGTTCTGTCTGATTGAATTGTGCAGAGCCGGATACAATACAAAATTTTCCAAATAACACTGTGTTCACCCCTCTCTCATTCTTTGTTTCATTATAAAAATATTTCCCGCTATTGTCAACCGTGCCGCACCGTCAATCCAGAATCCGCTCCGGCCGGAATTTCAGGTAATCGGAGGAGACCAGGCGGTACTCCACGCCCTCCACCTCGCCCATAAGACTGTCCTGATACCGGGCCTGGCCGTGGCAGTGGGAGTAGACCACCTGCTCTGCCCCGTACTCCTCCGCCATCCGCGTGAAGCCGCTCTCCATCTCCCCGATGCTGGTGGGCGGGTAATGCAGGAACATGATAAACCGCAAAAATCCCTCCGCTGCCGCCATCTCAAAGGACATACGCAGCCGCTCCAATTCCCGGTTCACCAGCTTCTCAAAATGCTCCGGCGTGTCCCGCCCCTCGTCGCAGTACCCCTTCGTGCCCACCAGGGCGCAGTCCTCATAGGCGTAAAAGTTGTTCTGCAAAAAACACAGCCGCCCGGCGTACTGTTCGTTCAGCCGGTATGTCTTTTTGGCGTCCCAGAACATATCGTGGTTGCCCCGCAGCAGAATCTTCCTCCCCGGCAGGGCGGCGATAAATTCCAGGTCCGCAGCGCACTCCTCCAGGTTTCTCCCCCAGGAATGATCCCCGGTCACCACCACCGTGTCCTCAGGGGCCACGCGCTTTTTCCAGTGCTTCTCAATCCTCGCCACATGGTTTTTCCACTCTGCCCCAAATACTTCCATGGGTTTATTCACAGTAAACGACAGATGCAGATCGCCGATTGCGTACAATGCCATTTGACAGTCCTCTTTTCTTACAGTCCTCTCTCCCCGCCAAGCGGGCCGGTGGAGCGGACGTCTCCCACTCCTTAGACAATCTCCGCCCCAAAGGGCATAAGCGCCAGCTTTGCCAGCTTAAACTGCTGCAGCCCAAAGGGAATCCCGATCACCGTGACGCAGAGGACCAGCCCCAACGCCAGGTGCTCCAGAGCCAGCGGAAGGCCGGACACCAGCAGCCAGATCACGTTCAGCAGAAAGGACACCGCTCCGCCTCCGTAGCGCACCTCCTTGCCGAAGGGGAAGAAACTTAAAGACGCCAGCTTAAAGCACTGCATCCCCACCGGAATCCCCACAATCGTGATACACCACAGGCAGCCCGCCAGACACCAGCTGAGTCCGCTGATGGCTCCGCCGAATATAAACCAAAGTAAATTTCCCAGACAACCCATTAAAAGCCTCCTTTCAGGCCGGACGCTCCAGACAGAAGAGTTTCTTTCCCCCGGTGCCGCACTGCACCACCCGGAAATTAAACAGATTTCCGTCCGTCCAAAGCTCCATTGCGTCCAGAATCCTTGTGACCGTGGACCGGTTCATCACCCGGTCCTTGTCAAACGCGAAGGCCGCAAACTCCCGGTTCACAAAATCCGTGATCTCCGTGATCGTCAGCGGGTGCTCCCTGGTCGCATGATTTTCGAGTATATTCATAATCAGAAGTGGAAACATGGTCTGATGCATAGCTGGTCTACCTCACTCTCCGCATCAAAAAAGGGCCGCCGGGCCCCCGTGTTTCCAACAATCGGTCAGAGGGCGCCCTGGCAGTGATGAAAAGTTACGCCAATACGTCCGCTGCCGCAATACGATCCATAGGACCGACTGACGGCACCGGACTGTCCATAACTCGCCCTGTTTGCCTTGCATAATTTGACGATCATCACAAACGCTCTCCTTTCCGATTTCTTGCTCATAGTATACACAAAAACTGCCTTCCTTGTCAATCACGCAGATGGAAGGATTCGAACCTTCGGACCGGTTACCCGGTCAACTCCTTAGCGGGGAGCCGCAATCGGCCATCTCTGCCACATCTGCCCAGTGGAGAGGGGCGGACTTGAACCGCCAGAGTCCGTAGACACCAGATTTACAGTCTGGCCCGCTTCCAGTTACGGTTTACCTCTCCGTTTTGCCTTGCATGTGTTTGTCATGAACGTAATATAGCATGGGGAGGTGTGCAGATTTGCGCTATTTTTAATTATTTTTAAAAAATATTCCGATTTGACAGACGTGAGACAACGGATTAAACTGAAGATATTACATTATGAATCGTTCACAAGGGAGGCTCTTGAAAATGGTAAACGTAAATTTTTATGAAACAGTAAATGATCCGCTATTTAAGTTCGCGGTCATTATCGCCAAAACCGGTGGAAAATGGGTACTCTGCAAACACCGTGCCAGAACCACCTACGAGTTTCCGGGCGGACACAGAGAGCCCGGCGAACGTATTTTGGATACCGCCAAACGGGAATTATATGAAGAAACCGGGGCAACCGACTTTGGGATCACTCCGGTATGCGCATATTCCGTGACGGACGGGGATCCTTTGAACGCCCGGGAAATCTTCGGAATGCTGTACTATGCCGACATAAAAACCTTTGAGGCGGAGCTCCACAGTGAAATTGAATCCATCCTCATCACAGAACATCTGGCCGATCATTGGACCTATCCGCTGATACAGCCGGAGCTGCTGGCGGAGGCTAAACGCAGAGGTTATCTATAATTCTGCCGCGTGTTCCATATCCGCCTGCAAAATTCCCGTTCCAACCAACTGCCCAGGTCCGTTTTCCATCTTCCGCTCCCTCCCCACAGCTGCTAAAATAAGTCGAATCCTACGAACACTTCACCGTCAACAAAACCTGTATATCCTCGAACTGTTCCGGCCCGGCGACCCGGTAGTGGATCCAGCCGCCGTCGCCGCAGGGATATTTGTGGTCGATCAGCTCCCGGGTATCGGCCCGGAGCTGCTCGTAGACGGATTTGTACTGCTGGTCCGAAAGGCGCAGCATCACAGTGAATCCGTTGTCCTCCGCAAACACATTGCACAAAAGTTTCCGCTTCTTCCGGTACGCCACGCCCCATCCATACTGGTTCCCATAAGGGAATACAATCTGCTGCTCCGTTTCAAAGGTTTTCCCCAGCCATTGATTCAGCAAAATAAACCGTTCGCCATTTTCGCCGCAATAATCCGCCATCGCTTCCAGGCTCGGCTTGATCTGTTTGTCGAGCATTCTCTCATACATCGCTTCTCCTCCTCTGCGGGTTTCGTCCTCATGAGCCCCAAAATCCCCGGCTTATGCCCTATTTTATCACAGAGACGCGTTCTGATTAAGCGTTTTATTTATGAACGCGTTCATTTAATATTGACAAAACATCCTTCCGCGCATATACTATACATGAACACGTTCATTTATCAAATAAGAAGGTGATAGGATGAGAAAAAAAGACGACACCTTGCGCGATACCCTGCTGGACTGCGCGCGCTGTGTGGCGGACGCCGAGGGCATCGAGGCGGTCAATATCCGCTCCATCGCCCGGAAGGCCGGGATTGCAACCGGAACCGTTTACAATTACTTTGCAAATAAAGACGAAATCCTTCTGGCGCTCACGGAAGCTTACTGGAAACAGGCGCTGGCCGAGCTGGGGGACGCCGTCACCTCCGATTCCTTCTGCGGCCAGCTGGAAGAAATATTCGCCTTTTTGAGGGACCGGATCGACCGCTCCGCCGGGCGGCTCATGGGCAGCCTGGTCAATGTGGAGGCGGCGGGCCTGGGCCGTATGGAATCCATGCAGGCGGCTCTGGAACAATCGCTGGTCCGGCGGATGGAGCTGGACGGGCGGGTTCGAAGGGACGTCTGGAACGAAACCTTCACCAGGGAACAGTTCGCCCGATTTCTGATGATGAATCTGACCATGCTCCTGAGGATTCGGGCGCAGAATATTGATTTTTTAATAGAACTCGTCAAACGGACGCTTTATTAAAGGAAGGTGAATTCATGACCGCACAGGCAATCGCCGAAACTGTTTTTGACATTCTGTATCTCAGCTTCGCACTATTTTCAGGGCTTACCATGGCGGCAAAAGGCAGAAGCCCCATGGTGAGACGGGCGGGATGGATGGCCGCGCTTCTGGGCGCGGGCGACTCCTTCCATCTCGTGCCCCGCTCCTACGCCCTCTGGACCAACGGTTTGGAAGCAAACGCCGCAGCGTTGGGCTTTGGGAAATTTGTCACCTCCATCACCATGACCGTCTTTTACCTGATTCTTTATTATATCTGGCGGGACCGATACCAGATCCGTGGGCGGCGGGGCCTCACGGGAACCATGTGGCTGCTTTCCGCCCTGCGCATCGCCCTCTGCCTGCTCCCGCAAAACCAGTGGCTGGCCTACCGCCCGCCTCTTCTCCCGGGAATTTTGCGCAATGTCCCCTTTGCAATCATGGGGATCCTTGTGATCGTCATGTTTGCCCGGGAAGCCAAGGAACACAGCGACCCCGTTTTCCGTTTTATGCCCCTGGCCGTTGGTCTCTCCTTCGGCTTCTACCTGCCGGTGGTACTGTTCAGCGGAATCGTGCCGGTTGTGGGCGTGCTGATGATCCCAAAAACGCTGGCCTACGTCTGGATCGTCCGGATGTGTTGGCAGCTCTACCGGCAGCCCAACGGACGGCCGGCAACCATATGAAAGGAAAAACCACAATGATAAAACGCTATCTGAACACTGCTATACTGTACGCGATTCTCGCCATGATCTTCGGAGTCTTTTACCGGGAATTCACGAAATTTAACCATTTTACGGGCAAGACCAATCTGTCCGTCATGCACACCCATTACTTTCTCCTCGGCATGTTTTTCTTCCTGTTTTTGATGCTGCTGGAACAAAACTTCGGCTTTTCCAGCCAGCCGAACACCGGTAAGCTCTTGGTCACCTACCAACTCGGCCTGAATATCACAGCCCTCGGCTTTTTGATGAGAGGGCTGACCCAGGTATGGGGAACCGCCCTAAGCCGCACAATGGACGCCTCGATCTCAGGAATCGCGGGGATCGGGCACATTCTCATGGGAGTGAGTTTGATCCTACTGCTGCTGAAAATCAAAAAACAAGTATCTTAACAACAGACTGCAGGCCCTAATCCGGTCCCACAAAATGGTCACCGGATCAGGGCCTGCTTTTATTTTACCCGCTTATCCAATCAAATTTCCGTCCCACGCTCTCACCATAACGTCCTCGCCGTGGATATCCTTCTCCCCGATAAACCGGAAGCCGTACTGTTCATACAGCCGGGTGGCCACATCATTTCCCTCGATCACACTGAGATAGACGTCTTTTTCCGGATACTCCCGGGAGAGGCGTTCCAGCAGCGCTTCCAGCGCCGCCCTGCCGTATCCCCGGCCCTGAAACCGGGCGTCGATCAGCAGACGGTCCAGCCAGAGCCGCCCCTCGGGCGGGTACTCCTCCCGGAAAAATCCGTACATGGAAAATCCCACCGGCAGGTCCCCGTCATAGATTCCCACCGGCCGCCATCCGCCGTACTCCCCGGCTTCCTCCATACACTGGGCTACGGTCTCAATGTAGCCCTTCTGGCCGGGCAGCACGCCCAGACGCAGTATTTCCTCCCGATTTTGCGCTGTCACAGGTTCCAAATGCAGTCTCATCAATGATCGTCTCCTTTTCCGATTCCATTTTCAATTCTGTTTCCCGGCCTCACCGCCGCCTCACAAACTCCCTGCCCTCGTAAATCCGCACCGGATTCCCCCGCTCCAGCCGGTTGTGCTCCATCCAGGCCAGCTCCTTCTCTCTGCGGGCGCACTGCAGGTCGCGGTCCGCCAGGATGTCGCACAGCCGGTTCAATGCAATCTGCTTATTCATGTGCTGGCTCCTGGCTTCCGTGGACACCACCGCGATGCCGGTAGGAATATGCACTACCCGCACGCCGGTCTCCACCTTGTTGACATTCTGGCCGCCCTTTCCGCCGCTGCGGAAGGTCTCGAAGCGCACCTGCATCTCCTTGCTGGTTCTGGGAACTTCTTCCATAATGCTGACGTCGATGTACCAATTTTTCCGTTTATGCTCCGGCCGGAGCGGGCTTTTGCACACCCAAAGCACGCTGCCCTCCAGCCCGGACAAGTCCGCCTCCGCCTCCAGCACGACAGAGGAGAATCCTCCCCTGCGCCCTTTGACGCCGCTTATCATCTGAATACCTTCCACCTCCCGCCGCAGCGCCTGATAAAACAGCCCCACGGCCAGCTCGCACTCCTCCGGCCCCTGGCCGGAACTAATCTGTATTCTCATATCCGCCACCTACCCTTTGAACGTAATCAGCGGACGCAGGGTGGCGACCACGCGGATGAGGCCGTATTCCAGCAGGGAATCGATCACCTGCTCCACGTTTTTGTATGCCTCGGGCGCTTCCGCAAACAGCAGGTTGGTGTCGTGACAGACCACATGGCTCTTATATTTGGTGCTGCGGATGGAATTGCGGTCGTATTTCTGGTCGATACGGCTTTTGCAAATGCTTCTGGCCCATTTCCGGCCCGCGCCGTGGGAGACGGAGTCCAGGGAAAACGCCGTGTCCTCCCCGGGCATGCAGACATAGGTCAGGCTGCCCCGGGACCCGGGGATCACCACCGGCCCCTGTTTGGTGGACACGCTGCCCTTGCGGTGAAGCCAGCCCTCGGGCCGCCGCTCCACGTAATTGTGGCAGCTCTGAACCACCGGTACCACGGTGTCGTCCACCCCCAGATAATCCAGCAGCTTTTCAGCCACCGCCAGCCGGTTCCGGTCCGCCCACAAAAGGGCCCGGTCGTGCTCCGAACGATAAGCCAGAGCCTGCTCAGAGTCTTCCCGGATCCCCCCGGGATTATAAAACCGGGAGAGAATATCCTGGCCGTAGCCCCGGGAGCCGGAGTGCACCAGAAGGAATACCTGGCCGTCCATCAGCCCCAGCGCCTGGGCCATTTCCGGGTCCGGGGCATTTTCCAGGCACTGAAACTCCGCAAAGTGATTGCCGGAACCTATGGTGCCGAAGTCCCGGATCGGGCACTCCTCCCCGTAGGGATTCCCGCTGGGGATATCGGACAGCTCCCGGATGGAATTCAGCCGGGTCACGCACCGCTCCACCTTGAAGCGTCCCCGGCGGACGCCGGTGGAAAACAGGCTCATGCCGCAGCCGATGTCGTTTCCAATCAGGTGGGGATAAAACAGGCCCTGGCTCAAAACCGCCATGCCCACCGGGGTTTTTCCAGGATGGAGGTCCGGCAGGCCCACGGTTTTCACCACTCCGGGGAGGCGGCTCACGCCCGCCAGCTGGTCCTTGGCCGCCTGCTCCACCCAGTTTTTATGGTTGCTGATCAATATTAAATTTTCTTTCTCCAAATCAAGTTCTCCTTCATAAGTCTCAGGGCCAGGTCCATTTCCCGAAAAAAAGGGTACAAAAAAACACGACAACGAGCCGTGTGCGAAAAAAGCCTTCTACACCTGTCCCTGTCAAAATTTACGTGGTTATTGAATTTTTACCTCTCTTTTACCGTTTGCCAACATAACAACCACTCCTTTTCTTATGAAGGACTCGGGTCCTTCTTGATCTACGGTTTACTATATACGGAAAATGGGGAAATGTCAATCCTTAAATTGCTTGAGTATGGTGAATTTGGGCAAAGGCGCGCAGCAGCTTCGCTTGCGGAGCATTATTTTCAGGGCGGCAACAGCGGCCCTTGCCCGGGATTGCGTGCAGCGTTGTTATTCCTGTTGATACGGTCAGCTCTGTAATATTCCATAAAGATATTCCAGCAACTCTCCCTTTTTCAAAGGTTCTGTATGGCTTAAAACACAAAACTCGCAATTTGTATCCTCTATCATCATTATTAGTTTTTTTAACTTACGATGATCCATAAATCCCCCATTGAAAAAATCCTCGCTTGTCGAATCTCCTAAAAAGAGAACCTTTTCTTCCGGCACATAAATACATACCGCATCTTCTGAATGAGGGGATACTGTTTGAAATATTTTAGCAGTCAATCCGCCCAGATTTAATATAATCTCCTCCCTGAATTCGATGTCTGATAAAACAATATTCAACGATTGCTTATTATGATATTCCCTTTTAAAACAGGGATCCGCCGTTTTCAGTTTATCTATATACTGCAAATCAACTGCTTTTTGTTGCTCCTTTCGCAAAAATTCATTTGTCCGGCAGCAGGCTATACTCGCGCCTTGAATCTGGTGCATTCCAAATGTATGGTCATAATGCCAATGGGTAATCGCTGTAAAGTCAGGCTTTTTTAATCCCGATTGGTTTAAATGTTCATAAAAATCATTCACATGATTGTCAGAATATCCGGCATCAATGGCTAATGACATCCTGCTTCCTTTTAAGTACGCAAGCATCGGACGATCCACTTCCGGTTGATGTGGGTCATAATAAATGTTATCGGTTAATTTTTTTAATCTCATTCTTTATACCTTTCATAAATTGTGCGTTTCGTTCTCACTATTTCTGCCAGGCAAGCACATGCCGCTTCCGCATCATCCTTCCAACATACAACATCAACATAACGCCCCAGGACGCCGCCTCCGCGTATGCGATGATCATATTCCCGCAGGACGCCGCAAACCAGTAGGAAAACAGGATGCGCGAGATCAGGGCCAGAATTCCCGCCAGACTGGAATACACCACGTCCCCGATCCCTTCCAGATACCCGCGGATGGACATGCAGAACCCATACACCACGTAAAAACTCGCGATCCGCTGGAAAAAGTTCCGACCGATTTCCGTGACCGCGGCGCTCACGCCGAACATGGCGATCAGGGGGCCGCCGGCCCGGATGACCAGAAATGTCAGGGCCAGTGAAACCGCCGTCATCATGACTGTGCCCGCCAGGACAACCCTGGGAATCTGCCGGTGTTTTCCCGCCCCGTAGTTCTGGGCCACAATAGTGGAGATGCCGGAGCCAATGTTGATCATTGGCAGAAAAATGATGGTGTCCACTCGGTACGCCGTGGTAATTGCGGCCACCGTCTGGGTGCCGAATCCGTTCATGAAATTCTGCAAAATCAGATTTCCGAAGGCGTTGACGCAGGACTGGACCATGGGCGGAAGCCCCAGATGAATCCCTGCCTTCACAGCCGCCCGGTCCACCGGGCAGCGGAAAGGATGAATCCGCAGGAATTCGTATTTTCTGCTGTAATAGATGATATACCCCGTCATGGCGGCCTGGGAGACAACCGTGGCGATGGCCGCGCCCTTCACACCCATCTGGCAGAATGCCACCAGGATCACGTCCAGAATCACATTCACAACGGACGAGCACAGGATCGAGAAAAACGGCGCCCGGCTGTTGCCTGCCCCGCGCAGGGCGGCGGCGTAGACGTTGTACACCGCCATGACCGGGACTCCGGCCAGAATAATCTGCAGGTAATCCTCCGCCATAACGATGGTGTCCGGGGTAGTGTTCAGCAGGCGAAGCAGGGGATACGCGCACAGGATTCCGATCCCCGCCAGCACCAGGAACACCGCGCCCAAAATCACGGAAAAGGAGGACAGCGTATTCCGGATCTCCTCCAGCCTGCCACTGCCATAGCGCTGGGCAAACAGCACCGCCAGCCCCAGGGTGAAGCCGTTGACGGCCAGCAAAAACAGGCCGCTCACCGTGCCCGTGGCTCCGATTGCCGCCAGCGCCTCCTCACCGGCCACATTTCCCACAATAAAGGCGTCCACCCAGTTGTAAAGCTGCTGCAGGATTCCGCTGAGGATCAGGGGAACGCAGAATTTTACCAGTGTGGCGATGATATTTTCCTGTGTTGTCTCCTTATGGCGCATGAATGTCCGTTCCTCCTCAAAAACAGAGGCGTTCTTTCGCTACCATACGGCCTGGATAGCCGTACCACAGGGGGTAACTTTCGAACGCCTCGCTACTTTTCAGATCAATTTTTAATTATTTTACTTTGTCAGCAGCCGCCAGGCTGATGATAAGGAATGCCTTTTCTTATTATACTTTGTCACCAGCCGCCAGGCTGATGATAAGGGATGCGTTTCCTTATTATAACAATGAATACCGCTGAAGTCAACAATACAGCCCAGCCTCCGCTCCCCCAGCGCCGCCCTCAAAATCAGCCGTCCTGCTGCCTGCTATACGGTATCCCCGTCCCTGCCGTCTCTCTTCATCATGCGCCGGAAAAATCCGCACTCCTCATCATTGCACAGCTGTCCCTCCGCCTCCTGCACGGTCAGGTGAAATACGTGGTAGAGCGGGTGCTCCTGATCCCCGTAAAGCTTATACTCACAGTACACGCCAGCCTCTTTCAGCTTTTCCCTGAGCCTGGGCGCCTGATCCATACAGAAATCTCCCACTGCAGTCATGAGGTACACCGGCGGGAAACTGCTGTTTACGTGATCTGTCACATTGATCAAACGGCGCTCCCGCGGGGAGCCCTTCTCCGGCAGCAGATCCCCCATGAGTTCCAAATTCATAACCCCGCCCTCATGTTCCTCCTCTGTCAACGGCTCATACGCGCCGCAGTTCAGCCCAATCGCCCTGGGGATAAATCCCTGAGGCGCCTTGAACGGATACCCGGCTGCGTACTCCGGAGAGGTGCAGATGGCGGTATACAGCCCCAGCAGGTGCGCCCCGGCAGAATCCCCCACCATGAAAATATTGTCCATATCAAATCCGTAGGTTTCACAATTCGCATAAACCCACTCCATCACTCGGTTGGTGTCCTCCAGCTGCGCGGGAAATTTGGATTCCGGCGCCAGCCGGTACGAGAAATTCACCACCGCAAATCCCCTCCCGGCCAGCGACATGCAATAAAACTGGTACAGCTCCTTGTCCCCGTATACCCAGCCGCCGCCGTGGATGCTCACAATCACCGGAAGCCGGTTTCCCCGCTCACTTATGGGGCGGTAAACATCCAGACGGTTCCAGACCAGATCCGGCCCGTAGGCAAGACCGTCGAACCGCTCAACTGTTTCCGGTGTGGTAAGCCCCACGTCCCGCTTCGCATCGTTAACGCTCCATTCCGCTCTCATTCGCTTACTTAATTCTGACATTATGTTCCCCTCTCTGATTCTGTTCTGAGCAATTCCTGCCTGTATGCCCCAATGGTTTTTCCCACGTTACGCTTGAACACCTTGCAGAAATACGTGGTATTGATATACCCGCAGCGGTCTGAAATATCCTTGACGGTGAGATTCTGATTCCGGCACAGCTCCTTCGCCCGGTCCATTCGCACCGCCGTCAGGTACTCCACAAATGTTCTTCCCGTCTTTTCTTTAAAAATATGGCTCAGGTAATAGGGACTGATGCCCACACTCTCCGCGCAGGCCATCAGGGAAATGTCCCGGATAAAATTGCTCTCAATATAGTGTTTGGCTGTTTCCACATAATCTTTTATCTTATCGGCATTATCCGCCGGCAAATCCGGTCGGTCCTTGTGGTCTTCCCTGAGTTTTGCGATACTCTCCCGGTAGGAGCGCGGCATATCGGAAAAGGACGGGTAGACAGTTCCCACCCCATAGAGGCATTCCGATCCCGTGCGCTCCATAAGCGCCCGGGCGATGAGCTCCGCCAGCCCCGCGCACCAGCTTCTCTGCTCCTCACGATCTGAACGATCGGGAGCAAAGAGCAGCACAACGATTCCGTCGGATGTGACGGTGGCCAGAAAGCCACAGATACCGTCCAGTATATTTCCTAACTCCCTATTCAGTTCCCTGGCCCCCATCCGGCCCGGCCTTTTGATGAGAAATGTCGCGATACATCCTCCGGAAAAAATCAGCCCATTGATGTCCAGGTAAACCTTAAAATGTTCCTCATCGCATTTTTCCGAAAATATCGACATCAAAATTTCACTGCCCAGATAAGGGTTCACCACTTGCAGCGCCGAATCCAGATTGCTCTGTCTGCTGTTTTTCTTCCGCTCAGCCTCCACAGCCCTGCACAGCTCCGAAATCGCCCGGATCTTCTCGTCCTGTTTGCCTGGTTTCAGGATATATCCGTCGGTTTTCAGGTCAAGCGCTTTCTTCACATACTCAAAATCGCTGAACGCCGTATTGATGATAAAACGGGTTTTACAGCCCTTGCTGCGCATAAGCTCAATCACCTCGATCCCGGACAATCCCGGCATCCGTATGTCCACCACTGCCAGGTCCGGCTCCAGACGTTCCAACAATTCCTTCAGCTCCACACCGTTTTCAGCCAGCCCGGTCACCTGGATGTGCGGAAAATTCTTTGCCACCAGCATCTCCAGGCTTTTGAGCACCAACGGCTCGTCGTCTGCAATCACCATTGTAAAATTCATAGGTCACCCTTCCCGCTGAAGCAAAATCACAATTTTCAGTCCCGGATCCATCGTCTCTATTTCAAATTTTGCATGCCCGTTGTAAAACAGCTGGATTCTGTGATAAATATTCCGCAGCCCGATGTGCATGCCGGAGGATCCGTTATTTTCAAAATCCTCGTAGATCCGGCGGATCTGCTGGGGCGTCATGCCCACTCCGTTGTCCCTTACCTCCATGCAGATATGATCTTCGGTCTGGAACACCCGGATCCACACGCAGCCGCCGCTCATTTTCATGGCAATCCCGTGCTGGATGGCGTTTTCCACAAGAGGCTGGAGAATCATGCAGGGCATCTTAAAATCAAGGCAGCGTTCGTCCACATCAAAGAAATAAGAGTACCTTCCTCCATACCGATATTCCTGAATGGCAACATAGTCCTTCAGATTTTCCATCTCTTTTTGCAGCGTCACGGTCTTGGAAATATTGTCCAGGTTATACCGCAAAAACGTGGCTGTGATCTCCATTAACTCCGCGCACTGGTCTGCATTTTCGATGCGCGCCAGGGAGGAAATCATATTCAGGGTATTGAACAGGAAATGGGGGTTAATTCTGGACTGCAGAAAATTCAGATGGCTTTTCTGAAGCTCGCTGTAAATGCGCAGGTTTTCAATCTCCAGGGCAGCCAGGCGCTCCTTAATATCGGCGTTTTCCTCAATCTTTCGCATCTGATCCCGGATAATCTCAATCATGTGGTTGAACGCCCCCGCAAACTCGTCGAACTCGTCATTGCTGCCCACCTGAATCGGTTCCGCCAGGGAAATATTCTCCCGCATGGAATTCACACCCGCCATCATTTTCCGGATGGAACCGGACACCTCACGGATCACCTTATACAGGTAAACACTGCAGATGAGTCCCATCATAGCCATCAGCGCCAGCTGAAACGCAGCGGTGTATCTCTGCAGCCGGTCCAGGCGCGCTTCCATCGCTCTCAGAGTACCCAGCTTTGCTGTATAGGTATTTTGAAACCGCAGATTGACATAGCCGTACACCTCCTGCAGCTCACCGTACTGCTGTTCCAGAGAGGTGTAATCCGCGTCCCTGCGTTTCTGACCGTTTAAATATTCTCCCAGATTCTCCATCAAGCTTTCACTTTTTTCGATGTACGTCTTGACGGTGTTGCAGGCATCGGACAGCTCCCGTTCAAAGCGCTGCTCAAGCTGAGCCTCGATCCCGGTTATCTCCTCCCGGACATTACCCGTTCCCCTGTCATAGGCTTTCGCTCCATCCGCGGAGAGGTACAGGTAAGCCAGGTTGACGCTGTCATTGAGATCGTTGACCGCGGTTTCCAAACGGTTGACCGCCACCAGCTCCGAGGTGGCCCGGGAGTACCGGCTGGAAACATAAAAATTTTCAAACAGACCGGACACCAGGAACACCAGCACGAAAAATCCCATAATGATATATCCCATGGCGTATTTTTTCGCCACCGTATTAAATAAGACGGATTTTTTCATCGGCTGACCTCGTCGTAATGATCGGCGGACAGCCAATGGCAGTCCGTATAGATAACGCCGCCCGTGTAGCTGCCCTCCGATACATAATTTGCAATCTCCTCCACGATGCGGCGGCCCATCTGGTTCGTATCCTGTTTTACCACTCCCGCAAGCACACGGCTTTCCACCCCAGTGTACGCATCAAAGCCAACCACAAAACGGTACTCCGTATCCGGCCCTGTGAAGGCATGGCTCAGCGTCTGTCCGCCTGTGCCTTCCAGGCACACCAGAATATCCGCCTCATCGGACAGGCTGTGGTACTGATTCATAAAGGTAAGCCCGTCGTAATGGCTGTAGTTCACGCTGGTGATCTCTATGCCGGGATACCCGGCGATCACATCCCGGAATCCCTCCAAACGCTGCTCCAGGTTTAAATAGCCGGGTTCCCCCGTCACCACCGCAGCCCTTGCCGTTCCGCCTGCCAGCCGGGCCAGGTTCTCGCCCAGCATTCTTCCGGCCTCATAATTGTCGGTTCCAATATACAAGTTGCAAGGAAAATCCCGAATCGCCGTATCCACGCAGATGATCTGAATTCCCTGGTTCTGCGCCTCCAGAAGCACCTGGCGGAAGGTTTCGTCCTCATTTCCCTGGATCACAATCACATCCACCCTGGCGGCCACCTGCTGCTTCAGGATATCCGTCATCTGGCTGATATTGTAATTGAGCTGGGGAATGCTGATCTGGATATCAATATTGTAAGATTCTCCCAGCTCTGCTTCCGCCTCCTCAATTCCCTCCCGGATCAGACTCCAGTATCCGTCGTCATTGTGGGGAAGAATAACCGATACCCTTGTGACCGGATACAGGGCTTCCTCCCTCCCGCCACAGCCCGAGAGCAAAATCGCCGCAAGGAGGAACGTCAGCGTCAAAAGCCCCAATGGACCGCCGCTGCCTCTTCTGTAATCTCTAAACATTTCCTATTTTTTGGCGGAATACTTGCGCATATCCAGGGCCACCGCGACAATAATAATCAGCCCTTTTACGATAAACTGCCAGTAGGAACTCAGTCCCACAAAGGTAAGGCCATAGTTGATAACGCTGAAGATGATGACGCCGAGAAATGCGCCCGGCACATTTCCGATCCCTCCGGCGAAGGAGGCGCCTCCAATGATACAGCTTGCGATCGCGTCCATCTCATACCCCTCCGCAAACGCCGCGTTTGCGCTTCCGGTGCGGGCCGCCAGCATACAGCCTGCGAAGGCCGCCAAGGCGCCGGAGAGCATATAAACGAACATATCGATCTTAAACGCGTTGATACCTGCTACCTTTGCCGCCTCTCTGTTACCTCCGATCGCGTAGATATTTTTGCCGAGCGTTGTCATATTTAACAGCACGAATACAAATATCATAACAAGTAACGCTACAATTATCAAGTAAGAGATCCCCATAAAGGAGCCGGTTCCGAACTGTACAAAGGACTGCTTGTAGCCTGCCAACGGCTGGGAATTGTTCGGCGCTTTCTTCAAAAACAGCAGATTTCCTCCGTAGATAATCAACTGCATTCCCAATCCGGCGAGAAAGGCCGGAACCCGGAATTTTGAGATGATAATACCAGTGACTGCACCCACCATCAGGCCGGCTGCGACCGACACAAGCATGGGAACGATGATCGGCAGCTCCCCAAGCCCGGGCCAGAACTTCAGGTAATAGTCGGCCTGCTGCGCCAGCGTGCCTGCGATCACCGCACCCAGGCCGGCCAGACGGCCCACGGTCATATCCATACCGCCTGCAATGATCACCACCAGCATCCCCATAGCCAGCAAAATCTTGGGCGCGCTCTGGATCAGCACATCGCTCAGCACCCTGGCTGACAGAAAGGACGGCGAGATAACCGCAATTATGACAATCATAATCAACAGACAGATATATAAAATATTGTTAATCAAGAATTTTGAAATGTTTTCCGATTTCATGGTTTCTCCTTTACATCTTCCGCGGTATAGGTGCTGGCCAGCAGCATGATTTTTTCATCCGATATCTCAGAGTGCTCGATGATTCCCGACATATGGCCCTCACACATCACCATAATCCGGTCCGACATGCCCATCAGCTCCGGCATCTCCGAGCTGATCATGATCACGCACTTCCCGTCCCGGGCCATTTCCTCCATCAATTCATAAATCTCATACTTTGCCCCCACATCGATTCCCCGGGTCGGTTCGTCCAGAATCAGGATATCCGGCTCCGACAACAGCCAGCGTCCCAGAAGCACCTTCTGCTGCGTCCCTCCGGACAGCGATTCCATGGACGTTTTCAGGGTTGGGGTCTTGACGGAGAGCATATCCACAAACCGTTTTGCCTCCCGTCCGCGCTTTTTCTTGTCCAGGAACAGGCCGTTTTTCCGGTATCGCCCGGGATTTACGTTCTGATCCACCACCAGCATGTTATCCACCACGGAGGCGCAGCCGATATTTCCCGTCTTTCTCCTGTCCTCTGTCAGCAGGGCCATTTTATGTTTTATGGCATCCGCCGGGCAATGGTTGTAAACTTGTGTTCCATTTATGTAGAGTTTTCCGCTCTTGATTTCACCCAGACCAAAAATAGCTTCCATGAGTTCGCTTCTCTGGGAGCCCACCAGGCCACCGATCCCGAATATTTCTCCCCTGCGCACCGAAAAGCTCACATTCTGGAAGGAATGGGGACTTATGCTGGTCAGCCCCTCGACTCTCAAATAATCTTCGCTCCCGGGCTTGTGCGTCTTGGGCGGAAAGCGGTTATTCATCTCCCGGCCCACCATCCGGCTCACAATCGTATCTGTAGTCATTTCCTTTGCCGGCCAGGTTCCCACCAGCTTTCCGTCTCTCATAATGGTAATTTCATCGGAAATCTGAAGAATCTCATCAATTTTGTGGGAGATGTAAATCACTGCGGCGCGCTCCTCTTTAAGCTGCCGGATGATTTTAAATAATATTTCCGTCTCCGTCTCGGTCAGGGAGGATGTGGGCTCATCCATGATGATCACCTTGGCTCCGATGGACACCGCCCGGGCGATCTCCAACAGTTGGCAGTAGGAGGTGGAGAGTTCCGAGACCTTCTGTTTCGGGTCGATTTTGATGCCGATCCGCTCAAATACCTCCTGTGTATCCCGGACCAGCCGCTCCCGGTCCACCCAGCGCACCCCCGCCCGCTTCTTGTAGGGCAGGCGGCCGAGAAAAATATTTTCACTGACATTCTGGGTCCGCACCGGATGCAGCTCCTGGTGGATCATGGATATTCCCAGATCCATGGCATTTCTGGGGTTTTCTATCTCCACCTTCTCGCCACTTATCCTGATGGCCCCCGCATCCGGGGAATAGATTCCGTAAATGCACTTCATAAGAGTGGATTTACCTGCACCGTTCTCCCCCATAAGGGCGTGTACGGTGCCGGGCTTCACGCGCAGCGAAACGCCGTCCAGGGCCTTTACGCCGGGAAAGGTTTTCGTAATATCAACCGCTTCCAAAACATATTCCGCATTACTCATGTTCATTTTCTCCTCTTATCATAAAAGATCAGGCATAAGGAACCTGATCTTTTATGGTTCATTGCCTCAGAACACAAACTGCCTGCAATTATCAGAAGCTGGTATCGTTGATATCATAGCTTGCCTCTTCCACATTGTCCTTAGTGATGGAAATATAGTCGATCAGGATTTTGTGCCCTTCCACATGGACTCCGTCTAATCCAATGCTCTCCGTAGTGACCGCCTCGCCCTTCTCCAGCAGGTACATCAGCTTGTAAATGGATTTGGCAAGCTTGACCGGATTGTTCAGGCTGGTCTCCAGAAGTGTTCCGTTCTTAATACTCTCGCAGCCGGCCACTGTGGCGTCCACGCCCACCACCGGAATGGTGTTGCTCTCATCTGTGAAATATCCATGGGCCTGAAGCGCCGCGATTGCGCCCAGAGCTTCATCGTCGTTATCCGCAAGAATGCAGTCGATATCGTCGCCGTAATTGGCAATCAGTGCCTCCACGTTCGTCTGCGCCTCGGAACGGGAGAAATTGCATAGTACGCCGTTGATGGAATCCCCGCCTTTCACGCCCGTCACGTCGTCTCCGCCGATGTTTTTGCCCAGCTCATATCCCGCGCCCTCGATGGCGGCCAGACTGTAGGAGGAGCGGTTAATGGTATCGCTGAAGGTCTGCATTCCCTGAAGGAGTATGAAATCCACCTTACCGTTGCCGTTCCGGTCCCAATTCTCATGGGTATTAAAATACTCTACAATCGCATTTCCCATATTTTCGCCCGACTGGGTAGATACAGACGAGACGTACCACAGATTTTCATTCTGGGCAAAGGCGTCGTCGCTGGGGCTTGTGGTATTTGCAAAAATAGCCACGATACCATTGTCCGTACAGGTCTTTGCAATAGAATCGGCAGCCGGATTGTTAATGTTATTGATTACAAGATATTTGGGCTTCTGGGTCAAAAAATTGTTAAAATTGTTATCCTGGACCGTAATGTCATTCTGGCTGTCTGCGTCGCTGATTTTAATGGTTCCGTCGGCTGCCGCAACGTTGCCCAGACACTGGCGGGCATTGGCGATAAAGGTATCCGCAAAATTGTACCAGATCACACCTGCCGTAGCCCCGCCCGCAGACTCCGTACCTGCCGCTGCCTCAGCGCCCCCTGACGTGCCGGCCGGGGACTCGGCTCCTGCGGTTCCGGCCGACTCCGCTGTTTTCGCCGCTTCCGTAGCCGCCGTGTTGGAGGAGCCGCAGCCCGCGATCAATGCGGAAACCAGCCCCGCTGCCATCAGTGCCCCAAACATTCTTCGTTTCATTTTGTTACCTCCCTTTTGAGTGCTTGTTTTTATAATCTGAAAAAAGTATAGCACAGCGGGGTTGGGGCTTAAATTCAAGATACTTGCAGACGGGGTTAAAATAATTGCGGTGAAGTCGGTGAAGGAATGAAACAAAAATGCACTTTTTTGCGAAACGCAAAAAAGTGCATTGAAAAGGGGTGTTGCAGCACTAGATGGATGATCTTTACCGGAGCAACAACGCAGACCAGCCTTGGAATTTTTATATGCCGAAGAACAATTTATGAAATGCTTATCTATTGCGTCTAAAACATTTTCGTCCGTTTCAAGAACCATATTTTAAAAAATGAAGGATGATAAAACCCGTTTATTTCATTCAATTCCATGACCATTTCCTACCTACGCTTCTCAAAAAAATTCTTATTAAAATATCAAAAGCAAAACTCCTCCGTATTCTCAAACATTATCTCCACCCTGTCAACTTTCTTCACTGTATGATAATGCCCACAATACCACTTCTGGTAATCCAACCTGTCCTCAATCCCATCCAGCCACTCTTCCGTAGACTTATCCACCCTACTCTGATCAATCCCCTTCAGGAACACCTCCACTGGCTCATATTTCAACGGCGTGGTATGGCTCAGCACAACATCCACCTTCCATCTCAGTTCATCCAGTTTCCGCTCCACATCCCTTTTAATTTCTTCCGAAGGCTGCTCATCCGGCCACCACCCATACCCATACATGAGCCGTATCATCTTATCCACACTATAAGCCCCGCCTATCACAATGGCTTTCTTCCCATCAAGTTCAAACACTTCCCCGTCCTTCGCAAACAGCAACTCCGGGTACTCTTCCTCATAATACACCTTACCACCGTGCCACATCTTTTCCTTATATGTCTCAATGGTATACGGCCTCTGCTCATGATTTCCATGGATTGCAAATATTGTAATCGGCAACGATTCCAGCAGTTCCTTCTTCCTCAGGTCACGCCACCCACCACTAAAATTTATCCCTGCATCTCCAAGTATGATCAATATATCCTCACGGCTTGTCCCAAACCGCTCGCAGAACCGCTCCACCCGTTCAAACCGCCCATGTGTATCCCCTGTTATGTATATCACAATCCTTCTATCCTTTCCAGGTGCCACCCCTCTGGCAGACAGCCATACCATACGATCCCTGCTTTCTTCCGCATTACAGACCTACTCAATATCTTTATATGTCACTTTATAGTGAGCAATGAATTTTCCTCCTGCAATATTTTCCATCTCAGGGTGCAAATTTATTAACCATTCATAATTCTCATCATCTTTATCTTTTAATTGATTCAAAAAAGCCTGATACTCACTTGGCTCTTTTCCAATAAATGTTGCACCTAATTTTTGAAACAATCCCAAACTTGGTTCATTATTTGAATAAATTCGCGCCAGAAAATAATCTATCTTGCTTATACTAGATACTTGACGCATAAATAATCGCAAAGCATCATATGCCACCCCCTGTCTCTGATATCTTCGAACAACGTCACACCCTAGTTCCGGAGTCTTGGAATTGAGTTCACGCAATGTAATATTTCCTACATAGGCACCGTCTTCCCTCAATATAATTGAAACACGAATAGCGTCTTCATTTTGTTCTTCCACCCATATCTTTTCAAAATATTTTCTGAACATGTTCTCTTCCATCCGACCCTTTATTATAGATATTTCAGAAAATAGATTATAATAAACTTCTTTGTCCTCCGAAAGTTGTTTTCTCAACAGATATTGCTCGTTTTCTGCAAGTACATTTTTGTCATTAAAATAATATGATTTATCCATAACTCTCCCCCTTCTGCTTCTCTACTCTGTACATACTAAACTATTTTACCATACCAAAACAAATGTTTACAACGCAAAAGACGCCCACTTTCGGAGCGTCTTTTAAGGCTTTTACTATATGACATTATTTGTCCTGACTGACACAACTTGACATTATTTGGCAATCGCCTCATCAATCGCCTTCCCAATATCCCCCCTCATATACTTATTCCCAAATTCCACCCACTCCACCGCCTTATACGCATTGGCCCTGGCTTCCTTCAGATCCTTCCCCTTCGCCGTCACGCCCAGCACCCGGCCGCCATTTGTCACGATATTTCCCTCTGTGTCAAACTTACTTCCCGCATGGAACACATAATACCCATCCTGATCCTTAAACTTCTCCAAGCCCTCGATCTTATACCCCTTCTCATAGTGCTCCGGGTACCCGGCCGAGGCCAGCACCACGCAGACCGCCGCGTTGTCCTCAAAATCCAGCTCTACCTGATCCAAAGTGCCGTCCACGCACGCCTCAAACACGTCCACAATATCGTTCTTCATCCGCGGCAGCACCACCTGGGTCTCCGGGTCGCCGAACCGGGCGTTGTACTCCAGCACCTTGGGACCGCCCGCAGTCAGCATAAGCCCAAAGAAAATAATCCCCTTGAACTCCCGCCCCTCCGCCGCCATGGCGTCCACCGTTGGCTGGTAAATGCGCTCCCGGCAGAACCGATCCACCTCGGGCGTATAGAACGGACTGGGCGAAAACGTCCCCATACCGCCGGTATTCAGTCCCTGGTCGCCGTCCTTAGCCCGCTTGTGGTCCTGGGCGGAGGTCATGATGCGGATGGTCTTACCGTCCACAAACGCCAACACGGACACTTCCCGGCCGGTCATAAACTCCTCCACCACGATGCGATCCCCGGCGGAACCGAACTGCTTGTCCAGCATCAGGGTCTTCACGCCCTCCCTGGCCTCCTCCCGGGTATTGCAGATCAGCACGCCCTTGCCCAGGGCCAGGCCATCCGCCTTCAGCACCACGGGAACCGGCGCAGTTTCCAGATACTCCAAAGCCGCCTCCGGCGTGTCAAAGGTCTCATAGGCCGCTGTGGGAATCCCGTATTTCTTCATCAAATCCTTGGAAAATGCCTTGGAGCCCTCCAGAATAGCCGCGTTCTTTCTCGGCCCAAAGGCTCTCAGCCCCGCTGCCTCCAGCGCGTCCACCAGACCCGCTGCCAGGGGATCGTCCGGCCCCACCACCACCAGGTCAAAGGCTTCCTTTTTGGCAAACTCTGTCATTTTCTCAAAATCCATCACACCGATGTCCACGCACCTGGCAATCTCCGCGATTCCCGCATTTCCCGGCGCGCAGTAAAGCTCCTTCACCTTGGGGCTCTGGGCCAGCTTCCAGCAAATCGCATGTTCGCGGCCACCGCCGCCGATAACCAATACTTTCATCCCGTCCGTCCTTTCCACTGCCTCTCACAGTCCAATCCCGATTGCATTCAATCAATCGCCCGCCGGCTGCGCCAGCGACCCATTGCATTCAACCAAAATCCGCCCGCCGGTCTTTCCTCCGGCGGGCTTCCAACTGTCACTCAATTCGCCCGTTGGCGATCCTGTCGATGGCCTCCGGCAGAATCACCCACTCCGCCTGCTCCATCACCCGCCGCTGCAATACCTCCGGCGTGTCACCCGGCAGCACCTCCACGGCTTTCTGTAAAATAATGGGGCCCGAGTCCATTCCCTCGTCCACAAAATGCACGGTGGCGCCGGTGATCTTCACCCCCCGGGCCAGGGCCGCCTCATGGACCTTCAGTCCATAGTAGCCCACTCCGCAGAAGGAGGGGATCAGGGACGGGTGCACGTTGATGATCCGGTTCCGGTATTTTGCGATCATGGCCGCCGGAATGGTCACCAGAAATCCCGCCAGCACGATCAGGTCCAGCTCATATTCGTCCACCTTTGCCAGAAACGCCTCGTTAAACGTCTCACGGCTCTCAAAGCTCTTGGGGGACATGCAAACCGCCTGGATGCCGCGGCTCCTGGCCCGCTCCAGGGCGTAAGCCCCCGGATTGTTGCTGATCACCACCGCGATCTCAGCGCCCGTGATCTTCCCGCAGTCCAACGCGTCCAGAATCGCCTGCAAATTGGTGCCGCCGCCGGACACCATCACGCCGACTCTCAGCATACGTCCACACCTTTCTCGCCGTCCACGATCCGTCCCACCACATAGGGGGATTCCCCGGCTGCTTTCATGGCTTCCACGGTCTTCTCCACGTCAGCGGGGTCCACCGCCACGATCATACCCAGGCCCATGTTGTAGGTGTTGTACATCATTTTCTCCTCAATCTGTCCCTTTTCAGCCAGCAGCCCGAAAATCGGGGGGATGGGGTAGCTGTCCTTCTCCACCACCGCGCGCACGCCGTCCTTCAGCATGCGGGGAATATTCTCATAGAAGCCGCCGCCGGTGATGTGGCTGCACGCCTTCACGGTCACGCCCGCCTCCTTCACGCTCTTTAACGCCTTCACGTAAATCTTGGTGGGCGCGATCAGCGCCTCGCCCAGAGTCGTACCCAGCTCCTCATAATAGGTATTTAAGCCCTCTTTGGTCAATTCCTTCTCAAACACCTTGCGCACCAGGGAAAAGCCGTTGCTGTGCACGCCGGAGGAGGCCATGCCGATGAGCACGTCGTTTGCCGCCAGGCTCTCGCCGGTGATCAGATCCTTTTTGTCCACAATCCCCACCGCGAAGCCGGCCAGATCGTACTCATCCTCTGGATAAAATCCCGGCATCTCGGCGGTCTCGCCGCCCACCAAAGCCGCGCCGGACTGCTTGCAGCCCTCTGCCACGCCCTTCACGATGGTGGCGATCTTCTCCGGAACATTCTTGCCACAGGCAATATAATCCAGGAAGAACAGGGGCTCGCCGCCCGCGCATGCCACGTCGTTCACGCACATGGCCACGCAGTCGATGCCCACGGTGTCGTGCTTGTCCATAAGGAAAGCCAGCTTCAGCTTGGTCCCCACGCCGTCCGTACCGGAGAGCAGTGTGGGCTCCTCCATCCCCTTGAAAGCAGACATGGAAAATGCCCCCGAAAAGCCGCCCAGGCCGCCCAACACCTCGGGCCGCATGGTTCCCTTCACATACTGTTTCATCAGCTCCACCGACTTGTAACCGGCCTCAATGTCAACTCCGGCGTTCTTGTAATCCATCATCGTAATTTGTCCTCCGCTTTGTTTTCCACTAAAATGCGCCTGACTGGGGCGGAAACACACCCGCGCCCTGCCTGCCGGGAACTCCCCGGCCACCGCTCATACGCCACCGCACGCCTTATTTCATCTGCGCCAGATATTCCTTATAACCGATGCTCTCCAGCTTCTCGGCCTTCTTCACCACGTCATTTTTCAGGCTCTCGGAGTAATTCTTAAGCTTACCCAGCAATTCCCCGTCGGAAGCCGCCAGAATCTTCGCCGCCAGAATGCCCGCGTTCTGCCCGCCATTGATGGCCACCGTAGCCACCGGGATGCCGCTAGGCATCTGCACGATGGAATACAGGGAGTCCACGCCGCCTAAGTCGGAGGTCTTCATGGGGATACCGATCACCGGCAGGGGGAAGATCGCCGCGCACATGCCCGGCAGATGGGCCGCTTTGCCCGCGCCCGCGATAATCACCTTAAATCCCTTCTCCTCGGCGCTCTTCGCCCAGTCGAAAAATACGTCCGGCTCCCGGTGCGCGGAAATAATCGTCATCTCGTAATCGATCCCGAACTTGTCCAGAATCTCCGCCGCCTTGGCCATAACCGGCATATCCGAGTCGCTGCCCATCACAATTCCTACTTTTGCCATTGTTCATTCTCCTTTTCAGTGGTCATTATCCTGACAAATAATTATTATTAGTAAATCTAATATATATCTTTATGCATTTCTCATTTACTTATAATTATAATACTAGGATTTTCCCGCTCCGTCAATAGGCAAGTGCACGAAAAGGGCGCAAATATCCCGTCGTTTCCCAAACACCTTGCAGCAGCCCCGCGAAAAAAGCGCAGAATCATGACCACCCGTCAAACGGGTGGTTTGCTCGCCCCTATCAGGGGCAGTT
>NZ_CABJCG010000013.1 GCF_902364025.1 Enterocloster lavalensis
TTCCGGACTTTCACCGGTTAGAAACGTGCGCCGCCGGGCGCACATTAAAAATAGGCCTAGCGTTTTCCGCTATGCCTATTTATAATGCAAGATCCATGCCAGGTTTCGGCAGATTTTGTCAGAAATTCAGGTATTTGAGGATTTCTTCCTTGCTCCGCGCCCCGCGGATATTGGAAATACGTTGTTTTTCCTCTGTCAGCTGAGAAAATTTTTCTGCATATTTTCTACAGCTATTGTCAAATGCGAAGAGGAAAACTAAATCTGCCACATTATCTTCCGACCACACAACCGGTTTGGCCAGTTTTGCCACGGCTATGGCAGGTTTTGTGACAAAGGCGCTGTCCCCATGGGGAACCGCAATCTTCTCCTGGGTCATACAGGTACTGCCCATCATCTCCCGCTTGTACACGCTGAGCAGAAAACCGTCGGTTACCGCCCCCGCAGTCTCCATAGAGGCGCAGAGCCCGTCGATAATCTCATTCTTTGTGATTGTGGGCTCCGGCTCAAAGAGAATCAATTCCGGCCGCACCACATCGATCAGGGACGTTTTCTGGCCCTGGTACTCGCTGATCAGCCCCATGAGAGCCAGAAGCCCCTGGCTGCTGAACACATACCCCATGGGATAAAAGGGGATACCCGGAACCTCGGGGTCCATGGTCCCGGTGATGGCCAGAATGTGGTACTCCCGCCGGATTCGGTCAATCTCTTCCCGCTGCCTCTGCGCGTTCAAAAGTCCGATCTCGAAGATGGCGATATCGTCGCTGGCGTTTAACACGCTGCTCTCCAGATAGCCCTTCAGCCTCCTGGCATTTCCCTCGCCGGTCAGGCACACCGTGATCAGCGCCGGTTTCAATCCCTCGCCGGTGCGAGCCGGCTCAGCAGGAAAGCCCTGGGACCACCGGATCGCCTGCGCCACCTCGTCCAGGCTGGCGTCCTCCAGGCTGGCCCTGCGCACCGCGTCCAATGCCATCAGCGTGTCCACCCTGGCGATGGAGCGGACGGGAATCCCGGTTTTCTCCATCACGGCGTCCCCGATCTCCGTCAGGGAGCCCATATCCACCAACAGCAGAATCCCCTTCCCCTCATCCACCACCCCGGCCAGCTCGATCACCCGGTTTAAAGCCACCTGGTAGGACTCGGTCAGCCCCATGGCGACCCCCACTGCCAAATCCATATCCATCACAGCGTTTACCACCTCCGCCATGGACACCCCTACCTGCCCGTGGGTCAGAATGATCACGCGGATCCGTTTGGGTCTGGACTGGATTCTGGAGCGGAAGGTTTTCAGATACACGGCGATCCGCGCCGCCTCCTCCACCGGGATTGCAGCGTCCAGCTCTTTGGAAATCTGCGCCACCATCGCCAGGGCCACCTGGTATTCACGGGAATTCTCCCGCCGGATCCGGGTGGTATCCGCGCTGGCGGAATAGCTGCCCGCCTTGAGGTTGTTTAAAACCGCTTCCAGATGAATGGCCAGCAGGCTGTACAGGTCGTCCTGAAGGCGGGGAAACTCCCGCTTTGCAAGGTCAATCCCCCGTCTTGTGGCCTCGACCAGCCTGCGGTCCACCATATTCTCCACAAAAGTCTCCAGCGAGGTCTTGGACGGACAGTCCTGCCCCGGCTCAGGCAGATTTAAATAGCGGTTGATCCGGCTCTGAACCTGTTCCAGCACCTCCTCCTGCCCCAGCTCCCGGCCGCCCAGCTCCTCAAAGGCCGTTTCAATGAGTTGATACAGGGATTCCGCCTCCGCGCAGTCCGCCGCCTCCATGCCCTCGTCCGAGCCGCCCTCCGGAGTGATGGTCAGGTCCCGGCCGAAACCCGGAATTCTGGCGCTCACGGCCCCGGAACTCCCGCGGCTGTCCTCCAACGCGCCTTTGAGCTGTTCGGCCTTGATGCGCACCTTTGGCCTGCCCATGGATACGCTGGCCAGAAACGCCTCCGCGCACAATACCTGTATGTCGCTCCTGAGCTGTCCCACGTTGCCGCTGCAGGGATAGGTCAGAAGAGCCGCCACCACCGGCCACTCCACCACCAGCTGACGCCGGATTTGACGGGCCTCCCGCCCGAGAAAGGTGCGGATGATCACGTACCGCTCCTCAATGGGCCGCTCCTTTAAGCACGGCATGGAGATAATCATGGGAATTCTGCGCCGGAAAGTCAAAAGCAGCGAGCTCTCCGGGTTCTCCGTGGTCGCCGCGATCACTCTCACCTTCACCCTGCGGGGCGGCCCGGAGTCTCCCAGACGCCGGAACTCCCCCTTATCCAGCAGGTAAAACAGCAGCTCCTGCCCCTCGTTCGGCAGACGGTGAACCTCATCCAGAAACAGGATCCCACCATCCGCCTCTTCCACCAGCCCTCTCTTGTTCTCCTTGGCCCCGCTGAACGCGCCCTTCACATACCCGAACAGCTGGGAAATCAAAAGCTGGGGATTCTCAGCGTAATCGGCGCAGTTAAATACCACAAACGGCGCCCCGGCTTCCAGCACCTTCTTCTGCAGCGCGAAGCGGTACATGGTCTCCGCCAGAAAGGTTTTTCCGCTGCCCGAGGCGCCGATAATCAGGGTATTTAAACCGCTGGGCGGATACAGCACCGCGGCCTTGGCCTGGTTGATCTGATTCTTCAGGCCCCCGTCGAACCCGATCACACCGCAGAACACGTCCTCCTCGCCGCCCTCCCGCGCACTCCTGCCGGGGGCGGACTTCCCGCGCTCAGGAGATTTCGCGCCGCTGGGTGCGGCTTCGCTTACAGGTGCGTCCCCGCTTCCAAACGGGCCCCTGATCCCAAGCGCGTCCCCGCCCCCGAGCGTGTCCCCGCTTCCAAACGCGTCTCCACTCCTCTCCCGCGAAAGTTCCTCCCGCAGGCGCTTTACCAGATACCGCGAAACCTCGTACCCCATCTGATTGAGCGCCGCCGTCATGGCCCGCTCCGACAGTCCCGGCCTCGCGGCGGACATCTGCCGGAACTCCGGAATCAAAGCCCGCCGCAGCCGTTCCCGTGAATCCGGAATACCGGCCTGCATTCTCAGTTCCATGATCCGTTCCCGGTGGACCTTCATCCGCCCGGCCAGTTCCTCATCCGTAAATGGGCGGCGCGGATTCTCCCCCTCAATCAACTCCAACAGTTTCTCTATCATGCCTCCACCCCCTGTCCGGCTTCCTGTCCCTCACCGATTCTTGAATACCGCAAAGATCCGGGCCGGATTTTCCACTGTCAAACGCCGGAAATCCTCCCCGGAAATATATTTCATCAGCTCCCCGCGCAAATCCGTAAGAATATACGCCAGCCCGGGGTTCCCGCCGTAAGCCGGCAGATACCCCTTCTTTCCCATGTCCCCGGACAGCGTTACCCGGCCTGCGAATCCGGCCCGCACCAGTTCGGTGATCATCTCCACCCGGAACTGATCCCGGTCCGCCAGCTCGCGCCCCACGTGATCCAGACAGATATTCGCTCCCAACTCGCAGATTTTCATCGCGTACTCAATATCCATCCGACTGTCGATGTGGCACAGAAGCACCCGGGAGAGATCCACCCCCAGCGATTTCAGAATCTCCGCCTGCTCCAGCCCCATGGTTCCCTTGTCGCAGTGAGTGCTGATGGGAAGGCCAAGCTCCCGCTGCGCCCGGGCCGCCACCCGGATGGCCTTTTCCTCCAACCTTGTGACGGTCTCATAGCTGGTTCCGAATTTGATCACCCCAGGCCGGATATCCGTTCCGTCGATTCCCTCCAGCGCCTCGCGTTTTACCAGCTCAAACAGATCTTCCTCCGACCGGTCCCCAAACCAGGGCGGCATAAACTCCTCTTTGTGGAAACCGGTCGTGCAGATCACCTGAATCTGCGCCGCCCGTGCAATGGCCCTGTACCCCCTCACATCCCGTCCATAGTGAATGGGCGTCATCTCCACCAGCGTTCTCCCGCCTGCCTGGAAGAACGCTCTGCTCTCCTGAGCTGACTTATCCCGGTCGTCCAGCGTGTAATCCCGGTATTTCGGGTCATCGCTCTGGGGCTTTACCAGCAAATGCTCGTGCACGTATGTGGTGCCCAGCTCCCGTTCTCCCACCGGACCGTCCACCGTCATCGCATAATATTGATCCATAATCCCCCTCCTTTTTTGCTGTTCCTGCCGTTGACATAAACCTGTAAAACTTAATAAACTTCATTTTACGAGTCTGAAACAGGATTGTCAAGAAAACCTTATCTCCCCTCCCGGTCCGGTCTGTTCCCTTTTCCCCTGTCCGCAGGCGTTAAAAATCCCCGGAACCGTTCTATGGCCAGCGCCATCATCCGGTTTCGGGGATCTCGTTTCCGGGAACCGCAGCTCATGCGGCGGTTCCCCTATTCTCTTTTAAAATCAATAAAACAACCGGTTCACCGCGCTGAAAATACCGCGGATGGACGCCCTCGTAATGTTGGAGCTGATGCCAACGCCGTAGGTCGTCTTGCCGGACACCTGGTCGATCAGGTGGATATAGGATGCAGCCTGGGCTCCGGAACCGGCGGCCAGGGCGTGCTCGTTGTAATCCATCACCTTGATCTGGATTCCAAGGGCATCCTCCATGCCTCTCTGGATCGCATCGATGGGGCCGTTTCCGACGCCCTCGAAGGTCTTCTCGATGCCGTGGTCGGTGTAGACCACCTTGGCCAGGGTTGCAAACTCGCCGTCTCCCGTCTCGGTGTCGGTAATCCGGCACTTGCGGAAGTGCATGGGCTCCTTGCGCTCCAGATACTCGTTCTTGAACGCCTCCATGATCTGCTCCGGGGCCACCTCGCCCTGCTTCTCGGAAATCTTCTGAATCACGTCCGCGAACTCCTTGTGCATGCCCTTCGGCAGCTTGAAGCCGTAGAAGGTATCCATCACGAAGGCTACGCCACCCTTGCCGGACTGGCTGTTGATCCTGACGATGGGCTCGTACTCCCGGCCGATATCGCTGGGATCGATGGGCAGGTAGGGAACCTCCCAGAACTCGCCGCCGCGCTCATGCAGCGCCTGCATGCCTTTGTTGATGGCGTCCTGGTGGGAGCCGGAAAACGCGGTAAACACCAGCTTGCCAGCGTAGGGATGTCTGGGCGGAATGTCCATCTTGGTGCAGCGCTCGTAAATCTCCGCGATTTCGCGGATGTTCTCGATGTTCAGCTCGGGGTTGATGCCCTGGGAGAACATGTTGTAGGCCACGGTCAGAATGTCCACGTTGCCCGTGCGCTCGCCGTTGCCAAACAGGGTGCCCTCCACCCGGTCCGCGCCCGCAAGCAGCGCCAGCTCCGTGGAAGCCACGCCCTCGCCGCGGTCGTTGTGGGGGTGAATACTCAAAATAATGCTGTCGCGGTTCTTGAAATGGGTGTTCATCCACTCAATCTGATCCGCGTAAACATTGGGGGTGGTCATCTCAACGGTGGACGGGAGGTTGATGATAATGGGATTCTCCCTGGTAGCGCCCCATGTCTCCTGAACCGCCGTACAGATATCCAGCGCAAAATCCAGCTCCGTGCCGGTAAAACTCTCCGGGGAATACTCCAGGCGCACCTGGGTGTCGCACTCCGCCGCATAGCGCTGCACCAGCTTGGTGCCGATGATGGCGATATCCTTGATCTCGTCCTTATCCTTGTGGAACACCACGTCCCGCTGTAAGGTGGACGTAGAATTGTAAATATGTACAATGGCCTTCTTGATGCCCTCCAGGGCCTCAAAGGTCCTCTTGATCAAATGCTCACGGCACTGTACCAGCACCTGAATCTCAACGTCGTCGGGGATCAGCTTGCGGTCCACCAGGGTGCGCAGAAAATCATACTCGATCTGGGACGCCGCAGGGAAACCCACCTCGATCTCCTTAAAGCCCAGCTTCACCAGAAGGTTGAACATCTCCACCTTCTCCTCCACCACCATGGGCTCCACCAGAGCCTGGTTGCCGTCACGCAAGTCCACGCTGCACCATACGGGCGCTTTTTCGATCTCCTTGTCCGGCCAGGTGCGCTCCGGGAAATTCACTACGGGTACACGCTTATATCTCTTATAATTCAACATACTTGTTTCCTCCATTCATCTTTTACGGTTGTCGGTTCGTCACACGGTCCTGCCAATTCACTTCGTCCTCAGCCCGGTACGGGCAGTCGCTCGATCACACCGTAATGTCTGACGATGAACAGCAATACTCTTACTGGTTCAGCCCCATCCTTCATCATTCCTTTTTCTTAAAAATCGCCGCCCAAAGAATTCGCAATCGCCCGCTGGCTGCGCCAGCGGCCCATTACATACAATTAAAAGATCCCGGAGCGCAAAATCTCCGGGATCCCATTGGACCTCTTTGCTGCAACGTTAACTTATTATACCACAGCAGTCCATAACTGGCAAGTAAACGGTTTTCATTTCAACATTCCCAATGGTTATAGTAAATATTCCCACATCTTATGCCGGTGCGCGAAAAAACGCCATTTCACGCCGGTTCCGGGCCTGTTTTTGGTTCTCTGACAACTCATGCCGCCCCATTACAGGCAGTGGCCCTGAACCTTCATCACCTCGATGACCTGGTCCACATAGTTCCCGCAGGTATCCAGATCCGGCGCTTCCACCATCACCCGGACCACCGGCTCGGTGCCGGACTGGCGCAGCAGAATCCGTCCCTCGCCGCCCAGGCTTTCCGCCACCTTCGCCACCTCGGCCTGAACGGCAGCGTCGTCCTGGGCCGCCTTTTTGTCCTTGACCCGAACATTTTTCAGGACCTGGGGATAAATCTCCACCTCGGAGGCCAGCTTTGCCAGGGATTCCTTCTTCTCCAGCATCACCTCCATCACCTTGAGGGAGGTCAGAATGCCGTCCCCGGTGGTGGCGTGCTTGCTGAAAATGATGTGGCCCGACTGCTCGCCGCCCAGGCAGTTGCCGGTATTTGCCATATTCTCGTACACGTACTTGTCGCCCACGGCCGTTTGCTCGTAAGAAATCCCTTCGCGGTCAAAGGATTTGTAAAGGCCGAAGTTGGACATGATGGTGGTCACCACCGTGTTCTTGTACAGGGTTCCCTGCTCCTTCATGTACTTGCCGCAGATGTAAAGAATACTGTCGCCGTCCACCACGTTTCCGTTCTCGTCCACCGCGATGCAGCGGTCCGCGTCGCCGTCGTAGGCGAAGCCCACGTCGCATCCCTCCTGGAGCACAAATTTCTGAAGGTGTTCAATATGGGTGGAGCCGCAGTCCGTGTTGATGTTCAGGCCGTTGGGGCTGTTGTTCATCACGTGAGTCTCCGCGCCCAGAGCGTCGAACACGTTCTTGGCAATGGCGGAGGCGCTGCCGTTGGCGCAGTCCAGGGCCACCTTCTTATTCTTGAAGGAGCGGGTGGCGATGGAGATCAGATAGCCGATGTAGCGGTTCCGGCCCGCCGCGAAATCCACGGTGCGGCCGATGCGGTCCTTCTGGGCCAGGGGAATTTCCGGTATCACGCCGTCAAGATACTTCTCGATCTCTTCGATCACACTCTCCTCCAGCTTCTCGCCGCGCTCGTTGATCACCTTGATGCCGTTGTCATAATACGGATTATGGCTTGCGGAGATCATGATTCCACAGTTAAAGCCCTCGGTGCGCACCACGTAGGAAACGCTGGGGGTGGTGGTCACGTGCAGAAGAAAGACGTCCGCCCCGGACGCGGTAAGTCCCGCCACCAGGGAATACTCAAACATATAGCTGCTGCGCCGGGTATCCTTGCCGATCACGATCTGGCAGCGCTCCTCCGGCTTTTTCTGTCCGTAGTACCAGCCCAGAAAGCGGCCCACCTTGTACGCGTGTTCCACCGTCAGGTCCACATTTGCCTCTCCGCGAAATCCATCGGTACCAAAATATTTTCCCATTCTCACTCTTTCCTTCCTGTCCCTTTTATTGTCGTCTCCGCAGCGTTATGCTTCCTGTTTTTCCAGCTCCTTCAGATAACGGCTCAAAGCGTCCTGCCAGTCCGGAAGCCGTTCAAATCCATTCTCCGTCAGCTTTTCCTTGCTCATCCGGCTGTTGCTCGGCCGCTTGGCCTTGGCCGGATAGGAGGCGGAATCCACCGGTGTCACCTTTACCTGGTCCATTCCGGCCTGTTTAAAAATCTCACAGGCGAACTCGTACCAGCTGCAGATTCCCTCGTTGGTGGCGTGGTAGCGCCCGTAGCGCTCGGTCTGGATCATATCCACCAGCAGCCTGGCCAGGTCATATGTGTAGGTGGGGGAACCGATCTGATCGTCGACCACGCTGACCGCTCCTCTCTCCCGGCCCAGCCGGAGCATGGTTTTGATGAAGTTCTTGCCGTTTAAGCCGAACACCCAGGCGATGCGCACGGTAAAATACTTCTTCACCGCCTGCTCCACCGCAATCTCACCCTCGTACTTGGTCAGCCCATAGACATTTAAAGGTTCCCGGTGGTCGTCCGGCTCCCATGGGCGCTCTCCCTGGCCGTTAAACACGTAGTCCGTGCTGATGTACATCAGCTTGCTGTCCAGTTCTTTGCAGACTCTGGCGATATTGCGGGTGCCCTCCGCGTTGATCCTGCGGCACAGCTCCAGGTTATCTTCCGCTGCGTCTACTGCAGTATATGCAGCACAGTGGATCACTGCGTCTGGAGAAACCTGTTTCATGACGCGGTCAACCGCTGCCGCGTCCGTGATATCCATCTCCTGCACGTCCACTCCCACGGCCTCGATTCCGCGCTTCGCAAACTCGTTCATCAGATCCTGTCCCAGCTGTCCTTTTGCGCCAGTCACTAAAACTTTCATAAATACCATACCTCCTGCCCGATTGCCCTACACGCCGCCTACTGCGGCTCTGTCCCAAAAATCACAAAGCCTGAGCGCAGATTCCTACAACCGATTCCCATACATCTTATCAAAATACCCGCTATATTCCCCGCTGAGTATATTCTTCCACCACTCCTGATTGTCCAGATACCACTGAATGGTCTGCTGAATCCCGCTGTCGAAGTTATACTTCGGTTCCCAACCCAGCTCCGTCTCAATCTTAGTCGGATCGATGGCGTACCGCATATCGTGTCCCGGGCGGTCGGTCACAAAGCGGATCAGGCTCTCCGGCTTGTCCAGGGCCTTCAGTATCGTCTTGACAACCTCCAGGTTGGTGCGCTCGTTGTGTCCGCCGATGTTGTACACCTCGCCCTCGCGGCCCTTGTGGATCACCAGGTCGATAGCCTCGCAGTGGTCGGCCACATGCAGCCAGTCGCGCACATTCTCCCCGGTGCCGTAAACCGGCAGCTCCTCATCGGCCAAAGCCCGGCTGATGATCAGGGGGATCAGCTTCTCCGGGAAATGGTAAGGTCCGTAGTTGTTGGAGCAGCGGGACACGGTCACCGGCAGCCCGTAAGTCCTGTGGTACGCCAGCACAAACAAATCGGCGCTGGCCTTGGAGGAGGAATAGGGGCTGGAGGTGTGAAGGGGCGTCTCCTCGGTAAAGAAGAGATCCGGGCGGTCCAGGGGCAGGTCCCCGTAGACCTCGTCCGTGGACACCTGATGGTAACGCTTGATTCCGTAGGTGCGGCAGGCGTCCAAAAGCGTGGTGGTTCCCATCACGTTGGTGCGCACAAACGCCTCCGGATCGGTGATGGAACGGTCCACATGGCTCTCGGCCGCGAAGTTCACCACCACGTCCGGCTTCTCGTCCTCAAACAGCTTGAAAATGAACTCCCGGTCCGCGATATCGCCCTTCACAAACTTATAGTTTGGCTTGTCCTCAACCGGCTTTAAGTTCTCCAGATTTCCCGCATAGGTCAGAAGATCCAGGTTGATAATCTCATAATCCGGATACTTGTTCACCATGTGCTGTACAAAATTGCTTCCGATAAAACCGGCTCCGCCGGTTACGATAACCTTCATGTTATTCCCTCCGTCTTTCCATTGTATGACTGTCCGGATATCACTGCGCCATATGCAGCTTGTCCACGTATTTACCGTCCAGAACGTCCTTCAAATACTTGCCGTACTGGTTCTTTTTCAGCACCTCGTAGGCCTCCAGCACCTGCTCCCTGCTGATCCATCCGTGCAGGTATCCGATCTCCTCCAGGCAGGCGATCTTGCGGTGCTCGTGTGTCTCCACCGTCTTCACGAAATTGGTGGCCTCCACCAGGGACTCATGGGTTCCCGTATCCAGCCAGGTAAAGCCCTGGCCCAGAAGCGTCACCTCCAGCTCCCCGTTCTCCAGGTAGA
Organism: Enterocloster lavalensis; assembly: GCF_902364025.1. Classification (GTDB taxonomy): domain Bacteria; phylum Bacillota; class Clostridia; order Lachnospirales; family Lachnospiraceae; genus Enterocloster; species Enterocloster lavalensis. Next base: position 10,171 of record NZ_CABJCG010000013.1, read on the forward strand.
TTCGGTTCAAATCCGTGATCTCCAACTCCCCGCGGGCCGACGGCTTTAAGTTCTTGGCGTACTCCACCACCCGGTTGTCGTAGAAGTACAGGCCGGTCACACAGTAGTTGGACTTGGGCTTCTCCGGCTTCTCCTCAATGGAGACTGCCTTTCCGTTCTTGTCGAACTCCACGATGCCAAAGCGCTCAGGGTCATCCACATAGTAGCCGAACACCGTGGCGCCCTTCTCCTTGGCCGCGGCGGCCTTCAGGCGCTTCACCAGCCCCTGGCCGTGGAAAATGTTGTCTCCCAGCACCATCGCCACGCTGTCATCCCCGATGAACTCCTCGCCGATGATAAACGCCTGGGCCAGACCGTCGGGACTGGGCTGCACGGCGTAACTCAAACGGATGCCGAACTGGTTTCCATCACCCAGCAGCGCCTCAAACCGCGGCGTGTCGTCGGGGGTGGAGATAATCAGAATGTCCCGGATGCCCGCGTTCATCAGCACGGACAGCGGGTAATAAATCATTGGCTTATCATAAATCGGAAGCAGCTGCTTCGATGTCACCTTGGTCAGCGGGTACAGTCTCGTACCGCTGCCACCGGCTAATATGATCCCCTTCATTTTTTCCTCCTTGTAAAGGCACATAAATTTTCTTCGTTCAATATAACATACTATCCCCGGATTTTCAAACTTTGTCCGGATTTTTTCGATGGAATTCAAGAAGAATTAAGATTTTGGATTACGATTTTCCATTTTTGCCTCGGACCGTGTCCAGATACCCGTAGATGGTCACTTTTGAAAGCCCCATGCAGGCGGCCACCTTGTCGATCGCCCCCTTGACCAGGAAAATGCCCTTGTCGTCCATAAACCGGATCATTTCCAGGTTGTCCTGTTTGGTCAGGCCCTGCTTTTTCCTGCCGCTGACAATATTGTCGATCAGGGTGTCCACAACGGTGGTCACATCCTGGTCGGCCGCCATCTCCGGGCAAATCACCGAGCTGTCCTCCTGCATCGGAAGAAACAGTTCCAGCTCATCGTGCAGGGTTTTCATAAACGTGATATCGTAATTGACGCAGAACACTCCAACCACTTCCCCCGCCTCGTCCCGCACCAGAGAGGAGGAGGACTTGATCCTTCTGCCGTCCTCCGTCTCAAAGGTATAATTGACCGCGTAATCCCGTGTAAAATTCTTGTTCAGCAGCACCGAGCGGACCAGGCGGTCAAAGGTCTGTCCCTCCCGTCTGCCCGTAACGTCCCCGTTAACCGTGTACACCACCGACTTCTCCGGTATGGTCAGGTCGTGCAACACCACCTCGCACCGGTTTCCAAATGTTTTCCCTATGGTCTCCGCAATGGGAATCAAAGATTTTAACAACACATGCATATTCATTTCCTCGCTCTGTAAAGCGTCCGCCGCTTACCCATGTTAAAAAGTCACCTCAATATTACATAAAATTCTAACATACACGGCGGCAAAAAACAACGAAAGATAACGATCAGACAAAGTATGCTCCGCTCCCCCAGGCCCTTTATCCCCAGGAAAGCGGCCCTGGCTTGCGCCTCAGACCGCTTTCCGCATCGTTTTGATCCCCACTTGATTCACCGGCGGCCCGCTACATCCCCGGCCGCTCCAACCCCAGTATATTTAACATCTCCTGCACCCGCTCGGGACTCTCCCCGAAGGACTTGACCGGCGCGCCCAGGCGTTTTTCGCACTCCTGTTCCGTGACGGTGCGCTCCCGTTTCACCGGCCCGCTCTCCGTTTCCACGGTATAACTCCAGCTCACTTCCCCCAGATTGCCCGTAAGCGCCAGCAGCACGCAGGCATAACGCTCCATCTGCTCCTCAAACACAGCGGAGTTGGACACGCCGTCCTCAAAGTGAAACGTCCACCCGTAAGGCTCCTTTGACGTCTGCAGCTGATTTTGATAGCTGCCCAGTCCGGTCCCGATGCCCAGCGCCCCAGCCAGCCGTCCGTCCGCCGAGGCATCTCCGATATAGGGATTTTTCGCCCGGTATAGGTCCCCGGCCAGCTTGCTGATCACGGTCCCGTCGCTTAAAATCCGGGCGCCTCCGATCTCCAGGGCACCGCCCGGCTCCGGCAGCTCTACCTCCAGGTTAAACGCGCCGTCCCGGTTCCAGGGGGACGGCAGGGTGCCGTAAATCACCAGCTTCTGCGTTCCGTCCTTCTGCTCCGCCAGCCGGTAGCGGCTGTAGCACTGCGCGGAGCCGTAAAACACGCCGCCGACGCGCACCGTGTCCTCATACACATCCATGTAGGTAATCAGGTAAGAATCCACCGGAAATCCGATTACAAACAATTTTACAAAAATCGCCAGAGCCACCGCGGCCAGTATGCCCGCCGCCGTCAGAAGCATTTTCCGAAGGCCGCGCCTTCTCACCTTCTTCAGATAGTCGATCTCCCGCGTCTCCTCTGCCAGCGCGGCGATTCCCTCGCCCTCCAGCTCCCGCTTCATGCGCTCATACCGCTCCCGGCACGAGCCGCAGGTTTCCAGATGTTCCTTTATCTCCCGGTTTGACGCCTCCGACGTAAGGCCGTCCACATACAAAGGCAGCAGGTCCCGGATCAATTCACAGGGAATATTCTGTTTCATAATTTCTCCGCCTCCTTCATCACTTTCTCCTTGCCGCGATAATAGGTCACTCTCGCCCAGTTCTCACTTCTCTCCATAATCTCCCCAATCTGCGCGAAGGAAAGATTGCCGATCAGGCGCAGATAGATCACTTCCCGCATAGGGTCCTCCAGCCTGTGGATCATCCGCAGGACCTGAAGGTTCTCCCAGCCGCGAAAGAGCTCCGTCTCCGCAGAGTCCACCGGTATCTCCTCCGCCTCGGATAAGCTGGCCTGGTTCTTCTGTTTTTTGAGATAACCGTACCACAGATTCTTTGCGATGCCGCAGAGCCATGTGGAAACGCTGCTTTTTCCCTCATACCGGTCCACATGCTTTACCGCCTGGTAAAACGTTTCCTGAGTCAGCTCCTCGGCAAGGTCCGGGTTTCCGGTTCGGGTCAAGAGAAAGCCATATACGGTCTTCGCGTGCTCCAAATAGATCTGTTCCATGGAATCCATATGCGCTTTTCCTCCCTTCTGTTAATTAGTATCCCGAATCGGCGTTTCGTTACAGGGAAAATGAAAAATTTTTATTATTTTACACCCGCAGGGGCGGGTGCGCAACCCATTTATGAGACAAACAAACTCCATGAGCGTCCGGATACCCGCAGGTCCGGTCTCTCATGGAGTCGGAATTTAAATGTATTCAGCTTACAGGGGCAGGTCTGTCACTCCTGCTCAATATCGTCCAGATCGGCTGCCGCCGGTTTTGCCTTTTTGCGCTCAAGCCGCTCTCTGACGAAGGGCCAGAACAGGCTCAGAATGGCGATCACCAGGAACACGCAGGAGGCGGGTCTCATGAAGAAATAGCCAAAGCCGTATTCTGTGTAGGTGAGTCCCTTTCTCAGGTTGCTCTCCAGCATGGGGCCCAGAATGAAACCGAGAAGGAACGGCGCCCGGTTCAGCCCTGAAAATGAGAAGAAAATACCGAGCAGGCTGATGAACACGCAGAGCATCAGGGAATCAATGTTATTGGACAGAGAATACGCTCCGGTGAAGCAGAAGAGCACGATTCCGGTATACAGATAATGATAGGGAATCGACAAAATCTTCGGGAATACTCTCAGTCCGCAGAAGGAGAAGGTCAGGGAAAGGATGGCTCCCAGCAAAAGCGTGATAAAAAACAGGTACACATAGTCCGAGGAGGTCCGCATCAGCAGAGGGCCGGGCTCCAGGCCGAACACGATGAGCGCGCTCAAAATCAGCGTTGTAGGCGTATCCCCCGGGATTCCCAGGGTGATCATCGGAATGATTGCGCCGCCGATGGACGCGTTGTTCGAAACCTCTGCGGCGTAGACGCCCTCCGGATTACCGTGACCGAAGGTCTCCGGTTCCTTTGAAGCGCTCTTTGCCATGGCGTACGATACCTGGTTGGAGAGGCCGGGCCCCATGCCGGGCAGGAAGCCAATCCAGACGCCCACCAGGAAGGACCGTATAATCAGGACCTTTTTCTCGATAAACTCTTTTAAGGATACGCCGAGCCCCTTGAAATTGCACGGTTCAACCGGCGGATTCACATTTTTGTGTTTTGCGTAGTTTACGACAACCGTGCTCAGCGCGAATATTCCCAGCATCAGGCAGGTGGTATTGATTCCGCCCAACAAAAGGTGAATGCCGAAATTAAACCGTTTTCCACCGTCGATGGGCGAGAAGCCCACGCAGGAGAGGATGACTCCCAAAAACGCGGCGACCAGTCCGTTCCACATATCATCCTTGGAAATGGTTACAACCAGCACAATCGCGCAGAAGCACAGACTGAAATACTCCCAGGGCCCCATAAGCAGGGCGACTTTCGAAATAATGGGGCAGAAGAACATCGCCACCAGGATACCGCCGATGGAACCGATGGCGGACGAAAGAATCGCGATGCCAAGCGCTTTCGTCGCCTCGCCCTTCTGCGTCATGGGGTAACCGTCATAGACCGTGGCAATGGAGGCGGTAGTACCCGGAATTCCCGTCAGGATCGAACCGAACAGTCCGCCGGAGGTTCCGCCAATGTACATGCTGCCCAGGAAAATCAGTCCCGTGTACCCCGGCATAATAAAGGAAACCGGGAGGAACAGAGCTAACGCCATGCTGCCTGTCAGTCCGGGAATTGCGCCGAATATCAGGCCGATGATATTTCCACCGAGAGCCAAGCACACATTCTGCAATGTAAAATATGTAGTTAAAGCCTGTAATATCATGGTAATCCCCCTCTCAGCCGACGGCCTTTAACAGCGTTTTGATCCATTTCCCCTGCGGAAGAGGAATTTTAATGACATAAGAGAAAAGCACATAGGTCAAAGCCACCATCAGTATGGCAAACAGAATCCTGTGCCAGACGTTCAGCTTCTTTGTGTCGGCCAGAAGCGTCGTCATCACGAACATCAATACCAGGGATGAAAAAATGTAACCAAGGTACTTCACTGAAAGCACATAAACAACCAGGAGCGCCCATAATCCAGCCAACCGTATGTAGTCTCTCTTATTCGGAAGAAACGTTTTGGGGTTGCTCTTTGCGGACGTCAGAAATTTTCCGATTCCGCAAAGAATAATGCCGATCCCGCAAAGAGTCGGGAAAAATTTCGGTCCCGTATCATTTGTGGCTACCGTAAACAGAGACGTGATCCTGGATGTAAAATATAGGATCAGCGCGCCTAATCCAATATAAAATAGAGAGAGATAATGATCTTTATTGAGTTTCATATGGCCCCCCTGTCAGTGTAATCGTTTATCGTGCTGCCTTGACGCCAAGGGTCTCGCCCACGGAATCATAAATATTGAAGGTGTCTTTGTACCATTCCTGGCTCTTGGCAAAATCAAAGGGATCAATGATGGTTCCTTCCTTGAGCATATAGTCCTTCAGCTCAGGATCAGAGAAAACCTTCACCATAACTTCATTGATCTTCACAACCACTTCGTCCGGAACGTTTTTGCTGGTGACAATCAGCACGGGGTCCAGACATTTCAGGTCCGTATACCCCATCTGTGCATACGTGGGGGCATCCTGATTGATCTCACTTCTGGTGATCGGTTCGTCGGAACATGCCAGAATGCGGATATCGCCGTTCTTTGCGTAACTTTCCGCCGAGGATGCGCTGAGGGAGGTCACTTCGATATGTCCGCCCAGAATTGCGGAAATGGCCTCGGCAGTCTTGCCCGCCTCCACATACTTGAACTTCACGCCGGCTGCCTGCGCAAACTCTTCAACTCTGAAATGGGATCTGGAACCAAGGCTGGTGCCAAATACGATAGCTTCGGGATTCTTGCGGGCGTCGTCCAGCAGTTCCTCCATGGTCTTGTACTTGGAGTCGGCCTTCACGCAGATGTACGCGCAGCTCTCACGGTTCACATAGTTGGCGACTTTAAAGTCGTCCAGAGGATTCATATCAACCGCGCCTGTTATGTAGCTGGTGAAGAAGGACGGAATGAAAAAGCCTAAATTCAAGGCGTCCTCGTCGTCCTGATAAACGGTATCAATGGCAACTGCGCCGCCGCCCTCCGCCTGGTTCACTACGATAAAATTGGCTCCGGTTTCCTTTTTAGCAATTTCGGCAACTTTCCGTGCAACCAGGTCCGTGCCGCCTCCGGCTGCCGCAGCGACAATCAGGTTTACATTGCCGTCAGGCCAACTCACATCCGCTGCTTTTTCCCCCGCTTCTTTTGCAGTTCCCTCTGTTTCTTTTGCGCTCTCATTTCCTGCTTTTGCCGTATCGCCTGCGGGAGCTGAAGCTGAGCCACAGCCGACAGCGGACAGACACAGAGCGGCAGCTAAAAATCCGGTTAAAAATCTCTTTTTCATTTTGTCCCTCCATCATTATATAGATTTATTTTTTGATCAACGCCTCATCAAGTCAAAGTTTTCTCTCAGCAATGGCATGAGCGGCTTTGATTTTATTCTCCTGGGCACGGGTTTCCATGCGGCGGAACAGTTCGGAGTACAACAACATCACAATGTACATCTGGGAGGCCACCCCTGAAATGGAGCCGCCCTGGATCGGGCCCTCGGTGGCGCCGCTGCACAGAAGGACGTCGGCATAGGAAGCCGCAGGCGTCTGCATAAATTTTGTGATAAACACGGTAAATGCGCCTGCCTCGTGGGTCATCTGGGCGATGCGGATGCTGTCCTTGGTGATCCCGGAGTTGCAGAATATGATGGCCACGCTGTCCGCCTGCATCGTGGCGGCGGACGTAAGCTGCATATGGACGTCGCTGGTATAGAAAATATTCGGCAAAATCCGCATCATGCGGTTCTGCATCATCAGCGCGGACACGCCGGAGTTGCCAAATCCAAAGAGATGAACGCTTCGGGCGTTCAAAATGGCCTCCACGGTCCGTGAAATCGCATCATAATCCAATGAGGACAAGGTTTCGTTCACCGCATCCGTAAATACTCCGGATACTTGCTGGGCCAGTTCATGCAGATCTTGGGATTGCGCCAGATTGAACTCACCCTTGCTGTCCAACATGTCGTTTACATTGCTGCTGAGCGCGAGCGCAAGTTTGAAATCCTGATATCCCCCAACGTTCATGGAACGGCAGAATCGGAATACGGTAGTGTCTCCCACCCCACAACTGTTGGATAACTCGTTGATTGTCATCTTGACCACTTCCTGGGGATGCTGCAGCACATAGTCTGCTACCTTTTTCTCCAGACGGGTCAGCTGATCATAGCAGCTGCGGATGCTGATCAATAAATTAGTCTCTGCCATAAAACCTCCTATTTTGTTATGTTCCTGCCGGTAAATTTGCCTTGTATAGGTACATTATAGCGCATGAAACCAGAAATGCAATAGGAAATGGAGAAAAATTTTATTTTTTGGAGAAAAAATTTATTTCTATTGACTTGGTAGAATTTTGTTGTTATCATAAAATGAGTTTAATGGAGTTAGTTACCACTTGGTAAGGAGGATTCTGCTATGATGAAACAGCAAAGCCGGGGCGGCGTTGAGCTGGCCCAGGCAGTCCGGGCCGCCTATTCCAGAGGCGAAAGCGATTACAACATGGAGCCCCTTGTGCGTGTGGATGAAACAGGCTCCCCCATAGGCCGCATACAGGACGGAGATACGGTGATCTTCGGCTGCCGCCGGGGCGAGCGGGAAATTGAACTGACTGAAATGTTCACTGAGCCGGATTTCGACAAGGCCGGGCGGACCAGGCTGAACGATCTCCAGTTTGTGATTCTGACCCTTTATCACGATAAATTCAAGGATCTGCCCATCGCCTTTGCGCCGGAGCAGGTACATAAACCGCTTGCGCAGATTATCAGCGAAGCCGGCCGCACCCAGCTCCACGCCGCCGAATCGGAAAAATTCGCCCATGTGACATTCTTCTTTAACGGCGGAAACCGGACCCCTTATCCCGGAGAGGAGGACATTATGATCCCTTCTCCCAAAGGAGTGCCGTTTGAGGAGGTGCCGGAACTCAGCCTGGCTGAGGTGGTAGATGAGGTGAACCGGAAGCTGGGCGGGCCGGATTTCGTCGTGGTGAACTTTGCCAACGGCGACGTCATCGGGCACACCTCCTGCAATTCCGCCAAGATTGCCGCTGCCAGCCACATGAGCAGACAGCTTGAACGGCTGGTAAGCGCGGCTAAAGCCCAGGATTACGTGGTAATGATCACAGCGGACCACGGGAACCTGGAGTCCATGATCACGCCTACCGGTAAACCGGATGTGGCTCACACCACCAATCCGGTCCCCTTCCTGGTCATTGATCCCCGCCGGAACGACCCCATATCCCCCCAAAACGGAAGTCTCTGCGACGTTGCGCCCACCGTGCTGCACGCCATGGGCATCCCTCTGCCCCCTGAAATGGATGCCTCCACCCTGATTCCCGGCGTCCGTTTTGACGACGGAAGGAAAGTGCTGCTGATCATTCTGGACGGCTGGGGATTGGGCGAAAAAGGCGAGGGAAATCCCATTTTCCTGGCGGACACCCCCTACTGGGATTTTCTGCTGGAAACATATCCCTGCGCCAGGCTTCATGCCTCCGGCAGCTTCGTGGGCCTGGGACAGGACAAAGCCGGAAACTCCGAGGCGGGACACTTAAACCTGGGCGCGGGCCGCATTGTGCCTCAGGACGACATCCGTCTGGACAAAGCGATGGCGGACGGCAGCTTTGAGCAGAACCCGGTTTTCTTAGAAGCGATCCGTCATACCAGGGACCACGGCAAGGCTCTGCACATCCTGTCCTACCTGACGGATAAATCTTCCCACGGTTCCATCGACTACGCCAAGGCGCTGTGCCGCATGGCAAAGGGGCTTCCCGAAGTCAACCTGCACATCATTTTCGACGGGCGCAGCACGGAACCAGGAAGCGCGCCTCAGCTCCTGATGGAGCTGGAAAAGGAACTCGACCACATCGGCGCCGGCCGGATCGTGGACGGCGTGGGCCGCGGCATTGTGCTGGACCGGGATCAGAATTACACCAAGGTCAAACGCGGTTACGACGCCATGGTTTTGGGGTGTGGAACAGCATACAGATAACAGAAGCGCCCGGGATCAGTGGCAAAACTGACCCCGGGCGCTTCCTCATTTCAATATGGTTTTAACGTTTTATACCTGCTCGTTTAACTTACTCAGCTTCGCCGCCTGGTCCGCGGCAATCAGGTTGTCCAGCAGCTCCTGGATATCCCCGTTCATGATGGAATCGATCTTGTACAGCGTCAGCTTGATCCGGTGGTCCGTCACGCGGCCCTGAGGGAAGTTGTAGGTACGGATCTTCTCCGAGCGGTCGCCGGTGCCGATCTGGCTCCTGCGCTCCTCGGCCTCAGAGCTCTGGCGTTTTTCCAGCTCGATGTCATAGAGCTTGGAGCGCAGCAGGCGGAAGGCCTTCTCCTTGTTCTGGAGCTGGGATTTCTCCGTCTGGCTGTAGATCACAATACCGGTGGGCATATGGGTCAGGCGCACCGCGGAGTCCGTGGTGTTAACGCACTGTCCGCCGTTTCCGGAGGCGCGCATTACGTCGATGCGGCAGTCGTTCATGTCGATCTGAACGTCCACTTCCTCCGCCTCGGGCATCACCGCCACCGTAGCCGTGGAGGTGTGGATACGGCCGCCGGACTCGGTCTCCGGCACACGCTGTACCCGGTGCACGCCGCTCTCGTATTTCAGCTTGGAGTAAGCGCCCTTGCCGGTCACCATGGCCACCACTTCCTTAAAGCCGCCGATGCCGTTCTCATTCAGGCTGATGATCTCCACCTTCCAGCGATGGCTGTCCGCGTAGTTGGTGTACATGCGGTACAGCTCGGCCGCAAACAGGGCCGCCTCGTCGCCGCCAGCGCCCGCACGAATCTCCAGGATAATGTTCTTGTCGTCGTTGGGGTCCTTGGGCAGCAGCAGGATTTTAAGCTCGTGTTCCAGGTCCTCGATGCGCTTTTTCGCGTCGGCCAGCTCTTCCTTGGCCATCTCGCGCATCTCCTCGTCGCTCTCCTCCTCCAGCATCGCCAGGGAGTCCTCCACATCCTGCTTGGCCTGCTTGTACTGCTTGTATGCCTCCACAATGGGAGCCAGGTCGGCCTGCTCCTTCATCAGCTTGGTAAACCGCTTGGTGTCCTGGGTCACGTCCGGATCCCCAAGCATCCGCATCAGCTCTTCATAATGAATCAAAATATCATCCAATTTATCAAACATAACTCTCTCCCGATTCCCTCAATCAAATTCAAATTCCTTGTTCCATGGGGCGCGCCTGGATGGTGCGGACCGTTTCCCGGCTCCGCCCAGGGGCCTGGTGCCCGTTGTCCGCCGCCGCGCCCAAAACAGCCCCGACCACCCGGTCCATCCCGGCCATGTCCTTTACCGTGCGAATCTGCGTAAATCCCTCCCGCTCCAGAAGGGCGCTCACCGCCTGGGCCTGATCCCAGCCGATCTCAAAATAGACGGCGCCGCCCGGTCTCAAAAACCGCTTTCCCTCAGACGCCAGAATCCGGTAAAATTTCAGCCCGTCCGGGCTGCCGTCCAAAGCCAGCCGCGGCTCGTGATCCCGCACCTCCGGCTCCAGCCCTTCGATCACCTGGCTGGGAATGTAGGGCGGGTTGGATACCAGGATGTCAAACTGTGGGGTAAGGGAGGGACGTGTCAGATCCCGCGAAGCGGCAGCTTTCCCTGCCGCCTGTTCCGGCAAAATCTCCGCTTTCCCAGGCTCTTGCCCCGGCTGCGCCTCCGTTTCCTTCGTCTCCAGCCCCGCAAACATATCGCTTTGCACCAGCCGGAAATCCCCGTCGTACTCCCCCAACAGCGCGGCCGCGTTCTTCTCCGCCACCTTAAGGGCCTCCGCGGACACGTCCAGCGCCGTCACGCTCCTGTATCCCCCCAGCCTCGCCAGGCTGACGGCGATACAGCCGGACCCGGTGCACACGTCCAGCACGTCCAGGTCCCGCTGCTTCCGCTCCACCAGCACCAGCTCCACCAGCGTTTCCGTATCCTGTCTGGGGATCAGCACATGTTCATTTACAAAAAATTCCAGTCCCATGAACTCCTGAACGCCCAAAAGCTGCTGCAATGGGATACGCCCGGCCCGGCGCGCGATCAGCGCTTCATACGCCTGCGCTTTCTCCGCTCCGCCCGGCAGCCCGTCCACGGTCCGTCCACGGTCCGCCAGAAAGGAGGCCAGGCCCAGCCCGAATGTATCCAAAAGCAGATACCTGGCGTCCAGCCCGGCGTCCGGCACACCGGCGCTTCTAAGTTGTTCCGTTCCCTGATCCAGAAGCTGCTGCAACGTCATTTCTGCTCTCCCATCCCGGAAATTCCTCATTCAGATAATTTCTCCAGTCAAACACGGTCTCCACCGCCGCGATGGCCACCTCGATCATGCTGTCGTCCGGCTCCTTGGTGGTCAGCCCCTGCATCCACATACCGGGACGGCTCAAAATATTCACCAGCTTGGAGTCGTGGCGTCCCGCGAAGCGCAGCAGCTCATAGGACACCCCGGCGATGGCCGGGATCAGCACGATCCGGCTGACGATGCGCATCCACAGCGTTTCCGGCCGCACCACCATAAAAAACAGGATGCTGATAATCATCACGATCAGAATAAAGCTGGTTCCGCAGCGCTTGTGCTCCTTGGAGCTGGCGCGCACGTTGGCCACCGTCAGTTCCAGGCCGTGCTCCAGACAGTTGATACACTTGTGTTCCGAGCCATGGTACATAAAGGTGCGCTTGATGTCCTCCATGCGGCTCACCAATTTGATATATGCGATAAAGATGACGATACGGATCACGCCCTCCAGCACCGCCATCACCGTGTCCGACGTGATAAACCTGCGGCACAGCCCGGCGATAAACAGGGGCAGCACCATAAAAATCCCGATGGCCATGATAAAGGAAAATATCATCACCACCGTCATGAGCACGCTCTCCAGCTTTTCCCCAAGCACCTTGTCCAGCCATGCCTCGAATTTGGACGGGGTTTCCTCCTCGTCGTCCTCGAAAAAGCTGCAGGACCAGGTCAGGGCGCGCATGCCCAGAATCATGGAGTCCGCGAAACTGAAAATACCGCGGATAAAGGGCAGTCCCAGGATCTTTGCCTTCCTGGTCATACTCACGTAATGATCTTTTTTCACCTCAATTTCCCCGTCCGGTTTGCGGACCGCGATCGCGTAATCCGGGCCGTTCTGCATCATAATGCCCTCGATTACCGCCTGTCCGCCGATTCCTGAGTATTTCATCGATTATTAACCTTTCCATCTTTTTCCGAAAAATACGAAAAGGGCTGAGCCACTCTTCAAGCTCAACCCCTTATCTCTCTCACTTATTGAATGCCATACTTACGATTGAACTTATCAATACGTCCACGGGCAGCGGCAGCCTTCTGCTGGCCGGTGTAGAAAGAGTGGCACTTGGAACAAACTTCAACGTGAATGTCCTTCTTGGTGGAGCCTGTTACAAACTCATTTCCACAGTTGCAAACAACCTTTGCCTGGTAATAATTCGGATGGATTCCTTCCTTCATTTTGTTCACCTCTCTGATTTTATTTGCGGTTTCCGACCGCGGCCTGTATGCCAATCTGCCTCTGTACATAACCACCGCCCCTGTGGACGTGGAACGCACAAATATCAGCACTGTTCAAGTTAAGCGCTTCCGTTCCCGTAAGGTTGACTCACGCGAAAGCCAAAACTGCCGTCAATCCAGACAGCTTAAACAGTATAGCACAAGAAGGACAGGATTGCAACTGTTTTTTCACAGTTTTCTCCTACTTACTCACCGTCAACACATCGTCCCGCTCCGCCAGCTTCGCCATAAACGCCGACTGGTTCAGCCCCGGCGGAAAGACCACGTCGAATTCCAGCTTAATCTCGTCTTTTTTAGTCTTTTTAATCTGTAGGCCTGCGATCTCAATGTGCTCGCCGGTCAAAAACTGCTCGATGGTCGCCACCGCGCCCGCCTTGTTCATGACCGTCATGTTGATCAGGCCGTTGGACGCCGTTTTGGCAAAATACGCTATTTTATGCATCACAAACTGCATGACGATGATCAACAGCGCTGAGCTGATTCCGATGACATACATCCCGGAACCCATGGCCAGACCCACGCCAGCGGTGGCCCACATTCCGGCCGCCGTGGTCAGGCCGTTCACCAGGTTGTTGCGCACAAAAATCACGCCTGCGCCCAGAAATCCCACTCCGCTGACCACCTGTGCGGCGATACGGGAGGCGTCCGCCTCATATCCGTCAAAAAAACCGTACTTGGAAACCACCATCATCAGAGCAGCACCCAGCGCCACAATGGCGTGGGTGCGTATCCCTGCAGACTTATTCCGGTTTTTACGTTCATTTCCAATCAAAAGGCCCAGAAAGGCCGCGATCAATATCCGGAGCAGATATTCCATCTGCGTCCAGATATAGGGGACCTCAAACTGATCCCAAACCGATAATACATCCATCTGTTTTACATCTCCATTTCTGTCCCAACGGCCCTATACGCAGCTGCAGGCGACAAAATGGTTCGGTTCGATCTCCCGAAGCTGCGGATTGCCCTTCTTGCAGCACTCCTGGACATAGTCGCAGCGCTTTCCAAACCGGCACTCATCCGGCAGATTGACCGGGGACGTGATCTCACCCTTGATCAGCTGGCGTTTAGGCTTATCCTTGCCCACCACGGGCAGCGGAATCGCCGAGAGCAGCGCCTTGGTGTAGGGGTGGATCGGATTCTTGAACAGAAGATCCGAAGGAGCCTTCTCCACCATCTGTCCAAGATACATCACCGCGATATCATCCGAAAAATATTTAACAACCGAGAGGTCGTGGGTGATGAAAATATAGGTCAGCCCCATGTCCTGCTGCAGCTGCCGCAGCAGATTCAAAATCTGCGCCTGGATGGAAACGTCCAGGGCGGAAACAGGCTCGTCGCACACGATCAGCTTCGGCTCCACCGCCAGGGCGCGGGCGATGCCGATTCTCTGGCGGCGTCCTCCGTCCAGCTCATGGGGGTACACGTTGATGTACCGCTCCGCAAGGCCCACGGTCTCCATCAGCTGCAGGGTCCGTTTTTCAATCTCGCTCTTGGTCTTTAACAGCTTGTGCTCAATGATCGGCTCGCTGATCAGCTGGGAAACAGTCTGTCTGGGGTCCAGGGATGAGAACGGATCCTGGAACACCATCTGCATCTCCCGGCGCAGGCTGCGCATCTGCTTGCGGCTGTAGCCCGTGATATCCTGTCCGTCAAAAATGATCTTTCCGGACGTGGGTTCCAAAAGCTTTAAGATGGTGCGCCCGGTGGTGGATTTTCCGCAGCCGGATTCGCCCACAATGCCCAGGGTCCTGCCCTCCTCCACCTTAAAGTTCACCCCGTCCACTGCGTGCAGCAGACCGCCGGGCGTATTGAAATATTTTGTCAGATTCTCAACCTCAAGAATTACTTTATTTGCCATCCCTGTTCCTCCTCAAGCTAAAATCCGGATTCTCGTAAGCATGACAGGCGACAAAATGCGTATCGCTGCCTCTGACTGCTTTCAGCTCCGGAACCGACTGGGAACAGCGCTCCGTCGCATATGGACATCTGGGAGCAAAGGAGCAGCCCGGCGGCAGATCCGACGGATCGGGCATCAGCCCCTGGATCGGCTCCAGCATCTCGCCCCTCTCCTTTAAGTTGGGCAGGGAGTCAAACAGCCCCTCCGTATAAGGGTGGTGCATGTAGTTAAACACGTCGTCCGCGGTTCCCTTTTCCACAATCCGCCCCGCGTAGACCACGGCCACATCGTCACAGACCTCCGCCACAACGCCCAGGTCATGGGTAATCAGAAGCATGGACATCTCCCGCTCCTGGATCAGCTGCTTCATGAGTTCCAGCACCTGCGCCTGAATGGTAACGTCCAGGGCGGTGGTAGGCTCATCCGCAATGAGAAGCTTGGGGTTGCAGGCCAACGCAATGGCGATCACCACGCGCTGCTTCATGCCGCCGGAAAACTGGTGGGGGTATTCCGCCGCGCGGGATTCCGCGATTCCAACCAGCTTCAGCATATCCTTGGCTTTCTCAAGGGCATCCTTTTTATTCAGATTCTGATGGAGCTCAATACTCTCGGCAATCTGATCTCCCACCGTCATAACCGGGTTCAGCGCCGTCATGGGGTCCTGGAAAATCATGGCCACATCATTGCCCCGCATATGTTCCAGTTTCTCCGCGGACATCTGCAAAACGTCCTCGCCCTCCAGATAAATCTCACCGCTCTTAATCACCCCCGGAGGGTTGGGAACCAGATTCAGGATGGACATGGCCGTGGTGGTCTTGCCCGCGCCGGTCTCCCCTACCAGACCCAGAGTGTGCTTTTTCCGAATCTCAATGTCAATGCCGTTGACCGCATGGACATCCGCATCCTCCGTCTCATAGTGAACAACCAGATCCTTTATTTTCAATACCAAATCTTCTGCCATAGGTCTCACCTCTCCTATTTCTTCATCTTCGGATCCAGCGCGTCGCGCAGGCCGTCACCGAGCAAGTTAAGCGCCAGCACCGTCAGCATAATCGCAAATCCGGGGATAATACACATGTAGCTGGCATCTCTGATATGGCTACGCCCTGCGGACAGCAGCGCTCCCCATTCCGGAGCCGGAGCCGGAACGCCGATTCCCAGGAAGCTCAGAGAGGATGCGGAGATGATTGTCGTACCGATCTGCAGCGTGATCTGTACAATGATCGGAGACAGACAGTTGGGAAGAATATGCTTTAATATAATCTTCCAGGTGGGAAGTCCCATCGCATAGGAGGACTCCACATATTCCTGGTCGCGGATGGTCATAACCGCGGCCCGGACAATTCGCGCAAAGCTGCTTGCGCAGGAAAATGCCAGAGCGATCATCAGGTTCACCGTGCTGGTACCCAACAGGGACACGATCACCACAGCCGTCATAATATTCGGAATGGAATAGAAAATATCAACGCCGCGCATGATGATGGAATCTGTAAGGCCGCCGTAAAATCCGGCCAGAGAGCCCAGCAGGGTTCCCACAATCAGTCCCAGGAACACGGAACCCACGCCGATGATCAGGGAGTAGCGCGCTCCGTAAATAACGCGGGCGAACAGATCGCGCCCGAATTCATCTGTGCCGAACCAGTGCGCGAGGCCGGGCGCCAGCAGACGCTCGGACATGTTCTGGCCAATTACATCTTTTTCATAATCAAACACAATCGGACTTATAAGTGCCGCCACTACCAGGACGATCAGGAAAATCATACCGATGACCGATCCACGGTTCCGAATCAAATGTCTCCAGGCTTCCTGAAACATAGTACGGCTCTTTATTTTTTTCTTTTTTGCCACCGCTTCCGCCATCGTATCACCCCTTTTTACTGTATTGTGCCTTGATACGCGGATCAAAGAACGCATAGACCAGATCCACGGCCAGGTTAATGATGCACATCAGGATCGAACACATGATGATGGCTCCCGTAACCATAGGCGTATCGCGCTTGGAAATGGAGTCATAAACCAGACGCCCGATTCCCGGCCACGAGAACACCGTCTCGGCCAGAACGGAACCGGTGATCACCAGGGACATCTGCAGGCCGATTGCCGTGATAATGGGAATCAACGCATTTTTCAGCCCATGTGTGTAGATCACCCGCTTCTCCGGACAGCCCTTTGCCCGCGCCGTGGTCATATAATCCTGGCGCAGCACATCCAGCATGGAGGAACGCGTGGTACGGGTAATCAGCGCGGCCAGGCCGAAGCCCACGGTCACAGCGGGCAGGATAATGCTGGAGAACCCGCTTTTACCGCCCGATGGCAAAAGTCCCAGCTTCAGGGCGAATATGATAATCAGCATCAGGCCCAGCCAGAAGTTGGGCATCGACGTGCCGAACAGGGCGAACACCATTCCCGCCGTATCCTTCCATGTATTCTGATGGATCGCCGTATAAATACCCAGGGGAAGGGACACCACCACGGCAATCAGCACTGCGGCGCCGCCAAGCGCCAGGGTGTTGGGAAGCTTTTCCATAAATGTCTGGAAAACGTCCTTTTTCGTAACATAGGACTTGCCCATATCCCCGGTCAGCATGCCCTTCATATAGTTGGCATAGCGGACAGGGAAGGGATCGTTCAGTCCCAGCTCCTCACGGATCTGCTCGACCTGCTCCGGCGTCGCTTTGTCGCCGGCCAGCATCAGGGCCGGATCACCGCCCGTCAGGCTCATAGCCCAGTAAATCAGGAAAGAGGTTACCAGAATTACCGGAATCAACATTATCAGCCGTTTGAAGATGTATTTAATCATTCATTGCACACTCCTTTTCCTTTGGTGTGTCCCCCCAAGAAACTTGCGGGCCGGAAGGACCCGCAAGTTGCTCAGACTATCTCAATCTCAATCTTAATCTCAATTACTCTGCGATATAAGCGTGGCGCCAGTCGTGGTTGCCGCCTCCGAAGAGGTACTGGCCCTGTAAATTCTTGTTGTACGCGATTACCAGGTTTGCGATATACAGCGGAACCTGCGGGCACGCATCAACCAGGTACTCCTGAAGCTCCTGAGCCGCGGCAAGGCGTTTCTCCGGATCTTTTTCAGTTGCAACCGTGTCAACCAGGCCGTCTACCTTGGTATCGGAATAGTGGTGGTAGTTGGAGCCGGAATCCGTGTAGAACAGGTCGCGGTATACGAAGTCAACCTTGGAGTCCTCGTTCCATCTCCACAGGAACAGCTCCTGGCTTCCGTCAACACAGGCGGACTTAAGGGTTGCGGTCTCCATGGGCTCAAGGGTTGCCTCGACTCCGATTGCGGCCAGGTTCGCCTGGATCACGGTAGCGATCTGCTCATAGGGAGTACCGGAAGCATAGCTTAAAGTGGTCTTGATTCCGCCGTCCGGATATCCGGCCTCGGCCATCAGAGCTTTCGCGCGGTCCACATCGTAGTTGAAGCCTTCCATATCATCGTAGAAGCCCCACAGGCCACGGTTCAGAATGGTTTTCTGCAGAGTGCCCTTGCCGTAAACAGCCGCTTCCAGAACCGCGTCGCGGTCAATCGCGCAGGCCACGGCCTGTCTCAGCTTCTGGTTATCCCAGGGCGCTTTCTCAACATTAAATGCAAAGTAGAATAAACGGGTGCCGGGCTGCTCGAACACGGTGATGTTCTTATCCTCTTCCAGGTACTGCAGCTCGTTGATGGGCGGGTTCACGCAGACGTCAATTTCGCCGGACTGCAGCGCGATTACGCGGGAGGAAGCCTCTATGTAAGGACGGAACTCAATGGCGTCGGACACGCCGGGAGCCAGGTTCTCGCCTGCGGGGATATCATTGCCCCAGTAATCCGCTACCTTCACGATACGGCAATACTCGCCCTCAACCCACTCGTCGAACTTGTAGGGGCCTGTGCCGATATAGAAGGGATCTGTCACGCCGTCGTCGTAAGCTTTCTTGGACTGGATGGAAAGCGGTACGGACGCAAGAGTCTGTACGAACTCGTTGTTGTAGCTCTCAATTTCGATCTCAATGGTGTGATCGTCCACAACGTTACAGGCGACATAGCCCGCCAGGTTGGAGGCCACCATGTTCTCCATGGCCATATCCAGCGTGAACTTAACGTCCTCTGCGGTCATAGGAGTCTTGTTGCCGTCGTTAAAATAAACGTCGTCCCGCAGGTGCATCACAATATGGGTGTCATCCTTGAACTCCCAGTCGGTTGCCAGACACGGAACGAAACGCTCCTCGCCATCGGCGCCGTTGGTGAAGAATACCAGCGTCTGGTGGGTATTCTTCAAAATAATGTTGTTGATCTGATCCTGCTGCTTCTGGAGATCCAGGGTGTTGATGTCCGCATCCGTGCCGATCACCAGAGTTTCCTTGTGCGCGGGCACTGCCGGGCCGCTTCCGCCCTCCGCCGTGCCGCCGGCCGTCTGGCCCGCCTCCGCCGCGGGGGTGGTGGTGCCTCCGCCGCTATCCTTGCTGCCTCCGCCGCAGCCGGCCGTCATTCCAACCAGCATGGCCACACTGAGTAACAACGCGATCCTTTTTTTCATTAACAGTTTCCTCCATCTTTTTATTTTCTCCAGCCGTCAGAACCGCCGCTCTGCGCCTGTAAGTTTTCGAATATACGTCCGCCTTCCGCCTCTCCCCCGCGGGGCAAAAAACGATACAAAAAAAGAGCATAGCCCGTATGACCCCAATCCAACATCAGGACCTCAATTACGTTGCCGCTCTCATTCTCTTGGCAAAATGCATATTCCGTTTTAGATTACATTAAAATAATACCATCATTTCCGCTATTGCGCAAGTAGCATTTTGCATTTTATTAAACATTTTTTACATTTTTTAAGGTCCGCCGGGAAAATTTCACAAAATATATATGCCGAATTTCTTAAAACTACTAAGAAATCCGGCATTTTTTACATTCTCTTAATATTTCTTACGATTGTAGTTGATCAGACTTCCCGCCCGGATAATCTGCCGTTCCTCCAGTGTCAGCTCTGCGATGGAAAGGGTGATCTCACCGAACGTATCCCGCCCCGGCCTGTAAACGTATGCCCGGATCCGGCTCAGGTCCCCGGCCAGCGCGTCCCAGATTCCGGGGACAAAGATATAATCGCCCGTGTCAAACCCCGGCTCCTCCTCCATCTGGAAGGGCAGCATGCCCCAGTTGATCACATTGGAGCGATAGCGCTTGGTAGCGTACTCCCGGCAGATATTGGCCAGACCGCCCAGCACCCGCTGGCAGCTGGCGGCCTGCTCCCGCGCGGAGCCGTCCCCGGGCCTCACCGCGTAGATCACGCTTCCGATTTCCGTCTCCGTAGCGTTCACCGCGGCAAATTCCGGCAGGCGGCGGATCCGGCCGAATACCTGGGACAGCTCTTCCGCCAATTCCTCAGGATTTCCACCCGCTCTGCGGGCTTTCTCAAAGGCGTCCACCTCCTTCGCCCTGCCCACATAGGCCGGTTCCCTGCGCGAAAGGGTAAATTCCGCCAGGCCCAGGGGGTTGGAGCGGAAAGAGGAGGTCTCCCCAGATGGGATCAGCTCGTCGGTGGTGGTCACCGGGTCCATGATCCTGGCGCACACCTTCAGCAGAATGTGCTCCGTCAGTCCGCCCATCTCCGGCCAATCCTTGATGTTGGGGCCGCAGACCAGCTTCTCCTCTGCATTTGGCCTCCCCCATCCAAAGTACACGCGGTTTTTGTACACGGTCCGGTCAAACTCATGGTCCGGCACATCGCCCCAGCAGTCCAAAGCCTGCGCGGAGGTGAGCACGCCGCCGTTTGCGGCGGTGGCCGCAATGGAGCGCGCATCCATCAGCGCAACCGCCGCCATCTGGCCCTTCCCCGGCTTGGAGCCTTCCCGGTTGGGGAAGTTGCGGGTGGTGTGCCGGATGCTGAACCCGTTGTGGGCCGGCGTGTCCCCCGCGCCAAAGCAGGGACCGCAGAACGCGGTGCGGATCACGGCTCCCGCGCCGATCAGCTCCGTGACTGCGCCCTTGGCGATCAGATCGGCCAGCACCGGCTGGGAGGAAGGGTACACCGCCAGCGAAAAATCACCGCTGCCGCAGTTCCTTCCCCGCAGGGCGTGGGCCGCCTCCATCACATTGGTGTAGTTGCCACCCGCGCAGCCCGCGATGATCCCCTGCTGCACCTGTATTTTCCCGTCAACCACTTTATCGCACAGCGTAAATTCCGCGCGCCCGTCCGCCACCTGGGCGGCCTTCTCTTCCACCTGCCGGAGGATATCGTACGGGTTTTCATTTAACTCGTCAATCGTGTATACATTGCTGGGATGGAAGGGAAGCGCGATCATGGGCCGGATTTCGCTTAAATTCACGCGCACGCAGCCGTCGTAGTAGGCCACGGCTCCCGGCTTTAACTCCCGGTACGCGTCGCCGCGCCCGTGGCTCTCCAGGTGATTTTTAGTGTCCCCGTCCGTTTTCCAGACCGAGGTGAGGCAGGTGGTCTCCGTGGTCATCACATCGATGCCGTTGCGGTAGTCCGTGGTCATTTCCGCCACGCCCGGCCCCACAAACTCCATCACCTTGTTCTTCACGTATCCGTTTTGGAACACGGCGCCGATGATTGCCAGCGCGATGTCCTGGGGGCCCACATAGGGCTGGGGTTTTCCCTCCAGGTACACCGCAATCACCTCAGGGTAGGCGATATCGTAGGTGTCGCACAACAGCTGTTTGACCAGCTCGCCGCCTCCCTCCCCCACGCCCAGGGTTCCCAGCGCCCCGTAGCGGGTGTGGCTGTCGGAGCCAAGAATCATACTGCCACACCCGGCCATCATCTCCCGCATGTACTGGTGCATGACCGCGATGTGGGGCGGCACAAATATTCCGCCGTACTTCTTGCAGGCCGACAGCCCGAACAGGTGGTCGTCCTCGTTGATGGTTCCGCCCACCGCGCACAGGGAATTGTGGCAGTTGGTGAGCACGTAGGGCAACGGAAACCGCTCCATCCCCGAAGCCCTGGCCGTCTGGATCACCCCCACGAAGGTGATGTCGTGGGAGGTCATGGAGTCGAATTTGAGCCTGAGACGGTTCATGTCGCCGGATGTGTTGTGGGATTTGAGGATGTTGTAGGTGATGGTTTCGTGGCGCGCCTTTTCGCGATCCATACACATCTCCTGTACCGCCTGGGATTCCGAAACAATTTCGCTTCCATGAAGAAGAAAAATGCCTTCGCTGTATAATGATATCATGTTATTTCCTCCGAACTAAATTTTCCGTATTACTACGTCCTCCGCTTCACTTTCACATATTTCCAAAAATTTTTTTCTGTAATCACAAGTGCAAGCGCAATAACAATCCCCATAATGGTCAGCGGTTTCTGAGGTAAAATCAGCAAAACTCCCCCAGCTACCCAGGCAATGCGGCGAATAATGGATTCATTTTGAAACAGATATCCCTGCAAGCCTACAGACATACTCAGAACACCCGCTAAACATATAAATACAACAAACACAATGTTCACCGCTGAACCGATCATCACCAATTCAGGTTGAATCGCCAGGCAGAACGCGATCAGAAATGACGGCATTGCCATCTTAAATGCTGATATTCCAATCTTAACCGCCGACTCCCCCGCAATCGGCGCCGCTGCAAACGCAGCCATTGCAACCGGAGGCGTAATAGCGGACATCGATCCAAAATAGAGAACGAACAAATGTGCAGCCAGCGGCGGTACTCCCAGCTTTACAATCGCCGGAGCTGCCAAAATACACAAAATAGCGTAGCACGCAGAAGCCGGAAGGCCCATCCCCATGATCAGAGAACCTAACATCACTAAAAACAGCAGGATACCAAGATTGTTGTTTGCCAGCGAAATCAAAATATTAGACAGCTTTAAAATCAGACCAGAGGACTGAAGTCCAAGCAGAATAACACCGGCACAGGAACAGGCCATCACAACCGTCACCGAACTTTTTGCAGTTTTTACCAAAATATTCAGCCACTCCCGCTTCAATACTCCACGTTTTTCCCGTTTAAATGAAGCAAGCACAACGAGAAGAATGCAGCAATACAAACACGCCTTATAAGCGGGGTACCGGAATACGCCCAGGAAAAACACCAGAATGACAAGGGGCGGAATGTACATCCATCCCTGACTTTTTAGCAGGGCCACACCGTCTGGAACCTCTGCAGCCGGAAGTCCTTTCAGGTTGGACTGTTTCGCTTTGAGATCAACGGAAGTATACAGAGCCAGGTAATACATCACCGCTGGTATTACTGCCGCCTTGCATACCTCCCAGTATGAAACCCCCAGCGTGTCGGCCATAATAAACGCGGCAGCCCCCATCACGGGCGGCATAATTAGTCCTCCTGTGGAGGCAACGGATTCCACCGCCCCAGCAAAATCTCCTTTATAACCGACTCGTTTCATCAATGGGATGGTAATGGTTCCGGTTCCGACCACATTCGCCACAGCGCTGCCGCTGATAGAGCCAAACAGGGCGCTGCCGAAAATTGCGACCTTAGCTGGCCCACCCCTGAATTTTCCAAATCCCGAGTTTGCCCAGTCAAGAAAGAAATCGCTTCCCCCCAGAGACTCTAAAAGTTGTCCGAACATCAAAAAAATAAACACTTGCGTGGTCGACACCCCCAATACGCTGCTGAAGATTCCTTCTGTGGTCATATATCCCATGGAAATTAATTTTGATAACTTCACTCCGGCATGCCGCAGCAGTGCAAACGGGATTTTCGAGCCAAAATAGGCATACCCCAGAAATACCAGTCCAATAATAGGCATTGCCCACCCCACTACCCGGACCGTTCCCAGCAAAACCAGAAGTATTAAGAGAAACCCTAAAACCTTATCGCTTTGGGTAGGCTGTATCAAACGCATAGGTTCATTCATCTCCAGCCAGTTAAAGGTAACATTCAGGCATGTGATAAATGTCAGCACAGCTAAGGCAATACCAAATAAATACGACATATTTCTAAGGCTTGGATTCTCAGGCCTTTTCTTTGGATACACAAGAAATGCCAGAGCCAGGCCGCATGCCAGGTGAATGCTCCTTTGCTGCATCCCAGGAAACGGCATATAAAAAGCCGTATAAAGCTGGAATACACACATGCCCACTGCAATCAGCGTTATTAATTTATCTGTTATCTTCTGTAAGCTCATTCCTCCACTCCCTCTCACCAAAATGGCCGCCGCAAATCATGCAGCGGCCGTTTTTCTCTCTAGCACGTACTACTGAATATATCCTTTTTCTTTGAAATAGCGCTCCGTTCCCGGATGAAGCGGTGCAATCGCCGTATCAATCGTATTCTGGGCAGTCGCGCCTTTCACCCCTGCGAAAACTCCGGTCCATTCATCATATTTTTCGTCCAAAGTCTTTGCAATCTGATAGGCCAGCTCCTCAGGGAAGTCCTCCGTAACCACCAGAGCATAGGGGCTTCCCACCGTGTTATAGTCCACATCCTGACCTTTATATGTACCTGCCGGTCTGGTAACATCACTCAAATAGCTACAGGATTCCAGGAACAGTTTCTTCTGCTCATCACTGAATTCAATAAAACGGGCGCCGCCCGGCATATTAAAAATCTCAGTCACGGACGAATGAGGGTCGCAGGCGCAGATCCACAGTGAGTCGATCGTAGAGGTATTAAGCGCCTCATAACTCTCTGACGGCGTGAGATATTGCAGATCATAGTAATCTTCTCTTCCCATCACTGTTAACAGCTCAGAAATCAGCAGCTGTCCGGAATTCCCTTTGTTACAAATCGACACCCTTGCACCCTGCAGATCCTCAATCGTCTGGTAGCTGGAATCCGCTCTGACGATTACGCTGAGAAAACTGTTTGGTGATCCATAAAGTGTACGCAGCTGGGGATTTGGTGCAATTCCTTCGCTCTCATTGCCATTATAATAATTGTAGATATACGCAGCCGAGGCAACGCCCATCGGCATCTCACCGGTTGCCACGCTGATCAGATTCTCACCTCCACCCGTTGTAATTGCCGGAGTAATGTTGATATTGTCATTATTGGAACTGACAACCTGAGCAGCGGAGGACGTATACATGTAGGTCCATCCACCTGTCGTTGTTGCCCCACAGGTGATCTCCGCGACTCCATCCACGACTGGAATCAGATCGTTTCCCTCAAAAGCGCCCTCAGACTTGCTTTCAGCTTCGGTCCCCTCTGTTTTTTCTGTTTCTTCCTTTCCGGAAGTTTGAACCTCAGCAGCTTTCGATTCTTCTTTTGGGGTTCCGCTTGTTCCTGCACATCCCGCTACCATGATCATGGTCGCTGCAATCAATACACCTGTAAAAACTTTACTTTTTCTCATACTCTTCTCCTTTTCGTTTTATATTGTAACTACCCTTTTCCTTGCACTGATATAAAGGATAACCACCAGCACGTAACCTGCTATTGTCAGCGCTATCTGCGGTAAGATCAAAAGGATTCCGCCAACCACCCATAAAATACGCTCCGGTATATTCACCTTGTGATTGATATATCCCTGAATTCCGATGGACATGCCCGCTACCCCTAACACGCAGTTCACAAACACAAACACAATGCTATACCAACTGCCGATCATAAGCAGTTCCGGTTGGAATCCGAAACAGAATGCAATCAGAAATGCCGGCAGCGCCATCTTAAATGCTGTCATGCCAATTTTGCCTGCCCCCTCCTCTGCAATCGGAGCCGCTGCAAACGCAGCCATTGCAACTGGCGGAGTGATCGCGGACATGGCTCCAAAATAGAGCACAAACAGATGAGCGCCGATTGTGGGAACTCCCAGTGCAACCAATGACGGTGCCGCCAAAATCGCCAGGATAATATAACAGGCCGAAGCGGGTAGTCCCATTCCCATAATCAAAGACCCAATCATAACCAATATCATTAACAGCCACAATCTGCCATCCGCCATTGCAATCAGAATATTGGATAACTTCAAAATCAGCCCTGAGGTCTGGAGTGACATCAAAATTAATCCGGCACAGGCGCAGGCCATAATAACCGTCATGGAACTTTTGGCTGTTTTAACCAGAATATGGTACCATTCCTTCTTCAAAACACCCCGCAGTTTTTTCTTTGTACAAGCCAGAGCCAGCAGTAAAATGCAGCAATAAATACACGCCCTGTACGCAGGATATTGCAAAACGCCCAGAACAAAAATCAGGACAAGTAATGGGGGAAGGTAGATATAGCCGTATTCCTTTAACAGCTTTTTGCCATCAGGCAGCTGATCCTTGGGTATTCCCCTCAAATTCAACGCCCTGGCCCGCAGATCGACCGTAACAAACAACGCCAGATAATAGAGAATTGCCGGAATCAATGCTGCAAGACACACCTGCCAGTAGGTTATCCCTACAATATCCGCCATAATAAACGCCGCGGCACCCATGACCGGAGGCATGATCAGGCCCCCTGTGGAGGCTACTGATTCGACCGCTCCGGCATACGCGGAATCATAACCCACTTTTTTCATAAGGGGAATTGTAATGGTTCCGGTGCCAACTACATTTGCAACCGCACTTCCACTGATTGATCCAAACAGAGCGCTTCCAAAAATCGACACCTTCGCCGGACCGCCTCGCAGTTTTCCAAACCCTGAGTTCGCCCATTCCAGGAAAAATTCACTTCCTCCCAGGGTTTCCAACAACTGTCCAAACAATAAGAATATAAAAACTTGATCCGTAGATACGCCCAGAATACTGCTGAAAATACCTTCTGTGCACATATACGTCATACTGATCAGATTGCCAAATTTCACGCCCGCATGCTTAAACATACCCGGCATATAGCTCCCAAAATACGCGTAGCACAGGAATACCATTGCAATCAGTGGCATCGCCCATCCCGTAACCTTTTTCGTTCCCAACAAAACCAGAATTGCCAGCAATACTCCAAATATCTTGTCGGATTTCCATGGAATTGCCAGACGCATGGGCTTCGCCATAACCCCCCAGTTCAGCGCCACATTCAAACAGGCCGTTAACGCCAGAAGTGCACAGAAAATTCCAAATATATAGGAAAGATTCTTCATCACCAGTTTTTCAGGTCGTTTCTTGGGATAGTAAAGATATACAATCGCAAGTCCCAGTCCCAGGTGCACAGCCCTCTGCGCCATTCCTGGCAGAGGCATGTAGAGGGCTGTATAAATTTGGAAGATAGTGAGAGCCGCTGCTAACAATCCTGCCACTCGATCTGATATTTTTTCTATCAAAATGTCCTCCTTGCATCTGTTGCCACCCCATTATTTGATAAGTCCCTTTTCCTTTGCATAACGCTCCACACCTGGATGCAGTGGCGCATAGGCGTTCGTTATAACCGCATCTAACGTAGATCCTTCCACGTTTGAGGCAATACCAATCCACTCGTCGTAATGCTCGTCCAAAGCCTTTGCAATCTGATATGCGGTTTCCTCTGGAAAATCTTCGCGGACTACCAGAGCGTATGGGCTCCCCCAGCCTATTACGTCTTTATCTTGCTTCTCATAGGTCCCGGCTGCCCTTACACTGGGTTTCATATAGGGAATGCTGGATGTAATCAGGTCCACTTTATCTTGGGGCATATCTAAAAATCTGAAATTTCCGGTCATGAACAACTCGGTCATTGCCGTATGCGGATCTGAAGTATTCGTGATAAATCCATCAATGGTACCGGTCACCATTGCATCCTTACTTTCGTTCATAGTCAAATACTGCAAGTCAAAGTAGTTATCCGCCATTCCGAACACTTCCAGACACGCGTAAATAGACTCAGCCGCTGATCCTCCCTGGTTTCCAATCGATACTTTCTTTCCCTTCAGATCCTCTAACGTCTGATAGGACGAATTCCGTGGGACAATTACACTGAATGTAGTGGCCTTGGATACCCAAAGCGTCCTTAAATTTTTATTTTCCGTGATGCCCTCGTCCGCATCTCCATCATAGAATTGGGCTACTACATTACTCCCCGCAATTCCCATCGGCATCTCATTATTGACAATCCGCACCATATTTTCACTACCGCCTGTGGTAATCTGTGCGGTTACATTAACTCCATCTACATATTTGTTTAATATTTCAGCACACGCAGCGCCCCAAAGATATGTAAAACCTCCGGTTGTAGCCGTCCCCATCATGATCTCATCCTTCCCTCCCGGGGAAGCCATCCCGACTGATTCGGTTTCTGATACTTTTGCAGTCTCTGCCGCTGTTGTTGGTTCCGCTGACGACGATACCGTATTCGTATTCGTGCTCCCGCATCCAAACAGATTCCCCACAAGCAAACACGCCATTGCAATCAATACAACTTTCTTTTTCATATACCTTCTCCTATACGTTTTGGGTGGCTTTGTTGATCTGCAGCTGCCTTTCGCCACAAATTTAGCTCTCAATTTGTACCTATTATTATAGAATATTCCTCCAGACAAAAAATCTGGAAAATAATCCCATACGCAAGCGTCTTAAATTCTCGGTATACACTCTTCTGTTTCTATTTTCAGGATGGCTGCTTCCAGTTTCCTACTCCTCTCCGCCCCGATCCCTTCCCCGGCCAACCCTTCAAACTTCCGCTTCTCCTGTTCCTCCGTCAGCGGCTTTGCCACGCTCCCGGACATATCGTCCACCTGGACCGCAAGCTCGCTTCCGTCCTTATCAATCAGGCGAACGCGGCAGCCCCAGCGGTCCGGGTAACGGCTGGTAAACAGCGGATCGGCGGTTACCTGAACGCGATTAGCCAGGCTCTGGATCAGCGGATCGCCGATGACCTCCGGCGCGAATTCCGCAAGGGATACATTTCCCCGCACCAGGGCGGCCGCCACGGTATAGGGAATGCTGAATTTGGCCTCCACGGCGCTGGACGGATAACCCTGGGAGCCGCACTGCAGGACGCCCACCTCGTAGGTCTCCACCAGAATGCGCTCCACCTGTTCCAGATCCGCCCTGTCCCGCAGCATTAACGCTCCGTCGATGGCGTGGTGGGTGGTGCGGCAGCAGGGATAGGGCTTTTTGTCAATCTTCAGGATTTCATAGCCGGTTCCCAGCCCGTTCACCAGGATTTTCATGTCAAATGAATCCGCTACCGCCCGGTACAGCCCCCCGTCCCGGGCGTCCAGAATCCGCTCCGGCCCGGTCATGCCGCCCTTTGCCAGCACGGCGGCCGTCAGGCCGTTCACCGCCGCCCGGGCCGGGTGCAGCTTTTTACAGGTTGCGCCCTCCTCCAGAAAGGCCCACAGGCCCGAGGACTGAGTCCCCGCCATTCCCAGGGCGGACACCATCTGATCCTCGTTCAGCCCCAAAAGATGTCCGGCGGCGGCCGCGGCTCCGAAGGTGCCGATAATCCCTGTGCCGTGCCATCCCCGTTTCCGGTTGCTGACCACGTCCATGGCCATTCCCACCCGGGCCATGACCTCGTAGCCGGTGATCACCGCTTCCAATAAGCGCCCGCCCGACTCTCCCAGGGCTTCGGCCAATGTCCAGGCCGTCTCCACCACCACGGCTCCCACATGGGATTTGGAGCCGGTGTGCACGTCGTCCAGCTCCAGCGCGTGCCCCATCATCCCGTTTAGCAGAAGGGCCTGAAACACGTCCAGGGAAAATCCCTGGCCCCACACGCTGGCTGTCCGCCTGGCGGGAGCGGTGCACCACTGTCTCAGCTCGCGGCACAATTCCGGTATTTCCTCGTACCGGACCGCCCCCAGGGCTGAGCCGATGCTGTCCAGCACGCAGTATTTTGCAGCCTTTACCACCTCCTCCGGCGCCTGTTCCAACCGGAATTTTACCGCAAAGCCGGCCAGCTGCCTGAGTTCTGTCATACGCTTTCCCCCTCCGCCCCGTCAGATATCCAGGGAATTGTATTTCTCGATGTAGTTGAGCAGTCCGCCCTCGCTGACAATCTTGATCTCCTTGTCCGAAAGCCGGAACTCCATGGCAAAATCCGGGTCGTTTTTCTTGTGGATCACGCGCCCCGCCACATCCACCACCAGCTCGTCCCCGTCCGCGATGCGGTCGGTGTCGCATTCGATCAACAGCATCCCGTTGTTGATGGCGTTGCGGTAGAAAATGCGTCCGAAGCTCTTAGAGAGCACCGCCCCCACCCCGGCCTCCTTGATGATAAGCGGAGCGATCTCACGGCTGGAACCGCAGCCGAAATTCCGGTCCGCCACGATGAAATCGTCCTCCTTCACTTCCCGGGCAAACTCCGGCCTGGCGTCCTCCAGCACATGCTTGGCGTACTCCTTCGGATTGGCCCGCAGGGAAATCAACCGCCCCGGCGCAATGGAGTCGGTGCTCACATTGCTGCCGAACTTCCAGGCTTTTCCTTTTATCTCGTCCCTGATCATAATCGTTTTCTCCTCCTCTGCTTACATGACCTCTCTCGGATCTGTGATAAAGCCGCGCAGCGCCGTGGCCGCTGCTGTGGCCGGGCTGGACAGGTAGATGCTGGCCGTGGGGTTTCCCATTCTCCCCTTGAAATTGCGGTTCTGGGTGGCCACCACCACCTCGTTGTCCGCCGGGATTCCCTGGTGGACGCCCATGCAGGGACCGCAGTTGGGGGCTTCGATCATCGCCCCGGCCTCCGCCAGCGCAAGCAGCGTGCCGTCCTGCATACATTCCTTGTACACCGCGGCGGAGTTGGGGATCACCAGAAGGCGCAGACCCTTGGCAACCTTTTTCCCCCGCAGAATGTCCGCAGCCACATGCAGGTCCTCGGTGCGGCCGTTGGTACAGCTTCCGATAAACACCATGTCCACCTTCTGATCCCCACAGTTCTTCGCCAGATCCACGTTGTGCACATAATGGGGTTTGGCCACCATGGGCTCCAGAGCCGCAACGTCAATATCGATCACCCGCTCATAATTGGCTTCCTCGTCCCCCCGGATTTCCCGGTAGTCCTGCTCCCGGCCAAACTTCTTCAGAAATTCTCTGGTGTGCTCATCCGTCTCCATAATCGCCGCTTTGGCTCCCACGTCCACGCCCATGCTGGTGATGGTGAGGCGTCCCGCCATATCCAGCGCGTGGATGGTGTCGCCCCTGAATTCCAGCGCCTTGTAGATCGCCTGGTCCGACTGGATGATCCCGGCCAGCTTCAGCATAATGTCCTTGGCGTACACGCCTTTGGGCAGAGCCCCGTTCACATTGATCCGGAAGGTCTCCGGCACCTTGATCCAGGTCTTTCCGTAGCGGGTCACCGCCACCATGTCGGTGGAACCGCAGCCCGTGGCAAAGGCCCCGAAGGCTCCGTGGACCGTTGTGTGGGAATCCCCCACGATACAGACCGAACCGCATTTTAAGTAATCCTCGTACACGTGGGCGTGAACATGTCCCGTTCCGCCCTCCTCCCAATGGCAGTTGTGGCTGCACGCATAGCGCCGTGTCAGCGCGTGCTCATTGGCCACCTCCCTGGTGGGAACCGGGCCGAACTCATTTGCAAACAGAATCCGATCCGAGTCGAACACCGGGTCGTCCTGATATCCCCTCTCGTTCATCAGGCGAACCAGCAGGGGGCCGGAGCCGTCGTGGAGAGCCGCGAAGTCCACGTCCACCACTACCGTCTCCCCCGCACTGACCGGCCTCCCCATCTTTTCACTCAATAATTTCTCTACCAATGTCTGTCCCATAAAAACCGTCTCCTCCTGATTGATTTTGCTATATACCGGCTTTTTCGATTTCCAGCGCCTTAAGCAGCGGCTGCGCGCCGTCCATTTTTTCGAAGCTCTGCAAAAGCTCCGCCAGCTGTTTGATCTGCGCCTCCGTGTAGAAATGTTCCAGATTATTGGAAAATTTCTCCATCACTGCGTCCAAATCCACTGGATTCTGGGGCGTTCCCTTCTCCCACCGCTGGTCAAAGACGAATTCTCTTCCGTCCCGCAGACGGATTTTCAGCCAGCCGGGGAAGTATCCCGGATTGCGCTTGCCGTCGTCGGCCACGCACCTGACCCGGTTCATCAGCCCGCCGATGCGGCTGTCTCTGGCAAGGCGCATATCGATCTCCCAGGGACTGACTTTGCCTTTGGACAGCGCCACCGACACCACATAGGGCAGGCTGAAACGCATCATGTAGTCGGTCTGGGGATTTTTCTTGGCCGCCTCGGGTTCGCAAACGATGTGGTAACAGCGCTCCTCGATCCGGCACTCGATTTCCTCCACCTCCTCCGGCTCGACCTCGTATTTTTCCCTGGCCTCCAGCACGCAGTCGATAAAGGAATGGGTCATGTGGCAGACTGGGTACATTTTAAAAGTGATCTCCGGGGTGTGCCACACGGTTCCCAGATTTTCAAATTCCTCCGTCCCGCACGTAAAACCGCAGTGGGTCTTAAACAGTCCGAATTCTCCCTCAAATACCTCCTTCGCGCCGGTAAATCCCGCCATGGCCAGCTGAAGGGCGTACACCGCGCTGTGGGCCGCCCAGCCCGGGTGCAGTTTCTTCACCCAGCTGCCGTCCCTAAGGAACTCCTGCAGGCCGGCCGCCTGGCTGCCGCAGATTCCCAGCGCATTGACCAGGATGTCCCGGGATACCTTGTATAACTTTCCGGCCACACAGGCCGCCGCAAAGGACGATACAATCCCCGTTCCGTGATATCCCACGTCGTGGAACCGGCCTTTGGCCGACAGCGCCAGCCTGACAATCACCTCCCAGCCGACGATAATGGCCTCGTAGATTTCCTGGCCGGTAGCTCCCACCGCTTCCCCCACGCAGATTGCCGTACTCACTACCGCCGCGCTGGGATGCACGATCCCGCCCACGTGGGTGTCGTCGTAATCGGAACCGTGGATTAATCCCGCGTTGTACAACACCGCCTCCGCGACCTGTACCTGATCCTCGCTTCCCCACAGGGTGCACACCGGCCGGCTTCCGTTCTCCGTCACCACCCGGCGTATGGCCTGGGCGTGTTCCGCTTCCAGATTGGCCATTGCCACCCCGAACGTGTCCATCAGGAGCAGCTTTCCATATCCGATCACATTGGCCGGAATCTGTTCGAAGGTCAGTTCCAGGGTAAAATCCGCAATTCGCTCGGAAATTGTTCTCATATCCCTCTCCTTAGTTTAGTTTATATTTACATTATAATTAGTACATTGTCGCAAATCCAATATGTAAACAAGATGTTTTATATTCAAATTTCCTATGATGTCCCCAAAACTTGACATTTTACCGTCAATAACCTAAACTATTACTGCAACACCAAAAAAACAAACCATATTCGCAGAAAGGGCCGGAAATGAATCTGAATATCCGCGAAATTGAGTATATTTTGACCATCATGGAGGAGGGGAGCATTACGAAAGCCTCTCAAAAGTTATTCATCGCCCAGCCATCGCTGAGCCAGGTGTTAAAGCGCGTGGAAAATGAACTTGGCGTCACCCTGTTCACCCGCGTCAAAAACCGCCTTAAGCTGACCCCGGAGGGCGAGGTGTTTATCGACGCGGGACAGCGGATCATGAAGGTGATCGGAGAGCTGGATCAGAATTTCTCCGGTCTCTCCACAGCCCAGTCCGGCCGTCTGGTGGTGGGAGTTCCCTATCTGCTGGGCACGCTGATCGCCACAGAGATCATCCCCGTATACAGAGAGCGCTTTCCCCAGATCGAGCTTCAGCTGGTAGAATCCTCCTCAACTGAGCTGGAGCAGCTTCTGATGGACGGAGCCGTTGATATCAGCGTGATGCCGCTTCCCTTCAAGTTCAACGATTTCCCCTATCACCTGTTTCTGAAAAGCCGCATGGTGCTTTTGACCTCCAGGGACAACGAGATCGCGGAGGGCGCTTACCGAAAGACCCCCGGCGACCGGTTTCCTTACATGGATATCACCCAGCTGAACAACGCGCCCTTTATCATCGGCCATCCGGGCCAACGGATCCGCACCATCAATGAAACGATTTTCAAAAAAGCGCGGATCACCCCCAATATCGTCATGACCAGCCGGAACCAGGAAACCATCAAACGCATGGTGGCCAACGGGATCGGCTACACCTTTATCCCGGAGCATTATCTGGAAATATTTGGATCTTTTGATTATCTGGATTGCTATTATCTGGAACCAGAAGTGGATTACCAGTGGAAGGTGGTCACCGCCTATTACGATGAAACCCACCTGCCCACCGCCATGCAGAACTTTTTAGATATTATGGACGAGTATTACCGCACACATTTTGCCGATCCGGTCTTTACGGAACGCGGTTGAAACGGCGGTTCACAAAAAGGCGTACACCGCCGGACTTTTCAGTCCCGGCAAATGTACGCCTTTATTTTTAATGCGTTGGGCCGCTGCCCGATTTATTTAGAAAAACCGGATCTTCTTCGCCATCTCCACGAATTCCCGGTTGTTCCGGGTTCTGGCGAACAGGTCCAGAACCTTCTCCACCGCGTCCTCGGGTTTTAAGGAGTTGGTGGCGCGGTGGATGATGTCCACGCACTCCGCTTCCTCCCTGCTCAACAGCAGATCGTCTCTTCTGGTGCCGGAGCGCAGGATGTCGATAGCCGGGAAAATCCGCTTCTCGGACAGCTTCCGGTCCAGCATAAGCTCCATGTTACCCGTACCCTTGAACTCCTCGTAAACCACGTCGTCCATACGGCTTCCGGTGTCCACCAGGGCCGTGGCCAGGATGGTCAGGCTTCCGCCCTCCCGCATGTTGCGGGCCGCGCCGAAGAAACGCTTGGGCATGTACAGGGCCGCCGGGTCAAGACCGCCGGAGAGCGTGCGGCCGCTGGGCGTCACGGTCAGGTTGTAGGCTCTGGTCAGGCGGGTGATGCTGTCCAGCAGGATCATCACGTCCCGGCCGTGCTCTACCAGGCGCTTGGCGCGCTCGATCACCATCTCGGAAACGCGCTTGTGGTTGCTGGCTTCCTCGTCAAAGGTGGAATAGATCACTTCCACGTTGGGGCCCACAATGGCCTCCTTGATATCCGTCACTTCCTCAGGCCGCTCGTCGATCAGAAGGATCATCAGATGCATGTCCGGGTGGTTGGTGGTCACCGCCTTGGCCACCTGCTTGAGCAGGGTGGTTTTTCCGGCTTTGGGCGGGGAAACGATCATGCCGCGCTGTCCCTTTCCGATGGGGGACAGAAGGTCCAGCACCCGCATGGCCACGGAAACGCGCTCGCCCGGGCGTTCCATATGCAGCCGCTTGTTGGGGAAAATGGGGGTCAGGTCCTCAAAATTCGGGCGGGTCTCCGTGGCGCTCAGCGGATACCCGTTCACGGTGCGGATGTAGAGCAGGGCCGCGAATTTCTCCGTGGCCGACTTCACCCGGCGGTTTCCGCTGATAATGTCGCCGGTTTTCAGGTTGAAACGGCGGATCTGGGACGGCGCCACATACACGTCGTTCTCACCCGGCAGGAAGTTCTCGCACCGGATAAAGCCAAATCCGTCGGGCATTACCTCCAGGATACCGTTGGCCTCGATGCCGCTGTCCAGCTCCGCCAGGTCCTGATTGTTTAAACCCAAGGCGTCGCTCCTCATATCGGTGCGCTGCTGGCGCTCCTCACCTGAGGGCGCGCCGTAGGAGGGCGCTGCCTGCTGGGGCGCGCTCTGGCTGTTGTTGTAATACCGGTTCCCGCTGTTCTGGCCGTTCTTGTCATAGGGGCGGTTATTCCGCCTGGGATCCGCCATGCGGCTGTCCGTGCGGCCCTGGCGGCTGTCGTATACCACCGGCCCCCGGGGCTGGCGCTGGGGCTCCTGTGCACGCGGAGCGGACTGTGCCTCCCGGTCCTGGGACGCAGGCTGGGTGTTGTCACGGTCATTTCCGCGGGCGCGGTAGGTGTCGCGCTCATTGCCGCGGGACTGCTGAGAGGCGTCGCGGTAGGGCTGGGCGGAATCACGGTCTGCTCCGCGGGGCGCCTGGGCCGTATCGCGGTCTGCTCCGCGGGACTGCTGGGCCGTATCGCGGTCTGCTCCGCGGGACTGCTGGGCCGTATCCCGGGGCGCCTGAGCCATATCACGGTCTGCTCCGCGGGATGGCTGGACGGAATCACGGTCTGCTCCGCGCCCCCCCTGGGCCGTATCCCGATCATTTCCGCGGGACGCCCGGGCGTTTTCGCGGTCTGCTCCGGCGGACGCGGGGGACGCCTCGGCGGCACGCTCCGCCTGCGCCGGCTTCACCTGGGGATTCTTCTCCGCCTGCTGGCACAGAAGCTCGATCAGCTCGGCCTTGCGCATGCTGCTCACGCCTTTTAAGCCCTGGGCCTTCGCCAGCTCGCGCAATTCCGCCACTGGCAGTGTCTCTAATTTCTCGCGCATATTATATCTCCTTATCATAGCATAACAAGCCGGTCCCCTCTTTGGTGGAACACAGCGTGGTACGAAACTATTTTATTAAAATGTCTTAGGTATGGGGGTTATTCCAGATATAAGAATCCATTTGGAAAAACGGACTACCGGCGGCAAGGAAACGCCGCCGGCCCATCCAACATAGCTATATTATATACTTCACCATTTAGAAATGTAAAGTTAAAATTGTCTTATTCCGTCCCTTTTATTCACATTTTCCGCAAAATGCAGCCGCAAGGCCCCTTAATCCTCCCTGAGCAGACCGCCGGGCACCCTTCCGTCCGTGTCTCCAAGGCTGACGCCCAGGACTTTGGCCAGCAGCGGGCCCTCGTCCACCAGGCGCATGCTGCCGATTCTGGCCCCCGGGATAAAGTCCGGGCCCGCGGCAAAAAAGATCGTCTGGTAGTTCTCCTTGGTGGGCAGGTATCCGTGGGTAGCCGCGTGCAGGCCGCTGCCGTAGCCAGCCTGCCGGAACGGCACGTCGCACTCGTTCTGGTAAAAATACCCGTCCCTTGCCTCCAGCATAAAGGCGCAGTCCCCGTTTGCCCCCATGTTCCGGATCTGGGGCTGCTCGAAAAACTGTTCCAGACCGGAGCGCTCATCCTCCTTCCAGCGGCAGAGCAAACGGCGCACCTCCTCCGCCAGCTCCCGGTCCCGCCGGTTTTTCAGATAAATGTAGCAGGCCCCGTCGCACTCCCGGGCCAGCACCCGCCACTCCTTCACCATGCCCTTTTCCGTGGTCAGCCAGCCCTTGCGCCGGAACCAGTAATTGGGGTAAACCGCCATGGACACGTCCTTCTGGCAGTGGTCCCCCAGGATCACCACATTGGTTTTCTGTTCCCAGCCCATGCTGCCCAACAGGCTGAACAGCTCCCCCAGCCGCCGGTCATGGCGTCCAAGGGCGTCCTGAATCCCCGGAACCGTGGCCCCAAAGGTGTGCCGGTTGGTATCCACATCCGTCAGGTGGGCGAAGAGCACGTCCGGCTGGTAGCGTCTTAATGTATACAGCATACCGGCCTGCACGAAATTGTCCAGCTGCGGCTGCTTCACTCCGTCCACCATGTATCCGAACCGCCGGTACAGGTCGACCTGATACCAGGGCGTTCCATTGGAAATGCTCACCGAAATCTGGTTCTCCCAGGGCTGGTTTGCCCACACCTCCGGCAGGTTGTAACGGATCCGGGCCTTGCCCGTCACCGGCCAAAGGAGGGTTGCCACCTTAAGCCCGCTCCTGCGGGCCTCGTCGTACAGCGTGGTCCCGTGGATGTAACGGCGCTGCCAGAACCAGTCCGGCTTGCGCTTCTCCGGCTGAATCTTGTGGTTGTTCACAATGCGGTGGTTTGCCGGGTACAGCCCGGTCATGATGCTGGTGTGAGCCGGGTAGGTCAGGCTGGGATACACGCTGACCACCCGCTCACAGCCCGCCGCCCGCTTCATAAAGGCCCGGAAATGGGGCAATGTCCTCATATACGGCAGATCGATGCTCCCCACTGCGTCCAGTGAGAGCACGATCAGCCGGTTTCTCTCTCGTCTCATCATGGTTCAACACATCTCCTGCTGTCTGCCCGCCCCTGCTGTGAATACCCTTCCCCGCCTCCCGCGGTTTAAGTGTCCTCCTCCTTAAGCCAGGCCATGTGGCGGCGAATCTCCCGCTCGTACCCGTTGTCCGAAGGCTCGTAGAACACGGAATCCTCCATTCCGTCGGGCAGGTACTGCTGCTTCACGTAGTGTTTGGGGTAATCGTGGGCGTACTTGTACCCAAGACCGTGCCCCAGCTTCTGAGCCCCCTTATAGTGCTTGTCCTGCAAATGCACGGGAACCGGCATGGTGCGCGAGGAAGCCACCGCCTCCGCGGCCGCGCCCACCGCCATGCAGGCCGCGTTGCTCTTGGGCGCGGTGGCCACGTAGGTCACCGCCTGGGACAGGATAATCTGGGCCTCCGGCATGCCGATCCGCTCCACCGCCTGGGCCGCGCTCACCGCCACGGTCAGGGCCTGCGGGTCCGCATTTCCCACGTCCTCGGAGGCGCAGATCATGATCCGCCGGGCGATAAACTTGATATCCTCCCCGGCGTAGAGCATCCGCGCCAGGTAATAGACCGCGGCGTCCGGATCGGACCCCCTCATACTCTTGATAAAGGCCGACACCGTATCGTAGTGGTTGTCCCCATTCTTGTCATAGCGCACCACCCGCTTCTGGATACACTCCTGCGCCACCGCCAGATCGATATGGATCTTGCCGTCCGGCCCCCGCTCCGTGGTCAGAATACCCAGCTCCACAGCGTTTAATGCCGCCCTGGCGTCCCCGTTGGCGGTGTCCGCCAGAAATTCCGCCGCGTCGTCGTCGATCACCGCGTCGTAGGTGCCCATCCCCCGGTCCCGGTCGTACACGGCCCGACGGATCAGCTCCCGGATATCCTCCTTCTCCAAGGGCTTCAGCTCAAAAATACGCGACCGGGACAGCAGCGCCCCGTTCACCTCAAAATATGGATTTTCCGTGGTTGCGCCGATAAGGATCAGCGTTCCGTCCTCCACAAAGGGCAGAAGATAGTCCTGCTGTCCCTTGTTGAAGCGGTGAATCTCGTCCACAAACAGGATGGTTTTCTTCCCATACATGCCCATGTTGTCCTTGGCCGCATGCACCACTTCCTCCATATCCTTTTTGCCGGCCACCGTGGCGTTGATCTGCCGGAAATCGGCGCTGGTGGTGTTGGCGATCACCTTAGCCAGCGTGGTTTTTCCCGTGCCCGGAGGACCGTAAAAGATAATGGAGCCCAGCTTATCCGCCTTGATGGCCCGGTACAAAAGCTTGTCCCTGCCCACAATGTGCTGCTGTCCCACCACCTCGTCCAGCGTTTTGGGGCGCAGCCGGGAGGCCAGAGGCGACTCCGATTCCATCTTGCTCTCCCGCATATAGTCAAATAAATTCATATCCATTTCACTCACCGTCCATTCCGCGGCTGTGGAAAAATCCCCACCACCACGCCGTATTCAGCGGGCAGCCCCGCCATCGCCTGATCCATGGCCGATTCCACCACCAGAACTTTTTTCGCGCCCACCTGGTAGAACACGTCCTCGTACACCTTCCGCTCCACCTTGGTCAATGTGAGCGGCACGCAGACCGCAATCCGCGGCTTGAAAAACAGATGGCGCCGGCAGCATTTCCTCACAAAATAGCGGAACACTTTCGCGGCCAGCTCATAGTCGGCCACCACTCCGTCCTTTAACGGGCTGACGATCTCCACAAGTTTCTCCATCTGTTCCGCCACCGGATCCTGCGCCAGCTGCAGCGCCTCCCGCCCCAGGGCCAGAATGCGGTCCCCGCAGAGGGCCACCGCCATCTGCTCGGTAATTTCCACGGAATCACGCGCTCCGTACAGCCGGATCAGCGCCGGCTCATAACCGTTTATAAGCTTATTTTCCACCATCGCCTGTATACTCTCCCTACTCCCCGTCTTCCCGGTTTCCGGCCGCGTACTCGCCCGGGCAGATATCCATCACGCACCGGACCGGCTGGATCAGAGCATCCTCGTACTGGCAGCGCCACTGGACCTCCTGGCTCATATTCCCGTTCAAAAGCCCGTCGATGGTCTCCCCGCTGCGGACCGGCGCGTTCCGGTCAAACAGATAGGAGGCCACGTTGTAGGCGTGGTTCACCACCCGGTTGGGATCCAGGCCGTGGAAATGGTACTGCACGTCCGGCAGCCCCACCGCGTACATGCCCAGGGTGTCCACGATCTGATCGTCCGTCCCCTGAATGTTGAAAAATCTGGCGTTCACGCCAAAGTACACGAACCGGTCCTCCCGGGAAACGCCGTGCTCCCGGACCATTTCCGCGGTAAACAGCTTGCCGGCCGGCGCAATCCAGACCGCGGTACAGTCCGGATACAGCTCCATCGCCGCCTCCAGCCAGTCCATCAAAAGCTCGCAGCGCTCTTTATACTCCAACCCCGCGGACATCATATCAAAAATGGACACCTGATAGCGGCAGGAATCCAGAATCTCCCTGCCGTTTTGCACATCCCAGAGCTGGCTCCTGGCAAAATCGTCGATGGTGTCCTGCTTAAATTCCCGGACCTCCGTCATCACCAACTGCGCCGGGACCACTCCGTCCTTGTAGGTAACCGGATACTTCTTCACCGCAAAGGAGATCAGTCCCGGCCCCGGACACACCAGGTCCACATCGCCGAAGCGCTGGTTCAGCGCCCGACCGATGGCCCCGTTGTCCGGCTGCTGCGGTTTCTCCACAAACAGCAGATGCATAAAGTATGTATTTTGAAATTCCGCCTTATCCTGTGTGTTTTGCTGAAAATTTCCAGGTTTTTCCATCTATCGTCCTCTCCGGCGGCAGTCAAGGCTCTGTTTCGCAGTGAGCCGCCTTTTTGATCAATCGATCAGTACCTCGTCAACCGTAACAAAAGTATATCCCTGCGGCGTCAGGGTGTCAATGATTTCCAGCGCCGCCTCCACGGATGTGGGAAAAATATCGTGCATCAATATAATATCCCCATCCTTCACATCTTTCAAGACGCGCTTCACGATTTTCTGCCGGTTCTGGAGCTTCCAGTCCAGCGAGTCAACGGACCACAGAACGGTGGTCATATCCACCTTGCACTCCAGATTATCATTCCAGTCCCCGTACGGCGGACGCAGGTACTGGGGCCGCTCCCCGGTAATCTGCTCGATCATCACGCTGGTCTGGTCCACCGCGTCGCAGACGGCATTTTCCCCGGCCTTGGTCAGCTGAATGTGGCGGTAGCTATGATTGCCGATCAGATGGCCCTCGTCCTTCATGCGGCGCACCAGGTCCTCGTTTCCGGGGATGCTCTCCCCCATCAGGAAAAAGGTCGCTTTGACTCCGCGGGCCTTCAGTCCGTCCAGCAGGTCCTTGGTGCACTCCTTGTTGGGCCCGTCGTCAAAGGTCAGCGCCACGCACTTGACCCCGTTTCCGCGCTTTTCGCTCACAACGCCGTCTCCCGGCCCTGCATCGGCCGGCAGGCCTGTATCCGTTGGTTGGCCCGTATCCGTTGGTTGGCCTGTATCTGTTGACAGGCCGTCCTTCGGCCGGCCCAGGGCGTCATTGGCTCCTGCGGCGGAGACAAAGCGCTCCAAGACCGGATTGCCGCCGCCAAAAGCGGGCAGCTTTAAGATCCCCAGCGTCCACAAAAGCGCCGCCGCCAGCAGCAAATCCATACCGGCTATTACTGCCATAAGCCTCAGCTTCTTTCCCATCTTCCCGGTTCCCCGCTTCCGAAATCCTATATTCTATCTTCCAATATATGATTTGGGGGGTGGTAAAATGCATGGGGAATGGGGGAATGGGATTGCGGGGGAGAGGGGTGGGTACGAAGGGGGACATGGGGTGGTTTGGTATGGGGGAGATTCTTATGTTCAGATTGCTGGAATTCGCTGGCCGTCCTAAGGAATCCACCGGGCTTTGCCCGGTACCCCTTAGGACAAAGAATCCACCAGGCTTTGCCTGGTACCCCTTAGGACAAAGAATCCACTAGGCTCTGCCCGGTACCCCTTAGGACAAAAATCAGGCTGCACGCGTTTTATCCACGTTTCGCAGCCTGATCTCAAACCTCTATCTTATCTCAATATCCCGATTGTCCATCCACGCGCCTCAGACGCCCGGGCCTCCGCTTACGCCGGTTATGACCGGAGCGTCATTTGTCCCGCTCTGGCCTGCGTCCGGACTGCTCTGGCTGTCGGGGGATTCGTTGGAGGCTTCGCCGCCCTCAGCCGGCGGCTGCTCGACAAGGCTTAAGGCTCCGCTGCCGTCCGCCTTGTAGTTCACGCCGTCCACCGTCACCTCGGTGTTCGCCGCCATGCGGCCCTGATCGTCCAGATAATACTTCACGCCGCCCACATCGGTGATTCCGGTGGCCATGTGGCCGTTTCCGTCGAAATAGTACCAGATGCCGTCGATGCTCTGCCAGCCGGTGACCATCTGTCCGTCCTGGTTAAAGAAATACCAGGAGCCGTCCATATCCCGCCAGCCGGTGGCCATTGCGCCGTTGCCGCGCATGAAATACCAGTGTCCGCCGTCCTGCAGCCAGCCGGTGTGCATCACGCCGTCGCTGTTGGAATAATACCTGGAGCCGTCCGCGTCGATCCAGCCCTTGGCCAGAGCGCCGCTGCCGTCCAGATAGTACCACTTGTTGTCCTGGTTGGTCCAGCCCGTGGCCATACGCCCGCTGTCCTCCAGGAAGAAGCGTTTGCCGCCCTCATCCAGCCAGCCGGTACGCATCACGGCGGTGTCATGATCCATGAAATACCAGGCCCCGTTATCGTTCACCCAGCCGGTGGACGCCGCGCCGGAGCTGCCCAGGTAATACCATTTACCGTCCTGATCCTTCCAGCCGTACTGCATCTTTCCGGTGCCGTCGTCCAGATAATAGCGCTTGCCGGACTCCGTAAACCAGCCCTTCTTGGCAAATCCGTCCCCATCCATGTAGTACCAGCCGTTGCCGTCGTTGATCCAGGTGTCCTTCTGCATGGCGTGGTTCTGATAATAGTAAGTGTTCCCGCCGATGGTCCGCCACAGGTTAGCCGGTATGACGCCGGAGAAATCCTTAAACTGGAAATCGATGTCCACATTGCCGCCGATTCCGTTCACCGCGCCGGTGCTGGTGGCCTGCCACATCACCGGTGAGGAGTAAGTATACATCGCATTGTACCGGGCCACCCACACCGGATAATTCATCAGGGACATATCCAGCTTGTTCTTCAGCCAGTTTTCGTTGGCATAGATAATCGGATAATACCCTGCGTCCTTGATCCGCTGGCAGAACGCGTTTGCAATGGCCGCCAGCTCCTCCTTGGAGAGCACGCCCTGGGTGCTGTCCTCCATGTCAAAGGCCACGGGGTAGGAAACCGGGTAGTCCTTGATCAGATCCAGGACAAAATCCGCTTCCTGGACTGCCATCTCGGGGTTGAGCGCCAGAGAGTAGATGTACACGCCGACCTGAATCCCCGCGTCGTGGGCCTCCTGGATATTCTTGTGGAAATACGGATCCACCGCGCCCTTGGAACGCGTCCCCAGCATGACGAAGGAAACGTCGTCCGCCGCAACCTGCCGCCAGTTCACATCCCCCTGCCAGCGGGAGACGTCGATTCCCCGGTGCAGCACGTTGGGGATGGGGGTGCCGTCATGCATCTGGTAGACCCCGCCGACTTTACGCCAGGCGTTGGGGTTGGCACTCTGGGCCGCGTTACCGGAATTACTGCCGGAATTACCGCTGGTATTGCCGCCGGAGCCGCCGCCAGCCACACCGGGCCCGCCAGGCCCGCCGGACGTGACGGCGGACGTCACCCCGCTCTCGCCCGGCCCAATGGCCCAGGCGGTCCCGGTGGGCAGGCCGGTCATCACCACAATCATACCCGCCAGAGCCGCCCCCTGGCAGCGCTTCACCAAGTGTCTCACATTCTTCATAATGTTCTCCTCTTTTAGTCAGTGTACGAGTCCTTGTATTTATGCAATCGCCCGCAGGCAAAGCCAGCGGCCCATTGTATTCAAATAAATGGATGTCCTCTGAATCCTCCGGGGACATCCACTTTTCTCTGAAACGTTCTGAGACCTATCTGGGGCCGTCTGTTCTTCCCGGCTCCAGGACGTCGTTCTTATTGGACGGGCTGTTTGAAGATCCGCCGGAGGTTGGTCCATTGGAACTGCCGGACGGCGAATTATTGTTCGAAGAACCGGAACCGCCGGGGCCGTTGTAGGAAACGGAATTGTTACCCGAGGAACCAGAACTGCCGGAACCGCCGGGGCCGCTGCTGGAACCCGAACCGCCGGACGGACTGTTGTTATTGTTGCTGCCCGGACTCTGGGCGGAAACGCCGCCTGCGTTCTGGCAGACGCCGCTGGAATTGAAGGTGTACTGAGTCCCGTCGATGGTCAGCGTGGTGTTGGCCGCCATCTTGCCCGTAGCGGGGTCAAGATAATAATACTGGCCGTTCAGCTGAATCCACTTGGTCATCATATGGCCGTTGCTGCTGAAGTAATACCAGGCGTCGCCGATCTGCTTCCAGCCCTTGGACATCTTTCCGTTGGTATTGTCCATGTAATACTTGTTGCCCTGGCTGTCGGTCAGCCAGTCGATCAGCATCCGGCCGTCCGTATTCAGGTAGTAGTAATCGCCGTCCACGTCGGTCCAGCCAGTCATCATCTTGCCGTCCGTGCCGAACAGGTACCAGGCGTCCTTGATATTCGCCCAAGCGTTCACCACGCACTTGCCGTTGCTCTGGAAATAATACCAGGCGTTGTCCATCTCCCGCCAGCCGGTGCCCATGGAGCCGTCGCCACGCATGTAGTAATAGTCCACGTCATTGTTGCCGCGGTCAATCTTCAGCCAGCCGGTCACCATGGTGCCGTCGTCCAGCATGTAGTACCATTTATCATCCGTATTCACCCAACCGGTGGCCATCAGGCCGTTGGGCTTGAAGAAATACCATTTTCCATCAATCTGTACAA
Source organism: Enterocloster lavalensis (assembly GCF_902364025.1). Taxonomy (GTDB): domain Bacteria; phylum Bacillota; class Clostridia; order Lachnospirales; family Lachnospiraceae; genus Enterocloster; species Enterocloster lavalensis. The sequence continues at coordinate 54,357 of NZ_CABJCG010000013.1, forward strand.
ATCCGGTGCTCATGTATCCGGTGGATAAATCCATGTAGTAATAGCCGTCGCTGGTGTGCACCCAGCCCTTGCGGGTGGCGTTATTCTCCACATAGGTCCATTTATCACCTGATTTGGTCCATCCGTCCGCATAGGCCGTGAATGCTGATCCCAATGACATCACGCTGATCAGACCGGCGGCAGCCAGCGCCATAAACTGTTTTCTGTGTACCATTTGTCATCCTCCTCATACATCATCCGAAACCCACTCCGGCTCACAGAGCCAGTCTCACATAATTCTGATTATAGCACAGCCCTACTGCAAAATGGTAACATTTTTATTACAATTTCCGTAATTTCCTATAATATTTTTTCGCGTAGCGGTACATGATGATCGTGTATTCGCCGAACTCGTCGCCCAGCACGCTCTTGTAAACCGCCCACAGACTCCACAGAAAACCGCCAAGGGCCGCGTAGGCGTAGGTGGCGAACTGCTCCTCCCCGGAAGGTTCCCGTTTCAGATAAATCCGAAGCAGATGATCCAGCTGCTCCTCGTCGTAGTAGGAATAAATCGCGCACATGGCCACGTCGATCATGGGGTCGCACATCCCCGCGTACTCCCAGTCCAGCAGCTTTACCTCTCCATTTTCCAAAAACAGGTAATTGTCCACGTTGGCGTCGATGTGGGACAGGCATTTCTCCCGGCCCATGCCGTCCAGACGGTCCATCAGCCAGTTCATCCACTCCCGCACCTCCTCGTAGTCCTCGAAGAGAATGCCGCCGTGGCTTTTACAAAGCTTTTCATAAAATTCGATGCGCTCGCGGATATCAAAATCGTGCTGAACCCTGACGCCACTAGTATGCAGCTTTCGCAGCATTTCCATGCACTGTTCCAGGTCTCCCCAGTCTTCGGAGGAGGCATTGCGCGCGCCCTCGTAAAAGTCCGCGATCTTGTATCCTGTCTCCGGATTCAAATACAGCAGATGCTCTGTGATCCCCAGAGGCGTCACCGCATCGTAGACCTGCTTCTCCTGGACGCGGTTGACCAGCAGCTGGGTTCCCGGACCCGGGATCCGGCAGATGCAGTGCTTGCCCTTCACCTGGAACAGGAAGGACTTGTTGGTCATCCCCGATTTCAGGCAGCGGATGTCCCGAATCTCGGACTCCGGCACCTCAAATACCCTGGACACCAGCTTTAACGCCTCGTTGTCCGAATGGTTCTGATACTTGGGGTCAAAGAGCCGCAGCTCCTCCAGGTTCTCAAACTCGTACACCTGATGTTCCGGCTGGCGGTTGATATCCATCTCAATCTCACCCCAGCGCTCCGGGCTCACCCCGGACTCCTTCGCGGCCCGCTTAAGAAGCTCCGGGTCCTCCGCCGCCAGACGGTTTTTGGCCTCCCCGTCCAGCATGTCCGCCAGCACCTGTTCCCAGTAGAACTGCTCCGTCCCCGGCGTCTCATAGTAAGCCTTTAAAACCGGCATGAATTTTGCTGTAAACTCCCTCGAAAAATAAGCCGGCCCGTACATCACCCAGGCGTCCCTCCCGCCGATTCGCACGCCGGTGATCCGCCCCTTCTTATTATAAGACAGGCACCATTCCCTGGTCTCGCCCTTCTGAAGCTCCGAGGAGTACCAGGCCCCGCACTCGTAGGCGTGGTACATATTCTCCCGCAGCCAGTTGTCCGAGGCCAGAAGGTACATGTTGCGGCCCTCCAGCACCTTGGCGGCGCGGTAGATGGTGGTCAGGGTGTTTTTGCTGGAATACTCCGGATTGTACAGCAGCTTCACGTCGTACTTGTCGATCAGATACTCGAATTTCTCCTTCAGATACCCCACCGCGATGGTGATGTCCCGGATTCCCGCCTCGTGGAGCTGGCGAATCTGGCGCTCGATCATGCGCTCCCCGAACACCTCCAACAGCCCCTTGGGCGTCTCAAACGTCAGGGGGACAAACCGGGAGCCGAATCCCGCGGCGATGATCAGAGCCCCGTCCACCTTGTACGGCTCCAGCAGCTTCCGACCTTCTTCCAAAATTTTCCACTTCCGTGAGGCGTTGTCCGGTCCGTCCTCCGCGATCAGCCCACGGCCCACGCACTCCTTCACCAGGGAATTCACCGTTCCCAGGGATACGTCCAGCTTCTGCGCCATCTCCCGCTGCGTAATATCCGGCTGTTCCAGCACAGCCCTGCATATAAGTCCATATCGATCCATCCGCTTGTCCCCTCACTTTTGTTCAATTTATCTCATTTTCAAAAATATATGAACATTATAACACGATCGACGAAAAATGCAAGGGGAACGAAAATTCCGGCAGATATTCACTGCCGGAATCGGGCCGCCCCCTCTTACCGCTTAAAACGCTGGGAGCGGAATTCAAACATATTTTCAAAAAATGTGAGTTCCGGCTGCGGCAGGAGAAAGGACGGCCTGCTGATGCTGCAAGTCTCGTTCCACTGATCCCGCACATGTTCCACCGCCGTCTCCTCCTCAGGTTCCAGCTTCCACAATTTGTAAGCCACGCTCACATGAAACCCGTAGGAATCGTGGTCCGGGAATCGGATTCCCAACAGCTCCGACAGCTCGCTACGGTATTCTTCCATCCGCTTCCGGTCCGTCTCTGCGGCTGGCCGGAAGCGGACGATGATGATGTCCCGCTCTGTGTCAACCCGGTCAAAAACCATTTTCACCTGCCCCAGGGGTTTTGCCCTGGAAAACTGCTGCTCAAAAAACACGTCCGTTTCCTCCAGAGGCGTTTCCAGGCTCAGGTGACGGCTCCACAGCTCTGCCTTGCGGTCCTCGTCGCAGACGCCCTGAATGACCGTCATATGAAAGCTGTGCTCCGGGAGAAACGCGTACTTGCTCCCCTGGACTTCGCGGAAGGACCGGCTGATCCGGCTGATCAGAGGATAAATCTCCGAATCCTCGTGCAGCTTGCTGATGACCGTATTGCCCGGAAAGAAACGCACGCTTCCGTCCGGATTAAATTTTCTCCCGATATTTTTTGTCTCAATCCGTTGTTCCATATTCCCTTTCCCTAACCTTTCACCGCCCCGTCGGCGATTCCTTTAATAAAATATTTCTGCATGGACAAATAGAGCAGAATCGGCGGCACGATGGCCAACAGCGCCGCGGCCGCCCCCGCGTTCAGATCCGAGGCATTTTCGGTAAAGAACGAGGCGATGGCCAGCGTGATCGTCCTGCACTGGGATTTCTGCAAAAAGTACAGTTGAAACGCGTAGTCATTCCAGATGTAGACGCTGGTCAGAATGACGACGCTGGCGGTAACAGGCTTGAGCGCCGGCATAACCACGCGGTAGAACACCCCGAACCTGCTGCAGCCGTCGATCAGCCCCGCCTCATCCAGTTCCCGCGGTATGGTGGCGATGAAATTGGTGAACAGGAAAATGCTGATCGGCAGATTGTACGTGACCGAAACCATAATGATGCCCCAAAACCTGTTGATCCCGCCGATTGCCACCATCGTCTTGTACAGCGGCACCAGAACGCTCAACGGCGGCACCATCATCACCGACACGATAAAACTCAGAATCAACCGGTTCATCTTCGTCTTAACCCTGGAAAGCGGGTAGGCCGCCATGGCTCCCACCAGAACGATCAGCACGACCGCGACCACCGTTATCAGCAGCGTGTTGAAAACCGCGTGCACAAGGTTGCCCTTGGCCAGGGCTGTGCTGAAATTGTCCATCTGGAGGTATCCCGGCATTTTCCAGCGGGAGCTGGTGTCCATCTGCCGCTTCAGCGCCACGGAGACGAGAATATAAAATGGGATAAAATGGAAAACAACGATTCCCAGCGCCGCAGCCGTTTTCCACCAGGTATTTTTACGCGCCTTTGTCAATTCAATTCCACCGCCTTTTTCTCAATGTAACCGCGCACCACCACGCTGATGAACATAATAAACACAAACGTAAACAGCCCGATAGCGGCGGAATAACCCGCGCTCTGATTCTCAAAATAGGTATAATTGATCAGGGTCTGCAGCGAATGGGAGGCGTAGCCCGGGCCTCCCCCGGTCATGGAAACCACGATGCCGAACAGCTTCAAACCGCCGATCAGATTCAGGATAATGTTCGTGGCCAGCGCCGGCAGCAGCTGGGGCAGGGTGATGTAGCGGAACCTCTGCCACGCGCCAGCCCCGTCCAGGGACGCCGCCTCGTAGTAATCGGTGGGGATACCGTTTAACCCCGCAATAAAAATAATCATGGTCTTGCCCACATACTGAACGCCGTTGATCAACGTGATGATCACCACGGCCCTGGCCCCCTGGGCCATCCAGTCCAAAGGCTCCGCTCCCAAAAGCAGCATGATGTCGTTCAGCGCTCCCTGGTCGTACTGCACCATAAAATACCAGATGTAACCCGCGATCAGCTGGGATACCATCACCGGAATGTAGATGACCGTTCTGGCAAAGGTGCGCCCGCAGAACCGGTCCTGAAGCAGCAGGGCGTACAGGAGCCCCAGGCCGGTCTGGATCAGCGCGCTGCCGAAGCCGTAAACCAGGGTGTTGCGAAACGCTGTGTGGAACATCACATCGGTGAACAATTTCCGGTAATTCTGCAGGCCCACGTATTTGTAGGTCTGGGAGTACCCGTTCCAGTTGGTCAGGGAAATGTGGACGCCCTGGATCAGCGGGTAGATCACAAACACAATCATCAGCGCCACTGCCGGCAGGTACATCAGGCAGAGCCCTCTCTCGGAATTGACCTTCCGCATAAAATGTGTATTCACTCTACAGCCCTTTCTCACTCGTTATTCTGCTCACGGAATTTGATATAGTCCTCCCCCATCATCTGACAGGCTTTATCCACATCCACGTCCCCTGCGATCAGCGCAGAGCCCACGGTTTTCATAGTGCTCCACATGCCGTTGGGCAGGTATTCCCGGTCAAATTTGGGGAATACACGGGAATCCGCATATTTCTCGTAGCTCTCGTTGACGACGCCCAGATTGCCGGTGGCCCCTTTCATGCTGGCCGGCATGCCGCTGGCGGTGGAAACCTTCTCAATGTTCTCCTTTTCCGCCATAAAGCGCAGCAGTTCGAGGGCCAGCTCCTGGTTGGGACCGTCCTTCCACACGCCGTAAGCTTCCCGCTCTCCGCCCAAAAGCACCGGCTCATCCTCTGGGGAGGCCGTGGGCACGGGCATCATGGCCAGACCAGCGTCCGCCTTTAACGCGTAGGCATCCGCCATGGTCGCGTTGTTCTCCAGCGCAAAGAGCACTTCCCCTCCTGCCAGCTTCTGGGGAATCGTGATGGGATCCGCGGTCTGATAATCCTTATTCAGATACCCGGAATCCCGGAGTTTGGTGATCAGCTGGAACACCGGCGCGTAATTGGCCCAGTCAAAGCTTCCGTCCTTCAGCTCGGCCCTGTAATTGTCCGCCTCGTCGGTGATCAGATAGGTGGGGGACACGGTGTTAATCACGCCTGCCAGCTTGCCCGGATCCTTCCCCGCCAGATACACGGGGGTGTAACCCTGGTTTTTGGCCTCCTCGCATGCGTCCAGAAATTCATCCCAGGTTTTGGGAACTTCCTTTCCCAGCTTTTCCAGCAGGTCCGCGTTGTAGACGATCCCCGACTTGTCCACGTTCATGGGCAGGGCGTAAATCTGCCCTTCGCTGTCGCTCATAACCGGCAGAATCTCCTCCACCAGATCGCCGTACCACTCCTGATCGTTTAAGGGGCGCAGATACTCACTGTAGCGGTTGACCGACCAGCCGTGGGTCGCGAACAGGTCGGGAAGGTCGTTGGCCGCCATTTTCGCCTTCATCAGCTGTTCGTAGTCCTTGCCCTGGCTGCTGTACTCGATCTCCACCCCCGGGTTCTCCTCCATAAACCTGGCAAATACCTCGTTCATCGCCTCAAATGTGCCGCCGGAGGCGTTGGTCATGATCACCAGCTTGCCGGTCAGCTCCCCGGCCCCGCCTTCCTCCGTTGTACCGGCCCCACTCTGTCCGGTCTGAGCCTGTCCGGCCTGGGTCTGCGCCGCCGTCTCCGGGGTTTCGCCCGTTTTTGCCCCGCAGCCCGCCAGAAGCGTCATTGCCCCCGCGCAGGCCAAAGCCCGCCATAACCATGTTTTTTTCATTTTCATAGCCCTCCTGTTGTTTACTTTTACCGTTGTTTGGATGAACAAATTGTAGCACGGGCGTTCCCGGACGGAATATTTCATTTCTACGGTCCGATTGCCAAAATCTACAAAATCCGCAAATTGATTGAAACGGCTGTCCATTTATACTAGAATTATTTTATTCATTAGACGGAGGTCTGCCACGATGAAGCGACTTAAGACACCCAAATTTTCCTTCAGCCTGATTCTCAACTTTTTGATCAGCACCCTGATCCCGTTTGTCCTGGTCACCCTGCTGATCGCCAATCTCTACAAATACAATTATACCCGGGATGTCTTTAATCTGGTAGACAATTCGCTGGTGTCCATTTCCCAGAACATCTATCTGTACCTCTCGGAGCTGGACCGCGCCACCTTGACCCCCTATTACAATGAGGACTTTTTCGCCACCTTAAAGCACATCAAGGAGAGCTCCGGCCGCCAGTCGGTCCTGGAACAGGCGCAGCTGGAGAATTCCCTGGGTTACCTCATGAGCTTTATCCGCTACACCAGGGAGGATATCGCCGGTTCCATCATTGTTGCGGGGGGAGACTGCATCTACAGCACCACCAACATGGTGGACAGCTCCGTGGACCCCGACTATCCGTTCTCCGAACAGGAATGGTACCGGGAGGCCCTGGCCTTAAAGGGCAGGCCCCTGTTCGTATCCCCCCACAGCCAGGATTATTACGTTCCCAACACGAACCCCCAGGTCATCTCCGTGGCCAGGGCCATCGTCAACCTCAGGACCCGGCAGCCCCTCTGCGTGATCAAGGTGGACGCCAACACGGTGATTTTCGAGAAAGTCCTGCAGGATATCGTCTTTCATGTGCCCTCCACCGTGATCGTGACCGACCAGTCCGGCCATGTGGTGTACAGCACCCTGCCGGTGGATGGCCTGGACGAGGCGGACTTAAGCCGGGACTCGGTTAAAATAAACTACGGCGGACAGCCCTATCTGAAGCGGTCCCAGCCGGTCCGGGACTATGGCTGGAACGTGCACGTGCTGTTAAAGGAATCCGCAGTCAACTCCAACATTTTTTATATTTACGCCACCGCCTTTCTGCTCTACCTGGTGGGCCTGCTCACCGCCCTGGCCTTCTATTTCTGGCGGTCCAGGCGTCTCATCCACACGGTGGACACCATCAACGGCCTGCTGGAGCAGATCCAGAACGGCAATTTCAAGGCCCGCTACACGCCGGACAGCCCCAACGAGCTGAAGCTCATCATCGACTCCGTCAACTATATCGCGGAGATGCTGGAGGAGCGGATGGAGCGGGAGTATCAGATGGCGGTGGAACAGAAAACCTTTCAATTCAAGGCGCTGCAGGCGCAGATCAACCCCCATTTCCTGTTCAACACCCTCAACAGCTTTATCGCGCTGAACCAGATGTCCATGCGAAGCGAGCTGGAATCCGCGATCTATTCGCTGACCCGGATGCTGCGCTACAGTCTGGGCGAGGGGTCCACAAGCACGGTGGCCCAGGAGCTGGAATTTTTGGAAAACTACTGTATGCTGCAGAAGCTGCGCTTCCAGAAACGCCTGGAGTACCGGATTCAGTATGATCCCGACACCGGGCAGACCCGGATTCCCAAGCTGCTTTTACAGCCTCTGGTGGAAAATGCGATTATCCACGGAATCGAGCCGTCCGGCCAGAACTGTCACCTGAATCTGTCCGTGTTCCGCCTCTCGCCCTCCCGGATCATGATCACCATCGAGGACGACGGCATCGGCTTTGACCAGGAAATGACCACAAGGCACATGGGGCTTTCCAATGTCGCCAAACGCCTGACGCTGATTGACAGCCGCAACTGTATGGAAATTGAGAGTTCTCCGGGAGAGGGAACGATCATCACACTTGAGATACAGACAGAGGAGCCCCATGAAATTTCTGATTGCTGACGATGAACAGCTGGTCCGGCTGACCATTCGGACCATTTTGAACAATTACGGCATCGAGAACGAGGACATTTACCAGGCAGGCACCGGGCAGGAGATGCTGGCCGTGCTGAAGGAGCGCCGGGTCGACCTGGCTTTTGTGGACATCCGCATGCCGGGGATGACCGGCCTTGAGGCGATCCGTCAGAGCATCGCCCTGTCCGGCCGCACCTCCTTCTACATTCTCACCGGGTATGACCGCTTTGAGTACGCGCGGGAAGCCATCTCCATCGGGGTGAAGGATTTTCTGCTCAAACCGCTGGAAACGCAAACCGTGGAGGAAATTTTAAAACGGGAGCGCGCCCACCAGGAGAGCGCCCGCCGCCAGAAACGCAGCGAATTCGCCTCCCTGGTGTCCTCCGCCCTGCTGACCGGTTCCGGGAGCGCCTCCTCCGCGCTCCACTGCCTCCCCTGCCTCTGCACCTTTGACCGGCCGGCCAACGTGGACCTGGAATTTTTTTACCGCTGTGAGGACGTTTTCACCTCCGTCCACACCGTGATCCTGCCCTTTCCCAATATGTCCTATGTGGTGTTCTGCTCCGCCGCGCCCGTTTCCGAGAAACCGCTGCTGGCGCAGATCCACACCCTGTTTTCCTCCGCCGCAGAGTCCCGGGGATGGGAAACCGCCTCGGCCTTCTGCTTTTCCACCGCAGTCTCCCCCGCGCAGCTGGCCGAAGCCTTTTCCACGCTGAAACGCTACGCGGCCGTGCGCCTGACCCATGGGCTCAGACGGTTCTACACCGTTTCCCCGTCCCACCCGCCGGTGTCCGGCAGCCGTCTGCTCCCGGCCGTTCTGATCCTGCAGCTGAAGGACGACTATCTGGACGGCTCCTATGTGGATTATGTCAATCACCTGGAACAGCTCACGGCAGCGCTCAAAAACGCGCCCGATCTGTTCGGACGCGCCTCCCTGCACCATATCAACACCTGGCTTTCCCTGTGCTTTGCCAGGCCGGAAACGCCCCTGGACTCCCCGGAAGGCTTTTACCGGCATTTCCAGGCCCTGTCCCGCCATCTTTTGTCCCCCGGCGAGCAGAAAATGTCCTCCATCGAGACCATCATCCGCTACACGGACGACCACTACACCGAGGACATCTCAGTCAACGGCCTGGCCGACCAATTCGGCCTCACCCCCAATTATCTCAGCGCGCAGTTCAAGCGGGAGACCGGGATGAAATTCACCGACTACGTCACTGGACTGCGTTTGGCGCAGGCAAAAAAACTGCTGGTGGAGTCGCCGCTTCAGGTAAAGCAGATCGCCTCCCGGGTCGGCTACTACACCACCAGCCATTTTATCAAGGCCTTCGTGCGCCGCGAGGAAATGACGCCCCTGGAATACCGGAACCGGTACAAAACGGTGAGACCGGAGGAATAACCGGCAAGCGCCCGCAGGCTGCGCCAGCGGCCCGCTGCATCCGGCAAAAAACCGCCCATGGCAGCGGGTGTGACCGCAGTCATGGGCGATTTTTCTTCTTTTATTATAAATGGTTCACTATACCTCGAAAATCAGATCTCCGTAGCTGGGCATGGGCCACAGATCCTTATCCACAATCATCTCCAGCCGGTCCGCCGGGGCGCGCAGCGCTTCCATAGCGGGGGCCACAACACCGTGGTAGGCCTCGGCCTGCTCCCGGCCACCGCCCATGGCGGAGGCCTTATCCGTAGCCTCGATCAGGGCTGCCAGGGCAACCTTCATATCGCTGAGCAGGTCGGAGGCCTCGGTCAGAAGCTCGGTCTGCACGCTCACGTCCGCCTCCGGGCAGGCGTTTCGCACCGCGCAGATGGACCCGGCCAGCTGGGTGGTATACTTGATCACCGCTGGGATAATCTGCTTGCTGGCCATGTCGATCATGGTCCTTGCCTCAATGTTCACGGCCTTGGAGTAGCCCTCGTACTCCACCTCGGCTCTGGATTCCAGCTCCGCTCTGGTGAACACGCCGAATTCCTCGAACAGCTTCACGGCCTTCTCCGTGGTCAGGGCCGGGATAGCCTCCACCATGGAGCCCAGGTTGGGCAGGCCCCTGCGTTCCGCCTCCGCGACCCATTCTTTGGAGTAGCCGTTGCCGTTGAAGATCACCCGGCGGTGTGCGGACAAAGTCTCCTTGATCAGGTCATGGACGGCCATGTCGAAGTCGCCGGCCGCCTCCAGAATATCCGCCGCCTCCTTGAACGCCTCGGCCACAATGGTGTTGAGCACCGTGTTGGGGCTGGCGATGGAGTCGGAAGCGCCCACCATGCGGAACTCGAACTTGTTGCCGGTGAAGGCGAAGGGCGAGGTTCGGTTGCGGTCCGTGGCGTCCTTATCCAGGTCCGGGAGAATGTTCACGCCGGTTTTTAAGGTGCCGCCCTTCTTGGAGTGGGTGGCCTCGCCGGTGCTGCACAGCTGATCAATCACGTCCTCCAGCTGCTCGCCTAAGAAAATGGAGATAATGGCGGGCGGGGCCTCGTTGGAGCCTAAGCGCTGGTCGTTACCCGCATCCGCAGCGGATTCCCGCAGCAGATCCGCGTGGATGTCCACGGCCTTGATAATACAGGCCAGCACCAGCAGGAACTGGATGTTCTCGTGGGGGGTGTCGCCGGGGTTGAGCATGTTGGTGCCGTCGTCCCCGGTCAGGGACCAGTTGTCGTGCTTTCCGGATCCGTTCACGCCCGCAAAGGGCTTCTCGTGCAGCAGGCAGGCCATACCGTGGCGGCCGGCCACCTTTTTGAGGGTCTCCATCACAATCTGGTTGTGGTCCACCGCCAGATTGACCTCCTCGTAGATGGGGGCCAGTTCGTGCTGGGATGGGGCGGCCTCGTTGTGCTGGGTCTTGGCGGGCACGCCCAGCTTCCACAGCTCCTTGTTCACCTCGTTCATGTAGGAGCCGATGCGCTCGCGGATCACGCCGAAGTAGTGGTCCTCCAGCTCCTGGCCCTTGGGCGGCATCGCGCCGAACAGGGTCCGGCCGGTGTAGATCAGATCCTTGCGCTGCATGTACTTGGCCCGGTCCACCAGGAAATACTCCTGCTCCGCTCCCACGGAGGGGGTCACGCGCTTGGCCGTGGTGTTGCCGAACAGCCGCAGGATTCGCAGGGCCTGCTCGTTGACCGCCTGCACGGAGCGCAGCAGCGGGGTTTTCTTGTCCAGCGCCTCGCCCTTGTAGGAGCAGAAGGCGGTGGGGATACAAAGGGTCACGCCGATGGCGTCCTCCCTCAGAAACGCGGAGGAGGTGCAGTCCCAGGCCGTGTAGCCTCTGGCCTCAAAGGTGGCCCGCAGGCCCCCGGAGGGGAAGGAGGAGGCGTCCGGCTCGCCCTTGATCAGCTCTTTCCCGGAAAATTCCATGATCACCCGGCCGTCGCTTGGCGCGGAGATAAAGGAATCGTGTTTCTCCGCGGTCACGCCGGTGAGGGGCTGAAACCAGTGGGTATAATGGGTGGCTCCCCGCTCGATGGCCCAATCCTTCATGGCGTGGGCCACAACGTCGGCGATGCTGGGATCCAGCTCCGCTCCGTCCTCGATTGTCTTCTTCAGTTTCTTATAAACACTCTTTGGAAGGCGGTCCCGCATCACGGCATCGTTAAATACGTTCCTGCCGAACATATCGGTCACATTCATTACCTCGCTCATCGATTGTTCCATCCTCTCTCTATCTGAATCCACGGTGTCCTGTTCCCGGGCAATCGTCCGCAGGCTGCGGCAGCCCATTACCCCGGTCATTAAGAAAGCGTCCTCCCTGTAGAGAGAACGCCTTCGTTCTTTAAATAAAATAAACCATTTCCTATCAAATTGCAAGAAAATCTTTTATAAAAAACCGCATTTATTTTAATACATTTTATTAGCTTGGCTAATTAATTCAAGCCTTGCCAACGGAACCGAACAGCTCCATTTTCTCCTTGACGGTGGCTTTAATCGCCTCAGCGCCGGGAGCCAGCAGCTTTCTCGGGTCAAAGCCCTTGCCCTGCTGATCCTTGCCGGCCTCGATGTAAGCTCTGGTGGCGTCCGCGAAGGACGTCTGGCACTCGGTGTTCACGTTGATCTTGGCAACGCCCAGGCTGATGGCCTTCTTGATCATATCCTCCGGGATTCCGGTGCCGCCGTGCAGTACCAGAGGCATGTCGCCAACGGCGTCCTTCACCTTGGCCAGAACGTCGAAGTTTAAGCCCTGCCAGTTGGCCGGATATTTGCCGTGGATGTTGCCGATGCCGGCAGCCAGGAAATCGATGCCCAGGTCAGCGATGGCCTTGCACTCAGCGGGATCCGCGCACTCGCCTGCGCCCACAACGCCGTCCTCCTCGCCGCCGATGGAACCCACCTCAGCCTCTAAGGACAGGCCCATTGCATGGGCGATCTTCACCAGTTCTCTGGTCTTCTCAATGTTCTCCTCGATGGGATAGTGGGAGCCGTCGAACATGATGGAAGAAAATCCGGCCTTGATGCACTTGTAGCAGCCGTCGTAGGTGCCGTGGTCCAGATGCAGAGCCACCGGAACGGTGATGTTTAACTCCTCCATCATGGCCTCTACCATGGCCGCAACGGTCTTAAAGCCGGTCATGTATTTTCCAGCGCCCTCTGACACGCCCAGAATCACCGGGGACTGCAGTTCCTGAGCCGTCAGCAGAACGGACTTGGTCCACTCCAGGTTGTTGATATTGAACTGGCCTACCGCATACTTGCCTTCTCTTGCTTTCTCGAGCATTTCTTTTGCTGCAACTAACATTTATATACCCTCCTTAAAATTATTGTTATATATTTAACATTCTCAACCATTATAGCAAACCTGCCCTGAAAAGGGAAGGGCAAATTATCAAATCTTTAAAATGCCTTTTACCGTGTCCTTCATCCGGTCCACGTCGCACTCCAGGTTATGGCGGATGGGCGCGGTGCGGATCTCCTCCACCGCCTGGGGAACCGGCACGCCGGACAGGCTGCTGAGAGCGTCCACAACTGCGAACTCGTCCATAGCCGCGGTTTCGTCCGCGTTCCCATTCTCTCCCGCGCCCTGAACGGCTTCCATCACGCTGCGGGAGAACTTGAAGGGACTGGCCGTGGAGGCGATCACCGTCTTAGCCGTATCCTTTGTGCGATTTACATAGTCATAGTAAACGGCTGCGGCCACGCCGGTGTGCGTGTCCACCAGATATCCGGTATCTCCGAAAATACGGCGGATTGTTTCTGCGTTCTCTTTCTGGCCGGCATATCCGCCCACAAAGTCCTCCATAAACCGACGCATCTCATCGGTCACGGTGTAGCAGCCTTTCTCCGACAGCTCCCGCATCAGGGCTGCGCTCACGGACGCGTCGCTGCCCGCGCTGAGATAGATCAGGCGCTCCAAGTTGCTGGAGATCAGAATATCCATGGAGGGAGAGTTGGTCAGGATAAACTCCCGCTTCCGGTCATAGGTGCCTGTGGTGAAAAAGTCGTACAGGACCTTGTTGTCGTTGGAAGCGCAGATCAGGGTCTTGATGGGAAGTCCCATACGCTTGGCAAAATAGGCGGCGAGAATGTTGCCGAAGTTGCCGGTGGGCACGGTGACGTTGATCTGCTCATCTTTTTCAATTTCGCCGTTCTCAAATAGTTTGGCATACGCATATACATAATATACGATCTGCGGAACCAATCTTCCTATATTAATAGAATTGGCAGATGAAAACCGGAACCCGCGATCCGCCAGCTCAGCCGCCAGATCCTTGTCCGCGAAGATCTTCTTCACGCCGGTCTGGGCGTCGTCGAAGTTGCCGTGAATGGCCACCACGCTGGTGTTTTCGCCCTTCTGGGTGCGCATCTGCAGCTCCTGGACTTTGCTTACGCCGTCCTTGGGGTAGAATACGATGATCCGGGTCCCGGGCACGTCCGCAAATCCGGCCATCGCCGCCTTTCCGGTATCCCCGGAGGTGGCCGTGAGAATCACAATCTCCTGATCCACATGATTTTTTTTCGCCGCGGTGGTCATCAGGTGGGGAAGAATGGAAAGCGCCATGTCCTTAAAGGCAATGGTGCTGCCATGGTACAGCTCCAGGAAATAAGCCCCGTCCGCCTTAGCCAAAGGCGCAATCTCTTCCGTATCGAACTTGCTGTCGTAAGCCTTTTCGATACAGCCCTTTAACTCCTCCTCCGTAAAATCCGTCAGGAACAGCTTCATCACCTCGTAGGCCGTCTCCTGATATGTCATCCCGGCCAAACGCTCCACCGGAACGTCAAGCGCCGGAATCCTGTTGGGCATGAACAGGCCGCCGTCGTCTGCCAGACCCTTTAAAATCGCCTGGGAAGCAGTCACTCCAGCCTCGCCGCCCCTGGTACTCTGATAGGATAAACTCATGCTTTTTTCCTCGCTTTTACCATAAAATCTCGATGTTTATTGATTTCGTGTAACTGTTCAGCAGGTCCGCGCACTTGCTGCGCTGACCGTACGAAAATCTAAGCTTACAGGCAAAAATCCCATCGACGAAGCCGATTTTAAATGGAGTTTTGCTCTGCCCGTATCTGTGAAGGTGCTGAACAGATACGATTTCATTATACATGATATTAGCATATTTAAGTCATGGGTGCAACTGAATAATTGTGAGCCCGTCCCACCTTATTAAATGAAGTCACAATGCATTAATTGTGGTCCTGACAATAAAAAAGTTGTATATTTTTCGAAAAACTATTGACTTTTAAAAAAAAACAGAATATAATCTGTTACATCGCAGGGGCAAAGTGCTCCGAACAAGTACGATCTGTGACAGCAGACAGAGAACTCAACAAAATTAAGGAAGCACGGTGGGCAAAGGCGCTCAGGAATTCTAGGGAGAGATTGCGGATTCTTTGGGTGTTTTTTTATACCCATTCACCGGTTTCCCGACCATAGCAAAACGATAGAAAGGTGGTACAGAGTATGATCCAGGTAAAAAATCTGAAGAAAAATTTCGGTGATTTGGAAGTGCTTAAAAACATCAACTTAACGGTGCAGGAAGGCGAGAAGCTGGTAATTATCGGACCGTCCGGAAGCGGCAAGAGCACTCTCATCCGCTGCATGAATTATCTGGAGGAGCCCACGGCCGGGGAGGTTTACATCAACGACCAGAGACTGACTCACAAGAACCGCGGCGAGATGGCCCGCAAGTATTCTTCCATGGTGTTCCAGCAGTTCAACCTGTACCCGCACATGACCGTGCTGCAGAACCTGACGCTGGCTCCCATCAAGCTGCAGAAGGTTCCGAAGGCCGAGGCGGAAGCCGAAGCCATGAAGTATTTAGAGCGCGTCGGTCTGGCCGACAAGGCGGACTGCTATCCCCAGAACTTATCCGGCGGCCAGCAGCAGCGTGTAGCCATCGCCCGCGCCCTGTGCACCAAGCAGAAACTGATCCTGTTTGACGAGCCGACCTCCGCTCTGGACCCTGAGATGGTTCAGGAAGTGTTGGACGTTATGGTAAACCTTTCCAAAGAGAACATCACCATGGTCTGCGTAACCCACGAGATGGGTTTTGCCAAGCAGGTTGCGGACCGCGTCATTTTCATGGACGACGGCACCATCGTGGAGGAAGGGACTCCCGAACACTTCTTCGAGAATCCTGAGAACGAGCGCACCAAAGCGTTCCTCAGCAAGATCCTTCACTAATTTTTGCCAATGATCACAGAGCCCTCAGGGGACAAAGGTTTCAAAGATATCGCCGGGCAACCGGCGTTTTCTAAAACGTAATAAAAGAGGAGGACACAATTATGAAAAAGAATCTTAAAATGAGCGCTGCCATCTTAGCTGCCGTTATGGTGATGGGTTCCCTGACAGCCTGCGGAGGCTCTTCCAGCGATCCCACCACCGCTGCCGCTAAGGACACTACCGCCGCTGCCGCAGACTCCGGTTCCACTGCCGCTGCAGATTCCGGTTCCGCCACCGGCGACGTGACCGCGGATGTTCAGAAGATCATCGACGCAGGCGTGTTAAAGGTTGGCGTCAAGACAGACGTTCCCTGCTTCAGCCTTCAGAATACCGCCACCGGCGAGTACGAGGGTCTGGAGGATGATCTGGCTTACAACATCGCGGGCAAGATCTTCGGCTGCACTCCCGACGAGGCCAAGGAAAAGAAACTGGTTGAGTTCCAGGGCGTTACCGCCAAGACCAGAGGTCCTCTTGTTGAGAACGGCGAACTGGATATGGTAATCGCCACCTTCACCATCACCGAAGAGCGCAAGGAGACCTACAACTTCTCCACACCGTACTTCACCGACGCCGTGGGCCTGCTGGTCCTCAAGGATTCCGGAATCAACTCCATCGAGGATCTGGACGGAAAGGTAATCGGCGTTGCACAGGGTTCCACCAGCCAGAAGGGCTTTGAGGCTTATGTGGCTGAAAAAGGAATCAACGTGAAACCCACCTTTGAGGAATTTGACGGCTATCCCGCACTGGCTGCCGCTCTTTCCGCAAAGAACATCGACGTATTCTCCGTGGACCGCGCGATCCTGGCCGGCTACAGAGACGACACCAACAAACTGCTGGATGACCGCTATGCGGAGCAGGAGTACGGCGTTTGCACCAAGAAGGAAAACACCGGACTTGCGGAACTGGTTGACGGCGTTGTCACCGATTTAAAGGACAGCGGCAAATTAGCAGAAATGATCAAAGATTGGGGAATCGAATAACTCATGATTAAAGGTCTCTTTGAAGCAAAACGCTGGAATGCCCTGTTTCAGGTGTTCCCGGAAAAGTACATACCAGGCTTTATGATGACCTTAAAAGTAGCGCTAACAGGACTCCTGTTAGCGCTGGTTTTAGGGATCATTTTCGGTATGCTTTCCACATCGAAAGCAAAAATATGCCGGTTTTTCTCAAGGGTATACGTGGAGTTCTTCCAGAACACGCCGCTGGTGGTACAGGTATTCTTCTATTATAACTGTCTGCCCTACGTGATCGGCGGCCGCGTGCCCAAATTCATGCTGGGCGTGCTGGGTGTGGGAATCTACCACGGCGCCTACATATCCGAGGTAATCCGCACGGGCATCGAAGCCGTGCCCAAGGGACAGTTTGAAGCCGCTTACTCCCAGGGCTTTACCTATCTTCAGACTATGCGCTATATTATTCTGCCGCAGACCATTAAGCTCATCATGCCCTCCCTGGCAAACCAGGCGCTGAATCTGGTGAAAAACACCTCCGTGCTGGCTATGGTAGCGGGTCTGGACCTGATGTATTTCGCGGATTCCTGGGGCAGCGACCGGGGCTACTTCGCCCAGGCGTATTTCTCCTGCGCGCTGCTGTATTTTGTGATCTGCTTCCCCCTGGCCCGGCTGGCCCGGTACCTGGAGGCGCGCGCCAAACGGCTGCCTGTTCCCAAAAAGCGGAAGGAGGTGGCGTAAATGGCGGAAGGTTTTAACCTGATTTTTACCAAAGCCAATTTCCTGTTTATGATGAACGGCCTTCTGATGACCATTTTGATTTCCATCGGAACCATTTTCCTGAGCATGATTTTCGGCACCATTCTGGCGCTGCTGCGCCACTTCTGCACCGGCAAGTGGGCCTGGCTCTCCGGGCTGACGGGCGTCTACATCGAATTTTTCCGCTGTACGCCCAATATTCTGTGGATACTCTGGATCCGCTTCACCATCAAGGGCAATCCCCTGGTGCTGGCGATCTTCGCCTGCACGCTGTTTACCACCGCTGTGATGGCCGAGATTATCCGCGGCGGCTTGAACGGGATTCCCAAGGGGCAGTTTGAGAGCGCGGCCTCCCAGGGCTTCAGCTTCTTCCAGACGCTGTTCTACATCGTCCTGCCTCAGACTTACAAGAGCATCATCCCGGCCATGCTGAGCCAGGTGATCACCGTGATCAAGGACACCTCCTTCTTAAAGGTGGTGGATATTGCGGAGTTTATGCGCAATTCCTACGTGGTAATGGGTAAGCTCAGCGCTCCGGCGCACATTATTATGCTTTACAGTTTCATCGCGCTGTGTTATTTTATAATCTGCTTCTCCTTATCCTGCGGAGTCAGATATTACCAGAAAAAGGTATTGAGCGCAGCCAGAACGTGATTGTCAGGGCCCGCCGGGATGGAACCGGCGGGTCTTTTTTTATATGAGAGTAACAGTTCAGGACGGCGTGGAAATTGGTGCAGAAGGCAGCGTCAAGCTTGCTTGTAAGCTGCTTTCTGTAACAATTTCCACATCGGATGGACATCCGATGCTTCTTGACCGTCTTTTTTGGTCAAGAAGATGAGCCGTCCTGAACAGTTACATGTGAGAAAGGAAATGGAAATGGAGTATGTGGGAATTGTAGAGGGGATCTTTGAGAGCCGTCCCAACAGATTTATCGCCCATGTGAAGGTGAACGGAAAGACGGTGGTCAGCCATGTGAAGAATACCGGGCGGTGCCGGGAGCTGCTGCTGCCCGGCGCCAGGGTGTTTCTGGAATACCACCCCGAGGCGGCGGAGGGAAAGCGGAAAACCGCTTACGACCTGATCGGCGTGTATAAGGGGGACACCCTGATCAACATGGACTCCCAGGCGCCCAACCGTGTGGCCTTCGAGTGGGTTCAGTCGGAACAGGGGGCCGCGTTTTTGCTGCCGGAAGGACGAGGGCGCATCCGGAATCTGCGGCGGGAGGTGGTGCACGGGGATTCCCGGTTCGACCTGGCCTTTGAGCTGGAATCAAGGGATCGGACTGTGACGCCTGCTTTTATGGAGGTCAAGGGCGTGACCCTGGAGGAAAACGGCGTGGCCATGTTCCCGGACGCCCCCACTGAGCGAGGGATCAAACACTTAAACGGGCTGGCCCGGGCCGTGAGGGAGGGATATGCGGCTTATGCGCTGTTTGTGATTCAGATGAAAGGTGTGAGGGAGTTCCGGCCCAATGATGTCACCCACCCGGCCTTTGGGGAGGCGCTGAAAAATGCACGGGACGCGGGGGTTACGGTGCTGGCGTTTGACTGCCGGGTGACGGAACATACGTTGGATATGGGGGATGCGGTGAAGGTGAGGTTGTAGGAGGACGTGCGCGGCCGGTGGCATTTTCGGGAATTCTGCATAGTATATGGTAAGGTTTCTCGTGATCGGGGGATTTCTATGGTAGTTCCTCTAAGCCAGCTGAATGCGGGGGAACAGGCCCAGGTGGTCTGGATCGCCAGCGAGCCGGACACAGCCAGGCGGCTCACCGATCTGGGCTTCGCTCCCCAGGAACCGGTCACCTGCGTGATCAAGGGGCCGGACCGCTGCATGTCCGCCTACCAGGTTCGGGACTCGGTTATCGCCCTCAGGGCCGCCAATGCGGCGGAAATCCTGGTGAAGTTGAGTTCTTAAGGGCATGTTGAAACAGATCTTCGCAAACGCTCTCCTTTTTACTTCAAAGGACCCGCCGGGGAATTTGTCCGGCAGGTCCTTTTTGTTGTATACGCCAGGGTATTTTCCCAGTATTTTCCATTAATACCGGTTGTCGAACACCCGCGTGGATTTTTTCTCGCTTCTGGGCAGCTCTCCCATATCCACCAGCTTGACCACCGGGGTCAGGCCGATGCGGCCCTTGAACTGGGTCTGAATCTCGATCTCCAGGGCGTAGCGGTTGACGCCGGGCTCGATCTCCACAAACAGGGTCAGCACGTCCTTGCCCATGAGGTGGTCCACCATGACCTGATACTCGCTGGAAGCCCCTTTGATCACGGTGAGCAGCTCCTCGATCTGGCTGGGGAAGATGTTCACGCCCTTTACCTTCACCATGTCGTCCGTGCGGCCGATCAGGGTGTCGATGCGCGGGAAGGGGGAGCCGCAGGGGCAGTCTCCGGGCACGATCCGGGACAGGTCGTGGGTGCGGTAGCGGATCAGCGGCGCGCCCTGCTTGCGCAGGGTAGTGATCACAATCTCGCCCACCTCGCCGTCGGGCAGGACTTCGCCGGTCTTGGGATCCACGATCTCCAGATAGATGTAATCATCCCAGTAGTGCATGGCTCCCTGGGCCTGGCAGTTGATGGCGATGCCGGGGCCGTACACCTCGGTGAGGCCGTAGATGTCGTACAGGTCCACGCCCAGCTCATTGGCGATGCGCTGGCGCATCTTGTCGCCCCAGCGCTCGGAGCCGATCACGCCCTTTCTCAGGCAGATCTTATCCCCGATCCCCCGCTTCGCGATCTCCTCGGCCAGCAGCAGGGCGTAGGAGGAGGTGGCGCAGAGCACCGTGGATTTCATGTCCATCATCATCCGCAGCTGTTTGTCCGTATTTCCCGGCCCCATGGGAACCGTCATAGCCCCCAGGCGCTCCGCGCCCAGCTGGAAACCGATGCCAGCGGTCCACAGGCCGTATCCGGGGGTGATCTGGATGCGGTCCATGTTGGTGATCCCGGCCATCTCGTAGCAGCGCTTGAACATGAAGGCCCAGTCGTCCACGTCCTGCTGGGTGTAGGGAATAATCACCGGGGTGCCGGTGGTGCCGGACGAGGAGTGGATGCGCACGATCTTCTCCTCGGGTTCGGTCATCAGGCCCAGGGGATAGGCCTCCCGCAGGTCGCCCTTCCAGGTAAATGGGAGCTTCTCGAAGTCCTCCTGGGACTGAATCTGGTCAACGTTGACCCCTTCCAGCTTCTGCTTGTAAAAACATTCCTTTGAGGTAAGCTTTTTCAGCTGTTCCTTGATCAGAAGGAACTGGGATTCTTTCATTTTCATGGGTTTGGTCCTCTTTCTCTCTTCCGCTTTGGTCTTACGATTTACCGGCTGCGCCCGTAGGCCAGGGCGCCCAGCTTCAGGGCCTTTAAGTTCATTTCCTTAAATTTCTCCGGAACGCGCTTCTCCACGGCCTGCTCCATCTCTTCCATAGTCAGGCCGGTCAGACCGCTGGCCACAGCCGCGCCCAGCAGCACCACGTTCAGCACCTTGGGGGAGCCGCATTCCTCACAGATGGCGGTTCCGTCCACCACTACCAGATTCTTTACCGTTTTCTCCAGATACTCCATCATCTCGCCGCCGGTGTAGCCGCCGCCCGAGAGGGACGCGGTGACCGGGCGGATGGGCGTGGGGCACACGATGGCGCAGCCGTCTGTTTTCAGGTAGGGAAGGCAGCGGACCGCCTCCGCGGGCTCAAAGCAGATCAGCACGTCCGCTCCCCGGTGGGGAATCATGGGGGAGTAAATATCCTGGCCGATCCGCACGTGGCTGACCACGCTGCCGCCGCGCTGGGCCATGCCGATGGTTTCCGCACCTCTGGCTTCCATTCCCTTTTCCATGGCCGCCAGGGCGATCAGGCGGGACGCCAGCACGGTTCCCTGGCCGCCCACGCCGCAGAGTAATACATTTTTCGTCATCACCGCACCTCCTCTTCTATGGCGCCTACGGAGCAGATTCTGCCGCACAGGCCGCAGCCGGTACAGAGCCCGGACTCGATCTTTACCTGGCCGTCGTCCAGCACCAGGGCCGGGCAGCCGATTTCCGTGATACAGGTCCGGCAGTGGACGCAGCGGTCCGGGTCGATCCGGCAGCGCTTCGTGGGCTTTACAACGGCAATACAGGGGGATTTGAAGATCACCGCCTTGACGCCGTCCAGACCGGAGACCTCCTTCACCGTATTCACCGCCAGCTCCAGGTCCAGTGGATCCACGGTGACGATCTTCATCACGCCCACGGCCTCTAACACCTTCTCAATGCTCACCTTATCCACCACCTGGCCCATCATGGTGTGGCCGGTGCCGGGGTGTGGCTGGTGGCCGGTCATAGCCGTGGTGGAATTGTCCAGCACGCAGACGGTCAGGTTAGCCTGGTTGTACACCGCGTTTACGATGCCGGTGATTCCCGAGGCGAAGAAGGTGGAGTCTCCCACAAAGGAGAAGTAGCGTTTGTCCGGCTCCACCCGGGAGAGTCCCTGGGCCATGGTGATTCCGGCGCCCATACACAGGCAGGTGTCCACCATGTCCAGAGGTTTGGCGTTGCCCAGGGTGTAGCAGCCGATATCACCGCAGTAGACGCCCTCGATGGGATCGCCCTCTCTCCCCTCGTTCAGGGACTCCACGGCCCGCTTGACCGCGTAGAAGGACGCACGGTGGGGACATCCGGCGCAGAGCACCGGCGGGCGGATGGGAAGGGGTGGCACCGGAAGGGACGGGGCTTCCGGCTCATCGCCTTCCAGGCTGTGCAGGTATTCTATGTAAGGATCGCCCAGCCAGGACTCCAGCGCAGCCCGGACGGACTCCACGCTGTTCTCGCCAGCGGGCTGTACATTTCCGGTGAGCTTTCCCTTTACGTTCACGGGCAGGTAGTGTCTGCCGCACAGGACCAGAAGCTCCGTCTCCAGCACCGGGTCCAGCTCCTCAACGGCCAGAACCTCCTTAAGGCCGTCCATGAACTTGAGCAGAAGGGACTCGGGCATGGGGTTGGGGGTGGCCACCTTGAGCACGCGGACGCCTTTGTAGCCCTTTAACGCCTCCATTACGGACTCGTAGTTGATTCCGTGGGTGATCACGCCTTTTGTGCAGCCGGCTCCCTCCTCCATATGCAGGTAATTGAAGCGGTAGGAGCTTAAATCCTCGCCGATCACCGGCAGGCGCTGCTCGATCATCCGGTGGTTGGCGTTGGAGAGGCGGGGGAAGATGACCCATTTACTGGAATCCTTGACGAAACCCTCGGGCTCCGGCCGTTTCAGGCGTTCCTTCACCTCCACGCTGGCGCAGCCGTGGCAGACCCGGGTGGTGGGGCGAAACAACACCGGGGTGTGGTATTTCTCTGAATAGTCGAAGGCGTCCTCGATCATCTCGTAGGCCTCCTCGGGCGAGCTTGGATCGAACACCGGCAGCTTGGAAAACTGACCGAAATGGCGGGTGTCCTGCTCGGTCTGGGAGGAAATGGGGCCGGGATCGTCGGCTACAACCACCACCATACCGCCCTTCACTCCCACGTAGGCCAGACTCATCAGCGGGTCCGCGGCCACGTTTAAGCCTACCTGCTTCATGGTCACCATGGTTCTGGCTCCGGCGTAGGCGGCCGCGGCGGCCACCTCCATGCCGGCTTTCTCGTTGACCGACCACTCCACGTAGACGTCGCCCGGATTGTGCTTTGCCACGGTCTCTAAAATCTCCGTGGACGGCGTTCCGGGATAGCCGGATACCACCTGGACGCCGGCGCGGATGGCGCCGAGGCCGATGGCTTCATTTCCCATTAAAAATGTTTTGGACATTCTAATTCCCCTTTCTTTTGGCGCAGGTTGGGCGGGCGGCGCGGGCGGCCCGGCCATTCCTGTTCCCTGAGATGCGATTATCTGGCGGCGGATGTAAGGGCGCCGGGCCCTGAGGTGCGCTGAGTGCGGGCGGCGCGGCCTTTGGAATGCATTGGCGGATTGCGGCGCGGGGCTCCGAGGTACGCCGGCGGAATGCAGCTCGGGCCTCCGGCTTATGTCGGCGATCGCAGCGCGGGGCTCCGGGGTACCCCGGCCCGCCGGCAGTGCCGCCCGGTGCATCTAAAAAACCTGCCCTCTCACTATCGAAAGGGCAGGTTCATCTCTCATATCCCTGCTATGCCACCTTATCGGATCGCAATTCACAAACATGCTGTCACATGCCTGGCCTGTAACGCGGGCCTGCGTCTCGGATAATCGGCGCGGCCTTAAAAGCCTGCCTTTCCCCTCACCCTCAGCGGTCCATTTGCCGTCCGGCTTATTACGGGGCTTCCACCTTCCCCCGCTCTCTGGAAATGCTCCCTACGGTTTGATCTCCGCTTCATCGGTTTATTGTTCAAGTTATGGATAATTATTGCAGATTTCGGGGCTTCTGTCAATGACTTATTTGTTATATCTGATATGAGGTAACAGTTCAGACGGCGGGAAAATTGGCGCGGAAAGCCGCGTCAAGCTCGCTTGTAAGCGGGTTTTTGTGTCAATTTTCACATCGGATGGACATCCGATGCTTCTTGACCGGTCTTTTTCGGTCAAGAAGATGAGCCGTCTGAACTGTTACGATATGAGCCCTGTTTATAAAAAAGTACGTTTTCTCAATCCTGGTCATTGGTCAGGTGCGCCCGGTCCAGAAGATAGATCACCAGGCTCATCACCATTCCCACCACGCAGGCCAGCACCATGCCGGTGAGCTGGATGCTGCCGATCTTGAGGGCGATTCCCGACAGGCCTGCCACGAAAATGACGCTGGTCAGGGCCTGGTTACGGTTTTTGCTGTAGTCCACCTGGGCGTCTACCAGGATGCGCAGGCCGGAGGTGCCGATCATGCCGTAGAGCAGGAAGGAAATCCCGCCGATCACCGGCCCGGGAATGGTCTGGATCAGGGTGGAGAGCTTGCCGATAAAGGAGCAGGCGATGGACAGCACGGCCGCCCCGCCGATCACGCGCACGCTGTACACACGGGTCACCGCCATAACGCCGATGTTTTCGCCATAGGTGGTGGTGGGCACGGAGCCGATCAGGCCGGAGATCATGGTGGAGAAGTTGTCGCCGAACAGGGAGCGGTGCAGCCCCGGGTCCTTCAACAGATCGCGGCCCACGATCTTGCTGGTCACCACCTGGTGGCCGATGTGCTCGGAGGTGATTACTAAGAGCACCGGAAGGATCATCATGATGGCGTTGAGGTTAAACTTGGGGGTGGTGAAATTGGGCAGGGCGAAAATGGGGGCCGCCGCCACCTGGCTGAAATCCACGATACCGCAGGCCACCGCCGCCACATATCCGGCCACAACGGCGATCAGGATGGGGATAACGGACAGGAATTTGCGGAACAGGATGGAGCCGAACACAGCGGTTCCCAGGGTGACCAGAAATACGATCACGTTCTTGGGGTTGATCACCGGATCCAGAAGCCCCGCGTTGGAGGCAGCGGAGCCGGAAAGCTCCAGACCGATCAGCGCCACCACCGGGCCCATGGCCGCAGGGGGAAGAACCACGTCGATCCAGTCGGTGCCAAACTTGTATACAATATACGCCAGAATACATCCGCAGAAGCCCACTGCCACGAAACCGCCCAGGGCGTACTCGTAGCCGAAGTTTGCGATAACCACGCCGGCCGGAGCCAGGAATGCAAAGCTGGAACCCAGGTAGGCGGGAGCCTTGCCCTTTGTCACGAAAATGAAGAGCAGGGTGCCGATTCCATTCATAAACAGCACGATGGCCGGGCTGATATGAAATATGGAAGGCACCAGCACGGATGCGCCGAACATGGCGAACATGTGCTGTAAGCTCAGCGGTACCAGAAGATTAAAGGGTACCTTTTCTTCTACCTGAATGATGCGTCGATTGTCCATTTTCTTCCTCCGTTTGTCTCATTGTGGGCTGTCATCCGCTGCTCTGCCGGAAATGGCCGGGGCCGCGGATCGCTGCCTTGCTTTTTCATACGTTTTCCATCATTGTTTGGAGACGGCCGCAGACCTTTGTCACTGGGCCGCAGCGTTCTTCGCTTTTGCCGTCTTTCCCCCGTTATCCCGCTTCTGGCCGTAGCCGTTTCCGCGTCTGGAACGGCTGTGGCGGGAAGACGAACCGCCGCTGCCGCTGCCTCCGGGCCGGCCGCCGCCGTGCCCTCTGCCCCTGCCGGATCTGCCCCGCTCAAAACAGCGCTCGCAGATGGAGAAGGGGTAGTCCCAGGACAGCTCCTTGCCGCAGAAGGAGCATTTGCGGGTATAGCTGCCGCACTCGGTCTTTAAAATCCGGCTGATCTCCTCCTCCGTCTCGTGGCGTTCCTTTGCCAGGTTCTCCGCCTGGACGGGAAGCCCTACCTTTCGGGAGAACTGGAAATAGAGGTCCAGCATCTTGTAATAACTCTCCAGATCGTAGAGGTCGCCCCCCGGGCTGTAGGGAAATTCCAGCTCCCCCACCTCCCGGTAATCCCGGCAGTAATCCCGCCACAAATCCATGACCAGTTTGTTGTCAATATCGATGGCGCAGGTGATGAGCTTGTAGATCTCCGGCTTTGGGAACTCCTCCATGTCGTCGTAGTGCACGTCCACGAAGTTCTGGTACAGGGCCAGCAGCTCGTCCACCTCCATTTTCACGTAAATGGAGGGCGTGTCCATTCCGGCCCAGATCTTCACCAGGGTGTCAATCTGCGCAGGGAGGCTTAAGAGCTGTTCCGGGAAGCCAACGTAGGCCTTCATGATCGGCAGGGGCAGGCGGCTCAATCCGTCCGCGATCACATCCACATCGTCCACGGCGGCCACAAAGCCCTCGTCGTAGAGGCCGTAGCGCCCGGCCCGGCCTGCGATCTGTTTGATCTCCTCCGGGTTCAGGGTGCGCTTGTTCACCCCGTCGAACTTGCGGGTCTCCACAAACACGATCCGCCGGATGGGCAGGTTTAACCCCATGCCAATGGCGTCGGTGCTGACCACCACCTCGGTCTCCTTTGCCAGGAAACGGCGCACCTGCTCCCGTCTTGTGGCGGGGGGCAGATTCCCGTAGATCACGCTGCAGTGCACGCCCTGATTCTCCAGGTGGGCGGCCAGGGCCAGCACGGACTTTTTGGAGAACACGATGAGGGCGTCCCCCTTTTTCAAATCCCGTCCCAGCACGTAGGGCTCCTCCTGAAGGGTCAGGCGGGTGTTGCGCTTGTGGCGGATGATCTTGAACTGATCCCCGCAGCGGCGGATCATCTGCACCACGATATCCTCCGCCTCAGGGGCCATGCACAGGTGGATCTCCTCCGCCCGCAGCCCCAGAATGGCTCTGGTCCAGTTGTGGCCCCGGTAGGGGTCCGCGATCATCTGGCATTCGTCCACCACCGCGATGTCGAAATACTCGTGATCATTTAACATTTCCACCGTGCATGCCTGACAGAGGGCGCCGGGAATCTCCAGGGTCTCCTCGCCGGTGATCATGGAGCAGGCCAGCCCCTCCGTGTTCAGCCGGTCGTAGACCTCCAGGGCCAGCAGGCGCAGGGGCCCGAAATAAGCCCCGTGGGCGCACTGCTTTAAGCGCTCCAGGGCGTCATGGGTCTTGCCGCTGTTGGTGGGGCCGATGTGGAGAATAAACCTGCGCTTCATCTCCCTTGCGCCGGGATATTCGAGCTCAGGCTTCTGCTGGATGGCCTCTTTTATGCCCTTCTGGATGGTCTTGGGCACGTAGAACAGCTCGTAGGCCCGCTCCAGGGAGTTGGACAGGAGATAACGGCGGATACCCTGCATCCGCAGCACGTTCTCCAGGGCGTCCATGGACAGGCCCGGCGTGAATTCCAGGTCCTTCCTGGCTAAAAGGTCGCAGAATTCCAGCATTTTCCCGTACTGGTCCTCCCACTCCTCCTTCTGAGGACCGGGCTTTACGTTGTTCTCCCGCCGCATAAGATAGGAGCAGGACTTGGCCAGCATGGCGTGGATATCGTTCAGCTCGTTGGCCTTCTCCACCGCGTCCAGGCAGGCCTGGTTTAAACGGCTCACCCGCCGCTTCATGTCCGCCGCAGTCATGGCCCGGTAACGCTTGTTTACGTTGCCGAAAAACAGCTCCCGGTAGTATTCGCCCAGATAAGCGGCGCAGTCTGTGTGCGTTTCCGTGAAATTTCTCTCATCCATACGCGTCACACCATGGTCGTATCCACGAAATGTTCGAAGCCGGTGATTCCGAACTCCGCGCTGATGGCGTTGATGCCGTCCACGATCTCTTCCCTGGAATAGTTGTTGGTGTACAGGAAATCGTCGTCAAACTCGTTCAGATACATATAGAAGGCCAGCGCCATTTCCAGATACTTCTTGTCGGCCGGGTCCACCTCCTCAAAGAGCAGGTTCTCCGCCTCGTTGATATTGCCTTCCTCCGCCAGAGCGGTCAGGCGGCGGAACCGGTTGTCCATCTCCGTGTCATCCGCCTCGTTTGTGGGAAGGTCGTAGTCCACATTATCTTTTCCCAGAAACAGGCGTGCGATGGCCTTTACCAGGTCGCTGATGGTGCGCATCACGTAATCGTCCTGAAACCCCATGAATGTTATCTCCTTTGTTCTCTGTTATTATGTGTCAAAAAACCGCATTAAAATAAGTATAATCGATATCACAGCCCCGGTCAATATATTACTTTCCGGCGTAGCTCGGACAGGAAAAGGACGCAGACAGCTCATTGGTGCCTGATTGTGTGTTGGATATTTGTCAGAATTGTTCTTGAAAATCAGATCAGGCCAAAGCCTGACAGAGTGGCCGGCGGATCAGAAGGCCGCCGGCCGGAATTGTATGATGTTTTATTCGTTCATGTTCAGGATATCAGCAACCTCCGCCTGGGAGATGCCGCACTGGGCGGAAATCTCAGCGGCGCTCATGCCCTGGGCGTTCAGACGCAGCACGCGCTTGGTCAGGGCGATGCCCTCGGTGATGCCCTTGGCAATCCCCTTCTGAAGCCCTTCCTGAATCCCCTTTTGAATCCCCTGCCGCAGCCCGTCATCCATCTTCCGCTGCAGCATCTCTTCAAATGTCATATATTTCGCCTCCCATCTCCGGTCTTCCTTCAGCCATGTAACTCTCTTATGAAGCTTTGCCACGGTCTCGTCCTGCGTGCTCTGCACGAACTCGTCGGTGGAGTTCTCTAGGTACTGCAAAAAATGGATCAGCTCCTTCGGCACGCCCTCCGGGCGGGTCCCCCTGGTGTTCAAAAAGATCTTGCACGTTCCGTCCCCCAGAGGCTTGCCGGTCTCCAGGCAACGGTTTTCAAAGGTATAGCGGTAGTACCCCTCGCCAAAGGGATCAAAGGCGCAGATAAAAATCACGTAACTGGGCCTCAGACGCTTGAAATCCTCCCCCGGCTTCAAGGCCGCCGCGTCCATCTCCGCCTGGTAGAACCGGCTGCGCAGCGGCAGATTCCCCTGGTCCTCATTCTGCATCTCCAGATCGTACTCCGCCTCCATGCTGTCCCGGGCGTACACGTCCAGCCTGACGCTGCGGAACTCTTTGCTGTAAAGGATGCTCTTTTCCGGCTGCACCATCACCTTATACACCGGCTTCTGCAGAATCACCTGCAGCACCAGGGCGCAGGCCTCAGGGTCGCTGAAGGCCAATGAAAACAGGAACGCATTGCTCAGATCCAGTTGCTTGAATTGCTCTTCGGCTTCCATCTCTCCTCCGTTCCGGCACAAAGAGCGTAAGCTGTTTCCTTTTCCTGATTCGATTATACTAAAACCCCGGCCCGATTTCAACCGCAGTTTACCCTTTCAGGCAGTGCATATAAGACTCCGCCGCGTCCCAGTTTACGGTAAATCCCGCGCCGTGGGAGCAGAACACCGAGGCCGAGGTGTGCTCCGTGTCCGCGCCCTTGTCGTATCCGGTCTGCCGGATCACTTCCTCAGGATTGTGGCATATATCATAGCCCGCGCTGACGGCGGAAATGGACGCGCTGCCCCGGGTGGCCGAGGCCAGCTCCACGCTGTAATCCATAAAGGAAGCCACCGGACCGCGGCCCCGGACAATCACCACGTCCCCACACTGCTCCGGCAGCTGGGCCTGTCCGAACCGTTTTCGGATATCCGAGAGAATCCGGCCCAGGTATTCCGCCGGGGCGCTGATCTCAAACCGGTACCAGGGCTCCAGAAGCAGATTTTGCGCCTTCTCCAGCCCCTGGCGGATGGCCCGGTAGGTGGCCTCCCGGAAATCCCCGCCCTCCGTGTGTTTTAAATGGGACCGCCCGTTGGTCAGAACCACCCGGACGTCGGTGAGAGGCGAGCCGGTGAGAATCCCCCGATGCGTCCGCTCAAACACGTGGGTGCGCACCAGATTCTGATAATTTACGGAAAGCACGTCCACATGGCAGCGGCTCTCAAAAGTAATCCCGCTCCCCCGCGGCCCGGGCTCCAGCAGCAGATTGACCTCCGCGTAATGACGCAGCGGCTCATAATGTCCGTAACCCGCCACCGGCGCTGCGACCGTCTCCTGATAAAGCACCTGGGGCGGCGCAAATTCCACCTCCACGCCAAACCGGTCCTGAATCAGGCGTTTTAACACCTCCAGCTGGATCAGACCCATGATGCGCACGCAGATCTGTTCCTCGCCGCCCGGCATCCTGCGGCAATCCACCGCCATCTGCGGGTCCTCATCCTCCAGAATCCTCAAAATCTCCAGCAGCCGGTGATTGTCCGTTCCCTTTCCGGCCAGCGCCCGGGCTTCCAGGGCGGGTACCATCTGGAAATCCACCTGCTCCGCCGCAGACGCCCCGCCCTCCAGGCTGATCCGCTGTCCGCAGACCGGAACCGAAAGCCCGGTCACCGCCGCAAGGTCTCCTGCCTCAGCCTGCTCCATGGCCCCGTATCTGGTCCCAAAGCAGCAGAATATCTGGTTTACCTTCTCCCGCACCGGCTCCCCATCATTTCCCATAAACTGGAATTCATCCCGTGTCCGAAGCATCCCCTGTTCCACCTTGATAAAGGTGATCCTGCGCCCTCCGGCATCCCGGCGCACCTTGTAGACCAGGCCGGAAAATGTTTCCCGGGGCCGGTAGTCCGTTGCGGTCAGGCGGTCGAACACCTGCCAGAACTCCCCGATTCCGCTGTCCCTCAGCGCAGAACCGGCCATGGCGATAAACGCCCGGCGCTGCCGGATCAGGTTCTGCAGCATTTCCAGGCCCATTTCCCTGGTCAGTTTTCCCTCCAGATAGGCCTCCAGGACCTCCTCGTCCCGCTCGGCCACAAACTCGGCCAGCGCTCCCTCCATGCCAAGCTCCTCAGGGCCGCCGATCAGCACGGCGTCCTCCGTGAGGCGGCTGCGGACAGCTTCCATGGCGCGGACGGCATCCGCGCCCTCCAGGTCCATTTTATTGATGAAAAAGAAAACCGGCACCCGGTAGCGCTCCAGCAGTTTAAACAGTGTGACCGTGTGGGCCGGGACTCCGCCGGTACCGTCCAGAAGCAGAACCGCGTAGTCCAGGGCCATCACCGCCCGCTCCGTCTCCGCGCTGAAGTCCACGTGTCCCGGCGTATCCAGCAGGTAGTAGGTGTTTTGGTTGTACTCAAAATAGCCCTGATCCGCGAATATGGTGATTCCCCGCTCCCGCTCGATGGGGTTTGCGTCCATCACCGTGTCCCGGCTGTCCACCCGTCCCGGGGTGCGGATGGCCCCTGCGTGGTACAGAAGCTGCTCGGAAAATGTGGTCTTGCCCCCATCCACGTGGGCCAGTATGCCGATTGTTTTTTTCATAATCCCATTCCGCCTTCCATTGTGTCTGTCGCTCCCCATTTTACCATAAACTCCAGGCTCGTGAAAGACTTCGCCAAATGTTTCGGTATGTATTCACACCAGACGTTACTGTACACTCCGTTCCCAGTAACACGCTTCGCGATGCACAGAAACGGCAAAAAACGCCGTTTCGCACTGCTATCCTCGGGTTTTCTGTGACTTCCGCTGCGCTCCACTCACAAAAAACGCCTCGCGGGATATTGCCTGTGAACAGTAACCACCAGACTCCTAAATCTCTCGTGAAATGTCCGCACAATACCACGGCCCTTCCCCGGTGTCATCCCACTCCCCCTGAGAAATACCGCCGTTCCCGTATGCCCAGGCACTTTCCCCTTCCGGGCCGCATATTTAGATTATAAGGTTCTTCCGCCGGAGCAGCGTCTCTGCTGTTTTCGGCGGTTTCACTGTCCGCCCCCCACGGCGGCGGGCAGGATGGAGGTTAGCATGAAAGACGGACGCACACTGATCGCATTGACCGGCTGCCCCAACACGGGCAAGACCACCATTTTCAACGGTCTGACCGGCCGGAGCACGCCCACCGGGAACTGGTCCGGCACCACCGTGGAGCCGGCGGTGGGTTCCTTTATGTACAGCGGCTGCACCTATCTGATGGCGGATATTCCCGGCTCGGACAGTCTGTCCGCGGGAAGCGGATGGGAGACACTGACCCGGGATTTTCTGCGCTCCGGCCTGGCGGACGCTGTGTTGGTGGTGTGCAGGGCTTCCGCCCTGGAGCGGGGGCTGTCTTATCTGGACCGCATCCTCCGCCTGGAACGGGTGCGGCAGACGGGCCTGCCGGTGGTGCTCTGCTTAAACCTCTGGGACGAGGCCCGCAAACGCTGCGTCTCCATCGACTTAGACCTCCTGTCCGATGTGCTCCAAATCCCCGTGGTTCCCTGCTGCGCCCGCTGCCGCGAGGACCTGGACGATGTGAAAACAGCAGTCCACCACGCCTGCACCACAGCCCCGCGCAGCCGCTTCCGCTACGAATGCCTGGACTTCTCGCCCAAGCGCCTGGCGGACGCCTGCTGCGGACACCGCCGCAAGTCCCCGGCTGCCGTTCTCCCCTTTGACCGGGTGGTCACGGATCCCCTGTACGGAAAGCTGTTTTTCCTCTTCCTGATGCTCGCCCTGTTCTGGACCACCATGGCCGTCTCAGCCCCTCTGGCCGCCCTTCTCCAGCAGGGTATGACACGCCTTGGCGTTCCATTTGCCGCGTTTCTCTCCTGGTTGGACGCGCCGGAGTGGCTCATCTCCTGCCTGGTGCGCGGAATCGGCCTTCCCCTGGCCTGGGCTCTGCCGTATATGCTGCCCCCCATGGCGGTCTTTTTCCCGCTGCTGGCGCTGGCCGGGGAAACCGGCCTGCTGCCCAGGGCCGCCTTTGCCATGGACCGCTGTCTGGAACGCTGCCGGGCCTGCGGCAGGCAGTGCATGTCCATGGCGGTGGGACTTGGCTGCTCCGCCGCCGGGGTGCTTAGCTCCCGTGCGATCGTCTCCTACGGACACCGCCTAACCGCCATCCTCACCTGTTCCCTCATCCCCTGCAGCGGAAAGTTTCCCCTGCTTGCCGCCCTGGCGCTTCTGTTTTTTGCCGGGTTTCCGGCTTCCGGGCTAACAGGCGGTCTGACCCGGGCGCTGATCCTCACAGGCGCCTTCCTGGCCGCCTTTGGCGTAAATCTGGGGCTCTCCCGCCTTCTCTCCCGCGTCCTTTCGGGAAACCGGTCCCCGGCTTTCATCCTGGAGCTGCCGGAATACCGGCGGCCCCGTTTCGGCCGGGTAATCCTGGGTTCCCTGTTCAGCCGCGTGCTGCTTGTGCTGGGCCGCATGGCCGCCGTGGCCCTTCCAGCCGGGATGCTCATCTGGATCTCAGCCCGCCTCTATTGTCCGGGACCGTCCGGGGGGTGGTTTACATTCACGGCTCCGGCCGGCCGGATTCCCAGCCTGTTGGACGCCCTGATCCGGCTCCTGGCCCCCGCCGGCGACCTCATGGGGCTGGACGGCGCAATCCTGGCCGCTTTTCTGATCGGACTTCCAGCCAATGAGGCCGTGTTTCCCCTGATCCTGATGATCTACCTCCAGGCAGGCTCCGTGACTTCCGCCGCTTCCCTCAGCCAGTTCCTGGCCCTTCAGGGCTGGACCTGGCGCACCGCCCTCTGCCTCATGACCCTCTGCGTGTTCCACTGGCCCTGCCTCACCACCTGCCGTACCATCCGCCGGGAGACCGGCTCCCTCCTCTGGACGGCCGCAGCCGTCTGGCTGCCCACCCTGGCCGGCCTGCTGCTCTGCGCCTGCTTAAACCGCCTGCTGTCTCTGGTCCCCTAGCCGGGAGGCGGCACCCGGATTATTATTTTCCGTTTTTTTACAGTTGATTTTCTTGACTGTTCTAACATAATTTTCTATAATATAGGGAGGGATTTCAGCATTTTTACTGACAATTTTCAGGTTGTCCTCATGTTTTACAATGAATTTTCATAGAATGTTGATAACTCAAACTGCAAAAGAAGGCGTATACCATGCATTTACCACACTCCCCAAATACTTCAAACCGGCGCAGATTCCTCCGCCTGTCCCCCTGGACGGCGGGGGGAACTCTGCTGCTCGCAGCCGCTCTGCTCCAGCTGGCCGCCCGGAAGTTCACCGGCTTCGCCCAGTGGTACGCGGTCACCGTTTATCCCCTGATCGTGGGCACCCTGGGGCGCCTGACGGGGCTGTTCCCATTTTCCGTGGTGGAAATCGGCCTCTATGCCCTGATTCTGTTCTGTCTGTTCTGCCTGATCCGCAATTTCCGCCGCCCTGCAAAGCTCCTGTCCGGCGCGTTTCTCATCGCCTCGGCCCTGGCCTTCGTGTTCACAGTGAACTGCGGGATCAACTATTACCGCAAGCCCTTTTCCGCGGGCAGCGGCCTCACGATCCGCAAGTCCTCCACCGAAGAACTCTACACCCTGTGCAGCTATCTGGTGGATCAGGTGTGCGCCGCCAAGGACGACCTGGACGCCTTGTCCCCCTATGAAGGGCAGACAAACGCCACCCCCGCGCCCACCCTGAGCGGCTTAAACCGCTACGGCGCTTCCGGCCGGGAGGCCATGGAACATCTGGGAGAGCTGTTCCCGGACCTGGACGGATTTTACCCCCGTCCCAAGGCCCTGCTGGTGTCCCGCATTCTCTCCGTGCAACAGCTCTGCGGCATCTACTCCCCCTTTACCGTGGAGGCCAACTACAACCGGGAGATGCCCCGCTACAACATCCCACACACCATCTGCCACGAGCTGAGCCACCTCAAGGGTTTCATGCGGGAGGACGAGGCCAACTTCATCGGCTACATGGCCTGCATTGGCTCCGACGATCCGGAGTTCCGCTACAGCGGCTACCTCACCGGCTGGGTCTACGCCGGCAACGCGCTGGCAAAGGCGGACATGGATGCCTACATAAGGCTCCACCAAAAGCTTCCCCCGGAAGCCGTGGTAGACCTGGCCTACAATAACGCTTACTGGAACCATTTCGACGGAAAGGTTGCCGAGGCCTCCACCCGCATGAACGACACCTACTTAAAGATGCAAAACCAGACCGACGGCGTCAAGAGCTACGGCCGCATGGTCGATCTGATGCTGGCCTACTACGCAGAATCTCTGGCCGGGACCGAGCCGTAGATTTATTGCCGCAATCCGGTTTCCCCCTGCGTTCCGGCAGAAACGGCGCGGGCCGCCTAACGCGCCCGTCGCCGGCCCGCAGGCAAAACCGGCAGCCGATTCCATCCGTCAGAATTCGCCCATGACTGGCGGACAAAAAAGAAGTGCCGCCCTCCCGGACCGGCACTTCTTTTTTGTCTACCGTTTTCGATCTTTCACCAACAACCAGATAATCACAAATCCCGTGCAAAGCACCATCAGCTGCAGCACCGCAATCGCGCCCGCCACGCCTAAAAACAGCATGACCACCGGTTTCAGCCCATTTCCGTCCAGAGCCGCGCCAATTCCGGTCTCTCCCTTCTCTGCCTCGCGCTTCGTCTCCGCCCCGGGCAGATCCAGCCGTTCCCGAATCTCCCGGTCCAGATCAGGCAGCGCGTCTGCTTGGAAAATATCTCCAATTTCGCATTCCCGCAGCGTTTTCCGGTAAGGCTCGCTGCTTCCCGTAGCCGACAGCGTCATATACCGGTCCAGGGTTCCCTCCCAGTCCGTGTCGGACTCGATCCACAGCCGGAGCGCCGGAAACGCCGAGGTTCCGTAACTGATATAGTAGAGAGGGCTGTGGTAAATGTGCGGAACCATGTCCCAGCCGTAACAATTTTCCCCGTCATAATCAAAGTACAGGCCGCCGTAATCCTCGGCGATGGAGGCGAACAGGCGGTTCATCTCGTCCAGCGGCATATCCGGATCCGCGTACACCGCCGTCTCGAACTCATCCATCATGGCCCCGGTGATAATGGAGTCCAGCAGGTCCGACACCGCTTCCATCTCGACGGCGCGCCCCACGTCCCCGAACATCTCATCCGCGTAATGCATCAGCAGCATCTGCAGCCCCTGGGAGTCGATTTCGCTGACGTCCACATATCCATACCGGAACATGCTGGGCGCCGGATCCCCGAAAATGGACGCAAAATGACCGAACTCGTGGAAAACGCCAAGGTAATCGTCGTAATCCCCCTCCAGCGTCAGGAAGATAAAGCCATCCCCGTAATACGGCAGGTCGGTGGTAAAGCCTCCGCTGCGGTTCTCTCCCTCCTTCGCCCGTTCCATGTCATACAGGCCGTGCCTGCGCATATATGAAAACGCCTCTCCCAGCTCTCCGCTCATCTGCCCCACATAGGGTTCCATCAGGTCGAGAATCTCGTCCGCGTCCGACGGCTCCAGCTCATAGAGCGCCTCGTAATCCACGCCGGAATACCAGCAGTCCACGATTAACGGCACAATGATCTCCTTCACATCCGCGCGGATCCGCTCCACGTCCTCCTTTGTAAAATCCCGGCCATACACGGACTGATAAGCATAATCCGCATAATTGTCATAACCGCACTCCTCGGCGATCTCCCGGCGCACCTGAACCAGCTGGCGGTAGATCTCCCCCACGGTTTTGTTCCGTTCCCGGTCCAGCGCATTTTGAATTTCATAATACCGGCCGCTGTAGGGCTCCAAATCCTGCGCCAGGCGCTCGTACGTCCAGTCCTCCCCGTCGGCCTTCACCTGGTACTCCGCCGACGAGGCCTGATCGTACTCCAGCACCAGCTGCTGCTCCCGCTCCCCCAGTTCCTGCAGCACCGGATCCATTTCCTCATAATACCGCAGGGAGCGGGCGTTTCTCTTACCCATCTGCTCCTCCAACAGGGGGCCGTAGGAGGTGTCCAGCGCCTCCTTCATCGCCGCGGCCGCCCGGTCGGTGCCCTGCGGGTACAGGGTCCGCATATACTCCGTCTCGTCCGCGGCGTCCTGATCGTCCATATTCCGGCTGTAGGCGATATCCGCCAGGCTGTACATGGTGCCCATGCGGTCCACCTCCTCCAGCAGCTCCCCGTAGGCCTCCAATACCTGCTGGTCCCCGTCCTCGGTCCCGGCAGCCTGCACCAGTTTTTCCGCGGCCGCCTCCATATCCGCCAGCTCATACCGCCGGTACTCCATCTGGGAGAAATCGACTCCGGCGTGTTCCTTGGGCGCGTACCAGCCGGTCTCCCGGGCGCTCTCCTGCGCAGCCGCCCCAAAACTCACAAAAGGCACTGCGATGGTAAACGCTAACACCCACGCCGCCGCACGCTTTATCCGCTGCTTTAAGTTCATTCCCATAACTCCGGCCTCCCCTGATCCTTGATAGGTCTATTCTACCATAAACCCCCCGGAAAGGCAAAGAGGGCCGGCGCCTGGTCGCGCCGGCCCTCCTGCGGAGAGTGCATCAATCTTTGTCAGCCTTCAATGGCAATGTACTTCTGTTCCTCAACCTGAGGTTTGTTCTCCACCTTGGGGATGGAAAGCTTGAGGATACCGTTCTCAAACTTCGCCCGGATGTCCTCCTCCTTCACGCCTTCGCCCACATAGAAGCTTCTGCTGCAGGAGCCCGCATAGCGTTCCCGGCGGATATAGCGTCCGTCCTTGTCCTGCTCGTCGTTGTTGGCGCTGGTGGAAGCGCTGATGGTCAGATATCCGTCCTTCAGCTGGGCCTTAATGTCCTCTTTCTTAAAACCAGGCATATCGATGTCCAGCTCATAACTGCTGTCCGTATCCCGGATATCGGTCTTCATCATGGTGTTGATCTTCTTTCCTCCAAAGGGGAAATCCATAAAATCATCAAACAAGTTCTCTCCAAAAATACTCGGCATTAACATAATTCATCGCTCCTTTATCGTTCATACTATGCTCAGCCAACTCGTTTCCTGGAAACTCGGAAGGGAAACCATCTGTGAGTTTCTTTCCTTCTTTGTTCTATCTGTAATATAACACTTATTATTAGCACTGTCAAGGGTCGAGTGCTAATTTTTTTAAATTTTTTCTCCCCCGCTTCTATACCAAAAATCCCCCGTCTGTTGTATACTGATTAACGGACATACCGTCAAACAATTCACAGAAACGGGGGAATTTATCAATGAAGCATAGAATGCCTGTTATCATCGGCATCGCCGGGGGGACCGGCTCCGGCAAATCCACCTTCACCAACCGGCTTAAAGATGAGTTCAAAGATCAGGTCACCGTGATCTACCACGACAACTATTACCGCGCCCACGACGAGCTGCCCTTCGAGGAGCGCAAACTGCTCAACTACGACCATCCGGATGCCTTTGAGACCGAACTCCTGCTGCGCCACCTGGAGCTTTTGAAGGCCGGAAAGACCATCGAATGCCCCACCTACGACTACAACCGTCACAATCGCGCCAAAGAAACCATGCGCATCGAACCCGGACGGGTCATTCTTCTGGAAGGCATCCTGGTACTCTTCGACTCACGGATCCGGGATCTCCTGGACATCAAGGTGTTTGTGGACGCGGATGCGGACGAGCGGATTCTGCGGCGCATCCTGCGGGATACCAAGGAGCGTGGACGTGATGTGGAAAATATCGTGGACCAGTACCTGACCACCGTCAAACCCATGCACGGCCTCTACGTGGAACCCACGCGCGCCTTTGCGGATATCATCACCAACAGCGGGATGAACGACGTGGCTTTTGACCTGGTGCGCTGTAAAATCCGGGAAATCCTCAAGGCCTGAGCGCCCGGCCTTTGGCCTCACGGTTGCCCTTCCCACAGATAATAGTTGTTGTCCCGGTCGGAGTCCGCCATCATGGCCTCGATCTCCCGCAGCAGATAGCTGTCCGGCAGATTCCGCTCCCACCACTGATACCCCAGGCTGGAGCGCACCGCCTTCTGATCGATCTTCCGGCCCGCGTAGTAATCCATGTAGACCCTGGCGTAAACCCCGGACATGGATTTCATGATATCGTCTCCCAAATTCCGGATCACGCCTCCGATCTGGTCGCTGATCAGCTTCTGAATATATTGGTAGGACCAGTCCGGGAAATGCAGCAGGTCCTCATTTTCCACGCCGTGGGCACGGGCCCAGGCGGAGACGTCCACCGCCCGGGTGGCGTACTCCAGGCTGCCGTCCTCCTTCCATTCCAGAAAGCCGTACTGGCAGGGCGGAATGCTGAGCGCGTCCGTGACGATCTCCAGAATACCGTAATCCTCGTCCGGCACCCCCGGCTCCGCCTTGTGCTTGCGTATGCGCTGGACGTGCAGATGACCGCTGAAAAACAGGGGCAGGCGGTATTTCTGAAACAGATCGATCACCTCTGTGTTGTTCTCCATCGCGCATTGGGTCGTGTACATGCGGCTCTGGTACAGCAGGTTGTGGTGGGCGACGGGGAGCACAAACACCCCCTGCTCCTGAGCCTGGGCCAGAATCCCGTCCATCCAGGCGAGTGTGCTCTCCTTAAGCCTCCCCTCCACCCGGTTCACCGGGTCGTACTGAGCGGAATCCAGCATCAGCATCCAGTTCCGCTCATCCAGGGCATACGCATAGCTCAGGGAATTCTCATCCCGGCTGAACGCCTGATCGTATCCGTATTCGCGGTAAATCTCATAGAATTCACGGGCATCCACCGTCTCCGCCGGAGTTCTGGCATCCCCGAAAAATACCGACGCGTCGTGATTGTTGATATCGTGATTCCCCGGGATAATCAGTACCTGTATCCCGGCGTCCTGCACCCGCTTCAGACGCTGCGCCAGCTCCTGATGGTTGATCTTCTCTCCGTTCATGGTGATATCTCCACTGAGCACCAGGGCCGACGGCCGCTCTGCGATCACCTCGTCTAAAAACGCCTCCAAAAGCTCCGGCAGGTAGCGAACCACCTTCCCGTCGCTGTGTTCCACAAATTCCTGAAATGCCTTTCCCCCGTCGTCCGCCGCCGCGCTCTGGTAATGCAGGTCCGTGGCCAACACAAGGCGGGGCGGGCGGTAGGGCTCCGGCGTTTCCTCCGGGGGCGTCCAGGCCCCGGCGATCTGCTGCTTCCAGCCCTCGTACCCGTGATCCACCGGCTTCCAGTCCTCCTCCGCCTGAGGCAGCGCAGGCTCAGACGGGGTGGCGACGGGACGGCTCTCTGCCGGAACGGCTTCGGATGGGCTGCCGTTCCCCGGCGTCCCGCTGCTCTCCGCAATCCCAGGGCTTCCGGGCTCCATAATTTGATCCATAATATGTAAAACCCCGAAGCATGCCAGAAAAACCGCGGCATACATCAGGGCGATCATAATCCAAGTCCTTTTTTTCATCACAGAGACACCCGGCTGCGGACGATCCCCAGCTGCTCCATGGCATAGGCGATCCCGTCTTCCTCAACGCTTCTGGTCACAAACGTGGCAAAGGGGTCCAGCTCCGGGCTGTGCTTCTCCATCACCACGCAGTTGCTGGCGTACTCGAACATGGCCAGATCATTGCTGCTGTCGCCAAAAACATAGGCCGATTCCAGGGGAAGCCCGTAATACTCCAGCACGCGCTCGATGGCCGTGGCCTTGGAGTGGCCGGACGGCACGCACTCGTAGAAACCGCCCCCGCGGTCAATGATATCCATCTGCTTCATCCGCGCAAACAGGCCTTCGCAATCGCTCAGGCAGTCGGAAGCCAGATAGCACTTGTCGTACTCATAGTAATCCACATCCCAGTTGTGGGACGAGAGGGCGCCGTTTGCCCGCAGGTCGGCCCGCAGACCTTCGATCTCCGGAAAACGCGAGGTCTGGCTGCGCATATAGCAGCTCTCCGCCCCCTCCAGAACACCGTCCAGGCCAAACTCCACGATATCCCGTTTCAGGCGTACTCCCTCCTCGTGGGGAATAAAATAACGGTAGATCACCTGGTCCCCGGCAATAATGTGGGTCCCGCAGCCGCACAGATATCCGTCGGCCTCGATCTGCCGTTTTACTTCATCCAGGTTGCAGTAGGTGCGCCCGGAATTGATAAAGATCAGATGCCCGTTGGAACGCGCTTCCTTAAGCGCGTTCCGGGCGCTCTCCGGGATCTGCCGCGTGCCCTCGGGCAGCAGCGTCCCGTCTACGTCAAAAAATAATGCCTTGCGATTCTTCATGCTTACTCGATCAGTCCTCAAATTTTCAGTCACTGTGTACAGTAGCGCCGGTTGTCAGTCTGCAAATCATTCGTCATCGCGGAATACGATGGTCTGGGTGTCCTCGTCCATGCTCTCCACAATGGCCAGGGACTCCAGACGGATTCCCTCGGAGCGCAGCAGATCGCCGCCCACCTGAAAACCTTTTTCAACCACGATTCCGGCTCCCACGAGCTTGGCTCCGGAGTCCTTGACCAGCGCCACCAGCCCCTCCAGGGCCTTGCCGTTGGCCAGGAAATCATCGATCAGCAGCACCTTGTCGTCGGGTCCCAGGAATTCCTTGGATACGATGATATCGTACACTCTGCCGTGGGTAAAGGATTCCACCTTGGTGGTGTACACCTCACCGGCAATGTTCTTGGTCTGTGTTTTCTTGGCAAATACCACCGGCACGTCAAAATACTGGGCGACAATACAGGCGATGCCGATGCCGGACGCCTCGATGGTCAGGATCTTGGTCACCTCAGAGTCCGCGAAGCGGCGTTTGAATTCCTTGCCGATCTCACCAAACAGGCGAATGTCCATCTGGTGGTTCAAAAAGCTGTCTACTTTCAGCACGTTTCCGGCCTTGATCTTGCCGTCTTTCCGTATTCTGTCTTTTAAAATCTGCACGAGAGAATCCTCCTTTTTCTTTAGATACGCTTTTTTTAACTTCGCACTACTGTGCGTTCGATTCTGTCTGCGCCTGAGTCGTCTCTTCTGCTGCTGTTGCATTTGCCGCGGTGGTCTC
This sequence comes from Enterocloster lavalensis, assembly GCF_902364025.1. GTDB lineage: Bacteria > Bacillota > Clostridia > Lachnospirales > Lachnospiraceae > Enterocloster > Enterocloster lavalensis. The sequence goes on from NZ_CABJCG010000013.1 coordinate 95,759, forward strand.
GGCTGCTGCGGTGGTCTCCGCCGCCGCGGTAGTCTCTGCCGCCGCTGTGCTCTCCGCTGCTGCGGTCTCGCCTGCCGCTGTGCTCTCCGCCGCCTCGGTCTCGCCTGCCGCTCCCTCTTCTGCCCCTGCGGTCTTTTCCACTGCGTTGTCGGCAAGGAACTTCATCACTTTGTAGTTCTTGACCAGCTCCGCCACAGTCTCCTCGCCGTAGGAATCCACCAGCGTGTTGATATCCGTGCCGTTCATCTCCGCAAACGCCTGACGGTCCGCGTCATCCGGCACCAGATTCTCCTGAGCCGCGATGGTGTCGATCACCTTCTGGGTCTTCATTTGCTGCTTTACGGAAGCCATGATCATCTGCTTAAAGCCAGCCTCGTCGGTGCCGTAGCTCTGGGCCATGCCGGACAGCGTGGTGCCGAAGGCCTTGGCCTGCTGGGTATAGTTGTCCAGCTCCTGATTGTAGCGCTTGGAAACCTCGCTGCGGCTCAGCTTCATATCGGAATCGTTCACCACCAGGCTCAGAACATCCTGCTGCTTCTGGGTATCGATCTGCCGGTTCTTTTCAGTCTCCAGATCGGCCTTGGTATCCGTCATGAACTCGTCCACAGTCTGGAAGGGGGATACGCGCTGCACAAACGCGTCGTCCAGAACCGCGTCCTGCTTCTCCTTCACCGCATTCACATCAACAGAGAACTCCACAGCCTGGCCGGCCAGAGCGGCCTCGCTGTAGTTCTCCGGGAAGGTCAGGTTGAGAACCTTGTGGTCGCCCTTCTTGGTTCCGATCAGACCGGACTCAAAGCCCTCGATAAACCGGTTGGAGCCAAGGGTCAGATCCACGCCGTCTCCGGTTCCCCCTGCAAACTCCACGCCGTCCTGGGTGCCTACATAATCAATATTGACAATATCGCCTTCCTTGGCCGGGCGGTCCACCTCAACGTAGTTGGGGTTGGCGTCCATGATCTCCTTGACCTTGGCGTAAACCTCGCCCTCGGATACCTCCCTGGAAGCGACATAAACTTCTACTCCCTTATACTGAGCCAGCTTGTCACTGCCTGAGCAGCCGGTCAAAACAGCGGCGGCCACTGCCCCGCAGATACATAATAAAGCAAACTTTTTCATCTTACACGTTCCTTTTCTATCCCTTCATTTCGCCCGCCCCCGGCGGTGCGCTGTACTTAGTTATATCATACCTGCCGTTGAAAAAAAAGCTTTTCCACGAATTTCATGAAATTTTAAGGTTATTTGTGGAACAGTTCAGACGGCAGGGAAAATTGCTTGGGAAAGCCGCGGAAAACCAAGCCGCAAACAGTCTTTTCCACCGGCTTGCCAAACCGGAAGATACGCCGTCTGAACCGCTCCATATTTATTTATAAAATGCCTTGAACGCCTTGTAGGTGTTGTAAACATCCAGCTTGGACGCCAGCTCAAAGGGCGCGTGCATGGACAGGATCGGCACGCCCAGATCCACAGTATCCACATCCATTCCGGCCACAAATTTGGCGATGGTTCCGCCGCCGCCCGCGTCCACCGCGCCCAGCTCGCCCGCCTGCCAGTAAACGCCCTCGGAGTCCATGATTCCGATCACCTTGGCCATGGTCTCGGCGCTGGCGTCGTTGGAGCCGGACTTTCCTCTTGCCCCCGTGTATTTGGTCAGCACGCAGCCCTTGTTGATGTAGCTGGAGTTGCGGGCCTCGTAGACGTCGGAAAAGGTGGGGTCGTAGGCCGCGTTCACATCGGAGGACAGGCAGAGCGAATTTCTCAGCACATCCCGTGCCTTCACTCCGGCCTGATCCGCCAGATCTTCTATGTAGTGGAGCACATAATCCGAATCCAGCCCCGTGTTGCCATTGGAGCCGATCTCCTCCTTGTCGGCCAGGATCGTCACCGTGGTGCGGGCCGGCTTCTTAGTCTCAATCTCCGCCAACAGGGCCGTGTACGCGCAAACCCGGTCGTCCTGTCCGTAAGCGCCCACCATACTGCGGTCAAAGCCCACGTCCGCGGCCTTGTGAGCCGGAACCATCTCGATCTCCGCCCGGTAGAAGTCGTGCTCCGTGATCCCATACATTTCGTTTAAAATCTGAAGCGCCAGAAGCTTGACCGGCTCCTTCACATCCTCGTCCTGGAACGGCACGGAACCGACGACGATGTTCAGCTCCTCGCCCTTGATTCCCTCCGCCAGCTTCCGGTCGTTCTGCTTGGCGGCCAGATGGGGCAGCAGATCGGTCACGCAGAAAACCGGATCCCCTTCCTTCTCGCCGATGCTGATCTCCACCTTCTCCCCGTCCTTCTTCACGATCACGCCGTGCATGGCAAGCGGGATGGTCCCCCACTGGTACTTGCGGATTCCACCGTAGTAGTGGGTCTTGAAGTAGGCAATGTCCTCCTTCTCGTAAACCGGGTTGGGTTTTAAGTCCAGACGCGGGGAATCGATGTGCGCGCCGTTGATGCGCAGCCCGTCGGTCAGCGGCTTTTTGCCGAAGGTGGTGGCGATAAGGGACTTCTCACGGTTGACGTAATACACCTTGTCCCCCGGCTCGTAGGAAGCCTTGGGGTCAAAGGGCTTGTAGCCCGCCTTTTTCAACATGCGGACCGCCAGGCGCACGCACTCCCGCTCCGTCTTGCCGCCGTTTAAAAATTCCTTGTAGCCCTCGCAGAACTTGGACGCCTTCTCCATCTGCTGCGGGGCGTCCTTTGCGATATGCGGGAACTTCCAGGTCAGCTTTTCCTGCAGTTCCTGTCCATTTGTTTTCTTTGACATTATATTTTCCTCCTGAATGTATTTTAATGAATCTTTATCAGAGCTCAAACCTTCTTCTCACCGCGCTCTCGTTCTTAAAGCGCCGGTGCAGGCGGTCCATAAACAGCGCCAGGGCGGCGGCGTTTCCGGCCCGCTCCGCCTCGCCGATCATCGCCAGGAGCTGTCCGCGCTCCCGGGCCTCCTCCGCCAGCCGGGCGCTCATGGTTGCGTCCCGCTCCGCCATGGCCGCCCGGGCCGCCGCTGCCGGATGTTCCCGGATATACGCCCGGTACTCTTCCTGCGCCTCCGGCCCCAGTCCCGCCGGAAAACAGAGGCGGCAAAGGGCCAGCCCTGAGACGAACTCCTCCGGCTCCTGGGCCTGGACGTAGGGAAACAGGCGGTCATATTCCCGGAAATCAAAATCCCCTCCGTCAAAGCAGTAGCGGTACATATGGCCGCAGCCGTGAACCTCCCGCATGATGATGCGGGCCGGCGTGTTCTCCACCGATTCCTCGTAAAACTCCGGAAATACGAGCCGCGCCGTCAACTCCCCCTCCGGATCGCACAAGTCCACCCTGAGGGCCTGGCGCAGCTCCGAGAGAATCTCCTTCAGGCAGGACTTCCGCCCCGGCAGAAGAGACACACTCAACCGCTCCAGCCCGGTGCAGCCCGTAAACGCGCCCGCCCCCCAGTCCGTTGTGGCGGAAGCACATTCCAGCTTTTTTAGGTCCTCGCAGCCATAAAATGCGTAGGCCCCCACCGCCTTCAACCCGTTTGGGAGACACAGTTCCCGCAGCGCTCCGCCACAGACAGCGGGAAGCCCATCACATAGCTCCGTGTCCGCCTCTTCCCGTGAAACCGGTCTGGAAGCGCCGGGGAAATACGGGGATTCCCCGCTGTCCCAGAGAAACAGCGGCTCCTCAAAACCGCCCCGGTCCCGCAGCGCCCGCGCCATGGAACCGGAAAACAGATAGGCCGCCAGCCGGGTGACCGGCTCCCCAGCCAGGCTGTCCGGAATCTGTACCGTTCCGTCTAAACCAAAACAACGCTGGATGCAGATTCCATCCAGCGTTTTACTATACAATATCTTCATGTCTGTATCCTCGTCCAATCCTGCCGGTATTCAGTTTTCCTGAACATATATACCTAACAGTTTATACAGTTTACGAGGATTTTTCAAGTACATTTTCACGTTTTACAGGATCTTTCAATTTTGGCTTTCCCTACATGAGACCGGCGGCCCTGTAAAACAACCAGATCACGGTGCCGCCCGCCAGCGCGATGGCTCCCACCGCCGCCATCATGACAACCGCCATCACGGCCTGCATCACTACCATGGAAAACAGCGGAAAACGGTCGCAGAACGCTTCCAGCGGAGCTTTCAGGTTCATCTTTAATTTCACTACCATGAGATCACTTCCTCTCTATAGCAATCGCCCGCCGGCTGCGCCAGCGTCCTATTGCTTTCAATAAAAGGATACCATGGATGCTCATAAATTTTCCATTCCATACGGCCCCGCTGCCGTAAATCTTCTATAAATAGAGAAGGAACGAAGCGTGCCTCCTTGACCTCCGCCCAATGTCCCGGCGTCCCGCCGCTGCCTTCACTCTCCCGCCAGCTCCGTCAGCCGGGCCGCCGCCTCCGCCGCGATGGTGTTGAGCACGTTTTTGTCATTGGGCGGGATGGTGTCGTCCCCTTTAAGCTCCACGCCGATCACCGCGTAGGTGGATTTTCCCCTGTAAACCGGGGTGTACCGGGCTTTGGCTCCGGGCAGGGTGTCCGTTGTGCGCCCCGCCTTGTGCCGGTTTTTGAAGGCCCAGACCGCCACCGCTTCCTCGTCGCTGCCGGAAAAGGTCTGGGCCGCGGATTCCTCCTGGCCCTCCAGCGCAAAGATCCTGCGGCCGGAGAGCTTACCGTCCGCTGTGCCGTAAACCACGATATTCCGGCCAAGCAGGCTTTTCACCTGCTTCCCGCAGATTTCCAGCACCTCCTCCGCGCTCCTGCCCTTCCTCAGGCTGCGGCTCACGTTCAGCAGCACCTGCATGTACCGGGAATCCCGCTCCGCAATCCCGGCCTGCTGCTTCAGCCGTCCGGCCAGGGTGCTGGTCACCAGCGCACAGAACAGCATAGCGCCAAAGGTGAAGGGATAGGAGGCCGCATCCGCCTGGAAGGTAAAGCGCGGCTCTGTAAAAAAGAAGTTGAACAGCACCACGGAGGCCAGAGATGCTGTCACGCCCCAGCGCCTGCCTCCTGTCGCATAGGCCACCCACACCACGCCCATGATATAAACCATCACCACATTGATCTCCCCGGCCCGAAGCCGGTACAGCAGCGCGGACAGCAGGGTGGCTGCGCCCAGAATCAGCGCTGTTTTCAGGAAATCGCTCTTGCTTTTCACCCGAAACATTTCCAAAAATTCCCGTTTCCGTGACTGCGGTCCCGCGTTGCTGTCCGGAATCACATAAATGTCCATATTGGGAAGCCGCTTGATCAGCCGGTCGATCAGAGTGGGCTTCACATAAAACAGATGAGGCTTTTGCACCGTGCGCCCGATCACAATCTTGGAAATGCCGTTGCGCCTGGCATACCCGGCGATCTGCTCCACGATGTCCTCGCCGTAGAGGGTGATCACATTAGCCCCGAACTGTTTGGCCAAAGCGATGTTGGCCTCCATTTTTTTGGATATTTTCGCGTTCTCCTGTTTGATCTGGGAGGTTTCCACCAGAATCGCCGTGAAGTCGCCGCGGAACGCCCCGGCCATGCGGGCGGCGGTGCGGATCACCCTGGCGTTGGTGGGGGACGGGGACAGGCAGACCAGCACGTGCTCCCCGGTGTAATAGTCCTTGCCCGCCGCCTCCCGCTCCCGGACCACCTCCCGGTTCACCCGGTCCGCGGTCCGGCGAAGCGCGATCTCCCGCAGCGCGGAGAGATTTTCTACTGTAAAGAAGTTCGCCGCCGCCCTCCCGGCCTGCTCCTTCCGGTAAATCTTCCCCTCCTCCAACCGCTTTTGCAGCTCCTCCGGGGAAATGTCCACCAGCTCCACCTGGTCCGCCTGGTCGAATACGCGGTCCGGAATGCGCTCGCTCACCCGGACATGGGTGATCGAGGCCACGATGTCGTGAAGGCTCTCCAGATGCTGCACGTTCACCGTGGTGTAGACGTCGATCCCCGCTTCCAATAGCTCAATCACGTCCTGCCAGCGCTTTCTGTGGCGGCAGCCCTCCACGTTGGTGTGGGCCAGCTCATCCACCAGAACCAGACCCGGGCGGCGCATCAGAACACCGTCCAGGTCAAATTCCCGCAGCTCGATTCCCCTGTATTTGATCCACCGGGGCGGCAGCACTTCCAGCCCGGAGAGCAGGGCCATGGTCTCCGGACGGTCGTGGGGCTCGATATACCCGGCCAGCACGTCCCGGCCGGCCGCCGCCTCGTCCCGCGCCGCCTCCAGCATCGCATAGGTTTTCCCCACCCCGGCCGCATAGCCGAAGAAAATTTTCAGCCGCCCGTGGCCGTTTCCTGACCCCTTGGGAAAATTCTTTTTTAAAATCTGTTCCGGATCCGGTCTGCCATCCATATATTCACAACCCCTGTCTTATTTATGAAACTGCTGTTTTTTAACTACGTCTGCCGCCAGGTCTTGGGGAGGGGCAGATACAGCCCGCCCTCACATTTCCCCAACCGGAAAACGCACTGCAGAGCCGCCGCATACCGCGGCAGCTCGAAAGTGTTTCCCAAACATTTACAATTTCCCATCCAGCGCCAGATTCACCTTCAGCACATTAACTCTCGGCTCGCCGAATAAACCGAAGGTTCTGCCGGTCGTGTAACGGTCGATCACCGCCTGCACGTCCTCCGGCCGCATCCCTCTGGCGTCTGCGATCCGCTGAACCTGGTACTCGGCGGCCGCCGGCGAGATGTCCGGGTCCAGCCCGCTGCCGGAGCAGGTGACCAGATCCACGGGGATCGGTTCATCCCCCTGTTCCGGGTTGGCGGCCCGAAGCCGCTCAACCCGTTCCGCAACCAGCGCTTCAAGCTCCTCCCCGGCCGGCGATTTGTTGGACGCCCAGGAATACAGGAGCGGCTCTCCGTCCTCCCCGGTGAATGTGGCGGTATCCACGTTCATGATTCTGCCCCACATATAGTTCTCGCCGGTAAACTCCTGGGCCAGCAGCTCGCTTCCGTACCTTTTCCCGTCGTTTCCCACAATGATGGACCCGGTCGCCTGGTCCGGAAACATAGCCCGGGCAGCCGCCGTGATGACCGCCGGATAGATGAGACTGGTGATCACCAGCATGACCAGGAAAAATCCCAGCATCTTCGGTATAACTGATTTTACTGTTTTCATAATCTTCTTCCTTCCCTTCCTATACAATCATGCCGGTGGCCGTGAGCAGCATATCGATGGCCTTTATGGCCGCAAAGGGGATGATGATGCCGCCCAGACCGTAAACCAGTAAATTTCCGCTGAGCATTTTTGCGGCGGACACCTCGCGGTATTTCACGCCCTTAAGGGCCAGCGGGATCAGCGCCACAATAATCAGCGCGTTGTAGATAATGGCCGAGAGCACCGCGCTCTGTGCGCTGTGAAGCCCCATGATGTTGAGGGCGGACAGCCCCGGGTAAAGCCCCATAAACAGAGCCGGAATGATGGCGAAGTATTTTGCCACGTCGTTGGCGATGCTGAAGGTGGTCAGGGACCCCCTGGTCATCAGCAGTTGTTTGCCGATTTTTACGATCTCAATCAGCTTGGTGGGCGAGGAATCCAGATCCACCATATTGCCGGCTTCCTTTGCCGCCTGGGTTCCGGTGTTCATCGCCACCGCCACGTCCGCCTGGGCCAGGGCCGGAGCGTCGTTGGTGCCGTCGCCGGTCATGGCCACCAGATGGCCGCCCGCCTGGTACTCCCGGATCATCTCCAGCTTTGCCTCAGGCGTGGCCTCGGCCAGAAAATCATCCACCCCCGCTTCCGCCGCAATGGACGCCGCGGTCAGCGGGTTGTCGCCGGTAATCATGATGGTGCGGATTCCCATTTTCCTTAAGTCGGCAAATTTCTCCTTGACGCCCTGCTTCACAATATCCTTCAGCGCCACAACGCCCAGCACCCGGCCGTCCCTGGCCACCACAAGGGGGGTTCCGCCCTGATTGGCGATGCGGGCGACCGTGTCCTCGCACTCCTTGCTGAAACGCCCGCCCTGGCCGGTGACATAAGCCTTCACCGCGTCCGCGGCGCCCTTTCGGATCTCCGAGCCGTGGATATTGACGCCGCTCATCCTGGTTTTGGCCGTAAAGGGCACAAACTCTGCGTTCAGCTCCTCCATGCTGCGGCCCCGGATTCCAAAGCGCTCCTTGGCTAATACCACGATGCTGCGGCCCTCCGGCGTCTCATCCGCCAGGGAGGAGAGCTGGGCGGCGTCCGCCAGTTCCTGCTCATCCGCCCCGTCCACCGGGATGAAAGCGTCCGCCTGCCGGTTTCCCAGGGTGATGGTGCCGGTCTTGTCGAGTAGCAGAGTGTCCACGTCCCCGGCAGCCTCAATGGCCCTTCCGCTCATGGCCAGCACGTTGGCCTGGTTCAAACGGCTCATGCCCGCGATGCCGATGGCGGAAAGCAGCGCGCCGATGGTGGTGGGCGCCAGGCAGATCAGCAGGGCCACCAGGTTGGTGATGGACGTGGGGTTCACGGTTCCCTTTTCCACGGAAGAAAACAGGGAATAGGAGTACAGAGCCGCGGTCACCAGAACAAAGATAATGGACAGGGCCACCAGAAAAATCTGCAGCGCCAGCTCATTGGGGGTTTTCTTTCTGGAAGCGCCCTCCACCATGGCGATCATCTTATCCATAAAACCCTCGCCGGGGTTGCTGGTGACCTTGATCACCAGCCAGTCGGAGATCACCGTGGTGCCGCCGGTCACGGCGCTGCGGTCGCCGCCGCTCTCCCGTATGACCGGGGCGGACTCGCCGGTAATGGCGCTCTCGTCCACCGAGGCCGCGCCCTCCACCACGTCGCCGTCGGCGGGAATCTGCTCCCCCGCCTGTACGATCACCAGGTCGCCTCTGCGCAACTCCGTGGATTTCACCATCTGAACCTCGGACTTGCGGTCCATGGAGGGGATTTTTGCAGCCGTCACGTCCCTGCGGCCCGCCCGCAGGGCGTCTGCCTGAGCCTTGCCTCTGCCCTCGGCAATGGCTTCCGCGAAGTTGCCGAACAGGCAGGTAAACCACAGGATGACGGAGATCGCCAGTATGTATCCCGGATGGGCGTCCCGGATTCCCGCCAGAGCCAGCACAAAGAGCACAAGGGTCAGGATGGCGGACACAAACACCATGAACATCACCGGATTTTTTACCTGGACTTTGGGGCTGAGCTTCAGCACCGAATCCCTCAGGGCCCGGTTCATCATGTTTCGGTCGGCAAATATACTTTTATTTTTTTGGTCCTTCATATCGATTCATTCCTTCCGTTATGCGATCTATGCAATCATCTCAAAATATTCCGCCACAGGTCCCAGAGACAGGGCCGGGAAGAAGCTCAGCGCCCCGACCAGCAGCACCACGAAGATCAACAGGAAAATGAACATGGCGTTGTGGGTGGGCAGAGTGCCGGAGCTGACCGCCACCTTCTGTTTCTTTACCAGGCTGCCCGCGATGGCCAGGGTTGCAAACATGGGCACAAAACGCACGAACAGCATGACCAGCCCGATGCTCACATTCAAAAACGGCGTATTAGCGTTAAATCCCGCAAAGGCGGAGCCGTTGTTGCCGCCCGCGGAGGAAAACGCGTAGAGAACTTCGGAAAGTCCGTGGGCCCCCGGATTGTTTAAGCTGTCATGGGTTGCGGGAAGCAGAGCCGCGATCCCGCTGCCCACCAGGATCGCCACCGGAGTGGCCAGGCAGACCAGAACCGCCATTTTCATCTCAAAGGGTTCGATCTTCTTGCACAGATACTCCGGCGTCCGGCCCACCATCAGTCCTGCGATAAACACCGTCAGAACGGCGAACCCGATCATCCCGTAGAGTCCGCAGCCGGTACCTCCGAACACCACCTCGCCCAGCTGCATGAGCAGCATCGGGATCATGCCGCCGATGGGCGTGTAGCTGTCGTGCATACTGTTGACGGAGCCGTTGGAGGCCGCCGTGGTGAATACGGCCCAGGTCGTGGACGAAGCGATGCCAAACCGGGTTTCCTTGCCCTCCATGTTGCCGCCCGCCTGCCCGTCGGTTCCCGTGTAGACCGCGCCGTTCTGGCTGATCTGCGGGGTGCCGCTCTGCTCGGCCGTTCCCACGACGGCAAGGGATACCGCCAGCAGGATAAACATGGCCAGGAAAATGGCGATCCCCTGCCGTTTATCCCGCACATTCCGGCCAAAGGTGAAGCACAGGGCCGCGGGGATCAGCAGAATGGAGACCATTTCAAAGAGATTGGACAGGGGCGTGGGATTCTCAAAGGGATGCGCGGAGTTGTTTCCGAAGAAACCGCCGCCGTTGGTTCCCAGCTGCTTGATCGCAATCTGGCTGGCCGCCGGCCCCAGCGGGATCACCTGCTTGGTAACCACCGTTTCCGTCCCGTCCTCATGTTCCACCGTAACAGGCTCTAACAGCTCTGTCTCCTCGTACCGGCTGAAGGTCTGGGGCGTACCCTGGGAGGCGATCACCAGGGAAACGATCACGGAAAGGGGAATCAGCACATACAGCACGGTCCTCGTCATATCCGCATAAAAGTTTCCCAGGCCGGTTTTCTTCACCCGCACAAACCCCCGGATCAGGGCGAACAGCACCACAATGCCCACGGCGGCGGAGACAAAGTTCTGGAAATTCAACCCTAGCATCTGGCTGAAGTAGCTCAAAGCGGACTCGCCGGAGTAGGCCTGCCAGTTGGTGTTGGTGGCGAAGCTGGCCGCCGTGTTGAATCCCAAATGCCAGCTCATATTGCCGGTCCCCTGGGGATTCATGGGGAGAAATTTCTGGAAGCACAGGATAAACCACAGCACAAACAGGCTGAATACACTGAACACCGCCGTGCAGACCGAGTATTTCTTCCAGTCCATATCCTCGTTTTCATCGATTTTCAGGAGTCTGTAAATCCCCCGCTCCGCCGGGCGCAGGATTCCGGAGAGAAATACCCGCTCCCCGTTCATCACCTTTGCAATGTAATTTCCCAGCGGGATTGCCAACAGAACCAGTATGATACAATATCCGATCATCTGAACAGCCACATTCGTCATTGTTTATCACCTCTCAGCAGAATTATAATCAGGTATAGGAGTATCCCTACCGCGGCCGCTCCTACAAGGCCGTACATGATTGCCATAGCTTTTTCCTCCTCGTTTTATGATAAGCTATGTTAGCACGGCCCCTGATAAAGATTCCATTGTTCACTTTCCGCTGTTCATAAAGATCCCATAAACGCGAAAAGAGGAATCGTCCCGCCTGCCGAGACAATTCCTCTTCCTGTTTTCTTAAATTTCCCGCTATTCGTCCGCGAACCGGTACCCCACTCCCACCTCCGTGAGAATGAAGCGCGGGTTGGCGGTGTCGTCCTCGATCTTGCGCCGGATATTCGCCATAAACACCCGCAGAGACTGGTAATCGTCCGTTGTGTCATAGCCCCACACCTGGTTCTGGATGTAATGGTGCGTCAGCACCTTGCCGCTGTTGTTCACCAGCAGCGTCATCATCTTGTACTCGATGGGCGTCAGATGGATCTCCTGCCCATGGACAAAGATCTTGCGCTTCTCAAAATCAATTTTCAGAGAGTCCAGCTCGAACTCGGACATCTGCTTCTTCACCGTCCCCTTGTGGCGCAGGGCCACCCGGATCCGGGCCAGCAGCTCCTCCGCGTTGAAGGGCTTCATCACAAAATCGTCCGCCCCCTCGTCCAATGCCGACACCTTCTCCCGCTCCTGTCCTCTGGCGGACACGATGATGATGGGCACCTCGGACTTCTGGCGGACCTGACGCAGAACCTCCATGCCGTCGATGTCCGGCAGCCCTAAATCCAGCAGAATCAGGTCGGGATTGTCCGCGTAAAAATAGGAGATACCCGACAAGCCGTTGTCCGCCAGGATGTATTTATACCCCTTGGTCTGCAGGGATATCTTCAGAAAGTTCTGAATGGTTTTGTCGTCCTCGATCACCAGTATTGTCAGTTCATTCACCTTTCATGTCCTCCATCGGCATTTCTACAGAAAAAGTCGCCCCACCGGCGCTGTTGTTGAAGGCCGAGATTCTTCCGCCCTGGGCCTCCACAATGGCCTTGCAGATGGTGAGCCCCAGGCCCACCCCCCGCTGGCGGTCGCCGTCCTGATACGCGGTGGTAAAGAAATTGTCAAATATCTGCGCCATCTTGCCCTCCGGGATTCCCACCCCGTCGTCGGAGACCTGGAACCGGATGTTGTTTCCCACCCGCTCCGCGGAAATGGTCACGGTGGTTCCCTCGCCGGAATGGCGGAAGGCGTTGTCCAGCAGATTCACCAGCACCTGGATGAACAGGCGCCCGTCCACGGAAAAGAGCAGAATCTCCTCCGGCGTTTTCGTCTTAAGGCGGTGGGTCCCCACGCGCTTGGACACCAGTTTTACCGCGGAGCCGATGATATCGTCCACCACCTCCTTGGTCTTATTGATATCCAGCCTGCCCTCCTGGATTCTGGTCAGATTCAGCAGGTTTTCCACCATGGTGCTCAGCCACTCCGTGTCCTTGCAGATGTCCTTTAACATCCCCCGGACCGTGTCCTGGTCGATAATCCCGATGTTGTCGCACAGGAAACCGGCGTTGCTGCCGATGCCGGTCAGGGGCGTGCGCAGGTCGTGGGAGATGCTGCGCAGCAGCGTGCTCTTTAAGCGCTCCCGCTCCATCTGGATGCGGTTGTTCTCCTTCTCCCGGCTTAGCTGCTCCCGCTCGATCACCAGGGTGATCTGGGAGATCACCGTGTCCACGTAGACCTTCTCCTCCTCCCGGAGGGACCAGTCCGTGCAGTCGAACACAATCACGCCGTAGGTCTTTTCCCGGTTCTTGATGGGGATATAAAGGCCGCTGTCGCCCGGGAACTGGCACTCCCCATGGCCGCAGGGGAGGGACTGGTTGTAGCACCACTCCGCCAGTGCGTTGGGAAATTCCTCCCGCTCGCTCTCTTTGAGCATCACGGTCACCCGCTTGCCCGTCAGGCCCGCCAGGCTCTCCTCGCTGTAGCGCTTGATCTCGTCAAAGCCGGAAACGTTAAGAAAGCCGTTTCCGATGGTATTGATCTTGCTTGTGATCTCCCGTTTCTTGTTGGCGATCTGCATCTGGCGCTGTAATTTTACCATCAGGGTGGAGACGATAACCGCCACCACCACGAAAATCAACACGGAGATCGCGTAGTTGGCATCGTACATATGAAATGTCAGCTTCGGCTCCGTAAACAGGTAGTTGAAGGTCAGCGCGAACACAAACGCCGAGAGAATTCCCCAGGTCAGGCTGCCGGTCAGCACGATGCTGATCAGAACGCCCACCAGATAGACCAACAGCAGATTTTCCGCCCGCAGGCCCGCTCTGCTCATCAGAATTGCCAGCATCGTGGACAATACCCAAATAATGGCGACTTTCATCCACGCTCCCACAAACTGCGCCACTTCTTTTCCGTATTCATGAGACATATAAACTGTTTCCCTCCAGCAAATGCCGTCCGGGCCGGTCAGCCCTCTGCGGCGTATGCGGCTAAAAGCCGGGCCGGGCTGACGGCGCGGTCCACGCCCAGGCTTTCAAAAATCTCCACATTGGCCGGATTCCGGACCAGGCACGCGGTTTTCTCCGCCGCAAACAGGCGCTTGGCCATCTGGCACACCTCCAGATTGTCGGCGTCCTCCGGCAGCAGCGCCAGAAACAGGCCGCAGCCCCGGATTCCGGCGTCCGCCAGCACATCCTCCCGGCAGGGGTCCCCGCAGGTCACGGACATGTCGTATTTTGCGGACAGGTGCTCGCAGAAGGCGCGGTCCTCCTGGATCACCGCCACCTTGTGCCCCGCCTCTCTCAAAAGGCCGGTCAGATAATCCGCCGTCTCCCTGCCTCCGGCAACCGCAATCTTCATACGGCCTCCTTCCGGCAGGCCTCGCCCACCAGCCGCGCGCACTCTTCAGCCGACGCCTCCAGCGGGCAGATGGTCTTGATACCCGAACCGCCGATGATTTTCTGGCGCTGCTGGTCCTCCAGCATCACGTACACGTGCTCGACCTCCATGAGACAGCGGGCGATCTGGCCCACCATCAGGTTTACATTGTCATTCTGGGTGGCTGCAATGAACGCCACGGCCTTTCCGGCTCCGCACCGCTCCAGCACCTTGGGGTCCGTCACGTCCCCCTCCACCTGGTTTCCGTTAAAATCTTCCGGCAGCTTGCGAAACGCGTCCCTCCGGCTGTCCACCACCACAACGTCGTAGCCTTTGCCGGAGAGCTGGCCGGCCAACCTTGCCCCCCATTGACTGGAACCGGCAATCACGATCTTTTTACCCTTGCGAAATAACATAGTACGCCCTCCTCTCATCTATATCCTGATTTAATTTTAACCGCAGAATATATAAAGAAGATAGACAAAATTTCCCGGGGCCGTATAAAGATTCTATAAAGATACTATAAAGACGTCTTTTCCGGCTCAGCCCAGCGCCTTTGCCCGCAAAATGGCCTGATCCGCGTCCGCCTCCATACGCGCAAAATCCTCGTTTGTCAGCTCCACGCCTGCGGACTTCACATTTTCCGCGATCTGATGAAGCTTCCTGGCCCCGCACAGAATGTTGAACCGCGGGCTGCGTTTTATGGACCAGGCGATCACCAGGTTGGCGATGGAACAGTTGTATTGATCCGTCAGATCCCGCCAGCCCGCCATCATCTCATTGGCGATGGCGATGGTCTGTGGCCTCCACCAGAGCTTGTTCTCCCTGGCCTCCCCGGGCTTCGGAACGTAGCTGTCCGGCACCGTGCCGGTGAGCAGCCCCTGCTCGATGGGGGAATAGGTCTGAAGGGTGACGGAATTGGCCTCGCAGTACGGCAGCAGTTCCTCCTCCACCCGTCGGTCCAGCATGCTGTATTTCTCCTGGATCACATCCAGCTGGCCGCTCTGCCGGTACTCCTCCAGGTGGCGCACCTGCACGTTGGACGCGCCGATGGCCCGGATTTTGCCCTCCTCCTTCATGCGCATGAGCTCGCCCATGGTCTCTGCGATGGGCACCAGACCGTAGGTTTTGCACTGCCAATGGGTGTAATAGACGTCGATATAGTCCGTACCCAGCGCCTTTAAGCTCAGCTCCAGATCCCGGCGGATGGCCTGGGGGCGCAGATCCCGGTGCACCCGGTGTCCGTCCCCGGTGAAATGGTACTCGCCGCCGTCGTCATACCACTGCAGGCCGCATTTGGTGGACAAAATCACCTCGTGGCGGCGGCCCTTAACGGCCTTTCCCACCACCTCCTCGCTGTGCCCGAAGCCGTAGACCCGGGCCGTGTCAATCCAGTTGATCCCCTGGTCCAGGGCCGCGTGGATGGTGCGGATGGACTCAGCGTCGTCGTTATCCCCCCACCAGGTTCCCCCTCCGATCGCCCATGCGCCCATGGACATTTCACTGGCAAATATTCCCGATGTTCCGATCTCTCTTTGCTTCATACCTCGACTCCCTTCGTCTGTTTTAAACTTGCTGGTTTTAATCGGCCCTGACCGCGCTGACTAACAGCATCATGGGCCGGCGCAGTTCGTCCGCCATTCCGGGGATTTCCATCATCTCCGGGTCAGGCCTTGGCTCCACCACGGCCTGGATCCGGAATCCGTGGGTCAGGAGCCCGTTTAAGTAGGTGGTCAGGGTCTTGTGCTGCTTGACCACGTGTTCACCCAGAAATACCGCGTCCCTGGGACCTTCCTCAAAATACCGGTCCACCGGCCAGTGCAGAATCTTCCCGTCCTCCCCGTAGATCCAGTCCTGGCTCCCGTAAGCGGTGAAAATAGGATGCTCTGCGGAGAACACGAAGATTCCCCCGGGCCGCAGGCAGCGGTTCACGCCCCGGCAGACCGCCGCGAAATCGTCGATGTAGTGCAGGGCCAGGGAGCTGATCACCACGTCGAAGGCTTCCCGGGGGTATTCATATTCCAGAATGCCGCACTGTCGGTATTCGATGCGGTCGGAAAAGTTGCGTTCTTTTGCCTCCTCCAGCATATTGGCGGATAAATCGATCCCCAGGGCCCGCCTGGCTCCCCGGTCCACCGCGTACTTGCAGTGCCAGCCGAAACCACAGCCCAGGTCCAACACGTCCTTGCCTGCAAAATCCGGCAGAAGCTTTTGCAGCTCGTGCCACTCGCCCGCGCCTTTCAGGCCGTCCGTGGAACGGGACATCTGCTTGTACTGGTTGAAAAATGCTTCTTTGTCGTATTCGTTGTATTCCATATGATCCTCCTACTTTCTCCGACCGCGCGCACAGCGCTCCGCAAGCGCCAGAACCAGGCAGCCGGTCCCATAACATAGTATATCCGCCCAGTCGAACACCGATCCAAGCACCACCCGGGCGACGGGGTTTGCAGCGAAAACCGGCAGGTCCGAAAGGTTCAGGAATTGCAGCCATTCCACCAGAACCGCAAACCAGAACACGTAAAGCGGCAGCCGCTTCCACCCCCGCGGACGGACGGCCCGCACAAAACAATACACCACCCAGACAACCATCACGTCCCCCAGGTACGGCCGCACAAACCGGTCCCGCACCCGTAGCGCGATAAACGCTTCCAGGGCAAATAAGGCCAGGAAGGCCAGGGTGTATCTGAGCCGAAGTTGATTATTTGTTACTTTCTCCATGACTTCCTCCCTTGGGGGCCTGGGGGCGGGGTAGCGCCCGGGGGGCTTGCGCCAACGGCCCTTTGCATCCAACAAAAAGATGGGAGACTGCCGCCGCCGGGGCCGCCTCTCCCATCTGTATCTCTATGCCTTCGACGTGCGCCGGTTTCCCGGACATGCAGCGTCAAGTGCTCCTATTATATCATAAACGCGAAACTCGTGAAAGACCTCGTGATCTGTTTCGGTATGGATTCTCACCGGATTCGTTACTGTTCAGAGGCCAATGTCAGTTAGTTAAATGTCAGATGAAGGGAAGTGTATTTCTACAAATGGATATCTAACACATCTGCTACTGATGGTAAACGCCCGCTGAACGAAAAGGACGATGACAATCACACGCCATCCGGGCCATCTGGTGGCAAAGAAGAAAAGACAATTAAAGCAAGTACGTCTGATCCGGAAAGTGGATGGTTCCGCAAAGGGGAGCATAAGAAGGTTGTTACACATCACATATGGGAACCATATCTGGAAATGTGTGAAGATATCCGTCATACCTATGTGGATGAGGATACGCACGAATTGAAGTCTCCTGAAATTTGAATCATGCAGAAAAGTAACAAGAGATATGATGTAATCAAGGCGCTACCACCCCTAGACAGGTAGAGAAAGGGGGTGTGCGCCAATGGGCGAAATACCATCGTTCATACTTCCTGTACTGGCAAGTGTGGTTGCGTACTACATATGCAAATGGCTGAACAGAGAGGATTGAGGTAGCCAGCCTAGGGAATAAGCCACCCTCCCAAAACGGAATAGAAAGCCCCCAGAGTAGCAGTCTGGGGGCTTTCGTGCGCTCAATGAGCGTACCATCGTTTTCTGATGACAGTATAACATATGCAAATTAAAATAGCAATATTCTTTTATCATAATTAATTGCAATACCCGTCTTTAGGTTACTGTTCAGAGGCCAATGTCAGTTAGTTAAATGTCAGATAAAGGGAAGTGTATTTCCACAAATGGATATCTAACACTCAAAATAGAGGAATTTATGGAGAAAGGGCCCAGATTTATCCAATACGGTTGGCCTTGATTTTATTTTAACTACGACAAACAAGCAGATTTACATCTGCTTCAAAAGGGTCTAATAGTTGTTAGTGGAACTGTTTTATGCTGCACGATATATAAAATATTGGGGTTTTCGGAAATGAGCTGTTTTCAATCGGGGATATTGGCAGCCATTGAGAAATTCACTTTGTATTCATATTTAGTGTTTCCCTTTTTTAGGATTGTTTGATTAATGAGTGTTTCTGTCATGTTGTATGCAATCAGCTTTGCCCATATTTCCTGTTTGATGTAGCCTGGTCTGCAGGAATGAAAGTTGCTCAGCCTGTATATTTCAGCTTGCGGAAAGATCCCTCGATGGCCCATCTGGCATCGTATAGAAGTCTGATGTGTTCAGAGGGAAATTCCTCTGTAGGCAGATTGGTCACAATGCATTCATAAGAATCGTCCGCAATGGGAAACCTTACAATCCGGAACGACAAATCATACGTGTCCAGGGCCCCGTATGCAGCGTAGTCGAAAGAAGCGTCAGCATCCACAAAACGTTTGTAGAAGCCTTCTACGATCGGGATTGTTTTTTATGACTGCGGACCAAAGTAACATTTACCTGACAATCAAAGGAATCCACGTCCGGGATATCAAACTTTCCAACAAGTCCTTTGGAATGGATGTCTTTGGTACGGAACAAAAAATACTGGTTCTTTTCCATGCCATGAGCCATGTTGTTATAAGAGCAATAGCCCCTGTCACCGACAAAGACATCTTGGGAGCCAGGCAGCGTGGTGTGCCGGTCTACCATGTCGCAGAAAGCCCGGAATTCATCTTTTTGGCGAACCGGCTGGATCCGTGCATCTGTATAAGTATGCTTCTGCAGGTCATATAACGCATTCAGGTGCATACTATAAAATCCCTTCACGGAATGCCCCTCGGAAACAAAATATTCGGGAGGTGAAAAAGAAGGTTTGCTGAAAAAAGTAAAGGTAGAGCCATCCAAGGCAAGGCAACGATAGTCTGAGTTTTTTTCCTAGCCAGGACAGAGGAATTAAACTGATAAAAGCAGCCTCCAGGGCCTCCGGTTTTAGTTTTGCCCGCTGTTGATTAAAAACGGAAGCGGATGGAGTATTTGGAACCATACCAAAGAAATTGAGAAGTTCCAGTCTGGTGCTGGATGAACCGCATAAAGAGAGATATTGTCTGCAATCTGATTGACAGCATCCGAAAAAGCAGATTTGATTGATTCATGGGGCATAAATGAGTACCTCCTTGAATTGAAAAGACTATATTTCTAATTCAAGGGCCGCTTTCGCTACCTCTAAAATCAATCAGTAAGCGAAAGCGGCCGCACTATTTTGGCTGTTTGTCAATCCCTTTCAGAAAAATTTAATTAAATTTGGTTAGACCCCAATAAGAAATTTAAACTTGTAACTTAACTAACTGACATTGGCCTCTGAACCGTAACCCGGATTCATGAGAACCCTTGTTTTGTGTTCATGCGATGTCATAATCCCCATTAAAACGCCAGCTTCCACACCGCAATCAATATGGAAAACACCGCAATCCCCTTTTTCAGGATGATCTGGTTAATCCGCACCGCATTTTTACTGCCGAATACCACCCCAACGCCGTGGGCCAGCAGCGCGGCCGCCAGCACGGGCAGCAGATCCAGCGCGGAGCACTGGGTCATATAGCCGATGCAGGCCGGGATGCCGATGAAAACCGAGTTGAACAACGCAATCCCCACCGCCGTGCGCACATTTACCCCCAGCACCACCAGCAGTGGCATCACCAGCACCGGGCCGCCCGCGCCGGAGAGGGAGCAGATCATTCCGGTCACAAAGCCCAGGGCCAGGGTGGCGGGGAGGTGTTCGGTGATCTGATACCCCGCCTTCCCTCCGCCCTCAGCCTGCGCCTTGTCCTTGCGCAGGAGAATAGATACGCCGGACAGGAGCACCACCATGTACAGAAGGATTTTCACCTGTCCCTCGGGGATCACCAGGTTCAGCTTCACCCCCAGCACCGCCCCCACCAGGCTGCCGATGCTCAGACGGATTCCAAAGGGTATATCCAGATTTCCCGCCCGCTTGTAGTTCATTGCGCCCAGGGCCCCGGAAACGATAAAGGCCGCAAAGCTCAGCGCCAGCCCCTCCGGCACGCCCATGCCCAGGGGGCCGGTGTACACGATGGGCAGCAGAAAGCCCGCCACGCCCGTCAGCCCCACCAGCACGCCGACAATCAGGTTTGCCAAAATTACGATCAGCCAGAAGCCCATTTTACAATTTCCTCCAAGTTTAGTGTTTTGTTTCTTCCATATATTTGCGGGACTCATAGAGAATCCGCTCCTCGTCCAGGGTCAGCACGGTCCGGTTTTTCATCAGAACCCGGCCGCCCACCACCATGTCGGAGACGTCTCCGGCGTTCACGCATTCCAGCAGCGTGTGGATCTGATCCCCAGTGGGGCACAGGTGGGGCTGGTTCATGTCGATGCCGATCAGATCCGCCTTGTACCCGGCTTCCAAGCGCCCCAGCTGCCCCTCCTCGCCCAGGGCCGCAGCGCCGCCCTCCAGCACCATTCGCAGAATGGTCTCCGCGGGCATCACCTTGGGGTTGCGGTTGGGAACGCCGTGGATAATGTTCATCACGGAGCGGAAAATCTTCATCTCATTCCACAGGCTCAGTCCGCCGTGGGCCGCTCCGTCCGTGCCAAGGCCCACCGGGATACCCATTTCCAAAAGCTGGGGCGTGTCGGGCACCGCCTTGCCGCAGTTGCTGAAGGGGCAATGGCAGACTTTGACGCCGCGGTCCCTGACCAGCTCCTTCTCCCGGTCGGTGAGGATCAGGCTGTGGGCGCCCAGGAAATTGCCGCCCAGAACCTGCATTTTCTCCAGGTACTCGTAGGGCCGCATGCCCTCCCGCTCCAGGATGCCGTTGACCTCGCCCATATACTCGTTCATGTGGGCCTGAAGCATGGTGTTCCGGTCCTTGGCGTGCTCCGCCTCCAGCTCCACCAGGCGGTTGGAACAGGAATTTAACGCCCGCAGGGAGTAGTACACCTTCAGATTGCCCTTTCCGTGGAAGGCGTCGAACAGGGAGTCCGTGCGCCTCACCGCCTCATTGGCGTCCATGGCGATGGATTCCGGCAGGCCCTCCTCGTCCATGGTGGAGTAACTGAGCGCGCCCCTAAGACCGCTCTTTTCGTAAACCGCCGCAGCGTCCTCCATAAAATAGCTGCCCGCGTCGATGAACCCGGCGGTGCCCGATTTGATCATTTCCAGAGCCGCCGCCTGGGCGGAAAGCCGCATTTTCTCCGGCGTCAGCGTGCTCTCAAAGGGAAGCATGACCCTGGTCCAGATAATGGGCTTGGCGTCCAGAACCAGGCCCTTTAACAGCTGCTGCCCGGTGTGCATGTGGCTGTCCACCAGCCCCGGCATAAACAGCTTATACCGGCCGTCGATCGTCTCATCCGCCTCATACTGTTTTGCCAGGTCCGCATCCACTGCCAGAATCCGGCCGTCCGCTATGACGATATCCACATTATCTCTCAGCTCACCGCTGTTTATCAACACATCCGCGCCCTTAATCAACAGATCACATTTCTGCATTCCCTCATTTCCTCCTCTATCAAATCGCTCCGGTGAGCGTCAGAATCATCTGATCCCACAGACAGGAGCCCAAAAATGTCCCGGTCATCACGAAAATACCTACAATCAGGATCTTCCAGCCCTGGCTGAGAAATGTTTTCAACTGGTCGCTGATCGCCAGCCCGGCAAATGCGCCCACCATGGTGAAGGGGGCGGTGAAGTTAATGTTTCCGGCCGCCTGGATCACGAACTCCCGGACCGGGGAGAGGGGGCAGGCTGAGATCAGGCCGATGATGGAGCAGTACGCCACGATGGGCAGCTTTAAGGGCAGTACCTTGGTGAGAAACACGGCGATCATGGAGATCACGATCAGCACCAGCAGGCCCGGAATGGAGTCCGTGAAGCTCACTCCGTATCCGATCAGGTTCGCAAGGCCCGTTCCGCAGGCCCCCAGAATAAACAGTACCAGCCATTCTATGTATCTCATGCCGCTTTCTCCTCCTTCTTTTCCTTTAACGCAAACCTTCCAAGTTTCGGTTCCAGAACCCGGTAGAGCTTATCAGCCAGGGGAATCGCGATAAACATGGTAATGTAAATGCCCGTGATCCCAGCCATGGTCTCGCCCGCGCTTGCCATAGTGGAAATGAGCTCGGCGCTGCCCGGATAGATGGCGCACAGACTGGCGCTGGCACTGGCCATCATGATCCCGGCTCCCACGCCGGAGGCCAGGCCCAGGGCCTGGGGATGGAACCACCCGGTCATGCCCACAACGGAGGCCATGAGACCGAAGTAGATGGTGCCCACCATGCCGCCCACAATGTAGATGGAAAGGCTGCCTCTGGCCTCTGCGGACTCCGGTCCGTAAATGTTATTGATCAGCGCCATATGGTATTCCCGGTTGATGGAATGGCAGGCGCCCACGGCCTCCCGTTTCATACCCAGCAGAATGGCGATGGGCATTGCCAGCAGCGGCCCCAGCAGGTTGCCAAAGCCGTGCAGCAGAAGCGCAGGCCCGGAGTTGAGAATGGTGTCGATGTTTGCTCCCGCCGTGATTCCCAGCTTGGCGATAAAGGGACAGATACCCACCACCACCAGCTTGGAAGCCGCCTTCACGTGGCGGTTATCCACGATTTTTAATACCTGCGGTCCGCTCAGCACGCCCAGAATAATGGCGTAAAATATGGGGAACAGAATAAACATTCCCTTGCCCACCGGGATCTTGATCTGCCCGATGTTGTCCGCGATCAGGATGAACACAAAGGCCAGCGCAAATATTTTCCATTCCAGCGCAAACCGTTCCCGCAGCGAACCGTACACATAAGTTTCCTTCTTTCCGCTCATAAGAGCCCCTCCTTCCCAGCCGGCTGTTATTTTTCACCCCGTCCGGCTGTCACAATCACCTTGTAATCAGTATTTTAGCCAAATCAGCTGTTGTAAAAAAGGACAAATGAGCACTTTTCACGAAATTTTACGTTGATTTTGGAATTTGTTGGATGGTATACTTAGAGCAGTTGGAGGGGCGCGTGGGGAAGAGCCGTGGGGCGGAGCGACGGGCGTGTTGGGAAGAGCCTCGGGGCGGAGCGACGGGCGCGTTGGGAAGAAACACGGGGCGGAGCGACGGGCGCGCTGGCCCGGAACGCGCTCCAACACTGCGCAGTACATAAGAATCGAGGGAGAGAAATGACACTGACCGAATTGGAACGAAAGGTTCCAAAGCTTTTGGAATATACACGATATATGCCCGAGGACATCCGCAGCCGCTGCACGGTGCGCACACATGCCGCCGGGTCCATTATCCATCAGAAAAATATGGAGCTTGGGTACTTCGGCATCGTAGCCCAGGGCGAAAACCGGGTGATCAATGAATTCGAAAATGGCAATGTCTATATGATCGAGAGCAACAAGGCCATCGATTTCATCGGGGAGGTGACCATTCTGGCCGGGATGCCCCGGACCTCCGTCACCATCGAGGCGGTGACGGAAAACGTGGTGGCCTACATCAGCCGCAAGGACGCGGAGCGCTGGCTGTCCGAGGACATCAACATTTTAAGGCTCACCAGCCGGCACACGGCATTTAAGCTCTATCGCTCGTCCTACAACAACGGCGCAAAGCTCTTTTACCCGCCCGGGTATCTGTTGCTGGACTACATGGTAAAATATGGCCGCCAGTACGGCATCGACAGCCCTGCTCCTCCAAAGCAGGTCACCATCAGCCGGACCCGGCAGCTCCTTCAGGAGGAGATCGGCATCAACGTGAAAACCTTGAACCGGACGATACGGCAGTTGAAGGAGGAGGGATTTTTCACCCTGTGCAAGGGCAAAATCACGTTTAACAGAGAACAGTATGAGATGGCGCAGAGCTGGTTGGAGACAGCGCGGGATAAATAGAGTGAGACTGGCGGGTATGCGGTTAACATAAAACTGAAGGCTGTATTCTAAAAGAATGGGACTTGACATGCAAATGGACGAAAACAGGCCGCGGGCTCTGAGAATTTCATCAGAGGCTGCGGCCTGCTGTTATGTATTTTGTGGATTCAGATATGTTTCTGTGTTGCTGCGCATGTTGCAGATTGAGGGGACGCAGCTGAATGCGGCATTTTACAGATCTGCAGTTGCGCTATTGATCCAACATTTTCGGTTTCGGAGCTACATCCTTGATTCGGCGTTTTATGGATCCGCAGTTGCACTCTTGATCCGGCGATTTACGGATACGCTGCTACGCCCTTGATCTGGTTTTTACAGGTCCGCTACTACGCCTCCTGCTCCGGGTCCGTTTCCGGCGCCGGTTCCTGGGTTGCGGCAGCGCTCATGCCCTTGGCCGGGTAATACTTAAGCGCAAGGAATTCGCTCAGCCCGCCAGCCAGCGTATTTCGGTAGGACATGTCGTTTCCGGTCACGATATGGCCCAGGCGGTCGTACTCCGCCATGGCTTTTTTCGTGCGCCCACCGGACAGAATCGCGGACGCAAACGATCCATCCAGGAATACCACGCCCATCTTGCTGATTGTATTTTTACCGCTCCGCTCAGAATAGGGGTAGACCCAAATAATGGAATCATTGTTGTGAACTGCGATTTTATCCGAGAGCATACCAAAGGTCCAGCGCTTGCCGACCCATATACTCCCCAGTTTCACCGCTTCTGCAAAATCCTGCTCCAACTCCTCCGCTTTGAACTGAGGGTTGGCTGCCAGGTAGGCGGCTACGCTCCGGCTGATCTCCTTGGAGGAAGATTTTGCAAGCAATGCGATTCCGAGCACAGCTATGACAACACCCAGCGCGCTGAATCCATAAATCTCGCCAATCTTATCTCCTTTAATCTTTCCACCTGTAATCACATAGGCTGACTCCGGTACCTCGTCAAGCACGGAACCCAGGTTTTTTTTGTAATATCTGAGATCCTCGCCCATAAGCAGCTCCAGGCTTCCCTTGATCACGATCCCGGTCTCCGCCACATCACCCTGACCGTCCAGGGCCGCCCAGAACTGGTCCGCCAGATCTTCCATCTCGTCTTCCTGCTTCACCGCGCACTCCACCGCCAGGAAATCCTCCCGGTTCTCATCGTACACGATGTACCCCAGGCGGGATCTGGAGGTACCGGTGCTCACGCCGTTCACCTTTTTAGTGACCGTTTCCTCCATGTAGGTGCCCAGGGGATATTTTACCTCGTAGGACACATACTGCCCTTCCATCTCCTGTAAACTCATCTCCGCTGTCAGCTCAACCGGCCCTTTGATGGCATCGAACACTGAAAAATTCGTCATCGCAAACATAACATAACCGATCACCAGAAGTACAAATCCAAGACAGATCTGCGGAGTCCGCACAGCCCAAGTCATTTTCTTAACCATACTCATTTCCCTTCTTTATTCAATAGTATGTGAATATCATATCAATTTCACAGCCGCCCCGCAAGAAGCCCTGCACGAACCGGAGCTTTACAGCACGAACAGCGCATTTTTCCATTTTATGTAACTACATGAGAGGGGGCGTTTGACCGTTTTTTCGCTATATTATGCCGGAAAATCCGTCAAGGCTTTTCCGGCCAGTTTGATATAATTAGGAAACGTAACTCTTATCGACAGCCTGCGGCTGCCGACAATGTATAGTAAGGAAACGTAACTCTTATCGACAGCCTGCGGCTGCCGACAATGTATAGTAAGGAAACGTAACTCTTATCGACAGCCTGCGGCTGCCGACAATGTATAGTAAGGAAACGTAACTCTTATCGACAGTCTGCGACTGCCGACAATGTATAGCAAGGAAACGTAACCCTTATCGACAGCCTGCGGCTGCCGACAATGTATAGCAAGGAAAAGGAGTATTGCATCGCTATGAGATCAGAAGGACCCTCCCCATCCCTGCCCGAGGCCGTGGGCACTGTGGTGAAAAATGAATACCGCGCAGAACAAATCCAAATTCTGGAAGGCTTGGAGGCAGTGCGCAAACGGCCCGCAATGTACATTGGCAACACGTCCTCTGCCGGACTCCACCATCTGGTCTACGAAATCGTAGACAACGCGGTGGATGAGGCCCTGGCCGGACATTGCAGCGCCGTGTCCGTTACCCTGAACCGGGATGGCTCGGTTACCATTGCCGACGATGGACGGGGGATCCCGGTGGGCATCCAGAAAAAAACAGGCCTGTCCGCTCTCCAGGTGGTTTTCACCGTGCTCCACGCGGGCGGGAAGTTCGACAGCAGCAATTACAAGGTTTCCGGCGGCCTCCACGGCGTTGGCGCTTCCGTGGTCAACGCACTGTCCCTGTGGCTTCGCGTGGAAGTGCGGCGGGATGGCGGAACCTGGAAGCAAAGCTATTCACGGGGCGTGCCGGATGGGGCGGTGACAAAGGAAGAGGCGGCGTGGGGCTGTGCAACCGGACCTTCGGCGCGGCAGGATGATCCGATTCCTTCGGTGCGGAATGAGGCCCCGTTTTCCCTGAAGCGGCAAGGCGCTCCAGATACGGTCCCCGTCTCCGGAACCACCGTCACCTTCCTCCCGGACCCGGAAATCTTCCGGGACCCTGTATTTCAGTATGAGGTGCTGAAAAAACGGATGCGGGAGACCGCATTTCTCACCAAAGGATTGTCCCTGACACTGACAGACCTGCGGGTAGACTGCAAAAACGGTTCCAACACCACCACTCCCGCTGCTACAACCGCCTATGCCTCCAAGTCCCAGGAATCCCCGAATCTGCCTCAGCCAACGCTTCCCCGCCAGGACCATTTTCTCTGCGAAAAAGGTCTGGAAGATTTTGTAAACTGGCTAAACCGGGACGCCTCCCCGCTTTACAGCGAAATCATCTGCGGCAGCGAGGATTCCGGGGATATTCAGGTGGAGTTTGCCATTCAGCACACCGCGGGTTACGACCAGCGCCTGTACAGCTTTGTCAACAACATTTCCACCCCGGAGGGCGGCTCCCACGTGACCGGTTTTCACAGCGCCCTGGTGCGTGCGTTGAACCACTGTGCGCGGAATCTTAAGCTGCTGAAGGAGTCCGCGCCTCCCCTCTGCCGCGAGGAGCTGACCGAGGGCCTGACCACCGTCATCAGCGTCCGCATGCAGGACCCACAGTTTGAGGGCCAGACCAAACAGAAGCTGGGCAGCAGCCAGGCCAGGCCCGCGGTGGACAGTCTGGTATACCACCGCATGATCCTGTTTCTGGAACAGCACCCGGATGCGGCCAAGGCCATTTGCAGCAAGGCCATGCTGGCCCGCAAGGCAAAGGACGCAGCCAAAAGCGCCAGGGACCTGGCCCGCCGGAAAACCGCTCTCTCCGGCCTCACCCTGCCCGGAAAGCTGGCGGACTGTTCCGGCCGCAATCCTGAGAACTGCGAGCTGTTCATCGTGGAGGGAGATTCCGCGGGCGGCTCCGCCAAGGCTGCCCGCTGCCGGGAAAATCAGGCCGTGCTGCCCCTGCGGGGCAAAATCCTCAACGTGGAGAAGGCCGCCATGGACAAGATTTCCTCCAACGCGGAGATCAAAGCCATGATCTCCGCATTTGGCACCGGGATTCTGGAGAGCTTTTCTTTGGAACGGCTGCGCTATCACAAAATCATTCTCATGACCGACGCCGACGTGGACGGCGCTCACATCACCACCCTGCTTTTGACCTTCCTGTTCCGCTTCATGCCGGAGCTGATCCGCAGCGGGCATATTTTTTTGGCCCAGCCGCCTCTGTACCGGGTAGAAAAAGGGCGCAAACTCTGGTATGCTTACAGTGACGCACAGCTGTCCCGCATTCTGGACGAAAACGGACGGGACGGCACTTACAAGATCCAGCGCTACAAGGGACTGGGGGAAATGGACGCGCAGCAGCTCTGGGAGACCACCATGGACCCGGAACGCCGCGTGCTGCTGAAGGTGACCACCGGCGGTGGGGCGGACTCGGACGTCCTGGCAGACACCGACCGCACCTTTTCCCTTCTCATGGGAAATGATGTGGAGCCCCGCCGGGATTTCATCCTGGCAAATGCCGGCCGCATTTCCATGCTGGATGTATAGGGGGCGGCTGCCGTCCCCTGATATTCCGACCAGGAGGGGAAATCTCATGAACCGTGACGACCTGCAGCTTTTTATGACCATTTTTGAGGAGAAAAATCTCCTGAAGGCCGCCGGGCTTTTATATCTGTCGCCATCCACAGCTGGCTCCCGGCTGCGGGCCATGGAGGAGGAGCTGGGCTTCGAGCTGTTTGAGCGCAAAAAAGGGGTGAAGGCCGCCGTGCCAACGCCCAAGGGCACGGAATTTTCCCGCATCGCCGCCCAAATGCTGTCCCTCTGGAACGAGGCGGACCAGCTGAGCCGGGCGAACGACTCCCCCCACTTGTCCGTGGCTACGGTAGACAGCTTTCTGGACTACAACCTGACGCCTCTGTACCGGGACCTGGTCTCACTCCATGGCTTTTCCCTGGATATCAAATGCTATCCAGCGGATATGATCTACGCTCTGGTGGCCAAAAAACAGGCGGACCTTGGCTTCGCCCTCTACCACACCAGCGATCCCCACGTAAATGTGCGGCCGGTGATGGAGGACGACATGGTGCTGGTGGCGCCTGAGTCCTGCCCGTGTAATTCCCCCGTCGATCCCGCCGGGCTGGCGCCGGAGCGGGAGCTGTTCACCGGCTCCCATTTTAACAGCAACGTGGGCTGGGGCCCTGAATTCCGCCTGTGGCACGACCGGTATATCGGCGCTTCCTGCCGCCCCCTGGTCACGGCCTCCAGCATTTCCATCCTGACCGGATTTCTGGAGATCGGGGATTACTGGACGATCATGCCTTCCACCACGGCCCGGGGCCTGGCGGAACAATTTCCGATTAAAATCCTGGAGCTGGATCCCGCGCCTCCCAAGCGCACGCTTTATATGCTCACACACAAATCGCCGTCGGAACTGTCTGCGGCTAATACGGAGCGGTTTTGCGGGTATTTATGGGAATATTTGGAAGTTCTTCGACAGGAGAATGCAAAAACGCGGTTGTCCGGCGGCTGAGCAGGCGGCGGGGCACAGGATGCACCGACGTTTGAGTAGATAGCGCGGCGCAGGATGCACCGACGTTTGAGCAGATGGCGCGGCGCGGGATACACCGACGTTTGAGCAGACGGCACGGCGCAGGATTCGCCGACAGCACACCGCAGCCAACAAAAAAGCCGCCCCTAACCGGAACGGCTTTCTCCTCATTCGTTTCAATTTTGAATCCCTTTTGAACGGGCGCGCCTTAATCGTCGTCTTTGCTGCACATCTGAAGTCTGTGCTGATACTTTTCACGCGTGGCCAGTCCGCCACGAATATGGCGTTCGGATTTATTCACATCCAGAACCACCCTGGCCTGAGATGCCAGGGTCGGGTTGATGTGCTCCAATCGGTCGGTAACGTCCTTATGTACCGTGGACTTGGAGATCCCGAACTTTTTCGCTGTCTGCCTCACCGTTGCATTGTGGTCTATAATGTAATTGGCGATGGCTACGGCCCGTTCTTCAATGTACTCCTTCAAACGAATCCCCCTGAGGATGTTTTTTACATCTTATGCATGACATAAGTGGAATAGCACCATTCTCAAGGTCAGTTCCTCAATTTTTATCCCCGCCCGCCGCAAAACGCAACAGTTCCTCCACCTCCGTGTAATCCACTGTCTGCAGATGGGCCAGGGTATTCCTCGTTTTGTGAAACAACACCAGCCTTCTCAAATCCTCGCCCGCCACGGCCAGTTTCCCCAGGTCGCACAGATACTTTAACGTGCCCAGCTCCACCGTGCCCGGCTCGTCGAACACCTCACCGTAGACCGCCTGGAGGGGCAGAAGCCGCTCGATCTGGCTTCCGTATCGCCCGGTAAACTGCTGGCGGAACTGCTCGGTGATGGGAAACAGCACTTTCAGCTGCACCTCCCAGACCGCTTTTGCCGAAGTCTCCGCTGGGGGCGGCGGGAAATCCAGCTTTTCGCACTGTTTCTCTAAGCATTGCTGAGGATTTTCCGCCAGCTCAAGCCTGGCCGCGGAGAGCGCGCCGCAGAGCCTGGCGTTGTCCGCGGACAGCGCGGAGGCCAGCTCCGCCACATACTGCTTGTATATATCCGGTTTTTTCCACTCCGACAGCAACAGCAGGGCAAACATGGTGATGTCGTAACGCCCCACCATATCCTTCCACACAATATTGTGGATGCCGCGCTCTTTCCGCAGCGCTCCCACAGCCTCGTTCACTTCCAGAATAAAAACGCCCTTGCTCTTGCTCTTTACAGAGCGCTCGTATTCCGCGAGAAATTTTAGCCAGCTCCGGTACCGTTCATAGCTCAGATTGGACACCCAGATATACCGGGTGTTGAGCACGATATCCGGACACCCGGCCAGAAACTGGCCGTGGGTTTTGCTGGGCCGGTAATCCGCCTGGCGCTCCTCCTTGCAGTACCGCCTTAAAACCAACTCGCCGGGCTCCATGGACTCCCCGGAATCGTCGATCCGCTCCAGAAGCCGCTCCGACTCCCGATTGTGCAGCTCCTCCCGGACCATTTCCTGCATCTCCTCGTACCACTGCAGTTTTTCCGGTATCTGTATGACAATACTGTGGAGATCGAAGATTTCGTCCTGTATCTCCTCCCGGAATTTGCGCGCATTGGTCACCTGTCTCCACCAAATCTCTTCCATTACACACCTCCCGCTCCGTCCATGCAGCCAATGATCTCATTCTCCACGTCCGCCAGGGTATTTCCCAACATTTGGAAGAAATTGTAACGGCTGAAGCCAAAACCGCCTTCTTCCTGCTCGCACAGCACATTCAGCTCGCACAGCTCCATCATAAACGCATACAGCCGCTCCTCGGGGAGCTGGGAAATCTTGTCGATTTCAAAGGCCCGGCCCAGGTCCTGCACCTGTTTTGCCGTATACCCCTCGCCCGCGCCCTCCGTGTGGTACAGGTACGCGATCAGGATGCAGATAATGTAATAATAGTTGTCCTCGCCCTCCTTCAGGGTGATGAAAAACTTCTCCCGGATCTGGTCGGAAAATTCCTGGTCCGCCAGCACCTTCTCGATGTGCTTGTCCTTGACCAGATAGGGCGGCGTGTTGCTCTCATCGTAGCCTCCGTAAGCCTTTTCCTTGAGGGATTCCAGCAAACGGGCGCAGTACAGCTGGATCAGGCCCGGGAAATAGTTGGTCGTGGCCAGGATCAGCGTTTCCATGGACGCGTCCGGGAACCGCAGGCCCAGATAGCTCAGCGGGACCTCCAGCAGTTCCTTCGCATCCTCCACATTAAACGGCCGCACGGTGATGGCGCTGAAATGGGGGATCACGCTATTGTTGCCCAGCGCGGCCTCCCGGTTGAACCGCACGATGTTGCGCAGGCCCGCGATCACGAATTTGAACCGCCCCACACCCATCTGCTGCACACTCTTTAAAGCGTCCAACGGGGCGTAATTCACCGCGGCGCAGCGCTCGATGAATACGTCCGCCTCGTCCAACAGAAGCAGCAGGTAGGGAATCCGTTTCTCCCCCTCCACGTTGAGCCGCCGTTTCAGGCTGCGCGCCAGCTCGTCCCAGTCGCCGGTCTCCTGACCGTCCTCCAGCACGCCGCAGTCGATCAGCTCCCGCGACACGTGGGCCGCCGTCTGCTCCACGTTCATTTTCTTGATTTCAATAAACACCGCCCGGTCGCCGTTCTCGTTGCGGTCGATCTCCTTGGCAGCCATTTTGAGCAGGGCGGATTTTCCCAGCTGACGGCCGCCGTACACAATATTGGCTCCGTTGGGGGACTCGATCTCGTCCAGCTCCCGTTTTCTCCCCATAAACAGCTCCGCCGGCATGTCGTTGGAGGATTTCCACACGTAGGGCTGGTAAAATGTATAGGGCATGGTCACTGCCATCAGCATTTTGTTGACCGCGGTCTCGTTATAATTTGCCGCAAGGTACACCAGCACCACCCGGTCCACGATGGCAAATACCTTCTCGGGAAGCTCGTTCTTCATCTTCCGCGCCAGACGGCGGCGCTCCGCCATAGAGAGCTTATAATCCAGAAATACAATGGTATTTTTGGAGGTGCCGATGCTCTTGCAGGTCTCGATCAGGCGGTCCGTGTCAAAATATCCGTACAGGCAGCAGGCCTGGATGGGCTGCTGCGCGGCCAGACTTCCAAACACCGCAATGGGATGCTTGAAGTTGTTTCTTCTGCCGTTTTGGGGACGCTTCATGAGAATGGTGTATTTTTCCAGCTTATCGTCGGAAATCTTCTGAACCTTCTCCACGTTGAAGCCCAGACGGCCCATGAGCCGCTTCATTTTCTCCGTACCCATCTCCTGTCCGGAGACCAGCCAGTTGTCGATGAGGAGCTGTCCGCCTTTCATGTCCTTCTTGAACTTACCGGAGGCGATTTCATTTTTCAACGTCCGCCCCGACGTCCCGGCCAAGCGGTGGTTTTCGTCAAAGGTATCGCAGAAATGGGTCAGGTAATCCTCGGACGCGGCAAATTCATTTTCCGCCAACTCCGTCTCCCCCACCCGCAGCCTGCGGATCAGGTCCTCGGCCACCGTGTAGTTCTGCACCTTCAGCATTTCCTCAATCCGTCCGGCCACCGGGCAACCGGCGTACTCCTTATGCTCCGCCAGAAGCTTTTCAAACTGTCTGCGGTGCACAATTCCCTGCTCTCTGGCGTCCTCGTCGGTCTTCTCCCGGTAGCGGGCCAGCACCTTGAAGTAGAAACCGTAGTTGTTGCTCTCCAGCGTGGCGTGATACCAGGCCTCGGAGACGGAAAGGATATGCTGCTTCTGGTTGCGCTTGGTGTCGTAAATCTTGCCGTAGCTCTGAGCCAGTTCCAGCTCCTCCACAAAGTTATTATACCGGAAATCCACCCGCTCACGTTTCACATAGGTGCTCACGTCATAATCGGTTTTGAGCCCGTCGCTCAGACCCAGGTCATTCAAATAGGCCAGGATCATTTCACCGGAGCCGTAATCGTAGAGCTGCTCGTTCTCACCCTCGAAGATTTCATAGAGCCGCTCTTCCCATTCGCGCTCGGGCTGTTTTGAGTGCAGAATCAAGCGTTCTTCCAGGGAAAATCCGCCCAATTCCTCACAGCGGTCCCGCAGATCCGGCGTATAACCGCCGGCCAACAGCACCTGGTCGTTCCTCAGCAGGTTCACATAAAAATACTTCTGTTCCGCCTCCTGATATTCGCCGTTCAGTTTGCGCTTGAATTCGCACAGCGCCTGGTTGATGCAGTGGAGTCCGGCCACCTGGCTCAAAACCGCAGTCTTTTCCAGCTCGCGGTTGCGCTCCAGCGCAGCTTCAATCAGCCCCAGCCAGGTATCTTTTTTCCTGCGGTATTCCGCCAGCACCGGGTCGTTCTCCGCGATGTCGGAGCGGTCCACCAGCTCCAGCCAGCAGCACACCGGTACCAGATTCTTGTAAATGCGGTTATACAACTTTGTGCGCAGATTTCCCATCAGGTCGGAGGTCTTTTTGCCCGCCAGAATACTCTTGACGGACTCGTCCCAGCATTCATCCAGATAGCGGTTGATTTTCTCCGGGTCCAGGTTCTGCTCGCAGACCGTGCAGCCGTCTTTGATGAATTTAGCCTGCACTTCCTCCAGAAGGTAGTCCCGCAGCTCCCGCTCGTCGTTTTTCACGCTCTCCAGCCATCCGGCAATCATGGAACCCCGTTTGAAGATCAGGTCCTGAGTGATTAAAAAGCGCTTCTGGGGCACGCTCTCCTTTAAGGGGGCGAGAATCAATTCGTAAAAGCTCTCGGCCTGCTTCGTCACCCGCTCAATCTGCGATTCGACCTCCAAACGCTCCCGGCAGCGGTAATCCGCATAGTAATCGATACCCTTGGAAAATTCGCGTTTGAAGGATTTAAATTCATATATCAGCTCATTGAGCGGCATGTTCTCGATCATAAATCCCTGGAGGCTGCCGTGCAGCGGTTCCATCATATAGTCGTGTTCCACATGATTATAGAAGAAATTCCGCAGGGCCGCCGCAAGGTACAGGTACCGCATCAGCTCGTCGCCGCTCATATCCTCGGACTGGAATATGTCGAAAATGCCCGTGGACGTGTATTCACACCGGGAAACGGGCTCGTTGAAGGCATAAGCCAGCGCCTGGTAAAACCGCCTGTCGCTCAGGCCCTTGGCGGTCAGATAGGGAAATGCGCAGTAATACTTGTCCTGGGCCAGCATCTCCTGGATATTCCGGTATGTACTCTCCCAGTCTATGACAGCGGTTTTCTTGTCCGGGTTTTTATCATCCGCGGAGGAAGGTTGGGGCATGGTGGAAGCCTGGTCCGCGGGGCAAGCGTACGCCTGGGGCGTCTCGCCTGGATGAGGATCTTGCGGGACGGGGGAAACGGAATGCTGGGGCTGCGGATTTTGCGCAGCCAGCTGGGTTTCCTCACACTTGGGGGGCTCCGGCTGAATTTCTTCCGGCCCTGACGCTTTCGGCTGGTTTTCCTCTGATTGTTGCGTTTCCTGATCCTCCTCCGGGGCCATAAGTTCTACTTCTGCGCCAAGGCTTCTCAAAGCCTCTGTAAGGGGCGCTCCATTTGCATTTTCACCCTGAAGCTCGACAAATTTACCCGTTTCCGCGTCAAACAGGTAATGTTCTGGCTGATTGGAGCCAAAGCGCTGCTTCCACCACCTACCAAGGCCCAGCGCCGTTTCCCGGGTTGCTGCGGCATGTATGACGGCGGCTCCTTCTGCGGCCGCGCAAGCGTCCACGCTTCTTGTATACTGTTCCAGCTCGCTCTGCTCTACAGATTCCGGGAACGCAGCGATCTCTGCGGCAATGGTTTTTCCGTCGTATTCGCCCTGTATCACTGTATAGTAGGGGCCGGTTTGCACCTGGATTGACTGTATCCCCGGCATTTTCATAAAATATTTGAGTAATACTGCGTAGAGATAATGGTTCCATGCGCCGCACTCATCTTTGGCCGCTTCCCCGTATGTCTCTACCTTTACCTGCACATCTCCGCTTTGCATGTCCAGTGCAATACGCGGCGCCAGGGCAGACTCCAGATAGATAACCGGATACCCCTCATGCACGCATTTTGCGATCCAGCCACGGTTCAAAGTCTCCACAATGGCATACTTCAATTCGCTTTTGGGAATATCCGACGCAATCATACCGATCAGTTCCTGATCCAGATATCCATAATCCCGAAGCATTTTGGCCAGTCTGAACATTTTTTCTAAAATCAGTCTCTGCTTGGAGTTCTTCCGGTTCTTCGGCTCCTCGTATTTCCAGCTTGATGGCTGAGAACCTGCTGCAAAGGAAACGCCGGCTTCCTTCATTTTCTGAAGCAGGTCTTGGGGAAGGGGGGTGAGCTCCGCTGCCGCCGCGTCGTCGGCCGGCAGGGCGGATTCTTCGGATTCGGAGGCAAGCTCCGGGGCGGGCTGCGCCAGCGATTCTTCGTCCGGTACTTCCAGGTACAGAGTCTCCTCGTCAGGTACTTCCAGGTGCGGTGTTTCTTCATCCGGCTCGTTCAGTTCCAACATTTCTTCGTCTGGCTCGTCCAGTTCCAACATTTCTTCGTCCGGCTCGTCCAGTTCCAGTGTTTCTTCGTCCAGAACTTCCAGTTCCAGTGTTTCTTCGCCTGGCTCGTCCAGTTCCAAAACGTTTTCGCCTGCCTCTTCCTGCTCAAAAACTATCTCGTCCGGTTCTTCCAGTTTCAAAATTTCCTCGAGTGCCTTGTCCAGCTCCAACGTTTCCTCGTCCGGTTCGCCCAGCTCCAAATCTTCCTCGTCCGGTTCGCCCAACTCCAAATCTTCCTCGTCCGGTTCGCCCAGCTCCAAAACTTCCTCGCCGGGTTCGCCCAGCTCCAAATCTTCCTCGTCCGGTTCGCTCAGCTCCAAATTTTCCTCGTCCGGTTCGCCCAGCTCCAACGCTTCCTCGTCCGGCCCGACCAGCTCCAAAACGGCCTCCCCCAACTCGCACTCGCCTAGCTCCAACATTCCCCCGCCTGGCTCGTCCAGCTCCAAAACGTCCTCGCCCGGCTCTCCCAGTTCCAACGTTCCCTCGCCTGGCCTGTCCAGCTCCAACGTTTCCTCGCCCGGCTCAACCAGCTTCAACGTTTCCTCGCCCGGCACCCCCACCGTTTCCGCCCCAACCACCGCGTCCACTTCTGTCTCGTCCGCCGCCTCTAAATCCCCTGCATCCACATCCGTGGCGGCTGTCTCCGCCTCAGAGCTCCCATCCATCTCAGCAGGCTTCACAAGACCAGCGCTCATCGCTTTCACAGCGCTTCCCGCTCCCGCAGCCATTCCTCCCGCCTGCGGCTCCACAGCCGTGTCCTCCCGCTCCTGTATCCGGTGTTCCGCCAGCGCATCCACCAGTTCCTCATCAAAAAACCGCATCAGAAATCCGATGCGCGTGCTCCCCTCCGCTCTCCGGTTAATAATATCGAATGTTCGCACATACTGGACATACGGCTCCAGCGCATTTTCCAGCTCCCCCGCCGGGCAATCCGGCGAGAGCAGTCCGCGCAGCTTCTCCTGCTCCGCTTTTAATTTCCCGCCAACACTCTCATCTCCGCACAGCGCATAAAAGCGGTTCACCTGCTGAACCATTTTCATGCGCAGCGCCTCATTCAGCATTTCACGGACCTGTACCGGTGAGGCTGGCCATTCCCCCGGTATTTCGCGGCAAAACCGCTCCTCGCAGCGGATTTGCTGCTCAACCAGGCCCAACAATTTTTCTGCGAACGACCGGGCCGCATTTTCGTCCAAAAATTCCGCGTTTTTGATCCGGCCTGACAGTTCCGCAGCCTGCTCTTCCAGGCAGCCGCATTGCTCTTCATAGAGCGCAAGTTCCTCCAATAACCGATTTTCTTCTCCCACGTGCCCCTTCTCCTTTATCTGCCATCATCAGTTACAAAAATTGGTATTCAATGGTTTCATTATACTAAGAAACAACCCTTCTTACAAGCGATATCCTTGGATTTATGCTCCCTTCCCCCGCCCGGCCTGTTCACGGAAAACGCCCGGCTGACAACCAGCCGGGCGCCCAAAATTTTATGTTATTTTTTAGCTCCATCCCTTCCATATCTCCGGGCAGTACCCGGCGGTGGCGCATTTCCCATTCCGAACCACAGGAGTGCGGATCAGCTGCTGGTTCTCGAAGAGCTTTTCCTCCCGGTCCTCCTCCGCCAGATACCGAAGCAGCGCCAGAGTGTCCTTGTCCTTCGCATGTTCGTCCACCAAGGCGCCGTAACCGCCAACGGCCTGGCACACGCTTCGGAACTCTCCGCGGCTCATTTCTTTTTCCTTCAAATCAATGTACTGGAATTTCACGCCCCGCTCCTTGAAATAGCGCTGGGCCTTTTTTGTGTCAAAGCATTTCCCTCTGCCGAAAATCTGTATGTTCAACGTCTCACCTTCCCTGTCCGTTATTCCTTGCGCTCAATGTACTCGTTGCCCGCCTCGTCGATATAATCCAAATCCCGGTAATCGTCCGTACTCTGGGACAGCGCCTTTTTCTCCAGGCAGCGGTTCACGTACTCCGAGGTCAGATGATAGAACACCGCAAAGGTGGGAACCGCGATCACCATACCCACAAATCCCAGCAGGCCGCCGAAAAGCAGGATGGAAAATAGCACCCAGAAACTGGGAAGTCCTGTGGACTCGCCCAGGATTTTGGGGCCCAGAATATTTCCGTCAAACTGCTGCAGCACCAGCACGAACAGCAGAAAATACAGGCATTTCATAGGGCTCACCAGCAAAATCAAAAAGGCGCTGGGGATGGCTCCGATGAAGGGACCAAAAAACGGGATCACATTGGTCACGCCGATGATCACGCTGACTAACAGCACGTAGGGCATCCGCAGCAGGCGCATGCAGAAAAAGCAGATCACACCGATGATTAAGGAGTCCAGCAGCTTCCCGGTGATAAATCCGCCGAACACGCTGTGGGTGAAGCGGACCTCCTCGATGATGCGGTTGGCCTGCTTCAGGGGGAACAGGCTGTATACGATCTTTTTAGACTGGGCGGACAGCGTATCCTTGATATTCAGGAAATACACCATCACAATGAGGCCGATCAGGCTGTTCTTCAGCACCGTGACCACGCCCAGCAGCCCGGTGGAGAGAATGTTGATCACCATGGACATATTGGGCACCAGGGTGTCGTACAGCCAGGTTTCCAGTTTGTCCGTAACCTGTTCGTAAACCGGAACTACCATCTGCTCCAGGGCCTCGTTGTCCGCGAGCTGTTTCTGCAGCCAAATGGACAGGTTGTTGATGTTTTCGCTAAAGCTCTCCTGCAAACCCAGGATGCTGGTGTAAATCTGGGGCAGCAGCATCCAGCACAATCCCACCACAATGGCGATCAGCAGAAGCAGACTCACCAGCGTCCCCAGTCCCCTGGCCGCGCTCTGGACCATCTTCTCATTTTTGACTTTAACGCTCAGATTCTCCGTCACATAGCGTCTGGTTTTGTTGTAAACCGGCAGCATGAGGTAGGCTAACACCGCGCCGTAGATGATGGGCATAAGCACGTCCACCAGCTTTCCCGCCGCCGCTGCCACCATCTGGAACTTCAGCAGAAAAAATACGAATGCCACTGAGCAGGCGATCACAGCCAACAGCGTCACGCCCCAATATATATAACCTTTAAATCTGGGATTCTTCATAATTCAAACTCCTATCACTTATCTTTTGCCCGTCTATTAAACATTCTACACTATAATACTTATTTTAGCCAGCAGAATCATGTTTCAACGGGGAGGCGGCGTTTTTATCAGACTCCATGGGCAGATGGGCGGAAAATGATCGCCCGCAAGCTATGCCCGCGGCCCATTGCATCCAAACAAAAAGCGCAGCGTCCCACAAGTTTACATAACTCGCAATACGCTGCGCAATTTACACATACCATTTTTCGACTACTTTTGAATTCCGTCCCTCTTTACCGCCAGAGTCTAACGAAGCGCATTCACTCCGCCCCATAACATTTCCGGTGAATAAAGCGCCCTGCGCCTCTCTCGCCGGTAAACGCCCCGTTCTCGGCCACAACCCGTCCCCGCTGCATGACCAGATCGATCTTGCCTTTGACCGCCATACCCTCGTAGGCCGTGTAATCCACCGCGCTGTGCATTTTGTCGTGGGTGATCGTCCACTCCGCGGCGGGATCGAGAATCACCAGATCCCCGTCCGCACCCGGCTGCAAAATCCCTTTCTGTGGGTACAGGCCGTAAATCCGGGCCGGATTGGCGCAGACCGTCTCCACAAAGCGGTTCACGGAAATGCGGTTCTTCAGCACGCCCTCGGAGAACAGCAGCGGCACCCGTTCCTCCACGCCGGGCGCGCCGTTGGGGCACTTGGTGAAATCGTCCTTCCCCAGCTGCTTCTCCTTGTGGTAGTTGAAGGGACAGTGATCCGTACCCACCACCTGGATATCGCCGCAGGCCAATCCCTCCCAGAGGGCT
The DNA here is from genome assembly GCF_902364025.1 of Enterocloster lavalensis. Taxonomy (GTDB): domain Bacteria; phylum Bacillota; class Clostridia; order Lachnospirales; family Lachnospiraceae; genus Enterocloster; species Enterocloster lavalensis. Next base: position 134,798 of record NZ_CABJCG010000013.1, read on the forward strand.
TCGCAGTCCCGGGCAGTGCGCAACGGCGGGGACATCACATATTTGAGGCCGTCCGGTTCCAGATACTTCTCCTCCGTCAATGTCAGATACTGGGGACAGGTCTCCACGAAAATGTTCTTCTGGCCCTTTCGTCTGGCGTCCCGCACCGCCTCCAGGCTCTCCTTGCAGGATAAATGCACGATGTACACCGGCGCATCCCCGGCCAGCCGGGCCAGACTCAGCACCCGGGCCACCGCCTCGGACTCCGCCAGGTTGGGACGGCTCTTGGCGTGGTAAATGGGACCGGTGTGTCCCGTCTCCACGCAGGTCCTGCGGCAGTATTCCACAATGTCATGGTTCTCGCAGTGGAAGGCCGTAACTCCGCCCAGCTCCTTCATGCGCTTTAAAATCTGAAACGCCTCGGCGTCGTTCAGCCGGAAATCATAGGTCAGGTACACCTTGATGCTGGGAACCCCGTCCTCTGCCATGGCCTCCAGCTCATCCAGTATGCCGCGGTTCACATGCTGGGCCACGCCGTGAAAGCCGTAGTCGATCACCGCTTTGCCGTCCGCCAGGCGGTGGTATTCGGCCAGCTGGTGGTGCAGGCCGCAGCCCGCCGGGCCGAAGGCCATGTGGTCCACAATGGACGTAGTGCCTCCGCAGGCCGCCGCCACGGTGCCGTAGTAAAAATCATCCACCGCCCGGGAGCTGCCCGCCTGCAAATCCATGTGGGTATGTACGTCCACCGCGCCGGGGATCACATACTTTCCCGCCGCGTCGATCACCCGGGCTTCTTCGTCCGTCAAATCCCGCCCGATACAGCGGATCTGTTCCCCGTCAATGAGGATGTCCGCCTCATAGGTCTCCGCCGGAGACACCACCATACCATTTTTGATTATCGTTTTCATCGTCTATACACTCTCCTTTTCCGGTCATTACCCGCAAACAAATTCCTCCTATCATTATACTCTATCTGTCAGCGCATTTCCACCGCTTAAATCGGCGTTCTATTCTGCCTTGAACATAAGTTATGCACATAATGTCAGACACTAACAAATTATCCACAGGCTTTTCCACATTATTGTGGATAACTTCCGGACTTATACCCAAGAGAGGAGAAGCATCACTGCTCCCCCTCCCCGTAAACGTCCACATCCGCTTCATGCCGTGTGGTATTCGGCCCCAGAAATTCACCGTTGTTCCAATATGGGTTGAATGTTTCCACATTTTTGGCCTGGCGCTCCAGCGCTTCTGTGGATTTCTGTTCTCCCTGTTTCTTCTCTTCCATCTCCGTCACCTCCGGGAATAGTATTGTCCGCAAACTGGCATACTATTCCCGGAGGTGATTGTATGGCATCTTATGTATCCCCGAAAATCCGGGACAAATTCGAGTCGTTGTCCATTGACTTAAAAAACGACATTCTGGAGCGGAACGTACAGCTCTACACACTTCAGGACCTGATCCGCGTCCTGGAGCAGATCGTGGAGGAGGGCAGTTGACCACTGCCTTCTTTTTCATTTTTCACTTGCATTTTTGCAGTTAAAGTGATATGATAATTACCGTTCGCCACAGAACAATATCGAGGCGTGGCTCAGTTTGGTAGAGCGCTGCGTTCGGGACGCAGAGGCCGCAAGTTCGAATCTTGTCGCCTCGATTCTGTATTTAAGATAAATTTGTGTTGCCTATTGATTAACTGTTATGCTATAATGTTCGCATGGAGATATAGCTCAGCTGGGAGAGCGTCTGCTTGACGTGTAGAAGGTCGCAGGTTCGAGCCCTGTTGTCTCCACGAAATGATAACCCGCAGGTTTTTGCTCATGTGAGATAAAGAAGTAAAAGAAGTGTAAAAAATTTTGCCGTTCCCTGTCCGGCTGACTACCGGACGGGTCGGGCTTTAGTCGGGCAACTCTACCTTGCCGACAAAAGAATAATAGATTTCGATTTCCTGTCTGCGGAGCTTCCCCCGGCGTTTCCCGTCCAGTGCTTCCGATTCGTGGATTACGATTTTCTCCACAAACTCCCGTAACAGGGTAGGGGTGAGTTCCTCAAAGCTGGTGTACTTGCGTACCACTTTCATAAACTTTTCAGCGTTTGCCGTGGCTTCCAGTGTCCTTGAAAGCTCGCCCTGCAGAACGGCGGCTTTCTCTTTCAGTTCCTTTTGCTCTGCTTCATAGTCTGCCGAAAGCTCCGTGAAACGCTCGTCCGATATGCGCCCGGTCACGCTGTCCTCATACAGCCGCTTGAAGATAGCGGAGAGTTCCGCAATCCGTTTTTCTGCCGCTTCCAGTTCTTTCTTCTTGGCGGCGTTCCGGCGTTTGCTCCCGTCCTCGGTCTGCTCGGTCAAGAGCTTCATAAACCGGGCTTCGTGCTTGGCGGCATAGCTGGTGACTTTCCGCAAATTCTCCGTCACTCCCTCGGTCAAAAGGTCGGTGCGGATAAAGTGCGCCGTACAGTCACGGGTGCGCTTCTTGTAGCTGCCGCATATGTAGCAGTCCTGCCGCCGCTTGTCCGTCTGATACCTCTGCTGGTACATGACGCTGCCGCAATCGGCACAAAAGAGTATGCCGGAGAACAAGCCCACTTCGTCATAGCGGTTGGGGCGTTTGCGCTGCTTGCGTAGCTCCTGCACACGCTCCCATGTGTCATGGTCTATGATTGGTTCGTGGTGGTTCTCAAAGATTACCTGCTTTTCTTCGGGGTTCTCCTTGCTCTGCTTTACCTTGTAGGACACTTTCTCGGTCTTGAAGTTCACAAGGCAGCCCGTGTATTCCCGGTTTTCAAGGATATGCGCCACGGTGTTTGTCGCCCACTTGCACTCATAGCCGGGGTGGTAGCGGCGTGTGCTTCCCGTCCGGCGGTATTCCAGCGTTCCCGGCGTGGGTGTCTGCTGCTCCGTGAGCATACGGGCTATCTTGGTCGGTCCGTTCCCGGCAAGGCAAAGGCTGTAAATCTGCTTCACCACGGGGGCGGCTTCCTCGTCAATGATGAAATTTTCGTCCTCGTCCATGAGGTAGCCATACACGGGCTTGCTTGTGACGGGCTTCCCGCTCATGCCTTTTGACCGTTTCACGGCTCTGATTTTCTTGCTCGTATCCCTCACCAGCCATTCGTTAAAAATGTTACGCAAGGGGGCAAAATCGTTGTCGCCCTGTGCGCTGTCAACGCCGTCATTGATTGCAATGAAACGGACGTTTTTCTGTGGGAAAATCATTTCCGTATACATTCCCACTTGTAAGTAGTTTCGCCCTAACCTTGACATATCCTTTACGATAACCGTTCCCACAAGCCCCGCTTCAATGTCGGCAAGCATGGACTGGAAGCCGGGTCTTTGGAAGTTCGCCCCGGAATAACCGTCGTCCGTGTACCATTTGAGATTGCCGAAGCCGTTCTGTTTTGCGTAGTTTTCAAGGATTCGCTTCTGGTTGGAAATGGAATTGCTCTCGCCTTGCAGCTCGTCCTCATGGGATAATCTCGGATAAAGGGCGGTAATGAGTGTTTGGGTGGTCTGTCTTGACATAATATCCTCCGTTTCCGACAGCCAGCCCACTATTCCGTAAGTCAATTATACCATAGGGCGGGGCTGGCTGTACAGTCCTTTTTGCTACTTTATGGCACATAATGTCGAATGAATTTCAGTAGGGAATGTCGCTTTACATGGCATGGGCGACTGTTCCCCCGGCTGCGCTTTCGGCTTCCAGCACTTTCATCATTTTGTCGGCGGCGGTGGCGGTAGTGTCCTGTTTGAAATAGCCGGAAACCACAAGGACGGTGTTCCCCCGGCGTACTTCGGTCACACAATCCGGGCGGCGGGCAGTAGTGGCGGTGCTTCTGTTGGGGGTGTCGGTCATAGGCTCTCCTTTCTGTTCAGCAGCATTTTAAGGCGTTCCATTTTTGCCTGTACTTTGGCTTTCCTGAAATTCTCCCCGGTAATGCAGACGGGGCAGCACATTTCTGTTAGTCGGTCATAAATGCGGGCGTGGGCGGTGTCCTCCGGGTTCTGCAATTCCTCCAGCGTGAGGTTCGTTGTCACGATTAAGGGCTTGCCGCTGCGGTATCGGCTGTCAACCACGTTGTAAACCTGTTCAAGCCCGTATTCCGTGCCACGCTCCATGCCGAAATCATCAAGGATAAGCAGCGGGAAGCCGCAAAGACGGGTTATGTATTCGTTCCTGTCCTTGTAGCTGGCGGCAAGGTCATTGAGGATAAGGGCAAAGTTCGTCATGCACACGGAAATCTCTTTCTCCATGAGGGCGTTGGCGATACACCCGGCAAAATAGCTTTTCCCTGTGCCGACACTCCCCCATAAAATCAGCCCGTGGTTCTCCGCTTTCATCAGCTCCCAGCACTCCACATATTCACGGGCATAGCACATTTGAGGGCATTTCCCGTTATCATTGCCGAAAGTCCATTCCCGCATAGCCGGGTCGGTGAAGCCCTTTCTTTTCAGCCGTTCCACTTCCTCCCGGTGTTTCTGCTCCCGGTCTGCGGCTTCCAGCGTTTCCCGGCGTTTCCGCTGGCAGTCGCATTCTTTGGGGTGGCGGTCACGTCCGAAAAGCGTCTTGCCCTCCGGGAAGTAGGCTTCTTTGGGCTGGCGGCAGCTCCCGCAATATAGAAGCCCGTCCTCCCCGGTATAGTCCTCCGGCTCTGCTTCCTGTGCCGTGGCAAGCCGGAAAATAGCGTTATCATAATCACTCATAAAATCGTCCTCCTTGTTTATGGTCTTTTCCACGCCCTGTTTACGGGGCGTTGTGTCTATGCAGTCAAAGGCTCTCGCCCTCCTTGTAGGTATAATCGGGGATTCCCTTTTTCGGTTTCTCCTTTGCCTTATCATCAGCCGCCCAACGCCGGATAGTGGCGGCATGGTTCTTGTATTTCTTCCCGGTGGAAGCGATATAGCCGGATAAGCGGTCAATGTAATATTCCCATTTGCCGGGAAGCTCCTTTTTAAGCTCCGCAAGCTCTTTTTCTGACAGGAATACATTTCCGTATCTCCCGAAAGGGGCGGGGGCGGTTTGTCCTGTCTTTATCTCTCCCTCTCTCTTTATCTCTAACTCTATATCTATCTCTTTCTCTATCTCTATCTCTGGTGGACAAATGTCCGCCACGGCTTCCGGCAAGGCTTTCTGTTCCTGTAAAGCCCGCCTTGCACGGCGTTTCCGCTCCCCCTCGGTAGAGGACTGACCGATTAAAAGCTCAATGTTGCTCATGTATAAAGCCCCGTTCTGCAACGGTTCCACAAGCCCCAGCTTCATAAAAATCTGCAAAGCCCTCTCGACTGTGCCGACTTGCTGGCGGGTGATTGTGGCTATCATTGGTGCGGTGTAGGGGATATTCTCGTCAAGCTGGAGCTTTCCCCCGTTTTTCAGTGATTTTAGGTACAGCTTCAAAAGAATGTTTGAGTAGAGCATACCGTCCTGCATACTTTCCAGCAGCACGATAGCGTCCTCGTCAAAATAGCTCTCTTTCAGCTTTAGGTAGTAATATTTGCGGTTGTCTGCCATTCGTTCCTCCTTATGGTCTGTTTTGGGCTTCTGTTACGCTTTAGAACGCCGTTTTGAGGGGTAAAGGATATAAATATCGCCTACCTGTTGAGGGCGGTCTGAAAAGCCTTGATTTATGGGGGCTTTCCAGTTCCTAAAGCGTGACATAGTAGCCTTTGTTTCCGCTTGCGCTGTGCGGCATGGATTCTTTTCATGCGTCCGGCACATTCCGGGCAGTATTTCCCACGGTTTGACTTGGGGAGAAAATACCCGCCGCACTCGGTACAGCGTTTTCTGTCTGCCCGATGCAAAAGGGCGGATTCCAGTTTCCCGTCCAGCGGCAGCACGGCGGCAGCGAACCAGCGGCACATAAGGGAATAGCTGATACTCTGTACACATACGCAAGGCTCGCCGTTATCCAGCAAGATACAGTTGCCGTTATCGTAGTTGCAGCACTCATGCACAAGCCGGCACGCCGCCCGGTACTGGCGGTAGTCCATTCTTGGGATTTTATCTTTCATGGTCTTTTCCCTTTCTGCGTTCCGGCTCACGCCTTAAAATCTGCTCGATATTGCTTTTGACGGTCTGCAATTCCCGGACGTTCTCTTTCTTCTCCCGGTACTCGTTATAAAGGGCGTTTTTCTCTTTGGTAAGCTGCTCAATCTCTGTCTGTAATGCTTTGGACGCTGGCAGCTTGGAGATTCCCTGTGCCTTGAAATACCGGGCGGCAGATTCGGAAATGATAAACTCGCTTTCGTGTTGCTCCCGGTAGGCTCGCTTTGCTTTCTCCGATTTCTGCGCCCGCAATCCGTCACGGGCTGGCTTGGTCTTGATGTAGGCTAATAGCTGCTTCTGCAAGTCCTTTTTCTCCCGCAAGGTACTTTCCACGGCTTTCAGTTTCCCGGTGGTTTCATGCAATCCGGCACTGGCGGCGGCAAGGGCGGCTTCCAGTTCCTCCGGGGAAGAAAAGCCGGATTCCTCGTAAATGCTCATGGTCGCCGCCATTTGCTTTAGGTTGTGGACAGCCGCCCAGCGGTCATATCCTATGCCCTTGCCCTCGGCTCGCTTGGCTTCCCGGTCTACCATGCGCTGTAAGCTGTCCTGTTTCGGTGCGTTTATGGCGGCTTTATTGCGCTGTAAACGGTCTTTTATGCTGCGGGGGTATTCCTGTTTGGGTAGGGGCTTTTCGGCGGCTCTTGCGGCGTTCTGTGCGTTTTGGGTGAGTGCTTCCAGTACGGCGGCACGGTCAAAATCATCACCCAACTTCCGGGCGGTGATTGGCTTCGTCCTGTCCGGCGTGAGATACGACAACCTCCCCCGGCTCTCCTTGACGGTCACGCCTTGCTGTAACAGCTTCCCGGAGAAGTCCTCAAAAGAGATAGCAGAGGACAGGGCGGTGCGGATCACGCTGCGTAACCGCTCCTTGTCGGTTTCAAATTTTGTGACTTTGGGCGGCTCACCTGCGGCGGCAAGGGAAGCGCTCTCTTTATCCAGTGCGGCTTGTCCTTTCCGCTTTGCCCAATACTCACGCTCGGTAACACGGTTCTTGCTCCCATGCAATAAATCAATCTGATAGAGATTTTCCCGGTGGCACATCTCCATGACTTCCGCTTTGAAATATTCCATAGCTGCGTCCGTGCAGCGGTGCTTGCAGCCCTCCCTTGTGTCCGCTGGTCTTTCCATGTAGGGCAAGAGCGGCACTTCCGCAATCCGTAAAGAATTGATTACGATATGCACATGGATATTTCCGCTGTGGTTATGCCCGTCCGGGTGGGTGCAGACAAGGGCTTGGTGTCCGGGAAAATGCTCTTTGCAAAACTGCTCGCCCAACTGCTGCGCCCGGTCTACGGTCAAGCCGTTGTCGGCTGCGTCACGGGGGTCAAAGCTGATGATATAGTGGTGGCTCTTTACGTCCTCCCGTTTCTGGTTCTTGCCGTATTTGAGATTGGAGCGCATACACGCTATGGCGAAATCCTCCCCGCCGCAATTCAGAGAGGAAATACGGTAATCGTCACGGGGGATAAGCCGCCCGTTTTCATCAAGGGTGGGCTTCATGGTAAATTCGTCATGCTCAAAGGTTAGGTACTGCTCGGCGGCTCCATAGTCGGCATTTTTAGAACTGATATGTTTGAACGTTGCCAACGGCTTCACCTACTTTCTGCAAGACTTCAAACTTCAAGGCGGCAAGCTCCGCTGTGGCGGCTCGTACCTCATGGGAGAGGGCGTTATAAGGTGCGCCGTACTCGTTCAGACAGCGGGCTATCTGATTCAGATTCCCGCCGATTTTCCCATACTCGGCTGTGAGTTTCCCAACGGCAGAAAGCAATTCATCATTGACCGGGGAAACGGTAATGACCGGGCGTATTCTTGACTTGGTAAGGGCTTGCCGGATAAACTCGGCTTGGCTCATTTTGCAGAGGGTGACACGCTCGGAAAACTCGGCGTATTCTTCCTCGGTCAAGCGTGTCTTGATTACCCGGTGGCGGTGGGGCGTGTTGTATCTTTTCATGGCTGTGAACCTCCTTTCATGGGTGGATTTATTCAAGCGGCGCAAGCCGCAAAAAGGCGGGCTTGGGGTGGCAACCCCAACAAGATTCCCATAGGACAAAATGAGCGATAAGCGAATTTTGGTACTATGGTAGAATCTTGCTCTAAGAAAACAGCGTAAATTTCCCCCTCTATTCCTTACTACGCAGAGAAATGCAAATATGGCAAAGTTTTGGGAAACTTTTTGATAAAACTTTTCGACAAAGTTGAAAAATCGGCTCGTTTTTTGGCGCAAAAAAACAGGAAACCTTTTCTTGATTTCCTGTCATGGTATGCCGCCATAATGGGCGGCGGTTATTTGGTTTTCATTCCCCGGAAGCAAACTTGTAGCCCATGCCTAAAACCGTCTTGATGTAGGTGGGCTTGCGGCTGTCCGGCTCTATTTTTTTCCGCAGGTTGTAAATCACATTTGCAACGCTTGACTGGCAGCTTTCACTTTCCATGTTCCAAACGGCTTCAAATATTTGTGTCCGTGTGAGGACAATGCCGGGGTTGGAAGCAAGATATACAAGGGTACTGTATTCAAGGCGGGTAAGGCTTACTTCCTCCCCGTCTTGAAATACCCGGCGTTGGTTCTGCTTTATTTCCAGTCCCGGAAAAGATAACACGGAAGCGGTTGTGATCTGCATGGGTTCAATCTGTATATAATCAGATATTGCCGATATGATTTTGTCAATCGCTGTTTCCTCTTGTTCGTTAAGTGTCAGCAGTAGTAATTTCCCCATGTTCATTACCTCTTTTATCCGTTGAATTTAAACTATATTTTTCTGTCGTGTTTTTGACAGTAAGCAACAAATATATATGATAGAGAGCGTAATGTCAATTTAATGCCATTAAAAGAGAAAGATGGTCTGTCTAATTATTTTCATTTTGCTCATATGCACTTACGCTGCGTTTGGCATTTAGGCAATTCAATATATTGTAAATTTATCTATATCAGCGGGCTAACCTCATTTTCACAAAATAAGCTAAGTTTGTGAAGCGCTCTTGTGCAGGCAACATATAAGAGGTTTTTATCATCTTCATCATGGTAGTTTTGGCTATCTGCATCACAAATTAAGACAGTATCAAATTCTAATCCCTTTGACATATATACTGGTAAGATAAACACGCCTTGTAAATCTGATGCGCTCCCATTTTTAATTAATTGAATATCAAGTTTGTGTTTAATTTTATTAAATAGATAGGTTGAATTTTTTTCGGTTTTACAAATTAAGCATATCGACTGAAACCCTTTCTCTTGGCATAATTTTATTTCCTTAACAATTTCATCAATGAAGATTTCGGAATTATCAGCAATATATACTTTTGGGCTATCGCCATTCCGATTAAAACTTTTTATCTGTGAACTTTGTTCAATGAACTTTAAACTAAAATTTAAAATTTCATTCGTACAACGGAAACTTTTATCCAACATAATAAGAGAAGATTTTTTCTTGTTCAATATTTTTTGAATTTGTTCGTAGAAAGAAATATCTTCTTTTTTGGCAAGAGTCTGTTTCATATCTCCTAAAATAGTAAATTTGGCATTAGAAAAAACCAAATTAAATATTTCATATTGGAGAGGGTAGTAGTCCTGTGCTTCATCAATGACTACCTGCTTAATATTTTTATATTTATTTGTTCCGTATATTTTTAAATACAAATAAGCGATTGCTATTGCGTCATCATAATACAAGCTGTCTGCTTCCAAATTTTCCTTAGTATATTTCCAAATATTTTTTATGTTTTGTGACGGATTGCTATTTTGCAGCAGGCTATAAAAATAGGCTTCATTGCTAAATAATATTTTATATAATTCAACAATGTCAATTTTTATAAATTTCTGTATTTCCTGCTTGATTAGATTTTTTTCTTCTTTATGCCCCCGCCCTTTTCCTGTTCCAAATATTTGTTCTAAAATATAATCTTCTAATTGTTCTAATTTTATGCCTAATGGTGTTTCTGATCTTCCTAATATCTTGTCTTTTAGAATTTGCCCGCTTACAACGCATTTTCCTTCATAATAAACATCTTCAAATTCTATCCACTGGCGGGGTATATCAATGAGAAATTGGTCTAAAATTTCCCTAAAAAAACTTGACGTTTTAAATTCTATACTATTTCTTGAAATTTCCTTGTATTTTGAATTGACAATCAAGTTTTCTAAAAAATCATTTCTTGACTGAATTTTCCTGCCATTTAATAACTCACTAAGTATATCTTCAAACACGGAAGAAATAACATTATCTTCTCCCAATTCGGGCAATACATTTGAAATATATTGCTCAAATATAGAATTTGGGGAAATAATCATAATGTTATTTGCGGACAGCTTTGTTTGTAAACCTTGATACATAAGATAAGCAGCCCGGTGGAGAGCAATAGAGGTTTTTCCACTTCCCGCTACACCCTGTACCATTAGCAGGTCATTTTCCATATCTCTAATAACCACGTCCTGTTCATGCTGAATTGTTTCAACAATAGCTTTCATTTTAGCAGTAGTGTTTTGTGACAGTAATTGCCTTAAAAATTCATCAACAATCTGAACATCTGAATCAAAAAAATATTCCAGTGTTCCGTTTTTTATTTCATATTGGCGTTTCAAATTGAGTTCGCCTGTTACTCGTCCACATGGAGCGTCATAAAACGCTTCGCCTGTCATAAAACGATAGAAAACACTGGCAATCGGCGATCTCCAATCATAAACATACATCTCTTGATAGCTGTTTTTTCGTAGAGAAGAACGTCCAATGTATATTTTTTCAAATTCGTCCTCATCATCAAATTTAAAATCAATTCGGGCAAAATAGGGCGATTTTATCATCTTTTCTAACAGAAGTATTTTATGTTCTTCTTCTTCATAATCTATAATTTTGTCTGTAACAGGATTGATATATTGGCTTAATTCAACAAGTGCCTCGAAACCGTCTGATGTGTACAGTGATGTAATGCCGTGTTCTGTATTTTCACGCACATCTTTTTTGGCTTCGATAATTTCTGATTTTTTTTTGTCTGCCGCTTCTTTTGCCTGCTTTAATTGTTCCTCGGCTAAAGAGATTGTTTGTGCTAATCTTTTTTCTTCAAACGCTTTTTCTGTCTGATTATTCCCCATAATGATTATGACCTCCTTGAAAAATGAAAGAAAGTTTTACTGAAACATTGCTAGGCTAGTTTAGCATGTGTCAGCTTATATAAACAGTCTTGTATTCATAAAATTTGTATGGTATTATTACAGTGGGAGGAATTATGTTAGATATTTGATTTCTGCAAGCATATCAATTCTAATACGGGTAATTTAAACAATAAACAAATTGGGACAAAGAGTTATACCATTATGTCCCAATTTGTTATTACTCCATATCTTCAGCAGACAGAAACACAAGCCCGGCAAATTCTTCCTCAATCAGTTTCTTCAACTTTTCCGCTGTGCTCTATGCAGGTTCCCTTATCTCCATTCCAACCTATAATCTCTTTCTGTAAAAGCAAATCTTGTTCTGTGAAAAAATGATTTGGATTCCGTAGTAGTCGGCATTGTGCGTAATGTGTATAACTGGCTGTATCATGGAATTGTGGGTAACTCTGTTTGCAGGACGTGGGAAAGCTGCACTTTAGCTTTTCCATGTGCTGTGAATAGAGTTATCCATGATTCCATAGCCAGTTATGCACATTTCCACAATGCTTGTCTTTTGGTCTTTATCAAAATGAGCATATTGGTTATTAAGAAAAGCCCTGCATATTATCATATACAGAGCCATTCTAATCTTTTTACCCTCTACATAGAGCGTTTTCTTTCTGCAAAATTCATTTTACAGAATGATACCCGCTTTTTTTGCAAAATAGCCTTTTCTCCCGGTAAGTTCCGACTGTTTTTCCTTTGGCAGATTATTGAATAAATCCTCATAAAGAATATCGTCTAACTGCATTTCCCTAGCAAGTAAAAACACATTTAGACTAAGCCATTCCTCCCAAAGCCCTTCAAATAAACTATGGCTGTCTGTATAGGTGTCAAGTTCTTCAAAGCCATATGACGATGTATAGCACTGCAATTTAACAAAACCGTACCTACCAACATCAACCACTAAAATATCTTCATCTTCCATTTCGTACAGTTCCGCAAACGCACCAATTACTTTGTAGCACATTTCCCGTTCTTTCTCTGTGATATATACTGTTTTTTCCATGCTCATTTACCTCTATCCTTTCAAATCGTGGAATACGGTTTTCAGTTTTCTTCTACTTCTAAACCACATATTTGAAATGCCACATACGCCATTTTATACGGAATAGAGGTTGGCTGTCTGCATTTATCGGTGTGTTACTTTATGGCACATGAGCATTAGCCTGCGGGTTATTGCATCCCCGGTCCAAACAGTTTTGTGGATAATAGCCGCCGTTTCACCGCATCCACGCATTTTCCCGTGATAAGCGCGCTCACCAGGGTCCCTGCCCCCACGCCCACAATCCGGCCCAGCGCAAGAAACGCCACAGCCAGACTGAGCGACACGCAGGAGAGGTCAAACACGGTCTTGACAACCTTGAAGGGCAGGGAAAAATGTGCGGAAATCTCCCTTGTAAACAGATCCTGCGGCATGATAGGCAGGTTGGAGATCATTAAAAATGCCACCCCGGTGATCAAAATCGCGGTTCCCGCCAGAAAATACAGCGCCCGCAGCAGCAGGCCAAGGGGAAGCGGCCCGACCAGAAACCGGCAAACATCCAGCGTGTACCCAAACACCACACCGATCAGAAAGCTCAGCACATCCCCCGGCAGGCAGCGCTTCACCAGCAGGCACATGAGCACAAACAGCCCGAACTGGTAAGTATAGCTCCACATTCCAAAGGTCATAGCCGGAAAAACGCGGCTCAGCGTGTAAGCCACGGAGGAGACCGCCGATATCCCGAAATCCGACTTTGTCACCAGCGCCACCCCCAGGGCGTCGAAGAAAATCCCCAGGGACAGCGCAAGCACATTCCGTTTTGTAAGCGCGGCCCGGTCCATCTTCTATTGCAAATACTGCCGGTTCACGCAGTGAAAGGGTTCATTTCCCTGCAGGACGTTCACCACTTCCTCCGCCGCCTTGCGCTGGAGCGTCGTGATGGCGGTCTCGCTGTACCATGCGCTGTGAGGCGTTGCGATCACATTTTCCATGTGAAGAAGCGGGTGGTATACGGAAACCGGCTCCTCCTCGAATACATCCACACCGGCTCCGGCAATACGCCCCTCATTCAGCGCTCCGATCAGCGCCTGCTCGTCCACAACGCCGCCCCGGGCTGTATTGACAATACAGCACTCCGGCTTCATCATGGCAAATTCCTTCTCACCGATCATGTGGCGCGTCTCCTCTGTCAGCGGGCAGTGGACGGAAATAAAGTCCGCATTCCGACAGATTTCCTCCACCGAGGCCCTGGACGCCCCGGCCGCCTCAATCACGGCATCGTCCACAAAGGGATCGTAAACCAGAATCTCCATGCCAAAGGCCTGCAGTTTTCTGCACACCATCTGCGGAATCCGTCCAAAACCGATGAGTCCGGCCCTACACTCCGTAAAACGCTTCACCGGGACGATTCCGCCGTACCCCCATTTGCCCCGGCGCAAATCCTCCTGAAGCGGTTCCAGCTTCTTTCCAAGGCACAGAATCATGGTCACCGCCTGGTCCGAAACCTCGTGTACGCCGTAATCCGGCACATTGCAGACATAGATTCCCTTCTCCCCCGCGGCCCTGCAATCGATATTGTTGACGCCGATGCCGTATTTGATGATCATTTTACAATGTTCCAGGCTTTCAATCACCTGCCGGTCAATATCCGCATACTGGGTAATAATGGCGTCGGCGTCCTTCACCAGCGGAATCAGCGCCCCCGGCGTTTTCACCTGGTAATCCAGCAGTTCAAAACCCGCGTCCTCCACAATCCTGCGCTCCGCGTCCACATTGTCGTACTGATAATCCGTAATCACAACCTTCATCTCAACCGTCCCCCTATATAATTTTGCTCTTCTCCGCAATCATGTACGCCCCCAGCGCCGAGGTGGACATTCCCTCCTCCGGCTCATAGGAGAATACCCGGGAGAACATGCCCTCGCACTCCATAATGTCCATCAGCGCCTGTTTTAACGGATTCTTGCCGCACACCACCGCCACTGTCTGCCGGTCCGCCCGGACAGCGCTGGAATTCATAATCGCCGTGATGTCTCCGGCCAGGGCCGCGCCCAGAATGTAATTCTGAATTTTCTCCACCCGGTTGTCTTTGAAGAGGTAGAGAATTCTGGCGGAAAAGCAGGCGCGCCCAAGGCCGGTCTTTTTCGCGTTGCGGTATCCCTGAAGCAGCCATTCCCGGTCATAGTCCGCCGTGTCCAGGAACCGTTTTCCCACGGATTTGGCGATAATGGTGTCGTTGGTGATGGAGGCCAATAGTTCCCCGGAAATGGAGGTCAGGCAGCCGGTCATTTTCCGGTTCTCGTCCACGGCCACGAACTTGTTGTGGGAACCGGGCAGCACCAGAATCATGGGGGAGCCGTTGTGGTATTTCTCAATGATGGGGATGCTCTCCACCTCCTCCCCCCGCATGATGTCCATGGCTTCAAAATTGTCAAAGGTCACGTCCTGGGAGTAATTCTTGATGCCCGGTATAAAATAGATGGGGATCGGACAGATTTCCGGCATCTGAATGGCCACCGTGGCCTCTGCCAGCTCCGCAAGCCCGGCGGGCGCGGTCAGATGGGGCACTACCACCAGCCCCACGTCCGAGGTGATCATACCACTGGCGATAATCCGGTGAATCCGGTCCCAGCCCACGCCGTTATCCCGGGTGATGCACTCCAGGCATTCCTTCACCGCCTGCTTCAACCGCTCGTTGTTTCCGTCAATGGCCGTGTTGCGGACTCCCACCTCCCGGCGTTCTTCCCCCACACGATTGCGGCGGTTGTCCCACAAAATGCACCGGGTGTTGGTGGTTCCGCCGTCGATTGTAATGATATACTGTTCCATATTCCATCCCTCTTCAGATTGAAATCAGATTTCCGTTTCCGTCAAACTCCATGGGCTGTTCCTCTCCCGCCACCGTAACGCCCTCAATGGCCTCCGCCTGGGGTACGAGGTTGGCCGATATGTAAATTTCTCCCAATTTTAGCGTGTTGTGGATATAAACCACCTTGGCGTTCCTGTGCTCGATGCCGGCGCAGAGCTTGATCCCGGCCTTCAGGCACAGCTGATCGCTGTCAAATATCATCGGCACCTTGACCACCTGGGATACCAGGCAGGTCAGGGCGTTGGGATAGCTCATCTCAAAGTCAAACTTTTCATAGGCCCGCCTGGTGGATACGTCCGCCATTCCGAACCCCACGCCGTTTCCGTGGGACTCGTCGGAGATGTCCAGCACGGCCACACGTTTTGTATTCAGCCCGCCGCTGGCACATTTCGTGGCAAAGGTACCCGCAATATTGGGGTCCATGCCGTCCCCGGAAAAATTCTTTCCGATCTGCCCCACCACCAGCAGGTCCACATGATCCACCAGAATGCGGGGCATATAACGCTTCGCCCGCTCCAGAAGTTCCGGCTCCTGCGCCGGAATTTCATCCGCCGTCAGCGCGATCACCTCCCTGGTCTCGTCGTAAGCGTTTTCCAGAATGGCGATTCCTGCCAGAATGTTGCAGTTTTTCAGCACGGCGGCGGCAAACCTCGGAATATTTTCCGCCATGTTCTCAAAACCAGCCGCGTGGCAGGTCTCCGCGCCCTTCTGTTTTCCCAGGCCGATGGCCATCATTTTCATCAGCCCCGATTCGTAGGGACCGCGGAACGCGGTGTGGGGTTTGATCCGGTTCACCAGCACGATGCCGTCGGCCTCCGCCGCATACCGGTCAATATAGACCGGACTGCCGTCGCCGGTATACCCGATCAGGGCGCAGTCCGTGCCTGCTTTGACCGGACAGCCGCAGTATTCCTCCCGGATGCCGTAACCTTCCAGGATCGCCCGCTGTCCCTCCGCCGTGGCTCCTCCATGGCTGCCCATGGAGGATACGATAAAGGGCCTGGCTCCGTGCTCCCGCAAAAAATGAACGGTTTCCCGCACGATCAGCGCGTGGTTGCTGATCCCCCGGCTTCCCACCGCCACGGCCACCGTCATACCCGGCCGCAGATTGACCAGAATTTCCCTCCGGTCGAGACACTTCCTCACCTCGGCCGCCACATCCTCCAGACGGGTGCGGTCGAATTCCTGGCGGACCTTCACCATATTGGGAATGGGTATGTCTTTTATAATCTCATTTACAACGCTCATCTCTCTCCCCTCCCATTTTCCTGCCACCGGCAGATGGCCTGGCGGTAGCCAAGGGCCGCCTGGGTCAATTTGTGGAAATCCCCTCTGCGGACCGCTTCCACAGAGACCAGATTTCCGCCGATTCCAAAGCAGCGGATTCCCGCTTCCAGGAACAGCCCGATATTTTCAGGATTGATGCCGCCCACCGCGCACATTGGAATATGCCTGAGCGGACCGCGGACCGCTTTCAGGTATTCCAGCCCCAACACCCCGGCGGGGAACATTTTCACAATATCCGCGCCGCAGTTCCAGGCCTCGCAGACCTCCGTGGGGGTAAGAGCGCCCGGTATGGATATTTTCCCCAATTCCTTTGTGCGTCGGATCACCACGGGGTCCATACCCGGCGAGATCAGATACTCCGCCCCCGCCTCCGCGGCCAGCTCTGCTTCCTCTGTGGTCAGCACCGTGCCCGCTCCCACGTTGACCTGGTCCCCCAGCCCGGCCTTCACCCGGCGGATGGATTCCAGCGTGTTTCCGATCCCCTCCGGCGTGCTGTGGTCAAAGGTGATCTCCATGTTTGAAATACCGCCCGCTTTTATGGCTCTGGCCGTGTCCAGCATCTGTCCAGGCTCTACGCCCCGTATAATCGCAATCACCATTTCCCGGTTAATCCATTCTAAAACCGTATCTCTCTTCATGACGCCTCCTTACCGCCCCAGATAACCCCCGTCGATGGGGATAATGGCCCCCGACACATAATCCGCCGCCCCGGAAGCCAGATAAATCACCGTGCCCTTGAGATCCTCGGGAAGTCCCCAGCGGTGGGCCGGAATCCGCAGCGTGATCTCGCGGTTGCGCTCCGGGTCACTGATAATCGTTGTGTTTAAGGGCGTATCCATGTACCCGGGCGCGATGGCGTTCACGTTGATGCCCTTTCCCGCCCACTCGTTGGAGCAGGCCTTGGTCAGCTGAGCCACGGCTCCCTTGGAGGCCGCGTAGGGGCTGCAGCGGAAACCGCCGAAAAAGCTGAGCATGGAGGCCACATTGATGATTTTCCCTCCGCCCCGGGGAATCATATGCCGGGCCGCCAGCTGGCTCAGCTCAAACACCGCCGTGATGTTCAGCTCCACCAGCTTGTCCCAGCGGGACAGCTCGATCTCCTCGGCATCCCCTCTCACCTGCATTCCGGCGTTGTTGACCAGAATATCCAGGCCTCCCAGCTTGCCTACCGCTTCCAAAAAGCCCCGTTCCAGGTCCTTCCGGTCCGTCAGGTCCGCGGTCACCCCCTCGAAGGCCAGTCCCCCCGCCGACATTTCCCGCGCCACGGCGGCGCAGTCCGGATTCAAATCCATCAGGCAGACCGATGCGCCCGCCTGGGCCAGTCCCTCCGCGATGCTCCTCCCAAGGCCCTGGCAGGAGCCCGTCACAATCGCCTTTTTTCCGGTCAAATCAAACAGATCCATTTTTTCCTCCCCATTCTAAAGCTTACGGCAGACTTTTAAGAATCTTAAAAATCTGCCGTCCGGCCGTTTTGTATCGCGCAGTTTAAAGCTTCTCAAAAGCCCCGATCCTGGGAATGCCGTAAACGGACTTCCAGCCCTCGCTGAGCGGTTCTCTCAGGTACGGCTCCATCTCTGCCTCGGTCCGCAGCGTCATTTCCTCCACAGGCGGCACCGTGCCGGCCGGGAACGCTTCCAGAATTTCATCGTGCACCAGGGTCAGGTATTTCAAGATAGCGGCTGTGGGACGCTTGGCCTTTCTGGCCGTGGCCAGCCTGGGATTGCCCACCACTCCCTCCGGCGTCCCCGCAATCTCAATGGCCTGATGGCCCTGGCCCTCGCTCCAGCGGCAGGGCCGCCTGTAGGCGTCCACCGACACGTCGAAATGTCCGTCCGGCAGATAGCCCTTGGGCCAGGCTTCCTCCGCCTGCTCCATGTCCATCATCTCCGGGAACAGCAGCATACCCATGGACGTCTCAATCTCATCCGCATGGATAAAGGTGGTTTCAAAGCTGTCCCCCCGGTCCACGGGGATAAAGAACTCCCGGATCGCCCGGTGCCAGTCGATCACCCGGAAAATGCCGGGCAGCTGGAACCGTTTACAGAACTCCTGGATCGCCGCTTCCAGCATCCAGAGATGGCCGTGGTTGTTCACCAGGATGATCTTGCGGAAGCCGTCGTTCCAGAGTCCAAGCATCATGTAGATAATGGTCTCCTGCACCACCTCGTGAGGCATGTTCACGGTTCCGGGCATGGCGATATGGTGGTAGGGGTGTCCCCCATAGTTGAGAGGTGTGAAGGCGATGCTGCACTCCCTGCCCTGCTTTGCCGTATACCTGCGCAGGCCCTCCAGAATCTGCGTCACCATAAAGGTGTCCAGGCCGGTGTTGGCATGCTTTCCATGGTTTTCCGTACAGCCGATTGGCACGAACACGATATCGTTTTTCCGCCTCCGCTCAATAACCCTGGAGCGGTTGGTGGTCTGGATATAGGTGTTTGCCATTCCCAGCTCGGAGGGGGATGGGATTCCATATTCTTCCAGAATCCGGTCGATCTCCTCCTCGCTGGCCTCCCACAGCTGTTTTTTCATTCTTCCCACGGACGTGTCCTCAAAAAAGATGGACGGTTCCTCTGTTGTATACCAATTCTTTTTGTTCATCATAGTCTGCACACCTCTCCTTATATTGACTCCTTACTGAAAATCTTCCGCCGTCACAACAGTGATCGGCATAATCTGGCTGCTGTCCACTTTGTATCCGTCCAGAGCGAACACGGCTGTCATGATGGCGATATAAGCCTGGCTCTGCTCGTTCTGGTTGCCGGACGCGTACAGGTCCCCGGCCTTCAGTGCGGAGATCACGTCGTCGTCCACGTCAAAGGTCATGGACACGATCTCTTTGTCCCGCCCCGCGGATTTGATGGCCTCGATGGTGCCGAGTCCCATGTCCTTTGTCAGGGTCAGCACGCCGTCGATCTGGTCATAGGTCTGAAGGCAGTTTTCCATCACCGTCATTGCGGACGCGCGGTCCCAGTCCGCCGGCTGGCTGGCCAGAAGCTCAATTCCGGGGTACTCCTTAAGCGCCTCCTTAAAGCCCTCGGCGCGCTCCTCGGAGGTGGAGTTGCCCGCTTTGCCCTCGATGAGGATAACCTTGCCCTGTCCGCCTAACTTCTCAAACAGCGCGGTGGCCAGGCTGTAGCCCACGTCGAAGTTCTGCGCGCCCACATAGGAAACGATGTCCCCGCCGTTGGCCTTGGTGTTGGCTGTGACCACCAGAATTCCGGCGTCGTTGGCCTTCTTGATGGCCGGCACGATTCCCTCGGAATCGCAGGGCGCAATCACAATGGCGTCCATCTTGTTGGTGATACACTGCTCCACCAGCTGGATCTGTTCCTCAATATTAAACGGAGTCTGGGGCGCCATAATCTCCACGCTGATCTTATCCGCGTAATCCTGCCCGCATTTTTCCGCCGCCTCGGTCATGTTGATGAAAAATGCCGACTGCAGGCTCTTGACGATAAAGGCGATCTTGTATTTCTGCCCGGCGGAAGCCGTCTGTCCGCCGCCGGACTGGTCGGACGCCGCCGCAGTGGTGCCAGCCCCCGCGTTGGTTCCCTTGACGTTTGAGCAGCCAACCAATGAAGCTGCTGCTAAAGCCAGACTTAGAGTTACCGCCGTCAACTTTTTAAACATAATGAAATCCTCCTCTTTTAATGGTTAAGCATTTGCTGTGTTTCCTTTTTTCACCGGCTTGTCATTTCCCGCCTTCATCTTCTGGTCCTGAAGGAACGCGTTGAAGAATACGGCCAGGATGATAATCACGCCTAAAAACGCTTTCTGAATCTCCGTGGGAATCTGCATGTTGTTCATGCCGCTCTGAATCACCGAGATGATCAATGCGCCGCCCACTACTCCCCAGACGCTTCCCACGCCCCCCGACATCACCGCGCCTCCGATCAGGGCCACGGAGATGGCGTCAAAGTGGTACTGGGTTCCCAGGTTGGCGTCCGCCGCGTTGATCCGCGCCACATACATGATCCCCGCAATTCCGGAGATCAGCCCGCTGAGCAGATGGGCTAAGACAATCACGCGCTTTGTGGGAATGCCGGAAAATTCCGCCGCCACCGGGTTGGAGCCTGTAAAATAGAGCCGCCGTCCAAGCGTGGTCTTGGCCAGCAGAAACCACATCACAACCAGGAACAGGGCAACCAGCACAATGGGCATTGTGAGACGGAATCCGTTCAGATTGACCAGCTCGCCCATAGCCCAGAACCGGATTTGGTCGTTAATCCCGTAAAACACCCCTTTTCCGATGTAGAGCCACGCCGCGCCCCGGGCCACGTACATGGTGGCAAAGGTGGCAAGAAACGCCGGGATGTTCAGCCTGGTGATCATCAGCCCGTTGACCGTTCCCACGGCCGCCCCGAACAGAATCACCAGAAACACCGGCAGGATCACCGGCACATTGGCTTCCCGGACCAGCATGGGGCCGCAGAGCACGGTGGACAGCGCCATGATGGAACCGATGGAAAGGTTGATTCCCCCGGTCAGAATCACCACCAGCTGCGCCACACCGATAATGGCCAGAAAGGAAGCCTGATTGATGATATTGGAAATGTTCCCCGGCTTCAGAAAGCCGTTCCCAAAAACGGTGAAAAACAAGGTGATCAGAATCAGGATTAAAAATGTGGAGAAATCGTACAGCTTGCTTTTATCCTTCATAAATTACGCCCCCTTCTTTCTCAACCCTTTGACTGCGAACTCGTTCATCATCATTCCCAGCACCAGAACGATGCCCAGAATCACCATCACCGCATTGGTATTAACCCCTGCAAGGGAAAGGCCGTTGCGGACCGTGTAAACCACCAGCGCCCCGATGATCGCGCCTGGGATGCTGCCCTTGCCCCCCGCCAGCAGGTTACCTCCCAGCACGGCCGCCACCACCGCCTGAAACTCCAGGCCGTCCCCGGCCGTGGGCTGGGCGCTGTTCAGCCGCAGGAGCATGAGCAGGGCCGCGACGCCCGCTAACAGCCCGGTGATCACGTACACCCCGATATTCCAGACATCCGTGCGGATGTTGGAGAGCTTGGCCGCCTCCCGGTTGCCGCCCAGGGCGTAGAGATAAGTGCCCAAAACCGTTTTCTTGAAAAGCAGGATCACCGCCGCCAGCACCAGAACCGTGATCAGTACCTGCACGTTGATGGTCAGAATATTTCCCGAAGGGAACATCCATTCCAGCAGATTCATCTGCAAAACCGGTATCACCGTGATGTCTTCCGAGGGCAGATACACCGCTCTGCTGTTGGAAAAGGTGTTGGCCAGGCCCTGGGCCACTCCCATCATGCCGAAGGTCGCGATAAAGGGCGCCACCTTCAGCTTCACCACCACGATCCCGTTGAGGAAACCGAACGCCGCCGCAGTCAGCAGCCCCAGCAGAATCGCCGCCCCCTCGTTCACACCCCGCCCGATCAGCTGCGCGATCACGATTCCGATCAGTGAGACCAGACCGCCCACCGACAGATCGATTCCCCCGGTGATAATCGCCAGGGACATGGCCGAACTCAATACCATCAGAATGGCCGCCTGTCCGATCAGGGTTGAAAGATTGGTCGCCGAGCCGAAATTTGGGATAAAGATCACAAACGCAAGGAACAGCGCCGCAAATATGTAGGTGGAATTGGGCAAGTTCGAACATAGCTTTTTGAATGAAAATCCCTGTTTATCTCTCTTCATCTGCTTGTCCCCCCTGATTATACGCGTACCGCAGCACCAGCTTCTGGTCCGCCTCCTGATGGTCCAGTTCCCCTGTGATCCTTCCCTGAGACATGACGTAGATTCGGTCGCTCATACCCAGCACCTCCGGCAGGTCCGAGGAGATCATCAGCACCGCCGCCCCCTGGTGTACCAGATCGTCCATCAGCCGGTAGATCTCGCTCTTGGCCCCCACGTCGATGCCCCTGGTTGGCTCGTCGAAAATAAAAAGCTTCAAATCCGCCATCAGCCACTTTGCGATCACCACCTTCTGCTGGGTGCCCCCGCTGAGGAAGCCAGCCAGCTTTTCCACGGTGGGCGTTGCGATCTGCAACTCCTCCACATACTTACCGCAGACTGTGCGTTCCTTTTTCGTGTCCACAATACCGTTTTTAAACAGGCTGTTGAGCACGGAAACCACCATATTTTCCCGGATATTCTTCTTAAGCGCCAGACCCTGGACCTTCCGGTCCTCCGGCAGAAGGCCGATTCCGGCTCTGGCCGCCTCCCTGGGGCTGTTTTTCTTCACCTTTTTGCCTTCCAGCAGAATCTCCCCCGAATGGTAGCCGTCGATCCCGAAAATCGCCCTGGCAAGCTCGGTCCGCCCCGCGCCCACCAGGCCGGACAGACCGGCAATCTCCCCCGCGTGCACCTTCAGACTGACGTTCTCAAAACCGGCGCCCGAACAGTTTTTCACCTCCAGCACGCACTCCCCGTGAGGAATACGGTTGCGCGGATAGAGGTTCTCGATCTTGCGACCCGCGATCTTTTCGATCATCTCGTTCATCCGAATCTCGTCCAGCCGGTACGTCCCAACCTTGGCTCCGTCCCGCATGATAGTCACCCGGTCCCCGATCTCGTACAGCTCTTCCAACCGGTGGGAGATGTAGAACATACCCACTCCCTGTTCTTTCAGCATGCGGATGATGGAAAACAGCTCCCGGATCTCCGAGTCTGTCAGAGAGCTGGTGGGCTCGTCCAGCACCAGCACCTTGGAGTGCTTGGAGACAGCCTTTGCGATCTCCACCATCTGCTGGGTGCCAACGCCCAGGTCCTTGACCAGAGTGTTGGGATCAATATCCAGGTGCAGCATCTGCAGATACTTCTCCGCCTCCTGATACATCCCTTCCCGGTCGTCGAAAATCCCCTTTTTCCGCTCGCTCCCGAGAAAAATATTCTTCACAATGGACAGCTCGGGTATCAGGTTCAATTCCTGATAAATCATCCCGATGCCCAGGGACGATGAGATGATCGGTGAATTCCGCTTCACCGCCTCGCCGTCGATCAGCAGTTCCCCCTCGTCCTGGCGGTAAGCGCCGGACAAAATCTTCATCAGGGTGGATTTCCCAGCGCCGTTCTCGCCGATCAGCACGTGAACCTCCCCCGCCTTCAGCTCCAGGTTGATGTCGTTCAGCGCCAGTACGCCGGGAAAACGTTTTGTGATGTGTTTAAACTCCACCAGATTTTTCATGTAAGCAATCCCCCAATACTTAAACCCCGGAGCGCGGCCAAACAACCGCTTTTGCCCCTACTCCTCGTCCAGTTTCTTCGGCATGGCCATGTAACGGTTGATCACGGTCTGCATGTGCTTCTGCATGGCGGCCCTGGCCATATCCGGGTCCGCCGCCTTGATGCCGTTTAAAATGTTCCGGTGGGCGATCATGCTCTCATAGTTTCCGAAATCCATGATAAAGTCCTCCAGAACGTCCTTCAGCATGTTGCGGATCATTTCGATCAGGGACTGGAACAGATGGTTTCCCGATATCTCCGCGATCTTGAAGTGGAGGGTAATGTCATGCTCCGCACAGTAAAGCAGGTCGTCCTTATGTAACTCCAAATCCTCCACAATCGCCTCCAGCTGCTGTACGTCCCGGTAGGTGGCCTTCTGGGCCGCCAGGTAGGTGGCCTGGGATTCAATGGCGGTCCGCAGATTCATCAGCGAGAGATAATCGCTGCCCTCGGAAAAAAACATGGGGATCAGATTCTCGATCTTGTTGGTAAAATTGGTCTCCTTCACAAACGTACCCTTTCCCTGGAACGACTCCACCATCCCCAGCGTGATCAGCCGGTTGATGGCTCCTCTCACCGTATTGCGGCTCACCGAATACTTTTCCGCCAGCTCCATTTCCGTGGGCAGCTTGTCGCCCGCCTGGTACTTGCCGCTGCGGATCTTGTCTTTCAACTTGTTAAAAATATACTCTCCTGAGCTGATTTTGCTGTCTGCCATTTTTCTTCTCCTGTCTCTTTGGTATTCCGCTGCGCTTTCTGCCGTTTCCAAATATTTCAGGTTGTTCAACTTGTTCTATCTTTTTTATACTACTTATTGAACAAGTTCGCAACAAGTTTTTGATATTTTTTATCACTTTGTATATTTTATATAAGTTTTACCTTTTATTTTGTGCATTATTTCCATATCTTTTCCCTATATTTGTTTAAATTTGTTCAATCAATTCCCCCTTGCTTGTTTTAAATGGTTGCGGTTGGAAAACGCGGCGGCAGTATATACAAATTTTCCCATACCGGGAACATTGTATTTATTATCGCGCAATTTTGGAGGGGGAGCAAGGTGAAATGTGAATTGGTGATATTTTAGCCGCCTTGGGGATGGCGTTCGGGTGACTTTCCGGTGGCATTTCAGCGGTATTTTGCACAGCGTTCCAGAGGATTTTCGCTCCGCCGTTCCTCAGCCATAATCCCGACTGCTCACGTTGTTATCCCAAAATTCCCCAATCTCTTCCGCCGTCATTTCCGCCACAAATTCCCGTTTTATCAGCAAAAACTCTTCCAGCTCCAGCAGCACCTGGAACAGGATCGCCCTCGCCTCAAATTCCTCCCGGGTGGCCGGCAGGGCTTCCCGTTCCAGCTCCCCTTTCACCCCCGCCAGCTCTTCCAGCAGCCCCAGCGCATTATTATACTCGTGAAAGGAGCGGCTGACCGAGCGCATAAGCCCGGACAGCCACTTTGCCTGCCCCGGAAATGCCTCCCGCCTCCGCAGATGGTCCGAAATCCGGGCCAGCACCGCCAGCTGGGTTTTACGCAGCACCATATAGCGCAGATAATATTCCGTCTCGCTCAACAGGTTGTTCTCCATGTCCCGGTAGGCCGCGGCCTCGCCCTCATCCAGCATGTTTCCCAGCTTGCCTACGCGTTCCGCAATTCCCTCCCCGCGCGTTTCCCCCTGAAGATATGCGGCCATTTCCAGCAAAAGCGCCCGGAACTGTTCCTCAATCCGATGCTGCTGATCCCGTATCCACTCCCGCTTTCCGGGAATATACAGATTCATACCCACGCCCACTCCGGCTCCCACGGCCAGCAGAAGCGCCTCGTTGACGACCGTTTCCGGCGACACGGCCCCTTCCGTCAGGAAATGAGTCATCAGCACCGTGCTCACCGACAGTCCTTCCTGGATTTGCAGCAGCGCGCACACCGGTGCGAAAAGCAGCAGAAACAATCCGATGGCCAGAGGCGTGTAGCCCGCCAGCCCAAAGCAGACGGGGGCCAGCGCCAGGGCGATTCCAAACGCTCCCAGGCGCTTTGCCATGGCGCGGATGGTTTCCCGCTTGGTATCGTGGATGCTGAGCAGGGCGATCACCCCGGCCGAAGCGCCGTACCGCAGGCCCAGGCCCTCCGCGATTGTCATCGCCAGGAAGCAGCCCCCGGCAATTTTGACCATTTTGAGACGGTTGAAACGTACATTCATAAGAGCCGGTCCTTTCCAATTTCTGTTAACGCTTATTGTTTCCAGGTTTGAGGGACGGGATACATGACTGCGGCGGGAGATGTGGAATATATGGCAGCGGCGCGAGGGACGGGATACATGGCAACGGCGCAAGGGACAGGATACATGGCCGCGGCGGGAGAAGTGGAAACCGGGTGCCGCAGGGTCACGGGGCATCCGGCTGCTTCCGCATGTTTCCTCCCAGCGCCTAATATACATATCTATATCAGATCGAATCCAAATGGAGGAACAAACAATATGTGCACTGCCATAACGCTGCAAAATACCCAGGGAGCCGCCTTCTTTGGCCGCACCATGGATTTCTCCTACCCATTAGACCCGGAACTGTACGTTGTGCCCAAAGGATTTCAGTGGACCAACCTCCTTCGGACCCACCAAATCCGCAACCGTTACCGCTATATGGGCATCGGACAGAATCTCTCCTCCGTGCTCTTTGCCGATGGCGTCAACGAAACTGGATTCGCCGCGGCAGCCCTCTATTTTCCAGGGTACGCGGATTACGACTCCGACAAAACGGACGACGTCGCGGACACCCGGTTCCCCATCGCAGCCACCGAAATTACCGGGTTTCTCCTGGGGCTCTGCGCCTCCCTGGACCAGGCCGCCGCCTTGCTGCGCACGGTCCGGATCACGGGCGTGGCCGACTCCATCACCGGGACGGTGGCGCCCCTGCACTGGATGATCGCGGACGCCAGCGGAAATTCCATGGTCATTGAAAAAACAGCCGATGGCCTTCATATCCTGGATAATCCCATCGGCGTGCTGACCAACAGCCCGGACTTTCCGTGGCATTTGACCAACCTGCGGAGTTATCTGAACCTCTCCCCAACTCAGACAGGCAGTCAGGATTGGGGGCCGGTAAATCTGACTCCCTTTGGCCAGGGCGCAGGGGCCTGGGGGCTCCCCGGGGACTACACGCCTCCGTCCCGATTTGTGCGGACCGCGTTCCAGAAAACGCACGCCTCCCCCACAGACAAAACTCCGGAGACGGTCAACGCTGGATTCCACATTCTGGAAGGCGTCAGCATCCCCAAAGGCATAGTCCTGACCGAACGGGGCACCGTGGATTACACGCAGTATACCGCGTTTATGAATCTGTCCCAGCCGGAATATTATTTCAGAACCTACGATAACAGCCGGACCACAGCCGTCAAATTGCCAGATGAAAATGAACAGGACACTTCCATTTTCTCCCTCGGGAAACTGTCGTCCGCAGGCCGCGACAGCGGCACATTGCACTCAAATGATCGCCCATAATCTACGCCAGCGGCACATTGCATTCGTTAGAACGTGCGCCCGCCGGGCGCACTGAAAAGGCGGAGGCGGACCCACCTGTGTGTGATCCGTCTCCGCCAAACAATGCGGCAAATTACGTTCCGTCAGCAGACAGCCTCCGCGCCCTGGCTTTTCTGCGCCGCGGCGGCTCCCCGTTTCACCATCTTAACGCCCTCCGACAGCAGGACCACCGTGGACCCGGTGGCCAGTATCTTTCCCCACATGGCCGCCGACAGTGGCACCGTGTTAAAAAACATACCGCCAAACTGGGTAATCACAAACTGCAGCCCGAAGGTCGCCCCAAACACGCCCAACATCAGGCGGTTATTTGCGATATTTTTGAAAATACTCACGTCCGTCAGTTCCCTGCTGTTCAGCGCGTTAAACAGCTGGAACACCACAAACAGGGTGAACAGGACCGTGGGCAGCTCCGTTTCGCTGCCTCCAAGGAAATTCAGGCTGTGCTGCGCCATAAATACGATGGACATGTAAACGCCGTTGATCGCAATCCGGGAAAACATGGATCCGGACACAATGCTGGCGTTCCTGGGCGTGGGCCTCTGATTCATCAGATCCCCGCGGATGGGTTCCAGCCCCAGCGTCAGGGCCGGCGGCCCGTCCATGATAATGTTAATCCACAGCAGCTGCAGCGCGGTAAAAGGCGCGGCAAACCCGGCCAGAATGGAGGCCAGCACCACGATCACCGAGGACAGGTTCACCGTGAGCTGGAACTGGATAAAGCGCTGGAAATTCTCGTAAATTCCCCGCCCCCACTGGATGGCCTTTACGATGGTGGAAAAACTGTCGTCCAGCAGCACAATATCGCTGGCCTCCTTGGATACCTCGGTGCCGGTGATGCCCATGGCGATGCCCACATCCGCGTGTTTGAGCGCCGGAGCATCGTTGATTCCGTCCCCGGTGACCGCCACCACATTTCCCAGCGATTTTAAGGCGTTCACCACCCGCATTTTCACCGACGGTGTGCTCCTGGCGATCACGCGGATGGACGGAATCCGTTTTTGAAGCTCCTCGTCCGACAGGCGCTCGATCTCCCGTGCTTCCACCGCGATGTGTTCCGCATCCAGGATTCCCAACTCGTCTGCAATGGCCCGGGCGGTAATGAGGTTGTCCCCGGTCAGCATTTTCAGCTCAATTCCCGCGTGACGGCAGCGTTCCACCGCCTGGTACACGTCCGTCCGGATCGGGTCCGTGATGGCCGTGAAGCCGTCGAACACCATGTCCGTTTCCAGCGCAGCACGGCTGCCCTCGTAATCCGCGGCATGTTCCGTCCTTCTGTGGGCAAATCCGATCACGCGGCAGGCCTTTTCCTGAAATTTCACGATCTGCTGCCTGGCTTCCTCCCGCTCCTGTGCGGTCAGGCTGCACAACTCCATGATCCGTTCCGGGCTTCCCTTTGCCAGAACCTCAATTTCCCCCTCCCGATTCACCACGGTGGTCATATACTTGGTCTCCGAGCTAAACGGGTAGACGTGAAGAATTTCCGTCTGGCGGCGCGCCGCTTCATAATCCCGGCCCGCCTCACGGGCGGCAAAGAGCAGCGCGCACTCGGTGGGGTTTCCGATAAACTTCACCTGGCCGTCCGCAAACGTCACATCCGCGGTGCTGTTCAGGCAAAAATTGTCCAGCAGATGGTGGTTCTTCAGGCGGTCCGGCTTCAGCAGCCGCATGTGGCTGAAAATATCCGTAACCGTCATGCGGTTCTGCGTCAGCGTTCCCGTCTTGTCCGAACAGACCACGTTGATACAGCCCACCGTCTCGCAGGCGATCATCTTGCGCACCAGTGCATTTTGCTTTGACATCTTAATAATATTGATGGCCAGGGACACCGCCACGATGGTGGGCAGCCCCTCCGGCACCGCCGCCACGATCAGCACGATACTGGTGATAAACGCCTCGGACACCGTGTCCAGGGAAGCCGTGCCGTTCGACAGGAAAATGATCAGCTGGATCAGAAATACCACCGCCGCCGCTGCGGAGCCGAGAACCGTGATCCGTTTCCCCAGCGCCGCCATTTTCTCCTGGAGCGGCGTGCTGCCG
The DNA here is from genome assembly GCF_902364025.1 of Enterocloster lavalensis. Lineage (GTDB taxonomy): Bacteria > Bacillota > Clostridia > Lachnospirales > Lachnospiraceae > Enterocloster > Enterocloster lavalensis. The sequence goes on from NZ_CABJCG010000013.1 coordinate 163,860, forward strand.
CTGTCCGCGGAGGCCAGCTCCCTGGCAATCTTTCCGAACTCCGTGTGGTCTCCCACGCCGGTCACTGCGATTTTCCCGTTTCCCCCGGTAATAAAGCAGCCCGAGTAGAGCAGGTTCCTGCGCTCCGCCACCGGCGTTTCCGGGTTGTCAAACACAATTCCCGCCTCCTTGTGGACCGGCATGCTCTCGCCGGTCAGAGCCGACTCGTCCGCCATGAGCTCGTGGCTCTCCAGGAGACGTCCGTCCGCGGGAAGCTTATCCCCCGTCTCAACACAGAGAATATCGCCGAGCACTACATCCCTCCTTGGGATCAGACAGACCTTGCCGTCCCGGATCACCTTGACCGGAATATCCTCGCCGATCCGGCTCAGAGTCTCAAAAGCCTTCGCGCTCCTCCCCTCCATCACCACCGTGATCACAACGGACAGGGAAATCGCCACAAAGATTCCGATGCATTCCAGGAAATCCGCCTCCCCGCCGGTCACATACCGCGCTACGTTGACTCCCAGGGTGATCACCGCAGCGATCACCAGCATGATCAGCATGGGCTCGGTGGCCGCCTCCCAGATGCGGCAAAATAGCGATTTCTGCTCGCTTTTTGAGAAAGAATTCTCACCGTTTGCCTTCCGGCTCTCCTCAACCTGCCGGGCCGTGAGCCCGTTGTCCCGGTCCGTGTTCAGGCGGGCCAGCGTTTCCTCAGGACATTCCATAAATGCGTTTGCCATGTTTCTCTCCTCCTACCGTTTTCTGCAATCAAAAAGACCCAGGTACAGCCGGTAACTGCTACACTGGGTCTAAAAAAGAGACCATGTATAGCCGGAATCAGCTATACATGAGTCTCGTTATTTAAGACAAGCCAGACCGCTCATCGGTCAGTATGTTGACTTGCCACATATTTGAATGCTAACTACTCCCTCATGACGGGTTGTTGTTTGATTGTTGGTATAGTTTAGCACGAGGGATGAGGGTTGTCAATGGGGACGGCGTAATTTTTACCGAAAGCCGCCGCCGGGTTTCCGCAGCAGGCCGCTGAATGGGTTTCTCCGGCGTTTCTGGGGTGACGGGGTGGGCTGGGGCGGCGGAGCTGGCTTCGACGTTGGGGCTGCCTGGGGCCGGGGCCGGTCTGATGAGAGGGCTGGTCTCGTCGTTGGGGCTGCCTGGGCCGCGGGCCGGTTTGATGTGGTGGCCGGCTTCGACATTTGAGCTCCCTGGGCCACGGGCCGGTTTGATGAGGGGCCTCCCTGCGCCGGCCGCTTCGCCTGTGACCGCGCTGCCGGAGCCGGCGTTTTATGGGGCGGCGCTGACAATATCGAAGTTTCCGTCTGGCGGCGGGCTCCCTGGGATGAGGTTTTCTTCGATAACGGCGCTTCGGACAGCCGTGATTTCTTCGATGTCCGCGCTCCGGTTAATTGTGATTTTTCCGGCAAACCTGCCTCGGACGACAAGATTTTCCCGGATGGCCTCGCTTCGGCCGTTTCCGGTTTTTCTGACAAGCTTCCCGCAAACGACCGTGTTCTCTTTGTCAAATGCGTATCAGACGCCGGAGCCTTCTTCGGCGCCCCCGCCTCGGCTCCCACCGTTCCCTGCGCCGCCTTTTTCTCTTTCTTTTTTGTCGCTATTCCCTGCGCTGCGCCTGCCTGATCCGCATTCTTTCCACCGCCCCGTTTCGGCTGCGTCGCCTTGACTGACGGGAAATTATTCTGCAGTGGGTACGGGTGGTCCGTCACCTCGATCAGCTTCTTGCCGATCAGCTTTTCAATGTCCGCGAGCTGTGCTTTTTCGTCGAAATCGCAGAAGGAGATGGCGATTCCCTCCAGCCCGGCCCGGCCCGTACGCCCAATGCGGTGCACATAGGTCTCCGGCACATCCGGCAGATCATAATTGACCACGCAGGCCAGCTCGTCGATATCGATGCCTCTGGCCGCTATATCCGTCGCGACCAATACCCGCAGCTTTTTATCCTTAAAATCGTTCAGCGCCCTCTGCCTGGCACCCTGGGATTTGTCTCCGTGGATCGCCTGGGCGACCACATTACTCTTCGACAGCTGCCGGACCACACGGTCCGCCCCGTGCTTTGTGCGCGTAAATACCAGCGTCGAGTCGGGATTTTTTGTTTTCAAAATATGAAGCAGCAGATCCTTTTTATTTCCCTTATCCACAAAATACAGATACTGCTCAATGGCCTCCACCGTGGTGGCCGCGGGAGTGATCTCGATTTTCTCCGGGTTTTTCAGAATTTTCGCCGCCAGCTTGGCGATGTCCGGGGGCATCGTGGCTGAGAAAAACAGCGTCTGCTTCTTCTCCGGCGTCCGGGCGATAATTTTCTTGACGTCGTGGATAAATCCCATATCCAGCATGCGGTCCGCCTCGTCCAGCACCAGAATTCTGATCTTCTCGATATTCACAATCTTCTGGTCCATCAGATCCAAAAGCCTTCCTGGCGTCGCCACCAGGATATCCACGCCCCGCTTTAAATTCTCCTCCTGCGGTTTCTGGGAAACGCCCCCGTACACCACGCAGGTTTTCAGGCTGGTAAACTGGCCGTAGGTGTTAAAGCTGTCATAAATCTGGATGGCCAGCTCCCTGGTAGGCGTCACCACCAGCGCCTTTATGGTCCGTTTTTCCCAGCGGGGCGTCTCCTCCCCGCTGAGCATTTGCAGCGTGGGAATGGCAAATGCAGCCGTCTTGCCTGTGCCCGTCTGGGCGCAGCCCAGCAGATCCCGCCCGCTGAGCACAACGGGAATCGCCTCCTCCTGAATGGGGGTGGGAATTTTATAGTTTTCATTTTTTAATGCCCTGAGAATTTCAGGCATAATATTTAAGTCTTTAAATTGCATTGAGTCTCCTGTGAGGTTTCATTTTATGCGGATACCATTTTCCCGCCATTTTTATCCAATAATCTCCTGAACACGCCCGACAATTCCGCTCTCCAGCTTTACCTTGATGCCGCGCGGATGATTGGGAGAATTTGTCAAAATACGGGCCACCACGCCCTGCGTTAATTTCCCGGTTCCCTGATCCTGCTTCTGGACAACGTTTACCACTGCCCCGATTTTAATGTTGCTTCTGACTGTGTGATCCATGAACTTCCTTTCCCGTTTTAAAGCTGGCAATTATTTCTCCGCATAGCGAAGGATCATGACATGCGTCCCTTCTTTTTGCGACACTTCGTAATCCTTCAGAATACTGAAGCTTGTCCGAAACGTCAGCTTCGCCACGTCCTCATGATTATGCGTATACAAAATCAACACAGCGCCGTCGTTCAGCAGCTCTGGGAGTTTTTGGAAAAACCGCTCATAAATGCCGCGGACATCGTCGTCTGTCAACCGCCCCATCTTAAAGGGCATGTCCGTAATCACTTCGTCGAACCGGTAGTCGTGGGTAAACTCAAAGAAATCCCGGTTCACAAAGTGAATCACCTGCTTTGCCGCCTCGGCATTTTCCCGCGCCTTCAGAACCGCCTCTTCCAGAATATCGATCCCGTAGGAGGTATTCGCCCGGACCGCCTTGTGGCGCTCAATGAGCATGGTGCCCACTCCGCAAAACGGATCGAGAACCTGCGCGTCCTCTTTCATATATTCCCTGGCAAGCGCTGCGGTCAAAGCCGCGTTCACCGGCCGGATGCTGGTGGGAATCACGTCCCGTCGGTAGGTAAACCGCATGTCCTTCAGCGTAAACAGCTTGATCATGATATTGCATTTTCCAAGCTTATTCTCTATCAGCCGCAGCTCAAATTCATAATTTTCCGTTGTATTGACCAGTTTCCGGTCAGATAATGCCTCGATCCTGGCGGATACCTTCTTCAGGAAGACGCTCTTCTGGCCCAGATCCATTTTGCTCTTTAACTCCAGACGGAAATAGTAGGGCGCCTTGCCCTCGTGGCTTTTTGCCAGAAATGCCAGCAGCGGGGAATCTGCAATGGTCTTTGCGATCTGCTCCGGCTCCATTTCACTGCTCTCCATTCCACGGACCACAAAAAGTAGCTCCTGATAGGTGCGGATTTCCCGGATCCAGTTGAGATTCGCAACCCTCGCCATCACACCGGCCCCCAGCAGCTTCGTTTTAGCGCTTGGTTCCAGCGCCGTCAGCTCATCGCGGGTCAGCTCCCGGAAATTCCGGTTGGTGATCAAAAAGACATCGTACGCCTCGTTCCACCCGGTAAACCGGTGAACGGAGACCCCTTCTATATGAAGAATCAGGAAAGACAGCTTACGCAATTCTTCCATCACATGTTTCTGATTTTCTTCCGTTACCGTTTCATCCTTCAGCTCAGCCAGACGCGCCTTCAGGGCATCCAGATATTCCCTGTAATCAAAATTTTCCATTGCCGACAGGTAGGAGCTTTTGACAAACCTCTGATCCTCCTCCTGATAGGCCTTCCACAGCTGCGCCAAAAACGGCGGATTTCTCAAATCCCCCATGAGCAGCGCTGCATTTTTCCTGGTTTTTGCGTCCTCTGACTGCAGCAGCCCGATCAAGACGTCCTCTTTTCCCTCCACCAGGGCCGAAAGCTTCCTCCGCTCTCCATTGTCCTTGATCACCTGTCTGATTTTACTGAGATTTTGTCTCTCTTCCTGTCCATTTTGGACCTGCTCCCATAATTCTTTTACCATAATCTCCATTCTGCGCGCCTTTAAACGCGGTGCAACTATTTTGTCTCGATGTTCACGCGCCACGCGGGCGCACTTATGGATTATATCACAGTTGAGGGGGAAGAGGTAGATTTTTTAGTGGGAACTTTGAAGTTTCCCGGAAACCGGCGCATTTCCCCGTCATTCGTGCAGATATACCTTAATATCAAGTTTCAGCCAGCTGCCCCTCATTTCCTTCGCCGCAATCCTGATTTTATGAATATAACGTAATCCATATTTAAATTCAACAGATTATCGACCCAGTATACAATTATATTAAATGTAAATTTTCACTTCCATAAATTTATCGCTTACGTGCTTTCTGAGCGTTTTTATTTAGTATAAGAAAAAATACTATTACTCCCCACATTTCCACAAAAAATAAGATTTCCGCTTGTCAGAACATAGTCCCTCATGTAGAATAATACTGCTGTATTCATTCAACCGTTCCAAATCAAGCGGAAATTACCGTTTTGACAACAATAAAGGAGTTTTCATCATGAGTATATTAAATGTCGAACATCTAAGCCACGGCTTCGGGGACCGGGCCATTTTCCAGGATGTGTCCTTCCGGCTCTTAAAGGGCGAGCACATCGGCCTTGTGGGGGCAAACGGGGAGGGCAAATCCACGTTTATGAACATTATTACCGGGAAGCTGCAGCCCGACGAGGGCAAGGTGGAGTGGTCCAAACGGGTGCGCGTGGGCTATTTGGACCAGCATTCGGTGCTGGAGAAGGGTATGACCATCCGGGACGTGTTAAAGAGCGCCTTCGCCTTCCTGTTTGAGATGGAGGAGCAGATGAACCAGATCTGCGACCGCATGGGTGAGGCGGATGAGGACGAGATGAACGCCATGATGGAGGAGCTGGGCACCATACAGGACCTGCTGATGGCCCACGACTTCTACGTGATCGACGCCAAGGTGGAGGAAGTGGCCCGGGCCCTGGGGCTGAATGAGATCGGCCTGGAAAAGGACGTGACGGATTTGAGCGGCGGGCAGCGCACCAAGGTGCTGCTGGGCAAGCTGCTGTTGGAGAAGCCGGACATTCTGCTGCTGGACGAGCCCACCAACTATCTGGACGTGCAGCACATCGAATGGCTGAGGCGCTACCTTCAGGAATATGAGAACGCCTTCATCCTGATCTCCCACGACATTCCCTTCCTCAACAGCGTGATCAACCTGATCTATCACATGGAAAACCAGCGCCTGGACCGCTATGTGGGGGATTACGATAAGTTCCAGGAGGTGTACGCGGTGAAAAAATCCCAGCTGGAGGCCGCCTACAAGCGCCAGCAGCAGGAGATCGCCGAACTGGAGGACTTCGTGGCCCGCAACAAGGCCCGGGTGTCCACCCGCAACATGGCCATGTCCCGCCAGAAGAAGCTGGATAAGATGGACGTGATCGAGCTGGCCAGGGAGAAACCCAAGCCGGAGTTCCATTTTCTCACCTCCCGGACCCCCGGAAAGCTGATCTTTGAGACAAAGGATCTGGTGATCGGCTACGACGAGCCATTGTCCCGGCCTTTAAACCTCACCATGCAGCGCGGGGAAAAGGTGGTCCTCTCCGGCGCCAACGGCATCGGCAAGACCACCCTGTTAAAGAGCATTCTGGGTCTGATCCCCTCCTTAAGCGGCAGCGTGGAGCTGGGCGATTACCTGTCCATCGGCTACTTTGAACAGGAAATGGCCCCCGGCAACACCACCACCTGCATCGAGGAAATCTGGAAGGAATTTCCCGCCTACACCCAGTACCAGGTGCGCTCCGCTCTGGCAAAATGCGGTCTGACCACGGATCACATCGAGAGCCAGGTGCGGGTGCTCAGCGGCGGCGAACAGGCCAAGGTGCGCCTGTGCAAGCTGATCAACCGGGAAACCAACGTGCTTCTCCTGGATGAGCCCACTAACCATCTGGACGTGGTTGCCAAGGAGGAATTAAAGCGCGCTTTGAAGGAATACAAGGGGAGCATCCTACTCATCTGTCATGAGCCGGAGTTTTACAGCGGCCTGGCCACCACGGTGTGGGATTGCCGCGAATGGGCCCTGCGCCTGTCATAACCGCTTTTATCCAAATAAATTCTGATCAAAAAGCCCGAAGGCCCCGCCTGAGGGCTTTATCTCACAGGTTATCTCCCGGCCGGTGGACGGATGGAAAAAGGTCAGCTTCCTGGCGCACAGGGCCAGCGGCTGCCTGGGCCCGCGAACCGCTCCAGGCCCGCCGACTCTGTACTTCATGCAGCTCCCGGCAGTCCCGGGATCCATACGGTTCCCGCCAGCACCATTTTCAGGGGCTTTCCCCTGGTCCTCGCCAAATCCACATTCCCCGGCTCCTGCACGTTTTCCACTGACCAGCGAATTTCCATACCGGTTATCCCCAAACAGCGGCGTTCCATGTCCGGCCATCTGGACCCGTATCTGGTGGTAGCGGCCGGTCATTAACTCTATATCCAGCAGAGACAGCTCCATTTCCGGATTTTCCGCCATCCATCTCCCCGCTTTTACCGTGCTCAAAACCCGGTAAGTAAGCTCCGCCCGCTTCGCGCCGTCCACAGAGTTATCCACAATTTCAGAACCGCTATTTCCCTGATTTTTCAACAGATAATCCACATAGGCCCCCTGGTTATCCACAGGTTTTCCACAAACCACGGCGGCATAAATTTTCCGCATTTTTCCCTCTTGAATCTGAGCGCTTAAGTTTGCGGCGGATTTTTGGTTTTTGGCATAAACCATCACGCCGCGGACCGGCTTGTCCAATCTGTGGATAACTCCCACATATGGTGGATGGTTTGTGGATTTTGGGGAAGGGGTTGGTGATAACTTGTGGATATGTGTGCGAATCCGGCTCACCATATCCGGCTCAAAGCCCCGGGCGGACTGAGATTCCATTCCCGCCGGCTTTTCCACAACAATCACATCAGAATCTTCATATAATACGGTAATCATCGTTCCTCCTTCGTTTTCGGTACAAATACTTGTAAACACTCCGACGGTCTGTCTTTCTGACCGAAAACACCGGTCAGGCTGCTTCGGATGTCCATCCGACGCGAAAATTGGTTCCGGAGAGTGTTTACATGCACACTTGGCGTGCCTTGCGGCACCAATCTTCCCGTCGTCCGAACTGATATGAAAAATACTTTGATTGTAAAAGTATTTTTTCAAAAGTCTTGCATAATTTTCCCGGCTGGTGTATAGTATAAAATATAAGACAACATAGTTTCCATTACTACATATCAAAGTTATTGATATTTTCCCTCTGGTGACAGAGAATCGACATTAAGACAGGGAGGTTGATTTTTATGAAGACACACATCAAACAGGGCGTAAGCCGGATCAAGGACCCGGGCAGCGCGATCACCCATTTCATCGCCATGGTGTTAGCCATCTGCGCCACCGCTCCCCTGCTGCTGAAAGCGGCCCGCGAACCGGACCACGTGCATTTTATCTCGCTCATGATCTTTATCCTGAGTATGATCGGCCTTTACGCCGCCAGCACCATTTATCACAGCCTGGATATCTCACCCAAAGTCAACCAGCTTCTGCGCAAACTGGACCATATGATGATCTTCATCCTCATCGCCGGCACCTACACTCCGGTATGCATGATCGTGCTGGGCGACAAGACCGGCTGGATCCTGCTGGGTCTGGTCTGGGGCATTGCCATTGTGGGCATCATCATCAACGCCTGCTGGATTACCTGCCCCAAGTGGTTCTCTTCCCTGATTTACATCGCTATGGGCTGGGTGTGCATCCTGGCGTTCACCAAGATCGTCAGCTCCCTGTCTCCGGCCGGCTTCGCCTGGCTTCTGGCGGGCGGCATCATCTACACCGTGGGCGGAGTCATCTATGCCCTGAAGCTGCCGTTCTTCAACTCCAAGCATAAGTATTTCGGCTCCCACGAGATCTTCCACCTGTTCGTCATGGGCGGAAGCCTGTGCCACTACGTGTTGATGTACCGGTTTGTGGCGTAAATCAATACATGCTTTATCATACCATGGGCGACTAGGGAAATCCAGGGGCATGGAGAAAATACAGATAGCGGATTGAGGAGACATTCCGGCCGCACGTCTCGGAAAGGGGCTGTCCTGAAAACACTGGTGAACAGCTCCTTTTCTGCATAAAAACAGAAAAGCGGGCTCCGATGAGTCCGCCATCCGTGGTATAATTAAGTATGCGATTAAATAATTATACTATTAAAGATTATCCCGAACTTGGCCGCACTTATCAACTGGTTTTGCCATTAAGTTTGGAAGGGCTGGTTCCAAACGATGATTCTGTCCGACTGCTGAGCCACGAATTGGAGGATTTAGACTACACAAAGCTTTATCAGGCTTACTCTGCCAAAGGCAGAAATCCGGCAGTGGACCCAAAGACCATGTTTAAGATCCTGACCTATGCCTATTCCCAAAACATTTATTCATTAAGAAAAATTGAAACCGCCTGCAAACGGGACATCAACTTCATGTGGTTGTTAGCTGGACAAAAAGCGCCGGATCACAGCACCATTGCCCGGTTCCGTTCCGGCTTTCTGGAGGAGGCATGTGAGGACCTCTTTTATTAGATGGTACACCGTCTGGAACGGGCAGGTGAACTTTCCAAAGAAACCGTCTTTCTTGACGGGACGAAATTAGAAGCCTGCGCCAATAAATACACGTTCGTATGGAAAAAATCCGTTGGGAAATGGGAAGAAAAAATGTTCATTAAAATTCAGGAGGCGGTGAGGCTTGTAAATCAGAAGTTTATCCAGTCTTTCGATGTAGGAACCGAATACCGGGTACAGGACCTCCGGAAAATCTGTCGTTTTCTGGAGGAGATATGCAGGGAGCGGAACATAGAGTTCGTTCACGGCCGCGGAAAACGCAAATCCATCGAGCAGCGGTATCTGGAGGTGTTCCAAAGGTACCTGGAGCGTCAGACCACTTATGACTGGCATACAGCCAGCTTCCAGGGAAAGAACAACTACTGCAAGACAGACCCGGATGCAACGTTTATGCATATGAAAGATGACCACATGCGCAACGCCCAGTTAAAACCGGGGTATAACGTACAGGTCGGAGTGGACAGTGAATACATTGTGGCGGTCGATATATTTCAGGATCGGAACGATGTATGGACACTGGTGCCATTTTTAAAGCAGATGAAAGAAAAACTGGGGTTTAGCTATCCGAGTGTTACAGCTGATTCGGGATATGAAAGTGAGGAGGGGTACAGCTATCTGCGGGAGGAGGGGCAGCAGCCATACATCAAACCTCAAATCTATGAAAAATTGAAAAAGAGGAGTTTTAAACAGGATATCAGTAAACGGGAAAACATGGGTTACGACCAGGAGTCTGATACCTATATCTGTCATGCCGGAAAGGAACTGCGGGTGATCTACCTGAAAAAGCAGCGCAGCAAAAGTGGGTATGAGTCTGAGGTGACGGTATACGAATGTGAGGACTGCACTGGCTGCCCCTACAAAGAAAAATGTACCAAAGCGAAAGGGAACAAACGTCTGTATGTGTCCAAAAGCTTTTTGGAGAAGCGTGAGGAGTCGTATCGAAACATACAAAGCGAGAAGGGAATTAAATACCGGACGAATCGCTCGATCCAGGTAGAGGGAGCCTTCGGGGTTTTGAAAAATGACTATGGTTTCCAACGATTCCTGCTGCGGGGTAAGAAGAAGGTAAAACTGGAGATTCCCCTGTTGAGTATGGGGCACAATCTAAATAAACTACATAGAAAAATCCAGAATGAGCGGACTGGAAGCTATTTGTTTGGGGGAGTCGATCGAAAATGATTTTCTCCTTATTTTTCGAGTATGTGAAAGTTTTTCTGTAACTAAGGTTTTATAAGGTCTTCTATGGTAAAATAAAAATCATAGGAGGCCTTTTATTATGGCAAGAGAAAAGAAACCCGTACACAAAGTACAAATGACAGATGGGAAAAGGAACATTATCCAGCAGCTCCTTCAGGAGTATGACATCCAGTCCGCAGAGGATATTCAGGATGCTCTCAAGGATCTGCTTGGCGGCACAATCAAAGAAATGATGGAAGCAGAGATGGATGAGCACCTGAGCTATGAAAAATCAGAACGTTCGGACACGGATGATTACCGTAATGGTTATAAGCCTAAGCGCATCAATAGCAGCTATGGCAGTATGGACATTCGAGTCCCCCAGGACCGTAAATCCACGTTCGAGCCGCAGGTGGTCAAAAAACGCCAGAAAGATATCTCCGATATCGACCAGAAGATCATTTCCATGTATGCCAAAGGTATGACTACAAGGCAGATTTCTGATACGCTGGAGGATATTTATGGTTTTGAGGCATCCGAAGGGTTCATTTCGGATGTGACCGATAAAATCATGCCGCAGATTGAAGACTGGCAGAACCGCCCGCTTTCCGAGGTATATCCGGTACTCTATATCGATGCTATCCATTACTCGGTCCGTGATAATGGGGTGATCCGCAAGCTTGCGGCCTATGTAATTCTTGGTATCAATCAGGATGGGCGCAAGGAGGTCCTGACCATCGAAGTCGGCGAAAACGAAAGTTCTAAATACTGGCTGTCTGTACTAAATGGCTTAAAAAACCGGGGAGTGAGGGATATCCTGATTCTCTGTGCCGATGGGCTCAGCGGAATCAAGGAAGCAATCACCGCAGCGTATCCAAAGACGGAATATCAACGCTGCATCGTGCATCAGGTGCGTAACACCATGAAATATGTGTCAGACAAAGACAGGAAGCCCTTCTGTGCGGATCTTAAAACAATCTATCAGGCGCCAACGGAAGAAAA
>NZ_CABJCG010000014.1 GCF_902364025.1 Enterocloster lavalensis
TACCCCTTCTTTTGTGCTGTCGGGACCTTAGCAACATGACTTCCCGGAACTCGTCCCCGACCCCCTCCCCCGCCATGGCCGTCCCTTTCAGTCCACCCCCGTAAAAATGCTTTGCAGATAGTCCACATCCCCATGATACCGCTCCCGGCTGGAGTTTTCCAGTAGCATCGCAATATGGGGTTTGTTCTGTTTGACCAGTTTGAGGAGCGGCTCGAAACAGAAGTCGCCTTCCCCTACATGCCGGAACTGTTGGATTCCGTTCTCGTAGACGAAGTCTTTCATGTGGAGGGCTCCGATGCGGTCGCCGTAGTAGGCGAAGGCTTTCTCTACGGCCCGGCGCTGGGACTCAGGGGAGACGGAGTCGGGGCCGATCAGGTTGACGGCGTCCAGGATTACCTCCACGTTGGGGGAGTCGATGTCCTCCAGGAAACGCTTCATCCGCGCCGGACTGTACAGCGTGTGGTCGAATACGCCCTCCACGCCCACGATCACGCCCAGCTTCTCCGCGGCGGATACGATCTCTCTCATGCTCTTTAACAGGAGCTGGTAGGCTTCTTCCGTGTAGGTCTCGGGTGTGACGGCCATGTCCGGGTCCAGGCGGCCGGTCTCGGTGCCTACCATGTCCGCTCCGATTACGCGGGCGTATTTTAAGTGCTCGATGAAACGGGCTACCTCTGCCTGCCGCTGGGATTCGATGGGGTTCACCGGGTTGATGTAGCAGCCCAGCACCGCTACGTGGATTCCGTTTTCCTCCAGCAGAGAACGGATGTGGCGGGCGAAGCCCGCGCTGTAGTGGCCGGGAGTAAAGTCGTAGTTGGAAATGGATTTGGACATTGCCAGCTGGATCTGGGTGACACCCGCGGCCTTTACCTGGCTGAAAAGCTCCTCCAGCTCCATTTTCGGGCAAATGTCGTGGCAGCGCATTCCTGCATTAATCTTCATCTGTTCTGCTCTCCTTTTTCTGCATGTAACGGTCCATGGCGTCGGCCACGATCTTGGAGTAGGCCACCGCCTCCACCACCGTCTTGGCGCCCAAAACCACGTCCCCGGAGGCAAAGATGCCTTCCACCGTGGTCTCGCCGTATTCATTTGTCTCCAGAAGGCCGTTTTCGGTGGCTTTTAAACCTTCCGTGGTGTTCACAAGCTTGCTCTTGGGGCCCTGGCTGATGGAAATGATCACGGAGTCCGCATGTACCTGCTCGGTGTTCTCCTCATAACCGGTGATATTTCCATTTTCATCGCTGTAAATGCTTCGGAATACCGGGCCGTCGTCGTTGATTTCAATGATCTGTTTGCCGAATTCAAATTTGGCTCCGTCCAGCATGGCGTACTGGGTTTCGTGGAGGCTGGCGTCGGAGCGGGTGCCCCGGGCGTAAAGTGTCACGTCCCGGGAGCCGTGGCGGATCACCGTTCTGGCTACGTCCATGGCCGAGTTGCCCACGCCGATTACGGCCACCGTGTCCCCCAGCTCGTAGGCGTCGGGGTTGGCAAGGTAGTCGATGGCGAAGTGCACGTTCCCCAGGGATTCGCCCTTTATGCCCAGCTTCTTGGGCCGCCACACGCCGGTGCCGATGAAAATGCTCTGGTAGCCGTCCCGGAACAGGTCCTTGATCTCCAGGGCCCCGCCGATGGTGGTGTTGGGGCGGATTTTGATGCCCATGGCGCGCAGCTTTTTCTTGTAGCGCTCCAGGATGGTCTTGGGCAGACGGAATTCCGGGATTCCGTACTGGAGCACGCCGCCGATCTTGTCCCGGGAGTCGAAAATGGTCACGCTGTAGCCCTTCTTGGTCAGAAGGATGGCGATGGTGATTCCCGCGGGCCCTGCGCCGATCACGGCGACCTTTTTCCCGTTTTTCGGAGCGCAGTGCACGTCGATGCGCTCGAAGCAGGTGTCGGATATATAGTTTTCAATGCTGCTCACGTGGATGGGCTGGCCTTTGCGGCCTAAAACGCAGTGGCCCTCGCACTGGCGCTCGTGGTTGCAGACCAGGGAGCAGACCAGGGACATGGGGTTGTTCTCAAAGGCGATTTTTCCCGCCTCCTCCAGACGTCCCTCCCGCATCGCTTTGATGATCGCCGGTATGGGCGTGTGGATGGGGCACCCCTGCTGGCACATTGGTTTTTTGCACTGGAGGCAGCGGTTTGCCTCGTCAATTACATGTACTGCCATGTTCGTTTTTCCTCCTCTATGAGCTTCTGACTATTTCATTTTTGTTCAGTCGCATCATAGCACGCAGACAGGGGCCCTGCAACACGCAAAGCCCCATTTTTCTGCACTTTTTGAGGAACAGCCCGTCAGCTTTTTAACGCTTCCCGCCGGTTTTCGGCCCCTTTTCCAGGGCGGGCTTTAAGCCAAATTGCCGCAGCACGCCCGCTGTTTCCATGAATTTGGCCAGATAAAAAAATATCAGGGAATCGATGGGCCACATGATCACGTTGCGCAGAATTCTGGGCGGAAGCAGCAGCCAGAATCCCTTGCCCAGAAGAATGGACAGGCAAAAGGTGTTGAGGATCACATTACAGATCAGCGCGACCGTGAATTTTGCCACCAATACCCGCCACAGGCGCATGGGGCGGCCGTAGAAGAAGCAGCCGTAAATACACCCGGCCAGCATGGTGACCATGGTCAGCCCCGGGAAATAGGCGTTGGTGGGTTTGGCCAGGTATTTCAGGATATCCATGGTGCCGTTGAACAGCGGCCCTACCACCGGGCCGAACAGCCAGGCCACAAATTCATTGGGGATTCCGGAAAATCCAATCCGCACCGAGGGGATGATTTCCACGGAAAGACTGCCCAGCACCAACGCGACGGCCCCCAGCATGGCGCACACCGTGACGGTTTTTACCTGCTTGAATTCCTGTAGGGATCGGGTGAACAAAGTTGCTAATTTCTTCATAAAAAAATTACCTCCTTTGCAGACCTCTCGTACTACAATAGGAGATAATGATACACTATCCCTGTTGCAGCGGGATGCGGCCTACGCACCGCAAGGGATGATTCCCTTTTCGTCCAGCTGACAACTCCCTGTTCAGCCGGCACTTAACGCGCATAAACCTACTCTGCATTTCCATATTTAATTTTGACAAAGGCGGACCGGGAGAGGTCCGCCCTTCGCCTGACTATAACTATACACGATATTGAAAAATATGCAAGTGAAATTTCTGTTCCGAAAGATAGGCCGTCTGAACGGAAACGCCTCCGCCTTTTACGGCGCCTCCCAATAAAACACCCCGTCCCGCTCCGTCCGCAGCGCGAAGTCCTCCTCGTAGAGGTATTCCAGGCAGGAGAACGTCTTGGAGATCACCATTTTCAGCTTGATGAACTGGGCCTGGTCCGCGGGCACGCGCTCCATGCCGTAGGCCAGACGCGCCACCTCCTGGGTGGTCATGGCCCTGCGGCCGTGGACCAGGATGCTGCGGATCATATCCGCCTTGTCCAGGTAGGAGAACACAATCCGGTTCACCGTGCCCGCCAGATCCGTCACCGGGCCGTTGTGGGCCGGCAGCACCAGGCAGTCCGCATAGTGGTGCTTGATATATTCCAGGGACTTAAAATACCGGGCCAATAGCCCCTCGTCCGGGTAGCTGGTCCCCACGATGGGCACGATCCCGTTGATCACCTGGTCCGCGATAAACAGCACCTTCTGGTCCGCGTCATACAGCCCAAGCTGGCCGTAAGTGTGGCCGGAGAGCTCCACCGCCTCAAACCGGTAATTCCCGTAACAGAACACATCTCCCGCCGACGCCGGGGTGTAGTAGAAGCCCGGGATGTCGAACTCCCAGCCCTTTTCTCCCTCCGCCCGCCGGTTGATCTCCATAAACATCTCCCAGACCTCGGGCGTGTCCTGCGGGGTTACGCCCACGCTGCGCAGCACCTGGGGCTGATCCTCCGCGGCCCCGTGGCTGTGGCTGTAGTACAGGCAGTCGTAGCAGTGCCGGTCCTCCAGGCGGTTCAAAAACAGCCTGGCTCCCCGCTCCGCGTACACGCTGGCCAGCCCGCAGTGGTCGTGGTGCTTGTGGGTCAGAAAAATGTCCAGCTGGTCGTAACGGATCCCCAGCTCCTCAAGCACTCCCTCCATGACCCGCAGGCAGTCCTTGTTGCGGAAGCCCGCGTCCACCATCAGGCTCCGTCCGCCTTCCGTTCCCTTGACAATAAATATTTTAATCTCGCTGATGCTCAGCTGCCCGCTGTGCAGCTCCACCTCGAAAATTCCCGGTGCGCGCTCAATCATGTTCTCACCTCTTCCTGATTTTTCCGGCGCTTTTCCGTCCGCTTAAGCAGCCGGTGCACGCCCAGGGCGATTGCCGTTCCCAACACGGCCCCCGCCAAAACATCTGTGGGGAAATGCACAAACAGATACAGCCGCGAGAACGCGATCAGCACCGCCAGAGCCAGGGCCCACAGCCCCCAGTCCCTGCAGTACAGGAAAATGCTCACCGCCCCCTCAAAGCTGGCCAACGTGTGTCCGGACGGAAACGAAAAATCCCTCGGACTGGCGATCAGCAGGGGAATGGACCCGTCCAGCCAGCAGGGCCGCTGCCTGGCGATCAACGGCTTTAGAATTATATTTCCCAGCAGCAGCCCCACCGCCAGGGAGAGCGCCACCGCCAGGCCGATCTTTCTGGTCCGTTTTTGGCAGAATAACAGGACGGCCACCAGTATCCAGAACCATCCGCTCTCCCCCAGAAACGTAATTCCTTTCATAACCTCATCCAGAAACGGCGTATGCAGCTTCTGGATCATATACAATAGTTCAAACTCCATCCTTTGGCAGTCTCATCCTTCCTGAAAACAGCGTTCCATTATTTTTCCCATTATATACTACGGGCGTTTAAAATGCAAGGCGGCCCGCGGCGGCGCTCCCGCTCTTCACCCGCGGGCGCTCTTTGCCCACGGTCCGGTCTGCGCCAGCGCCCTTGATATTGTTAATTTTTTATCAATATCAGGTGAATTTTTACAAAAACCTTGCTTTTTTCTAAAACTATGGTAAAATCCCTAACAATTACGAAAAATTCTTCGAAAATAAATCTAAAGGGAGCGTAACATCATGTCAAATTTCAAGGAATTCCTCAAAAAGAAGAACGTGAACTTCACCGTTCAGGCCTATTTCATCGACGCTCTGGGCGCTATGGCCTTCGGACTTTTCGCCTCGCTGCTCATTGGAACCATCTTCGACACTCTGGGGCAGCAGCTACATATCGAAAGCTTCAATGTGATCGCCCAGTACGCCAAGAGCGCCACGGGCGCGGCTCTGGGAGTGGCCATCGCCCACGCCTTAAAAGCGCCCCAGCTGGTGCTCTTCTCCGCCGCAACGGTGGGCATCGCGGGCAACACCCTGGGCGGACCGGTGGGCGCGCTGGTGGCTACGGTGGTGGCTACCGAGCTGGGCAAGCTGGTGTCCAAGGAAACGCGGCTGGACATCGTGGTCACGCCCGGAGTCACCATCATTTTCGGCGTGCTGACGGCGCAGTGCGTCGGCCCCACCGTGGCCCGGTTCATGGACTGGTTCGGCACAGTGGTGAAAACCGCCACTGAGATGCAGCCCTTCTTTATGGGAATTCTGGTATCCGCTCTGATCGGAGTGGCCCTGACCCTTCCCATCAGCAGCGCGGCCATCTGCATCGCCCTCTCCCTGGACGGCCTGGCGGGCGGCGCGGCCACCGCCGGCTGCTGCGCGCAGATGATCGGCTTTGCAGTCATGAGTTACCGCGAAAACCGCATCGGCGGGCTGATGGCCCAGGGCCTGGGCACCAGCATGCTGCAGATGGGCAACATTGTGCTCAATCCCCGCATCTGGATCCCGCCCACGCTGGCTTCCATGATCACCGGCCCCATCGCCACCATGGTGTTCCGGATGGAGAACATCCCCACCGGCTCCGGCATGGGCACCTGCGGCCTGGTGGGCCCCATCGGCGTGTTCACCGCCATGGGCGGCGGCGCCAACATGTGGCTTGGAATCCTGATGGTCTGCTTCGTGCTCCCCGCGGTGCTGACCTTTATCTTCGGCGAAATCCTCCGCAAAATCGGCTGGATCAAACCCGGCGATCTGAAGCTGGACCTGTAATCCGGCGTTGGTTGAAGTCCGCCTCACTCCGCCGGTCCCAGGCAGCTGCTTCTCCCATTTAAATGGCGGGCAGGTTAATCCCTGTCCGCCAATTCATATCGAACCGCCTTCATGGACGGTTCATAGAACTTGTACCGTCCCTTACCGTCCATCTTTGCCGCAAACAGCGCGATGTCTGCTTTCCGGTACAGCTCGTCAAAATCAGTCCCCTGGTCCGGCGTCATGGCGTAACCCACGGACACGGAGAACAGAATCTCCCGGTCGCCGTGGCGGCAGATGCTTTTCATGGAGCGGACGATAAAGTCCATCTTCCGGTCCGCGTCCTCCTGCCGAATCTGTTTGCACAGAACCAGGAACTCGTCGCCGCCGATGCGGCACACCACGTCCTTTTCCCGGAAAAGCCGTTTCAGCTTTGCGGCGTTCTCTGCGATGATCTGATCCCCGCAGGCGTGGCCGAACACGTCGTTTGCCACCTTGAAGTCGTCCAGATCCAGCATGATTAACGCCGCCGTCTCATCCTCCTCCATACTGCACAGATACTCGCGGATGCGCGCCACTCCGCTCTGCCGGTTGTAAAGCCCGGTGAGGGAATCCGTGGCCGCCAGCTTTCTCAGCTTCAGCTCCTGGCTCTTCTGCTCGTCGATGTCCATGACAAAAATACAGGAATACACATCCGGCCGGTCCCCGATCTGCATCAGGTACATGACCGCCTTCATCCACCGCACCTGGTTCTTGTAAATCCGGCGGTATTCCAGGCTGTCCGTGTAAATCCCCGCCCGGTACAGCCCCATCAGCCGTTCGCGGTCCATAAACTTGGCCACGGCGGCCTGGAACTCAGGGGTCACCAGATTGTTGTTCAGATAGGCGACGGCCTCGGTATAGCTTGTGTCCGGTATACCAGCCTCCCCCATCCATTTCTCCCGCCCTTCGCCGTTTAAAATCATGTCTCTGGTCAGATTCGCCTGGAAATCATAGGTCGCCTGGCTGCGCAGAAGTTCCAGGGTTTTCAGCTGTTCCTCCCGGCACAGGGCCTCATTTTTCTGTTTTGTGACGTCCGTGTAATACCCAACCGCCCGGACGGGTCTGCCCTCCTCGTCCCGGATCGTCTCGCAGCCCACCCGGACCCAGACCGTTTTCCCGCCGCGGACGCGGACCGGGACCTCACAGGTATGGCTCTCGCGGTTTTTCCCGTTTTTCACTTCCTCTGTAAACCTGCGGTACCGCTCCCGGCCCGATTCCTGCAGGCAGAAGTTCTCAAAAATCCGTTCCGGGAAATCCATCACCGTCACCATTCCACTGCAAAACGGTCCGTAGGTGGCGGTCAGCTCCACGTTCTGCACCACATTGGTCAGAATCAGCGTATTTCTCTCAAAATCCCAGTCCCAGCAGTTGAGCCCCGCCTGTTTGAGGATGCTCTCCGTGCGCTTGCCTGCCACCCACAGCTCGTGCTCCTTTTGTTTGAGGCCGGTGATGTCCAGCACCACGCCGTGCACCAATCCCCGGATGTCCTCCCGGGCGTACCGGCTCTGGTCCGTGACCCAGATATAACCGTCCGCTCCCATGATCCGGTATTCCAAATCCGCGGTCCCGCCCCCCGTCTCCAGCCGGCCCGCAGCTTCCCTCACCCGCTCCCGGTCGCCCGGGTGGATCATGTTCATCATTTTATTGTCAAACCGCGCCCGGATCTGTTCCGCGCTCCAGCCCAGAATTTCCAGAAAACGGTTGCTGATGTACATAAAGGTGAGGCCGCGGTCATTTTCACAGCAGTGATAACCGCCCGGCGTCTCGTTGTTCAGGAAATGCAGCTCCTGGTTCTGCCGGATGATCACCCGGTTGTGTTCCGCCAGCACCCTCTGCGCCGCCATGGACTCGGATATATCCGCGCAGGCGCTGATAATCGCAGGGCGTCCGTCCTCGGTCCGGATCACCTTCCCCTTGTCCAGCGCCCAGAACCAGCCGCCGTTCTTTTTCATCATGCGGTAGGTGGTTATGTATTCCGTACCCGGCTCGGTCAGGTCGCCGATGTCCTCCACCACACGCAGCCGGTCGTCGGGGTGGATGGTGTTGATCACCCGTCCCCGGATCGCCTCCGAGAATTCCCCGAAGGACTGGTATCCCAGAAGGCCCACCATCTCCTGGTTGGCAAAATACAGCGGAAACCCTTCCTCGCAGTACCCGCCGATCAAACCGCCCGGCGTCATTTGGGCGAAAATGGCCGCGGCGGCGCGGCGGTTGTCCTCGGTCAGCGCCTTGAAACCCTCGTCGTTTTCCGCGGTGCGGACCGCCGATGCCAGCGCCCGCTGGGAGGCTTCCAACTTTTGCTCCCTGCGCTTCTGTTCCGTCACGTCGCTGACCGCTCCGTAGAACATCTGGTGCCCTCCCTGCTCCCGCAGAAAGAACGCCCGCAGATGCATCCAGATGGTGCCCTCTTCCTTGCAGAGACGGCGTATGTCCCCCTCCGCTCCGTTTAGCGGGTCCAGCCGCGCGCGCCGGAAAATGTCCACCGCCACCGGGCGGTCCTCCTCGTAAATCCCTTCCAGAATCGTTTTCCGGTATTCCTCCAGATCCACGGGATTGGTCCGCGTCACCTTGTAATACTGTTCATTGGCCCGGGTGAGCTCCATCTGATCGCCGCACACGTCGTAGAAGGCCACGCCGCCCAAAATATTGTTGATCAGAATATCGCTGGCCACGCCGCCGCGCAGGAGCTCGTCCAGGCTGATGCGCTCCACCCCGGGAGCCGTCAGCCCGCGGAAATCCACATTCCGCTCGTCCGCCAGCCGCGCCTCCAAATCTTCAATGGGCATGGGGCGGTAAAAATAATACCCCTGCCCGTAAATGCAGCCGATGTTCAACAGGAAATCCACCTGCTCCCGGGTTTCCACGCCCTCCGCGATCAGGCGCAGCCCCATGAGGCGGGCCATATTGGTGATAGCCTCCAGGATTCCCACGCCCTTGCCAACGCTCTGCTCGTCCATGTCCAGGAACTTCATGTCGATTTTGAGCACGTCCACATTGACGTCCTTTAACATGTTCAGGGAGGAATAGCCGCTGCCGAAATCGTCCATGAGCACGGTAAAGCCCGCAGTTCTGAGCCCCTCCACCACAGCGGTCACCGCCGTCGTGTCCTCGGCGTAGGCGCTCTCCGTGATCTCCACCTCCAGCAGCCGCGCATCCAGGCCGTACCGGTCCGTCAGTTCCTTCAGCTCTTTCACCACGTCCAGAGTGTACACGTCCACCCGCGAGACGTTGACCGAAATCGGTATCGGGCGGTGTCCATTTTCAATCCATCTTTTCAGATGGAAACAGACCTTGTCCCAAATGTACCGGTCCAGGTTGGAGACAAACCCATTTTCTTCCAATAATGGAATGAAATCCCCTGGCCCGATCAGCCCGCGCTCCGGGTGGTTCCAGCGCACCAGGGATTCCAGGCCGATGATTTTCCCCGTGGCCATATTGCACTTGGGCTGGGCGTAAAATGTGAACTCATCCCGCTCCAGGGCCCGCTGCACCTCGGACAGGAGCATGTGGTTCTCTTCCATCTTCCGCTTCATCCGCGAATCGTAGCGACAGGACCGGTGGGCATAGTTTCCCTTCATCTCCCCCAGCGCGATCACGGCCCGGTCGTACATTGTGCTGACCGATATGCTCCGGTCCACAATGGGATAAATGCCAAAGGCAGGCTGGAAACCGGCGTTGCCTCCCCGCACCTTGGCATAGCGGATCATCTTGTCCTGAAGGCGTTCCAGTACCTCCGGGCGGTCCGGCAGAATGATCCCAAAATCATCTCCGCCCATATATCCGGCTACTCCGCCGCTGGCCTGTTGTTCCTCCCGGAGACAGGCTCCGATCTTCACCAGAAAGCTGTCCCCGGCTTCCTGCCCGTACCACTCGTTAAACAGCTTGAAATGTTCGATGTCCGCAGCCATGAGACAATAGGGCTCCGGCCCCGCCTGTTTTAAAAACGCCTCCGCCTCCCGGAAAAAGACGGCCCGCCGGTACACGCCGGTCAGGGGATCCACGTTCGTATCCTGTAAATGGGAATTCCGGCGCAATTCCAGCTCGCGCCGTTTCTGCTCATCGATATCCTGTATGAAACACATGACAATCTTGTCGCCGTTCGCCCCATGGCGCACCGGAACCAGGGTATGGACTCCCCAGCAGTAGGAACCGTCCGCCCGCTTGCCCCGGAACTGCCCTTTGAGCGTGTTGTTGGGTTCTGCCGCCAGGCGGGACGGCAGGCTGTCCAGGCTCCAGAACTTCCGGAACACTTCCCGGTCATCCGGGTGAACCAGCGTCTGCGCCGCAGCCTCCACCCCCGCGGCCAGCCGTCCAACACAGGCCGGAAGATCGTATTTCCCCTCCACCTGGTAGAGAATCTTGAAAATATCGCGGGTCAGATTCAGCTCAAACAGCACATCATAGGCGGAGGTGCTGGTCAGGTTGAAAAACAGATTCCGGTTGCCCTCCTGTATTTTGCGGGCGAAAACAGCATGGCAGCGGCCCTCGCCGGGCCAATCGATCCGGCCGGTATTGACCTCCACCCACTGGTCCACCAGCTGATTGTAAAAAATGCTGTCGCTGCCGTCCTCCTGGCCCAGGGGACAGTCGGAACAGGGGGCGGACTCCCCGCAGAGCGCCCGGTAGCACAGCTCACCCATTTTGAGGGAGGGAAACACCTCCCCGAGCGCATGATTAAAGTAGACGATCCGGTAATGATCGTCCACAATGTAGATTCTGGTATCTCTGCTCTCACTGTTGAATTCCATAAAGCCCTCATTTCCATCCACGGGATATGATGTTTCAGAATTGGCGCAATGGGACGTCTGCCCGACGGTCCGCGTTTTCCTGCTGCCGGACCGGCCACGGCGCAGACCGGTCAAACCAATATGAATTAGCTTCATTATAGACTCATTTCACAGTGCAGTCAATTTTAAACGCGCGGTTTCTGTTTTCACTCTGACCGGCTGCCCTCACAAAATCCCTATTTCCCTCATATGGTACTGTATATGAGCATTCACGGGATACCACTCTGCCCTACGGCGCGGGTCATATGGTGAATGCGGAATAAGGAGACTTGGTCATGTACAACTGCAATTTCAACCGCATAAATTCATCTGACAATCTCAATCTCCCACAGCCGGACTGCTGCTGCCCCGGCGGGTCCCGCTGCTGCCCCCGCTGCTGCGGACGCGGCCCGGCCGGACCTGTGGGACCCGGAGGGCCTCAGGGCAGACCCGGACCCATGGGGCCGAGAGGGTGTCCCGGACCTACGGGACCTGCCGGACCCCAGGGACGACCCGGGCCAACCGGACCGGCCGGGCCCCAGGGACGACCCGGACCCACGGGAGCCATGGGACCTCAGGGATATGTGGGACCCACCGGGCCGACTGGAGCTACCGGAGCCACGGGGCCTGCCGGTTTGCCCGGGCGAAACGGAGCCATGGGGCCCACCGGGCCGACTGGACCGGCCGGGGCCGACGGGATAAACGGAACCAACGGGGCCATGGGACCCACCGGGCCAACGGGAGCTCCGGGAACCAACGGGGCTATGGGGCCCACCGGACCTGCGGGGCCGGTGGGAGCTACCGGGGCTACAGGGCCCGCGGGGTCTGATGGAGTGGCCGGAGCCACGGGAGCTACCGGAGCCACGGGTCCGACTGGACCCATGGGAGCTACCGGAGCCACGGGGCCGGCAGGCGCTAACGGAGCGGTCGGGCCAACTGGGCCGACTGGGGCCACGGGACCTGCCGGGAGCAACGGGCTGAATGGAGCCGTGGGACCAACGGGACCGACGGGCGCCACCGGGGCTACGGGACCTGCCGGGAGCAACGGACTGATGGGGCCGACCGGGCCGACTGGAGCGACGGGCGCCAACGGGCCGGCCGGGGTAACCGGCGCTACCGGAGCCACGGGGCCAGCCGGAACCAACGGAATCATGGGACCGACCGGGCCAACCGGGGCGGCGGGGCCTGCCGGGCCGACTGGGGCAACCGGGCCCGCGGGAGCGAACGGGACTAACGGAGCTATGGGACCAACGGGACCCACTGGGGCCACTGGACCGACAGGAGCTAATGGGTTAAACGGTGCTGTGGGGCCGACTGGGGCCACTGGGGCAACTGGGCCGACCGGAAGCAACGGAGTCATGGGTCCAACCGGTGCAACAGGAGCCACCGGGCCGACCGGGCCAACGGGCGCTACCGGGGCTGATGGAACTATTGGGCCGACCGGGCCAACGGGCGCTACCGGCGCTGATGGAATCATCGGACCGACCGGGTCAACGGGCGCTACGGGACCCACTGGACCAACGGGCCCAGCCGGGGCTACGGGGCCGACCGGCCTCAATGGACCGACTGGCGCTACAGGACCCACCGGCGCTACGGGACCGACTGGCGCTACGGGACCCACCGGTGCCAACGGGCCTACCGGCGCTACAGGACCCACTGGTGCTACAGGACCTACCGGTGCCAACGGACCTACCGGCGCTAATGGGCCTATCGGCGCTAATGGACCTACCGGCGCTAATGGGCCTACCGGAGCTACAGGACCCACCGGCGCTACGGGACCTACCGGCGCTACAGGACCCACCGGCGCTACAGGACCCACCGGCGCCACAGGACCCACCGGCGCTACGGGACCCACCGGTGCCAACGGGCCTACCGGCCCAACCGGTGCAACCGGCACTGTTCCGGACGACGTGTTCGCTGCCTTTGCAACCTTCGCCATCCCCTTTACAGATGCCACCCAAATCCCGATGGGGACCGTAACTGCAGATCCCACGGGGCAGATTGTTCTGACCGACAACACGCGGATCACTCTGGCCCCGGGTTATTATCTGATTTCCTACCACGTATCCGCCCTTGTGGCGACGCCCGGTTATATTCAGATCACGCCCTATTACAACAATGCCTCGCACATTGAATACGGCATCTACTTTAAAACAGGGACGAATTCAACCTCCGCCTACGGATCCAACTCGATCATCATCGAAGTTCCGGCGGAAACCCGTTTTTCCCTGACCTACAACAGCAATGTCACCAGCTCCGAAGGCACCGCTACCGTCACGGTTCTCAAGCTGAACCGGCCGCTCTCCGCTTAGAACCTCTGCCGGTCCCCGCCTGATACCGGCATTTGACGTCTCCGCCTCTGCCGGATTCTCCAGGCAGCTCATAGCCTTCAGACCGGACCTTTGTCTCCACCCGAAAACGGGACAGTATTCTTAGCCCGCGCCTCCGGCGCTGCTCTGAATCCTGTCCCGCTTTCCATATCGCAGCCATACGCTTCCCCATTGCCGTTTCCCTCACATTCACCAAACTTGTTCACATTTCATATAGTAATATTGAGCTGACAAACAGCTCAATCGAAAACTTTACGGGGAGGACGCCGTGATTACCATCAGTTTATGTATGATTGTCAAGAATGAGGAGGCGGTTCTGGGTCGGGTTCTGGAGCAAATGAGGGGAATTGCAGACGAAATCATTGTCGTGGACACCGGCTCCGCAGACCGGACCAGGGAAATTGCCGCACAGTTCACCGATCACGTGTTTGATTACAAATGGCACCAGGACTTCGCAGCAGCCAGAAACTTTGCCTGCTCAAAGGCGTCCATGGATTATTGGATGTGGCTGGACGCGGACGACGTGATCCGTCCGGATCAGCAGAAGCTATTGCTGAGGCTGAAAGAATCGTTAAATCCAGCCACGGACATTGTGATGATGAAATATCTGACCGGTTTCGACCAGAACGGTCATGTGACATTTTCCTATTACCGCGAGCGGCTGATCAAAAACCGCCGGGGCTTTTTGTGGGAGGGCAGAGTCCACGAGGCGGTCACGCCCCGCGGCAATATTCTCTATTCGCCGGTGGAAATCGAGCACCGCAAACTCTCCGCCGGTGACAGCGACCGGAACCTCAGGATCTATGAGACCATGATCGGGGAGGGCGAAACACTTTGCCCGCGCCACCAGTTTTACTATGGGCGCGAGTTGTATTATCACCAGCGATATGAGGAGGCCGTCAAAGTCTTCGAACACTTTCTGGAGGAACCCGACGGCTGGGTGGAAAACCGGATCGACGCCTGCCTGCAGTTGTCCCGCTGCCGGGAACAGCTGGGACAAAAGCGGGAGGCGTTCCTGGCTCTGACGGGCAGTTTTCTCTATGACGAGCCCAGGGCGGAAATTCTCTGCGAGATCGGCCGCCTGCTGATGGGGGAACACGCTTACAAGACCGCCGCCTACTGGTACCAGCGGGCCCTGGAGCTCACGCCCCGGGACACCTCCGGCGCATTTGTGCTGCAGGACTGCTACGGATATATTCCGTATATGCAGCTGTGCGTGTGCTTCGACCACCTGGGCGACCACAAAAAGGCCCGTGAATATCACCTTCTGGCCAAGGAATTAAAGCCGGAAGCCGAGGCCGTAAAGCAGAACCAGTTGTATTTTGACAAGCTCTTTCAAGATGAGGAAGGATAACCTGTTCACATCCTCCTCACATTCCGTTCACAAAATTGTTACCATTTCAACAAACTTTCCTAACATTTACCGGATATACTAAATCATGTAAAGAGCTAATGCCAACAAGACTTTTTTTCATAATACTCTGGCCGACCGGAAGAATCCGGTCGGCCTCCTCCCTTTTCAGGGGCAAAATTCCACTTTGTTTTCAATCAGCAGCAACCGTGGCCCGCCATCTCAAAATGCCCGTTGGTCCCGTCGTAGGGCTCACTCTTCATGCACAGGTGCACGGCCGGGAGCTTGAAGGTCCGCGGCAGGGCCAGGATGGTGGGGCTTGGCCCCACGTATTTTTTCATAGCGTCCTGCAGCGCCTCCTCGAAGGTCGCTCTGGTCTTTAGCCCCATTCCCCTGGCGTAGCCGGGTTCCATGGCTCCGACGATATAGATGGCGGAGGTGTTCATTTCCGCGATATGGCCACAGCTCATCATGGAAAATCCGTGGAAGGGATGGAAGGCGTTGCAGTAGCGGTACTGGCGGATATACTCCTCGTTTGTGGCAAAATATTCCCCGTACCGGTTAAAATCCGGCAGCGTGTTCATATAATCGTGCTGGAACATTTCGTAGTATTCCGGCAGATAGGGCCACAGCTCCTCGTGGAAATAGCCGTTACAGGTAGAGGAGCAGATGATCACACAATTCTCGCTCATCACCCGTTTGAGCCGGATCACCTGGGCGGACAGAGCCTGCAGCATCATGATGGGATTGGTGCCCATGCCGTTTCCGTAGTGGAACGCCTGGGGCATCCCGAACACCAGCACGTCGTATTTCTTCTCCGCCCAATGCACATAGGTCCGCCGGTCCGCCGTTTTCCAGGAAACTGGCTGCATCTCGGCCGCATACCCGGAATTGATCTCAATCTGCCGCGAACAGGTGTCCAGCACCGCGTCGCAGCAAAAGAATTTTTTGCCCATGCACGTTTCCATGTGCATGCCGATCTCATCAAATTTTGTCCGCATCATGGAATGCCCGCTCACCGGCGTAAAATCCGGGCGGTGCATGACCGTTGGCACGTGGTGGGAAGCAATGGAGCGCCAGTGCGAGATTCCCGTGGCGCAGTGTTTGTATCCGCCGGAGTAACCCCCATAAGGATTCCCCATGGTGTGCCCGATCAGGATGGCCAGATCGCTGTCATACACATATTTGTTCAGCCAAACCGGATCTCCCCGGTCCGTAGTTCCACAGTCCACCAGATGATCGTAATCCTCGGAGTCATGGTTGATCACCTGTCCGGATCCGTAAAACTCGCCGAACAACTCCTCCCCCAGAATCTGTTTCAGCTCCGGAATCGTATTCTTCCGGTGTAGGCCGTTGGAACAGATCAGGAGTACGTCTTTTTTCTCCACACCGGCCCGGTACAGTTCCTGCAGAATCAGGCGGATGGCCATTTTCCGGTGGGAGGTGGGCTGACAGCCCCCTTTCACAATATCCGGGAAAATAATCACCACCTTAGAGCCCCGGTGCGCCTGTTCGCCAAGCGGTGGCATCCCCATGGGATTGCGCAGGGATTTCAGATACTCCTCCTCCAGCCGCTCCGGCGGAATGCACTCCGGGTCCCTTACCGTTTCCCCGGGAATAAACAGATCCGTATTGTCCGGCAGACAGGCGTTCATCATCCCCTGCCCGTATTCAAATTCCAAATTCATATGCCTCTCCTCTCAACTCCAGCTCATACCGGCTCACCGCCTATGTACAGCCGGATAATCTCCAGATATTCCTCCGGGTAAAAACCGATCTCCCCCGCAAATCTCGTGAGTGCGATCAACCCTCCGTCTATGGAGGGGATGGAGGCCAGCATCCCGGCGTTGTCCCGTTTTAATCCTCCTCCATAAACCAGATCCATTCCCCCGGTCAGTTGTTTCACATAATCTCCCACACACCGGATCTGTTCCCGGTCCGGCGGGATTTTCCCAGGCCCGATAGCCCATACCGGCTCGTAGGCCAACACCACGCCGGAACGATCCGCCCGGTCCAGCCCTGCGTGTATCTGTTCCGCCAGCACCTCACGCCAGCGGGAGCGCTCCCCGGCGTCCTCCCCGATGCAGTATAACACCTTGAGCCCTGCTGCAGCCGCAGCCCGGACCTCCTGGTTCAAAATGCGGTTCACAACGGAAAAATCCTCCACACCAGCCTGAGCCAGAATCCCCGCAATGGCCCGACGCTCTTCACAGTGACCGATCAGCGCGCAGGAGCACCCTGCGGCCCTCATGGACGCCGCCGTGCGTTGGGATGTAAACGCTCCGAAGTTTCCCCCAAGGGACACGTCCTCACGGTATACTCCCTGGCAGCCGATGTGAATGGGACTGCTTTCACGCAGCGCTCCCAACGCCGGCAGAATGTGCGCTTCCGGAATAAACATGGAAAACTCTACCGTTTCCGGGTCATACCGTGACAACTCGTCCTCCGTCTGATTCACAATATGCGCTCCCCAGTTCTTAAAATCCGCGATGCGGTTGACGCCTCCATATTCAGCCGGTATGTCAAACCGCTTCAGATTCAAATAAATATGCTTCATTCCTTCCCCCATTTCTCCGTCCTGCCGCGTTTCTCACCACCACTTGATCTGATCCGTCACGTATTTACGTATCTCCACAAAGCGCGGATCGGATACGCACCGTGGGCGCGGCAGATCCACCAGCACCTCCTCCTTCACGGTGGCGGGCTTGTTGCTCAGGATCAGTATCCGTTCTGCCATGTAGACGGCCTCCTCAATGTTGTGGGTGATGAAAATGACAGTAGTCCCCGTCTCCCTCCAGAGCCGAATCACCTCGTCCTCCAGGTAAAAACGCATCTTGATGTCCATCTGCCCGTAGGGTTCATCCATCAGCAGCAAGTCCGGGTTCATGGCAAACGCCCGGGCGATCACCATCCGCTGCTCCGTGGATACCGACAGCTGGCTGGCGTAGGATTTGCGGAACTGCTCCAGTCCCATCAGGGAAATCATCCGCTCCACCCGTTCCTTCCGCTCCTGCTCTGTTATCTTTTTGATCTTCATACCGATCTCGATATTCTGCTCCACATTGAGCCAGGGAAATGAGGACGGCTCCTGAAACACAAAGGCGATGTCGTGCTTTTTCGGGTCCGCCGGTTGCCCGTCGATCAGAAGTTTTCCCTCCGTAGGTTCGATCAGGCAGGACAGAAGATTCAGAAACGTGGTCTTTCCGCAGCCTGTAGGGCCTACCACGCAAACGAATTCACCTTTTTTGATGTCAAATGATATATTGTCCAGTACAAGCAGGTCGCCAAACTTTTTCGTCAGGTTTTCCACATGTATCTTCACACTCTTCTCTTCACTCATATGCTCTCCATGGTCCGCAAATCACACGGACAAATCCATATTGTCAGATATCCGTTCCCTCAGCTTCAGGAACCCCTCGGAAACCATGTCCCGGGGTCTGGGCAGGCCGATCTCGTAGATTTCCTTCACCGTGGCCGGACATTTGCTCAGAAGCACGATGCGGTCCCCCAGATAGAGGGCCTCCTCGATATTGTTGGTCACAAACAGAATGGTCTTTTTCTCCGCTTTCCAAATTCTGAGAATTTCATCCTGCATGGAATACCGGGTCTGGGCATCCAGCGCGCCAAAAGGCTCATCCAGAATCAGGATTTCCGGGTTGTTAGCGTAGGCCCGGGCGATCCCAACCCGCTGCTTCATTCCTCCCGAAATCTGATGGGGATAAGATTTCTCAAACCCGGTAAGTCCCACCAGATCGATAAACTTTTGGGCGGTTTTCCGCCGTTCCCCCTTAGGCACGCCGGCCATCCGGGGGCCGAACTCCACATTCTGCATCACGGTTTTCCACGGAAGCAGCGCCTTTTTCTGGAACACCATCCCGATTGCCCGGTCCGGGCCGTGAAGCTCCCTCCCGTCCAGACAGATCTCCCCTTTCGTCGGCTCCTCCAGCCCGGCAATCATGTCGAGTAATACAGTTTTACCGCACAAACCCGGTCCCAGAATCACCAAAAATTCTCCGTCGTATACATCCAGGTCGATCTGGTCCACCGCAGCAAAGGCCGTCTTGGGGCCGGTAAATGTCTTGCTGACCCGGCGCAGCTTTAATTTCACTAATTTGTTCTCCACGGGCAGGCCTTCCTTTCAATCCATGACGTAACCGACGAGAGCAGCGCTCCGATGATCCCAATGATAAACATGCTGACCAAAATCAGAGCCGTGTCGCCGATTTCATTTCCCCGGGTAATCAGAAACCCCACCCCGGAGGTAGCTCCCAGCATCTCCGCCGCCAGCACAACCGCCCACCCGGCTCCCAGAGCCGTGCGGATTCCCGCAAATATGGCCGGAAGGGAGGCGGGAAGTACAATGTGAAGCAGCGTATTAAACTGGCTGGCCCCAAACGTTTTGCCCACATCCAGCTGCTGGGCGTCCACCATACGTACGCCGGTGGCGGTGTTGACCACCACGTTGGCAAATGTCCCAATGAACACGATGAGGATTTTGGGAAACTCGCCGATCCCGAACCAGATCGTGATAAGCGGAATCCATGCCAGAGGAGGGATGGGCCGGATCACCTCGAAGATTATACCCAGGGTGGCGTTAAAATACCGGTTCCATCCCATCATCACCCCAAAAATAATTCCTAAAAAACAGGACAGGCCCACTGCAATCCCCACGCGGCGCAGGCTGTCCAGAATATGTACCCATAAAGGGATTCTCCCCAGCGGCTTGACCAAAAGCTTCTGAAAGCGCTCCCAGGTGGTGGCCGGTCCGGGAAATAAGTCCGGGCGGTTGGTCGAAACCATCAGCCAGGCCATCATAAGAAGGCCGATGGAGATGACCGGAAATATCAGGTACATCGCTTTCAGCCAGGTTGTCTTCTGTAAATCTTTATTCATCATCGTCCTGCCCTCCAATGTTCCAGACGTTTTTCCAGGGCGCTGAGCACAGCCGAGAATACCGCTCCAATGGTGCCGATCACCACCATGCCAAGCACGATAATGTCCGGTCTGGCGAACTGGCGTCCCATAAGAATCATGTACCCCAGCCCCGCATCCGCGGCCAACATCTCGGCGGCCACCAGCGTGGTCCAGGAAAGCCCGAGGGCAATGCGGATCCCGGCAAATATCATTTGCACCGACGAGGGAATCCCCACCCGCCAGAAGATCTCAAAGCTGCTTGCCCCGTACGTCTTGGCTACGTTGATCAGCGTCCGGTTGGTGAGCTGGATTCCCGTGTACGCGTTGATCACGCAGGGAACAAAGGCTGAAAAAAAGATGATAAACACCTTTGCCCGCAAGCCGATTCCCAGAAAAAGGATGGTCAGCGGAATCCATGCAATGGGCGGAATCGGCCGGATCACCTCGAAAACCGGACGCACCAGACGGTCCACCGGCTCGTACCAGCCCATGAACAGCCCCAGCGGAATGCCGATCACCACCGCCATCACGAATCCAATCAGCGCTACCCGCAGGCTGGACAGCAGGTTCATCTGCAGCGTAGCTCCCTCCGGGTTGGGCGAATGTATTTTTTCAAAAAATGTATTTACAATCGCAGTCGGAGCCGGCAGAAAACGGCTGGACACAATGCCCGCTGATACCAGCAGCTGCCAGATCACAAGGGCAGCCGCCAGCGTGCCAAAGGACAGGGCTAAAAGCAGGCGCCTCTCACGCCGCTTCTGCTCCGACTGACTGTATGTTTGCTTTTCCCCCATAAAAATCTCCTATCCGTTAATCCCACGGCGCTCTAAAAAAGCTCGTGGAGTATGGTTGTGGCCGCGCCGATCTCAAACAGCGGGTCACTGACGTTTCTTCTGCGGAATTCCGGGAGCAGGACTCCTGCGGACAGACGTCCCCTTACCTCCCGGAGTACCGTTTTACAATAGAAATTGCTGGCATCAAACAGGGTCCCCGACAGAATCACCAGCTTGGGGCTGTAGAGGTTGATCAGACTCACCAGACCGCAGCCCATAGCGCAGGCCGCCTCCGTCAAAATCGGAACAAACAGCCCGTCCCCCTCGTCCACCAGTCTCGCGACCTCCCTGTAGGTCAGGGGGCCCTCCAGCTGCGGGCCGGGGATGCCGTTTCTGCGGTAGACCTCCAACAGCTCCTCCGCCTTGCGCTCGATCATATCGGTGGAACAATAGGTTTCCACACAGCCCCGGTTCCCGCAGCGGCAGCGTTCGCCGTGCATATTGACGGAGATATGCCCCAAACCCGCAGCCCGGTGGTTCAGCTCCCGGCAAATCTCACCATGGCGCAGAATCCCACAGCCAACGCCCTCACTGCTGAGCACAAACAGTGTGTCCGGCTGGTCCACCGCATAGCCGCTCCAGCTCTCGCCAAACAGCCAGGTATTGCAGTTGTTGTCCAGCGAAACCTTCAGCTCCAGCCGTTTTTCCAGCTCCCGCTTCAGCGGGATGCCCAGCATTTTTCCACCCAGGGCAAAATCGTTGATCACGCCGTTCTCGCTGTCCACCAGTCCGGGCGCGCCTATGCCTATGCCGAGAATGCGGCCGCGGTCCAGCCCCCGCTCCCCGATCATGCGCAGAATCTCATTTTCAATAAAGCAGATCAGTTCCTCGGAGCTGCTCAGGCTCTTTATGGAGATTCTGGTCTTGTCCAGAATCTTGGTCTTTAAGTCCGTGAGCACGATGCTGAGATGGTTTTTGGAAATGTTCACCCCAAAAGCGGACAGCGCGTCGCTGCGGATGTCCACGTTGACGGGGTGACGGCCTCGGATTGTCTCCAGCACGTCGCATTCCTCCAGCAGCCCCTCGGCGATCAGATGGTTGACCACTCTGGTGACCGTGGACCTGGAAATGCTGGTTTTGTCGCCGATCTCCGCCCTGGAAATAGGGCCGTATTTGCGCACGCAGCGCATAATTTCCGATGTATTCTGTTCCCTGATGTATCCCGTATTAAGGATCTTTGCTTTCTCTGCCATAATGATTCTCCTGCCCCCTGTATCGTTTTGACTGTAATTGTTTAAATCTTATCACGGGGTGAGGGCCTTTTCAACCGCAGACCGGGCAGCCGGGGGTGTTTTTTCATCCCCGGTCCGATCCGACGCTGTTTCTATTTGTGTTCCGCGGCGATGCGCTCTACCGGGGCGGTAAGGAAGTTGCCGCTGTCCCTCAGCGCTTCAAGCTGCTCCTGGGTATAATTGCCCATCTTCACAAACACGCTCATGGCGTCATAGGTCTGCTGGGCCATCTTGTTCATGGTATTGTCGCTGTTCATGGTGACGATATCCGCATCGTACTCCAGGGAGCAGAACGGGTTGTTCTGAAGGATCTTCAGATTTTCCTCATCCGTGGACGGATACCCGTCCTCATCATACATCTGCGTCATATAGACAGCGGCCTCCTCCTGATGCTCCTGAATCCATTCCCCCGTCATAATGCACACCTCCAGCCACTTGGTGATGGCTTCCTCATTCTCCTCCCAGGCCTTGGGATTGGCCACGTAGTTGGTCACGATTCCGGTTTTGACCCACGCATCGGAAGAAACCATTACCAGATCCGCCTTGTCCTCGCTGTATACCAGCGGCCCCCAGACGCCGACCACATCACCCTGGCCTGCTTTAAACGCGGTGTTGGCGCTGGACACCTCCATATTCACCACATTGACATCATCCAGGGTCAGGCCCAGACTCTCCAACGTCTTATACAGGGTGAAATGATTGGTTGTTCCTTTGGCGCAGAAGATTTCCTTTCCCTTCCAGGACTCCGGAGTCCCGTATACCTCCGGACAGGTCCCGTGGCCCTGGCCGTCCTGGACGATAGGGCTGTCCTTGCGGGCGAAAAACGCCTGATGGCCGCCCTCGTCCCGGGCCGCCGGAGCCAGAACCCGGATATCATGTCCCAGAATACCGGTGATCACTCCCCCGATTCCCGTAGAACCGCAGTCCCAGGCGCCGGCGCTGCACGCTTCCATCATCGCCGGTCCGCTGTTGAACAGAACTGGCTCCACCTCAATCCCCACAGCGTCCAGCCATCCCTTTTGCTGGGCGATGTAGGTGGGCAAATGGGGCGAGGTGCTCGCCATATTTCCCACTTTCAGCGTCACACGCTCCGCCAGAGGTTCAATCTTCCAGGGCATATCGCTCTCTCCCTGGGCTGCTTCCTCTTCCGCTCCTTCTTCCTTCGGCTGCTCCGCTTTTGTCTCACCTTTCTTCTCTTCCTGGCTGACCGCCGGCGTCTCTGCCTTCTGCCCGGAACCGCAGCCTGCCGCCGACACCGCCGCTGCCAATATCAATGCTGCCGCTAATCTCTTCTTCATGGTGTAACCCTCCCTTTCCATTTCGGTCCGTCCGGACCATACAGGATATTGATTTACAGAAACATTCGAAGTAGAAACACATAATTTCTATTTGCAATTATATCAACGTTTCCAACTGCAATCAATGCGCCTATGTGCCAATATTTGCGGTTTGTTTTTGTGCAATTTGAACATTTTTTCGACATTTTTTGAGTATTTTCCGATTATATGAAAATTTTCAATTCCCGTTTTTTAGGATTTTAAAAAATATTTAATTTTATATTGAAATTAATTATCAGGTATGTTATACTGCGGATTAGAAGTGGAAACGCACAAATTATCAAACAAATAAGAAAGGATTTTGGAGATTATGGCTACAAATTACATTACAATGTACAAAAACGTGTTAACCGATATGCTTGATCGCATCCATGACACGCAGCAGGAAAATATTGACAAAGTTGCTCAGATGATGGCGGACACCATCCGGGAGGGCGGCTCTCTGTATGCCTTCGGTCCTTCCCATGCAGGTATGATTGTGGAGGAAATGGTATACAGGGCCGGCGGACTGGCCCTGATGAACCCAGTTCACATTGCCAACCTCATGCCCAACTGCCGTCCCATGAACCTGACCACCAGCCTGGAGCGGCTCCCGGGATTCGCAACCGCCTACTTCGAACGCCTCAATATTAAGGAAGGCGATTTCCTCCTCATTCATTCCGTATCCGCCCGCATCCCCATTGTGGTGGAGATGGCTATGCAGGCCAAGAAGCACGGCGTCAAGCTGGCAGGAATCGTCAACCTGGACTTCGCCACCAAGGTTACCTCCCTGGATCCGTCCGGCAAAATGATGCAGGAAATCTGTGATGTCGTGATCGACGACTGCGGCGAGGTGGGCGATGCCAGCATTCAGATCGAGGGAATCGACGCCAAGGTCGCTCCCACCTCCACTATTTCCGGCTGTTTTATCGCCAACGCCCTGGTGATCCGCACCTGCGAGAAGCTTTTAGCCGCCGGCGTTGAGCCGCCGGTGATCCGCAGCGGAAACATCGATGGGTGCAACGAAAAAAATGCTGAGCTCTTCAAGCAATATCCGGGCCGCATCCACTATCTCAATTAACCTCTGAAAAGAGTGATTCGGAGTACATACAATGAAAAAACACAACTTGCTGATCGTACACGGCGGAGCACCCACAGCGGTCATCAACGCCTCTCTGTACGGCGTCCTCAAGGAAGCAGCCCTTCATCCGCAGATCGACAAGGTATATGGGGCCATCGACGGGACCGACGGGATCCTTCAAAAACGTTTTGTCTGCCTTTCCGATAAAACGGAAGCAGAGATCGACCGCCTTCTGTATACCCCCGCCTCTGCCATCGGTTCCTCCCGCCTTCCGTTAACGGATGAGGATTATGTGAACATGGCCCGGATCATCCGGGAGGCAGACATCAAATACGTGCTCTTTAATGGTGGAAACGGCTCCATGGACACCTGTGGCAAACTGCAGGCCCAGTGCGGCAAATTCGGCATCGGCGTAGTGGGAATTCCAAAAACAGTGGACAATGATATTTCCATCACCGACCACGCACCCGGCTTCGGCAGCGCCGCGCGTTTTGCCGCGGAGTCCGTTTATGCCATCGCTCAGGACGTGCGCGCTCTCCCTATTCACGTGTGCATCGTGGAGACAATGGGGCGCAACGCCGGGTGGATCACCGCGTCCACTGCCCTGGCCCGGAGTAAACCGGAGGACGCCCCCCATCTGATTTATCTCTCCGAGGTGGCGTTTGACGAGGAAAAATTTTTGCGCGATGTGAAAGCCTGTTACGAGCGGAACAGCGGCGTGGTGGTTGCGGTCAGTGAAGGGCTGCGCAGAGCGGACGGCACTTCCATCGTGGCCCCCATCTACAAGAGCGGCCGTGCGGTCTACTTCGGAGATGTCAGCGCCTATCTGGCCCAGCTGGTCATACAGAAGCTGGGGATCAAGGCCCGCTCCGAGAAGCCCGGAATCCTGGGCCGCTCCAGCGCGGTCACACAATCCGAGGTGGACCGGGACGAAGCCATCGCCGCCGGACGGGAAGCCGCGCGGGCGGTAATCGGCGGGGAGACCGGGATCATGATCGGATTTGAACGGCTGAGCAGTGATCCCTACCGGATCCGGCTGATCCATATTCCCATCGAACAGGTGATGCTGCACGAGCGCACCATGCCTTCCTCTTTTATCGCCCCCGATGGCAACGATGTGACCGATCGTTTTATTGAGTGGTGCAAACCCTTGGTCGGCACGATGAAAAAAGATTTCATTACCTTTAAAGAATAGTCAAACGAAAGGAGATACCGCCATGGATCCAATGGATTCAACCACTTACAAAGAAATTTTTCAACAGCCCCAGGCATTTCTGGCGGTCAACCAGGATCTGGAGCTGATACGGCAAACCGTGCAGGACGTATTTTCACGCCGGAAAATCGGGCAGGTGATCTTCACCGGCTGCGGAACCTCGCTCTACCTGGCCCAGACCGCCGCCGCTCTCTTCTCCCACTACAATTCCGTCAAAGCCCAGGCCGTTCCCTGTTCCGAGCTCTATTTTCATCCTCAGCTCTACATCGGCGGCGGTGAAACTCTGGTCTGCCCGATCACGCGTAAAAGCGTCACTACCGAGGTGCGCCTGGCCATCAAACGGGTCCATGAATTCCCCAATGTACAAAGCCTGGCGATCACCTGCTGCAGCGGCTCCCGTGAGTACAACGAGGATATGATTCTCTCAAGCGATGCCAATGAGGACAGCGTGGTAATGACAAAGTCCTTCACCAGCATGGTCTACCTCTGCGCCATTTTGGCCATGACCGCAGGCGGCAGGGACGGCGAGCTGGAGCAGATGGCCGCAGAAATTCCCGGGCTGTGCAGGCGCGCCCTGCCGGATTTGGATTCCCTGGCCCAGCGCATTCTCGCCGAGCACCCTAAGACCAATCTGTATATCACACTGGGGCAGGGCGTATTTTACGGTATCGCAAACGAGTGTATGAATAAGGAAAAAGAAATGTCGCTCTCCAATTCAGAGTCCTATTACAGCCTGGAATACCGCCATGGCCCCATGTCTCTGGTAGACGAAAATACACTGATCCTGCAGCTGGCCTCCCAGGATACCGGCAATTATGAGTCGGGGCTCCTGAGAGAGATGAAGGAAAAAGGAGCCGCCGTGGCTGTATTCGGAGAAAAAGCCTCCTGCCTCTGGGACTTTGCAGATTACGCCTATTTTGCAGAGAGCGGCTTAAACGACCTTCAGCTTTCGCCCGTGGCCGTGCTGTTGGGCCAGCTGCTGGGCTACCACGCCGCACGCAGCAAGGGCTTGAATCCGGATTCCCCGCGCCATCTCTCCCAGGCGATTGTCATTTCATAAAAGGAAACTGCCATGGACACTTATCTTTTAAAACATACACGAGCCGTGACCGAGACCGGGATTCTGGACTGTGATATGCTGATCAAGGGTGGAAAAATTGCCGCAATGGCGCCGGATCTCGAAGTCTGCGCGCCTGCGTGGGATTTGAACCGCGCCTTTGTTCTGCCCGGCTTTATCGATATCCACACGCACGGCGCAAAGGGCGTGGACATCAACAACGCCTCTCCTCAGGATATCGTCCGCCTGGCCGGCCAATATGCTGCATACGGAGTCACCAGCTTTCTGCCCACCGTTGCCTGCGACTCTCCGGAGGCAATGATGAGTGCGGTTAAAAACATCGTCAAAGCCTCCCGGCTCGAAGGATCCGGGGCCAGAATTCTTGGGATCCACCTGGAAGGGCCTTTTCTGTCGCCGGAGTTTAAAGGCTCTCTGCCTCAGCGCTATCTGAGGCTTCCGGATCAGGTGCTCTTTGATTCCCTTCTCACGGCTTCCGACGGGTTGCTAAAGCTCATAACCCTGGCGCCGGAGCTGCCCGGAAGCTGTGAATTGATCCGGCATGCCGTGAAAATGGGCGTCAGGGTCTCCATGGGCCACTCCGGAGCAAGCTATGAGCAGGCGATGGATGCCATCAGCGCCGGTGTTTTAGCTTCCACCCATACTTTCAACGGAATGTTGCTGTTTCATCAGCATCGCCCCGCCATTATGGGCGCGGCGCTGGAGAGCGGCGTATATTGCGAGGCGATCTGCGACGGACGCCACCTTCACCCCGGCACGGTCCGGCTCCTGTTAAAAGTTAAGGGTACGGACCGGGTTATCGCGGTAACCGACAGCATCATGGCTGCCGGGATGCCGGACGGCGCCTACCGCCTGGGTTCCCAGAGTCTTGTGGTGGAAGGCGGAGACGCCTGGCTGGCGGACGGCAGCTCCAGAGCAGGAAGTACGCTCACCATGATACAAGCCCTGCACAATCTGTTGAATTTCACCGGCTGCACACTCCGGCAGGCCAGCACCATGCTTTCCAAAAATCCCGCCGGACTCCTGGGCCTCGAGCACCGCAAAGGCAGTCTGGCCCCGGGTATGGATGCCGATTACCTGATTCTCGACTCCTCCCTGGACCTGGCCGCATGTGCGGCGGAGGGGAAATGCCTGTTCAAAAAAACCATAGGAGGTGACTGAAATGGCTCAAGTTCCGATGATCAATATTCTTGAAGCCGCGCTCCGGCACGGTTACGCGGTGGGTGCATTTAACGTGCACACCCCCCACGAGGCGGCGGCAGTCATCCGCATCCACGAACAGCTGCGCGCTCCGGCTATCATCCAGCTGATTCAGCCTTCCGCAGGATTCATGGGTGGACGGGAGGATTTCATGAATGCAACTCCCGGGGAGATGCGCTGTGGAATCTCCCGATTTTGCCGCCTGGTACGGCC
This sequence comes from Enterocloster lavalensis, assembly GCF_902364025.1. Classification (GTDB taxonomy): domain Bacteria; phylum Bacillota; class Clostridia; order Lachnospirales; family Lachnospiraceae; genus Enterocloster; species Enterocloster lavalensis. Next base: position 27,611 of record NZ_CABJCG010000014.1, read on the forward strand.
TATGATGGAACAGGCTTCGATACCAGTGGCATTGAATCTGGACCACGGAAACGACCCTGAGACGGCCAAAATCTGTGTTGACAACGGTTTCAGCGCCGTCATGATCGACGGTTCCCATTTAAGTTTCGAGGGAAATGCCGCTCTGACCAAGCAGATATCAGACTATGCGCACCGCAAAGGCGTCACCGTGGAGGCAGAACTGGGCGTTCTCGCCGGGCGTGAGGATCACACCGGGCAGAGCCGGGAAATCTACACCGATCCTTCCAGAGTCTGCGAATTTTTCGAAACATCCGGAGCCGACTGTCTTGCCCTCTCCTACGGGACTCTTCACGGACCGGCCAAGGGCGGCTCCCTCAAAATACGCAAAGAAATCGCCATTGCAGCGTTTGAGAACATGCGCTTTAACGGTAAGATCCGCCCTCTTGTCAGCCATGGCTCATCCCTGGTGCGGCCCGATATCATTTCGGAAATCAACGCCCGGGGCGGCAATCTCCAAAATGCCTCCGGCGTGCCTCTGGCACAGCTGCTGGAGGTAATTCCTTACGGCATCGCCAAAATCAACATCGGCACGGATATCCGCCTCTCCATACTGCGATCATTGCGGGAATATTTCGATCTCACTCCCAAGGCCCGGACCTCCGGAATCACCGCCTCAGTCTGGGAACGTATGTGTCTGGAGCCAGGCTGCATCGACGAGCGCCGTCTTCTGGCCCCCATCCAGCAAGCGCTGATTGAATACCGGGATACAGAAGAGAGCAGACCCCTGACCGCCCTGGTGGAACAGGCGGTCGGCGAGACCGCCGGGGAATTGCTGGTACATTTCGGCCAGGCCGGGATGGCGGGCACTGTGATATTTTAGTGTTTTTACAATTATTTTTATTTTTCAAGTCATGGATTTGCCGGGGAGGACTTCCCCGGCTTTTCTCGTCTTTCTCCTTCACGACCTCTGTCTTAAGCTTGTTCACCAAACTTGTTCGATTTTCATATAGTATATTGAGTTGGTAAACAGCGTCCGGCCGGACTGTCCCCAAAATCCCCGCCGCTGCCTTCTCACACCGCCGGAACCGACGCCATAACCGTTTCCGGTGTATCGATCACGCATTTGAATCTCAGACAGCTTCCCAGAGAAGCCAGGCATCGACAATAAGGAGCGATTATTATGTGTTTTAATTATCCGAATGGAATGAATTACGGCGGCGCCCCCGGAGGCGGCGAGCCGGATCCGGCCGCATACGACGCGCGCAGATATCCCGGATCGAATTGCTGCAACTGCTGCAACCGCGGTCCGACCGGACCGCAAGGTCCCATGGGGCCTCAGGGACCGATGGGACCCATGGGGCCGCGAGGCTGCCAGGGCCCCCGGGGAATCACAGGACCGACCGGTTCAATGGGCCCTCAGGGTTATGTAGGACCCACAGGTGCAACTGGACCCACTGGACCGGTCGGCTATCCCGGGCAACCCGGACCGATGGGGCCCACTGGGCCGACAGGACCGGCAGGGGCGAATGGGCTTAACGGAGCCATGGGACCTACTGGGCCGACCGGGGCAACAGGAGCCACAGGGGCCAACGGCTTAAACGGAGCCAATGGGCCGATGGGGCCGACTGGACCAACCGGCCCAGCGGGGGCCAACGGGCTTAACGGAGCCATGGGACCAACCGGGCCAACCGGACCGGCGGGGGCCAACGGACTTAACGGAGCTATGGGGCCCACCGGACCAACCGGACCGGCAGGGGCGAATGGACTCAATGGAGCCATGGGACCCACCGGGCCGACTGGGGCAACGGGAGCCAACGGGGCTGCCGGACCGACCGGGCCAACCGGGGCCAATGGCGCGATTGGAGCTACCGGTCCCACTGGAGCCAACGGCGCAACCGGGGCGACAGGACCGACTGGGGCCAATGGCGCAACCGGGGTAACAGGGCCTACGGGGGCCACCGGACCAACCGGAGCCAATGGAGCTGCCGGAATAACCGGACCGACCGGGCCAACTGGCCCTACTGGGGCTAACGGCGCGACTGGGCCAACTGGACCGACCGGCGCTAACGGCGCGATTGGGCCAACCGGGCCCACTGGGGCTAACGGCGCGATTGGGCCGACTGGACCCACAGGGGCAAATGGACTCATTGGTCCGACTGGACCGACCGGTGCTAATGGCACTACCGGGCCCACCGGACCAACCGGTGCGAACGGTTTAATCGGGCCGACTGGACCGACCGGGGCAAATGGCATCACTGGGCCCACCGGACCAACTGGCGCAAACGGCATTACCGGGCCCACCGGACCGACCGGCCCCACTGGCGCTACCGGGGCGACCGGGCCGACCGGCGCTACTGGACCCACCGGACCCACTGGCGCTACTGGAGCTACTGGCACTGCCGGAATTACCGGCGCTACCGGGCCTACCGGAGTGGCGGGTTCCTCCGCAATTATCCCCTTCTCATCGGGAACGCCGTTGACAATGACCACCATAGCCGGTGGCCTGGCCGGTATCCCATCGCTGATTGGCTTTGGCAGCAATGCTCCCAGCGTCAGCGTGCTGGGTACCACGATTGACCTCACAAATGCTGCCGGTACGTTGACAAACTTTGCATTTTCCGTGCCACGCGACGGTACAATCACCGCTCTGTCAGCATTTTTCAGTACCACCGCAGCGCTGTCCCTGACCGGCTCCACCATCACAATCCGGGCACAGCTCTATCAGTCCACCACGCCGAACAATATTTTTTCACCGATAGCCGGAGCAGTTGTCACCCTTGCACCAGCGCTTACCGGTGTTATCTCCATCGGCAGTCTATCCAACGGGCTGACAAGCGGCCTCTCCATTCCAGTAACCGCGAGAACAAGGCTTTTGCTGGTGTTTTCCACTACCGCTTCCGGTGTGGCTCTTGTTAACACCGTTGTTGGTTACGCGAGCGCCGGCCTCGCAATTTCGTAAAACATGCCGGTTCGTTAAATCATCTCCCCCGGACAGCAGAAACTTCAAACTGTCCGGGGGATTTTTAGCGCAATGCTCAAAATTGTATGTAAAACTATAGGCACTGGCCCCGATATCCCGACCATGGTTTGGACGGCGGGCAGAATGACCCGCTGCATTCGCTCACCTGTTTAAACATTGGTCCCAGTGCCAGCAGAGACCAACACAAGCGGTCTGAACATTGGTTACAGGCCGCCCGTTGCTATCTGTTCATAAGACCTCGGGTCAACTTGGACCGAAGCCAGTTCGTAGCAAAATAAAGTTGTAGCAGCGGGAATTTTGTGATCATCGGTCTATCCAGGCCCAAAGTCATACTATGCCTATTTTCAGTTGAAAGATTGATCTACTGTAAAAATTTTTTCAAATATTCTCCAACATTAGATGGTATTTCATAGTAACGCGGGAGCTCATAATCTGGCATATCAGAATATGAATACTCTGTTTTATCCTCAATATAATAAATAGTTTCTGCTTGATACAATAAATCTCTCGACTGTTCTTTTAATTGAGGATTTGAAGTTTTTCTTTCTAACGCATACCTTACAATAGAAAGGATCAGTTTAGAGTTTTCCGGGATACTTTCAACGATTCTCCAATTATACTTTTCTTCTTGATTTAGAAAATCTGTGATTTCTTGCAAATCAATCATTTGAATCATGGTATTATCGGTAGCAGAAATAATTTCTATTTTTTGTTCTTTTGAAACGCTGGAAACGCCCTCATATGTAATAGAATTACGAAGAACTGGAGACAAAAAATCATTTTTTTCTGTTTTATCATAAGATAGATTTTCGTTCAAGTAATCTTCGGTATCAACAATCCAGAAGTTTGCCGAAATAGCATTTGCGAAATCTAAGTCAACTAATAAAATCCATTTATCATTTTGTTTTTTAGCATTTAATTTTAACTCCACTGTTTTTGTGTCATTAAGTGGTATTTTTCTAATTTCATTTATCATTTCAGATTCAGTTTCAACCCTTTGAAAAATACCTTCCATATTCAAATTAGTGATCCGCAGTTTCAGTTTTGCAGTATCATTATCCTGTGCAATATCTAAAATTTCCCATGAAAGGTTTTTAACTATTTCATTATCCAGTTGATATACTAAATTTTTATCGAAATCAACTCCCTGTTCTTCACTTAATTCTCCAAATAAAGTATATTCAACATTTTCAGATCCCCACGGAGTAACCATTATCTGCTTATTATTTGTATAAGCATTAAATTTATCTATATCAAGATTTTTTAATGCCATCATCACATCATTTACCGTGTTTTTCAAATCTTCATTTTTTTCATTTGAAATGGTGGAGCTAGTTAAGGTCAAATCATTTTCAGAAATACCGTCATGCCCATTTCCACAAGCACATAAACTAAGAATAAGTAAACTGCCCAAAATAATACGCCCTAAAGACATTTTAATCCTCCTTAAAATATAGAACTTAATAGCTCCATTGATAGTACAAAAAGTATCGGCACTACTACAAATACACCAAAAGCAATCATCAATATCGCGAGTGCCACTCTTATAGACGCAGGCAAATCATGTAATTTATTAAATCCCCTTTTTTCCTTATATACAATATGATCCTCATTTACTATTGGCTTATTGAGTTCCTTGCCCGTTAATATATAATCGGTGCTAGTTTCATAAATATCACTTAACTTCAAGAGATTATTTATGTCTGGATTTGCCTGGCCACTTTCCCATTTGGAAATAGCCTGTCTTGAAACATTTAATTTTTCTGCTAACTGTTCTTGAGATAAGTTATGTGATTTTCTTAACACCTGCAATCTATCTGATAAAGTCATTATCTTTTCCCCCTACATACTATCATTTCGCTATGGTTGCGATCCACCAACTAGAGCTGAAATTTAGTCAACCAGTGGTTGCAATTTCTATTTTTAGTCCATATAGCTATCATAATAGCATTATTAAATTGAAAAGTCATTCTCTTTATCAGCGCAATATTTAAAGCCTTTTTATTGCTTGTTAGGGCCAGCCCCAACCCCTGCCAAACCTCGGGCCAACTTGGCCCTAAGCTCCAGCGTTCCGCTTGATTGGTTACGCCTCATTCTCTCTATCGCTCCTGTTCCTTATTTTTCTCCAACTGCCTATATACTGTTAGTCTTTACCTCTTTAGCGTAAGGCGGTCGTGTTGAATTTGTTTTTTCCCGTGGAAAACGCGCCTGTAGTCTCCGCCTGGACAATGTTTGTCCAGTAACGTGATAAGCTTGTACTTCATTTTTCCTTGTTTGCAGGGTATATAGTCACTTTCCTTTTAACAGCGGCGCCACCGGGCCTACCGGGAGTAGCGGGTACCACGATTGTCCTCACAAATGCCGCCGGTACATTGACAAACTTTGCATTTTCCGTGCCGCGCGACGGCACAATCACCACTCTGTCAGCATTTTTCAGTACCACCGCAGCGCTGTCCCTGACCGGCTCCACCATCACAATCCGGGCGCAGCTCTATCAGTCCACCACGCCGAACAATATTTTTTCACCGATTGCCGGAGCAGTTGTCACCCTGGCGCCAGCGCTTACCGGTGTTATCTCCATCGGCAGTCTATCCAACGGGCTGACAAGTGGCCTCTCCATTCCAGTAACCGCGAGAACAAGGCTTTTGCTGGTGTTTTCCACTACCGCTTCCGGTGTGGCTCTTGTTAACACCGTTGTTGGTTACGCGAGCGCCGGCCTCGCAATTTCGTAAAACATGCCGGTTCGTTAAATCATCTCCCCCGGACAGCAGAAACTTCAAACTGTCCGGGGGATTTTTAGCGCAATGCTCAAAATTGTATGTAAAACTATAGGCACTGGCCCCGATATCCCGACCCTGGTTTGGACGGCGGGCAAAATGACCCGCTGCATTCGCTCACCTGTTTAAACATTGGTCCCAGTGCCAGCTTCATAGTATCAGAAGCTTAGCTTGTATTCATTTCATATGGTATACCAGTCCATCAAATGGATGCCATTTTATTTTACCGTGGACCATTTAACTGTTTGCCTGTTACGTTTCGTCTTATTTGCAAGGCTTGCAGCCTGTTTTCTTTCAGCTGCATTATATCAGTTCCAACGGGCCGCAAGTACGGCCAAGACAGCCGGACCGGCCGCGCATTTCACAAAACTTGTTTACTTTTCATATGGTATACTAGACCGCCAAGCCCATGCTGTTTCATTTTATCGCCAATCGGACAACCGGTCACTTTCCCTCCTCTCTTTGAATCGTGCCGGGCTGCATACTTTAACGGCTGATTCCCATGCCACAGTTGGACGAACCACTAAAGGAATAACCAAAGCGTATTATAGGCTGTACCGTAATACCGGTTCCTGTTGTCGGAATATTTAAAAATAAGGAGCGATCGCTATGTATTATAATGACCCAAACGAAATAAATTGCGGAAATACACCCGGAGGCTGCAATCCGGATGAAGCGGTATTTGACGCATACAGATGCCCCGGAGCAGGCGCGTGTGCCCCCGGAGTCTGTAATTGTTGTTGTAACCGTGGTCCAACCGGTCCCCAAGGGCCCATGGGTCCCAGAGGCTGTCCTGGACCGCAGGGGCCCATCGGCCCCAGAGGTTTTCCCGGCCCCCAGGGCCCCGCAGGTCCCAGAGGGCCCCAAGGAGTTCAGGGTATCCCTGGTCCAGCCGGGTCGACTGGACCTACTGGCCCTACTGGTGCCAATGGAATGAATGGTATCATGGGACCGACCGGACCGGCTGGAGCCACTGGTGCAAACGGTATACCAGGAGCCACTGGGCCAACTGGAACCACTGGGCCAACCGGTGCAAACGGCATAACCGGAGCCACTGGCCCAACCGGACCTACTGGTGCGAACGGTATAGCTGGAGCCACCGGCCCCACTGGACCAACCGGCGCTGCTGGAGCCACCGGGCCGACTGGACCGACCGGCGCTGCTGGAGCCACCGGGCCGACCGGGGCGCTTTATTTAGGAAAGGTGACTGTCTGTAAAAATGCGGTTTCGATTAAACCGCCTCGTTATGGGTATTGACCTCGATAAACTCTTGAATACGGCGGAGCTCATCAGCGAAACGAAATACAATGCTGATATAGCCGCCCTCGTGTATCTTGATATGGTCTACTAATTCAATCAAAATGTCCCTTGTCAGCTTGTCGATGTTCTGATATTGCCGGAACGCGGCTAAAAACGGGTTTTCGGTGTCAATGCCGTTTTCCAGTTCTGCCTGTTCCGCCCGGAGCTTTCCAATGACTTCCTCCAGAGCCTCGGCTTGCCGTTCATAGTCCTCTTTCATGTGCCGATAATCGGAATGGGAAATTTCACCGTCTTTCCAGTCCTGGTAAATCGCTTGTTTGTAACGGGTGATTTTAGAAAGTTCCCGTTCCTTTTGTTCAATGGCATCCATCAATTTTTTGGACTGGCTTTTTACCAGCGGGGCCCGGTTGATCCGTTCAATGGTCTTTGTGTAATCGACAGCCAGATAAACCTGTTGTTGAATTGCATAGAGGACAGCAGCCTCCAGGCGGTCATGCTTGATGGTGTGTTTTGTGCAAGCCGTTTTCGACTGGTCTTTATAGGTACGGCAATAGTAATACACCACATTCCCGACCTTGCTCCGGGTCATAGCCTTGCCACAGTCCGCGCATTTCAAAAAGCCGCTGAACAGATAGAGCTTTTTCTGCTGGGGCCCCGTCCGGGTGTCCCGAATAAGAAGCCGCTGTACTTTTTCAAAGGTTTCCCGGTCAATGATTGCCTCGTGGGTGTTTTCAACGATATACCACTCGTCCTCCGGGACAACTTCTTGAACGTGTACCTTGTAGCTTTTCATGCGGTAACGGCCCTGCACCATATCCCCGCAGTACATACGGTTTTTTAATATGGTAGTCACAGACATCGCACACCACAAGGGCGGCTTTGCAGGATCAACGCTGGGATTTTGATATTTCAGCCCCAGGCGTTCCCGCTTGTAGGCGGCGGGGCTTAATATCCCGTGTTCGTTCAGATAGCGGACAATGGCGTTTTTGCTCATGCCGTCCAGGAACATATTGTAAATATCCCGGACAACAGCGGCGGCCTCCTCGTCAATCACAAGCGCGTTTTTGTCGTTTGGGTCTTTGACGTAGCCATAAGCGGCAAAGGAGCCAATATGCTCACCGTTACGGCGTTTCATATCAAACACCTCGCGCACCTTGTCAGAGGTTTCTGCACAGTGATTTTCATTGAGAACGCCCTGGATCGGAACAGCGATACTCCGCATATTCTGCGGCTCCTTGTAGCTGTCCAGCGGTTGATGGTACAATGAGATAAAACGGACATTGTACCGGGGGAACCAGTCATCCAGATAATAGCCCTGGTCACTGTAATTTCGGAAAGAACGTGCAAGGTCTTTCACAATCACGCAGTTTACACGCCCCCGCTTAATATCGGACAGCATCCTTTGGAAGTCCTCGCGCTCGTCATCGGTTGTGCCTGAGATACCGTCATCCACATATTCGTCAACAATGATGTATTCGTCCCCATCGTTAAACCCGGCAATATGATCTTCAATAATCTGCCGCTGGTTTGTAACACTTTCGGACTCGTCAAGACAACGCATATCTTCTTTGGAAAGGCGGATATAGATTGCAATTCTCCATACCCTGTATTTTGGTCTTGCAGTTTCAACAATAGCCCGGCTTCTCCGTGCCATGATAGCCTCCTTCCCTATCACATTACATATATATTGTAACTCTGTTCGGAGCCCCCATCAAGGATGACTCCACCTCTGGACAAAGTGTCCAGAAGATAGGGGAGAGGATCACAGCCCGCTTTTTTTGCGCTGGAAGAAATCAGAAAGGGCATCCTGCAAGGGCGGGGCGTTGTCCAGAAACTCCACTTTTACACCGAGATCGCCCACACGGAAACAATACGGGTTGCCCATTTCTTTCAGCATATAGGCCGCCCGAAGTTCCTGGGGGACGCTCGGATCAAGTTTCATACTGCTTATATCGGTTAGTTCGCCTTTGTTCATCTTTTGAATATCGACGCAGGAAAGCGCCGCGATATTTAGACTGTTCATAGAACATACGCCTCCTTCCCAACATTACTATGCAAGTTTCAGTTTGTCCTATGAGAAAAAGCACAAGACCAGCGCCACAAAAGGACTGGCCTTGTGCTTTTCGTACCTCTGGACAAAGTGTCCAGAAGTCAATAGGGGCTCCGCTCATAGTAAGCCTGAGCCTCCTCCGGGGTGGTGTAGTCAAAAACCTCGTGGAGCTCCAGCATCACCTGTTCAATGTCCGTGGGATCGAAGCCGCACCGTTCCATCGCGGAGATTACATAGCCCCGGCAGGCCCCCTCGCTCAACGGTTGGGAGAGCAGGGCCTCCAATTCTGGATCGTAACTCATAGAGCGTTCCCCTCTTTCATAAAGATATAGGGGAGCGCCGCGCTCATTTTCTTGCCCTGTCATAAGACAGCCATACTCGGCGGCGGCGCTCCCCCGCAAAGAGGGCGGCGGCCCGGAGAGCCGGACAAGCGATCCGGCCCCGCGCTTATGGCTGTGGGCCCCACGCACTCTTTACGGAGAGGGAGAAAACCTCCTCTCATATACCACCAGAAAAAAAGGGGCAAATGGAGATGGTAAATCAGAAATTTTTTCTCAAATATTTTTTCATACGCTTAACGCCGCTTTCCACGGAGCAGCGGACGGCGCTCTTGTCCACGCCCTCCTCACGGGCGATCTGGCGGTAGCTCTTGCCGAGGATCAGATGAGCGTCCACCCGGCGGCCCTGGGTTTCTGGCAGGGAGTTGAGGGCGTTCCAGAGCCGGAAGAACAGCTCCTTCCGATCCAGGATCTCCTGGGGGCTGGGTTCGTGCAGGCAGGCGGAATACTCGATCCCGTCGTCGCAGTCCAGGGAATAGTAAGCCTTATTGTAGCGCACACGCTCCGTATGGGCGGCCTCGGCCCGTTTCCCGGCCAGAAGTGCCTGGGCTACCTCGTCGGGCACCTCCACCAGCTCGTCCACTAAGTACCAATAATAAAAATCTTTCAGATTGATTGTAGTCATGACTTGTCCTCCATTTTGTTTCGGTGGGTGGTTGATCGGAAACAAAATGAAGGACTGGCGGAGAGCGGCACCCTGGGGAGCCGTCCCGTACCTCTGGACACTTTGTCCAGAAGTGGAATAAACAAAATGCGCTTGCACAACACAAGGCCGCACAAGCGCATAAAACGAGGAAATTATTTAGATTATAACAATTTTCGCAACCACTACCAGAATATCCCTGTCCGGTGCCTGGGCTTTTTTTGATAAATTAAGGGCATGGACAAGGCACAGAAACACGGCGTACCTCCTTTGCCGCCGTGGATATAAAAAAAGCGGCGGCCTTGAAATGATTAGTTTCAAAACCGCCGTTTAACTTCTGACCCTATGGGACGCATAACAACACAGCCGCCAATCCAACGGTTTTTTTATATGCCGTTTCCGTTGGCGGCTGGATAGATGTTTAAATTTTCAAAAAGGTTATAATGTAAAACCGATTTTTCTCTGTGCAGGCCAGGGGCAATCATGCCACTGACCGCCATCCTGTTCGTCTTTTCCAGTTAGCAGGTCAGTTGCGGCATCTGCAATATAGCCCAAATAGCTTGCCGCAGAGTTGTCACCGCATAGCAATTTCCACATTAGCCCGCCAAAAAGGTAAGACTGAGCAAATTCGCGCCAGCTATGTAATTCTTCCACGACCTTTTGAGATAAGTCCCAAAGGATGCCTCTTGCTTCACTCTCGGTAATCCATCCCAAATAGCATCCCCAACGGGTGAGCATCGCCGCTCGGCCAATATCCCATCCTGCCATAAAACCGGGGCTATATTGGCTCTTATACTGTTGTGCAAATCTCCATGCCCGGCTTGTGGACTCCCGGTCATCCTCGTCCATCGTTTCATCCATCAGTTCTTCTGGCGAAGATGCCTCACTATAAAGCTGATACCGCAAAATATAGCCTTCCTGCGCCAGATAACGGATCATATCCAACAAATCACTTCGGCCATCTATCCCCCAGGAACGGCGAACAAGCGACACAATTTTTTGTTCCATAACGGGAATATGTTCTTCTACATCCATTCCACTCAAATCATGGCTATTTAAGTTAGATACAATACCCGACAGCAAGATGCCAAACCGCTCCCATTTGTCATCATTTTTTTTGTAAGGGAGCGGCTCCGGCTCTGGCAGGGCCTCAAGCCGGGCCATGGTTTCTTCCAAAGTGACATAAAGGTTTTGCTCTAGTTCCAAATTAAATTCAAGGTCATACTCTTCATCGGTGTCCTCCATCTCCAGCGTTTCAAGAGCCGCCGAGAGCACGCCCATATCTTCTCCAAACAGTTGCCCCATTACCTCTTCTGCGGTCGAAGCGGTAGCTTGTGCAACTTTATCATTTACCATTTTTTGTAGCAATTCCTCATTGACAGCCATCTGTGCCATATCACCAGTCCCGAATATCTGGCCCAGGATTTCTACTTGCCGGTCGGTGTTGGCATTAAGTTGTTCCTCGACCTTCGCGGCAGAGATAGACTCTTCTTGTTCCAAGTCGGCAACCTCTAATTTGTCGATGAGTTCCTCACTTTTTTCAAAAGTCTTTTTCATCGCATCGGTGGCTTTCTCACTGGCCTGTTGCGCCCGTTTCCTAATTTCATTTATATCAAGCATTTTTTATGTCCTCCTCATCAGTGGGAAGTGTATGCCATACCGGAGGTTCCTTGTGTCGTGTGAATAGTCTTTTGATCCGCTTTAATATTGCTTCTATAAAGTGAAACCATAAATTCCCCAATATAAATACAACCACAAGGAATAGCAGGATCGCTCCAATTTCTTCTAAAGGCATTTTTTACCTCACTTTGTTGCAAATCTGTTCATAAAGAAGTCAGTAAAGGCGGCCAGTTCCTCGTCTTGTGACACATAGACATACAACTTTTCATCTTCCAGCCAATCATAGGCATTGATGCCGATATACCCTTTTTTATCTGGATAAATAATAAAAGCATCCGTAGGGTATTTATTGCGATAGGCTTTCAAAATTTCAGAACGGCGATAATAAGTCGGATCACCGCATCCGGAAAGATCAGGAACCGTGGGAACAACAACAATCGTCTGACTATCCTCGTTCCAGCCGACAATCAGATTACCGATTTTCGTCTTGCTTCCGTGAACAAATCCATAATTAAAACGGCTAACATCCTCTGTATATCCGTAAATCAACCTATAAGCATCCCCGTCCTTTACAACCTGATTAAATAGAGTACGCATTTTCTTCGCATTTGCGGAACTCTTTTCCATGTCAATTTCCGGGCCCTTAAACAGTTTGCTGAAAAATCCCATAATTTTTTCCTCCTAAATATTTGTATTTGAAAGTGAATAAGGTACTAAGTATTATGTACTTACATTGATTAGCTATCTTACTTCTGGACAAAGTGTCCAGAAGTAAGATACTTTATTTCTCAAATAAAACAACGTCCATATTCCTGCTAAAAATCCAGAAACTCTGTCGGCAACTTATCTTGAAATTGTTCTAACATTTTAGCAGTAGTTTTTTGTAGACCTTGATCCAGCAGATACTTGCTTACAAATGGGTCAAATTCTTTCATTGTATGTTCTCCTTCAGTTTTATTTACATCTTCAAAATAAAATCAAATAGTTAAATCTGTTTTTATTTTGATTGAAGTAAAATCCGCCTGAATACAGTACCATAACAGAATATTCGGACGGATTTACTCAATTCCATCATTCAAGCGGTGGAGCTCTTTTTCAGCTTTTCCAGAACATCAACAATCGCATTCAGTTGAAAGTCAACAGTTTCATCAGCAACCTCGGAAACAAGCAAGGGGAGGGCATCGGGGAGTGCTCTACGTATAACCATCGCTAACAGGCTTAAATTTGTAAACAGCCCAATCACCTTGTCATCTGCTTTCACCCCAAAACTTTCCAAGATTTCTCCAAACAACCGGAGCTGCCTCTTGCGGAACATCTGATATTTTTCCTTTGAAAGACGCTTGAAAATAAGTTGTTGTTCTTCAATCGTTAAAACGGCAATCCCATTTTTCTTTCCGTAACAGCAGGCATGGAGAAATTGCTTCACTGCATCGCGCCAGCTCAAAGCAGGATCAGCCATTAGCCTTTGAGCATATTCAATGAGTTTAGGCTGTTGCCAGTACAGAGTTTCAATCACTAAATCCTCTTTTGTCTGAAAAAACGAGTAAAAGAAAGTTCGCGAAATGCCGACTTTTTTATATATTTGTTCTACTGTTGTATGCTGTATGCCTTGTTTTGCCATCAGGTCAAGCCCAGTCGTGATAAGCAATGTTCTGATATGATTTCGATCTTCCTCCGAATAAGCTACCTTTGGCATTCAATCACCTCACAGACGATAAAGATATTTTTTTGTTTTTGTCTTTATTCTAGCACATTCAATGGAAAAACACAAGGGGGGGGGCGTAATGTAACTCCCATATTTTCAAATGTACTATTTGGGGGCCCGCACGTTTCGGCAAGCAGGGCAAGTGTGGGCACACTTGCTATTTTTGCAAGGCCGGAGCCCTTGCAAAAATGCTTGTTGGGGAGCTCCCCAAACCCGCCGGACTTCTGGACACTTTGTCCAGAAGTCCTATTGTCTGCGGCCCGTTGCTATCGCTCCTGGACCTTATCTTCCCGCCCGTCCGGGTAGCCGAGCAGGTGATCCACGTTTGCCTTGACCGCCACGGCCTCCCGCATATCCGCCTGGGCCTTGCGGTATTCCGTATAGAGAGATTTTTTCTTGTCCGCAAGCTCCCGGTGCTTCTTTTTCAACGTGTCCATCTTCGGGAGCTTCGCCCCGTCCAAAAGCTCATTGATCGCCGCTTTTGCCGCCCGGTAGTCGGCCAGCTCCGCCTCGTGCTGGGCCAGATATTTTTTAGAATACCGGGCCGCCTTGTAGCCGTCGAACACAGGCCGGGTCTTTGCGTACTGCACCACAGCGCCCATGAGCTGGGACGTGCGGGAAAGGGCCTCCTCCGTGTCCCGCAGCTCCCCGGCCAGGGAATGAAAGCGATCCACCGCCGCCTCGGTGCTGGCCGCAAGAGCCTCGTAATCGGTGAGCCCATGCTCCCGGAGATACTGGAGCGCGGCGGCCATCTGTTTGAGGTTGTAAATCTTCGCCCACCGCGCATAAGCCGGGCCCTTGCCCTGGGCCAGCCGTTCCTGGATGTCGATCATGAGATTGACGCGCCGGGCCGGAGCCGGGCCCTCCTGGGGGAGCTCCGGGATCGGACGCTCCCCGGCAATCACCGCCCGGATGTCCTCCGGGTCAAAGCCAGGGCCCAGGGTGGACGAGCGCAGGCGGGTGGGCTTTTCCTGCCCAGGGGCCAGGAACGAGATCACCCCGCCCCGGCCACGCTTCACCGCAAAGCCGGACTCATCCATAAGCCGCAGGAACGCCGCAAAGTCGGCGGGCTTCTTTCCCAGGGCCTCCACGATGGCAAGCCGCACCCGCTGTTTGGCCGAGGGCGGGCGCTCTCCGATCCACTGTCCATAGTGGAGAAAACGGCCCTTGCTGTGGAGCTTTGGGTTTTGGATCACGGACAAGTCATGCTCCAGGCACACCCGGTCAGAGAGTTTCCGCAGGGCCGCCGCCGATCTGAAAAAATCCCGGAATTTCCGGGTGCAGTCCAGGGAAGTGGAATTGTAGTAAATGTGATTGTGGATGTGGCGGCGGTCTGTATGAGTGGCAACGAAAAAGGCGTGTTTGCCCTTTGTCCAGCGCATCGCCGTTTCATAGCCCACTCGGTTTGCCTCCTCCGGGGTAATTTCCCCAGGCTTGAACGCCTGCCGGATCTGATAGCAGAGCACATCCGCATCCCGTTTCTGTTCCCGGCCCGTGACGGCCTTGTACTTTGCTTTTGCTAAAAGGAACTCAGCGTCGGCGGTACGGTGATCGCACTCATAGGCGGAAATGAGCTCCCCGCCCTGGGTTTTCTCCGGATTTTGGCCGTAGTCGAAACGGTCTTTCATGGACTGCGCGATAGTTTCCCCTTTGCTTATGTGATGGGTCATTAACCGCGTTGTGGCCGTAAGCTCACCTCCTCCAGATAGACGAAAAGAGGGCGGCGGGAAAATCCCACCGCCCGGTACTTCTGGACAAAGTGTCCAGAGGTCATCAGCTAAACATAAAATCCTGCAAGGCGTATTTCATCCCATACAGGCGATCCAGGAGCCAGCCCCCGATGGCCGGAAGTCCAAAGGGAGAAACGAGGAACGCCAGCACCAACATGGCGATGCACCCGGTTTCCAATCCGGCAAAAAAGCCGCAGATTGCCAGCAGGACAAAAACCGCACACGCAAGGCCGCAGCACGCCCCCGCGATGCAGGAGAGGAACGAGATCACCGCCACGGCGAGGATCAGCACAAGAACAAAGGGGGCCACGATAATTTTTAAGATTTTACGCATATCAAATACCTCCTCCAAAAATCCATTGTTTTCCTGGTACATCTATATTATACCTCTCCCGGAGGGGGCCCACAAGGATGGCTCCGGCTGTCCCCACCTCTGGACAAAGTGTCCAGAAGTCGGGAGAGCCGGAGAGCAAAACTGCTCCCCGGCAGGGGCTAAAGCTCCACCACGGCAGAGAGCTTTTTCAGCAGATCGGAGAGGGGGCCCCACAGCTTTTCATAGTCCCGTTGCAGGGCCGTGATCTCCTCCGGGTAAATGCCGCCGTAGGTGTTGGCCTGGATTGCCACCTGGTTTAGATTGTTGGCGCACCGCCGCTGGAGCGACACCAACTCCCGCACGTCCGAGAGGTCAACGTGGAGCACATAGCCGTTGAGCGCCATTTTCCGCACAAAGGCCCCCATATTGCGGACACCCGCCTCGGCCATACGCTCTTGAAGCAGGGCCAGCTCCTCCTCGGACACCATGACGTGTAAATGAATGGGGCGGCGGCGCTTTTTCACCGCTCCTCACGCTCCCGGCTCTGATAGGCGCGGGGCGGCTCCTTAACCTTATCCATCTTTGGCTTTTCCTCCTCCGGGGGCTGGGGAGAGCCGAACACACCGCACAGCCGCTTCATTTCCAAGTCAGCCCGATCCTGTTCCCTCTGTTTTTCCATACGCGCACCTCCTAACGCTCGCCCCGGTCTGGGGCTTTCTTTTGGGGAGCCTCCGGCCCCCGGTGTCCCTGGGCCTCCTTTTGGGCCGCTTTCAGTTGTTCCGCAATCGGGGGCTGGCGTTTGGCCTTCTTGCGGGCCCGCGCCGCCTCCTGGTGTTCCATTCCTTTGGCGGCCTCCGCCAGCCGCTCCGGGGCAACATACTCTTTCACCGCATAACTGCCGAAGTCCGGGTAAAACCACGTCAGCCGCTTTTGATCCGGGACGCGGTGAGCGTCCTCCCATTTTCCCACCACCTGGGCCTGTTTTTCCATTCGCTGTTTTATATCCGGGTTTTCACGGGAGGGCCGCAGTTCATAATCCGCCGCCTCCTGTTCGGTCAGCGGTCTGGTATAGGTCAGATGGCCCCAGGCCAACCGGGTATCATTCTCCACCCAAACGCGCCCCTCATAATTGACGATTTCATCTGGGGCATTGTGGGGCGGTTTGGGAAACGTCCCGATGTCCACCGGGCGCTGGGTGGAATAATACTTGTAAAGGCCAGGGGCCTCGGTCTGTGCGATCTTCACCTTGTAGAGCCGCTGGTACTCCGTCACCCGGTTTACCAAATCCTTTTCCAGTTTCCCCAAGTCGTTGCCATAGTGCCCCCATTCATACTGCCGCTGGCCCTTATCGTCATCATAGCAAGCCCAGGTCACATAAGGGGAGGGAGCCGTGGGACTATGCCCCAGGGCAAACCCACGGCCATTTTCCAGCATGATGGTTTTCAAAATCGAATACCCTTGATTTTTGTCCATTTCTTGCCTCCTGTCATAATAAAATAGGCTGCCACCTCTGGACAAAGTGTCCAGAAGTGGCAGGTCAAGATGTGGAAAGCATTTCCGCAAAACAGGGGCAGGCCATAGAAAGATACGGCCCACCCCCAAAACAGCCCCGGAAAACCTTGTAATCAGCGGGTTTTCCGGGGCCTAATTTTCCACACATCCCCTCCGCTTTTTCCGCATATAGTCCCGCTTTTGCCGCCGCAGGACGGTCCGGGCGCAAGCCTCGGAGCAGTAGGACAGCCGCCCATCGGCAGGGACGGCCCCGCCGCAGACCGGGCAGGGCTTGAAAACCGGGGGCGGGCCCTCGGTCAAGAGGGCGGCCTCCAGCGCCGGATCAAGGGGCAGGACAGCCTCCCGGAAATAGCGGCAATAAGCGCCCGTCCAGCACTTTCCCAGCATATAGCACTCACAGTCCAGCGGCAGGCACCCGCACTCCCGGTCATAGTTGGCACACATAGAAATAACCAGCCTGCGGATGGCGGCCTTTTCCTCTCTTGTCAGTTCGCGGGCCACCCCATCACCTCCCGGCGCGGGTTTTCAAAAGTTCCCGATAGCAGGACATACAGCCGATCCCCCGCCAGTAGGGGCACCCGGAGCACCGGGAGCCCCTGGGCGCTTTGGGGATAGACGAAGCCAGGGGCCGGGGCTTCTGCTTCATCATTTTTTCATACGGGTTACTTGTGAAATTCATTCCTCGTCCTCCTCGCTGTTTTCGTCGGGATCGTCCTCGTCCCATGGAGGCCCATCGTCCTCCATATCCTCATAATCTTCCGGCTCCCCGCCATAGTCCTCCTCCGGCCCGGCGGCCTCTTGCTGTTTGGGGCGGATCACCTTGAAATAGAACGCGGCCCCGCCGCCGACCACCGCCACAGCCAGCACCGCCAGGAGCATCCCAGGGTTGCCGCCCGTTTCCGGCTCGGTATCTTCCGGGGCGTTTTCCTCCGTTTCCACGGGCTCCGGCTGGGTGCCCGCGCACTTGTTCTTGTTGACTGAGCAGACAGCGCACTCCGTATTGACAGCGCCTGCCTCGCATTTCTCAGAGCAGGAGCAAACCGCCTGTTCCACCCCGGCGGCCTCAGCCGCGGCCAGCAGATCGGCCTCGTCCACCATGTTCAAGAAGTAGGTTTCGTATTGTTCGCCCTTCTCGTCCACGGGCTTGTCGTAGTCGATGACGAGATAGAACGTAGCCCCGCCGCTGGTCTGGACGGTGATAAACTGCTTGTTGGTGTGCTCGTCATAGAGCAGATCGCGGGTCACAAGGTTGCCATCTTCCGAAAAGCCCTCGCCCGGCTCTATGGTGGGCTCCGGCTCCGGGGCCGTGGTTTCCTCCGTCATAGAGGGATCTCCATAATCAGCCCCCTCGCCGCTGTCCGCAAAGGCATAGGCCGGGACAGCCGAAAAACCGCATAAAAGAACGGCGGCACAAAAGGCCGCCGTCAAAGACTTCCATCGTTTCATATTTCGTTTTCCTCCTTTTCCGCAGGCTCGGACTTCTGGACACTTTGTCCAGAGGTGCCCTCCCGGAGCTGTTGGAGCACCAGGGGCAGCTCCGCCAGGGAAATGCTCATGCCCCGCACGATGTCCACAATCTCGCTGTTTTCCGCCTCCAGCTTTTTCTGCTCCAGCTCCTTGAGCCGGGCCTGCTGTTCGGCTATTTTGGCCTTGACCTTATCAATCTCGGCCTGGATTTTTTGGCTTTTGCTTGCCGCCATAGAGTAAACCTCCTTGTCACGGTAAACGCCCGTAGGCGTAAAAATGAGATTGCCAGTAGCTTGTTTGCAGATCTGCGTAACCGATGGGATCTCCACAGTGCAGCATTTTATTGTCACCTACATAAATCCCACAATGGCTTACGCCCGCCGTGTCATAAGTACCTTTGAAAAAGACCAGATCGCCGGGTTTCGGACTGCTGGTAGGAGTGCAGATGTTGTAAAGCCCCTGGGCCCCCAGGCGGCCCACGTTCCAGCCGGAGTGATTGATGACCCAGGACACGAAGCCGGAGCAGTCAAAGGATGTGGCCGGGGAGCTCCCGCCCCACACATAGGGATAGCCCAGATATTTTTCCGCCTCGGTGAGAATGGCCGCGAAAGTTTCATCGTCCAGATATTCTCCCGGTACTTCATAATCAACAGGCGGCTTTGTGTATTTGTCCACATATTCAGACTCCGGGAACAGGTCTGGCCGGTTGCCAAGCGTGGACATATACAGGGAATACCGGGCCATTTCCTCCTCGCCCATAAGCTCCAGGGGGAGATGGGAAAGGTTGCGGTTTTCCAGCGTCACATAGCAGATATACCAGGAGTAAGGATCGCCATCGCTGTCGTGCCGGGTTTCCCGCACCATGCGCTCCGTCAAGATATACTGGCGGTCAAAGAGCATTTCCAAGGTGCTCTCTACCTGTGAAAGCGTCCACTCCCCCTCGTGGAGCACCGACAGGATGGAGATGAGCACATAGGGATCGTGTTCGATGCCGTCCAGGTCAAAATGGTACTCATCATAATCGTGGGTGCTTTCGTAGGTGTCCAGGTAGCTTTGAAGCTCTGCCTCCATACCCGCATAAGCCGCCTCCGCCCCCAGGATGTCCTCGTCCTTTGATGGGTAGGTAGTAGCGCCCACGGCCCCTGCGCCAGAGTTTCCCAGCATCACCAGGGAAGAAGAACAGGACTGCATCATAAACAGGAGCAGGACGCAAACCAGGGCCAGGAGCACCCCCACGGGATGCCGCTTGATAAAGCCCACCGCCTGGGCCCCGGCCTTTTCCGTGGCGGCGGCGGTCTTTTTGGCCGCCCCCGCGCCGTACTTCCCAGCCCGCTTTGCCTGCTTCTGATACTGTTTTCTCATGCGGTGCCGCCGCCACATCCGGGAAACAGGGTTGCGTGTCATTTCCGGGTACTCCTGGGCGGCCATTTTGAAATGATAGTCTGCCGTGGCCTTGATATATTTGGACTCCGCCCGCTGGACAGCCTTTGCCGGGTGTTCCCGGACTTTCTTCTTGATGAAGCGGGAGCCCCGCCGCAGGGCGGTTTCTCCCACCAGTTCGGAGCGGTGGGCCCCCTCGGTGCCGACGTTCTCCTGTTCCACCTCAAAAATCTTGCCATGCACGAAGCCGTGAACGGTGCCGCCGGCGGCCCGGCCCACCTGCCGGATGGGGCCGGGCTTTTTGGGCGGCTTCTGTTTGGAGAGCTTCTCCTTTGCCTGTTCCAGCTTCTTCCCGCGCTTCTCCATGCGGAGCTTTGACGCGGCGGTCTTTTCCTGGTTGCTTTTCTGGCGGAATTTAGACTTCTGGACACTTTGTCCAGAGGTGCTCCCGGCTGTCCCGGAGCTACCCCCGCCTGGACTGGCGGATGCGTCGCTATTCGGTTTTCGCTTCATTCTTTAAATCCTCCGGGCGGGTGGTCAGCAGGTTATAAATCTCCCCTTTGGGGAAACGGTCAATAAACGGGATGGTCACGTCCCCATAGAACAGCAGGCCCTCGCCGGAATTGGAGTGGGTGATATAGGAAAGCTGGTGCTCGGAAATGCCAAGCTGTTTTGCTAAAATCGCCCGGTCACTTTGGGCCTGGGACAACAGGATCATAAAGTCGGTGTTGTCCAGAATGGCCTCGATCTCCCGGCTGGCTAACAGGTCTTTCACATCCTGTGTAAGTGCGCTGGGCACACATCCCTTTTTGCGGAGCATCTTCCACACGGCCACAAAGTAGCTGGCGGTGAGCGCGTCCCGGAGCAAAATGTGAAACTCGTCAAAGTAGCACCAGGTAGAAATACCGCTGTGAAAATTTACATTGACGGCAGAGGTCACAAAGTCGTTGGTGATGTGCATGGCGATCTTCCGCAGGTTTTCCCCTAAGCCTTTGAGGACGATGCAGACCACGCGGGCGGTCAAGTCCACGTTAGTCGGGTGGTTAAACAGGTTGAGCGATCCCGTGCAGTAGAGTTCCAGGGCCGTCGCTACACGGCGGGCCTCCGGCTCCGGCTGTTTCAGAAGCTCCTCGTATAAGTCCTGCAAAAGCGGCACCTTTGCCGTATCAAGCCCCAGGGCCGCATCCCGGTAAATGAGCCGCACACAGCGGTCAATCACCGTCTTTTCGATGGGTTGCAGGCCGTCCTTGCCTCCCACCACCAGTTCACACAGGGACAACAAAAAATCCGCTTTCATAGAAAGCGGGCTCTCGTCATCGTCCAGGTCAAGCTGGATGTCCATCGGGTTGATATGGCTGGGGGAGCCGGGGGCAATCTCAATCACTTGCCCGCCCAGCCGCCGCACCAGCGGGGCATATTCCCCCATCGGATCGACAATGATACTCCGATCCTGGGGAATGGTGAGAAAGACGTTTAAGAGCTCCCTCTTTGCCGCGAAACTCTTGCCGGAGCCCGTGGAGCCAAGATACAGGCCGTTGGCGGATTTTAACTTTTTCCGATCCGCCATAATGACGTTGTGGGAAAGGGCGTTCATCCCGTAATAGAGGGACGGCCCGGCCATCCGCAGCTCCCTGGTCATAAAGGGAATGAAAATCGCCGTGGAGCTGGTTGTCATGCCTCTCTGGATTTCCACCTCGTTATAGCCCAGGGCCAGGGAGGAAACGAAGCCCTGCTCCTGTTGCCAGTCCAGCCGCTTCAATGCACAGTTGTATTTCTGCGCGATGCCGCCCACCGTGAAAATATCGTTTTCCAGCCGCTGGCGGGTGGGGGCAAGGTTTACCACCGTGAACGTGAGAAGGAACATCCGCTCGTTGCGGGACTGGAGATCGGCCAAAAGCTCCGCCGCGTCTTTGGAAAACGTGATGAGGTCAGGGGGCAGGATGTCCGGGTCATATCCGGCCCTCACCGCCTTTCTCTGTTCCTCCACCTTCATTTTGCCAATGTCAGAGATTTTTCCCTTGACCGTCTTGATGGCCTTGAGCTGATCCACCGTCTGGACGTGCATGGTCACAGTGAGCTCCGCATCCAGCTCCAGGATTTCCGCAAGGAGCTTGTCGGAGAGCTCCGAAGCCAGGATCTGCAAGTAAGAAGCCGCGCCCCAATACTGGCCCACCCGGAACAGGCGGGACTGCCGAAAGTCGAAGCTGTCCGGCGCGATATAGTCCTTTGTCCCCAGCCCGGTTTTGGGAATGTCCTGCCAGGAGAAGCGGAACGGCTCCCGGTTGCCGGGATGCATTTGCCCATGAAGCAGGGCCAGCCGCGCCTGTCCGTCCAGGGCCTCGGAGGGCACCCCCAGCCGTTTGAGGTTGCCCGTCACATCCGCCTCCACACGCTCCAGCCGGGGCCGGGCCTCCGCAATCCCCTCGGCGGGGAGCCCGAACGTGATATATTTGGAACGCTCGATCCCGTTGTTTGACCGGGCGATCTGGTTTTTTAACATCCCGGTAAATTCAGCCCGGATGCTGTCAAAGTCATCCTGGGCCTGTGGGATGTTCACCTTGTACTTGCTCCGGGAACGGGAGCGGCGGTTGATAAAGGAAAGCTGGAACGGCAGGGACGTGTCAAAGTAATTGAGAAACGAGCTCCAGCCGCCGAAAATAGCAGTTTGATCCTCGGTGCTTGCAACAGAATAGTTGATGTCCTCATATTCCACCGTCTTTGTGTAGAGCCCGCCGGGGAGCTGGCACACGCCGTCCGGGTGCATCACCAGATAGGGGATCGTCTGCTGGGCGGACAGGGCCGCCCGGTTTTTCCCCCGGCGTTCAGCCCTTGCGGGCCCGCGCCGTGGGTTTCTTATTGCCTTTTGCAATCGCATCCTCCTTTCTCACAGAGCCCCGCTGGGTGAACGGGGCATAGATATTTTCTGTCCGATAGGGCCTCACCCCAGGCCGCAGGAAACGGGCCCGGATCACATTCCTCACCACCTTTTCCAGCGGGAGCCCGTCTTTTTCATACATCGCCAGCAAAAACGCCGGGAGCGCCACGCCCATCAGCAGGAACATGGCCCCGGTGTTGCCAAGCGTACCACGGGCCAGCAGATAGGACGGGACACCCACCGCCGCCGCGATCCCAAAACACACAAGCTGGCGGCGGGTCAAATTAAAGGCAAGTTTCGTCTTGACCTTTGATAAATCGTTGGGAACATTTACATAGGGAATTTTTAGTCACTCCTTTCCGGCCCGCCCACCTCTGGACAAAGTGTCCAGAAGTCGGGCAGGGTACTTTCCACCTCATTCCCCCACACATCCCAGCCGGGCGGGGTCTGCCTTGCAAACAGCTCCACCCTGGGCACATCGCCCATGAGAGCCACGATCTTTTCACGGGCCTCCTCCGGCTTGCGGCTATGCTCCCGGATGGGGGAGATAATAAACTGGTGGACGTTGGCCGCCTGGCGTTTCGGGTGTCCCCGCGTCGCCAGCAGGCAAACCTCCGCGTTGCCCCTCGTCCAAAAGCCCAAGCCGTAAAACCATCCCTCGGACTTGCGGTTTTGTTTGAGCCAGACGAAAGCCACAGACTTATATTGAAAGCCCCATGCCTTAATCAGCCGCAGGGCCTCCGGGAGCTGGGGGAACGTGGCCCACATAAAAAGCACGCTGTCCGGGGCCGCAAGATCGGCCACAGGCAGCGCACATAACTCGTCAATCCCCATTGTGGGGTAATGCTTTTCCGCCGCCCCCTGGACGGCGCTTCGCTGATACCGCCAGGGCGGATCGGCATAAATCACAGAATAGTGTCCGATAGTCAAACTCCTTTCCCCCCAGCCACCACCACCTCCTGCGCCACGCGGATGCGCTCGCTGGCGGCGGCATAGTAGGCCGGGGCCGTTTCAAAACAGATAAAGCGGCGGCCCGTATTGAGGGCGGCAACCGCCGTTGTGCCGGAGCCCGCGCAGATGTCCGCCACCACCTCGCCGGGCCGGGTGTAGGTCTTGATGAAATACTCGCACAGCTCCACGGGCTTCTGCGTGGGGTGCATAGTGCGCTGTACCGTGGGGAACGTGAGCACGTTCCCCGGAAAGCGCAGGCCATCCTCCGAGCCGCCCCCGGAACGGGTGAATTTCCCGTAGTTGGTGCTGTTTCCGTTGTTTGACGTGATCTTTTTATAGGGCTTGCCCTGTTCAAACTGCGGATTGTAAAGCGGGGATTTTTGGTAGAATACCAAAATATTCTCCGTCTTTTTCAACGGGGCCCGCCTTGCGTTGAGAAACCCGGTGCATCGGCTCTTGTACCATACCCACTCATAGAGGAGCATGGAGAGGTTGGACGCGCCCAGCACTTTGTCATAGGGGCACTGCGCGAAGAACAGCACCGCGCCCTCCGGCTTGACGGCCCATTTCACCGCCTCCCACAGCTCCGGCAAGGGCAACGGCACATCCCAAAAGTTCCGGGTGGTGCCGTAGGGCGGATCGGTTAAGAGCATATCCACCGAATGACGGGGGAGGGAGCGCAGGCCCTCGATGCCGTCCATAAGGAACAGCCCTTCTGTGAGCTCCGGGGACTTCTGGACACTTTGTCCAGAGGTGCAGGACATTGTTTTTTCCATTCCAGCACCTCCCCTTAATGCGCCCCAAAAATGCGCTGGGCGATGCCGCCTGTCTTAAACAGCATAAAGCAGAGTAAAACCGTATAGCCAACGATGCCCCAAATCGCCCCAATGGGATCTCCGCTTGTGACGATCCCCTGGACGAGCACCGCATAAATGGCAACGCACACCAGAATAAGCATCCCTTGAAAACCCACGGCAAACAGGGAGCGCAGGTAATTTTGCCCCGCGCCGCCCAGCTCCCGGTTAGATAGGGTAGCCACAGGCAGAGGGGCCAAACTGGTGAGCAAATATATTTCAATCATCCTGCCATAGACCAAAACGAAAATGACGATGCCCAGCGCCCACATGGTCACGCCGATAATGGAGGACTGGAGCCACAGGCCCAAAAGCGGCCCTAAATCCATTCCCTCCAGCGTTGTTTCCAGTTCGGCCAGCATATCCGGCGTGACATCCGTGGAGCCCTGGATGAGCCCGCCCGCCTGGGCAATCACGGACTGGGACACGTCGAACACCGCCATCACGATATTAAAGGTATTAGACAGAATGAGAATGGCACAAGCCGTCTTAAACATCCATTTATAGATATTCGCCACGTCAAACTCGTGCATATTGTTTTTCTCTAAAAGCATTTGAATGAGCTCATAGGTGGCAACAAAGGTCAGCACCAGCCCGGCAATCGGTAAGATCACCGTTTCGGAAAGCTGGCGGATCAGGGAGAAAACCCCGGCGTTCCAAGCTGCCGGGGTAGTCCCCACTTGTACCGCGATCTCCCCGACCTGGGAATTGACGTAATCGGTGAGCCCCTCCAGGTTGCCCATGATCCCGCCAATCAGCAGCTCTTTGAGCCAGTCCGTAAGCCAGTCGGTGAGAAAATCCATAAGCCCTCCTTAAAACAGGCCGGACAGCAGGGGGATCAGGGTGGTGCCCAGCAGGATGATGCCGCCGCCCGCCATGAGCTGTTTTATCCCCAATTAGGTGTAAAACTCTGCTCGATGGCGGGCGGCGGCGTACAAAAAATCTATATGGTGTTTTTAAGAGAACCGTCCCGCGGGACAGGTCAGGCAGTGACCTGTTCCACCTCCGGGATGGGTTTGAGATTAAAATGAATTTCGATAGAAATGTGTCTTGTTTTATCTTCGTCAATGCGTTCATGCACGACGATTTCTTTGATTAAGCGGTTAAGGGTGGCTGCGTCCAGCTCTGTGATGTTGGCGTATTCCTGAATGGCTTCCACCCATTGTTTTGCGTCATTGGCAAGCTGGACTTCATCAGACAGCCGCTTTCTGCCCTCTGACACTTTTGTTTTAAGCTCCGTCTGCTCGGTCTGTGTCTTTTCCAGCATGGTGTTGAAATTCTGCTCACTGATACGCCCTGCAATCATATCCTCATAAAGCCGCATTACCATTTTGTCCAGAACCTCAATCCGTTCCTCGTCCCTTGTAAGGGAGCGTTCCATTGCTTCCCGCTGTTCCCGCTGCTCTGCTTCACAGGTATTGGTCAGGCGGTCGGCAACCGCTTCCCCGTCCATCAGGGCAGCTCTGGCACATTCCCGGATTTTCCGCAGCACATGGCTGTAAAGGGTGTCATAATCAATCCGGTGCTGGGTGCAGTGGTTCTTTCCAAAGGCGTTGTAGGTCTTGCAGGAATAAATCCGCTGGGGATGTTTTGCGTTTGTGTAGCGTATCGTCAGCGACTTCCCACACTCGCCGCATTTTACCAGTCCGGCAAACAGGCTGATTTCATTGGTCTGCCCCGGACGCTGGCGGGATTTCAACTTATTCTGCACAATGTCAAAGCTCATGCTGTCAATCAGCGGTTCATGCTGTCCCTCCACCACAATCCAGTCCTCCGGCTTCTTTTCCCCAATTGTGCCGATTTTGAAACGGTAGTCTTTTTTCTGAGAAGCAATCGCCCCGGTGTAGACGGGATTCATCAAAAGGTCTTTGATAACGGAGAAGTCCCACATATACCGCCCGTTTTCCGGGTCTTTCTTTTCCCATTTGGTGCGGGTATTGCGAAGCCCCCGTTCCCGGTTCCACCATGTGGGACAGGGGATTTTTTCTTCTTCCAGCCGTCTGCGGATATAGTTCGGACCATGACCGTTCAGGGCATATCCGAAAATCAGCCGCACAATCGGGGCGGTTTCCTCGTCAATGAGCAGATGGTTTTTGTCCTCCGGGTCTTTCCGATACCCAAACGGGGCAAGACACCCGGTAAACTGTCCTTTCTGCGCTTTCAGAAGATAAGAGGAATGGACTTTCTTGGAAATATCCTTGCTGTACATCTCATTCAGGATATTCTTGAACGGGGCAATGTCGTTGTTATCTCGCAGGGTGTCGATACCGTCATTCATGGCGATATAGCGGACACCGTTTCTTGGGAAAAAGTCCTCAATCAAATGCCCGGTTTGCAGATAGTTACGCCCCAGTCGGCTGAGGTCTTTCGTGATGACAAGGTTGATTTGCCTGCGCTCAATGGCTCTCAACATTCTCTGTAAATCAGGACGCTCCATGTTAAGACCTGTGAAGCCATCATCCTGATAGACTGCCACAACCTCCCATCCCTGCTTTTCGCAGTATTTTTCCAGCATATCACGCTGGTTTGCGATACTGGCACTTTCGCCTTGCAGGTCATCGTCCTTTGACAGCCTGCAATAGACCGCCGCACGATAGCCCCCGGCAAGTGCCTTTCCGATTGTTCTGTATTCCATTTCGTTCATCATAGCCATTTACCCACACAATCCAGACGGTATCTGGCTCTTTTGAACCTCATCTTCATTATACTTCATATCTTTCTTTTTAGCAAGATATTCTTTTGTATTTGTTTTTCCGTATTTCTGGGAAATCAGGCTGACGAATACATCGGTTGCGTCCAGTTCCCCGTCAAACACAGTAGTCACATGAATCTCTGTTTTGTTTTTTGCCATAGGCAGTTATCCTCCATACATGAAAATAGCCAGACAGAGGGTGTCGGCAACGAAGTCCGGCAACGGGCTTCAAAAGACCTTGCAAACAATCTCAATCTGGCGGTGGTTACTATTTATACTTTTCTTTTATTTTTCTGTTGTTTTGGTTGTCATAGGGGAGAAAATCCCGGAAATAAGGGATTTTCCCCGGCAACCGGCTCGGCAACGGGATAGCAACAGGGGGTGCAACGGGCTGTCATTTTCAGAATGGAAGCTCCATCTGTTCTGTGACCTCCACAAAACCGTCCATCGTTTTTTCAGACGGGTTGCCGGAATCCGTTGCCGGGTTTTCACGCTCCCAGCCCTTTTGTCTGCCATATTCTGAAAACATTCTTGGGTTCGGGAAGTACCGCCAGCGGTCAATGCACTGGTTCATAATCTCGTTGATTTCCCGGATTTCCCATTGCTTCGGCTCGTCAAAGGCATGGTTCAGGGCTTCCTTGTAGAGCTGCTTGGAGCAGACCATGCTCCCGGTGTACTTATCAAGATATGCCTGTATCATTCCGGCTTTGGTGTCCTCCGGCATAAAATCCCGCTGGTGTTCTTTGAGATACCGCTGCATGGCGGGGCTGAAAGCCAGCTTGAACCTGCCGCTTCGATAAATCTCCATTGCTTCCGCCCACATCTGCTCGATATAGGCTCTGGAAGCGGCTTCGTCCTCCAAAATGTGAACCTCGGCTTGCTCTGGGTACACCATGACCGGGATAAAACGGCGGTTGCCGGAACGGTCAAGGGGCAGGAAGTCAAGAGCATTGGAAGTGCCGCCAAACACGCACTGGCGGGGGCGGTCTGCCGGGTGGGTTTCATAGGGTATTTTGTAAACCTCTTTCTGTCGGCTCAGGAATGACTTGATTTCTTCAATGCTCTTGGCGTTGGCGGTTGCCATCATTTCCGACATTTCGATCATCCAGTGACCTTGCAGCTTGCGGTACACATTGTCATCGTCCAGCTTCCGCAAATCATCGGAGAACCACTCGTCCCGGACTGCCAGCAGACGGAAGAAGGTGGACTTGCCAGCCCCCTGACCGCCGACCAGACAGAGCATGATTTCAAACTTGCACCCCGGCTGAAAGGCTCGTGAGATAGCACCCAGCAGAAACAGTTTCAATGCTTCATAGGTGTAATCGTCTACATCAGCCCCCAGAAAGTGCCGCAGGCAGAAGCGGATGCGCTCTGTACCGTCCCACATAAGGGCATTGAGATAGTCCCGAATGGGATGGTACTTGTTTTCATTCGCCACAATCCCGATGGCGTTATCAATCTTTTTCTCATTGGTAAGCCCGTAGGTTTCTTCCAGATAGAGAAGCAGATACTTCATATCCGTATCGTTCAGGGCTGTGCTTTCTCTGTGAAAGCCGATGGGCTTTATGATGTCCTTGCGGTCGGTCAGGATGTTGTATGCGATAGCCCCGGAAAGCAGCGGGTCACGCTGGAATACGGTCAGACAGTTCCGTATGCTCTGACGGACACCGCCTTTCTCGGTGGTTTCCAACCCCGCTTTGATTTCCTCAATGCTCTGGGGCGGCTGCATGGCGTTCATGGTGTTTTTTAGTTCTTGCTGCGTCTGCGGCTGCAAGCTCTGCCATTCGCTGTTCAAGCTGTATCACATCCTTTCCGTAGTCCATCATCAGGACTGCTTTTTCCTCTGTCTCTCCAAAAAGCAGCACATCCAGCAGATATTCCACATGGCTCTGTTTCTGCAAGGCTTCCACAAACCGGGGATGAAAGGCTTCCTCCGGGGAATGCGGGGCATAGTCCTTTCTCCATGCCCGAAGCAGATGAAGATAATTGGCAAGAATACGGAAGCAGCGGTTCTTTGCTTCCTGAAACTGTTCCTCCGGGGATTTCTGCCGGGGCTTGGGCTTTTTTGCCTTTCCCGGCGGTTTCCAGTCCTCATAGGAAAGCCCGAAGTCATGTGCCAGTTGTACGGCGGCTTCTTTCTTCCCCAGCCCATACAGAGCGGCGGCAAAATCAATCACATCCCCATCTGCGCCGCAGCCGAAGCAGTGGTAACGCCGATCCAGCTTCATGCTTGGGGTTTTATCGTGATGGAACGGGCAGCAAGCCATCCCGTTCCGACCTGCATGGATTCCATAATGCTCCGCAGCCTGTCTGGTTGTGACGGACTGCTTCACAGCTTCAAATACATTCAAATCTATCCCTCCTTAAAAAGAAAAAAGCACCTGACATTCTCTGATTGAAAATGGCAAGTGCCTGTTAAAGTTCCATATCCTGTTGTCTGTGTTTCGCCTGTGCCGGAGTAGTTCTTTGAGCCTTTTTCTCGTCCGCCTTATCCTGCAAGACTTCCTTGATGGGCTGCTTCTTGGGCGGCTCTTTGCTTTCCTCTGTGCCGGGTGTGGCTTTCCGTACCCAGTAGCGGATGTCCCGCAGCTTCTTCAAATCCTCCTGTACTTCAGTCAGCGGTACTTTCAGCTCTGCGATTTCGCTGAGAAGCGTTTCCTGCTCCTGTTGTAACTCATTTTTCGTTTTATCCTTATCGTCCGGGTGCTTGGCAAGGTAGGCGGCGGCTTTCGCATATCGGGCAACCTCCGGGTGTTCCTGTTTGAATTTCTCCTTTGTTTTCTTAAAAAATATCTTCTGGTACTTCTCATAGACAGGCTTACATTCCTTGCAGTCTGCCCGGCTGGCAAGAATCCCATCAATCACTTTGCTGCGGGCTTCCTTTGGCTTCATCTGACTGCGGTAATCTGCGGCTGATTTCCCGGAAGATTCCAGAAATGCTTCTAAGTCCTCCACAGTGGAAAGCCCCTTTTGCCGGAGATAGGACAGGGCTTCGCTGACTGCCTTTAAGTCCTGTGAAGTCCCCCGGTTCTGTCCAGCCCTTGTCCAGTCCTTCCGTTCTTCCTTTCGTATCTCCATATACTTCATCAGCAGATTGGGAAGAAGTGTCGCTTCCTCCGCCGCTTTTTGTGCAAGCAGCTCTTTCCGTTTTTCTCCCAGCTCGGTAATCCAGCCTTTGAGGTTTTGGATAAGCTGCCGGATGGACTTCATCAGACTGTTGGCGGCTCTGATTTCCCGGTTCAGGTTTCCGATATTCGTCTGGATACCACGCTTTTCCATCTGCCGGACAGCAGCCCCCTCATGGACAGTGGGGACAATATCAAGCCCCTGTCTGGCATAGGAACGCAAGTCCACACGCTCCGGACGGTCATTGGCTTCCAGATAGCGGTTCTGGATGACCTCCCATTCATGCCGCCAGATTTCACAATACTTCTGGTCGTTCCAATCCACCGTATCCTCCTTGTGGCTTTTCCATCTGCCGGACGGAAGTTTTATCCGTTCCCCGTTTTCGTCAAGGTCATAAACCTTGCGGCTCTTGGGAAGCCATTTTCCATGTTCGTCCATTGCCCTCATAGTGAGCATGACATGGGCGTGGGGATTGTGTCCCGGCGGATGGGGGTCATGGATTGCAAAATCAGCAATCATGCCTTTGGAAACAAACTGCTGCTCACAAAACTCCCGGACAAGGACAGCATACTGGTCGGGTGGTATCTCTCTTGGGATGGTAAGCACCCACCTCCTTGCAAGCTGGGAGTTCCATTGTTTTTCCACAGCTTCGGCGGCGTTCCATAAGGTATTACGGTCTGCATACTCCGGCGGGGCATTTGCTGGGAGCAGAATCTCATTGTGGACGATACCACGCTTTTCCGGGTAGTGCTTCACTTGCTGGTCGTATTCACAGAACAGCTTTTCGCCACTCTGGTAAGCAGCGGCGGCAACCGCAGACTGCCGCTGGCTGCGCTGCACAATCGTGATTTCGTTGTGTGGACAGGGCATTTCGTGTCCCTCCTTTCGGTAATTGGTGGATGGGGTGGCGTTTTACCACCTCATTTTGGGCAGAAAAAAAGCAGGAGACCTTTTTCAGATTTCCTGCTCGGTGTGCCGCTATGTGGGCGGCGGGTATTTAATTGTAAAAGTTCGGGGCAAGTTGACCCGATGTGAAGCTGACAAACTGGAAGTTATTTTACTTGCGTTCTATAAATCCTATGATTGAAAAAATCAATCCTACAATCCCAATTCCGATAACGAGCAGCCCCATTCCTGATGAGCAAAGAGAAATTATAATGGCAAAGAGTAGTATTGCAATACCTAATCCAATTTTCTTCATTGTAAATCCTCCTTTACAAATGCCGATTTGTTGTCATCTTCATTATACTTCATTGGCTATCGAAAAGATAGCATATTTTATGAAACTTGTCGGCTGGGAACAGCTTGCAACGCAAGGTGTCCCCAGATGGCAAGTACACAAAAGGGTAGCTGGCGGCAGCCAGCGCAGGGGAAGCGTAGCGTCCCCTGTTTGATTTGAAGCAGACCATGACTGCGGAAAATCACAGCCCTCCGGCGAGGAGCCTTCGGAGAACGCAATGCACCAACCTCTGGGTGGTGTATAATTGCGCCCTTAGTAAACTAAGGGGTTTCCGGCTTCTCCCGTTCCAGCAGTTTTTTCAATAGTTCCTGCGTGTCCTGCCTGTGAAAAATGAGTTTCAACAACAGCATGACATCATCATCTGTCAGGCGTTCCGGCTCTTGCAGAAAACTTTCCAGCATACCGCCACGAGTACAGAGCCGGTGCGTCCGTTCCTTTCGGGTAAGCTGCTTTAACTGGTGCTGCAATGCCTTTTCATCATTGATGGCTTTCCGCAGTTTCTTTTCGCTTTTCTCCAACTCCCGGTTGAGCTTTTCCAGCTTTGAGGTATCAGGCAAGGGCAGCGTCCTCCTTTCCCGGTATCAGCACATAAATTCTATTCGGTTCTCCCACGCCCTGACGCACCCGCATGATAAGTCCGGCGGTTTCCAGTTCATTCAGAGAACGCTTGACCGTCATGGGGCTGCGGGACAGGGCTGCGGCAATGGCTGTGACAGGAAAGCAGACAAACAGGATTCCGTTCTCGTCCTCCTGCCCTTTGGATAGCATAGCGTCCAACATCCGGCAGTACATGACCTTTGCGGTGCTGCTGACTGGAAATCCTGTCAACGCTCTGGGAAATGGCATACAGGGCGGCAAGGGTGTGTCTATCGTCATAAATTCAAAATTCATTCTGTGTGTTCCTCCTTTTTCTTTGCTCGTTTGGATAAATAACGGGGGCAGTCAATCACAACCGCCCGGAAGCTCTGCCTGCACCCATGCTGGCATTTCCGGCATAATTCGTTGTAAGTGACACGCCCCCGGTCATTGAGGTAAAAGGAAAGCTCATGCTTCCTCTTTTTGCTCATTCTCGGCATATTGCGCTTCCTCCCGTTTTCGTGTATGGTTTCGGGGCGATTTTCGGCAAAATTACAGCCATAGAGCCGCTTAAAATCTCCCGAAGTATCAGCGATAGGGTAGACTGTCCCCCTATCAGATTGTCGTGTTTCGGTATCATTTCGGTGTCAGTTCGCCAGTTCTCCCCGGTGTCGTTCCTCCCCTGAATCTCACAGCGGCGTATCGCTCCCTTTGGTATGCTCGTTTTGGTAAGGGTTCCTCCATATCCCTGCCAAAAGTCATGGCACTACATCGCCGGGGAAGCATATCCCACACAGGCTGGTCATTCGATTGGAATAATCCATCGATGAACTACCTGTATCATAGAACATTTTTGTGCCCTGTGCCGTATGTCCACAAAGTAGGAATTAGGGGTAAAAATCAGAAATTTCCACGATTGCGGAAAGTGTGATATAATCCAGATAAGCGGCAGCAATCAAACCACCGGAAAGGAGCGTGCGCCCATGAAAGGAGCGACAAGCATACAGGAACGCCTTTGGGAACTCCGCAAGGACAAAGGCTTAAATCTGGAAGAGTTGTCAGAGTTGACGGGTATTTCCAAATCAGCTCTTGGAAGTTATGAGAAAGAGGATTATAAAGAAATCAATCATGGCAACCTTATCACACTGGCAGACTTCTATGGGGTTTCCGTTGATTATCTGCTGTGCCGGACAGAGAACAGGGAGCAGATCAACACGCCATTGACGGAGTTGCATTTGAATGATGAGATGGTTGCTCTCCTGAAAAGCGGTCGGATTAACAACCGTCTGCTCTGTGAGCTTGCCACACATAAAGATTTTATCAAGTTTCTTGCGGACATTGAGATTTATGTGGACGGGATTGCCACCATGCAGATTCAAAACCTCAATGCCCTTGTTGATACTGTCCGACATGAAATCATTGAACGGTATCGCCCTGGCGAAGACGACCCCCATTTGAAAGTGCTACAAGCCGCCCATATCAGTGATGATGAATATTTCAGTCAGATGGTACGGGATGACCTCAACCTCATTATCCGGGATATTCGAGAAGCCCATAAAAAGGACAGTGAGAGTGCACCCCAGACCACTGTTGCCAATGAACTGAAAGAAAATCTGGAAGCGGTCGAAAATTTCAAGGGCAGCCGGGATGAAAAGCTGGTTGTCCTTTACTGTAAACAGCTCGGTATCAACTATAAAAATCTGTCAGACGAAGAATTTCGCTGGCTGATTCGGATTCTCAAAAAATCAAAGAAAATGGGAACGCCTATCAGCCAAAGGAAAAAACGGTAAAGAAAAACCGCTGTTGCATGGTTTGTTGGCTTCCATGTAGCAGCGGTTTTTGCTGGGATTATTCAGTTGAATTTTTAGAATGACAAACTGGAAGTTGTCAAAGAGAATTGTTCCAGTATTCCACAGTATTGCCATTCACATCATAGAATGTAATGGTTCCCGCATTTATAGGCAAAACAATCGCAAAAGGTTTATTGCTGTCAATGTCAAGCGCTTGAATTGTGTTGCCGTCATCTATTTCAAGCTGTGTTACCTGTTGCTGATTCATAGAAATAAATGCTCGCTCATTATATCC
The DNA here is from genome assembly GCF_902364025.1 of Enterocloster lavalensis. Lineage (GTDB taxonomy): Bacteria > Bacillota > Clostridia > Lachnospirales > Lachnospiraceae > Enterocloster > Enterocloster lavalensis. The sequence continues at coordinate 61,764 of NZ_CABJCG010000014.1, forward strand.
TTCTACAGTGTACTCGGCAATTCCTCTTTGAACCCCCGAAAGTTTTCCACCCCCACGGAAAAAGTATCCAAAGGAAAGACCAGGGCGGTTGACATAGACGGAAAAAGAATGGTCACTCAAATCCTGAGGGTAAGAAATATATGCAGCCATCGTGCTGGAAACGCTTCCATCGACCGTCCAATCATCCTTAATCTTCTGCGACGAACGAATATCTGTCTCCAGCTTAGATGAAGTCACGCCGATCTCATTGTTCGTATAAAGAAAACAAACAAATAAAATACAAACAAGAACAACCCCTATCACAATTTTAAGAAATATTTTTTTCATGCTATCAAAACTCCTTGTCAACTACCGATTTTCTTAATTCGACAAACCGGTATTTAACTGTCTTTGCTAAAAAACCCTATAACAGCCATAATAAATCCTACAGGTATTAAAAGAAAAGACGCCCACACAATACCAATGTATATCAGCTCTAAACCTGCAAGAATCATTATTGCAATACCTAAGAGCATTAAACTGTTACCAAACATAATTTTTTTCATAATGCTTTTCCTCCACAACTTCAAATTGTCGCTCGTCTACCTATCCAACTTAAACGGCATAACATTTCCAACAACGCGTCCAACAAAATATACAATCACGCTCCTTTGCAAATCCCGATTTGTCATAATCATTCTATCATACCGTTATGAATAAATCATCTCTTGCAAAATAATTTCTTCTGCCCGGTTGTGAATGTTATTGCAACGCCGCACCCATTCCATTTCTTGGGTTCGTTTCAATTCCTCGGTCACGCCCTCGGCATCTTTCATCTGCTCCATGATGGTGTCTAACCGTTCCTGTGCCTGTTCGTTCAGGTCTGCAAGGTATGTCCATAACTCCCCGGTCAAGGTCAATGTGTTCAATCTGACTGGGTGGACTTCCCTTAAATATTCCCTGTGCATCCGTCCGTACTTTCCAATAGGGCGGTGTTCCTTCGGCAGCTTCAAATCCGGGATATAGTAATCTCCGACAAGGATATAATCAATTCCGTTTTCCGTTATTCTTGGTTTCAGTTCGCTCATGTTCCTTACCTCCTGTGGAAGTAGGCTCGTCTGGTACTAACTCAATCACATCGGTAATCTCACAATTCAGCGTTTCGCAGATACGGGCTAATGTGTCCATGCTGATGTGCTTTCCCTCTTTACTCATGTTGGCAATCATATTCGTTGTCATACCAGCGGCAAGCCTTAAATCTTCTTTTCGCATATCACGCTCTAACAGTGTGTGCCAGAGTGGTTTATAGCTGATGTGCATATTGTTTTCCTGCCTTTCTACCCATACCACCGGGGCGGCTGCCCCGGCAGGAGCTTTTCTCTTATTATAACACCAATCTTGTGAAATCACAATTTATTCTTGTAGCCTGCCGCTGATACCGTCTGGATTGGTTTTTCCTTTCTTTTTGTTCCCTTTAATTAGCCATGAACTGCTTCATGCCCTGGCTTTTTGCTGATGTGTGATAAAGAAGTAGTAGAAGTGTAAAAAATTTTGCCGTTCCTATCCGGCGTTTGCGCATTGCGCCGGATAGGTCGGGCGGTCATTCGGGCAGGTCTACCTTGCCAACGAAAGAGTAATAAATATCAATGTCCTGTCTGCGTGTGCCGTTCTCGTCATAGCTGCACTCATGCACAACGATTTTCTCCACAAACTCACGCAAAAGGGTAGGGGTAAGTTCTTCAAAGCTGGTGTACTTGCGGACAACATTCATAAACTTTTCTGCGTTTACCGTGGCTTCCTGCGCTTTGGAAAGCTCTGCCCGGATAGCGGCGGCTCTCTCTTTCAGTTCTTTCTGCTCGGCTTCATAGTCTGCCGACAGCTCCGTGAAACGCTCGTCTGAAATGCGCCCGGTCACGCTGTCCTCATACAGCCGCTTGAAGATAGCGGATAACTCGCTGATACGCTTCTCGGCGGCTTCCAGCTCCTTTTTCCTTGCGGCGTTCCTGCGCTTGCCCCCGTCCTCGTTCTGCTCGATCAGCAGCTTCATAAACCGGGCTTCGTGCTTCGCTGCATAGCTGGTGACTTTCCGCAGATTGTCGGTCACTCCGGCGGTCAACAGGTCGGTGCGGATAAAGTGCGCCGTACAGTCACGGGTACGCTTCTTGTAGCTCCCGCAGATATAACAATCCTGCTTGCGGGTGGCGTTCTGGTAACGCTGCTGGTAAAGGACGCTGCCGCAGTCGGCACAAAAGAGTATGCCGGAGAATAAGCCCACTTCATCATAGCGGTTCGGGCGTTTGCGCTGCTTGCGTAACTCCTGCACACGCTCCCACATCTGGGTGTCAATGATAGGCTCATGGTGGTTCTCGAAAATCGCCTGTTTCTCAATGGGGTTCTCTACGCTGTGCTTGGTCTTGTAGGACGGCTTCTCCGTCTTGAAGTTTACCAGACAGCCCGTGTACTCCCTGTTTTCAAGGATATGTACCACGGTATTGGTCGCCCACTTGCACTCATAGCCGGGGTGGTAGCGGCGGGTGCTTCCCGTCCGACGGTATTCCAGCGTTCCCGGCGTGGGGATCTCCTGCTCTGTGAGCATACGGGCTATCTTGGTCGGCCCGTTCCCGGCAAGGCACAAGCTGTAAATCTGCCGCACAACAGGGGCGGCTTCCCCGTCAATGATAAAATTTTCGTCCTCGTCCATAAAGTAGCCGTATACGGGTTTGCTCGTGACGGGCTTCCCGCTCATACCCTTAGACCGTTTTACTGCTTTGATTTTCTTGCTCGTATCTCTCACCAGCCATTCGTTAAAAATGTTCCGCAGAGGGGCAAAATCATTGTCGCCCTGTGCGCTGTCCACTCCGTCATTGATAGCGATAAAGCGGACGCCTTTCTGTGGGAAAATCATTTCCGTATACATTCCCACTTGCAGATAGTTTCGCCCTAACCGTGACATATCCTTGACGATAACGGTGCCGACTTTTCCGGCTTCAATGTCCGCAAGCATGGCTTGAAAACCGGGTCTTTGGAAGTTCGCCCCAGAATAACCGTCATCTGTGTACCATTGCAGATTGGAAAAGCCGTTCTGCTTCGCATAGGTTTCAAGAATACGCTTCTGGTTTGAAATAGAATTGCTCTCACCTTGCAGCTCGTCCTCGTGGGATAATCTCGGATAAAGGGCGGTAATAAGGTTTCGGGTGGTCTGTCTTAACATAGTGTCCTCCATTTCCGACAGCCAGCCCCACTATTCCGTATGACTATCATACCACACGCCGGGGCTGGCTGTACAGTCCTTTCTGCTTCTTTACGTCCCGTCAAATTGCCGATTTTTGTGTAGCAGCTTCCGCTTCCAGCACTTTCAGCATTTTATCGGCGGCGGTGGCGGTGGTGTCCTGCTTGAAATAGCCGGAAACGACAAGGACAGAATTACCTATGCGGATTTCCGTCACGCAATCCGGGCGGCGGGTGCTGCGGTCATTCTTTGGGGTGTTGGTCATAGGCGGCTCTCCTTTCTGTTCATCAGCTTTTTCAGTTGTCCCATTTTCTCCTGCGCCGTGGCTTTTCGGAAGTTGCTCCCGGTAAAGCGGACAGGAGAACACATTTCAATCAGACGGTCATAAATGCGGGCGTGGGCGGTGTCCTCCGGGTGCTGCAAGTCCTCCAGCGTGAGATTAGTCGTGACGATCAGCGGCCTGCCGCTGCGGTAACGGCTGTCAATCACGTTGTAGACCTGCTCTAAGCCGTATTCCGTTCCCCGTTCCATTCCAAAATCGTCAAGGATAAGCAGCGGGAAGCTGCAAAGTCGGGAGATATATTCATTCCTGCCCTCAAAGCTGGCGGCAAGGTCACCCAATATCAATGCAAAGTTTGTCATGCACACGGGGATTTCACGCTCCATAAGGGCATTTGCGATACAGCCCGCAAAATAGCTCTTGCCTGTGCCAACGCCGCCCCATAGCAGATAGCCAATGTTGCGCTCTTTCATGGTTTCCCAGTTCTCCACATAGAAATGGGCGTGTTCCATTTGCGGGCACTTGCCGTTGTCGTTCTCAAACGTCCAGCCCTGCATAGCCGGGTCTGTAAAGCCCCGCCGCTTCAACCGCTCGACAGTTTCAAGGTGACTGCGCTGTTTCTCTGCGGCTTCCCGTTCCTCACGCTCTGCCCGCTGGCAGTCACATTCTGCCGGGTGGCGGTCACGCCCCAGCCATGCGGCGGTTTCTTTGGGGAAATAGCCCTCTTTGGGCTTGTGGCACTTCCCGCAGTATAAAAGCCCGTCCTCGCCGGTGTAGTCCTCCGGCTCCGGCGTGGTGTCGGTCATATTCAAAATCATTTCATCAAATCCATTCGTCATAAGCTCTCGCCCTCCTTACAGGTATAATCGGGTATGCCCTTTTTCGGGGCTTTCTTGGCTGCGTCCTCCTGCGCCCACTTGAAAATCGTGGCTGCATGGCTCTTGTATTTCCTCCCGCTGGAAGCGATATGGCAGGATAGGCGGTCAATGTAATACTCCCACTTGCCGGGAAGCTCTGTTTTCAGCCCGTCAAGCTCCGTATCGGAAAGAATGACATTGTGGTATCTGCCATAGGCGGCGGGGGCGGGGTGTCCCGTTTCTAACTCTCTCTCTTTTTCTATTTCTATATCTATCTCTTTCTCTATCTCTATCTCTGGTGGACAAATGTCCGCTCGATATGGTGGACATTTGTCCGCCCCTGTCTGCGGCAGGGCTTTTTGTTCCTGCAAAGCCAGCCGCGCCCTGCGCTTGCGCTCCCCCTCGGTAGAGGACTGGCCGATTAAAAGCTCAATGTTGCTCATGTAGAGTGCGCCGCTTGGCAAAGGCTCCACAAGCCCCAGCTTCATAAAGATTTTCAAAGCTCTCTCTACGGTACCTACCTGCTGGCGGGTAATGGTCGCAATCATCTGGGCGGTGTAGGGGATATTCTCGTCAAGCTGCAATTTCCCGCCGTTTTTCAGCGATTTCAAGTACAGCTTCAAGAGAATGTTGGAATAGATAACGCCGTCCTGCATACTTTCCAGCAGAACGATTGCATCATCGTCAAAATAGCTCTCTTTCAGCTTGAGGTAGTAATATTTGCGGTTATCTGCCATAGGCTGCGTCCTCCTTTTTCCAGCGTTTGGAATAATAGCGAGGGCATAGTATGATAACCGCCCGGAAGCTCTGTTTGCAGTCACGGGTGCAGCCCCGGCATAGGTCGTTGTAAGTGATACGGTTGCGGTGGTTGAGGAAGAAAGACCATTCCAGCCGCCGCTTCTTGCTCATTCTCGGCAATGGTAAGCTCCTTTCTGCCGTTCCTATCGGTGTAGCGGGATAGGGGGCATTTTCTGTATGTTCTCGGTATCATTTTCGGGCTTTTTCTGCCCTGTAAGCCCCGTTTGGAAGTCGGGGAGTATTGCGGTAAGGGTTCATATCATACCTGTATTTTTGTAGGGTTTCGGTATCATTTCGGGGCGGTCTTTAACGCTCCTGTTCACGCTTTTTCTGCTGGCTCGGTGCGCCCCTTAAAATCTGGTCGATATTGCGTCTGACTGTCTGAAGCTCCTGCGCCCGCTGGCGTTTCTCCCGGTAGTCGTTATATCCGGCGTTCTTCTGGACGGTAAGCTGCTCAATCTCCCTTTGCAGGGCTTTGCTGGCTGGCAGCTTGGTTATTCCATGCTCCCGGAAATAACGGGCGGCTGTGTCCGCTATGATAAAATCGCTTTCGTGCTGTTCCCGGTAGGCTCTCCGGGCTTTCTCCGATTTCTGCGCTTTCAGACCGTCACGGGCGGGCTTCGTGCCGATATAGCCCAAAAGGTTGCGCTGCAATTCCTTTTTCTCCCGGATAGCGGCTTCCAGCCCTTTCAGTCCGGCAAGGCTCTCCTGCGTGGCGGTGTTGGCTGCGGAAATGGCAGCGTCCAGCTCGTCCGGGGAAGAAAAGCCATACTGCTGGTAGAGCATGAGGGTAGCCGACATCTGTTTGAGGTTGTGCATGGTCGCCCACTTCTCATAGCCCCGTCCTTTCCCCTCGGCTCGCTTGGCGGCTATGTCTACCATGCGCTGTACAGCGTCATTGTTCGGGGCGTTTTTCGCTTCTTTTTTCGTCCGTAAGCGGTCTTTGATACTGCCGGGGTATTCCGCTATGGCTGCGGGTTTTTCGGCGGCTCTGGCGGCGTTCTGCTCCAAAACGGAGAGGACAGCAGCCCGGTCAAAATCGTCCCCCAGCTTCCGGGCGGTAATTGGCTTCGTCCTGTCCGGCGTGAGGTAACTTAGCCGCCCCCGGCTCTCCTTGACGGTCACACCATGCCGGAGAAGCAGGGCGGCAAACTCATCAAAGCCGGAAGCAGCGGCAAGGGCTTCCCGGATAGTCCGGCGCAGCTTCGCCTTATCCGTTTCAAACTTGGTCTGCCGGGGCGCGATACCGTCCGCAGCAATAGGGGCGTTGGCTCTGTCAAGGGCAGCCTGTCCTTTCTTCTGCGCCCAATACTCACGCTCGGTAATGCGTTCTTTGCTGCCGTTCAAAAGGTCTATCTGGTAAAGCCCCTCGCTGTGGCACATCTCCATGACTTCGGCTTTCAGATAGTTCATAGCTGCGTCCGTACAGCGGTGCTTGCAGCCTGCTTTCCTGTCCGCTGGCCTGTCCATGTGGGGCAGCATGGGAACCTCCGCAATCCGCAGACTGTTAATGACGATATGCACATGGATATTTTCGGTGTGGCTGTGTCCGTCCGGGTGGGTGCAGACAAGGGCCTGGTGTCCGGGGAAATGCTCGGCGCAGAACTTCTCGCCCAGCTCCTGCGCCCGATCAACGGTCAAGCCGTTGTCCGGGCCGTCCCGTGGGTCAAAGCTGATGATGTAGTGGTGGCTCTTTACGTCCTCCCGTTTCTGGTTCTTGCCGTAGCGGAGATTGGAGCGCATACAGGCAACGGCAAAATCCTCCCCGCCACAATTCAGAGAGGATATGCGGTAGTCTACCCTCGGTATGAGCCGCCCGTCTGCGTCAAGGGTGGGCTTCATGGTAAACTCGTCATGCTCGAATGTGAGGTATTTTTCAGCGTCCCCGTAGTTGGCATTTTTAGAGCTGATATGTTTGAGTATCGCCAACGGCTTCACCTACTTTCTGCAAGACTTCAAACTTCAAGGCGGCAAGGTCGGCGGCGGCTCCCCGCACTTCCTTTTCCAGCCCCCGGTAGGGGCTTCCGTATTCGTTCAGGCTCCGGGCAATCTGGTTTAAGTTGCCGCCGATTTTCCCGTACTCTGCCGTGAGCTTGGAGAGGGCGGCAAGCAGCCCGTCATTGACCGGGGAAACGGTGACAATGGGGCGTATGGTCGCTTTCCGTATGGCTTGCCGGATAAACTCGGACTGGCTGATTTCATAAGCCGCCAGCCGCCCGGTGAAGTCGGCGTATTCTTCATCGGTCATGCGGGTCTTTACCACATGACGGCGGTGGGGCGTATTGTATTTCTTTCGCATGGTCTGTGACCTCCTTTCTCGCCCGACAGGGCGCATAGCAGGGTTTGGGGAAGGCACTCCCCAACAAGATTCCCGCAGGGGCAAAAATAAGCGGAGAGCGAATTTTGGCACCTCGGTAGAATCTTGCTCTGAAAAACTCCGGCGTTCCCCGGCTCCCGTCCTTTCCGCTAACAAAACGTTTCAAAAGGGCTTTGCTACCCGCTATTCCGGCTTATCTTGAAAATTTTCCTTTCACTACCTACAACACCACGCAAAGCAAAATGGACGGAGATTTTTAGAATTTCCCCTCTATTCCCTACAACACCACGCAAGCCGGAATAGGCGGACAATGGCAGTATTTTTTTCTTTGATACCCTCTACGGATAAGTAAGGGATTTTGCCAACTGCGGCGGCTATTTTCCCTTTTGTTTTTTCATACTGGGGATTTTCAAAAATGCCAAACAGGAACGAAAAAAAGCAGCAAATCTGTTGAATAGATTTACTGCTTTCTGGTTGCCGGCGAAGCGGCGGTTATTCAGTTGTAGGCGGTAGGGCTATCTCCCAAAGCGGAACTTGAAAATAGCTGTGAGAAGCGTCTGGGTGATGTAGTCCTCTGTATCTTGGTCTACCCGTCCATTCACACGGGCGGCACATTGTATGCGGCGGCGGTAATACTGCAATACAGTTCCCACCGCTTCCGGCTCCCCGCTGGCGGCTTGGACGATTGTTTCATAGGGGAGAAGCCTATTATTTCTCATATGCCATTCCCTCCATTTCCGCTTGGAGCTGCCGTAGGGCTTTTCGGATATGGTAGCCCGCTGTGCTGCGGCTGCGCCCGTACTGTCTGCCAATTTCGTGCTGTGGAATACGCTTGAAAAAGGACAGGTAAATCATTTCCCGCTCCCGTTCGTCCAGCCGTGACAGGGCTTCCGCAAGTAAACCGCTGCTGAAAATGACCGTATCGCCGCAAAGGGTAAGTATGTATTCCTCGTCCGGCTCCGGGGCTTGGAAATATTCATCTGTCGTGCCTAAAGGGTAGTGCTTTTCGTCTGTGAGGTATTCAAGGGATATTTCTCTTTTGTGCTTCCTGCTCCGTGTCCTCGCTGCGTTGATCGTTGCATTTCGGATAACGACTTTGCAAAAGGCATGGAAAGTGTACTCGATATGTTCCCGATATTCTTCTGTACAGGTCATGGAAAATCCCCCTTTCCTCCCAAAAGGGCTGTGGCTGGTTAGTAGTTGCTTTTTATGATAGTAAGGGGCGGCAGCACTTTAGGCTGTCGCTCCTTGACTGCCTAACTGCAAAACCGGGCGGGGCTGTCAACGGCGGGCGAAGCCCGTTCATCTTGACCGTTGACTGGCTCGGCCGGGTTTGCTATTTATCCGGCAAACTTGAATTTATTTTAAGCTATCACGTTTTACCTTTTTAAGCCTTACTATCATTACCATAGGAATTTCTTTATTGTTTTTGAAACATTCTTCATAAAATCCATCAATGACAAATCCAGCTCTGAAACAAAACAAATTTTTTTCAACGTATTTAAATCGGGTTCATTAACATCTCTCTCCCAATTCGATAGCGCCTGCCGGGTAACATTCAATTTCCCAGCCAGTTCTTCCTGTGTCATTCCCGATTGTGTTCGCAGATGACGTATTTGCTTTCCTGTTGTAATATCCGTCTGTTTCTGGTTCAAAATGGTTCCTCCTCTCTGATGCTGATTTTATCAATGATATTTCGCAATAGCCAGCAATGAACGTTTGCATTGCGCAAGATGTTACATTATCTTCTGAAACATATGCCGGATCTTGTCTAAACGGCTGTTCGGGCGGCGTGGCTGAAACACAGGCTCGCCGGAAGTTTCCTGATACCCTTTTAATTCTGTAATGCAGACACTTCTTCCATTTGTATAAAAATTCAAATCATTTCTATATTCACCAATACAACGGGCAGGGATTTCCCCCTTAAAAATAACTTCATCTTTTTCAAGTCTGGTTGATTCAATGATTGCGCAATACTTTGGTGCGTCATTATAAGCCCGTGAAAGATATTCCTGCGGTGCAAAAAGGGTAAAGGAAAGGTATGGTTCCAACAGTTGTGTTCCTGCTTTTTTCAATGCCTGCTCCAACACGACAGGCGCAAGAAAACGAAAATCAGCGGGGGTGCTGACCGGGCTGTAATAAACTCCATAATCAAAACAAATTTGGCAGTCTGTCACTCCCCAGCCATATAAGCCCTGCTCCATTCCATAACGCACACCCTCCATGACGGCATTTTGAAAACTTTGGTTTAAATAGCCGAGAGATACCTCGCTTTTATATTGTGTTCCGCTTCCAACAGGAAGCGGTGTTACAGTCAAACCAATAGATGCCCAAAACGGATTCGGCGGCACTTCAATATGAATCGTGTAGCTCGCTTTTTTTTGCGGTCTTTCCAGATAAATAACCGAAGGCTCTTTCATAGCCACGCCCACATGATATTTTTCTTCTAATAGCGAACAAATAACTTCTAACTGTACTTTTCCCAAAAAAGATAATATAATCTCATGTGTAACAGTATCAATGTCAAAATGCAAAAGAGGGTCTGTATCAGCAATCTCTGTGAGGGCATTTAACAGGGCTTCCCTTTGCTCCGGCTTTTGCGGCTCTACCGTTGTCCGAAGTAATGGCATGGGATTATCAATCCGTGTTTTGTGAGGCAGGAGTTTTTCATTTCCCAGAATGTCGTTCAGTTTCAAAGTATCATCAGCTAAAATAACAATTTCTCCCGGACAGGCATGGTCAACCGGGACGATTTCACCATTTGACGGAATACACATTTCTGTAATCTTTATTTTTTCCTTTTTTGACAGCAGCAGGGTATCCCGTAAATGGAGCGTCCCATGATACAGGCGTAAATAAGAAAGCCGTTTTTTCCGCTCTGTATACTCAACCTTAAAAACATATCCACATAATTCAGACTGAATATCGTCTGTTTCTGTAATGAAAGTTTCTGTAATCGCTTCAATCAGTTTTTCTGTTCCTAAATTGTCTTTTGCACTCCCATGATAAACAGGAAACAAAGAGCAGCATCTGGTTCTTTTGCACTTTTCATATTGTAATTCCTGTATATCCAAAGAATCCTCTGCAACATATCGTTCTAATAGTTCATCGCTTCCGGAAATAATCATATCCCATTTGTCCAAATCAGAAATATCGGTCATGGTTATCTTTGGCGACAGGGAAACCTCCTGCATGACAATCATATCACTGGTAAGTTTATCTTTAATGCTTTGGTAAACACGCCGCAGGTCGATCCCATTTTGGTCTATCTTATTTATAAAGATAATTGTCGGAATGTCCATTTTCTGAAGCGCATGGAATAATATACGGGTTTGTGCCTGTACGCCGTCTTTTGCCGAAATGACTAAAACAGCTCCGTCAAGGACAGATAAAGAGCGGTATGCTTCGGTTAAAAAATCCATATGACCGGGAGTGTCCACGATATTGATTTTATAATCATTCCAGCAAAAAGAAGTAACCGCTGTCTGAATGGTAATTCCGCGCTGCCGTTCCAAAATCATAGTGTCTGTTCTTGTAGTTCCTTTATCCACGTTTCCTTGTTCCGCAATCGCTCCACTGGTGTACAGCAGGCTTTCCGTCAATGTTGTTTTTCCTGCGTCTACATGGGCGAGAATTCCAATATTGATTATTTTCATGTGATTGTCCTCCTTTTACAGCCCCAAAAGGGCATAAAAATCCCCAGCAGTAAAATACTTTTACCACTGGGGATTATAATTTGCGGACATACACATATACAGCATACACCTGTTTGTGATTGCTGTTTTTCGGATATGTCAAAATTGATAAGGCAAAAGTATTCTTAAATTGGGTACAAAAAACCAAGCCCCCACAAAAGGGACTATCATAATCCTTTGTTCCCACTATTTGATTATAGTTTTATTTAAGAATACCTTGCCGCATATTTTTTACTCCTTTTTTGGAATGATGCTATTATATCACATTAGTTTTAGGAAAGCAAGTACCTAAAAGAAATTTTTCTTCCCCTTATATGTAACAATCATACCGACTTTCTGGCGTTCAGAATGGTTTCTGCTGTCTGCTGTGGTGTTTGGTTGGAATTGTCCAGCCAAAAGCCGATCCGTGGTGTTGTCTGCATAAATGTATCGTATAAGGTTTCAACCGTAAAGCCGGAATAGCCTGTTTTCTCCCTGTATCGTTCCCTTCCTTTTATTGTTTCCACATCTGGACAAAGAACGACAACCTCAACAGGGTATTTATGCGGCACAAAAAATATGTACATGTAACTAATTCAACACATTTATAATTTGAATAGGGACATTATAGCATTTACTAAATACAAATTCAATGTATACGGAAATAAAGATATAAGGAGTGGGAAGGATTCCGCCGTAGTCGGCATTGTAGGAAAATCCAAAAGTTTAGATTTTCCCACAATGCTTATCTTTTGGTCTTTGGTTCGGAATAGTGTAGTGCTGGCGGTCTATCTCTTGTTTTCGGTTGCTTGCTTCCTTACCGTACATGAGCATTCGATCCAGGGTTATCCGATCCATAGCCCTCCAGCAGATTGACAACGCCCCACACGCCAAGACCAGCGCCGAGAGCCACAACCAGGGTCTGTAAGGTATCGACAGCAGAAGAAAAGAACTCCATATAGCCTCCATTTCTCCGGGGATATTCCCGGCCATGAAAAAAGCCGCCATTTCTGGCGGCAGGTTACGACCTCTGGACAAAGTGTCCAGAAGTGGGATTTATACATAGGCATCCGGATCGTCCACGTCGTCATAGTTGAGGATGTCCTCGTCCTCGCCTATGGGCCCCGTGTCCGCCCCGTCTGCCTCGTACACTTCACAAGCCTCAGAGAGCCCAGGCCGCCTGCGGCGGTTTATGAGCTTGTCGAGGTCAAAAGCGTTTTTGACTTTATCGGCCTCAGCCGTGTATTTGTAATTCGGGTGCTGTTTCAAATCGTACTTTGGGGAATAGAACGGGGGCAGGCCCCGGAGCTGTAAAATACAGCGATCCCCCGGCATAGTGGCAAGCTCGGCGGGTGTCATCAGCTCCCGGCCCAGCCGCTGGGTGTTCAGATTGTAGCTTTCCGACTGGCCCTTAGAGCGGCCATCCGTCTGCATATAGATCGTGGCCTTTCCCAGCCAGTTTTCTGAAATCTCCTTGATGGTGGAGCTTTCCCTGCCTCCCAGAAAAACCACGCTGTCCATATTTCCGAGAATTGTTTCCGCGTGTTTGTCATAAATGGCCTTGCACTGCGCCATCTGCTGGTAAAAGAGCGTCAGCGACACCTCACGGGAGCGTATGACCGCCACCAGCTTTTCAAGCTGGGGCACCTGTCCCGTGTTGGCCGCCTCGTCCCACAGCACCCGCACATGATGGGGCAGGCGGCCCCCGTGGACGTTATCGGCCCTCTCGCACAAAAGGTTGAACATCTGCGAAAAGGCCAGGGCAACGATAAAGTTATAGGTGGGCGTGGTGTCGGAAATGGTGAAGAAAACCGCCGTTTTCCGATCTCCGATGCGGTCAAGCTCCAGCTCGTCATAGGACATAATCTCCCGGAGCTGGGGGATGTCAAAGGGGGCCAGACGGGAGCCGCAGGAAATTAAAATGCTTTTCGCGGTCTTGCCGCTGGCCAGCTTGTATTTTTTGTACTGCTTCACGGCGAAACAATCCGGCTTGCGCTTTTCCAGGCCCTTGAACATATAGTCCACCGCGTTCTGGAAGTTTTCATCGTCCTCCTTGACCTCCATCCCGGAAATCATATCCACAAGGGTATTGATGCTCCGATCCTCGGCGGGGGCCTCGAAAATGATGTAGGCAATCAGGGCGCAGTATAAAAGGGTTTCCGCCTTTGTCCAGAACGGATCACCCTCCTTGCCCTCGCCCTTTGTGTTTGCTATGAGGGTATCGACAAACTTTAGGATGTCGGCCTCGCTGTGGATATACGACAGCGGGTTATAGTGCATGGATTTTGAAAAATCAATGCTGTTAAAAACCTTGATTTTATACCCCCGGCGTTGCAGAAAGCAGCCCACCTGGGACAAAACGCCCCCTTTGGGATCGACCACCACGAAACTGCATCCGCCTTTTTTGTCCGCGCTTGCCTGTAAAATCTGCGGCGTGAGCCAAAACCGGGTTTTGCCGGAGCCGGACGAGCCGATGACACAGGCGTTTAGGTTGCGGGCGTTGGCCGGATTTTTGGGCCGGGTGTTCATGGTGAGAAACTCCGTCCCGGTGAGAATGACGTTGTTTTCAAACTTTGGATCGACGAAAGGGGCTATATCTTTAGGCCCGCCCCAACGGGCCGATCCGTATTCTTCATCCCGCCTGTATTTTTTGGCCTTTTTGCTTTTGAAGTAGATCAGCAGGCGGAAGCCCACCGCGCCCACAATGCCGATGAGCCAATCGAGTGGATCAAGCCCCGGCGCGAAGTCGGCAAAGGCCGGGCCCACCGTCTGCCCCAGGCCCATGAGCTTATGGGGCAAATCCGCGCCCTCGGCCAGCCGGTAGGCTGTCCCCAGCTTCAGACAGGCCCAGCCGATGAATAGGTACGGGATGTTTGGAATGAGATATTTTTTAATGCTATCTATCCTCATGCGCCGCCTCCCTTGCACGTTCTTTTTTGTGGGACGGCTGGCGGGCCAGCAGATCGGCGGCCTCCTTGAGCTGTTCCCGGATCGGCGCTTTTGTGGATTTTGTGCGCTTTAGCAGGCGTTTGGAATACTCTGAAAAGCAGGCGGTGATCGCGTCCGCTTGCCCGGACTTGAAAAACAGCAGGTGCTTATCCGGCGCTACCTTATAAAAGGCATAGTCCACATTCCACTTCCGGGCCACCCGGTCAAAGAGCTTTGGGGCCTCCACTTCGATGCTGTTTGTGGCGACTCCTTGCCCCATGAGCTGGCCCACCGTCTGCCTGCCGTGTGGGGCTTGCTTTGCCCGGTGCGCTTTTGTGATTTTCCGCCCCACCGCCTGGAGCACATACGCAAGCCCCCGCGCCGTGAGCTTGCTTGCCTTAATTGATACCGCTATGGTGCGTCTGGAAACGTCCTCGTCTGTCAGCCTGATCTCTCCTTTCTATGGAAAAGGCACCTCTGGACAAAGTGTCCAGAAGTGCCGCTATCGGTCTGTATGGCCTTGCTCCGGGCGGGGCCGTTCCGCCGCCTGGGGAAAACGGTCAATGACCTCCTTGTAGGCCGCCATCTGCTCCCGGATAGAGAGCTGCGGGTAAGCAAAAACCTTGTGTTCGGCGGGAATGTCCTCCCGCCCGTGATAGTGCTCCACAAATTGACTTCCACTGCCTACCACATAGCCCCCGTGGGAAAAACCGCCATCTTCATTGATCCGCACATCCCGGCCATACGCCTCATAGTTGAAATAGTCCAGCAGATGATCGGGAATATCAATGGCATCCATATCCTCCACATAGACACGGCCCAGGGTTTCGTCATCCCCCACACCGGGATAAAATTCGTAAGCGTCCAGGTTTTCCACAAGGTTGATTAGGTCGGCCACGCTGGATGTGTGTTCGCCGCAGTCAATCACCGCTTCAAACTTTTCCATGTCGCTCCGATCCAGCTCGGAGAGTAGGCAGGCCAGATGGTTGAGCTCGTCAATGCTTTCATATTCCCCCAGGCAGGCGTTGAGCTCCGGCAGTCTGCCGTCATAGTTGGCAATAAAAATTTCCTCATACCGGATATTGTCAATGCCGATCCGTTTCAGCGCCGCCTGTACTTCCTCTTTGGTAGTGGGGAATTTCAAGAGCGTGCTGGCAAGCTCCCCCTCATTGTATTTCCCCAGGTTGGTGACATACGCCTCAAGAATAGGCTGTTCCTGTTCTAGTCCAATCACCTCCTCTGGACAAAGTGTCCATAAGTTACCGGGCCTCCCGGCTCACGGCGGGGGCCGCCCGTTCCTTGCTTTCCTGGGCTTTTGCCAGCTTTGCACATTCTTCCATTGTCTGGCGGATCGGGGGCCGGGCCGCCTGCTCCAAGTGTTCCAGGCGTTTGAGCACCCCAGCCGTCCGGCTCTGCATCGCGCACATCAACCGCCGATCTTGCCGAAAGGGGAGCGAGAGCCCACGGGCCAGAGCGCCGGGCCCCTTTGGATCGTGCAGGGCCTCCCGGCCCTGCACTGCCCGGACAATGTTTTTCAAGTGCCTTCCGGCCTCGTGGTATTCCTTGCTGGCCGCCTCGATAATGGATAGCGCCCTATCGTCAAAGACAATATTTTTTTCCAGTTCCCGGCTGATCCCCTCCAGGGCAGGCCGGATGTGCAGAAACTCCGCCGTGTGCGCCAGGGCCGACACGCCGCGCTCCCGAAAGGCCGCCAGCGTCTTTTTACAGCCCTCCACAACCTTTTCTTTCAAGCTGTCCAGCCGCCCCCATAAGCCATTTGTGACCTTTTCAAGCCCCGCAACCGTCTTTTGCAAGGCCCGCTTCACCGGGCTTTCCCTGGCCTGGGCCAGCTCCTGCCGCATCACAGACAGCTCCTCCAATGCGGAATTGAGCTGTTGTTCCAGCCCTGCGATCTGCTGGCACATAGCCAGCAAATCCCCCCGTCCGGGGGAATTGTGCTGTTTCATCACTTCCAGGAGCTCCCGGACAGCGGGCTCCTCCATCAGCGGGACACTACGGGGATGTTTCCGCTTAGACATTGTGGCGGCCCTGGCCCTTGACCGTCAAAATCCCCTCCAGGGTGGTAGACGTAATCCCCAGCCGCTGGGCCACCGCAATATCATTTTTCACCGCCTCATTGATAAAGCTCCCGCATACCACCAGCACATGGGAGCGCCGGAGCAGGTCACGGCCCATGTCAATGCCGCTTTTATGTTCCTCCGGCACTACGTCATTGAGGAACAAGGGAAGATATATGGCCGGGCAGATAGGCGAGAAGCCCGCCTCATAGACCAAACGGCAGTAGTTCGCCGCCTGTTCTGTTCTTTCACAGTCATCGCCGCGCCAAGCGGCGGTAATATACGCAAGTGGGCGTTTCATAGTCAAAACCTCCGTTTCCTTATATATAATAGGTAGGGTCAACCCTATCCCCCCGCCCTTTCCCTATCCAGGGAAAGGGGGCGGCTCTGGAGGATATATGCCCCCGCCGCCCAGCCGGGAATAGCACAGCCGGGGCAGGCCGTAAAGGGCAAGCCGCCGCAAGCGGCGGGCGTTCCGCCCCTTGACGGCCCGCTCCCGGCTGTACGAAAAAGTACCCGGCGACGGGGGATATATCACCGCAGAGCCCATCCCAAGCGCGGGACGCGCACCTCTGGACAAAGTGTCCAGAAGCGGGGGCCCGGTTACTTTTCGAGCTCGTTCTTTTTCTCCGGCTTTGCCAGCTCCGGGGGCTGTTTCTCTTTCCACTCGTCCAGCAAAGTCATAATCTGTTCTTTCATTTTGGCAGGAGTGACCTCCTTGCCGAAATACTTTGACAGTTCCGCCATTGAAATAATCACGCCGCGCTCCTCCTTTTTTTCTTCACTTAAAATACCGTCGATCACATCGCCGTTGAGCAGACCCTCCTTATCGAGCTCCCGGAGCTTTTTTGCCTGGGCCACGGAGGGGGAAGCCTGCTCCCCGTCAATGGACACAGCGATCAGCCGCTGGTTTTCCGGTTTGATATACGAAATTTCCACAGCAGGCATAAATCCCATGCTTTTCGTGTCCACCTTATCCAGAAGCTCCGGGACGAGGTGGTTAAGCCGGACATAGCGGAGCACCTTTTTATAGTTCATATCGTGCTCCTTGCCGACAATCTCCACCGAGAGCTTACCCAGGGCCTCCGCCTCCTTGTCATTTTTGGGCCGGGCCCCCTGGCGCTTGATAGCCTCCAGTTCCAGATCAAGGAGCTTTGCAAGCTCGCTGGGCAGGGGATCGCCGCGCTGTTTGTTGCTGTTCTTCATTTCCCGGACGGCCTCAAGATCGGTCATCTCCCGGACAATACAGGGAATTTCATCCAGACCAGCCCGCTCACCGCCATGACAGCGGCGATGGCCAGCGATGATCTCATAACCGTTGCCGTCCTTTTCCGGGCGGACGGTGGCAGGGGTCATAATGCCATGCTCCTTGATCGTCCCCACCAGATCGTCCATCGCCTTATCGTCCTGCACCTTAAACGGGTGATCCCGTAAAGTATGGAACGGGTGAAGCTCCGATAATTTCAGATAGACGATTTTTCCTTGCTCCACCGGGCGGGGCGGCACTTCGGGAGTGGGCGGCAGGTGGATCTCCGGGGGCGGGGCCGCCGCCTCCTTGACTGGAGCGGCCTTGCCCTTTGGAACCTTTACACCGGGCCCGGCACCCCCAGAGCCCGTTTCTTTGCCCTTATCCTTTTTTCCACCTCTGGACACTTTGTCCAGAACACCGGGGGCCGGGGACTTGTCAAGGGCCGCCTTGTCAGCCTTAGCGGGGCGGCCCTTGCGGGTGCCCGGCCCCTTTTCCGACTTACCGGGCTCCGTCTTATCCTTTGCCTTTTTCGTGCGGCCCTGGTGCTTTTGCGCTTTTTCCTCCTCCTTGATTTCATCCAGGGACTTTTCCCAGGGGGGCTTTTCCTCGTTCCCGAACAAGTCACGGAACGCCTCATCCCTATGTTTGGGGGAGCCCTCCGGGGCAGCCGGGGCCTCCGCCTTTGATACTGCTTCACGCGCCGCCGCCCGCCGCTGGGACATAAGCTCGTTGATCTTGTCAAAATCAACCACCACCTCGCCCGGAGCAGTCCGGGCCGGGGCGTCCCCACCTATACCGGGAAGAACAGACTGCTCCGGCGGGGATGCCTGGCTTGCACCGGACTCCACCACTTTTTCCGGCGCGGTAGTTTCCGGGGCCTTTTCCACAGGGGCATCACCGGGGCTATCCGAGCCAGGGGACTCCGGGCCTGTTTTCAGCTTGTCATCTGCCATTCACTAACCTCCTTTAATTTTGGCGTGTTGCACAAAAATCAGCTTTAATTTTCTACCAGAAAAATTTTCCTCCTTTCCAAGCCTACCACGCAAAAAAGCCGCCCAGTTTTACCCGGACGGCTTTCAGCGTAATGTGATAGTCTTTTATTTTTTATTTCCCCTTGATTTTTAAGGGTTATAGCCACTTTCCTTTTAACATCGCCCCGACCGGACCTACTGGCCCCACCGGACCAACCGGAGCGTCTGAAATCTCCATTGCAATGTCAGCGCTTAATATTTCATCAAGTACCTTTTCAGTAACAGCTGATGGGACTAATATTTCTTTGCCGGTTCAACCGTATATGAGTGGATTTACAGCAAATGCTGCAAATACAGAATTTACAGTTGCTCAAACAGGGACTTATTTAATTTCCTATAATATTAAAACGACATCCGGCTTGCCAATGTCATCGAGAGTAACATTAAATGGTTCCCCCCTTTTGAATTCGATTAGTACTTCTTCAACGTCATCAAACGAATACAGTGTGACATTCATGCAGCCCTTAACAGCAGGCGATGTATTGTCATTGCAATTTTATGGTGTAAATGGTTTGGTTACTTTACAAGCCGGCACCGGCGCATCATTGAATATTATTAAAATATCCTGATGCAGAGTAAAACCTATGCCAAACGTCAATAACAGGCCATCCGGTTAGCGCTTCGTACAAATGATGATCCATTCAAGGGGCCGTTACAGTTTTCTTCCCGTAATGGCCCTTTAGAACATAATATCAATCATCCGTTTCCCCATCTCCAGCACTCGCCACACATTTCACAAAACTTGTTCACTTTTCATATGCTATAGTAGACCGCCGGGCGGATGTCCCCTCGTTTTGTTGCAAATCGGACATCCTGCCATTTCCCCTCCTCCCATTAGAGTACGCCAGGCAATTCAGATCGCCTGCCGAACCCTCTGCCACAGGGGGGCGGACCATCGCAGGAATGCCAGGTACGCAGTGCATAATACGTGTAATACCGGTTCCTGCTGTTGGAAGATTAAAAAACAAGGAGCGATCGCTATGTATTATAATGATCCAAATCGAACAAATTGTGGTAATATCCCCGGAAACTACCGCCCTGACGAACCGGCATTTGACGCGTGCAGATGTCCCGGAGCAGGCGGAAATACTCCCGGATGTAACTGTTGTAATCGTGGACCGACTGGTCCCCAAGGCCCCATGGGGCCCAGAGGATGCCCCGGACCCCAGGGCCCAATGGGCTATCCCGGCCCCCAGGGTCCCATAGGCCCGGCCGGCCCCAGAGGGCCGCAGGGCTTTCCTGGAATCCCTGGTCCAACTGGCCCGGCTGGCCCTACAGGCGCAACCGGAACCAACGGGATGAATGGCATCATGGGGCCAACCGGGCCTACAGGAGCAACCGGCGCAACGGGTGCTAATGGACTGAATGGCGCCATAGGACCAACTGGTCCTACCGGAGCCAACGGACCCGCAGGCGCCACAGGTGCCACTGGACCCACTGGCCCTACCGGAGTCACTGGCGTTACCGGACCCACTGGACCCACCGGTGCCAATGGTGTTACCGGTCCTACTGGCCCTACCGGAGCCACTGGCGCTACTGGACCCACTGGCGCTAACGGTGTTACCGGCCCCACAGGTGCCACTGGACCTGCAGGTGATGCAAATTCTGCCTGTTGTGGCTGTACGGAGCAAATAATAAATATACTCCAACAAATTATCACGCTATATCCCAATAACAATATATTTGTCACATTAAAGAGTGGTGATGCAGTTGTTGGCCTCCCCGGCACTTTAATATCCGGGCCAAATGGACGTATCGGATTATTTGGAGTGACAACCTCACAAAATCTCACACAGTTTTTGTCTGTCTGCAATATCGACACGATTCAAATAAACAACGCGACGTACAATGATGCTATTATTTATTTACCTGAACCGGTTCCCGCGCCGACCGATTGTTGCTCTGATTGCGAATCAACCATTCGCTCCCGCCTTCCTGTCGGAACGCCCAACGTTAGTATCATCACAAATACCCAGACGCCATCCACAGGAACGGTTATAAGAAATGAATTCGGTATGATCGTACTCGCTAATGAGGCAGCTGCCACAGTAACCTTCATATCATCCTGCAGTATTGACCTATTTATCATTTAAAGCTCAGAACGGGTGGACAACAATGCCCACCCGTTTTTCGATGCCGTTTGCCGCAGGAATCACTTCGGAACAGATCACGTTGTATTATTCTGTATGATTCCAGCGCTTATGAATCATGTAACAATCACTTGTAGTTCTTTGACGAGTCAACGGCATTATTAGCGTAACACAAACGGCGCTCTGCTGGCATGCGAATGTTTATGGGATATATCCGCAGGCTCAGAGCTACAACTCGTATCACCAAACTTGTTTACTTTTCATATGGTATATTAGACCGCCAATCGGATGCGGGTCCATTTCACTGCGAACCCTGCATACCGCCATTTCCCCTCCTTCGATTGGACAATGCCTGTCCATTCACACCGGCGGCCCTCTCTGTTGCAGGGGGACGGACAAATACAGAAAAAGTCAAGACTCAAACTATCATACTCAGCAAGATCGGCCACTGTTATTGAAAAACTGATTATTAAGGAGCGATCAATATGTTTTATAATTATCCAAATGGATCAAATTGCGGAAATACACCCGGAGGCTGCAATCCTGACGAAGCGGCATTTGACGAGTGCAGATGCCCCGGAGCAGGCGGATGTGCCCCCAGAGGTTGTAATTGTTGTTGTAACCGCGGACCGACCGGCCCTCAAGGGCCCATGGGCCCCAGAGGCTGCCCCGGACCGCAGGGCCCTATCGGACCCAGAGGTTATCCCGGCCCTCAGGGCCCCGTAGGACCGGCAGGTCCCAGAGGACCGCAAGGATTTCCTGGTATTCCAGGTCCCACCGGCCCTACAGGCCCCACCGGCTCTAATGGAATGAACGGCGCCATGGGGCCCACCGGACCTACCGGCGCGAATGGCATGAACGGCGCCATGGGCCCCACCGGACCTACCGGACCCACCGGCGCTACCGGATCCACCGGTGCCAACGGTGCTACCGGACCAACTGGGCCAACTGGCGCTAATGGTGCTGTCGGCGCTACTGGACCAACTGGGCCAACCGGCGCCAGAGGGGCTACCGGGCCTACCGGGCCTACTGGCGCTAACGGGGCTGTCGGCGCCACCGGACCCACTGGTGCCAACGGCGCTGTCGGCGCTACCGGACCCACTGGCGCCAGCGGCGCTGTCGGCGCTACCGGACCCACCGGGCCAACCGGCGCCAGAGGGGCTACCGGGCCTACCGGGCCTACGGGCGCTAACGGGGCTACCGGGTCAACTGGAGCTACAGGGCCGACCGGACCTACCGGTGTTAGCGGCGCTACCGGGTCTACTGGACCTACTGGGCCGACCGGACCTACTGGTGCTAACGGGGCGACAGGCGCTGCCGGGCCCACCGGACCTACTGGCGCCACTGGCGCGAACGGTGTTGCGGGTATAACTGGTCCCACCGGACCCACCGGCGCTAACGGGGCTGCAGGTGCAACCGGAGCGACTGGGCCCACCGGACCCACCGGCGCTAACGGGGCTGCAGGTGCAACCGGAGCGACTGGTCCCACCGGCGCCACTGGACCCACCGGAACCGCAGGTGCAACCGGTCTGACTGGCCCCATCGGTCCCACCGGCGCCACTGGTGCAACTGGCCTAACCGGTGCAACCGGCCCAACCGGCGCCACAGGTGCAA
The DNA here is from genome assembly GCF_902364025.1 of Enterocloster lavalensis. Taxonomy (GTDB): domain Bacteria; phylum Bacillota; class Clostridia; order Lachnospirales; family Lachnospiraceae; genus Enterocloster; species Enterocloster lavalensis. The sequence goes on from NZ_CABJCG010000014.1 coordinate 83,888, forward strand.
CCGGCTTAACCGGCGCAACCGGCCCCACTGGCCCAACCGGCCCCACTGGTCCCACCGGCCCCACTGGCCCAACCGGCCCCGAAGGCCGTACCGCCACCGTAACCGTCGGCACAGTAACTGCCGGAGAGCCTGACGACCCAGTTGTGATCAACAATTCCGGCACCAATGAGGATGCAATTTTTGACTTTATAATCCCGCGCGGCGCAACCGGTGCGAACGGCGCTGACGGTGCAACCGGTCCCGAAGGTCCTACCGGCCCCGAAGGCCCCGTCGGTCCTGAAGGTCCCACCGGCCTCGAAGGCCCCGTCGGCCCTGAAGGTCCCACCGGCCCCGAGGGCGCAGCAGGCCCCACCGGCCCTGCCGCCACCATCACGGTAGGCTCGGTTTCCACCAGCGAACCGGGTACTCCGGCAGAAGTCATCAACCGCGGCACAGATGAGAATGCAATATTCGACTTTATAATCCCCCGCGGAGATACCGGCCCCGCAGGAGGCGGCGGTACGCCGGAAGTCCTGGCAACCACCGATTCCACAGGGCAGCCTTCCGTCGCCGGAGGCGCTCTGGCCTTCAATGAGAACCCCCTGATATCCGGCACAGCCATCACCCATGCGGCGGGCTCCACGGATATCCAGATCACGGAACCCGGTATATACCAGATTACGTTCCAAAGTTCCATCGCAGTGGAAACCGGTACGGCAATCCCGTCTACCCTTACCCTGCGGGCCGAGTTCAACGGCGCCAACATTTCCGGGGCCGTGTCGACTCATACTTTCACCGCCACCGGTGAAGTGGCCAACTTGTTCTTCAGCGTTCCCTTCCGGGCAACAGGCCCCGGAATCCTGCGAATTGTGGCCGACGCTGCCGGTTACACCTACCAGGATATCGCCCTCACCGTATTCCGGCTGGGAGACGCCTGATATCCGATTATGATCCGCTGACCACCCTAACGGTTTCGCCCCGGACTGCGGCGTCCCGCAGGCTCTGCCAACGGTACTCCGTCTCCGGTGTCCCACAGGCTTCGTCAACGGTTCATCATCTTACGAAACACCAAGGCCGCGGAAATTCCCGCGGCCCTGTTTTTTATTACCTGTATCGCGAAATCAGCCGGCAAAAGGCGGCAAATCGTATCATAGGCAGACCCCGCAAACCCGCATGGAATGGGCATCTGCGTACACTACGTTTCGTTCGTACTTCCAATTTCAAGTAGATTGCCTTCCGGGTCGGCAACATAAAAGTTACGGATGCCAAACGGATAGGTGATGGGTTCTCCAGTGGGAAAGCGCAGCCCTAACTTTGATAGCCGCTCATATTCCGCATCCACATCAGCAAAACTCGGTAGCCACAAGGCAATTTCAAATGATTGGTTAATTCCCTTGGGCGGAACATAACTCTCTCCAATAGCCTTTACAAATTGTTCTCTGCTGTACATGAACAAAGACAGCGCACCGCTTGCTGTTTCAAACTCCGCAAAATCCCCGCCGTCCCATTGCGTAGGAAAACCCAATATATCTCTGTAAAATTGAACCATACTATCCATATCACCGACTAATAGGCTCGCACCTATCCTTACATCACGTCCGTTCAATATCATCATCTCCTTTGTTTTTGTTCGCCTTTTCCGCCTAAGGCGAACAAATCCATAACTTGTCTTTATAATTTCAAAATAGCAATCAGCTCTTCTTCGTCCATTTCTCCGGTTTCAACAAATCCAAACGAACGGTATAATTGACTGGCAATTTCGTTCTCAGGTTTATATGACAACCAGCAGTATTCCGCTTTACCACACGGAAATGTTTTTATAAACTCCAATGCAAGCCTGACTGCTTCCTTCCCATGCCCCTTATTTTGATAATTTTTATCTATCATCAATCTCCAGAGATTATAATTGCCTTTCGCTATTAACGGGGCATTATCCCAGTAATCGTCTGTATCAAAACCAATCATTAAAAAGCCAATCGGCGTATCATCTTCATATATCCCAAAAGGGAAAGCATATCCATTTCCAGTTATGGCGGTAAAGGCTTCGATAATACTGATGTCATTGCTTGCCACAAAATTTTTCTGCTTTTCAGAGACACAAAGTTTCAAAATATCCCATACATTTTTTCCGTTTATCTTCTCTAGTTTCAGCATATTCTTATACTCTATACAACACCAGCTGGAAAGAGCCGGTAAACGCCCTATTCATCAGTCTTTCCGGCCTCGTTGTCTTTACATAAACCCGATCATACAAACGCAATCCGATGTTATTTTTTATCGCTCTGAAATTATTTCGGAAAATAACTGTGATACAATTCAAAAAAATTGGTAGTGGTGGACCCTTCCCCGCCCTCAAAGTGGATCTCCGACCACATTTTCTCGTCGAACACCACCACATGGCTGTCGGCAAAGGGGGCGTAGATCTTCTGGAAGGCGTTGTTCTTCTTCTCCTGCGCCAGCTTTTTCTTGCGCGCCGCAGTGGCCGCCTGGTCGTAGGCGTTGGTGCATTTTAAAATGTAAAAGGCGCCGTTTTCCTCCACAATCCCGCTGATCTCGTCCTGCTCCAGCGCAAACGCCGCCTTCTCCAGCTCGCTCTGATTCTGATTCCGCTCCATCTGCACCGCGACCCCGCCGCCCGTTGAATATTTCTTGGCAATGGCTGAGAAATCCGCGCCCTCCGCCTGGGCCTGGGCCAGAACCTCCTCGGCGGTCTGGCGGTCCCTCACCGAGATGGGCAGCACTTCAATCACCTTGGCCTCCGCATCGCTGATTTCCAGATTCTGGTCCTGCGTCAGCTCCGTCACCAGCTTGTCCGCCCGGTAATACTCGCAGTACAGTTCGTAGACCTCTTCCTGATCCGCTCCGATATAGTCCCGATCCGCTTTGCTCAAAAGCCCGTAATACTGTTCCGACAAACGCTTGATGGAATCCTTCTCCTGGCTGGTGAGCTCGATGCCGTTCTCATCCGCCAGCAGGTTCATGGTTCCCAGCTCCATGAAAAATTGACGAATCTGCCCGGTCAGCCGGTCCTCGAAATTCCCTCCTCCCGCCTTGTCCTCCACCGCCCAGATCTGGCTGGTATAAATATTCTGATATCGGTTTCGTTCCGTGGCCGCAATGGTCATCAGCTGCCCCTTGGTGTAGGACCGCTTCACTTCCTCTTTGCCCGGTTCAACCGCAGCGCTTCTGCTGCAGCCCGCCGCCAACAGAAAAACCATCAGTACAACCGCCGCGAGGCCGCAGCGGAATATTCTCCCCCGGCTAAGGTGCTCTCTCGTCAATCTCCAGACTCCTTTCAAAGTAACTGCTTCAAAACTTTTAAAACGCCGTCGTTTTTGTTGCTGTCCGCCTGGAAGCGCGCCAGTTTGCGCACTTCCTCCCTGGCATTGGCCACGGCGAAGCTGTAATAGGCCTGCTGCAGCATCTCGATATCATTTAACTGGTCTCCGAAGGCCATGGTTTCCTCCGGGCGAATCTCCAGGCTCTCCTGAAGCCGTTTGACGGCCTGGCCCTTGTTCACGCCCTGAGCCATGCAGTCCATCCACATTTCACCGGCCAGCGTAATCTTCATCCGGTCCTGAAACGCCTCCCGGATATCCGCGGCCGCGTGCTCCACGTCCTGCTCCTTGTAGATGGAAATCTTGATGCAGGGGTCCTCCAGAGCCAGCACATCCTTCACCCGGCGGATGTTGAATTTATATCCCTCCAGCATCCAGCGGTATAAAGCGTCATTTTCCGAGTCCATATAATCCCCGTCCTGGCCCGCGTAGATCACACTCAGGTCCGGGTGCCTGCGCACCGCTTCGATCACCTCCCGGACCAGCTCCGGTTCAATGGGATTTACAAACAGGCTCCTGCCGTGGCAGCCCAGATACGCCCCGTTGTTGGCGATATAAAATATCTTCTTTTTGACCGGCTCAAACGCTCCCTCAACGCTGGCCCAGGGCCGGCCGCTGGCAATCGCAAACTGAATTCCCTTTTCCCGCAGCTTCAAAATCACCTCGAACAGCTCCGGATTCACTCCGCCGGAACCATCCTCCACCAGCGTGCCGTCCACATCCGATACGATCAGTTTAATCATCTTCCCTGTCATCCTCCGTCAAATTCTTCAGTTCATGGTAGAGCCGTCCCAGCGGAAGTCCCACCACGTTGTCGTAATCGCCGTCAATTTTGCGGATATACACCGCAAAACGGCCCTGTATCCCATATGCCCCCGCCTTATCCAACGGTTCCCCGCACCCGGCGTAGTCCCGAATCTCCTCATCGGTCATGGGGTAAACATACACATCCGTTTTCTCCACAAATGTAGTCCCGTGCAAACATCCGCCGGGCTCCACCAGCAGCAGCGTCACGCCGGTATAAACCTGGTGCGCTTTTCCCTGAAGCTTCCCAATCATCTCCGCGGCCCGCTCCGGCGTCCCGGGCTTTCCCAGCACCTCTTTGTCCACGGCCACCATGGTGTCGGCCCCGATCACCAGCGTCCCTTCCGGGCACCTGGAAGCCACGTCCTCCGCCTTGATCCGCGATAATTCCATCACCATCAGGTCCGGCTCCGTCTCCTCGGTACACTCCTCCGCCAGGCTGGGAACAATCTCCGGCTCCATCCCAACCTGCGCCAGCAATTCCCGGCGTCTGGGCGATCCGGAGGCCAGCACCACATTCCTTCCCTTCCACATAACGCTCATCCAGTCGTTCTCCTTTTCTCAATTCATCCTGCGGCCGCAGCCGCCTTTTCCGGTACGCTCAAAACAGGGCCGCCACAAAACATGCGCTTGCAGCAGCCCCCCATAATTTGTCAAAACACTTTCAAACGCCCGATCACCGGCTCCTCATCCTCCGCGCCTCCCAGACGGGCCCGGACGCAAACAATGAAATCCGCCAGATAAAATACGGTAAGGCCCACGGCCAGCACGCTTCCCACATGACCGGGAATCCGCACCACCGCCTGTCTCACCCGCGCGTCCAAAAAATAAAAGAAAAATAATCCCAAAAATCCCCAGGCCAAACTGCTCTCCAGGCAGATGATGCCGCGGTAATTAAACGGCTTGCGGCTGTAATCCCACCAGAACGCCCCGAACAGACGGATCATGATATTGGCTGTGAACAGCTCCATGGTCGTCGCCATTGCCATGGAAGCGGTGTACAGTTCCACCGGCCGGCCCACCATGGGGCTCAGCAATATGTATGCCCCAAGGGCGCCCACGCCGTAGATCACGCAGAACGGGCCGTGCCCAAAACCGCGGTCCATCACCGGACGTCTGTTCTCAAAGCTGAGCACAACGCACTCTAAGAGATATCCAAGAAAACTGTACAGAAAAAACAAGTTTATCATTTGGTAAAGACCCATTTTCCAGTTCCTCCCATCCGTCCTGTCAGGACGATGTGATCAATCCCCCAGTCAAGCTGCCCTCATACCTTCCCGCCGCCTGTAAGCGGCCCAATACCTTCCGCTATCGCCCGCCGTTTCCCCGCGGCCGTTATACGCCGCAATCTCCCGCGGTCCATTCCATTTAGTAATACCCGTTAATCACCAGCGCCAGGCAGATTCCCAGAATCGCCCCTGCGACCACCTGAAGCGGCGTGTGTCCCACATACTCCTTCAGCTTCTCCTGCAGCACCTCCGCGTTCAGCTTGAGCGGATTCTCACTCAGGATGGAATTCAGCAGTTTCGCCTGCTTTCCGGTCTCACGCCGCACGCCGGTGGCGTCGTACATCACCACCATGGACAGGACAAAGCACACGGCGAACTCGAAGGAGCTCACGCCGTAGTGCAGCGCGGCAGCCGTGGTCAGCCCGCACACGGTGGCCGAGTGGGAGCTTGGCATACCGCCGGAACCCACCATGCGCTCCCAATTTATCGTGCGGTTCAGCGCGAAATCGAGCATCGTTTTCAGCACCTGGGCCACAATCCAGCCCGCAACCGCGCTCACCAGCACCTGGTTGCTCAGTATTTCATTCCAAATCTTCATCCAACCGTCTCCTAATTGATTCTACCCTAAGTCCCTTTTCTTGTTCCGGCTCTGCAAATTCCGGGCGTCTCAATGCCTGGCGGGCTGCAGCATGCGCAGCAGGCGAAGATGGCGCAGCCGCCCCAGCGTCTCCGCCCCGCCGCAGAATTTATCCGCCCAGACAATGGCAAAGCCCGCCGCGCTGGTAGGCGGGACGGGAGTCAGCGGCCACATATGGCGCAGAATGATATTCTGTTCTTCGTCTGTCAGTTGAAAATGCAGGCACGCATTCTCCAGCGCCCTGCGGGGATGGGTGAAACCGTGAAAATGCTCCCCCGTCTCCCGGGCATGGGTATGCCAGTCGTACAGAAACAAATCGTGGAGGAGACCTGCCCGGGCAGCGCTCCTCCAATTCCCGCCGTATCGCCTGCAAATCCGGTAGCCCAGATAGGATACCTGGATGCAGTGGGTTTTACACGTAGTATTCCCATGCTGTATATACTGATCCATGGAATTAAAAACCGGATGCGCCAGAATGTCCTTCACACACTCCATGTACTCCGGATCGTTTTCGTATTTTCTGCACCGGACCCAGGTCTCGTCCGCAGCCCACTGGGCCGCCTAGCTTCTCCTGTCCCCGGCTGTCAGGTCTGTCTTAAAATGTTCCAATCGAATATCGCCTCTCCTCAGCGCAGCGCCAGCGGCCCATTGCACTCAATCCATATTTGGGCCCCCGGGACTAACCCGGGCGCCCAAATCTTTTATCAACCAATCAGCCAATCATAGAGCTCCTGGTACTTTCCTGCCGAAACTTTCCAGGAGAAGTCCGTCGCCATAGCGCGGTCGATGATCTTATTCCACTCTCTTCGCTTGTCATAATAAATGTGCTTCGCGTACCGCACGCTGCCCAGCATCTCATGGGCGTTGTAGTTGGCGAAGGAAAATCCGGTGCCGGTGCTCTCGAATTCATTGTACGGCTCCACCGTGTCCTTAAGTCCGCCGGTCTCGCGCACAATGGGCACCGTGCCGTACCGCAGCGCCATCAGCTGGCTCAAACCGCAGGGTTCAAACAGCGACGGCATCAGGAACGCATCGCAGCCCGCGTATATCTTGCGCGACAGGGCGTCGGAATAATAAATCTGCGCCGAAACCCGGTCCTGATACTTCCATGCATAGTGGCGGAACATGTTCTCGTAGCGCTCGTCTCCGGTTCCCAACACCACCAGCTGCATGTCCTCGCCGCACAACTCATCCATCACGCACTGGATCAGATCCAGTCCCTTCTGGTCCGTCAGGCGGGACACAAGGCCCACCATGAACTTCTTCTCGTCCACCGGCAGTCCCAGCTCGGCCTGTAACGCCTTTTTATTCTTAACCTTTTCCTTGCGGAAGTTCTTCGCGTTGTAGTGCTGAACGATACTCCCATCGGTCTCCGGGTTGAAATCGTCGTAGTCGATGCCGTTGACAATACCCCGCAGGCTGCCTGCCCGCGCGCGCATCAGGCCGTCCAGGCCCTCGCCGTAAAACGGCAGCTTGATCTCCTCCGCGTAAGTGTTGCTCACCGTGGTGATGGCGTCCGCAAAGACGATCCCGCCCTTCAACAGGTTGCCGTCCTTGTACGCTTCCAGCTTGTCGGGGGTGAAGTAATAGTCCGGCAGCATGGTCAGCTTTTTGATCGTCTTGACATCCCAGATTCCCTGGAACTTCAGGTTGTGGATGGTGATCACGGACTTGATATCGCGGAAGAAGTCGCCTCCGTGGAAGCGGTCCTTGAGCAGCACCGGCACCAGGCCGGTCTGCCAGTCGTGACAGTGGATCACGTCCGGCCGGAAACCGATCACCGGAAGCGCGGAGAGGCCGGCCCAGCAGAAGAAGCAGAACTTCTCCAGATCCCAGTACCAGTCGCCGTAGGGCTTCGGTCCGTTGAAATAGCTCTCATTGTCAATAAAATAAAAGGTGATTCCCTGATATTCGTACTGTAAAATACCTACATAGCGGCTCTGTCCCAGGTAATCCATATAAAAATGGTTTACATACTGCAACTTTTCCAGCCACTCCTGTTTGATGCACAGATACTTGGGAATCATCACCCTCACGTCAAAATACTCTTTATCGCAATATTTCGGCAGAGAACCGACAACGTCCGCCAAGCCTCCGGTTTTGATAAACGGTACAGCTTCCGAAGCCATGAATAATATCTTCTTCATTCAAACCTCCCTCTCCTGTAAAACAGGCGCCATTACGGCTGCTACTGTATAGTATACATTATTTTTCCGTAATTAGGAAGTCTTTTAGGTTTTTCTCTTAAATTTTTTTGTACTCCAAGGTGATTTTATCCGATATCAGTGCGATGAATTCAGAATTTGTAGGCTTGCCTTTTCCGGTGCTGACCGTATAACCGAAGACTTCATCAATGGTTTCCATCTTGCCTCTTCCCCACGCCACTTCGATGGCATGACGGATGGCCCGTTCCACGCGGCTGGCTGTGGTCTGGTGCTTCTTGGCAATGGTGGGATACAAAATCTTCGTCACCGAGGTCATCATCTCGGAGTCCTGCACCGCCATGGAAATGGCGTCCCTCAAATACTGATATTCTTTGATGTGAGCCGGTATTCCCAGCTCGTGGAGCATGCGGGTGATGTCCTTTTCCAAATGCTCCTCAATGTACTCCTCCCGGCTCAGGCGCGGCTGTTCCTTCACGGACCGCGGTTTCACTTCCCTTGCCTGATCGTTCCTGGGCTGGCCGCCGATGTGCCGGATCTTGTTCACCAGAACCTCCCGGTCAAACGGTTTCATCAGGTAATAATTCGCTCCCGCCTGAAACGCTTCCTCCGCCATCTGTTCGCCGCCCACCGCGCTGAGAATAATAAATGCGGGATTCTTGATCGCAGGATGTTCGCTTTTCACCCGCTCTACGACGGATATTCCGTCGATCTTTGGCATAATCAGGTCCAAAAGCACCACATCCGGCGTTTTGTCCTTGATCATGTTGATCGCTTCCTCTCCGTTCTCTGCTTTTCCAATTACAGACAAACCGTCTTCGTTCTTCAATATCTCATCCAGTGTATTCAGAATTATTGGATTGTCGTCTACAATCGCTACGCTTAACTCTGCCAATGCTCAAATCCTCCCCTTCATTTTTTAGCGGCAGTCACATTTTGTCGAATTTACAGTTTTTTCCTGCCATAGGGTTCTTATTTACATAATTGTCGGTTTTTCATCTCAAATTCCCGACAAATTACATTATAAGCAACGCTCCTCCCATACTGCAACAAATTATGACCGCAACATTTGACACGTGATGGTTTGCAATTCTACCATCAAACCCGAAGAAAAGCAATCAATTAAATTTGGTTTTAACGAAATTTTAACAGATTTTCGTCTAATTCGTCGATTCTGGCCCTATATTAACGCTTTTTTTGCAACATTTTCCACTATTTAGAAATTATTTCTTCCGTCATCTCTTTCAAGGGGGGTATAATCGGGCAAACCGAAATGCTCCTTCAGCCTGGCGGCAGACAAGCTGCCGCAATCCATGTCAATCCGCATAAAGTTTCCAAGGAAAAAACTGCAAGCCAATCCTTTTCCACCCGTTTTTTGCGCGTGTCTCTACTCTGTTCGCGATGCTGTAATGTATGTTAACGTCCCTGTGCATGATCCTCCGTAAATTTTCTCATGTGCTCGTTCAGACCTGTATCGGTGTCCCCGCCGTCAGCCGGGACGTCCCCAAAACTAAATATCAGGCGATTCGGGTCCATAACTTTAAACGCACACGTTTCATTTTCTCCCCTCCCTATTTATAACAAAAATATTTTTAGTACCTTAAAAATTTTGTTGAATATTTGTGCCGCCTCTGTTACAATAGTGTTAGGATCATTCAGAAGGATGAATGAAAATCTTAAGGAGGGGATTATTATGCAACATTTAAATTGGATTGTCCCGGTAGTCGGCCTGATCGGCTTCCTGTTCGCGGTCGTCACCCGCGCCCAGGTCATCAAGCAGGATCCGGGAACTGAAAAAATGAGAGTGATCGCCGACGCCATCGCCGAGGGCGCCCGGGCCTTTTTGGCTGCGGAGTACCGCGTTCTCGTTATCTTTGTGGCCGTGCTCTTTGTGGTCATCGGCCTGGGAACCCACAGCTGGATTACAGCGGGCTGTTTTCTGGTGGGAAGCGCCTTCTCCACCGCGGCCGGTTATCTGGGAATGAGCGCAGCGATCCGCGCCAACTGCCGGACTGCCAACGCGGCGAGAGTTTCCGGCATGAACCGCGCGCTCTCCATCGCATTTTCCGGCGGCAGCGTCATGGGCATGGCCGTGGTTGGCCTGGGGCTCATGGGCGTGGGAACGCTTTACATCGTCACCGGTGACGTGGGCGTGCTCTCCGGCTTCAGCCTGGGCGCATCCTCCATCGCGCTGTTCGCCCGTGTGGGCGGCGGCATCTACACCAAGGCGGCCGACGTGGGCGCGGACCTGGTGGGTAAGGTGGAAGCCGGAATTCCTGAGGACGACCCCCGCAACCCGGCCGTAATCGCCGACAATGTGGGCGACAACGTGGGCGACGTAGCCGGCATGGGCGCGGACCTGTTCGAGTCCTATGTGGGCTCCCTGATCTCCGCCCTCACCCTGGGAATCATCGCCTATCAGACCACGGGCGTCCTGTTCCCGCTCCTGTTGTCTGCGGCGGGCATCCTGGCTTCCGTGGTTGGCGCTCTGATCATAAAGACCGGCAAAAACGGCGATCCCCACAAGGCATTAAAAACCGGCGAGTACAGCGCCACCGTTTTGGTTGTGGTCTGCGCTCTGATCCTCAGCCGGATGTTCTTCGGCAACTTCAACGCGGCCTTTGCCGTGATCGTGGGCCTGCTGGTGGGCGTGCTCATCGGATTTATCACCGAGGTTTACACCTCCGGGGACTACCGTTTCGTTAAACGGGTGGCTGAACAGTCCGAGACCGGCTCCGCTACCACGGTAATCAGCGGAATCGCCCTGGGCATGCAGTCCACCGCCATCCCGATTCTGCTGGTCTGCGTAGGCATTTTCCTGTCCTATAAACTGGTTGGCCTTTACGGCATCGCGCTGGCCGCCGTGGGCATGCTCTCCACCACCGGAATCACCGTAGCCATCGACGCCTACGGCCCCATCGCGGACAACGCCGGAGGCATCGCGGAGATGGCCGGCCTGGACAACTCGGTCCGCGAGATCACCGACAAACTGGACTCCGTGGGCAACACCACCGCGGCCATCGGCAAGGGCTTTGCCATCGGCTCCGCGGCCCTGACGGCCCTGGCCCTCTTCGTCTCCTACGCGGAGGCGGTCAAGCTGACCACCATCGACATTCTGGACGCCAACGTGATCATCGGCCTCTTCATCGGCGGAATGCTGACCTTCCTGTTCTCCGCCATGACCATGGAATCCGTGTCCAAGGCAGCGCACCAGATGATCGAGGAGGTGCGCAGGCAGTTCCGCGAGAAGCCGGGCATCCTGGCCGGCACGGACAAACCGGACTACGCCTCCTGCGTGTCCATCTCCACCACAGCCGCCCTGCGGGAAATGTTCCTGCCCGGCCTGATGGCGGTAGCCGCTCCCCTGATCGTCGGCCTGCTTTTGGGCCCGTCCGCGCTGGGCGGACTTCTGACCGGCTCCCTGGTGACCGGCGTCCTGACCGCGATCTTCATGTCCAACTCCGGCGGCGCCTGGGACAATGCCAAAAAGTACATTGAGGAAGGCCACCATGGCGGCAAGGGCAGCCCCGCTCACAAAGCGGCCGTGGTAGGCGACACGGTGGGCGATCCCTTTAAGGATACCTCCGGCCCCTCCATTAATATTTTAATCAAACTCATGACCATCGTATCCCTGGTATTCGCACCGCTGTTCCTTCAGTACGGCGGCCTGCTCTGATACCGGACGGTGAGAACGCGCTGCCGCGCCCGGGTGAAAACCCGAAGGTGCGGCAGCGTTTTTTTGTGCGGAGTTCTGATCCTGATTGAAACTTTTCTCTGAATCTGCTATAATGGTAAAAGCCGAATGTGAACGCGATAACATTGGCGTAAGATTCAACAAAATTTAATCAATCCGAGGTGTAACTATGATGAACGCAAACCAGACGCCTGAAGAAACGCTTTCCTATCACATCGACCGCACTCTGTATCAGGGACGTCCCACAGACTCTGCGGGACGGCAGGACAAGGAGCTGCTGACTTACGACCTGCTGGACTCCCTGGGCGTATCCTACAGCCGCGTGGACCACGACGCCCTTCCAACCATCGAGGCCTGCCGGGAGGTGGACCAGCTATTGGGCACGGAAATCTGCAAAAATCTCTTCCTGCGAAACGCCCAGAAAACAGACTTTTACCTGCTGCTCATGCCCGGTGATAAGAAATTCAAAACCGCTGCCCTCTCCAAACAGATTGGCAGCGCCCGCTTATCCTTCGCGGAGCCGGAGTTCCTGGAATCCCTGCTGGGCCTGACCCCCGGCTCCGTCACCGTGATGGGTCTGATGAACGACCGGGAAAACCGCGTCCGGCTGCTGATCGACAAGGACGTGCTGGCCCGGGAGGAGTTCGCCTGCCACCCCTGTATCAACACGTCCAGCCTCAGGTTCAAAACCCAGGATCTTCTGGACAAGGTTCTGCCCGCCCTGGGGCATCCGCACACGTTGGTGGATTTGCCAAGGCCGGAATGAGATAGGGGGAAAGGAACCGGTATACCATTAAGTGGCGTACCGGTTCCTTCTATATTAATATGTATACGAACATGAGGTGATATGCGCTTTCCGGGATTCCCCCCTCGGTATACCATTTCTTTTCCCAACACTTATCCGCCCGCTCACAGGAATCGATTCAACACCGTCTTTGTATAAATCTGTGCGATCTCCACGCTCTCCGCAAGATACCGGTCCACCAGCTCCCGGATTTTGCCGCGCTCCACTCCATTTTCCTGCACGAACTTAAAATATCCCAGGAACAGCGTACAGAGGACGTGGTTCAGTTTTTTGGCGTTCTCCTCTGTGAGCTCCCCCTCCGCCACAAGGCGTTTGCAGATAAAATAGTCGCGGTCGTAATAGCCCGGAATCTCCAGCATCTCCTTGATCAGCGGACTCACCCGCACAATGGCCTCCGGAAACATTTCATAGTATTCTTTTAACGCCTCGCCCAGATCCTGGTTGAGATTCCGGTAAAAGATGCACTCAAACGCCTCCGGCTTCTCAAATGCCTCGGTCGCGTAGGCCCGCCAAATCCCGAAATACAGGTCCCAGATCCCCGTCCAACGCTTCTCCTGTTCGGACAATTCCAGTATGTATCCGTTCAAAGCGTCCAACTGGGCGTAAAACAGCAGCTCATCCAGGTTTTTAAAGTACCGGTACATGCTGGCCGAGGAACATCCCAGCTCCGTGGCAAGCCGGCGGATGCTGACCGCGCCCACACCTTCCGTCCGGATGATGCGGCGGGCCATCACCACATAGTCTTTTCTGCTCAGATCTTTAAAGTAGGGCGTTTTGCTGGTGTCCTTCATCGATCCTTCCCCCTGTTAAATGTTATTATGATAACTTCTTAGCTTATCTTACAACAAAACAGGGATTCCGTCAATTTTGAGCTGATGGCGCGGCGTTTCTCCGGTTCTCTTTGATAAAACGCGCAACCGCCTCCAGGTCCAGCCCCAGCTTCCCGGCTCCAATCCGGTCGGAGACCTCCACAACACAGGGCTGTTTCAGCTTTGCCTCCTCCATAATGTCTTTGTAGTAGAATACTTCATCGGTCCTCCCATCCGCCACAATCTTCTTATTGCACATGATGATCAAACGCTCGAAATTCTCCGCCACAAACTCCATATCGTGTGTGATTGTGATCAGAGCCTTTCCACGGGCCGTCAGCTCACGGATCAGGCGTGACAACCGCTCCAATCCATCCAGATCCTGACCCGCGGTGGGTTCGTCAAAAATCAGCACCTCGCAGCCCGACGCAATCACGGACGCGATTGTCACGAATTTGCGCACGGACAGCGGGAAATCATAGGGATTCTGGTCCAGGAATTTGTCCATGCCCGTGAGGACGGCCGCGTCCATAATTCTGCGCTCCCGCTCCTCCTTTGGCAGTTTCATCCGCTTTAGCCCGTATTCGATTTCCTTGTAAACGGTGTTGTTGAAAATCTGATCGTCCGGGTTCTGGAACACATAGCCCACGGTTCTGGCAATCTGCGCCGTGGTATACTCCTTCGTATTCTTTCCGTCCACAATGATATCGCCGGAGGTGGGTTTGGTCAGGCCGTTTAACATCTTGACCGTAGTGGTCTTTCCGGCTCCGTTCTGGCCCACAATGGCAATGTTTTCCCCTTTTTCCAGTTTAAAGGATACCCCGTCCACAGCCACAAAGCCGTTCGGGTATGTAAATGACACATTTTTCACTTCAACTAAAGACATAACAATCCCCTCTCCGGCTCATCGGCCCATATATGTGCAAATCTGTCCAACCGCCTCGTCGGTTGTAATGGGAAGCTCCCCTAAATCCACTCCCCGTTTCTTTAACCCGAGACCGATATTGGTACACTGCGGAAGCCGGGTGTGGTATTTGGCGCAATCCGGGTTGGTAATCACCTCCCGGGGAGTTCCCTCCAGCACCACCCGCCCCTGATCCAGCACAATGATGTGGTCGGAGTAGCGGGCAATCTGCTCCATCTTGTGCTCGACCAGCACAATGGTCCGGCCCATGTCCTTCATCAGCTTAATCACCTCAAACACGTCGTCCGTGCTCTGAGGGTCCAACTGCGACGTTGGCTCGTCAATTACCATGATATCCTGCTCCATGATCAGGATCGCTGCAAGGGCGATGCGCTGCTGCTGTCCGCCGGACAGCTGATAGGGATTGCGGTCCCGGAATGCCTCCGTCTTGGTGAGCCTCAACACGTCCTCCACCCTGCGGCGGATCACATCCGGCTCCACTCCCATATTTTCCAGACCGAACGCCAGCTCCTCGTACACGGTGTTTGCGATTCCGCTGATCTGCGTAAACGGATTCTGGAACACAAAACCAACCTCGGTGGCCAGACTTCCCAGTTCCACCTGGGCAATGTCCCTGCCGTTGATCAACACCTGGCCCTCCAGATCTCCCTGGTAAAATTTCGGGATAAATCCGCGGATCACATTGCAGAGCGTGGTCTTTCCGCTCCCGTTGGCCCCGATAATGGAGCAGAATTCGCCTTCTTTGATGCGCAGGGAAACGTCGTTTAACGCATTCTCCTCCGCAATCGGATAACGGTATGTGACATGATTGAGCACTACACGATCCATGTTATAATCCTCCCTCCTACGGCAGCCGCCAGCATAATCATAAATACCACCCGCAGAGCCCGATCCGTCCCGGTATCCGCGACTGTGTGCAGGCGGGTCTTTTTCCCGCTCACGGAAAATGCTCTCGCTTCCAGCGTGATCGCACGCTCCTCCGCGCTGACGATCGAGTTTAAAATCAGGGGGCCAATGGTGGGGAAAAATGCCTTGGCGCGCACAAACATGTTGCTTTCCGTCTCAACGCCCCTGGAACGCTGGGCGTCCATGATCACGGTCATTTTCTTGGACATCTGCGGAATGATGTTTACCGTGGACATGATCACATAGGTAGCGGACGGAGACACGCCCCGGTCCTCCAGAGCCACCACCAGCTTCCCCACATCCACCAGTTTGATTCCCAGCACCGCCGCTGTGCCCACTCCCATGATGCGGGTGCACAGAGTGACGGCGTTATCGATTCCCTCCTGTTTGATGGAAAAGATCCAGAACTTCCACAGCACCGTATCCCCGGGCAGAAACAGCGCCTGCATGACAAACACCACCACGGAAATCAACACGATGGATTTCAACCACATGCCTACAAATTCTCCGGCTTTTCCCGCCATAGCGGCGATCGCGATCATCACCACAATCAGAACCGCTGTGTACCGGTAATCATAAAACAGGGAAGAGACCGCGATAAACAGGCACAGATACAGCTGTGTGATCGGATTCAGATCCCGGATAAAATTCTTTCCTTCCATTATTTTGCCACCTCCCCGCATTTGGCCGCTTTGCGCCTTCTCGCGTCAATGAATACCCTTCCGTTCATAAACTTGTAGAGATACCTGCCAGACATGCCGCGGATCACCAAAAACGGAACCAGCACGGAGATAAATTTGTCCGGCAATTCCCCCACCATCTGGGCTGCAAACTGTCCAACCCAGAACGGCTGGCCGCTGGCAATGATCGTGGCCGCCAAGATCGACACGCCGCTGGTGCCGAAGCCGCCGAAAAATATGTATTTGATGACCACAGTGCCCACTACGGAGCAGAGCGCAACCACCAGGCCGGAAAATACCATTCCGGGGACAGAGGTAAACAGCCCCTTTTTGGCGAAAAACCCAACCACCATGCCCATAAGTCCCGCCAACAGCGCATAGGGGAACAGCGTGGGATCGCTGACTGCGTTGATGGTGATGCTGAGGAAGCCCGTAACCAGCGCCACCCACGGACCGGCCAGCATCCCCACCAGATAGGTCCCGATGCTGTCCAGATACAGCGGCAGCTTTAAGGCCAGCGCCAGATTGCCGCAAATGAAATTAATTGCAATCGCTATGGGAATCAGCAGGATTGCCAACAGCGTAAAATCATCTTTAATCGTTTTCTTTGCCATAACCTTTACCTTCTCCTATCATCATGATTACCGGAATTCCCGGTCCAGCATCGCGTTTATCTCGGTCCTGTATTCCGGGAACTGTGTCAAATAGAACACGTCGAAAAACCGTCTGGAATCCGTATCCACCGCAATTTTACAGTTCGCCTGCAGCTCCGGATAACGCTTGGTCCGGTACACAACGGACATTCCTTCACAGCGCCCCTGGGTCTCAATCTCCACATGGGCGGCCTCCAGCGTGAGGATCCCGGGGTCGATCAGATACCCGGCCACCAGCGGATCGCAGAGCTGGCAGCCCATCACCCGGTTGATCTCCCAGCGGCGGTCCGTATACCGGCGCGTAATCTTATGGATGAAGCGGGAAATGGGAGTCCCGATCAGATAAAGCAGTTCGCGCATGGCCGGCGTCATATACACCTTTCCGGTGGCATCCAACCCCACCATCACAATCTCCTTAAAACCGGCCTGAAACACTTCGCTGGCCGCCTGGGGATCGTGGAAGAAGTTGAACTCCGCCACCGGGGACATATTCCCGCCGTGCTCCGCACCGCCCATGACCACCAGGCGGCGGATATTTTGGGCAAAACCGGGGTCCTTTCTCACCGCCAGCGCGGCGTTGGTCATGGGCCCCAGGAGCACCAGGGTCAGCTCCCCGGGATGCTCCGCCGCCGCTCGGACCAGGTAGTCCACCGCCGGTTCCTCCATGGTTTTCAGCCGTTCCGGGCGTATATTTACGCCGCCCAGACCGTCGCTGCCGTGAAAGTCGTCGCTGTAAGCCACGTCCTTGCCCAAGGGGCGGTCCGCTCCGCGGTAGACCGGGATGTGATCCGCTCCGCACAGCTCCAGAACCGAAAGGGCGTTGTCCGTAACCTGCCTGATTCCCACATTTCCGTCCACTGTGGTCAGCGCCTCGATCTTCAGCCGGTCCGCTGCCTTCACAGCCAGCAAAATGGCCATGGCGTCGTCCACTCCCGGGTCCGTATCAATGATAATCCGTTCCATCATCTGCCTCCTCCTGCCGATTGCCGCGCCTTGGCGCCGCCTAAAATCTGTTCCAGTTCCTCCCGGGAAGGGATGGAACTCTGCGCTCCTTTTTTGGTCACCGCCATGGAGGACGCGGCGTTGGCGAACCGTATGGCCTCGTCCTCGCTCATCCCCTCCGCCAGCGCTACAACGAAGGCCCCGTTAAAGCAGTCGCCCGCCGCGGTGGTGTCCACGGCCTCCGCCTTTCTGGCCGGATAGGTCCTGAATCCGTCCCCATCCGCCAGCAGCGCGCCTTCCTCTCCCAGGGTGACCACCACACAGCCGAGCCCCTGCTCCATAAGGGCTTTGGCGCCCTGCCGCACAGCCTCCATCCCGTCGCCGGTCACGCCGCTGAGCTTCATGAGCTCCGTCTCGTTGGGCGTCAGGTAGTCCACACAGGACAACAGCTCCGCCGGTATTAAGTCCGGGGCCGGGGCGGGATTGAGGATCACCGTCTTGCCAAGCGCTCTTGCCCGTCCCGCCGCGTAGGCAATGGCAGACATGGGAATCTCCATCTGCATCAGCACGTAGTCGCACCACTGGAACAGGTGGTCGTTTTCCTTCAGATACTGTGTGTCGCAAGCCTGATTGGCTCCCGCCACCACCACGATGCTGTTGCTGCCCGCCGCGTCCACGTAGATCACCGCGGTTCCGGTGGGCAGCGCTTTGGATTCCCGCAGGCCGGACACGTCCACGCCACAGGCCGCCAGGCTCTCCCTCTGTCCGGCTCCGAACTGATCCCTGCCGACGCAGCCCAGCATCTTCACCTGTCCGCCCAGCCGTCCGACGGCGTACGCCTGATTGGCTCCCTTGCCGCCCAGGTTGTATGTAAGCTCCTCTCCCATAACCGTTTCGCCCACCGCAGGCATTCGTTCCATGGTTATGGACAAATCCATATTCAGGCTGCCAATCACCAATATATGTTTTCCCATCTTATCCTCCTTGCTGGCATTTTGTTAATGAAAATGTTTTCTTAAAGTGTTTTCATAGTTATATATTAGCACGTTTTTCAAATTCGTCAACCGATTTTGTAATTTTTTTAATAAAAATATTTCAGGAAAAGATTTTTATTTGGGATTTTATTAACAATCGAAGAGTGGGAAAGAGGTGTGGAAAGAAAGGGCGCCGCGACAATCATGGGGTGAGGATGATTGGACGGCGCCTTTTGGGGGTTTATGAGGTTGTGTTGGGGCCGTTTTTACTCCCTTCATCGCCACTTCGGCACCGGCGCATGGGGATACTGAACTGCTATCCGATTCTCAGGCTTTTCATCCACCAGATAAAGCACAGCCAGGAACAGCCATTCCAACGGCTTCATCATGTAATAAACCAGATCCGCCGCCTGGCTCGACCGGATCAAACGGGCCACCGGAAATCCGTACCGATCATAGAAACGGCGGATTGGGCCATGCAGCCATGCAGCCCGCTCTTCCAGTATCTGTTCAAACGCATTGGCAACGCATAGCTGGCGGTTGACCACCACACGATGACCGTTGCGAACCCCTGTGCGCAGGGGCTTTACTACTTCGGGATGCCCCTGAGCCGCTACCGTGCAAAGATAGTGCTCATCGAACATCACATTTGGGGGAGGTATCTGCTGAGATAATCTCCAGTCTCCTGTTTCCGTCCAGGCCCGGATCACACTGTCCGGCTGCTGCCCGAACAGCGCCAGAATCCCAATCAAAATGCCCAGAAGGGGAAGCATCAGGATCAGAGCCGCCACCGGCCAGTGAGAAGCGTCTAAAAGAACATCATTCAACCATTTCAAATAAGGTTTGTTCCACTCCCAAATCCGGCCCTCCTCCGGGCCCTGCCACTCCTCCACCGCACGCCGGACCGTCTTCACTCCGATCAGTACACAGTTAAACGGGAACAAGCAGAACAGCCATTCCTCCCCCATCACCTGTACGATCCACAGCACGCACATGCCAATTCCCAGATAGATGGCCGAGATGCCAAGCACCGTCAAAAGCGGCGGCAGCCGATTGATATCCCGTTTCGATAACATCAGATACCCCAGGACTCCAACGCAGGAAATAACTGCAATGGTCAACGCCGACTGGGTCCAGATTGGGGTATGCATCTGCCCATTATGTAAGATTTCCTGCCAGTCAGAGCGAAACTGAATACCGCTTGTGCTTCCGCTGAATATCCAATCGTACAAACCTGTGTAAATGATTCCCAACGCTATGGTGACGGCCTCCGTTCTCCGCTCCACCCGCCGAACCTCTGCCGTGCCTTTTCGGAACAAAAGGAACAGATTCTGCAATGTCAGTATGAGGGGATGAATCAAAAAAATTCCTGCGAGTCCCCCGCCGAGTATCCCTGTCCATAAGGCTTCCAAAACAGCCGCCGGCAGCGCCGGACCGGCTGACAGGCTTGTTCCGGACATGGGTGCTGTCACTCTGTCAAACAGATAAATTGCGGTAAGCGTACCAGCGCCGGCAATTATGCTTCCTATAAACGCCCACAGATTCGGCCCTCTCTTGATCCTGTTCCAGATATTCTTCACGGTTTAAAAACCTCCAGATATTGTGAATGCAGAAACTGTTTTACCGCTTGGATTTATGGTGAATTATCTGATTGTATTTTATCATATGATTATGGATATTCATACGATTTTACGGTGGCTATTATTCCTGGGCTTTGGGGGGCGGACTGATCAGCTTTCCATCGTGGATGATTGGAGAGTCCGCTCATGAGTGAGTCAATATAAAGACAGCATTTTTGCAGAACAGCGCGAGTTCACAGTTGAATTTCATGTAAGTCTCCTGCCAGGCTCCCAATCCCAAATTAGACTTCAGGCTGGAAAAAGCAGTTCTCATTCAGGAACGCTTCCGCCTGATGAACCAATTCCGTCGCATCCGTCCCATCTTCCAGGATTACTTCACCAGGTATGCACAAGTCGTCCTTATGAAGCCTGTGTCTTGCTTTTTCCGATCCAAAGTAGTTGTGCTCCGCACCAAAGGTTGGGACAGGCTGAAGCATGCAGCTATTGTAGCAATCGAGAATTGCCGCAGCAGAAACGCCCTTTGGCGCAATGGCCTCATACGCTGTAAAATCAGCTGTCTTTACCGGTCCGCTTTCCCGGTAAATGCGGGCAGCCTGCTGCAAAATCTCCTTTTCTTGTTCATTCAAAGGCCGGAAGTCCCTCATACAGGATATATTATCCCGCATCTGTCCTAAATCAGACATCCCGGACAGCACAGTAAGCACACCCTCCAGCCCAGCCGCATAGCGAAGCGCCCAGGACGCAATGGATGCGTCGGGATTTTCCGCTTTCATCAGCATTTTCGCCTCTTGGGGCGCGTCAGCCAGCATACCGCCCTTGACCGGCTCCATGATAATGACCTGTCTGCCATGCCTGCGGATCACCTCATAACAGGCCTTCGCCTGTACAAAATAGGCATTCCAGTCAATGTAATTGAGGGCGATCTGTACCGCTTCCACCTCCGGGTGCTCTGCCAGAATCTTGTCCAGCACATCAGCGCAGTCATGGTAGGAAAGCGCAATATGCCTGATTTTTCCTTCTTTCTTCCACTTCTTCAAATAATTAAACATATGGGTCTGTTTGATAACCTGATTGTATCGTATCTCATTGACATTGTGCAGCAGATAATAGTCAAAATATTCCACGCCGCAGCGGGTGAGCTGCTGTACAAAAATCTCCTCCACCTGTGATTCTTCGGTAATGGCAAAGGTCGGCAGTTTGGATGCAAGACGATAGCGCTCTCTCGGATACCGGTCTGTCAGGCATTTTTTGATTGCCGCTTCACTTTCTCCATTGTGGTAAGCCCAGCTGGTGTCAAAATAGTCAAAACCGGCTTCCAGAAATGTATCCACCATTTTGTTTAACTGTTCATAATCAATATCCGTCGGCTCGGCCGATAACTGTGGCAGCCGCATCAGGCCAAATCCTAAATTTACTTTACTCATAGTTTCATCCTCTTATGCTAAATCCTCACCGTTAGAAGCGATCACCTTTTGATACCAGTAAAAGGAATCCTTCTTTTCCCGGCTAAAGTCACCTGTTCCATCGTCAAACTTATTGACATAAATCATTCCATACCGCTTGGCCATTTCTCCCGTGGAAAGAGAAACCAGGTCAATACAGCCCCAGGGCGTATATCCAATGAGATCAACGCCATCCATAATCGCCTCGCCCATCTGCTCAATATGCTGCCGCATATAATTGATTCGGTAGTCATCATGAATCTTCCCATCCTTCGATTTCACATCATATGCCCCCAGACCGTTCTCCACAATCATAATCGGAATCTGGTACCGGTCGTAAATCTCGTTCAGACACCAACGCAGTCCCTTGGGGTCTATCTGCCACCCCCAGTCCGATACCTTTAAATACGGATTTTTAGCTCCACCCAGAAGATTTCCCGTCGTCTGTTCCACCTTCGGATCTGTAGAAAGACAGAAGGTCATATAATAACTGAAGGTGTAAAAGTCCACCGTTCCCTCGGTCAGTTCCTTTTCATCTCCCGGCTCCATCCGGATCGATATACCATTTTCTTTAAAATACCGTTTTGAGTAGCCCGGATAATATCCCCTCACCTGCACATCGGAGCAGAACCAGTCAACCATCTGTTTCTGCTTTAATGTGGCCAGGACGTCGTCTGGATTACAGGTATATGGATAATATCCCAGGAAGCCAATCATACAGCCCATTTTAAACTGCGGATAATGTTCATGGACATATTTTACCGCGCGGGCCGATGCGATAAACTGGTGATGAAGCGCCTGATAGCGTTCTCCTGGATTGTCCTTTAAATCCTTTAACGATCCATGGAATCCTTTAAAATTATTGGTTGTAGACATGGTACCGGTATACAGTGTGCCTGCGTTTATTTCATTAAAGGTCAGCCAATATGTTACCTGATTTTGAAACCGCTCGAAAATCGCCTGGCAATACCTCATAAATAAGTCTATCAGCCTGCGGTCTGTCCAGCCATTGTACTTTTCCACCAAAGCAAATGGAAGCTCATAGTGGGAAATTGTCACTAAGGGCTCAATCCCATGGTTTTTACAGCAGTTGAAAACCTTATCATAGAATTCAAGCCCTTTCTCATTCGGTTCCTGCTCCTCACCCGTAGGAAAAATGCGCGTCCAGTTGATGGAAAGGCGGAACACCTGAAACCCCATTTCCGCAAAGAGGGCAATGTCCTCCTCATAGTGGTGGTAAAAATCAATGGCCTCATGGGAGGGGTAGGTATATTCCGGATTCATCCCCGGCTCAATCCGTCTGGGTACAGAATGGGAGCCGCTGGTCAATACATCCGGAACCGATATTCCCTTTCCATCACTCGCCCAGGCCCCTTCGCACTGATTAGCCGCTACCGCGCCGCCCCAAAGAAAATGTTCTGGAAATCTCATACTAACTCCTTTCTACTATAATCCTGTCGTTTTCCACCGTAACCGTTCCGATCTCTGCTTCATTTGCAACAATTACCGGTGTAATCAGCGGATAACCGGCTGCCCGAATCGCTTCCATATCAAATTCCAAAAGGAGCTGTCCCTTTTTTATCCGATCTCCCGACTTCACATGGGCGGTAAACGGCCCGCCATTTAAGGAAACTGTCTCCAATCCCACATGAATCAGTACGCTGACGCCGCCATCCGAGGTCAGTCCCATGGCATGGAGTGTATCAAAAATAGTCGTGCATATACCATCAAAAGGAGCGTACACCTTACCCTGGGATGGTTCTACCGCAAAGCCTTTCCCCAGCATTCCTGAGGCAAATGTCTCATCCGGTACGGTACCGATGGGAACCACTTTTCCGGGCACCGGCGCCGTGATCTCTAATCTTCCAGCCGTCTCATTCTGCACCGTGGCTGTTTTCTCCTTATATATCACCGTTGCCGCCGCAAAAGAGAACACCAACGGAACCACCGCGCACAAAACGGCAGTCGGGATTTGGGGATTCTCCGGACTTAGAAGACCGAGAATTGCAAATATTCCCATTCCGGTAAAATTGTACATAAGAGTATGAGTCAGCATAACAAATGCCCCGCAAACCGCTCCGCCCACGCAGGATAATATAAACATCTTAATCCTTGGAAGCGTAACCCCGTAGATAGCTGGTTCTGTAACACCGAATATACCGGAAATAAACGCTGGAAGCGCCACGGATTTTAATTTCTCATCCTTTGATTTTAAGTACATCGCCAATACCACGCCAATTTGTGAAAAACTTACCATGCAGCCAATCGCCATGATTGCATCAGGATTCCCTTCCAGCAGATTCACAAAAGAGAAGGAAGTAAGGGCGCTGTGCACGCCAAACAGCACCATAATCTGATAAGTCCCGCCGAACACGGCCCCTGCAAGGGGTGGAACCGAATTCATCAGTGCTGTGATCCCTGCATTTGCCAGACTTCCCACCATACTGACAAGCGGGCCGATGATGACGAACCCAAGGGGAATCACAGTGAGCAAGGTAAGCGCCGGTGTCAGGAAATTGCTGACCGCTTTCGGAATATATTTTTTCAGCAGCTTTGACAGCGGCACCGCCACTGCTGTAATGGCAATGACCGGCAGAAAGGAGCTGGTATATGTATTATTAAATACCCTACCGAAAATCACCAGATCCACGCCGTTGATAGGCGGATAACAAAGGGCCGCGCCGATTATTGCACCGAGGAATCCATCGCCTTTTAATGTCTTTGCCAGATTCATGCCAAGGAACACCGGGAGAAAGAAAAAGATCGCATCACCTGCCGCGGCAACCAGCATATCCATACCGCTGCCGGCCTGCACCAGACCGCTCATTTCCAGAATCGTCAGGAACCCTTTTAATATACCTCCCGCGCAGATGAAATTCAGGCATGGTCCAACGGCGCCCACAACGATGTTCAGGAGTTTCATAACCGGATTGGCTTTCTCCTCTTTATCCAGCGGCTGTTCTTCTGCCAAACTCCCCAACTGCTCGCAGACCGCCTCATATACGTCGTGAACGGCATCACCAATTACCACCATATATTCTCCACCGCCGTGCACCACAGAAATAACGCCCTCCAGGTTTTTCACGATTTCATCATCCGCTTTACTTTCGTCTTTTAATTTAAAGCGCACACGGGTAATACAGTGCCTTACACTAATCACATTCTCTTTTCCCCCGATATTGGAGATAATATTTTGTGCCGCCTCATGATAGTCAGGTCTTTTTCTTGCCATTTTATCCTCCCCTTTACATTTTTCCCGCACCAACAAACATTTCCGCCACTTCCGGAGCATAGTGGTCAATAAACTGACTACGCCCCAAATCCAATGCCTCCAGCTGGTTCATTTCCCCGTCTGTTAACTGAAAATCAAACAGGTTGAAATTCTCCTCCATACGATCCTTGTGGGAGGATTTAGGAATTACCACAACTCCGGATTGAATCAGAAACCGCAGGGCTACCTGCGCCGCCGTCTTTTGGTATGCTTCTCCAATGGCCGTTAGCAATCCATTGGAAAACAACTCATTTTTTCCCTGGGCCAGAGGAGACCATGCCATTAACTGTGTATGGTGTTTTTTCAGAATCTCTTTTTCGATTTTCTGCTGCTGGAATACATGGACCTCCAACTGGTTGACCATCGGAGGAATTTCCACAAAACCGGCAATGTCGATAAAGCGGTCCGGCATAAAATTGCTGACGCCAATGGCCCGTGCTTTCCCTGCCTTGTAGGCTTCCTCCATGGCGCGGTAGGAACCATAGTAATCGTTGAACGGCTGATGAATCAACAATAAATCCACATAATCAGTTTTCAGTTTCCGTAAGGATTCATCAACGGAAGCCTTTGCTTTTTCGTATCCGCCATTTGAAATCCAGATTTTTGTGGTTAAAAACAGTTCCTCCCGGGGAACGCCACACTCGCTGACCGCTTCTCCAACGCCCTCCTCATTGTAGTAACCCTGGGCGGTGTCAATACTTCTGTATCCCACGGAAATAGCGTCTGATACGCACCGTTTCGTATCCTCCGCGGGGATCTGAAATACTCCATATCCCAGCATTGGCATCCTTACCCCATTATTTAATGTTGTGTACTCCATTACCTGCCCCCCTACTCCGCCAGCCAGCCGGCAAGTTCATGAATCGTCTGCAAATAGTCCTCTCTGTTTCTTACATCGCCTGCCGCCGGAATCTGATCGAATACACAGGACTTAAAATGTTCCGCACCCATCTGCGAAAAACCACTGACCGTCCATGCCGCATATTTTTCTGTGACCTCCCTGGGGCTGCCCCAGCAAGCGCAGACCAACGCCGCTTTCTTTCCAAACTTCGATGTATTGGACGCATTCTTTTTCTCTACATGAAAGAATGGATAAAACCGTTCTATAAACAGCTTTGCCTGTGAGGTAATCTGCTGGTTATAGATTGGCGACGCCACAAGGATTGCATCGCAGCTCTCGATAACCGGAAGAAGCTTCGTCATATCATCTTTCTGCACACACATTTGTGTTTCTTTATTCTGGCAGGCAGCGCAGGCCATACAGGGATTGCATTTGTTCTCCCTCATTTTAAATACAGTTACGTCTTCATTGTTCAAATCAGAAGCCAGCATATCTACAATGATTTCTGAATTACCATTTTTCCTGGGACTTGCATCCACAAGCAATATTCTTTTCATCTTACATTACTCCCTTCATCGTAAGCCTTTCGTACACCGGTGTTTCATTTACATTTCCATTATATCGGTCCTTTTCTTGACAGGGAATTCTCACTTAGTCTATAATATATATACTAAAAGTAAATGCAAGAGAGGGAGGGGACGTCATGTATGATCGGAAATTGAAGACATTTATCTGTGTTGCAGACAGAGGCAGTCTGTCCAAAGCCGCGGAGGATTTGTATGTAACGCCTGCCTCTATTATGAAACAGATGAATTCATTGGAATATCAACTGGGTATGAAACTTTTGATTCGGACAAATCAGGGAGTTGAATTGACAGAAGCAGGGAAATACATTTATCATGCCGCAAAAAAAATCATGGCGGAATCGGAAGATATTATTTTTAAAGCAAAAGCGATTGCTCAGCAGAATATGAAAACAATACGGGTCGGTTCGTCTTTTTTAAATCCAAGCAAAGTATTAACAGATCTTTGGGACCGCATCAGCCCGGATTCTATGGAATACCGTATCAAAATTGTACCCTATCAGGACAATCATGAGCAGATCATGGCTGTCATCGCCTCTTTGGGAACATCTATCGATTTTTTAGTGGGTTCCTTTAATTCTGAACAGATGCTGCGCGCGGCCGACTACTATATCCTGGGATATTATCATTTGTGTGTTGCCGTTCCAAGGAATCACCGGCTGGCCACTAAGAAGAAGCTGACATACGGAGATTTGTACGGCGAGCATTTAATTATGGTTAAAAAGGGGGATACGATGCAGCTTGATGATTTCCGTGATAAATTGAAAATGACCCACCCGCAGATCATTCAGGAAGACGCCCACTATTTTTATGACCTGGAAACCTTCAATTCCTGTGAAGCGACCGGCTCTTTACTTCTGACGCTGGATGCATGGGTTGATATCCATCCGTCCTTGATCACGCTTCCGGTAGACTGGGATTTTAAGATATCTTATGGGCTTTTATTTTCACGGAGTATTTCGAAAAATGCGGCAGATTTTCTTGAGATTATTCGGGAATCAGTTAATATGATTTGATGTGGGAGGGGGAGGCGCTTGCTTTGTGTTACGGTCGCCTCCCGCTACTCCGTCCGGGCTACATAGGCCAATCGTAAAACGACTGCTCACGATTGAGTCAATATAGGGACAACATTTTTAATATTTTCTTAATCACTTTCTTGTTCATTTCTTGTTCACCATGTTCAAGAAACTGATGAATAATATCTTTGATTCCTATTTCTTGGCTGTTCAGGAATTGTCATCTTCAACAGCCCTTCCTCTATCATTTGGTTCATATAATGTCGTTTTAAGTAAGACCGATTAGGAATACTAAACTTGTCCATTATTTCTTTTACTGTTTTCGGTTCTTTACAGAACAGTAAAATTTTATTTGTAATATCTTGCTCATTTTCTTGTCCATGTTCTTGTTCACTTTGTCCAAGAACTCCATTTAGCAGTTGCAAATAAGGATTACATGCTTTACATAAAACCATAATACCACTTTTTGATATCTCATACTCCGGCAATGGACCACCATAGGATTCACATGCCTCCCGTATCTTATCAAAGCCGCGCCCCCATGCCTCTATCAAGCCACTCTTAAAGAACACATTTGCCAATTTGGGGTTATATGGTTTTGATGAATGTTTCTGAAACAGCTTCTCAGTTGAATTAAATTCTTCTGGCATTTCACCATCATTCCAGATATACATTCGATCTTCATAAATACTAATCTGTATTGGATTACAGCTACTATAGTCCTTATGAACAACAGCATTCAACAAAATCTCCCTTGTAGCGTTACGATGGAACATGAATTGCTCTATCCGCTGAATATCCCGATAGGTGATGAGAGCCTTCATATATTTGGTATAAATCAAGTCCAAAGCCTTATCCACCTGTTCAATCAGAGCGCCATGCACTTCATCTTGATATTGCAGGTCAGAATCAGAATTTCCGAAAAAACCAATTTTAATATAGGAACCGGTCACCCATTTTTCAGGATCATCATAGAAAGCAAGCATAGCTGCCCTGGTGAGATAATCGTCATCGTCAAAAAGATGCAGATTTTCTAATAATACTTTGTCTGTGACTTTGGTTTCTTCATCCGTCAGCCTCCCCCTCTCAATAGCCTTTTTCTTAAAAAGCTTGATAGCCGATTGGCTTAAGTCATCGATTTTTAGCCTTGGTATCGGCATGCCATCCCATGTTCTTCCCTGAGACTTTAAGATGGCCCTGTCCAATTCTTTCCCGGTTATCGTACGCATTGTACTCCCTGATCTATAAAAATACTTTCCATGATAACTAATGAGAGACGGGTATTTATCTACAATAATCTCCAAATACTCTAAATCGCCCTCAAATCGAAGATTTACATCTACAACGATTCCCATTGTATCTGTCACTTGGCTCGGTATCTTCTCCAGTAACTTTTTAGAATCCTTAATGCCCTTTATATGTCCAAGATCATCCATACCAATGTATAAAATTCCACCATTAGCATTTGCATAGCCACAAATCCATTCCAAATATTCGTTATGCCATGATTCTTTCCACTCGATTGTCTGATGCTCCGGCATTATATCCCTCCCTTATATTGTCTAACATCCCTCAATGATTTTCTGTATCGCATATGGTTTTGCATTGTCCACATAATTCGCATACAAATAATCCGCTATGTGCGGAGACCGTACCTTCAGGATATAATTTGGCAGCTTCTGACGCTGTTATTTTTCTCCATTCATGTTCTGCCTCTGACCACATACTGACATGTGTCAATGAAGCCATCCTGTCTCCTCCTCAGAATATTTTCTTGAGTAAAATAGATCAATACAAAGCAATTTTCAAAACATTAATCATATTATACCCTAAATTATCAACAAATTCCATATTATCTTAGACAAGTCATCTAAAAACAGAAGAGTGATTTTTCGCCTCCCGCTACTCCGTCCGGGCTACAGCCGCTGGCACGCCTGCGGCGCACCATCGGCTGTGCGGCTTTCGCCGCATAGGCCATAGCAAAAAGGAAGGCTTATGTGAGCAAGCTCCCAACGCCTTCCTTTTCACTATGGCCTGCCCGGACTCAATGCTCGAGCATGTTTTCAATCAATATCCCATACCCCCTGGTGCTATCCTGCAAAAACACATGGGTCACTGCTCCGGCCAGCTTTCCATCCTGTATAATCGGACTCCCGCTCATCCCCTGCACGATTCCCCCCGTCAGCGCGATCAGATCCGGGTCGGTTACTTTAATTACCATACTTTTATTCTTATGCCCTGAGTTATAATCT
Organism: Enterocloster lavalensis; assembly: GCF_902364025.1. Lineage (GTDB taxonomy): Bacteria > Bacillota > Clostridia > Lachnospirales > Lachnospiraceae > Enterocloster > Enterocloster lavalensis. The sequence continues at coordinate 113,411 of NZ_CABJCG010000014.1, forward strand.
ACCTTCTGTATTTCGATATCGTAATCCCTCAGCTCCCCCGACACGCTGCTCCTGATGGTTGCAGGCCCGGGCTTTACGTCCTGGCGGCAGGCGATCTCCATGGCGCCCTCCGGCAGGCCGGAGTCGTTTACAGTTCCTTTGACCATGGCTTCCATTCCGGTCTGGCGCAGAAAGGCTTCGTTTACAGTTCCGAATATTCCCTCGTTTGTGTTCTGATTGATCTCCCCCATCAGCGAGCCCGGTCCGTAATAGATCACACCGGACAGCAGCCCCGGCTTTCCAATGGTCCCCTTCTCAATTCCCATAATCTGGGTGGTATACAGTTCCCCCTTGCTGGTCTCCACCAGGTCGCCGGTGTCGCTGTCGCTGATTCCATGCCCCAGCGCGCCGAAGTTTCCGTTTAAGTCCAGGTATGTGACGGTGCCGATTCCCTGGGTGTCGTCCCGCACCCAGGCGCCCAGCTTGTACTGTCCGTCCTCGGTTTTGACGGGGTTCACGCTGACGTCCACCTGCTCGCCGCCCCGGCGGACTGAGACCACCGCAGCCTCGCCGCCCGTCTTGTTCACCGCGTCCATAAGGTCTTCCTTGGTGTTCATGGGCTTTCCGTTGAACGCTTCAATGTAATCGCCTGATTTCAAAATACCGTAGGCCGGTTCCACCTCCATGCCGTCCGCCGCCGTCAGCTTTCCGGTACCGATGACCATAATTCCGTCGGATTTCAGATAGATTCCGATGGGACATCCGCAGGGCACCGCATAGCGGGTGTCCACTACGTCCACCTGGATGTCCTTGAACTTGATCAGGCCGAAAAGCTTCAGCCCGACCTGATAGGATCCCTGGTTTTCGGCGTACATGGAAAATGGCTGCCTCCCGTTCACCGTGATCTGGTCGGCGGGTATGTTGCTCTTGTTTCCCAGCACCACTTCCTCACTCTCACTGGATAAGGTTGTGTTGATGGGAAGCGGGAACGAAAACTGCTCCTTCTGGTCCTGGACAATGCTGATCCGGTCCGGGATGGCAGTGTCTAAGTAGTACCAGGAATATCCAACGGTGACGGTGAGCGCCGCCCAGAAAATACGGTTCAGCCACCGGTAAAACGTCTTATTTCCTCTCATGTTCTTACCTCCTCGTCTTGTATTTTGTTGATTTTCACAGGGCGAGGCACCCATCGGCTCCTGGAATGCTGCAATCCTCCCCGGGCTGCGCCAGCGGTCCATTACAGTCAAAAAAAGAAAGAAGCCGGTGTTTTGTGCCTCTTTCTTAGTATGATCTGATCTTCTGTTTTCAATCTGTTTTATTTTGTCCCGTCTGCCAAATCCTTCATTCGTACAATATTTTTTCGCGCCTGCGGCTTTAATCCGAATTTTTAAAAATTTTCAAACGGTCCTCCCCTTCCCGGTCCCCTCCGTCCGGCTGACCGCCTCCCCCGCCGGTCAGCCGCTTCCTCGGCCCCTTCTCCCTCAGACCTGCATCCACCTCTGCCAGCATCCGCATGAGCTCCAGGGCGCTGCGGAAGGAGACGTAATATTGGCTGGAAAAGCTGGTGTGCAGACGCCCCTGCATGGAGGCGTGCTGCCTGTAAAGCACATGGATGATCAGAACTTCCTCGGCCTGCGCCGTATAAGCCAGCCGCTTCTGAATCGGCATGGCCATTTGATCCGGGCTGTTTTGCGTTCCCGCCTCCTGCCGCATCGACAGCTTCTGGTACCGCTCCGCCTCCGCGCGGCTCAAAAAGCGGGGTTCCATGGTGCGCATGGGCGCGCCGATCCGCTCGCAGACCTCATCCACCCCGAGCACCAGCTCATGAATCCCCGTAAAATGGATGGGGACCGGCAGGCAGTAGTTTACAATCACCCCGTACGGCCGGTTCTCCTGGTATCCGTTGATGCAGACCAGCATGATACTCGCGTCGTTTGTATTGATTCGTGTTTCCTTATCATCTCCAGGTATGTGATCCCTAAACATAATTCTCCCTTCCTGTATGGTAAAATGCCGCCTGCGCCCATGCTCCGCTCCACCCCGAATTCTCCCCCTCCCTTTATTTACAACGCAATATCTATTTTGTTGTAACCGAACGGCCAAAGGACCTTTCGAGAACGGCCTCGTTTCCGCCCGTCTCCGCCGTTTTCCCCTCCCTTTGGAAAAACTTCCGGAATTTTCCGGATAAAATCTGCCAAAAAAGCCCATTTTCAGGGACGCCAAATAATCAGGCCTGAAGCCGGATGAAGCCAGGTCTGATTGGCATGTCCATAATGGCGGAAACCGGTGGAAATCTATGTAAAAATGTGATATAGTATGAAATGATTTACCGCGTCCATGATTCTGAATACAACAAAATAGATATTGCGTTGTACGGCGTCACAATGAGTCTCATACTTTCCAGCTGTTTTCTGTGTCTGCTCCCGCTCTCAATGGTATAAATGCGGGTCGTATTGATATCCTTATGGCCCAATATATCCGCCAGCTTTGACAGGTCCTTGGTCATTGCGTAGTAGGTCCTGGCAAATAAATGCCTCAGGTTGTGGGGAAATATTTTCTCACGGTCCACGTTGGCTTTCAGGCCCAGCGCCTTCATCTCCCGCCAGATATTACTCCGGTCCAGCGCCTTTCCGCTTCTTGTCACAAAGATCATTCCGCTCTCAATCCCCTTCCTGGCAGCGTAATCCAGCAGGATTTTGCAGAGCCTTTTTGTCAGCAGCACCGTCCGGATCCTGCCCTTGCACTCCACCTCCGCCTGCCCCTTGCAGAGCGCCGCCACCGTGATAAACGGCAGCTCCGACACGCGGATTCCGCTGGAGCAGATGGTCTCAAGCAACAGGGAAAGCCGTTCGTTTCCCTGGTCCGCAGCCGTTCTCACCAGGCGGAGATATTCTTTTTTTGTGAGCTCCCGGCTTTCGGGATAAAAAGTATTTTTGCTGATTTTCAGGAATCTGGCCCTGCAATCCTGCCAATCGCAGTATTTGAAAAAGCCGTTCAGCGCGGCCAGGGCTCCGTTAACGGTCACAGGCGCCAGATTTTCGCGCAAAACGCTTTTCCAGAGAATCACCATCTCCTTGTCCACCGGCCTGCAGTCCATGAACTCTTTGAAACGGGTCAGGTAATATTCATATTTTTGAATCGTCTCCCTGCTCCGCTCGCAGCGGTCCAGCCATAAACAATAGTCGTCGATTTTCTGTGTTGTGATGATTCTCTTCTGATTGTCTTTCATAGCGGCCTCCTGATGTGTTGATGTCCTGTATTCTGTCCCGATAAGCCAAAAGCATTCTTCATCTCTCTAACGCGCTTTCAAATAGAAGTTCTCCCAACAACGCAAAAAAGATGCCCAATTTTATCAAAAATGAGCATCTTTTAACGATTCTTGTCTTTTTTATGATAGCTTTTCTTATTTTGTGCTGTCCGCCAGATCCTTCATCTCCCGGGCATTTTTCAGCACCGCGTCGGTGATCTTCGCGCCGCCCAAAAGCCTGGCCAGCTCCTGCACGGATTCCTCTGGCCCCAGGGCGCGGATGGTGGTGGCGGTGCGCCCCTCGGCCGCGGATTTGGCGATCTCGAAATGGCAGTCCGCCATGGCTGCGATCTGGGGCAGGTGGGTGATACAGATCACCTGGTGGGTCCTTCCGATATAGGAGAGCTTCTCCGACACCTTCTGGGCCGTGCGCCCGCTGATGCCGGTGTCGATCTCGTCGAATATCAGGGTGGGAATGTCGTCGGTGTCCGCCAGCACGGTCTTAATGGCCAGCATGATCCGCGAGAGCTCGCCGCCCGACGCCACGTCGCCCAGGGGCTTTTCCGGCTCTCCGGGGTTGGTGGAGATCAGAAACTGGGCCTCGTCGTACCCCTGGGCCGTGTAGTGGTCCAGCCTGGAAAATTCCATGGAAAAGGTCACGTCCAGAAAGTTCAAATCCAGCAGGCCCTTGCGGATGCTCTCCGTCAGCTTCCGGGAGGCGGACTTTCTCACCTGGGACAGCTGGCCGCAGAGAGCTTCCAATTCCTGCTCCGTCTTTTTAAGCTCCCGCTCCGCCCCGGCTTTGCGTTCCTCGAAATTCTCCAGCTCGTCCAGCCGCTGCTTCTTCTCTTCCAGTTTCCGGAAAATGGCTTCCACCGTATTGCCGTATTTTGCCTGGAGGCCGTGAATCAGGTCCAGGCGCTCCTCCACCTCCCGGAAACGCTCCTCGTCCAGCTCCATGTGTTCCAGATAGGCGGCCGTCTCCCGGCCCGCGTCGCTCAATATGGATTCCGCGTCGTAGAGCTGGTCCCGGATTCCGTTTAAGGATTCGTCGTAAGCGCAGGCCTGGTCCACCTCCTGAAGCGCCCGGGACAGCCAGTCCCCCTCCAGGGCCTGCTGCACGGCGGATAGGTTCTCTGCAATGCGGCGGCTGTGGCTGATCCGGCGGTACAGGGCCGTCAGCTCCTCCTCCTCGCCCTCCCGGATTCCCGCGGCCTCGATCTCGTCGATCTCAAAGCGCAGGAAATCCTTCTCGCGGATACGGCTCTCCTCGTCAACTCCAAATTTTTCCAGTTTCTCCCGGAGGGCCCGGTAAGCCTCGTAGGTTTTCGCCGTCTTTTCTTTTAAAGGCTGGGTTTTTCCCCTGACATAGGCGTCCAGAATCGCGAGATGTTTGGATTTGTACAGAAGGGACTGGTGCTCGTGCTGGCCGTGGATATCGATCAGCAGGCCGGTGATCTGCTTCAGCCTGGCCGTGGTCACGGTCTCGTCGTTGATCCGGCTGACGCTGCGGTTGGGCATGATTTTCCGGGAGATGATGAACAGGCCGTTCTCGTCCGGCACCGCCTCCAGGGCGGCCAGGGCCTTCAACTTCTCCGGAGAATCCACGGAGAATACAAGCTCCACGTAGGCGTAGGGCGCGCCCTGGCGGATGCTGTCCCGGGACGCCTTGCCGCCGAGGGCCATACCCACGGAGCCGATGATGATGGATTTACCGGCGCCCGTCTCGCCGGTGAGAATGTTTAAGCCCTGACGGAACTCCACATCCGCTTTCTCGATCAGGGCCAGGTTCTTCACATGCAATTCCAGTAACATTGAAATCCCCCTTTTCTCGCAGCCGCCGCAATGAGCGCGCGGCCCCGGCGGCAGACTATGCCTCCACCATCTTCTTGATCTTCTCCATCACGATAATGGTGTCGTCCACGCTGCGGATGGCGCACATGATGGTGTCGTCCCCCGCGATACAGCCCACGATCTCATGGAAGTGAATCGCATCCAGGGCGGCCGCCACGGCCATCGCCATGCCGGACACGGTCTTGATCACCAGAATGTTCTGGGCCATGTCCATGGACATAAAGCCGTCCTGCAAAACCCGGATAAATTTGGCGGCGGAAGTCCCCTTCGGCCCCTCCAGCACCACATAGCGCTGACGGCCTCCGTCCGCCTGGATCTTCGTCAGCTTCAGCTCCCGGATGTCCCTGGACACGGTGGCCTGAGTCACGTTAAAACCCGCCTCGTTCAGCTTTTCCGCCAGCTCCTCCTGGGTCTCAATCTCATACTTGCCGATCAGCTCCACGATTTTGCTGTGCCGTTCTACTTTCATAATGTCTGTCTCCTCCTATATTCTTCCGGCCAGATGGTTGCTCAGATTCTGCATAAAGGAGATCTGCTTGAGTTTCACCATGATCGTGTGCATCTCCGACCGTTTAATACGGATGCTGTCCCCTTTTTCCAGTTCAATGAATGTGTCCCCGTCAAATGCAGCCACCTGGCCGCCGTTCACAAAGTCGATTCGGACCGTGTCCTCGGGCGCCAGGACGATACTCCTGGCGTTTAGCGCGTGGGAGCAGATGGGCGTCAGCACCATCATCTTGGCCCCCGGCGCGATCACCGGCCCGCCGGCCGATAAATTGTACGCGGTGGAGCCGGTGGGCGTGGCCACCAGAATTCCGTCCGCGGAGTATTCGTTCAGGAAATCGTCGTTCACATAGACTTTGAAGCGCAGCGCTTTCAAGGCGTCCTTGCGGGTTACGGCGATCTCGTTGAGCGCAATGTCGCACATCACGGTCTGCCCGTCCCGCACGGCCTCCCCCTGGATCATCATGCGGGATTCCAGCTGATAGCGGTCCTCCAGCAGCGCATCCATCACCGGCGCGATATCCTCCTGGCGGCTGATCTGGTTCAAGAAGCCCAGATGGCCCCGGTTCACGCCCACCATCGGGATATCCCGCCCGGCCAGGTCCCTGGCCGCCTGGATCAGGGTTCCGTCCCCGCCGATGGTGATCACGCACTGGACCTCCTGCGGCACCATGGCGCTCTCGGTGTGCCGGTTGGAGCAGTCCTGGGGAAATGCGGGCTGCACCGTGCACTGCGCGCCCTTCCCTTCCAGATAGGAGCGGATAAACATCTCCGCCTCGCGCACATATTCTTTATCATAATTGGCAATTATATAAAAGCGTCTCATACCGTCCCCCGTCCTCTAGTCCAGCTGTGAGTGGGCCGCTTCCACCACGGCCGCGGGATCCACGGGAAGGTCCTCCGGCCTCTGGGGCGTCTCCCCGCCGGAAAGCTTTTGCAGATGGAGCAGATACTCGATATTTCCCTCCGGCCCCTTGATGGGCGAGTATTCCAGATTCAACACCTTAAAACCGTTTTCCACCGCATAGCTTATCACCATGCGGATCACCTCCAGGTGCACCGACCGCTCCCGCACCACGCCTTTTTTGCCAACCTTCTCGCGCCCGGCCTCAAACTGCGGTTTGATCAGGCAGACCACCTGTCCGTCTCCGGTCAGCAGCTCCCGCACCGGTCCCAATACCTTGGTCAGGGAAATGAAGGAGACGTCGATGCTGGCAAGGGCGATGGGGTCCGCGATGTCCGAGGGCGTCACGTAGCGGATATTGGTCTTTTCCATGCAGACCACCCGCTCGTCGTTTCGCAGCTTCCAGTCCAGCTGCCCGTGGCCCACGTCCACGGAATAGACCTTCACCGCGCCGTTTTGCAGCATACAGTCCGTGAAGCCGCCGGTGGAGGCGCCCACGTCCATGCAGACCTTTCCCGCCGGCTCCACGCCGAAATGCGTCATGGCCTTCTCCAGCTTCAGGCCGCCGCGGCTCACATATTTGAGGGTGCTTCCACGCACCTCGATGGCGGCCGCCTCATCGAACTGCGTGCCCGCCTTATCCTCCTTCTGCCCGTCCACATAGACGATGCCCGACATAATCAGCGCCTTCGCCTTCTCCCTGGAGGGCGCCAGATTTCTCTGTACCAGGAGTACGTCCAACCGTTCTTTCATTCCGCTAAAGTTCCTCTCTTTTCTTCTTCAGTCTCTTCCTAATCCAAATATCCCCTGCTCTTCATGGTCTTTATAATGGAATCGCTGTCGATGCCCAGGCCCTCCCGCAGCACGGACACGTTTCCGTGCTCCACATAGGCGTCGGGTATGCCGATATTCAACACCCGGCGGTGGGGATAATGCTCATGGATATAGGCGGTGACCGGCAGGCCGTAGCCGCCCTGCAGCACGTTCTCCTCCAGGGTGACGATCACCTTGTGCCGCTCTGCCAGGCGGTCCACCAGCTCCCGGTCAAAGGGCTTCACAAAGCGCCCGTTTGCCAGGGTGCAGGAGCGTCCCTCCGCCTTCAGCTTCTGCCGGATGTGCTCTGCGGTGCTGACCATGCTTCCCACGGCCAGAAGGGCGATCCCTTCCTCCTCGTAGAGCATTTCCCCCTTGCCGTAGACAATGGGTTCCCGGAAATCCCGCAGGCCCCGGTACGCCTCGCCCCGGGGATAGCGGATGGCCAGGGGACGGTTGTAGTCCATGGAAAATTCCAGCATGGCGCGCAGCTCCCACAGGTTCTTGGGCGCCATGACGCTCATGTTGGGGATGGAGGTCAAAAAGGAGTAGTCGAAAATTCCCTGATGGGTCTCCCCGTCGCTGCCTACCAGCCCTGCCCGGTCCACGGCGAACACCACCGGCAGGTCCTGGATACAGACATCGTGTAATACCTGGTCGTAGGCCCGCTGGAGAAACGACGAATAGACCGCTACCACCGGCTTCAAACCGGCTGCGGCCATGCCTGCCGCCGAAGTAACCGCGTGGGCTTCGGCAATCCCCACATCAAAGAACCGTCCCGGATAATGCCGGGCAAAGTCGGAGAGACCCGTGCCGTCCGGCATGGCCGCGGTCAGCGCCACCAGGTTGGGGCGCTCCTTCGCCAGCTGGCAGAGCTTGCGGGAAAATACCTCGGTGTAGCTTGGATACTGTTTCTCCTTCAGGGATTTCCCCGTGGTCACGTCAAAAGGATCCACCCCGTGGAAGCGGGACGGATTTTTCTCCGCAGGCTTGTAGCCCTTGCCCTTTTTGGTCAAAACATGCACCAGCACCGCGTGATCCAGCTTTTTCGCCTCCCGGAACACCTTGCAGAGCTGGGAAATGTTGTGCCCATCCACCGGCCCCAGGTAGGTGATGCCCATATTCTCAAAGAGCATCCCCGGGATAAACAGCTGCTTGATGCTGTTCTTGGTGCGCTTGATCTTGTCGATCATGGGCGCGCCCACCACGGGAATCCGGTCCAGGGCGTTGGCCACGTTCTTTTTCAGATCGTTGTAGCCGCTGCCCGTTCTCAGGCCGTTCAGATAGCGCGACATTCCGCCCACGTTCTCGGAAATGGACATTTTATTGTCGTTGAGCACGATGATGAAATTCTTCTTCATGCGCGCCGCGTTGTTCAATGCCTCGTAGGCCATCCCGCCGGTTAAGGCTCCGTCCCCGATCACGGAGACCACCTCGTAGTCCTGTCCCAGGATATCCCGCCCCTGGGCGATGCCCAGACCCGCGGAGATGGAGGTGGAGCTGTGACCGGTGTCAAAGCAATCGTAGGGGCTCTCCTTGCGCTTGGGAAAGCCGGAGAGCCCTCCGTACTGGCGCAGCTCGTCGAATTCCGCCATGCGCCCGCTTAAAATTTTGTGGGTGTAGGACTGATGCCCCACGTCCCATATGACCTTGTCTTCCGGCAGGTCAAAGGTCCGGTACATCGCAATGGTAAGCTCGACCACGCCAAGGTTTGAGGCCAGATGGCCCCCCGTGTGGCTGATCTTCTCAATTAAAAACGCTCTTATCTCCTGTGCGAGCTGTCCCAGCTCTTCCAGGGACATCTGCTTGATGTCCTGCGGACCTTTTATCTGTTCCAATATCATGTTCTGAAATCCTTCTTACTCCGGCTTATTTTTTGCGATCCATCAGCATGCGGATCAGATTCTCCAAAAATTCATTGTTGCCCGGAAGCTGTTCCAAATCCTCAATGGCCTGTGCGGACAGCTGTTCCACGTCCTTCTTCGCCTTCTCCAGACCTTCCAGGGTCACATAAGTGGTCTTGCCGTTGCGCGCATCGCTTCCCGCGGGCTTGCCAAGCTCCTCCTCGCTGCCGGTCACGTCCAGGATGTCGTCCTGAATCTGGAAGGCCATGCCGATGTGGGACGCCAGGCGCTCCACGATCTTGCAGTCCTCCTCCGCAGCTCCGCCCAGCACCGCGCCGATGAGCATGGAAGCCTCCAGCAGCGCGCCGGTCTTTAAGCGGTAGATGAAATCCAGCTTGTCCCTGGGGATATCGCTGCCCGCCAGCTCCACATCCACGGTCTGGCCGCCGATCATGCCGAACGCGCCGGTCTTGTGGGCTAAAATGCCGATGGCGCGCCCGATGGCGGAAATCTCATCGGGATCGATGCTGGTCTCAAATGCCCTGGCCGCCGTCTCAAAGGCGTACATCATCAGCGCATCGCCGGTCAGCACGCCGATGTCCTCGCCGTACTCCGCCCAGGTGCTGGGCTTTCCCCGGCGCAGACGGTCGTCGTCCATGCACGGTAAATCGTCGTGAACCAGCGAGGACGTGTGAATCATCTCCACCGCCGCCATAAAGGGGATCACGCAGTCCAGCACATCCCCGGTGAACAGTCGGCAGACTTCCTGCATGAGCATGGGGCGCAGGCGCTTGCCGCCGGCCTTCATGCTGTAATTCATGGCCTCAAGCACCGTCTTCTGATGCCCGGTCTCCTCCGGCAGGTACGGCTCGATTATCTGCTCGATCTCCTTTGTCCTGCGCTCCATTTCCGCTTTAAACTGTTCCATATCACTCATGTTCATCACCCTCGCTCAATATCAGAATTTGTTTTTCCACTTTGTCAATCTGTGCGTTCAGCGTTTTCACCAGCTTCATCCCCTGCTCATAACAGGCAAAGGATTCTTCCAGCGTGTTCTCGCCGTCCTCCAGTTTTTTAACCATCTCTTCCAGCGCCTCGAAGGTCTCCTCGATGCCCGGCTCTCTGCCGGCCGTCTCCTGACCTTTGGCGCTCTTTGCGCTTTTTGTCATGTCAGCTCTCCGCCTTTCCTGTCATCTAAGGATTCCGTCTCCTCCACGCGGGCGACGGCTCTTCCGTCCCGCACCCGGACGGTGATCCGGTCCCCGGGCTTTACCTGGGAAACGGACTCCAGGCGTTTTCCCCCGCCGTCGGTGATGAATCCGTAGCCGCGGCTGATCTGCTCCAGAGGCGACAGCGACTGGAGACGCCCCGCCAGCAGCGCCAGCCGGTGGCGTCCGGCCGTGACCCGCCGCTCCATGATCCGCCCCATGCGGTCCTCCAGGTCGGCCAGGCGCTGGCGTTTCTCGTTGAGCTGCCGCTCGGGGTGGTGCATTTTCAGGCGCAGCACGTCCTGGTTCAGGCGGTAGCGCACCCGCTCCAGCCTGCGCTCCATGCCCCGGTTTAAGGTTCTCCGGTAGAGGTCCGTCTGGGCCTCAAACTGGCTGTAGTCGAACACCGCCAGCTCCGCCGCCGCCGAGGGCGTGGGGGCCCGCATATCCGCCACATAGTCCGCTATGGTCACATCCGTCTCGTGGCCCACCGCTGAGATCACCGGCGTGCCGCACTCAAAAATAGCCCGCGCCACCATCTCCTCGTTAAAGGCCCACAAATCCTCGATAGAGCCGCCGCCTCTGCCGACGATGATCACGTCCAGATTCATGCGGTCCAGGGTCTGTATGCCCTTCACGATGCTGTATTTGGCCTCGGTCCCCTGGACCAGAGCCGGATACAGAATCAGCTGGACGTAAGGGTTGCGCCGGGCGGAAATGTTCATGATGTCCCGGATGGCCGCCCCTGTGCTGGCCGTCACCACGCCAACGCGCTTTGCGTATCTGGGAATGGGCTGCTTGTAACAGCCGTCGAACATCCCCATCTCCTCCAGCTCGTTTCTCAGCTGTTCGAATCTGCGGAAGAGATCGCCGGTGCCGTCCAGGGTAATGGACCTGGCGTAGAGCTGGTATTTGCCGTCCCGCTCGTACACGTCCACGGTTCCCTGAGCCACCACCTGCTGGCCTTCCTCCATTTTAAATCCCAGATTTTTCCTCTGGGAGGCAAACATCACGGCTCCGATCTGGGAGCCGCCGTCCTTCAATGTGAAATATATATGGCCCGATGGGTGGTATTTGCAGTTGGAAACCTCTCCCTTGACGGATATTTTGTTCAGGGCAAAATCCTGGGTAAACATGTTTTTAATGTAGGAATTCACCTGCGATACAGTATAAATACTCCCCATGTTTCCGCCGCCTTATGCTTTTTCCGTTCCGGTCTTTTCAGGTTCCGCGGGGGATGGCAAGAGGTCCTTGCCGGCGAATTTCGCCAGGATGCCGTTGACAAAGGACGGGGACTCGTCGCCGCCGAACTTCTTGGCAAGCTCCACCGCCTCGTTGATGGCCACCTTCTCCGGGATGGAATCGTCGTACTTCATCTCAAACAGCGCCAGACGCAGGATCGTCAGCTCCACCTTCCCCATACGCTTAGTGCGCCAGCCGGCCGCCACTTCATTGATCTGTTCGTCGATCTCCGGAATCTTGTCCATAATTCCGGCCACGCGTTTCTCCAGGTAACGGCTGTCCTCCTCCTTTATCTCTACATTATGCAGGATCGTCACCTCCCCCTTGGGGTCCACATCATCCTCCTCGGGTGCGTTGAAATACTGCTTAAGCTGCTCCTTCACTTCCTCCGCCGAAGGGTAGAAGTCGGCGGAAAACAACATCTTAAAGCAGTGTTCCCGCAATTCTCTTCTGGTCATTTCGTTGGTTTCCTTTCTTCAGTCCATAATGGATACCCGGCAAAGGCGTTCCCGCCCGGGCCGGGTGCCTGGGGTTTCCTTGATTATACCTTGTCGTCAGCCGACAGGCTGATGATAAGTGATACGTTTCCTTGATTATACCAAATTCAATGCATAAAAACAATTAAAAATGTATAAAACTCCCCGGCGCCCATGTCCGGGGAGTCTGGTATCGGGCCGTGCAGGCCATGTGATTACCGGTTTTCGTCCATGCTGACGCCGGCAATCTTGATGTTCACATCCAGCACGGTGAGCCCGGTCATATTCTCGATGGCCGTGCGCACCTTGTCCTGTACCTTCTCGCTGACCTCGGGGATGTTGTATCCGAACCGGATATACAGGGAGAGATCCACGGATACGTGCTCCTCCGTCACCTCCACCTTGACGCCCTTGCTCAGATTCTTCATACCCAGCTTGCCTACCAGCTCGTTGGTGATATTGCCCGCCATGGACGCGACGCCTTCCACCTCCGTGGCCGCCAGCCCGGCGATGATCGCCACCACCTCGTCGGCAATCTGGACTTCTCCGATCTTGTCTTTCTCATATACTTTATGGGTACTGCGATTCTCCGCTTCCGCCACAACAAATACCTCCTGTCTGATATGATTCGCCGCGCCGCGCTAAATGCGGCGCCTCCGGCGCAAAATAGCCGGAATATGGCCCTAATTGGTTTTATTATACCAAATATCCATGATTTTGCATAGGCTTAATTCTTTTTTATCGCGTGGAGATTGCGCTTGGATGACGTATATCCCCGCCGTCCCACCCGGCTCCCGACACATTTTACACGCTCAAAAAAGGCATCTGCCGTCTGGAGCAAACCAGCTCCCGGGCGGCAGATGCCTTCTTTCTTCTGTACTGTGTTTAATTCGGCTACTGGAAAAACAGCGTGTTTACATCGAACGGTTCCTCGATCATGCCGGACTCCAGCATGAAGTCCGCCGTTTTCTGGAAGCCCGCGCGGTCCTCGTCGCTTACGTCCAGGGAGAAATCATAGCAGGCGTACATGTCCTTCACGGCCTGCTCGTCCAGGTCCAGCTCCTGCGCCACAATCTTTAAAGTCTCCTCCTGGTTGTCCCTCATGAAAGCGGCGATCTTCTCCTGGTCCGCCATCAGGCGGTCGATCACGTCCCGGTTTTCATTGTAAAAATCCTCCCGGACGGCCACCGCGATGATCGCCTTGATCAGGCCCTCGCCGTCCGCCACCATGTGGTATCCCTGCTGCTGCGCCTGGTAAGCCGTAGCGCCCGCGATCAGGGCCACGTCCACGCTGCCGCCGTCCAGCCCCGCTTTGGCGTCCGGGATGGACATATTCACATAGTTGACGTCCTGAATGGTCATACCGCCGGTGGCCAGGTAAGCCGCCAGCAGCTCGTGAAGGTTGGTTCCCGCCGGGCCCGCTATCGTCTTTCCCTTCAGGCTCTCAGGGCTTGTCAGGCTGTCGTCCTTTGCGTACATGGAAAACGCCTTGGGGGAGCGGCTGTACATGTTGAGCACCTTGATATCCGCACCGTTGGCCGCGGACAGGATCACCGAGGTGGCTCCCACCGCGTAAAGCACCTGCACGTCGCCGGAAGCCAGGGCCTGAGTCTGGTCCGCCCCGGAATTGATCTCCGCGTACTCCACGGAAATTCCCATTTTCCCGAAGTCGTCCGCGAAAATGTTCTGGTTCCGCTCAATGATGGTGGGTACGTTTAAGGGCGAGGTCACGTAGGTGAACACCAGCTTATCCAGGCCGGAAGCTGCCTTCTGCGCCCCGGCCTGGTCTGCTCCGGCCTGGTCTGCCCCGGTCTGGCCCGCTACGGTCTGGCCTGTCCCATCCTGGCCCGCTCCGGTCTGGTCTGCCCCATCCTGGCCCGCTCCGCTTTGGTCTGCCCCGGTCTGGCCCGCTCCGCTTTGGTCTGACCCGGCCTGGCCCGCTCCGGCCTGCTCCGCCACCGTCTGTTCTCCCCCGGCGGCAGCGTTTTTACTTCCGCCCGCGCAGCCGGAAAGGGACATGACCCCCATGCAGACCGCCAGTCCCATTGCAACAATTTTTTTCATAATCTGATCCTCCTTAAATTTTTATGTGAATCCTGCGGCCGCGAACGCCCACAGGATTACAGGCTTTTTATAATATCCCGTTTCAGGGAAATAAACGTGTCGTCCAGCAGGTTCCGGTCTCCGGCGGATTCCGGCACCTGGTATTCGGCCTTTACCAGCCCGTTCTCAATCACCACGATCCGGTGGCCCAGAATCAGCGCCTCGTCGATGCTGTGGGTCACAAACAGGATGCTGCTGCCCTGCTTTTGCTGTACCCGCAAAAGCTCCCGCTGCATCTGCTCCCTGGTAAAATAGTCCAGGGCCGCAAACGGCTCGTCCATCATGATAAAGGACGGCTGATAGGCCAGGGCGCGGGCGATGGCAGTCCGCTGCTGCATTCCGCCGGAGAGCTGGGAGGGGTAAGCCTTCTCAAATCCGGTCAGCCCCACGGTGGCGATAATGTCCTCCACCTTTTTCCGGCTGATCTCCCGCTTCTCCAGGCCGAAGGTCACATTTCCCCACACGGTCAGCCACGGCATCAGCCGGGGCTCCTGGAACACGAAAGCGGTGCGGTGGGGGCCTTCGTAGCGGATCTCCCCCGCGTCCGCCTCCTCCAGGCCGCCGGTCAGGCGCAGCAGCGTGGTTTTCCCGCAGCCGCTGCGGCCCAGAATCACGGTGATCTGCCGCTCCGGAATCTGAAGGCCGATGCCGCGCAGCACCGGGACCGTGCGGTCCTCCACCCGGTATTGTTTGTGTACGTTTATGAGCTCAATTCCAGCCATTGTCACAGCGTCCTTTCAGTAATTTGCCGATGGCCAGCCCGAACACGCGGTCCGTCCCATAGCCCACCGCGCCGATCACCAGGATGCCCACGATCACCTTGTCGGTCCTGGACATCTGCTGGGCGAACAGGATCATGTGCCCCAGCCCGGTGGACGCGGCCACCATCTCGGCGCCGATGATCGCCCGCCAGCTGTAGCCCAGACCAATCCGCATGCCCACCAGAATGTCGGCCGTCGCGTAGGGGAGCACGATCCGCATGAATTTGCGGGTCCGGGAGTAACCGAACATGTCCCCAACCTCCAACAGCTTCCGGTCGCAGCCGGTAAATCCCTTGACAATATTCAGGTACATGGGGAAAAATGAAGCCAGCACGATGATCACCGTCTTGGTGGTCTCCCCGATTCCGCACCAGAGAATCAGCAGGGGAATCATACTTAACGGCGGCACGTTGCGGAAAAACTGGACCACGTACTCGTAATATCCCCCCGCGGACGGCAGAAGGGCCCGGACCATGCCCAGCAGGAACGCCAGCACAAAGGCGATGGAAAATCCCTTCATTACCCGGAGAAAGCTGATCCACACGTCCCGCCACAGCTCGCCGGTTTGCAGCATCTTGAAAAAGCTGTTCAGGACCTTGGCTGGCGGGGGCAGCACGTAGGCGCTGAAAATTCCCGCCCGGCAAACGCCGTACCAGAGAACCAGCAAAGCGGCGATTCCCAGGACCGGAGCCGCTAGTTTCTTCCATCTGTCACACATCTCTTACCACCCCGTCTCCATTGTGGCAGCCGTTTTCGCAGTACAAGAGTTCCACCAGCCGGGCCTCGTCCCGGCCCCCTGCGCTAAGGTACGCCTCGATGGGGCCGCGGCCCGTGAGGCTGTCCATCTCCAGCCCAAGGCTGTCAAAAAATCCCGGCGGGATAGGGCTGTCCTCCGGCGGGTCCCCAAAGAGGATCTCCCCCACGGACTCCATAAGCCCGTTCCAGGTCAAAAAGCGCGTGTCCGCAAGCCCCAGCGCGTTCCCAGCCTCCGCAAGCGCCTGGCAGGGAGTGGTGATGAGCTTTGGGCTTCCCTTTAAGTCCTCCCGGGCGCTGATCTCTCTGGCGCAGTGGATGAGGATGGGTTCGATGTCCGGGATGTGGAAATTCCCCGACCCTCCTCCCGGCGCAAAATTTTGCGTCAGCTCTCCGGCCAGCTTACAGGCCATGGGGCAGCGGGCATCCACCACCGTCCCCCTGGTCTCCTTCGCCCGGTTTTGGTACTTCTCCCGCACGACCGCTCCCCAGTCCCTGCGGCAGCGCACCCGCGTCAGGCCGTGCCTCTCTAAAAACGATTCCAGCGCGGAGGCCTGGTACATGTGCTCCGTCACCGGGTTGATCCATATGTATGTCAATCTTTGTTCTCCTTGCTCTGTGGGGTTGATTTTGTGGGTTAGTTTTTTCTAACCAACAATGACAGCATAGCAGAAAGCGGATCAATAGTCAATCCTGTTTATTGCCTGTATAGGGTCCGGACGCAGGCGGCCGGGCGGCAGGAACACGGAAAAATCCCGTAGGGCCGGAACACAAAAAAATCCCGCAGGGTACGGCCGTCGTCGGATCAGCCTCCACCTTGCGGGATTTTTGCTTTATCACTGTAATTTTTAGGGTACTGCGGCCCGGTATGGCGCGCCGCCAAATGGCTCTGAGGCAGGAGCGCCGAGCCGCTACCCCCAGCTCTCCGCCGCCTTCTCCACCGCTTCCGCCCCCGGAATATCATCCGGGCCGGAGGCCGCGGACTCCAGGAGCACCAGGGCGATGAGGCGTTTTTTATCCTCCGGGAACAGGTATGTGGCTTCATACCACTCCCCCAGAGCTTCCTCCCGCTCCCCGGGCCTGGACGCGGTGTAAATGTCCTTCACGCAGGTGTAGAGATAGATCAGCTCCGCCTCCGTCTTTTCCTCCCGGATCAGGGATTTCAGCCTTTGCAGCGCCGCCTCCCGGTGCCCCGGTCCCAGGTGGAAAATCCGCTCCTGATATTCCGCTTCCTCCCTCTGCCGCCTCTGCCTGCTCTTGAACAGAAACACATCCTTCAAATCCATATCAAGTCCCACCCGCTTTCACAGACCGACGCTGCCGCCGGGCCTTCAAACGTTCCTCCGCAGCAGCGCGAAACGAATTGCCCCGGACTCATCCGGCAAACCGGATCACCACCTTCAGCATTTTTCCGGCATTTTCCGAAAATTCCCGGAACGCCCGCTCCGCCTCCTCGAAGGGATACTCGTCGGTCACCACCTTTTCCAGATCCACGCCTCCGCCCCGGACCAGCTCGATGAGCTGTTCAAAGTCTTCCTTGCGCGCGTTTCTGGAGCCAAAAATGTTGAGTTCCTTTTTCTGGATCATGGTGAAGTTGAAATCCAGATTCTCCTTGCCCACCCCGATGAGCACGATCTTGCCGCCAAATGCCGCCGCCTCGATGCAGTTCTCAAATGTGGAGGGCAGCCCCACGGCCTCGATCACAACGTCGAATCCGTTGGCCCCTGTGGCCTCGCGCACCTGGTCCGCGAAGGTTCCGTCGCCGTGATTCAGGATGAACCGATCCAGGCCGAAGCCCCGGGCCAGGTCCAGCTTCCCCTGGGCCACGTCGCAGATGGTCACCTCTCCGCCCTGCTCCTTGGCCGCCATGGCCGCCAGTATGCCGATGGTTCCGGCGCCGATCACCAGCACCTTGTCCCCGGCTTTTAAATCCGCCCGCTTGACCCCGTGGTAGCTGATGCAAAACGGTTCGATTAACGCCAGCGTCCTGGCGGGAAGGCCTTTTCCGTCGTAGATGCGCTCCAGCGGCATCACCACGTAATCGCTGAACGCCCCGTCCCGCTGGCAGCCCAGGGTTTCGTTGTGCTCGCAGCAGTTTACCAGACCTCTCTGGCAGGAATAGCATTTTCCACAGTTGTAATACGGGTTGCAGGTCACGATCATGCCCTTTTTCAGGCCGTAGGCATTTTCCTCGTCGATCTCAACGATCTCCGCCGAAAACTCGTGGCCCGGTATCCTGGGGTAATCAAAATACGCGAAGGTCCCCCGGTAGCTGCCCAAATCCGAGCCGCAGATTCCTCCGTACAGCACCTTTAACAGCGCCTCGTCCTTTCCCGGAGCCGGAATCTCCGTCCGGATGATCTCCACTTCCCCGGGAGCGTTTATTCTAATGCTTCTGCATTCCATGCTCCATCCCTCTATCTTTCTAATGTTCTGTTCCTAAAATGCGCTGAATCCGTAGACCTTGAGGGCGTACCAGGGCATGGTAAAACGCATCGTCTTACTGTCCTCGCCGCAGGCCACGCACACCTCGTTGTTTCCGATGGCTGTCATCAGCATGGAAATCTCCTCCGGGTCCAGTTTGGTGTGCTCTTTTATGTACCGGAACATCTCGCGGGTGCTGTCCCGTATGGCCTCGTCCGCCGTGGGACGGGTTGCGATGGTCACAAAATGGTTCTGGGTGCAGAGCACCGGCTCGTTGATCCGGATGTCCTTACGTACATTGAACTTCAGCGTCACAAAGGCGGGGGCCTCCACCGCGGAACAGTTCATTTCCCCGTCTCCCATCACCGCGTGCACGTCGCCGGTCCCGGCAAGGGCCCCTTCCACCTCGATGGGCAGGTACAGAGTGACGCCCTGGCGCATCATGGTGTTGTCCATATTTCCGCCCCAGACGCCGTTTAAGTTGGAGTTGATGTGCTGACCCTTGGCCGTAACTCCCAGCACGCCCACCATGGGATCACAGGGAATCTGCAAATGCCGGTCGAACACCACCATATTGTCGCGGATTGGCGTGATCTTGTAGGTGGTCTCGGTGAAGAAATCCCCCACATGCCCGTAGGTTTCCTGGCAGGTCACAATCGCCCGGTCCTTTAACCGAATCTCCTCGATGGTCACCTCCAGCACATCCCCGGGCATAGCCCCCTCGATGTACACCGGGCCCGTCACCGGGTTGACGTTGACCTTGTCGAACACGGCCACGTCGTAGCGCTCGCTCTTCTGCTCCGTGAGCACATTACACAGGCAGTCCTTTGTCTCAAACTCCACGCTGTCCCCCGGTTGGATGCGCAGAACCGGTTCATTTTTCTCATCCCAATAGTGAAAGCCATGGTCATGGCTGATTTTGTACAACATGATCTTACCTCCGATTTTATCTTCCTTTTCGCTGCATCTGGTCAAATACCACCGCGATCATCAGGACCAGACCCTTGACGCACATCTGCACGTCGGACTGGACGCCCATGATGGACATTCCGTTGTTCAGCACGCCGATGACCAGCGCGCCGATCAGCGCGCCCAAAATGGTTCCGCTTCCGGTGGCGGGTGAAGCTCCGCCGATGAAGCAGGCCGCGATGGCGTCGCCCTCAAAGCCGTTTCCGATCATGGTGGAACAGGAATTCATTCTGGCCGTAAACACGATTCCGGCGATTGCGGCCAGAACCGACATGTTCAGATATACGATAAAGAGCACGCGGTCGTCGTTGATGCCAGACAGCCTGGCGGCCTTACGGTTTCCGCACACCGCGTACAGGTTTCTTCCGGCCACCGTCTTTTCCAGAATAAAATTGTAAATCAACACGATGAGGGCCACGCTGATCAGGACCACCGGCATGCCCTTGTAGGCTGCAAGGGAGTAGGTGAACCACAAAATAACGCCGCAGATCAGCGCCTGCTTGCCCACGAAGAACGGGACGCCGGACACCTCCAGCTTATATTTGCGCTTTCTCGCCCGCTTCTTCACGTCCAGCAGCACGCAGATCACGCAGGCTGCGATGCCCAGCAGCATGGTGGTGATGTGAAGCGTCTTGCCGCCGA
Source organism: Enterocloster lavalensis (assembly GCF_902364025.1). GTDB lineage: Bacteria > Bacillota > Clostridia > Lachnospirales > Lachnospiraceae > Enterocloster > Enterocloster lavalensis. The sequence continues at coordinate 133,134 of NZ_CABJCG010000014.1, forward strand.
AGAAATCCGGTATAAACCCGGTGGTCAGCATGAGGAACTCCGGAGGGTAGGTGGTGTAGGAAACGCCCTTTAACACGATATAGGTGCCGCCCCGGAAGATCAGCTGGGAGGCCAGGGTCGCAATGTAGGGCGGCACGGCGAACCGCGCGATGGAGCCGCCGTTCCAGACTCCAATTAAGATCGCGACTCCGAACACGATCATCAGAACCAGCCATGTGTTGAGGCCCTTTCCGATCATCAACAGACCGCAGAGCGCGCCGCTGAACGCGCAGAGAGAACCCACCGACAGGTCCACGTTTCCCCCGGTCAGGATACAGCACATCATACCGGTGGCCAGGATAATCACGTAGGCGTTCTGCATCACCAGATTGGCGATGTTCATGGGTCTTAAGATGACCCCCTTGGTTATGACCTGAAAAAACAGCACGATCACCAGGACGACGACCAGCATTCCGTTCTGCCTGGCGCGCTTTTTCAGCATTGCTTTTAAATCCTGCATTATATCCCTTCCTCCTTATTATGTTCCACAATACACTGCATCACGGATTCCTGGGTGGCCGTCTTTCCGTCCATCTCCGCGCAGATGGTCCCCTCGTTCATCACGTAGATCCGGTCCGACATGCCCAGAATCTCCGACAGGTCGGAGGAAATGAACAGTACGCTCTTGCCCTCCTGGGCCAGCTGGTTCATAATGCAGTAAATCTCGTATTTGGCTCCCACGTCGATGCCGCGGGTGGGCTCGTCCAGAATCAGCACGTCCGGGTGGGTGAAGATCCATTTCGCCAGAACTACCTTCTGCTGGTTGCCGCCCGAAAGGCTCTCCACCCTTTGGTCGATGCCCGTTGAGCGGATATTCAGCCGCTTGGAGTAGTCCTCCGCCACCACCACGTCCTGGTTCTCGTCCACCACGCCCATGTGGTCCGCGATGGAGGAGATGCCCGCAAGCGACACGTTGAACTGGATGTCCTTCGGCAGCACCAGGCCGTAATTTTTCCGGTCCTCGCTGATATAGGCGATTTTTTTCTGAATGGCCGCGGCTACGGACCGCAGTTTGATCTCCTTGCCGTCCTTGAATATCCGGCCGCTTGTTTTCTGGCCGTAGGAGCGGCCGAACACGCTCATGGCCATCTCCGTTCTCCCGGCTCCCATCAGGCCGTACAGTCCCACGATCTCCCCCTTGTGGACCTTGAGGCTGGCATTTTTCACGATCTGCTGTTCCGCGTAGGTGGGGTGGAAGGTGTTCCACTCCCGAATCTCAAAGCCCACTTCCGGCTTTACAAAATGATCCGGCCGTTCCGGGTAGCGGTGGAGCATCTCGCGCCCCACCATGCCCTTCACAATGATATCTTCCAAAAACGGTTTTTCCTCCTCCGACAGCCCGCCCACCGTGCAGCCGTCGCGGATGATCGTCACGCGGTCCCCCACGTAGCAGACCTCGTTGAGCTTGTGGGTGATAATGATGCTGGTGAGCCCCTGCTTTTGCAGCTCCTTCAGCAGATTGAGCAGATGCCTGGCCTCCGTCTCCGGAAGCGCAGCCGTGGGCTCGTCCAGGATTAAAAGCTTAACGTTTTTTGCCAGGGCTTTGGCGATCTCAATCAGCTGCTGCGCGCCGATTCCCACATCCTTTACCAGCCTGGTGGCCTCCTCTTTAAAGGCCACCATATCCAGCCACTTTTTGGCTTCCTCGTTGGTCCTGTCCCAGTCGATGACCCCGTGGCTCTGGCGTTCATTTCCCAAAAACAGGTTTTCCGCCACCGACAGGCCGGGGATCAGCGCCAGCTCCTGATGGATAATGACAATCCCCTTTCCCTCGCTGTCCTTGATGTTGCGGAACTGGCATATCTCATTGTCGTAGACAATATCCCCGCTGTAGGAGCCGTAGGGGTAAGTCCCGCTGAGGATGTTCATGAGCGTGGATTTCCCGGCTCCGTTCTCCCCAACGATGCAGTGGATTTCTCCGCGCTTCACCTTCAGCTCCACATTGTCCAGCGCTTTCACACCGAAGAATTCTTTGGTGATATTCCTCATTTCAAGTATAAAATCCGACACTCCGCTCTCCCTTTCGCCTGAACCGGCAGAAATTTATTTTGTGCCAAAAATCTGTTCCTCGGTAAAGATACCGGAGTCCACCACAACTTCTTTTAAGTTCTCCTTGGTAATACTCTCCATGGGCACGAAAATGGTGGGAATCTCATATACGTCCGGCGTATAAACGTCGGTCACCTCCGGCTCTCTCCCCTCTGCGAGGGCGTTTATAATGTCCAGACAGGCTCCGCTCAGAAGGCGGGTATCCTTGAACACGCTCATGTACACCTCGTCCGTGGCGATCATCTTGCAGACGGACTCCGTGGCGTCGTTTCCGGTGATCACCGGCATGGGCATGTCCGCGCTGCCGTAACCGAAGGATTCCAGTCTGGTGGCAATGGGGCCGGAAAGGTAATCGGAGGGGCTTAACACCGCGTCCAAAAGGGTTCCGTCGGAATAATACGTGGTCAAAAGGTTGTCCAGCCTTGCGGTCAGAAGCTCCAGCTTCCAGTCCACCACCGTACACTGTTCAATGGAGGTCTGTCCGCTCTTTACCACCAGCTTACCTGCGTCCATGTAGGGCTTGAAGGCTTCCATGGCTCCCTCAAAATACATGTAGCAGTTGGCCTCTGCCAGGCTGCCCGCCACCAGCTCGATGTAGAAGGGGCCTTCCTCGCCTTTGTCCAGGCCCAGCTTCTCAATGATGGCGTTGGCCTGCATGGTTCCCACCTTCGAGTTGTCAAATCCCACGAAATAGTCGATATCGCTGCTGCCCACGATTCCCAGGTCGTAGTTGATGACCAGGATTCCGTTTTCCTTGGCCGTGGCCAGCACGGAGGAAAGGGCGCTGTTGTCAACCGGGGCCACGATCAGAACCTTGCAGCCCTTTAAGATCATATTTTCAATCTGCTGAACCTGCATCTCAGGCTTGCTGTCCGCGTATTGCAAATCCACCTGGTAGCCGGCTGCAGTCAAGTCCTCATTCAGGGTATTACCGTCGCGCAGCCAGCGTTCCGCCGACCGGCTGGTGAGGGACACTCCGATCATATCGCCCTTGCTGACCGCATTCAGCGGGGCGGTTTCTTTTTCCTGTTCTGTTGTATCCTTCACTTCTGTTTCCGCTGTTTTCTGCTCCCCCTGGGCCTGCGTGTCACCGGCGGTGCTTCCCCCGCCGCATCCGGCCAAAAGCCCTACTGCCATCAACATTGACAAAAAAATCACGACTCTTTTCTTCATACGTTCCTTCTCCTTTGTGTTTTATACTTTGCCGTTCTGGCGTGTTGTATATTTCAAAGTATACAACATGGTGTTTTTATTTGCAAGATATCTTGTGATTATTTTTATTTTTTAGATAAATCATAGATTCTATTTGTGCATTTTAACTATATTATAGGTTTCATTTTAAAGTTTCGGCTTGTTTTCCCGATTTTGGTTTAATTTTATGTATACATTAGTTTGTTTTTGTCCGATGAAGTGGATTTTCAGGGGCTCTGTTCTTGATTTTGCCAACGCCGTCGTATACAATAAAGCCAGCAATCTCCAGGGATTTATCAGCGGAAAGGGGCCGTCCATGGCAGCACGCAATTTAAAACAGCAGGCATACAACGTTATCAAAGAGAAGATCATCAACTGTGAGTTCGCTCCCGGAGCAGTCTACAACGAGGAATACCTGTGCGAGGAGGTGAACACCAGCCGCACCCCCGTGCGCGACGCGCTGGGGCGCCTGGAACAGGAGGGGCTTATCAAAATCATGCCCAAGCGCGGCATTGTGGTTTCCCCGCTGACGCTGAAGGACGTGCGCATGGTTTATGAGATGAGACTGCTGCTGGAGCCCTACTCCCTGAGGCAGTACGGCGATGCCCTCAGGGAGCAGGAGATTCTCAGGTATTGCCAGCTCTTTTCCCTCCCCGACATAAGCGGCAGGCAGTTCTTCCAGGCGGACGACGACTTTCATATGTGGATCATGGAAGCCGCCGGCAATCTTTACCTGAAACAGAATTATGAACTGCTGTACAATCAGAACCGGCGGTTCCGCATTCTGACCGGCACCCTGTCGGCCCGGCGCGTGAGGGAGACCTGCGGGGAGCACGTCCGCATCCTGACGGCCTGCCTGAAAAAGGATTGGGAAAATGCCGCGCTGGCCATGGAGGACCATTTGCACAGGTCCAGGGAAGGCACCTTGGAGCTGCTTCTGGCCCGGCAGCGGGAGGAGGCCGGATTCCCCAGATAGGGGGACGATGGGTATTTTGCACATGTAAAAAACTCCGGTTTACGCCTGCGGGCAGGTTCTGTAAACCAGAGTTTTTTGGTGATTGTTCGATTTTTTCAGTCTGATTCCGTTTTATTCGGCCAGGTTCAGCAGGGTGATAATGATCTGGTCCGCGGCTACCTCTGCTTTGCGCTTGACGATGTCCTCGATCTGGGCGCGCTGGGGATCCGTGATGCTGGCCGCGTTGATCACCACGTCCACCTTGTCTTTGGTGATGCTGACCACCGGATCGGAGAAGCCCTTGGCCATGAGCAGGGTTTCGGCCGCATTTTCCTTTTCCGACACCTCGGTCAGGTCGATCATGTCCTGAATAGCCTGCTGTTTTGCGGCGTCGTCGATGGTGGTGCTGTCGATCAGGCCCATCAGTGTCTCCTTATTCTTGGCCCGAATCTGCTCCCGGTTCAGCTGCACGTTGGCTATGTAGTCGGACACGCTCATTCCGCTGGTAAGCACAGCCTCCCCCGGATTCTCCAGACCGGTCTGCGCGTCGGCGTCTGCCGCCTGCTGGCCGCCGTTGCCGTCCGGCGCGGTGGTCTGTCCGTCCGCTCCGCCCTGGGCCAGCTGCTCGCCGTCCGCCCCGGCCTGGGCTAACTGCTCGCCGTCCGCTCCGTTCTGGGCCGCCAACTGTCCGTCCGCTCCGTTCTGGGCTACCTGGCCGCTGCCGTCGTCCGGGTCATCCAGGCTGGGAATCTCCAGCAGCTGGCCTCCGTTCTGACTGTTGAGCACCGCCTGATTCTCCGCCAGAATATCCTCGTCCGAGATATCCATGGCTCCCGCCTCATAGACCTGGTTGCTGTCCGCCAGTTCCTTTTTTCCAGCGTAATTCAGATAACCGGCCGCCGCGATCATCACGGCCAGCGTGGTGATAATGATCTGATTCCGCCGGAACAGGCGTTTCATGTTGATGTCTTTCATATGCTCTTTGACTTGCTTCATCTTCTTCATATTCAACGCTCCTTTTATTCCACCCGCTTTAATACTTTTATTTTATGTGGGGGAAGCCCAAATAATGCTTCCATCGCCGCAGAAATTTCGGCTTTTACCGTGGGACTTCCCCCTCCCGCGGCGCTGATGACGATCCCGGATATCTCCGGGCGCAGCTCTTTCTCCACAAAGGGGACGCTTCCCTGCCCCGATCCGCCGCCGGAAAGTACCGTGCTCTCCTGGGTCTGGCTGCTCTGGGAGCTTCTGGTGCCGCCCTGGGAGTCCTGCTCCTTTGTGTCGCTCACGCTGCTGTTGCGGTCCACCCGCAATACCTTCTCCTCCGAGGATTTGAGCACGATCATCACATCCACCTGGCCCACGCCGTCCACATGCCGCAGAATCTCCTTGACCCGGGCCTCCATCTGGGCCTCGTAGGCGGATTCCCCCGCCCCCTTTGCGGAAGCGGGGACGTTCTCCTCGGAGCTGTCTGCCGAACCGGAGGCCGCGGCGCTGCCGCCTGCTCCGCCTCCTACGCCGCCGTTACCGGAATTTTGTCCGCCGCTCCCCGCAGCCCCGGCTCCTGCTCCGCCGCCCGGGCCGCCGCTGCCTCCTCCCGATCCGCCGCTTCCCCCGCCGGTGCCGCCTGCGCTGTTCTGCCCCGCCAGGGAGGCGGAGGGAATCTGCCCGGAGAGAGCCGAGCCGTCCTGTGCCCCTTTGAGCTCCGACACCTGCGCCCCGCTGTCCTTCTGCTTAGAAAAGACGGCCGTGCCACTGCCCCCGCCCTTTCCCACCGGAAAAGCCAGAATCATGAGCACCACCCCGATAAACAGCAGAAACAGCCATTTCTCCTTAGTCATCTTCCCATTCCACCTGGACATGTGCTGTCTCAAGTCCATAATATCCCGCCACCTTTCGAATAAATGCATTGATCTTTGTCCGCTCCTCCAGATTCGCCGGAAACGTCCGCGCCAGTATCTGGCTCTGTTCCACCGCAGCCGCAACTGCCTCCTCTTCGGTGAGAGGCCGGGAGGCCTCGGGGGGGATGACGGCCGGGGCGCCGGCCGAGGCGCCTGGGGGAGCGGCTGCAGAGTCGCCGGGGGCGGCTGCAGGGTCGCCGGGGACGGCTGCAAGGTCGCCGGCGGCGATGACGGCCGGGGCCCCAGGGGCCGGGACTGCAAGGTCGCCGGGGGCGGCTGCCGGATCGCCTGAGCCGCCCTCCGCCGGTCCTCCGGCCGCCCCGCTCCCAATTTGAACCGGTTCCACCTGGATTTTCTGCGGTTCGATCTGAATATCCGCGGATTCGCTGCCTGCCGCGGATAATCCGCTATTTCCGCTGGACGGGATACCGTTCCCGGCTGCGCTCCCGCCGCTTCCCCCCGCCGTGTTCCATCCCACACCTACGGCATTTTCCTCCTTCTGCCGCCCCAGCTTCATATACAGGTCCGTCACGTGGCCGTAGAGCGGGCTGTCGCGGTCCGTCTCAATGGTTACCTTCACGCTGCGGACCGAAAATCCCGCGGTGTCGGCCATACCTCTGATATCCATTGCCACCGCCTCCTCGTAGGTGCTCATGACCCGTTCCAGGCGCTCGTCCTCCATCCCCCACAGTTTTTCCTTGAAATCGTCGGCCTCCTTCTGAAAGGAGATGGATTCAAACAGGTACGCGATCCGCTCGTCCAGCCGCAGGCTTCCGGTCAGGGGCTTTAACACCAGCAAAATCAGGATAATTCCGGCAAAAAAACGCAGGTATTTTTCATACTTCGAATCGGCCAGAAGATTTCCCACAACGGTGATAAAAATCATGTAATAGGTGATATTGCGCACCCACTCGTAGACCGCTGTCATGCGCGCCCTCCTTTCCCGGACTCAGACCGTGTAATAGTTGACGTTGGTGGCCGCGCAGGTGATTGCGATGGCGATCACGAACAGCAGCAGGGAGGAGACCACGATTTTCAGCAGTAATTTGTGGCCGCAGGAAACGCCGCTGACGCAGGAAACCACCCGCTTGTCGCACACCGGCTGCATCACCGCCGCAGCCAGCTGGTAGAACAGCATCAGCACCGCCAGCTTGGCGATGGGCACCAGCGTCATAATTAACAGGACCACCACCGCGGCCGCGCCCAGGCTGTTTTTGATCAGCACGCCGGAGCCCAGCACCATCTGCGCCACCGCGCCGGCTCCCTGGCCCAGGCCCGGGATAATTTCAATGACCTTGCGCACCCCGGCCTGACCGGCGCTGTCTGCGTAGGGCACGACCATCCCCTGGAGCACCTGAAGCCCCAGCACCAGGCCCATGAGGGTTTTTAAGGCCCAGCCCACCCACTGCTCCAACAGCTCCGTCAATTTGCTGAGCATCTCCTCCTTGGCCACGTGGCCTGCCAGAACCAGCAGCACGTAGATGCGCACCACCGGGAGCAGCAGATTGCAGCACAGCCACTGGACCAGGGTCACGGCCGCTGTCATGGCCTCGTACAGTGCCACCGCGGAGACGCTGCCCCCGGAGAAGGCCACGGTCAGAAAATAGGCGGGCATCAGCAGCTTCACAAAGTCCAGCACCTGCCCCAGCACATCCGAGGCGATCTCGATGCTGGCGAAAAAACTGGCGGCCAGGCAGGTGAACAACAGCAGGTAGGTGACGAAAAAACCGGTGTCGGATATATGCCCTCCTTTAAATACGGAGGAAAAATTGGTGAACACCGCCCCCACCATTCCGATGACCACCACCTGGGCCAACAGCGAGCCGGCGGAGTGCACCTCGCTCACCAGACTATTCTTCAGACCCATGCCCGCCTGTCCCAACACGGATTTCAAATCTCCGGTGAGCAGGGATTTCATCATGGAGGTGAAGGAGAATCCGCTCCCCGGCGTCAGCCTGGTGTCCAGAAACTCCTGAATCTTGTCCAGGTCCTCCCCGATGTCCAGCTGGCCCAGGGCGCTGTCCACCCCGGCGTCCAGCTCATCCCGACGCTCATCTTCCCGCTCCTGGGCCGTTGGCGTCTGCTCCGCTCCGTAAGTGCACGCCGGGAATCCCCCCGCGCCGCAAAAGAGCAGAATCAGGGCCGCCGCCAGGGTTGCCCTGGCCCATGTCCTGCGGTATTTTGCGCTCCGCCCGGTCATGTGAGAAATACCTCCAGGGTTTCCAACAGGGCCAGGAGAATCGGCGTGCTGATGGCCAGGATGGACAGCTTGCCGAAAATCTCAATCTGCGTGCCAAGGGAGCCGAAGCCCGCATCCTTGCAGATTCCGGAGGCAAACTCCGCCACATAGGTGATGCCGATCATTTTGACCAGGGTCGCCAGATAGACTTTGTTCACCCTGATGTAGCCCTGAATCCGCTCCACCGTGTCCATGATGGATTCCAGCTTGGAAATTCCGTAGAAAAAGATAAAAAATCCCGCTGCTATAATCAGATAGGTGGCGTATTCCCCTTTCATACCCTTGAGCTGCACCGCCATCAGCACCGCGGCGATGCCGGCCGCCCCAATGGCTATTACCGTCATATTCCTCAGCTCCTTCCAGTCTCCGCCGCCCCGCGCCGGAACGTGCCTCTATGGTTTGCCTGTTTAAAGCGCAAACAGGTTTTTTATGGTTTCAAACAGTTCATATATGTACGGTACCATCCAGAAAAGCACCAGCACCAGGCCCGCCAGGCTGGTTAAAAACGCCTGTTCCTCCCTTCCGCTGTGCTTTAACACCTGGCAGATGACGGAAACCAGAATCCCCACTGCCGCAATTTTAAATATCAGGTTTACCCCCATGACTGCCTCCAATTCCTTCTAACTTCCGTCAGCACATGACGATGACGAGAAAAATCCCGCCCATGACGCCAAGGCTGGTATACAGACGGCATTTTTCCTGCCGGTGCGCCTGCAGATATTCGATGGACAGGTCCAACTGTTCCAGATACAGAAGCAGCGTGCGCTCCTGCATGTCCACGTCCAGATAACCCAGGTGCTCCCCCAGGGCGGTGAACTGCTCCAGATCGGCCCTGGTCAGGGGCAGATTCTTCGCGCCCGCGGCCATTGTCCGGATTTCCCCGCTCCAGATTTCCTGAAGGCTCTCGCCCTCCTGGGTGCAGATGCGCTCCGATGCCCGGACGAACATGTCCCCCAAAGGCCCTCCGCTCCGCCTGCCCACCCGCTCCAGGGCTTCGGCCAGGGGCGCGTGGCTGTAGGTGATCTCACCTTTTAGGAAATAGATCATCTGCCGCAATTTTTCCAGCAAACGCAGCCGCTCCTTCCACTGCCCGGCCAGATACATGCCCAGGCCCGGGGCGGAAATGAGAATCAGGGCCGCGCCGAGATATTTTAGCAACATATGCGTTCACCTGGCCTTTCCTTGGAATGAGGAACCGTTTGGGGGTGCGGCGGCCCGGGCGGGACTGCCGCTTTCTCGTAGCCCGGGACGCACTGTCCTGGGCTTCCCACCGCTCCGCACCGTTCCCCATCCAGCTCCCGCCCGTCCCGCCCCAGTATCCGCAGTCGCCGTCCATTTTCCGGGGACGGTTCCAGCAGGATGTAGCGCTCGAACACGCCCTCCTCCACCAGCCGTCCAAGGGCCGGTTTGCTGTAAATATCTTCCAGCGACGCGCCGTGAACCGTGGCGGCCAGGGCGCAGCCGCAGCTCTGTATGTAGCCCACGGCCTCCACGTCCCCGGCGCTGCCGATCTCGTCCACAGCCACCACCTGGGGGGCCATGCTGCGCACCAGCATCATCATACCCTGGTCCTTGGGACAGCAGTCCAGCACGTCGGTGCGGGGGCCTAAGTCATTTTGCGGGACGCCCTGATAGCAGGCTCCCAGCTCCGACCGCTCGTCCACCACCCCCACGGTCATCCCCGGCGCAAAGGCATTTCCGGCGGAAACCTGCCGGATCACATCCCGCAGCAGCGTTGTCTTTCCGCACCGCGGCGGCGAGATGATCAGAGTGTTGCAGAAATGCGGGCCCGGCTGTCCGGGCTGCCGTGCGTACAGATATCCCATGATTCCGTCCGCACAGCCCTTCACCTGGTGGGCCACCCGCACATTGACAAAGGAGATGAATTTCATCAGGCGGACGCCCTGCCGGTCCGCCACCGTCCTGCCCGCCACCCCGATCCGGTGGCCGCCCTGGACGGTGATAAAGCCCTGGCGCAGCTCCTCCTCCGCGGCGTAGAGGGAATAGCTGCTCATGTAGTCCACCGCGGCCCGCAGCTCCTCCCGGCTGGCCCGGTAAGGGCGGGCGGAGGAAGAGGGGGCGGACCGGAAGGAATCTGCTCCTTCCTCTGCGTTCCCCAGCAGTTCGCCGCCCTGCCCCACCATGTACTCCCGGTTTTTGCAGACCAGAATCACCGGCTGCCCCGCCCGCAGGCGGATCTCCTGTATATCCTCAAACTCCGCCGGAACCTGTCCCAGCAGAGCGCGCAATTCCTTTGGAAACAATTTCAGAATCTCATCCTTCCGGTTCATCCCGCCTCACTCCTTTTACCTCAGTATATGAGACAGGCCCTGGTTTATGACCAGGATCTTTTCGACAGGATGTCCATCCGATGGGGGAATTGGCACAAAAATTCGCTTACAAGCGAGCTTGACGCGGCTTTCTGCGCCAATTTCCCCGCCACATACCGGTTGAGACGGCTCCTCTTCTTGACCGGAAAAGACGGTCAAGAAGCATCGGATGTCCATCCGATGGGGAAATTGGCACCAAGATCGGCTTACAAGCGAGCTTGACGCCGCTCTTGGCACCAATTTCCCCGCCGTCTCAACTGTTTCGTATAAATATTAATAAGTATAAATAATATATAAATCGTATTGTCCTCCAATACTAATATATGGTATGATGAATATGACATGTTTTTATGAAGCCGCAAAACGAAGAAGCGAGGAAAATCATAAATGGGTGGAATATTCGGAGTTGTATCGAAGCAGAGCTGTACGCTGGATCTGTTTTTTGGCGTGGACTATCACTCCCATCTTGGAACCAAGAGGGGCGGCATGGCCGTATACGGGGAACAGGGCTTTACCCGCTCGATCCACAATATCGAGAACACGCCCTTCCGCACGAAATTTGACGGGGATTTGGAGGAGCTGGAGGGAAATCTCGGCATCGGCTGCATTTCCGACAACGAACCTCAGCCCCTGTTGATCCAGTCCCATCTGGGAAGCTACGCCATCACCACGGTGGGGAAAATCAACAATATGGACGAGCTGGTGGCCGAGGCTTATGAGAACGGCCATATCCATTTTATGGAAATGAGTCACGGCCGCATCAACGCCACGGAGCTGGTGGCCGCCATCATCAACCAGAAGCCCACGCTGGTAGAGGGGATTTTGTACGCCCAGGAGAAGATCGAGGGCTCCATGAGCATTCTCATCCTGACCCCCGAGGGAATCTACGCCTCCCGGGACCGCTACGGGAGAATGCCGATTGTAATCGGAAAAAAGGACAACGCCCACTGCGTGTCCTTCGAGAGCTTCGCCTATATCAATCTGGGTTACTCGGATTTAAAGGAACTGGGGCCGGGGGAGATCGATTTCATCACGCCGGAGCGCGTGGAAATACTCAGCCCTCCCAGGGAGGAGATGAAAATCTGCGCTTTCCTCTGGGTGTACTACGGCTACCCCACCTCCTCCTACGAGGGGATCAACGTGGAGCAGATGCGTTACCAGTGCGGACGCCTCCTGGCCCGCCGGGATCAGGAAAATGACGTCCGCCCCGACATTGTAGCCGGCGTCCCGGACTCCGGCATCGCCCACGCGGTGGGTTACGCCAACGAGTCGAAAATCCCCTTTGCCCGCCCCTTCATCAAATACACCCCCACCTGGCCCCGGTCCTTCATGCCCACCAGCCAGGGCCAGCGCAACCTGATCGCCCGGATGAAGCTGATCCCCGTGGACGCGCTGATCCGCGATAAGAGCCTGCTGCTCATCGACGACTCCATTGTGCGGGGCACCCAGCTGGGCGAAACCACGGAATTTCTGTACCAGAGCGGCGCAAAGGAGGTGCACATCCGCCCGGCCTGCCCGCCCATCATGTTCGGCTGCCGCTACTTAAACTTCTCCCGCTCCTCCTCGGAGCTGGACCTGATCACCCGGCGGATCATCCAGGAACGGGAGGGGGATAACGTGTCCGACGAGGTGCTGCTGGATTACGCCAACCCGGACAGCCAGAATTACCGGGAGATGGTGGAGGAAATCCGCTGCCGGCTGAATTTCACCACCCTGCGCTTCCACCGCCTGGACGACCTGGTGGAGTCCATCGGACTGCCGGACTGCAAGCTTTGCACTTACTGCTGGAGCGGAAAAAAATAAACGGGAAGCGAACGGTTCCCATCTCACCGCATATACATGGAAAACGGCCCCGCCGGGCAGCTGATACTGCGCTCCCGGCGGGGCCGTTTTCCATATTTTTATTCCCATCACAACTGCCGTACTCTCGTCTTCCAGCTGCATAACGACAGACGGTGTTTCAATTCCTCCCGCAGCCGGTCGTCCTCAATCACGAGATCGGCCGCCTGGGGTAGATACACGTTTTCCAGATATTTCCTAAACTGTTCCGCCCAATCCTGGCCCGGATCAATTTCCACGATTTCAACATCAACCACCGCCGTAATCATTGTGGGAAACCCATACTGTTCCACCCAGACGGGCAGCTCCATCTCCGCACCATATTCATCGATCCGGCACCGGATCGTATTCGGATTCTTATCCGGATCGTAGTCCAAAGGCGTCCCCTTCAGCAGCCCTTCCTTTGTCAGATTTTCCGGCGGAACCCGGATCAGGGAGACCTCCTCGCCGTAATAGCCGTTGCTGGTGCCCAGCCATCTGAGGGTGACGTATCCTTTCCGGGTGGCAAATTTATAGAAGGTCCAGGTGTAGTGCGTCATCGACGCCTCGTCCATTCCGCTCTCCCCGGCCACCTCCTCGGCCATCAGAATCGGACTGTCCAGCAGATATTCCAGCTCGCCGCAGATATCCTCGATCCGCACCGATTCGCAGCAGCCCTGCTCATGGTACATTAAATATACAGTGTGATCGGAGCAGAAAAAACGCAGCTCCTCCATGTCTCCCCACACCTCCAGGCTGGTCACTGTCTTTCCCAAAAGCTCCGAAACAGGAACCTCCTCCGCTCCCTCCAGGTAATAATAATACGACTCACCGTGTCTCATTCCAACCTCCTTTTTCCACCTCGCGCCCTGTCCGTCAGCTGCAAAAGTCCACGTTCAGTTCCCGCAGCTCCCCGGGCTTTAAAGGTTCCCCGGAAACCGCCCCGGTCAGCAGAAGCGGCGTCTCCCCCACGTTGCACAGGTAGACATGTTCCCAGAGCCTGAAACGGAAGTGGGTATGTTCCATTTCAGGCTCATCCACACTGTGCACCCACTGCAATTCGACCCACGGAAGCATCTTTGCCCCCAGTATCTCCAGACAATTCACCCCGCGGATGCGGTATTGCAGCTGGAATACCGTGCCTTTGGGCGAATCATCGTCCTTCCATTTCAGGCAGATCGTCACCAAAGGTTCCTTACCGGCCTCCAGCCGCCGCGAAGGATATTCCCAGTGCTCGTACCTGGCCTTTGATTTTCCTTCATGAAAACAGTGGTAATAGTTCCGGCAGAACGCGCTCAGATCGATGCGCAGCGCATTTTCCTCATTCCACGGTTCCAAAGCAGAAGGCTGCGGCTCCCGCTCTCTGTCAGCGGCCATCCTCATGGCCCGAATGCGCTTCCACGCGCCGGGGTCCAGCCCGTTCCTCTCAGCCCATTCCATACATTGATCTCGATGGTATTCCTCCTCAGAGTACAAATATAAATCCTCCATCCAGAAACAGGCGAAGCATTTCAGGTCAAAGGAATCCAGCTTACGAACCAGGTGGTACCACTCCTTTTTTTCTTTCCCGAACACCCTGGGCCAGGCGTTCTCGTTCAGAAGCACCAGGAAAATGGACCCGTCCTCCACCTCCACCTCGAAACCGCCGGGTACAGTCGACACCGCCCGGATGGGAGCGGCGGCCACGTCGAACCCCTCGCCTCTCCCCCATATCCACAGGCCTACTGCGCCTGTCTTCTCGTCCTCTGCGGGGCTTACCCTCCAGTTTACCAGTTCGTTCCGATTGTTCTCACCCATCGCCGTTCTCCTCTCTTCTGCATCTTTTGCCGCGGCATGGTCAGGCCTCCTATGTGCAGTATAGCAAAACAGATACGCCTGCGCAGGTGCGCAGGAACGGTAAAGTGGCGTGGCGGGATGGAAATGGCGGGTGGGCGGGATGGAACTTTCCATATCGAGGGGGATTTTGTCGGGTTTCGGCGGCAATGCCTGAAGTATCTAAAACCGGACATTTTCAGCACAGTCTCATATTCATCCTTAACCGGTGTGCACTTGCAGACATTTCATATTTCATATTGTTCCGATTCGTGATACCATAGACACAGAGAGCCCGGGAACAGGGCGTGGACGAGCTGATCCGTTGCCTGCAACGAAACCAGAAGAACCACATCCTTTACCATTATGAAGGCCAACTGACGGGAGACTACGACCAGACGGAGAGCGAGGAGGAAATCCTGGCCATGATCCGGTGGGGCCGGAGTCAAAGCCCTGACGACGGCCGCGGAGACCAGACATGATCACAATGACGATACAAGAAGCGAGAAATTTTATCCTGCTGAAGCAAGGCCTGCTTGGGGAATACCGGTTCACCGGCAAGCAGGGCGCCCTGGACTACGTGCGCCAGGCGGGGTGTATCCAGTTCGACCCGGTGGATGCCTGCGGCAAGAATGCGGAGCTGACGCTCCAGTCCCGGGTCAAGGGCTTTACCAAGCAGACGCTCTATGAACTCTTGTACGAGGACCGGAAGCTGGTGGATTATCCCGACAAGAACATTTCCATCATCCCGGCGGAGGACTGGCCCTATTTTGAGCGCTACCGCAGGGCGGCCCGGGAAAATGGACGGCGCTTTCCCGGAATGGCCGCGCTGGAGGACCAGGCCAAAGCTTATATCCGTGAAAATGGACCCGTCAGCTCCGACGAGCTGCCCATACCGGGTACGATTCACTGGCATTCCTGCATCCACTGGAGCGGGAGCTGGGACGGGGAGACGAACGCCGCCCGGGCGGCGCTGGAGCAGCTCTATTCCACCGGCGAGCTGATCATCCACCACAAGAAGGGGGCCAGGAAATACTATGATCTGGCTGAACGCCATCTGCCCACGACGCTTTTGAGCGCACCGGACCCTATGCCCGGGGATGAGGCTCATTTGAGGTGGCGCATAAGACGGCGCATCGGCGCGGTGGGCCTTCTCTGGAACCGCCCCAGCGACGCATGGCTCAACAGCTGGGGACTCAAAGCGCCCCAGCGCAGCCGGGCCTTTGAGGAGCTGCTGGAGGGCGGAGAGATTCTGGAGGTGTCGGTGGACGGAATCAAGCACCTTTTATACTGCCGCGCCGGGGACCTGCCTCTCCTGGACCGGGTCCGCCAGAGCGAAGCCTTCAAACCGCGATGCGAGCTGATCGCGCCTTTGGACTGCATGATGTGGGACCGCAACCTGATCCGCGCCCTGTTCGGCTTCGACTACACCTGGGAGATTTACACCCCGGCCGCCAAACGCAAATACGGCCATTACGTGCTGCCCATGATCTGGGGCGGCCGCTTCGCCGGACGGGTGGAGGCGGTGGCCGAGGCCAAAACCGGAAGGCTGGTTGTCAAAAACATCTGGTATGAAGATGGCGTGAGGCGGACGAAAAAGCTGGAGAACGCGGTGAACGGGTGTCTGAGGCGTTTGGGGAAATTGAACCAGTGCCGGGAAGTGGTGGTTTTGGATGGGGATGTGCAGGGGTGAGGCGGTTCGACCGGTGCGGATCGACCTGGGCCTGCGCGCCGGGCCGGAAAAAGCGGGCCCCGCGTCCCTGACGCGATCAGCCCGCCCACCTTTTCCGCTGTCCTAGAAATAAAAATCTGCGTTCAGCAGACGCTCCTCCCCCTCCCGGGGCAGTTCCCAGTCCCGGGCCAGCGACTGGGTCAGACGCAGCCACATCCGCATCTCATCCGGGCGCTCTCCCGCCGGGATTTCCTGCACCATCTCATAGACCGGGATTCCCTTTGCGCTCAGCCGCAGGACCACCCGGCGTTCCTTGTCCGTCTCCGCCTGCGCCTCGCCGGCAATCTCCAGGCATAGCTTCTGTTCTCCGCCCGTCTCCCAGCCATGACACAGCCATTCTCTCAATTCCCTCTGCGCGTTATCCACACGTTTCACCTCCTGCCCCCAATATAGCAGACCGGGCGCGCTGGGCGCAAATGCGGCCGGGGTTGAAAATGGCGGCTTTTGAGGCGCGGGAGGGGAGGCATTTCCGTCATGCGACGTATACATGAACAAATGTCAATCCGGGCTCCGGCACACAGACGGGTAAATCTCCGTCCGCTCTCCCAACATATTGGCTGGGGCGCCTCAGTCCGCCTCCTGTATATAGACGGGGACCTCTAAATCCGCCCCTTAGACCTTGTCGTTCAGGCCGTACCGCCCGAATATCTCCTCCTCCTCCCCCTCCGGCGTGTTCATCTCGCTGAGAATCTTCGCGGTCTTTTTCACCGCCTTGTCCATACTCCCCTCCTCCTGCAGAATCTTGTACAGAAGCTGGGTGTATTTTTCCTCCCGCTTTTTTGTCTTATAAGGCAGCAGGGGATCGTATTCCTCGCAGACATACTCCCGGATTGTCCCGTAGGAGAACATATCGTCCATCAGCTCTTCAAACAAAAACACTAACTTGGGATTGCGGATTTCACACGCCTCAAACTCCCACATATAATCCACGATCTGGTTCAAAAGCGCGGACTCAAAATCCATATCCTCGTCCCCGTGATACTCGATGGGGATGGCAAAGTCCAGGCTTTTCTGCTTGATCGTACCGCTGCCATCAGGGTTTGGCACGTCAAATTCCTGGAGGGGGTTTTCAAGCCCAAACGTATCGTAGACCCAATCCTCAAAGAGGACAAAGGCCTGGTATTCCCCAAGGGACTCGTCCACCGCATAGTAACCCACGTCAATTTTAGGCCTGTACCCTTTAAAATAGTAGGCGTGCGGATAGAGCTTCGCCACCAGATGCCCTGCCAGAACCTTTCCCAGGGAATTGGCCGCTGTCAATAGATAGGTCATGACGTTGTGCACGTCCTCGTCGTTGTCATCCAGATAGGCGATCACATTGTCCATCTTTCGCCTGATATCCTTGGGCTTGCAGCGGGCGATTTTATCCGAAAAGCGCTTCAGCTCCGCCGGGATGTTGACCACCTTGTCCTGCACCTCTAAGGGATCCAGGTCCTGATCCAGATCATCCGGGTCCACGCACAGCGCATTTGCCAGCATCCGCAGGCGCTTTTCCCCCAGCTTCAGATCGCCTTTGCAGGCGGAGCCTACGGTCTGGCGGGACACCCCTGAGGCGTCGGCCAGCTCCGTAATGTTCATCCCCCGGTACTCCCGGTACAAATCCAGCGCAGTCCGGTAATTCTCCTCGTTCATATTCTCATCCGCTTTTCCCATGATGGTTCCTCCTTGTTAAAAACGGCGGGCTCCGAATTTGGGAACCTGCCTGAATTGATTTCCCTAAGTCCCCCGCCCAATCTCCCACTTCCCGGCCGCCGCCAGTTTCCGCCCTACAGCACCCGCTCAATCCCGTGATACAGCACCATATGCCGGTCGTCCACCAGCTCGTCCTCATGGTAATGCCCGAAGAACCATTTCCGGTATTCGCAGCGGTTTTTGATCTCCTCCAGATAAACGGTCAGCGGGTCCGTGTCGAACCTGCCGCAGGAGAGCTGCGCCTGGACGCTGGAAGGGGCGCAGTGGGACAGGATGTAGTCGCATTTCCACCCGTTCTGCTCCAGGCAGCTGCGCCCCTCCTCATACTCCTGCTCCGAGGGCATTTCCTCCTTCCACCAGGTCAGGTGGTTGATCCGGTACAGCGCGCCCGCTCCCTCCAGCCGCTTCACCTTGACCCGCAGCTCCGGGTCGTCCGGCTCCAGAATTCCGTCCACAATATCATGGCTCCTGGCGCCGCCGAAGGTGAAGAACCTGCGGCCCTGGAGATTGAACATCTGGCCCCGCATGAGATGGATCACATTTTCCCGGATCATCTGCACCTTACCCCCGTGCCACATCTGCACCGGAAACTCGGCCAGCAGGTCGTAATTTTCATGGTTGCCGTCCACAAACAGCAGCGTAAAATCCTTCTGAGCCAGCCAGTCCATCCAATACTCCTCCTGCCTGGACCGGTCCCAGTAACCGAAATCGCCGCACACGATCACAAAATCCTGCCGGTCCATTTCCTTCTGCTCCCGAAACGCGGCGCTGCTCAATTTCCGGTAATCCCCGTGGCAATCCCCTGTGACAAATATCATCTCGTTCCTCCCGCACAATCATTGAAACGCCAAAACGCTCTTTTTACACTATAACACACCGAAGGCCAATTTTCCGGTTCGTAACCCCGCTTTTTTGTCAAAGCAGGCAGTATCCGCTGTCTAACGTTCACCCAGCTTTACATTTTTTCATAAAAACGTCAAATTAAGCCGACAGAGCCGCCAACTCATCCGACGCCAGTTTTCTCCCGCTCCCTAAAATTTCTGTTTATCAATACTTTATAAAAATATCAGGCTTTTTTTAACCTCTGTTTTCATCTGTCTGTTATACTGACTGTATTTTGATGCAAAGGATGATATTATGACGATAAAAGTTCTGGCTTACCTGATTATTCCGGTCTACACCATCGCCTTCACCGGGGGCTACAACTGGTTTACCACCAACTTTTCCGTAATCGGCAATCTCATGGACAAAAAACTGGCATTTCTGATCTGGGGAATCGTCGTGGGTCTGTACTTTTACCTGATCTACCGGCGGCTGCGGCCCCTGGTGCGCCTTCGCCCCCTGTTCTCCCGGCTGATCCCCGCCGCCCTGACCCTGCTGTTCTGCGCCATCACAACGCCCTACCTGCCGGATGAGATGCCCCTCAAATCCTTCCTGCACATCGTGTTCGCCTTTGTGTCCACCGTGCTGCTGCTGATTTATCTGGCCGCGGTGGTCTGGGTCCGTTACCGGTTAAATTCTGGCCCCTACCGCCCTTACCTGGCCGGCCTGGCCTTAATCCTGGTGATATCCCTGGTCCTGCTGGCAATGGCCGGGATCATCAGCAGCGCGCTGGAAATTTTTGTCACCCTCACCACGGTGGCCATGTCCGAGCGCCTGTCCAGCCGGATCCGGCGGGAAGGCCCTTGGAAAAAGGCCGCCGCGCTCTGGTCCCTCACCGGCAGCCGCGCGGCCTGACCCTGAACCATAGACTCACGCCACTGGAAAATATTTCTGCTTTTCCGGCTTCCGGTCGATATTCTCCAGCATATTGTAGAGCAGCAGCACGGTATTGTCGTTGGTTCCATCCACGTTCCGGTTGTTTCCGGAGAGAATCCGCAGCAAATAGGGCATCGGCGCGTTGCTGAAATAATCCCCGGGCGAGACGACACAGAAGGAAGCGTTCCCGGCGTTTTCCCCCAGCGCCTTCCATTTCCACTGCTGCCCCACGCAAAGCGCGTGTCCGAACAGCACGCCCAGGCACACGGCCGCATCTTCCAGGTCCGCGAATCCCTCCGGCAGCACGCCGTTCTCCAGAATGCGGTCCGCCATTTCATTGATCGCAGCCGCCGTCTCTCTCCCGCCGGTCCCATCGGAAAGCCCCAGTATACCCTGGGTGCGCGCAACCGTCCTGCGAATCTCCTCCATCACATCGCTTCCGATCTCCCCCACATAGGGAAAAAAGCTCTTTTTTCCAAATAATCCCATAACAGTTTCCTCCTGCATTCCGAACATCATATCCCCATTATACTGTGCGCCCGTACAATGGGCAATCTGTATTTTCCCCGGCCCGAAACGGGATTCCACGCGCCGCACGCAGACGCTCTCCTGTCTGTACTCAGGCTGCAATTTACCAAATTTTTAGAATCTTTTAAGAAAATTAGACTTTATTTTCCGCGTCCCCAATGGTATTCTATAACAGTTTACACATAAACTATTTATCAGGGCATCCGTCTAACCGGAAAATCAAGGGGGGTTTTCAGATGGCATACATCAATTTTAAAGACCAATGGTTTCAGGAGCTGCGCAAGGTGAACTGGCTGGTTCGGGAGCGTGTGGAGGAAAAATGCCGTCCCTTCGGCATCACTCCGGAACAGGGAAGAGTCCTCAACTACCTTTTCACGGCCGGAAAAACGGTCAATTTGACTCAGCTCAGCCAAAGTCTGCACGTGACCAAGGGGAACTGCTCCATGTTCTGTAGGAGGCTGGAAAAAGCCGGGCACATTGCCATGTCCAAAAATGACCGGGACGCCCGTTTCATCGACGTGGCGCTCACGGAGAGCGGACGCGCCCTGATCGAGCGCATGGCCCGGCAAATGGAAAGCCACCCGGAGCAGGACGTCATGAGCCCGGAGGACCTGGATCAGATTTTAAATGGGTTAAAATGTCTGGAACGGTATCTGCAAAGCTGAACTGCTGTTCCGGAAGATTTTTAATAAATGCAACGGGCCGGCAGCGTTACCTGACGGCGCTTGTATTCGTAAAACCAAGGAGGTAAAACATGAAGAAAATATTTGCGGAGCTGAAAATGTTCCGCCTGCAGCTGCTGTGCGTGTTTGTCAGCGTGGCGGCGGGCGTGGGGGCCACGCTGGGGCTTCCCACCTATCTGTCGGACATCATCAACAAGGGGATCGCAGGAAAGGATATGAACTATATCCTTCGCACCGGAGTGATCATGCTGGGAATCGCAATTCTCGGAATGGTGTGCAACATCACCACCGGCTTTTTCGCTTCCAGGATCGCCCTTGGATTAGGAAAAAATGTAAGAAGTAAGGTATTCAAAAAGGTGGAGTATTTTTCTCAGGCGGAGATCGACACATTTTCCACCGCCTCGCTGATCACGCGCACCAACAACGACATCACCCAGGTACAGAACTTTATGGTCATGTTCCTGCGAATCATTCTGACCGCTCCGATCATGTGCGTGGTGGGTATTCTGCTGGCCTACAGCAAGAATCCCAAAATGTCCAGTATCCTGGTGGTGTCCATGCCGGTAATGATCTTTATCATCAGCCTGATCGGCCGCCGTGCCATGCCCCTCTCCCGGAAAATGCAGTCCAAGATCGACCGGATCAATCTGATCATGCGGGAAAAACTTTCCGGAATCCGCGTGATCCGCGCCTTCGGCACCGAGGACTACGAGGAAAAACGCTTTGACACAGCCAACAAGGACCTGATGAACAACGCCGTGAAAATGATGCACGCAATGTCGCTTTTAGGGCCGTCCCTGATCCTGGTATTGAACCTGACCGTGGTGGGACTGCTCTGGAGGGCCGGGCAGGGAATCCGCACCGAGCCGGTGATGCCCGGCGATATCCTGGCCATTATCCAGTATGTCATGCAGATCATGATGTCGGTGACCATGCTCTCCATGATCTTCGTCATGTATCCCAGATGCGCCGCCTCCGCGGACCGGATCTGCCAGGTGCTGGACACGGACAATTCCATTCAAAATCCGGAGCAGCCCAGGCAGTCCGCCGGACAGAAGGGCTTCCTGACCTTCCGTGACGTCAGCTTTTATTTCCCCGGAGCCAAGGAACCCGCGGTCAGCCATGTAAGCTTTGAGGCAAAGCCTGGGGAAACCACGGCTGTCATCGGCAGCACGGGCAGCGGAAAAACAGCCCTGGTGGGGCTGATCCCGCGTTTTTACGACGTGCAGGAGGGCGAGGTCCTGGTGGACGGGGTGAATGTCAAGGATTACGATCTGAAGGACCTGAGGAGAAAAATCGGCTACGTGCCCCAGAAGGCCCTGCTGTTCAAGGGAACGATTGCGGAAAATATCCGTTTCGGGGACGACTCGGCAAACGACGAACGGGTGCGGGAGGCGGCCGCCATCGCCCAGTCCACGGATTTTATCGAGGATAAGCCCGATGGGTTTGACTCGCCCATCGCCCAGGGCGGCAGCAACGTCTCCGGCGGACAGCGGCAGCGCCTGGCCATCGCCAGGGCCATTGTCCGAAAGCCCGAAATCTATGTGTTCGACGACAGCTTTTCCGCCCTGGATTTCAAGACGGACTCTGCGCTGCGCCAGGCTCTGGCAAAGGAAACCGGGGCCGCCACGGTGGTGATCGTGGCCCAGCGCGTCAGCACCATCATGAACGCGGACCGGATTATTGTGATGGATGAGGGTAAGGTCATGGGGATGGGCACCCACAGGGAGCTGCTTAAGACCTGCGAGACCTACCAGGAAATTGTCCGCAGCCAGTTGTCAGAGGAGGAGATGAGCGCATGAAATACATGAATGTCGGAAAAACGGCGAAGCCGATCAACACCAAAGGCACCATGCGCCGTCTGTTTTCCTTTATGAAACCCTACCGTGTGCGGATCGTCCTCATGGTAGTCTGCCTGGTTCTGGGAGCCGTGTTTACGACCCAGGGCCCCTATACCCTCGGCCGGGCCATGGACGCCCTGGTGGCGGTGGTAGTGGACAAAACCGGGGCGCTCCAGGGCTTTGAGGTCTTTCTCACCGTGCTGCTGCAGCTGGGCTGCGTCTATTTGCTGGCCTTTCTGTTCAACTACTCCGGACAGTTTATCGTTGCTGGTGTGGCGGAGCGCACCATGCACGACCTGCGTATGGCGGTGGACAAAAAGATCCGCCGTCTGCCCCTGGCTTACTTTGACGGAAATACCTTCGGCGATGTGTTAAGCCGCGTCACCAACGACGTGGACACCATCGACACCTCCCTCCAGCAGAGCATCAGCCAGGTGATCACGGCCGTATGCACCATGATCTTCATTTTCGTGATGATGCTGGTAGTCAGCCCCATCCTGACCCTGATCGGCGTCTGCGTGATCCCGCTCTGCGGATTTGTGAGCATGAAAGTTGTAAAACATTCCCAGAAATATTTCCAGGGACAGCAGTCCGCCCTGGGCGAACTCACCGGGTATGTGGAGGAAATGTACAACGGCCAGAACGTGATCGCCGCCTTCGGCAAGGAGGAGGATATCATCACAAATTTTGAGGAGATCAACGAGCGGCTCTACACCAACGGCTGGCGGGCGCAGTTTTCATCCAGCATTATCATGCCGCTGACCCAGGCGCTGACCAACATCGGCTATGTGGGCGTGGCGGTGGTCAGCGGGTGGCTCTGCATAAACGGCAGGCTCTCCATCGGCATGATCCAGTCCTTTATCCAGTATCTGCGCCAGTTTTCCCAGCCCATCAACCAGATTTCCAACATCGCCAACATCATGCAGGCGACCATGGCGGCGGCCCAGAGAGTCTTTGAATTCCTGGATGCCAAGGAGGAGGTGCCCGAGGTCCAGGCACAGAAATTCCCCAAAAAGCCTGAGGGAAATGTGGACTTCAACCATGTACAGTTCGGATACTCCGACGACCGCCTGCTGATCCATGACCTGGATCTCCATGTGGGTTCCGGAGACAAGATCGCCATTGTGGGGCCCACCGGAGCCGGTAAAACCACGCTGGTCAATCTGATTCTGCGTTTTTACGACGTGAAGGGCGGAAGCATCACCATAGACGGTATCGACGTGCGGGACATGAACCGCGAATCCCTCCGCTCCATGATCGGAATGGTATTGCAGGACACCTGGCTGTTCTCCGGCGCCATCCGGGACAATATCCGCTACGGTAAGCTTGACGCCAGCGACGAGGAGGTGGTGCAGGCCGCCAAGGCCGCCCACGCCCACGGATTTATCATGGCTATGCCCGGCGGCTACGACATGCAGCTCCACGAGGGCGCTTCCAACATCGCCCAGGGGCAGCGGCAGCTTCTGACCATCGCCCGGGCCTTCCTGTCGGATCCGGAAATCCTGATTCTCGACGAGGCGACCTCCTCCGTGGACACCAGAACCGAGGTGGCGATCCAGAAGGCCATGAACAAGCTCATGGAAGGCAGGACCAGCTTTGTCATCGCCCACCGCTTATCCACCATCAAGGACGCGCAGCTGATCGTCTACATGGAGCACGGGGACATCAAGGAAGTTGGAAACCACAAGGAACTGCTGGCTAAGGGCGGCTACTACGCCGCACTGTACAACAGCCAGTTCGCGGCGGAGAACGCCGGATAAAATCGTGAAGGGAGAGCGCCATTTCCGGTGCTCTCCCATCTTTTTTCAGTTTGAATTTTGTTACGGCCTAATAGTAAAACTCCTTCTCATCCTCCAGCCGCAGGACGCCCAGGCAGGCCTGGTCCCCGCTTATGGCACAGCCGCAGTCCAGACCGGTGAAATACGGATCCCGGAAGATTCTGGCCCGTCCATCTTTGCCGCAGCTGGCGCTGCAAAAATAGGTGGTGATGGTGTGGCCGATCAGGACGTTCCGCCCCATCTCCCGGATTTTTTTCAGGATTTCATCTTCCTTCCACTGTTCATCCGAGACCCGCCGCCAGACCATGTTATACAGCAGCTCCAAATCATCCCCACCCATGTCCCTCACCCGCACCGGCCGGTCCGTGTAGCGCAGGTCCGGGTAAGCGTGCACCAGGTAGTAATGCTTCCCCTCCACGTTGAGGTCGGGAATGGCAACGTAGGAATCGGCGATTAAGCGCAAAATTGCGTCCTGCTCCCCGTCATCCAGCTCCAAAAAGCGCTGCGCCGTGGGCCTTCCGCCGTTTCTCATCCAGCTCTCCGTCCATTCCTCATCGTCGCACTGTATGCAGTAGTACAGAAACAGTTCATGATTCCCGATAAAAAGGAAAATATTCCCACGTTTCATGATATCCTGTAAAATGCGGATTCCGTCCTCTCCCCGGTCGATCACATCCCCAAGGATATAAAGTTTATCATCCTCCCCCAGGTTCAAATCCTCCAGCATAGCCTGGTATTTGTCCCATCTTCCGTGAATATCCGCACAGACATAGTTCATAAGAGAATCCCCTCCTTCTCCTGCCGTCCTGCGACAGCGTGCTGATTTTAGTTTACCATAGTTTAGATGAATTCGCGGCTTCAATTCAGGTTTGATTTGTCGGTTGCAGGGCGGCGCGGCGAGGCGGTACGGCGCGGCGGCCCGGCGCGCCTGACGGGGGCGGGCGGATTTGTCGGGTTGGGCG
>NZ_CABJCG010000015.1:0-122137 GCF_902364025.1 Enterocloster lavalensis
TAACAGCTAAAATAATAGGTTGTGTTAAGGGACGGCATGTCAAGGTACGCCTGCGACCAGGCTCCGGCCGCCGTGTTATTCCCGGCCCCCTTGTAAATCTGTGTCCCGCCGGTTGTCCCAGGATATCCGCTGGTGGAATACCGGATGATCACGCCGCTGAATGGTTTCCCTGCCGCCTGATTCGGATTCTGCCATTTCGCCAATACGCGGCGTCCTGAATAGGCGGCAACGCTAAAAGACAGCAGGCTGTTGACCGTCATGGTTCCGATCAGCTTGGTCTTGTAGTTATTGGTGTAGAACGTCTCCCCGGCCAGTACATGTGCGGCCTGGGCATTGCCGGTCATGGTCATCGTACCCACTCCGGCCTCGTCGTTGCTGTCGGCCGTCACAGCTTTCAGTCCCGCGGGGATATCTGACAGCCTGGCCGTGCATTCATCCGATCCGGTCCCGCCGGCGCCGCTTCCGTTGATAATCATCTTACTCACTCGCGCTCACCCCTTTCAGAAGTACAGGAAAATCAGCCGTCGGCTTCTTGACACCGCAGTAGAACGTCGCATATCCGTCCTCAGTATCCCCATCCGTAATCATCCCCGTGAATTTCTGCCGCAGCTTCAACTCTTCCGCAGCCAGATCCTTCGGTGTGTACGGGTGTAGCTCCGGGTTGTCGGTCGCCAGGATCCCGGGCACCGCCACCCGCTGGGTATACGGGGCCGCAGCGGACCAGCCGGCCGCCGGCAGGGTGACCACAGTCGTGCGATCCTGACGCGCCACCTGCTCCCGCAGATAATTATCATTGTCCAGCAGGGTCTGATACCGCGGGTTGAACGTGTCCGGCGCAGCTCTGTCCTGAGCCGTGATCTGCTCCATGGTATCCGCAAACTGCGGCTTTTCTGTAATCGGAAAATTCGCCATCTCCGCGCCTCCTTAAAATATTTCATCCATGTCAAATATAAACTCCATATCGTCGTCCTTGCCCTTGGGAAGAAACGTCTTGTAGGCAACCAGATCCCCATCCGCGTCGAACAGCCCCTGCTCGGAAATGTTCTGGTTCGCCAACTCCGCCTTGGAAAGCCGCACCGTATAGCGGCAGGTTGTCTCCTTCTCATTGGTATAGCTGTGGCCGTCAACATCCTTTTTCAGCAGCTCCGTTTTCAACGCTGTCTCCGCCCCGGTTGTCTCGATTACATTTCCATCCGCGTTCACGCCTCCGCTGCCGAAAGCCATCTGCGTGATCGCAGGTAATGTCTGATCACCCGAGTGGGCCCTGCACAGTTTCTTACGTCCGATCTCCGTGATTACTCCTTGTGCCATATGTGTTTACCATCCTTTCAAGACCTCAAAGGTCATATTCATATATTTCCGCATCCAAAAAGCTGCTTCCATCCAAAAACGCAGTCCCATCCAGATACCACAAATTGTGTTCCACCCGCAGCTGGCAATCCATCTCCAGCGCTACAGGCTGCGCCCACGCCAGTCCCATCCTGCCTTCTCCCGCCGGCTGCCCGGCCGTAGCGCCGGTAATCCGAAGATCTGTTCCAGTCTCAGGTGCCACCCATGCGCCAGTCCCGTATCCCCATGACCACGAGGACGTCACCGGACTCCGCCATACGCTTTGGATTGTTGTCCTGGCCGGATACAGATCCAGCCCTACCGCCTCCTTATAGCCGTTGAGCAAGTATGTCCCATCTAATGTCCAGCTTCCATCCAGGTACAGGAACTCACGGTTATATCTGGCGTAGAAGTCAGTTATCAATTCCAGCCGGCTTATTGTGGCAATATCAACAGGTATTTCAACCGGATATCTACCAGCAAAGATATACCGCAAATGTGCCGGTATGATCTCCTCAACCATAGCCTGTATGTTTTTAAGCACCTGATAAGACTGATCAATGACATCCAGCTCAAGCTCATAGATTCCATACCGTATCTCCAGCTCATACCATTGCCGTCCCAACGCTGCATCTAAGATCTCCTTCAGTTTCGGCAGTGAATACGGAAGCTGCTGGTTCATACGGCTGAGAATCATCCGCCGCCTATACTCCATCGCTGCGCCCCGCTCCCGCACAATCCCCAAAAGCTGCTCATACTCCCTCAGAGTCGAATCATCACAGGTCTGCACATATAGATTCTTTTTGATTTGTTCGAGGCTTCTTTTCGCAGTTTCCAATTCCGCCCCCTCTACATCCACCAAAACCTGATACTCGTAGATCGCCTGAAAATATGGCGGGAGCAGCAGCATTAAATCAGCTGGCATGGATCGTCACCTCCCCCAACACTGGAAGTTGTTGAAGCTCTGGACTTTCTGTAAGAACGAGATCGCCCGGAATCCCATTGATAGTCACATTCGTTACGTTCACCACATCCGGAAGGGTCAGTATGGCCGCGACAATTCTTGCTTCATACACAATGACACTGTACTTAATTTTCCTGTTTTTGGCCCGCTCTCCCCACGAACGTTTAACCCCTGCAACATAATCCAATATCTTCTGTTCCACCTCTTCTTGATGGTTTTCGCCGGATATGCCAAACTGGATATTACATTCTATGTTAAGCACCAGTTCCGCCGCGGTCCCGATCGTAACAGCAGCACCGATTGGCGCGAACCCATATCCATCTCGAGATGGGTCTGTCCCGCCATCTTCCGGAGGGCAGATAGCTTCCTGCACACGAGCCAGCAGGCCGCTGTCAGCTGGATCAAGATTCCCGTTAAGTATGCTGCACAATACAGTTCCGCCGCCCTTCCATGCCGGATACACCTGGACCGCACCGACGCCATTCATTCCCAAAATTTCATTCCGGTAAGCGGCAATATTCCCAGCAAATGCTTCGGTCTCAAACGTTGCAAAATAGCGCGCTCTTAGGTCTGCATCTTCCTCATCCTCCGTGCCGGCCTCAATCAGCTCGGACAGCTCTGCGCTGGCCAGCCCCTTTATATAGTCAATAGATAAGAGTGGCCCGGAATAACTATTTCCCGCACGTCCGGCTGTTTCGCACTCCAATTCATAGACATATGCCCCTTCCGTGCCTCCAAGAGCCTTCCGTGCCGCATAGGTAACATTGTCACCAGCCCGTGTCGAAAACCTGGAACCAATCGGAACCGACACATTAAAGATCCCCTTTTTTACTGCGGGCGTGGCGAACTTCCTGTATATCCCACGTTCCTCACATATCAGCTCTAACTCCACGCCGCCAGCTGTCCCGGCATAAGCGTTCTTCTGAACTCGGTCCAGGTCCAGATACAATCCTTCCAAAAACCAACTCTCCGGCCCCAAGGCTGTCTGTATGATGGACCCTTCTCGCTTGTCTATGGTATCCGGTACTTTGGCAAGTTGCCTTGCAAGGATATTGCGGTATGTCTTATCTCCAAAATCAATCACAATGCTACCTCCGTTCTTACCGTTCCGTAGACTGTTCTGACGTCAAATTCGCATTCCAATGTTTCATTGGCTTGTCTAAAAATGAAATTCTCGGCCGTCTTTACACGCTTATCTGTCATTAGGACCTCTGTGACACGGCGCTTCACCATACTCATCACATACTCTGGCACCTTTCCAATCAGACCCTGGAACTCCACTCCGAAATTCGATGTATAAATTTGATATTGATAACGCTCTGTTCGAAGCATAATGTCTATGACCTGTCTCATAGCTTCCAGACCATCCGCCATTCCGCAAATCCGTCCATCCTTCACTAAATATGTTTTAGTCGGATACTCCGCCGTCTCTGCGCCATTGATCCCATAATCCGCTGATTCAGGAAGTGTTGCCATATAATCACCTACGCTTTCGAAATAATAATATAATTCTGTCCCGCGTTTGCCCGCAGAAACAAGACTTTATCCCCTGGATTTAATCCAGGATTAATGATGACAGTTTCGCCCTGGACAGTTACCTCCTTGCGCATCACATTATCCGTCAAGACCACCACAGGCTCCGTAACATCCATCTTGGTGGTCTGGATCGAAATTGTGAGAGGAGATGTGGATTTCACGGTTCCATAACCAGTCGTGAGTGGCCCATGAGCCTGCACTGTGTCCTGTACAATCTGTTGTATAACATCTATGAGCTCCAGCTTCTCCAACCTCCTTTATAAATTGAGCATTCTGGCCTCAAAGCTCATGGTATGCTCTCCATTGGAAAATTTGTGCTTTACTTTGTCCAACAGGAGACGGTAGCCACTCCGAAGTTCTGGGATATCACGAATCTTTAATGTAACCATCCCGCCGGCCCTCAGTCCTGGAATGCCGATACAGTCCACCGACACATCTTTGAGCACACGGTCATAATAGGCCATCATGATATTTCCCTGTTCGCTGATCTGCGCTTCATTCAGGTTCTCATCCACTTTCTCGTACTTCTGTAGTAGCCCCCATTTACCAATGGTGCTGCTATCATTGAATATGTAGACGTCCCCCTGCCCTGTCTCCTTATTTGGCCGCACCAGTTTAATCTGGTTGTAGGTATCGGAATCAATGTCCGACTTGAATGTATAATCTGTCAGCAGGCTCCTGTTCCCAATAATTTCGGCACACAGCAGGCTTCCGGCTTCCCTGAGACTTATCTTGCCGAAATCATCGAATAGTGAATACGTTTTACCTGTATTGTATTGAGTCAGGCCCAAGGCATAATCAATGATATCCAGACATTGCGTATCTTCTTTCGTAAGCATTGGGATTACATAACCAGTATTCTCTAAGGTCCCTGTTTGGAGTTGCATATCCGTGGCAATCTGCTGGATAATCTCACCCAACGTCTTTCCAATGAAAGCATAGCTTTCATTCGTCTTAAGGTATCTTAGCTGATCATAGGCAGTTACCTCCACTATGCCTTGCCGGTCCTGTTCAATCGTGAATACATATCCCTCAAAGATCCCCCTTCCATTTACATAGAACTGTACCTTGGCACCTTCCGCCATGTTCACTGGCACCTTCTGAATATATGTGAAATTCAGCTCACCAGCACTCAACTTCCGATTGGTCGTGTATGTGACCTTTTCGGTAATCGGCGCATAGTCATACACTGATTGAGAGGCTATATTATATACAAGCAGCTTATACTCCATCCCATCACCCCGTTACCTGCAGCTGATCCGCCTTCATCCATCCCCGATTTCCACCAATCAGTACCGGGTAGGCCCTGGACGGGTCAGGGATAATGCGGGACACCGTAGTAGCCAGGTTGTTGGCTGTCCCCGTTGGCTTATCCCCATAGCTGCTTGCAAAATACGTTCCATTGGCTATAACTGCAGCCCCTACCCGCAGGACAGGGGCCTCACCTCCCCGCGGCGCTTCCTCCAGAGTAATGGTCTCCACCTGTCTATCGGGTCCCGCCAGCTCTGGAAGCCGGATGCGGATTGCACCAAACTCACGATATTCAGACCAGCTTATCTTGTAGTAGACATCCCCCGCCTCCCCGCCTTTCTCTGTGGTCTCGAACTTGGTTATTACTGCACTGATATTAGTATCGAACATTCTTCCCCCGGCGGCGTCATAGCGGCTGATCACAAGATCACACATCTCCTTGTTATCCATAGCCTCTTTTATAGCTTCCACATAATCCCCAGGCTCCATCCAGTTGTGCCCCTGTATCAGCGGGTCGTCCTGGTGGCCTGGGAAATACGACTCCCAGGATACCTCCATAAGGGAAGGCAGTTTCGGCACAATAATGTCTCCTATATCCAGCACGTTGTATTCCGCATGGTCTGTGGGGTAGGATATTGTATATTTCGTAGGATTGACTGGAAATTCAATCGTATCCCCTCCGATATCGGCAAAAAAACGATATTTATTTCTCATGCGTACCTCCTATGTCGGGACTATATTACTACCTGCCGCGTGCTGCCTGGCAAGCAACCGCGTCATTGCGTCCATAATGGCATTGGCGTCCGATCCTCCCCCGCCATTTACGGTCTGATTGATGGTTGCATTGGTCTGCGGGACAGTAAGATTTACCATTGCCACATATTGACGTTCTGACAGGTCGCGGAGTAGCTTGATGTTCTCGTCCGCTATATTAACGTCCTGTTCGATTTTTCCGACACTCCCAACCTTGCCTATGTCACCAAGGCCTCCCGAACCCGTAGCCCCCAGTCCGCCCAAAGAACCAGCAATATCATCGAGGCTGAAGTTCATGTTATCCAGTTTCTTTCCTAACCCAGCACCGATTTCCCCACCGGCCGCAGCCGTATCCTTTACATCCAGGGAAGCCATCCTTTTTATCTGGATAGCATTTTCCCCAAAGTTTTCATCCACCCATGAGCCGATCTGTTCACGGAACCCTGAGACTGACGATGACAGGTCGCTTCCAAGCAGAGCATCAATCGCGCCGGCAACAGTTTCCACGATCCCAAGAATCGTGTCAAATACATCAGCAAACAGTCTTGCCGTTGCTCCTAATGGATCATTCCAAACATTTGCAAAAAATTCTGCAAAGGACGCGATGGCGTTCCAAAGCGAGGCAAAAATGTTATATCCAACTGCATATATCATTCCGAATACCTGGCCGACCCACCCTCCTACCGCTTCCATTCCGAACCCAAACTGCTGCGCGGCTATCAGTGCTCCTGCCATCAATGCAACCAAAAGCAGGATTGGCCAGTTTGCCACCGCCCAGGCGGCTGCCGAGGCTAATGCTCCGCCAACACTCGCCAGCGCAGTTGCTATGGCCTGCGCATGCATAATCGCAAACGCTATACCAATGGCCGTCAGTATCGGTATGATAAAGTCTAAATTATTGACCACGAAAGAGGCCATTTCGCCGATTCCAGTAAGCGCGCCCATCCCGATCTCGGCAAGTACAGAAAATATGTCTGCAAGACGCATAATCGCTCCCATAGTTTCTTCTGTGTTTAAAAATTCATTCATACCACCTAAGCCTTCCTGCATTGACATCATGGCGCGATTTGTAGCCAAGCTAAAGGCCTGTGAGAATGTGATAGGCATGTCCTCGAACTGCTCATTGATATTTTCCGTTGCGGAAAGCATAGCATCTTTAACAATATCCGCAGTAATCTGTCCGTCAGCTGCCAGATCACGAATTTTTCCGATTGGTACATCCAAATAGTCCGCAATCGTCTGTATTATATTCGGCGCAGCCTCAAATACAGCATTCAACTCTTCGCCACGTAATACACCAGAACCCAGAGCCTGGGTAAGCTGCAAGGAAGCTGACGCGATCTCCTGTTGGCTTGCACCGGCAATGACAAACTGTTTATTCAGATTCTCGGCAAACTGAATTGTTTCAGCATTGCTGCTAAAAGCCTGCCCGGCCCTCTGTCCCAGTTTTGCCACCACGTCTGCTGTGGCTGTATAAGATGTTCTGGAGCGCTGTGCTGACTCATAAATCAGCCGTTGCAGATCTTCCGTTTCCTGAAGTCCATCATTCATTAAGTTCAACCGGGCTGTTGTCTGTGCAAACTCATCAGACAAACCCATAGCTTTCTTTCCTGCTGCTATCAGCGCAGTCACAGAGGCTATGCGCTTCATAGTAGACAGCAGCTGATTAGCCGCGGTATCTGTTCTTTTTACCGCTTGGGCGTGCTGCTGTCCCGCCGCTGCTGCCCTGGAAGCATTGGCTGCGATCTGCTGCAAAGTGCTATTAAGACTGTCAAAGCCACTGGCATTGATAAAATTCGCAGCCTTCCCCAGCATCTCAATATTCTGATTAATCTGCGTCAATTTCTGATCCATCCGCTCGAATCCAGATGCAGACACATAATTTGCAGCTTTCCCGATTGTTTGGATGCTGGTATCAATCCTCTCCATCTGGGCCGTCATGTTATTCCCCAGGTCAAGGAACTTGGAAAACGACGCACTGAATTGATCCGTAAGTACAAGGTTTTCTCTTATTTCTCCCATGGTTCCTCCTAGTTTTTGGGGCGCTTGCTTATCTCTTTTAATGCCATTTGATAGACCAGAAGCCGTTCATTTTCGGGTAGATCTGCTATCTCATGAGGGAAACGTCCATGGTTCACGAACATATAGTACGCGATCTGAATATCCATGTCGTTTCCATCTAGGAGTTTTTTGCTTCTTTTAACCTTTCCTGCTTACTCTTTAGACCATTAATCTGCATTACTTCTTTCGTGAGGATCTGATACTCTCCAATACTGAGCATTTTACTAAGGACATCCAGCGGGTCAACAACTCCATAATATCGACACAACTCACTATCTTTGAGATCCGGTTCCTTTACGCATGCCAGCATAAGATGCTTGGAATAGGCCGTATCATCCAGCATTTTCATCGGAATACCATCAATAATCCGGTCTTTTCTGCACTGTTCTGCCAGCGCTTCATTATCCTCCTGGCTGATTGCCTGGATAACAAACGGCTGCGGCTTTCCCTCCTCATCCTTAAACCGTTCCGAAACAATAACCTCCTGTGTAATCCCTGCCACTGACGGCTGTAAAAAAGCTTTTAATTTGCTCATTGTTCTTATATCCTCCTAATTTCCTAATTGTGCAGGCCTTGCGTTGAAGGGCGTCAGCACTTCCATACCTGTATAATTAAATGTAATTTCTGCTGTCAGATAATCCGCGCTATCATCCAGCATAGCGATCGGAACCTTATCCAGCTTGACGTTATACAAAGCAACCACCTGTTTTCCAACAGTTGTACCTTTATCTTCATTGGTAATCTGGAATGTGAAATACGGCAAGCTCCCAGTCTTTAAGTATTCCTGAAGCATTTCCAGAAAGATGGGCGTGCCATAATAAACCGTTGCCGATCCTGTCATAGTTACGCCCTTTACCTTTTTCTGTGTGATATTCGTTCCAACCACATTAAAATCAGCCACCTGGAACTCCGCATCGGCCTGGAACTTTTTCAGGCCGAACACCTCCTCATTTCTGCCGTTGATCGTCACAAACGCCTTCCCTGCTTTACCATTCAGGGAATCCTTTTCAAGTAAAAAACTCATAAATTGCCTCCTATTCGTTCGTCAGGCTTACGGTAACGTATATTTTCTCAATGGCCGTCACCGGCTGGATAGCAATGGATATTACCACCGCATTGATGGCCTCACCGGCTTCCACGCTTACATCGTCTGCACTGAAATTCCTGATCCCGCCGTTTGCCTGCATTTCGTTCAAGTATCCGACAATCCAGGTCTTAATCAGGTCTCTGCTGGCATTATCATTCTGCACCTTGCCAATCACATTGATCGAGAAATGCTTATACACATCATTCGCCACGGTATCAACAGTACGGATCACCTGGTTAAACGAAAACACCTCGTTTTTTTCATCCGAATATGTAACCAGTGTATTAATATCTGACACCACCTTCACACTGCCAAATTCCCGAAAGAAAACGATCTGCCCTTCTGTCAGCGCCTCATCGATCTGAGCAGACGTTAAAACAGGTTCGGCGTCTACAGCATCCGGATATTGCGCATACACCAGTGATTCATTATAGGAGGCCCCAGCTTCGGCCCCGCCAATCCACCAGGTAGCCTGCTGCGGGGTAATTACAGAGCCATCGATCAAACGTACACCATTTTTTGCTGAAATAATTGCCTCGGTATCCATGGATTTTGTGACAGCCATCACAGCCTGGCATTTCCTTCCGAGCCCCTCCCTCATCCGTTTGATAAAATCGAAATAGAGCGTCTGTATCGCCTCGTCTGCTCCATCATAGATCAGGATATTAAACATATACCCCTCCAGGGCAGCCAAAAATGCTTCATGAGACGAGGCATCCACAGTTCCATCGGTTCCACCTGTCAACGGGATCCCTGCACTTTCCGTCAAGTTGCCTTCCCCGAATTCTACCCAGTCATTTGCAACCAATTCACTCGCTGCGCTCACCTCCTGAGTATCCATTACTTCCGATCCCACCAAGGTCTGCACTGTATGAGCGTCCCCTGATGTCGAAATTGCAATGCGGATATCATTTCCGCGGGTTCCTGTATACCTTGCCGTAGCGTTGATAACGTCAGAAGCGGCGGTTGCCCGGCTGGCTTCCTTTCCTGACGGACGGTACAGAAGGACCTGCTTCGGCCCGGCCGTACGATCACTCCCTTTAAAAATTTCCCGAAGGAACCGGGCCTTGGTCTCTGTTTTCCCATAACCAATGAAGGGCGTATAGTCATCTTCCGGCCCCAGAACAGAGATGGCCCCTTCCGGTCCCCATGATAGCGGCTCGCAGATCGCAACCACTCCTCTTTCACCAAGTTTCGTGACCGGATTCATATCCGATCTAACATTGATGTACACGCCAGGCTGTCTCTTATCCTGCTTTTTCCATGTACCTCCTGCCATTCTTATTTACCTTCCTTTCTCACTTCAATTTTTGATATTTCCTGCATAGGATTCCATCGATTCAATGGGCGGCACATTACTGGGGCTGGATACGATC
This sequence comes from Enterocloster lavalensis, assembly GCF_902364025.1. Lineage (GTDB taxonomy): Bacteria > Bacillota > Clostridia > Lachnospirales > Lachnospiraceae > Enterocloster > Enterocloster lavalensis. Next base: position 10,358 of record NZ_CABJCG010000015.1, read on the forward strand.
GCCTTGACCGTAAACTGATAATGCAGTTCCCCATCATCAATCTTCCATTCCCGCTCTGACGTCCACAATTCCGTCGATTCCACGCCATCCGTATAGGGCACCCGCTCCATTACTTCATCCAACAGATCCGCAACTGTAATCAGCTGATCATAGGTGTTTGAATCATTACGCCTGGTCAGATACACGATATCCACTCCGATTACACGTCGTGTGCGGCGGCCGATCTCGCGTTCCATATCAGATGGCATAAAGAACACAAAAAAACAGGGCGTTTTTGTTCCCTGCTGGTTCGGATTTCCGTATACGGGAACATCCGGATAATTCTTTTTTAGTACACCCGCAATGGAATCCCGTAACTTCTCAAGTGTAAATGTCATTTAAAGCTCTCCCTTACCCTTTTACCAAGTTCTGTTTCCACCAGTTTTCTGTATTGACCAATGGCTGCCTGTTTCATGTACTTGCCCTTGACATATTTGGTCTTTGTTCCCACCGTAATACCGCCACTATCGTTCTCTGAGTCTCCTTTCGGGAGCCATTGCAGCATTCCATCTGCAACCACCAAACCAGGAACGAAATGCTGATCCATATGATGCCCATCGTTGACATAGGACGCATACTGCACATTGTTCGCCAGGGTGGTTCTGGCGCTCCCTCCGGTCAGAATGGGCTTGGTTTTGCTGTCAGTAGACCAATGCTGTGCCATCTCTCCCGAGCGGGTACCCGTTCCTGATATGGCAGCCCCTCCATTCGGCGGCGTCAGCTCCGTTGCCCGTTCCACCGCGGCAATGGTCGCCCCCTCCGCTACCTCGGCCATAATCTTGGGCACATTTTGTCCCAATTTATGCAGTTCAGCGAATCGCTTGCGCGTCTGGCTCCCAAAACTCGACATGTCATCACCTCAACTTATTATCTCTTCCGTCAACAGGGCCACTTCCTGGTGCTCCAGGCCAGAGAGCACGCCGCCAACCGGATCATAATAGGGATGGGGCCGGTCCGCAAAATAACGTTCTGGATCCCCTTGGACCCCCAGCATGCCTCCACGTACCACATGGAGCTCGTCTCCGGCCTTAATCTCTACCGACAGGTCACAGGCCAGCTTATCAACCGAGTCGGTCATTGCTGCCGTCTGGCGTATTCTGGGACCATTCTTTTTCACGCTGTAGATCCGGCAGGGGACCTTTTCCAGTACCAGCCTGCGTTCCTTCCCATTCAGGTTCCCACTGCTCACATCCACGTTCCGGTACACATCCATGGAATCTGTATACCATCCTTCAAATACCGGGTTGTCAAATAACATAACTGCCTCCCATTCCGATCATACGCGCCATGGTCACCAGCTGCTGGCCGTACTGTGTGGCGTTCCAGCTGCCCCACTTGGCCATTGCCGCATTAACCGCCTCGTTATCGTAGCTGATTGTCGTGTCTCCCATGGTTGCCTCCTTCACAAGTCCCGTCTGCTGCCCTTTGGCTGCGGCCTTGGCCGCGGAGGGAGAGCCGTCTGAATAGGTTTTCAGGTACAGCGTGCAAAAGTGAGCCACATACAGACCAGCGGCATAACGCCAGATAGTCCCGTACCGGCTGGGGAGGATAGACTGGTTTGCATTTTCCACGAAGAGCTCGAATATTCCTTCCGGTACCAGGCACTCCCGCGGCTCCTTTCCGGCCTTTAAAAACTGAGGGAAATCCCCCGCAAACATCTGCCTGGTATATGTCCCGCGCTCTCCCTGTACAGGCATATTGGCCGCTGCCTGAAGCACTCCGTTAAACTGCCATCCTTCCATACCGGCCCCTCCTTACTTTTTTTCAGTTCCCTCAGACTGCTTATGGGATCTTTTTCCGGTTTCCTCCTCGTTCGTTGCGCGACCTCCGTCATCCGGCCGCGTATCATACTCTTCGGCCTTTTCTTCCGCCTTCTGATCAGCGGCCTCCAGGGCCAGGTCTGCGGTGCTGTCCGGCGTGGCAATGGATCCATCACGAATTGCGGCCTGCACCAGCCAATGGCCTGCCGCCCAATCAGGAATCTCACCGATGAAATTGCGGGGGATGACCAGCTTCTGGTCTCCCTCGCGGATCTCAAAACACTTTTTACTGCTAATAAACATAGCTGCCCTCCTTAGATTCCATCCACATAGCGCATGATGTTCTCATAGTATATCTGCACCTCGGAAATGTTGGCCATAAACGCTGTATCATAGCACACATTCTCAGCGTTCGGCTGCGTCATGGCCCGGCTGAGCGGCGCCAGCTCGTCCATTGCAAGGTAACGCTCTTTGTTGAGATACACCACCATGCGGTCCGTGCTGCCGGCTCCCGCTCCTTTACACCAGGAGCATCCGCCAATATACAGGTCGCTGCCGTTGGTCTTGGCTACGTTGTTGTCCAGAAGGAACTGAAGGATCGTCTTTTCAGCCAGCTCTGTCACCTTGGTGGTCGCCAGGTAATTGATCTGCTCGTAGGGCATGATGATGTGGTTCGGAACTGCGTCCCGGTCATATTCCGCCTCAGCCCATACAGCCAGAATCGCGTCATTGATATCCTGAAGGATCTGATCCGGAGTCTTGTCCTTAAACTTCGTAGAGCTTTCCGCCCCGGTACCCGTGGCATTTGCCGTCACCACGTTAGGGTTATTGATCAGCCCTGTGGATCCGTACCGCTTGATTCCCACATAGGTGTTCGCGTCCATATGCTTGTCATAGGTCGTGCGGATCCCATCCCGCAGGATACTTTCAAGACTGCGGCCGGTCAGCTTCTCGCGCTGCATGTCCACCCACATAATCCGCATACCAACCGAAAAGACGTGAGTCTTGAACAGACCTTTATCAAAATTGGCCTGCACCATGGGGATTCCATTGGCGCCGCCGGCATGTACAGGGCCGTCCTCGCTTCCGCCGGTCACGCCGTAATCAACGTTCATGGCGCTCACAAACTCAGCCCATCCTCCGCCAACTCTCACCGGAATATCCCGGCCATAGGTAAAGCTGGTCAGCGGCTGACGGATCGTATTGTCCCGTTTCTCCAGCTCAGAGCTTAAAAAGGCTCCACCGTTGGCAATAGCCGCTGCATCCATGGTCTGGAACCGCTGGGGTACCGCAGCGCTGGCCGGGGAGGATACCACCGTACCCCCGTCAAATGTTCCCATGTTCTGAAATTTCATAATCTGTTTACCTCCTTATGCTCTGTTGCAGGACAGAATCCTGATCTCAGCGACGCCGTTGGCGTCCTTTTCTCCGCGCCACTGGCAATTTGTAAGCTCCACTGTCTTTCCTTCATCGGCCGCCGCCTCAAATCCTCCGACAACGCCTGTGGGAATGGTCTCGTTCGCCACGATCCGGACATACACTTTTCCACCCAACTTCGGCGCCCCTACCTTGCACAGCACATTGATGCAGCCACGTTTAAACACGCTGACCGCTTCATTGGACCGATATTCCCCGGCCGACTGGGATAGATAAGATGTGGCGCTTTTAAACTCACGGGAGGCGATTCCAACAAAATCAGCCGCCGTGCTGTCTGCCCCAAAAGCTGTCACATTACCATTACTGTCATATACCAAAGGCGTGCCGAACTGCACCGCAGCCGCTCCGCCAAGAGGATGTGTATCCACAATCATATCCGGCTGCCTGGCGTAATCTCCTGCATATCCATGTGCCATGTTCTTTCCGATAACCTGTCCTCTCATTATTTCGTACCTCCATTCTTGTGCGGGTTCATTGCGTCATATGCTGCCTGGTAGGATTCCAAATCCGCCTGTGGTTTCTGATCGGCCATCTTCGCCGCGTTCTTCTGCGTGGCCTGGGCGATCTTCGCGATATCGCTGACCTTGTCCTTGTCGGTCAGACATTCCACCAGTGAGTCCGTAACCGCCTTTTTCGTGGCTGTGTCCTTGATACCCGCAATCACCGGCCGCAGCTGCTTGATCACGGCCGCCATGACCGCGCGGTCTGCGGCGCATGCCGATTTATCCAGCTCCTCAGCAGGAACCACCTTGGCTTCTGCAGCAGGCACATCCGGTTCAGCCTCTTCCCCTGTCAGTTTTTTCACCAGGCTGTCCAGCGGATCCGTATCCGCTCCAGGTGTTTCTTCCTTCTTCCCCAGCAGTTCCAGGATCATGTCCAGCTTGCTGTCAAGGCTGGCGGTATCCCTGGTTTCTTCTTTGGCTGGGTCCTGCGCAGCCGGAGCGGCAGGCTCTGTCTTGCCCGGATCCTCATCCAGCGCAGCGGCAGCATCCGCCGCCATTGTCTCCAGTTCCTCCGGGGAGGCGTCTTTAGCCGCCCGAGCGAACAGTTTGAAAAATAAGCTGTTTTTCCTCATCGTTTCATTCCTTTCCGGCCGCTTCACGGCCTCAACCTTTTTGCTCGAATCTAAAATCGCAACATGCTTTCCGGCCCGTCCCCGCGTCACCACGGCGATATGATTCCCCCGGATCTCATGCTGCGAATAGGTTCCATCTTCGTTTTCCGTATAGCTGCACTCATAACCGCAGCTGATCTCCCGCTTTCCATTCTGTACCGCCTGTATCAGCTCCTCATCCTGAATGTGGAGATCCGCAATTACATGCCCTTCCCATTCACCCTCACCCTTGCGGACATTTTGAGCATGGCCCCTGGCGTACTGGCTGTATGTATCCGGGGTCAGAAGCTCCGGCGGGTGCTCATCAGTGATTGGCTTACCCTCGAAGCTGGACAACGCAGCCTCCGAAAACACCTCATCTGGGGATCGGCAGACCTTCACCATCTTGGAACTGTCTCCATCGGGCCGCAGCTCACTCTCCAGGTATTCCATCTCTCCGGTCCTGGCTATGGGCACATTGCGGCAAATTAAAAAGCCCTCAACCGTCTCTAATTGGTTGGGGCTTATGGTATAGCCATAATATGCAAGCATTTTCATGTTCCTTCCTGTTGCGATATCGCAATAAAAATACCACCGATGACAAATCAGTGGTATTAAATCACTTTTTCAATATCCTCTTCAGCGAATAGCTCGCCTCCTCCTCCGCGGTAATCCACTGAGGCCACCATAATATCTGTATCATCATCGTCTGACTTATTCGCATATGTCAAACAGTCTAATTTGCAAGTGACCCTTCTTCCATCTTTCAATATCAGATCGAAAAATTCACCCTTCTCCCCCTTTTCAAAAATCTCCCTAAGCCTTGGGGTTATATTTGCTTTGTATCGCATATCTACACCTCCTTGACCGGATGCAAATGTACTCCTTTTGAAGAATAGCGAATTGCAAATCGCCGCGTATTCTCATACTTGCCCGTTCCTGAATTAAATCGTTTTCCGATTATCCTGTCTACTGTAATATATTCAACTGGATATTGTTGCCCCTTTTGAAATTTTAAGGTTCCTGTCCCTGCGAAACGATTTACCAATTCCTGCGTATCAACATCTTTATAAAACATGTCTGGTGCGGTTCCTTTAGAGATCAGATCAGCCTTTACTCTCTGCTTCCACTTCTTAGTTCCCAGCACATGCTCCTGCTGCTTTACCTTTTTAACGGTGGTATTTATACCTCCACTATGAAGTTGAATCAGAAACTCATCCGTTTTTTTCTTATTCAGCACTTGCTGACGGAATAGTTCAAACTTATCACCACCATTATACTTCAATTCACGGAACTTTTCAAAGTCTTTTGGCACCTCATTTCCAAACAGGCTCCGGTATTCCTGGTATTGCTTATAATCCCGCAGCAGCCGTTGCCGATTTCGGATCTTTTCCTGATAAGCCTCCCGTTGCTTTTTCGTCCTCGGATCCACTGTAATAGGATTTTTTTCAAAGCTGGAGAAATCCTTATCCCTCTGGATCTGCTTTTCCGTCTTTCCCATCGTCGTGTATTTGACAATGGAGTGCAGACAGTTCGGATGGATATTGAGATAGGTATTTGTCAGGTCATCCCCTCCAGCCGGATCGATCTTTCCAAACGCCTTGGCCAGTGGAGGATAATCCGGGTTGGTCCCGGACCTGCTGTATACCCGACCTTCCAGCGGGGCGCATATCGGGCAGGTGCTGCCGATCTTCACAATCTTATACAGATCGTGCTCCGGATCCGCGGTCAGGATGGCAGATACCTCGGCCTGGCGTGCTGTGGTCCGGGTAGCCATGTTGCAATAGTCCTGAAGCGACCAGCGCCGGCCGGCCTTGTCCACAAATGCTGTAACGCCCTCCTGCTGCAACTCCATCGCCATGCTGGCCGCAGCTTGCCTGGCACCGCCTCCGATGGCCTCCTGTTCTGCTACCGCCTGCAGGGCTGCTTTCCGAAGCGCACCTTCCTCCTGCCTGGCAACCCGAAATACTGTCTCTATGCTTTTCTGGGCCGTCTCCGCAGCCTCCACGATGTCTCCCAGCAGATTGTTGGACAGCTGCTCCACCACACTGATCTGCGTGGCCGTCAGACCCGCGGCATTGGCATAGCCATTGGCCGCTGCCTCGGACCGGTAGAAGATCGTCTCGATCATCGTGGGAACATAGGCCCAGCTTTCATCCACCATGTCCTGAAGGATCTGCCTGGTGCGTTTGAGCGCTGCTACCCCCGCATAGTCCACATAGCCCTGGCTGCGCTTTCTCCGGATCTCCGCCAGCAAACGCTGCTCAGTACGCAGGAACAGCATGCGCAGAAAAGCCGTCGCGTCATTTTTGTCTGGGGGTCTGATCAGCTTTGGCATTACTCATCCCCCTCCGCACCGCCTGCAGGCAGGCCGAAAATTCCGGCCATCGGGTCCTGCATAGCCTTATAATCCGAGTAGGTCTTGCCCTTGGCTGCTTCAATCGCCTCGTCGGAAATTGTGTTGTACATCCCCGTCTCGTCCCCAAGGGCTTTCAGTTCCTTCTGGGCTGTGGCCGCGTCTATCAGATCGCTCTGGTACGTGGACAGTATCGCCTGAGTCTTTTTCTCCGCGATATCCGCCACCTCGCTGGAATCCGGCGTCTGAAGCGGCGGGAAGTCAATGTCCAGATCATCCGGCACCACGCCCCAGGCCGACAGGGCCATGATCGGTAACAATCGCTCCATGATTGGCCGCAGCTGGTTCTCCCGCAAACCATCTATGTAATCGTAGTAGTTGTTCATGTCACTCTCACCGGTTGCATTCATACCGGCGGGAGATCGTCCGAACAACTTGGTGACAGGCGTGCGCGCCGCGCCGGCCACATCCATCATCACCCGGTCATATACTTCCGGCAGACCGGTAAAGGTATACTGTGTATTGTGCATGACATCCCCCTTGTTGACCAGACGGGTACCGAAATTGCTCTCAATGGCGCTCTGGGCCTGCAATGTCTGCCAGAACCGCCGCTGAGCCTCCGCATTGGTGGTGGCCAGCATCTGGTCCAGTCCATCCGTCTCCAGGTAGTTGACATTGGCCCGGAATGTCAAGGCCGCAATGTTGGAAGATACATTGTCGCGCTTGATCAGCTCGTTGTAAATCGCTTCCAGCTCCGATTCTCCCCAGTATAACTCCGCCACCTGCTCATAATATGGCAGCTCGCGACCGGTAAAGCGCAGGACCCGGCTATGGTGGACCATGGACACAAGTGTGCCGCTATCCTCGTCTCGAATTGTATAATACTCTGGCAGCCCAAAGTCAGGATCCGCGGGATCCATCACCAACCCCAGTTCTGGATAAATCCCGCTCCACCGGTCCAGGATCTGAAGCCCCAGAAATGTGCCTGGCAGAACCAGATCCAGGTCCAGCGGCTGCGACAGATTATCCTGACCGCGAACCATGATTATCCCTGCCGCACCGCCGTATAGCCGGCCCCAGTACATTCCCGTCAATATCGACTTGCGCAAATGCGTCCTCCGTTCCAGGCGCCGCATGGCGTCCACATACTCCGGCGCCACATTGCTCTGCAGCGTGTACCATTTGCGCACCATATCTTCCGGGATGGTGGATATGATATTCTGAACGATCCAGTTGTCCCGGTACAGGCTGGTAAGCAGCTGGTAATTCTGGGTCATGCGGGTCAGCGGGTATTGTGTGGCCTGCATAAGATCCTGGGTCCCATAACCCAGACGTGCTATGGGATTGGAAAAGGCGTCCATCGTGGTGACGGGCGCCTGTTTCGTCTCTGCCCGCACACGGCGGGAATTTCTGCGTTTTGACATGAATTACTTCTCCTTCCTGATGTGAGCAATAAATTTCGCAACTCCTCCAACTACACTAGCCACCACTACCGTTGCCGGATATGCCCATACCGGAATCCCTTGTGTTTCCATCCACTTGCAGATTATGTACTCCATCATTTACCCCTTCTCCATTCAGGAATTTTTGTATACACATAGTACCTAAGGGCATCCGGTCCATGGTCCAGCTGCTTCACGGGCTTCTCCTCGCCATGCTCCTTGGCTTTATCATCCCAGACATAGGACCTCAACTCCGTGATCAGACCTGTGCACCGCTCATGCACCCGGATTTTATCTCGATAGAACATTGAGGACACAGCCCGGATCCCATCATCCACATCGTTGTCCGCCGGCTTTACAACATATCCACGCCCACGCAGTTCGGTGATGAAACTGGCCGCCGATGGATCCGCTATGATGTCAGCCATCAGATCAGGATTACTTCCCATGAAGTCCTCCATATCGTCGGCATACTGACTATCCGTTTTCTGCGTCTTTTCCACGTGGCTGTCCCAACGATATTCCCGGTCCACCCAGATGACATCTCCATCGTCATAGATATCCAGGTACACGCATGGGTTCGTAGTCCCGTAGTCCAGTGCAATGGTCCGGACACTCAGATACTCCAAACCCTTGGGCCGTGTCTCATCATTATAGATGTTCGCCTCTGTGAACATGGTATAAATAAGGCCCTCGGCAACCGCCCAGAGCCCTTTTATGTATCGTAAAAAAAAGACACCAGTGTACATGCTCCGATATCTCTTCTTGATTTCTTCTGATAGCGATAGATTGTCGTCCATCTCGAAATGCAGGTATAGCAAACGCTTAATTTCCTGGCCCTTCTCCTGCAGTTCTCTTGCCCGCCTTCTACCAATGAATCCTATTGCTTTATCAATCCATCCAATCTTAAACCAGTGCATTGGGCCAGCCGGATTGCAGTTGAACCAGAACTTTGATCCGTCAATGGAACAGCGGCCGGTAGCCTGGTTGACAAAACTCTCCGGCATCAAAGCAACTTCATCAAAAAAGGCTCCGGCAGCCGTTATACCTTGTACCAGCTCTTGGGAGCCCTCGTCCTTACCTCCAAAAATGTGGAAGTAATTCGTGATCCCGTTTCGTGTGACCTCCAGCATGTTGGGTGTCTCGCCGGACAGATGGTGCACGCACCGATAACCGCGGCTCCGCAGCATAACCTTCAAGTTTGTAAGCACGTTGCGCTGGAAAGAACTGATCGTCTTACCGGCCATAATGAAGTTCTGCCCATTGTATGAAGCCATTGCCCAGAAAACAAACGCCAGGGACATTGCCACCGTCTTGCCAGATCGGATGGCCCCATCTGCGATTATGCCGTCATAATCCTTGACCGGACTGTTATCCATCCACCAGTTAAGTACCTTGCGCTGCTTCTTAGAAAATGGCTTGAACTTAAATATCGGTCGTTTCTTCCTCATCTTCATCGGACCATCCCTCCTCATCCTCATCTGCCCAGTCATTTTCAATAGAGCCTTTCAACGCTTCTAAAAATCCATCATCCTCCTGCTCCTCGCCATCAACTCCCATGTTGGCCTTGGTGGCTGCCATCCGCAGCTGCTGCTCTTCCAGATCCACATCAGACTTTGAGGTCTGGCCCAATACATCCTTGATGGCCAGATACGCCTTGACATCTCCACGCATGGCCTTCTCGATCATGGCCATGGTGATGATCTCCTCGTAAGTGCTCTCGCCCCCATCAGCCATCAATATATCAGACAGGCCCTCGACCTCCACTTTCATAGTCAAGAGCCTGTTCATTGTATCTCTCATGGCGGCTTTCCTGCGCCTGGCCCTTCCAGATGCCTTGCCGCCCATAATGGCAATTTCTCGCTGTTCACTCGCTGTTCGTTCGTGAAATCCATGTCCGTTTAAGTTTTCATTGTTAGCCAATCACCTCACCTTCCAATCTGGCTGTTTTGGGTATAGAAAAAGAGACAGCCGAAGCTATCCCTCTATTTGTTCTAATATGGTATTATATTGCTCCACCGTTTTAAATTCAACCTTGTCTTTATATGGATTTATATAAGCTATTCTGAAATCCACCCCCACACTATAGCATATATCTTTCAAGCACCGCCTAATATTAGGTTGAACCCTATAACCTACATATAAGCATTGCAGATCTCCAGCCTGTAGGTCTAAAAAAGGCTTATTACCTATTGTAGAGATTCTCCACTCTTTTTCATATCTCCAACCACTCGATTTTTGATATAATATCTCTTCCAATGCATCATCACTCTCAACAAAAAGCTCTTCCCGCTTTTTAACATAGCACATTTTTCTTACATCTTTTAAAACGCCAGATGTTACAAATTCAAAGCAAACACCGTTAAAACAATTTGCATAATGTGACCACATCACCCAGTTGTTTTTTTCTTCAGCTAAAGACAATACCCTGTATTTTGAAAGCATTTCTTCATGTACACCAGACAGTTTGTGGGTATTCGCATAATAGCCAGAACCTGCATATGAAAAATATACATTCCCAGTTTCTTCCATCGGATCATTCAGCTCTTTTACAGTTGCTAAATATAACCTTTTATTATATAGAATATCTAATAGATATTCTATATGTTCATTAATAGCCTTGTATTTATATAGCTTATCAGGTTTTTCTTTCATGCTTATCACCTTGCCTTTTCTTTCATCATACCTCAAAAATTGGCAAAAGAAAAGCCCCCACCATAACAGCAGGGGCCTCCTGGGAGGAGAATGCCATGAAAAAGTAACCAATCGCGGGAGACGGATTTGAACCGCCGGCCTCCAGGGTATGAACCTGGCGAGCTGCCAGACTGCTCCATCCCGCATTATGCCCGGTCTCCCGGGCGTGTACCTGGAAATGTCAGGGGGAGGAACCAGGTACAAGTCAGCCGGCGGGCTGTTGCACCCGGCGGCCGTGTCTTATGGGGAGGTTGGGGGCGCGGAAGCCTTTGTTTCTGTCCGGCTTCCGCATGATAGCATATTAGCACTTTTCAAGTGAACATGGCCGAACATTTTTAAATTCCCTCAAAAAATCTATTATTTCTCATCCGACAACTGTCCTCCGTAAACTTCACCCGCCGCTTCGGAAACAACCGGTTCATTGCCTGCGCCACCTTCCACCACGGCAGACCGTCTATGTAATACAAGCGAAACATAGTCCGCAATTCGCTCTTGGATATCCCCTCGATGTATTCTTCCGCCTGAGCCGTAAGCTCCAACAGCTCCGCTTCTTTTTCCTCTAGCAGCTTCTTGTGACGTTCAATCGCTGCCTTCTTCCGGTAATACTCCGGCCTGGGGTATCCCGTGATCTTAATGCTACCATATGTCCCATCCAGCCGGGTTCCCTTCACCGTATCCGACACGATGCCCAAGCGCCCAATCTCCTTCTCTAGCTTCTCCTTCCGGCACCGGATATCCTTAATCTCCGCTTTCATCTCGCAATGCTGAATCAGCACCTCCTTGTCCATTGGTATCACCTCCCGTCTTATGCGGATATGTACTCCTGCAGAGCCATGTTACATACAACCATCCACCGCATGTGCAACGCTCCTCACTCATTGAATACCTCTTTCCGCACCGTCTACACTCCTTATGTACATCTATCGGTCTTACAATTTCCATTGGTTCACCCCTTCTGACGGCTCCCGCAACTCCGGATCCGAACACAACACCGTATAGCAGTACGCCGGCATTATAGCAGACCAGGTATCCGGCGGCGGTTCTCGCAGCGCCTCCGCAGCTGTGGCTGCCTTGGCCCTGAGCGCCATTGCCTTGTCCGCCCGGATGGCCTTGGACTCCCTGCGCCTCATACCGGACTCCTCGCATGCTGGATGGTGGCCCGCCGGCGTCTCTGCGCCGCAAACGTCGCAATAATATTTCTCCACGATCTCGCCCTCCTTCCAAAATGTCCAGCCTAATCCTGCGAAAACCATACCTCCCCGCAGGATTGGCCTGGAGAAGTGCTAATTTTCTATTGGTTCCGAGTCCTTCGTTTAATGCCTTGTATAGCCTGCGTTATCCCGGCTATTTCTAACTGTCTCTTGGCTTTCCTGAACACATAATCAATATTTTCTCCCTGGATTATAGTGCCGTCATCAGTGAGGTGTTTATTAGGTATCCATACATTCTGATTAGTGCCGTTGAGCGTATATCGCTTAGCCTTCCTGGTGCCGTAATTTCGTTCTATTAATTTAAGCTGTATGCCCTTGTAGAACTGTGTTTCTGTATTCAATTATTTCCTCCACCAAATGTCAATTTTCCTTAACAACGAATTCCGCCGCGTTTTCCCAACACTCCCTGCAACACTCTGGCATGCTACATTTTTCTCCTGTTTCTTCAAGGTCAAATCTACCCGGGCAAAAAGCAATCGTGTCCAACTCACACAACGACTTCAAAAATCTTTCTTTCTGCTCATGGCTATCAAAAATAATTTTCATCTTATTTCCTTCCTCCGTTTCTCCCGGAAATGCTAATTTCACAGACCAAACTTCGATTCATGCGCGGTGAAGGAAAACTTTTTCCCACATCGGCTACATGTCTGTGATACCGTTATCTTATGCGTTTTTGAATTGTATTCACTGCTTGATGGTTCCCGGAAACAATGTCCGAACAAGCCACACATGAACTCTTTTATTTTTTTCATTTCAACCTCCAAATGTCAGTTTTAGTGATTAACACTAACTCCATTCCATCGGAGTATTTGTATCAATGCAGTCTTTTACAAGCTCTTTAAAATCCCCAAACATTGCACAATCTGGCCTACCGCAATATCCATAGCAGATATCATCGTCATAGTCTTTAATAACATCATGGATAGATTTACAATGTTCCACATCCATCTCTCCATCGCAGTCACTTGCATAAAGGAAATCCAATATATTATCTTTATCTCCATTGTACTTTTCTGATAATCTCTGAATTTCTGTGTTGTAATCCTTAAAGAACTCTTCCCTTATTGTTCCGGTTAAAAACATACCTTTTTCAAGTTTCATGTAATGTTCCAAAATATCTGGTGCTGTCAATTCTGCAACTTTGGTTCGGAGTCTATTAAATCCACTATAGCCCAAGTCAATTGAACAGTTCTCGCTATCTATTGTCACTCCCATCAATAAAACCGCCTTTCCTTAGTTATTTAAATGCTAAATTACCAAACTGTCAGTTTTGTTTAGCTGAAAATGCGATATTCACGCTCAATTCCTTATCTCCAAAACAAAAAATCAAATCGACATTATCTGTATTATTTTCTGCACAATATTCCAACAAATCTGCTATATCATGCATAAATCCTTTTGAAAAATCTTTATCCATACATACCTCCACAAGTTTTATTGTCATAGCTAGTCTTTTTTTCAGTGTTATATCCGCATGAACATGTCCAGACAATATACCAACCACCGAAGCAACGTTTTAAAACCGATTGCATATATTTCCCGCATTTAGGACATTTTTCCATATATTTATACCTCGAAAATGTTAATTTTACTGAAAATCCTTCATCTTCTGACGGACCTGTTCTCTTACGATCATCTCTATCTCACTCCGTAAAGTCTTTTCTATCACAGTCTTTACTTCCATATCGATTGCCTTTTCAACCTTTTCCTTGACGTATTCATCAAATCTCCACTGACCACTGTTTTTGCCGACAAAGCGTTCAATCTTCTGAATAATGAGCCTTTCGATATCAACCTTGTTAATCATTTCTTTCAGCATACTGGTGATCATTTCCTTCGTGATACCAAGATCATTTTTCAAAAAATTAGACACCATTTTGTAATCATCAAATTTCACTTTGATAACAGCTTCTTTTTCTGTATTCATACAGTTTTTCCTCCTCAAAATAACGATTCTATCAATCATGCGCCGCCTGGTACATCTTGTATGCCTCTACGGCCATACGATACTTCTTGTAGGTCCATGGCTGACTTACCTTCCATCTGTCCGCCATCAAGGCCAGACCGTCCTCCATCTGCTTGATCATATCCGCCAGAATCTCGCTGTCATAGATATCCTCGACCTGTTCCGCCTGGATCTCCGAAAACTCCGCGTCGATCACTTCTTTCGGCGGCTTTGGTTCTGGCTCTGGCGCCGGCTTACTCTGCGGCTTCCCGGCCCGCACCCACTCGTCTAGGGCCTTGCGTGCCTGCGTCTCGAACCTGGCATAAGTGCACACACCCAGATCCTCCTCGCCGTAGAAAAACTCTATGATCTCCTCGGACGGATATGCCTGCACGCCGTCCTGCAGCGCAATCCCGTCATCCTGCCGATCGATATCTCGCAACCGCTCCTTGGTTGACCCGCCTGTATGGGTTATTCCATCCAATATCATCCGGCTTCCACACCGTTCCACCAGCACCTTGGCCAGCTGCTTGAGCAGACTTTCCTTTGCCTGGGGCAGATCCCCGATATTGTAGCTCTCGTCGATCTTCTCCTCTTCCGGATGTCTCTCTACCTGCGCCATAGCCGCGGCGCTATCCCGCACATTTCTGGCCCGGCTACATATATACTCGCAGAGATCCGTGCATTTCTTACAGCAAGGTACCGGTTCGTGGTCTCCTGCCCGGTGATCGGCCAGGTCATGATTCACCATCTGGCAGCGGGCCCCGATCTTTTCCTGCAATTCCGAGGTTTTGGCGACCATCTCGCAAGGGAACGGGTTGCCCATCGGTGCCTCAACACAATAGCAATCCTGCTGCCTGATATCACAATCCAGGTGGCAGCAGAAACAATCATGCCCACCTTCGCAGCCTGGTGTAGTGATCAGGCTGTCCTCCGGGTATACCTTCCTTGGTGTGCCATAGGCGGACAGGGGTTCCTCTGGTTGATCCGGTTCTGTCTTATTGTTTCTATGTCTGCACTGATATTCTTCCTCCAAGCGCGTGTTTTCTACATCAAAAACCGTCAGCCCCGTATCTGTGTAAAAAACTGTAACGTTGGATCTTTTTAGAACTTTATACACCAGTCCAAAGGCCATCACTTCACACTCTTTTTCAGGCCCAGTATATCCATTATCCAGATATGCCCCTACAATCCTAGCGATTGTAGCACCATAAGCATTATCAATTATTCTGTTTCCAGCGGTAAAATGTATTACTTCCGGTCTCGAATCCTGTTGTGACGTTACAACTTTTTCTTCCGGCTCCTCGCCCTGCGGATCCGGCGCAGGATCTACTTGTGACGTCACAACTTCTGGCTTACGGATCTGCTTCATTGCCCTAACTGGTGTATCTGGTCCCACCAGCTCCCGCTGCCCTTCTGACATGTAGGCCAGCTCCACCAGCTGGTACTTACTATAGCTCCGGTATTCTTCTGATAGATGAGGGCTGTTCCCGCCAACAGAAAACTGAGCATTGACCTTAATACATTTGGACGCCCAGCCTGCATCCTTGTGATACTTCTGACGGACGTATTCTTCAAAATTTCTATAGCCCTCCTCCAGGAAGAGCTTATCGTCCCGTATCCGTCTCAGCCAGTGCCCGATTGCTACATACTCCCTGGCCGTTGTTACCAGGCTGGCCTCTATGTATTTCTCGGCTTGAGCGAGGCTTACCGGGCTATTGTAATAGCACTTGACTTCCTCCATGGCCTCCTCCTTATCTCATGGCTTCATACTGTTCCTTCTTTTCGTTCCACTGCATGGCCACCGGTGACCCGCAGTCATAACAGGTCATATCAAATTCCGCCTCCGTTATGTTGGTCATATACCGGGCCTGCCTGCCGCATTCACATTTCATGTACAACTGGGCCATATGCTCCATCCGCGTCACAGCTCCGCATTCGCACCGATAATAACTCAGCCGTGTCTTAGCGCAGAATCCTCTGGTATTTCCACAGACAGGGCATTTCATGTACAGAAATCCACCATACCCCGGCGAAACGATCTTCGGCGCCTGTTCTTCCCCATCCTCTTCGGGAACCTCCATAACTTCAATCTTGCTTTCCGGTTCTGGCGCTGAAGTAATAATCGACACCGGCTTTTCCGGCTCCTTTTCATTCCTGGCTGTCGGTTTTTCCGGATGTGTCTGGCTCTTGTTTCCGAACACCCATAGCAGTTCTGCCATTTTGCGGAACGTCACCCGCGCCTGTTCTTCCTCCATCTCCATCGCCATATACATTCCTGGTATTGATATCCTAACCTTCATGCTCGTCTCTCCTTCCCATTGGCATGCATCCGTAATGTATGTGCAGCTCCGTCCTCCGCTTGGTCTTTATGTACACATGATTCCCGCTGATCTCCCGGCCGCACTCACTGCAGGTATAGACCTTAGACTCTGGCTGTTTCTTTTTCTCTACCTTCTTGGCCATCTAATTTCTCCCCTCCATACGCCGCCCGTTCCCGGGCCTCCAACTCATCCATGAACCAATTCACAATCGGCGCCGCCACAGGCTCCTCTTCCATGGTCGGCGTCGGGCCTTCCCACTTCCGAACCAGGTGAGTACCATACCTTACTTTGATAACCTCCGCCTCGCCCATCATAACATCCCACTGAACGGAGTCTCTGGCTGGAACGTTATCACGCCACTTCATCCAAAATTGGTTGTAAGTTTCATTAAATATGTTTGATATATCCTTATTTGTCATACAATTCTCCCAAAGTAACCGTTTTTAAGGTTA
Source organism: Enterocloster lavalensis (assembly GCF_902364025.1). Lineage (GTDB taxonomy): Bacteria > Bacillota > Clostridia > Lachnospirales > Lachnospiraceae > Enterocloster > Enterocloster lavalensis. Next base: position 27,111 of record NZ_CABJCG010000015.1, read on the forward strand.
CTGTAACCCTCCTCAACAGGACCATGGGTTACCGTTCAAACCCTTGTAAAATAAGGCTTTGCAGGCCACAGTAACCTAAGTAACCCTATTTTTTTTTAATCCCTTACGCGCGAGGCTTTTTTTTCTAAAACTTTGTGAAATAAAATACAAAGATTATAATATTTTTTTCTCCATATATAGGCGTGTGTTTTTTAGGGTTACTTGGGTTACTCTACCGAAAACAGCCCGCAAACCCTCTTAAAATCGAGCTTTTTGCAGTAACCCTACTTGGGTTACTCTCGTCAATAAAAGGGTAACGTTTCCTGCACTCCGTCCTCATTTACCTTGATGAACCCATCCTTATCCGTATTATCGTTGAGTTTCAGGAACACGCAGCGGACCTTATTCCCCTTAAAGCTTTTAAGCTTGTCCATCTTTTTTCCACCGGCCTCCGCCTGGAGCAGTCCCTTCCGGTTCGCCCATGACAGGAATGAGGCCCGGGAAAATCCACCCTCCTTACACAGTGCCGTAAAGGCCGTGGTATAGATAATGGCATACCCGTTTTCAATCGTCCCCCACTTCTCCACGTTCTCCACCTTGTCATCAAACCTGGCCGGATTCATCGCCACCTTGTCAAGCACGTACTGATAGCACCGCTCGTTGTCGGATAGCTCGTCTCGGTCCACCAGGACCTCCCTGGCCTCCTCCAGGCTGATGTACTGTCGATCCTTGAACAGGTAGTCCGTGGCCAGCTTATCCGCCGTCAGGATGATCGACAGGGACAGGCTCTGCTTCTGCATTTTGTCATCGTCCGCCAGCTGCCGCAGGAAACCCTGTTGAATCTCTCGCACCTTATCCCAGCCAAGATCTTTCAACACATCCACAAATTCCCTGCCGGCGTGGCCATAGTTGCGCTTGACCAACTCCGCTGTAGCCCCAGGATCGTCAAACACCCGCTGCCCACACTCAATCTCCAGTATCCGGTTGATAGCACCTCCCTGGGTCACGTAAGAGCTCAGGGGCCGCTCTCCATTGGTCAGAATGCAGTTCTTCCAGTGATTCTCCCGGTTCAGCCCCAACTCCTTGTTGGAACGGGTCTTGCCCTTTCCGGAGCACAGGTCGTAAACCAGTCCCTCAAAATTATCCTCAATCTTGCGGTTTTTCTTGGAGGAATCATCCAGGATCAGCGGCAGATGGTTCAGCAGGTCACAGATGGCCTCCAGGCCCACCTCTGTCCCCTTGTAGTCCTTTATGTAGGCGCTCTCATCCGGATCTGCCCAGACGGATGTCGCCAGCATAAGAGCTACCGTCTTTCCTCCCTCTGTCTCGCCCCAAAGATCCACGAAATAAGGCAGGCCGCCCAAGGGCTGCACCAACACGCTGGAAAACGACGCAGCAAGCATGAACTTAATCTCAATTCGCCCGGTCCTGCGCAGCTGCGTCACATGCTCATACCACGCCGTCCGGCTGCCGGCAGGGGTCACGCTCTCCACGATCTGGCGGAACCGCACGTCTCCATCAAAGATGATATCGGTATCGTAAGGCAGGAACCCACCGCGGATCCAGCCCAGCTTAGAAGTGGAATACTGAACCGCGATATGGTCCTCGTTGGCGTTCTCCACGTCCGCCAGGTACCGCACCAGGTACTTGGCATTCTCGCTGGTCACTGCGATCCCCCGGCCTGACAGCGATACAATTCTGTTGGCGGAGGTCACCATGGTCTTGGGGACAATGATCTCCTCCCATCGCCCATTCCGCTTGTAGGCCAGCTTGATCTGCTCCTCTCCGGTCTCCAGGTTCTTCATCCGCTCCACCGGCAGGATCGGGTGATAGCAGGCCAGCACATCGGTATAGCCCGTGGACGGGTTATTCAGATAGATTCCATTCTCCGAGGCAATCCACTGCTTACATTGCATGTTGTCATAAGGGCCGGAAAAGTTCGTCCACTGCTCCAGCGTGCAGGGCTGGCTCTTCCGGTCCCGCTCCTGCCGTTTCATCTCTTTCTCGATCCTTTTGTAGGTTGACACCATATCCCGGAACTCAGTCTTGACTCTCAGTTCAGCGGCCCGCAGGCCCAGCGAGGCAAGGAGCTCCGCCCGGTACAGCTCATCCTCCTGATCGAATACCTCCGTCAGGATCTCCTTAGACAATATCGTCTCGGCCGTCAGCTCCTTCAACGGCACCATGCTACCACCTCGCTTCCAATCCGCTTAATTCTGCCTGCACATAGAGCTGGTACTGCAGGGCGTTGTAACAATCACACCAGACGTCACTCAAAGGCTCTGAGCGCTCCATATAAGTCCGGTACACGCTGATCAACATGTTGTTCAGGCTGCGCCGCTCCTGCTCCCTCTCCGCTGCCTTCTGGCGCATAGCGCGCTGTTTCTGCGCCTGATAGACCGCCATCCTGCTGGAAAATGTGGGCTTCCGATATTCTCCACCAAGACTCTGGAATGCCTCCTTGAAGGAGACATCATCCATCATCCGGATGAAGTCGAAAATATCCCCATGGGCGCCGCAGGAAAAACAGAAGAATCCGTCACAATAGATTCTCATAGAGGCAACTTTGTCTGAGTGAAATGGGCAATTGATCATTTTGGCTGCAGAAATGGAAAATCCATACTTTTGAACCAGTACAGGCATTGAAATGCTTTCTTTTATCTCCTCAACTGTCATGCTCGTATCTCCATAAAAATCCACCGGCACTCTTACGTTTTCCCTTTGCAGCTTTCGTAATGGACGATCTATCAATTCCAAGTCCATCAGCTGCTTCTATTATTCCACACCATAATTTTATGATTTTCCCATCCGTGGAAATCTGCTTGATGTTCTTTTTGCATTTTTCAGATCTTCTTATGATACATGTACCATAGTTTGTGTTATACCGAGGTGTGCACCATTCTAAATTATCTACATGGTTATTAAGGCCATTTTCATCTATGTGGTTTACAATAGTTCCATGATTGGCATTATCTATAAATGCTTCTGCCACAAGTCTGTGAACCCACTTTTTCTGCCTTTCTCCATCTTTATAAAGATAGACACACCCATGGTTGCGATTTATGCAGGGTTTTAAATATTTACCTGTTGCAGTACGCACCCTTCCATATGTACTCACCTGATAATATTCTTCATATCCGTAAATATTTTTCCAGATTTCCTTATCACTATGTCCCATAACCATCACCACCCAATAACTCGATGATCCGCCGGCCGGTATCCTTCTTCTCACAGAACAGGAACCGGCAGCCATACTTGCGCTGGAACGTAGACAGGATCTTGTACAGCTTGTCCCCAGTGGTGGCGTTGGTCTCCCGCTCTGTCCACCGGCCTGTCTCCGGATCCCGGAACCGCTTATGCCGGCGGGGATTGTCCCACCAGATGACATCTTCCAGGCACTCCATGCCCTTACCATGCTCGCACAAAATGATCATGTGAATCCCATGTTCCTGAGCCCGCAGCATCTCATCCCGAAACCGGTTATGTCCCTGGCAGACATTGCTGCACAGCTCGTTCAGGTTCTGCTTCCGATCTATAATCAATCGGGGATTATCAAAGTTCATGTAATCCCCGACATAAAGTTTTGATACAAAATGATCCACACCCTGGCGGTCAAATTCCGTCACGATCTTCTGGATCGCCCGGGCCTTCTCCCGGCTGTCAATCTGTATATTCAAGCAATCACCTCTGGTCAGTTGAAGGGAAGGCCGTCGTCCTCCACTCCATCCGGAATGTTCATAAACCCGTCACCCAAATCACTTACAGGCGCAGGCCGCTGCTGCGATCCGCCATCTTCTGCGGACGCCCCCTTGCTCTCCACAAACTCCACGTTTTCCGTCACAACATCGGTGGTATATATTTTTGTCCCCTCCTGGTTGACATATGATCCCGTCTGGATCCGCCCGGTGAGTCCCAGGCGCTGCCCCCTCCGGAACCACTTCTCCAAAAACTCTGCCGTCTTGCCAAAGGCAACACAGGAAATAAAATCTGCCTCGTCTCCACCGTCCTTTTTGAACCGCCGGTCCACCGCCAAGGTAAATCTGGCCACGGTGGTGCCGCCGTCTGTGTATCGAACGTCCGGATCTCGGGTGAGACGGCCCACTAACTGCACACTGTTCACGCTGCTCCCTCCTTGTCTGCCTTCTTATATAATTCAAGCTTGTTCATACAATCCTTGTACTGGGCCACACTCATTTCAGTGATATCCTTGATGCTGTACATCTTGAGGATCTTCTCCATCTTAAGTCCCTTGGCGCTGTACTTTTCGACCAACTTCTGCAGTTCCTGAATCATGGCCTCTGTCACAAGCCCCGCCCCATCCGGAGCGGTTGATCTCCCTGTAGGTCCAGGCTGTTTCGCTGTGCTGGTCGTTCCTGCTTCCGCAGGGCTATCGGGTGGATCCGTCGTTTTCTTCCCAGTGGCAGTCCCCGACTTCTGGGCCGATCTTTTAGTCGATGAAGCCGTCTTCACCTGATGGCCCTCCTTGTCGGGATCCACCGGTTTTGCGTCCGGCTCCGCCATCTCCTCTGTCGGAATGCAGAATAATTGGAAACAGGCGTACTTGAAGGCAATGGCCATCGCCTTATTGGTTGCCTTGTCCCCGCTGTCCATCCCTTCCCCGATCACAACCGCTTCCACATGGGATCCGTCCACTGCGTAAAATGTGTACTTCATCTTGCAGATTGAGTAAATCAGGCCAGCGCCGTTCTTTGTTGTCCGCTCCTCCCTGATCTGCTCCAGGACCTCCGGAACCAGGAACAACTTGTGCCGGATAAACGCCGGATTTAGTGCATTCATGACGTCATCCACACCACGGTAATTAAATCCCTGGTTACTCCGCTTGTCCTTGCCAATGGCCCCGATCTCGCTCATGACGTTGTTAATCGTCTCGTAAATCATTGGTTTCTCAGCCATCAGATATCCTTCCTTTCAAAATACAATCCCAAACTGATCATGGCCATCTCCAGTTCCTGCAGCTCCTCATCAGTCCCAACCACCGTATAGACTGCTGTATGGGATTCTGGGGCCGTCAGCGGCGCGGCGCTCGCCTCGTCCACAGACTTAACCTCGGCCTTAACAGACTCTTCCACTTCCCGCCGAATCTGCTCCTCCTCAGCGACTCTCCGCCGCTCTTCCGCCCGAATCCGCTCAATCTCGGCCTGGTGCTTGCGTTCTTCCTCCAGCCGGCGGCGTTCTTCTTCCCGCCGCAGCACCTCCGCCTTCTGAGCCTCATACGTTGTTATGTAGTTCAGCGCGTCCGGAAGGCTGAGGCATGACTGGAACTTACGCAGGGCATCCGGCACCGCGTCCGACTGCATTGCCTCGATGGCCGCCTTTCCTGCCCGGGCGTTGGAGATCACCGCAGACATCTCCTTGCGGATTGCTTTGGAGGAGGTGCTGGCATTCTGCCATTTGTCCGACTGAATCCGATACAACGGCAAAAATTCTCCCAGTTCTCCGATTTCCTCGTTATAGATCTGCTGGATCTCTGCCTGGCGCTCCTCCAAACGCCTGGCCTCAAATGCCTCCACCTGGCCGTTGATGTAGTTGATGGGCTTGTCCACTATGGCTGTCATCTGCTTCACGCGGGCCTCAAACCGGTTGTACGGCTCCATCCACTGGGCCTTGACCTCCTTGCGGCTGTCATCAATGGATTTCTTCAATTTCCGAAGATCAGCCACCGTTTTCTTGGCCTCCACTCGGGTGTCCTCCGTAAATACAATTCCGTCATACTGGCGCGCCTCCTCCGCCAGCTGTCTCTCGATCTCATCAAAGTTGGTCTGAATCTCGCCGGCAACCGGCTTAACCTGTAACATAATCTCCTTCATCTTGTCCTCCTGTTATCTGATTATTTTCCCGCAACTTCCTTGCACGCTCCCGGCGGGCTGCGGCTTCCTGTTCACACCCGGCGCAGGCCAGGCCATCGGGATCCCGGTAAGCACCACAGGCATCGCACTTATGTAGATCTTTCATGTAATCAACCTTCCAAATATTCCGCGGCTTCCATCTCAGCCATCATTACCAGGACATCATGATACACGTCCTTCTCCGAACTGTACCGCTCTGCCTCATTTTCCTTGCGGGTCAGCTTCTCCCGAAGAAGAATCCACTGCTTTCGGTATCTCTTACTCATTGTCCGCCACCTCCTCCAGATCAAAGTCCAGGATGAGCCGCGCTTTGATGGATTCCAGCTCTGCCACCGGTGGGGCTGCAAAATCTTCATGCGTAGGCACCGCTAAAATAAAGTCTCCGGCAATCGGGCAGCCGTGCTTGTCCGCTCCGTACATCCATGATCCGGTCCGGTTCAGCGGAAGCCTCTTGATGTGCCCCTCCTCATCCACCAACATGAGCATGGGGCGGTGGAAGTAGTCCCACATTCGCTGCGTCTTAACCGGCTCGATCATTCCGCCGATAGCAGCCTGTACCGCCTTATAATCGCCGAATCTGACATCTACAATGGAAATCTTGTTATCCGTGGTTACTTTTATTGTCTTTGCCATCTTGCAATCCTCCGATTTTCCCCGTATAATGGGGATGAAAAGTAATTTTCAGTTTTCCGAATCCCGGACGGTTGCCGCCGTCTGGGGTTCTTCTTTTTCTGCCCGCTCGATCTTGCGAAACGCCATCTCAACCGCCTCCCGGTAGTCATCCCACAGATATCCCGGTATCGTCCCGGCATGTTCCGAAATATGCTCCATCATGATGTTGGTTTTCTGTTCTCTGGTCATGCGCTTCTCCTCCATGTCTCCTGCGGCAGCCTTATGTAACGCCCATCCACCTTCCGTCCAGCCTCATAGTCGGCACGGTACTTGTCCACAACTCCGGATCCATCCGGCCGATACCCGGCCTCGATCAGCTTGCGGGTGATCCGATCCGCACCTCCGCTGCCCAACTCCTTAGCAGACATGTTGATCCAGTTGATCCAGATCTCCTGCTGCCCATCCGCGATCCTGCGGTCCACACCGCGCTCAGCAGCGCCTCTGTAATTCTTTGCCATCGTCTCTCACCTCCCTCACACCACAATCATCCCGCTCCAGGTCAACGCCAGCAGCGTCCCGGCGATCGAAAACAGCACCATACACATCAGCGCTATCCGCTCCGCGCTATCCTGGCCCCGCCTGGCCTCCCGCAGGCTGCCGCGCAGCCAGGTGTTCTCCTCCTGCAGCTCGGTGTAGCCCGGATCATCCAACACTTTGATCATCTTTCTCACCTTCTTTCGCTGCCTCTTCCGATTCCCCGTTCAAGAACCGGTTAAGATCCTCCATGTTGATCAGCCGCTTGGATCCCGCCGGGACCCACTTGACCATGTTGTGATCCAACCAGTACGACACTGTGTAATAGGTGAATCCCAGCTTCTGACAAACCTGTGTGATCGTGCAGAAATTGGGGATTTGCATAGTTACCATACCGCTCACGCTCCTTTCCCCTGCTCTACCGGCTCGTCTACCATAAAATATTCCATTGGTACATCAAAATGTTTGGCTAACGCTGCAAGATTCTTAGTTCCGGGTTTAGTGTTGCCAGCCTTCCAGTTCGAAAATGCCGATTGACTTATACCGGTTGCTTTCGACACTTGATATGCCGTTTCACCACGCTGTTCCATAAGTTTGCAGAGCTTTTGATACATTTTTTTCACCACCTTTCTTCAAATTCTCTATTGCAAATACTTTCGAAATATGATATACTTTCAATTACAAAACTACCACATCTTATAATATTTAGCATTCATATTCGAAAGCATTTTTGCTTTGTACTTTTGTTTACGTTAGTAATCATACATTATTTTGCGTAAGCAGTCAAGCATTTTTGCTTATTTTTGCGAAAGTATTTTTATTTTGTGAAAGGAGCACAAAAATGTATGATGTATTTGAGCAACTTCTACAAAAGCACAATGTAACAGCTTATAGAGTTGCAAAGGAAGCTGGTGTAACTCAAACTGCATTGAGTAACTGGAAATCTGGTAGAAGCACTCCATCTACCCCTACACTTCAGAAAATAGCTGATTATTTTGGTGTAAGTGTGGATTACTTAATGAAGGGCCAGGAGGCTTCTAAAGAAATGGCGCCAGAACTTACTGCCCGTGATCGGCGCGATATAGCCAAAGACCTTGATCGGATAATGAATGAAATGGCCACTGGAGAGGATGCCCCATTATGCTATAACGGTGAACCTATTCCGGAAGCAAAATTAGAATTGTTAAGGCAAGCCATAGAAGTAGCCCTGGAAGATGCAAAGAAAAAGAATAAGGTAACGTATAGGCCATACAAATATAAACCTAGACCGCAAAAGGATTAGGCTCTCGGGTGGTGACTGAGTTTGAATAAAAAAATATCAATACTTGTTGCATATCTTATGAGAAAATATAAAACCAACGACCCGGGAGTATTGGCTGATTATTTGAATGTTACGATTATAAGAATGCCCTTGGAAGATATGGTTGCTGGCTTCTACAAGATGATAAAGCGACGCAAATATATATTTCTCAATACAGATATTGATGACGAAAATTTCATGCGCGTAGTATCGGCACATGAATTGGGCCACGCCATCATGCACCCTAAAGAAAATTGTGCTTTTTTAAGAAATCATACATTCTTTCTGACATCAAGGATTGAAATAGAGGCAAATACCTTCGCAGCCTATTTGCTTATTTCTGATCAAGACGTAAACGAATATATGGTTCAGCAACAGTACACTACTGATATGATGACACGGCTTTTAGGATATAAAAAGGAACTGATTGAATTAAGAATAAAGCAAAAGATGCAAGGAGTGAATTAGTATGGGATTATTTTTCAAGACCTCAGAAGAAAAAGCTGCCTCACAGAGAAAGAAAGATGAAACAATGGAGAAAGGGACTTCTTATATGGGGTATCCGCTTCAAAACCTGGGGCCAATTACTACTGGATCTGTGGTCACAATAAAAATGCATCCAGATGAGCAGAAAATTAGTTTGACATCGGGAAAAAACTCCATTGATTTACCGTATGATAGAATATTGGGCTTTTCCATTAATGACGAAGCCTCTCTTTCGTCTGGAAAGATAAGCATTGGTGGTGCGATTATAGGCTCAGCCATTTTCGGACCAGTAGGTGGAGTTTTAGGTGGTTTACAAAAGAAGGGGAAAAATAAGATATCATGGATAGGCACGCTTTTATACGAATCGAAAGAAGGAGAGCGAAAAGAATTAAATTTCACAACATACACTCTTGGTAACCCAGATAAAAAAACATTTCAGATGAATCAATTTGAAACATTGATGAATAAGATTGCGGTTAGGCGATACGATGGTCAATCATTCGAATTGTAAAAACGACTTAGCACAAATTAATTTCAACATAAAGTAAAAAGCCCCAGGAGCTACCAACTCCCAGAGCTTTTCACATAGATTCTCTTGCCGGACAAACCGGAAAGATATAACTATCTCATCAATAGAATTATATCATTCCTGGTACGCCTTGGCAAGAGGTGTATTTTTTATACCCTTGTTGCGATATCGCAACAAAATCAAAGGAGGAATGATACATGGCAACCGCAGTCCCCTACAAAGACAAAGACGGCCAGATCGTCTCTTATCAGATCCAGGTATTCCGCGGCCGGGACAGCTCCGGCAAAAAGCTCAAACCGTACACAGAAAGCTGGAAAGTCCCGGAGACATACAAATCTGAGAAGGCTATCAAAAAAGCCCTGGAAAAAGAAATGGGAGCGTTTGAGGCCCGTTGTAAAGAAGGCAAAGTATCTATAGAGGCCAGCACACTGTCGGAATGCTGCTGGCGTTACATAGAACTCAAAAGTGGGAATAAGAAAAAATCGATTGCCTTCTATGAATCCCTCATGCCTAGGATCGAAGCAGAGATAGGGTTTATTCGATGGGACAAGCTCAAACCCAAACACCTGGATGACTTCTACATCAAGCTCCAAAAACCCGAGTCGCGCAAAGACGCCAAAGCCATCGCTAAAGATCAGCTGCTTATCGAACGGAATCACCAAAAATTAACGAACAAGGCCCTGGCTGAGGCAGCCGGCATCTGTTCCAATACTGTTACTCTTGCACTCAAAAAGCATAAGGTAAATATTGAAACCGCACAGAAGCTGTCCACAGCGCTCAATAAAGAGCTTTCAGAGCTGTTTGATATCGTATCTCCTGGAGGGGAAAATGGCCTCTCTGCCAAAACTGTCCACCATTACCATACATTTCTGCATTCTGTACTGGAAATGGCTCGCAAAAAAGAAAACCTCGCCTTCAATCCTGCCTCCGCCGCCACAGCACCAACGGTCACACATAAAGAAGCTGAGTTTTTCGAGATTGACGAGATCATTCAAATAAGGCAGACCCTGGAAAAATATCCTATGAAATACAGGGTTATGATATGCCTGCTAGCCGATACCGGCATCCGGCGCGGTGAATTATTTGGAATCCGATGGTCTGCGATCTCCTTTGAGCGTAATGAGATTTTAATAAACCGAAACGTCCAGCGTGTAAAAGGTCTCGGACTATTTGCCGATACACCAAAAGGACGCCGCTCGCGCACCATCCACATCTCAGAGGAAATGGCTTCCCTGCTTCTGGAATACAAAGCTTATCAGGAAAAAGAACTGGCATACATTGAAATCCCGCAGTACAATAAAGAGGGATACCTGTTCATCCAAGAGAACGGGAATGTGATGGATCCCAACAGCTTGAATATCTGGACTAAGAAATTCGAAACAGCCGAGGGATTGCCACACATCTACCCCCATAAGTTCCGGCACTCTCAGGCCAGTATCCTGCTCTACTCTGGTATTGACCTGATAACCGTCGCCGCGCGGCTGGGCCACAATCAAACCAGCACTACGACCGACATATATGGCCATGTCCTTCAAAAGGCAGATCAGCATGCTTCTGATATGATTGCCCAGGCTTTATATGGGAAATAAATCAGAAAAATTTATGGACTATTTATGGACAGAATTTAAAAATGGTGGCAAAAAACATATAATTGGGCAAAATTTATAAAATGCAAAAAAACCTGAAAACCCGCTTAAAATCGAGCTTTTTCAGAATTTATAAAACCTGTCGAATGTTATAAATAAAAAATACGGGAACTACGGACCGTAGTGTCGGGAGTTCGAATCTTCTCTGGCGCGCGTGGAAAACCCTGTAAGCGAAAGCTTGCAGGGTTTTTTGTTGCATGCAATAAGCCGCCGGTCCAAACGGCCGGCGGCGCAAAATTCTCTAATAAACTTTTCCAAACCCGTTGCAGATCGGACAGGTTCCTGAACCACGGCAGCTGAGACAATCGACTTCCTTCCCATCCCCGTTCCTTCTCTTATATCCCCGCCCCGCGCAGCTCTTGCAGCGCCCGTCGCCGTTGCAGCTGCGGCAGGTATAATCATTGGAAAAACCGCTTCCGAGGACGTCGGACGAGCCTGTATCGTATCCGTCCGATCCGGAATAAGAACCGCCGCCCGCGGAATTCGCGTCCACCAGCGCCGCTACCGAAGCCACCTGCTCCCCGAAATAAACGTTAAAAGAGCCGCCAGTGATGGAAACCTTACCGTTTCCGTCAATCATCCTGGCAGTTGCGGAAAATGTCCCCTCCACGTGGGAACCATTTGACTCATTGGACGTGATTGTGATCGTGTAATCCCCTTTTCCAGGCCTGGCGCTATATTGGAAGCCCCCAGGGGAGGTTTTATAGGACAAACTAAAGCCATTTATTTTGTCCCCCTTTTTCGCAGTGGTGCCGGATGAAACGTCCGGATTTATGTTAATTGACAGCCTTTTCCCCAGTGTACCGTCCGCCTTAAGGGCGTAAGCCGAATAATATTTATAACCGCCGGCCGTTCCACCTGTGGACGTCAGATAAAATGTCTCCTCCACTCCGTCGATCGTGGCCTTCATGGTATTTCGTTCCAGGGACGAGGCCGCGCTTGATGAGCCGATTGTTTTTCCATCCCAGACACCGTTGGCATCCAGCCAGTATTTACCGTCCGGCGTAGTGGTATTTGCCAGCATCACGCCGGAACCGTCCATGTAATACCACTTTCCGCCATCCTGCACCCAGCCGGTGCACATGTAGCCGTCTCCGCCGAAATAATACCATTTTCCGTCGATCTGGGAGAATCCGTTGCTCAGATAACCGCTGTCCGTCGAATACCACCAGCCGTTTCCATCCTGCTCCCACCCCTGGGCGTACGCGGTAAAACCCATCGCCAGACACAGGACCATGGTCAGGATCCCGGTCCCCAAAGCTGCTTTTCGTTTCATAGATAAATTCCTCCTATTTGTTATGATAAAATGAATATATCATAACCCTTCTCCGGAAAATTTATCTTTTTTCCGCCCATCACTCATTTCCGATTTCATACGTCTCCCGCTTCAAAAGCACATGCAGCGGAATCTCAATTCGCTGTCCCACCTCGATCAAATCCGGGTTTTCAATGCGGTTCAACGGATTCCCGCACAGCTCCCCCACATACGCGCTACTTCCCGTATAACGCCTGGAAATCCCCTCCAGCGTATCCCCCTTCACGCACTCATGCCAAAAGGGCAGAATCACAAAGGTGCTGACCAGCTGCTCCCGCATTTTGTAGAGGTCCTTCTCAGACCGGCTGTCCTTGAAATCCTCAAAGACCAGCAGAAAAACAAACTCCTCCCCCTCCCGCATCCTTGGCATATACACCGCCACATTCCGCAGCCCGGTCTCCCCCAGCGCACACTGAAACTCATGGTAATCGCTGATAAACTCCCCGGACATTTCCCAAACCGGCTCCTGAAACAGCATCGGTTTCAGGCGTTCCCGCACCCGCTCCATTTCCAAAAGACGGGCCAGGTCTGTTTCCCCTTCCCCCTCCTTCTCAAACATTAACAGGTAGAAACGCCCCAGGTCCGCTTCCCGGTTCTCCGGCACTTCCATGTCCCAGGTCCAGGAGCGCGGGTGGTACGGCTTTGTCTCCGTGTCCGGAATCACCATGTCCATCGACACCCTGTCGTGGTAGCAATAGTAGTAGTCCGACGGGAACCGGAAGGTAAACAGATTGCTGCTGACCGCCCAGCCGCCCCCGTAAGCCGGACGCCCCGGAAAATCCGTCCACAGCCAGTCCTCGCTTAAGTAGCTGTAAACCGGCCACACCTCAGACTCAAGCGCATTGGGTGCTCCGGCGGTCTCTTCCACCTCCCGCCGGTATTGTTCATACAGCGGGTCCCGTTTCCTGACGCTGTCCACATACGTTTCCCGGTACGGAAATCCCCAGCCGTCCAGCCCGGAATAGACGGTGCACATCGTGTACGGGGGAATCCGGTATGGCTCTACATAATCCTCCCTCGGCAAATACTCCCCCTTCTGAATCGCCTCGTAGCGCGCTGGCTCCCACCGCCTCATAAAGGCCAGCTGTTCCTCATCCACCTGCGCCTCCAGTTCCCGGAGCGCCGCCTCCGAATAAGCGGAAAATTCGATTTCATGCAGTGGGTAATAAGACTCGAAATAATTCAGATTGGTCCCCTGATCGCTCTCCATGAACCGCACCTGCTGGCTGAGCTCCAGCCCCAGCTCCTCCTGGTGCTCCCCCAGCTTCCGCCAGGCCTCCCCAAACGCCTCCATACAGCCATGGAGATCCCGATACTCCCCATAGCTGATTAACAGGCTGCCGGAATAGACGCTGACCGCTTCCTCCGCCCCGTAGGGCGGCACGTGGCCCCGGTGGCCAATCACCAGGTCCTCGCTGAAGGCGTACTGCGCCGTAAGCTCCTTGACATAATCGCTGTCACAGACATATTCCCCTCCCGGTTCCACCTTCACCCAGATGTGGAAAAATAAAAAATTGCCCTCCGGCGTCCATCTGGTGCAGTCCAGCACCGCGGTCCCTGAATCCGGGAAATCCTCGTCCGCGTCGGAAACCCAGCTTGGATCCAGGAACTCCCCCTTGGCCAGGTAAGGCTTCACGCCCTCAACCGCCTCCTGCCACAGGCTGCGCTCCCACTCCGTCCCGCGGCTCCGGTAGAATTCCGCCCAGCTCTCCCTGGCTTTGACCGCCAGATATCCGTCCTCGGTCAGGAAAGGCTCCTGCTCCTCCCCGCCCGTTTCCCCAGCCTGTTCCTCCGCATATTCCTGCAAGACCGCGCAGCCCGAAAGCTGACAGCAGGACAATAGGCCGATCAGAACGGCCGCCGCAATGCTTCTACGCATAAAGACCTCCCTCTGCACGCCGGGAGACGTTTTGGCCAGAAGGCGCGCTGCCGGGCTTCGGCCACGCCTCGTCTGACTCTCAGCTCCCCGCTCCGTCCTGCTCCATGACCTCCCGGATAACCTCCAGCATCTGCGGCGTCACCTTGATCACGCTCATTTTACGCTGGGCCTGGTCCGCCGCTTCGTAAAAACCCAGCTCGTCGTCCAAAACCATCGCGTCCTTCAGCGTTATGTAATACATCAGCAGGAAGGTAATCTCCTCACCCGGCAGGCGCTCCGCCAGCGCGCTTCTCACCCGCTCCTTCTGAGCCTCCCCGCCCGGGAATACCCGCTTGTAAAACGCCTTGTAATCCCGTTCCCGCTCTTCCTTGCTCCTGAAGTCAAACACTCCCGATCCCATACGATCTCCTCCGCATCTTGTCCATTTGCCCACAGTGTCCACACATTTCTCCGGCTCCAGCTCCAGTCAGGCACCGTCTCCGCCCCGGTATCCGGCCGCCAGGCGCCGCCATCCGGTATCCCGGCACCGGTTACCGTCTCCGCCCCACCAGCGCCCGGAACAGCCCCTGTGGCAGTTCAAACACAAACACGATCCCCAGCACAATGGCAACCGCCACCTTCACCGCCGTGTAGCCTGTCTGCACCGCCAGATACAACTGGTCCGTCACCATATAGTACACGGTCCAGTAGACCCCGGCCCCCGGCACCAGCGGAAAAATGCCGGAAATCAAAAAAATCGTCACCGGGCACCGCTCCTTCACCGCCGCCAGACGGGACAGCAGAATCACCACAATAGTGGCCGCCAGGGCCGACTGAGCCGGAGCCCAAAGGAGACCTGCGGCGCTGTACACGCCCCAGCCCGCGCCCCCGATCAGTCCGCAGTAGGCATAATATTTCCGCGGCACGCCGAACAATAGGGAAAACGCAATGGTTCCCACCATCGCCGCCAGAATTTCCTGTATCACAGCAACGCACCTCCCGTCACCCGGCTGATAAACGAAAACGCCATGCCCACGCCGATGGCGATGCTGAAAAACACCAGCAGCGCGTCCAGCATGCGCACGGAGCCGGAAATATAATCCCCGTCCGCAATATCCCGGATTGCGTTGGTGAACGCCACCCCGGGGATCAGCGGCATGATGGAGCCGATGATCATAAAGTTGAGATGCGCCCCTGCCCCCAGCAGATAAAACCCGCTGCAGATGAACGTCACCAACGCCCCGCCTCCGATATTTCCCACGATCTTGGACAGCCGCGGGGCGCTGACGTAGAGCACATACAAATAGAGGACCAGACCGGCGCACAGCGCGCACAGTGTGTCCCCCATATTTCCGCCGAACAGGTAGCAGAAGGCCGCGCTGCCGACGCCGGAGGCCAGAACCTGGGTGCTCTTCCGCTTACCCGGCATGTTCTTGATGTCCTCCAGCGCCTGCGCCGCCGCCTCCACCGTGTATTGTCCGCTCTCAATCTCCCGGGAGAGCTGGTTCACCGCCGCCACCCGGTTTAAATGGGTGCCGCTCACCGGGATGTGCTGCACCTTGGCAAAATACCGCTCCCGCTCGCTGCCCGCAGTGGCGAAAATACCGTTGCTGAGCACAAAGGCGCTCCCCGACCGCACCCCGTAGTGCTTGCAGATCCGGTCCATGGTCTCCTCCACCCGGAAAATCTCCGCCCCGTTCTCCAGAAGCAGGTGCCCGGCCTGAAGGGCCAGCTCCATGACTTCTTTTTCTTCCTGCTCTCCCATACCCTTACGTTTCCCCTCAAACTTGATCGCTGTGTAACTACGATTATTATATCGGGCGTAGGTGGGAAATGCAAGAAGTTCCCCGCAATTAAGCGGTATGGAAACGGTAATACCCCCGCGCCTGTCTGTTCCCCGTATACAGGCCAAACGCTTCGACCTCCACCTCCGATTCTGCAATGCGCAGCCGGACCGCGTTCCCCTCCGTCCAGGCCCGGGGAACCGAAGCTTTCCCTGCCTTCATCGTCGTTTTGCGGATGCTCCCCACATTCAGGTACAGATTCTGCCGGGAAGCTTCCCACTCCACACAGCCGGGCCGGTTGTTCAGCGAAAAATGGGTGTGGCCGGATATGAAGATCATGTTGTGGTGCGCGTCCAGTATACTCTGGAGTTTTTCATCCCGGCTCAGATAGGCCGCATCCTTCCCCGGCATTCTCTGGGGATTGTGATTTAAAAGCGGAGCGTGGCAGAGAATGATATGCCATTTCAAATGATCGTTTTCATCCAAATGCTCTTCCAGCCATTCCAGCTGCGTGCCGTCGCGAAACACAAAGCGCCGGAAATGAGATACGCACTGAAGGCCTATCACCTCCAGATCCGCTCCCACCTTCACCGCGTAGGCCCCGCTGTCATGCTGGTCCCAGTCGTACCCCACGGACTCTGCGCGTCTCTCAAGCCATTTCTGGAAAACCGGATACCCGCCCTGCCCGGCCGCATTTATATCCGGCAGCGGTTTTAAAGGCACGTCGTGGTTCCCACAGACGGTAAAAATCGGAAGAAAAATTCCAAATTTTTTCCAGCTTTCCGTCACACAGTTCCTCATAAATGCAAACTGTGATCCGGTTCCGTCATTTACCGTATCCCCCGCCAGCAGAAGTCCGTCCGATCCCACCGCGCATTCATAGAGCCGTGAAAACGGAGCCGGTTTATTCGAGATATGAAGGTCGCTGGCGACCGTAAAACAGTACCCGCCGCCAGCCGCCGTCCTTTCCTCCGCCGGAAAATCCGCCGCCATCTCCGCAGGAAAATCCAACGCTGCCTCCGTCGGAAAATCCAGCACCTGCTCCGCCGTCCGGCCGTCCCCGGAAACGGCACGGCAAAGGACTGCCGAAGCGCCCTCCGGGACCGCAAGACTGTCCGGAAACACAAGGCAAGCTCTGCCGTCCCGCAGCGGTTCACATGCAAACGAAGTCCAACCCGGCAGCACCTTTCCGTCCCCGCCGGCCCAAAACAGTTCCGCCGCCGAAAACCCCGGCGCGTCAATCCGAAACGTTTGTCCCCCGCCTCCCGGCTCTCTTTTCTCCACTGTCAAGCCAACCTCCTTCATCCCTGATGCACCCTGAATAACCACATGCCCGTAAACGCAATCGCTTTTAGTGCAAATCTTCCCAGCGTCATTTTCCTCATCTCCTTTCGATCATTCCCGGCCAAGAAATTCCTCGGTGGCAATCTGTGCGGCCTCGCGCAGCTCCGCTTGAAATTCCTCTGATTCCAGGTAATCATTCCACGTCCGATCCACGTAGAGGGATACAAAATACAGGAAATTTTCTTTGGCCGTCCGATAAAACCGCACGCCGTCCAGCCGCTCCAATATCCGCCCGGCTTCTTCCTCTGAAAATGGCTCCGACATCCTTTTTCCGTAAAATCTCGTCAGATTTTCCAATGCAAGGCGGATCACATACTCCGCAAACATCACGAGTTCCTTATCGTCAAACCGTTCGACCAGAAAAAGCCCGGAGCATCGCCTTCTAAACCGGATATAGCGGCCTCTGGCCCGCCCCTTTTTCTCCTTCGCTGCCGGGCCGGCCGTCTGCGCCCAGATTCCGCTCAATAACCGCTCGCGGCATCTCAAACAATAGCGCAGGTAGATTCCGTTTGGCCCGGAGACATGCTCGCCGATACCGGCGGATATAAGCTTTAAAATACGGTTATGGAGAGCTAAAAAACTGTTCTCCTCATCGATATGCGTTTTCCAGACCGAAACGCCCTCGCAAAACCGCTCATACATCCAGGCGACCATATGACGGCCGATGTATTTTTCGGCCCTTTGTATCTCCGCCTGATAGGCCGATCCGGGGGATTTTCTGCGGCCAAACCCTGTCCTCCGGAATCTGCCAAGGCCCGCACGATCCCTACCAGGCGCCCTGTAAATCATAATAATAGCTTGCGAGCGAATCGCCTCCTCCGCCTCCCTTTTTCAGTTCGTCCAGGCACTCAACGGCAACTTCAATTCCGGCGATAACCCCGACCGTCAGTCCGGCTTTCACTCCGGCAAGCAGATACACGCTAAACCCCAGACTTCCGCCTAAAACGGCTCCTGTCAACGCCGATATGGCGATCTCTCCTTTTGTAAAGTTTTGTTTCTCATCCTTTTTCATAATTTTCCTCCATTCTGAAACGTGTCCGCCGTCCGTCACCACTCAACCGCCCTGCCGAGATACCAATCAAGGCTTTGATCCGGCCGGATATGGATGTATTCCACCTTGGAACCGATCATTGTGATCCAACGGCGCTCGCCCTCCGTCACATAATGCCATTTCCCCGGGTTCCCATCATATCCGATGGTGCGGACAAAGCTGTCGGGCGGCACGTCGACACAGTCCCCCCACGCGTCCGGGCCATCCTCCCGGACATTCAAAACCTGCTCCCGGCAAGAATAGTAAACATCCTCATAAAACAGCTCTCCGGCCCTCATCTCAAACTCCTCCGGCAGCCTCGCCCCCACATAACCAGCATAGTTCTTTCTTTCCATCGCATGCGCCTCCTTGCGTTCCATTATTTTCTGCAATTTTATTTTACTCCAATCTCCTCCCCAAAAATTGTACTTGTTTCCGCCGCAAGGTGACACCTTGTTACTTCATTTTCCGCATACCACAGTCAACGCCGTCCGGGCAAAAGCCGGTTGCCCCGGCGCATAACCGTCCAAACCTTCGCATGGCCTATCCGGTTTTTACAGAATTTCCCCCGGGAATTACACGATACAGCCCTTTATATACGTCATCTGGATTCTGAACGCGCCTTCCGGCCCCGGCACGGGTTTTAGATTCCGGTCATAGTATTCTGTTTTAATCACATTGTGGAAGGAATCATAAATCTGCCTGCAACACGCCCACCCGCCCCGTCCATCGGTCAGATTGTTGTCCTGATCCAGCCAGCCGATCATAGTCAGATCATCTCTTTCATCATAGCGGAACACCAGCATGTAAACTCCATCCACCGCAATCCGCTCCACATGGGCATCCACAAAATACATCCCTACCCTTCTCCCCTGCTTATCATAAAAGCATTCGACTCCCGCCACCCCCGCCATGTCAACCGCGCAGGTTTCGCCGCTGCCGCCTTCCAGATACATGGTATACTTTATATAACCTCTGCCGTCGTAATACTCTTTGATTCTGAATACATCCCTTCTTTGATAGAGAAGCGGTCTAAGGCCCAGCTCCTCAATCGTAGCGGGCGCCCCGTCCCGCAGCAGGGTGCAAATCCTTGACAGGCCCCGTTCCGTCAAGGTAAAGCCCCCGTCGTACTGCTGTTGGTGGCAGACATCCCCCCTGCTCACCTCGATTGTCTTTGCCGCTCTCTTCCCGTCGTAAATGCCGCAGTCCTGCAAACAAATGGTCTGGACCGGGTTTTCGTCCGCAGTCGAAAATGTGCTCCGTTTCTCCCGCCCCCTTTGAATCACCGATATCCGAAGGTCCTCCCCGCCGTCTCCGGACGTTCTGAATTCCAGGTAAGTATTCACGCAATTTAAGTCACCTGCTTCCAAAGGATGGATTCCAACCGGAATTCCATAGACCTCTGTCATATACAAGAAATAAGAAATGCCGTTATAACCGGCTGTCTCCGGCCCGGAAGCTCTCGCTTTTTTCTTCTTTTCCTCCACAAATATTCCATATAAATCGCAGGCGAACGAAGCAACGCCGTAGGCGGCAGCCAGCAATTCCCCCCATCCGGCCGCCGTCTCCTTCAGCTCTGCCGCCGTCACGCCCATTTTCTTATCATTCTCACCGGCCATCTTCACCAGGCAGCTCTTTATGTTGTCGTGAAACAGCCGGTAGCTGTCCTCCCCGCATTTGCACAGCAGGGCAAGGCTCAAAAGCTGGTTTACCACATAGCCGTACCAGCGTTCCTTTGTCCATCCGGCTAAAAGCTGGTCCGCCGAATCCCGGTATTCCGGGAAACGCTCCACGAATTGCGCCTGTTTCAGTCTCTCGTAGCTTTTTTGCACCGCTCCGGCCAGCCCGGTTCCTGAGATGCGGTAGCTGGACCCCATCTTCTTTGCCACGGCCGGCAGAACATGGGTCAGAATGTAAGCGTCCCTTAACTGTCCGTCCTTAGTCCCGTGATGTCTGCGCTGCAGGAAAATCAACTGCCGTTCAAGATAGAGGCGCACCAGATCGTCCGCGGTCAGAACCGCTTCCTTTTCTGTCTGTTTTCCCACACCCTCCCTCTCGAATCCGGCCACCCGGATATATAACTCCAGCATCATGGGATTCCTGAGCAGCTCCCTAAGCGGGAGCGCCTTCGGGCTTTTTACATGTCCGGCGTCCAGCGCCGCCTGGACGGCGCGGCTATTTAACGGCTTCAAAACAGCGCTTTTAAACCCGGACAGGGCGTACTGCAAAACCTCGTCGCTCCGGTCCGTGACCAATATGGAAACCCCGCTTTTTCTGCTCAGCTCCTCGATTTCCGGAAGTAGGTTTTTACCGCTCTCCTGCGCTTCATTCAGGCCGTCCAGCATTAAAACCAGATTCACCCGGCCGTCCAGCCTCTGATCCAACAGCCGGTCCAATTCATGCGTCATATCGTCCATCGTCCCGGTTTGCCCGGAAAAATTCAGATACCGCATCAGCTGCTTCCGGATATAGCCCTCCCCCTTATTCTCTCCCTGGTATTCTCCTAACCCGATATAAAAAAATACCGGCAGCTCCGGGTCATACTGCTGCGTGCAGACCTCGGCAAGCTCCGAGAGAAGCCTTGTTTTCCCCATACCGCCCGGCCCGTTTAACAGAATATCCGCCCCGTTTACCAACTGCCCGAAAAGCTCCTTCGCGGAAATATTCCGGTTTGCCATTTTTCCCGGTTCATTTGACGAGACGATTTCAATATCCTGGCCTATGTAGTCCAGGGGATCCGCAGCCGGACGCTCCCAGGCCGTCCGGCTGCATTCCCACAGCGCGCTGTGGGAAACCCCCTTGTGGTCGATTCTCAAAATCAGTTCATCCAGCTGCTCCGTCAGCTGGGATATGCTCTGATACCGCCCCCGCGCGCTGGCGTCCAGCCCTTTTATAAGAATCTCCGCCGTCTTTAAAAATGCGGTCAACGGTTCTCCCTGAAAAACCGGGCATTTTTCCAGACTGCGGTAAATTGCCGCTTCGGACAAAAGCCCGCAGACCTCGTCCGGACGTTTCCCGGTCAGCAACTCGAAAAAGACGGCGCAGACGGAATAGAGATCCGTCGCAAAACCGATTGAATCCCGTTCCTCCGGTACACAGATTTCCGGGGCGGTATACCCCGACTTTTTGCTGAACGAGCCGGATTCCTGAGAAAGCTGGTCCATACTCCAGACGCTGTCAAAATCGATCAGAAGCGCCCAGCCCCGGAAAACCAGGATATTATCCGGGCTGATGTCCAGATAAAGCAGCCTCCTGTCATGAAATGGACGCAGGCCCTCCAAAATCTGCTTCAGGATCACGGCCGCTTCCCGAAGTCCCGGCCCCGCTCCCGTCTCCAGGCGTTTTTGCAGAATTTCGCCTCCGTGGAGCGGCAGCACGGAATAATAGGTGCCGTAGGCGTGGCAATTCACTAAATTGCCTGAAATCTGCGCGGGGTGATCCTCCAGCAGCTCCAGATTCACCTCGTTGCCTTGCAGAAACCGCCCCATACTTCTCTGCTGTTCCCCGGAATCACGCCAAACGATGACCCCCTGATCATTTCGAACAACGGAAAAATCCCGGGTGCAGGGATACAGCTCCTTGATCAACACCCAGTGCTTCCGGCCCTCGATCAGAGAATCCCTGTAAAACGCCCGGTATACGATCGAGCTTCCTCCCTGTCCTTGTGTACCGGCGATTTCATACTCCCGGTTCTCCAGACAGAGGCGATCCCCATTCTTTCTCAAAATACGTTCGTCCTGCATCCTGCACCTCCAGGCTGGGTTATCAGCCGTTCCGATTTCCCTGATCCTCCAGCGTTTCATCCATCAGTTTTTTTAATTTATCACTCATCGTTTCTTCAAACAAATCATAGGCGGCCGTCATCGCATATAAGATTGCGCAGTCAAACGGGTTTCTCGGATCCAGACCGGTCATACCGCACTTTTCCAAAAACTGTTTTAGCTGCTCCATACGGCTTATCATGCGGTCATACGGCGTTTTCGGAATCAGGAAACCCAGCCTTTTCCGATACTCCGCCGGGATTAAATCGTTTTCGGGCAGCGGCACCTCCTCGAATATATCAAGCGCCAGAGATAACATGATCATCACCTCCCGCGATACGTCCTTTTCTCTGC
Organism: Enterocloster lavalensis; assembly: GCF_902364025.1. Classification (GTDB taxonomy): domain Bacteria; phylum Bacillota; class Clostridia; order Lachnospirales; family Lachnospiraceae; genus Enterocloster; species Enterocloster lavalensis. The sequence continues at coordinate 49,510 of NZ_CABJCG010000015.1, forward strand.
GCATCATGGCGCCCAATTCGAAACCATCGGGCCAGTTTTTGCGGATCGCCCTCATCATCGGTTTCTGTTTCGTCGGAACAACCGCGTTGAAATAGCGGGCCGCAATATCGTTCACATCGTCGCTGAGCTTTTGGGATCCATCCCATTTCTCCTCCTTGACCACATCATAGTATTCTCTCTGAAGTAACTCCATCATTTTCTTAAATTCCCGATAGGAAGTTTCATGGAATTTCTCAAGCTCACTGCATCTGTATCCATAAAATTGAATAAATTTCTCCTCATCGCCAGCCGCATCAAAAAACTCGTCCCTGAGCGTTTCACTATATACGATCTTTTTCCGTCTGGTCTGCTCGTCCAGTTCACGCTTCTGTTGCTTCAGTTCGATCTTGTACGCCTGGATCTCATCCTGATACGTTTCTTTTGCATCCTCTGTGACGGTTTTCTTTTCCTGTCTCAGCCGTATGAGCTCCTCCCGCCCCTCGTTAATCCGCTGCCATCTCATACCCGGGGTATAGCGCTGGTCCAATTCTTCCTTTAATACCTGCACCTTCCCCCAGCTCAAACCGTTCCAAAGGCCATAGGCCCAAACAAGCTCTTTTGGATTGCGGTGGTGGATCGGCATTCCAAACGCGCCGATCACCTCCTCCGATTGGGAATAGTCTAACCCCAGCGCAAAGCATATCTTAAATAAGTTCTCGCGACTCGGCGTATTGCTGTCATTCAGCCAGTTGTTCACGCTGTGTCGAATCCGTTCCCTCTGTTTCTTCTTCTCGCCGGCGCTCTCTGTTTCATAAAATTCCCCTCGTATTTTTTCACACAAATCCTCTGCCGGGTATGCATTTTTTAGTATATAGAAAAAGCGCTTTCGCGATGCCCTGACCTCATCCAAAACCTGTTTCGTTTCTTCGGTCTTTAAGCGCAAGATAGAACAAAATTCATTGATAACCGTGCTCCACTGCAAAAGCAGCTCTCCATTTTCGTCCAGACAATTTTGGGTGGATGTATCGAGAAGCGCCGTTATTCCGCTCCTCCGTTCATCCGCCCCGGGATATCCGTTGCGCAGCCTTTCTTCCAAATTGCCGCGCAAATACACATGGCCTAATATCTCTCTGATTTTCTTAGGTTCAGCCTGCAGTTCCCGTCTGATGCCGTCCTCTGCTGCCTGACTCAGCCCAAGGGCGTGAAAAATCCGTCCCAGCGTGTCCGGAGCCGGTATGAGATCGTCATTCAGCCACCGGTTCACCTTATAATCGGTCATTTCTCTCTGCAAAGCCGCGCCTTCCATCTCCATAAGTCCGCCGCGCAGCTTATCCCTCAGATCCGCTCCCGGATACACTTTTTTTAATATGTCCGAAAATTTCCGTGGCTCCAGCCCCTTCTCCAGAAATTCCATAATTTCCTTCGCCGGCATACCACTGCCCAGCTTCTCCAGGTTTTCCCGACTTCTAACAGTAAATTGCTCCATCCCTTCAACCCCTCCTGCTATAGGAAATGTCCTTATTTAATAAACATTGTAAAAGAATCACGCGGAAAAAGTCAACACAAAATAGCAAAATTACAAGTTTTTTCAGATTTAAGACGAATTTTATCGGCTGATATTCGAACATTTCAGACAATTCCCCCCTGCAATTTACTTAAAAAGGGAACCGGCGCCTCGCAATTCATAATTGCGAAAACACCGGTTCCCTTTATTTTACCAATCCATAGGTTTTCAACCTTCACGGAATCACGTTTTGCCTACTCCAATGCAAACATCCCCATGGCGCTCAACACATCCTTCTCCATCCCATCCACCGCCGCGCCCGCCAGATCGTGGAAATACTTCACGTCCTTCTCAGCCAGCAGCTCCTTCACGGCGCGCACGCCCGCGTTGGACATGTAGGAGAAATAGTTGATTTTGCGGATGCCGCAGCGGATAGCCCGCTGGGTGTCCTCGACGCTGATCCCGGAACCGCCGTGCATCACCAGGGGCAGGCCGGTCAGCTCCTTGATTTTTTCAATCCGCTCGAAATCAAGCTTGGGTTTGGTCGCGTAGAAACCGTGAACCGTGCCCACCGAAGCGGCCAGGGCGTCGATCCCCGTGTCCTTCACAAACCGGGCCGCCAGCTCCGGGTCCGTGTAGGCCGCTCCCGGCTCCTCGATGTGGAATTCCTTACCCTCGTGGCCGGTGACGATGCCGATCTCCGCCTCCACGCTGGCCCCGTACTCCTTCGCCAGGGCCACAGCCTCCCGGGTCAGGCTCACATTTTCGTCGTAGGGTTTGGAGGAGCCGTCGATCATCACCGCTGAGAATCCCAGCTCCAGGGCCGTCCTCACGTAGTCCATATCCTCGCCGTGGTCCAGCATGGCGCAGACGGGCACGCTGGACTCCTTCGCCATGTGCACCATGATGGGGCCGATGATGCGGATGGGCATCTCCGGCTCGTGGAGCTGGGCGTGCTGGATAATCACAGGCTCGTTCCGCTTCTCGGCCGCCCGGAGCACCGCCATGAGGATCTCCAGGTTGGGCGTGTCAAACGCGCCCACGCAGCAGCCCTTCTCCTCGGCGTAACGCAGGATTTCATTCATATTTACAAGCATAGATCCGTCTCCTTACTTTTCCTCGTACAGCTCGACAATGGCGTCGTCCCAGATCACAAATGCCAGACGCACGCCCGGGCCCAGCTCCAGGGGTCCGAAGATCACCCGGTCCGCCTGGTTCGCGTAGTGCTCCAGATCGTCCACCTTGTAGGCCACATGGGGCTGCTTGGACAGAATTTCCGGGAAGGGGGTTCCCTCCTCGAACTTCAGGTACTCGATCTTGAAATCGTAATCGTCCACGTTGCTCACCCAGAACTTCATGGCCTCGTTGTAAGTCATTCCCTCTTTCCGGTTCAGCACCGGAATTCCAATGTGCATATATTCGGCTGCCATAATCGTTTTCCTCCCCGGATTATTTCTTCATGTAAGGCGTGTTGCAGGGCGCGTTCCAGTAGTGCAGCAGCTCGTCGTCCATTCTCGCCATAAACATCTGGAAACCGGCCTGCTCCTGAACTGTCAAAAGCTCGCCCACGTAGTTGGCTACGATCTCGATATTCTTCTCTTTCAGGTAGGAAACGCACTTGCGGTAGATAATGAACAGCTCCATCAGGGTGGTGGCGCCCGTGCCGTTTAAGATCAGCATGATCTTCTCGCCGTCCTTGATGTCCAGATCCGCCAGCAGGCCGTCCAGCATGATTTTCGCCGTCTCGTCCGCAGATTTCATGGGCTGGCGTCCGCCGCCGCCCTCGCCGTGCTGGCCCATTCCGATCTCCATCTCGTCCTCGCCCAGGTCCGCTAAGAGGCTGCCGGTGGCCGGATGGGTGGCTCCGTTTACCGCCACGGCCAGCGTTGCCATGTTGTCTGCAAAGCGCTGGGTCACCGCGGCGACCTCCTCCAGGCTCTTGCCCTCGGCAGCGGCCGCTCCCGCGATCTTGTAGGTGGGGATGCAGCCCACCAGCCCCCTGCGGTCGTCCGCGTTGGAGCGGGGCGCGTTGGCGATGTCCTCCTGGGTCACAACCTTAACCACGTTTAAGCCTTCCTTGGCGCATTTTTTCATGGTCATGTTGCCGGTCAGCATGTCGCCCGCGTGATTCAGCACGATGTAAAGCACGCCCTTCCCCTTGTCGGCCATCTTGATGGCGTCCACGCAGGCCTTGGGGCCCGGGGCCGCGAACACGTCGCCTACCACGGAAATGTCCACCATGCCTTCGCCCACGAATCCGCTGATGGCCGGCTCATGGCCCGATCCGCCCTGGGTCACGATGGTCACCCGGTCCGCCTCGTCCAGCTTGCGGTTGATCACCATGCGCTCGTCGCCCAGCCGCACCAGGTCCTTATGGGCCTCCACAAAACCTTCCAGCAGCTCAGGAGTCAAATTCTCAGGATCGTTGATAAATTTTTTCATTTTCATAGCGCTTTACCTCTCCTCTTTTATTCCCCAAACGGCATCCGGCCCGTTCCCGGCTTTCCCGGCTCAAACGTCCGCCCTTGGGGTGGTTTGTTTTTTTAGAATCCGACGGGGCCGCCGCGTCCTGCGCTCACAGCAGCAGGGGCGCGCCGCCGCCTTTTCCATGGTTCCACATTTACTTCAACCCGTCGCACAGCCCCGCGAAAAACAGCGACGTACTCACCGCGCCCGCGTCCGGCGTTCCAATGGTCTGCTCCTTATAGCTTCTGGCCCGGCCGAATTTGGAAACGTACTGTTCGCTCTCCTTCGCTCCCCTGGCCGCGGCCTCCTTCGCCGCCTCCAGAATCGCCAGGCAGTCGCCCTCCGCCGCCTCGGCCGCCGCCACCGCGGGGATCAGCGCATCCATCATGGTCTTGTCGCCCACCTTGGCATTGGTGATATCCTCCATGGCGGACTGACACTCCGTGAACATTTCCTTTAATAATCCCTCGCCGATGGCACCGCCGCCACTCAAGGGCCCGGACAGGCCGCCGATCAGCGTGCCGTACAGGGGGCCTGCGCTGCCGCCTCCGATCTCCATGGTGCTGTCTCCCAGGTCCTCCAAAAATTCCTCGATGTCGTCGTCCTCCCAGGCCGCCAGCTTCTTCTCGATCAGGGACGCGATCTTGCCGATGGTCACCCCGTGATCCCCGTCGCCGAAGCGGGAGTCAATCTCGCTGAGATAATCCTTGTTCTCCTGCCAGATTTCCGCCACCTTGTGGAACATTTTTTCAATTTCCGGCTTCGAAAGTAACATATGTAACCTCCTTCCATGCGCTCTCCGCCTTTTTCCATAGCACAAGCGTACCATTTGCACACGTAAATGTCAATAAATCCAATGGTTTTTCTTATATTTTTACCGATATGCACAAAAAAATGCGCATGGCAGCATTCCGCCGCCCGCGCATTTTGGTTACACATGTAACTTTAGACCTCCATAGCCGCCTGCATCACGTGCTCCGGCGCGATCACATGGTTGATATACCCGGTGCGCAGCGCGCCCCTCAGCGCCCGCCCCTTGGTGTTTGCGGAACAGATTCCCACCACATGCCGGACCCGGCCCAGCAGCTCCAGCGGAATCTGCGCGGCAAAGTCCATGTCGGAGTGAATCACCCGCCCTTCCACGTCCACAAAATAATTCAGGATTCTCCCAACCGCCTTGCGCCGCACCAACAGGTCCCCGAACCTGGCTTCCGTGGCGAAATCCGGGACGGAGGGAAAATTTCCAATATTCACCAGTGCCACATCCAGCCGTTCCCAGTCATTGTAAACGGTCCGGTAGTTATCCAGCTCCCGGATCAGGCTCAGCTCCTGCTCCGAGGACATGCAGGCCGGGGAGTAAAGGAACTCCGGCTTGGCCTGGCTGTGTTCCGCGATCACCCGCACCAGCTCATTGGAGTGGTAATTCTTCAGGCCCACTCCCCCGTTGCCGATCAGCGGGCACACCCGGCTCCCCACCTTAAGCGTCCGGTTCTCCCGCTCCACATAGGCCACAAGGTCCCCGATGATATGTCCCCAGCCCAGCCCCAGGCTGTCCTCCTCCAGACTTTCCAGATAGCAGAGCGCGGTCTGGGAAACAGCCGCGTTGGTGGCGCTGTCGCTGGCTCCGTCCGCTACCGCAACTCCGCCGTACACCCCAAAGGTCCTGCGGACCTGCTCCACTAACGCCTCCTGGTCCCCGGAGCCCTCCGCGGGGTTCTTGATGCGGATCGTCACAATCCCCAGCTTCCTGGCCTCCTCCAGCAGCTTGCTGACCATGGGCCGGGATATCTGATAGCGGGAAGCGATCTCGCTCTGCGTCTTATCTTCCTCATAATAAAGCCGGGCGATATTCACCAGCCGGCTGATTTTATCATCCTGTTTTCTCATTTGGTATCTGTCCATGCTCCCTGTTTTTGTTATGTACATCATACCCCATCCGGGCCGCAAACACAAGTTTTCTGTGAACCGCAACCGCACAAGCGCCGAATCAGTCCCCGCCTCCCTTGCCACCGCCCCGTCCATGCGCTATACTGTTCTATAATACATACTGTCAAGGAGGTCCGCCCATGGATTCCTGTTTTTCCACCAACTACATCACCGGCCTGGAGGTCCTGCGGGACCAACTGCCCGCCGATTCCTACACGCTTGCAATCCCGGCCCTGCGGAGTCTGGAAAATCTGGACTTTCCCTGCCCCGTAACCTTCTTTACCGGGGAAAATGGCTCAGGCAAGTCCACGCTTCTGGAAGCGGTGGCGGTGGCCTACGGCTTCAACCCCGAAGGGGGTACCAGAAATTTCCAGTTCTCCACCCGGGACACCCACTCGGATTTCAGCTCCGCCCTGCGCCTGCGAAAGGGCGTAAAAAAGCCCCAGGACGGTTTTTTCCTGAGGGCGGAAAGCTTTTACAACGTGGCGAGCAAGGTGGACGACTACGCGGCGGAGAGCATCGGGCGGATCAATTACCTGGATTATTACGGCGGCCGCTCCCTCCACTGCCAGTCCCACGGGGAGAGCTTCCTGGCCCTGATGCAGAACCGTTTCCACGGCAACAGCATCTTCATCCTGGACGAGCCGGAGGCCGCCCTCTCCCCCCAGCGCCAGCTCACCGCCCTCCTGATGATCGGCCGCCTGGCAAAAGAGGGCTCCCAGTTCATCATCGCCACCCACTCCCCCATCCTCTTAGGCCTGCCCGGGGCGCAGATCCTCTGCTTTGACGACGGGGACCTCCACCCCATCACCTACGAGGAGACCGAGGTGTACCAGGTGATGGAAATGTTCATCAACAGCCGGAAGGTTCTGCTGGAAAAGCTGTTTTCCGACTGACCTGCATGGTTAAACCGTGGAATCCGACAATTTCACGACCACAATGTCGTCCATTTTCCGGATACTGCCCTGGGCCGGCCATGATGGAGCGGACTCCATGTACTCCGTCGCCCGCAGGTACAGCTGCGGGTCCCCGGACACCACCTGCATGTCCATGCCCAAAATGGTGAACAGACGCCCCACTCTGGCCGATACCCCCACCGGCGTGTGGGCCTCCGCCTCAAACATCGAGCGCCCGGCCAATTCTCCCAGCACCGCGGGACCCTTGATTCCGGCGCTTTTCCCTCCGGTAAAGATCACCGCGGTGTCCTGAATCCTGTCCGTGTCCGCTACCCGGCATATGTCCGGGTACATTCTGACCGCGGTCAAAACGTCGTTGCGGTACACCTCGTAGGAGGTCTGAAAAAGCTGCGCGGTGGCCATTCCCTGCCTTGCGCCGCAGAACACGCACACCGCCGCGGCAGCGGATACAAGCGCCCGGCCTCCGCTTCGCAAAAATCCTGCCGCCTCCGGCATTTTCTCCGGCAGAACCGTCAGATGCGCCAGAAACAGCGCCGACGTAATCGGGTAAACCAGCTGCGTTCTGACCGGCTGGGCCGATCCCGTCACGATATTGATGTAGAACGGCGAGAGAATCAGCAGCGCCGTCCCCAGCAGGAACCACAAAAAATTGCCGGCTCCATCCTTCTTGTTCCAACCGTACCAGCAGGCCTGAATCAGGCACAGCACCATGGCAGGGGTATAGTATTTCCGGTAAAACACGGAAGTGCTCATAAAAATATTTTTCATACTGTCCCGGATCGCCGTTAAACCGGCAGAACCGCCGTCGATCTTCCACCTCACCATGCCCGACACATAGACGGAATCCGTGCCGCTCATGCGCCGCGTTACCCAGACCGCCGCAAGATACAGGGCAATGCCCGCCGCAAAAAAACAGACCTGGCACAGCGCGTACCGCAAAGCGGTGGCTGCCTTTCCGTTCAGATACCCCAGAAAGAACGCGGTCAGCACAAGACAGATGTATAACGGCACCATAGCCTGATAGGTTCCGAAGGACCATACCAGCAAAACAAGGCCCAAAATCCCCCAAAACCAGCTCTGCCCGCCGCGGCAGAACCCGTCGCTGCGGCAGAACCGGTCGCTGCAAAATGCCGCCAAAATTGCCGCCAGTATCCCAAAGCTTATCTCAAAGGATTGTAAAACAAACAGATACTGCTCCACAAATACCGGAGCGGTGACGAACAGAATGGGAAACAGCCGGGTAAAGACACGGTAACGGCGGCATTTCCCCGTCCACTCCCGCGCGCAGAACGCAAGCGTGATCCCGCAGCACCACATGGTGCAGGCCATCAGCACATTGGAGATCCAGGGGCTGAGGCGGTGCAGCCCGAAAATGCGGCTTGTGGCAACCATGCCGAACCGGTTGCTTCCCATCCACAGATACCACATGGATTCCGGATTCAGAATCATGATCTCGCTGTCCAGGAAAAAATCGTCGTGGATGACGCGCCCGCCGTACACCAAAAGAATCACAAGCCCCAGCGCCCAGGCAAACCTCCGGTACTCCCGCCAAAATTCGTTCAGTTCCTCTTTCAAACCAGCTCTCATCCTTGTCTCCCCTTTAAATCCGTTTTCGTAATTGTATCATAAACACTAAGTTCGTGAAAGACCTCACTAAGTGTTTCGCTATGTATTCTCACTAGACTCGGAAAAACCTCGTCAAGTGTTCATACGATACCATAAACACTAAGTTCGTGAAAGACCTCGCTAAGTGTTTCGGCATGTATTCTCACCAGACTCGGAAAGACCTCGTCAAGTGTTCATACGATACCACAAACACGGCCCAAATATCAATTTCAATCTCCTCTTTTCTGGCGGCCCGCAAAAAGCGGCCGGCCCGCGCGCCCCAGGGGCTGCCGCGGACCGGCCGTATTGGTTTTTTAAATCATTTAATTCTCCAGACTTCTCCACTTGAAGTTTGGCACCACGTCGGACCACTTGTTGATCCCGATAATGGACTTGGCAAACTCCGTCGATTCCAACGTACTGTTTTTCTTGTCGATATTTTTAAACACCTCCCAGATTTTGCGGCGCTTGGTGGCCACGATCCGGTTGGGCTGGTTTAAGTCGCACTCCCACAGGCCCTGGGCCGTCCCCAGCACCACCTCCGCGGGGCCGTCCACCTGGCGGCTCAGCAGGTACGCGTCGATGTAGGGGTTGCTGTCCACCAGATAATAGGAGTAGGCGAAGGCCGCCGCCTGGATGTAGGGCACGTCGCCCCTGGTCAGGCTCTTGGCCGTGAAGCCCTGCTCGGTCAGGATGATGTGGCGCACGTGACCCGCCGGAGTCCGCAGGGTCTCCTGGGCGAAATAATCGGTCAGTGTGTTCAGGTTCTTGAAATTGATAATCGGCGAGTTGAAGTCATTGGTCACCAGCCCGGACTGGTCGTCGTCCCAGAACTCCGGTTCCGTCATGGGATAGGGATAGGGGTGGTAGGCCAGGCCCCAGTCGAACTGCCCCTCCACGTTGGCGATGGAGTTGAAGGAGTCCACAATATTCTTGCCGCCGTATTTCAGTTTGCCGTCGATCTCGTTGTTCCAGTTGTAGTCCAGGGAAATGTACACCCGGTCGCTGGCGCTGGCCGTCTTGATGGCCGTGTAGAATACCCGAAACGCCTTCAGATAGGTCCGCACGTAGTTGGTCAGGTCCATGGGCCCCATGTAGTTCCAGTCCTTCTGATTGTTCACCTCGTTTCCGATCACCCAGTTGGACACCTTGCCGTAGTTGGGGTTGGAGCCGTCGTAGCGCTCCGCCAAAAAGGCGGCGATGGCCCGGGTCTGCTCGTAACCCGCAGGCGTAGCCACGTTAAACATATAGTGGTAGGCGCTGCTCGTCTTTTTGACCCCCGGGTAAACCAGATCCGGCGTGTTGTCGCTCCAGCCGTTTAAGATCACCGCGGTGACGCTGATGCCCTTGTTCGACAGGGCGCTGATGGTCCGGTCGTAATCGGCCATCACCGGCGCGCTGAAATGGTAGGTTTTTCCGTCGTACTCGTAGGTGATGCCCTCGCCCAGAATCTGCTGGAACATAATGTCCGTGCCCGCGTGCTTCACGCCCAGGTCCATGGCGTCGTCCAGCATATCGATCTGAATGCGCAGGCCCTTTTTGGTCAGAGCAGCGTTAAAAGGCTTCTGGTTCGCCGCCACCACCTCGGGATTCGTCACATAGTGGGGCGCGCTGACCTCCACAAACTTCTCGCCGTCGTACACAGCCGCCACGTAGGAATCGTACAGCCGGTCCGGGGAGCTTTTGCTCCAGTTGGCAGGCAGGGTGAAATCGATGGCCTGGCCCACGGACGTCTTCCACAGGTAATCCCGCCGGTCCCCGATCCCGCTCTCGTAGGGCTGCAGCTCGAACATGTAAATGTTCCCGTCCGTGCCCACCGGGTCCCCGCTACTGCTCCCCGTAATATGGATATTCTGTTTATCAGAAGTGACCGTGCAGGAATTGATCTGTGCGCTCACCTGTATCTCCGGTTTCTCAGGGGCCGCCGTCTCCTCCGCGGCAGTGGTCTCCCTCGCGGCTGCGGTCCCATCCGTCACGTCCGCCCAGGCAGTCACCGTACCTGCGCCGCAGACCGCAGCCGTAAGCAACAGCCCCAACGCAGCGCCAAACATTTTTTTCATCAATATTTTACCTCCGCATCTTAAAACTAGTAACGTTTACATAATACCCCATTTCCGTTCCTGAGACAATAAAGTTTTTATTACGGTATTGTGAATATTCCCATCTGTCCGCCGTGCGCATACACCCCCGCCTCCCGCTCTTCTGTTCCCCTTTCAAGGTCAAAAAACAGGCTGCACCGGCGCCGCTTAGCTCCGGTACAGCCTGTATTCGATTCATATGCTCTGTCCGCCTGTTTAATACAGGTTCATGGCCAAATCTCCGTTCTGCCCCGCGCCGTCCACATATTTCCGCAAAAATTCCTCGCAGTTGCCGCAGGTCACCCGATAGCCGAAACCCTGCTCCAGCAGGCGCTCATCCGCCTGACCTTTGAACATCACGTCCAGCATCCGGTCGCCCACCTGGGGCATATAATGGCTGGTCTCCAGGTAGTTGTCATTGTTGGTGGTAATGTCGTTGATCCCGCTGAAATTATAAAAATCCGTCACCTGCGCCAGCCCGGAAAGGAAATCCCGGTAGCCGTTCTCCACGGCCTTTTCATAAGTCAGGACATGCATGGGATTGGTAAAAATCACCAATTCAATGCCGTTGGCATCGCACAATTCTTTGAGCTGGCGGATCTCCTCCAGGGCCTGGGGCGTCCGGTTTGCATACTGTACGGTCCAGTCCGCCTCCGCCTTGCTCCAGTCCGTGTGGGACTCCACGCCGTAATCCAGAGTCCAGCCCACGTCGTAAATCTTCTGGTCGTAGGCCACCACCCGCGGCTCAAAGTACGTGGTCTTTAAGGATTCCACCGCCATGATGGGCTCCAGGTATTGCAGATAGAACTCCTTTTTCTCCTCCCGCGTCATGGGGTAGGGGCAGCGCAGGCGGTTGTCCTCGTGAATGGCCGGGTCGATCATGTAGGAAATGCTGTCAACTCCCACCAAAACCATTTTCGGCCGGACTCCGTGTTCCAGCATGACCTGTAAATTCTCCAGATGCTCCTTGGGAACGCCCTCGGAGTAGGTCATGTTATAGCAGCGGTAGCCCTCGATCCGGTCCGAGTGGATGGAGGACACCCGTGAGGAGCCGAACAGGAAGGCGTCGAACCGGTCCGGGTGGCGGATCACATACTCGGTTTTCAGGAAGTTCTTATTGGGTTCAATGCCGTTGTCCCGGATATTCTCCACATGGAATACATTGTAGGGGTCTATGGCCACCGGCACCACCACCATGAGCAGAAAGATCCATATAACAAACGGCAGAAGTTTGATCAGAAATCGTTTCATCGTTCGTATCCTCCAAATCAGAACTGGAAGTAAATAAATGCCGACTCCGTAATGGAGCGGTTAAAAATAATGAAGGTCACCAGCCCGAAATAAACGAGATAGCGCACCGCCGCTCTGCGGCTTCCCACCCAGGCGATCACGTCCCGTCCGAGGGAGGCGTAGTCGTAGGCCATGAGGATCACCAGGTAGAGCGCCAGCACGGCGGCGCGGCCGATCCAGATGTTCATGTCCACGCAGGCCTGCACCGCGTACAGGTAGGGATCGCCGATGCCATAGAACATGTGGGTCAGCAGGTAAAATGCGTCGTCCAGGGTATTGGCCCGGAAAAACACCCAGGCCAGACAGACGATGATGAACACGCCGATCACATTCAGCCACCATTTGAGGCCGTGGCGCTCCCCGGCCTCCGGCTTCTTTTTCACCAGCCCCAGGGCCTGCTCTCCCACCTGCAAAACGCCGTGGATTCCGCCCCAGATCACAAAGGTCCAGTTGGCGCCGTGCCACAGGCCGCTGACCAGGAAGGTAGCCACCAGGTTGAAATAGTGCCGGGATTTTTTCACCCGGTTGCCGCCCAGGGGGATGTACACGTAATCCCGAAACCAGGTGGACAGGGAAATGTGCCAGCGGCTCCAGAATTCCTTGATGGACGTGGAGAAATAAGGGCTTTTGAAGTTGGTCATCAGCTTCACGCCGAAGAGATTGGCCGTGCCCTTGGCGATGTCCGAGTAGCCGGAAAAATCGCAGTAGATCTGGAAGGCGAAGAACACGGTGGCTACCATCAGGGAAAGGCCCTGGTAGAGATGGATCTGATTGTAAATCCGGTCCACGTACACGGCCAGATTATCGGCAACCACCAGCTTTTTAAAGAAACCCCAGGTCATAAGCTTCATGCCGTAGGCCGCCTGGTCGTAGTCGAATACGTGCTCCTCCCGGATCTGGTGCAGCAGGTTTTTGCTGCGCTCGATGGGTCCGGCCACCAGCTGGGGGAAGAAGGACACGAAGGTGGCGTAAACGCCGAAATGCCGCTCCGCCCGAATCTCGCCGCGGTAGACGTCGATCACGTAGCTGAGGGTCTGGAAAGTGTAAAAGGAGATTCCAACCGGCAGCATCAGCTTCAGCGTCACCGGGTGCATGGGAATGGAGACGGCACGGCAGAGATCGCTGATGGACTGGCTGACGAAGTTGAAGTATTTGAACACGAAGAGAACGCCAAAACAACTCACCAGGGCGGCGGTGAGAATCAGGCGTTTCTGCCGGGGAGCGTCCGTCCGCTCCAGGAGTATGGCGCTGGCGTAGGAGATCACGGTGGTGAACAGGATTAACGCCACGTAGCGCACGTTCCAGCTCATATAGAAGTAATAGCTGGCGGCAAGAAGAAGCCACCAGCGATGCCGGTGGGGAAGCAGCCAGTATAGGGCGAATACGATGGGGAGAAAAATTGCGTAGGATAAGGAGTTGAACAGCACGGTGGGGCCTCCGGGATTTTCTGCCTTGAGGGGGCAGGTTATCGTTTGTATGGGATTTATTATACTACAGGGGGATGGGGAGGGCAAGAAAATGGGGAGGGAAATTTTTTTGAAAAAAAGGGGGGTTGCGTTCGTGAGAGGCAGGGAGATGGGGAGGCAGGTTCCGGTTTTCGCGGTGGGAGAGTCTAAGGCAGAATGACGCGGAAAGGGGGGCACCGCTCCGAGCTCCGGCGCCGGCCTGATGCCGCCCCCTCCGCCTACGCTTTGTTACGGGCGTTGAGCGCCCTTCACAATCCCCCCTTTCCGAGCCCTTCTGCCTAAGACTCTCCGAACCGCTACAATAGTCACCTGCCTCCCCATCTCCCTGCCTCTCACCCACTACGCGCTTCCTGGCCTGCGTACGATGGTGCTTTTTTCCTTCAGTTTTGTTGATTAAAAATAAGGAAAGGCCGGAGGGTGGGGGATCCCTCTGGCCTTTCCTGGATGTTTTTGGGTGTGACTTTCAGATTTAGAGGACAAAGTATCTCTTTAAAAGCCCTTCAAATGCCTTTCCATGCCGCGACTCGTCCTTGGCCATCTCGTGTACGGTGTCATGGATTGCATCGAAACCCAGTTTTTTGGCGCGGGTGGCCAGATCGGCTTTTCCGGCGGTGGCGCCGTTCTCGGCGGCTACGCGTAGGGTCAGATTTTCCTTAGTGGAGTCTGTGACGACTTCGCCCAGAAGCTCCGCAAATTTGGCGGCGTGCTCTGCTTCTTCGAAGGCGGCCTGCTCCCAGTATAGGCCGATCTCAGGGTAACCCTCCCGGAAGGCAACGCGGCTCATAGCCAGGTACATGCCGACCTCGGAGCACTCGCCGGAGAAGTTGGCGCGCAGGTCAGCTAATATGTCCTCGGGCGCTCCGGTTGCTACTCCTACTACGTGCTCGGCGGGCCAGCTTATGGAGGCTTTCTGCTCTGTGAATTTGTCCGGCCCCGCTTTGCATACTGGGCACTGGTCCGGGGCGCTGGCGCCCTCGTGCATGTATCCGCAGATTTGACAGATGAAGCGGCGGGTGGTAGTGGCGGTAGAAGCGTTCGGGGCGGCGGAGTTCTTTGCATTTCCGGTATTTTCGGACTGGTTGGAGGAGGGGGACTCTTCTTCCGCTGCAGCGGTTAGGGACGGGTCGCCCAGTTCGCGGCTCTTGTCCTCGTAGCTGGTGTGGAGCAGCTGCTCCGCCAGTTCGCTGAGGGGCTGGCCGTAAAACTCGCGGTAGAGTTCTTTGATTTCTTCGTTTTCGTGGCTGGTGCGGACTGCCATGGAGCGGTCGCGGCCGTATAGGCTTTCAATCCGCCTTGCACGCAGAGCGTCTCCCTCAAATTCTTTGTCCTTGGGCTGTCCGCCTCCGCCGATGCAGCCGCCGGGACAGGTCATCACCTCCACGAAGTGGTACTGCTTCCCGCCTTCCTTCATGCGCTGGATGAAGCTGCGGACATTGGCGGTTCCGAAGATGACCGCCACGTTGACGGTGAGATCCCCCACCTGAAGGCTGGCTTCCTTGACCGCTTCCAGGCCGCGGACCGGCTCCAGCTGGTAGAGCACCTGGGGCGCTTTCTCCCCGGTGATGTACTCGTAGGCGGTGCGCAGCGCGGCTTCCATCACGCCTCCGGTATTGCCGAAGATCACGCCTGCGCCGGAGCCTTCGCCCATGAGGCGGTCGTAGGTTCCGTCCTCCAGAGCGGCAAAGTCCACTTCCGCTTCCCGCGCCCACTGGGCCAACTCCCTGGTGGTGATCACATAGTCCATGTCGCGCATGTCCTCGATGCCCAGATATTTGCCAGCGGCGCTCATCTCCTCGCGGCGGATCTCATACTTCTTGGCCGTACAGGGCGTCACAGCCACGTTTACGATCTTTCGGGGATCGATGCCCATTTTCTTCGCAAAATAGGTTTTGATCGTGGGGCCCTGCATACCGATGGGGCTCTTGGCGCTGGAGATGTGGTCCAGCATGTCCGGGTAATAAATTTCCGCAAATTTCACCCAGGCCGGGCAGCAGCTGGTGAACTGAGGCAGGGGCTTGCTCCCCTTGGTGACCCGCTCGATCAGCTCGCTGGCTTCCTCCATAATGGTTAAGTCCGCCGCAAAATTGGTGTCCAGCACGTAATCCGCTCCCAGAGCGCGCAGCAGGGATACCATTTTCCCCTGTACAAAAGCGCTGCCCATGCCGAACTCTTCGCCCAGCGCCGCGCGGACTGAGGGGGAGGTTGACATAATCACGATCTTGTCCGGGTCAGCGATCGCGGCCGCCACCTGGCGGTACTCCTTCACCTCGGAAATACTGTCCACGGGACAGACGTTGGCGCACTGGCCGCAGTTGATGCAGACCGCCCGGTCCCCGGTGGCCTTTAAGCTGTAATGGCCCAGAACCCCGATGTAATCCCGGCACATGTCACGGCACTGGCCGCATTTGATGCACTTGTCCTCGTCGCGGAAAATCGATACATTGTCTCTCTCGATGGGTACCCGTACCTCGGGTGATAAGTGTTTGCTCATAGGTTTCTCTTCTCCTTTTATCATTGGTATGGTTCGTTCACGCTTTCTTAATATTAATAATAATTACTATTATTATATTTGTCAAGTGGTTTTTGCACTTGTCAAAAAATATTTATATCATTGGACTCCCATTTATTTTTTCAGGTTGCCAACTTCCCTCCCATGTGTTATCCTGTCATTATCTTTACCGGCTCCGCCGGGCGTTCGCCCGCGGCCAGCCGTATCTTTATCCCATTGCGGGAATCTGTGGTTCTTGATTCTTTTTCGAAATCATCATTCCACAATCATTTACAACCACACAACGTTTATAGTACAATGAAAGGAGAAATGCACATGGTGTCCGTGCGCATCAATGCCAAATTCAAAGACACTTTATTTCGGATGATTTTCGGCGGGAAAAAGGAATTATTGGACCTCTACAATGCCATTAATCATTCCAACTACCAGAATCCGGACGACCTGATCGTCACAACCATCGGCGATGTCCTGTATATGGGGATGAAAAACGACATTTCATTTCTCATCGGCCAGTATCTCAACCTCTATGAGGCCCAGAGTTCCTGGAACCCTAACATGCCGCTGCGGGGTTTCTTCTACCTAAGCCGTCTCTATCAGGCTTTTGTGGCGGAACATGAGATGGATCTTTTCTCCAAGCAGCTCTTAAAGCTCCCTGCGCCGCAGTTCATCGTCTTTTACAACGGGACGAAAACTCAGCCGGATCAGATGGAGCTGCGGCTTTCCGACGCGTTTCTCCCCTCCGAAAAGACGCCCTGCCTGGAGTGCGTCGCCACGGTATACAATATCAATTACGGCCACAATTCGGATCTGATGGAGAAATGTCACAAGCTGTACGAGTACGCCTACCTGATTAACGCCATCCGCAGCCATCTGAGGCAGAATCTTCCCCTGGAAAATGCGGTGGATCAGGCGGTGAAAGAATGCATCGGGAACAATATATTAAAAGGCTTTTTATTAAAACATCGTGAGGAGGTGAGGGAAATGATCTTGTCCGAATACAATGAAGAGCTTCACATCAAAAGTGAGAAAAAGATCAGCTATGAAGAGGGCCAGGAGCGGGTCAATCTCCTGATCGCCCGGCTGGCAGAAGCCGGCAGAACCGAGGACCTCATCCGGTCCGCCACCGACCCGGAATATCAGGAGCAGCTGTTCCGGGAATTTGGGCTTTTCCCCCAGTGCGACTGGTAAGCGCCCTTGGGCCCATTACATTCAAATTAAAAATGCTGCCGCACTCATTGATATGAGCTGTGGCAGCACCTCTGACCGCATCTTAATTTTCTTATAGTTCCTGCTCCACCCCAACCTTCGCGCATACATCCTTCAGACAGCACCGCTCACAGTGGGGTTTTGTCCGCGCCGTGCACACATCCCGGCCGTGGAACACCAAGCGGTGGCAGAAGTCATTGCTCTCCTCGCCGGGGATCAGCTTCCACAGGGCCATTTCCACCTTCTTAGGCTCCTTGATTCCGTCCACCAGGCCCATGCGGTTCACCAAGCGGATGCAGTGGGTGTCCGTCACAATGGCGGGCTTGCCGAACACGTCCCCGATGATCAGATTGGCGCTCTTGCGCCCTACCCCCGGAAGCTTCAACAGGGCATCGAAATCGTCCGGCACCTTGCCGTCGTACTGGTCCCGAAGAATCTTCATGCAGCCGCTTATATCCTTAGCCTTGCTGTGTCCCAGACCGCAGGGCTTCACGATCCGCTCAATCTCCTCTACCGGAGCGTCCGCCAGCGCATTTACATCCGGGTATTCTGCATACAGGTCCTGGACCACCACATTTACCCGGGCGTCCGTGCACTGGGCCGCCAGGCGCACGCTGACAAGCAGCTTCCATGCCTGGTCGTAATCCAGGGTGCAACCCACATCCGGATACTCCTTTTTCAACCGGTTTACAATCTCCTTCGCAAGTTCCTCTTTTGTCATCGCCGTCTCCCGCCTTATCTCTTTCGTTTTGCGGCGTTTGGCGCCAATCTGCGCCCGGGCCGCCCGCCAGGCCCGCTCTATTTTATCCTGCTGCCGTTTACAGACCGGTAGCGGGACGTGTGGTTTCATATAGATATCAGTAAATTCCCTTGATTATACTTTGTCGTCAACCGCAGGTTGGCGATAAGGGACACCGTTTCCTTATTATACTTTGTCGTCAATCGCAGATTGACGATAAGGGGCACCGTTTCCTTATTATACTTTGTCGTCAACCGCAGGTTGGCGATAAGGGGCACCGTTTCCTTATTATACCATAAACTCTAAGTTCGTGGAATACCTCACTAAGTGTTTCAGCATGCATTCGCGCCCCCATTTAAAAAGCGGCTGGATTCCCCCTGCAAAAGAGTTATTCCAACCGCTTTGATCCCGTTCAATCTAAATTTCTCCGGCGTAAAAACGCCCTCACCGCGCGCTCATACCGTTCTGCGTCCTTGTAATAGGCTTCCGCGTGTCCGGCTCCCGGGATCACCAGCAGTTCCTTGGGCGACCGGCAGGCAGCGTACAGCTCGTACGCCATGGAGCAGGGCGCGAAGGCGTCCGCCTCCCCGTGGATGAACAGCACCGGCACCCCGGCCTTTTTCACTTCCTCCCTGGCGTTGCACTCGTCCAGGCCGTACCCCGCGCTCTTGCGGGTCATTCGGTCCGCGATCTGTATCACCGGAAATGCCGGCATGTGGTACTGCTTGTGCAGCACGGAGGAAAATACCTCCCAGGCTGAAGTGAATGCGCAGTCCGAAATCACGGCCTTTACCTGGGGCGGCAAATCCAGGCCGGCGGCCATCAGCGCCGTGGCCCCGCCCATGGAAATGCCGTGGAGCACCAGACGGCAGTCCTGGCCCATACGCCGGATCATTTCCCGGATCCAGAGCACCGCGTCCCGGCGGTCCAGGCAGCCGAACCCGAAATAGATGCCCTCGCTCCGCCCGTGAGCCCGCTCGTCCACCACCAGCAGACGGTATCCCATTTCCAGATAAAACCTGGCTAAGGAAGAGAAATCGGTAAGTCCCTCGCTGGCATAGCTGTGAAAACAGATCACCGCCCGGTCGGAGCAGCTGCCCGGGAAATAGGTGGCGTGGAGCAGCAGATGATCCTCTGATTCGATGAACACATCCTTGTGGGGCTGCCGCTTCACCCACTCCTTGCGCTCCTGAATTTCAGATATGTACCGGCCCCAGTCGGTTCCCGACACGTCCCTGGTCCGCTGGCGGACAGCGTTGGTCCGCACCATCGTCCGGTGGAAAAAACATCCGGCAAAACCGTATTCCGCCGCCGTACCCGCCGCGGCTGCTCCTGCGATCCATTTTCCAATTCCCATGGTCATTCTCCTCTCCCGCCTGTGCGCCGCCCTACAGGAACTTCTGCAGCATCAGCGCTTTTCCGATATCTCCGTCCACCTTAAGCCTGCCCAGGGTAAATGCGGCCACCGGGTCCATTTTCCGGTCCGCCAGTTTGAGAAGCGTATCCGCCGAACAGGTAAACGCAGCGTCACGGTCGTGATACTCATAGGGCTCCACATAGAGCACCCCGTCCCTCACCTCCGCGTAAAATGAACCTGCTGCCTCGCCGGTAATGTTGAACTGGAACGCCAAATGCTCCTTCACACCGCTGACATCCGCCTTCCTGAATTCCATCTTCACCTGCTCAAATAATTCCTGAAATGTCATGATCCAATTCCTCCCTGCTTGCCACCGCAACGGTGCGCCAGCTGCCTTGACCGCGTTTTTCGACCATTGGTCGAATAAGTACCAAATCACATTATCACGTTTTCGACCGCCAGTCAAGTGTGGTCTTTTCCCGCGATATCTGTTATACTGGGGCTAGTTTTCAAGGAAAAGGGAGCATTTTTTATGCAAAATCATACCAAACGCGAGATCATCCTGGATGCCATGCAGGAGCTGATGAACGGTTCTTCAGCCCAGGCCATCTCAGTCAGTGATATTGCCCAAAAGGCGGGCATCGGAAAAGGAAGTATTTACTACTATTTTTCTTCAAAAAATGATATCATCGAGGCCGTTATCGAGCGTTCCTATTCCAGGGCCATCGAGAAGGCCCGCGCTCTGGCAGCCTCCGGAGGGATGAATGCCTTCCAGAAACTGGAGATTATTTTTCACGCCTGCCTGGAGTCCTCCTCGGAGTTAAAACGCCAGGAGCAGAGCGCCACCTTCAACGAGATGCAGCAGAGCGCGCTGATTCACCAGCGCTTTATCCGCATCCTGATCTCCCGGCTGAAGCCCATCCTGGCCGATATCATCCGCCAGGGCATCGGCGAGGGCTCCATCTGCTGCGATTATCCGGAGGAAACCGCCCAGATTGTGCTGATCGTGCTCACCGTTACCCTGGACAACCACCTGGCCCCATCCTCGGAAGGGGAAATCCGCCGGCTGCTGGAGGCCTTCGCGGCGATGCAGGAAAAGAGCATGGGCATCGACCCCCATCTGCTGGATTTTCTCACCAGCAGGCCGTAAATCCTGATTTTCGTCAGGTTCTGCGCCGGTTCGATGGACCGTCCGACAATTTTTCACTATTCAATTCCCACATCTTGTCTTATAATAGCTATAACCCGGCATGCAGGAAGATTTTCCCAGCATGCCCGAATTGCGGAGGATAAAACGGAAATGATTGAGATTTTAAAGCGTATCCTGGTCCGCGCCGTAACGGGACTTTGGCATCTCTTTATCAGCATCCTGGGAATTCTGGGATGGCTTCTGCGCGCGCTTTTAACCCTGCTCACCGTGGGATTAATCTGCGCCGTGATCACTGCCACCGTTCTGTACGTCAAGGTAAAACCGGAGCTGGACCAGTGCCGTGAAATGGCTTATGACAAGCTGGCTCAGATGAGCCGCCAGGATTTTTCCATGCTCTCTGACACCCTGATCTACGATAAGGACGGTAATCAAATCGGCCTGATCAACGCAGGGCACTACGAGTACGTGGACATCGGGCACATCAGCCTGAACCTGCAAAATGCCTACATCGCCCAGGAGGACCGGCGTTTCAAGAGCCACACCGGGGTGGACTGGATCGCCACCTTTCGGGCCGGACTGGCTCTGGTCAAGCACGGCGGAAGGGTGACCCAGGGCGGCAGCACCATCACCCAGCAGGTGATTAAAAACACCTATCTGACCCAGGAGCAGACCTTTACCCGAAAGATTGTGGAGATTCTGCTGGCCCCGGAGATCGAGAAAAAATACTCCAAGGCGGACATCATGGAGTTCTACTGCAACACCAACTTCTACGGCCACCGCTGCTACGGTGTCCAGGCGGCCAGCCGGTATTATTTCGGCAAGGACGCGGAGGATCTGACCGTCTACGAGGCGGCCACCCTGGCGGGCATCAGCAACAGCCCTTCCGCCTACGACCCGGTGGCCCACCCCCAGGCGTCCAGGGAAAAGCGCAACGACGTGTTAAAGAGCATGAATGAGATCGGCGAGCTCTCGGACGAGGACTACCAGGCCGCTATAAACGCGCCCTTCACCATCGTGCAGTCCCAGACTGAGGGCACGGATGAGAATTACCAGAGCAGCTACGCCATCCACTGCGCGGCCCTGGAACTGATGAAGCTGGACCATTTTCCATTCCAGTACACCTATGCGGACAAGGCTGATTACAACGCCTACCTGGAAAAATACCAGGCCGCCTACAGTGAAAAGTCCGATCTGATCCGGGCCGGAGGTTTCAAGATTTACACCTCCTTAGACAGTAGCCTTCAGGCGGAGCTTCAGGCATCCGTGGATGACGGCCTTGCCTCCTACACGGAATTACAGGACAACGGCAAATACGCCCTCCAGGGCGCGGGCGTAATCGTGGACAACCGCACCAACTATGTGGTGGCCATTGTGGGCGGACGCGGCAGCGAGGACCAGTTTAACCGGGCCTATTTGAGCGCCCGTCAGCCTGGAAGCACCATCAAACCCTTAATCGACTACGGCCCGGCCTTTGACACCGGCGAATACTATCCCACCCGGATTGTGGACGACCACAAATGGGAGGACGGCCCCTCCAACAGCGGCGGCAGCTACTACGGACCGGTGACGGTCCGCGAGGCGTTAAACCGCAGCCTGAACACCGTGGCCTGGCAGATTCTGGACGACATCGGGATCAATTACGGCCTGAATTATTTGGGGGAAATGGAGTTTCAAAAGCTCTCCTATGTGGACAATGACGTGCCCTCCTTAAGCATCGGCGGCTTCACCTACGGGGTCCGGGTGGTGGACATGGCCAAGGGCTACAGCACCCTTGCCAACAACGGCATTTACAATGACCGCACCTGTATTGTACGCATCGAACATGAACACGACGGAAATCTGACAAAGGACATGACCCCGGCCACCAAACAGGTCTACCGGGAGGATTCGGTGTTCATGCTGACGGATATTCTGAAGGGAACCATGACCTCCCCCTACGGCACCGGCCGCGGCCTATCCCTGGCAAACGACATGCCGGCCGCCGGAAAAACCGGCACCACCAACGCAAGCCGCGACACCTGGTTCTGCGGCTACACCCGCTATTACACCACCGCGGTGTGGGTGGGCTACGAAATCCCCCGGGATATGCCCGGCGTGTACGGCAGCACCTATGCCGGTAAAATCTGGAAAAATATTATGGACAAAATCCACACGGACCTGCCGCCCCTGGATTGGGAGCAGCCGGAGACTGTGGAGCTGCGGGCCGATGAAAAGACAGGCGTGGAGGATTACTTCAGCACCACGGCGCAGCTGCGGGCAGAGCAGAGTCTCCACGACAAGGAACAGCAGAAGCTGACCGACGAGTTGAACACCATGGTAAATGAATTTGAGGCCAAGACCATACAGACCGTGGAAGATACATACGATGTGAAAACGCGTTACAAGAATATCACCACCAAGCTGCCTCTGCTGGACGACGGCGACCTGCGGGCCAGGCTGCTGGAGCGTACCGAGACCAAATACGACGAGTTTGAGACCATTATCTCCGGGATGAGCGACACCATCATCATGTACGAGAAACAGCGGGCGGTGGACGCCGCCAAGGCCCAGGAGCAGGCGGAGAAGGACGCAGAGAAACGGCGGGAAGAGCTGGAGAAGCAGACCCGCAAGAATGAATTCCTGCAAGCACTGGCCGCGGTGGAGGAACTGGAATACCAGAAACCCGACGCCCAGCAGCTGGTGCAGGACGCCATCGGCAAACTACCCCTTGTGGCGGGCGATCCACAGCAGCAGGAACTTTCCAACCGCCTGGATGCAGCAATCAACCGGATCTCCACCCTGCCTACCGCTCAGGAATGGCAGAAGAAGCTGGACGATGAGGCCGCGAAAAAGGCCGCCGAGGAGAGCCAGGCCCAGCAGGAAGTACAGGCCCAGCAAAAGCGCCTGCAATCCACCTTAAGCCACGAACAGTTCAAGTGGAACAACATGGAATTTTATGGACCGGGAGGCAGAGGAAGCGATGAGGGATGACCGATTAAACAGACAGAAAAACAATAGCCCTGAGATCCGCTCCCGGCGCCGCCGCAGGAACGGCGGAGGCGGGAACGCGGCGTGGAGGGATGAAGGGAAGGTCGCCGGGGATAAGGAGGTCGCCGGGGGAGAGAACGCGATGGCGGCGGACATGGAAGTCGCGGGGGGAGAGAACGCGGAGACGGCAGACACGAAAGTCGCGGGGGGAGAAAACGCAATGATGGCGGATACGGAAGCCGCCGGGGGAGAGAGCACTATGGTGGCGGACATGGAAGTCGCGCGGGGAGAGAACGCGGAGACGGCAGACACGGAAGTCGCGGGGGGAGAGAACGCGCTGCCGGTTGACACGGATCAGGTGGGCGCCGGAATAGAGAACGCGCTGCCGGAAAACGGGAACGCAGGAGATTCGGCGTTTGAATTGTGTTCCACTGCAAATCCCACGGAATCTGGCACCGGACATGAGCCGGTTTGTGAGGCGGAGACGCAAGACGAGGCGGCGGACGGTGAGGCTTTGGGCGTCAATACGCCAGGCGATGAGACTTATGATGGTGGTGAAACTCCCGTCGGTTCCCCCTCGTCCCAGCTGCCGGCGGACTACCGCATACCGCCCCGCAAATGGTTTTTGACCTTCATGTATATGAATATACCGGTCATCGGATGGATTTACCTGCTGGTAAAAGCATTTGGCAGGAAAAATACTCAGTTGAAAGATTTCGCCCGGGCCTACCTGCTCTACAAACTGGTATTTCTGCTGGTGGCCCTGATCATCCTGGGCCTGGCCGTGTATGTGGGGCTGGGAATTCTGGACGAACTGCTGGCCTACATGGAGATGCTGTAAACTTGAGTCAAGCGGCTTCGGTAACGTTTACCGCCCGCAGCTTTTGCAGCTTACGGCACACAGCAATCCCCTATCGGCATCACAGCCGGCCCATTACATTCAAACAATCGCCAGCGGCCCATTGCATTCAAACAAAAGGACGCCCGCGGGCGCAGTGCATGTTCATGCAATGCCTGCCCCGCGGGCGTCTCTCTGTCTATGTATGGATCACAGCCGCCAATCCACCGCCGGAACCATTTTCCAGTGTCCCGCGCCGTTTCCCCGGCCATCCGTTTATTGCTCCAGGCGGATCTTCTCCTCCAGGATCTCCCGCAGCGCGTCCACTGTATCGCCCGGCGTCATACCCTCCTCGTCGATCACGATATCCGCGTATTTCTCATAATACGGCACCCGCTCATTGTACAGGTCGCGCAGCGTCATACCGTCCTTTAACGCCACGCCGCGGTCCACTACGTTTCCGATGCGTTTTTCCATCTCCTCATAACTCATCTTGAGGTAAACCACCTCGCTGATCTCTTTCAGGTGCTCCATAGCTTCTGCGCCATAAATCACGCTTCCGCCGGGGGCGATCACCGACTTTTTCACGTCCAGCCCGGCGTTTACACGGTTCTCCACCGCCAGGAAGCCGTCCATACCCTCGGTGGAAATAATCTCCTTCAAAAGGCGTCCTTCCTTCTCCTGAATCACAATGTCCACATCCACAAAGGAATAACCCAGCCGCTTGGCCAGCAGCACGCCGATGGTGCTCTTACCCGACGAGGGCATGCCGATCATGGTAATATTTGATTTCATCCTTTTGTCCTCCTGCTCTTTGTCCCTGCGCCGCCGGAAGCGCCTGAGGTTTTTGCTCCCCGGTTTCCGGGTCCGCGCTTTTTCGCCGGCCGCTTCACGGAATAACCGAAGCTGCCCAGGCGTTTTCCCAGCTCAAAATATTCGCCGTGGGAGTAGGTCACCAGGCCCGAGGCATTCAGATTGAATTTCCCCTTGTCGTTCATGTAACGTTCGTCCACCGTCACACCCATCACCTTGGCAATGAACATATCGTGGCTTCCCAGCTCCTTCACGTCCACCACCCGGCACTCCAGGTTCACCGGGCTTTCCCCGATCCCCGGGGCCTTCAAATGCTGGGACGGAAGCGGCGTCAGCTTCATTTCCTTAAATTTATCCACGTCGCGGCCGGACTTCACGCCGCAGTAGTCCGTGGCCCGCACCAGGGGCTTGTTCACCAGATTGATCACAAACTCCCCCGTGTCCTTGATGATCTTGTGGGAAAACCGCTCCTTGCGCACGGAAATGGAGACCATGGCCGGGTCCGAACACACCGTGCCCGCCCAGGCCACGGTAATAATATTGGGCGTTTCGCCCTCCCGCCCGCAGCTGACCATCACCACCGGAAGGGGATAGAGCATATTGCCGGGCTTCCATGAAATCTTTCCGGGGTTGGATACCTCGGGCTTACGTTTATTTTGATTGTCCATTTTCAGAGGCCTTTCTTTCTAACACACAGACGGCTGTCATGACGGCTTCCGCCGTTTCGCTCCTGTCATGAATACGCCTTAAATTCCGTTTAATTGTTCCGTCGTTCTGCCCGCGTTCCCCCTACATCTGCTCCGCCAGCATAAGCTCCGGAATCAGCTGCTTCTTACGGGACACCACGCCCGGCAGGCTGACCACCGGCTCGGATTTCTCCGTCTCCTCATCCTGGTCCAGGTGGAACGCCTTGGCCGCCAGCTGCACTGCCCCCTGGCCCACGCACAGAAGCTCCGTGGACTCTGTCAGGATATTGGTCAGCATGAAAAAGATCATGTTCAGGTTATCCGTCTCGTGGGACCGCTGCATGTACGCCAGCATCCGCGGCTTTAACGCCTTTAACTCGTTCTCGTCCAGGGACGTGATCTGGCCCACCGCAAAGGTCACCTTGCCGGAGGTAAAGCGCTTGAAATCCTGGTAAAAGATCTCCTCGTCGCCCTTGTCCTTTAAGTTGCTGCCCGCGGAGAACATCTGCACCGCGTATTTCTCAATGTCCAGACCCGCGATCTGAGCCAGTTCCCTGGCCGCCCGCTCGTCCACGGAAGTACAGGTGGGAGAACGGAACAGCAGCGTATCGGAAATGATGGCGCTGCACAGCAGGCCGGCAATCTTCTGCTCGATCTCCACGCCCGCTTCCCGGTACATCTGATAAATAATGGTGGCCGTGC
The DNA here is from genome assembly GCF_902364025.1 of Enterocloster lavalensis. GTDB lineage: Bacteria > Bacillota > Clostridia > Lachnospirales > Lachnospiraceae > Enterocloster > Enterocloster lavalensis. The sequence continues at coordinate 75,708 of NZ_CABJCG010000015.1, forward strand.
AGCCCAGCGGCTGGTTGCGGAAAAATACCGGCGCCATGGTCTGAACCGTACCCAGACGGTGGTGGTCGATGATCTCCAGAATCTCCGCGCCTTCCACACCGGCCACGGCCTGGTTCTTCTCATTATGGTCCACCAGAATCACCTGCTTGCCTTTGGCGCCCAGCAGGTTCCGGCGGGAAATCATCCCCAGGTAGCAGCCGTTTTTGTCCAGAATCGGGAAATCCCGGTGCCGCTTGCTGGCCATCACCTCTTTGATCTCGTCAATGTAATCGTCGCTGTCAAATGTGATCAGGTGCTCCCTGGTCATGAAATAACTGATGGGCATGCTCTGGTTGATCAGACGTGCCACCGTGTACGTGTCGTAGGTGGTAGCGATCACCGTAGTGCCGCGGTCCTGTGCAATCTTCTTAATGGTCCTGGAAACGCCCGCGCCCTCGCACACGATAATACAGTCCGCGCCCATCTCAATGGCGCACAGCTGGGACTCGTAGCGGTTTCCAAGAATCACCAGATCGTGGGGTTCAATGTAAAACTCCATCAAATCCGGGTTTGCCGCAGCCACCAGCACCTTCCCCCGGTCAAAGTACGCGTTCTCATCTCCCACGATCAGATCCGCCTCCAGCGTTTCGATGATATTGGAATACTGGGTATTGGCCTTGGACAAAATGCTGCTGTCATAGATGTTCATGTACGTTTTGGTGATGTCGCCCACCGTGATCAGGCCCTCCAGCGCCCCGTCCTCACGAACGGAAGGGATGGTCACCACATTGTTCTCCTGCATGATCTTCCAGGCCATTTTCAGGGAAATGCTGCCCGCCACGCCTTTGGTCTTGCGGATCTCGATGTCCTTTACCTGGGTTCTCACGTCCTCCACCAGCTTGGGCTGCTCCACGCCAAAGTAATCCAGCACAAACTGGGTTTCTCCGTTCACATGTCCGGCCCGGCCCGGAATATACTCGTCGCCGGTCACAAGCCGCTTCAGATTGGCATAACAGATGGCCGAGCAGATCGAATCCGTGTCCGGATTCCGATGACCGATGACCGTCGTCTTTCGTTTCAATTCCTGTCCCATCCTTCTCTCCTTCTATTTCTCTAAATTTTACTTTTCATAATCTGTTTACATAGGGTTCACATTTCGTTCACATTTATTTTTTATACTATTTGTATAGAAACGAAATACAAAAAATATGTTTAATAGTGAAATTGCACATAGATTTTTCATAATTGCCCCGGTCGAGAAATCGCCGGGGTCTCCTCATGTCTGTGGGATCTTTCATCCTCCGCTCCAGTATACCAAACCGGCGGCATTTTTTCAACCGCCACCAGACAGGCCAAACACGGCCGCTTCCCGGCAACCGTGCGGTTTGTTGATGTGCACATATATTTTGTTCATTGTATACAGTATTTATCTATTCTCCTATGTTACCACAAAAACTGCCGTTGTGGTAAAAAAATTTTCTCACGTTTCCGGGCATTGACATTTTCTGTTCTCAATACTAAACTTAGGGAACAGATGCAGGCGGACGGGGCTACACCCGGGAGCCCCGTCCGGAGGAAGAATCCTTATAATATGGAGGGAACGGATGATGAATCAGACACTTAAGAGAGCGGTTATCTCCGCAGTAATATTCGCAGTTGTTTATTTGGGCGCAGGCCTCGTTACCCAAATGCCGGCTTATGACGGACTGGTAAAGACACTGGAGTTCATGTCGGGGATCATTGCAGCCGGATGTTATTGGATCGGATCAAAATAAAACCGCATGAGAGGTAATCCCCATGACTCTGAAAGAACGCGCCCAAAGCTTAAAGCGCGATATTCCCGCCGTATTTCTGGCCCTGAAGGATAAGGACACGCCCATTTCAGCAAAGGTACTGGCCGGTATTACCGTATGCTACGCCCTGTCCCCCGTCGATCTGATACCCGATTTTATTCCGGTTCTCGGGTACCTGGACGATCTGATCCTATTGCCCGCGCTGATCGCGTTGACCGTGAAATTGATTCCGGGAGAGGTCTGGGAGCGAAACCGCGCGCGGTCGGAGCATTTGTGGGAGAATGGGAAGCCGGAAAAATGGTATTATGCAATCCCAATCTGCCTGATCTGGCTGCTGATTCTGTGGCTGGGCGTTCAAGCAGTCTGCGAGGAAATGCCGCAGGTCCATTAGTCTTATCGCCCACGCGCCATGGACATTTATCTCGTAATATTCTTCAGCCAGCCATATTTCCGGTAATGGGAAATTGCGGCGGGCAGCTTGACGACCTCGTCTAAATTGATAATCAGAAACACGGCGGCAACGGGCAGTTTGAAAACAAACGCCGCAAGGAAGCCTGCCGGGACTGCAAACACCCACATGGTAACCGCGTCACAAATCAAACCGAACTTTGAATCTCCACCCGCCGGAAAAATTCCGGCGATTGTTGTCATGTTGATTGCCTTTGCAACCATATAGCAGGCACAGAGTAACAGCATCCACTTTAAACATTCAGCGGCCTGTGGACGCAAGGCCGTCACGTTTAGAATCAGTGGGGACAACGCCAGCAGAATCAGACCGGATAACACCCCACCGACAACCGCCAATCTCCAGAGCAATCCGCCATACCTTTTCGCCTGCTGCAAATTTCCCATCCCTAACTCATTTCCCACAAGAATTCCGCCTCCATTTGCAAGACCGGTGCAAAAGCTGACGATCAGATTTTTCACAATATTCGCAACGGAATTAGCAGCTACCGCGTCGCTTCCCAAGTGTCCCATAATAACGGAATACATCGTAAATCCGCACCCCCACACCAGATAATCCCCCATCATGGGCACCGTGTACTTCCAATAGTCCCGGACCAGCGACCGTTTCACCGCAAAGCAGTATTTCACATGCAGACGGACCCGGTTTGCCCGCAGGGACTCTGCATAGGCCCAAAGCATTTCAATCAATTTTGAAATTGAGGTCGCAAGGGCGGCTCCTGCAATTCCCATTTCCGGGAAGAAAAAAAGACCAAATATCAGCGCGGCGTTCAGGAAGATATTGATGACGACGGCGCTTGATCCTATCGCCATACTTTTCACAGCGCCCCCTGTGTTTTTTAAAATACAAAGGTAAATCTGTGAGATGCCGGTGAACAGGTAGGAGGATGATACTGCGCGCAGATAAATGCTGCCGTCGGATATCAGCTGCGGTTCGCCGGTGAAAATCTTCATTAAGGCGCTCGGGAAAACCAGAGACGCCAGGAAAAAGACAACCGAGATCAAAAACGAAACTCTTGTGACATATGCAAAGATTCTCTCAATCGACGGTACGTCGCGCTTACCATAATACTGCGCAGCCAGGATACTCGTCCCCATCGTCAATCCCCCCATAAACAGGTTGAACACGAAGGTAACCTGCCCGGCCAGTGATACCGCCGAAAGCGCATCCTGATTGACAAAGCCAAGCATGAGCGCATCGGAAGCGCTTACCGCCGCCAACATGAATTGCTGAAACGCGATTGGCAGCACAAGTGTAAACAGCTTTTTGTAAAAAACGGTATTTTCACCGCCCAACATTTTAGATTCCATAAAATAACCTCCTGTCTTTCGTTTCAACCTCCAGTATAGCGGAACATACCCGTAGAGACAGCGGCGAATCTTAATAAATATAGTGGTATTTTCTCATATAATGTGATATCATCAGGGCGGGAAACTTCAGAATCTGTTTGAAAAAGAGGTGACAAAATGGGACAAAGCGTTCTATGCGCTGCAGTTGACCGATTGCGGAATGAATTTTCCACACTGGATTGGACGTATCATATAGTTGAAATTGACGGCCAGACAGAGAACATGTTTTGTTGGCCGGGAACGTCTGAAGAAGAAATCATAATCGTGGTCCATCAAAGCGGCGGGCGTCAGGAGTTGTTTCACCGGCACGATTATTTTTATTTCAATTACACTTATCAAGGTGAATACGATTCTATCAGCTTTAAGTACGATCATCGTATCACCATCCACGAGGGCGAATTATATGCCGGACAGCCGTTTGCCGGTCACGCCCTCTGTGTTCACGACAACAAAAAAACCACAATTATCGGCGTGCTGATACAAAAAACGGCTTTTTGCCGGTCTTTTCTGCCAATGCTTTCCGGGAATCCAAAACTGTTTCATTTTCTGCTGGACCCGGCAACCAATGAATTTTCCGACGAATTCATCCATTTCAAAATTGAGGATGATTGTAATATACGGACGCTGCTTGAAATGATGGTTATCGAGTATGCAGACAGGCAGGAAGACACGCAAGCGGTTTTGAAGCCGCTGACATTGTCGTTCCTTATGCAGATTGCGCGTCAGTATGCCTGTGCAAACCGGGAAACCGCAAGCGGGCGTCCGTCAGAGAAAATCGTGCAATATATTGGAGAGCATTTTGATACGGTAACGCTTAAGGAGATTGCAAAACGTTTTTCATATCATCCAAACTATATTTCGACTTTATTACACCGGGAAGTGGGGAAATCTTTTTCGCAGATTTTGTTAGAACTGCGCATGGAGCGGGCCCTGATCCTTTTGAAAGGGACAAATCTGCCGGTAGAAGAGATCGCCTTAGCCTTAGGATACAGCAACAACAGTAATTTCTACAAAGCCTTCCGGGATTACTTCCATATATCTCCCAGGGAGTATATAAAGTCCTTGTGACCGCCGGATCAGCTGTTTACGATATTGGCCGGACGGCCGGCGAGAAACGCCTTGATATTCTGAACAGTAACATCCATGATTCGTTAGCGGCTTTCCTTGGGGGCCCAGGAAATATGCGGTGTGATAATACAGTTTTTTGCGTTCAGCAGCGGATTGTCCGCCCGGATTGGCTCCGTATACACGACGTCCAGACCCGCGGCAGCCAGCTTCCCGCTGTTCAGCGCATCTGCTACGTCCTGTTCCACAATCAGCTGTCCGCGCGCATTGTTGATGAGAATTGCTCCGTCCTTCATTTTGGCAATATTTGACCGGTTAATCAAGCCGGCATTCTCCGGCGTCAGATTACAGTGAAGGCTGATGACATCAGCCTTTGAGAACAGGGTATCAAGATCCACATACTCTCCGATCTCACGGCCGGAATCATTGGGGTAAACGTCATAGGCGAGGACGTTCATACCCATGGCCTTTGCGATACGGCCCTCGGCCTGACCAATGCGACCGAAGCCGATCAAGCCGAGGGTCTTGCCCTCCAACTCGATCAACGGATAGTCCCAATAGCACCAATCGGTGTTTCCGGTCCACTTGCCCGCGTGAACGGATTCACTGTGATGACCAATGTGATGGCAGATTTCAAGCAGCAATGCGATTGAAAACTGGCTGACCGCCGCCGTGCCGTAGGCCGGCACGTTGCAGACTGGGATGCCTTTTTCTTTTGCATAGTGATAATCCACCACATTACAACAATCAACCAGCCGCGTTTTCAGTTAGGCTTTGTTGCCTGCAATATTCTTTGTGAAAAGATTAAAAATCCCAACGCCGAGCAGCAGACTGTTCTGATGGAAACGGAACTTGTCATCCGCGAATCTACGTCGGCAATCCGTTGACCCACTGTAAAACAGCCAATCTACTGAAATATAGTATTTCTTTACATGCTTATCGAACTCCGATAAGTAAAAAACGGGGGTTGACCGGTCCTCTTCAACCAGTCCCCCCATGACCATTAATCTCGGTATACCTTACCGTCCATAGGGGTAGCCCCGCCAATCCCCTGTCCTCTTTTTTAGTCAATCACACCTTTCATTCTCTGTAACGCTCTCTGAACGGACTTTAGACGAAAAGTCCAAATAATCTGTAGAAATTCTGTGAACTCTCGGAAAAATATAGCATTTCCATGTTTTCCCTGACCAGATAAGGATAAACTTATGTTATAAAAGAAAATACTTGACAGAATTAACTGTATCTGGTATTGTTACAGTATGAACTGTATAATTTATAATTACAGATATCCACTTTAGTTTTCAGAAAGGAACCCGCATAGATGACCAGAATTCGCAGCAACCGCTTCAGATCCCGCAGAAAGCGCAGCCATATGAACCGGCTGCAAGCCGCCGCCCTCTCACGAGGCTTCGTACTCTCCCTTGCCGTACTCGTGCCTGTCCTGACCTTCGCGGCGTGGACCGTTTTCGGAAAGGACAGAAGGGAAACCAAACAGCCCTCCGCGTCCGCCGCCTACGCTCCGGACGCCCCGATGGAATCTTCCTCCCTTCCGGCCGCACCCGCCGTCACGGTCCAGGGCGTGGATCTCACCGGCCTGAACCGCAGCGCGGCTGAAAAGAAGCTGACCGAGGCATTTTCCTGGGACGTGTCCGTGGTCTGGGAGAACGACCGCCTGCCCTTCCCGAACCCGCTGGAACCAGAAATCAGGCGGATTTTGGATGAAATTTACGCCGCCGGTCAGTCCTCGTCCGAGAATTACACCTTTGACCTGGAAGCCGTGGAGGGGAGAATCCGGGAAGCGGCGGACGAATTTGCCGGCCATTTCGACCGCTCTCCGGAGAATTCCCAGCTGGTATCCTACGACCGCGAAACCGGCAAGTACCAGTATAGCAAGGAAGTCAGCGGGCTTAAGCTGGACCGGGACCAGCTGGCTGCTGATGTGTTGACTGCTGTGAATTCCGGTTCCTACACCGCCTCCATTCCCCCGTCCCTGACCATTATCCCGCCGGAGCGCACCCAGGCTCAGGCCAAGGAACAATACCAGGTGATCGGCACCTTCACCACCAAGACGACCAACAACAAAAACCGCAACCAGAACATCCAGCTGGCCGTGGACGCCATTGACGGACGGATTCTGAAGGCCGGGGAGGAATTTTCCTTCAACCTGGCCACCGGAAACCGCACCAGTGAGAAGGGCTATCAGCCGGCCGGAGCCTACAAGAACGGCGTGCTGATTGAGGAGCCGGGCGGCGGCGTCTGCCAGGTCTCCACCACTCTGTACCACGCCATCATCACCTCCGGCTTCATGACCACGGAGCGCAATTCCCACAGCTTCGCCCCCAGCTATGTGGAGCCCGGGCAGGATGCCATGGTCAGCTTCGACGGCTACGCCGGTCCCGATCTGAAATTTGTGAATACCAACACGACCTCCATCGCCCTGCGCGCCAATTTTCAGGACAACCTGCTGAAAATATCCATCGTGGGCCTTCCGGTCCTGGAGGACGGGGTCAAGGTCTCCATCCGCTCCGAGCAGGTAGGCGAAACGCCCGCCCCGGATCACGTGCTTGAGGAAAATCCCAACCTCCCCTACGGCACCCAGCAGCAGGTGGAAGCCCCTAAACCGGGGGCCAGCTGGAAAAGCTTCCGCGTCGTGACCAAAAACGGCGAGGTGATCCAGGAAACGCCTCTGCACAACAGCAACTACCGCCCCAAAGCCGGTGTGATCCAACAGAATACCACGATTCCCGGCGAAACAGCGGCGCCAACAGCTCCTGCTGCGCCGGCTGAGACTCCCGCCGGGACTCCCGTTGCGCCGCAAGAGGGGACATCGGTAGAAGCGCCGGATGGGACCCAGGAGGGAGTTCAGGGTGAGTCACCGGATTCGCCCCAGAGCGTGCCGACGGTTGGGGCCCAGGGGGCCCAGGGCGAGCCCCCCAGTAACACGCAAAGCGTCCTCCCAACTGTTACACCGGACCAAGCACAGTCCGGGCCGGTGTCCACGACACCAGCCAGTCCATAAAATCCGTAAATACCCCAGAAATCACCATTCAAGTCAAACATTGAAAAGGAGAATCCACCATGAAAATAAAGAATTTATTGTACGCAGGTCTGATCGCCGTTTTTGCTCTCACCGGCTGCGCCCGGTCAGGCGCCGCCTCTGCCGCTCAGTCCTCTGCTTCCCAAACCACGGCTGCGTCCACTGCAAAGTCAAAAAATAAAACTGCGGACAGCCCGGATTCCGGCAGTTCATCGGCCTCCGGCACAGCCGGCAGCGCCACCGGCCAGTCGCAAACCGTAACCGCAGCCGCAGATCCCCAGGGAGTCTACCACAAGATCACCGCCGAGGAGGCCAAAACCATGATCGATAACGGCGGAGTAACCATCGTGGATGTCCGCCGTCCGGACGAATACGCCGCCCAGCACATTCCCGGCGCCATCAATGTTCCCAATGAGGATATAAGCTCCGATCCCCCCGCCGCCCTGCCCGATATGGACGCAGTCCTCCTGGTACACTGCCGCACCGGTATCCGAAGCAAAGCGGCCTCCGATAAACTGATTCAAATGGGCTACCAGAATGTGTATGACTTCGGTGGGATTGTGGACTGGCCGTATGAGACGGAGTAGGGTCCTGTAAAAATTTTCCAGTCATTAAATAACTCAACAGACTATACAAAAAGCACCTGGTCCCCACCGCCAATCCAGCGGTCTCTCCCAGGTGCTTTTTTTGCGCCGCGCTTTTGCTGCGCTCTTATTCTAATCCTGCTTCTTTTCCCATTCTTAACGCTATTCCTGCTCTGCGTTTTCCTTCTCCGGTTCCTCCCGCAGCCGCCCATAAATCTTCGCCAGCCGCCGGCATTTCCGAATGGTATGCCCATCCAGCTCGTCGTGCAGCATACGCCATCTCCAGTTTTTTCCAAGTGTAGACGGCTCGTTGACCCGCGCCTCGGAGCCCAGGCCCAGATAATCCTGGACCGGAATCACCGCCAGCCGGGCGACGCTGGACAGCGCCAGGCGGATGAAATCCCAATGAATCTTCGCCAGCGGCGTATCCTCGCTTCCCAGATAGGCCATGGAGAACTCCTTATCCTCTATCTCCATGTGCTTATACCAGCCCACCAGGGTGTCGTTGTCATGGGTCCCCGTGTAAACCACGCAGTTGCTATTGTAATTGTAGGGCAGGTAATCGCTCTCCTCCTTGGAATTGAAAGCAAATTCCAATACCTTCATCCCCGGAAAACCGGTGTCCGTCAAAAGCTTGCGCACCGACGGTGTCAAAAAGCCCAGATCCTCCGCGATAATGGGCAGCTTCTTGCCGAATACCTCCTGCATCCGCCGGAAAATCTCGATGCCCGGTCCGGGCTCCCAGTGGCCGAACTCCGCGGTGGGATCCCCGTACGGGATCGAATAATAGGCGTCAAATCCCCGGAAATGATCCACCCGAACCTGGTCGTAGAGCTTGAAACTGTACGCCATCCGCTTCATCCACCAGTCATACCCGGTCTGACGATGGTACTCCCAGTTGTAAAGCGGGTTCCCCCACAGCTGTCCCGTAGCGGCAAATGCATCCGGCGGGCAGCCGGCCACCGCCACCGGTTCGTTTTTCTCGTCAAACTGGAACAGCTCCGGGTGCGCCCAGCTGTCCGCCCCGTCAAAGGCCACGTAAATAGGGATATCTCCCACCAACCGGATTCCCTGGGAATTGGCGTATCCCTTTAAACGTTCCCACTGCTCCTCAAACTTGATCTGCTGGAACTCATAGAAACCGATGTCGTCCGTCAATTCCTGGCGCCACCTGGCCACCGCCTCCGGACGGCGCATGCGGATATCCTCGTCCCACAGATTCCAGCTCTGCTCCCCAAAATGGTTCTTCACCGCCATGTAAAAGCAGTATTCCCGCGTCTCATCCCCGAGAAGCCGGGCCGCCATATCATGAACCATCTCCACCGCAGCGGTATTCTCCGCAGCTCCACGCTCAGCCGCTGCGCCCGCATTTCCCTCGGCCGCCCCGCCGTCCTCGCATGCCAGCGTCCCCTTAAACCGCTCATAAGCCTTGCGCAGCAACGGGAAACGCCCCTCGTAGATCTTGTCGTACCAGACCTTGCGCGGGTCCTCCCCGAAATCCACGGCCTCGCATTCTTCCAGCGTCAGCAGTCCTTCCTCCACCAACCGGTCCAGGTCGATGAAATAGGGATTCCCCGCAAAGGCTGAAAAGGGCTGGTAGGGTGAATCCCCGTACCCTGTAGGGCCCAACGGCAGAATCTGCCAGCAGGACTGCCCCGCAGCTTTTAATGTATCCACAAACTCATATGCTTCTTTTGAAAATGCCCCGATCCCGTACCGCGACGGCAGACTGGCGATTGGCAGCAACATTCCGCATTCCCGCATTCTTAATCTCCTCATTCCTCCGGCTTTTCCGCCGGGTGCACCTGCGGGCCTGTGTCCCGCTTGAAATACCGCCTTATTTTACCATATTTATCCCCTGAAAACAACCGTCTTTCGGTAAGCGGCCGGCGCCTGGCCGTATTTGCGCTTGAACAAACGGTTAAAATAAGAAATATTATCAAAACCGCAGCGCTGGGCGATCTCCGTCACCGTGTCACCGGTGGAAGCGAGAAACCCCGCCGCCATGGCCAGCCGGTAATCGTTCAGATAGTCCACAAAGGAACATCCCATGTGCTGCCGGAAGAACTTCATAAAATGGGATTTGCTGTAAAAACACATCCCCGCGGCCTCCTCCACGGTCAACCGGTCTCCGTAGTGGTCCTCGATGTGCCGCAGCAGCGTTTTGATTTTCTCCCGGTATTTTCTGCTCCCCTCAGGCACCGCCTCCCGGTAGTGGGTAAACACCTGGAACAGAAAACCGAACAGAGCCCCCTTCACCGCCAGCTGGTAACCGTAAGGCCGTTCCCCGCACATATGGTCCATCACCTCAATGCAACGCATAAACTCCCGGTACCCCGGACTTTCCTGCGTAATGTGCACGGGCGCCTGCCCGCCCTCCATCACCAGCGGGAGCAAAAACTGGGAGGTGCATGCCTCGTCCGCCGAGGCCATCAGCATGGTGGGCTGGAAAATGATATTTTCATACTCCATCGCCTCCCCGCCCAGCTGACCGATTCCATGCAGCTGGCCCGGAAAGACCACCACGGTCTCTCCCGCCTTCACCTCATAAGGGATCAGATCCGCGGTCACCATACCCCTGCCCTTCTTGACTGCAATCAGCTCCATCTCCTCGTGCCAGTGCACCGGCACCTGCCGGAAATCCAGCGGGATTGTACAGGGATAAATATTGAAAGGAAAATCCCTGCCCGCATGCTTTTTGATCTCATGATAATACTCTGTACCGGTCATATCCGCCTCCTCTATGATTGTATTGTACAATATTATCCCACCATGCTGCAAGATTTACCGGATAAAACGTATTATACTTAAGGAAACGTACTACCCCAACCCAAAAACGCCGCCGCCCGGGCCTGCAGGCCGCGCACCTTCCCGCCTGTCTCCCCGCCCTTGGCGGCCGCCTCAAAAAAGGAATGATGACTATGACCAACCATTTGAACGACAAAACAAAACTGGAGCAGAAACTCACCGCCGCCTGCGGCAAACCGCTGGCCCAGTGTTCCTCCCACGAAATTTATGCCGGACTTCTCGCCCTGGTTCAGGACCTGGCGGGAGAGCGCCAGTCCCCGGCGGGCAAGAAAAAACTGTACTATATTTCCGCTGAATTTCTGATCGGAAAGCTGCTCTCCAACAATCTGATCAACTTAGGAATCTACGACCAGGTCCGTGAGATTCTGGCCGGCTCCGGCCACAGCTTAAGCAAGGTGGAGGAAATGGAGCCCGAGCCATCTCTTGGCAACGGAGGGCTGGGCCGTCTGGCGGCCTGCTTCCTGGACTCCATCGCCACCCTGGGCCTAAACGGGGACGGCGTGGGACTGAACTACCATTTCGGCCTGTTCAAACAGCTCTTCGCGGACAACAAGCAGGAAGAGGAGCCCAATCCCTGGCTGGAAACTCCGTCCTGGCTCACCAAAACCGACAAGACCTACACCATTTCCTACAAAGGTTTTACGCTGACCTCCCGCATGTACGACATTGCGGTGACCGGCTACAACAACCGCACCAACAAGCTCCACCTGTTTGACGTGGAAACGGTGGACGAAACCGTGGTGGAGGACGGCATTTCCTTCGATAAGACGGACATTCAAAAGAACCTGACCCTCTTCCTCTATCCGGACGACAGCGACCGCGCCGGAAGGGTGCTGCGCATTTACCAGCAGTATTTCATGGTGGCCAACGCGGCCCGCCTGATCCTGGAGGAAGCGGCCGCCAAGGGCTGCAACTACTACGACCTGCCCGACTACGCGGTCATCCAGATCAACGACACTCATCCCACCATGGTGATTCCGGAGCTGATCCGCCTGCTCACCTCCGAGCACGGCCTGGAAATGGACGATGCCATCGACGTGGTCCGCCGCACCTGCGCCTACACCAACCACACCATCCTGGCCGAGGCCCTGGAGACCTGGCCCATGGATTTCTTCAAGGAAACCGTACCCCAGCTGATTCCCATTATGGAAATACTGGACGACAAGGTGCGCCGCCGCTGCGAAGATCCTTCCGTGTACATTATCGGAAATGACGACCGGGTCCACATGGCCCACATCGACATTCACTATGGCTTCAGCGTAAATGGCGTGGCCGCGCTGCACACGGAGATTTTAAAAGAAACCGAGCTGAACCATTTTTACAAGCTGTACCCGGAGAAATTCAATAATAAGACCAACGGAATTACCTTCCGCCGCTGGCTGCTTCACAGCAATCCCCGCCTGACCGATTACATTGAAAATCTGATCGGAGACGGTTTCAAGGAAAATGCGGACTGCCTGAAAGCGCTGAACGATAGCCGGTTTTTGAAAAACATCAAGGTCCTTCACGGTCTTTTGGCCGTCAAGGAGGCCTGCAAGCAGGACCTGGCCGTTTACCTGAAGGAAACCCAGGGGCTTGAGATCGATGCCAGCTCCATTTTCGACATCCAGGTCAAAAGGCTCCACGAGTACAAGCGCCAGCAGCTGAACGCCCTGTACCTGATCCGCAAATACCAGGAGATCAAGGCGGGGCACCGTCCCACCACCAGCATCACGGCCATTTTCGGGGCCAAGGCCGCGCCCGCCTACACCATTGCCAAGGACATTATCCACCTGATCCTCTGCCTGCAGCAGATCATCGACAGCGATCCGGAGGTAACCCCCTACTTAAAGGTGGTGATGGTGAGCAACTACAACGTGACGCTGGCGGAAAAGCTGATCCCGGCCTGCGACATTTCCGAGCAAATCTCCCTGGCCTCCAAGGAAGCCAGCGGCACCGGCAACATGAAATTCATGCTGAACGGAGCCGTTACCCTTGGCACCGACGACGGAGCCAACGTGGAGATCCATGAACTGGTCGGCGACGAGAATATTTACGTCTTTGGGGATTCCAGCGAGACCGTGATCCAGCGCTACAAGGACGGCGATTACTGCGCCAGAGACTACTATGAGAAGGACGAGAACCTGAAAAATGCCGTGGATTTCATTGTGAGCGAGGAAATGCAGGAGGTTGGCGACCCGGAGAACCTGGAGCGCCTGTACAACGAGCTGCTCACCAAGGACTGGTTCATGACCTTCCCGGATTTTGAAGATTACTGCCGCACCAAAGAACAGGCCCTGGCGGACTATGAGAACCGCACCGGCTGGGCCAGGAAAATGCTGGTCAACATCAGCCAGGCGGGCTATTTCTCCTCCGACCGCACCATCGGGGAATATAACCGGGATATCTGGAAGTTGGAATCCTGAGAAATTTTCATGTGATGGAGGGGTGGCTGACGGGCGCATCGCATTCGGCGATCGCCCGCTAGCTGCGCCAGCGGCCCATCACATTCGACAATCCGCCCCAGTGGGCTATATCGGTCATTAAAATTACCCGCAACGGAAGCAAACCGTCGCGGGTGATTTATTTTATATATATTCATAAGGGTATGGGCGGCGCGCCTGTCAGACGCGCTATCGTTCACACCAGCTTTTCCACCACCGAAGCTGTGGACTTTTCATTATACCGGCTGCACCGCTTGAAGTAGCGCCGGTAATACTCTGTATACATCAGATCGATCAAAAACATCTGGCTGATCTCCGCCGAGGTGGAACCGCTCTGGAACGGCCCTTCATTCGCGCCGCTAAGCAAGGTTACATCCGAAAAGGAGGTCAGAGGTGACTTGACGAACCGGGTCACGCAGATCACCGTGGCCCCCGCCTGTTTGGCAAGCTCCGCTACATGAATGGTGTCCTTGGTGGCGCCTGAGTAGGAGAACAGCACCGCCACGTCCTCCGGCCCCATGACCGAAGCCGCCATGGCCTGCATGTGGGTATCCGGCAGGCAGCGCACCTTGGGTTCGATGCGCAGAAACTTATTCATGGCCTTCATCGCCGTCAGCATACTGCCCCCCACGCCGAAAAAGTAAATGGATTGGGCCGCATTCAGCAGGTCCATTGCTTTGGAAAATTTCTCCTCATCCAGCAGCGAATATGTCTCGTTCAGCGTCTGCACGTTGGCGTTCAGCACCTTCTGGGCCACCTGCTCAAAGGTGTCGTTCAACGTCACATTTTTTCCGGCAAACTGGTCCAGCTCGTCCCCGCCCTCATTGAGGCTCAGACTCAGCAGCATCTTAAACTCCTGGTATCCGTTCAGCTCCAGGGTTTTACAAAACCGAAACACGCTGGTGTCCCCCACGCCGCAGCTCTCCGCCAGGTCCGTGATGGACATGAACAGCGCCCTCCTGGGGTTGTCCAGCACGAAATCCGCCACCTTCCGCTCCGTCTTGGTAAATTGATTGTATGCCGACTTGATTCTGGTGATAAAATCTCCCTGCATCTGAAAATCCCCTCTCTGGCGCACTCCGGTCAAGGCCGGTTTTCGCGAACCACAACCCGTTTTATCCATAATAGGAAATTTTACCCCATTTTGTCAAGATTTCGTAAGTTTTTTCCACATCAATTCTTAAACTTTTTTTCGTATTTAATTCACCCTTTTTATTTATGGATGTGTTATGATAAGTTGGTATTACCAGAATGACAGGAGACAGCATTATGAAAATGATCACCAAGCTGGCCGGAGCGGCTCTCGCCCTCTGTATCGCCGGCTCACAATACACCGGCGGGGCGGCGGAATTACCGCCCGTTGCCGGCCTCTACCAGGCATTTACCACCACCGGTGACAGCCTCTACCATCCATTTGCCGTCGGCCCCGGCGTCATCAACCTCTCCCCGGCCGACTCCCTGGCGGACCGCCAGTGGGCGCTGAGAAACAACGGGCGTATCCGGCGCACCGAATCCCGCCTGAACCTGGACTCCCTGGATCACATGTATGTGCACAAGGACGATGGCGGCGACGTGGACGCCGTGGCACTTCCGCCCGTGGGGCCTGGGAACTATGACAAGATCAACACCGACGCGGTGGAGGGCATAGACATCAATATTCTCCCCGCCTGGGATTTGTACGAAACGGTGGAGACTAAGCGTCCCGTCACCGTAGCCATCATCGATACCGGTATCGACATTACCCATCCGGATCTGAAAAACGCCATCTGGACCAATGAGGACGAAATCCCGGACGATGGCATCGACAATGACGGAAACGGCTATGTGGACGACGTGCATGGCTGGAATTTCTATGATGGAAACAATACTCTCTACACCGGCGCGGACGACACTCATGGAACCCACGCCGCGGGCACCATCAGCGCGGGCAGGGGCGACGGCGGAATGGTCGGCATCACGGACAACCAATATGTAAAAATCATGGTCCTGAAGGCTCTGGGCAGCGACGAGGGAAAAGGCAACACCCAGGCCGTACTGGACGCCATCCGCTACGCGGAAGCCAACGGCGCCTCCATCTGCAACTTAAGCTTTGGCTCCAGCCACTCCGACGAGGCGATTGCCCAGGTAATCCGCGACTCAAAAATGCTCTTTGTGGTGGCCGCCGGAAACGGGGACGACCGGGAGCTGGGCTACAACATCGACACCACGCCGGTCTACCCGGCCAGCCTGCCCTACGACAACGTGCTCACTGTTGCCAACCTGATGTTTGACGGCAATCTGGACGAAAGCTCCAATTACGGCCCCAAAAATGTGGATATCGCCGCTCCCGGCGTGTACATTTTAAGCACCGCCTCCGACCACGGCTACGCCCATATGAGCGGCACCTCCATGGCGGCCCCCATGGTCACCGGCGTGGCGGCCATGGTCTACTCCTCCCGCCCGGACCTGAATCTCATCGGCGTCAAAAACGCCCTCCTAAACAGCGCCCGCAAGACGGACAGTCTGGCGGGAAAGGTGTTCAGCGGCGGGATGCTGGACGCCGGGGCGGCGATGGCGTATGGGAGAGGTCAATAAATCTGCCACTATCGCCCGGCAGCCATGCCATTAGTCCCATGCATTTAATCAAAGCAGCTGTAATCAAGCGTTATATCACGCTGGGCAGCTGCTTTTTATATTTGGCTTAAAATTAATACCACCACAGGAAATTCCCGCCACACCTTCCCGTCCCCCGCGCACGAATGAAACCATCCCCGTTTTCTTACACCGCCGCCCTTGACGGTGATAATGGCAGTTGATAGAATGGAATACAGGAATACCTGATCACTACAGTGAGTATCACGCAGTACATTAATCGTGGGAGGCCGGACAAGAATGCCTGAAAGCCAAAATATCGAATGGAAAAGCAAATGGAAGGACGAATATCTGGAATGGATCTGCGGTTATGCCAATGCACAGGGCGGTAAACTCTATATTGGCTGCAGCGATGATGGAACTATAATCGGTCTGCCCAATGCCCGTAAGCTGCTGGAAGATATTCCAAACAAGATCCGGGATGTCATGGGCATTATTGCCGGCGTCAATCTTCTGGAAATGAATGATAAAGAATACATTGAGATCGATGTTCCGTCGTATCCCATTGGAATCTCCTGCAAAGGTGTTTATTATTATCGCAGCGGCAGCACCCGCCAAATATTGACTGGACCTGCACTGGAAGCCTTCCTCATGCGCAAGCGCGGCGCCAGCTGGGATAACCTTCCGCTGCCTGCGCTTTCTTTAAACGACATAGATGATGAAATCATTGCACATTTTAAGCAGTGGGCCGCAAAAAAAGGACGTGTTGACAAAAGTGTATTGGATGAGCCAAAGAATATACTAATGGAAAAGCTGCACTTGATGAATGGACCCTATCTGACAAATGCTGCAATGCTTCTATTCACCAAAGATCCTGAAAAATGGCAGCTCGGCGCGTATGTCAAAATCGGCTATTTTGAAACAGACGCCGACCTGCTATACCAGGATGAAATCCATGGCTCCATCCTGGAACAGATTGACAAAATCGTAGATCTGGTGTACCTCAAATATATGAGGGCGAAAATCACCTACAAGGGGATGCAGCGGATTGAACGTTACTTTGTACCGGAAGAAGCCCTCCGTGAAGCCCTTCTGAACGCTCTTTGCCACAAACAATATCAGTCTGGCATTCCAATCCAGATCAGCGTGTATGAGGATAAGCTATACATCGCCAACTGTGGATGCCTGCCAGAAAACTGGACGCTGGAAAACCTGATGCAAAAACACGCCTCCCGCCCATACAACCCCAATATCGCCCATGTATTTTACCTGTCCGGTTTTATCGAGAGCTGGGGACGCGGTATCGAGAAGATATGTGCCGCCTGTAGGATGGATGGTGTGCCGCAGCCGGAATACACCATCAACCCCAGTGATATTATGATAAAATTCACCGCACTGCAAGACCGGATCATCCGTTCTGTTACCACCCGGGTGACAGATACGGTGACAGATACGGTAACAGATCATTTTGATGAAAGGGAGTTACAAGTTCTGAAGCTTCTTGCCGAAGATCCCGCGTATACGTCTTCTGTACTTGCTGAAAAGCTGTCCTTGAGCAGAAAAACAATCGCTCTAAGGCTCAAAAGCCTCAAAGAAAAGGGCCTCATTGAACGCATTGGCTCAGATCGAAAAGGTTATTGGAACATAAAGTAATATTTCTGCGGCAACATCGCTGCCGAATGTACCACACTAAAAAACCGGCCCCAGGACATCTGTCCCGGAGCCGGTCTTTTTATTGAAAACAATGGGCCGCTGGCAAACCAGCAAGCGATTGTTCTCACATTACACCGGATAAGCCTTACTATTCTTATCCGCCACAGTCTGATCCACCTTAGTCTGCTGCGCCTCTCTATAAATAAAGAAGTCCTTGGCAACCTGCGGGAACAGGGCGTAGCTGAGTACGTCCTCATCCTGCTGCTTCCACTGCGCGCACTCCTTCTCGAACTGGGGCAGCTGGGGCTCGATGAGATCGGCCGGACGGCAGGTGATGGGCGTCTCGTCGCCGATGATCTTCTTCTGTACTTCCGGATTGAAGGGCTTTACGGTCTGGCCGAACTCGCCCAGCATGATCTTCTTAGATTCCTTGGGAACCATCTTGTAGCGCTCGCCCATGATCACGTTCAGCACAGCCTGGGTGCCCACGATCTGGGAGGACGGGGTAACAAGGGGCGGCTCTCCGAAGTCCTTACGAACTCTCGGGATCTCCTCAAGCACCTGACGGTACTTGTCTTCCTGACCGGCTTCCTTTAACTGGTTCACCAGGTTGGACAGCATGCCGCCCGGCACCTGGTACTGCAGGGTCTTGATGTTTACGCCCAGCACCTTGGGATTGAGCAGGCCGCTCTTTAAGGCCTGGTCGCGGACTGGCTGGAAGTGATCAGCGATCTCCGCCAGCAGGGTCTGGTCATAGCCGGTGTCGTAGGGCGTTCCGCGGAAGGTCTCAACCATAACCTCGGTCGCCGGCTGGCTGGTACCCAGAGCCAGCGGAGACATCGCGCAGTCGATGATGTCGCAGCCTGCCTCCACTGCCTTTAAGTAGGTCATGGAAGCCACGCCGGAGGTGTAGTGGGTGTGCAGGTCGATGGGAAGGCTGGTGCCCTCCTTCAGAGCCGTCACCAGCTCAGCCGCCGCGTAGGGGGTCAGAAGTCCCGCCATGTCCTTGATACACAGGGAGTCAGCGCCCATGTCCTCGATCTCTCTGGCGATGTTCTTCCAGTAGTCCAGGGTGTAGGCGTCGCCCAGGGTGTAGCACAGCGCGATCTGCGCATGGCCCTTCTCCTTGTTGGTAGCCTTCACGGCGGTCCGCAGGTTGCGGATATCGTTTAAGCAGTCGAAAATACGGATGATGTCAATGCCGTTGGCGATGGACTTCTGTACGAAGTATTCCACCACGTCGTCCGCGTAATGGTTGTAGCCCAGGATATTCTGGCCGCGGAACAGCATCTGTAACTTGGTGTTCTTGAATCCGGCTCTCAGCTTTCTCAGGCGCTCCCAGGGATCTTCCTTCAGGAAACGAAGGCAAGAATCAAAGGTTGCTCCGCCCCAGCACTCTACTGCGTAGTAGCCGACCTGATCCATTTTATCCACAATGGGCAGCATCTGGTCCGTAGACATTCTGGTTGCGAGCAAAGACTGATGGGCGTCACGCAGGACGGTTTCCACAATCTTTACCGGCTTTTTCTCTATCTCTGCCATAGTTTATAATCCTCCTAAAATTTCAGTGAAATGTGGTCACGTTAAACTCCAAAGATCGCCATAAATGTACCGGCGGCCACAGCCGTGCCGATTACGCCGGCCACGTTGGGGCCCATGGCATGCATCAGCAGGAAGTTGGTGGGATCCGCCTCCGCGCCTACCTTCTGGGATACGCGGGCCGCCATGGGAACGGCGGATACGCCTGCCGAACCGATCAGCGGGTTGATCTTGCCGCCTGTGATCTTGCACAGCAGCTTGCCAAGAAGCACGCCGCCTGCGGTGCCGAAGATAAAGGCTACCAGGCCCAGGCCGACGATCTTTAAGGTGGTCCAGTTCAGGAACGCCTCCGCGCTGGTGGTCGCACCAACGGAGGTTCCCAGCAGGATCACTACGATATACATCAGAGCGTTGGACGCTGTCTCCGCCAGCTGCTTTACTACGCCGCACTCACGGAACAGGTTGCCCAGCATCAGCATACCTACCAGGGGAGCGGTGGACGGCAGGATCAGACACACCACGATGGTAACGATGATGGGGAATAAAATCTTCTCCAGCTTGGATACCGGACGAAGCTGCTCCATCTTGATCTTGCGCTCTTTTTCAGTGGTCAGAAGCTTCATGACCGGCGGCTGGATGATCGGCACCAGCGCCATGTAGGAGTATGCCGCCACGGCGATGGGGCCCATGATCTGGCTCTGTCCCAGCTTACTGCACAGGAACAGAGAGGTGGGGCCGTCGGCTCCACCGATGATGGAGATAGCCGCCGCTTCCTTGCCGTTGAATCCCAAAAGGATCGCAAAGAAGTAAGCGGAGTAAATCCCCACCTGGGCGGCGGCGCCCATAAGGAAGCTGATGGGGTTGGCGATCAGGGGACCGAAGTCCGTCATCGCGCCCACGCCCAGGAAAATCAGTGACGGCAGGATACTCCACTCGTCCAGCTGGAAGAAGTACCAGAGGAGTCCGCCGGTTCCGTTGGATGTCTGCTCGGGAGAGTACATAATCTCCGGGTAAATGTTTACCAGCAGCATACCAAAGGAAATTGGGATCAGAAGCAGCGGTTCAAAGCCTTTCTTAATTGCAAGGAATAAGAAAACCAGGGCCACTCCGATCATAGCATAATTGCCTGGCTGCAGATGGAAAAACGCCATCTGGTCCAGGAGGTTGTTCACAATAGTGCCAAAATCCATAATGTTCCCTCCATGTGGATCCACATTGCTGCAAATCCATCCTTATGATTAGTTCAGAGTAGCTAAAACCGCGCCGGATTCAACGGAATCGCCGGTGGATACATTGATGCTGGCAACTGTGCCGTCCTGCGGAGCCACGATGTCGTTCTCCATCTTCATGGCTTCCAGAACCAGGATGGTATCACCCTTCTTAACTGCCTGACCTGCGGACGCCTTAACGCCCACTACCTTGCCGGGCATGGGAGCGGTAACCTTCACCGCGCCTGCTGCGCCTGCCGGAGCCGCTGCGGGAGCGGGGGCCGGAGCTGCCGCCGGAGCCGGAGCCGCCGGGGCCGCCGGGGCCGCCGGAGCTACAGGTGCCGCTGCGGGGGCTGCTGCCACGCCGCTGGCCGCGCCTTCTTCAACCGTTACTGCATATGCTTTTCCATTCACTGTAATTGTATAACTCTTCATGGTTCAATTCCTCCTGAATTGGGTATGATTCTTATTTTTATCGTATCTGTTCAGTACCTTCACAGATACGAGCAAAAATCCATTTAAAACCGACTTCGTCGATGGGATTTTTGCCTGCAAGCTTAGTTTTCCGTATGGTCAGCGCAGCAAGTGCGCAGACCTACTGAACAGTTACTTTTTATCAAACTAATCGATTATTCAGTTTAATTCTGTTTCCACTTAGAACCGGGA
Organism: Enterocloster lavalensis; assembly: GCF_902364025.1. Taxonomy (GTDB): domain Bacteria; phylum Bacillota; class Clostridia; order Lachnospirales; family Lachnospiraceae; genus Enterocloster; species Enterocloster lavalensis. The sequence goes on from NZ_CABJCG010000015.1 coordinate 96,849, forward strand.
AGCCGGCGGATGGAACGCACCACCAGGCCGTTGGAAGAAGTGCCCTGGTAAGCCGCAATCGCCGCGCTGATCACAGCCACAAGCTCCGCGTCCTCCATCAGGTCCTCCGTCTGCACAGGGGCAGGCGCCGCTGCGGGCGCGGGAGCCGGGGCAGGTGCCGGGGCGGGCGCGGGGGCCGCTTTTGCGTTCTTCTGATTCTCTTCCCACTTATGGATGAACTTAAAGCAGCAGATCAGCAGGCTGATAAATACCAGCACGCTGAACACGGTGCCGATACCCAGGGCCGAATACACGCCGCCGGCCTCCATCTTCTGGGCCGTGGTCTGATTTGCATCGTCGCCGCCAACGGGAAGGATTTCCACCTTCATATCGCCGGTCATGCCGTTGATGTTCATCACATATTTCATTTCGCCTTCGTCAAAGGTAGCGCCCATGGAAACGGTGTAGGTGGTATCCGGAAGCTGCACCACCTTGGCGTTCTCCACATCCAGGCCGTGAATGACGCCGTACTCGCTCTTGGCCTCTCTTATGACCTCCAGCGCCTCCGCAAGGCCGTCATTGCCCTGGGCCTTGTAGAAATCCCGCTGGATCAGCAGGCTCTCCTCATTGGCAATCAGAATGCTGACCGCCTGCTGGAGTACCATCTGCTCCGTATAGGCATCCGCCGCCACGCCCTCGGTGGAAATCTTAGGCGCTTCCGCGGCATTATCCTCAGCGGAGCAGGCCGACAGGCTCATCAGGCAAGCCGCCGTCAACAGCGCTGCCGCCGCTCGTTTCAATAATCCTTTCATATGCCTGTCACCTCTCTTTAAACCGTGCCATGCTTTTTAGACGGACGGTCCTCTCTTTTTGTGAACAGCATCTCAAACGCTGCGATCACACGCTGGCGGGTCTCCCCGGCCTTGATGATATCGTCGATATATCCTCTCCTGGCTGCTGCCAGAGCGCTGGACTGAAGAGCGGCGTACTGGGCGGTTTTCTCATTGATCAGCGCCACGCTGTCCTCAGCCGCCTCGATCTCCTTGGCGTACATGATCTTCACGGCCTCGGCCGGGTCCATCATGCCGATGGCCGCGTTCTCCCAGGCGTACACCACATCCGCGCCGATGGACTTGCTGCCCATGGTCAGATATGCGCTGCCCAGCGCGTCCTTCACGATCACGGTCACCTTGGGAACGCTGGCGTTGGCGTAAGCGTAGGTCAGACGGCCCGCAGCCTTGGCGATCAGCTTCTCGGTGCACTTGCTGGCCTTGTAGCCCTTGACGTTCACCAGAGACAGCACGGGGATGTTAAAGGAATCGCAGAAGTTGATGAAGTCCGCAGCCTTGTCGCAGCCCTTCGCAGACAGCACCGGCTCGTACTCCGCGGTTTTCTCTCCGTTCTCGTAAACCTCGCTGCGGTTTGCCACACAGCCGACGGTGGTTCCGTTCAGACGGATAAAACCGGTCACCATAGAGGGGTCATAGTTCTTCTTAACTTCCATGAAGAAGTTGTTGTCGGAAATGATGGACAGCGCCAGCGCGGTATCGCCTGCGCAGCCTGCCAGCTCGCCGCTAATGCGGTTTAAATCGTCCTGGCACTCGCCGTAGGACATGTCGTCCTCATTGTTGGACGGCAAAATGGATACCAACGTGCGGATCTGTCCGAGAATGGAAGCCTCGTCGCCTGTGAAATCCACCAGGCCGGCCTCTGCGCTCTGGAACGCCGCGCTGGAGGTGTCGCACTTGGATGTATAGTTGCCTTTGAGCGCGTTGGGAGCGTTCACAAACAGCTTCGCGGACTTGTCCTCCATGAAGGTGAAATCCGTGATCGCCGCGGACACTGCCATGCCGCCGCCGCAGGTGCCGAAGATCGCGGAAATCTGCGGAATCACTCCGGAAGCCATGGTCTGATTTAAGTACACCTGGCCGAAGCCTGCCAGCGCATCCGTCGCCTCCTGGAGACGAAGTCCCGCGCAGTCGATCAGTCCGATCACCGGAGCGCCCATCTTCATAGCCATGGAATAGATATTGGAAATCTTCTTGGCGTGCATTTCGCCCATGGAACCGCCCAGTACGGAAGCGTCCTGGCTGTACACATACACGAGGCAGCCCTCAATGGTACCATAACCGGTCACCACGCCGTCGGCAGGGGTCTCCTGCTCAGTCATGTTAAAGTCTGTGGTTCTGGCGGTGATGTACGCGCCGACTTCAACAAAACTGTTTTCATCAAGCAGTGCCGCAATCCGGCTGCTTGCTGAAGCTTGTGCTGAATTACTCATATTGCAGTCCTCCATAAAAAAGTATTTTACAACTTAGGCGGCGGCATCTGAAAAGCCGTCGCCTAAAGAATACAAAAATCTTGCCGATTATAATTATATATTCATTCTGTGCAAATATCAAGACATTTAAATCAAAAATGGTGAAGGATTTAACAACTTTTTTCCTTATAACCTATATAGCAAAAAACTTATCGTGTATAACCTGTACAGCTTTTTCCGCGTCCCTGCGCTCCACAAGCACGGATATTTTAATTTCACTGGTGGAGATCATGTTGATGTTGATGCCCGCGTCGTAGAGCGCCTCAAACAGCTTGGCCGCCACGCCCGGATTGCCGATGACGCCCGCGCCCACCACGGACACCTTGGCCACGTCCGCATTTGTCTCCAGCACGCGGAACCGGATGCGCTCCTGGTTCTCCCGAAGCAGCTTCTCCGCCATGGCCAGGTCGGACTGGGCCACCGTGAAGCAGATGTCCTTGCCCTCCTCGTGGCCGATGCCCTGGAGAATGATGTCCACGTTGATGTTGTGCTGGGCCAGCAGGGAAAAGACCTTGAAGGACGTGCCGATCTCATTGGGCACCCCCAGAAGCGCGATCCGCGCGATATTTGTGTCCTTTGCCACGCTGCTGATATATGATTTTTCCATTCGTTTTGCAACCTCCTTCACCTTTGTGCCCGGATTTCCGGAAAAGCTGGACAGAACCTCCAGGCTCACATTGTATTTCTTTGCCATTTCCACGGAGCGGTTGTGCAGCACCTGGGCGCCCAGGGTAGCCAGCTCCAGCATTTCATTGTATGTTACCTCGTCCAGTTTCCTGGCGTGGGGCACCAGCCGCGGGTCCGCGGTGTAAACGCCGTCCACGTCGGTGTAAATCTGGCAGAGATCCGCGTGCAGGGACGCAGCCAGGGCCACGGCCGAGGTGTCCGATCCGCCCCGCCCCAGGGTGGTGACGTCGTCGTAGCGGTTGATCCCCTGGAATCCGGTCACAATCACGATCCTGCGGGCGTCCAGTTCCGCCTCGATGCGCTCGGTGTCCACCTTCTTGATCCGGGCGTTCATGGACACGGTGTTGGTCACCATGCCGGCCTGCCACCCGGTGAGGGACACCACCGGGAATCCCAGCGCCTCCACGGCCATGGCGCAGAGGGCCACGGAAATCTGTTCCCCGGTGGACAAAAGCATGTCCATCTCGCGCGTGGATGCGCCGGGATTGATCTCCCTGGCCTTCTCAATCAGTTCGTCGGTGGTGTCGCCCTGAGCGCTCAGCACGGCCACCACCTGGTTTCCCGCCTTATAGGTATCCGTGATAATCTGCGCTACATGGCGCAGGCGGCCGCTATCCGCTACGGAAGTGCCGCCGAATTTCTGTACAATCAGGCTCATGAATCGGTTCCTCTCTCTCTGTCTGTATGATCCTTGTCCGGGACACCGCGCCTCTCTCCGGCGGCGCCGGCCTGCAGCTTTTTCAGAAGCATTTCCGCTTCCCTGCCCATCTGCAGGTCTTTTCCGTGTTTGGCGGCGTAGGCCAAATGCTTCTTTGCCTCTCCGGTTCGGCCCAGGGCCAGCTCCATCCGCCCCAGGTCAAAGGCCTGCCGCACCCGGGTAAGGGGGGTATCCTTCACCTGCTTTATTTCCCGGCAGGCCCGGTAAGCCCCCTCCAGGCCTTCCTCCTGAAAGGCCCGGCTGATCCGCTCCGTCCGTTCCGCGTGCTGAATCAGCAGGCCTGTGCGGCCACCAGCCACCCCGTTTGCCGCGTAACGCATGTCCTGGAGCGCTTCCCGCAGCGCCTCCGTCTCCATATGGTGGCTATAATAGCAGACCATCACGCCATGGCAGATCAGCTCCTCCACCGGGGTGGGCTCGCAGCGCAGCAGGCGGCTTACCAGCTCCCGCGCCTCCTCCCAACGCCCCATATAACCCAGGGCCGTGGCAAAATTGGCCGCCAGTCTCCCGCAGCCTCCCTCCCGAACGCTCTGTTTGGGCATCCGTGCCTGCTGCAGCCTCAGGGCGCTCTCGTACATCAGCCCCGCGTACAGCCGCGGATCGCATCTCTTCTCCATGACCCCCAGAATTCTGTAGCTGCCAACTAAGCCCAGCAAAAATCCCGCCAGCGAAACCCCAAGGGCCAGCAGCAAAAGCAGAAAATGGGTTTTCAGATCGACCCCGGTGATAAGCTCGAAGGCCGTAAACACCACAATCAGCCACAGACCGGCCACCTGAAGCATTTTCCCGAAGGCGCCCCAGCGCGTAAAACGGGCCAAATCCTGTGGATCGGCCCGATCCGTATAGAAGGGTTCCAGAAGCTCCCGCACCGGAACCCGAAATGTCTGTTTCAAATCAATCTCCCAACCTTTCTCAGGACCGTAGCCCCGCCTCGTTTAACACGGTGCTAGTAAAAATACTCTTTCAAATCCAGCCCGGTCGCCGCTTCCAGCTCGTCGCCCCACTCCGGCGTATTATAGAACAGGATACAGCCCTGGCCGCCATCGTCCGTAGCCAGCAGACGCTTGGGATTACCCTCCGTCTCAAACACCTGGTTCATGAACTCGATCACTTCACAGTCCAGCCAATCGCCGAAATAAATGGCCTCGAAGGTGTAGGGCGTGCCGTTGTACCGGAAGGACAGCACCTGCGTGCCGGAGTCCTCCTCATAGTTCACGTCGTCGGTGTTCTCCACAATGTCGGTGATCTCAAACTCCCCGCCGCTGATGGCGATCACGCCGTTCAGGAAATCCGTATACATACAGCCCATGTCAAAGACCTCCGTGTCGAAGGCGTACACCTTGTCCGACGTGGGAATCCAGTTCCAGTCGTCGTCATAATCTCCGTATCCCCAGCTGGATAACAGCATGCGGTACTCGAACCCCGGGTCGTACTCCAGATAATAGTCGTACATCCCCGCATAGGCCTCGTCGACTTCCACCATCCTGTAGGTGTCCTCTATCTCGTTTACGACCTCGTCGGGCACATAAAGCCCAAATGCGGCGAGGTCCGCCGCCACCTCGTCGGTCGGCCTGCGCGCTCTCAGCGGCTCGGTCTCCGCCCCGGTATTGGCCTCGGTTTCGGCCGCCGCCGTCTCGTTCTCGTTGAAGATGTCAAACGAAGCCACCGGCTTGTCGATACTTTGGCCCGCTTTAATCCCCTGGCTGGTCATGGAGAGGTAAAACAACAGCGCGGTCAGGCAAAGCTTTTTGATCAACATAATTCTTCCCCCTCGGTTTTAATTTAGAAAATGCATGGTTTTCTAAATTATACCATATCCTTTTGCTCCCCGCCACGGTAAACCTTATTTAATGTAAATCCGCGCCCCCGCACCTCGTTGATCTGGCTGATAATCATAAACGCCTCCGGGTCCGCGTCCAGCACCAGCTGGTTAACCTTTGGGAGGTCGCGGCTGGAAATGACCGCCAGAACCATATCCTGCTCCTTGTGCAGATAACCGGTTTCCATATGGATCAGGGAGGTTCCGCAGTCGATGCGCTCCGCCAGCAGGCGGTTGATGGCCGCGTACTCCCGGCTGATCACCTTCACCTGCATGCGCGCGCCGCCCAGCATCAGGGCCTTATCCAGCACCAGCGTGTACACCGCGATCAGCAGGATGCCGTAAAGGATGGCGTGAGCGTCGGAATTCATCATCTGTAACCCCAGGATCACACAGTCGCACAGATAGATGGTCATTGAGACATTTACATTTTTTACCTTTTTAAGGATCAGGGCGGGGATGTCCATGCCGCCCGTGGAGGCCCCGGCCCGCATGACGATGCCGATGCCCGCGCCGATCAGGCAGCCGGCGTAAAGCACGGCCACCAGCCGCTCCTCCATCACGATTCCGGTCACCCCGGCCCGTTCCAGAATGCCCAGCAGCAGCGGATAAATCACCGTGCTCATCACCGTGGTCACCGCGAACTGCTTTCCCAGCACCCATGCGCCCAAAAGGAACATGGTAATGTTGAACACCGACACAAAGGCGCTGATGGGAATACCGGCGGTGCGGTTGAAAAACAGCGCCAGTCCCGTGGTTCCACCGGTGATCAGCTGGTTGGGCACGATAAACACCGTCACCGCCAGAGCATACAACAGATTTCCCAACACGATCATTGCCAGCTTTCCGGCTGCGCTTTTCCATTTTTTCTGCATTTCGTTACTCCTTTTTCACTCTACTATAGTAAAATTTCCAATAAAAAAACGGCAGAAGCTCTGCCGTCTGTTCTCTGCATTCAGTTGTCGGTCCATAGGGGCCAAAAGCCCGCGGTTGTCCCTGATCATTTCTTGTCCAGTCCTTTATTCTCGCCGTCCCCGGTTGGAAACCTCCGCCCCGGGTTCACGCTTTATGGTAGCACCGGGGCGGGTGGATGTCAAGCAAAGACTTATAATATAGGATACTAAAAGTAAATCTCAGCCCTGTCAAAATACTGAAAGTCGCTTATTAAATGTTTCTGCGGCTTATCATAGATATCCGTGTAAATAATTTCCATTTCCAGTTTCCCCAGAATCTGCCGCAGCGCCGCCGTCTGTTCAGACGGCTTGTTCTCCAGTTCGATGAGAAAACGTTCCGCTCCCGGCGCAATGGCAATCCCCTTGATCGGCTGTTGATACCGTTTCCATATTCCACGGTTGGACAACTGCTTTTCCTCATCCATGGCCTCAATCGCATTTAACAGTACGTTCCAGGAACCGCCGCCGATACCGGCGGTAAAAATCCGCACATCTGTTATGATTCCAACGCCGACCCCGTCGTTTCTGATCTTAACTGCAACCCGGTGCGGCAGATCCACCAGTTCAAAACTCAGAAGGGGCTTCACGCTGTTTTGGTTGAATTTCCTGCCCCTGCGTTCAATCTGAACCGATACAACAATGGCAGCTGCGGCTGTAAGAAACGACAGCGCGGAAACACCCAGACTCAGAATCCCCTGATGTTCGCCGACCCACGTCAAAATATCGTTCATTCCCTGCATTTCCTTTCTGTATTCCGCCTCGAACCAATCCGTGAATTAATCCCCTATTTGATAAACCGCACAAAATTCCCCTGCCCGATCTTCATCACATCCCCCGTGTACAGCACGCCGCCCAGATCGTCCGCTGCCAGCAGCTCCCCTTCCACGGAGACCTCCCCCTGGCCCAGCAGGTTCAAAAATTCCTTTGCGTCGCGCACCAGACCCATTCCCACCAGGCCCTCGATGGCTCCCTCAACCGTGTCCTTCTCCCAATCCAGCAAAAATTCCTTCATCATCGCGATCTCTCCCTCTCATTTTGTGTTGTTTTTGGCTCTGCAACCGGCATAAGAATTTTTCGCTACTTTTTATAAACAAAAAAGTCCCGCCCCTTTGTTTCCAAAAGGACGAGACCTGATCTCGTGTTACCACCTTTCGTTCACCGCCAGCTCGCGCTGACAGCCTCAGCAGGTACGGCTCCGTGTTGCCTGAAACGATACCCTGACACGCGGTTACGGGGTGTCCCTCCGTCGCAGCCTACTAGGTCCGGAAAATGCCTCCGTTCCGTTGGGTGCGCAGCTCCGAGATGTATTCACAATCCATATCCATGCGCCTCTCATCAACCGGCTGCTTTCTGTATGGCTTCCTGACTGCTACTCTTTCTCTTCATAGCCTTTCTTATGTTCTGATATGCAGATGTCTGTTATTTATAGTTTTTAGCACAAAATGAACCGGATGTCAAGCCTTTCCAAGACTTCCGAACAGAGTCATTTTCTCAATGCATTTTTCCTTGGTCGCCACCAGGCCGTCGGCCAGCAGCGCTCTGGGGGTAAAGCCGTTGCCCGTTAAGTCCCTGCCGTCCTCGATGAATTTCCGGGTGGCCTCGGTGAAGGCGATCTGGCACTCTGTGTTTACGTTGACCTTGCAGACGCCCAGGGAAATGGCCTGGCGGACCATGTCGTCCGGTATCCCGGAGCCGCCGTGGAGCACCAGCGGAATGTCCCCCGCCGCCTTCTGGATGGCGGCCAGCACCTCAAAGTTCAGGCCCTTCCAGTCGGCCGGATACTTGCCGTGGATGTTGCCGATGCCCGCCGCCAGCATATCGATGCCAAGCTTCGCGATCTGTCCGCACTCAGCCGGGTCCGCGCACTCGCCCATGGCCACGTGACCGTCCTCCTGGCCGCCGATGCAGCCCACCTCGGCCTCCACGGAAACGTTCTTCTCCCGGCACAGCTCCACGATATGGCGTGTTTTCTCCAGATTTTCCTCAATGGGCAGCTTGGAGCCGTCGAACATCACGGAGCTGAAGCCGCCGTTTAACGCGTCCAATGCCTCCTCGTATTTGCCGTGGTCCACGTGCAGGGCCACCGGAACCGTGATATCCAGATAGGCCATAAAGTCCTCGACCATATCCGTGATCGTCCGGTAACCGCCCATGTACTTGGCCGTGCCGCCGGAAACGCCCAGAATGATAGGGGAATGGGTTTCCTGGGCCGCCAGCAAAAAGGCTCTGACCGACTCCATATTGTTCAGGTTGAAATGGCCCACCGCGTAATGTCCTTCTTTGGCCTTCCGAAGCATTTCCTTCGCATTTACTAATCTCATGATACTACTCTCCTTTATATTTTTTCCACTGCAGGTTTACAGCGTAATTTCTCTTCCTTTCGAAAGTTTCGTAACCAATACCAGGGAAATAATCGTCATCACCGTCAGAATGGTGGAGATGGCGCACGCCTTTCCGTCCGTACCTCTGGACACCATGATGTAAACGCCCAGGTTCAGGGTGATGGTCTTGGAGCTGTACAGGATAATGGACGAGGACAGTTCCGTAATCAGGGTTACCCAGCTCAAAATGGCTCCGGACATGATACCGTTTACCATCATCGGCGTTGTGACCTTCCAGAACGTCTTAAACTTCGACGCGCCCAGGCTGGCCGACGCCTCCTCCACCGTGATGGGGATCTGCTGCAGAATCGCCACGCTGCTGCGGATGGTGTAGGGGATTCTGCGGATACACATGGAAACCACCATGATGGCCGCCGTGCCGGTCAGCACCAGCGGTCCCTTGCTAAAGCCCATGACCAGCGCGATACCGACCACGGAACCGGGGATGATGTAGGGCAGCATGGACAGGGTGTCGATGATGTTGTTCACATGGTTCCTTCTGCGCACCACCAGGTAGGCGATCAGCACGGCTAACAGGATGATTAACACCAGCGCGCTGCCGCAGATGACGATGGTATTTTTCACCGCATCGCCCATGGTCTCAAAAATCTGCCGGTAGCTCATCAGGGAATAACCGGGTTTAAACATGTTGCCCGTCTTGGAGGTGTTGCGGAACGAGCAGTAAATCAGGTAAAACTGGGGCAGAAAAGAGACCGCCACCAGGCCGTAAGCGTAAAAATGGGCGAAAAAGCTGAGCACCGGATGGGGCTTCTTGCGCTCGATGGGGTGCAGCGCGTTCATGGTGAAGCTGTAGTGGTTGGACAGCATTTTCTGAATCAGGAACACGATGGCCGTGATAATGATGGCGATCACGCTGACCGCGGCCGCAAAGTTGTGGTTGACCGAGGTCTCGCCCACATACTGCTTGTAAATCTCCACCGGGAAGGTGCGGTATCCCTCGCCGATCAGAAGGGGCGTGCCGAAATCGGCCAGGGCGCGCATGAATACCATCAGGGCCGCGGCCAGAATGGAGGGCATGCACAGGGGCACCACCACCTTGAAGAACCGCTTGACGCCCCGGCATCCCATGTTGGAGGAGGCCTCTAACAGGGAGTTGTCGATATTTTTCAGCGCGCCGGACACGTACAGAAATACCAGCGGGAACAGCTTGGTGGCCAGCACCAAAAGAATCCCGTTGAAGCCGTAGATGGACGGCATCTCGATCCCCAGGTTCCGGCTGAAAAACTTGGTGATAATGCCGGAACGGCCCAGCAGAAGGATCCAGGAGTACGCGCCGATAAAGGGGGCGGACATGGAGCAGAGAATGATCATGACCTGTAAAAAGTTCCGGCCCTTCAGCTCATACATGTTGTAAAGATAGGCCAGGGGAACGCCCAGGGCCAGGGTCACCACCGTCACGCACACGGCGATCTTAAAGCTGTTTAACAGCGTGGAAAAATAGTAGGTATCGCTGAAAAACTGCTTGAAATACTGCATCGTGAAGGTGCCCTGTTCATTGTCCAGCACGGACTGCACCAGGATTTTCAGGAGCGGATAGAGCATGAATACAATATACAGAAGAAGGATCCCAAGGCTGATGCCCATCCACATATCGATTTTTTGTTTCTTTTTCATAGACAGTCCCCCTCCTTAACGCATCAGGGACTTGGAACCGTCCTCGGTAAACAGGTTGATCTTTTCCTTCTTGACCTGCAGGCGAATCCGGGAACCCTTATCCAGAATATCGTCGATCCGTGATTCCTGGATGATCTCCACGCGCTCCCCTGAATCCAGATTCACAAAATAGTGGGTGTTCAGGCCCAGGAAGGTGCTGTATTCCACGGTGGCCCCGATTCCCTCCTGGTCCTCCGGTACGATCTCAAATTCCTCGGGGCGGATGGAAACGGTCAGAGGCGTCTTGTCCTCCACGCCGCGCACCATGCTGTCCATGGTCACGTAGTAGCCGTCCGAAAACGTGATGCCGCGCTGGCCGTCCGCTTTCAGGGAGGCCTCCACCTTGAGCACGTTGGTCCGGCCGATGAAGGTGGCCACAAACAGGTTGGAGGGGCGCTGGTACAGGTTCTTGGGCGTTCCGATCTGCTGGATCACGCCCTGGTTCATAACCGCGATGCGGTCCGACACCGCCATGGCTTCCTCCTGGTCGTGGGTCACGTAGACGGTGGTAATTCCCAGTTTATTCTGTATTTCCTTGATCACCTCGCGCATCTCCACGCGGAGCTTGGCGTCTAAGTTGCTCAGGGGTTCATCCATCAACAGGACGCTTGGCTCGATGGCCAGGGCGCGGGCCAGCGCCACGCGCTGCTGCTGCCCGCCGGAAAGCCGCTCGGGAAGCCGGTCCTGATATTCTTCGATTTTCATCAGACCCAGAAACTTCTGCGTCCGTTCTTCTATCTGATCCTTCGGCAGTTTCCGGTTCTGAAGGCCGAAGGCAACGTTCTTTTTCACGGTCAAATGCGGGAAAATCGCATAGTTCTGGAACACCATGCCGATGTTGCGCTTTTCAGGCGCCAGATCGTTGATCTTCTGGTCGTTGAAGTAAAAGTCTCCGCCCTCAATGGTGTTGAATCCGGCGATCATTCTCAGTAATGTTGTCTTTCCACAACCAGACGGTCCCAGGAGGGTGAAGAACTCACCTTCCTCAATCACAACCGAAAGGTCGGGAATTATGACATTGTTGCCGTATTGTTTCAAAGCGTGACTGATTTTAATTTTCACCTTGTCCATAATTCCCCTATCCCCTCATTCATTTATCGATGGCAGCAGTTTGGATGGCGTGAAAATGGTGAGGTAAGCAGCGTCAAGCCCGCTTGCAGGCGGCTTTCCTCACCATTTTTCACATCAGATGGACATCCGGCGCTCCCTGACCGGCCTTTCCGGTCAGAAAGATAAGCCGTATGTACAGTTGCCGTTTATCTCATATCAATCCTATTTTGTTTTCCAAAGCTCGATCCAGCGGTTTAAGATATCTTCCTGGTTCTTGGCCAGTCCCTCGGTATCGGCCGCTTTGTAGTTGATGTCGCTGAGATTGGGCAGCCACTCGTTCTCAATGTCTAAGTTTGCGTTGGCCTGTCTGGCGCCGCACTCATTGTAGATGGCCTGGCACTCGTCGCTCTCCAGGAAATCCATGAACAGCTTGGCATTATCCAGATTCTTACAATTCTTGATGATCGCGGAACCGAATGCGATGCTGGTCACGCCTTCCTTGGGGTATACAATGTGCACGCCCTCAGCACCCTCGGAGAGCATCTGCACGCAGGCCGGCTCATAGGTCATGCCAACGGTGTACTCGCCGTTGTAAACGCCCTTGTAAACCGCGGAGGAACCGTCGGTGATCACCATGTTGTCCATCAGCTTGTCGATGAAGTCCCAGGCCTCTTCGCTGTCGTAGCCGCCGAAATCGGTCAATACACACTGCAGCTGGTTCCACGCGCTGGAGCTGGCGGTGGGATCGCCGTTTGCCACCTGGCCCTTTAAGGCAGGATTCAGCAGATCTTCATAGCCGGTGATGGTGACGCCCGCTTTTTTCTCCAGCTCGTCGTTTACCCACAGGCAGGGAATCTGGGCGTCGTGGTAGGTGAGGACGCCTGTGGTATTTTTGAACTCATCGGGCATCTTGTCGTCGTTCTTGCAAACGTAGGTCTCAAACAGATCGCTGTAGGTCAGGGTGTCGGCGTACACCAGTCCGCCGAACATCACGTCGCCCTGGGGATTGTCGGCCTCCGCCTGGATTCTGGTCTTACACTCTCCGGCTCCGGCCTGGGTGTAGCTGATCTTGATATCCGGGTATTTCTCCTGGAACGCGCCCACAATGGCGTTGTACTGGAGATCGCTGACCGTTGTGTAGATGTTTAAGTCCCCGCTTGCGGCGGCTGCCTCCTCCTGACTCTCGGCCTCGGTGGCTTCCTCCTTGCTCTCGGGAGCCGCGGCCTGCGTCTCGGCCTTGGTCTCGGGCGCTGCGGTGGTGGTGGGATCAGCGGCTTTTCCGCCTCCGCATCCGGTGATCAGTCCCGCCGTCATAACGGCCCCCAGCAGTAATGCTACTTGTTTCCTCATAATCTTAATATCCTCCTTTTCTTTGATTACGTGTTTATCAACAATAGTCCGGCGCAGCCTGCGCGCGGCTATTTGTTACCTGAATGAGTGTAGGAAAATGAACGGCTTCCGGCCGGTTATTTTACGGAGCCGGTCCGCCGGTTCTTCTTGCGGCACCGTCCACAAGCTATTCCACGGCGCCGTTCCGGCTGAGAAACGCCTCGGCGGCCGCCCGGTCCGGGATCCCCGCTCTCCCGCCGCGCTTCAGACATTTGAGCGCCGCGGCCGCGCTGGCAAACCTCAGACAGTATTCCGGGTCCGGCCTGGTCAGCCAGCACGCCAGAAACGCCCCGTGAAACGTGTCCCCCGCTCCCGTCGTATCCACCGCCCGTATCTCAAACGCGGGTAAATGCTTCACGCATCCGTCCCTGACATACCAGCAGCCCCGGCTGCCCGCGGTTGAAGCCAAAACCTTCGGCCCCAGCTTTGCCATCACGGCCAGCGCTTCCTCCACGCTGTCCTTGCCGGTCAGACGCCGGGGGTATTTCTCGTTGGCGATCAGAATATCGGCCAGGGAGGCCAGCTCCCAGTTCTTTTCGTTGTCCTCCTGCATGGAACAGGCGTCCAGGGAAACGGTGATTCCCAGCTCCTTTGCCAGCCTGGCCGCCCTCAGCGCGTTTTCATACTGAGTGCCGTCCAGGTGAAGGATCCTGGCCCCCGCCAGCGCGGCGCGGATCTCATCCGTAAAGCGCAGCGCCGGAAGCTGATCCCGGTATGGGAACTTGGTGCGGCTGCCGTTTTCCGGGTTGACCATCACATAGGAAGTGGAACTGCGCCCGCCGGGAATCCTGCGGATCAGCTCTGTCTGCACTCCCTCACGGTGGAATCCATCGAGAATCCTGTCTCCCACCGGATCGTCCCCCAGGTTGGCGATCACGCCCGCTCTGGCCCCCAGCCTGGACGCCGCCACCATGGCGGTGGCCGCCGCTCCCCCGCCCTGGGAATCGTCAATTTCCAGAATATGGGTAGAACCGTCCTCGGGCGGGTACTGCTCCACCACGCATATATTGTCCTGGCAGCAATGTCCGATGCCCCAAATATCCACAGCCATCGTCCTGCTCCCCCTTAATCCGTCTGGGCGGCGCGCGCCATAACTTGTCTGGCCTTTTCCGCCACTATCTCCGCGCTGAGCCCGTACCGCTTTAACAGTTCCAGCGCATTGCCCGAATGGCCGAAGCGGTCGTTCACCGCCACCATTTCCATGGGAACCGGGCATTTTTTCACCAGCACCTCTGCCACCGCGGAGCCGAGGCCCCCGTAGCAGTTGTGATTCTCCGCGGTGACGATGGCTCCGGTCTCCCGGGCGGCCTTTGCCACCAGCTCCTCGTCCAGCGGTTTTATGGTATGCATATCGATCACTCTGGCCGATATGCCCTCTTTCTCCAACATCCCGGCTGCCCGCACCGCTTCCTGGACCATCAGCCCCGTGGCGATCAGCGTCACGTCGCAGCCGTCCTTCAGCGTTACCCCTCTGCCGATCTGAAACCGGTAATCCGGGTAGGAATCTGTAATGTTCTCCACCGTGATCCGCCCGGTCCGCATATAGCAGGGGCCCTTGTAATCCACCAGAGCTCTGACCGCCTCCCGGGTTTCATTGGCGTCGCAGGGACAGATCACCGTCATACCGGGCACCGTGCGCATCAGGCTCAAATCCTCGATGCACTGATGGGTGCCTCCGTCCTCGCCCGCGGTGAGACCGCCGTGGCTTCCCACAATCGTCACATTTAAGCCCGGATAGGCCACGCTGTTGCGAATCTGGTCGTAGGCCCTTCCGGCCGTAAACATGGCGAAGGAGTGGCAGAATACCTTCTTGCCCGCCGCGGCCAGGCCGGCGGCGATTCCCACCATATTGGCCTCCGCGATCCCTACGTTGTAAAACCGCTCCGGGTAGAGCTCCTGGAATCTGCAGGACATGGTGCAGCTGGACAGGTCCGCATCCAGAACCATAATTTCTTCGCGGCCGCCGAACTCTCTCAGCGCTTTGCCGTAAGCCGCCCTCGTGGCAATCATCTCTCCCATCACGATTCCTCCAATTCCCTGATTCTCTGATCCAGCTCTCCAAAGGCGGTCCGGTACTCCTCCTCATTCGGCCGGTTGCCGTGCCATTTCACGCCGCCCTCGAAAATGGACACGCCCTTGCCCTTGACCGTGTCCGCAATGACCGCCACGGGTTTTCCCCTGACTGCCATTGCCCGCTCCAGGGCGTCCGCCACCTGCTCCACGTCGTTGCCGTCGATGGTCAGCACTTCCCACTTAAACGCCTCAAATTTGTCCGCGATGGGGCAGGGCGAATTGACCTCCTCCAGACTTCCGTCCACCTGAAGCTTGTTGTAGTCCACAATAGCGGTCAGATGGTCCAGGCCGTGGTTCCCGGCGAACATAGCCGCCTCCCAGACCTGTCCCTCCTCGATCTCGCCGTCCCCCAAAATCACGTAGGTCCGGTAATCCTTTTTGTCCACCCGGGCGGCCAGGGCCATGCCGATTCCGGCCGAAAGCCCCTGTCCCAGGGAGCCGGTGGACATATCCACCCCCGGCACCTCGTTCATCTCCATATGCCCGGACAGATAGCTGTCGATCTTGCGGAATGTGGAGAGGTCCTCCAATGGGAAAAATCCCCTCATGGCCAGCGCAGCGTAAGCGGCGGGAGTGCAGTGCCCCTTGGACAGGACCAGACGGTCCCGGTCCGGATTCCTGGGGTCTTTGGGGTCGATCCTCATCTTGTCAAAGTAGAGGACGGACAGAATTTCCGCAATGGAAAATGATCCCCCAATGTGTCCGGAGTTCGCGTCTTTTACCGCCTGCAGGCCGTATTTCCGGATCCTGGCGGCAATCAGCTCCAACTCCCGCTTTTGTTCCTTCTGCATATGTAGCTCCTTCCTCACTCTTATATGGTTTCTCCCTCATCGGTGTTGTGATAACGGTTATATTTCAGCGCAACATTCAGATACAGCAGATTGATAATGGACGTCTGTGCGATCCGGGCCAGGGAATTGTCTCCCCCGTTCAGAAGGGTCTCGGAGGTGGTAAAAAACTTCACGTCCGAACAGTGGGTGATGGCCGAATCCCCGTAGCTGGTAATACAGATCGTCGTAGCGCCTTTGCCGCGGGCGATCCGCAGGGCTTCCACCACCTGGGAGGATTCTCCCGAATGGCTGATTCCAATCGCCACATCGCCCTTATTGTATTTCTCCGCCGCTATGATGGACGGCTGGAATTCATTGTAGACGTTGGACGGGATTCCCAGCTTCATGAGCTGGTGCTTCAGGCTGCGGGCCACCGGAACGGAACCGCCCACTCCGTAGATGGAAATGTAGTTGGCGTTGCAGAGCACCTTGGTGGCCTTCTCCACCTCGTCCTCGTCGATCAGATTCATCGTATCCTGCAGCGCGCGGATGGCGCCCATGAACACGCGCTCCTTCAGCTCATCCATGTACTGGCCGCCGATCCCTCCGTCAAAGCTTCCGGCTGTCTCGTTCTCTCTGGCCACCACGATTTTCAGCTCCTTCAGCCCGGAATACCCCATCTTGTGGCAGACCCGGACCACCGTTGCCTCGCTGACCTGGGCCTCCTTCGCCAGCACGGCGATGGGCTCCTTCTCGATGCCCGCAAAGCTGTTCAGCAGGTATTCCGCAAAGCGGCGCTCCTGGGCGCCCAGGCTCCCGATTACCCCCCTCAGTTTAATCTGCCATGACGGTGTCCTCGGAACATCCATATTGACTCCTCCTCTACGCGTAGTGTATGAAAACTTTCACATGTGAAATTAATTTCGTCAAAGGCGAAATTACTGAAATTTCTTTTACTGCATCATAACCCAAGGTTTTTGTAATGTCAACAATATTTACAAAAATTAATAATTTCATATGTGAAACTTTGTGTATAAATACAAGTGATTTTTACATTTTTTTCTAATTTCTTGGTTTTTGGAGGTTTTTTGGAAGAATATGGTGGAAATGGACGGCCGCTCTGAATGGTCTGTTGGCATGTATGAAAAAATGGCGGTTTGCAGAATACCTGCGGCTTGGGAGGGGGGGGGGTCATGTGTAGCGGTAGCGCAGAGAAGATTTGTGGGGCAGGGGGATTATGATTTCCAGAAAACAGAAAAAAGCCCCATCCTCGCGCCGCCGAAAGGATAGGACCTTTAAAATATGATTGGTGAGATATATATGATTTAAAATACATTTGGGTTATCGCTTTACAGACGTGCCATGTTGGTGACGCGCTTTAGGTCGCCGTCGGGCTTCATTTGACCGCCGCGCTCTCACGTCACTCCCGCGCTTCGCGTCGCCTCCAAGCTTCATTTGACCGCGCCCTCATGTTACTTCCGCGCTTCATGTCGCTTCCAGGTTTCATTTTACCGCCGTGCTTCACGTCACTCCCGCGCTTCATGTCGCTTTCAGGTTCCATTTGACCGCCGCGCTCTCACGTCACTCCCGCGCCTCATCCCGTTTCCAGGCTTACGCCCTTCCGCTCCCTCAGACCTGCGCCTTCAGCACCGTCTCCCCCGCCTTCTCCAGCGAGCGGGAGGCGTCCAGCCCTTCCACGTCCCCGGTATGCACCAGGTGGAGCGCTCTGGACGGGCAGACCTTCACACAGGCCGGTTCCAGGCCGTGGCGGACCCGCACAGCGCAGCCGTCGCATTTTTGCATGCGGCCCTCCTCGTTGAAGGCCGGTATCCCAAAGGGGCAGGCCATGGCGCAGCTGTGGCAGCCGATACAGGACGTATTGTCGTAAATGGTCAGGCCCGTCTCCGTGTCCTTGCGGATGCAGGCGCAGGGGCAGGCCGTGACGCAGGGGGCGTCCGTACAATGCATACACGCGATGGAAATGTGCACGTACTCCGCATTTCCCCCGTAGCCGCGTTTCTCCCAGTCGAACACCGTGCGGAAGGGGCGGATGCCCTTCTCCGTATCAATGTCGTTCTGATCCATGCAGGCAATGGCGCAGGCGCCGCAGGCCGTACATTTCTTCAAATCCAGATCCAGCATGATTCCCATCTAATTCTCCCCCTTTCTCACCCCGCAGCGTGTGGACCGAAAGCCCGGAAAACCGCAGTAGGGGTCCAGATTGTCCCGGTCCATCAGCGAGTTTACATCCGCTTCCCGGTATCCGTGGTACATGTGCACCATGCCGGGAAGCACCCGGGCCGTGGGGTTGGCCTTCACCTCGATGGAACCCACGGCGGTAAAGAGCTGAATTTTATCTCCCTTTTTGATCCCCAGGCGTTCAGCGTCGCAGAGCGCCAGATCCGCCTCTGGCTCCGGCCGCAGGCTTCTCAGCCAGGGCACATCGTGCAACCGGGAGTGCAGCGCGTGGGGAATGCGCGCCCCCGCGCAGAGAATAAACGGGTAATCCGTCTCGTCCGCCTGGTTCAGGGAACAGCGGTAGGTAGGCAGGGAATCCAGCCCCCACTCCGGATGGGCCTGAATCACCAGGGAGTCCAGCTCGAACTTCCCGCTGGGTGTGTCCATACCTCCCTCAATGTAAGCGCCCTCCGCGTACGGCTCCCGCTCCGGCACCAGAACCGGCAGGTCCGCCGCCTTTAACTCCTCCACGGTCACGGACAGGTCCCGGATTATGTCCCGCACGCAGTTCTCGTAGCCGCTGCGCAGGAGCGGATCGTCCAAATCCAGATAACCCGCCAGCTCGCAAAGAATGTCCGCGTCGCTTTTGGACTGGCCCAGGGGTGGGATCACCGGTTCCGTGTAGGTGGCGTAACCGCCCGGATAGGTCTTGAACTCCCCCCGCTCAAAGGACGAGCAGGCGGGCAGCACAATATCCGCGTATTTGGCCGTGTCCGTGAGAAACAGGTCCGCGTCCACAAAGAAGTCCAGCTTTTTTAAGGCCTCCTTCACATACTCCGTATCCGGGAACATCCGGGCGTTCATCCCGCAGGCGAACACCGCCCGGATGGGATAGGGGCTGCCCTCGGTGATCTGCCGGGCAATGTCCATGGCCTGGGCCTCCCGCTCCAGGTGATACCAGAGCGGAAACCGCGGCTTACCCACCGGCTCCTTGCAAGCCTTTGGACGCTTCTCCTCCACAAATTCCTCCTCGCGGGTCTGAAAGCCCGAGGACTGATGGACGTAGGTGTGCAGGCTGGGCCTCTGCCCTCCCACGCGGTCATAGCTGCCGGTCAGGGCCGTCAGGGCCATGATCGCCCGGTAATTCTGCATGCCGTTTTTGTGGTGGGCCAGGGGCGCGCTGGACTCGTTGACGGACAGCGGCCCGTTCTCGTGGATCAAGCGGCAGGCGGCCAGGGCCTGCTCGTAGGGCACGCCGGTCAGCGCTTCCAGATTGTCCGCGTTAAACTGCCGGACGTACTCCGCGAACGCCTCAAAGCCGGAAACGTACCGCTCGATGTAATCCCGGTCGATCCAGCCGTTTTCGATCAGGATGTTGGCCATACCCAGCGCCAGAGCGCCGTCCGTGCCGCCGACGGGCCGCAGGTGGATGTCCGCCAGCTTCTCGGTGGCCGGAGTTTCCCGCGGGTCCACAATAATGAACTTGACGCCCCTCGCCTTGGCCTCATCCGCCCGCTTCCCGTTCAGATACCGGGAATGATAGGGGTTAAAGGCCCAGCCGAGAAACACGCCGCAGTGCTCCATATCCGGTCTGGCCGGCCGGCCCGTGGCCACCTTCCAGGCCATGAGGCCCGAGGTGAAACAGGTGCTGGACTCCGTGGCGTAATTCTCCGTTCCGAAGGAAAATGCCAGCCGATGCAGCCAGGGACGGAACCACTTGGAGTAGCCCCCGAAAAACAGCACGCTGTCCGCGCCGTCCTGGGCCCGGACCGCCAGCAGGCGGTCCGCAATCTCCCGGTAGGCTTCCTCCCAGGTAATCTCCTGAAATTTCCCCTCGCCGCGACTGCCCACCCGCTTCAGGGGTGTCAAAATCCGGTCCTTCCGGTAGATATACTCCCGGTTGGACAGCCCTTTGGTGCAGAGCAGCCCGTCGTTCATGGGATGCCCTTCGGTTCCCTCCACCTTTATGATCCTGCCGTCCCTCACATAGGCGTCGACGCCGCAGTGGAACGAGGGGCTGCAGATCGCGCACAATGTCCTCTTAATCTCAATCCCCGTTTCCGGGCACGGAATTTTCGCTCTCAGCAGCTCTTCCCTGGTCTCCATGTACCGCAGCCTCCAATCTCTCAATAAATTCTTCCGTCAGCCCCGCCTTCACCAGCATCCCGATCTGGAACGGGGGAAGCCGGCTCTCCGGCTCCTGGAACAGGCGCAGCATATAGTTCTTGATCATGCCGCTGACCGGGTAACTGTCCAGAATGTTGACTCCCGCGATGCGCCCGTCCCGGCACACGGCTTTCAGATAAAGCCCCTGCTTTAGACTGCCGAATACCAGGGTCTCCCCCTGTATCCGGTTGTCGCCGAACCCGATAAAGTCCATATCCATGAAATGCGTGATGTTGTGCAGAATATTTCCCTCAAACCGTGCATTTCCACCGGCCATATTGATCCCGGCTACCGTTCCCTGGTGGTTGGCGTTGGCCCACAGACCGATGATCTGGCGCTCTCCGCTCTGGATATTGGTTCCGGCGCAGCAGTCGCCCGCCGCATAGATCCCCTCGGCCGACGTTTCCATCCGCTCGTTGACCAGAATCGCCCGGTCCGTTTCGATCCCGCCGTCCGCCAGGCCGATGTTGGCCCTGGTTCCGATGCAGAGCACCACCAGGTCGGCCTCCAGCCGCTCCCCATCCGTCATGACGGCAATCTGGCGCGGCCGCCTGGGGGAGGCTGACTCCGGCTCAGGCACTCGGCCGCAGCCCGCGCCCAGCCTCTGCTCCCCCGCGTCCCCGCAGCCCGCGCCCGGCCTCTGCTCCCCCGCGTCCCCGCAGGCCGCATCCAGCCTCTGCTCCCCCGCGTCCCCGCAGGCCGCATCCGGCCTCTGCTCCGCCTCTCCCGCTTCCAACTCCACACGCTCAATCGTTCGCCCAAATCGCAGGCTCACGCCTTTTTGTTCCACCCGGCGGCCGATTTCCGCCGCAACGTCCTCATAGGCGGCCAGCGGAAACATACAGGACGCAAGGTCCGCCAGCACGGTGCGAATCCCACGCTTTGCCAAAAGCTCCGCCACCTTGATCCCCACCATGGAGGCGCCCACCACCACGGCGCTTTTCACCCGTTTGTCCTCCAACGCCCGGCTCAGCCGCAGGGCGTCCTCATCCGTCCGCATAAAAAAGCGGCGTTCCGGCTCCAGCCCCGGAATCGCCGGGGCGAAGGCCGACGCGCCTGTGGCGATCAGGATTTTATCGTAGGTTCTGACCTCGCCATTCTCCGTCTCCACCGTTCTCCCTGCCGCGACCGATTTTACCGTATCGCAGATGCAGCGGAAGGAACATGTTTTCTGTATCTCCTCCAAACTGCCGAAGGGAAACATTTCCCGATAGGAAAGCTTACCACCCGCGTAATAGGTGGTAAGCATGGGATTGTATGGCGCAAGACCCGTATTGGTGTACACATCCACAGTTCCCCCGGCGTCCAGCCGGCGGATCGCCTTCAGGGCGTGGTAGCCGGCTGTGCCGAATCCAACAATCGCATATGTCCGCATAATTGTCTCCTCTATTTCTTCCCGGCCGCCTTTTCAATCACAACCTTCTCGCGCAGGTTTGCGTAGATCACGCAGAGAACCGCGAACACTGCCAGGCTGATCCAGGTAACCAGATTCAGATCTTTTAAATTCAGCCATCCGGTGACCAGCAGCAGGATCACGGAAATGACAGTGATCACCCGCAGAGCCGTGTTGCCGATCTTAAAGGTGGCGTTTTCGTAGGCCTCCGCCTTTTTCTCCTTCAGCCGGTAAGCGGCGCTGACCGGCAGCACGTTGCAGATCACGGTCAGTCCAACGCCCAGGGAGGAGATAAAGGACACGTCCATCCCGGTGACAATCGGCACCGCGCCGATGACAAAGAAGATCAGCAGCAGTTTGTAAGGAACCCCGTGCTTGTTGGTGTCCGCCAGGCTCTCCGGGAACCAGCCCTCCTTGGAAGCCACAAACAGACCCTTGGTGATCCAGGACAGCGTGCCGTTTAAGGTGGTCGCCAGGGCGAACAGCGCTCCTCCGATTACGAAGAACAGATAAACCGACGTGGGGAAGATCTCCTTTGCGGAGACCACCAGCGTTTTACCTGCAACCTCCTCAACCGGAAGCACGCCCGCGGCCACCACGCCCATCAGCGCGTAGAACACAGCCACAATACCGGTGGAAAGGAACATGGAGCGGGGAATGGTCTTGCCCGGATCTTTGATCTCGCCGCCCAGCTCCGCCACAAACTTGGCGCCGCCCATAGGGAAATAGAGAAGGGCCGAGGCCGTGAAAAAGCTGATCGCGCCGTTGGGCATGATCGCGCCCGGTTCCGTAAACACGGAGAAGTTCACCCGGGGAAGTCCAAAGATAATGTAAACGCACAGCGCCGCCATCAATACCGCCACCATGATGGTCTGCAGCTTGGCGGCCGTTTTCAGGCCCACCATGTTGAACAATACGCAGAGAACCAGCAGCCCCAGCGCCACCACCTTCACATTGATCCAGGGAAGGATTGCCTGTAAATAATTGGCAAATCCCAGAGCAAAGGTGGAAATCAGGCATTGGGATACCGCAAACATAATCACATACACGAATCCCGACTTGCGCCCGATCATCTCACGGACATATGTATAGTTGCCGCCAGTACCCGGCATAGCCGATCCCAGCACCGCCAGGGGCACCATGGTGATCATGATGATGGCCGCTGCCACCAGGAACCCGAAGGGCACTCCCCTGCCCGTCTTAGCCAGCGCGATGCCCGTCAGCACCATGATGCCGGACCCGATAATCTGTCCGATACAAAAGCTCATGCAGTCCCGGAAACCCAGCACCTGGGCCTCCCCGTTGTTTTGTTGATTACTCATACCGTTTCATCCTCCTATTTTGATTCCTGATCCCCACGGACCGGTTCTCAGCTTCTGCCCGCCGTCCGTTTTATATACAGCTGTTCAAGCGCGCCCAGCGCTTTCGCCAGAAGGCTTCTGGCGCAGCCGATATTCAATCTGATAAATCCTCTTCCCGCTTCCCCGTAGTGAAGGCCGTCCCCCACTCCGATTCCGCATTCCTCCACCAGCGTGCCGCACAGCTGCCCGTCCAGGCCCAGACAGTTTAAGTCCAGCCACATCAGATAGGTGCCCTCGTGGGCGGTGACGCCGATTTCCGGCATGTGCTCCCCGATATAATCGGAAACGAACCGGGAATTCTCTTCCAGGTAACGCTTCTCCTCCTGCAGCCAATCCCGTCCATTGTCGTAGGCCGCCTTGGCCGCCGACATTCCGAACAGGTTGGGGCTCATGATCCAGGCGCCCCGCAGTTTTCCCATGATACGTTCCCGCAGCTGCGGGTCCGGGATCAACAGATTGGACACAATGAGTCCGGTCATGGAAAATGTCTTGCCCGGGGAGGTGTACACCGCCAGGCGGCTGTGGATCTCATCAAAGGCCAGCATGGAGGTGAAGGGATTGCCAAACAGCGCCAGGTCGCAGTGGATCTCGTCGGACGCCAGGTACACGTCGTAGCGGCTGCACAGCCCCGCCACCCGCAGAAGCTCCTCCCGCCGCCACACGCGGCCGGTGGGATTGTGGGGGTTGCAGAAAATCAGCAG
This sequence comes from Enterocloster lavalensis, assembly GCF_902364025.1. GTDB lineage: Bacteria > Bacillota > Clostridia > Lachnospirales > Lachnospiraceae > Enterocloster > Enterocloster lavalensis. The sequence continues at coordinate 120,461 of NZ_CABJCG010000015.1, forward strand.
CCGGACTCCGGCTTTCATCTGCTCCTCCATGCGCTCGTAGTCGATCCGGTAGGTTCCGTCCTCATGAACCAGCCCGCAATCCACGATCTCCCGCCCCGTATTCCGGATAATGGCGTAGAAGGGATCATAGATGGGCGTGTGGATCATTACCCGGTCTCCCGGCTCCGTCAACGCCAGAATGGTGAAATACAGCGCGGTCACCACTCCGTAGGTGGGACACACCCAGGATTCTTCAACCCCCAGGCCGTACTCCCGGTTGAACCAGCCCGCCACGCTGGAAATGTAATCCCGTCCGGCAAAGCTGTACCCGTAAACCCCGTGTTCCGCCCGGCCGGCCACCGCCTCCATCGCCTCCGGGGGCGCCTTGAAATCCGTGTCCGCAATCCATAACGGGATCAGCTCTTTATCCGTCGAAAACTTTCCCTTGGCCCGGTCCCATTTTATACTCCCCGTGCCCCTCCGGTCCACAGGAATATCAAACCTCTCCATTTTCCCCGCCTCCAATTTGTGCTTTTTTACAGTTTTCTTGTCTCGTTTCTTCCTTTATGTTATCATTAGAGAGAAAATAAGTATAATACCAATTTTCCGGTGATTGATAACTCCGGCGTTATCAATGATACAATCTGAGAGGAGGTTCCCAAATGGACCTGCTGCAACTGAAATATTTCTGTGCAATCGTGGAGGAGGGCCACATGACCAGGGCCGCCGCCCGCCTTTCCATCGCCCAGCCCGCCTTAAGCGCCAGCCTGGGCCGCCTGGAGAAGGAGCTGGGCGTCTCCCTCTTCGACCGCGTTGGGCGCAATATCTATCTGAACGAGTGCGGACAGTCCTTCTACGCCTTTGTCTCCCCCGCCCTGGCCCTCCTGGAAAATGCCGCCCGCTCCGTGGACGACTTCAAACAGCAGCGCCTGGACAATCTGGTCCTGGGCTCCGTGAGCCAGACCTATCTCCAGGACGCCATCATGGCCTTCAAGCGGCGGCACCCGGATATCCGCATCAGCCAATTCACCATCGAGCCGGAGAACGCGGACCGGGAGCTGAACCAGAACGACTTTGACTTCCTGCTGATCCCCAAATATCTGGAGCGGCCGGACTTCATCCAGGAGGTTCTCTATGAGGACCGCTTCGCCCTGGCTCTAAACACCTCCCACCCGCTGGCGGACCAAACGGAAGTCCGTCTGGCCGACTTGAAGGACGAAAGCTTCATCAGCCTGCCCAAGGGGTATGCGTTCCGGGATTTCACGGACCAAATCTGCCTTGCCGCCGGATTCACGCCCTGCGTGGCCATGGAGTGTTTTCACTGCCAGATGCTGGACCTGATCTCAGCGGGCCTGGGCGTGGCCCTGGTTCCCGAGTCCTTCCGCAAAAAATGTCTCTACAACCACACGGTGAAGGTGCTGCCCCTGGCCGGACCGCCGGTCATCCGCCCCATGCTGGTCAGCTACAAAAAGGCCCGCTACATGACAAAGGCGGCACGGGCGTTTCTGGAATTTTTGCATGAGTATTACACGGATCAGCAGGCGGAGGACTGCAACGAGTGCAGTTGAGAAACCGGACGGCACAAAGGGAGGCCGCGACTGAACGGGCCTCCTTGTTACTGTTCACAGGCAATATCCCGCGAGGCGTTTTTTGTGAGTGGAGCGCAGCGGAAGTCACAGAAAACCCGAGGATAGCGGC
>NZ_CABJCG010000015.1:122147-157302 GCF_902364025.1 Enterocloster lavalensis
GCAGCGGAAGTCACAGAAAACCCGAGGATAGCGGCGCGAAACGGCGTTTTTTGTCGTTTCTGTGCATCGCGAAGCGTGTTACTGGGAACGGAGTGTACAGTAACGCCTCCTTTTGTGTAGTCTGTTTATTTTTCGAAATATACTTGATAATTTTTGTCAACTTTGTTATAATACAATCATGTTACAAGATTAACAAACAGGCGGTGCGCATTATGATGATTACAAGGGAATCGGACTACGGAGTCCGCATCATCCGGGCGCTTAAAGACGGCGGCCTGATGACCATCGGGCAAATCTGCGAGCGGGAGTGCATCCCCAAGCAGTTTGCCTACAAAATCCTGAAAAAACTGGATCTGGCCGGCCTGGTGCAGATCAAGCGCGGCTCCGGAGGCGGCTGCTCTCTGGCCCGGGACTTAGCGGACATGACGCTCTACGACGTGATCCGGGCCACGGATGAGGAATTTTTTCTCACCCACTGCCTCCAGGCGGATTTCGACTGCGAATACCTGGCCAAATCCCCCTGCACCATCCACCGGGAGCTGGCCCGGGTCCAGGGTATCCTGGAACAGGAGCTGCGGGCCCGCTCCATGGCGGAGCTGTTGGGAGTGTAGGAGCGGCAGCGGCCCGGGATCGGACTGATCCATGCGGCCCTGCGCACGCGGCTCTGCCGTCTACGGCCTAATCGGCCGCCGCATATCCTACCGACGGCCGCATATCCTATCGACTGCCGCATATCCTACCGACGGCCGCATATCCTGCCGTCGGCCGCATATCCTACCGGCCGCCGCATATCCTACCGACCGCCGCATATCCTACCGGTGGCCCCGCCCGACGCCCCCAGGCGCTCCCGGCCTTTCTTTTCGCCCTTAAAGTGGATAATTTTTATCTACTTTAAGCAATGACCCGCAAACAATGCCTGCGGACCATTGCACACAATAAAAACCCCTGCGCCCGCCCCTGCGCTTCGAACCCGCGGCGCGCAGCCACAAAAATTCCATCTAACAGGAGGTATCTTTTTATGAACAACTGCTACAGCTGCACCACCTGCAAAAGTGCGGATAAGCCGCTGGAAGGCTACATAGCCGGGCTTCCCATGGAGACGTCCCATCACCGGGTGGAGGGCCAGTCCGTGAAATGCGGCTTCGGCCTCCAGGGCGTCTGCTGCCGTCTCTGCTCCAACGGCCCCTGCCGCATCACCCCCGAAGCCCCCCACGGCATCTGCGGCGCTTCCGCCGACGTGATCGTGGCCCGCAACTTCCTGCGCGCCGTGGCTTCCGGCTCCGGCTGCTACATCCACGTGATCGAGACAACCGCCCTGAACCTGAGAAACACTGCCCGGTCCGGCGGTCAGATCAAGGGCCCCAACGCATTAAAGCACCTGTGCGAGCTGTTCGGCATCCCGGAGGGCGATCCCCACCAGCAGGCGGAGGCTGTAGCCCAGGCCGTGCTGGACGACCTGTACAAACCCGACTATGAGCCCATGGAGCTGACGAAAAAGCTGGCCTACGCTCCCCGCCTCAAGCGCTGGGAGGAACTGGGAATTCTTCCGGGCGGAGCAAAATCCGAGGTCTGTTCCGGCGTGGTGAAATGTTCCACCAACTTAAACTCCGACCCCGTGGACATGCTGCTGCACTGCCTGAAGCTGGGCATCTCCACCGGAGTCTACGGCCTCATGCTGACCAACCTGTTAAACGACGTGATGCTGGGCGAACCGGAGATCACCAAGGCCCCGGTGGGATTAAACGTCATTGACCCGGACTATGTGAATATCATGATCACCGGCCACCAGCACTCCATTTTCGTGCACCTTCAGGAAAAGCTGCGCTCTGAGGAGGTGCAGAACCGCGCTGTTGAGGCCGGAGCCAAGGGAATCCGCCTGGTGGGCTGCACCTGCGTGGGTCAGGACCTTCAGCTGCGCGGCGTGCACTACGAGGACATTTTCAGCGGCCACGCGGGCAACAACTACACCAGCGAGGCGGTTCTGGCCACCGGAGCCATCGACGCGGTGCTGTCCGAATTCAACTGCACCCTGCCCGGCATCGAACCCATCTGCGACTCCTTACAGATCAAGCAAATCTGCCTGGACGACGTGGCCAAGAAGAAAAACGCCGAGTTAAAGCCCTTTGTGTTTGAGGACCGGGAACAGATCAGCGAGGAGATCATTTCCGAAGTATTAAATGCCTACAAGGCCCGCCGCCAGTGCGTGCCCTTAAACCTCTTCGCAGACCACGGCAACCGGGACACCGTCACCGGCGTCAGCGAAGTGTCCTTAAAGAAATTCCTGGGCGGAAGCTGGCAGCCCCTGATCGACCTGATCGTATCCGGCGACATCAAAGGCGTGGCGGGCGTAGTGGGCTGCTCCAACCTGACGGCAGGCGGCCACGACGTGCTGACCGTGGAGCTGACCAAGGAGCTGATCGCCCGGGATATCATCGTGCTGACTGCGGGATGTTCCTCCGGCGGTTTGGAAAACTGCGGCCTCATGACCCCGGACGCCGCCAAACTGGCCGGACCCAAACTGCGGGCGGTCTGCGAATCCCTGGGAATCCCGCCGGTGCTGAACTTCGGCCCCTGCCTGGCTATCGGACGTCTGGAGATGGTGGCCACCCAGCTGTCCGAAGCCCTGAAGGTGGATATTCCCGACCTTCCCCTGGTTCTCTCCGCCGCCCAGTGGCTGGAGGAGCAGGCTCTGGCCGACGGCGCCTTCGGCCTGGCCCTGGGACTGCCCCTGCATCTGGGCCTGCCGCCCTTTATCACCGGAAGTTCCCTGGTGACCCAGGTACTCACCGAGGATATGCGGGAGCTGACCGGCGGGCAGGTGATCGTGAACGGCGATGCCAAAGCTTCCGCCGACATCCTGGAGCGCATCATCGAGGACAAGCGGAAAGCGCTGAACATATAGGAGGGCCTGCCATGAAACGAATCTGGATTGACGCCGGCCTTTGCGACGGCTGCTTAAACTGCACCCTGGCCTGCATGAACGCCCACCGCGGGGACCAGGGAACCATTTACGACCTGGATCTGACCAACCCGGCCAACGAGAGCCGGAACGTGATCCGCCGCTTAAAAGACGGAAGCTACCGCCCCATCTTCTGCCGCCACTGCGACGAGCCGGAGTGCGTGCGCTCCTGTATGAGCGGAGCGCTCAGCAAGAACCCGGAAACCGGGCTGGTGGAATACGATGAAAAACGCTGCGCCGCCTGCTTCATGTGCGTGATGAACTGCCCCTTCGGAGTCCTGAAACCCGACGGGCAGACCAAAAGCCGCATCCTCAAATGCGACTTCTGTCAGGAGAGCGGCGGTGAACCCAGCTGTGTGAAGGCCTGCCCCAAAAAGGCCATTTGGATCGAGGAGGTGGACGCATGAGACATATCATAATCGGAGCCGGAGCCGCCGGAATCAGCGCGGCCGGGGAGATCCGCCGCCTGCGCCCGGAGGACGAGATCGTGGTGGTTTCAAGGGACGATCAGGTCCACTCCCGCTGTATGCTCCACAAATATTTGAGCGGTGAGCGCACCGCCCAGGGAATCAATTTCGTGCCGGAAAACTTTTTCGAGGACAACCGCATCCAATGGATTTCCGACCGCTCCATGACCGGTCTGGACTGCGCCGGCAAGCGGGCGCTGTTCGACGGCGACAGCTATCTGGAATACGACCGGCTGCTCATCGCCACCGGCGCCTACTACCTGGTGCCGCCCATCCCCGGCTTTCGGGAATCGGAAAATGTCTACGGCTTCCGCGATCTCTGCGATGCCCAGGCCATTGACCGCGCGGCGGAAAAGGGATCAAAAGCCGTGATCGTCGGATCCGGCCTGGTGGGAATGGACGCGGCCTACGCGCTGATGGAGCGGGGAATCAAACCCGCGGTGGTGGAGATGGCGGACCGAATCCTGCCTCTTCAGCTGGACATGGGCGCCGCTGCAGAGTACCAGCAGCGCTTTGAAGCCCACGGCTGCCGCTTCTTCCTCTCTGCCAAAGCCGCGGACACCCGCAGGGACGGGGCGGGCCGGATCACCGCCGTGGTGCTGGACGACGGAACCGAGCTGGAGTGCGACTTCGTAATCGTAGCCGCAGGCGTGCGGCCCGAGGTCCGCTTCCTGCAAAACTGCGGCGTTCAGGTGGACCGTTCCATCCAGGTGGACGAATATCTGAGAACCACGGTTCCCGACGTCTACGCGGCCGGAGACGTCTGCGGACTCTCCGGTATCTGGCCCAACGCCATGAAACAGGGGATCACCGCAGCCCGCAACATGTGCGGGTTGTCCGAGCGCTACGAGGACACCTACGCCATGAAGAACACTATGAACTTCTTCGGCCTGCCCGCCCTGTGCCTGGGCGACATCAACCGCGTGGGTCCGGACACCCAGGTGATCGTGGAGGAGGACAGCCGCGTTTACCGGAAGGCCCTGGTGGAGAACGGCCGCCTGAAGGCGATTCTGCTGCTGGGGGACATCTCCGCCAGCGGTATTTTCCAGTACCTGATCAAGAACGAAGTTCCCCTTCCCTGCTGCGACCGGGATATCTTCCGGCTTACCTTCGCCGATTTCTACGGCTTTGACAAGGAGAGCGGGAAATACCTGTGGAACGCGGGATAGACACGAATACACCCAATAAATATGGAGCCCCAGGCTATGCCTGAGGCTCCGCGTTTATCAGAACTACGTGCCGCAAAGCGCATAACACCAGCGGCCCATTGCATTCAAACAATCGCCCGCAGGCTACGCCAGCTGCCCATTGCATTCAAAGAAAAGCCCGCAGAGCATGAAACTCTGCGGGCCTTTTACGCTTGGGCACAAATATATCTAAAATTTCAGTCGATCGCTGTGATTACTCGATAACGGTAGCAACACGGCCAGATCCTACGGTACGGCCACCCTCACGGATAGCGAAACGCAGGCCCTGCTCCATCGCTACGGGATGGATCAGCTCGATGGTCATCTCAACGTTATCGCCAGGCATACACATCTCAACGCCAGCCGGCAGTTCGCAAACGCCGGTAACGTCGGTGGTTCTGAAGTAGAACTGCGGACGATAGTTGTTGAAGAACGGAGTATGACGGCCGCCCTCGTCCTTGGTCAGAACGTAAACCTGAGCGGTAAACTTCTTGTGGCACTTAACGGAGCCGGGTTTGCACAGACACTGACCTCTTTCGATCTCAGTTCTCTGAACGCCACGCAGCAGAGCGCCGATGTTGTCGCCTGCACGAGCCTCGTCAAGCAGCTTACGGAACATCTCGATACCGGTAACAACGGTCTTACGAACGTCCTCATGGATACCGATGATCTCAACTTCGTCATTCAGATGCAGAGTACCACGCTCAACTCTACCGGTAGCAACAGTACCACGGCCGGTGATGGTGAACACGTCCTCAACGGGCATCAGGAACGGCTTGTCGGTGTCACGTACGGGATCGGGAACATAGCTGTCAACTGCAGCCATCAGCTCCAGAACCTTGTCGCCCCACTCGCTGGACGGATCTTCCAGAGCCTTCAGAGCGGAACCCTGAATGATCGGGGTGTCGTCGCCCGGGAACTCGTACTCGTTCAGCAGCTCACGGATCTCCATCTCAACCAGCTCTAACAGCTCGGGATCGTCAACCATATCGCACTTGTTCATGAACACTACGATATAGGGAACGCCTACCTGACGAGCCAGCAGGATGTGCTCTCTGGTCTGAGCCATAACACCGTCGGTAGCAGCAACTACCAGGATAGCGCCGTCCATCTGAGCAGCACCGGTGATCATGTTCTTAACGTAGTCAGCATGTCCGGGGCAGTCAACGTGTGCATAGTGTCTGTTCTCGGTCTCGTACTCAACGTGAGCGGTAGAGATCGTGATTCCACGCTCTCTCTCCTCGGGAGCTTTATCGATGTTCTCGAAAGCAACAGCCTCACCGGTACCCAGTCTCTCATGCAGGGTCTTGGTGATAGCAGCGGTTAAAGTGGTTTTACCATGGTCAACGTGGCCAATGGTTCCGATGTTACAATGAACTTTGTTTCTCTCAAATTTAGCTTTAGCCATTTCTTTAACGTCCTCCTTAATTTACACCCATTTCACAGGGCTTTTATAGTTCTCAGGCTGTTTATCATTATATTCTATTTTCCTTTGATTGACAAGCCCAATTTACGTTTTCTCCGCCAGTCTGCGCCGTGAGTGCGAAAGCTTTGCGCCTTCGCGCTCACGGGACCTGACAGGAGTTATTTCTTAGTGTCGTTCAGAACCTTCTCCTGCACGCTCTTCGGTACGGGCTCGTACTTTTCGAAGAACATGGAGTAGTTTCCACGGCCCTGCGTTCTGGAACGCAGATCGGTGGAGTAACCGAACATCTCGGACAGCGGAACGTAAGCGCGAATCATCTTACCGCCGCCGATATCATCCATACCCTCGATACGGCCACGGCGGGAGTTGATGTCGCCGATTACGTCGCCCATATACTCCTCAGGCATGGTTACTTCAACCTTCATGATCGGCTCAAGCAGGATCGGGTTGCCCTTTCTCATAGCATCCTTAAACGCCATGGAACCGGCGATGTGGAACGCCATCTCGGAGGAGTCAACCTCGTGGTAGGAACCGTCGTATACATCCGCCCAAACGCCCAGTACGGGGAATCCGCCCAGAACACCGGTCTTGGAAGCTTCCTCGATACCAGCGCCGACTGCGGGGATGTATTCCTTCGGAATCGCACCGCCGACAACGGAGGAGGTGAACTTGAAGGTTTCCTCGGCATTCGCTTCCATGGGAGTGAAGTGCACTTTACAGTGACCATACTGTCCACGTCCGCCGGACTGCTTCGCGTACTTGCTGTCCACGTCAACCGCCTTGGTAAAGGTCTCTTTGTACGCAACCTGAGGTGCGCCCACGTTGGCCTCTACGTTGAACTCACGCAGCAGACGGTCTACGATGATATCCAGATGCAGCTCGCCCATACCGGAGATGATGGTCTGTCCGGTCTCCTCGTCCGTGCGGACGCGGAAGGTCGGATCTTCCTCTGCCAGCTTGACCAGAGCGTCGCCCATCTTGTCCTGGCTGGCCTTGGTCTTGGGCTCGATTGCGATGTCGATAACCGGCTCCGGGAACTCCATGGACTCCAGGATAACGGGGTTCTTCTCATCACAGATGGTATCGCCGGTACCGGTAACCTTGAAGCCAACCGCGGCAGCGATATCGCCGGAGTAAACCCGATCCAGCTCATTTCTCTTGTTGGCGTGCATCTGAAGGATACGTCCAACACGCTCCTTCTTGCCCTTCGTTGCGTTCAGTACATAAGAACCGGAGTTCAGACTTCCTGAATACACGCGGAAGAACGCCAGCTTACCAACGAACGGGTCGGTCATGATCTTGAATGCCAGAGCTGCGAACGGCTCGTCATCGCTGGAATGTCTCTCCACTTCATTTCCCTCAAGGTCAACGCCCTTGATTGCGGGAATGTCTAAGGGAGAGGGCATAAACTCGATGATCGCATCCAGTAACTTCTGAACGCCCTTATTTCTGTAAGCGGTACCGCAGCATACGGGGATCGCCTCGCAGTTGCAGGTAGCTTTTCTTAATACTTTCTTCAGTTCCTCATTGCTGGGCTCCTCGCCCTCCAGGTAAGCCATCATTAAATCGTCGTCCAGCTCGCAGATCTTCTCCACTAACTCGGAACGATATAACTCGGCGTCATCCTGCATATCCTCAGGGATATCAATGATGGAAATGTCGTCGCCCTTATCATCATTATAGATGTAGGCTTTCATTTCGAACAGGTCGATGATTCCCTTGAAATCATCTTCCTTGCCAACCGGCAGCTGAATGCAGATCGCATTCTTGCCAAGTCTGGTCTTAATCTGATCTACAGCGCCGTAGAAGTTCGCACCCAGGATGTCCATCTTGTTGATGAAGGCCATACGCGGTACGTTGTAGGTGTCTGCCTGACGCCATACGTTCTCGGACTGAGGCTCAACGCCGCCCTTTGCGCAGAAAACGCCAACGGCGCCGTCCAGCACGCGCAGGGAACGCTCAACTTCCACCGTAAAGTCAACGTGTCCGGGAGTATCGATAATGTTGATACGATGCTCCAGAGCGCCCTCTTTCGGCTTGCAGTTTTCCTGCAGAGTCCAGTGACAGGTTGTAGCAGCTGAGGTAATCGTGATACCACGCTCCTGCTCCTGGGCCATCCAGTCCATGGTAGCGGTACCTTCGTGGGTATCGCCGATTTTATAGTTTACACCAGTGTAATACAGAATACGCTCGGTCGTTGTGGTTTTACCAGCATCGATATGAGCCATGATTCCGATATTCCTGGTTCTCTCCAATGGATATTCTCTTCCAGCCAACGGATTTTCCTCCTTAAATACTCAAGCAAAGACGATTTGCAGCTTAGAAACGATAGTGGGAGAATGCCTTGTTTGCCTCCGCCATCTTGTGCATATCCTCTTTCTTCTTTACAGAAGCGCCGGTATTGTTGGCGGCATCCATAATCTCGTTTGCCAGTCTCTCCTCCTGGGTCTTCTCGTTTCTCTTGCGGGAATACAGAGTGATCCAGCGCAGAGCCAGCGTCTGCCTTCTCTCAGGTCTAACCTCGATCGGTACCTGATAGGTGGCGCCGCCGATACGTTTTGCCTTTACTTCCAGAACGGGCATAATGTTGTTCATTGCTTCTTCAAATACTTCTACGGCGTCCTTACCGGTTGTCTCTGCAACGCGGTTGAAAGCGCCATATACGATCTTCTGGGCAACACCCTTCTTACCATCTAACATGATGTTGTTGATCAGCTTGGTCACAACCTTGTTATTGTAGATCGGGTCTACCAGAACGTCTCTCTTCTGAGTATGTCCTTTACGTGGCACGTTACTTCCCTCCTTAATACTGGCTGCCAATGCCGTGACGGCACTTGCAGTTTTCCATTAATTCATCGGTACTCACATATTTCCATAAAATGTGTTCGTGCTCGGGCGTATATCTATTTCCTGCAACCTACAGGTTCAATATCACAAATCCGGCACTAATTTCACTTTACTGCTGTTAGTGGTTCCAATTCTCGGTGACTTATTTCTTATCTTTCGGTCTCTTGGCGCCGTACTTGGAACGGGCCTGGCGTCTGTTTGCAACACCTGCCGTATCCAGCGTACCTCTAACGATGTGGTATCTGGTACCAGGCAGATCCTTAACTCTTCCGCCACGGATCAGAACAACGCTATGCTCCTGAAGGTTGTGACCCTCTCCCGGAATGTAGCTTGTTACCTCGATACCGTTGGACAGACGAACTCTGGCGATCTTTCTCAGTGCTGAGTTAGGCTTCTTGGGGGTTGCAGTCTTAACAGCGGTGCACACGCCGCGCTTCTGCGGAGCAGAAACTGCTGTCGCCTTCTTCTGTAAAGAGTTGTAACCTCTCTGCAGAGCAGGAGCAGTGGACTTCTTAACGCTGGTCTGTCTTCCCTTTCTCACTAACTGGTTAAATGTTGGCATTCCTTTCACCTCCTGTGATATTGTCTGTGGTTGCTGCTTATCAGCTTTTGTGCGCAAAAATTTTGTAAATTCTCGCACGCCATATAATTATAGCCGTCGGCCTGATTCCTGTCAAGGGATTTTTTTCATAAGCGCCTTATTTGGGGCAAAACCAAGTCAAATCGGCCAAAATGTCCGGCCGTTGCGTGGCTATCGCCGCTCTGACCGGACATTTTTGAATAAAACGCGTTTTCTGATTTTGTTGTGCTTAAAATCCCAATACCGGGTCAATTACAATAAACGCCTCGTCGAACTCAGTGATGATAAAGTCATTGATCCCCACCACCATCTGCTTCCCGTACGCATTTACCGTGTCGAAATAATAACCGCCGCTGCCGCTTTGCGTCCACTCAATTCCGTACCGGTCGTACAGATCGGCAATCATACGCTTCTCCGTATTTACCAAATCTACCATATCGTTAAACACCCGGACCGTGTGGCCGCAGTTTTGAACCGCCTGCGCGCTGCTGGCTTTAAACCGGTAAACCGTACACTGCCGGACCGTAACCGCCCTGCCCGACCGGTTGCGGGGCATAACCTGGAATACAGGGGTGCCGCCGCCGTCTGTAAATGTGATTCCCTTTCCCTGATTGGAGTATACCACTCCGTATTCAGAGCCCGGCTGGGGATCGCCCTCAATCTCCAGTTCCATCGAAGCTCCATTTTCATCAACGATGGGATGAAAACCGAATTTCCCCAAAAACACTTCCAGTTCTTCCATGGTACACATGCCCAGGTCAATGCCCTGTCCATCTATATAGAGACTGCTGGCCGGGTTTTTACCATTTTTCATTTCAAGAGTTCCGGCGGCCATCACTGGTCCATTGTTTCCCGCATTTGTTGAGCACGCTTCCGGCAGCGCTTTCGTTCCCTCGTCATGCTGCGAGGGCTGTCCATCCCATAGAACGGCCGAATTTACAAGAACTCCCAGGTATACCGTCTGCGCTTCGTATCTCTTGCTGGAATCCAATACCCTGGCCTTCTGGAAATCGTGGTCAAAAACCAGGTTTTCTTCATTTTCAGCGGCATTTTGCTGATTTTCAATCGAATAGTGGAATTCCAGCTCATGGGGCAGCTCTGCGCCGTCCTCCGGAGAAACCGCCTGAAAATATGAGGCATATAGCGCCGCGTCTATTTTTATGTCAACCCATCCGAGATAGGGCGCGATCTCTCCCGGCTGATCGTAGCGGGCCTCCACGTCATGAGCTTTGGACCAGACCAACTGATTCCGATCGGAAGGGCCATTGCCCATCACAGTTCCATCCGCCATCACAACCGCTCCGTTGCTGCGCCACCGCTCCGTCACCACAACGCCGTCGGCTTTTCCCTGTATGTATCCCGCCTTGCTGACATCGGCAGAATTGTTCGGAAACATGTAGTTGTCATAATAGGTGAGTTTGAATGATATCAAATTCCCGTCCGGCACTCCGCTCCGGAATGAGCCTATATGTCCCGCCACCGTATATAGGACGATGTCCCCCATCTGGACGCTGGAAGCTTTTAAGATCATTCCCGGGCCCTCCACAGTATCGGTCAGATTTTTCCCGTCGAACAATATGTCCTGATCGTGGAAATGATCCGTCACAATCTGATAGAGACGTACAAACTCAGGCTGGGCGCTTTTCGCGACTTCCTCCGTTCTGCCGCTCTCACCAGCCCTGTAAATATTTTCCAAAACCTTCAAATCTTCCGCCGTCAAACCATAAGCGTTGGCGGGAGCTTCCACTTCGGTTACAGGCGCTGATTCGGATTCCGGCTGCACTTCCTGGATTGCTTCCCGTTCCTGATCCTCCACGTTTTGTACTGCCTCCGCCTGGTTATTCTTTCCCGCAAAATGAACCCCCACCGCGCATGCGCCTCCTGCCGCCAGGCACACTGCGGCGGCCACTGCCACTGCTTTTACACTGACTGCCTTACCCAAAATCACGATCCCAGACTTTCCGGCAGCGGCGGCAGTCCCGGTTCCAAATGTGCTCCCGGCGGCTTGGCTGATTCCGGCTTGGCTGCTGGACGCCGCTCCGGCAGTTCTGGTTCCGATTCCGCTGCCAACTGCCGCTCCGGCAGTTCTGGCTCCGGCTTTGCTGCCAACTGCCGCTCCGGCAGTTCCGATTCCGGTTCCGCTGCCAACTGCCGCTCCGGCAGTTCCCGCCGCCGTGGCAAGCACTGCATTTCCCACCGCGCCGGGCACAACCGCACCCAGCACCTGCTGGCGGAACATCCAGTAGAGGAACGGCGCAAGAGGCATGCAGTAGAGCTTGGTACCCTTTTTCTCCAACGCCAGCACCTGGGTCTTGATCGATTTTCTTCCATAATTTAGGCGGCTCTTGACCGTCCCCTCAGAACATTCCATTACCTGGGCAATACGGCCTACGGACATATTTTCCAGGTAATATAGTACCACCGCCATCCGCTGCTGCTCCGGGAGCCGGTCGATCATTTCCTTCACCAGGCGTTTTGTCTCGCCGTAATCTACCTGTTTCTCCGGCGAAAAATATCCGCTCTCATCCTCGAAGTCCGGGTCGCTGTCCGTTTCCCCTCCGCCGGAAGCTGGGAAAACAACACCGGTTTCTTCTTTCTTAAATAGTCCTTGCTCTTGTTGATTACAATGGTGTCCAGCCAGCCCTGGAAATTCTCCGGCTGCTGGAGCATATTCAGGCTGGTAAACACCTTCAAATACGCATCCTGCAAGATGTCCTGGGCCTGATCCTGATCCTTCACCAACTGCAGGGATAAATAATACGCCTTCCGGCTGGTTTTCTCATACAGGGCCGCGACCGCCTGCTGATCTCCGGCTTTTGCCCGCTCTACCAATAAACTGATATTCTGATCCATCACGCTGTTTCCTCGCTTATTCTTCAGATTAATTGTCAGGGTGTATAAAGTTCAGCGTACTCTGTGATCAAACCGGTATTTGGGTCAAAAACAGGAGTACCGTACAACTGGATATAACCGTTACTCAACCCATACTCATATCCCGCCATGCCGTTGTCAAACGTCATGGTGTGCTCCTCGGTCAAATACGACTCCAGAGTGATGGGCCCCGCCGACGAATCAAATCCATAGACATCGTAGATTTTACAATTTTTAGAAAAATACAGGCTTCCCATATAAATCACACCGCTGTACAGGGCATCGTCATCATTGGAACAAATAAATGCGGTACCGTCAGCCCTCGGTGACAGGTAAGCTTCCTCATACCCGGATTCGTCTCCGGTGAGAACATAATATCCGTTATTGTCCTTGCTCAATACCTGAAACTCCTCGAAGGATACGAGACCGTTTTGATCCATCACGCTAACAGAAAAGGTGTGCCCCACTTTCATCCGGCCGAACTCTTCGGCGGAAACAATGTACGGCACCCAGATCGAGGCGTTTGTGATCTCATAATAGTTCTCATGGGTAATCATTTCACTGGGCACCGGATTCCAATTCGGGTCCTCAAATGATGAGGCCGATATTTTCCATTCGCCAAAGCGGTCCTCCATTTTGCCATGTTCATACTGCGGGTAGCGCAGCGCCGCCCGGTAAGGTTCCCCTACTGCCGGGTCCAGGTCAGAGGCCCCCTCCGGCGCGGCAAAATGGTCTGTCTCGCCGGAGTCCGCCCCGGCCTGAGACGCCTCCCCGGCCGGTGTTATTTCGAAGGGGAACAGCCCCTCGGTTCCCTCAACGTGGTAGGAACCTTTTGAGCTCCAGAACACGGCGTTCTGGGACTCCAGGTCCATCATCAGTTCAAAATTGTCAAGCTGGTAGTTTCCGGTTATGTCGGGAACCAGATACCCGGAGCCGGTTTCCATGTTCAGGCGCTTTTGCTTCTCGGAATCCGGCAATGCGTTGAATTCATCCGTATTGCCGTACTCCACATTCACATTGAACCACAGCTCCTGCGCAAGCCCCTCCTCAATCACATTTTCATTCCGGTCAAATACCCACTCTTTCCCTACCGGATAGCCAATCTCAAACATCCCTTCCGGCCAATGGTCTTCCCTGTAGCTGCCCTCTATATGGATCTGCCACGCCGCCTCGCCTGTATCTTCTCCGATCTGCCAGCACTCGGTTGCCACGGTTCCCACCGACATTCCATGCTCGTAGTCTGCCAGGGTTATGTTCACATCCCTGCCTGGCCGGCTCGACCAGGTTCGATATTCAATCCGGCAGGCCAACAGCTCTCCAACGGGAATCCCGTCCACAAAATCTCCCTGGTAACAAGTTACGCTGTATACGGTCTGTCCTTCATGGCTGCCGCCTTTGGCTTTGGTGCTCACGGCCCGGACCGCCAGCTTGTGCCCCTCCAGCGTATCGGAAATTCCCTGACCGTCAAAAATTATATATTGTCCCGGAAAACGCTCTTGTTCCAGATTGTACAGTGTGGCAAATTCCGGCTGAAATGCCTCTGCCAGCGCCTTATAATCCCGCTGCTCCGCCGCTTGGTAAATGCGGCTCAGAATTTCGCGCTCCTCTGCGGACAGCCTGGAGGTCCCCAACTCTCCATCCGCAGTTCCCTCATCTTCGTTTTCTGTTTCCCCGCCTCCGGCGTTTTCCTGCGCTTCCTCTTCCTGTGCTCTTTGCTCCGCCTCGATCTTTGCAGCCTCAGCCGCCTGGTGGTTTTTATACACGTATACGCCGCCCGCCGTTCCGGCTCCCACGCCCACGCAGGCTGCCGCCACAATGGCAACGCCTTTGACGCCAAGGGCCTTGCCAAGAAATGCAAGACCGGCTTTTCCGGCGGCTCCCGTGGCGGCGGTAGCAGTTCCGGCTCCGGCGGCGGCAGTTGTCCCGACGGTTCCGGCTCCCGCGGCGGTTGTCCCAGCAGCGGTTGTTCCGGCAGCACCGGTTCCCGCGGTGGCGGTTGTCCCGGCGGTTCCGGCTCCCGCGGCAGCAGTTGTCCCGGCAGTTCCAGCTCCCGCGGCGGTTGTCCCGGAAGCGGTTGTTCCGGCAGCACCGGTTCCCCCGGCGGCAGTTCCCCCGGCGGTTCCGGCTCCGGCGGCAGTTCCCCCGGAAGCGGTTGTCCCGGCAACTCCTCCCCCTGCCCCGGCAGTTGTTCCAGTAGTTCCGGCAGCGTTCCCAGCAGTCGCCACCCCAGCGGTCGTTGTCCCGCCAGTTCCGGTCCCAGCCCCGGCTCCCGCAGAAACCCCCGCCGCATTTCCGGCCCCGGCAGCCGCAGCACCGGCTCCCGCGGCCTGCAATACCGCCGCTCCCACAGCTTTCGGCGCAGCCGCAGCCAATATCTGCTGGCGGAACATCCAGTAAAGGAACGGTACCAGGGGCATGCAGTAGAGCTTTGTGCCCTTTTTCTCCAACGCCAGCACCTGTGCCTTGATGGATTTCCGGCCATAATTCAACCGGCTCTTAATGGTGCCTTCGGAACACTCCATCAAACGGGCGATCTGCCCCACCGAAAGATTTTCCAGATAATACAGTACCACGGCCATACGCTGCTCTTCGGGCAGCCGGTCGATCATTTCCTGGACAAGCCGCTTTGTCTCCTGGTAATCCACCTGCTTTTCCGGGGAGAAATAACCTCTCTCGTCCTCAAAATCCGGCTCCGAGTCCGGTTCCTCCGACCCGGTCATCTGGGAGAACAGCACCGGCTTTTTCTTTTTCAGATAATCCTTACTCTTGTTGATCACAATCGTGTCCAGCCAGCCCTGAAAATTCTCCGGCTGCTGCAGCATATTCAGGTTAGTAAACACCTTTAAAAACGCATCCTGCAAAATGTCCTGGGCCTGGTCCTGATCCTTCACCAACTGCAGGGAAAGATAATATGCCTTGCGGCTGGTTTTCTCATACAGCGCGGCTATGGCCTGCTGATCCCCCATTTTAGCCCGTTCCACCAACTCTCTTATACTCTGCTCCATCATTCCGCTTCCTCACTCGTCTTTCATAAATTCATCTCAGGTAGTCTGAACCGCTTCAATTCCCGTCCTGGTTCCCATCGTTTTCAATTTCTACCGATTCCAGCGTATAGCCGAAAAAGCTGTCCGGGTTTACCTCAAATACCGCCCTCACATCTCCGGTCAGCATTATGTCCCCCAGCTCAATCTCATAATATCCCTTTGCCTTCATTTTACCGTTTTCCAACGCAAATTCCTCAAGAGTCACCCCACACCAGGATTCCCCTTCCGCCACAGTAACGCTGAGGCGGCCGTTTTCCAGCCTCAGACAGGTAAATTCCCGGGAAAATTCCTTCTCCACCGCCTTCATAGACACCGGCTGCCCATACATATCCTCCATATACCGATAAACTAACCCTTGTTCTACGCTGTGCGTTGTTTCATCTGCAAATGGGGCGAAAATGCTGTTATTCGGATCGATCGTAATCCCATTCAAATGGCCGTTCATGAGACTGACAATCCGCTCCGGGCTCAGATTCCCAGTCCGTACAATCCCGTTATCCGGGTGTTGTTCGTAAACAAGCGACGGCAGCAGCAACTCCATAACGCGCTTTTGTTCTGCGCTTACCTGAATCTCGCCCGTCCGTTCTTCCCCCTGGCGCTCTCCCTCCATCTGTGACAGATTCTCCGTCCCTTCCGCATTGCTTCGTCCGTTTTCCAGCTCGCTTTTCCAATCCCGGTTATAGTGGATACTCTCCAAACGGAACTGGCTGTAGGACGCTTCCGGATGCCAGCTGAATTCCATCACCAGCGGTTCTTTGAAAATCCAGGCGTTCTGTCCCGAATCAAAGACGTAATTGCTGTCGGCGATCTCCTCAACGTCCGTTACCCATCCCTTGTATCCATACGCAATCAGGCGACCATCCCGCGCCTCGGTATCCGCGATCTCCACATACGGCCACATGGCCCCCCAGTCCCCGCCAGACAGACGGTAGGAGTCATCTTGCAGCTGGACCAACGTCTGATTGGTTCCCTCCACATAATCCTCCAACGGGTAGCCGAAGCACTCCTCAATGATCTGATCCACTGGGTCTTTATCATATATGTAATAACTCCAGTTGTTATTTTCCTTCATATCGATCTGATTTCCCCAAAAAACAATCGAATAACTCTCCTCCACAAACATCGTCCGGCTCTTTACCGATAACGTCCCCGGCTCTTTTCCCAAATCTTTGCCGGACACACGCGTATTCATTTCCGTGTAAAGCGACGCCTCCCAAATTCGTTTCTGTTCAGGCGTCCAGGCCGCTTTCATCTGTTCATCCATTTTCATCCGGTCGTCTGTGGGCTCTGCCGCCGCGGCTTCTGTACGTTCTGCCACAGTCTCTTCCCGATTCCGCTCCCTCGTCCTCCTTAACCGCTCTTCATCCTGTTCTGCCTCGATCCTGGCCGCCTCCGCCGCCTGGTGGCTTTTCGCAGCATATGCTCCGCCCGCCGCACCGACGCCCACACAGGCTGCCGCCACAATGGCGACTCCCTTGGCACCGATAGCTTTCCCAAGAATTGTAAGTCCTGCTTTTCCCGCAGCTCCGGCGGCCGCAGTCCCGGCAGACGCTGCCCCCGCAGATGCTGTTCCCGCAGACGCCGCCCCCGCAGTTGCCGCCCCCGCGGATGCTCCCCCCGCAGATGCCGTTCCCGCAGACGCCGCCCCCGCGGATGCCGTTCCCGCGGACGCCCCTCCGATACCTCCTACCACATTCCCCGCTCCAACCGCCTTTGCCATACCGGCGCCAACCGCACCGGCACCGGCCGTCTGCACCACTGCCGCGCCCACAGCGCCCGGCACCACGGCCGACAATACCTGCTGACGGAACATCCAGTAAAGGAAGGGAACAAGCGGCATGCAGTAGAGCTTGGTGCCCTTCTTCTCCAGCGCCAGCACCTGCTCCTTAATCGACTTCCTTCCATAATTAAGGCGGCTCTTCACCGTACCCTCGGAGCACTCCATAATTCTGGCAATCCGGGCCACCGGGAGATTCTCCAGATAGTACAGCACTACGGCCATCCGCTGAGCCTCGGGCAGGCAATCGATCATCTCCTGGATCAACCGCTTGGTCTCGCCGTAGTCCACCCGCTTTTCCGGCGAAAAATACCCGCTCTCGTCCTCAAAATCCGGCTCGCTTTCCTCCTCGTCCTTGGCCGCCATCTGGGAAAACAGCACCGGCTTCTTCTTTTTCAGATAATCCTTGCTCTTGTTGATCACAATCGTGTCCAGCCAGCCCTGAAAATTCTCCGGCTGCTGAAGCATCCCCAGGTTCGTAAACACCTTCAGATACGCATCCTGCAAAATGTCCTGGGCCTGATCCTGATCCTTCACCAGCTGCAAGGCCAGATAATAGGCCTTACGGTTGGTCCGCTCATACAGGATGGCAATCGCCTGCTGATCCCCCTCCACAGCCATTTCCACCAGCTCTTTCATACTCTGTTCCATACGCTTTAATCCCTCCGCCGCCGTACTGTAAGGCCCCCTTGAAAGCGCCATTCTTCCCAGAAACTTCCAAACTTCAATCTGATCCCTATTTTACCACAATCCGCCCTGTATTGACAGCGCCTTTTCCCTGCGCCGATCAGCAGTTCACCCTGCATTCATATCCATGAACCAGGTAATATACCCGTCCTCATCCTGGGAAAAGCGGAGCATCCGGGCGGACTTAAAGGGCTGTTCTGTCCCGCTCAGTCCGTAATTCTGGTATTCCTCCAGGCTCATTTCTTCCCCCATATAAGACACAACCGCATCCTTTCTCACCCGTATGACCGTGAAAAAGCTCTCGCCCAGGTACCCGTTCTCCTCCAGCCCGTGATCCACGCACGCCTCCATCTCATAGAATCCGCCAAGATCCACGGCATTTTCCGCCCATATAACCGGCTGCTGCTCCGTATAAATCCCGCTGATCATCCGGTCGCAGTATCCTTCCTCGTTCAGATATTGGTACACCCTTTCCGGCGCCTCCGCCTTCCCCGCCTCGTCGCAAACCGCCTCACTGCAAACCGACTCGCTACAAACCGGCTCGCTGCAAACCGCAAGTTCCATCTCCTGCTCTCCTGCCCGCCTCTCTCCCGCGCCCGAAAATGCAACTGCCGCGGAAAGACACACAGCCATTATCAAATATCCCGGCATCATTCCGTCCTCCTTTACCTGCCTCTGATTAAAAGACGAACCAGCCTTCCGTCCGGTTTTAAATATTTTAAATTTTTCTGAAGCCGGAACCATTTTCCATTATTATACTCGGATATCCATACAGTTTCAATCATAATCCCCAATAACTCCCATATTTTTCAGCAAATCATTCCGCCTCCCGCGCTCCTCCCACAGGACAGGAAAAGGCCCCCGGCAATTTTCTCCCGGAGGCCATACTATAAACAATTTTCATACTGCTGTAATCTCTACGAAAATACTCCCAGCATACCCGCATACCCCACCGCGGCCGCCGAAAACACCAGAATCATGGGAATATTGCGCCTCACCAGCGCCCCGATGTTGACCTTAAAGCACTCCGAAGCGATAAACAGGCACACATGGGTGGGGGAAACCTGCATAGCGGCGTAGGCCATGCTCATGAGCAACACTAAAAGCGCCACTCCGCCGTCCGGCACAGCCGCCATGGCCATGGGCAGGCACAGGGAAATGATGGCGTTGGAACCGCTGATGATGGTGCCGAAAAAGAAAATCAGCGCAAATACCAGAGGCAGCGGAACCGGCAGCCCGCCGAAAAAGACCGGCAGCTCATGGATCACGCCGGTGGACGTGATAATGTCCTTGAATACCATGATCAACACCGTGTTAAAGATGATGACCGGCTCAAAAGCCGTGAAAAACATCGGGCGGATTTCCCACCATTTCAGGCGGTCCACAAAAATGTTCAGCACCGTCACAAGAGGGGTAGCGATGTAAACCGGGATGTCGAACGCGATGATCAGAAACACGATCAAAATAATGGACCAGAGGCTGCAAAACAGCATCCGGGCAAAGTCCATTTTCCCGCCCTCCAGGCGCTGGTCCGTGCGCTTGGGAAGCTTGCGCAGGTGGAACACGTATCCGATCAGGAACAGTACGGCCACCAGCGGCAGCATGGCCAGCACAAACTGCCCCGCTCCCACGCCGGACAGCGCCAGGGCGATCAGAATCGAGGAGTAGGTGGGAAGAAAACTTTCCGGGATATGGCGGTAGAAACTGGTGACGCAGGTCATGTCCTCCGGGCTCATATAGTCCTCGCAGGAGGATCTCACGATCTCCGCGCAAATGGTCATTGCGCCCGCCGACGGCAGAAGGCCGATCACCGCGGGAGCCGCCGAGGCGTTGATCCGCCGGTTGCCAAACAGGCCGCTCAGCGATTCCTCCGCCTGCTTCAGACGCCGCCTGCGCTCCAGCATCCGCTGCAAAAATGTAATAAAATAGAAACTCAATACCACCGTGACAGTCTCCCGGCTGACCAGCGCTTTTCCGCCAATGGTCAAGGCCCGGCCCAGGGGAATGCCGTATAAGAGCACCGCGGCCGCCAGGCCTCCGGAAATCGCCGCAAACAGCGGGAGCTTGCGCCAGAGCATGGCGATGATGACCAGAAATACGGCGCAGAGTTTCAGGATCAGGATGTTCATTATGGTTTCCTCACAATATGTATTTGCAGCAGTTCAGGCGGCGTTTTCTCCGCCTGCTCTTTCATCGGGCGGCCATCCCGCGGCTTCTTGACCAGGGTTGGGCAGACCAAACTGCTGACTCGCTCTCCATCTTACCATAAATTTTCATAAAGGGACAGTGGGATTTGGCAGGAGCGCGCCTCATCCCCTCTGAATCATCTTTTCCCGCAGCCGCCTCTGCTCCTCCGCCGAAAACCCGCTCTCCGCCAGCCGTCCGTCCAGGCCGGACTCCCGGAAAAAGTCCAAAAGCCGCTCCATGTTCTCCGGCTCTGACCGCAGCAGCGGCAGAAGCTGATCACAGCCCGCCATTTTTTCCGCCAGCGCGCCCAAACCGCCCTGGTTGTAAGTGTGGGACACCTCGTAGTCGGCCACAATATCCTCCCGGGCTGCGCCGCACAGCCAGAGGACCGCCGCCGCCAGAACGCCGGTCCTGTCCTTACCCGCCGTACAGTGAAACAGCACGGCTCCATCGTCCAGAGCTGCCGTAAGCCGCGCGAGGGCCGCAGCCAGCAGCCCTGTGTTCTCACCGGCCATGATCACATAGCTCTCCCGCAGACTTTTCAGAAATGCCAGCCTCGCCAAATCCGCCGGATGTTCCAGATCGATTTCCTCCGTCTGGAGCGGCAGGTGATACCAGGAAATCCCCTGGGGCGGCCGGTCCGGCTTCACCCGCAGTTCCGAAGCGCTGCGCAGGTCCAGGATCGTTCTGACTCCCGCGGCCTTAAGCCGTTCCCAATCGCCCTCGTCCGCCCCGGACAAGTCTCCCGCCCGGTAAAGCATGTTCCAGCGGATCATCCCGCCATCCGCCTCGTAACCGCCCAGATCCCTCACGTTTGCCACGTGACTCAGCCTCAGACGCCTGATGTGTTGTTCCATTTTACCGCACCTCTCAATCCATAATATCCCCTATTTTACCACAGGATATCGGAAAGATACAGCCCGGTTTCAGACGATGGTCCGGCCCGGCCTGGGCAGTTTCACGTTCCCTCCCAGCGCCTCCTCACATTTCCGTATCAAATATTCTTCACTGCACGGTTTTTTCACCGGATCCTTCATTCGCGCGCCCGGT
Source organism: Enterocloster lavalensis (assembly GCF_902364025.1). GTDB lineage: Bacteria > Bacillota > Clostridia > Lachnospirales > Lachnospiraceae > Enterocloster > Enterocloster lavalensis. The sequence goes on from NZ_CABJCG010000015.1 coordinate 143,230, forward strand.
GTGCTCCCCCATCTGGCCCACTTCCGCAGTGTCTCATAATCCGCCTCCGCCATAAGCCCATTTTCCGCAAACCACCCCAACACAAACCAATTCCAGCAGCCACTCCAACTCAAAAAATACCCCAGTCCGTCTTGCTGCCACAGTTTTGGGGTAAACCTCCCCCTCCGGTTCAGGTACTCCATCATTCGCGCGTCCCCGGCATAAATAATCCCACAGCGGATATCCTGATCCGAGAGCAGCCCCATCCGGTCGATCTCCTCCACAATCTCCAGGCGCCCCATGGCAATGGCAAGCGCTGCAAGACTCATCACGGTCATATCCGTATGATATTCCTCATCCGCTCCCAAAGACGCCTCACCCGTCACAATCCCGCCCGGCCATTCCCCCATGCCGCCCTTCCGGTACTGGACGCAGATATCGTACCCTTGATTGGTTCTGCTTGAGTAAAATATTTCCATCGCCAAAAAACCGGACCGTGGATTACATTTTCGTTGTTCCCTCTCACTCCAGAATTCCAGCAAACGCTTCGCCAATTCATCATTTCCCATCACAAAGGCAATACCAGGCAAATTCAGGCAGCCGTCGAACTCGCACACCTGATTCCAGAATCTCACCCGCAGCCGTAATTCTAAAATCAACCCTCCTGAACTGCGCAACGCCTCCATAAGCCGTCCGTTAAACTCAGGATTCCCCGCCATCCGCAAAAGCCCGGCTTCCTCCTTCAGTCCGCCTGCCCGCAACGCACGGTAAATGGCAAGGCGGTGTGCGGAAATTTCTTTGTTATCCCTTAATCTTGCAAATCGGCAGGCAGGCCTCGGACTCTGCTCCTTTGGATCACCATTCCCCGTCTCCGCCAGGGCATAGCAGTTGCTTCCACGGATAAACTGTGTGATCATATCGTACTTTTCCCGGCTCTCCAGATATTGCAGAAATTCCATATAACAAGCCCCGGTCAGGTAATTGTTTTCAAACGCCGCCTCCACAAGGGGCTCCGGCAGCAGCTCATCAAACTCCTCGCAGACCTTTTTCAGCATCTCCAGTCCATCGGAGGAAGCGCCACGGTTTTTAACGTTTATGAACGTAAAAAACTGTATCGGACTTTTCGTTTCCGCCAATTCCGTCATGTCAATATAATTTCTATTTATTTCCAATACAATATTATAATCGCGGCTTATTTGCTTCAAATTCACACATGTCTCAATCACGGTTTCCTCATCAAACCAGCCTCCCGAAATATGCCATTGCAGCAGAGCGCTGATATCCACCGAAAAACCAGCCAGCAGCTCCGGAAATTCAAACCACCCCGGTTCCCGCCGGTTAAATTTTCCCCCTATGCACCAGCTCCAGGCGTGCCATCCAATCCCCATCAAAAAAGCCCGCAAATCCTCCCCTGCTTCCTCCATATGACTGTGGTACCATTCCCAGTGTCGTGAAAAATACTGCCGGATTCCCTCGCAATATTCCGGCGCGTGCCTCCATCTCAAATATCTGCCCGCCCACCGGTCCAGCTCCGCCATATGGGAATTTCCGTTTCCCAGCGACGCCATTCTCTCAAACAGCAAATCCGCAAACGCTCCCCCGCCCATATCCAGAACACTGTATATGGGGATACGGCTTAACGGCTCCCGAAAATGTCCCCACAGATAATCCCACATTGGACGCCCTGCAAAATTGATGGCCCGCTCCATCCGATAATCCCGATAACCACGCTCTTGCGGCGGGCGTCCACATTGCCGTAATTTAGGGAACCAGCGTTTTCCCGTCCCCTCCACCGTGTGCCCGGCCCAATAAAATTCCGCTTCACTGCACTTTTCCAGCACAAACTCCACCATCCCCGGATTCCCGGACAGTATGGCAATTTCCAGGGTGTTGGTGCACCAATTATGTTCCTCGCCAAAGGGATTGAGCAATGGCTTTAAATCCCGCTCCCGCCACATCGGCCAGCCGCCATCCAGTTTTGCGCCCTGTGATAAAAGCCAGCAAAGCCGTTTCCGATTCCCGGTCAGCAGGGCGAACAGCACGGGCGTCACTTCAATTTGCATACCGTAAGGAAATATCAGCCTCTCCTTCTCCTTCTTTATAATGCGGATAATCTCAATGGAATTGATATCCTCCATCGCTTCAATCTGCATTCGAAAGAGATTGTCATCCGCAATCGGCCATACCACCCGGCCCGACGCCATATCCTTAAGCCCTATTTCAGAGTAATATGTGACCCGCTCCCAGATTTCCCTGGACTCCCGGTAATATTCACGGTTCACCGCCCGATCCAAAGCCCCTGCATATTGCCCGCCGCTTCCATGAAAAAATAACGGCTTAAATCCCAACTCCAGCAGCAGCTTTACAATCTTCTCACGCCCCGACAGGATCGCCGTATCCATGAATACTCCCTCTTCATAGATTCCCCTTCCCACCGGCTCTTTAAAATGATGGTATTCCAGAAATTCCCTATGGTACTCCTCCAGCGCGCTCCGGATCTTCTCCTCATTCCCCTCCTTAATTGCCAGGTACAGCTGAACCTGCGGCGACTTAAGCTCCCACTCCTTCCACATAGGGACACCTCCTTTATCCTTCAAATCCGTTTTTCCCCCAGCAGAAGCAGCTCCCCGGAAAGCCGGACGTAAGCCGGGTTCCTGCACAGGGCGAGCACCCTCCAGCAGGCATTGTTGCGGGATAAATAGTTTAACGTGACCTCCAGCAAAACTCCCTTGCCGTAGGCGGCCTCCATAAATTGCAGCGCAAATTCAATCTGCCGGTTAACCGCCTCCACCGCCTCTCCCCGCCCGGAAAGCGATAGCTCCTCCGCTTTCAGGCAGCCGGAATGGTATACAATATTGCGCATCAGAATTCCCTGCACAGCCCATTTCACATCAAAGTCCGCCAGGCTGTATTTCCTCGCCAGCTCCTTGATTCCCTCCCCCGCCAGAATACGCTCGATGTCCCCGCTGTCGATGATCCGGGAATAGGTCCGGTAATGATTGATAAATTCCACGGTGATGTGCTCGTCCTTGACAAACTGGACGGTCATCTCCCTTGTCACGGCAAACCCCTGCTTCTCATAGGCGGCTAACGTCCGGCTCAGGTTACTCCAATCCCGGGGTGTGACAATGACGTCCCGGTCTCCCTGGTTTTCACAGCGGTAAAAGCAGTCCGGGTGCATTTTCAGAAACGCCACAATATCCGGGTGGATCCCCTGCTCCATGCCGTACTCCAAAAACGCTTCCAGATCCGGCTCAATGACAATGCGGCGGATCCGGTCCCGGATGGCGGCGGTGAATTCCCGGGCGTGGCGGTTATACCGCCTGGGGTTGCCGCAGAGCACCAGAATCCAGCCCTCGGGCAGCTTGTGGGCTCCCAGGGCTTTAAATTGCAGGAAGCCCAGCATGGCGGGCATCAGGCTGTCGGAGGCTGTGTTAAACTCGTCCACCAGCAGAATCCCCTCCCGCTGCCCCGCCTCACGCGCCTGGTACACCGGCGCCAGAATCTCGCTCATGGTGTAACGGGTGGCTTTGCATTTCCCTCCCTCAAAGGGGATTTCCACGATCTCCGGCAGGCCCAGGGCGGTCTGCCGGACGTGATGGGCAAGGCTCACGCTGACGAACCCGATTCCCAGTTCATTTGCCGTCTGCTCCACGATCTCCGTTTTGCCTACTCCCGGCGGCCCCACCAGTTCCAGGGGCATCTGCTCCTTTACAGGGAACAGGAGGTTGCCTTCCTCATCCCTTTGCAGGTAACACGCCACGCTCTCCTTGATCATTTCCTTGGCCTTTTTAATCGATACCGAAAAATCCACCAAAAGCTCCTCCCTTCGTTTACCTCAACACTCCGCCGCTTTCCGATGTGCATTCCGGCCTCCCGGCCGCCGCAGCTTATTCCGACGTGCATTCCCGCCTCCCGGCCGCCACAGCTTTTCCCTGCCGAATTGTTCCCGCCTTCTCATCGCCAGTGAGATACAGCGGGATCACCCATTCCGGTAGTTCCGGCTCAAAACGGCCGCAGTCCACCAGAGCAAACGCCACGTCGAACTCCGGCTTGTATTCCGGGAACCGTCCCATCCCGTCGGAGAGATAGATGAGCAGTTTAAACGGCGCTTCCCGCCCGGACCGGTTCAGTTCCTCCAGGCGACGGATCACGGGAATGAAATCCGTTCCGCCTCCCCCGTCGATCCTTCCCTCCGCCAGGTACCGTTTAAGGCCGTCCAGGTCCACGATCCGGTCTTCCCGGCATATTTCGCTGTCCGCCTGGAAAACAAGGATATCAAATTCCATATTTTCATAGGATTTGAGGATATTAGCAGTCTCCCTCAGAAAGAGCCGCACCGGCTCCCCCTGACAGCTGCCGCTGGTGTCAATGGCGATGGCGATCTGTTTCAGCACAGGCTGCTCCGTCACCTCCGGCGACTCTACTAGCCCAATGTTTCCCCACCACTCCATCCCATAGGTATACCAGATATAGTCGATCTCGCTGTCGTCCTCCCGGCAAACCTCCTCCCGGGCCAGATACTGCTCCAGAAACTCCCGGTAGCTGCGGTGGTTTTCCTCCACCGCCTCGTAATAACAGGAAACGCCCAGACTTCCGCTGCCATACCCCCGGCCACCAAACAGCATAAGACTGATCTGGCGCCCCGCCATAATCTGCATCGCCTCAAGCGCGCGGGAGAGGCGGTCAGGATGATCGCCGGGGGACACGCCGGATATGTCTGCGAACTGCGCGCCGGGGGACGCTCCGGGACTGTCTGCGGGCTGGATTCCGAGGGTCGCTCCCGGGCCGCCTGCGGGCTGGACTCCGGGGAACGCTCCGTGGACGCCTGCGGGCTGGGCCCCGAGGGAGGCTCCCGGGCTGCCCGCAGCGTATATTCCGCTTCTCTGCCCCTCCACATCCTTCCTCCGCCAAAACCTGTGATCATCCACCATTAACACCCCTACCATTCCCTCCAGCTCAAGCCTTCTCTCCTCATTTTCTTCCGCTTCCCGGTACAATTCCCTGACATAGACCCCATCCGTTCGGCTCCGCCTGATCATATTGCAGTAGTCCCAAGGCATTTCCAGTTCATCTTTCCTCTTCCGCCCCCCGTTCACGCACTCCAGGAACCGCAAATACAGCTCCCCCGCCTTCAAATCCGCACAAATCCCGAACAATTTCCGCTCCGCCTCGTCCCCCGGGCACTGGGACGGATGGCGGCAGATGATATGGCAGACCGCGTGGAGATACTCCCGCTCCAGCCGTCCGTTCCCGCCAGCCTCCGCGATTTCCTGCACATACGTTTTGCCGTACAGCAGGAACCGCCCATCCGTCCCGATCCCTTCAAACCCGTCCTGTTCCCTCCACTCAACCACTTCCAGAACCGGCGAGAGAAATGATATCCGCTTCAAAATCCGGCTCCTCGCAGCCCGCAGCGCCTGCTCCGCTTCCATAGGCCCGCTTCCCCTCCTATCGTTTATTTTGTTCCATTATAATCATCTCAGGCGTTTCCCGACAGCGCGCCCGGGAAGAGATTTGCAGGCAGACTACCTCGCCCGGAACAAACGCCCCGGAACAAAACAAGGACCTGACAATTTCCATCAAAATTGTCAAGTCCCTGTCCCATAAAATCCGTTTCAATTCAATCCCTCAAAAACCGTCAATTATATTTCAACACCAGCGCGTCCGCCAGCGCAACGCCCGCCTCATACACAAACACCGGGTTAATATCCAGCTCCGCCAGACAGTCCTTCTCATCCGCGGCCATGCGCGATACCCGCACGATCAGATCCGCCACCGCCTGCTCGTCCAGCTTCTTTCCTCCGCGGTATCCGGTAAACAGTTTGTATCCCTTCAGGGAACGAAGCATTTTCAGAGCTTCCGCCTCGCTCACCGGCGCCATGGCCATGGACACATCCTTGAAAATCTCCACGAACACGCCGCCCAGACCGCACATCACCATGGGACCGAACTGGGGATCATTGTTCACACCGATGATCACTTCCGTGCCCGCCTTTAACATTTCCTGCACCAGCACGCCGCCGATTTCCGCCTGGGAATCGTAGGATTTGGCGTTCTCCAAAATCTCCCCGTAAGCCTGCCGTAGCTGCCCTTCGTCCTGAATCCCCACCTTGACGCAGCCCGCGTCCGACTTGTGCATAATATCGCCGGAATCGATCTTCAAAACCACCGGATATCCGTACTCCCCGGCGGCTTCCAGCGCCTCCGCCTCAGACCGCGCCACCCGCTCCCGGGGCGTTTCGATGCCATGTCCGCGCAGAAATACCTTGCTCTCGTGCTCGGTCAGAGCTGTTTTGGTCTGTCTCTCCCGCGGAGCCGGGGCCGTCATATCCAGACACAACTCCTCAGGCCGGTAGGCCGCAAACTCCTCCAGATACCGGAGAATCTTAAAGGCGTAAACCGTGGGCGGCAGCACCGGAACCCCGGCGCGCTCCAATCTCCGGGCATACTCCTCATTTCGGGTATTCTCCAAAAACGGGATCATGACCATAGGTTTGGCCCCCGGCTCCGCGGCCACCAGCTCGATAGCCTCCGTCATGTAGCAGATGGCCGGGTCCGCAATCCGCTCCAACAGCGTGTACCCGACGGCCACCAGACCCACATTCGGATCGCTCATCACCGTGCGCAGCGCCCCGGCGTAGGCCTGGACGTCATAGGAGAGGGTAGCCGTCATGTCCAGGGGATTGGCCGGGCTGGCGTAGGAAGGAAGCTGCTCCCTCAGACGCTCCAGCGTTTCCGCCTGAAAATCCGGGTACTCAATCCCCCACATCTGGCCCACGTCGGCGCAGACTCCGGTTTCCCCGCCGGAAAGGTTCATGGAGGCGATCCCCGGCCGCTTTGGCAGCCCGGGTAATACGGAGAGCATCATGGACACGGCCATCAGCTCCTCCACATCGTCCACCCGGATCACCCCGTATTTGTGAAACACCGCGTCGAACACCGCGTCCGCCCCGGAGAGGCTGCCGGTATGGGAGGCGGCCAGACGGCTGCCCTTCTCCGAACGCCCGGCCTTGAGAATCACCACCGGCTTGCGCTTCATGGCCGCCCGCTTCAGGCAATCCAGAAACTGGGGCACATTCTGCACCCCTTCCAGGTACATGGCCACCACCTTTGTGCTCTCGTCCTCAACCAGAAATTCCAGATAATCCTCCATGCGCACCACCGCGCTGTTGCCGGAGGAAATCACGTAGGAGAACCTCATACCCGGGCTGTCCATCAGGGACAGGCAGATCTGACCGCTCTGGGACACCACTCCCACGGCCCCCTTCCGGTCCCGGCTCTCGCTGAGAAAAGCAAAGGGATAAACGCCGTCGGTATAGTTCACAAAACCGGCGCAGTTCGGCCCCATGAGGGCCATGTCCAGCTCTCTGCACAGCCCGGCCAACCGCTCCTGGTTCTCCCGCCCCTGGGCGCTCCCGATCTCCTTGTAGCCGCTGGCAAACACCACCGCGGCCCTGGCGCCCTTGGCCCTGCTGGACTTAAGCAGCTCCTCCACCGTCCCCTGTGGCGTACAGATCACCGCCAGGTCAAAGCTGCCCGGCACTTCCTCCACGGTCCGGTAACAGGGCTTTCCGAAAACCTCGTCCCGCCTGGGATTGACAAAATAATAACTGCCCTCCCTCATGTATTCGATCACGTTGCGGCAGGTATCCCCGCCGAACCCCGATTTCTCGCTGGCTCCGATCACGCAGATCTTATCCGGCTTTAATAACGCTCCAATCTCCATCAGACCACCGCCCTCTGCAGCTCCCGCACCGAACGGATACCGGCTGCGAAGCATTCTCTGTTTTTCGGATTGCATTTCCCCTTGCTCAGGAAGAAGTTCTCGATGCCCTCCTCCATCTGGGTCTCCCCGATCACGCCGGTAGTTTTGGAAAACGCGCCGATCATCACAATATTGGCTCCCCGGGAATTTTCCAGCTCCGCGGCCAACCCTGTGGCCTCCACCGCGTACACATGGATGTCCGGCCGGAACTCCTCCCGTTTCACAATGCTGCTGTTAATAATCATTGTGCCGCCCGGGGCGATGCTCCCCTGAAATTTGTCCACCGACGGCTCGTTTAACGCCAGAAGCACGTCGATGGAGCGGATAAAGGGGCTGGCGATCTCCTCCTCTGAGATTTTTACGTTACAGTTGGCCGTTCCGCCCCGCATCTCGGAGCCGTAGGAGGGAATCCAGACCACATTTTTTCCGATGTCCATCCCCGTCTTGGCGATAATGAGCCCGGCCGTCAGAACGCCCTGTCCGCCGAAGCCCGCGCATACCAGATTAGTCATGCCGCTTCTCCCCCCTTTTCACAAATTCCCCCACCGGGTAATACTCCTGGATCGTGGAGGCCACCCGCTCCTTGGCTGCCAGCGGAGTCATCCCCCAGTTGGTGGGGCAGGGAGACAGGACCTCCACAAAGGAGTATCCCTCCCCGTTTAGCTGGGCCTCAAAGGCGTTCCGGATATACCGTTTGGTCTTTGCGATCTCTGCCGCCGTGGTCACCGCCCCCCTGGCCGCGTAGGCGATATCCAGGGTTTTCAGCATATCGATGGCTTTCAGGGGATTTCCCGTGACGGCGCAGTCCCGGCCGTAGGGGCTGGTGGTGGTTTTCTGCCCCGGCAGCGTGGTGGGAGCCATCTGCCCTCCGGTCATGCCGAAGTTGGTGTTATTTACAAAAATCACCGTAATGTTCTCGTTGCGGATCGCCGCGTACATGGTCTCGGAGAAGCCGATGGCCAGCGCGTCGCCGTCTCCCTGGTAGGTGAGCACCGTCCGGTCCGGCCGGCAGCGCTTGATGGCCGCCGCCACCGCCGCCGCCCTTCCGTGCTGGGCCTGTATCCAGTCGATTCCAAAGGTGTCGATCATCAGGCAGGCGCAGCCAACGGCCACGGCCCCGATGGTCTGATCCGCCACCCCCAGCTCCTCCAGCACCTCCGCCACCAGGCGGTTGATCACGCCGTGTCCGCAGCCGGGGCAGTATTTATTGTCAACTATCAATGTCTGTGGTTTCGTTTTAATCATTGCCCTTATACACCGCCTTCTTTTCTCCGGCCGCAATCCTGGCGACCTCATCCAGAATATCCTTTGAGTCAAATACCTCCATGCCGCCCGTGATGGCGTACACGTCCTTCCGCATGCCCTCGGCCAGCGCCACGTCCTCCGCCATCTGCGCCAGGGGCGTCAGCTCGCAGGAGATAAAGCATTTGGCATTCCGGCACGTCTCAAAGGCTTTCACCGGGTACGGATACAGGGTAATGGGCCGGATCAGCCCCAGCTTGATGCCCTGGCTGCGCCCCAGGCGCACCGCTTCTTTACAAATTCTGGAAGAAATGCCGTAGGCCACCAGTACATACTCCGCGTCCTCCGTCTCCACAGCCTGCCAGCGCTGCTCCTGCTCCTCGATCCGCTGGTATTTCTCCTGGATATACCGGTCGTAATTGTCGATGTAGTACATGTTGGAGGTCACCCGCCGGAAATCCTCCGGCGACCTGCGCCCCTTCAAGGACCACTGGTACTGATCCGGATCGTGCTCTCTCATCTCCGGCAGCTCCACCGGCTCCATCATCTGGGAGATGGAGGCGTCCGACAGCAGAATCACCGGATTCCGGTGTTCCTCCGCCTTGTCAAAGGCCAGCGTCATCAGATCCGCCGCCTCCTGCACTGAGGACGGCGCGTACACCAGACAGCGGTAGTCCCCGTGTCCCCCATTCTTGACCACCTGAAGGTAGTCCCCCTGTGCCTGGAAAATATCCCCAAGTCCGGTGCCGTAGCGCATTACGTCCACGATCACACAGGGCAGCTCCGCCGAGGCGATATAGGAGATTCCCTCCTGCAATAAGCTGAACCCAGGCCCCGAGGAGCTGGTCATGGTCCGAAACCCTGTGGCAGCGGCACCGTACACCATGGAAATGCCGGAAATCTCCGACTCCGTCTGCACAAATGTGCCGCCCACCTCCGGCAGGCGTTTGGAAAGGTACTCCAATATCTCAGTCTGGGGCGTGATCGGATAGCCGGAGAAGAACCGCATCCCGGCCCGCACCGCGGCCTCCGCAATGGCGTCGTTTCCTTTCATTAATTGTCTCATGCCGCTCACTCCCCCTCCCTGATCTCAAACACGTAATCCGGGCACACCGTGTAGCATACCCCGCAGCGGATGCAGACCTCATGGTCCACCTGCACCACGGCATAGCCCTTGGCATTGATCGCGCCGCTCAAGGACAGCGCGTTTTTCGGACATTCCTTCACACAGTAGCCGCAGCCCTTACAGCTCTGTCCGTTTATGTATAATCTCTCTGTCATCTGCGTTTTGCTTCCCTTCTATATTTCCGGTAAATCCTGCACATCCGGCTCGAACAGCTCCCTGGCGCTCTCCCTGGCGTAAATTCCATCCTCCAGAGCGCACCGCATCTGTTTGGCCGCATTTCTCCTGCACAGCGCCTCCGCGCCCGCCAGCACGCTGGAGAGCTCCGGCGTCACCGCGCCGAAGAAAACCGCGTCGTACAGCCATGCCTCCGACAAATTGGCCGTAAAATCACAGATCAGCCGGACTCCCCGCTTCTTTAAAATCTCATCCGCCTCCGGCGATACGGCGATATTGGCCGCCTCCACCACCAGACCGGCTTTGACCGACGCCGCGTTGTTCCCGTTCACCGTGTTGGCCAGGGCCGCGGGTATCAGCACGTCGCACTCCGCTGCCACGCAGGCTTCGGTGGGATAGGTTTCCCAGCCCTCCGGCAGCCCGTCCCGGTCCAGCACCCGGCATTCCCGCTTCATCCGGTACAACGCCTCCACGTCCAGCCCCTGCGCACTGTGCACAAACACCTGCGAATCCGCCATTCCCACGATCCGGTGTCCCAGCTCGGCCAGGCGGCTGGCGCAGCCGAAGGCCACCCGGCCCATTCCCTGGATCACCACGTCCGCCTTCCGGCCGGGCGCCAGCGCGGCAAATGCCTCGTCCGCGCTGCACGCAACCCCGTAACCTGCAATCACATCGTTCAGCGGGCGTCCGTAAACCGTCTCATCCAACAGCCGGTTGTAAGCCTCCATGTTTTCCATAATCTTCGGGTCCGCCCGCATGGATTTCGTCATGGGCATATCCAGCCCAAACTCCGAGAAAATCTTCAGGATATCCCCGTAGCGGGTGCCGTAATCCCCTCCAAGGGACACTCCCGTGCGGATGTATGGCATCATGGCAATGATATACCGCCTGAGCACCTCCCCGGCGTCCGGCCGCCGGCTGTCGTAGGCGATCCCGCCCTTGCAGCCGCCGCAGAACCGGGACTCCCCGGCCTTGTACTTGTAGGCCATGCACTCCGCCAGGCGCAGCACCTCCTCCCGGGTCACAGCCGGGTGCATGCGGATCCCGCCGCCCGTGTAGCCGTTGACAAAATTGTGAATCACCAGCCAGCCCATGGCCTCGGACTCCGTATCGTTCCATTCAATGCACAAATAAGGTTTCAATCCTTCTCTCCTCCCGTTTTCCCCCGCACTCAGGCGTTTTTCCGCTTAAACTGCATGGCGATCACACAGGTGATCACGGAAATCACGCACAGGCCGATCAGGAACATGAAAATGTACCGGTAGCCGTCCGCTCCGTACTGATCCAGCCAGTTTCCGAAAATGGTGTGCATAAAGGAATCCGGCAGATATCCGATAATGGAAGCCACGCCCACCGCGGTCCCGTACAGGTGGCGCGGAATCTTCACTTCCTCGGAAATGGACCACATGATACCGTAGTTCATATAGATCAGAGCCGCGCTGACCATCACCACCGTCAGCACCAGCGCCACCGGAGTGGAACCGGAGATCAGGAAGAAGCAGGCGATGGAGATTCCCGAGAGAATGGCGACGGCCAAAATGGTCTTTGCCACCTGCCCCGTCTTGTCGGAGATAAATCCGCCCACCGGGCAGAACAGGAATCTGGCGATATAGGTTCTGAAAATGGCGATAATGCTTGCGGCTCCCACGCTGATTCCGATCACGTCCGTCAGGTACGGGGTCAGCAGGGTGGAACCGGAGTACACGGCGTAAATGGAGAACAGCGTAAAGGCCAGAATCCAGGTCTGAGGCATTTTCAGCACACGCCCGATGTCCTTGAGCTCGATCTTGTCCTCTTCCTCCCCGTCGTCCACGGAGCTCTTCTCATCGTATACAAAATACAGCAGCACCGCGGCCAAAAGGCACATGAATCCGTAGAAAATCAGGGTGTATTTCAGTCCCGCCACCTGAGAGGCAAAATATGTAAAAATACCCATGGCCACAAAGGCGGACACCGTGTTCATCAATCCCTCAAAGCTCTGGAAAAAGCCGTACAGCCGTCCCTGCTCGCTGGAATCGCCCAGCATGCGGATGGCCTTGATGGAAGCGCCCCAGTAAGCAAAGCTGGTGGAAAGCCCCAGCAGCGCCCAGATCACCATCGCCATCTGGAAATTCATCACAAAGGCCAGAATAATATTCAGCGCTCCGGTAACCAGCGTGGAGATAATGATAATCTTCTTGGCCGAGAACCGGTCCGCCACCCAGCCGCCGGGGATATAACCGATGGCGCAGACAATGGCGTAAACGCTCAGAAGTTCGCCCAGCTGGGCGTTGGTGGCGTTAAGTCCCACCAGCAGCGCGTCGTAAAACACATATTTTACATAAGGCAAAAGATACAGCGAGCTCGAAATCATGGAAAGCACGAACACCGCTACATATTTTTTAAGATTGCTTTTCTGACTCATAATTTTCCCCCTCAATAATCCTTTTCACAGATTTCACAGAATTTGTCCAGATCAATATTTCCCCCGGTAATGATGCACAGCACCTTCTTGCCCTTTAACTCCTGGTGATCCTCAAACAGAGCGGCCAGACAGGTTGCGGAAGCGCCCTCGATCATATAGTGATGCTTCTGGGCCATCCACTTGATACCCTCCCGGGTGCTCTCCTCGTCCACCACGAAAATGTCGTCCACGCAGGTCAGCGCCAGCTCCACGTTGGGCCAGGTGATGGCTCCCTCCAGGCCGTCGGCGCAGGTGGGCAGGAAGGGACAGTCGTTGTTCAGCTTCCGCTCGTGGAAGGATTTATCCCAGGGAGCGGAGGTGTTGGTCTGAAGGCCGTACACCTTGATGTCCGGGTTCATGGCCTTGGCCGCAATCGCAACTCCACACAGCAGTCCGCCTCCCCCGGTGGGCACCAGAATCGCGTCGAAATCCCCCTTCTCCAGCAGTGACTCGATGGCCACGGTCCCCTGCCCCGCAATGGTCTCATTGGACTCATAGGCGTGGACAAACTTTCTGCCCTCCTCAGCCTCGATCTCATGAGCCCGGTTCTCCGCGTCCTCATAATTCGGCCCGTACACCACCAGCCTGGCCCCGTGCTTGATCGCCCCGTAGCGCTTGTTCATAGGCGTGGATTCCGGCACGCACACCACCGCGGAAACGCCCTTTAACTTAGCCGCGTAAGCCACCGCCTGGGAGTGATTGCCCGCGGAGGCCGCCACCACCCCGCACTTCAAGTCCTCGTCGCTCATGCCCAGAATGTTGTTCATAGCCCCCCGCAGCTTGTACGCCCCGATGGGCTGCAGATTCTCCATCTTAAACCACACCTCGCTGCCCGTCCGCTCGGAAGTCTCCGGCGAATAGATCAGCGGCGTCTTCTGCACATAATTCCGAATCCTGCCATACGCCTCCACAATGTCCTTCATTTCAACTTTCAGCATTTGTACCCTCCAAAGTTTTTATAATTTTTGAAACGCCGTTTCATTTCTTACGTGTATTATAATTCCCCACTTTTAAAATGTCAACAGAAATTTGCACGAATTACAACCTTCCCCTTCTAAAATGCACAAAAAAAGACGGAACCCATTATAAGTTCCATCTTTTCTATTCCATCTAACGAGCCCCAACCCTCAACCCCTAAATTTTCATCAAACCCATCCCCCATTTTTCCCACCCTACACCTCACTCCCGGAAACGCCAGCCCATGGCGGGGGAGGGGGATCGCAGGCTTGCGCAGGGGAGTCAATGGTGCTTAGGCCGCGGCAGTGCAAAAGTGGGTGGCAAAAGCTTGCCTCAAAGCAAGCTTTTGAGTGGACCTGAACAGCGTATTCCTTCAGGAATACG
>NZ_CABJCG010000016.1 GCF_902364025.1 Enterocloster lavalensis
TACGCACGGTGGTGTGAGAGGACGGGAGCTAATCACTCCCTCCTACTCGATTGCAATGGGCAATGGGCGATTGTTCGAAGCAGTGATCCGCGTACATCCTTTAGTCGGCTGTTGGCCGCAGCGGATCACCGGAGCGTCCTGTCCAAACGCTGTTCACTGCTGTTCTACAGCTCAATCATCTCCCGGTCATTCGGCACCAGCAGATTTCCCTGATAATACTCCCGTCCCTCGGCGGTATACAGCTCCTTGCGGCGGGCGATCTGTTTGTCCTCGGTGTGCCACAGGACCAGATTCGGAATATTCAGCTCGGTTGCCAGCTCGCAGGCCTCCTTCACCGTGCTGTGGTGCTTCTCATAGGGCTGGAAGCGCTCCCGGTCCCCATACAGGCAGAACGCCTCGTGCAGCAGCCAGTCGCTTCCCTCCACGTAGGTCCGGCAGCCCGGATTGTAGGGTTCGTCGCCCGCGCAGGTCAGACGCTTCCCGTTCTTCAACTGGGTGGTGAAGCCGAACTGCTTGGCCTTGGTGGACAGGATGTCGAAGAAGGTCACGTCGTAGTCCAGGATATGTACGGTCTCTCCGTCCTCCACCGGCACCAGGAAAATGCGGTCGCCGATCATTTTATAAAATTTCCCCTGCACAGTCAGGCGGCAGATTGTCTTGATGGTCTCCACCAGATCCGGGTGGCAGTAGATCTGCAGGTCGCCCTCAAATGTGCCCTTTTTCATGCCGGTTGCGATCATGCGGATCATCCAGACGATGCCCAGAATGTGGTCCGTGTGCTCGTGGGTGACGAAAATGTGATGGATATGGTTCAAATCCACCTTCATCTCGTCGAGAATTTTCAGGATTCCGTTGCCCCCTCCGGCGTCCACCATGAAATATTCGTCCCCGTCCCGCAGCGCGAAGCAGGTGTTGTAGCAGTGGATGGCCTGGGCGTTTCCTGTACCGAATACATAGAGCTGTTCCATTATGTCTCCTCCATTCTGAAAATCATCTGAGATTCCCAGGAAATGTAAATGTTTTCTGGCGCGCCGGGAAATGACTGAGACTGCTCCCCGCAGGTTGATGGGGAGAATAGCCGTGCACATTCCGCGGCGCTGGGATTTTAAGATAATGTTACTATAATTTCGGGGATACCGCAAGACTTTGTTTGGTGGAGTTTTCGTAGTTTTATCCGCGGTCTGTAACGCAAAGATTTTGTGCCATTTAAACGGAATAGAGAACCCCCAGACTGCCATCTGGGGGTTCTCGCTGCTGTCCTGTGTGGACTTGTTACATCTCTTAGCCTATTGGCGTTATAGCATATGCATGTTTGAAATGCAATATACCAGCTTCAATCCAGTTTATCCAAACACACCTTCAAAAATCAAGACACCCAATCCACCCACTCATTCTCCAGCCGCGCGCCGCCTTCCTCCGGGAATACCAGGTCGAAGGTGAAGCCCCTGCCGAACCGTGGGCCCAGCTGATAGATCAGGTATCCGGCCCCGCGCTCCAGGTCAAAGCTGATCCAGAAGCCACCCTGGGGGAAGAACATCCCGGATACCGGCTTCTGCTGGTGGCAGAGGGCGTTGTCCGCCAGCGTATACTTGTCCTGTTCCAGCTTCCAGGTGTGCAGCGTCGCGTTCTTAAAATAACCGATGGGCTCCGAGTCCGCTCCCGCGCAGTATTTGACGATGGAGCACTGGGGCAGCGCGCCGAAGCGGCCCTGGTCCAGCTCTTTGAATTCCTCCCGCATGGAGCGGATCATGGAAACGCATTTTTCCAGCAGGGCGGTCAGAGCGGCCTCCTCCTTTGCCATATTCAGGGCGTAGATCATATCCTGCTTCAGCGCAGGTTCCAGCTGCAAACGGCCTTTCTCCGCTTCCTCCATTCCCCGTTCCAGAACAGAAAAAGGCGGCCAGGCGTAGCTGGTCAGAAGCTGCAGCGCGTCCTGTTTCAGTTCCAGGGGATTGGATGAGAGGATCAGATTTTGCAGCAGGACGATCAATTCCCGTTCATAGGGCAGGCGGTTGCCGTAATAGGGGTCCATATAATAATCCAGACACAACAGCAGGCGCTCGATGGCGTCGGTATCGTCCCCGGTGAGGACTCTCTCCACCGCCGCCAAACCCTCCTCCACGATCATTTTTTCACGATCCGAATAGCGCACTGTTTTCACAACAGAACCCTCCTTCCATCCAATCTCTCCGCCGTCCGGCAATCAGGATACCCGCCCGAATCCTGGATAATATCGGAAAAATACCTTTGCCGCAATATCCGTTTCCGGCACATAGGGGTCCGCCCACATGCGGGCGTCCGCGGAGTCGTTCCGGTTGTCCCCCAGCATGAGATAACAGCCCTTAGGGACTTCAAAATGCTGGTCGTCCGTCTCCATGGGCTCGGGCAGGTAGGGCTCCTCCAGGGGCGTTTCGGAACCGTTTATATAGATCCGGTTGTCCCGGATGTCCACGGTTTCACCAGGCAGGCCGATGACCCGCTTGACCAGCCGGGTCTGGTCCCGGCCAGGCTCGGCCTTGTGCTTGAAGATCACAATGTCGCCCCGCTCCGGGTGGGAGCCGAAGCGGTAGGACAGGCGGGAGCCCAGGAGGCGGTCCCCGGCCATGATGGTGGTTTCCATGGAATCGGAGGGCACCCGGGTGTTGGCGATGACGCAGGTGTTGACAATCAGGGCGATGGCGGCGGCAGCCAGAAGTATTTTCAGCCATTCCAGAAGTTCTTTTTTCCAGTTGACGGTGGATTCATTGTTTTCTTTCATGTATTTGCAGCTCCTTTGGGTGATATTGAATAGTGTAGCACTGTCGGGGGCGGAAGTCTTTACTAATTTGTTAATTGTATATTTCTTTTTTGGGGAGGGTTTGAAAACTGGGATATTTTGTGTTACTATATTTTTAACTGTTTGAAAACGATGGAACAAGGGAGGCGGAAGAAATGAGGGATTTGGCTTATTTAAAGCTGCTGTCCAGGGAGTACCCCACGGTGAGGGCGGCCACCAGCGAGATCATCAACCTGATGGCGATCTGCGGACTGCCGAAGGGGACGGAGTATTTCTTCAGCGACCTGCACGGGGAATATGAGGCGTTTGTCCACCTGCTGCGCAGCTCTTCCGGCATTATCCGGGAGAAGATCCGGGAGACCTTCGGGCACCTGATTCCCGAGGAGGAGGAAGTCCAGCTGGCGAACCTGATCTATTACCCGGACCGGAATCTGGGAAAGATCCGCAAGACGGGACTGTTTACCGAGGACTTTCAGAAGATTACCATCTACCGTCTGGTGCAGATCTGCAAGGTGGTGTCCTCCAAGTACACCCGCTCCAAGGTGCGAAAGAAGATGCCAAGGGAGTTCGCCTATGTGATCGACGAGCTGCTCCATGTGGATTACAACGACGACAACAAGCGGATTTACTACAGCGAGATCATCCACTCCATCATCGACAACTCGGTGGCGGACAAGTTCATCGTCGCCCTGTGCGAGCTGATCCAGAATCTGACCATCGACAATCTGCACATTATCGGCGATATTTTCGACCGCGGCCCCCGGGCGGACATCATTATGGACGAGCTCATGCATTTCCACGACGTGGACATCCAGTGGGGGAACCACGACATTTCCTGGATGGGAGCGGCCACGGGCAACCTGGCCTGCATCTGCAACGTGCTGCGCATCGCCATCAGCTACAACAGCTTCGACGTGCTGGAGGACGGCTACGGCATCAACCTGCGGCCCCTGTCCATGTTCGCGGCCAAGGTGTACCGGGACGACCCCTGCGAGCGGTTTGTACCTCATATATTGGATGAAAATGTCTACGACGCCGTGGATCCGGGCCTGGCGGCGAAAATGCACAAGGCCATCGCCGTGATCCAGTTCAAGGTGGAGGGCGCCATTATCAAGCGCCACCCCGAGTACGGCATGGCGGACCGGATTCTTTTGGAGACTGTGGACTTTGAGAAGGGCACGGTGACGGTGGAGGGGAAGGAGTACCCCATGCTGGACCGAAATTTCCCCACCGTGGACCCGGCAAACCCGCTGGAGCTCACCGACGGGGAGAAGGAGCTGTTAAAAACCTTGAAGGCCTCCTTCAAGCACAGTGGACGGCTGCACAAGCATGTGAAATTCCTCTACTCCCACGGGGCTATTTACAAGTGCTACAATTCCAACCTGCTGTACCACGGCTGTATCCCCATGAAGGCGGACGGCAATTTTGACAGCGTTATGGCGGGCAATGCCATCTATTCCGGCAGAAGCCTGATGGATTACTTCAACTATCAGGTGCAGAACGCATATTTTATGCCGGAGGGCTCGGTGGAGAAGCAGTGGGCCATGGATTTGATGTGGTACCTGTGGTGCGGCTCCAAGTCCCCGGTGTTCGGCAAGGATAAAATGACCACCTTTGAGCATTATTTTATTGCGGACAAAAAGACCCACAAGGAGACGCTTAATCCTTATTACAAGCTCAGCGTGCAGGAGGAATTCTGCGACCGGATTCTGGAGGAGTTCGACCTTCCGGCAAAGGGCTCCCACATCATCAACGGCCATGTGCCGGTGAAGATGAAGGATGGGGAGACCCCGGTCAAGGCTGGCGGCAAGCTGTTTATCATCGACGGCGGCCTCTCCAAGGCTTACCAGGCCACCACGGGCATCGCCGGGTACACCCTGATCTACAATTCCAACCATCTGGCGTTGGCGGAGCACATGCCCTTTGACCCTAACAAGGAGAGCTCGCCCCGTGTGTCCGTGGTGGAGAAAATGCAGAGCCGGGTGATGGTGGCGGATACCGACAAGGGCAGAGAGCTGGCGGGGCAGATCGCGGATTTAAAAGAACTGGTGGCGGCCTACCGGGAAGGCACGCTGAAAGAAAGGGTAGAATAAATGACCAAGACGGAATTTTTGCAGATTCTCCGGGAGGAGCTGGACGGGCGGGTGCCCTACTCCGTGATCCAGGAGAACCTGAACTATTACAACAGCTATATTGACGGGGAGACGGCCAAGGGACGGCCTGAGCTTCAGGTGATCGAGGAGTTAGGCGGCCCCAGGATCATCGCCCGCACCATCGTGGACGCCACTCTGGACACCGAGGACCGCCCGGACGGCTTCCAGTCCTACGGGGGAAGGGAAGAGTACGACGGAGCCACAAAGCGCACCGCCCAGAAACAGTATACGGAGTACAGGGACGGCGAAAAGCGCTCGGTGCACTATGTGGATTTCAGCAAATGGTATGTGCGGCTTTTGGCCGGTTTGGCCGGTTTTGTGGTGATTTTTCTGCTGATCACGCTGGTTATGGGCATTCTGGGCCTGGCCGGATGGATTCTGTCCGTGGTATGGCCGGTGCTGCTGGTTCTGCTGGTGATCTGGTTTATGAAAGGGCCGAGAAGGTAGAGATGGAAAATGTTCAGGGAGGGGATCCGGGCGCGAGGCCGGAGACCCTCCCTGTTTTTGGCTGTGATAAATTAGCAACCTTCTGAGGATATCTTTTTAAGAACTAATTATTCCCAAAATCCCAACTGCGCCCCAATCCCCGCCAGGTAACCCGCGGAGAAAACCGTGTCCTCGGCCAGGCTCTTTAACACCCTTCCCTCAATGGTAATGGTGCCGTCGTAGCCCAGTCCCTTCAGCTGACGCATGATTCCGGCGAAATCGATGGCGCCGATGCCGGGGAAATAGCGGTTGTTGTCGGACACATGCAGGTTGTGGTAATGGCCGGCATACTGAGTCAGCGCCGCCGTGGTGCTCGTCTCCTCGATGTTCATGTGGTAGGTATCGGGGAGAATGTACACCGGGTGGGAGAGCCCTGCGGTGAGGGCCGCGCCTTCCTCCAGGGTGTTGACCAGAAGGGCCTCATAGTGGTTGGTGGCTTCCAGATAGAGAGGAGCCGCCGCGGTCTTACCCAAACGGTCCAGCTCTTCCAGGGAGGCGCGCAGCTGTCTGGAGGCCACGGTTTTGTCGCCGGAGGGCCCGCCCTTGATGAAGCCGCAGATGACGCCCGCTCCGAACCCCGCCGCGCAGTCCAGCATTCCGCCGAGGGCCTGGACGCTTTTGGCGCGGACATCCTGGTCCGGGCTGCTGAGGGACAGGCCGTTCCGGTTGGCAAAAGCGCCGGAAGCGATCATGGTCAGACGAAGTCCGAAGTGTTCCAGCGTCTCTTTCAGCCGGCCGGCGTAGGCCTGGGAAAAGTCCAACAGATTCATCTCAATGCCGTAGAAACCGGAATCTTTCAACACGTTAAGCGTATCCAGAAATTCCGGGGCGTCCAGGGACTCCGGGGCTGCCAGCTGGATGCAGAGGGGATAGGGGTAGCGTTCTGTGTGCATGGGAAATACCTCCTGTGTTGGATTCCCGGGAGGGCGGCGGGCCGCGCCCGGACGCGCCTTTCCGCGGGGAATTAGAATGATTCGTATGATCCTATGATAAGCGATCTCCGGGAAAAAAGCAACGCGGACGACAGGGTTCGCGGTGATTGCACCTTGACAAAATTACAGAAATAAAATATACTGTATAAGAAATGTAACATTTATGTAACAAATTTGATAAAACTGTAATCGAAAATTGGAAATAGATTGATTTGCGAGGTGCAAGAAGCGTGAAAACGATATGGAAGATGGCAGGCGCCGCCTGTGTAATGGGGCTGCTCCTGGTGGCGGAACCGTCGGAGGCAAGAGCGGCACAGTTCGGACCAGAGGTGACCAACACATCCAGCTACGTGGTGAAGATCGAGGCTCCGGAGGTTGAAGTACATACAGCGGCAAACACAAGTTCCGCCAAGGCGGGAACCGTAAAGCGGGGGCAGACCTATCAGGTGTTGTCCCAGGCGGAGGCGGGCTGGGTGAAGATCCAGGCAGAGGATGCCGCAGGATACATCCGCGTTCCCGGGAACGCCTCCCTGGTGGAGAAAACCAGCCAGAAGGTGGATGAGTCCGTGAAAAAGCGCCGTGAAACCGTGGAATACGCCCTCCAGTTCGTGGGCGGCAAGTACGTGTACGGCGGAACGGACCCCCACAGCGGCGTGGATTGCTCGGGATTTACCCGCTACGTCATGGCAAAAGCCGCTTCCATCAGCCTTCCCCACTCCTCCGGCGGACAGTCGTCCTATGGCAGGGAAGTGACGGTGGACCAGATGCGCCCCGGCGACCTGCTGTTCTACAGCAGCGGCAGCCGGATCAACCATGTGGCCATGTACATCGGAGACGGCCAGATCGTCCACGCCTCCACAGAACGCACGGGGATCAAGACCTCCCCCTACAATTACCGCAAACCGGTGAAGATTGTCAGCCTGCTCTGATGCAGGCTGTATTTTTTTGCCATATTGGGCCTAAGCCGGAAAAATTCAGCGCAGCATTTTCCTGGAATGAAACAGAAATTTAATAAATTGGTAGCATTTGCCAGAAAAATCAGCGATAAAACGGCTGAAGCCCTCTGGAAATGCCCCCTGTGCGGCGGAAAACGCGTGGTTTCGTAATCTGCTCGTAAGAATATTGTAAAAAACGACTAAAAAATGTTAAATAATTCTAAAATAGTTGACGAATCTCAAGAACCTGCTATAATAAGTTTGTAACGAATGTAATATTTGCGTAACAATTATGGACAAGTAAACGGAACATGAAAGGCAGGAGATTTTGTTGAATACCAGGACCTTTAGATATTTTTTGCGGATTGGTGCCATGTGCTCTGTACTTACGATGGCGGCGCCCCAGACAGCTCTGGCGGCGATTGGACCGGGATTTGAGCCGGGGACTTACGTGGCTACCGTCACGGCGGACAGTGTAAACATCAACAAGAGCCGGGACGGAGAGGATGTTCTTCTCACCGCAAAGTCAGGCGATACATATGAAGTGTTGGAAGATATGGGAAACGGCTGGATGAAGGTTCGGGTTCTGGACACGGAGGGCTATATGCCGGTGTCCGGCAACGCCACGGTGGAGGAAGTCGCCGACGAGGAGATGGCTGAGATTCAGCAGGAGGCTCTCACCTCCTCCAACAGCTACCGCCGCCAGCAGGTCGTGGATTATGCGCTGCAGTTCGTGGGCGGGCGCTACCGCTACGGCGGATCCGATCCCCACAGCGGCGTGGACTGCTCCGGATTTACCCGCTATGTGCTGCAGAACGCGGCAGGCGTTGGGATGAGCCGTTCCTCCGGTTCTCAGGCAGCCCAGGGATCAGCCATCAGTGCGGATCAGATGCAGCCCGGAGATCTTTTGTTTTACGGCAACGGCAGACGGATCAACCATGTGGCGATGTACATAGGCAACGGACAGATCGTTCACGCGTCCACCGAGCAGACGGGAATCACCATCTCCCCCTGGAACTACCGGACTCCTGTGAAGATCACAAGCGTGTTGGGTTAGATGGATTGTCAGTAATGTTCAGATAAAAGGATATTCAAAAAGGAACGAGGAAAGCCGGGAGCGGATACGCTTCCGGCTTTTCGCGTGATATTGGATTTTTTTGTAAAACTGTATACCGCGCAGAAAAAACGCCGTGATAGGGGAGCTATCCGGCGTTTTCTCAAGGGGAGTATAAATAATTAATAAGGATGAGGAAATGGTTTAAGGGAAACCATTTTTCCTCATATTAGTTATAATATATTTTTCGGGAAAAAGCAACACCTTTTTACGGATGTGAGCGGGCATGAGCGGGCGGAAATTCCCTTAAAAACGGCGGTTTCTGTTTTTCCCCTCCCCACCCGGGCTGCCTGCATACAGCCTATTCCGTTCTGGAATAATCCCTACAACTTATCCGAATTAGACTTGTGAACCAACCGGTTATATGATTAAGAAAAGAATCATATTTGAGGAGGTATCACAATGTCACAACCGCAATACGGCGGCGCTTTCCTGGCGGAGGCCGTCAGAGCCGCCTACGCCGAAGGAATGGACGACTATCATTTGGAACCTATGGTTTTGACGGAGGGCGGCAGGCCCGTGGGCAGGATCACCGACGGGGACAGTGTGATTTTCTGCTGCCGCCGGGGTGAGCGGGAGATCGAGCTGACCGACATGTTTACGGACCCCGGTTTCGCGCAGGTTCCCCGCCGTCCTCTCAAGGACCTTTATTTTGCCATCATGACCCTCTATCACGAGAAATTCAAGGATCTGCCCATCGCCTTTGCGCCCTCCCACGTGGAAATGCCTTTGGCCCAGGTGATTTCCCAGGCTGGAAAAAGCCAGTTCCACTGCGCCGAGTCGGAGAAGTTCGCCCATGTGACCTTTTTCCTGAACGGCGGGGAGAACGCCCCGTTTCCCGGGGAGACGGACAAATGCATTCCTTCCCCCAAGGGCGTGCCCTTTGACCAGAAGCCGGAGCTGTCCCTGCCGGAAGTGGCGGACGCGGTGACGGAGGCGCTGGGCCGGTATGATTTCATTGTCACGAATTTCGCCAACGGCGACGTGGTGGGCCACACGCTCAATTCCAACGCCAAGCTGGCCGCCTGCCGGGAGGTCAGCAGCCGTCTGCAGCAGGTGGTGAGCGCCGCTCTCCGGGAGGACTATGTGGTTGCGATCACCGCCGACCACGGGAATATCGAGAAGCTTTACACGCCCGCAGGTAAGCCCGACGGAGCCCACACCGATAACCAGGTGGCCTTTGTGCTCATGGATCCCAGAACGGGCGGTCCCATCGGACTGAGGGACGGCGCGCTGTCCGACGTGGCGCCCACGGTGCTGGACGTGATGGGCATAAAAAAGCCCCGGGAAATGACCGGGGAATCCCTTGTTTCGGGCCACGAGTTCGGCCAGAACCGCCGGATGCTGCTCATCATTCTGGACGGCTGGGGGCTGGGGGACCAGACGGGAAACGACGCCATTTTTGCCGGGGACACCCCTTTCTGGGACGCGCTCGTCAGCGGGAAGTCCTGGTCCAGGCTTCACGCCTCCGGGCAATACGTGGGGCTGGGAGCGGGCAAGCCGGGCAACTCGGAGGCCGGGCACATCAACCTGGGAGCGGGCCGTCTGGTGCTCCAGGACGACGTCCGCCTGGACGCGGCGGTGAGGGACGGAAGCTTCCGGAAAAATCCCGTGTTCCTGGAGGCCATCGACCGCTGCCGCAATACCGGCCGGGCGCTGCACCTCTTGTCCTACCTGACCTACAAGTCCTCTCACGGCTCCATCGACTATCCCCTTTCCATCTGCGAAATGGCGAAGGACCTGCCGGAGGTGTACCTGCACATCATCTTTGACGGCCGCTCCACCGAGCCCGGCTCCGCCCCGGAAATGCTTCAGGCTTTGGATGAGAGACTGGCGCAGATTGGCGGCAATTTCCGTGTGGTGGACGGCGTGGGCCGCGGCCTGGCGCTGGACCGGGATCAAAACTGGGGGAATGTGAAGCGGGTCTACGACGCTCTGACAGACGGCATGGAAGCACGTCAGTACGGGGAAGGCTGACTGGAAAAAAGATCCAGAAATTTCCGCTCCCACCAGGTCAGCGGCACATTTTTCCGGCAGACGCAGTCCACGGTGCGCTCCAGACTGACGTCCACGATCCGGCACCGGGCCAGCTCCCCGCCGGAGAGCTCCCGCCGGACGGTGGCGAGGGGCAAAATGGACACGCCCATACCCCGCATCACCCCCTGCTTGATGGCCTCGATGTTGCCGAAGTCCAGAAGCTGAGGGGCGTCCCCGCCGTGGATTTTCATCAGCCCTGCGATAAACTGCCGGGTGGCGGAGTCCTGCTCCGGCGCCAGCATGGTGAGGCGGCATATGTCCGCCCAGGGGACGGATTTGTCCGTTAGAGGGTGGTCCGGGGGCAGTACCAGGGCCATTTCCTCGCGAAAGAGCGGGGCTTCCAGGTAACCGGCCGGCGGTTTTACGCCCTCCGCCCGGGGCAGGATTGCCAGGGAAACCTTTCCGTCCGCCAGCAGGGATACGATTTTGGCCCGGAAGCCCACTGTGAAGCGGATTTCCAGTTCCGGCAGGGACTGTCGGGCCTTCTGGAGCACGGCGGGGAGCTGGTAGACCCCGATGCTGTTGGTGGCGCCCAGATACAGGATTTTCCTGCTGGTCTGACCTGCCGCGGCCAGCTCCTCCTGGAGCCGGGCGTAACCGTCCAGGCAGGAGACGGCGTAGGCGTAGGCTTTCTGTCCGCTGTCGTTGAGTACCAGGCGGCTGCCCTTGCGGTCGAACAGGCGGCAGTCCAGCTCGCGTTCCAGAGTGTTGATCTGTTTGGAGAGGGCGGACTGTGTGCAGAACAGCTTTTCCGCGGCCCGGATCTGCGTGCCTTCCTCGGCCAGGGTCCGCAGGGCCAGCAGTTTATCCATATCCATGGTGTTACTCCTTTCAAACTATAAAATTCGGAGGGTTCTTGATCATGCAAAATAATCGGATCGCCGTCACTTCGCTGGGAGGCAGCGGCGAGGAGGCACGGAATTGCTTCCTGCTGGAGGCCGGAAACCACACGGTGCTGCTGGACTGCGGCGTGCGCCGGGAAGCGCTGGGGGAGTTTGACCGGGTTTATCCGGCGCTCACCCGCGAAATCGCCGGACGGCTCACCGCGGTGTTCCTGTCCCACGCCCACGAGGACCATGTTGCCGCTCTTCCCTACCTCTATGAACTGGGGTACAGGGGAAATGTTTACGGCACGGAGGAAACCATCCGGCTGGCCAGGGGATTTATGAAAAAGTGGGCGGATTTTGTGACTTCCGCGGGCGGGAGGCTCCCGTTTTCAGTGGAAACGATGAATCGGGTGGCATTTTCCACGATCTCCCTGGGCAGCCAGGTGGTAGAGGGCCTTTCCGTGACCGCAGGGCGCAGCGGGCATATGCTGGGGAGCTGCTGGCTGCGGTTTGAGCACGGTGGGAAAAGCCTGCTGTACACGGGGGATATGACCCTCGCCGGGCGGCTCCTGGCCACCGATCTGCCGCCGGAGTCCGACGGTGCGGTGGTGGACTGCGCCTACGCCGGGCGAACCCTGTCCCAGGCCGGGCAGTACGACGCGCTGGTGGACCTGACGGAGGAGGTGGCCGCCGGAGGTGGAAAGCTGCTGCTCCCCGTGCCGCCGAACGGCCGGGGGAGCGACATTCTGCTCCATCTGTGCGAAAATCTGCGCGGGGTGCCGGTCTACGCGGAAGCCAATGTGGCCGCGCTGTGCGGCGAGCTTTTGAAAGAGCGGAAATGGCTGCGGGCGGATGTGTGCGGTCGGATAAGTGGGGCGGGGGAGGAGTCAAATGGCGCGGGCCTGCCGTGCGGCCGGATAGACGCTGTGGCCCTGCCGGGCCGCCAGATAGACGCTGTGGCCCTGCCGTGCGGCCAGATAGACGCTGTTGGCCTACCGTGCGGCCGGATAGACGCTGTGGCCCTGCCGTGCGGCCAGATAGACGCTGTTGGCCTACCATGCGGCCGGATAGACGCTATGAACCGTGCCAATACGTTTACAAACGCCATCAGCCTCCCGGACGTCCAATCCCGCTCCCTGGCCCTCTCTGCGCCCGGCCCTGCCGTCTATCTCACCGGCGACGGCATGATGTCAGGCCCGGTCGCCGCGGCCTACTTCGAGGCGCTGAAAGGCGACGCGCGAAACTGTATCCTGATCACCGGCCACACCGCCCGGAGCGCCCTGGGTTCCCGGATATTTGAACCGGCATTCCGCGCTCAGGCGGGTCTTGCCGCCCGGGCCGAGCGCCTGACCATCAAGGTCCATCTGGACGACCAGGACGTGATCGCTCTCAACCGGTCCGTGCGGGCGAAAAAGATCCTGCTGTTCCACGCGCCGCTGGAAAACACCCGTGAACTGACCGGTAAGCTGCGCAACCTGGGCGTGGACGCCCGGTGCGGTCTGGAACCCCGGGCGCTGGAACTGTAACGCCGCCTCCTAAACCCCTTTCTGCTGAATCTGATACTGCTTCGGCGTCACCCCGGTGGTCTGCTTGAACAGCATGAAGAAATACTGCTTATTCTCGATCCCCACCTGTTCGGCCACGTCTTTGACCTTCACGCTGGGGTCCCGGAGAATCTCCTGAGCCCGGGCGATGCGCAGCTGGTTAATGTAATCGGTGAGGGAGCAGCCCTTGGCCTGGCGGAAAATGCGGCACAGGTATGCGGTGGACAGGTTAAACCGGTCCGCCAGGACCTGGGAGGACAGATTGGAGTCGCAGTAGGAGTCCTCGATGGCCGCGATCACCTGGTCCAGGGAGCTGCCCTTGCGGCTGGCTTTTTTCTGCTGGATGTGCTCGGCGATCCGGGTAAAGACCGCCTCGCAGCCCCCGTTCAGGGCTTCCGGGGAAAAGCGCAGGGACTCCGACACCGCCTGGTAACCGCCGTCCGGGTCCGCCTCCCCGGGGAAACACTCAAAATACAGCTTCAACACTGCGCCAGTCAGGGCGGCCCAGGCGTACTGCACGCAGCGGCCGCTCTTTCCGTTTAATGAGGCCAGAAACTCCAGATACGCCTTGCCTGCCTTTCCCCCATATCCCTTTTTCAGCGCGTCCATCACATCCGAGACCCGCGCCTCCGGCTCCGCAGGGGAGTCGTCCAGCTGCGGGTAGTCCCGCACGAACAACATCGGCCCGCTCTGGTACAGGAACCGAAGCTCATAAAACTCCACAAGTCTCCCGTAGACCTGGGGCAGGGCGGCAAACCCTTCGGCCTCCGTTCCCACCACGAACCAGCGGGCGGGGAACTGCGCGGAAAGCCTGTCCAAAACCGCCTGCGGCTCCTGCTCCCCTTGCAGGAAGAGGATGGTGTATTCGTTGTGCACGATCACCCCTTCGCAGCGGACCTGCCCGTCCCGGACGCACTCCAGGTACAGGGGAAGCCGCAGCCCGTCGATCAGACAGAGCTGAATGGGCCGGTCTGCCAGAAGCTGCAGGTCGTACTCCCGGATCAATGCTTCGGGGCTCTCGTATTCCTGGCTACCGAACAGCAGGCCCTGAAGGACTTCCCCCCGGACCATGGCCCTGAGGGAGGCTTGAATCTGCCGGGCGTTGGAATTACTCTCAATCAGGTGGTTGAGGCTTTCCAGCATGGCGTCCGTATTCTGGGGCGCGTCCGGCGCGATATCGGAGATGCGCCGCGTGATTTTGCGCAGCGGCACGTAGATATCCACGGAGATCATGGTGCCCGCAAGCAACAGGATACCAAAACCCGCGATCACGAACAAAAAGGTCTGTTCCTCCGTGTGCCTTAAGTCCTCCAGGCACTGGTCGTAGGGCAGGGATTTCACATAATACCAGGGGCGGTCCGGCATGCGCGAGAAAAAGCAGATCTGCCTGTCCTCCGCCTGATAGATAAAATAGCCGCTGTCCACGCCCTCGCCGGTCCGGGACAGTATTTTTTCGGTCAAAAGCGGGTACAGCTCCTGGCCCTCCCGGGCAGCGGAGGCAACCAGCGCCCCGTCCTCCTTTATAATGAACGCGTCCTCCCCGCCAAAGTAAAGGCGGTTCAGCCAGTTTTTGTTGATGTTGAACATGATCGCGTTATCTTTGGGCAGGCCGTCCCGGTCCAGCTCAAAAAACAGGAAGGAGTAAAGCTCCCGGTTGCTGTAAATATTAGAAACGTCGGAGTGGCGGAGAATGGGAACCAGCCGCCCGGACGCAGAGCGGTTTTCGTAGAGCTCCACCGCGTCCCGGTCCGCGAAGGCCGAAAAGGAGTCGCCCACCGCGCCGTAGGAGGAAGTGCTGTACACCCGCTGCTGCTTTCCATTAAAAATATAGATGGAGTCGATGATGGTACTGGAGGCCGAGTAGGTGTTCAGCTCCCGCACGCCGTCCACCATCTGCCAGTTGGTAAGCTCCTCGTAGGAGCGCAGCTTGACCACGGTGTTGCTGTAGAAAATCTGATTTACCATATTTTGGAGAAATTCCTCGGTGGAGGAGGATGTGGCGCTGACCTGAAACACGAATTCCTCGTTGGCCCGGTTGATGGAGGACAGGAATGCCTTTTGAAATTGATGGTATAACAGTCCGAGAAGCGCCAGAATCAACACAAAACTCATCAATACCACCGATAAAAACCGTATGGAGATTATGTCCCTCCCTGGACTGGTTTTTTCTTCCTTTTTCATGATTTTGCACACTCCTTTCCACATAAGCACTATAACATATATGCAATATGTTTGAAAAGAGCAAAAAGATTTGAAATTCGAATATCGGAAAAAAAGTCCTATTTTTGTACTTTACACCATATGAGAGACAAATTAAGATGGGAGCATACAGGAGCTGACACTCCAATGTGTTTTAAACGCGTTTTAAATACTGTAAACCAAGAGACACAAACGAAAAGGGAAGAAGAAAGGATATGATCGTATGAAAAAGAGACTTGTATCAATCACGTTGGCCACAACAATGCTGTTATCCCTGACCGCCTGCGGCTCCGGAAATTCCGGCGGCGCGGCAGGCACCGCCGCTCCCGCGGCTCCTGAGACAACGGCGGCCGGTTCCGGGGCCGGCTCCGAAGCGGGCTCTGAGGCCGCCGCAGAAGGGGCGGAGGATTATAAAGGAACCGTGATGCTCTACTCCTCCACCGACGAGGGCGTGATCATCGCGTTAAAGGAAGCGTTTGAAACGAAGTATCCCAATGTAACGCTGGATTATTACGCCGCCACCTCCGGCAAGTGCGTGACAAAGCTGGCCACCGAGTTCCAGTCCGGCACAGTGGCCTGCGACCTGGCCTGGCTGGCGGACCCCTCCGCCATGATCACCCTGAAGGACGACGGAAACCTGCTGGCCTACAAATCCCCCTACGCGGAAGGCATCGACGGCAAGTTTAAGGATGCGGACGGCTATTACAGCGGCGCCCGCCTGCTGCTCATGGGCGTGACCTTCAGCACCACAACCTGCTCCGACGAGGAGGCTCCCACCAACTACGACGGCTTCCTGGGCGAGAGCTTTAAGGATCAGATCGTGATGACCGATCCCACCGGCTCCGGCTCCACCAAGGCCCTGGTTTACGCACTGACAAATAATTCCAATTACGGCTGGGAATATTTTGAAAAGTTAAAGGAACAGGGCGTGGAGCTTCAGTCCAGCTCCGGTTCCACCAACAACGGCATCGCCTCCGGCGCTTACAAGCTGGGCTTCGGCGTGGACTACA
Organism: Enterocloster lavalensis; assembly: GCF_902364025.1. Lineage (GTDB taxonomy): Bacteria > Bacillota > Clostridia > Lachnospirales > Lachnospiraceae > Enterocloster > Enterocloster lavalensis. The sequence continues at coordinate 16,014 of NZ_CABJCG010000016.1, forward strand.
ACACCAAAAACCTGATGGCCGAGGGCTCTCCCCTGGGCTGGCACGACACCAAGGACATTGTGGCCGTTCCCTGCCCCATCGGAATCCCCAAGGGCGCTCCTCACGAGGAACTGGCCCAGCTGCTCTATGACTTTATCCTGGACCCCGAGGGCGGACAGGCCATCCTGACCCAGTACAACATCACCCCCATCGTGGACGGCGTCGCCCTTCCCGAGGGTATGATGAAGGCATCCGAGATCGCCAGCCTGGCCCTGCCCATCGACTGGGTGGACCTGGCCGCGGTGAGCAACGAGCTTCTGGATCGTTTTGACGCCATCTTCAAGAACTAAGCCATCACAGACGATGACCCGCAGGCAGAACCCGTGGGTCATCGCATTCAAAAAGGAGGACGCCGGACCGGGTGGCATTCTGGAGATTGATTTCTGCCGGCCGGGCGTCTTTCCCAAATTGACTGAAAGGGGAATCGTACATTGTCTAAAGTGAGTATGGAACATATCCGCGTTTCCTACGGCAGCCACACGGTTTTGAAGGATTTTTCCCTGACTGTGGAGCCGGGGGAGATCGTGGGAATCGTGGGCCCGTCGGGCTGCGGGAAAACCACCGCCATCCGGGCGCTCTGCGGATTTTTAAACCCTGAGATGGGGGAGATTACGGTCAACGGCAGAACGGTGTTCAGCAAGAAGGAGCGCGTGAACGTCCCGCCGGAAAACCGCAAGATCGGCATCGTTTTCCAGGACTACGCAGTTTGGCCCCACATGAGCGTTTACGACAACGTGGCCTATCCGTTAAAAAAACGGAAAGTGCCCAAGGCAGAGATCGCAAAGCGGGTCAGCTACGCCCTGGAGCAGTCCCACATGACCGGGTATGAGAACTACATGCCCTCCCAGCTCTCCGGCGGCCAGCAGCAGCGCGTGGCCATTGCCCGGGCTCTGACCTCCTCGGACGACATCATCGTCATGGATGAGCCCATCACCAACCTGGACGCCAAGCTGAGAGAGGAGATGCTGGTGGAAATCCGCCTCATGCAGTCCCGGCTCAACACTACCATTATCTACATCACCCACGACCAGGAAGCGGCTATGCAGCTCTGCGACCGCATCGTGATCATGCAGAAGGACGGCAACATTTGCCAGATCGGCACCGACGAGGATATGATCAAGAATCCGGCCAACCGCTTCGTGTTCAGCTTCATCGGCGTGTCCAACTTCATCCCGGTGGCCGAGAAATCCGGCTCCTGGTGTCTGGACATCGGGGAGGGAATCCCCTACAGCGGTGTCCGTCCCAAGGGCATTCTTCCGGGGGTGAAAAATGTCATGGGCATCCGCCCCATGGACATCATTTTCGACGACGAAAGCCCCGTGCGCGGCACCATCGAGCAGTCCGTGTTCCTGGGCAGCCTGTTCAACTACTTTGTGCGGGTGGGAGATCAGGAGCTGCGGGTGCAGAGAAGCACCCTGGACAGCCTGGACGGCAGGGAGTACGCGGAAGGCCAGGAAGTGGGCCTGCGTTTCCTGAATGAGAAGTATTACGACGCAGAGGAGGAGCGTGTATGAGCATGTTCAAGCGCAAGACAAACAGCGATTTGGAGCGGCTGGAAGGCGGCAGGCTGATGAGCCTGGACCGGTTCATGACCCTGCTGTGCTACCTGATTCTGGTGACGGTGGTGATTCTGCCGGTATTTATGATTATCTATTACGCCTTCTGGGACGGGACCAAGATCGATTTTCAGATGTTTTTCAACGTCCTCATGCAGAAGGAAAATCTGGCCGCAATGCGCAATACCCTGGTGATCGCGGTATTTTCCACCCTGCTGGCCACGGCGGTGGGCGTGTTTTTCGCCTGGCTGTTGGGCCGCAGCGATATTCCGCTTAAAGGCGTGATGAAGTTTCTCTTCTCCATCCCCTTCATGATTCCGCCGTTTCTGGCGGCCATGGCCTGGGACATGATGTTCTCCGGCCGCGGCGGTTATGTGAACCGCTGGCTGATGTCCGTGTTCAACCTGAGCAAAGCGCCTTTTAACATTAACAGCGTGCTGGGAATCATCGTGATCGAGGTGGTTTACTACTTCCCCTTCGTCTACATGCAGGTGGTCAGCGCCCTGGAGCGCATGGACCCCACCCTGGAGGAGAGCGCGCGCATCGCGGGCGCAAAGCAGCTCTACGTGATCCGCAAGATCACCCTGCCTCTGACCATACCGGCCATTTCCTCGGGCGTACTGCTGGTTCTCATCACCTCCCTGTCCAACTACGGCATCCCCGCCATGCTGGGCTTCTCCCAGAACATTTTCACGCTGCCCACCATGATTGTGGAGAAAATGAACCGGGCGGGCGGAAGCTTCGAGGGCATCCGGCAGGCCACGGCCCTGTCCATCGTCCTGGTTGCCGTGGTGTCCATTGCCCTTCTGGTACAGCGCAAGCTGCTCTCCGTGGGGCGGTACGATATCATCAAGGGCAAGAGCATGCGCCCGGCCCTCATCAAGCTGCGCACCGCAAAATACCCGCTGTTGGTATTTTCCCTGCTGTTTTTAACCCTGGTGGTGCTGGCTCCCCTGGCCATGATCGTGCTGGTGAGCTTCATCAAGGCCTACGGCCTGAACTTTGCCTTTGAAAACTTTACCCTGGCCAACTATCACCGCATCCTGGTGGGCAACAAGATGGTCACGGATTCCGTGGGCAACAGCCTGTTTTTGGGATTCTCCGCGGGTATTATCTGCCTGTTTCTGGGTACTATGCTGGCCTACGTCATTTACAAGGTGCGCCCGAAGGGCAAGGGCATCCTGGAGCTTTTGGCCGTGCTGCCCTACTCCCTGCCCGGAACGGTGCTGGCCATCGGCTGTATCCTGGCCTGGAGCGGCGTATTTATGGGAATCACCCTGTACAACACCATCTGGATCATCCTGGTGGCCTACGTGGCGCGGTATCTGACCTACACGTTAAAATCCAGCTCCGCCGCCCTTCAGCAGGTACATATCTCTTTGGAGGAGGCTTCCCGGGCCTGCGGCGCGACCCATCTGGAGTCCCTGCGCGACATCACCCTGCCGCTTATCAAGCCCGCCATGGTATCCGGTTTCTTCCTGGTATTCCTGCCCGCAATGCGCGAGCTGACCACCTCCGTGCTGCTCTACGGACCCAACAGCCGGACCCTGGGCGTGGCCATCTACCAACTGCGGATCAACGGCCAGATCGCCCCTGCGGCGGCCCTGTCCGTGATCACCATTTTGCTGATTATTATCTGTAACAACGTCGTCAAACATTTCACAAAGGATAGAAAGGGGAGCTGAAGCCATGGATCAAATCGTACTGGAAAATGTCACCAAGACGTTTACCACCAAGGCGCTGGGCACCGTCACGGCCGTGGACCGCTTTAATCTGAAGGTAAAGGAGGGCGAGTGCTTTTCCTTCCTGGGTCCCTCCGGCTGCGGCAAGACCACCACGCTGCGCATGATCGCCGGCTTCGAGGATCTCTCCTCCGGCTCCATCTATCTGGGCGGAAAGGCGGTGTCCGTCAAGGACAAAAATATCTACGTCCCGCCGGAGGACCGGGGGCTGGGGATGGTGTTCCAGGCTTTCGCGGTCTGGCCCCACATGAACATTTTCGACAACGTGGCCTTTCCGCTGAAGGTGCAGAAGCGGCCTGAGGCCGAGATAAGAGAGCGGGTCGCCCTGGCCCTGAAGCACTGCAGCCTGGACGGCATGGAAAAGGTGTTCCCATCCGACCTCTCCGGCGGCCAGCAGCAGCGCATCGCCCTGGCCCGGGCCATCGTGGTGAACCCCAAGGTCATGCTGTTGGACGAGCCATTGTCCAATTTAGACCCGCAGCTGCGGGAGACCATGCGCTTTGAGATCAAAAAGCTGCAAAAGGAATTCGGCTTCACCATCATTTTCGTGACCCACGACCAGTCCGAGGCGATGGCGCTCTCAGACCGGATGCTGGTGATGGACATGGGAAATATCCAGCAGATCGGCACGCCCCTGGAGCTCTACAACAACCCAAAGAACCGGTTTGTGCACAGCTTCCTGGGCCAGTCCAATTTCACCCACGTGAAGATAAAGGGCGGAAAAGCCTACTGCCAGGGCGACAGCTCCCGGGTGGTGTGGGACGCCCCCGCGGGCACAAAGGACGGGGAAATGCTCATGGCCACGCGCCCCAACACCATCGACATCAACCGCAGTGAGGGATTTTGCACCAAAATCATCAAGCGGGTGTTCCGCACCGATTTTGTGGAGTACCTGGTCCAGGTGGGCGACGACGTCCTGCGGGTTCAGACGCCCCACCGCAACCTCTTTTCCGAGGGCGAGGAGTGCTTCCTGCGTTTCCCCAGCCCCATGTGGTATCCCGCCCAGGAGGAGGGAGCCGATGAGGAGCGGGCGAAGCGCATGATCGTGTAGGCTTTGGCCGGTTTTGGGGATCAAATACAGACGGATAACCAAAGGACCTCGATTCGCTTCGGCGTCTGGAGGTCCTTTTTCTGATATTATAACGGAGCCAACACCTCAAAATCCAGCGTCCCCCGCTCCGTCCCGTTCACAATCAGCGTAACCGAGTGCACGCCCGGATAATGCTTTCTCGTACTGACGTCCGCAAAGGAATGGATTTTCGTGTAAGTCTTTTTCGCATGTTCCTTTAAAGAAAGCTCGGAAATCTGGAAAATCTTCCGGTTCCGCCTGCAGTTTGCCTTTTGATAATCGACCCCGTATTCCAACCGCACCTTCGCAGCCGCCTCCGTCTCAACCGTGAAGGAGAAGGCCAGCTCCTGCCCGATGGCAACAGAAGCAGCGCCAAGCGCAAAGCCGTAAACCTTCACGCTGCCGGGGGCCGAAAAACCGAAGAGGTCCATCACCTCCCGATTGCCTTTTTTGAGCAGGGTGCGGCAGCCGTGTTTTACAATCCAGTCCGTGCGCTCATCCCTGCCGTACCAGTCCCTGGCGATCCGGGCGACCAGTTCGGGATGGTTTTTGGAGATGTCGTTTAAGTTGTTGGCCACGCTTTTGCGGACGTAGAGCGACGGATCGGCTTTCAGCTGTTCCAGGATCGCCAGCACCGGGGAGGGATCTTTTTGGAAGCGGGGCAGCGCCTGTCCCCAGGGAAGCCGGGGGCGGCAGCCCTCGCTGGCCAGCCGCCGGACATGTTCGTTGGCGTGTCTGGCCCAGGCGGACATCTGCTCCATCATGCGCGCCTCGTGGCTGATGATAAAGGGCCTCACGGCAAATTCCGAGGAGGAGAAAACAGTATAGCGCTCCAGCGCCGCCATGGACAAATCCCAATGGCGCTCGTCCTGCCCGTAGACTTCCACAAAATCCGGGAAGCACATGAGCGTAAAGTCGTTAAACCCCTCCGGGTATCCCGCGGCCACCTGATCCAGCACGCCCAGGGCCTGTCCGTAATCGGCGGGCAGATAGTTCCCAAGATTCACGGCGATCTGCCGCATACGGGCCTTCAATTCCAGCGATTCCCAGGTCCCGTCCATCACGCTGCGCACAAAATCATCCGCCTGAAAGGGATGATAGACGGCCTGAATCCGGGAAGCCAGCTCACGGATGGATTCCTCATTATATTTGTTTTTCAGCAATTCCGGCATATAGTTCCCCTTTTAAAATGCATTTGGCCGGGAGTCCCCGCGTGGAACAATGCGGCGAAGGCCCCCGCCATGGTTGTCAGATTCCCATCGTCCGAAAATGGACGTCTGATTTTGATTATACCGTAGAATGTCCGCAAAGACAAAAGAAATTCCCGCACTGCGGCGCGAATGCACCACAACGCGGGAATTTTGTATGCGACAATTTTGTATACGATAATTTTGCCAGCGTGAACTATGAATGTCAAAACTGGAAAATACTGTAAACCCCAACAAAGGCAAACACTACGCTTACCAGCACGCTGACGATGGAGGTCAAAAATAACCGCACGAACAGCTTGTTGGTATCCTGGTCGCCCTTGTCCTTGGTGAAGATGGCGTACTGGGCCATGATGCCTGCGCCGCCGGTGGAGGCGGGGCTGAACGCGGCCAGGAAGGAGGTGATGGTGATGCTGGTGATTAACGGTGCGTACCCAGCGCCGGGGAACTGCTCCAGGATGCCGGTGATGGTGGGGATCAGAGCGGGCATCACCACGCCCGTGGTGGAGCTGAACCAGCTCATGACGCCGGAAGCCAGGGCGATGATGGGCTTGACGGTGGAGCCGCTCATGATGGAGGTGAGGCCCTCCACCAGGAGGTCGATGCCGCCCAGGGCCTTGACCACCGCCATCAGCATGTTCACGCCGCAGACCAGGATAAAGGTGCCCCAGGGCATGATCTTGATGGCGGCCTTGTCGCTCGCCACGCCGAAGATGCACAGGATGATGGCGGCCAGGGGAGCCGCAAGGCCGATGTTGACGCCGAAGGCGAATACCACGACCACCACGGCCAGGCAGGCCAGAAGGGTCATTTTCTGGTTCCGGTCAAAGGGGCGGACGTCGTCCAGCATGGCCAGCTGTTCCGTTCCCGGCTTGTAAAGCTTGTACAGGAAGAAAAAGCCCAGGGTGAGGACCAGCCATACCAGCGCGCACTCTGCGAATAAGGACCAGGAGAACTGCCCCGCGTAGGGCGTTTCCGCGATCAGGCCCGCCGCGATGATGCCCCCGTTGGCGATGGGGGACATACAGCCTAAGTTGCAGGCCATGGTGATGATCAGACCCATGGCGATCACGTCGATGCCCAGCTCCACGGCCAGGGCGATGCCAAGGGGAAGGATAATGGAGAAGGTGGGGATATTTCCACAGCCCGCGGCCGCCAGGAGAAACGTCATGGCGGACAGGAGCAGCGGGATACACCAGGTATTTTTGCCTACCATGCGGAGCATTTTTTTGGCCAACAGGTCCATGGTTCCGTTGTTCACCGCCATACTGAACAAAAATGCGGGGCCCACCAGCGAGATAAACAGGCTGGTGCTGAAGTTGGAGATTACGGTCTTATCCGGTATTCCGCCAATTCTGGCGATGATGAGCGCCATGCCCATGGCCAGAAAGCCCATGTTGACCTTTTTCCAGAAGCCCAGAACCAGCACGGCGACGAGAAACAGCAGTGACAGCAAAGCTAAACTATTCATAATGATATATACCTCCCGATTGTAAAGAGACCGCGCCAAAGCGCGGCTCTTTCTTTAGCTGAATGTAACAGGCCGGCAGCCGATTATTTAAATATCGTCCTTATGGGCCAGGGAATCGATTTTCGCGTCAAAATCCAGAATGCAGCGGTTGAATTTGTCCGCTTCCAAAAGCGGGAACAGGTGGTGGTTGCACTCCGTGAATTCATAGCAGAGGGCCAGCGGGGAGCGGGTCATGCGGCGCACCGCCTCGTGGCCGGACTCCCAGGCATCGTGGTAGGCCGAGTGGGAGACAAACGCCGCCACCGGGATGGTCCGGTTTTCCAGGGGCGTCATATTGTCCGTGAAATAGGTATCCATGTGGTATTCCACGCCCACCCACGGCGGAATCTGGAGCATGCTCTCCTGCATGTTGTCCGCGTCCTCCGGCTCCAGCGGGGAGGAGGCCCGGGCTTTGGCTGCATAGGAAACGGGATCGTTGATATAGGGCATCATGCGCTCGTACCAGCCGTCGATATTGTAGTGGCTGGCCTTATGGCTGTTCCAGTCCGCGTCGCTGAAGGCGAACAGGGAAGCGTCCACAAGGATCAGGCCCCGGAGCGCGTGTTCCTCCTGGGTGTTGGCGTAGGTGGCCGCCACGGCCCCGCCCAGGGAGTGGCCTACTAAGAGCACGTCCTGAAGGCCCAGATGATCGATCAATTCCCGCACGTCCTGGGCCATGCGGACCTGGCGGTTCCCGCCGGGAACCTTCATGGAGCGCCCGTGGCCCCGCAGGTCCAGGCAGATGACCTGGTGTCCTTCGGAGAGAACCGGGACGCTGTGGCGCCACATTTTTAAGGATTCCCCAAAACCGGGCAGAAGCAGAATCGGCTTTCCGCTTCCGTGCATTTCATAGTAAAGCCATAAACCGTCAGATGTCTGAAAAAAATTGTCTTTCGTGGCCAAATCATTCCCCTCCAAACTGTTATCATATTATGTTCATTGTAAAGAGCCGCGACACTTCGTTTACTATTTCAATATAGCACGCGCATGTTTGGAAAGCAAATTCATATTTACTATAAAAAGTATGAATTTTAACCATAGTTTTGCGGCGTGATCTGACAAAAAACATCCCCCTCTGTCATTTGGTGCTTCAGAGGGGGATATCTGTAATTTATGTAAAATCCTTCACGATCTTAATATACTCCTGGGCGTGATACGGCAGATAGCTGCCTTTTCGGTAGGCGGCCACAAAGTCCACTGTGGTGTTGGGGCTTCCCACGGAGAAGCAGCGGACCGGCTGTTTCAGCCGGATATGTTTCAAATGGGTCTCGCAGACAAAGGACAGGCCGTAGCGCTTGCTGACCAGCTCCGCGCCCGCGCTGATGTTGCGGGTCTGCAATTTGATGTGGGGCTGGATCTTGTACTCTTTAAAGAGACGGTTCACGATCTGGCGGGTGCGCTGCTCGGGCAGCTGCACGATAAATGGCTCGTCGGCCGCCAGGCGCAGGTCGAACCAGGGATAGCGGCAGTTCTCCCGCTCTTCGCCCAGTTCGGCCAGGGGATGGTCCTCGGGCATGATCAGGACGATCTCCTCATGGCTGATAATCTGCCATTCGATGTCCGGGCTTTTCACCGGCAGGTTGAAAAACGCCAGGTCCGTTTCCCCGCTGAGGATCATGGATTCCAGGACGCCGGAGTTCTCTTCCATAATATCCAAATGCACGTTGGGGTATAAGCTGTTGAAGATGGGAAGGGTGCAGGGCAGCATGTAGGTGCCCCGCATGACCGGGAAGGCCACCTTCAGCACGCCCACATTGGAGCGCACGATGTCGTTCATCTCCTGGTCCAGTTCCTTCTTGATATTGAGAATCTCCGTGGCCTTGGCAACGTAGCGCTGTCCGGCGTAGGTCAGGGTGAACTTGTTGCCCAGCTTCTTAAACAGCTTCTGGCCCATGTCCGCCTCCAGATGCTGGATGAACTTGGTCAGGGTCGGCTGGGTAATGTAGAGAGAGTCCGCCGCCTTGGTGATATTCTGGTATTTTGCAACTGCGATAATATAGGTAAGGTCTTTAAAATCCATTTCCAATTCCCCCTCACAGAGATGTCTTATTCTTACGGTACAGTGTTGGCGGCCCTCAATATCAGACCGGGTCGACAAAATTATCATACCACAAACTATGGTAAAATACCATAATTTTTATGAAAAATATGAATTAGACTTATAAAATCGCAGGGGATATAATGAGCCCATACAAAACGGATCGATTCCTTACAATGATAAATTAAATAAAATACATCGAGACAGCCTCTGGAACTGGCGACATAAATCCGGTAAATCGAGCTCAGTAAAATGAACCCGGCAGCAGCCAGTGTGAGAAGAAAGAAATATTTGAGGAGGTAAGGTATGAATTATGAAGTGTTGTCGGTAGTATTTTTGTTTGCGGTCGTGGCGCTGGGGTTCTGGCGCAAGTGCAATATTGGTATCCTGGCGGTGGGTTTTTCCCTGATTATTGGAAAGATCGGCGGGATGTCCAATTCTCAGATTCTGGGAGGTTTTGACGCGAAACTCTTTATCACGCTGGTCGGCGTCACGTTCCTGTTCGGCATCGCCCAGAGCAACGGCACGCTGGAGCTGATCGCCAAGCGGGCGGTGGGACTGGCTGGAAACCGCACCTATCTGGTGCCGGTGATTCTCTTCCTGGTGACCGGCCTTCTGTCGGCCATCGGCCCTGGAAATATTCCGGTAGGAGCGCTGATGACGGTGGTGGCGGTCACCATCGCAGTGGAAATGGGGGAGAATCCCCTGCTGTTCGCACTGGCGGCCAAGGTTGCGGCCAACGGCTTCACCATCACACCCTTAGCTCCGGCGGGCGTCCTGACCATGTCTCTGGCGGAGACGGCCGGATATACCAACATCATTATGCCGGTTATGCTCAACGTCATGTTGTGGGCCGTGATCATGATGATCGGATTTTCCATTCATTATAAGATTTACCGAATCAAACCCGGCGCCGTGGCTGTGGGCGGCGCGATCAGCGAGAAAAAGCCGGTCACCCGGGATCAGTGGATCACCATTATCGGCATGTGCGTCATGGTATATCTCATTATGTTCCGCCGCCTGGACGTGGGCCTCACCTCTTTCTTTGTAGCGGCCGTGCTGGTTCTTCTGGGCGTTGCCAAAGAGAAACAAGCTCTGGCCAAGATCCCCTGGGGAACCCTGCTTCTGATCTGCGGCGTGGGCGTTCTGATGAATGTGGTAATTGAAATGGGCGGCATCGACCTGATCTCCGAAGCGCTGCTGGCGATCATGACCCCTGCGACGGCTGCTCCGATCATCGCGTTCATTTCCTCGATCCTGTCATTCTTCAGCAGCACCACCGGCGTGGTAATCCCGACCATGGTCCCCACCATCGGAACCATCGTGGATTCCCTGGGAACGGGAAGCGCCGGATTTATCAACCTGACCAGCGTGATGATTTCCTCATCCCTGTCCTCCGCGTTCAGCCCCGCATCCACCGGAGGCGGCCTGATCCTGGCTGCTTACATGGCGGCCTCCAATTCGGAGAATAAGGAGCAGGAGCAGCAGAAGCTGTTCGGACGGCTGTTTATGATTGCCATTGCCTGCGTAATCGCTAACATTATTCTGTCGGCCGTGGGCGTATACGGAATTATTAAATAAAGGAGAAAACAAAAATGGACAGAACAAACCCGATTCCCTGCACCGTGATGCGGGGAGGAACCAGTAAAGGACTGTATTTTTTAAAGAAGGATCTGCCGGAGGATGGACAGCAGCGGGACGCGCTGCTCATGCGGATCATGGGAAGCCCGGACCCTAAGCAGATCGACGGCCTGGGAGGGGCCGCCTCGGTGACCAGCAAGGTGGCAATCGTTTCCAGGTCCGAGCGGCCCGGGGTGGACGTAGACTACACCTTTGCCCAGGTCGCCGTGGATAAGCCCCTGGTCAGCTACAAGGGCAACTGCGGAAACATTTCCTCCGGCGTCGGCCCCTTCGCCCTGGAGAAGGGATTGGTCAATCCCAAAGAGCCGGTGACCACCGTTCGGATCTACAATACCAACACCGATAAGGTGATCGAGGCCCAGGTCCAGGTGGAGAACGGCAGAGTACAATACGATGGCGACTTTGCCATTGCAGGCGTGCCGGGCACAGCGGCTCCCATCAAGCTGAGCTTTCTCGATCCCATGGGCTCCGTGACCGGAAAGCTGCTGCCCACGGGAAATGCCTCGGACATGTTGGATATCCCCGGCTTCGGCCAGGTTGAGGTCTCCATCGTGGACGCCGCCAACCCGCTGGTATTTGTACCCGCAAAGGCCGTGGGACTGTCGGGGACCGAGCTTCCGGCGCAGATCGACGGCGACCCGGAAATGCTCCGGCTTCTGGAGACGGTCAGAGGGGCTGCGGCTTTAAAACTGGGATTTGTTTCCAGTATCGAGCGCTCCGCCTGGGAAAGCCCGGCGGTGCCCAAAATGACCATTGTGGCGGAACCCAAGGATTATGAAGCGACCTCCGGCACGGCCATCAGCCAGGATCAGATCGACCTGACGGCCCGGATGATGTCCATGCAGAAAACCCATCCCACCTACGCCATGACTGGAGCCATGTGTACCGCGGCTGCGGCCGTGATCCCGGGAACCGTGGTCAACCGCGCCCTGAGAGCGGATGCGGACCCGGAACGACTGCGCATCGGCCATCCCGGCGGGATTCTGGAAGCGGGTGTGGAATTTGAACCTGAAAACGGCTCGGTGCGCATCGTCAAAACCTCCGGTTTCAGGACCGCGCACCTTCTGATGGAAGGGAAAACATACTGTTAAAAAAATTTTAAAAAATGCCGAATAGAGAGCTGAAAGTTAGACATACTAACCGTGTAACCAAAAAAGCTTTTTAGGAGGTAAAAAAATGAACAACAGAAATAACTTCAACAATGACGCTGAGAATTACAGCAGCCAGAACAGCAGCCGTAACAATTCTCAGAACAGCTCTCAGAACAACAGCCAGAACAGTTCTCAGAACTCCTCTCAGAACAGCAGCCGCAACAACTCTCAGAACAGCTCTCAGAACTCTTCTCAGAACAGCAGCCGCAACAGTTCTCAGAACAGCTCTCAGAACAGCAGCCGCAACAGCTCTCAGAACAACGAGCGCTAATTATAGCGGATTATTCCGGCGGTTTTCAATCGAGAACACGATGAGCAGAACCCGGTTTGTGATGAACGTCACAGGCCGGGTTTTTTCAGCTGCGCCCACGGCCTCTTTCCGGGTCCGCCTGGGCTCTCACGCTTCAGGGACAGGTCTCATATAATGATAGTAGTACATGGCCTGTCTCGGATGTCCGGGCCGGAAAGGATGGAATATTATGGAATTTCCAATGATATCATACAGAGAACTGGATCAGTGGCTGGAACAGGGAGGCGCTTTTTTGCTGGTGGATTTGAGAGAGCCGCATCAGTACAACCGGGAACGGATCTGGGGCAGCATAAACATTCCCTACGAGGAGCTGGAACAGCGCCTTGACGAGCTGCCGAAGGATTACACCCTGGTATTTTACTGCGACCGGGGAGCCAAGAGCATGCTGGCCTGCCGGGATCTGGGGAGAATGGGTTACCGCTGTGTGGATCTGGCCGGAGGAATGCTCTATTACCGGGGAAAATTCATTGACAGAAGGGCCCCAGGGGCTATAGAATAGAGAGGTGAAAAATACGGGAAAAGAGGAGAAACCGCATGAAACTCATGTTTGCATCCGATATACACGGCTCCGCCTTCTACTGCAGGCGGATGCTGGAACTCTATAAAAATTCGGGGGCGGAGCGCCTGGTGCTGCTGGGCGACATTCTGTACCACGGCCCGAGGAACGACCTCCCAAGGGAGTATGCGCCCAAGGAGGTCATCGCCATGTTAAATCCCCTTAAACATGAACTTCTGGCAGTGCGCGGAAACTGCGACACCGAGGTGGACCAGATGGTGCTGGAGTTCCCGATTCTGGCGGACTACTGCCTCCTGATGGTGGGGCAAACGCGCATGTACGCCACCCACGGCCATGTGTACAACGAGAACCATCTGCCGCCCTTAACGGACGGGGACGCGCTGATTCACGGCCACACCCACCTGCTGGAGGCCAAGGAGATCACCACAGAGGATGGGAGGCGTATAAAGATACTCAACCCCGGCTCCGTGTCCATTCCCAAGGGCGGGAATCCGGCCACCTACGCGCTGCTGGAGGACGGAGTGTTTACGATTCTGACCCTGGACGGGGAAATTGTCAGGCAGATCAGCCTGTAGAGAAAGAGTGAGGAACGAAGATTGAAACGTACATTTGAACTGATCGCCCCCTGCCATTTCGGCCTGGAGGCTGTGTTGAAGAAAGAGATACTGGACCTGGGCTATGAGATTTCCCTGGTGGAGGACGGAAGAGTGACCTTTATCGGCGACGAGGAGGCCGTCTGCCGGGCCAACGTGTTTTTGCGCACGGCGGAACGGGTGCTCTTAAAGGTGGGCTCCTTTGAGGCCAGAACCTTTGAGGAGCTGTTCCAGGGGACCCGGGAGATTCCGTGGGAGGAGTATATACCCCAGGATGGAAAATTCTGGGTAGCCAAGGCGTCCTCCATCAAGAGTAAGCTGTTCAGCCCGTCGGACATCCAGTCCATCATGAAAAAGGCCATGGTGGAGCGGATGAAGGGCCATTACAACGTGACCTGGTTCCCGGAGGACGGGGCCAGCTTTCCGCTGCGCGTTTTTCTGTACAAGGACGTGGTGACCGTCGGAATCGACACCAGCGGCGACTCCCTGCACAAGCGGGGCTACCGCACCCTGACGGCCAAGGCCCCCATCACGGAGACCCTTGCCGCGGCGCTGATCCTTCTGACACCCTGGAACCGGGACCGGATTCTGGTGGATCCCTTCTGCGGCAGCGGAACCTTCCCCATCGAGGCGGCTATGATGGCGGCCAACATGGCCCCCGGCATGAACCGCTCCTTTTTGGCGGAGGACTGGAAGGGCCTGGTTCCGCGCAAATTCTGGTACGAGGTCATGGACGAGGCGAATGAATTAGTGGAGCGGGACGTGAAGGTGGATATCCAGGGCTATGACATCGACGGCGATATCGTGAAGGCGGCCAGGGCCAACGCGGCCCAGGCTGGCGTGGATCACATGATTCATTTCCAGGAGCGGCCGGTGAGCGCTCTGAGCCACCCCAAAAAGTACGGGTTTGTGATTTCCAATCCCCCCTACGGCGAGCGCCTTGAGGACAAAGCCAGCCTTCCGGCGCTGTACCGGGAGATCGGGGAGCGTTACCGCGCGCTGGACGCCTGGTCCATGTATCTGATCACGTCCTACGAGGATGCGGAGAAATACATCGGGCGGAAGGCGGACAAAAACCGCAAGATTTATAACGGGATGCTTAAGACCTATTTTTACCAGTTTATGGGCCCCAGGCCTCCCAGACGGAATCAGGAGAACCGGACCATTGAGACAGAAACAGAATAGAAGGAAATCCAGGAGTCGCAGCCTCTGTCTGGCCCTGGCCCTCAGCCTGGGACTGACCGCAGGGTGCAGCCGCTGGAAGCCGGACGGCGGCAACGGCGCGCAGGCACAGCAGAACGGCATCGCGGAAAGCGGAAATGCGGACGGCGGCGGAAACGGGTGGAATCCGGGCGGCGGGGATGGCGGCGCGGGAAGCGGAGCGGCAGGCGGCGGAAACGGAGCAGGCGGCGGAGCGTCGAACAGCGGAAACGGTGCGGCAAACGGCGCAAACGGCGCGGCGAACGGCGGGACCGGAGCGGCGGGTGGCGGAAACGGCGTGGGCGGCGGTACGGGAAGCGGCGCAAATAGCGGCGGGACCGGAGCGGCGGGCGGCGGAAACGGCACCGGCGGCAGTGCGGCAAACGGCACCGGCGGCAAAACCGGCGGCAAGTCAGACGCCTCCCCGGACGGCCAGCCCCCCTGTGCGGAGATCATCCACCGGGACCAGGAGGCGCAGAGCGGTGGGGGAGACGTGAAGCTGCCGTCCTCCTTCGACTACCGGAAAATGGGCCGGGCCCCCCAGATCGGCAACCAGGGTTCCCTGGGAACCTGCTGGGCGTTCGCATCCTTAAAGGCGCTGGAGTCCTCCCTGCTCCCGGGCAAGCCCCTGGAGCTGTCCGTGGATCACATGACCATGCACAACAGCTTTTCCATGTCCCAGGACGCTGGCGGGGAGTACACCATGTCCATGGCCTACCTGCTGGCCTGGCAGGGCCCGGTGCTGGAGTCGGAGGACCCTTACGGGGACGGCTACTCCCCGGACGGTTTAAAGCCCTGCCTTCACGTGCAGGACATCCAGATTCTGCCGGCCAAGGACTATGAGGCCATCAAACAGGCCGTGTACCGTTACGGGGGCGTTCAGAGCTCCCTCTACACCTCCATGCGCAACTACCAGAGCGAGTCGGTGTATTACAACCGCACCACAAACTCCTACTGTTACATCGGCGACGAGAAGCCCAATCACGATTCCGTGATCATCGGCTGGGACGACAATTACTCCAAGGACAATTTTAACATGGGCCTGGAGGGAGACGGGGCGTTCATCTGCACCAACAGCTGGGGCGAGGATTTTGGAGACCAGGGATATTTCTATGTCTCCTACTACGACACCAACATCGGCGTGCACAACATCGTGTATACAGGCGTGGAGCCGGTGGATAACTACGATCACAATTACCAGAGTGATCTGTGCGGCTGGGTGGGGCAGATCGGCTATGGCCGGGACAGCGCCTGGTTTGCCAACGCATACACTGCCGGAAAAGGGGAGAACCTGGAGGCGGCGGGATTTTACGCCACGGACCAGAACACGGACTACGAAATATATGTGGCCAGACATCTGGGAGAGAAGGCCGACCAAACCTTCGGACAGCGGGTGAAGATGGCGGAGGGACGGCTGCGCTACGCCGGTTTTTACACCATACCGCTGGATCAAAAAATAGTATTGGATGACGGCGAAAAATTTGCTATAATAGTGAAAATAACAACTCCGGGAACCGTCCACCCCGTGGCGATTGAGTACGACGCCGGGGACGGGATGGCCGAGATTGATTTGAGCGACGGGGAGGGGTATCTGAGCTTTGACGGCGACAAATGGGAGCACGTGGAGGAAACTCAGAAGTGCAATGTCTGCCTGAAGGCCTACACCTCCAACCGATAGAAAGCAGGATTATACCAATGGAAGATAAAATTGTTTTTGCCACCGGAAATGAAGGGAAAATGCGGGAGATCCGCAGCATTTTATCCGATCTGGGACTGCCGGTGCTCTCCATGAAGGAGGCCGGCGTTTCCCTGGAGATCGAGGAGAACGGGACTACCTTCGGCGAGAACGCCGAGATCAAGGCCAGGGCCGTCTGGGAACAGACCGGCGGCATCGTGCTGGCCGACGATTCCGGTCTGGTGGTGGACTATCTGGGCGGCGAGCCCGGCATTTACTCCGCCCGCTATCTGGGCGAGGACACCTCCTACGAGGTGAAGAACCGAACCATTATCGACCGCCTGAAGGAGGCCCGGGAAGAGGAGCGCAGCGCCCGTTTTGTCTGCAACATCGCGGCGGTGCTGCCGGACGGAAGCGTGCTGCACACCGAGGAGACCATGGAGGGAAGAATCGCCGGGGAGGCCGCGGGAAGCGGCGGATTCGGTTACGATCCCATTTTGTGGCTTCCGGAATTTGGAAAGACATCGGCGGAGATTACCATGGATGAGAAAAACCGGATCAGTCACCGCGGCAAGGCGCTGCGGGCCATGAGAGAAGCGTTGGTCAGCTGGCTGGGAAAGGATAAGGGATGAAGATACTGATAGTGAGCGATACCCATCGCAAGGACGTGAATCTGAAGGAAATACTGGAGCGCAGCGGCCGGTTGGATATGCTGATCCACTTAGGCGATGCGGAGGGGAGCGAGCAGGAGATTGCCTCCTGGGTCAACGAGGGCTGCGATCTGGAATTTGTGCTGGGAAACAATGACTTTTTCTCCAATCTGGACCGGGAAAAGGATATCATGATCGGCCGTTACCGGGTTCTCTTGACCCACGGCCACTATTACAGCGTGTCCCTGGGACCGGAGCGCCTGATCAAGGAGGCGCGGGCCGGGGGATTTGATATCGTCATGTACGGCCACACACACCGTCCATTTTACGAGGTGGACAAAAAGGACGGGGACAAGGACCTGATCGTTCTGAATCCCGGCAGCCTTTCCTACCCGCGCCAGGACGGACACCGCCCGTCCTATATGCTGATGGACATCGACCGGGACGGGGAGGCCCATTTCTCGCTGAATTATCTGGAGAGGTGAAGGTTCCTTGGCCGGAGGTGGCTGCGGAAAAAGAAGGTTTTTAATTGATGAAACATGCTTGGCAAACATATGTTTATAAGTTAAAATATTCATAGGGAACAATCATGTTATTACAAGGTGTTGGCCTTCCATTTTACATAAGATGGGAGGTGGTGCGAATGAAATTTGATTTCAGAGACTTAATGGCCTTTGGTATGTTCATTCTCGCATTGCTGACCTTTATCTTAAAGATTAGTCAGTAGCGTTTTCTAAGTCCTGGAGACAGGCGCAGAAAAACCACCCTTGTAAACTTGGCGGTTGAAAGGGTGGCAATTCTGTCAGTTGAGTATTCGGCCAACCTCTTGTGTGAGGTGGTTGTTCCTTTTTTACTACATTTATATTATAATCAATCCATTTCTGAAATTCAAGCAATTTTAAGAAAAACTCGTTGATGATTTTGCTTGAATGCGGAGGTGGCTGCGGAAAAAATATTTGAAATCCAGTTGACAAGAGCAAAGGCATGGTATATAATAATTTTTGCGTCGCGAGACGGGGAAATACAGGTATACCTTGCCTGACACCGGGGTGTGGCTCAGCTTGGCTAGAGCGCCTGGTTTGGGACCAGGAAGTCGCAGGTTCGAATCCTGTCACCCCGACTTGAAGATATGCAGGTGTAGTTCAATGGTAGAACACTAGCCTTCCAAGCTAGATACGTGGGTTCGATTCCCATCACCTGCTCTTATAAAAAACTGGGAAACCTTGTGATAGCGAGGTTTCCCGTTTTTTTTGCTGTTTTTATGGGGTAGATCGGAGGAAAAACGGGATAGAGCTTCAAAAAGAGACTACAGCCCGGATTTTTCCAGATCCTGTATTTCCTTCTTTTGGTAGGCCATCAGGCTGAACGCCGCCCCAAGAACGCCGGTGCACAGGAACATGACCGCCATACCGCTTCCATTTCCCAATCCCACCAGCTGTCCAAGGGCTGCGGACGCGCCGGAGCCGGACTGCATGAACGGCTCAAACACGAAGTCGGCCAGGTAGCCGCCCAACAGAAGCCCGGCCGGGATTGTGCAGTATTGGATCGCATTCCGCACGGAAAATACGCTTCCCTGGAGTTCCCGTGGAACCATCTGATACAGGATCATCCTCTGTCCGGCCGCCAGAAACGGAATGGGCAGGCTGGCCCACACCGCGGCAAGGCTCCACCAGACGGCGTTTTTTCCCAGCCCCATCATCAGATCGCCCAGCAGAAAGGACGCTCCGGCTGAGAAGTAGATCAGTTTTACGCTGCTGACTTTAAACGGCCTGAGCGAGATGATGAGTCCGCCCAGAATGCCGCCGGCGCCCAGGACCATGTTGACAGCCCCGAGAACCAGGCTGTTGCCGCCGCTCCTGGCCAGAATCATGGGGGACAGGATATTTTCGTAGGTCAGGCGGGAGAAAAAATTCAGCACCGCCATGGTGACGATGATGTACCACAGCCCTTTGTGGCGGAACAGGAACCGGAAGCCGTCAAAACAGCCGGACAGGACGGAAGCTCCCCTGGGCGCTTTGGACAGCTCCTCCGGTATTTTAATAAAGATCAGTAGCAGTGCAAAATTAAACAAAAAGGACAAAAGATCCGCCGCGATCACCGCGCCCAGACCGCCGAAGGCAAAGACCGAGGAGGCCAGCACCGGTGAAACCACGGAAACCAGGTTGGTCGAGAACGAGTCCATGCCGCTCATCCGGGCGATTTTATCCTTGGGCACCAGAATTCCCACCGCCACCGACTGAGCCGGTATCTGAAAGGAATTCATAAATCCGATCACGCAGTTGACCGCGTAGATGTACTGGATTTTCAGCTCCCCAGTCCGCCAGCACAGCAGGACAAAAAAGGAACAAATGGCCGCGATGGAGTCCGCTGCGAGCATAATGGTTTTCTTGCGGTGCCGGTCCACAAAGCCGCCGGCAAACAAGCTGACCAGAATATAAGGCAGGTAATTGCAGAAGGACATCAGGGACACGGCCATGGCGGATTTCGTCTGGGTGTAGGTCCACAGGATCAATGCAAAGCTGGTCATGGCGCTCCCCAGCTGGGAGACGGAACCGCCGAACCAGAATAACAGATATTTCTTAAAACTTTTTTCCATTGAAGTTTCTCTCCTTACAGAATCATTTTTTCGGTTCCATAAGTACAAAACCCAATGCGGGCAAAACCGCCGTTTACTCTGTACAAATTATGCCCGTGCAATGGATTTTGTACAGAGATATCTGCCCATATCGATATAAGACATTGCGTTCACCTCCCGTACCGTCAGCTCTGTTTGACTGCGGCTGTATTTCTTTGTTGTATCATACCCGACCGGTAAAGTCAATTTATACAGGGTCCAGGGCGGTGCCGGTCCACACTCGTGCAACAGTAAGGGGGCCGGAAGCCCCATTGTCTGAAAAATAAGGTCGCCGGGCATGAAAATTGCAGCTTAAAAAAAATATAAAAAATAGCTTGCAATCGTCAAAAAAGTATGATAGACTATAACACGTTGACACGACAGAAGTGTGTACCGCTGTGGGTAAGAACTTCGGACAAGTGCCAGGCGACGGTTGAGTCCCTCGGGAGGCTGCCGGGATTGAGTCTGTAGCTCAGTTGGATAGAGCAACGGCCTTCTAAGCCGTGGGTCGGGGGTTCGAATCCCTTCAGGCTCGTTCGGACGAGAGTCCGTACAATTTAATATGGTGGGTATGGCGAAGTTGGTTATCGCGCCAGATTGTGGCTCTGGAGGCCCAGGGTTCGAATCCCTGTACTCACCCTTTGAGATACCTTACCGATATGCGGTAAGGTATTTTTTTAAAATGAAATGGTCCGTTGGCGCAGTCTGCGGGCGATTATATGACCGGAGACCGGCCGGAAGAGCGGCTGGGAATGGGCGATAGGAATACGCTGAAACGAGGCTTGAAACGGGGCTTGCCAAGCGGCGGATTCTATGGTATTATGTTTGGGTATGCCGGTGGAATTTCGGCTGATGGGCCATCGCCAAGCGGTAAGGCACAGGACTTTGACTCCTGCATTCGAGGGTTCGAATCCCGCTGGCCCAGCGATAAAAAAGGTTCTGAGAACGATTGTTTTCAGGGCCTTTTTGCTATATAATTACAGAAAAAATATCTATGTCCGAAAATGTCGGGACTTTTCTGTCCGATCTGTTATAATTAAGGACATGTATCCCTTATCGACAACCTATAGTTGACGACAAAGTATAATTAATGAAGGAAACCCCGCTCTTTTTAAACGCCCGCATGTGCCCACAAGGCGCCAAAACAGACAGGAGAACCGCCATGACAATGGACAACCATGCCGCCTGTTACGCGGCATTTCAATCTAAGGATTCCCGCTTTGACGGGCATTTTTTCGTGGGCGTGACCTCCACGGGGATTTACTGCCGCCCTGTGTGCCGGGCGCGTCTGCCCAGGCCCGAAAACTGCACCTTTTTTAAAACCGCCGCCGAGGCGGAGCGGGCGGGCTTTCGGCCCTGTCTGCTATGCCGCCCGGAACTGGCGCCCGGCTGCGCGCCGGTGGTCCCGGCGACCCGGCTCCAGATGTGCAGCGCTGTCCCGCAGACAGGGACCAGCTGCGCTCCGATGGTCCCGGCGACCCGGCTCCAGACACGCAGCGCTGCTCCGGAGACTGCGCCCGGCTGCGCGCCGGTGGACGCCTCCCGCAGGCTGGCAGTCCTGGCGGCGAAGCGTTTGGAGGAACATTGCGGGAGCATTGAGAGCCTGGAGGAGCTGGCCGCGTCCCTGGGCTGTACGGCACGGCACCTGCGGCGGGTGTTTCGGGAGGAGTACCGGGTTTCGCCGGTGCAGTACCTGCAGACCTGCCGCCTGCTGCTGGCCAAAAGCCTGTTGACGGATACCGGGCTTTCCGTTCTGGAGGTGGCCATGGCCTCCGGCTTCGGCAGTCTGCGCCGGTTCAACGACCTGTTCCGGGCGCGCTACCACCTCTCCCCAACGTCGCTGCGCAGGCAGACCGGCCAGGCCGTCCGAACGGAGGGGCAGAACATCTCCCTGATGCTGGGATACCGCCCGCCCTATGACTGGGAGCGCCTGCTCGCATTTCTGGCTCCCCGGGCAATTCCCGGCGTGGAGATTGTCCGGGACAGCGCCTACTACAGGACCGTGCGGCTTGTAAAGCGGGATGGGATGGAAGTTTGCGGCTGGATCAGGGCAGAAAACGTGTCCGCCCAAAATGCGCTTCGCGTCACCGTGTCCGCGCCCCTTCTGGCGGTGCTGCCCCAGGTGCTGGCGCGGGTCAGGGAACTGTTTGACTTAAACTGCGATCCCAACCGGATCAATGAGACCTTGCAGGCAATGGAGACGCTAAAGCCAGGGTTATGCGTGCCCGGCGTCCGGGTTCCCGGCTGCTTTGACCCTTTTGAAATGGCGGTCCGCACAATTCTGGGACAGCAGATCACTGTCAAGGGGGCCACGACGCTGGCCGGGCGGGTGGCGCGGGAGCTGGGAACCCCGGTCCGGACGGAGGTGGAGGGCCTGACCCACGTATTTCCCACCGCCCGGGACATCTGCGGGCTGGAGGAGCCGGTTTCCGGCAGGCTGGGGGCCATGGGGATTATCGCCGCCCGGGCCAATACCATTTCCACGCTTGCGGGAAAGCTGGCGGACGGTTCTATCCGGCTGTCCGTGGGAGCGGACCCGGAGCAAACGGCCGCGCAGCTGATGGAACTTCCGGGCATCGGCGCCTGGACCGCCGGGTACATGGCGATGCGGGCGTCCGGCTGGACCGATGCATTTCTGGAGACGGATCACGGCATCAAAAAGGCGCTGGCGCCCCGGAAGGCCGGGGAAATCCGGGAGCTGGCCGAGCGCTGGCGGCCCTGGCGCAGCTATGCTATGATGAATTTGTGGAATTCCCTGTAAAACAGGATTCAGGAGGAACGGTATGTACTATGAGATGAAATACGACTCTCCGGTGGGGCGGCTCACCCTGGCCAGCGACGGTTTGAACCTGGCGGGCCTCTGGATGGAGGGGCAAAAATACTTCGGGGGCACCGTGCCTGGGGAGCTGCGGCCCAACGAGGAGCTGGAGGTATTTTCCAGGGCAAAGGACTGGCTCGACCGGTATTTTAACGGGAAAAAGCCGGAGCCGTCGGAGCTGCCGCTGGCGCCTGTGGGCGGAGAATTCCGGCAGACGGTGTGGGAACTGCTCTGTGAAATCCCCTACGGAGAGCTCACCACCTACGGGCAGATCGCCCGGGAAGCGGCAAAGCGGCTCCAACGGGAGAGTATGTCCGCCCAGGCGGTGGGCGGGGCGGTGGGCCACAATCCCATCTCGATTATAATTCCCTGCCACCGGGTGGTGGGGACCGGCGGCAGCCTGACCGGCTATGCTGGAGGGATCGACAAGAAGATTTGGCTGCTGAAGCACGAAGGCGTGAAAATGGACGGCCTGACCGTTCCGGCTAGGGGGACGGCGCTGTAACGGTAAATTTATGGTATTTTCATAAATAAACCAGAAAGCATCCATAGAATAGACACATCTTTCCGCTATGCTGAAAGCCAGTGCGGAAAAACGGGAATGTGTTTGATCCGCGAAATGAAGAGTGCGGGGAAATGGATATGACCAACGAACAGTATTACGACCTGATCCGGCCATACGAGGATGCCAGAAGGCTTTTGGAGACGCGTTTGGAAATCCTGAACCACAGCCTTTACGGCAGCAGGGCGGTGTGCGGTCCCATCCACAATATGCAGAACCGGATTAAGGCCAAGAAGAGCATCGAGGACAAGCTCAGGCGCCTGGGACAGAGGGACAGCGTGTCCAATGCCAGGGATTACCTTCAGGACATTGCGGGCATCCGGGTGATCTGCTATTTTGTGGACGATATTTATAATGTTGCGGCGGGATTAAAACGGCAGTCGGACCTGGTGCTGGTGAAGGAGCGGGATTATATCGCCACCCCCAAGCCCAACGGCTACCGCAGCTACCACATCGTGATGGGAGCGCCGGTGTACTGCCTGGACGCCATGGAATATTTTCCGGTGGAGGTCCAGTTCCGGACCATGTCCATGGACTTCTGGGCCAGCATGGAGCACCGGATCTGTTATAAAAAGAACCCGGAGCACCGGGAACGGCTGGAGCAGGAATTTCTAACCTACGCGGCGGTGCTGAAGGAGATCGAGGAAAAGTTTGAGGAATACCGGGAACGCCGGGAAAACGGATGGCCTCCGGAGGAGGCGGATTAAGACAGAGCATGTATGCGCCGGCGCTGCCATGACCGGCGGGAGAGGAGAACAGCAGTATGGAGATGGCGAAACAGCGGGTGATTGTGGACGACGCGGTGATTGAGTCCGGTGAGATTCAGGAGATCATTGATCCGCTTTGGTGGAGCGTGAGCATTTACGACGGGGAGGAGCAGTACCAGCGGGACCTGGAGGGTTTTACCGCCCCGCAGCGGTATCTGTTTGCCCTGCAATGGTATTTGGCCGAGGTCAACAACGGCGGGCACGACCAGTTTTACTCCAATTCCACGGGCATCGTCTGGGAGGACGCCATGAACGGAGCCAGGGAGATGGGGATGGAGGAGCTGTACGGGATCATCCGGGAGTCTGCGGACCGCATGGGCGGCAAACCCGCCAAGGAGCGGGAGGACCGCTGGGATCAGATGAGCGAGCTGGAGCCTGAGTTTGGAGATTTGAATAAAAGGCTTTACGCCATGGAAAAGGCGGATGACATTGAGCGGCGGATGGCGGCCTACGCTCTGGAGAATCGGCAGGCCCTGTATTTTGACGGGGAAGTGGAGAAGCCGGTGTTTGAGGACTGACCGGCAGGAGACTTCCAAAAAACGCCCCGGCTGCGGAGGGAATGAACAGCCGGGGCGAGTCTATGGGGACTATTTTGCGGACAGGACTTCGCCCAGGTCCAGGGTGCGGCGGCCGTCCTCAAAGACGAAGCAGGGGATGCCGATTCCGCCGTTTTTCCGGACCGCCTCGTACAGCGGATCGGATTCGCGCACGGATAAGTAGGCCTTTAAGTCCGGCAGGGAAGCGGAAAGATTCTTGAAGTCCACGTCGATTCCGGCTTCGCGCAGCTTGCAGAGCGCCAGCAGGGTGTCAGGGCAGAGATGGCTTCCGATTACAGTGGTATTCATGGGGATTCCTCCTTGTAGGTTTTGTCTGGTTTCTGCACTCAGTATAGCAGGCCTTTACAATTCTGTAAAATTGAAATATATTATAAGGAGATTCGAAAATTTCGATACCACAGAGGGAGATCGGGAAATGGAACTGCGCAATCTGAATACATTTGTCAGGGCTGCGGATGCGGGCAGTTTTTCCAGGGCGGCTTCTGAGCTTGGCTACACCCAATCCACGGTGACGGCGCAGATTCAGGGGCTGGAGGAGGAACTGGGGGTACAGCTGTTTGACCGGCTGCCCAAAGGCATTGCGCTCACCCAGCCGGGGGAAGCGCTTTTGGAGCACGCCCGGAATCTGCTTCTGGAAGCGGAAAATGCCCGGCTGGCTGTGAAAAACCAGCGGGAGCCGTCGGGGAAGCTGCGGATCGGAGCGTTTTCTTCGCTCTGTACCGCGTTTTTACCCGATCTCCTGAAGCAGTACCACCAACTGTATCCCAAGGTGGATCTGGTGGTCCGCAGCGGCGGCATCGAGGCACTTCAGGAAATGCTTGGCTCCGGCTGGCTGGATTTCGCATGGGTGATTGCGGACCGGAAGGAGAGAAGCCCGTGGCGCGCCTTCTGCGGGATGTCCCATCCCATCTGGGCCGTGGCCGCGCCCGGCCGGTACGGTGCCGGGGAAATGCTCCCGGTAAGCGGACTTGAGGAAGTCACCTTTCTGTTGACCGAACCGGGCTGCCCGTACCGCCTTCAGTTTGAGCTGTTCTGCCGCAGAGCCGGGATCGTGCCCCATGTGTTGATGGAGGCGGACAGCATCGAGGGGATCCGCACCTTTGCCAGGTCGGGACTGGGGGTGGGGATTCTGCCGGATTTCGCCGTCCGTCCCATGGTGGAGGAAGGGACTCTGGAGCGGGTGAGGATCGAGGGGTTCGCGCCTGCGGTGGAGAGCGCGCTGTTCTGCCATCCGGTGAAGTGGATGACGCCCGCCATGGAAGCGTTTTTGCAGCTGTCCGGGGCGCGGGAGAGGGAAACTTAGGGGCTGTTGGGGCGTTTGGCAGACTGCTGCCCGGTGGAATATTGTAATATTGCATAAAAGAGCTGCCGGAGATTTGGGTAAAAATAAACGAAGATTCCAAAAAACTCAAAGAATCATTAGAAATCAGCAGAAATTTCTGATAGAATAGAAACAGAAGCAATAAGTCTCAGAAAGTATGGCCCGAGCCGTTTGGCGTCGGGCCTGCTGCATGGGTGGATCGGGTGATGGAGGTTGAGCGGATGGAGTCGTTGGTGAATGAAGAAGTGAAACATTTGAAATTCGGCAGAGGCAGTATAGTGGAGGAGCCGGCGGAGCATATTAAAGTACGGTTTCAGAGCGGAGGCGTTGTCAAAACCTTTCGGTTCCCGGATGCGTTTGCCGGTTATCTGGCGTTTGAAAAGGGCGAGCTGCAGGAGAAATACAACGAGATGGCGATGAGCGAGCGCAGGCGCAGGGAAGAGGGACGCAGGGAAGAACTCTTCAAACTGGAGGAGGAGCGCAGGGCGGCGCAGACGGAACTGCAAAAACACCGCAGGAGCGCTGCCCGGACGGCGAAAACCGCAGCAGGGACCGCCGCTAAGAATACAAAATAGAAATTTTGCGCCGGTGATGGGTCGGCGGACGGGGGAAGCTCCGGCCCGCCCAGAATTTCCGGCGCGACGGATATGGCAGGTGTTAAATGATCAAGAGCGCATTTTCCGCCTCGGACAATCAGACATTATACCGGAACCAGATGAAACTTTTGATCCAGACCGGCTGCAAGTACAGCTGCCGGGTAACCGTGGATCTGGCGGGACGCAGGTTCAACGCCAAAAGTATGATGCACATCGGCGACATTAAGGCCGGGGACCGGTTTGAACTATTGTTTGACGGCGAGGACGAGATTAATGCCCTGGAGGAATATTCCAGGGTTTTGGAGACAGATTGAGAAAGAGAAATCAAATGAAAATCATGAACCGGCCGGTGGGGCACAGGCGCTTTGACCGGGGGAACATAACAGTGGGGCGGCTTGCAGATGTGCAGAGCCGCCCTGTTTTTATAGAGCGGCGGCGCGGGAATGTGGCGCGGGAAAGCGGTGCGGACGGGGAGGCGCGGCCCCACTCTCCCGGGATTCCGGTTGAATCCCAGGACGAATTACACTATAATGATACAATAAATGGAACATCAGAGCATTTACAGAAAATGTAAGGAGTGTCGGATTTATGAAATCATTGGTTATAGCGGAAAAACCCTCCGTGGCCCGGGATATCGCCCGGGTGTTAAAGTGCGGCAGGCAGATAAACGGCGCCATCGAGGGCGGCGCCTACATCGTCACCTGGGGACTGGGACATCTGGTGGAGCTGGCGGACCCGGAGGCATACGATCCCAAATACAAAGAGTGGAGGATGGAGGACCTGCCCATGATGCCGGAGCCCTTCAAGCTGGAGGTGATCCGACAGACCACCAAACAGTATCAGGCCGTAAAGGCGCAGATTCATCGGAAGGACGTGGGGAAGATCATTATCGCCACGGACGCGGGGCGGGAGGGTGAGCTGGTGGCCCGGCTGATCTTAAAGAAGGCTGGCAGCCAGAAACCGCTGAAACGGCTGTGGATTTCGTCGGTCACCGACAAGGCCATCCGGGAGGGGTTCGCCAATCTAAAGGACGGCAGGGACTACGAAAATCTCTACGACGCAGCGATGTGCAGGGCGGAGGCGGACTGGTTGGTGGGCATCAACGCCACCCGGGCGCTGACCTGCAAGTATAATGCCCAGCTCTCCTGCGGCCGGGTGCAGACGCCGACCCTGGCCATGATCGCCAAGCGGGAGGAGGAAATCCGCAGGTTCGTCCCCCAGCCCTACTATGGAATCCAGGCAAAATGCGCCTCCCCCGCCCTGACGCTCACCTGGCAGGACGGGGAGACAAAGAGCTTCCGCTCCTTTGACCGGGCCCGCATGGAACGGATGCTGAAAGCGCTCCAGGGGACGGCGGCCGGTAACGGCGCGGCAGGAGGAAGCGGCGCGGCGGCCGGTAATGGCGCGGCAGGAGGAAGCGGCGCGGCGGCCGGTAACGGCGCGGCAGGAGGCGGCGGCACGGCGGCCGCTAATGGCGCGGCAGGAGGAGCCAGCGCGACAGGAGGAGCCAGCGCGGCAGGAGAAGCCAGCGCGACAGGAGGAACCGGCGCGGCGGGGAGAACCGGCGTGGTGGCGGAGATCAAGCGCACGCCGAAGAAAACCCAGGCTCCGCTTCTCTACGACCTGACGGAGCTGCAGCGGGACGCTAACAAGCGGTTCAACTATTCCGCCAAGGAGACGCTCAATATCATGCAGCGCCTGTACGAGAACCACAAGGTGCTGACCTATCCGCGGACGGATTCACGCTATCTGAGCGCGGACATTGTGCCCACCTTAAAAGAGCGGCTGAAAGCCTGCGGCGTTGGCCCCTACAAGCTGGCGGCAGGACGTCTTGTGGCCCGCCCGCTGCCGGAGAAGCTGTTTTTTGTGGATAACAGCAAGGTGTCGGACCACCACGCCATCATTCCCACGGAGCAGTTTGTGCAGCTGGATCACATGACCGTGGACGAACGGCGGATTTACGACCTGGTGGTGCGCCGGCTCCTGGCCGTGCTGTACCCGCCCTACGAGTACGAGCAGACGAATCTGACGGTGAAGGCAGGCGGGGAACGCTTCGTGGCCCACGGGAACATTGTGCGCAGCCAGGGCTGGAAGGCGGCTTACGAGGACGGATATGATGGGGACGAGGAGGAGGACCAGGAGGTGAAGGGCCAGCGGCTTCCGGATTTAAAGACCGGAGACGTGTTGAACCGGCTCACCTTTGTTTTGACCGAGGGAAAGACCAAGCCGCCCGCGCATTTTAACGAGGCCACGCTGCTGTCCGCAATGGAAAATCCGGCGGCCTACATGGAATCCGGGGATAAGGAGATGGCGCGGACCCTGGGTGAGACCGGCGGTCTGGGAACGGTGGCCACCCGGGCGGACATCATTGAAAAGCTGTTTTCCAGTTTTCTGCTGGAGAAGCGGGGCAAGGACATTCTTCTGACCTCCAAGGCGAAACAGCTTTTGGAGCTGGTGCCGGAGGATTTAAAGAAGCCGGAGCTGACCGCGGACTGGGAGATGAAACTGTCGAAAATTTCCAAAGGCGCTCTGAAACGGGCGGTCTTTATGAGCGATATCCGCAGTTATTCCCGGGAGCTGATCGGCCAGATCAAGTCCGGCGGGGGCCAGTTCCGTCACGATAACCTGACCAACACCAAATGCCCGGTATGCGGAAAGAAAATGCTTCTGGTCAAAGGAAAAAACAGCGAGATGCTGGTCTGTCAGGACCGGGAGTGCGGCCATCGGGAAACCATTTCCCGGACCAGCAACGCCCGCTGCCCGGTGTGTCATAAGAAAATGGAGCTGAAGGGCAAAGGGGACGGACAGGTATTTGTCTGCAAATGCGGGTATAAGGAAAAGCTGAAGGCCTTCCAGGAACGCAGAAAAAAAGAGGGGGCGGGCGTCACCAAGCGGGACGTTGCAAAGTATCTGAACCAGCAGAGCAAGGAGACGGAGGAGCCGCTCAACGATGCGCTCGCCCGGATGCTGGCCGGGATCAAGCTGGACCAGTGACGGAGGGAGGCGGGAAACGCGGGTTTTACGCCCCCTTCCCTGCCTCCATCTCCAGCATATTGCGGAAAAGCTTATCCCATTCCGGATAAGACCGCTTTAAGGATACGGGGCGGCCGTCCAGTGTGAGGAAGCAGTGGGCGCTCTCCGCCTGGGTGCGCAGTTCCCCGGAGGAGACGTCGCGCATCTCGTAGCCGATGGTCATGCGGATGCCGTTGTACTCCTTGATCCAGGCGTGGATGCGCACGGTGTCGCCGAAGCGGACCATGCTTTTGTACCTGCAGTTCACTTCCAGAACGGGGCTGCACACGCCGGCTTCCTCCATGGCCCGGTAACCGCAGCCCATCTGATCCATCAGGTCCACCCGGGCCTCCTCCATCCAGCGGATGTAATTGGAATGGTGCACGCAGCCCATCTGGTCCGTCTCGTAGTATTTCGCGTTGTGTTCATAGTCCTTTAACATGGTGTTTCCTCCCGAACATGTCTGATAATGGCAAGTATAGCGCAAAGTCACCCGCCGCGCAAGTGCCGGTCCGCGCAGGCCGCCATCCGGCGGATGATATTCTGAAGTGAATTGATTATTAAAAAGAAAATAATATAAGTATTGACAGAAAATTTTTATTCAAGTAGTCTTGT
This sequence comes from Enterocloster lavalensis, assembly GCF_902364025.1. Lineage (GTDB taxonomy): Bacteria > Bacillota > Clostridia > Lachnospirales > Lachnospiraceae > Enterocloster > Enterocloster lavalensis. The sequence goes on from NZ_CABJCG010000016.1 coordinate 45,775, forward strand.
ATCAAGAGCTGGCGCCATCTCTCAATACAATATAAGGAGAGAACATTTTATGAATCATTCAACATGGAAGGGCAGCCACTACGAGAGCGGACTGCGTTACGGAGCGACGCTTTACGAGCGGCGTATCAACCTGATGGAGCACCTGACGGTGGACCAGGCGCGCCTGGACTATGCCCAGGCCGCAATCCCGATGTACCGGCGGCATTTTCCGGAAATACTGGACGAGATCCGGGGAATTGCCGAGGGGCAGAGGACGGAGCAGGTTCAGATGGAAGGATTTCTTTTGTCCATGTACAGCTTTGCGGTGGGGAATCACTGTTCCTGCCTGGCGTATTCGGATGGGGAGACGGTGCTGTTCGGCCGCAACAGCGATTTTCTCACCGCGGTGGAGCCGTTTTGCGACAGCCCGCTGTACCGGCTGGAGGGGGCGTACGGATTTGTGGGGGCCACCACGGCCTGGTCGGAGATGGAGGACGGGGTCAATGAACACGGCCTGGCCGCCGGTCTGACCTTCATGTATCCCACTAAAATTGCGCCTGGGTTTAACGCCGGGATGCTGGTCCGGTATGTCCTGGAGCGGTGCCGGACCGTGGAGGAGGCCATTGAGGCGATCCGGGAGCTGCCCGTGGGTTCGGCTCAGGCCATCACGCTGGCGGACCGGAGCGGAGCAGTCGCGGTGGTGGAGTGCAACTGCGAGTCTCTGGAGGTGATCCGGCCGGGGGACGGGGGAGCGGTGTTTTCGGCCAACCATTTTGTCAGCCGGGCCCTGACGCCTTACCAGGCGCAGCTGGAGGACACGGTTCACTCCCATGAGCGGTACGAGACCATGGAGAGGGCGTTTGCGCAGCGGAAAACGTGGACGGCCGGGCAGATTCAAAGTCTGCTTGCCGGGGAAATGGGCTTCATGTGCCAGTACGACCGCAGCCTGGGCATGGACACGGTGTGGTCCTCCGTTTACGACCTGAAAAACGGCCTGATTCTGAGGGCGGAGGGAAATCCCGCGCGCTGTCCATTTGCCCCGGACGGGCGGCTTTGGCCGGAGTTTTAGGCGCGGGCGCAAGTCTCTGAATAGGCATTGCCGGAACGCAATATACTAAACCGAGGTGATGCGATATGCAGAGGCATAAGAAGTTATACGGGCTGTCGGTACTGCTGGCGGTGGGCGTCGGCGGACTGTCCGGGTTTTTGAGCCGGAACGGGATGAAGGAGTACGCGTCCTTAAAGCGTCCTCCCCTGTCCCCGCCCGGCGCGGTATTTCCCGTGGTGTGGACCATTCTCTTTATCCTGATGGGGATCGGGGCGGCCATGGTCTGGCTGACGCGCAGGACTGAGCGGGTGCGCGCGCTGGTGGTCTACGGAATCCAGCTGGCTGTGAATTTTTTCTGGAGCATCCTGTTTTTCCGGGAGGGAATGCGGCTTCTGGCGTTTTTCTGGCTGCTGCTCTTGCTGGGGCTGGTGGCGCTTATGATCCGGCTGTTTGATCGGGTGAGCCGGACCGCGGCCTGGCTGCAGCTCCCCTACTTTTTCTGGCTGTGCTTTGCGGCATACCTGAATCTGGGGGTGTGGTGGCTGAACCGGTAGACGGGCACACAGAGCCGGGAGGACGGAAGAAACAGATAGACGAGGAGAACAAATGATACTGAGCGCAAGCCGCAGAACAGATTTGCCAAATTATTACAGCGACTGGTTTTTGAACCGGGTGCGGGAGGGATTCCTGGATGTGAGGAATCCCTTTAACGCCCGGCAGATCAGCCGCATTTCGCTGTCCCCGGAGGTGGTGGACTGCATCGTGTTCTGGACCAAGAACCCGGCCCCCATGTTGGGGCGGTTAAGGGAGCTGGAGGGCTATGACTTTTATTTCCAGTTCACCCTCACAGGGTATGGGGCGGAGGTGGAGGCCGGTCTGCCGGACAAGCGGCAGGTGCTGATCCCAACGTTCAAACGCCTGGCGCGGGAGCTGGGCAGGGAGCGGGTGGTCTGGCGGTACGATCCCATTTTCATCAGCGGGCGCTATACGCCGGAATACCATTTGAAAGCGTTCGGGGAAATCGCACGGTCGCTCTGCGGCTCTGCGGACCTGGTAGTGATCAGTTTCCTGGACCTGTACCAAAAGATACGGAGAAACATGGAGCGTTTGCAGATGGAACCCATGGGGACGGAAGCGATGCTGGAACTGGCCGGAGCTATGGCGAAGATCGCTTATAACTGCGGCATGGCCATCGAGTCCTGCGCCGAGGCCGTGGACCTATCCCGAGCCGGGGTGGCCCACGGCAGCTGTATCGACCGGAAGCGCATCGAGCGGATCACCGGCTGCCGGATCCGCTGCCGTAAGGACGCAAACCAGCGGCCGGAATGCGGCTGTGTGGAGAGCGTGGACGCGGGCTCTTACAACACCTGCTTAAACGGCTGCGCGTACTGCTACGCCACCTTTGACCGGGAGCGGATTCTGGAGCACCGGGCCGTTTTCGACCCGCATTCCACCATATTGGGAGCGCCGCCCGGACCGGAGGACACCGTGCGTCCCAGGGCGACGCAGTCGTTTAAGGTTCCGCAGATGAGCCTGTTCGACGAAAACGGCCCGGACCAATAGAAAGGAAGGAGCAGTTTTGCCATGCAGCTTGGAATCACAATCCCGCTACAGAAATTTTTAAAGTGGAAGCCGCCGGTTTACGGGGAGCCGGAAAATCTGTTTTTCTGCTGGGACCTCCATGTGATCCGGTTTCACGGGGAGAACACGCTGATGGCGGTCAACGCCTCCAACGCATTTACGGTGATTCTCTGGAAAATGGAGTGGGCGGACTGGGAAAATCTGGAACAGCGGACCCTTGAGGCCATCCGCAAGGGGCTTTTGGCCGCGGGGTACGGCGGGGAGACGGCGGAGGCGTATTTCCGGGCAGCCGGGAGCGCCTCGTTTACCAAAACCCACGGGCGGCGGCCGGTGGCGGCCCTGAACCGCATGACGGATTTCCTGCGCCAGGCGCCCATGAAGCTGGAGGAGGACCGGCAGTTCCAGTCCGCGCTCTGCCGTTTTGTGAATGGAAATCTTCTGAAAACAGCCGGGTTTGATTTGCCGGGCAGGCCGGAAGGGTTTTTAAACGAAGATATGGAAAAAAATGGAATCAAACCGGACTTTTGCGCCCAAAAGCCGTCGCCCGGCGCAGAAAAATGCCCCTGCCGCAGGAAATGCCCGCGGCGGGGGAACTGTGAGGAATGCCTGGCCTTTCACCGGGATCAGAAGCCCGGGATACCGGCGGCCTGCCGGAAGAAAAAGCGGTAGCGCGCGTTGGTAGCGCGTTTTTGGAAGCGGCTGAAATAGGCCGGGGCGGGTATTTATTGGCAGTATTCACGGGCCATTTTTTCAAAAATCTGCACGTGGAGCTGTTCGTCCAGAATGATCCGCTCCAGCAGCGCCGTGATGTTGGGATCTTTTATGTAGGAGGCCTGGTACTGGTATTTTTTGATGGCGGCGTTCTCACCGGCGATCACGTTACGCATCATTTCCGGGAAATGGACGGGGTACTGGTTGTAGCCCGGAGTCCAGTAGGCCTTCTTGCAGCCGTGCTGGGTCCACATTCTGGGGTCCTCCCCCAGCATATAGGCCAGTTTCCCGAAGATTTCCAGGTGATGCATCTCCACGATGCTGACTTTGTGGAAGGTTTGGGCGATGTCTGGGGTGTGGCCGGAGCGCAGGTTATTGTATACATAGAGGGAAATAGCGGACATTTCCGAGTTGGCTCCGCCCACGTTGTCCAGCATGGCCTTGGCGTAGGCCGGGTTCTTGCCGTCCACGGCAACTGGCGGATAAGGGAGATCCGAGGCGGTGGCAATGATTTTTGGTTCGTCCATGGAACACTCCTTGTATTGAGATTATACCTACAGCATATGTGGGCGGAAACGGGAATATGTGAGGGGCGGACGAAGGAGAGGTTTATTTTATGAAGGAATTATTTACCATCGGTGAGATGGCGGAGCTGTTTCAGATCAACATCCGGACGCTGCGCTATTACGACGATATCGGACTGCTGTGCCCGGAGACCGTGAACCCGGAAACCGGGTACCGCTATTATTCCACCAAGCAATTCGAGCGGCTGAATACGATCAAATACCTGCGCACCCTGAACATGCCTCTGGAAAAGATGAAGCAGTTTTTCCAGAACCGGGACGCCAGGGTGATGGAGCAGATTTTGGAGGACCAGCTGCTTGCTACCAGGGACCAGCTTGCGCAGCTGCAAAATATGGAGCGGAAACTGACCCGCAGGCTGGAGCAGCTGCGCTACGCTCTGAACGCGCCGATGAAGGAGGTCCGGCTGGTCCGGCTGCCCAAACGGCCGGTGGCGTTTTTGCGCCGCCAGATTGCCCAGGGCGAGAACCTGGAATATCCCATCCGGGAGTTGGAGCGGATGAATGATTTGAAACCGGTGATGTTTCTGGGAAAAGTGGGCGTCACGGTGGATCTTGAGGAGCTGCGCCGGGAACGCCCCACACGGTTCTCCGGCATTTTCGTCTTTTTGGAGGAGGAGGACAATTACCAGGGCGGCGCGCAGCAGCTTTCGGAGGGGGATTACCTGACCGTCCTGTATTCCGGCACCCACCAGGAGTCCGCGCCGTATTACAGACGGCTGTTCGCTGCCATGGAGGAGCAGGGGCTGGTTCCGGCGGGCGATGCGGTGGAGATCACCTGGATCGACTCCGGCTTCACTCAGGACGTAAGTCAGTATGTGACGGAGCTGCAGCTGCCGGTGCGGGAAGGATGAGATGGGGAGGAAACGGCAAGGGGAAAGACGAGAAAGTTCCCCTTGACTTTTTTTGTACATTATATAACAATAGTTACATAACATATGTTACTAAAAGCCGTTTTGATAGGAGAGGTCGAAGCCATGCCGCCAAAAGCCAGAATAACGAGAGAAATGATTCTAAACACCGCCCTGGATATTACCAGGCAAACCGGGTTTGAGACGGTAAATGCCAGGAGCGTGGCCGGACGGCTGCAGTGTTCCACCCGGCCGATTTTTACCTGCTATGAAAACATGGAGGAGCTGAAGCGCGAATTTCTGGCCTACGCATATGAGTTTTATCAACAGTATGTCGAGGATTTCCGTAAATCCGTTAAAGTCAGCCCCTGTTTCATCCTTCCCCTCTCATACATCGGGTTTGCCCGGGAGGAGACGCAGCTGTTCAAGCTGCTGTTTATCAGCGACATGGATCTGAACATGGCAAATGCCAGGGATTTCTACGAGGAAATCGACAATGAAAAGAGGGCGGAGGAGTTTGCCGGACTCATTGGGGTGGAGACGGAGCGGGCTAAGGTTATATTTTTGGACCTGTTTCTCTACGCTCACGGGATGGCGGTCTTAACTGCGACCAACAAGATGGCGCTGGAACAAAGCGATGCAAAAAAGCTGTTGGCGAATGTTGTGACAGCGTTTATCAGACAGGAAAAGCCGGACTGGAACGCAGAAATTTTGTGTGTCCATTAACCGGTGTGGAGGGCCGCGATATGAAAACAGATCAGTATTTAATTGATTTTTACAACCAGTACGACGAGGACAGCCGCCTGGCGCCCAGGCACGGTTCGGTTGAGTTTCTCACCACCATGCGTTACATTGAGAAGTATATAAGGCCCGGACACCGCGTACTGGAGGTGGGGGCAGGAACCGGCCGGTATTCTCACGCCCTGGCGGGCCGGGGGTATGCCGTGGACGCCGTGGAGCTGGTGGAGCACAATATAGAGATTTTCCGGCAGAATACGCGGCCCGGCGAGCCGGTCACAATTACCCAGGGAAATGCCATGGATTTGTCCGCGTTCCCGGACGATGCGTACGACATCGTGCTGCTGTTGGGGCCGCTGTACCACCTTTATAACGCGGAGGATAAGCGTCGGGCCCTGGGCGAGGCCATCCGTGTGACGAAGCCGGGGGGACTGGTGTTTGCGGCCTATGTCATTTCCGACGGCTGCCTTCTCGACGAGGGATTCAGGCGGGGGAATATCAGCGTGGCCGGGTATATTGAGACGGGGCTGATCGACCCCGTGACATTTGCCGCCAGGTCCCAGCCCAAGGATTTGTTTGAACTGGTCCGCAAGGAGGATGTGGATGAGCTGATGTCCGTATTTCCCGTGACTCGGCTGCATTACGTGGCTTCGGACGGCTGCGCCTTGCTCCTGCGGGAAGCGGTGGACGGTATGGACGGCGAGACGTTTGAGCTGTTTATGAACTACCATTTTGCCACCTGTGAGCGCGCGGATTTGCTTGGGATCACCAGCCACGCGGTGGACATATTCCGAAAATAGACAAAAAATGCTTGACCCTCCAGTTGCTGGAGGGTTTATTTTTTTAATAGCGGGAAATGCGCCGGACAGGGGATCACGGGAAGTGGCCCTCCACGCGATGTTTCCTTAAATTACGGTAAAAATAACGGCTGCGCCCAGTTTCAGGCGCGCTGTGGGAGGAATTGAGATGAAGCAGGAACAGAATCTGACGGAAGGCCCTGTGCTGAAAACGCTGCTGGCGTTTACCGTCCCCTTTATTATCGCCAATGTGATCCAGGCCCTTTACGGGGCGGTGGATCTGTTTGTGATCGGACGCTACTGCACGCCGGAGAGCGTGGCCGCCGTGTCCACCGGCACCCAGGTGACGCAGATTATCACCAGCATGATCACCGGCCTGACCCTGGGCAGCACCATTCTGGTTGGAAAATACACCGGAATGAACGCGAAGGAGGAGGTGAAAAAGACCATCGGCACCACCCTCAGCGTGTTCGCGTTGGCGGCTCTGGCGCTCACCGCTGCCATGCTGTTGTTTGTGACGCCGATTCTGGAGCTTTTAAAGACCCCGCAGCAGTCCTTCGCCCTGGCCAGGCAGTATGTGGTGATCTGCAGCTGCGGCATTTTCTTTATCTGCGGGTACAATGCCATCAGCGCCATCCTGCGGGGGTATGGCGATTCCAGGCGTCCCATGATGTTTATCGCGCTCTCCTGCGCCCTCAACGTGGCCGGGGACGTGATTCTGGTGAAATACGCCGGGCTGGGGGTGGCCGGGGTTGCCTTAGCCACCATCGGCTCCCAGGCCATCAGCATGATCTGCGCCATTGTGTACTTAAACCGCAGCAGGTTCATTTTCACCTTCACCCTGTCCAACCTGCGCATCGATTCCCAAAAGGTGCGGGAGCTGGCCGCGGTGGGCATCCCCATCTCCCTTCAGGAGTGCATGGTGCGGCTGTCCTTTCTGTACCTGACCAGCGTCACCAACCGGCTGGGCGTGTACGCGGCCGCGGCGGTGGGCATCGCCAGCAAATACGACGTGTTCGCAATGCTGCCCGCCACCTCCACGGCCAACGCGCTGGCCGCGGTGACGGCCCAGAATTACGGCGCAGGAAAGCCGGAGCGGGCCAGGGCCTCTCTGTTTGCCGGGCTGGGCTTCGCGGTGGCGGCCTCGTCCTTATTCTGGCTGTGGGCCCAGTTCTCGCCTGAGACGATGATCGGCATGTTCACGCGGGATGGGGCGATCATAAACGAGGGAATCCCGTTTTTCAGGTCCTGCAGCTACGATTATCTGGCGGTCAGCTTTGTGTTCTGCTTAAACGGCTATCTGAACGGGCGCTCCAAGACCATTTTCACCATGATCAGCTGCTGCTTCGGCGCGCTGGCCCTGCGCATGCCCCTCATTTGGCTGGTGTATACATACTGGCCGGACAATCTGCTGCGGATCGGCTCCATCGCCCCGGCGGTTTCCGGGTTTATGGCGGTTTATACGTTGATTTATGTGGTGATTTCGATCCGCAGGGAGCGGGGGGAGGGGGATGGAAGGCAGAGAGATTATGAATGGTAATAGTTCTACAAAAAGTGATTCCTCTGTCTGTGAATTGTTTGCAGAGCTTGACGCAGATATGGACGGTGAATGATGTTACATTTCTGAAATTATGCTATGGGTGTTCAGAAATTCTCACACGGGCTCAAAAATTATTGAAAGAATGAGATAAAATGAATATTGACACCATATATGACACCATAATATAATAGATTAAAAGGAGTAGAGTATGTCACAATGGGATAAATTATTAGGCAAGGTATGTTCTTTGTCTAAAGATTTACGATTCGAGGAACTGCGCCGTATTCTGGAATCCTACGGATATGAGATGAGGGCGCCGAAGGGTGGCAGTAGCCATTATACATTTCGTAAACCTGGCTGTATGCCAATCACGATACCAAAGCATGAGCCGATAAAGAAAGTATATATCCAGATGGTAAAAGAGGTTGTGGAAAGTGAGGCGATCAATCATGAGGACGATAGATGAGTATATGAAACTTCCCTACAGAATGGAAATCGTGGAGGATATATCAGAGGGAGGTTATGTGGTGTCGTACCCCGATTTAAATGGGTGTATTACCTGCGCGGATACAATCGAAGCGGCGATAGCAAATGCGAAGGATGCAAAACTGGCATGGCTGGAGGCAGCGGTGGAGACAGGCTGTGAGATTCCAGAACCGGATGATTTGGAAAAATATTCTGGACAGTTTAAATTGCGCCTTCCAAAATCATTGCACCGTCAGCTGACAGAGCATTCCAGACGGGAGGGGGTCAGTATGAATCAATACTGTGTATACCTCCTGACAAAAAATGATATGTTTATAGATAATAAGTAATGTCGGTATTACTCTTGATTTATCATAATGGAACGTAACCATATATGGGGTTGTTGCAAAAGCAGATCAATAATCTACTGGAGCAGCAGCTCCTTTTCTGCGTCCCCAAAACAGAAAAACGGACTCCGAAGAGTCCGCCATCCGTGGCATAATTAAGCTTCACGGCTGTACCGGAAGAATCACCTTGAAATTGGTCCCGATACCCGGCTCGCTATAGACAAAAACAGAGCCGCCGTGGAGCTCGGCGATGCGTTTGACTACCGTGAGTCCGATGCCGTTGCCCTCCGCGGTGTGGGACAGATCGCCCTGGTAGAAGCGGTCGAAAATGTGGTCCATCATCTCCTGGTCCATGCCGCAGCCGTTGTCCCAAATCTGAAATATTACCTGGGGGCCGTCGGAGTGGAGCTTGATCTTGACTTTTCCACCCTGAGGCGAGAACTTGACCGCGTTGTCGATCAGGTTGATCCACATCTGGTTTAGCAGGTCTTTATTCCCGGAATAAATGAGTTCGTCCAGCTCCAGGATCCATTCCAACTCCTTTTTCTGCCACTTGGTCTCCAGCAGCAGGATGGCCTGGCGGATTTCCTCGCTCAGTTCAAAGGCGCTGACATCGGTGAGAATGCTGGTGTTCTCCACCTTGGACAGGTTCAGCACGTTGGTGGCCAGCTGGGCCAGGCGGTTGGACTCGCTGATAATGATATCCAGATATTCGTCCCGTTCCTCCCGGGTCAGGGTGTCGCTTTTTAAAATCTTGGCGAAGCCGCGCAGGGACACAATGGGCGTCTTGAACTCGTGGGAAAAGTTGTTGATGAAATCCGAGCGCAAAAGCTCGGTATTTTCCAGTTCCTGGGCCATGCGGTTGAAGCTCTCGGACAGCTTTACGAACTCCTGGGTCAGATCCAGGTGGATGCGCACGTGGAAATTGCCGTCGGCCAGCTCGTTGATGGCCGCGATCAGCTGGCGCACGGGCTTTAAGGGAACGCGGCTGGCGATCACGGTGAGCACAACGCCCGCCAGCAGGCTGGTGAGCAGCAGCAGGGGGATGGGGCGCCAGAACTGGGGAATGGGCACGTCGGCCCGGTACAGAATCCTCAGATACAGGTACATTAGCAGGCCCTGGAGGGTCATCACGGTCAGCAGGATCAGGAAAATGAACAGGGTGATCCCTAAGGTAATGTTGTGGAGCGGTTTTAAGCCGCGACGCTTTTTCATATGTTTTTCACCGCCTTGTAGCCCAGGCCGCGGATGGTCTCAATGGAGAACTCGGGGTAACCTTCGAAGCGCCTGCGAAGCCGGTTGACGTGCACGTTGATGGTGTTGTCGTCGGACTCGGACTCCATGCCCCAGATTTCGTCCATCAGCTGGACCCGGGTGAAAATCTTGCCCGGATAGGAGAGAAGCTTGTACAGCAGGTAAAATTCTTTCCGGGGAAGGGTCTGTACTTCGCCGCCACGGGAAACGGTCAGGGCGTCGTAGTCCAGCACCACCGGCCCTAAGGTGATCCGGTGTTCGTTTACGATCTGCGCCCGGCGCAGCAGCGCTTTAATGCGCAGAATCATTTCCTCCTCGTTCACCGGCTTGATCATGTAGTCGTCGGTGCCCACGATGAAGCCCTTTTTCTTGTCCTCGGGCAGCTGTTTGGCGGTGACCATGAGAATGGGAAGGCTGAAATGCGTCTCCCGCAGCTGTCTGGTCAGCTCGTAGCCGTCCAGGCCGGGCAGCATGATATCCATGATCACCAGGTCTATGTGGCAGGTGTCCAACAGCCTCAGCGCTTCCATGCCGTCCTTAGCCGGAATCGGATAATATCCGTTTTCCTTCAGCACCGCTTCCATCAATTTTCTTGTATTCTTATCGTCTTCCACAATTAATATCTGAAACATTATAAAGCCTCCTGTCGTAAACCGCGGGAGCGCCGGAAACGGAACAGTACCCCGGCATTTTCTCCAGAACAGATGCAATAGTAATATAACACCAAAATATTAAATGAAGGTGAATAAAACACAGAATCTTCACAATTAATTTTTCAAACTTAACGGTTTGTTTATGTTGAATTCATGTTGCAGTCTTAAAATTCATGGGAGAGTTAAAATGAAGCCGGTGCGCGGTTCTGGCGGGCCGGAGTAAGGAGATCAGGAGTATGAGAAGGAAAAAGGCGATGATAATCGGCGGCGCAGCGCTGGTAGCTGTGGCTGCCGCTGTTCTGTTGCTGGGAGGAGGAAAGGATAAGGCCGCAGGCGGTCCCGCGGGAGGGCCCCGGGGAGGAGCCATGTCGGCCAATGTGCCGGTGGTGAAAGCGGTGAATCCCACCAGAGGAGATATCCGTCTGACCTCGGGTCTCACCGGCACGGTGGAACCGGCGGATGTGGTTTACGTGTACGCCAAGGCCTCGGGGGACGTGACCGCGGTGATGGTGAAGGCCGGGGACACGGTGACGGCCGGGCAGGTACTCTGCGAGATCGATACCAAACAGGTGGAGACTGCCAGAAATTCCCTGGACGCGGCGGAGGTGTCCCTGTCCGAGGCCAGGAGCAATTTAAACCGTATGCAGATTCTTTATGCCAGCGGCGATCTGTCGGCCCAGGACTATGAGCAGTACAGCAACAAGGCCAAGTCTGCCCAGTTACAGTACGAGTCCGCCAAATTGGCCTACGACCGGCAGGTGGAGTACAGCACCGTGACTGCGCCCATTGGCGGCCGGGTGGAGAGCTGCGACATCGAGGTGCACGACAGCGTGGGCCAGTCCACCCAGCTCTGCGTGATCGCAGGCGAGGGTGACAAGCGGGTGTCCTTCTATGTGACGGAGCGGATGATGGCCAACATCACCGTGGGGGACCAGCTGGACATCACGAAAAACGGAACGGCCTACAAGGCGTATGTCAGCGAAATCAGCGCCATGGTGGACGCGGATACCGGACTGTTTAAGGTGAAGGCCCAGCTGGAGGGCGCGGACGCAATTCCCACGGGCAGCACGGTCAAGCTGAGCCTGGTGACGGACCGCACGGAAAACGCCATGCTGGTGCCCGTGGACGCCATCTACTACAGCAACGGAGACGGTTATGTGTACCTCTACCGGGACGGCGAGGTGGAGCGGACTGCCGTGGAGGTGGGAATCTACGACTCCCAGAACGCCGAGATTTTGGGCGGTTTAAATATGGACGATCTGGTGATCAGCACCTGGAGTTCCGATTTGTATGAGGGGGCGAAGGTGGAGCTGAAGGGGGCAGGCGGCGCAGGCGATGCGGCCGGTCAGCCCGCAGGCGAGGCAACCGGACCGGAAACGGGGCCGGCAGGAGGCGCAGGCGGCCAGGGTGAGGGCGGCGCGGGCAGCCAGAGTGCCCAGGCGCGGTAGGGGGGACTGACATATGGGAATCACAAAATTTGTGCTGAAGCGGCCCGTGGCTACGGTCATGGCGCTGCTGTGCCTGCTGGTGTTCGGTATTTCCTCAGTCTTTTCCGCCACTCTGGAGCGGATGCCGGAGACGGACCAGCCCATGCTGATCATCATGGCCCCCTATTCCGGGGCGGGCCCGGAGGACGTGTGCGAGCTGGTGACGGAGCCCATTGAGGACGAGGTCAGCACCCTGGAGGGTGTGAAGAGCATGAGCTCCTCCTCCTCGGAGGGCCGGGCCATGGTGATGCTGGAATACGATTACGGCACGGACATGGATGAGGCCTATGAGAACCTGAAAAAGAAGATGGACAGTCTGGAGCGCAGGCTGCCGGACGATGTGGAGACCTCGGTGATGGAGATGAACAACAATTCCGCTACCACCATGTCGCTCACCGTGGCTCACGACAGCGAGCCGAGCCTCTACGATTACGTGGATCAGAAGGTGGTGCCCGAGCTCAAGAAAATCTCCTCCGTGGCGGATGTGGAGGCCATGGGCGGTTCCTCGGAGTACATACGGATCGAGCTGCAATCGGAGAAAATGGCCCAGTACAAGGTGACGGTGGACCAGATCACATCGGCGCTGTCCGCGGCCAGCCTGGCCTACCCTTCAGGCGACACGGTGGCCGGAAATCTGGAATTGTCCGTGTCCACCTCCATGGAGAACGACACCCTGGACGATCTGAAGCGGGTTCCCATCACCACGGGATCGGGCAAAATCGTCTATTTGGAGGACATTGCCAGCATCTATGAGGCAGAGAAGAGCCGCGGCAGCATTTCCCGCTACAACGGCCAGGAAACTATTTCCATTTCCATTAAAAAGCAGCAGAGCAGCACGGCCATGGAGGTGTCCAAGGCGGTTCAGAAGGCGGTGGCCTCCCTGGAAGCGGCGGACGATGGGCTGACCATCACCGTGGCCCGGGATACGGCGGACACGATTTTAAGCTCCCTCCAGGACGTGGCGGTCACCATGGTGCTGGCCGTGGTGATCTCCATGGCGATCATTTTCATTTTCTTCGGGGATTACAAGGCATCCCTGATCGTGGGCAGCTCTATTCCCACCTCCATTCTGCTGTCCATGATTCTGATGACGTCGGCGGGCTTTTCCCTGAACGTTATCACCATGAGTGCCCTGGTGCTGGGCGTGGGCATGATGGTGGATAATTCCATCGTGGTGCTGGAAAGCTGTTTCCGGGCCACGGCGGACTCTGAGGACCGGGGGCTTTTAGGCTACGCCAAGGCGGCTCTCGGCGGAACCGGCATCGTGGTGCAGTCCATTCTGGGTTCCACGGTGACCACCTGCGTGGTGTTCATTCCGCTGGCATTTTTGCAGGGTATGACCGGTCAGATGTTCAAACCCATGGGCTACACCATCGTGTTCTGTATGATGTCGTCCCTGCTTTCGGCCATGACGGTGGTGCCCCTGTGTTACCTGATGTATAAGCCGAAGGAGACGGAGCGGGCGCCCATGAACCGGCCGGTGGTGCACATGCAGAACCTGTACCGGAAAATTATGGGAAAATTGCTGGGACACCGCCTGATCGTCATGGGGGTATCGGTGGTGATCGTGGTGGTCACGGTGATTCTGGCAAGCGGTATGGAATCCGAGCTGATGACCGCGGACGACACGGGTACGGTCAGCGTCACCATCGAGACCAGGCCGGGTATCCTTTCCGAGCAGGCCGAGGATATGTTAAACCGGGCCGAGGCGGTGGTGAAGGCGGATCCCAACGTGGAGTCCTACATGCTGCGCTACAATAACAACAGCGGCACCATTACCGGTTATCTGAGGGACGACCGGGATATGTCCACGGACGATGTGGCGGATAAGTGGAAAAAGGAGATGGCGGACATCGATAACTGCACCATCACGGTGGAGGCGTCCAGCTCCATGAGTTTCATGCGGCGCAGAACCGACTACCAGGTGATCCTTCACGGCACCCAGTACGATGAGCTCAAGGAGGTCAGCGACAAGATTGTGAAGGAAATGACGGACCGGGACGACGTGATCAACGTGCACTCCAGCATCGAGAATACCGCGCCCATCGTCACGGTGAAGGTGGACCCGGTAATGGCGGCGGCCGAGGGCCTGAGCGCGTCCCGCATCGGCTCCATGGTAAAGCAGATGTTAAGCGGCGTGGAGGCCACCACCCTGAAGGTGGACGGCCAGGAGGTCAGCGTGATGGTAGAGTATCCCGAGGACGAGTACCGGACCATCGATCAGTTAAAGGGCATTATCCTCACCAAACCCTCCGGCGGTTATGTGGCGCTGGAGGATGTGGCGGAGATTTATTTCAAGGACAGCCCGTCTTCCATTTCCAAGACGGATAAGTCCTACGAGATCACCATCACCGCCGATTATACCCAGGGAAATGTCAAGGCGGCCATCGACAGCGAGGTGATCAGTCCCAACCTGACGGGCACCATCACCACGGGCGTGAACTCAATGGACCGGATGATGCAGGAGGAATTTTCCGCCCTGTACCGGGCCATCGCCATTGCGGTATTCATGGTATTTGTGGTGATGTCGGCGCAGTTCGAGTCGCCGAAATTCTCCTTCATGGTCATGACTACCATTCCCTTCAGCCTGGTGGGCTCCTTCGGGCTGCTGAAGCTGACGGGCGTTACCATCAGCATGACGTCCCTGCTGGGATTCCTGATTCTGATCGGGACGGTGGTAAACAACGGCATCCTCTACGTGGACACGGTGAACCAGTACCGCATGACCATGGACTTAAAAACGTCCCTGATCGAGGCGGGGGCCACCAGGCTGCGGCCCATCCTGATGACCAGCCTGACCACCATTCTGTCCATGATCCCTATGGCTCTGGCGATGGGAAGCAGCGGCTCCACCACCCAGGGACTGGCGGTGGTAAATATCGGCGGACTCAGCGCCGGCATACTGGTCGCGCTGTTTTTGCTGCCGGTCTACTATGCGCTGATGAACGGCGACCGTAAACGCGTCGTGCTGGATCTGTAAGGAGGTACCCCCTATGAGGCAAAAAAGAATAAGCGCGGTCTGCCTGGCCCTGGCAATGGGAACGGGATTGGGCGCGGGAACCGGAACGGCCCTGCCCTTAACCGCCCTGGCCGGCAGCCCGGAGTTCGCCTACACGGCGGAGAAATGGGCTTCCCTGCGGGACGACAAGCTGGAGTTCGGGGAGATCGCCGACCTGGTTCACGAGTACAACAACACGGTGATCCAGAATCAGATCGAGTACAAGGATTACCGGGATCAGGATAAGGACGATATTTCCGACGACTATTACGAGGCGGCCCAGGACATTTTAAATAATCTGGATTACCCGGACCCGGACGAGGCCGGGTTCGCCAGCCGTTTGAGCTCCTATCTGAGCAGCAAGGTCCAGGCCGACAACCTGATGGAAAAGGGCGACGACAACGTGGACGACGGGGAGATCAAGAAGCTGGGCTACGACAAGACAGAGGCGGGTCTGGTGAAGAGCGCCCAGGAGCAGATGATCAGCTACTGGAAGCAGGTCTACAGTCTGGACAGTTTAAACGCGTCCAAACAGCAGGCGGAGCTGTCCCTGCAATCCGTGAATACCAAACTGGCCGCGGGTATGTCCGTCCAGTCTGAGCTTTTGACCGCCCGGGACGCGGTGGATTCGGCCCAGGCCTCCATCATTTCCGCCCAGAGCGGAGTTGACAAGACGAAGGAGAGCCTGTGCCTGATGCTGGGCTGGACCTACGGGGCCGCGGTGGAGATCGGGCCGCTCCCGGAACCGGAGCTGGACCGGATCTTGGCCATCGACCCGGAGGCGGATGTGGAGCGGGGGCTTGCGAACAGCTACAGCCTGAAAATCCTGCAAAAGCAGCTGGCCAACGCAGCCTACGGCTCCACCAGAGACAAACTGGAGCAGTCCTTAAAGAGCCAGCGGGAGTCCGCGGCCAACGGCATCAAGAACTCCTACCGGAATCTGCTGCTGGCGAAGGACAATTACGACCAGGCGCTGCAGGCGTTTGCCCTGGAACAGGACAATATGCGGGCGGCGGAGACGAAAATGGCGGCCGGGACCATTACCCCCAACGCGTACCAGAAGCAGCAGATGTCCTACGCCGTGGCGGAGACTTCGGTTAAGACCAAACAGCTGGACCTGCTGAATGCCCAGGTGGATTACGACTGGGCTGTGAACGGCCTGGCCGGGTCCTGACGGGGAGGTGGACGGATGAAATGGAATGTGAGCGGGCAAAAATGCCTGCGGTACGAGGGAACGGAAGGCCCGGTACGCGGCGGTCGGAAACCGCGCAGTAGGGCAGCGGCAGTGACAGTGACCGCGGCCCTGATGGTTCTGCTCTGCTCTGCGCTGTCGATCGGCGGGGCGAATACCGCCTTGGGGGCGGAGACAGGGGCGGAAATAGAGGTGGAAACAGGGGCGGAAACAGGGGCAAAAACAGGGACGCGGGTGATCCAGTACCAGGACCTGCGGGAGCTGCTGAAGGCCGGAAATCCGGGGTTAAAGGAAAAGATAGACGACTACAACGACAACGTGCAGACCTACCAGGACATGCGGGATGCCTTTAAATGGGAGCAGTGGGACATGGAGAGCAAAGCGGAGGATATGAAGGATTCGGACGCCGCCGCCTCGTCCCTTTACGCCTCCAACGCGGCTATGCTGAAGAGCTCCGCCCGAAACATGTATAAACAGATTGACAAGATGACAGGGGAGAAAAACACCCGCTCCCTGGAGAAGGAGGCCGACTCCCTGACCATGGCCGCCCAGGCGCTGATGAACTCCTACAACCAGATGGCGGTAAACGCCCGGGCAAAGGCCAAATCCGCGGAGGCGGCCCTGGCCTCCTGGGAGGCCGTCAAAGCCCGGTATTCCATCGGTTCGGCGACCCTGGCGGACGTGCAGGCGGCCGAGCAGCGTTTGACAAATGCGCGCAATGCGGCGGCCTCCATGGAGGAACAGGCTGCCCAGCTGAAGGCCGATCTTCTGCTTCTGCTGGGTATGGAGCCGGGGGCCCAGGTGGAGATCGGAGCCGTTCCCGCGCCGGATTTGGAGGCCGTGGCCGCCATCGATGTGGAGGCGGACCGGAACAAGGCTCTGGGCAACAACAGTTCCGTGCTCAGCGCCCGCCACGCAAAGGCGGTGGGAACCGCGGCCCAGAACCGCCGGGAAAAGCAGGTGAACCAGGCCGAGGGCGAGGCGGAAGCGGACTTAAATTCCCTGTACCAGACGGTGGTGGAGAAGCGCACAGCCTACGAGGGGGCCGCGGCCTCCTGGGAGAGCGCGCAGATGATCTACAACTCCCTGCAAAACAAGCAGAGCGCCGGAATGCTGACAAACACCGAATATCTGGAGGGGGAAGCTTCCTACCTGGAAAAACAGGCGGCCTGGGAGAGCGCGTCCATGGCGCTGCGGCAGGCTTATGAGAATTACCGGTGGGAGGTGATGGGGGTGTCGGAGGCCAGGCAGTGAATGGCAAAAATGAATTAAAAATCCCCTGGGGGAATACCGCCGGATGAAACGGCAGTATGAAGCCTTTGAGAAGGTATGTACCAAGGACTTGGACGGACCTCCCGGCTCTGTATTGGAGACATTTTACCAGAAATGCAGCAGGAAGGCGGGAAAAAACAATAAAGCCGGATATTCTTTGCCGTGTTTATTACAATGTATAGAGATATGCTGTATAATGATATTCTAGGCTTCACAAAAGAGAGGAGGGATCTGGTTTCATTGGGCATGGCAGAAAATGAAGCTAGGAATATATGGCAGAATATTTATCACCAGGCGTATATGTGGAAGAATTTGAATCCGGGGCAAAACCGATGGAGGGCGTTGGGACCAGCACAGCCGGATTTGTAGGACTGGCGGAGCGGGGACCGGTTGTGGGGCTTCCGCAGCTGGTGAACAATTTTTCCGATTTTAAGAGAATCTATGGGGGATATTTATCCGATCATGAGTTCGGCGGGTACCGGTTCCTCGCCAATGCGGTGGAGTCGTTTTTTGCGAACGGCGGGTCGCGCTGTTTTGTGATGCGGGTGGCGCCAAGGGATGCCAAACATGCGCAGGGCGCGGCCGGGGGTGTTTCCTTTACCGCCCGTAACCCAGGGCTCTGGGGAAATGATATTACCATCTCCATCCGTCCTTCCAGCAAGGCCAAGACTCAGGTACTGAAGGTGGAGAACGGAACCTACAGAGTGAAAAGCAGCGTGGGCTTTCATCCGGGCGACGTGGTGGCCTATCCCGATGGGGAGGGAACGGCCTACACCAGAGTTGTAAAGAGCCGGGACAACATGCTTTCTTTTGAGCACGAGATTCCCGCCTCCATTGTGGACACGAATCTGGTGCCGCTCCAGGTCATCACCACCTGCGAGGCTTTGATTGAGGTGAGATACGAGGATATCATGGAAACATATGAGAACGTGTCCCTCAACATCAACGAGGTGAACTATATTGGTAAGAAGATGGCCAAATCCGATCTGGTGGCGGTTTCCTGGGACGGCGGGGAGGCAGAGGTTCCAATCACCGAGATTATGGGACGTTCTGTGACCTTTGAGGGAGGAAGCAACGGTTCGGTTTCCTCCCTCTCGGCGGCCGATTTCATCGGGGTGGACAACGGCGCGGGCGCCCGCACCGGCATCCAGTCCTTTATCGACAACGACGTGGTGTCCATTATGGCGGTTCCGGGAGTGACGGACCCCAATGTGCAGTTGACCCTGGTGGCGCACTGCGAAAATCTTGCCAGCCGGTTTGCGGTGCTGGATATGCCGAGGGAGGCCAAAAAGGTAAGCGATATCATCGCCCACAGGGATATATTCGATTCCACCTACGCGGCTCTGTACCATCCCTGGCTGATGGTATTCGACCCGCTGGACAAGAAAAATATCATGATTCCTCCTTCTGGGGCAATAATGGGAATATATGCAAGAACTGATAACACAAGAGGGGTTCACAAGGCTCCGGCCAATGAGGTGGTGAGAGCCTGCGTGGGTCTGGACTGTCAGTTCAACAAGGGCGAACAGGATATCTTAAACCCCAAGGGCGTAAACCTGATCCGGGCGTTTCCAGGACAGGGAATCCGGGTTTGGGGGGCGAGAACCGCAAGCAGCAATCCCCTGTGGAAATATATCAATGTCCGCCGCCTGTTCATTTTCATTGAAGAGTCCATCAAGACCAACACGAGCTGGGTCGTATTTGAGCCAAATGACGAGACGCTGTGGGTGCGCGTGCAGAGGACGATCAGCGTGTTCCTGGCCGGCCTGTGGCGGGGCGGTTCGCTGGCGGGGGCCACTCCTGAGGAGGCCTTCTATGTGAGTGTGGGCAGGGAGACCATGAGTCAGGACGACATTGACAACGGCCATCTGATCTGTGTGATTGGCGTTGCTCCCGTGAAGCCTGCTGAATTTGTGATCTTCCGAATCACCCAGAAGACCAGCGAAGCGGTAGAGTAGAAGGAAGGAGTGAACGATAAATGGCGTATCCACATGGACGTTTTAGATATAAGGTTGAGATAGACGGCCTGAAAGCGGGAGGTTTTTCCGAGGTGACCGGGTTTGACGCCCCGGTCGATGTGATGGAGTATCGGGAGGGCGATATGGTTCAGACGCCGATGAAGATTCCGGGTCTGAAAAAATACGGCAATATTACCCTGAAACAGGGCCTGGCGGATTACATGGTGTTTTACGAGTGGATTGCGGAGGGCGTCAGCGGGGCGGTTCAGAGAAAGACCATCACCATTACGCTGCTGGATGAGGAGGAAAACCCTGCGGCATCCTGGCAGGTGATCAACGCGTGGCCAACCAAATACACGGCGTCTGATTTTAATGCGACCTCCTCGGAGGTGGCGATCGAGACACTGGAGATTGCACACGAGGGGATGACAAGAGTATCTTAATGGACCCATCTTGGGATGAGCGGATGAGGAGGAAACGATCTCCTCGGGTCAAAGGATTTGCAGCTTCGGAGAGCCCGAACAGGCGCAGGAGTATGGGGTGTGATCGCCATGACCCACATCAAGAATTATGCCAAGCTGGGCTACAGCCCGTCCCGTATCCTGGCGGAGACCAACAACCGCCTGGCCGGACAGAACCGCGGGGCGCTGACCGTGTCCGTGTTCTTAGGCATCCTCAACCTGCGCACGGGTCTGATGGAGTATGTGAACGGAGGCCACGAGGAACCGTTGTGGAAAGCTTCCGGGCAGGACTTCACGCCCCTGAAAAGCAGGCCGTGTTTCGCATTGGCCAGCATGGAAAACGTGCCTTACTGGCAGCAGGAGTTGCAGCTGGTTCAGGGGGACATGCTGTTTCTTTATACCGGCGGCGTGGTACGGGCCGAGGATATAAAGGGGAACGTGTACACGGAAACCTATTTGAAACAATATCTGGACGAACTGGTAAAACGGGAGATTTCCCTGAAAGGAATCGCGGACGGGCTGCAAAATGACCTGGAGCGGTTCTCTGAGGGGCGCGGGCAGGAGTTGGACCGTACGATGGTGTTGTTGCGGTATTATGGGTGAGGCCGGGAGGAGGGCCTGACTTGCTGCCTGGCAGATGAAAGCATATATCACCAATCATTCCGGTCAAAACAGCACCGCGCCATTCATTGACACGGTGCTAGCTTTTGGGCGTCAGGCGGTCATACTGGATCGTGACCGTGCCAGTCAGGGTGTTGACTTTCTCTTTTTTCAGTAATGTGTAGCGTGGCTGACCGGAAGTATAGTCAAGTTTTTGTTTTGGGAAAAAGCTGCGGCATACTTGGGTTTGGGCGCTGGCCCTTTGCGCAAGAAATAAATAGACATCATTGCCCTGATATTGATTTTCCAACAGATAATCTGCTTTAATCAGAGAGAACTTCTGCATTTTTTCATTGAAGCGGAACACAATTTCATTACTGTCTAAAAAGGCTTCCAGTTCAACCAATGGAGCAAGCCGGGGAGCCATTTCTGAAAAATATGCGCTCTGTTCCACCTGAGCATAAGTAAGTTTCCCGGCAAGAATACCATTGAAAATATCCGCCCTCTTTCCAGTTAGGAAATGGACGTTGTCCCTAAGCTTATGCAGCCCGGCCAAATGATGAAAGTCGGCCTCATCAAAATCCAGCGTAAAAGCCAGCATTTTCCCTTTACGCCCGATGGTAAAATGATATTGATAGGGTAGCAGCCGTTTGAAGGAAGCCGCGCACTCTTGTAGTAAATCCATTGATAATCCTCTTTCGTATCACAATCGCCTGCAGGCTGCGCCAGCGGTCTATTGCATCCAACGAAAATGTCCCGCCTTGCGGCAGGACATTTCGGAGTATTTTCTTTCGGCTTTTCAGCCTGAGCCGGTTTGAGGTATCGCTACACAACCCCTCCTGAAAGCTCCATAAGGCAATGCTTACCGGCACACTCCCTCACTTCAGCGCTTCGACAGACACACGCCGTTGCCTGTCTTGTACTATTATTATATTCACAAACGGAAACTATGTCAATTATTTGCGAAAAATTTCTCCCGGGTAGACAAGTCAATCGAAATAACACGCTCCTTCTCAACTTCGTTAAAAAATTAGTAAAATTCATGTAAAATCCAACCAAACCCCATGTAAAATTAGCGATTATATGCAAAAAATGTGCTAAATTCCACACAAAAGTGCCGGATTACCGCATGTTCAAGGCCGCGGTCCTGTTGTATCATAGGTTTATGACACAAACAGAACCAACAAAACCAAAGGAGGATGTTTATGAGAAAGATATGGAAAAAGCTGGCGGCCGCGGGACTTGCGGCGGCGATGACGGCAACGGCCCTGACCGGCTGCGGCGGCAAGGAGAGCGCTCCCGCGGGCAGCGAGGCCCAGACCGAGGCGTCGGGCGAGCCGGTGGAGATCACCTTCTGGCACGTGTACTCTGAGAACTTTGGAGCGCCGGTGATCAAGGAGATGGTGGAGGAGTTCAACAAGACCCACCCGGACATCGTGGTGAAAGAGGTCTACAACCCCGACATGTACCCGGGCCTGATGCAGAACTTACAGGCTGAGGTGGCGGCCGGAAATCCCCCGTCCCTGTGTATGATCGGCTACAACTACATCAAATATTTCGCGGCAAACTTCAACTACGTCAGCCCCCAGGATGTGCTGGATCAGTATCTGCCCGAGGACAAGGACTATTTGAAAAACACCTTCCTGGACAACGTGATGAGTCTGGCCCAGGTGGACGGAAAGCAGATCGGAATGCCCTTCTGCATCAGCGCCCCCATCATCTGCTACAACCCGGAGCTGTTTGAGAAGGCGGGTCTGGACCCGGCCAAGGGACCGGAGACCTGGGACGACATCCGCGAGTACGCCAAGCAGATCACGGACAAGACCGGCGAGTACGGCTTCTACATGCAGGAGTACGCCGACAACTGGGCGGTGCAGGGACTTTTAGAGAGCAACGGCGCCAACATGCTTCAGGACGGCAAGGCGGCATTCGCCACCCCCGAGGGCATCGAGGCTTACCAGATTCTGGCCGACATGGTGCTGACGGACAAGAGCGGATTACATATCACAGCCGATGAGGGCATCCAGGCCTTCTGTAACGGCAAGGTGGGCATCGCCTGCGTTTCCAGCGCCAAGATCGGCACCATCACCCAGGCCGCCCAGTTCGACGTCAAGGGCGCCGAGTTCCCCGGCTTTGAGGGCAAGGAAAAACGCCTTCCCACCGGCGGAAACTTTATTCCGATCACCGCCCAGACGCCCGAGGAGCAGAAAGCGGCAATGGAGTTCTTAATGTTCATTATGCAGCCGGAGTGGCTCTCCAAGTGGACCTTAAACACCGGTTATCTGCCGCCCAGACAGGACGTGGCGGAGGATCCCAACGGCCTGCAGGCCCACATCAAGGACGACGTGCTTTTAGGCGTAGCTTTTGAGGAAATGCAGTATTTACAGCCCTGGGCCGCTTACCCCGGCGACATGGGAACCCAGGCGGAGCAGATGTTCGCCGACACCAGAGACAAGATTCTGGACGGCACCGAGACCCCGGAGGTCGCGCTTAAATCCGCTCAGGACGCTCTGAACAAAATGCTGGAAGAGCAGTAAGACATACCATCAATCGGGAGGAGGGAAGACAGCGGGTCTTCCCTCTTCCGGCCAAGAGAGGAGAAAGACCCTATGGAGGGAAAACGGATGAACCGCAGGAAGCGGGACCACATCATCGCATGGCTGTTCCTGTTTCCGGCGACCTTTGCGTTCGTGGTGTTCATGTTCTGGCCCCTGGCCTACACCGTATACTTGAGCTTTTTAAAGTGGAACATGGTGGCTCCCACCAAGAAGTTCGTGGGCTTTAAAAATTACGCCAGCATCGTACAGGACGAGGTGACCATCCAGATCGTTGCCAACACCCTGTTTTACATCGCCATTCTGGTGATTCTGATTTTCGCAATCCCCTATATCCTGTCCTATGTAAACACCTTTGTGATGAAAAAGGGCAAGAGCATCTACAAGACCCTGCTGTTTATCCCCAGCCTGATCTCCCTGGTAGTGGGCGCAATCGTGCTCCAGTGGATTTTCAATCCCATCTCCGGGCCGGTCAGCGGGATTATGGGAAAATTTGGAATTACAATGCCAACCTGGTCCAAGACCAAAGGCCTGGTGATCTTCGTCATCGCTCTGGTGGCGGTGCTCAAGAGCTTCGGCTACAATTTCCTGGTGCTGCTCTCGGGCATGAGCAGCGTCTCCGACGAGCTGATCGAGGCGGCCAAGCTGGAAAAGACCAGCCACACCAAAATCTTCACCGGCATCGTGATGCCGCTGACCTCGTCCACGGCCATCTACGTGCTGATCATCAGCATTGTCCAGGGCATGCAGTACGTGTTCACGCCCATCAAGGTGCTGACCCAGGGCGGGCCAAATAACGCAAGCTCCAACATCATTTACGGGGTGTATCAGGAGGCGTTCACCTTCTACAATACGGGAAAGGCTTCGGCCCTGTCCATTATGACCATGGTGATTTTCCTGATCCTGCTGTACCTGGAATTCAAATATGTGGAGAAGGGAGTCTACTATGAAAACTGAGCGGAGAACGGAAATGATCTGGCACGGAGTGCTGATCCTGATCGTATTTTTGTCCCTTTACCCCATATTTTTCGCCCTGTCCACGTCCTTTAAGACGTTGAACGAGGCGTTCAACAGCTCGTCCCTGATCCCGAAGGAATTCACCACCGCGGCCTACGCCAACGTGCTGCAGAAAATCCCCTTTGTGAAGATCACGGCCAACACCTTTATCATCGCCAGCATCGTGACGGCCTTCAAGCTGATCACCGGCGTGCTGGCCGCCTACAGCTTTGTGTTTTTTGAATACAAGGGGAAGAATTTCATGTATTTCATCCTGGTGAGCACCATTTTCATCCCCTTCACCGTGACCATGATCCCCAACTTTATCACCATCTCCAAAATCGGCCTCAGGGACAATATCCTGGGCGTGGCCCTGCCACAGCTGGCGGACGCCACCGGCATTTTCCTGCTGCGTCAGCACATGAGGGGAATCCCCAAGTCCCTGGTGGAAGTGGCGAAGCTGGAGAAGGCCAGCCACACCAACATCCTGCGGACCATCGTGGTGCCCATGGTGAAGCCGGCCATCCTGTCCATCGGGATCATTTTCTTCATCAACTCCTGGAACGAGTACGTGTGGCCCTCCCTGATCTTAAAATCCACGGAGAACTACACCCTGTCCCTGGCGCTGCAGATGTTCGTCAGCGCGGAGGGCGGCACGGATATACCGGTGGCCATGGCCATTTCCGTTCTGACCATGCTGCTGCCCCTCGGCATCTATTCCGTATGCCAGAAATACATCATCAACACATTCGCACAGTCGGGAATCAAAGGATAGAAGGAGTGAAGCGCTATGGACAGCATTCGTTTTGAAAATGTGAGCAAATCGTTCGGTAAGACGAAAATCATCAACAACCTGAATTTAAGCATCGAGAAGGGGGAGCGCCTGATCCTGTTGGGGCCCTCGGGCTGCGGCAAATCCACCATTCTGCGGATGATCAGCGGCCTGGAGACCATCACCACCGGCAACCTGTACTTGAACGGGAAGCTGGCCAACGACGTGGACAGCGGGGACCGGGATATCGCTATGGTGTTCCAGAACTACGCCCTGTACCCCCACATGACCATCGAGGAAAATGTGGGCTACGGCCTGCGGATTCACAAGGAGAAAAAGGACGTGATCCGGCAGCGGGTGAAGGAAGCCATCGACATTTTAAATCTGACCGGCCTGGAGGGCCGCTACCCCAAGGAGCTCTCCGGCGGCCAGCGCCAGCGGGTGGCATTGGCCAGAGCCATTGTGAAGCGCTCGGACTTTTTCCTGCTGGACGAGCCCCTTTCCAACCTGGACGCCCAGCTGCGGGGCCAGGCCAGAAAGGAGCTGGTGCGCATCCATGAGATGTACGGCCAGACCTTCATCTATGTGACCCACGACCAGATCGAGGCCATGACCGTGGGCCAGCGCATCGCCCTGTTAAACGGCGGCGACCTGCAGATGCTGGACACCCCCCACAACGTATACCACCGCCCGGCCAACATTTTCGTGGCCAAATTCATCGGCTCCCCGTCCATGAACATTCTGACCGTGAAAATGGACGGCCGGGACCTGGTGCTGGGCGATCAGCGGGTGGAACTGCCGGAAATGTGGCAGAACAAGATCCACGAGAAGGAGGGCCGCAGCCTGAAAATGGGCATCCGGCCGGAGAACGTGGTGTTCAGCCGGGAGAAAGGCCCCTACAGCGTCAAGGTGAACATCCACTATGTGGAAAATTATGGAAACCGCGTGGGCTTTTACACGGAAATCGACGGCGAGGAGTTGATCTCCATCATGCCGGAGGACGAGTTCGCCAAGGGCGAGGACGTGTACTGGAACATTCTGCCGGAGAAGCTGCACTTCTTCGACGGGGAGACCACCATGTCCATCGGGTATCCGGCGGAATTATCCTGAGAGGAGAAATGAAATGGCAATATTTGTAAGTTCCCTGATCAAAGGGTTCGGCCAGATGGAGGAGATCGCCCGGTGGGTGGACGGACAGGGCCGGGACTGGCTGGGGGTGGAGCTGATCGCCTTCACCCATGACGAGGATTATTGGGATCGGCTGAACCGGCTGCTGCCTGCCCTGACCTGCCCCCTGACCTTCCACGGCCCCTACATCGGCGTGGAGGCGGCGAGCCCAAGAGGCACGGCGGACTATGAGCACATGGTGGACAGCTACCGGCGGGTCTGCGGTCTGGCTGCGAAATACAAGGTAAAGCACATCGTGTTTCACTACACCCAGAAGGGCGTCACCGAGGAGGAGCGTTTCCGGGCCCAGGCCGTGAGCCGGGAAAATATACGGACCGTGCTGGACATCGGCCGGG
The DNA here is from genome assembly GCF_902364025.1 of Enterocloster lavalensis. Classification (GTDB taxonomy): domain Bacteria; phylum Bacillota; class Clostridia; order Lachnospirales; family Lachnospiraceae; genus Enterocloster; species Enterocloster lavalensis. The sequence goes on from NZ_CABJCG010000016.1 coordinate 72,134, forward strand.
AATTTGGCGTGGAGATCGTGGTGGAAAATCTGCCCCTTCCGGCCTCGGACCAGCCGTTGTTCGACAATGAGGAGTACGCCGGTCTGTACCGGGATATGCCCGATCTGACGGGCATCATCGACGTGGGACACGCCCGCCTCACCGGTCTGAATTTGGAGGCCATGCTGGCGGACTGGGGAAGCCGGATTCACGCCTACCATTTCCACAACAACGACGGAGTCCGGGACTGCCACAACCGCCTGGACGACGGCGTGATCGACTACCGGGCGCTGGCCGGGCTTTACCGGAAGTATACGCCGGACGCCAGAATCGTGCTGGAGTACGAGCCCCACGCCTGGGTGTCCGAGGAGCGGTTGGCGGAGGATATCCGGGTGGTGCGGGAATTATACATTGTCGCAGCCGCAGGCTGACGATCAGAGATACGTTTCCTTGATGGATCAGGAGTAGTATAAGGGCCGGAAGGCCGGAAACAGCGTCACAGCGGCGGGCAGGTAATCTGCCGGCCGCTGTCTGCGGTTTTGCGGAGGTTGAGGGCATGGTATATAAATAGGCGGAACCACATAAGGGTTCTGACTGGATCCGGTGTGGATGCTATGACAATGCTTGAAAAATGCGTTCATTTGGGGTAGAATAAAGGGTAAAAATGAATCATGTAGAGATAAAGAAATGGTGGCAGCAAATGAAAATGGGGGTAAGAGGAGAGCATGGCTAGGAATCCGCTTATAGTAAAACTTTGGGGGGTGTTGGAATCTGAGGATCCAAACTCAGTGAATGCACAGATTGCTAAAATATTAATAAAAAATCGCAGAAACATGGAACATACGTCCTCAACATATCTGGCAAAATTATGTAATGTTTCGAAACCAAGTATTAGCAGGTTCAGCCGGATTCTGGGCTATGAAAATTTTTTTGATTTTCGTGTGGATTTAAAGCGATATGTTCCGAATCGCGGTCGCAGGTTTACCGCTATGATTGAGGGGGCCTCTGATAATCTATTTGATAATTATACGGACTACATCTATAAAAATCTATCTTTTTTGAATGATGCTGACTTCAGGCAGTCTGTGCAGGAACTGGTTGCAGACATGCGAACGTATGCTACAATCTATTTTATGGGAAATATGCAGTCTGGGAATACTGCTATGGAAATGGAATATCAGTTGTGTTCTGTAAAACCGGATATTATTGCACTAAACGGGTATTCCCGCCAAAAAGAATTGCTGCACAATCTTAAGCCAGATGTATTGTATGTGATTTTTTCTGTTTCAGGAGACTATTTAAAGATTTATTTCAGAGAGGATGAGAAACTGGAAAAAGCTAAGGGAAGCAAGATATGGATGATTACATCAGAACCTACAGCACAAAAGACAGCGGAACTTGATGGGCTTATTAATACGAAAACCGGACATGAGGGGGAGGATACAACTATCAGCCAAGAAATTACTGCTAACTTGATTACTACACTGTATTTTAGACAGTTGTATGATAAAAATGTAAAATAGAAAATTGAGTAGCGTGTATAACGGAATTACAACAGTATGATCCATACAGTTGTAATTCCGTTTTGTTTTTATTTTATCTGAAATTTAGTGGTATTTATTATGTTACACAATATACTTTTAGTTTCTTGCGGTGAAACAAAAAAATAGAATCTGAAACAATATAACGATCTGAAGAAACAGAGGTTTCTTGTGTTTTTGCCGATTTTTCGGGTATAGTTTATTACATAAAAAATGCACTGCAATGGGGAGAGCGGTGCAAAAAAAAGTAGGAGGAAATTTCTTATGGATTACAAAAGTATGGCAGCCGAAATTTTGAAGAATGTTGGCGGCGAAAAAAATGTCTCTCATTTTGAACATTGTTCCACACGTCTTAGATTTTCATTAGCAGATCCGGCAAAGGCGAACCTGGAGGCCCTGAAAAAGATCAATGGGGTTATGGGAGTCGTCATGAAAGGACAGTGTCAGGTTATCATTGGAAACAATGTGATTGAAGTTTATGAAGAGATAATGAAACTCGGTACATTTTCCGGTAAAGAAAAAACGGTTAATGTAAAGGCTAAACAGAAACCAGTGGATGTCTTTATTGATTTTATGGTTGGTATATTTCAGCCGTTGATTGCAGTGATTACGGGTGGAGGTATTGTAAAAGCAATCCTTACTGTTGCTACCTATTGTTTTGGGATGAGTAAAGATTCCAGCACTTATTTAGTCCTGTACCAAATTGGGGACGCCTGCTTCTATTTCCTTCCCATTATGGTTGCATTTACATGTGCGGCAAAACTTAAATGTAATCAGATGCTGGCGGTCATTGTTGCGGCTGTTCCACTGCTTCCGTCAATGACTAAGCTGATTGATAACGGAATGACGTTATTTGGGGCGACGATTCCCAATGTGGGCTACAGTTCACAGATTTTCCCTGCAATTTTATCTGTATTTGTGATGGCGTTCATAGAAAAATATTTTACAAAAATATGTCCAAAAGTACTGCGTGTTATCTTAGTGCCGGCAGCGTGTTTTTTAATTACAATACCGCTGGAACTCCTGATTCTTGGGCCGTTGGGCTATAATTTGGGAACTGGTTTTACGAACATATTATTAACTTTAAATGATTCAGTCGGATGGGTAGTTGTTGCAATACTTGCTGCGGCATTGCCATTTATGACGATAACAGGTATGCACAAGGCATTAATCCCATATGTCGCATCCGTGTACACGAATCCCGGATATGATATGTTAAATACACCGGCAAAGGTGGCACACAATCTGTCAGAATGCGGAGCTTGTTTTGCGGTTGCCATAAAAACTAAAAAAACAACGCAGAAAACGGTTGCGTTTTCCGCCTCTTTATCGGCGCTTTTTGGAATCAGTGAACCTGCTCTATACGGAGTGACAATGCTTAATAAACGAGCAATGACAGGTGTTGTGATTAGTAGTTTTATATCGGCAATGGTAATGGGAATTGCCGGAGTAAAATCCTATGCATCAATGAGTACAAGTATTGTGGGACTTCCCCGACATCTTGATGCAAATAATCCGATGAACTTTGTATGGGCTGTTATAGGCTATTTGCTCGCGCTTGGAATTTCTTTTATCGTTACATTGATTATTTATAAAGATTCTGATGAAATGACTTCTGCTACAGAATCCGCAGACAATCGAATCGAAACAAAAACAGAGGATGTGGATGCAAGTATGAATTTTTATAGTCCGTTGAAAGGGCGGGCAATTCCTATGAGTGAGGTAAACGATGAAGTATTCAGTGCGGGCATTTTAGGTAAAGGAATTGGAATTATTCCCGAAGAAGGGAAACTGTATGCACCATGTGATGGAAAAATTTTTTCTGTTTTTCCCACGAAACATGCAATTTCTATGATAGCAGATAACGGTGCAGAAGTGCTTTTGCATGTGGGGCTGGAAACCGTAACGCTGAACGGAAAATGCTTTAGTCCGAACGTAAAAGACGGGGATATCGTAAAAGCAGGCGATTTAATTATGGAATTTAACATTGACGAGATTAAACGTAATAATCTGGATTTAACCACGTGTTGCGTCATTACCAATTCCGATCATTATGAAATTGATGTAAAAGTGAAGGGAAATGTAAATAAAAATACATTATTAATGAGTATAAATAATAGGTGAAACAGCAAGGAGCAATCATTATGAATCAAGAATTTCCTGAAAATTTTCTATGGGGATGTGCAACTTCTGCCTTCCAGGTAGAAGGAGCCTATAATGAAGATGGAAAAGGGCTTTCCCTTGCAGATGTACGCAGTATGTCTGTTGATCCGACTGAAGAACCAACGAAAGCTCTGGCAAATGTAGGCGATGAGATTGCCGACAGTAAGATTGCAAGCGATCATTATCATCGTTGGGAAGAAGATGTTGAATTAATGAAAGAGCTGGGATTAAAATCCTACCGTTTTTCCATCGCATGGACAAGGATTTATCCCAATGGTGATGATGAACAGATTAATGAAAAAGGGCTTGCGTTTTATGATAAATTAATTGACCGCTTAAATAAGTATGGTATTGAGCCTGTCGTTACGATTTATCACTTTGATTTTCCCTGTGGCATTCAGAAAAAATACGGAGGTTGGCGTAACAAACAGTCAATAGAGGATTTTAATCGCTATGCATGCACCTTATTTGAACACTTTAAAGGGCGTGTCAGATACTGGCTCGTGAATAATGAGCAGAATGCAATGATCCGGCGCGATTCTTATTTGGGCATTGAGGAAAAAGATATCTTAAAGCGGGAGCGTTTAAGACATTTGTGCAATCACAACATGTATGTAGCTTGTGCAAAGGCAATAGCTTCCTGCCATCAAATTGATCCGGAGGCGAAGATTGCTCCAGTTATGGCATACAGCCCCACATATCCAAAAGATAGTAAACCGGAAAATATTCTTGCAGCAAAGAAGTCGGAGGATTTGTATCGCAATTACATGATTGACGTTCATTGTCGGGGAGAATATCCAGCATATTATTTGCGTTGGCTGAGAGATAATGGATGGGACTTTCCAATTAGCGATGAGGAGCATGAGATTTTAAAAGCCGGTAAACCTGATTTTTATGCATTTAACTATTATCGTTCGTCATGTGCGGAATATTGCCCCGAAGATGTATCTCCTGAGTTAGTAGAACGGTATCGGGTGGACGCTAAGCGGAGAATGCTTCCCGGCATCTGCCGGCATATTGATAATCCGAATATTGAGCCGTTTCCGATGAATCAGTGGCGGTTGGATCCGATCGGACTTCGTGTGGCATTTCGTAATATATATGAACGATGTCATTTGCCATTGATGCTGTGTGAGAACGGGCTGGGGGTTCCGGATATTTTAACAAACGACTTTAAAATTCATGATGACTACCGGATTGATTATCTGAAAAGTCATATTATTGCGATGAAAGAAGCTGTGAAAGATGGAATTCCAGTCATCGGATACCATGTTTGGACATTTATGGACGTCATCAGCACCAGTGAAGGTTTTAAAAAACGATATGGCCTTGTGTATGTAAACCGCGATGAGAAGGGCGGGGATCTGAACCGGTATAAAAAGGATTCCTTTAACTGGTACCGGGAGGTTATCAAAGAGAACGGAAGAAACTTATGATAAACTGTTTATTGTAGAAGCAAATCAAGCATAAGCGTTACATATCATATACGAACGGGAAACAGGCCAGGAGCGATAGTGCGGAACGGTATATATGAGATAGAATCAATGTACCGGAGTACACAATCATCATTGACAAACCGTATACGTTATAATAAAATAAAGACAGTTATCTAGTAAAACCGTATGCTTATTAAAGTATGCAAAAATCAGGAGGAAGTCGATCACAAATGATTTTCTCCTGATTTTTTTCTGCATGCAGAGTGAGGGTGCCGATCAATCAAATACTTTGATGATTTTGCCCCCGGGAGTGCGCCAGATGAAACGAATCTACTTTAAACGGCTATTTTTTGCATTTTTATTTGCGACCATTCTGCCTATCTGTCTCTGTGTGGCGGCCATCTCCTACGGCAGCTTCCATATGTCCCGGGAGCGCTACCAGGACAAGGTGGGCGCCATGGCTGCGGCCAGCTCCGGAAATATGCGGGAGCTTTTGGAGGAGTATGAGAAAATTTTAAACAGCCTTTCTGAGGAGCCTGCCCTGGCGGCGTACCTTGCGGGGAATGACCGGGAGGGGCTGGGGGAGCTGGTGCGCCCTCTCCAGACGGGCCGCGACAACCGCCTGCGCATCCGGGTAATCGACCCGGACGACCGGTATATTTACCCGGACAGCAGGGACGCGAAGCTCTACGACCCGGCTGTGTTCGGCGGCTGGGGGATTTTACACGAAATGACTGCGAATCCGGACCGGATCGCCGTCACACCCAGCGTCACCCGGGCGGAGAACGGCCGGAAGATCTGCATGAACATAGGCAGGGCGGTGCGGGGGCGGGACGGAACGATCGCCGGGTATGTGGTTCTGGACGTGTACCGGAACACGCTTCTGAACGCGGTCAAGCAGCTGGAGGACGAGAAGTCCTCCGTCACCCTGGCCGACCGCAACGACTGCATTATCCTGGACACCACCGGGCGGTTTACGGAAGGGGCCACCGGCGCGCCGGGCAGGGCGGAGAAGAACTCTGTTGCGGCTTCCCGGGAAAATGCCTACGGCCTGCGCATTTACGCCTACTACAACATCGAGGAGTTCAACGAGAACAGCCGCCTGATGATCTTTATCAGCCTGCTGGTGCTGGTCTGCATGGCGCCTCTGGCATTTCTGCTGGCCGCCGTGTTCGCCAACCGCATGTACCGACCCATCGACACCCTGGTAAGCTCCATGAACCTGGTGACCCGGGGAAATCTGGATACCAAGATTGAGATCCGGGCCCACGACAGCGACGAGATGCGCCTGGTCAGCTCGGTGTTCAACTGGATGATTGCCCGCATCCAGACCCTGATCGAGAACGCCAGGGAGGAGAGCGAGCGCAAGAAAAACGCGGAGTTAAAGGCGCTACAGGCTCAGATCAGCCCCCATTTTCTCTACAACATGTTAAACGAGATCAACGCCCTGGCCCGGATGGGCCGCACGGGGGAGGTCTCCGGCTTTGTGATCCATCTGGGAAAGCTGCTGCGCCGGAGTATCACCTTCAAGGACGACTTTGTGAAGCTGAGCGACGATCTGGTTTTTGTGGAGGACTACATACGGCTCCAGCAGATCCGTTACGACCAGCTCTTCGACGTGGACATCCGGGTGGAGGAGGAGATCCGGGACTGCCTGATCCCCAACCTGATCATCCAGCCCCTGGTGGAAAACGCCATTATCCACGGTTTCACGGCGGGCAAGGAGGGATACATGCTGAGTCTGCGGGGATACCGCAGGGAAGAGGACGTGTGCATTGAGATTTACGACAACGGCATCGGCGTGGATAAGGAATATTTGAAATACATCAACAACGTGGAAAAGGGCGTGGGCCTCTACGGGGGCCTGGGCGTGGAGAACGTGCAGAAGCGGCTGCTTCTGATCTACGGGATGCGCTATGGAATCAAGATGGAGAGCGAGAAGGGCCGCTACACCAAGGTGGTGATTCTCCTGCCGTACCGGAGAGAGCAGGTGGACAAGACATGAAAATGGGAATGAGTCGTTTGCTGATTGCACTGGCGGCGGTTGCGGCCGGAGGGGCAATCTTTGCCGCCGCAAGGCGGTATACGCCGGCCCAGGAAAATGCAGGGCGGGAGACGGTGGAGCTGAATCTGCTCATGTCCCTGGGCGGGGACGGCATGCGGGAGGAATATATGCGGCAGCGCCTGGACGCTTACGGCGAGCTGAACCCGGATGTAAGGGTTTCTGCAACCTTTGTGGAGTCGGACACCCTGGTGTTTTTGAAGCTGCTCTACGCGGGAAAGGGGTACCACTACGACGTGGTCTGCATGGGGGACGACTCCATGCTCTCCGCGGCCGAGCAGAAATTGATCTACCCCATGGACGAGTTTGTGATGAGGGATCTGGGCCTGGCCTGGCTGGACGCCGTGCCGGGGGCCTGTCTGGAGAACACGATGAGCGGGGGGAAGATTTACGGGCTGCCGTTTATTAAGAGCCGTCTGAAGGTGTATTACCGGGATGAGGAAGGTGGAGCCGGGGAGAGCGGCGGGGCCGGAGCGTATGGAGCCGGGAAGAGCGGCGGAATCGGGGAAAACGGCGCGCTGGGAGCTGGCGGGGCCAGGGAAATCCCCGCCCCGGTCAGCCTGGAGGCGCTGCTTCAAACGTCCGGCGGGAAACGCCTCGGCCTTCCGGTCAGCGTGCTGCTTCGGGACCTGCTGCTGTCCACGGACAGCTCCGGCTGGGACGCGCTTTTGGGGGAGACCGAGCGCTACCAGGTGGACCGCCCGGAACGGGCCGAGCTGCTGCGCGCCATGAAAGCCGGGCTGGAGCAGGGAACGCTGGTGGACGGGGACAATCAGACTCTGATGGAGGAATTTGCCGGAGGCCGTCTGGACGCGGTGGTGCTGGAAGAACTTTACGGGGAGGAGCTGGAGCGCCGCGCAGGGGAAACGCTGTCCGGCGCCGGGCTGTGGCGGACCGAACAGACGCCCTGGCTATTACAGGGCTGCAACCTCTATCTGGCCAACCGGGGGATTCCCCACGACTACGGCCCGGCCTGGGATCTGGTGGAATATCTGGTGGGGGACGGGGAATTCGACGCCCGGACAGGGGAGGAGCGCGACATGGACTACAAGCGCACCCTGTCCAGAAAAAATACCAAGGCGTATCTGATCGTGGACCGCGTGATTGCGGAATTTCTCCACGGGGACGAGGACTGCGGCGAGCTGCTAAAAGGGCTTCAGAGTCAGCTGGACACAGCCCTTGGCGAGTGAAAATGAATCCGGAAAGAGGTTAAGAAATGTATCAGGTTTATATAGTGGACGACGCGGTATTAACCCGCAAGGCGCTGGTCATGACCATGCCCTGGGACCAGTGGGGCTGCGTGGTGGTGGGGTCTGCCGACGATGGGGAAAAGGCGTTTGAGGACATCCGTGAGATGGAGCCGGACATTGTGATCACGGATATCCGCATGGTGCATGTGGGCGGCCTGGAGCTGATCGGGCGCTGCCGGGCCCAGGGAATCCGCTCCCAGTTCATTATCATTTCCGGCTACAATGAATTTGAGTACGCCAAGGCGGCGCTGAGAATGGAAGTGCTGGACTATATCTTAAAACCCATCGACGACGAAGAGCTGCACGGTGCGGTGGAAAAGGCCGTACAGCGCATCGGAGAGTCCAGGGCTATGATGGCGGACCACCGGGAACAGGACGGGGAGGGCAGGTCCCTGCTGCTGGAATATGATGAGAAAAATATAAACGCCTACCTGCGCCGCGCTCTGGAATATGTGCAGGCAAACTACGGCAGGGAGCTGTCCATACGGGACGTGGCCTCCTATCTGGCCATCAGCGAGAGCTACCTGGCAAAGCTCTTCAAGGTGGAGCTGAAAATCACCTTCCTGGAGTACCTGACCCGGGTGCGTATGCGCCGGGCCATGGAGCTCATGCGGGACAAGAACATGCCGATCTACGAGGTGGCCGAGCGGGTGGGCTACCGGGACTACCGGCATTTCAGCTCCACCTTCAAGAAGCTGGCAGGCGTGGGGCCCAAGGAATTTCAGATGCGGTCATAAAAATGCAGGCGGCTTTGGGGGATAGGGGATGGGGGTAAAATGTTCGCGCAAAATACCCGTGCAGTATCCCGGATCAAAACCCATGTTCCGCCGCTGTCCGGGCGAACTCCCAGAAACAGTCCGTGGCCGCCGGGAGCACCTGGTGGCAGCGGCGGACCATCAGCAGATTGGACAGATGCTCCGGGTTCACGATGCGGCGGCAGCACAGCTTCTGCGGATTCATGGTGTAGCGCACGGATTCCGGACAGATGGCCACGCCGATGTTGCCCTCCACCAGAGGAATGATGCAGGAAACCGTATTGTACAGGCAGAAAATATTGCGCTCCTCGGAAATGTGATTGAACCAGTTGTTGATCTCGTCCTGCATCTCGCTGCGGGCCGGGATGATCAGGGACTCCCCGGAGAGCTGCCCCAGCTCCACCGTGTCCTCCGTGCCCTGGGCCAGGGGGTGGTTCACGCTCATGAGGGCGATCCAGGACTCCTGTTTAATAAAAATGTGATCATATTTTTCCGTATTAAAGGGCTCGCGGACGATGCCGATGTCTGCCAGGCCCTTTTCCAGTTTTTCCCTGATCTCGTCCCCATTTCCGCACCACACGCTGTAGCGGATGTTGGGGTACTGGCGGTGGAAATCGCCGATCAGGCCGGATAGGATGCTGGCCCCGCAGGTCTCCGTCACGCCCAGGGCGATCGTCCCATGGGTGGAATTCTTGATCTTCCCCAGCTGGTTCTGGGTTTTCTCCACCAGGGTGATGATCTCCTCGGCCTGCTGCTTTAAGAACAGGCCCTCCTCGGTCAGCCGGATGCGGCGTTTGCCCCGGATGAAAAGGGTGACGCCCAGTTCTTCCTCCAAAAGCTGCATGCTGCGGCTGAGCGGAGGCTGGGCGATACAGAGCTTTTCCGCCGCCCTGGTGATGGTGCCTTCCCGGGCCACGGTTAGAAAATATTTCAGTGTTTTTACGTCCATAGCGGATACCAACCTTTTTGATAGGATAAGCCGGTGGAGCCGGCATGTAAGGGGCGTTGAAAGATGAGAGGCGGTTGAAAGGTGCGGGGCGGTTAAAATGTGCGGGGCGGTTAAAATGTGCGGGGCCGTTAATCGGTGCAGGGCCGCCGCCGCATGTAGCAGCCGGTGGGTGGGGGACAGAAGGCCGCCCGGCTAAGGGTACCTCCACAGGCGGCCCGAGCTGTCTCTGTGGATGATTTCCGTAAAGCTGCCGTTGAAAATATAGGTGTCAAAGGCCACGGCAAACAGATCGTCCCCTCCGTTTGGAAGCGGCCCTCCGCCCCACGCCACGGCGGGAAGCGCAGCGTCGTCCCAGACAATGTACCAGGTCTGATCCGTGCCAAAGTCCAGTTCATCCACCGCCGCCGGGCGGGACCCTTTAATGTGCCGGTACTCATCGAAGGAAAAACGCCCGCACATGGAGTGGATCAGCCCGCGGGTCTCCTCAATGGCTTCGATCAGCCGGGCATTCCCGAGGGAGCGGACACAATCATGAAAAAGTTCATGCCCCTCCCATGTTTTCCGGCGGACAAACGCTCTGTTTTTCTCCTTCAGCTGTTCCAGTCTGACTCTGTCCATAGTTTCCTCCGCATAGCCAACGTTTTCCTTTATTTTAATGGCCGCGTGGGGAAATGTCAAATACGACGGGGGAGGGATGGGGCAAATCCTGCTTCTCCATTGTGGCCGCTGCCCCGCCCTCTCTGCCCGCCTACAGGTGCTCTCATATCGATTGTATCATACTTTTAAAGTATTGTAGTCCATATACTATATGTATTGGGAAATGATAAATTTCCATGGTATAATCAGAAAAGCAATGCGCCCGCCGCCCGCGAAAGGGTTGGCGGCGGCCGCTCAAAAGAATCGGATATAAGAGGTTGATGGGAGGATCATTGAGGTGAGAGAGGATCAGGCAGAGCGGTGGCTGCACTATGTCATGTCGCTGACCGGGGGATTTCTGGGCGGATACGCGATATTAAACCGCAGCGGCCTTTTGGGGGCGGCCCAGACGTCCAATATGATCAACACGGTATTAAATCTGGCGGGAGGAAGCTTTAGTGGCCTGGTCATCCGCCTGGGAGCGCTGGTCCTGTACGTGTCGGGGATTGTGGCCACGGTGCTGATTCCGCGCTACACCAGATGGAATTTAAAAAACGTCAGCCTGGCGCTGGACGTGGCGGCCGTGCTGGTTCTGGGTTTTCTGCCCCAGGGGATGGACAACATGCTGGCGCTCTACCCGCTGTTCTTCGCCATGTCGGTGCAGTGGTGTACATTCCAGGGCTGCGGGGGTTACGCCAGCGCGACCGTTTTTTCCACCAACAACCTGCGCCAGTTCGCCACTGCGGTTACGGCGTTTTATTTCGGCCGCGAGGAGAAGATGCGGGAAAAGATCAAATTCTACGGCGCAACGCTGACGGCGTTTCACCTGGGGGTTGCGGCCTCCGGGCCCTGCTGTAATCTGGCGGGAGTGAAGAGCGTGTGGATCTGCCTGGCGCCGCTGGCCGCTGCGGGATACCTGGCTGCGGCCGGGCGGCGGGAGGAAAGCGTGAAGATCTGCGAATGCCGGGGCGAGGGCGGAAACGTCCGCGGGCTGGCCGGATAGCGGGCTTGCGGTGGCAGAGAAGTGCGGGCAGAGGTGCCAAGGCTGGAATATGAGAGAGCGCGAGGAACAGGGAATTGGAAACTGGAAGTTGGGAGCTGCAGCCCAGGATTCATGCCTCCCAATTTATGTCCCGGGAACCAGGTGTTAGGAGCCAGGATACAAGATCAGATATCCGAGAGCTGGATACCCGGCTCCGAATAAAAAATTCGTATGCTAAAAGGAAACCATTGGATTACCCATCCGGTGGTTTCCTTTTTTGCTCTGAATATTCATTCGAAAGCAAAAAAATTATATTTGTAAAATAAGTCTTGACATATCACAAAATAATGATAAAATTATCTTCATAAGAAAAATAAAATATTTCAAATGAATATAAAAACATTTCGTAAAAAATAGCAACGGCGACATCACGGAGAAGGCAGATTCTGTATGATCTTTGATTCTAAGTCTCCCGGCGGGATACCGGAGACATGGGATAAACAAAATGTTGAGGAGGCATTAGTATGAGTAAGAAGAAAGAGAGCGGAGTATTTGCGGTGGTGCAAAAAATAGGAAGATCCTTTTTCCTTCCGGTGTCGATTCTGCCGATTGCAGGGCTGCTGCTGGGATTGGGGGCGTCATTCACCAATGCCAAGACCATCGAGGCGTATCACCTTCAGGGGATTCTGGGGGACGGCACGGTTTTAAACGGTCTGCTGACCATCATGTCCCAGGTGGGCAACACGATTTTCGGAAATCTGCCCCTGATTTTCGCCCTGGCGGTGGCACTGGGGATGGCGAAAAATGAAAAGGCGGTAGCGGTACTGTCCGCCGGCGTTTCCTTTTTCGTGATGAACGCCACCATCAACGCCATGCTGAAGCTGACCGGCCAGATTCTGGCGGACGGAAGCTACGCGTCCACGGTGCTAAACGGCGCAATTACCAATGTCTGCGGCATCGACTCGCTGCAGATGGGGGTATTTGGCGGCATCGTGGTGGGGCTTGTGACCGCGGCCTTACATAACCGGTTTTACAAGCAGAAGCTGCCGGCGGCCCTGTCCTTCTTTGCCGGTGTTCGGTTTGTTCCCATCGTCTGTGTTCTGGCACACATTGCAGTGGGGTTCGCGGCCTTTGAAGTGTGGCCGGTGATTCAGCAGGGGATATTTGCCGTGGGTAAGGTTGTGATGGAGTCCGGCTACTTTGGAACGTTTTTATTCGGCTTCATGGAGCGCGCGCTCATCCCCTTTGGTCTGCACCATGTATTTTATATCCCGTTCTGGCAGACCGGACTGGGTGGAACCGCCATTGTGGACGGTGTGGCGGTGGCGGGCGCACAAAACATTTTCTTTGCGGAGCTGGCTTCTCCCAATGTGACCAGGTTCAGCGTGGATGCCTGCCGCTTCATGACGGGAAAATACGCGGTTATGATGGCGGGGCTTCCGGCGGCGGCCTACGCCATGTACGCCACGGCTAAACCGGAGAACAAGAAGGTGGTGGGCGGACTGCTGGTCTCCGCGGCTCTGACTTCCTTTCTGACTGGAATTACGGAACCCATCGAGTTCACCTTCCTGTTTATCGCGCCGGCTCTGTTTCTGGTGCATTGTGTATTCGCAGGATTTTCCTTTGTGCTCATGCACCTGTTGAATATCTGTATTGGTACTACATTTTCCTGCGGACTCATCGATTTCACCCTGTATGGAATTCTTCAGGGGCAGGCCAAGACGAATTGGCTGATGATCCTGCCGGTTTACCTGGGCTATGCGGTGCTGTACTATGTTGTGTTCCGCACCGTGATCCTGAAATTCAACCTTCCCACCCCGGGCCGTGAGGAGAACGGCGAGGAGATCAGGCTTTATTCCAAGGAGGATTTCAAGAACAAGGCAGCTTCCGGCGGCGGAATAAGTGATCCGGTGTCCGCGCTGATTCTGCAGGGGCTGGGCGGTCTGGAAAATGTGCAGGATATCGACTGTTGCGCTACCAGACTGCGCCTGACTCTGGCGGATTCCGGCCTGGTGCGGGAAGACATTCTGAAACAGACCGGTTCCAAGGGAGTGGTGAAAAAGGGTAACGGCATCCAGGTGATCTACGGCCCTCAGGTGACGATCATCAAGAGTGATTTTGAAGAGTATGTACAATATTTAATGTCCGATCCGGAGGCGGCGAAGGCGGCGAAGCTGGAGATGGAGCACGCTATGGCTCAGACGGCCGCAGCCGGGAATCCGGCGGGAACCGGAGACGGCGCTGGAGAAGAAAAAAACGGAATGTCGTCCCGGGACAAAGCAGCTGCCCAGCCGTTCCCCAGCGGCAGACTTCTTGCGGCTGCGAGCGGCCGGGTGCTCCCCATGAGTCAGGCCCGGGACGAAGCCTTCGCCTCCTGTGTGATGGGCGGCGGTTTGGTGATCCGGCCTGAGGACGGCCGGGTTGTAGCCCCTGCGGATGGCCAAATCACGGTTCTTATGGAGGGGACCAACCATGCGGTGGGCATTCACATGGACAATGGGATGGAATTGCTGCTGCACATCGGCATCGACACGGTGAAGCTGAACGGCGAGGGATTCAAGGCTGCTGTAATGCCGGGCCAGAACGTGAAGGCGGGGGATCTGCTGGTGGAATTTGACAAGAAACTGGTGGAGGAGCGCGGGTACTGCGCGGACATCATGGTGATTGTTCTGGACGCCCCGCAGCTCCCGGTTATCCGCTATGCGGTGGATATGGACGCCCTGGCCGGTGAGACGGCGGTGGCGGAGTGGTAGGATAAAAAACAGGCGGATGGAGCGCAGCCACGATGTGGTCACAGCTCGATCCGCCTTTTTAGTTGCGTATGAAAATATAAAGTGTTATAATTGACAATATATTGTTAAATCAGCGAAGAACGGAGGCGTATGATGACAGAACGTCAGACAAAGATTCTACAGATCGTAAATGAAAACCAGAAGGTGGAGGTCGCCCTTTTGGCCGAGATGCTGGACGTGTCCCAGGTAACCATCCGCAAAGACCTGGATGCGCTGGAGGAGAAGCGCCTTTTGGTCCGGGAGCACGGATATGCGCAGATGTGCAACCCGGACGACATCAACAACCGCCTGGCGGTGCGTTATGACGTGAAGCAGAGAATCGCCAGAGCCGCGGCGGAGATTGTGGCGTCTGGCGAGACGGTGATGATCGAGTCCGGCTCCAGCTGTGCGATTCTGGCGGAGATTCTGGCCACGGAAAAAAAGGACGTCACCGTCATCACGAATTCCGCTTTTATTGCAGCCCATATCCGGGATACGGCCATCGGCAAGGTGATTCTCCTGGGCGGAGATTACCAGAAGGAGTCCCAGGTTATGGTAGGCCCCCTGGTGCGCAAATGCGCCCGGGAATTTTACGTGGACAAATTGTTTATGGGTACTGACGGCTTTATCCCTCAGGCGGGTTTTACCTGCGGAGATATGATGCGGGCGGAGGCAATGAAAAATATGGCGGAGTCGGCCAAGCACTCCATCATCCTGACGGATTCCAGCAAGTTCAGCCAGCAGGGCGTGGTGCTGCAATGCCGGTTTGAGAACGTGGGTATGGTGTTCACGGACAGCGGGATCCCGGACAGCGCAAAGACCATATTGGAGCGCAATCAGATCACGGTCTGCGCCGTGTGACGGAGGCACGATGGCTCCACGGTCTGCGCCGTGTGACGGAGGCATGATGGCTCCACGGTCTGCGCTATGTGACAGGGGGGCATGGCCCGGTTGTAGGAAATCCCGGCCAGGACTCTGTTTCGTGCAGCCCCAGCTGCAAGGAAGCTTCAGCCGCCCCTGCGGTTCGGCTGCAGTTCCGGATACTTCCCCACTCCTTCGGCCCGTCCATGCCATATAACCATAAAAACAGGGCAGAACCCGGAATGGCGTTCTGCCCTGGTAAGCGGCGGTTTCCTGCCTTATGGATGTTATGTATAAGCTCTTCGAATCTATAAAATCCGCCCGATTCAGGGCAAAATCACAGTGCAGGTTTTACCTCAAATCTATGCAGGTCAGTTCATCTATTACCTACTCACGCTTTTCAGAAAAACGCCCGAATTCCCTGGTCCAGCAAAACCTGGCGGAAGTCCTTCAGGTCCTCCTCATGCAGCGCCGGCACATCCGTGTAAGCGTAGGGCTTTCCAAGCTCGTCGTATTTCTTTTCCCCAAATTGGTGGAATGGCAAAAGCTGGATTTCACAGGCTCCAGTCTCCTTAAGCCGGGCGGCGAAGCCCTTCGCATCCGCCAGGGTATTGTTGTAGCCCGGGATTACCGGCAGGCGTGGGAGCACCCGCATGCCGGAGGCGATGGCGCGTTTCATATTGTCCAGGATCAGGCGGTTGGATACGCCGGTACCCTCAAGGTGTTTCGCCTCGTCCCAGTGCTTGACGTCGAACAGCAGCAGATCCATGTGGCCTGTCACCCGGTCAAACAATTCCGGGGCCGCAAAGCCGGTGGTTTCCATAGCGACGTGAATGTTCTGCTTTTGGAGGGCGTCCGCCAGGGCCATAGAGAAATCCGGATGGACCAAAGCCTCGCCGCCGGACAGGGTGACGCCGCCCCCGCTCTCCTCATAGAAGTCGCGGTCCTGAAGGCAGACGTTTAGTACCTCCCGCACAGTTTTGACTTCCCCTTCCGCCCTCAGCGCCTGGGCGGGACAACCGGCTGCGCAGATGCCGCAGCCGGAGCAGGTTTTGCCGTTAATCCGTATGATGCGGCCGGTTTTCAGAACCGCGCCCTGAGGGCAGGAGGCAGCGCAGGCTCCGCAGCCCAGGCATTTCTCCTTGTCCCATAGAATCTGGATTCTGGGGCTTTGGCTTTCCGGGTTGGCACACCATTTACATTTTAAGGGGCAGCCCTTTAGGAATACCACGGTGCGGATTCCGGGGCCGTCGTGTAGACTGAATTTCTGGATATTAAATACGATGCTGGTCTGGTCATTCGGGTTCATAGCGGCTGATTCCTTTCCTGATTGATAACCTTATAATAGCATGAAAGATTATAAAAGTAAATACAGTAATTTCAAATGAAAATAAAATAATTATATTCATAAAAACATTCTTGACAAAACAGGACCGCAATGCTATGATTGAGTTACAAACGAAAATAATATATATTTCAAACATAAAACAGGAGGAAACGATATGGGCAACTATTTTGGGGAATTGACTCCCAGGATGAAAAGCTTCCGCGAGGAGCTGCTGAATGCAAAACCGCAGGTGTGTGTGGAGCGGGCCATGATCACCACGGAGACCTACAGAGAGAATCAGGATCAGCCTTTGGCCATCAAGCGGGCCCTGATGCTCAAACATGTGCTGGAAAAGATGAGTATTTTCATTGAGCCCCAGACCATGATTGCGGGAAACCAGGCCTCCAGCAACCGCAGTGCGCCGATTTTCCCGGAGTATGCCATGAAATGGGTGATCGACGAGCTGGATGAGTTCGAACACCGGGACGGGGATGTATTTTACATAACAGAGGAAAACAAGGAAAAACTGCGCGGCATCGCGCCCTTCTGGGAGCACAACACGCTGCTGGACCGCGGGCTGGCTGCATTCCCGCCTCACTCCAAGCTGTATTACGATCTGGGCATCATTAAGTCCGAGGGGAACATCACTTCCGGCGACGCCCACTGCGCGGTGGATTATGGCCGCATGATGCGGGTGGGTTTAAAGGACTATGAGCGCAGGGCCATGGAGAAGCTGGAGAAACTGGACCTGACGGACTACCGGAATATTCAGAAGAGTTATTTCTACCGGGCGATTTTGATCACGGTCCAGGGCGTGAAGCATTTTGCGGAGCGCTATGCAGAACTGGCGGAGCAGACGGCCGGGCGGGAGGCGGATCCGGTCAGGAGGGCGGAGCTGCTTGAGATGAGCCGCATCTTAAAAAAGGTGCCGTATGAGCCGGCGGAGACATTCCGGGAGGCAGTGCAAAGCCTGTGGCTGGTGCATCTGATTTTGCAGATCGAGTCAAATGGACACAGCCTTTCCTACGGGCGTATGGACCAGTATTTAAACACGTATTACGAGGCGGATCTGGCCTCCGGCGCGATTTCCGAAGAGGAAGCCTGCGAGCTGATGTGCAACCTGTGGCTCAAAACCTATACCATCAACAAGATCCGCTCCTGGAGCCACACGCAGTTTTCAGCGGGTTCCCCTCTGTACCAGAACGTGACCGTGGGCGGACAGAATGCGGATGGTACAGACGCCGTCAACGCCATGTCCTATCTGATTTTAAAGAGTGTGGCCAAATGCCATCTGACCCAGCCCAATTTGACGGTACGGTATCACCGCGGGCTGTCCGACGGGTTCATGAAGGAATGCGTGGAGGTGGTGCGCTGCGGCTTCGGCATGCCGGCGTTCAACGACGACGAGGTGATCATTCCCAGCTTTATCGAGAAGGGCGTGAAGCCGGAGGACGCTTACAACTACAGCGCCATCGGCTGTGTGGAGACCGCTGTCCCCGGAAAATGGGGGTACCGCTGCACGGGGATGAGCTTTTTGAACTTTCCCAAGGCGCTGCTGATAGCCATGAACGACGGCGTGGATCCCAGCTCCGGCACCAGGCTGTGTCAGGGCGCAGGGCATTTTAAGGATTTTACCAGTTTTGACCAGGTGCTGGACTGCTGGGACCGGGTGATCCGGGAAATGTGCCGTCAGTGTACGATCATTGACGCCACCTGCGATATGGTTCTGGAGCAGGACACTGCGGATATCCTGTGCTCCGCGCTTACGGACGACTGCATCGAGCGGGGACTCAATATGAAGGAGGGCGGAGCGGTCTACGACTTTATCAGCGACCTGCAGGTGGGAATCGCCAATCTGGCCGACAGCCTGGCCGCCATCAAAAAAGTGGTGTTCGAGGATCGGAAGGTGACTCCGGCGGAGTTGTGGGAGGCCCTGCAGGCCGACTTTGCCGGAGAGAAGAATGAGCGTATCCGCCGTTTCCTTCAGGAGGCGCCCAAGTACGGGAATGACGACGATTATGTGGATCAACTGGTGGTGGACGCCTACAACGTCTATATTGATGAGATGAAAAAGTACCACAACACCCGTTACGGCAGAGGCCCCATCGGGGGCGTGTACTATGCGGGCACCTCGTCAATTTCCGCGAATGTGCCCCAGGGCGCGGGAACGCTGGCCACGCCAGACGGGCGAAAGGCCGGGGAGGCTCTGGCAGAGGGCTGCTCGCCCAGCCACGGGGCGGATGTGAACGGCCCCACCGCGGTGTTCAAGAGCGTTTCCAAGCTGCCAACCAAAGAGATCACCGGCGGCGTGCTGCTGAACCAGAAGGTGACGCCGCAGATGCTGGAGAAAGAGGAGAGCCGCCAGAAACTGATCTTGCTCCTGCGCACATTTTTCAACCGCCTGCACGGATATCACGTGCAATTCAATGTGGTCAGCCGGGACACTCTGCTGGACGCCCAGAAGCATCCGGAAAATCACCGGGATCTGATCGTCCGGGTGGCGGGATACAGCGCATTTTTCAACGTGCTGTCCAAAAAGACCCAGGACGATATCATCGAGCGGACGGAACAGACACTGTAGGACGGACCGGGCAGGGGCCGGAAGAAACGCCGCCGTACCGGGGCCAGGCGTCATCGGCCGGCCCTGTCTGGCTGTAACCTCATAAGAGAGAAAGGAAGAGAGTTTATGAAGCTGATTATTGACGACGCCAACATTGACCAGATCAAGACGATCTATGAATATTATCCGGTGGACGGAGTGACCACCAACCCGACGATTCTGGCGAAAAGCAAACGGGCGCCCTACGAGGTTCTGCGGGAGATCCGTGGGTTTATCGGCGGGCAGGCGGAGCTGCACGTCCAGGTGGTGGCCAGAACGGCCGCTGGTATGATGGAGGACGCCCACCGGATCGTGAAGGAGCTGGGAGAAAATACCTTTGTAAAGGTCCCGTCCGTTCCCGAGGGGTTTAAAGCGATGATGGCCTTAAACCGGGAGGGAATCGCCGTTACCGCCACGGCCATTTACACGCCTATGCAGGCATTTCTGGCTGCAAAGTGCGGTGCGGCCTACGCTGCACCCTATATCAACCGGATCGATAATATGGGCTATAACGGAATCCAGGTGGCAAAGAACATCCACGATATTTTCCGAAACAACGGCCTGAAAACCCAGGTCCTGGCGGCCAGCTTCAAGAACTCCCAACAGCTTCTGGAGCTCTGCGAGTACGGAGTGGGAGCTTCTACCGTGTCGCCGGACGTGATTCAGGTGCTGGTGAAGAACCAGGCTATCGATTCTGCAGTGGAGGCGTTTATCCATGACTTCGAGGGGCTGACCGGCAGCGGAAAAACCATGAGCGACTGCTGAGTGCGGATGTGCAGGGGGTGGAACGATGAAAATACTGGTGGTGGATATCGGCGGCACATCGATTAAATACGCCTATATGCGGGAGGATATGACCATGCTGACCCGGGGGAAAATCCCCACGCCCAAAGAGGGGCGGGAGGAGCTGATCGAGGCCATCGGGAAGCTGTACGACGGATTGCCGGACGTGGAGGGAATTGCGATCTCCATGCCCGGGATCATCGATTCGGCGGGCGGCTACTGTGTCATGGGCGGAGCGCTGCGCTATAACGATGACTTTTACCTGCGCCACAGCCTTTACAAGCGCTGCCCGGTGAAGATCTATATGGAGAACGACGCTAAATGCGCGGCTATGGCCGAGGCAGCGGCGGGCAGTCTGAAGGATGTGAAGGATGGATTCGTGCTGATCTTCGGCACCATGATCGGCGGGGGATTCATCAAGGATCACAAGCTTTACCGGGGCAGACATTTTTCCGCCGGGGAGGTTTCCTATATTGCCACAGCCCGGGAGGGGAGCCCGGACTGTGAAAATGTGTGGGGAAACCGCTGTGGGACGCCGCAGCTGTGCAGGATGTACGCGGAGAAAAAGGGGCTGGATCCCTCCGAGGTGGACGGCGAGACGGTATTCGAGGCAGTAAACCGGGGGGACGGGGAGGCCCGGGATTGCCTGCGCCGGTTTACCAGGGAGATTGCGGTGCAGATGTTCAATCTTCAAACTGTGCTGGACCCGGAACGGTTTGCCATAGGCGGCGGAATCAGCGCCCAGCCCATTTTCATCGAATACATAAGAAACAACCTGAACGAGCTCTACGCCAGGTGCCCGTACCATGTGCCTGCCGCGGAGGTAGTCAGCTGCAAGTTCCAGAACGATGCCAACCTCTACGGCGCGCTGCAATGCTTTCTGGCGTATGCCGGAGAGCAAAGGGACGGGGAGCCGCAAACCGGGCCCGAGGCCCGGCAGCATCAAAAGGGAGAGTATTGAATTCCATAGAATTGCCAAAACAAACGCAAAAAGTGAGGAAATGACATGAGCAAAATAATCTGTTCGCCTGGAAGTTACATCCAGGGAAACGGCGAGATGGGCAGGCTGGCGGAGTATTACCGGCTGCTGGGAACAAAGGGTGCGTATCTGATCGTGGACCGGTTTATCGACCAGACCTACCACGACCTGATTACAGGCAGCTTTGAGCGGGAACATGTATTGCACTCCGTCCATATATTCGGCGGCGAGTGTTCCGTGCAGGAAATCGAAACGCATCGCTCACAGCTGGACGGGGCGGATGTGGTGATTGGTATCGGGGGTGGCAAGACGCTGGATACCGCCAAGGCGGTTTCTTTTTACGCCCGCATCCCGATCATTGTGGTCCCCACCGCCGCTTCCACGGACGCGCCGTGCAGCCGCCTGTCGGTGGTCTACACCCCGGAGGGGGAGTTTGATTTCTACCTGCCGCTGACCTCCAACCCCAATATGGTTGTGATGGATACCCAGGTCATCGCCAAAGCGCCGGTGCGTTTTCTGACAGCCGGAATCGGTGATGCGTTGGCCACCTACTATGAGGCCAGCGCCTGCCTGCAGTCCGACGCCGTGACCATGGCCGGCGGCCACATTACCAGAGCGGCCATTGCCCTGGCAAAGCTGTGCCGCGACGTGCTGCTGGAGGACGGCTTCAAGGCGAAGCTGGCAGTGGAGCAGGGGGTGAGCACGAAGGCGGTGGAAAACATAGTTGAGGCCAACACCTATTTAAGCGGAATCGGTTTTGAGAGCAGCGGCCTGGCCGCAGCCCACGCCATACACAACGGTCTGACCGTACTGCCGGAATGCCACGGGAAGCTTCACGGGGAGAAGGTGGCGTTCGGGACGCTGGTTCAGATGGTGCTGGAGAACCGGCCTCTGGAGGAAATCAGACAGATCATTGATTTCTGCCGCAGTCTGGGACTGCCGGTTAGCTTCCAGGATCTGGGGATTGATCAGGTGGGAGACGAACGCCTGATGGAAGCGGCAAACGCCAGCTGTGCAAAGAACGATACCATGGGAAATATGCCGTTTGCAGTGGAGCCTGAGGACGTTCTGGCCGCCATGAAAACGGCAGACCGCCTGGGAAGAGCTTGAGGAAATCAGATAGCAGGAAGTTTTGCGAAGAGGGGTATGCCTGGGAGAGCGGGCATTTCCCTTAAAATATAATAAAAGTGTGATTGTGGAGCACCAAAACCCTGATAAAAGTGTGAGGACGCGGAGCTATGGAACGATTCATGGTCGTTTGTGACAGGGGGCTTTGTAATCGGGGGGCCATCTCCAAGTGGCTCTT
This sequence comes from Enterocloster lavalensis, assembly GCF_902364025.1. Classification (GTDB taxonomy): domain Bacteria; phylum Bacillota; class Clostridia; order Lachnospirales; family Lachnospiraceae; genus Enterocloster; species Enterocloster lavalensis. The sequence goes on from NZ_CABJCG010000016.1 coordinate 94,513, forward strand.
TTTTCACAATCATTTGTATTTTATTATGTTAGGAGAAATCCAAAATGGCAGGTGTGCATTCTTATTGAAACACACACACTTAATGCGTATAATACAAGGAGGAAAACACGACACCTATAAGAGGGTGAGTGATACCGAGTAGGTTCCACGTCACACTGAAATATAGGAGGAGAACAATGAAACGAGCGTATCCAACGTTTATAGCAACGAGCGGAGCGGATTATCTTGTATATGTTCCAGACCTGGATTTATATACTGAGGGACATGATATCACGGACGCGATTGAAATGGCACGTGATGCCATCGGTTTAAAAGGAATCGACTTGGAGGATGATGGAAAGGAGATTCCGAAAGCATCCAGCTATGAGGTTGCTGCTGCAAAAGCGAAAGAGGAAGCGGATGATTTCGACTATACCCAGGGAATGCTGACAATGGTTGACGTTGATTTTGCCGAGTATCGTAAACGGATGAATCATAAGATGGTTCGTAGGAATGTGACGCTGCCAAACTGGTTGAATATGGAAGCGGACCGGTTAAACCTAAATGTGTCCAAGGTATTACAGGAAGCGTTAGCAGACCGGGTGGCACAGTTCAAATAAATGATATGGTGGAAGGCATCTTTGTTACGGATAAAGCGCCTGTGCGGCAGATAACCGCATGGGCGTTTGCCATATGGCGCCTTGCAGCGGTGAAGCTGGTGCCGGGCGATATGCGGACAACCTGTTTCCGTTGCGTCCTCCCCTTCCAGATGCTATAATAGACCGATCACAGCCACCCGCGTCCCTTCAGGGCGCGGTGCATCAACCGATCAACAGGGGGGATAACGCATATGAAATTACAAGTTCTTGTGGACAACAACACGTTTATAGACTGCTACTATCTGGGCGAGCCGGGAGCCAGCTACTACATAGAGGACGGCTCGGCGAAGATTCTCTTCGACACAGGCTACTCAGACATTTTCATCAAAAACGCACAGGACATGGGAATAGACCTGGGAGCGATCACCCACATCGTCCTGTCCCACGGACACAACGACCACACCGGCGGGCTGAAAGCCCTGGCGGAGCGCTTCGACCTTTCCCAAACCCGTCTCATCGCCCACCCGCTCTGCTTCGCGCCTAAATGGGCCCACGAGGGCTACATCGGCGCGCCTTTTGACACCGCGCAGGTTATGGAAAAATTTTCCTGTACTCTGACCCGCGAACCATACTGGATCACGGAAAACTGCTGTTTTCTCGGGGAGATCTCGGAGTCCAACGACTTTGAGACCCGGCGGAAGCTGGGGGAAATGGACGTGGACGGCCAGAGAGTGGACGACTTTCTGCTGGACGACACCGCCATGGCGGTCCGCACCGGGGAAGGGATTTTCATCATCACCGGCTGCTCCCACAGCGGAATCTGTAACATTGTAGAGCAGGCGAAAAAGGTGTTTCACACCGAAAAAATCGCCGGAATCATCGGCGGCTTCCACCTGTTTAAGACAGATGGACGGCTGGAGCGGACCATCGATTATCTGAGCGGCCTCTCCGCCTCCCACATGTATCCCTGCCACTGCGTTTCCCTGAAAGCCAAGGCGGAGATGATGAAACGGATGGACGTGGAGGAAGTGGGGGTGGGGCTTGCACTGGAAATGGAAACGGCGGGCAGATAACCGCATAACACTCCCACACCCCGCCAATCAGACAACAAAAAATATCCGATTTTACCCAATATCCACCCGCAGCGGTTTGTTTGCCGCAGCGGGTATTTTTTATTCCTGCCCCCCATCCCCCTCCAATCCCCCAAAATGCATCAAAGTTGCAACAATTCCGCTACGATTCTGCCACCAATCCCCATAAACCGACGCCCTCCTGCTAAGATAAACCCAGAGCCGGCACACATCCAAAGGCTGCGCCTGGACTCAATATCAATAAGGGAAGGTAAAACGTATGAAAGGTGAGACATTCAAAAAGTATTTTCTGTTGACTGTGATTGCACTGGGGGCTGGTGTGATCTACAAGGTGGCCTACATGAGGGAGGCGTTTTACGACGCCATGCTGTCGGGATTCCAGATCACCAACACGCAGCTGGGAACCATCAGCTCCATCTACGGAACGGTGGCGCTGATCAGTTATCTGCCGGGCGGGATTCTGGCGGATAAGGTGTCGTACAAAAAGCTGTTGACCATCTCCTTTATCGGAAGCGGCCTGTTGTCGCTGTGGTGCTCCACCATGCCGTCCTTTGGCATGATCAAGGTTATTTTCGGGCTCATGGGTGTCACCACGATCCTGACATACTGGTCCGCATTCGTGAAAACCGTGCGCTCCCTTGGAAATGACGAGGAGCAGGGAAGAATGTTTGGACTGGCGGAAGGTATCCGCGGAGTTAGCGGTATTATCGCAAGCTTTATCGTAATGGGAATCATCCAGGTTGCCGCCACCGAGGTGGGCGGAATGAAAGGAACCCTGATCTTTTACGGCGTGATCTACATTGCGGTGGGCATTATCACCATGATCCTTCTGCCCAATCCCAAGGAAGTGGGAACAGACCGGACCTTTGTGATGGGGGATCTGGTGGCGGCTTTCCGGCACAAAGGAACCTGGCTGGTATGCGCCCTGGTGTTCTGCTGGTACATGGTTTACTGCACCACCTCCTACGCAATTCCGTATCTGACCAACGTCTACGGCGTGTCCTCCGTGGCGATCAGCACATTGAGCATCATCCGCGCCTACGGCATCGGAATCGTGGCCGCTCCACTGGCAGGTTTCCTGGGTGACAGGATGAAATCCTGCTCCAAGACCCTGGCCTACGCCTCCATCATGGGCGTGGCCCTGATGGCCGTATATCTGATCACGCCCATCAAACCGGAATTTCTGATGGTTCCGGTGGCCCTGACATTGTTATTCAGTTTCCTCGTATTCGCAGCTCGCGGAATCTACTTCTCGCCCATGGCGGAGGCCGGTATTCCCCTTGCCCTCACAGGCGCTGCCTCCGGTCTGATCTCCGTGCTGGGATACGCGCCTGATATGTTTATCTTCAATATCATGGGCGGATGGCTTGACAACCTTCCGGGCGCCCAGGGCTACCGCTATATCTTTATCCTGGCAATCGTATTCCTGGTGCTGGCCACCGCGGTGGGCTTTTACATCTGCCGCTACGGCAAATCCTTAAAGGCGCAGGGAAAATGAGAACGGCATCAGCAAAGGAGATAAATGTGATGGGAACATATAATTTTGAACAGCAGAAACACATGAAGGGAACCGACAGCTGGAAATGGGACAAGGAAGGTAAGGAATGCCCCTATCCCCTGGGCGTGGCGGATACGGATTTTCTGCCGCCGCCCGAGGTGACGGAAGCGGTGATGAAAAAGGCGGCCCAGGGCAATTTTGCATATGGGGTTATGCCCCAGGCATTTTACGATTCCGTTTCCCACTGGTATGAAAAGAGGCACGGCGCTGAAATCCGGCCGGACTGGGTGACCTACTCGCCGGGCCTGATCGTTGCGATCAAGATGCTCATGGAGGCGGTCACCCACGTGGGCGACAACGTGATTATCCAGTCGCCGGTGTATTTTAACTTTTCGCTGATCATCAAGCGCAACGGAAGAAATATCCTGGAAAATACGCTGGTTTACGAAAATGGAACCTACCGCATCGATTTTGAGGACCTGGAGCGAAAGGCAGCCGACCCCAGAACCACCATGCTGATCTTCTGTAATCCCCACAACCCCATCGCCCACGCGTGGAGCAGGGAGGACGTGGAGCGGGTGGCGGAAATCTGCAACCGCAATCACGTGTTTGTGGTCAGCGACGAGGCCCACAGCGATATCCTGTTCCAGGGCGTAAGGCACATTCCTTTCGTATCCCTGGACCCGCAGACCGCGGCAAACAGCGCTTCCATCAACTCGGCCGGTAAGACCTTCAACACCAACGGACTGTATGTGTCCTACGCCATTATCCCCAACCGGCAGGTACGGGACGCATTTGAAAACGCATACGCCAACCACCATTTTGACTTCAGCATGATCGGAGTTCCGGCGCAGATTGCGGCTTACGAGCACGGCGATACCTACACGGATGAGCTGAACCAGTACCTCTGGGGTAATATCACCTGGCTGGAGCAGTTCCTGAAGGAGAACATGCCGGATGTGAAAATGGTAAAACCCAACGCCACCTACCTGATGTGGCTGGATTTCCACGGATGGGGCATGAACAGCGAACAGGTGGACGCCTTCTTCCGGTCTGCTGGCGTGGCGCTGAACGGGGGAGATATCTATGGAGACGCGGGGGACGGCTTCATGCGGATCAATATCGCGTGCGCCAGGGAGGTCCTTCAGGCGGCCATGGAATCCGTGTGCGTCAGATACCGGGAAATGTTCCGAAAAGACCAATAAAAGAGGCTTACAGGGGCGGAATGATTCCATATTCCGTCCCACCAATGTTTCAACATCTGATATAATGAGTGTATGATCTGAGCATAAAGGAGTGGGGGCATGAAAACAATACTCATTATAGAAGACGACATCTCGATTGCCAGATTAATCAAGACTTATGTATCCTTTGCGGGGTACGAGGCGGCCATTGCGCCGGACGGGGAGCTGGCCCTTGTGATGCTGGGGGAAGAGAAGTACAATCTGGTGATTCTGGACCTGATGCTGCCGCATGTGGACGGGGAAATGGTTCTGGAGACCATTAAAAAGCTGCGGCTGCCGGTGATTGTGGTGTCGGCCAAGTCAAGCCTGGTGGACCGGGTGCGGCTGCTTCGGGCAGGGGCGGACGATTATATCACAAAGCCCTTTGAGAGCGCGGATTTGATCGCAAGGATTGAGGCGGTGCTGCGCCGGACGGAACGGTCCTTCGGGGTGCTGGAATTCGGGGATATTGCGATGGATATTGACCGGCACGTAGTGCGAAAGGGCGGGAGGGAGGTCGATATCACACCCAAGGAATTTGATCTTCTGCAATATTTCCTTGAAAACCGGAACAAGGTGGTCAAACGGGAAGAGCTGTCCGCCCATGTGTGGGGGCAGGAGTACCTGGAGAGCAGCCGCACGGTGGAAATCCACGTCCAGAGGCTGCGCAAAAAGATGGGGCTTAACGAGGAACTTCGGACTGTGACCAAGGTGGGGTATATTTTGGAGGACAAGAGGGAACCGAAATGATTTATAAGATGAAATTGTGGCAGAAAATATGCATCAGCTCCCTGATCGCCAGCATCCTTCTGTTCGCCGTCTGCGGCATCATCACAACGGTTTCCGGGCACAAGCGGAACCTTCAGGCGGAGGAGAACCAGGCAGTCTGGCTGGCCGGACAGATGAAGGCGGAGGTGGAGCGCGCGTACAGGGAGCATAAGGACCTGACCGCGCCCTTTCTCAATCCGCTGATACCGGAGGACGTCTGTTTCCAGGTATACCGGGGGGAGACGCGGCTTTACGACGGCTTTGGCCGGGAACCGGAGACGCCGCGCTACGATTTTGGGTATGAGATCGCCAGGGAACCCCTGGAGCTGGTCACCATCCAGAAGGTGAACTATTTGTTCGCAGAGGAAACGCTGGATCTGGAGGGCGGGGCAGCGGAGAGCGCCGTGAACGGGAAAGCGGCGCCCGGAGCCGTGGCCGGTACCGAACCGGCCAGGCTTGTGCTGGTCAAGGACTTGTCGGACGTGTACGCCCGCTGCAACGCCCAGCTGCAGACTCTATTTCTGCTGTGCGGCATCCTGTCCGCGGTCTCGGCCCTGATCATGGTGACGGCCTCCCTCATCATCACGGTGCCCATCAAAAAAATCAACGAAGCGGTTAAAATTGTGTCGGATGATTATTACGCGTACCGGCTGCCGGTGACGGGCACGGACGAATTAAACGAGCTGTCGGCCAACTTCAATGTGATGTGCGAGGCCATTGAGAACAATATCCGAAACTATAAATTTGCCATAGACAATTTTATCCACGAGGTAAAAACGCCTCTCACCTCCATCATCGGCTATGCGGACATGCTGAAGTCCTACGACTGCACCGGGGAATGCCGGGAGGAGGCCGTGGACTATATCCTGACGCAGTCCCGCAGGCTCAACTCCCTGGTCAAAAAGATCATGGGATTTCTGGTGATCGAGTCCAAACAGGTGGAGAAGAAATTTGTGCGGCTGGACGAGGTGGTGAATATGGCGTGTATTTCCGTCCGGGTCCAGGCGGAGATGAAGGAGCTGCGCATCGAGTACCAAAACAGGCCTGAGGCCTATATGTACGGGGACGAGGAGCTTCTGGCCACCCTTCTGGTCAACCTGCTGGACAACAGCATAAAGGCCTCCGGCGAGCACTCCCAAATCCTGATCGGAGCGGTGCTGCGGGAGGATGCGGTGGAGGAACTGTCCGTGCTGGATTTTGGCATGGGGATACCGGAAGAGGAGCTGGACAAGCTGACGGAGCCATTCTATATGGTGGATAAGTCCAGAAGCCGCTCCCAGAACGGGATCGGGCTGGGGCTTTCCATCTGCAAGTCCATTATCCAGGCCCACAATGGGCGGATGGAATTTTCCAGCACGCCCGGGGAAGGGACCACGGTCCGGGTGCATTTTCCATATGAGGATTATCAGTATTTAAGACAGGCGCAGGATGAACTTTTCGAAAAAGCGGACATAGAGGGGTAGGCTTATGAACTATGGTTTTAAGAAAATAAGCACGTTTATGGCACTGGTATTCGGCCTGGCGCTCATTTTTGAGCTGCCCTATATCCGAAACAGCTTTTACGTCCCTATCTGTCAGGCCCTCAACCTGACCAACCAGGAATTCGGCGTGTTGTCCAGCATCTACTCCCTTGTGAGCCTGGTCATGTACATTGTGGGCGGGTTTCTCTCGGACCGCTTCAATTCCAGGTGGCTGTTGTTTCTGCCCTTTGCGGGAACCGGGGCGCTGGGCTTCTGGTTCTCCGGCTTCCCGGAATACGGGGAGTTAAAGATCATTTTCGCCCTGATGGGGATTACCACGGTGATGACCTTCTATTCCACCGCGATCCGCATCCTGAAAGGGCTGGGGAGCCGGTACGAACAGGGGCGCATCTTCGGATGGATGGAGGCCGGAAAGGGCATCTTTGCGGGGCTGGCGTTTTTTGTGATCCAGCTTTTGTTTGAATCCCTGGGAGAGGGAAGGTTTGGCTTCGAGTGGGTCATCAAGGCCTACGCGATCCTGAATATTATGCTGGGCATCGGCGTGGTGCTGGTGGTGCCCGACGAATATCTGTATGTGGAGCGGAAAATGACGCTGCGCCAGGAGATACGGACCGTTTTATCCAACCCAAGGGTGTGGATCATGTGTCTGGTGGTATTCTCGGCCTACTCCATGTATGCGCTGCTGAGCTTTGTGCCGCCGTTTTTCCTGAAGGCCTATAATTCCTCCATGGAAATCAGCAGGTCGCTGTCCACATGGCGGTACGGCATGCAGATAGTGGGCGCGATTCTGGCGGGTTATCTGGCGGATAAGGCCAGGTCCAGCTACAAGATCATTTTCGGCGGATTTATCATTATGCTGGCGTCGATTCTGGTATTTATCATTCAGCCTTATGACATATCCTCCATGATGCTGGGGTTGTTGGGATTTATCGCATTGTCCATCGCCGTGTACGGGATCAAGGGCCTTTATTACGCCATGATATCGGAAAATTCCATCGATAGCTCCTGCATCGGGGGAACCGTGGGAATCGTGGCGGCCGTCGGATACCTGCCGGACACGTTTATGCACAGCATGGTGGGAAACTGGATCGATTCGGGAATGGACGGTTACTATAAAATGTTTTCGTTCGCGGTGATTGTCATCCTCATCGGGACGATTGTGACAGGGGTTGTGCTGACCGGGCTGATCCCTGTGGGGAAAGGAGGAAGGAAACAGAAATGACGAAGAAAAAAGCTGAAACAAGCAGGCTCAGGAAGTGGGTGTTCTGGCCGCCGTTTCTGGTACTGCTGCTGGTGCTGGTATTGGGTTTTGTGTCTCAGGACGCTTTTTTGAGCGTGGTTAATAACATCAAATCGTGGATTTGGGGGAATTTCAGATGGCTGTTCTCCGGCTACGGCATGGTGGCCGTGGTGGTCTGCTGTTACGCCTGTTTTTCTAAATTCGGGGATACGGTGATCGGAGGAAAGGACGCCAAGCCGATCCTCAGCAAGTTCAACTGGTTTGCCATCAGCCTGTGCACCACCATTGCGGCGGGCCTCATGTTCTGGGCCGCGGCGGAACCGCTCTATCTGATGAGCGATCCCTCCCCCTATTTTGGGCTGGAGCCCAACTCGCCCCAGGCGGCTGTGTTTGCAATGGCCCAGATGTATCTGCACTGGGGGATTACGCCCTACGCCATCTACGCCCTGGCGGCCACGGTGTTCGCCTTTGTGTACTACAACATGAAAAAGCCCTTTACCCTGGGGGCCTGCATTTATCCCCTGGTGGGGGAGAAGGCCATTAAGGGAAGGCTGTCCGACGCCATTGACGCCCTGTGCATTTTCATTCTCTGCGCGGGTATGGCCGGGTCATTGTCCACCGGAGCCTTCTCCGTGGCAGGGGGCATTTCCAATATTACGGGTATACCCAACAGCAGCGTCATGCTGATTCTGGTCATGACGGCCATTATTCTGGTGTATACCATATCCGCGTCGTCGGGACTGATGAAGGGGATCAAATGGCTTTCCAGCTTTAATGTGTACATATTTTCCTTTCTCATCCTGTTTATCTTCGCCTTTGGACCAACCAAGTTCATCCTGAATTTCGGGGTGGAATCCGTGGGGGAGATGATGGACTCGTTCTTTATGCGCAATCTGTTTACGGATTCCATGGACCTGGGGAACAGCGCGTGGTCCAGCCTGGCCAACATGAAGGTCGGATACTGGGCCAGCTATCTGGCCTGGGCGCCGGTCACAGCCCTGTTTCTGGGAAAGCTGGCCAGGGGCTACAAGATCCGGGACTGTATCATCATCAACCTGTTTGTGCCCACCGTGTTCTCCATGGTCTGGGTGGCCATTTTCGGCGGAACGGCGATCCATATGCATATGCAGGAGAGCCTGCTCCCGCTGCTTGAGACGTCGGGCGCGGAGTCCATTGTATACAAATTATTCGAGGTGTTGCCATTGAGACAGCTTTGCGTGCCCGTCTTTGTCCTGGCCACCTTCATCTCCTTTGTGACGGCGGCCGACTCCAACACCAACGCCATCGCGTCGGTGTGCACCTCGGGAATGTCCGAGGAGGAGATGGAAGCCCCGGTTTCCATGAAAATTCTGTGGGGCGTGATCATCGGGGCCATGGCGGCGGTTATGGCGGTATTTACAGGAGTTGGAGGAGCCAAAACCCTGGCGAGCATCGGGGGATTCCCGTCCATGTTTTTGCAGATGGCTTCCTGCGCGGCGCTGATCAAAATCATGCATAATCCGAGCAAGTATGATAAATTTGCCGGGAAGGGAGGAACGTTATGAAGATTACAGGGATTGAAATCAAACAGTATGCCAAACCGCTGGACCCGCCATTTCTGGCGTCCTGGGACCCCAATCCGAGGGTGAAGTTTGCGTCCACTATCGTGTATGTGTATACAGACGAGGGGATCACGGGCATCGGTTCAGGGGATTTGATGACCGGCTTTGCGGGGCATGAGAAATTTTTCATCGGCAAGGACCCGTTTGAGGTTGAAAACCACAACAAGGTGATTGACAATATCGACTTCCACTACGGCAGGTGTTGGCCCCTGGATATCGCGCTGTGGGATATCATCGGCAAGAAATGCGGACAGCCCGTCTATAAGCTGCTGGGCGGCAAACAGGATAAAATGAAGGCATACTGCTCCTGCGGAGCCCGCATCAGCGCTGAGGAGCGGGCCGAGAAGGCAAAAGAGTATGTGAAAATGGGATTTAAGGCCATGAAGATCCGTTTTCACCACGAGGATGTCCGGGAGGATATCAAGGTGGTGGAGGCGGTCAGAAAGGCGATCGGGGACCAGATGGAGATCATGGTGGACGGCAACCAGGCCTGGAAAATGCCCTGGGACGTGGAGCGGATCTGGGACTTGAAAAAAGCCCTGAAGGTGGCGAAGGAGCTGGAGCACTATGACGTGTACTGGCTGGAGGAACCCCTTCACCACGCGGATTACGACAATCTGGCAAGGCTGCGGCAGATGACGGGGCTGCGCATCGCGGGCGGCGAGATGAACCGGAGATGGCATGATTTCCGGGATTTGGCGGACAAGGGCAGTTACGATGTGTACCAGCCGGATACGGTGCTCTGCGGCGGCTTTACGAGAACGAAAAAGATTGCGGATTATGTGCAGGCCAAGGGCGCGGTATTCTGCCCCCACACCTGGTCCAACGGCGTGGGGCTGCTGGCCAATCTCCACATGGCCTGCGCGGTCAGCGACGCGGAATATCTGGAGTATCCCTTCGACCCGCCGGTATGGACTGTGGACCGGAGAGATTATATTATCCGGGAGGAGGACCGGGTGCTTGTGGATCAGGACGGCTATATGCACGTTCCGCAGAAACCGGGCCTTGGATTCGAGCCGGATGCGGAGGCGCTGAAGGAATATGAGATCAGGGATTTTTATGTAGGGGAATAATATAGCGGAATAAATGGTTTCCGGCTGATCTTCCGCCGGCCGCTATTTCTCCTCATCCAACACCCCATCATACTCGTCCTCCGGCATTGGCCGGTAGAACACATACCCCTGGACATAGTCGCAGCCGATCTGTTTCAGGTACTCCACCTGATCCATGGACTCGATGCCCTCGGCCACGGTGCGCATGTTAAATTTCTTCACCAGCTCCACGATGCTCTCCACCAGCGCCATATCCCGGTTGTGGTCCGAGCCGTCGGCGAAGAAGAAGCTGTCGATCTTCAAAACGTCCACGGGCAGGTCCTTTAACAGGCTTAGGGAGGAGTAGCCCTTGCCGAAATCGTCGATGGAGCAGGTGAAGCCTGCCTCCTTGAGCTGATGGACCGTGCGCAGCAGCAGCGAAGAGTTGTCAAAGGCGATGGATTCCGTGAACTCCACCTCGATCAGCTCCGCAGGTATATGGTAACGGTCCCGGATGGCCACATAGTTTTCCACAAAATTCAGGTCGTTGAACTGAAGCCGGGAGACGTTGACGGATACCGGCAGCACCCGCTTTCCGGCGTCCAGCCGGCTTTTGAGCCACCGGCACACGTCCTCGAACACGTACTGGTCCAGCCGGTCGATCATGAATTTCCGCTCAAACACGGGGATGAAGCGGTCCGGCGGGATGACGGTGCCGCCCTGGGAGCGCCAGCGGACCAGGGCTTCCGCGCAGCCGATGCGGCCGGTGCGAAGGTCCACCTTGGGCTGGTAGTAGACGGTAAATTCCCGGTTTTCCAGGGCGGCGGACATCCGGCTCTCGATGTCCTTCTCAGCCCAGAGATGGCGGCGGATGCTCTCGTCGTAATATGCGTAATTGGTATTCTCTCCGGTCTTGACGGTTTTGCGCGCAAAGTTGGCCCGGTCCAGAAAACCGTCGATGTTCAGGGGTTCGCCCACGTCCTCCACGCAGCAGATGCCGCAGCAGGTGGGGAGCAGCTGGCCGTGGTGGGCGCTGTTCATAAACTTGAGAATCTCCCGGTCCGCGGCCATCTGGCGGGCCGCCAGCTCTTTGCGGTCCTCATAGCGCAGCAGCAGCACAAAGTTGTCCGCGGATACGCGGCCGCAGATTTCATGCTCCCGCAGGTCCCGGAGGATGAGCGCTCCATACCGGGAAAGGAGCTCGTCCCCGTAGTGATAGCCGAAGACGTCATTGACGTATTTGAAATCGGAAAAATCCGTGTAGACGATGGCAAATTTGTCGGGCACGGTATCCAGCAGCCGTTGGGCTTCCTCTTTAAAATAGTCGATCCGATAGACTCCGGTGAGCGTATCACGGCGGGTCAGATCGCTGAGCTTCTCATTTTGAAGCTCCAGCTTCAGCAGGTTTTTGGAATTTGCCCAGAAGATAAAAATCCAGGTGAGGGACATGATTCCCACCATCACCAGGCAGATGGCCAGCAGAAAATGCATCTGCCGCGCCGCGTAGGCATCGGCGGAGAAAACCGTGTTGTTGGCCTGGTCGAAATACGCCTCGCTGAGGGCCAGAAGCCGGTCGCTGTCGCCGGTTCCCTGGCGGTAGTTGGCGATCTCCGTCTTGATCTCTCGCCAGGTCGCTTCCAGTTTGGACAGGTCGCTTAAGTAGGCGGGATCATCGGGGACCGGCAGTCCGTATCTGGCTGTGCCGCCCTGAAGCTCCGCCAGGATGCTGTCCAGATAACCGATCAGGGTGTCGTTGGGTTCGCCGGCCAGCTCCAGCTTCACCAGACGCTGGGTCGCGCCGCGGACAATGCCCACATAGTTGATAAGCCGCCCGTTGGTCTGGGATTGGAGTAATGTGTGGATCGTGAGACCGCTGAACAGAAACAGCAGCAGGAACAGGGTGATCAGCCCGCTCTTAAAAAAACGCTTCATCAGAATTTGCCTCTCACAGCCGGAGCTGTCTTTCGTAAGAAATTGACCGGATTCAGGACCGGCCGTAGAGTATTACAGGGCTGTCGGCTTCGTTGCTTGTCAGGTATTCAAGTATTTTCATCCGTGATCAGCAGGCGGATCGAGGGGGTCAGGCGCAGCTCCTCAGGCTGCAGCCCGCAGCGCAGCAGGTACCCCTCAGCGGTGGAAAAACGCTGTGCGACCACGGTTTTCAGGGCGTTCACGCAGCCCTCCGTGTCGTTTTCACGAAGATGTTTGACGGTGGACTTCGTGAAATGCAGGATGGACGGGATGGGTTCAGGGCCGTTTACCAGTGAAGCTTTCAGGGGATAACCCCAGAGAAACAGGCCGTAAATATTTTTGTAGACCGTGCGCACCCCGTGCAGCCGGCTGTGGTTGGCCATAAACAGCAGGCACTGCCAAAGCGTCAGATCGGTGTTCCCCGTCTCAATGGCCTCCTCCAGCTGGCTCAGAAGTTTCCGTTTCTCACCGGGAGCGGCGGTGTCCAGCGTGTCCCGCATCACCGCCTCGCAGGAGTAAGCCAACAGCTCAAAGGCCTGGAAAAAATAGGCCAGATTGCGGCGGACGGACGGGCTTTTAAGGTCCGGGACCCGGCAGGGTTCTCCGATCCCGAAGATTCGGGTGCCCTTGCCGTTGATGGACTGGGCGGCCCCCAGCTGATTGAGGGTTTTGACGGTGCGGCGCACGGTGCTGACCGAGACGCCGAATTGTTCGGATAGTTTTTCGTAGGACGGGAGATAGGAGTCCTCCCTAAAGCCGCCCACATAGATCTCATGCAACAGGCGGGAGGCCAGGCTGTAGCAGACCTGGGGGCGGTCCCGGTAGATCCGCCAGACAAAGGGAATCTGCTCCTCGTCCGCCGACGGCGAAATGCTCCCCGCCAGCTTTTCCAGCGCGTTTCCCACGGAAATCTGCCGGAAGTCCCGGAGCTGTCCGTAGAGACGGCACCAGTCCTTTGCGCGGGCCAGCTCAATGCAGCGCCTCATGCCCTCGTGCATGAGAGGGATGTCGCTTAAATCCTTCTCCCCGCCCTGTTTCAGGAAAAGCAATCCCCAATAAATGGAAGTCTCCCAGTACAGATTCATGGCCAGAGGGTTGTCGATCTGCTGCAGCAGAAAGCAGAAAAACTGGAGCACATCATCGGCGCTGTTTCCGGCCGCTAGCCGGGACAGACCGTCCAGAGCCTCGGGACCGGCCTGGTGAAATCCCTCCAGCATAAGCGGCATGATGATCAGCCGGGTGGATTGATAGAGGTCCTCAAAGCCCTGGATACGCCGGGAGAAATAGCGAGTCATGGCCTGTCCGGCCCGCTCCGGGTCCTGCTCAAAAATAACCTTTGTGGATCTGCCGTTGTGCATATCGATATAGCCCTCCGCGCGCAGGCGCTGCAGGGCTATTTTTACGGTCTGGGCGGACACGCAGAATTCCCGGCAGAGATTGTCGATGGAGGGGAGATAATCTCCGCAGTGGTAATAACCGAATTGAATCCGCATAAAAAAGTATTCGTAAATAAGATTCGAATACTGCTGTTCACTCTGCAATCGTGTCTCTCCTTTGTAAACGGTAATCTGATTTCTATTCTAACATTTTGGCGGAGGTTTTTCCATAAGCGATTGTGTTTTTTCCGGAAATGCATTATAATGGCTTAAACAAACTAATATGAACAAGGATGAAAACCGGCACGGTTCCGGCCGGAGCATCCGCGGTTCAGCGGTACCAACGCAAAGTTCGCTCTGTGCGCGGCCGGGATACCTGCGGGTTATGAAGGAAAGCATGCCTTGGCACAGAACGAGTGGGAGGAAATGAGAGAATGACGGAACACAACCATGGGAGCGGATCGGAAAACGGCGTTCTCCAATTCACGCCCGCTGAGTATGAGTACAACACGCTGATGCACCTGCTGGGGGTCAGCGTGAGCAAACATCTGCTGGATGAGCATTTCACGCTGATCTGGGCCAATGAGTTCTATTACGAGCTGATCGGCTGGCCTAAGGACGAGTACGAGGCGGTATTTCACAACCGGCCGGACCTTTACTACCGGGAAGAACCCGAGGAGTGGCAAAAACTCTCGGATACCGTGCTGCAGGCGCTGGCCGCCGGGCAGGAGGGATACCGGCTTCTCTCGCGGATCCGGCGGAAAAACGGCGACTATGTCTGGGTGCAGTTTTCCGCCCGGTTTGCGGACGAGTACATTGACGGCTGCCAGGTGGCCTACTCCGCGCTCACCAACGTGGACGATCTTGTGAAGATGCAGAGGGAGCAGTCGGTCACCTACGAGAGCCTGCCGGGGTTTGTGGCCAAATACCGGATTGAAAAGCTGGACAGCGGGATGGAACTGACCCTGCTGTCGGCCAACCGCCGTTTTATGGAATATTTTGGCGGAAATAACAACCGGGCGGCCGATTCTCTTTACAACCGGAATGTTCAGGAAAATATGGAAATGATCGAGCGCCAGAAGTCCCGGATACGGGCCGGGGAACCGCTGCATTTTACCATGCACGTGAAAAGCAGGGACGGCCAGGCGCTGTGGCTCCAGGTCAACGCCACCTGTGTGGACTGGCAGGAGGGCTGCCCGGTCTATCTGGTGATTTTCATCGATATCACCGATGTGACGGAGCTCCGGGAGATGCAGCGCAAGCTGATCGCCCAGACGGAAGCGTTAAAGGACGCCCTGTCCGTGGCGGAGCAGGCAAACCGGGCGAAATCGGATTTCCTTTCCCGGATGTCCCATGAGATCCGCACGCCCATGAACGCCATCATCGGCATGACCACCATCGCCGCAGCTTACATAGAGGACCGGAAACGGGTGGAGGACTGTCTGGAGAAGATCGGTTACTCGTCCAAGCATCTGATGACGCTGATCAACGATGTGCTGGACATGTCCAAAATCGACGCCGGGAAAATGCAGATTTCTCATGAAACCTTCAGCCTGGAGCGGACCCTGGAGTCCATTACCTCCATGGTCTATCCACAGGCGGCGGACAAAGGGCTGACCTTCACCGTTCCCCCGGTGGACTTAAGCGATACCGTTCTCACCGGCGATGAGCTGAGGCTGAATCAGATACTGATCAATCTGCTGTCCAACGCCGTCAAATTTACGCCGGAGGGCGGTACCATCCGACTGGAGATCCGCCAGCTGTGGCGCAGGCCCGGACGGGTGAGGCTGCGCTTTACTGTCAGCGACACCGGCGTGGGCATGAGCGAGGCGTTTCTGGGCCATATATTCGATCCCTTTGAACAGGAGGACGGCAGGCGGGCCGGCGGCGGAACCGGTCTTGGGATGCCGATTACCCGGAATCTGGTGACGCTGATGGGGGGAACGATTTCTGTAAAGAGCAGGCCGGACCAGGGTTCCACATTCACGGTTGAGCTGGACTTTGACCTGCCGGATCGGGAGAACGCGGCGCCGGAGCAGAAGCTTCACGCCATACAGTCCTTAAAGGTGCTGGTGGCGGACGACGACCGGGACAGCTGTATTCACGCCTCCCTGCTGCTGCAAAACCTGGGAATCGACTCCGACTGGGTGCAGACCGGCCGGGAATGCGTGGAGAAGGTGCGCGCGGCCCACCGGTCCGGGGCGGATTACGACGTCTGCCTGGTGGACTGGCGGATGCCGGACATGGACGGCATCGAGGCAACGCGCCGTATGCGGGAGGCGGTGGGGCCGGATACGCTGATAATCATTATCACGGCCTACGACTGGGGCGCGATTGAGCAGAGCGCCCGGGCCGCCGGGGCCAACGCGTTCCTCTCCAAGCCCATTTTCGCGTCCACGCTCTACAATGCACTGCTGGCGGTGACCGGCATCGAGAAAGCGGTGTTGTGCCCCAACCCAGGAGGCAGCCTCCGGCGCCCGCAACTGGCGGGCCGTCATGTCCTCTTGGTGGAGGACAATGAGATCAACCGGGAGATCGCAATGGAGCTTCTGAAAATGGTGGAGATCACGGTGGATTACGCTGGGGATGGCCAGGAGGCGGTGGACAAATTTCTGGCGTTTGGGGATAACTATGATTTAATTCTTATGGATGTGCAGATGCCCGTGATGGACGGATACCGGGCCACACAGGCCATCCGGAGATCCGGCCATCCCAGAGCCGGGTCCATTCCCATTATCGCCATGACTGCGGACGCTTTTCACGAGGACGTGGTGCGGGCCACGGAGGCCGGGATGGACGGACATCTGGCTAAACCCATCGATCCCGAGCGGCTCTATCAGACGTTGGCGGAACGATTTGCGGAAGATAAGTGAATACCGGCCCGGGCGGGGGAAACTTCGCCCGGGCCGTTTTTAGCGCGCGGCGGACTTGAAAATGGGGAAAAGTGAGGCTTGCCATTTGGGCCGGGGTTTGGTATACTGAAACATATTTATTTCTGGTCCGCCGTTCTGGCGGGCGGTTTGTTTCAGTTCGGTGGTCATGTTCGAGAATCTTTTAACCCCCTTAGACAGTGTGATAAAATAGGACCAGAGCAGGGAAGGAGTTTGAAGTTACGGATGGATAAGTATGAGGTATTAAAACAGTATTTTGGCTATGACGCGTTCCGTCAGGGCCAGGAGATGCTCATTGACAGCATTCTGGCGGGGAGGGACACGCTGGGGGTCATGCCCACGGGCGCGGGAAAGTCGATCTGCTACCAGGTGCCAGCCCTGATGATGGACGGAATCACCCTGGTGATCTCGCCGCTGATCTCCCTGATGAAGGACCAGGTGGGCGCGTTGAACCAGGCGGGCATCCACGCCGCCTACTTAAACAGCTCCCTGAGCTCTGCCCAGTATTTTAAAGCGCTGGAATTCGCCCGGGCGGGTCGTTATCCCATTATCTACGTAGCTCCGGAGCGCCTTTCCACGGACGCCTTCCTGGATTTCGCCCTCCACGCCAAGATCGCCATGGTGGCGGTGGACGAGGCCCACTGTGTGTCCCAGTGGGGTCAGGATTTCCGGCCAAGCTACTTAAAGATTGTGGAATTCATCGACCGGCTGCCGGTGCGGCCGGTGGTCAGCGCCTTTACGGCTACGGCCACCAAAGAGGTGCGGGACGATATCATCGATATCCTGATGCTGCGGGACCCGGCGGTGGCGTCCACGGGTTTTGACCGGCCCAACCTGTATTTCGGGGTGATGTCACCCAAGGACAAGTACGCCACGCTGTTAAACTACCTGGAGCGTCACCGGGGGGAGAGCGGCATCATTTACTGCCTGACCCGCAAGAACGTGGAGGAGGTATGCATGCGTCTGATTAAGGACGGTTTTCCGGCCACCCGCTACCACGCGGGCCTCAGTGACGCCGAGCGCCGGACCAACCAGGACGATTTTATCTACGACCGCAGCCCGGTGATGGTGGCCACCAACGCCTTCGGAATGGGCATCGACAAGTCAAACGTGCGGTTCGTGGTGCATTACAACATGCCGAAGAACATGGAGAGCTATTATCAGGAGGCGGGCCGCGCCGGGCGGGACGGGGAGCCCGCGGAGTGTATTCTGCTCTACGGCGGTCAGGACGTGGTTACCAACCAGACGTTTATCGAGTACAACCAGGACAACCAGGAGCTGGACCCGGTGACCAAGCAGATCGTCATGGAGCGGGACCGGGAGCGTTTGAAGAAAATGACCTTTTACTGCTTCACAAATGAATGCCTGCGGGACTACATTCTGCGGTATTTCGGGGAGTACGGCGGGAATTACTGCGGTAACTGCTCCAACTGTCTGAGTCAGTTTGAGGAGGTGGACGTGACGGAGATCGCCAGGGGGCTGATCGGCTGCGTGGAGAGCAGCCGCCAGCGCTACGGTGTGAACGTGATCATGGACACGGTGCACGGAGCCAACACGGCCAAGATCCGAAATTACCGCATGGACGGGAATCCGTACTACGGTGAGCTGGCCAAGGCGCCGACTTACAAGCTGCGGCAGGTGTTCAACTATTTGTTGTTAAACGGCTATCTCTCCTCCACCAACGACGAGTACGCCATCGTGAAATTGACGGAGAAATCCGGGGAGGTGTTGCGGGGGGAGGAGCAGGTCCTCATGAAGATGGCCAGAGAGCAGGACCACCCGGCCAAGGTGAAAAAGGAGAAGAAGGGCCGCAGAGGCCCGGTGGCCGGAGCGGAGTTTACCCAGGCCGAGGAGACCCTGTTCGAGAAACTGCGGGCCCTGCGGGCCGAGATCGCCCGGGAGGAGAAGGTTCCGCCCTATATCGTTTTTTCGGATAAGACGCTGACCCATATGTGTATTTTAAAGCCCGGGACGAAGGCGGAAATGCTGGAGGTGTCCGGCGTGGGGGCGTTTAAGTATGACAAGTATGGGGAACGGTTTTTGGAGTGTGTGAAGGCGGAGACAGAAAGGATGGGGGAGCGGAAGGAGACGGAAGCGGCCGCGGTCGCAGACAGGGGGTTTGCGGCGGAGTTGAGCGGCGGAACTGAGAGACGGACGGCTGAGGCACGGCATGGGGAGGAGCGTAAGGAAAGAGGACGGGAGGAAAGCGTCCGACGGGCTGGGGCCAGCCGGAGCTCCGATTCAGCTGACGGCCGGGGATATGAGGACGGCGGTCTGCCCGACGAATCCTATTATGAGCCCGACGACCTTTACTTTTCCAGCGACAGCGACGAATACGGCGACTGGACCATAGACGACGCCATGGCGGCGTGGGAGAGCGCGGCCGCGGAGCCGGCCAGCCCCGGGCAGGCGGGTGCTGCGCGGCGCGGAGAAGCTGGCGGTGAGACAGGCGCTGCGCTGCGCGGAGAAGCTGCCAATGAGACACACGCTTCACGGCGCGAGGCGCCGCCCGCCTCCTCCCCGGCCAAGAAGAAAAAGAGCAAATCCGCCAAGGTAGAGTTCGCCATGACCCGGGAGTTGGCGGAGCAGGTCCATTTCTCAGAGCGGGCCACCTTAAGCGACTTTGTGGGCCAGATCAACGACCTGCGCGACGAGGACGCCATGAAGCGGCTGACCATCAAATCCGTGGAGGAGAAGCTGAACGCGGACGGTTATTTTGAAGAGCAGTTCCTTGGCGGAATGAAGCGCAAAAAGCTGACCGGGGCCGGGGAGACCTTCGGCATCGTGGCGGAGAAGCGGCTGAGCGAAAAGGGAAACGAGTACGACGTGTTTTATTATACGGAAAAGGCCCAGCGGGGGATTGTGGAGTGGCTGTTGGAGGTGTGAGAGACATGATATCCAAAAAGGGAAAGCGCAGGATGGAATACAATGGCGCGGTTTATTATTGGTTTGTGAGGAAAAACCGCGAGGGCGTTCCAAGAATCCACATCCTGTCGGAAGATAAAAAGGTCAATCTGGAATTCCCTCTGTTTGACTCTGAGGCTTCCACCACCCGGCAGGAGATCGAAC
The DNA here is from genome assembly GCF_902364025.1 of Enterocloster lavalensis. Classification (GTDB taxonomy): domain Bacteria; phylum Bacillota; class Clostridia; order Lachnospirales; family Lachnospiraceae; genus Enterocloster; species Enterocloster lavalensis. The sequence continues at coordinate 114,331 of NZ_CABJCG010000016.1, forward strand.
GGCTTTTAAAGCAGCATATCCATCCCGATGCTCCCTGGGGGCCCGATGATCTCTGAGGGCCCGGCGGCCCGGCTCCCTAAAGGGCTGCCCGCCCCGCGCCGTAATACCGCTGCACAAACTTCATGAATTGCCGGACATAGGGCTTTAATATCCGGTGCTTGCTGTAGACAATATAAAAGATGCGCTTGTGGGCAGATTCTTCCAGTGGAAACAGGAGAATCTGCCTTGTTTTTTCCAGATCCTTCACCGAGCAGGCGGAGACAATGGAGACCCCCAGACCGGAGACGATGGATTTCTTGATGGACTCCAGGTCGTTCATGTACGCCACCACATTCAGGTCCGCCACGCTTGTGCGGTGCTTCTCCAGAAACAGGTCCATTTCCTTTTTGGTGCCGGAACCGCTCTCGCGCATGATAAAGGGTTCCCCCCGGAAATCCTCAAAGGAGGCGGACCGGTCCTTCAGGTTCAGGTAATGTTCGCTGACCGGGGTGGCGATCACCAGGCTGTCCCGGCAGAAGGGGATGAACTCACAGGAATCGCCGTCCATTTTCTGGCCCACCAGGCCGAAGTCCACCAGACCCTGCTCCACCTTTTGAACCGCCTGGGCGCTGTCGGACTGCCAGACATGGAAATGGATGTCCGGCTCCGACCTGGCAAATTCGCTGAGCAGCTCCGGGAGCATGTAGGAGGAGGGAATGGTGGAGGCGCTCAAGTCGATCAGCTTCCGCTGGGCCCCGGTGAATTCCTCCACCAGCTGCCTGCGCATATTCAGCATGTGCACGGCGCACTCGTAGAGTTCAAGCCCCCGCTGGGTGACCGTGAAATTCCGTGTGGTTCGGATAATCAGGCGGGAATGCAGCTCTTTTTCCAGCGCACTCACGTGGGCGCTGACCGTGGGCTGGGTCAGGTAGAGACGGCGGGCTGCCTCGGTAAAACTGTTGTAATCCACTACGGCAACAAATGCCTCCAGCTGCTTGAATTCCATTTTTGTACACCGTCCATTTCCCATTTGATGGGTACAGTATACCAAAATTTATAGATTTAATCTATAAATGAGTGATATTATTATCAATAAATGATTGGCAAAACCCGCGATTCCCATGGTAAAATAAGGAAACATTATACGGATAACCGTTGCGGAGATCGGCGCAGAGACGGCCGTAACGCCAAATGAGGTGCAGGGGACAGGTGAAGGCATGTATCAGGTAGGAATCGACGTTGGGTCCAGCGCGGCCAAGGCCGTGGTTATGGAGGGGAAAACCATTCTGAAAAAGGTGTTGCTGAGCACGGGATTTTCCAGCAGGCAGACAGCGGATCACATTTATGATCTGCTGGCGGAGGCGGGCTTTACAGAGGAAAATGCCCGGTACGTGGCCACCGGCTACGGCCGCGTGTCCGTCCTCTTTGCGGATCAGACCGTGACGGAGATCACCTGCCACGCAAAGGGCGCGCAGGTCCTGTTTGGGGGTGACGGGACAGTGATCGATATCGGCGGACAGGACACCAAGGGCATCGCGCTGAAAAACGGCCGCGTGATGAAGTTTATTATGAACGACAAGTGTTCCGCGGGTACAGGGAAATTTCTGGAGGTGATGACGAACCGGCTGGGACTGACGCAGCAGAAGCTCTCAGAGCTGGCGTCCAGGGGCAGGCACATTTCCATCAGCTCCATGTGCACGGTATTTGCAGAGTCGGAGGTGATCAGCCTGATCGGCAGGGGAACGCCCAGGGAAGATATCGCCTTCGGGGTCATCGAGTCCGTGGTGACAAAGGTCACACAGCTGATCGCGCAGATTCCGGGGGAGACCTATTTTCTCACAGGCGGTCTGTGCGAGGACGAATATCTGATCGGGCGTTTGCGTATTGCATTAAAAAAGCCGGTGATCAGCGCGCCCATGGCCCGATACGCGGGGGCGGTGGGGGCTGCGGTGCTGGCGGGAGAAGAGAGAGGAAACTAAAATGGGATGTAATGAGCTGCCAAAGACATTTGACGAATTTGTAGAGACGAGAAAACAGGGGTTTATGAAGGCCAAGGAGTTCAAGGACAGAGGCGGGAAGCTGGCCGGATGTCTCTGTTCCTACACGCCCCAGGAGCTGTTGGACGCCGCGGGGGTGGCCACCGTGGGTCTGTGCGGCACCAGCAACGAGACGATACCGGACGCGGAGAAGGTACTGCCCAAGAATCTGTGCCCGTTGATCAAGAGTACATACGGCTTCGCCTGTTCGGACAAGTGTCCCTATACCTATTTCTCCGACATCATCATCGGCGAGACCACCTGCGACGGCAAGAAAAAGATGTACGAGCTGTTAAATGAGATCAAGGAGACCTATGTCCTCCACCTGCCCCAGAGCCAGGAACGGGAGTATGCGAAGGATATCTGGTATGAGGAGATAAAGCTGTTCAAGGAAAAGCTGGAGCAGAAGTTCGGCGTTGAGATCACGGAGGAGAACCTGCGCAGGGCGGCCCATACCAGAAACCAACTGCGGCGGGCCCATCTGGAGATGTACCGGCTGCAGGAGAACACCCCTCCGGCCATGAAAGGCACGGAAATGATGATCGCACTCCAGCAGGGAACCTTCACATTTGACGTAAATGAGCAGTTGGAAAATGTGCGGGCGCGGGTGGTTACGGCAAAGGAGGCTTACGCGGCGGGTACTCATCCGGTTCCGGCGTCGGCCAGGCGGATTCTGCTCACCGGCTGCCCCACCGGGGGCGTAATCCAGAAGGTGGGCGCGGTGGTGGAGAACAGTGGGGGCGTCATCGTCTGTCTGGACCATTGCAGCGGCGAGCGGACAAACATGATTCTGGTGGACGAGGAAGCCGGGGATATTCTGCGGGCCATCTCGGACCGGTATCTGGCGATCAACTGCTCGGTTATGACAGCAAATGCAGGGCGGCTTGACAATACCAGGGAGATGATTTGCAAATACAAGGTGGACGGCGTCATTGAGGTGGTGCTTCAGGCGTGCCATACGTTTAATGTGGAAGCTTTTCAGATGGGGCGCATGGTCGAGGCGCTGGGGGTTCCTTATATGAAACTGGAGACCGATTATTCCACCGCGGACTGCGGGCAGATTGAGACGCGGGTGGCGGCGTTTATCGAGATGTTGTAGTGGAGTGAGCGAAAATGGACAGGGCCGGATTGTGATTCCTTCATGATCCGGCCCGATTTTTGTGGAGAAGGAGGGCGGTTCGTGGTAGAATACAGACAAAACCGGATTTTTTGCCGGAGAACCGCGAAGGAGGAACTGCTGTGTACGATATCACATTAAAAATCAACGCCCGTTTGCAGCCCATTGACCGGGGAGATGAATATGAGGATCCCATCGGGGAGGCCCTGGAGAGCCGGGGGCTGGGCGAGGTGACCGGTGGCGGGACCATGCTGGAAAGCACCGGAGAGGTGAAATATTGCGAGGTGGATCTGTCCCTGGAGGACGGCTCGGAGCAGACGATGGAGGCGCTGCTGCAAATACTGGATGAGATTGGGGTTCCAAAGGGGTCTGTGCTCCAATGGGAAGGTCATAAACAGCCGGTGGGGAGGCTGGAAGGGATGGGCTTTTACGCCAACGGCACGGAGCTTCCCCTGGAAGTATACCAAAACTGCGATATCAACGTGGTGATCCGGGAGATGGAATCTCTCATGGAGGGAGTGGGAAGATTCTACAGTTACTGGGAGGGCCCGGAGGACACGGCCCTGTACTTTTATGGGACGTCCTTTGAGGAGATGAGGGAACGTATTGAAAAGTTTGTGGAGGAATATCCACTTTGCCATAAATCACGCATTGTCCGCATCGCATAGTGACTGGGGAAGGCCCGCAGAGCGGCGGCAGGTGGGAGAAAATGGAAATAAAAATGTACGGCAGAATATTGACCGGAGGGGGACGTTTCTATACCTATCTGGGGCCGCTGTTTGCGGCGATTGGGCAGCGGCAGGAGCAGTACAACTGGTTGATCACGGATTTTGAGGGCGGATTTCCTCTGGAAGAGCGTGTCCGGCTGAACCGCCGGAACCTGCGGGAGCGGTACGCCTGGATCGACGGCGGGACCCTTACGCGGCTGGCCGGGCAGGGGAATGCGCAGTGGAGCTGGGGCGTTTTTTCCGGTTTTGACCGGTCGGTGACGTTGAAGCAGGCGCTGGAATATGACCTGCCCTGGGCGGACGGCAACCCGGGATTCTGGAAAAATCCCGTCTCGGTCCAGCACCCCCTGGCGCAGATGGAGATCGTGGCCTGGGACAATGCCAGCACCATTCTGATCAGCCGGGATCAGAAGGCGGTGCGCGAATTTGCGGCGGCGTTTCCGGACAGTATGGATTTGGAGCGGTATAACGAGGCGGAGGCTGCGCCGGATCAGTCGGCGGCTTATGAGGCGTGGCTTCGCAGGAATGGGTGACGGTAGCGGGCGGGGGGAGGCAGCGGGGGAGATTATGTGGCGGTCCGGTGCAGATAGGGCTAGGGCAGGTAGCAGCCAGGGGAATATAGTGATCTGTTGAAGGAGGCGGTCTGGGGCGTGAGGCGATTCGGTGCAGGAAATGGTCCGGCGCGGGAGGCGGCCTGGGTCAGGCGGTGATTTGGTGCAGGAACTGATCCGGGCCAGGCCGCGTTTTGTTGCGGGAGGTGTTCCGGGCCAGGCCGCGATCCGTTGCAGGCAGCAGTCCAGTCCATCCCCCCGTAAAAAGCCTTGACCCTTACGCAACGTCATAGCTTATAGTGGAGTCATCAAAAAACGGGAGGCGATTTTAATGAAAACGGTAAAAGAAGTCTCAGAGCTGACCGGCGTCAGCCCGCGCGCGCTCCACTGGTATGACCGGATCGGGCTGCTAAAGCCCACAGCGCACAGCAAGGCGGGCTACCGGCTCTACGATGACGAGGCGCTGGAAAAGCTGCGGCAGATTCTGTATTTTCGGGAGTTCGGCATGCCCCTTGGCGAGATACGGGCGGTTCTGGAAAGCCCGGAATATGACCGGAAGGCGGCGCTGCGGCAGCAGAAGCGCCTTTTGGAGCTCAAGAAAATGCGTCTGGAACGTCTGATAACCAGTATCGACGCGATTCTCGCCGGGGACGACAAGCTGGATTTCACGGTATTCGATCAGTCGGAGATCGAGGGCATTTTACAGAACATGATTTCGGAGCTGGACGATCAGCAGCGCGACAGGCTGACAAATCGGTACGGAAGCCTGGAGGCGTTCCGGGAAATGGGGATCAGGAACTTTGAGAAGCCGGAGAGTCGCCGCTTTTTGCAGAAGCTGGTGGAGTGGTACGGAAGCAAGGAGCGGGCGCTGGCGCGGATGTACGAGGCGCCGGACCCGAACGTTTTGATGGAGAACGCCCGGCGGATTTTGAATATGTACGAAAAACTCAACCGTCTGCGCCTGCAAAATTGTCCCCCCGGAGGAGGGCCGGCCCAGCAGGCCATGAAAGAGCTGGAGGCGGTGCTGTTAGACACCTCCGGGATGGAACAGGTGAAGCCGCTTCTGCTGGAGGAGGCCGACGGCCTGCTTGCAGGCGGCGGGGCGGTGCAAAGGATGGATGAGAAGTACGGGCAGGGCTGGAGCGAATTTTACGTGCAGGCGGTGATGGCGTATTGTAAATGACAAATCCGGGGAAATGTTCCGCTGTAATTTCCCGGAATCCCGGCCAGCGCTTGTGTTCTCTCCAATATTTGGGATAAAATGGAATGTAAAGGCGGAATTTACCCGTAAAAATTCCGCTGTCGTGTAATAAGATGGAGGCGGTTATGCAGCAGGACGTACTGGAACTTTTTTCACCCGCAACGGCGGAGTGGTTTACAAATACATTCGGAGAGCCAACGGATGTGCAGAAGGCGGCCTGGCCCGCCATTGGGGCCGGGAAACCGGCTCTGGTCAGCGCGCCTACGGGAACCGGAAAGACCCTGTCCGCATTCCTGATTTTTATCGACCGGTTGAACGCCCTGGCACGGGCGGGGGAGCTTAAAGAGGAGCTGTATCTGATCTACATTTCCCCCCTCAAATCCCTGGCCGGGGATATCCGGGAGAACCTGCGACGGCCGCTCCTCGGCATCCCGCGGGAGGAGGGGCAGGAGGAGATTCAGGTGGGAATCCGCACCGGGGACACGCCCCAGAAGGACCGTCAGAGGATGATCAAGCATCCGCCCCACATCCTGATCACCACCCCTGAGTCCCTGTTTCTCATGCTGACCTCCAAAAATGGAGGCTCCGTGCTGAAAACGGCCCGGGCGCTGATCATCGACGAGCTCCACGCCCTTATCGACACCAAACGGGGAGCGCACCTGATGCTCTCCGTGGCCAGACTGGACCGGCTCTGCGGCACAAACCTACAGCGCATTGGCCTGTCCGCCACCATTGAGCCCCTGGAGCTGGCGGCCGCCTACCTGTCCCCAGAGCCGGTACAGATTTGCGCCCCAGCCATGAAAAAACAGGTCAGGATTCAGGTCATCGGCACCGCGCCCGCGGTGGGGCGGAGAAAGGACCCGGTCTGGGAGGAACTGGGAATGGCGGTGTACCGGCAATGTCTGGAATGCCGGAGCGTGATCGCATTTTCCGAGGGACGCCGCTATGCGGAAAAGCTGGCGTATTATGTAAATCTGCTGGGCGGAGACGGCTTTGCCCGGGTTCACCACGGCAGCCTTTCCAAAGAACAGCGGGCGGTGGCGGAGCAGGACCTGCGGGAAGGACGGCTCCGTCTGCTGTGCGCCACCTCCTCCATGGAGTTGGGCATCGACGTGGGCGACGTGGAGCGGGTGCTGCAGGTGGGCTGCCCCAGAACCATTTCCAGCACTATGCAGCGGCTGGGCCGGGCCGGGCACAATCCGGGGCGGGTCAGCGAAATGCTCATGTATCCGCGCACCGCCTCGGAGGCCGTATACTGCGGCATGACCGCCCAGGTGGCCAGGCTGGGGGGCGTGGAACAGGCCCGGCCGCCCAGGATGTGCCTGGACGTGCTGGCCCAGCACCTGGTGTCCATGGCCTCGGGGGAGGGATACAGCGTGGGGGACGTGCTGGAAATCCTTAAGCGGGCCTACTCCTTCCGGGACGTGACCGCGGAGGACGTGCGGCAGACGCTGGAAATGCTGGCCGGGGATTATGAGCACGACCGGGAAATCCCCGTGCGCCCCCGGGTACTGTACGATCGGATTCACGGTCTGGTGGCCGGGGACAACTACAGCCGCATGCTGGCCACGGCGGCGGGAGGCACCATACCGGACAAGGGCCTTTACGTGGCCAAAACCGAGGACGGGGTCACCTTGGGAGAGCTGGACGAGGAATTCGTCTACGAGTCCCAGATCGGGGACAAGTTCATGCTGGGCTCCTTCGGCTGGCGGATTGTGCGCCAGGACAAGGACTCTGTGATCGTCACCCAGGCCCCCGCGGAGGGGGCCAGACTGCCCTTCTGGAAGGGGGAGACCAAGGGGCGTTCCCTGCGGACCAGCCTGGCATTTGGAAGGATTTTGCGGGAATTGGAACGCGCGGAGTCGGAGGGGAAGCTGCCGGAACAGCTGGGGACCCTGGGATTGGACGAGGCCGCCACGGAGCACGCCGCCGGGTTTATCAGGCGGCAGATTCAGGCTACGGGCGGCCTGCCGGACGACAGGACCATTATCGTGGAGCATTTTAGGGACAGCACGGGCAGCCACCAGGTGATGGTCCACGCCCTGTTCGGGCGGCGGGTCAACGCGCCCCTGTCGCTTCTGGTCCAGCGGGCCGCCGTCACCATGACGGGGATGGAAGCGGGGTGTGTGGACGAGGAAGAAGGCTTTCTTCTGTACCCTTACGGAAAGGAGCAGCTGCCAGAGGGTTTGCTGTATCAGATCGACCCGGAGCGCGTGCGCCCGGTATTGGAGGCGCTTCTGCCGGAAACGCCTCTGTTTGCCATGAGCTTCCGCTACAACGCGGCCAGGGCCCTGATGATGGGAATGCGCCATGCGGGCCGTCAGCCCCTGTGGATGCAGCGGCTGCGGAGCGCGGAGATGCTCAGCTCCCTGATCGAAACGCCGGACCACCCCCTGATCCGGGAGACGAAGCGGGAATGCCTGGAGGACCAGTGGGACATCGACAGCGTGATTCAGATATTAAACGATATCCGCGCCGGCTTGATCACGGTGCGCGAAATCCACGTGGATATCCCCTCGCCCATGTCCCTGCCCTTCCAGTGGCAGGTGGAGACGGCGGAAATGTACGAGTATTCCCCCACCACCTCCAAAATACGCCGCGCCGTCAGCGAGGAGCTGAAACGGGCGGAGCTGGTGAAGCCGCCTGCCGAGGAATTATCTAAAAAATGGGAGCGCCGGAAGCTGCCGGAAAATGAGGAACAGCTCCACGCCCTGCTGATGATGGAGGGAGATTTGGCCGCCGGTGAGCTGGAAGTGCCCGCCGAATGGCTGGATAATTTGGCCAGACGTGGCCTGGCCTGCTACCTGGAACCGGGAATCTGGGTGGCGGCGGAGCAGAGGGAAGAGTATGAGATGGCTTTGGGGGTAGGGAGGAATGGAGGGGAGATAGAGGCGCCGGACTTGGCTGGGATGAAGAGGGAAGACGTGGCGGCAGCGCGCGGGACAGCACTGGGTTTGGCTAGGATGAACGGAGGCGATGAGGGGAAAGCGCGCGAGACAGCACTGGGTTCGGCTGGGATGAACGGAGGCGATGAGGGGAGAACGCGCGGGACAGTGTTGGACTCGTCTGGGATAAACAGGGGAGACGCGGCGAAGGGATGCGGGCAGGCGCAGACTTCCCCGGAGGAGCAGGCTGTGCGCCACATCGTGCGTCGGCTGCTTTACTACCGGGGCGGGCAGACCGCCGGGGCGGTTCAGGAGCGGTATTTCCTGGCCGCCGGAGTTTCCGAGCGGATATTGAACGCACTCTGCGCCTCCGGGGACGTAGTGGAGGACGGAGGCGTTTACTATCACGGAAAACTTTATGAGCGGGCCCGGGAGGGATACATCCGCAGTCTGCGTACCCAGACCGCCACCCAGCCGCCGGAGCATTTCGCCGCCCTGGCTGCCCTCAGGGCAGTTGCGGCCGGGCCGTCCGAGGAGCAGCTGAAGCAGACCGTGGCCCGGTACTGTGGCCGGATGTTTCCTGTAAAATACTGGGAAAGTGTCCTGCTTCCCAGGCGGATCAGGCGCTACAGCGGAGCCATGCTGGACAAGCTTTTGGCGGAAGGGGATTATTTCTGGCGGATGACGCCGGAGGGGAATCTCTGTTTCTGCCGGTATGAGGACATTGACTGGGACGCGCCGCTGCCAAAGGGCGCGGAGAGCCTGAAGGGCGACGAGCTTCTCATGTACCGGGAACTGGCGCGCCGGGGAGCCAGCTTCTTAAAATTCCTCACCAGTGTGCCCAAGGAGGACAGCGCCCAGGAAGTTCTGCTGCGCCTGGCGGAAAAGGGGCTGGTCTGCGCGGACAGCTTCGTGCCGGTGCGCCAGTGGCAGAACCGTGAAAAAGTGAAAAAAGCCACGGCCAGGCAGCGGGTAAACGCCCGGGTCATGGCCCTGTCCGCCGGCCGCTGGGACGTGGTACGGCCGGTGAAGCAGTGGAGCGAGGAAGCGTGGCTCGAAGCATTTTTCACGGAAAATGGACTGCTTTGCCGGGAGACGTTTCGAAAGTCTTTGGCGGAGGTGAACGGTTCGCCGTATCTGGCGGGCGGCGCTGAGCGCGGGGAGAGTGGAGAGCGTCAGGAGAAAGGGGAGCGGCCGGCTCAAATGCCGGATCACATGCTGTATCAAACCGCGGAGCCCTTCAGCTGGAAACGCGCCCTGGAGCTGCTGCGAATCTGGGAGTACACCGGGCGAATCCGCCGGGGATATTTTGTGGCCGGTCTGTCGGGCGCCCAGTTCATCCGCCGGGAAGAGTACGACGGCATAACCGCCGCCCTGAAGGACCCGGCGAAACAAATCCTGTGGCTGAACGGCACCGACCCGGCAGTTCAGTGGGGCAAGTCCCTGGAAATGCCTGCCGAGCAAGGATTCCTGGCGGTTCCCGGAACCGCTGTGGCGCTGAACACAGGCCGCCTGGCTGCGGTGATGGAGCGCCAGGGGAAAATCCTACGGGTATACGAGCCGGACTGCCTGGAAGAAGTTTTGACTGAATTTGTGCGGGATTACCGGCAGAACGCGCTGTTCGCGGAACAGAGGCGGATCACGGTGAAGGAGTATCCGCGCGAGGCGGGGGACACGCTGCGAAGGGCGGGATTCATGCAGGAGATGGGGGATTTTGTGTTGTATCGGTAAATGTAAGAGGAAATGCTGCCGGCCGGGAACGTTTTGTGTTCCGGGCTGGTTGTTTTTGTGAGGGGCGGGAGTGGAAATGAGGGAGGCGGCGGGAAGGGGATCAGGGCTGTTTGGGAATTGGGTATTAATCTTGGCTGCCTCGTGTACTAGCCGGTAGTGGGTCTGTGTGATAAAATGAGGGAAACGGAAAAATGTTGTGAGGGAATTTGAAAGTAGGGCCTGAGGCATTTTACATGACCGATATGAGAGCAAGAAGGCAGGAGGAGATGGAGATATGGGGGCAGAGGTATTGAAGGAAGCACAGAGGGAAGAAAAAGCGGTGGGTGAAAAGCTGGCCGGAGGAAAATTACGGGAACCATACTGCTATCGTGTGCGATATAGGGACGCGGGGCACGACTGCCAGGCGGATATTTGCGTTACAAAATCCCACGGATATGGTTACGACCTGCGTCTGACGCTGGGCGGTTACACCTTCGTAGGCTCCAACCTCTGCGATTTTGAGTTGGAAGACCCTTCCAAGGCGGAGGCTGCGGCCCGGGAGTTCTGCCTGATGAAATGGGGCGGCTATGTCGCATATGGAGACCGGATTATGCCGTACGCCTACGCCTTGCAGAGATACAGCATGGAGATGGAGATTCCGGTGGAGGCAGAGCGTCGGGAAAATGGGGAGCGGATTGCAGGCATGATCCGTTTTGCCTACCGGATGGAGGCCTGCGATTCCTCCAGGGCGCGCAGCAGGTGCTACTGTGACGACAGGGAAATTTACCTGGACGACACGGTGTGCACGGAGTTCAGTTTGGCGGTGGACGGACATATTTATAAAGTGGACCGTCCTACCACGTATTTTGAGCAGGCATTGTCGCAGATCTGCAGGAAATGCGGCCGGGAATACCTGCTCCGCTGCTGCTTTACCTGCCAGTATTCCGACTATTCGCCTTACGGGTGCGACGATTTCGGGAGTATGCTGTGTTATAGAGAATACAAGGAGGTTTACCTGACCGTGAACGATAAGGCAGGGTATTTTGATCGGTTGGAAGGACTGGATTGTGAAATCGAGCAGGAGACTAATGTGTGCGGGGAGTTTGAGGAGCGGACGCGGTGCGAGGGGTATCGGGGGATGGTGGATGGGGTTGGGGGTATAGGAACATGAAGGAAATATCATTTCCTGAGTTGATAACTTGGTTATAATTTCCATAAAAACATTGAAATTACCCTTGAATATGTTACAATGTGTTGTATAGAGGGGAGGGGAGAGCGAATGTATAAAGCCCACTACAGCGAAGACAAAACCCGTTCCCAGTCAGTCGCCGAACATCTCCAGGGCACGCAAAAGCTGGCAGGTGAATTCGCCGCGGCATTTGATTGCAGGGAATGGGGGGACGGCTGCGGGCTCCTTCATGACATTGGCAAATACAGCGCCAGCTTTAAACGGAGAATCGATGAAGGGGGACCGATCACGGACCATGCCACAGCCGGAGCAAAGGAATTATATAACCGGGGAAATGTCTTTGGCGCATATTGTATTTCAGGTCATCACTCCGGTTTGTTGGACGGGGGTACCGTCGGAGATTCCGCCGGGGAGGCGACTCTCATGGGAAGAATGAAAAAGCGTTTGGACGATTACAGCGCATTTCAACACGAAGTGGAGATTCCAGCGTTCCCCGCTCCGCTTTTAAAACCTCTGGGAAAGGGAGGATTTAGCGCCGCATTTTTCGTGCGCATGCTGTTTTCCAGCCTTGTGGATGCCGACTACCTGGATACGGAAGAATTTATGAAGGAAGGCAAAGACGGAAGAGAACCCGCCGAGCCTATGGACATTCTGCTGCAGCGCCTGAAGCAATATGTAGCCGCCTGGTTGGAAAATACCGATTTGACAACAATCAATGGCAGGCGTTCCCGGATACTGCAAGCGTGTTTTGACAAGGGACAGGCAGTTCAGGGCTTGTATCAGCTGACAGTACCCACCGGCGGCGGAAAAACCATATCTTCCCTTGCATTTGCACTTCAACATGCGATCAGACATCATTTGCAGCACATCATTTATGTGATTCCCTACACGAATATCATCGAGCAGACTTCACAAATTTTCAGACATATTTTAGGAGACATAAACGTATTGGAGGACCATTGCAATGTCTCCTATGACAGTCCAGAAGAATTAAAGATAAAACAGCTTGCTGCTGAAAATTGGGATTGCCCGGTGGTTGTCACCACAAATGTCCAGTTTTTTGAGTCGCTGTTTTCCAATCGAACGTCAAAATGCAGGAAGCTGCACAATATTGCAAAAAGTGTTATCATTTTCGACGAGGCTCAGATGCTGCCGGCCAGCTATCTGAAGCCATGTACGCGTGTGATTACCGAACTGGTTACCAATTACCATTGCACAGCAGTCCTCTGCACCGCTACACAGCCATCACTTGAAGCATTTTTTCCTCAGCAGCTGCGTCCGGTTGAAATATGCCCGGATATACAAGGACAGTATGCATTTTTTAAACGGACTACATTTCAGATGATCGGAGAATTGACAGAAGAAGCGCTGGTAGAACGGTTGAACACACATGGGCAGATTCTGTGTATTCTCAACAGCCGCAAACGCGTACAAAGCGTTTATAAAGCCTTAAAAGGGGACGGAACGTACCATCTTTCAACGTTTATGTATCCCATTCACCGAAAAAATCTGTTAAAGAAAATAAAAACTTGTCTGGAAAATGGCCAGAACTGCCGTGTGATCGCAACCAGTCTGGTGGAGGCAGGAGTAGATCTTGACTTCAAAATGGTGTATCGGGAATTAGCTGGCATCGATTCTGTGATTCAGGCAGGAGGGCGGTGTAACAGAGAAGGTAAAGAAAAGCCGGAAGAAAGCCAGACTGTTGTGTTTACGCTGGAGGAATCGGAGGATATCCACATACCTGGTCAGCTAAAGCTTCCGATTACGGTGGCTGGGCAGATTGCCAGAAAGTATGAAGATATATCCTCTTTGGAAGCGATTCACGAATATTTCGAGCGCCTGTACCATTTCCGGGGAAACGGGCTGGACGCCAAAAATATTGTCGATCAGTTTGAGCAGGCCTCACGCTCGCTGCTGTTTCCGTTTGCCACAGTGGCGGAGCAATTTCACTTGATTGAAAATGAGACAAAGGCAATTTTGATTGACAGGGATATAAGAGCGCAGGAGATTGTGGAAAGTCTGCGAAATGGAGCGCATTCACTGCAGTTACTGCGGGAAGCCGGCCAATATTGTGTAAATGTATATCAGAATGATTTTGAAAGTCTGAACGGGGCTGGTTTGCTGGAAGCATTGGACGAACAGATCTATGTTTTGCGGGACAGAAAATTATATTCAGACGAAATGGGGCTTCTTGTCAGTGTAAGCCGTGGAGAAGCCGTGTTTGCCTGAGGCAGATAAGAAAGGAGGAGACAGATGGGCTGGGGAGTGAGAGTTCACGTTTGGGGCGATTACGCACTGTTTGCCCGCCCGGAGATGAAGGTGGAACGCTGCAGCTACGATGTGATGCCGCCATCCGCTGCGCGTGGCATCCTGGAGGCAATTTACTGGCATCCGGGAATGCGGTGGGTGATCGACAGAATTCAGGTGAGAAAACCGATTCGGTTTACGAGCATCCGAAGAAATGAGGTCAAAAGTAAGGTTTTGGCTGGAAATGTGTTGAGGGCGGTAAACGGAAGTTCAAAGCCACTGTATATTGCCAGCAAGGAAGAGATTGTGCAGCGGGCAGCAATTCTATTAAAAGATGTGGATTACTTGATCGAGGCACATTTTGAAATGACCGAACGGGCCAGCGCCGGCGATAATCCGGGAAAATTCAAAGATATTGTTATGAGGCGCCTTCGCCGGGGAGAATGCTTCCATATGCCATATTTCGGCTGCCGGGAATTTCCTGCCAACTTTGAACTTTACGAGGCGGATGATCTGGAGGATGGAGACGGCAGGGAACAGGATTTGGGATATATGCTATACGATTTCGATTATTCCGATCCAGAGGACATCAAGCCGATGTTTTTCCGTGCGGTGCTGAGAAATGGCATATTGGATGTGAGGGACTGCGAGGTGGTGAGATGATTCTACAGTCGTTGGTGCATTATTATGAAGCGCTGGAACGTGCAGATCGAATAACACGTCCGGGATGGTGCAGCGCCAAGGTGTCATTTGGGCTGGAATTGTCAGAGAATGGAGAATTGCTGGCAATTATTCCATTGAAACAGCCGGTGCAGCGGGGAAAAAAGACGGTCATGCTGCCCGTCGACATGAAGGTGCCGCAGTTCTTATCGCGATCGTCAGGGGTATCCGCCAACTTTTTGTGTGATAATTCAAGCTATCTGTTGGGCATTGACAGCAAAGGAAAACCGGAGCGTTCCAGAGAATGCTTTCTGGCTGCGAAAGAGAAGCATTTGAAAATTTTAGAAAACGTAAACAGTCCGGCTGCCGTAGCCGTAAAACGCTTTTTTCAGCAGTGGTCTCCTGATCAGGCCGCAGACAGCCCGGTTCTGATCCCATATCTGGAGGAAATTATGGCGGGCGCCAACCTGGTGTTTTTCTATGACAGGGATTTCGCGCAGGAAGACCCGGATATACAGGAGGCATGGGAGAGCTTCAGCGCCGGGGATGGCGGGAAAGCCGATGGGGTTTGTCTGGTCACAGGACAGCAAGCGGAGATTGCGCGTATCCACGGCATGATAAAGGGGCTGCCCGGAGCGCAATCAAGCGGTGCAGCCCTTGTATCTTTCAATGCGCCTGCCTTTGAATCCCATGGAAAATCCCAGAGTTTCAACGCGCCGGTTGGAATATACGCGGCATATGCCTATACGACGGCTTTAAACTACCTGTTGGCCGATAAACAGCACACTTCAATGATTGGGGATACCACAATCGTATACTGGTCGGAAGAGGCGGAAGAGGTTTATCAAAATATATTCAGTATGGCGGCGGACCCCACGATTGACAACCAGGAAATTCTGGATGGGGTCTTTAAGAATCTGGAGTCCGGGAAGGCGGTTGCGGTAGGAGATGTAGAGACGAAAATTTCTCTGGACCAGCCCTTTTACATTTTGGGGTTGACGCCAAACGCGGCACGAATCGCAGTCCGGTTCTTTTATCGGGATACCTTCGGCGGCATTCTCAAAAATTTGAAACGCCATTATGACGAGATGGAAATTGTCCGCCCGTCAAATGATTCGATCGAGTATCTGGGCTTGTGGCGGATGCTGCAGGAGACAGTGAATAAAAAGTCCAGGGATAAGAATCCTGTTTCAAATATGGCGGGAGCCGTATACCGGGCGATTATTTCCGGCAGCCGGTATCCGAATTCGCTGTATCAGGAGGTGATCGGAAGAATACGGGCGGATCAGGATAATCCTGATAACCGTATATACAAGATAACCAGGGGGAGGGCGGCAATTATTAAAGCCTATCTTATGCGAAACGGAACAATCAAAAAGGAGGAGATAACGGTGGGATTAAATGAGAACTGCAGCAATCCGGCGTATGTTCTTGGCCGGGAATTTGCCGTATTGGAGGCGATTCAGGAAGAGGCAAATCCGGGTATCAACGCTACGATAAAGGACCGGTATTTCAATGCGGCATGCGCCACTCCGGCCATCATCTTTCCGGTGCTGTTTAAGCTGAAAAATAGTCATATCCGAAAATTAAATAGTCGTAATAAAGTAATTTACTACGAAACATTGCTTGAAGATTTACAGGGAAAGCTGCTATTGAAGGATGATCAAAAAACTGCCTGCCCGAGGCGCTTGACACTGGAAGAACAGGGGATGTTTATTCTCGGTTACTATCATCAAACCCAGAAACGATATGAAAAAAAGGAGGATAAGTGAGATGGCTGAAGTGATTAAAAACCGGTATGAGTTTGTGGTGCTATTCGACGTAGAAAACGGAAATCCCAATGGTGACCCGGACGCCGGGAATCTTCCGAGGATTGATCCCGAAAGCGGCTATGGACTGGTCACAGACGTATGTCTGAAACGGAAAATCCGCAATTATGTTGAGACCGTAAAAGAGGACGAACCCGGCTTTAAAATTTATATCAAAGAAGACGTGCCGCTGAACCGCAGCGATAACATGGCGTACGAATATCTGGAAACCAACGACAAGGACGTCAAGGAGTTGAAAAAGAAAGACCCGGATGTGGACCGGAAAATCCGTGACTTTATGTGCCGGAATTTTTATGATATCCGTACATTTGGCGCTGTGATGACAACATTTGTAAAGGCGGCATTGAACTGCGGACAAGTCAGGGGACCTGTTCAGTTGGGGTTTGCCAGGAGTATTGATCCCATTATAAGCCAGGAGGTCACCATTACCCGCGTTGCAATTACAACGGAAAAAGATGCTGAAAATAAGAAAACGGAGATGGGCAGAAAGAATATCGTGCCTTATGCACTATACCGCGCAGAGGGCTACATATCAGCCAATCTCGCTCGAAAGGTGACGGGATTTTCGGAGGAAGATCTGGAACTGTTATGGGAAGCCATTATCAATATGTTCGAGATCGACCATTCGGCGGCCCGCGGGAAAATGGCGGTGCGCGAATTGATTGTATTTAAGCACAGCAAAGAACTGGGGGATTGCCCTGCGTACAAGCTGTTCGAGGCAGTTGAAGTGAAAAAGCACGACGACGTCCTATATCCCAGAAAATACAGCGACTACTGTGTCGAAGTCCACGAAGAGAAGATCCCTGATACGGTGGAGGTGTCGAGAAAAATATAATGGAATACAGGGAAGATGATTATTTAATGCTTTCCGGTATACAACATTTTGCATTTTGCAGAAGGCAGTGGGCCCTGATTCACATCGAGCAGCAGTGGCAGGAAAATGAGCGGACAGTTGCAGGGGAACTGCTTCATAATCGGGCCCACGATTCTTTTTTCATGGAGAAGCGCAATGATGTGGTAATCAGCCGGGGACTTCCGGTGCATTCCCGGAAAATGGGAGTGAGCGGTGTCTGTGATATCGTTGAGTTCCGGGAGGATCAGAATGGCATTTCACTCCACGGGCACAGGGGATTATTTGTCCCATATCCAGTCGAATACAAAAAAGGAAAGCCTAAAGCTACGGAGATGGATATTTTACAATTAACCGCTCAGGCGATGTGTCTGGAGGAGATGTTGTCCATAAAAATTGAGGAAGGCGCTCTTTACTATGCTGAAATACGGCGCAGAGAGACAGTGGAATTTACAACGCAACTCCGGGATCAAGTGCAAAAAGCGTTCCAGGAAATGCATCAGATGTATGATAGAAGATATACGCCCAAGGTAAAGTGGTCAAAAAGTTGCAACGCCTGTTCATTGAAGGATATCTGTGTCCCCAAACTGGGAAAAGCTGTGTCTGTCAAGTCCTATATCCAAAATGCTATTTTGAGGGATGAAGAATGAAAAAATTGTTAAATACGTTGTATGTTACAACACCGGAGAGCTATCTTTCACTGGACGGAGAAAATGTGGTGATTTTTAATGAGGGGCAGGAGATGGGGCGGATCCCGCTTCACAATCTGGAGGCAATCGTCTCATTTGGTTACAGAGGCGTCAGCCCAGCCCTCATGGGTGGTTGTGCCAAACGGAATATCTCATTATGCTTTTTGACGCCACAGGGCAAATATCTGGCCCGTGTCACCGGTGGGGCGAGAGGTAACGTGCTGCTCAGAAAAAAGCAGTATAAAATTTCCGAAAAACCGGAAGCCTGTCTGGAAATATCGAAAAATTTTATATTGGGAAAGGTGTATAATAGCAGGAGGGTTCTGGAACGGGCCGTTCGTGACCATTCTTTGCAAGTGGATATAGATAAAATAGGGCGGGCATCGGAATTTCTGAAATGTTCCCTGCAAAATATAGAGCAGTGCAAAGACATGGATCAGCTCAGAGGATACGAGGGCGAGGCTGCCAGCGTTTACTTTGGGGTGTTTGATCAGTTGATTTTACAGCAGAAAAAGGATTTTGTATTTGAAACTAGGACAAGGCGTCCTCCCTTAAACAACGTAAACGCCATGCTCTCATTTGTTTATACACTTTTGGGAAATATGGTTGCAGCCGCCCTTGAGACAGTAGGGTTGGATCCATATGTGGGGCTTATGCATACGGACCGTCCGGGAAGGCAATCTCTGGCCCAGGACCTGCTGGAAGAATTAAGGCCTGTACTGGCGGACCGTTTTGTCCTGACGCTGATTAACCGGAAGATGGTTACAAAAAAGGACTTTACAAAAAAAGAGGACGGAGCGGTTCTGATGGGTGATCAATCCATAAAGCTGCTTTTGACCGAATGGCAAAACAAGAAAAAGGAGATTATAACCCATCCGTTTTTACAAGAGAAAGTGGAGTGGGGAATGATACCATTTGTGCAGGCGATGCTGTTGTCAAGATATTTACGTGGTGATATCGATGAATATCCGCCATTTTTCTGGAAGTAGGTGAGGCTATGCTGGTGCTGGTAACATATGATGTCAATACAGAAACACCCGCTGGAAAAAGCCGGCTGCGTAAGGTTGCCAAAGAATGCGTGAACTATGGGACCCGGGTGCAAAACTCCGTATTTGAATGTGTTCTTGACAATGCTCAGTTTCTGTTGCTGAAGTCGAAACTGTGTAGTATGATTGATGAAGAGGTTGACAGCCTGCGCTTTTATCATTTGGGAAACAGCCACAAAGCAAAAGTGGAGCACGTGGGACTTTGCAAAGGGATTAATGTGGAAGAACCATTGCTTTTTTGAGAGCGTTTGATAGGTGTTTTTCCGGAAAGTCGGCTCAAATGAATGGGACGAAGAGAGAATTTCAAGAGAAATGTAAATAAACGGTGAGTATCTCATGGGTTTATAGGGCGTGATTAGTCCGAAGCGTTTGAGGAGGTGAGTATGTATTGCTTAAAGTTGTACCAGATTGAGTGGCGATTCCTTTAGGGCGGCTATAGGAATCGGTCGATCAACACGTTCAAGTGCGAAACTCAAGTGAACATAAATTCCCCAGCAGATTCGCACCGAAATAATAGACGAGTGTTGATAAATGGGGAAGCTATTTAATAAAAGAACTTGGGGGAATGTAGTGAAGTGGAATGATATTTGTGTAAATGTGCTGTAATGATATGCTTTTTATTGGGCATGTTTGCTGTCGAGGTCTGCGAAGACCTCGTGGATTGAAATCGCATATCCTCCGGAAAACACGACTCAGAATGTGTCGAGGTCTGCGAAGACCTCGTGGATTGAATTTTCGTCCGCAGATATGCCAAAGACCTGCTCATAGTGTCGAAGTCTGAAAAGACCTCTCAGATTGGCTCTATTATGTAAAATATATCAATGGGCTCTAGCCAGTAAATCTCCTTGCATCCTCAACTTTTACATACTATAATAAAACAGCGTAAAACAAAAATGACAAAGATAAAAACACAAACTGGTTGGTAGTCCAGTTGCGGCTTCTCATCTTCCAATCTCTCCTCTCAAGCCGTCAGTAACCTTCCTCCTTAGGTCGTCCGTTCTTTGCCCATTCAAACTTTTAAGGAGGACAAGAAATGGACAAGGCAGCGGTGACCCTACAAGTATTTTTCGAAGATCCTTTTTGGGTAGGAATTTTTGAGCGGGTGAGTGCCGGGAAGTTAGAGGCATGTAAGGTAACATTTGGCCCGGAACCCAAGGACTACGAGGTTTTGGATTTCATCCGGAAAGGTTACTTCGGGCTGCGGTTTAGTCCGGCTGTGGAAGCAACTGTGAAAAGCCGTCCGGCAAGCCCCAAGCGAATGCAGCGGGAAGCCAGGCGCGAGGTTCAGAATGTTGGGATTGGAACAAAATCCCAACAGGCACTGAGCTTGCAGCATGAGCAGATGAAAACAGAGCGCAAGGTGTTGAGCCGGCAAAAAAGAGAGGAAGAGAAACAGCGCCTGTTTGAGCTGAAGCAGCAAAAACGTAAGGAAAAGCACCGGGGCAGATAATTCAATCTCTGTAAAACCCCATTCATCTGCTTTTCGAAAAACAAAAAAGTCCTGCGGACAGGAAGCATTTTCCGTCCACAGGACTTTTCTTTTGAAAACATTGGACCGCTGGCGC
The DNA here is from genome assembly GCF_902364025.1 of Enterocloster lavalensis. Lineage (GTDB taxonomy): Bacteria > Bacillota > Clostridia > Lachnospirales > Lachnospiraceae > Enterocloster > Enterocloster lavalensis. The sequence continues at coordinate 134,613 of NZ_CABJCG010000016.1, forward strand.
AGCCTGCGGGCCCTTGCGATCCGCCTATCACTCAATTACCCGATTTTGCCCCAATAAAAAACGTACCATTTTCAGGCACGAGGCAGTTACTACTATAACACAACACATATTATAAGTCTATTCATTTTCAACTTTCCTGGTAAAATAAAATTAACGGCGCCGTAAACCAATTTGAGAGGAGCAACCAAGATGTCAGCTGATTTTCAAAACATAGCGGATTATTATGACGCAATGTATGTAGAGCCAAAAGAGTATGAAAAAGAGACCGAAAAAGTAATACAACTGATTGAACAATATAGCCAATCGGATAATACCCGTATATTGGATATTGCCTGCGGCACAGGAGAACAAAGCCTATATCTGGCAAAACATTATCAGGTTACGGGGATTGATTTGAGCAAGGAAATGTTGGAAAAGGCCAGAGAAAAAGTGCCGGCCGCAGAATTTTTAGAGGAAGACATGCTGGATTTTAAACTGAATCATCGATATAAAGCGGCGGTCAATCTCTACGGCAGCATCGGATTTGCGGAAAATTTACAGCGCATGGAAAATGGAATCCGCTGCGTTTGGGAGTGTCTGGAGGAAGGAGGCGTGCTGATCCTGACGCCCTGGGGAACAAAGGAAACATTTGCAGAAGAGATCGTTGCCGACTGCCGGGAGCGGGATGGCCTGCAGTTCTGCCGGATGGAAACCGTAAAACGCGCTTCCGGGGACAAAGTTGAAGTGGAAATGTTCCACCTGATCGGAAAAGGATTAGCCGTGCAGCAGTTCCACCACGTTCAGCACATAACGCTTTTTTCGGAAGAAGAATACAAAAATGCACTGGAGAAGGCTGGCTTTACCATCCGTGCCCGCCTTTCGGAGCAGGAATTCCGGATGGGAGCGTTTGTTTGCACAAAATAGTACAAAGTAAAATTGGGAAGCAATGGGGAAGCGCATTCCGCGCTTCCCCATAATTGACCGTTCCATACTGCGAACAAAGCGGGCAGATATGTGCTGCCAAAGCCCATCACACCGCTGTCTCAACGCCGCACCGACACGTACCACTGCCAAAACGCAGATCAATTTTGGATAATATCCATTAAACTTGCCGCTTGATCTAAAAACTTAAATCCATCCCTAATCCTCAAGTCTCCAGCCACCACGGCATTTTACCCGATATTCCCTCAGAGCTGTCATCCTGCGTTAATGTTTTCCCCAATTTCCGTGCCAGCTCCTTCAACTGCATCCGGTATAACCCAGCCACCGTCGCAGTGTTGAAATAGGGCTGTCCAAAGTGGACGGTTGCCTGCTGGTACACGATCCTCTTAATATCCCTCATCTCCCTGTTTCGTTCCTCTGGATCACTGATTCCAAGGGCCGCAAGATCCTCAAAGAAACTCCGTTTGTAAATGAACCGATACTCCTTCAATCCCAAAATGGACCAGAGCGTATCGTAAAAAGGCACTTTGTAGGCTTTCAGCCAGTCCCACATGATCTCCGGGTCTGTCACATTTGGGTTTTCCGCGTGGCAGCGGGCGCAGAGGAGCACCAGATTTGCGGGCTCATCCTTGCCTCCCAGGGAGTCCGGTACAATGTGACAGCGCTCAAGATTGCGTTTGCAGCCGCAGCGCCAGCAGCGCTCGTGGGCCTCTGCTGCGTCCACGCTAAAGTCCGATTCATCAATGCGGGAGAACTAATAATTTACAATTTCTGGTATTTTTGTCTTGATCGGTTTACGCTTCATAAGTATGTAATCCTCCTCTGTAAAAAAGCTACGATAAGGAAAGGATACCAGAAAATTCTATTTATGTAAACGGAAAATGCCATTCCAACCGTATGTCCCCTCTGTTTCGCCTTGCAACCTGCCTCAAAGCCGATTATAATATTTCTTATCTTAAACAAAAGCGGGTGACCATTATGTACATAGCGGATTTACATATTCATTCCCGGTATTCCCGGGCGACCAGCAAGGACCTGACGCCGGAACAGCTGGATTACTGGGCAGGGCGTAAGGGAATTCAGATTCTGGGCACCGGGGATTTTACCCATCCGGCGTGGCGGGAGGAATTGCAGGAAAAGCTGGTTCCGGCAGAGGATGGACTGTACGCGCTGAAGGACGATCTGCGGCTGAGCGACCGCACCCTGGCAGGCAGCGGGAAGACCCGTTTTGTCATCTCGGGCGAGATCAGTTCCATCTATAAAAAGAATGGAAAAGTGCGCAAGGTGCACAGCGTGATTTTGCTGCCCAGCCTTGAGTCCGCGGAACTGCTCTCCCGGAAATTGGAAACCATTGGGAACATCCACTCCGATGGCCGGCCGATTTTGGGCCTGGACTGTCGGGACCTTTTGGAGATTACCCTGGAAATCTGTCCGGAAGCCATCTACATTCCAGCGCACATCTGGACGCCTCATTTTTCATTATTCGGAGCATTTTCCGGGTTTGACACGGTGGAGGAGTGCTATGAAGATTTGACGCCCCACATTCATGCCATGGAGACCGGCCTGTCCTCGGACCCGCCCATGAACTGGCGGCTTTCCGCGCTGGACTCCTATCAGCTGGTGTCAAATTCCGACGCCCACTCCCCGTCAAAGCTGGGCCGCGAGGCCAATCTTTTGAACATTGAAATGAGTTACGAGGGCCTATACGGAGCCATCCAGCGGGGCGACGGTCTTGAGGGTACCATTGAGTTTTTCCCCGAGGAGGGCAAATACCATTTTGACGGTCACCGGAAATGCCACCTCTGCCTCAGCCCCGTGGAAGCGGAGCGTTATGACGGGAAATGCCCGGTTTGCGGCAAAAAGCTGACGATTGGCGTGTCCCACCGCGTGGAGCAGCTGGCGGACCGGAAAGAGGGATTCCAGCTGGAGGGGGCGCGTCCATTTGAAAGTCTGGTGCCCCTTCCGGAGGTGATTGCGGCCTCCACCGGCCGTTCCGCCGCCAGCGCAAAGGTTCAGGTTCAGTACGAGGAAATGCTGGCCGGCCTGGGAACTGAGTTTTCCATCCTGCGGGAGATTCCCATTGAGGACATACGCGAAAACGCAGGCTATCTGGTGTCCGAGGGCATTCGCCGTCTGCGGGAGGGAAAGGTGGAGCGCCTGCCCGGATTTGACGGTGAATACGGGAAAATCAAACTGTTCACCCCCTCCGAGATCGATAATCTGGACGGGCAGCTCAGCCTGTTTGCCGGATGGACCGCGGATGAAACCGCCGCCGTGGCAGCGCCGGCCGGAGCGATTCAAGACGCAGAAAATGACAACGTTTCCGCCTCTTCACCGGCCTCCTCGCCAGCGGAAAATACGCCTTTTTCCGGGACGGATTCCGATCCTGAAATTTTACAAATGGCCGAAAATGCCGCCTCAACCGTTCATTTTCCGCTGGTCTTAAATCCCGAACAGACGCTGGCGGTCCGCTCTGCGGGACGGGCGGTAGCGGTGATCGCAGGGCCGGGAACCGGCAAGACCAGAACGCTGGTGGAGCGTATTTCCTATCTGCTTGAAACCCGGAGGGTGAAGCCGACGCAGATCACTGCCGTCACCTTCACCAACAAGGCCGCGGAGGAGATGCGCACCCGTCTGGAAGAGAAAATGGGCGGGAAGCAGGCCGTAAAAAAACTCCGGATCGGCACATTCCATTCGATCTGCTTCGATCTCTTAAGAAAGCAGGGATTGGAATTTTTGATGGCAGACGAGTCGGAAATGCTGGAAATTGCCCGCGAAGCCATTCGGGCGGAGGGCCTGTCCATAAAACCGTCCCGGCTTCTGCGCTACATATCCCTTAAAAAAGCGGGCAGCGCCCCGGATGAGGTAGAGGCGGAAATTCAGGAAGCGGAGCAGGAAGAAATGCAGGCGGATCATGCGTCCGCACCCTCCCAGCCAACCCGCGCCCAGTTGGAAGCGGCCGCGGAAAATTATCAGCAGGGCCTGGCTCAGATCGGCGCTCTGGATTTCGATGACTTGCTGCTGAAAGCGCTGGAGCTTGCAGAGCAGTCCCAAATGGAGCCGGAAGCATTTTCCTATCTGCTGGTGGACGAGTTTCAGGACATCAACCCGGTTCAGTACCGTCTGATCCGCGCATGGAGCCGATGTGGGAGAGAACTGTTTGTGATCGGCGACCCGGATCAGGCGATTTACAGCTTCCGCGGGACGGATGCGAAATGCTTCGAGCGCCTGGAGGCGGATGAGAAGGGGCTGGAGGTGATCCGGCTGGAGCAGAACTACCGGTCCACCCCTCAGGTGCTGGCTGCGGCGCAAGCCGTGATTTCCGTCAATCCCGGCGCCCGGCCTTGTCTGAAGGCCAACCGTGGGGAGGGCTACCCGGTGCGGGTGGTGACCGCCACAGGTGAGATGGCGGAAGCCATATTTGTGGCAAAGGAAATCAACCGCCTGATCGGTGGAATCGACATGCTGGACGCGCAGGAGGGATTTTCCTGCCCTGACGACCGCCGGCCCAGAAGCTTTGCCGAAATAGCGGTGCTGTACCGCACCCACCGCCAGGCGGATCTGCTGGAAAAATGCCTGAGGCGCGAGGGAATCCCTTATGTTGTGGCAGGGCGCGACGAGTACCTTGAGGCGGACAGCGTGCGCGGAACCATTTGCTTTTTCCGCAGCCTGGCGGATCCCGACGATGGGTTGTCACGGCGGTTGTGCCTGAAATTGCTGTGGGGACTGGGTGAGGACTGCATTTCCGATTGCGTATTTCAGGCAATGGTTGACAAATATAGGAAGCAGATTAAAAAGGTCCGCCCGCAGAAAATGCTTGATTCATGGATCACGGACCTGGGCCTGACCGAGGACGCAGCCATGCAGAAGCTTGTCTCCACGTCCGTTTTCTACAAAAATATGCCGGAGTTTCTGGAAAACCTGACCTTCGGCCGGGAGAGCGATCTGAAACGCTGCGGCAAAAAGAGTTACACGGCGGATGCGGTGACCTTGATGACCCTCCACGGCTCCAAGGGCCTGGAATTCCCCGTGGTGCTGCTCTATGGAGCGCGAAGGGGCCTGATTCCTCTGGAAAATGGAAACGGCCGGATCGATGTTGAGGAAGAGCGGAGATTGTTTTTTGTGGGTATGACTCGGGCAAAAGAAGAACTGATTATAACTACTTCCCAGGAACCATCACCATTTTTGGATCATATGCCAAAAGAAACATTCCTGGCCCAACGCGCGAATCCGCCGCGAGAGACAGAGGCGGCCAGGCAGCTGAGCCTTTTCGATTTTATGTAAATGCTTCGCAGGAGAGTACAGATGTCAGAGGAAAAACAGAAGAAAATCGATACGGAAAAGCAGGTCAAGCCGGTTTTGAAACAGCTGGATCGTTTATACGGGACAACCAAGACGGGATTTTTTCATCAGGAACCATGGCAGCTCCTGGTAGCGATTATGCTCAGCGCCCAGAGTACGGATAAGCAGGTGGAGGAAGTCTTGCCGGAGTTGTACCGGAATTATCCGAAAGTGGAGCATATGGCAAACGCTCCGGTGGAGGAAATCGAACGGAATATCCGATCCATTGGTCTTTACAAAAGTAAGGCCAAAAACATCAAAAAGTGCTGCGGTCAGATCGTGACAGAATATGCGGGCCAGGTTCCGGAAACAATCGGGGAACTGCTCAGGCTTGCGGGAGTAGGCCGCAAGACCGCGACACTGTACCTGGCGGATGCCCACGGGATTCCAGGCGTGACGGTGGACACCCATGTATTCAGAATTTCCCGCCGTTTAGGGTGGGCTTTGGGGAAGAATCCCGCGCAGGTTGAGCTGGAGCTGCAGAAGGTATTGCCGATGGATTACTGGAACCGTATTAATTTTCAGTTGATTTACCATGGGAGAGCGGTGTGCACAGCCAGAAAGGCGCACTGTGAAATATGTCCGTTGGAGAAGTGGTGCGCGAAACGAATCGAGGAGAAACCGGGAAAAACGGCCCGGTGAGCCATCGGCGGAGCGACACGCCGGCTAAAGTCCGACGAAAGGAATCTGAGAGAGGTGAACAAGTGGAAAAGTCCGTGACAATCGAACGAAACTATATACCACTGTGTCAGGCGCTCGCGCAGGAGCCGATGATCACAGCCCTGCAACGACGCAGCATCAATATGGTCCAGCCGGAAATGATTCGGCTGTCCCGGTCGGAGCGCACGTTTGAGCAGTATACCTGCCTTTTTGGCGGGGAGAACCTGCCGGAAATGCTTTTGACTGGGATACGGCAAGCCATGGAAGAGGCGGATAAAATATCACCGGTTTTAATGACAGAGCAGTATCCCTGGCTGAAAGGACCGTCCTGGATTTTGGAAATGCGAGATGTGAGCCATTATAAAGTGACGGTTCAGTTTGCTGCGGAAACATTCTTCAATATATGGAGGATATGCGGCGAACAGGAAGCAGCGGGCGAGTTGGCCGACGCAAACGGGGCTGGTTCTGCGGTATTGCGGTTGTATTTGGAAAAGGATCCGGCGATCCGGGAGGTGGATTGTGGGTTTGAAGGAGTTGGTATGAAGATACCGGTGGAAGTTTGTTCTGAAGGCGAAGTCATGAAAATCACTGTAAAAGAGCGGGAGACTATGTTGCGGATGGTGAAGGAACTGATATTAAACGGAAACCTTGATTTGAGGCGATATGTAGCGGGGGAGTGTGAGATTTAAAAACGGGGCTACAGGAGATAGAATGTAGTGGGCGGATCAAATGTAGAGGATACATAGTGCGAATCCTAAGTGAACATGAAAATGTAGGAGGATTCGCACTGGGAAATTGGGGATTTATGGGAGAATATGGCGCGGTGGAAATATAAAGGTTGAGTTTTTGAGAGAGGAGGGGTACAATAGGGATAAGAAATTGACGGGATTAGAAGGGATTTTTGGTAATGGTTGCTGTCGCATTCTTGTGAGGGAGTGCGTGGATTGAAATATGCAGAGATAGAAGAACACAGCAAAAAACCGGCAGTCGCATTCTTGTGAGGGAGTGCGTGGATTGAAATCAGTTCTACTTTCAAACTGGATTGTATCCATATTTGTCGCATTCTTGTGAGGGAGTGCGTGGATTGAAATATCTGTCCATAGTTTGGTTCCGGCGCGGGAGCTGGTCGCATTCTTGTGAGGGAGTGCGTGGATTGAAATACAGAGGGATATGGGCAGCATGAGTATTACCTGGTCGCATTCTTGCGAGGGAATGCGTGGATTGAAATATCTGAGCCTTTTCCTCCGCAGCTTTTTCCTCCGTCGCATTCTTGCGAGGGAATGAGTGGATTGAAATAGAATTAATAAAGTATCTGTTGTCAATGAAGGCATGTCGCATTCTTGCGAGGGAATGCGTGGATTGCAAGGTTTTTGGCGATACTCAAAATGGGTGACAGAATAGCTTATTGTGAGTATGTGAAAGTTTTTCTGTAAATAAGGTTTTATAAGGTCTTCTATGGTAA
>NZ_CABJCG010000017.1 GCF_902364025.1 Enterocloster lavalensis
GCCATATGGGTGAATTCTATCCTTTTGTTTCCGAAAGTAAAGTGACGCTATCAGATGGGCGGGAAACTGTTGTGGAATTCAGACGCCCATGCTATACTTTTATTAACTGCGGGTGATTCTGAAACAAAATCGAAATCGATAGAGGACTAACAAAATTTTTGCAGGAAGAACCTTTTAAGTGAAATCGGAACTTACCGGGCAGGAATGGAGGGTTGAATGAAAGAAGGCTTTTATTTTCACAGAAATCATCTTTATTATGGTACATATAATGAGAAACAGGTTTCCGGGCGGGTGAACATTTCAAAGGTTACACCGGAACACATCCAGACAAATCATCCGATATCCGACGATGACTGGGCCGTCCGACTGTGGGACAATCATAGTCTGCTTGAACCGGAGTATGCGGATTTGCAGACTATGCTTTTAAAGATGGGGATGTTCATGAACCTCAGCCCAGATCAGGAGGTTGATTTTTCCATTGTTGAAAGAAGGCTTGATATTTCCTTGCCCAAGGAACTGAAGCGAATCTATCTGGCCATCCAGAACCAGGAGGAGTATTTTACAGGTACAGAACATTTCCTGCCTCTGGACGAAATTTATGTGGAGCAGAGAATCATTGTCTTCTTCAAAAAGAAACGGACGCCCATTGCAGGTTATGATTTAGAGAGGGGATGCCTTGCAGAGTATTACAAAAAAGAATGGCATATAGAATGGGGAGGAATTTGCTGCTATCAGTTCTGTGTGGGCAGAATGCTTACACTCGCCATTGAGAATAGACCCGTTTTCAAAAAAGGAAGATGTAAAGGCAAATTCGTGACAACTCTGAACATTGAACGGGAATTAGAAAATTTCTGCAATGAGGACTATCATCTTTTATCAGAATTTCACGTGTACGGGATTGCAGTATTGTACTCAAACGATGGGCTCATCGCCTGGATTCGGAGCAATGGATTTTATGCGGATATCCATGCAGGAGCCGCTGACGAAGCCCAGCTGGAAGCACTTGCTGAACATCTGGGCGCTATGGAGTGGAAATAAAAATCAAATGGAGAATCTCAGGAATGGAACATTTGAAATACATAAAAGGGATGGACAGATTAATTCAGGAATTACCCACTCAATACCGGTATCTCCCTCTTTTTGGTAATATCCTTAAACTTGAATATTTGAAAGAGTTTGATTATGAGAAATGGACTGATATTTATAATGTAAGGCTTCTTGTTGCTGATGAAGCTGAATTATATAAAATTCAAATCTTCATGAAAAATGTTCACGGAAACCTTTCCTTCAACATATCAGAGGCATTGTCTGGATTTTCGATTTGTGATATGCAGGAGGATGGTTATGAGCAGGATACCCGTTATCATATATATGATTTTGAAAACGGCGATTTTTCTGTTTATTGCGAGGACATAGAAGTTGCTTTATTAAAAAATCCAAAGTAAGCTGGTGATAGGATGGGAAAACAGATCAATTATTGGATGGATTATGATAGCTTTTTGCTAGTCGCGCAAAGGGCAGTTGACTTGGGCTGCACAGTTGTAAAAGAAGACCTTAAGTTAGGCAGAGTCATTGAAAGCAAGGATATCGGTATCATCACCCCCTATGGAACATCCAATTATCCAGACTACTACTTCCATCTTCCGGAGGCAGGAGCCATAGAAGTCCTTACCGTGAATGGAAAAGAATGTCTGGACTACAGTTATACCGCAACCGGAAATGCCTTAATTGAAGCCAGCTACTCTTCCATCATCAATGAGCCCACAGGCGTTGCCGGGACACGGCGAAAAAAGGAAATCCACAGAGCAAGAATCTATTGCATAACCGGTTATTATGATGAAAATGAAAAATATATACTGAGGCCAGACTGTCTGACTAAGGTCTACAACTCTCTGGTGAGATATGTAAAAAAGATAGCGCCTTATACGGAATTTACAGATATCCTGACAAGTATAAAGGGCGAAAATTATGGGGAGGAATGTGAATATAGACATAAGAGATACATTACAAAGACCTGTCTGGATTTGGTAAATAGTGAAGGGTATAAATTGTGTTAAAAATGTAGGAGGCAAAATGATTTTATACAGACCTGTTGGCACAAAAGAATTAGAATTAATTAAGGAAAGCAATTATCGAAGATTTCCGCCAAGGTTAGCGGAACAGCCTATTTTTTATCCAGTCCTGAACGAACAATACGCAACGGAGATTGCTTCCGGCTGGAATGTAAAATATAATGAGGACCACAGAGGTTATGTCGTAAAGTTTGAGGTAGACGACCAATACTGCGGACAGTTTGAGGTCCATCAGGTCGGGGGCGCGCAACATAAGGAGTTATGGGTCCCAGCCGAAGAGCTGGATGTATTTAATGAGCATATTATCGGGGAAATACACATCATGAAAGAATTTCCAGATAAATAGCGCCCTCCAAACTCAAACAAATCTTCATTTGCTATATATTTGTGCATTCTTTCATCAACCCCCTTAACCGGAAAATATTCGTTTGTTCTCAAGCCCGTTTAAGCGATACATTTTACTTTGTTAAGAAGTTCACTTTTTCCGCACGATAGAACCCGGCTTTTCAATACCGGACAGCTATATCCGGATTATATAATTCTGCATTGTAGCTGTAAACTGTATCCATTATACCATTCGCGTTCCACTCCATCAAGACTTGTGCCTATCTAAGGCAGGGCAAAACGGCTGATGGCCCCGGGGATTGCTTGGGACAAGGGGCCTGGGAGGTTTCGGGCACGAAAAAAGGACCCAAAGTATGGTTTTCACATACCTTAGGTCCTTTTTTCCTATTTTTTGCCTCAAAATGATGCTATTTTGTGGCAGAATATGCCTATTTCAGATGGCAGGATAACACTGAATTACTGTCCCATCTGCTTCGCAACCTCAGCCGCAAAGTCCTCGTTCTTCTTCTCCAGGCCTTCGCCGGTCTCGAAGCGGATGAACTTCTTAACCTTGATCGCTGCGCCGTTTGCCTTGGCAACAGCAGCCACGTAGTTTGCTACGCTCTGCTTGCCGTCCTCGGCCTTAACGTATACCTGATCCAGCAGGCAGATTTCCTTCAGCTCTTTGTTGATACGTCCCATCACCATGCCGCTGATGATCTTGTCGTTGGCATCGGGCTTCTCGTTCTTCGCAGCTGCGGTGAGGATCTCCTTCTCACGCTCGATGTACTCCGCGTCAACCTCGTCTCTGCAGGTGTACAGGGGCTTAAGTGCAGCAGCCTGCATGGCTACGTTCTTCGCCATATCTTTGATCTCATCGTTTACAACATCGGTCTCAACGTCTACCAGAACGCCGATCTTGCCGCCTGCATGAATGTAGGAAGCAACGAAGCCGTTGGCCTCGGTGATCTGCTCAAAACGGCGGATGTTCATGTTCTCGCCGATGATTGCGATCTGAGAGGACAGAGCCTCCTTCACGGTCAGGCTGGGATCCTTCTCCCACTTCTCCTCCATGAAGCTGTCCATATCCTTGGCGGAAGTGTTCAGCGCCTGTGCAGCCACGTCGGCCGCATAGCTGCGGAACTTCTCGTTCTTGGCCACGAAGTCGGTCTCAGCGTTTACCTCAACCACAACAGCCTTCTTGCCATCCTCGGAAACATTGGTAACAACCATACCCTCGGCTGCAATACGTCCGGCCTTCTTAGCCGCACCGGCCAGGCCTTTCTCTCTCAAAAACTCAACAGCCTTGTCCATATCGCCGTCGGTAGCTGCAAGTGCTTTCTTGCAGTCCATCATTCCGGCGCCAGTCATCTCTCTTAACTCTTTTACCATTGCTGCAGTTACTGCTGCCATTTCAAATTCCTCCAATCAGATATTATTCCTGGGATTAAGCCTCTGCTGCCTCGAACGCCTCAACCGGGATCTCGATCTCCATAGCGCCTTCCAGAACTTCGCCCTGCTTCGCCTCGATCACAGCGTCAGCCATCTTGGAAACGATCAGCTTAACCGCTCTGATTGCATCGTCGTTGCCCGGGATCACATAATCCAGCTCTTCCGGATCGCAGTTGGTGTCAACAATACCGATTAACGGGATTCCCAGAGTATGAGCTTCCTGCACGCAGATGTGCTCCTTCTTGGGGTCTACTACGAAGATCGCGTCAGGCAGTCTCTTCATATCCTTGATGCCGCCCAGGTTTCTCTCCAGCTTATCCCACTCTTTCTTTAACGCAATAACTTCCTTCTTGGGCAGAACGTCGAAGGTGCCGTCCTGAGACATAGCCTCAATCGCTTTCAGTCTGCCAATCCGGCTCTGAATGGTCTTGAAGTTGGTCAGCATGCCGCCCAGCCATCTCTCGTTTACAAAGTACATTCCGCAACGCTCAGCCTCAACCTTAATCGCTTCCTGCGCCTGCTTCTTGGTTCCCACGAACAGGATGGTGCCGCCGTTGGCAGCGATGTCGGAAACGGCCTTGTAAGCCTCGTCTACCTTCACAACAGACTTCTGTAAGTCGATGATGTAGATGCCGTTTCTCTCGGTGTAGATGTAGGGAGCCATCTTGGGGTTCCATCTTCTTGTCTGGTGGCCGAAATGCACACCAGCTTCCAGTAACTGCTTCATAGAAATAACGCTCATGTTCTTTACCTCCGTTTGGTTTTTTACCTGCCCCCTGAGCAAGGGAGTCAGGCTTACTTCCGCCTGCTTCTCATGCTTCCCGGAAGACCTGGCCGTTCACCGGTTCAGGCACCTTTCCAAAGAATCCACAGACGTGATTTTTGTCAGCCTTACAAATATATCACAAAATGCGGGTATGCGCAAGTGGTTTATTGGAAAAAAATCGCTGTTTTTCACGTTTTTACGCGCTTTTTGCGAACTTTTTTACCTTTCCCCTCCCGGTAGGCCCGGATTATCTCCTCAATGGCCGTATAGTCCCGCTCAAAGAGCTCTTCGCTGATCTGCACGGCCAGGAGATCGGCGGGGACCTTCTCCAAAATCTTTTCCACCACAAATTTCTTGCTCTTCTCCTTGTAGCCCGGCAGCTTGTTGAGCTCCTGGATATGCACCAGCTCCGGCCGCCAAAGGAGTCCCAGCTTGCGCTTCAAATCCAGATTAGGATTGCGCCCCGCCTCCCGCAGCACGTAAAAATCCGGCCCCTCCGCCGCAGCCTCCACGGTGATAATCCCCCACCACTCCGGTATATGTTCCCCGATGTGCAGCCCATGGGTGGAACCGGCCACCACGTAATTGCCGTCGCAGTAGCGGTCGTAATCCCGCACCTGACGGCTCAGCCTGACATAGGTGTCCGCGTCGCTTTTGATCTCAAGCCCCATAACCGCCCCCTCCAGCACCATCAAAATATCTGCCCGGGACCTGCCCATCCGCTTCTCCTCGATGATGCGGATCTTTCCGAACCTCTCCTCCAAAAAATCGAACAGCGGTTCCCGGATATCCTTGTCGTAAAGCATCCTATAATTCCTCCTGATCAAAAACAGGGCCGCAGCGCACAAGCTGTGATTCTGCTGTGCCGCTGCGGCCCTGCCGGGTTTTTCAATCGTTATTTCAGATTTGAGTTGGAAGCCTTGATGGCTTTCAGCTCGTCAAATACCACATCGTTTAGAACCTTGATGTAGGTGCCCTTCATACCGGAGGAGCGGGATTCGATGACTCCGGCGCTCTCAAATTTGCGCAGCGCGTTGACGATCACCGAGCGGGTGATTCCCACGCGGTCCGCAATCTTGCTGGCAACCAAAATGCCCTCGTTGCCGTCCAGCTCGTCGAAAATATGGATGATGGCCTCCAGCTCGGAGAAGGACAGGGTGCTGATGGCGGACTTCACAATCTGTACCTTTCGGGTCTCCTCGGCATTCTCCTCGTTGACGGAACGCATCATCTCCAGTCCCACCACGGTGGTCCCGTATTCACTCAAAATAATATCGTCAATATCGTACTGGGAATCCTGCTTGTAGATAAACAGGGTGCCCAGGCGCTCACCTGCAATGTCGATGGGGGTGATGATCGCCTGGTACTTGCGGACGTTCTCCTCCGCAAATCCCAGCGTAGCCAGGTTCACATTCTCCTTGGTGGACAGCACGCTTAACAGACGCTCGTTGAGCATCTTATCCACGTACATTCCAACCTGGTCCTCGATCAGCTCTTCGATCTCCTCAACACCGGAACACAGACTCACGCCCAGCACCTTTCCCTTCTTGCTGATGACCAGGATGTTGGACAACAATATCTCACTCAGCACTTTGCAGATGTCATTGAAAACCACTTTGTGGGAATTGTTGTTATGCAATAACTTGTTAATCTTCCTTGTTTTGTCCAACAACTGAACGCTCATATTCGAAAACCTCCTTATCCAACTGGTATACCGCCCCGAAATGCCCTATTAATAATAGAATTGTAACATAATTCTGTGGCAATAACAAGAGTTTTTCGAAGTTTTCGATTATTTTAAGAATTTCATATTTTCTATGGCAATTTTACCATATTTTTCTATTCCTGCTCCAGGTTCGTGCGGTATCCGCAGGTCTCATTGGAGCACAGAAGCTTGTTTCCCTTCTCCACCATGTAGGCGCCGCACTCCGGGCACTTCTTGGTGGAAGGCTTCTGCCAGGACATAAAGTCGCAGTCCGGGTTGGCCTCGCAGCCAAAGTACAGACGGCCTTTCTTGGTCTTTTTGCGCACCACTTCCTTGCCGCACTTGGGGCAGGGAACGCCGATCTTCTCCAGATAGGGTTTGGTGTTCTTGCAGTCCGGGAAACCGGGGCAGGCCAGGAATTTCCCGTGGGGGCCGTACTTGATGACCATCTGGCGCCCGCACAGTTCGCAGACCTCGTCGGAAACCTCATCCGCAATGGTCACGGTCTCCAGCTCCTTCTCCGCAACAGTCACCGCCTCGTCCAGATCCGGATAGAAATTGCTCACAACGGTTTTCCACTGCACGGAGCCGTCCGCCACTTTATCCAGCAGGGACTCCATATTGGCGGTAAAACTGATGTCCACGATGCTGGGGAACATCTGCTTCATAATGCGGTTTACCACCTCGCCAATCTCCGTGACATACAGATTTTTGCTCTCCTTGACCACATACCGTCTGGCAATGATGGTGGTAATCGTGGGGGCATAGGTACTGGGGCGTCCGATCCCCTGCTCCTCCAGAGCCTTTACCAGGGAAGCCTCGGTATAATGCGCAGGCGGCTGGGTGAAATGCTGGCTGGGAAGCAGCTCCTCCAGCTTCAGGTTCGTGCCCTTCTCCATATTGCCCAGAGCCTGGTTGTGCTCTTCCTCGTCGTCCGCCTCAACATACACCGACATAAAACCGTCGAAAAGCAGGCGGGAAGCTGCGGTGGTGAAGCTGTGTCCGCCCGCCGTTATCTTCACGGAGGTGGTCTCGTACACAGCGTTGTCCATACGGCTGGCGGTAAAACGCTTCCAGATCAGCTGATACAAGCGGAACAGATCGCGCTGCAGGGACTCCTTCACCACGGTGGGCGTCAGGGCGATGTCCGTGGGGCGGATCGCCTCGTGGGCGTCCTGGATCTTGCCGCCGTTTTTCTTGGACTGCTCGTTTTTGATCACATACTTTTCGCCGTACTGCTCTTTGATGAACGCTCTGGCCGTGGCGTCCGCTTCCTCGGCGATACGGGTGGAATCCGTACGCAGATAAGTGATCAGACCGATGGTGCCGTGGCCCTTCACCTCAACGCCCTCGTACAGCTGCTGGGCCAGGCGCATGGTCTTCTGGGTGGAGAAATTGAGGGCCTTGGAGGCCTCCTGCTGCATGGTACTGGTGGTAAAGGGAATGGGAGCTTTCTTGATCCGCTCGCCCTTTTTCACCTCGTCCACCACATAGGAGCAGCCCTCCAGATCCGCCAGGATCCGATCCAGTTCCTCCTTACTGCGGATGCCCGTCTTGCCGTTCTTTCCGTTGTCGCTGCCGTAATATTTGGCGGTCAGCGGCTTCTTGGCGCCCTTTAACAGAAGCTTGGCATCCAGATTCCAGTATTCCTCGGGAATAAACGCATTGATCTCATCCTCGCGGTCGCAGATCATACGCAGCGCCACGGACTGCACGCGGCCCGCGCTCAGCCCACGCTTCACCTTTTTCCAAAGCAGGGGGCTGATCCGGTATCCCACCATGCGGTCCAGCATTCTGCGGGTCTGCTGGGCATCCACCAGGTGCATGTCGATATCACGGGGGCTCTTGAAGGAAGCCTTTACCGCGTTTTTGGTGATCTCGTTGAAGCTTATGCGGTACACCTGCTTGTTCTTCGCCTCGTCCAGCTTGAGAGCCTTCATCAGGTGCCAGGAAATCGCCTCTCCCTCGCGGTCAGGGTCCGTTGCAAGATAAATCTTGTCAGCTTTCTTCACTTCCTTGCGCAGCTTTGCCAGAATATCACCCTTGCCGCGGATGGTGATGTATTTCGGCTCGTAATCGTGTTCCGCATCGAACCCAAGCTGACTCTTGGGCAGATCCCTGACATGTCCGCCGGAAGCGTCCACTTCATAATTGCTGCCCAGAAATTTTTTGATTGTTTTCACCTTTGCCGGTGACTCAACAATTACCAGATGGTTTGCCATTATAAAACTCCTTGTCATTCCTCATTATCAAAAGCTGCTCTTCGCAGTAATTTTCCCATATCGCCCGTTTCTCAGTCACAGCTGACACGGCGGGCATAGTATTGTCCGGCCGTTTTCACCACAAGCCCGCCAAGCTCCAAATCCAGCAGCGCGCTCATGCATTCGCCGACACACATCCCCGACAGAACGGCGATCTCTTCCACATGTTTTGGTGCGGAATCTAGGCAACTATACACCATTTTTTCGTTCTTGGCAAGTCCCTTCACGCTTTTTTCGCGAAGAATCAGCTTTTTTTCATGGAGAATTCCCAAAAATTCCAACACATCACCAGGGCCCGTCAGCAGCGCGGCCCCGGCCTGGATCAACTGGTTGCAGCCCCGGCTTGCAGAATCCGTCACCCGGCCCGGCAGCGCAAAAATCTCTTTTCCCTGCTCCAATCCCAGCTGTGCCGTGATCAGCGACCCGCTCTTCTCATTGGCTTCGATCACCAGAACCGCGTCCGCAAGCCCGCTGATAATCCGGTTGCGGACCGGGAAATTCTGCGGCCGCGGCGGCTCTCCGGGCGGATATTCCGAGATAAGCCCCCCTTGCTTTACCATCTCCCGAAACAGCGGGTAATTCTGCTTCGGATAACAGATATTGATGCCACAGCCCAACACGCCCCAGGTTTCCCCGCCTCCCGACAGGGCCCCCCGGTGTCCGGCCCCATCCACGCCCAGCGCCAGTCCGCTGATCACCGCCACTCCGGCAGCTGCCAGCTCCCGCCCCATGATCCCGGCCGCCTGCTCGCCGTACACGGTACAGCTCCTGGCGCCGATAACCGCGACCGTGGGTTTCTCCGCCGGAGGCAGGCTTCCCTTGATCCAAAGCCCCATTGGATAGTCATAGATATGCCGCAGCCGTTCGGGATATTCCGGGTCTAACGGGGTGACAAAGCGGATTCCCTGACGGTCAAGGCCGCTGTACTCCTCTCTCGCCGCATCCAGACTGCGCTTTGCCTGCTCAAAAATCTCTGCGGTTTTCCGGTTCTTGATGATCCCTCTGCGCAGCAACTCCATTCCTTCTATATAATATGCCTGCTGAAAACTGCCGTAGGTCTCCTGGATCTGGCGGATCGTCACCGCAAACGCCGGCAGGCTGCGGCACAGCCAGTACAGATACTCCTTTTCCTGCTCTATGCTTCCCATATTTTCTCCTCCAATGCCCGGTAACCAACCGCCTCCGCCAGATGCGTTTTACTCAGCGTTTCGCTGCCCTCCAGATCCGCAATCGTTCTGGCCACCCGCAGCACTTTGTGGCAGGTCCTGGCGCTCATTCCCCTGGTGCGGTACACCCGTTCCAAAAAATGTTCCGCCTCCGGCCTCAGCCGGCAGAACCGTTCCAGCGCGCCCTTGCCCATGCGGCTGTTAAACCGGATTCCGGTGCCGTCAAAACGCGCCGCCTGTATCTCCCTGGCCCGCTCTACCCGGACACGGATCGCGTCGGAGCTTTCGTTGTCCCCTGCGTTCTGCCTCAGCTCCTCATAGCGTATGGGAGCCGCCTCGGCGCAGATGTCAAAACGCTCCATAATGGGCCTGGACAGACGCCCCATGTACTGGCGGACCTGAGCGGGCGTGCAGCGGCAGCGGCTTCTGTCCGGAAAATAACCGCAGGGACAGAGGTTCATCGCCGCGCAGAGCATAAAGTCCGCCGGAAACTCGTAAGACCCGCGCACCCGGCTGACGATCACCCGCTGCTCCTCCAACGGCTGGCGCAGAATCTCCACCGCGCTCTTGCGAAACAAGGTGAGCTCGTCCAAAAACAGGACGCCGCCCGAGGCCAGGGACAGCTCCCCCGGCCGCACCGGTCTCCCGCCTCCGGTCAACCCCTGAGGCGTAACCGTGTGATGTGGGCTGCGGAAGGGCCTGCGGTTTAAGAGGGGCTGCCCGGCCGGCAGTTGGCCGCAGATGCTGTAGATTCTGGAGATTTCGATATTCTCCTCCCGCGACAGGGAAGGCAGGATGGTGGGCAGCCTTCTGGCGATCATCGTCTTGCCCGTTCCCGCCGGGCCACAGAACAGCAGATTGTGCATACCGGCCGCCGCCACCTCCGCCGCTCTCCGCAGAAACTGCTGGCCGTTCACCTCGCGGTAGTCCACATCGTAACATTCCTTCTCCTGCTCCAGGAAGTTCCCAGAGGAAGCCCTGGCCGGGCAGATCGTCCGGGGCTCGGACAGCATGGCGGCCAAATGAGCCAGGGAGGTGACCCCTACGATCTCCATATGTTCCACCACAAGCCCCTCCATCACATTCTCCTGGGGCAGAAAACACCGGCGGATTCCCTCCTCTCTGGCTGCCATCACCATACTCATGACGCCCTCCACAGGCTTCACCTTGCCGTCCAGCCCCAATTCTCCCACCACCAGGCAACCGTCTGCCTCCCGCATATCGGTCATGCCGTATGCCCCCAGCACAGCCAGGGCGATGGGCAGATCAAAGGCCGTGCCCTCCTTGCGCAGATCCGCCGGGGACAAATTCACCGTCACCTTGCGCGCGGGCAGTCTAAAGCCTGAATTTTTCAGCGCGGTGCGCACGCGGTCCTGGGCCTCCCGGACCTCGGAAGCCAGATAGCCCACCATAATAAAACCAGGCAAACCGTCCCCAACGTCCGCCTCCGTGGATACAATACGGCCGCGGATCCCGCAGATCCCCGCGCTATTCACTTTTACAAACATACAAGCGCTCCTTCCTTTTTCTGTCATAACATCACAACTGTTGGAACCGTGGTACGAATGTTGTACCGGTACGCGGATCAACTCCGCAAGAAGAACAGGGCGGCGGGCAGAGAAACCCGCCGCCGAATCTATGTCTATCTACTATACTAAACTCCAGGTGAAATAGCAAGGGATCTACGGGTGCTATTTTGATAGTTTCAGCGGTTCAAGCGGCCCGTCTCCCCGGACGTTTCCGCCGTCTCAGCTCTCACTGAAATTCCGTCATATAGGGCCGGTAGCGCAGGGCCAGATGAGTCCGCTGGCAGACTGGATTGGCGCGCTCCCGGATAGCCACAGTCTCGTGGAAAGCCTTCCAGAGCGCCTCATACTCCTCCTGGTCCGTGTCCTGATCCAGCTGCGCGGACAGATACCCCTCCCCGTCCGCGTGCACGATGGCCCAGCTTCCCCTGGAAGGGTGGACCACCGCCTTACGGTGATTCTCATCGTAGATAATCCAGCTCTCCATGGGCAGGCGGTCCGCAAAATGAGGTGCCAGTATGGGCAGTACATCGTTCTTCGGCCCGATGCGGCTGACCAGAATGCCTTTTGACGTCTGAGAGAAGCGGACAAAGCCGGTGAGCAGATGGTTCTCATGGCGCACATTCCGGCACATCTGAAAAATCTCACGCACCTCCGGAAGCTGCAGCATATCCAGCACCCCCGCTCCGTGCCGGAACGCCCGCATCAGAAAGCGGTAAATCTTATCCGGCCTGGCTGGGTCCTGGCTCAGGGAGGCGATATAAATCTCCTCGTAAACCGACCGCCCAATCTTCCCGCAGACGGCCCGGATCACCTTCCGGGCATTTTCCGGGGAGGTCCGCACGGTCACATACTGGGTAAACAGCTCCAGCTCCCGGAACGCCCCGTCCAGCTCCAGCTTCACATTCTCATGTCCCTTGCCGCTCATCCACGCCTCGTAAACAGCGCTGAGGATCCCGTCAAAATCCGGTTCACACAAATATATGGTCATAACAAACCTGCTTTCTACTATTATTTTATATTCCCGGCATTGAAATGCGAATGGTCTGTGGCTCCGCAGAGCAGACCTCACAGGTGGCCCGCCGCCGCGGCCCTCCGTTCTTCCTCGCACACCGGGAGGTCCAATTTCATGTCGTCGAACAGCGACAGCTGGCGGTAGCAGTCCTTGTGCTCAATGTCCCATGCGGCCCGCCGTTCATCTCCCACCAGACAGCTGGTGATATAGTCCTGGTCCAGCCGCACGCCGGGCATCATCTTTCCGGAGCAAGTGATAAAGTACACCGCCCGCTTTAAGACCACTCCCATGCCCTTCAAATCCGGGAAGTCCAGCTTCCCCTGCCTCCTGGCGGCCACAATCCGGCGGGCGGACTTGACGCCCATGCCGGGCACCCGCAGCAGAGAGGCGTAATCAGCCCGGTTCACCTCCACCGGGAACTGCTCCAGGTGTCGGAGGGCCCAGTCGCACTTTGGGTCCAGGAACACGTTGAAATTGGGCTGCCCCTCGGATAGAAGCTCCTCCGCCGAAAACCCGTAAAACCGCAGCAGCCAGTCCGCCTGATACAGCCTGTGTTCCCGAAGAAGAGGCGGTCCGCCCGGAAGAGCAGGCAGGCTGCTGTCAAGGTTAACCGGGACATAAGCGGAAAAGAACACACGCTTCAGCCCATAGCTGCGGTACAGTGCCTGGGTTACCGTCAACATCTGGAAGTCGTTCTCCGGGGTGGCCCCCACAATCATCTGCGTGCTCTGCCCTGCCGGCACAAAACGCCTGCTGCCATACCGCCCTTCCGGAATCCCCAGATGCTTTTCCTCCTCAAAAACAGGCGGGAAACTCCTGCGGTCCCGGGATGCAAGGCCATCGAAGGCTCCTGCGGATGAGGGAGCGGCAGGACCGGATGAACGCAACGGGACGGATTGGGTAGATGTGCCGAGCGGGGCGGATTGCCCGTCCGAACCGAACGAGGCGGATTGGCGCGGAGTTTTCACGGAATACACTGCATTCTCCTCCCGCAGGACCCCGGCCCCTTCAACCAGCCCGCTGCCCATACTTCCCACGCGGCCCGCGCCCCCTGCTCTGTTCCCCACTCCGGGATTTTCGGCCCGCTCCGAAGGCGACTCCTTGGCGCACACCCCGCCTGCCCAGGATGGGTCCAGCAGCGCTGCGCCGCCGGCAAAACCGGCACGCCCGGTGTCATAGGCCTTCTTAAAGCCCCTATCCCCTTCCAGATACAGGCTCTGGGCGGCGATTCCCCGCTGAATCTGACGCATAGGGCGCAGAATCTTGTCCCGGGTCTTGCCGGGAGCCAGGTCCCGCAGGCCCTGGGCGGTGGGCAGCTCCAGATTCACGCTCATCCGGTCCGCCAGATACCCCACCCTGGCGATCAGCTCCTGATCCGCCCCCGGTATCCCCTTCACATGGATATATCCATTGAACCGGCAGGTGGTCCGCAGCTTCAACAGAGTCTCATAGATCAGCTCCATGGTGTGATCGGCGCTGTAGAGAATGCCGGAGCTCAAAAACAACCCCTCGATGTAATTACGCCGGTAAAACTCCATGGTCAGTGTACAGACCTCGTCCGGGGTGAACGCGGTGCGGACCACATCGTTGGAGCAGCGGTTAACACAGTATTTACAGTCATAGATACACTGGTTGGTGAGCAGGATCTTCAGAAGGGAGATACAGCGGCCGTCGGCCGCAAAGCTGTGGCATATCCCAATGTCCGTGGCGCTGCCCATGCCGTCCGCCCGGCCCTTGCGGTCCACCCCGCTGGACGTGCAGGCCACATCGTACTTGGCCGCATCCGTCAAAATCCTCAATTTCTGTTCGATGCTCAAATTCTCCTGTATCAGCATAGTGGAATCCATCCGTCGTCTTTATTTTCAAGAACATATGTTCTGTTTCTTTATTCTAGCACAGTCCCAATCCAAACGCAAGAGCTTTTCGAACATTTGTTCTGTTTTTCTGTTCTCATCTGTATTTCCCACTCCCCAGGCGGAAATCGTCCGGAACTCCCCCTCAACTGCAAAAAGCGCCTCCCACAGACGGTCCTCTTCGTTCCGTCTGCGGGAAGCGCTCCCAAAATCAACTCTTTACATGTTACATTTCTAAAAAACAATCAGCCCTTCACATATCCGTCGGGATTCATGGACTGCCATCTCCAGGAATCCGCGCACATCTCCTCGATTCCCTTCTCAGCTACCCAGCCCAGCTCGTTCTTCGCCTTGGTGCAGTCCGCATAGCAGGTGGCGATATCGCCGTCACGGCGGGGTCTCACCTCGTACTTTAAGGTCTTGCCGCAGGCCTTCTCGTAGGCGTGCAGCACGTCCAGCACGCTGTAGCCGCAGCCGGTGCCCAGATTATAGATGGAAACGCCTTCCTTGTCCCGCATCATTTTCTCCACCGCCTTCACATGGCCCTTGGCCAGATCCACCACGTGGATGTAGTCGCGCACTCCGGTGCCGTCCGGCGTGTCGTAGTCGTCGCCGAACACGCCCAGACACTCCAGCTTACCCACGGCCACCTGCGCGATGTAGGGTACCAGGTTGTTGGGGATACCCTTCGGGTCCTCGCCGATTTTGCCGCTCTCATGGGCGCCGATGGGGTTAAAATAGCGCAGCAGCATGACGTTCCACTCCGGGTCGGCTGTGTGCAGGTCCGTGAGAATCTGCTCCAGCATTCCCTTGGTACGTCCGTAGGGGTTGGTGATATCTCCCTTGGGGCACTCCTCGGTGATCGGGATAAAGGCCGGATCGCCGTACACCGTGGCGGAGGAGCTGAACACGATGTTCTTCACATTGTGCTTTCTCATCTCATCGCACAGGATCAGCGTGCCGGTGATGTTGTTATGGTAATACTCCAGAGGCTTATGTACGGACTCTCCCACCGCCTTGAGACCGGCAAAATGGATCACGGACTCGATCTTCTCATTGTCAAATACTTCCTGCACCGCTACCTGGTCCAGCAGGTCCGCCTCGTAAAACTTCACCTTTTTTCCGGTGATCTGTTCCACGCGCTCCAGCGCTTCCTCACAGGAATTGTACAGGTTGTCCAGCACGACCACCTCATATCCGGCGTTCAACAGCTCCACGCAGGTATGGCTTCCGATATAACCGGCGCCTCCAGTAACTAAAATTGCCATAACATTGTCCTCCTTATTAGAACCCTGATTCGATTGGTCCGGAGAAAACGGATCCCCATCCGCCTCCTACCGCACATGGCCCCAAACACCATGTCCCCAACATTATAGCAAAAGGCATGCCGGAAAACAATGCACAATTCTTCGCTCTTTCTATAAAATCTTTTCATCCCTTACGGGAGCTCCCTCCATCTCCGGTTGTTCTCCACCAGCTCCTGAAACCTCACCGGACTGTAATTGTTGATCATACAGCCCGCGTTCAGGGCCCGTTCCCGGCTCTTCATAAACTCGTAAGTTTCATTTCTCTGGTTGTGGATGTGCCCATATACATGCCAGGAATTCCTGTAAAATCCGTGCCACTCCGCAATCGGAAAATGGCAGAGGCACACAGGCCCCTGCTCCTCCTTCACAAACATCATTTTATCAACCGACTCAAAACAGGCCATGGCTCCGGTATCCGCCAACAGCGTCCGGTCGTGGTTGCCGGTCACCAGGTGTTTTCTGCCCTTCAGCCGTTTCAGATACCACACCGGACCTCTGGCGGACCGGTAACAGAAATCTCCCAGGACGTAAACGTCGTCGCCGTCCCCCACCCGGGCGTTCCAGTTTTCTATCAGAACCCGGTCCATTTCCTCCACATCCCCGAAGGGCCGGCCGTCGAATCGGATTACGTTGCAGTGCCCGAAATGGGTGTCCGCAATGTACCAGTTTCGCATGTTTTTTCTCCTTTGCTGATTTTATCACCCTCCAGTATACAAAAAAGCGGGCCGGCCGTCCACTGCGCGGAGGATCAACAATGTCGGGCCGCGCCGCTTTAGAGGCCGGGACCGCAAAAGGCGTCCCGTTTTCAGGCTGATTTGTCGGATTTCCCCTTGGAAACGGAGCATTTTTGCGCGCTCCGGGTCAAAACCGGCGTCCGCTAGTTTTCATGTTTCTGAAACTCCCCCCTGAGCTTCTCCAACGCCTTCTTCTCAATCCTACTCACATAGGACCGCGAGATGCCAAGCTGCGCCGCGATCTCCCGCTGAGTGTGTTCCTTTCCTCTAAACAGCCCGTATCGCATGCGGATCACGGTTTTCTCCGTGTCCGACAAGCTGGAGTCAAAGGCCTCATAGAGCTCCTTGACATCCTGCTTGAGAATCATGGTGTCAATGGTCTCCTTGTTCTCCATCTCGATGATGTCCACCAGGCTCACGGCCTCGCCGTCCTTGTCTACCCCGATGGGCTCAAAAAGTGAAACCTCCTTGGACAACTTCTTGCTGGCGCGAAAAAGCATGAGAATCTCATTCTCCACGCATTTCGCCGCATAAGTTGCAAGCCGCGAACCCTTATCCACCTTGAAGGTGTTCACCGCTTTGATCAAACCGATGGTTCCCACACTCAACAGATCCTCAATGTCGTAATCCGGACTCTGGTATTTCTTTACTACATGGGCCACCAGGCGCATATTGCGCTCAATCAGCACATCCCGGGCCAGCTGGTCCCCCTCGTTGCAACGCTCCAGATACTCTTTCTCTTCCCTTGCAGATAATGGTTTTGGAAATGTCTTCAAAGAAAGCCGCCTTAACATTCCTTACCTTCATTCTATGCTGCGGCAGCTTCCCTAGTGCTTTTACAAGTTTTTACAGGCTGGTACTATTTTCGCGGGCTCAGAAGGACTTGCCGCGCTATGTCTGTCCCTTTGGGTCATGTCCCGGGGACTGTGAACATCTTTTCGTAGGTGTTTGCGTCGAAGCAGTGGTTGTACACCAGGCACTGATAGTCCGATATGAGCTTGCGGTAAGGGCTCTGCTCCCCCGCCACGGCCTCCCAGGTGTAGTAATTCCCCTGCCGGTCGTAGCAGCCAAGGGGATGGATCACAGGCAGCTGTTCCTCCATCTCCAGCATAAACCGGTTGAACGGAGTCATGGAAAGCCCGGCCCGTTTTAAGACCTCGGAGGACAGATAGACCGCTCCCATTGGCCCCTTATCCTCGGATTTCATCTCATAGTTGGTCCAGATCAGAAACGGCGTCTCATACCACATGATCCTCTGGGAATCCGGCACCTGCTCCGAGGGCTGTCCCGCAATCTCGTCGAAAAATCCGTCCTCAACGCTGGGCTGGTGATCCCCGAACATCACAATCATGGTGGGTTCTCCGCTCTGCTCAAAATAGTCGATCAGGTACCCAAGCGCGTCGTCAGAGGCCTTCATCAGGGACAGAAACTGGTCCGTTTTGGGGTATTTCCCCTCCAAATCCCCAGTCAGCCATATTTCCTGCTCGAAATTCTCATAGGCGCTCTCATAGCCGCCGTGGTTCTGCATGGTCACGTTGAACAGAAACAGCCGGTCGGAGGGATTTTCCTTGGCCTCCACCAGTTCGATCAGCTTCTCGTAATTGGCCCGGTCGCTGACGTAATTTCTCAGCTCCCCGCTGCCCTCAAAATCCTCGATATCCAGGAAAAAATCAAATCCCATATTGCGGTAGCTCTCGTCCCGGTTCCAGTTTTCCCTTGGGTAGGGGTGAACCGCCACCGGCCGGTAGCCCTGGTCCTTCAAAGTGCTGGTCAGGCCGTAGGTGCCCGGATGGATGTAAAACTGGTAGGCGATGCAGTTGGACGGCAGCAGGGCCATGGAATCCCCGGTGAGAAATTCAAATTCCGTATTGCTGGTCATGGAGCCGAACACCGGCACGCATAGGCTCCCACGGACCGTGTTCTCCTCCAGGCTGTTCAAAAATGGAAAATACTCCCGGTTGGTCTCAAAGTCCCCTGCGGTTTTCAAATCCGCCAGGCTCTCATTCATGATGCAAATGATGTTGACCAGGGTTATCTCCCCCTCCGTTTTCATGCCAACGTCCCCGTTGGAGGCCAAAAGCTCCTCGTCCTCCCCGATAATCTCCTCATAAATCTGCCGGATCCTGGCCTGGCTGTAACCCTCCGGCTTTTTCTTCACCGCATAGCGGAAGGACACCGCGGTGGAGAGCACGTAACCGTACTCCCGGTAGGTCTCGTTCACGGCCCACATGTTGATGCCAAGGCCCCAGGCAGGGGCCAGATACCCGAAAAACCACAGGCCAAAACCCACCACAAAGCCCGCAGAGCCTCCGGCGAACAACAACCGCGGTTTCCGCCCCTTCACCCGCAGGGGCAGGACCCAGGCCAGCAGGTTGATGGCCAAAAGGCCCAGAAAAGCCAGCTTCATGGCCCTGGTGATCACAAAAGAATAGTTGCCGGACACGCTCATGGCGGTCCTAAGGGCAAACACGTCCCAGAACATAATGGGCCGCCCCCGAAAGGCCACCACAAAGGCCTCCGCCAGAGAGATCAGGTACAGGGATACCGATACCAGAGGCACCGCAATCCGGGTGCGGCCGCAGACGGCAAACGCGGCCAAATACAGGACGTAAATCCAGCCGATATTCAGGGCCGCCATATAAGAGGGAACCGCAGCCAAATTGCCCGTCACAAGCTCAAACAGCACATAGCTTGCGCAGGGCACCAACAAAAGGCATGCGGTTCCGATCCAGCGCGCGGCAGTTTTTCCGCGCTTCCATATTTGTTCTCTGTCCAAAGATTTTCCCCTTTTCGTTCAGATGGAATCATCCTAGCACAAAGATTTTTCGACTTCAAGTGACAACTTTCCCCAACGTGTTCATTTCACAAAATGTTCACAGAATCCAGGCTGTTCAGGCGCAGCCTCACAATCGGATCTCAAATTTTCCCGTGACAATCCGGCGGTAAAACAGGATGGTGAGCCCGGAGGCGGCGAACCAGCCGAAGGGCCAGGCCATCCAGATTCCCGTGCTCCCAAAGCGCGGCGTCAGCAGGTAGGCGAAGGCGATCCGCAGAATCAGATCCGGTATGGTGGCCAGTACAAAATAGACCATGGCTCCTGAACCGCGGATCACTCCGTCGGTCATCAGCTTGATGGAGATCATAAAATACAGCGGCGACACGATGCGCAGAAACTCCACCCCGGCCCGGATCGCCTCACCGCTGTCCGCGTTGAGAAACAGCCCCATCATACCGCGGCTGAAGAAAAAGTACAGCACAAAAAAGGGCACGGTGGCGATAAGGGATAAGCGGACGCCGGTACGAAATCCCATGGGAAGCCGTTCCCGTTTTCCGGCTCCCAGATTCTGGGCCGTGTAGCTGGACAGGCAGCCCCCCAGGGCCATAAAACAGTTGATGGCAAAGGTGTTCAGCTTAACGGCCCCAGAGTAACCGGCGATCACCGCAGACCCGTAGCGGTTGACGATCTCCTGCACAAACAGGTTGCCCACGCTGAGAACGCTCTGCTGCATAATGCTGGGCACTGCGATGGCCGCGATCCGCCACAGAAGGGAAGCGTCAAAGAGCCGGGGCCTGGAGCCCTGGTGAAACCTGCGCAGGCGCACGGTCAGGGTGGACAGGGCCAGAACCGCGGAAATTCCCTGGGCGATGAAGGTGGCCCAGGCCACGCCTGCCACGCCCATGTGAAACACCGCCACAAACAGGCAGTCCAGAACGATATTCCCAATGGAGGAACCGATCAGGAAATACAGGGGCGTTTTGGAGTCCCCAAGGGCCGTAAAGATACCGGTACAGACGTTGTAAAACAGCAGAAATGAAAGGCCCATCACATAGATGCGCAGGTACAGCGCTCCGTCCGCCAGAATGTCCTCCGGCGTGTGAATCCAGCGCATCATGGGCGTGCAGAAGGCCAGGCCGTAGGCGGTTAAAAGCAGGCTCATCCCCACGCAGGCGATAAAGGCCGTGGTCACCGCGGTGCGCATCCGCCCGTATTCCTTCGCGCCGAACAGCCGGGACACGATCACCGAGGTTCCCAGGTTGCTGCCCACCGCGAAGGCCATGAAAATCACCGTCACCGGGTAGCTGGCCCCCACCGCCGCCAGGGCTGCCTCCCCGGCAAACTTCCCGGCGATCATGCTGTCCGCCAGATTGTAGAGCTGTTGAAAGATTACGCTGACCATCATGGGCAGCAGAAAACGCCACAGTATTTTATCCGGATGTTCCGTCGTCAAGTCCGTTACCATATACTTCCCCCGCAAAATTCATATTTTTCATGCGAAGCCCAGAGAGCTTGCGCCAGGTGTTTTATGTCTCATGTATCTCAAAAAAGGTTCCGACGTGCGGCCATTTTGCCCTGTGGAAGGTTTGGCTCCGATCAGGGAGGCGCGCAGACGGTGGAATAAAATTACAGACATGCTCTAGTATAGCGCGGCCCGGCGGCGGTTTCAACTGTCTTTTGCGTTTGTGGGAAGCATTTTCCGGGAAACAGACGGGAGCTCCGCCCCTGAAAATAGTTGGGCACGCTCCGAACCCCGGCGCGTTTCGCACAAAAACAGGGAAAGCGGTTTTGCTCCGCTTTCCCTGAAACAATGCGTAATTCTTCTGTTAAAACCCAGCCGGTTAATGGTGGAACAGCCGGATCCCCGTGAAGGCCATAACCATGCCGTACTGGTTGCAGGTCTCGATCACCTGGTCGTCGCGCACGGAGCCGCCGGGCTGGGCCACGTACTTAACGCCGCTCTTGTACGCCCGGTCGATGTTGTCGCCGAAGGGGAAGAAGGCGTCGGAACCAAGGGCCACGTCCGTCATCTGATCCAGCCAGGCCCGCTTCTCCTCCCAGGTGAACACCGGCGGTTTTTCCTTGAAAATGCGCTCCCAACGGCCGTCCGCCAGCACGTCCATGCAGTCGTCGCCGATGTACACGTCGATGGCGTTGTCCCGGTCCGCACGCTTGATGGTGTCCACAAAGGGCAGATTCAGGACCTGGGGCGCCTGGCGCAAAAACCAGTTGTCCGCCTTGCTGCCCGCCAGACGGGTGCAGTGCACTCTGGACTGCTGGCCCGCGCCGATGCCGATGGCCTGGCCGTCCTTCACGTAGCACACGGAGTTGGACTGGGTGTATTTCAGGGTGATCAGGGAGATCATCAGATCGATCTTTGCGGAATCGGGCAGCTCCCGGTTCTCCGTCACTACGTTGGAGAGCAGCTCCCGGTCGATCTTTAAGTTGTTGCGGCCCTGCTCAAAGACAACGCCGAATACCTGCTTGCGCTCAATCTCCTCGGGCACATAATCCGGGTCGATCTGAATCACGTTATAGTTGCCGTTTTTCTTGGATTTTAAGAGCTCCAGCGCCTCCGGCTCATATCCGGGCGCGATCACGCCGTCGGATACCTCGCGCTTGATCAGCTTCGCGGTGTCCACGTCGCAGACATCGGACAGGGAGATGAAGTCCCCGAAGGAGGACATGCGGTCCGCGCCTCTGGCTCTGGCGTAGGCGCAGGCCAGGGGGGACAGCTCTCCCATATCCTCCACCCAGTAGATCTTCCTCAGGGTGTCGCTCAGGGGCAGACCCACGGCGGCTCCGGCCGGTGAAACATGTTTAAAGGAAGTGGCTGCGGGCAGGCCGGTGGCCTCCTTCAGCTCCTTCACCAGCTGCCAGCCGTTGAGGGCGTCCATAAAGTTGATGTAGCCGGGTCTGCCGCAGAGCACGGTGATGGGCAGCTCCATGCCGCCGCGCATGAAGATTCTGGAAGGCTTCTGGTTGGGGTTACAGCCATATTTCAGTTCTAATTCGTTCATGGTCAATTCTCCTCATCTCTTGGCGTGTGTTTTCGATTACTGATTCTTGTTCACGATGCGGGTCTCATAGGTCCCGGAGACGATATCTATGTAGCGGACAAACAGGGAAACCTTGTTCTCCTCGTTCAGGCTGTCCCAGACCATCTCCGTAAACTGGTCGATATTCCCTTCGATGGCCACCGGTTTGGGCTCGCCCTCAAAGCTTGGCAGCGGGCTGCCGTCGTGTTTGTAGGTGTGGATAAACCGTCCCTCCCCGGCCGCCGGTTTCTCATAGGCAAAGGTGAAACGCAGGCAGGACGAAGGATCGCCGTTGTTGCTCTTTAAAATGGACATGGCGTAGTTGTAGCCGCCGTTCTCAATGTGCATGATTCCGGAGATCCGCGGGGTGTAATTGGGGCCGTCCGGCTCAAACTCCCTGGAGCGCAGAGACTGCTCAAAGGTCATCTGACGGTCCATACCCTCGTAGATGGTGTCGGTCTGATCCCCGTTGGTGACGATGGTCTTGTTGCCAAGCACCCGCACCGGAGCGTAGATGATCAGGCTGGGGTCCGAGAGCTTTTCCGGGTCAAATGCCTGGGTGCGGATGCCCGCTCCGTCCTCCACGAACACGCGGTTTCGGCTGTTTTCGCTGCGCCCCATGATAAAATAGGCGGCCACGGCCTTGCTGCCGTCTGCAGAGCGCCCCAGCACGATTCCCCGCCCCGGGTAAGCGTTTCCTCTCAGCTCGTCTCTCAGTGATAATCGGTTCATTCCTGATTCCTCCTCTTATTTGGTGACATTGTAAGGTTTTCATCCAGCCATTGCCGGCGGCCGTTGCATCCGGCAAGCGCCGCAGGCTGCGCCGGCGGCCCATTGTTTCCAATAAAATAGCCTGGGTACGCAAAAAACTGCGTGCCCAGGCGGTCGGCTCTTATCCACGGCGCGCTCCCTGTGGTTGACTCCACGATCCGCCAGTCACACGCCTCTGTCCCTATCATATATGCTTTTTTCTAATATTGCAAGTGTTTTTTAGAAGTTTGACTTATTAATTTTCTTAATAGAAAACCCCATTATTAATATTTATTTTTCGATAAAAATATGTTATGATATTGCCAGAACAAAACAAAGGAGTACCCGGCTATGTTGGATTTCCGCATTGAAACATTTTTATGCGTCTGCAAATATATGAACTTTACCAAGGCCTCCGCGGCATTAAACATCACCCAGCCGGCGGTGAGCCAGCACATCCACTACCTGGAGGACGAGTACAGCGCCAAGCTGTTCGAGTACAAGAACCGCAAGCTCTCCTTGACCCCTGCCGGCGAGGAGCTCTACCGCGCGGCCCTGACCATGAAGCACGACGACCGGATTCTGGCAAAGCGCATGAAACTGGCCGGGCAGCCGGTGCGCAAGCTCTCCTTCGGCGCCACCCTGACCGTGGGGGAATTCCTCTTTCCCGCCAAGGTGGCCTCCTATCTGGAAGCCAATCCCAGAACCGATATCCGCATGACCATCCGCAACACCCATGAGCTTTTGGAGATGATCGACAGCGGCGCCATCGATTTCGCGGTCATTGAGGGGTATTTCCCGATGACCGAATACGGCTACCGCACCTACTCCCTGGAGCCCTACGCCGCGGTATACAAAACCGGCTACCAGTTCAAATGCGGCCACACGCCGAATTCCATCCGGGATCTCCTCTGCGAACCGCTTTTGATCCGCGAGGAAGGCTCTGGCACCCGGGAGATATTGGAGCGCTATCTGGCCGGAACCAATTTGAGCCTGGATGATTTTGAGCACACCCTGGAGGTGGACAGCATCCATGTGATCAAACAGCTGGCCCTGGCAGGCTGCGGCATCACCTTCCTGTACCAGATCGCCGTCAAGGACGAGCTGCTGGACGGCCGCCTGGAGCTGGCCCTGCTCCCGGGCCTGGATGCCAAACACGAGTTTTCCTTTGTCTGGCGCAAGGACAGTATCTATAAAGATGAATACGACCGGCTGTTCGAGCTGTTCTCCTAGGAGAAAGGCCCGGCCAGCCGGCCGTTTTTTGATTGTACAACATCTGCCGCTACTCGTTACGGATTGCCGCCAGCGGACTCAGCTTCATGGCGCGCATGGCCGGCATAAAGCCCGCCGCCATACCCACGAAGATGGCGAAGGCCACCGCCGCTAAGGACAGCCACGGCGGAACACGGGACAGATCCCCGGCCATGCCGGTCAGGGCCTGGGCTCCCACAAATTTGTTGATCAGCAGGGAGACGCCGTAGCTTAAGCCGATGCCCAGCACGCCGCCCATAAATCCGATAAAACCGGACTCGATGAGGAACATGTTGCGGATATTTCCCATATCGCAGCCCAGCACCTTCATCACGCCGATCTCCTTGGTCCGCTCGTAGATGGACATCATCATGGTGTTGGCGATGCCGATGGCCGCCACGAACAGGGATACGGCGCCGATGCCGCCCAGCACCGCCTGAACCATATCGGACTGCTGCTTGGAACTCTCCAGCCAGTCGATCTGGCTCTGGACCTGGAAGCCCATGTCCGCCAGCTCCTTCTGCACCTTGGTCACATTGTCCACGTCGTCCACGTAAACCTGGGCGCTGTTGTAGATGAAATAGTTGTAGGGTTTTCCCTTCTTGTTGGTGGGCTGTCCAGGGATGGTCTTGCCCTTCTTAAACGCCTTTTTCAGCTGGGACTTCATCCCGTCCACATCCATGTAAATGCGGTAGGAGTAATTGTTCCAGTCGTCCAGACCGCCCTCCTGCACGCCGATGCCGTTCATCATGTATTTCTTGGGCGGTTTGGTCCCGGCGCCGTCCTCCGATGGATATTGGGACTGGTAGTAGCCGTCCATGTCAAAGGTGACGAAAAAGGGCCGGCCCATCAGATCCACGTCCGGCAGCTCCCCGGTGTCCCAGTAGCCCTTGCCGGTCTTGGCGTTGTAGAAATCCTGGATCACCGTGTTGCCGAAAAACAGCCCGGTGTCGCCCTTCTGCGGATACTCCCCCTCCCCAAGCTTGATCTGCTCGAAGTAGGCGGGGCCCACGCCCTGGATGGTCTCGTACTGCGCCTCGTAGGCCCCCTGGCGCAGCAGCACATTGATGCTCAACACCGGCGAGGTGCCCGTCACGTGTTCCAGGCGGGAAAATTTCTCGATCACCTCGTCCGTGATATAGTTGGGCTCGCTCTTGCTGCCGCTGGACATTCCGCTGGAACCGCCTCCTATGCTGACCGCGTAGGACTGGCCGTAGGAGTCGCCTGAGCGCACGTCGATGGTGGTCAGGCTGCCCCAGGAGGCGATCTGCTCCATGGTCAGCTCATTTAAGCCGATTCCCAGGGACACCATGACCACGATGGACGCCGTGCCGATGATGACCCCCAGAACCGTCAGCGCCGTCCTGAGCTTGCGCCGCCTTAGATTGTTCACGCTCATGATCAGAAGATCAGGAAATCTCATCGTCTATATCCTCTTCTTCCTTTGCCGCTTTGCGCTTCTTACGGATCCGGATCACCACCACAACCACAACAGCCGCCAGCATCACCACGGCCACGCCGATCAGGATTCCATATTTTTGGAACACGGCCTTCACACCCGTGGACTCAGTTTCCACGGCGCCGTCCATGTCCCCCATCATGGATTCGTCCCACATCATGTCCTGGGACTCCTCCATGACCATCAGAGTCAGCTCCTTCTCCACCGGCTCGGCTATGGTGCCGTTCTCGTCCTCATAGGTGATAGTGACCTTGACGGTGCCGTCGTCCATGGTGGGGCTTATGCCGGTTAACATGGTGTCCACGTTTCCGGTCTCACCTGGCTTAATGTTGCCCACATAGGTTTCCACCGGCTTGATGGAATCCGCCGTAAAGGTGGCGGTCACATTGTAGAGAATCACCTTGCCCGTGTTATTGATTCCGAACATCACGTTGCTCTCGGCCCCGGTGGTGATGTTGTCCGGCATCACGTCGATATTGCTGGTACTGAGCCTGGCGTACTGCTTCACCGGAATGTCCACCACAATGGACTCCTCGGCGTTCTTGAACTCCGGGCTGTCGTATTTCTCTTTGATGGTGATGGAGTAGGACCTCTGGTCCACCCCCGCCCTGGCGGTGAATACCGCGCGCACCTCCGTGCTCTGGCCCGGTCCCATGTCGTCCACCACCATGGAGGAGGAACCGGACTCCGTGGTGAATACAGCGCTGTCGGAAACCTTCTCGGACTCCAGGTTGAACAGAATGTTGCTTGCGCCCACGTTCTTGGAGGCGTTCTTCATATTTAAGATCAGCTCGAACTCCTCGCCCGCGTAAATCTGCTCGGGCACGGTGTGGTAGCTGTCCACGATCAGACGGGCCCTGGTGCGGTCGTTGGCGTCGAAATCGCCCAGATCGTCCTCCTTGTCCTTGGACGTGATGTGGACGTAGAAGGTTCCCTCCTCGGTGTGCAGGTCGCCCTCGCTGCTGAGGCGGAAGGTGACGGTGTATTTGATGGGATAATATCCGGTGTAGGAGTCCTTGCGGATGGCCATGCTGTAGGGCACGGCCACCGTCTCCCCGAACGCGATCCGCTCGTACGTGCGGTCGTAGTTGCCGTCGTTGATCTCAAAGGGGAATTTGGTGTCGTCCTCGGACAGCCCCATGCTGATGGTCACATCCTGGACCGTGGTCTCCCGCTTGTTGCGGAAATTCACGTTAAAGTTCATGACGTTGGGATAGGTTCCCCTGGGCGTGGGCTGATTCTCTCCGATAATGAAATACTTGCCCTCTTTCTTCTCATCCTCCTCGTCGTCCTCCGCGGTGCTGGAGCTGGTGGAAATCCAGACATTCACATAGTCGATATCGTTTCCGCCGTCCCACTCGATCAGGATAGGGATGCTGTAATAGCCCTGCAGCGCATCCCGGCGCACCCGTGCGGAAATGGAGGCGCTCTTCACATTGCCCTTCTTGATATTACCCACGGACTTGGATATAAAGGTGTTCTCCGTGATCTCAAACGGATAATAGTCCACCGTGTAGTCTCCGCTGCCCCGCTCCTCCCACTGCTGGAAGTCGGTGGTCTCGGCCAGGCTCACGCGAACGTTCTCCATGTCCTCGTCGGTGGCCCGGATGCGGAAGGTGACGGTCATGTTCTTACCCACATTACCCTTGGGCGCTTTGGTGGTAAATATGTAGTCGTTATCGCTGGCATTGGTGTTGTAACCCAGCTTGTAGTCTGCCGCAAATGCCGTGGCCGCAGTGCTCACCACCAGAAACAGCGCAAACGCCCACGCGGTCAAAACTTTACACACTCTCATGCTTTCTCTCCCTTTTCTCCTGTTTCTTCCGTGACGGCGTCCCGGCCGCCCTCCTCAATTCCCACGATTTTTCCGTCCACAATGCGGATTCTGCGGTCCGCATAGGAGGCAAGGTTGTTGTCGTGGGTAACCATCACCAGGGTCTGGTTCTGCTCCCGCACGATCTTCTGCATCAATTTCAGCACCTCCATGGTGGTCCTGGAATCCAGGTTTCCCGTGGGCTCGTCGGCAAATATGATCTGCGGATTCACCACCAGGGCCCTGGCGATGCCCACGCGCTGCTGCTGGCCTCCGGACATCTGGTTGGGCATATGCTTTGCCTGATCTCCCACTCCCACCAGCTCCATGAATTTCTGCGCCGTTTTCATCCGCTCCCGCTTGGAAATCCCGCGGAAGGACAGGGGCAGCGCCACGTTCTCGATGGCGTTCATGGTGTTGAGCAGATTGTAGGCCTGGAAAATGAAGCCCACCCGCTGTCTGCGGAAGGTCACCAACTGCTTTTCCGTCAGCTTCTCTATGTGCCTGCCCGCGATCTCGATCTCGCCCTTACTGGGCTTCTCCAGACCGGCCAGCATGTTGAGCAGCGTGGACTTTCCGGAACCGGAGGTTCCCACGATGGCCACGAACTCCCCTTTATAAATCTCAAAATCCACCCCGTTGAGGGCGTAGACCTTGGTCTCTCCCACGCGATAGACCTTATACAACCTAGACACGCGGATTACCGGCTTTCGCCGGGTCTCTTCTTCCATCCGCTTCCCTCGCTTTCATATACATTTGTCCTGTATTTGTCATTTCTTCGTCAAGTATAACACGGGCCCGTCGCCATGGTCTTTGGGATTTTCCTTAAACTTCCTTAAATATTCCTTACACGGAAAACAGGCCGCCGTTTACCAGTATAACACAAATCGGAAAAAAGTTTAAAAAAATCTTGACTTATAATGCATTCTGTGTAAGAATATGACGAGGCACAAATCAGTGCCATATCTGGCTGGACCGGCTATCGCACTGGTGCGTCTACCATTATTTCCAAAAACCATAAAAATACATAAAGAAGGAGAACCCCATGAGACATTTATTGAACCCTCTTGACTTCTCTGCGGAAGAAATCGACGACCTTCTGGCGCTGGCGCGGGACATCGAGGGAAATCTTCCCGGATATTCCCACGTGTGTGACGGCAAAAAGCTGGCCACACTTTTTTACGAGCCCAGCACCAGAACGCGCCTGAGCTTTGAAGCGGCTATGCTGAATCTGGGCGGCAGCGTGTTAGGCTTTGCCTCCGCCACCTCCAGCTCCGCCGCCAAGGGCGAGAGCGTTGCCGACACCATCCGCATGATCTCCTGCTATGCCGATATCTGCGCCATGCGCCACCCCAAGGAAGGCGCCGCGTACGTGGCAGCGCAGAAGGCCAGTATCCCGGTGATCAACGCGGGCGACGGCGGTCATCAGCACCCCACTCAGACGCTGACCGACTTAATGACCATCCGCTCCTTACAGGGCCGCCTGGACAACCTGACCATCGGACTGTGCGGCGACTTAAAATTCGGGCGCACCGTTCACTCCTTAATCAACGCCATGGTCCGCTATCCGGGCGTCAAGTTCATCCTGATCTCCCCCGAGGAGCTGCGTATCCCGGACAGCATCCGCGAGGACGTGCTGGAAGCCAACAATATCCCCTTTGAGGAGGTGGGCAGCCTGGACGACGCCATCGGCTCCCTGGACATCCTCTACATGACCCGCGTTCAGAAGGAGCGCTTCTTCAACGAGGAGGACTACATCCGCCTGAAGGACTGCTACATCCTGGACAAGAAGAAAATGAAACTGGCCAAGAAGAACATGTACGTGCTTCATCCCCTTCCCCGTGTCAACGAGATCTCCGTGGAGGTGGACGACGATCCGAGAGCCGCCTACTTTAAGCAGGCCCAGTACGGCGTATATGTGCGTATGGCACTGATCATGACATTACTGGAGGTGAAAAAGCCATGTTAAACATCAGCGGACTGAAGGAAGGCATCGTGCTGGACCACATCGAGGCCGGCAAGAGCCTGGATATCTACTATCACCTGGGTTTAGACAAGCTGGAATGCCAGGTGGCCATCATCAAGAACGCCCGCAGCAACAAGATGGGCCGCAAGGACATCATCAAGATCGAGGGCGGGCTGGACGTTGTGGATCTGGACATGCTGGGCTACATTGACCACAACATCACGGTCAACATTATCCGGGACGACCGCATCGTCGAGAAAAAAGCCCTGAAGCTGCCCAAGAAGATCGTCAATGTGATTCACTGTAAGAATCCGCGCTGCATCACCTCCATCGAGCAGGAGCTTCCCCACATCTTCTATCTGGCGGATGAAAAAAGCGAGACTTACCGCTGCCAATACTGTGAAGAAAAGTACAGCGAATACAAATAAATATCTCAATGGGTTAAAAAACACACCGCCGGGACGCGCCCGC
The DNA here is from genome assembly GCF_902364025.1 of Enterocloster lavalensis. Taxonomy (GTDB): domain Bacteria; phylum Bacillota; class Clostridia; order Lachnospirales; family Lachnospiraceae; genus Enterocloster; species Enterocloster lavalensis. The sequence continues at coordinate 29,706 of NZ_CABJCG010000017.1, forward strand.
GGTGTGTTTTTGTCTGTGAAGCGATTGGTTGCGGCTTATTTGGCGGGCACGATCTCGATCCAGTAGCCGTCCGGATCGGAGATAAAATAGATGCCCATGGAGGGATTCTCAAAGCAGATGCAGCCCATAGCCTCATGGTGGCTATGAACCGCCTCATAGTCGTCCACGTGGAACGCCAGGTGGAACTCGCACTCTCCCAGATTGTAGGGCTCCGTGCGATCCTTAAGCCAGGTCAGCTCCAGAGTGAAATCGCTGACGCCGTCCCCCAGATAGACCAGCTTGAAGGAGCCGTCGGACGCCGTCTTCTCCCGAACCGGCTCCAGACCCAGGGCCTCCTTATAAAAGGACAGGCTCTTCTCCAGATCCAGCACATTAAAATTGAAATGATTAAATTTTACCATCGCATAAACCTCCTTCTGCGGGCAGCAGACCGCGGGATACCGCCAGTGAACGTTCTCCCGCGCCGCCCCTTTTTGATAGTACGGATGAGGGTATTATAAGTACGCGGACCGCAAAAGTCAATCCTTTTTCGCCCGCCTGACAGCGTTTGACAGCGTTCCGGGCAAATAGGCGTGGGACGGATGCAAACGGCAAATCATGGTGGAAATATTTCCCGAATAATGTTATAATTAAGGGAATGCAGTGCTTGTCCTTACCAGGTGTCCGGCGGGGCAAATGCTCTGCGTTTTGTAATATGACACTGGAAGGTATCGGATCACTATGACAAGACGGGAAAAGACAGCCGCTCTTATGGCAGCGGTTCTGACAATCGCGGTAACGCTGTATTCGGCGTGGAAGCTGGTGGGCACGGGCGTGCTGTCCTGGCACGCGGCTCAGCCGGATTTTTACTCCATGGCATTGGAGACCGCGGCGGTCTGGCTGATTCTGTTCCTGCTCTTTTTTTGTGCCAAAAACAGCCTGACGGCCTGGTTGGGAGCGGCGTTTCTCTGCGCGGTGTTCTGCTGGCTCCATGTGATTTTTCTGCCCATGGCCTTTGCCGGAGCGTACACCGTGTACCTGATTTTGGCCGGAAGGTGGTTTAACCGGACCGTGCTGAGACAGAATCTCGGTCTGTGCTGGGACTATCTCATAGGCAGCGCGCTGACAATCACCGTCTTCTGCCTGCTGTCCCTGGCGCAGCTCGGCAGCATTCACAACCTGCGCCTCTGGGTGGCGGCCAGCGGACTCTGCCTGCTGATGTGGGCCGGGGTGTGCCTGCGCGGATTTTTGACGGGCACGGCTGCGGTACACCTGCGCGATTTTCTGACGGCTCCGGCCGCGGACCACATGCACGGATGGCTCTCCGGCGCGGGCGCTCCGCAGCCGTCCGACGCTCCCAGCTGCAGCCGCTCCCATCCCGGAAGCTCCGCCATGCTTGCGGCCATTCTGGCCCTGCTTCTGCTCCAGGCGGGCCGGATGAACCTGGCGGTGGATTTCGACAGCATCTGGTACGGCGTCCGCTCCCACGTGATGCTCAACAGCGGCAATGGCATCTATGAAAATCTGGGTACTCTGGGCGTTGTCTACACCTATCCCAAGGGCTGGGAGGTGTTGGGGCTGCCCCTGGCGGGCCTGCCCTCCTACAGCTTTTCCATCTCCATGAACCTGTGGATGGGCGCGCTGACGCTGTTCGCCGCCTATGAGACGGCCCGCCTGTGCCTGAAGCCCAGACTGGCCCTGTGGCTGCCCTTTCTCATGGTCTCCGTTCCGGGCATCATGAACATGGCGGACACGGCCAAGCCGGACATGGTGACGCTGTTCTGCCAGCTGCTGATGATCCAGGGCGTGCAGCGCTTCACAGAGGAGCGCCAGACCGGGTGGCTGGCCGCTGCCCTGGCAGCCGGGGGCATCAGTCTGATCATGAAGCCCACAGCGGTTGTCTTTTCCACAGCGGTGGCGGGGATCAGCGTTCTGTGGCTGTTGGCCCGCCGCAAACCGTCCGGCAAGCCGGGGAATCCCAAAGAAATGCGTGTCTGGCTCATTTTGCTCCCCTCTGCCGTCGCTCTGATCGGAATCTGGGGGCGCACCATGAAGCTGGTGGGTGTGCCGGTCACCTCCGTTTTTTATGGACTTTTCCAAAAACTGGGTTTTGAAATCAAATACCCGTTTTACGCCGCCGGCCTCTCTCCGGCCGGTAAGCATATGCCCCAGGGGGAACGGCTGCTTTTCCTGGCCAAACGCCTTTACCGCATCCTCCTGAATCCCCAGGGACACGACATGGCCCATGTGCTGATCGCCTGGGGCGCTGTGCTGCCGGTGGTATTTCTGGTCTTAAGGGCCTGCCTGGGAGGAGCCGGAAAAACTTCCCGCAAACCCGGGACGGCACAGGCGCTTCCCCTCTCCTATCTCACCTGGCTCCTGATGGCCATGTCCTTCATCAACCTGGTCAGCCTCTACTCTCTGTCCCAGGTGGACGGGAACTACTACATGCTTTACTACGTCCTGATTCTTCTGACCGGCCTGTGCTGGCTGGACGGAAAGGGCCCCGTCTGCCGGAAGGCCGCCCTGGCCCTTCTGATCCCGGCATGGGGCTATGGAGTCCTGCTCTGCGGCCTGACCAACTGGGCCTGGACCATCGGAAACGGCGGCCTCCATCCGGTCAACAGCGGCTATTACTCCCATATTCAGGAGGCGCAGGAAAAACGGACCGCCCAGGGCAGCGGCACCATCTGGAATATTCTGGCCGCCAACCCCAGCCACCGCGTGATCGCGCTCGGCGATCTCCCGGACGTGCTGACCTTCCCCTGCTGGGTGCAGTCCTACGTGGACGTGTCCGGTTACTGGGGCAATCCCCAGGTGGTCAGCAGCGCCCCGGCCTTCCTGGAATATCTGCAGTTTGCGGACGTGGATTACATCTATATGGAACGGGGTTACGTCTGCTCAGGCGTGCGCATCTACGATATCATTCGCACCCTGATCGAGGAGGGTCATCTGTACAACGTCTGCGAGGAGGGCGGAAACCTGATCATCAGCGTGCAGAAGGGCGATCCGCAGCCTGAAATCACCGCAGAACACGATTTGGAAGTATTTGACAATCTATACATTCAACACCCTTAAGCGCGCCCGTTTTTGGATCAAAAATGCAGCCGGACCGCAGAGTGACCATTCGTCACCTGCAGTCCGGCTGCATTTTATACGCTCACGTTTGGATGTAAGCCCGCCGGAAACGGCGCGGCCGCGGGCACAATACTTAGCGGATCGCTTCCATGCCGCCCATGTAGGGGCGGAGCGCTTCGGGAATTCTCACGCTGCCGTCCGCCTGCAGATTGTTCTCCAGGAACGCAATCAGCATGCGGGGCGGAGCAACCACGGTGTTGTTCAGGGTGTGGGCCAGGTATTTGCCGCCGTCCTCGCCCTGGACGCGGATCTTTAAGCGCCGGGCCTGGGCGTCGCCCAGGTTGGAGCAGCTGCCCACCTCAAAATATTTCTTCTGTCTGGGAGACCAGGCCTCCACGTCCACGGATTTCACCTTCAGGTCCGCCAGATCGCCGGAGCAGCACTCCAGGGTACGCACCGGGATCTCCAGGCTGCGGAACAGGTCCACCGTGTTCTTCCACAGCTTCTCATACCACATGGGACTCTCTTCCGGCGTGCAGACCACGATCATCTCCTGCTTCTCGAACTGGTGGATGCGGTAAACGCCGCGCTCCTCCAGGCCGTGGGCGCCCTTCTCCTTACGGAAACAGGGGGAATAGCTGGTCAGAGTCAGCGGCAGCTTGCTCTCCGGCGTGATGGTGTCGATAAACTTACCGATCATGGAGTGCTCGCTGGTGCCGATCAGGTATAAGTCCTCGCCCTCGATCTTGTACATCATGGCGTCCATCTCGGCGAAGCTCATAACGCCGGTCACCACGTTGCTGCGGATCATAAAGGGAGGCACGCAGTAGGTAAAGCCGCGGTTGATCATAAAATCGCGGGCGTAGGAAATCACAGCAGAGTGCAGTCTGGCGATGTCCCCCATCAGGTAGTAGAAGCCGTTGCCCGCAACCTTTCTGGCGGCGTCCAAGTCGATGCCGTTAAAACGCTCCATAATCTCGGTGTGGTAGGGAATCTCGAAATCCGGAACCACCGGATCGCCGAAGCGCTCCACCTCCACGTTCTCGCTGTCGTCCTTGCCGATGGGCACGCTGGGATCGATGATATTGGGGATGGTCATCATGATCTTGGTGATCCTCTCGGACAGCTCGCTCTCCAGGGCCTGCAGCTCGCTTAAACGGTCGGAGTTGGCGCTCACCTGCTGCTTCACGGCCTCGGCCTCCTCCTTCTTGCCCTGGCCCATGAGCTGGCCGATCTGCTTGGACAGCTTGTTGCGGCTGGCCCGAAGGTCGTCGGCCTCCTTCTGGGTGGCGCGGCTTTTGGCGTCCAGCTCAATCACCTCGTCCACCAGAGGCAGCTTGCTGTCCTGGAATTTATTTTTAATGTTCTGCTTGACGATATCCGGGTTTTCTCTGACAAACTTTAAATCTAACATGGTTTTCCTCCTGTATTTCACTGGAGACCGCTTCAAACGCGCTCCAATGTTACTTTCATAACACTGTTTATGAGTATATAACATTTTTCCTGGAAAAAAAAGCCCCTTTTACCGATTTTCCCCGGAATTCTGCGATTTTATTCCCACAAAAACAGCGGAGCAGACAGGACCGCGCCGGGCCGCGCGGTCAGCGGATTCTGGTCAGCCGGTCCATCAGCTCCTCAAAGCACACTCCGTTCTCCACCGGAATCTCGAGCTCCTCGGACTTGCGGATGCAATCCCGGACAAAGGAGGAGGCCAGGCGCACGGCCCGCTCCAGCGGGAAGCCCCGGACAAAGGCAGCGCTGACCACGGAGGCGAACACATCCCCAGTGCCCGGCCGCTCCCGACCCACCCGTTTGGTGCGGCAGATCACCGGCTCCCGCCCCTGCTCCGCCACGTAATTGGCCAGATAAACGCCCTGGGAGATGCCCGTGATCACCACGGAGCGCGCGCCCAGGCTGCGGATATCCTCCGCCAGAGCATCCAGCTCCCGGATGGTCCAGCCCTCCCTGCGGTAAGGGCGGTCCGTGAGAATGCAGGCCTCGGTCAGGTTGGGCGTCACCACATCGCCCAGCCCCACCAGCCTGCGCATGCCCTCGCACATGGGCTCTGTGTAGGTGGCGTACTTTTTGCCGTTGTCCCCCATGATGGGGTCCACCACCACCTTGGTCTCAGGACCCTTGAATCGGCCGATCATATCCTCAACAATGCGGATCTGCTCCACGGAACCGAGAAACCCGCTGACGATACCGTCGAATTCCAGGCCCAGCTCCCCCCATTTTTCCAGGTAAGCGGGAAGCTTGGCTGTGTAATCGTCAAAGAAATAGACCGGGAAGCCGGTGTGGTTGCTCAGAATTGAGGTGGGCACCGGGCAGCACTGGACCTTCATTGCCGATAAAATGGGAACAGCCACTGTCAGAGAACAGCGGCCATATCCTGATAGATCATTGATCATTGCAACTTTTTTCTGGTGAAATTGACTCATAGCTGGGAATCTCCTGCTTATTTCATTTTCGCGAACATGCCGTTTTTGACCAGGGCGCTTCGCAGCGGCATATAGATTACCACGGAGGCCACGGCTGAGGTCACGGCGTTGATGGAGGTGGACGCGATATTCCACTTTAAGATCAGCTCCGCCGCCGGTTTACCCAGGATCAGCAGCTTGTAGTAGTAGCCCAGCAGCGGATCAAAGATCACATTGAACAGCAGTCCGCTGACCGCCGCGGCAATCACCCAGCGCAATATGCGGGCCCTGTCCGTGATCTGGTTGATCTTTCCCATGTGATGGGCCACAAAGCCGGTGATAAAACCGATGCAGAACTTTAAAATAAAGGTTTTGGGCGCGTACACCACATAGATGGGATCCATCAGGTCGCCGATGGTCATGCCGATGGCGCCGCCCACTCCGCCGTAGGTGCCGCCGATCAGCAGCGCCCCGAGCACACAGACCGCGTTGCCCAGGTGAATGGAGGTGGCGTCCCCGCCCGGCAGGGTGATCTTGATCTGCAGGAAGGTGAACACCACGTAGGACAGGGCCGCGAACAGGCCGGTCAGGGCGATTTTATAGTTGCGGCCCGCGGCCGCCTCATGGTTTGACACATGTACGCTGGTTGCTTTCATAATCTGAACTCTCCTCTTTTTCCGTTCCCGCAGAGAGGGCTTTAAAAGGCTTCCCGCCGCGGTGTAAACCACAGCCGGTCAAACCACTCTCTGCTGCTGTCCCTTATCCTATCACGGAAGTGGAGTGTTATAAATAACCAGTTTGTGCTTTTTTGACCAGTCCAGCAGCAGGGTAAGAACCTGCCGCCGGGCGGGGCCGCCGGTTTCTGCGCGAGGCTCTGACGCCCCGGTTTCTGCCGCCGGACTGGGCCCGCCGGTTTCTGCGCAAACCCTTGACGCCTCCGCTTCTGCCGCCGGGGCGGGGCCGCCGGTTTCTGCGCGAGGCTCTGACGTCCCGGTTTCTGCCGCCGGGCTGGGCCCGCCCGTTTCTGCGCGACCCCTTGATGCCTCCGCTTCCACCGCCGGTCTCAGTCGTGGGATTCCACACAGATCAGCACCCCGTCCGTAAATGTGATCCGCCCGGTCTCCCCGGTCAGCTCGTTGCTGATACACAGGCTGGTTCCGATCTCGATATCCTTCTCAAACAGCGGGTACTTGAAGCCCTCCAGGGTGATCCCGTTCACCTGCTCCGTCAGGGGTAAAAAGGAAATGTATTTGCCCCACAGGGCGCTGCGCTTGAACTCGTGCTCCCCGTCGATCAGATAAATCCGGTTTTGGGGATCGGCGAGCCAGGCGTGGATGCCCTTCTGAAGGCAGGGAAACAGCAGGTGGATATTGCCCAGCATGTGGTCGATCCGCCCCCCGGTGGCCCCCAGCACGGCGATCTCGCCGCTGCCGATGGCCTGGGCCTTTTGCAGGGCCAGCTCCGTGTCCGTCTCGTCCTTCTCCGGCTGATGCACGTCCCACACAATGTGTTCCATGCGCCGGTATCGCTCCAGAATCTCCGGCTTTACGGTGTCAAAGTCCCCAACGATCAGATCGGGCACCAGCCCAAGGGCCGCGGCCTGCTCCAGACCGGCGTCCACGGCGATCACCTTGTCAAACCGTTCATTTTCTAAAAAAGACCCGGCGAAATCCAGGTCAATGGTTCCGCCGGTGATAATCAGACATCGTCTCATCTCTCATATTCCTTAAAAATATTCATAAATGTCTCCACATTGGCCTTCACGTCGCCGCCGAACACAGCGGAACCCGCCACCAGCACGTTGGCTCCCGCCTCGATGAGCGGGCGGATGGTGTCGCGGTTGACACCGCCGTCCACCTGGATATCCGTGGATAAGCCCTTGCGGTCAAAGTATTGGCGCAGCGCGCGGACCTTATCCAGCGTGTAGGGGATAAACTTCTGTCCGCCGAAGCCCGGGTTCACCGACATCACTAACACCATGTCCACCTGATCCAGCACGCACTCCAGTGTGCTCACCGGCGTGGCCGGGTTTAAGGCGACTCCCGCTTTGGCCCCCGAGGCCTTGATCTGGCCGATCACACGGTCCAGATGGGTGCAGGCCTCCTGGTGAACCGTGATGATGTCCGCCCCGGCTGCCCGGATGCTCTCCACATAGCGGCCCGGGTCCTCCACCATCATATGAACGTCAAACACCAGGTCCGTGTAGCCCCTCAGGGAGGCGATCACCGGCATCCCGAAGGAAATGCTGGGGACAAAGGCCCCGTCCATCACGTCCAGATGAAGGTAAGACGCACCACCCTCCCGGGCTTTCGCGGTATCCTCTGCAAGTTTTCCAAAGTCTGCGGCCAGCACAGACGGCGCTAAAATGTACATGTCTAGTATCTCCTTTTATTTTTCAGCTCCTGGTACATCAGGAGGTAATTGTCGTAGCGGCTCCTGGCCAGCTTTCCCTGGCTTAAGGCTTCCTTCACACCGCAGACCTTCTCGCCCACGTGGACGCAGCCCAGGAACTTACAGCCCTCCTCGAAGGCGGCGAATTCCGGGAAATAGTCCTTGAGCTCCCCGGCCTCCAGATCCTCCACATACATGGAGCTGAACCCCGGGGTGTCCATCATGAAGGTGTCCTCCCCGATGTGAAACAGCTGGGAGTGGCGGGTGGTGTGTTTGCCCCGCTCGATCTTGCGGCTGATATCCCCGGTCTCCATGGCGGCATCCGGGTGCAGCTCGTTGGTCAGGGAGGATTTCCCCACCCCGGAGGGCCCGGCCAGAACCGTGGTTTTTCCCTGCAGCCGCTCCCGGACCCGGTCCAGGCCCCGCTTGTCGACGGTGCTGATAAATTCCACCTCGTAGCCCGCCTGGCGGTAAATCTGACCGTACTGCTCCATCAGATCCCCTTCGCACAGATCCACCTTGTTGAAACAGATCACCACCGGCACCTGCTGGCGCTCCATCATCACCAGAAAGCGGTCCAGAAGGTTTAAATTGGGCGCCGGATGGGTGATGGAAAACACCACCATAGCCTGGTCCACATTGGCCGCCGCAGGGCGCACCAGAGCGTTTTTCCGCGGCAGAATGCGGTCGATGTTGCCGGTGAGCTCCTCCTCGTCCAGCACGGAGAACTCCACGTCGTCCCCAACCAGGGGCTTTATTTTTTTGTTGCGGAAAACGCCCTTGGCCTTGCACTCATACAGCCGGCTCTTTCCGTCGTGCACATAGTAAAATCCTGCAATTCCTTTGATAATCTTTCCGGTCATATGCGAACTACTCCACTGGGAAAAACGATACGGGGTAGGACTGGATCACAGTGTTGTTCGTCACGTCCACCACCTCCACCTCGCCGGTGTCCACGCCCCAGTATCCCTTGATTCTGGAGATGGAAACGGGAATGGTCTGGCTGCCCGCAATGGTGCGGGCCTCGATCAGTGTCTCGTATTTGTCCTCATTGTTGACGCGCTGCTTTAAGCGGACCGCAACTCTTAAGCTGCTGGTCTGGGACGCCGGGCCGATGTAATTGCTCAGGTTGCAGGTGGTGTCGATGGAGCTGAGGTAGTATTTCCCTCCGTTCTCCTCCACAGACTCCCCTACTGCGCCGCTGCTCACCACAAAATTGACCGGCGAGCCCTTTGGCAGAATCGTGCCGTCCATCTCGGACTGGGTGATCACCACCCCGGGCGGAACCGTATCGCTGGGTTCGGTGGTAACCTCGCCCGGCTGCAATCCCACCGCGGCCAGCATGGCGAGAGCCGCCTCCTGGGGCTGCCCCACCAGATGGGGCACCTGGCCCTCCACGGTTTTGGGGCCCTGGCTGACAAACAGCTCCACGCTGTCGCCCACCTTGGCCTCCTCCGGCTGGTAGCGGATCACCGTGTCCTTGGGCACGGCGTCGTTGTATTCCGGTTTCAGCTCAGCGGTCAGGCCCTTCTCCTCCAACAGCGTTTTCGCCGCGGCGCCGGTCAGACTGGTCAGGTTCAGCGCGGCTAAGTCCACCCGGTCGCTGCCCTTGCTGATGGTGACGCCCACGGTGGCCCACTTTTTGACCACGCTGCCGGAGTCAAACTCCTGGGCCATCACCTGGCCCGGGTCGTAATTGTCCGAATACTCGGAACCGGTCACCCGCATCACCAGGGACTCTTCCTTCAGCCTGGCCTCCGCCATGTCCTGGGGCATGCCAAGCACGCTGGGCACGTAGACCTGGTCGTTGGTGATGGTCACCTCCGGAGCCGTTCCCTCCGTGACCACGGACTCCTTGGTGGGCCGGACGCCGCTGCCCAGGTTGAACAGTCCGCCCAGCCTTGAAAACACGAACACCACCACCGCCACAATAATGATGGCGGCCACGATGCCGAATATGGTCACGATGCGCTCAAACTGGCGGCTGACATCGTCGTTTCTGCTCTTTTTATCCGCCTCCGAGGGCTTGCGGTGCCCTTTTGCAGGGCGGCTTCTGCGGTGCGGCTCCCGCTTCTCGCCCTCTCCCGCCTGTCCGGCCGGTTCCTCCTGGGAATCCGCCTTCTTACTGATCTGGCGGCTGCCCTCCTGGATTTTTGCCATCTCCTCAGGGCTCATGGTCTTGGTCTGACCCATCTCGTCCACCGGCCCGTCTGCGGCGGGCACAAGGTCGCTGTCCGGGTTTAAAATGGCCTTGTGCAGGTCCGAGATCACCTCCGCCACGCTGGAATACCGGCGGCCCGGCTCCTTCTGGATGCATTTCAGAATGATCTGCTCCATGGCCCGGCCCGTCTCCGGGTTCAGCTCTCCCGGCGGAGTCACCGGTTCCTGAATGTGCGCCATAGCCACGGCCACGGAGGTGTCGCCCTGGAAGGGAACCTGGCCGGTGACCATCTCGTACATGGTGATTCCGAAGGAATAGATGTCGCTGCGCGCGTCGCAGGCCAGACCCTTGGCCTGCTCCGGCGCGATATAGTGGACCGAGCCCACCGCCAGCGCCCCTGCCGTCTGGGCGGAGACCGCCCGGGCGATGCCAAAGTCCGCCACCTTCACCTTGCCGTCCCGGCTGATGATGATGTTCTGGGGTTTGATATCCCGGTGGATGATGTGGTTCTCATGGGCGGCCGCGATGCCCTTGGCCACCTGGAGCGCCACGCCGATGGCTTCCTTGGTCTCCATTCTGCCCTTTTTCTCAATGTACTGCTTGAGGGTGATCCCGTCCACCAGCTCCATCACGATATAGTGCAGCTCCCCCTCGTCCACAACGTCGTAGACATTGACAATGTTGGGGTTGGACAGGCGGGCCGCTGCCTGGGCCTCCATCTTGAACTTCTTTACAAAGGTGTCGTCGGAGGTGAACTCCTCCTTCAGCACCTTGATGGCCACCAGGCGGTTTAAGGTGTGGCACTGGGCCTTATATACATCGGACATACCCCCGGACCCGATGCGGTCCAGAATCTCGTAACGGTCCTGCAAAAATGTTCCAATGCTTAAGCTCATGTGGTCACCCCGCTTTCCAGGGGCTTCACCAGCACCACCGCAATGTTGTCATTCCCGCCGCGGCGGTTGGCCTCGGCGATCAGGGCGGAAGCCTTCTCCCTCATGGTGCCCGGCCCGGAAACGATGCGGCAGATGTCCCGGTCCTCCACCATGTTGGTCAGGCCGTCGGAGCAGAGTAAGAAGTAATCCCCCGGCTCCAGGTCCACCTCAAAGAAGTCCGTGTCCACGGTCTCGCTGATGCCCATGGCCCGGGTGATGATGTTCTTCTGCCGGTTGTAGGCGCTGCTGTCCCGCTCCATCTGGCCCATGGCCACCATCTCCTCCACATAGGAGTGGTCCCGGGTCACCTGATGGATCAGGCTGCCGTGGATCAGGTACAGGCGGCTGTCCCCCACGTTCGCCACGTAGAGAATATTGTCCTCCACCACCCCGGCCACCAGGGTGCAGCCCATGCCGTAAAACTCCTCCTGGCTTAAGGACTCCTTGTAAAGGCCGCGGTTCACCTGGTCGATGGCGTTTTTCAGCTGTCCCACCACGCCGGTTCCCCTGTGTTTGTTCAGATAGATCACCAGGTTCTCCACCATGTAGCGGGAAGCGTAGTCCCCCGCCCGGTGGCCGCCCATGCCGTCCGCGACCAAAAAGAGGTTGGGCAGAGTGCCCACCGGCTCCGGGGAGGCGTAAATGTAATCCTGATTCATGGCGCGGACCCTTCCCACGTCGGTCAATGCGTAGCTTTCCATGGTTATTCCCCGCTCCTTTCCGTCATTTCATCCTGCCCGCCGCCCTGCGCCTTCTCCTCATCCAGGAAACCCTTGCGCAGCTGGCCGCAGGCGCCGCCTATGTCGCGGCCCATCTCTCTTCTAATGGTAACATTTATACCGTTTTTTTCAAGCAGATTTTTAAAATCCTGAATCTCCTTCTGGCCCGACTGCACGAAATCCCGCTCCTTGATGGGATTCACCGGGATCAGATTCACGTGGCCGTGTTCATGGCGGATCAGCTTCGACAGCGCGGCCGCCTCCCTCAGGTTGTCGTTGACCCCGTGGACCAGGCTGTACTCAAAGGTCAGCCGGCGTCCCGTCTGCTGGTAGTAATACCGGCAGGCCGCCAGCACATCCTTCAGACAATAGCGGTTGGCGATGGGCATCAGGGTCTTTCGCACCTCGTCGTCCGGCGCGTGGAGGGACAGGGCCAGGGTGATCTGAAACCCTTCCTCCGCCAGCCGGCGGATCTCCGGCACCAGGCCGCAGGTGGAGACCGTGAGGTTGCGCTGGCTGATATTGAGCCCTTTCTCGTGGGAGATCAGGCGGATAAACCGCACCAGGTTGTCGTAGTTGTCCATGGGTTCGCCGGACCCCATCACCACCACGTTTGACACCCGTTCTCCGGTGATCCGCTGAATCCGGTAGATCTGGTCCAGCATCTCCGACGGCCGCAGGTTCCTCGCCAGCCCGTCCAGGGTGGAGGCGCAGAAACGGCAGCCCATGCGGCAGCCCGCCTGGGAGGAGATGCACACGGAATTCCCGTGGTGGTACTGCATCCACACGCTCTCGATGATGTTGCCGTCCGCCAGGGCAAAGAGATACTTTCTGGTGCCGTCTATATTTGAAACCTTCTCGTCCACCACCCGCAGGCAGGTGAGGGAGCAGGCTTCATCCAGCTTTCTCTGCAGCTCCTTTGAGATGCTGGTCATCTCCTCAAACCGCTCCGCCAGCTTGACGTGGAGCCAGTCGTAAATCTGTTTGGCCCGGAAAGGCTTCTCGCCCAGCTCCTTTAAAAACGCCTCCAGCTCCTCCGGCGTCATGGACTTGATATCTATTTTACCGTTATGGTCCTTTAAATCCAACATATACACTCCTAATACGCTTCTGTCCCGCGTCCCTTGTCCTGTTTAACCGTTTTTGCGGGTAAATACTGAAATGAAAAATCCGTCCATGGGATGAATTCCCGGGAGGAACTGAATCCATCCTTCCTTCAGGGATTCCGCCGGAAAACGCGGCTCCAGGGCCGGGCGCAGATCCACCGGCTCAAAGGGGAAGTTCCCGGCAAACCACCTGGCGTTCTCCTCGTTCTCCATGGAATCCACGGTGCAGGTGCTGTAGATGAGCCGCCCGCCGGGCTTCACATAGCGCCACACGACGGACAGAATCTGGCGCTGGAGGTCCGCCAGCTCCTTCATCTTCTCCGGGGTCATATTCTGTTTGATGTCCGGTTTTTTTCCAAGAATTCCCAGGCCAGAGCAGGGAAGGTCCGCGATCAGGATGTCCGCCTTTTCCACGGAATCTTCGTCCTCCCAGAGGGCGTCCATCACCACCGCGCGGACATTCTCAAACCCGCAGCGGCGGATATTCTCCTTGATCAGCTCCGCCTTCTGGAAGGTCAGATCCCTGGCCTCCACCATGCCCGTCCCGTCCAGCAGGTCCGCAATATGTAAGCTCTTGCCGCCCGGGGCCGCGCAGACGTCGATGACGTAATCTCCCCGCTTGGGGGCCGCCAGCCGGCCCACCATGGCGGAGGAGGCGTCCTGTACCTGGATCCAGCCCCTGGCAAAGGCGGACAGCTCCTCCAGCCGGTCGTAACCGGACAGATCGAACAGGCCGTCCCCCAGTGGAGACGCCTCCGCCCCCTGCTCCCGCAGGCTCTCAGCCGTCCGCTCCCAGGCTTCCTCCGCGGAAATTCCCGGAAGCTCCCGGCTCAGAGCCTGCAGATTGCAGCGCACCGTGGTCTTTTTGTCTTTTAAGAACGCTCTTCCCATAGCCTGGGCCGTTTCGGCCCCGTACTGCCGCTCCCACATTTCGTACATCCACTGCGGAAGGGAAAGCTTAAGCCAGGGCTCGGAAAAGGCGATGGTCCCCTTCTCCCTGGCGATGGTCCTGAGCACGCCGTTCACAAAGCCCTTAAGGCCCTCAAACCGCCGCTTCGCCGCCAGCTTTACCGCCTCGTTGCACACCGCCGAGTCCGGAACCCGGTCCATGTGCAGGATCTGATAAACGCTAAGCCGCAGAAGATTGCGGATCACCGGCTTCATCTTCTGCGTCTTGGTCTTTGAATATTGATTTATAATCGCATCGATCTGGATCAGATACTCCAGCGTGCCCTCGGTCAGGCGGGTGATGAAGGCACGGTCAGCCTTATCCAGATACTGATACTTATCCAGCGCCTGGTTTAACACCACGTGCACAAAGCTGCCGCGCTCCAGCACCTCCACCAAAATATCCAGGACAATCTCCCGGTTTTCCAGACCTCTGTCCGTACGCTTTGCCATACTTTAACCTCTCCCTTTTTCTCTGTGGCCCTTATCACAGGTTCCCGCGCAATATACGGTATGAACCGCGGTTAATCCCTGCGCCGGTTGCCTCCGAACAGGTACAGCAGCCGGAGCAACTGTAAAATGGAAGCCGCCGCTGCCGCCACATAGGTCAGCGCAGCCGCGCTCAGCACCTGCCTGGTCTGGCCCACCTCCTGGCCCGCAAGGATTCCGGTGCGGTCCAGAAGGTTCACCGCGCGGCTGGAGGCGTTGAACTCCACCGGCAGGGTCACCAGCTGAAACAGCACGGACAGCGAGAACATCAGGATTCCCAGGGTGATCAGCATGGAGCTGGAACCGCTGGAAAACAAAATGCCGATCAGAATCAGGGGCCAGGAAATCTGGGCTCCGAAATTCGCTACCGGCACCAGCGCGCCGCGGACCCGCAGGGGAACGTAACCGCCCGCGTCCTGCATGGCATGGCCGCACTCGTGGGCCGCCACGCCGATGGCCGCGATGGAGGTGGAGCCGTATACCGACTCCGACAGGTTCACCGTCTTGTTCCTTGGGTCGTAGTGGTCGGTCAGCTTTCCCGGCACCCGGCGCACAGTCACGTCGTAGATGCCCTGGGAGTTTAACAGCCGCTTGGCCGCCTCCGCTCCGGTCATGCCGCAGCGGGCTCCCACTCTGGCATACCTGGCGTAGGTGGAATTCACCTTGGCGGAGGCGGCCATGGACAGCAGAAGGCCGATCAGAATCAGCACGTAGCTGGGGTCAAAGTAAAACATCGGGTACATCATGAATTCGTCATTCTCCTCTCAAAAACAGCGCCCTCCGGGACCGGATAGCCCCGCAGAAAGGACTCGATGTCCATGCGCTTCTTGCCCTCCATCTGCAGTTCCCGGACGGACAGCAGGCCGTCCCCGGTCTGCACCAGAAGGCTGTGCTTATCGCTTTTTACCACCTGTCCCGGACGGGCCGCGGCTTCGCCGCCCTCCAACACGTCCGCCGCCCAGAGCTTAACGGTCTTTCCGTTCCAGGAGGTGTAGGCGCTGGGCCAGGGGTTCAGTCCCCGGATCAGCCGCTCGATGGAAACTGCGGGGGCGCTCCAGTCCACATCCCCCAGCTCCTTGGTCAGGCGTTTGGCATAACAGGTGCCCTCCCCGGTCTGAGGCGTGGGGGTGATGGCGCCATCTTCCAGTTTCTGTAAAGTGGACAGGATCAGCTTCCCGCCCGCCAGGCTCAGCTTGTCGTGAAGGCTGCCGCCGGTCTCCTTCTCATCCAGGACAACCACGGTCTTCTCCAGCATATCACCGGTGTCCAGGCCCTCGGCCATCATCATGGTGGTGATGCCGCTCTCCCGCTCCCCGTCGATCACAGCCCACTGGATGGGGGCCGCTCCGCGGTACTTGGGCAGAAGCGAGGCGTGGATGTTGACGCAGCCGTATTTCGGCATGTCCAGGATGGACTTGGGGATGATTTGGCCGAAGGCCACCACCACGATCACGTCCGCGGCCAGCTGCCGCACGGTCTCAACAAAGGCCGGATCCCGCACCTTTAACGGCTGGTACACCGGGATCCCGTACTCCAGGGCCTGCTCCTTCACCGGGGTCATCTGCACGGCCTTTCCGCGCCCTTTGGGCTTATCCGGCTGGGTCACCACCGCGGCCACCTCATGGCCGGCTTCCACCAGGGATTTAAGCGTGGGCACGGAAAAATCCGGCGTTCCCATAAATATAATCCGCATCGATATACACCTTCCTTCCTGACGTCCGTCCTTTACGCTTCCTCCGTAATCTCCTCTTCGTCGGCGCCCACGTCCATCAGCTCGCCCTCCACGATATCCACGTAGAGCTCCCCTCTCAGATGGGCGATCTCATGGCAGATGGCCCGGGCCAAAAGCCCGTCGCCCTCCAGCTCGTAGGGCTCCAGATTCTCGTTTAAGGCCTTCACCTTCACATGCATGGGGCGGGTCACCGTACCGGACTTGCCCGGCACGCTTAAGCAGCCCTCGGAGCCGGTCTGGCTCCCCTCGGTCTCCAGAATCTCGGGATTGATCAGCACGTACTGGTTGCCGTCGTCCACATCGATCACCACCAGCTGTCTTAAGATGCCCACCTGGGGGGCAGCAAGACCCACGCCGTTGGCCTCGTACATGGTCTCAAACATATCCTCAATCAGCTCCGCCGTCCGGGGCGTCATCTCCTTCACCGGCTTACACTGCTTTCTCAAAATTTCGTCTCCAATGGTTCTGATCTGTCGAATTGCCATCCTCATAGTCTCCTTTTGCTTATGTTAAATCGTACTGGGCGGATATGTTTTTAAGCTCCTCCGCACCCTTTATAAATTCTTCGGAATTTTTCCTAATCTGTATCAGTATATCATAATTTTCGTGCTTTATATATAAAATTTTTCTATAAATATCATTAACTTTGTAGACCGTGGCGTTGACCGGTCCGATGAACTGAACCGGAACCTCTAACGCTCCGGAAACGCCCTCCCCGCACATGGCGCGAATCTGCCCGGCCAGCCGCTCTGCCCCTGATTCAAGAAGCGCCTCGTCCGCCGAGGAGAGCTGGATGATCAAAAGCCCCACGGCGGGCGGATAGCCCAAAAGCCGCCGGAAGGCCATCTCCTGCTCGTAAAACGCGCCGTAGTCCTGCCCGGAGGCCGTGACCACCGCATAGTGATCCGGCTGGTAGGTCTGGATCACCATGACCCCCTCCTCCCCCGCCCGCCCGGCGCGGCCTGCGGCCTGGGTCAAAAGGGCGAAGGTCTGCTCGCCGCAGCGGTAGTCCGGCGCGTACAGGGATAAGTCCGCCGCCAGCGCGCCCACCAGCGTCACCCTGGGGAAATCGTGGCCCTTGACGATCATCTGGGTGCCGATCAGAATGTCCGCCTCCCCTCGGGCAAAAGAGGAGAGTATTTCCTGGTGTCCCCCCTTTTTGGAGGTGGTGTCCAGGTCCATCCTGAGCACTCTGGCGGCCGGGAACATCTGGCGTGTCATCTCCTCGATCTTCTGGGTGCCTGTGCCGAAGGGGGCGATGTAGGGCGAACCACAGGAAGGGCAGATCTTGGGCTGGGGAACGGTGTAGCCGCAGTAGTGGCACATCATCTGCCCGTTGCGGTGCAGGGTCAACGTCACGTCGCAGTGGGGACAGCGCATGGCCTCCCCGCAGGAACGGCAGGACACAAAATTGGCGTAACCCCGGCGGTTGATAAACAGCATGATCTGCTGCCCCTTCTGCAGCCGGTCCTCCATCAGCTCCTGCAGCCTGCGGCTGAAAATGGACTTGTTGCCCTCCTGCAGCTCCCGGCGCAGGTCCACGATCTCCGCTCTGGCCAGGGCGCTGTCCGCTTTGGCCCGCTGCTTTAACGTAAAAAGTTTATATTCCCCTTTCAGAGCCCGGGTGTAGGACTCCAAGGAGGGCGTGGCCGAACCCAGCACCAGGCTGGCCCCGTTCATCCCGGCCCGCTCCAGCGCCACCTCCCTGGCGTGGTAGCGCGGGGACAGCTCGCTCTTGTAGGCGTTTTCGTGCTCCTCGTCGATGATAATGAGGCCCAGGCGCTCAAAGGGGGCAAACAGCGCCGATCTGGGGCCGATCATAATATCAATATTCCCGGTTCTGGCCCGCTCATACTGGTCATAGCGCTCCCCGGCGGATAATCTGGAGTTCATCACCGAAACCCGGTCCCCGAACCGGCGGTAAAAGCGCATCACCGTCTGCCAGGTCAGGGAAATCTCCGGGATCAGCACGATCACCTGCCGCCCCTGGGCCAGCACATGGGCGATTAACTCCATATAGACCTCGGTCTTGCCGCTGCCGGTGATGCCGTGGATCAGGTAGGTGCCGCGCACTCCCAGGTCGTACTCGCCGGAGATGGCGTCCACAATCTGCTGCTGCCCCTGATTTAAGGCCACCCGTCCCGGGCTGAAATTCTGGGTGCCCTCCGCCAGCCGCCGCATCTCCTCCAGGGGGTTGCGGTAGCGGGCGATTACCTCCACGGCGATCACACCGGCCTCCTCCATGGGCTTTAAGGCGGCCATCGTCAGGTTCAGCTGGTTTACGGCGGCCTCATAGGGGATCACCGGCTCCTCCTTCAGGGCGGACAACAGCCGGATTCTGGCCTTGAAATGCTTGCGCTCCGCCTCCGCCAGGGCGCGGTCCAGCTCCTCCCCGGCGAGCAGGCAGCGGATCTGGCGCCTGGGCGCCTCCTTCACCTTCTGCTTCACCGGGAGCACGGTTTTGAGCGCCTGGTTCATGGTGGAGCCGTAGCGCTCCTTCATCCACCAGGCAAGCCAAATAAGCTGGGACCCCGCCGAAACGCTCCCCGGCACAACCCCAGCTATCTCCTTCAATTTACTCTCGTCGTATTCCGCCCGGTCGGTCAGCTCCACCACATACCCTTTGCGGCGGGAATTGCCCGCCCCGAAGGGGATGTAGACCTGCTGACCGGCCCGAAGCCTGCCCATAAGCGCCTCCGGCACCCGGTACTGAAAGGTCCGATCCACACTCTCATGGGAGATATCTATGATAATATTGGCAAATCTCTGCCCCACTTGCGTCACCTGTCCGTCTGCTCCGGCATGGCCGGATTTGTTACACGTTTCTATCACGTCCTTGATTATACATGACATCGCCGGAAAATGCAAATGATCCGCTCCGGTATGATTTTGGCAACCTTAAAATATTACAGTGCCAATCCTCTATGCGTTCATTGAAAAGGCATTTTCAAATTTCTATACTGAAGGTAAGTTTAAAGGAACCCACAAACAAAAGTGACATGAAGGAGGAAATTATTATGGCTGCACAAACCACAAAAATCAAGTCGTCCTACCGGGAACCGATCATCCTGATTGCGTTTGTCATTTTGGGAGCGATCATCGGGCTGGTGCTCAGGGAGAAAGCGGTATTTTTGTATCCCATCGGACAGATTTGGCTGAACATGCTGTTCGTTCTTCTGGTTCCGCTGATTTTCTTTTCCATCTCCAGCTCCATCGCAAATATCGGGGACACAAGCCGGGTTGGAAAGATGCTGGGGTTAACCATCGGCATCTTTATCGCGACGGCCGGGCTGGCCGGTATCTATATGTTTATTGTGACCGGCATCTTCGGAGTGGACACCTCCGTACAGATGGGGAACGCCGAGACCGCCATTGAGACGGCGGCCGCCAGCGTAGGCGATCAGATCGTAAGTACGTTCACGGTGGGGGATTTCTCGGAAGTCATTTCCAGAAACCATATCCTGGCGCTGATCGTATTCACAATCTTTTTTGGCATCACGGTTTCCACCTTGGGGGAAAAGGGGCGCGCCGTGGCCGGCTGGCTGAACGACATGTCGCTGGTATTTTACAAAATGGTGGCTCTGTTAATGAAGCTGGCCCCCATCGGACTGATGGCCTACTTTGCCAACCTGACGGGCATCTATGGGCCCGACCTTCTCAAGAGCTATGGGCGGGGACTGCTGATTTATTACCCGGCCGCCATACTTTACTTTTTCGTTTTCCTCGGCCTTTACGCCTTTATCGCCGCCGGCACCTGGGGCGTAAAAAACTTCTTTAAAAATATCCTGACGCCCGCGCTGACCGCCTTGGGCACAAGGTCCTCCGCCGCCTCGCTGCCGCTGCAAATGGACGCCTGCGACAAACTGGGAGTGCCCAGGGACGTCAGCTCCGTCGTAGTCCCCGTGGGGGCCACCTGCCATATGGACGGCGCCTGCATCGCGACCATTTATGAGATTGTCCTCTGCTGCACGCTGTTTGGCCATCCCTTAAACAGCATCGGCGACTATTTCTTTGCGCTCGTCATCGCGGTGTGCGGTTCCGTGGCGGTTTCGTCCGTGCCCGGCGGAGGCGCGGCCATGGAGACGATGATCATCTCTTCCTTTGGTTTTCCATCCATCGCCCTGCCGGTGTTAATGATGATGACCCAGCTGTTCGATGCCGGGTGTACGTTGATCAATTCCTGCGGCGATACCGTGGCCTCCATGCTGGTCACCCGGGCATTGTACGGAAAGGACTGGTATAAAAAGGGCTTAAATCACAAAAATGACAAAGCGGAATCCCACTCTTAGACAGAAAGAGGGCCGTAATATGGACAATCGAATACAATTATTGGAACAACATTATGGAGCCTGCGCGAAACGGCCGGATCTGTACGGAATTATTATCCCCGGCAAGCGCGGCCGCCTCCTCTCGGTACTCTACACGGCAGAGGGGGACGGCGTTCACCCAACGGTCATCCTTCTTCACGGAATCCCCGGTTGCGAGCAGAATTTCGACCTGGCCCAGGCCCTGCGCAGGGTCGGTTTTCACGTACTAACCTTTCATTACAGCGGAAATTGGGGGAGCGACGGGAACTATTCCCTGAGAAATGATCTGGAGGATGCGCAAACGGTTCTGGACTTTGTCCTGTCAGACGGAACCTATGGTTTTGACAAGAACCGGATTTACGCGGTTGGACACAGCCTGGGCGGATTTGTCTGCGGGCAGCTGACCGCCAGGCCGGAAATCAAAGGAGGCGTGCTGCTCATGCCCTGCGATATCGGGCGGATCCGCCAAATCTCCCTTCAAAGCGAAGAGACGGCTGCGGGCATCCGGGATGTGCTGGAGGACAGCGCCCACTGGCTGAACGGAGTCACTGGGGAAGCGCTTTTACGCGAGGCGGAAGAATACAGCCGGCAGCTTTGCCTGGAAAGCGCAGCCCGACCGCTGGCTAAGAAACCGCTTCTCTGTATCACGGGAACGCTGGATACCTGCACCCCCGGACGCTATCACTGCAGCCCCCTCATGGATGCAATCCGCGCAGAGGGGGGGAGACTGCTTAAAAGCCTGGAATTCCCTACGGATCACTTTTTTTCGGATTACCGTCTGACGGTTGCGGCGTGCGTGACGGAGTTTCTTGAGGAATTGGCCGGGATCCGGCCTCCTGCACGCGGTTCCGGTACTGAGTCGGCGTGCAGCCATAGTATTTCTTGAATACTTTCATAAAATAGGAGGCCTCCTGGTAGCCTGAAAGCCGGGTGATATCCGATATGGGGAGGACGCTGCCTTCTAAGAGCCTCCCCGCCTCCTCCATTCTGAGTTTGAGCACCAGATCGGTAAAACTCCTCCCGGTAATCTGCCGGATCAATTCGCTGACATAGGGAACACTTACCTGAAAATACTCTGCCACATACCCCAGTGTAACGCCGGCCAGATTGCGCCGGATCAGATTGTTTAACTCCTCCTCAAAGGTGGCGTAATTAAAGCGCGAACGGCTGTGCTCGATATTTTCCAGCAGGAAATTGGCAATTTTCATGGAAATCTCCATGCGTATGTTGGAAAAATAATGGTCCGAGGCCACGCGGTGCCACTGAATCTGATGGCCGGGGTAGTTTTTCAGCTTCTGCATAAAGGACAAGGTGCCGGCCTGCTCGGAAACCACCTCGTCCTCGGGGCTACTGATCCACAGAATCGGCTTCTTCGCCAATTCTTCAATGTAGGGCTCTATGGAAAATGTGTCCAGATGTTCCTTGATTTCCCGGATGAGCGTCTGGCTGTCCGTACCGTTGACATAGGGGATCCCCTCCTCAATGGTACACGCGATGCTCTGACTGTAGCTTTTTCCGCCTTTCCCGAGCAGGTACATTTTCCCGAAATCGCAGGGCGCCAAAAACACGCCGCCCCTCACCTCCGGATAAAGCGCAATCATGCGGGCCGCCGTTATACAGCCCAGGCTGTGGCCGATGAAAAAAATATTCTTTTTATCAAATCCGTGCTGTGTGTCCGTCAGCACAAAGTCCAGCACAGCCTGCGTGTCCTTGATGCTGCCGTTAAAGGAAAACCGGCCTTCGCTGCCCCAGCTCCCCCGATAAAAAAATACAACAGAATGAAAGCCCATCCGTCTGAGGGATTGGGCTAAATCCAGGTTCTTTTCATGTCCGGGGTAACCGTGGGTAAAAATCAACACCGGGTGCATACCTTGTCCGCCAACGGTATAAATCGTACACAAAATACGCCCCTGCTGTCCGGCGACAGCCGTTGAAAATAGAGTCGCCCCCTGTCCGGTCCGGTCCCGGTCGAGATAAAGGGAATCAAGCTTCATCGACAGTCCCCCCATGTGTTTTGCTGACTATAGTATATCAGACTCAACCGGCAAATTCAAATCATTGTTGCCGAAATCAGGAAACACGCGCCATTTAAGCGGGCTATAAAATCTCCGCAATCCTGTTGATGGACCAGACCCGGACGCTGATTTCCCGCAGCCCGGAGCCGCAGTATTCGCAGAATTTGCTGCCGAGCCGGGTCACCGGAGCGCCGCAGTTGGGGCAGGTGACCCCCACCGCGGTGGCTCCGCCCTGCAGCAGGGCCACATCCTGTATGTACACCAGCTCCGTGTTGTATTTGGTCTGGACCTTGCGCTCCCGGCTTCCGCTCACCAGCTCCCCGGCGGCGTTCTCCGTATAGTGCAGGCAGCCCACCGCGGACTGCACAAGAATCGCACAGGTGCCGCCCTCTTTCTGATAGTGGGCGATCTCCGTTTGGTGTATGGCGATATTCCGGAAATACTCCCGCTGCCCGCTTTCCTTTAACTCCGCCACCCTAAGCGCAATCTGGCGATGCAGCTCCTCAGAGGCGTCCACCAGCAGTGCCTCGTCCCGCGCGTCGATGGCCCGAAGCGCGGACTTCAACATATTTTCCGTTTTCTGCTGGAACTCCTTCCAGTTAAATTCCGGAAAATCCCGCTGAATCTGGGGCAGAAATACCTTGGTCATGCCGGAGACGGACTTGGGCGTCTCCTCCAGGCGATCCGCCTGCTGTTCCAGAGCCTTTCCCAGAACCCGGGCACTGTAGAGAACGGCCCTGATTTTCCGGCGCAGAAAACAGAAGCCCCAGATTCCGAACACGGCCCCAAGGGCCACAAGGACCAGGGTGATCGAATGTTCCATGTATTACCTCCTACGGATTGTGTTTGCCGCCCTTGATCTCCGGCTGCTGAAACGATCAGGGGTAAAACGGGAATTTACCCGCCCGGCGCAGCTCCTCCTCATAAAATCGGATGCAGTTCTCGTAAGCCGTGCGTCCAAAGGCGTATCCCGTATCTCTCAGCCACCGGATATGCCGCTCATCCTGGAAATAAGGCAGGGTGTAGTTCATCCTGCGCCGGTAGAGCTCCTCGTCCCAGTGCTCTGAGATCCAGGCGCACCAGTCCCGGCTGCGCACCTGCTCCAGGGCGATGTTGTCGCCGTACCGGTCCCAGTCCTCCTGCGTGTACGCCTCCAGGCACAGGATTCCCGAGGCCATTTCCTGTCTGGGATCCCACTCGCTGTGATCCACATATCCGATCCGGTCCCAGAAAACGGTGCCGCCCTGTTTTCGGACCGCCGCCACGATCACAATACAGCTCAGGTCCAGATCGTCCTCGCAGACCAGAATCGGCAGATGGACCGGCTCCTCCCGCCACAGCAGATGATGGATAAAACGGATCTCGCCCCGGCTTTGCATCCCGGGTCCCCAGGCCGGGCAGAGGCCCATTAGAGAGCGGAACCGTTTCAGATCGTTGTCCCCGTCCTCCCGGACAAAACGGTCCGTCAACTCTGCCACGGAGGTGCCGTCCACCAGGAGATAGTGCTCCTCATAGCCATAGGGCGTGGTGACCGGGGACACTGTGATTTCATTGTGCCTTACCTCCATGGCCCTACTCCCGCACCTTGGCGGCAAGCTCTTCCACGGTGAGGGCGAGCACCGCCGTCCAGGTAGTTCATGCGCCGGAAGCTGCCCTCGTCGAATCGGTACTCCGGCGTCGCAAAGGGATAGGAGACCTCGTCCACGTAGTACCAGGGGTCCTCCCGGTGAAGCGGATTGTTCAGCACGTGGAACTGCTGGGCCGGCATGTAGCTCTGAGCCAGCAGAAACGCCTTGCGCCCCTGTCCGTCCTCGCAGACGTCCGCCACCATCACCACATGGCCCGGGCTTCCGCCCCTCAGAAACACGTCGCCGATCTGAACATCCCCGATGTCGGCGGGCCTGGATTCCTCCCACATGGACAGGGTGCTGGAATAGGAAAACGCGATAAACAGATAACGCTCAAATGCCTCATAGGAATCGTCGTAGGAGGCGCTCTGGCTCCAGCTCACCGAATTTCCGTTCACCTTCACTCTCCCGCCATCCCGGTAGGTGGGGTAATCGAACCAGAAGCCGTTCACAAAATGGAACCCGATCTTTTCCGGCTGTCCGGAGTGCCAAAAATATTCCGCGTACATCCGCATCACCGAGTCCGCGCACTGCTGTACATCCCCGCTCTCCAGAACCGGCATGGCAAACACTGCCGCGGCCGCTTCCTGGTTTCCCTTTAAGCGCCCATCGTAGAGATGGACCGGCTCGCCGTCCGGCAGCAGGGAGAAATTCCGCACAAAGCTCCCGAAGCTTCCTTCCTCCTGGTGAACTCTGGAAAATCCCTCCGGCGCCGGTAAACGGCTCTCCAGCGTGGTCCCGTCCGGGTTGATGGCCCAGGCATGTCCCGGCCCTCCGGTCTCCTCCGCCTGCGTCTCAGTGGTAAGAGGACGCGCCTCGCGGCTGTTCTCAGTCGAGAGAACGGTCTGCTCCATGGGGTTGCCGGAAGCTGTACTCTCTCCCGCGCTTTCTCCCCCCGCGCAGCCCGCCGCAGCCAGCGCTGTGCACATAATAAGCATCAAAAAACCACTCCGTCTCATCGCTCACTTCCTTTCCATTTGACCCCGGGGCCCCTGCCCTGAGTCTGCCATATCAGCGGACCCGCCAGCGCAGGCTGTAGGCTGAAATCCAGGTGCCCGTCTCGGGCGGAAATTCCTCCACTCCCTCCGTGTCGGCAAAAAACACCTGCGCATCCGCAACGCGGAGGCTGGCCCCATACAGATCCGACATGTAGTTGTCCTCTGCCGGTCTCAGATTGAGGGCGGTCACTCCCTCGAATACAAGTTCCACTCCCGGACTCCACTGACAGTCAAATTCCATGGTCACCCGGCGGACGTCATCCACCGGACACATGGAACCGTCCTCGTTGGCGTGTGCGCCGCTGATATAGGAAAGCTCCCGCAGCACGCTGTCGTGAAACCCGCAGAACTCCCCAAGCAACCGTCCGGCGTCCCCGGGATTTTCCACGTAATTCCAGCCCGGCTCGTCGCTGGTATAACATCTGCCCTCAAAGGTGCTTCCCTCTACGGGTATGGACTCTCCCCGCAGCAGGCGGCACAGCAGCTCCTGCTGCTCAAACAGCCAGGGGACGCCTATGTACTCAAAAAATTTCGTCTCTCCCGGCAGTTTTCCCTCAAAGCCCGGCATCTGCACCGAAACCCCATCCGACCTGCGCCATATCCAATCCGGAGAACTCCCCGGCACAATCTTGTTGATCAGAACCGGGTGCCCCTGGGCTTCCCGGTCCAGATAGTCGAAAAACCTCATGCAACCGCCGTTTTCACCCGGCATCCGCACCAGGCGGCGCTCATACCATCCCGTGTTGACCAGGGCGTAGACCTCGGACTTGAAGTAACGCCCCGTCTCCTTGTCCAAAACACGAACCTTCACTGCGATTCCTCCTCCGCTCCCGGCTCTCCCGTTCGTCTGCCGGGAATCAGCTTGCCCTGGGCGATAACCTTTGCCACGTCGTAGAAAGACTTCACGCTGTCCTCAGGACCGTTTTGGATGCGCTTCTCCGCTTTTGTGATGGGGGACATCTGGTTCCTGCCGTCCTTTGCAAGCACCGGAAGGCCGTTTTCCGTGAGTGCCCACCGGTATCCCAGGTCCGCCAGTCCGTTTCGCAGCAATGTCTCGCCCAGGTAAGTCCCGTACAGCACCGCCTGGTTCCAGATTTTCTGGTCGTCCGGTCCATTTTCCCGGAAATAGCGCGCATACAGCTCCAGGATTCCCTCCAAAACTTCGATACTCCCATCGCTGTAATCCAGGCTGCGCCCCAGCCTGGACGCCTGATCCTCCGCTGACCTCAGGATCGCTTCTTTCTCAAAAACTCCCATCCTGTTCCTCCTTTGTATTGCAGGCACAGGGGCAGGTCCTGCTCCCGCCCTCTACGATACGAACCGGTAGCTCCCGTCCCCGTCCGCCTTCAGGCCCGTGGAGAAAAACTCCTTCGCCGCCCGGATCAGATACTCCGTGTCCAAAACTCCCCCTGTCTCATAGGGCGAGTGCATGGCCAGCTCCGGCAGGCCGATATCCACGGTGTTCAATGCCACATGGGTATTGGAAATATTTCCCAGTGTCGATCCGCCGGCCATGTCGGAGCGGTTGGTGAAGGTCTGCACCGGCACGTCCGCCTTCTCGCATACGGAGCGGAACACAGCCGCCGATACCGCGTCCGTGGTGTACTTCTGGTTGGCGTTGAACTTGATCACGATACCGCCGTTTAAGTACGGCCGGTTGGTGGGGTCCGCCTTGTCCGTGTAGTTTGGATGCACGCCGTGGGCGTTGTCCGCGGAGACCATGAAGCTGGAGGCCAGGGCGGTCAGGTACTGCTCCTGCGTCCGGCCCAGCGCCGTGTTCAGCCGCTTTAATGTATCCAAAAGGAAGGTGGATGCCGCGCCCTGCTTGGTGGTGCTGCCCACCTCCTCGTTGTCCAGTACCGCGTGGACGGACACGCTGTGGGCATTGCCGCCCGCCAGGAAGCCTTCCAGGGAACCGAAGGCGCACTGAAGGTCGTCGATGCGGCCGCAGGAGAAAAATTCCTCCCCGGCGCCCCAGACCGAACCCTTCATCCGGTTGTACAGGTACAGGTCGTGGCCCAGAATATCTTCCTCCGCCACGCCCGCGCTCTGCGCGATGGTTTTCATCAGGGTGCCCGCCGCGGCCTCGCCGCCGTACAGGGGCAGCATGTCGGACTGGGCGTTGTAGGCGTAGCCGTCGTTGACCTGCCGGTTCATGTGGATGGCCAGGTTGGGGATCATGACCAGGTCCCGGTCAACGTTCACCAGCTTCGTCTGAAGGCCGTCCGCGGTCCGCACCACCAGCCGCCCGGCGATGGACAGAGGGCGGTCAAACCAGGGCGCGCAGAGCATACCGCCGTATTTCTCCACGTTCAGCTTCACATAGTGGCCTTCCACCTTCATTTCCGGGTTCTCCTTGATCTTGAACGTGGGGGAATCGCTGTGGCTGGAAATGATCTGAAATCCGGTAAAATCCTTTCCTGGCACCCGGAACGCGATCAGCGAGGACATGTTGCGGGTGACAAAATAGCGCCCTCCGGCCTCTATGCTCCAGCAATCCGCCTCCTTCAACTCCTCAAATCCCTCGCCGCGAAGGCGCGCCGCCATGTTTTCCACCGCGTGGAAGCTGGTGGGGCTGTTCTCCAGGAATGTCAGCAGCCGCTTTGTAATATTCTTTAAATTCTGTCTCTCATCCATCCCAAAATTCTCCTTAAAATATAAATTAGTCGGAACGCCGGGCCTCCCGCGCAGCCAGCATGGGCATAATGAAGCCTAGCCCCACCAGCACAAAGGGGGTGACAATGTTCAGCACCAGCTGGAAGGTATCCTCTGAGTAGATTCCCGTGATGCAGGCAAAGGCGGTAAATACAAAACACCAGATGCCAAACAGGATTCCCAATGTCCGTCCCTTCACAAAGCGGTACTGGGCAGGGAAACGCTCCCCTGCCCGTTTCAGGGCAATGTAGGCCACGAATACCCACAGATAGCGCAGGGGCATGCACACGGAGTTCACCTTAACCAGCCAGCGAACCAGCACGTCCACGTTCTTGATTCCAAAAGCAGGAACCACGATCAGGACGATCACGATTGCCATAACCAGCCTATGTCCATTAGTATAAGCCCCATTTGCATTTTTCACAAACATTTTTTTTGGAATGAAACGGTGGTCCGCGCTGTCGAGCAGCATGCGCAGGGGCGCATCGATGGACAGAACCATCACGGAAAACTGGCCTACCAGGTTCGTCAGGGCGTAGACGATCACAAAGAAATTGCCCAGATGGTAGTATTCTCCCAGCTTCTGGAAAGCATAATACGCTCCGTTTGTCATCAGGTCCTCCGGAATATGGCTGGAGTCAAACATCATGCCCAGGGCCACAGTTCCCAGAATGGCGGTCACCGCCACCATGGCAGCCAGGGCGATCATCCCTTTGGAAAAGTCCCGGGCCGGGTCCCGCATCTTGTTCACATAGGGAGAGATCTTCTCGCAGCCTCCCACGGCAAACACCAGTATGGACAAGCCCATGAAGAACTTTGCGTCAAATGTGGGCAGAAAGGTGCTGAGGGACCAGTCGATGTTTAGCAGACTGGCATCGGTGATAAAGGGCGCTGCAACCATCATCACCACAAACAGCATGGACATGATAAACATGGCGGAACCGGCCAGCGTTGCCAGCTGTTTTAACAGGTTGACTCCCTTGCCCGCCAGGTACATAGCCATCAGGAAAATCACCAGACAGATCAGTTGCAGCACCGTGGTGTTCATGTCGCTGGCCCGCTTGTCCTGGAACAAGGCCCAGCTAGCCGCGATCACCGCACCGGACGGCTTCTGAGAGATGTACGGCATGTGCACCACCCAGTAAGTCCAGCCCGCGTAATAGGCCATCCTCGGCCCAATGGTCTCATAGATCCAGGAGCTGACGCCCCCTCCCGCGCGCTTGAAGGCGGAGCCCAGCTCTCCCACCATCAGAGCATACGGCACAAAGTAGATGGCAAAGATCAGAATCCAGCTGACGATGGCCTTCAGGCCCCCGTATTCTGAAAAGCCGTTGATTACATTTCCAAAGCCCCAGACAGTGGAAAAGGCCATAAAGGCCAGGCTGTACCATAGTATTTTCTTCTCACCGGTTTGCGTGTCCATATCGTTTCTCCTCGTATTATAAACAATTATATTAGGAGCGTCTCCCGGAACAGGCAATTTTATGCAGCAAAAAGACAGCCGCATCTGCCGCTGTCTCAAGATTGTACCGATCTACAGATCCACCGCCACCATCTTCACTCCATCCACATCTTTCACATCACCGGAAAGACCATAGACCTGGCGCAGGGCTTCACGGTCCAGTATTTCCGGCCCTCCGAAACGAAATACCGTTCCTCCGTGGAGGAGAAGAAAAAGGTCACAGAACCGCAGCGCCAGATTTAAATCGTGGATAACCATCATGGCGGTAATTCCTTCCTCATGACAAATTTGTCGCATGAGAGACAGAACCCGGTACTGGTTACAGAGATCCAGACTGCTGGTTGGCTCGTCCAACAGCATCACCCGGGGCTGCTGTGCCAGAGCTCTGGCGAACATCACCTTCTGACGTTCTCCGCCGCTCAGTTCATCTAAGTAACGGCCTCGGATGGGGGAAAGTCCCAGGCGGTCCATGGCCTCGTGGACGATACGGTGATCCTGCTCCGTGAAACGCCAGTGCATATAGGGTCTCCGTCCCAGCATTACCATATCGTGAACCGTCATCCTTGTACTTGGGACGCTCTGGGATACCAACGCCACGCGTTTTGCCAGCTCCATGCAGGACATGTGAAGAAGCTCCTCCCCGTCCATCCGGATGCTTCCGTTATTGGGAAATATAATTTTGCTGAAGCATTTGATCAGAGTGCTCTTTCCTGCTCCATTATTGCCGAGAATCGCCAGAAATGTCCCCGGCTCCAGCTCAAAATTCACTGATTTTAACAGATCCGGTCCCCCCGGATACCGATAGCATAGTTCCGTTATCTTCAGCATGTTTTAGTTCTCCCCTTAAACAACAGATATAAAAACAACGGCGCTCCCAAAAACGAAGTTATGGCTCCTATGGGCAAAACCACAGGGCTTAACAGAATTCTGGAAAGGAGGTCCCCAAAAAGCAGCAGCGATGCGCCGGCCAGCACGGAACCCGGAATCAGGTAAATGTGATTGTTCCCCACCACCATCCGAACCATATGAGGTGCGATTAGACCAATAAAGCTGACAAGTCCTATTTTGGATATGATGGAAGAGGCTGTGTAGCAGCAAATCAACATATTGACCAAAACCAAACGCCGGATATTGATTCCCAGGCTGGCGGCGATCTCTCTCCCACTTAAAAGGGCGTTAAAATCCCAGCGATGAAGCAGAAACCAGAACGTTGCCAGAGCGACTGTCAGGGTCATCTTCCGGATTTCATCCCATCCGGTGCCTCCAAGATCTCCAAACGTCCAGAAAAGCAGAGTGGCCAGCTGTGTCTCGTCCGCAAAATACTGCAGAAGCGTCGTCGCGCCGCTGAACATGGCGCTGATGGACACGCCTGCCAATACCATAGTTTCCGGAGTGATCCGGCAAAAACGTGATAGCCCCAGAATCACCAGGGCGACCGCCATACTCCCCGCAAAGGCGCAGGCAGATATCGTGAAACTTCCGGAACCAGCAGCCTGTATTCCCAGAATCATAATGGCAAACGCAGCGCCGAATCCGGCGCCTTGAGATACCCCCAGGGTAGAGGCGGATGCCAGGGGATTGTGAAGCACTGCCTGCAGAATGCAGCCTGTCACCCCAAGTCCGGCTCCCGCAATTACAGCCGTACAGATGCGGGGAAGACGCACATTGCGAACCACGATATTGATTTTTTCATCTTCTGCCAGGCCGAATATCCCCAGAATCAACTGGTCTGTCGGAGTATCATAGGAACCCGCCCACAGCGATACCAGCACAGACATTACCAGCAGCGCCGCCAGAAACAGCAAGAACACGAGGCTCCTTACATGCTTCCGGTAATACGCCGGATCTGTCTTATTCCTCTCCCATCTGAATCTTCCTGAATTCATAACCGTTCTCCTTCAGGGTAGCGTAAAAATCGTTTCCCAGAAACATTTTAAAAATTTCTGTGGCTTTTGCCTCGGGATCCACATCGGAAAACTGCTCCGGATAGAGTATGACCGCCGCATAGTACGCATCTGCCAGCGCTGTCTCCAGGTTTGCAGCATTGGATCGGAAGGAAATCTGGGAATACACCCGTCCCTCTTTCACTGCCCTCAGTTGTTTATAAAAATCTGCATGTTTCGCGTAATCTTCCCGAATCAAAGGCATTCCGTTGAAATCCACAAAAATCACATCCGGATCCCATGCCATTACCTGCTCCAAATCAATGGAAAATGCTGCTGTCTGTCCCGTTTCATCTGCCAGATTTCTGGCATTTATCACCTGAAGCGGGCCGTAGCCAGCCTCCGTTCCTTCGAATCCATGAAAGCCTTTAAAACTCACTCCACCCACATATACAGATGGTTTCTTTTCTTCCGGCACATCGGCCGTGCGTGTATTCAAGTCTTTTTTTATTTGATCCATATACTGAATCAGCTCCTGCGCCCGTTCTTCGTTTCCGTATACTTCGCCCATGATCCGAAGAGTTTCGTATGCGTCCTGGTCCATGAGCGCATCGCTTCCAGGCACCAGAACCACCGGAATCCCGCTGATATCCTGCAGTTTTTGCGCGTCGTTGCTGTCGTAGTTGGACATGATGATCACGTCCGGATTCACGGCGATCAGTTCTTCCGTATAGTGATTTCCATTGGTGCCAATCACCGGAAGATCTTTAAAATAGTCAAAGTTTACATAGTTATAAGGCCGTGACAGCACCTGTTCCTTCTCGCAGTCCTCCACTGCGATCACCCTGTCCTGGGCCTGCATGTAGCACGTATAGCGGAGGGCGCCAACATTCAGGCAGACCACACGATCCACCAGGGCGGGAATCTCCACCTGGCGGCCAAGCGCGTCTTCTATGATTTTTGATTCAGGAGCCGCCTTCCCGCTCCCAAGCGGTTTGCCTGCCGGTTTTGCAGCGGCCGCGCATCCAACCAGGCCTGCCGCAACCGTCACAACCAGGATCATTGCAGATAAAAGTCGTTGTTTTTTCATAATTATTTTCTTTCCTGTTATCAAAAAGGGGAGAGAATACCCCAAATGGAATTTACAAGTATTCTCTCCCTTATCATTGTACTTACGGTTCAATTATATTGAAGTCCTGAGTAAAGTTCGTTACAAAGCCCAGGAACTCCTCCAGCTTCACGGTATCGCCGGTAATACTGACTCCCTCTGCCGTGATATCCTTATCCGTCATCAATTTGTTGAACAGAATCTTTGTTGTCTCAATGGTAAAGTCGGCGTTCTCATTGGTCTGCCCGTTTCTGTAATTCAGAACACCGTTCTTCACGGTTACAGCTGCCGTCTCACCGCTGTCACGAAGCGTCACATTAAATGCCAGATCCAGCCCAACTCCTTTTGTTCCCTCAAAACGGATTCCCGTAAAGTCCAGTATCATCGGGAGCGTCATTGCGTTGATGATATCCACGGAGGCCATGGAGGTGGTTGCACCCGGATTGCCGTTTCTCAGCTCTGATGCGCCCTTTAAATAACAGTTTCTCCAGCTGGCGGATTCGGCCTGATAGGCCATCTGCTCCAGAGCGTCCGCGCAAAGATATCGGGCATCCATATTTTGGGGATCCGCAAATACCACCTTGTTAAGAAGTTCTGCGGCCCATGCATACTCGCCGTTATCAAAGGCTTCCTTCGCTGTCTGAATAACTGTCTCCGCCCCTCCCATCAGCTCAACATATTTCGGAGCCGCCTCTTCCGGAAGGATCTTATTCAAATTGGACGGATTGCCATCATAATATCCCAGGTACTTCTGGGCGATGGCCTTTGCATCGTGGCTGATGGAACCGTAATAGCCGTGAATCGTCCACTCCTTCTCCAGTTCCTCCGGGAACATTTCCTCTACCATACGGCCAACCTCATCGATGGTATAGCCTTTATTTAACAGGTTGAGGGTTGTGTTGTGGAGATAACGGTATACGTCCCGGTGCATCTCCAAATAGGAAATGGCATCCTCGTTGCCGAAATGCGGCCAGTTGTGGGAGGAAATCGCATATTCCATATCCGGCCACATCATAATGGTTTCATCAATGTATTTCGACCAGGCCAGAGAATCTCTTACCTCAGTTCCGCGCAGGGAATAGAGATTGTGCAGCGTACCGGTTACGTTTTCCGCGCCAAACAACGTCCTGTACTTCGGGAGATATGTATTCATCTCGGACGGCGCTTCAGTTCCCGGAGTCAGCTGGAACTGTACCTCCAGACCATCAATGTTCACGGTCTGATTCTCTGTAATAACATCCGTTGGCGGAATCAGCGTGATGGAAACGCCGTTTCCCTGTTTTCCAAGTCCTGCGTCCACAACACCCTTTGTACCTGCTTTAAGCCCCACTGCAATATGGTAGGTGTTGCGGCGGCCCATGGCGTTTCCCACATATACATTCTCTTTCGCTGCATTTTCCAGGAATCCGTCGGGGGCATAGATTTTCACCTTTCCGCTCTTTACATCCTCCTCATCCACCAGGCCCCGGATCCCTCCGTAATGGTCCACATGACTGTGGGAATAAGATACCGCCATAATGGGGCGCTCGCCCAGGTTTTTATTGACAAGCTCAAGAGCCGCTCTGGAGCCTTCCGCAGTGGTTCCGGAATCCATCACATACCACCCGTTGTCTGTCTCTGCAAAGGTAATGTTGGCCATGTCGTATCCCCTCACCTGGTATACGCCGTCCGTCACCTTATATAAGCCGTAATTATAGTTTAATTTTGCGTGATCCCACAGAGACGGATTCACGGTACCCAAATTGGTCTCTGTCATAAGGAAATCGTATTTTTCCGTCACGCTGTAATATACCTTATCCGGATCGTTTAAGTCTTTAATGAGACCGTCGCCCTTATCGATCAGGCCAAACTCCGCATTCTCTTTTTCTTTCTCATAATCCGACATATAGTTGGCATCTGCGGCCAGCGCCTCATTCACCTTCTTGGTGGCCGGCTCCGCCTCCTTCTGCTCAGTGTTGAATCCTCCTGCTTCCGGTGCAGCCTCAGTCTCTGCCTCGGTAACCGCTTCTGTTGCAGCTTCTGTCGCCGCCTCCGTTGTTTTTGCAGCGCCGGACGCACACCCTGTCAGGTAAGAGGCCGCCAGTGTCAGAGCCATCGCGCCCGCAACGATTTTCTTTTTCATTTTTTCTCCTTCCGTATCCTATTTTTTCTGCTTTTTATGCAGATCCATAAGACCGCCTACTTCATCACAAATATTCTTGATCTTACAGGTTTTGCAGTCGAAATTCAAATCGTCCAGGATGGTGCACATGGCATCCGTGATCTTTTTTCCCTCCCTGGCAATTCCTGTAAGCGTTGAAAATGCTTCCAACGGCTCGGTAATAAAAATCACCTGCACATGCTCCACATTCGGACATGTTTTATAATGTTCAATCATGGATTTTCCGACCCGTTTGAAGCTGATCCCCTTCTTCACCGCATCACGGCTGATGCGGATATTCTCCCGGTGCTTTTCCACAGAGGCCCGGTTCATATATCCATCCAGGTACAGCTTAAATTTTAAATGTTCGATCTCCTTGATCTGATCGTAGAGACCGTCCCCCTCCTCCATCTCACGGACGCCCAAAAGAACGATTTTTCCAAATGCGCCGTCAAATTTCTTTTTATCTGTGATATCCGGCCCGAAAATACGGATCAGATCCCGGTCTACCAGACCGCTGCCGGACATCATGGTAAACTCCACCCCCGGGAGCGGATAACGCCCCAGTTCCAGGGCACTCTCACTTTCCAATACCAGGGGATTTCCATCTGCCTGTTTCCATGACAAAACTTCACCGGGATCGATCGCCGTTTCGCATGCTCCATCCAGAGCCTCCAGAGCCCTGTGTATGAGCTTGTCATAATAGTCCATTACAGATTTACGTCCCTTTCCATTTCATCATAATGCTTGTCAAGATGCGGTTTTAACTTCCAAACCAGCTTCATATCCAGGTTGAGCCAGTAGATCACCGCCAGAATCGCCCCGAATACCATGGCAACTTTGGCTGCAAACCACACTAATTTCTTAATAATCCCGCAGGGAATCTTTAAAATCGTTACGATCAGCTGTTCCACAAAAAAACCTCCTTGTCCTATTTTGCCAGACCTTTCTGGCGGGCGTATTCAGCAGCTCCCAAAGCTCCCATAAGCTGCGGATCTGTCTTTAACTCAATGATGTCTTTCTTGAGCACATCCGCCAGCGCCTTTTTAAGTCCGCCATTCTTTGCGCATCCTCCGGTCAGTGTGATATTGCCGTCGGTTCCCGCCTTTTTCGCCATCACAAAGCATCTCTTAGCCACCGCCATCTGAATCCCTGCGGCAATCTCCTCCTTTGGCTTATCCTCTGCGACCAGGGAGATGACCTCGGATTCGGCAAATACAGAACACTGGGCCGTAATCGGAATCACATTTTTAGCGGTCATGGACAGCTTTGAAAACTCCTCGATATTTAACTCAAACGCCGCGGCCATCGCCTCAAAGAAACGTCCCGTACCCGCCGCGCATTTATCGTTCATGGCGAAATTTGATACCGTGCCGTCCTTGTCAACCGCAATTCCCTTAATATCCTGTCCACCGATATCAATAATCGTGGACACATTGGGATCTGTTACATGTACGCCCATGGCGTGGCAGCTGATCTCCGAGATATTCTCATCCGCAAATGGAACCTTGTTTCTTCCATAACCGGTTCCCACCAGATACGCAAGCTCAGTGGAATTATTTAAACCCTCCACCGGAGCGATCGCCTCCGCCAAAGCCAGCTTTGCAGTCTCCAGCGCGCTAATTTTGCTTCTGACGATTGAACTTCCGACAATGGTGCCGTTTTCATCCAAAATGACGCTCTTTCCGTAGGTAGATCCCACGTCGCAGCCCCCAAAATACTTCATAACCTGAATCTCCTTTCTCTTACCAGGCAATACTGTCATCAAAATCCACCAGCGACGGGTCAAGCGGCTCTTCCTTCATGACCGTCATCATGAATTTGTTTACGTCCTCCCGCATCTGGCGGCGGGATACGGTCTGCGGATCGTAGAGATCCTGCGTTACCCAGCACATTTTCACGCCTCTCTTGCGGGCTTCTTCCTGGAATATTCCCTCCAGCCCCGCCATGCCGCGGCAGGACATCTGATTGTACATGATAACCATATCGCAGCTGTAGCGGTCAACCAGCTCCCAAAGCTCATCCAGCGCATTGTGATATCCGCCGTTTGTATGTTTTCTCATGGCAATCTGCTGATAACATTTTGCGATGTCTTTTAACATGGTCTCCTCATTGGAGGTATCAATCGGAATTGTATATGCATGACTCTCCATATCGATCAGACCGCTGATTCCCCAGCAGTTCTCCAGCCATAAGTTGAAGTCCGCATAGTAGTTTGCAGGGCAGGACCAGATAACCGCGCGGTGGCGTCTCTCTTTGCGCACATTGGATTCCTTTCTTTTATGAGCGCGCTTGATCATGGCGTCAACCTTCTGCTCCACCGGAACATATCTTGGATCCTTCGGTGCTCCTCCGACAGCGGTAAACATTCGGAACAGCCACAGGACGGAGCCGGTGAACTGGGGGCAGTCCGTCATGTTGGTCTCCCATTTATTCATCTCGTACTGTGTCTGCAAATTATGACGTTCACAGGCTGCGCGAAGCGTATCCCAATTAAATTTCTGGCCCGTTAAATCCTCCAGGAACGCAATGCAGTCTCTAAGCTCATTGACTGCCAGTTCCTGAACATCCTCCTCCTTATAACGCAGCGGGGAACCGAGAACAAATGTCGGAAGCTTTAAGCGCCTGGAAAGAAGCTGGCTGTTGATCACGCTGCCGTCGCAAGCCATATTGGTTGCCAGATAGCAGATCCCCATGTCCGCGTAATCATCGTTAATCGCGACTCCAACCTCCGCTTCAGGAAGCGGGCATACATCCGCCGGTATTCCAAAGCTCTCTGCGGCAGCGATATAAGGCTCCGCAGCGTGCTGATTCATCAATGTAGATGAGAACAGCGGAAGGGACTGTAACGGCATCGCCAAAAACTGCGGAAAACCTGCCAAAAGCATGTACGGAAACGTATTGTCATGCAGGATTACCCGTTTTGCGATCGGATTATCGCCGGCGATATGGCGGTCCGCCATCTGGATAAACTTGAATCCGGAGGCAAAGTTCTTAATCATCATGTTGTAGCTGATGTGAGCCGTTCTAAGTGCCGTTCCCCGCATGCCCTCTGTATTTCTGTCCACAAAGTTGGGAATTGCAAGATAGTCCCCCATCCAGCGATAGCGCAAAATCATTTTTTTCATGGCTTCCGGATTGGTTTTAGCCGACTTCAAAAGTTCATACCAATTCAGCAGCCAGTAATAAAAATCATATGCCGTATCTTCTGCGCCTCTCCACTCACGATGCTTTAAAATTCTGCTTTTCTCGTACCGGAGTTCTCCCAGCGGCACTTCCGTAAAACCCAATTTTTTTCGGATCTCCCATTTGGAGGCGTCCTCTTTTAATGTCTTAAATTTCGCTTTAATATCTCCGGTCTTCTCCTTAACCGCTCTTAAATCATCTGCGATCCCCTCTTCGCGGGCTTTGGAAGCCATCTTTTCGGTGAGGTCACAGGCTTTTTCTCTTATTTCTCCCAAATCTCTGATAATTCCACGAATATCTTCCATCGCTTACCCCTGCTTTCTCTGGATTTTCTTGATCTCAACGCTCTCCACAAACGCCTGAATCCTGGTTCTGAGCTGTCCTGAACCTTTTGCATGATAGGGCCGGTCAACGGTCAGAGTCGGAATTCCTTTTTCCTTGATTAAAATGTGGGAGGCCAACGCCCGCTCATACCCCCAATACTCGCAGAATTTAAGCTGTTCATAGATGACCCCGTCTGCATTGTAATCCTTTACCAGCTGCTGTACATATGTTTTGCGGCCGTCCACCTTGTCCTGAGACATATATCTTGGACATTGGCTTGTCTGCACATAATGGTTCATAATGGAGACGAGCACGTCCACACCGTCCTCCAGTACAATGGGCTCACGGCCCGGCATGGAGCCGAAGCAGTGTCTGTCTGCCACAACAAGGCCGCCGTTCTCCTCGATAAGCTCCGTAAATTCATAATCGTCAAGCTCCGAACCTGCAAGCACGAATCTGGCTCTGTATGTCCCTGCCGGGTCCGGCTTTCTCTCCTTTATCTCCTCCAGCGTTTCTCTCAGCTTGTCGATAATCAGATCCTTCGGGCAGGTGTAGCTTACCAGATTTAAGATATGGAACTCCGTCCCGGTAACCTTTATCGCATCACCTTTTCTGAATTCTCCAATTTCTGTAATAATTTCACAGATCTCATTGTGGAGCGCAACCGCTTTGCGCAGGGAATCGTCCGAGATATCAATGCCATATACAGTTTGAAGCGGTTCCAGGATCTTTTTCTTCACCTGAGTCACATAATGTTTGATATTATTGGCGTTGGTCTTGAACGGCGCATCAATAAAGGTTGTAAAAAACTTCTCATTTTTCACCAGATTTAACAGTTCAAAATGTTCAGACGCCCGATGCATCTCCACACATGCCTCCGCGGCGATGAATGCGCCGAGGAAATTATAACCTCCCTCAATTCCCCGCTCCACAATGGCCCGGCTGTATTCACATACCAGGTTTGTCATATAGTAGGTGGAGACATCGAGACTTCCGGTCTTAGGAGCGCGAAGTCTCACGCTAAATGCGTTTCCTACGTTCATAAGGACTTCCGGAATAAAATAACAGGTGTATCCCACTGGAATTCTGCCGTCCTGAACCGCCTGATGAACCAGTTCATTGTTGGCCTCCTCAAGCAATTCCCTGAAGTAGTGAATATGTTTTAAATCCTTCATCTGCTCTCCTCCTGCAAAATGCGAAATTCCTTCAAAGCTTTTTTTACCCCCAGCTCAATCGGTGAATCTTTCGGAAGCTCGAACACACTTTTTCCCTCAATGTCAAAACGGTTCAGGTTTTTATCCTCCTCAATGTAGGCCAGGACCGGAATGTCTCCCGTATCCAAAAGCTCAATGGGGCTGTCCTCACGGACACGGTTGATTACCGCCCCCACCTTGTCGTACATCACCAGGTGATCCGCCACCTGCTTGATGCTCTGAATCACCTGCCGGCCCTTTTTGCTGGGATCGCTCACCAGCAGTAAATGACTGACCTGTTCCATCACCCGGCGGTTGACCTGCTCGACTCCGGCCTCCCCGTCAATCATTACGTAATCAAATTTTTCTGAAAGAATGCTGATGATGTCCTTGAGATACCCGTTCACCTTACAATAACAGCCGGCGGCTTCCGGACGTCCCACAGCGATAAAATTAAATCCGTCGGCCTCCACCAGCGCTTCCAGAATTTCGTACTGCGCATCGTTTAATAGTTCGATGGCCTGGCGGGTTTCACCCGCCTCCGCCTTATCGATAAAACTCTTTCGGATATCGTCGATGGTTTTAGGCACCTCGATTCCCAACGCTGTGGAAAGCCCCACCGCCGGGTCCGCGTCGATCGCCAGAATTCTGGCTTGGGGCTTCATATCCCGCAATACTTTGACAATAATTGCCGCGATCGAGGTTTTTCCCACTCCGCCCTTCCCCGTAACCGCAATAATCGTAGCCTTCTTCTCCATTGTCACTCCCCCTTTTTACAGATTTTTCCGAGGATTTCTTTCGCATCTTTTTCTGTCATGTATTTGGGAACCGGGTACATGGTATGCGTTTCCTGAAAGCCCGCCTCGCAGATCGCGTCGATGCCGGATTCCGGGAAGCGCTCCAGGCGTTCCGGGATTCCCAGGGCCCGGTTGAGCGTCTCAATTCTTTTTATGAATCCATTTGCTTTCTCAGCCGCACTTAGTCCGTTCTGCTCCGGGGCGATCACATCCCACAGCTCTGCCAGTTCGCGTTCACATACATCCTTATAAAAATTCATAATGTGCGGCAGCAGCACCGCGTTCGCCAAACCATGGGGCACGCCGTATTTTCCGCCGATATTATGAGCGAATCCATGGACATATCCTACCATTGTTCTTGTAAAGGCCATTCCGCCCAGGAACGAGGCGACTAACAGATTTTCCCTGGATTTCAGATTCGCCGGTTCTTCCATTACGTTCTCAAGATTCTCAAATATCAGCTTTACCGCTGCTTTCGCAAGGCGCGCCGCTTCCGGATCGCAGTAAACGCTCACCATAGCCTCCGCCGCGTGAGTCAGGGCATCCATTCCGGTAAAGGCTGTGATGGACGCCGGAAGCCCAACGGTCAGCTCCGGATCGAGAACTGCACAGTCCGGAACCAGATTCGGATCCGCAACCGGTACCTTCTTGTGGGTGTCTGTCATGGAGATGGCTGCTGCGATGGTCGTCTCAGAACCCGTCCCGGCGGTAGTGGGAATCGCAATAAACGGCAGGGCGATCCCCTTCACTTTCATAGAGCCCGCAAGCTCCATCGGCGCCTGGCCGGTGGAGGCGCATACGCTGACCATCTTGGCCGTATCCAGCACCGATCCGCCGCCCATCGCCACGACACCGTCACAGCCGTTATCCAGGCAGGTTTTTAAAGCCTCCTCCACAACTCCAAACGTGGGATCCGGAGTTATGCGGTCAATGATGACCGTTTCCACGCCAGACTGCTCAATGGCCTTTATCATAGGATCCGGAAGACCGATGGCGCGCAGAGACCCGTCCGTAATGACGGCAGCCTTCCTCACCCCATACAGATTCAACAGCTCTCCCACTTTTAACGCCTTACCGGCGCCAATATAGCAGACAGGCACCGGCTTCGGAATCATCCGGTACATCGGCATCTTTGCCTCCTGCTGTTTTCTTATCTCTTCATACATGACATTAATTCTCCTGTTTTCAGTTCTGTCTTTTAAAGGATCAGCTCCCCGATATCTTTGTTTCTGACCATAGCCGCATTTCCCTCTTCCACGTCAATGTGCAGGATCGCCGCTTTCCCTTTATGGATTCGCACCAGCGCTTTACTGAACACAGTCTCCCGGTCCCCGTTTATTTTCACGCTGACCATCTGGCCGTTCTCAATTCCTCTGGCTTCTGCATACTGGTTGCCGATATGTACGTGGCGCAGGGCAATGATCCCGCAGGCAACCTCGACCTCACCGGCCGGGCCAACTAATTTAAGTACCGCAGCATCGCGCAGATCCCCTGAGTAACGAACCGGCGCATCCACGCCTAACGTAAAACAATCTCCTCTTAAAAGTTCAATCTGGGTAAATTCCCTGCAGGGTCCCATGACACGGATTCCCTCAATTTTACCTTTCTCTGTAACAGCCGTTACGGTCTCCTCACAGATGAACTCGCCAAGACCGATATTTTTCTTTTCCGTCAGTTCGTAGTCCTTTCCGAACAAAACCCCGCAGACCTCCGGAGAAAGGTGTGCATGGCGGTTGGACATCATAATTTCTACTGGATTCATGTTTATCTTCTCTCCCTTCTGACTTTCCTTAATAGCGAACCTTCTGTCCCCACTCGCTTCTCATTTCATATACATCCCAATCTTCCTCCGCATGAATAATGGGGTCCGGGAGCTCTGTACTCACTCTGGTCACGTTCATCAGGTGATAATACTGCAGATTCTCAGAAATACTGTTGTTTCCCCAGGAGCCGCAGCCAATGGTAACGGTCGGCGCGATGGCATTGTTTGCGGAACCCATGGTCGGCTGCTCAATGTGAAAACGCCCTACCGGGATCAGGTTTGCAACATAGAGAATTCTATCCTCGTTTTTGGACCAGATGGAGCTGCTGTGGCCTGCGCCCTCATTTTCAAGGTTCGTGATCGCCGTGTCCACCGCATCCTCGAATTTTTCATAGGTGGTATAACGTAAGATCGGGCAGAGAATCTCTTTACAGAGTATATCCTCAGCGCCTTTCGCCTGCACCTTGAAACAAATCACCTTAGCCTCCGCCGGAACCTTGAGGCCGAATATCTCGCCCAGCTGCTGAACGTTCTTTCCCACCACAGCACGGTTAATCATTGGGCCTGGAAATACAATTTCGCGGATGTGGTCAATCACCGACTGATCCTCAATGATGAACGCGCCTGCTTTTCTGAGCGCTGCCTTCATCTCCTCCTCTCTTCCGGCCGGTACGTGCATGGTCTGCTCACCGGTACAGGGAACCCCCTGGTCAAAGGCGCGGTTGGCCACAATCGTCGCAGCCGCCCTCTCAAAGTTATCGTAGTCCTCGTCAACGATGGCCTGGCAGTTGCCCTGACCTACGCCGTATGCCGGTTTTCCGGAAGAGTAAACCGCTTTCACCATGCCCGCTCCTCCTGTGGCGATATTCACATCCGCCTGTTTTAGAAGCTCGTTCGTCATTGCAATCGACGGCTCGCCGATACACTGAATCAGATCAGCCGGCGCACCGATCGTTTCCAATGCATCGCGGATAATCTGCGTAGTATGGACCGCGCCCTTTGCGGATGCCGGATGGGGAGCGATGATAATGGCATTTCTGGTCTTAAACGCCATCATGGCGTTTCCTATGATGGTCGCCACCGGATTGGTACTCGGCGTAACAGAACCCAGGACGCCGATCGGCTTTGCAATCACTCTCACGCCCGGCTCGGAGAAATCATCGATAACTCCCACAGAGGGGCGGCCTTTCATAAAGTTCCAATGGCGCAAGGACAATATCTTCATCTTTCCGACCTTCCCCATCAGATCTCCCATTCCGGTTTCTGCAACCGCTTCTTGTCCCAATGCGACGGCGTTGTCATAGATCGCCTTACCTGCCACGCGCACCAACTCATCAACCGATTTCTGATCGGTATAATTGGCCTCCACATACTTCTGCGCAACTCTTGCCTTTTCCACTAATTTAGCGATGTAGGCCTCTACATACTCGGGTGTCTGCTGATTCATAATAATTCCTCCTGTTTATTTTTTATTAAATAATCATTCTCTTTTCTTCGCCCCTCAGAACCCTGAGCGCGCCCTCAACCATAGCTTTTCCTTCCTCCTCGCCAGGGAATACCAGCACCGGCGCGATGGTTCCCACGCGTTTTTTGATGTCGGAAACGATACGTTCGGAATATGCCATTCCGCCGGTAATGACTATGGCGTCCACCAGGGAACAATGAAGAACCGCGCACTGGGCCGCGATCTCCTTGGCCGCCTGATATGTGAATGCCTGCATAGCCAACTCACAATCCGGATCTCCCTGGGCCGCTTTCTGCTCAATCAGCCGCACATCGGTAAGACCTGTGTAGGAAGCAAATCCTCCCTTTACAAACAGCATCTTAATCACTTCGTCTATCGAAAGCTTCTGGGTGAAAATCTTTTTCGCCAGCGCCCACGCCGGAACATCTCCCGCGCGGTTCGGCGAAAATGGACCATTGTTTCCGGAAGCACAGTTGCTGCTGTCAACCACCCTTCCACAGTCATGAGCTCCGATCGAGACTCCTCCGCCCAAATGAGCGACAACCAGTTTGATGGAATCATACGGTTTTCCAAGCTGTTTTGCCGCCTCTCTGGCTACCGCCTTCTGATTCAGCGCGTGGAACGTGCTCTCTCTCGGCACTTCCTTACAGCCGGATAGACGGGCCACATCGGTAAATTCATCCACAGTTACCGGATCCACAATAAACATCGGAACATCTCTTCCCGCAAACAACTCCTCCGCCAGCGGCAGCGTCATACATGCGGCGTGAGGAAATTTGGTATCCTCCGGGCTGTAGTGAGCCAGAATATCCTTCCTTAATCCTTCGCCGATCTGGTAGGTTCCGCTCTTAGTGCAGCGGTCCGTGCCGCGCACTCTCAGAACCAGCGCATCAACTGCATCCAGGTCTACCTTGTTTTCTTTGATCCACTCCTCCACCTGACCTTTGCGAAGTGCAATCTGATCCCGCTGTCTCGGATGCCCCGCCATCTCTTCGTCGGAATTTCTGAATGTCTGCTCTGCATACATTCTCTCATCCTCGTAGAGAGAAATCTTTGTGGATGTGGAACCCAGGTTTAAAATCATGATTTTGTGCAAGTTCCATTACCTCCTTAAAAAATTTTCGTTACTCCGGCTTTCACTTTTATATATAGCAATATCTGTGCCAACCTGTTTTAACGAAAAAAAGGCAAAAAAAGAGACTAAAACCAGTGTTTAGTCTCTTTTCTGACACAAATCTCAATCCCACTTTTGGGAAAAGTCTCATTTTTGGCACTCATTCTCTTAATTGAGACGAATCCCATATTTTTTTATTTTTCTGTAAATCGTAGATTTACTCATACCCAGGGACATCCCTGCTGCCGTCACGTTTCCATTATTCATCCGAAT
Source organism: Enterocloster lavalensis (assembly GCF_902364025.1). GTDB lineage: Bacteria > Bacillota > Clostridia > Lachnospirales > Lachnospiraceae > Enterocloster > Enterocloster lavalensis. Next base: position 73,974 of record NZ_CABJCG010000017.1, read on the forward strand.
AGCAGCGAGAATACTTTCACATTCAAATTGCATCTTGGTTTGGGCGTAATTTGCGTTGCAGTGTGCAGGTTTCTCTGCTTTCTCATTTTCACTGCCATAAGCGGTCCCGGACTTTGCGCAGGGGAGCTTCGTCTCCCCCTGACCGGAAGCTTTATCTCCGTTCCCCCGGATTTCCAGAACCCTGGACACAACCTCCTGCGGCAGATCCTCCGCCTCAATTAAGGACGTGCGGCTAGCATAAAATGCGCGCGCCACTGCATTCTGCAGCTCCCTGACATTCCCAGGCCAGGAGTACTCCTGAATCATCTGCCGGAAGCCCTCGGTAAACTGCTTATATATATTCTCCTCTTTGCGGCTGATATTCGATAAAAAATAATCTGCCAGGAGAAGAACGTCTCCTCTCCGCTCTCTTAACGGGGGGATATTGAATTTCACCACATTAATTCTAAAATACAAATCGCCACGAAAGTTTTTCTTTTCCACCTCATCCCAAAGATGGCGGTTGGTAGCCGCTATTACGCGAATATCCAAAGGATGTTCCGTCTTCGCCCCGATTCGTCTCACCCGGTGATTGTCCAGAACCCGCAATAACTTGGCCTGAATCTCCAAAGGCAGCTCCCCGATCTCATCCAGAAAGATAGTTCCACCGTCCGCCAGTTCAAATTTACCGGGACTTCCGTTGCTGCTGGCGCCGGTAAACGCCCCCTTCTCATATCCGAACAGTTCGCTTTCCACCAAATTCTGCGGGATGGAGGCACAGTTGACAACAATGAACGGGCCGCTTAAGCGGCGGCTGGTCGAGTGTATCGAATGGGCAAACAGCTCCTTTCCCACACCGCTTTCCCCTTCAATGAGCACGCTGCAATCCGTAGCCGCAATACTTTTCATCGTCTTAATCTGAGCCATTATTTCTTTATCTTCCGTGATAATGTCGCTGAAACAATAATAAGACCGGTTTCCCATCACCTTATTGGCCAGCCGGATCACGTCCTTAATCTCCCGGAGAATCAGCACAACTCCCACAAAGCGGTTCATGATCTTCACCGGCGCCACTGTCACATTGCAGCGCACCTTTCTACCGTCAATATCCAGGTCATACTCCGGGTAGGAAAATGAGGCCTCTCCATCCTCCAGGCGTTTCTTAAAATCCTCATAGGCAAACATACCCGCAAAATTCAGATTCCGGAGTTCTTCCTTTTTCACGTTCAGCATGTGGCCCGTGTAGGGGCTGACCCGCCTCACGGTATAATCGGCATTTAAAACCCCCCACCCCTCTGCTACCGTATCAAAGGACGCCGCTGCTGTCTGAACCGTCTTCGTCAGCTTAAGCTGTGTCTCAATCAGGTATGCCACCGCACTGACCAGTCCAAGAGTATGGGAGGTATTTTCTGAGTAGCCTCCAATCATACTCACGCACCCAATAATTTCCCCCTCCTCACTGTGGATCGGTACCGCCACACAGCTCAAATGATGAAATATCTCATAGTAGTGTTCCGCTCCATCCAGCAAAAATGGCTTATCATACTTCATGCAGAGATGAGGAGCGTTCGTGCCGAAATGCGCCTCATCCCATTTTTCTCCAATCTGGAAACTGCCCTGTGGAAATACCAATGAATTTCCTGCAAAATACCGGTCAATCATATAGCAATGCCGGTCGTGCAGGCTAATCACATACTGGCTGTCGGACACCATCTCAGCAATCCTTGACAGTAACAGTGAGGCTGTGGAAATCAATATCTCATTCTGGTTCAGAATCTTCTGCACCTTCTCGTCATCCGCAGGCGGCCAACGTTTCTTATCGTTATGAAAATCCGTCTGGTTCAACTGCCTGCACCTCTCCCACGACTCAAATACCTCCTGGCGCACCTCCCCATCCGCGCTGCCCCTTTGCTTAAAGCTCTGCCAGGCTCTTTTGAGCTCTTCCCGGCGGTTTTTAGTCTTTCCCATGGAATCCCCCTTTTTCATGCGAATTTTATCCCTGGTATTTTGCCTCCCCCGCCGGCGAAAGGAGCTGCCTGGCGCTGATAAACTCAGTCACCACGTTTCCCAGCCGCATGCTGTTGGAACCCTTGAATAAAATGCAGTCGCCCTCCGCAGTCTCACGCTTCAGCCAGGCCTCAATCTCATCCGGGCTGCTGCACCGGATAAAGGGGGTGTTTCCGTTCTTTTCTGCGATACCTGCCCCGATCTGCGCGGCCAGGTCCCCTAACAGCAGCACCTGGTCCACGGGATGCTCCGCAATGTAATATCCAATTTCCCGGTGAAGCGCGGCCTCATCCGGGCCCAGCTCCTTCATATCCGCCAGCACGGCGATCTTCCTGGCCCCCGGCTTCATGGACACCAGCACCTCCAGGCCTGCCTTCATGGACACCGGACTGGCGTTGTAGCTGTCGTCAATAACCGTGAGGCTCCCCAGCTCATAGACCTGCTGCCTGCCCTTGTAGCCTGCGAATTCTTCCAGGCTCGCCGCTGCGGCCCTTAAATCCACGCCGTACTCTCCCGCCACCGCCAGGGCCGCCATGGCATTGCTCACCATATGGGTGCCCATTACGCCCAGGCGCACGGGAATCCGCTGCCCCCTGCAATCTGCCGTAAACACCGGATACCCCTCATCCAGCCGCACATCCATCGCGCGGTAGCTGCACTGGGGGGAAGTGCCAAAGAATACCACAGGGTGTCCGTTCTGAGCGGACACATTTTTCAGCAGATCATCATCCCCGTTCAGGAACAAAATCCCTTCAGGGTTCATGCCTTCCTGAATGTTCAGCTTTTCCTTCAATATATTTTCCCTGGAACCCAGCTGCTCAATATGCGCGATGCCGATGTTGGTGATTACCGCGCTGTCCACTCTGGCGATGCGGGCGATCTTCTCCATCTCTCCCGGCTCGCTCATGCCCAGCTCTATGACGGCGATGCCCGCATCCGCCGGGATCTCGCTCATGGTGATTGGCACGCCCACCTGGCTGTTGGAGTTGCCCGGCGTCCGGTACACCTTAAAGCCCGCATTTAACGCCGCGGCAATCATTTCCCTGGTGGTGGTCTTCCCCACGCTGCCGGTGATGCCCACCAGAGGAATGGTGATGCGGCTGCGGCAGTAAACGCCCAGATCCTGAAGCGCTTTCTTTGTGTCCTCCACTGCGATCCAGGCCGCGTGACGGATTGGCTCCGGATTGTTTCCCAGTTTTTCCCAGTCGCGGATAGCAGCCTCCACCTGGGCCGCGTTCCCATGAGCGCTGGTGAACACAGCCACCGCCCCGTTTAAGATGGCCTGACAGATAAACCGGTGGGCATCCACCTTTTCACCGATGATGGGCACGAACAAATCCTGGCCCGCCATATTTCTGGAATCAAGGCTGATGGCCCTGACCGCCTGGTCCTCATTTCCAAGAAGAAGGCGGCCTTTCGCCGCCTCCACAATCTGTTTTACACTGATGTTCTCCATCCTCTATGCCTCCAGCTGATTGATTACTTCCAAGATCACTTCCTTATCCAGGAAATGATGCCGCACGCCGCAGATCTCCTGGTAGTCCTCGTGGCCCTTGCCGATCACTGCAATCATATCCCCCTCCTGGGCGTTTCTGATGCTATAGGCAATGGCTTCCCGGCGGTCCGGGATCTCCACGTAATTGCCACCTGTCTTTTCAATACTGGAACGGATATCCGCAATGATATCCTCCGGCTTCTCATAGCGGGAATTGTCCGCTGTGAGGATGCTCAAGTCCGCCATACGCCCGCCGATCTCGCCCATGGAATACCGGCGGTCCTTGGAGCGGTTGCCCCCGCAGCCAAACACTACCACCAGCCGCCTTGGATTGTAATTGCGCAGGGTGCCCAACAGGCTTTCCATGCTCACGGCATTGTGCGCATAATCCACAAGCACGGTGAATTTTCTGGATGCGTGAACGATCTCCATGCGGCCGTCCACCCGGATGTGCTCCAGCCCATGACCTATACGCTCCCGGTCAAGTCCCAGGAAGCTGCACAGGCTCACCGCAGCAAGGGCGTTATCCACATTGAACAGGCCCGGGATTCCCAGACGCACATCCATCTCAAACTGTCCCTTCACATCGAATTCCGTACCCACGAAGGAATCTTCCGCCACATAGCGGATATTCCGGGCAACGAAGTCCGCCTTCACATCCCCAGTCTCCTCCGCCACGCAGTATGTATAGAGGCGGCAGGATGCATCCTTCACGATACCCTCATAGTGTTCATCCCCACGGTTCACCAGCCCCACCTTACACATGGTCATCAGCCGGGATTTGTAGTAGAGGTATTCCGCAAAATCCGCATGCTCGTCAGGTCCGATGTGGTCCGGGGATATGTTGGTAAACAGGCCGTAATCAAAGAACAGGCCGTCGGTCCGGTGCATTTTGATGCCCTGGGAGGACACCTCCATGATCATGTACTCGCAGCCCGCCTCCACCATGTCCGCGAAGGCCTGATGGAGCTGGTAGGACTCGGGCGTGGTGTTCAGGTTGGGCGTCACCCGGCCGCCGATCACGGTGCCGTTGGTGCCGATCATACCCACCTTCTTCCCCGCCGCCTCCAGTATGGCTTTGATCATATGGGTGGTGGTGGTTTTCCCCTTTGTGCCGGTGACGCCCACGGTGATCATCTTTCTCGCGGGATAACCGAACCGGGCGGCTGAGAGCAGCGCCAGAGCCCGGCGGCCGTCCTTTACCCTGAGCACCGTCACCTGGGGCGAAACGGCCTTCAGCAGCTCCTTAAGGGGGCGTTCGATCACAATGACCCTGACCCCCGCCTCCTCCACCTGGGGAATAAACAGGTGGGAGTCCACGCGGGTTCCGGTCATGCACACGAACACGTCGCCCTCTTTTGCCTTTCTGGAGTCGTAGGAGACGTCCGATACCTGTACCTCCAGGCTGCCCTGCAGCAGCTCGTAATCCAGTCCTTCCAGCCAATCGCTCAATACCATACGGAATGTCCTCTTTTCTTAGAAATCATCGGGGATTCAGCCAGTTCTACAGTGGCCTGCGCTCCCCTGGGGCGCGTGTTGCGGGGATGGGGGTGACGCCCGGAGCGGAACGGCCGGAAGCTGCTAGCCTTTGGCGCACTTCCAGCGGCGCCTGCCCCGCGGGGGATCAGGCCGCCGTTCAAACTTCCGGCGGCCCTTCCGTGGCGGGTCCGGGCGGCACACCCATGTCCGAATTAAAACAGCCCGGTAATCTTTCCGCTCTCGTCCACATCGATCCCCTCGGCCGCCGGTTTCTTGGGAAGCCCGGGCATGGTCATAATGGAGCCGGTGAGGGCCACCACAAAGCCTGCGCCCGCGGACACGTAGGCGTCGCGCACGTTGATCTTAAACCCGGTGGGCCTGCCCAGCTTGGTCTGGTCGTCGGACAGGGAATACTGGGTTTTGGCCATGCAGACCGGAAGGTTTCCGTAGCCCATCTCGGTGATGCGCTTTAACGCCTTCTCAGCCGCCGGCGCGTAGGTCACGCCGTCCGCGCCGTAAACCTCGGCGGCGATGGTGCCGATCTTCTCCTTCAGACTCATCTCGTCGGGATAGAGCACCTTAAAGTTGCTCTGCTTCTTCTCCAGGGTCTCGAGAACCTTCTCGGCCAGGGCGATTCCGCCCTCTCCGCCCTTGGCCCAGACCTCGCTGAGTGCGAATTCACAGCCCCTCTGCTCGCAGAAATGCTTAATATATTCATATTCCGCCTCCGTGTCGGAGGTGAAGGAATTTAAGGTCACGACCACCGGAACGCCGAACTTCTGGATGTTCTCAATGTGCTTCTCCAGGTTCACGATGCCACGCTTTAAGGCGTCCAGGTTCTCGGTTGAGAGCTGGTCCTTGGGCACACCGCCGTTGTATTTGAGGGCGCGCACCGTGGCCACCAGCACCACCGCGTCGGGCTTCAGCCCGGCCATGCGGCACTTGATGTCCAGGAACTTCTCAGCGCCCAGGTCCGCGCCGAAGCCCGCCTCGGTCACCACGATGTCCGCCAGCTTCAGCGCCGTGCGGGTGGCTCTGACGCTGTTGCAGCCGTGGGCGATATTGGCGAAGGGGCCGCCGTGTACCAGCACGCCGGTGTGCTCCAGGGTCTGAATCAGATTGGGCTTTAACGCGTCCTTTAACAGGGCGGCCATGGAGCCCACCGCGCGTAAGTCCGCCGCGGTCACCGGCTCGCCGGCAAAGTTGTAAGCCACGATGATCCGGCCAAGGCGCTCCTTTAAGTCCTTCATATCCGCCGCCAGGCAGAGAATCGCCATGATCTCGGAGGCCACGGTGATCACAAAATGGTCCTCACGCACCATTCCGTCCGCCTTTGCTCCAAGGCCGATGACCACGTTTCGCAGCGCACGGTCGTTCATGTCCTCACAGCGCTTCCACTGCACCTGGCGGGGATCGATGCCCAGGGCGTTGCCCTGCTGGATGTGATTGTCCAGCAGCGCCGCCAGCAGGTTGTTGGCGGAGGTGATGGCGTGGAAATCGCCGGTAAAGTGCAGATTTAAGTCCTCCATGGGAACCACCTGGGCGTACCCGCCCCCGGCCGCTCCGCCCTTGATGCCAAAGCACGGCCCTAAAGACGGCTCCCGCAGCGCGATAATTGCGCTCTTTTTCATCACACCGAACGCTTCTCCCAGACCCACGGTGGTGGTGGTCTTGCCCTCGCCCGCCGGGGTGGGGTTGATGGCGGTCACCAGCACCAGTTTTCCGTCCGGGCGGTCCTTCACCTGCTCCCACAGATCGTCTGTGAGCTTGGCCTTGTACTTGCCGTAGAGCTCCAGATCGTCCTCCCCGATTCCATAGGACTTAGCCACCTCTTTGATGGGAAGCATCCGCGCCTCCTGTGCGATCTCAATATCTGACTTCATGCCGCTTTTCCTCCTTAATGTTAGTGTTGACCATGGATTGATCCGTGAACATCATCTATCTGCCCTGCTCCAGGAATTCCTGGAACTGTTCAGGACTCATCAATACTTTTCTGGGCTTGGTGCCTTCCTCCTCGCCCACCACGCCGGCCTCGGCCAGCTGGTCCATGATGCGGGCCGCCCGGTTAAAGCCGATCTTGAACATGCGCTGCAGCATGCCGATGGAAGCCTTGTCCTTGTCGATGATCAGCTGTCCGGCCTGGACGAAATACTCATCCCGCCCGTCGTCCGCCTTGCTCCCGGCGCTCTCCGCCGCAGGAGAGGCGATCCGGTTCTCCACCTCCGGGCTGTACTGGGCCGTCAGACCCTGCTCGGTGAGGAATTCCACCACCCGGCCCACCTCCTCGTCGGACACGAAAGCGCCCTGCACACGCTGAGGTTTGGGGAAGCCCGCCGGGTAAAAGAGCATGTCGCCCTTGCCCAGAAGCTTCTCGGCTCCGTTCATATCGATAATGGTCCTGGAGTCCACCCCCGAGGACACGGAAAATGCGATTCGCGACGGCACGTTGGCCTTGATCAGGCCGGTGATCACGTTCACCGACGGGCGCTGGGTTGCGATCACCAGATGGATTCCCGCGGCTCTTGCCAGCTGGGCCAGACGGCAGATGGACTCCTCCACCTCGCCGGGGGCTACCATCATCAGGTCTGCCAGCTCGTCGATGATAATCACGATCTGTGGAAGCTTGGTCGGTTTGTTGTCGCTCTCCACGTCCTTCAGCTTCTCCACCCGGTCGTTGTAGCCCTTCAGATCCCGGACATTGCAGGAGGCGAACTTCTTGTAGCGGTCCTCCATCTCGGCCACGGCCCAGTTTAACGCGCCGGAAGCCTTTTTCGGGTCCGTCACCACCGGGATCAGCAGGTGGGGGATGCCGTTGTAGACGCTGAGCTCCACCACCTTGGGGTCCACCATGATCAGCTTCACGTCCTCAGGTTTGGACTTGAAGATAATACTCATGATCAGCGTGTTGATACACACGGATTTACCGGAGCCGGTGGCGCCCGCGATCAAAAGGTGGGGCATCTTGCCGATGTCCGTCACCACCACCTGGCCGCCGATGTCCTTACCCACCGCAAAGGCCAGACGGGACTTGTGGTTCTGGAAATTGTCGGACTCCAGCAGTTCCCGCAGATAAACCACGTTGTTTTCCTTGTTCGGCACCTCGATGCCCACGGCGGATTTGCCGGGGATGGGGGCCTCGATGCGGATGTCCGCGGCTGCCAGGTTCAGCTTGATGTCGTCGGTCAGACCCACGATCTTGCTGACCTTCACGCCCTGCTCAGGCAGCAGCTCGTAGCGGGTCACCGCCGGTCCGCAGCTGATATTGGTCACGGTCACGCCCACGCCGAAGTTGCGCAGGGTCTGCTGCAGTTTGATGGCCGTGGCCTTGTATTCGTTCTGGGAAAATGCGCCTGCATTGCGGTTCCCGCGCTTTAACAGGGTGGTGGGCGGGAAAATGTACTCCTTTTTCACCACCTCTTCCTCCTTGCGGATCTCCTCGGCCACCTCCACGCTCTCGCTGGCCGCAGCCGCGGCCTGTCGCTTCTTCTCAAGCTTTTTCTGCAACAGCTCGGTTTCGGTCTCAATCACCTTACCGCCTGCCGTCACCACCCGCTTGGGCTCCTCCGGCACAAAGATGCTGTCGTAATTTACGCCCTGCTCCGAATGATCCTGGCTGTAGTCGTCCTCCTGAACCGAGAGCGCCCCGGCCCCGGATCCAGCCGTCTCCCAGGGAGCGGTATCCTCGTAGACCGAGGTTTCCTCCCGGCCGCCTGTTTTCGCCGCATAAGGCGTTTTCTCCGGACCGGATGTTCCCTCCGCGCCGGACAGGCCTTCCGCGTAAGATGTTTCCCCCGCATAAGACACGCCCTTAACGCCGGACAGGCCCTCCGCGTAAGACGTTTCCCCCGCATAAGACACGCCCTTAACGCCGGACAGGTCCTCCTCACCGGACAATCCCTCCCCATAAAGGTTTTCCTGTCCGCCCACTGGGGCATCCAGGCTCACCCGGGCCACCGGCTCCTCAAAGGGAGGAATGTCCTCCTCGAAGGGCGCTTCCTCCGAGATATCCCGCAGGAAATCCGGCCTGGCCCCAGGTTCCGCTTCCGCGGTCCTCATACCCGGCTCTCTGTAGCCGTCCTCCACAAACTCCATCTCTCCCAGGGTTCTGTGGTCTCTGGGAAGCCGGATCGTCTCCTCCCCGTCCTCCCTATGTAACAGATACGCGTCCGCAGGCTCCCTGGCCGGGGCGGCCGTCCGCTCCCTGCCGGTTCCCTTCACCGGGGCAGCGGGCTTCTGGTGGCGTTCGATGGAGTCCGCCAGCACGGCCACATCGTCGGTCTCATAGGGCAGCTCCTGCTCTCCGCCCTGATACTCCGGCGGCAGATTGATCTGCCCCCGGAACACATCCGCGGCGGCCGCAGCCGGAGCCGCGCCCCCCTGGGCCGGTTCGTATCCAATGTTCTCCGGTTCCTCATCTTCCATAATATCCGGCAGATCCCTGGGATCGGTGAGTCTGGTGGCCTCTAAATTGACGCCGCGCACCATCTGCTCCTCCCGCTCCTGCCTGCGCTCCTCCTGCCGTCTGGCGTGGTTTTCGCGCCTGCGCTCCATATCTTCCCTGGCATAGTGGTAGGCCTTGTCCCCGCCGGACCGGACCACGGAAACAAAGGATTTCTCCGTGATGCAGACCGCGCAGATAATCAATACCACAAAGAGCACCAGGTAGGCTCCGGCCCGTCCCAGCGCCACGGTCAGCAAGGAGGCCAGCACGCCGCCCAGCCATCCGCCGCCCCGGCCTGTGTCCGCGGACTGCTTGTAATACTCCATCCACTTGGCGCCGTCGGGCGTGGAGCCGAACATAAGCTGCAGCAGGCCGCAGACCGTGATCACGGCCAGGATCACCGCGCCCAGCTTCAGCGCCGCATGGATATTTCCCTCATTCGACATGTGAAAGCATGTCCCCACAAACAACAGAATGGGCACCAGAAAGCCCACCATGCCAAAAACTCCCAGCTGCGCCCGGCGCAGGGCCTCGCCCACCACGCCGCAGAGCCGGAAATTGCTGAGAAACAACAGCACTGCAACAGCAAAAGAGCAGATGATGACCACTTCTGCTCTCAAAAATCCCATATCCTGTTCTGTATTCGCTGACTTTCCCTGGCTTCTCTTCGCCCCGGAACCGCCCTTCCTGGACGTTCCCGCACCTCTTGTGCTTTTCCCTGTATTCTTTGGTGTGCTCTGCCTTTTACGATTTGAATCAGCCACGAAATCAGCCTCCCGTCATTCTATACACGTCTCCGGGCATAAGCCCAGTTAGTATATAGTATACAAAAAAATCCGGGGAAATGCAACGCCAAGGCATTTAATTTTTCGCGTCGATCATCTGATAGAGTTTGTGCAGCGCTTCCTTGATGCCCCCTACCTCGTCGATCAGCCCGGCTTCCACGGCCTCTTTTCCCACCAGAACGGTGCCCAGATCGCGGGTGAGCATCTCGGTGTTGTGCATGAGTTCCTTCAGCTGGTCGTAGGCGATGCGGGCGTGGCTCTCCACGAAATTCAGAATCCGGTCCTCGATCATGGCAAAATACTCATACGTCTGGGAACTGCCGATCACCATGCCGGACATGCGCACGGGATGAATCATCATGGTTCCCGAGGGCACAATAAAGGAGTAGTTGGTGGAGACCGCCAGGGGCACGCCGATGGAATGGCTTCCGCCCAGCACCAGGGAAACCGTGGGCATGGACAGGGAGGCGATCATCTCCGCGATGGCCAGACCCGCGTCCACATCCCCGCCCGAGGTGTTGAGCAGCACCAAAAGGCCGTCCACGGTGTCGTCGTCCTCAATCTGGGCCAGCTGGGGCAGCACGTGGTCGTATTTGGTGGCTTTGCTGTTGCCGGACAGGTTCTCGTGGCCCTCCACCTCGCCGATGATGGTGATCAGATGGATTTTCCGATGCCTCCTGTTTTCTTCCAGGGTCATCTGGCCGTACTCCTCCAACTTCTGATCTTCCTTGGCCTCGATGTCCTTCTCGTTTATCTTCTCCTGTGTATTGTCCTGTCCGCCGTTGTTGTCCACAACCGCGTTTTTCTTTTTATTTTTGCTCTTATCCTGCGCCATGGCCTTATCTTCCTTTCCTCGTTCTGCCGCCTCAGACCGGTTTAAGGGTCTGCGGCTGTTCAGGGAATAGTCTGCGCCGGGCGCGGGAAAATATGCATGGCGGCGCTGTGGGCTGCGCAGGATATTTTAAGGCCCGCTTCCCGGAAACGGTTCCTAAAACGGGGCTGCAGCCTGAATTTCATAAATTCGGCAGCAGCCCCGGCATGATCAAAATGAAGGTTAAATGGAACCTACTATTTGAATAGCTCCACAAACGTCTGGGTGCGGCCATCCACCAGTCCGCGGTCGCTGATGCAGAGAATAGGCGCCGCCAACAGAGAGCTGATGGCGATCCGCATCATCATCTTATCGCTCTTGCAGACCTTACCCACCGCCTTCTCCAGAGCGCTGATTTGCTCCACCAGCTCATGGCAGGGAAGCTGGGACATCAGTCCGGCCACCGGAAGCGGAAGCCCGGCCAGCACCTGGCCGTCCAGCACCGCGCACATTCCACCGCCCACCTCCTGAAGATAGTTGGCCGCAATAAGGGCATCTTCCGGATTTTTGTAGGCCACGGTAAAATTGTGGCTGTCGTGGGAGATCGTGGAAGCCACCGCGCCGCGCTGCAGGCCGAAGTTTTGAAATACACAGATCGTCCGGTCCCGGGCGCCGTGCCGGTTGCACACGCTTAAAAAGCAAAGCTCCTCCCGGTCCGTGAGATCGATTCTCCCATTCTTCACCAGCAACCTCTCGTACAGCGGCTCAGACAGAGCCCGGCCCGCCTCGTTACAGGGGACGATGCATACCAGGCTGTCCGGCCCCGGAGGCACCAGATAGAAATCCTCCTCCCCCCGCAGCCAGGACAGCTGCACCGTGTTGGGGAATGGAACTTTTTCCGCGCCGGACGGTCCTGCGCACAGTCTGCCGTCCTCACACATCAGTTCTCCGCCCACAAAGACGGCGAAAGGATTGCGCCCATCCAGCTCCTCCACCAGCTGCAGGTCCGCGGCATAACCGGGAGCCACGGCGCCCAGATCCGCCATCCCGGCCTCCCTGGCCGCGTTGTACGTGCCCCAGCGTATGGCGTCCATCGGGTCCACGCCCAGCTCGATCAGTTTTTTCATAATGCGGTTGATATGGCCCGTCTCCAGCAGATCCTTGGCGTGAACATCGTCGGTGCAAAGGGAAACATTATCATGGTAACGGTGGCCCCGCAGTCCCTGCAGCATCTCCGGCAGGCTCCCGCTGGACAGCGAGCTGGCCTGCAGGTTCACGTGAAGTCCTGCCCGCAGGTTTTCGCAGCACTCCCTGGCGGTCCGCCCGGAATGGTTGTCCGTGGGGCCTCCCAGGATATAGGCGGCCAGCTCCTTGCCGTAGACCCGTGGCGCATGTCCCTGGATCAGAACGTCCCGCCGCAGTCCCTCCGCGAGAATGCCGTGCATGCGCTGCGCATCATTGACCACGCTCAACACATCCATCACCTCCGCGATGCCCACAACTCCCTCCCGGTCCAGGAGCATCGCAATCTCCTCCGGGCCGAAGCTGGCGCCGGAGCCTTCCAGCCCGGGTACGGAGGGCACGCAGGATGAGGCCAGGTTAAACTGACGCACAGGCGACCGCCTGGCGTCCTCCAGCATATACTCCACGCCGGAAATCCCCATGACATTGGCGATCTCGTGGGGGTCCACGAAAACCGCGGTGGTTCCGCAGAGCACCGCCGCCCTTCCGAATTCCCCGGGGGTGAGCATGGTGCTCTCCACATGCATATGGATGTCGATAAAGCCGGGCATCAGGTATGCGCCGCGGCCGTCATAAACCGTTTCCGACGGCACGGCCGTCATCTCCCCCTCCCGCACGCGCACGATCACGCCGTCCAGCACGTCCACTTCGGCGGGATAGATTTCCCCGGTGATCACATTGACCAGGCGGATATTTTGAATGGTCAGATCACAGGGAATCCGCTGCATCGCCGCCGCTATCAGTCTGCTGCGGTCCGGATTTTGAATTGCTCTCAAACGATTACCTCCTTTCATCTTCCGTGTCTGGCGTTAAATAAAGAACTGCAGGCAGGTCAACAGCGCCAGCACAATGGTAAACAGAGATGGCAGCGTTTCCTTGCTCCGCTCATCCGTGAACGTGTAGTACATAATGTTTACGATGCAGTAGGTGACTAACCCGATGGCGATGCCCTTTGGGGTTCCGCCGAACAGGCTTCCGATCATCAAAATCGCCACCGGCGTCCACTTCAGCGGATCGAAATCCACTGATTTGAGTCCGTTCATCATGGAAATTCCAATCAAAATCAGTGCCGGGGATGTTGCGGCCGTGGGGATCATGAGAAACAGCGGGGCAAAAAATACCGCCGCGATAAACAGCAGGCCCGTCACCACGGAGGCCAGGCCGGTGCGTCCGCCCACCTCCACGCCGGTGGCGCTCTCCACATACGTGGTGACCACTGAAAGGCCCATGACGGCCCCTGTGATCGTTCCCATGGAGTCCACCAGGAAGACCTTTCCAATCAGCGGGAAATTGCCGTTCTCATCCATCATTCCCGCCTTGTTCGCCAATCCCAGGGCCGTGCCCAGAGTGGAAAAGAAATCGCTGATAAAAAATGCCAGCATGAAGGCGATGTACTCCGGCCGCAGGGCCCCCAGCACGTCCGCCTTGAAGGCCACGTTGCCCAGGGATGAGAGCGCGCCCTTGGTAAAAATGCTTTCCGGGAATTTCACAACGCCCATGATCAGGCCCAGGACCGTGGTAATGATGATCCCCAGCAGAATGGCGCCGCGGATCTTGTAGGTGCGCCCTTTGATGGTAAAACGGGCGTAGTTGAGAACCAGACAGATGATAAGGCCGATGCCGGCCAGCGCTACGGAGGGCTGGGAAAAATCCCCCAGACCTTTAAAATTCTCCGCCACCAGCTTGGCGTTGACCAGGGCCGTGCGGATGATGAACAGGCCCAGGCCCGCGCTGATGCCGATCTTAATGTCCTTGGGAATCAGCTTCACGATCAGCTCCCGCACCCCGAAAATACTCAGCAGCAGGAAAACGGTGCCGGAGATGAAAACCATTCCCAGGCCTACCTGCCAGGATGCGATGCCGGCGAGAACAATCGAATTGGCGAGAACCGCATTGGACCCCATGCCGGGGGCCAGCGCGAAGGGCATGTTGGAAACCAGGCCCATGACAATGGTGACCAGGCCGGACACAAGGGCGGTGGCCAGCAGCACGCCCACCGCGTCCATGCCGGCTTCACCCATGTATTTCGGCTGAATGATGAGGATATAGGCCATGGTGGCAAATGTGGTGGCGCCCGCAATCACCTCAGTGCGGACGGTGGAGCCTCTTTTTTGAATCTGAAAATATTCCAGCACGTTGCTCACAGTTTGCATCTCCTTTCTTTTTCCGGGCACCTCCCGCGCTGTGCGGTTCAGACCAGGCTTGTGCCGCCGTATTCTGTATACCGGGTGTCCGTCCTCTCCCCTCCTCTCCCGTTCCACCGCAGGAACAGCGGATCTTATAATTTTATTATATGGGACAGGCATAGCCCGATGCAATAGGCGCACAAAATATAATGCCCAAACCCCCTGCTAATTGCAAAAAAAGCGCCAATGCACGGGGCTTTTGGGGATTTCTCCCAAGCCACAGGCATTGGCGCTTCGCTATTTTGCTGTCTGTCAGTCGCCCAGCACGTTGCGGATGGCAACAGGCGTGCGGTAGTTCCAGGTGGAAATCTTGATTCCGCTCTTCTTGCTGGCCGCGTGGACGATCTGGCCGTTGCCGATGTACATGGCAACATGGTTGACCGTGCCGCCGCTGTTGGCGTAGAAGATCAGATCGCCGGGACGCATCTCGCTGGACTTCACCGGCTTGCCCATCTTGGCCTGGGCTCCGGAGTAATGCGGCAGGGACACGCCGAACTGCTTCATCACCTGCATGGTGAAGCCGGAGCAGTCCGCGCCCTTAGTCAGGCTGGTGCCGCCCCACACGTAGGGATTCCCCACGAACTGAAGGGCGTAGTTGACCACCTTGGAACGCCTGGACGCCGCGGCGTTTGCCGCTTCCTCGGCCGGCGAGAACTTGATGGCCTCGTTCAGCGCATAGCGCACCTCCACGTTGTTGTCCCGGGTGGAGATGTAAGCCTTGTCGCCCTCGGAGCCGTCCTCCTCGTCCACGGAATCCAGCTCAATCTGCACCCAGCCGTCCAACTGGGCCAGCACCGGGTAGCGCTCGTCCTTCACGATCTGGGTCCAGATCTTGGCATCCGTGTTTGGCTCGGTGCGGACATTGAGCACGTCCGTGTTGATCACGGCCCTCAGGGTGGCCGTCTGCATGGCGATATCCTTCGCCTCCTGGCCGGTGGCCGTGTACTGGGGATCCGCCGTGATATATCCGGTAATGGGACCGGACTTGATCTTGTACCATCCGTCCAGACTTTCCAGGATTTCACCCGCCGCCTTACTGGTCATCTTACCGATGATCTTGCCGTCGGATTTGGGCTCCGCCCGGACGTTTAAGTAGTTGTTCACCTTGGAGATCACCAGGTTGTCATACTGGTTGATGGCCATGGCCTTAAGATCCATCTTGCGCCCCTCGTTCAGGGCGTATTTCACTTCTGCATAATCCGCGGAAATGTAGCCCTCCTCGATCTGGATCCAGCCGTCCTGCTGTCCCAGCACCACGTAGCGCTCGTTTAACAGGGCCTGTCCGATCACGTTGTTGGGGTCGAGAGCGGGCTCCTTGCGGATATTCAGGTTGTCCGTGGTCACAATGGCCCGAAGCTTCACCAACTCCTTTGCCTTAGATTTAGCCTCGTCGCCGGTGAGCAGGTACTGGTTGTTGATATAGCCGTCCACCCCGCCGGAGGTGATATGGGACCACTCCCCGTCCGTCTCCAGAATCTCACAGCCGGCGTCGCCGGACAGCTTGCCGATGATCTTACCGTCCAGGCTGGGCGTTTCCCGGATGTTCAGGTAACCGGACACCTGCACAAGTCCCAGATTCTGGTAAGAGTTCACCACCTCGTCGATGGCCGCCTGCTGCTCCTGCCGTTCCTTCTCCTCCTGGGAGATGGTGGGCTCCGCCGCCTGGGCGGGGGTTGCTCCGGGACCGGGGCCGGCTTCCTGTCCCGGTTCCCCGGCCGCGCGGCCGCTGGCCGGCTTCTTCAGACTCATGGCCAGGGCGGCCACGATGCCAATCAGCACCACGGCTCCCAGAATCATCAGAAGATAGCGGGGATCCCATCTGCGGTTGCGCTTCCTTCTGGCTTTGTTCAACGTCTCCAGATAATCTTTATGGTCCAGCATATTTCAACTCGTCTCCATTTTTTATTCTCGCGGGCACAATGAGCCGAAGAACCGTATCCTACGGCAAAAACGGTTCCTGTCCGCGGAGTCGAACGCCCCAAATCCGTACCGTGGCGTTCGGCATTGCCGGTGTACCGGCACATATCAGCAACCAGTATACCATAAAATCAGCCAAAAAAATGTGAAATCTTTCTTAAAATTTACCGATAATTTTGGGGTTTGCCGGACTCTCATCCAAATTTTTCTATTTTGACAGCAGCATACGGTCGTTGGCAAAGGCTCCGCCGCTAGCCTGCGCAAACTTCTCCAGCAGATCCTCCACGGTCAGATTCTGCTTCTCTTCTCCCGCCACATCGTAGATAATCTGCCCGTCGTTCATCATGATCAGGCGGTTTCCGATCTGAATGGCATCCCGCATATTGTGGGTCACCATCAGGGCGGTCAGCTTCTGCTCCTCCACCATCTCCCGGGTCAGATCCAGCACCTTTTTAGCCGTCTGAGGGTCTAAGGCCGCCGTGTGCTCATCCAGCAGCAGGAGCTTGGGTTTCTGGAGCGTCGCCATGAGCAGGGTCAGCGCCTGGCGCTGGCCGCCGGAGAGCAGGCCCACCTTGCTGGTCATGCGGTTCTGGAGCCCCAGTCCCAGGCGGGTCAGAAGGTCGTGGTAATAGTCCTTCTCCTGGGAGCGGATTCCCCAGCCCAGCCCGCGCCGGTGTCCGCGCCGGAAGGCCAGCGCCATATTTTCCTGAATCTCCATACCCGCGGCGGTCCCCTTCATGGGATCCTGGAACACGCGTCCGATAAATTTGGCCCGCTTGTACTCCGGCTGCCGGGAAATGTTCACCCCGTCGATCTCGATGCGCCCCGCATCGATGGGATACACGCCTGCGATCATGTTCAGCATGGTGGATTTCCCCGCGCCGTTACCGCCGATCACAGTCACAAAATCACCGTCATTTAAGGTCAGGTTCAGGTTCTTTAACGCCTTCTTTTCATTGATGGTTCCTTTATTGAAGGTCTTGCTCACATTGGTCAGCTTCAGCATTACTGTTCTCCTCCTTCCGAGTAGGACCGGTAGGCCTTCCATTTATTGGCAGCCACCGGCACGCAAAGGGCCAGAGCCACGATGAGAGCGGACAAAAGCTTCATATAGTTGGGGTTCATTCCCAGCTCCAGCACCACGGCCCGGATCACAAAGTAGACCACGGAGCCGATCACGGCCGCTGCCAGCTTCAGCGCAAAATTCCGGAACCAGCCGAACAGCACCTCGCCGATGACGATGGCCGCCAGGCCGATGACAATGGCGCCCTGGCCCATCATCACATCCGCGTACTTCTGGCTCTGACACACCAGCGCGCCGGAAAGGCCCACCAGACCGTTGCTGATCATCAGGCCCAAAAGTTTGGTCCACTTGGTGTTCACGCCCAGGGCGCGGATCATGTCTTCATTGTTGCCGGTGGCGCGGATGGCGCTGCCGATCTCCGTTCCGAAAAACCAGTAGAGCAGGGCCACCACGGCGATGGCCGCCGCGATGCCGATCAGCTGGGATGCCTTTGCCTGGGAGAAGCCGGTGCTCTCCGCCAGAAGGCTTACCATATTGTCCACCTTCGCCAGGGGCGTGTTGCTCTTGCCCATGACCCAGAGGTTCACGGACCACAGCGCCAGCTGGGTCAGAATTCCGGCCAGAATCGCGGGAATATCAAAGGCCGTGTGCAGAGCGCCGGTGACCAGCCCGGCCGCCATTCCGGCCAGAGTCGCAAGAAACAGCGCCAGAAAGGGATTGACTCCCTTCTGGACAATGAGCATGGCGCAGACGCAGCCGCCCAGAGCGAAGCTGCCGTCCACGGTCAAATCCGCGATGTCCAGCAGCTTGTATGTAATGTAAACGCCCAGGACCATCAGCCCCCAGAGCACGCCCTGCCCGGTGGCGTCCAGAAGCTTGGGACCCATACCCGAGAAAAAGTGAATGATAACCATGATTTACCTCCATCAATTTAAAATTACCGCTATGATCAAATAAACCGCCTGCACCCCGGCGTTGCCGCCGTTTCACGGTCTTAACAGGCAGACTCCGTATAAATGGCTTGCCCAAACTCCCTCCAGCCCCTGCGCTGCGGCCTTCCTGCGCGCGCAAAACAGCTTGAGTAAACCATCTATGGGATTGCGGATCTGCCGCCTGTTCTCCCCGCACCTAAAGATGGTGCTGCAAGCTCCCGGGCGGTTTTGCCCAGGGCGCTCACAGCACCGTTTAAACTCTGATCCGGTTCGGACTGGCTTCGCTTATTTCAGCACGGAAACGTCGATTCCCAGCGTCTGCGCGGTCTCCTCGTTCACGGTCAGCTCGCAGTTTTCCGCCTTCAGATACTCGATGGGCATATCGGCCGGTGAAGCGCCCTCGGTGAGGATCTTCACAGCCTGCTGGCCGGTCATGTAGCCCAGCTGGAAGTAATCGATGCCGTAGGTTGCCAAGCCGCCGCTGTTCACCATGCCGGACTCACCGCAGATCACCGGCAGATTGTTGTCGTTGGCGACCATTGCCACCGTGGTCATTCCCGCCGCGATGGTGTTGTCCGTGGGAGCGTAAACCGCGTCCACCTTGCCCACCATGGACTGAACCACGGTCTGGATCTCGTTGGAGCTGGATACCGTGAAGTCCTGGCTCTCCATACCCGCAGCCGCGATCGCATCTCTTGCCATCTGGGCCTGGATCTCGGAATTGGACTCAGCAGAGCAGTACAGAATACCGATCTTCTTCGCGTCCGGAAGAACCTTCTGCAGCAGATCAATCTGCTCCGCCACCGGGGTCAGATCGGAGGTGCCGGTTACATTTCCCCCGGGAACCTCGTTGGTATCCACCAGGCCGGATTCCGCCGGGTCGGTCACTGCGGTGATCAGCACGGGAGTGTCGGTCACTGCGCCGGCCATAGCCTGGGCCGCCGGTGTTGCGATGGCCAGAATCAGATCCTTGCCGTCGTTGGCGAATTTGGACGCCACGGTCTGGCACACGGACTGATCGCCGGAAGCGTTCTGCTGGTCCAGATCATACTGGACGCCCGCGTCGTCCAACGCCTTTATAAAGCCCTGGTTGGCGGCATCCAGAGCCGGATGCTGGGTCAGCTGTAAAATGCCGATTTTGTAGACAGCGCCCTCAGCGGGAGCTTCCGCCTGGCTCTCTGCACCCGTCTCCTCCGCGGAGGAAGCAGCCTCGCTTCCGGCCGCCGTAGTGGTCGCGGCAGTGGTGTCAGCAGCTGCATCGGTTTTGCCGGAACCGCATGCGCTCATGGACAGAACCATGGCGCCGGCCAGTACCAGGGACATGATCTTGGATGATTTTTTCATAATACTCGCTCTCCTCTTTTTATAACATTTTTTGCGGCCGTTTCGTGGAACGCTGCCGCAATCCGTCCTCACCGTTTGAGGATGTTTCCTATCATACTACAAAAAAATCGGAGAGTCAATTTTATTACTTTAAATTTCTGCGAATTCAACGCGATAAAGTGTACTTTTTTTCATACAATCCGAATAATCGCCTAAATACATCCATTTTTGATAAATTTTAACAGCTGGTCTCCATGGGCCGGCTTGAGCAGATAGCCGTCGATGCGGCCCCTCTGGCAGGCGTCCACGATCTCCGATTTGATCAGGCCGGAGAGAATGAGGATTTTTAAGTTTTTATTCAGGAACCGGGCCTGGGTGGCCAATTCTACGCCGTTCATCTCGTCCATCTGGTAGTCGGAGATTAACACGTCATACTCCGCCAGTCCACTCTCCAGCGCGGCCAGGGCTTCCCGCGGATCGGCGTAATAGTCGGCCTTAAAACCGTTTTTGCCCAGCACCCGCCGGATCATCCTCAAGGTACTCTCATCGTCGTCCACTACCAGCAGACGGCCTGCGCCCTCGCCTCTCCCCTGCTGCGGCTCCTCCTCCCGGGCGCGGACCGGCTCCTCCTCCTCCCCGGCGTTCCGGAACGGGATACAGTAATAGAAGCTGCTCCCCTCCCCCAGCCGGGATTCCACACAGATGTCTCCCTGGTGCTCGTCGAGGATTTTCTGGGTGATGGCCAGTCCCAGGCCTGTGCCCTCGCCGTGCCTCTTGGTGGTGAAAAACGGGGTGAAAATGTTGTCGATGATCTCGGGGCTTATGCCGCCGCCCGTATCCTGCACCCGCACCAGCACAAACCGGCCGCCCAGGGAAAGGGGGCTTAACCCCTCCGGCAGCTCCTGCGCCTCCGCCACCGTGGCGGTCAGGGTCAGACTGCCCTCGGCGGGCATCTCATAAAAGGCGTTGACGCACAGGTTTAACAGCACCTCGTACAGCTGAGTGGGGTTGCCGTACACCCAAGCTCCCTCCGTGTGAATGCGGGTGTTCAGGGTGATTTTCTCCGGCTTGATGAGGATCACCGACTTGATCCATTTGCGCAGCTCCTCCTCAAAGTCGAACAGGCGGTACTGGGCCTGGTCCGCGCTCTTCTGGCTCAGGGAGGAAATCTGGGCCACCAGCTCCTTGGCCCGCAGGGCCGCGTCATAAATCTCCGCCGCGTCGCTGTGGGATAGGCAATCCTTGGGCAGGTCCCCCATCAACAGCTCCGAATATCCCAGGATGGGAGCTAAAATGTTGTTGAACTCGTGGGAAAGGCCGCTGGTCATGATTCCCACCATCTGCAGCCGCTCGCTGTGCTTGGCCTGCTCCCGGGTCTGGTTCAGCTCCGTCACCGCGCTGCCCAGCTCCTTCAAATACTGGGTCTGGCGCAGCAGTTCCCGCTGGCGCTGGCTGGTCCGGATGAGCCCCCAGGCGCCGATGCCCAGACAGATGAAAATGGCGGCCAGAATTCCCATGGATTCCGCCAGCAGCTGATTGTAGGGACCGATAAAATCGTCGTAGTCCATAGTCAGGGCAATCACCCAAAAACCGTCGTCCATGGCGAGCGGCGAGAAGGCGGAGAACTTCCTGGCCTTTTGGGGCTCCTCGTCGTCGGAAAACCAGTAGGAGTCGTAGACGAAGGTCCCCTCCTGGCCGGAGAGCTGGCGCTCCACCAGCTGCTTCATGCCGGAAATATCCAATCCCGGATAATGCTCCAGACGTCCGGAAACGGCCTGAAGTCCCACCTGCTCCCGGCTCTCGTGGGACAGGATGATTCCGTTCTGGTCCTTGATCACAAAATACCCCCGGATATCCGGCTTCAGGGCCGCGCTGTCGATCACCCGGTCCAGGTCCGCGAAATCCACCAGCTCCGCCAGGTACAACGGCCCCTCATATCCATTTACGGATACGGGCGTAACCACCGGAATCAGGCAGCTTCCCTCCTGGGGGATATAGGCGCCCGGCGCCAGCACCTCCCCTGTCCCGGGAAGCGCAAAGTCAAACCGGTCCGCCTGGTAATTCACCCCCGGCTCCCGGCTCTTCACATTGAGGAGCACGTCCCCGTTGGCGTTTAACAGCAGCATGTTTCTCCGGGCCTGGGGCTTCATGGCAAGAAACTCCTCCATGGCCCCGGCCAGCTCCTCCCCTGAGCCGTAGCTGCGCCCCGCCTCCCAGGCCAACAGCTCCTTCTCCGTTTTAATATAAGTGCGGACCGTGCCGCCCACCGAGCGCACGATGCGCAGCATCTGCTCCTGCTGTTGGCTGATCAAAAGCGCGCTGTAGCGCGATATGCAGTGCCCCAAAACCCCCGCCATTGCGGCCAGGGCAATCAAAGCGGCGGCCAGAGCGGCCCGCCCCTTCAAGCTCTTCTTCCGTTCCATATCCAAACCGTTCCTCTCTCGTGACCGGGATATTCCCGCCGTCCCGGCGCACCTGCCTTGCCGGGTGTTCCTATTATAGAACGCCCACAAAGAATTTGCAATTCTTTCCTGATTACGGTAAAATAGGGGAAAACGGCCGGATTTACGGCCAGGACACGGGCCCCAGGCCCGCTGAAAGGAGTTCTTACATTTGCCACAGGATAAAGTTCTGATCGTGGACGACGATCTTCATATACTGCGCATGGCCTCCCGCATTTTACAGAGCGACGGGATCGCAACCATCGAGGTTTCCTCGGGCAGGGAGGCGCTGAATCAGATTCTCTACAGCCATTACGACCTGGTGCTGCTCGACATCAACCTGGACGACTTAGACGGCTTCTCCATCGTGAAGAAGGTCCGGGCCCAGGGTATTTCCACGCCCATCATTATCATCAGCGGCAACACGGAGGAGTACAACACCATCTTCGGCCTGGGAATCGGGGCCGACGACTACCTGGCCAAGCCCGTGAGCCCGGCGATCCTGGGGGCCAAAGTCAAGGCCCTGATCCGGCGCAACCGCACGGCCATGGAGAGCAGCGAGAAGGTCCTGGAGCGCGGCCCCTTCTCCTTTGACTTAGAGACCTACACCCTCTACATGAACCACCGGGAGATTCCGCTGACCTCCAAGGAAAAGCAGCTGGTCTGCCTGTTTCTGAAAAACATCAATACGGTGTTCACGAAGGAAATGCTGTTCGAGCAGGTGTGGAAGGACAAGGCGGTGGACGACAACACCATCATGGTCAATATCAGGAACATCCGCTCCAAGATCGAGCCGGATCCCAAAAGTCCCCAGTATTTAAAGACCGTCTGGGGGATGGGGTATCAGTTTGTGCTGCCGCAGAGGTAGCGGGGGACGGGACGAAGGTCGCGACGGACGGGACGAAGGTCGCGGGGGAAGCAGGCTCGCGGGCGGCGCGGTAGCGAGTACACACACGGAAGCAGGCACGCAGACGGCGCGGAGGAGAGTATGCGGGAGACGGGTACGTGGAAGGCGAATACGCGGAAGCCGGGTACGTGGAAGGCGAATACGCGGAAGCCGGGTACGCGGAAGCCGAGTATGCGGAAGGCGAATACGCGGAAGGCGAGTATGCGGAAGGCGAATACATGGAAAGCAAGTACGCGGAAGGCGTGAAAATGGCTTCGGCCTCTCCCCGCGTCCCGGCACTCCCGAACCGCTTTTGTATATTTTGCATAAAAATTCCATTAAAATTTTGTAAGCCAAACCGCGGGTTTCTGTAGATTTCTTCAGGATTCCCGCGTTTTTCCTTTATATTTGCAGGGTATAGTTGAGTCCATCGAACGACAAAAGAGGAGGTTACTCAATTATGTATCTTGCGATTATCGGATTCGCCATGGTGGCGGTCATCGTAGCCCTGCTGTTAAAGGGAAAAATGAGCCCCATCGTGGTCCTGATCACCATTCCCACCATCGCCGCCCTGCTGGCCGGTTTCGGAATCAGCGACATCGGTAAATTCATTGTGGACGGGGTGAAAACCACCCAGAACAACGCGGTGCTGTTCATTTTCTCCATCACCTACTTTGGCATCATGACCGACGTCGGCCTGTTTGACATCCTGGTGGGCAAGTTGGTCAAAAAGGCTGGCAACAATGTCATCGCCATCACCGTGGTGACCGCAATCATCGCCATCATGGCCCATCTGGACGGCTCCACCGCCTGCACGGTGCTGATCACCATCCCGTCCATGTACCCCATCTACAAGCGCATGAACATCCGCCCCTACGTGCTGCTGCTTCTGACCGCGTCCGCCATGGGCGTTATGAACCTGCTGCCCTGGGGAGGTCCCACCGCCAGAGCCGCAACGGTCCTGGGCATGGACGCCAACGACCTGTGGCTGAAGCTGATCCCCATTCAGATCGTGGGCGTTGTGGTCACGCTGACCCTGGCTGTGATCATGGGTATCATCGAGAAAAAGCGCGGCGCGGGTCTGAACGCAGGCAGCTCTGACACCGTGGAAACCGCCGCAGCCGCCGAGGCCGACAAGAAGGCCGAAGAGTTAAAGCGTCCCAAGCTGCTGTGGTTCAACGGTCTCCTGACCATCGGCATCATCGTTTCCCTGGTGCTCAACGTGGTCAGCTCCTACGTGGTGTTCATGATGGGAACCTGTATCGCCCTGATCGTCAACTATCCCTCCCTGAAGGCCCAGGACGCGCGTTTTAAGGCTCACGCCGCCTCCGCCCTCTCCATCGCCACCACCATGCTGGCCGCAGGCGCAATGGTCGGCGTGATGGAGGGAACCGACATGCTGAGCGCAATGGCCAACGTGCTGATCTCCTTCATCCCGGAAGCGCTGGGACAGTACATCCATGTGATCTTCGGTATCTTCGCCCTGCCCATGGGTATGATGATCGGAACCGACGCCTATTTCTACGGCATCATGCCGCTGATCATCGAGGTGGGCACCAAGTACGGCGTAACCGCCCTCAATACTGCTATGACCATGATCATCGGCAAGAACGTGGCTCTGATGATCAGCCCTCTGGTGCCCGCCACCTTCCTGGCCATCGGCCTGGTGGACGTGGAGTTGAAGGACCATATCCGTTTCTCCTTCAAGTGGCTGTTCGGGATCAGCCTGGTAATGCTGCTGGCTGGATTTTTGCTGGGCGTTATACAGTTGTAAAAGAAATCAATAGAAAAGGGTGCCCCCAAAATGCCTTACAGCGGCATTTTGGGGGCACTTTCAATGATTACTAGTCTTGATCAATAACGATCTTGACAGGGGAACACTTCCCGTTATTGCATTTGCTTTCAGAAACGCTGCAGGCGGCCACTCCCAACGTGATATCCATCAGAGCTTTTAATACAATCTTATCTCCCGCTTTCGAGATTGGTTCTTCCACGGAAATACTGCCATCAATGTTAATTTTCGTGTGCATAAATAAGTTAACAGGCGTGATAACGGCGCGTTTTTCTTCAAGCGCCTTGTTGATATTATCTAAGCAGTTTGGATGTCCTTCGCCGTTGTGATAAAAGAAGTCATACATTTCCGGCCGGCAGCATGGGTGGATTAAATTGTGTTCTCCTACATCGTCAGAAACCACCTCCAGCATTGGATGGTATAAATTGGTATAAATAAGATTGCCCACATTTAATTTTAGAGATTCGTTGCAGTCGATTGTCACTCCGGTTGAAAGAAATTCATTTGCATTTCCGTTAACCTCGTCGAAAAAATCTACAACCTGACCGCCTTCTATATCAATCACTGTGATGCTTTGACCTTGTCTGACATCAATTTTCATCCCCGAACGCGCCGGAATTATATACTCTTTACTCATCTTCTTATCCTCCATGAATGTTCCGTTTAGCGACAGCCTCTCCATATGGCATTCTATCCGGTCGCACCGCTCTATATCCGTTTTGGGCGTCGTAAGCTCCGCCCTATTTTGGTCCCGCGTTAAGTAGCCGGATTTTGACCCCCTCCAGCTCCGCCTGAACCTTGCCGAAGGGATCGCACACATCATAGGAGATTACCAGGGTTTCCCCGTCCAGGGAGAACAGCGGTTCCCCGCCGTGGGGCTGAATCCGGTAGCCGGAGTAGGTGCTCTCCTGGAACAGATCGTCCGTCCGGGGAGCGGCGTGCTCTCCCTCCCCGCTGTAGGTCAGCTTGATCAGACCGCCTTCCCCCACGCCCTGGGACTCCAGCTTCATGGTGGTTCCTGCCCCGTAGCTTCGGCTGTCGTAGGATACCGACGTTCCGTCCTCCCCGACGGTCAGGCCGGAGGCGTAGCGCAGCTCCTCCGTCATGGCTAAAAGCACCGTGTTGGCCAACACTCTGGATTCCGAGTAGGCTTTTTCCGACCGGTACACCTTCACCGCGATGCCCGTGCCCCCGGCCACCACCATGGTCAGCATCAGCAGGATCAGAACCGCCACCAGCATCTCTCCCAGGGTCGTCCCTCTCCTGCCTGACAATTTTTTCCATATACCGCACGGCTGCTTCATTCCGGGAATTTTCATGTTCCGGCACCTCCGTCCAGCTGGTAAGATACCATGTCGTCGCCGTAAAACACCGTCAGCGGAAGTTCTTCCGAGACGCCGCTTCCCTCCACCCGGAGAGAACCGCTCCTCTGCTCCACCGCATCTTCCTCCGCCTCAAAACACTCCAAAAGGGACATGGCCTTGTAAAACCGGGCATCCGCCTTTACGGCCTGCCGGTTAATGCGGGCGGCCACCGCCACCATGCCCAAAAACAGAGAGGCAGATACCGCCACCACCAGGATGGCCACCAGCACCTCAGCCAGGGTCTCGCCGCTTTTACTTCTCAGCTTTCTCATGATCCCCCACCTCCCACGCCGGTTCCGTCATAGGGCGGCCTGCCGGAAAATACCGGCCGGTCTGAGGATATGACTGCCCTGGATGTGTACTCGTAACGATATTCCGGTCCGCTGTCGGAATCACCGCCCTCGCCGTCCTCCTCATCCTCGCTGTCCCCGTCTCCGCTCTCCACCTCCGTGACTGTCTCCTCCAGCACATAGTAGACCACTCCGTTGGCTGTCATCCGCAGGTAATACTGCCCCTGCGTCCCTTCATCCGGTTCCAGGGAAAGCGCGGACTCAATGCGGACCTGAAGCTGCTGGGAATCCCCGCTGTCCATAACCACGTAGTCCGGCGTCAGGGTGACGTCCGCCCGGACCGTGCCCATCGTCGGTTCCCCCTCGTCCCCCGCTTCCAGGCGGAAGGTGAAGGTCAGGGATTCCCCCTTTTCCCTGCGCTCCTCCTCGCCCTGAGGAACGTACAGCCGGTTGTCCTCCTCCACACAATTTAAATAAACGCGGTACAGCGCGGCCGCGAGGGCCGCCTCCGTCCCGGTACCTGCCGCCTCAGAACCGGCCTTTGCCAGCAGTTCCCCCTTAAAGGCCGCCCGCTGGCTCTCACCTGCCGGGTCATCCTGTTGGCCGTGATCCTCGGAGCACTCCCGCGCCGCGCCCTCCAGCTGTTCTTTCAGCGCCGTGCCCGCGGACATCACGGCCAGGTAGCTCCCCTCGTTGATTTTCTCAGACTTCACATGGCTGATATTGGCCATGGCCGCTGCCAGAACCACGGAGCCCACGGTGGCGCATATGAGAAAATACACCAGGCCGATGGCCAGGGACGCGCCCTTTGTGCTCTGGATTTTTCGGATTCCGCTGTTTCCTGCCAACTGGCGCGCCTCCTTTCTGTTTTCTCGGTGTTTTCGTATCAGTTGCTGTTTCTGGCCCGGCCATTGTCCCTGTCTCAGTCGCGGTTCCCGCCTAAATCGCTGTACCCGTTCCGGCCGCGGTTCCCATTCCAGTCGCAGTCCCCCCGGGCCAGTCGCAGTTCCCCGTACCAGTCACAGTCCCCGCCCCAGTCATCTTCTAAAAACCGGGTGATACCCCTCAGGTTTATTTCCAACATGGTACAGTCCCACAAGCCCCGCTCCCGTGTCGCTCAACATCGGGAAGGGATATCCGGGGTAGGACGGGCCGGTATTCTCCATATTCGGCTGCATCTGCGTCAATCTGGCCGTTCCCTGGCCGTCCGCCTCCCGCCTGAGCTCCTCCGCAAACTGTGCCACGCTCCACGCCTCGATCAGACCGTCGATCCCCTGGTGGGAAACATTGTAGGCCGCCAAGCCCGGCTGGGTTCCGTCCTCTCTGAGGAAGAAACAGTCGCCCATAGTAGACGTACTCCAGGAGCCGGAACCGGTCTGAAGCACATAGTAGGTTGTGCCGTAGGAGCTTTTAAAGTTCTTTACCTCCATCCGGCTGTTGACCTCGATCAACGCCCGTCTGTCCTGCAGGGAGGCCGCGCTCTCATATCTGGGAAGGCTGACCCGGAAAGCCGTGTAGGTCCCCTCTTTTATCTCAGTCTCATTGATCCAGTAAAGGTAATTGTTATCGATTCTCCAAAGCGTCATAACGCCCTGGGCCAAAGACGGCTCGTGGATGGTCTCAAAGTAGCTGTCCCCGGCGTCCGCGCCGTAATCCGGCTCCGTGCGCGGATCCTTCACGATCCCGCTGCCGTCGATCACCTTGCCGTAGGTCTCCACCATCCTGTCCCGCTCGGCCCGCGTGTTCGTCCCCTCGATCCCGTCCTTTAACACATTGGGATAATAGGGGTAGCCCAGTATGTTGTACACCAGAGCCGAGTTTCCCTCCCCGTCCAGCGCTCCGAAGGTGGAGGAGTCCATGGCTGGGCGGCTCTGCATATTCCAGATTGTATTCCCGTTCTGGGCGGCGGGCCGGTTGTGCACCTCCGCCTGTTTCATAATTTGTATCAGGCTCAAAATCATAGGATCGGCCTGGTCAAACCGCGCGTCGGCCCCCTCAGCGGCTCCCAGGAATCCGCCGGTGTCTACGCCCTCAGGCTGCCCCTGGGGAACTCTGCCCACGGAGTAACACTCCCGCAAATCAGCCGAAGCGTTCCCGGATCCGCCGGACCGTCCGCCGAACCCTCCAAAGGATGCGTACTCCGCCAGCCCGTCGCCGGTGTTTACATCCCCCGACGCGTAACAGGACCGCAGCGTCCCGTTCTTTGCGATGAGGCCGAAAAATCCGCCCGTGTCACCGCAGCCTGTCACCGAGCCAGAGGCGTAACAGTTCTGTATCTTTCCGCTGTTGACCGTGCCCACAAAACCGCCCGCAGGCCCGCCGCCCCGGCTCTCCACCGCCACATAGGCGAAGCAGTTCTCTACCGTCCCGCCGTCCAGACTGCCCGCAAAGCCGCCCAGGCTGAGGCTGTCCGTGACGCTGCCGTCCTCCCTGCGGATTCCGGTCATCCGGGTTCCCTCCGCCGACAGGTGGGTCACAGCTGTTTTGGTGTTGATGGTTCCGGCCACCGCCCCTGCGATCTGGTCCGTCTGTATTTCACCGCCAAAAAGCGCGATATTCTGGAAGAGGGTTTTATCGGAAATCGCAGCCGTCAGTCCCCCGGCGTTGCGGCAGCCCTCCGCCGTAATCGTGCCCAGATGGACTTCGCTCCGCTCCCCGGCCGCCGGTTTCACGGTCACCGTGCCCGCCGCCCGGCCCAGCAGACCGCCTGCCGCCACGGCGCTGTCCGCCGCTTTCACTTCAATGTCCGGCAGATAGACCTGGCCCGGCAGAAGCAGCGAGGCCGTGGTGGAAAAACGCCCCGCCAGCCCGGCCACCGCGGAATCCTTGTGCATTCGATTGGAAACCGCCACGATACGGCTGTTGGAGAAATCCCACACCGACTGATCCGATGCTGGACGGATGTTGACGTCCTTCACATTTCCCACGATCCCGCCGTAATAGCACACCGGGTTCTCGCCCGCGCTGCCGGTTTCGTCGGTCAGCAGGCGGCCGTTTTCCACGGTCACCGCGCCGAGAGTCAGGGTATTGCCGTTGGATACGCCGGATTTGTAGAGGGAGCCCACCAGGAACCCACCCACATAGGAGAGGCATCTGCTGCCGTTCTTCACCTTTAAAAGTCCGTCCCCGGCCCCAGTTTCCCCCGCGCCCGCAGGGATTCCGCGCAGCTCTATGCCTTCCAGGCTGACCGGATAATTGACCTCACAGAGACCCGCGACCAATCCGGCGGCATTGTAGAAGCCCCGGTTCTCCCCACTGCCGTGGTTTGCCTGAGCTTGGCTGATATCCGCCGTCCCTTCCATGCGGATGCGGGACAGCGCCACTTCCTTGTTGGACAGAATCTGCCCGATCACACCGCCCACCGCTCTGCGGCCCTGCACGGTGATCTCCCCGGAGAGCGTCAGGCCGTCCACGGAACCGCTGTACATCTTGCCAATCGCGCCGCCCAGCCAGCTGGCCTGGTCGTTGATTACACTGGAATCCGCAACGCGGCAGTCCTCAAATACCGTGCTCTCCGCCTCAGCCGCCAGAATACCGGCCGGCTTTTCCAGATTGTTCGGGCGCAGCCTGATGTCGTGTGCAACCACATTTTTGAGGTGTGCGCCGGAGGCGTTATTGCACAGCGCGGCGCTCCCGCCCGAGATGGAGGAGGACGCCAACGTCAAATCCTCCACCGTTCCGCTCAGATACCCGAACAGCGGCGTGTTCACGTTAAACTTGCTCATATTTGAGAACTCCGGAAGGTTGGTGGGGCCGCCGCTCCAGGCTCCCAACCCGGTAATCTTGTGGCCGTCCCCCAGATAGGTCCCCGTAAAGGGAATGTTCTGGCTTCCGATGGAGCTGTTAAACCACCGGTAATTCTGCCTGGGTCTGCCGTCCTTCGAGTTCATGGGCGCCCCGTCCGAATAGTAAAATGCGTACGGATTGTCCGAGCCCAGCGGAATGTCCAGCTCCTGGCGGAAGGTATAGCTGTAATAATTGTCGATACCGTTGGGCCGCTTGGCGATATTCTCAAATCCCAGCGTGCAGAGCTGGCGGGAGGTCCGCACCAAAAGCTCTACCGGCACGCCATCCTCCTCCGGCCGCTCGCCCACTCCGATTTGCGATTTGGCAAAATGGGGGCAATAATAGAAGGTCCGGCTCTTCTCCACCGAAGCTCCCGCCCCCTGGCCGCCGCCCTCGTCCCGGTAATTGCTCTCCACAAACACGTTCAGCTCCTGGTAAATGCTGTCCTCCTCCACGTAGGCGTTGGTGACCACCGCCGCGGGCGGCAGGATGCGGAAATAATACCGTCCGTCGCGCCCATCCAAATTCAGCGCCACCGGCTTGTCGCCGTAAACAGAATCCGGCTCAAACTCTGCCCTTTTGCCACCGATATTGGTGTAATAGGTCAAATTCCCCTTAAACCGGCTGTCCGTGAACACCTTTCCATTGTTGTCCTTGAGATTGTATATGGATTTTAAGTAATTGGTAGCGCTGCTCACGCTGTTGTCCCCGCCCGCGTTGTCCATCCAGCTGAGGTACGCCTTTTTGTTGGAGGAAGAGTTGCCCTGGATCAGGTTCTGCACATTGATATCGTCCATATCGATGTACTCCTCGTTAAACAGCAGGCTGTAACCGTCCAGGAATATTTTCCGGTCGTCCCTCAGCGTATCCAGCCCCAGCGTTTCATTGTAAAATCCCACCGAGTAGGAGGAGTCCCCCTCCTTGTACACCTCAAAATACGCCATTTCCGCGCCCACGTACTCGTAGCTGGGCCAGTCTCCGTACTGGATCAGGCCCTCCGCCTTTGGAAATGGGAACAGAGGCCCAAGCAGGCGGCTGAACGCTTTCGTGTCCGAGCCGTCGGCCTTTGCCTTCACAAGTCCGTCCATCTTGATCTCGTCCCTGAGCTGGCGATAGGTAACTGTTTTTGCCCCGATCACCGGCTGGCCCTCTTTTATATAGTTTTCCGACCAGCTGAGCACATAGCAGTCCTCGCCTGTGACGGATGAAAACGGGTACAGAAATACACCGAAGGGGTCTGCGTACACACAGTCTTCGTAATGGATCTGCCCATTTTCAATTCTATAATTGGCGGAGTAGCCGTTGCTCACCGCCGCGTAGCAGTTTTTGATCCCGTTTGCGCTCCCTGAGAAACCGGAAGCCGAACCGCCGCCCAGGGTGATCACCCTTCGAAGGGCGTAGCAGCCGCTCACCTCATTGGAGGACATATTGACAAAGCCCGCCGCATAACTGCTGGCCGTGTAGCAGTTGGCGTAGGAATTTCGGACGATTCCATTGTTGTTGTTCACAAATCCGGCCGCCTGGTTCCCGTAACCCGGGGCAACGCTTCCTGTCTCCTCATCGTAGACGCCCGTGGTGACAGCGCCCGCCGCCCCGCAGAGCTCGATTTGGCCCACATTGTTGTTGACGAACCCGGCCGCCTCATTCTGGCAGGTAATCAGGGCGTTGGCGTAATTGTTGAACGTCACATTCCAGTTCTCATCATAGAGATGGCGGTAGCGGTCCGCCTCCCCCAGTTTCTCCGGCTGCTGTGGCAGCACGTAGCTCTGGGTGATCGTCCCTCCGCCCCCGTTGTTATTCAAAAATCCGGCCGCGTCCCCGCTGGCTGAGTAGATTTTGGGGCTCACCACAGAGACATTCAAAATCGTTCCGAAATTATGGACGGCCAGTCCGGCCGCGCTGCCTCCACCGGAGAGCTTCACCACAGGGTTGACTATTGACAGATTTTTCACCGTCCCGCCGGTTCCAATGGTTCCGAACAGGGCCGCTTCCCCGGAGCCGGGCTCCATGCGCAGGTTCCGGATCGCGTGTTTCTCTCCGTCATACTGTTTTACAAACGCCCCAAGCCTGGAGGCGTCCCCGCCGATCATGCCCTGGACAAACGCATTTTTCGGGTCAGAAAACACATCCCGGTCATAGGTGCTCAAATCATACGCCGCGTAATCCGCGTCCCGCTCCTGGCGGTAATCCCACGGGGCGGACCAGTAATCACTGTTGTTCTTGTTCCCCGTGTTGAACTGGTATCCCAGCTCGTACAGGTGCCGGACCGTGCGGACCACCGCCGTTTCTGGTATTGTCCCGGCCGCCGCCTGGCTGGGGGCGATGGCTTTGGCGAAATGTGGATTATAGTAAAAGGTGGACGGACTCCCGTCGATCTCCAGCTTCAGGGTATCGTAAAACTGGCCGCTGCCGCCTTCAAACTCCCGGAATCCCTTGTGTACCACATTCCACGGCAGGGCGTAGAGATACTGGGGTTTTCCCTGCACCTCCACCTCCACGCTCTTTAAATCCCCCTTCTCCCCGGAAATGATCACGCTGCTCCCGTTTCTGCTTCCCAGGTACCCGTACCCGTCGCTGCGCACCGGCGCGTCGTCCCGGAGCGTGCTCTCCTCCTCCATTCCCGGCGACCAGAAGCCGTACTCCGGCCCGCCAAACGCGCCGGTGTCGTACCGCTCATAGTAGACCAGGCCGGTCAGCGAACCGCCGCCCGCCCAGTCGCCGTGGTAGGTTTTCAGCCAGGAAGGATAGGGGTAGGCCGCAGCCTGTTCCTTCCGGTACATCTCGTCGTAGGGGTAGGTGCCCGCGTGGCCGGGCGTCGCCGCCCCCGCCTCCGCAAGGCCGTCAAGCGGACCGCAGCCGATGGAATTGACCTCCCCTCCGGCTGTGGCAAACGCGCCGCCCAGCGCGTAGGTCATGGACAAATTCTCCGGGGAAGCGGCAGAACCCGCAAATGGCCCGCAGACGGCTCCCCGGACAGAACAGGTGGAAAAGGAACGGCTCACAGCGGCGCGGTCCTCGATCAGCCCCGCAAATCCCCCCGCCCGGTTCCTTCCGGTCACATTGGGCCGCTCCGCAGAGTAGGAGCCGTTCTCCGTCTGCCCGCCGGAATAGCAGGTCTCAACTGAAGAATGGCCGGACAGCGCGCCCGCAAAGCCTCCCGCCGCCACCTCCCCCGCCACCTTGACGGAGGCGAAGGAATCTGAGGCTTTCAGATTCCATCCCTTGCCCACAAGTCCGCCCGCGTAGCTGCTGCCGGAAATGACCCCGCTGGCCTGATAGCGCTCGGAAAGGCTTTCCTCCTCGGTTCCGTCGATATACACGCCGCATTTTTCCACAATAGCGTCCTGCAGATAGCCCGCCAGGGCCCCCGCGTAAGACTCCATGGCCGCCCCGCCGGGAAGCTCCGGCCGGATCACCGGGTTGACCAGGGTAATTCCGCTCAGGCGCACCTGGCGGCCCTCCCCCTCCCCACCCGACATGAAGCCGAACAGGCCGGCGTACCCGTAACCGCACCCGCCGTAATCCAGCACGGCGTTTCGGGAAACATGCAGATTGCGGATCACATGCCCGTTTCCCTCAACTGTTTTAAGTCCTGTGCGCTCGTTGCTGATGGGATAAAAATTCACCGTTTCTCCGCTGCCGCCTCTGGCGGTGCAGACCTGGTCCCAGGACGCCGCGGCCCCGCTCTCCCCGTAAACGGGCTCCATCCAGTCGATGTCCCGGATCAAGCTGGCCCTCTTCGGAGCCAGGTCCGAGTATTCCTCCGTCTTCCAACCGGTCCCCGTCAGGCGCATCCCAAGCCCCGAGACCTCCCAGGACAGGTTCTGGAGATGGCGTCCGTTCTCAATCAGCACGCTTTCGCCTCTCCCGTCCCCGCCCCTGAGCCCGGCAAACAGGCTGTTGATCTCGACGGTTCTGACCTGCGGGAGATAGAGCTGATCGCTGCTCGCGCCGTAGCCGGTCACCGAAATCCGCAGGTCGTCCCCCGCGGCGATGCCGGAAAAATTGTCCGCAAAATGAAGCCCCGGCCTGAGACTGTCCAGGGTGATGGTGTACTGGGATTTCCCGTCCCCCGCCGCCTCCACGTCAAATCCCAGGTCCGCGCTCTGCACCGCGTCCACCGGCGACTCCAGGGACAGGTTTCTTCCCTTTAACCGGTAGGTGTAGACCAAAGAATGCTCCGGGTCGGTCTTGGAACCGATCTCAATCTGGTAGGCGGTCCGGTCCCACAGCCTCTGGTCCATGGAGATGGTCACCTGCAGCTCCTCCGCGTTGCGCAGAATCACCGCAAATTCCAGGTTTTCCGTCCCCTCCACCAGCGCCGCAGCCTCGCCGCCATAATAACCCACCGAGGGCGCCATCCGGTTCTTCCGGTTGGCAGCCCCCCGCAGGTCCAGGGATTCATACTGGTTGAAATGCTGCGGATAGGAAAATTGGCTGTCTCTCTGAAAGGCCCCGCCCTTCTCCTCCCAGTAAAACACGGCGTAGACTCTGCCGGTCTGCCGGTTGTACTCGATCACATAGCTCCCGCCGTCGTCCTTCACCAGTCCGGGCGCAAAGGCGGTGTCGTTCATCCACAAAAAGGTGCTGTCCCCATGGCAGAGAGCGTAGGTGTCCGGCTTCTCCCCCTGTCCGTCCACATAGTCCGACGGAACCATGGATTCGTCCATCTTCTGTCCGTCCGCCCCCTCCGGCTGCGGCACAGGCAGTTTTCCGCACAGCTTTAAGCCCGACATCTGGTTCTGGGCCACGGTAAAAATCTCCTTCGCCCGGTCATCCAGCTCGGTCTGCCGCAGGGAATTGCGCATATGAATGAGCGCAGGAAATGACACCGCGGCCAGAATTGCGATGATCCCCACTACGATCAGCAATTCCGCCAGGGTGTAACCGCCCGCTCTGTGTTTTCTGCCGTCACAACCTGCACTCATAAAAATCAGTTACTCCTGTCCTTCATTTTCCGATTCGCTCTCCTGTTTTTCAAAGACCAGGCCGTTGGTATTTTCCGCGCCCACCAGAGTCTCGTAGAAGGTGATATTCACATTCACATTGATCAGCTCCGCCGCGGACATGCCGCCCGCCTCCCCCCTGCTCTTGTTCACGGAAATAGACAGGTCCTTGAGGATACAGCGGTAGGGGCTGGAATGCATCTGCTCCAATATGGAGCGCACCTTTTGGTATGTATCTGCCTGGAAGGAAATGGAAATATCCCGCCTGACAATATTTCCCGACGCCACCGCCTCGGAGAAGCTTAAGTTGTAGGTGGCGGCCGGGGAAAGGGCCTCGTAGAGGTCCGTAATCTCGTTCTTGATATTGTTGTAGGGAAGCAGCTCCCCCTGCTGTTTCTCCGGGGCGTTTTCCAGCTCATCCACCATCTTCTTTTTCCGGGTTGCTTTCATCATCTGCAGCTCCAGGTCCTCCTCCACCGGCACCTGCAGGGCGGCGCACCGCTCCACCTCCAGATTCACCGGGCGGTAGAGGGCGAGATAGTAAAACAAAGCCAGCAGCATCACGCTGAGCAGCAGAAGCAGCCACGCTTCCCGGGCCGTAAATTTGCGGTTCATCATCGGTCCTGCCCTCCTGTCAGCGTGATGGTCACATTGGCCGTCACGTTCTGCCGGTCCTGGACTTCCTCATTGTTCTCGGTGGCGGCCGTGGCCACCGATATGTACTGCACCTGGGGATTGCTTTCCAGGTCCGCCACAATCCCGGATATGGTGTTTAATGGCACGTCGGTGATGGAAATCCGGCAGATATTACCCTGAATGGAGATGCTGGACAGATCGGCCTGATTCATCACACATTCCTCCAGCAGGGTCAGAACGTCCAGACGGTCCCTCAACACGGCCTCGTCCTCGTTCAGATAGTCGTTGAAATACTGGCTGTACTGTTCCCGCACCGCCTCGTAGTCCCGGTTGTACTCCACCAGTCCGCTTAAATCCGCCTGAACCTTTTCAAGCGAGGCCTGGGCGGAGGTCATTTTCTGGAGCTGTCCCTGAACGCCGA
Source organism: Enterocloster lavalensis (assembly GCF_902364025.1). Taxonomy (GTDB): domain Bacteria; phylum Bacillota; class Clostridia; order Lachnospirales; family Lachnospiraceae; genus Enterocloster; species Enterocloster lavalensis. The sequence continues at coordinate 110,157 of NZ_CABJCG010000017.1, forward strand.
AGCGGACAAAGAGCGCCAGAAAGACCAGAAACAGGAGGAAGGCCGGAATCGCTCTGGAAGGGCTGTTGATGGACCGCTCCCGGAACACTAAATTGACCGTCTGTTTTGAGGGATATTCATTTTTTCGAACAGTAAACATATCTCTTACGCTCCTTCCCCCTAACGGTAGGTGATCCCGGCCGCCGCCGGGCTGGTGAACGCCTCCGGGGGCAGCTGTCCCGCGGTTTTAAACAGCTCCGCCACCGGTCTCGGGGCCAGCGGAATGCTGCGGACCACCGTGTCCACCAGCGGGGTGATTAACGAACCTCCACCGCAGAAATACACGGTGTCCAGCCTGCTTGCCGGATTGTTGAAACCGTAGAAATTGATGGCGCGCATGATTTCTACCGCGATGGTGTCGAAAATATCCTGACAGCACGGCAGCGACCACACATTTTCATAGTTCTCCGTCACGTAGGCGTGGGCGATGTGCTCATCCAGATTCCGCTCATCCGCCACGGCCCGATCCAGCAGGGAACAGCCGTGGTCGATTTCCCGGGTCACCTCAAACCGATGGCTGGAAAATATATGCAGCTTGGTGGTGTAATACCCCAAATCCACAAAGCAGTATTCCCTGGTTTCCTCCGGCTGCTCCTCAACCTCGTACGCCCGGATCAGGTTGGAGTAGGCAAATATCTCCGGCGCCGCAACAGTCAGCTTGAAGCCCGCGTGCTTTACCATCAGCGTGTACTCCTGAAGCTTTTCTTTCGGCGCCGCTGCGGCCATCAAATCCATGGAAAAGGGCCTGCCGTCGTCGTTGTAGTGCATTTCCAGCAGGCAGTAGTCGAACACATACTTTTTCCGGCTCTCGTTGATGAAATCGTGGAACTCGTAGGGGAGGTTGATTTTCAAATGCTCCACCGTCATGGCGGGCATAGTCAGCCGCTTGGAGAACGCCACGCTGTTCGGAAGCACCAGCGCGCACTTTTTGTCCGTAAAGCGGTGTTTTTTCGCCATCTCCTTCAAAAATTCACTCATCGCCTCCATGGAAACGATGGTTCCTCTGTTCACATAGTTGTCCGGCAGCGGTTCTATGGCCACCCGAAGCACGCAGTTGTCCTCGCACTGCGTCATCTTCACCTGCCTGGAACCAATCTCAATTCCTGTAAAACTGTCCGACATCTTCCGTCTCCTTTCAGGTTTCCCGCGAAAAGCCGCGGTCCCCGCCTTTTTATGACAGGCCGAAAAGCCCTAAATACCAACTGACCAAAGGGCCGCCCCCCAGAAGGCACAGCCAGGTGCCTGCGGCGATGGCCGGGCCGAAGGGGATCGCCGCAGGGTCCCCCGGTTTTCTCCCGGAATCCGGCAGCAGAGCCGCCAGAATCAGGGCCAGGAGACAGCTTACGATCACGTTCAGCAGATTCACCGCCAGGCCCAGATAGAGGCCCGTGACAAAGAACAGCTTCACGTCCCCGCCGCCCAGACTCTCCCGGCCCAGCAGCCGGTCGAATACCAGGGAGACGGCGAGCATACCGCCTGCGATGAGAATTCCGCCTGACAGACCTGATATGATATATGAGCCCAACGGTTTTTCCGTGATCAGCGCTCCCGCGCACCACCAGAGGATGGCTGCCACGTGAAAACGGTCCGGTATCTCATAGGATTCCAGATCCGTCAGCGCCACCCCCAGCAGAATCAGGGAGAATACCAGGTAGTAGGGAGCGGCGGGCGTCAGGCCGAAGCGGTACAGGAGGCTGATTGCCCCGAAGGCGGATAACAGCTCCACGGCCGCGTAGCGGAAGGAAATCCGCTCCCCGCAATAGCGGCATCTGCCCCTCAGCGCGAACCAGCTGGCTACGGGCACCAGGTCCAGGGCCCCCAGCACATGGCCGCAGGACGGGCAGCAGCTCCGCCCCTTCGTCACCTTCTGTCCCCGGACCAGCCGCCAGGACAGGCAGTTCACAAAGCTTCCTCCGGCCGCGCCTGTGACGGCGGCCAATATTGTAATGTAAAGGGTGAACCCCCAATCATCTGCCGGCATTGTATCCCTCTCTGACCCAGGACAGGGTGTAGTCTGTCCCGTCGTATTCAATCCTGATCACCATGGTTCCGGCTTTTCCCTCGAATGTCCTGCCGTCGATCTCCATGGTGTGATATTCGTTGTACCCCCGGGGAATCTCCCCGGTGATGGTGTTGGTGTCGTGGTCGAAATAGCCTGTCTGGACGCCGTTTTGGGTGTGGGGACAGAGGCTCCCGCCGTCGCAGCCTTTGACGATGCAGCCGTCGATGGAATTGAGGCTGGCCACCCGCTGGGCCGTCTCCGCCATGAGGCGGTCGTTGCCGATTTTGACGGAACGGGTGTAGCTAGTGATGGCGGTGGCCAGGAGGGCAAGGGCAGTGGCGGTGAAGCAGAGGAGGCAGATTGTTTCGATGAGGGATAGGGCGTGGGGGGAGTTTAGTTTGTGGGATGTTGTTTGCATTTGGGGTACCTGTCTGGTTTGTATTTGTGAGCTTGTGTTTTGGTGCTTTGCAAAATGTCTCGGAGTGGAGGCACTTTGGAAAGGGCCAAAATTAAAATATGGAATCAAAAAAGGTGAAAAGAAGCCGCAACCCTTCGGCTTCTCAAAAATCCTAATTTTTATGAATTAAGTTGTAGACCCAGCCTCAACCCACTCCATCTTTATCGTTACATCTTCATCGATTTCTTTAGGGGGCGTTATAGTAACTTTTATTATTTTACCTTTACTTTCAGTTATTTCGGTATAGTAATCTCCATAGCTAATGCCACCTTTTGTTTTTGTGCCTTGTCCATATCCACTTATTCCGCTACTACTTTCCTCCAAAACACCATTATCAGCATCATAATAATAGGATTTCCCCTCCGAAACACTACTTTCATCACTTAAGTACAGCGCCGCAGCCGCAGCCTTCGCCGCCCTCATATTCGCCACATCCGCAGCCTCCCTAGCCTTTTCCAACTTACTGCTAAAAATCGGCACGGACACCACCACCAGCACTGCAATAATTGCCACAACAATCAGCAGCTCAGCCAGCGTAAAGCCCTTTTTATTTAATTTCTTACTCATCCTGTTCATTTTTAAATCCTCCTGCTATGGTTTCTATCAATGTACTTCTCTGATCTTTCATCCTGCAAACTCGGAAACCACGGGTTGTGATGGCCCGGCCTGCATATTGCTACATCATATCGTAGATATTAAAAATCGGCAGATAGATGGAGATCACGATAAATCCGGCGATGCCTGCGATCAATACCAGGATCGCCGGTTCCAGCTTGGAGAGCGCCTTCTGGGTGGCGTGCTCCGCCTCATTGTCAAAATACCGCCCGATGGTCTTGAGCGTTTCCTCCAGCTCCCCCGTCTCCTCCCCGATCACACACATGTCGTTGAGGGTCTGTGGATAGCAGCCGGACTCCTTCATACAGGTTCCCAGATGGCGGCCCTCCTCCAGACCGGTGACCATCTTGCTGGTCTCCAGTGAGAGCATATAATTGTCCAGCGTTTTTGCCGTCACCGCCAGCGCCCTGGCCACGGGAAGCCCCGCCCCCAGCAGCGTGGACATGGTATTGGCAAACTGGCTGGAAGCGTTCAGCATGCTGATTTTCCCCAGAATGGGAACCTTCAGCTTCAGCCGGTTCCATTTCACCCTGCCCTCCTCCGTCCTTACGGCGGCCACAGACAGGGCTGTCAGAAACAGCATCCCCAGCAGAATCCAGAGAATATGCTTCTGGAAAAATGCCGACACAGAGATCAGCGCCTTTGTGGACGGCGGCATATCCCCGCCCAGCTCATCAAAAATGCCGCTGACCGTGGGAATCACCTTCACCATCACCACAATCATCACCACCACGGCGATGATCATGACAAACACCGGGTAGGTCAGCGCAGCCGACACCTTCTGTTTCGTCTTGTAACGCCTCTCGTAAAACCCGCTCAGGCTCTCAAAGGAATTTTCCAGCGTTCCCGATTGCTCCCCCGAACGGATAGTCTCTATAAACGTCAGGGGCAGCAACCCCTTCCCGGCAGTCTCGAAGCTGTCCGCCAGCCCGTACCCCGCCGACACGTCCCGGGCCACATTGCTGAGAATCCGTTTCAGCCGTTTGTCCTCAGACTGGCCCGCGATCAGCCCCACGCATTTGGCGATGGGCATCCCCGCCGCCAGAATCACGGAAAACTGGGAGCACACCATGGACAGGGCCTTCAAATCGATCTTTTTTACATTTATTTCCTTTGTCAGGAAACCGGAGCGCTCCCGCACCGGCGTAATCCTGGTCACAAGGCTGCACGTCTCCTTGATCTGAGCCACGGCCGCGTACTCGTCGTACGCCTCCACAATGCCGCTCACCGGCAGGCCGTCCCGGGAAATCGCCTTGTATTTAAATGTGACCATGTCCTATCACCCCCTTCCGGCGGCGGCCGTCACACCAGCACATACCGTTTCATATAATCCGCGTCCCGGGCGGCTTCCTTCGCCGTCCTGGCGGAAATGACCTGATCCTTGTAGAGCCGCACCAGGAAATTGTCCATGGTGATGCTCCCCTCCTGAGCCGCGGAGGCCATGGAGCTGGCGATCTGAGGCGTCTTGGCCTCCCGGATCAGATTGCGGATGGCGGGCGTCACCATCATCAGCTCGCAGGCCGCCACCCTGCCCCTGCCGTTTTTGCGCTCCACCAGCTGCTGGGACAGCACCGCCAGAAGGCAGGTGGAGAGCTGCAGCCGGATCTGCCGCTGCAAACCGTCCGGAAATACATTCACAATGCGGTCAATGGAATCCGCCGCGGAATTGGTGTGCAGGGTCCCGAATACCAGATGGCCGGTCTCCGCCGCCGTCAGCGCCGTCTCGATGGTGTCCAGATCCCGCAGCTCGCCGATGAGAATCACATCGGGGTCCTCCCGCAGGGCGGCCCTTAAGCCGTCCCCGTAGCTTCTCGTATCCGTCCCGATCTGCCGCTGGTTGACCACGCACTGGTCCGGCGTGTAAATGTACTCCACCGGATCCTCCAGCGTGATAATATGGCCTTTTCTGGTGCGGTTGATCTCATTCAAAATGGCCGCCAGGGTGGTGGATTTACCCGAGCCGGTCTCCCCCGTCACCAGGATCAGCCCCCGTTTCATGGACGGGAACTGGGAAACCGCCGGTGGAAGCCCCAGACTGTCCAGCTCCGGAATCCGCTCGCTCAGCAGCCGGATAGCGGTGGAAATATACCCCTGCTGCCGAAACAGATTGATTCGGACCCGGATGCCCGCAAAGGTTCCCGCCAGATCCAGCTCTCCGATCTCCCGGATCCGCTCATACGCCTCTCCGGCCAGCTCCCTGGCATAACCCTCGCAGTCCGCAGCCGTCAGCATTTCCCCGTCCATATCTTCCAGCCGCCCGTCCCGCCTGAATCTCGGCGGCAGCCCTTTTACCAGATGAATATCCGAAGCGCCCGCATCCCCGGCCGTCCGAATCATTTCTTCGATTGTCACGTCTGTTCCTACCCTTCTATGGAATTGATGGTGCGGCGGGCCTCGTCAGCCGTGGTAACGCCCTCCAGCACCAGGCGCCGGCAGTTGTCCCGGATGGACACATAGTCCGCCCCCTCTGCCGCCTGCACCAGCTGTTCCTTCGAACCGCCCTCCGCGATGCAGCGGCGGGTCTCCCGGTTCATCATCAAAATCTCAAAAACCCCCGTCCTGCCCCGGTAACCGGTGTCAAAGCAGTAGGGACAGCCCTTGCCCTTATAGAAGGTGACATCGCTGCCGCGGTCCATGCCCAGAATCTCCAGATCCTCCGGGGTGGGCTTGTAGGCCGTCTTGCAGTTGGGGCAGATCCGCCGGACCAGGCGCTGGGAAATGATTCCGTTGAGCGCGCTGGCGATCAGATACGGCTCCACGCCGATATCCTTCAACCGGTCGATGGTGGAAATGGCATCGTTGGTATGTATGGTGGAAAGCACCAAATGTCCTGTGATCGCGGCCCGCATGGCGATCTCCGCGGTCTCGCCGTCCCGTATCTCGCCCACCGCGATGATATCCGGGTCCTGGCGCAGAATGGAGCGCAGGCCGTTGGCAAAGGTCATGTCCACCTTCTCGTTGATCTGCACCTGATTGACCCCTGAAATATTATATTCCACCGGGTCCTCCAAAGTGACCAGGTTGACCTCCTCCCGGTTCAGCTCCCCGATCATGGTGTACATGGTGGAGGATTTACCGCTTCCCGTGGGGCCCACGATCAGGATCACGCCGCTGTGGTTGGAGATCAATTTAGCGTATTTATCCAGGTCCGGGCCGCTGAGGCCGATGCCCGCCTTATTCAAAAGGTCGGTGGACTTGTTCAGGAGACGGATCACCACCTTCTCCCCGTAAATTAACGGCAGGGTGGAGATTCGCAGATCGATGTCCTGGCTCTTGATCCTCACGTTGGCGCGGCCGTCCAGCGGAATTCTGCGCTCCGCGATATTCATCCCGCCCATGATCTTGATGCGGGAGATCACCGACGACTGCAGGTCCTTGGGCACGGTGAGAATCTTGTGGAGCATGCCGTCGATTCTCATGCGCACCGCCACGTCCGTCTCCCGCGGCTCGATGTGAATGTCGCTGACCCGCTCGGTCACGGCCCGCTCGATAATGGAGTTCACCAGGCGCACCGTGGGCGCGCTGATGGTGTCCTCGTCCCCGATCTCCAGGGAGGGCACCGCGGACTCCGGCGACTGCTCCGCATTTCCCGACTGGCGCATCTCCTCGATGGCCCGGGCCACGCCCTCGTTTCCGTACAGGTTCATGATAGCCCGGTCGATGCTGTTGGCGGTGGAAATCATGGGGATCACACGCTTCCGGGAGGCGGTTTTGGCCTCCTCGATGGCCATGAAGTTCATGGGGTCCTTCATCGCCAGGTAGAGCGAATCCTTCTCCACCCGGACCGGAACCACCCCGTATTTGCGCGCGATATTCTTGGGCACCTGGGCGGACATTCTGGGATCGATGTCAATCTTGGACAGATCCACAAACTCGATCCCCAGCTGCATCTGAAGGGCCTCGATCAGCTGCTTCTCCGTGATCACGCCCCGGTCGATGAGCAGCGTTCCCAGGCGCTCCTTCGTCTCCTTCTGCAGCTGCAGCGCATGGTTTAACTGCTCCTCGTTGATCAGCCCAACCGACAGCAGCAGGTCGCCAAGTCTCTTATAAATCACGTTTTGCTCCTCCCCGGAGCTCACGAAAAAAGCCCCGCTGAATATTTAGAATGTTTTTATTATATCCCCTTTTGATTTGGTAATCAATTACAATTTCTCTTCCAGATCGGAGATTTTCGGTTTTTTTTGACTATTTTTGCATTATGTAGAACTTTCTGAAATTTCTGAAATAGAAAAACAGCCTGACTTCTGCTTATGGTGCAGTTGTCAGGCTGTTAGTTCCTACTTCAGTTTTATATCCAAAGCCACTCTATTTCGATGTACAAGACAGAGATACCTCCAACTGATCTCCAAAAACGCTCAGCATTATAATGGTTTTACGACCATACTCCTCTTCTCTTTCCAGCATTCGGACCGTAAACCTGTAGCCGCCTTCTTCTATCTTTGTGTTTCGGACAAATCCCTCATTTTGAATCAGGTACTCCGTGTAGCGATCCACCATTCCATCCCCATCCCCTTGGATCGCATATTGATACATTGCATGGGAACGTTTGGGATTGTTGGCGGAAGAGCCGTGCTTCAGCTTCTGCTTTCCCAGAACCGTGTAGATTGAGGGGATTTTCTGATCACTTACAATATAATACTGTGCCTTTGATGTATGGTCGAGCATCACAGAAGATAATGAAAGTACCACTCCTAACCACACTAATCGCAACTCTTATCAACGTCTTGCCGGGCGATATACCCGGGGGTGTTTGATCGATAATGCCCAGCCGTTTGTCGTAGGGCATCTGTCTGTCAAGACAGAAATAGAGGATCAGCGTCACAGGCCAAATTACAAAAAGCAAAAACTTCAAAAACGTGTGCAGAAGGGAGTTGACAAGCCTGGCCTTTCCATCCTCCCAGTGCCACTCCGGCCGGATGCCAAGAATCCACTTTCCCAGCGTCAATCCCCAAGCCAGTAGTCGGTGATGAATAAATATCCCAGAAGTGCGATATACACCACCGGGCGAATGATTCTGATATCTTCCCCCGCAATTCCCAGCCCCCTTACATTAGCCAATGTAACATAGGGAAACATGCAAATCATGTAGTCAATCCACGAGGCTATGATTCGTCTCATATTGATCGACCTCCTCCTATCATAAAATACCGCCTTTTTGTGCTATCGCGGTTCTCTGTACAGTAAAAATAAGCCCGTTGTTATGCGGGCTTATAAGGGTACTGGCGTTTTAACTATTTGGCCATCTTTCACTTTAATTCTTCCGGAACTTCGGGCTGATAGCTGGAACCCAAAGACATGAAGCCCGCCCCCAATTCCGCAACCTTTCCAATAAAAGTAGCTACCATAAGCAAAAATGTGTTCATACGCCTCTTTCTCCTCTCTTTGGAATCATAATCATAATTGCAACTATACAGGACGTGATAACCGCCGTATAGAGGACTTCCGTTCCGGCCAGCGCTTTCAGCGCCAGAAGGGCCGCCGCTTCAATCACAATCAAAGTGTGCGTATATTTTCTGTTCTTCAGAATCCGCGCTTCTTTTAGGGGGTGTGTCCTGGAAACGAACGGAGCCTCTTTCCAAATAAATGCAAATGACAGTGCCAGCAGCACCCACAAAAGGATCTCCGGCAGCGCCGCCCGGGAACTGTAAATCGAGGCTGCCACACATAATGCCGCAATGATATTGGTCAGTGCGAAGCAACGTCCATACGACGAAGCGTGATACCCCCCGGCAACGGTTCTGACCGGCATAAAAAAGAGAAGAAACGTTACCGACAGACTTGCGCAATCAAATATCGCACCCACTGCCAGAATGCTGACAGCGCACAGTGTGGTAGACCAGAACAACTCAAAACCATACACATAAACCGCTTTCCGCTCTATTTGAATTGCGCCTTGATCGAGCAAAACACTGGTACATTTTTGGGCTAAAAATTGAAGCATAGCGTTCCCTCATATCCGGTTCTTTTAAAATATTCTAACATTCCATTATATGGTCAAAATCATTTGTCCGTAAAATGCAGAATTTTTGTCCGTATAATCGTTCAGTTATAAAATGAAATACAAACATTAAACTCTTGATCATCATAGTCCACCATCAGAGTGCCGTCATATTTTTGAACAATCAGCCTCATACTTTCCAATCCCCATCCATGCGCCTTTTTATCTGTCTTTGATGAAAATAGCTGTTCATTTTTTACGACAGGCTGTCCCTCAAAGGTGTTCGATATATTGATAAATGACATTTCATTCTTCCTGCGCATCACAACCCGTATCCACCGCCTCCCCTCAGGAAGCTTTTCACAGCCCTCGATGGCATTGTTCAGAGCATTTCCAAACAGGGCGGTTATCTCCTGCTCCGACAATTTGAGGTCTAATTGATCCGCCTGGATATCAATGTATATCCTCTTTCTCTGCGCTTCCCGCACCTTATAATCCAACAGTATATCCAGCGTTTCGATCCCCGTCCATTTTTGAGGCGCTTCCCTGATTTCCGAAAGCCTCAATTCATCCATATATGCATTTGCCTTGTCAAATTCATGGTTGGAAAGGTAATTTTTAATCACAATCATATGGTTTTTGATATTGTGATAGTAAATCTGATAATTCCGGTAATCCTGAGCCAGCAGTTCATAACTCTCGGCAATCAGATTATTTCTCTCACCTGCTAATTCGCGGCAGCTCCTGGAATTCATTTCCTCTATGTACTGAATGCTTGAATACAAAACGGACAGCAGTATAACCAGCAAAAGCAGCCAGAGGATCAGGTCCTGGGCGCCGCTCTGTTTAAACGTCATTTTACCGAGATAATATACAGCCGTTGTGCACAAAATAGCTCCCGCCGTTATTTTTCTCACGGAAGTGCGGATATTGCCAAAAAAGCGATGGACGATAAGCGCGTATATGCCTAAAAGAATCCCTTTGCTCAGCAAAATGTGATATAACCGAACATTCGAATAGGACTCTATAACCTTTTTCCCGAATGTGGTGTCGTGGAACAGAATGCTCAGAGAGGAGATTGATAGAAAATCAATCACGTGGATGAGCAAGAGATACAGAGTGGCGAAAATAAATGTATCAACCCATTTTAGCTTGTAAATCATACATGCGGTAATTGCAATTCCAACAATCCCAATCACAGTGGTCAACATTGAAAACAACTGGTATTGATTAACTGTCCACGCGACCAGTGTTGTAATCCCGGCTCCCGCTGCGCTTCCTTTCCAGATGATTTTCTCCTGCTTTAATACAGCTGAGCAGAACATTACCCCAATCATACATTCTACAAAGGTCGCTAAGAATTCTATCATCTGAAAGAATATCATAGAGTCCCCCTCCAGCGCCGGTTCAAAGCCTCTTTCAGTTCAATGGTGCCCTGCCTGCTTGCAATTATTTCAAGTCCATCGTCCAGGAAAATGCGGTCTCCAACTACCTTTCTGACACATGATAAATTTAAAATCTGCCCCCGGTCCAGATAAAGCATGTCCGGATTATCAAGCTTCTCGTATACTTCCTGTAGAGGCAGACGTTCCGTCTCGGTAAAGCCTCCCCGCAATACAAAAACGGCGTTCTTCTGCTCTTTATAGATATACATAATATTTCTCTGGTACAGCTTTATAAATTTTCTGTGATTGGCAATGACGTACTGTCTGCTGTCCGGGGCAGTTTCCAAATGCTGAAACAGACGATCCAGAGCAGGCGGCAAATCCTGTTCCGCCCTTTCCTTTAATACATATCGAAAAATATTCATTCCGCAAGCTTCCACGGCATAACCCGCAAAAGATGATAAAAAAATAATGTTTGCCGAATCGGTGAGCTTATGAATGGAATTAACCAGATCAATGCCAGAAAAATTGGGCATTTCGATATCGAGAATATAGATGTCAAATAAAATTTTGGATTCCGTTTTATCCATCAGCTGGGCGCTGCTGAAAAACGGCAGCAGCACCGCATCGATCTTGTGCTTGGCGCAATAGGTTTGGACTATGGACTCCAGTTGCTTGAGGTATGCCTTATTATCGTCACACAGCGCAATATGGTACATTGCATTCCCCTCTTTTCTTTTGTTTTACAACCAGGTAAAAACCGGTTGTTGCGTAAGGCGTCGGAATGCTGCTGAAAACGCTTTTATTCCCCCTCCTATGAAATGATTATATCATAGGTTGGGGGGATTTTCGATTAGTATTTTACAATTTTTAGTTAATTAGCGATACAACATATACCTAATTATATATAATAGATCAATCTTCCTCCACTTATTGCCTGCGAGCAGCCCAACGAAATAATGCCCCCTTCTTAGCCCAGTAAATTCCGCACTCTCAGTTCTATTCTTCTCTGATCACCTCAATCCCCTCATACTCTTCATCCTCACCAAACACAAAAATGGTGCCAAGCTGTTCTTCAATACGAAAAAAACTCTCTTCCGCAAAGACGTCCGAGTCCTCACCCCATATTTCCTCCAGCTCCTCCCGGCTTATCCCGTAGTTACAGAGAAATTCCGGCAGTTCCGTGGAATATTCTTCAAATCCATATTCTTCCAACATACCCTCATCCGGCTTTACATAGCGCCTTACTTCCCCGTTTTCGCAACTATACGCGAACGCCACATCACTGTCAAAGACGGAGAATGCCATCACCGGATTCCCCGACAGCCGTTCCATCTCTTTCAGAACATCATCCTCCACCCAATATGCCCCCTCGCAGAGGCCGGCCGCAAACACCGGAACCAGTTTAAGCACCGGTCCGTTATAGATCGAAAACGTCTCGCCAAACACCTCAGCCAAAGCTTTTCCGATTCTGTGAAAGTCCGCATTCGTCAGATTGTTCTTCTTGATTAAAAAAAATACTCTTGTCATACCCATAATGTTTTCTCCTCAATATGTTTATTTTTGCGCTAATTCATCGACATCAGCGGTTTCGGCTCCGCCCCATATTTTTTACATAAGGCTAAATAGTTTAAACGTTCAACCATCTCACACGCTTTCAGTACATCATCCAATGGAATCACGGTACACTGGTTCGGACCAACATTTTGTATTTCTATCAGATCCTCTTTTTCCCGCCACTGGCCGCCAAAACTTCGTATCGTCCAATCCCCGTATATCGCCGACAGGTCAAGCAATCGATCAATCGCTTTTTAGAATAGAAGTCCACTCACATTATTTACATCATTTGTTAATTTACATAATTCAGAAAATGGCGACTCCCCGTCTTTAAATTAGAAATCTTTTACAGCCCATTCCCTATTGTTTTTGAGATATTCAACATATTTCGCTTCCCGAACAGGATTTCGGTCGGTTATTGGATTGCTGATCTCATACAACTTTTTTAAACCAATATCTGTAATTATAACGTAAAATTTCTTGATTGACTCCACAAATTCCTCTTTTGTTTTATAAAAATATCCGAATTTGCTCGGAGGATTCCATTCTTCCGGTATCAATTCTTTGGGATAAATAACTCTTCTCACAGGTCGGTCAACCATAATGCGTAAATTGATATCTATTGAATGACCAAATAACTCGACTACCTGATTTTCTCGTGTGAACGTCCAATTATCAATGTCTTCTGATGCTGTTTCATAGGAAAATCCCCGCGATATCAAAGTTGGATAAATTATTGCTTTTATGTATTTACATTTTTTAGTATATTCCATTTACACACCCCCCACCTCCCCAAAAAAATTATAGGTGTGCGCCATTGCAACATAGCGTCGGGGTGACTGTCAATTTCAATTCTCTTGCGTTTTTCTTACTAAAAACTTACTTGCCATGAATTTTAAAAGGTTGAATATGTCTTACATGGGTGGTGCGGCGGCATCCAGTTTTTCCAGTATTCCGTATTCTGCCCCCAGCGCTTCTAAACCACCGCTGAAAATCAGAAAACTGCTGGGTAAAAAAGCCCGGATTTGTTATGCTGGATGCCCCCGTTTTTTGAATACTTTTTTCCTGCATTTCAGAAAAACTTATGCCACGAGCCAAAGCTGATTTCACCAAAAGCAACGGTTTTATGGCGTTTTCCGGCTTCTAGCAAGGGAATACTTTGGTTCAACCACAATATTCAGCAAATTCCCGGCTTTTCCGTGCAAAACAGGATGGATATCCCAATCCTATTCCAACAAGCGGCTCCGGCCAGTCATTCCTTAGCCCTGTGACGCACCGTGACAGCCTATGTGCCGGTTTTAAGCCCCTGCTCGGAAAGATATACCATTAAGCAAGTATTCTGGCTCGTTGAGCCAATGTGGAACAGAGGTATTTCTCCCCAAATCACCCAATATAGCCAGGGTCGAAAAGTGTGCGGGTTAAAGAGGTTATGCTGAAAAGCGCATAACCTCTGGGGACATCGCCCGGCAAAGCCGGGCGGTAAATCTATCATCCTTTGATTCTATATGCTTCTACAAACTCATGTCTGTTCCAAGATATTTTATATGCTCCTATAGTGTCTGGAGCAAACTTCGGATTATCAGATTGCAATAATGTTATTAATCTTTCTCCTGTTAACATACGTTGTCTTGATGCTTCACTTAATCTTTCCAAAATATCATGTGCCATTTCTTTATCTTTCATATAAAAGGAATCAAAATTTTTAAAAACAAAAGCACAACCACCATCATACGGTATCTCTAAATCATGCAGTAAACAGTCGCTCAAAGCAGACATATTCTCTCCGTAGTAATCTGGAAATTCACACATTTTTTTAATTCTCGCATGAAACTCTTTGACACTCAATATTTCACTAAAATCTAAAATAATAATTTTATACTGATTACTTTTTAACCAATCCAAATCTTTTATCAATATATTTTCATTACAATATAGTGATATTGAGCCATTAATCAATACTGCCCAATCTACTTTTGAGCAATTATTCACCTGCCGATTAAATGCTGCCATTGATTACAACCTCCCATAGCTACCGTATTTGATACCACGTTTTGTAGTGATCTGGCGTATACCATGCCGAGCCATCCGACCCTGTTACAATTCTTTCCGTACCTCTATTTTGTCCATATTTATAGGGGTTAATATCCCATTCCGTATACGTGGCAACATTGGGATTAGGGATTTTGGTCTCTCCTTTAGCCTTATTGGGTTGATCTCTAAATGGATAATTACCATTATAATCTTCCAAATAAGAATCAGGATCTTTGTCAATTTTATCCAAAGCCTCTTTAGCTTTCTGCGGTATTTTAGAATCAGAATCCCCCTCATTATCCCCTGGCTTCTCTCCTCCCATCTGCATTATAATCGCTACTTTTTCCGCTGTAGCCGGCACACCATCTGCTACATCCATTGTATATACATTGCCAGAGGAGTCCATTACCAATGCTTCTTTGGGTGATGGTTTTAGGATATCTGAATTAAATGCTCCGAAGGATCCCAGTGTAGAAATAATTATTTGTGCGTAGTTTACTGCACTGACCCATACCGCTACCTGCGTGCCCGCATCAAACCAATTATCATACTCCACATCTTTTTTTGTGCTTAAATAAAATTGGTGACCCGCCTCGCCCGCGTAAATATTCTGACTGCTCATTCCATCATTTATTATAGTAAAGCCATATTTTAGTCCCTTGATAAAGTCCTTTGTTTGAATGCAGTCCGCAGTTCTCTCGGCAGTTATAGCAGCTATCTCCTGGACTGCCTGATCAAGCTGGTTTTTCTGGGTTTCACTCAATGCTAGTGCCTTTTGACCCAAATCATTCCAATATGCACTTCCGCGTCCTTCCATGACCTTTGCGCCATATGCCCCAAAATAATAATCTTTCAGATCAATCAAGCGCCATTTCAGATCTGTTGAGTCCGCTTGTCCGTAAAGGAACGACCATGTGTTCCAGAAACTTCCCAACTGCTCCGGATTATCCGGAATATGGTTATCTGGCCGATCCCACGCATCCCGCGGATCATATCCGCTGGGATCCACATAATTCAGCGGACTATTCACCACATACGCATACCGGTTCAACGTCAACGGATTTATAATATTGCCAAGGTACGTGTCCTCCTGGAAAAATCTTCCCTTATTTGGATTATAGTATCTTGCGCGCAGATATTCAAGCCCGGTGTTCGGGTTGTAGCTCTCTGCATTATAGCCATAGAAATCTGTATGAGCCGTGCTTCCCAGCGTCACCTGTCCATAAGGATCGTACTGGTACACATTTGTCACCATTCCGTTGTACCATGTATTCGCCGTCACGCTTCCACGGCCATCGTACAGATAATAACTGGTCTGGTCGCATACCACACCCCTAGCCTCGGTCCAGATATTATTCCGGGAAATTCTCATATTTCCCGCGTAACTGTAGGACTCCGTGGCCTGGCTGTTTACCGTATACGCAGTCAATACCTCCGTGTAGCGGCGGTTGGTATCATTCACGTACTCCGTCAGATCGTAGGCTCTTCCGGTCGCCGAACAGATATAGCTGAACAGCTCGCCTTCGGCTGTCAGACTGCCATCCTCATTCTTGCTGTTTTCCGGCATGTATATCTCGCCGCTGACATTTTTTCCATAGCCGCATACCGCTTCCGGGTTGTAGTTGAGCTGGAAGGCCCGGTTTCCGTCCCCGTCATAGGCGGCCGCCATCAGCAGCTTTTGCGGATCCTTTACCGCTGTCAGACGATTTTCCGTATCATACTGATAGCTGACTTCCGCACAGTTCATAAAGCACTCCGCGGTCAGATTGCCGTTGGCATCGTAGGTGAAGGTATACTGTTTTGTCAAATTCCCCACCGTAATGACAGCTCCCACCATCTGGTTATCGTCGTTGTATGTATAGAATCCCTTTTCCGGCTGTTGAAGGGTAAATGCCTTCTGTTTCATCGCCAGCGTCCGATTGCCCGCCTCATCGTACTGATAGGTATAGGTGTATTTCTCAAAGGTTCCTTTACTCTCAAAGCATTTGACCAGCTGGCCGTTATCGTCATAAGTAAAGGTCCTTTGGGTGGTCTCCCACTCCGGGTTCTGGTTATTCCAGGGATTCTCCTCCGAGTGAGCGCAATCGTCCAGCGGTCCGCCCTGGTGGCCGTAGTCCTTGTCGGACGTAAACAGGCATTCCTTGGCCGTCTCCCCGATAATCAAGCCGCCATCGTCGTAAGTATACTGATAATCGCTGATCAGGAAGCCGCAAACGCAGAGGTTTTCCACTTCCACCACCTGATTCCGGGCGTTGTAGGTATAGCTGCTAACGCTTCCATCCGCCCGCACCACCTTTGTCAGCCGGTTTAACGGATCATAATCAAACGTGGTCTCCCGGCCGTCCCGGTCCGTCAGCTTTGTAATATTGTCATTCTTGTCGTACTCGTACAGTACGCTCTTTCCGTCCGGGTACAAAATCCCCTTCAGGTTGTCCGCCTCGTCGTAGACGTATTCCACTGTTTTGCCGGAGCCGTTTTCTGCGGATCTAAGCCTGCCTAAAGAGTCGTAAGTATAGCCGCTTTCTCCCGTGATGTCCTCCATGGCAATCCGCTGGCCCATCTGGTTATAGACGAACCGCGCCGGATGATCCGCCTCTTCTCCCGCTGCATCCGCGTATTGTTTATCCACCAATTCATTTAAGGTGTTGTAGTCATAGCGGATGGTATTTCCCACCGGGGTGATTCTCTGGGTCATACGCCCGGCCGCATCGTAAATATACTGTTCTGTCCGTCCCATAGGACTGGTCAGAGACGTCATATTCCCTTCCAGGTCATAGGTGTACTCCGTCACCCGCAGCTTGGCATCGGTCATGGATGTCAGATTTCCCATCACATCATAGGCGTAGGACGTCACATTTCCCATGGGATCCGTCACCTGGGTCAGGTTGTCCAGAATGTCGTACTGGAACTGGGTGATCAGGCCGCTTGTGGCTTTGCTGGTCAGCACGTTTCCATGGTTATCGTAGGTAAATTCCTGGCTCAGGCCCATCTTATCCGTCAGACTTGTAATCCGGCCTCCCGCGTCATACTGTACGGCCTCTGTCTGATTTAACGGGTCCTTGGATCCGATCTGCCGGTTGTCTTTATCAAAGGAATGCTGGTACTCGTATCCCTTGGGATCAGTCATGGAGATCCTATTGTAATTCTGATCGTAGCCATAGCGGGTCGTCCGCTGTCCCGGGGTCGTGATACTGGTCAGATTTCCTACCAGATCGTAAACGGCCTCCGTCGCCTTTCCTTCCGGATCCACGCTCTTTGTCAGCTGATCTACCAGATCATACTGATAATTCCAGGTATGGCCCATGGCGTTGGTCATCTGGTTTTGGTTGCCGCGGATATCGTAGCCGAAGGCCGTGACGCCTCCTGCCGGATTGGTTGATTTCGTCATCCGGTGCATAATATCGTATTCGTAGCTTGTGGTACGGTTTAAATTGTCCGTCGCCTCCACGATATTATCCGCCGCGTCGTAAGTAAAGCTCTGTTCCAGGCCCAAAGGCGTCTCAATGCCGGTCAGCCGGTGTACCGGATCATAGGTATACTGGTAAACCCCGCCATTTTTCTGGATCAGCTTTGTCACTCTTCGGTTTGGATCTACTTCATATTGGGTTACATTACCCGCTGCATCGGTGACGCTGGTCAGTTCATCGTGTTTGTCGTAGGTATAGGCAGTCTTTGCCCCCTTCGGGGAAATGGACTGGGTCAGATTCCCCATGGAATCGTACTGATATTCTGTAATCAGTCCGTTGGGATCTTTTGCTTTTACCAGCCTGCTGAGCGCATCGTAGCGGTACTCAAGCTTATTTTGTTCCGGCGTAGTATAGGACAATAGACGGGATAACTCATCATACTCATACGCCGTGCTGTTGCCGCGCCCATCCGTCAGGGTGGTCAGACGATCCAGCGCATCGTAGGCGTAGGATGTGGTGTTTCCTTCTCCGTCCGTGCTGGAAGTCAGATTTCCTTTGGCATCGTACTGGAACGAGGTGGAAGCTCCCAGCGGATTTACCTTTCCGGTCAGACGGTTGATTGCATCATAGGCATAGGTATAGACTGCCTCTCCCGGCTCTGTGGTTTTGATCAGGTTGCCTACCGCGTCGTACTCATAGGTGGTGACGGTCCCATCCGCCTGGGTCACGGAAATCAGGCGGTCCAGGACGTCATAACCATAAGTGGTGGTCGCTCCATCGGTCCCTGTCACGGAAATCAACCGGTTAAATGCGTCGTAGTCGTAAACTGCTTCCCTTCCAATGGTATCAGTCTGTTTTACCAGATTACCGCTGGCGTCATATTCATAAATCATAATGTTCCCAGCGGTATCCTGGGCCTTACTAATGCGACCCATTGTATCGTACTCGTACCGTGTTATCACACTGGCCTCATCCCGATAATAGGTCATCCGGTTCTCCTTATCGTAGGACATGGAGACCGTATCGCCGTCCGGCAGCACTGTTTTCAGGAGATTACCATTTTCGTCATAGGTATACTCATATATGCCGCCCAAAGCGTCCGTAACCTTTACGGTACGGCTTAACGCATCCATTTGAGCGGTTGTCTCCCCCTTCAATGCATCGATTACCTTTGTTACATTACCCAGGGAGTCGTATTCCATAGCCGTAATATTTCCTGCGGCGTCCACCTGAGCCAGCGCCTGCCCGACCACATTATAGCGCCAGGAAGCAGCGTGTCCGTTCTGATCTGTTGTCTTTAACAGCTTCCCTTCCAGATCATATTCGTATTGAACGGTTCCGTTTAGGGCATCCTTTAATTCCGTCAAACGCCCCACTGCGTCGTAGGTATAATCGGTTCCATTGCCGGCGGCATTCTCCATCCGAATCTGGCGGCCTGCGGCATCGTAGGAGAATCTGGTCTCGCCGCCCAACGGATCTACGGCCCGTACCAGCCGGTTGTTATGGTCATATGCATAGCTATATACACGATCCTCGTCATCTGACAGGCGGACGATATTTCCATTGCCGTCGTAGGACATGCGGGTAACAGTTCCATTCTGCAAGGTCATCGCCGTCATTCTGCCTGCCCCGTCATAGGAATATGACACGCCGCTTCCATCCGGATATGCAATCCCGGTTAAATTACCATTTCGGTCGTAAGTATAGCCGGTAACTGCGCCCATGCGGTCTGTAAAGGAAAGAGGAAGGTTCAAAACCGGATCATAGGCAAGAGATGTAGCGTTTCCTCTTCGATCTGTCTGTGTGAGAATATTTCCATTTCCATCCAGCTCCATGGAAATTTCATTTCCTACCGCATCCGTAATCTTGATCTGCCGGTTTTTTATGTCGTATGTATAACCGGTAACATCCCCCTTGGCGTTTGTCTCGCTTACCCTGTTATAGTTCCCGTCATAGGCATAGGTCAGGGTGTTGCCCAGTGCATCTTCGCCGGTCAAAATGTTATGCATCGGATCGTAGGTGAATTCGGTTTTTGTCCCTAACGCGTCTGTCGTTGAGATTACTTCTCCAGCTGGACTAAATTCATAAGCGGTCACTCCGCCATCCGGCGCTGTGGTAGAAATCTCCCAACCGTTCGCGTTGTATACATGTATCGTGGTATTTCCCGCCCCGTCCGTCTCTTTCAGCAGGCGGTTCATCTCATCGTAAACATAGGTGCAGCGGTGTCCTTCTCCGTCTGTACAGGCAACCGGAACCGCCTCGTTCCCCTCGTATACAAAGCTTGTCACACCTTTACAGGCATCTGTAATCGCAATCAGACGGTTTAATTCATCGTAAGCATAGGAAGTGGTGTCTCCCTCCCCGTTGGTCATTGTGAGAAGATTTCCCACTTCATCATAAGTATAAGTGGTTACATTTCCTTCGTAATCCGTTACCGTCAAGGGCAGATTGAGCTCATTGTAGGTAAACGACGCGCTGCTGCCATCCTGTCGGATTTCTGACAGAACATTTCCCCACTCGTCGTAACGAAAGCTTACTGTTACGCTATTGGCATCCGTTTTGGAGGCCAATTCGTTATCTGCCGTATACTCGCTGATTTCCACGGTTCCGTCCGCATATTGGATTTGCGTAATCCGATACTGATCGTCATAAACATAAACCGTGTCGTTCCCCCGGTTATCGGTAAACGTATTTTCTCCGTCACCATACTCTATGGTACAGGTATTACCGTTTGCATCCGTCTGCTCCGTCACCCGGCCCTCGCCGTCGTAAACGTTCAGAACCACCCGGCTACCGTTCTCGTCGTACCAGGCTGTCATGTGGTGTGCGTCATCATATTCATAGCGCCTGTCCGAACCTTCCGGATCGATAGTTCTCACCAGATCGCCCGCTTCATCGTACTCGTAAGACAGGCTTCTTCCGTCCGGAAGCCCGATTTGTGTGATCCGGCCGTCCTCGTCCATGGTAATATCAAAGACTTTTCCGGATGGAGATACCACCTGCACCAGAGTATACTCATCATCATATTTCAGAGTCGTGGTGTTTCCTTTTCGATCTCTGGCGCTGTAAAGCAGACCCATAAAATTGAATACCCGGACATTTCCCTGCGCATCTTCCAACTCCCAGCCGATGGAGTCCGGGATTCCCTCTCCATCTTCTGTCTCGATATCTTCATCCAGCGCTTTGTATGCGGCAGATGAAAAATTTTTATCCGCGTTGGAGGCGGAAGCGCGTAACACACCGCTTTCAAGTTCTGTATTTTCTTCCGGCTGCGTCTCATCATCCATGCCGACCGCGGCGATATCAATGGAATCCACCGGGGTCAGCACCATGTTGTAACCGGCCGGCGCTTTATAGGTGCCATCTTCCTGTTTTGAGAACTGCAGGCTGCGTCCGCTCCCATCTGTATACAGTATCGTCCCATCCTGCAATACCATAATCCGCTCTCCCCAGGGAGAGTTCCAGCCCATGCCAAATTCAGAGCGGAAATATGGAGTCTTGGAGTTATAGCTGCGTTCGATTCGGAATACTCCTCCCAGCTCCTCCAATTCTGAATCCGTCTGGTTCATATAAAAGTTGCCCGAAATCATATTGATGGGCTCACCGTTCAAGGGGTGCCGGAAATCCACGCCGTTTAAATAGCTGTCCAACAGGTATTTTTCCAACCCAACCGGCGGCTTGAAGGTGTATTCCTCATCTGTCTCGGGATTACGGATAAACAGAATATTTCCTTCTTCATTCAACTGGAAATCAATATGGTTGTCAGTGCGCAGCTGATTGACCGACACCCCGTAATGCCGGGCAATGCGGGTTAAAATATCGGTCTGCTTAATGTCGTAGAGCAAAAAGTCATCGGTGTAGATGACAGCGCTCTCCGCTTCCTCGCCGCTCTGCTCCGGCTCCCCGTCCTCGCCTGTCTCGATGGTTTGCCCGACTGCCTTTACGCCAAGCCGCACAATGGTGTTAAGTTCAATATCATCCGACGGTATCAGCGCAAAACTCTGCCAGTTTCCATCTTTTACAGGGCTTTCGCAAACTACCACCGGGCCGCTTGAAACCTCCTCTGCGGCCTTACCGTAATCCGGATACACCGCAGTGTTTTCCGCGGTTACCGGGCCGTCAGCAGGATTATCTGTTTCATAATCCGCCGGTACCACTTCATAGCTCACCTCAGAACCAGCCTGAGAAATTCCGTGTCCCACAACAGCTAAGGCGTTTCTTCCGTTTACCCCGGTCTTTTCCACAACCGCATCCACCTCGGCAGTGAGGTCATTGATGTCCATAGTGGCGAAATCCGTGTTGGGAAGCTCTCCCTCCCAGGATACGACCAGCTTGGGGCCGTACATACTACTGCTCTTATTATAGATTGTCTCGTAGGGCATCTGTTTGCCCTCTCCCTCATGCCCTGAGCTTGGTTCCACCTGGGCTGCCAGGGCAAAGCCGGCCTGAATCTCCTGACCGGTTACCCACTTTTCCACTGCCTTGGTCACATCAAATGACAGGATTCCATTGGGCGTTTCCACATACTGCAGGTCCAGGACTTCCCCCATTTGGCCTTCGTTGGGCATGGTTTTCCAAGTCAGTGTCGTTGCGTTCCAGTTTACTGTAGGCGCGTAAGCACAGAGCGCAGTCTGTCCCTGACCGTTACAGGTCTGACTTCCCACGGAAAGGGTTGCGCTTACGATCCCTCCCTGTCCCATGATAGAAGCGATGTTCATCCCCAGTGCCATAAATACGCGGCAGTTTTTAAGCGCATCGTGGTAACCCACATAGGAATTACCATTGTCGCCGAAATATTTATCCGGGCTGCCGCTTGCTACATTTGCATAGAAAAATTCGCTGGGCGTCAGCACAAAGGGACCGGGATCGATCCGCACCGGATATTCCCGGTCAGTGTCCTCCAGCCACTCCTGATCTGCGGTCAGAGTCATGAGGCCGTCTGCGGATGCAAAATTAAGCTTAATCCGGTCGCTGGCCTCACCGCCCGCATCGATCATAGCCGGAGCCTCGACCACGAACACCGGCTCGCTCTTTTTACGATCATAGGCAATGACGCGGTTTCCGTCCTGATCCAGCTTCAATCCATTGGCACTGATATGGTATTTAAAGACATTTTGTTCCGTCGGTTCCAGAAGAATGATATCCTCTTTTAGGCTGTTTCCGACCAGCGTGTATTGAAAATCAATATTTTCATACACGTCGCTGTATCGGATTGCGTTTTCAGAAGCCATGCTCCTGGAAAAATCTCCGCCTTTCGGTTGGATTTTCAGCGTATACTCATCTTTTGTAATGGTGATTCCTGCACTGTTCATCCGCTTCGGAACTGTTATAGTGTAAGGTCCCGCCTCATTCCGGTACACGGAGGGAAGCAAGGCCATCCTGGCGGTAATCGGTCTATCCTCATCCTGGGCCTCCATCAATTTGTCGGAGTCCAGGTTCTGGAACGTATTGCTGATTGACTCGATATTGCCGTCCTCGTCCAGGTACAGCCCGGAATAACCGCCGATCACTGTAGTATAGGAGCCTTCGCCGGTCTCATAGGTGCGGTATGCATCATTAAACTGGACTAATTCCCCGTCAGGCTCATCGATCATATCCTCATAAAAGATCTCCGGAGCGCGCAGTTCAGCCTCGGACGGAGATGCGATGTCCTCCGGCAATTTGGACGGCAGTTCCGGCTGCTCAGGCACGATCTCCGGTTTCGGCTCAGGCTGGGGATCGGGTATGATTTCGGGGTCCTTTATTTCATTTCCGCCCGCATTTCCAGGTTCTTCGGATGGATCGGTCTCTTCCGTGCCATCCGTCTGGGAACCGTTTTCTCCTCCCGTTTCATCCTCGTTTTCGGAGCCGGTTTCCCCCTCGGATCCACTCTCGTTTCCGGAACCGCTTTCTCCCCCGGTCTCGCTCTCGTTTCCGGAGCCGCTTTCTCCCCCGGTCTCGCTCTCGTTTCCGGAGCCGCTTTCTCCTTCGGTTCCGCTTTCATTTCCGGAGCCGGTCTCTCCCTCGGTTCCGCTCTCATTTCCGGAGCCGCTTTCTCCCCCGGTTTCACTTTCATTCCCGGAACCGGTCTCTCCCTCGGTTCCGCTCTCATTTCCGGAGCCGCTTTCTCCCTCAGTTCCACTTTCGGTTCCGCTTTCATTCCCGGAGCCGGTCTCTCCCCCGGTTCCGCCTTCATGTTCAGTTCCGCCTTCCGCTTCACTTTCGTTCCCGGTCTCCGTTCCGTTTTCGGAGGTGCCATCAGACTCTTCATGATTTCCTTCGCGATCGGAACCGCCTCCGATTCCATTTTCATGCTCAGAACCGCTGCTGTTCCCGGAACGATCCCCGTTCCCGTCACTGCTTTCGTTTACCGGATTTGTATCCTGGTCCTGAATCCCGATGTCTTTTAACGACAACGGTTCCGGTCTTCCAAATGAGACGTAGCGCGGACGGTTTCCGGCTGCCTGCGCGCCGTACGCGATCAACGGAACAACATTTGGGGACACCATCGCGGCCGTCAGAATCAAACTGACTGCCTTGGCCAATAATCGCTTCTGTTTTCGGTTACTTTTTCTCACACGCATTTCCTCCTTTGGTACTTTTGCATAATTTAAGAATTAAATATGTGCCAATATAAGGAATTTTAACATCTGCAATCACCCAAATAGTAATCCGTCTCTGAACTATTTTCTTTTTGTCCCCTGTATCTGATAAACTACTCTATTTTCACTCTGAGGAATATAACGGCAATAAAACAATCGCCGGCAAACTGCGCCAGGGCCCATTGAATCGAGTAGGAGGGAGTGATTAGCTCCCGTCCTCTCACACCACCGTGCGTAC
>NZ_CABJCG010000018.1:0-32751 GCF_902364025.1 Enterocloster lavalensis
ACCTTATACTCAAACTTCTGCGTCTCATCGATCTCATAGAAGACGTTCTTCACATTCGGCCCTGCCGCCGTGATAATCATGCTGGTCGGCTGTTCCGGACTTGTTACCAGCTTGTAGCCGGTTGCCGTCTTCGCTTCGTTCGTCCAGCTGAACTCTCCGACCGGCGCTTCTCCTTCCAGAGCGGCTAATCCAGGTACCGGTGTCGTGGTTCCGTCAATGTAGAAGTTCACCTTATACTCAAACTTCTGCGTCTCATCGATCTCATAGAAGACGTTCTTCACGTTCGGCCCTGCCGCCGTGATAATCATGCTGGTCGGCTGTTCCGGACTTGTTACCAGCTTGTAGCCGGTTGCCGTCTTCGCTTCGTTCGTCCAGCTGAACTCTCCGACCGGCGCTTCTCCTTCCAGAGCGGCCAATCCGGGAACCGGCGTCGTGCTACCTTTGATGTAGAAGTTCACCTTGTAGTCAAACTTCTGCGTCTCATCGATCTCATAGAAGACGTTCTTTACGTTCGGCCCTGCCGCTGTGATAATCATACTGGTCGGCTGTACCGGACTTGTTACCAGCTTGTAGCCGGTTGCTGTCTTCGCTTCGTTCGTCCACTTGAACTCTCCGACCGGCGCTTCTCCTTCCAGAGCGGCCAATCCAGGCACCGGTGTCGTGCTACCTTTGATGTAGAAGTTCACCTTGTAGTCAAACTTCTGATCTGTGTCAATTTCAAACTTTGCATAAAATACAGTCCTATCGACCCAACCGCTATCTGGCCGATCCGGCTTAAATTCCGGAGATTTATCCAGCAAATTCAAACAGTCTTTATCACTATACCAACCAACGAATTTATAGCCGATATTAGCAACTGCAGTTGCTCCCTCTGCCTCTCCAATTTCCGGATTCAAACGCTCCTGATCATTTGTTACCGTTCCCTCTCCAACTGGTTTATAGTAAATAACAATACTATTTTTCTCTCCCCACTGAGCATAAAGGGTAACATTATCATTCATTACAATTTGATCGCCAGGATAATACCAAACACCACGTCCATCTTTCTGTGTATTCCACCCCAGGAAATCGTGGCCAGGCCATTTTAATGTGTGCTGATCAGATACGATTGTAGTTGCACCTTTATTATACTGCACTCCATCCGGAGCCAAACCATATGCAGCTCCTACCGGGGCATTATTTCTGTCATAATCCAAATAAACATTTTCATACTGACGAATTACGCCATCAATATGCCAGGCATTATCATTCCTCTGATCCTTAACTACATACCACTTCACATATTGTGTGGTAGTGTTCCAATAACGGTTTAGGCTATTCCAGTTATCCACAAAATCATAGAACTTTGGTTGTAATACTTCTTTTACCTTTTCAGGACCAGCTACCGTATGAGCCGGATTAATATAATCTAATAAATTGACAGACATACCCTTTACTAAATATTTATAGTCGGCATTCTGAATTGAGGGTTCATCCGGAACAGTGCCATCCTTTCTGATAGCGATTGTAATCTTGCCCGACTTATTTCCCGAGGTCTGAGCCCAAGCCGCATACAGCGTGGATCCACCAGACGGTATCTGATAGCTAGATCCCAATGGATAATAACCAACATAACCTCCATTTGCTGCAGTCCTAACCGCACTCGAATCAGCTTCATCGGACCAGCCCAATAGTACATAACCTGGACGCTCAATTCCTTCTCCATCGGGTAGTGTTATTATGGCATCCTCATATCCCTGTATCGGCTTTATTTCTGCGCCTGAAAAACCATTTAGATCAAACTTTACTTGAACCTTTCCATCTGAATAAATAAAGTTAATACCTACATTTTGTGGAACAGCTTCCCAGGTCCAGGAATATTTTTGATCATATGCATTATACTGTAATGATCCATAATTTCCAGTTGTATACCTCAGCCATTTAATCTCTGTTCCTTTAGAATCGTCTAAAGTCACCTTTGCTAACCGGTATTCTGCCGGTATCCCGGTTATGACTTCGGAAGCAATCTTATCTACAGAAATCGCATCACTATTCGAGAAATTGTAATTCCTGCGCTCTGTTTCCAGCCTAGTTCCGTCTTCGAGGATCGCATAAATCTCAACACTTCTAGTCTTATTTTTATTATTGGTAAAAATAACTGTGTATGTCGAGAAATGTTCCGCATCAAACATTACGGATGCCACACTCTCTTCCCCAGCAACCTCTATTGGTTCCGAAACCGCTTCGAGGGCAATCACATCTTCTGCGGTCACATTAGCCTGGGCTTCGTCTTCTTTGGTAGTTTCGACGTACATAACCTCTATGACATCCGCTTCCTTACTGTGCTTTTCAACCGGAACACCAGTAAAGGTCACCTGCACCGAACCGCTCCAAATCTGATCATCCAGCTTATGGCCGTCTTTATCCAGAAGATCGATATTATAAGATAAGGAAGCAACTACTTCTTTCTGCTCCCCAGCCGCTTCAGCCTCAGCCTCCACATTCGCCTTAACAACATCTTCAATTCCAGTCACAACACTGGCTTCAGCCTTCACACCTGCCGGAAGAACGCCTTCCTCCGCATACAGATGAATAATCGTTCCATCGCTCATGGGAAGAGTTGCGGAGAATTCGGGATGCTCGCCGCTCTCCGTCATCGTCACCACAACTTCCTGCTCTTCGTACACTTCCTCAACCGTGTACCACGCAGTCTGCGACCCATCATCATTGTCCGTCACAGAATCCGCTTCCAGCGCTTCGCCGTTAACAACCACCGCCTCGATGGCATAGCCGATCTGATTCTTGACGCCGAAGACTAAGGTTCCGCCTTCTTCCACGCCTCTGGGGCCGTCCACGATGCGGGCGCTGGCCTTGGGCGCGATATCATATGTAACTTTGTATCCTTCAAAATCATCCAGCGCTTTCAGCTGGTTTAATGTCACGGAGTATGCCTTGGCCGTGCTGCAGTATCCCATTCCAACCAGGTCAGAGGTGGTGGCAGCCGACACATTGTCTTCCGGCTTCTGCTCTTCCGGTTTCTGCTCGGTTCCCTCAGACGGGGTCGCGGGCGGGATAACCGTTACCACGGATTCCTTGGGCAGCTCTTCTTCCGGTGCCTGAGGCTGATCCACGTCGGGTGTTCCGGCCGGCTGACCGTTGTTCTGATCTTCTCCTGCTGCCGGGGTATCCGGTGTAGGAGCAGGAGTCTCGTCTGTGGGCTCCTGAGGAGCTGCCACGTCGCCGGTTCCATTTCCGTCCGGAGTAGTTGCCGTATCGCCGGTCCCATTCTCGTCCGGAGTGGCCGCCGCGTCGCCGCTTCCGTTTTCATCCGGAGTGGTCACTGCGCCGTCCGCTGTATTTCCATCCGGGGTTGTTACCGTGTCGCCAGCTGCCGGTGCGTCCGCCGCAGGCTCATCCACCTTAGGCTCTTCCGCTTTCGGCGCTTCCACGGCTGCATCCTCATTGGGAGCTTCCGCCTGGTCTGCGCTGTCCGGAACACCTGCAACCTGCTCCTTCTGGCTATCGTCCGCGGGAACGGCTTCGCCGTTCTCGTTGTCCGCTACAACCGGTGCGTAGTGGCGGATCACGGAAGCGATGGGCTCGGCGTTGTCCTCGGGCTCGGCTGCTTTTTCCGGTTCTGCGGTATCGCCTTCCGGTTCTGCCGCTTCCTCAGGTTCGTCCGCTGCGTCCGGTTCTGCGGTATCGCCTTCCGGCTCAGCCGCCTGATCCGGTGCGTCCGCTTCCGGAGCGTTCTCCTCCTGATTGCCGGCGTCCGGTGTCTGGGCCTCGCCATCAGGTGCTACAACGTCTTCCTGCGGCGCCTGAGCGTCGTTCCCGCCATCGGTTACATTCTGATCCGGTGCGGCAGCGTTTTCTTTATCAATCTCATCCTGTGCCGCGTCGCCGGCTCCCTGGTTCTCCGCGGGAGTCGTATTTTCATTGGTCTGATTGGAGTTATTGGAATTTGTGTTTTCTTTATCTGCGGTGGAAGAAGTCGCTTCGTTTACATCCTGCTTCGGCTGATCCGGGATGATATTTACTTCCTCATCGCCGAATGCGGACTCGTAGCTGCGGATCGTAACGCTCTTGGTCTTCTTCACTTTCTCTTCGCCGTCAACGGTACGGGTAATGTTGGTGGAGCAGCGGATCGTTCCGTCCCCGTTGTTGATATACAGGAACAGGATTTCCTCATCGCCGGTCACCATGTACATATCGTCGGCGTCTTCCGGAAGGCGAACAAAGATTCTCAGCTCAGAATTAATGTCCCCCCCCCCCGTCAAATTCAGGGTACGCTTCGTATAGCTTTCCCTCTCCAAAAAAGAGTTTCTCAAACTGTTCCACCTTACCGTTGGTAAAGTCGAGATCCTCCCTTGTCACCTCATTGCCACTGGCGATGGCCTCTTCAACCGCGCGCACCAACTCAGAACCGGTCAGTTCAAATACCACCGATTCACTGGTACCGGCAAATGCCACGCTGAGATCTGAGCCAACATTGGTCAGAATCATCGCTGCCGCCAGCAGGAAGGCCAACAATCTCTTTTGAGCGCTATAGACATTTCTGGCAAACGCTCTGCGCCTTGTTCGTCTTTCCATACTTTTGTTCTCCTCTCTTACTTTTACCGCACAAAAAATCCAATCATCCAATGTACTGACTCTACTATACCAAATACTGGTTACAAACCGGTTACATTTATAAAAAAAGCTAAAATAAAACTTACGATATCCTTATTTTTTCTAACCTTTTCTGAGAATCCTGATACTTCTTTCATACGCCACCACAAGTCAAACAAAAAAATCCGTCCCCCCACGCGTGTTACCTCAAAATCACACCGCGGTTGAACGGACTTTCTTCCTATTATAATATTGTCTCAGACGAAACGTCACCTCACCAGTTTCCCGGGGACGCTGTGGCGCAGTGCGCGCAGGATCTTTTCGTTGGGTTCAAACAGGATCTTCACGCAATCGGCGCCCTGCTGATAAATCAGCGCATAGGTCTTGGACTCGTTGCGGCCGGAGGTGCAATCCTTGACCTTCATTCCGGTCTTTTCGTAGTCCTTCAGCATATAGGAATCCGAGGGGGCCACGATCTGAATTTCCTCTTTTTTACAATCCAGGACTTTTTTCCGGCGGGAGCGGGCCAGAATCCGGTCAATGGAGACATCCCCCTCCACCACCAAATACTCGAATTCCACGCTCAGGTTGATAAACACAAAGTAGGCGGCTATTCCAACCGCGATCAACAGGATCGCACCAAAAGCGGTCTGCATGGCGATCAGCAGGGAAACCAGGCACAGCACCGCCATGAGAATCTTCACAGGGATCGCGTAGATCGGATCTTTGCGCTTTACCAGCCATTCTGCGTATGCGTCGTCGTTCATTTGCATTTCTCCTTCTTATGTTGTGACTTGGGCACGGACCAGAAAACCACAAAAGGGCGGCCCGGTTGAGCCTTACTGCTCCCGGGCCGCCCTGATATCATGGTTTTTATCTGATTAGTACATTCCGCCCATGTCCGGTGCGCCTGCGGGTGCAGGTGCTGCTTCTTTAATATTAGCAACTACGGACTCAGTTGTCAACAGGGTGGAAGCTACGCTGGTCGCGTTCTGCAGAGCGCTTCTGGTAACCTTGGCGGGATCCAGAATGCCAGCTTCGATCATATCCACATATTCTTCCTTGTATGCGTCGAATCCTGTGCCGATGGGGGATTCCTTTACTTTGTTCACAATCACGGAGCCTTCCAGACCTGCGTTGGCTGCGATGTGGAACAACGGAGACTCCAGAGCCTTGAGGATCAGTCTTGCGCCGGTCTTCTCATCGCCTTCCAGGCTATCCACAACTTCGCTCACCTTGCCTGCGGCATGGATGTAAGCGGAGCCGCCGCCTGCGATAATTCCCTCTTCCACAGCCGCTCTGGTCGCGTTAAGAGCGTCCTCCATACGCAGCTTGGCTTCCTTCATCTCGGTCTCGGTAGCAGCGCCAACGCGGATTACCGCAACGCCGCCAGCCAGCTTCGCCAGTCTCTCCTGCAGCTTCTCACGGTCGAAATCAGAGGTGGTCTCCTCGATCTGCTTGCGGATCTGGGCAACTCTGGCGTCGATGTTGCTCTTCTCGCCAAAGCCGTCAACGATGATGGTGTTCTCCTTCTGAACCTTAACGGATTTTGCGCGTCCCAGCTGATCCATGGTGGCTTCCTTCAGATCCAGACCAACCTCGTCGGAGATCACGGTGCCGCCGGTCAGGATCGCGATATCCTGCAGCATCTCTTTTCTTCTGTCGCCGTAGCCCGGAGCCTTAACCGCAACTACGTTGAAGGTGCCTCTCAGCTTGTTGACGATCAGGGTGGTCAGAGCCTCGCCCTCTACGTCCTCGGCGATAATCATCAGTCTTGCGCCGGTCTTAACGATCTGCTCCAGCAGGGGCAGGATCTCCTGGATATTGGAAATCTTCTTGTCGGTGATCAGGATATAGGGATCGTCCAGATTGGCTTCCATCTTATCCATGTCGGTGCACATATAAGCGGAAACGTAACCTCTGTCAAACTGCATGCCTTCCACCATATCCAGCTCGGTCTTCATGGTCTTGGATTCCTCGATGGTGATTACGCCGTCCTTGGAAACCTTCTCCATCGCGTCCGCTACCATGGTTCCAACTTCGTCGTCGGAAGCGGAAATTGCGGCTACTCTGGCAATCTGCTCTTTGCCGGTAATGGGCTTGCTCATCTCTTTGATGGCCTCAACCGCAGCGTCGGTGGCTTTTCTCATGCCCTTTCTCAGGCCGATGGGATTCGCGCCTGCAGCCAGGTTCTTCATACCCTCGCACACCATGGACTGGGCCAGCACCGTAGCGGTGGTGGTTCCGTCTCCGGCAACGTCGTTGGTCTTGGAAGCAACTTCCTTGATCAGCTGAGCGCCCATGTTCTCAAAGGGATCTTCCAGCTCGATCTCCTTGGCAATGGTAACGCCGTCGTTGGTGATCAGCGGAGCGCCGAAGGACTTGTCGAGTACAACGTTGCGGCCTTTCGGTCCCAGGGTAACGCGTACGGTATCTGCTAACTGGTTAACACCGGACTCCAGCGCCTTGCGGGCGTCCACACCATATTTAATCTTCTTTGCCATGACTCATCTACCTCCAAATATTGTTTTCTATGTCGCGTATTTTAAATTTATTAGAATGATTGACGGTAACTGTTCAGCAGGTCTGCGCACTTGCTGCGCTGACCCTATGAAAACCTGAGCTTGCAGGCAAAAATCCAACGACGAAGTCGATTTTAAATGGATTTTTGCTCGTATCTGTGAAGGTACTGAACAGATACGATTGACGGATTATTCAACAACAGCCAGGATGTCGTTCTGCTTTACGATCACGTACTTGTCGTCCTCGATCTCCACTTCGGTGCCGGAATACTTGGAATAGATAACCTTATCGCCGACTTTCACCTGCATGGTCACTTCCTTGCCTTCGATCACGCCGCCGGGTCCAACTGCGATTACCTCCGCCTGCTGGGGTTTCTCCTTTGCCGCTCCGGGAAGCACGATACCGGATTTAGTGGTCTCTTCCGCTACTAACTGTTTTAACACTACCTTGTCAAACAACGGTACTAACTTCATGATGAATTCCTCCTTGCAATCAGTTCTGTTTTTTCTTTTTCAGGTTTGTGCAACCCCTTTATTTACTCACATCATATGTTATAACACCAGTTATTAGCACTGTCAAGAGTTGAGTGCTAATTTTCTTAGATTTTTATTTTTTTTTTACATTTTCCTGCAATTCCCTTCCTTTTTTTCTGCTTTCGTATTACAATAATACTAATGTAAATATAATAAAGACTGAATCACAGTGAAAGGGGTTTTCAATATGGCTAAGAAGGGATTCGGAAAATTAGTCGCATTCGCGGCAGTCACAGGCGCTGTAGCGGCCAGCGTCTCCTACGCGCTTCGATACAAAACATTCCACAGTGAACTTGAGAAGGACTTCCGTGAGTTTGAGGACGGAGAGGATGAAGCCTGCGAGGACAGCGAGGAGCGCACCGTGGACCCGCGCCGCACCGACCGCAATTATATTTCCCTTCACGCCAGCAAGGATGAATTCAAGCTGGCTGCCAAGGACATGGCGGAAGCCACCAAAAACGTGCTGAAGGACGCAGGGGCCGTCATTTCCGACACCGCCCACGAGGCCGTCTCCGCAGCCGTGGACACCGCCCACATCGCACTCACCGCAGTGAAGAACAAGCGCTCCGAGTTTGAGGACGCGATGGATGAGGACGAGGAGGAAGACTCCGAGCTGTTTGAGGACGAAGGCTTCCTGGACGACGATTATGTGGACGACGACGATCTGTTCGACTACTCCCGCACAGAGAGCGATGGGATTCCCGCCTGGAAGAAACCGCTTCCCGAGGAGACGCCCGCTCCCGCAGCCCCGGCGGCAGACCCTGCTCCCGCAGAAGAGCCCGCAGAACCGGACCAGACCGCCGGCGCCGAGAAGGTGACCATCGAGGAAGATACGATCTGATTTTCCCCAAAATATGGTATTCTATGCAAAAGAAATGCCGGTTCCTCACGATACCTATACTTTACCCGCGAAGAGACCGGCAGATTTCGGTTACCGCCCGCAAAGCGCGGAGCGGACCGCTGAATCAGCTCATAAAATCATGACCCCCGTCTTTTTTATAAAGACGGGGGTTTTTGGTTGGAGGCAGCGGGCTGCTGGCGCAGACTGTGATCGATCGCCGGATGGAATGAGCCCTTTCCGCTCATTCCTCAACATCCCACACCAGCAGATTCACCCACCGGGGCTGCTTCATCTCCTCCTCCGTCAGGGCGTAGGCGTAGGCCGGATTGTCGTCGGCTTCCAGGTGGTAAATCCCCTCCTCCGGGCCCGGGATCCAGCGGTCGTCCGGCTGAGTCACGCCCTCCTTCACCTCCATGGTGTAGGTGGCTGTCACGCCGTCGGAACCGGTGTTCCGGTAGGTGATGGTTCCCTCCATCTTGCCGCGCACAAACCGTCCTTCTTTGCGGACCTCCTCGGCTTCGCCCTGGGGCGGGCCCTGATAGTAGCGGTAGCCGGAGACTCCGGCTCCGTCCATGCGCCCGTCCTTCCAGGTTCCCTCCGAGTAATCATATCGGGGTTTTTCCAGCTCCACCGCCTGCAAGGCTGTGCAGCGGCCTTCCGGCCCGTTTTCCCCGAAGCTTCCGTAGAAAACGCTGGCCGCGCCGGTCAGCACCAGCCCTTCTCCGGCCAGATCCGCCCTGAATTCCGTCCCGTCATAGCGGTACCGCTCCTCCCCAAACGTCTCATAATAAAGCCAGCTGAGCGTGTCGCCGTCCGCCAGCAGCTCTGCGGCAATCCGCTCCTTACTCCCGCTTTTCACCGCCGCAGCCAGCCGCCGCACTGCCGCCAGCTCCTGCTCGTTTAATTCCGGCACCTCGGATAGGGCGGAAAAATCCGTGCCGCTGCTCCCGTCTGCGCTCCGGCCTGTCCCCGCTAATCCGCTTCCGTCTGCGCCAACGCCGGTTCCATCCGCGCCCAGCCCGCCAGACCCGGCCGCCGTGTTTCCGGCTGCCCCCGCTCCGCCTCCGGCGTCCGCCATCCTTCCATATCCCGCGTTCCCGGCCCCGCCGTCCGCTGTTCCTCCGAAATTCTGGGCGGCTGCCCATATGCCGTAGCCCAGCAGCACGCCCGCGGCCGCGGCTATAATCTGTCTCTTCTGAATCATCTGTCCGTCCTCTCTGTCATTGCTGCAATCCACCGCTTCCCCCGGTCACGCTCCCCAGGCCTCCCGCAGAAGGCCGGTCCCCAGGCGGATGTCGTCCTCGGTCAGGCTGGCGTAACCCAGCAGCACCGTGGAGGGACAGCACCTGTGCTCCGGGTGGATAAAATACCCGGACATCCCGTATACCTTGACCCCCAAATCCGCAGCCCTGCGCACCAGCTCCTCCTCGTCCAGGCCGCCCCTGTGGGTCAGGAGCACGTGCAGTCCCGCGTACTCGCCGCGTATCTCAAACCGGTCCTCCAATTCCCGCAGACCGGCTAACAGCGCGTCGTGCTTTCCCTTGTAGACCGCCCGCATCCGGTTCAGATGCCGCTCATAATGGCCTTCTGTGATGAACTGGTACAGAATATTCTGATCGATCCGCGACACCGTGGAGGCGTAAAATCCCGCCCGCTGCCGGTAAACTGCCACCATAGCGGGCGGCAGCACCAGAAAACCAACGCGGATAGCCGGAGCGATGGATTTGGAGAAGGTGCCGATGTAGATCACCCGCCCGGCCGTGTCCATGCCCTGAAGAGCCGGTATGGGCTTTCCCTTGTAGCGGAACTCGCTGTCGTAATCGTCCTCAATCAGATACCTGCCCTCCCCGCCGCAGGCCCAGGCCAAAAGCTCCTGACGGCGGCGCACCGGCATCACGATGCCCGTGGGATACTGGTGGGCGGGCATGACGTAGGCCACGTCCGCGCCGCTTTTTTCCAGCTGGGCCACATCCATCCCATAGCGGTCCATCTCCACCGGAGCCACGGGGTAACCCATGCCGTTAAACACCCGGTAAGCCTGCTTGTAGGTGGGATTTTCCATGGCGATCTTGTGATTCATTCCCAAAATCTGGGATAGCAGCAGCCACAGGTACTCGCTGCCCGCGCCGATAATAATCTGCTCCGGCCTCACGTTGACTCCCCGTGCCGAGTGCAGGTAACTGCCGATGGCCGCCCGCAGGGACCGCTCTCCCTGGGGATCTCCGCCCGCAAACATCTCCTTATTGTCGTCCACCAGGGTATTTTTGCTGATCTTCCGCCAGGTATTGAAGGGAAAGCTGTCCAGATCAATGCCCCGGGGTGAGAAATCCACCCGGTACTGCTCGCGGCTCCCCGCAGGCTCCGGCACAAAACTCCCCGTCTCCTGGCCCTTCACCTCCACCAGCTCCTCGATGCCTGCCACAAAATAACCTCTGCAGGGCACCGCCTCAATATACCCCTCGGACAAAAGCTGTTCATAAGCCATCTGGGTGGTGCTGCGGCTGACCTTCAAATTGTCCGCCAGTACCCGTGTGGAGGGCAGGCGGCTCCCAGCCGTCAGGCGTCCGCCCCGTATCTCATCCTTGATATACTGATAAATCTGCTCGTACAGCGGGCGCTTGTCCTGGGCGTAGAGCGGCACCATCAATTCCATTTTTTTCCTCCTCCCAACGCAAAAACCGGCGGCAGCTCTGCGCGTTGCGAGCGAAGCTTCCGCCGGGTTCTCTTTCAATGTGACGCCCCGCCGGCGCAGCCTGCGGGTTATTGCTGGTTTTTCTGGTTATTTGGGCAGCTTGAAGGAGCTCTTAAGGGATACGATCCGGTTGAACACGGGCTTCTCCGGCGTGCTGTCCTTGCAGTCCGCACAGAAATAGCCGTTGCGCACAAACTGGAAGCTGTCGTAGGCTTGAGCCTTTGCCAGCTCCGGCTCCACATAGCACTCCTTGAGCACGACCAGGGAGTTGGGATTTAAGTTGAGGGAACCGTCCTCGTTCAGCTTGCCCTTCTCCTCGTCCACGATGTTCTCGTACAGACGGCACTCCACCTGCTTTGCGGTGGGCACCGCAACCCAGTGGATCGTACCCTTTACCTTGCGGCCCTCGAAACCGGAACCGCTCTTGGTCTCGGGATCATAGGTGCCGTGCACCACGGTCACGTTGCCGTTCTCGTCCTTCTCGCAGCCCGTGCATTTCACGAAGTAAGCGCCCATGAGACGCACCTCGTTGCCCGGGAACATGCGGAAATATTTCCTGGGCGGCTCCTCCATGAAGTCCTCCCGCTCGATGTACACCTCGCGGCTAAAGGGCACCAAACGGCTACCGAGCTCCGGGTTCTCCAGGTTGTTGGGAATCTCAAGCTCCTCCACCTGGCCCTCGGGATAGTTGTCGATCACCAGCTTCACCGGGTCCAGAACCGCCATCATTCTGGCCTTTTTCAGCTTCAAATCCTCGCGGATACAGTATTCCAGCATAGCGTAGTCCACGGAGCTGTTGGCCTTGGAAACGCCCACCAGGTCCACGAACATGCGGATGGACTCCGGCGTGTAGCCCCTTCTGCGCAGGGCAGCGATGGAAACCAGACGCGGATCGTCCCAGCCGTCCACGATCTTGTCCTCCACCAGCTTCTTGATGTAGCGCTTGCCCGTGACCACATTGGTCAGGTACAGCTTGG
The DNA here is from genome assembly GCF_902364025.1 of Enterocloster lavalensis. Classification (GTDB taxonomy): domain Bacteria; phylum Bacillota; class Clostridia; order Lachnospirales; family Lachnospiraceae; genus Enterocloster; species Enterocloster lavalensis. The sequence continues at coordinate 12,157 of NZ_CABJCG010000018.1, forward strand.
CAAACTCGATCTGGCGGGGCGGATTCTCAAATTCGCACTCTTTCACCACCCAGTCGTACAGCGGTCTGTGATCCTCGAACTCCAGGGTGCAGATGGAGTGGGTGATATTCTCGATGGCATCCTCGATAGGATGGGCGAAATCGTACATGGGGTAGATGCACCACTTGTCCCCGGTGTTGTGGTGGGACATGCGGGCCACGCGGTAGATCACCGGGTCGCGCATGTTAATGTTGGGGGAGGCCATGTCGATCTTGGCCCGCAGCACCTTTGCGCCGTCCTGGTATTTCCCCTCCTTCATCTCCTCGAAGAGCTGTAAATTCTCCTCGATGCTGCGGTTCCGGTAGGGGCTCTCCTTGCCGGGCGTGTTGTAGTCGCCGCGGTACTGCTTGATCTCGTCGGCGCTGAGGTCGCAGACAAATGCCTTGCCCTTTTTGATCAGCATCACCGCGCACTCGTACATCTGCTCAAAGTAGTTGGAGGCGAAGAACAGCCGGTCCTCAAAGTCGGCGCCCAGCCACTTCACATCCTCTATAATGGACTCCACGAACTCGGTTTTCTCCTTCGTGGGATTGGTATCGTCAAAACGCAGATTGAATTTCCCGCCGTACTTCTGGGCCAGGCCGTAGTTGAGCAAAATGGACTTGGCGTGTCCAATGTGCAAATAGCCGTTGGGCTCCGGTGGGAAACGGGTTTGGACGTGGTTGTATACTCCGCTCGCCAGGTCTTTGTCGATCTCCTGCTCAATGAAGTTTTTGGAAACCACTTCTTTCTCCTCAGTTTCCATTACGGTATCTTTCTCTGCCATAAACTGTTCCTCCGTTATCTGATTCCCTGCTCCGCTGTATTCCCGGCGCGGACAGGCGTATACCCTGCTATCATAGCACATTTCTCCATTCCGGGAAAGGGGAGGCCGGGAAATTTTTTAAAATACTTCCCGGCCGCCGGTATTTTCATACACCAGTTTCTCATATTCGCCGCATGGCATCGGCTTGGCGCAGTAGTAGCCCTGGATGTAATCCACGTTCATGCGCTTGAGCAGATCGTACTGGTCCTTGGTCTCCACCCCCTCGGCCGTCACCTGGATGTTCAGGGACTGGGCCAGGCCGATCACGCTGGCGAGGATCTTCTGCAGCTTGGGCCGCTCGGTGGAGTCGTCCACCAGCCCCTTGTCGATCTTCAGATTGTCGATGGGCATGCTGCGCAGAAGCTGAATGGAGGAGTATCCCGAGCCGAAATCGTCCATCAGGATCGGCACGCCCTCCCGCCGGAAGCCCTGCAGCGTTTCCCCCAGCAGCTCCTCGTTGTCGAACATCACCGTCTCCGTCAGCTCCAGCTCCACCAGCCCCGGCGGCACGTGCCACCTGCGGATCAGGCCCAGATAGCGCTCCACAAACCCCTTCTGGTACAGGTGGAGGCGGGAAATGTTCACGGAAACCGGCTGCACCACAAAACCGCGGTCCAGCCACTGCCGGATCTGGCGGCACACCTGCTCGAAAATGTACTCATCCAGCCGGATGATCATGCTGTTGCTCTCAAACACCGGTACAAACACCCCCGGCGGAATCATACCCTCTACAGGAGAATTCCAGCGCACCAGCGCCTCCGCGCCGTAAAAGCGGCCGCCCTTCACGTCGTATTTTGGCTGGTAATAGACCTCGAACTGTCTCTGGCTCACCGCCTCCTCAAAATGGTTCTCCAGCTCCTTCTGGCGAACCATCCGCTCCCGGATTCCGGTGTCGTAAAAGCCGCAGTTCTCGATGGCCCCCATATTTTCCCTGGAAAGCGCCGCCTTGGCCCAGTCCAGCATCTTGTCGAGCACCTCCGTCTTGTCCTCGATCTGATAGATTCCGGCGGTCATCCGGACGTCATAGGCCATCTCCTCCATCTGGCTCCGGTTCAGCCGCTCCATGCCGTGGATCATGTTCTTTACGCGCTCCCGCAGCTGTTCCTTGTCCCGGTAGGACAACAGGGCGGCGAACCGGTCCGCGTTTAAGCGGGCGCAGGCCTCCTGCTTGCCGATGTGGGCGCTTAAATAGTCCGCAATCACCCTCAAAATCCGGTCGCCCTCGGCAAAGCCGTGCAGGTCGTTGATGTACTGAAACATGCGCACGTTAAAGCAGACCAGCGCATAGGGCGTTTCCCGGGAACCGGACAGGATTTCCTGCACGTCGAGGCGGAATTTGGCAAATGAGGCATGGCCGGTGACCGCGTCCGTCAGCGCCGTATCTTCCACTTTTTTCCAATAGCGTTTCTTGATCATCCAGATCTGGTACGCCATCAGGGCCAGTATACCCAGACAGGCGGCCATCATGGTGTAGGCCAGGCTCAACATGCCGTTGACATTTTCCTCAACCACCCAGGAGGGGACGACGCTGAGCAGATACCACTGGTTCACCCCCAGGGGCTGGTAGTAGACGTAGCGCCGTCCGTCCTCCCGCTCGTACCGGAGGGACCCGCTTTTGTGGGCCGCGATCTCCTCCCGCAGCAGGTCCATCTGCTGCGCGTTGGTGTCGGAGATAGCGCTTACCTCCTTATAAAAATTGTCCAGATTCCCCAGGCTGGCCGGATTGCGGGAGCCGCTGACGCATTCCCCGTCCTCCTTGATAATGTAGCTGTACCCGCTGCCGCCGAAGGTGGAAACCGAGAGACTGTCCTCGTAAAAATCCGTGGAATACGTGCCGAACAGCGCATACGTGCCGCCATTCCCTGCGGTGAAGGGCACGCCGTACACGGTCACCGGCTCCCCGTCGATCAGGTCGGGCACCCGGTCGGACACAAACGCGCTGCCGGCAAACGCCGTTTTGAAGCGCTCCCCCACCTGCGTGGACCTGGCGTCCACATCCGAGCCGTCGGTGGCGTAGCCAGTACCGTCCTCCCGGACAATCCCCATGCGCTTGAAGTTGTTGGCCTGATCCACCGCCGTCAGCTCCCCCACCAGTTCCCGGATATCGCCGGAAGGATTCTGGGCCAGCAGGATCGCCAGACTTTCCAGCATCATCTGGTTCTTCTCGACCTCCTGGCGGACCACCTTGGCGCTCTGATCGGAAATCTCAGCCAGTGTGTTGACCATCTTCGCCTGGGACGTGCGGTAAAATAAAACCGCATACACGAGAACCAGCGCGACCATTACAAAGGCCGCGATGCCGATTCCCGAAAACATTTTCTTTGTCGACTGCTTCATAGATCGATTCCTCACTGTCCGGATCTGCTCATGACCGCTATTATATATCAAATGCCGCCGGGCTGTAAACCCCCGATCCGGCCGCCCCATGTCCCCCCAGAACAAAAATCCGGTGGAAATTCATGGCAAATTTTGCTATACTGTTTCTAATTACGGCCTATATTCCGGGTATACCGGCGGCCGCACTGGATATTCCAGTCAAAAGCTGAAACAGAAAGCGGGAGTTATTATGAAAAAAGCAGCAAAATTTGCATTTGTCAAGAGCATCCCCATCATGCTGGGGTATGTGTTTCTGGGCATCGCCTTCGGGCTGGTGCTTCAGAAGGCGGGCCTGGGACCTCTGTGGGCCCTTCTCATCAGCGCCTGCGTCTACGCCGGTTCCATGCAGTTCGCCCTGGTGGGCATTCTCACCGGCGGACTCAGCTTCGTCACCACCGCGGTGATGACCCTGTTCATCAACAGCCGCCACGCATTTTACGGCCTGACCTTTATCGAGCGCTTTAAAAAGATGAAAAAAGCCTATCCTTATATGGTATTCTCCCTGACCGACGAGACCTACTCCCTGCTGTGTTCCATGGCCAGGCCCCGGGACTTCACGGACCGGGAATGGGACATGGCTACGCTGTTCGTCTCCCTGTTCGACCAGTGCTACTGGGTGGCGGGCTCCGTCCTGGGCGCCCTGGCCGGGCAGCTCATCACCTTCGACTCCACGGGCATCGACTTCGCCATGACCGCGCTGTTCGTGGTCATCTGCGTGGATCAGTGGAAGCACGCGAAAACCCATATCCCGGCCCTGGCGGGCTTTGCCTGCGGTATTTTCTTTCTGGCCCTGATCCGCTCGGCCAACTTCATTCTGCCGGCCCTGGCGGCCGTGGCGGGCGTGCTGCTCATCTCCCGCCGGATCATTGAACGGAAAATGGAGGATTCATCATTATGACAGAAAAATATGTACTCATCACTGTGATCATCTGCGCCCTCTGCACCCAGGCCACCCGCTGGCTCCCCTTCCTGCTCTTCGGCGGCAAAAAGGAGGTGCCGCGGATCGTGCGCTATCTGGGCGCGGTGCTGCCCGCCGCCATCATGGCCGTGCTGGTGGTCTACTGCCTGAAGGGCGTCACGCCGCTCGCTTACCCTTACGGGCTGCCGGAGTTTTTCAGCGTGGCTCTTGTGGTGGTGCTGCACCTGTGGAAGGGGAACACCCTGGCAAGTATTGCGCTGGGCACGGTGTGTTATATGTTGTTGGTGCAGGGGGTGTTTTGAGGTTTCCTGCCCGGGACTTGCGGTACACAGTATTTAGAATGTTTCCGGGGTCATGTTCAGTTCACGCCTGGCTTCCAGCCAGTCCTGGTCCAGTTTGATGTCCAGGCTGCGCCGGAGGCCTTTTATTATGATCTGGGTGTGCAGTACCTTCATATGGCGCTCCTTTTCATCCAGGACATTTCCTCCGAACAGCGCCGCCTCGCTCAGGGAGTCCGGCGGAGTAAAATAAAACCGCCGTTCCCGCTCGTCCCCGGAAAATACCAGATAAAACCGGGTCTCCTGTCCCGTCAGAACATAGCGGACCCGGCAGCGCGCCTCGTCGCGTTGGCCGAACAGTTCTTCCGGGAAGGGTTCCTTCCCCAGGAAATGCAGCAGCACCCCGGTGTCCGTGGAGGCCAGAAAATTGGTGTGGATCTCCCGCAGGAAATCTCCCAGCTCCTCCAGCGCCTGACCCGCGCTGGGCTGCAGGTCAAAATCCCAGGCGAACTCCTCGCCCGTTTTCTCCCCTCTGAGCACCATCTCGAATTTTTCCATAAAATCCTTCCGGCCGCCTCTGCCGCTCTCGGAGAGCTTGGCGGAGGATATGTATTGTTCCTCCAGCAGAAGAATCCGGTCCTTGATATCCGCGATGGCCAGATTGTTCCGGTAGGAAATGGTCCGGATTCCGTGGGCGTAGGCCAGCTTTTCCGCCTCCGGGTTAAACCCGTTGGCTGCGAAAAACGCTCCCAGCTCCATCCTGCGCCCCCGCACCATGGAGTCCGTCAGGGAATCGTCCACAAAATAATTTTCCTGTATATCTTTCAGCACGCCGATGAAGCTGCGGATCGAGTTCTTCTGCACCTCTTTCTGCAGGAACTTCGCCTCTCCCAGAAGCCGCACCGGATATAAAAAGGGGATAAAGCCGTCGTAATCAAAGGGGCAGTCGATCTGGTGCCATCCGCCCCGGCCCTTCAGCTCCACAAAATTCGCCCGGTTCATGCGCACCTTCCCCGCATGTTCCGCCCCCGGCCGGACCAGTGAAAACCCGCTCTGCTCCAGAAGAATCCGCAGCACCGTCTCAAACAGGCTGCCGCGGACCATACCCCGCTTTGTATTGTTCTCTCCACGCATCGGTTTACCTCCCCGTCTTGTCTGTCATTGTATAAACAAATTTTAACATTTTTGTTGGGAAATAACAAGGAATCCCGGAAGTTTCGCCGTGCCAGCTTATGTCCGGCAGCCGAAAAAGCGCCTTTTGCAGCGTTAGCCGCTCAAAGGCGCTTTCCTTGGATGCAATAGGCCGCTGGCGCAGCCTGCGGGCGATTGTTTGGATGCAATGGACCGCTGGCACAGCCTGCGGGCGATTGTTTTTATCCTCTTTATTCTTTTACGGCATAACCGGCTTCTTCCCCGGCTCCACCGGACAGACGTAGACGCCGCCCGTCCGCTGCTTCAGCTCTTCCCTTGCCTGTTCCACCACGTCCGGCCGTAAAAAGGACATCACGGTGGCCAGAGCCATCGTCTTGGCGGCGCACACAACCGCCTTGTGGGTGATGGAGGAGGCCACCTGGGAGGTCACCTGCCAGGAATGTCCCGGGGTCCCGTTGGCGTAGCAGGTCACCCAGAGCTGGCCGGTGGGCGTCACGTAGCTCACATCCCCCACGTCGGTGGAACCCGGCATATATTTGTCGATTCGGAAATAGGGGCCGATTTCCTTTACCAGGGGTGTGTCCCGGAACTTCTCCCCGTCCGGATACGACAGGTTGATCCGCATCATTCCGGCAGCCTTCTCATTTTCAGAATACTGATCCCAGAAGGCCCTTGCCAGCGCCTCGTCCTGCGCGTCAAACTGCGGCGGCCCGGCCAGATTGAAGGCCTCCACAAACAAGCGGCTGATCGCGTCGTTGGCGATGAAATCGCTCATTCCCGCGGTCACATTGATATCGCACTCCGTGCCGGTCATCAGCGCCGCGCCTCTGGCCACATCCTTCACCCGCTCCAATACCTGGACGGCCAGAGCCATTTTGGGCGCGCGGATGTAATATTTCAGGCAGGCGTTGGCGTGGACCACGTTGGGGGCCTTCTCGCCTGCATTCTGGTAGGCATAGTGCATGCGCACCTCTGTGGGCACATGCTCCCGCAGATAGTTCACGCCCACATTCATCAGCTCGCAGGCGTCCAGGGCGCTGCGCCCCAGATGGGGAGCCGCCGCCGCGTGGGCGCTCCGCCCGCGGAAGGTAAAATATACGCAGATATTGGCGTTGGAGCTGTAGCCCTGGACGGAATTGCAGTTTCCCGGATGCCAGGTAAAGCAGGCATCCACATCCTTGAAATAGCCGTCCCGGGCCAGAAACATTTTCGACCATCCGGCTTCCTCCCCGGGGCAGCCAAACACCTTCACCGTGCCTGCGCCGGGATATTCCTTTAAATAGTCCTTTACCGCCACGGCGGCGGCAACCACACCGGCTCCCAGCGCATTGTGCCCGCAGCCGTGCCCGGGCTCTCCCTCCGCCAATGGTTTGTGGGACGTGCAGGCGGCTTCCTGGCTCAGGCCCGGCAGTGCGTCGTACTCCGCCAACAGCCCGATCACCGGCCGGCCGCTGCCGTATGTCCCGACAAATGCCGTCTCAATGCCGTCGATCCCGCGCTCCACCTGAAATCCTTCCCGCTCCAGGGCCTGGATCAGCAGCCCTGCGGACCGGTGCTCCGCCAGCCCCAGTTCCGGCACGGCCCAGATCGCATCGCTGAGCGTTATAAACTGTTCTTTCTTTTCCTCCACCAGTTCCAGTATCCGACTGATATTCATTGTCTTACTCATCCTCTATCTCCTATCTTCTTTCAGCCAGCCCATTTTGTACATGATTCTGGCCAGACCAATGGTTCCAAACACGCAGATCAACATCGGCGCATATCCGCCGCCAAAGGGCAGAATTCCAAATATTCCCCGAATCTGGGCCAGGCGCACCGCGGCCGCAAGCGCGACGGCAGCCGCCCCCAGCCTGGGATGGTTCATCAGCTGCTGGGCTAAAAGCGCTCCGAACAGAGCCGGAAGCAGCATGGGCAGCGCGGCCACCACCGGGTCCGGCAGCGCGCTCAGAATCCATTTCCCCATAAAAATCATGACCGTCATCACCAGAATACTGATGAACATGGAGGTCGCCACGCCGATGCTGGACATGATTCCTCCCTCCGGCGTTCCCTGTTCCACCCCCGCCCCATCCTGAGCCATCAGGGCCGCCGGCACCCGAATCTGCTTGGAATTGCCCGAGATGCAGATCAGGTATAACCCGGGAGTTCCCAGAATCGGGAAAACGGAAAGGGGCTCCGACAGATACACCGCAAAACTGGCGGAGAGAATGGCAATGATCCCGTTGACCGTGGCGTCAAGGGGCATTTTCGCCCCATAAACCACCAGCAGGGCGATGGTGGGAAGATAAATCAGCGGCAGCAGGACCCAGCACACGATCTTGCCCCATTTCACGATATACGGCATATAGCTGTGATTGTAGACGTCGGATCGATCCATAACCAAACACCTCCCTCTCTAGTGAACCGCCATGCTGGCGATCATTCCCGCAATCATGGCAATGGACAAGGCCCAATCCTTCAGCCAGCGCTTCTTCCACCGCCTGGCCGCCAGCTGGATGAGAATCATCAGCGCGCCTGCGCTCACCGCGGCCACCGTACCCGGCCCAAAGGGCGTGGCCCGCTCCAGCACCAGGTTGCTGTAGCAGCCCAGCACGCAGCAGGCTCCCACAATGGGGATCATGGCCTTGCTTCCCCCGGCCATGACCTGGTTCACTTTGTCCATCTTGTCGCTGAACAGCGCGCCGAAAAGAATCCAGCCCAGACAGCCCGTGGTCATCACCACGGTGGCCACGCAGAGGTAGTCCACGCTCATCTGGGAGGTGCCGATTTTGATGTGCATGGCGTCCGCCGCAAAGCTGGCCCCCATGATCTCATAACCCCCCCCGCCGATCACATTGACCCTCAGCCAGGCAATAGGGCTGCCCGTGATCACCATCAGGGATAGCATGGAGGAGAGCATCACCAGGCAGGGGCCGACGGAGGCGATGGAAGCTCCCCGGATTCCCTTGCGTATCTGTTCCCTGGTCAGCCCCATCCTGGCCCCATCCTTTAAACTCCTCCTCAGGAATATTCCCGCCGCCGCGCAGACCCACAGCACCCCCGGCGCACAGGCCAGCCACAGGACGATCCCGTTGGCAATCTTACCGTACTCTTGCGTCACTTCCCATTTCCCCCTTTTTACAACGTTTCCATTTTATATTTCCTCAAAATCAAGTTCCGATTCCCGGATCACGGCCTCCGCCTTCTCCCTGCCGAACAGGGCGCAGTATTCTTCCAGGGCCTGGCACACGATCCGGTCCGATCCCTCCTGCCCCAGCTCCAGCGCATATCCCCGCCCCATGGCGGAAACCGTGTGTCCGCAGTGGTACAGGAAATCCTTCACCGCGACCTGGCGCTTGGATTGTTTTAAGGCCCCGTCCGCTCTCAGCGCCTCCTCGTTTTCATAACACAGCCCCGGCCACTCAAAATCGCAGCCCGACCCTCCCAGGGACTGGGCGCTGTGAATGATCAGCTCGTTCCCGGGATTGAACGCTTTCACCATGGTCTTGTCCACGTAGGTGCAATAGATTTCTCCATATTTTTCCAAATGATATTGTTTCCAGGTCTCATTCCACACGCAGTAGGTGCCGTTCATCCGGTAATTCGGCGACAGCTGAAGCGTTTCCACCTTCATCCGCTTCTGCTCGTCCGCCCACTCCGTGTAAATCCGGTATACGGCAGGCGTCAGAGGGTACCCGTCCCTGGACGCCCGCTTTGCCATTCTCCGGCCGCGCTCGGATGCGTAAAGAACCGTGGCCCTGGCGCTGGCTTTCATCCCACGCTCCCCATACAACTGGTCCGCGGCCCTGGCCAGCAAACCGTAGATCACCGCGTGATCGTCAATGTAAAACTGTTTCGCTATGGCTTCCCGTTCGATCATGTGCTGCTCCTCCTTTTCTCTTTTACCGGCGCATGATGCCCAGCAGAATATTCATCAGCGGTATCGACAGCACCGCCACGCCGATGGTACTGGCGATCAAAAGCGAATGCCTGCGCTTGTCCGTGCCGCTGACCACCACCACTCTCACGTACTGGCTGACCAGCCCGCCCATCAGCACCAGGGCCGGGAACATAACCGTCACCTGGACGTCCGTCAGCACCCCCTGGGTGTACAGGGCCACCGCGGTGGCCACGCCGCCAGGTTTGCTCATCAGCGCCGCCACCAGCGCGGTGATCGCCACCCCCGGCAGGGAGAACAGTCCCATCACCGGCGAGAACACCCGCTCCAACAGAATCATAGCCCCGGACGCCTTCAACATATACATCAGGGCATAGGCCAGAACCAGGGCGGTCAGCATGGAGCGGATTCCCATATTCCACCCTTTAAAGGCCCCTTCCATAAAGATTTCCACAAACGATTTTTTTGCCGTATTTTCTGCTTCCACGATTCATTCCTCCTTGTTTTGCCTTCACATCGGTTACGCAGCGCGCTGGTCCCGGTTCTCCCCATCCGACGAGGGCCTGCGCTTCACCGCCAGGCGGACCAGATTGCCGTTGACAAATTTCATGAGCAGCAGAATCCCCATGATGAACATGGGAGAGACCACCAGCATGGGCGCCATGGCCAGCAGCGTCACCGTCGCCACGATCATGCCGGAGGCGGCGAACTGGAATCCCACGAAAATAGTCCGTTCGTCCTGGGTCAGATATCCCCGGTCGTAGAGGTCCGCCGTCATCACCGCCCCGCCGTCCGAGCTGTTCAGGGACGATACCAGCGTCAGGCCCGCAGCCCCCGGTATGCCCAAAAGCGGTTTCAGAATGGGGGTAAACAATACCTTGGCCGCCAGAAGCGCCCGGTACCTGGTGGCCAGCTCCACAATCCCCATGGCCAGCATCAGGAGGGGCAGCTGGGCGAAAGCGACCATGAAGCCGTCCTTGGCTCCCACGCCTCCCACTCCCTGAAAGTTTCCTTCCGCTCCCTTTACCACGCCGAAGGCCCCCATCATATTGTTGAAATCCAGGGCTTTCAGCACAGGCACATCCTTCAGTGCCCCCGAAAATACCATGATAAACAGAATCAGGGCCACAAAGCCGCTGATTCCTGGCCGCTGTGTGTCCGTTCCCCCGGGCCGGACCGTTTGTTCTCTCGTCTTCACGATTCTTGATTCCTCCTTTGATTTTGCCGTCTCACCGGCGTTTCTGGAAGAATCATACTGCATGTTCCGGGCAAAAGCTGTAAAGTTTTTCGCATTTCCGCTGGATTTCAAAAATCCCCGCCGGACATTTTTGCCCGGAGGGGATTCAAACATATGTAAACGCCGTCAGAGCTGTTCCAGCCGCCGCCTCAGCGCAGAGGGGTAAAAATAGATATCCCTGCCGTCGATCTCAAGGAGCTTCTCATTCTGCAGCTCGTTGAGCACCTGTCCCACCCGCTCCCGGGTGGAGCCCACAATACTGGCAATCTCCTGGCGGGAAAATACGATGTTCACCGGAATTTCGTACTCCTTCGCCTCGTCCTCGCTGGCCGCCTCCAGAAGCAGGCGCAGAATGCGCCCCTCAATGGTCTGGGCCACCTGGTGGATCATCTGGGCAAATGCCGTTTTCATTTTCCGCGTCTGCATCTGGATCAGAGCCATCAGCATATCGCTGTCCCACTGGTAGACCGTCTCCTTGGGCGCCACCGCCACAATCGCCGAGGTGCGGCAGCGCATCGTGTGATGTTCCATGTAGCCGTTTAAACCGGTCAGGCCAACCAGAACTCCCCGCTGGCAGATGGAGGTGATCTTCTGCCTTCCGCTCTCATTCTCGAAGTAGGATTCCACCGATCCCTTCAGCACCAGGTACAAATAATCCACCGGCTCTCCCTGCCGGATCAGAATGTCGCCCTTTTTCAGGAAACGGATCTCCGCCGTCTGCAGAAATTTCTCAATAAATTTCTCGTGGCCCAGAAGCCAGTCCGCCGTCATATAAGTAAACTGCCCGTCATCCATCGGTTCTCACCTCCTGTCCGCCCAGCCGGAGCATTTCCAGCTGAGTCCGGGAAAGTAAAGACCGGGACGCCAGACGGCCGATCAGGTTGGACACCTGCACTCTGGAGAGTCCCGCCATATCGGCCAGGAGCTGATGGCTCACCCGTTTGAGCCCATACTCCCCGGAGAGAGCTCCCGACGCTTCCAAATCCTCCAGTATTTTCAATAGGTGTTCCTCCGTAGACAGAAACACCTGTTCCCGCAGCTGCCGGTACACGCCCTGCATCTTGTAGGTCTGGCACATTGCCACCGGCAGCAGCATCTCCGGCGGCCAGGCCCGGACCGCCTGCCGGTGGACTCTGGCGGTTCTCACCCTGGTGAGGCAGCGCAGGTTCACCATGCAGACCTCCTCGTCCAGGCACGACACTCCCAGCAGGCTCATTCCAGTGTACAGCATATTGATCTTCTTCCTGCCGTCCTCCAGTATCACGCTGTTTTCCACCACGCCGTCCAGCAGCAGATACAGGCAGGCCGCAGGATCTCCCTGGCGGCACAGATAGGTCCCCGCCGGCTGCTCTCTTACCGCAGCTTCGTCAAGGAAGCGCTGCGCAAATTTTTCCTGTCCTTCAAGTGTGCCATTGCAGACATAACTCCACCGTTCTTCCATTCTTTATCCCCCGCCTGTCAGTCCGTTTTCCGGTCATTCTTCTCTGTTTTTACAGGATTTTCGTCATCTTTCATCATACCCGGGGACCGGACTTTTTTCAACTATTTCTTAATCCCCCCTGGCGGAACCGGACACCGTTCCGGTGGATTTAAAAAATATTTTAAAAATGCTGTTGACAAATCTGATTCCCCATGATAATATATACAAGGTTCGCGAGAGCGACCAAATGAAACAAGCTGCTGTGGCTCAGTCGGTAGAGCGTCGCATTGGTAGTGCGGAGGTCACGGGTCCGATTCCCGTCAGCAGCTTTTAAAAACCCTTGATTGCTCAAGGGTTTTTTTGTGTCTATCACCGTCTATGTTCTCTTTTTCCACTCCCAGCAGCGAAACCACAGATCCATCTGAATCTGATTTCCAACCCGTTTGACACAAAGCAGATTAGCCATGGCCATCAGCTTCAACAGCGCGTCGGACTCGTCGCACGCGATCAGCCCGTCCTTTGCCAGGATTCGGATGGAGGCGGAACCCCCTGTTTCCCTGACGCCGGTTTTGGCTTCTCCCGCAAGCTCGCACCGCAGCCGCCGGTACAGGCTTATAACCGCCCGCCTGCGCTCCGGGACGGAAATCCGGTCGTTTGCCCGGGCAAATTCCTCCATTTTTCTCATCAGACTTTGAAAACCTTCTTTTGACATAAAACCCTCACCTCTCTATTTAGTAACTCACTATATTGTAACTTACTATACAGTGAATTACTAGATATTTTTTTCTTGGCTATAATTTTATCAGAGAGGCGGTGCGCAAATGGGATACTTACACTTGAATATAGAGAAACAGCTGGCGGAAAAGGATATCAGCAAAAATGCTCTGTGCAGCTTCCTGGATATCCCAAGGGCCAATTTCAACCGCTATTGCCGGGATGAATTTCAGAGAATCGACGCCAATCTGATCTGCAAATTGTGCGCGTTTTTCGGATGCACGGCCGGCGATTTGATCGAATTCGTGGAGGAAGAGTCCGACAAGGCGCTCTACTATAAGAATCTTAAAAAGTTCAAAACGTGATTGCTTCGGGGATTGGCGGCGGCCAATCCCTTTTTGAATGTGATGGGCCGGCGCAGCCTGAGGGCCATTGTTCATGCAGTGCGCCGCCTGGGGGCAAAACTTGTTTTCTCCCCCGCGACTTTCCCGCCGCCCCCTGTCATATACTGTACAAACGCTCATTTAAAAGGAATTCAAATGTCCGATCTGTTAAACGATTATGAGAACAACGGCTTTTTCCATGAGACGCCGGCGGCCTATCTGGATGATACCGGCGCCATGCCGGGGATGGCCGTTCCCTATTCCGGAACCGGCCTGACGCGCCTGTTAAACGCCGCATCCACCCCATTTCCCGTCAATCTTGCCCTGGACCGCGTCCCGCGGGTCGCAGGTTCCATTTTCTCCAGCCTGACCGACTATGACGCGGTTCCTGCGGGTTCCCACCGCGTCAGGCTGACGCAGGAGTCCCCCTCCAACGCCCTTCTGCTGGAGAAGGAGCTCATTTTCCCACCGGACGCCCACTCCACCGCAGTGCTGGTGGACTCCGCCGGTCAGGGCGTGGATCTTCTGCAGTTTATCGACCAGTCCTGCGCGCCGGATACCCGGGATCAGGCCTGCCTGCGCACCGTGAACGTCAGTATGGAGGACTCCTCCTTTGCGCTCCACACCGCCGACGGAATCCCACTGCACCAGCAGATCCCCTTCGGCGCGGCCACCCCCTACCGCACGCTGCCACCAGGCCCCTACAGCTTCTATGTGACCGAGGACTCCGGCTATGAGTGGCTCTCCGGCCCCATCGCCACCGCCTCCCTCACGGTACAGCCGGGCCAGAGCTACACCCTGTATCTGCTGGGCAACACCTGGTCACCCTACGGGTTCCGCATCATACCGGTAAAGGATGCATAAGCCTCCGCCGCGTTTCCCCGCCGCGCTTCTTCCATAGAAAAAGAGCTCCTGTCCGGAGCTCTTCTCTGCTAAAAAATCCCCTCGAAGCTTTCCCGCAGCGTATCGCAGGACTTGTTCATTTTCTCCATCTCCTCGTCGGTCAGGGACAGGGGTAATACCTTCTGGATGCCGTTCTGATTGATGATGCAGGGCGCGCCCACAAACACATCCCGCTGGCCGAAATCGCCGCGCATCATAGCCGAAACGGTAAGCACGCTGTGCTCGTCTCCCAGAATCGCCTTGGTGATCCGGGTTAATGCCATACCGATGCCATAGTAGGTGGCGTTCTTGGCCTCTATGATCTTGTAGGCCGCGGTGCGCACCTCCTCCTCGATCTGGACCAGGCGTTCCCGGCAGACCGCGTCGTTCTCGCCGCACAGCTCCAGTATGGGCTTGGTGGCCAACAGCGCCTGGCTCCAGGGTGCAAACTCGGAGTCGCCATGCTCGCCCATGACGTAGGCGTGCACGTTTCTGGGATCCACCTTCAGGTATTCGCCCAGGAGATAACGCAGGCGCGCCGTATCCAGGGCCGTGCCGCTGCCCAGCACTCGCCTGGGGTTGAACCCGGACAGCACGCAGGTGATCCTGGTCATGATGTCCACCGGGTTGGTTGCCACCAGGAATATCCCGTTAAAGCCTGATGAGGTCACCGGATCGATGATGGAGCGGAACACCTGCGCGTTGCGCTTCAACAGGTCCAGACGGGTCTCCCCCGGCTTCTGGGCCACTCCGGCGCAGATCACCACGATGTCCGCATCCGCGCAGTCGCTGTACTCCCCCGCGTAGATCGTCATGCTGGCGTTGGCGAAGGCCAGGCCGTGGTTCAAGTCCATGGCTTCCCCGATTGCCCGCGTCTTGTTCACGTCGATCAGCACCAGCTCGTCGCAAACCGACTGGTTCAACAGACTGTAGGCGTAGCTCATACCTACCATACCGGTGCCCACGATTACCACTTTCCGCTTGTCTACTCTCATTCTTCCACTCACTTTCCCAGGAAGCGGCTCAGATCCCGGGCCGTTTGCCCGCATTTGCGCTCCCCGATGCTTACAGTGTTCAGGTTGCTCCATTTCTCCTCATTATATGCAGCCCCGGCGCGCCGGGCCATAAGTTTTAGCGTCTAACGGTCCAGCTTTTTCGCCATCAGCTCGCTGTTGCTGCTGTAGGCGATGGCGTTTTCGCGGGAAATAGCGCCCTTACGGTACAGGCTGATGATGCTGTTGTCCATGGAAATCATACCCTCGCCCTGGGAGGTGGCGATCACGCCATCGATCTGGTGAATCTTGGATTCCCGAATCATATTGCGGATGGCGTTGTTCAAAAACATCACCTCAAACGCAGGCTGCACGCCGCCGTCCAGGGTGGGGATCAGCTGCTGGGAGATCACTGCGTCCAGCACCATGGAGAGCTGGGTGCGAATCTGCTGCTGCTGACCGGGCGGAAATGCGTCGATCACGCGGTCGATGGTGTTGGCCGCGCCGATGGTGTGCAGGGTGGACAGGATCAGATGGCCCGTCTCCGCCGCCGTCATAGCCGTACTGATAGTCTCATGGTCCCGCATCTCCCCCAGAAGTATCACGTCCGGCGCCTGGCGCAGGGAGGCGCGCAGGCCGGTCAGATAGCTGTCCGTGTCCGTGACGATCTCACGCTGGGTCACAACGCTCATTTTATGCCGGTGAAGATACTCGATGGGGTCCTCCAGGGTGATCACGTGGGCGTTTCTCGTCTGGTTGATCTCGTCGATGATGCAGGCCAGGGTAGTGCTCTTTCCGCTTCCCGCGGGACCGGTCACCAGCACCATTCCTTTGGTCATCCTGGCCACGTCGATGATCATTTTCGGCAGGTGCAGGGCTTCCGGATCGGGCAGCTCAAAACGCACCACGCGGATGATCCCGGCCAGAGACCCCCTCTGTCGGAAAATGTTGGCGCGGAACCGCGAAACGCCGGGAATGGCAAAGGAGAAATCGTCGTCCCCATGCTCCCGCACCTTGGCCATATCGCGGTTCTTCGCCAGCTCGTAAATCTGCGTGATCATGCGGTCCATCTCCTCCGGCATGATCTTTTCCTGGCCCTGGTAAATGATCCGGCCGCCGATTTTGTAGGAAAACGGCATGCCGGGTACCAGGAAAATGTCCGCCGCATCCTGCTCCACCGCCGTTGTCAGCAATTCCTTTACATTCATGGTTCTAGTCTGCTCCTTTTACATCAAATTTTGCATATCCCCGCGCCAATACCGGTACCGCAACCAGCCCCGGGAGGCGCCGGGTGGATGATCAAACGCCCGTTAAGCCCCGGAACTCCCGTCCCACACCGGCATCGAATTGTCGATCTCATACTGGCCGCTGTCGTACACGTACCAGGAATGGATCTGATAGCGCATACCCTCGCCGCAGACCAGCGTCAGCTCGATGCGCAGGGACTGGCCCCGCTCCATGGGAATGTCCGCGACCACCATTCCCTCTTCCTGATGGTAAATGCCTCCCAGACGCGCCTTGACGGAATCGCTGGCTGAGGACGAGTCGTCGGAATGTCCCATCTCCTCCTGCAGCACCGCGTCCACCTGGCGCACCCACTCCTGCCCCTTGCTGTCCGCCTCATAGTAGGCGCTCACCGCCTCCGCCTGGCGCTCCGCCAGACTCAAGTCGCCTTTGGCGCTGCTCAGGGAGAGCAGCCCGAAGGTGGCCAGGCAGAGCACGATAAAGATCAGCACCAGGGAAGCCGCTCCGATATTCACTTTTCCTCCGCCCGATTCCCTCGCCATCTGTCAAATCCCGCCTTTTCTCTGTTATGGTTTGATATACTGATCCGCGTTCAACGCGTACAGCACCGTTCCCTTGTCCCGCGCTCCATAGCGCATGATCACGATCTGCGTCATCTGCATGTGGTCCACCGTGCCGCAGAGCACCTGCGCGGCGTAGGCGGTCTCTTTTCCGGCCGCCGCCAGCGCTCCGGCGTCCGGGTAGCGGTTCCAGTCCTCGTCCCACACCGGCGCGTAGCTGTGAAAGTCCTCAGCCTGGGAAATCAACTCCCGGCGCGCTCTCTGCCCGTCGTTTTCCCACTGGGCCAGAAATCCGCTGAAATCCCGGTCCGGCATGGGCAGGCCGTCTCCCAGTGTTTCCACCTGGCCCGCCTTAATCTCCTCGGCCAGAGTCTCCGCCGCCAGCACCGCCTGGTTGATATCCCTGGCCCTGCGGCTGGTAGAATCGGCCTTGACAAACACGGTCACGCACAGGGCCGCGCATATGATAAAAAATCCGCTCACCAGGATCATTTCCATCAGAAACGGCCCGGAGCCGGATCCACGCCTACCACTCATTTTCCCAGACACCTCCGCTTCTCAAATACAGCCTCAGGCTGCCTCCGCCCTCTCCCAGAGTGCGGATGGTCAGCAGACGGTCCGAGAGGGACACGTCAAGTCCCGAGCACTCCAGAATATCCAGGCCGTCCTTCAACCCCAGGCCGCTCTCCGGGTTGGAGAACAATTCTCTCACCCAGCCGTCCTGATAGTAAATCCAGGTCTCATAGCGGGTATCGTTCAGATCCTGGCCCAGGACCAGCACCGGCACGCCGTCTATTTCCCGCACCTCCACCATGCCCTCCCGGTCGCCCTGGCGCACCTTGTTGGCGATGTAGCTGAGGGCCGTGGTTCCGGTGAAATTCCGGTTGCTGCGCGCCGTGATGTTCTCGTACACCCGGCTGCCGATGAGCACGGTAAAAAGGGCGCACAGGACGAACACCAGGAACAGCAGGCCGGTGAAAAGCACGTTCATTTTGTTGCTTCTTCTCGCCGCCGTCCGGTTCATCTGCGCGCCTCCTCTTCCTCAATGGGATTGATGACAATCTCCGGCATCACATTGGATGCGAAGCCGTTGTAAAATACATTGTAGCGGTCCCGGTCAATGCGGACCCCGTAATTCTCCTCCAGATACTCCACGCTGGGCGGATAGCGCCCCTCGATGGCGTAACACTGGACCGAAGCCCTGGTCACCGCCCGGCGCAGGGATTCCTCCCCCTTTTGGCCGGCCTTCCCCGCAAAGGAGAGCGCGCCCACCGCAAATACGCCCACAAGGAGCAGAAGGGCCGCTGCGGATAGCAGGTAGCCCTTCGTCTGGCTTTTTCTTCGTCTGCTTCTTCTGTCAACTCTCATCTATAACGTCCTCATCCGATCGCGGCCAGCACGCCCACAAGGGGCAGCATCACCGACAGGAGCACCAGGCCCACGGAGACGGCCAGCACCGCCACGATGGTGGGCTCAAACCGGGCCAGCATGTTGTCCATGGACTGGTCCGCCGCCTGCTCGAAGTCCTCGGATATCTCCTCCATCACCGCGTCCAGACGGCCACTGCGGCTTCCCACCTTGATCATCTGCACGTAGAAGCCGGAAAACAGCCCGGTATCCTTCATCGCCTGGTAATAGCTGGCTCCGGTCTCCAGAGTCCGGCCGCACTTCTCAATCTGCGCGGCCACCTTGCCGTTGTCCACCAGCTCGCCCGCCAGCTCCAGCCCCTTCTCAAACTCCATGCCGCTCTTCAACGTGAGCGCCAGCACGGAGGTGAACCGGCGGTTTGCAATGGCAAGGGCGATGCGGCTGTGACATTTTACATAATTTACCATCTTGTCCACCAGGGAAATCCGGTGTCCGAACCGGGACGCAGCCCAGATTCCGAACACGGCCAGAGCGATCACCGCGGCCGCGATCAGAGCGGCGCCGCTGAACAGGCCGCCCAGCCGGATGGCCGACCTGGCCGCCGGGGACATTTTCGCGCCCAGCTGCTCGTACACCTGGTCAAAGACCGGCATCACCTTCGAGAACAGCACGAACAGCACCACCAGCAGCATAACCACCATCATGATGGGGTAGGTCAGCGCGTTCTTCACATTGACCAGCAGCCGGTACTCCTTTTCATAGTAGTCTGAAAGGGACTTCATCATCTGGTCCAGGGTACCGGACTGCTGGCCCAGCTTGGCCATGCGCACCACATAGAGGGGAAATGTACCCGCGTCCTCCAGCACTTTGAAGAACGGGTCTCCCAGCTCCGCGCCCTCGGCCATGTAGAGTAAAAGCTGTTTCTCGTCCTCGCAGCCCGCGTCCTCGGCCATGATGGCCAGGCCTTCGTCCAGAGGCACGGCTGCCTCCAGCAGAAGGCCAATCTGCAGGCAGAAGGCCGACAGCTCCTGATAGGAATATTGGTAAGGTTTTTCTGGCTTTTTCATACTCGCCCCGATGTCCTCCTGATCGTCAATAACTGTACTTGCCCTGATAGTTGGAGCCGTTGCCGATGTACTTCATGATCTCCTCGCTCTGGTTCCCGTTTGATGCAAAGGTGGGGTCCATGAGCTTCCAGTCGTGGCCGTCGAAATAGATCACATTGTCCACCCAGCCCTGTCCGTCCAGATACACGTTGATCCAGGCGTGGTACAGGTTCCCGGTGTAACCCACCACCAGCTTGGTGGGAATGTCCTGGGAGCGCAGCATGGCTGTCATCAGAGCCGCGTAGTCGAAGCAGATTCCCTTTTTCTGGGCCAGCACCACGTCCACGTTGGGCAGGTAGCCGGACTGGACGGAGGCCGCCTTGGCCGTGTCGTAGGTGATGTTGGTGATCACATAGTTGTAGATGTCCGCAACCACGGCCACCTGATCAGCGGACCCGGCGCAGACCGCCGCTCCGGTTTGAACCGCGGCGCTGGCCGCGTTGAAGTTCACGTACTGGTTGGGGTACAGGAACGGACCAAACTCGTTGGTAATGTTGGCGTTTACATCCTGGCTGAAGGCCTGGGAATACTGGTTGCCCGAGACATTTTCAAAGACCTTCACCTGGTAGGAGCCGCTGCCCTCGGACAGTGGAAACACCTCGTACACGCCGCTGTTGTTCAGATCGTATGTATAGGTGGTGGACCCGCTCTTGGTGATCTGCACCTTGATCTTGGGGTTGCTGCCCAGGTATTTGAGCATAATGTAGCCCTCGCCCATGTTGGAGGCGTCTAACAGCGCCAGGTTGTTCTCGTAGGTCACGGTGCCGGAGGCGATGGGCGTGCGCACATAGCTGCCCGCCGGCTTGCTGTAGAGCGGAACCGCCTGGTCCTCGATGACGATGGGCTGGGCGGCATCGGCGAGGGGCTGGGGATCGGCAAAGGGTGACTCCGCGGGGGATGGGGCAGCGGATGACTCCGCGGCGGCGCCGGCGCCTGGGGCGGCACCCGCGCTGCAGCCGGTGGAACCGGCGGCAAGCGCGAGGGCGGTTATGGGTATTAAAATGGCTTTTTTCTTCATAAAACCATTGCTCCTTTACTGAGGGTTGGAGAGGTAGTTGGGGGAAAATGGGGGTGAGGTTGCCTATTGCTGGGGTTCGCTGGCTGTACTAAGGAATCTACCGGGCTTTGCCTGGTACCCCTTAGGACAAGGGCCGTCCTAAGGAATCTACCGGGCTTTGCCTGGTACCCCTGATGTTGAGATTGCTGGAATTCGCTGGCCGTCCTAAGGAATCCACCAGGCTT
>NZ_CABJCG010000018.1:32761-126173 GCF_902364025.1 Enterocloster lavalensis
GATGTTGAGATTGCTGGAATTCGCTGGCCGTCCTAAGGAATCCACCAGGCTTTGCCTGGTACCCCTTAGGACAAAGGGTACCCCTTAGGACAAGCGTTGTCTCACGATCTCATACGCCAGAACGCCCGCCGCAACCGATGCATTCAACGAATCAATATCCCCCTTCATCGGAATGGAGGCGACCATGTCGCAGTGCTCTTTCACCAGCTTGCCGACGCCTTCGCCTTCATTTCCTACCACCAGGCCGATGGGGCCTTTTAAGTTCAGGCGGTACATGAGTTCGCCGCCCATGTCCGCGCACACAAACCACATTCCCTTTTTCTTCAAATCCTCCATAGTGGCGGTCAGGTTGGTGACCTTGGCCACCGGGGTGTAGTTCAGGGCGCCGGCCGAGGTCTTGGCCACCGTGGCGGTCAGGCCGACGGCCCTGCGCTTGGGGATGATCACCCCGTGCGCTCCGGCCAGGTTGGCGGTACGGATAATCGCGCCCAGGTTATGGGGATCCTCGATGCCGTCCAGCAGAATCAGAAACGGCGGTTCGCCCTTCTCCTCGGCCAGCTTTAACAGATCCTCCACCTCGGCGTACTCGTAGGCCGCCGCGTAGGCGATCACGCCCTGGTGCTTGCCGGTCTCCGATATCTGGTCCAGGCGCTCTTTTGCCACAAAATTCACAATGGTGGCGTGCTTTTTCGCCTCCCGCACAATGGTGCGCACCGGGCCGTCCTGGCAGCCGTCCAGCACGAACAGCTTGTCAATGGTCTTTCCGGCGCGGTAGGCCTCCAGCACCGCGTTGCGGCCCTCTATGGTCAATTCTTCGTATCTCATCCTTCTGTTTCTCCTTTTTCATCCCACGGCTCCAAAAGCCCGGCCTTAACCAGACCGCGGCTCACAAGCTCCACCAGCCTGGCGTACTGCTCCGTGAGGAACAGCCAGCCCACAAGAGCCTCCAGGCCTGTGGCCATGCGGTAATCGATCATGGTTGCGTGTTTTGCCATGGTGGCGGATTTGGCGTTGCGGCCCCGTTTGTAAGCTGCCAGTTCCTCCTCCGTCAGCTCCTCCTGCAGGGCCTTTATCAACTGGGCCTGGGCCGAGGCCTTCACCAGGGCGGCGCTGTGCTTGTGCATCTTGTTCACCTGCATGCTGCCGTGGTTGATCACCTTGGAGCGGATCATCAGCTCGTACACCGCATCCCCGATGTAGGCCAGAACCAGCGGCGAGTAAGTCCGCACGTCCACCGGCTCCAGCCCCATGCTTTTCTTATAATACTCCAGAAAATCTGAAAATGTTACACTCTCTTCCACTTTACGCCCTCTCTGGTGTCCTCCAGCACGATTCCCATATCCAGCAGTTTCCCGCGGATCTCGTCGGCCAGGGCGAAGTTCTTCTCCTTGCGCGCCTGCTGTCTGGCGGCGATCAGCTCCTCCACCTGGGAGTCCAGGGTCTCGGCCTTGCGCTCAGTGATGATGCCCAACACGTCGCACAGCTCCTGGATCATATCCTTTAAATAGGAGACATAGCGTGCGGTGCTGTCCGCATCCGCCGTGGAGTTGGCCAGCTTCACCAGCTCAAATACAGCGGAAATGGCGTCGGCGGTGTTGAAATCGTCGTCCATGGCGGCCTCGTATTTCCCGCGCAGGGCGTCGGCCTGAGCCATGCTGTTCTGCTCATCGCAGGTTTCCGCGTTGCCGCTTGCTTTGCTTTCCAGATCCCGCAGCTTCTCCATGCAGGTGATGATGCGCTCCAGGCCGTTCTTGGAGGCCTCCATCAGATCCGCGCTGAAATTCAAGGGGCTGCGGTAGTGGGCGCTGAGCATAAAGAAACGCAGCACCTGGAGATCGTACTTCTCCCCGATCTCCCGCACGGTAAAGAAATTGCCCAGGGATTTGGACATTTTCCGGTTGTCGATATTCAAAAATGCATTGTGCATCCAGTAGGTGGCAAAGGGCTTATCGTTGGCGGATTCGCTCTGGGCGATCTCGTTCTCGTGGTGTGGGAAAATCAGGTCCTCGCCGCCTGCGTGGATGTCGATCTGTTCTCCCAGATATTTCTTGGACATCACCGAGCACTCGATGTGCCAGCCCGGACGGCCCTGGCACCAGGGAGACTCCCAGAAGGGTTCCCCGTCCTTTTTCGGCTTCCACAGCACGAAATCCGCCGGGTCCTCCTTGCCCTCCTCGCCGGTGACCTTGATCTCGCGGAAACCGGACTGAAGGTCCTCCAGGTTCTTGTGGGACAGCTTGCCGTACTCCTTAAAGGAGCCGGTGCGGAAATACACGGTGCCGTCGGCCGCCGCGTAGGCGTGGCCCTTCTCAATCAGGGTCCCGATCATGTCCAGCATGCCGCAGATCTCCTCCGTGGCCAGGGGATGGACGGTGGCGGGCTTAACATTCATGGAAGCCATATCCTTCTTGCACTCCTCGATATAGCGCTTGGAAATGGTATCCGCGTCCACGCCCTCCTCGATGGCCTTCTTAATGATCTTGTCGTCCACGTCCGTGAAATTGGACACGTACTGAACCTCGTAACCCTTGTACTCAAAATAGCGGCGCACGGTGTCAAACACGATCATGGGCCTGGCGTTTCCAATGTGGATGAAATTGTACACCGTGGGTCCGCACACGTACATCTTCACAACCCCCGGAGTCAACGGAACAAACTCTTCTTTCCTTCTGCTCAGTGTGTTAAATATTTTCATACTCTTACTCTCCTCGGTTTTTACATTTCCGCCCCGTCGTTCTTCTGGCAGCCGCCACAGCCGCCGCAGCCGGTTTGAATCATTCTATTATCATAGCAGTAATCAGCCACTTCCGTCAATAAGGTAATTGCCTGTGACGCAATGCCCTCGCCGCTGCCCGTAAAGCCCAGTCCCTCCTCGGTGGTAGCCTTCACGCTGACCCGTCCCGGGTCCAAATGCAGGGCCTCTGCGATATTCTTCGCCATCTGTGGGCGGTAGGCCGCCAGCTTGGGCCGCTGGGCGATAATGGTGGCGTCGATGTTCTCCACCACATAACCTTTTTCCTCCAGCAGCGCTCCCACGTGCTTTAACAGTTCTATGCTGGAAATCCCTTTATATGCCGGGTCCGTGTCGGGAAAATGCTGCCCGATGTCCCCAAGGGCCGCGGCCCCCAAAAGCGCGTCCATCACCGCGTGGACCAGCACGTCCGCGTCCGAGTGGCCCAAAAGCCCCTTCTCATAGGGAATCTCCACGCCTCCCAGGATCAGCCTGCGCTCCCCCACCAGGCGGTGTACGTCGTATCCTTGTCCAATTCTCATAATCTGTCCGATTCCTTTCCATTCTGATCAATCATATTCTGCCGTGTTCGTTCTCACCGGCCAGGGCCGGTTCTGTATCCGCCGTATGGATTGTACCGGCCCGCCGGCCGCGCAAACGTCCCATTCCGTTCCGTAAGCGCCCGCAGACCATTGCATACAATCAGACAACGGGCGCCCCGCCGGAACATCTCCCTGTCCCGGCGCCGGCCCCCGCGCTGTAAACTTATCCCGGCGCTGCGGTGCGCAGCGCCAAACATTATCCCACAATCCGAATCTTTCTTGCAATGCACCCCAACTGCAAATCCGACTGGATCCCGCAGCTCTCCCCGTCCGCATGGACCGGAAGTCCCCGCTCCGTGTGGATGAAAAGCTCCCCGCACTCGTAAGTTCTCACTCCCTTGCGCCTGCCGTGATTGCCGGTCAGGGACTCCAGAAGAATGGGCACCAGCTTGCGCCTGGCCGCGTGGCTGACCACGCACACGGAAAGCTTTCCGTCGCTGCAGTTCGCCCTGGGCGCCAGCTTGAAGCCGCCTCCCTCAAAGGGCTGTATATGACAGGAAATGAACGCGATGTGGTTGAACTCCACCTTCTTCACCCCGTCCAGTATGATATAGCCCTTACAGGGCTTGCATTTAAATAACTGGCGGATGCCGGATATCAAATAGGAAAGCCGTCCCAGGCCCACGCGCCGAAGCCGCTGCCTGAGCTTGGACTCCAGCAGATCGTGACAGACCGCAGCGTCGAAGCCGATGCCCGCGCTGACCAGAAACCGCCTGTGGCTGACCTCCTGGGTGCCGTAGGTGAGAATGCCGTAATCCAGCATCCGGTAATGCCGCGGCGTCAGCAGGCGCTTCAGGGCCTTCACCGGATTCCCCGGGAGCTTTAAGCTCCTGGCCAGGTCATTGCCGGAACCGGCGGGAATATATCCCAGGGTCAGAGGGCCGCAAAAAACCAGGCCGTCCAGGACCTCGTTCATCGTCCCATCCCCGCCCACCGCCACAATCACCTGCGGTTCCCGGTTGCCATCCGTCAGTTCCCTGGCAATATTCCGGGCGTCGCCCCTGCCAGCTGTAAGATAGGCTTCATATTCCACTTGATGCTTTTCCAGATAAATGGCGACGGCCCGCCAGAGCCTGCCGCCTTTTCCGCATCCGGCATTGGGATTCACAATAAAATAGTACATGAAACCCTCCCATATTTATTCTTTCCTTAGTATATCATATAATAGTTGAAAACACTAAGAAAATTTCTATAAAAAAATGGAATAAAAAGTATTGACAATTAAAACAATATGGGATATACTGTTCAAGCAGTCGCGAGTGAGACAAGCGCGGCAGCGGATGAGGGGTCTTAGCTCAGCTGGGAGAGCATCTGCCTTACAAGCAGAGGGTCATAGGTTCGAGCCCTATAGGCCCCATCCAAAAAACCTAATATGGCGGAATAGCTCAGTTGGCTAGAGCACACGGTTCATACCCGTGGTGTCGAGAGTTCAAATCTCCCTTCCGCTACTTAAAAACCCCTGAAAGCTTGATCGATCGAGTGTTTCAGGGGTTTTTTTAATAATTTTCATATTTACACATCTCCAGCCTGTTCCCCACAAATGATTTAAATAAAAAAGAACACCCATAATCTGAATGTTCTTATTTCCCCATTATTTTCCACTCACTAATCTTTTCACCTCTGCAAAGTCAATCTCAAGATCATCATAGATGCTTGCCTTTACCTTGTCTGTAAAATGATAAATAACAGGAGCTGCATCATGCTCCATATCATAGACAGTTATACTTTCCCGCATCGGATCCACGATCCAATATTCGCGCACTCCCGCCGCCCTATAGATTGAAAGTTTGGTGTAATAATCCATGCGTTTGCTGGTTGGCGAAACAATCTCT
Source organism: Enterocloster lavalensis (assembly GCF_902364025.1). Classification (GTDB taxonomy): domain Bacteria; phylum Bacillota; class Clostridia; order Lachnospirales; family Lachnospiraceae; genus Enterocloster; species Enterocloster lavalensis. The sequence goes on from NZ_CABJCG010000018.1 coordinate 37,927, forward strand.
ATGATCCAGTCAGGCCCCCCATGACATCCTTTCTCATCCAATTTACCTTTATCACAAATCACCGAAATATCCGGTTCAAGATATATTTTGATATCTTCCCCTTCCAGTTCCGGATATACAGAAAATGGCGCTGGAAACACTTCACATTTTCCATCTTTATTCCGGATATACAAATTAATTTCTGTGTTTAGATAATTCAGCACTCTCTGGTGTGTCGTGCTTGGTGGTGCCATATAATAGATCTGTCCATCAATCAATTCCGCCCGTTCTCCATCTGGCAGAGCGTAGATATCTTCTATTGTATAGGTTTTCTGGTTTGGTAATGGCATAATTCTACCTCCCTATCTGCTTATTCCCCTGTTAATAATCTTCCTCTATCGTCTATTAACAATAGTATAACCCATTTATGTCTGGTTTTCCAGTATCAAGCAACAAGCGTTTGTCAATTCTCTTTATTTGAGAGCGGGTCAGAGCACCCCAGTCTCCTATCCCTCACCCCGTCTCATTCTTCAGCGAAATCACAATCGACGTCCCCCCGAACCGGCTGCTGCGGACCACCATTTTCCCTTCATTTGCACGGACAATCTCCCCGCAGAGCGCCAGTCCGCCCCTGGGGTTGTCCATGTCCTCTCCGCTCAGCGCCCGGGGCGCGATGCCGCAGCCCCGGTCTGCAATTTCCAGGCGGCAGTAGCCTTCATCCCCGGTCAGATTGACCGAAACCTGAGATTCAGGCGGCGTGTGGACCAGGGCATTGTTCAGCACATTGGCCACGGCCAGCTTCATAAGCTCTGCATCGGCCCGCACAAACATGGGCGCTGCGGGGCTTATCCACACAATCCGCTCCCCGCAGCACAGCTTGTAGGGGCCGATTGCCGCGGCTGCCAGTTCCACGAAGTCGGTTTTCTCCCGCCTGACCTTCAGGCCGTCCGTTTCCAGCAGACCCGCCTGAAGGTGGTTGGCCGCGCGGTTATGCAGCGTCTCCAGCTTCAGCGCCAGCCCGGAGAGGGCCCTGCGCCTGCCGTCGCTGTCCGCCTCCCCGGATTGTAAAAGCCGCTCCGCAGACTCCGCCGCCTGCCGGAGCGGCTCGCCGAAATCGCGGAGAAAGGACCGGGCGGCGGCATCTGGACCAACCGCATCCGGTTTCTCCGCCGTCCGTCCCAAACACCTGGGAACCATCCGCTCCTTCTCCACCGCCATGGCCATCTCCGACAGCACGGTATTGATAAATACCATGTGCCCGCCGTCGATTTCCCGTCCCTCCGTGTAAACGCCGATCACGCCCAGACATGCGTCCCGGTTGCGGATCGGCAGATACACCCAGCCCGAGTCTCCGAAAAAGCTGGTATTGGCCCCGCAGACCGTATTGTTGATAAAACACCAGTCGGCCGGCGTGTCGTTGTCCATCACGCTCTCGTCCGGGAACTGAGCCTTGATATAATAGGGCGCGCCCAACTTTCCCGGACCCTGGGCGATATAGACCCGGCAGCGCTCGCCCGCTGCCTGATACAGGCTTTTCAGGCAGTAGTACACAATATTGTCCATGCCGGTCAGTGTCAGGTAACCGCTGCTGATTTCCAGCAACGCCTTCATGCGCTTTTCATTCTGCCGTGACAGTTCCACCTGTTCCTGAAGCCACGACAGCAGCAGCCCCGTTATGGCGGAGACCGCGAGAAAGATCGCCATCATGATCACATAGTTTGGATCCGCCACACGCAGCGTAAACCGGGGTTCGGTGAAGAGAAAGTTAAAGGTGATAATACACACGATGGTATAGAGTCCGCCCCACACAAAGGCCCGCAGCTCAATCATCATCACGATCACGCTGATCAGATAGACCAGAATAATGTTTTCCACCCTCAGGCCCACCGCAAACAGCCCCACCGCAAACAGCGTGGCCAGGCAGTAAATAGCCAGAGCGGTCCCTGTTTTCCGAGCCGGTGTTCCGGCAAATCTCTCATTATCCCACATAAGACCCAAATCCCCTTTTTCTGTTCTTATATCCGCCTTTCACCTCCCGCCCGAACTGGACGGCAGCCACAAACACCACATAGAGTTCAAGGCGTCCCACAAACATACCGATGATTTCCGCCCACAGCACCACCGGCGGGGCATCGGCTGCGGTAATGCCCATGGACAGCCCCACCGTTCCCAACGCCGACGAGAATTCGAACATGGAGTCGCCGATGCCGTAACCGCAGGCGCACAGCACCAGGGTTCCCGCCGTAAACACCGCCATATAAAGCAGAATAAACTCCAGATTTTCCAGACGGCTCTCCGGCGTCAGATACTCATACCCGTCCAGTTTGCGCAGGGCGTCCGCGTGTATCGTGCGTTTCTGGGTGATTCGCGCCCTCAGACTCCAGCAAAGACTTTTTAACGCAATGCAAACCCTGATCTGTTTGATTCCGCCCGCAGTGGATCCGGTGCCGCCGCCGATCAGCATGAGAAGCGTCATCAGCAGAATCAGCGGGCTGCTCCAGACGGCAAAACTGGGAACCGTCTGAAATCCCGTGGTGGTCAACGCCGTGGCCGCCTGGAAAATGCCGTCCCGAAGCCCCTGCCCCACCCCGCCCGCAAATCCGCCGAGAACCAGAAACACCGCCAACACCGGCGTAAACAGGGCGCAGACAAAGAGCTGGAACTTCACCTCGCAGTATTGGAAAAAATTCCCGAACTTTCCCCGGATCAGGTAAAGGTGCGCCAGAAAATTGGTGCAGCCCAGCAGCATCAGCACGATGGTTACCGCCTCGATTGCAGCGCTGTTGTAGTAGCCGATGCTCTCCGCCCTGGTGGAAAATCCCCCGGTGGACAGTGCCGCGATGGAATGATTCAGCGCGTCGAACCAATCCATGCCGAACACCATATACAGGAACGTGCCGGAAAGTATGTAACCGGTATAGATTGCGATGATCATGCGGGCTGACTTCACCAGGTTCGGCAGAAGCCGGTCCGAATGGCCTTCCGCGCTGTAGAGCCGCATCCCGTGCCGGTCGGACAGCACCGAAACCATTACCAGCACCAGTCCCACGCCTCCGAAAAACAGCATGATGCTCCTGAACATCAGAAAAATCCGCGGACATTGCTCCACATCCACAACGCTGAGGCCGGTGGTGCTCCATCCGCTGGTGCATTCAAATACCGCCTGGGTCAGGTTGTACTGTCCGGTCATCTGAAAGGGAATTGCGCAGAACAGTATTGCCAGAATCCAGGAACACACTACGATCAGCGCATCCTGACGGCCGCAGAGGCGCAGCTTTTCCCTTCCCCGTATCAGCAGGTAGAACAGATACCCGGCCAATACCGCTCCCACCCCCGGGACCAGAAAGCAGCTGGCCCAAACTGCTTCCCCGGGATATGCGGCCAGCACCAGCAGGGGCAGCAGAATGATTCCTCCGATCAGCATCAGCACCACGCCCAGATAACCGGCGATCAGACGCCACCCGCTGACCTCGCTCCTGAAGCTCCCCCTCATTCATCCCGCTCCCTTCCCATAATGGCTGCAATCACCTGGCTCTGCCTCTGAGGCGTGGACAGCACCAAAAGCTTGTCGTTGGCCTGGATGGAGGTCTGGCCCCTGGGCACGATGATCCTTGCCCCACGGATGATGCAGCAGATGATCGTCTCCTCGCCCAGCTCGATCTCGCATAGCCGCTTGCCCGCCACCGGACTCGCCTGGCCGATCATCAGCTCGTTCATCACCACATTTCCCTGGTCGAGAGGCAGGCTGTTCACCAGGTTTTCCACCGTGGACATCTGCTCGATATAGGCCGCGATCATGTAGGCCGCGCTGATCGCGGTGTTGACGCCAAGGCGCTTGAATATTTCCACGCTCTTGGGATTGCTGACAACTGCCACGGTTTTGTGGACCCGGTAGACCCGCTTGGCAGTCTGGCAGATTGCCAGATTGTCGGCATCCTCCGGTTTCAGCGCAATTATGATATCGCTGTCCCCGATATCCGCCTCGTCCAATACATACAGCTTGCAGGGATCCCCGCAGATCACCGGTATCTTGTGCTGCTGGCTCAGATACGCGCAGTAATCCGCATCGTCGTTGATCACCACCAGCTTGTGCTTCTTTCCCAGAAGCAGGCGGATCAGGTAATCCGCTTTCGATTTGCCTCCCGCAATTACAATCTTCACTGCGCCTACCCCCTTCCGTCAGAATACAATGGAGCTCAGCTCCTTGAACGCCTCAACGCTCAGGCGCGCCGGATAAATGGCCTTGATATTCAAGCCGCTGATCAGATGCTCCTTGTCCGTGTCGTTCAGCCTGGCAAATACCTCGTCCACGTCGTAGATACGCCTGGCCATCTGCGCCACCATGCAGTTCACGTTGTCGTCGTCCGTGGCCGCGGCCAGAATGACGGCCCGCCGGATCCCCGCCTCCTCCAGCACGTCCGGATCCGTTACATTTCCCACAATCTGGAAACCGCTGAAGTTAGCCGGAAGCTTGCGGAACGCGTCTGCATGTTTGTCGATCACAATCACGTCGTCGCCCAGCTCCGAAATTTCTCCCGCCAGCCCGGCTCCGAAACGGCTGCAGCCGGCGATCATAATCGTTCTGCGTTTTGTCCACATAAGCTCCGCCTCCCATTCTGTGACAGACAATGATAAAGTAAGACTCATTATATCGGCGCAGAATTGATAATGCAATTATCTTTACAGCATTTTTATGGCCCCGGGCAGAATCCCTCCATTTCCTTTATAGAGCTGTCCGGGAAACGCAAAATCAGCCCATGGACACGCGAATCCGCATATCCATGGACTGATCCGATTTTCTGTCGTTCCGAGGCTTACCCCCGCTTCTCCTCCTCCGTCCGCAGCAGCCCCAGCTGTATGGTCGCGCAGGTGGAGATCAAAATCCCAAATATATAGAACGAATACTTGATCACGCTGAGAGGCGACACCCCCGCCAGCTCCGTCACGATCAGCATACCGCCGTCGTGGGGCATCACTGCCAGGAATGCGCAGGCGAAAATGTCCACCAGGCTGGCCAGGCGTTTGGGCGCGATCCTGTATTTGCCGCCGATCTCCTTGGCCATGGGGCAGGTGACGATGATGCCGATGGTATTGTTCACCATAGCCGCGGAGAGCAGGCCGGACATCAGGCCGATGCCGTACTCCGCCTGCCTGCGGTTTTTGATCCGGGCGGTGATTGCGCCCACCAGCCACTCCGCTCCGCCGTAATACCGCACCAGGCCGATGATGCCGGAGATCATGGCCGCCACCATGCTGATGCTGAACATGTCGCTCATTCCGTCGCCCACCGCCTGAATCCAGGTGAAAAATCCCACCGTGCCCTGGGCCAGGCCGATGACTCCGGTCAGCAGGATTCCCAGAAACAGCACCACGGCTACGTTTATGCCCATCACAGCGGTGACCAGCACGGCCACATAGGGCAGCACCTGAATCACGTCAAAGGGACCTGCCTGGATCGCGCCCTGGCCGCCTCCGCCCACAATCCCGTAGAGAACCAGGGCCACCAGGGCCGCCGGAAGCGCGATAAAGAAATTCATGCGGAATTTGTCCCGCATCTCAGACCCGCAGCCCTGGGCCGCGGAGATGGTAGTGTCGGAAATCATGGACAGGTTGTCCCCGAAATAGGCTCCGCCGATCACCGCGGCGCTGACCGCAGCCAGATTGAGCCCGGCTCCCTGGGCCACGCCGATGGCCACCGGAGCCATGGCGGCGATGGTGCCCATGGAAGTGCCGATGGCGGTGGAGATCAGGCAGCACATCAGGAACACGCCTGGGATCAGCACCGAAACCGGGAGAACGCTCAGGCTCAGATTGATCACCGATTCCTTTCCCCCCATGGCGGCGGCCGCTCCCTGGAAGCCTCCCGCCATCAAATAGATCAGGATCGTCATCATTACGCCGGAATTGCCCATGCCCTGGCAGAATACGTCCAGCTTTTCGCTGATTTTGATCTCCGGAGCCAAAAGCAGCGCCACGCCGATTCCCACCAGAATCGCCACATGGCGCGGAAACATCCCGAAGGGGTTCTCCGCTCCCATCAGGGTAAAGGTGATACCGCAGCCCACATAAATGACCAGAAACACAACCAGGGGCAAAAATGCCATGGCACCATATTTTCTTCGACTGTCATCCATACTCATTTTCCTCTCAGGCGGCCCCCTCTGTCAGAGGAGACCGCCGTCTTGTTCCGTTTACAACATGCAACACCCGTTTATACGAACCGCCCCATCCATTTTATTCTGCGCCCGTAACTCCGGTTAATACCGGTTTTATCCCGCTTTCAGCCTGTTTTCGCGTTTTGTCCGACCGCTTCATCCAGTCCTTGCCATCCACCACTCTGGCGATGATCATCGCCAGGCCGGTGTCGCCGGTCACATTGACCACGGTCGCAGGGGCGTCGGTGATGGTGCCGATCAGAACCATGATCGGGATGGAGACCGTGGGGAAGCCGAATGCGGAGATGATGAAAATTTCCGCCACATATCCGCCCGCCGGGATACCGCCCATGACCACAGAGGCCACCACCGCGATGACGATGGACAGAAGAATGTTCTTCGGCGTCGCGTAGTTCATGTTAAACACGGAACACAGGAAGGAAATTTTCAGGATCTGGATAATGCAGGCTCCGTCCTTGTGCAGGTTCGCCCCCAGCGGAATGGAGACATCCGCGATATCCGAGGGAATCCCCAGTTCCTTGGCCTGGATCAGGTTCAGGGGCAGCGTGGCCGCGGAGGAGCAGGTACCCAGAGCCGTCAGAGTGGGAGCCGCGGCGGTTTTCCACCATCTTTTCACGCCCTCGGGCCCGGCGCCGATGTAGGCCATGACCGTCTGGGAAATCACATAGTACAGGACGATTACCGCGCAGTAAATGATGATGGCCCGCGAGAGAGGCCCGATCACTTCCTGGCCGTACTGGCCGATCAGGATGGCAAAATAGCAGCCAAGGCCCAGGGGAGCCAGCTTCATCACGATGCCGATGAGCTTGACGATCACCTCCGTCATGCAGTCCATGAGGTGCAGCACGGGCTTGCCCTTCTCCCCCGCCAGGATGATGGCGATGGCAAAGATGATGGTAAACACGATGAGCGCCATCAGGTTGCTCTTGGAGAACAGCAGCGGGAAATCTCCCACCGTGAACATGCCCAGAAAGTTCATGCTGCTGGTCATGTTCTCCACCTCCTCGGTCATGTTGAGCACAGCGCCCTTGGCCGGGTCAAACAGCAGGGCCGCCACCACCATAAACAGACAGGAGATCACTCCGGTTATAATGGTTCCCCCCAGGAAGGTCACCAGAATTTTTCGCAGCTTGGCCAGGTTTTCCATCTTGGCGATGGCCGCTGTCAGCGAACAGAAAATCAGCGGCACCACACAGCAGTACAGTAAATTCAGAAACAGATCCGCGACCGGCTGGAGCACCGCAGCCCCCTCTCCCCAGAAGAAGCCCACAACGCCTCCCACAACCATCGCGCCAAGTAACATAATCGAAGACTTATATGTATTCCACAGCGTTTTCATTTTTCCACCTTTTTCTAATATACCACATTTCTTACTCTGTTGACAGTTTCACAGCCCGGGCTTACACGTTTCTTTTTCTCAGATTTTCCTTGATGTTCTCCACCGCTTTCTTCACAATGTCGGGATGGGTGCCCATGTTCAGGCGGATGAAGCCCTTCCAGTTCTCGCCGAACCACTCGCCGTAGTCCACGGCCAGGCGGCATTTTTCCTGGGTGAAGTCGCGCACATCGTCGGCGGGAACGTAGTTTCTCAAATCCATGAACACCAGATAGGTTCCCTCCAAGGGCGCGATATGGACGCCGGGGAATTCCTTCATCTCCTCCACCACGGTCTCGTAGTTGGAGCAGATCACCTTCTTTACGCCCTGGTACCACTCTTCGCCGCCCCGCAGCGCGGCTTCCACGGCCGTGATTCCGAACACGTTGACTTCCACCGAATTGTAAACCTTGACAAAATCATCCCAGGTTTTTCTCAGCTCCTCGTTCTCGATCACGATGGTGGAGGTCAGACAGGTGGCCAGGTTAAAGGTCTTGGAGGAGGCGAAGGCGGTGATCATACGGTCCGCGTACCTGCCCCCGGCAATGGTGGCCGCCGGAATATGCTTGTGTCCGCCGAACACCAGGTCCTGATGAATCTCATCGGAGATCACTAACACGTTGTGCCGCGCGCAGATCTCCAGCATCCGCTCCAGCTCTTCTTCCTTCCATACGCGTCCCGCCGGATTGTGGGGGGAACAGAGAATGTACATCTTCACGCCGTTTTCCACAATCGCTTTCTCAAAGCCCTCATAATCAATGGTGTAAACGCCCTGGTCGTAGATCAAATCGCAGGTCACCAGGTTGCGGCCGCTGTCCTTGACGCAGTTGTGGAATGGATAGTAGACCGGCGTCATGATGATCACGGAATCTCCCGGCTGGGTGTACATGTTCACGGACCAGTACAGCGCCGCAACCACGCCCGGGGATACGCGCATCCACTCCTTCTTCAACTGGTACCCGTGGTGGTCTTTCTCCCAGTCCATCACCGCCTCATAGTAGGAGTCCGGCACAAAGGAATAACCGAAAATGCCGTGGGCGACTCTCTTTGCCAGCGCGTCGGTCACACACTCCGGCGTTCTGAACTCCATATCCGCCACCCACATGGAGATCAGGTCCGGATCTCCGAAGCGCGTCTGAAGCGCATCCCACTTCAAGCTGGCCGTGCCGTTGCGGTCCACATAGTACCTGTCGCAAAATTCTTTTACTTCCATTGTTAAACCCTCCACATTTTTTCAAATTATTGTTTAATGATTAAACTATCTATGGTTGGATTATATAATACAATCGATGTTTTGTCAATATTTTTTGTTTAATTATTAAACTATTTTTATTTTTTAGTTTTCCCGCTAAACCATTTGCTTTTTTTATTAATCTGTGCTAAACTGAATTATAATTGGGAAATACTACGCATTTGCAAAGGAGGAGCGCAGAGATGGATGCAACGGATTCCGCAAAGCTTTTGCCGCAAGACGACAGCTTCATAGACCAGACCTTCCACACGTTAAACGAACGCCACAACAGCATTTACCAGTTCGTAATGCGTTATAACGACTATATCCTTTCGGTCCACGACTACGGCGAGGGCATCCCCATGACCATGATCGAGGTCCACACGCTTACTTATATAGAAGAGCATCCCGGCGTCACGGTGACCGAGCTGGCCAAATACTGGGGAAAAACAAAGGGCGCGCTGTCCCAGACCGCCAGCCGCCTGGCGGAATGGGGACTGATCACAAAGGAAAAGAAGGAGGACAACGCCAAGAACGTCTGCCTCTACCCCACCGAGCAGGGCGTCCGGCTGAGCAGGTCCCACAAGCTCTACGATACCCTGGACATCACTAAAACCATGGGCGAGCTGCGCAAGGAGTGCACGCCGGATGAGATCGACGCCTTCTACAAGGTGCTCTCCGTGTACAACCGGGTGATTCAGAAGGATTTTGAGATCAACAAGGGCGCCCGGCCGGTGGGCCGCAAACCTAAGCGGAGGGAATAGAACGGAATCAGGATGGGGACGGCGGATCCCAGAGGTATGGAAAATTATGGAAAATAAATATTTTGAATTAACCCTTGACACTTCGCCGTCTCCGTGCTATAGTTAAGAAGTATTTTTTATAAGATTTTGATTTCACATGTTTTTGTAAGTCATTATTCCTATGATGATTTACAAAAACGTGTGATTTTTTTTAGTTTTATCAAAAAATATAATATTATATTTCAGGAGGTATCTTTCATGAATAAAGGTACAGTAAAATGGTTTAACTCTCAGAAGGGCTTCGGTTTCATCACCAACAGCGAGAACGGCGAGGACATCTTCGTTCATTACTCCGGCATCGCTTCCAACGGCTTCAAGTCCCTGGAAGACGGCCAGTCCGTTACTTTTGATATCACCAACGGCAACCGCGGCTTACAGGCTGTGAACGTGTGCGTGGCATAATCAAACCAGCGAATTGACAAACAGGGTGCCCCAAATGTCTGAAAACGGCATTGGGGGCACCCTGTTTTTTAGTTGTTCCAGTATCCCTTGTGTACCTCTGCGATCTCCTCCACCAGCTCCGGGAAGGGGCCCACGACCTCGATTGCCTTCTGGCCTCTGGCAAATACCTCCCGGCAGGGCAGGTCAAAGGTGGGGTTCTGGGGATCCGCGCCGGTTTGCGCCAGCAGCTCCTTCTCCGTCATGCCGTACACCACCCGGCCGATGCCGGCCCAGTAGATGGCGCCCGCACACATCGCGCAGGGCTCCGCCGTGGTGTAGAGGGTGCAGTCCTTCAGAAATTCACGGGAGTAGAGCTGGGAAGCCCGCTCCGCCGCCTGCGTCTCCGCGTGGCCCGTGCACTTTTTCTCCGTGATCTCCACGTTGGGCTGCTCCAAAAGAATCGTTCCCTCTTTGTCCGCCAGCAGCGCGCCGAAGGGGGTGTTGCCGCTTGCCCGCGACTGCCGGGAAATCTCCACGCAGCGCTTTAAGTTCCTGATATCGGTTGTATAATCCATTTCATCCTCCTACCGGTGCGAGGTCAGTCCTCACATACCGCTGTCCTTAAATTTATCACAATCCCTTCCGGATGTAAATTGCATTTTGACCCGGCCCCGCGAAAATGGGGCGGACATAAATAAGGACAGGCCCGGATCACCGCGGCCTGTCCTTATGAAACTCGCTAACCATTTTTTTCCAAAGCCGTTCAAACCCTTCCGGGTCCGGCCTGGGGCCTCCCTCGGCCTCCACCTCTGCCTCCGCCGCCTTAAACTCCCGCAGCAGGTCCTCGTCCGAGTTCCGGTACAGACGCTGCAGCAATTCATCCATCTCATTCATAAAAATATGCGCCTCCTTGCTCTCCAAGTATAGCGCATTTTCAAGCCCTGTGGCTGATTTTGCTCGGAAATCCGAGCGCTTTTTGTCCTCTAAAGGTAATCGCTTTCAACCAGGTCTGAAATTTTGATTTTCAGGCCTTTCGCCAGTTGCTCAAGTGTGTCGACCCGCGGCATGGACCCCTTCCGAATCTCATGCACCGATGAGCGGGATAGTCCTGTGAGAATACTTACCTGACGCTCTGTTAAGTTCCGTTGTTCCATAATCTCGTCAAGCAATAGCTTCATGTATTCTATTATACAGTATATTATAGAAAAAGCATCTGGGTTTTTCTGGTTTTCCGGGGTCCGGGAAACAGAAACGGACCGCCTCCCCCCGCCAAAGCGGAGGGAAAACGGTCCTCTTTTATCTGCCGAATACTCCCCTTATTTTGTATCAGGCATTTGTGGTTATTCCACGTTTTTCTTCAGCGCTCCCAGCACCAGGCAGCCGGCCACGGCTCCTGCCACAACGGCGGCCAGGTACAGGAGCGGGTTGCCGATGGTGGGCAGCACGAAGATTCCGCCGTGAGGCGCGCGCAGCGTGCAGCCAAAGGCCATGGACAGGCCGCCTGCCAGGGCGGAGCCCACGATACAGGAGGGAATCACACGCAGCGGGTCCTGAGCTGCAAAGGGAATGGCTCCCTCTGTGATAAAGGACAGGCCCATCACATAGTTCACAATACCGGACTGACGCTCCTTGGCCGTGAATTTCTTCTTGAAGAAGGTGGTGCACAGGGCGATGGCGATGGGCGGAACCATTCCGCCCGCCATCACGGCGGCCATCACCTCAAAGTTGCCCTCAGCCAGCTGGGCGGTGCCGAACACGTATGCCGCCTTGTTAAAGGGGCCGCCCATATCGATGGACATCATGCCGCCTAATACCATGCCCAGCACGATCCGGCTGGTCCCGCCCATTCCGTTGAGGAAATGGGTCAGGCCGTCGTTGATCATTCCCATGTAGGGATTCACAAAGGTGGTCACCACCGCTGCCAGGAAAATGCCGATCACCGGATAGAGCAGCACCGGCTTGATCCCCTCCAGAGACTTGGGAAGCTTCTCAAAGAGCTTGCGCAGGCCCAGCACGATATAGCCGCCCACAAAACCGGCAAACAGAGCGCCCAGGAAACCGGCGTTCACATCGCCGCCCGCCGGATTGGCAAAGGTGGAACCCATCTTGGCGATCAGACCGGCCACCAGGCCCACCGCCAGGCCGGGACGGTCCGCGATGCTCATGGCGATGAAACCGGCCAGGATCGGCAGCATCATGCCGAAGGCCTGTTCGCCGATGGTCTTTAAATAGGCTGCCAGGGGCGTATTCTTGCCGAAATTGGACGGGTCGATGGAGTAATCGTCAAAGAGGAAGGCCAGGGCGATCAGGATTCCGCCGCCGATCACGAAGGGCAGCATGTGGGAAACGCCGTTCATCAGATGCTTGTAAATGCTTCTGCCCAGACTGTCCTTGTTCTCCTCAACTCCGGTATCGGCGTTTTTCTGCCCGTCGTGGCGGTACACCGGAACCGTGCCGCTCACCGCCCGGTTGATCAGCTCCTCCGCCTTGTGGATGCCGTCCGCAACCGGGACCATAATCACCGGCTTGCCGTCAAAGCGGGCCATCTCCACGTTCTTGTCAGCCGCAATGATAATGGCGTCCGCCCCGGCGATCTCGGACCTGGTCAGCACGTTCTGCGCGCCGCCGGAGCCGTCAGTCTCCGCCTTCAGGGCGATCCCCATTTTTTTAGCAGTATTTTCCAGATTCTCCGCCGCCATGTAGGTGTGGGCGATGCCGGTGGGGCATGCCGTCACGGCCAGGACCCGGTAACCGGTGGGGGCACTTTCCGCGGTTGTTTTTTTGCTGGTGCGGGACTCCGCTGCGGGCGCGCCGGTCTGCGGTCTGTTTCCTGTCTGCGCCGCGCCGCCCTGCGGCCCATTTCCTTCCTCCGCTGCGCCGCTCTGCGGCCCGCTCTCCTCCTCCGCTGTGCCGAACCGGGCGGTCTCCGCCTCGTCGATCACCCGGAGAAACTCTTCCTTGGACTTAGCCGCGGTCAGAGCTTCCTTGAAGCCCGGGTTCATCAGCAGGGTGGACAGGCGCGCCAGGGCCTCCAAATGCACGTCCGCGCCCTCCGCCGGAGCCGCGATCATAAAGATCAAGTTGGCCAGGGAGCCGTCAAAGGCCTCGTAGTCCACCCCTTCCGGCAGGACCATAGCCGCCAGGCCCGGCTGCGCCACGGCCTCCACCTTGGCGTGAGGGATGGCGATGCCCTCGCCGATGGCCGTGCTGCCCAACCCTTCGCGGGCAAGGATTCCCGCCTTGTATCCGGCTTTATCCTTCAACCGGCCTCCGGCCTCCATAAGTGCCACCAGCTTGTCAATGGCCTGTTCCTTGTTCTCAGCCTTCTCATTTAAACCGATGCTTTCCTGTTTCAGTAATTCGGTAATCCGCATGAAAATTGCCCCTCCTTATAAAATAATCTGCCCTTCTGTTTCCATCTTCGTCTCTCACAGCGTTGCCAGCAGCCGCATGATCTCGTCTTTGGTTCCGATCCCGTCGGAAAACGCCGTGGCGCCTCCGCAGGCTGTGCCCAGCTTCAGCGCATAGCCGTAATCTCCCGTCTCCAGATACCCGGCCAAAAAGCCCGCCACCATGGAATCCCCGGCTCCGACGGAGTTTTTCACCACGCCCTTTGCCACTCCCTGGCGCAGCACCTGCCCGTCCTCGGTCACCAGCAGCGCGCCGTCCCCGGCCATGGACACCAGCACGTTGCGGGCGCCCCGTTCCTGAAGCCTGCGCGCATATGCCGCGATCTCCTCCTCACCCTCCAACTCCACGCCGAACATCTGTCCCAGCTCGTGGTTGTTGGGTTTGATCAGAAACGGGTGATAGCAGAGCACATTGAGCAGCAGGTCTTTCTCCGCATCCACCGCGATGCGCACCCCGCGGCCGTCCAGACGCGCCATAATCCGCTCGTAAATGTCGGGTTCAATGGAGGCCGGTATACTTCCGGAGAGCACCAGCACATCCCCCTCCTTTAAGCCCTCCAGCTTCCCAAAGAGCTCCCCCACATCCCCGTCCGTGATCTCCGGCCCCATGCCGTTGATCTCGCTCTCCTGGTCGGATTTGAGCTTCACGTTGATCCGGGACATGCCGCGCTTCACATGGATGAAGTCGGAACAGAAGCCCAGGCGTTTCACCCCCCGCTCAATCTCGTCGCCGGTGAATCCGGCCACAAATCCCAGGGCTACGCTCTCATACCCCAAATTGGCAAGAAGAGCCGATACATTGATGCCCTTGCCCCCGTAGAAAATGTGTTCCCCCACCGTGCGGTTGACCTGCCCCAGCGTGAAATGATTTACGTTCACAACATAGTCCAAAGCCGGGTTGAACGTTACTGTGTAAATCATATATCGCATACCTCTCTTTTTATGAAATTTCATTTCTTGTCTCTGTCTCTATCATAGTATGATGTTCTATTTTCGTCAATAGTATTTTATACGAAAATTCATTTCTTGCGCGCTTTCATCACTGCGCACAAAAACAGGCGCACTTTCCGCCTGAAAGCCGCCTGTTTTTGTGCATTTTGCCCGCTATTGTTTGTCCGGTGAAATCACCTTCTCATGCCTGCGAATATGCTCCACAGCGTCTTTCTTGCTGTTCAGCAAAAGAAGGTAAAGGATTTCCATCACCGCCGTGGCTGTGACCCGCGAGAACCAGAACTCCTCGGTCAGAAGCTTCTCCCGGGTCGCCGTGACAATCCGGTAATCGCTGATCCGCGCCAGAGGGGAATCCGGATTGTTGGTGATGACGATGACTGTGGACCGGTTTTCCCTGGCTCCCTGGGCCAGGGACTGAAGCCGCCTGGACGAGCCGGAGTTGGAAATGATCAACACCACGTCCTCGGGGCCCAGATTGAAGGTGTAGGCCGCCTGGGTTTCCCAGATTTCGCCGGCCACCGCCGGGATGCCCAGCTGGTTGAGCTTGAACGCCCCGTCCATGGCCACCGGGATGGTATTGCCCACTGCAGCCAGCTGCACCATGCGGGCGTTCTCCAGCCTGCTCAGAATCTGTTCCAGGTTATCCGCGTCCATCATATTGACGGTTTCCGTCAGCTCCGCCACCTTGTTGGCCAGAATATTCTGAAGAGACTGGCGGATATCGCCCCGGTCAATGTCGTTGGACACGCTCTGATCCTTCTGCTCGTCCTCCAGCACCTCCCTGGCCAGCGTCAGCTTCAGGTTGTGGAACCCCTTGAAGCCGCAGCGCCGGCAAAACCGGGAAACCGTGGCATCGCTGGTACCGCTGGCCCTTGCCAGCTCCCCCACAGTCATATCCACCACCGCCGCCTTGTTCTCCATCATATAGTCCGCGATTTTCTTCTCCGCCTCAAAAAACGTATCGTAGGAAGAACAGATTGCCCCCAAAACACTGCGCGTTTCTTGCATTTCATCCTCCATCATTTCTGTGTAAATTCATTTCATGGAACTACTATAGCACACAATGCTCTAAAAAAAAAGAATTTCCGATTCGAATCCATAAGACTTTCTCAAAAATTATTAACTTTTCCTTAGCCCCCTTGTATTTCCATTTTTAATGTGCTATAATCCGAAAATGCTAAAGAATTAACGGTTTTTTCACATTGCCTGGCCCATTTATTCCGGCCCTGGCTGCGGTTTCTTTAGAAGAAAGAGAGATGGGTTTTATGAAAACAATCGCGGCGTTTCTCCGCAAGTACAGTCATGTATGGATTCTGTCCTACGGATTGATTTATCTGACCTGGTTCTGTTATCTGGAGCGCACGGTTACCCGCAATTACCATGTGATGCACGTGGCGATGGACGACTATATCCCGTTCAACGAATATTTCATCGTGCCATACCTGATGTGGTTTTTGTATGTGGCTGTCACAATCCTTTACTTCCTCTTTACTAATAAGGAAGATTATTACCGTCTATGCCTGTTTTTATTCTCCGGCATGACCATCAGCCTGATTATCTGTACCTTCTTCCACAACGGTACGGATTTCCGCCCGGCCCTGGATCCGGACAAAAATATCTTCACCGCGGCGGTGGCCGCCCTGTACCAGACCGATACGCCCACCAACGTGTTCCCCAGCGTTCACGTGTACAACTCCATCGGCGCGCACATCGCCATCGTGAAGAGCGAAGCGCTGAAAAAGCACCGGCTGGTGCGTATCGGATCCGGCATCCTGATGACCGCCATCTGCCTGTCCACGGTATTTTTAAAACAGCACTCCGTGATCGACGGCGTAGGGTCAGTGGTGATGGCTTACGTGATTTACTGGGTGGTCTACGGCTACGGCTGGTCCACGGAAAACAAAAAGGTTACGCAGAAGGTTCTGGGATAACATGTCCCGGCAGATAGAAAAACCGCGCTCCGGCTGGGAGGGCGGTTTTTTGGTTACTGTACACTCCGTTCCCAGTAACCATGCCGGCAACCTGGACTGTGTGGAACATCTGCGCACCCATTTACAACTGATTTTCAGCATGTTAAAATATAATACAGACAAGCAGGCGCTGTACAATTTCGTGCGGGAGCGGCAGGAGGAGCTTCGCTCACTGGATCAGACGGATCTGATGGCCCTCTTCTCCCTGATCGGCGAGCAGAAGCGGCTGCAAAAAATCATGGAACAGACAGAATGCGGGGAGGGATTTAATTTGTGCAAGGCAATCGACGACCTGATCGCGGACGGGGTCCGGCAGGGAATTAAGCAGGGAAATGATGAGGGCGAGGAGCGACTGTCCAGCCTGATCTCCCTTCTGATCAAAATGCAGCGCATCGACCTGGTGGAGCAGGTGGCCTGCAACCGGGAGCTGCGCAGGAAACTCTACGAGAAATACAATCTATGACCGGGACGCTCCACGTTTCAATCGCAATAGGCGTAAACAGGCCGCGGAATCCGGGGAATCCCCGTTTCCGCGGCCTGCGCGTTTTATTACCGTTTCGATCATTCATTTCACCTGGGAGAGCCGGCGGCATACCGTCCGCAGCGCCTGCACCTGCAGAGTCCCGCCGCGTGCTCCGGCTGGCTCCGCCTTCTCTTTAAACGTCAGTTGAACCCATAGAATTTCTGGGTGATCTTGTACCCGGCGATCAGCAGCTTGCGCCCGCCTTTTCCCGGCAGGTTGCAGCCCTGGCCCAAAAATCCGGTGCGAAGCCGGAGATACAGCGGCAGATTCTGCTTTTTCAGATACTGCCAGAGTTCCTTTTTCTTCTCCAGATTCTCATCCGTTCCCGACTTGATGGCCAGAACCGACGAGATAGTCATCATGATTTCCAGGTACTGGACCATATAGTGGCGCAGCTTGCGGTTGGCGATCTTGGTCACATCGTAATACCCCAGCATCAGCTTTGTCACCAGCAGCTGCTGGTCGATTCTCCCGATCATCACCTTCTCGTTCACCGACTGGTCCTCGCGGCCGATGTAATACCGGTAAAAGTTCACATCCAGATAATACATGTGCTTCACATGGGGCAGGGGCTGGTACACGAAAATGTTATCCACGTAAAATGTGTGCTTGGGCAGCTGCAGGCCGCACTGGAGCAGCAGCGCCGTCCGGTAGATCACGGAGTGCATGAGGATATACTGCCCTTTCATGAAAAACTTCACGTCGCTCCAGCCAAATACCTTGTCCTTGGGAAACGCAGTGTGATAACTCATCACCTTCTTGCGCTTTGCCCCCTCCTTCTCGTAGACAAAGTTGGACACCAGCATGTCCAGGGTCTCCCCGCCGTACACAAAGCGGCGCAGGGTCTCCAGCACCTTGGCGTAGGCCTCCTCGTTGACCCAGTCGTCGCTGTCCACCACCTTGAAAAAGATGCCGGTGGCATTCTTTAGGCCTGTATTCACCGCCTCGCCGTGGCCGCCGTTCTCCTGGTGGACCGCCTTGCAGATGGTGGGGTATTTCCGGGCATACTCGTCCGCGATCTCGGGGGTGCGGTCCCTGGTGGAACCGTCGTCCACGATAATGATCTCCACCTCCTCGCCGCCGGTCAGGAGCGTCTGGATACAGTGTTCCATATACGGCTCCGAGTTGTAGCATGGAATTGCAACGGATAATAGCTTCACAATTTTTCCTCCTACTGATAGGCTTCTTTCAACACTATGGAAATCATAACACATTATTTTTTGTTTTACTATAGGGATTTCGATAATTGAATTGCATTTTTCTCCAATTTAACCTATAATCAAGGAAGCGCATCTCTTATCGACTGCCTGCGGCTGCCGACAAGGTACAATAAACTTAATTTCAGAAAACAAACGGCATTTCAGGCCACAACAATCAACAGACAAGCGAGGTATGGATTATGGCAAAAAAACGCATCGTCATAGCAGTCGGTCACAAGGACCTGGGCACCAATCTCCCGGAGCAGAAGGCCGCGGTGGCGAAAACCGCCAAAGTGATCGCTGATTTTATTCAGGATGGATGGCAGGTGGCTATCGTCCACAGCAACGCCCCCCAGGTGGGCATGATTCACACTGCGATGAACGAGTTCGGCAAGCAGCACGACGGCTACAGCAAGGCCCCCATGTCCGTCTGCTCCGCCATGAGCCAGGGCTATATCGGCTACGACATGCAGAACGGCATCCGCGCCGAGCTGATCAAGCGCGGAATCTATAAACCGGTATCCACCGTGTTGACCCAGGTGACCGTTGACCCCTACGACGAGGCCTTCTACACGCCGCTCAAGACCATCGGCCGGGTGATGACCGAGGCTGAGGCCCGCGAGGAGGAGCAGAAAGGCAATCACGTGGTCGAGGTGGAAGGCGGCTTCCGCCGCATCGTTGCCTCCCCCCATCCCGTGGCCATCGTGGAGATCGACGCCATCAAGGCGCTGCTGGACGCGGACCAGATCGTCGTAGCCTGCGGAGGCGGCGGCATCCCGGTGATGGAACAGGGTTACAACCTTCACGGCGCCAGCGCCATCATTGAGAAGGACCTGGCCAGCGGACTTTTAGCCAAGGAGGTGGACGCGGACGTGCTGATGATCCTCACCAGCGTGGACAACGTGACGCTGAACTACGGCACCCCGGAGGAAAAACCGATCCTGCGCATGAATATACAGGAAGCCAGGGATTACATGGAACAAGGCCAGTTCGAGTTCGCCTCCATGCTGCCCAAGGTATCCGCCTCCGTGGATTTCATTGAGAACGGAAAGGACCGCTGCGCCATTATCACCTCCCTGGACAAGGCTAAGGCAAGTCTGAAGGGGGAGGCGGGGACCACCATCGCGTAGGAACCGGTTTTAAAGAATTTTTCAGGAAATGTGTTTCAGGGGATAACCGCAACCGGTTATCCCCTTTTTGAATGTTACGGGGCGCCGACGCAGAATGCCCAAAACAGCCCGCCCCAAAACAAATTGTCCCGGGGCGGGCTGTCTTTATGGTTTTAGGTTACGCCGCAGGCATTGCCTGACGGGCGGCCGTCTAATGGTTCTATGCGTTTTTCACCGTAGCGATGTCGATCAGCGTCAGCTCCTTGGCCCGGTTCTCCAGGCTGGTGGCCAATGCCGCGGCCGTATCCAGGCTGGTCAGCACGTGCACGCCGGTCTCGATGGCGTTGCGGCGGATGATAAAGCCGTCGTGGCTGCGCTCCGCGCCCTGGGGCGGGATGTCGATGATCAGGTCGATCTGATGGCCCAGCACCAGGTCCAGGACGTTGGGGCTCTCCTGCTCGATCTTGCGGATCTCGTAGGCCTTCACGCCGTTTGCCTTTAACGTTCTGGCCGTGCCCCTGGTGGCGAAGATCTGGTAGCCCACCGCCGCGAACCTGCGGGCGATGTCCACCGCCTCCTGCTGCTCGGAGTGGCGCACGCTCATGATCATTTTCCGATACTTGGGCAGGCGGATTCCAGCTCCCTCAAAGGCCTTGTAAAGGGCTTCGTTGAAGGTCTTTGCGATCCCCAAGCACTCGCCCGTGGACTTCATCTCCGGCCCAAGGCTGATGTCCGCGCCGCGGATTTTCTCAAAGGAGAACACCGGCATCTTGATGGCGATGTAGTCGGCCGCGGGCTGTAATCCCGGGGTATAACCCAGCTCCCGGATGGTGTGTCCGCAGATGATCTGCGTGGCCAGCGGCACGATGGGGATGCCCGTCACCTTGCTGATATAGGGCACCGTGCGGGAGCTTCTGGGGTTCACCTCGATGATGTACACATCGTCCCCGTCCACGATAAACTGAATGTTGATCATGCCCTTGACATGGAGCGCCCGGGCCAGCTTCTCCGTGTACTCCACCAGGGTGTCCACATTTTTCTGGGTAATATCCTGGGCTGGGTACACGGAAATGCTGTCACCGGAATGGATTCCCGTCCGCTCGATATGCTGCATAATTCCCGGTATCAGGATGTCGGTGCCGTCGCAGATGGCGTCCACCTCGATCTCCTTGCCCATGATGTATTTATCCACCAGAATCGGATGCTCCTGGGCGATCTGGTTGATAATTCCGATAAATTCGTCGATGTCCTCGTCGCAGATGGCGATCTGCATACCCTGGCCGCCCAGCACGTAGGAGGGGCGAACCAGCACCGGATAACCCAGGTCGTTTGCCGCCTTCTTGGCCTCCTCCGCCGTGAACACCGTGTGTCCCGCCGGCCGCGGGATATTGCACTGCTCCAGGATCGCGTCAAAGCGCTCCCGGTCCTCGGCCGCGTCCACGTCCTCTGCCGCGGTTCCCAGAATCGGGACGCCCATCTTCATCAGGGCCTCGGTCAGCTTGATGGCCGTCTGGCCGCCGAACTGCACCACCGCCCCGTCAGGCTTCTCGATATCCACGATGCTCTCCACGTCCTCAGGGGTCAGCGGCTCAAAATACAGCTTGTCCGCGATGTCGAAGTCCGTGCTCACCGTCTCCGGGTTGTTGTTGATGATAATGGTCTCGTAACCTTCCTTGCTGAAAGCCCAGGTGCTGTGCACGGAGCAGAAGTCAAACTCGATTCCCTGGCCGATGCGGATGGGGCCGGAGCCCAGCACCAGCACCTTCTTGCGGCCATTTGTCTGCTCCGCCTCGTTGTAGCTGCCGAAGCAGGAGTAATAGTAGGGCGTCTCAGCCGCGAACTCGGCCGCGCAGGTGTCCACCATCTTATAAGCAGCGCGGATATCATTGTCGTAGCGCTGCTTCTTCACCTGATCCTGGGAAATGCCGGTCAGGCGCGCGATCACGTTATCCGGGAATTCGATCCGCTTGGCCTCTGCCAAAAGCTCCGTGGTCAGCTCTTTCTCGCCTCTGCCCACCGCCTTTAACTCATTTTCCATCTCCACCAGGATCGCCAGCTTGTCGATAAACCACACATCGATTCTGGTGATCTCATGGATTTCCTCGTAGGTGAAGCCGCGGCGCAGGGCCTCGGCGATCCGCCAGATCCGCATGTCGTCCACGCGGCTTAACTCCTCCCGCAGGCTGCTGTCGTCAAGGTCCGTGAAATCGTAGGACAGGAGGCAGTCCACGTGCTGCTCCAGGGAGCGGATCGCCTTCATCAGACCGCCCTCAAAGTTGGTGCAGATGCTCATCACCTCGCCGGTGGCCTTCATCTGGGTGCCCAGGGCGCGCTTGGCGCTGATAAACTTGTCAAAGGGCAGCCGGGGCATTTTCACCACGCAGTAGTCCAGCATGGGCTCAAAGCTGGCGTAGGTCTTTTTCGTCACCGCGTTTTTGATCTCGTCCAGGGTGTATCCCAGGGCGATCTTAGCCGCCACCTTGGCGATGGGATATCCCGTGGCCTTGGAGGCCAGGGCCGAGGAACGGCTCACACGGGGATTCACCTCGATGACGCAGTATTCAAAGCTGTCCGGGTTTAACGCGTACTGCACGTTGCAGCCGCCGGTAATCCCCAGCTCGCTGATAATGTTCAATGCGGAGGTGCGCAGCATTTGGTATTCCTTGTCGCCCAGGGTCTGGGAGGGGGCCACCACGATGCTGTCGCCGGTGTGCACGCCCACCGGGTCGATATTTTCCATGTTGCAGACCGTGATCACGTTGCCCGCGCCGTCGCGCATGACCTCGTACTCGATCTCCTTCCAGCCCGCGATGCAGCGCTCCACCAGCACCTGTCCCACACGGGAGAGGCGCAGGCCGTTCTCCAGAATCTCGGCGCACTGCTCCGGATTCTGGGCGATGCCGCCGCCGGAGCCGCCCAGGGTGTAGGCCGGGCGCAGGACCACCGGATAACCGATCTGCTCCGCAATCTCAAGGCCGTGTCTCACGTCCTCCACAATATCCGAGGGGGCTACCGGCTCGCCGATCTTCTCCATGGTCTCCTTGAACATTTCCCGGTCCTCGGCCTTCTTGATGGTCAGGGCCGTGGTTCCGATCAGGCGCACGCCGTGCTCCTTCAAAAAGCCTGCATCCTCCAGCTCCATGGCCAGGTTCAGCCCGGCCTGTCCGCCCAGGGTGGGCAGCACGCTGTCAGGCTTCTCCTTCAGGATCAGCTGCTCCACCACCTCCACGGTCAGCGGCTCAATGTACACCCGGTCCGCGATATCCTTGTCCGTCATAATGGTCGCGGGGTTGGAGTTTAACAGTACCACCTCAACGCCCTCCTCCTTCAAGGAGCGGCAGGCCTGGGTGCCGGCGTAGTCGAACTCCGCCGCCTGGCCGATGATGATGGGGCCGGAGCCCAGTACCAGAACTTTTTTGATATCAGGATTCTTAGGCATCAGTTCTTCACCTCCATCATTTTAAGGAAACGGTCAAATAAGTATCCGGAATCCAGGGGGCCCGGGCAGGCCTCCGGGTGATACTGCACCGTAAAAATATTCTTGCCCGTGTACTTTAATCCCTCGTTGGTCCCGTCGTTCACATTTACAAACGCAGGCTCGGCCAGCTTCGGGTCCAGATTGTCCGTGTCCACCACGTAACCGTGGTTCTGTGAGGAAATATACACCCGCCCGGTTTCCAGGTCCTTCACCGGATGATTGCCGCCCCGGTGGCCGTACTTCAGCTTGTAGGTGTCCATCCCGTTAGCCAGGGCCATCAGCTGATGTCCCAGGCAGATGGCAAAAATCGGCACGTCGGACTGGTACATTTTTTTGATCTCCTGAATCATCTCCACATTTTCCTTGGGGTCCCCAGGGCCGTTGCTCAGCATAATCCCGTCCGGGTTCTCAGCCAGCACCACCTCCGCGGGCGTGTCCGCCGGATAAACCGTCACCTGGCAGCCCCTCTGGTTCAGGGAACGGGCGATATTATCCTTCGCGCCGTAATCCATCAGCGCCACCCGCTTGCCCTCGCCGGGCAGCACATACGTTTCCTTTGTGGTGGTTTTCATCACCACGCCGGCCGCCGAATGCCCCTTCATCCGGCTGATAGGCTCCGCAAAATCGGCATACGCCTTGGTGGTGATCATGCCGTTCATGGTTCCTTTTTCTCTTAATATTTTCGTCAGGGCTCTTGTATCGATACCGCAGATACCGGGAATATCATATTTTTCTAAGAAATGCTGAATGGTATCCTCACAGCGGAAATTGCTGGGGATTCTGGATAATTCTCTTACAATATAACCGTCGGGCCAGGGCTTCCTGGACTCCATGTCCTCGTGGCAGATGCCGTAATTTCCAATCAGCGGATACGTCATCACCACCGCCTGTCCCGCGTAGGATGGGTCTGTCAGGACTTCCAGATAACCGGTCATAGAGGTATTAAACACGATCTCACTGATCACTTCCCTCTGCGAGCCGATGCTGGTTCCGGTAAAAACAGTTCCGTCTTCCAGTATGAGGTATGCTTTCATATGGGGTACCTGTCCTTTCTTTTGCGTCAAATAGCGTGTCTGCATTGGGCTGCCTGAAGTCTCATCGCTATTTCAGCCCAAATTGTAAAGATTATACTGTATTTCGTATTAATTTGCAATGGCTTTTAGAGCTAAATTTTTTTGCGCTTTGCTAATTTTTTTTGCATTTATGTCAACTTGG
Source organism: Enterocloster lavalensis (assembly GCF_902364025.1). Classification (GTDB taxonomy): domain Bacteria; phylum Bacillota; class Clostridia; order Lachnospirales; family Lachnospiraceae; genus Enterocloster; species Enterocloster lavalensis. Next base: position 61,727 of record NZ_CABJCG010000018.1, read on the forward strand.
AAATGAAGTTCTCACTTATAAGTATCCCCTTTATTTTCCATTAAATCTGCTTATTAATCTACAACAGCGTGGCTCTTCCTCTCCCTCGCCGCGAATCGCAGTTCCCGTTATGGGCTAGCGGGACGATAGAATGGCTCCATCCCGTTCCCTCCATGTTCGGGAATCGCAGCGCCCGCAGGGGTGGGAAGCGGATGACAGGAACCCTGCCGTCCTCATCCCATCCCTGCGGGCGCATACCTTCGTTTCCCCTCTCCTACACTAACTCCGAAATCCTGGTAATTCCTACATAAATATGCGATATTTTTTACCACGCCCACACACATCCCACAGTCTGGAGCAGTCCGAAGATCGACTGTAACTCTCTCACCACGTCCGCCGGCCGTTACCCACAAATCCCGTCCGAGGTTACCTGCGGAATCGCTAAGTACACTGTGGCAATGGGATCCAGCTGTGCCTGTATTTGCTGCACCTTGGGCCCCGAACTTCCCACCGTCAGGCCATACCCCGGCCAGGACACCAGAATCCTGGAAATCTGCTCCTCCGTATTCACATAGATCGTGTCCTCATATAAATAACGCACTATCTCCATGGGGCTGTAGCCTCTCTGTCCAAGGTCGCAACTACCCCATTGGGTCATCCAAGTAGTAAGTGCGTATGAAGTGGAAAATCTTTCTATCCCATCGTAACGCTGACCGGCATTCTCGTCCATCCAACCAATAGCGGCTTTCCGAATCTCCCCTCAGTTGTAAGACTACATCTAAAAAGTACCACCGGTTTGATTGGCTGATGATATTAATGAAAAAATGCGGTTGATTTCTGGTCCTTCGAATAGATGCCCGCCCGTAATCAAGATCAGAATCTAGTGTGAAGGGCCATGCGGATATCAAACACTAATAACTTTATTCTTCGTCTTTTTCTATCAGATCCCTTTTTTTGGCTATATTACTTTTTGCTACATGATATTGCCGCTCTCGTTCAATATAGGTTTGATTATTAAAGCCATAAATCTTTTCAATAATTAGCAGTAAATTTTTTACTGCTGCAATGAAATAAATCATCCCCCAAAGCAAGAATCCTATCCCATTGATATACAGCACATTATTTATGATCTCCCTCTTTTTTATGATCCCCTCCAAATAGATGTTCAATCCTGATATAAATATTAGAGATATGAATCCTGATATACAGAAATAGATAATACTCTGCATTATACAATTACATTTACGCTCTACAAGTGTGGTTCCTTTTAGTTTCTCTATCACTTTTTCAGAAAAGACCCCCATTATCAAACCTAAAATGGAAAAAGAAAAACCAGCAAAAACAGAACATATGGTAAACAGATTTGTCTGAGTATCTATCATTTTTTCTTGTGCTGGAATCAAAAAATAATGTTGCCTTTTATCTATAATTGCGACAACTGAAAATATGATAAATAGAATTGCACAATCTTTAATTACCTTCGTTCTATTCATATACTCACTTCTTTCTTTGACTCATTTCCGGTTATTTCCAAAAAGGTCTAAAATCCCTCTGCTGTCATTAAATGCCATCACTATATTCTGTCTATATATATCCACTAATTCATCAGGAGTATAATACACCCTTTCATTCGACTGCATATGGTAAGACGCCACGTCAATGGGATATGCAAAGTTATCTTCAAAAAAATTATATTCCCTGGCTTTTACCGTTCTCGCCTTAGCATACATCTTTGCCTTATTATAATTTTCTTGTCCGTCTTTTACCGCATCAATGATTTTTTTAACCACATTGGGTTCCTCCGCTATATTATGTCTCGGCTCCGCCTTTAATATAGCAGATATTTTCAAACTATTTTCACTTAGACTATTCAATAGCTCGGTATCATTCCATTGAAACAGTCTTTCAAGAACATCTGCATTAGGCAGAGGCACTTCTATTTCCACTTTTGATATTTCCGGGTCTTTACCACTGTAAATATTATCAATACCCTTTTCATTGGGTATTGCCAGTATTTCCAGAGTATAACCTGGCTTATATTTTTCAACAAATGTTTTAAGTACATTTTCGTCTGCCGCTCCACGCGCAGATATAAATGCCCAAATTCCCGAATCATAATTCAACATACCATACGTATACTTCTCAATTCCTCTTTCCCTTTCATCCTCCCCCGGTAGTACCTCGGAATCTTTATATGTAGTATAATCATGATGAACAAGGGTATTCTTGGGCATCTGCTTACTAAACCTACCGAACAGTCTCCCTTCATTATAATCATATGCATCAAAAATTAAATGCATACTTTCTTCAAATGGAGTAATATCCAATGAAATATGGTTCGTTTGCTTTATTCCAATTCTTTCCAATATATCCAATATGATGTTTTTATATAACATTGGAGACACTTTTACCCCATACTCATCGTATAATGCTACTTCATAAAAATGAATATTCTTTTTTGCCATATCGTTCTCCCCATTTCGACATTTTTTTTAATTATATCATATGTCAAATGGAAAGAATATACAAATATCCCCTCCCCAATTTCACAAATCTTACAAAATATATAGAATTTAGTTATTTTTTTCTAGTGACATATATTTACATGTTTCTATAAGTAATTATAGAACATATGTTCTATCAAATCAAGACCTAAGAACATAAAAGGCACCTTATTTGTAAAAAGAGTTAATGTTCAGACATCAATGTCAGTTAGTTAAGACCAAACAAAGGGAAGCGTATCCCTGCAGATAGAAATCTGATACTCATAATGGTGATGTTTATGGAGATACGGTTAGGATTTAGGGTTTTACATACATCACAAACCAGCAGATTTACATCTGCTTCATTAAAGGTTAAAAAAGTTGTTGATAAAACTGTCTTATATTGCACGGTATATGAAATATTGCGGTTTTCAGAAATGTACTGTTTTCAAACGGGGATATTGGCGTTCATTCCGAATCGGGATTAATTCCCGGTATAGCAGGGACATCACATCTATGGAGTCTTTCTCTGTGGTCAGATGGAGAAAGACTCTACAAATATGAGCAGCCATGCTAAAATTCACTTTGTATTCATGTTTTGTCTTTCCCTTTTTATGAGCGTATGATTGATAAGCGTTTCCGTCATGTTATATGCGATTAGCTTTGCCTATATTTCTTGTTTGATGTAATCCGATTTGTAAGAATGAAAGCTACTCAGTCCTATCTGATATTTCAGCTTACGAAAAGAACCCTCTATGCCTCATCTGGTATAGTATAGAAGTTCTGTATGTTCAACGGGAAATCTAACAATCTGAAATGATAAGTCATAAGTGTCCAAAGAACCGTATTTGGCGTATTCAAAAGAAGTGGCGCAGCTACAAAGTGTTTGTAAATAACTTGTGCAGGTCATATAAAGCACTCAGGTGCATACTATAAAGTCCTTTAGTTGGATGTCCCTCGGAGGAAAAAAGGGTTGCTGAAAAAAGTAAAGGTGGGCCCATCAGCAGCAAGGAAACGGTAGTGAGGCCGTTTCTTCCATAGACAGGACTAAAGAGTTGAACTGATGGAAAACAGCTTCCAGTGCGTCAGATTTTAGTTTTGCCCGCTGCTGGTTAAAAGCAGAAGCGAAAGGAGCATTTGGAACCAGACCAAAGACATCAAGAAGTTCCAGTTTGGTACTGGAATACACACAGGAGACCATGAAAGAAATGAGATTACCAGCCCCTATCTTTCTGTTGCTGGTCAGATCCTTATCCAGGTTAATAACATAGAGAGATATATTGGAAGCAACATGATTGATGGCATTTGAAAAAGCGGCTTTGAAAGATTCGTGCGACAAAGGTGAATACCTCCTTGAATTAAAAAAACTACATTTCTAATTCAAAGGCCCCTTTCGCTACCTCTAAAAAACAATCCGTAGCGAAAACGACTGCACATTTTTGACTATGTGTCAACACTTTTTAGGAGATATTTTAAAAAATGGTTAGACCCCTATATGGAATCTAATTTTGTAATTTAAATAACTGACCTTGATGTCTGAACTGAAACCAGGGTTGCAAAATGGCTGCAAAATAATTTTTAGGAATCTTGAAATTCAAACCTGCATATGCTTTAGTGCCGGTTAGCAAAAGAATATGAGCGTTCCATTTGGAACAACGTAAAGAGGATGTCGCAGAATCATCAAAATAGATGATTGAGCGACACCCTCCTTCAAAGATGATTTATTCGTAGTAACTCCTTAACTAAATGAAATTGGTGCCGGATTTCTGCCATCCAGTTCCCATTTCTACGGGCGCGTACCCTCTCCCGCTATCCTCTACACCAACTCCGCAATCCTGGTAATCCCCACATAAATATGCGAGATTTTATACCATGTCGCAAAATTCACCACTCCGGTCTGCGGCAGCCCAAATATCGACTGGAACTCCCTCACCGCGTCCGCCGTCCGCTCCCCGTAAATCCCATCCGGGTTCACGCGAGGGATCGCCGAGTACACCGTGGCGATGGTATCCAGCTGCTCCTGCATCTGCTGCACCTTGGGCCCCGAACTCCCCACTGTCAAATCATATCCGGGCCAGGACGCCGGAATCCCGGAAATCTGCTCCGCAGTGTTCACATAGATCGAATCCCCATAAAAGTAACGCAGTATCTCGATGGGGCTGTAGCCCCGCTGGCCGAGGTCGCAGCTGCCCCACTGTGTCATCCAATTCGGACACTGCACCTGCCTTCCGTCGCAATACTGCGTCAAAATCGGCTGCCTCACCCCAGGCCGCGACAAATAATTATCAAAAATCTCATCCACCACCAGGGAAATACTCTCGAAAATATTCCGCCCATAGATCCACTTATGATCAAAGGCTGTAGACGAGGTGATGGTAAAATCATATCCCTGGTTCCGGTACCACTCCGTATACACCCGGTTCAGCGTGAAGGACATGATCGCCAGCACATTGGCCGTGATTGTGGCCCTGGGCCAGGTGGAATAGATCTCGCTGGAGGCCACATTCTTAATATAATCCCGGTAAGGCACATAGTAGTCCTTGGCCGTGCGGTCCGTGGGAGCCCCGTCGTGGACCACCACGGTCTGGGGTACCACTACCCGGCTGAGCACGATTTCCCCGCTCTCCGCCACGGGCTTGATCTCCGGCTCCGCGATCTTTGGCGGGTAATTTCCATATAATGTGTGATCCGGAATCACCACCGGGTCCTCCGGCGGCGGCACCTCCCCCACCGGCGTCATGCTCACCGGCTGGATCGCGGTGGAATCCGCCAGTATTTCCGTCCCGGACACCACCAGCGGATCAAATCCCTCCGCCTCCACCCGCAGATTGTACTCCGAGTAGGGCTGGACGTCCCCCGGTTCCAGGCTCAGTTCCAACGGCGGCGCCGAGAGGGCCACCTGCTCCGTCTGGCCGGAGCTGTTGGTCACAACCTGCTCCACCGGCGACTGTGGATCCCCCTTGTAGCTGATGGTAATCCGCGCGTTTTGAATGGGAAAATTATTCTGAATATTGACGACATTTACCTGAAGCAGGCCCCTGTAGCCTGTTTCCGCATTGTTTGGCATGTAACACCTCGTATTTTATGATTACTACAATATAATACGCACACCGCCGTTTCATGCCAGTCCCGCGCGATTTTCCGCCTCCGATCCCATCGGGATGCGCATGAAATGCCGTCCCTGGCATAAATTCTAACATAACCCTTTCACGCTACAGCCAATAGGCCGTAAAAAGGAGGTCTTTCAACTTGACTGATATTATCATTGTGGGCGCCGGCTGGGCCGGCTGCGCCGCAGCGGTGGCCGCCGCCAAACAGGGCGCCCGGGTAAAACTTTTGGAGCGGACCGACATGATCCTGGGCACCGGGCTGGCCGGAGGCATCCTGCGAAACAACGGCCGGCTGACCGCCGCTCTGGAACTGGAGGCCATGGGCGGCGCGGACCTGTTCGCTGCCCTGGAACCTACCCTGCGCCACCGGAATATTTCCTTCCCCGGCCATGACCACGCCGATCTCTACGACATCGCCCTGGCCCCCGGCGCGGTACTGGACTGCCTGAAACGCTGGGGCGTGACGCTGCGCACCCAGACCCGGATCACCGGAATCTCCATGTCGGCGGACAAAACCTCCATCGAGTCCGTCACCGACAACCATGGAAATACCTATGCCGCCGATGCGTTCCTCGACGCAACGGGCACAGCCGGTCCCACCGCCAACTGCGCCCGTTACGGAAACGGCTGCTCCATGTGCATTCTGCGCTGTCCCAGCTTCGGCGGCCGTGTGAGCCTGGCCGCTCTGGCAGGCGTCCGTGAGCTGGAGGCCCGGCGGCCGGACGGTACTCATGGGGCGATGAGCGGTTCCTGCAAGCTGATGAAAGAATCCCTTGCCCCGGACCTCGTCCGCCGGCTGAATGAAACCGGAGTTGCCGTAATTCCTCTTCCTCCCGGTCTGCGGGAGGACCATCTGTCCTTAAAAGCCTGCCAGCAGTACGCTTTGCCGGAGTTTGCAGAAAACCTGGTGCTGTTAGACAGCGGCCACGCCAAAATGATGGCGCCCTTCTTCCCCCTCGACAAGCTGCGCCGCATTCCCGGCCTGGAAAACGCCCGCTATGAGGACCCCTACGCCGGCGGCAAAGGCAATTCCGTGCGTTTTCTTGCCATGTGTCCGCGGGGCGGCGACCTGAAGGTAAACGGTCCAGACAACCTCTACTGCGCGGGTGAAAAAGCCGGTCCCCTGGTGGGCCACACGGAGGCGATGGTCACCGGCACCCTGGCCGGTTACAACTGCGCCGCAGCCATTTCCGGAAAACCGCCTCTCATCCTTCCACGCTCCCTGGCCTCAGGGGAGGCCATTGCCTGGACCGGAGAGGAGATGCGCACCCCGGACGGCCTCTCCCGGAAATACACCTTTTCCGGCGGCAGTCTCTTCGAACGGATGAAATCGCTGGGTCTTTACCGCACATCGGCCGGTGAAATCCGGGATGAGGTGCGCGCCCTGGGGCTGGAGGACGTTTTTTCCGAACCGGCCGGGTAACATTACACCGACCGTATTCGATCCGCAAAAAAACGGCTCCGCGTTTGCTTCCTTCCCGCCGCGCAGAGCCGTTCTCCCTCAACCTCTATTCCTCCGCCAGCCCCTTAATCTTAAGGTACTCTTGGATCGCCCTCACCGCTCCTTCTGTTCCCAGCCGGGCCGTGTTGAGCATCAAATCATAATTTTCCACATTTTCCCAGTCGCGTCCGGTGTAATACCGGTGATAGTCCCGGCGTTCCCGGTCGATGCGCTTGATGTTCTTCTTAACGTCCTTATCCTCGTAGTACCCCAGCTCCGTGATCCGTTTGACCCGGTAATCCATGTCCGCGTACAGGAACACCCGCACCAGGCCGTCCCGTCCCTCCAATACATAGTCCGCGCAGCGCCCGATGATCACGCAGTCCTCCCCGTCGGCCAGCTGGCGAATCACCTCGGACTGGAAGCGGAACAGATTGTCCGCGGACACCAGGTCCGAGCCGAAGGAAGGGGCTCCCAGCTCCGGCGTCAGGCCCTTGATGATCTTGTACAGCAGCCTGCTCCCCGGCCGCTCGTCGGCCAGATGGTAGTAGCTCTCCTTGATTCCGCTCTCATTGGAATTCATCCGAAGAATGTTCTTGTCGTAAAAGCCGACTCCCAATTCCTCTGCCAGCCGGGAGCCGATCTCCCGCCCGCCGCTGCCAAACTGCCTTCCGATGGTGATAACGAGCCTTCTTCCGTCCTTCATAGCGTCGCCCTCCTTCCGCGGTTTTCCGCGCCTTCACCTGCTGACAATAAGCTCCTTACTGCTGCTTTCATTATACCATAAGCGCTAAGCACGTGAAAGACCTCGCCAAGAGTTTCGGCATGGATTCTCACCAGACCGGAAAATTTTACGTCCCCGCCAATATCACCGGCTGTTTTCCGGCATATGAAACTGTATGGCGTACATCAGCGCCAACATGGAAGCGCCGCAAAAAATCTCGTTTTTCCGAAGCATTTCCAGAACCGTTTCCCGCTTGATCCACTGCTTGCCATGCACTTCATTTTCATCAAAGTTCTCCGTCTCGCGCCGCACCATTCCTAAAAAATTATGTACCACCAAATCGGACATTCCGTTGCTTGGGTTCTGGGTACACAGGAAGGTAAGTTCCCCGACCACGCAGCCCGTCTCCTCAAAACACTCCCGTCTGGCCGCCTCCGCGGGGCTTTCGCCTTCCTCAACCCGGCCGGCCGGAATCTCCCACTCGATCCGCCCCGTGGTGTACCGCTTTGACCGGATCAGCAGAATTTCATCGCGATCATTACATATGACCACGCAAACCGACTCATGAGGATAATGCAGTCGATGATAAGACTCGATTATCTCCCCGCCCGGCATCCGCACCCTGTCCGCGTACAACGAAATCCAATCACTCTCATAGATCACCTTCCGATCCAGCTTTTCCGGAAAATCCCTGTTCATCAGCACCTCCTTGACCCTGCAATTTTTCATTCTGCAAACGATTGATTCTAAACGCTCAGCTCCAGCGCCTTGCACGCGCCGGCCAGCTTTCCTCAATTATAATATTCCTGTTCATAAATGTCAAATGCCGTCGTCAGGATAACGTCGCCTCCACAGCCTCCACGTCCCCATTTGCCGCAATCAGCTTCTGATAATAATAAAAGCTGTCCTTTCGGACTCTCTCAAACGTTCCATTCCCGTAATCGTCCATATCCACATAGATAAACCCATACCGCTTGGACATCTGCCTCGTGGACTCGCTGACCAGGTCGATACAGCCCCACCAGGTGTATCCCCACAACTCCACGCCGTCCTCGTTGATGGCGTCGCTCATGGCTTTCACATGATCCCGCAGATACTCGATCCGGTACGGATCGTGGATTGTCCCGTCCGCCTCCACCGTATCCCTGGCGCCAAGTCCGTTTTCCACAATAAACAGCGGCTTGCGGTAGCGGTCATACAGCTCCACCAGGGAAATCCTCAGACCAATGGGGTCGGTCTGCCAGCCCCACTCCGAGGAGGTGAGATAGGGGTTCTTCACGCCGTTCACCGTGTTGCCCGGCGCCATGTCCAGGCCCTCGGTGCTGGCTGCCATGCAGCTGGTCATATAGTAGGAGAAGGACACAAAATCCACCGTCCCCTCCCGCAGGATCTTCCCGTCCTCCGGCTCCATCTCAATGTGAAACCCTTTTTTCTCAATCTCCCGCTTCAGATACCCGGGATACTCTCCGAATACCTGGATATCCACGTAGCGGTACACGCTGCGCATCCGCTGCTGGGTCGCCAGATTGTCCTCCGGCTTGCAGGTGTACGGATAAAAGCACAGCTTCGTCATCATACAGCCGATCTGCGCGCCGGGCATCATCTCATGTCCCAGCTTCACCGCCAGGGCGCTGGCGATCATCTGGTGGTGCATGGCCTGATAGATGGCACGCTCAAAGGGCACATCCGGGAAACGGTCCTCGATCAGCCCACCGCTGGTCACCGGATGGCGCAGCATGGCGTCCACCTCGTTGAAGGTGAGCCAAAATTTCACATACTTGCCGAAGCGTTCAAAGCACACCCTGGCGTACTTCATGAACAGCTCCACCACCTCCCTGGAATACCACCCGCGGTACTCTGTGGCCAGCACCAGCGGCGGATCGTAGTGGGACAGCGTCACCAGCGGCTCGATGCCGTATTTCCTGCACTCCTTAAACATTTCCTCGTAAAATGCAATTCCTACCTCATTGGGCTTCTCGTCCCTGGGATCCGTAAAAATCCTGGCCCAGGAAATGGACATGCGGAACACCTTGAATCCCATCTCCGCGAACAGCCGGATATCTTCCTTATAATGGTGGTAGAAATCGATCCCCCTCCGTTTGGGGTAATTGGCCTCCGGCCCTGCCGCCAGCGCCTCCTCAAGGTCCTTGCTGGAAAATGCGAACTGCCTGGTGAAATCCGCGATTCCCACCTCCCGGTAGGGAAGGCAGTCCTCGATGGTCATGCCCTTCCCGTCCTCATTCCACGCGCCCTCCACCTGATTGGCGGCCGTGGCGCCTCCCCACATAAAGTTATCCGGAAAATGATAACGTCCCTTACTCATCTCTTTACCTCCCTTATCGAATTGCGGTTACGACAGTGGTCCCTCTGGACACCCGTCCTGTTTCCTGGTTTGCGAACACGTCCAGATAGGCGGATGTGTTGGCGACGATCACCGGCGTGGTCAGGCTGTAGCCCTCTTTGCGGATGGAATCGATATCCACCTGAGCCAGCAGGTCTCCCCGTTTCACCTTCTGCCCGTCCTTCACCTTTATATCAAAATATTTCCCCTTGAGATTTACTGTATCCAGACCGATATGGATAATGCACTCCATACCCTGGTCCGAAGTCAGCCCGATGGCATGCTTGGACGCGTACACCGTGGTGACAGTCCCGTCAAAGGGCGCCGACACGGTTCCGTTTTCCGGCACAATGGCCACGCCCTTTCCCAGGGTCTCGGAGGAAAACACCTTGTCCTCCACCTGGCTCATGGGAATCAGCTCTCCGTCCATGGGGCTGGCAACGGTCTGCGCAAGCCCGGCCGCCTCAGCGCTCCCGGCCGCTTCCCGGACCGCAGCCACTTTCCCAGCCGACTCAGCCGCCGGATTTCCCGCTGTTACAGCCGCCGTCCCGGCAGTGCCAGCCGCCGCTTTCCCGGCTGTCATCATTTTCCCGCTCTCCCCTTCATTTACGCCCAGCACGCACACCAGCACCGCGCCCAGCACAAACGCGATCACCATACCGATACACACATACACAAACCCAGGCCCCACAAACACCGGAAGCGAGAGAATACAGGAGTTCACATAAGCGCTGGACCTGCCTCCGAAAAATGCCACAAATGCGCCTGCCACCGCGCCGGCGATGATATCCGCGATCAGCGCATTTTTAAATTTCAGCAGCACGCCGTAGATTCCTGGTTCCGTGATCCCGATAAAGGAGGAGACAAAGGCCGACATGGCGATGGATTTGTTCTCCTGCTTTTTCGCCTTGATCCATACGCCGAAGCACACGCCCACGATCGCCAGGGTTCCCATGGTGTTGACCGGCAGAATCACGTCGTACCCGTACTGGGCCAGATTCTGCATGCATACCGCACCCAGGGACAGGTGCATTCCGGTAAACACCAGCAGGGACCGGGTGGCCCCGATCACAAGACCGGCCAGAATCGGTGAAAATGCGAACAGTCCCACGAAAAACGCCGCGATTCCCTTACTCAGATAATTTGCAATGGGACCCGTCACGCCCAGGGTGATGGGACACATAATCAAAATAACAATCATCGGCGTAAACACCAGACGCAGCATCTGAGGAACATGTTTGTCCACAAAGTCATACACAGATTTGAGCACCCACACGCTGAAAATAATGGGAATGCTGCTGGCCGCGTACTTCACAAAAGGAATGGGCAGGCCGAACAAATGCATGGGGGAAAGCCCACCAGCCAGCCCGGCCGTCATGGTGGGGTACAGCAGGCAGCCCGCCAGGGCCAGGGCCAGCGCCGTGTCCGTTTTAAACCGCTTCGCCGCCGACCAGGCGATAAAGAAGGGCATAAAGTAGAACACCACGTCCGCCGCGATGGTCAGCATCTGAATCAGATCCGACGCCGTCTCAAACCCCAGATAGCTGGTCATAATGGTGATCACGCCCTTCAGGATACCGGTGCCCGCCATCACCGGGATCACCGGCAGAATGATGGCGGAAATGGTCTCAAACAGGCCGCCGATGCGCATCTTCTGTTTCTTCTCCGCCGTCACGTCGTCCATCACAAACCCGACCTTGTTGATCATGGCGTTGTAAACATTCTCCACGTCGTTCCCGATGATGATCTGAAGCTGCTCCGTCTGGAACTGCACGCCCAGCACGCCGTCCAGTTTCTTGATCCGCTCTGCGTCGATGACGCTGCGGTCCTTCAGATAAAAACGCAGCCGCGTCACGCAGTGAAACAGTTCCTTGATATTTCCTTTCCCGCCGACTTCCTTTAAAATCGCTTCGGCAAGCTGATTGACATTCATAAGTCCCCTCCTAATTCTGATGAATCCGTTCGATATGTATGGTAAGATACAGCTTTTCATTGTCGGAAACCGTGTAATGGTACTGCTTTTGCAGGTATTCCACGATCCGCTCCACACAGCGGTAGGACTGGCCGTACCGCTCCTTTACCATTTGAAACAGCTGCAAATCTGCGTTTTGATCGCTTTTACCTTCGTGAAGCGCCATCCGCTGCGCGAAAAATTTCAGATGGGTCATCATCCGGTAATAGCTCAGGGAATCCTCCTGAAACTCGATCCGGAAAAAGTTTCGGATAATGGTGCGGATCTCCTGGACGATTTTTGTGATCTCCAGCGTCTTGTTCATCTCTGTGCCCATGGTGGCGGTGACAAAATGGAGGGCCAGAAACGCGGCCTCGTCCTCCGGCAGATTGATATCGAACTGCTGGTTCATCATCTCCACCGCGTCCATTCCCACCTGGAACTCCTCCTTGTAGATCATTTTTGTCTCGAACAGGAGCCGGTTGTGGATCAGCATCCCCTCCCGGCACCGCTTAACCGTGAAGAAAATGTGGTCCGTCAGGGAGAGATAAAGGTTGTCGGCCAGCTCCTTTCCCAGCAGCAGCTTTCCGTGGGCGATGATCCGGTCCGCGCACTCCAGGTACTCGTCCGGGATCTCCTTCAAAAGCGCCTCGAATTTGCCGGACAGGTCCCGCACATTTTGGGTGAAAATGCGCTCGATCCTCGTCATGTCCACCGGGTCGCCGTACTTCTTCCCGAAGGCCACGCCGCAGCCCATGACAATCCGATCCTCGCCCGCCTCATCGGCCACAATGGCAATGTTGTTGTTCAGAATTTTGACAAATTTCACCCTCACACGCTCCTTTTTAGGCACAAAAAAATACAGGTATCCCAAAGTTTTCACACTACTCCGAAACTTTTGGTCTTGCCTGCATCCCAGTAACAAACCGCATCAAGTTGATTCATAATTCAATTTATAGACGTCTATGTGGTATTTATAGCATGGCAAATCATAAAAGTCAAGCTTTGACTTTAAATTCAGGTAATATTACAGTTTTTTTCCGTTTTTTTATGTATATTCCACAATAAAAAAATATCCCCAGAATCAACCACCTGCCGGTGCCGCTCCCAAGGATTTCTTATCGCGATAAACCGGACTTACAGGGTGGCCGGTCCCGGATTATCTACCAAATAATTGCAGCCAGATTTTCACTCTTCTACGTCAGCCGGGCCGACATGCCCACGAGTCCGCCGTCGAGGCAGACACCGGCGGCAATCAGCCAGCGTAAGCCCACACACATCCCGACTCGCATAAAGCCAATGGTGGATCCTCCAAATACTGCGTAAAATCGCCAGTTTGCAGCCCTTCGTTCATAATCAGCCTTGAGGAATTGAGGGCCCGTATGATATCCCCAGCCTTACCCTTGACCGGCGTCTCCAGAACCAGCAATGTTTTCCCGGTGACCGTAGTCTTTAGCGCAGCTATTTTCCATTTTTTTCCTCCTCCTTAATTTCCCAGTGAATCAGGAACGTGAGGGCGGCCCGCAGAGCAATAATGCCGGCGACAATTCCGATTTCTTTCCATTCGCGCACTACAACTGTGCGCAAAATCTCACTCCCCATCTTGAATTCCAGACCCATTGCAAGTCCCTTGGCCAAATAAATCTTAGTTTCGGGCGATTTGCGCAAAAATCTGGCGAAACCGGTAAATCCGGAATAAATGATAATTCCAACCCCCATGAACTCGAAAATCAGAATTGCCGCGTTGGCAACCAGCGATAAACCCCCTTCTAAATACTCCATCTTGCAATCCTTCCTACAGAAATAAAACCAACTACTGCGCTGTCATAACCGCTGAAACCAGCGCAATGAGGTATGTAGCTTCTGAAGGCTGAACTTCATGACTCTTCTTGCAATTATTAATCCCGCAGGCATGGACGGAAGCGTCATAATAACGCCATACAGCCTCAGGCCCGGTTTACAGCCCGCCCATGCATTTTACATTTTAGTATACGGATCCAGATTGATTTCTGAAATTTCCGGCGCGGAGCCCAAAATGTTCTGGAAAGCCACCAGAGAATCCATCAGATGTTCCGGCTCCAGATCCTTCATGATGAAAACAATCTGGGAGTTCTTCTCCTCTCCGTTCCAATCAGCGAGATGGCGGGGTGGGTGGATGACGTGCTGCACGCCGTTTATGACAATGGGCCCGCTATCTCCAACATCCACCATGCCCTTGATACGCATCATTTTTTCACCGTGAGCGTAAAGCAACATACTCATCCACAGGCCAAAGGCCGTCCAGTCCAACGGCTCATAAAACCTGATCGACATGGAGCGCACCCCGTTGTCGTGAGGCGTTGGTCTGTCCGGATACTCTGTTTTCAACTGTTCCAGCCTTGTCCTGCGGATCTCCATCTGACTCTGACTGTTGGCAAATACGATTTCCGGATCAATCACCCCATTGGCGGCCTCCATCACAATGGCAGCCGGATTAAGCTGACGCAGGCGCTCGCGCATCTCCTGCACCGTCTCTTTTTCCACAATATCCGTCTTTGTAATAATAATTGTATCCGCGGTAACAATCTGCTTAACGGATTCCGGATTATTTCTCAAATGCAGTTCACCATTGGCGGCATCCAGGCAACACACCACACCGTCCACATAATAGCGGTTCGTAAGAACGGGATCCATCAAAATGGAAAAGAGGATAGGCGCCGGATCAGCAAGCCCGGTCGTCTCAATTACCACCCGGTCCAGCTGAATCCGTCCGCGCTCAGCTTCATTCAGAATCTCCTTCAGCTCATTGATCAGGTCCTCGCGCATATTACAGCAGATACACCCGCCGCTTAAGAGCCGTGTTCTCTCCTCGATGCGCCGGATCAGCCGGTGGTCCAGCCCGGCCTGGCCATACTCGTTGATAATCACTGCCGTATTGGCAAATTTCCCATATTTCAGTACATTGGACAGAAGCGTGGTTTTCCCGCTGCCCAAAAAGCCGGTTACCACGATAATCGGCTTCCTGTTATCTCCATTTGTCACCTGGCACACGTCCCTTCCTGAAGCGCCTTAAGAAAATCCGGATCAAGGGGATCCAAATCCCTGTGCGCCATCTCGGAAGCAGCCTTCCACATACCGCCAAGATCATAAATGACTCTGCTGGCGCCCTTTTTGTCAAACAGCATATATCTGCTTCCGTTCCACTCCTTCAGAGTGAGTCCGTAATAGCTGAGAATCTTGTTGGCAACGGCCACCCGCCTCAGGCGAAGGCGCATCCGCTCCCGCTGGTTTTCTCCCGCCACAATCTTTGTTTTACTCCTGTAGTTTGCGTCATGGACAGGCTGATCCGTCCAATGGACGGTCATGATCATTTCACCGCACAGTATACACATTTCATACACTTCCCTTCCAAACCATGCCCCCGGCAGGCTGCAAGCGCACCCGGGTTCCCCGTTCTGAGTCCGGGTCCGCCCGGGAACGAGACGCCGCATACCGAAACTGCTGCGGCGGAAAACAATCCGCCGCAGTGTAGAACCGCTGAGTTTAATTAAGCTTTCTTCGGAAATCTTTTAATGAACTCGTCAGCCATCTCGTCAAGTGTGCACCAGCGCACGCCTTCGTACTGGTTAATGTGATCAATCAAATGCTGGTGGCAGTTAAGGCATTTCATACGGCCGGACACATCCGGGTGAATCGTCATGGGAAACACAGCAAAGTCGTAATTCTCATAGACATAGTCAAAGGAATCCTCCCACATGCCGAAAATATCCTTAGGATTGTGGAAGCCAAAGCTGTTGGCGGACTTTTTAATAAACATCAGCGGCGGAAGGTCATCCAAATCCCAGTTTGCAGGAATTTCCACCAGATCAGTCTCCTCACCACGGATCAGAGGCTTCATCCAGGTATCAGCCGGAGCAGAATAATCAATTTTGCTCCAGCTGTCGCCTATACGCACATAATAAGGCATGCAGTCATGATGCATAAGGGAATGGTCATATTTAATACCGTACTTTTTGAGGAGTTTGTCTGTGACATTGGAAAATTCCCACCAGGGAGCCACGTAACCAGTGGGGCCTTTACCGGTGAGCTCGGTAATCAGTTCCACACTCTTTACCAAAATATCTTCTTCCTGCTGCGGCGTCATCGCAATGGGATTCTCGTGGGAGTACCCATGGGCGCCAACCTCATGTCCCGCCTCAACAATCATCTTCATCTGCTCGGGGAAGGTCTCAATCGAGTGTCCGGGCGCAAACCAGGTCGCCTTGATGTTGTTCTTAGCGAACAGCTTGAGCAGGCGGGGAATGCCGACTTCACCGGCAAAAAGACCGCGGGAGATATCATCCGGGGAGTCCTCACCGCCATATGAGCCCAGCCAACCGGCTACCGCGTCGATATCTACACCATAACCAACCAGAATCTCTTTTTTTGCCATCTTATTTACCTCCATCTTTTATTTTTGACTTCTGCCTCTTATTAATACTCCTCGGTGGAATAGTAATACAAATTAAAATTTATCATTATAGAGTTTCCTGTTCATATCCCTCAGATAGGGAAGGGTCCGGCGCATGCGCTCCACCTCGTCCAGATCCAGCTCCGCCAAGACCACCGCGTCGCCATCCGCGCCGGAATCGGCCAAAATCGTGGTATCCGGCGCCACAATCCGGCTCAGCCCGCCGAACTCACTGTCTTTGTCCCTGCCGCAGCGGTTGCAGGCCACAATAAAAGCGCCATTTTCCAGAGCCCGGCTGCGGGAAGCGATATCCCAGACATAGTAGCGCGCCCTGCCGAAGGCAGATGTATAGACGAGTATATCCGCGCCCTTTCTGACCTGAATTCTTGCCATCTCTGGAAAGCCTATCTCATAGCAGATCTGCAGCCCTATTTTGCCAAAGGGCAATTCGACTACATCGATACTTTCTCCCGTTTTAAAGCGTTTACACTCGTCTCCCCAGAGATGCATCTTCCGGTGGCTGGCTATATAGCCCTCTGGTCCAACCACAACAGCTGTATCATACAGAGCGCCGTTCTCCCCGGCCTCGATAATGGCCCCGATAAGATATGTCCCATATCTGGCCGCAAGCTGCTGCATCCATTCAGTGGTGGCTCCGGGAATAGGTTCTGCCAGTGCTTCGTCCTGCTCTTCCACGCGGTATCCTGTACTGAAAAGCTCCGGCAATACAATCAGCTTCGCGCCCTTCTCTGCGGCACAGATAACCATCTCTTCCGCTTTGCTGAGATTTGCCTTTTTATCGTTCAGAATACAGTCCATCTGAATGGATGCCACAATCAATTTCACGATTATCTACCTCCTTCTCACTTCTTCTACTTATTTTCAAAGCAAACCGCATGCCAATTATCTGATAAATTTATCCATATCTCCACAAGACGCGGTGGTATTTTTGTTTTTTATGAATAATATCTGATTTTTTTACCGCTTTTTTGTGAATATTTTTTCTGCAAATTGCTGGTCGAACCGCCGTTCAAGCTGGCCTGTGGGCTTCCCAATGTCAGAAATAGCAAAAAACTATGCGCCCGTGCATAGCTTTTTTGCACAAACGCATAGTTTTTCCTGATCAATCTCTCTTTTTTAACTTCCGGCTGATCGTACTCTGATCCACGCCCAGCGCTTCCGCCATCTGAACGGTAGTGCCATACCGCTCCCTGGCCATCTGAAGCAGCATATCCTCCACCATCTGGTGAGCCTCCCGCAAGGGTATGATCTCATCCACGGATATTGCCGCGGTTCGGCGGCTGCTCGTGATAGCCTCCGGCAGACTTTCTGTGCCTATCACGTTCTGAGGCGATAAAACGACCATCCTCTCGATGGTATTCTGAAGCTCACGGATATTGCCATCCCATTTGTAAGCCATAAAGACATCCATAATTTCCGGTGAAAATACCCGATTCATATGATATTTATGATTGTACTTATCTAAAAAAAACAGGGACAGCGGCAAAATATCATCCTTCCGCTCTCTGAGCGGCGGGATCTTGATATCCACAACATTCAGCCGGTAATACAGATCCTTGCGGAATCTGCCTTTAGCGATCTCCTCCAGCAAATTCTTATTGGTGGCCGCGATAATGCGCACGTCTACCGAAATCGACTTCGTGCCGCCCACGCGCATTAACTCATTCTCCTGCAAAACCCGCAAAAGCTTCGACTGCAGCATAATGGGAATCTCGCCGATCTCGTCCAGAAAAAGCGTGCCCTGGTTGGCCAGTTCAAAAATCCCCGGCTTTCCGCTCCGCTCCGCCCCTGTAAACGCCCCCCTCTCATACCCAAATATTTCCGATTCCATCAGCGTAGGCGGTATGGCTCCGCAGTTGATTTTGATGTAAGGACCGTCCTTGCGGCTGCTCATGGAATGGATATAATTTGCAAGAACTTCTTTGCCCACACCGGATTCACCGGTAATGATCACGGCAATATCCGTGCCGCTGACCTTCATAGCCAGATCGGCCACGCTCCTCATCTGAACGCTATTTGCAATAAACGGCGCATCCCGCTGTTCCTGATTGCGCATATAGGCGATCTCACGCTTATAGCCCTCCACCAGCAGATTTGTTTCCTCCAGCTCCTTAAAAAGTTCATTTTCATTGATAATAAGCCGGGAAGTATTGATAACACGGATGATATTACCATTCTCATCCTTTATGGGTGTTCCCAAAACCATCAGCCTTTTCCCGGTAGCCGTGGTCTGTATGGCCTGCACGCGGCGCTTGGACTCCAGCACCATCCGCGTTATGGAAGGATAATAAATACGCTTTTTCTCAAGCTCGTAGACGCTTTTCCCGATCAGGCATTCCGCCTCCACTCCCCATATTGTCTTTGAGGCGGAGCTGACCTCCAGGGTAATACCGTTGCTGTCAGATGCATAGATTACGTCCCAGTTTGTTTCGAACAGCTTATTGATATCCTCGCTGATATGGCTGTAGCTCAGCTCGTCGCCCACATTACCCATATCCACATTGCGAAAGCAAAGCTGCATTGCCCCGACCGTGCGCCCCTGCTCCATTATGTTGCTTTGCAGAACCAGCCCGTCCTCCTCCCGGAACATGAGTCTGGTTTCCGTGGTATTGCCCAGCATCGTAACAAGACTGGCTCCGTTTTTCTCAATCTCATTGATATCAGAACCGATCAGCCATTGCCTGGGGCGGTCATGGCGGACGCAGTATTTACTGTTGACCTCAACAATCCTTCCTACCAGGTCTATGATAACCGCCTCGCAGGGCAATGCTTCCCAAATGATTCCTTTCGAAAAAGAATCATTCGGCTCCGTATTCATATTAGAAATGCTGAGATCTCCGTTCAACATTCTGTTGTCGTCCGCCATGTTTTCCACCACCATATCATCTGCCTGTTCTCACACTACAGCGGATCTGTCCCCGCTTGTTTTTTCTCCGACATTTTCTTTGCCAGGACGTCGGACAGCAGGCCCAGGCCAATACCGCAGATCAAGGCCACCGCGGTACCTTGCCAGTTATTACCTGAGGCATAAAAAGCCGCGTTTCCTATAAAAGTACCGGGAATAAATCCCAGGAATCCCAGTTTTGCCTGCCAGCACATAATCGCGGCAAACAGAATTGTGAAGGCTATGCCTGGCACGCCGGGAAGAGCGCTGCTTAAGGCTATGGTGATAACCCCCCACAAAATCCCGCTCATATTTGTGCAAAAAGCAGACCTTGCTCCCTTTGTTCCCCCTCCCGCGGCAAAGTAACTGGCCCAGCCCAAAAAGCCAACGAAGCCTATGAGGCTGAGTTCCCCGCTGAGGTAAACCCATGCACCTGCTAAAAATCCGACCGTAATCCCCACTGCTGCAAGATAACTCATACTGTACACTCCTTTTCATATAATATTGGCCTGCGTTCATGCTGCCTGATTATATATACAGCAATTTTCATGCCGATTTTATCTCGGATATTTTACAGTATGAGTCCCTGCAACTAATTCAAGTATAATAAAACTCTTTTACAAAATCAATACACCGCCTGCTCCCGCACCATCAGCGTGGGGTATCCCATGTTTCGCAGGATGCGCTCCATGTTGGCCGCGTTGTCCATGTTGAGGAACGCGCCCACCCGGACCTTATAGTAGCCGTCGTCGTTGACGATGAAGGCGGGAAGGCCCCTGGACTCCAGCTCCTTTAGCAGCCGGTCCGCCGGAACCCGGTCCCGGTACGCCCCCACCTGCACCTGATAATACTCCGGGCGCGCCATCTGCTGCTGGCGGATTGTCTCCAGCACGCCGTTTGCTATGGCCTTTGCTATGTTCTCAAAATTGTCGTCAAAGAACCGGTTATCCTCGGGATTGTCGATAAAACCAGCCTCCACCAGCACCGCCGGCATCTGCGTCCTGCGCAGCACGATCAGGCCGGGGCGCTCCTTGACCCCCAGGTCCGCGAACCCGGCCTCGGTCAGATTCCGGCTGATGTTCTCAGCCAGCAGCGCGGGAACGCCCTCGTCCTCGTATACCAGCACCTCCGCCCCGGACGCGCTGCCGGGAATGGGCATGGCGTTGCGGTGGATGGAGATAAAGTAATCCGCGCCGGACTGATTGCCCATCTGCGCCTTCTCTAAGGGCGTGTCAAACACATCGTTCACCCTGGTGTAGAGCACGTTCACGCCGCTCTGCTCCAGCAGATTTCCCACTGCCAGCGCCAGGCGCAGCGCGTCGTCCTTCTCCTGCCGTCCCATGTAAACGGCCCCGGGGTTCGCCCCTCCGTGGCCTGCATCTATAATAACCGTCTTTCTTTCTGCCATTTCGGTCACTCCTTCACATTTACCTTGGAGAATTAAATATTCTCTCCCTATACCATATGAGAAGAATCGCCGAAAGTTGCGGTTTAAATGGACTGGAATGCCCTAAATTTCATCCACATCCACGCCCCGGGGCCCCACCTGGGTGGAAAATACGATCTGCGTGCTGGTTTTGCCGAATTTTTGCAGCTGGCCGATAAAGATATCCAAATCCATAGTGCTCTGGAAGGCCACCTTCATCAGCATGGAGTACTCGCCGGTGACGCAGTTGCACTCCAATACATTGGGCACGTCGTTGGCGTAGGCGTAAAATTTCGGTTTGTCCTCCGGCACCACGTCCAGGTTGATAAAGGCCAGAATGTGGTAGCCCAGCTTCATGGGGTCCACAAACGCGTGGTAGCCCGCGATAATCCCGTCCTTCTCCAGCCGCTCAATTCTGGCGGACACGGCCGGAGAGGACAGAAACGTCTTCTCCGCAATGGTCTTTAAGGACATGCGGGCGTTCGCCTGCAGCAGCTTCAGTATCTTGCGGTCAATGTCATCCATCACTCAAATCCTCCCAAACTCCGTTTTCCGTGGCAGCCTGCCGGGCAGCGGCCCGCAGACAGCGCCTGCGGCTCACTGCGCCCAATAAGCAGAGAAGCGCCCGAACCTCTGGTCCGAACGCTTTTGCCCGAAAAAATCTTATAAAATTTTCTTACTTGGTATCATAAACTGATTTTATTCGCTTGTCAACCTAATTTTCTAAGAAAATGATTTGGGTCTCCCCAAAACCTTCCGCATGCGCTCCATCGCCCGCGCGGTGTTCTCAGCCGTGCCGAAGGCGGTGAGCCGGAAATATCCCTCGCCGCTGGGTCCGAAGCCGCTGCCCGGAGTTCCCACCACGTTGGCGTTCTCCAGCAGGAAATCAAAAAACTGCCAGCTGGTCATACCCTCCGGCGTTTTCAGCCAGATATAGGGGGAGTTGACGCCGCCGAACACGGTGCAGTCCGCTTCCTTAAGCCCCTGCAGGATCACCCGCGCGTTCTCCATATAGCAGGCCACCTGCGCCTCCACCTGGCGTTTTCCCTCCGCCGAGTACACGGCCTCCCCCGCCCGCTGGACAATGTAGGGCGCACCGTTGAATTTGGTGCCGTGGCGTCTGGCCCAAAGCCCGTGCAGCGCCGTACCGCCGCATGTTAAATCCTTCGGCACCACCGTAAAGCCCAGACGCAGGCCCGTGAAGCCGGCCTTCTTGGAAAAGGACCGGAACTCCACGGCGCAGGTCCTGGCCCCGCTGATCTCATAGATGCTGTGGGGCACGTCCTGCTCGGTGATGTAGGCCTCGTAGGCCGCGTCGTAGAGGATCACCGCACCGTTTTCATTGGCGTAATTCACCCACACCGCCAGCTGGTCCCTGGTGAGGGCAGTGCCGGTTGGATTGTTGGGCACGCAGAGGTAAATCAGGTCCGGGCGCTCCTTAGGCAGCTCCGGCACAAAGCCGTTTTCCGCGGTGCAGGGCATGTAGATCACCCGGCTCCATTTCCCGGTGGCCGGATCGTAGGTCCCGGCCCTGCCCGCCATCACGTTGGAGTCCACATAGACCGGGTACACCGGGTCGCACACCGCGATGCGGCAGTCCGGCCCGAAAATCTCCTGGATATTGCCACAGTCGCTCTTGGCCCCGTCGGAGACGAAGATCTCGTCCGCCTCCACCGCGCAGCCCCAGGCCCTGTAGTCGTTCTCCACAATGGCTTCCCGGAGAAAATCATACCCCAGATCCGGGGCATATCCGCGAAAGGTACCGGCATCCCCCATCTCGTCCACCGCCCGGTGCAGCGCTTCCACAATGGCCGGGGCAATGGGCTGGGTCACATCCCCGATCCCCAGACGGATGATCTCGCGCTCCGGGTGGGCCTTCTGGTAAGCCGCCACCTTTTTGGCGATATCGGAAAACAGGTAACTGCCCGGCAGCTTTAAGTAGTTCTCATTGATCGTTAACATTATTTTCTTACCTCCTTGGATATCTTGTGACGCGGCCCGCTGCGCCGGACATGCTGTCCGGACGGTACGCCGCCCCGGCAATGGCCTGCAGACAACGCCAGGTCCCCTTACCTCCAATTAAATACTCCCAGGAACCTGCCGCACCCCGTCGTGCCGCTGATCCCTGAGAGTTTGTTTAGACTAATTTCACATGTGGTATCATATTATAAATTTTCCGGAATGTCAATATCCCCGCGGAAAACTTCCACCGCAGGTCCGGTCATAAACAGGTGGCCGCTCTCCCGGTCCAGGCGGATGCGCAGCTTCCCGCCCCGCAGCTCCACCTCCACCTCGTCCTCCGTGTATCCCATGAGAATGGCAGCCGCAGCGCTGGCCGTGGCCCCGGTGCCGCAGGCCCAGGTCTCCCCGCTGCCCCGCTCCCATACCCGCATACGGATATGGTTGCGATCCACCAGCTGGATGAACTCGGTGTTCACCCGGTCCGGCTGGAAACGCGGATGCATTTCAAAGGAAGGACCGATCCGGTCCAGACTCAGATCGTCGATGGAATTCATGAAATACACCGCATGGGGATTGCCCACGCTGATCCCCACAAAGGAGTAATCCCTTCCGTCCACGTTGATCGGCTCGGGAAGCTCTGAGGTCAGCCTGGCCTCCCCCATGTCCACGGTCAGAAGTCTTGCGGTAAACCTGCCGTTTTCCTCCTCCACCGTAAACTCGATGGTCTTGATTCCGGCCAGAGTCTCCACGGTCAGGCTTCTCCTGTCCCCAGGGACCAGACCGTGGTCATAGGCGTACTTACCCACGCAGCGCACGCCGTTGCCGCACATCACGCCCCGGGAACCGTCCATATTGTACATATCCATGCGGCAGTCCGCGGTCCCGGACGGGCCGATCAGAATCAGACCGTCGGAGCCGATGCCGAAATGCCGGTCGCTGACAAACCGCGCCACAGCGGCCGGGTCTGCCACCGTCTCCTCAAAACAGTTCACATAAACGTAATCGTTGCCGATTCCCTGCATTTTTGTAAATCTCATATCCCTCTCCTCACACATGTATCAGGCTGATCACCATCTGCGCCGTCTCCACCAGGTTGGTGCCGCTGTCCATACTGCACTTCTGGATGTAGCGGTGGGCCTCGGACTCCGTCATATTGTTGCGCTCCATCAAAAGCTCCTTGGCTCTCATGATCAGGTTCTGTTCCTCCATATTGCGCTCCTTGGGGCGCAGCCGCTGTTTCCTTCGGATGCGGGCCTGGGACTGCACCATCATTTCCAGAGTGTCCACCAGGTCGTGCACCTTAAGAGGCATCGGCAGACAGATCATGCCCTTCATGTTCTGCCCGCTCCACCGGCTGGGGGAGGCGATCAGAAGCATATCGACAGCGGCGGGAAGACACTGGCGCAGTTCATCGTACATCATATCCTCAAACCGGTATCCGCTGACCACAATCCCGCTGTTCACGCTCTCGGCGGCCGTGATGGCCTGCGCCCCTGAGGCACAGACCGCAACCACCTGAAATCCGCTGCGCATCAGGATGCCCTTTATATTTTTCCCATCCTCCGGCTTGGAGAACGCCACGATTATATTTGTCACATGCCTCACCTCCCGGTCAGCCGGCCCTTTTGCTCCGGGGTCTCTCCCCCGGAGCCCGCGTCAGAACACAGGCGTCAATATTTGTATAAATATTCGCTCACTTCCCAGTCCGTCACCTGCGCCCGGAACTCGCGCCATTCCTTCTTTTTGGCTTCCAGATATTTGATGAAGATGTGTTCGCCCAGCACATCCCGCATAAAGCCGTCGTGCTCAAAGGCCTCGATGGCGTCGCCCAGCGTCTCGGGAATCCGCTCCACACCGCGCTTTTCCAGGCATTCCGGGGCCATGATGAACATGTTGCCCTGCACGCACTCCGGCAGCTTCATCTGCTTCTCGATGCCGTCCAGACCGGCCCGGAGGCAGGCGGCCAGCGCCAGGTAGGGGTTCATGGCGGAGTCCGGGCAGCGCAGCTCGATCCGGGTTCCGGCCCCCTTGGAGGAGGGGATGCGGATCAAGGAGCTGCGGTTGGAAGTCGCGGACCATGCGATGTAGATGGGCGCGTCATAGCCCGGGATCAACCGCTTGTAGGAGTTTACCAGCGGGTTGGTCAGAATCGTCATGGCTTTCATGTGATGCAGGATTCCGGCCATAAAATAGTAAGCGGTGGAGCTGAGGCCCAGGGAATCGCTCTCATCCACAAAGGCGTTGCGCCCGGTGGCGTCCTCCAGGGACATGTTGATGTGCATACCGGAGCCGTTGACGCCCTCCTTGGGCTTGGGCATAAAGGTGGCGTGAAGGCCGTGGCGCTTGGCAATGGTCTTGGCCGCCATCTTGAAGGTCATGATATTGTCCGCCGAGCGCAGCACGTTCTCGTACTGGAAATCGATCTCGTGCTGGGCCGGGGCGATCTCATGGTGGGAGGCTTCCACCTCGAATCCCATGTCCTCCAGATTCAGCACAATGTCCCGGCGCACGTTCTCCGCCAGGTCGATGGGCGCCACGTCGAAATACCCGGCCGTCTCGTGGGTCTGGGTGGTGGGACGGCCCTCCTCGTCGGTGTGGAACAGGAAAAACTCGCACTCCGGTCCAACGTTGAACACGTACCCCATCTCCTTCGCCCGCTCCATGGCGCGCTTCAGCACATAGCGCGGGTCCCCGATAAAGGGCTTCTGATCCACGCCGTACACGTCGCAGATCAAGCGCGCCACCTTGCCCTGCTGCGGCCGCCAGGGGAATATCTCAAAGGTGTCCAGGTCGGGATACAGGTACATGTCGGACTCGTCGATCCGCACAAAGCCCTCGATGGCGGAGCCGTCGAACATGCAGCGGTTGTCCAGCGCTTTCTGAAGCTGGCTGGACGTGATAGCCACATTTTTCAGCATTCCGAAGATATCCGTAAACTGCAGACGGATGAATTCCACATCCTCCTCCTCCGCAAGGCGGATTATATCTTCCTTACTGTATTTGCTCATTGTTTTCTCCCTTTCTCGTCTGAAACAAGTGAAACGAGACCACCATGCAGCCGTCAACACGGGCCGGTTATTCCGGCAGTTCGCTCCTTTGCAATGATGATCTCGTTTTATTCTTTTTCTAAAGAATACCAGCAGTTATTTTATTTGTCAATGCGTTTTCCTGCGTTATTCCTGCACTTTTTTACGTGAATGAGCGAAGCTGTTCCACAAACGTACTTCCCAGCTTCATGGTCCCCACAAATCCCACGTCCCCGGTGAGCAGCACCGTGCCGTCCTCTTCGATCTCCAGCTCCATGGTTCCGCCGGGCATCTGCACCAGCATCTTGGGATCCGTCAGCCCCAGCCGGTAAGCTGCGGCCGCGGCCGCACAGCAGCCGCTACCGGACGCCAGGGTGTAACCCGCGCCCCGCTCATAGACCTCGGTCTGGATGTGGGTGCGGTCCAGCACCTTCATGATCTGGGTATTGATCTTTTCCGGAAACTGCCTGGCGCTCTCGGAATAACGTCCGATGCGGCAGACCAGATCTTTTGAGATCTCGTCCATCAGGATCACGCAGTGGGGATTGCCGATGGACAGGCAGGTGACCGGATAGGGGATGCGCCCGAACACCATGGTCTCGTTGATGATCTCCCGCCTGGGCCCCTCCACCGGCACGTCGTCGCTCCAGAAGGACACCTTCCCCATTGACGCCTTCAGCCGCGTGCCCTCCTCGTTCAGATAGTGGATGGAAACCTGGCCGCCCGCGGTGTGGATGTGGAAATCCTTTTTCTGCACATACCCCGCGTCCTTTAAATACTTAGCGAAAATGCGGACCCCGTTTCCGCTCTTCTCAGCGATGCTTCCGTCCGGATTCCAGACCACCATGGAGATCCGGTCGTTCTCCAGGACCGGTCCCTCCAGCACCCCGTCCGCGCCCACGCCGAAATTCCGGTTGCACAAAAGCGCAACATTGTGCGGATTCAGCTCCAGCTTATTTTTATTGGGATCAAACACAAGATAATCATTTCCTAAACCGTGATATTTTTCTACAACCGCTTTCATGTACGTTACCTCCGACCGCTGATGAACTGTGACCTATTTCTTCCATTATAACCGGCAGTATTTTAAAAATATATAAGGATTATGCGGAAAAATATTGCAAATCCTGCTCTATACCTCGTATAATGTAAGAAAAAGCCGTGCGGTCAGCCCAGGACAGGCCGCACCACGGCGGACATTCACACAGTGAGGAGGTGGCGGGATATGGAATATGGAACATACATTGAGAACAGCTCTGCCGCCCCGCGCCAGGGCTATTTATCCGGGGACTACCGGCTGTTCCATTTGACGGACAACGGTCCCAGGGATTTCGATCCCCACTACCACGACTTCTGCAAGATTCTGATCCTCATCTCCGGCTCGGTGGACTACATCGTGGAGGGCCGGACCTATGAGCCGGAGCCTGGGGACCTGGTGCTGGTGAACCGCGGGGAGATCCATTGCCCTCACGTGAAGGACGGGCAGCCCTACGAGCGGGTGATCCTCTACCTCTCCCCCGCGTTTCTCCAGGAGTATTCCCTGTCCGATCCCCTGGACCAATGCTTTCGCACTGCCCAGTACCGGCATTCCAGCGTGATCCGGCCCGGCGGGGAGGACCGTGCCGCCCTTCTGTCCCTGCTGCAAACCCTGGAGCGCGCCCTGGACCGGCCGGGAGAGTTCGCAGGCCCTCTCTACGCCCGCGTCCTCCTGCTGGAATTTCTCATTTTTCTGAACCGGACCGCCCTGGACACCCAGACCGCATACGTGCACACCGGCGCCATGGATTACCGGGTTTCCGGTCTGATCTCCTACATCAACGGCCATCTGGGCGAGGAATTGTCCATCGGCCTGCTGGCGGAGGAGTGCTGTTTAAGCCCCTACCACATGATGCGCCTGTTCCGCCAGGAAACCGGCTGCACCATCGGCAATTATATCAACCAGAAGCGCCTGGCCTTGGCCAGGGAGCTGATCCTCTCCGGGCGGGAAAATGCCACCTCCGCCTGCTTTGCGGCCGGTTTTTCCAATTACTCCACCTTTCTGCGGGCGTACAAGCGGCAATTCGGCTCAACGCCCCGCAAGTCCCGCCCGGGTGGAAGCCCGCCTTGAGAACCGGACGAACCGCGGGGGGCCGCAGCCAGGCGCATCTTGTACTTGAGATGTCCGTTATTTCTGCTATAATCAAGGAAACATATCTCTTGTCATCAGCCTGGCGGCTGGTGACATAGTATAATCAAGGAAACGTATCCCTTATCATCAGCCTGGCGGCTGGTGACAAAGTATAATTCAATATGGAAGTACAGGAAACGAATGAACGCACAGGCACCTTGCGCACCTGCGCACGAGATAAAAGGAGAATCCAAAATGATGAACAGGAGAAACATTGCCGCAGCCGCACTGGCGGCCTGCCTGACAGCAAGCGCACTGGCCGGGTGCGGAGGAAGAAAAGCCGATGAACCGGTCATCCGCATCGGTGTGATTGAACCGCTCACCGGCGCAAACGGCGCAGCCGGTTTCCAGGAAATGCTGGGGATCCGCTACGCCAATCAGGTTTATCCCACCGTGACCATCGGCGGTGAAACCTACACCGTAAAGCTGGTCGAGGCCGACAACAAATCCGACTGCGCCGAGGCTGTAAACGCCGCCGGCGCACTGGCCGGGGAACAAGTCAGCGTGGCGCTGGGAAGTTACGGCTCAGACCTTTCCATGGCCGCCGGAGCGGTGTTCGCTGAGAACGGAATCCCGGCCATCGGCTGCTCCTGCACCAACCCCCAGGTTACGGAAGGAAATGACTCCTACTTCCGCGTCTGCTTCAGCGATCCCCTCCAGGGGACGGCCATGGCAAACTACGCCTACCAGAACAACGCCAAAAGCGCGGCCGTGATCACGCAGCTGGGAGACGACTATTCCTCCGGCCTGGGCGGATATTTTAAGGAGACCTTTTCCAGCCTGGGAGGACAGATCGTATACGACCAGCAGTTTCAGGCGGGCCAGACGGATTTCCGGTCTATTTTGACCAATCTGCAAGCGCAAAACCCGGACATCATTTTCGCGCCCAGCTCCCTGACCGCCGCCCCGCTTATCATCCGGCAGGCCCGGGAACTGGGCATCACCGCGGTGATCGCGGGAGGGGACGCCTGGGAGAATTCCGCCGTGATCAGTGATGCGGGCGCGGCTGCCGAGGGCGTGGTGTTAACCGCCGCATTCGATGAGTCCGAGCCCGCCAACGACGAGGCCGCCGCGTTCATCAAAGGCTTCCGGGAATATTTAAGGGCTGAGAAACAGGACGAGGCCATCCCCGCTGTCTCAGCCCTGGGCTACGACGCCTACCTGGCCGCCATAAAAGCCATCGAGGCCGCGGATTCCACCGATCCGGCCGCCATCCGCCAAGCCCTGTCCTCGGTGGTGGTCGAGGGCGCCACCGGAACCATCACCTTCAATGAGACAGGCGATGCCAACAAGAACCTGGCCTTTATCAAGGCGATCCGGGACGGAAGGTTCCAGTTTCTGACCACCTCCACCATCAGCAGGTAAACCGGGACGGAACTTCCCCGTATATCCTCACCGCGTTCCCATAAAACACCTTCTCCCACGCCTTCTCCGGAATCAGGCGCTTGATAAACCCAATGTAATCCTCCAGGTTCACCAGCGGCCAGTCGGTGCCGAACATGAATTTGTCGTAATTGTTCACATACTCGATCCAGGTCTGCAGGGCCTCCACGTACCCTCGCTTCTCCCGGCAGAAGGTCTCCACGTCCATCCGCTGCTCCCAGAGCCCGGACAGGTCCGCCGCCATATTTCCATTTTTTTCCAGAACCGCCGCCGCATCCATGAGAAAGGGATTGCCGATGTGGCACATCACAAACTGTACGTCCGGGTGGGCCATCGCGGCCTCGTCCAGGGTCAGCGGATGACTGTATTTGAGCAGGGCGTTGCTGCCTGCGGTGGCCCCGGTATGGATGGCCACCGGCTTTTTGTAGGACGCGGCCAGCTCGTACACCGGGTCATAGATGGGATCCGACACGTAAACGCTCGTATAGCCGGGGTACAGCTTGATCCCCGCGCAGGTATCCAGGCGCAGGTTCTCCTCAATCCGATCCAACTCCTCCCGGTTCAGATAACCTTTCTCAAGCTCTTCCGTATCGATTCCCACACAATAGCGCAGCTCCTTCGGATACCGGTGTTCCCGGCAGTCCAATCCCCTGTTTCCCATCACGATGCCGTGGACGATTCCAAGCCTGCGGTACTCTTCCCGCAGATGCTCCTCCGTGTTCTCGTGGCCCGCAGCCACGGCGATCCCGTCGAAATACTCCCGCCCCGGGCAAAAATGCAGATGCGCGTCAATGATTTTCATTCCCATTCCCTCCTGTTTTTGAGGCGGCATCCGGCCGCCCGTTTCTTTCTATGCAGAAAGCGGGCCTTCACCCCGGGCCGTCTCCGGCCTGGGGCAAAAGCCCACATTTAAGCTCTGTCATTACAAATTATGCTGCAAATCTCCAGTTGGTTTGCGGTTTGTTTACGACTGTCTACGGCTGGCTTCCCCCGTTGGGGTCCGTTCCCGCTTCTGTCTGGGACCCGCCGCTTTCGGGCTGGTTCCATCCGTTCTGCTCCGGCTGCTGCCACTGGCCCTGGGGCTGGCCCCAACCGTTTTCACCCGGCTGCTGCCACTGGCCCTGCTGGCCGTAGCCCTGGGGGGCGTATCCCTGACCTGCCTGGGGATCATACCCCTGGCCGCCCTGAGGCTGGCCCCAGCCATTTTCACCCGGCTGCTGCCACTGGCCCTGCTGACCGTAGCCCTGAGGGGCGTATCCCTGACCGCCCGGAAGCTGACCGCCATCCTGGAGCTGCCCTGCGCCGCCCGGAAGCTGCGCGCCGTCCTGGAGCTGCCCTGCGCCGCCCGGAACCGTTCCCTCCGGCAGAGCGCCCGCGGTAGCACCGCCAGCTCCATTTCCACCGTTTCCACCGTTGGATTCGTCCTCTTCCTCCTCCGGCGGCTCCGGGATTCCCTTCACCTGGCGGAAAATCTTCATAAACTCCTTGCCGGTGATGGTCTCCTTCTCGATCAGGAATTCCGCGATCTTATCCATGGCGTCCCGGTTCTCAGCCAGCAGGCGCTTGGCCTCCTCGTAGGACTCCTTGAGGATCCGCATCACTTCCTGGTCGATCTCGCCCGCCGTCGCCTCGCTGCAGTTGAGCACGTTGCGGCCGGACAGGTACTGGTTCTCCCGGGTCTCCAGGCCCATGAGGCCGAACTTCTCGGACATGCCGTACTGGGTGATCATAGCCCGGGCCAGGTTGGTGGCCTTCTCAATATCGTTGGACGCGCCCGTGGTCACGCTGTCGAATACCAGCTCCTCGGCGGCACGCCCCGCAAGAGCCTCCACCAGCATGGCTTCCAGCTCTTTCTTGGTGTTCAGATACTTTTCTTCCTCGGGCACGTTCATCACGTAACCCAGAGCGCCCATGGTCCGGGGCACGATGGTGATCTTCTGCACCGGCTCAGAGTGCTTCTGCAAAGCGCTGACCAGCGCGTGGCCCACCTCGTGGTAGGAGACGATGCGCCGCTCCTCCTGGTTCATGATCCGGTCCTTCTTCTCCTTACCCACTAACACCACTTCCACCGCCTCGAACAGGTCCTTTTGGGACACTGCCTGGCGACCGTGCTTGACGGCGTTGATGGCCGCCTCGTTCATCATGTTGGCAAGGTCCGCGCCCACGGCCCCTGAGGTAGCCAGGGCGATCTCCTTAAAGTCCACGGAGTCGTCCAGCAGCACGTCCTTGGAGTGCACCTTTAAAATGTTGATACGTCCGTTTAAATCCGGCCGTTCCACCACCACCCGGCGGTCGAAACGTCCCGGGCGCAGCAGCGCGGGATCCAGAATCTCCGGCCGGTTGGTTGCGGCCAGCACCAGAAGTCCCTTGGAGGACTCAAAACCGTCCATCTCGGAGAGCAGCTGGTTTAAGGTCTGCTCCCGCTCGTCGTTGCCGCCCATGCGGCTGTCGCGGCTGCGGCCGATGGCGTCGATCTCATCGATGAAAATAATACAGGGGGCGTTCTCCGCCGCGTTCTTGAACAGATCGCGGACACGGGACGCGCCCACGCCCACAAACATCTCCACAAAATCGGAACCGGACAGGGAATAGAACGGCACGTGGGCCTCTCCGGCCACCGCCTTGGCAAGCAGCGTCTTACCCGTTCCGGGCGGGCCTACCAGCAGCGCGCCCTTGGGCAGCTTGGCGCCGATCTTGGTGTACTTTCCAGGGTTGTGCAGGAAGTCCACGATCTCGGTCAGGGACTCCTTGGCCTCGTCCTCTCCTGCCACGTCCTTGAACGTGACGCCGGTCTCCTTCTGCACGTACATCTTGGCGTTGCTCTTGCCCACGCCCATGATTCCGCCTCCACCCATACGGCGCATGGTGAAATTCATCAGGAATACCAGAAACAGGAAGGGGATGGCGTAGTTCAACACCGTGGCCAGAATCACGCTGTTGTCCCGGGACTCTACCAGGATATCCACGTTGTGTTCCAGCAGACGGGGGGCAAAATCAAAATCGTTGTTCAGCCGCACCACATAGTAGTTTAAATCCCGGGGATAATCGGCGTTCCCGGGCTTTGGCACCAGCGTGATCTTGGTGTTGCCGATGCTCACGGACTCCACCTTACCCTCGTCGATCATCGATACAAACTCATTATACGTCAGCTCTTTGGTCTTTTTGTCCATAATCATGTTCTGCATAAACGTGACCAGAGTGAACGTGATAAGCGCAGCCACAACGAGCATGGATATGGTCTGCCAGTTCGTCTTCGGCGCGTTCGGGTCTGTCTTCTTGTTATTATCCATATGTGTAAATCTCCCTCTGAATGGGTCATACTAAGCGAAATATCCACGAAAACCCATTCTCTACCATTATAGTGTCAGTCTCCCCATAAATCAAGAAAAGAACAATGAAATTTCTTAAAAATTTTGAAAAAACTCCTAGCATTATAAAAAGACTGGTTGTATAATATATGGGTTATTTTTTTACCCCACACGACACACTATATAGTATCTGAAGAAGGAGGTTTATGTTATGCCAGTTAAATACGTGTTTGTCACCGGCGGAGTGGTTTCCGGCCTTGGCAAAGGCATCACGGCCGCGTCCCTGGGCCGTCTCTTGAAAGCCCGCGGCTACAGGGTAACCATGCAGAAGTTCGATCCCTATATCAACATCGACCCCGGCACCATGAATCCCGTCCAGCACGGCGAGGTTTTCGTGACCGACGACGGCGCTGAGACCGACCTGGACCTGGGGCACTACGAGCGCTTCATCGACGAAAGCCTGACGAAGAACTCCAACGTGACCACCGGCAAGGTCTACTGGACAGTTTTACAGAAGGAGCGCCGCGGCGGCTTCGGAGGCGGCACGGTCCAGGTGATCCCCCATATCACCAACGAGATCAAGAGCCGTTTTCACCGCAACCCCTCCACCCAGGAGACGGAAATCGCCATCATCGAGGTGGGCGGCACGGTGGGCGACATCGAAAGCCAGCCCTTTCTGGAAGCCATCCGCCAGTTCCAGCGCGAAGCAGGTCCGGGAAATACCTGCATGATCCACGTCACCCTCATCCCCTATCTGAAAGCCTCCGGCGAGCTGAAAACCAAGCCCACCCAGGCCAGCGTCAAAGATCTTCAAGGCATGGGCATTCAGCCCGACATCCTGGTCTGCCGCTCCGAACTCCCCTTAGACGACAATATCCGCAGCAAAATCGCCCTGTTCTGCAACGTTCCCTCCTCTCACGTAATCCAAAATCTGGATGTGGACGTCCTCTACGAGGCTCCTCTTGCCATGGAAAAAGAACATCTGGCCCAGGTCGCCTGTGAATGCCTCAATCTGGAATGCCCCGAACCGGACTTAGAGGACTGGAAGTCCATGATCGACGCCTGGAAACACCCCAGGTCCCAGGTGACCGTAGCCCTGGTAGGCAAATACATCCAGCTCCACGACGCCTACATTTCCGTGGTCGAAGCCTTAAAGCACGGCGGTGTGGCCAATCATGCCGCGGTGAACATCAAGTGGGTGGATTCCGAGACCGTCACCCGGGAAAATGCCGCCAGGCTCCTTGGGGACGTAAGCGGAATCCTGGTGCCCGGCGGCTTCGGCGACCGGGGCATCGACGGCAAAATCTGCGCCATCCAGTACGCCAGGGAACAGCAGATCCCCTTCCTCGGGCTGTGCCTTGGCATGCAGCTGGCCATCGTGGAGTTCGCCCGTCATGTGGCAGGCCTTGAGGACGCCCACAGCGTGGAGTTAAATCCCTCCACCACTCATCCCGTGATCCATCTGATGCCGGATCAGAACGGCGTGGAGGACATCGGCGGAACCCTGCGCCTGGGCTCCTATCCCTGCGTGCTGGACAAGGACTCCAAAGCCTTCTCCCTGTACGGAGCCGAAACCATCCATGAGCGCCACCGCCACCGCTACGAGGTGAACAACGACTACCGGAAAATCCTGACGGACAACGGCTTAAAGCTCTCCGGCCTGTCCCCGGACGGCCGCATCGTGGAGATGATCGAGATCCCGTCCCACCCCTGGTTTATGGCCACCCAGGCCCACCCGGAGTTAAAAAGCAGGCCCAACCGGCCTCACCCGCTGTTTCAGGGCTTTATCGAGGCCGCCCTTAAAACCCGTTAATTCCCTGAACCACCGGTAATTTCCTGCTCAGAAATAGCCGCCGGGGCGCACACTAAGAGTGCGGATTGAAGCGGCCCATTGTAAAATGTTCAGGAGGTGATCCGGTATGAACCACAAAGAAGACTGTGACATTGACGTACAGGCCTGTTCCACCATGGACTGTACCGGCCTGATCCCGTCCCTGCCCCAATCCGAGGCCGAGCGGGAGGCGTATGAGGATTTATATCCTTATATTACCAAGGCGGTTAAACCAAAGGACCAGGCCAGATAACCCAGGCCAAGGGTTCCGAGAGTCCGGCCCGGCAAACGGCCGGGCTCTTTTCGTTTGATATGCCTCTCTGCGCCATAGGGCCGCAAGCGGCCCATTGCATTCAACAAAAAAACCTCCCCGGCAGCGTTCACACCGCCCGGGAGAGGTTCCTTCATTTCGTCTATTCCATTTTATCCCCGCATAAACCTCCCCAAAAACTCCTTGGTCTGCGGATTCTGGGGGTTCTCAAAAATATCCTTCGGCGTTCCGTCCTCACAGATCACGCCGTCGGCCATGAACACCACGCGGGTGGACACGTCCCTGGCAAAGGCCATCTCGTGGGTCACGATGATCATAGTCAGGCCCTCGCCCGCCAGCTTTCTCATAACCTCCAGCACCTCGCCCACCATCTGGGGATCCAGGGCCGAGGTCGGCTCGTCAAAGAGCAGTAATTCCGGCTCCATGGCTAACGCCCTGGCGATGGCGATCCGCTGCTTCTGGCCGCCCGAAAGCTGCTTGGGTTTGGCGTTGATATAGGGGGCCATTCCCACCTTTTCCAGGTAGTACATGGCGTTTTTCCTGGCCTCCTCCTTGCTCTTTTTGAGCACCTTGGTCTGGCCGATCATGCAGTTGTCCAGCACGTTCATATTGTTGAACAGGTTAAAGCTCTGGAACACCATGCCCACCCGGGAGCGGTACTGGGCCGCGTTGACCTTGCCATCCGCGATGTCCTCCCCGTGGTAGAGAATCTCGCCCGTGGTGGGCGTCTCCAAAATATTGAGGCAGCGCAGCAAGGTGGACTTGCCGGAGCCGGAGGCCCCGATGATACAGGTCACGTCTCCGCTGCTGACGGAAAAATCGATGTCCCGAAGCACGGGATTCTTGCCGAACATCTTGCTCAGATGCCGGATCTCTAAAATTTTCTCGCCCTTCATCATGACTCCTCCTTCTTCTCATCCGGGAACCGCATCATACCGCTGGTGTAGGCCAGGGTGTCCGTGGTCGCCAGATCGTAGTTGTCCGGCCCGTCCATTTTATTCTCCAGACGGCGCAGGATGCGGGAGCAGGTAAAGGTCATGATAAAGTACATGATCATGGTGATGGTGTAAGTCTCAAAGTTCATGTACAGAGCGCCCGCGGCCGCCTTGGTCTTGTACAGCAGCTCGGCCAGGCCGATCACGGAGAGCACGCAGCTGTCCTTGATGTTGATGATCAGGTTGTTGCCGATCTGAGGCATGATGTTGCGCAGGGCCTGGGGCAGAATCACGTAAATCATGGTCTGAACATGGGTCATGCCGATGGACTTGGCCCCCTCCGTCTGACCGGGGTCAATGGAAAGGATACCGCCGCGCACGGTCTCTGCCATATAGGCGCCCGTGTTGATGGACAGGATAAAAATCGCGGCCTTCAGCATGGTCATATTGATATTCAGCAACGGAAATAAACCGTAGTAGATAAACATAGCCTGGGCCATCATGGGCGTGCCGCGGAAAAACTCCACGTAGGCGTTGAGCACCAGCTTCACGGCCCAGACAACTCCCTTCTTAATGGGGTTGTCCCCCTTCTCCGTGTGGATGGTCTGGACAATACCCACCGCAAACCCGATCAGGCAGCCGATGACGGTGCCCGCCAGAGCGCTCTCCATACTGATCAACGCACCCTGGAGCATGGACATTCCGTATTTGCTGAATACGAGCATTACCCGGCCGAAAAAATCTGTTGGCATAACATTCTCTCCTTAACTGATCGATCCGGCGCGCTTTACTGGTTGGCCAGCGGCTGAACTGCGATCGCTTCATCCATTATTTTAGAATAGTCGTCCTTTGTCATCTTGGACAGAACGCCGTCGATGGCGGACTTAAGCTCGGTGTTCCCCTTCTTCATGGAGATTCCGATGTTGATCTCCTCGTCGGTCACCTGGAAATCCCCCTCAGCGCCGCCGAAATCCAGCATCACGAAATCCGGGTAAGCGATCAGCGCGCCCTTTCCGGTGGGCTGGTCGGTCACGACGATGTCGCACTTGCCCGCGTTTAAGGACATCAGCATGTCCGGCGCGTTGGCGGTGGCGGACAGCACGTTTGCATCCTCGATCTGGGGCAGGCAGGTGTCATACCAGATGGTGCTCTGCTGGGAAGTGCAGGTGGCTCCCTTTAAATCCGCCACGCTCTTAGCGGCCGCAAAGGGGCTGTCCTTCTTGGTCAGGGTCACGATGGTGGCGTAATAGTACGGCTCGCTGAAATCCACGGCCTGAAGGCGTGCAGAGGTGATGCTCTGGCCCGCGATCACGCAGTCCACCTGGCCTGTGGTCACGGCCGGAATCAGGGAATCCCAGTCAAGGCGCACGATCTCCAGATCGTAACCCAGCTCCTCGCTGATCTTTTTGGCCATCATCACGTCGTATCCGTTGGCGAACTCGTTGCTGTCGGCGATGGGTACCGCGCCGTTGGCGTCGTCGGGCTGGGTCCAGTTGTAGGGCGCATAGGCGCACTCCATCGCCACGCGCAGCACTTTCTTCTCGCCGTTTTCAGCTGCGGCGGCGGTATCGCTCTCAGCCGCTTTGCTCTCCCCGGCAGCCGCGCTCTCTCCCGCCGTGGTCTCTTCCTTCGCCGCAGCGGCCGTGGTATCGCCGGAGGACGATCCGCCGCAGGCGGTTAAGGATGCCGCGGCCAGAAGCCCGGCTAACATAAGGCTCATTACTTTCTTCGTTTTCATTTTCATAACACTCTCTCCTCTTTGTCTGTGCCCGTATGGAAAAAAATGGAATTGCAACTAAAAAGCCATGCCTCACAATCGGCATGACTCCATTGTCAACCATGGGACGGTACCAAGTTTCTCTCCTGCCGGGCCTGCATATGATCGAAAAATGAAACCGGCGCCCAGAGCGTGTCCGGAATCTGCTTCCCGCCAGGGCACGCTTTAACGCGCCTAGTATAGCATAATTTCGGTTATTTTCCAATACCCCAATTCGTGTTTTTGCATATTTGTGCACGTTAAAATCCCATTAATTCCTGGAAAGAATGGTTCTTTCTGCCGAAAACTATACAAGTTGCGCTAAAATAAGCCCAAAATATACCGTTATAATTTTAACATTTTTCGATTAAACATGCATAATCCAATCGGCTCCGGACAAAACGAAAGCGGGATATTCCAATCGAATATCCCGCCTCTTAATTCCAGCAGCCGTGCCGGGTGCAAGGGGTTTATAAAATTTGGGCATAGCTGCCCGAATTAAGAGCTGTGTAAAAAACATTTGGCTGCGGCTTCGCCGCGCCATTCTAAAACAGGACAAAAACAGGATGGAATCATATATAATTCCACCCTGATTTCATCGTCATATTACCACAATTATCGACAAATGTCAACTAATATTCATCGCTCGTTGACGTCACTTTTCACAACTACGGGTTGCTCTCCGCCGCAGACTCCTGTTTGGCCCGCTCCTCAGCATACTGCCGGACCAAATCCAGCTGGCGCTCCTGAAACGCTTCGTCCGGCGGAATCTCGTTCCCGTCCTCATCCACCTCCACCGCGAACAGAAAGGTGCGGGCGTCGTTGATCTCGTAGCTGCAGGTCACCAGCGTGTACAGCGTCCTGGCCGGATACTGAACCGGTTCTGCGTAGGCGCAGGGCGACAGCATTTCCTTCACAAAGGCGTCGAAGGACTCCTGGCTCTTAAACCGCGTCTTGCGCACAATGGGTTTGGCCTCGCCGTAGTAGGCCGCCACCGATTTCAGGCGGATCTCCCGCTCCGGCGTATAGATGGTAAAAAACTGGTGCTCCTTAAAATACGCCTCGTCCTTGTACCGCACCACGTCCTTGAACATGGAGCCGTTTTTCATGTTATGGCCGTAAATGATATTGTTGCGTCCGTCGAAATCGCCCTGGCTCTCAAAATCCAGATAAATCGAACCCGCGATATTCTCCTCGCCGTTAAAATCATGGTTCAGGTAAAAGTCGTTGTCCGTTCCCTTGACGATGGGATAATTGATGTTGGTCCCCTCGATGGTAATCCAGCCCACGGTGTCCGGATTCTCCGCCCAAAGTGCTTCAAAATCGATGGGCGACTTGTAAGGCTCCGTCTCCGGTTCCGTCTGGGCTTCCGTCTGCGCCTCAGTTGTCTCCGGTTCTTCGGACGTCTGGCTTGCCAGCTGCGCCAGACGGTTGTACTCGTCCTGTGCCCGCTTGTTCTCCAGCCACTGGCTGAACACCATCCCCCCGCTGACCACTAAAACCAGGACCAGCACGATGATTACCAGGCGATGCAGTTTGTCTCTCATTCCGTCAAATTCCTTTCCTTACGCCGTCACTTCCCCGGCCGCCCCGGACTCCCGCTGAAAGCCCGCCCTGCGTACCGCTGAATCCACCATGATCAGCAACTCCAAAAAGCTGCGGAAGCTGGCCTGCTCGCCCTTTTCCTTCCAGCAGACCGTACCCTGCCAGGTATCGTTTCTGCGAAAGAGCACGCGCACCAGGAACGTCATGGGGCCGATGCTCCCCCGGCAGACGCTTCCCTGCCGCGGCGTGATCACCGAATCATCCTGTACATCCGCCGGGCGCTCGCCCAGCATCAGCTCCAAATGGTCCAGGAGCTGGAACTCATTTTCAAAGAAAAACCGGTCCTTTACCGCCGGGTGGGATGCCTCTCCGGCAAAGGTGCTGTCCTGATAATTGCAGACCGCCACCTCGCACATCTTCTTCCCTAGCGGGTCGGGCGCTCCGGTAGGCTGTCCGAGCACGCGATCGAAAATGCGCATGAGCCCCATAAAGCTCTCAAACGGATACACCGTGCCGCTCTCCAGGTGGGTGATATTCCCCTGCCACGTGGCGTGATAGCGGTACTTCACATGCAGCCGGAAGGTGGCTAACTCCCCACAGTGCGTCCCGGGAACCTCCGCGGTTGCAAACCCTGTCTCCTCACCGTCTGCCTCCGACTGCTTTCTCCGGAAACAGCGCTGGTCCACGCTCTTCATGGGATAGTGGTTCTCGTCGAACATACGGTTCAACACGCACGCCATCTGGGTCAGACTTTTGAAAACGACCGCGTCCTCCCGGCTCTCATGAAACACCAGTCCCTCCAGCCGCCGGTTCTCAAAACGATTTACCGCGATTGTGTAAAATTTGTATGAGTTCGGCAATGCTCCTGTTCTCGCTACAGACATCGGTTCACCTACTTTTCTGTAAAATTAAGCCTATTCGCTCGATTATAGATCCTACTTTAGGTTCAGTATAGCAAACGCCGGTTACAAACCGGTTACAATTCGCCGGCTTTTCATAAAATTATATGGACATTTTTCGATTCCATAGGTATACTGGTTATATTGACAGAATGATAAAAGGAGATCCGATTAAAATGGAAACGTCCGCTCATGAATCACCGCAAACTATATATGTAAGAACGCTGGGAGGTTTCTCCATCACAGTGGACGGTAAAGAGATCAACGACAACAGCAACCAGTCCAAAAAGCCGTGGAGCCTTCTGGAATATCTGGTTGTTTTTCAGAAGAAAGATATCAGCGTCAACGAGCTGATCGAGACGATCTGGCCGGACGACCCGGGCGCCAACCCCGGCGGGGCCTTAAAGACCCTGATGTTCCGCTCCCGCAAGCTCCTTGATCCCCTGGGAATCCCGCCTCAGAGGCTGTTGGTCCAGCAGCGCGGTTCCTACGCCTGGACCCAGGACATTAACACGGTCATGGACATCGACCAGTTCGAGTCCGTGTGCAATCAGGTTTTAAGCTCCGGCGGGTCGGTCAAGGACCCGGATCAGCTTTTGGCCATGTGTATGAAGGGTTTGGATCTCTACAAGGGCGATTTTCTTCCCAAGTCGGAGTATGAGTCCTGGGTGATCCCCATCAGCACCTACTACCACTCCCTGTACCAGAAATTGGTTTACAAAACCATCGAGCTGTTGATGGAGCGCGAGGACTACGGGGCCATCACCTCGGTGTGCCAGACCGCCATCGGCATCGAACCCTTTGACGAGCAGTTCCACTATTACCTGGTTTATTCCTTATATAAAGACAACCACATCAGCCAGGCGGTCGATCACTACAACCACACCCTGGACCTGTTTTACAACGAGTTTTCCATCTCCCCCTCCGAACATTTCAAGGAGCTCTACAAGACGATCCGCAACAAGGAGCAGGGGATCAACACCAATCTGGACTCCATCCAGGAGGCCCTGCGGGAGGAAGCCAGCAGCGGCGCGTTCTACTGCGAATACCCGGTTTTCCGGGATTTGTACCAGCTGGAGCGGCGGGCCATCGAGCGGACCGGCGATTCCATCTACCTGTGCCTGCTGACGCTCTGCGATCTGGATGGCCAGGTTCCGAAGATGAACGTGCTGAACAGGGCCATGGAACACTTAAACGGCGCAATCCGCAATTCCCTGCGCTGCAGCGACGTCTATACCCGCTACAGCGTCAGCCAGTACATCATCCTTCTGCCCACCGTGACCGCGGAGAAGGGGGAGATGGTGTTAAAACGGATCATCGGCAACTTCCACCGGCAGTACAACCGCCGTGACCTCTCCGTCGAGCACCGGCTGCAGCCCGTGCTTCCCTGGGAGCGCAAAAACGACATGGAGGCTGCCCTATAAAAGACCACAACAACGCAAAAAAGTCCGGCGAAACCAGAATCTGGTTTCACCGGACTTTTTTTATGCCAAATCTGCGTTCCGCCCGGCGAACATCCGCCGGAGCTGTTTCATCACATATCCATAGGCTGGAATCAGGAATAGATCCGCCGCCACCCAGGCCACCGGGCTGGCAAAGCAGACCGCGATGTAACCGAACCTGGGCACCAGCACAAATCCCACAAAGGAGCGGGCAATCATCTCGCAGACGCCGGCCAGGATCGCGAACTTGGAAAAACCCATGCCCTGGATCAGGAAACGCATCACGTTAACGAACACCAGCGGGATGAACAGCAGGCCGTTCCCCAGCAGGAACATCCGCGTATTGCGCAGCAGCTCTGTCTCCCCCCGGTCCACAAACAGGAGGGCGATCTGATCGCCGTACAGGTAGAGCACCCCCAGGGCGGCTACCGCGTAGATTATGCCCAGATACAGGCAGGCCTTCATTCCCGGGGCGATGCGGTCCAGCTTGCCCGCGCCCACGTTCTGGCCTCCGTAGGTGGCGATGGTGGAGCCCAGGGCGTCAAAGGGACAGCAGAGGAAAATGACGATCTTGCTGCCCGCGGTGACGGCCGCCACAGCCATGGAACCCAGGGAATTCACGGCGGTCTGTAAAATCACGCTTCCGATGGCCGTGATGGAATACTGCAGGCCCATGGGAATGCCCATGCCGCACAGGATCTTCATGTAATCCTTGCGGGGCTTCCACTCGTCCCCCTGCATTTTCAGGATCGTGAACTTTTTGCGCATGTAGAGCAGGCACAGCAGACCGGACACCGCCTGGGCGGTGATGGTGGCCCACCCGGCCCCGGCCACTCCCATGTTCAGCACCAGGATGGTAAAGAAGTCCAGGGCCACGTTGAGTACGGAGGAGAACAGCAGAAAGATGAGCGGGGTGGTGCTGTCGCCCAGGGAGCGGATGGTACAGGACAGCAGGTTGTAGAGGTAGGTCGCCGGGATGCCCAAAAAGATCACAAAAATATAGCGGTAGGCCCCGTCGATAATATCCGCCGGAGTGTCCATCCACAGCAGAATATCCCGGCAGAGCACACAGACCGCCGACGTCATCAACACGGAAAAAATTGCCGCAAGCCAGCCGCTGTTGGCCACAAACCGCCGCAGGGCGCTGTCATTTTTCTCGCCGAACTTCTGAGCCACCGGGATGGCGAAACCGCTGCACACGCCCAGGCAGAAGCCGATGATCATAAAGTTGATGGAGCCGGTGGCGCCCACGGCCGCCAGCGCCTGCACCCCCAGGCATTTGCCCACAATAATCGTATCCGCCATGTTGTAGAGCTGCTGAAACAGCAGACCGAACACCATGGGGACAAAAAAGCCCCAGATCAACTTCATGGGGCTGCCCTCGGTCATATCCCGGGCGCCTGCGCCTTTGGCCATTGTTTTTTCCTCGCTTCCGTATGGTTTCCGTTACCGGTCGTTGACCGATACTAAATTTACTCTGAACCCGCGGATTTGGCAAGTAGAAAAAAATGCCGGAGGATTCATTTCCTCCGGCATTATCCACAATCAATTTAAAAAATTACGGTTTAATCCACAACTTCGATGCGTTCAATCACCGGCTGGTCCTCCTTGGCAACCGAGCCGTTGTTGTCCTGCACCGGCGTGTCCTCGCAGAGCTTGTCCACCACGTCCATGCCGTCGGTCACATAACCGAAGGCCGCGTACTGGCTGTCGAGATGCGGGCTGTCCTGGTGTACGATAAAGAACTGGGAGCTGGCGCTGTCCGGGTACTGGGAGCGGGCCATGGAGATGGCTCCCCGGGTGTGCTGCAGGGGATTTTCCACGCCGTTGGCGGCGAACTCGCCCTTGATCATCTGGTCCGATCCGCCCATTCCGGTGCCCATGGGATCTCCGCCCTGGATCATAAATCCGGTGATGATGCGGTGGAAGGTCAGCCCGTCGTAGAAGCCCTCGCCGGCCAGCTTTAAAAAGTTGGTGACGCTGATGGGCGCCTCGTCCGCATACAGCTCCACGGAGATGGTGCCGTAGTCCTTGACCTCGATCTTCACGTGGTGACGGCCGGTTGCCAGCTCTGTGGGCTCGGTTTCAGCCTCGGCCCCGGACTCCGCCTTGGTTTCGGCGCCTGTCGTATCCTCCGCCTTGGTCTCCTTCTCTTTGTCGGCCTTAACAGGCTTCTCCTGCGCGGCGGATGTGGCCTGCTGTGTGGAACCCTCTGCCTCTGCTTTACGGCTGCAGCCCGCCAGAACCGTCACGGCCAGCGCGGCCGCCAACAATGCATACGTCAATTTTCTCATGTCCGATCATTCCTTTTCCTTTAAATTCTGAGTGAATACTTCTCCTGCGGCACATGCCGCAGCCACTATTGTACCACTGCCCCTTGCAGTGCGTAAAGCACTTTATGATTTTTCCATAAACCGGCATATTTTTATTAATATTCTCCTAATTTTTCTTACGGTTGCGCCCTCCTTCTTTACATTTGAGGACTGCGCGGATAGTATACTGTGTATAAAAGGGAGGAATGATTTATGTTGCTGTTGAATACCGTATTGGGTTTTCTTAAGGACAACGGGCGCAATCTGTTCCGGCTTCTGGCGGCCAGCTGGCTCATGACCAACACCATGTGCCTGCTCATGAACAGCTCCGCCATTTTCACGCTGGATTTTGTGCGGCAGATATCGCTGCGTTGTTATTTCGGGCTCTGGGCCGGAATCTACGCCTGCCTGGCCCTTCTGATGGTTCTGTCCGGAAGAGCCGGACGGCTGCGCTTTCCCCTGGCTCCCAGTGTGGCGATGTACGCGGCGGCCCTGGTGATCAAGGAGGCTCTGGTGCTATGAGGGCCCGCCTGGAGAAGCT
The DNA here is from genome assembly GCF_902364025.1 of Enterocloster lavalensis. Classification (GTDB taxonomy): domain Bacteria; phylum Bacillota; class Clostridia; order Lachnospirales; family Lachnospiraceae; genus Enterocloster; species Enterocloster lavalensis. The sequence continues at coordinate 105,894 of NZ_CABJCG010000018.1, forward strand.
GACCGCCGGGCGGAGGCTGTGGGTCCTGCTGGGCGCGACGGCGTTTCTCTGGTTTTCTTTCACCGCTGGCATGACGGTGCTGCGCTACCGGCTGAACTATTCCCCGGCCTATGATTTTGGAATATTTTCCCAAATGTATTATTACCTGGACAAATGCCTACAGCCCCTGACCACCGTGGAACGGGACGGACTTTTGTCCCATTTTGCTGTGCATTTGTCCCCCATTTTCTATGCCCTGCTGCCCTTTTACAAGCTGGTTCCCAGGCCGGAAACCCTGCTGGTGCTACAGGCCCTTCTGGTGATCGCCGGGCTGATCCCCCTGTGCCTTTTGGCCGGGGCTTTGAAATGCACCCGCCCGCAGATTCTGTGCTTCGGCCTGGTCTACTGCGCCTATCCCGCGTTTATGGGCGGCTGTTTTTACGATTTTCACGAGAACAAGTTTCTGACCCTGATCATTCTCTGGGTCCTGTATTTTATGGAAACGCGGCGTTTCAAATCCATGCTGGCCTGCCTGGCGCTCCTGCTGATGGTGAAGGAGGACGCGCCCGTGTATGCGGCCTGCATCGGACTCTACCTGTTTTTAGGGAAACGGGAGTACCGGCTGGGCGGGCTGGTGTTTATCGCCTCCTGCCTGTATTTTGTCATGGCCGTGTGGTATATCAACCGCTTCGGGGACGGGGCCATGATCAATCGCTTCGACAACTACATCTCCGACAAGCGCCTGGGGCTTGCCAGCATGTTCAAAACCATCCTGGTAAACCCGGCCTACGTGCTCTCCCAGATCGCAGTGGAGGACAAGATTCTTTTCTTTCTGGAAATGCTGCTGCCCCTGGGATTTCTGCCCCTGATGACGAGACAGTGGCAGCGCCTGACGCTGCTCATCCCCTTTGTGCTGATCAACCTGATGTCCAATTATAAGTATCAGCATTCCATTTTTTTCCAGTACACCTACGGCACCGGGGCGCTGCTCTTCTACCTGGCAATGATCAATCTGCGCAGTTTAAACCGGACCGGGCTTTGGCGGAGGGAGCTGATCCCCCGGTTTCTGGCCTCCGGCCTGTTCTGCGCCCTGGTCATCACCGCCACGGTGGTATGCTCCAAAACCAAATACATCCGGCTTTACGGGCGCTATCATGAGAAAGCGGCCCAGGCCCGGGAACTTCTGGCCCAGATCCCGGAGGATGCGGCGGTCCGCTCCTCCACCTTTTTCGTGCCTCAGCTCTCCATGCGGGACGAGATTTACCTCCTCGACAGCGGCCATGAGGCCGAGTACGCGGTGGTGGATCTGCGGGCAAACTACGAGAAAAATCTGGACCAGACCCTGGAACAGCTGGAAAAGGACGGCTATGAGGAGGCCGGACGGGTGGACCGGTATGTGGCGGTGTTTGAGAAAACGGCCCGCTAGCGGGCGGGCCGTCTCAGTCCATGGGCTGCTTCAGTCCATGGGCCGCCTCAACTCTCAGCCCCCGCCGCGGCCAACCGCGGCTTCAAAAGCCAATGATACGCCAGGCACATCCCAATGGTGACCGCCATATCCGGCAGCGTATTGCCCACCGGGGTGTCCACATGCATGAGCAGACGGTAGGCTGCAAAACCCAAAAACCAGATCACCAGGTTGGGCACATGGTAACCGAGACCGCTGCGGTCCGCCTTCAGGAAGAAAAAATCCGCGATCTGAATGGCGATCATGGGCGCGAACACGGACCCGATCAGATAGAGGAAATCCGTGATATTGTCCATGGGGTAGACGATGGCCGCGGCCGTTCCGATCACGGTCACCGCCACCGCGGCCCATTTTTCCCGGATGGTTTCGGAAATGGACACGCTGGACACGCCTGCAGAGTAGGCGTCCAAAAAGGTGGTGGTCACGGTGGACAGGATAATGATCAGCAGTCCCGCCATGCCCAGCCCGGCCTTTACCATAATCTGGGAAATATCCGTTACGCCGGTAAAAATCGCCGCGCCCATGCCGATCACGTACATCCAGACGCTTACCAGGCCGTAGACCACCGCGCTGGCCGCCGTGGCCGCCAGGGGTTTCTCCGCCTCCCTGGTATAGTCGCTGATCAGGGGCAGCCAGGACAAGGGCATGGCAACGGACAGCTCCACGGCAGCCCCAAAACTCATGGCCTCCCCTTCTCCGGCCATACTTCCCCCGCCGCGGCCAAAGAAGATCACCTTGCACAGGATCAGGGTTAAAATAAACAGCGCGGCCATGGCCACCGTGTTTATTTTCCCAAGATTTCGTATTCCGATCAGAATCCAGACCAGAATCAGTCCGCCGATCACCAGGCACCACACCGTCTGCCCGGCCCCCAGCGCGCCCCCGGCCGCCAGGGCGCCGTCGTAGATCATGATGGCGGTCCAGCCCAGCAGCTGAAGCACGTTTAAGGTGGAAAACAACAGGCTGCCTTTATGGCCGAAGCTCATTTTCACCGTCTCCATGGCGCTGCGCCGGGCAAAGCCGCCGATAAGTCCGGCCAGAAACAGCAGGCTGCAGCCGATCACGTGGCCCAGCAGAATGGCCGCCAGGCCCTTCGCCATCCCCAAAGGAGCCAGGTAGGTGCCCGTGAGGATTTCCGCGATGGACACTCCGGCTCCAAACCAGATCAGGCCGTTATTTAATATGGAAGTTCCCTTTCTCGTTCCGCTCATAGTCCCCTCCCCCTCAATACTCGCCGTGGATGGCGAACGCGTGGTTCATGGGACCGCTGCCCCTGCCTAAGTCCAGCATATCGGAGAGCGCCAGGGACAGATAGCGTTTGGCCATCTCCACCGAGGCGTCCAGATCCCGGCCCTTGGCCAGGTTGGAAGCGATGGCGCTGGACAGGGTGCAGCCGGTTCCGTGGGTGTTGGGGTTGTGGATGCGTTTTCCCCGGAACCATTTGAGGCGGCCGTCGCGGTACAGCAGGTCGTTGGCATCGTTGAGCTGATGGCCGCCTTTGACCAGAACGGCGCAGCCGTATGTATTCCCGATCAAAGCCGCCGCCCGCTCCATGTCCTCCGCCGTGCGCACGTCCATGCCGGAAAGCACCTCCGCCTCCGGGATATTGGGCGTCAGCACCGTTGCCATGGGCAGCAGCCTTTCCTTCAGCGTGTCCACGGCCTCCTCCCCGATGAGACGGGCGCCGCTGGTGGCCACCATCACCGGGTCCACCACAATATTTGCGGCCCCGTAGTGGGCCAGCCGCTCTGCGATCACCTCGATCAGACGGCTGGAGGAAACCATACCGATTTTAACTGCATCCGGGTAGATATCCGTGAAAATATCGTCGATCTGTTCCCTTAAAAATTCCGGAGTTACCTCCATAATCCCTGTTACGCCGGTGGTATTCTGGGCCGTCAGGGCCGTGACCGCGCTCATGGCGTATACCCCGTGAGCGGTCATGGTCTTGATATCTGCCTGGATGCCGGCGCCTCCGCTGGAATCGCTTCCAGCGATTGTTAATGCTGTGTTCATTTTGTTCTCCCTTCGCATTAATTTTGTCAGAGCGCGCCGATGTCCGCCGCGCTCCTGGCGACAGAAGGTGGTGCCCCCAATCTGCCGCCGGTCTGTTGTTCTATTTCAAGGCCTGTTGGTAAAAGCCGTTGAAATCCGTAAAATCCTCCATGGCGTAATCCGCCAGCTGTTCCAGCTTTTCCCGGTCCCCATCCGCGGACGGGTCGCGGACCACGGCTACCCGGTACCCCGCGCGCCCGGCGGTGGAGGCGGCAAAAAACGCATCCTCAAAGACCCAGACAGACTGCGGTTTGGGTCCGCCCAAACTGCGGTTCGCCAGGTGGTACACGTCGGGCCTGGATTTACCCTCCCCCGCCTGGGCGCAGGTGAAAATGCCCTTAAACCGCGACAGCAGCCCCAGCCGTTTTAAGGCTGCCTCCACCAGCCGCCGGTCGCTGGAGGTGGCGACCGCCATGGGAATCCCGCGCTCCTGCAGCTGCCGCAAAAACGCCTCCAGCCCGGCTTTGGGCTGGGCCCGGTGGAAATAAAAGTCCTCAATCGCAGCGCTGACGCCGCAAACGATCTCCTCCCGGCTCTGGGACAGGCCGTAGCGGGCGATCAGGTAATCCGCGCCCTCGGCCATGGACATAGGATAGAGAATTCTCCCCAGCCCCGGCTCCGGGACATACCCCAATCCCTCCAGATACAGGGCCGCGGCGTTGTCCCAGATGGGCATGGAGTCAAGCAGCGTGCCGTCCGCGTCGAAAATGGCCCCGGCAATCATGGGTTCACCATCCGCTCCACCGCCGCTTTTAAGTCCGCGGTGGCGGCTTCGATCTGCTTCTGGGCGAAAATAGCGCTGACCACGGCCACGCCGCAGATTCCGCTGCCCGCCAACAACCCCACGTTTCCGCGGTTGATCCCGCCGATGGCGATCACCGGGATGTCCACCGCGCGGCAGATGTCCCGCAGCGTCTCATAGGGGACGTCCGTGGCGTCCTGCTTGGTTCCGGTGGGAAACACAGCCCCCACCCCCAGGTAGTCCGCGCCCCGCTGTTGCGCCAGCAGCGCCTGTTCCACCGTTTGGGCGGAAACGCCGATGATCTTGTCTGCGCCAAGCCTGGCGCGCACATCCCCGGCCTCCATGTCGCTCTGGCCCACATGGACGCCGTCCGCGTCCACCGCGGCTGCGATCTCAACGCTGTCGTTGATCAGAAACGGTACCCCAAAGCGCCTGCAGAGCGTCTTTAGCTCTCTGGCCTCGGCCAGAAAATGCTCCTGGTCCAGCGCCTTCTCCCGCAGCTGGATAAAGGTGGCTCCTCCCCGGAGGGCCGCCTCCACCTGCTCATACAGCGTGGCCCCGTTTAACCAGCTGCGGTCCGTCACCGCGTACAACAGCAAATCCTTTTTATCGCACCTCATATTTTGCCCCCCTTTCCAGCTCCCGGCCGTCCATATTACAGATCGCGTCGATGATGCGGCTGCGGTAAGCGGCGTTGCCGTCCCCCGGTTCCATGTGCAAAAAGCCGATCTCTCCAGCCAGCCCCATCAGGCAGACCGCGGCTGCCGCGGCCTCCAGGCAGTTGCCGGGATTTGCAGCCACGTAGGCAGCCGTAAGGGCGGACAGCTGGCAGCCGGTTCCGGTAACCTTTCCCATCTCCGGGCGGCCATTGCGGATCACATAGCAGCGCTCAGCGTCCGCCACCAGATCGATAGCCCCCGTCACGGCCACAATGGCCCCGTCTCTGGCGGAGAGATCCTTCACAAAGGCGATTGCGGATTCCAGATTGTCCTCCGTCACCACATCCTCCACGCTGGCGTCCACCCCCCGGGTGTTGCCGCTGCCCGCTGCCAGCGTCTTGATCTCAGACATATTGCCGCGGACAACGGTGAACCGGATCTCCCTTATCAATCTTCTGGCCGTATCGGTGCGCAGGGTGCTGGCCCCCGCTCCCACCGGGTCCAGAACCACCGGGTGGTTCAGGGCCTGCGCCGCCTTCCCCGCCTTCAGCATGGACGGAATGGTGCGGCTGTTCAGGGTGCCGATGTTGATGTTGAGGCCGCTGCAGATAGCGGTGATCTCCTCCACTTCCCCCTCGTCGTCGGCCATAATGGGGCTTGCGCCGCATGCTAACAGCACATTAGCCACGTCGTTGACCGTGACATAGTTGGTGATATTGTGAATCAGGGGTACCGTGTTCCTCACATTTTCCAGACAGGTTTTAAACATTGTGTTTCCTCCTCTTTCTCTCCGGCCGCGCTGGCGGACCATCGGTCCATTGCATCCAATAAAAAAGCTGCGATGCAACCAATGAAAGGCAGCATCACAGCGATATGATACAAGTGGCTATGGTTCCCTACGTTGGCATTATCCAAATCAGGTTAAGGGTCGAAGCAGTCTCAGCTTCCTCTCAGCCCACTACTGTGAGCTCCCCGCTTTTTGATTTTACGAACTCTATTATACACTGGTTTGCAGATTATTCAAGCATTTTTTGACAAATACCGCCGGAGTGCCGCCGGAGAAATGACGCCGAAGGCCACCGGATGGACGCCGCGCAACCACGGCGCCGCGCTCCCGGGTACAGGCCCCCGTCACCACTCCGCGATGGAACCGTCCCGGTGGCGCCACACGGGATTTTTCCAGCTGTGGGGCGTGCGGTTTTCCTCCAGCACCAGCTCCCGGTTGACCTCCACGCCGATACCGGGCTTTACCGGCAGCCGGACATAGCCGTCCACGAACGCGAAATCCTCCTTGTTCTTCACATAGTCCAGAACAGACTTGCCTACATTGTAGTGGATGCCCATGCTCTGCTCCTGGATCACCGCGTTGTAGCTGGTGGCGTCCACCTGCAAACAGGAGGCAAGGGCGATGGGACCTAAGGGGCAGTGGGGAGCCAGCGCCACGTCGTGGGCCTCGGCCATGGCCGCGATCTTCTTCACCTCGGTGATTCCGCCCGCGTGGGAAAGGTCTGGCTGGATAATATCCACTCCGCCGCTGGCAAACAGGCGCTTGAAATCATATTTTGTGAACAGACGCTCGCCGGTGGCGATGGGGATGTTGCAGCAGTCCGCGATCTCCTTAAACAGCTCCATATGCTCGCAGAGCACCGGCTCCTCCAGGAACATGGGATCGAACTCCTCCAGCTTCTTCGCCAGCACCTTGGCCATGGGCTTGTGCACCCGGCCGTGGAAATCCACCGCGATGCCGAAATACTTGCCGCAGGACTCCCGGATGGCGGCTACCCGCTCCAGCACCTGTTCCACCTTCTCGTAGCTGTCGATGTACTGCAATTCCTCGGTGGCGTTCATCTTCACCGCCGTGAACCCGGCGTCCTTTCGCTCCTTTGCGGCCGCGCCCACGTCCGTGGGACGGTCGCCGCCCACCCAGCTGTAAACCCGCATGCGGTCCCGGCAGGCTCCGCCCATGAGCTCGTACACCGGCGCGTTAAAATATTTGCCCTTGATATCCCACAGCGCCTGGTCGATGCCCGCGATGGCGCTCATCAGCACGCCGCCGCCCCTGTAAAATCCAGCCCGGTACAGGGTGGTCCAGATATCCTCAATCCGTCTGGGATCGGCCCCGATCAGGTACTCGCTCATCTCCTCCACGCAGGCCTGTACCGTGGCCGCATGGCCTTCCAGCACGGCCTCCCCCCAGCCGCACAGACCGTCGTCCGTACAAATTTCCACAAATCCCCAGCGGGGACGCACCAGATATGTGTTCACTGACTTGATCTTCATCGATTTTTCCTTCTCCTTTTGACAATTTCAGAACAGCCAACACTCAGCCCTTGTAAGCCGCCCTGCCCGCGTTGGCCCGTTTCACCAGCTCCGCCACATAGGCGGCGCAGGCCTTCCAGTCCTTAGCCTTAACCGCTTCCTTTGGCATAATATTGCTGCCCAGGCCCGCGCCCAGATAGCCCCGGCGGAAGAACTCTTCAATGTTGTCCGCACTCACGCCGCCGATGGCCACGTACTCCGTGTCGTCAAAGGGGCCTTTCAGGCTCTTGATATAGGACATGGGCATATCCCCGGCCGGGAACAGCTTCATGGTGTGGTAGCCGTGGTTCACGCACACGGCCACGTCGGAGGGCGTCAGCGCCCCCGGCAGAAACGGCACCTTTTGCTCCCGGCACCACTCCAGCATCTCCGCCTGGGTGGACGGGGTCAGCAAAAATCCGGCTCCAGCCTCCAGCGCCTTTTCAGCCCGCTCCGGTGTGATGGCCGTGCCCGCGCCGATCATCACGTCCTCCCCGAATTCCTTCCGAAGCATGGCGATCTGCTCATATCCATGTACCGAGTTAAGCGCCACCTCAAAAATCTTCACCCCACCGGCCACCACGGCCCCGGCATAGTCCAGAGTGTCCTCAAGGGCCACGTTCCGCATGATCGCCAGCACCGGGCGCTCCGCAAATACTTCCCGCATATCCATAAATTTCTCTTCTCCTTTCTGCCACAACAAACGGCTTTCGCCGTAAACTCCATTTTCAGGTTTTAACGGTAAATCTGCGCGCGGTTCTCCAGAATCCGCTGCAGCTTTCTCCGGTCCGGGTACCCTTCCGTGTCCCCGTCCGTCTCCGTGGCCATGGCTCCGGCCACAGCGCCCATACGTCCGCAGGTCTGAAGGTCGCAACCCTCCAAAACCCCGGCCAGAAACGCGGCGTTAAAAGCGTCTCCCGCCCCGATGGGGTCCACCGGCCGGCAGGGCCAGGGCTCCAGATACAGAATCTTTTTTCCGTCGGAGGCCCACGCGCCGTTTCCGCCGTCCTTTAAAACCGCCAGCTGGACCGCTCCGTCCCCGTACACGGCCGCGAAGATTTCCTCCGGGCTCTCTCCACCGTACAGAACCTTCGCCTCGTCCAGTCCCATGAGCAGGATCTGGCTCTCCCGGCAAAAATCCCTCAGCATAGGCGCGTAATCCCGATCTCCCCAGAGCTTGCGGCGGATATTTGGATCAAAGCTGATCCGCCCCCCGTGGCGTTTTGCCAGCTCCACCGCGCGCTCCACGGTCCGGCGGCAGCTCTCCGACAGGACCGGCGTGATCCCCGTGATGTGCAGAATCTCGGCCTCCTCAAACAGGCTTTCATCCAGGTCCTCCGGCTCCATGGCGCTGGCCGCGGAGTGTTTCCGGTAATAGTAAACCGCCGTCTCTCCCCGGCTGGTCTCCTTGAACATGATCCCCGTGGGGTTGGCCTCGTCAAAGCGCACCGCCCGGGTGTCCACGCCCTCGGAGCGGATCATATTCTGAACATAGTGGCCAAACTCGTCCTCCCCCAGCCGGCTGATCCACAGCACCTCGTGCCCCAGCTTGGCCAGTCCCACCGCCAGGTTGCTCTCCGCCCCGGCGATCCGCGGGTGAAAGCTGCTCACATAGCGCAGCGGCGCGGCCGAATCCGGCGAAAAGCACACCATCGTCTCCCCAAGTGTTATCACCTTTGCCATTCCCTTATCCCTCTTTCTTTAATGATATATTTGTAACAGGTCAGGACGGCTGGAAAACCGGATACCCTGAATTGTCCTGTTTTAAATACTGTTATTCCGTCAGGCTCTGGCCGCCTCTTTCCCCGCGGCCCGGCGGCCCGCCTGCCCGGACTCCACCCGGGAGTACAAAAGCACGCCGCCCACCGTCACCAGACCGCCCGCCACCTGAAGCGCGGCCGGGATTTCCCCAAACAGCATCATAGCGAACAGGGAGGCCGCCACCGGCTCGCACAGCTTGGAGGCTGAGACAAAGGATGGCGAAAAATACTTCAGGCACCAGCTGAAAATGCTGTGCCCCAGTAAGGTGGAGAACACCGCCAACAGCAGTCCCACCACCACGGAGCTCATCCCGTGCCCGGTCAGGCTCTGTCCGGAAAAAAACGTGGCCCCGCACAGGGAAAGCGCGCAGAATACATAGACGATGAAGGTGTAAACCGTGGTGCTCATCCCCCGCCGGACCTGCCGCCCGATCAGGGTGTACACCGCGGAGAACATGGCAGCCGCCAGGGCCAGGGCGTCGCCCCACAGATGGTTCCCTCCGGCGGAGTAATCCGACAAGGCGATCATCAGACTGCCCGCCACGGTGACCGCAATGCTGGCAGCCGCCATTTTCGGAATCCGGCCTCCCAGCACCACCAGAAATCCCACGGCCACCCAGATCACCTCCGTGCACACAATCGCCGTGGAGCTGGCCACCGACGTCTGGTTCAGGGACTCAAACCACGCCGTGAAATGCAGGGCCAGGAAAATCCCGCTGACCGCGCACAGAACCACGGTCCGCCGGTCCGCCGCCGCCAGCTCCTTGCGGAAGTTCCGGCTCCCAAATACCATGGGCAGCATCAGCGCCACGGTCCACAACAGCCGGTAGGCGGCCGTCACCACCGAAGGTGCCTGGGAGTATTTTACAAATATTGCCGAGAGGGAGACTCCCAGAATCCCCACCACAATCATACTCATCGGATGCTTCTCAAACCATTTCATCTCATTGCCTCTAATCCAAATTATTTTTAACCGCAAACACCGCCAGCTGGGTCCGGTCCTTAAGCTCCAGCTTTTCCAGAACCCGCGACAGATTGTTGCGCACCGTACCCTCCGCCAGGTACAGGGTCCGGGCGATCTCCCGGTTGTCCATTCCCTGGGCCACCAGGCGCACGATATCCCGTTCCCGGTCCGTCAGGTTGAACGCCCCAGGCCCCGGTTCCGGCTTAGCCGATGGGGTTTCCCGCAGGGAGCGGAACACACTGTCCCCGAACACCCGCACGCCGGTGCACACCGCTTTCACCGACCGGATCACCGCGTCGTCCCCCATTTCCTTTAAAATGTACCCGTCCGCGCCGTTTTCCAGGGCCGCGTCCACGGTCTCCCGGTCGTCAAAGGTCGTCAGCACCAGGATCTTCACCCCGGGCAGTTCCTCCTTGATGCGCCGGATCGCGTAGGCCCCGTCGTACTCCGGCATACGCATGTCCATGAGCGCCACGTCCGGTTTTTTCTCCTTACACAGCAAAAAGGCCTGAAGGCCGTCTCCGGCCAGGCCCGTTACCTCTATATCCCCATCCTGCTCCAGGATGGCTTTTAACCCCTGGCGCAGGATTTGTATATCGTCCGCAATTACCACCTTTATCATAGCGTTTTCCCCTCCGGTTCCACGGGCAGCCGGATCGTGATTCCAAATCCCGCTCCCTCCTCCGACGCCACCCGCACCTGTCCGCCCGCAGCCTCCACCCGGCGGTAAATCCCCGCCAGGCCGTTACCCCGGTGAATCTGCCCGCAGCCCCGGCCGTTGTCAAAGATGTAAAATGCCAGGCCGTCGCCGGAAAATTTCAGGATCGCGTCCACATGGGTGGCGGCCGCGTATTTCATGCAGTTGGTCAGCGCCTCCTTAAAGCTTGGGAGAATGACCGGGCACAGATGGCTGTAGCGGGGGCTGTCCGTCCCCTGAACCGTCACCTCCACCTCGAACTCCCGGATGCTCTCCGCCAGTCGGCGCACCCCCTGGGACACCAGGCCGTCGGCGCCCATGGCCCGCAGATTGTTGATGGAACAGCGCAGCTCCCGGATTCCCCCGGCCGCCAGCTCCTCGGCCTGGATCAGGTAAGTCTCCAGCTCCGCCTGCTCCCCTGCCTCTTCCTTGCGGCCGATGCGGACCAGCTTGAGCAGGGAATTGATCATGGTCAGGGTGTGGCCCGTGGTGTCGTGGACCTCCTGGGCGATCCGGTTGCGCTCCTGCTCCACGGCCAGGCGCTCCCCCTGGACCGCCAGCTCCCGCTCCCGCTCCAACAGCTCATAGTACCGGCTCACATCCATGGCCAGCACCGTTCCCGCCTGAAAATGCCCGCTCCGGTCCCGCCTGCTCCTGCGGCGGATTTCCAGCCTGCGCTCCCCGGACCGGACCAGGAAACGCTGCTCCTGCTCCCGGGAAACGGAATCGGCATCCGGTACCGGCAGATTCTGCGCGCAGTCCTCTGGCGACTCCTCCAGCCGCTCCATCCCGCGCACCGCCTCCTCGAACACGGCCATTTCATCCCCGTTTTCCACCCCGAACCAGTCCTTCGCCACCGCGTTGGCGCAGGTGATGCGGCCGCGCTCATTGTAGACCAGCACCGCCTCCGGCAGCTCCGCCAGAATCTGCCCGAAGGCCAGGGAGTTCACGTCCAGGAAATCGTACCGGTACACCGCCAGAAGCATAATCAGGCTGGACACGGAGAAAGCCGGGGGCGTCAGGTCAAAGCCGGTCTGAACCGCCCCGGAAATGTGCAGCAGGTTAAACAACAGCGGCACGGCCGCGGAAACCAGAATCATGGCGATGTGCAGGGCGCGCACCCGGTATCTGCGGAAATTCCCCGCCACCGCGGCCATTCCCGCCACCACGCAGGCGTAGGTAAATACCACGTGCAGCATAAACGCCGGGCCGTAGACCACATTTCCCACCTCGAACTCAGCGTAGAACAGGTGATGAACTTCATTGGTCAGCAAAACGGCGTAGTTGACCGCCGGCAAGCCCCACAGCAGAACCATCCCCCACAGGGGCATGGGCTTTCCCCCATACCGGAGGGCGAACACCAGCCACGCCGGGCCGATGAAGCAGATGCCCACATAGGAAACCGCGTAAGCCGTGTAAAGCCCTTCCCGGGACTGCACAAACCCCAGAAACAGCTGGGGTACGCACCAGACCACAATGAGCAGCTGGCAGGCGATAAACGCGCAGACCGTCCGGTTCCGGTCCGCTTTCAACAGCAGCCAGACCGCCGAGTAAAGGGACATGGCGATGGCCGCCAGATAGGTAATATTGAGCAGGACATCAAACATATTGGTTCTCCCACGGTATATCGCTTTCAAAGAGTCAGGCAGAGCGCAGCCGCCCTGCCCGTACCCTGATTATACGATATGTCTACAGTTTCTGTCAAAGCAAATGCTATCGCTTTTTCATTTCATTTCGGGCTGCAAACAGGATCAGACCTATGCCTGCGGCCAGCAGGTAAACCCACCAGGATATACTGAGCCAGAAGCTTCTCGTCACATACAGCGCCACGCCTAGGGCCGTTCCCCCGGAAATGAACGCCCACCGGCGGCATTTCCCCGCGCAGGACGGCACCAGCACCGACAGGCAGACCCCTTCCAGAATCAGCGCGTCCGCCAGCCGGTTGGTGGCAAAGGCGTCAAGGGTCAGCGCCAGCAGGCAGAGACCGTACAGGCCCGTCTGCAGATTGTACATCCACCGGCTCTTTCCCCAGATGTTCTCCAGGCACCGGATATAGACCGCGGCGGGGATCAGGGAAATTTCCAGGCGGATAAGCTCCGGCCATGTGATAAAGGGCTGCGTCCAAAAAGCCAGCACCGCCAGCGCTCCGGCGGCGGTAAACGCGGCCCGGCGCAGGGGTTTTAACGCCGCATACTGCAAGGTGCAGACGATCCCTGCCAGAATACAGGCAAAACGCCATTCCCGCCCGGGAGCCGCGATTCCCATCACCAGCAGGGCCGGGGCGGCCAGTACGCAGAACCAATCCAGACGCACGCCTGTCTTTTGCCGCTCATCCGCCTCCAGTATCCGCCATTTCACCCGCAGCAGCCCGCCGAAAATCAGCAGAAATGCCAGTGTTCCCCCATAAACGCGTTCTTCCCCGATCTGATAGCGGCTGATCAGAGCCGCCGGCAGCCAGAGCACAGCAGCCGCGGTCAGAAGGTGCAGGTTCAAATTGCCCGTGCGGTAGGTCAGAACATAAACCGCAGCGAAGGCTGCCAGGCAGACGGGCAGGCAGGCCAGCTCCGGCCCAGTGCCCCGGTAGAATCCCATCATCACTGCCAGGTAAATCACCGTAAACCCGATTTGGAAAAAGCCTTCCATTTCCTGGGCCGGTTTTCTCACGCGCCGCAGCAGATATTCTGCGGCGAACACCGCCAGGACCACAAGCCGCCTCTGCACGGCAAGCTCCAGATACGGATAACAGGCCGTATTAACCCCTGCCAGTGCCAGAACGCATGCTCCGTAAACGGATATGGCGCGCGCCCTCTGTTCCTGCCCCCGGCTGCGGACAACCAGGTAAGCGGCCGTTACCAGGTAGAACGGCTGCGCGGCCGACGGCCCCCGGAAATAATGAATCAAAAAGTACGCCGCTCCCAGACACGCTCCCAGAACCCCAAGTCCGATCTGCATGCGGTCGCGCTTCAGGATATCCCAGACCATAAAAATTACCAGGTAGGCCAGAAACAGTTCCTCGCAGCCAATTCCAAATATTCCCAGATTGACTTCCAATATGGAAGCCGCCAGGACCGGAAGCCCCAACGCCGCCAGCGGAAACGCCTGGCGCAGCGGCTTCACTCGCCGGGTCCAGGATTCCGCGGCCGCCGCGAAAGCCAGAACAGCTGCCGCCGCCATAAGATAACGGCTGCCGCTTCCGGCCCCCATCACGGCCCTGGCAAAGAGCAGCGCGGCGTCCCCAAAGGCCAGAGCGGTAAACAAAAGCTCCCCGGCCGGGCTTGCCAGCGGATGTTTGAACCGCCGCCCGAGCAGATACAGCCCGGAAAATACCAGGGCCGCGATGAGCAGATGCCGGTTTAAGCTCAGCGGCAGGTAAAAGATACCGTAGTTCAGAAACGCAGCCGTCATCAGGCTGTGCAGGCCGTTTAATGCCTCATTGCGGGACTTCAGGGCTTCCAGCGTGATGTCCAGGGTCAGCAGGCCCATACAGATGAAGCCGTGGGCCGTCAGACCGCCGTCCGCGATTCCGGCCAGCAGTATTCCGCAAAACAGCAGCAGGCCCGCCACTCCACCCATGAGCCGCAGCGCTTCCCGGGCGGCGCTGTTCACCGGTCCGCGCTCCAGCAGGGCCAGGATCGCCAAACCGGCCGCCACGGTGTAAAGCCCGGCCGCCGCGGTATCCGGCGCAACAAGCCGCCACAGGCCCGCCAGGAGCTGCACGGAAAACATTGCAAGATATGCCTGACACATTTCCCCGGAATCCCCGCCGTTTCGGCCGGGGTTCAACCCCAGAAAGAGGTGAACGCCTGCCATCAGGAAGGCCGCCGCCGCGGTGGTAACCCCTGTGCCCAACACGATCAGCACCAGGGCGCTGATTCCCCACAGATTGATGGTTGCGAACATGGGGAATATGCGCAGGATGCCGGGCAAAGCTGATTCTTTTTTCCTTCGCACGAGGAATTGCGCAGCCCCCGTCACAAGCAGGCCGTAGCAGGCCATGCCCAGGGCGAACCCCAGACGGCCGGGGTGGAAGGAAGCGGTCAAAAGCGCGGCCGCCACGGTGAGACCGGACAAGCAGCAGCCCGCGTAGACGGTTTCCGTAAATTTTCTAAGCCCCGCAAACAGCGCCAGCTCCGTAAACACCGTGCCAGCCAGAAGCAGCAGATACCGGTTACGGCCGGTGAGCGAGAACTCCGGGCCAAGAAGCCGGAAGTACCCCACCGCCAGAACCGCCACAAACAGGAAGATGCTGCCCAGGATGTAGAACGCCTTCGAGGTTCCACGGATGTTCAGGCGGTGATCCGCGATGGCGCTGGCTCCGAAAAAGATTCCCGAAAATGCCAGGACCAGAACCACCTTGAACAGGTCCGGCAAAATCCGCCACGCCGTAGTTGCAAAAATCAGGCCCGCCAGAATCACAAACACCACGCCCACCACCAGCGCCACCGTTCCCTGCCGGATGGCGGGGGGAGCGTCTGGCCGGATAGGCGCCGGGGCGGGAGGCGTGTCTTGCCGCATAGGCGCCGGGGCAGGAGGCGTATCTTGCCGCATAGGCGCCGGGGCGGGTGGCGTATCTTGCCGCATAGGCGCCGGAGCGGAAGGCGTATCTTGTCGCATAAACGCCGGGGCGCCCCGGTCCGGTTCCACACACCCCACCGGTACATATGTTGCAGCTCCGCCGGAACCAGGGGCGGCCAGCGCCTCCTCCGCGGCCGGCAGAGGATATCCCTGCGCAAAATCCGGCGCGGACGGCGAATTCAGCCCATCCCCAACCCCCTGTGGAACCGCAAAACCGTTTTCCGCTTCGCACGATACAGGTGCGCTCTCCGACGTGCGCTCCCAAACACGGTCTGGCACACGCTCCGGCGCATTTTCCGGCACACGCTCCGGCGCGCTCTCCCATGCATTCTCCGGCCTCCACGCCGCCCCCGCCCGCGCTGCGGCCAGCTCCCGGTTCAGCTCGTCAATCTTTCTCTTTTTCTGCCCGTTCAGCACGGCCAACACGATGATCGCGGCCAGCTCTGCAAACGGCAGCACCAAATATAATAAAAACAGAATCACAATCGTCATACCCATCCTCCTGTTTTGCCACTTGTCCTTTGTCTCTTTCTGTCCTTATTATACGGCATTTTCGTCCCCAAGGGCAGAGGTCATGCGTAACAAGCGCCCGTGACATTTGTCACGATTCCCCGAATCATACTGCAAAAAGCGCCGGGAAACAGAGGGTTCTGTCTCCCGGCGCGGCCGTCTACTGCTCCTTGTGGTATTTATCCTCATACATGGCCTTATCCGCACGGTCCAGCACATCGCTCAGGCTCCGGTCCGTCTCCGCGTCGTAAAACGCATATCCCACTGAAATCCCCGGCCGGAACCCCGAATAATGGCCAAAATGCTTCATCTCCCGTTTCAGCGCCGTCACTTCACCCCGCACCTCATCCGGCAGGCGGTTAACCAGCAGCACCACAAACTCGTCGCCGCCGATCCGGTATACCTCCCCCCACGCAAACGTCTTGCGGATGGCCGCCGCCGCGTAGCGGATGTACTCGTCGCCCATATTGTGGCCGAACCGGTCGTTGGCCTGCTTTAAGCCGTTTAAATCGCACATCACCATACACAGAGATTTCCCGGCCTCCAACTCCTCATTGAAAGCCGCGGTCTCCCGCTCAAAGGCCATACGGTTCTTGACTCCGGTCATACCGTCGCAGTCCCGCTCCACCTCCAGCATCTTCTTCTGGCGCATCTCCTCCGTCACGTCCTCGATCACTCCGACCGCAACCCCATTTCGCTCCTTCCGGCTGATCCGAATCCAGGACTCCTGGCCGCAGCTATCAAGCAGCAGCGTTCCGTCCTCATTTTCCGACTGTTCGTACAGCTCGCGCAGGTAAGCGCTAAACGCGTCCCGGTCCCGGGCGAATCTGCGCTCCTGCTCCCGGCTCAGCCGCAAAAGCCGCGGGACCTGCATGGTCATCAGCACCCGGTTGTTGTGCCGGCTCATCTCAAAGACGCCCACCGGAACCTCCGAAAGCTCCATAAGACGGGAATATTTGGTAAACCAGCGGCTGATTACCAGAGCCAGCACAGTCCCCAGAAACAGGGAGACCAAAAAGGAAATCGCCAGAATCGTACTGATCTGCTGCGGAGACTTAAGCAGCTCGGAGCCGTCGATCAGGCCGATGAGATACCATTTCTCCCCTGAAAACGGCGTATTGTTGTAGTACATTCCCATTTCATTGACGCCGGCGTACAGTTCCTTCTGTTCCCCGGTACCCTTCAGGCGGCAAATTCCGTTCGCCTCATCCACCAGGTCCAGCTCCAGCGGTTCTCCCTCCGAAAACACGCTCTTCTGAAGCGCCCCGTTCAGCACGGATACCCGCAGCGGGCTGTCCTCCCCGTCCCTGGTGCCGATGATATAGCCGTAGGACTCGGGGCCCGGTCCCTGGGACGCCGGGAGATTTTTATAGAGATGGTGAACGGATATCTCCACCCCGAACACGCCGATGGGATTGCCTTTTTTGTCGTCCAGCGGCACGGAATAGGTGATCACTTCCTCTGCGCCGGGCGCGGGCCTGAAGGGCTTGCTCCAATACCCTAACAGCTTGGTATCCTCCGTCAGCCCCACATTGCCGAAGGGCTTCCCGTAAAAATCGCTGTCGATTGCGTCTAAGTCCAGCCGGTAACCCCAGTTGGCGTCCGTCACCAGATGGAGCCTCTGCGCCACATTCCAGGGACCGTACAGCATGTAGGTGCTGGCGTTCCTCACGTCCGTGCGGTTGGGGTTGGCATTCCTGAAATACAGGGCCGCGTGATTGTTGGTCCCCGGCTCCACCTCGTTTAAAATCAGAAATGCCCCCGTGGTCTTGGTGTAGTACATGGAGTCGAGAACCACCGGAGCGATGCCCTCCAAAAGCTCATCCACGCTCCCGGCGGTCTCCCCGCCTTTAATCGCCTCATCGGTAAAATACTGGCGAATCTGCGCGGTATAATGCTCAAAATTCGTCCAGACCGAGATCATTTGGTTTTCCAGATTATCCGCCTGCCCGCTGACCTTTTCCGCGAAAATGGCATAGGAATTCTCTTTTGAATGCCGGATCACGCCGCCCGCCACCAGCACAGCCCACATAACGATGCTCTGCAGGACAGCGGAAACAATAAACGCCAGAGCCAGCTTTTGCGCAATGGATTTACTCTTCATGTTCCTCCCCGGCCAGGACCTCGGACATTTTGGCCGTCAGCCCGGCATACCAGCTGCGGAAATTCTCCTCGCTCAGGAAATCCGCCAAAACAGCTTCTTCCTTCTCGCCGCTCTCCACCCGGAGGCGCAGCTCCTCCAGATCCAGGTTCACCTTTTGGGAGAGCGAATCGCCAAACAGCTGATTGGCGCTGTACGAATTCTCAAAACTCCGCTTGACATAAAATTCCTTGGTCTCCATGGCCTCAAATGCCGCGGCCACGCTTTTCTCCACCGCCAGGTTGTTATCCTCCGGGCGGACATACTTTAACAGCTCCGGAAGGGAGGAAAATGCCTCCCGTTCCACCGGAATATACCCCGTGGACACCGCAAACGCAGCGTTCTGCTCCGGGTCGGTAAACCATTTCATAAATTCCGCGGCCGCAAACTCATGGGCCTCATCCGAGGCGAACCCGCAGAGATTGGCGCCCCGCTGGGTCATCAACTCCGCCCTGCCCTCAAAGGTCGGGTACGGACGCACGGTGCACTCGATGGGATAACTCTCCGCTCCGCTCACAATCACGTCCTCGGGAAAATACCCCGCGCCCGCAGACGAGCCGATGTAGGCCGTCAGATTTCCGCTTTTGATGCCGTCCTGGTTAAAGGTCTCGCTCCGGTACCAGCCCATCAGATGGGGGACATAGTAAACATCCCACACCCGTTTCGCCGCCTCCTGGGGGTAATCGAACACTACGCTGCCATTTTCCGGCCGGTAGGGCTCCCGCCCCAGCTGCACCGCGGACAACAGGGCAAAATCGTTGTACGAGTTCATACCCAGAAACGGCTTTCCGCCCGACCACTGGTAGTAGGCCTCCGCCGTTTTTGCCAGCCCTTCCCAGGTGGAAAGTTCCGCCGGGTCCGCCCCTGTGGCCCGGGCAAACCGTGAATACTCCGTCTCGTTTACAAATAAAAGCTCCGTGGACTTGGCGATGGGCAGCATTTTCCGGGCTCCGTCCTCCTCCCAGATACCGTCCTGCAAAAATTCCGGCCGGTACTTCGCCAGGTCCTCCTCGCTGAAATAGTTTCTCAAATCCATCAGCGGCGCGATCTGATCCAGACGGTAGGCGCTGTCGGGATAGGCGGTAAACAAATCCGGCAGCGGGTCCGAGCCGATCACCTGGTTCGCCGACCCGTACAGGGCTTCATCCAGCTCGTCGCTGGCCCCGTAACCGTAGGCGTCCACAATGATGCCCTTCTCTTTTCCCACCGTATCGTTGAAGGTTTCGATGCATTTATCAAACTCCACCTTGGCGTAGGCGTTGTAGGCGTGCCAGAGCGTGACAACCGTGGGGGCGGACGGATCCAGCGGCTGTTTTTGGCTGGAACATCCCGAAACCGCCCCCAGCAGCGCCACAGCCGCCAGCACTGCCAATCGATTGAAAATTTTTTTCATAATCCTCCTGTTCAGTCCTCCCGCGGACAACTCCGCGGACTTCTCTCCTGATCCGTTAATTTCATTATACCGAAGTGCTCATCGATTTACAATCGTTCTTTTCTCAACCTGCGCCAAAAAGGGCCATTCAGCAATCGCCCGCAGGCTTACGCCAGCGGCCCATTGCATTCAAATAAAATGCAGGCAGACGCCCTTTCCGCCCACCCGCATTTTATGTTAACCATCGGCCATCCGCCGCGCTCAGACCGTCTGTTGTTTCGCTTCCGCCAGCCGGGCGTAAAACTGGGGATAAAAATCCTCCTGCGCGCGGTACGGCGTCACAAAAAAGCAATTTAACAAATACAAATTGAACTGCCGGGCCAGGTTCTCGTCCCCGGAGGCCTTGAGTATTTCCTGAGAATCCTTCAAAAAATAGTGCCAATCCGCAATATACGCCTCATGGGTTCCCACATCCGGCGTGTCGATCCACTTGCGCACCTTCACCTTGGAGCGGTTCTCCTTCCTGCACTCGTGGACCTGGAGAAAATAGGAAAATGAACGGTTCTCATACAGCCGTCCCAGCGGGAAAATCCGGCAGAAGCCTGGTCGGAAGGGATGGATCGAACAGCGCCCCTCCTGGTTCAAAAAGGCGCAGCGCTCCCCCGGCCCACTCATTTTCAGATTAGGCAGAATGATCCCGTCCACCACGTTGAGCTCCAGAGGACCTGCAAGCAGCTCCTGAAAGCCGCAATGGAGATTGGCCGTCAGGTGGAAAATATCCAGGGGGTCCAGCACAATGGAGCTGCCCATGCCCGTACAGCAGGCAAAGCACCCCCTACAGTCCCCGCAGTCCGCCCGGACCATGTCGTTCAGGTTGTATAATCTGCCGTCGGAGATTTCGTTGAGATTGATGTGGCGTTCCATAGGTCAGACTCCTTTTCTGAGGCATAATCGTTGTCTGTTGTATTGTAACCAGACGGGGATGAAAAGTCAACCGGAAAGCCGGAAAAGGATAGCGTCACTTTACTTTCGGAAACAAAAGGATAGAATTCACCCATATGGCA
>NZ_CABJCG010000019.1 GCF_902364025.1 Enterocloster lavalensis
TACGCACGGTGGTGTGAGAGGACGGGAGCTAATCACTCCCTCCTACTCGATTGAATGCAATGGGCCGCTGGCGCAGCCTGCGGGCGATTGTTTGAATGCAATGGGCCGCTGGAGCAGCCTGCGGGCGATTGTTTGAATGCAATGGGCCGCCGGCGCAGCCTGCGGGCGATTGCGTTCTCACTTCTTTTTGCGGTCCCGGTCAGGGCTTTCGCTGCGCAGCTGGTCGGCCAGCAGCTCGATCATCTGTTTCTTTAAATACACGTCAAAGGACAGCTCGCAGATCAGCGCGAAGAGCCGCAGGTATTCCTGTTCCTCCCCGTCCAGGCCGGAGTCCCCGAAGGTGCCCTGGGCCTTGTCATATTTCTGCATCAGATCCTCCCGCAGTCGGTCCATCTGTCCGGCCGCCAGGGTGAACACTTCCTCGTAAATGTCCTCCAGCTTTACGTCGGAGGGTCTGCCGGAGAAGTGGCGGCTGGTAATGGGCCGGAAAATCTCCTCGATATCCGCAAAGGACAGTACATTCTTAAAATAGTAGATAAAGACCAGCATCAGCATGTGGTCTTTGGAATATTTTTTCTTCACAGGCGGAGGGAGCAGGTTGTTCTTCGCGTAGTTGTTGATCATGGTTTTGGTCAGAACCTTGTCCTCCGGGTGACGTCTGGTGTCCTTTAAATGCTCGTCCATAAAGGTGGTCACCTGGTCCATATACAGATCGATGTCCGGAATCTCCCGGGCTTTCACATGGGAGAGGGAACCCAGGCAGTCCAGCATGTCCTGAAGCCGTTCTTCGTTGGTTTTCATCGTTATCACCTCATAGTCACCATTATATAGTATTCAATACTAGATGACAAGTGGGAAATGTGATAAGTTGTAAAAAAGGGATGACGTAATGTAAATGATAACAGAGATTGAGACAATGGAGGGAGAAAATGAATCTGAGAGAAATGAATTATGTGGTCGCGATTTACGAGGAACAGAGCATTTCAAAGGCAGCGGAGCGGCTGTATATTTCACAGCCGTCGCTGAGTAAATTTCTGATCAATCTGGAACGGGAGCTGAATGTACAGCTGTTCGACAGGACCACCAATCCGCTGACTCCCACGGAGTATGGCAGGGCTTATATCGAGACGGCCAGGTCCATGTTAAATCTCAATTCTGATATGCTGCGGCGCATGGAGGATATCCGAAATTCTGAGACGGGTCTTCTGCGGATCGGAATGTCCGTGGTGCGTTCCGCTTACTATATTCCGATGGTTCTACCAGAGTTTCACCGCCGCTTTCCCGGGATTCAGATCAGTCTGGAGGAGGAGTCAGCCACTGTGCTGGAGCAGCATCTGCTGCAGGGACGGCTGGATGTGGCGATTACCTCCGGGATCGTGATGGACCCGCAGATCAACTGTGAGGTGATCCGCAGAGAGCGGATTTATTTTGCCGTACCCCGGAGATATGTGAAGGGGGCGGATGAATCCAGTAAGTTCGACGATGTTGCGCCTTTGATTCCCTGGAAACAGACGCGGTTTGTGCTGCTGCACAAAAAGCAGCGGGTGCGGCAGATCGCAGACCAGGTGTTTGCGGATTACGGTCTCGAGCCCCATGTGATTATGGAAACAAAGATAACCGACACCGCTCTGAAGCTTTGCGCCAAAGGAATGTGCTGCGCTTTTGTTTCAGAGGTCACCAAGGAGGATCCCTTTTACCGGGATATGGAGGCCGATTATTATGAGCTGGACGAGCGCTATTCCCTGCCGGTCATTGCAGCCTGCCGGAGAGGTGCCTATATCCCACAGAGTGTCCGGTATTTCCTGCAAATATTGAACGAAGGGGGCCGGTAGCGCAAAGCCGTTTATGAAGTGGCGGATTGTCCCCCTACAACTGCCCGGCTATGCCCACATGTAAAAACGGTATTGGGAATCAGGAAACCTCACTGCTATAATGGAATTAACGAAGATAGACCGGTATATCTGAGGCAACTGGACATTGTGGCAGGCGATTGAATTTGGAGGGGTAAGTATGGGCAGTACAATGATAGCAGTGATTGGATTTGTTTCGCTGGCGATATTGATGTGGGTGCTGTTGAAGGGGATGACCAGCCCGGTGATACCGTTTATTTTGATACCGGTCGTCACCGCGCTGATTGCCGGTTTTTCCATCGGCGATATCAACGGATTTGTGAAATCCGGCCTGAGCTCCGTGCTGAGCACGGCGGCGATGTTTATGTTTTCCATTACATATTTTAATATAATGAATGACGCAGGGCTGTTTGAGCCGGTGATCCGGGCGCTGACGCCAAAAGGAAAGGCAAACGTATTTCTGATCCTGCTGTCCGCTCTTGCGGTTACCTATGTGGGACATCTGGACGGCTCCGGAGCCACCACCTGGATGATCGTTCTGACTGCGTTTCTGCCCCTGGCTGACCGGGTGGGAATCCGCCGGCCCGCCCTTCTCTGCGTGGCGGCTTCCGGAATGACGGCGGCCAATCTGGTGCCCTGGGGCGGCCCCACCATGCGGGCGGCGGCTGTTTTGGAGATGGATGTGAACGCACTGTTCACTTATATTCTCCCAGCCCTGGCCGTGATGGTGGGGTTGTCGGTGCTGACGGTCTGGATGTTGGCCCGGGCGGAGGTGAAAAACGGCGCAGGGACCATGATTGCAGGACCTGCATGTGCCGCAGGGGATCATGTGGAACCGGGCAGAGGCGGTTTTAAGGATTGGAAATGGATCTTCAACATGGCGCTCACCGTGGCTGTGCTTTACTTCCTGTTCAGCGGCGTCATGTCATCCTACCTCTGTTTTATGCTGGGCGTCTCCGTGGCTCTGTTGGTCAATTATCCCAATCCCAAGGAACAGACAAAACGCCTTAAATCCTACGCCGGACAGTCTATGGTTATGACGATTACGCTGTTTGCGGTGGCGGTTTTCCTGGGCGTCATGAAAGAGGGCGGTTTTATCGAGGCAATGGCCAGCGTGATCGTCCGCATTATTCCAGGCTTTTTAGCACCCCACGCTCATTGGGTGCTGGCGTTGATCGCGGTTCCTATGATGATGGCCCTGGGCACGGATGCGTTTTACTATGTGATGCTGCCTGTGATCATCGGGGTGGTTGAGCCGTTTGGAATTTCCGCATTGTCCGTGGCTGCGGTTTATCTCATCACCGGAACCTTTGGTTCCAGCATCAATCCAAGTGGCGCTGCAATGTATGTAGGCCTGGGACTGGCGGATGTGGATGTAGGGACGCATATCAAGTTCTCGATCCGGTATCTGTGGCCATTCAGTATCGCCTGTATGGCCGCGGCAATCCTGATGGGGATAGTACAATTCTGATGGAAGGATGCGTTCATGTTGATGGATGAGAAACGGTGGATCGATCTGAGAAGCGATACGGTCACAGTGCCTTCCAGGGAGATGCTGTTAACGGTTTTGGAGGCACAGCTGGGGGATGACGGGAGAAGAATCACGCCGGAAACAGGTGGAGACGGAACCGTCAATGAGCTGGAGGCACTGGCAGCAAGAATAACAGGTAAGGAAGCGGCAATTCTGTTCCCCTCCGGTACTATGGCTAACACGGCGGCGCTTTTGACCTGGGCAAAGCCTGGGGATGTGGTGCTGGTGGACCGCCTTATGCACTTATATCTTCGGGAAAAAACCGGCTTTGTACCTGCGCTCGGGGGGCTGCTGCCGGTGTTCTATGACCTGGCTGGAAACGGCAGCCCGGATATGGCGTCGGTGGAACATGCGCTGTCCGCCGCGTCTGTCCGCCTGGCCTGTATTGAGACCACCCACAATTTTTCTGGCGGGAGCTGTCAGTCGCCCGTAGAGCTGGCGCAGTTTAAGGAATTGTGCGGACGAGCTGGCATTCCGGTCCACATGGACGGTGCGCGGCTGTTTAACGCGGTCTGCGCTCTGGAGGTGGAGGCGGAGGAGATCTGCCGCTATGCGGATTCCGTGATGTTTTGCCTTTCTAAGGGATTGGGGGCTCCGGTTGGTTCGCTGCTGTGCGGGCCCAGAGATTTCTGCCGCCGGGCCAGGGAAATGCGCAAGGCTTTGGGCGGAGCCATGCGTAAGGCCGGGGTCATTGCGGCTCCTGGGATTTATGCCCTAAAGCACAATGTGCCGGGGCTTAAGGAGGACAATGAGAAGGCACGGTATGTGGCGGAACGCCTGAGAAAACTTGAGGGGACATTTCCCATCCGCGGCTCAGTGCCTTCAAATATTCTGATTCTGGATACTGCAGGAGAAGAAACGTGCAGGGCCCTGATGGAGGAACTGAAGGTTAGAGGAATTCTGTGCAACAAGGTGCCGGGACACGGTCTGCGGTTTGTGTGGCACAACGGGGTGAACTGGGAAGATACCAGATTGGCGGCAGAACTAATTGTGCAGGCTGCCGGCCGGATCAAAGAGTGTGGGGGAGGTGAAACCCATGGAATATGATCTGTTGGAGAAACGGGAATTTGAGAATTGGCTGGTTAAGCTGCGGAGGGATTTTCACCGCTATCCGGAGCCGGGATGGCTGGAGTACCGGACCACGGTGAGAATCATAGAGGAGCTGGAACAGATGGGGCTTCCTGTGATATGGGGGAAGGACCTGTATGCCGCAGATTGCCGTCTGGGGCTGCCGGAGCCGGAGGAGGACCAGGTGGCGGTCCGCCGGGCCATAGAGGAGACCAAAAGGGAGGATCTGATCGCCAGGATGGCGGGGGGATTTACCGGAGCTATGGCCGTGATCGAAGGAAAGCAGGAGGGTCCTGCCGTGGGAATCCGGGTGGACATCGACAGCAATGAGTTGGAGGAAGCGGAAGCGCCTGATCACCGGCCGGCCCGGGAAGGCTTTGCCTCGGTGCACAGGGGAAATATGCATGGCTGCGGCCATGACGGTCATGCCGCTATTGGGCTGGGAGCCGCCCGGATTCTCTGCGCCAACCGCGAAAAGCTGGGGGGAACCGTATATCTCTTTTTTCAGTCGGCGGAGGAAGGCGGGAGAGGCGCCCAGGCTGTTGTGAAAAAGGGCCTTCTGTCCAATCTGGATTATTTTTATGGAGGCCATATCGGTATCAACCAGGCGCCCTTCGGCACCATTTCCGCCAGTACCTACGGATTTATGGCCGGGACCAAGTTTGACGTAGAATTCTGCGGCCGCGCATCCCATGCGGGAAAAGCCCCGGAGGAGGGAGCCAACGCCATTGCAGCTGCGGCCGGAGCTGTTTTGAACCTGTTGGCCATATCCAGGTCAGGTAAGGGAATAAGCCGGGTTAACGTGGGGAAAATTCTGGGAGGAAGCGGCCGGAATGTGATTCCCGATTACGCGCTTCTCAAGGCGGAGACCAGGGGCGGAAGCCCAGAGGTCAGTGCCTATATGTTTGAACGGGCCATGAGCGTCTGTCGTGGAGCTGCGCAGATGTACGACTGTGATGTGAAGTGCCGGATTATGGGGGAATCCCGGAACGCGGAGTGCAACGGAGAGATGGTTCGTTTTGTAGAGCGGTCTGCCGCAGAATTGCGGGAAATAAAAGAGATCATCCCGGCTTCAGACATGGGGGCGGGGGAGAATATCACATTTATGATGAACGAGGTAAGCCGTCAGGGCGGGCAGACCACCTTTATGCTGTTGGGAGCGGATATTAAAGCGCCTCACCATAGCTCAAAATTTGACTTTGATGAGCGGGTGATTCCGCTGGCAGCCAGACTGTTTGCAAAGCTGGCGCTGGATTTGAAATCAGAGAAACGGAAATGAGCGTATGCCTGCCGGCCACAAACCGGCAGGCATTTCACACGTTCACCGCCACGTGTATTTTCCCACCGGAAATGCCATACTATCCATGAGGTGATCACATGGAAAAAGACAAAGAGGAAAAACTCAATCAAAAGAAGTCCAACGAAATGTTCAACAGCATCACGGAAAAGGTGAAGCCGGAGAACCAGAACCAGACCCACAATTCCCGACGGGAAGGCATGGGACCCAACACGAAGCGCAGGCCCTGCTGATCCGGCTGCGTGAGGGAATGTCCGCCGCGCCTGCAAGGTGGTAGGTGACAAATCGCCGAAAATGTTATAAGATAGACTTTGCAGCATTCGCAGCCCCGCCTCGGCGGGGCGGACAAACCCCGCGAGGGGGACAAAAGGCGGTAAGAAAAGAATGAGTATTTACGATTCACTGAATCCAATGCAGCAGGAGGCCGTGTTTTGCACGGAGGGCCCGCTGCTGGTGCTGGCCGGGGCCGGCTCAGGCAAGACCCGGGTGCTGACCCACCGGGTGGCCTATCTGATCGAAGAAAAAGAGGTCAACCCATGGAACATCATGGCCATCACATTTACCAATAAAGCGGCAGGGGAGATGCGGGAGCGCGTGGACAAGCTGGTGGGCTTCGGCGCGGAGAGCATCTGGGTGAGCACCTTCCACTCCTCCTGTGTGCGCATTTTGCGCAGGCATATCGAGGCGTTGGGGTATTCCACCAGCTTTTCCATCTACGATACCGACGACCAGCGCACGCTGATGAAACAGGTGTTTAAAACCCTGGACGTGGACACCAAGCAGTTGAAGGAGCGGGGCGCGCTCAGCGCCATCTCGTCGGCCAAGGACAAGCTGATCGGGCCGGAGGAATTTCTGTTAAACGCCACCGGGGATTTTAGACAGCGGCGGATCGGGGAGATCTACCAGGAGTATCAGAAACAGTTAAAGAAGAATAACGCCATGGATTTCGACGACCTGATCGTCAAGACGGTGGAACTGTTCCAGAACAACCCGGATGTGCTGAATTATTACCAGGAGCGTTTCAAGTACATAATGGTGGACGAGTACCAGGACACCAACCTGGCCCAGTTCAAGCTCATCAGCCTGCTGGCGGCAAAATACAAGAACCTCTGCGTGGTGGGCGATGACGACCAGTCCATTTACAAGTTCCGTGGAGCTAACATCGAGAATATCCTGAACTTTGAGGATGCATTTCCGGGGGCCAGGGTGATCAAGCTGGAGCAGAACTACCGCTCCACCCAGAACATTTTAAACGCGGCCAACGGCGTGATCCGGCACAACCGCGGGCGGAAGGACAAGACGCTCTGGACGGCCAACAGCGAGGGCACGCTGGTGCATTTCAAACAGTTTGAGAACGCCCGGGACGAGGCGGACTACGTGGCCCGGCAGATTCGGGACAGCGGCTTCTCCTACCAGGACCAGGCGGTGCTCTACCGCACCAACGCCCAGTCCCGTCTTCTGGAGGAGCGGTGCATTTACTACAATGTGCCCTACCGTTTGGTGGGAGGCGTGAACTTCTATCAGCGCAAGGAGATCAAGGACATTCTGGCCTACCTGCGGACCATCGCCAACGGTGTGGACGACTTATCCGTGCTGCGGATTATCAATGTGCCCAAGCGCGGGATTGGGGCCACCACCATGGGCAAGGTGACGATTTTTGCGTCGGAGCATGGCATGAGCCTGTACGATGCGCTGAAGACGGCACGCCAGGTGCCGGGGCTCGGCAAGGCGGCGGCCAAGATCGAGGCCTTTGTGGGCCAGATCGAGAGCTTCAAGGTGCGGGCGAACTCCGAGGATTTCACCATTCAGGACCTGATCGAGGGAATCCTGGACGAGACCGGATACCGGCAGGAGCTGGAGGCGGAGGGGGAGATCGAGTCCCAGACCCGCCTGGAGAATATCGAGGAGTTGGTGAACAAGGCTGTCAGCTATGAGCAGGACAGCGAACATCCTTCCCTGGACGAGTTTTTGGAACAGGTGGCCCTGGTAGCGGACATCGACAACATGGACGAATCCGAGAACCGGGCGACGCTCATGACTCTGCACAGCGCCAAGGGCCTGGAATTCCCCAAGGTGTACCTGGTGGGGATGGAGGACGGTTTATTTCCGAGCATGATGTCCATCACTGCGGACGACAAGTCGGAGATCGAGGAGGAGCGCAGACTCTGCTACGTGGGCATCACACGGGCCAGGGAGGAGCTGGTGATGACCTCCGCCAGGCAGCGCATGGTCAACGGGGAGACCCGCTATTCCAAGCCCAGCCAGTTTGTGGAGGAGCTTCCCGCCTCCGCGGTGGAATTTGACCGTCTGGAGCCGGCCCTGTCCGGGTACGGCGGCTTTGGTGGAGGCAGCGGGAGCGCAGGGGCTTCCGGACGGAAAACGGACGCTTACGCGGACGACTCCCTGCCCTGGAACCAGGGCGGCATGAAAGCGCAGCCCAAGGCCGAGGGGAGGGGATTCGGCAGCAGCCACAACCCCTATGCTTCCCGGAATACCGCTCCGGCCGGGTCGGCTCCCGCGTCGAAACCGGCCTTTGGAAAAGCATTTACCGTGCAGAAGCAGTCGTCTTTGGACTACGGACCAGGCGATCGGGTTTCCCACATCAAGTTCGGCCAGGGAACCGTGAAGTCCGTGGAGGACGGAGCCAAGGACTATGAGGTCACGGTGGAGTTCGACAAAGCAGGTCAGAAGAAGATGTTTGCGTCGTTTGCAAAATTGAAAAAAATCTAGGATACTACTGGATAAATTCTAAAAATTTGAGTAAATTGGGATAGTAAAAAAGGCCTGATCATGATATAATACTTAATAAGCATTTCAACCAGGCTGAATCGTTAGGAGGAAAGGACGTGGGCAATATGAACCGATTTGACAGAGACCGCTTTGATGCGATGGGGAAGGAAGCTATGAGCCGTGTGGAAGAGATCATGAATTCCACCAGACTGAACGAGCTGTTGCATAGAAAAGAGGAAGAAGATAAGAAAAAGAACTGTATCCTGTGGGTATTAGCCATTATCGGCGCTGTGGCGGCGGTGGCAGGTATCGCATATGCGGTATACCGTTTCTTTACACCGGACTATTTAGAGGACTTCGAGGATGATTTCGACGACGACTTCGACGATGATTTCTTCGAGGATGAGGCGGTGGAAGAGAAGAAGGCTTCCAAGGAAGAGGAATAAAGAACGGATTATGGATGAGGGCTCCCGGTTTCGGGGGCCCTTTTAAGTGGCGGGGCCGGGCTTGTAGGGAAGTCCGGCCTGTCTGTATATCTGCGGGGAAATGAGGACCATTTGAGGAAATTTATCCCTGAAAATAGTAGTAGTTGACGCTCACAATGGTAATTCCCACCGGGGGATTATCCAGCCTTTTTTTGACCTCTAAAATTACTCTGGTGATTGAGTCGAAATAGTTCCGGCTGTTCTCATCGATCACCGGATTCCGCGTGGACACCACGCGCACGCCGGAGCTGTCGTCTCCGCAGCTGTAATCCGCATCGCAGATTAAAACCGTTTTGTCGACCACGGCGTTTACAAAGCAGCCGCTGGAAGCCTTCTCGTTGGCCGCTGCCGCGGCCCACAGCTGCGTCACGTCCTTCATACAAAACGGTTTGCCGCCGACGCTGTAAAAGTTGATCATATACCGCTCTGTCATCATAGCGGAAAAACCTCTTTTTGGTTAGATTATGCGGAAAATGACAGTCTGTGCGGAACGCCTGGAAGGGGAAACGGCGGCAAGATGGCGGGGATTTGCGAATCGTTGGGCCGGGCGGAATACACCGGCCGATCCGCGGCTTCGGCCAGCCGGACTGTGGGTCAATCCCACCAGAAATACCAGATGGTGGACTGTCTCAGGGTGTCGGCCAGGGTTCCCACCGTACCGTCCTCGCTTCCCTGATCCACCACATCCGGGCACCAGGCGTAATGCTCCAGAGCCAATTTCACAGCGGCGTCGTCCCCAACGGGCGCGGGCAGGGAATATTCCAGCACGTCGTGGGTTATGACTGCCGGGACGGCTCCGTAGAGTTCGAACCAGTATTTTGACACCGCCATCAGCTCCGGGGTGTCCGGACACTCGTTCCAGCCGCCGAAGGGCAGCCAGGCGAAGATTTCCCAGGGGCGGCTGACCGGAATTTCCGCCAGCACCAGGGGATATGTCTTTTTCGTGGAGTAATCCCAGTAACCGCAGAAGCGGTCAATGGCTTGGCCGCCGGCCATTTCTCCCAGGATTTCTTCGTCCCAGCCCATATCGTCCTCCGAAGCCTCCTCCCGCCGCACGCCGGTCAGATGGTCCAGAACCAGACGGCCGCTCTTTAAGGGGGCGGACAGCATCGCGTTCCGGTAATTTGCCACTGCGCCGGGGTCAAAGGCGAAATCGTCCGCATCGTTGTCCTGGCCGGAGTTCATGACCAGGCATTCCCAGAGGGTTTCATTTACCACCACCAGGACAGGGAGAAATCCCTCCCGCGCGCCACGATCCCTGGCCTGGCGGTAGGCATTCTGGATGGGATCGTCGTCTTCCATCGGTTCGAAGGATTGGCAAGGGCAGTTTAGATAGCGGATGAGTGACTGCGTTAAGTTTACGAAGGTATTCGGTTTTTTCATTATTGCGCTCTCCTTGTTTGATTAATTGATATTTTTAGGGTGGGGGTGGGGCGGTTAGTGCTCCGGCGGCCTGATTCGGAAATGGTGCGTACTGTCAGGTCTGTTGATGGATCATGGCGGCCACGCGGCAGTCGGGACAAAATTCGATGTAGAGAGTTCCTTCCATGTTTTCCAGCACTGTATCCCACTGGATCTGGGCCAGGTAGCGCATGGGCCTGCCGCAGTCCGGGCAGACGGCATATTGCCAGTCTTGAATCCAGTTGGCGAAGCCGCCGATGATGTTTAAGTCCTCGCTGCCTGCGCCGAGAAAGATGGGGACGGGGTGGTTGTCCAGCACATAGGAGTTGGAGGATAGCTCTTCAATTCCATTCCGGCCCAGATAGTCCTCGACATCCGATATCTCCAGCTCCGAATACAGCGGTTCGCTGCCGCCGTCCAGAGTGTATCGGGAGAAGCTGGCCTCCGTAAAGCCAACACAGTTGGGGCAGCAGGAGGCGGTGAAAATGCCGTCGATGCCCAAGAATTCCAGCCGTTCATCCCGGCCGTCCAGGATCAGCATGTCCGCCATGGAGCAGCCGCAGTGGGGACAACGATCCTGCCGAATGCGGCCGATCTTCACGGGGGAATAGCTGTGTCCGGCGGGGGAATTCTCCGGAGTGGCGCCGGCGGATGAGGGATCAGAGGCGGACACATCGGCGGACAGAATATGGGGGAAGCGAGACGTGGGGGAGAGGGCTCCTGCCTCCTCCTTTACCAGCGCATAACTTGTATCGAAATTGAGCTGCAGTCTGTTCCCTTCGCCGTCAAAGGTCCAGCCGCCACACTGGGCGTAGACGGAAGGGTCCACGTACAGCTGCTGGCGCCAGGGGCGCGGATGGCGTTCAAGCTCCAGCAGAATTTCCAGCGCCCGGTCGTCCCCCTGCATGGCCAGGCATTCCATCAGACAGGCGGCTTCGTGGGGCGACTGGGTTTCCATGAGCCGTAGGATTAACCCGTCGCGCACATCGGCGGGAGCGTGGTAGTAGAGGTGGGCCAGGGAGAAGGCTCTGGCTTCAAGGGCGGCCCGCTGAAGCTGTGGAGGGCAGATGCCGCGAATTTCCATGAGCTGGCAGAGGGTGGCGTACTCGCGGGCGCGATAATCGTCCAGTTTGCCGGCGTTGGCGGTCAGATGGCGGAGCTTTTCCTGAATTTCCTCATCCGTCCAGGCCAGCACCTCCTGTCTCTCCTTCATGGCACGGCATCTCCAGCAGAGGCCGTCGTAGCCAAGGGATGTACCGCAGTTTTTGCATTGATATTTCATAACGTTACCTCCTGACAAGGCGCGCAAGGGGCGCGGTAAAATATGGAAAACAGATGAGTTTATTATAACAAAATGGATTTGAAACGGCAATCAGTATCTGGGGCCGTCAAGGAACCGGCCGTTAAAGCGGTTGCCTGAAATATGTTTGCGGAGATAGGGTGACCTGGTGAGGGGGGATGGCGGTAAAGTTATGACTTAGGATTGGTTTTGACAGATGATCGCCCAGGGATTGTATGCGCGGCGAAGCTTTCTCGGTTTGTAGCAGATTTCCTGGATATTACAGGGAATGGGAATACAGAAGCGGAATGTGTGGAGCATTCGTCCGTATGTGGAAAAGGATTGGCTGACGGGGATCTTTCTGGTATAATAGGTGAAGCTGGAAACCCGAATGTGCCATGTTAGGCACCCGGCAGAAGAAAATGAACGAGGAGAATTGACGATGAAAAAAGGCGACCTGTTTGAAGGGATTGTGGATGTGATAGAATTTCCAAATAAAGGAATTGTAACGGTGGATGGGGAGCGGATTGTGGTAAAAAATGCCCTTCCGGGTCAGAGAATTCAAGGCGTGTTGACAAAGAAGCGCAAGGGCAAAAGCGAGGGGCGCCTGCTGACCATTTTGGAGCTGTCGCCGGTGGAACGCCCCGGGGAGGCGTGCGAGCATTTTGGAATCTGCGGCGGGTGCGTGTACCAGAGTCTGCCCTATGAGGAGCAGTTGAAGATCAAGGAGGGCCAGGTGAAGGCCCTGCTGGACCCGGTGGTGAAGCCTGGCAGCTATGAATTCCAGGGGATCAAGGGCAGTCCGATTTCCGACGGCTATCGCAATAAGATGGAGTTTTCTTTTGGGGACGAATTTAAGGGAGGACCTCTGGCGTTGGGGATGCACAAAAGAGGCAGCTTTTACGATATTGTGACTACGCCGGGCTGCCGGATTGTACATGGGGATTTCTGTAAAATTCTGGAATCCACGCGGGCATATTTTGCGGAGCTTGGGACGGCATTTTTGGGAAAACTCTCCCATAAGGGCTATCTGCGCCACCTGCTGGTGCGCCGCGCGGTGAAGACCGGGGAGATTCTGGTGGATCTGGTGACCACCACTCAGACGGAGTACCTGGGAACGGACATGCAGGAGGACCAGGTGTTAGAGGGCTGGAAGGAGAGGCTCTTGGGATTGGAGCTGGAGGGAAGGTTTGCGGGAATTCTGCATACCTTGAACGACTCTCTGGCGGACGTGGTGCAGAGCGACCGCACGGATGTGCTGTACGGGCAGGATTATTTCTACGAAGAGCTTTTGGGGCTGCGCTTCCGGATCTCGCCGTTCTCATTCTTCCAGACCAATTCCCTGGGGGCGGAAGTGCTTTACGACATGGCCAGGAGCTATGTGGGGGAGACGAAGGACAAGGTGGTTTTCGACCTCTACAGCGGCACGGGAACCATCGCACAGATCCTGGCCTCGGTGGCGAAAAAGGTGGTGGGCGTGGAGATCGTGGAGGAGGCCGTGGAGGCCGCCAGGATGAACGCGAAGCTGAATGGGCTGGAGAACTGCGAATTTTTGGCCGGGGATGTGCTGAAGGTAATTGACGAGATCCAGGACAAGCCGGATCTGATCGTGTTGGACCCGCCGCGGGATGGAATTCATCCGAAGGCTCTGAATAAGATTATTGAGTTTGGGGTGGAACGGATGGTTTATATTTCCTGCAAGCCGACCAGTTTGGCGAGGGATTTGGTGGTGCTGCAGGAGAGAGGGTATAGAGTGGAGAAGGGGGGAGCGGTGGATATGTTTCCGGGGACTGGGAATGTCGAGGTGGTAATAATGATGCGGAATTGTGGTTTGGAAGGAAAATAGAAGGGTTAAACCACAAGATATAGCGGTTTTTTTGCCTTTTCATAGATGTGAGACGGGAAAAAGAGGATATAGGGTGAAATTTCAGGTCAGCCAGATCAAAAATGGCTGGCCTTTTATTGATGATAATAAACAGGAGAAAAGTATTGCATATAACAATAAAGAGCTACAGAGACGCAATTAACCGCATTATGGTTATCAACAAAATCTGAGGCAGGATGTTTCAATATTTGAAAATATTAATATTTTCAAATAGCACAAGACTAAAGTTATCTGGAATTTTATTTTAAATGTATGAAGATCAATATGTATTGTATCTTTTTATAAGGCTTACAAAATGTCTTTGAACGACTGGCGGAATATAAGGCGGAAACACCTGCTTTACCTGCCATTCAATCCATTGTTGCAGAGTGGCAGGAGTATATATCTGAAAACTTCTATCCCTGTTCGGATGCTATGCTGATGTATCTGGGCGAACTCTATCAAACAGATGAACGATTTGTCGAGTATATCAATAGATTTGCCACATGGAATGTTGCGGAATTTTTTGGTGAAGCAATTAAAATCTATTGCTGTAATCGCTAATAAACTATTATATCGGGGAAACTTTGCGGAGGTGACTTAAAAGTAAAACCGCTCGCAGGATAATCGTAAGAAATTGCGTTAAAAATCATATATTATCCGCAAAGAAAAATTCACTTCATTTTGATATGATATAGATCGGATGGAGCGTTTTTTACGTTTAAAAAGAAATTTTGGATAAGCATTATTTGGCGACTATATTACCTGCGAGTGAAGTCTTAGATTGTGTGGAGGACTTTTGGAACAAACAAAATATAATTTGGAGTTTTACAGCTAGCATGCGAATTCCACAGGAGGTTTTGAATTGATTTTCAGGCAGCTTTTTTCTTTTTATAAACTAAGGCTCCAGCCAACAGTTTGGGAACCTGAATATCAGATTTCTCCAACATAGATAAAATGGAAATTATGTGTATCTTAGGAAATAATTAATCATTTATCCATTATATATAAACACATTAGTGTTATAGATCCGGTATAATGTATATGATTTAATCTGAAAGGAGTGTCATGCTTTGCTTGAAAAAATACTTATTGTTGATGATGAGAAAGAAATTGCGGATTTGATTGAAGTATATCTTCAAAATGAAAATATGGATGTATACAAGTTTTATTCAGGGGAGGAAGCCCTTGTCTGTATTGGGAGTACAGACTTTGATTTGGCTATATTGGATATCATGCTTCCGGATATCAGTGGACTTTCGATATGTCAGTCCATACGAAGTAAGGAGTACACATATCCGGTAATCATGCTTACGGCAAAGGATGGAGAGACGGATAAAATTACCGGGCTCACGCTTGGTGCAGATGATTATATCACAAAACCGTTTCTGCCTCTTGAGCTTGTAGCAAGGGTAAAGGCCCAGCTTCGCCGTTACAAGAAATACAATGTGGGAGCAGTGGTTCCGGCAGCGAATGAAATCTTTAAATATGCCGGATTGACAATGAACATTAAGACGTATGAATGCCGGCTTAATGGAGAGGCGCTGTCACTGACTCCCACGGAATTTTCCATATTAAGGATTCTTTTAGAGCGCAGGTGCAGTGTTGTCAGTGCCGAAGAATTATTCCATGAAGTCTGGCAGGAAGAATATTATACCAAGAGTAATAATACGATTACCGTACACATCCGCCATCTCCGTGAGAAGATGAAGGATACCGGGGAAAATCCCAGATATATAAAAACGGTATGGGGGGTTGGATATAAAATTGGAGAGATATAAAAAAACAAAGTATAACTATTCAAAGCTGGGCCGTATTACGTTTATCCGAGGATTGTTGATTACAGTTGGAGCAGTTGCTGCAGTCTTAGGTCTGCGGATGCTGACGCGTGGATACTGGGCAGATGCCATTGTTGTGTGGATTGCACGCTGTCTTTCAATCAGTGAAAAGGAAGCTGATTTGATATATTTCAGGATCGTGACTGTCAATATGCAGTTTATTCTTACATTGATCATAATCATATTTGTTTTTTTGCTGTTCCATATGCTGTTGGACACATATAAACGATATTTTGATGAGGTAGTAACAGGGATTGACAAGCTTATGGAAGAAAGGGCAGCGATTTCCCTGTCTCCGGAACTGGAGAGTGTGGAGCGCAAACTGGCTGATGTAAAGCGGATGCTTGCAGAACGGGCGGATAAGGCAAAAAGGGCAGAGCACCAGAAGAATGATCTTGTGGTATATCTGGCCCATGATATCAAGACCCCACTAACTTCTGTTATCGGATATCTCAGTCTTTTAGATGAAACACCGGATATGCCTGATGAGGAGAAAGCAAAATATATCCACACCGCCTGGGAAAAAGCCAACCGGCTCAGGACTCTGGTGAATGAGTTTTTTGAGATTACCCGCAGTCATTCAGAATCCCTTCCGATTCAAAAGACAAAGGTTGATCTATACTATATGATTGCACAGATTTCCGATGAATTGTATCCGCAGTTGAATGCATGTGGGAAAATTATAGAGAATCATGTAGGTGAGGATATATCAGTATATGGAGATTCTGATAAGCTGGCCAGAGTATTTAATAATATCCTGAAAAATGCCATTTCTTATAGTGAGGAAAATAGCGTTATCAAAGTATCAGCCAGAGAGCTTTCAGAATGGACTGTAATTCAATTTGAAAATGATGGGGAAATTCCGGAGGATAAGCTCAATGTGATTTTTGATAAATTCTGTCGTTTAAGTAATGCGAGATTAAGTGAGACAGGCGGCTCCGGCCTCGGGCTTGCGATTGCAAAAAATATTATTGTACTGCACGGCGGACAGATAAGGGCTGAAAGCAGTAATGGACGCACTGTGTTCATCATTGAAATCCCATCAGCATCATCCGAAATCCCTGTTACAGCATCTTAGAAAAAATAGTCATTTTAAGTATGAAATAAACTATTAAAACCTGTAGATCCGCATAAGTTGTAGAGGTGCCTCTCATGATTAGTCATAATAATGCTCCACCATGCAAAGCGCATTGTATGAAAAGCCTGAAAAAAAAATAAGATGATATAATGTGAACATCAAATATAGGAGGTACAACAATGTACGCATGGGAAGCAATCGAACAATCCTTGACTTTTATCGAAGAACACTTAACAGAAGATATTTATACGGAAGATCTGGCAAATATCGTGGGCCTGTCCCCTTTCTACTTTCAGCGTTTATTCAAGCGTCTGGTAAATAAACCGGTTCAGGAATATGTGAAACTCCGCCGCCTGGCAAAGGTGATTGAAAATCTGGGTAATACCGAACAGAGAATACTTGACATTGCCCTTAACCAGCTTAACAACGGAGCCGTTCTCAGCAGAAAAGTATTATCGTGACTTAAAAGATATGGCCTGTATGGAAATTTGGGTCAAGCCCTTACCGTTGGGAAAAAGAGGGTAGGAGGGATGTTACCCAATGCAGGGTATTTTATCGCTCTTGTGGTGATAGGAAACCGTGAACTTGCAGAGACAGAAGTATTCAGAGATACAAAAACGGGTAACGGACAGAAATGGCTGATGTTAGAAATACGAGACAAGGAGATTATGGATAATGTTTTTAAACTGATAAATCTTAGAAAGAGGAGTATGCTGTTATCAAACGAACCTAATCAGCGGAGCGGCTTTTGGCGGATCCGCTGTTTTTTTGCCTATATTCAATTTGAAAGTCTGCGTCCGGTAGGCCATGTCTGTAACAATGATTTTTTGTAGACAGACGAATGTGGATCATTGCCATATCGCCTTAGGAATTTCTTAAACATTCATTTACCATTCCATAAAAAATCAATTATCTCAAATTAAAAAACTGCCTGCTCATCAATGGTATGCTTAAACTGCCTGATAGAGCAGGCAATATTTATATAAAAGGAGGTAATTTTAGAGTATGGAGGTGGATGTGAGAAAGAAGATAAGACGGATTTTTACAATACTGGGAACAACAGCACTGATTTTTACCGTAACAGCCTGTGGGAACCGCATGGATGCCATGCAGCCGGATTCTTCCTATGTTGCAGACTTTTTTGATATTCCGGACTCAGTGACAGGAATCGAAAGACTTCTGCTCAAAGATGATATGGCCTATATGTGCTGTCTGGAGGAAGATGGCACGTCCTATCTGGCAACAATGAACATTGATGACGGTAAATTTTTGAAACAGAATCTGGAGCTGGACGCCTCGGTTTCGCTTCTGGATTTTGGCTTTGCCCCGGACAACAGTATCTGGGCGGTTTGCCTGGAACCGGCCGGAGTCTATAGTTTAAGGAAATTTGACAACAGCGGTTCACAGGTTCAGTCAGTTGA
Source organism: Enterocloster lavalensis (assembly GCF_902364025.1). Taxonomy (GTDB): domain Bacteria; phylum Bacillota; class Clostridia; order Lachnospirales; family Lachnospiraceae; genus Enterocloster; species Enterocloster lavalensis. Next base: position 17,843 of record NZ_CABJCG010000019.1, read on the forward strand.
CCTGGCAGGTGTGATGGACACCTCAGTCATATCGGCAGTTGGAAGAGATTTGTTCCTCAGCATTGATAGAGAGGGAAATATCTGTGTGGCTGCTAAAGGCAGAAATACGTTGGCCTATCTGTTCGACAATAACGGCAGTTACTTATTTTCTCTCGACTATGAGGGAAATCTTATGACAACTACAACAACTGCCGGGGGACTGATTGGTATTTGTGCGACTTCCCCGGACCGTATGAACTATGACCTGCTGACAGTGGACATGAAGAGCCGGGATTGGAGTAAAGATAAAATCTATCTGGGCGCAACAGCTGGGTTGTACGGAGGTGTGAACAAAGATTTCTATCGGTTTGATTCTTCCGTTTTATATGGGTATGCAGCGGGCGCGCAGGAGGGCAGCCCGGTCTTTAACTGGTCGGATATGGGACTTGGTACATCAGAGGTTCATCTTGGAGAATGCATGGACGGGCGTTTTGTCATCCTGGCAGCCTCATCTAATCAGACTGAGGTATTATCATATGAAATGGCAGTTCTGACAAAGGGGGTGGATGAGAGAGAGATTTTGAGTATGGTGAGCCTGAGCGCGCCCCCTGGCCTTATCCAGGCCGTATCTGATTTTAACAAAACAAACGACAGGTATAAAGTTGAGCTGACAGAGTATTTTCCGTATGCGCAGAATGTGACTGATGAGGAATGGGATAATGCCATTTTAAATCTTAATACACGGATCATCTCCGGCGATATGCCGGATATCCTGGATATGAGTAATTTGTCTGTACAGATTTATCAAAGCAAAGGGCTTTTAGAAGATCTCTATCCATATATGGAACATGATCCGGAAATCAGGAAAGAAGATTACTTTGAAAATGTCTTTGAAGCTATCAGCCTGGATGGAAAGCTGCCCTATCTTACGGACGGAGCAGCCATATCCACTATGCTGGCCGGTGAAGATATTGAGGTTGGAAACGATGGCTGGACCATTCAGGAGCTGGAAAAGGTCCTTGATACTTACGGAGCCAATTCCATAAACAATCTGTCTGGTGCTTCCTTCCTGAAAATCATGCTTCAGACAGATGGCAGTTTGATTGACTGGAATTTGGGTAAATGTTCTTTTGATTCACCTGAATTTGTAAAACTGCTGGGGTTTGCCGGTAAAATACAGGAAAGCAGCCAGAATGGCTTTGGAGGAACGGAGATGAGTGATTCCTATGCAGCAGCCTATGAGACTGTGCTGAGCGTTTACCACATCACCCGGTACAGAAATTACTACAACGGGAATCTGAGATTTCTTGGACTTCCCGGAGGCGGCGGTGAGTACCATGTAATCAAACCGGAAGTGAAGGTTGGAATCTCCTCGTCCAGCCCCCGGAAGGAAGGGGCATGGGAATTTGTCAGAACACTATTGACAGAGGAGCATCAGATGTCATGTATGATGCTTCCGATTCATAAGAGGGCGTTTGATAAGGTCACGCAGGCGGCGGTGGATGGAAAATCTGTCTGGACGTGGATTTACGAAGACGGCAAGGTAACAAAAGAAGATGTGGAGCTGACCAAGCAGCTTTTAAACAGCGCAGCCTATGTGGAGAATGACAATCAGACATTGGAATCACTGATATTGGAGGAGGCCCGGGAATATTTTTCAGGGGCTAGGAGCGCCCTGGAAGCTGCTGAAAGAATTCAGAGCCGGGCCAGTCTTTATATCAATGAGCAAATGTGAAAATTTTTATGCATAGGAAAGGAGCCAAAACTATGAAAAGACAGCCTATGAAAAGAGGAATGATGGGGATATATGCAGTTATCTGCGCGGGGATGCTTTTGGTTACCGGCTGTGCAGGTACAGAGACAAATACAAAAACGGAAACAGAAAGAATTGAAGCGACAGAGAGACAGGAAAGTAATCCTGTAAATACTGCCAGTAAGGAGGAGAAGGTGGAGGTCCCTGAAAAGCAGGAGGAAGCGGTCCAAAATGATTTGCCTCTGCAAATTCAGGATGATGCCGGGAATGGGGACTCAGATACAATGGATACGTTTGCAGATGCGAATGACATGATGAAGTCTGCTGATTTGAGTGGCACAGCCGGCGAATGCTCGGATACAGGGTGCGTGATTAATACATCGCCCTTTGCGGACGGCACTTCATCTTCAGGAGATGGGGGCAGCATGACGGTTACTTATACAGAAGACACGGTATTTCAAAAGGGAACCGTGAAATCGGATGGCAGCAGCTACTTTTTGGAGGACAGTGAAAAAGACAGGATAGGGGACAGTGATTTTGTACTGTGTTTCGGGAAACAGCAGGCGGATGGTTCTTACCTGGCAGACAGAATCATTATGATTGTGTTCAATTAACCTGATAGGAGATGATACAGCTATGCGTTTACATATTGGGGAAAAAATAAGAGAACAAAAGGCCATGCTTATTTCCGGAAAGAAATACAGGCCCCTCATAGAAGACCGTGTGCAGCGCATGGCTGTATATCTTATGATTGGATTTTTTGCATTCATGTTAGTATGCACAATTATTTCCCGTGTATCGTATTCCTTTACTACCGCCCATGTTTCGGTAGCTTATATGGCAGGCAAAACGCTGATGAACAGGGCTGAAATGGACGGGATTATCCATGCGTCAGCGGAGAAAGGGATTAGTCTTCCGGATGGCCTTAAGGTAGTTTCCGTCTATGCAGGGAAGGGCAAATCAGTAGAAAAAGGCGAGGCGTTGATAGAATTTGATGTCCCCGCCGTAGAAGAACGGATTAAGAAACTGGAAGAAGAAATCCGTATCCTTAATCTTAAAATGGATATTTCATCAAACAATGGTGGCATTGATGTGATTGAGGCACAGCGTACGCTAGAGGATGCCAAAAAGGCGTATGAGCGAATTGATGCGAAGTATGCCAGGGCAGAGATGCGGCTGAAAGAAGATTATACAAAGCTTGAAGAAACGCTGGCAGATGCGGAAAAGAATCTTATTAATAAGGCAGAAGCACTTGTGAAGGAAGCGAGGGAAAACCTGCAAAATGTAAGGGAGGACGCGGAGGACGCCATCCGTGCCGCAGAACAGGCGCTAGATGAGGAATCAGAAAATCTTGATGATTCAGAGGATAGTTATCAGCAGGCATTAGAGATGTATGAGCAGGCGAAAGATGAACTTAATATGGCAAATCAGAGAGTCAGCGAAATAAAGGAAGCGATTGCAGGGAAGCAGCCGGATGATGCTACGGATTATACGGAGGAGCTGAAGGAGGCGGAGGAAGAACTTTCCATTGCGCAAAAGGCATTTAACCAAGCCAAAAGGGAACTTTCAAAAGCAGACTATAACCCATCGTCCTATGACAGGGCAGACGATAACCTGGATTCCATCAAGAGACACTGGAAACGTAAAATTGATAAAGCCAAAGATGCTCTTTATAAAGCAGAAACAGTGCTGGAAGCAGTCAGGGAAGGAAAAGATTTTTCAGCTGAGTCTGAAGTCAGTGAGGCCCAGGCTGCCATTGATACTGCAAGAGAAGCGTTAAACCGTGCCTGGCGTGAGTCAGAGGATAACCAATATTCTGAGGAGGAAGAACTTTATGCGGCGGGAAGGGCAATAGAGACTGCGCAGGCAACATTGGAAGATGCCCGGAGACAGGCTGAGGTATTGCAGAAAGAAGGTGAAATTGACAGAATTACCTATGAATCTGAGCGGTCAGATAAAGAGAAATCGCGTGCTGCATTACAGGAAATTTTGGATAATGGGGGATACCTTTTGGCCCCGGCCCCTGGAACGGTGGTGAGGACGCTGGAACGAGGGGATAAAACAAAGGAGGGGGAAGAGGCAGTCATACTTTCCTGTACAGACAGAGGATTTGTTTTTGAAGGAAAACTGGATAAAGATTCAGCACGCCGCTTTTCAGCCGGGGACAAGGGAGAGCTTCATTATAAATTGGATGGAAGCACACAAAAAGCAGATGTGGAGATTCGTTCCATCAGCACGCCGGACGAGTCAGACCAGGTTTTGGTAACTGCGGTCCTGCCGGAGGGAGGTTATACTTCCGGTATGACGGCGCAGCTTTTTCTGAGCAGAAAAAGCGAGACGTATCAAAATTGTCTGCCTCTTACAGCACTCAGAAGTGATTCCGCCGGAGACCACGTTTTCGTACTCCGCAGACAAAACTCCGTACTGGGAACAGAATGGGTCATTGCAAGGGTAGATATAACAGTTAGGGAAAGGGACAGTCAGACGATGTATGTTGAGGGCGCGCTTACTTATTCGGATCAGGTGGTCATAAACTCGAATAAGATCATATCGGAAGGAGACAGGGTCCGCATTGAAAACTAACAGGTTTGCTCATTACCGGGGGTTGACAATATCAGCATTACTGGCAGCGGTTCTTTGGTGTTTTGCCTGTTCTTATTATAGTACGGCCATCAGTCACTGTACAAGTGTGAGCATTAAATGGGATAAGGGCGGTGTCAGCCCCTCAGAGCTTATCAGGCAGCAGACGTATGCAAGGCAGGATGGAGCAGGAAACCAGCCGGAGGCCACTTTATGGCAGACATACCCGGAACAGGAGATAATGGCTTCAGATAAAAAGAAAATGAAGGCAGATATAGTTGCCGCCTTTGGAGACTGCGGGGATGTTGTCTCCTTCATGCTGACTGCCGGTGCTTATCCGGCCAGATCGGATGAGTTCGGATGCGCCGTCAGTACCGGTCTGGCATTCTCCCTGTGGGGGAGTACCAATGTGATGGGGATGCCGGTAAAGGCGGAAGGAAAGCAGTTCTATGTCCGCGGCATATTTGAGGAGGAAGAACCAAGGTTGTTCTTACAGGCACAGGCGGACTCGGATGAACCCTTATCCAATATGCAACTGACATTTACAGGTCCGGGAGCAGGGGAGAGGGCCAGTCAGTATCTCTCATCGGCAGGTTTTCCGGAGGGACGGATTCTTGACCTGACATTATTTGCATGGGCACTTGGCATGATACTCCGGCTTCCTGCAATTATTCTGGCATTTGGGATCCTTGGGCGCGTGATCAGGCATGGAAAAAGGCTTTGCCGTTATCCCCTTCTGTTGGCTGTTTATCTTTTAACCGCTTTCGGTATATTGGCCGTATTATGGTTTTGTATAGACCTGCCTGAGTTTCCTTCCGAGTTTGTCCCCACAATGTGGTCTGATTTTGAGTTCTGGGGAAATCTGTTTAAGGAGCAGGGAAAAAATATGGTCTCCTGGATGACGGCCGGGCCTGCCTTCCGAGATATGGAGCTTTGGACCTCGTCATTTATGGCAGTGCTGCTTTCTGTGTGTGCCTCTGCCTTTACAGTAGCCGCAGCAATACTGGTATCCATACGTTCTTACAAAAGAATGATTTTCTATTGTGCGGCATATACACTGACACTTTGCCTGATTTCATTCAAGATAGCCTCTGCTCACAATATGACCTTCTGCAAAGCAACGTATCTTCTGCCATGTCTTTGGATATGTGTGGATTTTCTCTTTTACTGTCTGAAAGAAACGCTTGCCGCTGATGTTCGTGAAGGGAGGATTTTGGATGAGGAAAAAACGTGAATACAGTGTTCCGATCCGGGAACAAATGGTACCATGGCTGTTTTTGCTGCCGAGCCTGCTGTTCGTAAGTATTATGGTGCTGATTCCTATGCTGGACGCTCTGCGACGTTCCTTTTTCCTGGCTGCCAGTGACCGGTTTGTGGGATTTCAAAATTATCTGGCAGTTTTGAGGAACCATGCGTTTAAGCTGGCGGCAGCCAATACAGCAAGATTTATCTTAGTCTGCATACCGCTTCTCTTACTCTTTTCCCTGGCTGTTTCCCTGATGCTGACCTCCTTCAGGGAAAAACGCAGCATTTTCAAGACCTCGTTTCTTGTGCCCATGGCGATTCCCGTTGCTTCGATTGTTCTTTTGTGGCGGGTGATTTTTCATAAAAATGGACTTTTTAATGCATTCCTTGCACTTTGGGGTATGGTTCCGGTTGACTGGATTGGAAGTAAGGCAGCCTTTGGTGTATTGGTGTTTGCCTATCTGTGGAAGAATTTCGGATATGATATGGTGCTGTGGCTGTCAGGACTCAGCGCCATAAATCCAGCATTATATGAGGCGGCGCAGATAGACGGCGCCGGAAGTCTCCAGCGGTTTGTAAGGATTACACTCCCCAATCTAATGCCTACATTATTTACCATTACAGTACTGTCGCTGCTCAATTCCTTTAAGGTGTTCAGGGAGGCTTATCTGATTGCGGGAGGCTATCCGGATGACAGTATTTACATGCTTCAGCATTTATTCAATAACTGGTACGGCAATCTGGATGTGGATAAAATGTGTGCCGGAGCTGTGATGATGGCAATTCTGGTATTTATTTTAATATTACTACTGCAAAAAATTATGAACAGAGGAGATAGGATATGAAAAAATGGCTTCTTGGCGTGCCACTTGTTTTGATTGCGGTCTTTATATGGCTGCCTCTGTGGATGTTGATATCCGGTACTTTTATGGGAGGGGCAGAAGTGTCTGAAAATCTTGCTCCAGTCCTGGAAAGCAGGGGAGGAATGGCTGTATGGCCTGTAATTGCGCGTTATCCGACACTGGCGGCATATGTGGAACTATTATTGGATACGCCCCAGTTTTTTTCGGTATTCTGGAATTCCTGCGGGCAGGTTTTTCCAATTATACTCGGTCATGTTCTTTTGGGCGCTCCTGCGGCATGGGCATTTGCTAAGTTTCACTTTCGCGGAAAAAAGATACTCTATACTTTGTATATTGTCCTGATGCTGATGCCTTTTCAGGTGACCATGGTTTCCAGCTATCTTGTCCTGAATAAGCTGGGCCTGATTGATACTGTATGGGCGGTTATTCTGCCCGGTGCGGCATCAACGCTTCCAGTATTCATAATGACACGTTTTTTTATGGACATACCGGAGGCGGTCATGGAGGCGGCAGCCGTGGATGGGGCATCCTCATTTCAGATATTTTTACGATTTGGACTTCCGCTTGGCGCGCCGGGAATCCTGTCGGCTGTGGTATTAGGTTTTTTGGAATACTGGAATGCAATAGAGGCGCCTCAGGCATTTTTAAAAAACCAGACGCTCTGGCCGCTTTCATTGTATATGTCAAACATCACAGCGGATAACGCCGGGGTATCATTGATCGCGTCACTGATTACGCTGATGCCTCCTCTATTAATATTCCTGTTCGGGCAGAAGTATCTGGAGCAGGGCATTATATCTTCCGGAATGAAAGATTAATACAGGGGATTAATATATGGAAAACAGGATTTTTGCAGACGATCTGCAGATAAGCAAAGTGAATAAATGGTATCCTGGAGATGTTCATGCTGTTAAGGATATGGATATGGAAATAAAGAGAGGGGAATTTATTGTATTTGTAGGCCCTTCCGGCTGCGGAAAGACAACGCTGCTGCGCATGATTGCAGGGCTTGAGAGTATAAGCAGCGGCGAGGTTGTTATGGATGGCAGGATTGTGAACAAGGTTCCGCCAAAGAACCGCGATATAGCCATGGTATTCCAAAATTATGCCCTTTATCCCAATATGAAAGTAAAAGATAATATCGCCTTTCCCCTTAAAATGCAGCATATCAGCAAACAGGAAATCGAAAGAAGGGTAGCAGAATTGGCCCAAAAGCTGGAGCTGGATACTCTGCTTGAAAGGAAGCCGGGGGCTTTATCCGGCGGTCAGCGCCAGCGTGTTGCCCTTGCACGGGCCATGATAAGAAAACCCGGACTTTTTCTCATGGATGAACCGTTAGCCAATCTCGATGCGAAGCTCCGCACAGAAATGCGCCGGGAGATTATAACACTCCAGCGGGAATTGGGTGTAACCACCATATATGTTACCCATGATCAGACGGAGGCAATGACGATGGGGACGCGTATTGCCGTAATAAATGGCGGTGTTTTACAGCAATTTGGAACACCGCAGGAAATATATAGAAATCCGGCGAATCTGTTTGTTGCAGGGTTCATAGGATCACCCAATATGAATCTATGGGACACCAGGCTTGTTACATACCAGGGACAGCATTATCTGACTTTGGGAAATACCCATATTCCCATTGATGTGAGCAATTTGCCCGCAGATGGTTTACAGGAGCCGCTGAAGGCCGGTATTCGCCCGGAACACATTTTGCCGGCTGAACCGGATGAGCCTCATGCAGTAAGGATGAAAATCAATATTCTGGAAAATACAGGGCGTGAAGTAGCAGTTTTCCTCACAGGGGCTGACATGCCGAATCTCACAGTGGTGACGGATGCAGATTTTTCCGGTCAGGTTGGGCAGGAAGTATATATTCGGCTAAAGCCGGAAAAGATACATCTATTTCATACAGAGACAGGATGTGCATATGGAGATTTTTATGTATAGAATATATTCAACAGGGATAGAAACTGCGGCTGCATCAACGATACTGATACCGATTCTTGTTTTATATCAAATATTTATATTTCATAACATAAAAAAGACGGCTGCCTATATTATTTTTATATTATATCTGACTGCAATGTGCTTTTTGGTGGGGTTTCCCAGTGTGACAGGGATTAAAATCAGTTGGTCTTATAATTTTATTCCTTTGTATGGTATGCTGACCGATATAACGAACAGCTATCTGAATGTTTTGCTTTTTATCCCATTAGGTATATTTGTTCCATGCTTATGGCCCGAATACAGAAGTATGATGAAAACAGTGGGTTTGGGCCTGGTGACATCACTGGGGATTGAAATATTGCAGATATTTACCTTTCGCGCAACCGATATAAATGACTTGATAACGAACGCGGGAGGTATGTTGGCCGGGTATCTAATTGGCCGGATGATCATAAAGATGATTCCTCAATTAGATAGACTTGCCTGCAGTAAAAGTGAGTTATATCTTTTATATGGAACAGTGGCTATAGTCATGTTTTTCTTTCAGCCATTTATTTTGTTATTATCAGAGTCTTTTTTCTAAAAGGTTAGTCTGACGATGTAGGAATTGTTACATTCAGAAAGTAGATGGAAAGAGTAGTGCGGGGACATTTGTCTCCGCATTTTACTCTTGCTGGCAATATTATAAACACCAGTTCTGGAGAGAGTATGTATGGAAAAAATAGTGACAATAGCGATATCTAATTTTTATAGATAAGCATAAAGAATATGGAAGAAATAATATGAAGAAAAAAGTATTAATTATAGATAATGATTTAAAAGCATGTCGTCAGATTAAGTATGCTTTACAAAATATAACAACTGATGTGTATTACACGGTTTCAGTAAGAGCATATGGGCCTGATAACAAGGGAGTCAGCGCCGGATGGGAAAATTGTCAAAGCAGATGTTACTATTGCTAAGAACTACCTGAGCGAAAAGGAAATGTCCTATTTGGAAAGAATCGTTCCCCTGTATCTTGACTATGCGGAGTTACAGGCGGAACGAAGAATACCAATGACTATGGAGGACTGTGCCAAGCGTCTTGACGGATTCCTGGAGTTTAATAGGAACGAATTGCTGATGGGACCGGGAAAAGTAAGTGCGGAACAGGCGAAGCTTCATGCAGAGACTGAGTTTGAAAAATATCGTATTGTGCAGGATCGATTATTTAGAGTGTGTGAAAAAAAGTCTGTAAATGCTGATCTTCTATGATAATCACTGGGCCGAAAGTTCCTTTTTGGACTTTCAGCCCTTGTTTTATATATAACAGCAACTATCGTTGCATGTCAAGAGCAGGCGAATATCCCGCCTGTGAAAAATAAGACAGATTGGCTTATTCCGGCAGACGCCCCTCATACATGATGCTCAGTTCGCCATATACCTGTCCCCAATTCCTGATTGGCATGGTCCATTTCTTTGTAGCTTCAAACCCAACGTTGAACAGAGTATGCCAATATCCACAGGTTTTGCAATATGTGCATCCATTCCTGCCTCAAGTGCGGCCTCAACATCCTCCTCAAATGCGTTTGCGGTCATGGCGATAATGGGGATGGTTTTAGCGTCGGGTCTTTTGTTTGACCGTATGGTCCGGGCGGCCGCATAGCCGTCCATCTCCGGCATCTGGATATCCATCAGGATGGCGTCGTAAGTCCCGGGGACCGCGGCGCAAAACGCCTCCACGGCCAGGAATCCATTGCCCCTTACCACAGTCTCTGCCCCGCACATCTGCAGGATCTCACAAATGATCTCCGAGTTGATAGCATTGTCCTCCGCGATTAAAAAGCGGCGCCCGGCAAAAAGGCCCTCCTCAATACCGCCCGACGGCTGCGGTTTGGGAGCAGCCCGCCGTTCGTCGGCCGGCGTGATCTCACACGTTAATTCAACCAGGAAGGTGGAACCCACCCCCGGCGCGCTCTGCACCTCTATTATGCCCTCCATCAAGTCCACCAGTCCCTTAACGATGCTCAGGCCCAGGCCGGACCCCTCCACGCGGGACACGGCGTTGCTGCGGACAAAGGGTTCAAAGAGATGGGCCTGGATATCGTTTGCCATTCCGATCCCTGTGTCGCTGGTGGTAAAACGATAACGCGCCCAATGCATGTCTCCTTGTGCGGGAAGCTCCTCGACGGATAGCTGCACCGTACCACCTGACGGCGTGAATTTGACTGCGTTGCCCAGGATGTTGATCAAAATCTGGCTGATGCGCAGGGCGTCTCCGTAAATAAAGGGATGTTTGATTTCGCTGAGCTGTATGTCATATTGGAGACCGGCCCGGTCGGCCTGGGGCGCGATGATGGCTCCGATCTGATTCACCAGGTCCGGCAGGTAAATTTTCTCCCGGTTCAGCGTAATTTTAGCCCCTTCAATCCGGTTCATATCTAAAATATCGTTGATTAGACTGAGCAGGTGATTGGAGGAGACGGATATTTTTTGCAGGCAGTCCAGGACCCGGCCTGTGTCGCCGATGTTGGCCTTGGCCAGCGTGGTCATCCCCATGATGGCGTTCATGGGCGTGCGGATATCGTGGCTCATGGCCGAAAGGAAATCGCTTTTGGCCCGGCTGGCCTCACGGGACAGTTCCAGGGCCCGCTCTAACTCTGCCTTCGCCGTCCGCTCAGCGGCCAGCATATCGGTCACGTCGGAGCGCACCAAACAGACCGTCTTGTGGTTCTGGTCGCCCCACAGTACGTTGATCTGCTTGTACCGCAAGCCGTCCTGCGCGCAGTAGGGCAGTACAAAATCATAGCCCCCGGGCTTTTGCGCCAGACTGCCAAGCAAAGTCTGCAGGTGAAACTGCCGTTTCACCGTCTCGCGGCTCATAGCCGTCTCAAAATACCCCGTTAAATTATCCAGTACCGCGTTATAGTCCCGGGCCGTGTGGGGAGGCAGATTTTCCAGGACCATCTGCCTGGTATACATCGAAAATTCCCCCGTAAAGGCGTCAATGAAGCAGGCCAGTTCACAGGTATAGGCGATCACCCGGAGTAACCGCTGCTGCTCCCGGATGGAATCCGTGATGTCCGTCCTGGACAGACACACCCGGCCAAGCCGCAGGTCGATGGGGGAGACTGTCACATTTTTGGCTCGGACATCGCCCGTATCGTCCGCCATTGAGTACGCAAACGTATAGGCCTGTCCATGCTGAAGCAACGCCAATATACGCTCGGTGTCCAAATGCTCCCGGTACTGCTCCCGGTCCCGGGGCACGACCCTGGATTCCAGCATTCCGGCCACCCAAGCCGAGTGGACGCCCTGGCGCGGGGGGACGCAGTCAGCGTTCTCATCCTGGGAGAGTATGAGATACGTGTCCCTCTTTAGATTCAAATCCGCTACAAAGTCATAACCGGTGACAGAGAGCTGATGGACGATGCGGTCGGCAACGACCTGCTCGGTGATATCGATCACCGTGAGGATTCCGGTTACGTCACCGCTGTCCGGGGTTGACACCATATTCATCTCGACCTGTATATACCGGCCGGTATCCTCGTTGGGAAGCTGGACAAAGAAATTCTTTACCTGCTTGGTTTCGCCCCGTTGAAAAGCAGCCAGGGAAGGTTCTCGTAAGTAGGTGTCCCGGAATACACGCCGTTCATTTTCGTCCACAACCAGGGTGGAAAGACCGCCAAAAAATGCCTCGCGGACAGCGCCGAAGCGTTCCAAAAGCCCTACGCCGGTCTGATCGCTGATCTGAATGATCCGGTCCTGGGTAATATTGCAGTGGCCCGTCACCAGCACGTCGGGGTCGGTCCTCTGATGGTGGCGCAGCAGCAGCTCGTTGTACTGCTGCCGGATCCGGGCGCGCTCTTCACGCTCCTTTGTCATATCGTTGTAGACGGAATAAATTTTCCGCTCTCCGCCCTCATGTTCGATGAGAGAGAGCGTATTCTTGACCCATACATAGTCCCCTGAGCCTTTCAAAAGCCGGTATTCAATCTCCCAGTGGCTTTTCCCGCTGGCAAAATATTTCTCCAGCTCCGTCCGGACACGCTCTAAGTCCTCCGGATGAACCCCTGTCAGGGCATTTTCGCGATACAGCTTCCAGGTTTCTTCCATCGGCATCTCCGTGGTTGCCGCAAGTCCCTGTGATATGTACTCAGGGATGATGCTCCCATCCAGTTCATAGCGAACCACCACTACGCCGCCGGGAAGGTTTTTCAGGGTGTTTTGAAAATACTGTTCCAACCGGCGCTGTTCGGTCACGTCACTGTATGCCACATACAGGAGCTCGCTCCCATCAGGCCGCACCCTTCGGGAACCTTCTATTTGGATCCACCGGTATTCTCCCAGCCCGTCGTGGAAGACCCGGCAGGTATGACGCAGCCTCTCCCCGCCGCTCAGCAGGTCGTTTAGGTTTTCAAGCAGCGCGGCGCGGTCGTCCTCATGGATTCCGATAAAGGTTACCTGCTCCCTGACTTGAGTAATATGCGTGTTGTTATACCCCAGCACTTCATAAAAGGCGGGATTATGATACTGCGGGTAAAGCCGCCCCCTGTGCACCTGATAAATACATAGACCGCTGGGGATACTGTCGAGGACCGCTCTCAATTCGTTGGTCAGTTCCATTTCATCCCACCTCTTTCAGCAGCTCCACCAGACCGGCGGCCCGTTTGAATTCTTCCTTTACGGACTGGAACAGGACGGCGTAATCCTCACCCGGCGCTCTGGCGCGCAGAGGCTCCACGGTGGCGCAAACCGCCTGATAAAGCGGCGTCAAACCGAGGTTGCCGGCCATACCCTTTAACGTATGGGCGGCGTCAAAAGCGGCGGGATAGTCGCCGGCCTGCAAGGCCTGGTCCAGTTTCTGTAGATTCTCATCCCGCGGCAGCATGGCGAGTATTTTCAAATATATCTGCTCGCTGCCCATAAACCGGGACATGGTGGTTTCGTAGTCAGCACCGTATTTCCGAAAGACTTCTTTTAGAGCTGCCATTGTCTATTCTTCCTCCTGGCTTAACATAAAGTCGTAGAGGACCTGATACAACCTCTCCGGTTCAATGGGTTTGGCCAAATGCGCGTTCATGCCGGCCGCCTTGCTCTTTTCCATGTCATCGTCAAACGCGTTGGCGGTCATGGCGATGATGGGGATGGTTTTGGCGTCGGTGTTGCTCATGTGGCGGATATGATTGGCCGCCGCCAGGCCGTCCATCTGAGGCATCCGGATGTCCATCAAAATGGCGTCATAAAAGCCCGCCTCAGTTTTGCTGAACAGCTCGATTGCCCGCAGCCCGTTCTCCGCCGTGTCCACGGCAAAGCCTTTGCTCTCAAGCAGGGCCACAGCCACTTCGGTGTTGATGGCGTTATCCTCGACCAAAAGGATCCGGCGTCCGGTAAAATCAAAGACCGCAGGCTTATTTCCTGTACGGATCTCTTCTTTTTCACCCAGCGCCTTGGAGAAGGCGGAGATCAGAGAGGACTTGAACATGGGCTTGCTCATCAGCAGATTGACGCCCGCCAACGTGGCCTCGTGTTCGATGGAAGCCCAGTCATAGGCCGTTATAATAATGATGGTGACCTCCGGCCCCACGATCGCGCGGATGCGCCGTGCGGTCTCGATGCCGTCAATATCCGGCATCTTCCAGTCGATGAGGATCATATCGTAATGCTTTCCTGTGTCCCACATCGATTGTATCTGTTCGATGGCCTTGCGTCCGCTGTCTACCCATTCGGCGGTGATTCCCATCTCCTTGAGCGTGTCCACGGCGCTTTCGCATACCGCCACATCATCGTCCACCACCAGCGTCTTCAGCGCGGAAAAATTGGGGAGCGCCTTTTTCCGGTTGTGGCGCAGCAGCTCTTCCTCCGTGATGCCCAGTTGTACATCCACTGTGAACTCAGACCCAATACCCTTGATGGAGCGCACTGTAATTTTACCGCCCATCATATCAATGATATTTTTTGAGATGGACAGGCCAAGACCGGTGCCGCCGTACTGTGCGGTGGTACCGCTGGATTCTTGGGAGAAGGGCTCAAACAGGTGAAGAAGAAAGCCTTCACTGATGCCCACGCCGGTATCGTTGACGATATAGCGCAGCGTGGCGCCGTTCCTGCTTTTCCTGTGCAGCGCTGCCGAGAAGGTGACCTTGCCGCCCTCACCGGTAAATTTAATCGCGTTGGACAGGATGTTAAGCAGCACCTGCTGCAGTTTCATGGCGTCCCCGATATAAAAATCGTCCAGAGTTGGGTCCACGATGCACTCGTAATCCACGCCCTTTGCCGCCGCCTGGCTGTAGCAAATGGCGTTGAGGCCGTTTATAAAATCCTCTGTGGGGATTTTTTCGTTTTTTAGCAGCATTTTTCCACTCTCGATCCGGCTCATGTCCAGGATATCGTTGATGAGGGAGAGCAGAAATCGGGAGGATATGCCGATCTTTGAGATACACTCGGCCACCCGTTCGTCGTCTCCGATGGCTTGGGCGGCGATGGCGCTCATTCCGATGATGGCGTTCATGGGAGTGCGGATTTCATGGCTCATGCGGGAGAGGAAGTCTGTTTTCGCGGCGTTAGCCTGCTCTGCCGCGGCAAGGGCCGCAGCTAAGGCTTCCTTCTGCTGTTGCTCCTGGCGGATGATATCCGTGACGTCGGTGCGCGCGATACACACCCGGCCCAGCTCCCGGCTGATGTAAAAGACCTGATACCGCTTCACCCGGGCATAGCCGTGTTCGCCCCGTGTCTCTACCATGAAGCTGTAGCTGCCCTGTTCGGCCAACTCACGCTGCATGTAAGCGGGGTTCAGTCTGGCGAGGTATTCCTGCTCCGCCGCGGGCTCCATCGTGGCGGACGCAATGGCCTTTGCCTCCGCCTGGAAACGCCCTTTCGCCGGCATGAGGGGCTCCATACTGGCGTGGTATGAGACCACATGGAAGGTGTCCCGCCGGATGTCGATGTCGGACAGGACCTCATAGTCCAGCTCGGTCACTCTGCTCAGGAGCTGCTCCTGTACCTTCTGCTCTGTGATGTCGATGGTGTAGAAGAAAGCGATCACATCGCCGCTCTCCGGATTTTGGTGGTACTTGAAACTTGTTTTGCTCCAAAAAGCGCTGCCGTCAGTCCGTTTTCGAAGAAATTCAAAATGGAGGTCTGTCTTACCGGCGGAAAAGTCACTCAGGAGCTGCGTCCGGTTAAGTGACGAGCGCAGATGTTCTCTGTAAGCCGCGTCTACGGCCGAGTCCGCCAGCCGTCCGACCGCCTGCTCGTAGGTGTCTCCTGCCTGGGCGATGGCGCAATCGGCTGTGGATTGATAGCTCTCGACCCTGTCCTGGGTGACATTGACCCGTCCCTGGATGCTGCCCTCCAATGAAGCGGCCTGTGCAAAGTAGGCTAGTTCCTTTTCGTACAGTTCCCGGACGCGTTCCTGGGCCAGTTTTTCATCGGTGATGTCCACGAGGAATCCGTAAAAATATGGTGTCCCGTCATCTCCGGGCATCACCTGGGTCTTCAGCGAGATCCATTTTATGTTTCCGTCCTTGCAGACAAAACGGAGCTCGTCCTGTATGGGATTTTCCCGGTTTTCTTCCGCCAACAGCTTGTCCCGCACAGCCTCCAGGTCATCGGGATAGATCACGGCGGAGATCCGATTGCCCAGCGCGGTAAATTCCTCCCGGGTATAGCCCAGCAGTTCATACAGCCCGTCGTTGGCATCCGCAACGGAAAAATCCGCATCATACCTGACGCGGAACACCGCGCCGGGGACGTTGTTATAGAGATGCACGACCTCGGCCTGGGCCTTTTTCTGGGCCGTAATGTCGATGCACACGGAGATGATGGCCGGCTTGCCGTTTTCCGCCGTGACCTCGCGCCCCAGATCGTGAACCCAAATGTAGGAGCCATCCCGGCGTTTCATCCGGTATTCCACCACGTACTCCCCGCGCTCCGCCATTTGACGGGCTACCTCCCCGTCCACCATGGCCCGGTCGTCCGGGTGCATACAGTTGGAGACCATACCCTCGATATCTGCGACAAACTCCGCCTCGCTGGCATAGCCGAGGTATTTCAGCATCTGGTTGTTCACAAAATAGAAGGGGAACCCCTCCTGGATATACCCGCCCATCATGCCGCCGGGCAGGGAGTCGTTGAGCAGCTCCTGCCTCTGTCTGGCAACGTGCTCCATCACCAGGGCGCGGGGATAATGCTCCCCGCCCCGTTGGCTGCTGCTGGGCTCGGAAAACCACAGGGTGCGCAGCCGCCAGGACGTTTGCCGCCGGACCAGGGTAAAGAACCCCCGCAGCCGCCAGCGGTACTGGGTGTTCTTGAGGATCATTCCCACGGACAGGTTGCGGATGTCCTTGTCGATCTCCTGCTCCTGAAAGAGCGTAAGTTCCACCGTGAAGGGCTCGGGGATCTCCTGGATGTCCCGGGCCAGGTAATCTCTCATCTCCTGAGGGCTGTGGGCAAACTCGTCCTCCCCGGTGCCCACAAAACAGAATTCATCGCCTAAAAAGCGATAAACCTCCTCGGCGTTTCTCCGCTCGAACCAGGCGCTGCAAAAAGCCTGAAACGTCTCCCAGGCCGTCATTGTTTTTTTCATCGATCTCATCCTTTCCATGACCAACAATGGTCTTGCTCACGCCGGCCGCCGCTGGGTATGGTATTTTCTTTTAAGACTTCTCCTGCGCTTCAGAAAGAGGCTCTGTAAACGAGTAAAAGTTTTTGTCACTTTTTTTGATCCGGTACATGGCCTGGTCGGCGCAGGAGAGAAGTTCTTTCTCGTCCTGACCATCCCTCGGATAGACGCTGACCCCAATACTTGCCGTCATTTCAACAAACAGGTCCTCTGAGAGCTGGAAAGGCTGCCTGATTTCTGAGAGAATCCGTTCGCAGACGTGCCGGATCTCTTCGTCCGCCATGATTCGGCTCAACAACAGAACGAACTCGTCGCCGCCCATACGGGACACGATATCGCTGCCGCGTACGGCACGGATCAGCCGTCTGGCTGTCTCCTCCAATACCAGATCGCCCTTTTCATGGCCATAGGTGTCATTGACCTCTTTGAATCCATCCAAATCCATGTAGAGGACAGCAAGCAGTTGCCCGCTGGTTTCAGCCTCCAGAAGCAGCCGGGACAAGATTTTGTGAAACAGTCTGCGGTTGGGAAGTCCGGTGAGCGCGTCGTAGTTTGCCATATGGGCCAACTTTTCCTCCGCCCGCTTGCGCACCTTGATCTCCTCCAGCAGCGCCTTCGTCCGCTCGTCTACCAAAAAGCGCAGATGCTCATATAAATAGGCGTTTTCAAGAGAAATGGCCAGCTGTGCCGCAATGGGCATGAGGTTTTCTTTTCTCCGCCGGTCAAAAACACCCGTGGCCAGGTTGTTTTCCAAGTAGAGGATGCCCTTTAGCTCCCCCTTGCTGAGGATGGGCATGCACAGGACCGACTTGCAGCGGTTCTCTTTGATATGAAGGTCCTTCCCAAAGACTCTGGAGTTCTCTCCGTCTTCCAGGATCACGGCCTCCAGTGTTCTCTCCACATACGATACAATGCTCAGCGGAATATCCTGCTCCATGGCCGGCCGTTTTGATACGATGCATATGTCCTTGGCCCCGGAATGGCCCTCCGCCTGGATCTCATACCCGGAATCCGCCTGGCTTAAATAGTAGATATGCTGTGCTCCCGCGCATTCCAGGAGGCTGTGAATCAGCTTTTCCAGGATTCCTTCCAGTTCAAGTTCCTCCGAAATGGCCTGAGATGCCTTCAGAACAGAGCGCATATCCAGCGATGCGGTGGTGCGGATGGAATCCTCAGACAGGGCGTTCTGCCGGTTATCGTTCTTCCATAGGCCTGCCAGTTCCGGGTAGTCCTGCTGCATCCGGGCGCACTTGCCCTCCGCCCCCCAATGGCCGAACAGCCGGTAGGCGTCCGTCAGGTAATGCCTGGCCGCCGATTTGATCCCCAGTCTCTCATAGCGTTGCGCGGCCACATCGCAGAGGATGGCATGGTGAAGGCTGCGGTCATGCTTTTTTGCGGCCTCCAGGGCCTCTTCGTAAAGCCGCAGGGCCTCTCCGATACGGCCTTCCGCTGTTTTCCGCTCCGCCTCGATTACAAGATAAAGATGTCCATAATTGCAGAACGCGTCGCAGCTGCGTTCCTTCAGCCAATCCTGGTTTTCCGCCAGGACACGCAGAAGCGCCGGCTTTGCCTCCGGCTCATAGTCCCCTGTCTCCAGTACCTGGCAAATGGACAGGGAGTACAGGAAATTGTGGAGCGCCACGTTATAAAAGCTGGAGACATACGGGAGCAGGGGCACCGCGTCTCTGCACAGCCGGAAGGCCGTGGAATAATCCCGGTAGATGACTGCCGACAGGGCCCGAATGACATGGTAATAGCTGATTGCCTGCAGATTATGGGAAAACCGCTCCAGATGGGCCTGTTCCGAAATTCCGTCTCCATCAAAACTTCCGGTGAGGGAGAGCTCCCCGCGCAAACTTCTGCACAGCTGCTGGAAGCTCAAAAAGCTGCCCAAAGCATGGTCGCTGCCGGTTTTCTCCGCAAACTTGACTCCGGCCTGCACCTCGTTCGACAGTTCGTCCACATGGGCTGCGCTTTCCATGACCGCCATCATGAGTCCATAATAGCCATAGCAGGCGTACTCAAAATCTCCCATCTGGGCGTTGCCCTTGATGGACTCCTTTGCATAGGGAATCTCATTGACCACATCTTCGAACCAATGGCCGGTATGGAGAGCAAACATACAGTAGATGGAGTGAATTACCTCCCTGTATTGGTGCTTTTCGGCCAGGCGCATAGCCGATCTGCCAGCCGCGTAGGCCGTTTGATAATCCCCGCACAGCTCCCCCAGAGGCATCATCAGATTGGAATACATCTGCAGGGCATGAGGCGTATAGCCATACCGGAACATGCGCCGCACAGCCGTAAATACCGTCCAGTAGGAGTAATCGGGACGAAAGAAAAAGGTCGGGCCGCACAGGCGGCAGAGCAATTTACTGATCCCAGCCTCTACCGGGTCCTCAGCTTCTTTGAGACTCAGGATATCTTCCGCGCCAAGGGCCTCCCGCTCCTGATAAAAGCATGTGATATCCCGTTCCAGAGTCAGCTTTATATTTTCGCAGGGGAAGGTGACTCCAAGCTGTTCAAGCAGGGTGCGCCCAATCTCAAAGGCATCCTCATACCTGCCCCGGTTGGAGAAACTTGATATCTGCAGGCGGCAGTTATCCACCAGCTCAGTGGGTTCCGCCACCAGATCGCAGAGTATCCCGTAGATCCGGTCGCATTCTTCCTCCTTAACCAGATTACACAGAGCCGTATGATATTCCATGTAGACTTTGGTGAGGAAGGGCCGGTTTTCCGGGCGTTTAAGCTCCGGCTGGGAGAGCAGAAGATTAAGGTACCGCTCCGCCGTGTCGAAAGCGGATACCAGCCCGCATCTATGCGCTGTCCTTAGCAGGAACGCCTGAATCCGGCGCCGTTCGTCCGGATCCTCCGCCTCCACAAGCCCCATTGCGTAGTGGTCCGCGATTTCAAACGCCCGTTCGTCCAGATCGCCTGCAAGGCGCGAGTCTTCCTCATACCGCTTCCCAAGCAGGTAATGGACACTTGCCCGCGCCTTCTCGGACAGGGCCGTATAGAACACCTGTTGGAACCGGTCGTGGGCAAACTGATAGATGGTCTGCAGGCCGGTTTTCCCATCCTTCTCCACGGGATACACCGCCTCCTGTGCCACCGCCGTAATCAGCCTGTGGTTGATTTCACGTTGCGGCAGTCCGCAGACAGCGGACAAATCCTCCACAGAAAAGCTTTGACCGATGCAGGCGCCAAAGGACAGCAGAGAGATTGTCTCCTCCGAAAATTGGTTCAGATTTTCCGTCAGGAAGTCCACTACATTCTCCTGGGCGGGACAGGCCCGGATCTCTGCCTCCTTCCAGCTCCAGCTTCCGTTGTCCATATCCAGCTTCAGATAACCTTTTGAATGGCACAGCCGCAGAAACTGCTTGATGTAAAATGGATTTCCCTTGGTTTTCCGATAAAGGATCTCCGCCAGCGCACAAGTTGTATCCGCTGCCGTTTTGAATATGTCTCCCAGCATCTGTGCGGTGCTCTCCAGGTCCAGCCCGTTTAAGTTGAACTGCGTGACCCTGCCGCCCCGCTGTATGATTTTGTTCAGGCTGAGGGTGAGCGGATGTTCGCTGCTCACCTCATTGTCGCGATAGCACACGATAATCATTAAATCGTGGACATCCTCATTTTTGAACAGCTCTTCCAGAATTTCCAGGGATCCCATATCCGCCCGGTGCACATCGTCCAAAAACAGAACCAGAGGATGCTCCGGCGAAGCCAGCAGGGACAGGAGCTTTTCCAACACGGATTTGAACCTGGTCCGCTCCTCCAGCGGCCCCATGTCCGCAGGGATTGGCTGATCGCCGGTCAGCAGGGCCAGCTCCGCCACCTTACCGGTCAGCAAAGCCGAGTCGTCGCCCAGGTGTTCCGACAGTGTCTGCTTCCACTCGTCGATACGTTTCTCCGGTTCCATAAAGATCATGCTGCAAAATTGTTTGATGGCCTCGAAGAAGGCAAAGTAGGGTACGTTGGCGTGATACTGATCAAACTTCCCTTGCAGGAACATACCGCTGGTCCGCTGAGCCTCCTCCTGGAGCTGATTGACCAGCGAGGTCTTTCCGATGCCGGAATAGCCGCTGATGGAGACAAGAATCTTGGAACCGGCCGCCACCTCCTTAAAGTCACTCTTCAGCTGGGCGATTTCTTCTTCCCGCCCATACAGCCGGTGGGCGAATTCAAAGCGCCGGCTGAAATCCTTTTCGCCAAGGACAAATTCCGTTTCCCTTTGGCACCGCGTCAGATCATAGAGAAGCCCCTCGCTGCTTAAGTAGCGGTCTTTTGCCATCTTGGACAAGAGTTTGTCTACGACGGCCGCAAGCATGGGCGGCACATTGGGCAGAATCACGCGAAGATCCGGCGGCGTCTTCGCAATATGAGAAAAAACCAGCTCTGTGGGGGTCTCCGCGTCAAATGGATGGCGCCCCGTCAGCATTTGATACAAGGTGATGCCCAGGGAATAAAAATCCGCGCGATAATCCAGCTCCGTATTCATCCGCCCGGTCTGTTCCGGGGCGATGTAGCGGAGAGTTCCCTCGATATTTTCAAGTCTGGTCCCCAACATCTGTTCATGCATGAACATGGAGGAGATACCGAAGTCCAGCAGCACTACCCGGCCGGACTCCGCGTCGTACATGATATTGGAAGGATTTACATCTTTGTGGATGATGCCCGCCTTGTGTATGTCCCGCAGGGCCATCACCAGCTGTTTTGCGATCCGGTAGAAATCCGACATCTCCAGGGCGCCCTGTTTCAGCAGCCTGCTCAGCGTGATTCCCGGACAGAATTCCTCCACCAGATAGCAGCGCCCGTCCAGCGTGACTTCGCCAAACGCCTTTACAACATAAGGGCTGTCGATCCGCTGCATGATCTGATATTCCTGCCGCAGCCGCGCTGCTTCCTCCTGCGTCATGGGCTCCTGGCCTCCGGTCTTAAGTACCACCCGGTTGCCGGTGCTGCCGTCCTTTCCGCGCAGCAGCTTGCTGGACGGAGATATATATATCACTTCTAAATTCGTATATTGACACATCACATGCTCACCCCTTCTGTGATAGGCGCTCGTCCTTATCGCCGGCCTTTGCAGCGTACATGGCTTCGCGGGCCCGGCGTATGATTTCATCCAATGGTTCCTCTGCATTCCAGAGCGCTGTGCCGGCAAAGCAGGCTACTGAATCCGGATCCACGTAACGGCTCTCACAATAAGCCCGGAGAATAGCCGTTTCTTTCTTACGGGCAACTTCCATGGAACTTATGTGGCGCATCACAACCAGAAATTCATCCCCGCCCAGCCGGACCAGCACATCGTCCACCCGGGTGTGGGCCCGCAGAAGGGAGGCGAAGTGGAGGATCAAATGATCCCCCTCCACATAACCGTACTTCTCATTGAACGTTTTCAAATTGTCCAGTTCAAACAGATAAACAGCGGAGGAAGACTCATGCCGCAGTGATTCCGTTATAATGTACAGCCCCCGGCGGTTGAGCAGGCCGGTCATGGTGTCTCTGCAGGTCTCATCCTGAAGAGAACGCATCCGTACCTGAAGCGTGTGGATACTCATCGCCCGCAGAACCCGCCTGAGCAGCGATTCCTGATTGTGAGGCTTAGCTGCATAGTCGGCGGCGCCCAGCTCCATGGCACAGCGCTCCAGTTCCATGTCCAGCGGTCCCGTGGCGATACACGGCGTCTCCCAGGAGCCACGCTCCTTTTGAATCGCAGTCAGGATATCAGCCGCGCCTTGGAGCGTTAAGTTGAGAATCACAGCCGATATCGGATACGGATGGCTTCCCAGGATTTTAACTGCCTCCTCATAGCTGCCCGCCTCCAGTACCCTGAAGCGGTCAGCGAACGTTTTATGTACCTGAGCGCGGTATTCCTCGTCCTTATCGGCCACCAGCAGAGCCATGTCCATATGGTCCACAGAACCGGCAGTCCGTCTGTTTTCCATGTCTGCGGGAGGGACCTGCGCTGTCAAGACGGAAACAAAATTTTCCACAGGCATAGGCCTGGCAAAATAATAGCCCTGGGCGTAGTCACACCCGTCGTTTTGAAGCCGCTCCAACTGTTCCCGTGTCTCCACGCCTTCCGCCACCACGCTCAATTTCATCCAACGGGCCAGGTCCACGATAAAGCGCAGGATGCCCTGGCCGGTGGGTCTTGTGATCTCAGTCTGGATAAACTTCATATCCAGCTTCAGTACGTCGATGGGCATTTCCGTGAGCATATTCAGTGAAGAGTAGCCGCTTCCAAAATCATCCATCTCAATGATGAAACCCAGTCTGCGCAGAGTGCCCAGGGTCTCGATGAGCTGTCTTGAGGTATCCGTGTATGCGCTCTCCGTGATCTCCAGGTGCAGACGGGAGGGGGCAAGTCCGTGCCGCCGAACGAGACCTGTCAGGACGTCAGCCAGGTCCGCATTGTAGATATCCATCCGGGAGACGTTGACAGATATGTTGATGCTGGGATAGCCCTTCCGATCCCATTCCTGGAGCAAAGCGCAGACCCGCTCCCAGACATATTGGTCCAGCTTCGTGATAAAGCCGTTGCGCTCAAAGATGGGGATGAACTCTCCAGGCGGCTGCAGGCCCCATTCCGGGTGGTTCCAGCGAACCAGTGCCTCGGCCCCCGCCAGCCGGCCGTCCCGGATCTGGTACTTGGGCTGTAAGTAGACCTCAAACTGTCCCGTGGCCAGGGCCGTTTCCATGCCGTCCGTGATGGCCTGCCTGCGCAGCAGCGTGCCACGCAGCTGATCGTCGTAGAGGGCAAAATGCTTGCCATACTTTCCCTTAATGCTGTGGGCCGCCAGCAGCGCCCGGTCACACATCTGTTCTACGGAAACCTCACGGTCCTCCACCGCGTAGATGCCGTATTTCATAATCACGTTCTGATTGCCGAAGCCGCTGTTGATCCTGCTGTCCGACTGGGTGAACATCTCGTCCGCATAGTCATCGCGGTGCTCCAGGAGACAGGCGAACTGGTCCGCGCTCAGGCGGCCGCAGATTCCGCGATCCCCCAGCCGCTGGGTGCAGAGCTTGGCCACCTGCTGCAGCAGGCGGTCACCCGCGGCCATGCCGAAGGTATCGTTGATCAGTTTGAAGTCCTCGATGTCGGAACAAAGGATATCATATTTCACATCCGGATTCCGAAACAGGATGTCCCGGACCTGCTGGCAGAAATATTCCTTGCTGTACACCCCGGTGACCCGGTCATACTGGATCTGATGAATGAGAGCGGAGGTCTCCCGCAGGCGGATAATGCCGGCCGCCCGGTGTAAAATAACCTGGGCGCGGTAGGGTTTGGTGATGAAGTCTGTGGCTCCGTTGGAAAGCGCGGCCACCTCATCCGCCTCACTGTTGTTGGAGGTAGTGACAATGACCGGGATTGAATTCAGCCTGTGATCTGCTTTTAGATGTTTCAAAAAGGCGTAGCCATCCATGACCGGCATGACAATATCCAACAGGATCAGAGAGATTCCCTCTCTGTATTTCTCCAGCAGCGACAGGGCCTGCACCCCGTTTTCCGCCTCCAGAACCGTATATTGAGGAGACAGGATGGCGCACATTGCCGCCCGGTTGATTTCATTGTCTTCCACCACTAAAATTTTTCTCTCTAATAACATGATTCACACTCAATTCTTTAGATAATCTGCTTGATAAATATATATCATCTCAGCTACGGATGACGCATATATGTCATTTTAAATGACATATATTGGATGACTAAACTCTTGTACTATAGAATACTTCTTTTTTGAGCAAATTTCAAGCGATTATATGGAATTGACAATGATATTTTATCGTCATTTCAAATGACAAATTATACTAATTTTGTTGCAAACTTACGGGCTTTACGGTATACTGGTATAAAAAAGGAGGATCAGGCTGTGCAGTTCTATGAAAAACTGATTTTTGTTATGAATTTGACTCAAACGACGAACCGGGAGCTGGCTTTGGCAGCGCAGGTAGACCCCTCTATCATTAGCCGTTTCCGCAGCGGGAAGAGAGGAATCCCGCGCAATCCGGAGCCGCTGCGCAGCATGGCGGATTTCCTTGCCGGACGCTGTACCGGCGAATATCAGAGAAGGGCTCTTTCAGAGATGGCGGGAGTGAGGCGGGTCCTCATAGACAAGCAAGAACAGCTGTCGGAATTTTTATTTTGCTGGCTGTGCGGTGACGCGGACGGAGTGGACAGCTTTATGCGCAACTTTGAATCGCTGACCATTAAGGGGGTGGCGTCCAACTCCAACCTGGAGGCTGCTACGATCAGCCGTAAAGGGAATTTTATCTATGTTGGAAATGAGGGAAAGCGCGCCGCGGTACGGTCCATGTACCAACACCTGCTGGCCCGGCAGGAGCCGGGCACAATCTGTATTCTTGCTGATGAGACCGATGATTGGCTGATGGAAGATTATGAATTTACCTCCCAAATGCAGGCCTGGCTGCTGGACTGTATCCGGCGGGGGTTTCAAATCTGCCACATCATACCACCGATTTACTCGGGCGATCAGATTCTGGAATCCCTGGCCCGCTGGATCCCGCTCTATATGACCGGAAAAGTAAAAGCCTATTATTATCCTCATATCCGCGACCGCCTTTACCGGCACACCATCATCATAATGCCCGGACAAATCGCGATTGCGTCCCATTCCATGGCGGGCGAACCCACCAGCTACGCCACAATGCTGACCACAGACCCGGGGGTGCTCCGGGCGACGGAAGCGGAGTTTCAGGCCTATCTCGCCCTGTGCAGGCCTATGCTGAATACTTACTCGGAACCCCAAAAGCTGTTCCAGTGCTTTATGAAATTCCTGTCGCCCCAGGGCTTTCGTATTCAAAAGCTGATTTCCTTGTCCGCAGTGACCGCGCCCTGTGAACTTGTCGCGGACTCCATCGAAAAAAGAGAAGATCCCGAGCAGAAACGCCTGGGAGAACTTTACCTTCAGGAGATGAAGCGGATGGAACAGGAGCAGGACCAGTACAATCTGATTGATATCGTTCACCTGGCCAGCGCTGACCAGGTCCGTGCCGGCACAGTGCCCATCACCGCCACCTGCTGGTCGGTCGGCGCCCTTTACTACACCCCAAAGACCTATACCCTGCATTTGAAGAAGATTCTCCATATTTTGGACACTCATGAAAATTATCACTTTGTCCCCCTGGAAGGGCCTGTTGAACAGGAGAGTTCCCTTATGGTCAAGGAAAATCACAGAGCTCTTCTGGTGCATAACTCAGAGCCCTTTACCGTTTTTGAGATCTCCCAGCCTGAGATTGTGGCCCTATACCGGGAGTACCTGCTTCGCCTGGCGGAGAAAGTGGGCTTCACCGGTATCTACCGTACGAAGATTAAGTCCAGACTCCGGGAACTGATCCAGGAGCTGGAAGCGTGAACATGACAGCGTGGCGTTAATACCAGACGTTATTGGCTGCTTATGGGCTGTATTACGGTTTTGCCTGTTATCCTGTTGACGTTTTTGTTCTGCCATTCTCTGGAACGGGAAATCTACAAGGAGCGCGCCGCTTACATGACAGAAATCGCGGCGGCATAGGTAATCCTCTGCATGGTATCTATTTTAAGATCGGCGGTTACTTCAATGTCGGTTTCCTGCGCCGCGATTGCGGCCTGAAGCTCCGACGGGGCCGATACTTGCGTCATAAAAAGATTCACATCCTTTCTGTCCTGTTTTTCTATGCGGCGTGTTGAATTGACGTGAACGTGTAGTTTCGTCTGTACCTTCCAATCTGTTACACCGAAAGAATGCAAGGGGACCCCGCTTTTGTATTCGGACTTCCGATGTAACACCGGCACGATGAGGGAATCCAATCAGCGTTATCCGCCGAAGGATGATGCAGCGCTTCAAACGAAGTACGTGGAGAGAGAAAATAATGACAATGCCTTATCACATATGCTATTATAAAATAAGACAATGTGAAAATAATAGTAGAATGATATCAGGAAGGATCCATCGATGGGGAACGTATTGGAATTAAATCAAATCATATACTGCCTGTTGGCGTCCCAGATAGAATTTGGCACCTATCAATATAAGGACTCTCTGCCTAAAATGGAGGAAGTGAGCCGGTGGTTT
Source organism: Enterocloster lavalensis (assembly GCF_902364025.1). Classification (GTDB taxonomy): domain Bacteria; phylum Bacillota; class Clostridia; order Lachnospirales; family Lachnospiraceae; genus Enterocloster; species Enterocloster lavalensis. The sequence continues at coordinate 44,900 of NZ_CABJCG010000019.1, forward strand.
TCTGTTTCTCTGGATACAGTGAAAACAGTGTATCGTCAGTTAAAAGCAGATGGGTATATTACCTTAACTAAGAAGGCGGGGGCTGCCGTAGCCGTTCAGTTTCAGGAGGCAGAGCTGGAGGAGAATATCCAGACATTTTTTTCCCGCCGCAGGGACGCCGTGATGGATTTATGTCAATCCATGGGCCCTCTGTTCAGCCATGCCCAGTGGCTCGCCATGAAAAGGGCCGCGCCGGAGCGTTTAGACGAATTGGAGCGCCTTTGTGCGCCATCGGAGATCCTTATGCCGTATGTCATGGTTCAGCATATCCAGTTGATCTATGGTTCTCTCAATAATGAATTGCTGCTTCGGTTTATCTGGCAGGCGTATATTTTTTACCAGGCGCCCTTTTTAAGCCTGCCGGAAAATCTGACGGCTTTTGAGGATGGCGATGGTCCCCTGCTCTATATGATAGGCCTTTGCCGTCGAAAAGACTGGGATGGACTTTGGCAGTCGGTCATCTCGTTTCAGGAACAGCTGGCTGCCTCAATTCGACGGTTTTATGCGAATCGTATTAACATGAAAACGGAAGGAGAACCAGTCCCCTTTACCTGGAATGCCTACCGAAAGTCTTCGCAGCGCTGCTACTCCATTGCGATTGAACTGCTGAAAGAGGTTCGTCAGGGGATACTTGCACCGGACGGTTTTCTTCCGCCGCCAGCAAGAATTGCGGAATATAAGCAGGTTTCTGCAACTACCGTGCGCCGCACGCTGATGCTGCTTAATCAACTGGGGGTCACTCAATCCATAAACGGGGTGGGAACCAAGGTTTTGAGTACGCAGGACAGTGCTGAAAACTGCGATTTTAACCAGCCGGTGATCCGTAAACGGCTTCTGGATTTCATCCAAAGTCTGCAGATTCTGGCAATCACGTGTGGAGAGTGGGCGAAGGGAGTGGTTGTGGATGCCGGTGCAGTCAGCTTATGGAAAGACCGGTTGGCATATATCAAAGAAAACGGCCGGTATGAGTCTGTGGTATTCGCCTCACTTGAGATTATTACATTATATTCCCCGATTCAAACGGTCCGGCACCTATATGGGCATCTGGTTTGTTTTCTCCTCTGGGGTTATCCCTTGCGCAGCATGCATGGTTCAAGGGAGGAAATTAATAATTTTTATTTCCCTTATATCACCTCATTGTCGGCAAGCCTTGAGCACAGCGACTGGGAGGGCCTGTCGGAAGAGCTGGAGCGCCTGATACTCCATGAGCTGCAGTTTGCGGCAGCCCGACTGAAGGAGCTGGGGGTGACAGAGGCAGCCGAATTAGCGATATCGGATTTCAGGGAAAAATGACATAAAGGATGAAAAATATAGTTTGCCAGGGGGATGAGCGCAGTACAACCGGTTCAGCACCCTGGCGTTTTTATATCAACGGAATTGCTAAGGCTTTTAGAGACAAGTAGTCATTCCTCTTGTTGTTCATGCCCGAATCTGTTATACTAAAACAAAATAAAGATGGTTGTGACAGAGGTGTGCTGCAAGGCTGGAACCCTTAGTTGCAGCAATTACAAAAAGAGCGCTAAACTACCGGAAATATAGCCAGAGGGTCTGAATACCATGCCGCTACAGTGGAAGGGACGAAACATGAACGCAAACAGTTTTTATCCGGACGCTTACCGGACCGCATCCGGCCGGAGCTGGACAGGGAATTTGTGCTAAAGTGAGGTTAAACCTGTATTCATCACTTTTTTATGAGGTATTATATGGGAAAGCATCTTAAAATTCGTACCGTTGTGCTTGGATTCATGCTTATATGTGTCTGCGGCTGCGGCAGGTCGCGGGAAGCAGCGGTTGGTCCGACTGTAATTAAGGAGCCTGTATATCAGTGGGGAAATGTTTCAGGACGGACGATATCGGTCTGGGGAAGGGAATCGGATCTGAGCCGCAGCTATATCACCAGGGCCTTTGAACGCTATGAGGAGCTGACCGGAAATACGGTCAATGTGGTACCGTATTCCCCTGATCAGATCGAACAGGCTGTCATCGATGAACTGGGCAGGAGTGATTCGAAACTGGATTTACTGCTGTATTTTGGCGGGGCGAATCTGGATGCCTTTCATCCGGATGTGAATTTTTATGATTTCAGCGAGGCCCAGTGGGTGGACGATCTCACGGATGTGTCCATCAACCAGGCAATCTATCACGGAAAGGTCATTGGACTGCCTCATTGGGAGGCGTCAGTATCCGGAACGCTTTACAATAAGAAACTATTTCATAAGCTGGGAATTACGCCGCCCCGCACCCAGGAGGAGTTTCAGGAGGCCTGCCGGATTTTGAAGCAGAATGGAATCACCCCGCTGTATCTTCCCTGCGCGTCGCCCACCATGCTGCTCTACCAGTTCCCCATGGATGCTGCGGTCGATGAACACGGGGTGATGGAGGCGCTTAATGATGGAAACACCGGCTATCAGGATATTGGGGAAATGTACCGGATTGTGAAGTGGTATCGGGCTATGGCTCAGAATGGTTATCTGGGAGACAATTATCTGGAGAACAGCTGGGACGGCATGAGCGCCGCCCTTGAAAGCGGCGAATATGCCATGATGCTTTGCTGGGATACCTGGCTCTACACGGATTTTGAGGGAAATCCCTCTGACTTTGGTCTGATGCCCGCCTTTGTGGGAGTACCGGATCAGGGAACATTCGAGGGGCCAAATCTCTCTCTGTTGCTGGTCAACAAGAACAGCGCCCAGGTGGATGCTTCTCTGGATCTTATATCCTTTATGGCGGATCCGTATAATTATAATGCGGCATTTGAGGGGATTTATACGGCGCCTGTGTTCAGGCAGCAGATGGCCAGTATTTCAACCCCTCAGTATGTGGAAGCGGCAGGGTGGATTGAGGAAAATTACAGAAATTCCATTGCCTGGCTTAATATAAAAGGATTTTCGCAGTCAGATGCGGCCTGTATTCTAAAGTATATGGTATCCGAGGATGGATATACGGCCAGGCAGTGCCTGACGGATATGGAAATGTTAAGGCAGCAACGTATTTCCTCGTATTCCGAAGCTTCCGCAAAGAAGGAATAGGCATATGAAAAAAGAAGATCAAAGCCGTGTTCATTTTTATTTTATACTGGCAGCCCTATTGTGTATGCTGGCTGTGTTTGGCGTGGGATTTTATAGATATATCCATAAGTTTGAGCAGACATTGCAGGAGGAGAACCGAAGCCGGCTTTCGGAGGTATCGGATTATATTTCCAACTATATGATAAAATTTCTGTCCGAACAACAGGTTGAAATGGAGATTCTGGCGTCTGCCGTATCCGGGATGAATGACCAGGCAGATCAGGTAGCCTATCTGGACAGGATGGCTGACATGCTTGGATATGAATATATCGGGATCGCTGGAAGCGACGGCCTGTTCAGGGCTTCTGTTTTTGATGAACCCAAGGTGATTTCGGATGAAGCTTATTATAAATCCGCTATCAGTGGAAAACCTTATATCTCCGATATCACCCGCCAGATATTCTATGACAGGGCGGTGGGAGGCGTAATTGTGGCGGTTCCCATTCCGGGGAGCGGAAAACAGATGATAGCGGCTATGATCAGTATTTTAAAGCTGGGCGAGAATATTCAGGTGGAAAGCTTTCAAAAAGAGGGGTATTCCTACATCATCAACGAGGAGGGGGATTTAGTTCTCCATGCCAGGGCAATGGAATATAATAACTTATTCCAATCCATGCAGAATCTGGAATTTGCCTCGGGCTTCAGCCTGGACGCCATGAGGGAGGATATTGAGCACCAGCGTGAAGGCATGACCCAGTATTACAATTTTGAAATTGAAAAATACGCTTATTACCGCCCCATGGGAATCAATGGGTGGACCGTGGTCAGCACGGTCCCCGCAGGTGTTATTACCAGGAGAACTGCGGTTTTGTCCAGTCAGCTGGCGGCGCTGTGCGGTTTGTCCATGTTGGTTTTTCTGGTTCTGGTCACCTGTCTGTACGCTATGTTTCTGAAAATGGAGAGCAGGAAGAAGGAGAATCAGGCCAAGTCGGCGTTTCTTGCCAATATGAGCCATGATATGCGCACACCCATGAATGCCATTATCGGTATGACCGTGATTGCCGGAATCCATGTAGATGATCCTGACACGGTACGGGACTGTCTGAAGAAGATTAACCTTTCCAGCAAGCATCTTCTGGGGCTGATCAATGACATACTGGACATGGCCCGGATTGACAGCGGCAAAATTATACTGGTGAATGAGAAGATGTTGCTGCCGGAAGTAATTGAGAGCGCTATCAACATAATATATCCTCTGGTCAGGGCGAAGAAGCAGGAATTCTCAGTCCGCCTCCATAACGTCACCCATGAAAGCCTGAAGGGAGATGAGCTCAAGGTAAGCCAGATCCTTATTAATATTCTGACCAACGCGGTTAAGTTTACCCAGGAGGGAGGAAGTATAACGGTTGATGTGGAAGAACTGAAACAGCCGGATGGGAAGAAAGCCGTATTTCAGATTGCCATTGCGGACAATGGAATCGGCATAAAGCCAGAATTTCTGAACCATATATTTACAGCGTTTGTGCGGGAGCAGGACAGCAAGGTGAATAAGATTGAGGGAAGCGGGCTGGGGATGGCCATTACCAAGCGGATCGTGGATCTCATGAATGGGCAGATACAGGTGGAGAGCCAGGAGGGAAAAGGGAGTACCTTCCGCGTGAAGCTTCCTTTTGACCTGTGGGAAGACGAGGAAACGGTTCATCCCATCCGATGCCAATCCGTTCTTCTGGTTGGAGACAGTGAAACACAGGGAATGGAGACGGCGCGTACATTAATGAAAGCCGGGGTAAATTCAGCCTGGGTGGCAGACGCACAGACGGCTGTAAGCCGGATTACAGATTCCGGAGACGGCTTCTTCCAGGCGGTGTTAATTGACCGGGATATATTCAACCGCGGACAGGCAGAGAAAGTCTGTAAGGCCTGCGGGGAGCAGACGAAGCTGGCGCTGGCTGCCTATGACTGGGATGACATACGCAGCGAGGCTGAACAGATGGGAATTTCCTATTTTATCCAAAAACCCTTGTTCCGGTCCGTGCTTCAGGTTTCACTGAACGCCATGCTGGATCACGAGTGCCTGATGGAAACGACAGAACCGGGCAGTTTTGATTTCAGCGGTAGAACTATACTGCTGGCAGAGGACAATGATTTGAACCGGGAGATTATCTGCAATATTCTTCTGGAAACAGGCGCGGACATTGTGTGCACCAAAGACGGGGCTGAGTGCGTGGAAACATTTGCGGGTCAGCCGGAGGGAAGATTTGACCTGATTTTAATGGATATCCAGATGCCGGTAATGAATGGATATGATGCGGCAAAGAAAATCCGTTCCCTGGACCGGACAGATTCCAATATACCCATCTTCGCCATGAGCGCCAATGCGTATGCGGAAGACATGGAACAGGCCCAGGCAGCGGGAATGACGGGATATCTGACTAAGCCGATCAATCTGGAAATCTGGCTGAAGGAAATCCGCACAGGCATGGGATAAGTGGACGAAAGAAAATGGCGTCACTGCGGCTTTTTATCAGGTTACCACATACCAGGTTAAAATGTTTTGATTCTGCGATTCTGAGCCGCTTCACGATACTGCCGTGATGAAAGAATGACTGGAAGCTAAAGCGATATTACCGCCCCTGCCTGATATTTGGCTCGTAAAAATAGAAATAAACCGCAAAACAGACAATGCCCTGTAAAATCAATCCTACATGGCATTGTCTGTTTTATGATAAGAAAATCCGATTACGGAAACGCCGGAAATACTGTCATTATGACGAAAACGGAAAGGATACACATAAGAATGGACGGCAGCCACCCCATTTTAAACAAATCCTTTTGGCTGTATCCCCCGGCCTCCATCATGGGTGGGATGGTGCCGGTGGACATCGGTGTCATGAAGGCGGAATTACATGCGGAACCGAGAATGAGCAATAAACCCACCGGGTTGCAGCCCAGTGCCTTGGAGGCCATGATGATAATCGGCTGAAACAGGTTGTCAACACTGAAATTCTGCATAAACTGTGTCAAAATAAACGGAACGATGAAGAACGCAAAACCGATGACATATCCGTTTCGTGTATTTCCCAGAGCGCCAGCTAACAGATTGCCAATCATGTCGCCTAAGCCGCATGCTTCCATGGCGCCGCCGGCAGCGTAGGCGGCAACCAGCATCAGCATGGTTGGCACAGGGATGGCATCGATGGCTTCCTGGGTTTTTAATACGCCGGCCGCAGTGATGAGGGCAGCACCGGTTACGGCGATCTGCCAGCTTTGAAGCCCCAGCGTGTCAGCGAAGATCAAACCGATGGTGGTTAAAAGGAATATTCCGTAACCCAGCACTTCGCGGACCGGGTCAAGGGGAGGGGTATCGTCAACGGCGCCCGCTTTATTTTTAAAGCTGCCCAGAGTTACCGGCACGGAGGGCTGATTTGGGGCAAGTTTTGGAGCGATAAAAGCCGCGTAAATGACTAATATTGCGGAAATGATGAGCTGGCCTTTCACAGGATCCAGTATTTTCATGACATAGTCCGCATAGCCATAGCTTTCCATTATACTGTTTGCAGAGGCATAGGTGTACATGCCGCTGCCGAAGGGGGCTGTGCCAATGGAGCAGATGCAGACCAGCGCAATGGGCTGCATGACTTTGGAGGGGCTGATTCCGTTCCGCTTGCAAAATGCAGCGATTACCGGAACCATAACGCCAAACGTCGCCATAGGGCTTGGAATTAAATTAGTTAAGAGAAAGGCAAGCACACAATAACCGAGCATCTGCATGCCGAAACTGCCTTTGCTGATTTTGTATACCAGGCTGGAAAGCTTGTTGACCGCCTGCGTGCGGCTGAATCCGGCAGATACCACAACCATGCCGGCAATTAACAGAATGTTATGGTTGGCAAATTTGCTCAGAACAACGCTGGCAGGAATAATTCCGGAAAATGTAACGAGCACGATGGTGCAGATCGATACGACGGCTAACGTGGTGTGAAGTTTTTTCGCGAATAAAAATCCCAACATCATGAACAGAAAAATGCCGAGACAAATGAACATTTGAGTTGTCATAGTTTATCTCCTTTTAGGTAATTGAAACGGGCTATTGATCCCGGACAGAGCCGTCGATGTTTAAACGGCTTCCAGGCGCATAGGAAACGGGCGGAAACTGTTTTTCAATATCCGGCACTAAATCAATGCCAATGCCAGGGGCGGAGGACGGTGTGATATATCCGTCCACCGGCTTATCCCAGTTGGTCACCATATCACATTTGCGGTCCGGGGAACTGGAATCCCAGCTGAGTTTGCCGTCTCCGCTCGGGTATTCGCAGATCAATAAGTTATCAATGCAGGCACACAGCTGCATCTCAGCAGCAGTGCAAACCGGACTTAGAGGGTTGTGCGGCACAATCGGGCACATTTTGCTCTCTGCTAAGGTGGCAATTTTTTTGGCGCCAGTCAGACCGCCGACAGTTGTGAGGCTTACACGGGTGTAATTTGTTGCCCGTCGGTCCAGAAGATCCTGAAACTCGTATAGGGTATGCAGCCGTTCTCCGGTCGCAACCGGTACGTTGCTGTGACGCACCACATAGGCCATGGCCTCGTTGTTTCCCGGCGGAATGGGGTCTTCCACAAAAAGAGGATGTACATCGGCAATTTCATGTATCAGAACCACGGCTTCTGCCGGCAGACTGCGGCGATGCAGTTCAATGCATAAGTCCATGTCGTCACCCACGGCTTCCCGCATGAGATGGGTACGGCGAATGGCATCCTCCATATTTTTTATGTAGGTTCTGTTATAGGGTAAATCCTCGTCCTCATCCAGAAATGGGGAGAGATGTCCCACGGCTTTAAAACCTTGTTCCCTTCGCTTTTTACAGTTTTCAACCAGCTCCTCATCACTTGCGGCGATTACATGACCGTATACCAGCACTTTGTCCCGGCACTTGCCGCCCATCAGCTGATATACCGGCGCATTGTAGTATTTGCCCGCGATATCCCACAGCGCCACATCAATCGCGGATAATGCGCCCATAACGGCTGCTCCGCGAAAAAACATACCACGGAACATCACCTGCCAGTGGTGTTCGATATCCAGTGGGTTTTTACCGACTAAGTATAAACCAAAGGAACGGATCTGTGCAGCGGATGCGTCGGCGACGCCAAAAGCACCGCTTTCGCCAATTCCATAGATGCCCTCATCCGTTAAGATTTTTGCATAGCAGAATCGATCCGCACGGATTGCTTGTACTTCGACTATTTTCATTCATGAACCTCCTCATATCTTATTTTGCTCCCGGTGAACAAAATCTGGTGATATTCTATTTATACAAAAGCAAACGTCAGTTGTCATTGACAATGTTTCTCGTTTTTATTCCGGGTGATATGTTTTTGGCCTGAATCATGGATTTTTTTGAATCAGTCAATCGTAATCAGTCAAATATTTTCCCTGTAACTTGCAGGCGTTTAGCGATGTTTTTACTGTGAAACTGCCGCGCTGCGTTCCAAAACGGCGAAACATTTTCACGTGGATAATGTTTGAATATTCAGGGAAAAGTCCCTTTGTGGACAAGGTGTTTCTTTTCTGCTATACTTTAGCTGAATCAACACAAAGTCAGGGGGGAGAGTTGTGGAGGAGAAGCGGTATCAGTATTATCTGGATGATGACCATTACCTTCTTAGCTACGTTCATGATGTTTACAGCTACCGGTACCATTGGCATGACGATATGTATGAGCTGCACATTATTCTGACGGGAAGCATGGAATTTGTCCGGGAGGGGCAGAAATATCGTTTGAAGCCGGACGATGTTATTATTGTGAGTCCGGGTATGGGACATGCCACGTTTGCTCTGGAACCTCAGACTGCCACACTTGTCCTTCGATTTTCTGCGAATGCATTTGAGGAATTTTTACAGAAGGATTATAGCTGCCGGTTTGATTTTGTGTCGGATGCCACTGACCGCCAAATGGTGCGCTATACCCATGTGCGCTTTTACTGCGCGCTGTTACTGCAGGCCCTGGCGGCGGATGATTTGTTTTCAGGAAAAATCGTAAGGCATGCGTTTGGACTGCTGCTTGTCACGCTTTATACCAGTTTTGAAGCTGAGCGCAATGATATTTATCAACCCAAAAACAGGAATATCCCGGATCGGCTGATCCAGGATGTCATTCAATACATCGATGATAACTATACCAAAAAAATATCGCTCGGGGAATTGACAGAGCAGTTTAACTATAACAGAACCTATATTTCTACCTTTTTTAAGAAAAATGTGGGGATGAAGTTCTATGACTATCTGACAAGAACACGGTTTTCTGCCGCGGTGTGGGATTTGACTACAACGGATTTAAGTCTGACGAAGATAGCGCTGTACAATGGATTTCCGGATTTGAAGACCTTCAACCGTCTGTTCCAGGAAATGTTCCACCTCACCCCGGCGGAATACCGCCAGAAGCTTGCAATAACCATGACGGAACTGCCGCATGAGTATTGGAACGTGAAGGAGCTGAGCGAGCCCAATATAAAATCAAAGCTGGATGAGTATATTGGGAGAGTTAATGTGTGAGAATGTATGTTGCGATTCGTTTAAACTGCACTGTCTGACGTTAGGAAGGGAATCATGCGCATGGAGCGATCCATATTCCATGATCCTTCGCTGGCGTTCAAACAGTGCATTTTTTGTGGGAAACTTCTAAGACTAACATAGAAATACCGCGTTCCAAGCGGAATTACGCCTCCCCCGTGAGGTTTCTGTGACATTTTGCCGGTATCTTATTCAGATAGGGAGGGATTTTACATGAGGATATTAGTGGTGGAGGATGACCGCCTTTTGAATCAGACGCTTTGCTACAACCTTTCTGCCGCAGGATATACGGTAGACGCCGCCATAACCAAAGCGGAGGCCGCGGCGTTTTGTGAAAAGCGGGACTATGATCTGATCGTTTTGGACGTGAACCTGCCGGACGGAAACGGGTTTGATTTCTGCCGGGAGTTTAAGGCGCGCCGTCCCGATACCGCGGTCGTGTTCCTGACAGCCCACGACATGGAGAGCGATATGCTTCGGGGGTTCGAGCTGGGGGCGGACGACTACGTGACAAAGCCCTTTCCCATCAGCGTGTTCCGCAAAAAGATAGCCGCCCTGCTCTCGCGGCTGCAAAAGCAGTCCGGAGGCGACTGCTATGACGACGGGAACCTGCTGATCAATTTTACGGAGATGAGCGCCGCCCTGGCGGGCCGGGCCGTTTCCTTCACGCCGTTAGAATACCGGCTGCTCAAGGTGCTGACGAAAAATCCACAGATCGTACTCACGCGGCAGGTGCTGCTGGAAAAGCTGTGGGACGCGGATGAAAATTTTGTGGACGAGCACGCTCTGACCTCCGCGATCAGCCGCATCCGGGGAAAGATCGAAAGAAACGGAGATCAATACATCAAAACCGTATACGGTATGGGTTATCTGTGGATCGGAGGGATGAACAAATGACCGTTCAAAAGGCCTCCATCAATCAAATCTGCGCTGTGGCGGGCGCGGTCCTGTTGCTTCTGTCCGCGGCCTTTCTTGCACTGCTGTACCGTTTGACGGAAAATATGGCGGCAATCTGGTGTACCCTTGTGTTCCTCCTTCTGGTTTTATTGTGCGCCGCTTTCCTGATCGCCGCGCTGCGCGGGAAGCTGACCGGATTTGCAGGCGGGCTGTGCGGCCTTTTGGATGAGATGGCGGCGGGAAACATGGAGCTGCCGGAGCTGGAAGCGGAGGAAAGCCTGTTTTATAAAATTAACCACCGCCTGGTCCGCCTGTATGAGATGATGGGGGAGAACCGGCGCAGCATCGCCAGGGAACGGGCCGAATTGCAGGAGCTGATCTCCGATATTGCCCACCAGGTGAAAACGCCGATTTCCAATCTGAAAATGGTGAACGCCACGCTTTTGGAGGAGTCCGTTCCGGAGGAAAAACGGAGGGAGTTTTTGCAGGCGGCCGGGGGGCAGCTGGACAAGCTGGATTTTCTCATGCAGGCCATGATTAAAACCTCACGGCTGGAAACCGGCGTTATTTCCCTGGAGAAAAAGCAGCAGCCCATCTACGATACGCTGGCGGAGGCTCTGGGCGGAATTCTGCTGGGCGCGGAGAAAAAACAGATCGAGGTCCGGGTGGACTGTGGGGAAGAACTGAGCGTATCCCATGACCGGAAGTGGACCGGAGAGGCACTGTTTAACCTTTTGGACAACGCCATTAAATACACGCCCGCCGGAGGCAGAATCAACGTCTCGGCTGAAAACCGGGAAATGTACCTGAAAATTGATATTGCCGACACGGGAATGGGAATCGCAGAACAAAATCAGGGGGCCATTTTCAAGCGGTTTTACCGGGAGGAACGGGTGCGCGACGCGGAGGGCATCGGGATCGGTCTGTATCTGGCCCGGGAGATTATCACCATGCAGGGCGGCTACATCCTCGTTTCGTCCAGTCCGGGACAGGGCTCCACGTTCTCCGTGTTTCTGCCCCGCCGGTGACGGGGTGAAATGTCGCGGGAATGTGACATTTGAGCGGGACGCGGTGACGCCGCCGTGACATTTCTGCGAGGATTGCCTTTTATAATCATGCCATCAACCGGAAAGGATGGTAGTTACCATGAGCATTTTAGAAGTAACCGGCTTGAAAAAATATTACGGCGCCGGGGCGGGCGTCACAAGGGCGCTGGACGGCGTGACGCTTTCCATTGAGCAGGGGGAGTTTGCCGCCATTGTGGGCACCTCCGGAAGCGGAAAATCCACGCTGCTGCATATGATGGGCGGCCTGGATGTGCCCACCTCCGGCAGCGTTGTGGTGCGGGGAAAGGAGTTGGGCAAAATGAAGGAGGAGCAGCTGACCATCTTCCGCAGGCGCAACATCGGGTTTGTCTTTCAAAATTACAACCTGGTTCCCGTGCTGAACGTCTATGAAAACATCGTCCTTCCCGTGGAACTGGATGGCGACCAGCCGGACAGAACGTACATGGAGGAGATCGTGCAAATGCTGGCCCTGGAAGATAAGCTTCAGAATATGCCGAACAACCTTTCCGGCGGACAGCAGCAGCGCGTGGCCATTGCCCGGGCGCTCATTTCTAAGCCTGCCATTATCCTGGCCGACGAGCCCACCGGCAATCTGGACAGCCGTACAAGCAGCGATGTATTGGGACTGTTGAAAACCACCAGCCGGAAATTCCATCAGACCCTTGTGATGATCACCCATAACAACGAGATTGCCCAGCTTGCCGACCGCATTATCCGGATTGAAGACGGTAAAATTGCAGAGTGAGGAGGGCGGACCGATGAAGGATATTTTGTTTGGCAATAACAACGCCGCCATCATCAAACGGTTGTCCAGCCGTTACTTTGAGGCCGGAAAAAGCAGGAATGTGATTGCGGGCGTCGCGATTGCGCTGACGACCCTCCTGTTCACCGCGATTTTCACACTGGGTTCAGGGCTGATGGACACTGTGCGGGATCAGAATATCCGCAGGCAGGGCGGCGACGGGCAGGCGGTGTTGAACAATATCAGCGACGCGGTATATGAGGACGTAAAGGACCATCCGCTGATTGATGAAATCGCCTACACCAAAGCGGTTTCCTACCGTCTGCAGAATCCCGGTATGGAAAAGTGGCCTTCCGAACTGTGGTATATGGATGATACGGCGCTGGAGTTCGCCCGCTATACGCCCACGACGGGACGCCGCCCTCAGGCGGAAAACGAAATCATAGCCGATACCAGAACCCTGGAGACCCTGGGAATACCGGCAGAGCTTGGCCGGACGGTCACGCTCCGGTACGATATCAAGGGGACGCAGTATACCACCGATTTTACACTGTGCGGGTTCTGGGAGACCGATACCTTAAGCAGCATCGGCCGCCTGATCGTATCCAAAGCTTTTGTGGACGCCCGCCGGGAGCTGCTTAACTATACCTATCCGGTGGACAACGACTATTCGGGCGTTGTGGCGGCCTACGTGAAGTTTCGCGGCGGCGGAGCGGTGGAGCCGAAGCTGCACCAGCTGCTTTCGGAAACCGGCTACACCTGCGAAACCATGGGCGGCAGCCCGGCCGACGGTAATTACGTGATTGCAAGGGTAAGCCCTGCCAGCCAGAGCAGCGGCTTACTCGGGAACCCGGCCCTGCTCCTGTCCGGACTTGCCGGTATTTTGCTGATTATGGCGACGGGGTATCTGATCATCTACAATATTTTTCAGATTTCCGTGATCCAGGATATCCAGTCCTACGGACAGTTGAAAACCCTGGGAACCACCGCGCGGCAGATTAAGCGGCTCATCAACCGGCAGTCCATGCGGCTTTCGGCAATCGGGATCCCCATCGGCCTGCTGGCCGGATTCCTGAGTGGAAAGGCCCTGCTGCCCTCCCTGATGGACGGCACGGTTTACAGCGCCGATGCCGGAGTCAAGGTGTCCGCCAATCCCCTCATCTTCATCGGGGCGGCCGCCTTTGCCTTCCTGACGGTGTGGATCAGCGTCCGCAAGCCGGCGAAAATCGCAGGCTCCGTCTCGCCCATCGAGGCGGTCCGCTACACGCAGCGGGATACCGGGGCGTTTCAGCGGCGGAGTGCGACGGGCAAAAAATCCACCGGCGGCGCTAAAATCCATCGCATGGCCCTGTCCAATTTGGGCCGGAACCGGAAGCGCACCCTGCTGGTGATCCTCTCCATGACCCTGAGCCTGGTGTTGTTTCATACCGTGTTCACCCTGTCTGGCGGCTTTGATATTGAAAAGTATGTGGCAAAGTTTGTCAATAAGGATTTTGTCATCTCCACCGCCGACTACTTCCATTATAAATTTGAGACCAGCGAAATGGAGCTGACAACCTCCTTTGTGGAGGCGGTCAGGCAGCATGACGCCTTTGAGGACGGCGGCGGCCTGTACAGCACAAGAACGTTGGAGGAGGCCTTTTCCGCGGAGAGCGGGGCCGTGTCCAGTTATAACAAGGACGAAAAGGGGAATCCCTATGTCCAGTTTTTCGGTGCGGACGATTTCCTGCTGGCTTCCATGGAGGCGGTGGAGGGAACCATCGACTGGGAGGCGCTGAAAAGCGGGAACTATGTACTCTACGGGCTGGCCTGCGACGACAAGGGAAACGTGATCGACAATCCGGCCATCCAGCCGGGCGACACCCTCCGGTTCCATCATGTGGCGAAGGACGGACTGACCAGTACCATTGACGGCACCTTTGACCGGACGGTGATGGCCAAGGTGCGGATCAACGAAAATACCGATACGACCCGCAACACCGGCGAGGACCGCTTCTATCTGCCCACCGGGCAGTTCCTGTCCCTCTGCGAGACACCCCACATGGTCAGCTATCCCTTTAATGTGAAAGACGGAACAGAGGCGGCTATGGAGGAATTTCTAAGCAGCTATGTGGAGAATGTGGAGCCGAGGATGAATTATGACTCGAAGGAGACCTATATCCGCTCCTTCCACGATCTGACCGCCCTGATCGTCACCATCGGAGGCGCGTTAAGCATCATCATCGGCTTGATCGGGATCGCGAACTTTGTCAACTCGGTCCTGACCAGCATCATCACCCGCCGCAAGGAGTTCGCCATGCTGCAGAGCATCGGCATGACGGGGAGGCAGCTGAGGCGGCTGCTCGCCTGGGAGGGGGTATATTACGCCATTGGTACCATTGTGACCTCGGCGGCAATCGGCACGGCCTTTTCCGCTGTCGTCGTCCGGGCCATGGCCGGTGGGATCTGGTTCTTCACGTACCGGTTCATTTTCTGGCCGCTGCTGGCGGTGTATCCGTTTTTGCTTTTGCTGACCATGGCAATTCCCGCGCTTCTGTACCGGGGGATCGCAAAGGCAAGCATCATTGAACGGCTGCGGCAGAATTGAGATTCAACGATCTGGCGCGCTAAGTGAGGCTGGTAAGACGGTTGATTTGGAATCCTGAAAGCGGCAAGGAGGGCTCTTGGAAACAATGTCGTATTTTTTCAATATCAGAACAGAAATTTACGATATAATTCTCTCGGAAGAGGAACGGGTCGAATGAGGTGTGCGTTGTAAGCGGTAAATTCATGGGACATTTCACCGCTAAACCGGACCGCCTATGCTTCCGCACCATACAGAACATCAAGGAGGACGACTATGAACTGGGAGCCGTGGACAGGCTGTCACCAAATAAGCGACGGCTGCGCAAACTGCTATTTTTATGGGCCGTATGCCAAACGCTATGGCCAAAATACGATTCTGAAAACGGATCAATTTGACTGGCCGATCCGGAGAAATAAAAAAGGCGAATACAATATCAAGGGGAATAAGATCCTCGCCACCTGCTTTGCCACCGACTTTTTCCTGCCAGAGGCGGACGAATGGCGGGGGGAGGTCTGGGCCATGATCCGGGAGCGGACGGACATTGATTTTTTGATTCTGACCAAGCGGATCGACCGATTCCCGGTATCCCTCCCCGCGGACTGGGGCGAGGGTTATGATAATGTGAATATCGGCTGCACGGTGGAAAACCAGGCGCTGGCGGATTACCGGCTCCCCCTGTTTTTGTCCTATCCGATGAAGCGGCGGTTCATTGCCTGCGCCCCGCTTCTGGAAGCAATCGACCTGACCCCTTATCTGCATGGGGTGGATCATGTTACCGCTGGCGGCGAAACGGGGCGGGCAGCGCGTGAGTGCGATTATGAGTGGGTGCTGAATATCCGGGAGCAATGCGCGGGGGCGGGCGTGACCTTCTGGTTTAAGAACACAGGCTCCCGGCTCCGGCGTGACGGCGTTGTGGAAAAAATCAATCCGTATAAACAGACCGGGATGGCGAAAGCGCTTGGGATTGATATTTCAGACGGGAAAAGGCTGTTTTGAGTGCCTTGGGCAGGAGGGGACAATGTTAGAATTAAGATTGCTAAGGGATGAGGCTCTACCACTGGTAGAAGTCTGGCTGAATCGTGAACATGTAAAAAAGTGGTATGAAATACCGCGCCTTGGTCTTTCCATCAATGATTGGCTCTATGAACTGAGAGAACGCAAAGGGGAATTCAAATGGTTGACCCATCTCGTCGTGCTGTGGCAGGGGCGCCCGATTGGACTATGTCAATACTATAAATGCGAGGATAGCAGGGATGAGGATTTTGGATCGCTGCCGATCGAGGGGTCATACGGCATCGACTACCTCATAGGAGAAGAAGCTTGTCTCGGAAAAGGTTTGGGTAAGGAAATGGTTACCTCGCTTGTGGATCTGGTATTTTCGTTTCCGGATGCCAAAAGAGTTACCGCCGACATCGACAAGGAGAACAAGGCGTCTGAGAGGACACTGTTATCATGCGGCTTTACGTTATTTGATGCGGAATTCAGCCGTTATGTTTTGACTCATAAATCGAACAACATTACAGGATGAAGAGAGGGTATGAACATGATTACACCGATGACAAAAGCATGGGAGACGGAACTGCTGTGGACTGGGGAGGAACTTACCAAAAAAAGTAAAATGAAACATGAGGGAGGCGGCCTGTTAATCCTGGGTATTGGGGCGCTGGCTCTCGGAGTGTTCAACCATCTGCTGTTCCATATGATCTATGAAAGTGATATAATGTGGATTGTAGTTACCGTAGTCTGCGTGCTTCTTGGCGTCATCCTGACCGGACTCGGCGTAAAAATGATGTCCAAAACCGGCGCCTCTGTTGCGGAGATGACGGCCAAGGACAGCGGCTACAGCGCAGAAGAAATACTGGAATTTTATAGGGAATGCCGCCAGCCGGATGCACTGCTATTGTCTTTGACTTCCCAACCCACCAGAGAAAAAGATTTTATGAAAGTGGGCTTTTTGACTAAAAACTGGCTGCGGCTGCCAAACAGGCTGTATCATGGCGTCATGCGGATTTCGGACATGGCGGTGATCTGGTATGAAGAGTCTGCGCTTCCAGGTTATGATCCGGGTATTTTCACCATTAAAAGTGACGGAAACATGCTGTATGTGAAATGCAAACCGGATGTGGGAACTGAGCTCGTTGCGGCGCTCGCCGGCAGAAACCCCGAGAGCATTACAGCGCGGCGTTTTACGTTTGAGGGCGATCACTATGATGCCTTTCAGAACCCGAAGAAGGCGGCGGACCTTTATCGGATGAGGAGACATTAGTCCATTGATAAGAAATCTCCCCGGGAATAGGATTTGAAAAGAGAGGAACACGTCAGGCAACCGATGCGCAGAGATTACGGAGGGTGAAGCATGAAAACGAAATTGATCGGGTGGTTGGCCGGGTCTGCAGCGGTGATGCTCTTACTGCCATGGGCCGCGGTAACGTTTGTCCAAAGTGATGCCGGAATGGCGGTTACGCTGCTGTTGTTTTTTGCGATCAATCCGGCATTCTCCATTGTAACAGGGATCTTTGCAGGAAAATCCATGAAAGAAATGTGGTGCCTGCCTGTCATTGCCGCCGCCTTGTTTTTGCTTGGTACATGGGCGTTCTTTGATCCGGGGGAAGGTGCGTTTGTCATATACGCGGTGGTTTATCTGGTCATTGGCATGGCCTCGATGCTGGCTTCTTCATGGTTCTGTGCGGGAAAACGGCGGTAGCCGGGACGGAAGATAAATACGACGAATCAAAGCAGTTGCGCTGTCACATACCAAGGGGAGAACATAACAGTAATTTACGGACCGAATCTTAGCATACAGAGGGGATAATTTCAGAAGGTGTCACAGAATCATCATCCAACCTTGATGATTTTGCGGCACCTTCTTTTATCTCCATTCTGTCGCAAACAGTCAAAAAAAGGTCCCATTTGCTAATAAATTGACATTTGTAACATTTTGTGGTAATATTATTTGGTACAGGTACACAGAATGGCGGCGGTCAAATTGCGCGTCATAAATGATATAAGTTGGTGGTATGGTGATGGATGTCAAGGGATGCTATAAAAAAATGGGCGGCAATTATGAGCAGGCTGCCCGCTTAATGGGCAGCGATGAACGGATTTTAAAATACTTAAAGTTATTTCAAGGCGATATGAATTTCTACGCTTTGTGCAGCGCGGTTAAGGAGAATGATTTTAAAACTGCCTTTAATGCGGCGCATACGCTAAAAGGGCTCGCCTTAAATTTAAGCCTGACATCCCTTGCCGACCGGACAAAGGAACTGACGGAACTGCTTCGCGGCGGGGATCCCGGCGAGGGCCTCGCCTCACTGCTTGAAAGGACAACAAGGACATATGCATCGGTGCTGGAATGTATTAATACTCTGATAGATGAATAACTGAAAAGGGGAGAGGATGAAATCACAAAATAAAATTCTAATCGTAGACGATTCGGAATTGAACCGTTCCTTACTTGCAGATATGCTCCGCGATGAATATGAAGTCTTGGAGGCCGGCAACGGGCTTCAGGCAATCAGGCTTTTGGAATTCCATCAATTTGAGATTTCTTTGATATTGCTGGATATTATCATGCCGGAGATGGATGGGTTTGAAGTGCTGGCGATGATGAATAAAAACGGGTGGATTGAGCGGATCCCGGTTATCATCATCTCAGCAGAAACAACCGCCTCCTATATCGATGCTGCCTATGATTTAGGTGCGACCGAGTATGTGAACCGTCCGTTTGACCCCAAAACAATCAGGCGGCGTGTATCCAACACCATCATGCTCTACTCCAAACAAAAATTTCTGGAAAATGCAGTTACGGAGCAGGTTCTGGAAAAAGAGAAAAGTAATCTGATTATGCTGGAGGTTTTGAGCCACATTGTCGAATTCCGGAACGGCGAGAGCGGAATGCATGTCCTCAACATTCGTATCATCACAGAGATGCTGTTAACCCAGCTTTGCGCCTCATATACCCAATATCACGATCTGCAATCCCAAATATTACTGATCTCAAACGCCTCTTCGCTGCACGATATCGGAAAGATTTCCATCGACGAGCGGATTTTGAACAAGCCCGGTAAGCTCACGCGCGAAGAATATGAGACGATGAAAACGCACAGCGTTATCGGCGCAAACATGCTTGAGAACACACGATATTATCCCAGCGAGGAAATTGTGCGAATCGCAAGGGATATTTGCCGGTGGCACCATGAGCGGTATGACGGAGGGGGATATCCGGACGGCCTTGTGGGCGATCAAATTCCCATTGAGGCCCAGGTGGTCGCCCTGGCTGACGTGTATGATGCCTTAACCCACAGGCGCGTCTATAAAGAGGCATATTCCCACCAAAAGGCGTTTGAGCTGATTTTCAGCGGGCAATGCGGCGCCTTCAATCCATTGCTGCTCCAATGTATGGAAGCGATTGGCCCTATGTTGGAAACGGAATTGAAAACCCGTTCCACGGGATTTGTCACAAAAGAAGAAATAAAAGATATCACCCGAAATATCCTGCAATGCGGGGAGGCCTCCAACCGCACGTTAGCGCTTCTGGAACAGGAGCGCATTAAATACCAGTTTATCGCGAAAATGTCGAAAGAAATCCTGTTTGAATATACCTATCAGACGGACGTTCTGACGCTCTCGGAAGAGGGCGTTATTCAGCTTGGGTTACCGGAAATTATCGTTAATCTGAAACAGGACAAGCTGTTTCAGCAGGTGATGAAGGTTGAGGACTATCTGGATCTGCGCAGTAAGCTCCGCTGCGTCTCGTCTGGCAATCCGACGGTCATGGAAAACTATTGCCTGTGCGTCAATGGGCAATGGAGGTGGTTCAAGATCATTGCCCGCCCGCTTTGGCTGGGGAACAATAAGAGCGCAATTACAGGAGCCATCGGAAAATGTATGGACATCCATGAGGAGATCACGGAACTGGAGCTTTTGAAGAAATCAGCCCATATTGACGATTTAACCGGGTTATACCGCAGAAACTATGCCTGCACAAAGATAAAAGACCTGCTCAGAAAGGTACATGCGTCCAACAAAAAATACGCCCTCATGCTGTTTGATTTGGACTATTTCAAACATGCGAATGATTTATATGGGCATATGTTTGGAGATCAGGTGCTGCGTGAGGCGGTACACAAAGTACGCAAATCCGTACGAAACTCGGATATTGTCGCAAGAATCGGCGGAGATGAATTTTTGATTTTCTTAGAATATAAGACGGATATAGATCCCGTGGCCGAGCGCATTTTCCAATCCATCGGCGGAATGTATCAGGATTTTCATATCCGTGCGAGCATGGGGGTTGCCCTCAGTCCGGTACACGCGACCGAGTATGAGCTGTTGTTCCATTACGCGGATCAGGCGCTTTACGCCGCAAAGCATAAGGGCCGGAACTGCTATTGCATTTATGACGATTCCATGGACAGTTTTCTGTCCGTTTTATCGGAAGAACCATCTTATGAGAAAGGGACGAGATGAAATACGAGACCTATCAGTACGACAGAATATTTGAAATCCTGAAACATAAAATTGAATCCGGGCGAATGCCCAAGGGGACTGTGCTTCCCTCCATCGCCGATCTTTGCAGGGAATACAAAGTCTCCAACAAAACCATACGCCGTGTGGTAGCGATGCTGGCGGACGCAGGATTAATCAAAACAAAAGAGCGGCAGCTCTCGGTGGTTATTTTTGACCAGCATAAAGGGGAAGATGATTCTGCGGACGATTTGCAGGAACCGGACGGCCCTGTTATGACAGACATTTTAAAAACAGCGGAAATTCTTTACTATCCGTTTATCTGTCATGGAATTTCCCTGTGCAGCAAGGACGATTGGGATATTCCCGAAAGAATCGTCCGGCAGTTGGACCCCAAATTGCCGTCTCTTTTTTGGAAAAAGACGAAGCTGATCTGGCGCTTTTTTATCGCGCGGTGCGAAAACGAGCTGAGCCTTCATATCGTTGATGACCTCGGTTTTCTGGGGGTGGAATACAGGGAAAACAACATCGGCTCACGCATCACCTATCAGCGGACGCTCCTTGAGTTCATTCAGAAGAGCAGAATCGAGGTACCGGCAAGCGAAGCGATAAAAGAATTCCTTGCGTACATCCATTTTATTACGATTTCCCGGGAGGATTTTCAATGTTATGTCCCCGCGGATTCACCCTTCCGCGTCGGCGTTCAGGGGCTGAATCAGTGGATGAAAACAGCGGAGGAGCGCTATTCCAGCGTATACCTGGATATTTTAGGACTTATCACAATCGGTTATTATCAGCCGGGAGACAGGCTGCCTTCTCACGCCCAGATGCAGAAGATGTACGGCGTAAGCGTAAACACGACGACGCAAGCCGTTCATTGCCTGCAAAAATGGGGCGTTGTAGAGGCGACCCGGGGGAGAGGGATTTTTGTATCTGAGAATATCGAGGCCCTCAACAACATTCATGTGGATCCCCGGCTGATTGCCAGCCATATCAGACGGTACCTGGATTGCCTGGAGCTGATTTCCCTTACGGTCGAAGGGGTGGCGTGTCATGCCGCGGCCCATGTTTCTCCTGAGCATATACGGAAATTGATTCATCGATTGGACGAGGTGAAAATAAGCGGCAGTTTGTATCAGCCCGCGCCGGTGATACTTCTGGAATTTTTAACAGAGCATATCCCATATGAAGCCCTGAAAACGATCTATACGATTATCCTTAAAAACTATCGAATCGGCCGGAAAATACCAAAACTGATCAACGGCGGCAACCGGCCCAATAAATCTGAGATACACCGCAGGTGCGCGGAAGCGGTGGATACGCTGCTGGGCGGCGATCAGAGCGCATTTGCAAGGCAAGCCGCGGAGATGTTCGAGTATACCCATCAGCTCATCGTAAAAGAATGTAAAAGGCTGGGCTACTGGAATACGGTTCAGGACTTATATGACGGCTCTCAGCTGTGGAAATAGGAAGCTTCAAATGCAGCGCTGGGCCGAGAGGGACGGAAAATCAAAATGAAACGGGAAACGGATGGTAAAATCAAAAAAGCCGGAGCAAAAAATCAGCAATGGCCCATAAAGGCAACCCTTCTGTTGACGGTACTGCTTACGTTTGAGGTGCTTTGGTTTACTTCCGCATATCGTCATTTAAGTCAATCCATTCAAAAGGAGCGGATCGACTCCATCGAGCAGATGAGCACGCTCATTTCGGAAAAGCTGCTTTTGCTGAGGCAGAATTATGAGGACAAGGTAAGGCAGGCAGGCCACATCATCATGGACAGCCATATCCGGTCATTTGAACAGGGACGGGCGCTGCTTCTGGCGTATGATCAGTTATACCTGCTGGCTGAGGACGGCACCTGTATTTCCCTGACGGGAGAAAAAATCGTAATGGCCGAATCGGAAGAGATAAGGAATCTGAAAACCTCGGATTCGGTTCGGACGGATTTCTGTACGGTACATACCAAGGGCGATTTTTGGGTGTTTATGTCGCCTCTTACCGATGTGACCATAGAAGGCAAGGCGTATTTCGGCGTGATCATGCTGGTGGACTCCAATACCTACGCGGAGGTTGCAGCCACTGCCTTATATGAGAATCAGGGAGCGTCCTATGTGGTGAATCAGCAGGGGGTGATTGAGCTGAGGCCCACAAAGTCAACCGCAAACAATTATTTTGGCGGGTATAATCTGCTCAATATTTTGCGGGAAAGGAAGGTGGATGACAAGCTGGTTCTTGCGCTGCAGCGGGGGATTGAGGAGCGGCAGGAAGTCAACTTTTCCGCCAAGATCGGTGGGGAAACATGGCGGATACAAAGCTTTCCCGACAGCTGGGGCAACAGCATCGTCATTACGGTCCCCATTTCGATTACGGCCCGTACAACTTTTGACGGAATGCGGAATGTCATTATTATAATTGGTCTTACGCTCGTGTCCATGGTCGCCTTGGCGTTGATCTGGATCTCCTACTATGTGAGAAAGGGGCAGCAAATCAAGCTGGAGCAGGCAAAGGCCAACTTGAAGAGCGACTTTATGAACAAAGTCTCCCACGATATCCGCACGCCGCTGACCGCTGTGATCGGGCTGAATGACCTGCTGCTGCACAATGCGGACAAACCGGATATTGTGGCGGACTGCGCGCGTAAAGCGAAGAAGTCCGGGGAATACCTGGTCTCCATTATCAATGACGTATTGGATTTGAGCCGGATCGAAAGCGGAAAGCTGCGCCTCTCACATACGGCCTTTGATATGAAGGAACTGCTGGACACCGTTGTTCAGCTGGAGGTTTATCCCGCCAGCGAGAAGGCGCTGACCTTCCGCCTGGACTGTCCGGAGAATATCCACCCGGGATTTTTTGGGGATGCCGTTCGCATCAAGCAGTGTCTGATCAATCTGACTTCCAATGCCATTAAATTTACGCCTGAACAGGGGACCGTGACCCTGACCTACCGGGAGCAGATGGAAGACGACCGATATACCAGAGTTTATTTTGTGGTCGAAGATACCGGGATTGGCATGAGCGAAGGGTTTATGAAGCAGATGTTCCATCCCTTTGAGCAGGAACAGTCCTCCCTGACCTCCGCCCATGTGGGCAGCGGTCTGGGACTGGCCATTGTACACAGTCTTGTGACCCTGATGAACGGCACGATCCACGCGGAGAGCAAAATAAATCAGGGGAGCAGATTTGTCATAGAGCTTCCACTGGAGCGAACCGAGTTGAGTGAAGCGGAACCGGAAAACGAGCGAACCGATGAATTGCCCGCTTATTTGCTTGGCAAGAGAATCCTGTTGGCGGAAGATAACGAAATCAACCGCGAGATTGTGGCAGAGCTTTTGACCGGACTCGGTTTTGTGGTCGATGGAGCGGCAAATGGCGCAGAGGCGTTGGAGCGCTTCAAACAATCTTCCATGGGATATTATTCCATCATTTTGATGGACATCCAAATGCCGGTGATGAACGGCCTGGAGGCCGTCGCGGCCATCCGTAAATCGGCGCACATGGACGCGCAGAGAATCCCCATCATTGCGTTATCCGCAAACGCGTTTGAGGAGGATGTGGAGAAATCGCTTGCCAACGGCATGCAGGCCCATATCAGCAAGCCGGTCGATATCAATACGATCAAGAAACTGTTTGTCAAATACATACGCTAAAGAGGGGGCGCGGAATGAAAAAACGGAAGTTTTTATGCATCGTATTGTCGTTTCACATGCTGTTTTGCATGGGCGGCTGCGTCCAGGCGCCGCGCGAAACGGAGACGAAAGCGCGGTTCTGCCCGGAAAATGATATTATAACCTATGAACCTGTGGATTTTGACAAAACGGTTATCACCATCGGCACATACGCCCCCTGCAATTCGGATCCGGTGGAGCTTGCCATTGAGGCGCAATTCCCGGATGTGGATATTGTCGTCCTGGAACAGGCCAGCATTCCCGACATTCAGACCCACGTAAGGCAGCCCGCCGTACAGAGGGAATTAGAAGATATTATCTTTACGGGCTATTTGCAGGATATGGAGGTAAGCGACAGCATATTTTATGATTTATCTGCCGAAGATTTTACCTCCCTCTACAATCAATCGGTACTAAACAACATGAGCTCCGGCGGAAGCCTTTACCAGCTTCCGATCAACAGTTCCATACAGGGGATTTTTTACAACAAAAGCCTGTTCGAGTCCTACGGTTGGGAAATTCCGGAGACGATTGACGCATTTTATAAGCTGTGCGATGAAATATCCGCTCAGGGTATCCGCCCCTTTGTCCCCTGCTTTAAGTATTCTCCGGACGGAGTCGGTCTGGGATTCAGCAACCGCGCTATTTTTTCCACCATGGATAAAAGAGAGCAGTATGAACTTTTTTGCAGCGGTCAAGCCTCCTGCAAGGGCCTGCTGGAGCCATATTTCGAGGTGCACAAAACGCTTTATGACCGAGGCATCGTGGTGGACGACGACTTCTCTTCAAGCCTGACAAGAAACCGCCACGCCCTTTACGAGGGGAAGATCGCGATGCTGCCGGAACAGCTGACCATGTTTTCCCTGTACGAGGACGAGCAGCCGGAATGTGAGATTGGATTTATCGGTTATCCCACCGATACGCCCGGGGAGCGGTGGATGCAGATGATGCAGGGACGCAGCATAGCGCTGTCCAAGGCGTCCATGGAGGACCCCGATAAAAAGCAGACGCTGCTGGATATCCTGGCGTTTCTCAGCACCAATGAGGGACAGGCGGCCCTGCTGGAGGTTTTTTCGGGGTTGAGCAGCGTAAAATCCGCCCAGGCAAATTTGAGAGAAGAATATTGGGACGTGCAGAACTGTATTGAAAACGGACAGATTTTTTTTGCCGGCAGAATTGGAAACGATCAGCACAACCCCACCCTGAAGGCATATTTGGATGGCAAGCTGACCCTGGAGCAGGTTCTTGACCAAACGGACGCCATGATGAAAGAAAGTTACGCGGACCGGGAGCCCAAGGAGCCTGTCGGGACCGCAGCCGAGGAGTTTACAGTCCTGGAAACCAGCGCATTTATTGCCGATGCCATGCGCTTTGCCACCGGAGCGGAGATTGCTCTCATTCCTCACAGAACCTATTATACGGGGAATCTGGCGAAGTTTTATGAGGGCGATGTCACAATGATGTATCCCTTTTATCTGAGAGGGCTTGGGGCCGGGGATTACCTGACCACCTATGAGATCACCGGCGCCGATCTGAAAAAGCTGATGGAGCACCCCATTATCAACGGCGAGGAAATCAATGCCCTGTACGCCTTCTCCGGATTGAAGATGGAATACGCCCCCTGGCGGGCCTGGGATAAAAATGTGATCAAGCTGACCCTGGAGGACGGAAGTGAGATTGAGGACGGGAAGCGCTACACGGTCGCCGCCTGGCCCACCTCCATTGACGAATCCTATCTCACCTCCGCGCTGAACGTCCACAGCGAACTTGGCAGCAACATCGACCTGGTCACGTCCGCTGTCAAACAGGCGGGAACCATCTCCCCGGCAAAGGACCACCGGCTCACACTCCGGTGGGATTGAACTGCGGCTATTAAGTAGGAGTCTATATGAAACAATCTAAGGGACAATCAAAAAAATACAGAACAAGAGTTATTTCCGTGACGATTCTGCTCGCGATCCTGCTTTTAATGGATTTTCCTGCTTTTGCCGCAAAAGAGAACTCTGCCAGGCTTCGAATCCCATTTCCGGAAACCGAAGGCTTTACAATGACCGATGAAAATGGGAAACGCTCCGGCCTGATCGTGGATTACCTGTATGAAATCGCAAAATATACCGGCTGGTCATATGAATTTATTGATACCGATGCCAGCAGCATGGTGCGCGACTTTATTGCGGGTCAATACGACCTCATGGGCGGCACATACTATTCCGAGGCCTTTGAGAAATACTTCGCCTACCCGGATTACAGCTGCGGCCATACCAAAGCGGTGTTGCTGGCCCGCCAGGACGACGGGGACATTAAGGGGTACGATGTAAGGGATTTGAACGGGAAAACCATAGGCGTTGTGCAGCAGGCAACGGACAATGCGCACCGGCTTCAGGAATTTCTCTCTGCCAACAGCCTGGCCTGCACAATCAAACCGTACACCTCCGAGGAAGCCGACGCCAAGAAAATGGATCGGGATCTGGAAGCCGGGATAATCGATTTGAAACTCGGAAATGCGCCCGACGATACCGGTACCTTTCGCGCGGTCGCGTATTTTGACGCGCAGCCCCATTATCTGGTGACGCAGCCGGGTAACCAGGAACTGCTGGAACAGCTGAATTGGGCGATGGAGCGTATTCTGCTGTCGGACCCACATTTTTCGGAAGAAGTCTATAATCGGTATTTTGATGACACAGGCGTGGAGAACCTGCTGCTGACCGAGGAAGAAAAGGCCTATA
This sequence comes from Enterocloster lavalensis, assembly GCF_902364025.1. Lineage (GTDB taxonomy): Bacteria > Bacillota > Clostridia > Lachnospirales > Lachnospiraceae > Enterocloster > Enterocloster lavalensis. The sequence continues at coordinate 71,647 of NZ_CABJCG010000019.1, forward strand.
TTCAACAGAAGGGCACTGTAACGGTGGCGGTTCCCGAATATTTTCATCCGCTCTATTGCGTCGGTTACGAGGACGGGGACCATGTCGGATTGATTCCGGAACTGCTGGAAAAAATAACGGCGCGTTATGGGATCCGGTTTTCTTACCTGCTGGCAGACTCCTATGCCCAGACACAGCAACTCGTGATCGAAGGCAAAGCCGATATGGCGGGCATTTTCTTTGACGATGCCGCGGAGGCCATGCGGAGCGAACTGGTACAGACCAAACCCTATGCCGCGTTAAATGACTTAATTGTGCGCAACCGTGCCGTGACTTACCCGGCAGATGGATTGACCTGCGGCCTTTTAAAAGGACGCCACCTGCCAGCGTATGTGAAAGCCAGCGAGGTCATATATTATTCAACCATTGAAGAGGTATTATCCGCGGTGAATACCGGGAAGGTGGATTTTGCCTGTGGACTTTCCGCCCGGGTGGAGCAGATGATGCAGGAAAACGTCTATACCAACGTGGTTCCGGTTACCTTGTCGGCAAACCGAATGAACATCAGCTTTGCCATGCCTATGCCTGCAAATCCGGAGCTGCTGTCCATCATTAACAAAGGCATCAACAGCTTGTCCGAGGAGGACCGGATATCCCTTTTAGATCACAATCTGGTCTCCATCGGAGATGCCCAGGTATCGCTGGCAAATTTTGTGGAGACCAATCCCATTTTGGCCATCACCTCCATATCTACTTTTTTACTGCTCGTTATCATCGTGATCATTGCAATCGCCAACCTGCGCGTAAAAAATGCGAATATGCAGAAAGACATCGCCAGAGCGGAGGCGGAGAACAAAGCAAAAAGTGAATTTCTCTCCCGAATGAGCCATGAAATCCGCACGCCGATGAACGCCATTGTCGGAACCACGGCGCTGCTTTCCATGAAGGACGACGTCCCTGAAAGCATAAAAGGCCATTTGGGGAAGCTGAAAGCAACTTCGCAGTATTTATTGGGGTTGATCAATGACATTTTAGATATGAGCCGGATTGATAACGGTATGCTTTCGATTGTGGAAGAAGACTTCTCCTTACAGCAGATGCTGGACGAGCTTTGCAGTATGATGCAGACCCAGGCAAAGACCCGGGAGATAGCGCTCTGCTGTGAAACAAATTTTGAGCATTCTGATTTGAAGGGGGATGCGATCCGGTTAAAGCAGGTTCTGATGAATTTGGTTTCCAACGCCGTAAAATTTACAGCGCCGGGAGGAACGGTGCATCTGGCCGTTGAGGAAGCCGCAGCTTCCGACCTGCAAGCCACCTATTCGTTTAAGGTCTCGGACAACGGCATTGGCATCAAAGCGGAGGATTTGGAGCGTATTTTCGAATCCTTTGTGCAGGCCGGGGCCAATCTGATGCGCAGCCAGGGAACCGGCTTAGGCTTACCGATCAGCCGGAATATTGTACAGCTCATGGGCGGCACCCTGAACGTGAAAAGTAAAATAAACGAGGGCAGTGAATTTTCCTTTAACATTCCCCTTGCCTTTGGAAAGCCGATGGAATTAAACTCGGTACCGGAGACTTCGTTCTATTTTGAAAATGTGCAAATTCTGCTGGCGGAGGATCACCCGATCAATGCTGAGATTGCGATTGAGATTTTAAACATGAAGGGAATGAAAGTAGAACATGCCAAGGATGGCGTGGAGGCGGTCGAGCTCTTTGAGCAAAGCGCGCCCGGACATTTTGACCTCATTTTAATGGATATGCGGATGCCGAACATGGGAGGATTGGAGGCCACAAAGACAATACGGGCTTCCGGTCATCCGGACGCGGCTAAAATCCCAATTATCGCCCTGACTGCGAACTCATTCCAGGAGGACAAGGATATGGCAAAGGAAGCGGGAATGAATGATTTCCTTTCGAAACCGCTGGAAATCGATTTGCTTTATACGGTGCTTCAGAAATGGGTGTCGGGGTGAAAACGGAGCAATGTAGAAAAAGTGGAAGCGAATTTAAATCGTATCCTTACAGAGGAGTCGGACAACCTGCTACCAGGGGTCCGGCTCCTTTTTGCAGTATCATACCGAAAAAGAAGGATAACAAACAAGTGAAAACAATTCTAAACGATTGACAATGATAAATAATAATAGTAAAGTAAAGTTACAGAACAGGATTGACAACAGGAGGTGAGAGGATGTTTGCACAGGAGCGTAGGGACGTGATTCTTCAGGTGCTACACCAGGATGGAACGGTGCTGGTGAAGGACTTGAGCGAGCGGTTCGCCGTGACGGAGGACTGTATCCGCAAGGACCTGGCGTTTCTGGAGAATCAGGGATTTTTGAAGAGAACCTACGGCGGGGCCATGGAGCTTCGCAGCAATCCGCATAAATTCCATGTCAGCGACCGGAAGTCGGAGGATATCGAGGGGAAGCAGATGATCGCCAAAAAGGCGTTCGCCCATCTGTCCAGAGGGGATACGATCTATCTGGATATTTCCACCTCCAACCTGGAGCTGATGAAGGAGATTGTGCGAAACAGCCTGGAGGTCAAGGTGGTGACCAATATGGTGGACTTGATTCCGCTGGCCGCCTCGGGCGGAATCCAGCTGTTTTTCACCGGCGGGGAGCTCAACAGAACCGGCGACGGTTTCTGGGGCTCGGGCGCGATCCGGTTCATCGAAAGCTTCCGCTTTGACAAGGGGTTCTTCGGGACCGTCGGCATGGATATGGATACCGGCGGGGCGTTCACCTACGATCTGGAGGACGGCAGCGTGAAGAGCGCCGCGATCCGGTCGTGCAGAAGGGCGTTTCTGGTGGCGGAGCAGGAGAAGTTTCACAAGGACGGCAATTTTGAATTTGCCAGGCTGACCCAGTTTGAAGCGGTGATTCTGGACCGGGAACCGGATCGGGAGATCGGGGAGAAGGCCCGAAAAGCGGGCGTATTGCTGGAATAAGGAGGGAAAGATATGCCGGGATCAAGACCCATACTCTGCGGTTCCATCGCGGGGAAGATCGGGGGACTGGGCGTTGTGATGCACAACAGAGCCTACCAGAAGGCGGGGCTCGAGGCAGTCTATGTATCCTTTGAGCCCACAGGGGCAAAGGAAGCGGTGGAGGCCATGAGAAATCTGGGAATCCGCGGAATGGGCGTCACAATGCCTTACAAGACGGAGGTCATGGAGTATCTGGACGAGATTGACGAGACGGCGGCCGCCATAGGGGCGGTGAACACCATTGTCAACGACCAGGGAAAGCTGACCGGGTACAACACGGACTACCGTGGGGCCATCGACGGGCTTCTGGAGGAGACGGAGCTGCGGGATAAGAAGGTGGCGCTGTTTGGCTCCGGGGGAGTGGGAAGGGCCATTCTCTACGGACTCTTAAAGGAAGGGGCCAGGGTGACCGTGTACAATGTGATTCCCGAGCAGGCTGAGGCTTTGTGCCGGGAGATGGGCGCGCAGTTCGGCGGCCTGCCTGAGGCGTTTGACAAAAATGCCGGGTGGGATGTGCTGATCAACGCCACGCCGGTGGGGAATCAGTCCAGCGAGACGCTGTTGAGGGCGGAGAAATTTCCGCCGGGAATCGTGGTGCTGGACGTGGTGTTCAACCCCATACACACCACCTTTGCGGCGGAGGCTTTGAAGGCCGGCTGCCGGGTGGTAAGGGGAACGAAAATGCTGATACTTCAGGCCATTGCCCAGGATGAGCTGTATCTGGGAATCCGGCCGGACTACGAGGTGATGGAACAGGCGCTGATCGAGAAGTTCGGAGGCATTGGCTGACAGAACGGTGGGGGATCATATGCTGTCGGAAAAGGCTGCAAGGATACTGTTATTGTTGATCCGGCATGGAAACAGGACCATGACGGCCGGGAAAATCGCCGGTGCGCTGGGGATTTCGGAGCGCAGCGTCAATACATATTTGAAAGAGGTCTACGACTTCTGCCGGGAAGAGAACATCCGCGTGAGCAACAAGACCGGCGTGGGAATCGCGGTCAGCTGTCCCGGAAGGGAGGAGGAGCTGGAACGGCTTCTCTCGGGACAGATCGGCCGGGCGGATTCCTCGGATTCCCGGGTCCGCTATATGGTCCGGGTTCTCTTAAACAACTGGAACAGCTACACCACGGCGCTCTTCGCCGAGGACCTGAAGGTGTCGAAGAACACGGTCTGCCAGGATTTAAAGCGGGCGGAAGAGCAGCTGAACCGGATGGGCCTGGAGGTGGTGAAGAAGACGGGAGCCGGTATCTATGTCCGGGGACCGGAGCCCAAGCTCAGACGGGCCATGGTGCGGGTCAACCGCATGGCCGGCCCGGAGAAAAAAGGGGCTGGGAAGCAGGCGGAACGGGAGACCGGGGACTGCCGGATGAAGGCAGAGACCCTGGTCAGACTGGAGACCTGCTACCGCGGCTGCCGTGTGAAGACCTGCGTGGAGCTGATTCGGAAAATGGAGGACAGCTGGGGGAGAAAGCTGTCTGACCGGGCCCTGGAAGCGCTGACGGAATATCTGATCGTCACCTGCCTCAGGGCAAAGAACGGCCACGTGATCCAGAAGGACTTCAGGGCCGGCGAGCGGGAGATATGCGAGGGAGCCGCAGAGCAGGCCGCATTTCTGGCAAAGGCTCTGGAGCTGCCGAAGGAGGAGCGGGCTTACGTGCAGCTGCTTTTAGACTGCATGGAGTATCAGGGACAGGTGGAGACCGGGGCGGGGGAGCCGCCGGAGGTCTGGGGAGACAAAGCCAGGGCAGGGGAAAACGCCGCCGGGTCCGGGGGAGCCGGAATCGCCGGCAAGCCCGCGAAAACCGAGGCCGAACTCCTGACCGACGACCTGATCCGATACGTCTCCGGCGTTATCGGCCTGGACTTCACAGGCGACACGCTGTTACGGCAGACCTTAAACTGGTATCACCGGTCCGCCGCGCTGCGGTGCCGGTACGGCATCGAGCTGGAGAATCCGTTTTTGGAGGACGTGAAAAAGACCTACCCCGCGGTGTTCTCGGCCTGCTTTGCGGCGGGCAGCGTGATCTACCCTAAGGTGACGGGCGAGGAGCTTTCGGAAAACGAGGTTTCCTACCTTTCCCTCCTGATCGGAGGCGCCATTGTCCGGTCGGAGAAAAAGATCAGCGCCGTGGTGATCTGCAACGGAGGCGTGGGAACCTCCCAGATTCTGGCAAGGAAGCTGGGAGACCGGCTGCCCCAGCTGATGATTCTGGGAATCTTCGGCTCGGAGCAGGTCAGGGAGGCCGCAAGGCTGCGCCCCCAGCTGGTGATCACCACGGTGAGCGGGATTCAGACCTCATGCCCGTCGGTGCTTATCTCGCCGGTGCTGGGAGAGCGGGATTTAAAGCTTTTAAACCGGGCCTGCGCCGAGGTGTACACCAAGGCCGAGAGCTGCAGGAACGGCCTGGCCGGCCTGCTGGACGAGGACCTGATCGTTCTGGATTACCAGGGGAGAGACAAGGATCAGGTGCTGCGCTTCATGGCGGAGGGGCTGGAGCGGAAAGGGTATGTGACGGAACAGTTTCTGGAGGACGTCATGGCCAGAGAGAGCCGGGGGAGCACGGCTCTGGGATTTGGCGTGGCGATTCCCCACGGCGTGTCCGGGTACGTCAACCGCCCTGCGGTCAGCGTGGTGCGCCTGGAGGAGAGTATGGACTGGGCGGGGGAGCCGGTCAGTCTGATCTTCATGCTGGCGCTGAACTTTAAAGATATCGAGAGTACCAGGGCATTTTTCAACGGCTTTTATCACCTGACCTGCGAAGTGAAGATTGTGGAGCTTTTGCGGGGCGTGACAAGCCCGGGGGAACTGATCCGGGTGATATCGGAGCAGTGTGTATAATTAAGCAGTAATTCAGAGAGGGGAGATTTATAATGGAACAGGTCATTACAACGGATTTGATCTGTCTGGATGTGGAGGCAGAGTCCAAGGAGGACGTCATCCGCCTGCTGGCGGAGAAGCTTGACAAGGCCGGAAGGCTGAACGACAAGGGCGAGTACATCGCGGAGGTTTTCAAACGGGAGGAAACCTACGCCACGGGAGTGGGATTCTCCGTGGCCACGCCCCATGCCAAGACGGACGCGGTGAAAACGGCCAGCGTGGCCTTCGCCCGCCTGAAAAAGGCGATCCATTGGGACGACGAGGACGACGTCACCATGATTTTCCAGCTGGCTGTGCCCTGCACGGGGGCGGGAGACCTTCACCTTCAGATTCTGGCGGCCCTTTCGCGGAAGCTGATCTACGACGAGTTCAGGGATGAGATCGCGGCCGCAGCCAGCGCGGAGGAGATTCTGGCATTGATCGGGGACCAGATCGGGGTTCAGTAGCCTGTATCATTACAATAGATGAAAAATAATTAGGAGGGTTTAGGGAATATGAATGATTTATTAGGGATTTTAAAGGATGCAAGGAAACATTTGATGAAGGGCGTGTCGCACATGATCCCCTTCGTAGTTGCAGGCGGCGTGCTGTTTGCCGCTGCAGTCATCATCAACGGAGAGGGCGCGGTTCCCGATACCGGGTTCGCGGCTGACCTGTGGGCGCTGGGCGCCGCCGCCATGGGCTTCATGGTACCGATTCTGGCCGGATTTATCGCATTTTCCATCGCCGACCGTCCCGGTCTGGCCCCCGGCATGGCCGCTGGTTTCATTGCAAACAGCATCGGAGCTGGATTTTTAGGCGGCATCGCAGGAGGCTTTATCGCCGGTGTGACATGCTTCTATCTGAAGAAAATCAAACTGCCGAAATCGCTTAGTTCGCTGAAGTCCATTATCATTATCCCGGTTGTGGGCGTGACGGTGTCCGCCGGCATCATGTACTGGGTAATCGGAGCCCCCATCGCGGGCCTGATGGAAGCGCTGACCGCATGGCTGACCGGAATGTCCCAGGGCAACAAGATTCTTCTGGGCGTGATCTGCGGCCTGATGACGGCCTTCGACATGGGCGGCCCGGTAAACAAGGTTTCTTATGCATTCTGTGTCGGAACGGTCAGCGCGGGAATCTACACCTACGCAGGACCCTCCGCAGCCGCCGTCTGTATCCCTCCGCTGGGCATGGCGCTGGCTACATTTCTAGCACCCAAGAAGTACACCTCTGAGGAGAAGGAAGCCGGAAAAGCTGCGCTGGCCATGGGCTGCGTGGGAATCACGGAGGGAGCCATCCCCTTTGCGGCCAACGACCCCCTGCGCGTTATCCCCTGTCTGATGATCGGCGACGCCGTGGGCAGCGCCCTGGCATTTACCCTCAACACCACCTGTACCGTTGCATGGGGCGGATTCATCGTACTTCCGGCCATCAGCAACCGGATCGGCTGGATCATCTCCGTGCTGGTGGGAGCCGCGGTGACGGCGATCCTGGTGAACCTGGTGAAAAAACCGGCTGCTGAAAAGACGGTGGAAGATTCCGGGGACGATATCGATATCAGCTTTGAGTAGAGCGAAAGGAGAACATAGAATATGAAATTACTGGCAATTACATCCTGTCCATCGGGCGTTGCCCATACCTATATGGCGGCTGAGGCATTACAAAAGGCGGCTAAGAAACGCGGAATTGAGATCAAGGTGGAGACTCAGGGCTCCATCGGAGTGGAAAATGAGATTACAGCCGAGGACGTGGCTGCGGCCGAAGCCATTATCCTGACAAAGGATATGTCGATTCTGGGCGAGGACCGTTTTAAGGATATTCCCATCGTGAGAGTGTGGATCGGGGACGCCATCAAGAAGGCCGACGCCATTATCGGAAAGATTGAAAAACTGTTGAACGAGAAGAATCAGAATGCTTGACCGCGGGAGGTGTGCGCCGGTGGAGGAATTAAAGATGACCGCCCGGATCGGGCGGCTGAAGGAGCGGATGCTGTCCGAACCGCGGTACGCGTCCATTGAACAGGCAAAGATTATCACAAAGACCTACCAGGCCAATGAGGAGAAGCCCAGGATCATCCAGAGGGCGCTGGCGCTGAAAGCCGCGCTGGAGCAGATGGAGATTCGGGTGGAGCCGGAGGAGCTGATCGTGGGCAACCGGACGGCGGGAGTCCGCTACGGGGTGGTATTTCCCGAGAGCGGAAGTTCCTGGGTGGACAGGGAGTTTGAAACGCTCCCCACCCGCCCCCAGGACCGATTCCAGGTGCGGGAGGAGGATATCCGCTGCTTCCGGGAGGAGATAAAACCCTACTGGGAGGGGAAATCCCTGGAGGACGTGCTGCGGGCGCGCTACGGCGGGGAGCTGGACCAGATCGCCAAAGTGGTGAAGATCAACCAGAAGGACCACGCCCAGGGCCACATATGCCCGGACTGCGCCCGATGGCTGAAAATGGGCCCGGCGGCGCTGCGGCAGGAGGCCCTTGAGCGCCTTGAGAACGCGGACGGCCAGAGCACGGAGGCGGATTTCTACAGAAGCGTGGCGCTGGTGATGGAGGGCGCTGCCACGTTCATGGGTCGCTACCACGATCTGATGGAGGAGCTGGCCGGTCAGGAACAGGACCTGAAACTTCAGGAGAGCATGAGAACCGTGGCGGAAAACTGCCGGAACCTGTCCAATCGGCCCGCAGAGACCTTCCACGAGGCCGTGCAGTCCATCTGGTTTCTGTTCGTGATCCTGCACATGGAGTCCAACGCCTCGTCCTTTTCGCCGGGCCGGATGGACAGTTACCTGGAGCCGTATTATAATAGAGATATTGAGGCCGGGACGCTGGATCAGGAAAAGGCGCTGGAGATCATCGAGTGTCTGTGGCTGAAATTCAACCAGATCGTCTACCTGAGAAATGCCAACAGCGCCAAATTCTTCGCGGGTTTTCCCATCGGCTTCAACATCGTCACCGGCGGCCAGGATGAGAACGGAAATGATTTTGTCAACGACCTGTCCTTCCTGTTTTTGAAAGCCCAGGAGCATCTGGGCCTGCCCCAGCCCAATCTCTCCGTCCGTCTCCACCCGGGGACCGGGGAGGAGTTTTTGAAGGCGGCAATCCGGGTGGTGGCAAAGGGCAGCGGGATGCCCCAGTTCTTCAACGACAATGCGGTGATACCCGCTCTGGAATCTTTGGGAATCGACGAGAAGGACGCCCGGGACTACGCCGTGGTGGGCTGCGTGGAGCTGACCACCCAGGGGAACAACCTGGGGTGGAGCGACGCCGCCATGTTCAATCTGAACAAGGCTCTGGAGCTGACCCTTACCGGTGGAAAATGCCTTCTGACCGGCGCAAAACTGGGCCCGGACTACGGCGACCTGACCACCTATGACACCTACGAGGATCTGGAGGCCGTGCTGAAGCGGTATCTGGACGAGTACATGGACCGGATGGTGAAAGCCTGCGAGGTGGTGGAAAAGGCCCACATGGAGCTTCTTCCCTCGCCCTTCCTCTCTACGGTGATCGACGACTGCATGGAGAAGGGAATGGATGTGACTGCGGGCGGAGCCCGGTACAACCTGTCCGGCATTCAGATGATTCAGGTGGCCAACCTGGCGGACAGCCTGGCGGCCCTGAAAAAGCTGGTATTTGACGAGAAGCGCATTGGCAGGGAGGAGCTGCTGCGGGCCCTGGAGCACAATTTCGAGGGAAATGAAGTCCTGCGCGCCACCCTGCTCAACAAAGCGCCCAAATACGGCAACGACGTGGAGTGGGTGGACCGGCTGGGCGCCAAGTGGGCGGAATATTTCAAGGAAAGGCTGTCCCATTATACCAATTACAGGGGCGGCCGCTACCACACCGGCATGTACACGGTTTCGGCCCATGTGCCCATGGGGGAGAACGTGGGAGCCGGGCCGGACGGGAGACTGGCCGGGACGCCGTTAGCCGACGGCGGGATGTCGCCGGTGTACGGCAGAGACATTTCCGGCCCCACGGCCGTGCTGAACTCAGTGGCCCGGCTGGACCGGAACCTGACCAGCAACGGCGGCCTTCTGAACATGAAATTTCTGCCGGAGTTTTTCAGGACGGAGACGGGAATCGACAAGTTCGCCGCATTTCTCAGAACCTTCGTGGACCTGGAAATCCCCCACATTCAGTTCAACGTGGTGCGCCGGGAGGACCTGATCGCCGCCAGGGAGAATCCTGAGCAGTACCGGGGCCTGACCATCCGCGTGGCCGGATACACCGCCTACTTTACGGAGCTGGCGGATGAGTTGCAGCAGGAAATCATAGCCAGAACCAGCTATACGGATATCTGATAGGGAGGCCGGCCAATGACGGGAACCATCTTTGATGTCAGACGATTTTCCACCCACGACGGAGGCGGGATCAGAACCACCATGTTCATGAAGGGCTGCCCCCTGTCCTGCGTCTGGTGCCACAACCCGGAGGGAATCTCCGTGAAGCCCCGGCCTCTGCATTTTCCAACCAAATGCATGGGCTGCGGCATCTGCTGCCGCCTGGCAGAGCAGGGCGGAATGACCCGGGAGGCGGACGGCGTGCGGATTCACCCGGATCGGCATGAGGACTGGCCCGCCCTGGTGGACGCCTGTCCGGCCGGGGCCCTGTCCTGGGATTCCAGGACGGTGACCGTCGGCCAGGCCGTGGAGGAGCTTTTGAAGGACCGGGCATTTTTCAAATATGGGGGCGGGATCACCTTATCGGGCGGGGAGCCGCTTCTCCAGCCGGAATTCGCGGCCGCGGTGTTAAAGCGGATGCAGGAGGAAGGCGTGCACACGGCCATGGAGACCTCCCTTTACGCCGGTTCGGAGGCGCTGCGTATGGTGCTGCCGTACCTGGATCTGATCTACGCGGACGTGAAGATTTGTGACAGGGAACGCCACAGACGGTACGTGGGGGCCTCCAATGAGCAGATTCTAAGCAATCTGGAGCTGCTGCTCACATCCGAAAAGCGGGACCAGGCCGTCATCAGGACCCCCCTGATCCCCGAATACACGGCGTACCGGGAAAATATCGCCGGAATCGCCAGGCTTTTGTCGGGCATCTACCCGGACGTCACCTGGGAGCTGCTCAATTACAATCCGCTGGCAGAAGCCAAATATCATCTGGTGGACCGGGAGTTCTGTTTCAAAGAGAACCCCGGGCGCTACACGGCGGAGGAGATGGAAGCATTTGCCCGGATCGCACGGGAAAATGGAGTCAGAAATGTGATTGTGGAAGGATAGGTACAGAATATGAAATTTATAATCGATGACGCGGATATTGCAAAAATCAAGGACATTTACAACACCTTTGCCGTGGACGGGGTGACGACCAACCCGTCCATCCTGGCCAAAAGCGGCCGTCAGCCCTACGAGGTGCTCACGGAGATCCGGGAATTCATCGGGCCGGATGCGGAGCTGCATGTGCAGGTGATCGCGCCGGACGCTGAGGGTATGGTGCGGGACGGCCACCGGATCGTGGAGGTGCTTGGGAAAAATACCTACGTCAAGGTGCCCACCACCAAAGAGGGCCTGAGAGCCATGAAAATGCTTCACGGGGAGGGAATCCGGGTCACGGCCACGGCCATCTACACCCGGATGCAGGCGTTTCTCGCGGCCAAGGCGGGAGCGGACTACGCTGCGCCCTACGTGAACCGCATCGACAATCTGGGCGGCGACGGCGTGAAAACGGCCCAGGACATTCACGACATCTTCAGGAAGAACGGCCTGAACTGCCAGGTGCTGGCGGCCAGCTTCAAGAACTCCCAGCAGGTGCAGGAGCTGTGTGAGTACGGCATCGGAGCCGCAACCATTTCCCCGGACGTCATTGAGGCGTTGATCAAAAATGATTCCGTAACCATGGCGGTGGAGGCCTTTGTGAAGGACTTCGAGGGCCTGTGCGGCAAAGGGGTTACCATGGAGACCAGCAAGTGATATGGAAGAACTGCAAAAAGAGATAGAGAGAATCAGGCGGGAGCAGGAGGAGCTGGTGTTCGCCGCCTTTGACGAAGAGACGGCCTGGGAGACGGGAAAACGCCTTCGGCAGACCGCCCTGGAGAAGGGGTACGCGGTGGCCATTTCCGTGACGCTGAACCGCAGGCGGCTCTTTGCCTGCGCCATGGCGGGGACTACCCCCATCAACGACGAGTGGATCAGGCGGAAAGAAAATACGGTATACAAGTTTTTCAAGAGCTCCTATGAAATGTCCCTGTATATGAAGCTGAAGGGGGATTCCATCGGGCCGCGGTACGGCCTGGAGGACGGGCTCTACGCGGCTGCCGGGGGCGCGGTTCCGGTGTGCGTGAAGGGCGCCGGCATTGTGGGCACGGTGACGGTATCCGGCCTGGCCGAGCATGAGGACCACGCGCTGGTGGTGTCGGTTCTGCGGGAGATGATCGCGGAGGAGACGGCCGGGGGACGTGAGTGATCGAAATGGAAATGAAAACGGGAACGGTTGCGCGGAGATATCCGCGGGGCTGTTTCCGTTTTTTGCTTTTCATTGGGAGGGGGTTGTAGTATAGTTGTATTTATGATGTAAGACTTCTGTGCATATTGAGCCGGAGCCTGAATGAAAGACGGGAAGGTGGTTTGGTGACCTCTATCTGTCCCTATTCAGCCCGGAGAATCGTAAGAATTGGGATCAGGATTTTGCAGGCAATGCGGATTTGAATTGATATCCAATGAATGTGATGATGAAACATCGAACTATATTTCAGATTAGGGGGTAAAGAAGTGTTAAAACAAAATGGAGAACAGGATTTAAGGAATTTCACAGAGAATACATTTCAGGAATCAGTGGAGGAGATCGTTCCGGGCGTCTGGATTGCTTTAAGCATCGGCCACAGCAACGCAATCTTTATCGAAGGAAATACCTCCGTCATCCTGGTTGACACCCTGGACACCGGCAAGCGGGGAGAGCGCCTCCGGGAGATCATCCAGGCTGCAACCGGGAAAGAGGTGGGGACCATCATCTACACCCACAGCCACGTGGACCACAGGGGCGGCGCCGGTGCCTTCGATCTCTCGAATCCGGAGGCCATCGCTTTTTCGCCCTGCGTCCCGGTGCTGGAACACAGCGGCGTGGTGCAGGATATCCTGAACAAACGGGGCGCGCGCCAGTTCGGCTTTAGCCTGAGCGACGAGGAGAACATTTCCCAGGGAATCGGAATCCGCACCGGCGCGGTGTACGGGGAGGCCAGGGCCTTCCGCAAGCCGGCCGTTGTTTACGACCAGGATCAGGTGATCCGGGAAATCGACGGCGTCACCGTGGAGATGACGCGGATTCAGGGCGAGACCGACGACCAGATTATGGTCTGGCTTCCTGAGAAAAAAGTGCTCTGCTGCGGCGACAATTATTATGGCTGCTGGCCCAATCTCTACGCCATCCGAGGCGGCCAGTACCGGGATATCGCCGCCTGGGTCAGAAGCCTTGACAAGATCCGCTCCTATGAGGCCGAATACCTGCTGCCCGGGCATACGAAGCCCGTCTGCGGCCGGGAACAGGTGGAGGAGGTGCTGGCCAATTTCCGCAACGCCATCGCCTATGTGCTGGAAGAGACACTCCGCGGAATGAACGAGGGCAAGGACATGGATACGCTGGCCGCGGAGATCGCCCTGCCGGAGAAATATGCAGACCTGCCCCACCTCGGGGAGTATTACGGTACGGTAGAGTGGACGGTCCGGGCGGTTTTCACGGCCTACGCGGGCTGGTTCGACGGCAACCCCACCCACCTGCACCCCCTGGCACCCGGGAAACGGGGCGAAAAGGCCGTCGCCCTGATGGGCGGCCCGCAGGCGGTTCAGACTGCGGTGGAGGAGAAGGAATACCAGTGGGCGCTGGAGCTTTGCGACCTGCTGTTAAATGCAGGGGAAATGATTCAGGAGGCCTGCAGGTGGAAGGCGGCGGCGATGAGGAAGCTTGCTAAGATGGAGACCAGCGCGAATGGGAGGCATTATTATCTGGTGAGTGCGTATGAGTTGGAGGAGGGATAAATCCCTGAATATTTGTAAATTTGCCGGGCGTCCGGCCCTTGGCTATACCGTAGGGAAAGACAGCGGAGATTAACAAGATAAGGGGAGGGAACTGTGGGAGGATCAGATGCATCACGTGGTTTTGTATATCAGGGATTTGTCTCAGTATTAGAAGCGCTGACAGACGGCAATGCTTGGGACAAAATATACGTTGAATACCCGACGAAAGGGGATAAGGTTGATATTGCGCTGGAAAGGCAGAATCGGCTGATTAAGTGTATACAAGTAAAATCGACGGTTAATATATTTACGAAATCAAATGTGCAGAAATGGCTGCGTGATTTGATCTCGGATGCAGAGAGTCCGGCTTATGAGTTATTTCTAATCGGACATTGCGATAAGGCGGCGAATGTATTTATCAAATCTGTCAAAAAGTATTATGAGCAAAAAACGGATCAGGAGATGGAGAAATCGCTGAAAGGTTTTGATATGGGTTTACTCGATCACCGGGAAGTAAAGATTGATGCGATCCCCTTTGATAAGAACAGATTTCAGCAAATCGTGCGGGACTCGTTGCACCGTTATATTTCAACCAAAGGTCAAATGATGTTATTCGACCAGATCGACTTCATCGCTGCGGCGATTGAAAATGATCATATGATTTCCTCGACAGATGGGAAAGGTATCGCCAGGAATGAATTCGAGGAACGATTGGAAAAGAGGATTCGTCTGGTTGCGGATCAATATGCGCCAAAACGGACTGCCATCTGGATTAACAGCTATCCAGATGACGTGGACGAGGCGGGGAAAACATCCGGGAGATATTTATCGTTCACAGATAAATTTCAGGGTCGGAACCTAAAAGCTGAATATGACTGGAACCGGGACATTTATGGCAAAATAAAAGAATTTTTGCTTTCCAGAGTGAATCGGGAACAGGCCTATGAATTGTATATGGCAGCACATTGTTCGATTGCGTTTGCGGCGGGAAGGCTCTTGAACAGTAAGTCGGGAATCAACATTTTTCCGATGCAGAAGACTGCCATAAACGGCATCGAGCTTTGGAATATAAAGCCATTTTCCGGTCGGGAATACTCAGAGTGGGAGATACGCCAGGAGGTGTATCAGGAGAATCAATCGGATTCCGCATTGGTTTTAAATGTCACACGCGATATATACAACGAAGTGGTCCAGTACATGGATGAAGCTAATTTGCAGATTGGCCGAATTGTGAACTGTATGCTGCCTGTTCACGGAGCCACAAACTTTTCGATCGCAGACGGCACACATGCCATGCTGCTGGCCAATCAGATATACAAGGCGATCGCAGGCAGGAGGATTGACGAACGGCGTGCAACGCTGCATATTTTTGCTTCCGCGCCCAATGGATTTATGTTTTTTCTGGGACAAAATTCAATGGGATTTGGAAAATGCCAGTTGTATGAATATGATTTCGAAAAGCGGAGTACATGTACATATAAGCCGTCAATCAGGTTTATTGATTGATAGGACAATGACTACAAGTTGGGAGAATCAAAATGAACACCGCATCAACTAACTGGAAACAAAATTTCTTCACCATCTGGACCGGCCAGGCTTTTTCACAGTTCTCAAGCTCTGTCCTCCAGTTCGCTATCGTGTGGTATCTGACGGACCAAACCGGCTCTGCCATGGTGCTGACCATCGCCATGATGATGGGCTTTCTGCCCCAGGGCGTGCTGGGGCCGTTTATCGGAGTGTTCATCGACCGGTACAGCCGAAAGCGGATCATGATCATCTCGGACCTGCTGATCTCCGCGGCCAGCTTTGTCATGGTGGCGGCGGGATGGATGGGGGCGCTGTCCACGGAGCTGATTCTTGTCGTGCTGCTGCTCCGCTCTGTGGGCGCCGCCTTCCACACGCCGTGCCTGCAGGCGGTCACGCCCCAGATCGTGCCGCCGGACCAGCTGACCAGGTGTTCCGGTTACTCCCAGGCCCTGGAGTCCGTATCCCAGATTTTAAGCCCGGCGGTGGCGGCTGTGCTCTACAGCTCCTGGAGCTTAAGTGGAATCGTTTTTCTGGACGTCATCGGCGCGCTGATCGCGGTGTTTACCCTGGGAATCGCCGTAATACCTGAATTGCAGCGGGATGAGAACAGCGGCAGCGTGCGGGTGCTGCGGGAGGCGATGGAGGGATTTCGGATTCTTCAGACCAACAAGGGGATGCTGGGGCTGGTTTTGATCGGCAGCCTGTACACCCTGGCGCTGATGCCCACCAGTGCCCTGTTTCCCCTGATGAGCATGTCCTATTTCAACGGCACCAGCACAAACGCCAGCATCGTGGAGGTGGTATTCTCCGTAGGCCTGCTGTTCGGTTCCCTGGTGCTGTCGAGATGGGGAGGGACGAAAAACAGGGTCTACACCATTGTTGGTTCGTTCCTTCTCATGAGCTTCAGCTTATTTATCTCCGGCATGCTGCCGCCCGGCGGTTTCTGGCTGTTCGCCGCCTGTTCCTGGCTCATGGGCGTGTCCGGTCCATTTTACTGGGGGATGTACACGCCGCTCCTTCAGAGCAACTTCGAGGACCGCTACCTGGGCCGGGTGTTGTCCCTGTCCTCCAGCATCCGGCTGCTCAGCGGGCCGTTGGGACTGGTGGTCTCCGGCGCGTTTGCGGAGCGGTATGGGGTTGAGAAATGGTTTCTGATTGCGGGCGCGCTGGTGCTGGTGGCGGCATTTTTGTGCGTTGGGGTACCGGCGGTGCGGGAATGCGATGGATGAATTGGAAAAAGAAAATGCGAAAAAATAGGCTAATATATATGCTAAAACTTGCAAATCTAGCTGATTTGGGCTAAAATATGATCTATGAATCTATCATTTTTAAAACAAAAAACACCCGCAGAGACCGCGCGTCTCCTGTCGAGCCGGATCCGCGATATCCGCAAGAGAAAGAAAGTGTCACAGATAAAACTGAGCGAGAAGTCAGGAGTAAGCCTGGGGTCTGTGAAGCGGTTTGAGCAGAGCGGTGAGATATCGCTGCTGTCTCTGATTAAAATTGCCATAGCGCTGGATATCAGTGATCAGCTGGAGTGCTTATTTGAGGATATTCCTCCGGCGTCCATTGAGGAGATCATTCGTGAGAACAATTAATCATCTAAATGTATATTGCCGGGGACGAAAAGTGGGTACCATGGCGTTGTACAAAGAACGGTCTGCCGCGTTCGAATATGACAAAGAGTGGCTGATTGATGGTTTTGCAATCAGCCCATTTTCCCTGCCCTTGGAACAGAAAGTATTTATTCCGAAAATAGATCCGTTTGAAGGGATTTTCGGAGTATTTGCGGACAGCCTGCCCGATGGCTGGGGAAGGCTGTTGGTGGACCGCTTTATGCAGAAGAATCATGTAGATCCCAAAACATTAGGGAATTTAGAACGTTTGGCGATTGTGGGTGCGACGGGAATGGGTGCCCTGTCATACGAGCCGGATTACCATTTTGGAAGTGACGAGGTTTGTCAGGATTTAGACAGGATGGCGGAGGAGTGCGCCAAAATTCTAAAAAGACAGTCCTCAGATCATCTGGATGAACTGTTTGTGATGGGAGGCTCTTCGGGAGGCGCCAGGCCCAAGATATTTACCCAGATAGACGGTGAAGAATGGATCATTAAATTTCCATCCCATAGGGATGACCCGGAACTGGGAAAGCAGGAATATAATTACTCTCTCTGTGCAAAGCAATGTGGAATTGAAATGACTGAGACCCGGCTGTTTTCTTCAAAGCAATGTGCCGGATATTTTGGAACGAAACGTTTTGACAGGACGAATACTTCTGAAATAGATGGGGGGATTCAGAAAATCCCCATGATATCGGTCAGCGGATTGCTGGAAACTTCCCATCGGATTCCCAATCTGGATTATAGTATTCTAATGAAACTGACTTTGGAGCTGACAAAAGACTTTGGGGAAGTAGAAAAGCTGTTCCGCCTGATGTGCTTCAACATATTTGCGCACAACAGAGATGATCATTCCAGGAACTTTTCCTTTCTGTACAGCGAGGAAGAAGACCGCTGGCGTTTGTCTCCGGCTTACGATCTGACATACAGCAGCTCCATCGGAGGAGAGCATGCAACGACTGTATTTGGAAACGGGGTAAATCCAGGAATGGGGGAGATACTGGCGATTGCGGGAGAAATCGGGATCAAGGAAACACGTGCAAAAAGAATTGCCAATGATATCAGGGAGTGCGTAGACACACACCTCAGTACCTACCTGACAAATACCAGTGGTACGCCTCATGGATTTGTAGTATAATTAAGGAAACGTAGCCCTTATCATCAGCCTGGCGGCTGGTGACAAAGTATCATATTACCTGAATTGTAAAAAGTAAAGTTGAACAACACGAGGAGGTATTGGAAATGAGAAAGAACTTCGGAGCAAAACCCTACCTGTACCCGCAGCCGGTGCTCATTGTAGCCACCTACGGCGAGGACGGAACCCCGGACGCCATGAACGCGGCCTGGGGCGGGATCAGCGACACCACGGAGATCGGCATGTGCCTGAGCAAGGGCCACAAGACGGTGAAAAATATTCTGGCCCGGGGCGCGTTCACGGTCAGCATGGCGGACGAGGCCCATGTGACGGAGTGCGATTACCTGGGACTGGTGTCGGCCAACGACGTGCCGGATAAGCTGGCCAGAGCCGGATTTCACACCACCAAAAGCGAGCTGGTGGACGCCCCGCTGATCGACGAGCTGCCCCTGTCCCTGGAGTGCAGGCTTTTGAGTTATGATCCCGCCACCGGCCATCTGTTTGGCGAGATTGTCAACGTCAGCGCGGACGAGCGGATTCTGAACGAGGCGGGAAAGGTCGATCCCGAAAAGCTTTGTCCCATCACCTTTGACCCCTTCAACAACGCCTACCTGAAGCTTGGCGAAAAGGTCGGCAATGCGTTCAAGGACGGCAGCCGGCTGAAATAGGCAGCTTGCAGGAGGATAAAAATTTGGACGGATTGGAGCGTTTTGTGCAGGCCCAGGCGGACAGTTATGCCCGTGCCTTGCGGGATATCAAGAGCGGCCGCAAGACAAGCCATTGGATGTGGTATATTTTTCCACAGCTGAGCGGGTTGGGGCACAGCCAGACCGCCCGGTATTACGCGATCAGAGACCGCGCTGAGGCGGAGGCGTACCTGGCTCACCCGGTTTTGGGAAAACGCCTGTTGGAGATATCCTCAGAACTGCTGAAGCTGGAGTCCTCCGATGCCACAGCGGTCATGGGCTGGCCGGACGACTTAAAGCTGAAGTCCTCGATGACGCTGTTCAGCCTGGTGAGCCGTGAGCCCGTATTCCGGCAGGTGCTTGAGAAGTATTTCAGGGGAGAAGAGGACGTGTATACGGTGCAGGCAATATCGCGGCAGGCGGACGGTTTTAATTAAGTAAATAGTCAGAACAAAGAGACGTGAGGTCGATTGAGGCCCCGCGTCTTTTTGGCTGCTGCAATGGCCGTTGCTGCGGAATTGGTTGACAGACCGTTTTTGCTGTCCTATAATAGAGGTATACAAATGTATACTAATTTGGAAGTTTGAACGGGAGAAAACGCCATGAAAAAAATCGGTTTGTCGGAGACGGAGTGGAAATTAATGGATGCGCTTTGGGAGGAACCGCCCAAAACCATCACACAGCTCACCAAGGCGCTGGAGGAGAACACCGGGTGGGGAAAGAACGTGATTATCACCATGCTGAAGCGCCTGGAAGCCAAAGGGGTGGTGCGCCACGAGGAGGGGGAGCGGGCCAAACAGTTTTACCCCGCGGTTTCCCGGGAGGATACGGCGCTGGAGGAAACCCGGGGATTTTTGAATCGGGTGTACAACGGCAGCCTGGGACTGATGGTGGACGCCATGGTGAACAGCCGGTCGCTCTCGGACCGGGAGATCGAGGAACTGAAAGAGATTCTGAAAAAGGCGGAGGAGGGGCGGAATGGTTGAAACTCTGATTACATCATCCGCGTTGATTGCGGGAATCTGCGCTTGCCGCCTGCTGTTTAGCGGGCGGATTAGCCCCAGGATTATGTACGCCATGTGGGGACTGCCGGCGCTGCGCCTTTTGATGCCGCTGTTTTACCCCGCGGACCGGTGGCTGAAAACGCTGAGAAGCTCCTTCAGCGTGATGAACGCGGTGGACCGCCTACACGAGCAGGTGATTGCGGGCACGGAAATGGAGCCGCTTGTGGACAATATTCTCACCGGCCGGGTCAGGGGATACGTCAATCCCAGTACGCTGCCCCAGAAGCTGGTGGGGGTGGACTGGCAGTTGGTGTTTCTGGCGGTCTGGCTGACCGGGAGCGCGGTGCTGCTGGTGTGGATTTTGTGGGTGAATTTTCATTTCGCGGCCAGACTTCGGCGGACCAGGGTGCGCTGCCGGGGCGCAGTCTACGGCGTTACCCATCTGCCGGTCTACCGCGCGCCGGATCTGCGGTCGCCGTGTCTGGTGATGTTTTTGGGCGAGCAGTCCATTTATCTGCCCGAAGATCTGGAGGCGGAACCGGAGCAGATGAAACATATTCTGATCCATGAGACGTGCCATGCCCGCCACCTGGATCCGGTGTGGGGAGCGCTGCGCTGCATGCTGGTCTGCGCGTACTGGATCAATCCCTTTGTGCTTCTGGCCGCCTATCTGTCCAAGCGCGACTGCGAGCTGGCCTGCGACGAGGCGGCGGTGAAGCGGCTGGGAGAAGAAGCGCGGTTTGACTACGGCCGGACGCTGATCGCCCTGACGGCCGGAAAACGGGCGTTCTCCGACTTGTTCTGCATTTCCGCGGATTTCGTGTTTGGCCGCAAGACCATGAAGGAGCGCATCACGCTGCTGGCGGCACGCCCCAGGACGACGGCGCTCACAGCCGCTTTGATTCTGGCGGTCTCCGCGGCGTTGATCGCCTGCACCTATACCGGCAGAGCCGCCCAGGGTGTGCAGAAGCGGACCGGGCTGTGGGCGGAGTATTTCTGCAGCCGGGACGGGCGGGCCCTGGCTGGTCTGTACAGCCCGGAACGCCAGGCCGGTTTTTATGAGATGGAGCCGGTGAGTACGGATGAGAGCGGGAACTACCTGGGCTTCGGCTGGTCCAGCCCCTGGCCCATGGACGGGCGGTACGACATTCAGGTGGAGGGCACGCGAGCTCAGATTACTTACTACGCTATGACGTCGGAGCCCCACCTTTGGGTGTGGAAGGAAACCCTGGAATGGGAGAAGTCCGATGGGATTTACTATGTGGAACGGGAAGCCCTTTCGATTTTTGACGCGGTTTCCGGCCTGACGGAATTTGAGGCTGCCTACGGGCAGGGGATTGAAGGGACGCCCTTGGATTACCGGACCAACGGCATGGGAGCTGCCCTCAATGAGAATGTAAAAGGCGATCCGGTTATGGCGTTTTTAGCTGCGCCGGAGACGGCAGGCCCCTATTTGCTGAATCTGGAGGGCGGGAGCGCTGCCGCCGAAACGGTTGGGGATCAGTCCTCGGTTACATATGAGTTCCGGGATGGAAGCGGCGTTGTGATCCGGATGGAGCGCCCCTTTGGCGCTGACGGAATCTGGGTGCCCACCGGGTGGAGCGGCGCGGTGGAAGCGGCGGATGATGCACAAGTTGACGGGGCGAATGAAGGGAACGAGGGGGTGACGCCGGCGTCGGGAGAAGCGGAGAGTGCGGAGACGGAATTACCGGAAGCGGAATTGTCGGAAGCGAAGGCGGAGCGTGCGGAAGACGGGGCGGAGGATTCGGAGGCAGAGGCGGTCAAGGCAGTGGTCGGGGAATTTGCTCAGGCGTATTTCCAGGACGACCCCGCGGCCATGGCCCGGGTCATGACCGGAAGCGCGGCCAAGAAGATTGCGGGAGCCGGAGAGCAGCTCTGGGACCGGCTGGACGCGTTTCAGATCAAAGGAGATTTGAGCGGCACAGAAAACCGGGACCAGCTGGAGGTCCAGTGCGAGTACCGGGTGGCGGGCGAGGACTCTTACAGCTATCTTGGCGTTGAGCTGGTGCGGGAGGAGAACGGCTGGAGCGTGTCGGGATATTATTTGGAAAAATAAGGAACTCTGATTAGGGTTTTATTCGAAGAACAGTCGCGGGAACGGCAGCTATGTTGTCTCCCGCGGCTGTTTTTGCAAGTCGTGCCGTTATGCGGGGAAATACAGGGACAACAGATGGAATTTATTGCATTTTCCGCCATTCAGTGATAGGATATAGAACATATCGGGTAAAGAGCAGCTGGTGCCGAGGTCCGCTTTGCGGACGCGGGTAAAAGGGAAACAGGTGAAAATCCTGTACGATCTCGTCACTGTAAGCAGGGAGTGCATGGCCATTGTCATGGACAGTCACTGATTCCAACGGAATTGGGAAGGCGGTCATTGCGCGCGGATCTGCAAGTCAGGAAACCTGCCGGCTGTTGGTACGGGAATAGAAGTTCCAAATCACGAGTAATTGGTTGTGCCGGTCTGCGGTTTACCGCCGCAGGTCTCTGACTCAAACGGTGACGGATTTAGCTCCGGGGACAGTGCGTCCCTGAGAGACAGGAGCTGCACGGCGGCCCATGGCGTTGCGCGGCAGTTCCGTGGCATAGTGCGGCAGCTCCGTGGCATTTCGCGGTAGCCCATGGCACTGTGCGGCAGCTCTGCGGCATTTCGCGGCAGCCTATGGCATTGCGCAACCGCTTTACGGCTCTGCCCAGCGCCCCCCGCCAGTTTGAGACACATCCTCCAATGCAGACAGATGGCATATTCCCCTACCTTTTACGCAGCGATATGGCGTCTAAAAAAGGAGGAAAAGAAGATGAGACTGAACAAACTGGCGGTCGTATTTGCGGCAGCAGCGCTGTCGGCGGTGATGGTGGCGGGCTGCTCCGGCGGACAGAAGGAGAGCGCGGCAGAGTCCGAGGCGGAGACTTCTGCAAAAACCACAGAGGCGGAGACCACAGCGGAGGAGACAACCATGGCGGAGACAACTGCGGCAGCGGAGGAAATGGACGAGGAGAACTACGATACGGGAGATGCGTCCAGGGACAATGTGAGAAATCAGGATGATATTGGTGAGAATGAGCTGATGGTCGTCAGTTTCGGCACCAGCTACAATGATAACCGGCGGCTGACCATCGGAGCCATCGAGGAGGCCATTGAGAAAGCGTTTCCGGATTACTCCGTGAGGAGAGGCTTCACCAGCCAGATTATCATCGACCACGTGAAAACGCGGGACAACATCGCCATCGACAATGTGGGGGAGGCCCTTGCGCGGGCGGAAAAAAATGGAGTTAAGAATCTGGTAATCCAGCCGACCCATCTGATGAACGGTCTGGAGTACACGGACCTTGTGAACGAGGTGGCGGAGTATTCCGACGCCTTTGACCAGGTGGCTGTGGGCCAGCCGCTATTGACCTCTGAGGACGACTTTAAGGCGGTGATCAAGGTGATCACGGAAGCCACCGCTCAGTACGACGACGGCGAGACCGCGATCTGCTTTATGGGTCACGGCACGGAGGCGGAGTCCAACCAGGTGTACTCCAAGATGCAGGAAATGCTGACCGAGGCCGGTTATAAAAATTATTATGTGGGAACCGTTGAGGCGGCCCCCAGTCTGGACGACGTGCTGGCCATGGTTCAGGCCGGCGATTACAAGCGAGTGGTTCTGGAGCCGCTCATGATTGTTGCGGGCGATCACGCCAACAACGACATGGCAGGCGACGAGGAGGACTCCTGGAAAACAACCTTTGAGAACGCCGGATATGAGGTGACCTGTCTAGTCCGCGGTCTGGGCGAAATGGAGGGAATTCAGCAGATCTTTGTGGAGCACGCCAGGGCGGCTGTGGACAGTCTGGCAAAGTAGCATATTTCCCGGCAGTTGATTGGCCGGAATACGCCCTCGGCGGGGCTTAAGTTCCGGCGAAGTAAATAAAAAAGAAAGATGGGGCGGTCGGGGAAATGTGCTGATCGCCCTTTTGAAGGTAAAATAAAAATGCGCATACATAAAATATGTTTATCCGCTGCCATTCTTGCCGCTGTTCTGATGGCAGGCGGCTGTGGCGGCAAAGCCGCGGGTACGGCCGGGACGACCGCGTCCGCGGAGACGGCAGAGGTGGCAGGGACCACAGCCGGAGTGCCGGATCATTCGGAGGCCCCCGGCGGACAGAACACAAGCGCTGCCCCCGGCGGACAGGTGGCATCGGAAAATGAGACGGTCAGCCCTAAAAATGTAGTGGAAGCGGGAATGGTGCCGGTTTATGGGACGGAAATAAAGGACGGCGTTTACCCTATAAAAGTGGATTCCAGCTCCAGCATGTTCCGAATCACGTCCTGCCAGCTGACGGTGAAGGACGGCGTCATGAGCGCGGTCATGGCTACCAGCGGGACCGGATATTTAAAGCTGTTCATGGGAACCGGGGAGGAGGCGGCGCAGGCTTCCGAAGCGGACTGCATTCCATATGTGGAGACAGCGGACGGCGCTTACACCTACGCGGTTCCGGTGGAAGCGCTGGACATGGGAATCGATTGCAGCGCCTTCAGCAAGAAGAAAGAGAAATGGTATGACCGGGAGCTGGTATTCCGGGCGGACTCCCTGCCGGCCGAAGCATTTGCGGATGGGAAAATCGTCACTGCGGAGAGCCTGAAGCTGGAGGACGGCGTTTACACCTGTGAGGTCAGGCTGGACGGCGGTTCCGGGCGGGCAGCGGTGGAGTCGCCCGCCACGCTGCGGGTGGAGAATAAAAATGTTACCGCCACCATTGTCTGGGGCAGCGCAAACTACGATTACATGAAAGTGGACGGAGAGAAATACGGCCTGGCCGCCACCGGGGGCAATTCCACGTTTGAAATTCCGGTGACCGGGTTTGACTGGAGAATGCCGGTGATCGCGGACACCATCGCCATGAGCCAGCCCCACGAGATCGAATACACGCTGACCTTTGACTCCGCCACACTGAAGCGGGTGGATTGACGATGAAATGTAAAAAATTTACAATCATAATCGCCGCCGCGCTGTTTGCCGCCGCGGCCAGCGGCTGCTCCGGCCAAGCGGGGAAAAACGCAGGCCCGGAGCGCCCGGTATCGGAACGGGAGAGCGGCTTAGCGGGAACCGGCTCCGATGCCTCAGCCATCGCCCCCATACCTGGCGCTGCCGCGCCCCCATCATCCGGCGGTGCAGCGGCTTCCGGTAAAGTCGCCTCGCCTGCCCCCTCCACGCCCCAAAACTGGTCCGACATGCGGATCGACCACAGCATGGAACTCCTCTACGCCGACCAGTTTTCCGTGGATTACTACGACAACGGCTTTGCCATGATTACAATCGCGGACGACAACCGTTATCTTGTAGTTCCGGAGGGAGAGGCGGTTCCGGGCGGCCTCCCGGACGGTGTGACCGTGATCCGCCGCCCGTTGAACAACATTTACCTGGTGGCAACCTCGGCCATGGACCTGTTTTGCAGCCTGGACGCCGTGGACCAGATCACCCTGTCCGGCACGGACGCCTCCGGCTGGTACATCAGGGAAGCCCGTCAGGCCATCGAGAGCGGAGCCATGTCCTACGCGGGTAAATACAACGCCCCGGACTACGAGCTGATCCTTTCCAAATCCTGCGATCTGGCCGTGGAGTCCACCATGATCTATCACTCCCCGGAGGTGAAGGAGCAGTTGGAAACGCTGGGCATCCCCGTGCTGGTGGAGCGGTCCAGCTATGAGAGCCATCCCCTGGGACGGATGGAATGGCTGAAGCTGTACGCGGTGCTGCTTGGCCGGGAGGAAATGGCAGGGGAGCTGTTTGACCGGCAGATGAGCGCGCTGAACGCCGTGATGGGACAGGAGCCGACGGGCAAAACCGTGGCATTTTTCTATGTCAGCTCCAACGGGTACGTCAATGTGAGAAAACCCGGCGACTACGTGGCAAAAATGATCGAGCTGGCCGGTGGAACTTACGCGCCCCAGAATTCTGCGGAACCGGAAAACGCCCTGTCCACCATGAACATGCAGATGGAAGCCTTCTATGCCGCGGCCAGGGACGCGGACTACATCATTTACAACAGCACCATCGACGGGGAGCTGAAATCCCTAGATGCGCTGCTGGCCAGGAGCAGCCTTCTGGCCGATTTTAAAGCGGTAAAGGAAGGCCATGTGTGGTGCACGGAAAAAAATCTGTTTCAGGAAAGTATGGGGCTGGGAACAATGATCCTGGACATCCACCGGATGCTCACGGAGGAGGACCCGGATCCGTCGGAAATGACCTACATCTACCCTCTGCGCTGATGCAGAGCGCGAACAGATAGGAGCAATCTTTATGACAAAACGATCCTGCCTGAGGCACGGCCTCTCATTTGCCGTGCTGGCAGCTTTGATGTGTATGTTAATGATCTGGAATCTCAATTCCGGAAGCGTGTCCCTGTCCGTAAGGGAGATCGGCCGGGTTCTGTTCCGGCGGGCCGGGGAAGAGACTGCCCAGCGCATTGTCTGGGATATCCGTTTTCCGCGGATTCTGGCGGCGGCGATCCTGGGCGGCGGCCTGTCGGTGTCCGGCTTTCTGCTGCAGACCTTTTTCGCCAACCCCATTGCCGGTCCCTTTGTGCTGGGCATCTCCTCGGGCGCAAAGCTGGTGGTCTCGCTGGTGATGATCGCGTTTTTAAGCCGCGGCCTGCCCATGGGCTCCGGGGGAATGATCCTGGCGGCCTTTGCGGGGGCCATGATCTCCATGGGGTTCGTGCTGCTGATCTCCGGAAAGGTGAAGAAGATGTCCATGCTGGTGATCTGCGGCGTGATGATCGGCTACATCTGCTCCGCGGTCACGGATTTTATGGTCACCTTTGCGGACGACGCCAACATTGTGAACCTGCACAACTGGTCCATGGGCAGTTTTTCAGGAATGTCCTGGGAGAACATCCGGGTAATGTCAGCGGTGACGTTTCTTTCCCTCGTTCTGGTATTTCTGCTGGCCAAGCCCATCGGGGCTTATCAGATGGGAGAGGTCTACGCCCAAAACATGGGCGTGAACATCCTGCGGTTTCGGGTGGAGCTGATCTTACTCTCCAGCCTGCTCTCGGCCTGCGTGACCGCCTTTGCCGGTCCCATTTCCTTTGTGGGCATCGCGGTTCCCCATCTGGTGAAAAGCCTGTTCGGGACCGCAAAACCGCTGCTTTTGATCCCGGGCTGTTTTCTGGGCGGGGCGGTGTTCTGCCTGTTCTGCGATCTGATCGCGAGGACGGTGTTCGCCCCAACAGAGCTTGGGATCAGCTCGGTCACAGCGGTGTTTGGCGCGCCCATCGTCATTTATATGATGGTGCGCGGCAGAAGGAACATGCAGTGAGGAGGCGGAATACATGACGGGCGATTACATTTACACGGAACAGATGGATGTGGGCTACGGGAGCGTTCCTCTCATCCGGCAGATTGAACTCCACGTCAGGCCGGGGGAGATCGTGACTCTTATCGGGCCGAACGGAGCGGGAAAATCCACGATTTTAAAGAGCGTGATCCGGCAGCTAAACCTGTTGGGCGGCGCGGTCTATCTGGACGGCGCCCGGATGCAGGACATGCCGGAGAAGGAGATCGCCAGGCGCATGGCGATCCTGATGACAGAGCGGATCCACCCGGAGCTAATGACCTGCGAGGACGTGGTGGGCACGGGCCGCTATCCCTACACGGGCCGGATGGGGATTCTTGGCGCCGGGGACCGGAGAAAGGTGCGGGAGGCCCTGGAGCTGGTGCACGCGGGCGAGCTGGCCGGGCGGTTTTTCACGGAGGTCAGCGATGGCCAGAAGCAGCGCGTGCTCCTGGCCCGCGCCGTCTGCCAGGAGCCGGAGGCCATTGTGTTGGACGAGCCCACGTCGTTTCTGGACATCCGGCACAAGCTGGAATTACTCACCATTCTGAAGGATTTGGTACACCGGAAACGGGTTGCGGTGCTGATGTCCCTCCACGAGCTGGACCTGGCGCAGAAGATTTCCGATTACATTGTCTGCGTCAACGGAAACTCCATCGAGCGCTGCGGCGTCCCGGAGGAAATCTTCACCTCCACATACATTACCAGGCTCTACGGAATTACCAAGGGCAGCTACCAGGCGGAGCTGGGCTGCCTGGAAATGGAACCGGCACAGGGGTCCCCCCAGGTTTTTGTCATCGGGGGAAACGGCAGCGGAATCCCCGTTTACCGCAGGCTCCAGCGCAGGGGAATTCCCTTTGCAGCCGGAGTGCTCCATGAAAATGACATCGATTATCCGGTGGCAAAGGCCCTGGCCTCCCGCCTGATCGGAGAGCGCGCCTTCGAACCCATCGGAGAGGAGGCGTTTGCCCGGGCTGCCGAAGTGCTGCAAGCCTGCGGCCGGGTGATCTGCTGCCCGGCCCATTTCGGAGCAATGAATGAAAAAAACCGTATTTTGGCGGAGCTTGGGGCGGACAGGCTGTGCGGGATGGAGGATATCTGAGCGGACCGGTGCATATCTGTGCAATCCGAGAAAACTCTAAGCGTGTCCCTGCCTCTCTAGGCCAGTTCAACTTTCAACTGAAGCTCCGTCACCTGCTCCTCCACATGTTTGGTGGTGTGGTTGTCGATCCAGAGCAGCTCCAGCAGGGGCTCGCAGGCCGCCATGCCGTGGTCCCGGGCATACTGCAGGAGCTGGGGCACGAACCGGCGGGTCTGCCGGAAACTGCCGCTGTAACAGACGGACAGATAGGTCCCCGCCTCGATGGAATGCTCTCCCTCCGGGTGGAGGAGGAACACCGCCTCATACTGCTGGCAGCGCCCGTCCAGCGCGTCGGACAGGTTCAGGAAGGAGCCCATCTGGTTGTTGCCGATAATATACTGGCGGTCCGGCTCAAACGCCACCAGCTGCTTGATGAGGACATCCATCTCCTCGTCCGTCTCATAGCTCTGCATGATCCGGTGGCAGGGCCGTCCGGGCAGCGTTTTTAACGAAATCGTCCCCAGTGGCAGCCGGACTGCCTGGGCGATGGTCTCGCGGCGGGTGATAATGTTGTCCCGCAGCTCCTGAAGCCGGGCGATCTGCTGGTCGATCAGGCACAGCTCCTGCTGAAACAGCTCCAGGGTGGAGCCCACGCTTCTGTTCTCAATATAGGACCGGATCTGGTCCATGGAAAATCCCAAATCCCTCAGGTCGCGGATCACATTCAGACACCACAGATCCTCGGTGCGGTAGATCCGGTATCCGTTTGGCGCCCGCCGGGGCACCAGGATGCCAAGCTCCTCGTAATAGCGCAGAATATCCGTGCTGATGCCGTATAAGGCCGCGATCTCACCGATTTTATAATATGTAGACATGGAATTCCCCCTAAATCTGGCAAATTTTGCTGTATACCTTGGTATTATACCAAGGTTTATACTGAAATTGCAACGGCGGTTGTCAAAACGGAGTCATCCGCGCTGGCCGTGTTGAAATAAAAGGGGGAATTTTATGAATTTCGAAGGTATTTCACTGAAGAAAAATTTCTGGAGATTTGTCTGGCCGTCGGTGGTGGCCCAGTGGATCTTTGCGCTGTACACCATGGTGGACGGCATGTTTGTGGCGAGGGGCGTGTCCGAGTCGGCGTTGGCAGCGGTGAACATTGTCTCGCCCTTTGTGAACTTTTTGTTTTCCGTGTCCATTCTCTTCGCAGTGGGCACGTCCACCATTGTGGCCATCTACCTGGGACAGGGAAAACACCTGGAGGCCAACCAGGCCAACACCCAGAACCTAATTGTTTCTGCGGCGGTGTCCCTGTTGATCACCGTGGTGATGTGGCTGGGAGTGAACTCCGCGGTCCGGTTTCTGGGGGCCACGGAGGCCACCATGGAGTATGCGCGCCATTACATCCTGTCCATTCTTCCCTTTGCCTGGTGTTTCATCCTCTCCTACACCTTTGAGACGCTGGTGAAAACCGACGGCTACCCCAGGTTCGCCACCATCGTGGTCTCCCTGGGCGCTGTGATCAACTGCATTCTGGATTACCTGTTCGTCATGGTGTTCCACTGGGGAGTGGCCGGCGCAGGGGTGGCCACGGGCATCTCCCAGATGATCCCGGTCTTTTTATACCTGAAGCATTTCCTCGGGCCAAAGGCCGTCATCCGGTTTGCAAAACCGCGCTGGGATTTCGGGCAGCTGGGCCGGGTGGTGAAGATCGGACTGTCCTCCGGCCTCACCGAGCTGTCGGCGGGAATCACGGTGCTCATGTTCAACCACGCCATTCTGCGCTACATCGGGGAGCAGGGCGTGGTGAGCTATACCATCATCGCCTATGTCAATATGATCGTGGTCATGTCCATGGCGGGCATCAGCCAGGGCATCCAGCCGCTCATCAGCTTCTACTACGGGAAACAGGATCATAAGGTCTGCAAAAAGCTGCTGCGCTACTCCCTGGCCGCCACCGTGGGCCTGGCCGGGGCCGCGTTTCTTGCCTGCATGGGCGGGGCGCAGCTGTTGGTCAATGTCTTTATTTCAAAGGAGCTGACCGGATTGCGGGTCTATTCCGCGTCGGTGTTTCGGATCTTCAGCGTCTCCTTCCTGATCGTGGGCTTTAACGTGGTGGGATCCGGATATTTCACGGCGGTTGAGCGGCCAAAAGAATCCCTGGTCATCTCCCTGGGACGCGGCGTGGTGATCCTGTTTGCAGCCCTGGCCGGCTGCATCGCCCTGTTCGGAGGCGAGGGCATCTGGTGGGCGCCCACGGTGTCCGAAGCGGCCTGCCTGGGAATCACCCTGCTGCTTGTGCGGCGCATGGCGGGGCGGGAGGAGCGGGAGCGGACCGAAGGCGGGATTCCCGCCGGACCGGCGGGCCCTGAGGCCGGCAGTACCGGCGGGACAGCAGAACGGACGTTACCCGGCTGAAAAATATTACGCGGATGCGGGGAAAAAATAATCTCCCCCTCGTTATCGATAATAGAGAACAATACAACATAATCGCGGTTATTGTAAAGGTTCAAATCAGATGGGAAGTGATGTGGGGAAAAGTTGGACACAGTGGTATAAGAAACTCAAAAATGGAAATCCTGTTAATGTTTTTCAAAGTTTTTCAATTACTCAAAAATCCGGTTTACAACCGAACCGGAGTGTGATATACTGAATCGGTATGAAATGACGCCGATGCCCGGTTGTCCGGTGACTCCAGCCGACGGCCTGGTTTACGGTAAGACTAATTTTAATTTAGGAGGAAACATCATGATTTCTAAGGAAAAGAAAGCACAGATCATCGCGGAGTATGGCCGCAAGCCCGGAGATACCGGTTCACCTGAGGTACAGATCGCGATCCTGACCGCCAGAATTGCCGAGCTGACCCAGCACTTACAGGACAACAAGAAAGATCATCACTCCAGAAGAGGACTTCTGATGATGGTTGGACAGAGAAGAGGACTTCTGGACTATTTAAAGAAGACCGACCTGGAAGGCTACCGTGCTTTAATTGAGAAATTAGGCATCAGAAAGTAATTTCAAACGTTAGGGTGGAGTTTTCAGAGCTCCACCCTATATTTGCAGTTACTGTTCCCTTCATCCCCGCGCGGCGGCCTTTGCGGAGCGCTCAGGCGGCGGCAAAGCCCGGCGGATACGGACAAGGGACGATTTAGTTTTGCATTCTCTCTGGCAGAGGAATTACCCCGAGACCGCTGATGTGGCCGTAAAACGGCGATTTGCGGACAGATCAGTAGTTTCGGCGTCTTCTGCCAGTGTAAGATATGATTTCAAAGAAAAGGAGATAACCATATGTTCAAAAGTTACAGTATGGACCTGGCAGGGCGCAAGCTGACCGTAGAGGTAGGCAGAGTGGCTGCCCAGGCGAACGGCGCCGTTTTTATGCACTATGGCGACACAGTGGTGCTGTCCACCGCAACCGCTTCCACCAAACCCAGAGAGGGCATCGATTTCTTCCCCCTGAGCGTGGAGTTCGAGGAGAAGCTTTACGCCGTGGGTAAGATTCCCGGCGGCTTCAACAAGAGAGAGGGAAAGGCTTCCGAGAACGCAGTGCTGACCGCCCGCGTGATCGACCGCCCCATGCGTCCCCTGTTCCCCAAGGATTACCGCAACGACGTGACGCTGGACAACATCGTGATGTCCGTGGACCCCAACTGCAGCCCTGAGCTGACCGCTATGCTGGGTTCCGCCATCGCAACGTCCATTTCCGATATCCCCTTCGCCGGTCCCTGCGCAACCACCCAGGTGGGCATGATCGACGGCGAGTTCATCATCAACCCCACCGCTGACCAGAAGCACGTGAGCGATCTGGCCCTGACCGTGGCTTCCACCCGGGAAAAGGTGATTATGATCGAAGCCGGCGCCAATGAGGTGCCGGAGGACAAGATGATCGAGGCCATTTTCAAGGCTGACCAGGTCAACAAGGAGATCATCGCATTTATCGACACCATCGTGGCCGAGTGCGGCAAGGAAAAGCACACCTACGAGAGCTGCGCAATTCCGGAAGAGCTGTTCGCAGCCATCAAGGAGCTGGTTCCCCCGGCAGAGATGGAGGAAGCGGTATTTACCGACGACAAGCAGACCCGCGAGGGCAACATCCGCGCCATCAACGAGCGCCTTGAGGAGGCGTTTGCCGAGAACGAGGAGTGGCTGGGCCTGATCGACGAGGCGGTTTACCAGTACCAGAAAAAGACCGTCCGCAAGATGATCTTAAAGGACCACAAGCGTCCCGACGGCCGTGCGATCACCGAGATCCGCCACCTGGCCGCGGAAGTGGACCTGCTGCCCAGAGTGCACGGCTCCGGCATGTTCACCCGCGGACAGACTCAGATCTTAAACGCCTGTACCCTGGCTCCCCTGTCCGAGGCACAGCGCCTGGACGGACTGGATGAGAACGAGACCAGCAAGCGCTATATGCACCACTACAATTTCCCGTCCTTCTCCGTAGGCGAGACCAAGCCCAGCAGAGGACCGGGACGCCGCGAGATCGGCCATGGCGCTTTAGCGGAGCGCGCGCTGGTGCCGGTGCTTCCCTCCGAGGAAGAGTTCCCCTACGCCATCCGCACCGTGTCTGAGACCATGGAGTCCAACGGCTCCACCTCCCAGGCCAGCATCTGCGCCTCCACTCTGTCCCTGATGGCCGCCGGCGTGCCGATCAAGGATATGGTGGCCGGAATCTCCTGCGGTCTGGTGACCGGCGAGACCGACGACGATTACCTGGTTCTGACCGATATCCAGGGCCTGGAAGATTTCTTCGGCGACATGGACTTCAAGGTGGCAGGTACCAAGAAGGGTATCACCGCCATCCAGATGGATATCAAGATCCACGGCCTGACCCGCCCGATCATCGAGGAGGCGATTACCAGAACCAGAGAGGCCAGAATCCACATCCTGGACGACGTGATGCGCCCGGTGATCTCCGAGCCCAGAAAGCACTTAAGCCCCTACGCTCCCAAGATCGTGCAGATCAACATCGATCCCCAGAAGATCGGCGACGTGGTCGGCAAGCAGGGTAAGGTGATCAACAAGATCATCGAGGAGACCGGCGTGAAGATCGACATCAACGACGACGGTTCCGTGAATGTCTGCGGCACCGACGAGGCGATGATCAACCGCGCGGTTCAGATTATCAAGAGCATTGTGACCGAGATCGAGCCCGGCATGATCTTTACCGGCAAAGTGGTGCGTCTGATGAACTTCGGCGCGTTTGTGGAGCTGGCTCCGGGTAAGGACGGCATGATCCACATCTCCAAGCTGTCTGAGAAGCGCGTGAACACGGTCGAGGACGTGGTCAACATCGGCGACGAGGTTACGGTTAAGGTAATCGAGGTCGACAAGATGGGCAGAATCAATCTGAGCATGAAACCCAGCGATCTGGCTCCCAAAAAAGAGTCCAAGTAAGCGGGAACCGCTCTGAAATACAGTCCGAAATAACGTGACGGAAAAGACAATGCCGGTGAAAATCAGGCATTGTCTTTTTTCGTGGAGCGTTATATAATGTGTTAATGGAAACAGAACAAAACGATAGGAGATCGTGAGATGAACAGAGTTAGGACAAGGTATGCACCGAGCCCCACGGGCCGGATGCATGTGGGAAATCTGAGAACGGCGCTGTACGCATATCTGATTGCAAAACATGAAGGCGGAGACTTCCTGCTCCGCATTGAAGATACAGACCAGGAGCGCTACGTGGAGGGCGCGGTGGAGATCATCTACCAGACCTTAAAGGACACGGGTCTGATCCACGACGAGGGCCCGGACAAGGACGGCGGCTGCGGCCCCTACGTTCAGAGCGAGCGCCACAAAGCCGGAATCTACATGGAGTACGCGAAGATGCTGGTGGAGAAGGGCGAGGCCTACTATTGCTTCTGCACCCCGGAGCGCCTGGAGAGCCTGCGCCGCACGGTGAACGGCGAGGAGATCATGAGCTATGACAAGCACTGCCTGAGCCTGTCGAAAGAAGAGGTGGAGGCCAACTTAAAGGCCGGAAAACCCTTTGTGATCCGCCAGAACAACCCCACCACCGGGACTACCACCTTCAACGACGAGATTTACGGGGATATCACGGTGGACAACTCCGAGCTGGACGACATGGTGTTAATCAAGTCCGACGGCTACCCTACCTACAATTTCGCCAACGTGGTGGACGACCATCTGATGTCCATCTCCCACGTGGTGCGGGGCAACGAGTATCTGTCCTCCTCGCCCAAGTACAACCGCCTCTACGAGGCATTTGGCTGGGAAGTGCCGGTGTACGTGCACTGCCCGCTGATCACCGACGAGAACCACCACAAGCTGAGCAAGCGCAGCGGACATTCCTCCTTTGAGGACCTGTTGGAGCAGGGCTTTCTGGCTGAGGCTGTGGTGAACTACGTGGCCCTTCTCGGCTGGTCACCGGAGGACAACCGGGAAATCTTCTCCCTGGAGGAGATGGTGAAAGAGTTCGACTACCGCCGCATGAGCAAGTCACCGGCCGTATTCGATATGACCAAGCTGCGCTGGATGAACAGCGAGTATATGAAGTCCATGGACTTTGACCGTTTCTTTGAGATGGCCCTTCCTTATATTAAGGAAGTGATTCACAAGGATCTGGACTTAAGGAAGATCGCCTCCATGGTGAAAACCCGTATCGAGGTGTTCCCGGACATTGCCGGACACATCGATTTCTTCCAGGAGCTGCCCGAGTACGACGCAGCCATGTACACCCACAAGAAGATGAAGACCAACAGCGAGACCTCCTTAAAGGTGCTCACCGACGTGCTGCCCATCCTGGAAGCCCAGGAGGATTTCACCAACGACGGCCTCTACGAGGTTATCTCCAAGTACGTGGCGGACACCGGCGTCAAGACCGGTTTTGTGATGTGGCCCATCCGCACCGCCGTTTCCGGCAAGCAGATGACCCCGGCGGGCGCCACGGAGATTATGGAGGTGCTGGGCAAGGAGGAATCCCTGGCCAGAATCCGCAAAGGAATCGAGAAATTATCATAAGGCGGGATCAGAATGGCGTTTAATGAAGCCCAGTTACAAGCGATCCGGCATGGGGACGGCCCGGCCCTGATTCTGGCCGGCCCCGGTTCCGGAAAAACCACGGTGATTACCAACCGCATCCGTTTTCTGACTGAGGAGGAGGGCGTGAACCCCTCCTCCATTCTGGTGATCACCTTTACCCGGGCCGCGGCCACGGAGATGCAGAAACGCTATGAACAGATGACGCAGACAGGATGTGCAAAGCCCGCCTTCGGGACCTTCCATTCTGTCTTTTTTATGATACTCAAACTGGCCTACCGCTACGATGCGAACAGTATTGTGCGGGAGGAGCAGCGGGTGGAATTTCTGCGGGAGCTGTTAAAACGGCACGAGATCGAAACGGAGGACGAGAGCGAGTTTATCTCCGGCGTGCTCAGCGAGATCAGCATGGTCAAGGGGGAGATGATCGGCGTGGAGCACTATTACGCCAAAAGCTGCTCCGCCGACGTGTTCCGGCGGCTGTACAAGGGTTATGATGCGGCCCTTCGGGGAGCGGGCCTTCTGGATTTCGACGACATGCTGGTGATGTGCCGGGAGCTGTTTGAACAGCGGGCGGACATTTTGCAGGCATGGCAGAGGAAATACCGGTACATACTAATCGATGAGTTCCAGGATATCAACCGCATCCAGTATGAGGTGATCCGCATGATGGCCCTGCCGGAGAACAACCTGTTTATCGTGGGCGACGACGACCAGTCCATATACCGGTTCCGGGGAGCCAGGCCGGAGATCATGTTGGGATTTGAGAAGGATTACCCGGGAACCGAGAAGATTCTTCTGGATCAGAATTACCGCTCCACCGCGCAGATCATCGGAGCGGCCGGACAGCTGATTGGCCACAACAAAACCCGTTTTTCCAAGGATATCAGAGCGGTCCGCGGGCCGGGTCACTCCGTGGTGGCAAAGGAGTTCGCCGATCCGGGGGCGGAGGCAAGGGCCATCGCCGCCCAACTGCGGGACTACATGCGCCTGGGTGTGCCCTACGAGGACATCGCCGTGCTGTACCGGACCAACATCGGCCCCCGCCGCCTGGTGGAGGTATTGATGGAGTACAATATTCCCTTCCACATGCGGGACAAATTGCCGAATCTCTACGAACACTGGATCGCCAGGGATATTCTGGCCTATCTGCGGGCTGCGGCAGGGGACATGAGCCGGGCAAACCTGCTGCGGATCATCAACCGGCCCATAAGGTATATCAGCCGTGACGCCCTGGACGGAAAGACCATCTCCCTGGAAGCGGTGAAATCCTTTTACCAGGACCGGGAGTGGATGGTGGAGCGGGTGGAGCAGCTGGAGTACGACCTGAAAAACATCCGCAGTCTGCCCCCCGGCAAGGCGGTGAACTATATCCGCAAGGCGGTGGGCTACGACGATTACCTGCGGGAATACGCGGGGGAACGCCAGCTGGACCCCGAGGAGCTGCGGGAGGTGCTGGACCAGCTTCAGGAGAGCGCCATGCCCCACACTTCTTTGGAGGAGTGGGAGGCGTACATGGAGAATTACAGGCGGAAACTGGAGGAGCAGGCGGCTTCCCGGCAGCTCCGGCAGGAGGGCGTGCATCTCATGACCATGCACAGCTCCAAGGGGCTGGAATTCCGGGTGGTGTTCATTTTGGACGCCAACGAGGGCGTGACGCCCCATCACAAGGCGGCGTTGGCCGCCGACCTGGAGGAAGAACGCCGGATGTTCTACGTGGCTATGACCAGGGCGAAGGACCGGCTTCATGTCTATTATGTGAAAGAGCGGTACCACAAGAAACAGGCGGTATCGCGTTTTGTGGAGGAGGCGCAGATTATTTGAACGGTTTGGTGCATATTTACTGTGGCGACGGCAAGGGAAAGACCACCGCGGCCCTGGGACTGGCCCTGCGGGCAGCGGGCAACGGCGTCCCGGTGGTGATCGCCCGTTTTTTAAAAAATGACGGGTCCGGGGAAGTGGGAATTCTGGAAAATGTACCCGGCGTGTATTTGTTCCACTGCGAGCGCCAGTTCGGGTTCACCTGGACTATGAGCGAGGAGCAGAAGGCGGAAGCTGGGGAGTATTTTACCAGATTATTTGAACGCGCGTGGGAGATGGGGTGTAAGACGGTGCGAGAGAGCGTGGAGGGCGCTGGAAAGGCGGATGGCTGCATGGCTGGGGAAAACTGGGGGAGCGATTCTGTGTCAGATGGTTCCAGTCGACGGGATAGCGGTGTTTGTGGTACTGGGGCCTCCGTTTCTGGGTCCCCTGTTTCTGGGTCCCCCATTTCTGGCCCCCCCGCTTCTGGGTCCCCCGTTTCTGGTCCCCCCACTTCTGGGTTCCCCGTTTCTGGGTCCCCCACTTCTGGGTCCCTCGTCTCTGGGTCTCCCGTCTCTGGGTCCCTCGTCTCTGGGTCCCCTGTCTCCGTGCCCTCCGCCTCCGTGCCCCTTACCTCCCCGCCCTGTGAAATCCGGGCGCTGCTGGTGCTGGACGAGATTATGGCCGCGGTAAACAGCGGATTTGTAGCAAACGAGAGCCTTTTAGCGGCCCTGGATCACCGGCCGGACGGCCTGGAGGTGGTGCTGACCGGTCGCGGACCGTCTGAGGAGCTGCTCTCCCGGGCCGACTATGTGACGGAAATGCGGGCGGTGAAGCACCCATACGAAAAAGGAGTGGGAGCCAGAAAAGGCGTAGAATATTAACTTGCATTTTTGGCTATAGTCTGATAGAGTGTAAACAGAAGAACCTGTAAAATATTACAATTTAAGAGAGGTATTGAAACATGGCAGATGAGAAGAATCTGAATGAAGAGGAAGATCAGGAGATGACCGTCACCCTCACCCTGGACGACGATACGGAGGTAGAGTGTGTAGTCCTGACCATCTTTAAGGCTGGCGAGCGCGAGTACATCGCACTGCTTCCCATGGAAGGCGCAGATTCGGAGGAAGGGGAGGTTTATCTCTACCGTTACAGCGAGAGCGAGGACGGCGCGCCTACCCTGGACAACATCGAGGACGACGACGAGTACGAGATCGTGGCCGAGGCATTCGACGAGCTGCTGGACGAGCAGGAGTACGACGAGCTGGTAGGCGAGGATGAGCTGGAGGAAGAAGAGTAAACTGTTGCAGGACAAATGAATCGATGAATCCTATTTCCCCTGTGGCCGGATGGCTGTGGGGGATTTTTTTGCGCTTGGGAGAGGGGAAGTGGATAGGAGTTTTTGGGGAAATGTGTACAATATGTCGAAGCTTGTCGGGGATGGGGGTGATTTTCTGGATATTATGTGGTAAACTTAAGAATATGGAAGAAGGTGGGATTTTTGTTTGAATATTTGAAGGTAACAACCCTGGAGGCAGTATTTACCGCAAGGGGGGCCGGACGGCTGCCGGAGTATCTTGGATCTACCATACGCGGAATATTGGGGCACTGCTTCCGGGATTTTGTCTGCGATATGCGGGCCACCAAGTGTTTTGCCTGTGAAAAGCAGTCCGGTTGTCTCTATGTGCGCAATTTTGCCAACACCGGCGGACAGGGAGGCGCAATCAACCCCTATGTGCTTTTGTCCTGCACCCAGGGAAAGACGGAGTGGAAGCCGGGTGACGAGTGCAAGTTCCGCCTGACGTTGTTTGGTACTGCGGCGGAGAGCCCGGGAATCTATATGGATGCGCTGCTGGCAATGGAGAGACGGGGATGGGGAGTGGCCAAGATCCCCTTCGTCCTGAACCGGGTGGTGGACTGGGAGACGGGCAGGCTGATCTACGGAGCGGGCAGACCATATCTGCGCAATCTCACGCCACACGCCATGGAAATCCGGCCTGTAAACGCTAGAAGCGTTATGGTCTCCTTCCAGACGCCGGTGCGGATCGTGGCGGGGAAAACACTGTTTACCAGCCTGCCCTTCCAGGAGCTGGTGCGTTTCCTGATGGGACGCTTTGCGCAGATGACCCAGGCGTACACGGATTACGTGATGGAGTGGGATCAGGAGGAGATGCTCAGGCAGGCCGGGCAGATTAAGACCGTGGCCGAGCATTGGAATTATCTGGATTTTTCTCGGTATTCCATCAACAGCCCCAACGGAAAGCTGGAACTGCCCGCCCGGACCGGCTGGGCCCTGTACGAGGGCGATCTGGGGGCATTTGTGCCTTATCTGGAGGCAGGGCGTTATCTGCACGTGGGGAAAAATACTACGATTGGGTTTGGTAGGTATGAACTGTATTATGACGGAGGGTTTACGGTATGACGGAACAAGTAGTGAATACAGCGATTGAAAAAATTGCGAAGAATTATAACCAGTTGGAGCAGTCACTGGTGAATCAGTTGCGACTGGAGGTGCCGAACCATCAGTTGACGGTTGGTACATACAGGGAGCGGGTCTGGAAAAGCCTTTTCGAGATGATCATCCCGAAAAAGTATTGTATTGAGCAGAGTGTTTTCATCATTGACTCCTATGGGAACATCTCCCGAGAGGTGGACCTGGCGGTGTATGATGAAATGTATACGCCTTACATCTTTAATTACGGGGAGATCAAGTTTATTCCCATTGAGGCGGTGGCGGTGGTGGTGCAGTGTAAGAGCGGGGTTAATGATACGGCAACTACGGAAAATGTGATAGAGTGGGTCAATACAGTTAAAGCGCTAAAGACTTCAATGGACTCTGTTACAAGGACCATTACGGATTTGGTAGACAATTATGACCGAAGCCTGCACAGCAAAATTCTTACCCAGACATCAACACGCCCAATCACGATATTGTGCGCGACGGAAATGGGCAGATCAATGCGTACGAAATTGCTGAACGAATTTGACATACTTTTGTTCGTGGAGGACATCGGCACTGGCAAAGACGGAAAGAAAAAGGCAAGGCTGGTAAAACAGATTCCTGGTGAGGAGAAGAATTTTATCCAGTGGAATGATGAGCTGAACCATTCTATGCACAGTGACCGGGAGAAAGAAGAAGCGGAATATATGATGGGAAGGAAGAAGGAGGCATTAAACTCCATAGAGTCCCTAAAGAGGCGCAACCTCACCCAACTCCGCGTCACAAACCACCAGGAAGAGGAGAACACCATCCTGTCCCTCACCTTCCAGCTCAACCAGCTTCTAATGTTCCTCAACAACCCCATGCTGTTCCCGCACAGAGCCTACGCAAGGATGTTTACGAAAAACCTGGGCGGAAAAATACAGGAGGATTAAACCGTGAGTCAATATATTCTTGCAAAATACGATGTGAGTGGGATTCAGAGCTACATTTTCGCCTCAAGGCAGCTGCGGGAAAATGTGGGCGCATCCCAAAACGTCGGGCGGATTCTGAGGGAAACCCTCCCCGGCGTACTGACGGAGTGGGCAATGTCTTGCCCGGATACCGTGAGAACCAACTGGGAAGACCCTAAAAACTGGGAATTTTCCCTGCCCAAAACCGAGGAACTGCTTGCGGAAATTTTATACATCGGCGGCGGAAACGCTTTCGTCGTTTACCGCGATGAGACAGCCTACAATCAAGTCAGCAGACTGTTTGCCATGAAAATGATGGAACAATGCCAGGGTGTGACCGTGCTTTCCGCCCATGTGGAAGCAAACCCGGACAATTTCCCCGGCGACTTGGAGCGCTTAAACCAGGAAATGGCCCAATTAAAGCGCCGTCTGCGCCGTCCCCAGCCCTTGTCCTCCTACGCGGTTGTGGAACAGGACGGATTCGACGGAAGCCCGGTCACCCACCTGGAAAGCCGTGGGGAAGCAAGCACAAAACTGTCCGAATTGCGGTATGAAAAGCGCAGGGACAGCATGTCCAACGGCGCAAAGACCCAGCCCGGGCGGTACGCGCTGGAGATGGAGGACTTGGCGGAACAAAAAGGAGAAAACAGCTATATCGCGGTGATTCACATCGACGGCAACAACATGGGGGAACTGGTTCAAAAACTCATGGATCAAAACCCCACCTACGAGACGGCAGTTCCGGCCATGCGGCAGCTTTCCGCCGGAATCGCACAGCGGAACCGCCAGGCCAGCGAGGCCATGGAGACGGCCTTTGCGTCCATATTTGACAGGGAAACGCTCCCCCTGCGCCCGCTGATCATGGACGGGGACGACATGACGTTTCTCTGCTGCTGCAAGGCCGGAATCGGGGCCGCGGTTGCCTGTCTGCGAAGGCTGCTTCAGCTCTCGGATCAG
Organism: Enterocloster lavalensis; assembly: GCF_902364025.1. Classification (GTDB taxonomy): domain Bacteria; phylum Bacillota; class Clostridia; order Lachnospirales; family Lachnospiraceae; genus Enterocloster; species Enterocloster lavalensis. The sequence continues at coordinate 112,972 of NZ_CABJCG010000019.1, forward strand.
AAGCTGCCGCTCTCGGCCTGCGCCGGCATCGCATTTGTCCACAATCATTTCCCCTTCAGCATCGCCTACGATGCTGCGGAGGCGTGCTGTTCCAGGGCGAAAAACCGCTGGTACCAGGAGAAAGACGACAAAACGGCATACCTGGATTTTCAGGTGGTTCAGGGCGCGTTTGTAAAGGGACTCAAGGACGAAGCGCAGCTGGAAACACTTAGAGTCCGCCCATTCCGCGTTGCGGAAAAAGTGGACCTGCGGTCCGAGGATTCCATCGACCGTCTGCGCCAGACCCTGGGGCGGATGGCGCCCGACGGCGGGATACAGAGGCAGTGGCCCATGACCAGGCTGCGCCGCCTGTATCAGGCGTACCGTCTGGGCCAGGATCATGTGGATTTGCTGAAAAAAGAATACGCCTCCCGGGGTTACACCGTCTCACAGTTGACAGGAGAGAGCGCAGTGACCTCCGGCCGGAAGGACGGCGGCATCTTTGACGCGCTGGAAACGCTGGACTTTTACGACGGGAACATTTGGCGCGGCTTTTGGGAAGCAGTTGATAAGGAGGACGCTCTATGAAACGCTGGTGGCTTGAAATTACATTGAAAAGCGATCTGTGCGCGGCGACAGGGGACAGCGAGCAGGCAGTCACAAATATGAAAACGGCGCTGGAACACGGCCTGCCCATCATCCCCGCCAAGCGGCTGAAGGGCTGTCTGTTAAATGAAGGAAAGGAAATCGTTTCAAACGGCTTTGCAGCGCCAACCGAACTGGCCGATCTGTTCGGCCGCCCCGGTGCCTCCCATCCCGCCCGTCTCCATATCGGAGATGCGCACATTTACCGCATTCCCGGTTTCCTGTTGGGAAAGGAGCGTGCGGACGGCGACGTGGTGCTCGAGAACTACGAGAAGGAGCTGAGGGAGCTGATCCGCCATCCAGAACTCGGTGAAGATTTGGCGGAGCGGCTCCTCACCAGGCTGCGGACCCGCACCGCCATTGACAAGGAACTGAAAACTGCGCAGAAAACTACCCTGCGGACCATGCAGGTCGTCCCGCGGGGGATCGTATTCCGCAGCCTGTTAGAGCTTTCGGACGCTCAGGATCAGGCGGAGCCGCAGCTGCTGAAATGGTGCGTAAAGGCGCTGCGCCATGTGGGCCTGGGCATCACGAGAGGCTATGGGGAGGTGTCCTGCACCCTCACAGAGTATGTACCGCATGAGCAGGACGCTGCGAAGAGCAGTGGGATTCCCAAGGATTTTCCGGGCGAAAATGCTATGGAATACGAGATCGAGCTGCAGAATCCGGTGCTGTTTTCCGGCAGCAGAGGGCTGTATGAGGATTGCTGCGACTATATTCCTGGCTCCGCGATTATGGGCGCGCTGGCCGCCATGTACATAGCCGACCATGGGCTTGGCGCAGACGCCCACCAGGACGAGGCATTTTCCAAAATCTTCCTCCGGGATGGAGTGTGCTTCGGAAACGGTTTCCTGAAAGCCGCCGCGGGCGGACAGGACAGAACCTTTTACCCGGCTCCGGCCTTCCTGGCGTTGGAAAAGCGGGGGGAGGGCAGACTGATCAACCGCCTGGATACGGATGGCGAGAATGAGCGGAGAAAAGAAATCACCGGCCAGGTGGCCTTTGACTGGAGAGACGACACGGTTTATCTGGCCGATGTGGACAAGGAGGTCAGGCTGCACCACGAGCGTCCAAAGGACAGGGGAATCGGTCACGCAGTCAACGACCGTCTCCAGGCCGGAGCGGTGGACATGGGACAATTCTTCTCCTACATGTGCATTTCCGGAGGACAGCGTTTTTCCGGAGTAATCCGGGGAAACGCCGGGGATTTGCGTGAGCTTGCCGCCTGCCTGGAGAAACGGGACTGGAATCTGAGGCTGGGACGCTCCCGCACTGCGGAGTATGGGAACGCCAGGATATGCCTGTTCCCGGCAAGGGGCGGGCAGCAGGAAGCCATTTCCGACCGGTGGGTGCTGTGGCTCTTGTCTCCCATGGTTTTCGCCGGTGAGGGCTGTCCGGGAGAAGCGCCGGAGCAGGAGCATTTGGAAAGGCAGATTAGAAAACGCCTGGGCTGTTCGGTGGAAATCAGGGATACAATTTTAAAATACACCAGAATCGGCGGATATAACGGCAAATGGAACCTTCCCCTGCCCCAGTATACAGCTCTGGCGCCAGGGTCTGTTATCTGCATTAAGACGGGGGAGAAGCTCTGTGCCTCCCAGCTGGAAGCTGAATTTTGGGGAGATATGGCGGGCAGAGGCTGCGGCCAGGTAAAGGCGCTGCCATGGGAAGAAATCCCAGAGTCCATGAAGAATTACCATAAGATCGCAGTGGACAGCCGGGAAGCCGTGGAGAAGGACGAGCCGGCGGCCCAGGGCATATTGGTTTCAGAGCTGGAGGCATACCGGGAGCAGGAGAACCAGAGGGAAGCCCAGCGCCGGGAGGCAATGAGCATCCAGGCATCGCTGCCCAGCGCGGTGACAATCGAGCAGCTGATCGCGCTGATGGAAGAGCACGAAGAATATTCCTACACCGAGCTCAAACGGGAGATCGATATGATTCGGGATGAGCAGAAAAAGTTAAAGACGCAGGAATTTTTGAAGCCCTGTGAGGGAAAGATGCACGAGTTTATTTACTTCTATTTGCTGAACAGCAAATGGAGTGCGAGAGGGGAGGCGGTAGGGAATGGAAAACAAAGAAAATAGAATCCGCGCGCGGATTGTGGTTGAGATCGACGGATACCTGGACGCGCCTCTGCTGGTCGGTTCCGGCGAAGATGAGAAGGCGGATATAGACCAGCTGCTGACTGCGGACGGGATTCCCTTTATACCGGGAAGCTCCATGGCCGGAGTGCTCAGGTCCTACCTGGAACAGGCGGCAGGACTGCGCGAGGCGGAGGCGCTGTTCGGGACTCTGGGCTGGACCCAGCGCACCAACGGGAAATGTGGGGAGGACGGCATAGTCCTTGAGTTACAGAGCCGGATTTTGGTATATGACACGCTTTTGAAGAACGGCTACACGGTGCGGCGGGATGGCGTCCGCCTGAACGAGGGGAAAACATCCGATGAGAATATGAAGTTTGACATGCAGGCCGTGGAGACAGGGGCTGACTGCCGCCTCCGGTTAGAAATCATTATAAGGGATAGTCAGGCGATGGATCATCTGGAAGCGGCCATTGACCGGGATCTTGCCAGAGTGAAATACTGCGTCAGCGGCCTGAAACGTGGAAGTCTCCGCTTGGGGGCCAAGAAAAACAGGGGCTTTGGAAAGCTGGAGGTGCGCCGGGCGCGCTACCGGACGTTCCGGATGGACGACCGCGATGATTTCCAGGCATGGCTGGATTGGAACTGGGATCAGAAGGGGGCCTTTGAAGGCAGTAAAAAGTGGAGCGAGGAAGCGCTTCTGGCAGAAAGTCCTGCGGGAGAGCGCTGTATGCAGATTCCCCTTGCCCTCAGCGCCACACTTCTGATTCGCAGCTATGCAAGTCCGGGGTGGGGCAAGGAATCTGCCTCAGAGCAGGACCGGGACTTGACCGCCGATTGCGGACAGCTTGCGCTCAAAGACGGCACTGCTGTGATTCCGGGAAGCACCTGGGCCGGAGCGGTCCGCAGCTATGTTGCGGATTTGGCAAGGCAGACAGGCGGCTTCATAAGCTGGGAAGAGGCGCAAAAGGCGCTGGAGCCATTTTGGGGAACCTGGAGCTCCGGCAGAAAGCGGAGCGCTCTGCGCGCCTCCCGCATAGTGTTTGAGGAGACCAGGATTTCGGGAGGCCACAGTCTGATGATGCGCAGAACCGCAGTGGACCGTTTCACTGGGGGAGCCGCCAAGGGAGCTCTTTTTGGTGAAACGCTGTGGGCGGGCGGAAATGTGCTTCTGACGGTCCGCTGGCAGGAACAGGGATTGGATGAACAGGAAAAAAATGCGCTGCCCGGCATGCTTTTGTGGGCGGTTCAAGGGCTTAACAGCGGTCTTTTGACTGTAGGCGGAGAAAGCGGAGTCGGAAGAGGGATATTTGAACCGGCGGGAGACGTGCTTCTGGACGGACAGGAGATTGAGGAAGAGAAAGAAAAACAGTATTTGCAGGCGGCAGCGCTCTGGTGCAGGCGGCAGAAGGAGGTACAGGATGGGAAAAATTCAGAAAATCACATCCACGTGCAAGCGTTATGAGACGGAATTGCCGCAGAAGCAGGCCGGGGAAATCGTGAAACAGGAATTTCCGGGTGAAGCGAAGCTCTACTTGGAAATGGACGATCAGGTCCTTCTGGGCTTGTATGACAGGGGAGTTTGGCGGGTCCGCCCGGATGGTCAGGGGATTTGGGATTCATTTCTATGGGAACATGTGCAGAAATTGGTCATTTTCAATGAAGAACAGGAGCTCAGGTTGGTTCGCCGCGGCCAATATTTTCTCGGAAGGCTGCGCCGTGACGAGGCTTGCGGCAGCCAGACGTATGTGATGGACGAGGAACAGAAAATGTGGGGAGAAGGGCAGAGGGCAGACGAAGCCTGGAGTGTGTTGCGGTCAAGCCGGGGAGCTTCGGTCTGGGTACCGGAAGTATTGGGGATAGACGGCGGGGCGATAGGCCTCAGGGTCCGGAAATACTTCGAATTTCCTAATGCAACGGAAAAACGCGGTCTGGTCGCCCAGATCGACGAACGGCTGTTGGGATTTTGCCCGTGGCCGAATCATAGGGGGTGTGTATAGTGGAGTATTTTACAAATCCATACAATTTTGTGCCGTTTACGGGAACCTGCAAAAGGGGCGCGCTGACACTAGGGCCAAAGGAGTGCCTGACCGGCTATTTTGACTGCGAATTGGAACTTCTGACCCCGCTGTTCATTCCTAACACCTCCAATAAGTCCGCCTTGTGCAATGAGGAGGAGCGGATCAAAAAATATACCGGATACGAATTCTGTTCTTACGAAGATCTCTCCGGGGACACCCGGCTGGGAAAGGCGGGCCCAAAGGACCCGGTGATTCCTGGAAGCGAAATCAGGGGAGCGGTTCGGAGCGTGTATGAGGCGGCGTTTGGAGGATGCATGTCTACGATGCGTGTGGATGGGGCTTTAGGGCGGAGAAACCCAAGCCCCAAGCGACCGGGCATAATGGAGAGAGAGGGGAAAAATGGCTGGTATCTCTATCCGTGTGAGCGCGCAATGTTGAATGCGGGCCCGACCAGGGAAGGCCAAAAGATGCCGGTCGAGGTATACGCATCTCTGAAAGAGGGGCAGTTGCTTTGGATTAAGCTGTCGGAAAATAGGTATAAGAACAGAAATTACATGGATAAGGTTGTAGAGCGTTACAAGATACCGGACGGGGGAAGGATACCGGATGGATATTGCCAGGCCTGGCTTCATAAGGGGGAGCCGTTTGGCAAGAAAAAGCACCATGAGTCCGTGTTCTACTGTAAAAACGAGGAGAGGAAAATGCTGGTACCGGAGGAAGAATACAGGGCCTACCAGCAGGTGATGGATAAATATAAGGATGGAAAGGCGTATTCCGCCTCTCCCATAGATGAAAACCGTGTTTTAGTCTATTATGTGAATCAAAATGGCGTACCGCGAAACCTCTCCCCAGCCTGTATTGGAAACGAGATTTTTCAGAAAACGTTCAGGAAAATATTAGAGTCTAACGGAGGTTTTCAGCCGTGTGTGGATATGTCCGAATTGTGTCCGGCGTGTAAGATATTCGGGATGGTTTCAGACGGAAATGGAACGAAAGGGGCGGTCTGCTCGCGCGTTCGCTTTGCGGACGCATGTTTAGGCGGAACATTGGGAAGCGAGAATGTGGAAGACTACTACGGCCCTTGCGTCGTTTTGCCGGAAGCAGGTGAACCGCGTCCGAGCGCGGTGGAGTTCTATACGGAGTCACCCTACAAGGATAAGGACAAAGGCGGTTGGAAAACGGAAGGGTATTGGACATATGATTATATGTTCGTTAAACAGAAGGGTAAAGAGGTTCGTGAGTTATTGGAGGAATCTCTGCCGGAACTGAGAGGACGCAAGTTTTATTGGCATCATGATGGCTGGGAAAAATTGGAAAAAAATAATCCGTTAGATGGTGAAATGAAGCAGCGGATCCGGCCGCTCCTTCCGGATCATATGGCAAAGAGGGAACGGAAATTTATCTTCCGGGTCTATTTTGATAAGCTGAATTGGGATGAACTGGGACGTCTGAGGTGGTCGCTGGACTTTATGGATCCGATTTGCGCACACAAAATTGGAAGAGGCAAGCCCTATGGGCTGGGAAGTGTGAGAATACACATCAACAATCTCAAAATCCGGGAGCTTGACGCGAATACAGGGCGTGTGGAACTGACGGAATTGTGTTATGAGAATTTGGGCCATAATATAGCGGAGGACAGTGAGGCGGTAAAAACGCTGAAGATAATGGCGGCAGCCGAGCCTCTCCGCCACGACGTCAGTTATCCGCGAATAGATGGAAACAAGACCGAGTCGTTTCGTTGGTTTGTCAATAACCGTACAAGGAAAGAGACAACAACGCTGCAGCCAACATTTTCCAAGATTCTTCCCAAAGCCGAGGAGGAACTGGATACGCAAAACATATGTGGGAAACGCCTGCACACGTAAGCGTAATTTAAAAATCATAAGTCACAAAGTGCGAACCACAAGCCCACATAAAATCCCAGGAACATTCGCACCGGAAATGGGAGGGAAAAAGGAAGAAGTTGTAAGAAGAGGGTTGATTTGTGGGGGGAAACGTGTAGAATATGAAATAAGAGAGTGTAGATTTAAGGAGAAAAATTGGTGAGATTTGCCGTCACAGCCTGCGAGGGCTGTGTGGATTGAAATAATCCCCTGCTATATTTCACGCACGCCATCAGAAAGTCACAGCCTGCGAGGGCTGTGTGGATTGAAATATGCCATCGTGCGGGTGGATGCTGCGGATTACACGTCACAGCCTGCGAGGGCTGTGTGGATTGAAATCTTGCCATAGATGCCTCCTTATACTCTGATAACTCGTCACAGCCTGCGAGGGCTGTGTGGATTGAAATTCCCCTTCCTTAATATCATTAATACCCGAACAACCGTCACAGCCTGCGAGGGCTGTGTGGATTGAAATGCTGTCGATGATTTTGTAGGCTGGCGCGCCCTTGTGTCACAGCCTGCGAGGGCTGTGTGGATTGAAATGATCCGGTGTTTACGGAGACAGCCGGAAGCGCCGGTCACAGCCTGCGAAGGCTGTGCAGATTGAAATCCACAGGCGGTCGGCTAATTTATTAGCCGATGACTCACAGCCTCCGCCTTTATTCCCCCTCCATCCACCTTCTACCCAAAACCCTCCCTTCACCCCCAAACACCCCCAACATTTCCTCAAAAATTCCTCTCCATCAGGATACTTTCTCCCAAAATCCGGTACAATAAACACTAGACCGGAAAAGGAGGAACAGAAAATGAAAGACTTAAACAACCATTGCACAATCGATCTCCAAACCCTATCCCAATACCAACAACACCTCTACGAACAGGAAAAATCCTACCCCACAATCCAATCCTACCTGCGCAGCCTCAAGGCATTTGCAGTCTTTTTAGACGGCCGTCCATACACCAAAGAAACTGCGATCCGCTGGAAGGAAACCTTAACTTGCCGCTACGCCCCCAACACCGTCAACGCCATGCTGGCCGCGGTCAACGGCTTTGCTGAATTTTCGGGTTGTCCGCAATTCAAAGTAAAGCCCCTGAAAATACAGCGCGAGCTGTTCATCCGCCCCGAGCGGGAGTTGACACGGTCCGAGTACGGCCGCCTGGTAAACGCAGCCGACCGCAGCGGGAACCGCCGTTTATCCCTGGTGCTTCAGACCATCTGCGCCACCGGAATCCGGGTATCCGAACTGCGCTTTATCACCGCGGAGGCGGTGGAAAAGGGATATGCGCAGGTGGACTGCAAAGGCAAACGGCGCACCGTTTTCCTGCCGGAAAAGCTGCGCCGTCTGATTGGAATCTATATGAAGAAACAAAAAAAGACCGCCGGAGCGGTATTTATAACCCGCAGCGGACGGCCACTTGACCGGAGCAATATCTGGCGGGACATGAAAGCGCTGTGTGAGCGCGCCGGAGTTGAACCGGGCAAGGTATTCCCACACAATCTGCGCCACCTGTTCGCGCGCACTTACTATATGTTGGAAAAAGACTTATCCCGCCTGGCCGATATTCTGGGGCATACCAATGTCTCAACCACGCGGATCTACACTGCGGAGAGCGGAACAGTCCACGCCCGCCAGATGGAGCGCATGGGACTTGTGATCACATAATTTCCCTTTTGTTGTAATCCGGATACGCGTTCGTACAAAATTACATACCCAGTATACTACACCAAAAGTCATTTTACAACCAAAACAGACGCAGGTGGGACGGGAGGGCGCAAAGACAAGACCGGTGGTTTTGCCAGCAGCAAACCGGTCTCTGTTTGTGTTATTAATGGATTGTCCGGACGGGAGGCGGTGGAAACGCCGCCTGATTTACAACAAAAGGGAAATTTTGTTGTAATCCCTGTCCGCGGAGCAGGGAAAGGGTGGGATCATTTATGGAAGCGCAGGAGTTTTGCCGTTTCGTTTGGCACATATATCTGGAGAAAAAGGATTACCAGGCACTGGAGAACCTGTTGGCTCCGGATCTGTCCGTGATTGGAACGGGCGCCCATGAACTCTGCCGGAACCGGGAACAGGCCTTGCGTAAGCTGACGGAGGAAGAGCCGCTTTGGGACGGGCATTTTTCCATCACCAGCCAGTGGTACCAGACTACGCCCCTTGGGGAGGAAACATTTCTGGTCATCGGTGAACTGACCCTCCGCCAGATATCATCCCAGCCGTTGGCGTACAATGCCGGGTTCCGCTTTTCCATGGTGGTGCGCCGCGTGCCGGAGAGCTGGCAGTTGGTCCACATACACCGCTCCGTACCCGATCCGGAGCAGATGAAGGGGGAGCCTTACCCGCGTATCCTGATTCAGCAGAGCAACCGGAAGCTGGAGGAACTGCTGGAAATCCGCAGACAGGAACTGGAAAATGCCAACCGGGAGGCCCTTTACTACGCCCGGTACGATTATCTCACCGATCTGATGAACCGTCCGTTTCTGGAATCGGAGGTCCAGGCCCTGATGAAGAAAAAACCGTACGGAGCCATGATGATGATGGATGTGGATGATTTTAAACAGGTAAACGACCGGAACGGCCATCCCTTTGGAGATCAGGTGCTGAGCCTGTTGGCCGAGAGCCTCAAAGCTTCCTTTACCGGCTGCCTCAGCGGCCGGATCGGCGGGGACGAATTTCTGGTTTACACCGGAGGGGATGAGCCGGAGATGGAGGACTTTCTGGAAATGGCGCGGGCGTTTTGCAGGGACTGGGATTGCCGGCAGAAACGTCTGGGTCTGAGCCGCCGCATCAGCATCTGTATGGGAATTGCCCTGTATCCACAACACGGAGATAACTATGAGAGCCTGTGGCAGAACGCCGATAAGGCCCTCTACATTTCCAAGCGCAGCGGAAAATCCGCTATCGCCGTCGCAGATGGCCGCAGCCCGCAGGAGGACCTGTGAAATCTCTGTGAAATGGTAGAAATGTGCATGTCTTTTTGCTAAAATGTTATTAAACAGGTAAGAATGAGTGCAAGGAGGCATTGTGCATGGAATCATTGAAGATACTGGTGGTGGACGACGAAGCCAGAATGCGGAAGCTGGTAAAGGATTTTTTGACCAATAAAGGATTTCAGGTAATAGAAGCAGGGGACGGGGAAGAGGCCGTGGATATTTTCTTTGCAGACAAGGACATCGCTCTGGTGCTTCTGGACGTGATGATGCCGAAAATGGACGGCTGGGAGGTGTTAAAGACAATCCGCAAATACTCCCAGGTTCCGGTGATTATGCTCACCGCCCGCAGCGAGGAGCGGGACGAACTCCAGGGTTTTTCCCTGGGGGTGGACGAGTACATTTCCAAACCCTTCAGCCCCAAGATTCTGGTGGCCAGGGTGGACGCGATTCTGCGGCGGAGCAATATGGTCTCCACCGATACCCTGAACGTGGGCGGAATCTGCATTGATAAGGCGGCCCACCAGGTGACCATTGACGGCAGTGAAATTGAGCTGAGCTACAAGGAATTTGAGCTGCTCACCTATTTTGTGGAGAATCAGGGCCTGGCTCTGTCCCGCGAAAAGATTTTAAATAATGTATGGAATTACGACTACTTCGGGGACGCCCGGACCATCGACACCCATGTCAAGAAGCTGCGCAGCAAAATGGGGGAGAAGGGCGAGTACATCAAGACCATCTGGGGAATGGGCTATAAATTCGAGGTGAGCGATTGATGAAACATTCCATACGCGGACGTTTTACGATGATATTCGTAGGCCTGATGGCCGCGGTGCTGTTCACCACCTGGGCGGTGAACAGTTTCTTTTTAGAGGGATTTTACACCCGCCAGAAGCTAAAAATTCTGGAGCGCGCCTACGGTCTGATCAACCAGCTGGTGGTGGAGAAGGCCGATAACGGGGAATCCCTGACCGAGGACCTTCAGAGCCTGTACTCAGCCGACGGGGAGCAGACGGAACTCAGCCGCCTGCTCCGACTGATGAGCGAGAAATACAACACCAACATCGCCATCGTGGACAGTATGAACGACGACGCCATGCCCTCCGCCAGGGACGCCCGTTTTTTGGCGGACCGGGTACACCAGTACATACTGGGGCGTAACAATCCCGGTACCGAGGTGCTGGTTAATCAGGATAATTATAAAATCCAGAAGAGCTACGACCGCCATTCCCAGGCCTATTATCTGGAAAGCTGGGGATTTTTCGAGGACAACCGGACCATTTTCATCATGTCCATGCCCATTGCCAGCATCCACGACAGCGTGGCGGTCTCCAACAAATTTCTGGCCTATGTGGGTCTGGCCGCCCTGGTGGCAGGCAGCGCGCTGATGTATTTTACCACCAAAAAGGTCACATCCCCCATCATGTCCCTGGCGTCCCTGTCGGCGCGTATGTCGGAGCTGGACTTCGAGGCGCGCTACGAAGGGCGGTCCGAGGATGAGATCGGCGTGCTGGGCCGCAGCATGAACACTTTGTCCGAAAAGCTCAAGGAGACCATCGGGGAGTTGAAAACCGCCAACAATGAGCTGCAGCGTGATATTGAGGAGAAGATCCGCATCGACGAGACGCGCAAGGATTTTATTGCAAATGTGTCCCATGAACTCAAAACCCCCATCGCGCTGATCCAGGGTTACGCCGAGGGGCTGACCGAAGGGATGGCCGAGGACCCGGACAGCCGGGATTATTACTGCGAGGTCATCATGGACGAGGCCAACAAGATGAATAAGATGGTCAAACAGCTTTTGAATCTGACCGCTCTGGAGTTTGGAAATGATCTGCCGGTGATGGAGCAGTTCGATATCACGGCGCTGATTCGCGGGATTCTCTCCTCCGCCGGGATCCTGCTCCAGCAGAAGGAGGCCACCGTGGTGTTTGATCAGGAGACTCCGGTTCTGGTGTGGGCGGATGAATTTAAAATAGAAGAAGTGATCACCAATTACCTGAACAACGCGCTGAATCACCTGGGCGGAGAGCGCCGCATTGAGATCCGGCTGGAGAATTTGGGGCAGGAAGTGAAGGTATCGGTGTTTAACACGGGAACTCCCATACCTGAGGAGGAACTGGACAAGCTCTGGACAAAGTTCTATAAAGTCGATAAGGCGCACACCCGTTCCTACGGTGGAAGCGGAATCGGTTTGTCCATCGTCAAAGCCATCATGGACTCTCACAACAAGGAGTGCGGCGTGGAAAACAGGCCGGATGGAGTCTCATTCTGGTTCACAGTGGACGGCAGTTCCCATTGAGCCGGTAACCTGCTGAAATCTGCTGTATTGTCGAAAAAATACGAACTAAAGAAATAATTTAAAAAAATTGAAAAATAGTGTTGACTTTTGACGAGGGGTTTGGTATTATATCTCTTGCGCCGCTGAGAACGGCAGGCGCAAGAGAAAAAAATAAAAAAGTTGTTGACAAACTGAAAACGGCATGATAAAATATCAAAGCTGTCGACAAGAAACAACAACACAGCAAAAAAGTTTTTAAAAAAGTTGTTGACAAACGCTGGCGAGTGTGCTAAGA
>NZ_CABJCG010000020.1:0-46370 GCF_902364025.1 Enterocloster lavalensis
GGTACGCACGGTGGTGTGAGAGGACGGGAGCTAATCACTCCCTCCTACTCGATATTAAAGTTCGTTCAAGACCAATATAAGCCTCAGGATGTTCACGCGTACTGATACACTTGTTTGTACCGCTTCCGGTAATACAGCGACAGCAAGGTGCTGCCCAGCTCCGCGATGGGGATCGCCAGCCACACGCCGTCCACGCCCAGCAGGGCGGGGAGAATCAAAAGGCTGGTGATGATCAGTCCGAAGGTCCGCACAAAGGAGATGACGGCGGAGACTTTTCCATTTCCCAGCGCCGTAAACAGGGCGGAGGAAAAGATGTTCAGCCCGGAGAACAAAAAGCCCATGGCAAAGACTGAGAATCCGTGGCTGGCCAGCTGCCAGACCATAGTGCCCCGGCGGGCGAACACCGTCACCACGGCGTCCCCGGCGAACTGCGCGAACAAAAACACCGTCACGGAGGCCGCCACCGTGAAGATCATGGCGGTCTTGTAGACCTGCTTTAGCTGTGCATGATTCCGGCTGCCGTGGTTAAAGCTGACCACCGGTGAGATTCCCTGGGAGAAGCCCATAAACAGCGCGTTCAGCAGAAACTCCGAATACTGGATAATGGTGATGGCCGCCACGCCGTCCTCCCCTGCGAACCGCATCATGGTCAGGTTGAACAGGAAGGTGATGATGCCAGCGGAGAGGTTGGTGACCATCTCCGAGGAGCCGTTTAAGCAGGTCTCCCCCAGCTCGGCGCCGGACATGCGCGGGCGGACAAACCAGAGGGATCTCTTCGCAGAGGCAAAATAGATCAGCCCGAACAGCGCCGGGATCATATAGCCGGTAACCGTGGCGATGGCGGCCCCGGCGATGCCCATCCCCATGGGTACGATAAGTATATAGTCCAGCACCGCGTTGGTGATTCCGGCCGCGACGGTTAGAAACAACCCGATTCCCGGCCGCCCCTCCGTCACAAAATACATCTGAAACAGAATCTGAAGCATCAGCGCGGGCGTGAAGCCCAGCTGCCAGCGCAGGTAGGTGACGCAGTCGGCCAGAAGCACGTCGCTGGCGCCCAGCATACGGGATAGGGGCGCTGCGAACAGCGTGCCCAGAACCGCCAGGACCAGACCGATGACCACGTTCAGAAAAATCACGGCGGTAAAGGTCTGCCTGGCCTCTTCCGGTTTTCCCTCGCCCATCTTGCGCGCCACGATGGCGCTGCTGCCGGTGGACAGCATGATCGCCAGTCCCAGCACGATGTTGACCGCCGGATAAACGATATTGATGGAGGACAGCGCGTTGGTGCTGACGAAACGCGAGACGAACATGCCGTCCACAATGGTATAGAGGGACATAAACACCATCATAATGGTGGTGGGCAGTGCAAATACCAGCAGCGACCCGAAGGTAAACTTTTTCGACAATGAATAACTCATAAAAAACACTCCTATATTTCTTGCATATTTCAGCCGCATTCATTATGATAGACTATAGGGTAACCCGATAGTCAAGAGGAGATTTAAAAAAATATGGAACAGAGAAATGAACTCTATTTTACAACCGGCGAATTTGCGGAGATTCTGGGGGTGAAAAAACACACCCTGTTTCACTACGACGAGATCGGCCTGTTTTCACCGGCGGTGAAAGAGGAAAACGGATACCGGTATTATTTTGTGTGGCAGATGGACGCCTTTGAAGTGATCCGGGCGCTGCAGCGCCTTGGTATGCCCCTGGGTGAGATCAAGGCCTACATGCAGGAGCGCTCCCCCGGGCTTTTTTTGAAAATGATGGACCAGCAGGAGCGACAGATCGACCAGGAGATCAAGCGGCTGCGGTCCATGAAGCAGTTTATCCGCCATGAGAAACAGAATGTGCAGGAGGCGCTGGACGTGCGCCTGGACGAACCCTATCTCGTCCGCCGGGAGGAGTGCTGGCTTCTGCTGTCGGACGTGAAGGGACGGGAGGAGCGCAAGCTGGCCGAGGAGATCGCCCAGCACGTGCGCCTGCGGGAACAGTACCGGGTGACCCAGAGCGCCGTGGGGACCATCTGCCTGGGTCAGGACCTGGATCAGGGGAAATACAACCGGTATGTGTGTGTTTACTCCAGAATCACCCGGCCCGTGGCGGGCCTTAAGACGCTGCGGAAGAGAGCCGGCCAATACGTGGAGGTCTGTTACCGCGGTTATGAGGACAGCATGGAAAAGCCTTATCATCTGATCCGGGAGTACGCAGATCGCCAGGGCCTGCGGTTGGGCCGGGAGTGGTACGAGGACTTTCTGCTGGACGAGCTGACCGTCAAGGGTTACGGGGATTATATTGTCAAGGTGGCGGTGGAGGCGCTGTAGACAGTGTACCCGGCTTGCGGGGATTTTACCGGAAAGATTGTCCCAGGAAAAAAATACGGAAATGTGGGCGGAAAACCCTATGAAAACGTGGCCCAAAGAGGGATCGGCCGGAATTTGACTTGCGGTCATGGGGGAATTTGCATATAATAGAAACGTATGTGAACCGGTACCGGCGGATGGGCAGCCCACAGAATCCATATAATATGGAAGGAACGGCCTGACGCCCGTTAACCTCCCCTGGTCCCATCCGTCTTTAAAATAGGAATTGACATTTGTCCCATCCAATGATATAAATAAAACCACACTAAGCTACTATGAATAGTGTGGTTAAACGCTTTAAGATACTGAATAAGCTGGCGCCTTCAGAGGAATCCTAAGGGAAACAGCCGGCTCAGAGCGGATGGAACGTCAGATCCGTGCGGGAGAGCAGAATGGCCTCCCGGCGGGGAACCGGTCCAAGCTGGTAGGAGCCCGTGCCCTCGCTGTCCATGTGTGAAATGGGAACCAGGCGGTTGGCCCCACGGGGCTGATCGGGGATGATCCCGATGCCCTCGAGGACGAGGTCCTCGATATCCCGGCCCTCCTCGTAGTACCCGTCGAACACCAAAAGGCGGTCCGACTCCCCGATACCCGTGACCAGAACGTAGTGACCGCACTCGTAGATCACGCGGATCACGGCCGCGCCGCCCTGGCGCAGAACGCTCAGCACGGGGCTGTCCGCTCCCAGGTGGACCTGGTCGGCTTCCAGAAACTGGGTTTTGATGGGGAAATGAACGGATTCCCCGTAGCCATTGATCCAGGAGCTGATAAAGCGCATGGCTGCTGCGGAGGTGCCGCGGCGGCAGGGATGGCCCTGCCCGTCAAAGCCGTCCAGGCAGTAGGCCATGATACGGCGGATCATCTCGGGGGGAATTTCCTCCCGGTCGAACAGAAAGGACAGCGCGTTCGTCAGGGACGTGGGACCGCAGTCGAACTCGGTTTTCTGATAGGAAAAAGGGACTTTCATGGGCGCGCACCTCATTTTTCGGAGTAATGATGTTATGAACTATACAACTACAGCAGACCTTTGTCAAGAAGATGGGGTCATGTGGGCAAACAAGCAGGAGGAATAATTATGAAGATGAACCGTGGAATCGCGAAGCGGGCGCTGGGATTGGGACTGGCCATTGTGATGGCGTTGTCCGTGACGGCGTGCGGCAAGAAACAGTCCGGTGAACCCGGAGCAGTGGGCGGACAGCAGGAACAGTCCGGCGGCGGCCAGCAGGCGCAGGCGGCCGGAGGCGAGAAGATCGTCAACGTAGGCGTCACCGACACCTTAAATACCTTAAATCCCCTTCTGATGGATGGCGGGGAGATCAACAAATACGCCACCGGCCTGATGTTCCTGCCCCTGATGGAGCTGGATTCGGATTTACAGTTTGAGGGTATGCTGGCGGACTCCATCACCGCGGAGGACGAGCACAATTTCCTGGTGCATATCGACGAGTCGGCAACCTGGTCCGACGGCAAGCCGGTGACGGCGGACGACGTGATTTACACCGCCCTGCGGCTGACCAGCCCGGTGATCGGCAACCCGGCCATGATGTACTACGTCTTTGTGGGCGTCGGCGACGAAGGCTATACGGAGAAGGGCGCGGACCACGTGGAGGGTATCACGAAGGTGGACGACAAAACCGTTCGCTTCACCACCAAGGACCCTATGTCCCTGGTGACCTTCCAGAACTCCTACGCCCGCTACTTAATGACGCTGCCCAAGCACGTGATCGAGGGCATCGCGGAGGAGGACTTAAAGTCCAACGAGTGGTTCAATCATCCCGACGTGGTGAGCGGACCTTTCCGTGTGACGGATTTTGACAAGGACCACTACATTTCCTATGAAGCCAACAAGGACTACTGGAAGGGCGCTCCCAAGATCGACCGCCTGAACATCAAGATCGTGGAGGGCAGCCAGCTCTACGCGGGCTTAAAATCCGGGGAGATCGACGTCACCCAGAATACCATGAGCGCCATTCCCATGGAGGACTACGAGAGCATCGAGGCTCTGGAAAATGTAACCCCGGTGTACGGCGACCCGGTGACCAACCAGTCCGTGTTTATCCAGACCGCCAATGTGCCGGATCCCAGAGTGCGCCAGGCCATGCTCTGCGCCATCGACCGGAACCGCATCCTGGACCAGCTGATGAAGGGCCACGGCGAAGTGATCGACGGATTCCTCTCCAGCGCCAGCCCCTACTTCGACGCCTCCATCACCCCGGTGTCCTACGATCCCGAGCGGGCCAAGGCCCTGTTGGCCGAGGCCGGGTGGGATTCGGGCAAAACCCTTAAGTTCTATGTGAACTCCGGCGACAGCACCTTTATCAACGCCGCTTCTGTGATTGCGGCCCAGTGGGCCGAGGTGGGAATCAAGGCGGATATCCAGACCGTGGACTTCGCAACCTTGATGGCAACCGCCACCTCGCGGGATTACGACGTGCTGGCCGTTCAGTACACCTACGCGCCGGTGGACCCCTATGCGGATATCAACTGGCTGATCAATATGGAAGACAGCTGGACCAGCTATGTGAACGCGGACGTGAACGACGCCCTGTCCAAGGTCCAGGTGACCAACGACACCGCCGAGACCGCAAAGCTTTACTCCATCGTGGACAAAAAGGTGCAGGAGGACGTTCCCATGTTCTCCGCCTACGTGATCAGCTCCCTGGGAGCGGTGAACAAGCGCCTGACCGGAGTGCAGCCCTCAGTCTACGGGTTCTTCAACCACGTGGAGCAGTGGGATGTAAAATGATCCCGACGGCCGGCTGCGACAAACGAACAAGGTAGCGAACCTGTACTCCCGGAAAGCGCCCCCTGCGGACGCTTTCTGGGTGTCCTTGTTTGAAGGTAATGACTGAAACTCAGAAAGGAAACAACATGTCCCATATCCTGGAAGTAGAAGGACTCACAACTGTATTTGACGGTGACGGCGGCCAGATGACCAGCGCCGACGGCATCAGCTTTTATGTGGATCCCGGAGAGATCGTCTGTATTGTGGGCGAGTCCGGCTGCGGAAAGAGCGTCACCTCCCTGTCCCTCATGAGCCTGTTGGGCCGGGGCGGCAAGGTGAGAGCCGGAAAGGCCCTGTTTGAGGGCCGGGATCTGCTGAGTATGTCGGAGAAGGAGCTGGACAAGATCCGCGGCGACGCCGTGACCATGATTTTCCAGGACCCGCTGACCTCCTTAAACCCCGTGTTCACCATCGGGCGGCAGATCACGGAGAGCATCCGCGTCCACATGCATCTGGACAAGGAGGCGGCGTTTAAGCGGGCCGTCTCCCTGCTGGAGAAGGTGGGGATGCCGGACGCCGCCTCAGTGATGAAAAAATACCCCCATCTGCTCTCCGGCGGCCAGCGCCAGCGGGTGATGATCGCCATGGCCTTATCCTGCAGGCCCAGACTTCTGATCGCGGACGAGCCGACCACGGCCCTGGACGTGACCATTCAGGCGCAGATCATGCAGCTCCTGAAGGAACTGCAGAAGGATCTGGGGATGGCGGTGATCCTGATCACCCACGACATCGGCCTGGTGGCGCAGATGGCGGACCGGGTGCTCGTGATGTACGCGGGACAGATCATCGAGCAGGCCCCGGTGCTGAGGCTGTTCGACGAGCCGGGCCATCCCTACACCCAGGCGCTGCTGCGCTCCGTGCCCTCCATTCCGCGTTTTAGCGGAAGCAGGGAGGAGGTTTTGGCGGCCCAGGAGGCGGACGGAAAACGGCTGGAATCCATTCAGGGCGTGGTGCCTGAGCACTACGACCGGATCACGGGCTGCCGCTTTGCAGACCGCTGCCCCTACGAGGAGGAACGCTGCCACGAGCCCCAGGAGGAGGTGGCCTGCGGCCCGGCCCATGTGGCGCGGTGCTGGAAAACCGCCCGTTTGGAACAAACGGACGGAATGACCCAGGAGAAGGAGGGATAAGGGATGAATACGGAACAGAACCATGGGGACGGAGCCGGGATCAGGACGGACCGTCCCGTCGATCCCGCCTCCCGGACGCCCATCCTGACTGTGGAGCGGCTGAAAAAATATTATCCGGTCAAGGGAGGCGTGATCACCCACAAGATCGGCGACGTGCGCGCGGTGGACGGCGTCAGCTTTACAGTATACCAGGGGGAGACCCTGGGGCTGGTGGGCGAATCCGGCTGCGGAAAATCCACCCTGGGCCGGCAGATCGTGGCCCTGGAGCGGCCCACCGCCGGGAAGATCCTCTACCGCGGCGTGGACCTGGCCTCCATGAACCGCAAAGAGATGGCGGGAATCCGAACGGAGCTGCAGATGGTATTTCAGGACTCCTACTCCTCCTTAAACCCGCGCAAGCACATCTATGAAATCCTCTCGGAGCCGATGCTCTACCACGGCCTGGCAACGAAGGACAATCTGGACGCGGAGCTGAAACGGCTTTTGGACATGGTGGGGCTGCCCGCCCACTCCCTGGGGCGTTATCCCCACGAATTCTCCGGCGGCCAGCGCCAGCGCATCGGCATCGCCAGGGCGCTGTCCCTGCGGCCGAAGCTTATGGTCTGCGACGAGCCGGTCAGCGCCCTGGACGTGTCCATCCAGGCGCAGATTTTAAATCTGCTGCGGGATTTGCAGAAGGAGCTGGACCTGACCTGCATTTTTATCGGCCACGGGCTGGGCGCGGTGAACTACGTCAGCGACCGCATCGCGGTCATGTATCTGGGCAAGATCGTGGAATTGGCCGACGCCAGGGAGCTGTTCGCCGATCCCATTCACCCCTACTCAAAGGCGCTGTTTAGGGCGGTGCCCATCCCGGACCCCAGAGCCAGAGAGACGGAGATTCCGGTTCTCCAGGGGGAGATCGCCAGCAACACCCGCCCGCCGTCGGGCTGCCGCTTCCATCCGCGCTGTCCCTACGCCAGGCAGGAATGCTCTGAGATCGAGCCGGAGCTGAAACCGGCCTTTGCGGGCAGCGGCCATCTGGTGGCCTGCCCGGTGCTGGCCGGGGAAGAGAACGAAAAAGGAGGCGGTCCTACCTATGGGTAAATACATTTTAAAACGCATTCTGATCGCCATCCCCACGCTGATCGGAATCACCATCATCGACTACGCCATCATGTGTATGGCGGGAAATCCCCTGGAGATGCTTCAGGGCGCCCGGATTTCCCAGGCGGCCATCGAAGCCCAGAAGGCCGCGCTGGGGCTGGACCAGCCCTTCTATATCCAGTATTTCGTGTGGCTGTCCAATCTGCTCCAGGGCAACATGGGCTATTCCGTCAAGACCTACCAGTCCGTCAGCGCCATGATCGGAAGCCATCTGGGGCCGACCCTGCTGCTCATGGGCGTGTCCCTGATCGTCAGCCTGCTGATGGCGGTGCCCGCTGGGATTTACAGCGCCATCCACCAGTATTCCAAAGGGGATTACACGGTGGTGACCCTTTCCTTCTTCGGAAGCAGCATCCCGGGCTTTTTCCTCTCCCTGCTGCTGGTGTATCTGTTCACCGTCAAGCTGGGCTGGCTGCCCTCCGGCGGCATGACCACCCTTGGCTCCTCCGGGGGCGCGGCGGATATCGCGGCCCACATGGTGATGCCGGTGATCGTGCTGTCCGTGTCCATGGCGGGCACCAACATCCGCTACATCCGAAGCGCGGTATTGGAAATCCTGCAGCAGGACTACCTGCGCACGGCCAGGGCTAAGGGCCTGGGACGCCGCCGGGTGGTGAACCAGCACGCCCTGCGCAACGCCATGGTGCCCATCGTAACGGTGATCGGCATGGAGATTCCCGTGCTGTTCGGCGGCGCTGTGATCGTGGAACAGCTGTTTTCCTGGCCCGGCCTGGGGCTAATGACCATGAGCGCCATCATGAGCCGGGATTACCCGGTGATCATGGGCGTGTGCCTGTTGTCCGCAGTGGTGGTGCTGGCGGGCAATCTGATTACGGATATTCTGTACGCGGTGGTGAACCCCACCATCCAGTATCAATAGGAGCGGCCCATGAAGAGACAAACGGATATTACAAATGAAAGCTATTTACAGACGGTGTGGCGGCGCTTCAAACACCACCATCTGGGCGTCGCCAGCCTGATCCTGCTGACCGTGATCTGCCTGGCCGCCGTGCTGGCCCCGCTCATTGCGCCCCACGACCCGGACGCCATCGTAGGCCCCTTCAGCGAGGCGCCCAGCCTGCGGTTCTGGCTGGGCACGGACCAGATCGGCCGCGACATGTTGAGCCGCCTGCTTTACGCCACCCGCATTTCCCTTCTGGTGGGCCTTATGGCCACCGCCATCTCCACCGCCGTGGGCGTGGTGCTGGGGCTTTTAGCCGGGTATTTCGGAGGATGGCTGGACATGCTGATCATGCGCTTCACCGACATGGTGATGTCGTTTCCCTACATTCTCCTGGTGCTGGTGGCGGCCGCCATCTTTGAACCTGGGCTGTGGAGCATCATCCTGATCCTGGGTTTTGTGGACTGGCCCGGAATCGCCCGCCTGGTGCGGGGAAATGTGCTCAGCCTGCGGGAAACCAACTTTGTCAAAGGCGACATCGTGGCGGGAATGCCCCTGCGGCACATCCTGTTCTCGGAGATTCTGCCCAACACCGTGGCCCCCATTCTGGTCTACGCCACCTCGGTTATGGCCCTGTCCATGCTGGACGAGGCGTCCTTAAGCTTTTTGGGAATGGGCGTGCAGCCCCCCACGGCCAGTCTGGGCAACATGCTCAACAGCGCCCAGTCCCTGACCGTGCTCACCAGGCAGCCCTGGCTGTGGATCCCGCCGGGCCTGCTGATCGTGATTCTGGTGGTGGCCATCAACTTTGTGGGCGACGCCCTGCGGGATGCGGTGGACCCAACGGCCACCCTGCGGCGGTAGGCCGAAACAGCCCGGGCCCCCGTTTCCCCGCCGTCTGCACTGCCACAAGAAACGAGGTATTTGCCATGAGATACATTGAGAAAAAACACGTCATTCATACCTTTTCCCCGGAGCATCCCCCGGTCAGCCGGGCGCGGTCCGGGGAGACTGTAACCTTTGAGACCTACGACTGCTACAAGGGCCAGCTGCTGCCCGGGGACACCACCTTTGCGGACCTGGACCGGAGCCTGGAAAATCCCGCCACCGGTCCCCTGTTCGTGGAGGAAGCAGCGCCGGGGGATGTGCTGCGGGTGGATATCCTGGACATTTCCCTGGACCCGGTGGGGATTCTGGACATGGGGCCCGCCAGCGGCGCGTTGAAGGGCAAAGTTTCCGCCACCGTGATCCGCCGCGTGCCGGTTCAGGACAACCGGATCCATTACCGGAACCTGGAGATTCCGGCCAGACCCATGGTGGGCGTGATCGGCGTAGCGCCGGAGAGCGGAGCCGTCAGTACGATGACGCCCATGAATCACGGCGGAAATATGGACTGCACCCGCATCGAGGCCGGCTGCTCCTTGTACCTGCCCGTGAAGTCGCCCGGAGCCCTGCTCGCCATGGGCGATCTGCACGCCATTATGGGGGACGGTGAGGTGGGAAACTGCGGCGTGGAGATTGGGGGCCGGGTCACCGTGCGGGTACACGTTCTCAAAGGGCTGGCCCTGGAATACCCCATGATCCGCAATTCGCAGAAATGGATCACCGTCGCGTACGGCGAAACGCTGGATGAAGCCGGGGACAAAGCGGTTCTGCAGATGTTTTCCTTCCTCACGGAGCACGCGGGGGCGGACCCGGTGGACGCGGGCATGTACCTTGACATGCTGGGAGACCTGGCAGTCTGCCAGATCGTCAATCCGATGAAAACCATGCGCCTGGAGCTGCCCCGTTTGGTTACGGAGGCGGAGGGCTTTACCGGCTTTGCCCAGGAGGACGGCCTATGACCATACACCAGATCGAGTGTTTTCTGGAGGTGGCGCGCACGCTGAACTTCACCGAGGCGGCCGGTCACCTCTACATTTCCCAGCAGGGGCTGAGCCGCCAGATTTCTTCCCTGGAGAGAGAGCTGGAGATGCGGCTGTTTGAGCGGACCACCCGGGAGGTGCGCCTGACCCGCAGCGGGGAGATTCTGATGTGGAAATGGCAGAATATCCCGACTCTGATCCGGGAGTCGGTGGACATGGCCCGGGAGGACAACAAGCGGGAGAAGGACCGCATTCACGTGGCGATTCTGAAGATGAACGGCGTGATGGACGTGGTGGGCCGGATTCTGGCGGAGTACAGCGACCAATTCCCGCAGACGGAGTTCCAGCTCAAGGAGTACAGCGACATGAAAGACCTGGCCGGGATCAACGCGCCGGATCTGATCATTACCCTGAGCAACGGGTTCGACTACACCAAGATCAAGGACAAGTTCAACTGGGCGGAACTGCACAGCTTTCCCCTGTACTATGTGTTTTCCAAAAAAAATCCAATGGCCGGTCTGGATCGCCTCAGCAGCGCCCAGCTTCAGCAGCAGACGCTTCTGGCCGTGTTCCGGTACGAGGAGTCCGGTCTGGGGATGAAAATCCTGGAGTTTCTGGGAAATCTGGGATATCTTCCCAAAAAGGTGCGGTACTTCGACAATACGGACAGCCTGGAGCTGGCCCTGAACGCCAACGAGGGTATCCACATCGGCTACCGGGAATATTACCACGATTTCGGGGACCGGCTGGCCATGTACCCGATTCCCACCCCGGAAAATCAGGCCGAGGCCAAGGTGATGGCGCTGTGGCGGGTGGAGGACGAGGAAAAATTAAAAGATCTGGTTTCCTATCTGAATTCCATTGATCTGCGCAGGCGGGAATAAAAACAAAAAGATGGACAATTAACATCATATAGTTGTTAATTGTCCGTTTTTTGATGTTAGACAATAAAGGCATATATGTCTAAAATACAAATGGTTGGTTTGTAACGAAATGGGGGAGAGCTGTTGCCTGGCAACGGTTGGTTCCCCTTGTTTTTTTAAGGCATTTTAAGGAATACAAAGCAGAAAGGAAAGAGGAGAAGATGAAAAAAGGAGTAAAACGTGCAATTTGGGCGGTTGTGATCGTGGTCATAGCCGTATTCCTGTTTTTGCGCCTGACAAAGAAAACGGAGTTCGCAGAGGCTACGGCGGACCCGGTGGTGACGGTTGAGAAGCCGCATATGGGCGATGTGCGCCTGACGACCCAGCTGATCGGCACCATTGAGCCTGCGGACGTGGTATATATTTTCCCCAAGGCCGGCGGCGATATCACCGCGGTGAACATCAAGGCCGGGGATACGGTGACGGCGGGACAGGTGCTGGTGGAGATCGACACCAAGCAGGTGGACGCGGTCAGAACCTCCATGGAGGCGGCCAAGGTGTCCGCGGAGAGCGCGCAGAACGTGTTGAACCGCATGACCCCCCTGTATCAGGCCGGTTACATATCCGCCCAGGACTACGACGGCTACAAGGCCCAGGCGGACGCTGCCAGACTTCAGTATGAGGCGGCTCAGATCAATTATAACAATCAGATGGAATTCAGCAATATCACCAGCCCCATAAACGGCCGGGTGGAGCAGTGCAACGTGGAGCTTCACGACACCGTAGGCCAGTCCACGCAGCTGTGCATCATCGCGGGGGAGAGCGGCAAGGTGGTCTCCTTCTATACCACTGAGAAGGTGAAAAACAATCTGAACCCCGGCGATCCCGTGGTCCTCAACAAGGACGGCGTGGACTACGACGGAACGATCACCGAGGTCAGCAACATGGCGGACGCCGGCGTGGGACTGTTCAAGGTGAAGGCCTCCGTGGAGGACAACAACACCATGACGCCGGGAACGGACGTGGAGCTTCAGGTACCCAAGGATTCCGCGCTGAACGTTATGCTGGTGCCCACTCACAGCGTGTACTACCGCGGCGGGGACGCATTTGTCTATACCTATGATGCCGGTGAGAGCGTGATCCGCGAGGTGCCGGTGGAAGTGGGAATCTTTGATACTGAGAATATTGTGATCAAGTCCGGCCTGACCATGGACGATCAGGTACTTACCACCTGGACTTCCGAGCTGAAGGACGGCTATAAGGTGTCGCTGGCGGACAGCGAGGCGGCTGCCGGGGCGAACCAGGCAGAAGCTGCGGCTGAGTAAGGAGGGCGTAAAACTATGGGTTTAACAAAACTAGTCCTGAAACGGCCGGTGACCACGGTACTGATGATCCTGTGCCTGGTGGTGTTCGGTCTTCAGGCCTTCATGTCATCGCCTCTTGAGCTGATGCCGGAAATGAACATGTCCATGATCGTTGTGATGACGCCCTATCCCGGCGCCAGCCCCGAGGACGTGAACGAACTGGTCACCAAGACGGTGGAGGGTCAGGTGGGAACCTTAAGCGGTCTGGACACCGTTTCCTCCATGTCCCGTGAGAACGTGTCCATCACCATGCTGGAATACAAGTACGGCACGGATATGGATAAGGCTTACGATGATCTGAAAAAGCAAATGGATCTGGCGAAGGTCAGCATGCCGGACGAGGTGGAAGACCCCATCATGCTGGAACTGAACGCCAACCTGATGGCCAATATGATCCTGGCGGTCAGCAAGGACAACACCGATAACCTCTATAACTATGTAAACGACGACGTGGTGCCGGAGCTGGAGAAGCTGAACTCCGTGGCCGAGGTATCCATCAACGGCGGCAGCAAGGAGTATATCCGCGTGGAGCTGCTTCCGGAGAAGATGAACCAGTACGGCGTGAGCATGAATTCCATTGCCACGGATATCGGCAGCGCCGACCTGGCTTACCCCGCAGGCAACGCCGATATGGGAGACCAGCAGCTGGCCGTTTCCACGGACCAGAAGTTCGATACCCTGGAGAGCCTTCAGGACATCCCCCTGACCGTATCCGGAAAGAATACGATCTATCTCGGCGATGTGGCGAACATCTATCTGGGCGAGGACGATACCAGCAGTATCGCCCGCTACAACGGCCAGGACACCATCGCGGTGTCCGTGACCAAACAGCAGGATGCGGCCTCACTGACCCTGTCCTCGGACGTTCACGATGTGGTCGACGAGCTGACGGCAGCGGATCCGGACCTGAACATTACGGTGGTTATGGACACCAAGGACAACATCATGTCCTCCCTGACCTCCGTGTTCCAGACCATGATCGCCGCGATTGTGATTTCCATGGTGATTATCTGGATGTTTT
Organism: Enterocloster lavalensis; assembly: GCF_902364025.1. Classification (GTDB taxonomy): domain Bacteria; phylum Bacillota; class Clostridia; order Lachnospirales; family Lachnospiraceae; genus Enterocloster; species Enterocloster lavalensis. The sequence goes on from NZ_CABJCG010000020.1 coordinate 13,445, forward strand.
TCGGAGACATCAAGGCATCTCTGATTGTCGGCAGTTCCATCCCGGTATCCATCCTGGCCTCCTTTGTGCTGATGAACCTCATGGGCTTCTCCCTGAACGTGATCACCTTAAGCGCCCTGGTGCTGGGCGTCGGCATGATGGTGGATAACTCCACGGTTGTGCTGGAGAGCTGTTTCAGAGCCACCACGGACACGGGCTTCCGGGAGTTTTCCAAGGCGGCGCTAAACGGTACGGGCGTGGTGTACCAGTCGGTTGTGGGTTCCACGCTGACCACCTGCGTGGTGTTCCTGCCCCTGGCAATGCTGAGCGGTATGACCGGCGAGATGTTCCGGCCGCTGGGCTTCACCATCGTGTTCTGTATGGTGGCGTCCCTGATCTCGGCCATCACCGTGGTTCCGCTGTGTTATATGAACTACAAGCCTGTGGAGAAGAAGACGGCTCCCCTGTCCCGACCTGTGGAGAAGATGCAGGAGCAGTACCGCAGGACCATGCGCAGGCTGCTGCGCCACAAAGGGCTGGTTATGCTGGCTTCCGTGGCCCTTCTGGCCCTGTCCATTGTGCTGGCCCTTAACCTGAGAACCGAGCTGATGGGCGAGGACGACATGGGTCAGATCACCGTGACGGTGGAGACGAAGCCGGGCCTGCAGATGGAGATCGTGGAGGGCATTTTAAACCGCGCTGAGGCGGTTGTGAGCGCCGACCCCAATGTGGAGGATTACCTGACCCAGACGGGCGGCGGTGGTCTTGGAGGCAGCATGAGCTCCAACCCCACGGTGACGGCCTACCTGAGAAAAGACCGGGATATGGAAACGGACGACGTGGTAAAGTTCTGGAGAAAAGAGCTGGAAACGATTCCCAACTGTAACATCACGGTCAGCGCCAACTCCACCATCGGCTCCATGATGGGAACCAGCGATACCTACCAGGTGATTTTACAGAGCACCAACTACGACTCGCTTAAGGCGGACAGCGACCGGATTGTGGCGGCGTTGGATGCGCGCCCTGAAGTGACCAAGGTTCATTCCGATCTGGAGAACGCCGCTCCGGTGGTGAAGGTGCGTGTCAACCCCATCAAGGCCAAGGCGGCAGGGTTGTCCGCAGCGCAGATCGGCGGCACCTTAAACAGCATGTTAAGCGGCGTGAGCCCCGCATCTCTGGAGATCGACGGCCGCGACGTGGATATTAAAGTAGAATATGATAAAGACCGGTATAAGACTCTTTCCCAGGTTCAGAATATTGTGCTTCAGACCCCTACCGGCGGCGCGGTTGCGCTGACGGACGTGGCGGACCTGGTGTTTGAGGACAGCCCGTCCACAATCCGGCGTCAGGATAAGCAGTACCGCGTGACCATCACCGGCACCTATACCGACAAGGCGACGGAGACTACGGAGAAACAGCTTCAGACAGAGGTTGTGGCGCCGCAGCTGACCCAGGGTGTTTCCATTGCGATGAACAGCATGCAGAAATCCATGCAGAAGGAGTTCACCAACCTGGGCAAAGCCATTGCCATGGCGATTTTCCTGGTATTCGTCGTGATGGCGTGCCAGTTCGAGTCGCCGAAGTTCTCGATTATGGTTATGACCACCGTGCCCTTCTGTCTGATCGGCGCCTTCGGTCTGCTGTGGATCGTGGACAGCGCCATCAGCATGACCTCCCTGCTGGGCTTCCTGATGTTGGTGGGTACGGTTGTTAACAACGGTATCCTGTACGTGGATACGGTGAACCAGTACCGTCAGACCATGGATATGGAGACGGCGATGATCGAGGCGGGAGCCACCCGTCTGCGCCCCATCCTGATGACCACCCTGACCACGGTGCTGTCCATGCTGCCCATGGCGCTTGCGCTGGGCGATTCGGGCGAGACCACCCAGGGTCTGGCTCTGGTAAATATCGGCGGCCTGACCGCCTCCACCATTCTGGCGCTGCTCATGCTGCCCGCTTACTACAGCGTGATGAACCGCGGCGGAAAACAGAGTTTGATGGCGGATTAAGTCAAATTTTAATAGAGGGACCAGATGCGTGCCGCACCCGGCCCCTCTTTCTTTTAAAAAGTATGTCAAAAAATAGACAAACAAAAACTTTTTGTCTATCTAAAAAATATTTATGAAATAATTAGAAATTGCATTGAAAATAAAATGACGATGAGGTATAATCTATTCATATTGTACAAAAAATAAGAGAATCCTGAAAAATATGAAGAATTTGTTCGCTGCCTTATGGCAGGGGGTTCTTTTGAGAGAGGAGGATGGAGTTGGCCCAGGAGATCATTGACGCAATCCGTCAGGCGGAACAGGCGGCGGAACAGCGGGAAGCCCAGGCGGGGCAGCAGGCGGAAGAGATTATTGCGGAAGCAAGGTCGGGTGCGGCTGCGCAGAAGAGCGAGCTGATTCGCCAGGCCCGGGAAAAAGCCGTACAGACGGAAAACGCCGCCAAGGCCCAGGCGGACCGTATTATGGCGGACGCCGAACAGGCGGAAGGCGCTGAGCTTGAGTCACTGCGAAGCGCGGTAACAGAGAAGTCAGATCAGGCAGTAAAAGCGGTATTGGCTGAACTGCTGTAGAAAGGAGGCGCGTAAGATTGGCAGTAGTGCCTATGAAGAAAGTGCTGATCTGTGGCCTCAAAAAGGACCGCAAACAGATCCTGGAGCTGTTGCAGCGCCAGGGAGCTGTGGAGATCAGTAACGTGCTGGAGGAAGACAGCATATTCAGAAAGACTGACGTTTCCTCTTCCAAGACAGTATTCGAGCGCAACGCCGCCGTGGCGGAGCAGGCATTGTCCGTGCTCGCGGAGTATGCGCCTGAGAAGAAGGGGCTTTTGGCCGGCTTCGAGGGGCGCGAGACGCTGTCAGTGGAGGAGTACGAGTCCAGCGCAGGCAAGCATGACGAGATTATGAAGACCGCCTATCGCTTGCAGGAACTGGAGAAGGAGATTGCCGAGAACAAGGGCATGATCCCCAAACTGGAGCAGCAGATCGATGCTCTGGAACCGTGGAAAAATTTCGATCTCCCGCTGGATTACCGGGGGACGAGGCAGACCGCCGCGTTTATCGGCTCGCTGGCCGGGGACATCACCCTGGAGAAGGTGCACGAGCTTTTGGGGCAGTACGCGCCCCAGGTGGAATCCGTGGATGTCACGGGAATCGGCGGAACCGCGGAACAGATCTGTCTGTTCATCGTCTGCCACCGGGCGGACGCGGATGCGGTGGAGGATGCGCTCCACAAGATGAATTTTTCCAGGCCGCCCCTGTCCCATGAGGTTCCGGCTAAGAAGCAGAAGGAGCTGGAGGAAAAGATCCGCCAGGTGAACGCTGCGGTGGAGAAGGCCAAAGCCGAGGTGGTCGGGCTTGCCGGCCAGGCGGAGCAGATCCGTTTTGTCATGGACTATTACACCATGCGTGCCGAGAAGTACGGCGTGCTTGGCGGTTTGGTCCAGTCCAGGCGCGTATTTCTTGTCACGGGGTACATTTCCGTGCCGGAAGCGCCAAAGCTTCAAAAGGCCCTGGAGTCGCGTTTCGACGTGGTGGTGGAACTCACCGAGCCGTCCGATCAGGACGACGTGCCGGTGATCCTGCACAACAACAAGTTCGTCGAGCCGGTGGAGAGCGTGGTGGAGAGCTACAGCCTGCCGGGCAAAGGCGAGATGGATCCGTCCGGCGCCGTGGCCATGTTCTACTATGTATTGTTTGGCCTGATGCTCTCGGATGCGGCCTACGGCCTCATCATGATCATCGGCTGTACCTATTGTCTGAAAAAAATCAAAAACCTTGAACCCGGATTCCGGAAGATGTTAAAGATGTTTCTCTACTGCGGCATCTCCACTACCTTCTGGGGCTTCATGTTCGGCAGCTTCTTCGGAGACGCGGTGAACGTAATCGCCACCACCTTCTTCGGACGGCCGGATATCCGGCTGGCGCCGATCTGGTTTGAGCCGGTGAGCCTGCCCATGAAGATGCTGGTGTTCGCCTTTGCACTTGGTATCCTGCACCTGTTCACAGGCCTTGGAATCAAGCTGTACAGCTGTGTGAAGGGCGGCAGCGTGACGGATGCGCTTTACGATGCGGGATTCTGGTACATGCTGGTGGGCGGAGCGATCCTCTATCTGCTGACAATGCCCATGTTTACCGATATGCTGGGCCTTAGCTTTGTGGTTCCCGCGGCCGTGGGCAACGTATGCGCCGTGCTGGCGGTGATCGGCGCGGTGGGGATTATTCTCACCAGTGGCAGAGAGTCCAAAAACTGGTTCAAGCGCATCTTAAAGGGGCTTTACGGCGTTTACGGCGTAACCTCTTACCTGAGCGACATCCTGTCCTACTCCAGACTGCTGGCGTTGGGACTGGCGACCAGTGTTATCTCCACAGTGTTTAACAAGATGGGAAGCATGCTCGGAGGAAATATTTTCGGAGCGATTGTATTTATCCTGGTGTTCTTAATAGGCCACAGCCTGAACCTGGCGATCAACGCCCTGGGCGCCTACGTGCACACCAACCGTCTGCAGTTTGTAGAGTTTTTTGGAAAGTTTTATGAGGGCGGCGGAAGGAAATTTGAGCCTTTTGCCATTCACACGAAATATTATAAAGTCAAGGAGGACATTTAACTATGGGAAATCTCGGAATTGTATTTGCACTTACAGGGGCAGCGCTGGCAGCACTTTTAGCGGGAATTGGTTCTGCAATCGGAGTGGGTATCGCGGGTGAGGCCGCCGCGGGCGTTATCACGGAAGACCCCAACAAGTTCAGTAAAGTTCTGGTTCTGCAGCTTCTACCCGGTACGCAGGGTATTTACGGCCTGCTGATCGGTTTCATCACCCTGACTCAGATCGGTATCATGGGCGGCGATCCCAACGTTTCCGTAGCCAAGGGTCTGTTATATCTGGCAGCCTGCCTTCCCATGGCGTTTGTGGGCCTGTGGTCCGCGATGAAGCAGGGCAAGGCCTCCGTGGCAAGTATCGGCCTGGTCGCAAAGCGTCCGGAGCAGTTCGGTAAAGCCATGATCTTCCCGGCCATGGTTGAGACCTACGCCATCCTGGCTCTTCTGATCTCCATCCTGTCCATCTTCGGCATCGGCGGACTGGCAATTTAAGTCTACAGTCGGCGGAAGAATGAACATAACGGGAAAGGAGAACAACGCATGGCGGGATTAGACAAGATTATCGCCCGGATTCAGGCAGAGTCTGAGGAAGCGGCGGCCCGTACTCTGGAGGCGGCGAAGGCCGAGGCGGAAACGATTCTCCAGAACGCCAGGGAGGAAGCGGCCGCAGAGTGCGCTGCCATCGGCAGAAAAGCGGAACAGGCCGCGGCCAATATCCTGGATCGGGGCCATTCTGCGGCGGAGCTGAAAAAGCGGCAGAGAATCCTGGCCGAGAAACAGGTATTGATAGGCAGAATTATCGGTGAAGCAAAACAGCAACTGAAAAATATGCCCCAGGAGGCGTATTTTGAAAATATCGTGAAGCTGGCGGTGAAGGCAAGCCAGAACGGCAAGGGGACCATCCTGTTCTCAAAGGCCGATCTGGACCGCCTTCCGGAGAATTTCGCGGACACCTTAAACGCAGCGCTGGTTGCGGGCGGAAAAGAGGGAGCGGCGTTGACTGTCTCCAGCGAGACGCGGGACATTGACGGCGGCTTCGTGCTCACATACGGCGGCATCGAGGAGAACTGCTCCTTCGACGCGCTGTTTGATTCCGCGCACGAGATGCTGCAGGATAAGGTTCAGGAGATTCTGTTCGGCACGGTTTAGCGGGAGGTTTATGAATGGCAAAAGATCAATATGTTTATGCGGTGGCCCGCATCCGTTCCAAAGAGCTCTCCCTGCTTTCCGGTTCAGTCATTGAGCAGCTCCTGGGGGCGAAGGGGTACGACGAGTGCCTTCAGCTTCTCCGGGAAAAGAACTGGGGCGACAGCGACGCCGAGGACGCCGGGGCCATCCTGGCGGCGGAGCGTGAGAAGACCTGGCAGCTCATCGGCGAGCTGGTGAAGGACCTCTCTGTGTTCGACGTGTTCCTGTACGCCAATGATTACCACAATCTGAAAGCGGCGATCAAGGAGGCCCGGATGGACAGCGAGTATCCGGGGATCTATATCGACCAGGGGACCGTGGATGTGAAGCGCATCCGGGAAGCCGTCCGCACCAGGGATTTCGCAGCGCTTCCGGAAGCCATGGCAGAGCCTGCGAAGGAGGCCTACGAGGTGCTGCTTCAGACCGGCGACGGACAGCTCTGCGATATCATCATCGACCGGGCGGCTTTAAACGCCATCTACCAGGCGGGCAAGGCCGTGGGGGACGAGTGCCTGAAGCTCTACGGTGAGCTGACGGTGGCCTCCGCTGATATCAAGACGGCGGTGCGCGCTGCGCGTACCGGCAAGGACAAAGCATTTTTGGCGCGGGCTCTGGCCCCCTGCGACACGCTGGACGTGAGCCGTCTGGCCCAGGCAGCGGTGGAGGGCGTGGACGCCATCTGCGCATATCTGGAACTCACGCCCTACGCGGAGGCGGTGGAGGAGCTTCATAAGTCGCCCTCGGCCTTCGAGCGGTGGTGTGACAACCTGCTGATCCGAAAGATCCGCCCCCAGAGATTCAATCCCTTCGGGCTGGGACCTCTGGCAGCGTATATTCTGGCGAGGGACAACGAAATCAAGACAGTACGGATCGTGCTTTCCGGCAAGCTTAACCACCTTCCGGAAGAATCCATCCGGGAAAGGGTAAGGGAGATGTATGTATAAGATTGCAGTTATGGGCGACCGCGACAGCATCTACGGATTTGCGGCCCTTGGCCTTGAGCCGTTTCCCTTCACTGATCCGGCGGAGGCGGGAAAGAAAATGAGGCAGCTGGCCGAGAGCGGTTACGCGGTGATCTACATCACCGAGGCCCTGGCGGCCCAGCTGGGAGCGGAGATCGAGCGCTACCGGGAGGCGGATCTCCCGGCCATCATCCTTATCCCGGGCGTGTCCGGCAATACGGGCCAGGGTATTATGGCGGTGAAGAAATCCGTGGAGCAGGCGGTAGGTTCGGATATTATATTCAACAACTAGTGGAGGTAGAAAATGAGCAAAGGCGTGATTAAAAAAGTAGCCGGTCCGCTGGTTATCGCTGAAGGCATGCGCGACGCCAACATGTTCGACGTGGTGCGCGTGAGCGAGCAGCGGCTGATTGGCGAAATTATAGAGATTCACGGTGACAAGGCTTCCGTCCAGGTATACGAGGAGACGTCCGGCCTGGGCCCGGGCGAGCCCGTAGAGTCCACGGGCGTTCCCATGAGCGTGGAACTGGGCCCCGGCCTGATCGGAAGTATTTACGACGGAATCCAGCGTCCCCTGGACGCCATCATGGAGGTGACCGGCGGCAATCTGTTGAACCGCGGCGTTGAGGTTCCTTCCTTAAAGAGAGACAAGAAGTGGGAGTTTGTGCCCACCGCCCAGGTCGGCGACAAGGTGACCGGCGGCGACATCATCGGTACGGTCCAGGAGACTGACGTGGTGCAGCAGAAGATCATGATCCCCGTGGGCGTTGCAGGCACCATCACCTATATCAGCGCCGGCGAGTACACGGTGACCGCCACGGTTGCGGTGGTGACCGACGACCGGGGCGAGGAGCATCCCATCGGCCTCATGCAGAAGTGGCCGGTGCGCCGCGGGCGTCCCTACAAGACCAAGCTGTCCCCGGATATGCCTCTGGTAACCGGACAGCGCGTCATCGACACATTGTTCCCCATCGCCAAGGGCGGCGTTGCGGCGGTTCCCGGCCCCTTCGGTTCCGGTAAGACCGTGGTGCAGCACCAGCTGGCAAAATGGGCGGATGCGGATATCGTGGTATACATCGGCTGCGGCGAGCGCGGAAACGAGATGACCGACGTTCTGAACGAGTTCCCGGAGCTGAAGGATCCCAAGACCGGCAAGAGTCTGATGGAGCGGACGGTGCTGATCGCCAACACATCCGACATGCCCGTGGCGGCCCGTGAGGCTTCCATCTATACCGGTATCACCATCGCAGAGTATTTCCGCGACATGGGTTATTCCGTGGCCCTGATGGCCGACTCCACCTCCCGCTGGGCCGAGGCTCTGCGTGAGATGAGCGGACGTCTGGAGGAGATGCCCGGCGAGGAGGGCTACCCCGCGTACCTGGGTTCCCGTCTGGCGCAGTTCTACGAGCGCGCCGGCCGCGTGATCTCCCTGGGCAGCGAGGGCAGAGAGGGCGCGCTGTCCGTAATCGGAGCCGTGTCCCCCGCAGGCGGAGATATTTCCGAGCCTGTAACCCAGGCCACCCTGCGAATCGTAAAAGTATTCTGGAGCCTGGACTCCAACCTGGCCTACAAGCGCCATTTCCCGGCGGTGAACTGGCTGACCAGCTATTCCCTGTACGTGGACACCATGGAGAAATGGTTCAACGCCGAGGTGGAGAGCGACTGGACCGAGCTGCGCGGACGCCTGATGCTGTTGCTTCAGGAAGAGGCGGAGCTGGATGAGATTGTGAAGCTGGTTGGTATGGACGCCCTGTCCGCACCCGACCGCCTGAAGCTGGAGGCGGCCCGCTCCATCCGCGAGGACTTCCTGCATCAGGATGCCTTCCACGAGGTGGACACTTTCACATCCTTAAAGAAACAGCACATGATGATGATGCTGGTGCTGGCATACTACGATCAGGCAGGCGTGGCTCTGAACAAGGGCGTGAACATCGAGCGCCTGGTGAACCTGCCGGTCCGCGAGACCATCGGACGTTTCAAATACACCCCCGAGGGCGAGCTGGACAAAGCCTACGACAACATTCTCGACACGCTGCGCATTGAGATCGGCGACGAGCTGAGCAGAAAGGAGGACTTCTAATGCCTAAAGAATACAGGACAATCGAAGAGGTTGCCGGTCCCCTTATGCTGGTACGCGGCGTTCAGGGCGTAACCTACGATGAATTGGGAGAAATCGAGCTGGCAAGCGGTGAGAAGCGCCGCTGTAAAGTTCTGGAAATTGATGGTGGAAACGCGCTGGTACAGCTGTTCGAATCCTCCACCGGTATCAACCTGGATTCCAGTAAGGTCCGTTTCCTGGGCCGTACCATGGAGCTGGGCGTATCCGAGGATATGTTGAGCCGTATCTTCGACGGACTGGGCCGTCCCATCGACGGAGGCCCCGACATCCTGCCGGAGAAGCGTATGGACATCAACGGCCTGCCCATGAACCCGGCGGCCAGAAACTACCCCCAGGAGTTCATCCAGACCGGCGTCTCCGCCATCGACGGACTGAACACCCTGGTAAGAGGACAGAAGCTGCCGATCTTCTCGGCGTCCGGTCTGCCCCATGCCAACCTGGCGGCGCAGATCGCCCGTCAGGCTAAGGTGCGCGGCACCAGCGATCCCTTCGCCGTGGTGTTCGCCGCCATGGGTATCACCTTCGAGGAAGCCAACTTCTTCATGGAGAGCTTCAAGGAGACAGGCGCTATCGACCGAAGCGTCATGTTCATCAACCTGGCAAACGATCCCGCCGTAGAGCGTATCGCCACCCCGCGTATGGCTCTGACCGCGGCCGAGTACCTGGCCTTTGAGAAGAACATGCACGTGCTGGTGATTCTGACCGATATCACCAACTATGCCGACGCACTGCGCGAGGTATCCGCAGCCCGAAAAGAGGTTCCGGGACGCCGCGGTTACCCCGGCTATATGTACACCGACCTGGCCTCCTTATACGAGCGCGCAGGCCGTCAGAAGGGCAAGAACGGTTCCATCACCATGATCCCGATCCTGTCCATGCCTGAGGACGACAAGACCCATCCCATCCCCGACCTGACCGGATACATCACCGAGGGCCAGATCATCCTGAGCCGCGAGCTGTACCGCAAGGGCGTGACCCCGCCCATCGACGTGCTGCCCAGCCTGTCCCGTCTGAAGGATAAGGGTATCGGCGAGGGCAAGACCAGAGCGGACCACGCCAACGTGATGAACCAGCTGTTCGCGGCTTACGCAAGAGGTAAGGACGCCAAGGAGCTGATGGTCATTCTGGGCGAGGCGGCTCTGACCGATATGGATAAGCTGTACGCCAAGTTCGCCGACGCCTTTGAGAAGGAGTACGTGTCCCAGGGCTACTACGCGAACCGCGACATTGAGGAGACCATGGAGATTGGTTGGAAATTGCTGCGTATTCTGCCGAGAACCGAGCTTAAGCGTATCAAGGACACCTATCTGGATCTGTACTACGACGAGAAGTAACCGGTGAACTCGTAACGAAAGGAAGTTGACAGAGTATGGCTGCAAAACATGTGAACCCTACGCGTATGGAGCTTACGCGCCTGAAGAAAAAGCTGACCACAGCCGTGCGCGGCCATAAGCTTTTGAAGGATAAGCGGGATGAGCTGATGCGTCAGTTCCTGGAGCTGGTGCGGGAGAACAAGGCGCTGCGGGAGAAGGTGGAGGCCGGCATCGCGGCTGCGAACCAGAACTTTGTTCTGGCCCGCTCCGGCATGACGGACGAGGCGTTAAACGTAGCCCTGATGGCCCCCAAGCAGGAGGTCTATCTGGAGTCTGAGACCAGAAACGTCATGAGCGTGGAGATCCCGGTGTTCCACTACAAGACCAGGACCTCGGATGCCAACGACATCTACTCCTACGGATTTGCGTTTACTTCCAGCGATCTGGACGACGCGGTGAAGAGCCTGGCGGACCTTCTGCCGGATATGCTGCGCCTGGCGGAGATTGAAAAGTCCTGCCAGCTGATGGCCGCCGAGATCGAGAAGACCAGACGCCGTGTAAACGCGCTGGAGCACGTCATGATCCCGGAGACCCGGGAAAACATCCGCTACATCACCATGAAGCTGGACGAGAACGAGCGAAGCTCCCAGGTCCGCCTGATGAAGGTCAAGGACATGATGCTGGAGGAAGCCCACCATTACAGCGCCAGAGAAGTGGTGCCTGTGGTGGAGGAAGTGTAGAGATAAAGAGAAATTTAGAAAACGCCGTTCCGGCCCTGCGATATCAGCGGGGCGGAGCGGCGCTTTTTGTGGCTTTATATTCCCAGAGAGCCGTTTTTAAAATACTGCCGCGCCATGTCGAGCAGCTTCCCGGCCGCCAACGGCAGGTAGGCCTCCGGGGGCCGGGCGGCGCAGATGGAGTAGAAGATATCCTCGTCGTTTTCCAGGTAAAAATATTTCTCGCTGGGGCTGGTGGTCCTGGGAATCAGCATGCATTCCGGGATAATGGCGAAGCCCATTCCGGCCTTGGAGCAGCGGCGGACCATCTCCACGCCGTAGCCGGACAGCTGTTTTAAATGCACCTGGGCGCCGGAGCGGGAGAGAATCTCCTTGATCATGTGGTACAGCGGGTTGGAGGGGCTGAATTCCAGCAGGGTCTCGCCCTCAAGCTGCTTTAAGGACAGGGTGGGGAAGCGCTCCCCGGGCTTTTGAATCCCCTGGCTTTCCAGCGGGTGGCCGGGAGGCGCGGAGAGCACCAGTCTGCATTTTAAGACCATGGATTTCTCAAATTTGGAGGAGATGGCCTCCGGAAGGCCGATGATAAAATCCAGGGAACCCAGGGAGAGCATATTTTCCAGCTCCAGGTCGGTCTGCTGGGTCACGTGGACGTCCACCCCGGGATATTCCCCGTTGAAGGTGGGGAGAATTTCGCTCAAAAAGGAACCGTTCAGGTAGTAGGGCACCCCGATCTGCAGGCGTCCGGTCTGAAGGTTGTTTACGTCGGAGATGAAATGCTCCAGCTTCCGGTAGCTGCCCAGAATTTCCTTGGCCTGAATCAGGAACTGTTCGCCGATGAAGGTGGGCACAAGCCCCGCGTTGGTGCGGGTAAAAAGGGTTGCGTTCAGCTCCGCCTCCACCTTCTTTAGGGCCTGGCTCAGAGAGGGCTGGGAGATGTAGAGGCGCTGGGCGGCCTTGGTGATATTGTTCTCTTCGGCAATCGCAATCATGTACTGGAAATCTCTTATTGTCATAATAAACCCCTTGCTTTACAAAAGGAATCTGTTTTCCGTTCAGGTGACTCATAATTCTTAATAAGTCTATCATAAAAATCGCCTATCATCCACACATGTTTTAAGTATTGGTAAAAATAATGCAAAATTATTATAATTGTCCTATCAACAGTAAGACAAAAAACGACAAGGCGCCGGTCGTTTTTTGAAATGCAGCAACTACAATGGAGGAGTATACATATGGGTGAGAAAAAGCAAGGTTCTCTGAGCAAGACAGCCATCATATCTTATGGATTCGGCGGAGCGGCGACAACGCTGATCATGGCGTTTAAAAACAGGTTCGCCATGAACTTTATGACCGATATTGCGGGGGTGTCCGCGGCGGTTATCGGCACATGGATGATGCTGATTACGATTTTTGACGCGATCAACGATCCGATTATCGGGGGTATGGCGGACCGGACCAATACCAAATGGGGAAAATACCGTCCCTGGATGATATTCGGCTCCGTGGCTCTGGCGGTTGTGATCGTGATGCAGTTTACCAACCCCAATTTGGGAAATGCCAACCTGATCTATTTTATCATCGTCATGGTCCTGTTCTCCATCACCTTCACCTCCGTCCAGGTGTCCTGGCAGGCGTTGAACTCCGTGATGGCAACGGATCCCAATGAGAGAAACCGGCTCCTGGCCTCCAGGCAGTTCCTGGGGCTGGTGGCTTCCAACGCCATCGGTATTTTCACGATTCCCGTGGTTACCTATTTCGGAGGCGGAGCGAAAGGATGGCAGATTATCACGATCATCTTTGCGCTGGTAGCCATGTCCTCCATGTGGTTTGCGGCCTGGGGCGCCAGAACAAAGGATTACAAGGATTCCATTCCCAATCCCCAGAAAATGAGCTTCAGGGGCAACCTCAAACTGATCCTGAACAACAAGGCTGCGGTGCTTGGCGGACTTTCCCTGGCGGGCTTCCAGCTGGCGCGAAACGTGCTGAGCGCGGCGGATATGTACTACTACAAATATGTGGCCGAGGACGTGAGCATCATCGCGGCGGCGGCCAGCTTCACGCTGATCCTCAACTTTGCCTGCGTGCCCTTTATGCCCAAGATCGTGCGTATGTTCGGCAAGAAGAAAGCGGCGGCCATCGGCCTGCTGGTCCACATGTTCCGCCCCATCGTCACCATGTTCCTGGGCACGGGAATGTCCAGAAATATCATTATTATGGCGGTGGTCATGACCTTCCTGGGAAATATGATCTCCAACTTCGCCCTGCTGGCCATGATACCCGACTGTACCGATTACACGGAATACAAATATGGCACAAACTGCGCGGCCCTGATCAATTCAGCCATGACCTTCCTTCAGAAGTTCGGCCAGGCGTTTTCCACCTTCATCGTGGGCCTGGTGCTCAGCGGAGCGGGTTACGCGGCGGACGCGACCATCAGCGGCCAGGTGGTGGACGCCATTATGGCAAACATTACGTTTATCCCCATGATCATCACGGCGGTTACCCTGGTGTTCCTGTATTTCTATCCGATTACAGAAGCTTACGGGCGTAAGATGAGAGAAGAACTGACGGTCAGACGGCAGCAGAAGAAAGCATAAGAGGTGATAAAAATGACGGTAAAACAGCTGATTGAAAAGAACCATGATTATATTCTGGAAATGCGCCGGGAGTTCCACCGGCATCCCGAGCTCTCCTGCCAGGAGGAGCGGACCTCCAGTCGGATTTGTGAAGAACTGGAAAAAATGGGGATTTTCCACACGGTGGTGGGAAACCGCAACGTGGTGGGAATCATCAATCCCGGAGCGCCTGGAAAGCGCATCGCCATCCGTGGCGACATTGACGCCCTGCCCATAACGGAGGAGACCGGACTTCCCTTCGCCTCCGAGAACCCTGGCGTGATGCACGCCTGCGGCCACGACGGCCACGCGGCCATTCTCCTGGGCATCGGAAAGAGCCTTCAGGAGATTGCGGGGCAGTTAAACGGAAGCGTGTTCCTGTGCTTCCAGATCGCCGAGGAAATCGGCAAGGGCGCGGATGAGATCGTGGAGTATCTGAAGGCCAACGGAGGGGTGGACGAGGTGATCAGCACCCATCTGATGTCCTGGCTTCCGTTAGGCAGCGTGACCATACCCGACGGGCCGGTGGCCTCCGGCTTCTGCCTGTTCAACATCAAGGTGCAGGGAGTGGGCGGACATGGTTCCAGGCCCCACCTGGCCGTGAACCCGCTGATGCCGGCTGCGGAGATTCTGCTGAAGATCGCGGCCATTCCCGCCAACCGCCACAACACCTTCGACACCTGTGTAGTAAGCCCCTGCGCCATCAACGGGGGAAATAAATCCAATATCATTCCGGAGACAGCCACCATCATCGGCAGCATCCGCTCCTTCAAGTATGGGGATGCCCAGAAGATCATGGGCGTCATGAAGGAGATCGCGGAGCACACGGCCAGGTCCTACGGGGCCACGGCGGAGGTGACCGCGCCCAAGGGATTTGCGGCCCCGGCCATCAACAACGACGAGGTTGCGGCAAGGGGAAGAGCGCTGGCGCGGGAGATGGGCCTGGAGGTGATCACGCCGGAATATCCCAACATCGGATCGGACAACTACGCGGATTTCCTGGAAGCGTTTCCCGGCTTCTACTGCTTTATCGGATCCATGAAGGACGGGGAGAACATCACCAACAACCACCATCACCCTAAGTTTGACATCGACGAGAGCAGCCTGGACGCTTCGGCGGAGTTTATGGCGGAGTATGCGGTGCGCTTCCTGAAATAGGGACGCCCGCGGGAGGAACGAGGGCATGACGGAACAATTTGATCAGATTTATGACAGAAGAGGGTACAACTGCATCAAGTGGAGCAGGAATCCCTATGACCATCCCGATTTTATTCCCATGGGCATCGCGGACATGGACATTGCCACGCCGGATTTTGTGATCGACGGGATCCGGAAACGGCTGGACCACCCAATGCTTGGCTATTTCAGGCCCGACGAACGGTTTTTCCAGGCCATTCTGGGGTGGCAGAAAGAACAGTACGGGACAGCGGATCTGTCCCGGGTGGACGTCGCCGTCCAGACCTCGGTGCTGGGAGGCGTGGCGTCCGCCGTCAGGGCGTTCACCGAGCCGGGCGACGGGGTGTTGGTTCAGGCCCCCGGATATTTTAACTTTGCCCAGGTCATAAACGGGCTGGGGCGCAGGCTGGTGACGACAAGACTGGTCTGGGACGGGGAAATGTACAGGGTGGACTTGGAACAGATGGAGCGCCAGGCGGTGGAAAATCACGTGAAGGTTTTTCTGCTCTGCTCCCCCCACAATCCCACGGGCCGGGTCTGGAGCCGGGAAGAGCTTGAAGCTATGGCCGGAATCTGCCGCCGTCATGGAATCCCGGTGATTGCGGATGAGATTTGGGCGGACCTGGTGTTTGACAAAGCCCATATTCCCTTCCATTCGGTGTCGGAATGGGCTGCCCACAACACCATCTCCCTGTACGCGCCCACAAAGACCTTTAACATGGCGGGGATTACCATCGCCTACAGCGTGGTGAAAAATCCGGAGCTCAGGGAGCGGTTTGAGAGGGAATGCCAGAGCAGCCATTACAACCTGCCCAATCTGCTGTCCGCCGAGGCGTTGACAGCGGCTTATGAGAGCGGGGCGGAGTGGAAGAAGGAGCTTTGCGCCTATCTGAAGAACAATACGGAGCTGGCGGCGGAATTTTTCCATCAGAATTACCCGGGGGTGATTGTCCCTGCGCCACAGGGGACCTATCTTTTGTGGCTGGACTTTCGCCCCATGGGGCTGGGATCGGACGAACTTTTGGAACGATTTGGAAAAGCTGGGCTGTACTTTAACGACGGTCGCACCTGTATTGACTACGGCGACGGCTGTCTCAGGATGAACGCGGCCATGCCGCGGCCGAGGCTTCTGGAGGTGTTCCGGCGGATCGGGGAAGTATTATAAGGCGGTGACGGATGATGATAAATGAAAAACGGTTATTGGAACGGTTCCTGGAATACATTCAGATCGACAGCGAGTCCGGCGGGGAGGGAGCCTTCGCCGGCCGGCTGAAGGAAGAATTCGGAAAAATGGGGATTGCGGCAGCACAGGACCGGGCGGGCGAACACGCGGGGAACCTGTTTGTCTCCATCCCCGGAAACGAGGAGCAGGAGCCCCTGCTGTTTACCGCCCACATGGACACGGTGGTGCCGGGCAGAGGAATTTGCCCAAAAATCCGGGATGGTCTGATCTTCAGTGGGGGCGATACCATTCTGGGCGGGGACGACAAATCCGGTATCGCGGCCGTCATGGAAGCGGTTCAGGTAATAACGGAGCGGGGGCTGGACCACCGGCCCATTGAAATTCTGTTTACGGTCCAGGAAGAAACCGGATTAAACGGCAGCAGGGGCGCGGATTTAAGCGTTGTGAGGTCCAGGTATTCCCTGGCGGTGGACGGCTGCGGCCCCATGGACGAGATCGTGACGGTGGGAGCCGGGCAGGCGAACATCGGAATCGAGATCACCGGGCGCGCGGCCCACGCCGGGAACAGCCCGGAGCAGGGCGTCAGCGCCATCATGGCTGCGGCGGACGCGGTCTCCTCCATGCGTCTGCTGAAAATCGACGAAGAGACCACCGCAAACATCGGTTCCATCATGGCGGACAACCCTACGAATATCGTGTGCAGCCATGTGAAAATGGCGGCGGAGGTGCGCAGCCGGAGTAAGGAAAAGCTGGACCGCCAGGTCCGGCATATGAGGGACTGTGTTGAAAACGCCTGCAAAAAGCATGGGGCGGGCTTCCGGTTTGACACGACCTATCCCTATGCGTCGTTTCGGGTGGAGGACGAGGCGTTTCTGGGCCTTGTGCGGTCAGCCTACGAGCGAATGGGGGTGCAGTGCAAATGCGGCGCCACCATGGTGGGCAGCGATTCCAATATTTTGAACGAAAAGGGAATCATTTCTATCGTGATCCCCACGGGTATGACCAATCCCCATGCCCTGACGGAGCAGATATCGGTGGAGGATTTGAAATTTACGGCCGGGCTGATGTTGGAGTTGATGGCGGTATCATAGTGGAGGTTGAGGCCAGATGCTTGTGAGCAGCTGGCCTTTTTAAATCTGCCTCCGCTTTACTTTCCGTCTCCCCGGTGTTAAAATGAAACCGGAACTGTGTCCGGCCGGGGGAAAATACCCGGCGGGCCTGGAATTGGTGAATGAGGAACACGAGAGATGGAGACAAAGCGCGTTAAAATTGAAGATACAGCCAGAATCCACGACAGGGAGTTATTGGAGGCGGCGGAGATACTGCGGGAGGGCGGACTGGTGGCTTTCCCCACGGAGACGGTGTACGGCCTGGGGGCCAACGCCCTGGACGAGGCGGCTGCCCGGAAGATCTATGAGGCCAAGGGGCGTCCCTCGGACAACCCGCTGATCGCCCATGTGGCGGACCCGGAGGACGTGGAGGCGCTGGTGGAGTACATACCGGAGAACGGGCGCAAGCTGATGGAGGCATTTTGGCCGGGCCCGCTGACCATGATCTTCCCCAAGAGTCCCGCTGTGCCCTACGGCACCACCGGCGGCCTGGATACGGTGGCCATCCGCATGCCCAGCGACCCGGTGGCCAACCGCCTGATCGCCCTGGCCGGGGTGCCGGTGGCGGCCCCCAGCGCCAACACCTCCGGGCGTCCCAGCCCCACCACTGCGGACCACGTCTGGCAGGACATGAACGGGCGCATCGACATGATCATCGACGGCGGCCCTGTGGGAATCGGCGTGGAGTCCACCATCGTGGACGTGTCCTGCCGGATTCCTACCGTGCTACGGCCCGGAGCCATCACCATGGAGATGCTGCGGGAGGTGCTGGGCGAGGTGAAGATTGATCCGGCCATCCTGGGCCCCATGGGCGCTGATATGAAGCCCAAGGCGCCGGGCATGAAGTACAAGCACTACGCGCCCAAGGCGGAGCTGACGCTGGTGGAGCCGGCTGAAGGGCAGGGCGAGGACGCCGCGGCGGTGGAGCGCATGATCCTGCGGGTGAACGAGCTGGCCAAGGAGAAGCTGGCGGCCGGAAGCCGGGTGGGCATTATCTGCACCGACGAGTCCCGGGACCGCTACGAGGGCGGCCTGGTGCGCAGCATCGGAGCCCGGGCCAAAAAGGAGACCGTGGCCCACAATCTGTACGCGGTGCTGCGGGAATTTGACGATCTGAAGGTGGACTATATCTATTCTGAAAGCTTTTCCGAGGACCATCTGGGGCAGGCGATTATGAACCGGTTGTCCAAGGCGGCGGGGTATCATATCGAGCGGGTGTGAGTTGGGAGATCCGCAGACAGGAACTTCACAAACAGGAGGCATTCATGGAAAAGCAGACGTTAGGCGAGATCACCGCCCAGAAGCTGGTGCGGATGATTCAGGAAAAGGGGTACGTGCCGGGCGATAAGCTGCCCACGGAGATGGAGCTGTCCGAGGTCCTGAGGGTTGGGCGCAACACCGTGCGGGAAGCACTGCGCATCCTCATGTCCCGGAACATCGTGACCATCCGCCAGGGCTCCGGCACCTTCGTGTCGGAGAAAAACGGCATCCCCGACGATCCCCTGGGATTTACCATGATGGAGGACACCGGGAAGTTGACCCGGGACCTGTTGCAGGTGCGGGTGATCCTGGAGCCGCCCATCGCGGCCCTGGCGGCCCAGAACGCCACCGAAGAGGACCTGGCCCGGCTGGAGCAGATTCTGGACGAGGTGGAGGCCCTGGTGCGGGAGCGGAAGGACTACGCGGAGAAGGACTCCCAGTTCCACGCCCAGATCGCCGCGTGCAGCCACAACACGGTGATGTCCAATCTGGTTCCGGTGATCACAGACGGCGTGCGGGTGTTCGCCAGCGCGGTTCGTGAGACGGAATACGACCAGACGCTGGTGTCCCACCGGGCCATTTTCGAGGCAATCCGGGACAAAAAGGCGGTGGAGGCCCAGCAGGCCATGTATTTCCACCTGATGTACAACCAGAACCGGTATTTGATGGAACAGAATAGTTGATAATTCATGGGATGAATATTACGGTTCATCCCATTTTTTTATTGACGAATCCCGCTTAGTGTGGTAAAAATAAACTATATTCATGGGATGAATAAATGCTCATGTCCGGAACAAGCCGGAAAGCCACGAGAGATCAGGAGGGGCGGAGGAAATGGAACAACGGTATGATGTATTGATAATCGGCGGGGGTGTGGTCGGAAGCGCCATCGCCAGGGAAATGTCCAGGTACCAGCTGAAAATCGGCGTGCTGGAGAAGAACCTGGACGTCTGCTATGAGACCAGCGGGCGCAATTCCGCTGTGGTTCACGGCGGTTTTGCCTATGACACCGGGACGCTGAAGGCGAAGCTGTGCGTGGAGGGAAATCAGATGATGGATCAGTTGTCTGAAGAGCTGGATTTCCGGTTCCAGCGCTGCGGAAAGGTGCTGGTGGGCAACACGTACGAGGACATGGAGACCTTAAAGCGCACGCTGAAGCAGGGGGAGGCCAACGGAGCCAGGGGCCTGGTGATCATTGACAAGGAAAAGCTCCATGAGCTGGTTCCGGCGGTGGTGGGAGAGTTCGCCATGTTTTCGCCTTACAGCGGCATTTTAGACCCCTTCAACTACACCATCGCCCTGGCGGAGAACGCCCATGACAACGGAGTGGACTACTATCTGGACCACGAAGTGACGGCCATCGGCCGGGACGGGGAGGGCGTGTATCATCTGACCACCAGTCAGGGGACATTTTCCGCCCGCTGGGTGGTCAACAGCGCGGGACTGGGCTGCGGCAAAATTTCCGACATGTTGGGAATCAAGGGATACAAGGTGATCGGCTCCAAGGGCGATTATATCATCCTGGACAAACGCACCGGCCCCCTCCTTCCCATGCCCGTCTACCCGGTGCCCAGCAACACCTACATGGGCATCCATGTGACCAATACCACGGACGGCAACGTGATCATCGGGCCCAACGCGGAGACGGTGACAGACTTCGCGTACTACGGCGTGCCCCAGGAGAACATGGATTATCTGGCGGACAGCGCCTCCGACCTGTGGCCCTGCATCCACAAATCGGACTACATACGCAATTACTCCGGCATTCTGCCCAAATGGGTGGACGATCAGGGCGTGATCCAGGATTTTAAGATCGAAATCCGGGACGACCTGGCTCCACGGGCCATCAACCTGGTGGGCATCGAGTCCCCGGGCCTGACCGCGGCAGTGCCCATCGCCCGGTACGCCATCGGTCTGATGAAGGAGCGGGAGGAATTAAAGCCCAACCCGGACTTCAACCCGGTGCGCAGGGGAATCGTCCGTTTTGCGGAGCAGCCCTTAGAAGAGCAGGCCCGGCTGGCCGCGGAGAACCCGGATTACGGCGAAGTGGTCTGCCGCTGCGAGAAGGTGACCAGGGCGGAGATTCTCCAGGCCATCCACAATCCCCTGGGCGTGGACACCATGGTGGGGATCAAGTACAGGACCCGCTCCATGATGGGGCGCTGCCAGGGCGGTTACTGCCAGATGCGCATCGCAAAGATGATCGAGGAGGAGCTGGGAAAGGCTGAGACGGAGGTGCGCTACGCCAGAACCGGTTCCCGGATGTTCTTCGGCAAAGTCCGTGAGGAGGTGTTGTGATGGAGATTCGTAAGGAAAATGTAGATGTTGTCATCGTGGGAGGCGGCCCGGCGGGGCTGGCGGCCGCGGTCAGGCTGTACGAGCAGGGAATCCGGGACATTTTGATCCTGGAGCGGGAAACGCATCTGGGCGGGATTCTGCGCCAGTGTATCCACGACGGATTTGGCCTGACCCGTTTTAAGACCACCCTCAGCGGCCCGGAGTACGCACAGCGCTTTATCGACCAGGTGAAGGAGCTGGGGATTCCCTATGTGACGGACACCACGGTGCTGGAGGTGAGCCGCGGCAAGGTGGTGACCGCCGTTTCCTCCGGTGGGCTGGTGCAGTGGCAGGCCAAAGCCGTGATTCTGACCATGGGCTGCCGGGAGCGGACCCGCGGAGCCCTGGGCATTCCCGGGGAGCGGCCCACAGGGGTGTTCACCGCGGGGGTGGCCCAGGCATATATGAACCTGTACAACCGGATGCCCGCCAAAGAGGTGGTGATCCTGGGCTCCGGCGACATTGGCATGATCATGGCCAGGCGGTTGACGCTGGAAGGGGCCCACGTGCAGGCTGTATTTGAGATTCAGCCGTACCCCAGCGGGCTTCCCAGGAACATCGAGCAGTGCCTGAACGACTATGATATCCCCCTGTATCTGAGCCACACGGTGACGGAAATACATGGGAACTCCAGGCTGACGGGGGTGACGGTGTCCGCAGTGGACGAACACTTTAAACCCATCCCCGGAACGGAGCGGGAGTACCGGTGCGACACCCTGATCCTGTCCGTGGGCCTGATCCCGGAGAACGAGCTTTCCATAGACGCGGGCGTGGACCTGGACAGCCGCACCAGAGGCGCGGTGGTGGATGAATATTTCCAGACCGGAGTGGAGGGGATATTCGCCGCGGGGAATGTGCTCCACGTCCACGACCTGGTGGACTTCGTGTCCATGGAGGCGGAAGATCTGGCGGAGAGCGCCGCGGAATATGTGCGGCGGGGTCGCCTGCCGGAATGCCCGCTGGCGGTGCGCACGGACGGGAATATCAACCACACGGTGCCCCAGCGGGTCAGCGGAACCAGGGCGTTCAAGCTGTCCATGCGGGTGAACCGGCCCATGAAGGACTGCCGCGTGGTGGTGCGCCAGAACGGTGTGGAGCTTGCGTCAAAGAAATTGAAGAAGGCAATCCCGGCGGAGATGATCCAGCTTGCCGTACAAGCGGACCGGATCGCGCAGAACGGGGATCTGGAGGTGAGCGTGGAATGTTGAGAGAGTTTACGTGTATTATCTGCCCCAACGGCTGTGAGATTACCGCGGGGGTGGAGGACAATCAGATTGTGTCCATCGAGGGCGCTCTTTGCCCCAAGGGCGAAGCCTACGTCAACCAGGAGCTGACCGATCCCCGGCGCAACATCGCCACATCGGTGCTGGTAAAGGGTGGCGAGCTGCCTCTGGCCAGCGTGCGCCTGACAAACCCCATCCCCAAGGCGAGGATATTCGACGCCATGGCCGAGATCCGCGGCGTCGCGGTGGACGCGCCGGTGGAGGCCGGGACCGTGGTGATTAAGGGGATTCTGGGGCTGGACAGTGACGTGATTGTGACGAAAGGGGTGGGGAGGCGATAGCTTCCCGAATCATAGGACTTTTGAGTAATGGCCCGCAGGCTGCGCCAGCGGCCCATTACATCCAGCAATCGCCCGCAGGCTGCGCCAGCGGCCCATTACATTCAGCAATCGCCCACAGACTGCGCCAGCGGCCCATTACATTCAGCAATCGCCCGCAGGCTGCGCCAGTGGATCATTACAGCCAAGTAAAACAGGCCGGAGCACGTTGTGATACGCGTCCGGTCTGTTTTTCTTATATACCAAATTCTTCAAACAGCTGCTCCTGATATGCGGGATCAGAGGCAGAGCGGATGATGTCATCCGCACGCCCTGCCGCCGCCAGCCGGGTGATCAATGCGTTCACCCGCTCCTGGCCGTGATGGGTGCCCTGTACGACGCCCGCTTCCAAGCCCTCCTCATAGCTGATCTTCTTCTCACTGTTGATATGCAATTCTTCGTCGTATTCCGATAAGATCATTTCTCTCACCTCCTCGCGGTGTTTCAACAGGAAGCTTTTTAAGATGTCATTCTGGATACAATCCTCCACGGCCTGATCCACCGCCGCTTCCAGGTGAAGGCCCTCATTCAGGCGGCTGCGGACCGCGTTGATCAGAAAAGCGTACTCGTACAGCTTCCGGCAGCTCTTCATCATCTCTTCATTATGCCCAAAATTGATGTTGATCATGGTGGCAGTGCACTCCAGGCAGGGAACGCCTTCAGCCTGGGAGAACAAATCGGACAGCCGCAGCTCCATACGGTCCGGCTGATCCATAGTTCCGTTGTAAAACACGACGAACTCGGGAAATGGAAGGGACAGCGGCCGCCGGGAATAGAGATCCAGCTGGTGTTCCTTTATGTAACCCTGGTAAAGGCGGCTGAAATAGAACAGTCCCCGAAGCGGCATGTTCGGATTCCAGGTGCTTTGGGCCTCGTATAAGCTGAGATGCTGCCCGATCAGAAACGAGATATCGTTCTTCATGCCCAGATACAGAACATCCCCGATGGTCGTGATGATCAGGTCGTCGGGATTCTGATAATGGGAGCCGTTGAGGGCATTGTAGAGCGCCAGCAGTTCCTTTTTCTCGCTGAATATCACCCGGAACAGGCTGTCCTTAAACTTGTGATTTACACACACAACTACCATGTGCATTTCTCCTTTCATTGTACTATAAACAGAGTGGGATTGTAAATGGTGTGGAGGGATGAATTCAGAAATGAATCATGAACCGGTTACCGTTCACAGAAAACCAGAGGATAGCGGCGCGAAACGGTGTTTTTTACCGTTTCTGTGCATCGCGAAGCGTGTTGCTGGGAACGGAGTGAACAGTAATCATGAATCACAGATGCCCTTACGGGCCTGGAACAGTTTCCGAAGCTCCCGGAACCTGTTTTAGAAAGATAAGAACAGGATAGCACAATCCGGTCAGCGGCGCAACATCAACTTTTCCTGTGATTGCCGTTTCACATGATATTGTTTTTTTCTTCAATATGTTCTATGATAAAAGGAAACAGTTCCGGCGGCGGGCCGGTGAGGCACGGATCTGCCGGGAGAGAATGCTTGAATTTATGGATTGAGGAGGAGAAGAAAATGACAGGAAAACGCACGGATTATATTACGTGGGACGAGTATTTTATGGGGGTGGCCATCCTGGCCGGGAAGCGGTCCAAGGATCCCAGCACCCAGGTGGGGGCCTGTATTGTGAGCCAGGACAATAAGATCCTGTCCATGGGATACAACGGATTCCCCAAGGGCTGTTCCGACGACGAATTTCCCTGGGAAAGGGAGAACGAGGCGGACGACCCCTACAACGCGAAGTATTTTTATTCCACCCACAGCGAGTTGAACGCGATTCTCAACTACCGGGGCGGAAGCCTGGAGGGAAGCAAGCTTTATGTAACCCTGTTCCCCTGCAACGAGTGCGCCAAGGCGATTATCCAGGCCGGAATCAAGACCATTGTGTACGGGCAGGACAAGTATGCGGACACTCCCGCGGTGCGGGCTTCCAAACGGATGCTGAACGCGGCGGGCGTGCGCTATTACCAGTATCAGTCCACCGGTCGCAAGATCGAGATTGAGGTGTAATCCCATGAAATTTCTTTTGGCGGCGGTGAACGCCAAATATATTCACTCCAACCTGGGGATTTACAGCCTCAAAGCCTGTGCGGACGCCCGTATGGCCGGGGGGCCGGTGGAGATCGAGTTGGCGGAGTATACCATCAACCATCAGCCGGAGCAGGTGCTCCAGGACATTTACCGCCGCAGGCCGGAGGCAGTGGGATTTTCCTGTTACATCTGGAATATCTCCTTTATCCGGGAGCTGATCGCCGACTTAGCCCTGGTGCTGCCTCAAACGGAGATTTGGCTGGGCGGCCCGGAGGTTTCTTTTGAATGCGAAATGCTGCTGCATTCCCTGCCCGCGGTTCGGGGCGTGATGAAAGGGGAGGGGGAGGAGACGTTTTGCAGGCTGGCGGCGGCCTATGGGGAGGCTGAGAGGCTGGGAGCGCTGTTGCAGGCGGAGAGTGGGATCCCAGGCCCGTCGGACGCCGATCTTGCCGCCATCCCCAACCTGGCCTTCCGGCGACGCGACGGCGGCATTTTCCAGACGCCGGGCGGGCCGCCGTCGGACATGGGTTCATTTCCATTTTCTTACAAACAACTGGGACTAGAGAATCTGGAGCACCGGATCATCTACTATGAGAGCAGCAGAGGCTGCCCTTTTTCCTGCTCCTACTGTCTGTCCTCCGTGGACAAGGCGCTGCGTTTCCGGCCCATTTCCCTGGTAAAGCAGGAGCTGGACTGGTTTCTGGAGCGAAAGGTGCCCCAGGTGAAATTTGTGGACCGCACCTTTAACTGTAAGAAAAGCCACGCTCTCGCCATATGGAGGCATATCCAGGAGCATGACAACGGTGTGACCAATTTCCATTTTGAGATTGCCGCCGACCTGCTGGACGAGGAGGAGATGGAGTTGCTGGAGAAGATGCGCCCCGGTCTGGTGCAGCTGGAGATCGGCGTACAGTCCACCAACCCGCAAACGCTGCGGGAGATCCGCCGCCGCACGGATATCGGGGAGATTCACCGGATTACGGCGCGTATCAACAGCTGGCACAAAATCCACCAACACCTGGATCTGATCGCGGGGCTGCCCTGGGAGGGAATCGAGTCGTTCCGAACGTCCTTCAACGAGGTGTACGGCATGGAGCCGGAGCAGCTGCAGCTGGGATTTTTGAAGGTGCTTAAAGGGTCTCATATGGCGGAGATGGCGGAATCCTACGGCCTGGTGTATTCCCGCCGCCCGCCCTACGAGGTTTTGTCCACCAGATGGATTTCCTACGAGGAGCTGTTGGAGCTCAAGGGCGTGGAGGAGATGGTGGAGATCCATTATAACAGCCGTCAGTTTGTCCACACACTTGCGCTGCTGCAGGAAGAGTTTTCCACACCCTACGACATGTTTCTGCACATGGCCCGATTTTACCGGGAACAGGGGGATGCGGGGCTTAACCACAGCCGCGCCGCCCGCTATGAGATTCTGTGGAAAATGATCGGTTCCCTCACCGTGGACTGTGGACGAAGGGAGATTTACCGGGATGCGCTGGTTTTCGACCTGTATCTGCGGGAAAACGCCAAAAGCCGGCCGGAATTTGCACGGGACCAGAATCCCTTTAAAGAGCGGATACGGGAATTTTACCGGGTGGAAGCGCAGGAACCCAGGTATCTTTCGGGATATCAGGGCTGCGACGGCCGCCAGCTTCAGCGGATGACCCACCTGGAGGGCATGGGAGACGGGACGCTGGTGCTCTTCGACTACCGGGACCGGGATCCCCTGGATTATAATGCCAGAACCTGGCGTCTGGATTTGGACGGAGCGGTAAAACGGTGAAAGAGACCGTGAAAAGGTTCGCATAAAAGGTTGACATAAAGTCGAAAATGTGCTAAATAATAGAAGCCTATAACTGCGAAAAACCGTTATAGGCGCGGAATGAACACACAGAGAAAGGAATATAGACCGGAATGGCAAGACGAGAGACAAAAGCGCAGCAGGCGGAGCGGATCCGGAAGATACTGGCGGCATTGGACCGGGAGTACGGCACGGAATACCGCTGTTATTTGAATCATGAGACTCCATGGCAGCTGTTGATCGCCGTGATTATGAGCGCCCAGTGCACGGACGCCCGGGTCAACATTGTCACCGCCGATCTGTTCCGCAAATACGACACCCTGGAGAAGTTTGCGAATGCCGATTTGAAGGAGCTGGAGCAGGATATTCACTCCACGGGCTTTTACCATATGAAGGCCAAAAACATTATCGCCTGCTGCCGGGACCTGGTGGACAAACACGGTGGCGAGGTGCCGCGGACCATTGAGGAGCTGACGGCACTGGCCGGTGTGGGCCGCAAGACCGCCAATGTGATCCGCGGAAATATCTACAACGAACCCAGCATCGTGGTGGACACCCACGTAAAGCGGATCTCCCGCAAGCTGGGCCTGACCAAGTCCGAGGACCCGGTTAAAATTGAGCAGGATCTGATGAAGGCGCTGCCAAGGGATCACTGGATTCTCTGGAATATCCACATTATTACCCTGGGCCGCAGTATCTGCATCGCCCGACGCCCCAAGTGTGGGGAGTGCTTCCTGCGGGAGTTTTGTCCGGGGCGGGAGGACGAGGGGTAAAATGCCTGTTCAATAAAACGTCCGTCGGCTGCAACAGCGGCCCATTGCATTCAATAAAAAGACAGAGGTACAGCCTGATCGCCGGACGGTGATCCGCAGTACCTCTGTCTTTTTGTTCAACGCGATAGGCTGCAGCCTGCACCCCATTCCTACAACATCTTCTCCGCAATCGCCTGTGAGGTTTTTTGTTTATTGATCTCCGCGTCGCCGTTCATGCGCCGGAACAGCTCGGCGTAGAGAATGTCCACCATGTACATCTGGGAGGCGATGGCCGAGATGGAGCCGCCCTGCATGGGGCCTTCTCTGGCTCCGCACTGGAGCAGGATATCCGCGTAGGGCGCCGCCGGAGTCTTTAAAAAGCTGGTGATAAACACCGTGGTTCCGCCGGACTCCCGGACAGACTTGGCGATCTGGATGCAGTCCTTGGTCATGCCGGAGTTGCAGAAGATAATGGCCAGATCCCCGGGGCGCAGCAGCGTGGCGGAGGTCAGCTGCATGTGCGCATCGCTGGTGAAGGAGATATTGGGCATAAGCCGCAGGAACTTGTTCTGCATCTCCAGCGAGGTGATGGCGGAACCTCCGAAGCCGTATAAGTAAATCTGATTGGCGGAAATGATCTGGTCCACCGTCCGGCTCACGGCCTCAAAGTTTAAGTAATTGTAAGCGTGGTTCAGCGCAGCCGTGTATACGGACAGGATTTTCTGGGAAATTTCCCGGATGTCCCTGGAGTCCGCCACGTCCACATTGGCGTTGATGTCCAGCATCTCGCGGGAGTGGGTACTGAGTGCCAGCGACAGCTTGAAATCCTGATAACCGCCCAGCTTCAGGGAACGGCAGAAACGGAATACGGTGGTGTCGCCCACTCCGCAGCGCTCCGCCAGATCGCTGATGGTCAGATCCAGAACCTCTTGGGGGTTTTCGAGCACAAAATCAGCCACTTTTTTTTCCAGTTTGGTGAAATGGCTGTAGGACGAGAGGATTTTGTCAATCAGGTTGACGTCCGCCATAGAGTACCTCCAAAAATATGTATGTCATGTCTACGATTCGATGGCCTGCACAAAGCGCTTGGTGATTTCCAGAGGTCTTGTGATAGCGCCTCCGATCACAGCCGCGTGTATTCCATCCATAGAGAGTATATCATGGAGCTGCTGCGGCGTCCAGATACCGCCCTCGGCAATCACGGGAATTCCCATGGTCTGCCCCAGACGGGCGATCAGATCCATGTCCGGTATCTCCATTCCGGCCGTCTCCCGGGTATATCCGCGCAGGGTAGTTCCCACGATGTCAAATCCCATGTCCCTGGCCGCGGCCGCGTCCTCGTAGGTGGAGCAGTCCGCCATGAAGAGCTGGCCGGGATATTTCCTGCGGATCGCGGCAAACAGTTCCGGCAGGGAAACACCGTCCGGCCGGGGCCGGCTGGTGGCGTCCAGGGCGATCACCTCGGTGCCGCAGGAGACCAGCGCATCCACTTCGCGTTCCGTGGGAGTGATGAAAACCGGGCAGTCCCCGTACACGTGCTTGATAATGCCGATCACCGGCAGATCCACGGTCTCCTTAATGGCCGTTATATCCTCCACCGTGTTTGCGCGGATTCCGGCCGCGCCTCCCAACATGGCCGCGTAGGCCATCCGGGACATAATATAGGAGCTGTGGAGCGGTTCCTGCTCCAAAGCCTGGCAGGATACAATCAGCTTTTTGTGAACCTGCTCAAGAAAGTTACTCATTTATTAGCACCTCCGAATTGAAATGATAAAATGTCGCATACGGGAAATGTATGGAAACCGACCAGGTCAGAGCCGCTGCCCTTATTATAAATTAACCAAAGAAAAAACACAAGAATAAAAGAAAAATTTATTTTTATATCCGATTTAGACATGAAATAAAAAATATTTTCGCTTTTCATGTTGATTTTGCATAATCGGTATGCTAATATAAAAGCACGGGAAAGGTATGGCTGTGTTTTATCAAACAGAGCTGAACATAGTCAACTATGATAATCAAAAGGAGGAGTTATCAGTTATGAGGAAACGTTATTTAGCAGGGGTATTGGCAGCGGTTATGGCAATGGGGCTTACAGCATGCGGCGGCGGAAGCACGCCCACCACGGCGGAGACGAAGGCGGAAGCGAAAACTGAGGCAAAGGCGGAGTCCGCTGGGGAGCAGTCCGGTGAGGAGAGCAAGGAGGAAGCCAAGACCACTGGCGGAAAGCTGGTTGTGTATTCCCCCAACTCCGAAGGAATCATGAACAATGTAATTCCCGGCTTTGAGGAGAAATACGGCATCGAGGTGGAAGTGATTTCCGCGGGAGCCGGAGAACTGATCAAGCGCCTGAGTTCCGAGGCAAACGATCCCTACGCGGATATCGACTTCGGCGGCGTAAACTATGCCATTTACAAACAGAACCCGGATCTGTTCGAGGAGTATGTGTCTCCCAACGATAAGAACCTTCCGGAGGAATTCCAGAACACAACAGGTTTCTACACGAACTACACCATCAACGGCAGCTGCCTGCTGGTGAACAAGGACCTGATCGGAGATATCAAGATTGAGAGCTACGAAGACCTGCTGAACCCGGAGTTAAAGGGTAAGATCGCCACCTGCGACCCCGCCACCTCCTCCAGCGCATTTGCGCAGCTGACCAATATTCTGCTGGCCAAGGGCGGATACGACAGCGACGAGGCCTGGAATTTTGTGGGCAAGCTGATCGAGCAGTGGGACGGCAAGGTGCTGTCCGGTTCCAGCGCCGTGTACAAGGGCGTTGCGGACGGCGAGTATACCGTGGGTCTGACCTACGAGGATCCCTGCGCAACCCTGGTTGCGGACGGAGCGCCGGTTGAGATCGTATTCCCCAGCGAGGGCGCCGTATACCTGCCCAGCGGAGCCGCGATCATCAAGGGCGCCAAGAACATGGACAACGCCAAGCTGTTCATCGATTACCTGATTTCCGATGAAGTACAGCAGCAGTTCGGCGACAACTTAACCATCCGCCCCATTATCGCCTCCATTCCCAGCA
Source organism: Enterocloster lavalensis (assembly GCF_902364025.1). Lineage (GTDB taxonomy): Bacteria > Bacillota > Clostridia > Lachnospirales > Lachnospiraceae > Enterocloster > Enterocloster lavalensis. The sequence goes on from NZ_CABJCG010000020.1 coordinate 43,255, forward strand.
AGACCCTTACGCCCATCGGCGAGATCCATACCATCACCGAGGACATCGCGTACATCGCGGAGCACAAGAACGAGATTGTGGAGCGCTACAAAGACTTATTTGCAAGCCTGCAGTAAGGTAAACGGCAGAATAAGGTTCATCCGGACCGCGCACTAACCGCGCGGCCTCAAAAAACGTGGAAAAGCAGGCACAATCCCACCGCCGCCGGCGTTTATCCGGGATTGTGCCGGTAACTGCCTGGGTTTCGGACAGTTGCCAATCAAGGCCTCTGGAGGAGATATAACATGAGTGTTGCAATCAAGATCAGCCACGCAGTCAAAAAATACGGTAACAACACGGTGATTCCGGATCTGTCGCTGGACATTCGGGAGGGCGAGTTTTTTACCCTCCTGGGCCCCTCCGGGTGCGGAAAAACCACACTTCTGCGAATGATCGCCGGCTTTAACAGTATTGAAGGCGGGGATTTTTATTTTAATGAGAAACGGATCAACGACGTGGAGCCGAACAAGCGCAATATCGGCATGGTATTTCAGAACTACGCCATTTTCCCCCATCTGACCGTGCGCCAGAACGTGGGCTTCGGCCTGAAAAACCGCAAGTGCAGCAAGGAGGAGATGGAGAGCCGGACCGACGAGTACCTGAAGCTCATGCAGATCGAGGAGTACAAGGACCGCCTGCCGGAGCGTCTTTCAGGAGGACAGCAGCAGCGTGTGGCCCTGGCCCGGGCGCTGGTGATCCATCCGGACGTGCTGCTCATGGATGAGCCCCTCTCCAACCTGGACGCCAAGCTGCGGGTGGAGATGCGCTCCGCCATCAAGGACATCCAGAACCAGGTGGGCATCACCACGGTTTACGTGACCCACGACCAGGAGGAGGCCATGGCCGTTTCCGACCGCATCGCCGTGTTCGACCACGGTGTGATCCAGCAGATCGGAACGCCCCAGCAGCTGTACCAGAGGCCGAAGAACCTGTTCACGGCCACCTTCATCGGGCGCACCAATATCGTGGAGGGCACGCTGACCGTCGGGGAAAATGGAACCGGCAGCCTGGTGCTGGCCCGGACCTGCGGCGCGGACATCACCGGCCTCAAGGGGCTTGGAAAAGGCACATACCCTGTGAAGGTTTCCGTCCGCCCGGAGGAGTTTGTCATCCATGAGTCGGGGAAAGCCGGGGCGGTGGAGGCCGTGGTGGAGAGCAGCATTTTCCTGGGGCTGAACACCCATTACAATGTGCGCCTTGCAACGGGCGAGCGCGTGGACATTATTCAGGAGTCCACCATCGACCACATTATCAAGCCGCAGACAAAAATTTCTCTGACCGTGAAGCAGGAGAAGATCAATATTCTCTCCGAGGACGGCAGCCGCAATTACTTAGTGGGAGTGGAGGACGATGAAGAGTAAATTCAAACTGGACGTTTGGGGTTATATTACCATCGCACTGCTGGGCGCGTACGCGATTTTTCTGCTGTACCCTATGCTGAATCTGCTCCGGCGCTCCGTGTACGGCCCGGACGGCGTTTTCACGCTGGGCTATTTCAGCAAATTTTTCGGCAAGAAATACTATTTTGGAACCCTGTTAAACAGCCTGAAGGTGACCCTGTGCACCACCGTCACCACCCTGCTTCTGGGCGCGCCCCTGGCGTATTTCTTTACCATGTATAAGATTAGGGGCAACGGAGTGCTCAGAATCCTGATCATCCTGTCGTCTATGTCCGCGCCGTTTATCGGCGCATATTCCTGGATTCTTCTGATGGGCAGAAGCGGCGTTGTGACCACCTTCTTAAAGGACACCTTCAACATCCAGGGAATCAACATTTACGGTTTTGTGGGCATCCTGGTGGTGCTGACCCTGCAGCTTTACCCGCTGGTATTCCTGTACGTGTCCGGCGCTTTAAAAAACATCGACCAGTCCTTAATGGAAGCCAGCCTTAACCTGGGCTGCAGCGGCGTGAAGCGTTTCTTCAGCCTGATTATCCCGCTGGTCATGCCCACCATTCTGGCCAGCAGCCTGCTGGTATTCATGCGCGCCCTGGCGGATTTCGGCACGCCCATGCTGATCGGCGAGGGCTACCGGACCTTCCCGGTGCTCATTTACAATGAATTCATGGGCGAGGTCAGCGGCGACGACGGCTTTGCGGCCGCCATCAGTATCATCGCCATTATCATCACGGCGTTGATCTTCATGGCCCAGAAGCACGCCTCCAACAAGCTGGCATTTACCATGAACGCCCTTCACCCCATCGAGCCCAAGGAGCTCAAGGGCGTCCGGGGCGTGCTGATCCACCTGTATTCCTATCTTGTGGTCGGTCTCTCCATCGTGCCCCAGTGCTACGTGATCTACACCTCCTTCCTGAAAACGGAGGGCCTGGTGTTCAAGGACGGGTACTGGCTGGGCAGCTACCGCACGGCGTTTTCCAAGATGGGCAGTTCCATTGTCAATACCTTTGTGATCGCGGGCAGCGCGCTGGTGGTGATCATTCTCATGGCGGTACTGATCGCATACCTGGCGGTGCGCAGGCGCAACGCGGCCACCAATACCATGGACCTGATTTCCATGATGCCCTACATTATCCCCGGTTCCGTTATCGGAATCGCCATGTTGATCTGCTTTAACCGTCCGCCGCTCATCATCAGCGGAACCTTTTTGATCATGATCGTGGCCCTGGTCATCCGCAGGCTGCCCTACACCATAAGGTCCAGCGTGGCGATTTTACAGCAGATTCCCATCACCATCGAGGAAGCGTCCATCAGCCTTGGCACCTCCAAGATGAAAACCTTCTTTGCCATCACAATTCCCATGATGGCCAACGGGATCGTGTCGGGGGCGATCTTGAGCTGGGTGACGATGATCACGGAGTTGTCCACGGCGATTATTCTGTATACGGGGAAGACGAAAACGTTGACGGTGTCCATTTATACGGAGGTAATCCGGGGGAACTATGGAGTCGCGGCGGCGCTTTCTACGGTGTTGACGTCGTTGACGGCGTTGTCGATATTGATCTTTATGAGGATTTCTAAGTCGAAGGATATTACCATGTGAGTGAATAAAATGATGTTTTGTCCCTGCAGCCGTTGCTTTTGGGAGTGACGGGTGTGGGGATTTTTTTAGGGGGGGGG
>NZ_CABJCG010000020.1:46471-46796 GCF_902364025.1 Enterocloster lavalensis
CCGGGCTCATAGTCCGAACCGGGGGATGGCTCTAAGCCCGGAGAGGACGCTCCGCAGGGGGATCGGGAAAACTCCGGCGCAGCCCTTAAGCCTGCCCCTCCGTATTCCCTTTCGCTCGGGCGTTGAGCGCCCTCCCTCACCCCCTGCTCCGCGTCCTCTCCAGGCTAAGACCCATCTCCCCTCCCGGAAAATCGCCCAACCTCCCTGCCCGTCCCCCACCTCTTTTCCCCCTCAGTTTTCTCCCCGTCCGCTGGCGCATCCACGTTATAGAAGAAGGTCGCCCGCCCATTTTTTTACCTGCGGCAAAAGATGTATGCTCCTTGCG
>NZ_CABJCG010000020.1:46806-119976 GCF_902364025.1 Enterocloster lavalensis
TACCTGCGGCAAAAGATGTATGCTCCTTGCGGAAGGATATTTATTAAGGTTAATTTGGGAGTTGAAGAGTTATTGATAGCATATTAGGTTAAGGAGGGGCCTGAAGGGCCGAAGAAATGTTTTTCTTCCTCCAAAAACGTGGAAGTGCGAGAGGGGAAGAGAGAAAGAGTAGTGGGTGAGAGGCAGGGGAGCGGGGGAGGAGGTGACTGTGGAGTGGTTCGGAGAGTCTTGGGCGGAAGGGGTGTGAAAAGGTGGGATTGCGGAGGGCTCTCAAAGCCCGCAGCAAAGCGTAGCCGGAGGGGGCCGGCATCAGGCCGGCGCCCGTAGTGCGAAGCGGTGCCCGCCTTTTCGCGCCCCTTCCGCCCTGGCACTGCGTACCGCAAGTCCTCGTACATATAGCACCCGCTATCCACACCAGAACTGCGCCTGCGAATCTAGCCGTAGGCCCCACTACGCCGTCGATTCGCAGACACACTTCTGGTGCGGATATCAGGCACTCTATGCACGAGCACTTACGGTACGCAGTACTAGACTCTCCCACCACGGAGCCCTGGAACCTCCTCCCCCGCTCCCCTGCCTCTCACGAACGCCAACACCCCCCATCACATACCCCCTCTCCCTCTTCCCCTATAAGCCCCCTTAATCACCCCTTATCACCCCACCTTATCCCATCGTGCAAGCCCACAAAAAAAATTTCACCTGTTTGTGCACTTGAACAAGATATTAATTTCCTGTCGCATTTCATTGAAAGAAGTCACTCAAAATGATATGATATCCTCATAATAAACAAAAAAGAAACAGATATTTAGGAAGATACTGGACAATATAGTATCTTCCTTTCCTGATCAGGAGGAAGCGCCTATGCCGGATTCCGTATTAACCCGTTATTCCTGCCGCGAATTCACACCCGACCCGGTCACCGGGGAACAGCTGCGGGCCATCGTGCGCGCAGGGATGCAGGCCCCCACCGCCAAGAACGAACAGCCCTGGGAATTTCTGGTTGTGCAGTCGGAGCAGGGCAGGGAAGCGCTGGCCGCGTCCAGCCCCTACGCCGGGAGCTGCCGCAGAGCGCCTGTGGTGATCGTGGCGCTGGCGGATTTGAACCGGATTTCGCCGGAAAGCCCCTGGTGGGTACAGGACATGAGCGCCTGCGTGGAGAACATGCTCATCGAGGCCGTGGAACAGGGCCTGGGCGGCGTGTGGCTGGGAATGTATCCCAGGCAGGACCGGGTCAGCGCCATCCGGGAGGCATTTGAACTGCCGGAGAACCTGATCCCCTTCGCAGCCGTTCCAGTGGGACATCCGGCGGGGGAGCAGAAGGCAAAGGACCGCTTTGACCCCAAGCGCATCCGCTGGGAAAAATGATCCTCCCGCCGGAGCGCCGAAACGTACTGAAAACCAGCGCCTTCCAATCACCATCGCCGGGCGTTGCCCTTTCATGAGGAGCGATTATGAGTGTATATTTGTCGGTAGCCCAGGCCCAGAATATCGTGTTCGAGCTGATGGAGATCGTGCCAAAGGGAGTCAGTGTGGCGGATGAAAACGGCTGCATTATCGCCAGCTCCAGCGCCGCGTTCCTGGGAAAGTCCTCCAGGCTGGCCAAGGAATGCATCGAGCAGGCCGGCCAGCTCCAGTCCTACAATGAGCGGCATTATGAGGGAAATACCACCGCCACGCCGCTGTTCTTCCGGGACATCTGCGTGGGAGCCATTATCATGACCGGGGACCCGGAGCGGATCAAGCGGCTGACCTCCATCGCCAAGGCGGTGGGCGAGAGCGTGATCTGCCAGCCCTATTTCAACAATCCCGACCAGACCAGCTACGTCATGTATTTCGAGTACCTGACGGAATGGCTGAACAATACGGAGGAGTACACCCTGCCCTTTATCCGCAGGGGCGTGCGCCTGGGAATCGATGTGACGCAGCCGTACTATACGGTGGTGCTGGACGGCATCTGGAACCCGGTCAGCGCCCAGAAGGCGGTGGAGCGGATTCTCAGCGGACCCAACTATTACCTGTGCCACAACAACAGCTGCCTGGTGCTGATCCTGCAGGAGGGAACCGACGAGTCGGTGCTCCGGCAGGTGGCGGCCCTGTTCCACGACATCAAGATCGCGGTGGGCAGCGTGGAGACCAGTCTGAACCGCTCCTTTGTGGTGGCCCAGAACGCCCTCTTCGCGGGCAAACGCCTCCACCCTCAGAAAAATATCTATGATTACCGGGATTACGAGTTCGCCTACGCCCTCTCGAAAATCCAGGACCTCAAAGTCAAAAAAGGTGTGTTGGAGCTGTTTGAACAACCTCAGCACGCGGACCTGCTTCAGACCCTGGAGATGTACATCCAGGAGAGCGGCAACTCCGCGGAGGTGATCCACAAGCTGTTCATCCACCGCAACACCCTGAAATACCGGCTGGACAAGATTCAGGAGCTGACCGGAAAGAACCCCAGAAGTTTCCAGGACCTGTTTTATCTCTATGTCCTGTACGTCCTGTACCGCCTGTCCAAGTGACGGTACAGGGGTACCAGGCGGACTGCGCCATGCAATGATTCCGCCCTCATAACGGATACAATATACAATGTACATGTTCTGAAAATGAACCCCCAACCATGTGAGTATTCGGCCGGTTTCCGGCTGATAAGTGTTATACAACCAAAGGAGGATAAAGATGAAGAAGTGTGGAAAGAAGCTCATCGGTTTGCTGATGGCGGTGGCCATGGTCTCGACTATGGCGCTCAGCGGATGTAAGGAGAAGGCGCCGGAGACTACGGCGGCTGAGACGAAGGCCCAGACGGAAGCCGAACAGAATACGCCGGAGGCGGCGGGAACCGAGAGCGCGGGCGGGGAGAGCCAGGCCCAGGCGGACGGCAAGGACCCCAACCGCCTGATCAAGATCGGTTTCCTGTTCAGCAACGTGATCAGCACGGACGCGTGGGCTCAGACCCATGAGAACGCCAGGCTGTACCTGGAAGAGAACTGCGAGAACGTGGAAACCTTCAAGGTGGAGAATATCGCGGGCGGCGCGGACTGCGAGCGCGTGATGAGAGAGTACATAAACGACGGCTGCGAGATCATCGTGGGCACGTCCTTCGACTATTTGGACTACATGCTGGCTCTGGCCGACGAGTACCCGGACATCGCGTTTATCAACGGCTCCGGTTATGAGACCAAGGACAACCTGTCCGTTTACATTGCCAAGCTGGAGCAGGGGCGTTACCTGACCGGCATGATGGCGGGCGAGCTGACGGAAGTGGACAAGATCGGCTACTGCTCCAGTATCCCCTTCCCGGATCCCATCAAACAGCTGAACGGCTTTGCAGCGGGTGTGGCAGCCACCAACCCGGACGCCAAGGTAGTGACCCTGTGGTCCAACTCCTTTAACGATCCCACTACCGACGCCCTGTGCGCCAACACCCTGATCGACCAGGGCTGTGACCTGATCTGTATCGACTTAAGCTCCTCCGCGGTAGCGCAGGTCTGCGAGGAGCGCGGCGTGAAATTCATCGGCAGCTCCGTGGATATGCGGGAATTCGCACCCACGCAGCAGCTCACCTCCAACTGCTGGACCTGGGGCCCCTGGATGGCCAAACAGGTTGAGGCGGTCCGCGAAGGCAGCTTTAAGGGCGCCTGGTGCGAGCTGGATATCAACGACGGTGCCATCAGCCTGGCGGATTACAGCGACGCGGTTCCTCAGAACGTGATCGATATGATCGAGGAGCAGAAGCAGAAATTCATGGACGGCGAGGAAGTCTTTGTAGGCCCGCTGTACGACAACACCGGAAAGCTGCGGGTGCCCGAGGGCGAGTCCCTGACCGGCGAGGCGGCCAACAGCATGCAGTGGTTCCTGCCCAACGTTATCGACAACTGGGCGGATAAACCGGTAGATTAAACGAAGGCAGCAGGCGGATCAGACAGCGCCGGGGTGGGCGAAAGACTTAACAGCCCGCCCCGGCGTTTTGATTCCGAAAAGGAAGGAAGAAGGTAAATGGCTGAAATTGCAACGGTAGAAATGAAACAGATCCGCAAGGAGTTTCCCGCTACGCTGGCCAACGACAACGTTGATTTCACCGCCTACAAAGGGGAAATCCATGCGCTGCTGGGGGAAAACGGCGCCGGAAAAAGCACCCTGATGAACATCCTAACCGGCGTGTTAAGGCCGGACGGCGGGGAAATCCTGATTAACGGAGCGCGGGTCTCCATGAAGTCGCCGGGGGACGCTCTGGCGCTGGGAATCGGTATGATTTACCAGCATTTTAAGCTGGTGAAGCCCTTTACGGTGGCGGAAAACATCGTGCTGGGCATGGAGCAGGTAAAAATCCTCAAAAAGCAGGCCCTGGAGCAGCAGGTGAAGGCCCTGTCCGAGGAGTATAAAATCGATATCAATCCCGCCTCGGCCATATGGCAGCTGTCCATCGGCGAGCAGCAGCGGGTGGAAATTTTAAAGGTGCTGTACCGCAAGGCCAATATCCTGATTCTGGACGAGCCCACGGCGGTTCTGACCCCGGACGAGGTGAGGGAGCTGTTCGGCACCCTGCGCAACATGGCCGCCATGGGCTGCACCATCATTTTCATCACACACAAGATGAACGAGGTGATGGAGTTTGCGGACCGGATCACGGTGCTGCGGGACGGCCGCCTGGTGAAGGCCCTGAAAAAGGAGGAGACCACGGAGCAGGAGCTGGCCCAGCTGATGGTGGGCCGGGAAATCTCCATGGGACGCCGGAACACGGAAAATACCACCAGAAACGAGTCGATCCTGCGGGTTAAGGGCCTGACCGTGCTAAACGACAAGAAGCTGAAGGCGGTGAACGATCTGAGCTTTGACCTGTACGCAGGGGAAATCCTGGGGATCGCGGGGGTGTCCGGAAACGGGCAGAAGGAGCTGATGGAGGCGCTGGCCGGATTAAGGCCCACCGTGTCCGGCCATTTGGAAGTCCGGGGGGAGGACATTTCCAGGTCCTCGCCCAGGGACCGGATCGGCCGGGGCGTGGCCTTTATCCCGGAGGACCGCTACGGCTTCGCGCTGATCAAGACCATGACCGTGACGGAAAACGCCAGTCTAAAATGTTACCGCAAGCCGGAGTTCTGCCGCAGGGGCGTGCTCAATTACCGGAAGCTGGAGCAGCAGGCCGGGCGGTTTATCGAGGAATTTGAGATCAAGGTGGGCGGGCCTAAGAGCCTGGTGCAGAGTATGTCCGGCGGAAACGCCCAGAAGCTGATTCTGGCCCGGGAGACGGCGGAGAACCCGTCGGTCATCCTGGCCAGCTACCCGGTGCGGGGACTGGATATCAAGGCCACGGAGAGCATCCACAAGATCCTGGTTCAGGAGAAGTCCCGGGGGGCAGGCGTGCTGCTGGTTTCCGAGGACCTGGACGAAATCTTCCAGCTCAGCGACCGTGTGGCCGTGATGTACGAGGGAACATTTATGGGGATTCTGCCCGTGGGCGAGGTCGGTCTGGAACAGATCGGCATGGCCATGGCGGGAGCGGCCCGGTTAGGGGGTGAGGCGTGATGGAAGAGACAATCAAACGGCAGAGAGCGTTGACGCTTGTAAAGCGCATGGAGACCCCGGGCTGGTTTAAAATCGCGGTGCCGGTGGCCTCCATCATCGGAGGTTTCCTGTTTTCGGCCATATTTCTGATGGCGGCGGGGGAGTCGCCCATCAAAGTGTACTCCGTGATGTTCGGCGGGGCCTTCGGCTCCCTTTACGGTCTGGGGGAGACCGTGGTGAAAATGATTCCCCTGATGATCGTTTCCGTGGGCGTGTCCTTTGCCTTTAAGATGCAGATTTGGAACGCCGGAGGCGAGGGCCAGCTGCACATCGGGGCGGCGGCCGCCACCTACGTGGTGCTGCACTTGCAGGGGTATGACAAGAAAACCACCCTGACCGCCGCGTTTCTGGCCGCCTTTATCTGCGCGGGCCTTTACGGCCTGATCCCGGCTATTTTAAAGGTAAAATGGAAGGTGAACGAGCTGATCACCTGCCTGATGTTAAACTACGTGGGCACCCTGTTCATTTCCTGGCTGATCCAGGGGCCCTGGAAGGATCCCACGGGCTTCGCTTTCCCGCGCACGGAAAAATTCCCCAGAGTCGGGGAGATGCCCACCTTTTTCGGCACGCGCATCCACGCAGGGGTGGTGATCGGCGTGGTCATCGCGCTGATTCTCTGGTTCATTCTGGCCAAGACCAAGTGGGGATATGAGATCAAGCTCATCGGCACCAATCCCAGGGTGGCCGAGTACGCCGGAATCCCGGTGAAGCGCTACGTGCTGGCTGTGATGTTCGTCAGCGCCGGAATCGCCGGTCTGGCCGGTATGTCCGAGGTGTGCGGCATCACACACCGCCTCCAGGCCAATTTCGCGGCCCAGGTGGGCCCGTCGGGAATGACCATCGCCTATCTGGCCCAGTGCCATCCACTGGGGGCCGTGCTGGTGTCCTTCCTGTTCGGAGCGCTGCTTGTGGGCGGCAATACCATCCAGAAGCTGGGACTTCCGGTCTCCACGGTGCAGATGATTCAGGGTTCCATCCTGTTCTTTGTGGCGGCGGGAACCATGTTCATGAATTACCGGATTGTTTGGAAAGAAAGGTAGGGTTTGTCATGGTACAAGTGATTTTATTGGCGACATTGACGGCCGCAGTGGCCCAGGGCACACCTCTGCTCATCACCGCGCTGGGGGAGATCATGACGCAGCGCTCCGGCGTTCTGAACCTGGGGCTGGAGGGCATGATGCTCATCGGAGCCGCGGCTTCCTTTATCGCGCTGGTCAACACCAACAGCCTGATTCTGGCGGTGCTCATCGGAGCGCTGTGCAGCGGTCTGCTGGCCCTGGTCCACGCGTTTCTGTCCATCACCTGCCGGGTCCACCAGGTGATCTGCGGCCTGGCCCTAAATATTTTCGCAGGTGGCTTAAGCGGTTATCTGGGCAAGGACTACAACGGCATCGCGGCGCCCAAGGTGCTGCCCAGCTTCCGGATTCCGCTGCTGGCGGACATTCCCTATGTGGGGGAAATCTTCTTTCACCAGAACCTGCTGGTCTACTTATCCTACGCGCTGGTGATCGGCCTGACCTATATGATTTTCCACACCCAGACGGGGTTAAAGCTGCGGGCCTGCGGCGAGAATCCGGCGGCGGCCTACTCCATGGGCGTGAACGTCAACCGCACCCGGTATATCTACGTGGTGCTGGGCGGGATGCTGGCCGGGATCGGCGGTTCCTTCCTGATTCTGAGCACAGTGCCCAGCTGGGTGGAAAATATGACCGGCGGGCGCGGCTGGATCGCCCTGGCTATCGTCACCTGCGCCATGTGGAAGCCCGGCGCGGCCATGGTGGCGGCCTACGTGTTCGGCGGAGTGGAGGCGCTGGCCTACCAGCTCCAGGCCGTCAGCGTGAACGTGTCGCCGGTGCTGTTAAAAATGATGCCCTACGCGGCCACCGTGGTGGTGCTGGTAGCGGTATCCATCGCCAACCGGGACAAGGGAGCCGCCGGGCCGGAGGCCCTGACCACGCCCTTTGTGGCTGAGGACAACTAGCGGCTGGTGAAGGCGGGGGAGCGAAGGCGCGGATCATTGCGTCCGGCACGGCCCGAATGCGCAGCTGCGCTCCGTCCGCCGGTGTACGCCATAACAGGAGGATTTGACAGATGGAAGAGAGAGAATTGACAGAACAGGGGGAGGCGTTCATCCGCGGCTGGTACGCGCGCATCGACGCCAAGGTCCCCTTTGAAGAGATCGCCGGGGACACGGCGGGCGAGAGCCTGATTGTGGATTTCCCGGGCAATCCACTGGATTTTTGTGGATTTAAGAGCTGGTATGAGGGGCAGTGCCGCGATTTCACGGGCCGTCACCAGCTCCACACCGTCCGGGTGTCCGGCAGTGCTACGGAAATAGAAATTTTTTCCGAAATTACCTGGACAGCGGAAAAAACAGAGGGGGGAGCGCTGACGCTCTACCCCAACGTGACCTTGAAGCTGGTTAAGGACGGCGGCTGGAAGGTGCGCTATTACGGCTGCGTGGACCGGAAGTAAGAATAAAAACAGAGGAGTTATAACGATGAATAAAAAGAAATTCGACGGCAGTATCAGTGAGATTATGGTGGCCTACAAACCCAACGGGGATCTGGATTTCGAGCCGGTAAAGAAAATGGTGGAGTTCCAGGTGGAGAACCACATCGACGGCCTGTTTATGGGCGGCCTTTCCACCCAGACCTATCTCCTGAGCATGGAAGAGAAAAAGCAGGTGTGCGCGGAGCTGATGAACGCCGCCGCGGGCCGGGTGCCGGTGATGATGAACGTGATGGAGGACTCCATCCGGGACGCAAAGGAGCTGGTGGAGGCTTACATGGAGATCGGCGTGGACGCCGTGTGCATTTCCCAGCCCTCTGTGTTCCCCTATACGGAGCAGGCCCTGTACGAGTTTTTCGACGAGGTGATTCCCGCAGAATACCCCACCTACATCTATAACGTGCCGCAGACCGGCAACACCCTGTCGCCCAGGCTGACGGCGCGCATCGCCAACGACCATGCCAACGTGATGGGCTACAAGGACAGCACCCAGAACATTTCCGGCCTGCAGGATCTGATCAGCCAGGTGAAGAACCCGGACTTCCAGTACATCGCGGGCAGCGATGCCATGACGCTTCCCATGATGGCTCTTGGCGGCGTGGGCGTGATCTCCGCCATCTCCGTGCCCTTCCCCAAGGTGGTGTTAGATATCACGGACAAGTTCTTTGCCGGGGATTTTGAGGGCGCGCTGAACGCGCACCGGTTCTCCATGAGAGTGCGCAAGCTGTTAAAGACCGCCACGGACATGAACGGCTACTACTATGCCTGCGAGCTGCTTGGAATGCCCTTCAACGGCACCCGCATGCCCAAAAACATGACCATGGTGACGGATGAGCAGAAAATGATCATCAAGACCGGGCTTCAGGAAATGAAGCTTATATAAGGGGGCGGGATAAAGTGGACAGACGGGTTGTAGTGCTGGGCAGTTGCAGCGTGTGCCATGTGTTCGCCTCGCCGAATCTGCCGAACCGGGGCGAGACGGTGATCGGGGACGATTACCACATCGTGGTGGGCGGAAAAGGCTCCGGCCAGGCCATCGTGGCCTGCCGCCTGGGCAGCGAAGTGTTTATGCTGGAGCACCTGGGAGACGACGCCTACGGGCGCAGGGAGAAAGAGTCCTACCGGGAGATGGGCATCCACACGGAGTATGTGTACCTGGATAAGGACTGCCCCACCGGCACAGGAGGCATTTTCCTGGACGCTCAGGGGCAGAATAAGATTATCATTGTGCCGGGAGCCAACAGCAATGTGAGCTGCCGGGATATCGACAATATGCGGGAGGTGTTGCAGGGGGCCAAGATTCTGGGGACCCAGTTCGAGGTTCCGGCCGCCACCGTGGACTACGCCATCCGCACGGCGGACGGGATGGGGGTGCGGACTCTGCTGGATCCCGCGCCGGTGACGGCCTTTGACGAGAGCCTGTACCCGCACATTTCCATCATCAAGCCCAACGAGTGCGAGGCCGCGGAGCTGACCGGAATCCGGGTGGAGGACACAGACAGCGCAGCCAGAGCAGGAAAATGGTTTCTGGACAAGGGCGTGAAGGAGGCCGCCATCATCACCCTGGGCGAGAAGGGGGCCGTGCTGGTCACCAGGCAGGGCGTGAAGCATTTCCCGGGCCTGACCGTGAAAGCGGTGGACACCGGCGGCGCGGGCGACACCTTCGCGGGCGCGCTTCTGGCCGCCCTCAGCCGGGACTGGCCATTGGAGAAATCCATCCGCTACGCCCAGTGCGCCTCCGCCATCTGCGTGACCCGCACCGGGTCCTACTCCATGACGCGGCAGGAGGAAGTGGACCGGCTCTTCGCCGAGACCTACCCCTGCGAGGCGGTGTGAGGCCGGACTGCGGCGGCGCGGCCGGCAAATAGAAAGGAGAGCGATTATGGACCGAACGAAAATTTTTCAGGCGGTGGACCACACCCTGCTGGCGCAGACCGCCACATGGGAGGAAATCCGTCAGATTTGCGACGATGCGCTGGCCTGCCACACGGCCTCCGTGTGCATTCCCCCTTCCTATGTAAAGAGGGCGGCGGAGTACCTGGCCGGGCGTATGGCCGTGTGCACGGTCATTGGATTCCCCAACGGGTATCAGACCACGGCCGTGAAATGCTTTGAGACAAAGGACGCCCTGGACAACGGGGCGGACGAGATCGATATGGTGATCAATATCGGGGACTTAAAGGACAAAAATTACGCTGCGATTGAGGATGAGATCCGCAAATTAAAGGAAATCTGCGGGGAGAAAATCCTCAAGGTAATCATTGAGACCTGCCTGCTCACCGATGAGGAAAAAATCCAAATGTGCCAGATCGTCACCGCCTCCGGCGCTGACTTTATCAAGACGTCCACCGGTTTTTCCAAGGCCGGGGCAACATTTGACGACATTGCGCTGTTTGCGGCCCACGTGGGGCCGGGCGTGCGCATGAAAGCGGCCGGGGGAATCCGTTCCTTTGCGGACGCGGAGAAATTCATGGAGCTGGGAGCCAGCCGCCTGGGCACCAGCCGGATTGTGAAACTGGCCAAGGCGGAACAAAACAGTTGATCACAGGCCGCTTCCCGGCGGCCATGGCCCCACAGAGGGCCGGATCAAGCCGGATGTTTTGCCATGCGAGCGGCAAAATGACCGGCACCGCGGGACTGCCGCCCCGGACTGAGCCTCAAACGGGCTCACGAAGAGGAGGCGGCCGTGGGAATAAATTCATACTACCTACCTACCAAAATGGAGCCGTTCGGGGGACAATCCCGGGCGGTTTCCGCTTTGTGCGGTAAAACTTGCAACCTGCCTTAAAAAGCTGTATACTGAATGGCATAAAAAACACATGAGAACTGATACTATTAGAAAAGAGGATACAGTGACAAATTCATACGTTGCGATTGATATCGAGACCACGGGCCTGGAGCCAAGGCTGGATAAGATAACGGAAATTGCCGCCCTGCGGGTGGTGGACGGGGCGGTGGAAGGCCGTTTTGTGACTCTGGTGAACCCGGGACGGCCGCTGGGCGAGCGGATCGTGGAGCTGACGGGGATCACCGACGGCATGCTGGCCGGGGCTCCGGCCATCGGGGACGTGATCGGACCTCTGGTGCGCTTTTGCGGGGACCTGCCTCTTCTGGGCCACAACATCCTGTTCGACTACAGCTTTTTGAAGCGGGCCGCCGTGAACCAGGGGCTGGATTTCCAGCGGGAGGGCATCGACACGCTGAACCTCTGCCGCGCGTTTATGCCCGGGGAGCACAAGAAGAACCTTTCCGCCGCCTGTGCATTTTACTGCATCGAGCAGGTGGAGGCCCACCGGGCGGAGGCGGACGCCTTAAGCGCCCATCTGCTTTACCAGAAATTGCTGGAGGGCCGCGGGGAGGGCAGGGAGGAGCTGTTCACCCCGAAATCCTTGATTTACAAGGCAAAAAAGGAACAGCCCGTCACAAAAAGGCAAAAAGAATACTTGCAGGATTTAATAAAATGTCATAGAATAGACGTAACTGTGCAGATCGATACCCTGAGCCGCAACGAGGCGTCCAGAATGATCGACAGGATTCTCTCACAGTACGGAAGAAAGGCAAAGATTAAAGAGGTGAATTTACAATGATTAACATGAGCGATCCGAAGATGAAAAAGATTATTTCCACCATTATTGTAGTCGTGCTGGTGTTGGCGATGATCGTACCGATGGCGTTAAGCGCGCTGATGTATTAAGTTACAAGAGGAGCAGTTATGAAAAAGAGAGTATGGAAGAACGGCCTCGCTGCTGCGGCCCTGGGTATGGGGCTTCTCGCGGCAATGCCGTCCATGGCGTTCGGCGCGCAGGTACTTCCGGAGGGACTGTACGTGGGTGAGCAGAGCCTGGGCGGCATGACTGAGGAGGAGGCGGAGAAGGCAGTGCAGGCCTATATCGACAACCTGACCGCGCTGCCTGTATCCGTGGATATAGATGGAACCACAGTGGAGACGACCACCGGGGAGCTTGGGCTTACCTGGTCCAATCCCGATGTGGTGAAGGAGACTGCGGACCAGTACGAGTACGGAAGCCTGGTGAAGCAGTATATGGCGCGGAAGGATCTGGAACAGTCCCCCGTGAAACTGAGTCTTGAAGTTCAGACCGATCCCGCCAAAGTAAAAGCGTTTGTGGATGAGAAATGCCAGGGCTTTACCGCCCAGGCTCAGGATGCTTCCATCACCCGGGAGAACGGACAGTTTGTGATCACGGATTCCGTGGTGGGAGTGGCGGTAGACACGGCGGCCACGGAGGCGGCGTTAAACGAGGCCATCACAGCGGCGCTCGCGGATGGCGGCAGCACGCAGATTCAGGTAGCGGCCGCGGTGACGGAGCAGCAGCCCCGGATCAAGACCGAGGACCTGGCCACCATCCAGGATGTTTTAGGCACATTTACAACTGATTTTTCCAGCAGCGGCGCGTCCCGCTCCACCAACCTGACGGTGGGGGCGGCCAAGATCAACGGCCATGTGCTGATGCCCGGGGAGACCTTATCCGGTTATGAATGTTTACAGCCCTTCACCACGGCCAACGGCTACCGCACGGCGGCAGCCTACGAGAACGGCCAGGTGGTGGACAGCGTGGGCGGCGGCGTCTGCCAGATCGCGACCACCCTGTACAACATGGCGCTGAACGCGGAGCTTGAGATCACCCAGCGGCAGAACCACTCCATGATCGTCACCTACGTGAAGCCCTCCAAGGATGCGGCCATCGCGGGCACCTACAAGGACATCAAGTTCACCAACAACTACAGCACCCCCGTTTACGTGGAGGGCTATACTGAGGGAAAGAAGCTGACCTTTACGGTGTACGGCAAGGAGACCAGGCCCGCGAACCGCAGGGTTGAGTACGTTTCCGAGACTCTGGGCACCACCAGCCCCGGCGAACCGCAGCAGATCGTGGACAATTCTCTGGCGCCCGGCGCCAGGGTGAAGGTGCAGTCCAGCCACACCGGACTGCGTTCCAGGCTGTGGAAGGTGGTCTACGTGGACGACGTGGAGACGGAGCGCACTCTGCTGCACACGGATACCTACAACGCGTCCAAAGCCATTTACCGCGTCGGCCCGGCAGTGCCTGCGGAAGCGCCGGTTGAGACCCCGGCAGCGCCCACGGAGACTCCGGTGGTTGAACCTGTGACCGGTGTGGACGGAGGTCCCGGCGTATCGCCGGCCCCCAGCCCGGAACCGGCTCCCGGCCCGGGGCCCGATCCGGCCCCCGCCACTGATCCGGCGGGTCAGCCGGGAGGTCCCCAATGAGGACAGCCGGACAGGGCCCCCAGGGCTTTGAAACGCGCGACGGTGAAATGAGACCCGGACAGGACCTGATCATGGCGGGATACGCCGGTCTGGACGGAGCCTGCGGCATTGCCCGGGCGCGCCGGGAGGAGCTGGAGCGCAGATTCTGCAGCGCGTTTTTAAAACAGCTGGCCGGTCCCACGGAATCTTCGCCCGCCGTATGGGCAGAGGAACACCTGGGAGCGGATATAACAGCTTATGAAGGATTGGGAGAGGGCGGCGTATTAGCTGCCCTCTGGAATTTATCAGGGGTTTTTAACGCGGGCATCGAGTTCGACCTGCGCCGGATTCCCATCCGCCAGGCCACGGTGGAGATTTGCGAGCTTTACGGGCTGAACCCCTACCGGCTGCGCTCGGGCGGAGGCTTTGTGGCCGCCGCGGACAATGGCGGGCGGGCGGTGCGCGCCCTGGAGGCGGCGGGGATACCGGCCGCGGTGATCGGAAGCGTGATCCCGGGTACGGCCCGCAGGATGAGTCACGGCGGCGAGAGCGCCGGTTTTCTGGAGCGGCCCCAGCCGGATGAATATGATAAGATATGCGGCGATGAGCGGCAGACATAGAAAAGAGGAGAGGAAATTATGAGAGAACGTATACTTGCGGTTATGGAGAAAAACAGCAGAATTGATATAAAAGATCTGGCGATCCTGCTGGGCGAGAGCGAGGTGGCGGTGGCCAACGAGATCGCGCAGATGGAGAAGGAGCACATCATCTGCGGCTACCACACCCTGATCAACTGGGACAATACCAGCGACGAGAAGGTGGTTGCCTTAATCGAGGTGAAGGTGACGCCCCAGAGAGGCATGGGCTTTGACAAGATCGCGGAGCGGATTTACCAGTTCAGCGAGGTGGAGGCCGTGTACCTGATGAGCGGTTCCTTTGACTTCACCGTATTCATCGAGGGCAAGACCATGCGCCAGGTGGCGCAGTTCGTATCCGAGCGCCTGGCGCCCATGGAGTCTGTTCTGAGCACGGCAACCCACTTTGTACTGAAAAAGTATAAGGACCACGGCACCATCATCAGCGATCCGGTGCAGGACGAAAGGATGTTGATTACCCCATGAGAAATCCATTATCCGATAAAATCGTGCAGATTCCCCCTTCCGGGATCCGCAAATTTTTCGACATTGTCAGCGAGATGAGCGACGCCATCTCCCTGGGCGTGGGCGAGCCGGATTTTGACACGCCCTGGCATATCCGCGAGGAGGGCATCTATTCCCTGGAAAAAGGACGCACCTTCTACACCTCCAACGCAGGCCTGCGGCCTTTGAAAGTGGAAATCTGCGAGTATTTGAAGCGCCGCTGCGACGTGCTCTACGACCCGGACCACGAGGTGCTGGTCACCGTGGGCGGCAGCGAGGCCATCGACATCGGCCTGCGCGCCATGTTAAACCCGGGCGACGAGGTGTTGATTCCCCAGCCCAGCTACGTGTCCTACATGCCCTGCGTGGTGCTGGCGGACGGCGTTCCGGTCGTCATTGAGCTGGAGGAGAAGGATCAGTTCAAGCTGACCCCGGAAAAGCTTCTGGAGAAGATCACCGACAAAACCAAAATCCTGGTGCTCCCCTTCCCCAACAACCCCACCGGCGCCATTATGGAGAAGGAAGAACTGGAAGAAATTGCCAGAATTGTCATTGAGAAGGATCTTTTTGTCATCTCCGACGAGATCTATTCTGAGCTTACATACAGCCAGCGCCACCACACCATCGCCGCGTTTCCCGGCATGAAGGAGCGGACCATCCTGATCAACGGCTTCTCCAAGGCCTACGCCATGACCGGCTGGCGTCTGGGTTACGCCTGCGCTCCGGCAAACATTCTGGAGCAGATGTTAAAGATCCACCAGTACGCTATCATGTGCGCGCCCACCACCAGCCAGTACGCGGCCATCTCGGCCATGAAAAACGGCGACGGCGACGTGGCTATGATGCGCGAGTCCTACAACCAGCGCCGCCGCTATCTGCTCCATGCATTTAAGGAGATGAACATCGACTGCTTCGAGCCCCTGGGGGCCTTCTATACCTTCCCCAATATCAGCCGGTTCGGCATGAGCTCGGAGGAATTTGCCACCACCCTGCTGAAGGAGGAGAAGGTGGCCGTGGTTCCCGGCACCGCCTTCGGAGACTGCGGGGAGGGCTTTGTCCGCATCTCCTACGCCTACTCCCTGGAGAACTTAAAGGAAGCCTTAGGCCGCATCGGACGTTTTGTGAGCCGGCGTGACGGAAAGGCGTGATTTAGATGATGAACATTGTACTTCTGGAGCCCGAGATGCCGGCCAACACCGGCAACATCGGCCGCACCTGCGTGGCCACCGGCACCCGGCTCCATCTGATCGAACCCCTGGGCTTCAAGCTCAACGAGAAAGCCATCAAGCGCGCGGGGCTGGACTACTGGGATAAGCTGGACGTGCAGGTCTACGCCGATTACCAGGACTTCCTGGACCGCAATCCCCAGGCGATCGGCAACCTGTATTTTGCCACCACCAAGGCGCACCGGCTCTACACCGAGCCCGCCTACCGGCCGGACTGCTATCTGATGTTCGGCAAGGAGAGCGCGGGAATCCCGGAGGAAATTCTGGTGGCCAACGAGCCTTACTGCGTGCGGATTCCCATGTGGGGCGAAATCCGTTCCCTGAATCTGGCCAATTCCGTGTCCATTGTGCTTTATGAGGCGCTGCGGCAGAACCGGTTCGGGGAGCTCAACCCGGCGGGGCAGCTTCACCGCCTGCACTGGAACGGGGAAAACTGATTCTATCACTGTGTAAACACACCCATACCCAAAAGCGGGGCAGACGCGATTCCGGACCGGTCCGGAATTGCGGTCTGCCCCGTTCTTTTGATGCAGCGCCGTCCCATTCACCACTATTCGCTCATATTCTCCCTGTTCCCTTCATACCCTAGAAGTAGCTGAAACGGCACTTCCCGTTTCGACTAGTTAGAGTGTGGAGGGGTTGAAATGAACGAGAAGTATGTGGAAGCGCTGGAACAATATGAACTGGAAATCTTTTCCGTCCGCAAGGGCCGCGGGTCCTGGATCTGCGAGACGGAGGACGGCTGCAAATTGCTGAAGGAATACCGGGGAACCGTAAAACGTCTGGAATTTGAGGACCAGGTCCTGGACCAGTTGGATACCGGCGGCGCACTGCGGGCGGACCGCTATGTCCGCAACCGGGAGGGCAGCCTTCTGTCCATCGCCGGGGACGGGACGCGCTATGTGTTAAAGGACTGGTTTCTGGACCGGGAATGCGACTTGAAGGATAACCGGGAGATCCGCCTGGCGGCCTCCCGGCTGGCTATGCTGCACAAAAGCCTGCGCAGGGTGCCGTTTCAGGAGGAGTGGAACATGGGCTCCATCCTGATCGAACCGTTGGAGACCGAGCTGGAGCGCCACAACCGGGAGCTGCAGCGGGCCAGGAACTACATACGGGGCAAGCGGAAAAAGTCTGAATTCGAGCTCTGCGTGATCGGCAATTACAATATGTTTTACGAGCAGGCGGTCCAGGCGGTGGAGGGACTAAAAGGGCTGTGGGAGGAAACCAGGGCCGCCTCCCTGGACGGTGAGGATTCAAAACCCCTGTACCTGTGCCACGGGGACTTAGACCAGCATCATCTGCTCATGGGAGACGGCTATACCGCCATCATCGAGTACAACCGGATGCATCTGGGCGTGCAGTCCACGGACCTGTACCGCTTCATGCGCAAGGTCATGGAAAAACACAACTGGAACGTGGACCTGGGCCGCTCCATGATGGATGCCTACGAGCGCGTGCTGGACATGAGCTCCAAGGAGATGCGCTGCCTGTACTATATGTTTTTGTATCCGGAGAAATATTGGAAGCAGATCAATTTTTACTACAACGCAAACAAAGCCTGGATTCCGGCCCGCAATATCGAGAAGCTGCGCAGTCTGGAAGAACAGCAGCCGGTGAGAAACCGTTTTTTGGAACAGATATTTGCGGGGATATGAGGAGCGTTAAGGACCTCCGGGGGCGAATTTGTACTTCCTTTTTCTGGTGGGGTATAGTATAATCTTAATCAGAAATACCCAGCGGAAAGGCTGAAACAGAAGGGAGTATGATGCTATGAAGGATTACATGAAAATCTATGAAGAGTGGTTGAACAACCCCTATTTCGACGAAACGACAAAAGAAGAGCTTCGCGCCATTGCGGGCGATGAAAATGAAATCAAAGAGCGTTTCTATATGGACCTGGAGTTCGGAACCGCCGGCCTGCGCGGCGTGATCGGCGCGGGCATCAACCGCATGAACATCTATGTGGTGAGAAGGGCGACCCAGGGGCTGGCCAACTACATTATCAAGCAGGGCGGCGCGGATAAGGGCGTGGCCATCGCCTACGACTCCCGCCGCATGTCGCCGGAATTTGCCATGGAGGCCGCAATGACCCTGGCTGCCAACGGCATCAAGGCTTACAAGTTTGAATCCCTTCGCCCCACCCCGGAGCTGTCCTTCGCAGTGCGCGAGCTGGGCTGTATCGCCGGTATCAATATCACCGCCAGCCACAACCCGCCGGAGTACAACGGCTACAAGGTCTACTGGGAGGACGGCGCCCAGTTCACCCCGCCCCACGACAAGGGCGTGACCGAGGAAGTTCTGGCCATCGAGGACCTGTCCACGGTTAAGACCACGGACGAGGCCAGCGCTGCGGCCGCCGGCCTGTATCAGGTAATCGGCGCCGACATCGACGACAAATACATCGCCCAGGTGAAGGCCCAGGTGGTGAACCAGCAGGCCATCGACGAGATGCAGGACCAGATCACCATCATCTACACCCCCCTTCACGGAACCGGCAACATCCCGGCCAGAAGGGTGATGAAGGAGCTGGGCTTCACCCACGTTTACGTGGTTCCGGAGCAGGAGCTGCCCGATGGGGAATTCCCCACCGTCAGCTATCCCAATCCCGAGGCCGCGGAGGCCTTTGAGCTGGGACTGAAGCTTGCCCGGGAGAAGGACGCGGACCTGGTGCTGGCCACCGACCCCGACGCGGACCGTCTGGGCGTGTACGTGAAGGACGCCAAGTCCGGCGACTACATTCCGCTGACCGGCAACATGTCCGGCTCTCTGCTGTGCGAGTATGTGCTCAGCCAGAAGAAGGCCGCGGGCAAGATCCCGGCGGACGGCCAGGTGATCAAGTCCATCGTCTCCACCAACCTGATCGACGCTGTGGCCGATGCCTACGGAGCGGAGCTCATCGAGGTGCTGACCGGTTTCAAGTGGATCGGACAGCAGATTCTGAAAAATGAGGCCAGCGGCCACGGCACCTACCTCTTTGGCATGGAGGAGAGCTACGGCTGCCTGATCGGCACCTACGCCAGGGACAAGGACGCCATCTCCGCCACCGCCGCCCTCTGCGAGGCCGCCGCTTACTACAAAAAGCAGGGCAAGACGCTGTGGGACGCTATGCTGGACATGTATGAGAAATACGGCTACTACAAGGATGCGGTGAAATCCATCGGCCTGTCCGGCATCGAGGGGCTGGCCAAGATCCAGGCGATCATGGAGAACCTGCGCCAGAACACCCCCACCGAGGTGGGCGGCTACAAGGTGCTGTCCGCAAGGGACTACAAGCTGGATACCATCAAAGACATGGAGACCGGAGAGGTGAAGCCCACCGGACTTCCGGCGTCCAATGTGCTGTACTACGATATGAACGACGGCGCATGGATCTGCGTAAGGCCGTCCGGCACCGAGCCGAAGATCAAATTCTACTACGGCATCAAGGGCGAGTCCCTGGACGACGCGGAGGCTAAGGCAGCCGCTCTGGGCGAGGCCGTGATGGCGATGGTGGATCAGATGCTGTGATGCGTTGGCGCAGGCCGCGAAAGCGCATCGCCGCACGCAGTTAAACTTATGAAATGACCCGGCAGGGTATTGCAGAAGGGAAAATGACGAATTCCTCTGCAATACCCTGCTTTTTATTGTGAAATGTGCTTGACACTTGTAATGTATGATGATACAATTTCATTGTAGGACAATGAAGGTTAGATAATCGAATATAGTCATACTATGAAAAGTTATTCTTTTTTATTTTCACAATATCTCAAACTGTGATATGATAATGAGAAAGACTTAATTTAAAGGAAGGTATGAATGTGGAAAATAAAATAAGATTGTCTGACACTGTGATGAAAGAACTGGAGGCCATTATCCTGAATATGAAGCCGGGGGACAAGCTGCCCACGGAGATGGAGCTGGCGGAGCGTTTTTCCGTAGGCAGGTCCACCATCCGCGAGTGCATGAAGGTATTCTCCGCCCGGAAGATGATTGTCAGGAGAAATGAGGGGACTTTTGTCTCCAGCCAGGTGAAGGAATGCCTGGTGGACCCCCTGAATATTCTGGTCAGCATGGACATCGGAAATCTGACCGAGCTCATCGAGCTGCGGGAGATTCTGGAGACCGAGGCGGTGAAACTGGCGGTCCAGAGGGCCACGGACGAGGAGATCAAGGCCATCGAGCGGGCGGACTGGCGCATGGATGAGCCGGGGATTTCGCCGGATGAGATGCAAAGCCGGGATTTCGAGTTCCACAACGCGCTGGCAATGGCCTCCGGCAACTCTATTCTCACAGAGTTGATCAAGGCCATCCGAAAGGTGATTGCCGGTAAGCTGGAGGACTCCACGGAGGCGCTGCCGATTTCCGGCGAAGGTTCACTGCTGCACAAGAAGATCATCAGGGCGGTTAAGGAGCGGAATCTGGAGGAGGCGCTGGAAGCCATGGAAGAGTATCTGATCATCACAGACTATAAGGCATAGGGCTGATTCAAATTTCCCATGCCTTCGGGAAGCAAACTAAAATGGAGGAGGACGTACAAATGAATCAGGAACTGCTTGAAATTCTCAGAAAAGAAGTGAAACCGGCGTTGGGGTGCACCGGACCGATCGGGGTATGTTTCGGAGCGGCTCAGGCCTACGATGCGATCGGGGGAGAGATCAAACGCATCGTGGCAAAGATTGACTGGGGAATGGCCAGCAAGATCGACGATGTTGCATTTCCGGGCACGGAGATGCTTGGCGTGGAGATGGCCATCGCACTGGGCGCTGTTTGCGGGGATCCGAAGGCCGGTCTGGAAGTGCTTCACAATGTGACCCCCGAGGGGGAACAGAAGGCGCGCAAGGTAGCTGAACTGGTTGAAGTGCATCCGATGTGGGAGCGCAAGGATATGAACATCTACATCGATATCACCATTGAGACTGACCGCGGAACCGGGCGTTCCGTAACCGCGGAGCGCAGCGACGGCCTGATTTTAAAGGAGCGCAACGGCGAGGTCATCGAGCAGTACGAGAAAGACAAGGGCGCTCAGGACGCCGCCTCCCCTATGCTGAAATACAAGGTCAAAGACTTTTACGAGTTTGCCACTACCACACCCATTGAAGAATTCGATCTCCTGCTGAAAGCCGCTGAGCTCAACACGGAGCTGGCCAATGAGACCATTACCCGCAATCTGGGGGCCGGCATCGGAACCGCGCTTTACAACAGCCAGGACGGGAATTTGATCACCAAGGCCAAGGCCTATGCCGCGGCTGGCTGCGAGGCGCGCATGTCCGGCGTGAACCGTCCGGCCATGAGCTGCGCCAACAAGGGGAATGTGGGCATCGCGGCCTCCATGCCCATCGTAGTTCAGGCCAGGGAGCTGGGGCTGGGAGACGAGGCTATGCAGCGGGGGATCGCGCTCAGCTACTGCCTTGCCATCGCCATCATTCACCGCATCGGCAAAGACCCATCCATGTGCTCCTGCGAGGTTGCGGCGGCCATCGGCGTTGCGGCCGGCACGGTTCTGCTCCACGGGGGGACGCAGCAGCAGGTGGAGAACGCCATCCAGAACACCATCCCCAACATTTTCGGCGTGGTGTGCGACGGAGCGAAGCTGGCCTGCGCCCTGAGAATCTCCTCCGGCACGGGCATCGGCATTGAGGCGGCAAACCTGGCCCTGGCCGGAGTTCGTCTGGCCAACAATCAAGGGGTGTTGGCTGCCAATGCGGACGAGTCCATCAACATGATCGGCCACACCGCGCTGTACGCCATGGTGGACAGCGACCGGGAGCTGAGCCGTCAGATCTTTGCAAAGCGCAAACCGTTTCCGCTTATGAGGTTTGAAGACCGGCAGAAGCAGTAGTACAGGGAGGGAGAACGTATGAATTATCTGGATATTGCCAACAGTGGATTTATGTTTATACTCTGTGCCATTCCGGTGTGTGTGATTCTGGTGCAGACGATCCTGTTTATCCGCCTGGCCTGGAAACAGGGCATTGAAATTGGGTTTGACGAGGAAAAGATGAAACAGTGTGTCAAAACGTCGGCAACCTTTTCCATTATCCCCAGCCTGACCCTGGTCACGCTTTTGGTGGCCCTGTCCGTCAGCATCGGCAAGTTCTTCCCCTGGCTGCGCCTCAGCAACATCGGGGCGGGCGCATATGAGGCGGTTGCCGCCGGAGTGGGCCTCTCGGCCACCGGAGCCGCGGACTACAGCGAGCTGACGCTGGCCGGCTTCCTGACCATCATGATGTGCATGAACCTGGGGATGTCGGTTGCGCCGCTGAATACGCTGATCACGCTCAAGTCCTACGACAAGACGCTGCGCAAGGCGAAAAAGTCCAATCCCTTCATGGTGATCGGCACTGCGGCCGCCTTCACCGGCATCATCGCGCGCCTTACCATCCCGTATTATGTGAATGTGACGGCTGTGCTTCCTTTTATCGCCACCATCACCGGTGCGGTTGTGATGTTCGCCTGCAACCAGATCGGCAAGAAACACAGTCTGTTTAAGGAATTTGGCCTGTCGTTCGGCATTATCGCCGGAGTGCTGATGTGTATCATCGTATCGGCTGCCGGGATCGTAAAGTGATAAGGGGGAAAAAGCATGGGAAAGAATCAGGAAAATGCGTCTGAGGGCTCCATTTTCAGCGCGTACGACAATAAAGTGCACTATTACGGCCGCGTCACCATGGCGCTGGCTTTGGCGACCATGTTCCTGCCTGTACTGGGCGTGGCGCTGCGCTATCAGGTGGCCATTGACTGGGCCGAGGTGGCGGTGGCTACAGGCGGTATTCTGGCGGCCTTCGGGCTGAACGGTCTGGTGGAGCCGTTTACCTTTGCACCGGTGCTGGGAGCGGGAGCCACCTACATGGCCTTCACCACCGGCAATGTGGGGCAGATGAAGGTGCCCTGCGTGGTTAACAGCCAGGGGATCATGGGAGTGGAAGCCGGAACCAAGGAGGGAGACGTGGTGGCCACTCTGGCGGTAGGCGTTTCCACGCTGGTCTCCACCATCATGGTGGCGCTTGCAATGGTATTCGTCACGATTATCTATCCGGTGTTGTCCCATCCGGTGATCGCACCCGGTATCAACAACGTTATGGCAGCTCTGTTCGGAGCTCTGGGCGTGATGATTTTTATGAAGGACCCCAAGGTGGCCTCTGTGCCTTACCTGGTGGGCGCTGTCATCGCGGCGGTTATGGGCGTGGGCTGGTTCAACGCCCAGGCGCTGTGGATGATGCTCCTGCTCATCGTAATCGCGGTGGTGTGGGCATACCAACTCTTTAAAAAAGGAGCTTTGAAGAAATAATATGGACCGAAAATTAGCAGTGATCGGAAGCGGCGCCACAGGCTGCGCAACGGCCGCCTATCTGACCATGAACGGATGGGAAGTGACACTTTGCGACACGGAAGAACAGGCGGGGGACTTTCCGGCGATTTGCAGCCAGAGCGGGATTTGCCTGGAGGGGGCAGTCAAGTCGGACAATCCGCAAATGCCCTGCTGCATTACCACGGATTTCGAGCGGACGCTTTTGGAAAACCGGCGGATCCTTGTCTGCGTTTCCTACGGCAGGCAGGAGGAGATCGCCCGGCGCTGCGGCCCTTATGTGAGGGCGGATCACGTATTCCTTCTGTCTCCCGGCAATCTGGGGTCGGCGGTCATGCGCAGGCACTTTAAAGAGGACGCGGTGACAGGGGAACTGTCGGGCAATCTGTGGGCCTGCCGCCGGAAACGGGCCGGTGTGATCACAGTGGCCCTACCGCTGGGGACCGTTCGGGCGGCAGCTTACCCGTCGGAGGATTATCTGAAGCTGGAAGCCGCGTTTGGCAGTGTGTTTTCCATGGAGAAGGGGGAGAATATTATCGAGGCCGCGCTGAATTCCCCCAATGTGACCAGCCATCTGGCAGGCGCTGTGCTCAACGCAGTGTCGATTGAGCGGAAGAACAAGGATTTCTGCCTGTTTATGGACGGCATGGGTCAGGTACTGGTGGACTGTATTGACCAGCTGGAGGAGGAGCGGGACCGGGTACTTCAGACGGCGGGGCTTCAGATCTACAAGGGCCGGTCCAGGGGCTTAATGGAGCGGATTATGGAGTACGGCAGGCATCCGGAGCTGGATATTTTCCGCTCTCTGGACGGGCCGTCGGATTTCAGCCACCGCTATGTAGCTGAGGATGCGTCCTGCGGCGTGGCGATGCTGATCTCGCTGGCCAGACATTACGGCGTGCCGGTTGCGCTGACAGAGGCGTTTTTCCAGATATCGGGAAAAATCAACGGTACGGATTACGGAAAGACCGGACGGACGCTGGAAAATCTGCAACTTCAGCCGGATTGCATCTAAGATGATGATTGTAAATAAAACAGGGGGCAGGACTCGCGATTGTGCGAATCCTGCCCCTGTTTTATCGTCCATTCATAGGATCAGTCCATAGTTTCCGGCTTGCCGTTGCCGTCCCCGTCCTTCTGCCTGCGCCCTACATTTTCCCGCAGCTCCTTTAAAGCCTCGCTGAAGCGGGAGGAGGAGGCGGAGGGATTGCCCTTTAAGAGGCTGCGGCGGTAGAAATCCATGTGGGAGGAGAGTTGATGCCGTTTCTCCGTGAGAGCGGTCAGACGCTGGGACAGAGCGGCCAGGCGTTCCCGGCGTTCCCGGTCCGCGGCCTCCGCTTTGGCGGCCGTATCCGCAGCCCCGCCTGGAAGTTCCAGCCGTCCGCCCGCCTGTGACGTTCCGGCGTCGGAATCCGCCTGGGCCCGCTGGGCCAGAACGCTTGAAACGCGGGCCGCGGCATCCTCGGTGAGGGAGGACAGGCGTTCCGCCGTCCGGGCCACCTTATCCGCGGTACCCTCCACGAACTCGCCCATGCGCTCCGCGGTATCCTCCACAAATTCGCCCATGCGCTCCGCCGTGTCCTCCACGAACTCGCTCAACCGCGCCGCCTTACCCTCCATGCGGCTGACGGTGGATTCGCCGATGGCTCCGGCCTTTGCGGCTGCCTCGGATTTCAACAGATCCAGGCGCTGGGCTGCCTCGTCCCGCGCCTCGGACACCCGTTTGCTGGTCTCGCTTTTGAGCAGTGCCATCTGCACCTGGATATCATCCAGCTCCGCGCGCATTTTGGTCATGGCGTCCAGCACCTTAGCCAGATCAAGGGCCGCCCGCACGGACTGCACGGCATCCGCCGTGAACATGACGGTGACAGCGCCCACCGTGATCAGGGCGGGGATGGGGTGGAGCAGAAGCACCAGGCGGGAAATGGGCGGATGCACGATCTCCGTGAGGAAAATTGTAAGAAATCCCCAGGCAATGGAGGAACTCAGGCAGATATACCCGTTCAGATTAAAGCGCTGGTTGCTGTAATCCCAGTATTTCATCTTAAACAGCCGTTCCATGGCCCAGCCTGTGACGTACTCCAGCACCGTGGCGGCGATCATTCCGGAAATGTACACCAGGAACACGTTGTGCTTCAGCGGCAGGGACACCCACAGCATCATCACAGCCCCGGTGCCGTAAAGGGGCAGCATGGGAAGCCGCAGGAAACCGCGGTTCACAAACCGGCGCGTCTTGCACGACACGTAGGTGGACTCGAAAATCCAGCCGAAAAAGCAGTAAGTGTAAAAGATCAGCAGCCATTGGTACCAGGTGTAAGTGTACATATCGATTCTTCCTTTACTCAGTCGATTGAAAATGCTGTTATTATCATACTGTGTTTTGGCCAAAAAAGCAACGTATGACCGCGGGCGGGGCAGAACTCACCAGTCTACGACCCGGTTGAAAAGAATAGCCTGCTCCGTACTGGTCCGCCGCAGGTAAATGTGGGTGGTCTCTATGCTATCATGCCCAAGAAGGTCTGAGAGAAATGCAATATCGCCGCCGTTTTCGATAAAATTTTTGGCGAAGCGGTGGCGGAAGGAGTGGGGATACATGACTTCCGGGTCCAGGTGATACCGGATGGCAAAGGTTTTGAGCTGCTTGCGGATTCCGGAAACGGTCATGGGGCGGCCAAGGCGGCTGATAAAAAGAGGGCCGTCTCGCCGTCCCTCCGCCGCCAGCCAGTCCAGGCACTTTTTTTGGAGGGAGGAGGGGATGTAAATCCGCCGGGTCTTATTTCCCTTGGAGTAGAGGTCCCGGTAACCCACCTGCACGTCCGTAAAAACCAGTGCCACCAGCTCGCTGACCCGCACACCGGTGGCGGCAATGAAGCGCACAATAAAATAGAAGGTGTACTGCTCATCCTCCCACAGCCTGTTTTTCAGATATTCATAGTCCGCCTGGCTGATGACGTGGTCGATGAAAGATTTTTGCTGGAGGCGGACGGAGGGGATTTTGTAGTCGTGGATATCCTGTGATTTCAGAAAACAGTTCAGCGCCCGGATGCGCATGTTGACGGTCTGGGGACGGTAGCGCTCCATCAGGGAAACTTTGTAGAGGCTCACATTATTCTGGTCCAGCACGGGGTAGCGGGAGAAAAAGGCTTTTACGCCGTAGAGGTAGGCCGAGATGGTATTGTCCGACAGATTGTTTGCAGCCATATACCGTCGGAACGCGTCGAGCAGCGCAGTCAGATCCCCGGCTGGTAGGACAGGAGAGGACGGGAAATCACAAAAAGATGGCGTACCCATATTAAATTACTCCTTTTTTTTCGATTTTACGACAGAGGGAGTGTTGGCGCAAGGGGGAGATAAAAGAACTGCACCATAACGGTTTTACGGTTATGGTGCAGCGCATTTTTAGCAATTAGAATTTTCTGACGGACCTATGGATTAGTCCTCGAGAACGATCTTGGTGATAGCATAGTTGCTGTCAACGGTGATCTTGTAGCCGTCGCCATCCTTAACGGTCTTGCCCTTGGCAACCGTACCGGAAGCGTTGATTACGCGGCAGTTTTTGGTCTTGTCGGTCTTGAATACCCAGGTGTCCTGATCTTTCTTGTATTCCTTGTCGTCTTTCTCCTGCAGCACTCCGCCGAACTCTTTGATGAACTGCTTGATATCAAAGCGGACTGTGCCGTCATCGGTATCGCCCAGTACCACATCGTCCTTAGTCAGAACAATGTCATACTTATCTTCCTTATCCGCCTTGATCAGTTTACCGCCGACATAGTATTTCTTGTCGTCCAAGCCGGTGATGCCCACGCCCTTGTCGCTGCTGGTGGTCTTGAACTTGAAGGTAGCGGTATCCCCATCCAGGGAAATAGTCTGCTTGCCGGTCTTCATTGCGCCGTCTTCAGAACTGCCGAAGTAGTAGAAGGCGTAGTTTCCCTTCTGCAAGTCGCCGCTGTCAGTGAGCTTGGCAACGGTTGTATTGAATTCGTCCTCATTCTCATAGGGGAATGTGGGGTCGTCACTGGCGATCTTCTCCGCAATCGCGGTATTGCTGCCATCCTCCATCCGCAGAAGAGCAAGTCCGCTGATCATGCGGCCATACTCGTCAAATGCATACTTTTTGCCTTTGTAACGCTCGATGGTGTTGGTGTAAAGATTGCCGTCGGAATCTGCATAATACCAATACTCAGCATCTTCCTCGTATTTATCCTGATGCAGATAATAGCCAGGTACCACCTTGAACCAGTTCTTGGAATAACGGGCGCCGTCCTCGGGGCTGCTGTAGTACATAAAGGAACTGCTGTAGGTAGCGCTTCCCTGAGTGGAGATAATGGGGTTGCCGTCGCTGTCGGTTGCAGTATTTACTGCGGTGTGGCTCTTGTCAACCGGGCTTAAAGTCGTACTCCAGGAAGCGATCATACGGCCATATTTATCAAAGCCATATTTTCTGCCATTGATATTCTTTCCTTTGTGCTCGCCCTGCTTTTTGCCGGAGGCCTTAAAGTAGAAGTATCTGTCCTGCTCCTCATCCCAGAAATCATCACCGGGCTGAGCGTCGTCGGCGTCCTCGTCGGTAATGGAGATCAGAGCAAAATTGTTTACAACCATTGCGCCGTCGTCCTCGCCGCCAAAATAATAATCGCAGGTCTGCCAGGCGTCATCCTCGTCATCTCTCTCGAAGGAGGAGTTGACCCATCCAAACAGCATCTTACCGTCGGTATCAAAGGCATACTTTTTACCATTAATGGTTTTAGCGGAAATGGTGGTTGCGGAATCGCTTCTCTTGTAAGCCTTACCATTGGACTGGAAATAGTACCAGTAATGATCCGGCTCATCTTCTTCGCCAGCGTCCTCGTTCTCAATGGCTACCCACTGATTGCGAACCATGGCGCCGTTGGCATCTACATAGTAATAGTCGTCGTCATCCTCGATCAGCATATCGGTTGCCATCTCGCCGCTGTCGTCCAGCCAGAACCAGTTATCGCCTGATTTCTTCCAGGAATCCGTCACCCGATCGCCATTCTTGTCATAATAAACCCAAGTCCCATCTTCCTCAGCCCAACCCTGAGCCGCAAAAGAGGTCATGGATGCACCAATGGCGAGCAGTGCTGCTGTGGATAATACAGCAACTAATTTTGTCTGCTTTCTCATAATTAATGCACTCTCCTTTTTCTTTTTGAAATACTTTTTGAAATTCCTAATTGCATTACGAGTTGATTATACTTCCAATAAGGGAAAGTATGAGGAGTTGCCGGGAGAGGTTTAATTGCACGACAAAAAAAGAGATAAAGGCTCGCCGTGTGGGATCACGGTATTGCTCGCCTTTATCTCTTTCTTTCGCAGGCTCAGCACCTGCGTGGGAATGGTAGGTATATTATAGTTTGTAAAAAAGAAAATGTTGATAGGGGGGTCGGACGGTTTTACCCGTCCGATATGAGTATGAAAAAGCTTTCTTTGCTTTACATGTATTATCATACCGGAAAAATGTGAGGAAAATATGGACGTTCCATGAAAAAAAGATAAAAATTATTAGGAAATCATGAAAGACAAACGGTCAATTATTATGGAAATCTAAAAACAAAGCGGGCCCTGCCCCAACAAATGCATACAATCTAAAAACATGTCGATGTACAAGCCCGGGCGGCAAATGATAAAATAAAAACAGAACGTAACAGAACATTTCACCGAGGCCAACGTGAATCACAACCGGCCGGCATGAGGGTGTGCCGGCCTCCACAAAAACAGACAGGGAGAGGTATCAGATGAGAAAAAATATGAAAAAGGCAACTGCGCTTTTGATTGCGGCAGCCATGGCGGCGGGTCTGTCGGCCTGTTCTTCCGGGGGAGGCGGGGAAACAAAAGCGCCTTCCGGGACACAGGCTGCGGATTCCGGGACCTCCGGCGCCGCGGCTGAGTCCGCACCGGGTAAGGAGGAGGCAGCGAAAACCGCCTCCGATGAGAAGGTGACGATCCGTTTTTCCTGGTGGGGAGCCGATACCCGCCACGAAGCGACCTTAAAGGTGATGGACATGTACATGGAAAAGCACCCAAACGTCACCATTGAGGGGGAATACGGGGCGTTTGACTCATTTTATCAGAAGCTTCAGACCCAGTTGGGCGGAGGAACGGAGCCGGACATCATTTCCGT
Organism: Enterocloster lavalensis; assembly: GCF_902364025.1. Taxonomy (GTDB): domain Bacteria; phylum Bacillota; class Clostridia; order Lachnospirales; family Lachnospiraceae; genus Enterocloster; species Enterocloster lavalensis. The sequence goes on from NZ_CABJCG010000020.1 coordinate 75,887, forward strand.
GGACTATAAGTGGGTCAGCGACCTCACCGCCCAGGGCGAACTGTTCGTGGACATGAACAGCCTGACGGATCAGATCGACATGAGCGGATTCGACATGGATTTTGCGAAAATATATGGGGCAAAGGGCGATTACCTGATCGGCCTTCCGGTGGGAATCAACGGCATGGGTTATCTGTACAACGTGGAATTTTTAAAACAGTACGGTGTTGTGCCAAGCGACGACTGGACCTGGGAGACCGTGCTGGAGAACGGAAAAAAGGTGCAGGAACAGGACCCCTCCAAGCACCTCATGTACAATCACGCGGATCACTGGGTCTACATGGTCAAGGCGATCTTAAAACAGATGAACGGCCAGAACCTGGTGAAGGACGACTACACCCCGGGCTTTACCGCCGAGGAGATGGCGAAGATATTCGACTATGAGAGACAACTGGTGGAGACCGGGACCGTGCCTCCCTTTGCAGAGGGCGTGCTCTACGAGACCGTGTACGCGGATCAGAATCCCAACTGGCTGAACCAGGATTTGGGAATTTTCCCCACTTCCTCCTCCCTGGTGCCCGGCATCGCCAAGGCCAGCGACTTCGAGCTGGCGACCCTGCGCTACCCGGTGGCAAAGGACGCCGTGGATCCCGGAATCCTGGTGACCCCGTCGGTGTTCCTCACCATCTCGGCCAACAGCAAGCACCCGGATGTGGCAGCGGATTTTATCAACTATATGCTGAATGATCCGGAAGCCATCTCCGTTCTCAAGGATACACGTGGAATTCCGGCCAACGAGACGGCCAAGGAGCAGCTGGTGGAGGAAGGTGTTATTGACGGAAAGGTCTCCACCATGGTGGCCCAGGCCCTCAGCGGAGCCGGAGCAGCGGAGAACGGACCCAGCCTGAATTCGGAGGTTCTGGTGCTGTTAAAAGACTACATCCAGGAGGTCGGTTACCTTCAGATGACCCCGGAGGAAGCGGCGGCCGAATTCCGGTCCGAGCTGGAAGCGCTGTTGGAAACCATCAAACCGTGAGGCTGAAGCCGAGGCCCCGCAGTGCGTAACCTGTAAAATAGAGACAAAATTGCCAAGGGGTATTGCCGGATCGATCAAACGGACGCAATGCCCCTTCCTGTTGAACGAGACATGTTGCCGGGCCGGCCGCCAGCGGCCCGCGCCAGGGCCCTGCCTGTGCCACGGACCTGTCCGCGCCACGGCCCTGCCCGCACCAAGGCCCTGCCCGCGCCACGGACCCACCCGCGCCACGGTCCTGCCTGTGCCACGGCCCTGCCGGGCCGCCCATTACCCTGCGCGGAGTCTCCAGCGGGCCACCCCTTGTAAACCAACCATTCAACCGCACCACCCCGACGATTAGGAGATGATAAGATGAAACGGACAGATCACCAGCCTGTGGCGTACCTGTTTATACTGCCCTGGATCATTGGATTTCTGATATTCCAACTGTATCCCTTTGTGGCGTCCTTTGTGTATTCCTTCACGGATTTCTCGCTGTTAAAGTCCATGAAATTCGTGGGCTTTAAAAATTACATCCAGATGTTTACCCGGGACCGGGTGTTCTACAAGTCCCTCTGGGCCACGGTGAAATACGTGCTGATCGCGGTGCCGGGCAAGCTGGTATTTGCCCTGATCATCGCCATGATCTTAAATATGAAGCTGAAATGCATCAATTTCTACCGGACCGTTTACTACCTGCCCTCCATTCTGGGCGGTTCTGTGGCCATCTCGATCCTGTGGAAGTTCCTGTTCAGCAAAAACGGAACCGTAAACACCTTTCTGGCCCACCTGCATATCCCGGCCCTGGACTGGCTGGGAAGCCCCAACCTGGCGTTAGTGACCATGGGGCTGCTGGTGGTCTGGCAGTTCGGCTCCTCCATGGTGCTTTTTCTGGCGGCGCTAAAAAACGTGCCCGCGGAGCTCTGCGAGGCAGCCCGGGTGGACGGAGCGGGGCGGATCCGCACGTTTTTCACCATCACCCTGCCCCTGCTTACGCCCACCATCTTTTTCAACCTGATCATGCAGATGATCAACGCCTTCAAGGAGTTTAACGCCCCGTTTCTGATCACCAAGGGCGGACCCTTAAACTCCACCTACCTGTACGGCATGATGGTCTACGAGAACGCCTTCCAGCACTCCAAAATGGGCTACGCGTCGGCCCAGTCCTGGGTGCTGTTCATGATCATCCTGGTGTTCACGGCCCTCACATTCAAATCGTCCCCCTACTGGACATTCTACGAGGACGGAGGTGAATTCTGATGAAACGCGCGCACAGACTTGTGATCACTTACGGCCTGCTGACCGTCATCGGCATCGTGATGGTCTATCCCCTGCTTTGGATGATCTCCGCGTCCTTCAAGACCAACCGGGAGATTTTCAGCTCCCTGTCCCTGATGCCCACCGAGATTCTGTGGGACGGCTACTCCAAAGGCTGGCAGAGCAGCGGCCAGTACACCTTTGCCACCTACTTCGCCAACACCTTTGTCATGGTGATTCCCACCGTACTTCTGACAGTGGCCTCCAGCCTGCCGGTGGCCTACGGCTTTGCCAGGTTCCGGTTCAAGGGCAAGGGCCTGCTGTTCACCCTGGTGATCGCCTCCCTCATGCTGCCTACGGAAGTGATTATCATTCCACGGTACATGCTGTTCAACAAGCTGGGCTGGCTGAATACCTACCTGCCATTCATCGTGCCGGCGGCATTTGCCACCTATTCCTTCTTTATATTTATGCTGGTTCAGTTTATCCGCGGGATTCCCAGAGAGCTGGACGAGGCGGCGCGCATCGACGGCTGCGGCCCCTGGGGCACCCTGGTGAACATCATTCTGCCCCTGTGCAAGCCCGCCCTGGTCTCCTGCGTGATTTTCCAGTTTGTGTGGCGCTGGAACGACTTTTTAAATCCCCTGATTTACATCAGCAGCGTGAAAAAATACCCCCTGTCCCTGGCCCTGCGCATGGCTCTGGACGTGACGGACACGGTGAGCTGGAACCAGACCATGGCAATGTCGGTTCTGGCTATGGTTCCCCCGGTGGCCCTGTTCTTCCTCTGCCAGAAATACTTTGTGGAAGGCGTGGCCAGCACGGGACTGAAAGGATGATGGAAATGGACGGACAGAATCGAAGCTTTGAGGTGCGGGCGCTGGAGCTGCACAGCCAGTACGCCTGGGATTACAACTGGATCATCAAAACCATGGATTTTATGAAGGACCTGGACTTCAACACCCTGGTTCTCCACCGCAATGATTTTATCGACCTGATCATTTACCCGGGAAAATACTTCGGGTACGAGGAAAATGCCGGGGACACGATCTTTGAGACCTACAGCCACATATTCCGCAAGCTCTACCGGTATACCCCCACCAGGCGTTCCGGCCCCTACCAGCGCCGGGCGTTCTTAAAACGGGTGCTGGAGCAGGCCAAACGCCGGGGCATCGACGTGTACATCGAGAATAAGGAGCTTTATTTCCCCGACATTCTGTTGGAATTTTATCCCAATTTGGTCCACGACGGCCACATCTGTGCCACAGACCCCTTCTGGCTGGAATTCCTCCAGGTGAAATACCGGGACTTTTTCCGGGAATTTCCCGAGGTGGCGGGAATCATCACCGCCCCGGCCACCGGCGAGAGCCGCGTTTCCATCAAATCCAACCGCTGCCAGTGTGAGCGCTGCCGTGACGCCCGGAAGGAGGAATGGTTCGACAATGTGCTGCGGGCCATGTACGCCCCCATCCACGAGGCGGGGAAAACCCTGGTGGTGCGGGACTTCGTGTTTGATCCCCAGGCCCACGGCGAGATCGCGGAGGTGATGGAGCGGCTTCCGGAGGACGTGGTCATTTCCTTGAAAAATACGCCCCACGACTATTACCCCACGTTCCCGGACAACAGCCGGATTGGGAATGTGGGAAATCATCGGCAGTGGATTGAGTACGACGCCATGGGCCAGTATTTCGGCTGGGGCGTGGCCATGGCGGACTTAACCGGGGATTACCGTCAAAGAATGGGCTACGCCAGGCAAAAGGGCGCCACCGGCGTGGTGATCCGCACGGACTGGGAGAGCCTGGACGGCCACACGGCCTTTGGAACGCCCAACCGGATCAACCTCTACGCCGGAGCCATGCTGGCGGCCGATCCCGGCGTGTTGGACCGGGACATTTACCTGCGGTTTCTGCGGTCTGAAAACTGGCTGAAGGACGGCCTTACGCCGGAGGAAACCGACGAGGCCGCCCGGTGGTTCGGCCGTCTCATGGGCGGGACCTGGGAGGCCACCAGGCGGATGCTGTACGTGCAGGGCTGCGTGTTCTCGGATTCCAGCCTGATGCCCGTTTCCTTCGCCCACGCGTTCTGGCTGGCGGAGGAGAAAAACTCGCTGAAGGCCTGGGATCCCTCCAAGGCGGACGCCCTGGCGCCGGACCGGGAACACCTGGAGGCGGCCCTGGAGGAGAAAAAGGACGCGGTGGAGCGCATCGCCGCCCTGTGCGCCATTTCCCAGGAGCCTCCGGCGGGGATCCGGCCCGAAAAAGCCGGAGAACTGGCGCAGCGGTTTGCGATCCACCGCGAATACGCAAAAATGTACGCGGCCGCAGTGAACGCCCTGATGCTCACCCGGTACGTGCGGGAGACGGAGGAGGACCGGAACTCCGAATATTACCGGGCGATCTGTAGGAAGCGCCGCCAGGCGGTGGAAGCCCTGGCAGATTGGGAGATCAGGCTGCGCCGGATGGCGGTGGAGACGGATTACATGCCCCACACGGTGTACACGCTGATGGACGGGGACCGGATGCGCTGCCTGTACCGGGATTTGAGAGAGGAGGAGACAGATGAGAACGGTTGAGGAAATGTTTCGGGTGGACGGGAAAACCGCCCTGGTCACCGGCGGCGCCGGGGGAATCGGCCTGGCCTGCGCCAAAGCCCTGGCGGCCGCGGGGGCGGACCTGATTTTGTCAGATATCGACGGCGGGCGGCTGGACGAGGCGGCAGAGGAGATCCGGCGGGAAAACGGAACGTCCGGGGGCCGCTGTGTCACAGCGGTCTGCGACGTGGCAGACCTGCGGTCCGTGGAAAAACTTTTGGAGCAGGCCCGGGATAACGGCGGCGTGGATATTCTGATCCACAGCGCAGCCGTCACCAACCGTAAACAGCTGTTGGACATGACCGAGGAGGAGTGGAACCACATTCTCACCGTAAACCTAAACGGAGCCTACCACATGGGAAAGCAGGTGGGGGAGCTGATGACCCGGCAGGGACGCGGTGGGAAAATGACCTTTATCGTGTCCACCGGCGCTTACCGGGCGGGCGTCAACTTCGGGGCCTACAGCGCCAGCAAGGCGGGGGTGGTGATGATGATGAAAACCCTGGCTCTGGAGCTTGCGCCCTGGGGGATCAACGTGAACGCCATCGCGCCCACGGCCACGGAGACGCGTTTCACGGAGGACTATTACCGGGAGAATCCCCAGGCCAGGGAGCGGGCGCGGGCCAACCACCCCCTGGGGCGGCTGGCCCGGGCGGAGGACTACATGGGCACGGCTCTGTATCTCTCCTCCGCGGCCTCGGACTTCGTGACCGGCGCGCTCCTGGTGGTGGACGGGGGTAAAACCGCAAAATAACCGCGGACGGCATTAATGGAAAATGATGGAAAACACGAAAGCTTGCGCGCGGCAAAGCGCAGGTATTATAATAGTCTCATGACATAGGATAAAGGGGCGGGCGTATGTATCAGATGATCGTGGTGGACGACGAGGCGGAGCTGCGGGAGGGAATCAGCAACTATTTCCCCTGGGAGAGCTTAAATATCCGGGTGACCGGAATCTTTGAGAACGGGCGGACGGCCTTTGCCTATCTGAAGGCCCATCCGGTGGACATCGTGCTGACGGACATCCGCATGCCGTTTATGGACGGTCTGGAGCTGATCGAGAAGGCCAAGGCGGTGTCCCCGTCCACCTGTTACGTGATTCTCAGCGGATACCGGGAATTCGAGTACGCCAAGAAGGGCCTGCTTTTGGGGGTAAAGGACTATATCCTGAAACCCACCAAATATTCCCAGATTTACGAGGTATTTTCCCGCATCACCGCGGAGCTGGATCACAGCGCGGCGGCGGAGCGGCGGGAGGAAAATCTGCCGGACGCCGGGCGGTCCGTGATTTCCAGCGTGAAGAAATATATCCGCACCCACTATGCGGAGGTCACGCTGGACGGGGTGGCGGAGTATGTCCACCTGAATCCCTACTATCTGAGCACATTTTTCAAGCAGCAGACCGGAGAAAAGTTTTCCGACTATGTGCAGCGGGTGAAAATGGAAGCTGCCGCCAGCCTGCTGGAGCGGGGCGGCCAGAACGTGAAGGAGGTGGCGGAGGCGGTGGGTTACACCAATCCCAACAGCTTCACCCGGGCGTTCCGGCAGTATTACCAGTGCAACCCAAAGGACTACCGGCGCATGAAGCAGGGGCTGTAATCAGGACAGGGAGGACATTGCCATGAAAATGAAATTTTTCCGCAAGACCCTGTCCTTTTTCATCGTGCCGGTGATGATCCCGATCCTGATTCTGGGCACGCTCTCGGGCATCACCCTGAACCGGTACATGCGCCAGGGCATCGACGAGCGCTACGAGGACCGGCTGGAAAGCCACCGGACCAGAATCGACGCCATGATGAGCGAGCTGGACTGGCTGAACATGAATCTCAGCAACAACCCCAGCATCCAGTTTCGCCTAAAAAACATGATCAGCAAATGCAAGGACGGGATTCCGGCCAACACCTACGACGAGATCAACACCATCATGGACCTGCTGTACGGCTCCTACAACGCCAACACGGCGGTGGAGTCCATTTACATCTATTTTAACAACGCGGGCCGCCAGTTCATCAGCAGCAACAACCGCATCACCAACCTGGACTATTTCTTCGACCAGGACTGGTACGACAGCTACCAGGCCCACATCGGCGGCCCGGAGCAGACGTGGAGCGAATTCCGGCAGATCGATCCCTACAACTTCGCAGGCTCCACCCGGGAGATATTCACCATCTACCGCAAGATCTTTTCGCCGGGGAAACGGACCCCGGAGGGTGTGATTGTGCTGAACGTGCGGGGCGATCATGTCAACCGCACCCTAAACGAACTGGTGGGCGAGGAGAACCACCTGTTTTTCGTCACGGACGGGGAAGGGCGCGTGATTTTCCGCAACCGGCAGGCGGGTTCAGAGCGCGCGGAGTCCATTCTGGCGGCTGGAAACGCGCAGGAGGCCCGGATTACAGGGCAGGGAACCTACCGGGTCTACCGGCAGGAGTCCGGGGATCTGGGGTGGAACTACTGCCTGGCGGTCCCCGGCGAGGTGGCCTACCAGGTTCCCAACCGGCTGACCCGCATGGCCGCCGGGCTGATCTGCCTTGCGCTCTTTTTAAGCACGGCCACGTCCTATTTCTTTGCCCGCAAGAATTATAAGTCCCTGATGGGGATCGTGGACATTTTCGACAAGGCGACCCACGGCCAGGAACTTCCGGCGCTGTCGCAGCGGACCACCGACGTCTACAATTACATTCTCTACAATATTGTGGAAACCTTCCTGCAAAATGATTTCCTGCAGGTCCAGCTCTCGGAGCGCAGATACAAGTTAAAGGCCATGGAGCTGATGGCCCTGCAGTCCCAGATCAACCCCCATTTTCTCATGAACACGCTGCAGACCGTGTATTGGCGGTGCATTTCCCTGACCCAGGGCCCCAATCCGGCCACGGAGATGCTGGAAAACCTGTCTGAAATCCTCCACTATTCCCTGGAATCCAGCCAGGAGCTGGTTCCACTCAAGGAGGAAGTGAATATTACCCGGTGTTACCTGGATATACAGGTGCAGCGCTACAAAAACCAGTTCGACGTAATCTGGGACGTGTGGGCGCCCATGGAGGCGGTGATGGTGCCAAAGCTGATCATCCAGCCCCTGATTGAGAACAGCATCTACCACGGCATCCGGGACAAGGCGGGCCATTCCACCATCAAGATCAAGATCGGCGCCAGGGACGGCTGGGTGGCGATCACCGTGCTGGACAACGGCCTGGGCATGGACCGGGAGCGCCTGGAACAGCTGAAAAAGCGGCTGGAGGGGGAGGACACCCAGGAAGGCGTGCACATCGGCCTGCTGAACACCCATAAACGCCTGGAATTGATCTATGGCGGGGATTACAAAATACGCCTCCTAAGCCGCCCGGGCCGCGGGACCATGATTGAACTGAAAATCCGGGCCCTGCCACGGGACGGGCACGGCGGAGGAACGTTATCCGGCCATCAGCCCGGCGCAGTGTAAACCGGTCGGGAAAAATCACTGGATTGAAATCATCAAGCGGCAACCGTCGATTTGAAATAATGGGCGAAACCGCTGGGAACATGAAACAAATCGTGGTAAAATAAGTACATTCACACCACGTTTGGAGGAAACCGCAATGGAGTTTAACGTCATCTACACCAAAGGCCGCTGCGCCGTGCTGGAAACGGCCGACGGAGGCATTTACACCACAAAGGAAACATATCAGCTGTTTTTAAACGGGGAGCCGGCCGGCCCGGTCCAAAAGGTGATCACCCCCATATACCGCCTGTCGCCCAGCACGGACTATCTGGCCGAGCTCAGGCTTGGGGACGGCGTTGTGGCTCAGGCCCGGTTTACCACAGAACCGGAGTCTGTGACCTTAAACGTCCGGGATTTCGGCGCGGCGGGGGACGGAATAAAGGACGACACCCTGGCCATCCAGTCCGCCATCATGGCCTGCCCGCCCCAGGGCCGCGTCCTGATCCCGGCGGGCCGCTACTCCTTCGTCTGCCTGTTCTTAAAGGACGGGATCAACCTGGAACTGGAGAAAGGGGCGGAACTCTCCGCCGTCACCGACCGGGAGCGTTTCCCCTTCTACCCCGGCATGGTGCCCTATACCGACCAAACCGGGGATTACTGCCTGGGCACGTGGGAGGGAGATCCCCAGAAAATGTTCTGCGGCCTGATCACGGGCGTCCATGTGAAAAATGTAAACATCTACGGTGAGGGAACCTTAAACGGCAATGCCAGCCACGAAAACTGGTGGCATAACTGCAAGGAGATGAAGATCGCCTGGAGGCCAAGAGCCGTGTTCCTGAACGGGTGCGAGAACATTTCCCTGGTGGGCCTGACCGTCAAAAACTCGCCCAGCTGGACCATACACCCATATTTTTCCAATCACCTGCGTTTCCTTGGCCTTAATGTGCTGGCGCCCAAAGATTCCCACAACACCGACGGCCTGGACCCGGAAAGCTGCCGCCACGTGGAGCTGGCGGGTATCCATTTCTCCGTGGGGGACGACTGTATCGCCGTCAAGTCGGGGAAAATCTACATGGGAAAGACCTACAGGACGCCCAGCGAGCACATTACCATACGCCAGTGTTCCATGAACGACGGCCACGGCAGCGTGGTGATTGGCTCGGAGATCGGCGCGGGAGTGCGGGACCTGATTGTCCGGGACTGCATATTTAAGGACACGGACCGCGGACTGCGCATCAAGACCAGGAGGGGCCGCGGGGAGGACTGCGTAGTGGACCGGGTCGCCTTTGAGAACATACGGATGGACGGCGTTCTCACCCCCTTTGTGGTCAACTGCTTTTACTTCTGCGATCCGGACGGGAGAACGGAATACGTTCAGAGCAAAGAGCCTCTGCCGGTGGACGAGCGCACCCCCAGCATCCGGGAGCTGAGCTTTAAAGATATCCACGCCGAGAACGCCCACTACGCCGCCGTATGCGCCTACGGGCTTCCGGAGCAAAAGATCGGACACCTGAAATTTGAAAATATCTCCGTCTCCTACGCTCCCCAGGTCCAGCCTGAGATCCCCGCCATGATGGACGGCCTGGAACCCATGGCAAAGGCCGGCATTGTGGCAAGGAATGTCCGCCTCCTGACGCTGAAGAACGTGGACATAAAGGGCTGTGCCGGCGATCCGGTTCAGGCGGAGAATGTGGAAATCATTGAAAACGTGGAATAGATACACCCCATACAAAAAACGCCTGGAAGGCCGTGCCTTCCAGGCGTTTTCAATCAATCACTCAAACCGGCTCATGTTTCTTTAACAGCTCGATATAAGCCAGCACCAGCGGGGCCACCCCCTTGGCCTCGTTCTTTACGATGGGTTCCCGCATGTAATAATCAAAGGTTCCCTCCCGCCGCTCCACATTTCCCAGACCGGCCACCAGGCAGATGCCATCCAGCTGCAGTTCGCCGTTCTCCACCGACAGATACCGGCTGCAGATGCCGTCAAACGCCTTTTCCCCGAAGGCGAAATAGGACGGGGGGAGCAGTCCGATCCGGGCGCTCTTCATGATCGCGTAGGCGAAAATAGCGGAACCGGAGGTTTCCAGGTAGTTGGGCTCAATTCCGCCCCGGTTAACCACCTGATACCACATGCCGGACGCCTGATCCTGGTAGGGCAGCATGGCGTCGATCAGCTCCCGGTACATGGCGCTCAGCCGTTTTCTGGGCTCACCGGTCATCAGCTCTGCGGTGTCCACCAGCGCCATGGCGAACCAGCCCAGCGCCCTGAGCCAGAAGCTGTCGGACAGGCCGGTGACCGGATCGCACCAGAAGGCGGAGCGGGAATCGTCGTAAGCGTGGTAATACAGACCATTACGCGGATCTCTCATGTATTCCCGCACATTGCAGAACTGCCGGAGGATATCCCCGCAGTTTTTGCCTCCGTTGTACTCCACCTCGTACTGCATATAAAATGGAAGCGCCATGTAAAGCCCGTCCAGCCAGATCTGATTGGGGTAAATCTGCTTGTGCCAGAAATTTCCGCCCTTCGTGCGGGGCTGGGTTTGCAGCTGGCTGTAAATAAGATCGATACCCTTCCGGTATTTCGCCTTTCCGGTCAGGTGGTATAAGTCAAAAAGTGTCTTTCCGGCGTTGACATTGTCCAGGTTGTAGTCCTCCGGGCGGTAAGAGACGATGGAACCGTCCTCATTGACAAAGCGGTCAATGAAGCCGTCGGCGAATTCCAGGTAGCTGGTATCCTGGTTCATATGATAAAGCTCCAGAACCGCTTTGATCATACAACCGTCGATGTAGTTCCATTTGAGGCCGCAGCCCTCCTCCCGCTTCTCTTTGAACCAGGCCGGGCATTCCGGGGTGCTGTTTTCCAGTAGCTGGCTGATATAACGGTCTAAAATTTCCATTGAAATGACTCCTTCTTCCATAGTAAGCAGACTTCGATGATGATTAAAAAGGATGAAAATCAAACGTTTGCATTTATTGCATCATAACATAGAAACACAAAAAAAGGAATTGTACACTATCGATAAAAATATGTGATAAAACCTGTCAAAATGTACAGTTGACAGATGAAATACAGAGTGATATTATAAAATCACAAGTTATTCATTGCACATTTGTTCTATGATTCACAAAAAATGGTTCATAAAAATAGAAGATGTGCATTATTTTAAATTAATAATTGCAAACCTTTGCAAAAACTGAAGAGCAATGCGGGAAAAATGAAAAGGAGGAAGAAATTTATGAAAAAATGGAATCGCGTACTGGCGGCAGCTATGGCGGCTGTGATGGCAGCCGGTTTAACCGCGTGTGGAGGCGGCAAGGCGCCGGAGACCACTGCGGAGGCCACAGAGACGGCGAAGGCCGAGACGGAGGCCCAGGCAGCCGAGGAGACCACTGCGGCGCCCGCGGCAGCGGAAGGCCTTGCGGTCAACACCACGGACCCCATTGAGATCACCTTCAGCTGGTGGGGCGGAGACTCCAGACACGAGGCTACCCTGAAGGCGGTGGATGCATTCATGGAGAAATATCCCAATATCACGGTAAAAAGCTCTTACTCCGCATGGGACGGCTGGGAGGATAAGATGTCCTCACAGTTTGCAACCGGAACCGCACCCGACGTTAACCAGATCAACTGGAACTGGATTACCTCCTTCAGCTCCGATGGAAGCGCCTTCTATGATCTGAACAAACTCTCCGACATCCTGGATCTGACCCAGTTCTCCCAGGGCTATCTGGACCAGTGCACCGTTGCAGGCAAGCTGCAGGGTGTGCCGATTTCCATGACCGGAAGAATCTTCTACTGGAATAAAACAACCTATGAAAAGGCGGGTCTTGAGACGCCCAAGACGCTGGCGGATCTGACCGCGGCCGGCAAGGTGTTTGAGGAAAAGCTGGGCAAGGATTATTATCCCCTGGCAATGAATGAGTACGACAGAACCATTTTTATGGTATACTATCTGGAGTCCAAGTACGGAAAGGCCTGGGTTGAGAACAACCAGCTTCAGTACACCAAGGAAGAGATCGAGGACGGCCTGCAGTTCATCCAGTCCCTGGAAGAGCAGCACGTGATCCCCTCCATCGCCACCATCGCAGGCGACGGAGCCGCTTCCTTTGACAAGAATCCCAAGTGGATGGAAGGCAAGTACGCCGGCATCTTTGAGTGGGATTCCGCGGCTCCCAAGCAGCAGGCCGCTTTGAACGAAGGACAGGAGTTTGTGGTAGGCGAGGAGCTGGCCGACATGGGCGACTACAAGGGCGGATTTGCCAAGGTTTCCATGTGCTACGGCATCTCTGAGAACACCAAGCACCCGGCGGAGTGCGCAGCGCTTGTGAACTTCCTGCTGAACGAAGAGGCTGGCGTGGCGCCGGTAGGCTCCGAGAGAGGAATCCCCTGCTCCGCAGCCGGTTTGCAGATTTGCAAGGATCAGGGGCTTCTGGATCCGATCGTCACGGAAGCCAACGAGAAGGTGCTGAGCTATGTGTCCTTCCCTCTGGATCCCAAGTTTGAGGCCAGCGCGTTAAAGGCCACCAACGAAGGCGTTTACTGGGATGTGATGGCAGGCTTGAGCTACGGAGACTACGACATCGACGAGGCCTCCGACGTGCTGATCGAAGGGATCAACAAAGTCCTGCAGAAGTAAAGAATGAATGAAGAGCAGCACAGCGGTCTTCGCGCCATGCGGGGAGACCGCTGCAATTATGAGAAGGAGGGAACGGTATGAAAAAGGCGGCAGTTAATGCTCAGCCCGCGGGCCGCAAAGGAATGAAAAAGGTAATAAAGGAGAACAAGGGGTTCTTCTTTATCCTTCCCTGGCTGATTGGATTCCTTATTTTTAAAGTGTACCCCTTTGGGTCGTCCTTGTTTTACAGCTTTACGGATTACCATCTGTTCGACGGGATATCGAAATTCGGCCTGATGAACTACGATGAGATCATCCACACCAAGAAGATCGTAAAGGCCTTTGTGGTAACCATGAAATACGCGTTCATGACGGTTCCCCTCAAATTGGTGTTTGCTCTGTTTATCGCTTACATATTAAACTTCAAGCTGAAGGGCGTGAACCTGTTCCGAACCGCCTACTACATCCCCTCGATCCTGGGTGGGTCCATCGCCATCGCGGTACTGTGGAAAGCGGTATTTAAGGACGACGGCATCATCAACATGCTGCTGGGCTACATTGGCATCGAGGGCCCCAACTGGCTGGCCAGTCCGCCCCACGCCCTGTTTGTCATCTCCCTTTTGAGGGTCTGGCAGTTCGGTTCCGCCATGGTCATTTTCCTGGCCGCCTTAAAGGGCGTTCCCGGGGACCTGTACGAGGCGGCTTCCATTGACGGAGCCGGAAAATGGAGACAGTTTTTCAGCATCACGGTGCCGCTCATCACGCCGGTGATCTTCTACAATCTGGTCACCCAGCTGTGCCAGGCGTTCCAGGAGTTCAACGGCCCCTTCATCATCACCCAGGGCGGCCCCAGAAACGCCACCATGCTGATCTCCATGCTGATTTACAACAACGCGTTCAAGAGCTACGAGATGGGTATGGCCAGCGCCCAGGCCTGGCTGCTGTTCCTGATCGTGATGACCTTCACGGCCGTTGCATTTATCAGCCAGAAGAAGTGGGTTTACTATTCAGACGAGGATGGGAGGTAGGAAAATGACAAGGGAAACCAGAAGAGCCATCAACACGTTCATGCGTTATTTGGTCCTCATTGTCGTGGGCCTGGTGATGATCTACCCTCTGATCTGGATGGTGGGAGCCACATTTAAAACCAACAACGAAATATTCAGCGGAATCGGTTTTATCCCCAAGAACCCCACGTTCTCCGGCTATAAAAACGCTCTGAAGAACTACGGCGGCGACATTGACATTTTCAAAGCCATGATCAACACCTACAGCATCGTGCTGCCCAAGGTGCTGTTCACCATCATCTCCGCCACCGTTACGGCATACGGATTCGCGCGTTTTCAGTTCCGGGGGAAGAACCTGTTGTTTGCGGTGCTGATGTCCACCCTGTTCCTGCCCCAGGTGGTGCTGAACGTGCCTCAGTTCATCTTGTTCAACAAATTTGGCTGGATCGACTCCCCGCTGTACATGGCGCTCATCGTCCCCACCTTATTTGCCACCGACACTTACTTTGTGTTCATGTTGATCCAGTTTTTGCGGAACATCCCGGGCGAGCTGGAGGAGGCGGCCTGTATCGACGGCTGCGGCTCCATCAAGACCCTGTGGTACGTGATCGTGCCCATGTTGAAGCCCTCCATCGTATCCTGCGCCCTGTTCCAGTTCATGTGGTCCTCCAACGACTTTATGGGCCCCCTGCTCTACGTGAACACGCCCGCCAAGTATCCGGCCTCCATCTTCGTGAAAATGTCCATGGATGCGGACGCGGGCTTTGAGTGGAACCGCGTGCTGGCCATGTCGCTGATCTCCATTATCCCGTCCCTGATCGTGTTCCTGGCGGCTCAGGACCAGTTTATCGACGGAATCGCAGCCGGCGGCGTAAAGGGATAACCGGAAAACGCTTCCCCTCTTTGCAAATAAGGAAAAGAATGCTATAGTAAGACAAGAAACGCATTGACAGGAGTGTGACCTATGGCAGTTACAATCAAGGACATTGCAAAAAAGGCGGGCGTATCCTATTCAACGGTATCCAGGGCATTGAACGATCAGAACGCTGACAAATCAGACAAGAAGAAGAGGATTTTAAGAATCGCCAAGGAGATGGGCTACGTGCCCAACCAGGCGGCCATCAACCTTAAAATGTCAAGATCCTATGTGATCGGGCTCTATTTTTCCACGATCAGCAAGATGACCTCCCCCTTTGTGCTTCACGATGTGCTGACCGGGGTCTACAGCGTGGTGGGCAGCCGGTACAATGTCGTGGTCAAGGGCATCGACATGCACGAGCCGGGCACGCTCAACCCCACCTACTACGACGGCATCATCGTCCTATCCCAGCGGAATGAGGACCTGGCGTTCATGGAAGAGGTTATGGACAAGAACATCCCCATGGTGGTGATCTGCCGCACCGTGTTCCTGGACGTCCCCAATGTGACCACAGACGAGTCGCGGGCCGTGGAGAAGGCCATGGACTACCTGCTGGAAAACGGCCACAAAAACATCGGCGTGATCGAGGGAGACCCGCGCCTGGATTCCACCAGGCTGCGCCACAGGGGATGGAGGGCAGCTGCCGAGGCCCACGGCCTCGATCCGGAGCGCATCCCGGTGGAGTACGGAAATTACCGTTTTACAAGCGGATATCAGGCGGCCAGGAAGCTGCTTGAGCAGGAACTGACCGCCATACTGTGCTTTAACGATGAGATGGCCTTCGGCGCCCGGGAAGCGATTGTGGAGCTGGGCCTTAAGGTTCCCGACGACATCTCCCTGATCGGATTCGACAACTGGGATATGTCGGGTTACGCCAGCATGAAGCTGACCACTGTGGAGCGGAACATGGGCGATATCGCAATCGAGGGCACCCGGATTCTCCTGCGCCGCCTGGAGGACGGAATCATCGACAACCGCAGAGTGTACCTGGAGAATAAACTGATCATCCGCGAGACGGTGAAGAAATTGAATTGAAAATGCCGCCGGACCGGAATGACTGCACCCCGATATTCTGCCTTAGAGATGAAACGGGAGCGCTGCGAAATGACTATTTTTAGTCATGGAGCAGCGCTCCCGTTTTGTGGTTATAGAGACTGGGTGGGAGGGGCGGATCTGCCGGCAGTCTGAAGGGCGCTCAGCGAAAATATTCCGAAAAGATTTGAATCGGCTATTCTGTATGCTATAATAGAAAATATTTGGCGATGATAAAATCTTTTTTCGGACGGAAATGCCCATCACATCAGCATTTCTGCCATATGAGAAAACGCCCTGCAAAAGGGGAAAAGGGTGCCGGAATGGCGCCCGGTTGATTTAGCGATACAGGCAATAAAAAACAGAAAATTCTGCAGGGCCGTTTTTGGTCTGGTTAGGAGCGCATGTACATGAGGGACAGACTAAAAAGAATCAGGACAAAAAGCAGAATATGGACAGCGCGTTTTCTGATCGTGGCGCTAGTCAGCTTTTCAGCGGAAACACTGGGCCCAATCCAGGCATGGGCTTCCCAGGCGTCTCCTGAAAATCATGGGGACGGCTTTCCCGCGGAATATTTCTCCGGCCAGGGAGAAATATGGGAGAAACTGGAAACTAACGGCGAGGTTATGGTGGCATTTCCAAGCCAGATTGAGGCAGACATATCTTCTCCGGACGATGAGGACCGCTACTCCTTCCAACTGGAGGAAGAAAGCGATTTGACGTTGTCGCTGGAATCCGAATATCCCTGCGCCATGGAACTGATGTGCCAGGGGCAGGTAATCGGCGTTTCCGACCGGCCCTACAGCCAGATTCTGGAACCGAACGGACTGGAAGCGGGAACCTATACGGTGCGGGTCATACCCCGGGAACATGTGGATACCTCCACCTACACACTGCGCATTTCCCGTCAGAGCGACCGGAAAAAGCAGCCGGACTATTCGGAGGCGCACATTGCCGGCACGCTGTTTGACCCTAAATCCCCATTCCGGGCAATCAATATCCGGAACGAGGAGGATAAAAACAGGGGCGGCAGCTCGGTGATGGCGATTCATTATCTGGCCCACTGGCAGGGACCGGTGGATGAATCGGTGGTCCCTTATTATGATAAAGGCGATTTCAGCGAAAACCCCAGCGATTACATTCAATATAAAAAAGCAAAGCCCGACTTCCATGTACAAAATGCGGTCATATTGCCGGGATACCGGGAAAGCGGCGAACATATGGAACACTGGAAGAACGCGATTATGACATATGGGGCGGTTGATACCGGATTTTTTACCAGTTACAATTTCTGGGATAAAAATGAAGGCCCCGGTTATCCGGAGTGGGATTTTGAGTATTTTTATGTGCCGAAAGATTGGAATTACGAGAAATATGGAGGTCATGCCACCTTGATTGTGGGATGGGATGATACCGTTGAGCGGGAGAAATTCCGCATTACGGAAAGGGGAGAAGACGGTTCGATTATCCGCGAAACCATGCCGGAACGGGATGGGGCATGGATCTGTAAGGATTCTTATGAGGGGCTGACACCGGATTATTTTTATGTTTCCTACGAATCTCAGGATTTTGGAGGTCTGGAATTTACGCCCACGGCATTTGCTCCCCCGGAGAAGAACGACAACTATAATCATCTCTACAGCAATTCTCCCGGCGGGATGACGGATGCGGCGGCAAACTCCGAGGGCTTTTTAAGAGGCGTACAGACGTTTCAAAATGAAGGCGGCAGCGAACTTTTGAGGGCGGTGGGCTTTGCTGCAAACCAGAGTGAGCTTTCTTATGAGATAAGGGTTCGGATCGGGGATGGCCCGCTGGACCGGGTTAAATCCGGGTATTTGAAATATCCGGGCTTCTACACGGTCCGCCTGGACCAGGGCATTGTGATCCCGCCCGGTACGGCCTTTGAAATACATGTAGCTCTCAGCGGAGACAATGATAAGCGGATTTCATTTTACACATGCAAGAATGTGAAAGGCTGGATTGACGGTGTCAAGGAAATTCCTGGAAAATCCTACTATTATACGGACTGGGAGGGAGAGACGGAATGGATGGATGCCTCCGCAGAGGGAGAATATCCTTGCATTTACGCCTATACATATTCTCTGGGGAAACAGGATATCACCATCCTGGATAATAAGGAAGCGGCCGGAGAAATCGGAAAAGCCACGACTTCGGAGGCAGCCCGTGAGATACAGCGTGCCACCGCCTCGGAGGCTGACCAAGAAATACAGCGTGCCACCGCTTCGGAGGCGGATCGAGAAATACAACGTGCCACCGCTTCGGAGGCTGACCGAGAAATACAGCGTGCCACCGCTTCGGAGGCGAACCGTGAAATACAGCAGCCCGCCGCTTCCCAGACAGACCGGAACACAGACCGTGCCGCCGCTTCCAACGCGGAGCCGGATATTGAGCGTGCCACCCCCTCCCAGGCGGTCCTCAGGTATGATACCGCATCCGGGAGCAACGCCGCAAAAGTGGAGGAAAACGCCGAAGACGAAGAAAACGAATGGGAGGATGTCGTTCTGTTTGATGACAGTGAGGAGGCGGCGGCAGAGGCAGAGGCCGAGCGGGTGAAGGAACAGAACTTCCGGAGAATCCGGGAGGCGGAGTCCGGTGCGATTCCGAATGACAACCCAAATGAGTTTGAGGTCAATCCGCTGAACCTGGATTTCCCGGCCAAATACGATTCCAGGGACTACCACTTAATAACAAAGGCCAAGAACCAGGGAAACAGCAATCTCTGCTGGGCATTTTCTGCAGCCGCAGCGCTGGAGACTGCCTATTTGAGATATGGGAATCAGATGATCGACTACCCCAGAGGATTAAATCTCGTATCCCGGGAAGCTCCGATTGTGGACGGAACCATCTCATTAAAACTCAGAAAAGGGGAGGAAATCCCTTTGAACCTTTCAGCCGCCCTGTTTTCGGACAGTGAATCGTTCAATCCCGGAAGCCCTCAGATCTATTGGGAGATTTCCGGCGATTTGGGAAGCGTGGAGGGGGGACCGAAACTGTCGGAAAGCGGGCAGACGTTCTGCGCGCTGAAGGCGCTGGGACCGGGCCGGGTGACCGTAACCGCCGTCAGCATGGCGGATGTCAGCCTGAGAGTCTCGTGCCAGGTGGAGATTCTGGAAATGCTCACGGCCAGAGTCCGTATCGAACCGGAAACTATGACGATGGAGGTCGGGGAGACCGGGAATCTAAATACCACGGTGGAGGCCGATGAAGAATTGACGGTGATCTATTCCTCCGACAGACCCGATGTGGTCTCGGTGGATAAAAACGGGCGGGTAATGGCGTTGAAGCCCGGCACTGCGGTGATTACGGCAAAAGCGGGCGAAGGAAAAGCCGCCTGTACCATCACAGTGAACCACAGAGACAGCTCAGATTCCGATGATGACGGGGACTGGACCACGGCAGCCGGCCCGGGCGTTGCGGACACCGTCCGCGGAAGCTGGGAACCGGCCAATGGACAGTGGCGTTTCCAGAAGGAAGATGGAAGCTATGCCGCCTCCTCCTGGGAGCGGATCGGAGGCGTGTGGTATTATTTCAGAGAAGATACCTATGCGGCCTCCGGCTGGTTCCGGCAGGGAGATTTCTGGTATTACTTGAGCCGGGAGGCGGAAACTTTTGGCGGAATGCAGACCGGATGGCTGTATGACCCGTCCTATGAGCGATGGTTTTATCTGGAAGAAAGCGGAACCATGGCGGTGGGGTGGAGGCAGATCGATGGAAAATGGTATTATTTTCATGCGGTATCCGACGGTGAAATGGGCAAGATGTATGCAGGAGAACGGACTCCGGACGGATATATGGTAGGAACAGATGGCGAGTGGAGCCATTGACAGATTGAATTTCAGCAATAATGGGCCGTCGGCACAGCCTGCGGCCCGCTGCTTTCAAACAAACAATAAATAAACCGCCTTGCCTGTGCAAGACGGTTAAACTTTTTAGGGGGGCCGGCTAAGGTGCGACCCTTAGCCGGTATGAGTATGAAAAAGCTTTGTGATTCCAAGTAATCACTTGAAACAAAGGCCTTGCTCACCTCTCGGTGAACATGTTATTATAATAGGCCAGAATTGTGACAAAAGTATGTCTACACAATGAAAAAAACATAAAGAATATAAAAAACAAAAAAACCCTTTGAAAACTTTGCGATATTGTATATAATAGAAGCAATGCAAGAATGGCAGTAGCCGCGCAACCCCTTATTTTACAAGCAAAAATGGGGTTTCCGACAGAGGCGGCGTGACAGATGGGTACACTGTGTTCCGGGACAAGCCGCCCGGGATGCTTACAGCAAGGAGGAAATAAATTATATGTTTTCAATGATGTCAAATGATATTGGAATTGACTTGGGAACCGCCAGTATCCTGGTGTACATCAAGGGTAAGGGCGTTGTGTTAAAAGAACCTTCCGTGGTCGCCATCGACCGCGACAGCAACAAGATTATCACCTTCGGCGAGGAGGCCCGCCTGATGATCGGCCGTACGCCAGGCAACATCGTGGCCGTGCGCCCCCTGCGCCAGGGCGTGATCTCCGATTACACCATCACCGAGAAGATGCTCAAATACTTCATCCGCAAGGCGGTGGGCAAGAAGACCCTGCGCAAGCCCAGAATCAGCGTGTGTATCCCCAGCGGTGCCACCGAGGTGGAGAAAAAGGCCGTGGAGGACGCCACCTACCAGGCCGGCGCAAGGGAAGTGGCCATCATTGAGGAGCCGGTGGCCGCAGCCATCGGAGCCGGAATCGACATCGGCAAGGCCTGCGGAAACATGATCGTGGACATCGGCGGCGGCACGGCCGACATCGCGGTCATCTCCTTAGGCGGCCCCGTGGTCAGCACCTCCATCAAGGTGGCGGGCGACGACTTCGACGAGGCCCTGGTGCGCTACATGCGCAAAAAGCACAACCTGCTCATCGGCGAGCGGACCGCCGAGGAGATTAAGATCAACGTGGGCGCGGCCTACCGTCGTCCCGAGGTCCTCACCATGGAGGTGAGAGGCCGTAACCTGGTAACCGGCCTGCCAAAGACCATTGTGGTGACCTCCGACGAGACGCTGGAGGCCCTGAGAGAGCCGGCCATGCAGATTGTGGACGCCGTGCACAACGTGCTGGAGCGCACCCCGCCGGAGCTGGCGGCGGATATCTTTGACCGCGGTATCGTGATGACCGGCGGCGGCTCCCTGCTCAGCGGCCTGGACGCCCTGATCGAGGAAAAGACGGGCATCAGCACCATGATCGCGGAGGATCCCCTGACCGCGGTGGCCATCGGCACCGGCAAGTTTATCGAATTTGCCCACGGAATGGGTCTGGACGGGGAACGCGACGAATACTGATCCGGGGACTGAAAGCGCAATATGGCAACGATCACAGGATTTATTGAGAAAATCAAGTTCCGGAATGAGGAGAACGGCTACACGGTCCTGACCGCCACGGACCAGCACGACGGCGACGAGGTGGTCATGGTGGGAAACTTCGCCTATGTGGGCGAGGGTGACATGATCCAGGCCACGGGCCGTTTGACGGAACACCCCATATACGGTGAACAGCTGCAGGTGGAGAGCTACGAGATCAAGACTCCCGAGGACACGCTGTCCATGGAACGATATCTAGGCTCCGGTGCCATAAAAGGCATCGGGGCCGCTTTGGCTGCCCGGATTGTCCGCCATTTCAAGGCTGACACCTTCCGGATTATGGAGGAGGAGCCGGAGCGCCTCTCCGAGGTCAAAGGCATCAGCGAGAAGATGGCCATGGCCATCGCCGAGCAGGTGGAGGAGAAAAAGGACATGCGCCAGGCCATGATGTTCCTGCAGAACTACGGCATTTCCCTCAATCTCGCTGTAAAAATTTACCAGGAGTACGGCCCCAAGCTCTACGGCATTTTGAAGGAAAATCCCTACCGGCTGGCCGACGACATTCCGGGCGTGGGCTTTAAGATGGCGGATGAGATCGCCGGGAAGGTGGGCATTTTCACCGATTCCGACTACCGGGTGAAGGCGGGGATGCTCTACACCCTTCTGCAGGCGGTGGGAAACGGACATACATACCTGCCGTTAAACGAGCTGCTAAAGGAAGCCTCCGAGCTGCTGAAGGTGGCCCCCTCCGCTATGGACAAGCACCTGATGGACATGCAGATGGAGAAGCGCCTGGTGGTGAAAAATACCCCGGAGGGGCAGATCGTCTACTCCTCCCAGTATTATTACCTGGAACTGAACACGGCCCGGATGCTCCACGACTTAAACATCCGCGGCGGCATCCCGGAGACGGAGATCAAGAGCCGCCTGCTGAAGGTGGAGCAGCAGGAATCCATTCAGCTGGACGGACTTCAGGAGCAGGCGGTGATGGAGGCGGTGAACAGCGGCCTGTTAATCATCACCGGCGGCCCCGGAACGGGAAAAACCACCACCATCAACACCATTATCCGCTACTTTGAGATGGAGGGCATGGAAATTCTTCTGGCAGCCCCCACCGGCCGCGCGGCCAAACGTATGACTGAGGCCACGGGCTGCGAGGCCAGAACCATCCACCGCCTGCTGGAGCTGGTACCCGCCCCCGCGGCCACGGCCCGGGATATCCCGGGGGCTCCCGGCGGCAAGGGTGGGCCGTCCGGCATGGCGGGGATGCATTTTGAGCGCAACGAGGAGAATCCGCTGGATGCGGACGTTATTATCATAGACGAGATGTCCATGGTGGACATTCACCTCATGCACGCCCTGCTGCGGGCGGTGAATGTGGGAACCCGCCTGATCCTGGTGGGCGATGTGGACCAGCTGCCCAGCGTGGGCCCGGGAAACGTGCTGCGGGACATGATCGATTCCCAGTGCTTCAACATGGTCAAGCTGACCCGCATTTTCCGGCAGGCGGCTCAGAGCGACATTATCGTGAACGCCCACCGGATCAACGAGGGCCAGCCGGTGGACCTGGCCAAGCGCAGCAACGATTTCCTGTTCATCCGCCGGGAGAACCCGGACGCCATCATAAGCGCCATGGTCACGCTGATCCAGAAGAAGCTGCCCGGCTACGTCAAGGCCCAGCCCTACGACATCCAGGTGATGACGCCCATGCGCAAGGGAGCCCTGGGAGTGGAGCGGCTGAACCAGATTCTCCAGAGCTTCTTAAATCCGCCGGACAAGACCAAGACGGAAAAGGAATCCGGCGGCACCATCTACCGGGTGGGTGACAAGGTCATGCAGATCCGGAACAACTACCAGATGGAGTGGGAGATTGTGAACCGCTACGGAATCCCCATTGAGACCGGGAGCGGAATCTTCAACGGCGACATGGGCATCATCCGGGAGATCAACGACTACGCTGAGCTTCTCACCGTGGAGTTCGACGAGGGCAAGCGGGTGGAGTACAGCTTCAAGCAGCTGGAAGAGCTGGAGCTGGCCTACGCCATCACCATCCACAAGTCCCAGGGCAGCGAGTACCCTGCGGTGATCATCCCCATGCACAGCGGCCCGCGGATGCTCATGACCCGGAACCTGATCTACACCGCCGTCACCCGCGCCCGTACCTGCGTCTGCCTGGTGGGCCTGCCGGAGGTATTTGCCGCCATGGCCGGCAACAGCATGGAACAGAAGCGCTACACAGGGCTGCGGCAGCGGATTGAAGAGCTGTATGCGTTGGAGGAAGAGGAGTAGGTTCCACATCCGGAGGTGCTGATGATTTTAAAATCCCTGACAGACTGCGCAATCGATGCGCTCTTTCCCCGCCGCTGCCCGGTCTGCGGCCGCATCGTCGTGCCCAGGGGGCGTCTGATCTGCCCCGGCTGCATGAACCGCCTGTCCTGGGTAAAACAGCCCGTCTGCAAGTCCTGCGGCAAGGAACTGTCCGTGGACACGGTGGAATATTGCTTCGACTGCGCACGCCGTCCCCGCAGCTTTGTATACGGCCGCGCCCTGATCAATTACAACGAAGCGGCTTCCCGCTCCATGGCCCAGATCAAGTACAACAACCGGCGGGAATACCTGGACTACTACGCCGGGGAGATGGTCCGCCGGCTTGGCCCTGCCGTTAAGGCGATGAAGGCTCAGGCCTTGGTTCCGGTGCCCGTCCACCCGGAGCGTTTGAAAACCAGGGGCTTCAACCAGGCGGAGGAGCTGGCACGGCGTCTGTCCGGCGGCCTGGGGCTGCCTGTGGAAACCGGCCTTCTGTCCCGCAACAAAAACACCGCGCCCCAGAAAGACCTAAACCCTGCCCAGCGCCTGAAAAACCTGGAGGAGGCATTTTCGGCAAAACGACCCCGGACAGGGCTTACATCCGTGATTTTGGTGGACGATATCTACACCACCGGCAGCACGGTGGAGGCCTGCAGCCGGGTTTTGACGCGGGCCGGCGTTTCCAGGGTATATTTTCTTTGTATCTGCATCGGAGGCGGGCGCTGAGCCCCGCGCGGCTGGAATGCGGTTTCATGCCGGAAACCGGCGAAGGATGAATTGGGAGGAAGAAAAATGGGAATATTTGACTATGAGGTGATACAGATCGACGGCGACTACGCCCATCTTAGGAACCTGGACCGTCCGGAGGACGGGTTAAAGCTGGTGGCAAGGGCGCTGCTGCCCCAGGAGATACAGGAGGGAAGCAGGCTGCATTACGAGTGCTTTGAGTACACGCTGGTTTGCTGACAGTATCGGCATCCGAGCCTGGACCTCGGGCCCGGGCGTGTGCGCGGCGGTTTTCAGCTCTGTCAACCCGGCGGATATGCCAAAAATACCAGGTTTTTCCAGCGCAGAATCCGGCGAAAACCCGTAAAAATCGCGCATTATGCTTGACAGTATGCGGTTATTGTGGTAAACTGTACGGGCGAATGGAAGAGCTTAGGTCTTTTTTTTATGCTCAAAAATAAGGTCCTGAGCAAAATGTGAACTACGATAATATAAGTGGAGGTGGAAGTCGTGCGAACAAAGATCACACTGGCATGTACAGAATGCAAACAACGCAACTACAACATGACTAAGGATAAGAAAACTCATCCTGACCGTATGGAGACCAAGAAGTATTGCAGATTCTGCAAGACCCATACGCTGCACAAAGAAACGAAGTAATCCGGCTCAGTAAAGGACGTGAATGTTATGGGAGAAACAGCAGCCAACACTGCAGTAACCACAGAGAAAGCGGCCAAGGCTGAAAAACCCGACAAGGCGAAAAAAGCCAAGAAGGAACAGAAGCCCAGCTTCTTTAAGGGGTTGAAAACTGAGTACAAGAAAATCGTCTTTGCTGACAGACAGACCGTTACCAAGCAGACCATTGCCGTTGTCCTTTCATCTATTTTTCTGGGTGTGGTGATCATGCTCCTGGACATGGTGATCAAATTTGGTTTAGGATTTATCTTTTAATAAGGCGAGGGTGAATGTATGTCAGAAGCACATTGGTATGTAGTCCATACCTACTCAGGTTATGAGAACAAAGTCAAAGTCGACATTGAGAAGACGATTGAGAACAGAAACCTTCAGGACCAGATCTTAGAAGTTTCCGTGCCCATGCTCCCGGTTGTGGAGCTGAAAAACGGCGTGGAGAAAAAAGCTGATAAGAAAATGTTCCCGGGTTACGTGCTGATCCACATGGTCATGAACGACGACACGTGGTATGTGGTGCGTAACACCCGCGGTGTCACGGGCTTTGTGGGTCCGGGCTCCAAGCCGGTACCCCTGACCGAGGACGAGATGAAAGGTCTCGGCTTCCGACATGAGGATGTCGTCGTTGACTTTGAAGTTGGAGATACGGTCGTTGTAACAAACGGTGCCTGGAAAGATACCGTCGGCGCCATCAAGGCGATTAACGACGGCAAGAAAACCGTCACGATCAACGTGGAAATGTTCGGTCGTGAGACACCGGTTGAACTTGGCTTCGCGGAAGTCAAGAAAATGTAACACAAGGAATCAGCCGCTGCGGGCGCAGCAGCTGGTGGGAGGGAGATTCCCGACAATACCACATAATTTTAGGAGGTGCCTAAGATGGCAAAGAAAGTAACAGGTTACATCAAATTACAGATTCCTGCTGGTAAGGCAACACCAGCACCGCCAGTTGGACCGGCTCTTGGTCAGCATGGTGTTAATATCGTACAGTTTACGAAGGAATTCAACGCTAGAACAGCAGATCAGGGTGATATGATCATCCCGGTTGTTATCACTGTATATGCGGACAGAAGCTTCAGCTTCATTACCAAAACCCCGCCGGCTGCCGTACTGCTCAAGAAGGCTTGCAATCTGAAGTCCGCTTCCGCAGTTCCGAACAAGACCAAGGTAGCCACCATCAGCAAGGCAGAAGTACAGAAGATCGCAGAACTGAAGATGCCCGACTTAAATGCCGCGAGCGTCGAAGCTGCAATGAGCATGATCGCCGGTACTGCCAGAAGCATGGGAATCGTTGTAGAGGACTGACTGTGAGCGCTTAGTGAGGTATCTCACGAACTTAGCGCAAACGTCGTTCGCGAATCTTAGCGAGGTCTTATCGAGTTTAGATGAGTGAACACACCCGATTAAAACATGCAAATTGATGGGATTAACATGAAAACGTGGGAGGGAGATTCCCCGACAACACCACTAGGAGGTTATTTAGAATGAGATCAGGTAAAAGATATGCAGAGGCCTTTAAGAATGTGGACCGTACTGCACTTTATGACACCGCAGATGCGATTGCATTGGTTAAGAAGAATGCTTCTGCCAAATTTGACGAGACTGTAGAAGCCCATATCAGAACAGGCTGTGACGGACGTCACGCTGACCAGCAGATCCGTGGAGCCGTCGTGCTGCCTCACGGCACCGGCAAGGTAGTTCGTATTCTGGTATTCGCAAAGGGACCGAAGGCCGACGAGGCTCAGGCTGCAGGCGCAGACTATGTAGGCGCCGAGGAGCTGATCCCGAAGATCCAGAACGAGGGCTGGCTGGACTTTGACGTAGTTGTGGCAACTCCGGACATGATGGGCGTTGTAGGCCGTCTGGGCCGCGTACTGGGCCCCAAGGGCCTTATGCCCAACCCCAAGGCCGGAACCGTAACCATGGACGTTACCAAGGCCATCAACGACATCAAAGCCGGTAAGATTGAGTACAGACTCGACAAAACCAACATTATCCATGTGCCAGTAGGAAAAGCTTCTTTCACAGAAGATCAGTTAGCCGACAACTTCCAGACGCTTATTGAAGCAATCATGAAAGCGAAGCCGAGCACCGTTAAGGGCGCTTACCTTAAGAGCGTTACCCTGACCTCTACCATGGGTCCTGGCGTAAAGCTGAACGTAGCAAAGCTGACCAACTAATTCGTGTTTGCGTATATTAAAGATGATTTTTCATCTTGACATCCATCATATCGTATGATATGATACCCGAGTATTGAATGCCTAAGACAGCAGGTGCCGCAAGGCGTAAGGCGTAACCGCCTGCCGAGGAACATACAAAAACTCAAGCTTTTTTGTGATGAGATTTTGCAGACCTCTCTGTCTTTGGACGGAGAGGTCTTTTCCATGCTATGACGGTTTTCAATGCGAAAATTTTATAAGGAGGTAAACCATTCATGGCAAAAGTTGAATTAAAACAGCCGGTTGTGGACGAGATCAAAGGTGTGCTTGACGGCGCTCAGGGAGCGGTTATCGTAGATTACCGCGGCCTTACAGTTGAGCAGGATACTCGTCTGCGTAAGCAGCTGAGAGAAGCTGGGGTGATCTACAAGGTATACAAGAATACCCTGATCAAGCGTGCCGCAGAAGGGACAGCGTTTTCCGCTCTGAATCCCGATCTGGAAGGCCCGACTGCTCTGGCCGTATCCAAGGAAGACGCCACAGCTCCCGCAAGAGTTCTGGCCAATTTCGCCAAGACTGCTCCCAAGCTGGAGTTAAAAGCATGTGTTGTTGAAGGCACATACTACGACACCAAGGGAACCCAGGTGATCGCTACCATCCCGTCCAGAGAAGAACTGCTGGGCAAGCTGCTTGGAAGCATCCAGTCCCCGATTACCAACTTTGCCCGCGTTATCAATCAGATCGCGGAGTCCAAGGGCGGCGCTGCCGAGGCATAAGTTTCGGTCGCAATATTATCAGAAAACAAATTCGAATTATAATAGGAGGAATATAAAATGGCAAAGTTAACCACCGCAGAGTTTATCGAAGCTATCAAGGAATTATCCGTATTAGAACTGAACGATTTAGTAAAAGCATGTGAGGAAGAGTTCGGCGTATCCGCAGCAGCAGGCGTTGTAGTTGCAGCAGCAGGCGGCGCAGCAGCAGCTGAGGAAGAGAAGACCGAGTTCGACGTAGAGCTGACCGAGGTTGGCCCGAACAAGGTTAAGGTTATCAAGGTTGTACGTGAAGCCACCGGCCTGGGCCTGAAGGAAGCCAAGGAAGTAGTTGATTCCGCTCCGAAGGCTGTTAAGTCCGGCGTTTCCAAGGAAGAGGCCGAAGAGCTGAAGACCAAGTTAGAGGCCGAGGGCGCAAAGGTTACTTTGAAATAATTCCACGAAACAATTTAGACGGCGGGAAAATTGGTGAGGAAGGCCGTGTCAAGCTTGCTTGTAAGCGGCCATCCACGCCAATTTTCACATCGGATGAATATCCGATGCTTCTTGACCGGCCTTTCCGGTCAAGAAGACAAGCCGTCGGACGGTTGCGACGCTTTAAAAAGCGGCTGCAGAAGCATTCTCAAGCTTTTGCAGCCGCCTTTTTTTATCCATTCTCACCACGTAACAATCTCATCAATCATCGCCCGCTGCTCTTTCGAGGACCGCGTCAAATAAATCCGTGTAGTCTCAATGCTGTCATGCCCCATCAGATCTGCCAGCAGCGCAATATCGTTAAATCTGGACAAAAAATTCTTTGCGAACCGATGCCGGAACGAGTGGGGGTAGACGGTATCCGGGTCGATCCGGTAACGCCTGGCCAACACTTTCAACTGCCAGCTGATCCCGCGGGCTGTAAACGGAGCGCCGTTTCGGTTGGTAAACACAAAACCGGTCTGAAGCCCTCTGGTCTCCAGCCAGTCCAGCGCGTCCCGGCACAGCGTTTCCGGAAAATAAACCCGGCGGACCTTTCCGCCCTTTGAGTACAGGTCCATATACCCCATGCGGATATGTTCCGCCTTGATCTGGAGCAGCTCGCTGATCCGCGCGCCCGTGCTCCCCAGAAAATGAACCACAAAATACCAGAATACGTCATGGTCCTCCCTAAGCCCCTTTTTAAGGCGCTCGTAATCCCGCTGGGAGATCACGTTGTCCAGAAAAGGCCTGTGCTGCAACTTGACGGCTGCCAGCCGGTAGCCGGCCGGTATTTCAGCGCCCTCCGATTCCAGAAGCTTCAGGTATTGATTCATTCCGTAAATGCGTGAATTGGCCGTGGAGGGCTTGTAATGGCTGATCAGGTAATTCCGGTAATCGTTCAGCGATTCCAGGCTCAGATTGCCGTACAGGGACTCGTAGAGCCACAGCGAACGGGCGTAGGTATTAATGGTATTTGCGGAGGCTCCGCGCTGCCTGAGCCGTTCTTTAAAATACTCCAGGCGCTGCTCTGCCTCCTCGTTCAGATCACAGTATTCCATGTACTCACCCCTACCAATTTACAACCTGATTGACAATCCGGGCCTGCTCCGTGCTGCTGCGCCTTAGATAAATCCGAGTGGTCTCCAAGCTCTCATGTCCCAGAAGATCAGACAGCAGCGTGATATCCCCGGAATTTTCGATAAAATTTTTGGCAAAGCGGTGGCGGAAGGAATGGGGGTACATAACCTCGGGATCCAGACAATACCGGGCGGCGAAATCCTTCAGCCGCGAGCGCACCCCGGTGACGGACAGAGCGGAACCATAGCGGTTCAGAAAGAGAGGGCCTGTGGCGCGGTGTTCCAGTTCAAGCCAGTCCAGGATCGCGCATTTTAAGCGGGTTGGAACATAAACCCGGCGCATCTTATTCCCCTTGGAATAGACATCCTTGTGTCCGAGCTTTATATCCTCGATGCGGAATGTGACCAGCTCGCTGACCCGCACCCCGGTGGCCGCGGTCAGCCACACCAGGTAGAAGTAGCTGTATTCCTCATCCTCCCAAAGCCTGCGCTTCAAATACTCATAGTCGGCATGGGTTATAATCTTGTCCAGATAGGTCTTTTGCTGTACCTTCACCATGGAGAGAGGACAAATATCGGATTTGCAATACTCAAGATAGGAATTGAGCGCCCGGATCCGCAGGTTGACCGTTTGCGGTTTATAGTGCTCGATCAAATAAACTTTGTAAAGCTGCAGATTGCGGTAGGTCAGTCGGGAATAGCGGTGCAGATACTGTTCCACGGTAAAATGGTAAATGTGAATGGTGTTGGGGGCCAGATTATGGGACGACAGATAGGTGTCAAACCCCCGTCTGACCACGGCAGCGGCAGCTGTTTGGATTGCCGGCATAGTTGCATTACCTCCTTCCGGTTGTATTTACGAGTCAGTATAACATTCGAAAACCGCAAAATGTCAATATGGTTCACAAAAAATTCACCATATTGTCGGAATTCTCTCGTACAAACCGTGAAAATGCCACATTATTGCCACGGAAATTTTACGTGAACTTTACAGATAGTGGTTAAAACATGGGCCGCCGGCTGCGCCAGCGGCCCCATTGCGCTCAATTATGGCCAGCCGGCTAATCCGGCGGCCCATTGCGCTCAATAAAGGGCCACAGGCTGCGCCGGTGGCCCTTCGCGTTAAAGAAAAGGCTGCTGCGCTTTTTACGGCACAGCAGCCCTGGAAAATCAGAGGTCTGCCCGGCACAGTATATCGCCGGGCAGTTTTGTCGCAATTTGGAATTTTCTTATGTCAATGGAGGATCAGTCTTCTAAAACAACCTGGGTGATCTGGTAGTTCTTCACATTGAACTTGTAGTCCTCGCCGTCCTTGGCGGCAGATTTATTCTTAACCATGGAGCCGGAGGTATTTACCAGATAAAGCTTAACGTTGGAGTCAATATCCTCATTCACATTCCAGGTAGTGGCGTCCTCGTCGTAATCCTTGTCGCCCGCCTCCAGTTCGTGGCAATACTCGGTGAGGAAATCATCGGTATCCATCTTCTCCATGGTCACGATGCCGTCCTCGTCCTCGCTGTAAATAACCACCTGATACTTATCGTCGCTGTCGGCCTCGATCAGCTTACCGGCGCTGTACAGCTTGTGGTCGTCGATTCCGTTGATGCCGGCGCCCTTACTGCTGCTGCTGTCCTTGAACTTGAAGGTAAAGGAGTCGCCGTCAATCTCAACCGTCTGTCTGCCGGTCTTCATGGCGCCGTCATCCGAGTCGCCGAAATAGAAGGAGCGGATCTCGCCGCTGGAAATCTGGGGAGCGTAGTGAACCACAAAATCGTCGAACGCATCCTCGGTGTCGTAGGGGATATCGCCGTCGTCAGCAAACTTCTGATCGATCTCGGAGGAATCCACCTTGCCGTTCTCGGTCGCCATCTGCAGGAATACCAGACCGTCAATCATACGGCCGTAGTTGTCAAACGCGTACTTTTTGCCCTTGATGGTCTTGATCACGTTGGAGTAAATCTCGCCGTCGCCGTCCGCATAGTACCAGTAATCGTCGCCGTCGTTGTATTTATCCTCATGCAGGTAATAACCGGGAACAACCTTGAACCAGCCCTTGGTGGCGCGTGCGCCGTCCTCGGGAGTGCTGAAATACATAAAGCTGCTGGTATAGGAGGCAACGCCCTGGGTTGCGGTGCTGTAGGAGGCGGTCTCCGTGAACCAGTCGGCGATCATGCGGCCATACTCGTCGAAGCCGTATTTTCTGCCATTGATGGTCTTGGTCTTTAACGTATCGCCGTCCTCGGAATCCGCGGCAACCTTCTTGCCGGAAGTCTGGAAATAGAACCAGCGGTCCTGATCCTCGTCCCAGTATTCGTCGCCGGGCTGCAGATCCTCGTACTCATCGTCCACGATGGAAATCTGTCTCCAGCCCAAGCTCATAGCGCCGTCGTCCTCATCGCCAAAGTAGTAAAGGCTCTCTTTCCAGGCGTCGTCATCGGTCTGGCGCTCGCCGCCGCTCACCCACCCGTAGAGCATTCTGCCTTCCTCATCAAAAGCATACTTTTTGCCGTTAATGGTTTTGGCGGAAACAGAGTCCTCGCTGGCGTTGTCGGATCTGGTGTAGGCCTTGCCGTTAGCCTGGAAATAGTACCAGTAGTGGTCCGGCTCATCCTCCTCGCCGGCGTCCTCATTTTCAATGGCAACCCACTGATTGGTGACCATCACACCGTTGGCGTCAACGTAATAGTAATCATCGTCATCCTCAACCAGCATATCAACCGCCATCTCGCCGTTGTCGTCCAGCCAATACCAGTTATCCCCGGATTTTTTCCACTCTTCGGTCACTCTGTCATTGCTGCTGTCATAATAAACCCAGGTTCCGTCCTCCTCGGCCCAACCCTGAGCCGCGAAGGAAGTCATGGATGCGCCGATGGCCAGCAGTGCTGCCGTAGATAAGACGGCAACTAATTTTGTCTGCTTTCTCATAATAAATGCACTCTCCTTTTTCTTTTTAAAATACTTTTTGAAATTCCTAATTGCATTACGAGTTGATTATACTTCCGATACGGGAAATTATAGACACCAGCAATGTAAATGCTTACAATTTTTCTCCGAAACCTATTGAATATTTCCGGAGAATGTTGTATAGTAATCTCAGCAAATAAAAGGAAAGCGCAGTGCACCCAATAGTGTAAGCGCTTACAACTAGTCACTCACACTATTTCATATGGAGGTAGCAAATCATGAGCAGTAACGTAAAAGAAACAGTCATCCAGTTTGGCGAGGGCGGATTTTTACGCGGTTTTGTGGACTATTTCTTCCACAAACTTCAGGAGAAGGGCCTGTACGACGGCAAGATCGTAGTAGTGCAGCCCATCGAGAAAGGTATGTGCCAGACCCTGGCGGAGCAGAACTGTGAGTACAACCTGTTCCTGCGCGGTATTGACAATGGCCAGGTTGTAAACGAGCACACCCATGTGACGTCCATTTCCCGTGCACTGAATCCCTACACCCAGTACGACGAGTACATTGCCCTGGCGTCCAACCCCGATCTGCGGGTTCTGGTTTCCAACACCACCGAGGCGGGCATCGAGTATGTAGGCACCGAGAAGCTCACCGACATGCCGCCCAAGGCCTATCCTGCCAAGCTGTGCCAGTTCCTGTACAAGCGCTACCAGGCCGGTTTAAAGGGCCTGATCCTGCTTCCCTGCGAGCTGATCGACGACAACGGCGACAACTTAAAGAAATGCGTGCTCCAGTACGCCGATCTGTGGGAGCTGGAGGACGGATTCAAGAACTGGATCGAGACGGAAAATGACTTCTGCAGCACCCTGGTGGACCGCATCGTAACCGGTTACCCCAGGGACGAAGTAGAAGAGCTGACCAAGCAGATCGGCTACGAAGACAAGCTGATCGACACCGCAGAGATTTTCCACCTGTGGGTAATCGGCGGCCATCACGAGGACGAGCTGCCCTTCCAGAAGGCCGGCTACAACGTCGTATGGACCGACGACGTGCATCCTTATAAGAAGAGAAAGGTCCGCATCCTGAACGGAGGCCACACCTCCATGGTACTGGGCGCCCATCTGTACGGCCTGACCACTGTGGGCGAGTGCATGCAGGACGAGACTGTCAGCTCCTTCCTGAAAAAGTGCATCTTTGAGGAGATCATCCCCACTATCGGCGATACCGAGGACAACCGCAAGTTCGGCGCTGCCGTGCTGGAGCGTTTCTCCAACCCCTTCATCAAGCATCAGCTGTTAAGCATCGCGCTGAACTCCGTGAGCAAATTTCAGGTCCGCGTGCTGCCCACCATTTTGGAATACAAAGAGAAATTCGGCCAATACCCGGCCGGCCTCACCTTCTCCATGGCTGCCCTCATTTCCTTCTACCGCACCGACAAAGCCAACGACGGCGAGGAGATCATGAAGTTCATGAAGGATGCATCCGTCGAGGAGATCCTGAAGAGAGAAGATTACTGGCATGCAGACCTGACCGAAATGATTCCCATGGTTCAGGAATACTATGACCTGATCCAGGCCAAGGGAATGGCCGAGGCCTACAAGGAAGTTCTGGCCAAATAGGACTCCCGCCTCACATCGTGAAGGCGTAAACACCAAATCATTCCAGGGGAAACATGAGTATATCGAATGAGATAGATGCAAAATGGGCGGCGCCGAATGCGCTGCCCGTTCTGCATCACAAGCGCAGGCCCGCTGCCCAAATCCCCGGCACCGGTGGCCTTCCGGAAGCTATCGTCAGGTTGCATGGATGGATATGGAAGATTGTACTAATATCTGTACAATTTGCGATAAAAATAACACTTCTGTAATAATTATGTAAGAAAATGCACAGGTAAATGTTATGGTATTTTCGGCCGGACTATTATATACTAAATGCGTGTGATGGAGTTGGTGGTATGCCTCCAATATAAATTGTCATATTTTAAGCATTTTAGTAGAAAATACAAAAAATGCAAAAAAACTATTGATAATTTCCCTTATTGGAAGTATAATCAACTCGTAATGCAATTAGGAATTTCAAAAAGTATTTCAAAAAGAAAAAGGAGAGTGCATTAATTATGAGAAAGCAGACAAAATTAGTTGCTGTATTATCCACAGCAGCACTGCTCGCCATTGGTGCATCCATGACCTCTTTTGCGGCTCAGGGTTGGGCTGAGGAAGATGGGACTTGGGTTTATTATGACAAGAATGGCGACAAGGTTACCGAGGCTTGGAAAAAGTCTGGGGACAACTGGTATTGGTTAGATGACAACGGCGAGATGGCCACTGATATGCTGGTCGAGGATGATGACAACTTTTACTATGTAGATGCCAACGGCGTTATGGTTCGTAATCAGTGGGTAGCTATTGAGAACGAGGATGCCGGTGAAGAAGATGAGCCGGATAATTACTGGTACTATTTCCAGGCTAATGGTAAGGCTTATAAGAGATCTGACAATGCTAGCTCCAATGCTATCAACGCTAAAGTTATCAATGGTAAAAAGTATGCATTTGATACCGATGGCCGTATGTTGTATGGCTGGGTAGTAGATGGCGAGCGCCAGACTGATGATGATGCCTGGAAGGATGCAGATGCATATTACTTCGGCGATGAGAACGATGGTGCTATGTCCATCGGCTGGAGACTGATTTCTATTACAGATGATGACGCCGAGAGCGCAGAGCCTGGTGATGAGTACTGGGATGAGGATCAGGATCGTTGGTTCTGGTTCAAATCTTCTGGTAAGAAGCAGGTTTCCAAAGATAACAAAACCATTAATGGCAAAAAGTATGGCTTTGATGAATATGGTCGTATGATCGCTTCCTGGTATGCTGCTGATGTTACAGCTACAACCAGTACTGCAAAAACTCCTCTGGCAACCGATGCAAAGGTTCAGGGCGTTTCTGCCTACTCTGAAGGCTTTATGTATTTCAGCGATCCTGAAAGCGGCGCTCGTTATACCAAGGGTTGGTTTAAGGTAATTCCTGGTTACTATTTACATGAGTCCAAATATAATGACGGTGATGAGTACTGGTATTATGCAGATGGCGATGGCAACATCTACTCTAACGTGATCAAAACAATTAAAGGCAAAAAATATGCATTTGATCAGTATGGCCGCATGATTAGTGGACTGGTATTCCTGGAGATGGGTAGCGAGGATACTTCTTCCGAAATCGCTATGAAGTATGCTGATGATGCCGGAACTTATAACAAAGCTAATAAAGACGATTATAAGGCTAACGGCAATACCGGAGCTTATGATACGGAAGATAACTTTGATCAGTTTGTAATCGATCATCAGGATGAGATTGCCTCTGGTAAGGTTAGAAGCTATTACTTCGGCAGCTCTGATGATGGCGCTATGAAGACCGGAAAACAGAACGTAACGATCGATGGCGATTCCTTCACTTTCAAGTTCAAGACTGGCTCTAACCTGAAGGGTGCTGGTATCAATGGCTTTGATGATGACAAACTGTATACTGCAGGTAAGCAGATCAAGGCTGATAAGGATGATAAGTACAAAGTTTATAAGGTAACCACCGGTACCGGAAACTACTGCCTGGTTGAGGATATGACTGTTAGCGCCTTCTTGAAGGAAGCGGCTGTTGATCCCGACGGCAAGTATGACGAGAAGAAGGAAGAAAGAGTTTGGACAATTAAAAATTACTCCAACAAGAAGGATGAGGATGGTAATAGTGTAAAATATTACTTACTGAATACTTCTGGCTCAGTTATTAAGAACAAGACCGGTGCTAAGGATGCAGATGATTACAAGTTCAATGTAAAGAGCAAAGAAATCACCGAGGTTATCCTTGAGGACTAATCCTTAGTAAGAGAAGAAAATTCCAATTGCTAAAATGAGGAGCTGTTGCTCAAGTAGATAAATATGCTACTTGAGCAACAGCTCCATTTATTTCTTTGAAAAGTAGTGGTCTTTTGACAATAATCTATAAAATCGTTAACAATAGCTTGATACCCACACCCCACATAGTTTTCTGCATAAAAATGGAGCTGCTGCTCCAGTAGAGATTGTTCATCTACTATTGCAACAGCCCATTATAACAAGCAATTAGTATTTCAACGTATGACGATTTAGATTAGTCCTCCAGCGTAATGGACTGAATAACGCCATCTTTGTTTACTTTAATCTTGTAGTCATCGCCATTCTTTACAGACTTTCCATTGCCCTCCACAATCTTACCAGATGTGTTTACCACACGATAAACATCCATGCCCTTAGCCTTGGAAAGATCCCAGAATGTAGCATCCTTAATGGATTCACGATCACTATCAGTTTTGCCAAGAAGTTCACTGATTTTTACAT
Organism: Enterocloster lavalensis; assembly: GCF_902364025.1. Taxonomy (GTDB): domain Bacteria; phylum Bacillota; class Clostridia; order Lachnospirales; family Lachnospiraceae; genus Enterocloster; species Enterocloster lavalensis. The sequence continues at coordinate 112,540 of NZ_CABJCG010000020.1, forward strand.
CATCATCAACTACAACCCAAGCATTTTCTTTAACGCCATCAGCATCGGCGTATTTGGTGAACTTAACAATCTGATATTTATCATCCTTGTCAGCTTTGACTAATTTGCCACCGACATAGAACTTATCATCGTCAACACCGGTAAGGCCAGCCCCTTTGATGTTGCTCTTGGTTGCGAACTTGAAAGCAAAGGTTTCGCCATCGATATCGATGTTCTGTCTGCCAGTCTTCATTGAACCGTCATCAGCCCCGCCGAAGTACATAAAGCGGAAAGTACCGTTGGCTAGATCTTCAGCAAGATCTCCCATCGCAGTTTCATTAAATGCATCCTCGGTATCATAGGAATACTGTTTATCATCATCGGCATACTTAACAATCTCTGTACCATCACTGTCACTGCTATCTGTATACTTAAGGAGTGCCAAACCAGAAATCATTCTACCATACTCATCAAACGCATATGTTTTGCCCTTGATTTTCTTTACTCTATTCGCAATGATATTGCCATCACCGTTTGCATAGTACCAATAATCCGCATCATCTTCATATTTGGACTCATGCAGATAATAACCAGGAACTACTTTGAACCATCCCTTAGAGTAGCGAGCGCCATCCTCAGGATTGCTAAAATACATAAAGGAATGTGAATAGTCCGGATTGCCCTGGCTATCAGATGCTACAGTTGTGATGGAACCACTTGCCTTCTGAAGGTCTTCACTGTACCAGGAAGCTACCATACGGCCATATTTATCAAATCCATATTTCTTTCCGTTGATCTTCTTATCAGTGAAAACTTTGTCTCCATCAGCATATTTCTTTTTACCAGAGGACTGGAAGAAGAACCAACGATCCTGATCTTCATCCCAGAACTCATCACCAGGCTGAATTTCATCAGCTTCTTCATCAGAAGTGATAGAAATTAATTCCCATGTATTAACCCTCATGGCACCATCATCTTCGCCACCAAAGTAATACAGACCCTCCTGCCATTCAGTATCTTCATCGGTCACACGCTCAAAAGAATCATTTACCCAACCATACAGCATCTTGCCATCAGTATCAAATGCATACTTTTTGCCGTTAATTGTTTTCGCAGAAATGGTAGAAGACGTATCACTTCTTCTGTAAGCCTTACCATTGGCCTGGAAATAATACCAGTAATGATCAGGCTCTCCATCTTCACCTGCATCCTCATTCTCAACAGCTACCCACTGGTTAGTTACCATGGTGCCATTCTCATTTACATAGTAATAGTTGTCATCATCCTCAACCAGCATATCAACGGCCATTTCACCGTTCTCATCTAACCAATACCAGCTGTCCCCAGATTTCTTCCAGGAATCGGTAACCTTGTCGCCATTCTTGTCATAATAAACCCAAGTCCCATCTTCCTCAGCCCAACCCTGAGCCGCAAAAGAGGTCATGGATGCACCAATGGCGAGCAGTGCTGCTGTGGATAATACAGCAACTAATTTTGTCTGCTTTCTCATAATTAATGCACTCTCCTTTTTCTTTTTGAAATACTTTTTGAAATTCCTAATTGCATTACGAGTTGATTATACTTCCAATAAGGGAAATTATTGAAAGCTGGTAAAGTAACACAAAAAACAGCGCCTACAACGCATCATGTCATAGGCACCGCCTTAATTTTACTCTACAAGATTTACTCTATTTGTTATCCGTTTTTACTTTTCAGTTCTATTGCAAAACCACTTAAATCAAATACTACCCAGTAATTTTTGCTATTAATGAAGAAATCATTTCTTTCAAGTACATCAACATCTATCTAAGGCTTTCTCAATTTGCATTTGCAGAAAAATTTTATGTTACTCAGTTTTTCAGTAAAAACTAATTTGCAGGTATAAAATTTATATAATACCTAATTAATACCACTGCTAAGCTATTCCCACATCCAACATACATGTCTGATTCGGAATATCCAGCAAATAAATGGCGTGTAAGCGCGTATAACGCATTTCAAGCGTTTCAATGTCACTATTGCATATAAGCGTAGGGTAAAATATAAACGCCTGTAGATTTGATCACAAAAGCATTATCGCAATGGTTATATTCCACATTTATACACTTTTTACCAAGTAACGATTTTATCAATAAATTTTCGCTGCTCTAGCGATGATTTAGTAAGATATATTCTCGTAGTCTCAATACTCTCATGTCCCATCAAATCGGCCAAAAGTGAAATGTCATTAAATTTGTTTAAGAAGTTTTTTGCAAATCGATGGCGAAAGGAATGAGGGTACACGGTTTCTGGAGGAATGTGATAACGAACCGCCAGAACCTTCAGTTGACTGCTGATTCCTCGGGGAGTAATCTGATCGCCTTTCTTGTTCACAAAGATAAATCCACTGTCGCGGCCTTCGATAGCCAACCAGGAGAGCATTTCCAGACATAATTTTTCAGGAAAATAAATTCTTCGGAGTTTTCCGCCTTTTGAATATAAATCCATGCAGCCAATACGAACGTGCTCTACTTTAATTTTCACCAATTCGCTGATTCTTGCTCCGGTAGCAGCCAGAAACCTTACCACAAAGTACCAAAACATATTTCCATCACGTTTTAGACACCGTTTCAGTCGTTCGTAATCTCTTTTTGAAATGATATTATCTAAAAATGGCTTCTGTTGGCGTTTAACGGAAGGGAGCTTGTAGCTTTCCAGCTTCATTTCCGGATTGTCGCCAAGAGTTTCGATATATTGATTAATGCCGAATATTCGTATATTAACAGTATTTGCTTTAAAATGCTCTAAAAGGTACTCTTTATATGATTGAAGATTGGGAATATTGACATCAGAATACAGTGAAAAGTAAAGCCGCACAGAAGCTGAATATGCGCTGATTGTATTGGGGGCCGCCCCACGTTTCCTTAAGTATTCCTTAAACGTCTCAATTTCTTTTTGTTGAAATTCGATCATCATATTTTCTCCTCACCAGTCAACAATTTTATTTACAATCCGGTACTGTTCGCTACTGCTTCTACGAAGGTAAATTCTGGTGGTTTCTATGCTTTCGTGTCCCAGAAGATCCGATAACAGCGCGATATCCCCACTATTCTCTATAAAGTTTTTTGCAAATCTATGGCGGAATGAATGAGGGTAAACTACTTCCGGATCAAGATTATAACGCAACGCAAACGCTTTCAACTGCCCTCGGATTCCTGAAGCTGTAATTGGGTTGCCAAAACGGTTTAGAAATAGAGCCCCTTTCTTTCTCCCATTTTTATCGAGCCATACCTCAGTTTTTTGTTTGAGAATGGTAGGAATATAAATACGCCTCATTTTATTTCCCTTGGAGTAAAGATCTTTAAATCCAGACTTTACATCTACAACTTCAAATTTGACAAGTTCGCTTATTCTGACACCGGTGGCCGCCATATAACGAATGACAAAATAGTACGAAAACTCGCCGTCTTCCCATAGCCGGCGTTTTAGATACTCGTAATCCGCCTGACTGATAATGCGGTCCAAGTACATTTTTTGTTGTATTTTAATCATGGTCATTTTGGAGTCTTTATGGTTTAGATACTCCATGTAACAATTAAGAGCTCGTATTCGCAGATTGACCGTCTGTGGTTTATAGTGCTCCAACAGATAAACTTTGTAGAGCTGCAGTGTAGCAATCGTAAGCTCTTTATGAATCTCAAAAAATTGCCTGACTGCATAACAATACACACAGATCGTATTTGCCGACATATTCTTACTTGTTAAATAATCTCGGAACCCTTCTTGATATAAATCTGTATCTCTACTATCAAGCGAATCCGCCTCTTTTAAAACTGCCATTTCAATCTCCTCCTTTTGATCAACATCATATAGTATATTAACCTATATATTCGCAAAAAGTAATATATTTTGATAAAATTTTAGATTCAAAAAGAAGATATCTTTCATAAAGTGTCCAAAATGGCATGGGAAACGAAAAAATTACTATGTTTTTACCAGCTTTCAATAATTATCCTTATTTGGAAGTATAATTAACTTGTAATGTAGTTAGAAATTTTAAAAAGTATTTCAAAATGAAAAAGGCGAGTGGATTAAGTATGAGAAAGCAGACAAAATAGTTGCTGCATTATGCACAGCAATACTGTTCGCCGTTGGTGTATCCATAGCCTTTTTGTAGCTCAGAGCTGGGCTGAGGAAGATGGGACTTGGATTTATTATGACAAGGTTTCCGAGTCCTGGAAGAAGTCTGGGGACAACTGGTATTGGTTAGACGACAACGGCGCTATGGTTCGTAATCAGTGGGTAGCCATTGAGAACGAGGAGGCCGGCGAGGATGACGAGCCCGAACACTATTGGTACTATTTCCAGGCCAATGGTAACGCATACAAGAGAAGTGACAGCGCAAGCACTGATGTTATTTCTGCAAAGGTAATCAATGGCAAAAAGTATGCTTTTGATACTGAAGGCAAAATGCTGTATGGTTGGGTAAGCGACGGCGAGCGTCAGGCTGATGATGACGCTTGGAAGACATGCAAATACTACTTTGGTGACGAAGATGATGGCGCAATGTCTGTTGGCTGGAGATTGATCAGCATTACCGATGACGAAGCAGAAGATATTCAGCCCGGCGATGAGTTCTGGGATGAGGATCAGGATCGTTGGTTCTACTTCCAGTCCTCTGGTAAGAAGAAAGCAGCTGATGAGAACAATGGCGAAGTATATACTGATAAGTCGATCAATGGTAAAAAGTATGGCTTTGATTAGTATGGCTGTATGGTACTTCTTGGTATGCAGATCTGAAGACTGCCAGCTTATCTGAGAGCAAGACTGATAAAGGTAGCGCTAGCCAGGGAACCAAAAAGTATGCTGAAGAGTTCATGTATTTCAGCAGTCCCGAAGATGGAGCTCGTTATACCAAAGGCTGGTTCAAAGTGGTTCCTGGATATTATCTGCATCAGGCAAAATATAACGACGGCGATGAGTGTTGGTACTACGCTGACGGTGATGGAAATATCGTGGCAAATGAGATCAAGACGATCAAAGGCAAGAAATATGCATTTGATGAGTATGGCCGCATGATCAATGGTCTGGTGTTCTTAGAAATGGTGAATGGCGATACTGCAACTGACATTGCTCAGAAATTAGCAAATGATGACGATGATCGTCCCTATGATACGGAGGATAACTTCGATAATTTTGTAAACCACTATCACGATCAAATCAATAAGCATCAGATCAGAAGTTACTATTTTGGTAGTTCCGATGATGGCGCTATGAAGACTGGTAAGCAGACTGTCGACATTGATGGCGATAGCTTTACACTCCCGTTCAAGAAGGGCAGAAATTTGAAGGGCTCCGGTTTAATCGGTGTTGATTGATGATAAGTTATATATAGCCGGTAAATAGGTTAAGGCTGACAAGGATGACAAATATACTATCTACGGTTATAATAAGGCAGAGAACACCGTAACAGAGTATTCTGCTGCTGAGTTCATTAGCAAAAAGGTGAGCAATGTAAAAGTTGAAGGTGGTAAGGCTGAGGTCCTAATGATGATGGTGATCAGAAGTGGACCTTTAATGATGCCAACGGTAATGGGGTTACTTATTATGTAATCGGAACCAGCGGCATTATTGTTAAGACAAAATCTAGCGCTAAGGATGCTGATGATTACAAGATCAATGTAGGTAAGAAGGTTATCAAGTCTATTACATTAGAGAACTAATTGTTCTAAGTAAATAGGAAATTCTAATTGCTTAAAAAGAGAGGGTTGCGGGAAACTAACAGTTGCCTACAATCTTCTTTTTCCAAGTTTTAAGATACAAACTAGAGAATTACAATATTATAATATTCCTTTTTCAACTAGCTTTTATTTTTATACGCAAAAAGACGGTATAGAAAACTCCATACCGCCTTTTCTTTTGCAATTGGAAATTCAACAATTATACTGGACTATTTCTCCAGGGTAATGTAGTCAAGTACGCCATCCTTGAAGTAGAACTTATAATCATCGCCATTCTTAGCACCGTTCTTGGTAGAGATGGTTCCAGTGGAATTAATCATAATTACACTCTTTTTCTTATAATTATCATTAATTGTGTACTTATAGTTTTTATCCTTATCCTCAGAGACTTCATCTTTAATTAAATCCTTAACAGAAACTTCTTCATAGGAATAAGATCCGTCATTGTTAAGCTCAAAGTTGGCAATCATATACTTGTCATCTTTGTCTGCTTTGATTAACTTACCACCAATGTAGAGCTTCTTGTCGTCGATTTCAGTAAAGCCCTGACCCTTCTTAGTGCTGCTGGTCTTGAACTTGAAGGTGATGGACTCTCCATCAAGAGAAACAGTCTGCTTACCAGTCTTCATTGCACCGTCATCGGAACTGCCGAAGTAGTAAATAGCTTCGTTAGTGGCAAGGCTTCCACCGTTATCAGAAATACCAACATAGTCATCGAACTCATCTTCGTCATCGAAGTCATCGCTGCTCAGAATAGTCTTTCCGTCATTATCTAAAGTAATAACTCTTAAGCCATCAAGCATACGTCCAAAGCCATCAAATGCATACTTTTTGCCTTTGATTTTCTCGATAGTATTAGCATAGATGTTTCCATCACCATCCGCATAATACCATTTCTCAGCATCCTCATCATATTTCTCGGCATCCAGATAATATCCCGGAACTACTCTGAACCAGCCCTTGGTGTAACGAGCACCATCTTCAGGGGTGCTGAAGTACATAAACTGCTCAGAATATGCTTTTGTTCCCTGAGATCCGCTGGCCTTATCAGTTTCAGATAAAGAGGCCTCATCAACATCAGCATACCAAGAAGCTACCATGCGGCCATACTCATCAAAACCGTATCTCTTACCATTGATTTTCTTATTGGTCTTATCTGTCTGCTTCTCACCAGAAGACTTAAACCAGAACCAACGATCCTGATCCTCATCCCAGTACTGATCGCCAGGCTGATCTGTATCAGCAGCATCTTCGTCAAGGATATTGATTAAAGCCCAACCGATCTTCATTGCGCCGTCATCTTCGTCACCGAAGTAATATTCGCACTCTTTCCAAGCGTCATCATCAGTGCTTCTGTCACCAGTCTCTTTATCTACCCAGCCATACAGCATCTTACCATCGGTATCAAATGCATATTTCTTTCCATTGATAACCTTTTTGGATAAAGTATTGGAGGATTCAGACTTCTTGTAAGCTTTACCGTTAGCCTGGAAATAATACCAGTAATGATCCGGCTCACCGTCTTCTCCAGCATCTTCGTTTTCAATAGCTACCCACTGGTTGGTTACCATGGCGCCATTCTCATTTACATAATAGTAGTTGTCGTCATCCTCAACCAGCATATCAACAGCCATCTCGCCGTTGTCATCTAACCAATACCAGTTGTCCCCGGATTTCTTCCAGGACTCGGTAACCTTGTCGCCATTCTTGTCATAATAAACCCAAGTCCCATCTTCCT
>NZ_CABJCG010000021.1:0-103306 GCF_902364025.1 Enterocloster lavalensis
CAAAACGGTATAGGTTTTAAACATCATTCAATATGTGGTTTTGAGGGTACGTTATTATTAATTGAAAAAGTGCTTGAAGAATTGACGGTTTTGCTGTATAATAATTCGGACGGCAACAATTATTCCTCGATAGCTCAGTCGGTAGAGCACGCGGCTGTTAACCGCGCTGTCGTAGGTTCGAGTCCTACTCGGGGAGTTTTTTAGTGGAAGTCCATGGCGACCACTACGTTTAGGCCCCATGGTCAAGCGGTTAAGACATCGCCCTTTCACGGCGGTAACACGAGTTCGAATCTCGTTGGGGTCATTTGAGTGGAAGTGATCATGTCACTGAGGCTCGCAACATGCCGATGTGGCTCAACGGCAGAGCAGCTGATTTGTAATCAGCAGGTTATCGGTTCGAATCCGATCATCGGCTCTTACTGCGTTCCAGTAAGCGCAATATCATATTTGATATAGTTCGGACCTTTAGCTCAGTTGGTTAGAGCAACCGGCTCATAACCGGTCGGTCCTGGGTTCAAGTCCCCGAAGGTCCACTCAACAATTCCGACTAATGTCAGAACTATATAACAACTTATGGCCCGGTGGCTCAGCTGGTTAGAGCGCCGCCCTGTCACGGCGGAGGTCGACGGTTCGAACCCGTTCCGGGTCGTTTGCATGTTTGCATGCGGCAATTACATGTACGTTTGGGGTCTTAGCTCAGCTGGGAGAGCATCTGCCTTACAAGCAGAGGGTCACAGGTTCGAGCCCTGTAGGCCCCATTTGTATTTCGCGGGTATGGTGGAATAGGCAGACACAAGGGACTTAAAATCCCTCGGTAGCGATACCGTGCCGGTTCAAGTCCGGCTACCCGCATTTTGCTGTTTGACAGCCTGAGAGTGTGATTATAACATTCTCAGGCTGTTTGCGTTAAGCTGCAATGGAGCGTCGGTGCGGTTACCGGGTTTGATGATCCAATCAGGTAGGGAGGCGGAGATTATGGGTGCGTTGAAAATGAGAACGGAGCTGCTGAATGTGGGGAGCCTTTTGGCCAAGGAAGCGCGGGGCATGGAGGAGCAGCCGCTTTACCGGTCCACCGTGTTTGAGACAGAGGATACGGGTGACTATGACCGGGCCAACTGTGGGGAGCGGTATCTGTACGACCGCATCGAGGCGCCCAACCGGGATTGCCTGGGGGAGGCGATTTCCAGGTTGGAGCAGGGGCAGGACACAGCGGTGTTCGGCGCCGGGATGGGAGCTATCTCAGCGGTGTTTCTGGCTTTGAACCGGAAGGGCAGCCATGTGGTGGTGAACCGGGCGGTTTACGGGGAGACCATTGAGCTTCTCAACGACATTTTGACTACGTACGGGGGGGATGTGAGTTATGTGGATTTTGAGTCCCCGGAGGCGGTGGAGCAGGCGGTTACAGAGAGGACCACGCTGATTTACACGGAGGTGCTCACCAATCCGCTGCTGCGGGTGGTGGATCTGGACGCGGTGACGGCCCTGGCCAGGAGGCGCGGCGTTCTGACGGTGGTGGACAGCACCTTTACCACGCCGATGCTGATCCGGCCCCTGGAGCACGGGGCGGACCTGGTGATTCACAGCCTGACCAAGTATTTTGGCGGACACAGCGACATTACGGGCGGCTCGGTTACCGGCAGCCGGGAGCTGATCAAAAAGGTAAAGCGGACGCAGGTGCTTTTGGGAAGCTGCATGGCGCCGGATTCGGCCTGGCTGGCGCTGCGCAGTCTGAGGACCATGGATTTGCGTGTGAGACGGCAGATGGAGAATGCCGCGGCCATTGCCGAGGCATTGGAAGGCGATCCACGGGTGCGCTATGTGAACTATCCGGGGCTGGTTTCCCACCCGCAGCATGAGCTGGCGGACAGGCTGTTGGACGGCGGTTATGGGGCGATGCTGAGCTTTCGGGTGGAGGATGATCTGGAGAAGGTGGATGAAATGATCCACCGGCTGAAGGTGATCCGGTACCTGGGAACCCTGGGCGGCATCCGCACCAGCCTGGCCCACCCCGCCACCGCCTTCCGCCATGAGTTCAGCCGCGAGGAGCTGGAGGCGGTGGGGATTTACGACGGATTGGTTCGGATTTCGGCGGGGATCGAGGATGCGGGGGATTTGATTGAGGATTTGAGAGAGGCGTTGGGGGTGTTTGGGGAGTGAGGCGACGGAAAAAATGGAGATAGGGAGGTATTATGATGAGATGGCTGAAAGGTGCGAATGTGAAGTGAACATGAAAATGCAGGGGGATTCGCACTGGGGAATTGGATAAATATGGGTCTATAGCTTGATGGGAGAAGGAAAAGATTGCGTTTTGGTGGGGGAGGGTGTAGAATATAGATGAAATTGTTGGGGAGTTATGGGGAGATTTTTGGTTAGTTTTGATGTCACGCCTTATGGAGGCGTGTGGATTGAAATAACCCCGATGGGAAGGTCCTGCCGCTCTGGCTGCGTCACGCCTTATGGAGGCGTGTGGATTGAAATTTCCTGCGGTTCTGGCGGAGACCAGATCAAGTTCGTGTCACGCCTTATGGAGGCGTGTGGATTGAAATGTAAGCTGTCAGGAGATATGGTGCGAGTGTTTCGGGTCACGCCTTATGGAGGCGTGCAGATTTACCCACCCCAACAAACCCCAAAGCCCGCTAGACTCCAAATTACCTCCGGAGCCCAGCGGGCTTTCTTCCTATTATATATATTCTTTTAATTCCAATTATTCCTAATTTGTCCCCTTCTTCAAATTCTTCTGCGCAGTTGCCAGCATGAGCTTGATGCGGTTTAGCTGGTTGACTTCGCTGGCACCGGGGTCGTAGTCTACGGCGATGATGTTGGACTGCGGGTAGTGGCGGCGCAGTTCCTTGATTACGCCCTTGCCTACGATGTGGTTGGGCAGGCAGCCGAAGGGCTGGGTGCAGATGATGTTCTCCACGCCGCTGTGAATCAGCTCCAGCATCTCGCCGGTGAGGAACCAGCCCTCGCCGGTCTGGTTGCCCAGGGAGACGAACCCCTGGGCCATGCGGGCCAGCTCGTCGATGGCGGCAGGGGGCGTGAAGTGCTTGCTGGCCTCCAGCTCCTTGCGGGCGGTCCGGCGGAAGTATTCCAGCAGGGCGATTCCCGCGTTGCACAGGTAGGTGGTGGACTTTTTGGTGCCCAGGTGCTTGGATTTGAAATTGCTGTTGTAGAAGCAGTACAGCAGGAAATCCATCAGGTCCGGCATCACGGCCTCGGCCCCCTCGCTCTCTAAAAGCTCCACAATGTGGTTGTTTGCCAGAGGCGAGAATTTCACCAGGATCTCTCCTACAATGCCCACACGGGGCTTTCTGACGTCTCTGAGGGGCAATGCGTCGAAGTCCCGGATGATTCCCCGAATATTCCGGCCGAATTCCATCATGGACGAGCTGCGCTTGGACAGCGAAGCCACGCAGCGCTTCTTCCATTTCTCGTGCAGTGCGTTGGCGCTGCCGGGTTCCGCCTCATAGGGGCGGGTGGCGTAGAGCACCCGCATGAAGATGTCGCCGTAGACCACGCCCTGCATGGCCTTGGTCAGCAGGGGCAGGGTGATGGTGAAGCCGGGGTTGGTCTCCATGCCGTTGGCGTTGACTGAGATCACGGGGATCTGGGGCATGCCCGCCTTCTCAAGGGCGCGGCGGATGAAGCCGATGTAGTTGGACGCACGGCAGCCGCCGCCGGTCTGGCTCATGAACACGGCCGTGTGGTTTAAGTCGTAACGGCCGGAGAGCAGGGCGTCCATGATCTGTCCGATGACGATCAGGGAGGGGTAGCAGGCGTCGTTGTTCACGTACTGAAGCCCCACGTCCACCGCGGAGCGGTTGTGGTTCTGTAATACCTCGATTTTGTAGCCGAAGGAGCGGATGGCCGGCTCGATCAGGTCGAAATGGATGGGCGACATCTGGGGGCAGAGAAGGGTGTAGTCCTTCTTCATTTCCTTGGTGAATACCGCCCGGTGGTAAGCGCTGGAGACGACCTTGCGCTCAAAATTCCGTTGGTCCCGCACGCGGAGAGCGGCGATCAGGGAACGGATGCGGATGCGGGCCGCGCCCAGGTTGTTGACCTCATCGATCTTCAGCACGGTGTAGATTTTGCCGGAGCGGGTGAGAATATCGGATACCTGGTCCGTGGTCACGGCGTCCAGGCCGCAGCCAAAGCTGTTTAACTGAATCAGGTCCAGATTCTCCTGGGTCTTGACAAAGCTGGCCGCCGCATACAGCCGGGAGTGGTACATCCACTGGTCGGTGACCACCAGAGGCCGTTCCACCTTGCCCAGGTGGGAGACCGAGTCCTCGGTCAGCACGGCAAAGCCGTAGGAGGTGATCAGCTCCGGAATTCCGTGGTGGATCTCCGGGTCCACGTGGTAGGGGCGGCCTGCCAGCACGATGCCGCGCTTGCCGGTCTGCTTCAGCCAGTCCAGTACCTCCTCGCCCTTTGCCTCCATGTCCCGGCGGGACTGCAAAAGCTCCTCCCAACCGGCATGTGCGGCCATGCGCACCTCGGCTGCCGGGATGTCGAATGCGTTTGCGAATTCCGCCACCAGCGCCTTGGTGAGGATTTCCTCGTTGGTGAAGGCCATGAAGGGATTCATGAAGTTCACGTGCTCCTCGGCCAGTTCTTCCACGTTGTTTTTGATGTTTTCCGCGTAGGAGGTGACCATGGGGCAGTTGTAGTGGTTGCCCGCATCCGGCGTCTCGTTGCGCTCGTAGGGGATGCAGGGGTAGAAAATGAATTTCACGCCCTGCTTGATCAGCCAGCTGATGTGCCCGTGGACCAGCTTGGCCGGGTAGCACTCGGACTCGCTGGGGATGGACTCGATGCCCAGCTCGTAGAGCTGGCGGGTGGACTGGGGCGACAGGGTCACGTGGTATCCAAGGCGCTCGAAAAACACCGCCCAGAACGGGAAGTTCTCGTACATGTTCAACACTCTGGGGATTCCCACCACGCCGCGGTGCGCCTTGTCCAGGGGCAGGGGCGTGTAGCCGAACATCCGGTGGTACTTGTAGTCGAACAGGTTGGGGATCTCCTTTTTGGACTTTTCGATTCCCAGACCCCGCTCACAGCGGTTGCCGGAGATAAAGCGGCGGCCGCTGCCGAACTGGTTGATGGTCAGCACACAGTGGTTGTTGCAGCCCTTGCACCGGGTCATGGAGGTGGTGTATTTCAGGCTGGTGATTTTATCAAGCGGCAGCATGGAGGTCTCCCTGCCGCTGTCCGCGGGCTGCATGTGCCAGCGCTCCCTGGCGATCAGCGCCGCGCCGAAGGCGCCCATGATGCCGGCAATGTCGGGGCGCACGGCCTCACAGCCGGAGATTTTCTCGAAGCTGCGCAGCACGGCGTCGTTGTAAAAGGTTCCGCCCTGAACCACCACGTGGCGGCCCAAATCCGAGGGGCGCGTGATTTTGATTACCTTAAATAATGCGTTTTTGATCACGGAGTAGGCCAGGCCTGCGGAGATATCCGCCACGGTGGCTCCCTCTTTCTGGGCCTGCTTGACGTTGGAGTTCATGAACACGGTGCAGCGGGTGCCCAGATCCGTGGGGTTCTCCGCGAACAGGGCTTCTTTTGCGAAGTCCTCCACGCTGTAGTTAAGGCTCTTGGCAAAAGTCTCAATAAAGGAACCGCAGCCGGAGGAGCAGGCTTCGTTTAACTGCACGCTGTCCACGGTGCCGTCCTTGATCTTGATGCATTTCATGTCCTGTCCGCCGATATCCAGGATGCAGTCCACGTCCGGCTCGAAAAATGCCGCCGCGTAGTAGTGGGAGATGGTCTCCACCTCGCCCTCGTCCAGCATCAGCGCGGATTTTAACAGCGCCTCGCCGTAGCCGGTGGAGCAGGACCAGGCGATGTGCGCGGTGGGGGGCAGGATTTCGCGGATTTCCGACATGGCCCGGATGGCCGTGGCCAGGGGGCTTCCGTTGTTGTTGTCGTAAAAACGGTAGAGCAGCTCGCCGCCTTCGCCCACCAGCGCCACCTTGGTGGTGGTGGAACCGGCGTCGATTCCCAGGTAGCAGTTGCCGCTGTAGCGGGCAAGGTCCCCGGTTTTGACCTGATGACCGGCGTGGCGTCGGTCAAATTCATCGTAGTCCGCCTGGTCCCGGAACAGGGGCTCCATGCGCTTGACCTCAAAATCCATTTTGATTCCGGAAGAAAGCCGCTCTATCATGGAGAGCAGGGATGACGACGTTTGTCCTTCCTGGGGATTTAAGGCCGCGCCGATGGCGGCGAACAGATGGGAGTTATCCGGAGCAATGATCTGGCTGCCGGTCAGGTGCAGGGTGCGGATAAATGCGTTCCGCAGCTCGGGGAGGAAATGTAGGGGGCCGCCAAGGAAGGCAACATTGCCCCGAATGGGTTTGCCGCAGGCCAGGCCGCTGATGGTCTGGTTGACCACCGCCTGGAAAATGGAGGCCGACAGATCCTCTCGGGTGGCGCCCTCGTTGATGAGCGGTTGGATGTCCGATTTGGCGAATACGCCGCACCGGGCTGCAATGGGGTAGATGGCCTTGTAATGTCTGGCATAATCGTTTAGGCCCGCCGCGTCCGTCTGGAGCAGGGAAGCCATCTGGTCGATAAAGGATCCCGTGCCGCCCGCGCAGATTCCGTTCATGCGCTGGTCGATGCCGCCGGAGAAGTAGATGATCTTGGCGTCCTCGCCGCCCAGCTCGATGGCCACATCGGTCTTGGGCGCGTAGTCCTGAAGCGCGGAGGCCACGGCCACCACCTCCTGGACGAAGGGTACCTGCAAATGATGGGAGAGCGCCAGTCCGCCGGAACCCGTGATCACGGAGACAACCTCCATGGGGCCGGCCTTTTCCCGGGCTTTTCGCAGAAGTTCCGCTAAAGTTTCCTGGATATTGGCATAATGGCGTTCATAATCGGAAAATAATATATTATGCTCTGCATCCAGCAGAGCCACTTTTACTGTAGTGGAACCGATGTCGATTCCCAATGTGGGGGATGTATGTAAAGAATTCATAATGGTGGAATTAACCAAACCTCCTTCGTAGCCGGACACCTCGGGTACATTCTTGTGGGAAAAGAACGTAAATTCGGGATTCCGGCGCATGCATCCTAAAGTTTAACATAAAATAGGTAGGAATACAATCGGGAGGCAGCGTTAAAATATTGTAAATGAACGGTAAAAATTGTGCAGGTTTGCAAAAAAACGTCGGATTTTTGTTTGACAAACAATGGTGCAGTCACTATAATGAGAACGTATATTTCATAATGGGGGGAGAGTTCGCATGATTCGTATTTTTAAGACAGAAGATGGAATAATGCATGAGAAGGATGAGCTTCAGCCGGGCAGCTGGATCGCGATGACCAACCCGACGGCCTCGGAGATCATGGATATTGCGGACATGTACCAGATTGATCCGGATCACATCAAGGCCCCTCTGGATGAGGAGGAGCGCTCCCGAATCGAGGTGGAGGATAGCTACACCCTGATCCTGGTGGACATCCCGTCCATCGAGGAGCGAAGCGGCAAAGACTGGTTTGTGACGATCCCCATGGGCATTATCACCACCAACGAAGTTCTGATCACGGTCTGCCTGGAGGAGACGCCGGTTTTGACGTCCTTTATGGACGGGAGAGTCCGGGATTTCCACACATTCATGAAGACCAGGTTCATTTTACAAATTCTGTATAAAAACGCCACTCAGTACCTGCAGTACCTGCGGATCATCGACAAGAAGAGCGAGGTGATCGAGCGCAAGCTGCACCAGTCCCAGAAGAACTCGGAGCTGATCGAGCTGTTGGAGCTGGAAAAGTCCCTGGTGTATTTTACCACCTCCCTGCGGTCCAACGAGGTGGTGTTGGAAAAGCTGCTTCGAACGGAAAAGGTGAAGAAGTATCCCGAGGACACGGACCTTTTGGAGGACGTTATCATCGAGAACAAGCAGGCCATCGAGATGGCGAATATTTACAGCGGCATCCTCAGCGGTACCATGGACGCCTTTGCCTCGGTTATCTCCAACAACTTAAATATCGTGATGAAGTTCCTGGCTACGGTGACCATCGTCATGTCCATTCCCACCATGGTGGCCAGCTTCTACGGCATGAACGTGAATTCCCACGGCATGCCCTTTGCGGACAGTCCCTACGGGTTTGGGATCGTGCTGGTTTTAGCCCTGCTGCTGTCCCTGATCGTGGCGTTTATTTTCAACAAAAAGGATCTTTTCTGACCACAGGGATCCAATATGACAAAAGGATGAGAACATGAAATTTTTTCAGAAAATGGAACGAAAATTCGGGCGTTATGCGATTCACAATCTGATGTACTACATTATCATGCTGTATGTGGTGGGATTTGTGATTTTAAAGTTCGCCCCGGAGCTGTATTACTATTATCTGATGCTGGATGCGCCGTCGATTCTGCACGGTCAGGTCTGGCGGCTGGTGACCTTTATGATTTTCCCGCCCACCACCAGCTTTATCTGGATTTTACTGCTGCTGCTCATGTATTATTCTCTGGGATCGTCCCTGGAGCGGGTGTGGGGCGCGTTCCGCTTCAACGTGTATGTGTTCATGGGGATCCTGGGACATATTATCGCGGAGCTGGCGGTTTATTTTGTGACGGGCCACAGCCCCCATCTGACCACCACGTTTCTCAACGCGTCCGTTTTTCTGGCCTATGCGGTGACGTTTCCCAACGAGTATTTTTACCTTTATTTTGTGATTGCGATCCGAGCAAAATGGCTGGCCATCTTTGAGGGGGCCGGATTTCTGCTGCTGTTTGTCACGTCCCACAGTCTGGGAACGCGGCTGGAGATTCTGCTGTCCCTGGCCAACTTTATCATTTTCTTTGTGATGACCCGGGATTACCGGCGCATAAGTCCCAGGGAGATCAAGCGCAAGCAGGAGTTCCGCGCCCAGATCCGGCCCAAGAGCCGCACGCGCCATGTCTGCGCGGTCTGCGGGCGCACGGACGAGGACAGTCCGGGGATGGAATTCCGTTACTGCTCCAAATGCGAGGGCAGCTATGAATATTGTATGGATCATCTGTACACCCACAAACACATCAAGAAGTCCGATCAGGAACAGCAGTGACCGGGCGCGCACAAACTTTTCAGTTATGGAGGATTGACAAGGAATGAAAAAGACTAAAATTATCTGCACCATGGGTCCTAACACCAATGACAAGAATATTATGATGGAACTGGCGAAAAACGGCATGAACGTGGCCCGTTTCAATTTTTCCCACGGGGATTACAACGAGCACATGGAACGGCTGGAGCTGTTAAAAGAGGTGCGCAAGGAGCTGGATATCCCGGTGGCCGCCCTGCTGGACACCAAGGGGCCGGAGATCCGCACCGGACTTTTAAAGGACGGTAAGAAGGTTACGCTGAAGGACGGCCAGACCTTCACCCTGACCACCCGCGAGGTGGTGGGCGACGACCACATCGGCCACATCAATTACAGCGGACTGAACGAGGACGTTTCCGCGGGCAACAAGATCCTGATCGACGACGGCCTGATCGAGCTGGACGTGGTGGAAGTGAAGGGAACGGACATCGTCTGCAAGGTGGCCAACGGCGGCGAGCTGGGCGAGAAGAAGGGCGTGAACGTGCCCAACGTCAAGATCAAGCTTCCGGCGCTGACCGACAAGGATAAAGAGGATATCGTGTTCGGCGTCAAGCAGGGATTTGATTTTATCGCGGCCTCCTTTGTCCGCACCGCGGACTGCATCCGCGAGATCAAGGCGATTCTGGAAGCCCACGGCTCCAGCATGAAGGTGATCGCCAAGATCGAGAACGCGGAGGGCATCGAGAATCTGGATGCGATCATTGAGGCCAGCGACGGCATCATGGTGGCCCGGGGCGACATGGGCGTGGAGATTCCGGCCGAGAAGGTTCCCTATATTCAGAAAATGATTATCCGCAAGTGCAACGAGCAGTGCAAGTCTGTGATCACGGCCACCCAGATGCTGGATTCCATGATCCGCAACCCCAGACCCACCCGGGCGGAGGTGACGGACGTGGCCAACGCGGTTTACGACGGCACGGACGCCGTGATGCTTTCCGGCGAGACGGCCATGGGCAAGTATCCGGTGGAGGCCTTAAAGATGATGGCCACCATCGTGGAGGATTCCGAGTCCCACCTGGACTATGAGGCGTACCGCCGCCGCAAGGTTTCCAAGACCAACACCCAGAACATTTCCAACGCAGTCTGCTTCGCTTCCGTTTCCACGGCCCACGACCTGGGCGCTCAGGCGATCATCGCCCCCAGCATCACCGGCTTTACCACCCTGATGCTGAGCAAATGGAGACCCAGCGCCCAGATCATCGGTATGTCCCCCAGCATGGCCACGGTGCGCCAGATGCAGATTCAGTGGGGCGTGGTTCCGGTTTGGTCCCGCCGCGCGGATTCCACGGATGAGCTGATTGAGAATTCCATGGAGGAGCTGAAGAACCGGAAGATGCTGGAGCTGGGCGACCTGGTGGTGATCACCGCGGGCGTTGTGACCTACGCCAGACGGCATGAGGCCGCGACCCAGACCAATATCATGCGTGTGCTGAACGTGGAATGATGTTTGGATTCATGAATACGAAAGAATGACTGGACAAAGGAGTCCGTCCTGGAGTACAATGGTGCAAAAGCGCCGTGGTAGTTCGGGCGGACTTTTTTACATGTCCGCCCGCTGCGCACGTTTACGGAGAGCGGCGGAGTGCGGACGCGCCGGCGGCAGAGGCGGCCGGGCGGAAGTATGGCCATAGAAGGGAGAATATGCAGGATGGATAAAAAGCCATTTGTGACACTGGAGAAACTGGAAGAAATTGTAAAAGATTACCCCACCCCCTTTCACCTGTATGACGAGAAGGGAATCCGCGAGAACGCCATGAAGCTGAAGCAGGCGTTTGCATGGAATAAGGGGTTTAAAGAGTATTTTGCGGTGAAGGCCACGCCCAATCCGTTTATTTTGCAGCTCTTAAAGGAGTGCGGCTGCGGCACGGACTGCTCTTCCATGACGGAGCTTATGATGTCCGAGGCCTGCGGATTTTCCGGGGAGGAGATCATGTTTTCCTCCAACGACACGCCGCCGGAGGAGTTTGCCTACGCGGCCAAACTGGGCGCGATTATCAACCTGGATGATTTCACCCATATCCAGTTTCTGGAGGACACGCTGGGCTATATCCCGGAGACCATCAGCTGCCGGTTTAATCCCGGCGGTGTGTTCAAGATCAGCAACGACATTATGGACAACCCCGGTGACTCCAAGTACGGGATGACCACGGAGCAGATTTTTGAGGCGTTTAAGATTTTAAAGGCCAAGGGCGCGAAGCGGTTCGGAATCCACGCGTTCCTGGCCTCCAACACGGTGACCAATGAGTATTATCCGCTGTTAGCCAGACAGCTTTTTGAGCTGGCGGTGAAGCTGAAGGAGGAGACCGGGGCGTGCGTCGCCTTTATCAACCTGTCCGGCGGCATCGGCATCCCCTACCGCCCCGACCAGGAGCCAAATGATATCCTGGTGATCGGGGAGGGCGTGCGGAACGCTTACCAGGACGTGCTGGTGCCCGCGGGTATGGGCGACGTGGCGCTGTGCACGGAGCTGGGCCGCTTTATGCTGGGGCCCTACGGCTGTCTGGTGACCAGGGCGATCCATGAGAAACACACCTACAAGGAATACGTGGGCGTGGACGCCTGCGCGGTGAACCTGATGCGGCCCGCCATGTACGGCGCTTACCACCACGTCACGGTGATGGGCAAGGAGGACCTGCCCTGCGACCACATGTACGACGTGGTCGGTTCCCTGTGCGAGAACAACGACAAGTTCGCCATCGACCGGATGCTGCCGAAGGTGGACAAGGGGGACCTGTTAGTGATCCACGACACCGGCGCCCACGGGTTCGCCATGGGCTACAATTACAACGGAAAGCTGAAATCGGCGGAGCTTCTGCTGAAGGAGGACGGCTCCGTGCAGATGATCCGCAGGGCGGAGACTCCGAAGGATTACTTTGTGACCTTTGATTTCTGCGATATTTTAAAGAATTATTGAGTGAAGGCGGCTGCGAATCAGGATTGCGGCCGCGGGAAAAGAGGCATAAGGATGGCTAAGATTGGTTTTATTGGAATGGGGAATATGGGGTTCGCGATTCTGAAGGGGCTGCTGAAGATTTATGAGCCCGCGGACATGGTGTTTTCGTCCGCTCACAGGGAAAAGATGGAGCGGGTGACCGAACAGACCGGCGTGCCTCACGCGGCCTCAAACGCGGACTGTGCGGCCCAGGTGAAGTATCTTTTGCTGGCGGTGAAGCCCCAGTATTTTGACGCGGTGTTTGCGGATATCAAGGAGGTGTTAAGGCCTGATCAGGTGATCATTTCCCTGGCCCCCGGCCTGACCATCGAGTCCTACCGGCAGCGGCTTGGGAGTAATCTGCGGTTCGTGCGGGCGATGCCCAATACCCCGGCCCTGCTGGGCGAGGGAATGACCGGCGTCAGCTACGACGGCGGGCTGTTCACGGAGGAGGAGAAGCGGGAGATGGAAATTCTGTTCACCTCCTTTGGAAAGCTGCAGCTGGTGGAGGAGCGCCTGATGGATGCGGTGGGTTGCGTCAGCGGAAGCTCGCCTGCCTTCGTGTACATGTTTATAGAGGCTTTGGCTGACGGAGCCGTGAAATACGGCCTGCCCAGGGCCGCGGCCTGTCAGATGGCCGCTCAGGCGGTTCTAGGGAGCGCGAAAATGGTGCTGGAGACGGGCAAACACCCGGAGCAGCTGAAGGACGAGGTCTGCTCACCGGGCGGCACCACGATCCAGGGCGTTTCCGCGCTGGAGGAGGCGGGATTCCGAAGCGCGGTGATCCGGGCCTGCGACGCTTGTTATAAGAAGAGTACGGAGATTCAGTAGGACGGCTGCGTGAGATGAGCCGGAGGGCCGCGGGCGGCTGCGCGGGATCAGCCGGAAGGCCCAGACGGCTGCATTATAAAAAGTTTTGAGAAAGAGGGAACGAGGATCATGGGTGATAAGATTGAGCAGGAGAACCTGCCGGTGGTGCGTCTGGACCGGCAGCTGAAATACCAGGGGAATATCCTGAAGATTTATGAGGACACGGTGGTGGCCAACGGCCACGAGGCACATTGGGACTATATTCACCACGACGGGGCGGCGGCGGTGCTGCCGGTGACGGACGACGGGAAAATTCTGATGGTGCGGCAGTACCGCAATGCGCTGGACCGTTTCACGCTGGAGATTCCGGCCGGAAAGCTGGATGAGCCGGACGAGCCGAAGGTGGAGTGCGCCTACCGGGAGCTGGAGGAGGAAACCGGGTACCGGGTGGAGAGCCAAGGCAAGCTGGAGTATCTGATGAGCCTGAACACCACCGTGGCGTTCTGCGATGAGGCCATCGACATTTTCGTGGCCCATCACCTGATTCCGTCCAAGCAGCATTTGGATGAGGACGAGGTGATCAATGTGGAGGCGTGGGAGCTTAAGGATTTGGAGGACCTGATCTACAGCGGCACCATCACCGACGGAAAGACCATCGCCGCGATCATGGCCTACGCCAGGAAGTACCGCTCCACGGACAAGCGGGACGAGGCCCTTTCCTGACATAATCGCCGGACGGGCGGCATAGACTGTGGTAAACAAGCTGAGACTGGCGGTGGCTGTCTGTGAAATTGCGGCGACTTAGAATGGAAATGCGAAGTTTAAACTATCAGGATTGGCTGCTCGTCTGTTTTATTCTCGGCGTTGTCGGGGGAACAGCGGCAGCCCATTTTTTTGGCGGTCAGACGGTGAAGGCCCAGGTGCTGGGAGGGATGGGACCGGGCTCGTCCGTGGACGGGGCGGTCAGACAGGCCCTTTTCTGGCAGGTTCTGCGCCTGCGGTTCGCCCAGCTGGCGGTGGGCTGGCTTATGGGGCTGACGGTGTACAGCGCGGTGCTGTTCGGCCTGGCGGCGGTCTGGGGTGGCGTGACCGTGGCCGTGGTCATGTCCGTGCTGACCAGCCAGAAGGGGCTTTTGGGGCTGCCCGCCTTTCTGTGCAGCATGGCGCCCCAGGGGGTCTGCTACGCCCTGGCCTGGGCCGTTCTGGCCATGTGGGCGGGAAAGCAGGAAAAGAAAATACGCCTGGCGCCCTTCGGGCTGCTGCTTTTAGTGGGGGCTCTGGGCACGTTTTTGGAAGTTTACGCCAGCCCGGCGCTGTATGGCCTCTGGTTTTAAGAGGGGGGCGCCGGCCGGTGACTGGTACAAAGGAGGAAATGGCAAATGTGGGTAATGTTTGCGTTTGGCTCGGCGCTGTTTGCGGGTATTACGGCGGTTCTGTCGAAAATCGGCATGCAGGACATGGATTCGGATGTGGGGACCGCGGTGCGCACCGGGGTGGTGCTGGTCTTTTCCTGGATGATGGTGTTTCTGACCGGTTCCATCGGGACCATAGGGGAGATAAGCGGCAGAACGTTTTTGTTTCTGGTGTTGTCCGGGCTGGCCACCGGCGCTTCCTGGCTGTTCTATTTCCGGGCGCTGCAGCTGGGAAATGTAAATAAGGTGGCTCCCATCGACAAGTCCAGCACGGTTCTGACCATGCTGCTGGCGTTTCTGATTCTGGGGGAGGCGCTTTCTCTGTTAAAGGTCGTCTGCATGATTCTAATCGGCGCGGGCACGCTGCTTATGATTCACAGGCAGGAGGGGGGAGCGGACAGCGCAGAACGGGGCTGGATGGCCTGCGCCCTGCTGTCCGCGGTGTTCGCCAGCTTGACGGCTATTCTGGGGAAAATTGGAATTCAGGGCGTGGAGTCCAATTTGGGGACCGCGATCCGCACCTGCGTGGTGCTGGTGATGGCGTGGCTTCTGGTGTTCGTCAAGGGCAAGCAGGGGGAGGTCCGGCGTATCAACGGGAAAAATGGCCTGTTTCTGGTGTTGTCCGGGCTGGCCACCGGGGGCTCCTGGCTGTGCTATTACCGGGCGCTTCAGGATGGACAGGCCAGCGTGGTGGTGCCTATTGACAAGCTGAGTATTCTGGTCACCATCCTGTTTTCGCGGCTGTTCTTGGGGGAACGGCTGGGCAGGAGGGCGTTTTGGGGGCTGGTGCTGCTGGTGGCCGGAACGCTGCTTTTGTTACGTTAGAGAGGAAAAATGATGAGACTGAAGAGGGTTCCGGTTTATCTGTGGCGTTTAATCCGGGCGCTTTATATACCGGTGGCGGTCAACTGCCCGCTTCTCATCTGGCTGGCCTTTCAGCTGTTATGGCCGGACAGCGGGATAATTTTCCGGACAATGGTTACGGCGGCCCTGCTGTCCGGCGTCTGGGCGGTGTGGATTTATCTGAATATTGTTCCATGGCCCAGGGAGGAATTCGCCAGCCGCCGCCTGACGATCATGGAGGGCGGGCGGCATCTGTGCCGGCTGGCCCTTTACGGCATGGCGGTCCAGGCCCTGGGAATGTGGTTTTGTTATCCTAGCCTGAAGGCGCTTTTGGTGCGGGCGGGGGAGAACGGGCAGTTGGGGAGCCATCCGGGGCTGTTGCTGTGGGGCAACTGTATTTACGCGGTGGTCCTGCTGTTCCTTCTGATGTGGAACGGTATTCTGCGCATGTTTTTCACCTCCAAGCGTCTGCGCCTGGGGATGCGGGCGCTGATGCTTTTGGCGATGTGGGTCCCGGGAGTGAACCTGCTGGTGCTGTGTTATGCCATGCGCAAGGTGCACGCGGAGTACGACTTTGAGTGTTACAAGGAGTCGGTGCGCCTGGTGCGCAGGGAATCGGAGCTGTGCCGCACCCGGTATCCGCTGGTGATGGTTCACGGCGTCGGTTTTCGGGACCTGCGGTATTTTAACTATTGGGGACGGATTCCCAGGGAATTGACGCGCTACGGGGCAACGGTGTATTACGGGAATCAGGAGGCGTTCGCCACGGTGGAGCAGAACGCCGGGGATATTTTAAAGGTGGTGCAGAGGGTGGCCGAGGAGACCGGCTGCGGCAAGGTGAATATGATCGCCCACTCCAAGGGCGGGCTGGATTCGCGCTACGCTATCAGCCGTCTGGGAGCTGCGCCCTGGGTGGCCTCTCTGACCACTGTGTGTACGCCCCACCGGGGCTGCCGGTTTGTGGATCGGGCCTGCCGCCTGCCGGAGTGGCTGTACCGGGGCGTGGCCCGGGTTTTCGACTGGGGCTTCGGGCGGTTTGGGGACGCCCACCCGGATTTCTACCGGGCCACACGGCAGTTTTCCACACAGGCCAGCGAGCGCTTCAACCGGGAGGTGCCGGATGCGCCGGGGGTATTTTACCAGAGCTACGCCACGGCCATGAAGGATTGTCTCAGCGATCCGCTGCTCACACTGCCTTACCTGCTGATCAAGCCGCTGGAGGGGGAAAACGACGGGCTGGTCAGCGTGGAGTCGGCCAAATGGGGCGAATTTCGGGGCGTGGTGCGCAACCGCAGGCACAGGGGAATTTCCCACGGGGATATTATCGATCTGAAGCGGGAGGACTATGGGGACTTTGACGTGGTGGAGTTTTATGTGGGTCTGGTGAAGGAGCTGCGGGAGAGGGGATTCTGAATATATGGGGGAAATTGGAAAAAGCCAGTAAAAACAGGGATTTTTAGGCGCCGCAGCCATTGGAGCGGCGTTTTTTTAATGGAATTTTTAAAAATATTTTCGCGGGATTTTACAACATATTGCGAGGAAAAAATGGGGGGTTCCAACATGTAGTATGTTTTATGTTAATCAGGTGGAAAATGGCCTCAAAGTGGGAAAAATGTGTTTGATTTTATCGAAAAATGTGGATATAATGATAGTCAGCACTATGTAAATGCGTAGTTTGTGAATGTTAGGGGTTAGGGGATAAAAGCGATGACGGCCGACATAAAATACTTTATCGAGTACCTTGAGAATGAAAAAAAGGCATCGAAGAATACGGTCATTTCCTACCAGAGAGATCTGGTACAGCTGGCG
This sequence comes from Enterocloster lavalensis, assembly GCF_902364025.1. Taxonomy (GTDB): domain Bacteria; phylum Bacillota; class Clostridia; order Lachnospirales; family Lachnospiraceae; genus Enterocloster; species Enterocloster lavalensis. The sequence goes on from NZ_CABJCG010000021.1 coordinate 16,897, forward strand.
GCTTACCTGGAGGCCAAGGGGATCACGGAGGCGGAAAAGGTGACCAAGACCAGCTTGAATTCGTACATACTGTATCTGGAGAAGGAGGGGAAAGCCACCACCACGATTTCGCGGGAGCTGGCTTCCATTAAGGCATTTTTCCACTATGAACTGCGGGAGGGGAGAATCCGCCGCGATCCGGCGGAGTTTATCAAGGCCCCCAAGGTGGAGAAAAAGGCGCCGGTGATTCTGACGGTGAATGAGGTTAACGCGCTGTTGTGCCAGCCCGGAGACAGAACACCCAAGGAGCTTCGGGACAAGGCGATGCTGGAACTGCTCTACGCCACCGGAATCCGCGTGTCGGAGCTGATCAGCCTGAAACTGACGGATGTGAACATGCAGGTGGGTTACATTACCTGCCGGGACCGCAGCAAGGAGCGGATGGTGCCCTTTGGGAAGAACGCCCGCCAGGCCCTGGTCCAGTACATGGGGGAGGCCAGGACGGAGCTTTTGAAGGGCAAAAATTCGGATTGGCTGTTTACCAACTGTAACGGTCAGGCCATGAGCCGCCAGGGCTTCTGGAAATTGATCAAACAGTATGGCGAGAAGGCCGGAATCAAGTCCGATATCACCCCGCATACCCTGCGGCATTCCTTTGCCGCACATCTGATCCGCAGCGGCGCGGATATCCACGCGGTACAGGCGATGCTGGGGCATTCCGATACGGCGACAACACAGATTTATACAAATTATACGGCGTCTTCCGGTTGAGGAGGAGGCCGTTTTTTGAGGGGGGTTGCTGGGAGAAATGGGGGTGTTTGGGGGATAGAGGAGTTTAGGATATTATCCGGAAGTGGATAATGTAGAGGGGATGAGTACAGGAGATGAGGGGAGAGATGGGAAGGAAAATGGGCAGGATAGATCGGGGACAGGTGAGACGGGCGGGGAACGGAGCGCTGCGCGGCCAGTGGGAGCGGGTAGACTGGGATAGGTGTGCCTCGGGCACTTGACATTGGCGGGCTGCTCGGATATAATGAGATTTGTGTGAATGCGGCTATGGCGGAATTGGCAGACGCGATGGATTTAGGTTCCATTGGGAGACCGTGCAGGTTCGAGTCCTGTTAGCCGCAGTGAAAAACCCTTGATTGAGATCAGGGGTTTTTTTAGTGGGCGCATGTTCAGATGTCTCGTCCGGGGGGAGGAACCGGAGGGAGGAAAGCCGCATAGAATAGGGTATTGTACATCCCTATAAAATCCGGGGGAGTTCCCGGAGGCGGAGGTGGAGTTATGGAGTTTACGCAATATATTAAGCCGGAAATGCTGGTGCTGGTGCCCGTGCTGTGGCTGATCGGAAATGCGTTAAAGCGTACGCCCAAGGTGCCGGACTGGCTGATTCCGTATGTTTTGGGAATTATGGGCGTGGCTGGGTGCAGCGTCTGGGTGTGCGCGACCAGAAATACTACGGCGTTGTCGCTGTTTACCGCCTTTACACAGGGCATTTTGGTGGCAGGAACCAGTGTTTGGGGGAACCAGCTTGTCAAACAGATGGGGAAACGGGATGAAGGTGGAAATTAGAAAACACGAAATTTGGCTCTGAACGGAGTGAAATGTTCTGACTAAGTTGCGATATTTGGGGTGCATTATTGTTAAATAGAGTGTGTATGACGAGGAGGGAAATGCCGGTGAACGGTTATGATTATAATAATATGGGCAGGACGTGCCCTTGCTGCGATGGCTATGGCGGGGGGAGCGTATTGGCACAAGGTCCTCAGGGACTCAGAGGAGAACGGGGGCCGCAGGGTCCCCAGGGGCCAAGGGGGGAGCGGGGACCACAGGGGCTTCAAGGCCCCAGAGGAAACGCGGGATGTCAGGGTTTTCCCGGGCTGCGCGGCGATATCGGTCCCCAGGGACCCCGCGGTCTCCAGGGGGTGCGCGGCGACGTGGGTCCGAAGGGTGATCCGGGGGACATCGGCCCTCAGGGCGTGCGCGGCAACCCCGGGCCGGTAGGCCCTCAGGGTGATCAGGGGCCTATGGGACCGAAAGGTGATCCCGGGCCTGTTGGTCCCGCTGGCCCTCAGGGGGAGATCGGCGACGCCGGTGAGCGCGGTCCGGCCGGGGAACAGGGACCGATGGGGGAACAGGGGATTCAAGGGGAGACCGGCCCCCAGGGGCCTCGGGGAGAAAAAGGCTGCGCCGGTCCTCAGGGGGAACCGGGAGCGACTGGGGCGACTGGAGCACAGGGAGCAACTGGGGTGCAGGGGATAACCGGCCCGACTGGGGCGACCGGGGAGCAGGGGATAACCGGCCCGGCCGGGGCAACTGGGGCGCAGGGGATAACCGGCCCGACTGGGGCGACCGGGGAGCAGGGGATAACCGGCCCGGCCGGGGCAACTGGGGCGCAGGGGATAACCGGCCCGGCCGGGGCGACTGGGGAGCAGGGAATAACCGGCCCGGCCGGGGCGACTGGGGAGCAGGGAATAACTGGCCCGACTGGGGCGACCGGGGAGCAGGGAATAACCGGCCCGACCGGGGCAACTGGGGCGCAGGGAATAACTGGCCCGACTGGGGCGACCGGGGAGCAGGGAATAACCGGCCCGACCGGGGCAACTGGGGCGCAGGGAATAACTGGCCCGACCGGGGCAACTGGGGCGACCGGGGAGCAGGGAATAACCGGCCCTACGGGGGCGACTGGGGCGCAGGGAATAACTGGCCCGACCGGGGCACAGGGAATACCCGGTCCAACCGGGGAGCGGGGAGTAACCGGCCCGACTGGGGTACAGGGGATAACGGGCCCGACTGGGGAGCAGGGAATAGCCGGCCCAACCGGGGCGACTGGGGCGCAGGGAATACCCGGCCCGACTGGGGCACAGGGAATACCCGGTCCAACCGGGGAGCGGGGAGTAACCGGCCCGACTGGGGTACAGGGGATAATAGGTCCGACTGGGGCGCAGGGAATAACCGGCCCAACCGGGGCGACTGGGGCACAGGGAATAACCGGCCCGACTGGAGAGCAGGGAGTAACTGGCCCAACCGGGGAGCGGGGAATAACCGGCCCAACCGGGGTGCAAGGATTAAGTGGTCCGACTGGGGCGCAGGGGATAACCGGCCCCACCGGGGCGCAAGGGATAACCGGCCCAACCGGGGCGCAAGGGATAACCGGCCCAACCGGGGCGCAAGGGATAACTGGTCCGACCGGGGCCCAGGGAGTAGCAGGCCCAACCGGGGCCCAGGGAGTAACCGGCCCAACCGGGCCTCAGGGGATAACCGGTCCAACCGGGCCGCAGGGAATAACCGGTCCAACCGGAGCCCAGGGAATAGCGGGGGTAACCGGTGCTACGGGAGGCACGGGGCAGAAGGGGGATACAGGCCCGGCGCCTGGGATTGCAGTGGCGGAGAGTACGCCGACCAGCTATAAGCTGAGTTTTAAGACCGCGGATCAGGAGGTGGTAAGTCCGAACCTCAAATCCAACACGGAGTCTTACAATGCGGACCTGTCGAAGTCGGGCAGCGTTTTGAACGTTCCGCTGGGCAGCTTGGTTCTGACGGCCCAGTTTGGCAGCACCGCTTCCATCCGCCTCTCTATCAGGGCCAAAGATACCGCAACGCCCGTGTTGGCGGATATCCGCCGGACCAGCATCTACGATGCGGCCGCAATCGAGTCCCAGACGCTCAACAATACGAGGATCAGCACCAGCCAGGTGCTGGACGACGTGGTTTACAGCCAGTCCCAGGAGACCCACTGGATGCGGATCCGGCAGCAGGACCCGGCCACAAACCTGTGGTCCATGTGCCAGGTCATCACCTTTGCCTCCAACGGCGGGGCCAGAACCTCCATCTGTGTGGACTGGTTATATACAGGCGTAACATTCAGCGCACCCTCCTCATAACAAACGCTTATTTGCAGATCCCCCGCTTTCAAACGCGGGGGATTCGTTTCCGGCAAGCCCGGCCGCAGCCCGGGAAATCCCGTTGCCCGCGCGTTTCAAACATGATATGATGGACAGAGCAAACGGCATGAATCAGGCGGGGAGGAGACTTTGAAAATGGACGACACACTGCAATACTACGATCAACACGCGAAGGCGTATGTGGACAGCACGAGGGATGTGGAGTTCTCACAGACCCAGGAGCGTTTCTTACAATATTTGGAACCGGGCGCGCGGATTCTGGATTTTGGCTGCGGCTCGGGGCGGGACACGAAATATTTCCGGAACAGGGGATTCCAGGTGGAGGCGGTGGACGGCTCCGCTGAGTTCGTCCGCATCGCGTCGGAGTATACCGGGATCAACGTCCGCCGGATGTTGTTTCAGGATCTGGACGAGGTGGAGCGTTACGATGGAATCTGGGCCTGCTCCTCCATTCTTCACCTGCCCTGCGCAGAGCTGGAGGTGGTGCTTGGGAAAATGGCACGGGCGCTGAGGCGGCGTGGGATCGTTTACACCTCCTTCAAGTACGGGACAGAGGAAGGCGAGCGCAGCGGCCGTTACTTTACGAATATGACGGAGGCGAAGATGGCTGGGCTGCTGGAGCGGATACCGGTCTATGATGTGGAGGAGATGTGGGTGACATTTGACGTGCGGCCAGGCAGAGGGGACGAGCGCTGGCTCAATATGATTTTGAGAAAACGATAGAAACCAGACTGGGAGGCCGTATTATCCGTAAATGGATAACATGGCCTCCCGCATCTTTGACAACGACTAAAATAATATCCAAAAAGTTACCCCCATCCCCTCGAAACCCTCAGAAATTTACAAATACCTAACATTTTATTTACTTATGCTGAAAAAATACGGCATTTTTAGCATATTATTTACGGATAAGAACTTTACGCCCATAAAAAAGCGTGCTAGAATAAAATGGCATGGCATGTAAAATATGTGTAAGAGGTAAGTAAAAAATAAGTTAAGAGGGTAGGATAAGGAAGATTATGGATCTGTCATTTTCGTTTTTCTGGCAACAGGTGACGTCCAGCCCGGCGGTGATGATCACGGTGTTTCTCACACTGTGCGTCATTTTCCTGAACGGCTGCACGGACGCGCCCAACGCCATCGCCACCTGCGTGTCCACGCGCTCGCTGAATGTGGACGCGGCGATTATCATGGCGGCGGTGTGCAACTTTGCCGGTGTGTTCGTCATGACCATGGTCAACTCCACCGTGGCGGCCACCATCACCAACATGGTGAATTTCGGCGGTCACAGCGACCAGGCGCTGGTAGCGCTCAGCGCGGCGCTGTTTTCCATTGTGGTATGGTCGGCTTTGGCGTGGTATTTCGGGATTCCCACCAGTGAGAGCCATTCGCTGATCGCCGGTCTGTCCGGAGCGGCAATCGCCCTTCAGGGGGGCCTTAGCGGAATCAACGGCGCGGAGTGGGTCAAGGTTCTGTACGGTCTGGTTTTGTCTACGGTAATCGGTTTTTTCAGCGGATATTTTGTTTGTAAATTTGTGGCATGGCTGTGCCGGAATATGGACCGGCGCAGGACAGACGGATTTTTCCGCCACGCCCAGGTGGGCGGCGCCGCGGCCATGGCGTTTATGCATGGGGCCCAGGACGGCCAGAAATTCATGGGCGTGCTGCTGTTGGTGATCTGCCTGTCCAACGGGCGGGAGAACGCGTCGGGCGTGGGTATGCCGGTGTGGCTTCTCTTACTCTGCTCCCTGGTGATTGGAATCGGCACCTCGGCGGGCGGCAAGAAGATTATCAAGTCCGTGGGGATGGATATGGTGCGGCTGGAGAAGTACCAGGGATTTTCCGCGGATATCGCGGGCGCGCTGTGTATTTTGGTGTCCACGGTATTTGGTATCCCGGTGAGCACCACCCACACCAAGACTACGGCAATCATGGGCGTGGGCGCAGTGAAACGCCTGTCCGCCATCAATTTCAAGGTGGTTCAGGACATGGCGCTGACCTGGCTGTTGAATTTCCCGGGCTGCGGGCTGATTGGATTTTTTATGGCGAAGCTGTTTATGGTTCTGTTCTGATTGGGCGGACGGTTGAGTTTAAGGAGATAAGAGAACATGGCGAAGAAGAGCGACAATTACTATTTTGAGAATTTTATCCAGTGCGTGGAGTGCGGCTGCCAGGCGGCGAAGATGCTGGAGGAGAACCTGGCGAATTTTGATGTGAGCCGTCTGTCGGAGAATCTGGACGAGCTGCACAAGATCGAGCACGACGCGGACAAGAAAAAGCACGAGATGATGGCGGTGCTGGTGAAGGCGTTTATCACGCCCATTGAGCGGGAGGACATCATTCTGCTCAGTCAGAGCATCGACGAGGTCACGGACCAGATCGAGGACGTGCTGATCCGCATTTATATTAACAATGTACATACCATCCGGCCGGAGGCGCTGCAGTTCACCAAGGTGATCATCCGCTGCTGCAAGGTGCTCAAGGAGATCATGGAGGAGTTTGCCAATTTCAAGAAATCCAAGACGCTGCACGGCCTGATCATTGAGATCAACGCCCTGGAGGAGGAGGGGGACCGACTGTTCATCGACTCCATGCGGCGGCTGCACACGGAGGTGACGGATCCCCTGGAGATCATTGCCTGGCGCGAGATTTACAATTTCCTGGAAAAATGCTGCGACGCCTGCGAGCATGTGGCGGACGCGGTGGAGAGCGTAATTATGAAGAACACCTGATGGGGTGTGCTCCCGGAGCACAGGGATATTTCCTGAGCCGGGGGCGATTTTTTGTTTGGTGAAAAATCGGCGCACCGGGGCGGTGGCCGTCTGCGGGCGCATTTTAGGATGAGGGAGGTACTTATGATGGAGCGATGTGGAACGGGAAAATGGATCACGGCCCCGTTGGGAGTCTGCCTGTTGGCGACGGTCTGCTGCGCGCTGTGGGGGAGCGCATTTCCCTGCATCAAAATTGGCTACGGGATGTTTCAGATCCCTGCAGAGGCGGTGAATACGCAGATTCTGTTTGCGGGAATCCGGTTTACGCTGGCGGGGATTTTGGTGATCGCCATTGCAAGCCTGGGGAGGCGCAGGCCCCTTGTGCCGAAAAAGGGGAGCTGGGGGATGATTCTCAAGCTGGCGGCCTGCCAGACGGTGCTGCAATACCTGTTCTTTTATATTGGACTGGCAAATGCTTCCGGCGTGAAGTCTTCCATTATCGAGGGGGCCAACGTATTTATCAGCATTCTGGTGGCCAGTCTGGTGTTCCGCCAGGAGCGTTTTACGGGACAGAAAATCCTGGGCTGCCTGGTGGGATTTGCCGGTGTGGTGCTGGTGAACTGGACGAAGGACGGCCTGGGGGCCGGGATGAAATGGAACGGGGAGGGATTTGTGCTGCTGTCCACGGTGGCCTACGCATTTTCCGCAGCGCTGATCAAGGAGTATTCCCGCCGGGAGGACACGGTGGTGCTCAGCGGCTACCAGTTTGCCGCAGGCGGCCTGGTGATGGCGGCCTGGGGACTCGTGGGCGGCGGGCGGATCGCCGTGACGTCGGCGGGACCGGCGGGGATCGGGATGCTGTGCTACCTGGCGTTTATCTCGGCCGCCGCGTATACGCTGTGGAGTCTGCTGTTAAAGCATAATCCGGTTTCCAGGGTGGCGGTGTACGGGTTTATGAATCCGGTGTTTGGGGTGATTTTATCGGCCTGGCTTCTGGCGGAGAACGATCAGGCGTTTGGGGTCAAGACGGCGCTGGCGCTGGGGTTGGTGTGCCTGGGGATCTATGTGGTCAACAGGCCGCGGGCGGTGAGCGCGGCGGACTCCGTTTCGTAGACGGGGGAGCGGTTCAGATATGCGAGGGAAAATTGGCATGGAGCGGCTGCGGGTTATGGTTCGCAGAGCCGCGCTTTCACGCGGGGCTGTGGATAGAACGGCTGCGGAAGATTAAGAAAAACGTAATCGTCCACCAGGTTGCATATTGCGGTGGAATGACTTATAATGAAAAAAGTGTAACAGCTTTATTTTTGAGAGGAGAATGCCCTATGAAAAAACGGATTATCATGATAGCGGCGGCGGCCGCATTGAGCGTGCTGATGGCGTTTCCGGCCTTTGCGGGTACGTGGAAGGATGTAAATGGGAGATGGAGATATCAGCGCGGCGCGGAGAAGTACGCCAGCCAGGAATGGCTTAATCTGGACGGAAAGCGGTATTATATCGGCTCGGACGGATTTATGGTGACCGGCTGGACCCAGGTGGGCAGCCAGTGGTATTACATGGACGAGAGCGGAGTTCTTCAGTACGGATGGCTGAAGGACAATGATAAATGGTATTACCTGGCTCCCGATACCGGAGCGATGGTGACCGACACCGTGATTGACGGGCGGCAGATCGGCTCGGACGGCGTCTGGGTGCCCGCCGAGGCGCAGACAGAGCCGGTGGGTCTGGCTATCGATCCCGCAAGCGCCACCCTGGTCCAGAACATGGAAGGTATCAAGACCAACGGCTACACCATCATTTCCAGCGGAAGAACTTTCAACCGGGAGAACTGGAATGATGCAATCCGCCTGGTTAAAAAGGGCAGCTATGTGAAGTGCTCGCCGGGCGGCAATTACAAGCTGTTGTCCGGAACGTTCTCCCCGTCCACCAAGTTCGACAGCGGTCTGCTGGGAAAACTTACGGTGTATGGCGACGATGATCAGGTGTTGTATACCTCCGCGGATATCCGTTACGACGCGCAGCCCATCACATTTGCGGTGGACGTGTCCGGACAGAATCAGCTGCGGGTGGAATTCTCCCTGACGAAGGACGACAACTGGAGCGAGCCGGTTCTGCTGATCAAGGGCCTGACCCTGTATCAGTAATTGTTCAATCAGACGTGACGGTCAAAGGACCGGGCGGTTATAAACAGATAGGATAAAAGGATTGCGTGGGGCTTAAATGCCGGCTGCGCAATCCTTTTTTGCTGCACGCAAGGGGCGGTCTGCGGCGGCTGTTTGGGAAAATCAGGGATTCGCGGCTATGGCGTTTTCCATGTTTTTGCGGTTGATCCAGGCGGTGGAAACGTCCATTGCGGCGCGGCAGGCCTGGGTCTGGTCCAGGGCGTTTAACATCACAAAGTCGTGGATGATGGCCTTAAAGCGCATGGCGGTAACGGGGACGCCCGCTTCCAGGAGATTGCGGGCGTACATTTCCCCCTCGTCCCGGAGCACGTCGGCCTCGCCGTTTAAGATCATGGCCTGGGGGAGGCCGCAGAGCTGTTCAGCGGTGGCCCGCAGGGGGGAGGCGGTGATCTGGCCGCGGTCCTTGGCGCAGGACGTGTACTGATCCCAGAACCAGATCATGCCTGCCCGGTACAGGTAATAGCACTCCGCGAATTCCTTGTAGGAGCAGGTGTTGAAACAGGCGTTTGTCACGGGATAGTAGAGCAGCTGCTTGTGGATGCTGGGGCCGCTGCGGTATTTGGCCATCAGGGTCATGGCCGCCGCCATATTGCCGCCCACGCTGTCGCCGGCTACGGTGAGTGTGCTTAAATCCACGGGCCAGCCCAGGCGGGAGAACAGCTCCGGCAGGGAACTGAGCACGCGGTAGCACTGCTCGATGGCGGTGGGGTATTTTGCTTCCGGGGACCGGGTGTATTCGGGAAATACCACGATGGAGTTGGTGCGGGCGCAGAGCTCGCGGACCAGCTTTTCGTGGGTGTGGTAGCTGCCGAACACCCAGCCGGCGCCGTGGATATAGAAGATGACGGGCAGAGACCCGGACGCGCGTTCCGGGCGCAGCAGATAGAGATTGATATTACCCCAGCGGCCGGTATAAAACGGCATGGTGTTTACGGTGGCGGGATACATGTAAACCGGCGTGTTCTGGGCGTTTTCCAGAACCTGCCGGCCTTTCGCGGGGGGAAGCTGAAAGATAAGAGGCGGCTTGGAGTTGGCTTCGCAGACAGCTTCCGCGGCTTTTTCGAGGGGGACCAGTCGTTCCATAGAGTTTGAATCCTTGTGGTGGATAGCGTTATTTTAATTTATGACAGGGACTGGCGGATGGTGCGGCGGGAATTGTGGTTTCAGGGCGCGGCGGGTGCAGGGCTGCGGTTTAAAGGCCCGACTGGCGGATGCCTGAGAGAATGGAGACAACGATCAGGAGTATCAGGTAAAGGGACAGGGCGCACCAGAACAGAATGGTCCGGCGGCGGACCTTTTTCTGTATGCGCTCAGGCTCTTCGATCTCCGGAATGTGGACAAATTCCAGAACCTTTCCGCGGCTTTGGCAGAAGGCGGTGAAGGCGTCCTGCTCCTCGCGGCAGGCGAAGGTCCATTTGGGGATGAAAACGTACTGTTTTATGACCTTATTTTCGATGCACAGGAGAAACAGAGTGTCCATTGTCTCGTAAAAATGAGTGTATACGTCCCACGAGCGTTTGAAGCTGTCCTGTTCGCGGCGCACGGTCAGCATTTCCGGGGAAAAGGAGAGATCCCATGGGCCGGAACCATTTATGGGAAAGCGGTTCTGGCGCATCCGGCGGCGGTAGACATCCTCGCGGATGGAGGAGACGCTGAAAAACAGGAACGCGGAGAGGAACAGGCCCAGACCGAGGAGGCACAGGCTCGCGACGACGTCGCCGCTTACGATGAAACGGGTTGCCATGATCAATGTAAGGACCGGGCAGAAGAACAGGGAAAGCAGCGTGCTGCCGTTACTCCATAAGGGCCGGTGGCAGCGGGAGATGCCCATGAGTTCGGTGTAGACGTGGGCAAAGTCGTCAGGGCTCAACTGGAAGGTAAAGCGGAAGCGGCAGGAGCCGGAATCCGGGGATTGGGCCTGAGGCTGGGGCTGGTTATAGGGGGAGGACGCGCTTAAGTAGGCTTTGAAGGCCTGGATTTCGTCCGGTCCGGCGAACAGACGCTTGGGCAGGACGAGATAGGAGTGGCTTTTCCGGGAAAGCTCGCGCTTTAAGAGCAGTAGGCCCGGGGTCTCCGGAAATGCGGTGAACGAGGAACCCTGGTGGACGACGGAGACATTATCCTCGTACAGGCAGCCATTTTCCAGGCGCAGCCGCATCTCCTGGGAGACGGGTTGGCGGGAAAAGGTCCAAAAGTAGCTGAGAAATTTGAACACGGTCAGGACCAGAAAGAATATGGTCAGGTTCTGCAGGGCCTGGAAGAGGAAAAATGGCAGGGACAGCAGGGCTGTGGTGAGTCCGGCGCCGATGGCCAGAATCCCGCCCAAAGCGGGGATGATTAACAGGATGCCCGCTGTAATCAGGAGATACCTCTTCTTCCCCAACATAAATGAGTCCCAGGTGAGACGGAGCGCCAGCTCGGCCAGCTCCACTTTCGTGAGACGGAATTGATAGATGCGTCCTTCCAGTGACATGGTTGATCCTCCTTGGGTAAATGGCCCGGGCGCCGGGGAAGGCGCGGGGGACGGGATGGTTTTATTATAGTGCATGGGGGGGAGGGATGGCAAGAGGGAGTGTACAGATCACGCGGGATATAGACGGGTGGAAACGGAAATTTACATAAGGGTATGGAATCATATGGGGCGGTTGCAAAAGAAGATAAATTCTCTATCGAAGCAAAAACCCTGCTTTTTGTATTTCTGGAAGAAAATTGGAAAACTTTCCCGGATCCCTCCGGCATATCTTGAAGAATAGCTTTCATTAAGGTATAATGGTGAGGGTTCATCGAAGGTTTATATGAGGGCAAAATGGTCTGATCCGGCTTCCGGGATAGAGAACGCGTTGGAAGTATGTCGGAAAATGATTTATGTAAACGGAGGATCGGGCAATAAAAAAACCTTGATTTCCAATAAAATCAAGGTTTTTCACAATCGGGGCAACAGGATTTGAACCTGCGACCTCTCGGCCCCCAGCCGAGCGCGCTACCAAGCTACGCCATACCCCGAGCGAACTTCTATATTATAGCAAATGTTTTTGGTTTTGAAAAGCCCTATTTTCAAAAAAAATGTAAAGGAATTTGGATTTTTTATGGTAAAATTTCACAAAAAAAAGAGGATTATCAGTTTCGATCTGGATATGACGCTCCTTGACCACAGAACCTGGGAGATTCCGGCCAGCGCCATGGAGGCGATCCGGCGGCTTCGGGAGGACTCGGTGATCGTGGTAGCTTCCGGCCGGAACATGAACGAGCCCTACAGCGTGGCCTACCGGGATATGGTGAAACCAGACGCCATTATCCATCTGAACGGGACGCGGGTTGAGGTGGAAGGCGGGAAGATTATTTTCGAACACCTGATGGACAAGGAACGGTTGAGACGGCTGCTGGCGTTTGGCGAGGATCAGAAGCTGGCGCTGGGAATTTCCGTGGGCGGAGGGGATTACTATACCTGCCCGGAGGATGTGGTCTATTATGACAAGGTGCGCTGGGGAAGCTCGGAGCGCAATTTTAAGGATCCCTGGCTTCTGATGGACATGCCGGTGAAAACGCTGACTTACGTGGGCGGCCCGGAAGGGGCAGAGCGGCTGGAGCGGCAGTTTGCGGAGTTCAAATTCCCCATGTTCGCAGGGCTTATGGGGGCGGACGTGGTGGAGCAGGAGGCCTCCAAGGCCAACGGGCTTATGCGGCTGTGCGAATATTACGGGATCGCGCCGGAGCAGACGGTGGCATTCGGGGACAGCATGAACGATATTGAGATTATCCGGGAGGCCGCCATCGGGGTGGCCATGGGAAACGCCCATCCGGGGTTAAAGGCGGCGGCGGACTACGTGACGGCGGACATCGGCGACGATGGCGTCTGGAAGGCGTGCGTGGCGCTGGGTCTATTTGAGGAAGGAGACGGAAAATAATGGCAAAACATTACGATGTTGTGATTATAGGGGCTGGCCCGGGCGGTTACACGGCGGCTATGAAGGCGGCGGAGTTCGGCCTGAAGGCGGTGGTGATCGAGGCTAAGAAGTTCGGCGGAACCTGCGTGAACCGGGGATGTATTCCCACAAAGGCGCTGCTGCACGCCTCCAATATGTTCCATATGATGCAGAACTGCGATGAGTTCGGAGTGTCCACGGATTTCATTTCCTTTGATTTTGGGAAAATGCAGAAGTATAAAAAGGCGGCGGTGAAGCGTTACCGGCAGGGCATTGAGAGCCAGTTTGACAAGCTGGACGTGGATGTGGTTTACGGGACCGCGCTGCTTCGCAGGGATAAGACCGTGGAGGTGAATCTCTCCGGTGGAGGCAAGGAGTATTTTCAGGGGGAGGCGGTGATTATCGCCACGGGCGCTGTACCGATCATGAATCATATTCCGGGCGCGGACCTGCCGGGGGTGTGGAACAGCGACCGGCTGCTGGCCGCGGAGAGCTGGAATTTTGACCGGCTGGTGATTATGGGCGGCGGCGTGATCGCGGTGGAGTTTGCGACCATTTTCAATAACCTCTGTTCCCATGTGACCATTGTGGAGAAGGGGCGGCATCTCATGGCTCCCATGGACGACGTGGTGGGGGAACGGCTGGAGGAGGAGCTGAAGCGGAAGGGGATTTCCGTGTACTGCAATTCCACGGTGACGGAGATCACCCAGGAGAACGGTTCTCTGTGCTGTACGGTGACGCCCAACGAGGAGGGGGAGAGCATTACCGTGCGCGGTGCACAGGTGCTGATGGCCATCGGGCGTAAGCCGGATCTCTCCGGGCTTTTGGGGGAGGATATGTCCCTGGCGATGGAGAACGGCAGGCTGAAGGTCAGCAAGGAGTTTGAGACCAGCGAGCCGGGGGTTTACGCCATCGGGGACGTGGCGGCCAAGACGCTGCTGGCTCATGTGGCGGCGGCTCAGGGTACATATGTGGTGGAGCGCATTGCGGGGAAAACCCACAGCGTTAAACTGGAGGTAGTGCCGGGCGGAATGTATGTGCCGCTGCCCATCGTGCCAAACTGTATTTATACCAATCCGGAGATCGCCACGGTGGGCATCACGGCGGAGACGGCCAGGGCCAGCGGGTTGAAGGTGCGCTGCGGACATTTTTCCATGCGGGATAACGGGAAATCCATTATCACGGGGGAAGAGCACGGGTTTATCCGGCTGGTGTTTGAGGCGTACTCCAATACCATTATCGGGGCGCAGATGATGTGTCCGCGGGCCACGGACATGATCGGGGAGATTGCCACGGCCATCGCAAATGGACTGACCGCGGAGCAGATGTCGTTTGCCATGAGGGCGCAGCCGACCTATAATGAAGGGATCGGCGCGGCGATCTGGGATGCGATGAGCGGGGATGTGGAGTAGAGAAACTGTTTAAAGGTAGGGAGAGGGACTCAGGCGGGGGCTTGCGGCGGGTGGTTTGGAACGGGCAGGCGCGCCGCGGGAACGAGATTAGGTGATGAGAGGATGGAACAGTTATGAATGTAATACAGGAGCGTTTGGGAAGGCTGCGGGAATTGATGGCAGAGAAAGGGATGGACGCCTATCTGGTGGTGACGGCGGATTTCCATGAATCGGAGTATGTGGGCGAATTTTTCAAGTGCAGGAAGTTTCTCACCGGCTTTACGGGGTCTGCGGGAACCGCGGTGGTCACCATGGACGAGGCCTGCCTGTGGACGGACGGGCGGTACTTTGTCCAGGCGGCGGCACAGCTTGCGGGAAGCGGGATCAGGCTGATGAAAATGCGCGAGGAGGGCGTGCCCACGGTGCAGGAGTATCTGGCGGAGAAAATGCCTGCTGGGGGCTGCCTGGGATTTGACGGGCGTACGGTGAACGCCGCCGAGGCACTGGCGTTAAACGAGGCCCTGGAGGCGAAGTATGTGCGTTTTGACGGCAGCGGGGACCTGGTGGGGACCATCTGGCAGGACCGGCCGCCTATGAGCGCAGAGCCGGTTTGGGCGCTGGCGGATTGTTATGCCGGGGAGAACGCGGCGGAAAAGATCCGAAAGCTGCGGGAGAAAATGGCTCAGGCCAGGGCTACGGTCCACATTTTGACGTCCCTGGACGATATCGCATGGCTGCTCAATATCCGCGGAAATGATGTGTTGTACAATCCGGTGGCGTTGGCCTATGTGATGGTGTTTGAGGACCGGCTGCTGCTGTTTGCAAATGAGAAAATACTGGAAGGAAAAGCTTATCCGTATCTGGAGCAGGGCCAGGGATTTTCCGGGACCGTGAGGGAGTATTTGCAGGGTCTGGGCGTCACGGTGAAACCCTATGAGGCGGTGTACGAGGAGACGGGGCTGCTGCGGGGACAGCGGATTATGCTGGAGCGCAAGATGGTGAACTACGCCATTTACAGCCGGATCGACGGGAGCAACCAGGTGATTGAGCGGATGAATCCCACCAGCCAGGCCAAGGCGGTGAAGAATCCCGTGGAGATGGAGAATATGCGGAAGGCCCACATCAAGGACGGCGTGGCTATGACGCGGTTTATTTACTGGCTGAAGCACAATGTGGGTAAGGTGGAAATGGACGAGATCAGCGTTGCGGAGCATCTGCGGGAACTGCGTTTGGAGCAGGACGGGTGCCTGGGGTGCAGCTTTGAAACCATATCCGCTTATGGAGCACATGCGGCTATGTGCCATTACTCGGCGACTGAGGAAACCAATGTGAAGCTGGAGCCTAAGGGGATGTATCTGGTGGATTCCGGCGGGCAGTATTACGAGGGAACCACGGATATTACCAGGACGGTGGTAATGGGGCCGGTGACGGATGAGGAGCGGGAGCATTTTACATTGGTATTGATCAGTATGCTGCGGCTGGGGGCGGTGAAATTCCTCCACGGCTGCAGGGGGATCAGTTTGGATTATGTGGCGAGAGAGCCGTTTTGGAGCCGGGGGCTGGACTACAACCATGGGACGGGACATGGAGTGGGATACCTTTTGAATGTGCATGAGCGGCCGAACAGTATCCGTTACCGGCTGGTGACGGACGCGCGGGAAAATGCGGAGCTGGAGGAAGGCATGGTCACGTCGGATGAGCCGGGGCTTTATATTGAAGGCAGCCACGGAATCCGCACGGAAAACCTGGTGATGTGCGTGAAGGATGAGAAAAATGCCTATGGGCAGTTTATGCGGTTTGAGTTTCTGACCTTTGTGCCCATTGATGTGGATGGTATTGACCGGGAGCTGATGACGGATCGGGATGTGGAATTGCTGAATGAATATCATCAGCAGGTTTACGAGAAGATTTCACCGTATTTGCCGGAGGAAGAGGCGCGGTGGCTGTGGCAGGTGACGGCGGAGATTTGAGGGGGATGAAAGAAGCGATATAGGGGTGGATTTGAAAATATAGGGCGGGACAGGACCTGCGCGGGGCGAGACGGCGGCGTGAATGCGGTTGGGGAGCTTGGGCGCGGGTTCTGTGTTTTTAGGGGAGAGTTGGAATAATAAAAGACATTGAGGGGTAATTGTGATAGAATGACGATAGGTGTTTTGAGGAATGGGGGAAAATACGGCAAGGTTTGGGCGTGATTTGTGAGGATGAATGGACGGGCGCGGGCTGGGAGAAAATGGGACGGCTTGGGTCGGTTTGAAGAAAAATATAGTAGAGAGATGGAGTTTGTGATGGCTAAGGATATGAGAAAGAGGGATATGACAGGAATGGATGGGAAGAGAAACGGGGAAGGATTCCGGAGGAAGGAAACTGTGGGTGGCGGAGCTAAGACGGCGAAGCGCGGCGGAAATGGCGGAGATGGCGAGAGGAAGCAGGGCGGCAGCAGAACCGGCGAACGGCTGCGGGGCAGCGATAGAACCGGCGGGAGAGTGAAGGAAAATGGCGAACGCGGTTATGCGGGAAGAACGGAGACAAAGGGGGAAGGACGGAAGGCGGAACAGCAGATGGGGAAGGGGCTGGAGAAACGTCGGGAGAAGCGCCTGGAAATAAATGGGGATGGAGGCCGGGAAAAACGGGGCAGGATCAATGGAACGGCCGGTATTGAGCGGAAGAAGGATTCCGGGGAAGCAAAGCGCGGAGGAGGATTCCGGGGGAATACCAGCGGAGTAAAAGGCGGAGCGGCCCCGGCAAGGGGGAAAAAGAGCCTTTGCCCGGTATTTAAGCAGTGCGGCGGCTGCCAGTTGCTGGATATGGAATATGAAAAACAGCTGGAGTGGAAACGGAACTATTTGGAAGAACAGCTGAAAGGGCTTTGCCCGGTGAAGGGGATCATTGGGATGAAGGACCCCTATCATTACCGGAACAAGGTGCATGCGGTATTTGACCGCGATCGGAGAGGGAATATTATTTCGGGAATTTACCAGGAAAACAGCCATGTTGTGGTGCCGGTGGAGCGGTGCCTGATCGAGGACCAGAAGGCGGACGAGATTATCGGGACGATCCGGGGGATGCTCAAATCCTTTAAGATCCGCACCTACGATGAGGACACGGGCTTCGGCCTGCTGCGCCATGTTTTGGTACGGCGCGGGTTTGCAACCGGGGAGATTATGGTGGTGCTGGTGACGGCTTCGCCGGTATTTCCGTCTAAGAATAATTTTGTGAAGGCGTTAAGGGAAAAGCACCCGGAGATTACGACGATAGTTCAGAATGTCAATGGACGTGGGACGAGCATGGTGCTGGGGGAGAAGGAGCATGTGCTGTATGGTAAGGGGTATATCGAGGATCTGCTCTGTGGATGCAGGTTCCGCATTTCGTCCAAGTCGTTTTACCAGGTAAATCCCGTGCAGACGGAGGTTCTGTACGGCAAGGCGCTGGAACTGGCGGGACTCACGGGAAAGGAGACGGTACTGGACGCGTACTGCGGGATCGGTACCATCGGACTGATCGCCAGCCGGAAGGCCGGCTCGGTGATTGGGGTGGAGCTGAATAAGGACGCCGTGAAGGATGCGGTGAATAATGCGAAGATTAATGGGATTACCAATGTGAAGTTTTATTGTAATGATGCGGGGAAGTTTCTGGTGGATATGGCTGAGAGGGGAGATAAGGTCGATCTGGTGATCATGGACCCGCCGAGAAGCGGCAGTACGGAGGAGTTTATGGAGTCCGTGGCACGGATGGGAGTGAAAAAGGTGGTGTATGTGTCGTGTAACCCGGAGACGTTGGGGAGGGATTTGAGGGTGATGAAGAAGTTGGGGTATGGAGCAGTGGAGGGATGGGGGGTGGATATGTTTGGGGGGACGAGGCATGTGGAGTCGGTAATAATGATGCGGAATTGTGGTTTAAAGGAAAAATAGAGGGGAATAACCACAAGATATAGCGGTTTTGGCGGAAAATCGAGGAAGAAATTGGGCAAAAAATGGCCTATTTTGACCCCGATTTTTTTGCCTTTTCATAAATGTGAGATGGGGAAAAGAGGATATGAAGTACAAATTCAGGTCAGCTAGATCAAAAAATGGATGGCCTTTTTTATAGATAAGAATGCAGATCATAACCAATGAATTACGCAGGATGACAAATCAGGAGGGACTGATTCTCCATGGGTCGGCGAGGATATGCAGGAGTGGATAGACGGAATCAACGAACGGTTAACACAGGAAGGCATTTTATTGGAGGGAACAGAGGGTAATAATGGGAAACTGCCGGAATACTTTACCGAATGTAGCAAGAAAAAAGTCTGGTGGAGGTGTAAGGCAGGCCATAGCTGGTTCTCTACTATTTATAATCGTACACTTGGAACATAGTTGGCATGCTAATGTTTATAGCAGGGCAAATGGCAGTGGAGGTCCGTATTGTGCAGGAAGAGTTGCTGTTATAACTTACTTTATTACTTGATAGATAGTGACCCTAATGAAAAAATGTTTTTTGCTTTCTCTTTTTATGGTATACTATTGTAGGATAGATGGTAAATAATACAGTTACAACTTTGAGGTGAATAATTGCATTATACTAAGGGGGACAAATTATGGAAACATGGTTGGATAGGCTGTTAGAAAACATTATTATGAAATTCCGAATCGGAGATAGGGCAAATATAGATGTAAAATCAAAAATAGGTGAAGGTTTTTCAGGTGCAGAAGTTTATTTAGTCGAGTTAAAAGGGGATTCTGAAATAAAGGGATATTTCTTTTTGAAAATTGATAGTGAGGCAGAAGAATATGAGAATAATTTAAAGGATTTTTGTTTTTCCAAAGTTATAAAGTGTATAGAGAAAAATGAGATTGATGGTTATTATGTTATGCTTCTTCAAATTGCAGGTATTAGCAGTGATGAATATAAAAGCTTCTATTCAATATATAAATCCAGCATAAAAATAGAAGCAGTACGAAAGATAATAGGAGAAATATTAGAGGAAGCCACTAATAAAAGGAAAGTTGTTGACGGCTATATTATGCCATCAGTCTTATTTAAAATGCAATTAAAAAACAAATTGGATGTAGATGGGGTTATGGCTGAATTTTTATCAAAACATCTATCGGGCAATCATATAAAGAATATTTCTACAATTTCAATAAATGATAAAGTTTATCCGAACGCATTCTCATATGCAGTAGATGATGCTTTGTGGGAGGATAAAAGAATTGAAAATATGACTTGTTGCATTCATGGAGATTTTCATGGCAATAATGTATTTGTGTCCAATAAAAACGGTGATTATGCAATCATTGATATGGCTTCTTACCGAGAAGATGGTTGGCTATTTTATGATACTGCATATTTTGAACTTAGTTTAATGATTCATAACATGGAAAAAGAATCATTGGTAGATTGGCTGTATTGTGTAGAACAAGTTACAGAACATGATTGGGATGAGGTTGATTTTAAAGATAGCAGAGTAATCCGAGCGATTGCAGAAGGGGAAGAAAGTTGGATTAAAAAGAAGGTAACAGATAAATTTAATTATTTTGATCAACTGCATAATGCGCGTTTAATGGCACGAGTTTTAGCTGGATTAAATTATGCAGGTAAGAGAAAAGTGTCAGATGATGTGCGTTTGAGATCTTTTATGTTTGCATGTTGTTATCTAAAGTATTTATTAAAAAAAGAAGAGATTAACTATATTTCTTCCAATGTATATGCATGGAAAAGTGATTTGGAAAATAGTGTAAAGACTAGTGAGTGTAATCGATTTTTGGATTATGCGGGCAAATTTGATAATAGCCAAAGCTATTATTTAATTCTAGGAAGACAATGGGATTATTCAGATGCAATTTCGATGAATCTGGGTAAAATACATTGGTCGGGCGTTATATCTTTTTGTAAGGAAAAAGGATTTGATGATTTATTACAACAAAAGCAGTTATTAAGGAATATTATTCCAAATAACGAAAATACTTGGGAGTGTATCAAAAAGGACAGTACATGGTGGCTTTATGCTGATGGAATAGAGGCAGATCCAGATTCACAGACTGAAAATTTTCCGAAATGGAAAAATAAGTATAGGGAGTTTTGGAGTCAATTTACTGATAAAATGATAGATTCTGTTGCAGAAGATGATCTTTTGTTTATAATTGATGGGGAAAAATTCCGTGAAGGAGACGACAAGTATATACGATATGTATTGAATCAGCTGGATGCAATAGAAAGTGTGGTGGTTAATATTGCTATTCTTGAATCAGAAACTAAAGTGTATAAGTTGGATCCGGAAGACTACGAGAATTTGAATATTATGTCGTTTAAAATTGGTATGGAAATGATCGCTGAATATTGCAGTTTATACTTACCAGAGTTAGTGGATGATATTATTTACATACCTAACCGGTTAAATCGTATAGGTATTCCGTTGGATAGAAAGAATCAGCAGTACATTGAGCAATATACAATTTTGGTTCATGATAAGTTGATTCGGAGAGAAAACATATTAGCAGAAAGTGAAAAATATAAATTTTATTACGGAGAGCCGATTACATGGACTGCAATTGAAGAAGAATTATACGTAAAACATAACAAGATTAAACATTACGAAAATAAGGTACGGCAAAATTTAGAGAATGCAAATAAAGATCAGATATTAATTTCTATTCAGCATTCTCCAGGAGCTGGAGCGTCCATACTTGGCAAAGTTATTTGTTGGAATTTAAAAAGAGAATATCCAACTTTTATATTGAGAAACAAATTTGATGAAGATGTGTATGAGAGTTTGTTGCGAGTTTCTGCAATTTCTGGAAAACATTTGTTGATTTTTTTGGACGGAAATTATGATCAAAATGATGTCAACCAGTTTCTTTATCGGACAAGGGGCATAAAGGTTTGTGTGCTATATGCGTGCAGGGTATATAACATAAGAAAAGAGGATAATGAGATAGCTTCCAATGAGGATGATGAGATGATTTCTACCTTAGAAGCAAGAGATGGAAAATTATTCTGCGATGAATATGAAAAGGTAATGAAAAAATGGAAAGATTATGATGATGTAGAATGTGAAAGGCGTATCCAAAGTATGGGGAGTCTGACTACGGAAAATAATCTGATTGATTTCCGCATTCCGTTTTTTTATGGTATATATGCATTTGAGGATGATTATCAAGGTATTCATGAGTATTTAAATGATGTAATTCAGTTTATGGAACAACATGGAAATATGGAGAATGTTATTCTCTATACTGCACTGATTTCATATTACACTGAAAATAAGGGACTTGGTTTTAAATATGCACGAAAATTGTTAAAAAAGGAGAGGCAGTCAGGAAGGGAGTTGCTAAAAGAATTACAAGAGAATTTTCCAAGTATAATCTATATTGTGAATTCTTCCTACCGTATCTGCCATCCAATTGCTGCAAAAAAAATATTGCAGATTAAATTTAAAAACTTTCAGTCAGATCAGTATAAAAACTTCTGTATACATTTTATTGAGGATTTAAGAAAATGCGAGTCTTCTAATGTAAATGTATCTGATGGTTTATCTGATTTGATGATGGATATTTTTATTAAAAGGGATACAGAGGGTGAGATAAAAGAGAATGATAGTCAGAAGAAAAGCTTTTCTCAGATAATATTGGAAGTAGGAAACCCCAATCTCCAGGAACAGATTTATGAAACACTAGTCAAGATATTACCGAAAAACCCGCAATTTCATCAACATTATGGACGTTTGATTATTGCAAATAATCCGATGCGTTTGAAAGAAGCTGAGGAACAGCTGAATGAGGCAATAAAGATTGATGATAAAAATGGGTCTTTTTATCATTCACGTGGAAATTTGTATGTTCAGTATGTGTTGCATCAGATGAATAATACCTATAAGAAATTAGATGGTTATGAACTGTTTAATAAATTGCGCCATTATGTTGATTTAGCACTTTCTGATTTTGAAAGTTCTGTGAAATTGGAAGAAAGAGGAAACAACATATCAGACTTAGTATATCCATATACTTCCATTGTGCAGATTACTACTACCTTTGTACATCAATTAGCAAAAAGATTAGGGTTTGCTAGTAACGAAAAAGAATTTTTGGAACAGGATAAGGAAATAAACAGGTGGAGTAAAAAAATAGTATCCAATGCAATTTTATATGATATTGATACAGAACTTAGATACAGTTTAATTAGGAGTAATAGTTTTTATAATAACACGAGGAGTTATCTATTCCGGTTTAAATGGACTTCTGATGAACTGGAAACGAGAATTAGAGAATATCCAAGAGATTATGATTATCAGATTGCGTATTTGGGGATATGTATTTCTGAGAAAAGTGCTTGGAAACAAAAGAGTCAGCAGCAATTAAGGCAGATTATAGACTGTTCTGAGAATTTACTTAAAATAGAGATGTATGAAACGGAGGGGATTTTATGGAAATGGTTTAATGCATACATACGATTAAAACAGCCGACTGATGTAACTTATAATAAGATGCTTGGAATTTTGGAAACATTACCAGATAAAGACTTGAATGCTACAGCCAATTTTTTGTGCTCAATTCTTTATTTCTGTAAGTATGTGCAGACGGAAGATGAAAAAATGATAGAGGCTATGTATGATTGTCTGCAAATTAGCAAAAGGTTAGCAGGGAATAGAAAGAATCAGAGTACGACACATTACTATTTTACAGATGAATTAATTGTAGGGAGAAATATTCTTCCATTGGAATTTGACAGAGAAAATGCACGTTGGTTTGATGCAACGGTTATAGATGCAGAGAATGTTCAAAGTGGACACCTTACATTAGATATGAACCCAAGATTACGTGCATTTTTTGTTCCAATGCATACGGAACTGAAAAGAAATCAAGAAATTAATCAGCCTGTAAAAGTGAAGATTGGTTTTCGTTTTGATGGCTTGAGTGCATGGGAAATTAAACAAAAGGATTAGGTAATAATTCAAGTTTATTTTTATACAAGGCGGTTACAAACAGTAACAAAAGAGTTTGTGACTGCCTTTTTCTACTTTAAAGGTTTAAAACACAGTAATTTTCGTGCAGCTAAAATTAATTTAAGGAGGTGTTAAAGGTTAGCAAAGAGGTCTCTATAAAACTATCCAGTTGGGATTATCATTATGAACGAGATAGTCCTTTTTTGATGTTAAGAATATAAAACAAATCAGATGGTGCAGCTGGTTCCGGAATCCCATAGGCTTTCTTCCTGAGTCTGGCTACCGCATTATAAAAGCTGCTTGGCGGGATATTTGCCGCTCATACAAGGCATTATCAGCCATGCCGCTCTGGCGGCATTCAGTAATAAGCAGGAGCCATTCTTGCTGAAAACGGCGGGGGTTGTATTTGGCCATGAGTGTCCTCCAAAATGAAAGTATAGTGAAAAACTACCTGATTACCATTATGGGGGAATTGAATCTGATTTACAATACACCCAATATTTAGGCGCTTACGAAAGAATTACCTTTCCAGCCTTTTACTTGCTATGAAAATAGTATTATAGACAAGAGCTATTATATATGCATAAACACATTAAAGCTGGCATATGATATGTTGCCTTAACATAATTAATTACTCTAAGAATAAAGTCTTCAGAGGCGGCTCTGAGGGTTTTAGTGTTGGCACTAATTTTGCCAGCAATACATTTCTTAGTCTGAGATACGAAAGGTATCTTCAAATCTATAAATCTATGATATAATTCGAATGCAGGGGAAGAGTGGGATGAAAGAACCAGTCATACACTCGGATATGGCAGGGAGGTCAGCGTGTCCGCCCGGGGCCAATTCTGCCCTGTGGACATCATTTTTATACACTCGAGACATGTTGAAACCGCCGTGCTTCTCGTGCAGAAATCTTGATTCTAGGTAAGTTTGCGGGATTATTTGGAGAAAAGGGTGTTGTATTTTTGGGGGAGGTAAGATGGATAAGTTTCCGCAGATAGGTGGAAGGGGATAACGCCGGAGAGTTTGAAAATGAGAGTTTTGTCGGGGAAAAGATAAAAACCGGCAAGCCCCTTACTATTTGGTAAAAGATATACTCTGCAGCAAAAACATGGCAGGGTATTTTTCTCGCATTCTAAATACTACTCTTAACCAGATTGCTTTATTTATATGGTTGGTAAACTGAAAACACCTTAAGATAAATTAACAGAACTGGAGTTGACACAATGATATTAAATAAAGATGCTGACGATTCTAATCTTGAAGCTGCATTGAAAGAATCGAAGGCATACGCAAACAGAGGATACAAGCTATCAAATGATGCTGTAAAGCTATTAAAAAACACAATACAAACTGTTTCTTCAAAAATCGAAGGTGATATTTTCAGCCTTGAACACAGCAATATTAACGATTCTGATATTGCTAAAGGATTAGCAAATCAGCTTAGATCAATTAAATATAGTTTTGAGCAAATGCCACAACATCTTGATACTGATTTAAAAATACTATCAAAAGCTAACTTTTCCATTACTCTATTTGGACGCACTATGGCAGGAAAATCAACTATGATGGAAATCCTCACACATGGCAATGGCGGTTCAATCGGCAAGGGGGCTCAGCGAACAACTCGAGATGTCAGAACATATTCGTATAAAAATATGACTGTAACAGATGTTCCTGGAATAGCCGCTTTTGAGGGAGAAGAAGATGAAACGGTGGCATTTGAGGCAGCTAAAAAATCAGATTTGATTCTTTTCTTACTAACTGATGATGCACCACAAGCAAGTGAGGCTGAATGTTTAAATAAGATTCTTAGGCTCGGAAAGCCTGTTATATGCATTATAAATGCAAAAGTGAATATTGATGTAGGTACAAGCTTTAAGATGTTCTCTCGAGATATTGAAAAGAAAATGAAACTCGAGAGACTAGAAGCCATTAAGGCACAGTTCGTGGATTTTGGTGTTCAATACGGACAAAGCTGGAATAACTTAAGATTTGTCTATGTGCATTTAAAATCTGCCTATTTAGCACAACAGCCCAATTGGAAAGAACATAGTGAAGATTTACAAAGAATAAGCCGATTTGATTATCTGGAGAAAGTAATCGTAGAGGAAGTCGTAAAGAACGGAAGATTCTATAAATTAAAGTCATTTACAGATATTGTAATCGTTCCTATTATCGATGCATTTGAATCGTTGTGTAAACAAAGTTCTGAAAACAGCGAACAGGGAAGTGTTCTTGTTCTAAAGCGGAAAAAACTTAAAAAATGGACGGATGATTTCCGAGAAGATTCCCAAAAAAGAATAGATGTGTTTATAAAAAGTTTAGTGGGAGAGTTGAAACGTGAAGTTGCTTCATTTGCGGAAGATAACTATGACAATTCAAATGCAGATACAAAATGGAAAGCTGTCCTTGACAAGCATCATATTGAATCCAGGGTATCTGAATTGCTTAAGGAATTGGCAAACGAGTGCGAAACAGAGTTACGAGAAATATGCCGTGAAATAAATTTTGAACTGAAATTTTCATATACTAATTTTACTGATAAATCAATAAAAATGCCCTTCATTTTTGATGGTAAAAGGGCATGGAATTGGGCAACCATTCTTACGAGCGGCGGATTGATGATTGCTAGTTTGTTTGTATCCGGTCCGATTGGATGGATAGGAGTAGCGGTAGGATTTGTTGGCTGGCTGGGGTCTTTCCTGTTTTCTGATAGAGAGGAAAAGATACGTGATGCCAGAAGAAAGTTGGAAAACAAATTGTATTCATATCTCGATAACATGGGCAAGAAGCTAACAACTAATATGAATAAGGTTCTTAATGATGAGTTGATAAACAAGCGGCTAGAACCTACTATAGTCGCATTAGATGAAACTATTAACTCTGTATTTACTTTATCAGAAATTCAATGGAGTTTTTCAAAGTCATTAAACGGAAAACTAGCGGAAATGAATAGGATGGTGGTTACAGAGGCATTGGCCTATACTGGCTATGAGGGATTGGAATGGCATATTTCAAATGTTGCACGTATTCCAGGCAATGCAATAATGATACTGTTGGAGATTGGTAAAAGATTCCCTGACGATACTAGAAGAGATTTATCTTACCTCTTGAAGGAACAAGTTTGGTTTGTTTTTAACACGAATAATCCAATATCAATCCTCTCACAAGCTATCGGAAAAGGTTGCCAGAAGGAAGATATTCGAATTCAATATATTAACGATCAACCCAGAATTGCGCACATTGCAACCTTAGATGAATTAGATTCAAAAACTCTTAATAGGATGAGATTAGCTCAGCAATTAACTGAATTGTTGATAATGAAATAACGGAGGCTCTTGTGGAACAGAATAATACAATTACCATTGCTGTTTGGTTAGAAAAAAGTCAGTCCTTGCTTAACAAAATAGAAAAACTATTTAAGGAAATCGATGTAGATACCAGTGATTTACCTAAAAGTGTATACGATAGTAACAACCCTATTAGTTTGGTTTTTGCCGGACAATACAGTGCCGGAAAATCAACTATTTTAAAAGCTTTAACAGGAATAAAAACCATCGAAACAGGAGAGCAAATTACCACACAGGTAGCTCATACATATGATTGGAATGGTTTAAGGGTGATAGATACCCCTGGTATTCACACAACATTAAGACCCGACCATGACGAAATATCATATGAAGCAATTTCCAACGCCGATATGCTTGTTTATGTTGTAACTCATGAACTATTTGATTCATACATTGGTCAAAATTTCCGAAAGCTATTACTTGAAAAAGATAAAGCTGGAGAGATGATTCTCATAGTAAATAAGATGGCTACGGTTGGCAATTCAATCGAAAATAGAAACATTAAACTCGAAGGATTAAGAATCGTAACAACCCCTTATTCACCAGAACAATTGAGAACATGCTTCATTGATGCAGAGTCCTATATTGATAGTTTAGATGAGGATGATGAAGAGATTGTCACTGAATTAGTGGAACGAAGCAACTTTGCCGGTTTAGTCAATACTATTAATAGCTTTGTTAGAGAAAAGTCGATCTCTTCAAAATTGACAACCTCACTATATAAAATGGAAAGTGTGTTACAAAGAACTATCACACAATTTCAGCCTTCTTCCGGGGATGTGGACATTGATGCATTGGAAGAACATCTGCTTCAAGAAAGAAGAATACTATTCTCTAGTCAGTTTAAAATTAATCACCGTGTAAATGCTATATACCAGGAGACAGCAATTTCAATAAGAGATAAAGGACGCGATCTCGCTAACAGACTTTATGATTTTAGTTGTGAAGATGAAGCAAATCATGAAATTGAAGCCGCATATCACGATGTTGAGAATATGTCTAATAAATGCGTAGAGGATGTTACTGCAACATTAGAAGAACTTTCTAAAGATTGTATGGCAGAACTTGATGAGTTTTATAATACAGATTTTTCAAAGGAATTGCAATTTAGATTAAGTGAAAAATACAAAAACGGAAATCCGTTGGTAGAAAAGCTTTTTAAGTCTGATGTGTTAACGCAAGGTAGCAATAAAATAATCACTAATACAATGGGTGAAAATGCGACAGCAACTGGTCTCAAGGCATTCTCTGGCAGTAATATGCATCAACTGGTTTTAGATATTGGACATTTCTTTGGACACTCATTTAAACCGTGGGAAGCGGTCAAATGGGTAAAAGGTATAAACGTTGCGGGTAAAGTGCTTGGAGTTTTTGGGGTGGTGTTTTCCTTGGGTATGCAGATAAAAGAAGATGTTGATGCTGATAATCGTCAGCAAGAAATGCGAACCAACCGCGAAAAACTTAGGGCGGGCTTTAATGATGCAGCCTCAGGACTAATTACACAGTTTGACAATTCGTTGAAAGATTTTATCAATACGAATTACGTTTCTAAAATCGAAAGCATTGATAATCAAATTGATGAGATTAGAAAATTGAGAACTGGTAAGACCGAAACTTGTAAGCTGCTTGAGGTAGCCCATACGGAATGCAATGATCTGATTCATGCAATTCATGTAAGTGATATTAGTGAATAAAGCCACTGTATGAAAGGGACAAAATATGAAAAAAGTATCGCACTGGACGATGCACGTCTGGAAAAATCTGGGTGATGGGGCGGAATATTTGGGCCGTATTCTTACAATGGGCCAATACCGCTAGCGCGTGGTAGGCCGGTATGCTGGTTGATTATTATAACGATATAACCGCAGAATGGAGATTCTATGGCATATAAACCGGAATTATGGGCTGAAGCTAAGAAAAAATGCAGGCTTGGGGAGAAGGAAATACAGATGGCGAAAGAACTGGGGTTAAATCCCAAAAGTCTGATTAAAAATATTCCGAATCCCAGGGAACAGTGGAAGCTTCCTGTGAGAGAGTGGATTCATGACATGTATGAGGACAGGCAGCGAAAAAAGAAAGCGAAAGAGTAACGTTGTGTAATTGTGGATTGGGGGTTCCTATGAACAAAAAACTACTTCTGACACTCGTCTTATTCCTCATCCCCCTTCTTTCCGCCTGCGCTTCCGCCCCAAAGGCAGAAAGCCCGGCAGAGACAGCGGAGATCGCAACAATCGCCTTACACAGTTCACTGGACCTGTCCCAGGAAGGGCGGCAGCCAATCCTGCCCCAGGAGTATGACAAACCGTTTGTGGCAGAACTCCTCGAAAAAGATTCCCTGGTAGTCGGCATGCTGGAGGAGGACAGGCCCCCCTTCTTTTACCACACGGGTGACGGCTCCATGGATGGGCTGGATGTGGAGATTTCGCTGGGGATCGCAGATACCTTTGGCGTGAAGCTGGTGATCGACCGCACGGCGCGGTCGAATCAGGAGCTTTATGAGAATCTGGCCCAGGGACGGTATGATATGGTGGCGTCCAAGTTCAGCATGACGCCGGAGCGGGCCATGGGGGTGTCGTTTTCGACTCCCTATGTGACGCTGCGGCAGTCGTTTTTGGTGAACAAAAAGCTGGCGGCCCAATACGGCGTGGCGGATTACCCCTACGACCATATGCGTGAGCCGGGGGCGGTGATCGGGACGGTTGAGGGGACTTCCTATGAGAGCTTTGTGAGGCGGAATTTCCCGGAGGCGGATATCCGGGTGTATGAGGATATCCCTTCGATGGTCGAGGCCGTGGTCGGGGAAGAGGTGTTTGCGGCGGTCTATGACGATCTGACCTTTGTCCAGGCCATCATGAAGAATTATGAGGTTTCCTTGTATACCACGATCTATACAGTGGAGGACCTCCGGGATTATATTTGCGTTGCGGTGGCAGACGGTTCGGAGGATCTTTTGGAGTGCATCAACGCGTATTTGATGGTGAACTGTTATTCCTATGTGTTGGACGATTTGATCCGGGATTTCCCGGAATGCTTCTGATGAAGGGCGGGTATGAAGATGGGGAAAATTCTCAGAAGTCCGGTTTTGCTGTTTGTTTTGTTTGCGTTGGGAATCCTGGTTGGGATATTACAGCCGCCGTTTATCGGGGTGTTGGAAGTATTTGGAGATATTTTTCTGACGATGCTGGAGCTGTGTATGCTCCCGATCATCGCCACAATGCTGACCATCAGTATTCACAATGTCCTGAAGGCGAAGGTGGGAGGAAAATTCCTGGGCCGGGCCGCGGTGACCAGCGTTGTGATTGTGGCGGCGGTTTTCGGGATTACGGCGGGGGTCAGCTGGCTGCTGCGGGGAGCTATTTTCCAGCAAAAGGATTTTCAGCTGGCGGCCAGCAAGCTGCTGATCGAGGGCGAGGCCGGGATCAATTCCATGATCCGGGAAATCAGCAGTTACATACGGCCGGAACACCCTGAGACGATTACCATCGGGGAAATGATCCTGAACATTTTCCCGGACAATATTATCCGGGCGTTATCCCAGAGTAATGTGCTGCAGGTGGTGTTTTTTTCCATCGTGCTCGGTATTGCCACGGTGACGCTGCCGCCGAAAAATGAAGAGCTGGTCATGGATCTCTGCGAGGCGGTGAATCACATTTTTATGGAGATTTTCGACTTCATTATGATTTTTCTGGCGCCAGCTATTTTCTGTATTATCTCTGTGCAGATTTCTGCGCTGGGGATGGATGTGCTGCTTTCGCTGGTGCGGCTGCTGTTTATGACCATTGGAATCTGTCTGATGATCTGTGTTGTGTCCATGACGGTGATGTGCCTGGTGACGGGGACCGGCGTCCGCGCGCATTTGAAGGCCATGGGGAAGCCTCTGTATATGGCGTTCGCCACAGGGGATGCGATCCCTACGATTCCCTATCTGATTGATAACCTGCATAACCATCACAAAATCAACCGGGATGTGACCAACACGATTCTCCCAATCAGTATTTCGCTGTTCAATTATGATGGGGTGATACTGCTTGCGCTGAGCTTTGTGGGGGCGGCATCGATATACGGTGTTACGCTGCAGCCCGGCACCATTGCGACCGCGTTTCTGATCACGTTTTTGCTGTCCACCAGTTATTCCGATATTATGGCGTCGTCCTATTTGATCGCGCTGCTGCTGGAGCCGTTCGGGCTGCCGGCGGAAGCGATGATTGCGATGCTGATTCCGCTTAATCCGGTGCTGGACGCGGTGTTCACGGCGACGAAGGTTTACCCGGTGTGCGTGACGGCGGCGGTTATGTCGAAGCGCATGGAGGGGTTGTAACCGTAGGGTGATGATATAGAACGGAATGGACAGGCTGTCGATTTTGCGGTTATTGTTCTTGACATCCATCCCCGACCATGCTATTCTTATTAATAGACCGACGGTCGGTCGAGAAAAGGAGTCTACCCATGAGAATTATAAAAGAAGCCGATATTCGCAAAAACGAGATCTTGGACGCAGCCGGGATATTATTTACAGAAAAAGGATATGAAAATACAAGCGTTACCGATATTATGAATGCGGTGGGGATCGCAAAGGGAACCCTTTACCATCATTACAAATCCAAAGAAGATATTTTGAATGCGCTGATTAAACGGCAAACCGACGATATCTTTTTGAGTGCAAAAAAAATAGCAGATGATAAAAGTGTTCCGGTCAAGGAGCGGATGATCCGAACCATTCTGGCCCTTCATGTGGATACAGAGCAAATGGAGGAGCAAACGATGATGGAGCAGCTGCACAAGCCCCAGAATACACTGATGCATGAAAAAACGAAAAAGATCATTTTCCAGGAGGTTCCGCCGATTTTGGCCGATATTGTAACCGAGGGGGTCCAACAGGGGATTTTTGATACCGCGTATCCTTTGGAAGGCATGGAGATGGCGCTGTGTTATTTGGATGTTATGCTGGATGACAACGTGTTTGAACTGAAGCAGCCGCAACGTCAGGACAAAATCCAGGCGTTTATCTATTATCTGGAACGGCTTCTTGGCGTGGGGGAAGGTGAACTTGCAGCTTTTGAAGAAGCGTTTACAGGAAGGCAGGGTGAATGAAAAATAATACAGAAAAATCCTTTGGGAAATTCATGCTGCTCTGGTCCGGCGATTTTGTCTCAGCGATTGGAAGCGGCCTTACCTCCTTTGGCCTGGGCGTTTATATCTTTCAGCAGACCGGAAAAGCGTCCCAGATGGCGCTAGTCACACTGCTCGCGTTCCTTCCTTCGCTTCTTCTGGGGCCTATGGCGGGGGTGTTGGCCGACCGCTATGACCGCAGGCTTTTAATGATTCTGGGAGACAGCCTTTCCGCGGTGGGGCTGCTGTTCATCCTGGTGAGCCTGATGCATGGGGAGGCCCTTCTTTGGCAAATCTGCGTGGGAGTAACCGTCAGCTCTGTGTTTGCGTCCCTCCTGGAACCGGCTTATAAAGCCACCATTACAGAGCTGTTGAATCCGGAGCAGTACAGCAAGGCCAGCGGTCTGGTCCAGATTGCGGGCTCTGCCAAATATCTGATTTCCCCGGTTCTGGCCGGTTTTTTGCTCACCATTTCCGATATCCGCCTGCTGCTGTTCCTTGATATATGCACTTTTTTTGTGACGGTTGCCACAACATTGGTTGTGAAAAAGGGGCTTCCGGGCAGGAAAGCGGAGAACGGTTTCTCTTTTGCCGCCGAGCTGAAGGCCGGCTGGGAAGCGCTAGCCGGTAAAAAGGGAGTCCTCACCCTGGTTGTCATGGGTGCGCTTATTACCTTTTGCCTGGGGGTTATACAGACGCTCGCCTCCCCGATGGTCTTAAGTTTTTCAGACAGCGCCACCCTTGGCACGCTGATGACGGTTATCACGATGGGAATGCTGGTAACCAGCGCGGTTCTCGGGGGAATCAGCATCAAAAAGGGATACGCCGGGCTGCTCTCCCTTTCCCTCTTTGGAGCCGGTATTTTTATGGCGCTATTCGGGCTGCGGGAAAATATTGTGTTTATCGGCGCGGCCGGTTTTCTTTTTTTCGCGATGCTGCCGTTCACCAACGCCAGCCTGGATTACCTGCTGCGCACCAATATTGAAAATGACTTGCAGGGACGGGCCTGGGGGCTGATTGGGCTGATCTCACAGCTTGGATACGTGGCGGCCTATGCGGTTTCCGGTCTGTTGGCGGATTATATGTTCACCCCTCTGCTTCTGGACGGCGGCGCGCTTTCCGAAAACGTTGGGAAAATCATTGGCACGGGACCGGGCCGGGGCATCGGCTTTCTTATGATTCTTGCCGGCCTGCTGCTTTGCGTCACGTCCGGCCTGCTGTTTTGCATGAAGTCCATCCGCAATCTGGAAAGCGGGGGTCTTTATGACACGTAAAATGATCTGGAACGATCTTGTGAGGAACAGAGCGGTATCGCTGATCACAATTCTTTTTATTTCCGTGGCCGCCATGTTGTTGTCACTTGCGGCAATCCTCACGGTAAATCTGTTTGGCGCGGTGGACCGGCTCATGGCGGATGCAAAAACACCCCATTTTATGCAGATGCATACAGGGGCGGTTGATATGGCCGGCCTGGAGGATTTTGCAGACAATAACAGGAACGTGGCGGATTTTCAGGTAATCCCCTTTTTGAATGTGGATAATACCGAGCTTATTCTGGGCGGAAACAGACTTACGGACAGCGTGCAGGACAACGGTTTTTGCACCCAAAGCAGCCGGTTTGATTTTCTGCTGGATATGGAGAATCAACCGGTGAAACCACAGCCCGGCGAAGTATATGTGCCCGTCTGTTATTTGCGGGACGGGACTGCGAACGTGGGCGATCCGGCGGTCCTGTGCGGAAGAACCTTTCGCGTTGCGGGATTTATCCGGGATTCCCAGATGAATTCTACCCTGGCTTCTTCCAAACGCTTTCTGATAAACGAAGCGGATTATGCCCGGCTTGCGCCGTTTGGGAATGTGGAATATTTAATCGAATTCCGCCTGCATGACCTGTCAAAACTGAGCGCTTTTGAGACCGCTTACAGCGCCGCAGGACTTCCGGCCAACGGGCCTGCGCTCACATGGCCGTTGTTTCAGATGATCAGCGCTATTTCAGACGGCATTATGATCGCAATCCTTGTCCTGATCGGGCTCCTGGTAGTCTCTGTTTCGCTGTTATGCGTCCGCTTTACGCTCCTGGCGAAGATCGAGGACGATTTCCGGGAAATCGGAGTTATGAAGGCAATCGGAATGCGGATATGGGAGATCAGGGGAATCTATCTGGCAATCTATGCAGTCATGGTGGCCATTGGAAGCGGCTTTGGATTTATGCTTTCCCTTCTGTTCAAAGACGCCTTGCTGGAACGAATCCGCCTGAATTTAGGCGGCAGCGGGAGTCCGGCCCGGGCGCTGCTGCTGGGCGGCCTTGGCGCTGGGATTGTATGTTTGCTGATTCTGCTCTATGTAAACGGATGCCTCCGGCGGTTTCGCTGTATATCTGCCGTGCAGGCAATCCGGTTTGGCGCACAGGACGATTCCAGTCACAGCTCCCGGATTGTCAGGCTGTCTGAAAGCCGTGTGGTTTCCTGCAACTTTATTCTTGGCCTGAAGGACGTTCTGGCAAGAAAACGGCTCTATGGTACGATGGTGGCGGTGATCATTCTGGCGAGCTTTATTATGGTTGTACCGCAGAATTTGTACCATACGATTTCCGGGGATGATTTTGTCACCTACATTGGGGTGGGAAATTGCGACCTTCGCATGGATATTCAGCAGACCGGGCAGATCGGCGAAAAGACGCAGGACATTGGCCGGTATATGGAAAATGATCCGGAAATTGCAGATTACGCCCTGTTTGTCTCAAAGATTTTCCCGGTCAAACTGGATCGTGGAGAAACCGAGAATCTGAAGGTGGAACTGGGGGATCATTCCGTGTTTCCGCTTCAATATGCGGAGGGACGCCTGCCGGTTAAGGAAACTGAAATAGCCTTATCGGCCATCTATGCGGACGAATTGGAAAAGCGCGTGGGTGAGCGTATTACGTTGTTGACTTCCACCGGGGAAAAACAGCTGACGGTCTGCGGGATCTATTCCGACATCACCAATGGAGGAAAGACCGCCAAGGCAGTGTTTACAGATACCGGCACGGAACCGGTATGGAGTCTGGTGTGCGCGGATTTGGCCGGAAAAGACCGGCTGCCTGACAAAATTGCGGAGTATGCGGCCCATTTTTCCTACGCAAAAGTTTCTAGCATAGACAAATACATGGCGCAGACCTTTGGAGGAACGCTTCGATCCGTGCAGGCGGCGTCGCGGATTGCCGGCATTGTCTCATCGGTTATAGTGTTATTAGTAACCTTATTGTTTGTGAAGCTGCTGGCTGCAAAGGACCGGTATTCCATTGCCGTGCTGCGGGCCGTCGGATTTACCGGCTCAGATATACAGCGCCAGTATGCCTGGCGCGCGTTTTTGATACTGGCGGTTGGAATATTTTTGGGAACCATACTGGCGGGGACCGTGGGAGAAAAAATGTCCGGTGCAGCCGTCTCCTCTTTGGGAGCCGCGACATTCCGTTTTACCATAAATCCGCTGTCCACGTATTTGTTTTCCCCGCTGATTTTGGTATGTTCCGGTCTGCTTGCGACCGTGTGGGGAACTGCTCATGCAGGCGACGTGAAATTATGCCAATCCATAAAGGAGTAAGCCATGAAACAATTATTATCCGGTCAGAATATCATAAAATCCTACGGTGTGGGGGGAGAAAAACACAGGGTCTTAAACGGGGTGTCCGTAACAATCGGCAGCGGCGAGTTTGTATCCATCATGGGCCCTTCCGGCTCGGGAAAGTCCACGCTGCTTTATGCCCTGAGCGGAATGGACGGAATCGACGGCGGGGAAGTGAGTTTTGAGGGACGGAAACTGTCCGGTTTATCGGACGATGCATTGTCGGATCTCCGCAGAAGCAGAATGGGGTTTGTTTTCCAACAGCCCGCCCTGCTGAAAAACCTCAATCTGCTGGACAATATTATGTTACCCCAGATGCGGGACCGGCGCAGGAACGTGAGACAACTGAATCAAAAAGCCAGAGATTTGATGGAGCAGATGGGGATTGGGGATTTGGCGGAGAGGGACATTACCCAGGCTTCCGGCGGCCAGCTCCAGCGGGCGGGCATCTGCCGCGCCCTGATGAGCGAGCCGGAGATCGTGTTTGGCGACGAGCCGACCGGCGCTTTGAATACAAAGACGGCAAAAGAGATTATGGAACTTTTTACAAAAATCAACCGGGATGGCATCGCAATACTTCTGGTTACGCACGATCCGAACATAGCGGCCAGGACTGAGCGGGTTCTGTTTCTGTGCGATGGGGAAATCGTTGACGAGTGCAGATTATCCAAGTTTACGGAACGGGATTTTGATAACAGGGTTGGCGAAATTACGAAACGGATGCAGAAAATCGGCATTTGATTTTGCGTTTTCTGACGCAGGTCAGAATTTTCCGAAAACGAACCGGATTTCCGGGCGGCACTCAAGGGTGCGGCTTGGGAGGGGGAAAGAAGATATAGGGGATATAGGGTCAGATTTAAGTTGATTCTATATCCTCTTTCTATTATAATAATTCTGTATAGGTGCCAAGTTGGTTAAGGACAAAATGGAATTTGCGCACAGAGAGACAGGCGGCGGCATGAAAAACGATATTGTACTGTATCAGAGAATCTATCAGTTGTTGAAAAATCAAATCGAATGCGGACTTCTGCCGGAGGGTAAAAGCCTGCCGTCCCGTGCAAAACTGTGCAGGGAATTCCAGGTGTCGGAGAAAACAGTGCGCCGGGTGTTGGAGGAAATGCAGGAAAAGGGGCTGATTGAGACGCGGCAGGGAAAACGCCCGGTTGTGAGAAACGCTGCGCTGGCCGGCTGCGAATATGCGACGGAGACTCTGCAGGAAGGCACGGAGGTGCCCAAGGATATTTTTAACACCGGCCGTCTGTTTTGTGATCCGGTGATTGAACACGGGATTGCCCGGTGCGCCAGAGAGGACTGGGAAATCCCGGCAGCCATCATCGAAAGGATGAACCCTTCTCGCGCTACCGAGTTTTGGCGGCTGTCTCATTACTTTTGGCGATTTTTTGTTGCACGGAACGAGAATGATTTGATCCTGCACGCGGTCAAAAGCCTGGGATTTTTTTATATTGAGCCGCTGCCGGGACCTTTGGAGATGCGGGAGGCTTATTGGAACGCTCTCAGGAGCTTTGTGCGGACGGCGGGCGGAGAAGGATATTCAAAAGAGGCGTTGCTGGAGAGTATGTCCGGCCTGTATGGATTCGGCGCAGACAAGCGCCGGATCGAGGCGCATTACCGGAAGCGGCCGGATGCGCCCTGGCGTTCCGGTTGTTGCGGGTTGGAACAGAGTCTGCGCAGCGCGGAGGAACGGTATTCCCATGTGTATATGGATATTATCGGTTTGATTGCCATTGGCCGCTACCAGCCGGGCGACCAGCTGCCGACCCACAAAGAGATGCAAATGAAGTACGGCGTCAGCAGCGATACAACTGCAAAGGCGATCCGCGTCCTGCGGGAATGGGGGATCGTGACGGCAAAACGGGGGTGCGGAATCTATGTGTCGATGGATTTGACGGGGCTTAAGAACGTGAAAATTGCTCCCGATCTGATCGGCTGTCATTTGCGGCGGTTCCTGGACAGTCTGGAACTTCTGGATTTCACCATCGATAAAGTGGCGAAACATGCCGCCGAATGGATTCCTGCAGAAGCGGCGGGGGCGTTATTACGGAAGATGGAACGGCTCTGGAATGAAGAATACCTGTATCAAATTACGCCCATGACGCTTTTGGAGTTTATTACGGATTATATTCAGTATGCTCCGCTGAAAGAGATTTACCGGATGGCTTCCAGGAATTACCATATCGGCCGCTGTATCCCTAAACTGGTGACCCGCCACAAGTCTTTCGAAAGCCGTGCGATTCAACGGCAGGCGGTGGAGGCGGTGGAATGCCTGATTCAGGGAGACGGCAGACGGTTCTCTGAAAAGGCTGCGGCGATGTTTGGGTATGTGCACGGCCTGGTCCTCCGGGAGTGCGGACAGCTGGGGTATTTGGAGATCGCCGACAGGGTGTATGACGGATCGGCACTGTGGAAAAGGGTGTTTCAGGATTTTGGCGGCGGGAAATAAGCGGCTGCGGCCGGTTAAGTGAAAACGACAGATTGGAAACGGATATTATGAAAACATTTTTTGAGAAATATTGGAGAAAAATTCTTGTAATCGGTTTTGGTATTCTTGTAATCATCACGCTTAGTTTCAATGCCATGCTGATCCGTCAGACTGCGTACGAGGAAGGATCTCAGCATTTGGATGAGTTATCCGGACAGATTGCCTCCTCCATTGAAAAGCAGTCCCGCGGCCAGTGGAACATGCTGGACGTATTTTACCGGTATTTTATAGATTTATCCAGCGACGATTGGACGGTATTGAGCGGTTATATCCAGGATAAAAAGGAGGATTTTGGGTTTGATTCCCTGTGTCTGGTGGATGAGGACGCAATGTACTACGACAGGGAGAAATCCGTTTCCCTGCTCTCAAACAGGGAGGTTACGGTCAAGCTGCTCACGGACAGGCAGCCTATTATTCTCGACAATATGTTCTCGACGGAGGACCAGCTGATCTTTCTGATACCAATCGACCGTCAGGTCATCGGTGAGAAGACATTCTGCGCGTTGGGCGTGGTCTATAACAGCAAAAATCTGTTTGACATGCTGAATATCCAGGCCTACAACGGGGAAGTAATGATGTACATCACGCGCCAGGACGGTGTTGCGCTTTTCCGCTCCAGCCAGGAAAATACCATATCCGGATATAATTTGCTCAACAGTCTGGGGGAGGCTGAGTTTAAGCGCGGCTCCCTTGCCGCGCTCCGGGATCATATCCGGAGCGGCGAGCAGGAACTGATGACGGTGCACCTGGGGGACCGGGAGTATTATTTAAACCATACGCCGGTGGACGTGGACGACTGGCAGCTGGTCACTATGGTGCCGGTGGACGTGGTCAGCGGACGTTTGATGCGGACGTCAATGATTACGTTTCTGTGTATGCTTCTGATCGGCGCCCTGGTTGTGATCGCGTTTGTCCTGATCTATTCGGATTCGGCCAGGAAGGTATTGAGAGCGGAGGAGGCGGCGCGCAAGGCGGCGGAGAACGCCAATCAATCGAAAAGCAGGTTCCTTTCCAATATGTCCCATGATATCCGGACGCCGATGAACGCCATTATCGGGATGACAAAAATCGCGCAGGAGCATTTAGAGGAACCGGTGAAGGTGAAGGACTGCCTGAAAAAAATCGATTTGTCCGGCCGTCTGCTGGTGGGGCTGATTAATGACATTCTGGATATGTCCAAGATTGAAAGCGGTAAAATGGTTCTGAATAACGATACGGCGTCGCTGGTGGAGCTGATGCAGAACCTGGTGAGCATTACCCAGCCAACAGTCTTTTCTAAAAAGCAGGTATTTAATATCCGGCTGCACAATATCCGGCATGAGCGCCTGATTTTTGATTCGCTCCGCCTGAATCAGGTCCTGATCAACTTAATGGGCAATGCGGTGAAATTTACTCCCGAAGGGGGCAGCATCAGCCTGGATGTGACAGAAGAACCCGCAGCGGATGATCAGTTTGTCCACCTCATGTTTAAAGTGGCGGATACAGGTATCGGCATTTCCAGGGAATTTCAGAAGGACCTGTTTTCCTCGTTTACCAGAGAGCGGGACAGCAAGATCGATAAAATTGAGGGAAGCGGCCTGGGTCTGGCCATAACAAAGATGATTGTGACCATGATGGGAGGCACCATCGCGGTCGAGAGCGAACTGGGGCAGGGAAGCGTGTTTACCGTGGAGATGGATCTCCCGGTTGCCGGAGCGCCGGAGGAGATGAAGCTCCCGGCGATCCGCATATTGGTAGCGGATGATGATCCGGACACCTGCCGTTCGGCGGCCGGCTATCTGAGGGAGTTGGGCGCAGAGGCGGACGTCGCATACGGGGGCAGGGAGGCGGTCCAGTTGGCAAGGGCGGCTGCTGAAAATGGAACCGAATATCACATGATCTTTTTGGACTGGCGGATGCCGGATTTGGAGGGAACCGATACCGCAAGAGAAATTCGGGAGGTGGTAGGCGAGGAGGTTCCGATCCTGATTATCAGCGCCTATGACTGGTCCGGCATAGAAGTGGAAGCAGGGGAGGCGGGCATCAACGGATTTATCCAAAAGCCGTTCTTTAAGTCAACGCTCTATCATAGTATTCAGAAATATTATTTCCGCAACGACCTGGAACCGCCAAGGGAGGAGTTGGAGCAAAACGCGCTGTCAGGCAAACGGCTTCTGCTGGTGGATGACAATGAGATTAATCTGGAGATCGCCCAGGAGATCTTGTCTTATACAGGCGCGGTGGTGGACGTGGCGCACGACGGGCAGGAGGCGGTGAAGTGCTTTGAAAATGCGCCGGCCGGTTATTATGCCATGATTTTTATGGATATCCAGATGCCGGTCATGAACGGATACGAGGCGACAAAAGCCATCCGTAAGATGGAACGGGCAGACGCGCGCCGGGTGTTGATCTTCGCAATGACGGCGGATGCATTTGCCGAAGATATTGAGCTGGCCAAGCGCGCGGGGATGAACGCGCATTTTGCCAAACCACTTGATATGACCGCGGTGTTGAAGGAAATCAGAAAAAATACACAGATTGCAGAACAGAAATGGGGCGAAAATGAAGGATTATAAAAAACGCTTTTTCACAGCCTTAGGGCTGCTGGCCGCGGTGGGAGTGCTTGCGGGGTGTTCGGCAAAGGCGGCCGGCGTTGATGAAAATATGCTGGGAATACCACAGTCCGATCCGGAACGGCTGACCATAACCGTCACCTGCAATTCCAGACTGGATCACTTCGCCGCAGCCGCAGAGGAGCGGTTTCCGGAGATCAGGCTGGTGCAGGACTGTTATACGGGCCAATATCGAATCAGCGAGCACATTGCCCGCATCGGGCACAATGATTTCGGGGATATCATCATGGTGAAGGCGGGTCATATTCCCAAAATTGATATGTCCGGTCAGTTGATGGATTTGTCCACCCAGCAATTTCCCGCAAATTTTAACGCCAACGTGCTTCAGTCGGACTCGGACGGACATATCACCCTGATTCCGGGGCCGTTGAGCTTTAATTGCAATATTTATAATAAAACGCTGTTTGAGGAGAAGGGGTGGACGGTTCCCGAGGACTACGAAGGGCTTCTGGCCTTAAGCCAGAAAATCGATCAGACCGGAATCCGGGGATTTCGGAACAGCTATTTTGATTCCGCGTCGCAGAGCTTCCAGATATACCAGTACAGCGTCTTTTCCGCGCTGGACACCCTGACGCAGGTGGAGGGGCAGAACTGGCATAATAAACTCATGGCGGGGGAAGCGGTCTCCTTAGAGCCCATGGAGACCGCGTTCCAGGACATGCGGCGTTTGATCGATATTGGGGCGGTACGGGTGGAAGATATGAGCGTTCCGTTCAACGCGAACATGGAGGCGATGGCCGGCCGGGAGGTGGCCATCGGCAGCGGCGAAATCGACCACATCCGGCTGCTGAACACAGGCGGGGATGAATTTTGCTTCATGCCGCATTTCAGCATGACGGATGGGCGGGGATGGCTTTTAAACCTGGGATACTTTTTCGGGGCGAACAAAGAGCTGAAGCAGCCGGGAAATGAGAAGAAACAGAAAGCTGTAATGGAGCTTCTGGATTTTATCGCCTCGGAGGAGGGACAGAAGCTTTTGGTGGAGGACGGGCTTGGGATGATGCCCGCCACCCTCGGAGCTGAGATTCCGGACGATCCGGTGTTGGAGCAGGTCCGCACGCAGATCGAGAGCGGACGCTATATCATGAGGCCCACGTATGATATGTTTACGTCCGTACTGGGGACAGAGATCGGGGCTTTCATACGGGGGGAGACGGACAGCAAAGCGATTTTGGACCGCTGCAGCCTTATTCTGGAGCAGGGACCTCCGCCGGTACAGGCGCTCGGAGAGGCGGAGGCGGATTTCACCATATGGCAGGCGGGCTGTCTGAAAGCGGATGCCCTGCGCGCCGCCGCAGGCACGGATATTGCCATCGTTGGCGTATCGGAGGTGAACGGTTACGATCCCGCGGGAGGAGTCAGGACAAAGCTTTACAAAGGTCCCGTCACCGAAGATGATATCGCCCGTATGACACAGGTTCGGACGGATACGCCGCTCATGAGCATGTCTGTTTCCGTGACAGGAAACGAACTTTTGTCGCTGCTGGAGTATGGCGCAACATCGGAAAAAGAGCAGCAGGACGGGGCGGTGAGCCGGTTTCATCCGTTTGCCGTTTCCGGTTTAAAGCTCACGTACCATTTGGAGAATGACGAGGGCAAACGTGTTTCGGACGTGACAATGGAGGACGGCAGCAAATTGCAGCCGGATGCTCTGTATACCATTTCCTATATCAGGGGAGCCTTCCCGGAGGGGAAATTTGACGGGAAAGAAACCGGTATTACGATGACGAATGCCTTGAGAGATTATGTGGCGGAAAAAAAGAGTCTGACTCCGGACGAAAAACGTATTCGACTCCGCATGTGACGGAGCAAACCATGCGATTGTGTGTGTTAAACAATCGCATGGTTTTTTTACGCCTCACGGCTTCAAAATCACCTTAATACAGTGATCCTCCCTCTTATCAAAAATACTATAAGCATGCTTCCCTTCCTCCAGTGAAAGCCTGTGGGTAATGATATCTGTGGCGTCGATCTCTCCCTTTTGAATCTTCTCCAACATCAGATCCACATACCGGGTGGCGGGGCACTGGCCCATTTTCAGGGAGATATTTTTGGAGAAAAAGTTTCCGAGGGGGAAGTTATTATATTTATCGCCGTACACGCCCACCAGGGCCACCGTTCCGGCTTTTCGGACGCACTGGGAGGCGGTCTCGATGGCTGATTTGGACCCGCCCTGCAATTTGAGGGCGGTTTCGATTTTCTCCACGACAGAGGTTTTCCCGTCCAGGCCCACGCAGTCGATAACGGAATGAGCGCCGCCGTGGGTGATTTCTTTTATATATGCCCCGACCTGCTCGTAGTCTTCAAAATTCAGAGTTTCCACGCCGTAGCCCCGGGCGTGTTCCAGGCGGTAATTCACGTGGTCCACCGCGATAATGCGCCCCGCGCCTTTCAGGATACACCACTTGATGGTCATCAGCCCGATGGGCCCGCAGCCCAGCACCACCACGGTGTCCCCTGCCTTCACATTTGCGATTTCGGTTCCCCAGTAGGAGGTGGGCAGGACATCCGTCACAAAGAGCACCTGCTCGTCGGTGAGGCCCTCGGGCACTTTTTTCGGCCCAACGTTGGCGTAGGGCACCCGGATGTACTCGGCCTGCCCGCCTGCGTAGTTTCCGTGGTATTTGCTGTAGCCAAGCAGGCCGCCCGCCTCGCCGTAGTCGTTGGAGTTGTCACACTGGCTGTATTCTCCGCGGCTGCAGAATTCACAATGTCCGCAGGCCACGGGAAACGGGATCACGACCCGGTCGCCTTTCTTTAAGTTTTTCACGCCTTTTCCGGCTTCCTCCACGATTCCCATGGTCTCATGGCCCAAAATGTACCCGTCGTACATTCCCTTTACCAGACCGTGCACCAGGTGCAGGTCCGATCCGCAGATGGCCGTGGAGGTGACCTTTACCACCACATCGTCCTCCTTCTCAATCCCGGGATCTGCCACGTTGCGGCATTCCACTTTTTGTATTCCGTCATATACGATTGCCTTCATTGCAATACCTCCGTTATCATTTGGAACTATTATTTGTAGAGGAAAGGAATCTATACCGGACCGGGCGGATTTTGGACAAAGATGCGCGCCGTTTTTTACAGACGAAGTTCTGTTTCGGATGACAATGACAGGGACAATATGGTAAAATATTACTGGACTGATTTCATGGCAAGGGCTGATCGGCTTTCATGCAAATGAGGACGGAAAATACAGCGAATAGGAGAACACTACTATGTCCCAAAACTTTTTAGAACAGGAATCAACCCGCGCAAACCGCTCCGCCAAAAAACAGGTATTCGGCGGGCTGACCTTATTGGCAGGCCTTCTGGCTCTGCTTTATGTCCTGATGAAGGATTCATTTGATATGAATGATCCGTCCAGCAGGCAGGTGCTGGTCTATCTGGGGATTCTGGTGGGGGTTATGCTGGTTGCGGTGGTTGTGAGATTGTTCAAAGCCAGGCGGACGGCCAGGAACGGCGAGAATTTGGCGCTTCCCTTCAATGAGGACACGAAAGAGGCGGTGGCCGGGCGGATTAACCGGGAGGCCTCGGAGGGCAAGATTCTGGTCGACGAATATATTTATCATTTTGAGGAGGGCAAGAAGCCGTACGGAGAGCGGGTTGTCCTGCTGCCCTCCTATCTGCTGATTTTTGACGGCAATCTGAAGGTGACGGCGATCCCCAGGGATAAAATCTACTGGATCTGCGCCCAGGTTGGACAAAAAGGGGGATCCTTCATCGTGCAGCTGCTGATTTTCACGGAAAAGAAGATTTTCCGGGTGGTTGGAGTCGATGTTGAGCATGTCCAGCGGATTTCCGCACAGATTGACCGGTACATACCCAATGTTTTCAGCGATTACGATCCGTTCCAGCTGTCCTATGAGCTGGAAAAGCTTTTTGCCGATAACCGTGAGGAGTTTTTGCGGTTTTATGAGAGTGAGAAGGGGAAACGGGCGTAGAACGGCGGATATCTGACTGTGATCCCGATGGGATCTGCGCTTCAAGGGCGGGGGAGACCCCGCCCTTTTTAAAGAATCGGAATATATAATTTCACTTCATTTTCCGGGTCCTCCACCGCCAGCACCTTCCGCTCATAAACCTCAAAGTCCTCCCGGTCGTCCAGCCGCCGGCCCGACGACGGCAGCCAGGTGCCGTAAATGTACTGGTAGGTCTGGAGCAGCTTGTCCAGGCTGCCGCGGTGGGTGAAA
The DNA here is from genome assembly GCF_902364025.1 of Enterocloster lavalensis. Taxonomy (GTDB): domain Bacteria; phylum Bacillota; class Clostridia; order Lachnospirales; family Lachnospiraceae; genus Enterocloster; species Enterocloster lavalensis. Next base: position 61,279 of record NZ_CABJCG010000021.1, read on the forward strand.
ACGGCGTATTTTCCGGGGCGCAGGGTGGTATGGGCCAGCGTTTCCGGCAGGTTGCTGAAATCGGGGACAGGGCTTCCCACCATCACGGAGAAGGTCACGTCCCCGTCCTCCGCGTAGACGGTCTGCCGGGTTTCGCAGATGCTGTAGGCGGTTTCGGTCAGCTCGTAGAGATCCCTGTGAAGGCGCAGAAACTGATCCCACAGCCGGGGAATCCGGTTTTGGGAAATGGAGGTGGCGCCACGCAGACCGGCTATTTTGATTTCCTCCGTCATCTGAAGGATTTCCGGGGAATGGGAAATGCCGGCGGCGATATGGGGGACGTCCACGGGCAGCAGCCGGGGCTTGGCCGTTGCCACCAGGTCCAGGCCCGCTTTGCGGTAGTCCGCCGGGGTGGTTTTAAACGCCGCCTTGAAGGCCCGGCTGAAGGCTTCGGGCGACTGGAAGCCGCTTTCCAGGGCGATGTCGATGATCCGCCGGTCGGAGCTTACGAGCTGCCGGGCGGCCCGATAGAGCCTGCGGCGGCTGATATAGCGGCCCACCGGCTCGCCCAGCACGGCGGAGAACATCCGCGTCATGTGGTAATAGGAGTACCCCATTTCCCTGGACACGTCGCCCAGGTCAATATTTTCATCCAGATGTGTTTCGATGTATTCGATTGCCCGCTCAAGCGGGGTCAGATGGCTCAATCCGCCGCCTCCCTTCTCCATTAACATTCTATCCTTCTATCATGCCGAAATCAACAAAAAATATCATGAATGCGCCGCCTTACTATGTTATGCTGTAACGTACAGCTGACCAATCAGAATAAAGAAATGAGGTATAGACGGATGGAAGATATGATCGTGCACGGGTTGACCCAGAATAATTTAAAGCATGTTACATTCAGGATTCCAAAGGAGAAAATCACGGTGTTTACGGGGGTGTCGGGCTCCGGGAAATCCAGTATTGTGTTCGACACCATCGCAGCCGAGTCCCAACGGCAGATGAACGCCACCTACCCAGCGTTCGTGCGGTCGCGACTTCCTAAATATCCCAAACCGGCGGTGGAGCGCATCGACAACCTGACGGCCTCCGTGGTGGTGGATCAGTCGCCCCTGGGCGGAAATGCCCGCTCTACGGTGGGCACCATCAGCGGCCTGTACTCCAGCCTGCGGCTGCTGTTTTCGCGGATCGGTAGACCCTATGTGGGCACGGCTTCCTGCTTTTCCTTCAATGATCCCAACGGGATGTGCAAGACCTGTTCGGGGCTGGGAACGATTACAAGGCTGGATGTGGAGTCGATGATCGACCGTGACAAGTCCTGGAACCAGGGCTGCATCAAGGATTCCTTGTTCCGCCCGGGTTCCTGGTACTGGAAGCAGTACGCCGCCTCCGGCCTGTTCGATCTGGACAAGCCGGTGAGGGAGTACACTCAGGAAGAGTATAACCTGCTGCTGTACGGTTCCAGGGACGGCGCTGGGGAGCCGGAGAATCCCAAGGTGACGGGCCTGTACCACAAATATACGAAAACGCTGCTGAACCGGGATATCAGCAATAAGAGCAGGCATACCAGGGAGAAGTCCCAGAGCATGATCGCCGGGATGGAGTGTACGGAGTGCCATGGGAAGCGTCTGAACCGGACGGCTCTGAGCTGTAAGATAAACGGCTATTCCATCGCGGACATGTGTGAGATGGAGCTGACCCGGCTCCGCGAGGTTTTGCTGCAGATCACAGACCCGACGGTGGACGTGCTGGTGCAGACCTTGGCGGAGGGGCTGGACCGGATGATCGGGATCGGTCTGCCCTACCTGCATCTGAACCGGGAGACGCCGTCCCTGTCCGGCGGGGAGGCCCAGCGGTTGAAGCTGGTCCGGTACATGGGCAGCAGCCTGACCGGGCTGACCTATATTTTTGACGAGCCCAGCGCGGGGATGCACCCGCGGGACGTCTACCGCATGAACAATCTGCTGCGGCAGCTGCGGGACAAGGGGAACACGGTTCTTGTGGTGGAGCACGACCGGGATGTGATTTCCATCGCGGACTATGTGATCGACGTGGGGCCACGGGCCGGGCAGAACGGGGGCGAGATCGTGTTTGCGGGCAGCTTTGAGGATTTGCTGAAATCCGGCACCCTGACGGGAAATGCCATGCGGGAGTCCCTGCCGGTCAAGGAGAACCCGCGCCGCCCTGCCGGCAGCCTACCCGTGCGTGGGGCCAGCCTGCACAATCTGAAGTCCGTGGATGTGGACATTCCGCTGGGGATCATGACGGTGGTGACCGGTGTGGCGGGGTCCGGGAAGAGCACCCTGATCACCCAGGTGTTCGCCAGACAGTATGAGCAGGACGTGGTGATGATCGACCAGGGGCCCATTACCGCCACCAACCGCTCTACTCCGGCCTCTTATCTGGGATTTTTCGATGAGATTCGAAAGCTGATGGCGCGGGAGAGCGGCAAGTCCGACGGCCTGTTCAGCTTTAATTCTGCGGGCGCCTGCCCGGTGTGCGGCGGAAAGGGTGTGATCGTGACGGAGCTTGCGTTTATGGACCCCGTCGTGACGGAGTGCGAGGCCTGCGGCGGACTTCGCTACAACCAGGAGGCCCTGGCCTGCACTTATAAGGGGAAAAATATCGTGGAGCTTCTGGGGCTCACCGCCTCCCAGGCCCTTGAGGTGTTTGAGGAGCCGAAGATCAGAAGGCATTTAAAGGTAATGCAGCAGGTGGGCCTGTCCTATCTGACCCTGGGGCAGCCCCTCAGCACGCTGTCCGGCGGCGAGCGGCAGAGGATCAAGCTGGCGAAACATTTGGGAAAAAAAGGAAGCATTATCGTGATGGACGAGCCCACCACGGGTCTGCACATGTCCGATATCAAAAATCTGTTAAAGCTGTTCGACCTGATCGTGTCCCGGGGAAATACCCTGGTGGTGATCGAGCACAATCTGGACGTGATGAAGCAGGCCGACTGGATCATCGACATCGGGCCGGACGGAGGGAACCTGGGCGGCCAGGTGGTATTTACGGGGACGCCGGAGGAGATGGTGAAAAATGCGGATACGTTGACGGCGGACAGCCTGCGGGGGGCGGTGAAGGGGTGAACGGTACGGCGGAAACTGATTGACAATCCCCTTCATTTCCGGTAGAATAACTCCATCAATCAATAAGAAAAGGTGATGAACGTCCGGCGTTCCAGATGTCACAGAATCGGTGGCATTGGCGCGGCTGGAGAAGAGTGGATAAAATCAATTTAACAGGCGGGGGCCGTAAGCGCCCCGGAACAGACTGCCCTGGCAGTTTTGTTGTGATTCCCTGTATTTGATTTTATTGACTCTCAGCGTTTCTTCATCATTCCGGGAAGATTGGCCGCAGAGTAATGTCTGCGGCTTTTTGTTTTTTCTGAATGCACTGGGCCGCTGACGCCGCCTGTGAACCGTTGCATTCGCCGGACAGGAAAGGAGATTATGAATGTATCAGAATTTATGTTCCATATTGGAAAAACCGCCGCTGTACGCGAAAACTGAGATTCCCTTCTGGGACGACGAGCACATTTCCGGGGAAATGTTGAAGGCTCATCTGGATCCCGATTTTGAGGGGGCGAGCAGGAAACTTCCGTTTATTGAGAAATCCGTGCGCTGGATCGGGGAGCTGGCGCCCGCAGGTGCCTACAGGCGGCTGATTGATTTTGGCTGCGGGCCGGGGCTCTATGGGGAGCGGTTCGCCCGGACCGGTTATGAGGTGACGGGCGTGGATCTGTCCTGGCGTTCGATTGCGTACGCGGAGCGCTCGGCGCGGGAGAAGGGGCTGGATATTCGGTATCTGCAGAAAAATTATCTTCAGATGGATTTGGGCGAGACCTTTGACTTCGCAACCATGATCTACTGTGACTATGGCGCGCTGTCAACCGTGGATCGTGCGGTTTTGATGAATACTGTATACAACCATCTGCGGCCCGGAGGCCGGTTTCTGATGGATGTGTTCACCATGGTGAAGTATGAACTGTTTGAGGAGGCGCAGACGTGGGAAGTCTTTGAAAACGGCGGGTTCTGGAGCGGACAGCCGTATATTGAATTCGATGGGAGGTATAAGTATCCGGGCGTCACGCTGGAGCACGCTGCGATTATTTCGGATCAGGGGGTGCGCAATTATTATATCTGGAATACTTATTTTTCGCGGGAAGGGCTGACCCGGGAGGCGGAGGCGGCGGGCTTTCAGGTTCGCGGGCTGTTTGGAGACGTGGCCGGGGCGCCGTACAGCGGGGATGGACAGACGATGGCGGTATTGTTGGAAAAGTAGCTTGGAGCGCGCCGGATATGTTTCCATGACGCTTTTTTTCAATACAGCCATGTACAGCCCGTGTTATACTGTCTGAAGCCGAATCTGTTTTCGCGGCAGGACGGAATGGCCCGCAAATCGGCGTCTGCAACCTCAGGTTGCGCAAATGCAAGGCCAGGTTGGTGGTCTTCACCGGGCGTTTGGATTAATATGGAAGAAAAGAAAAAGCGAGGTAAGCCTATGAGTTTTGCAGAGCGTTTAAAACAGATTCGCAAGGAGAAGGGATTGTCCCAGGAGGACCTGGCGGAGCTGCTGGATGTCAGCAGGCAGGCGGTTTCCAAATGGGAGCAGGGCGCGGGGTATCCGGAGGTGGAAAAGCTTCTGGTGCTGTCGAACCGGCTGAACATTTCCCTGGACAGCCTGATGGCCGCGGAAATTGCCGGGGAGAGCAGTGGCGGGAGGGCGGAGGTGACCGGGACAATCTTGATCAACTCGCCCCACGAAAATGTGGTCGTCAGCTGCTATAAGGTGATTTCTTCCCAGAAAATGAAAACGGGAAAGGAAGCGCCCCATTTTGCCCTCTTCGGCGTCAGCAGCGGGTGCGCGTCATTCTGGGGCGAGCCCACGACTTTTTTGGGATGGTACGAGGACGAGGAACAGATTGCCAAGGAGGTCGGCGCCATTCAGGCTGCCATTCTCAATGGGCAGCAGGCCTATGAACTGAAGTACAGCGTCAAGGTGGAACGGCACTGGTTCGGCATGAAGATCCTGCGGGATTGAGATGGGGAGAGGGCATAAAACGGTATGTAGAAAGGATTTTGATCATGGATAAAAAATTGGGATTTGAGGATTTTATCACCGCCGTAGCTGCGGAGAATCAGGAATTTGTGAGGGAGCTTCACGCCAAATTGACAGAACTTGGCTGTAAAATGGAGGTCAAGGCTGCAAAAAGCGGTTTTGTCGTTTCCTACAGTCTCAACCGGAAGACCATAGCCAATTATGTATTCCGCAAAAAAGGGATGATCGCCCGCATTTACGCCGCCCATGTCAATGAGTATATAGAAGCGTTGGAGGACCTGCCGGAGGAACTGATCCAGACCGTAAAGGCCGCGCCGGACTGCAAACGGATGATCGATCCCGATTCCTGCAACCCAAAATGTCCCATGGGGTATGATTTTTGGCTGAAAGGGGAGCGCTACCGGAAATGCCGCAGCAACGCGTTCATGTTCCCGGTCTGCGGGGGGAACAATCCGTTTATCGGGAGTCTGATACTGAGGGAGGCGGAGGCGTGCAGGTTTTGCTAGATCCATAAAAGGGCTGCAAAGCGGGGCGTGGACACAGGTCGGTTAAAGCGCCGCGGGTTTCCGACGGAGATAGTCCGAAAGCGCGTGCCCGCCTGGCCGCCGGAACTGGATTTTCAGATGATTTGATTGAATTAAATGAGACTGCATGATAAAATAAAATCGTTGAAACGGTGAGAGGCGGGGGTACTTGGATTTTCAAGTACCCCTTAAAACTTGAACGGCAGGGGACCGCAGGTCCGGCCTGGAACGTTGACGTATTTCCGGCCGGATTTACAAAATGAAATAGACACGGAGGAACAAAATGTACCAGTTAATCGCATTTGACATGGATGGAACGCTTCTGGGATCGGACAAGCAGATTTCGCCGGGAAACAGGAGGGCGATCGCGGCGGCGGCCCGGGCGGGAAAGACGGTGATCCTCAACACGGGCCGCTGCCTGTCGGAGCTGGAGGAGTATCTGGGGCTGATTCCCGAGGTGCGCTATTTAAACTGCGCCAGCGGGGCGCTGGTGTACGACTTGAAGGAGAAACGTACGCTGTATTCCAGCCTTCTGAGCGTGGAGACGGTGAAGCAGCTTCTGGAGCTGGCCGCCCTGGAGCAGGCGATGCCCCACATTCTGCTGGAGCAGTGCATTGTCCAGAAAAGCCATTGTGAGCAGATGGAGCGGTTTGGCATGGGAGTCTATCAGGATCAGTTTAACCGCGTCACAGTGAAGTGGGAGGATATCGGCCGCATATACGGGGAGAACCCGTTTCCGGCTGCCAAGGTGAACATTTACCACACGAGTCCCCAGTCCCGGGCCAGAACCGAGGAGCGGATCCGGGCAGCCGGGCTTGAGGTGGCCATGGCCCGGGCGGAGACCACCTCCCTGGAGCTGTCGGCCCCGGGCTGCGACAAAGGCGTGGGCCTGGAAATGCTCTGCGCCTGCCTGAATCTGCCCATGGAGCAGACCATCGTGGTGGGCGACGCGGACAACGACCTGGAGGCCCTGAAAAAAGCGGGTCTGGCCGTGGCCATGGCAAACGCCGGGGAAGCGGTCAAGGCCGTGGCGGACGTGGTGGTGGCGGACTGCGATCACGACGGGTGCGCGGAGGCGGTGGAGCGGTACCTGCTTTGCGGCGTATAGACGGATCGCTGCGGTTATTTGAAATGAAAAAGAGCTAAAATCAGAAGCAGCAACAGCCGGAGGCCGGAAAACGGCGTTCGGCTGTTGCTGTTGTGGGGATGAAATGGGAATCAGGCGCGCTCGTATCGAATTTCTCCGTCAACCATCGTCAGGTCCACCTGGGCAAACCGGATCTCCATGGGATCAATGGCAAACAGATTCCGGTCGATGATCACAATATCCGCCAGTTTTCCCGGCTCCAATGTGCCCAGGCTGTCCTCGAAGGTTTCGGCGTAAGCGCTGGATTTCGTATATGCCGTCAACGCCTCCGCCAGAGTAACTGTGTGAGACCGGCCATCCGCGGGCGCGCCCTCGTCCGGTTCGCACCGGGTCACCGCGCTGTATACGTTCCACAGCGGATTGATTGAGTAGGCCGCCGGATAATCGGTGCTGAACGCCAGCCTGCCCCCTGCATCCAGGATTTCCCGGAAGGGCCAGGTATTTTGGGCCCGCTCCTCGCCCAGACACAGCTGATAGCCGCCTGCCAGCATCCCGAGCGCGCTGTGGATCGGCTGGACTGTGGCCAGCACATTCAGGTCCGCCAGGCGGTTGATATCCCGGCTGCTGATGGTTTCCGCATGTTCGATTGAGTGATGCAGATCCCGGCTGCCCAGCACATTCCCGGCATGCTCGTACGCGTCCAGCGCCATGGTGACCGCTTTGTCGCCAATGGTGTGCAGTTTCCCGGGAAATCCCTCCCTGGCCGCCGCAAGCACATAGCTGTTTAATTCCTCCTGCGAAAGCATAGGTTCCCCGCAGCAATCCGCCCGGTCCTCATAAGGTGCGCTCATGCAGGCGGTGTGCGCCTCCACAACCCCGTCCAGAATTTGTTTCACACCGGCTACCCGCAGCCGGTCCGTGTGATAGGCGTCCCGCAGCCTTTTTGCCTCATCCAAATCCTTCATGTCCGGGAACCAGCTGACACGGCAGGTCAGTTCCCCTTTGGACTCCATATCCGCAAAGATCCTGTCCACGTCGGGATTGGTCACTCCGGGTGGATACACATCCGCAATGGCCGTGATTCCTAGCGCGCGGAAGGCGGCCAGGCTTTTTAACAGCGTGGCCTTTAAGTCCGGCACATTCATTACCTCATCCACCATCTGCTTATTCGCAGGCAGTTCCTTCAGAATTCCGCTTGGCTCCCCGGCTTCGTCCCGGGCGATCAGCCCACCGGCCGGCTGGGGCGTATGCCGGGTGATTTCCATTTTCTTCAAAGCCTCCCCGTTACACCACACGGTGTGCAGGTCAAAGGAGCTTAAGCATACCGGCCGGTCCAGACCAAGGGCATCCAGGGAGTCCCGGGATGGAACGCTGGGGTTCTCCCACATTTCACAGTACCAGCCCCAGCCGTATATCCAGGGATTGTCCGGGTGCTCTTCAGCAAATATGCGGACCCGTTCCACACATTCCGCCTCGCTCCGGCAATCGACCATGAAAATGCAGAAATCAGGGTCATTCTGAACCGCGCCCAGAGAAAAATGCATATGGGCGTCATTAAATCCCGGCATCACAAGGCGGCTTCCCGCGTCAATCACGGTGGTATCAGGGGATCGATACGTTTCGATCTCTTCCTCCGGCACTACGGCCAAAATCCGGTTGCCCGCCACAACCACCGCGCCGCTTACCGGCTCCGGCGCGGCAGCGGTAAAAATGGCGCTGCTTTTTATAATATAGCTCGCATGTTTCATATTCTTCTCCTTTTCCACTGATTGTTCTTAACGCTGGACGCCCAGACCGGAAACGTCGTCAGAGCCGTTTTCAAGGTCTCCGTTCTTCCGGCTTCCGAGTTCCGGCAGCACCATGATACACAGTATGCCGGCCGCGAACACCAGGCTCTCCAGTCCCAGATTCAGCGCATAGTTTTCTCCGGCCACCGCAGAAATCACGATGGGAACCACGTAGGAGATCAACAGGGAAGCCGTGCCGATGATACCGCCTGCGCTGCCCGCGTATTTCTCGCCAATTTCCGGGAACTGGATGGGCATGGACTGGAGAATCGGACCCTGGGTGGCGCTGAAAAAGCCGTTGAGCACCAATACCGCCCACATCAAAAAGCCGATGGGAGTATACCAGGTTACAAACATCAGGACTGCCCCAATCAGTGTGGTGACCATCATAAAGGGCTTCATCACCCCCAGCCTGCTGCAGATCATGGGCCCGATCAGCGAGCCGAAGAAGCTGCCCACCGTGACAATCGCCGCCATACTGGAGGCCAGCGTCTCATTGACGCCATGGCCAAAAATCAACGCCTGGGGCAGGATTCCGGCATAGGCAGTGGTGGAGCCCATGCCAAGGCCTACTACGATTGCCACAATCCACGTGTTTTTGCTTTTTGCCGCAGTCTTCATATATTCCATCACCGGCTCCGGGGGTGCCGGTTCCATGCCTTCCGGGCAGTCCCTGGCCAGGATAAGCCACAGCACGGTTCCAACCAGAAGTCCTGCGGAGGACGCCATATATGCCGCCGGGACAGAGGAAAACAGGGTCCCGGTCAGCTGGGACAACACGATGCCTGCGCAGGACGAGGCGTAGAAATAGCCCATGGCCTTATCCGTTTCCACCTGGAACCAGATTCCAAGTACCCGGATCAGATTGGCGTTTAAAAAGGCAATGGCTATGCCGCAGGCCGACAGCATCAGCATCATGGTTCCGAATGAACCGGCATACAGACGCCCAAATGCGCCGATCACGGAGATGATACAGCCGATTCCCACCACCTTTTTGGAACCGATCTGATCGCCCAGCATACCGGACGGTATGCTCAGAAACACTGCAATCAGCATGGGCGCCATCAAAAGGCTGGAAAACTGCACCGGCGTGATCCCCAACTCAGGCATGACCACATAGGCCAGCGCCGATACCTGAAACTGAATATAATTTGAAATGAAACATAAAAAACACGTAATCCCCAGAATAACCCATCGATATTTTGGTAATACACCCTTCATAATTTCTTTCTCTCTTTCTCAATCGTTCCGGCACGTTTAACCCTTATAATACCCGTTTTCCAACAGCATGGCAATCCCCTGTCCGCCGCCGATGCAGGCGGAGGCGATGGCATACCGCTTCTCGGGATGGTTTTTGAATTCATAACAGATCGTGGTGATGATGCGGGCGCCGGACATTCCCAGCGGGTGTCCCAGTGCAACGGCTCCGCCGTTGGGATTGAGCCGGTTGTAAAGTTCGGTTCCGGGCTCATTGCCAAGCTCTCTCAGACAGCCTAAGGTCTGGCCTGCAAAGGCCTCGTTGATCTCCAGGATATCAATGTCCTCCAAGGTCATCCGATGATTTTTTAAGACCTCCCGGATTGCCGGTACGGGTCCCATGCCCATAAGCTTTGGGTTGCAGCCCGCAATCGCGTAGCCCGCTACTTTTGCCATTACCTCCAGGCCCCGTTCCCTTGCCGTGCTTTCTTTTGTAAATATCTCAAAGGCGGCTCCGTCGTTCATGCCGGAGGCATTTCCGGCTGTCACCGTGCCGTTTTCCGGCCAGAATACCGGCTTTAGCTTGCCAAGTCCCTCCAACGTGGTGTCGGGTCTGGGATGTCCGTCCAGCTCTACAACCGTTACGGCTCCTTTCCTGCCCTTTACCTCCACGGGCACAATTTCCTGCGCCAGGCGGCCCGACTCCACGGCACGTTTTACCTTCATCTGGCTTTCATAGGCAAACTGGTCCTGCTGTTCGCGTGTGATTCCATATTTTTGGGCAATCAGCTCTGCGGTGATTCCCATGTGCGTGATCTCTTTATTGGGATAGCCGGAAGCGCTGCGGTGCCCTTCCGCATTGGCGTCCACCAGTCTTGGCTCGGCCATCCGAAAGCCTTCCCAGCGCACGCTTACCGGCAGATAATAGTCTGCCCGGGAGAGGGATTCTGCTCCGCCTGCGGCCACAAAGGTCCGGTCCATCAGCATCAGCTCATGCACGGCGCTGATCGCGGACTGAATGCCGGAGCCGCAGATCCGGTTGACGGTAAAACCGGTGGAATCCATTCGAAGCCCGGAGTTGATTCCGATAATCCGGCCCAGGTTGTTGGTGGTCTGGGAGCCGGTAACATGCCCCACAATCACCTCGTCGATGGCTTCCTTCTCAATACCGGCTCTTCTGACCGCCTCCTCAAGGGCAATGCGGCCCAGCTCCTCCACGGGAACTGTTTTTAAATCGCCCAGATAAGCGCCCACAGGCGTTCTCGCTGCGCCGGTGATAACAACAGGGTTTTCTCTATCAATTCGTTCCATGTCCATTTTCCTTTCTTATAATCCTTCAAAATAGCAGTGGGGCGTTGGCTTTACGTCGTCCGGTATGATTAATTCCGGCTCTGTGGCCCGCTGTATTTCTTCCAGCGTGAACTCCGGGTTATATTCGATGACCTTAATTCCCTGAGGGGTTACCTGGAATACGCCCATCTCGGTCACAATCTTTGTCACGCACCGTTTGGCGGTTATGGGCAGGCGGCATTTTTTGAGGATTTTGGGGTTGCCCTTCATGGTGTGGTAAGTGGCCACAATTACTTCCTTCACGCCGTTGCAAAGGTCCATCGCGCCGCCCATTCCTGCGACTTTTTTTCCGGGAATCAGGTAATTGGCAAGGGTTCCCTCCTCGTCCACCTCCATGGTGCCGAGGACTGTGGTATGCACATGTCCGCCGCGGATCAGGCCAAAGGAGGTTGTGCTGTCAAAAAAGGAAGCCCCGGCATCGATTCCCGCCGCACCCGCTCCGGCGTTGATCACCTGGTCATCCGCCTCCTCCGGCTTTTTGCCGCTGGTGGCGTCGATCACGTCAAAGGCTGTTTTTCCCAGGCCTATGACTCCGTTTTCTCCCTCCAGAAGAATGTCGCTGTCAGGCGCGATGTATTCCGCTACCAAAGTGGGGATTCCCACCCCTAAGTTCACCAGGGTTCCCGGCGTCAGCTCCCCAGCCACCCGTTTTGCGATAAACCGCATCATCTGATTCTTGTCCATCAACCCTTTCCTCCCTTCTCAACCACTGCATCCACCAGCACGGACTGCGTGTGAATCTCGTCCGGGTGGATTTCGCCGACTTCCTTCAGCTCGCCCACCTCCAGGATGGTGTAGTCCGCCGCTGCCGCCATGCTGGGGGAGTGGGCTCTGGCCGAACCGTGGTAGACCGCATTTCCGGCCCGGTCTCCTTTGGAAGCATAGATAAGCGCAACGTCCGCTTTAAGCGGTTCTTCCAAAAGGTACGTCTCGCCTTTGACCGTCACCTTCTGCTTTCCTTCTTCAACCTGCGTTCCAATCCCGGTCCTGGTAAGGACGCCGCCTAAACCGTATCCGCCTGCCCGTATCATCTCCGCCAGACTTCCCTGCGGAATCAGACATACCTCCAGTTCTCCGGCGGCCAGCTGCTCCTGGGCCTGCGGGTTGGGGCTCAGGATGGAAACGTACATCTTTTTAATCTGATGATTTGCCACCAGAGCGCCCGCTCCAAAACCTGGCGTTCCCGCGTCATTGCAGATCAATGTCAGATTTTTCGCGCCTTTTTTGACAAGGGCGTCGATCACCGTGTGGGGGGATCCGTGCCCTCCAAAGCCTCCGATCATGATTGTGGAGCCGTCTTTGATTCGTTCGACTGCTTCCTGGGCCGTAACAACCTTATCCATAGAAACCTCCTTTTTTGTCACCATATGACCTGTTAATTTATAATCAAATTGTAGCGTCTAACGGGCTGCAAGTCCAATCTCCATAAGCGATGATATCCAAACCATTGGTTATACTGTATTTGACGAATCCCGCGGAATACGGTAGAATTAGGGTATTATTTGCAAGGAGGCCATATGGACATTCTCCAGCTAAAATATTTCATCCGCATCGTAGAAAACAATTTCAATATATCCAATGCCGCCCAGAGCTTGTTTTTGACCCAGCCCGCGCTCAGCAAGGCCATCAATCTTCTGGAAAAAGAGATGGGATTTGATCTGTTCCTGCGCTCCAAGGGAAGACTCAGCGCGCTGTCTCCTGAGGGGAAAAATGTTTATGAAAAGTCCAGAGCGATTGTGGAAAAATACGATGATTTAAAGGAATACGTTGATTTCCGGTCGAAAATCCCGGCGGACACCATACCGGTGGGAATCGCGTCCGTTGTCATCAGCGCACTGTTTACTGAATTTTTGGAAAAGATCAAGGAAGAAGAGAAAAAGATTCGGATACAGGTGGTGGAAAACGGAGGTTTTCAGCTGGCCGCCATGCTGCGGGACCGAAAGCTGGATTTCTCGGTACTGTTAAGTCCCACCCATTTGAGCGAGGAGGAGTATCACGAGATTGTCCTCCACGAAGGAACCCTGAACGCTTACGTCTCGGAAAATCACCCGCTGAGCCGCCTTAAAAAGCTGCGCTGGGAGGATTTAAATCATCAAAACCTGATTATATGCGACGGTTCGTTTCAGACCCACCACTACATTATTGCCAAGCTGGAGGAAAACCACGTAAATGTCGGAATCAACGGTACCCACTATTCCTGGGACTACATTTTCAATTCCATCCGGCACTCCGACCGGATCACCATACTGCCTTACATTGCCGGAAATCTTTTTAAAATGGAAGGTATCTGTGAATTGAAATTTGAAGATCCTATCTTTTGGAAGATTGTTTTGGTATACCGCAGGAAAAGCAGTTATACCGCCTCTGAGAAGTTTTTGCTGAATTATTTTAAAGCGTATTTTCATACGTCCTGAAACGACGGAATCATATGGGGCTTGCGGAAGGATCCGGACGGATCACAGAACAGTTGATTCCACAGTCTCTACAAACCGGCGCACGTCTCCAGTGGGATTCAGGCTGTACAGCAGGCCGTAGGAGATGGTGTAATCCCAGTCTACCGGAATGGATACCAGGGCAGGGTGCACTTCCGTCCAGCATTCCAGGGTAAGCAGCACGTTGCCGGTTTCTGCGCAGCGGTTGAATACGGACATGTCGTAAAAGGGCGGCGTGTCCTCCAGGCGGATTTGGGGATGATATTTGGAAAGATAGGCGCGGATCATGTCGTTTGTGCCGGAATCCCCTTTTTTGACCATCATCAGGGTTTCGCCGTACAGGTCCTCCAGGCGAATCAGGGGCTTTTGGGCGAGGCGGTGCTCCCTTGAGACTGCGATCATTTTCCGGTAGCGGCCCAGCGGGAGCAGATTGCAGTGGCTGAGCCAGGTCCTGGAGTCGCAGACCCCGATCAGAAAGTCAAATTTCTCCCCAAGCCGTGACAATTCCGTGATAATCCCCTCATGGTCGTCCTCAAAGGGTACCAGATGGAGTTTGTAATCGGGAAAATACCGGTTCACCCTGTACCACAGGTCCATGAAGGGCTTCGCCGGGTTCAGCAGGGACGTGCCCACGCGGAAGGTGGTCTGCTCCGCGCGGGCGGCCATTTTCGCGCTGGCTACGGATTTGTTGGAGTAGTCGATGAGAAACCTGGCGTCCTGATCAATCACGGCCCCGGCGGCGGTCAGGCGCACGCCGGTGGCGGTCCGGTCTAAAAGTTTTAAGTCCAGATGCTTTTCCAGGGCGTTGATCTGTTTCATGACGGCGGTGGGTGAAATGTACAGGCGCTCGGCGGCTTTTGTGAAGCTGCCGCAGTCAGCAACCGCGATCAGGGTGGCCAGCAGGCTGTTGTACATGAGGGATTCCTCCTTTTGGGGCGTAAATGATTGGTTTATATTATGATAGCGGATTGATGGGATGGTGTCAAATAAAATATGATTGTATTGCGCTGGATATAGAAATATATTCGGCGCTTTTTAGGCGTTTTTTGCGGACGTAGTATGAACTAATGGTTTATACTATGAAAACGAAACGGAGATTCAAGGACAAAGGGGGTTATGGCATAATAACCTTATAACAGACTGTAAATTGCAGGGTGAAAGGAAGGTTCAAGTCAATGGAGAAAAGAGAGATGAGCGTGTTTCTCACAGGGAAGCCCAATGACGCGTATGCAGAGTATTTCGTGGGACAGAGCTATCTGAACATGTTGTCCACCGATCAGGTGACGGTGGGTAACGTGACCTTTGAGCCGGGCTGCCGCAACAACTGGCATATCCACCACGCCAAAAAGGGCGGCGGGCAGATGCTGCTGGTGACCGCCGGAAACGGCTATTATCAGGAGTGGGGGAAGGCGCCGGTGGCCCTTTATCCCGGGGCCGTGGTTCACATCCCGCCGGAGGTGAAGCACTGGCATGGCGCCGCGCCGGACTCCTGGTTCCAGCATCTGGCCATCGAGGTTCCGGGGGAGGGGTGCACGAATGAGTGGTGCGAGGAGGTGTCGGATGAGGAGTACGCGGCGTGTGGGAGCAACGCACCGGCGTTTGCGCGCCACTGCGGATTGTCGGACACAGACCCGGAGTTCGCGGAGCGGTTTAACCATTTCGCCTTTCGGGAAGTGGCAGACAGCGGCGATCTGGACGGGCGCACCCGGATGCTGGCAATTCTGGCGGCGCTGGCCGGAAGCCAGGGAACGGATGAGTTTTGTGCGCTGCTGCCCGCGGCGCTGGAGATGGGGGTGAGACCGGTGGAGGTGAAGGAGCTCCTTTATCAGGCGGTGGCGTATCTGGGGATCGGCCGGGTATTACCCTTTCTGCGGGCGGTAAACGAGGTCTTTGACCGGCGGGGGATTAGGCTTCCCATGGAAGGACAGTCGGGGACGACTCCGGAGAACCGTCTGGAGAAGGGCAGCCAGGCCCAGGTGGATATCTTCGGCGAGAGAATGAGGGATTTCTGGAAGTCCGGGCCGGAGGAGAGCCGCCACATCAACCGCTGGCTGGCGGAGAATTGCTTCGGGGACTATTATACCAGAACCGGTCTGGATTACCGGCAGAGGGAAATGATCACCTTCTGCTTCCTGGCTGCCCAGGGCGGCTGCGAACCCCAGCTGGCCAGCCACATCGCGGCCAATATCCGGTTAGGAAATGATAAGGCGTTTTTAATTCAGATCATTTCCCAATGGGTTCCCTTTATCGGATACCCGCGGTGTCTGAACGCGCTGCGGTGCGTGGATGAGGCCGTGGATCGCACAGAAGCTTAGTTCCCGCCTGCGTTTCCGTGAAACGCCTCCCGCACCTCCTTCAGGAACCGTTCCGCCGCCCCGGAGAAAACCTGGTATTTTTTCCACACGATGTCCAGATGGACTTCCATCCGGGGCTCCAGCGGGCGGAAGCACAGGGGGCTTTCCTCTGAGGTATTGACCAGCTTGTCGAGACACAGGGCGTAACCCATGCCGGCGGCCACCAGAAGGGAGGCGTTGTACACCAGGTTGTAGGTGGCGACGATTCTCAGCTTTTCGAACTCCTTTCCCAGCCAGCCGGAAAATTCGTTGCTCAGCATGGATTGCCGGGAGGTGATGATGGGGAGATCCCACAGGTCCTGCGGGCGGATTACGGGGCGGGCCGCCAGGGGGCAGTCCCTGGGCATCAGCAATCCCCAGGTGTCGGTGGCGGGAAGCCGGATATAGTCGTATTTCTTCATGTTGGCGGGCTCGATGAGGACTCCAAAATCCAACAGTCCTTTGTCCAGGCGCTCCGTCACATCGTCGGCGTTGCCGCTGTACAGGTGATAGCGGATATCGGGGCAGGACCGCTGCAGGCCGGTGGCGATTTCCGCTATCATTCGCATGGCCTCGGTCTCGCCGCCGCCGATGTAGATATCGCCGTTCACCACTTCATCCGGCGCGGTCAGCTCGGCTTCCGCCTTTTCTACCAGATCGAGGATTTCCGCAGCCCGCTTGCGCAGGAGCATTCCATCCTCCGTGAGGGTGATCCTGCGGCTTCCGCGGATCAACAGCTGTTTGCCCAATTCCTCCTCCAGGTCCATCAGCTGCCGGGACAGGGTGGGCTGGGTCATATGCAGGGCCTGGGCGGCCCCTGATATACTTTCTTCTCTGGCGACGGCCAGGAAATATTTCAAAATGCGGAGTTCCAATCGGATTTCCTCTCTTTCCCCAAACGATCGTGAATGCAGTTACAACTTCAATGTTGCAGTAAGAATTTCAATTAACCGAGAAAATTATAGACTTGAAAAACCATGCCTGTCAAGCATGAAAATGCATTTAATATAAGTATTTGATATCGGACAATGTTTCAACTAAAATAAAGGCAGAGAACAGGGCGCGCCTGAGTCCGTAACGGTCCTATTGGCTGTCGAATTGAGAGGAGACCATTTTGAGACGATTATTGATAACATTGCTGTTGATCACAGCGGCGGCAACAGTTCCGGGAGCGGCGTTGGTCACGGCGGCATCCGAGACCCGGGAAACGATGATTCAAGTGACCATTCAAGTAGACGACAAGGCCTTTGAGGCGCTTCTTTTTGATCATGACGCCGCCCGGGCTCTGGCACAACAGCTGCCAATGACGGTCAACATGAAGGAGCTCAACGGCAACGAAAAGTACTACGACCTCCCGGCCCCCTTGCCTGAGAGCGCTGAACAGATCGGGGAAATTCACGCGGGCGACCTGATGCTGTTCGGCTCCGACTGCCTGGTGCTGTTTTACGAGGATTTTAACACTGCGTACCGTTATACGCGTCTGGGCGCGGTCCAGGACCCGTCGGGTCTGGCCCAGGCCCTTGGCCGGGGAGATGTGACGGTGACATTTTTCCTGGCGGACCGAGCTGGTGACGGCCCGCCAGGCGGACCGTGACATTGGCGGATCATGGAGGCGGTTCCGACTGGAAAGAGGTGCGAACATGTGTGGAGGTACGGATATTTCCCAGGCGGTTATACAAAATCTCCGGGACGCCGGGTGCGGCAGAGCGACCGTTGAACAGTTCCGGGAGTTTTGCAGATCGGGTGAGTTACAGAAGCAGTTTGTCCTGCTGGAAACGCACCGGAAATGCCTGTTGGGAAAGATTCACAAATACGAGAAACAGATCGAATGCCTGGATTACCTGGTATTTCAGATGAAGAGGGCGGCGGATGGTACAAGAACGAGAGGAGAATGAGATATGTTAGGAAATTTCAGCTATTGCAACCCCACGAAACTGTATTTTGGAGAGGACTCTCTGGACTGCCTGAGAGAGGAACTCCCTAAATATGGGGAAAATGTCATGCTGGTCTACGGCGGTGGCTCCATCAAACGAAACGGTATCTACGATCAGGTGGTAAAGCTTCTGGACGAGAGCGGCAAGAACGTTTTTGAGGACCCGGGCGTCATGCCCAATCCCACGGTGGAAAAGCTTTACGAGGGCTGCCGCATCGCCAGGGAGAACCAGGTGGACCTGATTCTGGCCGTGGGCGGGGGATCGGTCTGCGATTACGCCAAAGCCGTGTCCGTTTCCGCCCACTGTGAGGAGGATCCCTGGGAGAAATACTACCTGCGCATGGAAGATGTGGATAACCGGATTATTCCGGTGGGCTGCGTTTTGACCATGGTGGGAACGGGCTCTGAGATGAACGGCGGCGCGGTGATCACCAACCACAAGACGAAACTGAAGATCGGCCACGTGTTCGGCGAGAACGTATTTCCGAAGTTTTCCATTTTAAACCCGGCCTTTACCTTCACCCTGCCCAGGTATCAGATGATCGCGGGATTTTACGATATCATGTCCCACATCCTGGAGCAGTATTTTTCCGGGGAGGACGACAATACCTCCGACTATATCATGGAGGGGCTGCTGAAATCCCTGATCCACAGCACCCGGATCGCAGTACAACATCCCACGGATTACGAGGCCAGAAGCAATATCATGTGGATCGCCACCTGGGCGCTCAACACGCTGGTGGCCAAGGGTAAGACCACGGACTGGATGGTGCACATGATCGGCCAGTCCATCGGGGCCTACACGGACGCCACCCACGGCATGACCTTGTCCGCGGTTTCCATGGCGTACTACCGGTTTATCATGCCTTACGGCCTGGCGAAGTTCAGGCGCTTTGCGGTCAATGTGTGGGAGGTGAACCCGGAGGGAAAGAGCGACGAGGCGGTGGCGGAAGAGGGGCTTGGGCGGATGGAGCGGTACATGAGAGAGCTGGGGCTTGTCATGGACATCCGGGAGCTGGGCGTGACGGAGGAAATGCTGGACGGCATCGCCGCGGGCACCATTGCCATGGACGGCGGCTACCGGGCGCCGGATCACGGTGAGATTGTGGAAATTTTAAGAGCCAGTATGGCGTAAAGGAGAAAAACATGGGTAAAAAAGTTCTGATTCTGTCCACCAGCCCCCGCGCGGGCGGCAATTCGGAAATCCTGGCGGACGAATTTATGAGAGGGGCCGCTGAGGCAGGCCACGATGTGAAAAAGATTTGCCTCTATGACAAGAAAATCAACTTCTGCAAAGGTTGTCTGGCCTGCCAGGCCACCCAGAAATGCGTGATCCACGACGCTGCGGAAACAATCGTGGCGCAGATGAAACAGGCGGATGTGCTGGCATTTGCCACGCCCATTTACTTTTATGAGATGTCGGGCCAGATGAAAACGCTGCTGGACCGCACCAACCCGCTGTTTCCGGCAAAGTACGCTTTTGGCGGCGTCTATCTGCTGGCGACTTCGGCGGACGGGGATGCGGCCTCCATGGACGGGGCTGTAAAGGGCCTGGAGGGCTGGATCAGCTGCTTTCCGCCGGCCCGCCTGGCCGGAGTGGTCAGGGGAACCGGGGCGGATGAAAAAGGCGCGATCCGGGATAAGGCAGGCGCGTTGGCGGAAGCCTATGAGATGGGAAAAAATGTATAAAGATTTGGAGGATGGGGCTGTGGGCCGCGGCGTTCGCCGGAGGCCCATGGCCTACCCCGGATTTAATTGAATCTTTCCCTCCCCTATGCTATACTAATTTTGATACCTACATGAACAGAGTTGGAATAACGCACCGCACCGCGTCCGGATGGCGGGCAACGTCGTCCCTTGGGCGACGCCGAGGAGCAGGTGCGGCACAGGAAGGGACATAGAGTTGAGGAAGAGAGGCCTATGCCTGCTGCTGGCAGGTTGTTTAGCGTGCGCGCCCCTTGCGGGCTGCAGTGGGAAGGATCAGGTGGTGAATTACCAGGATACGGACCTTCCTGTCACGACGATTACATTTTTTGGAAATAAATACGAGCCGGAGAACGTCCGGGTGATCGAGGAGATCATCACCGGATTCATGGAGGAAAATCCTAATCTGCGCATCTCCTACGAGAGCCTGAAGGGGGCTGAATATTTCGAGGCCCTGCGCAAGCGGATGGCCTCGGGAAAGGGCAACGACGTGTTTATGGTGAATCACGACGTGCTGCTGGAGCTGGAGCAGAGCGGGCAGGTGGCGGATTTGTCGGGCCTGGAGAGCATCGGCCGCTACAGTGACGCCATGCTCAGCCAGATGGAGATTGAGGACAAAACGGTCTACTGGGTGCCCACCACGGTGTCCATGTTCGGCCTCTACTGTAATCTGGAACTGTTAAAAAAGCACAAGCAGGAAATCCCGCAAAACCTGGGAGAGTGGGAGCAGGTCTGCGATTACTTTGTGGCGCAGGGCATCACCCCCATTGTGGCGAATAACGATATTTCATTGAAAACCCTGGCGATCGGCGCAGGGTTTTATCCCGTTTATCAGGAAGGCCGCCAGGCGGAGGTATTTGAAGGGATCAACAGCGGGCGGGACGCGCTCAGCGATTATCTGCGGCCTGGCTTTTCACTGGCCGGGACGTTGATTGACCGGGGGTATGTGGATGCGCAGACAGCCTCTAAAACCAGGAAAACCTCGGACGATTTGGCGGAATTCGCCCGGGGCGAAGCCCCCTTCATGCTCACGGGAGCCTGGGCGGCGGGACGCCTTGAGGAGATGGCGGCGGACCTGGATTTTGAGGTGCATCCCCTACCGGTGCTGGAGGACGGTTCGCTGTTAGTGATCAACGCGGACACGCGCCTGAGTGTCAACCGGTCCAGCGAGCATTTGGACGACGCTATGAAATTTGTGGAATATTTTACAAGAGAGGAAAATATTCTGAAATTTGCGGACCAGCAGGCCTCCTTAAGTCCTCTTAAGACCAGCATGCCCACATCCGTCAAGGCAATCCAGCCCTTGATTCCCTGTTACGAGGAGGGGCGCGTGGTGTTCGGCGCCGACGCCGGGCTTGATATTCCCATCTGGGATCTGACCGCGGAGGTTTCCCGAAGGCTGCTGTCCGGACAGGCGCTTAATGGCGCCATGGACTGGATGGACCAACAGGCAAAGGAGGGAGCGAAACCGTGAGCAGAGAAACTTCCGGCGGTTCAAAAAGAAAGGTCGCGGCCGCCGCAGCGGTTGTGACGGCCGTGCTCGCCGCCCTCACCGGCCTGTTTCTGAGAACGGTGCGGGAACAGCTCTGGCAGCAGTCCATCCGCACCATTCTGGAGAGCACGCAGCAGGGGTGTCTCACGCTTCAGGTCCAGCTGGAGGACGAATACCGCATGTTGGGCAGAGTGGCCGTCTATTTGAGCGAGGCGGGGCGGGCGGAAACCGTGGACAGCCTGCTGAGGGATTACGTGCAGGTGGACGAGGGCGTGGTGCTGTACCGCAACGATGGGGAACGCCTGCCCTACGGCGCGCAGGAGGATGAGACCGTGGCCCGTTTCCTGGCCGGAGATACGGGGGATTACGGCATTCTCGATCCCCATATCAGCAGCGTGACCGGGGTCAATGTGTTCAATCTGTTTATACGTCTGAACCTGGCGGACGGGACGGCCGCGTACCTGGTGAAGGAGTACGAGGTGGATTCCATTGTGGACAGCTTCAGCCTCTCATTTTATCAGAACGCGGGATTTTCCTATGTGGTGGATTCCGACGGAAATGTTCTGATCCGGCCGCCCCACCCCAACAGCAACAAGACGGTACAGAACCTGTTTGATATTCTGGAGGAATCCCCCAACGATCCCTCAAAACTGCAATTATTTGTGGATTCCCTGTCAACGGAGAAAACCGGCTGGGCCACCTTTTCGTATCAGGGTGAGGAGACCGTGTTCTGTTACCTTCCGCTGAAGCTGGGATCGGACTGGAATCTTGTCTCCATCATCCCCCGGGCGGTGGTCAGCGCGCAGACCAACCAGATCATCCAGCGCACCCTGATTCTGATCGGGGCCATTATCGCGGGTATCGCCGGGCTGGTGGCGCTCTATTTCTACTATGCCAACCGGGCGGCCGGGAAGCTGCGCAGGCAGGCGGATTATATCGGGCATCTGTACAACGCGGTGCCGGAGGGGATCGCGCTATTGACCGTGGAGCGCCCTTACCGGCTGCTGGAGCTGAACCGGGAAGGATCGCGTTTGTTAAACGGACCCATCAACGGCTCGGGAGACAGTCCGCAGGTGCGGAGTCTGGAAGAAATTCTGTACCTGGAGGACTATAAACGGACGGCGGACCTCTTCCGGGAGGCCATAAGCTCCGGCCGGAAAATTCCGTTTGAGAGCCGGATGGTGCGCGCGGACGGCAGCCTGTTTTGGGCCGCCGGCATCGCGGAGCGGGTTCTGGACCAGGATGGAAAGGAGATTCTCATCGCCACCTTCCACGACGTTACGGTGGAAAAGCTGGCTGAGGAGGAGGCGGAGCGGGAAAAGCTTCAGGAGCGCAAGATGCTGGTGGGAGCCATATCCAATGTATTTCCCGTGATCATCAGCCTGAATCTGAGCCGGGATACGCTCAAATTCATCTATCTGCAGCGGGGGCTTATGGTGAATATCCGGGAGGACGGGTCCTACAGCCAGCTCTATGAGAGCTTTATCCCCACCGTGCACCCGGACAGCCTGGAGGAGTTCAAACGCCGCTTTTCGCTGGAGAATCTCCGCCGCACACTGGGGAAAGAGCGGCAGGAGGTGTTTATGGACACCCGGCAGATGCTGACGGACGGGCAGTACCACTGGACCTCGATCCAGATGATCTACGTGGAAAATCCCTACTCGGAGGACGATCTGGCGATCCTTCTCTCCAGGCGCATCGACGAGCAGCGCTACGAGGAGGAGCAGAAACGCCAGGCCCTGCAGAGCGCGCTGGAGGGAGCCCGGGCGGCCAGCATGGCTAAAAGCCGGTTCCTCTCCAACATGAGCCACGATATCCGCACGCCAATGAACGCCATCATGGGGATGGCTGCCATCGCGTCCACCCGGCTGGACGACCGGGTCCGCGTGGCGGAATGCCTCAAAAAGATCAGCCTGTCCAGCCAGCACCTGCTCAGTCTGATCAACGATATTCTGGACATGTCCAAGATCGAGAGCGGAAAGCTGTCCCTGCGGGAGGAGCCCTTCAATTTCGCGGAGCTGGTCGCCAATGTGACCGAGCTTATGGCACCCCAGGCCATTGCCGCACAGCTCGAAATGAATGTCAGCCTGCCGGTGCTGAGCCAGGAGGAGGTGGTGGGGGACGCCCTGCGCGTCCGCCAGATATACCTCAATATTCTCAGCAACGCGGTGAAGTATACGGAGGCGGGCGGCCGCGTGCAGATCGAGGTCTGGGAGGAGCCGGGCGGCCGTAGCGGGCGAAAGAACTTCTTTTTCCGGTGCACGGACACCGGGATCGGGATGAGCGGGGAATTTCTGGAGCATCTGTTCCAGCCCTTCGAGCGGGCTTCGGATTCGTCGGACAAAGCGTCTGGCACGGGTCTGGGGATGGCGATCACCCAGAACATCGTGGACCTGATGAGCGGCGATATCCAGGTGGAGAGCCGTCCGGGGGAGGGCTCCCGTTTTACGGTGATGCTGCCTCTGCAGCTGCAAAACGCCAGGCAGGAGGATGTGCCGGAGGAGTGGCTGGGCGTCCACAGCCTGATTGTGGACGACGACCGGCAGACCTGCGAGAACGCCGCCGCCCTGCTTGAGGACATGGGCCTGCGGCCGGAGTTTGTCACGGAGGGGGAGGAGGCGGTCCGCCGGGTTGTCCGGGCCAAGGGCACGCCGGATCCATTTTCCCTGGTGATCATCGACTGGAAGATGCCGGGAATGGACGGGGTGGAGGCCACCAGACGGATCCGGCGGGAAGTGGGGGATGAGATTCCGGTCATTATCCTGACGGCCTACGACTGGTCCGAGATTGAACACGAGGCCCGGAAGGCCGGGGTGACGGCCTTTATCTCAAAGCCCTTCTACCGCTCCAAGCTCTGCTATCTGCTCAATGAGATCAGCGGGGAGATTCTGACGGAAGCCCAGTGCCCATATCCCGACCGGGATTACGGGGGGCGCCGCATCCTCTTGGTGGAGGACAATGATATCAACCGGGAGATCACCCGCATCCTGCTGGAAGAGCGGGGGATCCGGGTGGAGGAGGCCTGCGACGGCGTCCAGGCGGTGCGGATGGTGTCGGAATCCGCGCAGGGATATTATGATATGATCTTTATGGACGTGCAGATGCCCAATATGAACGGATACGAGGCCACCAGGGCCATCCGTTCCCTGGACCGGGCGGATACGGCCCGCCTTCCCATCGTGGCCATGACCGCCAACGCCTTTGACGAGGATGTGCGGACCGCGCTTCGGGCCGGGATGGACGCCCATTTTGCCAAGCCCATCGAGATCGTCAAGCTTGAGCAGATGCTGTACCGGTATCTGCCCGGAAAATAAGCGGAGGGGGATTATGGAGAAAAGCAGCGGACTTTATTTGCTGGTCTATGATTTTTACGAGGCGCGGATCCGGTTTGGTTTTTACCGGTACGGGGACTGCCTGCCGTCCATTTCTCATATTTGCGACACCTTTCATCTCGGGCGCGCCACGGTCCGGGCCGCCCTGGCCCTGCTGGAAACGGACGGTTACATCGATAACCGGGAACGGCGGGCCGCCCGGGTGGTCTATCAGGCGGATCGCGGGCGGTATGCTGAAAACGCCTGGGATTACTACATGCCCAGAAAGGACGGTCTGGGGGAAATGAGGGAGGCCGGCCGTCTGTTGATTCGACCGCTCTGGGAGGCGGGAGCGCGCAGATGGGACCGGAACCGGTGGGAGTTTTACTGCCGGAACCTAAGCGGAATTCTGCCGGGGGACCCGCCTCCGTCCATGGAGCTGTATCTCCTGGCACTCATGGAGTTAGACAACCAGCTGTTTTTGAACCTGTACTGGGAGGTGCTTCGCTACATCCGGATGCCCTC
Source organism: Enterocloster lavalensis (assembly GCF_902364025.1). Lineage (GTDB taxonomy): Bacteria > Bacillota > Clostridia > Lachnospirales > Lachnospiraceae > Enterocloster > Enterocloster lavalensis. The sequence continues at coordinate 85,997 of NZ_CABJCG010000021.1, forward strand.
TCTGGTGGACCGGGGAAAAATGAAAAGCCCGATTACCCCGGATACGATCCGGGAGGGGCTGGACAGCGGGGATGTGGTGGTCTGGATGAACAAGGCCATCCGGGATGTTTATGTGCCGCTGGAGGAGGGGCTGTTTTCGTTTATCCGCCGGGAGACCGCGGCCCGGGGAGCGGAGGAAATTGAGGCAATTCCCTTTCAGTGGAATATCTACCGAAACCGGCCGCAGATGCGTTATACCCTGGCCTCCATTCTCATCCGAAAGATCCTGTACGGCGTCTATCCGGTGGGAAGTTATCTGCCCTCCCTGCCGGAGCTGGCGGAGCGGTACGGCGCCTCCCTGACCACGGTGCGCCGTACCCTGGCCCTGCTGGAAGAGCTGGGCGTCACGGAATCCTTTCAGGGCAAGGGAACCCTGGTGTGCATGAAGCGGAAACGGCTGGATCTTGAGAAATCCGAGATTCGGGAGGGCCTGCGGCTGCACCGGGAAAGCCTTCAGTTTCTGAGGCTTACCATCCGGGGGGTGGCCCTCTTTACGCTGGAGCGCGCCTCCGCCGGAAAACGGGCCGCGCTGGAGGGCAAGCTGCGCGGGATGTTGGAACAGGGGCACAGCTATCACTGTTTTGAGATCATGCTGATGTTCATCCGGGAGGAGTGCCCCCTGGCGATGGTGCAGGAGTGCTATGCCAGGATCGCGGAGCTGGTGGCCTGGGGCTACCCCTTTGCCCGCTTGCTGCTGCCGGAGGGGGAGCTGGGAAATGCCTATGCGCTCCGGGTGGAACGGATGGCAGACTGCCTTTGCCGGGAAGCGTTTGAGGGTTTCTGCAACCAGTGGACCGCCCTTTTGGAACAGGAGGAGGAGAAGATTTCAGAACTTGGGACACGGGCCGGCGGCTGTTAGCGGTGGGCGGTTTGCGCTGGGGTGACAAGAGGGAAGGCGGAAGCAGTCAATTCGAATAAGCTGTTACATGGGTTTTCCCGCCAGCCGTTTCCCGGCTGGCGGTTTTCCGTTTGAGGGACAAATGCCGGAATTCCCGATCTGCAGGTCTGCCGGGGAAATGCAATCCACAGGTAGACAATCAAAAGAGGGAGTGTTACTATTAAAGGCATGAACAGCCGGGAAGAGCTGATGGAAATTTTGCAACAACGAGGAGGAAATAAATGGAAAACCAACAGAACGGGCACAAGCGGCGCGTCCGCTATTCCGGCACGCACCCAAAGCGCTATCAGGAGAAATATAAGGAGCTTCACCCGGAGAAATACTCGGACACCGTGTCCAGGGTGATCCAGAAGGGCAGCACCCCGGCGGGGATGCACATCTCCATCTGTGTGAAGGAGATATTAGACTTTTTGCAGATTCAACCCGGGCAGAACGGGTTGGACGCCACTCTGGGTTACGGCGGCCACACATTGGAAATGCTCAAATGCCTGGAAGGCAAAGGGCATATCCACGCTCTGGACGTGGATCCCATCGAGTCGGAGAAGACCAAGGCCCGGCTGGCGGGTCTGGGCTACGGGCCGGAGATTTTGACGGTGCGGCTGCAAAATTTTGCGGAGATCGACCAGGTGGCCGCGGAGGCGGGGAAGTTCGATTTCGTGCTGGCGGACCTGGGCGTGTCCTCCATGCAGATCGACAACCCGGAGCGGGGCTTTACCTTCAAGGCCGAGGGGCCGCTGGACCTGCGGATGAACCCGGAGCGGGGAGTCAGCGCCGCCCAGCGCTTAAAGGAGATCACGCTGGAGGAACTGACGGGTATGCTCACCGAAAATGCGGACGAGCCTTACGCGGAGGAGATCGCCCGGGAGGTGACGGGGCGGTTGAAACGGGGCGAGGAGATCGCCACCACCACGAAGCTTTACCAGGTGATCGGGGACGCCCTGGCCTTCCTGCCGGAAAAGGACCGGAAGGAGGCGGTGAAGAAGTCCAGCCAGCGGACCTTCCAGGCTCTGCGAATCGATGTGAACAACGAGTACGAGGCGCTGTACGCATTTCTGGAAAAACTGCCGGGAGTGCTGGCCCCGGGCGGCCGGGCGGCGATTCTGACCTTCCACTCAGGGGAGGACCGGCTGGTGAAGAAGTCCTTCAAGCAGTTTAAAAAAGAGGGGTATTACAGTGAAATCTGCGAAGAGGTGATCCGGCCGTCCCAGGAGGAGTGCGCCCGCAACAGCCGCGCCCGCTCCACAAAGATGCGGTGGGCGGTGCGGGCGGAGTGAGGAAACAGGGCAGCCCCGTCATGATAACAGGAAAAGAGGAACTCAGAACATGGGAATATTATACGGAATCGGCGTGGGTCCGGGGGACCCGGAGCTGCTGACCATGAAGGCCCACCGGATTCTGCACCAGGCGGATGTGATTTTCTGCCCGGAGAAGGAGGCGGGGGCGGGCAGCTTTGCCTTTGACATTATAGAGGAACTGGTAAAGGATGCGAAGGCGGAGATCGTGAACCTGGTCTACCCCATGCACTACCACGGAGAGAAGCTGCAAGCGATGTGGGAAATGAACGCCGGGGTGATCGCGGGATACCTGGAAGGGGATCGGACCGGCGCCTTCATCACCCTGGGAGACCCGGCGGTTTACAGCACGTTCATGTACACTCTGCCGTATATCGAGCGCCGCGGGGTGACCGTGGAGGTGGTGCCCGGCGTTCCCTCCTTCTGCGCGGTGGCGGATTCCATGAAGATGCCCCTGGCGGCCTGGAGCGAGGACCTGCTGGTGATGCCGGTGGGAAGAAAGGGCGGCGGGGATCTGGGGGAGATTCTGCGACAGCACGACAATGTGGTGTTCATGAAGCCCTCGGCTAATCAGGAGGCCCTGGTCCGGGCGATCCGGGAGAACGGCCTGGAGGACAGTTTCGTGCTGGTCACCAAGTCGGGAACCGGGGAGGAGCGGCTGATCACCGATTTTGAAGAGCTGGAACAGTACGATATTCCCTATCTCTCCACGGTGATCGTAAAGAATCCCCGGAAACGGGGGGAGTAGGCAAAAAGACAGCCACAGGAGCGAACCGGCGAAAGGAGGGCGCTATGGATTACATGGATTTAAAAAACAAGCTGACCGGCATGTTCGACGCCGGAAAATTGCAGGCAGCTCCCGGAGAGTGGGGATTTTTCAATGAAACGCAGCGGGCGATCCGCAGGGTGGGATACGCCACCAATCTGACCGGAGAGATTATCCAAAGGGCCGGGGAGGCCAAGGTGGATTTCCTGCTGACCCACCACGATTCCTGGGAATTTATTTTCGGGCTGAAGGAGAGCTGCAACCGGCTTCTGGAAGAGCTGGGAATCGCCCACGCCTTTTTCCACGCGCCGCTGGATGATGCCGGATTCGGCACCAGCTCGTCCCTGGCGGCCGCTCTGGGTGTGAAAAACTGTCAGAAGGTGATGCCTTACGCGGAAGTGTTTTTCGGCGGCGTGGCGGGCGATGTGGAACCGGCCGGATTCGGCCTTTTCGCAGGAAAACTGGAACAGATTCTGGGCGAGAAAATCCGCTGCTACCAAAACCACGAAGGCCCTGTCCGCCGGGTGGCTGTGGCGGCCGGGGGCGGCAATATGACAAATGAGATGCGAATCGCCGTGGAGAACGGCTGCGACACGTACGTTACCGGGGAATATGTCCTGTATTCCCAGCAGTACGCCCAGCACGTCGGAATGAACCTGTTGGTGGGGAGCCACACCAACACGGAGATTCTGGGTGTGGAATCCATGGCGCAACGGCTGGCCCGGGGGACCGGGCTTAAGCTGGTGCGGATCCCGGAACCCAACTACTGAGCGACCTGCCAACGACCGCACAGACAGAGCTTCATTTTTTATGCGTCTCCCAGCGATCAGCGCCTTCGAGGCGGCAGGTGGAACATTTTATCGGCCTGCCGTTTCTCTCCCTTATATCGGTCCGGGGGGACTAAAACGCGAATTCTAATTGAGAACGAAATTCTGATTATGTAGATGTTTTTTAAAACGGCAAAAATGCACCGAACAGGTTGTTCCCTTTGGTGTTATGCCACGCCAGGCCGCGCTCTGCCGGGGGATGCCCGCCCCGCCGCACATTTGTTGACTGCCCCCATGGCGTGTGATAGAATGGGATTAACAGTTGTGCGTACCGGTTTTGACAATGGGGGATGAGACATGAGAGAACTGGATGAACTGAAACAGGAAATTGACCGGCTGCGGTTGCTGGCCCAGCGGGATCCCCTCACGGGGCTTTTGAACAGAAGCGCCATGGAGGAACAGGTGAACCGGTTTTTGGAGGACGGGCCCGCCGGTCTGTTTATGGTGATGGATGTGGACGAGTTCCGCTATCTCAATGATCAATACGGCCACCCGGCCGGGGATATGGCTCTGCGGGAGCTGGCCCGGATACTGGGGGATTCTTTTTTGGCTCCGGCTCTGTGCGGGCGCGTGGGAGGAGACTCGTTCGCCGTATTCCTGCCAGGGACCTGCGCCGGGGAGACGGCGGCAAACAAGATGGAACACATCATGGGCGGACTGGCCCGGGCCGGGCAGGCCCTTGGCCTGGGAAACCGGCTGCGGGTCTCCGCCGGGGCGGAGTTTGCGGGTCCGGGCGATACGTTTTTTGACCTGTACGAGCGGGCGGACGCAGCCATGCGGGCCGGTAAAAGCGAGCGGAAAAAGGCCCTCTATTTTTATGAGCCGTCCATGAAGCCGGGGGCGGACGGTCCGGGAACAGAGGATTCGGAGGCTTCGGCGGACATGAAGTACATAAGCGAGCAGCTCCGGGAGAGCCATATTGTGGATGGGGCCTATTGCCAGGATTACGACACGTTTCTGGCGATCTACCGCTTTTTGGAGCGGGGGCTGAGCCGGACCGGCCTCAGGGTTCACCTGATGCTGATCTCCCTGACCGACCTGCGTGGCGCCTTTGTGCGGCTGGACGAGCGGGAGTTACTGATGGAGCGCCTGCAGGAGAGCATCCGCTCGTCCCTGCGCTTCAGCGATATTTACACCCAGTACAGCAGCTGCCAGTTTCTGGCCATGGCTGTGTGCGCCGGGCGGGAAAATATGGACATCATCACCAACCGGATTGAGAAAGCGTTTCTGGTGCGCGAGCCGGACCGCCCGGACATCCGGCTGTCCTTCAGCTTTTACCCCCTGCGGCCTATCCCCCACGGCGTCCCGGCAGCCTCTCTGTTTGGGAAGCGCCCGGCGGAGGATGAGAGCCGGGACGTGTGAGGGCGGACTTGAAAATAAATGATAGCGGAGGATTACGGAATGTCAAATGAGTCTGGCCGGAAAACACGGAGCGCCGGGAAAGCAGGAACCGCGCGCAGAAAATCGATTTCCTATAAAGTTTGTTTCAGCCTTCTGGCGATTCTGGTCCCGGCCTTTGCCGTTCTGATCGTCACCGCCTGCATTGTGGCCGCGGGAGCAGTCTCGGATCTCAACGAAAAACTTCTGGATCTCCAGACGGATTACGCGGTCTCCAGGGTGGACGACCTTTTCAGCGGAAAGCTGGCGGCCGTCTCCATGCTCGACGAGAGCAGCGAGCTGCAGCAGTATTTCCAGTCCGTTTCGAGCAAGGAGGATATCGCCTCCTATGAGAACCTGAGCGATGTGCTGGGCGAGCTCTCGGGGGCGCTCAAGCGGATGGCGTCCGGGAGCGTGGCGCAGGTCTGGGCGGCCGACGAGCGGACGGGCTGTTATCTGCTGTCCGACGGCCGCGTGATGGAGGCGAAGCTGGGGGAAACGGACTGGTACCGGTCCGCGACGGAGCAGCGCACGGCTCTGGTGACGGATCCCTATCTGGATCCCATCAGCGATGCGTATGTGGTTTCCGTGGTCTCCCCGGTTTTTTCGCCGGATGGAAGGGAGGTTCTTGGGACGGCCGGGTTTGACATCTATCTGGACGATCTCAGCCGGATTCTGTCCGCCATCAAGGTGGGAGAGAACGGTTATATGGAACTGCTCTCCGGCAAATCGGACTATATCTGCAGCGACGACCCCACCTCCCTTGGGCGCAACGTCATGGAGCTGGAGATCGGGGATGAGTACAAGGAAAAGGTGACCGGCAAATACAACGGGGCCCTGGATTTCAGCTATCAGGGAGTCAAATACACGGCCATGTTCCGCAACAGCGAGACGACTCAGTGGCTGGTGATCGCAACCCTGCCCATGTCCGAGGTCACCGCCACCCGGGACGGCCTGATCCTGGTCCTGGTGGCGCTGGCCGCCCTCACCCTGATCCTGATTTCCGGCCTGGTGGTGGTGATGATCCACCGGCTGTTAAAGCCCCTGTCGGAGATCAGCCGCGGTATGGAGGAATTTTCCAGGGGAAATCTGGAAGTTGAGATCCGGGCGGGAGGGGACGACGAGATCGGCCTGCTGGCGGAGAGTGTGCGGGCCTCTATCCGCTCGCTCAAGGCCATGATCGGGGATGTGTCCCGCATACTGGGCGAGATATCGGCGGGGAATCTGGACGTCCTGGTGGAAGGCGATTATGTGGGAGATTTCGGCTTTATCAGGACAGCGCTGGAACAGATTCTGGAAGCCTTAAACTCCATGCTGGGCCAGATCAGCGCGTCCGCGGAACAGGTTTCCTGCGGCTCGGAGCAGGTGTCCGCCGGGGCCCAGGCTCTGTCCCAGGGCGCTTCAGAGCAGGCCGCCACCGTGGAAGAGCTGGCCGTAAGCGTAGACCATATCACGCGGCAGATTGCGGCCAACGCGGAGCGTTCCGCCCAGGCGGGCAGCCGTGCGTCCGCCGTGAGTGCAGAGGCGGTGGAGAGCAACCGCCGGATGCAGGAACTGTTGGAGGCCATGGAGGAGATCCGGGGACGTTCCCAGGAGATCGCCATGATCGCCAAGACCATTGAGAATATCGCGTTCCAGACCAACATACTGGCGCTCAACGCGTCCGTGGAGGCGGCCAGAGCAGGGGAAGCGGGCAGAGGCTTTGCGGTGGTGGCGAACGAGGTCCGGGACCTGGCCGTAAAGAGCGCGGAGGCGTCTAAGAGTACGGCGATTCTGATCGAGAGCTCACTGCGGGCGGTCCGGGGCGGCGTCAGGATGGCGGACGACACGGCCAAATCCCTGCAGAATGTGGTGGAGGGCGTACAATACATCGAGGGAAGCATCCGGGGGATCACGGAGGCTTCCGCCTCCCAGGCCGGGTCCGCAGAGCAGGTGTCCCAGGGGATCGAACAGATTTCCGGGGTGGTGCAGGTGAACTCCGCCACCGCGGAGGAGGGCGCGGCGGCCAGCGAGGAGCTCTCCGCCCAGGCCCAGCTGCTCAAAGAGCTGATCCGGAAATTCCGGCTCAGGGACGGCCGGGACAACTGAAGCAACGTATGTGCCAGAAAGGTGTGAGGAAGGCGTTTTCGGACCAAAGGGGGCCGGAAACGCCTTTTCCCGCGCTGGGGGACGGGGCAGGAAAATGGACGGGAAGCGCGAAATGCCCGGCCCGGATATAAAAGGAAGTGGAAAATGGGCGGAAAACGTGGTATAAATGAGGAAGCATATTTTTGCCCGGAGGGATTCATGGAACCATTTTATTACAGCCAGATGAGTAAAACAGAGAGAAGCGTTTACCACGGGATGAAGACCGGACTGACGGCCCTGGCCCCCTCCTTCTGCGTTCCGCGCCTGGAGGGACGCCAGCTGGCGGACGTGTTTTTCAAGCTGCGGCTGGACAACCCGGAGATTTTTTACGCGGTGAGCTTCCAGTACCGCGGGTACCGGGATTCGGACAAGGTGGAGGTGATCCCCGAGTATCTGTTCGACAAGGGCCGGGTGAAGGAGCACAAACAGGCCATGGAGGCCAGGGTTGCCAAGCTGGCCCGACCGGCGCTCCCCATGTCCGAGTGGGACCGGGAACTCTACATCCACGACACGATTTGCAGCACCGTGCGCTACGATAAGCTGAAAAAGCCTTATTCCCACGAGATCATCGGCCCGCTGGGCCAGGGGGTGGGCGTGTGCGAGGGCATCGCCAAATCGGTGAAAATCCTCTGCGACGCACTTGGAATCTGGTGCATCATCGCCATCTCGGAGGCCAACCCGGAGAAAAAGATCAAATACCGCCACGCCTGGAACGTGGTGCGGATCGGCGGCGTTTACGTTCATCTGGACGCCACCTTTGACAACAGTTTAAGCAGAGGGGGAACGGTCCGCCACGACTATTTTAACCTGGACGACCGGAGCCTGTTTCGGGATCATGAGCCGGCGCTCTACGGGATTCCGTCCTGCACGGACGGGAACCGTTTCTACTACCGGGAGAAAAAGCTCTCATTCACCAAGACGGAGGAGGTGGCCAAGCGGGCCGCCCAGGCGGTGAAAAAGGGGCGGGAGCTGATTTTTCACTGGAGAGGAGGTTATCTGACCAGGGAGGTGCTGCAGGAGCTTTTAGGGCTCATGGAGCAGGCAGCCGTTCAGCGCGGAAAACACGCGGCCGTGAGCCTGAACTGGCCCCAGGCGGTGCTGCAGGTGAGCTTTCGGGACGCCGAACCCGCAGAGGAGCTGGTGGTCGAGCAGGCCAACGAGGGGGAGCGGGACGGCTGAGAAGTCCAAAGCTGGAAAAATATGGTTGAATATTAGCCATTGACAAATGTTCAGTCAAGAGGTATTCTTGAATTGTCGTTTTTTGCAATACAGGGAGGTTTGACAGATGCGCATATCCAAGGAGCCTGAGGTGAGGCGGCAGGAGATCATCGACACGGCCATGCGTGTATTTTCAGAGCAGGGTTATGAGGCCACGACCATGAAGGACATCGCCCGGGAGATGAAGGTGGCGAGCGGCCTGTGCTATCACTATTTTCCCAACAAACAGGAGCTCTACGAGACCGCGGTGAGACAGTACGCCAGGGCGTGCAGCGCGGGATTTGTGGAGATTTTCAGGCGGACGGAGCTTTCCCTCAGCGAGAGCCTTGAGCAGTTGGGTAATGTGTGGAAAGCGGCCAGGACGGGAGGCGTGTTTGCCTATGAGAGCTTTTTTCACGGCAAGGGCAACGAGGTATTCCATTACCAGCTGGATGTGGCGGTGGTACGGGAGCTGCTGCCCTGGGTGACGGCCTATCTGGAAGTCTTAAAGGCGCGCGGCGAGATCAGCGTGCCGGATGCCGGGGCTGCTGCGCGGTTTGTGCTGTACGGCCAGATGGGCCTGGTGGACGACCACAGCGTTCCGCTGGAGGATCGGATCGAGCGGATCAAGGAACTGATTGTGAGAACATTGGCGTGAGAGACCCCGCCGGAGCGGCGGGGGAATTTTTAAGGCATTGATTGAATTACTGTCAATGAAAGATGTTCAATTAAGGAGGCGGAATATGGAATCGACGAAAGAGTTTCAGGAGGAGACCAGGAGGTATTTTGACCGGTTGGCGAAGGATTACGACGACAGCTGCGACGGAAGGTTTGTGAGATGCATGTACCGGGAGGTGATCCGGCGGGCCGTTTCCCTGCCGGGGGACCGGGTGCTGGACCTGGGCTGCGGAAACGGCAATCTGATCCGGATGCTGCGGGAGATGAAGCAGGTTTCCTGCTGGGGCGCGGACCTCTCCCCGCAGATGATCCGGGAGGCCGGGAAGAATCTGGGGGACGGGGTAAATCTTGCGGTAGCGGACGCCGCCTCTCTGCCCTACGGGGACGGGCAGTTCGACATTGTGATCTGCAACGCCTCCTTTCACCATTACACGGAGCCGGAGCGGGCGGTGGAAGAGATCCGCAGGGTGCTTAGGACCGGCGGAACCCTGATCCTGGGGGATCCCACCATTCCGGGAAGGCTGGCCCGGAAGCTTTTGAACCAGGCGGTTCACAAGCGGGATTCCGGGGATTTCAAAATTTATGGCAAAGCGGAAATTACCTCGCTGTTCTCCACCCGGGGCTTCCGGGTTCACAGCTGGAAACGGATCAATTACCGGTCGTTTGTGTTCGAAGCGGAAAAAATTTAAAATTTTGATTGACATTTCGATTAGTTAGTGCTAACCTAAACTTGCAGTTAGGATACCATAACTTTCCAGCTGCCTTTGATCCACGCAGCTGGAAAAACAGGATCGTTCGGAAAGAGGAGTGATTGTATGCCGTTGACAATGGCGAGAGAAGGCGAGGTAACATCCATTAAGCGGGTAGGCGGAAAGGACGAGGTGCGCCGCCATCTGGAAAATATGGGATTTGTGCCCGGAACCGACGTGACCGTCGTTTCCGTCAATAACGGCAACGTGGTCGTGAACGTAAAGGAAGCGCGCGTTGCAATCAGCAGGGAAATGGCCAACAAGATTTTGATATAAAGGGTCATGGGGATGAAAAGGAAGGAGTGCAATCGATATGCAGACACTGAAGGAAGTAACGTGCGGCAGCACCGTTTCCGTGGTGAAGCTCCACGGCGAGGGCGCGGTGAGGCGCCGCATCATGGACATGGGAATCACCAGGGGAACCCAGGTTTTTGTGCGCAAGGTGGCGCCCTTTGGCGACCCGGTGGAGGTGACGGTCAGAGGGTATGAGCTTTCGCTGAGAAAAGCGGACGCGGAGATGATCGAGGTGCAGTGAGGGCTGCATTTTTTATGAGAATGAGTTAGTTATAACTAATTTTTGATCAGATTTCTCAGTCAGAGAAAGAGGAGGATTTGAAAAATGTCAATCAAAATTGCATTGGCCGGCAACCCAAACTGCGGTAAAACCACATTGTTTAACGGCCTGACCGGCTCCAACCAGTTTGTGGGGAACTGGCCCGGCGTGACGGTGGAGAAAAAGGAAGGGCGTTTAAAGGGCAATAAAGACGTCATTATAATGGATCTTCCTGGCATCTATTCCCTTTCCCCCTACACGCTGGAGGAGGTAGTGGCCCGAAACTACCTGATCACGGAGCGCCCGGATGTGATCTTAAACATCGTGGACGGCACCAATTTAGAGCGCAACCTGTATCTGTCCACCCAGCTGATGGAGCTTGGCATCCCGGTTCTTATGGCCGTGAACATGATGGACATCGTGAAGAAGTCCGGCGACGAGATCAACATCGGGCAGCTGAGCAAAAAGCTGGGCTGTCCGGTTGTGGAAATCTCCGCGTTAAAGGGAACGGGCATCATGGAGGCCGCGGGCCAGGCGGTGGCTCTGGCCGCCCAGAGCAGGCAGAACGCCGCTGTTCACAAGTTCAGCGCCGATGTGGAGGCTGTGCTGGAGGAGATCGAGCGCTGCCTTGGCGGCGGAATTCCGGAGGAGCAGAAGCGGTTCTACGCCATCAAGTTATTTGAGCGGGACGACAAAATCACCGCCCGGATGAGCATGGTGCCGGATGTGGAACACCTGATCAGGCGCACGGAGGAGGCGTTGGACGACGATGCGGAGAGCATTATCACCAATGAGCGCTATACATACATCGCTTCCATCATCGACGGCTGTTATCGCAGAAAGCACAGACAGAAGCTCAGCACCTCAGACAAGATCGACCACGTTGTGACCAACCGTTTCCTGGCGCTTCCGATCTTCGCGCTGGTGATGTGGCTGGTATACTACGTTTCCGTATCCACGGTGGGCACCTGGGCCACGGACTGGACCAACGACGGCCTGTTCGGGGAGGGCTGGGAAATGTTCGGCAGGTGGGTGCCCGGCATCCCGGTTATAGTCGGTGATTTCCTGGCGTCCGTGAACTGCGCCGGATGGCTGTCCAGCCTGATCCTGGACGGCATTGTGGCAGGCGTTGGAGCGGTATTGGGCTTTGTGCCCCAGATGCTGGTGCTGTTCATTTTCCTGGCCTTTTTGGAAGCCTGCGGCTACATGGCCAGGGTGGCATTTATCATGGACCGCATTTTCCGCAAATTCGGCCTGTCCGGAAAGTCCTTCATCCCCATGCTGATCGGCACGGGCTGCGGCGTCCCTGGGATCATGGCCAGCCGTACCATAGAAAACGACCGGGACCGCAAGATGACCATCATGACCACCACCTTTATCCCCTGCGGCGCCAAGCTGCCCATCATCGCGCTGTTTGCGGGAGCGCTGTTCGGCGGGGCTTCCTGGGTTGCGCCCAGCGCTTACTTTGTGGGGATCGCCGCGATCATCTGCTCCGGTATCATTTTAAAGAAAACGAAACTGTTTGCAGGGGATCCGGCTCCCTTTGTGATGGAGCTGCCCGCCTACCATATGCCGACGGCCGTCAATGTGCTGCGCAGCATGTGGGAGCGGGGCTGGTCCTTTATCAAGAAAGCGGGGACCGTGATCCTGCTCTCCACCATCTTTATCTGGTTCACATCCAGTTTCGGGTTTGTGGACGGGAGCTTTGGGATGGTGGAGGACCTGTCCGACGGGCTTCTGGCGGTGATCGGCAGGGGAATCTCCTGGATCTTCGCGCCTCTGGGCTGGGGCAGCTGGCAGGCGGCCGTAGCGGCCATCACCGGACTTGTGGCCAAGGAAAATGTGGTCGGCACCTTCGGAATCCTCTTCGGTTTCGCGGAAGTGGCCGAGGACGGACAGGAAATCTGGGGAACCATGGCCCAGACCTTCACGGCGGTCAGCGCGTACTCCTTCCTGGTATTTAACCTGCTGTGCGCTCCCTGTTTTGCGGCCATCGGAGCCATTAAGCGGGAGATGAACAATGCAAAATGGACCTGGTTCGCCATCGGTTACCAGACGGCTTTAGCCTACGCGGTGTCCCTGTGCATTTACCAGCTTGGCACCTGGTTTACCACCGGGACCTTTGGAATCGGCGCCGCCGCTGCGCTGCTGGTGATCGCTCTGTTTATTTATCTGATGGTCCGGCCATACCGGGAGGGCAGGTCCCTGACGGCCCGCTTAAGCGCGGGAAAAGCGGTTTAGACAGAATTGACCAACCCTTTTGACAGGCCGGTGCCCGGAGTTTCCGGGATCCGGCCTGCGGCGAAACAGAAAAACAAGGCCCTGCAAAGCCGGAGATAACGCGAGGAGGAAACCGATATGTGGCAAAAGGAGCAGGTGATTGACGAGCTCCAAAGGCGTGGAAAGCGCATAACGGAACAGCGGAACATGCTTTTGGATGTGATTCTGGCAGGGAACTGGGCTACCTGCAAGGATATTTATTACGAGGCCCGCAAAAAGGACCCCGGGCTGGGGCTGGCCACCGTTTACCGGACCGTGGGGGCGCTGGAGGAGATCGGCGTCCTGTCCCGGGCCTATCAGTATTCCTTTTTGCCGGAGAACGGGAAACGGTGCGGGGAACTGGGCGGGAACGCTTGAAATAAAGAAGATTCCCGGCAAATGCCGGCGGCGGCAGTGTGAACGGCTGCCGGCTTCTGGAGGGATTTGTGCAATGTATACAATTATACGGCAGGTAATTTTTGTGTAGTTTCCCGCTTACACGTGTTGGATCAATATGCTATAGTTTAGGTATGAAACATGGTTGTAGCTCTTTCGTGAAGGCCATTCACGGGAGGGATACAGCCTTTTTCTTTTTATAAATATTCGGTTATCCAACCGCCATTTTCAGGAAACAGTAGGAGGAATCAAACATATGAATGAACAAGCAAACCGATATCTGGCAGAGGAACCGGTGGGGCCGCTGATGCTGAAGTTTTCCATTCCCTGCATCATGTCTCTTCTGGTGTCGGCTCTGTATAATATTGTGGATCAGATTTTCATTGGCCGTGGCGTGGGGTATCTGGGAAACGGGGCTACCAACGTGGTATTTCCGGTAACCATTGTCGCGCTGGCCATCGCGCTGCTGGTGGGGGACGGCTGCGCCGCTTTCCTGAGCATCTGCCAGGGCATGGGGGACGGGGAGCGGGCGCATCGCAGCGTGGGAAACGCGGTGACGGTGATCGTGGCCACGGGTCTGGTCCTGACTGTGCTGCTGGCAGTATTTCAGGATAAACTGCTCTGGGCGTTCGGGGCAACGAAGAACAACATCGCTTATGCCCGTGAGTATTTCCGCTATATTGTGGTGGGAATCCCATTTTTTATGTTCGCAAATGCCATGAACTCAGTGATTCGTGCTGACGGCAGTCCGGCGTTCGCCATGTTATCCACCCTGATCGGCTGTGCGATCAACGTAGTGCTGGACCCAATAGCGATTTTTGTACTGCACTGGGGGATGGCCGGGGCCGCTCTGGCTACGGTGGCCGGTCAGCTGGTGTCCGCATTGCTGGCGGCCTGTTATCTTTTCCGCACCAAATCCTTCCGCCTGAAGCGTTCCAGCTTCCGCCCGGAGTGGGGGCTGCTCGGGCGAACCATGCCCCTTGGGATCAGCAGCTTTCTGACACAGATTTCCATTGTCGTCATCATGGTGGTAATGAACAATGTGCTGGTGATCTATGGAGCCCGTTCCAGGTACGGCGCGGACATCCCGCTGACTGTGGTTGGAATCGTGATGAAGGTGTTCCAGATCGTGGTATCCATAGTGGTGGGGATCGCAGCCGGTTCCCAGCCCATTGTGGGTTATAATTACGGCGCGGGCCGCCATGACCGCGTGCGCCGGATTTTTACCGTCATGATGACGGCCGAGGCGTGTGTGGGTCTGATCGCCATGATCTGTTTCGAGTGCTTTCCCTTGCCGATCATCCGGATATTTGGCAGCGAGAATGAACTGTACAATGAGTTCGCGGTGATTTCCTTCCGTGTGTTTCTATGTACCATCGCCCTCTGCTGCGTTCAGAAGGCCTGCAGTATTTTTCTTCAGTCCCTGGGAAAACCTATGCTCTCCATGAGCCTGTCACTGCTGCGGGATTTTATTCTCAGCGTTCCGCTGACTCTGATCCTGCCCCGCTATCTGGGCGTCACGGGCGCCCTCTACTCCGGCCCCATTGCGGATGTTGTCTCCTTTGCGGCGGCGGTATTCTGCGTGCGCCGCGTGTTCCGGGAGCTTAGAAAGGAGGAGACGGGAAACGGGAGAACTGCTGTTTCCGGGGATAGGGTTCGCTGTGTTTCTTAAAGGATTTCCGGGAAAAATCGATTTGACATTTTGGAAATCCGCCTTTAAGATGGTAAAAAAAGGAACACGCGCGGCAATCCGGCATGCGGATTGAAGGGCGGTTCAAATAAAAGGGATTCTGGAGAGGATTGCTATGATTCACTATATCAACGATGATAAAGAGCTGAAATCCGAATGTTTGATTGAGATGGCAAATCAGGTATGGCCCGGTGCGTATGACGTCAGGCGCATGCAGGAGGCCATTGACAGAACGATCAACATCACCGCATGGCACGGCAGCAAATTGGTCGGCTGCCTCCGCATCCTGAGCGATGGCTATCTGTTCGGCACGATAACGGAGGTGCTTGTCCTGAAGGAATATCAAAAACGGGGGATTGGGAGAGAGCTGATGCGGCGCGCCATGGATCTCACACCAACGCCCCTGTTTTTCGGCGCACAGCCGGAAGCGGAAGGGTTTTATGAAAAACTCGGAATAGAGAAATCACTGCAGTCATTTTATATCGACAAGAAAAGAAACTAAAATTATCTGTTTCTGCGAGGCGCGCCTTCGCCAACCGGCGGGAGGGCGCGCCTGTTGTCAACCCAATCTCATGTATAAAAGCGGGTAAGGGTTTCCCTGTTCGTCGTGATCCGTCCGTTGATAGACGTGGAAGCCCATGTGTTCATAAAATCCCTTTGCCAGTGGATTCTGCTCATTTACGGCCAGCTCGCGGACAGAGTAAGCTTGAATCCCATAGTTTATTAACTGTTTCCCGGTCCCTTTCCCGCGTTCTTCGCTGGAAAGGAACAGCATTTCCAGTTTCTGTCCGTCGATCCCCATAAAACCAACAGGAGATTCATTTTCATTTACCGCTACAATCAGATGCGGTATCGCCTCCAATGCCTGGGGAACGTAAGACTTGATCTGTTCGATTTCCGGGCCGGACAAAAACAGATGTGTCGCTCTCACCGAATTCTCCCATATCTCCAGCAGGGATTGGAGCAGGGATGGGGTTCTCTCTTGTATTTCAATGATTTTCATATGATTTCTGATCCTTTCTAATGGTTGCAGTTTACTTCTTCTTACTCGACCGGTTTCGCGGCCGCCAACAGGAAACGGTGGGTAGACGCTTCGATCACGCCCTCTTTGTCCAGCTGATTTTGGGCCTGGCACAGCTGGCTGAAACAGGATTCCACGGAGAATCCCGGAAATTCCCATTCGATAATCCTGGCAAACCATACCAGCGCGCCCACATCGTAAAAGCGGATTTTGGGGAACGCTTCCCGGGACTGCAAAATTTCAAATCCGGCCTCCGTAAATGACCGGACTGCTTTTTCCAGGTACTGCTCCGGGAACGCCAGTTTCGTGCCGGGGAGCAGCAAATCGACCAGTTCGCGGTCGTTTTCCGCGCCCACCTGTTGCGTCACAAAACAGCCGCCGGGTTTTAAAATTCGGTATAGCTCCCGGGCGTCAAAACGGCCGTGACGGTTGATCACAAGATCAAAGGAGCCGCTGTCAAAGGGCAGACAATCGGAGCGGCCGGCTTCCCGAAAGTCAATTCCGAGAGGAGGCAGGAGCGCCTGACACAGGCTGACGTTGGGCGGATAGCCCTCTGTTGCGCTGGTGTTTTCCGGGGGATGATTCAGGCTCAGCAAAAATTCCCCGCCACCTGTATCGATATCCAGCAGCCTGGACTCCGGCGACAGATACCGCCGCACGATTGCTTCGTAATTCCAGGGGATGTCCTGACCTTCTTCAAAGCGCCCTTCAATATGGGAGAAATCCCATCCGTGGATGTGGGCGATGCGCTCCTCCTGCAGCCATTTTGTTTTTAAACAGTTTAAATCCATGGGGACGGCTCCTATTCTTAAGGCAACGTTGGTTGTTGAAATCAGCGCAGCCGTTTGACCGCATAAACGGAACTGACGGTGGGGAACGTCTTTAGTTGTTCTTCTGATCGAGAAGTTTTTGCAGGCGGAGGATTTCTTCTTTTTGCCTGAGGTTTTCTGCCTCCTGCCGAAGGTTCTTCTCCCTCAACGCCTTAATCTCCTCCTGCTGCAACTCCACCATCAATTCCACCGTATTCTGATCCAGAATTCTCAGTGCCTCCGAATACATACTCACCAGCTCCTTCTTATGATACCGGAAGTCAAATACCTCCCGGTACAGCTCTGTAAACTCGGGGTAGGCCTCGATCACTTCGCGGATGTCGCATGGCTGATCCGAGGCGATGAACAGCAGCCATGCATCCAGTTTCCTACTTATATTTTGATGGTTTTCCCGAAAAATGTCAAGCGGGATCAGCAGGTATTCCTGCAGCATGTCCAGCTCCAGACCGGTATTAAAAGTCTGCCTCGCGTAATGAAGATACTCCTTCGGGCACCGGTGAAATTCAGCAGTGCTTTTCTGAATCAGCACAATGGTATAGACCCGCTTGATATCGTGATACGAAAACCGTTCTCCGGCCCTGCGCTTCTCCTCCCGTATCTGGGAATACTGC
>NZ_CABJCG010000021.1:103316-103541 GCF_902364025.1 Enterocloster lavalensis
TTCTCCGGCCCTGCGCTTCTCCTCCCGTATCTGGGAATACTGCCGCATGAGCAGGTCGCTGGAATAACAGGCGCAGCGGGCGCCGGGAAACAGGTAGCCCACCCGCTGAATCTCCACGTTTACCAACGCCCCGGACGCCAGTCTTACCAGAATATCCATCACCAGCAGAGAGCCGCCCTCGGTCAGCCGCCCGGATTCATTGGGAATCACCTGGAGAATCTTCAC
>NZ_CABJCG010000022.1 GCF_902364025.1 Enterocloster lavalensis
GGATTCCGGACTTTCACCGGTTAGAAACGTGCGCCGCCGGGCGCACATCAAAAACAGCCCCTTTTTGCAAATCCGTGGTCAATCCACATTGCAAAAAGGGGCTGTGCGTTTTTATCAATCCAATTCCGGCAGCGCCACAACATTCACCGGCGTGGGAATCTCCACCGCTCCGGTCAGCTCCAGCCCCCCGTCCTCCTGACTGATAAGGAAAATGGACACGTTGTCCGAGTCCTGGTTGGCGCAGAGCAGATAAGCGCCGGACGGATCAACACAGAAGCTTCTGGGCGTCCGCCCGTTGGACGGGAAATCGCCCCGGTGGCGTAAGGTCCCGTCCGGGGCCACGGCGAAGGCGGAGATGCAGTCCCGCCCGCGGTTGGAGCAGTAGAAGAACCTGCCGTCCGGCGTGAGGTGGATATCCGCGCAGAGATTTTCAATATCCGCGCCGCCGGTATGGGACTTGTCGCAGGAATCCACGGTCTGAACCGGCGTCCAGCCGGAGCCGTCCCGCCGCAGGGTCAGAATCCCGGAGGACAGCTCCAGCGAGACATAGCAGACGTCCAGCCCGGCGGAAAACGCCAGGTGCCTGGGGCCGCTCCCCGCCGGGGCGGCATTTTCACGCACAAGATCCTCCGACAGACGGGAATTATCCGGGCGGATGGGATATTCACAGATCCGGTCTGTGCCCAGATCGCAGGCCAAAACCCGGCTCATACCCGGCAGTGGCACGGCGCAGTGGACGTGAGGCCCTTCCTGGCGGTCTGCTCTCGGGCCGCTGCCAACCCGCGTGATCAGCTGGCAGACGGGTTCCAGGGAGCCGTCTCCGTTTACCGGGAACACCGACAGGGAGCCGGAGGAGTAGTTGGCTGCAAACAGCAGGCCGGACTCCGGGTCCACGGACACGTAGCAGGGGTTCTCCCCCATGGTTTGCACGGTGTTGATCCGCTCCAAAGCCAGGGAATCCCGGTGGATGCGGAAGGAGGAGACGGCTCCCGACGCCATCCCCTCGTACTCCTTCAGCTCGCTGACCGCCCAGAGAAAGCCCTGCCCCGAACAGCAGAGAAAGGATGGGTTGGGCACAGAAGGATTCACGTGGACCACCCGGGCCGTACCCGTATCGTGATCCAGGGCGATGCAGTAAATCCCCTCGCCCTTTCCTAAAAGCACCTCCCCGGTGCCGAAGTGGATGGGCTGTGTGTAGGTTCCCACGTAAAAAAATGTCTCCATGTCAGCTCTCCTTTTTGCTGTATTGGGCGGCTTCTTTGCGTTTCCGTTCCCGGTCCCGCTTTTGCAGGTAGGACTGGAAGCGCTTTTTGTTGCCGTCCGTGAAGGTGGTCATGAGCTCGTTCAAATCCAGGTCGTTCTGGTGGGTCAGGTAGTGGTACAGCTTGGAGTGGGAGTCTGAGGAGCTCAGGGAGCTCTGCAGCAGCGCCTCGGATTCCTTTGTGTTCTCGAACATAAATTTATTCAATTCCTGGAAATATTTGTAATACATGTTCTTGAAAATGTTGATGATCTGAATGAAAATGTCGTTGCCCGAGGCCAGGATAATGGACAGATGAAACATGTAGTCCTGCTTGGTGTATTCCTCGTAATTGCGCTCCGCAAGGGCCCGCTTCATGCCGAAGTAGGCGGAGCCGATGGCCTCCAAGTCCACGCGCTCCTGCTGCATGATCAGGCGGATGGACTGAATCTCGATGGCCTCCCGCAGCGCGTTGATCTCATTGAATTCCTTCTCCGTCAGATCCAGCTCCCGCTCAAAATTGGACATATCGTAAATCTCTTCCGGCTTTACCACATAGGTGCCTTTGCCGTGCTTCACCTCCACCAGGCCGATGGCCTGAAGCCGCTGGATGGCCGCCCGGACCGTGACCCGGCTCACCCCCATCCTCTGACCGAGGTCCGTCTCCGAGGGCAGCTTCTCGCCGCTTTTCCAGGTTCCGTTCTTTATATCCGCCAGAAGGGCGTCGTAAACAGCCGCATCCATTCTCTGTTTTGTGATGGTACCGATTGCCATGTTCTCTCGCCTCCAAAAGATGTATTACAACATACATCGTTTGCTACCACTATAAACCGGAACCGCAAAAATGTCAATATTTCTAGGAAAATTCACCAAAAATAAATTTGAAAAAAACATATTGACAGGCAAAAATAATGATGATATATTGAATTCACCATCAAGTTGTATTACGACATACAACTGAACGGAACAACTATCTGACAGACCGGAAAGGGGGATTTTTATTTATGAAAAAAATGTTCAGGACACTGGCGGCGTTGACGCTGGCCGCATCGCTGGCTGGCTGCGGCGGGGGAAGCGGAGGCGGTCAGGCGGCCGCCGGAAGCAGCGCCGCCCAGGGCCAGGAGAACGCCCGGGAGAGCGCGGGAGATCAGGCGGACACCCAGAAGAGCGCCGGGGACCAGGCCGATTCCGCGGATCAGTCCAACGCCGGGGACCAGGCCGGCGAGGTTACGCTGACCATCGCCTCCGCCATGGTGACGGAGAAGCCGGAGGGGGATCTGGAGCAGGAGCTGGCGGACAAGTACATGGAGCTTCACCCCAACGTGAAGATCGAGTTTATTTCCATGCCTGCCGCCGAGGTTTCCAAGCGCATCGTGACCATGGCCACAGGGGACAATCTGCCGGATATGTTCTTTGTGCCCAATGATTTTATGCCTCAGCTCTACGATCTGGATATTGTGGCGGACCTGGAGGGCCTGCTGGGAGAAGAGTGGCTGTCCGGCTACAACCCCAACCTGCTCAAGGACGCTAAGATCAACGGACGGATGATGAGTATTCCCTGGTACGCCTCGCCCTACGCGGTCATCTACCGCACGGACTGGTTCGAGGAGCTGGGCCTTGAGATCCCGGAGACCTGGGACGAATTTCTGGAAGTGAGCAAAGCGCTGACCCGGGACACCGACGGCGACGGCCAGGTGGACAAATGGGCCTTCAGCATGGTGGGAAGCAGAAATAACTCCGGCGAGCAGCGGTTCGTGCTGTTCAGCAAGTCCTTCGGCGCGGACGAGATCTATGAAAAAGAGGGAAAATGGGCCACGGACATCGGAACGGAGCAGTTTAAGGCTGGCCTGAAGTATTTTACGGACCTGTACACCGAGCACGGCGTGGTGCCTCCGGGCCCCACGGAGGTTGACTACTCCGCTTCCATGGAGCTGTTCACCTCGGAGCAGACCGGAATGATCCTGTCCGGGCCTCACTCCCTGGGCTTTATCACCACCACCAACCCCGGCCTGGAGGGAAAACTTGGAAGCTTTGTGATCCCTAGGGGCGAGGCCCATGTCTCCATCTCCGGCATCGGCGGCTACGCCATCTCCGAGAGCTGCGAGAACAAGGACGTGGCGGCGGATTACATGAAGTTTATCACGAGCAAGGAGAACGCCATCTACTTCGGACAGAAGACGGGGCGGATGCCCACCAGAACCGAGGCCAGCGACGACCCCTATTTCAGCTCCGTGCTGTTTAAAGGATTCCTGGGAGCCCTGGACTACGCGGTGGACCCCGAGACATTTGCCCAGTATCCGGCACTGCTGGATACCATCGGGGAGGCGTACTCCAACGTGCTGTCCGGCGTGGCCACATTTGACGAGGCTTACGGGACGCTGGTGGAGAAGTCCGCGGCCCTCATTGAAGCTGAAAACTGACGGAAGAAAATCTGGTGATTGTCATGGAGAAAGAAACATCAAAAGCCCGCCTCTCACCGGGGAGCGCCGGGAGCGTATCCCGGCGGGAGATCAACGGATATCTCTTTGTACTGCCGGTGGCCGCCGTTTTGGCGGCCCTGGTGGTCTATCCCCTGGCTTACGGCGTTTATATCAGCTTTTTCAAGACCAACCTGGTGAAAAAATGGACCTTCGTGGGGCTGCGCTACTATCTGGAAGCCCTGAAAAGCCCGGAATTTCTGGGGCAGATGCTGGTGACCGTGAAGTTCACCGCAGGCGTGGTGGCGGGGCATTTCTTCTTCGGAATGATATTGGCCCTGCTGCTGAACCGGAACTTTAGAGGGCGGGCGGTGTTCCGCGTCATCTTTCTGCTCCCATGGCTGTTTCCGGACAGCGTAGTGGCTCTGCTGTTCAAATGGATTCTGAATCCGGTTTACGGAATCTTCAACCACATGCTCATGCAGCTGGGGCTAATCGACGCGCCCCAGGTGTGGCTCAGTAACGCCGGTCTGGCCCTGCCCATCGTGGTAGCCATCTGTATCTGGAAGGGCTACCCCATGATCATGATGATGCTCCTTGCCGGCCTGCAATCCATCTCCGACGATGTGAAGGAGGCCGCCCGCATCGACGGCGCCAACCTGTGGCAGTCCTTCCGCTACGTGACGCTGCCGGGGCTTAGATCCGTGCTGACGGTGACCCTGGTGCTGGATACGGTCTGGTGGTTCAAGCACTATACCCTGGTCTGGGTGCTGACCCAGGGGGGACCGGGGGACACCACCTCCCTGATCAGCATTTCCATCTATAAACAGGCGTTCGACAACTTTAATTTCGGATCGGCCGCGGCCATGTCCGTCATCGTGTTCCTGATCTGCTATTTACTGGGGATTATTTACAGAAAGGTGCTGGAGAATGACTGAGCATATGGGAATGAGAAGAAAAAAGATCATGGCCGGGGCGGCTATGTATGCGCTTCTTGGACTGCTGGCCTCCCTGGTGCTAATACCGGTGCTGTGGATGGTGTCCACGGCGTTCAAATCCTACGGGGAGACCATCGCCAAACCGCCCAGGTGGGTACCGCAGCAGATATCCTTTGAGGCCTTCGGCCGGCTGTGGAGCGAATATCCCTTCGGGACGTATTTTAAAAACAGCTTTGTCATCGTGCTGTTTTCCATGGCGGTGTCCGTGTTCGCCTCCTGCCTGGCCGGATACGGTCTGACGCGGTTTAAGTTCCGGGGCAGGAACAGTCTGATGACGTTTATTCTGGTGACGCAGATGTTCCCTTCGGTCATGCTGCTGGTGCCGTTTTACAGCATCATCGGGAAAATGCATCTGCTGGACACCCATCTGGGGCTGATTCTGGTCTACATCTCCTTTACGGTACCGTTCTGCACCTGGACCATGCTGGGGTTTTTCCGGGCCCTGCCTCTGGATCTGGACGAGGCGGCCAGGATCGACGGCTGCAATTCCTGGCAGTGCTTCAGCCGGATCATTCTCCCGCTGACCCTGCCCGGCATCGCCTCCACCAGCATTTACGCCTTCATCACCTCCTGGAACGAGTATATGTTCGCGTTTATCCTGACCAGCAGGCCGGAGATGAAGACGCTTTCCGTGGGCATCGCGGAGATGAACGGATTCCAGCAGATCCGCTGGAACGACATGATGGCGGCCTCCCTGATGGCCAGTCTGCCGTTAATCCTGCTGTTTATCTGCCTGCAGAAATACTTTGTCAGCGGCCTCACAAGCGGGGCGGTAAAATCATAATGTGACGAGGAGAAAGAACATGACTGTTACAATTCGGAATATATGCGTCACCTGCACCAGGCCAGGGGGATTCAACCTGACCATCGTGCGGGTAAATACCTCGGAGCCGGGGCTTTATGGGCTGGGCTGCGGCACCTTCACCTACCGCCACGAGACGGTGGCGCACGTCATTGAAGAATATCTGAACCCACTGCTCATCGGCCGGGATGTGTCGCGCATCGAGGATATCTGGCAGATGATGAACGTGGCCACCTACTGGCGCAACGGGCCGGTGATCAACAACGCCATAGGCGCCGTGGACCTGGCCCTGTGGGACATCAAGGGCAAGATGGCGGGGATGCCGGTCTACGACCTCCTTGGAGGGCGGTCCAGGGAGGCGGTGCCGGTTTACTGTTACGCGGAGAGCGGCGATCTGGACGAGCTGGTGGACCAGGTGAAGGCCTGGATGGCCCGGGACGTGCGCCACGTGCGCATCCAGCTGAGCCGCGATCCCGTTCAGGCCGCAAGCCATGCGCCCCAGGGGGCCCAGGACGGGTATTATATCGATCCCCAGGAATACTGCCGCCGGGTGGTGCGGATGTTTGACTACGTCCGAACCCGGGTGGGGGACCAGGTGGAGCTGTGCCACGACGTCCACGAGCGGGTGGCCCCCTCCACGGCCCTGTGGCTGGCAAAGCGGGTGGAGCCGTACTCCCCGCTATTTTTGGAGGACCTGCTGCCGCCGGACCAGGGAATGTGGTACCGGCACATCCGCTGCCAGACCTCCACGCCCCTGGCCCACGGGGAGCTGTTCAACAATCCCATGGAGTGGGAGGAGCTGGTCAAGGAGCGCCTGATCGACTACATGCGGGCCCACGTCTCCCACATCGGCGGCCTGACTCCGGCCAGAAAGCTGGCGGCCCTCTGCGAGCAGTTCGGCGTCCGCATGGCCTGGCACGGCTCCCCGGATATGTCGCCCATCGGGTACGCGGTCAACCTGCATCTGGACATGGCGGTGGCCAACTTCGGCATCCAGGAATGGCCCGGAGTCCCGGAACCTATGGCGGAAATGTTCCCGGGCTGCCCGTACATCAAGGGCGGTTACGCCTACGTGAGCGGCAAGCCGGGGTGGGGCGTGGAGTTCGACGAGAAGATGGCGGCGGAATATCCTTGTAATAAGGAGAAAACGCCTTGGATTGAGATGCGGCTGCCGGACGGGAGTATGCAGAAACCGTAAAATGAACGGGGCGGTTAGAAGCACAGAATCAAGCAACGGCGAGCCAACAACTTACCGCATTCAACAAAGCGCCGCAGGAATACTGGTTTCCAGTATCCTGCGGCGCTTTCACTATGTGGGAAGCGGCTTACCTGCCCCCGCATTCAAAACTCCATAAACCCCGCCAACATCCCAATAAACTCCTGATAATCCCCCGCCGTCACCAACCGCTTCACATTCTCCCGGCTGCTGAGCACCATGGTCAGCGGTTCAAAAATCTCATTAAAGATAAACCGCTCGTCCCGGTTGAAGCAGAGCATCAGCACGATGCGCACCTGCTTATCCCCCCATTTGACCGGCGTGTCGGAGATCAGCACGTTGATCCCGGTTTTGTGGGCCCGCATCTTCATGGCGTGGGGGATGGCGAAATCCTGGAACGCGGTGGCGGACAGCTGTTCCCTGGCGCGGATATCCTGCTCAAAATCCTCGTCCACATACCCCATGGAGACCATTTTCCCCACCATGTGCCGGACGACCTGGTCGTAATCCGTCAGATCGTCCCGCCGCTCGAAGAATTCCGGCACGATCAGGTATTCCAGGTATTCCCGGAACTGCTTGCGGCGCTTGTTGGTCTTGATCTCCGTCAGCTGCCTGCGCAGGGACTGCACGTCCTTTTCCGTGAAAAAGGGGCTGATCTGTAAGAGCGGCAGCTGGATCACGGAGTTTAACGGCACCGTGGACAGCACCAGGTCGCTTTTACCTGCTTTTTCCAGTTCCCGCTCCTCGGTGAAAATGTTGGTGATCAGAAGCTCCGAGGAAAAATGCCGGTTGATGGTGTCGGTCAGCTTGACGTTGGTGTCGTAGTAGCTGGGGCAGTAGAGGGCCGCCGTGACCTTTTCACTTAAGTTTTTCTGAGCCTCCAGCGTGCTTCCCAGGTGGAAGGCGATGTATGCGATCTCGTCGTCGTTGATGGAGATGCCGGTGCGCTCCTTGATGATGCTGGATAAGCAGACGGAAACGTCGTAGATCAACGGGCAGGAGGTCTTGATCTCCTCGGTCAGCGGGTTCCGGCTGAAATAATTGTTTTTGGAGCGCTGGAGCAGGTTCCGTATGTGCAGTGCAAAGCGGATCAGGAACTCCGGCTCCGTCAGATCGATATAGTAAAAGGAATTGACGTCGGAGATCAGCTCTTTAACCAGGGCGAGGCATTCCGGGGTGATAAAATCTCCCAGATTGGAGACCGTGATGCTCTGGTAGTCGATGGCCGTTGCCCGGGAAATGAGGAGCAGCGCCAGCTCGTAGACCTCGGCCTGGTTGTATTCGATCTGGAAATCCTCCTCGATCTTGCGGGCGATGTTCCGGGCCAGCTCATACTCGTGGGAGCTGATGGGGGGCATGTCGTGAATGTCCTCCGTGTTGACGTTGCGGTTGCGGATCCGGTCGATTGCGATGGTGATGTGCAGCACCAGGTTGATCAGGGAGTAATCATTCACAAAATAATGAAACCGGTCGAAAATTTCCAGCAAGCTGTCCTTAATTAACTCAATCTCGATCTCCGGGAAAATGTTCTGGATCGTCTCTAAATTGACGAAGTTCACGTTGGACTCGTCGTAGAGAATCGAGCTGAGCAGCCTGCGCTTGTTCTTTTCCAGGCCGGATACGGTCAGATTGTCGTGGTTGTTGTTCAGCTGGAGGTCATATTTGCGCAGCCGGCTTTTAACCGCCTGAAGGTCGTTTTTGATGGTGGAATAGCTGACGTACATCTCGTCGCAGAGATCGTAGGTGTTGACGGAGGTATCGCTCTTGATCAGGCTGTTGATGATGTATACGATGCGCTCTTGGGACGACTGGGGGATGTGGGTGCCCGATTCCTCCAGAATCCGTCTGGCGGCCTGTTTGTCGATGCGGTAGCCCTCCCGGGAGGACTCGATGGCATCGGGATAAAAGGAATTGATCTCCTGAATATAGCTCTTGATGCTCCGGGTGGACACATCCATGTTGGCGGCCAGGCTGGAAGCCGTGACAAACTCCGTATAATCGGACAGAATCCGAATCAACTTAATCATTTTAGGCTTCATATCCGTCCTCCTTCCGTTCAGACAATCTATCTAATATTCCTATTATAGTATCCCCCAAAACGGTTTTCAACTAAAAAATTGCACAACCTATGTGCAAACAATTACTTGCACGGCCGGGGTGCAAAAGTAAAGTTGCACCATGGAAATGAATTTTGTATGATGATTGCAGATAAAACAAACAAAGACGTCCCGCAGAAGCGGGAGATGAAAGGAGAAATCATTTATGAAAAAATTAAACGTTCTGTTAGTATGCGGTTCCGGTGCAAGTTCAGGATTTATGGCCACCAACATGAGAAGAGCGGCCGTGGCCAGAGGGGTAGAGATGGACATCAAGGCCAGAAGCGAGAGCGAGATTGAGAACTACGTGGACGAGATCGACGCGCTGATGGTGGGCCCGCACCTGGCCTACATTCTGGACGAGGTGGAGGAGTACATCGGGGACAACGATGTGAAGGTGATTCTGATGAAGCCGGAGTATTATTCCACGCTGGACGGCGACAAGGCGCTGGACCATCTGATTGCGGAAATGGAATAAACGTTTAGAAACGGGATAAGGGGGAGTTTTAAGAATGAAGAAATTAATTAGCTGGCTGGAGAATGATTTTGCTCCGAAAATGAACGTGGTGAACCGCAACGTGTGGGTAGTCACGCTGAAGGATTCCATTATGCAGGTGCTTCCGTTTATCCTGCTGGGCTCCATCTTCTGCTGTCTGACCATTCCGGGAGATGTGTTCGGATGGACCTGGTGGCCCAACTTCTGGACACCCTTCGGGTGGACCATGGGAATGCTTTCCCTGTTTGTGGCGTTTTTGATTCCCTTTAACCTGATGGAAAAGAAACGCCTGCGCAAACAGCGGATTATCGCCGGACTCACCGGTATCGTCACATTTTTAATGATCATCACGCCCCAGGTGGTGGCGGACGGCGCCATCGGCTTCTCCCACGATTCTCTGGGAGCGGGCGGCATGTTCATCGCCATTATCGCCGGTATTTTCTCCGGGTATATCGTAGGGCTGTTCGGCAAGTTCTCCTTCTTTAAAGAGGATTCCGTGATTCCGGATTTCGTGCGGGCCTGGTTCGACTCCCTGCTTCCCATCGGCATTGTGATCATCGTGGTGTGGGTTCTGGTGGACATCCTGGGACTGGACGTCTACAACATGATCCAGGGAATCTTCATGCCGGTGGCTGCCATTATCCAGACGCCTTTCGGGTTTGTGCTTTCTTCCTTCCTGGCCTGCTTTTTGTACTCAATGGGTATTTCCAGCTGGGTGCTTACGCCGGTGACAAAACCCGCGTTTATGATCGGCATCACGGCCAACATCGCCATGGTTGCGGCTGGAACCGCGACGCCCGAAACCTTGAACCTGGTGACGGATCCCACCATTTACTCCGCTTACATGTGGATCGGCGGTATCGGGTGCACCTTCCCGTTGGTTATCATGCTGGCCATCTCCAGGAGCGCCAAGTTAAAAGCTCTGGGCCGCGCCTGCCTGGTGCCCGCCGTATTTAATATCAATGAGCCGGTTGTGTTCGGCTGCGTGGCCTGGAACCCGATCATGATGATTCCCATGTGGCTCACCAGCATTGTGCTGCCGCTGGTAATCTGGGTATTCACAAAAGTGATTCCCTTTGCGCCCATTCCCACCATCGTGTTCGATATGTGGTACTGCCCGTTCCCGATCTGCACCTGGCTGACTACCCAGAGCATCAAGGGTATCCTGCTCATGATTCTCTGCGCGGTGATCGGAACTGTGATCTGGTATCCGTTCTTCAAGACCTATGAGAAGCAGGAAATCCAGAACGAGCAGACGAAGGGCTGATGACACACTCAATTTAATCAGGAGGTAAAATATGGAAAACCAGATGATTGACGAGAAAACGCTGACTGCGGCCATGTCCATTATCATCAGCGCGGGGGATGCCCGGCTGCTGTGCAGGGACGCCTTAAATGCCATTGCGGAGCAGAATTTTGCGCTGGCAAACGAGAAAATGAAAGAGGCCAACAAGAAGATCACCGAGGCTCACCGGGTGCAGACGGATGCGATCCAGGGGGAGACCCGGGGCGAGAAACAGGAGTACACCCTGCTCTTTGCCCATGCACAGGACACGCTGATGACCATTTACAGCGAGATCAACATTGCCAAACAGATGTTGAAGATTTTTGAGAGCTGGGAGAAGCGTTTTGAGGCGCTGGAAAACCGGTAAATTGATAAAAAATACGAGAAGGTAAAAAGGGGAGTTTTCATATGAGGAAATTGTATAAAATGCTGCTGGCATGTGCGGTGGCGGGGACACTGACCGCATGCAGTACACAGACGGGCGCGCCACAGGGGGCCGCCGATACCACCAAAGCTGCCGGGGAGACAGGGAGCGCGGAGGCCGAAAAGGCCCCCGAGGGGGACGGCTCAATCACCCTCTATCTTGTGCGCCATGGAAAGACATTTTTAAATACCACGGACCAGGTTCAGGGCTGGATCGACAGTCCGCTGACAGAAAAAGGGGAGAGCCAGGCGGACGCCGTGGGCCGTGGGATGAAGGATATCAAGTTCGTTTCCGCCTTCAGCAGCGACTTGGGACGCCAGCGGGAGACCGCCCTGCGCATCCTGGCCCAGAATGCGGGACCGGCGCCGGAGCTGCGGGAAGTCATCGGGCTGCGGGAGTGGTTTTACGGCGGCTACGAGGGTAAAATGAACGCGGAGATGTGGGACCCCATCTTTGAGGCCCACGGGCTGAAATTCGACGCAGAGTGGTCCCAGTACGGGGAGCTGTTAAAGCAGATGACCGACGAGGACATCGCCAACGCCATCGCGGCCAACGACGCGTTAAAGCAGGCGGAGACCTACGACCAGATCACCAAGCGCACCAGAGAGGCTATGGATGAGATCGTAAAAGTCACCCAGGAGGCGGGCGGCGGCAACGCCCTGGTGGTATCCAGCGGAAGCGAGATTCCCACCATATTAGAGCTGGTGGTGCCCGGACAGTACCAGGGCGAGGACATCAGCAACTGCAGCGTTTCCATTCTGACCTACAAGGACGGCGTTTACACCCTAGAGACCTGCGGTGACACCAGTTATCTGGAAGCCGGAAAAACCGAGGAAGAGAAGAAGCAGGAAGCCGAGGCCGCAGTAGCGGCCGCGGCCGAGCCGGAGGAGGCCGGGAAAGAGGCCCTTGCCACAGGCGAGATTCTGATCCCCTCCGCAAGGGGCACAGAGATCCACGCCACCTTCACAGTGCCGGCGAACATCGGTGAAAACGGCTGCCCGCTGGTATTATTTGCCCACGGCTTTATGGGCAGCAGGGACGAGAGCGGCGAGTTCACGGCGGTGGCCGACGGCCTGGCAGAGCGGGGCATCGCTTCCATGCGCATCGATTTCCCGGGCTGCAACGAGAGCACGGAGAGTTTTCTGGAATACAACTTTAAGAACATGAGCGACGATCTGGACGCGGCCCTGGCCTACGCCCGTGAGGCGGTCAAGGTGGACGAGAGCCGCCTGGGAATCCTGGGATACAGCATGGGCGGACGTTTAGCTTCCCTCTATCTGGACAAAGAGGCGTTTCACACCGCAGTGCTGTGGGCCCCCGCGGCGTCCAACGGATTCGACGCGGCTTCCGCCATGGGCACTGCCGCGCAAATGGAAGAGCAGCTGAAAAAGTCTCAGACCGACGGCAAGGGCGTGATCCACATCTGGGACGAGGACATTGAGGTGGGGGCGGAGTACCTTCAGGAATTAAAGGAGGGCAAACCCTTAGAGCAGCTGGCCGCCTACACCGGAAATCTGCTGGTGGTGACCGGCGGAATCGACGACACGGTGGTAAAATCCATCACGGATCAGGTATTGGAAACCGCAGTGAACACCAGCATCACCGCCAACCTCAACATTCCCCGCGCCGGTCACGGCCTGGGCGGATACGAGGGCGACCAGGAGGTCGTAAAAGTGGTGGTCGACGCAACGGTGAATTTCTTTGACGACAATTTGAATTGAAAATAGGAGGCATAGCATATGAGCAGAGTACCGGCGGGATTTCCCGAGAATTTTATGTGGGGCGGCGCGGTTGCGGCCAACCAGCTTGAGGGCGCGTGGAACGAGGGCGGAAAGGGGCTGTGCATCGCGGACATCAACGAGTTCCGCGACGACATCGCCATCGAGAAGAAGGGCAACGAGGAATTGACCCGCGCTTACATAAAAGAGGCTGTGGACAGCAAGGAAAAGGTGTTCCCCAAGCGCCACGGAATCGATTTCTACCATACCTACAAGGAAGATTTGAAGCTGCTGGCGGGTCTGGGACTTAAGACCTTCCGCACCTCCATCAACTGGTCCAGAATCTTTCCAAACGGCGACGACAAAGAGCCCAACGAGGCCGGGCTTAAATTTTACGACGACCTCTTTGACGAGATTCTGAAAAACGGAATGGAGCCCATGATCACGGTGTCCCACTACGAGATGCCCCTGAACCTGACCCTGAACTACAAGGGCTGGTATTCCAGAGAGGTCATTGACTTTTTTGTCAAATACTGCAATACTGTATTTGACCGCTATGCAGGAAAGGTGAAATACTGGATTCTGGTGAACCAGATCAACCTGATCGGCCACGAGTCCTTCAACCACCTGGGCGTGGCCGAGGACGTGGTGGAGGACCTGCGATCCGCCAAATACCAGGCCGTGCACAATGAGATGGTGGCCTGCGCCAGAGCCACCAAATACGCCCACGAGCACCACCCAGAGATGCAGATCGGCATGATGCTGTGCGGCGGGCCGGACTACCCCGCCAGCTGCAAGCCCGAGGACATGCTGGCCGCCTTAAAGCACAACCAGATGGAATACTTCTTCGCCGACGTGCTTTTACGTGGAAAATATCCGGGCTACGCCTTCCGCTTCTTTGAGGATCAGGGCATCCACGTGGAGTTCGGGGAGCAGGACGAGGAGGACTTTAAAAATACCGCCGATTTCTTCTCCTTCTCCTACTACTACACCCAGGTCTGCTCCAAGGAGAGCTACGAGAAGGGCAACGACGTGTACCGCAACAAAGAGCTGCCCGCCAACCCCTGGGGCTGGACCATCGACCCCGTGGGCTTTCGGATTCTGCTCAACGAATTCTACGACCGCTACCAGAAGCCGATCTTTGTCACGGAGAACGGCGTGGGCTACTACGACAAGCTGGAGGACGGCCAGGTCCACGACGATTACCGCGTGGACTACTACCGGGAGCACATCAAACAGATGAAGGAGGCCATCCGGGACGGCGTGGACGTGAGAGGCTACTACGCCTGGGGCCCCATCGACATCATTTCCTGCTCCTCCAGCGAGATGAGCAAGCGTTACGGCTTCATCTACGTGGACCTGGACGACTACGGAAAAGGCACCGGCAAGCGCATTAAGAAAGACAGCTATGCCTGGATGCAGAAGGTGATCGCGTCCAACGGAGAGGATTTGAGCTAGGGTGTGTTTGAAAATTGCTTTCCGCCAGATGTGCGTCACACTTTGTGGGAGATTTGCTCCCGATGAGGGAGGCGTAGCGGGCTACGTTGACCGAATTGGGACCAAATATGCCGCGAAGTGGGGCGTGCAGATGGTGGAAATGAATTTACAAACACACCCTAGGACAAAAGCGAGCACTTAGCGGTAAAACGGAAAAAGGAGGCATTTCGTGAAACGCTTTCAATATACGGTAAAATCGCTGATCGGGCTTCATGCCAGGCCCGCCGGCCTGCTGATTCAAACCGCCCGCGCCTACCGGTCGGAAATCACCATCCAAAAAGGCGAAAAAACCGCCAACCCCAAGAGCCTGATGTCCGTCCTTGCCTTGAACGTGAACCAGAACGACGTGATCGTCGTGACGGCAGAGGGGGAGGACGAGGAGGAAGCCATTGCGGGGATGGAGGGGTTTGTGAGGGAGAATTTGTAGGGGAGCGGCGTAAGCTGCGAGCCGTTATAGAAACTAAAAAAGGACATTTGCCCTGTGCTCTGCCGAGGCGGCGGAGCATGAGGTAATGTCCTTTTTTGCTTGGCCGGACGGGAGAATGGCCGGCCCCAAGGTCTACACTGCGTATGAGGGCCTTAGGAATCCTGTCCCATCCGTACGCCGCCTACATAAACCTGTTCGATGTTGATATCCGAATCCAACACAAGCAAATCGGCATTTTTTCCAGCAGAAAGACTGCCGGTTCGGTCAAATATATGGTAGAGCTTCGCCGGATTTTGCGTCATGAATTTGACGGCGTTCCACAGGGGCATATGTAACTGTTTTACTAAAACGCGGATCATCCGGTCGGCGGTTGCGGTACTGCCTGCAAAACAGGAGCGATCCGGCATCTTCGCCACACCGTCCTCGGCCACGCATTGAAAATTATACTTCAGGCTTCCGAGTACCGTTGGGCCTTCCGGCATACCGGCGGCCCGCATGCTGTCGGTCACCAGGGTGATATGGTCGTGGTCCTTGAGCTTGAAAATCAGTTCCAGAAGCTCCGGGGGTAAATGGATCCCGTCGCATATGATTTCTATATGCATGTCGTCCAGCAGATATCCACTCTCAACCACCCCAAGAATCCGATAACCGTTTTTACGGTGGATCGTGGACATTCCGGAATAAAAATGAGTCAGATGGTGATAACCTGCGTCAAAGGCTTTTTTAACCACATCATAATCTGCGTCGGAGTGCGCGATGGAGGGTAGGATGCCAAGCTTTTGCAGTGTCTTACCCAATTCGATTACTCCGGGGACTTCCGGTGCCGAGGACCACCGCCTGATATTCCCCCGACTGCGGCCCAAGATTCTCTCAAAGTGATCAGGGAACGGGACCGTCATGCATTCAGCCGGCTGCGCTCCGGCTTGTTCCGGGGAAAAATATGGCCCTTCCAGATGGAGCCCCAGCAGATGAGGCATATTTTCACGTATCGGTTTCGCCTGTTCAAAACAGTCAAACAGTTGAAATAATTCATCGTCAAAGCAGGACATGGAGGTCGGCATGATGGAAGTCGTTCCGTGCTTTAAGTGCATGCGGCAGGCGGTTAAAAACGCCTCCAAGGTACCGTCCATAAAGTCTGCACCGCCCGCGCCGTGGGTATGGGTATCGATAAAACCAGGAGACAAAATGTGATGATTCAGATCAACCTTGCGGTAGCCGCCGTCCAGGGCGGGCGGAGTTCCCTTGCCGATGCGCTCAATGATACCGTCCGAGACAGTGAGATACCCGTCATTGATTTCTCCGTGCTCTGACAAGATTACACCATTATAAAACAGAAGTTTGGTCATAATGCCTCCTTTTTGTGACAAAAAATTGCCATATTAGTGAAAAATGCATTGACAGAAAACGTTTTAGTTGATACTATTATACCATGATAATCGTTTTTGTAAAACGTTTTCTATAAAATTATGAATAAATAGGTGTTAAAAATGGAGAGTATGAAAGACAACAGCGAAAAAAAGTTAGTGACCATAAAGGATATAGCAGAGAAAAGCGGATATTCCATCGCTACGGTGCACAGGGCATTGAACCACAAGGGCGGTCTTAGCGAGGAAACCCGGATGAAGATTCTCAACGTGGCAAACGATCTGAATTATACGAATAATTATATTGCCTCTGCGCTGTCAAGAAAAAGCATTGATATCGCCATTGTGCTGCCCAATCCTCAGGGATTCGGTAAATACTATTTCAGCTACATGATTAAAGGAATCCGAAACTGTTATGAGGAGCTTTACAGCTACAACATCAATTTGCTGGAATGCTATTATGACAAGGAAGAATCTGAGGAAGAAGGCCAGATCAAAAGGCTTCAACAGTTGTACTTTGAAAAAGATCATGTGCTGCAGGGACTTATCATCGCCCCTATATCCAACAGCGAGGTGCTGGTGAAAACCTTACAGGCATTTGCCCGGGAAGGGACGAAAATCGTGTTTATCGACGACGACCTGCCAGAAGTCAACCGGATCTGCTGCGTAGCGCCCAGTGACGAATACATTGGAAATCTGGGAGCGGAGCTCATGTCCCACATGTTAAAAAAGCAGGATGGGAAAATCCTGCTGGCAGCAGGAAATCCCGCCCAGTCTGCCCATACATTAAACGCAAAGGGTTTCATCAGCTATATGAAGCAGTATCGCCCGGATATTGAGGTGATTGTCGCGGAAGACGGCAGAGATGCGCAGGCCAGCTATCAAAATCTTAAAAAATTGCTTCATGAAACGGACGATATCGTTGCCGCATATTCGGTTCGTGCGAAAAACAGTATTCCGCTTTGCAGGGCGATCCAGGATACGGGGAGAATTGATGATATCTCAATCATTGGAAGCGACCTGTTTTTGGAAACGGAGGAACTGCTGGAGAGCGGCGTTTTGTCAGCCGTCATCTATAAAAACCCATATCAGAAAGGATATCGGGCCTTTCAAATCCTGTTTGATGCCGTAATTAAGAATATAAGTCCCAAAGAAGAACTCATATATGTTCCGATCAGTATTATATTGCGTAGTAATTTACGCTTTTATAAGGAGTTTATTTAACGTTAAATTTCAAAGGAGGAAAATTTATGAAGAAGCAAATCGCATTGGCAACAGCGGCAGCTATGGTATTGGGGTTAGCGGCGTGCGGCTCGAAACCGGCCGAGACAAAGCCTGCTGAGACCGCGGCGCAGGCGAAGACGGAGGCCGTTACAGAGGCGGAGGCACAAGAAACCGAGCCGAAGGAGACTGAGGGCTCTGCGGCGGCGATCACCTTTAAACTGGCGGATAATCAGGCGGATGGAACACCGAATGTTTCGGGGGATACAAAATTTGCGGAACTGGTAAATGAATATACCGGGGGAACCGTGGTCGTGGAGATTTTCCCCAATGGTACGCTGGGAGACGAGGCATCCGTAGCGGATATGCTGGAAGCGGACACGCTGGATATTGCCCGTATCAGTACCAATGGCATTTCCCCTAGCTGTGACGCATTCAATGTGTTCGGTATGCCCTATGTGTTCCCATCTGATGAGATCAAATATAAGGCGCTTGACGGCGAATTCGGCCAGACGCTGACCGCTAAATTGGAGGAGGAAACCGGTTTGATCAATCTGGCATATTTCGTGTCAGGTCCCAGATCCTTCTATACCACCAAAAAGGAAATTCACTCCGTGGCGGATATGGCCGGCTTAAAACTGCGCGCGCAGGACGATGCGATCACCATCGCCATGATGGAAGCCCTCGGCGCTTCCGCCACTCCGATGAACTATGCGGAGGTCTATTCCGCCCTGGAAACGGGCGTGGTGGATGGAGCGGAGAATGACTTTACATCTTATTACTCATCCGGACACTATGAAGTTGCCAAGTATTACTCGCTGGATATGCATACGGCGCCGTCCTCTCTCCTGGTAATGAGCGGAGGTGCATGGAATTCCTTATCTGCCGAGCAGCAGGAGCAGGTTCGCAAGGCAGCGGCGGAGGCCGAGGCATATCAGAGAACCCTGGTAGAAGACTATATTGCGGAATCCAGGCAGAAGGTGGAAGAGGGAGGAGCAACCATTATTGAGGTGGATGTAGCGGAATTCCAGAATGCATGCCAGCCTGTATACGATAAATTCCCACAGTATAATGATCTTATTGCTTTAATACCTGCAGAATAATATAGTTGCCGGGATTCGAACGGTTGAATCAAATGATGGGGATTGCGTTGGAGAAGGATATATGCGCAATCCCCTATCTCTTACCGAACAATCAGAAAAATGGAGGGGGAATCTGTGTGAACAGGGGAATTGAACGTGCGGAACAGTTGTTTCGGAGAATCATCAAACTGGAAGAAGCCATCTGTGTGGTATTACAAATCATAATGTTGTTAATCTGTTTTGCAGCAGTGGTAAAACGCTATTTTTTTAATGCGCCGTGGGCGTGGACGGATGAAATTCAGCTGCTTTTGCTGGTAATCTACGGGTATCTTGCAATTTCCATCGATGTATACAGGGATAACCACGTTGCGTTGACCGGAATGTATAAACATTTGTCAAAAAGAGGGAAGGTTGTACTTGATCTGATCAGGCACGTTCTTCTGGGGGGCTTTTTCTGTCTGATGACGTACTATGGATGGAAAGTTTATGGGATTAAGGCGAGGAAATTGTTGACCGTGACCCATCTCTCTCAGGGAATTGTTTTTATGGCACAGACGATATGCGCAGCGCTGATGGTGTTGTATTGTCTGATGAATTTTGTAAAAGCAGTCAAGGGCTTTCGCGATGCGTCTGCAAATGAAGTGTGAGAGAAAGGAGCATAAGTATGACCGAATCATCCATTGCAATTATGATTTTGTTCGGAACATTGATCGTTCTGATGTTTATCAGAATACCGATTGCATTTTCATTGGGTATTTCCGCAGTTGTAACTGCGCTGTACATGGATATCCCTCTGATGAATCTCTTTATGAAAATGGTGACGAGCCTTCAGAACTTCGTGATTGTAGCCTGTCCGTTTTTTGTGATTATGGCACAGGTTATGGGGGACGGAGGAATCACAAAACGGCTGATGAAATTCTGTAATCTGATTGTGGGCAGAATTCATGGAGGAACCGCACTGGTCAATATCCTCGTGTCTATGTTGTTTGGCGGAATTTCAGGTTCCTCCACGGCGGATGTGTCGTCCATCGGCTCAATGCTGATTCCGGCTATGGTGGATGAAGGTTATGACGCCGATTATTCCGTTGCGGTAACTGTTACCTCTTCTCTGGAAGGCGTTATGATACCACCTTCGCAGAACATGTTGTATTATGCGGTGGCCTCTGCCAGCGGTATCTCCATCAGTACGCTGTTAATCTGCGGTTTCACTCCGGGTGTGCTGCTGACGCTGGGGTTGGCGATCCCGGCTTATATCGTGGCAAGAAAGCGCAACTATCCGTTGAGCGAAAAATTTCCCAGGGGAGAACGGCTTAAGGTGACGCTGGATGCGATGCTGGGTCTGGGCGCAATTATTATCGTGGTCGTGGGTATTACCTTTGGAATCTGTTCCGCAACGGAATCGGCATCTCTGGCCGCAGTATATGCAATCGCGATTACGCTTTTGTTCTACCGCTCTTTGAATTTTAAACAAATGATAAAAGCCATCAAGGCGGTGACGCCCATTATGTCCATGTCGCTGGCGATTATCGCTGCGTCAAACGCTTTCAGTTATGTGATGACCTCGCTCAGAGTGCCCACCCTTCTGGCGGAATTCCTGTTGAAGCTGTCCAGCAACAACAATGTCATCATGCTCCTGATGCTTGTGCTGATGCTGATTCTGGGCTGCTTTATGGACATGGGAGTTTTGATTCTGTTATCAACTCCGATTTTATACCCCATTGCGGTGAATTCACTTGGATGGAATCCCTATCAGTTCGGTGTGATTCTCGTATTTGCATTTGCCATTGGGTTGTGTACGCCGCCTGTGGGAACCTCTCTTTTTATCGGATGTAAGATCGCTAATATTCCGGTGGAAAGCAGTATCAAAGCGTTTCTTCCATTTTACATTATAATGATGATATTATTGATACTATTTACTTACATTCCGGCTTTGTCCCTGGGGCTTCCGATGGCGCTGGGATTATTGTAAAGAAAAGGGGGACTTATGGAATATCGTGAATTGAAAAAATGGGCTGGGTTTTATGAGAATGAATTGACGAACCGTTTTCTCTCCTTTTGGATTCCCAGATGTGTGGATGCAAAAAACGGCGGATTCGTTAATTGTTTCACAAATGACGGGAGCCGGCTTGTAAGCAACGATAAGTATGTGTGGAGTCAGGGAAGATTTGTCTGGGTGTTTTCAAAGCTGGCGGCAACCAGCGCACCGATTTTTTCACGTAATCAGAGGGAAGAATTTCTCGGCCTGGCAAAACATGGGGTAGATTTTCTGATGAAACACTGCCTGATCGCTCCGGACGATTGGCGCTGTATTTTCCTCCTGGACGAGATGGGAAATCCGAAATATGTGGAAGGATGCGACAGGCTGGATATGAGCGTGTACGCAGATTGTTTTGTCGTGGGCGGTTTAGCCATGTACGCGGCGCAGACAGAGGCGCCTGAGGTATATGAATTTGCAAAAAAGCTGTACGATTCCATTCTCGACCGCGTAAAACGAAACGATTACCAGACCTTGCCGTATCCGCTGTCAAAGAAATTAAGAGCGCATGGTATTCCCATGATTCTCTCGAATATTACAAAAGATATCTACCAGGCATCTTTGAAATATGATCCGGATTACCGCGATACAGCGCTAAAAAATATGGAGGGCTTTACCGGTGATACCCTGTCGCATTTTGTAGATCCGGATGGATGCCTGCACGAAGTAATTACTGCTGAGAATCAATTTTTTGGCCAGGTACTGGGCAATCATATTAATCCCGGGCATACTCTGGAGGATGCGTGGTTTATGCTGGATACTGCAGAGCTTACAGGCCATGCGGAATGGAACGAAACGATCTATAAATTGGCGCTGAAGGCATTGTGCACAGGATGGGATGAGGAGTACGGCGGGCTTCTTCACTTTGCTTCTTTGTCCGGAGGCTGTCCGGAGGGAGATAACAGTGGATATGAGGACGAGCCGATGTCAAAGCAGCTGTCCGGTTGGGGAGATAAGCTTTGGTGGGTGCACTCAGAAGCGCTGTACACCACACTGCGGTGTTACGGCGACACCGACAGCGAAACATTTTTAAGCTGGCACAATCGTTTATTTGACTACATCTACAAGCTCTATCCGAACACAGATCCGGAGATTGGCGAGTGGGTTCAGATACGGGAGCGGGATGGGAAACCGGCTGAGAAGGTGGTAGCTCTTCCGGTCAAGGATCCATATCACATCATGAGAAATCTGATTTTGATCATAGAGTGCCTTTATAAGATGATGGACCGGCAAGGAGGAAAATAGCGGATTATGAGAAAGGAATTGTGCGTTGATAAGCTGCAGGTAAAGATATTTGAATCGCGCCGGGAAATGGGGGAGTGCGCCGGGAACGAAATCGCCGCCTGTATGATGGAATTATTAAATGAGAAGGAATTGATTAATGTCATGTTTGCGGCCGCGCCCTCTCAGAATGAAACGTTGGAGACCTTATGCAGGTATCCGATTCCGTGGAACCGCGTTAACGCATTTCATATGGATGAATATGCAGGGTTGGATGAAAGTCATCCTGCGGGATTTCGGAATTTTCTGAAGCGAGCGATATTTGATCAATACAATTTTCATTCCATCAATCTGATCGATGGAAATGCAGCTGATTTGGAAGCTGCTATGAGGCGATATGATGAGTTGCTGGAAGCACATTCGCTGGACATCTGTATACTTGGAATCGGAGAAAACGGCCACATTGCGTTCAACGATCCGGAGGTGGCGGATTTTAACGACCCCGTCCGGGTAAAAAAGGTGGAATTGGATGATAAATGCCGGATGCAGCAGGTGCATGACGGTTGCTTTCACGATATTTCAGAGGTTCCCACCCATGCGGTGACGGTGACGGTTCCTGCGCTGTGTGCGGCGGGCAGGATGTTCTGTTCCGTTCCGGCGGCCACGAAAGCGGAAGCCGTGGAACGGCTGATCCGCGGACCGATTGGCGAGTCCTGTCCCGCCACTGCGATGAGAAATCATGAAGGGGCTTATCTGTATCTTGACCTGGACTCTGCAAAATACATTATATAATGGTTGCTGTAATCGGATTTTGCAGGATAAATTGATCTAAAGGAGAACGTGATGGAACTACATATTTATGATAACTCAGTGGAATTGGGAAGAAACGCCGCTGAATGTATCGCAAAAAAGCTGAATGAAGCGATTGCTGAAAAAGGGAAGGCCAGGATGATTCTGTCCACAGGGGCTTCGCAATTTGATATGTTTCGGTATCTGGTTGATCAGGATGTTGACTGGAAGAACGTGGAGATGTTTCACTTGGATGAATATATTGGTTTATCTGAATCACATCCGGCCAGCTTTCGCAAGTATCTTCGGGACCGTTTCACAAATATTGTGCCGGTGACCCCTCACTTTGTAAATACAGAAGGAGACATCGGGGCGAATTTAAAGGCGCTGACCGGGGAGCTCAGAAAAGAAGCAATCGATGTGGGGGTGATCGGGATCGGAGAAAACGGGCATATCGCATTTAATGATCCGCCCGCAGATTTCGATACAAGAGAAGCGTACAAGGTTGTGGATCTGGATAAAAAATGCC
This sequence comes from Enterocloster lavalensis, assembly GCF_902364025.1. GTDB lineage: Bacteria > Bacillota > Clostridia > Lachnospirales > Lachnospiraceae > Enterocloster > Enterocloster lavalensis. Next base: position 22,858 of record NZ_CABJCG010000022.1, read on the forward strand.
GGATGCAGCAGGTTGGGGAGGGGTGGTTTTCATCATTGGAAGATACTCCTGCACAGGCGGTTTCCATGACACCGTATCAGATTATGCAATGCCGGTGCATTGTGTCGGTTGTTCCCGATGGGCGGAAGGCTGAGGCGATCCGGAAGACGCTGGAAAATGAAGGCGTGTCCAATGAGATCCCAGCTACTCTGTTGAAAGAACATAAAGAGTGGTATTTGTATCTGGACAGAGAGTCGGCGGCGGGGTTTTTAGCAGTGTGCTGATCTGGTGGACGGACATGATTCAATTAAAAATGGAGAGTTCCCGGAATTTCAGGGAATTCTCTTTTTTATTTGAACGTTTGCGATATTCAGGTTGCTGCTGCCTCTTTGCTATTTACCAAAAACTGACAAACTGTTGCACAAATTGGCTGTTTATATAGCGCTAATACTAAAAAATGTAATACAACATTACATAAGTTGGACTTCATATTGTACAAAATGACGCTTATAATTAAAATGTAACCAAGATAATACAATTTGGGTCGGGACTGAGCGGAAAGGAAGGAAAAGCATGCTGAATTCCAGCACTGTTCGGTTAATGGAGTACATTTCCACATTAAGCAAAAAGACAGTGAGCATCGATGATATCTGCGTCGATCTGAAATGCGCCAGAAGGACACTCTACTACAACATCCACAAGCTCAATACTATTTTGAAAGACCATGGCTTTCAGACCATTGAATTGGGAAGTGGAATTCTGCGCGTTCCGGATGGATTGGAGGCGGGCGCGCGGACGGCAATTCTGTCCTCCGACCCGGAATACGTCTTTTCGTCCGAGGAGAGAAAGCTGATCATCAGTGTAAAAGTGGGAATTTCCAGCCGGCCGGTAACGGTTGAGAGTCTGATGCAGCTGCTGAATGTGAGCCGCAACACAATTTTGGCGGAAGTGACGGAGCTGCGCGGCATTTTGAAGCAGAAGGAAGTGTTCCTGAAAAGCCACAGCAAGGGCGGATACGATCTGGACGGCGACGAAATTATGGTGAGAAATGCAGTGATCGAGTGCCTGAATCAGCCGGAAAACCTCAAGATGCAGCAGATCATGGAGGAGATGATCACGGGGGCGGTGAATGAAAAGGCCGGCAGGAACCGTGAGCGCGGTGAACTGTTTGGTGCGCTGCGGGGAATCATCCAGTCCGCGGAAAACTGTACCAGCGGCCAGTTCAGTAGCAATGCGGTGACGGAGATCGCCTACTATCTGTGCATTGTATATCTGAGGCAGGGGAAAACCAGCGCGGTCAAAACCGATGGAGAGATCAGCCGGCTGCCGGAATACAGGGCCGCAGAGCTGGTAACCGGCCGGATGGAAGCGCTGGGCATGAAAATCGCGGAGGCGGAGCTCTGTTACATCGTCACGGTTATGACGGGGGCGAGATTGCAGCAGTTCAATGAAAACTACGGCAACCGCGAGCCGATTCTCTCGGAATTTGCGGAGGATCTGCTCAGAACCTTTGAACAGAAGGCGCTGGTGGAATTTCCGGACAAAACCAGACTGAAGGAACAGCTGATGGTTCATCTGCGCCCTATGTACTACCGCCTGAAATATTCAATCCACGTGGATCACCAGTTCAGCGGAATCATTATCCAGCAGTATCGGGACTTGTATAACCTGACGGACCTGGCCGTGAAAACCGTGGAGGACAAATATGGTTTCCGCGTGCCAGCGGAGGAGATCGCGTATCTGGCAATTTTTTTCGGCAGTTTTGTCAAGTATCACGGCAGCCGCGAGAAAAGTCAGAGCGGTACAATCCTGATCGTGTGCGCCGCCGGGGTCAGCTCCGCGATGCTCATCCGGCAGCAGCTTATTTTTCTTCTGGGATCGGGATATACCTATGAAATCTGTGACAAGAGGCATGTGTCCGAGGAACTGTTGGACGAATACTTTCTTATGGTATCCGCGGTGGAGCTGCCCTTTGACAGCCCGAAGCTTGTCTATGTAAATGCGGTTTTAAGCCTTTCCCAAAAGGAGAAACTGCTTCAATACAGTATCAAAAATGAGGCGGACTCGGCCGACTCCCCGGACATCCAGGATCTGCTGCAGATTGTGGGCAGATACGCCAGGGTGACGGATCAGACCGGCCTGGCCAATGAATTCCGCAGATATCTAAACGGGAGCTATCAGGAAGACAGAAGCCTGTGCCTCAAAGATGTGTTTAAACGCAAATATGTGCGTTTTTCAGATAAGTTTTCCGAGTGGAAGACAGCGGTCAGGGAGTCCTGCCGCCCTTTGGTGGAGGACGGAGTTGTCAAAGACGGATATGCGGACGATATTATCCACCTGATGGATGAGCTGGGGCTTTACAGCGAGTACATACCGGGCATTCTTCTGGCGCACGCCAAACCCGGAAAATACGTGCAGTCGGTGGGGATCGCGCTGACGATATTTGAACAGCCCATCGAATTCCGGAAATGGGATGGCAGAATCAAAGCGGTGTTCGTGCTGGCCACAGTTGACAATCATGCGCATTTTAACGCGCTTCAGACATTGATGAAGGTGCTGGCGGAGGAAGAGATACGCGGTATGATCTCGGACGCCGACGGGAGCCGGGATTGTCTGGACCGGATTTTTGACTATTTTATCGAGAAAGAATCGTTGTTTGAATCATGAGAAAGGTGTGAACGGATATGGGAAATTGGATTCAGGATATGTTTGGGACGGATAAGGCGCTGATCGGGCTGTGCCATTTTCTGGCGCTGCCGGGAGATCCCCTCTACGATGAGGACGGCGGGATGGAAAAGGTTTACGAAGCGGCGCGAACGGATGTGCTGGCCCTTCAGGAGGGAGGAATCGACGGCATCCATTTTTCTAATGAGTTCAGCATGCCGTATATGCTGCAGGCGAAATTAGAGACCGTGGCGGCCATGGCGGAACTGATCGGAGAGCTGAAGCGGGATGTGCGCGTGCCTTTTGGCTGCAACGTGATCAGTGATCCAAAAGCCGGAGTGGCCCTGTGCGCTGTGACGGGAGCCGGGTTTATCAGAGGCACCTTCACCGGCGCTTATGCCACCAACATGGGGATCTGCAATTCCGAGGGAGGGGAGTGCGCGAGGCTGCGCCATTACCTGGGAAGGGACGATCTGAAGTTCATCTATTATGTTAAGCCTGAATCTTCGGGGGACCTGGGAGGAAGGGATGCGGTGGAATCCATGAAAGCCGCCTATTTTCTGGATAAACCGGATGCGCTCTGCGTGGCTGGCCCGGTGGCGGGAAAGAAGAGCGACGCCCAGCTGATGGCCCGGGTGAGGGAAGCATTTCCGGACAGCGTGATTTTTGCCAACACGGGTGTGAATCCCAATACGATAGGAGAATTATTTACATACGCGAACGCTGCGTTCGTGGGAACTTACCTGAAAAAGGACGGTGTATTTGAAAATGCCGTGGACCCGGAGCGCGTGAAACGGCTGATGGATCAGGCAAATCAACTGAGAAAGTGAGGGCATGTGTATGAAAACAGTCGTGATAACCTGTGCATCCGGAATCGCCACGTCGACGCTGGTGGTCAACAAGGTTAAAAAGCTGTGCGACGACAATCAGATCGACTGCAAGATTATTCAGTGCAGCTATCAGGAACTGGCGAAGTTTGCAGAATCCTGCGATGTGATTGTGTCCACCCTGAAGATGGAAAATACCTTTAACAAGCCTATGTATTTTGCGGTGTCCTATATTACCGGTATAAACGAGGCAAAGCTCAATGAGCAGCTTTTGGAGGAGCTGAGAAAGTAGAGGGAGCGGGATGAATGGATTGGAATGTATTTACCCGTCGATCTACTCCTCCGATCATCTCCGGCTTTTGAAGGAAATGAGGTGGGTGGAGAAGGAGGGGTTTTCCCACCTCCATGTAGATATACAGGACAGCAGCCTGGGGCTTAATCTATCGTTTGGAATGAAGGTGGTCCGCGGCCTGGCCGCGCTCACATCCATGAAACTCCAGGTGCATCTCATGGTCTATGATCCGTTGCCCTTTGTGGAACAGCTCTCGGAGCTCAGTCAGGTGGATGAGGTGCTGTTCCACCCGGGAACCGTGCGCTATCCGGGGGTGGTTCTGGACCGGATCCACAAAATGGGCGCCCGGGCCGGCTTTGCCCTGACGCCTTCGGAGAATCCCGCGGAGCTTGATTACTACAAACGTGAGCTGGAATCCGTGCTGGTGTGGACGGGGGAGGGTGGAATGGGAGCTTTTAACCCGGGCTCCCTTGCCAAAATCAGGAGAGTCCGCAGCATATTTGGGGACGGGGTCTGCGTGTTTACCGACGGGGATATGAACGGAAAAACCATACAGCGTGTGAGGGCAGCCGGAGCGGATCATTTTATCGTGGGGAGAGATCTGTTTCAGGCCGGGGACCGCCATGAAAAGGTAAGAGAATTGGAACGTGTTGTGGGGACGTTTTAGGAGGTATTGGTATGAATAGTATATTAGAACTATTGGTAAAAGCGGGAAACTTTGTGTCAAATATCGGCAGTATGGTGATGATTCCGGTTATTCTGGTAATTGTGGGGCTTTTTTTCCGGATTTCGCTTCCCAAGGCCATCCGTTCCGGTCTGCTGGTGGGCGCGGGGTTTGTGGGACTGAACCTGGTGACCGGGCTTCTGACCAGCAATATCGGCGTGGCGGCGAAGCTGCTATTTGAGCGTTTTAACCTGAATCTGAAATTCGTGGACGGGGGCTGGGCGGCCGCGGCAGGCATCGCCTACTCAACGGAGGTAGGGGCGCTCATTATCCCTGTGATTCTGGCGGTGAACATTTTGCTTTTGTTTCTGCACCTGACCAGAACGGTCAACATCGATATCTGGAATTTCTGGCATTTTGCGTTTGCCGGCTCTATGGTTATGGTGCTGACGGGGAGCATGTTTTACGGATTCCTGGCCGCCATCGCGTACTGTGTATTTTCGCTCCGGCTGGCGGACTATATCGCCAAAAACATGCAGGATGTCCTGGGAATGGAGGGTATAACGATCACGGAGTCCGCGGCGATTGCGACAGCGCCCATCGCTATGGTGATGGATAAGATATACGATCATATTCCGGTGTTGAAGGACGCCAAGGGGGATGTGAAAGCGCTGAACCGGAAAATGGGCGCTCTGGGCGAGCCGGTTGTGATCGGGTTTGTGCTGGGAATTGTTTTAGGCGCAGTGTGCTCTTACAGCTTCCGTGAGACGGTTGAACTGGGAATTAATCTGGGCGCGGTGATGTTGATGATGCCCAGAATGGTCAAGGTTATTATGGAAGGGCTTCTTCCAATCTCCGAGGCGGCCAGGGAATTTATGCAGAAACGGTTTTCCGGGGAAGAGTATTATATCGGACTGGACTCCGCGCTGGCCTGCGGCCATGAAAACTGTGTGGCGATTTCCGTTTTGATCATTCCCTTCTACATTTTGTTCGCAATTATTACGCCTGGCAACCAGACCCTTCCCTTTGGAGCGCTGGCGGGAACCGTTTTCGCCGGGTGTATTACAAACGGCATCCACCGGGGTAACTTTGTCCGCACCTACCTGACCTGTATTATCCAGACGGTGATCGGCCTGTATATCGGCACCCTGATTGGGCCGCTGTTCACGGAGCTGGCGAAAAGTATTGGCTACCAGTTCCCGGAGGGCGCAACCGGAATCACCTACTATTGTCCGGGCGGCTGGGCGTACTCCACCATTATTTACAGCATGAAATATAAAATGATCGGCGTTGTAATCGTTGCGGTGCTTCTGGTAGGATGGTATTATATCACCAGAGAAAAGTCCGCAGACAGGAAATACCGCTTTATGACGGCGACCAGAAAGTAAGGAGAGTTCTATGAGTGCAACAGTAAAAGGGGAGTTAATCGCCGCGGATTCCGTGATGTGCAGAGTGAGGGCCGGTTCACGGGACGAGGTCCTGAAGCTGGCGGCCGATCACTTAAAACAGGCGGGATACGTGACGGACGGATTTTTCCAGGCGCTGCTCGAGCGGGAAAATATGTTTCCCACGGGAATCTGCTTCGGAGACACCTGCGTGGCAATTCCCCATGCGGAACCGGGATTCGTGAGAAAACCGGTGATGCTGATCATGACCCTGGAGCGGCCGGTCCGCTTTGTGAACATGGAGGACTGCGAGGCGGAAATCCCAGTGGAAATCGTATTTGTGCTTGCGTTTACCGACAGCGAAAAGCACCTGAATGTGCTCCAGCGCCTGTCCGCCCTGATCCGCGATTCCGGCACGGCGGCGGCCCTGCGGGAGGCCGTGGATCAGGAGGAACTGCGGGAAGTGTTGAAGCACAGCGAGCTGGCAGAGTTTTGGCGGGATTGAGAGAAGGAGGAAGTGGGCTGTCGCCTTCGGGGGCGATGGCCCATTCCCTCTGTTGTCCATTTTAATGATTGGGAGCTTTTGAATAATCTCGCACAATTATTGAACTGAAAATCCCTCATAAGCTTCCCGCAGGATATCAGCAATCTCATTGTCGCTCAAATTACCGCGATTCAAATCAAACCAGGAAAAACAGGCCTCTCTTTTGTGAAAGTCCGCAAATATTGTTTCCTCAAGCCGGTCATAGGCCTGCTCGTCAATCTCGTTACCGTCTGCATCTTCACAGGTAATGATCGCAAATGAATCGGATATGTCTTCATCATAGGTATTTTTGTATGAGAGGATACGCTCCGAGAGTTTTCCGTTTGTTAAAGAAATCGCCCGTTTGTTTTCGGAAGCGTAATGGATTCCGTCCGGAATGCGGTCATGAAAAATATAATAATACATCTTATTATTTGAATCATAATATACCGGAACGCTGCTTACCATTATATCGGCTTCTGATTCAAATGTCCGATCCAGCCATTCACAGGGCGTCAAATCGTCCAGCTCCTTGTTTACCTCATAGTAATCGCTGTATGTATATTGCCCCGATCCCTCAAGACGGGAAATAATCAATTCCAATCTTCCGTTCTGATCCAGGTCAGTCACAGTAAACATGCGGCGGATATTGCCGGATGGCGGACAACCCCATTCATAGCTGTCTAACATCACCTGCAGCTGCCTTTCGATCGTTATGTCTGAGACTTCACTGCCTGAACGAATACTCATATTTCGTATGTAAATTTGGCTGCCGAATCCCGCTAAAGCCAAAAGCAGGAACGCGATAAGGATTTTCCATCTCCTTTTCAAATGTATGGCCTCCTTTATAAAAAACGGTTGATCCGCATTTATTTTCACCTCAGTTTGAGATAAGTATAGCATATAATTTCTTATAAAAATGGAGACAAAACGATCTTTCTGTAAAAAATGCGCCGGGATTTGCCGCCGGGATCTTTATCCCCCTCATGCTGGCGCTGTTGCGGGAATGTTCCTCTTGATAAATCCCCTTCTTAATGCTATACTATACCGGTTCATATGCAGGCGGATAGAAGGCTGGTTCAAGTTTCGATCTGCAGGAGACATATGTCCGCAATAAGGCCGTGAATCCCCTTGGTAATACAGGGAATCTCACAAAACGACCGGTGTGTTCGAGACCTTCCACACCTAAAACAAAACTAAAGGAGAAAACTGAATATGAGAGAGAGCAACAAAAATGTGTACCTGATTGTCCACGGAGCCGCCATCGCGGCCATCTATGTGGCGCTGACCATGATATTCGCGCCCATCAGCTTTGGCCCCGTGCAGTTTCGGATTTCGGAGGCGCTGTGCGTCCTGCCCTTCTTCACGCCGGCCGCGGTGCCAGGGCTGTTCATCGGCTGCCTGCTGTCCAACCTGTTCTGCGGTTCGGCCATGCTGGATGTGGTGTTCGGAAGCCTGGCCACCCTCATCGGGGCCGTGGGGTCCTGGCATCTGCGCCGCCACAAATGGCTGGTGTGCCTGCCCCCCATCATTGCCAACACCCTGATCGTTCCCTGGGTGCTGCGCTATGCCTACGGCGCGCCGGATTTGATCATCTATATGATCGGAACCGTGGGAATCGGCGAGATCCTGGCAGTAGGCGTGCTGGGGAACACTCTGCTGGCGGCTCTGGACCGCTACAAAGGTATCATTTTCAGACATACGCCCCAGGCAGCGCGCTGACCTGGGATTGAAAACCGGACAAATGAAAAAAGGAGAGTTCCCGATATGTGGAATTCTCCTTTTTAATACCCCTCGGCCGTCCGGCAAGTTGTCGTTGAAACGCCCCGGAAATTCCCGTATAATGAGGGAAACAGAAAGGCCCGCGATGCGGCGGCTTTCTACAACAAAGGAGGGGAATATTATGCTGGAATATCCGGAGATCGCAGTGATAGCCCGCCAGCTTCAGAAGGAGACGGCGGGGAAAATGGTGACGGCGGTTTTGCCGCCCATGAAGCCCCACAAATTCTGCTGGTTTAACGGGGACCCCGCCGGCTACGAGGCGCAGCTTAAAGGGAGCAGGATCACGGCGGCGGAAGGGTTTGGAATATTTGTGGAGCTGGTGTTTGACAATGGCAGACGGCTCTGCTTTAACGACGGTGTAAATGTGCGCCTGACCGGAGGGGAGAAGCCCCCGGCCGCCTGTCAGCTGTTGATCCGCCTGGATGACGGGACCGCCCTGGCCTTCACCGTGGCCATGTACGGCGGGATCTATCTGCATGACGGAAGCTACGGGGACGAATACTATGTGAAGAGCAGGGCCGCAGAACCGCCGCTCTCCCAGGCATTTTCGGCCCGCTATGAAAAAGCCCTGGGGGAAGCGGGGCCAAAGCTCACCGCCAAGGCGTTTCTGGCTACGGAACAGCGTTTCCCCGGCATCGGAAACGGCGTGTTGCAGGACATTCTGTTTCGGGCTAGCATTCATCCCAGGCGCAGGCTGGAATCCCTGAGCGGGGACGAGAAGGCCGGACTTTTGGCGGCTGTAACGTCCGTGCTTGGGGAAATGGAGACGGCGGGTGGACGTGACACTGAGAAAGATATCTACGGCCAGCCGGGCGGTTACCGCACCATCATGTCCAAAAACGGCATGAAATCCGGCTGTCCGGTCTGCGGCGGTCCCATTGTGAAGGCCGCCTATCTGGGCGGGTCCGTGTATTACTGTCCCGTCTGCCAGCCGGAGAAACCGGAGGCGTAAAGCGGCGGCCGGGATAAAGGAAAGGATTTAACGTATGTTGTATCAGATTTCGGACGGAACCGTGAGCGCCGGCGGGGAAGTGATTTTATCTCACATCGATTTTGAGGTCCGCGGTGCGGAAAAAATTGCGGTGGTGGGCAAAAACGGAGCCGGTAAGACCACGCTCCTGCGCCTGATCGCCGGGGAAATCGACCTGGACCGCGACGACCGTCGCCAGGGACCGGGGATTGTCCGGGCCAGGCAGGCGACCATCGGCATGCTGCGCCAGCAGGCGTTTTCCGGGGACGACAGGACCGTGGAGGAGGAGATTTTGTCCGGCTGCCCGGAGCAGGATCCATTTTCCAGGGAACGGTTTGAGTACCAGCGGGAGTACGAGGCGCTGTTCACCGGCTTTGGTTTTCGCAAGGAGGACCGGGTGAAGCGGCTGTCCCGTTTTTCCGGCGGGGAGCGGACAAAAATCGCATTGATCCGCCTTCTGCTTGATAAACCGGACATTCTGCTGCTTGACGAGCCGACCAACCACCTGGACCTGGAGACAGTGAGGTGGTTGGAGCAGTATATGAGGCGCTATCCCGGAGCCGTGGTCATGGTGTCCCATGACCGCTTTTTTCTGGACCGGACGGCGGATGTGATCTATGAGCTGGAGGACCGGAAGCTGACCCGTTACGCCGGTAATTACACGGCCTACCGGGAAGAAAAGCGCAAGCGCCGGAGGCTGCAGGCCAAGGCCTACGAGCGCCAGCAGGAGGAATTTAAGCGGCTGGAGGAGCTGGTGGAGCGTTTTAAGCACAAGCCAACCAAGGCGGCGTTTGCCAGGGCAAAGCGCAAGCAGATGGAGCGCATGGAGCGGGTGGAAAAGCCTGCAGAGGAGGAAGGCGGCTTTTTTACAGGGGATATTACGCCCCTGATTCCCGGCAGCAAATGGGTGTTTGAGGCGGAGCACTTAAAGCTGGGGTATGACCGGCAGCTTCTGGAGTTAAGCCTGCGCATCCGCCGGGGCCAGAAAATCGGCCTTCTGGGGCCAAACGGCGCGGGCAAGACCACGTTTTTAAAGACCATTGCGGGGTTTATTCCGCCGGTGGGAGGGGATTTCTCTCTGGGAGTGAACATCACCATCGGATATTTTGACCAGCGCGCCGCTGAGATTGAGTCGGAGCTGTCCGTGGCGGAGCATTTCCACCGCCTGTTCCCGGTGATGACGGAGAAGGAGGTGCGCTCCACGCTGGGGGCCTACCTTTTCGGCGGCCGGGAGGCGTCAAAGCGGGTCAGCGACCTGTCCGGCGGGGAGAAGGCTAGGCTGGTGCTGGCGGAGCTACTTCAGAGCCGTCCCAATTTCCTGATTCTGGACGAACCCACCAACCACATGGATATCCGGGCCAAGGAGACGCTGGAAAGCGCGTTTCAGGCCTACCGGGGCACGATCCTGTTTGTGTCCCACGACCGGTATTTTATCCGGCAGGTGGCGGACGCGGTGCTGATTTTCGACAACCACAGCGCCATGTATTATCCCTTTGGCTACGAACATTATATCGAGCGCCTGGAAAAGGAGGAGTCCGGCCAGGATATCTCCGCTATGATTTCAGCCGAGGAACAGGCGCTGATTGCGGGACTTCGGGCCGTTCCCAAGGCGGAGCGCCACCGCCTGCGGGAGATTCCCACCGAGGAGGCTTACAGGGACTGGAAGCTGCGGCTGACAGCGGAGCAGATGGAGGCCGCGCGCGAGCGGTTCGGAGAGCTGGAGCAGAGGCGTCAGGCGCTGGAAAGCCGGTGGATGGAATCCGAGGTTTTCTGGTCCGGCGCGCAGTGGGACGGGGAGACGGAGTATCAACACGTTTTGAAGGAGTTGGAAGAAACTGGAAACCGCTGGCGCGACCTGTGCCTGGAATGGTGGGACACGGAAAATGGAGTGGACACGCGATAGAAGAAGATGAGAAAATGACAGCGCCGCCGGGCGGGGATTATTTCCCTGGAAAACCGGCGGCGTTGCTCGCAGAGAAAATCGGCCGCATAGTGCGAAAACGCAGAATTACTTACCCACAATCCTGCGTTCCGTCCAAATCAGCCCGTCATGGCAGAGATCACTTCAGGTTTGCCAAAAACTGCTCCAGTTCCCTTCTGGTGACCGGAATGCCGTCGCGGGAACCGATCATAGGGCCGCGGCCCTTTAAATCAGGTCCTTCCGGGACGGCCAGATAGCTGGGAACGGCATTTAGCCGCAAGGTTTCCCAGGCGTAGCGGTTGCCCTCCTCCACCTTGCCGGCGTAGCGGTTTTGATCCAGCGCCTCCGTAAAGGCCTGGGAACCCGCGCCGCAGCGGGCGGCCAGCCCGGCGAGAACGGAACAGTCGGAGATATCCAGGCCCTTTTCAAAGTGGGCCTCGTACACCAGCCGGTGATAGGAGGAGAGATCGCCGCCGCGCTCCTCCAGGTAATACATGCCCTGGATGGCCATGTCGCTGTGCCGGTAGGTATTTTCCGGGCGCGGGTGGGACTCGCAGGGGCGCCAGACCACCTCCAGCCCCGGATACAGGGGCAGCAGTTCCAGGAACATCCTGTGGCCGCGGTAGCAGTAGGGACAGATGTAGTCGAAGAAAAGTTCCAGTTTCATGGGAGGACCTCCTTTGCGGTGTTGGGTATAATTGGGAAATGCCGATGACATGGTATAACCGGGGAAACGCAGCTCCAATCGCCAGCCTCCGGCTGCCAGTATTGTATTATGATTGAGTATAGCAGACAGGGACAGGGGATTCAAGGGCCGGAATTTCTCTGTTTTTTTTGTGGAATTTACGTGGGTTTTTGGTATAATAGGCGTAGATGTGCCTTGGGAGGCAGTCAAAAGAGATTTACACAACATACTATAATTATATGTGCGGAAGAATTCTTCCAGTTTTTGTTAAAATGGAGGTTTCCGGGCAGGGAAAGGAAATGAACGATGTATCAGATAGATTTTAGCAAACGGTCGCATGTGCATTTTATTGGAATTGGAGGCATCAGCATGAGCGGTCTGGCGGAGATTCTGCTGGACGAGGGATTTACGGTGTCGGGATCGGATGCCCATGAGACGGAGCTGACCCACCGGCTGGAGGCCAAGGGGGCCAGAGTGTATTACGGACAGCGGGCCGGCAACATTGAGCAGGAGCCGGGGATCCAGGCAGTGGTGTACACGGCTGCCATCCATGAGGATAATCCTGAGTTTATCGCCGCCAGGGAAAAAGGGCTTCCCATGCTTTCCAGGGCGGAGTTTCTGGGCGAGATGATGCGCAACTACAAGCAGTCCATCGCCATTTCCGGCACCCACGGCAAGACCACCACCACCTCCATGGTTGCGGAAATGCTGTTGGCCGGGGACATGGACCCCACGGTGTCGGTGGGCGGAATTTTAAAAGATATCGGCGGAAATATCCGCGTGGGCAGCCCGGATCTGTTTGTCACCGAGGCCTGCGAGTACACCAACAGCTTTTTGTCCTTTTATCCCACGCTGGAGGTAGTTCTGAATATCGAGGCGGATCACCTGGATTTCTTCAAGGATCTGGAGGATATCCGGCACTCCTTCCGCCTTTTTGCGCAGAAGCTTCCGCAGGACGGCCTGCTGGTGATCAACAGCGACATCGAGAATCTGCAGCAGATCACGGACGGCCTGAAATGCCGGATCGTCACCTTCGGATCGTCCCCGGACAGTCATTACACCGCGCAGAACATTACATACGATGAGTTCGCCCGCCCGTCGTATGATCTGATCGTGCAGGGGGAGCTGGTGAACCGCGTTTCCCTGGGCGTCACGGGCGAGCACAATGTTTACAATTCCCTGGCGGCCATCGCGGTGGTGATGGAGCTGGGCGTGGGCTTTGAGGCGATCATGGCGGGACTTAAGAATTTTTCCGGCACGGACCGCAGGTTTGAGAAGAAGGGGGAGATCGGCGGTGTGACAATTATCGACGATTACGCCCATCATCCCCAGGAGATAAAGGCGACTCTGGCCGCGGCTAAGAATTATCCCCACCGCAAGCTGTGGTGCGTGTTCCAGCCCCACACCTACACCCGCACCAAGGCGTTTCTGGACCAGTTTGCCGAGACGCTGGCCGCGGCGGACGAGGTGATTCTGGCCGACATCTACGCGGCCCGTGAGACGGACACATTGGGCGTCAGTTCCGCAGATATTGCCAGGAAAATCCAGGAATTGGGAACGCCCGTCCATTTTATCCCGTCCTTTGACGAGATTGAGACATTTATTTTGGAAAATTGTATGAACGGCGATTTGTTGATAACTATGGGGGCCGGAGATATCGTAAAAGTGGGAGAAAAGCTGCTTGGCATGTAGTTATCCACATTATCCACAGAGTTGTCAACATTTTATGTAAAGATACGATGTGGATTGTTAGATTGACATAAAAAAATGTCGCACGATTTTAAAAATCTTGGTTTTATATGGGGAATCCGGGCGTTTGAGCCGTTGGGTGCACAGCGGTCCACCGGATTTTCCACATTATCCACATTATCCACAGAGGGATGTGTGCATAACTGCCCCCTATTTTCTTTTTTGGGGGGATGTGTTATGATGAGGACAAGATTTACAGCCAATTTCCCGCGAGGCGCGCGGCGATTTCATGGAACGCTCTTTTTTCGAGCAGAGATTGGGATCGCGGCGCGGCGGCAGCAGCTTATCCGGAGGTGTAAAGGATGACGTTTCAGGTGAAGGACAGGTGGAATATCCCCGTTACCGCAGTGGCGGACGAGTTTATCGATCAATATATGGCCGCGGCCAATGGAGAGTATGTGAAGGTTTATCTGTATCTGCTGCGCCATCAGAGCGAACCGGTCAGCGTGGACGCCATTGCGGATGCGCTGAATCATACGGAATCCGATGTACGCCGGGCCCTGGCCTATTGGGAAAAGGCCGGGGTCTTGTTGCGGGAGGATCTGCTCTCATCGGACGGCAGGGAAAAGGCCGCGGGAACGGTGGCGGACCGCCCGGAAGCCGGTGCGGTTTTGGACCGGGAAATGTCCGGCGGCCGGACCGGGATAACCGGCAGGCAGCAGGAAGGCTTTGACGGCGGACAGGCCGGGAGAAATGGCCGGGGGGCAGCGTACGGCGCAGACCCGCAGGCCGGGGGAGACGGCCGAAGCACGGCGTATCATGGAGTCCCGCAGGCTGGAACAGATGGCCGGGGAGCAGCGTTCAGCGTAGACCCGCAGGCCGGAGCAGACGGCCGGGGAGCGGCGTTCAGTGTCGACCCGCAGGCCAGCCCAGACACCCGCAGCACGGCGTATCATGGATCCACACCGATCGGAGCAGACGGTTGGAGCGCGTCGTACAGCGGAGTCCCGCAGGCCGGGAACCAGACTGTACCTGCTGCCGTCCAGCCCCAGGGTGCGGTTTCGGAGTCTGCGCCAACAGCCGGACGGACGGAGAGCGTTTCCTTTGGCACCGCCCCCGCGGCTGCAGCCCCAAGTCCCAAGCCGGTCTACTCCGTGGCCCAGGTGAACCGCCTGTCCGGTGACGAGGAGTTTGCCCAGATCCTCTACATCGCCCAGAAGTACATGAACAAGGTGTTTACGCCCCGGGACTGCCAGGTGTTTGCCTACCTGTACGACACCCTGAAATTCAGCCCCGAGCTTTTGGAATATCTGGTGGAATACTGTGTCCAGAACGGCCATGTGAGCGTCCGCTACATGGAGACGGTGGCCATCAACTGGCATGAGCAGGGCTTCAGGACGCCGGACGAGGCCAAGGAATATGTGGAAGGCTTTAACAACGACGCTTTCAGCGTAATGAAGGCCTTTGGTTTGAACGACCGCAGGCCTGCCACGGAAGAGCAGAAGATGATTACCAAATGGTTCCGGGAATACGGATTTGGCCGGGAACTGGTGCTGATGGCCTGCAACCGGACCATTTCCGCCATACATACCCCCAGTTTCCGTTACGCGGACAAGATTCTGTCCGACTGGAAGCTGGCGGGGGTCCGCACCAAAGCGGACGTGGAAGCTCTGGACGAGAAGCGCTCCAAGTCCCGGGCCCAGGGCGCGGGTGGACAGACCCAGGGAGGCAGAAGCACCGGGGGCCAGGGCGCAGGCCAGGCAGACGGCGGCCGCCGCAAGTCCAACCAGTTCCACAACTTCAAGCAGCGCGACACAGACTACGACGCGCTGGTGTTAAAACAGCTCAAGGAGCGCGTGAACCAGCAGTAGCGATATGCGACTGGAAACGCCCGGGTCGGGAAAGTCCGGCGATCCCAGTCCCCCAGCCACTCCAAAATTCTGGTCTCCCCTCACCTACCTCTCACCCCAGCAAGGAGATACAACCATGGCACTAAGCAATTCCCAATACGACGCGATTATGCGGGAATACGGAAAACAGCAGATCGAGAACCGGCACCTCCAGGAGGAGCGCCGGGCCCAGGTATACAAGGCGGTTCCCGCGGTGCGGGAGCTGGAGGCCGAGATCGCAGGCCGGTCGGTGGCCTGCGCCAGGAAGCTTCTGGAGGGCGATCAGAGCGCACTTGACAAGCTGCGGGCGGATTTGCAGGACTTAAAGGAACAGAAGGCCCTGTTAATCCGGGCGGCCGGATTCCCGGACGATTACCTGGAGCCCCACTACCGCTGCCCGGACTGCTGCGACACCGGCTATGTGGACGGGAAGAAATGCCACTGCTTCCTTCAGGCCCAGATGAAGCTACTCTACGCCCAGTCCAATCTGGAGACCGTGCTGGACCGTGAGAATTTTTCCAACCTGTCCTTCTCATATTATGACGATTCGGAGTTGATTCCGCAGATCGGCATGACGAACGCCCGTTACATGCGGCAGGTGGTGGGCTGGTGCAGCGACTTTGTGCGGGATTTCGGCAAAAAACACGACAATCTGCTGTTTACCGGCAGCACCGGCGTGGGAAAGACCTTTCTGACCAACTGCATCGCCAGAGAGCTGATGGACAAGTATTATTCCGTGATTTACCTGTCCGCCTCGGACTTGTTCGAAGTGTTCTCCCGCAACAAATTCGATTACCAGCCCGAGGACGACATGAAGGATATGTACCGCTATATCCTGGACTGCGATTTGCTGATCATCGACGATCTGGGCACGGAGCTGAACAACAGCTTTACCTCCTCCCAGCTCTTCTACTGCATTAACGAGCGGATGAACATGAAGCGCTCCACCATCATTTCCACCAATCTGTCCCTGGCCATGCTGCGGGACAGCTACACGGACCGGGTGACCTCCCGGATCATGAGCGGTTACACCATTATTCCCCTGTACGGCGGGGATATCCGCTTGCTGAAAAGCTAAAAAGTTGAAAAGGGCGGGAATGGCTTGACGAAAACACGCCCATGATGTATAAATGATATGTTCACAACAAACAGGAGGATAAAAACACATGCTGTACGAGGAAAAGATCATTGAAACCATACCGGTAGGACCGCTGGGACTGATTCCGCTTAAGGGTATTTCCGAGTTGGGAGAGAAGGTGGACAGGTATCTGGTGGAGTGGAGACACGAGCGGGAGAGCGAGCACAAATCGACCATTGCATTTTCCGGCTATCAGAGAGAGTCCTATATCATTGAGGCCAAGACGCCCCGGTTCGGTTCCGGTGAGGCCAAGGGGATTATCACGGAGTCGGTGCGCGGAGATGATCTGTATATCATGGTGGACGTGTGTAATTACAGTCTTACCTATTCCCTCTGCGGCATGATCAACCATATGTCGCCGGACGACCATTTCCAGGATTTGAAGCGCATCATCGCTGCCGCCGCAGGCAAAGCCCGCCGGATCAACGTGATTATGCCCTTCTTATATGAGAGCCGCCAGCATAAGCGTTCCGGCCGCGAGTCCCTGGACTGCGCCCTGGCCCTCAGGGAGCTGGTCAACATGGGCGTGGAGAACATCATTACCTTCGACGCCCACGACCCCAGAGTGCAGAACGCCATCCCGCTGCGGGGATTTGAGACGGTACAGCCCATTTACCAGTTCTTAAAGTACCTGCTCAAGGTGGAGACCGACTTACAGATCGACAGCGACCACATGATGGTCATCAGCCCGGACGAGGGCGGAACCGGCCGCGCCGTGTACTTCGCCAATATGCTGGGACTGGATATGGGAATGTTTTACAAACGCCGGGACTACACCAAGATCGTGGGAGGCCGCAACCCCATCGTGGCCCACGAGTTTTTGGGCTCCAGCGTGGAGGGCAAGGACGTGCTGATCATCGACGACATGATCTCCTCCGGCGAGAGCGTCCAGGACGTGGCCAAGGAGCTGAAGCGCAGAAAGGCCAGAAAGGTGTTTATCTGCGCCACCTTTGGACTGTTCACCAACGGTCTGGCCAAATTTGACGAGTATTACGAGAACGGCATCATCGACCGGATTCTGACCACCAACCTGGTGTACCAGACCCCAGACCTGCTGTCGAGGCCGTACTATATCAATGTGGATATGAGCAAATACATCGCGCTCATTATCGACAATTTAAACCACGACGCTTCCTTAAGCGAGCTTTTGACTCCCACCAACCGGATCAACAAGCTGCTGGCGAAGTATCGAGAGGGACGCAGCTGACGCCGGCATTTCCCGGCGCAGTGCGCAAGTTAGACCGAAAGGAATCGTGCCTATGAACGAAGAACAATTCCGCAGCAGGATCTACTGGGTAACCTTTTTATTCAGCATGCTGGTGGTGTGGGTTCACTCCTACAACGGGGAATTGTTCCTGGGGCTGACCGGACAGGCCGCCATGGTGGACCGGATTGAGCGGGCCATTGGGGAACAACTGGGACAGATGGCTGTCCCGGGGTTCTTCATGGTCTCCGCTTATCTGTTCTACCGGCGGTTTACCTGGGAGAAACTTCTATATAAATGGAAGTCCCGCGTTCACAGCGTGCTGATTCCTTATTTTTTATGGAATTTTCTCTACTACATGGCCTATGTTTTGGCCACCCGCATACCCGCCGTCACCCGCCTGATCGGGAAGACGGCGGTGCCCTTTGACGGGGGACAGCTGGTCAGAGCCGTGGCGTTTTACGGGTACAATCCCGTGTTCTGGTACCTGTTCCAGCTGATTCTGCTGATCGCGCTTGCGCCGCTTGTCTGGCTGCTTATGCGGTCAAATGCCACGGCGGCGCTGACCTTCGGGGCCCTGGCCCTGATGATCTGGAAGGGCTGGTATTTCCCGTTTCTGAACGCGGACGCCCTGTTCTACTACAGCGCGGGGGCCTGGGCGGCTCTGCACCGGGAGCGGGAAGGGAGATTTGCAGAGA
Organism: Enterocloster lavalensis; assembly: GCF_902364025.1. Taxonomy (GTDB): domain Bacteria; phylum Bacillota; class Clostridia; order Lachnospirales; family Lachnospiraceae; genus Enterocloster; species Enterocloster lavalensis. The sequence goes on from NZ_CABJCG010000022.1 coordinate 41,168, forward strand.
GCGGCCGGATCGGGGACTGGGCCGTGGCCGCGGGGGTCCTGGCCTTTCTGGGCACGGCTGCGGTGTTGTTTGGCAGACCGGGCATGGCGCTCTGGCAGAATCCGCTGCAGACGGTGCTGATCCGCTTTGTCATGGCCGCGGCGGCCTGGATGGCCGTGAGCCTGGCCCCGCTTCCCCCGGCCTTTGCCTGGATGAAGCAGAACTTCTTTCTCTACGCCGTCCATTTCGCCCTGGTGCGCCTGGTCAACAAGGCGGGGGCGCTGGTGCTGGGCGGAAACGCCGCCGCGGCCCTGGGGATTTTCCTGGTCATGCCCGCGGTTATGGCGTTTGCCAGCTATGGGCTGTCCCGTTTGCTGGGGCGGTTTCTGCCGGGGGTGTACGGGGTGCTCTCCGGTGGGCGCGCGGCGCAATGAGAAACGGCCCGGGTCTCGCGTGCGGTCTGATCGGATATCAGCCGTCACGAGGGATCCGGGCCGTTTTCCGCACCTCAATTTCCGCGCCTCAATCCATTTTTCCCGGCCGCCGCTTGCATCCGGCGGCGCTTCATGGTATGATAATAACACTTCTGCGGAAGTTCTTTCCGCAAGATGCTTCTGATTGAATCCGCGCGCAGATCGCCGCATTTTCACAGAAAAGGAATTGTAAACCACAGAGAGAAAGCGGGAGGTGGGGCGCCTATGGCTGGATGAAATTAATGGTTGACATTTTAATGGAACTATACTATGATGATAACTAGAAAAAGAACATTTGTTCGCATTGGAGGACGCTATGGCGAAAGAAGAGAAAGTAATGGTCAACAACCGCAATATGAATCGTGAAGATAAGCTGAAAGCGCTGGATGCGGCGCTGACTCAGATTGAGAAGGCATACGGCAAGGGCTCCGTGATGAAGCTCGGAGACTCCGGCGCCAATATGAATATTGAAACTGTTCCCACCGGCTCCATCAGCCTGGACATCGCGCTGGGACTGGGCGGAGTGCCCAAGGGCAGGATCATCGAGGTTTACGGCCCCGAGTCCTCCGGTAAGACCACCGTGGCCTTACATATGGTGGCCGAGGTGCAGAAGCGCGGCGGCATCGCCGGTTTCATCGACGCCGAGCACGCCCTGGACCCCGTCTACGCCAAGAACATCGGGGTGGATATCGACAACCTGTACATTTCCCAGCCTGACAACGGCGAGCAGGCCCTGGAGATCACCGAGACCATGGTGCGCTCAGGCGCGGTGGACATCGTGATCGTGGACTCCGTGGCCGCCCTGGTGCCCAAGGCCGAGATCGACGGCGAGATGGGCGACTCTCACGTGGGACTGCAGGCCCGCCTGATGTCCCAGGCCCTGCGCAAGCTGACCGCCGTGATCAGCAAGTCCAACTGCGTGGTGATCTTTATCAACCAGCTGCGTGAGAAGGTGGGCGTGATGTTCGGCAACCCCGAGACCACCACCGGCGGCCGCGCTTTGAAGTTCTATTCCTCCGTCCGCCTGGATGTGCGCCGGATCGAGACTTTAAAGCAGGGCGGCGAGGTGATCGGAAACCGCGTCCGCGTCAAGGTTGTGAAGAATAAGATCGCTCCACCCTTCAAGGAGGCCGAGTTTGACATCATGTTCGGAAAGGGTATCTCCAGGGAGGGCGATATTCTGGATCTGGCGGCCAAGGACAACATCATCGAGAAGAGCGGCGCCTGGTTCGCCTACAACGGCTCCAAGATCGGTCAGGGCCGTGAGAACGCCAAGCAGTATCTGGCGGACAATCCGGACATTCTGGCCGAGGTGGAGGAGAAGGTGCGCACCAAGTACGGCCTGGCTCCGGCCCATGAGGGTTTGCCTCAGCGGGAGGAAGAGCCCAAGCTGCTGTTCGACGAGGCCGGCGGCAAGAAATAAGCCTGGTTACAACCAGAGCCGGATTCCCCCGGCGCCGCACCGTACCGCGGCGCCGGGCTGAATCCCGGAACATACAAGTAAAATCGAGAGGAGCGTGGAAGCTATGACCATCACTTCCATTGTCCCCGTGGATAAACGAAAGTGCAAAGTCTTTGTGGATGAAGGCTTTGCCTTTGTTTTATACAAGGGGGAGATCGGCCGTCTGGGGCTTGCGGAGGGGGCAACCCTGTCCGAAGAGCTGTACCGGCAGATCGAGACGGAACTGTTAAACCGCAGGGCCAGGGAACGCAGCGTGGACCTGCTGAAGGCCTCGGACAAGAGCGAGAGCCAGATCCGCAGTCGCCTGGAGGAGGACGGGTTCCCCCAGCCCGTGATCGACCGCACCATCGCCCTGTTGAAGAAGCACCGCTATGTGGACGACGAGGCATTTGCCAGGCGTTACGTGGAGAACGGCGGCACGCGTAAGAGCCGTCGTCAGCTGGCCTACGAGCTGCGCCAAAAGGGCGTGGACAGCGAGCTGGTGGACGAGGCTCTGCGGGAGGCGGCTCCGCCCGAGGAGGAGACAGTCCGCCGTCTTGTGCAAAAAAAGGTGGGCAATCCGGGAGACCTTTCGCGGGAGGAATTGCAGAAATTGTACGCATTTCTGGGCCGTAAGGGTTATTCCTACGAGATGATCCGCCGGGTGATCGGCGAAATCTGCGACGAGTACCAGTGACAGGCTGTTTCCAGGGCCTCCGGTGGTTTTGTTCATATTGTCTGGATTTGTGCGAAAACAGGGTGAATATACTTGACACAATACTGAAAAACGTATAAAATTAATATGTTGTAGTTCGTACAATGAAAATCAAATAGAGGAGGTGCTCCTGTGTTGCAGATAGTGGTCCCATCACTGATAGTCGGGATAATAATGGCTATTATTGCTTGGTTTGCCGCCCGTTCCTTTGAACGGAAACAGTACGACAGTAAAGTCGGAAGTGCGGAAGAAAAATCCAGAGAAATAATAGATGAAGCATTAAAAACTGCGGAGACAAAGAAGCGAGAAGCTCTCCTGGAAGCCAAGGAAGAATCCTTAAAGACAAAGAATGAATTAGAAAAGGAAACCAAGGAGAGAAGAGCGGAACTTCAACGTTACGAGAAGCGCGTACTGAGCAAGGAAGAGAACGTTGAAAAAAAGGCAGATGCCCTGGAAAAGAAGGAGGCTGACCTTGTCAGAAGAGAAAATGTTCTGAGCAAGCGCAGTGCGGAAGTGGAAGCCCAATATGAAAAAGGCATACAGGAACTGGAGCGGATATCCGGTCTGACCTCCGAACAGGCAAAAGAATATCTTTTAAAATCTGTTGAAGAAGATGTAAAACATGACACAGCGAAGTTAATTAAGGAACTTGAACACAAAGCAAAGGAAGAAGCGGACAAGAAGGCAAGGGATCTGGTTGTGACTGCGATTCAGCGGTGCGCGGCGGATCATGTGGCGGAAACCACCGTTTCCGTCGTACAGCTTCCCAATGATGAGATGAAAGGCCGCATCATTGGCCGAGAGGGACGCAACATTCGTACCCTTGAGACCCTGACGGGCGTGGAATTGATTATCGACGATACCCCTGAGGCAGTGGTGTTGTCCGGGTTTGATCCCATTCGTAGAGAAGTTGCCAGAATTGCTCTGGAGCGTTTGATTGTGGACGGGCGTATTCATCCGGCCAGAATCGAGGAAATGGTAGAAAAAGCACAAAAAGAAGTGGAGACCAACATGCGGGAAGAAGGCGAGGCAGCATGTCTCGAGGTTGGAATTCACGGCATTCATCCTGAACTGATTAAGTTGCTTGGTAAGATGAAGTTTAGAACAAGCTATGGACAGAACGCATTAAAGCATTCAATCGAGGTTGCACAGCTGTCGGGACTTCTGGCAGCGGAGCTTGGAGTGGATGTACGTTTGGCGAAACGTGCCGGTTTATTACATGACATTGGTAAATCCGTTGACCATGATATGGAAGGCACACATGTTCAGCTGGGCGCAGATCTCTGCAAGAAGTACAAGGAGTCTGCGACCGTGATCAACGCGGTGGAGTCTCATCATGGCGATGTTGAACCGAACAGTCTGATTTCCTGTATTGTGCAGGCTGCGGATACGATTTCCGCGGCAAGGCCCGGTGCAAGGCGTGAGACGTTGGAGACATATACAAACAGATTGAAACAGTTAGAAGATATTACCAACTCCTTCAAGGGAGTGGACAAGTCTTTTGCCATTCAGGCAGGTCGGGAAGTTCGAATTATGGTGGTTCCGGAACAGATCAATGACGACGGCATGGTATTGCTGGCTAGAGACATTTCGAAACGCATCGAGAGCGAACTGGAATATCCGGGACAGATCAAGGTGAACGTGATCCGTGAGTCGAGAGTGACGGATTACGCGAAGTAAATGTCCGAAGTAAAATGATCAATACCTCAAAACCGCAGCAAGCGAAACGCTTTGCGGTTTTGGGGTATTTTTTTGGTTGACTATTCTAAAAAAATATAATATTATAAAAATATAGAATAATAGATGGCGGTGAATTTTATGAAAGACATGGAAAAGATCATTTTTCATCCGATCCGCATGCGCATCATCCAAATGATCGCGCAGAGCCGGACCGCGACGGTGGCAGCCCTGGCCGAGGGCCTGGCGGATATCCCGCGTTCCACGATTTATCATCACATGGGGATTTTGTGTGAGAATCAGATTCTTCGTGTGGTCAGGGAGCAAAAGGTCCGCGGGACTTACGAGAAGGAATACGGCTTAAACTATGACGAGATTGCAGTCCCGGCAGAGAATACGGAGCGCGCTGTGTCGAATCTGCTTCTGAAGCTCTATGCCGGCTTCAGTTCCTATTTCGCAGTCCCGAATCAAGATCCGGTCCGGGACCAGCTGTTTCTCTCGGTGAATACCCTGATGCTTGCGGATGAGGAGTTCGAGGACTGCCGCCGGGAGCTGTTTGACGTGATCCAAACATATATGAACCGACCCGCTGCGGAGAACCGGAGGCCAAGGCTGCTCTCCGTGGTGTCCGCTCCCTGCGCGGGAGAGCGGAAGGACGGCTCTGAGAAGGAGGAAAAAGCGTGACGGCAGCGGTGCGGAAGACCTTTGGCCTTTTGGCCGGTATTTTAATTTATTATTTGGTACACGAAGGGGCCCATCTGGTCCTGGCAATGGCCTTTGGAGTGTTTCAGGAGGTGCGTTTTCTGGAACTGGGCGTGCAGATTGCCATTACCAGCCGGGAGGCGCTGTCTGATCTGCAGTTTGCCGCGTTTAATGCGGCGGGAGCGGGGGCGTCCCTTGCCATCGCCTATTTACTCGTTTTGTCTGCCGGGCGGATCAACCGGCTGAAGGGCAAGGTGGTAAAAGCGGTCGGCTACTACACGACGATTCTGCTTCTGCTCAACGATCCCTTTTACCTGTCCGTGCTCTGCGGTTTTGTGGGCGGTGGGGACATGAACGGCATCGTTATGTTCGGGATTTCAGAGACAGCGGCCCGCGTGGCATTCGGCGCGTTGGGGCTGGTCAATCTGGGAATCGTATGGAAGTATGTGCTGCCTGCGTACCGCGCAGGATTTGCGGGCACCGGGGACAGAAACCGATGACGGGAAACGCGGATTTGAAAGAAAGTCAAACGGACGGCTGGTATAGCGTTTGGGAGGAAATCGGATGGACGGTTTGATTTATTATATCGAGGACGAGGAGGATATTGCCTGGGGAGTCCGGGAATATCTGCAAAACAAGGGATTTCATGTGGAAGTGCTGGGCACGGCGAGGGAGGCGAAGGCGGCGTTGGAACGGAAACTGCCATCCCTGGCGCTGGTGGACTGGAATCTTCCGGACGGGAGCGGGGAACAGCTGTGCAGATGGGTCCGGGAGCGGTGGAAGGAGCTGCCGGTGATTTTTCTCACGGTGAGAGGGGAGTCCGGCGATATTGTGCGGGGCTTTGAGAACGGAGCGGACGACTATATCTCCAAGCCCTTTGACCTGGCGGTGCTCCACGCGCGCATCCGCGCCCTGTTGAAACGTGCGGGTAAGGGGGAGACGGCCCGATTAAGCTGTGGGCCGCTGTCCCTGGATACCGGGACGATGAAGGTGTATTGGGAAACCAGGTCCCTGCCGGTCAGTCCGGTGGAATACCGGCTGTTGGAGATTTTGATAAAGAATCAGCACCGCACCGTTACCAGGCAGAGCCTGCTGGAGTCCATTTGGGACAGCAGCGGGAATTATGTCAATGACAATACCCTGACGGTGGCCATGAAACGGCTGCGGGAAAAGCTGCCCCAGCCGGAATGTATCCGTACCGTCAGGAGTTTTGGATATTGTATGGAGGAGGTTGAGACATGAGCCGAACATCCGGCCGGTCTGCGGCCATCGGTTTTACCGCCGGCTTTGCGCTGGGAGGCGTTCTGGCGGCCTGCGCCTATGTGGCCTGGGCCGCAGGCCGCCAATACGGGCAGTTAGCGCGGCTGGCCGGACAACTGTCCCGGCGGTGGCCTGGAAATGAGACGGAGATTGTGGGGATGATCAAGGCGGCGTCTGAAGGCGTCGGAGACGGCGCGGAGGCGGGAATGGAGCTTTTGAGAAGCTACGGTTTTGAACCGGTTCGGCTGGCCTCCGGTTTTGGCCCGGGGATGGTCCTGCTCACGCTGGCGGGATTGGGAGCATTTCTGGGAATCCTCTGGTGTGCCTGGCGCAGAGAGCGCAGAAGGAAAATCCTGCGGATCGGGGAGCTGACGGCTTATCTGGAGCAGTCCAACCGGAAGGAGGGAGCGGGCCTCCTGGCTGGGCGGGAGGACGATTTTTCGCCGCTGCAGGATGAGATTTACAAGACGGTGACCGCGCTGCGCCTGGCGGCGGAGCGGGAAGAGAAAGCCCGCCGGGAGTTTGCGGACCGGCTTGCGGATGTGGCTCATCAGATCAAAACGCCGGTTACGTCCATCGCCATTACCGCCCAGGCGTTGGACCAGACGGGAAATGATCCGGGCCTGAACCGGATCCGCAGGCAGACGGAGCGGCTGGAGCAGCTGGTGGAAACGCTTTTGACCTTTGCCCGGATCGACTCCGGCGCGCTCCGACTGGAAAAACAGGAGGTAGACGTGTACACGGCGCTGGAACTGGCTGCAGAGACGGTGGAACCGGTTCTGCACCGCAGGCAGATTGACCTTGAGATCCCCAACCACCCGGGGATTTCATTTTCGGGGGACCTGGAATGGACGGCGCAGGCGTTTATCAATCTGTTTAAAAACTGCGCCGACCACGCGCCGCAGGGCGGGAGGATCGCCGTGGAGTACGGGGAAAATCCGCTTTATACGGAGATAACGGTCCGGGATAACGGACCGGGGTTCGCGCCGGAGGAACTTCCTTACATTTTCCAGCGGTTTTATCAGGGGAAGAGGAGCGTAGGCGATGAGCCGGGAAGCGGAGCGGGGGATGGGAGGGACGCTGGAGAGGGAGTGTCGCGTGGTGAGGAGGCCGGGCAGGCAGTGTCGCATGGTGAGGAGGCCAGGCCGGGAGTTTCGCATGGTGAGGAGGCCGGGCTGAGCGTGTCGCACGGTGAGGTAGTCGGGCAGGGAGTGTCGCGCGGTGAGGCTGCCGGGCTGAGCGTGTCGCGTGGTGAGGACACCGGGCCGGGATTGCTGCCCGGCAGTTCTCCCGCCCCCCGCCTGAACCGGGAAAAGGGAGCCGGCCTGGGTCTGGCCCTGGCCAAGTCCGTGATCGAGTTGCAGGGCGGTTTTATAGAGGCTAGAAATCTGCCGGAAGGGGGAGCTTGCTTTACCGTGCGATTTTACTGTCACCGGGATGTCACTTTTCTGTGATAAGCTGTGATTATCCGAATAAAACAGCAGACAGAAGGAGGAATATGGCTTGGAGATATTGCGGTGCGAGGGTGTGACTAAGGTGTACGGCAGAGGTGCAAATCAGGTGAAAGCGCTGGACGGCGTCAGCCTGTCCATTGAAAAAGGGGAGTTTGTGGCGGTAGTGGGAGCTTCCGGTTCCGGCAAATCCACCCTGCTCCATCTGATGGGCGGTGTGGACCAGCCCACAGAGGGACGGGTTTTCGTGGAGGATGAGGACATTTCCACCCTGAATCCGGTGAAGGCGGCGGTATTCAGGCGCAGGAAGGTAGGGCTGATCTACCAGTTCTACAATCTGATTCCCACTTTGAGTGTGGAGCAGAATATCAAGCTGCCCATGCTGCTGGACAAGCGCAGGCCGGATGAGGTGTATTTCCGGGGGCTCGTGGCTGGCCTGGGGTTGGAGGACAAGCTGAAGGCCCTGCCCGGCGCGCTCTCCGGCGGGCAGCAGCAGCGGACTGCAATCGCCCGTTCTCTCCTGTACCGCCCGGCCGTGGTTCTGGCGGATGAACCCACCGGAAATCTGGACCGGCAGAATTCCCGGCAGATTGTGGAACTGCTGAAGGGGTCCAACCGGGACCTGGGCCAGACCATTGTGATAATTACCCACGATGAGCGGATTGCCCTGGAGGCGGACCGCGTGGTACAAATCGAGGACGGCCGCATCGTGTCGGACCGCCGCACGGTCTAGGGGGTGCGCTATGTGGAGACTATTTTCACTGGACTATATCAGGCGCAACCGGGCCGCATGTATTTCCATCGCGGTGACGGCGCTGATCGCCTCGTTCCTGATCTCGACAATCAGCGGGATCTTTTACAATATGTGGGAGGACGAGAACCGTCTGATCGCCGCGAAGGAAGGGGATTGGCAGGGACGGCTGCGGGGGGATCTGAATGCGGAGGCCCTGGCAGTGGCGGAAAGCTTTGACAATGTGAGCCGGGCGGAGTTGGCGGCGGACCAGGAGAGCGGGGAAATGGTCCTCTCCCTCTGGTTTGAAAATCCCCGGAGCGTTTACCGGGACACGGAGCAGCTGGCCCGGCTGATCGGCGGGAACGGGGAAGATGGTGGAGTGAGCACCCAGTATCACCACAAGCTGTTGAACCAGTATTTGATCTTCTCGCCGGAGGAGAAGGAGAATCCGCCCCAGCTTCTGTTTCTTTATCTGGGCTTCCTGACCGTGGTGTGTATTTCTCTTGCCATGATGATTCACAGCGCGTTTGCGGTTACCATGGAGAGCAGGATGCAGCAGCTGGGAATGATGAAGAGCGTGGGCGCTGCCCCGGCTCAGATCAGGACCGTGCTGCTCCAGGAAGCTATGGCCCTGTGCCTGTTTCCTGTTTTGGCGGGAATCCCCCTTGGGGCGGGCAGCTGCTATTGGTTTATGAGAATGGCCGGCAGCCTGGCGGAGAACCTGGGAGTCAGCCGCGCCGTGGGGGCGGTATTTTATTTTCCGGCTCCGGTGGCCTTTTTGTCCCTTGCGGTCTGCCTGTCCACTGTGTGGATATCGGCCTGGCTGCCCGCCGGACGGCTGGCGGGGCTGACTCCCCTGGAAGCGGTGAGGGGAGGCCGGGAAGCCGCGCCCGTGAAAATGAGGCGGTTCCGCCTGATTGCGGGAATGTTCGGCATCGAGGGGGAGCTGGCCCGAAAATCTCTCTACGCCAGGAGACGGGCTTTTCGGACAGCGGGCATCTCGCTGACACTGGCTTGCTTTGTGTTCAGCGCATTTTTGAATTTTGAGGTGGTTTCCTATCTTCACACCTACCACACGTTTTTTGAGCGGTATCAGGATACCTGGGATTTGCTGCTCACCCTGGACAAAAGGACGGAGCGGGAGGGGATGGCAGGGCACGGACTGCTGGAAGCGCTGCGGGGACTGGATGGGGTTGAGAGCTGCGCGGAGTACCGGAAGTATCAGGCCCGCGTCCGGCTTCCGGCGGACATGGTGAGCCAGGAGCTTGAGGCGCTGGGGGGACCACTGGGGCTTACGGACACGGGGATTGTGAGAGATGGTCGGGATTATCTGGCGCAGGCTCCGCTGGTGGTTCTGGACGATGTGAGTTTTCGGGAATATTGCCGGGAGTCGGGGATGGAGTTGGAGCCGTGGACCGGGCCGGAAGCGGGGGTGAAGTTGGAGCAGGGAGATGATCTGTCCACCGGCGGAACCGGGATTCCGGTCGTGGCGGTGAACCGTATCTGGGATAATCTCAACAGCCGCTATAAGAACCGGCAGTATGTTCCGTATTTGAAGGCAGAGGACGGGCTGGAGCTGGAGCTTGCCCAAGTGACCGGAAGAGCGGCAGAGGCGGGAAATGCGGCCAAGACCGGAAGGGCGGCGGAGGATGAGTCCCCGGATCCAGCTCCTGCACAGGACCCTTTGAAAGCCCGGATTCTCGCCTACAGCGACCTGCCGCCGGACTTGAGGGAGGAATACGAGGATTTTACCCTGGTGCTGGTGGCGCCGGAATCCGGTTTTCGGAACGCGGAGGCCGCGTTTGGGAAGGCGGACAGGCATTTTAACATACTGACGGACTCGGACGAGGCGATTGACGGAGTTCAGGCGCAGATTGAGGGGATGATGGGGAGCGCGCCCGGATGGGAGATGGAAAACCGGCTGAATGAGGAGGCGTTCAACGAGGCGGTCCGGACCGGTTACAAGCTGGTGATGGGAATTTTGTGCGGAACCCTGGCGCTTGTGGGCCTGTCCAACGTATTTGCCAACGCCCTGGGCAGCATAAGCCAGCGCAAGCGGGAATTTGCCCGCTACCTGTCCGTGGGTATGACGCCGGGAAGCGTACGAAAAGTGCTGGCGCTGGAGGCATTTTACGTGTGCGCCAAGCCGGTGGCCGTCAGCCTGCTGCTCAATATTCCCTTTGTGGCCTACTGCCTCCGGGCAAGCCTGCTCATGCCCGGGGAATACCTGGCGAATCTGCCGGTTCTGCCCATTGGCATATTTGTGCTGTCCATTTTCCTGGCGGTGGGAACCGCGTACTGGATCGGAGGCAGGCGGATTCTGAGAGGGGATCTGGTCGGGATGTTGAGAGATGGGACGCAGATTTGATATAAGGATGTGAAAGCGCGCGGAACTCTGGCCCTGCGCCGGAGAGCAGCTGGAAAATGAACGTAAATGCAATTACGGACCGCCGGTAATCATTCCGGCGGTCCGTGATTGTTCTGTCTAATGAAATATGGCGCGGGCTGCCTCTCTTCACCCCCTGCCCGGCAAATACACCAGAAACCGCGCCCCGCCCCCCTCGGCGTCCTCCAGCCCGATGGTCCCCCCGTGTAACTGCACCAGCTCTTTAGCCACGGACAGGCCCAGGCCGTAGTGTTGGCGGTCGGTGCGGGAGCCGTCGGCCCGGTAGAAGCGGTCGAACACATGCTTTTTGTCCGCGTCCGGTATGCCGCAGCCCTGGTCGGAAACGGCAAAGGCCACCCCTGCCTTTTTGTGCCCCCGGGCTTCGCGGCGGCAGGCGGACAGCGTCACCTGTTTTCCGGCGGGGGTGTAGGTCAGGGCGTTGTCCAGCAGGATGGAGAGCACCTGTTCCAGCCGCTGGCCGTCCCCGGTGATGTGGGGCAGGGGTTCCTCCGGCAGCTCCAGGCACAGGCGGATGTTTCGCTCATGGGCCAGCGGTTCAAACCGCTCGTACACGCCGATCAGCAGGGTGTCCGCGTCTAAGTCCTCTCTGCGGATGGTCCAGGTTTTGGCGTCCGCGGAGGCCAGAAGCAGCAGGTCGCTGACCAGGCCGGACAAGCGCAGGCATTCCCGGTCGATGTTGGCCAGAAACTGGTCCTGCTTTTCCGGGGCGGCGGTCACCGCGGACAGGCTGGAGCGGATGACGGACAGGGGGGAGCGCAGCTCGTGGGAGGCCGCGGCGATAAATTCGTTCTGTTTTTTCCGGCTCTCCTCGATGGGCTTTAGAGAGCGCCCCACCAGCACCCGGCACACCAGGTAGAGAGCGGCGATTCCCACCACGTCCATAAACAGGAACAGGAAACGCTGCCGGTAAATCCCCGCGTCCGCCGGGTTCTGCCAGGCCAGCAGGGTCAGGCTCTGATAACCCTTGGCTGTGGGAATCACCAGCACGGAGCCGAAATAGGCGTCCTGGTTTGGGCCGTTTAAGGTGAAGATGGAGGTGCGCGACAGGGAGGAGGAGACGGGCCGCATATCGATGCGCACCTTCTCCTCCTCCGCTGTTTTTATGGCCTGGGCGATCAGCTCCTCGCGGGCGGTGGGCGGCGTCCAGGCGCCCCTGTAGAGCAGAGGCCGCCCGTTGTCCTCGATGTGGATGATCAGCTTGCCCGCGCTTTCCATCCGGGCCAGCCAGGTGCAGTCGATGGTGCCGCCGGACTGGAGCCGGGAGGTGATGGTGAGCAATGTATTCTGAAAATTTTCCAGATTCTTTTTCTGAAATTCCCGGGTACCCACAGCCAGCACCCCCAGGATCACGGCGGTGAGAATCAGGCCGGTGGTCACGGTGTAGAGGGCGGTCAGCCGTCTATGAAGCTGTTTGATTTCATTCATGGTAATCCCTCCAGGGCCGCGGCAAGTGCGTTTGCCGCGGTTGTTTTTTGTTGGCTTCAACGGGTCGTTTCTGTTGGCTGTGGGCGCTTATCCGGATGTAGTGGGCTGCTGGGACAGCCTGCAGTCGATTGCGCGGCTCACGGCTGCCGTTCTTTCAACTGGTATCCGGTTCCGTGAATGGTGACAATCTGCGCCGAAGCGCCCACGGACCGCAGCCTGCGCCTCAGAAAATAGATATAGTTGTCCAGATTTCCGTCCTCCACCTCGGCGTCCACGCCCCATATGTAGGTGAGAATTATTTCACGGGGAAGAATCTGACCAGCACCCCGGATCAGATATTCCATGAGGGCGGTTTCCCGCTTGCTGAGCCGCACGGTGCCTCCGGGGCCGGACAGCTCCCGCCTGTCCGCGTCCAGGCGGATGTCGGCAAAGCATTTTTCCGCTCCGGCGTGGAAATTCCCCGGCCGGCGGGTGACCGCCCGGATGCGGGCCAGCAGCTCGCCCACGGCGTACGGCTTCACCAGATAGTCGTCCGCCCCGGCGTCCAGCCCGTCGATGCGGTCGTTGACTCCGTCCAGGGCGGTGGTGATGATCACCGGCGTAGCGATCTGTTTTCTGCGCAGGCCCTGTAAAATGGTCAGGCCGTCCACCTGGGGCAGCATCCGGTCCAGAACAATCACGTCGTAGGGGTATTGATTGGCGTAAAAAAGGGCGTCCTGCCCCTGATAGCACACGTCGGTCTCATAACCCGCGCGCTCCAACTGTAATTTGACCGTATTACAGAGGTCGCGGTCGTCCTCCACCAGCAGTATTTTCATAGGTTTTTTCCTTTTCTGAATCAGTCATGTTTCCTTAATTATACCTTGTCGGCAGCCGGAGGGCTGTCGATAAGAGATGCGTTTCCTTAAGTATACCAGACAAATCTCTAAAAAACCTAAAAGAAATATTTCCATATTTCCAGTTTTTTTAGAGATTGCCCTGTTATGATGGAGGTATACGAAATGACAGAAAAGGGAGTGGACAATGATGAAAAAACGATGGATGTGCGCGCTGCTGGCTGCTGGTATGCTGGCCAGTGTCCTGTCCGGCTGCGGGCAGTCGTCCTTTACGGAGACGAAAGGAACCGCCGATGCCGGAACGAAACCCCAGGCCCAGGAGGGGGATTCGGTGCCGATGGGCCGCTACGTGGAGGGGGAGATCGAGCTTCCCGGGGAGAGCCGGGAGGATATTTCCGATATCATTCAGAATGAGAACGGCGCATTGGAGCTGTACACGGAAAAAGACGACGAGATCCGCCGCTACACCTTTGACGGCCAGGAGTGGAGGCGGGAGGAGAAGAGCCTGATGGAGGGCCTGGAGATTCCCTATAACGTTCATGTGATTCTGGGCGGGGACGGCAGCCGCTACGCCCTGTACCCGCTGTCCAATGGTTACCGGTTCCGTCTGATGAAACTGGCGGAGGACGGGGAGCACCAGGAGATTTTGGAGGAGCTCCTCTCTGAGAAGCGGGATAATGGCTCCTACAAGCATTACCCGGACTTCGCAGGGATAACTCCCGAGGGGAATATCCTTCTGTCCCTGCGGGACATGACGAGAGTCTACACCCCTGAGGGAGAGCTTGTGATGGAGGTGCCTCAGACCAGCTGCTCCTCGGACTGGAAAACCGCCTCCTACTTAAAAGGGAACGAGTATCTGACCATCGGGGAAAACGGCTACATCCGATACGACGTGTCCGAGACTAAGGGGCAGATGATGGAGGAGATCGCCTACCAGCAGGGGAATTCCGATCAGTATGCGGCCGTGACGCCGGACAGGGAAGGCGGCTTTTTTATGGCCAACCCGAAAGGCATTCACCACATCGGCCAGGGCGGAAGCATCTGGGAGACGGTCGTGGACGGGGAGTTAAACTCGTTGAGCCAGCCCAGCGCCTATATCATCAAGCTGTTCGTGGGAGCGGAGGACGATTTTTACGTGTGGATCAACAGTGCGGGAACCGACATGATCAAGCATTACACCTATGACCCGGAGATTCCATCCGTGCCGGGAAAAACCCTGACCGTGTACGGCCTGGACCTGGGCTCGGCGGAGACGGTGCGCCAGGCTGCGTCCATGTTCCAGCTGGCCCACCCCGACGTGCGGGTGGAGCTGATCGACGGCCAGACAGAAGCGGGGAGCACCACGGTTTCAGATACCATCCGGGCGCTGAATACGGAGCTGCTGAGCGGAAACGGGGCCGACGTGCTGGTGCTGGACGGACTGCCGGCGGACGCCTATATAGAGAAAGGCGTGCTCCTGGACCTGCGGGAAGCGTTAAAGCCCATGCTGGAAGCAGAAGAGTTTGGGGAAAATATCACAGGCCCCTTTACGGCGGCGGACGGAGGTATTTACCGGATTCCGTCCAGGATGACCCTGATGACCGTATACGGCGACCCGGAGGCCCTGGCGAGCCTTAAAACCATGGAGGATGCCAGGAGATACCAGAGCGATCCCTCCCATTTGCCCCTGCGGCCCAGGACGACCTATGAGAATCTGCTGCGCCACATATTCATGTTGTACAGCCGGGAGATCGTGGACAGCGAGAGCGGGATGCTGAAACCCGGAAAGATCGCGGAGCTGCTGGAGACGGTAAAGGTGTTGGGCGAGGCCAACGATTCCAGAGCGTCCTTTGACGAGTCTGAAGAGGGTGAGATCCGGTTTTACTATAACACGTCCCTGAAGTCCCAGAGTCTGCCGGGGGACGAATCCATAGAATTGCAGCGGGGCGATATCTGCGCGGCCATAGAGTCGGTGGATGGAATGTACAGCCTGATGCTGCCCCTGGCGGTGGCCGGGCAGCTGGGCTACCAGATGGAAGGGTATAACGCCTGCTACATGCCGTCGCAGATGCTGGGAATCAACCGCTCCGGTGGACAGATCGGGCTGGCGGAGGAGTTCGTCCGGTTTGTGCTGGGAGAGCAGGTGCAGGACAGCGACCTGATGGACGGTCTGCCGGTGAACAAGAAGGTTGCGGCCCACTGGGCCAGCGAGGACTGGGGAAACCCGGAGCTTTCGATCGCGGTCAGCGGCGGGGACGGTTACAGCCTGGCGGGAACGTTCCCGACGGTGGAGCAGCGGAGCCGTATCTTCGCGCTGGCGGAGGCCGCCGACCAGCCCATTCTGGCAGACCAGGTGCTGCTGGACATCATTATGGCGGAAACGAAGGGATATTTTGATGGAACCTTGTCTTTGGAGCAGGCGGCGCAGAACGCAGAGAGCAAAGCGAACCTTTACTTCGCAGAATAGGGCGGCTTTCCTGTTTCTGGCCCCCAGCGCGGCCGGGACCGTGGTGTTTACGCTGATCCCCTTCGGGGCCGTGATCGCGGAGGCGTTTACCGGGATGGCGGACGGAACCTTTGCGGGATTGGAAAATTTTATCCTGGTGGTCCACAACGCCGCCTTCCGGCTGGCGGCGAAGAATACCCTGCGTTTTATGGCGGTCTGCATCCCCCTTCTGATGGCCGTGTCACTGTGGACCGCGGTGCTGGTGAAGGCCGCGGCGGACCGCTCCGGGGTGTTCAAGACCACGATGCTTCTGCCCATGGCGGTGCCGGTGGCCTCGGTGGTCTGTCTCTGGAAGGTGGTGTTTCATCCCCAGGGGCTGTTAAACCAGCTTCTGGGGAACACAGGCGGCGCGGGCATCGATTTCATGCGGCAGAAAAGCGCGTTCCTGGTGTTGGTATTTACTTATATCTGGAAAAATAATGGCTACGACATGGTGTTGTGGCTGGCCGGTCTGGACGGAATCTCAGGGGAACTTTACGAGGCGGCCCAGGTGGACGGAGCCGGGCCCTGGCAGAAATTCCGCTACATCACGGCGCCGGGGTTAAGGGGCACGGCTTCCCTGGTGGCCCTGCTGTCGGTGATCAACTCCTTCAAGGTGTTCCGGGAGGCGTACCTGATCGCTGGGGATTACCCCCACGACAGCATCTACATGCTCCAGCACCTGTTCAACAACTGGTTCGTCTCCCTGGATATCCAGAAAATGAGCGCGGCGTCGGTGCTGCTGGAGACGGCTGTGCTCTTCGGAGTTCTTCTGTGGAGGCAGAGGAGGGGCGGACATGATTAAACGGGTGATGGTGCGGGTTGTCTTGACGGTTATGTGTCTGTTTGTCTGGCTCCCGCTGTTTTTGATGGCGGGAAATTCCCTGATGGGAGAGTGGGAGATGCTGGACCGGTTTGGGGCGGTGTTTGGCGCGGCGAACTGGCCGGTGAAGGCAGCGCTTCTGCCCTCCTATCCCACGCTGAAGCCCTATGTGGAGCTGCTGCTGGACTCGCCGGGCTTTTATGTGATGTTCTGGAATTCCTGCCTGCAGACTGGACTTGCGGTGGCCGGTCAGCTTCTGGTGGCGCTTCCGGCGGCCTGGGCCTTCGGAGCCTTATCGTTTAAGGGCAGGAGAGGGATGTTTCTGATCTATATCATCCTGATGCTTCAACCCTTCCAGGTGACCATGGTGCCGAACTATCTGGTGCTCAAACGGCTGAGTCTGCTGAACAGCCATCTGGCGGTGATTCTGCCCGCGGCCTGGTCGGCATTTCCGGTGTTCATCATGGCGAAATTTTTTGAGACGATCCCCCGGCCGCTTATGGAGGCTGCGGGATTGGATGGGGCCGGGAGCTGGATGATTTTCTGGAAAATCGGGGTACCCATCGGAAAGCCGGGCATCGTCTCGGCCATGGTGCTGGGGGTTCTGGAAACCTGGAACGCCATCGAACAGCCCATGACGTTTTTAAAGGAGCAGAGGCTTTGGCCCCTCTCCCTGTACCTGCCGGAGATCACGGCGGACAAGGCGGCGGTGGCCTGGGCCGCCTCGGTGACGGCCATGATCCTGCCGGTCAGCCTGTTTGTGATGGGACAGGGGGCCCTGGAGCAGGGGATTGCGGCCTCGGGAATCAAGGAATGAGTGGTGAGCGGCGATGAAACGGTTTACAGTGGGATTTCTGATTGTGATGGTAATATTTACATTTTTATCCAGGGCCCTGGACTCCGTGACCATTGCCAGGGTTCAGACCGGGTACGGGAAGCAGGGGTCCGTGTCCTACCGGATCACGGGGGAGGGGACCTTTGAGGCGGACCGGCTGTCCTACCGCCCGCTGCCGGAGGGGATGCGGGTGGACACGATTCTGGCCCGTCCCGGGGATGTGGTGCAGGCGGGGGATACGATCCTCACATTGCAGATGGAACCGCTGCAGGAGAAGCGGGAGGAGCTTACTGTCGCGCTTCGGCAGGCGGAGCTGGCCCTGGAACAGGAACGCCTGTCCGGCCGGGAGATTCCCAGGGTGACCCAGGAGATGCTGGCCCTCCAGCAGATGGAGGTGGACCAACGGGCGCTGGAGCTTGGCAGGCAGGACCTGGCGGACGCCCAGGAAGACTACGATCAGAATGTGGATGCCCTCCGGCTGGAGTACGACCGCCTGGCAGACCGCTCGGAGGATGAAATCCGCCAGGATGCACGGAATGCGTTAAAGAGCGCCAGGCGCGTCTACGATGCCGCCAAATTGGACCGGGATTCTGCGGTGAAGCGTGCGGAGCGGGAGGTCCGGGAAAAGCAGAAAAAGCTGGACCGGCTGAACGCCCAGGAGGACCCTTCGGAGGAGGCGGTGGCGGACGCTGAGGAGGAGTTGGCCGCGGCTGAGGAGGATCTGGAGCTGGTGAAGGAGGAACAGGACATTCTGGTGGAGGAAGCCAAAGCTTCCCTGCGGTCTGCCGAGGAGGATTACGACGACCGCAGCTACGATACCCTCAAGGCCCAGGAGGACTGCAAAAAGGCGTACGAGGACGGCGTGAAGGCGGAGGATGAAAAACTCGCCCTTGCCCAGCGGAAGGTGCTGGAGCTGGAGGAGGCGCTGCGCCAGTCCGGCCAGAACCTGGAAAATGCCAGAATCACAGACGCGGGGACCCGCTCGGAGGAGGAAAAGACCCGGGAGATTTCCCGTCTGCGGCAGGAATCCATGGAGCTGGATCTGGAACAAAAACGGCGCAGCCTGGCAAAGGTGGAGGAGCTCATCAGCCGGGAGGGCGCGGTGACGGCGGTTTCCCGGGCGGTGGTGGCGGGCCTTGACCTGCAGGAGGGCGGACTGATCGGGGCTGCGGATCAGATTCGGCTGGCCGAGGGGCGGATGCTGTTTCGGGCGCAGGTGGACAAGGAGGAGGCGGCCCTTCTGGCGCAGGGACAGCGGATGTCCTTAAAACGGACCGGGGAGGCCAAAGAGTTAAACGCGGTGGTGGAGTCGGTGGACCGCCTGTCCGAAGACGGGAAATGCACGGTGAGCGCTTCCCTTGCGGAGGGCGAGGGATGGCTGGGGGAAACCTGCAGCTTCACGGTGGTGCTGCAATCCGGCGTCTACCCGATGGTGATCCCCATTGAAGCGCTGAGGGAGGATACAATCGGTTATTTCTGCCTGGCCGTGCAGCCGGAAAAGACCATTCTGGGCGAGGAACTGACGGCTGTGCGGGTCAATGTGGAGGTGCTGGAAAAGAGCAGCACGTCGGCGGCTGTGTCGGGCGCGGTCACCAGCGTCACCCCTCTGGTTCTCTCTTCCAACAAATCGGTGTCCCCGGGCGACCGGGTACGGGGGGTGACGGAATGAAACGGTGGATGATGATCCTATTGGCGGCGGGTTTTTGTATCACCGCGATACTTTTGTGGCGGGAGCTTAAGGACTTCGGAAGCCAGATATTTTACGAGTACGGGGAAACGGATGCGCCCGGTTGCGAAGTGCTTGACCGGTTGGCGGAGGCAGAGCGGTCGGAGGGAAATCCCCTGCCGGACATGGCGGCATGGACGGTGGAGGAGAACGTGGAGGTGGAGAACCGGAGCCTGGGCCGGGTGAAGAAGGCCGACCGCATGGTGGTCTGGGGCGACCGGGAGCTGGCGGTAAGGCGCGGCCTGGCGGCGGGCAATTACGGCTACCCATCCGACCCCAGGGCCTGCGTGATCAGCCGCGGCCTGGCGATGGAGCTGTTCGGCTCCTCTGCGGTGGTGGGATTGGAGGTGCGCTGCCAGGGCACGGACTATCTGGTGCGCGGGGTCACCCAGGACGACCGGCGTATGGTGATCGTGCCCGCCTCCGGTTCCTCAGACCGGTTTCCCTATGTGCTGTTGGATTATGGGGCGGACCGCGGGGCCAAATCCGGGGCGGACCAGCTCCTGTACCGCTACGATGCCGGAAGTGCGCGCTACCGGGTGGACGGGGAAATCTGCCTGGCGGCTGCGGGCTTTTCTGCATTTCTGCCGGTGTGGGCGGCCCTGGGACGGAGCCTGTCTGCGTATTTTGGCCGGGAGAAACGCCTCCTGCGCCGGTTTATGGCAGTGTCGGCGGCAGCGTTGGCAGCGGCGGCCTGCATCCGGATGCTGGGGGCGGAGGGAACCCGGTTTCCGCCGGACCTCATCCCCTCCAGATGGTCGGATTTCAGTTTCTGGGGCCAGCGGTGGAGGGAGATCACTCCGGCGCTGCGCTTTGCGGGGGAAAACGGCCGCGTTTTGTGGATGACGCTGCTGCGGGAACGGACGATTGCGGGGATTCTGTGCGGAACCGCGGGGGGACTTACGGTCATTTTTACAGAGGGTGGGATTGTAAGGAAAACGTTATTGACACTCAGGGACAAAATGAGTAAAGTAGGGGGTAGGAGTTAATCTGGATGAGCGCGTATCGAGTGAGGAGGATACACTTTGAAAAAGCACAGTATGAAACATCTGACGGCGGCAGCGGCGGCGGTAGCCCTGGCGCTTTTAACCGCGTTTCCGTCATGGGCGGCCAGCACCACCAAGAAGATCACGTCCGTCACCCTGCAGATCGAGGCGGATATCGAGCCTGGGACGGATTTCGGCGAGGAATCCATTGATTTTGACGCCAGCGGAGACAAGTTTTACGTGGGCGATTACGAGGTCAAGAACGACGGCCAGGCGTGGGAGGAGGATACGGTTCCCAAGCTGGAGGTGACGCTGGAGGCCAACGACGATTACCGTTTTTCCACCTCGATCCGAAAGGACAAGATACGTTTAAAGGGCGTCGGCGCCGTCTGTAAAGGCGCTGCCCGCAAGGAGGCGGGGCAGCAGCTGGTGCTGACCATCGAGCTGGACTCTTTGACCAAGTCCTTAAGGCCCATTGAGAATGTGCGCCTGAACCCCGACGGGGTGGTGACCTGGGATCCGGTGAGCACGGCCGGAAGCTATGAGTTTCGCGTGTACCGGGACGGAAAGTCGGTGGGGAGCGCCATCACCACCACCTACAACAGCTACAACTGTTCGGAGAAGCTGACCAAGAGCGCCAACTACTATGTGAAGGTGAAAGCCTACAACAAGGTGGATTCCTCCATCGAAGGGGAGTGGGCCGAGTCCAACACCATGTACGTGGATGCCAACATGGCGTCCTACTTCAAGGACAATCCCGTGGAGAACCCGGAGGGCGTGTACCCCTACAGCTCCTGGAAACAGGCGGAGGACGGAAGATGGTGGTACGACAACGGGGACGGAACCTATCCCAGCTCAAACTGGCAGGAGATCGGCGGCAAGTGGTATTTCTTCGACGCAGAGGGTTATATGGTGACCGGCTGGATCGACTGGGAGGGCAAGCGCTATTTCTGCAATGAGAGCGGCGAGATGCTGAAGGACTGCATCACCGAGGACAATTACCGCCTGGGCGAGGACGGGGCGGTGATCAGCCAGGATCCGGTGCCGGGCCCGTAAAGTCCGGGAAGTCCGCGGTGTAAGCGTGGTTTAAGCCGCGGGGACCGGCCCTGCGGGCGGCCGTCAGGGCCATGAGAGAATGAACATAATACGGCTGTCGCGGACTTGTTTGTCCAGCGGCAGCTTTTTAAAGGTGGAGACAAGAGAAGTGGACGATTGGGAACAACAATTTACAGATGCCCTGGAGATCGGATATTCCTACCAGCTGGCGAAACGGATGGAGCAGTTTAAGACAAACCCAGCGCTGGGCTACCGCACGGCGGGCTCCAAAGCGGAATTTGAGACGGGCGAGATGCTTTGCCGGGAGATGGAGGCCATTGGCCTTAAGGACGTGCACAAGGACAAGGTGACGGTGGACGCCTGGGAGTTTGAGAAGGCCGAGATGCGTTTTACGGATTCGGAGGGGGTAAGGCACTGCTTTCAGCTGGGAGCCTATCAGACCAATTTCGACACGGAGGGAACCAGGGAGTTTGAGATTGTCTACCTGGGCAAGGGCACGGCGGACTGTTATGACCGCGTGGATGTGGAGGGAAAGCTGGTGCTGGTGGACATCAACCAGCGGGACGAGTGGTGGATCAATTTCCCGGTTTACCAGGCCCATCTGCGGGGGGCGGCCGCCCTGGTGGCGGTTCAGGAGCAGGGCTACGGGGAGGTTCACAACACGGCCTTAAACGCCCAGGACATCGCGGGACCGGCGGACGCGCCGGCGTTCTCCATTTCCCAGGCGGACGCCTGGGTGCTGAAAAAGGCCATGATGGAGGCCGGAAGCTGCCCGGACGAGAGCGGGATGGAGCCGGGCAACATGGGCGCGGTCGCGGTGGAGTTCGAGGCCAGGACCACCGTGGCGCCGGACCGGGAGACCTACAACATCGTGGGGACTATACCGGGGCGGGGCACGGACCGTATGATTTTGATCACCGCCCATTACGACTCCTATTTCAGCGGATTTCAGGACGACAACGCGGCGGTGGCTATGATGTTTGGGATCGCCAGGGCACTGTTAAAGAGCGGCTACAGGCCAAAGTTCAATCTGGTTTTCTGCGCCATGGCCGCGGAGGAGTGGGGGGTGGCAAACTCCAAGTACGACTGGTCCACAGGCGCTTACGAGGAGGTGTTCACCGCCCATCCCGAGTGGAGGGGAAAGACCTTCGCCAACTTAAATTTCGAGCTTCCGGCCCATGCCCACGGACAGATGGACGCGGTGCGCTGTACCTACGAGTACGAGGATTTCCTGAGCCGTTTTCTGGAAGGCGTTGAGGTGGACGAGGCGGCCTACCCCGACGGGGTGGAGGTGCTCTGCCCCATCCAGACCTGGTCCGACGATTTCTCCATGGCCGTGGCCGGAATCCCGTCCATGGTCAACGAATTCTCCGGCGGGGAGTTTATGGAAACCCACTACCACTCCCAGTTTGACAACGACAATGTGTACCAGGAGCCGGTTTACCGCTTTCACCACGTGCTCTACGGCCGCCTGGTGATGGCCTTCGACCGCCTGCTGCTGCCGCCCATGAACTTCGAGCGCCTGATCCGGGCGGTGACGGACAGCGACGACGTGGGAATCCGGCGCAAGGCGGAGGTGGACACCTGGGAGATGAAGCGCGCCCTGAAGAAGGCCAAGGAGGTCTCCAGGGCGTTGTACCGCAGGATCACGGAGCTGAACCGGGATTACGCGGCGTTTCTGGATCAGGGGGATTTGGAGGCGGCGGACCGTTTGTTTGCGCGCTGCGGGGAAATGCAGGAACGGCTGCTGTACATATTCCGCAAGGAGCAGGATTATTTTGTGCGGCTGAACTGGCACGACGAAGTGCTTTTCCCACAGGAGGCGGTGCAGGACAATCTGCGTGCGCTCTACAAGGCTCTGCGGCACGCCTGGGAGGGAAATGCGCGGGCGGCCCTGGAGGATATCTACGGCATCGACAACAACCGCTACGCCTTCCTCTTTGACGAGCAGGTGTTCAACTATTTCACCCAGTACGTGTTAAACCAGCCCGGCAACCGTTTAAAATGGGGCGCGGGCCGTATCGTACACCATGAGAACCTGTTTCAGCTGGTCCGCAGCCTGAAGGAAAAGCTGGAGGAGGGGCGGGAGAAGGACGTGGATCTCACGCCGGAATACCTGGAGTTAAAGCGGGTGACGGAAAATCAGACCGCGTGTTACCGGGACGATATCCGCTATATGACGGAATCAATTAAAAAACTGACCGCATGGATGCAGGAATGCCTGACCATGTGACGGGAGGAAATACAAGCGATGGAAAGCCGAACTTTATACCGCGTGCAAAAAGAGGATCTGCCGAAAATGGAAGAGCTTCTGACCCAGTGCTTTGCCCGGGACCCGCTGTACTGCAAGCTGATCCCGGATGAGGAGACCAGAAAGCGCCTGCTGCCGGAGCTGTTCAAATGCGACCTGTCGGAGTTTTTCGAGCTGTGCCAGATCTACTCCGACAGTCCGGAGTTAAACTCCATCATCGTGGTGTCCGACGAGTCGGAGCCCTACGATCCGTTCCGCTACTACCTGACCGAGGCCCTGGCCGCCTTAAAGACGGACGAGTACCTGATCCGGGAGGACCCCAGTCTTAAAACCTTCTGGAATTTTGTGAGGGGCAAGGACTATTTAAATTCCCGCTGGACAGCCCAGCTTCACCAGGAAGAGCGCCTGCACATCATCTATCTGGCCGTGCGGCAGGGCATGCAGCACCACGGCCTCTCGGCCCTGCTGCTAAACGAGGTGATCGCTTACGCAGAGAGCCGCCGCCTGATGATTTCCCTGGAAACCCACAATCCGAAAAATGTCCCGCTGTACGAACATTTCGGATTCAAGGTATTCGGCGTGGTAGAAAAACATTTCGATCTCAAACAATACTGCCTGGTGCGCGAGGTGCAGTGAGATTGCGCTGCGCTGGCGGCAGTTGTTCCGGCGGAGAAAGGCGCTTTCCGGCAGGGCTTGCGCGACTTTCTCCGCCGGTTTTTTCTTTGTCCGGGCCGGTTCGCTATAACTTCTGTTCATGATAATAATTCCAAACTTGTATATTCCATAATCGGAAAATTCCCCTGCAACAGTTGAAATCCCCCATTAAATGAGCTATGATGGAAAGAAATCATATTTGTTTGTTTAGACATAACTAAAATGAATGATAGAATGGGAGAGATATGAAGATGAATTATAATGTGACAGCCATACCGGGAGATGGGATCGGCCCGGAGATCGTGCGCGAGGCCAGAAAAGTGCTGGACCAGGTGGGCAGGGTCTACGGCCATAGCTTCCATTATACCGAGGTGCTCATGGGCGGCTGCTCCATCGACGCCCACGGCGTTCCCCTGACCGACGAGGCTCTGGAGACGGCGCGAAACAGCGATGCGGTGCTTCTTGGAGCGGTGGGCGGCAACGTGGGCAACTCCAAGTGGTACGACGTGGCCCCGAATCTGCGCCCCGAGGCAGGACTTCTGGCCATAAGAAAGGGCCTGGGACTCTTCGCCAACATCCGTCCCGCCTACCTCTACGCCGAGCTGGCCTCCGCCTGCCCCTTAAAGGATGAGATCATCGGGGACGGCTTCGACATGGTGATCATGCGGGAGCTCACCGGCGGCATTTACTTTGGCGACCGCTGGACCAAGGA
This sequence comes from Enterocloster lavalensis, assembly GCF_902364025.1. Lineage (GTDB taxonomy): Bacteria > Bacillota > Clostridia > Lachnospirales > Lachnospiraceae > Enterocloster > Enterocloster lavalensis. The sequence goes on from NZ_CABJCG010000022.1 coordinate 65,774, forward strand.
AGTGGACGGCGTGATGCAGGCCACGGATATCCTTACATACAATGAAAATGAGATCCGCCGGATCGCAATCAAGGGCTTTGAGATCGCCATGAAGCGCCGGAAAAAGGTGATCAGCGTGGACAAGGCCAATGTGCTGGATTCCTCCCGCCTGTGGAGAAAGGTGGTGGAGGAAGTGGCGAAGGACTACCCGGAGGTGGAGCTGACCCACATGCTGGTGGACAACTGCGCCATGCAGCTGGTGATGAATCCGGGCCAGTTCGACGTGATCCTGACCGAGAACATGTTCGGCGACATTCTGTCCGACGAGGCCAGCATGATCACCGGCTCCATCGGGATGCTGTCCTCGGCCAGCTTAAACGAGAGTAAGTTCGGCCTGTACGAGCCCAGCCACGGCTCCGCCCCGGATATCGCGGGCCTTGACCTGGCGAATCCCATCGCAACCATTTTGTCCGCGGCCATGATGCTGCGCTATTCCTTTGATCTGGACAAAGAGGCGGACGCGGTGGAGCAGGCGGTCCGGCAGGTATTAAAAGACGGTTACCGCACCGGGGACATTATGTCCGACGGTTGCGAGAAGGTAGGGACCACCCGCATGGGTGATCTCGTTGCAGAGCGGATACGATAGAGGAGGAGAAACAGATGAAAAGTGATGCAGTGAAAACAGGTATGCAGCAGGCGCCCCACAGATCCCTGTTCAACGCCCTCGGCATGACGGCGGAAGAGATGAAAAAGCCCATGGTGGGCATTGTGAGTTCTTATAATGAAATTGTACCCGGACACATGAACCTGGATAAGATCGTGGAAGCGGTGAAGCTGGGCGTGGCCATGGCGGGCGGCACCCCGGTGGTGTTCCCGGCCATCGCGGTCTGCGACGGAATCGCCATGGGCCACGTGGGCATGAAGTATTCCCTGGTGACCCGGGACCTGATCGCGGATTCCACCGAGTGTATGGCACTGGCTCACCAGTTCGACGCACTGGTGATGGTGCCCAACTGCGACAAGAACGTGCCCGGCCTTCTGATGGCTGCGGCCAGAATCAACGTGCCCACCGTGTTCGTCAGCGGCGGCCCCATGCTGGCAGGCCATGTGAAGGGCCACAAGACCAGCCTTTCCAGCATGTTCGAGGCAGTGGGCTCCTACGCGGCTGGTACCATGAGCGAGGAGGACGTGCGGGAGTTCGAGGAGAAAGCCTGTCCCACCTGCGGTTCCTGCTCCGGCATGTACACGGCCAACAGCATGAACTGTCTGACCGAGGTGCTGGGCATGGGCCTTCGGGGCAACGGCACCATCCCGGCGGTTTACTCCGAGCGCATCAAGCTGGCGAAGCACGCCGGCATGCAGGTGATGGAGATGTACCGCCAGAACATCCGTCCCCGCGACATTATGACAAAAGAGGCGTTTATCAACGCCCTGACCATGGATATGGCCCTGGGCTGCTCCACCAACAGCATGCTTCATCTTCCGGCTATCGCCCACGAGGCGGGCGTGGAGCTGAACCCGGATATCGCCAATGAGATCAGCGCCAGAACCCCCAACCTGTGCCATCTGGCTCCGGCGGGCCCCACCTACATAGAAGATTTGAACGAGGCGGGCGGCATCTACGCCGTGATGAACGAGATCAGCAAGAAGGGCCTGCTGAACCTGGACTGCATGACCGTCACCGGCAAAACCGTGGGCGAGAACATCAAGGGCTGCGCCAACATGAACCCGGACGTGATCCGTCCCGTGGAGAACCCCTACAGCCAGACCGGCGGCATCGCCATCCTGCGGGGCAACTTAGCGCCCGGCAGCGCGGTGGTGAAGCGCTCTGCCGTTGCGCCTGAGATGTTACAGCACGATGGCCCGGCCAGGGTGTTCAACTGCGAGGAGGACGCCATCGCGGCCATCAAGGGCGGCAAGATCGTGGCGGGCGACGTGGTGGTGATCCGCTACGAGGGACCCAAGGGCGGCCCCGGCATGCGCGAGATGCTCAATCCCACCTCCGCCATCGCGGGAATGGGCCTGGGCTCCACGGTGGCCCTGATCACTGACGGCCGGTTCTCCGGCGCTTCCAGAGGCGCTTCCATCGGCCACGTGTGCCCGGAAGCCCAGGTGGGCGGACCCATCGCACTGGTGGAAGAGGGCGACATCATTTCCATCGACATCGACAACCACAGGCTGGACGTGAAGGTCTCCGATGAGGAGCTGGCGGCCAGAAAGGCCAAATGGAGCGCCCCCACGCCCCAGGTGACCAGCGGATACCTGGCAAGGTACGCCTCCCTGGTGACCAGCGCGGACCGCGGAGCGGTGCTGGAAGTGAAATAGAGCCGGCGCGGGGCGGTGTGACTCCGTCAGGGCCGCGGACAGCAGCGGGAAGTGCGATCCCGGCGTGGCCGCGGGCGGCAGCGGAAAGTGTGATTCCGTCAGGGCCGCGGGCGGCAGCGGAAAGTGTGACTCCGCCAGGGCTGCGGACAGCGCCATAGGCCAGCCGGACCGGCCGGCCGCGGGTCACACGCCGCAAATTGACATGCAATAGAAAGAGCGCGCGCCTGATTCCACATTTCAGGCGCGCTTCGGAAAAGGAGTGCGGGATATATGAGCAAATTGACAGGAGCAGAGATTGTAATACAGTGCCTGAGGGAGCAGGGAGTGGACACCGTGTTCGGTTATCCGGGCGGGGCCATTTTGAATATCTACGACGCGCTGTATCAGCATCAGGATGAGATTACCCATATCCTGACCTCCCACGAGCAGGGAGCGTCCCACGCTGCGGACGGATACGCCAGGGCTACGGGAAAAGTGGGCGTGTGCCTGGCCACCTCCGGCCCCGGCGCCACCAACCTGGTGACCGGTATCGCCACGGCTTATATGGATTCCGTGCCGGTGGTAGCCATCACCTGCAACGTGACCAACAACCTGCTGGGCAAGGACAGCTTTCAGGAGGTCGACATTACGGGCGTCACCATGCCCATTACCAAATACAACTTTATCGTCAAGGACGTGAATAAGCTGGCCAAGGTCATTCGCCGCGCCTTCACCATCGCCCAGACCGGCCGTCCCGGCCCGGTGCTTGTGGATATCACCAAGGACGTGACCGGCGCGACCTGCGACTATGAGTACCAGGCACCCGAAGAGATCGTGCGCCAGAGCGACACCATCACCGAGGAGGCCATGGACCGGGCCGTTGAGATGATCCGCAAGGCCCGGAAGCCCTTCATCTTCGTGGGCGGCGGCGCTGTGATTGCCAACGCTTCCGACGAGCTGCGGGCCTTCGCCCACAAGATCCAGGCCCCGGTGGCCGACAGCCTGATGGGCAAGGGCGCGTTTGACGGCACCGACGAGCTCTACACCGGCATGGTGGGCATGCACGGCACCAAGACCAGCAACTTCGGCATCACCGAGGCGGACCTGCTGATCGTGGTGGGCGCCCGCTTCTCGGACCGGGTGACGGGTAATGCCTCCAAGTTCGCGAAAAATGCCAAAATTTTACAGTTGGATGTGGACCCGGCTGAGATCAACAAGAATATCCGGGTGGACGCCAGCATCATCGGGGACGTGAAGGTGATTCTGCGCAAGCTCAACGCCCGCTTAGACCCGGTGAACCACGACGAGTGGATCGCCCACATCGAGCGCATGAAGGATATGTATCCCCTGCGCTATGACAAGCGGCTTCTGACCGGCCCCTACATTGTTCAGGCCATCGACGAGGTGACGGACGAGGACACCATCATCGTCACCGAGGTGGGCCAGCACCAGATGTGGGCAGCCCAGTATTACAATTACCGCAAGCCCAGGACCCTTCTGACTTCCGGCGGCCTGGGCACCATGGGCTACGGCCTGGGCGCGGCCATCGGCGCGAAGATGGGCTGCAAGGACCGCACGGTGATCAACATCGCGGGCGACGGCTGCTTCCGCATGAATATGAACGAGATCGCCACGGCGGTGCGCTACAACATCCCGGTGGTGGAGGTCATTGTGAACAACCACGTGCTGGGTATGGTGCGCCAGTGGCAGACCCTGTTCTACGGCAAGCGCTATTCCCAGACCGTTTTGAACGACGCGGTGGATTTTGTGAAGCTGGCGGAGGCCATGGGGGCGAAAGCCTACCGGGTGACGCAGAAGGACGATTTCATCCCGGTGCTGAAGGAGGCGATCTCCCTGAATATCCCGGTTCTCATCGACTGCCAGGTCAGCTGCGACGACAAGGTATTCCCCATGGTATCGCCCGGAGCGCCCATTGCGGATGCTTTTGACGATACGGACTTGAAAATCAATTAAAAACAGTGTATGATAGTCAGTAACACTTCGGGGACGTTAACACATTATCATGTTAAAGCGTCCTCCCGGCGTTAAGGGCGACCATGCAGAGGCATATTCGGATGACTTTCCTGCCTGCGGTCCTTGAAACCGGCCCGCATACGGGGAAGTCATCTGTATATATTTATAAGAGACAGATGTACAGCAAGGCTGCGGCGCGCCACTGAGCGCGAAGCCGCGGCAAAACAAACCATTGAAGGAGGAGCGCGAACATGAGCAGAGTTTACAACTTTTCAGCAGGTCCGGCCGTGCTGCCGGAGGAAGTCCTGGCGGAGGCATCGGCGGAGATGCTGGATTACAGAGGGACCGGGATGTCAGTGATGGAGATGAGCCATCGATCTAAGGCTTATCAGACCATTATCGACGAAGCTGAATCAGATCTGCGCGGGCTTTTACATATTCCGGACAATTATAAGGTGCTGTTCTTACAGGGCGGCGCGTCCCAGCAGTTTGCCATGGTTCCCATGAACCTGATGAAAAACAAGGTGGCGGACTATATTGTGACCGGACAGTGGGCCAAGAAGGCATGTTCCGAGGGAAAGCTGTACGGCACGGCCAACGCGGTGGCTTCCAGCGCGGATAAGACCTTCAGCTACATCCCGGACTGCTCCGATCTGCCGATCTCGGAGGATGCGGACTACGTGTACATCTGTGAAAATAATACCATTTACGGCACAAAGTACAAGACATTACCCAACACCAAGGGCAAGCTCCTGGTGGCAGACCAGTCCTCCTGCTTCCTGTCGGAACCGGTGGACGTGTCCAAATACGGCCTGATCTTTGCAGGAGCCCAGAAGAACGTGGGACCGGCCGGTACCGTGATCGTGATCGTCAGGGAGGACCTGGTGACCGAGGATGTACTTCCGGGAACCCCCACCATGCTGCGCTACAAGACCCATGTGGACGCGGGCTCCCTGTACAACACCCCGCCCACCTACGGCATCTACATCTGCGGCAAGGTGTTCAAGTGGCTGAAAGCCAAAGGCGGCCTGGAGGCCATGAAGCAGTACAACGAGGAGAAGGCGAAGATCCTTTACGATTTCCTGGATCAGAGCAAGCTCTTTAAGGGCACTGTGGTGAAGCAGGACCGCTCTCTGATGAACGTGCCCTTTGTCACCGGCGACGAGGAGATGGACGCCCTGTTTGTGAAGGAGTCCAAGGCTGCGGGCCTGGAGAATTTAAAGGGCCACCGGACCGTGGGCGGCATGCGCGCCAGCATCTACAACGCGATGCCCATGGAAGGCGTGAAAAAACTGGTGGAATTCATGGACGATTTCGAGACCAGGTATGGCAAATAAACGTTAAATTGGAAAATGATGGGAATTACGCCCCGCGGCCTGCGGGGCGGTTCCGGTGTTGAAAGAGGAGAGAAGATTATGAAAAAGATCCATTGCCTGAACAATATTTCCAAGTGCGGCACAGACCGCCTGCCCCAGGACTACGTGATGACCGACAGCGTTGGGGAGGCGGAGGGCGTTCTGGTGCGCAGCGCCAACATGCATGAGATGGAGCTGCCGGAGAGTCTGCTGGCCGTGGCCAGAGCCGGAGCCGGAGTCAACAACATTCCCCTGGACGCCTGCGCCCAGGAGGGCATCGTGGTGTTCAACACCCCCGGGGCAAATGCCAACGGCGTGAAGGAAATGGTGCTGGCCGGCATGCTGATCGCCTCCCGGGACCTGATCGGGGGCATCGAGTGGTGCCGGAGCAACGCGGACGACGAGAACATTGCCAAGGCCACTGAGAAGAGCAAGAAAGCCTTCGCGGGCTGTGAGATCAAGGGCAAGAAGCTGGGCGTCATCGGCCTGGGCGCCATCGGAGCCGAGGTGGCCAACGCGGCCGCTGCCCTGGGTATGGAAGTCTACGGCTACGACCCCTACATATCGGTGAACGCCGCCTGGATGCTGAACCGGGATGTGAAGCACATCACCAGCGTGGACAAAATTTACCAGGAGTGCGACTATATCACCATCCATGTGCCGCTTTTAGAGACCACCAGAGGTATGATCAACAAGGAGAAGCTGGATGAGATGAAGGAGGGCGTGGTGGTGTTAAACTTCGCCCGGGACGTTCTGGTGGACGAGGACGCCATGGCAGAGGCCCTTGAGAGCGGCAAGGTTCACCGCTACGTGACGGACTTCCCCAATCCCAAGTCCGCCCACATGAAAAATACCATCGTGATCCCCCACCTGGGCGCTTCCACGGAGGAGTCCGAGGACAACTGCGCCAAGATGGCGGTGAAGGAGTTGGTGGATTACCTGGAGAACGGCAATATCAAAAACTCCGTCAATTACCCGAACTGTGACATGGGCGTGTGTCAGGCGGCCAGCCGCGTGGCGGTGCTGCACATGAACATCCCCAACATGATCGGACAGATCACGGGAATTCTGGCGGAGCAGGGAGTCAACATCTCCGACATGACCAACAAGAGCCGGGATAAGTACGCTTACACCCTGCTGGATCTGGAAAATGTGCTGGAGCCCATCACGCTGCAGAAGCTCAACTCCATCAAGGGCGTGCTGCGGGTGCGCGTGGTGAGATAGGATAACGTTTGACGGCGCTTTCATACCGGGCGGTACCAATGCGGACAACTGCGGACCCAGGCGGTTGGAGGCGCTGTCTGCGTCATAACAGGAGGAAAACAGATGGCGGCAGTGAAACCATTTTTATGTATCAGACCCAACCGGGAGGCGGCGGACAAGGTGGCCGCCCTTCCCTACGACGTGTACAACCGGAAGGAGGCGTGCGCTGCGGTGGCGGGCAACCCCCTTTCCTTTTTGAATATCGACCGGCCGGAGACGCAGTTTCCCGACGAGGTGGACACCTACGACGGCCGGGTCTACGACAAGGCCAGGGAGCTGTTGGACCGCCGCATCGCGGACGGAACCTTTGTGGAGGACGGGCAGGAGTGCTATTATATCTACCGCCTGACCATGGACGGCAGGGCTCAGACGGGCATCGTGGCCTGCTGCTCCATCGACGACTATGTGGACGGGGTGATCAAGAAGCATGAGAACACCCGGGAGGACAAGGAGATCGACCGCATCCGCCATGTGGACACGACAAACGCGCACACCGGTCCCATTTTCCTGGCCTACAGGGCCGACCGGGCGGTGAACCGGGTGGTGGACGAGGTGACGGCCGGGGAGCCGCTCTACGACTTTGTCTCGGAGGACGGCATCGGGCATACGGTGTGGAAGGTGGAGGACCCGCAGCAGAACGGGCGCATCGAGGCGGCCTTTGCGGCGATTCCGGCCACCTATATTGCGGACGGGCACCATCGGGCCGCGTCGGCGGTGAAGGTGGGACTGAAGCGCCGGGAGGAGAACCCGGGGTATACCGGGGAGGAGCCCTTCAACTATTTCCTGTCCGTGCTGTTCCCGGACGAGCAGCTGATGATTCTGCCCTACAACCGGGTGGTGAAGGATTTGAACGGAATGGATGAGGCCGGATTTCTGGCCGCGGTGAGGGAGCATTTTACAGTGGAGAAAATGGACGGCCCCTATGCGCCGGATGAGAAGGGGCTGTTCGGAATGTACCTGGGCGGGAGCTGGTATAAGCTGGCCGCCGGGGCGGAGTGCCGCAGCTACGACCCGGTGAAGGGGCTGGACGTGTCCATTCTTCAGGACCGGCTGCTGGGACCGGTGCTGGGCATCGGCGATCCCAGGACGGATAAGCGGATCGATTTTATCGGCGGAATCCGTGGCCTTGGCGAGCTGGAGCGCAGGGTGAAGGAGGACATGACCGTGGCGTTTTCCATGTACCCTACATCTATTAAGGAGCTTTTGAACGTGGCGGACGCGGGGCTGCTTATGCCGCCGAAATCTACGTGGTTTGAGCCGAAGCTTAGGAGCGGGTTGTTTATTCACCGGCTGGGATGAGTTTATAAGTAAAAAACCTCTTGTCAGGGGATAGACCCCGGCAAGAGGTTTTTTCAGGTGTTTATATAGAAATTGGGTTGAGATGGCGTCAGAAGGGAAGCGATCAGGAGGCGTTCGAAAATTGGCTTGAATAAACAGGGGGCTGCGTCTATAATATAAGCAAATATGATTGTAAGAAATGGACTTGGGGGACATGAGAGAATTCAAATATACGATCCGGGATAAGAGGGGATTTCATGCGCGTCCGGCGGGGTTTTTTGTAAGGGAAGCGGGGGCCTTTCCATGCAGCGTAAGAATTGTGAGAGAGGGAAAAGCGGCTGATGGCAAGAAGATTTTTTCAGTGTTAGGGCTTGGAGTGAAATGCGGTCAGGAAATTGTCCTGGAAACTGAGGGAGATCAGGAGGAAGAAGCGATGATCGCTCTCAGCCGGTTTTTGAGAGAAAATCTCTGAGGCGGCAGATGATAAGGAGTAGTGAATGAAAACGAATAAACAAAATGAGCTGCTCCGGATTCTTTCGGATGCAACACAAAGTATTCCCTCGGCTGCGCTTGCCAGAATGTTAGGGGTTAGCGAGAGGACGATCCGCAATTATGTCAGGGATTTGAACGACAGCGGGGAAGCCTCGATTCTGGCATCACGGGAGGGGTACAGGCTGCAGAGTGTTCTTTGCAGCCGGGAAGCGGCCCAATCGGAGAATGAAGGGCGGGTCTGGCATATACTGTCCGATTTGCTGACCTGCAAGGACGGGGTCAATGCCTTTGACGAAGCGGAACGGCTTTTTATCAGCGCCAGTACGGTGATCAATACGATTATGCCGCAAATCAAGAATGTGGTCAGGGAGTATGATCTTTCCATTGAATCGAAGAACTACCAGTTTTATTTAAGAGGAAGCGAGCAGAACAAGAGACGGTTGATCGGGCATATTGCAACCGGGGATACTTATGGCTTTTTTAACACAAAGGAGGCCTTGGAGCAGCTTTTCCCCCAGCAGGATGTTCACGGGATTATGCAGGAGCTTTACGATATCTGCCAGGAATCCCAAATTTATCTGAACGACTACTCGCTGAACAATTTGCTGATTCACATTTTGATTATCCTGATTCGGTTGAACTCAGATAATTGTCTGGGGGAGAGGGAAACTTATATTACGGCCGACGAGCTGTTGGAGGCGCTGTATGACAAGGAGGAAATCATCGCGTTGGCGGATATGATTTCTTCCAATTACAGGGAAAACTATGGAATTCAGATTCCCAAAGAAGATTACCAGCAGATTTTGATTCTGATTGCACTGTCGGTTGAGCATGAAGTGGTGGATATCCAGAGCGTCATCAGCCATGAGTTTATTTGTAATGTAACCTCCATTTTATCGTTGGTGTCGGAACGCTACTGCACGCCGGAATTTGAAAATGATTTTATTCTTCAGTTTGCCCTGCATGTGTACTATGCGTACCAGCGCTGCACCTACCAGATCGGGTATCCCAATCCCATCGGTCCGCAGCTAAAAAAAGATTATGCGCCTGTTTATGATATGGCCGTTTTCTTCGCCCATAAATTTTCTAAAATTTACCAGGTCACCTTTAATGAGGATGAGATTGCCTTTATCGCATTCCATTTTGGCGCATTTCTTGAAAATAATAAGCAGAATAAGGAGCGCATTACCTGTGCGATTGTGGTGGAATCCTATCACTCTTTTTCGCGGAAGCTTGTGAATGATATCAGCGCGGCATTCCACGAACAGCTTCTGGTCACGGATGTGCTTCCGGTCAGCCGCTTTTTGCAGTACCCTCCGGGCAGTGACCTGATCATCTCCACGCTGCCGGTTGAGACCGGCGGCAGGCATACCGTGCGGGTCAATCCGATTTTGACCAGGCAGAACCAGGATAGCATACAAAAGAAATTGGATGAAATCGGAGCAGAGCGGGAGCTGCTGCACGCGCGCACGTTTCTGCGGAGCCTGTTCCATAAAGAACTGTACTTCAGGAACGTGGCGCTGGACAGCGCGGAAGCATATATAAAATTCATGGGCGGACATTGTCTGGAACATGGTTATGTGAAAGAAGCTTTCATTCAGGATGTGTTATTGCGGGAGTCGGTTTCCAGCACCGCTTTCACCGACACCCTGGCGGTGCCCCATGCAATCAGCCAATTTGCGGAACAGTCGTTTATCTGCGTCGTCCACAACAATATGCCCATTCGCTGGAATCATAAAGCAATCCATTTTATTCTTTTAGTTGGGATTACGCAGGAGGAAATGAAGTATTTCAAATCGTCATTCGACCTCATCATCGAACTGTTTAACTCTACCAGCCGAACCATCGAGCTGCTCAAGACGAACACATTTGAAGAATTTTGCGGGCGAATGAACTGACCTGCCCGTGAGACGATCCCTACAGTATTCACAACGCCCGGATGGCCTCAGGCCGCCCGGGCGTTGTGAGGCTTTGCAGAGAACAGCGGATTTGCCGGTATCCCGGCAATCTTCCTGTATTGCCGCAATGCCGGTAAGAAGTCTGTTTTATTTTCAGGTCTGAATGATCTAAGATAAAGACAGAAAGAACAAAGCAATCTGCAAAAAGGAGAAAGGGGAATTAACACTATGATTCGAATTTTACTTGCATGCGGAATCGGAGCTTCTACCGGTTTTATGGCTGCCAACATGAGGAAGGCCGCTAAGGCGCAGAAACTGGACGTCTCGATCCATGCGGTCAGCAAATCTCAGGTATCGGACTATGCCGACAAAATCGATGTCCTGCTGCTGGGGCCGCACTTCTCGGCTGAGGTGCCGGAGTACAGGGAAATGCTGAAGGAGCACAACGTTAAGGTCACCTCCATCGATCCGGATTCATACGGCGCGCTGGACGGTGAGAGTATCCTTCAGGATGCCATCGACTTTTATCATGAGAGTTAAACGGGGGGATTAAGATGAAAAAAATTCAGGAGTGGATCGAGAAGCACCTCGTTCCGGTTATGAACAGGATTACCCAGAATTTCTGGTTTGGCATTGTGGCGGACGCGATCCTTTACATCGTCCCGTTTTCCATGGTCAGCGCGATCCCATCGCTGTGGTCAATCCTGCGGCGGTTTGTTCCGGTTCTGCCGGATATCTCGCCGTTGAGCACCTTCTCATTCGGCCTCATCGGCCTGTTCGTGTCCTTTGTCATTCCCTATAACTGCCTGAATAAAATCGGCAAAAAGGACCGCTCTATGATCGCCGGATTCACAGGCATCGGCACGTTTATGATGTGCATGAATTTTGTGACGACCGATGAAGGCTCACTGGTGGCTATGTCAAAATTTGGCGCAGGCGGTATGTTCACCGCGATGTTCGTGGGTCTGTTGGTGGCGGTTGTCTATAAGGCGATGTTTAAATTCTCCTTCTTTGGAGAGGACAGCGTGATCCCTGATTTTGTAAAAAACTGGTTTGACAATATCATTGCGATTTTGATCAGTCTGACCGCGGGATACCTGCTCACCTATGTGATGAAGATTGACGTTTTCACAATGGTCCAGCTGATCATGAAGCCCATTACCAGCTTTGCGCAGAGCGGGCCCGGGGTTGTGCTGATTGTGTTATTGCAGAACGTATTCTATTTCTTCGGTATTTCCGGCTGGGTGTTTACTCCGGTGACCCGCAGCATCACCCAGGCGGCTATTGCAGAAAACGCGGCAATGATGGCGGCCGGTATGGCTCCCAAGAATATCTATGCCTATGGCTTCAGCCGTTATCACCACATTGGCGGACAGGGCGCCACGATGCCCCTCGCGCTTTTCATGCTCCGCGCCAAATCCAAAAAATACCGGGTGCTGGGCAAAGCGACTCTGGTTCCCTCCATTTTTAATATCAATGAACCGCTGCAATACGGCGCGGTTGTCGGCAATCCCTTTATGCTGATTCCCACGGTCATGATTGCGATTATCTTACCCGCATTTTCGTATCTGTGGTTTTTTATGGGATGGGGCACCATCAACTATGTCAATTTTGATATGAACTTTGCCCCCAACGCGGTTTCGGCCTTCTTTATGTCCGGCGGAGATTTCCGCAACGTGATTCTGGTCTGCATCAACTTTGTGATCGCCGCTCTGATCTGGTATCCATTCTTTAAGGTGGCAGACAAGGCTGAGGTCCGCAAGGAGCAGGAGCGCGCGGCGGCCAAAGCGGCCAAACTCTCCGCGGCTCAGGCATAACGATTATGATCAAACATTATATAACAAGAAAGGATTGTGGCGTTTCCCGTCCGGGAACGCCACACAGGTAAAAAAATGAAGGATATTAACAGCATTGCCATCGAGGTTGTTATGAAGTCCGGCGACGGACGCGTTAAGATTGACGAAGCGCTGGATGCCCTTGCTTCCGGCGATCTTACAAAGGCGGAAACGCTGCTTAAGGAGGCCAATGACCTGGTGGTTCAGGCCCATAACGCACAGACTGAGGTAATCCAGAGCCAGGTGAGCGGTGAAAGTATGGAATACTCGCTGCTGTTCATCCATGCGCAAGATACGCTTATGACCATTAACACAGAACTGCGTATGGCAAAAAAATTGCTTCCCATTGTGAAAATGCTGCTGGCCAAAAAGGAGGCGGAGTGAATATGACAAATACATTTCCTGAAAATTTCCTCTGGGGAGGCGCTACCGCCGCGAATCAGATCGAGGGCGCATGGGACGAGGGCGGCCGCGGCCCGGCAACCTCTGATTTCGCAAGATTGATTACCAAGGAAATCCGCGATACCGAGGGGGCATTCGATACCCATGTGCCGCACAACGCGGCATCCAGGGAGATGGTGGCTGATATGAAGGCGCACCCTGAAAACTGGGAGCTGCCGAAACGCAGGGGGATCGATTTTTATCACACCTATCAGGAAGACATCCGCCTGTTCGCTGAGATGGGATTTAAGGTTTTTCGAATGAGTATTTCCTGGTCCAGGATTTTCCCAAAGGGCGACGATCCGCAGCCAAATGAAGAAGGGCTGTTGTTCTACGACGCTGTGTTTGACGAGCTTCACAAGTATGGGATTGAGCCGATGGTGACGCTTTCACATTTTGATACGCCGCTCCATCTGGCTGAAGCCTACAATGGTTTTGCCAGCCGTCATACCGTCCAGGCATTTGTGCGCTATGCGGAGACTGTGATGAAGCGCTATAAGGGAAAAGTAAAATATTGGTTGACCTTTAATGAGATCAACAATGTACTTTCCAATCCGTTTACAAGCAGCGGCGTCATTCTGGGCGGTGCGCCGGAGCCGCTCTCCTGCAATCCGTACCTGGGCAACTGGCAGTTAAAGTTCCAGACCGTTCATAATCAGTTTGTTGCAAGCGCTCTGGCTGTAAAAAAGCTGCATGAGATAGACCCGGAGGCAAAGATGGGAAATATGCTCTGCCGTCTGGAAAATTATGCGGAGAGCTGTAAACCGGAGGATCAGCTTCAGGTGATGTTCGAGGATCATTTTAACTGGTTCTTTACCGACGTTCAGGCCAACGGCGAATACCCGTATTATATGAAACGGTTCTTTGACGAGAACAATATTCACATTGAAATGGAGCCGGATGATTTAAAGATCCTGAAAGACGGAGCGGTTGATTTTATCACAATCAGTTATTATATGACCTATATTATGCGATATAAAGGCTCTCCGGTTCCGCAGCCAACAGGCCGCCTTGTCTCGGATATCAAGAATCCGTATCTGCCAAAATCCGAGTGGGGATGGACCATCGATCCCATTGGATTCCGCGTTACGCTGAACCGTATTTATGACCGTTACCACAAGCCGATCTTCATTTCGGAAAATGGTCTGGGAGCGGTTGACCATTTTGACGAAAACGGCCATATTCAGGACGATTACCGCATCGATTATATGCGCGCTCATGTGGAACAGCTGCGCGAAGCCATTGCCGACGGAGTCGACGTATTCGGTTATGCCTGGTGGGGGCCCATTGATCTGATCTCTTCCGGTACATCGGAGATGACAAAACGTTATGGAATGATTTATGTCGATCAGGATGACTATGGGAGAGGGAGCAAAAAGCGCAGCCGGAAGAAATCCTTCTATTATTACAAAAAGCTGATCGCTTCCAACGGAGCTGATTTAGAAAATGACGCGGTGATTGAGGGTTCATGACGAATCATTGCAAGAAAAACGTCCCTGTCCAACATGTGACAGGGGCGCTTTTTCGGCTCCTGTGTTGTTGGCGGATGGAAATAATAAAATGGTGAAAAATAGACGTATTGCGATTCGGTTTTATTTTTGCTATAATCAACCAATATACGCGAAAATGGGATTGCTTGGCAGTCTGCGCCGGCGTCCCGTGTTAAATGAGAAAGGAAGTAGTCTGATTGGTAAAACTGAATAACGAAGCGCTATTTAAGAACGTCCGGGCGAATTTCGCCCACGCGACCCTGAACTTTATGTTCATCATCGCCTTTGTCAACGTGTTTCAATGGATCTTTGGGGCGGAGAACTCCATCGTGGGGGTGATCTTCACGATCATGATGTCGGCCTCCATGGTGCGGGATATGACGGCCACGCCCGTCAAGCATCTGCTGATCCAGGCCGCGGTGCTCCTGTGGATGGGGACGTCCGCATTTTTGGTCAATACGCTGCCGCCTCTGGCTGCGTTTCCGGTTAATCTTTTGACGGTGTTTTTCATTCTCTATGCATTCACCTATGAATATTCCAGCCATATGTATTTTCCTTACATTTTATCCTATCTATTTTTGATCTTTATCTCTCCGGTGACGGCCGATGGGCTTCCCAAACGGCTGCTGGGGCTGCTTGCGGGCGCGGTGTGCGTGATCCTCTATCAGCTGTTTATGGGGCGCAGGCGGGCGGCTGAAACGGCCCGGGACGTGCTCTGTTCCATGGCGGACGATGCTGTGGCCGCGATTACATATCTTCTGACCGGCGAGGGGGAGGCGGCTGACCCGGAGAAGGTGCACCGCAGGCTGTTCGGGCTGAGCCAGACGGTGTATGACCGGAGAAAAAAGGCTCTCTGCGTCTCGGACGCCGGGTTCTCCATGATCGACGCCGGGCGGGGACTGGAGCATATTGTGCTTTTGCTGGTGGACCTGAAGGGGCCGCTTACCCCTGAGATGAGGAAAATACTGGAAAAAACCGGGGAGAAGATCGGGGAGTACAGGGCCTATATCTCCCAGGAGGGCGGGCAGCTTGCGCCGCCGGCGCGGGAAGATTTTGCCTGCGGCGGGGATGAGCGGGCGGAGACGGATTTTTACAACGCGCTGCTGTATCTGCACAATCACCTGCTCCATCTGTCCGATCCCCAGAAGCGCACCCATTACCGCAAGACCGTGCTCTCCGTGACCGTGCGGCTGAAAGCGGCTCTGGATGTCAGCCCCGTGCGGTTTTTGTACGCGCTGCGGGTGGCCTTTCTTTTGTCTGTATTCACCCTTGCGGTGCAGGTTCTGGCTCTGCCTCACGGGAAATGGCTGCTGTTCACCCTGGCTTCCCTGTCCGTGCCCTACGCCGACGACGTGAAGCAGAAAACCGGGAAGCGGCTGATGGCCACCGTGGCGGGAGGGCTGTTTTCCGTGGCGCTGTACTCGCTGATCCCGTCCATGGCGGGGCGGACGGCGGTCATGATGCTCTCGGGCTACCTGTCTTTTTACTGCGCCGAATATACGGGGACCTTTACCTGTTCCACCATCGGCGCCCTGGGCGGGGCTGTTTTCATGACCGCCTTCGGTTGGTCTGATGTGGGAACCATGGCCGCGGTGCGGCTCGGTTATGTCTGCGTTGGCGCGGCGCTGGCCGTGGCGGCCAACTGCCTGCTGTTCCCCTACAGGCGTGGGACGGCCACCCGGCAGCTGCTTAAAAAGTACGCGGCCACCACGGAGCTGCTGACAAGGGTCTGCCGCGAACGCCAGGTGGACACCCAGCTCTACTACAGCCTGGTGATCCAGGCCCATCTGCTGGAAGCCAAGCTGCTGCAGAACGCCAGGGCGGCTGGATGGGACCAGCTGGACGGCATTCTGGTAAAGTGCAGGGCAGCGGTGCGGCACGCGCACAGGAACCGGGCTGCGGCTCTTGGCTGGTAGATGTGAATCGGTCCGCCGGCGGACTGCATTTCCCCAAATCAGTGACAAACGTCACTCACAGTTATGACGTATGGTATCTGTCCCCCACATTTTGTCTCTGTTATAATGTGGACAACAAAGAGAAATAAGTCTGATCCGGTTGATAACGGACCGGAATAGGGGGAAGATACATGGATAAGAAAATATTGCTGGTCCATCCGGAAGTGTCCAGAAACAAGTATAATTTTAACGGTATTTTGGAAAATGAGCCGCTGGAGCTTGAGTACCTAAGCGCGGTCTTAAAGCAGGAGGGATATACCCCGGAAATCTTTGACGTGCCCAGAGAGACGGTTTCTCTGGAGGAGAAGCTGCGGCAGTGCCGGCCGGACGTGTTCTATATCTGCGGCCGGATTAAGCAGGAAGCCTTTATGAAAGAGTATATCCGCCTGGCAAAGAGGCTGGACCCGCAGGTTGTCACAATCGTGGGCGGGCTGCACGTGCAGAAGAATCAGGAGCGGTTTTATATGCCGGAGACCGATTATATCCTGACCACGTTCGACGTCTTTCAGGTTTCCAGAATCATTGAGGGGGAGGCGCCGGAGAAGATTCCGGGGCTCTGTTACAAGGAGGGCAGGCAGTGGAAGTGCCAGGCGGCGCAGCCCTTTGACATCCGCCGCCTGCCCTGGCCGGACCGCAGTTACTTTTATTCCCATCCGGGGCATTACAATTATTTTGAGATTCCCCACTGCGCCCAGGTGAGGACCGCTTACTCCTGTGCGTTCCGATGCCGGTTCTGTTACCGGAACGTGCTCAACTGCGGGACGTACACGGCGCGGGATATTGAGGATGTGGTGGAGGAGATCGCTTCCATCGACAGCGAGGGAATCTATATCATTGACGACGATTTTCTGCTGGACGCGAAGCGGATCCGCCGGTTTATAGACCTGATCAAAGAAAAGGGAATCCATAAAACGTATGTCTGCATGGGACGGGTGGATTTTATTCTGAAGAACCGCCAGTTGATCCGCGACTTTGCCGAAATCGGCCTGCTGTACCTGATCGTGGGCCTGGAGGCGGTGGAGGACACCTACTTAAAACAGTACAACAAGCGGACAAAGATTTCCTGGAACGCGGAGTGCGTGCGTTTTACAAACGAGCTGGGGATCAAGATATTCGGCATGTTCATCGTGGATTTGGATTTCCAAAAAAAGGATTTCGACCGCCTGTATACCTGGATTGCCACGCGGGGCGTGAAAAATGTGGCCGTCTCCATTTTTACACCGGTGCCGGGAACGGAAATCTATCATGATTATGCGGACAAGCTGATCACAGAGGACCCGGGGCACTGGGACTATATGCATCTGGTGTGCAGGCCGGAGAAATTGTCCGTCCGGAAGTATTATTTTTACTATTATGTGCTGCTGATCCGGTTGTTCCTGCTGGCCAGGAGGCAGGGGGTGTATGATGGTATAGACTACCGGTCCTACATCCTGTCGTTTCTCAAAAATATGGTCAGGGGGAAAGGCGCCCGATGACGGCGAAAGGGGGAGATGTGGAATGGCGGACAAGGGGCAGAATCCCTGCATATACATCTGTTTTATGGCCACAATGACCACCATTGCGAAGATCAGCCGCCGCATTTCCGGCTGTGACTATACCCATATTTCCATTGCCTTTGACGGGAAGCTGGAGGACTTTGTGAGTTTTTCCAGAAGAAGCGCCAACACGCCTTTGGACGCCGGAATCGTGTGGGAACGGCGGGGAGATTATGTGCAGCCGGGGCAGACTGCTTACCGGACGAAGGTTTACCGGATACCGGTCGACCGGAAGGATCTGGAGCGGATCAAAGGGCTGATCCGGGACTATGAGCGGGACCCGGAATATATGTTTAATATTTTCAGCATGGTGACCATGACGGTATTTCATGGATTTTCGATCTATAAAACGGAAAATTGTATGTCTTTTGTGGGAAGAATCATAGAGATGACCGGCGCTGTCCCATTTTCAAAGCCTTATTATAAGTACCTGCCGGAGGAATTTATGAGGCTTCTGGACCGGTATGAATATTTTGACGGGATGATGCCGGCGGACAGCGCGGACAAAAAACACAGGGAGAGAAGGATCGGATTCTGGCGGAAATCCGTGTTAAACGCCAGGATTCTTCTGACACTTTTGTATCGTATGGTCTTTAAGGCCGGGAAAGGCAGCAGGTTAAAGGATGGAGACGAAAATCACCATAGCGGCGGATGTGAACGGGGATATTCCGGGAGGGCTGGCGGATGAATACGGGATCGTCATTCTGCCCCAGTATTACCGGTTTGACCGGGATGACACAGTGTATGGGGACGAACAGAATCTAAGCTCCGCAGAGTTTTTCGCGCGGATGTCAGGAGGGGAGAGAGCCTATTCCATGGGCTGCAACCCGCAGCGGGTCAGGGAACTGCTGGAACCGCGGCTGGCGGCCGGGGAGGATATCATCTGCCTCATGTTTTCTTCCGCTTTGAGCGGCAGCTATAACACGGTGTCCATGGTGGCGCGGCAGCTCTGCGGGGAGTACCCGGAGAGACGGATCGAGGTGATCGACACCTTAAACGCCTCCTTTGCCCAGGGGCTTTTGGCGTACCGCGCGGCCAAACGCCGCCTGGAAGGCTGCTCCTTTGATGAGATTGTCCAGGCTGTTGAGCGGGAGATTCCGCTGGTAAATCTCTGGTTCGCGGTCAACGACTTAAAATATCTGGCCTGGGGCGGCAGGCTTGGAGGCGTGAGCGCCTGTATCGGGACGGTCCTTGATATCAAGCCGGTCCTGACGGTCAATGAGGCCGGGCAGATCGTGGCGAGGAATAAGGTGCGCACCCTCAGGAAGGCGGTTGCGTTTATGACCGACCTTCTGCGGGAAAAACAGGGCGGATATCCGGAGCTGGGGATTGTCCACTCGGGCTGCCAGGTCCTGGCGGGCCGGTTGCGGGAGCGGCTTTTAGAGGAAATGCCGGAAGGGGTGGAGGAGATCATTGTGTCGGAGATCAACCCCACAATCGGGGCCCATATTGGACCGGATGCGGTGGGGGTGGTGTTTTTGCAGAGGCCGGACGCTGGATCATAAGCGGTGGGTTTTGGTTGTCCGGTATTTGATTGAAGGCAGTGGGCCGCCGGCGCAGCCTGCGAGCGGGTGTTCTGGCGCCGGTTTGGGCGGCATGTCTGGCCGTTTACAGGTATTTGCCGACACAGAGCAGGGCGGTTTGAGAGTCACAGCGGTCAGGCGCGAACTTGCGGACAGGGTTTAAACCGCTAGGCAAATTTTCGAATCTATGGTAGGATATAAGGGAACTGGTGTCGGATAAACCACTGCCGTTCAGGGAGGCCATAGAGGAGAATATCATGAGATTGGGGAAGCAAATCCGCCGGGTCGACGTACAGGTATCGATTTTGATGATTATAGTCACCATATTCTGCTCCAGCTGCATTTATCTTGTCTGTTACCGGATGACCCATCGGGACATGATTCACAGCCTGGAGGAGCGGGTGTTTGCCATATACGATTTTCTGGAGGACTCCCTGGACAAGTCCATGTTCGAGGAGATCAACACCCGGGAGGACATGGAGAAGGAGTCTTACCGGGAGATGAAGCGGCTGCTCAGGCAGGTGAAGAGCGCCACCAATATGATGTATCTGTACACGGCCAAAAAGAATGAGGCGGGGCAGTTCATCTACGTGATCGACGGTCTGGAGGCCCGGGCGGAGGACTTCCGGTATCCGGGGGACCTAATTGAGCCGGAGATCGTGCCGGACATGCAGCGGGCCCTGAACGGCGAGCGGGTTCTGCCGAAGAATATCAAGGACACGGAGTGGGGGAAAATTTTCATCACCTATTTCCCGGTGCACGACGGGGAGAAGGTGGTGGGTGTGCTGGGCATCGAGATCGGGGCGGAGCACCAGTACAATACCTACCAGAGCATTTTGCGAATGCTTCCGGGCATCGTGCTGTTGGTCAGCCTGCTGTCAACGGCGGTAGCCATGGTGGCCTTCCGCAGGATTTCCAACCCCACCTACCAGGATTTGTACAACACGGACCAGCTGACGCAGCTGAAAAACCGGAACGCGTTCCAGACGGATTTGAACAACATGGATGCGGAGGGAATCCGCGCCGGGGTGGGTATGATCTCCATCGATCTGAACGACCTGAAACTGGTCAACGACCGGTTCGGCCATTATATGGGCGACCGGTATATCGAGAGCGCCGCCCAGGCGATCCGGGCCGTGGTGGGCAAACGGGGCGCAGCCTACCGGACGGGCGGGGACGAGTACGTGATCCTGTTTAACGGCGTCCCGGAGGGGGAGCTGGAAGAGATTCTGGACGGAATCTGCCGATATTTTGCCCAGCGGGCCCCCGAGGTCGACGCGGATGTTTTGCTGTCGCTGTCCGGCGGCGTTGCGGTTTACGACAAGACAAGGGATGACGGACTGGCGGCGCTGTATGAGCGGGCGGATGCGTCTATGTATGAGCGTAAGCGGGTGTATCATATGGAACGGGAGAAGAGAAGGAACGGTTGAGACGGCGAGTGAAATGCCCCGAGGGCCCTGGGTGGGCCGGAGGGGCTTTTTTAAATGCGGCAACCATAAAGAAGGTATAGAATTGAAACAACCCTTTCCAGAGCAGATAAAGATTTTTTAGCTATGCTTGATAGCGCTGAAAAAGCGCTAACCGGTTATAAAGCAGATTAGATAATGATAAGGAATGAACACAGTGAAGGGCATAGTCGAAACGGATTATGCCCTTCACTTCTATTGAATGCAATGGGCTGCTGGCGATTGTTGATCGGTGGAACGGCTGCATGTGTTATACAAGTTTATCTAATTCTGTATTTAAACGTATTTTCAAATTCTCCAATTCCTCTTGGCTGGGTATGGATTCCTGGGCGTACAGTAGGTCTCCCAACTGCCAGACCGGTCCGTTTTTTGGCGTGTCTCCGCTTCGCCTGGGAAAGATATGCCAATGCATGTGAACTCCTCTCCCGGCCCCCAGAAGTTCATAATTCAGCTTATCCGGTTGAAAGGCATTGTATACTGCTTCAGCTACGACTGACATTTCATGTAAGAATTCATCTCTGAATTCCGGGGCAAGAAAATGCAGCTCGGTAACGTGCTGTTTGCATAAAAACAGTGTATACCCGGTGAAACGTTGGCAGTCTCCCATTACGATATAGCCGGTATTCAGCTCTCTTACAAAATATGGGTTTTTACCATTCTTGATCCGGTTAATTCGCTCACAAACCATACAATCACACATTCTGCTCCTCCATAGATTCTAAATTTACTTCATTATATCAGACTATGGCTGATAAATGAACCCCAACCGGCCTCTCCAACCCCTCCGTCTCCGAATTAAAATCCCCGGTCACCCTGTTCTCCACCACCAGAACCAGGGAACCCGGTGCGATGATCCGTGCGTGCCAGGTTCCGCGGCGGATGTTGTAGAGCCTGAGCGGTTCCATTTCCACTGGGGTGATGTCTGCGGAATTATCCCCGTTTCCGCCTGCGAAAATGGTGCAGGAGCCTTTTAACAGCACGAAAACCTCGTCCGTCTCCATGTGCCGGGACATGGCGGTGATTGGTTCGCCGCCGCTTCCATTTTCGGAGGCTGCCGCCACCCGCCAGTCCCCGAACTGGATCAGGGGCTGGAAATTTTTCCCAGAGTTCATGTCGTACTCGTAAATGTCAATTCCATTTGTCTCTGATCGTTTCATGTGATTCCCTCCATATACCATAAAACCGATCATAAAATTCCCCACAATAAATGTCAATATAATAGAAAGAAATGATACTTTTTTAAAAGTATGCGCAAGAAGGTGATACTTTTTTGAATTTGGAGGTTGTTGTGTGAAGATTTTGCCAATGATACAATAGAGTTACAAAAAAAGTCACGACCAAATCAGAGAGGGAGGTTATCATGAGAAAACACAAACGATTGATCGCAGCGTTTATGGCGGCAGGTATGCTGGCGGGGAGCCTGGCCGGGTGCTCCGGCTCCGGCAAGACGGCGGAGCCCACCACGGCGGCGGGGGCTGAGAATACCACAGCGGCGGCCCAGACAGAGGGGGAGAAGCCCAGTGAGGCGTCCGGGGAGACGGTTACCCTGAGAATGTCCTGGTGGGGCGGAGACTCCAGACATGAGCGGATTCTGGCCGTGATCGACGCGTTCCAGAAGGCCAACCCTGACATCGTCATTGAACCGGAGTATTCGGCATTTGCGGACTACCGCGACAAGTTCACCATGCAGCTCACGTCCGGCGCGGCCGCGGATATCATGGCCGTGGACCAGCCTTGGGTGTCCAGCATTATGGCGCAGGGAGATTTCTTTGCGGATTTAAGCGGTTACGCCGATCTGGGACTGGACGATATGGACGCCTACATTATTGACAATTTCTGTAAGTTCGACAACGGAACGTTCTTCGTCCCGGCGGGCGTAAATGGTATGGGTTCTCTGGTGGATACGGAGAAGCTGGCGGAATACGGCTTCGACCCCGCCGACAAGACCTTTACCTGGGACGACCTGATCGCTCTGGGCGAGAAGGTTCACGCTGCGGATTCCAGCCAGTACCTGTGCTGCGTGGACAGCAAACAGGCCGCCTTGTACTATGCCAGAGTTTACCTGCGCCAGCTGACCGGCAAGCAGTTCATCAACGACGACGGCACCGTGGGCGTGACCAGGGAAGAGCTGGCCGAGGCCCTGGGACTGGTGAATACCCTGTTTGAGAAGGGGATTTTCCAGCCCATCGAGGAGGCGGGAATCTATGAGAACTCCATGACTCAGAACCCCACCTGGCTGAACCGCCAGATGTTCATGATCCTGGGCAGAACCTCCGTTATGACGGACGCTTCCGCCAGACGGGCCGATGAGAGCGGCAATTATACCACCTCCGGCTATGTGCTGCCTCAGATGGAGAACAGCAAGGAATCCGGTATCGAGGTACGTCCCACCACCTTATTCGCAGTGAACGGAAAATGCGCGAACCCGGAGGCGGCCGCTAAGTTCCTGAGCTTTATGTTCAACTCCGAGGAGGGCGCCGAGCTCTTAAAGGACACCTATTCCGTACCCGCCAGAGAAAGCCTGCGCACCTTCTGCGAGGAGAAAGCGCTTCTGGACGAGTCCGCCATGGAGAACGTGGTATACTCCCTGGAAAATTCCGGCAACGTGGTGAACGCGTGGTCCAACAACTCCGAGGTGGAGGCCATGATGACGGAGATTATTCAGAAAATCGCATACAAACAGTATGACTCCATGGAGGAGGCCGCTGACGAGGTGATCAGCCGCATCGACCAGATCGTCGCTTCCTCGGCACAGTCCTGACAGAACTGCCGGACGCGGTTTCCGTGATCTGACATAAGCGTTAACAGGTTTCCGATGTTCCTGACAAAAACATCGGTTTTTATTTGAATGTAATGGGCCGCTGGCATAGCCTGCGGGCGATTGCTTGAATGTAATGGGATTAACGCCGGATTGCCTCAGGGATTGCTCCCAGTTTAAGTCCGGGGAATGGAGGAACTATGATTTCAAACAAGATGAAATCCAAACGGTATGTAGGGCTTCTCTACATTGCTCCGTGGCTGCTGGGTTTTCTGATCTTCCAGCTGTATCCGTTTATCGCATCCTTCTGCTATTCGTTTACGGATTATACGCTGTTAAACCAGCCGCAGTTTGTGGGGCTGAAAAATTATCTGACGCTGTTTACCACGGACAAACAATTCCTGTCCACCATGAAGATCACCGGTTTCTACGCCCTTCTCTCCGTGCCGCTGAAGCTGGCCTTCGCGCTGTTCATCGCGATCCTGCTGAACGCAAAAATCAAGGGAATCGGCATTTACCGCAGCCTGTATTACCTGCCGTCCATTCTGGGCGGAAGCGTGGCCGTGTCCGTGCTCTGGCGGGTGATCTTCATGAAGGACGGGATGATCAACCATTTTATCGGGCTCCTGGGTCTGGGGCCGGTGAACTGGCTGACGGACGCCAAGCTGGCGCTGATCACCTTGAGCCTCTTGCAGGTGTGGCAGTTCGGTTCGGCCATGGTCATTTTCCTGGCCGCGCTTAAAGGGATTCCGGCGGAACTCTATGAGGCGGCTTCCATTGACGGGAGCGGGAAATGGAACCAGTTTCTGCATATCACGCTGCCGCAGATCAGCTCCGTGGTATTTTTCAATCTGATCATGCAGTCCATCCAGGCGCTGCAGAACTTCACCTCGGCGTTTGTGATCACGGGCGGCGGGCCCATGAAGCGGACTTACATAATCGGCATGAAGCTGTACGATGACGCGTTCCGATTCTACAAGGTGGGCTACGCCTGCGCGGAGTCCTGGATTTTGTTCCTGGTGATTCTGGCGCTGACGCTTCTGGTGTTCAAATCGTCGGACGCCTGGGTTTATTATGCGGATGAAGGGGGGAGCAAAAAATGATGGATAAGGCTTCCAAAGTGGCGCTGATCCGCCATCTGATCCTGATTGTGGTGGGCGTTGTCCTGATCTACCCGGTGGTATTTATGGTGTTCGCCTCGTTTAAGGACACCAATGAAATTTTCACCTCCACCAAGCTGCTGCCTAAGCTGTGGCACGGGGAGAACTATACCAACGGCTGGAAGAGCGGGGCCACCGGTGTGGTGACATTTACCAATTTTTTCCTGAACACCTTCAAACTGGTGATTCCAGTGGTGGCCTTCACGGTGGTTTCCTGCACGCTGACGGCCTACGGGTTCGCCCGGTTCGATTTCCCGGGCAAGAAAATCCTGTTTCCGGTGCTGATCTCCACGCTGATGCTGCCCAACACGGTGATCATTATTCCGCGGTTCATGCTGTTTAAGAACCTGGGCTGGCTGGACAGCTACCTGCCGTTTCTGGTGCCGGCGCTGTTTGCCGTCTACCCGTTTTTCATTTTTATGATCATTCAGTTTCTGCGGAATGTGCCGTCCACCCTGGACGAGTCGGCCAAGATCGACGGCTGCAGTTCCTTCCAGATTCTGATCCACATCCTGGTGCCGCTGCTAAAGCCAGCGTTGTTCTCGGCCGGACTGTTCCAGTTTTTGTGGACGTGGAATGATTTTTACAACCAGTTTATTTTCATCAATTCGCCGAAAAAATTCACCTTGTCGCTGGGGCTGCGGCTGTCCATCGACGCGTCTACGGAGGCGGTGAAGTGGAATGAGGTCATGGCCATGTCGGTCTGCTCCATTATTCCGCTGTTTATCCTGTTCTTCTGCGCGCAGAAGTATTTCGTGGACGGGATCGCCACATCCGGGATCAAGGGTTAGGGGGAGATTATTATGAAAAATGAGGGAATATTATTTTATCTGTCGGGAGAGCAGGGGAGCGTGCCGGAGATCGCGGCGGGCAACCCAACCCCCAACTTTTTTAAGGATGTGGAAGTGATTGAGAACGGGCGGAAGGGGAAAGCGCTGCGCTGCTTGCCCACCCAGCTTCTGGCCTACTGGGCGCCGGGCAACATGTATTCTCAGAGGGGGACCGTGTCTTTCTTCTGGCGGAGCAGGACGCCCCTGGGGCCAACGGAATTTCCGCTATTCCGGGTGTCCTTTGCGGATCACTCCAGCTGGGACGCGCTGTTTATGCGCATCGATTACAACGGGCACGGCATCGACGCATTTGTGACGGACATCAACCTGAGCCGCCTGCGGGTGTCCCACCGGTTTGAGGCGCTGCCGGAGCCGGATCAGTGGCTCCATGTGGCCTTTTCCTGGGACGAGACCGTGGGCGTGCGGCTCTATATCGACGGGGAGCTGGCGGCGAAGCTGGATCAGGAGGCCATTTTGTACGCAGGGTTGGATCAGTTCGGCACCCACTCCCGGGTGATCAGCAACGCCCAGGTGCAGTCCAGCTACAATTACATGCGCACCGGGGACTTCGACGAGATCACGGTGTTCGACCGCATGCTGACGGACGAGGAGGTGCGGGCGGTGAGCTGTCTGGAGACGCCCGCGCTTGGGAAGCTTCCGGCGCGGGATCTGGGCGGGGAGCGCTGGAACCGGGAATGGCAGAGGCGCTTCGGCTTCGACGCCGGGGAAATGCCCGCGGCGCTGACCCATCCGGCCACGGCGGTCCATAAGGTGGAGATTCACGACGCCTGGGATCACAAGCGCTGGTGGTGGAAGGGCTGCGACGGAATCCGGGAGACCACCTGGCCGGGCGTCTACAACCGGTCCGGGCTGCCGGGCAGAACCGATTATTTTGTGCTGCCGGACTGGGACTGCTATTCTGTCTCCGGCAAGGAGATCACGTTCCAGCCGGTAAAGGATACATATTTCAACCACATCGAGATTTCCGGCTCCGCCGCGGGCCAGCTGCGGATTCACGGGCGTTTGGAGGAGCAGCTGAAGGTGCGCCGGGAGTCCTGCGAGCGCAGCGTGCTCCGGCTGGCGGAACCGGTGCGGAATGTGGACATCACCTTCACAAACGACGTGATCGAGGAGCCAATCGGGGATATCACCCTGCTCCAGGTGGAGCCGGGCGTGGCCCCGGAGGGCGCGGCCAGGGAAATGTTCCGGTTCGCGCCGGACGACGGGAAAATGGGGCCGGAATGCTTTGACGGGGTCAGGGCGTTTGTAGCCGGGAGATTTGCGGCGGATGAGAGGCGGTGTTTTGCGGGGGATTTGGCGAGTGAGCAGGGGGCGGCTCCGGCGAGTGAGCCTGCGGTGTCTCCGGCGAGTGAGCCTGCGGTGTCTCCGGCGAGTGAACCTGCGGTGGCTCAGGCGAGTCAGCCTGCGGTGTCTCCGGCGAGTGAGCCTGCGGTGGCTCAGGCGAGTCAGCCCACGATGACTCCGGTGAGCCGGTCCGAGGTGATTCGGTTAAGCGGCACGGAGGTGGCTCCAGTGAGCGGCCCTGCGGTAGCTTCGGCGAGTGAGCCTGCGGTGGCCCAGGCGAATGGCCCCGCGGGCTATGTCCTCCCCGCCTCCCCGCTCCTCCCGCCGTCCCAAGCTCTCCCCATATCCCACTACATGCTCCCCTACCATCAGCCGGCCGGCACTGGCATGGACGGACTTTTACTTCACCTCCCGCCCCTCAACTGCGCGCCGGACCACGGCCGGTACGTGCTGGTGAACGTCCAGGTGAAAGACCCGTTGTGGATATACAGGAACCTGATGAACTTTACCTTCGCCGTTCTCCCCGGCTCCGCCAAGGAAATCTGGCTGGACACCAGAGACCGCATCCTGCCCGAAGGGAAAGCCCTGTACGTGCAGATCGCTTGGTCAACCCAGGTTTCTGCGGAATATATGGAAAATATTTCCATGGAAGTGATCTACAAACCCTACGAGGAAGCGAAAAAAGAGCACATAGCGGACCGCTGGATTCAGGTAAAGGACAATTATGCCAATCTGGTGGAGGAAAATCCCTCCAACGAGCATTTCAACATGTTCAACCGGTTCAAGGCCGACCTGACCGATCTGCTGCGGGTGTGCCCGGAACACCGTCTGGCCCGGGAATACTGGTACGATAAATTTAAAACCAATCCGCCGGACTTTGCATTTTCCCGCTGTCCTGAGGGCATCCCGCTCTGGGCCTGGCGGCAGACGGAGTACATGGGGTACGTGAAGCGCTATATCCGCTGGTGGATCGATAAGCGCCAGATCGAAAACGGCGAATTCGGCGGCGGCCTTTCCGACGACGGCGACCTGACGGCCTGGTGGCCGGGGCCGGCCATGGCGGGCTGTATGCCGGAGAAGATCGGCGAGTCCCTGGCCCGCGAGATGGAGGCATTTTACGACCAGGGTATGTTCGCCAACGGACTGTGCGCCATCCAGACGGACCAGCTTCACACCCTGGAAGAGGGAATCCAGTGCCTGGGCCAGTGCCTGACCCTGTTCCCGGGCTCGCCCAAATACATGGAGCGGGCCATGGAAAATGCCAGGGGCCTGCACTATGTGACCGGCTACAATGAGAAGGGCCACCGCCACGTGCTTTCGGGCTACTATTCCGGCACCCGCATCGCCCGGGAAGCGCCCTGGGATTACTCCGCGTCGGACTCCTTCCACGTGTTCCATCCCACCTACATGCTGGTGCGCTACAACGGTTCCCCTAAGGCCCGCAGGCTGATGCTGGAGACGGCGGACTCCATGCTGGAACACTACTACGACGGGCGGCTCCACGTGCTGGTCAACGTGACCACGGACGAGGACCAGGTCCACGAGCGGACCAGGGAATGGCCCCTGTTCTACGCGGCGTGGAAATTCACCGGGGATGAAAAATACTTAAAACCCATCGATCCCGCCCTCTACGAGCAGCAGCAGGACCGTTTCGCGGGACTGGATATCGGGGAGGCCGCGGCGAGGCGCTACGAGGATATTCTGCGCAAGGCCGCGCTGCGGGAATACATCAACACGGACGGCCAGCTGTGGGTGGACCGGGGCGTCATTGACATCGCGGTGATGCAGCAGGACCGCATAGGCGGCGTGGGCCACGAGCGTTTTTCCCTGTACCCGCGGCACTACTTCCGCTGGCAGTTTAAACCTTCCCAGGAAATGGACGTGGCCGTCATGGTAACGCACGCGGCCCCGGACAAAATCCGCCTCACCGCCTTCAACATGACCGACGACGATATCACCGCCCACATGATTATGGAAGATATCATTCCCGGAAAATGGACGGTGAGGGCCGGAACAGGGCCAAAGATCGGTGTGATGGAACAGGCGGAGGATCGGGAAATGGACCTGGAGTGGATGGGTGGTCTGCCGGTGGTATTCAAACCCGGCCGCCACACCGTTCTGGAGCTGGACCTCAGGGAACGGGATAAAGCATACTGGGAGCGCCCGGACCTGGCCATCGACCGGGAGGACGTGATCATCCGGGACGACTGCATCCGCGTGCGGGTGCACAACATCGGGGCCACAGAGAGCGCGGAGACGGAGCTGGTGCTTAGAAGTCCCTCCGGCGAAATCCTGCGCCGCAGCCAGGTTCCGCCCATCCCTGCGCCAAACGACCTGTACCCCAAAGTGATGGAGATTCCTCTCTGGACCCGGGGAATCGAACTGGCGGGCTGCTCGGTGGAGCTGGACCCCGAAAACCGGATGAAGGAGATCACAAAGACCAACAACCGGATCGTATTGCAGGGAGGTGCTCTATGAAGCTGAGTTATACCACGCTGTCCGTTCAGGACAGGACCATCAGGGAGGCGGTGGAGATCGCGTCGGCCCACGGCCTGGAGGGAATCGAGCTTAGGGGCCGGGGCGACGCCCACGTGTCGCCGGAGAGCACGTTTTCCTACGCCGCCCATGTGAGAGAGCTGGTGCGGGAACATAAACTGGCGGTGCCCTGCCTGACCGCCTACACCCGGTTCCACCAGCCCACGGCGGCCGCGGTCCGGGAGGAAGTGGACCGCATGATGGACATGGTGCGGCTGGCGGAATTTCTGGAAGCGCCCTGTCTGAGGGTGTTTATGGGGCCGGTGCCGGAAGCTGTGAGCCTGTTACAGGCGGACCAAATAGCCATAGAAGGACTGCAATACGCCTCAAAACGCCTGGGAAATTCCCCTGTCCGGCTGGTCATCGAGACCCACGATTCGGCCAAGGACGGAAGAACCCTGGCGCGGATTTTAAAGGATGTACCGTCAAACATCGGCGTGCTCCTTGACATTATCCACCCCTGGGACATGGGAGAGGAAATTAGAAAAACCTGGGAAATGATCGGGGAGCGCATCTATCATGTCCACATCAAGGACATCAGCCGCACCCTGGAAAACGGCCGCATTTACTGCCCCATCGGGCAGGGGCTGCTGCCGGTGGAGTCCACGGTGCGCTGGCTGGAAAGCAAGGGCTATCAGGGATTTTACTCCCTGGAATGGGAGAAGTCGGCTCTGGAAGGCCAGGGCGTGGGATTTGAGGAACAGCTTGAGAGCTTTGTATCATTTATGAGGGGAGTGGAACAGGATGGGAACAGTCAGATTACCCTTTGAGGAAGTGGAGGCCTGCCTCTGCCAGGTGCTGGCGGGGCGGGGCTGCCCGGAGAAAAAGGCGGAAAAAGTAGCCCACGAGATGGCGAGAAACTCGCTGGAGGGCGTATACACCCACGGCATCAACCGGTTCGCCCGGCTGATCCGCAATATTGACGAGGGGATTGTAAGGCCCGGGGCCGAACCGGAGGTGACGGTGCGCATGGGGGCCATGGAGCAGGTGGACGGCCATCTGGGCCTTGGCATCACCAACGCCTGGTTCGCCATGGAGGAGGCCGTCAAGCTGGCCAAATCCTACGGCATCGGCCTGGTGGCCCTGCGGAACACCAACCACTGGATGCGGGCGGCCACCTACGGATATCAGGCCTGCGACGAGGGTATGGCGGCCGTCTGTTTTACCAACACCATGCCCAACATGCCCACCTGGGGGGCCGTGGACTCCCGCATCGGCAACAATCCGCTGGTGTTTGCATTTCCCCGCAGGGAGGGGCACCTGATCACGGACATGGCCATGTCCCAGTTCTCCTACGGGGCGTTGGAGCTGGCACGTCTCCAGGGGCGGCAGATGGCCATAGACGCCGGCTTTGACACCGCGGGCAATCTGACCCGGGACCCGGACAGCGTGATCAAATCCCAGCGGATTCTGCCCACCGGATACTGGAAGGGGGCGGCCCTGTCCTTTATGCTGGACATTTTCGCGGGCGTGCTGTCGGACGGCAACACGGTCTCGGAGGTGGGCAGACTGGCCGGGGACGAACACGGGGTGTCCCAGGTGTTTATCGCCGTGGATTATCGGAACCTGGTGACGCAGGAGGCGGCGGAGCACATCGTGGAGGGCGCGGTCAAGGACCTGCTGGCCTCCGAAAAGGCCCAGGGTACGGATCGGATTATCTACACCGGCCAGCTGACCCTGGAATGCCGGGCGGATAACCTGAAGAACGGCATTCCGGTGGATGAGGGCGTGTGGAGCGGTATTTTATCCCTCCTGTGATTCTGCGGAGGTATTGATACAAATTGTGACGGAAAAGCCTTTTTCCAGCTGGCTGTCCAGGGTAATGCGGCATTGGTCTGCGGTAAATCTCAACTGCAATCTGCGGAAGAGATTCTGCAGGCCAATGTGTTTTTCGTGGAAGCCCTCGAAGCTGGAGAGGGAATTCCGCAGCTCCTCAAGGCGCCCGGGGCTGACGCCGTTGCCATTATCCCGCACCTGGATGGTGAGAAGCTCGTCCCGGACGGCGATATAGATAAAGATGTCCAGGGGATTTGCCTGGCTGTTGTTGCCGTGGGTGACGGAGTTCTCGATCATGGGCTGGAGGATCAGCTTGGGAATCCGGTAGCTCTGGGCCTCCGGATCCACGTCCCAGTGCACCTGCACCTGTCCCGCGTAGCGGTGTGCCATCAGAGCCGTGTAGTGGGTGGTGGCCTCGATCTCCTGCTCGATGGTCACGTCCTCGTCCGGCGCTCTCAGGCTGTATTGCAGGAAAATGGACAGGTCCTGGATCATCTCGTTGGCCGTGGTGGGCAGCTTGGTGTGCTTTAATATCTCAAAATCGATCATCTGCAGGGTGTTAGAGAGAAAATGGGGGTTGATCTGGTATTGCAGCGCGGACAGCTCCAGGGACAGGGCCTGGAATTTCTGTTCGTTTAAGGATACCTCCAAAAAGTCATTGCGGGTGAAAGTCTGGATCATGTTGGTCACAATGTGGCTGTACAGGTCGTTGCTGTGGGGCCGTATTTCCGGCAGCTCCTTGTGGGAGATGGCGGCGTCCATCAGGTCCAGGATGGCGTAGAGCTGGCGGGACATGTTGACGGCGTAACGGTAGGAGGTCATAACGGCGACCAGGATGCAGAGAAACACGGTGGCGCAGGTGATCCCGATCAGCCGGTAAATATTGGCGTAGGCCAGGGAGACCGGCGTGACGGAGATGAAATCCAGCCCTGTGTTGGGGGAGTAAGAGCGCATGATCAGGTTGTTGTCCAGGCGCAGCAGTCCGCCGGTGTCCGTCATACCCTCCAGGCGTCCCACCAGGTCCTGGGCGTCCAGATCCTGGCTGCTGGAGAACAGGGCCTTGCCGCCCTCGGCCAGGACAATGGCCCGGCCGCTCTCTAAATAGGAGTTGGTGAACAGACGCTTGAAATAGGAGACCACGATGTTGACCGCCACGGTGTAACCCTTGGAATTCTCCTGGACCACGGTCAGATAGTCCCGCGGGGCGGAGGCGTAGAGGCTGGTGCTGCGGCGGATGACCCGGTAGGCGCTGTCGCCGGAGCAGGCGGAAAGCCAGTCCTTGTCCGGCCCGGTAGCCATCTCGTAGACATTGGCCTGGTTGGTCAGGTAGCGGCCCCGGGCGTTGGGGATATAGACGTAAATGCTGTCGATGTAGTCCCGGGAGTTGACGATGGCGTTTAGCTGCGCCGCCACCTGTTTTAAGATCACAAAATCCACGTAACCCAGCTTTTCCGACTGGAGAATCTGGTAAATGGAGTTGGAATTGGAGTAGGCCGGGACGGCCAGCATATTCATGACCTTGTTGGAATCATTCAGCAGAAGGTCCACATTTTCCTGGAGCAGGGAGAGGTTGATTTCCGCCTCGCTCTCCAGGGATTTTTTTTCCGTGGGCACCAGGACGGCGAAAAAGATGACGGTGAGAAAGAGCATGGGCAGCAGCGACAGCGTCAGCATGCGGACCATATTTTCGGCGAAAAAGCGGCGGCGCATAGGGATAAGTCCTCCTTGGGGAGTAGTCAGCGTTTGGCCGGGCAGGGGTCAACGCCGTGGTATTGTTTGAACACGCGGGAAAAATTCCGGGGGTTGTTGTAGCCCACCATCCAGGCCGTATCGGATACGGAACGCCCCTCCTTCAGAAGCTGCATGGCTTTCTCCATCCGCGTCTGGTTCAGGAAGTCGGAGAAGGTCTGGTTCAGGCAGCGGTGGAAAATGGTGGAGACGTAGCTGGCGGACAGGCCGGTCAGCTCGGCGGCCCCGATCAGGGAGGCGGTGTCCACGTTGTCCCGGACATACGCTTGGATGCGGGTGACGATCTCGTTGTAATAGCCCTTGTAGGACACGGGCTGGCCGTCGCCCGCAGTTTCCGGCGCTGGGGCGGGAGCGCTTTCCGGGGCAATGGCGGAATGGGTCACCGCCCGGAAGGTTTTCATCAGTTCCCCGTAATTCACCGGCTTTGTCAGGTAGGCGCTGACCCCGAAGCGCAGGGCGGTGCGGGCGTACTCGAAGTCCGCGAAGGCGGACAGCAGGATGACGGGGACCGCCGGGTACGCCTGCCGGACAGCCTGGGTCAGCTCCAGCCCGTCCATTACCGGCATGCGGATAT
The DNA here is from genome assembly GCF_902364025.1 of Enterocloster lavalensis. Lineage (GTDB taxonomy): Bacteria > Bacillota > Clostridia > Lachnospirales > Lachnospiraceae > Enterocloster > Enterocloster lavalensis. Next base: position 99,249 of record NZ_CABJCG010000022.1, read on the forward strand.
CCGCCAGGAGCAGGTCCACCGGGTTCATTTCCATGTAGTCCAGCACTTCCCGGCCGTTGGCGGCCAGAAAGACCACTTGAATTCCCAGTTCTTCCCAGGGGAATAGCTGGCTTAAGCTGTCGCGGATATTGGGTTCGTCGTCCGCGATCACCAGTTTTATATATGAGTTCATCGTTCTGTATCACCTCAGTGTCAGGTTTCTCCCTTTTTCCGGTACTGCATGGGAGTCATGTGGTAGTAGTTGTGGAACGCCCGGGAAAAATTCTTGGAATTGGTGTAGCCGGTCCGGGCGGCGATCTCGCCGATGCTGAGGTGGATATCGCGCAGCAGCCCGGCGGCCCAGATCATTTTCTCCCGGCACACGAACTCCGGGAAGGTCATGGACAGGCGCTCTTTTAAAAGTCCGGAAATGAACTCACTGTCCAGGCCGGTGGCGCGGGAGGCGAAGTCCAGGCTGATCTCGCCCGGGTGCTCGCGGATGCAGGCGGAGAGGACGGCCAATGTAGGCTCCTCCTGGTCCGGCTCCGGTACCGTCTCCCGGGCGGCGGCCCCGATGGAGTCCTTCAGCCGGGTGAACAGATTGACCAGCTCCTGGTAGCGGACCGGCTTGACCAGGTAGTCGTCGGCCCCGTAGAGAATGCCCTTTCTGGCGTACTCGAAATCCGAGTAGGCGGACAGAAAGACCAGGCGCACCGGGATGTTCTGCTCGCGGATGCAGCGGGCCAGCTCCAGTCCGTCCATGACCGGCATCTGGATGTCGGTGAGCACCACGTCCGCGGGATTGTGCTCCAGATAGGCCAGGGCCTCCCGGCCGTTGGCAAAGACGGAGGCCACCTCATAGCCCAGCTCCTCCCACGGGAAGAGATGCGCCAGGTTGTCCCGCATGAAGGACTCGTCGTCTACGATGATTAAGCGCAGCGGCTGGGGCATGGTTTGTCTCCTTTCTGTGGGGGGAATGGTGGGCGGGGGAGGAACTTCTGATGATACCTTGTCGTCAACCGGAGGTTGACGATGAGTGGTGCGTTTCCTTGATGATACCTTGTCGCCAACCGGAGGTTGACGATAAGAAATGCGTTTCCTTGATTATAACAAATGGGGTGGGAGAAGTCAAAAAAACAGCCGCATCTGCGAGGCAATCGCAAATGCGGCTGTTTAAAAATATCTTCGGAAAGTCTGGCGCGGCATCCCTGCCTGGGAGACGCCTCTAGGGATTGCTTTCCGGCGCTTTCGGCGGCTCTGCGGGCGGCGTATCCGGCACCTGTGGATCCTTTGTGCCGTAGACCCGGGTCCATTCCTTGGTGCCCTCCACCTTTACGGCCTGGCTGCGGTTCATGGACAGGAATTTGACCAGTTCGTAGCAGCTCACCCAGATCTCGTTGTTGCCCTCTTTCTGGGACTCGTCGAAGATCAGCTGAAGGCCGAAATGAAGATGGGGTTCGTCGATATTGTTGGTGTTCTCGGTCCGGCTGTAGCCGGTGCGGCCCAGGTAGCCGATCACGTCCCCAGCCTGGACGTAGCTGCCCTCCTTTAAGTTGGACTGATAGGGATAATCCTTGCGCAGATGGGCGTAATAGTAGTACCGCTTCTTGTCAAAGCTGCGGATTCCCAGCCGCCAGCCGCCGTACTGGTTCCAGCCCATGGCCTCCACGTAGCCGGATTCCACGGCGATCACAGGGGTTCCCACCTGCCCCATGAGGTCGTGGCCCAGATGCTGGCGGCGGAAACCGTAGCTCCTGGCTACGCCGAAGTCGTCGAAATCGCTGTAAGGAAAGCCCTTGGCGATAGGGGAAAATGCTTTTAGCCCGTATTTTGTAACCCAGATGGTTTCCGGGTCGCCGGGGGCCCCGCCGGTGACGCCGGAGGGCAGATAAGCGCCCGGGGCTTCGCTGGCGGGAATCTGCGCCTCAAACTGACCCACCATTCCGTCCAGCACCGCGCCGTAGGCTTCACGGTAATACTTGTAGTATTTCATGTCCTTGGTCAGCGCTTCCATGGTGGTCTCGCCGCTCTTTAATTTTTCCGCTACCTGGGTCATGTCCGCGGCCTTGTAGCGGGAGAAGTCGCCTCCGTAGCGCGCGCCCAGATAGGCCAGAAGGTCCACCCAGTTCAAGTGGACGTCCGCCTGGCAGGTGTCCACATCGTAGCGGAAGGCCTGGTTCATGGCCTCGCAGGTTACAGTGAAGTCCACCCATTTTATGTAAGATTTTGCCTCGGGCGGGGTGGCATTTTCCTGCTTCTGGGGAAGCATTTTCTCCAGCCCCAGAGCGGCGGCCGCCTTGCCCGCGTGAGCCATGGCGGCCTGCCCCGGCTCTGTGCGAAAGAGAAAAAATGAGAGGCACAGCAGGCTCAACACCACCGATTCCGTAAATATGATGGTCTTTTCGCTGATCGGACGGCGGGTCCGCAAACGTTTTCCTCGGTCTTTCCACCACATAGATTGATTACCTCCTTCAGTTCCGGGGCGGAGCCAGGCGCATTTTTGTAGACGCGCGATGCCGCGACGTGGGACACCCGTTTATGGTTATCTTATGCGTGGAAATGGTTGTTTAGACCTGGGAAGATGGGGGAGGTGAAAATTTAGGGACGGCAGCGCGTGGCTTGGGCGAGGGAAGCGGGGCAGGCGAGAATGGCGGGTGTGGGCTGGGCAAGAATAACGGGAGCGGGGCAGGCGAGAATGGCAGGTGCGGGCCGGGCGAGAATAATGGGAGCGGGCAAGGCGAGCATGGCGGGTGTGGACCAGGCGAGAACGGCGTGGCGTGGGCCAGGCAAGGCCAGCGCCGTGCAAGCGCAACACACAAAGCCCGGCCCATCAGCCCCATGCCTGCCGTCCGCATCCACTTGTAGCAACTCCCATATCATGATATGATAGGAACGACAATAGACACATCGGAAAACGAGGAGGCGGCGCTATGAACAATTTTGAGTTTTATACCCCGACGCGGATGATTTTCGGAAGGGGAACCCATCTTCAGGTGGGGAAGATCGTCAAGGAATATGGATTTAAAAAGGTGCTGGTTCATTTCGGCGGGGCCAGCGCGAAGAAAACCGGGCTTCTGGACGCTGTGTGCAGCGCGCTGGAGGCGGAGGGAATCGGTTATGTGCAGCTGGGCGGCGTACAGGCCAACCCCACCCTGTCCATGGCGAAAAAGGGCATCGAACTTTGCCTGGCGGAGAAAGTGGACTTTGTACTGGCCGTGGGCGGCGGCAGCGTGATCGACTCGGCCAAGTGCATCGCGGACGGCGCGGGAAGTCCCGGCGCTGACGTGTGGAAGTTCTTCACCAAGGAAGCGGCACCAAGCGGCGCCCTGCCCGTGGGCACCATTCTCACCCTGTCCGCCTCGGGCAGCGAGATGAGCGCCTCCTGCGTGATTACCAATGAGGAGAACGGTTTAAAGCGCGGTTTCAACAGCACCACCCACCGGCCTCTGTTCTCCATCTGCAACCCGGAGCTGACCTACACGGTGAATCGTTTCCAGACCGGTTGCGGCACCGTGGACATCATGATGCACACCCTGGAGCGGTATATGGGCGGAACGACGAAGGAGACGCCGCTGACGGACCGGATCGCGGAGGGGCTTCTGAAGTCCGTGGCGGAAGCCGGAGCGATAGCGGACCAGGATCCGGAGAACTATGAAGCCAGAGCCACTCTGATGTGGGCCGGAAGCCTTTCCCACAACGACCTGACCAGCGCCGGGAGAGCGTTTATGATGCAGGTGCATCAGATGGAGCACGAGCTTTCTGGCATGTATCCACAGATCGCCCACGGAGCCGGGCTTTCCGCCCTGTGGCCCTCCTGGGCCCGTTACGTGTGCGCGGCCTGGCCGGAGCGCTTCGCCCAGTACGCGGTGCGGGTGTGGAATCTGGAAATGAATTTTGAGAATCCCATGGAAACGGCCCTGGCCGGAATCAAGGTTACGGAGGACTATTTCAAGAGCCTGGATATGCCCACAAATATCCGCGACCTGGGCGTGGAGCCGGAGAAGATCGATGTGATGGCAGAAAAATGCACTAATTTCGGGACGCGCACGCTGCCGGGGATCAAGGAGCTTGGGAAAACAGAGATGATGGAGATTTACCGGATGGCTATGGAGGCATAAGAATAAGGGAGACAATCGCCCGCAGGCCGCACCGGCGGTCGAATCCATTCAAATGAAAAATGCCGCCACGCTGAGGGGCTGCTGTGCCATAAACGGCATAATCGGCAGTCCCGCGGCGTGGCGGCGTTTTTTGTTGATGTGCGCCCGGCGGCGCACGTTTCTAACCGGTGAAAGTCCGGAATCCGC
>NZ_CABJCG010000023.1 GCF_902364025.1 Enterocloster lavalensis
TACGCACGGTGGTGTGAGAGGACGGGAGCTAATCACTCCCTCCTACTCGATTTGTTGCAATGGGCCGCCGGCATTAGCTGCGGCGGTTGTTTGCAGAGAGGAGGGATTCAGGGGATGAGAACGACGGTTGCGGATTTTTCAAAGATAACCTGTATCCTCAGAGGTTATACGGCTCAGGAGACGCGGTTGATTTTGGAGGTGTTGAAAGACAGTGGCATCCGCAGCGTGGAGATCACCATGAACACGGAGGGCGCCCTGTCCATGATCAGCGAGGCGGTGGAGCGCTTCGGCGATTCGCTCAGCATCGGGGCGGGAACCGTGCTCACCATGGAACAGCTTCACGATGTGGTTGCCGCCGGAGCAGATTTCGTGTTGTCGCCGGTTATGTTTACCCGGGAGATGCTGGACTACTGCCGGGAGCGGAAGGTGATTGCGGTTCCGGCCGCGTTTACGCCCAGCGAGATATACGCCCAGCTGACAGGGGGAGCTGATATTGTGAAGGTATTTCCCGCGGTTACCGTGGGGCCGTCCTATTTCAGGCAGCTGGCAGGCCCGTTGGGACCGCTGCCGCTTATGGCGGTGGGAGGCGTGAACGCAGAGAACGCGCGGGAGTTTATAAAGAGCGGCTGTCCGTATCTGGGGATCGGCTCCGGCATGTTCCGGCGCGGGGATGTGAACCGCGGGGACGCGGACCGTCTGCGGGCGGATGTGGAGGCGTTTGAAACGGCGGTGAGACTGCCGCCCGTGGAAGGGAGAGGATAGAGGGAATGGTTCTTGCAGATTTAATAACGGAAAATCTGGTCCTGCTTGGAGTTGAGGCCGGGACCAAGGAGGAAGCGCTGAAACAGACCTCCGCCCGGCTGATGGAACAGGGCTGCGTGAAGGAGACATTTTACAGCGCCCTTTTGGAGCGGGAGGCAGAGTACCCTACGGGGCTGGCTCTTCCGGCCTGTGACATTGCGATTCCCCACGTGTCGCCGGAACATGTGAAACGGTCCGGAATCGCGGTGGCAGTGCTGAAAAATGCCGTGAAGTTCAGGCGGGTGGACGACCCGGAAGCGGATGCAAAGGTGAAGATCATCTTCAACATTGCGCTGGACCGGAATGGAAAGCAGGTGGAGGTGCTTCAGAAGCTGATGGAATTCATCAGCGACGAGGCCGTGCTTGGGAGCATCCTGCGGGCAAAGTCCGCAGGGGATATCATCCGATTAGTGGGAAAGGTGGTTTAAAATGAAAAAAATTTTAGTTTGCTGCGGTTCATCCATGATTACGTCGACGCTGGCGTTAAACAAGATCAAGAATTTTATGGCCCAGGAGCACATCGACGTACAGTTTGTACAGTGTAAATTTTCCGAGGTGCCGGCCCGGGTGGCAGCCGAGCATCCGGACGTGATTGTGCCAACCGGTATGCTCAATGAGAGCGCTGCCGGCGGCGTTCCCATTGTGAAGGGGACCTGTTTTATTACCGGCATCGGCGCGGACCAGGCGCTGCGGCAGATCAAGGAAGTTTTGACAAAGTAGCGGGCAGTCAGGAGAGGGATGGGATGCCGTTTGAAACGCGGCGTATATGAGGAGGTATAAGAATGCAAGTAGTAATCGACGGTTTAAACTGGATCAGCGGATTGGGGCCAATGTGTATGATGCCGATTATCATGTTTGTGATCGGCGTGTGCCTGAGGCAGAAAATGGGCGTTTTGCTGCGCTCCTGCCTGATGACCGGCGTTGGCTTTGCCGGCGTCAACATGACTATCAACTTTTTCATTGCCCAGGTGGCGCCTGCCGTGCAGATGATGGTGCAGCGCTGGGGACTTCACACGGACATCATGGACGTGGGCTGGCCGGCCAGAGCAGCCGCCACCTGGTCCTTCCCCATGGCGGCGGTCATCGTGTTCCTGGTACTGGCGGTGAACGTGATCATGCTGGCGGTGAAGGCAACCAACTGCGTGATGGTGGATTTCTGGTCCTACAACCATTTTATTTTCACCGCGGCGCTGGTGTGGTACGCCAGCAACAGCATCCCGGTAGCCATGGTGGCCGGTGTTCTGGACGCGGCGATCACTTTTAAGCTGGCGGACTGGACGCAGCCCATCTGCGAGGAGGCATTCGGCCTGCCGGGCGTTTCCTTCCCCACCAGCAACAGCATTTGCTGGGCGCCGCTGGCGTGCCTGTTAAACAAGATTTACGACAGGATTCCCGGTCTGAACCGCCTGAACGCGGATCCGGAGAGTATTCAGAAACGCTTCGGCGTGCTGGGCGAGCCCATGGCGGTCGGCACGGTAATCGGACTGCTGATTGCCATTCTGGCAGGCGAACCGGTCGATAAGTGCCTGATTGTGGCTATGTCCACCGCCACCGCAATGGTGATCACCCCCAAGATGATGCAGATTCTGATGGAAGGCCTGCTGCCTTTTGCGGACGGCGTCAAGGAAGTGCTCAACAAGCGTTTTGAGGGCAATAAGTTCCACATCGGCATCGACGCGGCCCTGACCATTGCCAACCCGTCCTGTATCGCGGTCGGTATTCTCATGGTGCCAACCACCATTATTCTGGCAATGGCGCTTCCGGGCAACCGTCTGCTCCCGCTGTCCGACATCGCTTACATCGGCATGTGGCTGGCGGCCTGGCCGGTAGCTTTCGGCAAAGGCAACCTGGTGCGGGCTTATTTGTCCACGGTGATCTTCACGGTTATGCTTCTTCTGATCGCCACCGCCATGGCGGGAGCCCATACCCAGCTTGCCATCACCGGCGGCTTCCAGATGGGCAGCGGAATGGAGTTGGTATCCACCGAGGACGCCGGAACCCATCTGATCAGCTATATCATGTCCCTGATCGGCCGTCTGATCGGAAACGTATTCTAATGGGGTAAGGCAGAAGGAGTGTGCAGATGAAAATAACAGATGTAACCGTATACGAGGTAAAACCCAGGTGGATTTTTGTGAAGCTCTCCACGGATGAAGGCGTGGAGGGGTGGGGTGAGATGATCTCCGGGACCAAGACGGAGACGGTGGTAGCCGGAGCCAGGGAAATGGGCGGGAATCTGATCGGCAGAGACCCATTTGAGATCGAGCGCCTGTGGCAGGAAATGTACAAGAGCTTTTTCCGCGGCGGCCCCATCAACGGAACCATTGTCTCCGGCATGGAGATGGCGCTTTGGGATATCAAGGGAAAATACTTCGGAGTGCCGGTGTATGAGCTTTTAGGCGGCCGGGCCAGGGATCGGATTAAGGTCTATTCCTGGATCGGCGGAGATCGGCCCGAGGACGTGGCGGAGCAGGCCATGGACCGCAGGAACAGGGGATTTGACGCGGTGAAAATGAATGCCACCGAGGAGCTGCACTATATCGACAGCTATGACAAGATTCAGGCGGTGGCGGACCGGGTGGCCTCCATCCGGGCGGCCTGCGGGGACGGATTCGGCATTGCGGTGGACTTTCACGGGCGGGTGCACAAGCCCATGGCCAAGGTGCTGGCCCACGCACTGGAACCCTACAAGCTGATGTTTCTGGAGGAAGTGGTGCTGCCGGAAAATGAGGAATATTTTAAGGAGGTGGCGGCCCTTTGCTCCACGCCCCTGGCCACGGGCGAGCGTCTGGTGAGCCGTTGGCAGTACAAGAATATTTTCCGCGAGGGAGTGGTGGATATCATTCAGCCGGATGTGGCCATGGTGGGCGGGATTCTGGAGATGAAAAAGATCATCTCCATGGCGGAGGCCTTTGACATGGCGGCCGCGCCTCACGCGCCCTACGGTCCTATCGCCCTGGCGGCCACCCTGCAGGTGGATGTGTGCTCGCCCAACGTGTTTATCCAGGAGCAGAGTCTGGGAATTCACTACAACAAGGGTTTTGATCTGCTGGATTTTGTAAAGAACAAGGATGTGTTCCAGTATGAGAACGGCTTTGTGAAGGTGCCCACGCTTCCCGGACTGGGACTGGAGATCGACGAGGAGAAGGTGAGGGAAGTCTCCGCCCAGGGATTGCACTGGACCAATCCCAACTGGAGAAATTATGACGGAACGATGGCGGAGTGGTAAAGACCTGCCGCGCAGAACCGAATCGGTTTGTGGCGGAGGAAAGAACAGCCGGCCACCGGGGAGTTGTCTCCCCGGGGTCGGCTGTTCTGCCGTGCGTATTTTAATTATGACATCGCTTCCCAACTCCCCTTCAGCACCAGGTAGGTGATCAGCGGTCCCACCACCGCCCCGATCAGGGACGAGACGATGGGCGCTCCGAACATGATGTTCATGACCAGAGCCACGGCCGCGACGCAGAGGAAAAGGTAGAACCCCAGCCTGCGCCTGAAAAAGAGCATGAGACACACCGCTGTGATCATTCCGGCCTCAGCCACGATATACAGAATGTATGCCGGGGCGGTGAGCGTCAGAAAGAGATACGAGACGAGGGCCATAACGTTAGCCACGAGCATAATCCAGAGCCATACTTTTGCACCTGTTTTCATTTGAATAAATCCTCCTGTTTTTCATTGGTGTGGTGAGCGGGGGCTGCCGGGGATCACTCCCCGTCCTCCGCCTTCTGCGTAAACGCAAGATTGTCGAACCCGGTTGCGATGCAGATGCCGGTGTCGCTGGTCATATAGTCGATGGATACCCGGTCGCCGGGCTGGGTTACGGCCAGCTCGTTGCTCAGATCGTAGGACACGGTGAACAGCAAATTGGGTTTTTCTTCCAAAATAATCTTGTAGGTGACGCCGTCCCCCAGGCTTTCCGAGGCGATCCTGAGCACGGTGCCCTTCACGCTCTTGGCCGTCTGGCCGGTCAGGATGCCGCCGGAGCTTCCGCGCATCTGGCGGAAGTCCCGCAGGGCGCTGTCGATGGTCTCGCCGGTGCCCACGTTGGTATAGTTGGCAACGGACACGAAGGCGTACTGCTTGATCAGCCCGGCATTGTCCTTCAGGGTCATAAAGTAGGTGGGCTGTCCGTCCAGATTGATGATCATGGGGAAGGAGGCCCGGTAACCGAACTGTTGGACCTTACCTTCTGCAGAGCTCTGGGCTGCCACCTCGGTGGCGCCGCTCATCTGGTAGAGGAAGGACTCCTTGGTCACCATATCCACCAGGATAAAGCCGATGGCGGACTCGTCGGAGCCGACGCTTGTCAGGCCGGTGAACAGATAGCACCGCGCACCGTTGTAGATGATAATGTCGCCGCGGCTTGGCCGGAACTTATCCTGGTTGGAGAAGTTGAAGATTCCGTGCACGTACTGGCCCTGGTTGTTGATCTGCTGCATCACGAAGGACTCCGGCTGCACCCGGTCCACCCATTCCGGTATGGTGTCAATGGTGTAGCGGTTGGTTTCGCCGGTGGTGGCGTTGACGATCAGCACGCCGTCCGCCTCCGGGAGATTGAACAGCCAGCGGTTTTTGTAGGTGGTCAGCACCCAGTAGGGCACGCCGTCGTCGTCCAGCTCGAAGGAGTAGTCTGTCAGTCCCATGAACAGACCGCCGCCAAACAGGCGCACGTGGCGGTTTAAGTCGTCCAGAATGTAGGCGTTTGCCTGGTACTTGATCTTGTGATCCGTGACCAGGGTAACGTCGCTGACGTCGTTGGCCGCCACCACGATGTACCCGGCGGAGCCGTCCATATTTTTCAGCCATTTGAAGAAGCCGGAATGCTCTAAGGGAACCACCCATACCAGCTTGTCGTTCACCTTCTGGATCACGGGGGTGCCAAGGACTACCTGGCTTCCCAGGCCGGGGTTCTCGCCCACTTTCTTGTCGGCCAGTTCCCGGGCCAGGTCCTTATCCACGATGGGCAGTTGGTTCAGCGCCAGCGGCTGCACGGTCTCGTTGAACTCCGACACCTGGGGCGTGCCCAGCTGATCGCGGTAAGCCTTGTAGTTGAACAGCGGGATGGACAGCATAGTGACCGCGAAGTAAGCCACCCAGAGGATGCCAAGCAGCACAAAGCCTTTCTTGACGCTCTTGACGCTGCTGTCGATGGAGAATTGCATGCGGTTGTACTCGTTGGTGGTGATCCGCAGGCTTCCAAGACAGATAAAAAAGTTCAGCACTACATAGCAGCTGATGGCAAAGCACCAGGAAAACGCACCGTCCGAGTACAGGGGGTTTAAGTTGGGTCCCCGCACAATCACAGCCGCGACGAAGAAAACCGTCAGGGCCAGATTGAGCAGCAGTTGTTTTTTCTTATTCATAGATTCCTCCTGAAATTGACGTTTTTAACAGTTTCGTTACAAGTAATTATATCGCATAAGGAGAAAAGCACAAGGGATATTTCGTGTTACCAGCATTTGTATCTTATAAAGAGTTACTGTACACTCCGTTCCCAGTAACACGCTTCGCGATGCACAGAAACGGAAAAAACCCCTCGCGGGATATTAGCTGTGGACAGTAACCATAAAGAAGCCGCATAATCCGAATCTATACAAATAGGAAGATACCTTGTATAATATAGCTATCATAAAAAAACACATCTGCCTGTGCGGGCAGCGATGAGGGGAGCGCTATGAGAAAAGACGGCGGGTTTAAAGAAGAGGGAAACTGGTACAAGGGAAATCTCCACAGTCATACGGTGGATTCCGACGGTTGCCTGACGCCCCGGGAGGCGGTGGAGCTGTTTGTGGAACACGGTTACAGCTTTCTGGGAATCAGCGATCATGATGTGTATTCGGACTACAGGGAACAGCTGAACCGGGAAGATTTTATCATCATTCCGGCGGTGGAAGCCTCGGCCGTTCTGTGGAAGGACGATACGCTGACCCAGCGCCTTAAGGTGCATCACGTCCACGGCATTCTGGGGCCGGAGAGCGTGCAAAAACAGGCGGTTCTGCCGCTCATGAGCCACGGGGAAGTGGTGCCGCCGAGAATGTTTTACGGGGAATGGGACGGGGCCGCGGTGGCTCAGGAGATGAGCGATTATCTCAGATCCAGAGGCTGTCTGACCATCTACAACCACCCCATCTGGTCGCGGGTGCGCGAGGAGGATTTTGCGGATACCGACGGTCTTCTGGGCCTGGAAATTTTCAATTACAATACGGTAAATGAGAGCGGCACCGGCTTTGACACCACCTACTGGGACGCTATTTTGCGGAAAGGCAGGCAGCTCTACGGTTTCGCGGCGGACGACAATCACAACAGCGGCGAATTCGACGACGCCTGCGGCGGCTTTATCATGGTCAAGGCTCCTGCGCTGACCCACGAGCTGATCACCCGCGCGCTGATGGAGGGAGAATTTTACGCCTCGTCGGGACCGATGATTTACGACTGGGGCGTGGACGGACGCCGTGTCTGGGTTAAATGCAGCCCGGTGTACCGTGTTAATTTCATCGCCGGAGGCCCGGTAAACGCCGGACTCACCGTGATGTGCAAGACGCTGGAGGACGGCCTGGAATACGCGGAGGTGGAGTTGAAGGGCAATGAGACGTATGTGCGGATTGAGTGCTCCGATGTGTACGGCCGCACCGCCTGGAGCAACGCGCTGTTTATGAACTGGCCGTAAGTTCCGGTATTTTTGTGAAAAAGTGTGTTATATAATTATCAGAAACAGCGCCTGAGGCTGCGGTGGTTCCAGGGGGTAAAAAACCCGGGAAACGCAGCGTCCGGCGCTGTTTGCCGTCCGGGAAAGCAAAGATGGATTCTGCCGCATATGCCACAATGTTGGCTAAAATGACAATTTACAAACGATTTTGTGACAAATATTAAGAAAAATATTTAACAATATTTGAGAAAGTATCTGGATTTTTAAAAAACATAATAATAAATATTGATTTATACAGATTTAAATGTTAAAATTAAACAAATGATACAACTTTCGCTGCAGAGAATGAGAGATGATGGCAAAAGCGTAGACTTCTGGGAGTTAGTCTGCCTTTTAACGGAAGTCTCTTTTTTTAGTAATAGAATGATGGAGGGGGGAAGACAGGGATGGCGGATGAGCTGCTGAGTATTGGAATCGACATAGGCACCTCCACGACTCAGGTGATTTTCAGCCGCCTGTCCATTGAGAACACCTCGGGATATTTCAGCGTGCCCCAGATACGGATTGTGGACAAACAGGTGATCTACAAGGGGGAGGTGCATTCCACGCCCCTAAAGACCAGGACCATGATCGACGCCGACGCGGTAGCCCTTCTGGTGGAGGGCGAGTTTAAACGGGCCGGTTTCACGCCCAGGGACACCCGGACCGGCGCGGTGATCATCACCGGGGAGACGGCCAGGAAGGACAACGCAGCCCTGGTGCTGGAACGCCTTTCCGGCTTCGCCGGGGATTTCGTGGTCTCCACCGCGGGGCCGGACCTGGAATCCATCATTGCGGGAAAGGGCAGCGGGGCCCGTCAGTATTCGGAGGATCACTCCTGTGTGGCGGCCAACATCGATATCGGCGGGGGGACTTCCAATCTGGTTGTCTTTGACCGGGGCGAGACCGTCTGCGCGGGCTGTCTGGATATCGGGGGAAGGCTGATCCGGGTTTCGCGGGATTTATATGTGGATTATGTGAGCGAGAGTGTGAGACGGATCGCGCGCTGGAAGGGAATCTCCATCGCAGAGGGGGAGAGGACGTCCACGGAGACGCTGGAGCGGATCTGCGGGGCTATGAACGAGGTGCTGGAGCAGGCCTTTGGGCTCCGGCCTCAGGAGGGGATCTTAAGAGAGGTACAGACGCCCGGCAGCAGCGTTTTCTCAGCGGCAGCGCCGGTGGACGCTTATTTTTTCTCAGGCGGCGTGGCCGACGCCATTTACGGGGATCCGGGGGAGCTGTTCCGGTACGGGGATATCGGGATGCTTCTGGGCTCGGTGGTAAAGGACGGCAGGCTTGCAGGAGGCGGACGGCTGGTCAGGCCGGACGAGACGATACATGCTACGGTGGTGGGGGCCGGAACCTACACGACGACGATTTCCGGCAGCACCATTACCTATACGAAGAATTTGTTTCCCATGAAAAATGTCCCGGTACTGCGTTTGTCCGGGGAGGAGCAGGACGCCTGCTTTGCGGGGAGGTCCGAGGTCCTGGAGGAGCGCATGCGCTGGGCCGGGCGGCAGAACGACTCGGAGCAGCTGGTGCTGGCTATGAAGGGCAGGCCAAATCCGGGTTATGCGGAGCTAAAGCGGCTGGCGGAAGTGCTGGTTAAGGCCGCAGACGCGGTTTACCGGCCGGAGACGCCCCTTCTCATCATCGTGGAGTGCGACATGGCCAAGGCCCTGGGGCAGGCGGCGTACCACGCCGGACACGGGAGCCGGGAGGTGGTGGCCCTGGATTCCATCCGGGTGGGCGACAATGATTACGTGGACATGGGACGGCCTCTCATGGGAGGCCTGGTGGTTCCGGTGGTGGTAAAGACGCTGGTGTTCGGCTAGTTGAACCGGACGGCGGCCGGAGTGGGAAACGAGAGGAGGGAGTTGCGGATATGAGTTATCGGACGATGCTCGCGGGGCAGGTATTTACCTTCCAGTCCATAAAAGAAGTGCTGGCCAAGGCCAATGAGGAGAAATCCGGGGACGTGCTGGCCGGGGTGGCGGCTTCCTCCGCCATCGAACGGATCGCGGCCAAGGAGGTGCTGGCGGATATGCTGCTTTGTGAGCTCAGGGAGAACCCGGTGGTCCCCTACGAGGAGGACGAGGTGACCCGGCTCAACCAGGACAGCATCAACGAGACCATTTACAGAGAGATACGGGGCTGGACGGTAGCGGAGCTGCGGGAGTGGATTCTGGACTACAAGACCACGGAGGAGGATATCCGGCGGATATCCAAGGCGCTGACCGCGGAGATGGTGGCGGCGGTGGCGAAGTTGATGGGCAATCTGGACCTGGTCTACGCGGCCTCCAAGATCCGGGTGCCGGCCCACTGCAATACCACCATCGGCCTGAGGGGGACCCTGGCTACCAGGCTTCAGCCGAACCACACCACGGACAATGTGGAGGGTATCACGGCCTCCCTGTTCGAGGGATTGAGTTACGGCTGCGGGGATGCGCTGATCGGCCTGAATCCGGTGAACGACACGGTGTCCAGCCTGACCGAGGTTTTGAAACGGTTCGACGAGATCAAGCACCAGTTTGAGATTCCCACTCAAATCTGCGTGCTGGGACATATCACCACCCAGATCGAGGCGGTGAAAAATGGTGCGCCCGCGGATATGATATTCCAGTCCATCGCGGGCAGCGAGAAAGGGAACGCGGCCTTCGGGTTTAACACCCAGACGGTTTTAGAGGCAAAGGAGCTGCTGAAACGAAGGGGGACGGGAACCGGACCGAACGTGCTGTATTTTGAGACGGGGCAGGGTTCGGAGCTGTCCTCGGACGCTCACTACGGAGCGGACCAGGTGACCATGGAGGCCAGGTGCTACGCCTACGCCAGGGAGTTCAAGCCTTTTATGGTGAACACGGTGGTGGGCTTTATCGGGCCGGAGTACCTTTACGACAGCCGCCAGGTGATACGGGCCGGTCTGGAGGACCATTTTATGGGGAAACTCACCGGGGTGCCAATGGGCTGCGACTGCTGCTACACCAATCACATGCTGGCGGAGCAGAACGATATTGAAAATCTGGCCCTGCTTTTGGGATCGGCGGGGGTGAACTACATACTGGGGGTTCCCACCAGCGACGACGTGATGTTGAACTACCAGACCAACGCCTACCACGACTCGGCTGCGATCCGGGAGATTCTGGGGCTGCGGCCCATCCGGGAGTTCGACCTGTGGCTGGAGAAGATGGGGATCAGTGAAAATGGAAAGCTGACGGAACGCGCCGGCGATCCCACCCTGTTTCTGAACCGAAAGGGGCGTGGATAAAATTGGATGAGAAAATGATTGCCAGCATCGTGGAAGAGGTGCTGCGGGAGATTGGGATGGGATCAGGGGCGGACGGCCGGCTCGGGCGACAGGCCAGGGACCGGGAGCAGCCAGGCCGGTTCGCGGCGCGGGAAGACGGAATGCCCCCTGCGGCGCGCCCGGACAACGATCTGCATGACATTACCTCCCAGGAAGAGAAAGCCAAACCAACCCTGGACCACCCCATGGACCCGGAGGCGCTGACCCGCATGATGGGAAAGACCACCGCCCGCATCGGCGTGGGAAAGGCGGGGCCAAGGGAGCGCACCAGGACGTGGCTGACGCTGCGGGCCGACCATGCGCTGGCCAGGGATTCGGTGTTCTCCGATGTGGACGAGGGGCTGATTGACCGGTTGAAGCTGGTGTCCGTACAGTCCATGTGCAGGGACCGCAACGAGCACATTACCAGGCCGGACCTGGGGCGGAAGCTGGACCAGGAGGCGCAGCAGAAGCTTGTCTCAGCCTGCAAGGCGGGCGTGGATGTGCAGCTGATCGCTTCGGACGGACTTTCCTCCAAGGCTATTGAGGCGAACCTGGAAAATATTCTCCCCGTGATTGAGGATGGGTTGAGCATGCGGGGCATCAGCACCGGACCGGCCATATTTGTCAAGTTCGGCCGGGTTGCGGTGGAGGATGCCGTCTCGGAGCTGCTGCACCCCAAGGTGGTCTGTATCCTGATCGGGGAACGGCCCGGGCTGGGGACGGCGGAGAGTATGAGCGCCTACATCTGTTATCAGGCCGTTGTAGGGCAGCCGGAAGCCAGGCGGACGGTGGTCTCCAACATCTACAGCGGAGGCACCAGCGCGGTGGAGGCGGGAGCCTACGTGGCGGAGCTGATTGAAACCATACTGAAGGAAAAGGCCAGCGGGGTGGATTTAAAGCACTGACCGCCGCGGAAAGGAGGGGCCTGGATGACGGGAGATGCCATTCGCACAAATGTGCTCAGCGCGCAGATCATACCCAACGCGGAGCCGGAGCTGCTTAAGAAGCTGGAGGTATTTCCGGGCCACCGGAGCCTGGGAATCCTGACCACGGACTGCGACGACGTGTCCTACGCGGCGCTGGACGAGGCCACTAAGAAGGCGGATGTGATTGTAGCCTACGCCACCAGCATGTACGCGGGTTCTACCAATGCGTCCACGCGGCTGGCGGGGGAGTTTATCGGGATTTTGTCGGCGCCGGATCCGGCCCAGGTGAAAAGCGGGCTGGAGGCGGCATTGGATTACATAAAGAATCAGGCGTTTTTCTACAGCGCCGCAAAGGACGACAGCGTGTGTTATTTCGCCCACTGCATTTCACAGTCGGGCACCTACCTGTCAAAGATGGCGGGAATCGAAGCCGGGAGGCCGATCGCCTATCTGATCGCGCCGCCGGTGGAGGCGGTGATGGGATTGGACGCGGCGCTGAAGGAGGCCAGGGTGGAGATGAAGGTATTCTACGGTCCGCCCACGGAGACCAACTTTGGCGGAGGGCTTCTGACCGGAACGCAGGCTTCCTGCCGGAGGGCCTGCGAGGCGTTCGGCCGGGCCGTGTGCAAAGTGGCGTCTGATCCGGTTTCGTTCTGAGGTGAGAGGGGAGTGATTATTTGGACAGAGATCTGGAATCAATCCAGGAAGTCAGGGATTTGATCCGGCAGGCAAAGGAGGCTCAGGTTAAGCTGAGGGAGTTTCCGCAGAAAAAGCTGGACGATATCTGCCGGGCCATTGCCGGGGCCTGCGCCGCCCAGTCGGAGCGGCTGGCCAAACTGGCGGTGGAGGAAACCGGCTTTGGGGTGTGGCAGGATAAGGTGCTGAAGAACCAGCTGGGAAGCGCCATCACCTGGGAGAGCGTGCGGGACATGACCGCGGTGGGGATTATCCGGGAGGACCGGGACAAGGGACTGATGGAGATCGGGGTTCCCGTGGGGATCGTCGCGGCGCTGATTCCCTCCACAAATCCCACCTCCACGGTGATGTACAAGACGATTATATCCGTCAAGGCGGGCAATTCCATTGTGATCAGCCCCCATCCCAATGCGAAGAAATGCATTTTGGAGACGGTGGAGATCATCAAAAGGGCCGCCAGGGAGGCGGGGGCGCCGGAGGGAATGGTGGGCTGTATCCGCCTGACCACCATGGAGGCCACAAACGAGCTGCTGAAAAACCGTTCCATCGGAGTGATCCTGGCCACCGGCGGGGAGGCCATGGTGCGGGCGGCGTATTCCTCGGGGAATCCGGCCATCGGCGTGGGACCGGGAAACGGACCGGCCTTTATCGAGCGGACGGCGGATATTCCGCTGGCGGTGAAGCGGATTTTCGACTCCAAGACCTTTGACAATGGTACGATCTGCGCCTCCGAGCAGTCCGTTGTGACGGAACGGTGTATCGAGGAGGCGGTGGTTCAGGAGCTGGAGCGGCAGGGCGGTTATTTTATGACGCCGGAGCAGTCCGAACAGGTGGGCGGCTTTATGCTGCGGGCCAACGGGACCATGAATCCCAGGATTGTGGGGAAATCGGCCCAGGCCATCGCAGATATGGCGGGCATCCGCATCCCCGCGGGAACCAGGGTGCTATTGTCCCGGCAGACGGAGGTGGGGAAGAAAAATCCCTACTCCAGAGAAAAGCTCTGTCCCATTCTGGCGTTTTATGTGGAGCCGGGCTGGGAGCAGGCGTGCGACCGGTGTATCGCCATCCTCCAGAACGAGGGGGCGGGGCACACCATGACCATCCACAGCAAAAACCAGGAGGTAATCCGGGAGTTTGCACTGAAAAAGCCGGTGTCACGGCTTCTGGTCAATACCCCGGGCGCGCTGGGCGGAGTGGGCGCCACCACGAATCTGGCTCCGGCCCTGACCCTGGGCTGCGGCTCCGTGGGCGGAAGCTCTACTAGCGATAATATTACACCCATGAACCTGATCAATATCCGGCGGATGGCATGGGGCGTGCGGGAATTGGAGGAACTGAGAGACGGAAACGCTCCGGCGGCGGGAGCCGGGCCGAACGGCCGGGCGGCCGGGTATGGCGGGGCGTCGGGCGGAAGCTGGGCGGACCGACATGGCGGAGCGTCGGGCGGGAGCTGGGCGGACCAGCATGGCAGCGCGGCAAGCGTAAGCCGGGCGGATCAGAACAGCAGCGTTTCCACCGGCGAACTTACCCGCGAGGCGGTGGAGCAGATCACAAAGCAGGTAATAGCCAGATTAATGGCAACAAAATAAAAAGTGTAATGGAGGATAACGAATATGGCTGAGACATTATTGGCATTGGGAATGGTGGAGACGAAAGGACTGGTGGGCTCGATTGAGGCGGCGGATGCCATGGTTAAAGCGGCGAACGTGTCGCTGATCGGCAAGGTACATGTGGGCGGCGGTCTGGTGACCGTTATGGTACGCGGAGACGTAGGTGCCGTGAAGGCGGCCACGGACGCAGGGGCGGCCGCGGCGGCTAAGGTCGGCGAGCTGGTGTCCGTGCACGTGATTCCGCGTCCCCATCCGGAGGTGGAGTTTATTCTTCCCACACTGCAGAGCAGCGACCGGTAAGACGAGGCTGCATTTCAGAAGGGAGGCGTAGCGCGTGCAGAAGATTCTGACGGAAGCGGTTCTGCGTTCGGAGCTGATCCCGGCGGGAACCCGGAGCTACACCGTTTCAAAGGACACCGTAGTCACGCCCACAGCCAGGGAATACCTGAAAAAGCGGGGAATCGAGCTGAAAACAGCCCAGACGGGCCCCGGCCGGTCCATGAGCCGGACGGAGATCAGAGAAAACGGCTCCTACACCTATGTGGACGCGGTGACGGGAAAGGGATACCGGGAGAAGCCCGAGGACATGACCCATCTGCGGGGAAACCGGCTGGTGAAAAAGACCGATCCCAGAATCGCCTTCAGAGGACAGTTAGACAGTCTGGAAGCCCATGTCCTGGAGTGCCAGGCGCAGGCTTGCGAGCAGGGAAATGCAGAGCTGTGCGGCTGCCTTGGCGAACTCCTGAACCGTGTGCGGGACGTTCTGGGCGCGGAGGTGCGGGATGAACCGCTGGCGCAAAAGCCGCTGTTCGGGTACGACCACGACCGGCTGCGCTATGTTTCGCATCATGTAAAAGAGGAGATTGGGATCGACCATCCCATTCCGGACTACCGGATGGGAAGGATGGCGCTGATGTTAAACACCCTGCGCACCCGGATACGGGAGGCGGAGCTTGGGGCCGTGGCGGCATTTCCAGGGGAGCGTCCCGACATCATTGAGGAGATGAACCGCCTGAGCAGCGCAGCCTATATCCTGTTCTGCCGCCAGGTGGCAAAGCAGCGGGGAGGCGGACTATGAACCGGCAGGAGTTGGAGGCGGTGATCCGCAGAGTTGTAGAGCAGTACCAGGATAATTTGACCGGAAGCGGGGACTTGTCCTTTCCGGTGGAGGCGTCGGCCAACCACGTCCATTTGACCAGGGAGGCGGTGGAGACGCTGTTTGGGGCGGGGACGGAGCTGACCTGCGATCGGCAGCTGTCCCAGCCGGGTGAATTTTTGAGCGGGCAGAGGCTGAGGCTGGCCACCGCCAAAGGGGAACTGGGCCGTGTGGCGGTGCTGGGCCCCGAGCGGAGCGCGGTTCAGGTGGAAATGTCCCTGACCGACCTGCGCAGGCTCGGAATCAAAGCGCCGGTGAACCTGTCGGGGAACTTAAACGGAGCCGGAGATATTTGCCTGATCGGACCGCAGGGGGCGATGTGGGTCAAGGGCTGCGTGATCGCGGCCAGAGCCCATATCCACATGAGACCGGAGGACGCCGCGCGGTTTGGCGTGACGGACCGGCAGGAGGTGAAGGTCCGGGTGGAAGGAGATCGGACGGTCGTGTTCGAGCATGTGATCGTCCGGGTCAGCGACCGGTTTGCGCTGGCCATGCACATCGATTTTGACGAGGCGAACGCGTGCTGCCTGGGAAAAAATTCCAGAGGCACCATCGTTCCGTAGAGAGGAGGGGAGCGGATGGCGGATTTAACCAAAGAACAGATGGTTGAGTTCATTACCAGGGAAGTGATGAAAATGCTGGGAATGGACGAGGAAGAGCCGGAAGATAAAAGCTGCTGCCCCGACGCGCTGGTGATCGGCGAGGCGGATAAGCTGCCCCCGGCCGTGAGACGGCAGTATCAGTTGAGGAGTCTGGATACCTATAAGGGGGATATCACCCCTTACGAGAAAATTTTTATCACCGGGATCACCAGGATGGAGCTGGCGGACATTGCCCTGGGCAGGGATTCGGATGCGGCGGCCTGCGCGGTGATCGAGGGACTTTTGCACGGGACGGAGATTTTTCTGTACGACGTGGCCCTGACCCACCGCAAGCACGCGGGACGGGGAAGCCGGGCTTTCTACCAGCTGCTGGAGGGTTACGTGAGAACGCTGCAGAGCTACGGAATCAAGCTGGTGCAGGGAACCACGGTGATCGACAAGTATGAGAAACACGCGGCGCCCGGGGCCGACCTGCCGAGCGGCGTGATTACGGAGGCGCTGGCGCGCAAGCTGGTGGAAACCGGCGAGGGCGACATCGCGGTGCGAAAGGGCACGGTTATCACGCCGTCGGCGAAGGATATATTCCTTCACGCGGGGCGGAATCTGGTATTTGTGTAATGAGGACGCCGGGCGGCGTTTGGGAGGAGGCTGGTAGACATGCAGATTTGCAGGGTTGTGGGCCATATCTGGGCGACTAAGAAGGAATCGTCGCTGGAAGGCATGAAGCTGATGGTGCTGAGAGCCTGCAGGGACGGGATTGTAACGGAGGAAGAGCTGGTGGCCGCGGATCTGGTGGGAGCCGGAATCGGCGAGGACGTGATCGTGGTCAGCGGAAGCACCGCCCGCCGGGCGGCCGGAAGCGACAGCCTTCCCATCGATGCGGCCATCGTGGGCATTATCGACACGGTGGAGACGGAACGGGAAAAGAAATGGTAAACGAAAAGGGGGCGCAGCGGGATGGAATTGTTGGAGCAGATTGTCCGGGCCGGGGTTGTAGGCCTGGGAGGCGCCGGGTTTCCGACCGGTAAAAAACTGGATTGCCGGGTGGAGTGGCTGATCGTCAACGGGGCCGAGTGCGAGCCGCTTCTGCGGACCGACCGCTACCTGATGCGCCACAATGCCGGACGGGTGGTCCGTGCGGCCGGGGCTGTGGCCCGGATGGTGGGGGCAAAGCACTGCGTGATCGCGCTGAAGCGCGCGTACACGGAGGAATGGAAGGCCCTGGAGGCGGCGCTGGTGGGGGAAGGAACCGTCCCCATCGAACTCTTCCCCTTAGACAGCTTTTACCCCGCCGGAGACGAGCAGGTTCTGGTGTACGAGGTGACGGAGCGGGTGGTTCCGCCCGCCGGAATCCCCCTGGACGTGGGGGCGGTGGTGTCCAACCTGGCTACCATGAACGCCATCAGCGACGCCATGGACGGGATTCCCCTGACGAAGAAATACATCACCGTAACCGGTGAGGTCAAGCGCCCCACCATCGTGAGAGCGCCGGTGGGAACGTCATTTGAGGAGTGCATCCGTCTGGCCGGAGGAAGCAAAGAGGAGCGCTACTGCGTCATAGACGGCGGCCCCATGATGGGAAAGGTCATGGGCTACGAGGAGGCCAGGGAGGCGGCGGTGACCAAGACCACCTCTGGCATCATCGTGCTGGACGAGGACCATTATCTGAGCGTCCTGTCGAAAACGCCGGTGGGGCGGATGAAACGTCTGGCCTCGGCGGCCTGTATCCAGTGCAGCTACTGCACCCAGCTCTGTCCCAGGAATCTGCTGGGCCATCCCCTGGAACCCCACAAGATCATGCGGCGGTTCGCGGCGGGCGGCGATATCCCGTCCCTGCTGGACGATCCGGCAGTGCGCCAGGCGGCTATCTGCTGCCAGTGCGGGGTCTGCGAGCAGTACGCCTGCCCCATGGGGCTGACGCCCCGCAGGATCAACGCGCTGATCCGGGACGAGATGAGAAAGGCCGGTATCCCCTATGAGCGTCGTGAGGCCCTCTGGGAGGCCGATCCTGAGCGGAGAAACCGGAAGCTGCCCACCAAACGGGCGGCGGCCAGGTCCGGGGTGCTGGACTATTACGACTTTGAAATTGACACTCTGGCGGAAGCCGCGCCTTCCACGGTGCGGATTTCCCTGCGGCAGAACATGGGAGCGCCGGCGCAGCCGGTGGTCCAGGAGGGGGACCGGGTCCGGGAGGGCCAGCTGATCGCCCGCTGCCCGGAGGGAAAGCTGGGGGCTGATATACACGCCGGTATCGGCGGTGTGGTGACAAAGGTGACGGACTATATTGTGATTGAGGCGAGGGGGTGATGGCCTTGGAAGCCATAGGATTTTTGGAACTGAACAGCATTGCCAGGGGGATTGAAGCCGCGGACCGGATTTTAAAGACCGCGGACACCCGCCTGCTGTACGCCAAAGCAGGCTGTCCTGGCAAATATACGGTGCTCTTTTCCGGGGAGGTGGCGGCGGTGACGTCGTCTCTGGAGGCCGGAAAACAGACCGGCGGCCATTTTGTGGTGGATTCGGTGGTGATTCCCCGGGTGCACCCGCAGGTGATAAAGGCCATCAACATGTCGGTGGAGCCGGTGGACGTGAACGCCCTGGGCGTGATGGAGTATTTTACCATCACCGCCGCGGTATATGGGGCGGACGCCGCTGTGAAGGCGGCCGAGGTGGATCTGATGGACGTGCGCCTGGGAACCGGAATCGGCGGCAAATCCTTCGTGGTGCTGACCGGGGAAGTGGCCTCGGTGGAAACGGCGGTGGAGGCCGGGCTTGCCAGGGCGGCCGAGGATGGGATCGTGGTGTCAAGCGTTGTGATCCCCAACCCCAGGAGGGCTATTTTTGAGAGTTTAATGTGAGGGCAACCGGATGGAATTTCAGAATAAACAGCGGATTATACAGGAATTTGTTCCCGGCAAGCAGGTGACCATGGCGCATCTGATCGCCAACCCGGACGGAGATATCTACAAGAAGCTGGGAGTTGTGGGGGACGTCAGAGGGGCGTTGGGGATTCTCACCATCACGCCCAGCGAGGCGGCGATCATCGGCGCGGACGTGGCCGTCAAGGCGGCGGAGGTCAGCCTGGTGTTCGTGGACCGGTTTTCAGGGTCCCTGGTGATCTGCGGGGACGTGGCCAGCGTGGAAGCTTCGCTGAAAGCGGTTCTGGATGTTCTGGAACACACCCTGAAATTTACGCCCACTGAGATCACAAGATCGTGAGGAAAAATGAAACGGGTAATCATGATTGGACGCGTGTCCTGTGGGAAAACCACGCTCTGCCAGAGACTGGTGGGGGACCCGCTGGTGTATAAAAAGACGCAGACGGTGGAGATCATCGGGCAGGCCATCGACACGCCGGGAGAATATGCGGAAAACAGAAGGCTGATGCGGGGACTTACGGTCACCGCGGTGGATGCGGATTTGATCGTATTTCTCCAGAGCTGTGTGGACGGGGAGTGCAGCTTCTCGCCCGGCCAGGCGTCCATGTTCGGCGCGCCGGCCGTGGGAGTTGTCACAAAGACCGATCTCGCGCCGGACGAGGCGTCAAAGGCCCGGGCCAGAGAGCTGTTGGAGCTGGCGGGGGTCCAAAAGGTGTTTCTTGTCTCCAGTGTGACCGGAGAGGGAATAGTGGAATTTGCAGAGTTTCTGCAAACGGAACAAGCTTCTGCGGGACAGAACGGGTGAAGGCCCGGAACGATATCGCAGGGCGCTCAATGAAAGGAGAGGAAGTCTATGGAAAAAAGCTTAAAGAAGGCAGTTGGAATCTCACTGTGTGCGGCAATCGCATTGCAGCTGGCAGCCTGCGGAGGAAGCAAGAAGGCGGAAGCGGTGGATTTGAACGCTGCGTCCCTTGATAAGATTATCGAGGAAGCCAAGAAAGAGGGCAAGCTGGAGTCCGTTGGAATGCCCGGCTCCTGGGCCAACTGGCAGGGAACCTGGGACGGCATCGAGGCTGAGTACGGCATCGAGCACAACGACACGGATATGAGCTCCGGCGAGGAGATCGCCATGTTCGAGGCGGAGAAGAACGCGCCCACCAAGGACATCGGCGACGTGGGCCACAAGTTCGGCCCCGAGGCCAAGGAGAAGGGCGTCACCCAGTCCTACAAGACCAGCTACTGGGACAGCGTGCCGGATTGGGCAAAGGATCCCGACGGCCACTGGATGATCGCCTACACCGGCGCAACTACGTTTATCACCAACACGGACCTGGTGTCCAACCCGCCCAAGAGCTGGGACGATGTGAGAAAGGGCGACTACAAGCTGACCATCGGCGACGTGGTGACCGGAGCCACCGGACAGGGCAACGTGCTGGCCACAGCCTATGCCTTCGGCGGTGACATGGACAATCTGGATCCCGCCTTTGAGTTCTGGAAAGAAATGGCAAAAGCCGGACGGATCGACCAGGGCGACATTCTGTTACAGAGAATCCAGGCAGGCGAAGTGGAAGTGGGTGTAACCTGGAGCTACAACGCGCTGACCTACCGGGATCAGACCCCCAACTACAAATTTGACGTGTGCGTGCCCTCCGACGGTTCCATCATGAGCGGATACGCCTCCATCATCAACAAATACGCGCCTCATCCCTACGCCGCGGCTCTCGCCAGAGAATATATCTTCAGCGACAAGGGACAGACCAACTTAGCCATCGCGGGCGCAATCCCCACCAGAACGGATTTTGTGGTTCCCCAGGAGATTCAGGACAAGACCATCCCTCAGGAGCAGACCAAGAATTCCGTGCCGGTGACCGATCCCGCCAAATACGCCGAGGTTTGTGAGAAGATCGCCCAGACCTGGCAGGAAGAGATCATCCCGCTGATGAGCCAGTAACTGGACAATCGCCGGCAAGCGGCCCATTGCCTCCAGCAATCGCACGCCAGCTTTGCAGGCGGCCCATTGTATTCAATGAAACGGCCGGGAAGGGGAAGCAGTTTCCGCTTCCCGGCTTCTGAAAACGGGGATTCGGATAGACCGTGCCATATCCCTGATTTGTAAGTCGATGCACAACGACGGAATGGGAATGATCGTATGAAAAAAAACAAAAACAGGATATACTTGCTGGCATTACTGCCGTTTATAGTTGTGACATTCCTCTTTGAACTGATCCCGTTAATCATGATTATTTTCAACAGCTTCATGCCCGAGGGGTCCTTTGGATTCACGCTGGAGCACTACAAGGATATTTTCACCAAGGCGCTGTACCAGAGGGCCATCATCAACAGTATCCTGATATCCTTAACGTCATCCATCATCGGTATCATCATCGCGTTTTTCGGGGGAATGGCAGTCCACCAGGTGGGAAATGGCAGCAAGATTAAAAATGCATTTTTGACAGTATTGAACATGACGTCCAACTTTGCAGGCGTGCCCCTGGCATTTGCGTACATGATCCTGTTAGGCAATTCCGGCCTGATGGTTCAGTTCGGCAAGGATTTTGGGATCGACGCCCTTGCAAATTACAACCTTTACACATCGGGGGGCCTGCGGCTGATCTACGTGTACTTCCAGATCCCCTTATCCACACTGCTTCTGATCCCGGCATTCGAGGGAATCCGCCATGAATGGCAGGAAGCGGCTACCCTGATGGGAGCCAGAAACGCGCAGTTCTGGTATAAAATCGGCGTTCCGATTTTGCTTCCCAGCATTTTGGGAACCGTCAGCGTGCTTTTCGCCAACGCCCTGGCCGCCTACGCCACGGCTTACGCCCTGCTGATGAACAACTACGCCCTGCTGCCCATCAATGTGTCCGGTATGTTCGTGGGCGACGTCACCCAGAGAAAGGAAATGGGCGGCGCCCTTTCCGTAATCATGATGATTCTGATGGTATGCGCCATTTTAATCAATAACGCAATCACCAACAGGAGCAGGAAAGGGGTGGCAAGATGAAGAAGAAAAATACGGCTGCGGTCATTTTTATTGCGCTGGTCATGATTTATCTGCTGATCCCCCTGTTTGTGACCGCGGTTTACTCCGCATTTGAAAAATGGACCAGTCTGCTGCCGGAGCATTTTCAAATGATACATTATGTGCAGCTGCTGACGGAAAAGGACTTCCTGATGTCCCTTCTGCGCACCCTGATCATCTGCGTGATTCCCATCGCGCTGACGGTGCTTTTGGTTCTGCTGGCGCTGTTTGTCACGACCATTTATTTTCCGCAACTGGAGAAATACGTCCAGCTGCTGTGCATGATCCCCTACATGATCCAGGGCGTTATCCTTTCAGTCAGCATCATTTCCCTGTATGCCGGCTCGCCTACGTTCCTCAGCAACCGGATCATCATGCTGACGGGGGCCTACTGCATTATCATTCTCCCCTACATCTACCAGGGCATCCGCAACAGCATGCGGGCGGTCAACATGAAAATGCTTCTGGAGGCGGCGGAGATGCTGGGCTGCACCAAGCTTTACGGCTTTTTCCGGGTGGTGGTGCCCAATATTATTTCCGGCATCACGGTATCCTCCCTTTTGGCGGTGGGAATCATTTTCGGAGATTATGTCCTGGTTCGGAACATTGCGGGGACATCCTTCAAAAATGTGCAGGTTTACTTATTCCTGGAGATGAAGCACTCCAGCACAAAGGCAAGCGCGGTGTTCGTGATCATCATGATCACCACTTTCCTGATCACGCTGCTGGTATTGCATTTGCAGAAGAGAGACTCGGCCAAACGGAGCCGGAAGGTAAAGGAGTAGAAGCGTATGGGATATATACAGTTTGAGGATGTACATAAGAGCTTCGGCAACAACGAAGTGTTGAAAGGGATCACCATGGGGGTGGAGAAGGGCCACATGGCTACCCTGCTGGGGCCCTCCGGCTGTGGCAAGAGCACGTTGCTCCGCTGTCTGGCGGGGCTGGAGGAAGTGACCACCGGCAAGGTGTATGTGGACGGAAAGGACATCACGGATGTGACGCCCAGAAACCGGAATATCGGAATGGTATTCCAGCAGTACAGCCTGTTCCCCAACATGAGCGTGTACCAGAACGTGGCCTTCGGCCTGAACATGCAGAAGAGCCCCAAGGACGAGGTGGAGCGGAAGGTGAAGGAAATGCTGAAGGTGGTGGGGCTGGAGGAGAAGATCGACCAGTATCCGGCCCAGCTCTCCGGCGGCCAGCAGCAGCGCGTGGCATTGGCCAGAGCCATTGTGACCGGGCCCAAGGTGCTGCTCCTCGACGAGCCGCTCAGCGCCATCGACGCCAAGCTGCGCCACAGCCTGCAGATCGAGATCCGCAGAATCCAGAAGGAATTCAATATGACCACCATTTTCGTGACCCACGACCAGGACGAGGCCATGGTCATGTCCGACGAGATCCACCTGTTCCACGACGGACGGATCGAGCAGTCCGGCACGCCCACGGAAATGTACACGGCGCCCAGGACAAGGTTCGCCGCGGGATTCATCGGCAGCTATAATATTTTCACCGCCGCGGAGTTTAAGAAGTTGTGCGGCGAGGATACGGACGCCCCGGACGTGGCCATCCGGCCGGAGGTAGTGCGGCTCAACTACGAGACTTCCGCCCCCGCTCCTCGGTACTACGCCAAAGGAACCATTGTCAACAGCCTGTCCCACGGCAACCTGGTCCGCTACACGGTGCGCTGCCATGACATCGATATTAACTCGGATGTGATGTTTGAGAAGCACTCGCTGCTGGAAGTAGGGGAGGAGGTAGAGGTGTCGATTCGGAAGACGAATGTGATTATGTTGTATTAGGCGGAAATGTATTGATAAAAGGTTAGCCGCCGCAAGCTTCTGATATGGCCGGAAGGCTGTGGGTGTGAGGGGCTTGCGGCGGTTTTTTACGGACATCCAAGAGAATGGGATAGAGGAGGGCTTATGTTTTGCCAAAAATGTGGAAAAGAGCTGGCGCAGGATGCTAATTTTTGTCCGTATTGTGGTGAAAAAGCAGACAGGGAGATGGTTGAGACTGCCCATGAAACAAAGCGCGAAGCAAAACATAAAGGAAGGTTTTTGGGGATCGCGGTGCTGGCCGGTATCTCTTTTATCGCGATTTTGATTGGAATAGCCGCCAGGGATAAAAAACCGGATAATCGCCGGATTTTAGCGGATTTGAACCAATATGGATATACGCGGGAGATAACCTACCAGGTGGATGGCCCTGTCGGAGTCGATATGCAGACCGTGTATGAGGCACATAAATTAACGGCTATATCCGCAAAAGAGATGAGGCAGAACACTGAGAAGGGACTTTATGAGGGATGGTTTCAGATTGAAGTGGAGGATGATTCCTTAAAGGGAACGGTTTTTGAACATGTGGTTTATAAATACCAGGGCAAAAACCAATGGGAATTGACAAAGCGTGAACCATTAAACGAGAATCAGGAACGGTTTGTATACAGCGGCGCTGTTAGCGGAGAACGTATTGCCGCTATGTTTACAGAACCATTTTATGTGAAACAGGTAAACGTTCTTGAACAGGCGCATGATTGGGCTCAGGTACAAATTCTGGCAGTGAATCGCAATGGCTATTACGATTGCATGAATACAAAAACCATAGAGAAAAGTATTGAATTCAGCATAACTGCTAAATTTATTTTTGATGCTGGGACTATGTGCTGGACTTGCCCGGATTTTGGGGAAATTGCGTCGGGCAGCACGCCGGTGGACGCAGAGATTATAAATGATTTTATTTTTGACTCCAGTCAGGCGTATTTGGAAGAGGCATTTGATACGAATAAAATGTTTGTGGAAAGGCGGGCATTTAGCCATACCATTACAAATGACCAGATCAGCAATCAAGTGATTGCCAATCAGGAGGGGCTTCAGATATTGAGATGCGACTACCAGTCGAATGTGAAGATGAAGTATTATACATATGCAATCGACGGCTGTGTACTAGCTGCGTTTAATCAGCCTTCCGGCAAGGCTCCTGCGTTTACTTACCTGTTATGGAACGAATTTGATCCGGAAACAGAACGTGAAACATGGGATTTCAGCGGTGTGTTTTGGGTGGAATATGATGACAGTAATAAGAAAGGAAACTGTAATATGACGTTGCGGCATCCTTATCAGGGGGACCCGGCGAAAGCATTTGTGCGCATTCAAAATATCCACGATACAGGGGAAGATCATGTTTTTGAAGGAGTATGTCCGGTGTCGGAACGGGAGTCCGGGGGACTGAAAATTGAACAGATTCAGGTGCCGTTATATATGAATCAGGATTATATCTCCAAAGAATATCCCTTTATGCGAATGCTCAACGCAAGTTTACTGATTCAGCCAAACAAGCTGGAGTTTTCCAGTTCTTCTATGCTTACCTTTCTCCGCGTGAGCGGGATCGATGATGACGGCGATAAAATCCCGCAGAATGGAGACGACAATGCTTCTTTGGGATTTCATATCGCAAAGGAGTATACCTTTGAGGGGCATACAAATGGTGGGAGACAGCCCTGCAGGATGTATCTGGAATATCCGTATAATGGGGACCCATATACGGCGTTCGTGCGTTGTACAAATGAAAGAGATATCCTTCTGAAAGGAGTTCAGGAGGAAACACATAAGGTTGTGGAAGAAAAAAAGGGAGTCTTGCGCGTATACAACGTGGATATCCCGATCATAGAGGTCACATACAGTGACGGAACGTATAGCACGGGGGCTGCCTTGGGGGATATTTATATCTCGAAAGAGGAAATATGGCTGAACTTCTGGGGCACTAAAATTGTGTTGGAACCGTGAATTATAAGAGGTATGGGGCAGCCAATTCGGCTGCCCCTATGCCGCCTGTGGCGACAAGGTCAGGCTGCTGAGCGGATATGAAACTGCACGTAAATAATCAGAATATTCATAATATTTTGATTATAAAACTAAAAATATTGATTTTATAAAAGAAAAGTATTGACAAAATACGGGATAACCCGTATACTATAACTAACAAAAGAAGTGAAAATAAAAAAAGGAGGTATAAAAGAGGACTTTCGTTTTTATTATAATTGAAGAATTATAATAAAAACAAAGCATAGGAAATCTGTTCAAGGAAATGTTCATAACAGGAAACCAAATCCAGAATTGTACTCATTCATTTTCAAAAACCGAAGTAATGATCAAGGAACGGAAACGGATTTATAATATGACGAGAAAGTATTATAAAGACGAAATTTGATCACAAAAAGGTGAAAATCAATCAGACAATATCTGTAAATGGAAAACCAGTTGAACAGAGTAAGAACAGAAGAGGAAACAGGTATCGAGGAAGAGAAATCGGAATCGATACCTGTTTTCGTGTGAGTAAAAACGGATTTTGGACGGTAGCGGGAGGCAGAAGTGGGCCGGTGGGCCACCGCGTACGGGCAAGGCGGCATGTGGAACGACCGGCTGTCTGCGGATTGACGGATGGCGCCTCAGGTATTAAACTGAAGTACAGATGAGGGACAGGAAGGGAGCTGGGAAGTGATGGAGAGAGAGGTACCGGTCAAAGCCGGGAAATGGACGGGGAGAGGGCTCAGCGGAGCGGCGCTTAAGCGGTTTGCGGTCATTTCCATGCTTGCGGACCATTTTGCGGTGGTGTTTCTGGAAAACGGACTGCTGTATCGGATGGATCACGCCTGGGCGGCCCTGCCTGTGGTTCCGGCGGTTTATGGACTTCTGATGCGGGTGATACTGGGGCTGCGGATCTTCGGCCGGATTGCCTTTCCGGTGTACTGCTTCCTGCTGGTTCAGGGCTTTCTGCACACCAGGCATTACGGGGTTTATCTGCGGAATCTGATTCTGTTCGCGCTGATCTCGGAGATTCCCTTTGACGTGGCGGTCACGGGGACGCTGTTTGAGCCTGAGGCCCAAAATATCTATTGGACCCTGGCCATCGGTCTGGTGGGGCTGCGGTTTATGCGCAGGGCGGAACGGCTCGACGGGGAGGTCCGTTTGTTTGCCTGGGGAGCGGTGATGCTGGTGGCGGGAGCGGTTGGACAGGTTTTGCGGGTGGATTACGGCTGGACAGGCACGGTGTTGATTCTGATCCTGTATCTGGCGCGGGACAGCCGGATGCTTCTGTTTCTGACAGTGCTGCTGTTCGGTCTCATGACCATGCCGTTTGAAGTCCTGATCGGGGTGGCGGCGGCCGGACTGCTGATCTGCCTGTACAATGGACGCCGGGGAACGATCCGCCACAAGCTGTTCTACTACTGGTTTTACCCGGTCCATCTGGCTGCGCTGTGGGCCATTGGGGGGCTTTTGCTGCGGTAGCTTGGGGGTGCCGCCAGTGTATATCGCCGCGCTCCCAGTACCTGCCATCGTGCCTGCAGTGCCCGCCGCCGCGCTCCCAGTACCCCCATCTCCGCCCCCTTCTTCTTCCACCCCAGACTTGCCATAGAACAAGAAATATGATAGGATTGGTTGTATAAACAAGTTGGGAGACAAAAAACATGGCCAAAACAAAATATGATCAGATATACGCCGAGCTCAGAACGCGGATCGAGCAGCAGGAGTACGGTTTTCAGGAGCTGCTCCCCTCGGAAAATACGCTGGTGAAGGAGTATGGCTGTTCGCGCAATACGGTGCGGCGGGCCATCGGCCGGCTAGCGGACGAGGGATACGTTCAGAGCCTGCACGGCAAGGGCGTGCGGATTATTTACCAGCCGGGCCAGCTTTCGGAGTTTATGCTGAGCGGCATCGAGAGCCTGAAGGAGGCCGTTGCCCGCAATCAGAAAGAATACCGCACAAAGGTGGTGTGCTTTGCGGAGCTGACGGTTGACCAGCGGATCAGCGCCAGGACCACCTTCCCGGTGGGGGAGGAGATCTACTACATCCAGCGGGTTCGATACATTGACGGGGAAGCGCTGATTCTGGACCACAACTATTTTCTGAAGGAGGTGGCCCGGGACCTGACGCCGGAGATCGCGGAGCAGTCCATCTATGCTTATCTGGAGCAGGAGCTGGGGGAAAACATCGTGACCACCAAGCGCAAGGTGACGGTGGAGCGGGCCAGCCAGATCGACGAGATGTATCTGGAATTGGGGGATTACAACTGTCTTGCGGTGGTCAGCAGCATGACCTACAACGCGGACGGCGTGATGTTTGAGTTCACCCAGTCCAGGCACAGGCCGGACAAATTCGCTTTTTACGATTTAGCCCATCGGGTCAAATAAGATTCCGGGAAACGGTTCAGTGCTGACAGAGCAAAACACTCCGGAATGGGGAGGAAGAGATGGCGGAGATATTGATGAAAGCCGCCTCGTTTGTGGCAATCATTGCAATGGGGGATTGTCTCAGGCGGGCCGGCTTTTTTAAAGAGAGCGATTTTGGCCTGTTGTCAAAGATCGTGTTAAAGATTACGCTGCCCGCGGCGATTGTGACCAATTTTTCGAGAATTGAGCTGGACCCCTCCATGCTGGGGCTGGCGCTGCCTGGATTTCTGGGGGGCGCGTTTTTGATCCTGCTGGCTCTGGCGCTCAATGCGCATAAGAGCCGGGATTCGCGGGCGTTCGATATCCTGAATCTGTCGGGTTACAACATCGGCAATTTTACCATGCCCTTCGCCCAGGGATTTCTGGGGCCCATGGGGGTGGCGGCCACAAGCCTGTTCGACACCGGCAACGCTTTTGTCTGCCTGGGCGGCTCGTACAGCCTGGCGGTGATCGCCAAGGGGGAGAAGGGCGGATTTTCCGTGCGGAATATCGTCAGGACCATGCTGCGGTCCGTGCCCTTCGACACATACCTGTTTATGACTATCTTGTCCCTGCTGCACTGGCGGCTGCCGGAATGCGTGGTGAATTTCAGCGGAATCGTAGGCGGCGCCAACTCGTTTATGGCCATGTTGATGATCGGCGTGGGCTTTAAAGTTTCGGGGAGCAGAAGCCAGACCGGCCGGATTGTGAAGACGCTGGGGATTCGCTACGGGGTGTCCGCAGCCCTGGCGGCCGTCTATATGTTTCTGCTTCCCATCGGCCTGGAGTACCGGCAGGCGCTGGTGATACTGGCCTTCAGCCCCATTGCCTCGTCGTCCCCGGCGTACACGGGTTTGATTGAGGGAGACGTGGGTCTGGCCAGCGCGATCAATTCGCTGTCCATTGTGATCAGTCTGGTGCTCATCACAGGGGCTCTGCTGTTGATGCTGTGAGGTTCACGGGGACCGGATCTTTGGGCCGGAGGCATTTTCCCACGGCGGCATGGGGGACGGGGCGGCAGGCATTCAGGCGGTGGTCCAGGCGATTACTCAAGCGATTACCCAAGCGGCCATTTGGGCGGTCATTCGGCGGTCATTCGGCGGTTATTCGGGCAGTCATCCGGGCAGTCATCCAGGAATAAGGGGATTTACTTTTTCCGGCGCGCATAGTACAATGATGGGAGCGAAAAGGCTGTCCGCAGTTGCGCTGTGGCCGCCGGTTTTTTGATCCGGAAAGGAGATTAACAGATGAAGCATTACGACTATATATTGGTGGGAAGCGGACTGTACGCGGGGGTGTTTGCCTGGTACGCGAAGCAGCGGGGGAAGACC
Organism: Enterocloster lavalensis; assembly: GCF_902364025.1. Lineage (GTDB taxonomy): Bacteria > Bacillota > Clostridia > Lachnospirales > Lachnospiraceae > Enterocloster > Enterocloster lavalensis. Next base: position 29,212 of record NZ_CABJCG010000023.1, read on the forward strand.
TGCCTGGTGCTGGAGCGCCGGGACCACATCGGCGGAAACGTGTACTGCGAGGACGTGGAAGGCATCCATGTGCACAAGTACGGCGCCCATATTTTCCACACCAGCAACAAAAAGGTGTGGGAGTTCGTGAATTCCCTGGCCGAGTTCAACCGCTACACCAACAGCCCGGTGGCCAATTACAAAGGGGAAATGTACAACATGCCCTTCAATATGAACACCTTCAGCAAGATGTGGGGCGTGTGCACCCCCGCGCAGGCGAAGGCCAGGATCGACGAGCAGCGCTCCGGGGTGACCGGGGAGCCGAAGAACCTGGAAGAGCAGGCCATCAGCCTGGTGGGCCGGGACATTTATGAGAAGCTGGTGAAGGGCTACACGGAGAAGCAGTGGGGCCGGGACTGCCGGGAGCTGCCCGCGTTTATCATCAAGCGGCTGCCGGTGCGTTACACCTATGACAATAACTATTTCAACGATCTGTACCAGGGAATTCCCATCGGCGGATACAATGTGATCATCGACAAGCTGTTTGCGGGCTGCGATATCGAGACGGGTGTGGATTACCTGGAGAATAAGGCCCGCTACGACGCGATGGGCGATACGGTGGTCTATACCGGCACCATCGACGCCTATTTCGGCTACTGCTTCGGCAAGCTGGAATACCGGTCCCTGCGCTTTGAGTCCGAAGTGTTGGACGAGGAGAACCACCAGGGCGTTGCGGTGGTGAACTATACGGACCGGGAGACTCCCTACACCCGGATCATCGAGCACAAGCATTTTGAGTTCGGAACCCAGCCCAGGACCGTGATCACCAGGGAGTATCCGGTGAGCTGGGAGGAGGGCATGGAGCCCTACTACCCGGTCAACGACGAAACGAACCAGGCCCTGTACCAGAGGTACGCAGAGCTGGCGGCAAACGAGGAGAACGTGATTTTCGGAGGCAGGCTGGGAGAGTATAAGTATTATGATATGGACAAGGTAATCGAGTCCGCAATGAAGAAGGCGGAGGCCGTGTTTGGCTGAAGCCGGGAAGCGCAGGGAAAGCAGACATGATCACGGTGCTGGTAGCCGCATACAACGGTGAAGCTTATATCAGAGAACAGATGGATTCCATTCTGGCCCAGAGCCAGAGTGGGATCCATATTGTAGTGTCCGACGACTGCTCCTCGGACCGGACGCCGGAAATTCTGGAGGAATACTGCGCCCGGTACCCGGGACGAGTGACGGCAATCCGCCGGGAGAAGCCCTCGGGCGGCGCGGCGGCCCACTTTTTGGGGCTTCTCTCGGAGCTGGCACGGGCGGAGGTCATGCCTGGCGTGGCGGCTGCCGGACGCGAGCCTGCAGCGGCAGAGGAGTTTACCGCATGCGGTTACAGCGGTTCCGTGAAGGATCAACTGCCGGTGGCCGCGGCCGGAGCGGACTACTTTATGCTCAGCGACCAGGACGACGTCTGGCTGCCGCAGAAGGCGGAGAAGCTTCTGATGTGCATGCAGGAGCTGGAGGCCGGCCTTAAGCCGGGGACTCCGGCGCTGGTCCATTCGGACCTGGCGGTGGTGGATGAAAACCTGCGGGTGGTGGCCCACAGCTTTTTTAAATACCAGAAGATTTCCCCGGAGCGCACCGCGCTGCCGCAGCTTCTGGTCCAGAACAATGTGACCGGAGGCGCGGTGATGATCAACCGGCCGATGCTGGAGCTGCTAAAGGACCTTCCGCAGGTGTGTCTGATGCACGACGCCTGGCTGGCCCTTCTGGCCTCCTGTTTCGGGGCCATCGGCTGGGTGAAGGACCCCCTTTACCTCTACCGCCAGCACGGGTCCAACACCCTGGGCGCAGAAAAAGGGGACAATCTGCAGGGGATGCGGGACCGCCTGGAGGACGGCAGCGGGGCCAGGGAGAACTACCGGAGGATGTTCGGCCAGGCCCGGTGCCTGCAGGAGCTGTTTGCGGACCGCCTGAGCGGAGAGCAGAAGGAACTTCTGGACGCGTTTGTGGAAATCCCCCGCATGGGGAGGGCCGGACGCATCCGGACGATCCTGAAATACGGGTTTACGAAAAACACCTGGCTGCGGACCCTGGGGCAGATGCTTATGATCGGGGACTGAGGCGGGGGTAAGCGGCCTCATCCGTTTTTGCCGGAATTTAAATATTCCAGGACGATCCGGTTTCCCTCAGGGCTTAAGGAGGTGCCGCCGCGGCCCCTGCGCGGGAGCAGGCAGCCCTCCCCGGTCAGGTATTCCAGCATGGTCCGCACCTCGTACTCGGTGAAGCTGTTTCCCAGAGCTTCCATCAGCCGTGTCCGGCCCATGGGGCGCTCGCGCAGGGCGTTTAAGATGGAAAAGCACAGCTTCCGGCTGCGCAGGGGCAGCTCCTGAAAGATCGGGGGCACCTCCCGGGCCGGGCCGGGTTCAGGACCGGGGACGTAGCCGGAGGGCAGGTCCCGGCTGGAGAGGGGGCCGTCCGTCATGTAGGCCATGTACTCCACACAGTTTTTCAGCTCCCGGATATTTCCCCTCCAGGTCTGGACCGACAGGGTCTTAAGAAGCTCCTGGCTCATGGGATGGGAGCCGGGAACCTGGGACAGAATGGCGGCGGCCAACAGGGGAATATCCCCGGGCCTCTCCCGGAGAGGCGGCAGATGGAGGGAGAACATTCCGATGCGGTAATACAGATCCATTCGGAACAGATTTTCCTCCATCATCTGTTTCAAGTCCCGGTTGGTGGCGGCGATGATCCGCACGTCCACCGGTATGGTGCTGGTGCTGCCCACCCTGCGGATCTCCTTCTCCTGGAGCACCCGCAGCAGCTGGGCCTGCAGGTCAAAGGGCATGTCTCCGATTTCGTCCAGGAAAATTGTTCCGGTGTGGGCGAACTCGAACAGGCCCTTTTTTCCACCCTTTTTGGCCCCTGTGAAGGAGCCCTCCTCATAGCCGAACAGCTCGCTCTCCAGCAGATCCCGGGAAAGGGAGGCGCAGTTGATGGCGATAAAGGGCTTTTCACAGCGGCTGGAAGCGTTGTGGATGGAGTGGGCGAACAGCTCCTTGCCGGTGCCGGTTTCGCCGGTGATGAGCACCGGGTAGTCCGTGGCAGCCATGCGCCGGGCGTGCCGTATACACTCCGACATGGCCCGGCTGTCGCCCAGAATGTCGGAAAACGTATATTTGGCGGTATATTTCTTCTTCACTGAGTCCAGGCGGATCTTTTGCTCCAGCTTTTCGATGTTCTGAACGTCCTTGAGCACGATCAGAAATCCGCTGTGGTTGTTATAGTAATAGAAGCTGCGCTTGGACAGGGTGAAAGCCTGTCCGGTGGCCGCGATGTGGATGATTTTGTGGTCAAATGCCTCCGGCCCCGACATCTGCCGGGTCAGCTCCTCGGGCAGATAGTTTAACAGGTCCGGGGACTGCCGGAGCCCGGGGTCTAAGTTCAGCATGGAGTGGAAGGCGTTGTTCTCAAAGATGGGCCTTCCGGCGTTGGACAGAAACAGGATGCCGTCCTCGATCTCGTCGATCATCATGGACAGCATATCCTTCAGCCGGGACACATTGTCCAGGGGCGTGGTGAGAAAGTCATGGCTCATGATATCCCGGGACAGGTGGTAGAGGCGTTCGATTTGGGCTTCATTTTTCAGGCGCAGCACCACCATCAGGGACATGAAGGTGTCCAGGGAGATGCGACGCCATCCCAGGTCCACCACCTGCCGGACGTGTTCAGGGATAAAACGGGTCTGGCCCGGGGTGATGGCGATGTCCAGAGTCGGATCGCTGGTGCAGCCCGGATAAAAGGGCACGAAATCGATATGGTTCACGCCGATCTGATACAGATAGGTGGCCATGTCGAAGGAGGCGGTTTTGTTGGTGGTGATGAGGAAGGCCCGGGTGCCCTTGGGCAGATCCATTAACCTCTGATAGGCGGCCTTGGTCAGAACCTTGGAGCCGTGTATGATCTCGATTTCTTCTTTTAAATGTGGGGTCAGGCGGTTGTTGGAGATGGGGGAGAGGGTTAAAACGGCGTCCCCGGACAGGCCGTTTCCCAACCCCTCGCATATGGTGTGGATTTCAATGTCCACGGCGTCGCCGAAGAAGTCCAAAAGCTCCCGGCGGTAGTGCGTTCCGTTGGACTGGTCGTAGGTGATCAATATCAGTTTTCGTTTGTTCGTCACTGGTCTCCCTCCCGGATGAATTGGATGATTCTGCTTCATTAATTATAATGAGTTTCCGGAGAGAATGCAAGAGTAATAGGATGAGAATGGGTTTTTATAGGATGAATCCTGTAAAAACCCATTTTTTTATGGAGAGGGGAAGAAAAAAATGCGAGAAAAATGCGGAAATACCGTGAAAATTAGCGCGGAATAAAAGTTGGCATGAAACTTGCTTGATATAAAGTGAACCACCAATGAAGAAAGGAGCGTATGATGTAGCCGTCATACAAAGAGGAGTATGGAAAGTCAAAATCTGAAACAAGAAGAGGTAAAGGTAAAATGGTATGGGTATCTGGTGCTGTTTTTGGGAATCCTGTTTTTCTCAGGGCTGATGAAGGACGCGCCCGGACCCCTCAAGGCGCTGGATTTTAATAATGTGCTGGGCAGCTTCGGAAAGCTGGGAACCCTGAGCGAGGGCGCGGGAACCCTGGCCGGGAATTTCCGCGGCACCGCGGGCACAGGCCCCAGGGACGGCTGGCTGTACGGCTTAAGCCTGGTTCCGGGCGTTATGCTGGCCTTGGGCGCGGTTAAGGTAATCGACCACCTGGACGGCATGAAGGCGGCCCAGAAGCTGTTAAGCCCCCTGATGAGACCGCTCATGGGTCTTCCGGGAAGCTGCGGTCTGACGCTGATCGCAAGCCTTCAGTCCACGGATGCGGCCGCATCCATGACCAAGGGTCTGTGCGACGACGGTTACATCACCGAGAAGCAGAAGGCGGTATTCTGCGCGTTCCAGTTCTCGGGCGCTTCGGCGATCACCAACTTTTTCGCCTCGGGCGCGGCGCTGTTCCCATTTATTGGGGATATTCCCATCTTTAAACCGCTGGCATTGATTCTGATTATGAAATTTGTGGGCGCGAATGTGCTGAGGTTCTATCTGAATAAGTTTGACAAGGAGGACGAGTAATATGGCAGAGCAGGTGAAGGCTAAGCGGGGGAATGTGATTGATGCGTTTGTGGACGGAGCGCGCAACGGACTGAAAATTGCGTTTAACTCCATGCTTCCCAATACGCTGTTTGGATTTACACTGACGATTATTTTGAATTTGACGGGTCTTGCGGACGTGATCGGCGTGGTGTTCGCGCCGGTGATGCGGATTTTCGGCCTGCCCGGCGTGGCGGCCACCGCCGTGATGGCGATCTTCCTTTCCATGGGCGGCGCTGCGGGCGTGATCGCGGGACTGTTTACCGCAGGCCAGCTGACCGAGCCCCAGGTGGCGATTCTGCTGCCCGCGCTGCTGCTCTCCGGAGCGCAGATCCAGTTTATGGGACGGCTTCTGGGAACCGCTGATCTGAAGACCAGATATTATCCCCACATGTTTGTGACCGCCACGCTGAACGGCTGCGTCGCAATGCTGATCATGAACTATTTCATCGTATAATTTGTCCGCGAAAAGGAGAGTCAAAATGGGAGAGAGAACCGATTACGTTACATATGTCCACCAGGTGTACGATTATCTGCACACCATCCCGGAGAAGGGATTTGAGGAGTTCAAGACCTCGGCCTTTGTGCTGGAGGAGCTGAAAAAGATCGGCTTTGAGGATATTAAAACCGGCGTGGCCGGGACCGGAATCATCGTCACCATCGATTCCGGCAAGGAAGGGCCGGTGCTGGGCCTGCGGGCGGATATGGATGCCCTGGAGTTCATCATCGACGGCAAGAAAACCATGATCCATGCCTGCGGCCACGACGGCCACACCTCCATGCTGCTGGCCGCGGCCCGGGAGATCCATGACCGGGACCTGGTGAAGAAGGGCAAGTTAAAGATCATTTTCCAGCCCGGCGAGGAGCGCCTGTACGGCGCGCTGCGTATGATTGACTCCGGCCTGCTGGACGACGTGGAGGAGATCGTGGGCATGCACCTGCGTCCAAAGCAGGACTGCCGCCTGGGCAAGGCCATCCCGGCCATGTACCACTGCGCCAGCTGCATTATGGAATTCACCATCAAGGGAGTCACCTGCCACGGCTCCAAGCCCCACCTGGGCGTGAACGTGGTGGACGCCGCTTCCCTGGCGGTGCAGGCCATCAACGCGATCCGCGTCAATCCGGCGATCCCCAGCTCCATCAAGGTCACCAACATCACGGTGCCGGGGGAAACCTACAACAATATTCCCGACGAGGCGTTTATGGCGATGGACATCCGGTCGGAGAGCAACGAGGAGATCGAGCGCATCAAGGAGCGGGCCATCGCAGCCGTGACCGGCGCCGCGGCCGCGGTGGGAGCGGAAGCCATTCTGCGCTCCAAGGACGGCGTTCCGGCGGCTGAGTTCGACCAGGGTATGATCGAGCTGGCCGAGGAGACCATAAAGGACGTGCTGGGCGAGGACGGCTCCATCGGAATTTTCAAGAATTCCGGCGGAGAGGATTTCCACTACTACGCCCAGAAGCTTCACTGCAAAGCCACCTATCTGGGACTGGGCGCGGACGCGGTTCCGGGCTTCCACAATCCCAACGTGGTGATCGACACCAAGGCGCTGGAGTACGGCGTGCCCATCTGGTGCAGACTCGTAGAGAAACGCCTGGGAGCATAAAACTTCACAGACAGACGGACCACGCGGCCCCGGCATTTAAACCTGCCGGGGCCGTATCTGTTGTGGGTGGCGGGACGGGATCGCGTTACACAGGGGATTTACATTTTACGGCGCGCATAGTACAATGGTGGGAGCGAAATGGGCTTGCCGCCGCGCCGTCTGCGCGCGGGGAAACAGGAAATATGCCGGCGGCCTGCGGTGAATGATTGTTTTACGGAAGGAAATAAAAGATTGGCTGAAACAGAAATCAAAGGCCAGGTGATCAAAGGGCTTTTTTGGAAAATATCGGAAAATTTTGGGGCGCAGGGCCTGCAATTTGTGATCTCCATCCTGCTGGCCCGCCTGCTGACGCCTGCGGAGTACGGGCTGGTGGGGATTGTGATGATCTTTATCACCCTCGCCAACGTCACGGTGCAGAGCGGCTTTTCAACGGCGCTGATTCAGAAGAAAAACTCGGACGAGACGGATTTTTCGTCGGTATTTTATTTCGGACTGTGCCTTGCGGCGGCGATGTACGGGGCGCTGTTTTTCGCGGCTCCGGCCATCGCCCGGTTCTACCAAAACGATGTGCTGGTCCCCATCGTGCGGGTGCTGGCGTTCGTCTTGTTTCCCGGTTCCGTAATTTCGGTGCAGACCGCTTACGTTTCCAGGAAAATGGAGTTCAAGGGGCTGTTTAAAGCCACGATCTGCGCGGTTGTGGTGTCCGGTGCGGCCAGCATCTGGATGGCCTACACGGGATTTGGCATCTGGGCCATCGTGGGGCAGCAGCTCTCCTACTACGTGGTTTTGATGGTCTGCCTATTCTGGACCGTGACCTGGAGACCGGGGCTTGTGTGCTCCTTTGTCCGGGTTGTGAGAATCCTGTCCTTTGGCTGGAAGCTGTTGGCGGCGTCCCTGATCGATACGCTGTTCAATAATCTGTACGGCCTTATTATGGGGAAAATTTACAATGAAGAACTGCTGGGCATCTACAACCGCGGAGACCAGTTTCCCAAACTGATCGTCAACAACCTGGGAGCGGCCATCCAGGCCGTACTTTTGCCCGCCTTTTCCTCGCGTCAGGGGGAGGCGGCCGAAGTGCGCAGCATGGTGCGCCGGGCCATCCGCACCAGCTCCTTTCTGGTGCTGCCCATGCTGTTCGGACTGTTCGCCGTGGCGGACACCATGGTGTTGGCGCTGCTGGGCGAAAAATGGCTGGTCTGCGTTCCCTATCTGCGGATCATGTGCGTGGCTTACTCCTTCTGGCCGATCCACATCACCAACCTCCAGGCCATCAATGCGGTGGGGCGCAGCGACGTGTTCCTGAAGCTGGAGGTGATCAAGAAGGTCGTGGGGATTTTGGGCCTGGTGGTGGGAATCCGCTACAGCCCCATTGTTCTGGTGTCCATCAAGGCGGCGCTGGATTTCCTCAGCACCTTTATCAACGCCTGGCCCAACAAGAAGCTTTTGGGCTACAGCATCGGCAGCCAGTGGAGGGATATCATGCCGTCCATGGCCCTGTCCCTGGTGATGTGCGCCCTGGTGTACGGGCTCCAGTTCGCGCTGCCCGGCGGGCCGTGGATGAAGCTGATTCTCCAGATTCTGGCAGGAGCGGGAATCTATGGGGGGCTGGCGTGGCTGTTTAAGGTGGAGAGCTTTACCTATCTCTTTAATCTTGTGAGCGTGCGGATGGGACGGAGATAAAAGCCGGGGGAGAGTGCAGAGATGAAATTTGGGGTAAAATGCGCAGGTCCCATCCATTTCCGCGATGAGATCCGGAGAGCTTTGATTTTTTATACCGTGATACCGGTGGCGGTGGTCGTGCTTGCATTTTTTGCATTCTTTATCTTTTACGCCCACTCCAGCATCATGGAGGTGAACCAGGAAAGCAACCGTCTGGTGTGCGGCGAGTTGGAGCGAATGGTGGATTCCTATGGAAGTGAACTGATCCGCATGTGGGACGCGGATTCCACGGAACGGCTGCAGGGGAATCCCTCCCGCCTGCGCCAGCTCCAGACGGAAGCGATCCGTTTTATCGACTCCATGCATAGCCAGGCGGATTTTTATATCCTCAATTCCCGATTCGAGGTATGCGTTTCCACCGCGGAACAGCGGCCCGGTTTCATGCCGCCGGATGCAGGCCTCAACTGGGGAATCGTCCGGAAGATGAGAAGCAGGCCGGGGGAGGCTGTTTTCGAATTCACAAGCGAGAGCACGAAGCGGGAGAACCAGAAGGCGCTTGTGGTCGGGGCGCAGCTGGGGGCCGCCTCAGGCGAGCGCTACTATCTGTTCTTCATGGTGCCTGCCCGGTATCTGGTGGACACAACCTGCAACCGCCCGGTACAGGTGGTGGTGACCAACCGGTATCACGACGTCTGCACCTCCAATACCAACAGCTTTACCATGGAATTCGGAGCCGCCAAACCTGAGATCCGCCAGAAACGTGCCTTCCTGTCACTGAATGACGAGTGGTACTATCAGTATGAGACGGATATTCTGGGCGGGGAGATCAACGTATACACCTTCACTCCAGTGAAAAATGCCATGACGCTGTTTGCGGTGGACATCAGCATCTTTCTGCTGGTAATTCTGCTGATCGGAAATATCAGCGTGTTCGGCGCAACCCGGGTGGCCAGGAGCAAGACCGCGGTGATTGACCAGATTATCCGGGCCTTTGAGAAGGTCAAGGAGGGGAATCTCAACACGCCTCTGAACATCGGCGCGGAGGATGAACTCAGCGTGATCGGGGATTCATACAATTTGATGCTGGAAAGCCTTAAGGAGCAGATCGAGCGGAACAATCAGGTGGTGAGAGAGACGGTTTACTCGGAAATCCGCCAGCTGGAGAGCCAGTTCAACCCGCATTTCCTGTTCAATACCCTGGAGACCATCAAGTTCACGGTAAAGCTGGAGCCGGATATCGCTTCCCGCATGATTGTGGCGCTGTCAGCCATACTGCGCTACAGCATCAACAGCCAGATCACGGATGTGACCCTGGAAGAGGATCTGTCGTATATTGAGAGCTACCTGACCATTCAGAAGTACCGTTTTGAGGACAGTCTGTTTACGGATATCCAGGTGGACAAGCGGGCGCTTGACTGTATTGTCCCCAAGCTGATTTTCCAGCCTGTGATTGAAAATGCCATCAAGTACGGAATCGGGGAGACGGAAGTCCTGACGATCCGGATCTGTGTCACGGTGGCGGACTGTCTGTTGATCCGGGTGCAGGACGATGGGGACGGCATGTCCCGGGAAAAGCTGGAGGAACTGAGAAATCTCATGAAAGAGGAAAACCGGACGGGGAAAGCCCATTTCGGCCTGTATAACATTAACCGTCGCATTAAGCTGATGTACGGCGCGCAGTATGGCGTGGACATTGACAGCAGGCAGGGGCAGGGGACCAGCGTGTCCATGAGGCTGCCGGTCCGGCACAAAGGAGAGAAAAAGCATGATCAAGGTTCTGATTGTGGAGGATGAAAATTTAATCCGCAAGGGTCTGGTGTACGCCATCAACTGGATGGCCATGGACAGCGTGGTGGTGGGAGAGGGAAAGGACGGACGGGAGGGCCTGGAAAAGATCGCGCAGCTGAAGCCGGACGTGGTGATGACCGATATCAAGATGCCCAAGATGTCGGGGATTGACATGATTGCCAGGGCGCAGGAGCAGCAGCTGGCCGATTTCATCCCGATTATTCTCACCAGTTATTCGGAGTTTGAATATGCCCGCAAATCCATCCGCCTTGGGGTGGCGGAATACCTGCTCAAGCCGGTGGACGAGGACGAGCTGGCGGCTACCATGAAGCGCATCGGGGAGGCGTTGGAGAAGCGCAGGCAGGAACAGTATCTGCGCCACGCGGAGGAGAATTCCATGGCGGTATTCCTTCAGCCCGGCAAGTTTGAAAGTCCTTATGTGACGCGGGCGGTTCAGGAGATCATGGAGCACTATGGGGGAAAGCTGACGCTTGAGAGCGTGGCGGAGAAGCTGGATATTTCGGTGACGTATCTGAACAAAAAGTTAAAGGAGGAGACCTCCTCCACCTTTTTGGATCTGCTCAACCGTTACCGGGTCACAAAAGCGGGCGAACTGCTCCAAACCGGGAGGTATAAGGTTTACGAGGTTTCGGACATGACCGGATTCTCGGATTACAAGCATTTTTGCGCGGTGTTTAAAAAATATACCGGCACCGCGCCCACAGGTTTTGTGAAAACAGGAAAAGGTGAATGAGTGTATCGCACAATTTCAGTCCGGAAATTGTGCGATAGTTTTATTTTTCGGATATTTGTGTCAAAAAGAGGTATTGTTTCACTGTAAAAATATTGTTAATATTATATATATAAAACGTGAATATTCACCGATATAAAAGCAAATTGCATGAAAAATAAAATAAATCGATATGGGAGGCTACATAATATGAGGAAAATGCTGCGTTTATTTGCTGCGCTTATGGTAACGGCATCGCTGGCAGGCTGTGCAGGCGGTCAGGCGTCCGAAACGCCCAAGGCGGCCCCCGCCGGAGCACAGGCGGAAGGAGAGGGCGGGAGCGCTAAAGCGTGGAAGCCGGAAAAAGATATCAATGTGATTGTGGCGTACAAGGCGGGAAGCGGAACGGACACGGGTGCGCGGATTCTGTGTTCCATCGCGGAGAAATACGTGGGCCGGACGCTGCTGATTGTCAACAAAGAGGGCGCGGACGGGAAGATCGGCTACACGGAGCTGGCTAACGCCAAGCCCGACGGCTATACCATTGGATTTATCAATCTTCCCACCTATGTGTCTCTGGCGCAGGAGCCGGACAGCGTGTTCAACAAGGATTCCGTAACCCCCATCGTAAACCACCTGTTCGAACCGTCGGTGGTTGTGGTGAAAAAGGATGCGCCCTGGAACACCATTGAAGAGTTTATCGACTACTGCAAGGCCCATCCGGGCGAGGTGAAATGTTCCACCAACGGCGTGAAGGCTTCCAACCACATCGGAATCCAGCTGCTGGCCAAGAAGGCGGGATTTGAGGTGAGCGCAATCCCCTACGGCGGCACGGCCGACCAGCTTCTGGCGCTGCGTCAGGGCGAGGTAGAGGTGTCGGTGCCCAAGGCGGGCGACGTGGCAAGCCTGACCGGAGAGAACGGGGAATTGAAGGTTCTGGCATCCTACACGGAACAGCGCCTTGAGGATTATCCGGATGTCCCCACGCTGAAGGAGAAGGGATACGATCTGGTATACGGCTCCGCCCGTGCGCTGGTGGCTCCTGCGGGAACGCCTCAGGAAGTGATCGACTTCTATGTAGACGCATTTTCCAAGACAATGGAGGATCCGGAAAACATCGAGAAGAGCAAAAACGCAGGTCTTTCCCTGAGCCTGATGTCCCCGGAAACGCTGGGCGAATACATTGACGAGCAGGATGACTTTGTGAAAAACACGCTTCCCACACTGTTCGATTGATCTGCAAGACGGGCAGGACCTGCAAAGCCGCAGGGCCTGCCCGTCCCGACCTAAAGGATTGGAGGATATGAGAATGAAACGCAGCGATATGGGCCTTGTGGCCTGCATTTACGCAGTGATTCTGTTTTTCTTTGTGATGACGTTGAAATTGAAGCCGGAGGCGCAGATCTATCCCTTGGTTGTAATGGTGCTTCTGTTTCTGCTCAATACGGGATTTCTGGCGCAGCAGATTCTGATCGCCAGGAGGGAGGGCAGAAAGCCGGTCAACGATCTGGCGCGGCTGTTCGACGGCTTCCAGCCGGTGCAGTTTCTGTCCGTGCTTGTGCTGTCGGTGCTGTATCTGGGCCTCATCGGCGTATTGGGATTCTACACGGCGACAGCGGTATACCTGGTGGCAACGCTGCTGTGCCTGCGGGTGCGGGCGCTGTATATCCTGATTACGGTGCTGGCGTTCGCGGGACTGGTTTACTGCGCGTTTACCCTGTTCCTGCATGTGCCGCTGCCCACCGGATTTTTGCGCTGAAAGGGAGGGAATGGATATGAATGAGATTTTAGCTGGTTTTATGAACGCGCTGCAGCCCCTGAATCTGGCGGCAATGGCGGTGAGCGTGGCCATCGGTATTATGATCGGCGCGCTGCCGGGGCTGTCGGCTGCCATGGGCGTCGCGCTGTTGATTCCGATTACATTCGGCATGCCGGCCTCGACCGGGCTGATCGTGCTGGCCGGGGTGTACTGCGGGGCCATATTCGGCGGCTCGATCTCGGCGATTCTGATCCACACGCCGGGAACTCCGGCTTCCGCCGCCACGGCCATTGACGGTTATCAGCTCACGCTGAAGGGGAAAGCGGGGAAAGCGCTGGGAACGGCCATTATCTCCTCGTTTTTCGGCGGGCTGCTGAGCTGCATTTCCCTGTATTTCTTCGCACCTGCGCTGGCAAAACTGGCGATGGCCTTCGGCAGTCCGGAATATTTCTGGCTGTCCATCTTTGGCCTGACGATTATTGCGGGCGTCAGCACGGACTCTCTGCTGAAAGGTCTGATTTCAGGGGCGCTGGGCCTGCTGCTCTCCACGGTTGGAATGGACCCGATGAACGGCGTGTTCCGCTTCACCTTCGGCCAGGCCGCCCTGTATGAGGGGCTGCCCTTCACCGCCACCCTGATCGGCCTGTTCTCCATGTCCCAGGTGCTGGTGCTGGCGGAAAAGAAGATCCGCAAGGCCGGAGAACTGGTGAAGTTCGACGACCGCGTGCTGTTAAACGGCAAGGAGATGAAGCAGATCGCCCCCACCATCGTGCGGTCCTGGATCATTGGCAACCTGATCGGCATCCTGCCCGGCGCGGGCGCCTCCATCGCCTCCTTTATGGGGTACAATGAGGCGCGCAGGGCATCCAAACACAAGGAGGAGTTCGGCCACGGGTCCATTGAAGGAATCGCAGGCTCTGAGGCAGCCAACAATGCGGTGACCGGCGGTTCTCTGATCCCGACGCTGACTCTGGGCATACCGGGCGAGAGCGTGACCGCAGTGCTGATGGGCGGGCTTCTGATTCAGGGCATGCAGCCGGGTCCGGATCTGTTCAACAAATTCTCCGGCGTTACCTACACGTTTTTCGCCGGATTCGTGCTGGTCCAGTTTTTTATGCTGGTGATCGGCCTGCTGGGCGCAAAAGGATTTGCGAAAATATCCAGGGTGTCCGATGCCATTCTGATTCCGGTGGTATTCTCGTTGAGCGTGGTGGGGTCCTACGCGATCCGCAACAGCATGGTCGACGTGGGGGTTATGTTCGCCTTCGGCGTGCTGGGTTATCTGATCAAGAAATTTGACTTAAATCCCGCGGCGATTGTGCTGGCCCTGATTCTGGGGCCCATCGGCGAGAAGGGCCTGCGCCGGGCGCTGCTGCTCAGCGGAGGGAATCCCGCGATCCTGCTCTCCACCCCCATCTGTTGGGGACTGTTGTTCCTCTGTATATTTGGTATCTTTTCACCGGTTATTATGAAGAAAATGGAACGGGCAATGGAAGCCAAGTCCGAATAAATCCCACAGCCGCAGGCGCGGTATAAGCGCCCGCGGCTTTTTTAACGTTCGCCCGGCGGCGCGATAATTGGATTTACATTTTTCCGCGGACATAGTACAATGGTGAGAGCGAATTTGTGAGGTGACAAAGTGAAAACAGTATTGATAACGGCGATTGGTTCCTTTTCAGCGGATATCGTCATAAAGAAGTGCCGGGAAAACGGTATGCGGGTGATTGGCTGCGATATTTATCCCCGGGAATGGGTGGTGGACGCGGGCAATGTGGACGCGTTCTACCAGGTGCCCCGCGCCACCGAGGCGGAGGCTTACCCGGAGGCTCTTTTGGAGATCTGCTCCCGCGAGAAGGTGGATGGGATTCTGCCTCTGATCGATGTGGAGGTCGACGTGCTCTGCCGGCTGCGCGGGGAATTTGCGGGCAGGGGAATCACGCTGTGCATTTCAGAGGACGCCTGCATCGGGCTTTGCCGGGATAAAATGAAGCTGTTCCGCCGTCTGGAGGAGGAGCGGCCGGGCACGGTGATCCCCACCCAAACGCTCTCTGGGGTAAAACCGGAAGCCCTCTCCTACCCGGTGGTCTGCAAGCCCTATAACGGCCGGAGCAGCCAGGGGCTGACCTTCATCGGCTCGCTTCGGGAGATGGAGCGCTTTTTGGTGGGAAGGGACGTATCGGATTACATTGTGCAGCCCCTGGTAACGGGGGACGTTATAACGGTGGACGTGGTGCGAAACGCAGCGGACGGAGCCTGGGCGGCCGTGTGCCGCCGGGAGCTTCTGCGCACGCTAAACGGCGCGGGCACGTCGGTGCGGGTGTTCCGGAACCCGGAGCTGGAAGGGCTGTGCGGGCGCATCGCGGGCTGGCTGGGCGTGAACGGCTGTGTGAACATGGAGTTTATCGAGGACGGACAGGGGCAATACCACATGCTGGAGTGCAATCCCCGTTTTTCGGGCGGGGTGGAATTTTCCTGCATGGCCGGGTACGACTGCGTGACGGAACACCTGCACTGCTTTGAGGGAAAACCGGTTAATACCCGGGCGGAGATAACAGAGATGTATATTGCCAGAAAATTTGAGGAATATATTACCGGGACCGGCGGGGCGCGGTGAGAGAGGGAGAACGATGGAAGCTGAGACAGTGATGGCGAGCATCAACTGCGTTACATTTAACCATGTGAATTATATCAGAAAGGCGCTGGACAGTTTTCTGATGCAGAAGACGGATTTCGCCTTTGAGATTCTGGTGCACGACGACGCCTCCACGGACGGGACCAGCGAGATCATAAGAGAGTACGAGGCAAGGTATCCCGGCCAGGTGCGGCCGCTGATTCAGAAGGAAAACCAGTATTCCCAGGGTATTGACAACATCAGCGGAGCGTTCAATTTTCCCAGGGCCAGGGGAAAGTATATTTTCATGTGCGACGGGGACGACTATTTCCTCTCCCCGGACAAGCTGCAGCGCCAGGTGGATTACATGGAGGCTCACCCGGACTGTACGCTGTGTATCCACAGCGCCCGGATCGACCTGGTGGGAAAGGCGCTGACTGAGGGCCAGATGCGGCCCTACCGGAAGAGCCGGGTGATCCCCCCGGAGGAGATCATCGACAAGTCCTCCGGCTACGCCATGTCCTCCATGGCTTTTCCGGCCCGGCTGGTGAAAGAACTGCCCGACTATTACGTGGACTGCCCGGTGGGCGACACGCCCCTGCAGCTTTTGGCCGCGGCCAATGGATACGGCTATTATATGGATGAGTCCATGAGCGCGTACCGCGTGGGGGTCGCCGGTTCCTGGACCGTGGAGGGCAAGAGCGGCGACTATGAGGGGAAGCAGAGCGCGTATTACCGGCGGATGAAGCGGACCTACGAACAGTTCGACCGGGCCACCGGCGGGCGGTTTCATCAGGCGTCTGAGAGCGCAGCCCTTCGGACCTACTACCACACCATGGTGAATACGAAGAAGTTCGACGAGATATATAACCCGGCCTACCGCCGGTACTACAGGGAGCTTACGCCCAGGACCCGCTTCTTTCTGCGGTTTGAGCGTTCCATGCCCGGGGCATATAAAATGGCGAGGAAAGCATTCACTGGAAGATAATTCCAGTGGCTGCTTCCTCGCCGTTTTTACGGTTTGGATTTACTGTTGTGCAAAGAGCGGGTCCGTGGGATCCCAGGTCTGATCCGCGGGAATTGTCTGCTCGATGGCGGGCCGGTCATAGGGGCCGGGCTTTTCCGAGTTGTAGATATTCACAGTGGTGCCGATGCCGCAGTGGTCATACACCCACTTGGCTTCCCCGGAGACCAGACGGACGCAGCCGGCAGACTCGGCGATGCCCAGGTAGTTGTAGGTCATGGGGTCCAGCGTCATGGGATCCGGGCTGCTGTAAAGGATCGAATGGATCAGGAAGCCCTTGTAGATCCGGGTTGCATACTGGGTGAAGATCCCGTGGTTCATATCGCGCCAGCGGTACTTGGCCGGCGTCTGGAAGGTTCCAAGGGGGGTATCCGGGCCGGTGGAGGTCAGGAACGTCTTGACCGGGATAATGAAGCCGTTAGCGCCGTCCTGGGCGAAAATGGTCATGCAGTTCATCTGCTTGTTGATGCTGATGAGGAACGGGCCGTTGTTGCCCACGATGGGCTCTAAGTCGGTCAGCAGCTTTCCGGTCTCGTCAAAGTAATACTTGAAGCCGTCGATGTACTGCCAGCCGGTCACAGGGGCGTTGTCCACAAAGTAGTAGCGGTCCTTGTCGTTCCATCCCCATCCGGTGAAGGGAACGCCGGTGCCGTTGGTGTAGGAAACCACACCGTCCACGATCTGAACGCCGTCCGGGAACGCCGCCTCCACTGCGTTTTCCATATTGTAGGAAGCGCCCTCCACGTCCTTGCCCCAGAGGGAAACGCGGAAGCCCTTTAATACCTTTCCGGTGCCCATGGTGCCCGCTGTTCCGCTGTTGCGCGCCCAGCCCAGCTCCGTGCCGTCGTTTAAGGTGGTGCAGTAGTAGATGTCAAACTTGTTGCGGGCAAAACCGTTGAAGCGCAGCTGAATGGCTTCCACCAGCGCGCCGTCGTCCCATACGGTGGTGTGGCCGCCGTTCATGGCCCAATCGCTCCAGCCGTGGGCTCCGGTGTAAGTCCGGTACAGGACGTCGCCCACGATATTGTTGAGGTAAATGGACACGGAGCGGAAGCCTTCGTCCGCTGTCACCGGTGTGTCGCCAACCACCGGATCGGTCCAGGTGGTGTCGGGTCTTAAGACCTGAATCTGGACATAGGGAGTGTTCGCAATCACCGCCTGTCTGGCAGCCTCCTCCTCGGCGAATCTGGCGGCCGCCTCGGCTTCCGCATCGCCCTGGGCCGTGTCGTCGGCCGCCTGCTGGGCGTTGGCCGCATCTTCCGGAGTGGTAACGCCGGCGTCCGGCGCGGTAGTTCCGGCGTTGGGGTCGGCCTGGTTCTCCGCCGGTGTATCCGTGGGCGCAGACTCGCTCTCCGCCGCTGTGGTAAAGCCTGGTCCGTAGTTCGAATCATCCTGGACAGCCCATGCGGGACTTGCCTGACCGATGATCAGAAGGCCGGATAAAAAAGCGGCGGCAGCCCGCTTAGCTAATTTATTCATTCGTGAATCCTCCTAATTTTTGATAGAATTTCCGTACATGTCCTAATTTAACATATCTGTTATGAAAATTCTATATGTGATTTACTTTTTATTGGGATTATTGTAAAATTGTAAATAAAATGACCACGGAATGTAAGAAATGGGTGCCATAATGAAATGGAATAAAGAGACAGTCAATATCATATACGCCTCCAACGACGGGTACGCGGGACATCTGGCCGCCTCCCTGGTTTCCCTGCTGGAGAACAACCGGCAGATTCCCCATATGCACGTCTATGTGCTCTCGGTGAACATGTGCGGCCTTTACAAGGAACGCCTGCGCCGGATCGCGGAGGGATACGGCCGTGGGTTTACGGCCGTGGAGCTGGGGGATCTGAAGCAGCGCTTTACCTATGACATCGACACCAGGGGCTTTGACATCAGCGCCATGGGGCGTCTGTTTGCGGCCGAGGTGCTGCCGGAAACGGTGGAGAGGGCCCTTTATCTGGACTGCGACACCATCGTTTGCGGCAGCATTTTGCCGTTGTACGAGTGGGATCTGGGGGAATGCCTGGTGGGGATGGTGATGGAGCCCACGGTTTACGGGGAGATGAAGGAAGCGCTGGGGATGGGCCGGGACGACGCCTACTACAATTCCGGCGTGCTGCTCATGGCCCTGGGGCGCTGGCGCAGGGAGCGCGTGTTAACCCGGCTGCTGGATTTTTACGGAGCCCACGCGGGACGCCTTTTTGCCTGCGACCAGGACACCATCAACGGCGCCCTGCGGGGACAGATCCGCACCCTGCCGCCCAAATACAACTTTTTTACCAATTACCGGTATTTCCGTTACGATACGCTCTATGGCCTGTGCCGCGCCTACGAGGAGGTGGGGCGGGAGGCTTTTGCCGAGGCAAAGCGTTACCCGGTGGTGCTCCATTACCTGGGGGACGAGCGGCCGTGGATCGCGGGGAACCGCAATCATTACCGGAAGCTGTATGAGACGTATCTGGACCGGACACCCTGGAAGGGGACGCCCAAGCAGACCGGCAAGGAGTTTTACATGTTCCTGTGGTGGGGGCTCAACAAGGCGACGCTCCTTTGTCCGGGGCTGCGGCTGTGGATCAGCCGCCGGTTCGGCATGAAGGTGATCGACGCCCGGAAGAAATCATAAGGACTGGAAGAATGGACAAGATCAGCTGTATTGTGCTCAATTACAACGATGCCCGCACCACCTGTGGACTGGTGGAGGAGCTTTTGGGGATAAACTGCCTGGATTCGGTGGTGGTGGTGGATAACTGCTCCACGGACGATTCCTGGGTTCAGCTTTCCGGGCTTGCGCGCCCGGACGGCCGCGTGAGCCTGATCCGGGCGGAGCAGAACGGCGGCTACGGCTGGGGCAATCAGATTGGGGTGGACTGGGCGGTGGACCGCCTGGGCGCGGATTACGTGATCGTGGCCAACCCGGATATCCATGTGTCGGAGGAGTGCATTCTGCGGGTGAAGGAAGCCCTGGACCGGACGGAGCGCTGCGCGCTGGCCTCGGCCCTGGTGGAGAGCCCGGAGGGGAGGCCGCTGTTCAGTTATTGGATGCTGCTGCCTCTGTGGAAGGATCTGCTGGACACGGGGCTTGTGACCCGGCGGCTGTTTGCGCGCTGGCTGAATGTGCCGCGGGAACGGCTGAAGCAGGGGGGGCTGTCCGGCTGCCGCCTGGTGGATGCGGTTCCGGGGTCTTTTTTTATGCTGCGCCCGGACCGTTTCCCGGAGGGGGAAATTCACAAAGTATTTGACAAAAGGATCTTTTTATATTATGAAGAGAAGGTGCTGGGACAGAAGTTAAAGGCCATGGGCCTGACCGCCGTCCTGGCTCTGGACTGCTCCTACGTCCATGCCCACTCGGTGAGCATCGACAAGAGCGTGAAAAACATCGGGGACAAGCAGCGGCTGCTGCACGAGAGCAAGCTGTATTATTACCGGGAGTACCTCCACGCCGGGCCGGTGAAAACGGCCGCCGCCAGAGTTTTTCTGGGGCTGGTGCTGGCGGAGGTGCGGTTTCTCACCGGGGTGTGCGGCATGCGCTGGTAGCGCGTGCACGGAAAGGAACGATTATGTCTGCGAAAGAAACGGAAAAGCCGATACTGGTGACAAGGTCCTCCCTGCCGCCGTTCGAGGAATTTACAGAAATGTTAAAGCCCATCTGGGAGTCCGGGTGGCTGACCAATATGGGAGATTACCACAAGGAGCTGGAACAGAAGCTGAAGGAGTATCTGGGCGCGGACCGGCTGGTGCTTTTCACCAACGGCCACATGGCCCTGGAGATGGTGATTCAGGCCCTGGAGCTGACGGGCGAGGTGATCACCACGCCCTTTACCTTTGCCTCCACCACCCACGCCATTGTGCGCAACGGGCTGACGCCGGTGTTCTGCGATATCAATCCCCGGGATTACACCATGGACGTGGACAAGATTGAGGCTCTGATCACGGAAAAGACCTCCGCCATCCTGCCGGTGCACGTTTACGGAAATATATGTGACGTGGAGCGGATTGAAGCCATCGCCAGGAGGCATAATTTAAAGGTGGTCTACGACGCGGCCCACACCTTCGGGGAGACTTACAACGGGGTGGGCACGGCCTGCTTCGGGGACGCCAGCATTTTCAGCTTCCACGCCACCAAGGTGTACCACACCATCGAGGGCGGCGCGGTGGCTTTTCGGGAAGAGTGGATGGAACACCGCCTGAACTGCCTGAAGAACTTCGGCATCGTGGATCAGGACCACGTGGTCTGGGTGGGCGGAAACGCCAAGATGAACGAGTTCCAGGCCGCAATGGGCCTGTGCAATCTGCGCCATCTGGAGGATGAGATAACGAAACGCCGCCGCGTGGCGGAGCGGTATCTGGAGAATCTTGACGGCGTGAAGGGCTTAAAGCTGCCGGAGTACCGCCCCGGGGTAAAGCCCAATTACGCCTATTTCCCCGTGGTGTTCGACGGCTTCGCCCGGACCCGGGACCAGGTGTTCGATGGCCTGGGGGCCCATCAGATCCATCCGCGGAAATATTTTTACCCGCTGATCAACGATTTCCAGTGCTATGAGGGCAGATTTTCCTCAAAGGACACGCCGGTGGCCAAGTACATCGCGGACCGGGTGCTGACGCTTCCGCTGTACGCGGATCTGGCGCTGGAGGACGTGGACCGGATCTGCGGGCTGCTCCGGGAGATGGGCTGATTGATCCGGGACCAATATTGTGGAACGACATCGCATAAGAGGAACAATTCATGGACAAGGTGCTGCTGGTAATACCGGCTTACAATGAGGAAAAGAATATACGAAAGGTTGTGGGCCGTCTGGTGGAGGATTTTCCGGAGCTGGACTACATTGTGGTCAACGACGGTTCCCGGGATTCCACGGCCGATATCTGCCGGCAGAACGGCTACAACCTGCTGGATCTGCCTGTGAATCTGGGGCTGGCGGGCTGTTTTCAGGCGGGTATGAAGTACGCCTACTTGAAGGGCTATCAGTACGCCATCCAATTTGACGGGGACGGCCAGCACCGGCCGGAATATATCGGCGCTATGAAGGATAAGATGGATGAGGGATACGACATTGTGGTGGGGTCCCGGTTCGTGGAGCAAAGGAAGGACTGGTCCCCCCGCATGCTGGGCAGCCGCCTGATCGGGGCGGCCATCCGCCTGACCACCGGGGCGAAGATTAAGGACCCCACCTCCGGGATGCGCATGTTCAACCGCAGTATGATCGAGGAGTTTGCGCTGAACTTAAATTACGGCCCCGAGCCGGACACCCTATCCTTTTTGATCAAGCAGGGGGCCAGGGTGGCGGAGATTCAGGTGGAGATCGACGAACGCCTGGCCGGTGAGAGCTATTTAAAGCCCATGGTGGCGATGAAATATATGACGCGGATGCTGATTTCCATATTTTTGATTCAGAATTTCCGCAAGCGGTGACAGCCGCATGAGGTGGTGGATAAAATGAACAAACTGACGGCCCGCCTGCTCTATAAGGGCGGCAATATCGAACGGCAGAACGTCCTGTGGAACACCGCGGGCAGCTTCTGCTACGCGCTGGCCAGCATGGTGCTGTCCTTCCTGGTCATCCGGATGATCGGGGAGGACCAGGGAGGAATCTTTTCCTTCGGGTTTTCCACGTTGGGCCAGCAGATGTTTATCATCGCGTACTTCGGAATCCGCCCGTTCCAGATCACGGACGGCAAGGGCGAGTATTCCTTCCGGGATTACCTGGAACACCGTTACATTACCTGTCTGGCCGCGCTGGCGGCGGGCTGCGTGTATCTGACGGCCCAGGTGTCCGTGGGATTTTACACCCCCTACAAGGCGCTGATCCTGATTCTCCTGGTGCTGTACAAGGTGATCGACGGATATGCCGACGTCTACGAGTCGGAATTCCAGCGCCGGGGCAGCCTGTATCTCACCGGAAAATCCAATTTTTTCCGCACCCTGCTGTCCGTGTCCTGCTTCCTGCTGGCCCTGGCCGTCACCCGGAACCTGTTTGCGGCCTGCCTGACGGCGGTGGCGGCCCAGGTCGCCGGAGTCTGCCTGTTCAATCTGCCGGTGATCCACGCGGTGGACGGTGTGAGCTGGATGCGGGGAGAGCGGCAGACCTCCCGCCTGTTTCACAGTACGGCGTTACTGTTTCTGTCCGCGTTTTTGGACTTTTTTGTGTTTTCCTCCGCCAAGTACGCCATCGACGCCCGGCTCAGTGACGCGGCTTCCGGGTATTTCAACCTGATTTTTATGCCAACCTCCGTGATTTATATGGTGGCGAATTTCGTGATCCGGCCGTTTCTGACCAAGCTGACGGATCTGTGGGAGGGAAAATTATTTCTGGGCTTTAAGGAGCAGCTGGCGCGCATCGGCGCCATCATCTCCGGTCTGACGGTGCTGGCCGTGGCCGCGACATTGATTCTGGGGCGGTTTGTGCTGGGGGTCATGGAGACGATCCTGGGCGCCGGATACGAGGGCACGCTGACCGTATATCAGACCGCCTTTGTGGTAATCGTATTAGGCGGGGGCTTTTATGCCCTGGCCAATTTGATGTATTATGCGCTGGTGATTATGAGAAAACAGAAGGCCATTTTCATCGTGTATCTTTTGGCGGCCGTCACGGCGGCCCTGATTTCCGGCCCAATCGTTTCGCGCTGGGGAATCGGAGGAGCCGCGGGCTGTTATCTGTTGCTGATGATCGGGCTGACCGCCGGCTTCGGATTCTGTATGGTCCGGGCCTATAAACGTGAGAAAGGGGAGAATCGTGGGAATGCAGGATGAGACAATGGAAGTGCGCAGTGAGAGAAATGCGGGCGCGCGCAGGCGCACCGTGGATGTGATCATCCCGACCTACAAGCCGGACAAGAAATTCAGCCGTCTGCTGCGCATGCTGGAATTGCAGACGTACCCAATCCGAAGAATTATTGTGATGAATACGGAGAAATCCTACTGGAACGACAAGGGTTACGAGGGCATAAAAGGGCTGGAGGTCCACCACCTGACCAAGGCGGAATTCGACCACGGCAGGACCCGCAACCAGGGCGCGCGCTACAGCCGTGCGGACATCATGGTGTTCATGACCGACGACGCGGTGCCCGCCGACAACCAGCTGATCGAGCAGCTTATGGCTGCCTTTGACCGGCGGGGGCCGCTGGGGGAGTCGGTGATTATGGCCTACGCCCGGCAGCTGGCGGATAAGGACTGCGGCCTGGCGGAGCGCTACACCCGCTCCTTCAATTATCCGGACCAGAGCCGGGTGAAAACCAGGGCGGACTTAAAGGAGCTTGGAATCAAGACCTTTTTCGCCTCAAACGTATGCTGCGCCTATGACCGGGAAAAGTTCTGGTTCCAGGGAGGTTTTACCGACAAGACCATTTTCAACGAGGATATGATTTTTGCGGGCCGCGCGGTGCTGGAGGACGACTACGCCGTGGCCTACGTGGCTGAAGCGCGGGTGGTGCACTCCCACAACTACGGCTGCATGGCCCAGTTCCACCGGAATTTCGACCTGGCGGTGTCTCAGGCCGACCACCCGGAGCTGTTTTCGGCAGTGCGCTCGGAGAGCGAGGGCATCCGCCTGGTCAAACAGACGGCCCGCTACCTGGTGAAGCAGCGCCGTCCCTGGCTGGTGCCCGGGATGTTCGTGAAGAGCGGTTTTAAGTATCTGGGCTACCGCGTTGGGAAATGCTACCGGCTTCTGCCGCGGGCCCTGGTGCTGCGCTGCACCATGAACAAGGAATACTGGAGCCGGGTCTGACTTGTCCCGGAAATGACGAAAGAAGGTAGGAGATTCCTATGATGCAACCGATGTTCCGAGTGATTTTGATCATTGTATCCCTGGCCACCATGGCGTACATGATGCGCAAGATCCGCCAGGCCAAGGTTCAGATCGAGGCAGCCATGTTTTGGGTGATGCTGGCCCTGCTGCTGGTGGTATTTGCAATCTGTCCGCCGGTGGCCAACATCTGCGCCAGACTGCTAGGCATCTACTCCACCCCCAACTTCCTGTTCCTGTTCACCATTTTCCTGCTCATGGCAAAGGTGTTCAGCATGACCATCCATCTGTCGCAGATTGAGAGCAAGCAGAAGGAGCTGATCCAGAAAATGGCGCTGGACCAGAAGGAGAAGGAGGAGCTGGAGCTGAAGGTACAGGAGCTGATGGACGGGAAAGACAGAGCGGCCGAGGTGGAAGATGAGTGCGAACGATAAAAAATTACAACTGAGGACTCCGGGGCTGCGCCTTCTGGCCACCTGCGCGCTGGCGGTGGCCGTTCTGGGACTCTGGCATGGGCTGGATGTGCGGGACGGCATCGCCAGGACCGGGAACCGCTTCCTGTACGGCTGGTACGGGGCGGCGTTTGTCTGGGGCATGGGGCTTCTGGCCGCGTCGGGCTGGCTGCTCCTGATCCGGAGGCAGTGGAGCCTGGAGCGGGTGTTCGTGGTCTGCAGCCTCGCCCTGGGGGTGTTGTTCGCGGCCGTGCTGCCGCCGCTGTCCGCGCCCGATGAGGTGGCCCACTATATTTCCGCCTACCAGGTGTCCAACCGCCTGATGGGGAAAACAGCAGCAGATGAGGACGGGCGGGTGCTCATCCGGGCGCAGGACGCCTGGGTGGAGGACCTGGAGGACGTTCTGGCCGACGACGGAAGCGGCCGGACATCGGACCGGGACTCCGCGGTGCTGGGGCAGATGATGACGCAGTATACCTATGGGGAGATTCGCGGCGGGGGGCCGGGAGGCGGAGAGGCTGCTGCGGCTCCGGATGGAGGAATGGCTGAGGTGGCGGGCGGCGGAGCGGCTGCTGCGGCTCCGGATGGAGGAATGGCTGAGGCTGTGGGCGGCGGAGAGGCTGAGGCGGCTCCGGGCGGCGGGAAATCCGCCGCGGTTTCCGGGGATGGCGTGGCCGTCTCCTACCAGCCCGCCGTGCACACCACGCCCCTGGCGTATGCACCGCAGGCAGTGGGAATTACGCTGGCGAGGGCGCTGGGCCTTGGCAGCATCGGGCTGCTGTTTCTGGGACGTCTGTTTAACCTGCTGTTTTACACCGGAATGGGTTATCTGACCATGAGGCGGATGCCCTTTGGGAAAGAGGTGGTGTTCGGGGTTGGGCTGCTGCCGATGACGCTGAACCTGGTCTCCTCCATGTCCTACGATGTGATGATTCTGGCCATGACCGCCTACTTTACCGCGGTGTGCCTGGACCTGGCGTATAGGGCGGAGCGGGTGCGGCTCTTGGACGTGGCGGTTCTGGCTCTGGTGATGGCGGTCATGGGGCCCTGCAAGATGGTCTACGGCGTGATCGCCGGGCTGTGCCTGCTGATCCCGGTGAAAAAATTCGGCGGCTGGGGCCGGTGGCTGGCGGCCGCTGCCGCGGTGCTGGGCGCATTTGCACTGGCTATGCTGGTGGTGAACAGCCAGACCGTGGCGCTGTATACCGGGATCCAGGATCGTCATGTGATCTGGGCCGACGAGCCGGGATATTCCTTTGCGCAGCTGGTCCACAGCCCGCTCCTGGTGCTGAAAATGTGTTACAGCACCCTGGTCTGGCAGGGTGGGGAGCTGTTCTCCGGTATGATCGGTGGCAGCCTGGGCAATATGGACCCGGTGCTGAACACGCCCTATATCATTGTGCTGGGATTGGCCTTTACCCTGCTCATGCTGGCCCTGCGGAAGCCCGGGGAATCCTTAAAAATCTCAGGCGGGCAGCGGGTCTGGATTTGGGTGATCTGCCTGATCTGCCTGGGAGCGCTGATGTTTAGCATGCTGCTGGCCTGGACGCCGGTGAGCGCCAGCTTCATCCGGGGGGTGCAGGGCCGGTATCTCCTACCGTTGCTGCCCATATTCGCGCTCTCCCTGAAAAATGACCGGCTGGTACGCACGGACTGCGACGACCGCAAGCTGCTGTTTGGCATGATCTGCATGGATGTGTATGTGATTCTGCGGATCTTCAGCGTGGTGTGCTTGCGGGTGTGATGGGGCGGGCAGAAAACTCCCGCCCTGGGTATTGTCAGCAACGCCGGAATGTGATAGAATTGCCAGATGTGCAGCGGCCTTCGCTACAAGAAATTTACATAAAATGGAAGGACCTTTAGACCTTCTGAACATAAAGGAGCATTGAATTATGGGAAAGATAAAAGTGACGCCCTGTCCCATCGAGGGGCTGTATGTGATTGAACCGACTGTGTTTAAGGATGAGCGCGGATATTTTGTGGAGACCTACAACCAGAATGATTTCCGGGAGGCGGGCCTCAATATGGTGTTTGTGCAGGACAACCAGTCCATGTCCGTGAAGGGCGTGCTGCGTGGGCTTCATTTCCAGAAACAGTATCCCCAGGGTAAGCTGGTGCGCGCCATCCGCGGCACGGTGTTTGACGTGGCGGTGGACCTGCGCTCCGATTCCGGGACCTACGGGAAATGGTTCGGCGTGACACTGTCCGCTGAGAACAAGAAGCAGTTCTATATCCCGGAAGGTTTTGCACATGGTTTCCTGGTGCTCTCCGACGAGGCGGAATTTGCGTACAAGTGCACGGATTTCTACCATCCGGGTGACGAGGGCGGCCTGCTGTGGAGCGATCCCGAGATTGGCGTGGAGTGGCCCATTGAGGAGGGAATGGAACTGATCATTTCCGAGAAGGATCAGAAGTGGAGCGGCCTTAAGGATACGTTCAGGTTCTGACGGAGAACCGGCCGCCGGAGCGGTCTTGGGACGGCAGCTGCGGACCCGGTAAACGGCCCGGCAGATTCTACGGTCTGCCGCCTGGCGGCTTTTACGCACAAGAAAAGGAATTAAACGCATATGAAGTATGTCATCTCTCTGGTGAAAGAGATTGTAAAAAAACGGAAAATGATTCTGGACCTGGCGCTGGCGGATTTCCGCAAGCGGTTTGTGGGCTCGTATTTCGGGATTGTCTGGATGTTTCTGCAGCCCCTGGTGACCGTGCTGATCTACTGGTTCATTTTCGGCGAGTACGGCATGAAGACGGTGCCCCCTGTTCCCAACGCCACCTATGTGGTGTGGCTGGTTCCTGGTCTGGTGCCCTGGTTCTTTTACAGCGAGGCGCTGAACTCCATCACGGGCTGCCTTCAGGAGTACAGCTACCTGGTGAAGAAGGTGGTGTTTAAGGTGGAGATGCTGCCTGTCATCAAGCTGCTTTCCTGCCTGCTGGTGCACTTCTTTTTTGTGCTGATCATGCTGGCGCTGTATGCGGCGTACCGGCAGCCGGTGTTCGCCACCTGGATTCAGATTCTGTACTACACCTTTGCGGCGGCCATGCTGGCCCTGGCCTTCGGGTATTTTACCAGCGCGGTGAACGTATTTTTCAAGGACATGGCCAATATTGTGGGAATCTGCCTGCAGTTCGGCATTTGGATGACACCGATTATGTACGACGAGGCCATTTTCACCAGCCGGAATCCCTGGATCGGCACTGTGCTCAAGCTGAACCCGTTTTACTATATTGTGGCGGGCTACCGCGACAGCATGCTCACGGGCGACTGGTTCTGGAGGCGTCCCACCATGACCCTGTACTTCTGGGGAGTGACCATTGTGGTGATGCTGGTGGGCTTACGGATGTTTAAACGGCTTCGGCCGCATTTTTCAGACGTCCTCTGACGCGGCTGCGGCAGGGATGGACGGGGTATAGCGAGAGCGGGCGACCGTTCCGGCCGGGGCAGGGATGCCGGGCCGGGGCGGTTGTTTGCATTGCGGAGGGCGGTTAAACGGCGGGGGCGGGCAGCAGCCGGTGACCGGTACCGGTTTACCGGATTGTCCGGCCGGAGGAAACGCCGGGGGATGGAACACCGGGCCCAAGCAATAGATGGGGGAAATAAACGGGAAAGGAGGCCGGAGGCTGTGATAAAACAGATATGTCTGAGCTGGAGCGATGGCCGGGAGGAGGGCACGATTCAGGTGGAAGTGGTTTACTCCGCCCGCAGGACTCTGGGGCTGGAGGTAAAGGCCGACGGTTCGGTGCTGGCCAGAGTTCCCAGGCGTATGCCGGATCAGGCGGTGAAAGAGTTTGTGGAGGAGCGCCGGGAGTGGATTGTGGAGAAATGGTTCCTCATGCAGGACAGGCGGCGGGCTGAGGAGGAGCGCGGGCCCCGGGACTACGAGGGGGACCCGGCTCTGGAACGGTGGTACCGGGAACAGGCGCGTAAGCGGATCGCCTGGCGCACCGCCTATTTCGCCCGCCGCATGGGCGTGACCTACGGCCGCATCTCCATCCGGGCGGCCAAAACCAGGTGGGGCAGCTGCAGCGCCGAGGGGAATCTGAATTTCCATTGGAAACTGATTTTAATGCCGCCGGAAATCCTGGATTACGTGGTGGTGCACGAGCTGGCCCACCGGAAGGAGATGAACCACTCCGACCGCTTCTGGGCGGAGGTGGAGCGGGTGTTGCCGGATTACCGGCAGAGGAGGGCTTGGCTTAAGGAGCACGGCCGGGAGGCGTGAGGGCCGGGAGGTAATGGCGGGAGGTGCGTGGGCTGGGAGGTAATGGCGGGAGGTGCGTGGACCGGCGGCTACAGGAGGCGGGCCAGGTATCCCTACGTCTACGCAATACCCGGCAGCGCCCGCATCGCCAGTTGGTAGGCCACTTCCACCACGCCGGACAGAAGCATCACCTGGATGGGATTGCGTTTGAAGCGCACCAGCAGCACCATGGCGCCCAGGAAAATGAGAAAGGCGCGCAGGTTGGCGGACCGGAGCGCTGTTCCCAGAATCTGGGACAGGGAGCCGGAAACGGTGATTGCCTGGGGCCAGAGGGCCGTGACCAGGATGCTCACGCCCGCGGAGGCGATCATGGCGATCACGGCCGGACGCAGGGCGGTGAGGACCTGCTGGATCAGCGTGAGGTTGCGGTACTTCAGATAGGCCCAGGCCAGCAGGGAAACCAGCAGGCAGGAGGGAAGCACGCAGCCCACGGTAGCGGCGACCGCTCCCCCAAAGCCAGCGATCCTGGTGCCCACGAAGGTGGCGGAGTTGATGGCGATGGGGCCCGGGGTCATCTGGGAGATGGTGATCAGGTCTGTGAATTCGGCGGGGGAAAGCCAGCCGTGGAGCGTGACGACCTGCTGCTGGATCAACGGCATTGCGGCGTAGCCGCCGCCGAAGCTTAACGCTCCGATCTGTACAAAGCTGATAAAAAGCTGAAGGTAAATGTTCATTTGTTCTCAGCACCTCCTTTTTTGCGGGTCAAAAGACCAAGAACGGCGCAGGCGAGAATAATCAGGGCTGCGTTGACGTTAAATACATAGCTTGCAACGAACGCGATTACCAGCACGACCATGGAACTCCAGCTGCGCTGCTTCACCAGGCCCTGAGTCATTTCCAGCACCACCTGGGCGATCACCGCGGCCACGCCGGACTGCATGCCGTTTAACATCCAGCCCACGTAGGGGTTGCTGCGGAACGCGGTGTAACACAGGGAGATCAGGGAGAGGATGGTGAAGGGAGGAATCACGGTGGCTAACACCGAGATGATCAGTCCGGGAACCCGCGCCAGCTGGTAGCCCACCACGATGGCTCCGTTTACCGCGATGGGCCCGGGGCAGGACTGGGCGATGGCTACCAGATCCAGCATTTCCTGATCGTCGATCCAGTGGTACTGGTCCACAAATTTTTTCTTCATCAGCGTGACGATCACATAGCCGCCGCCGAAGGTAAAGGTACTGAGGTAGAGGTTGGAAATAAACAGTTTTAACAATATCTTTTTTCGGCTCTCGTTCTCATGAGGCCGGATGGCTTCCTGGGCTGTCATAGAAATCATCTCCGTTTTCCTTCCCTGTTCGGGATATTTATTCCACTGCATGATCCGGCAACCGGCGCGCCGCAAGGGTGACGGAGCCTTATCGCTGTATCTACTATAGAACTTGTAAATCCATATGTAAAATAGTATAATTTTATAATATATATAATGAATTCGATATGAATTGGAGGAAATGAATGTGACGCTGCGGCATCTGAGGATTTTTCTGACTGTGTGCGAGGCCGGAAGCATGACCGGGGCGGCGAACCGGCTGTTTACGGCCCAGCCGTCGGTCAGCCTGGCAATCCGGGAAATGGAGGAATACTATGGCGTTAAGCTGTTTGACCGCATCTCCAAGAAGCTGTTTCTGACAGAGGCGGGGCACCAGGTGCTGGAATACGCCAGGCACATTATCGCGTTGTTCGACGAGATGGAGCAGGAGGTGCGCAACCCGGACATGAGCGGAACGCTGCGGGTGGGCACCAGCATCACTGTTGGTACGTTTCTGCTGCCCGGATATGTGAAGGAGCTGGCCCGCCTTTATCCGGAGCTGCGGGTGGAGGCCAGAATTGAGAATTCCAACAACATCGAGAAGTGCGTTCTCTCCAATGAGATCGATCTCGGCGTGATCGAGGGCATCGCCCACAGCCGCTACATCAACAGCGAGAGCTTCCACGGGGACAGACTGGCCTTTGTCTGCCCGCCGGGACACCGGTTTGCCGGGAAACAGGGCGTGAAGCTGGGGGATCTGCAGAGCGAGAGCTTTATTCTGCGGGAGAAGGGCAGCGCCGGGCGGGAGATTTTCGACGGCCTGGCGGCTGCCCATGAGCTGGATATCCGCATCGCCTGGCAGAGCACCAGCAACCAGGCCATCATCCACGGGGTGGCGGCCGGTTTCGGGCTTTCCGTGCTTCCGGCCTCCCTGGCCGCAGAGGGGGTGGAGCGCGGGAGTATCGCGGAATTTACGGTGGAGGGACTATCCATGGAACGGAAATTCTGCGTTATCTACCATAAAAACAAATTCCTGGCCCGGGGGGCCAGGGAATTGATCCGTCTGTTTAAAGAGGGCGGGGAGGAAAAGCCCGTCGCCCCTACGCGGTCAGAGCCTTTAACCGCGGGATATCGGTGATGGTCACCGTGCCGCGGGAGAGGGACACCAGCCCTTCCTTCTCAAAATATTTCAACATGCGGGAGACTACTTCCCGGGCGCTGCCCAGATTTTTGGCGATCTGGTCGTGGGTGGCGGTGATGGCGGTGGAGCCGCTTCGGCGGCGCTCATCCTCCAGGTAGGAGGCCAGACGCTTGTCAAAGCTGGAAAACAGAATCTGGCTGATGGCCCACATCACGTCGGAGAAGCGTTCGGCCGTCTGTTTGTAGATGAAATTTTCCACGTAGATATTGGTTTCCATAAAACGGTGGACGCAGCCGGCCCGGGTGATCAGCACCTGACTTGGCTCCGCGGCCTCCACATAGATGTCGAAGGTGATTTCCGACATGACGCAGGAGGCGGAGAGCGTGCAGAGTTCTCCCGGTCCTACCCGGAACAGGGTTACCTCCCGTCCCTCGTCGGACTGGATGTAGATGCGCAGCTCGCCGGAGAGCACCAGCAGAACTCCCAGGCACTCGTCGCAGTCGCTGCGCACAAAGCTGCCCTTTTCATAACCGCGGATCATGGAACAGGACACAAAGGCATGCTGCTCATCCGCTTTTAAATGTTCCCAGAACGGGTAGTGCTCCGCTAAAATAGATGGGATATCCGTCATGCTGAAATTACCTCCTTATGGTTGGAAAATCAATGGATTCGGCAGCCGCTCTGCTCCAAAAGCGCCAGCGCCCGGCCGAAATCCGGTTCCTTTATCAGAATGTAGTCGGTATTGTAGGTGGAGACGGCAAAGAGGCTGATTTTGCCCTCCGCCAGTATTCCGGAGATTTGAGCCAGTATGCCCACCAGGGAGAAATCCAGCACGCCCTGCACGCGAAACGCCCGCCATCCGTCCTCGCGGACCAGCGTGTTTGCCGGAACCCGGCCGGTGGGACAGACCAGGGAAATCTCTTCGTCGGTTCTGCTGAGAAAACACCAGGGCGTGTTTGGATCGACGCCGGAGCAGTCCTCCAGCTTGCAGACCGTGAAGTTCTCATCGATAACATGTAATTCCATATGATATGCTCCTTGCTGGGAAAAATTGTCATTTGCTTTGCAGGACCGGCTGACAGCCGTAAATTATCCGTTAAAACTATTATAAGGGCGGGGGCTGCGAAATGCAAGGCTGCCCGGAAAAACTCAGACAGGGCGGCGGCAATTCCATAATCGGAACAGCCGCCGCCCTGTCTGGGTTGCATGTATGTTTTAGAAGGAGTTAGAAAAAGGTTGGCAAAATACAAAGGCCGCCGCTAATCGCGGGCCTTGGCCTTGCAGATCATCTGGGTCATGGTGCCCATGGGGCAGTAGACGCACCAGGAACGGGGCTTGAACAGCACCATGGTGATCAGCCCCAGGATCGTGGAGGTGAGCATCACGCTGTAAAAGCCAAAGGCAAACTGGGAAACCCACAGGGGGAGTCCGGTGATGTGGTAGGCCTGATGCCAGGGCAGGCGGAAGGTCCACAGCAGCGTCACCACCTGGCGCAGATCCCGGGCGCCCTTAAAGACCAGCGCGGTATTGAAAAGCATCTGCCCGAACATGACCATAAAAAAGGCCAGGAATCCGTAGCGGAATCCCTTGGAGCTGAGCCATGCGGGGGCAGGGCGGCAGCCGGACAGATGAAATTTGCGGCCCAGCAGAGCAAAGAGCTGGCCACGGCCACAGTAGGTGTGGCAGTAAGCCTTGCTCCCGGTCACCAGGGAGATGACGATGGGGACAATAAAACAGATCAGTCCCAGCCAGGCGAACAAAATGTTAAAAAATCCCAAAATCAGGTAAGTAAGGGAGGCGATCCAGAGGTAGTCGGACCATTTTTTCTTCATGCCATACCTCCCTCTGCCGCCTCTCGGGCGTTCATGGAAATAATGCAGGCCGGGCATTCCTTCTCACATTTGCCGCAGCCCACGCATAAGGCCGGATCCACCGACGCGTAATATCCGTTTGAAATACAGATGGCGCGGCGGGGGCAGACCTTCACGCAGCAGCCGCAGGCGACGCATCGCGCCGTGTCGACTGCCGCCAGACGTTTAGGCGCCATATCAGCCCAAACGCTCCAGCATGGATTCCAACTGTTTGCGGCTGATTACACCGCTGTTCTGGAACACCAGCTTACCGTCTTTAAAGAAGAGAAGGGTGGGGACGGTCATGATTTTATACTGGTTGGCCAGCTCCATTTCCTCATCGATGTCTACTTTGTAGAACTGTACATTGGTCAATTCTTCGGCTGCTTTTTCCAGAACCGGCGCCAGCATTTTGCAGGGGCCGCACCAGGTGGCGAAGAAGTCCACCACTACAACGTGATCTGCGGAATTTGTCTTTTCGTTAAAATTTGCTTTGCTTAAATGTTCGAGTGTCATATGTTTATCCCTCCGAATGTGTTGGTTGTTTGATTTGTTGAGTTAAGGATACCACATGAAAAGAGGGATTTCTGTGATTAAGTCACGCACATTCCGGGGGCATTATTCCAGGCCCATCTGACGTTTCAGTTCGGCCAGAGCGTCGTCCACATCGGGGGAGGAGTATTTGGCGATCAGATCCTCCTCTTCCTTGTCGGAGGCTCCGGTGAGCTCCGCCATGGCCTCCTGGGTAGCCAGATTGGCGTTGATCTTTTCCGCCATCTCATTGAATTTGCTAAGGCTTCCCGCCATATTTCTGGACTTGATAGCGTTGGCCTTCTCCTGGCTTCTGGCGGCGATGGCTTTGGATTTTAACTCGGACTTTTTCATCTCCATGGCATGGATCTGATCGGCAAAGGAGTTCAGCGCGGCCACCGCTTTGTCGGCGGCCTCCTCGCATTTGGCCACCACAATCGCCTGGGATTCCTCCTGGGCCTTGTCCTCGGTCATTTTCTGCAGGGCTTTTCGGGCGTCGTTGTCATTTCCGGCTTTTACGGCTTTCTCGGCAATGGACTGCCATTGGGCGCGGCTGTCCTGGATTTTCTTGAGCTTTTCCCGGGCGACGCTCAGATTACCTTTGACGGATGCGGTGTCCTTTAAAAGTGTGGAATACTCTTCTTTGGCATCGATGATACACTGATCGATGATTTTCTCGGGATCCTCGAAACGGTCCAGCAGTTCGTTGACATTTGATTTGACGATTAAGCTGATTCTCTGAAAAATGGTAGCCATAGTTTGATCTCCTTTTAATCTTTGTATTTGTTCTTTAAATCTTCGTCCTCCAGGTTATCGATGGGAGTTTCTAATATTTTACGTTTTTCTTCCATCTGCTTTAAATCATATTTCTTTTTGCGGAGCATGATAAAGCCCAGAACCGAGATGACCACAATAACGCCGATGATCAGGACAGTGTGTTGGATGATATCCTGCGAGGTCGTTGTCTTTCGCATGATCCGGTCTGCCGACTCGTTAAAAATACTGAAAAAGAATGTATTGTCGTCCAGATCCGACGTGTAATAATAATCCGCGTAGTCGTAAATAATCTCCTGGGCCTCATGGTCGATCACAGAAGCGGCCTGATTTCCGAGATACAGATATTGTTTGTATACGCCGCTCTCATATTCCAAAAAGAGATAAATCAGATGGCCTTCATCATGAAACAACGCATCGTAGCGTTCCTCTAAATAGGCCTGCGCTTCCTCGTCCGTGAGGGATTCGCCCTTGCCGCCGATCTGGTCGGAAATGATGACATAAGGCTGTACCCCAGTTTTTTTATAGAAGTTTTTTAGACCTGTGATTACCGACGACGGTTTGGTGAGCCATTGGACGTTGTCCTCATACCATTCCGGCGATTCGACGCATATACCTGCCTTCAGCGGGGAGCGGTTGGTGGTGCTGACCGTGATCGGGTCAAGGGAAAGCGCGCCCAACGAACCGATCATCGTTAACAGTGCAATGATAATCACAAATCCCACTACACTGACGGCACAGCCGGTGAGACAACCCCTGCTGCAGCCGGGGGAATTGCCGGAACTGTTTCGGCCGCCGGATGTCTGTGAATACACCGGGGGCGGTGTGGTATAGAAGGGCTGCGACTGCCGGGGCGAGCCAAAGAAGATCGGTCGCGGCGGTCTTGGGGGCCTTGGCGGTCTGGGAGGCGGCGCAGGTCTGGACGGAGGCGGCGTAAAGGAGCGGTTGGAGCCTGTGAAACCGGAGCCGCCGGAAGCACGTCCCGTCGTGCCCGAGCGGTTGGAACCGGAGGTCCCCCTTGATGCTGGTGAACTGGGCCGGCTGGAACCGCCAGTACCACTGTTCGAGCTTCTTCCGCCTCTGCCGGCCGAACTGCCGGGACTTGATCTGCTGGAAAAACTTCTTGATGAACTGGAACGGTTCGAACTGCTTCTTCCCCCTCCGGTGCTGCCTCCTCCTGCGCCTCCTCTGCCCAATGCCATACCTCCTCAAATGTGTAATTTTGCTGCTTTCATCATATCATCAAATCCAATTTTTGTCACTTGGAATCGGGCATGTCCAAAGCGTCCCGAAACGTGCCTGCGCCCCCGTTGTTTTCAATACCCTTAACATTTCTTTAAATCAAAGGAATGGGGTATAAAAAGTTGGCGAGATATGCTATACTTATGCCTAAAGTGGGGAAATATGCAGAAATGAGATAACGGAGAACACTATGTCGGATTCGAAACAGCAGGCGGAGTATGCCATTTCCGTCAAAGATGTGACAAAAGTTTATAAATTATATGAGAAGCCCATCGACCGCCTGAAAGAGTCGGTCAGCCCGACCCATAAGAATTACCACCGCGATTTCTACGCGCTGAACGGGCTGTCCTTCAATGTGAAAAAGGGCGAAACGGTGGGCATTATCGGGACCAACGGTTCCGGAAAATCCACGATCTTAAAGATTATCACCGGCGTGCTCACGCCGAGTACGGGCCAGGTGCAGGTGAACGGAAAGATTTCCGCCCTGCTGGAGCTGGGCGCCGGTTTCAACATGGATTACACGGGAATTGAAAATATATACATGAACGGCACCATGATGGGCTACACGAAAAAAGAGATGGAGGCGAAGCTGGACGACATTCTGGACTTTGCGGAGATCGGGGATTTCGTGTACCAGCCGGTCAAGACTTACTCCAGCGGTATGTTTGTACGGCTGGCTTTTGCGCTGGCCATCAATGTGGAGCCGGAGATTCTGATCGTGGACGAGGCCCTGTCCGTGGGCGACGTATTTTTCCAGTCCAAATGCTATCGCAGGATGGAGGAGATCCGTCAGAGCGGAACCACGATCCTGATGGTGACCCACGATATGGGCAGTATCATCAAATACTGCGATAAGGTGGTGCTGCTGCACAAGGGCGAGTTCATCTCCCAGGGCACCCCGGGGCACATGGTGGACTTGTACAAGAAAATCCTGGCCGGTCAGATGGATTCCCTGCGGGCCCAGCTGGAGCAGGAGCGCCGGGAGGAGGAACTGCGGGGAGCGGAAGGACGGGACGAGGCGGGTTCCCGTTCGTCCCAGCCCGGCACAGGCGGAGCTGCCGTCACGCCCGGCGGCGATCCGGATGCGCAGATGTCGGACTTTTCCGGCGGTATGGATCTGTCCGGCGGCGGGAAGCCTCTTCTTATGAAGGATCAGCTCACCATCAATTACGACCGCACCGAGTACGGGGACGGCAGGGCTGAGATTTACGATCTTGGGCTGTTGGACGAGCGGGGCAATATTACCAATCTGCTGTTAAAAGGGGAAATGTTCACCATCCGGGAGCGCATCCGCTTTAACGCGGAGATTCAGGCCCCTATTTTCACCTTCACTATCAAGGACAAGATGGGCACGGAGCTGACGGGCACCAACACCATGTTCGAGGGAGCGGATATCAAGCCGGTGAAGCCCGGCGACGCCTACACTGTGGAGTTTACCCAGAAAATGACGCTTCAGGGCGGCGAGTATCTGCTGAGCATGAGCTGTACCGGATTTGAGCAGGGGGAGCACGTGGTGTACCACCGGCTTTACAATATCACCAACGTCACCGTGATCTCCAACAAGAACACGGTGGGCGTCTACGACATGGAATCCCAGGTGAAGGCTGTGAAGGAACCCTACCGGGCGCAGTCCGAACCCACGAAGTAGGCTGTGGGGCAAATTGGCGAACTGCTTTCGCGAGAATAAGAGGAATACCGATGAAAGATGTCAGTTACGAAATTTTAGATTTATTTGAAACGTATGGGAGCGATCCGGAGGGGATCAGCCGCGCGCTGGCGGCGGAAAAACGGCCGGAGTACCTCTACGCGCTCTCCGATATCCGCCAGAATCTCCTGGAGTGGTATCCGTTTGACGGCACGGAGCAGGTGCTGGAGATCGGCTCCGGCTATGGAGCCCTGACCGGCCTGCTGGCAAAGCGCGCCGCCCATGTGACGGTTCTGGATGAGAGCGACGAGAATCTGGAGGTGAACCGCAGGAGAAACGGCGGGTGCGCCAATATTTCCTACGGGCTGGAAGATCCGTCCCGGAAATTTGACCTGGTGGTGATCTGCGGCGTGAAAAAGGGGACTTCGGCCCCGGCGGCCGTGGAACGGGGCTGCTCCTTCCTGGCGGAGGAGGGCTCACTCATTCTGGCCTGCGAGAACAGCCTGGGACTGCGCTATCTGGCGGGCGGCTCCCATGGGGAGGACCAGGCGGATTTCACCCGCTCCCAGGTGGCCGGGGCGTTTGCGGACCGTGGATTTAAGGAAGTGGAGTTCTACTATCCAACGCCGGATTACCGGCTTGCGGTGTCGATTTATTCCGACCGTTACCTTCCGGGTAAGGGAGAGCTGGCGGACGGGCCGGCCTACGATGAACCGCGTTACAGCTGTGTGAATCAGGAGGCGGTCTTTGACCTTCTGGAGCAGGAGGGGGACTTCGGCCGTTTTTCCAACTCCTTTCTGGTGGCGGCGTCGAAAAAGGCGTGGGAGAGCAGAACCATTTTCGTTAAGTATAACCGCACCCGGCGGGAGGCATTTGCTATCCGCACCTCCATCGGGGAGGAAAATGGACGGCGCTATGTGGAAAAAACGGCGCTGGACGACGCCGGGAGTTGGCACATCCTTTCGTTTGAGAAAAAGTACGCCCAGCTTCAGGCGCTGTGCCCCAATATCCACATTTTAAAGCCGGAAATGGGTGGGGACGGCAGGTCCGTACGCTTTGAATTTCTGGCCGGAGTGACCCTGGCGGAGAAGCTGGGGCGACAGATTTCGGACGGGAGGGCGCCGGTGGCGGCGATCCGGGAGGCCATGGACCTGGTATTTGCCGTGCCGGAGGACCAGACCGGTCCCTTCAAGGTGACGCCGGAATTTACCGAGGTCTTTGGGGCGGTTCCTGAGCTGTCCGACCGGGCTTACCGGGCCAGCAACATCGACGGACTCTTTGAGAATCTCATGGAGGTGGACGGCCGGATTTATTGCCTGGATTACGAGTGGGTGTTCGACTTTCCGGTTCCGGCGGGATTTGTCCAATACCGGAATCTGGCTTATTTCTATTATAAATACCAGCGGCAGATGGTTTACGCCTCCCTGGAGGAATTTCTCGGGGAATTCGGCGTGAGCCGGGAGCTGGCGGGCGTCTACGGCGCGATGGAGCAGGCGTTTCAGGCCTATGTCCACGGCGACGGGAACCAGGGGTATCTGGCGAATTACCAACAGAAGGTGACCACGCTGGAGGAGCTGAAAGCGGCGGACGGCGAGCTGTCCAGGGCCAGGGAGCGGATCAACCAGCTTCAGGCCGAGGTGGAGGAGAAAAACCAGCAGATCCGCAAGGAGCAGGAGGTCCAGCGTCTGACCA
The DNA here is from genome assembly GCF_902364025.1 of Enterocloster lavalensis. Lineage (GTDB taxonomy): Bacteria > Bacillota > Clostridia > Lachnospirales > Lachnospiraceae > Enterocloster > Enterocloster lavalensis. The sequence goes on from NZ_CABJCG010000023.1 coordinate 68,093, forward strand.
ACAACCATGTGGCCAATCTGGAAGTGATGATCAAGGACCTGCGCCACGAGATCGACGAGCTGGGCAAGTTCGCCACCTACCTAAACGGCCACGAGGCCCTGGTGTTCAAGGCCCGCCGTAAGCTGGGGGCCCAGGTGAACAAGGCGTTTCCCAAGGGCACCAGAAAGCGCAAGGTGTTGAATTACTGCTTTAACACGGTCAAGCACCCCTGCCGTTACGGAAAATTATATCTGACCAGCGAAGGGCGCAGGCAGATTGACGGAGATTTCAAGATCGGCGAGGATTATCTGAAATACGGCCGTTTGAAATTTAAAACCTATGATGAGGCGTCCGGGGAAATGCCGTTGGTGTCCATTGTAATCCCGTGCTACAACCAGGTGCATTACACCTACGCATGCCTGCAGTCCATTCTGGAACATACGGGCGACGTCTCCTACGAGGTGATTATTGCAGACGACGTGTCAACGGACGCCACGGCGGAGCTTGACAAGTTCGTGGAAGGGCTGGTGATCCGGCGCAATTCCACCAACCAGGGCTTTTTGCGCAACTGCAACCAGGCGGCTTTGGCGGCCCGGGGAAAATACATCATGTTCCTGAACAACGACACCAAGGTGACGCCGGGCTGGCTGTCCTCCCTGGTAAACCTGATCGAATCCGATCCGTCCATCGGCATGGTCGGCTCCAAGCTGGTGTACCCGGACGGCCGTCTCCAGGAGGCGGGCGGAATCATCTGGAGCGACGGTTCCGGCTGGAATTACGGGCGTCTGGACGACCCGGAAAAGGCGGAATACAACTATGTGAAGGATGTGGACTACATTTCCGGGGCGGCGATCCTGCTGTCCGTCTCACTGTGGAAGCAGATCGGCGGTTTCGACGAGCGCTTTGCGCCGGCCTACTGCGAGGATTCGGATCTGGCATTTGAGGTGCGCCGGGCCGGTTACCGGGTGGTGTACCAGCCTCTTTCCAGGGTGATCCATTTTGAGGGCGTTTCCAACGGCACGGATGTGAACGGCACCGGGCTCAAGCGCTATCAGGTGGAAAACAGCCGGAAGCTTAAGGAAAAGTGGGCCGGGGAGTTTAAAAAGCAGTGCGTCAACGACGGCAATCCCAACCCCTTTAGGGCCAGGGAGCGCAGCCAGGGCAAGCCGGTGGTGCTGGTGGTGGATCACTATGTGCCCACATTTGACCGGGATGCCGGTTCCAAGACCACGTACCAGTATCTGAAAATGTTCCTGAAAAAGGGATATGTGGTGAAGTTCCTGGGAGACAATTTCCTTCACGAGGAACCGTATTCCACCGCATTGCAGCAGATGGGCATCGAGGTGCTTTACGGGGACGAGTACGCGGCGGGAATCTGGGACTGGATCAAGAAAAATGGGGACGAGATCGATTTCGCGTATCTGAACCGGCCCCATATCGCCACCAAATATGTGGATTTTATCAAGGATTACACCAAAATCAAGGTGATTTATTACGGCCACGACCTGCATTTCCTGCGCCTGGGCCGGGAGTATGAGCTGACCGGGGATATTAACATCAAGCGGGAGGCGGATTACTGGAAATCCGTGGAGCTGACCATGATGTACAAGGCGGCGGTTTCCTACTATCCGTCCAATGTGGAGGTGGAAGCCATCCACGCCATCGACGCGGGCATCCGGGCCAAGGCCATCACGGCTTACGTGTACGACACCTTCCTGACGGATATTCAGGACGACTTCGCTAAACGGGAGGGGTTATTGTTCGTGGGCGGCTTCGCGCATCCGCCGAATGCGGACGCGGTGCTGTGGTTTGCGCGCGAGGTATTCCCGAAAATCCGAGCGGAGCTGCCAGAAGTGAAATTCTACGTGGTGGGCTCCAAGGTCACGGAGGAGATCAAGGCATTAGCGCAGCCGGACAATGGGATTGTAATCAAGGGCTTTGTCAGCGAGGAAGAGCTGGCCCGTCTGTACGCCACCTGCAAAGTGGTGGTAGTGCCCCTGCGCTACGGAGCCGGGGTCAAGGGCAAGGTAGTGGAAGCCATCTACAATGGAGCCCCCATCGTCACCACCGCCACCGGAGCCGAAGGAATCCCCTTCGTAGATCAGGTATTAAAGATCGCAGACGGAGCCGAAAACTTCGCCTCCGCCACCGTATCCCTATACCGCGACAATACACGCTGCCGCCAGCTCTGTCACAGGACCCAGGATTATATTCGGAAACACTTCAGCCTGGACGGAGCCTGGGAAGTGGTGAAGGGGGACTTTTCGCGATGGCAATGAGCCGTGCAAAGATACGCTTGTGGGCCGCCTGGCGCGAGCTCGCTCGGGTCAGGCGGCCCGCAAGTGTAGCTTTATGGGGCGAAGCCCGCGACTTCGAAAACGCGCAGCGTTTTCGAAGTTGCCACGGCGGGGTAGTGGGGAGGAAAGCGAGCTCGCCACGGCGAGGCAGTGGGGCGGAACACAAACCCGCTCACGCCACCCCTCACCCCTCATATCTCTCAAAATCAGGAGGAATTTCAAAATGCAGGCAATACTTCTCGCCGGAGGCTTAGGCACCCGCCTACGCAGCGTAGTAAGCGACCGTCCCAAGCCCATGGCCCTGATCGAGGGCCGTCCGTTTATGGAATACGTCACCCGTGAGCTGGTCCGCCACGGCATCGCAGACATCATATTCGCCGTAGGCTACAAAGGCTCTATGGTGGAAGAACACTTTGGCGACGGCTCCGCCTACGGCTTCAAAGCCGCCTACGCCTACGAGGAAACCCTTCTGGGCACGGCGGGGGCCATTAAAAACGCCGGCCGGCTGATCACTGAGGACCGCTTCTTCGTATTAAATGCGGATACATTCTACCAGATCGACTACACCCGCCTGACCCGCCTTCAGGACGAAATGAACCTGGACATGGCCCTGGTGCTGCGGGAGGTTCCCGATGTGTCCCGCTATGGGCAGGCGGTGCTGGACGGCGCGGGCCGTCTCACCGGCTTTAACGAAAAGACAACCGAAGCGCGGCCGGGCACCATAAACGGCGGTATTTACCTGATGAAACGCGAATTGCTGGAAGATATCCCGGAGGGCAAGGTGTCCCTGGAGAACGAAATGATCCCACGCTGGCTGGAAACGGGGCGGCCTCTGGGCGGATTCGTCAACGACGGATATTTCATCGACATCGGGATTCCGGAGGCATATTACCAGTTTCAGGAAGATGTGATCCGGGGAACCGTGCGCTGACGGCTGCGGTTCACGGCAATGATCCCGAGGGGCGGAACCGGCCAATCGGGAATCACTCATTTGGAGGAGAAAGTTATGGTTATCAGAGGAAGAGCGCCGCTGCGCATAAGCTTTGGCGGCGGAGGTACGGATGTGGCCCCGTTCTGCGAGGAGCAGGGCGGAGCGATTATCGGAAGCACCATCAACAAGTACGCTTACTGTTCCATCGTTCCCAGAGACGACGACCAGATCGTAGTCCACTCCCTGGATTTCGATATGACGGTGAAGTACAACACCAACGAAAACTATGTGTACGACGGCAAGCTGGATCTGGTGACGGCGGCCCTCAAGGCAATGGACATCAAGCAGGGCTGCGAAGTTTACCTTCAGTGCGACGCGCCGCCCGGATCGGGCCTTGGAACCTCCTCCACGGTGATGGTGGCCATGCTGACCGCCATGTCCCGCTGGAAAGGCACCATGATGGATGCCTACGCCATGGCGGACCTGGCCTACCAGGTTGAGCGGCTGGACCTTAAGATTGACGGCGGTTACCAGGACCAGTACGCGTCCACCTTCGGCGGCTTCAACTTCATTGAGTTTCACGGCCGCAACAACGTGGTGGTGAATCCCCTGCGCATCAAAAAAGACATTATCCACGAATTGCAGTATAACCTGCTGCTCTGCTACACCGGCAAGGTCCACGTTTCCGCCAACATCATCAAGGACCAGGTGCAAAACTACGAGAAGCAGGATGCGTTCCAGGCCATGTGCGAGGTGAAGGCTCTAGCCTACGCCCTGAAGGACGAACTGCTGAAAGGCAATCTGCACAGCTTCGGAAAGCTTCTGGACTACGGCTGGCAGAGCAAAAAGCGCATGAGCACCAAGATTTCCAACCCGCAGATCGACGAGCTCTATGAGGAAGCGCTGAAGGCCGGGGCCATGGGCGGCAAGCTGCTGGGCGCCGGCGGCGGCGGTTTCCTGCTGCTGTACTGCCCCTACAACGTGCGCCACAAGGTGGCGGCGCGCATGGAACAGATGGGCGGCCAGCTGACGGACTGGAATTTCGAGCTGCGGGGCGCTCAGAGCTGGGTGGCCGACGACGACCGCTGGCAGTACAACCAGGTCAAGGTGCATATGCCCAACGGGGAATACCGGTTCGATATTTAGAATCAGCCGTGGAAAGCGGGAGCGGGGCAGCTGCGGCAAGCCGTATGAAAAATTGCCCGCAATCACATCACAGAAGGAGCACACATCGATGGATAAGGTAGTATTTCTGGACCGGGACGGGACAATCAACGAGGAGGTTCACTACCTCTACCGCCCAGAGGACTTCAAATTCCTGCCCGGCGTTCCGGAGGCCCTGAAAATGCTCACGGATTCCGGTTACAAGCTGGTGGTGGTGACCAACCAGGCCGGGGTTGCCAGGGGATATTACAGCGAGGCGGATGTGGTAAAGCTGCACGGTTATGTCAACCAACTGCTGAAACCGTACGGCACCGGAATTCATGGGTTCTACTACTGTCCCCATCACCCGGAACACGGCAAGGGCCGCTACAAGACGGCCTGCGGCTGCCGCAAGCCTGGGATCGGTTTATTTGAACAGGCGGAAAAGGACTTTTCGGTGGACAAATCCGCTTCCTATATGATCGGGGACAAGCTTCTGGACGTGGAGGCGGGAAAACGTTACGGCGTCACCTCCATTCTGGTGGGAACCGGGTATGGAGCCGGATACCGCCGGCAGGCGGAGGAGACGGGAACTCTGCCGGAATATGATTATTACGCGGAAACCCTGACGGAAGCGGCCCGGTGGATATTGCAGAGAGACGAGGATATCGCAAAGAGATAGGAGGAACATTCCAATGAGTGAGATGGATTATCTGGAATTACTGATCAAACGTTACCCGGCGCTGTCGCCGGTGCGGGATTCGATTCTGGCGGCATACGAGACCATGAAGGAGTGCTACGAGAACGGCGGAACGCTTCTGGTGGCCGGAAACGGCGGAAGCTGCGCGGACAGCGAGCACATTGTGGGGGAGCTGATGAAGGGATTTGTGAAGCCCCGCCGTGTGTCCGAAGAATTTGCCAGGGCTTTGGCCCAGGCGGACCCCGAACGGGGGCCTGAGCTGGCGGCTAAGCTTCAGGGCGGACTTCCGGCCATCGCGCTGACCGGCCACAACGGCCTGACCACCGCATTTGCCAACGACGTGGACAGCAGCATGGCCTTTGCCCAGCAGTTAAACGGCTACGGCCGGAAGGGGGATGTGTTCCTGGGCATCTCCACCTCGGGAAATTCCGCCAATGTGATGTACGCCATGGCGGTTGCAAAGGCTAAGGGGATCCGCACCATCGCTCTCACCGGACGGGACGGGGGCGCTATGGGGCGCTCTGCGGACGTGGCGGTCATTGTGCCGGAAACGGAGACCTACATGATTCAGGAGCTGCACCTTCCGGTCTACCACGCCCTGTGCCTGATGCTAGAGGAACATTTTTTCAAATAAGGAGCCAAACCCGATGAAACATAAGCATGTATTTGCCATCTGCGCCTATAAGGACTCGCCATATCTGGAGAGCTGCATCCGCTCTCTGGTGGGGCAGCGCACCAAATCCCCGGTGATTCTCTGCACCTCCACGCCCAGCCCCTACATAGACGGGCTGGCCGGGCGGTACGGAATCCCGGTCTTTGTGCGGGACGGGGCCAGCAACATGCGGGACGACTGGAATTTTGCCTACCACATGGCGGACGGGGAGCTGGTGACCATCGCCCATCAGGACGACGTGTACCACAAGGATTATGTCACGGAGCTGCTGAGAGCTTACAGGCGCTACCCGGATATGACCATGTTCACATCGGACTATGTGATCGTGAAAAACGGCGCGCTGATCACCGGGGACAAAATGCTCCTGGTGAAGCGCCTGCTGCGCCTGCCCCTGCGTTTCCCGGCTCTGAATGACCGGGTCTGGGTGAAAAAGCTGCCCCTGATGTTCGGCAACTCCATCTGCTGCCCGGCGTCCACCTACCGGAAAGACCGGTTGGGCGAGCCGCTGTTTTTGGAGGACTACAAGTTTGCCCTGGACTGGGCCAACCTTTTGGCGCTGGCGGAGCGGGACGGGCGCTTCATCTGCGTGGAACGCCCGCTTCTGTACTACCGGGTTCACGACGGCGCTACCACCAAACAGTGCATCGTAAACAACGACCGGGCCCGGGAGGAAGAGGAAATGTTCCGCAGATTCTGGCCAGAGGCGGTGGTGAAGCTGCTGATGATACCCTACCGGACCGCTTATGACGAGTACCAATAGTCAGGAAAGGACGCATGAACAGACGGGAAAAATGGATTCTGGCGCTGGCCGGCCTGCTGGTGCTGTTTTTATTAACCATACAGGGGATCGGATTGTGGATTCTGGGGCCCTTTCATCAAATAATTGTGGATTACGCCACCGGGGCCATGCTGGCGGAGACGGCCGCGGTGCTGGTCTGGAATTTCTGGTGGCTCAGCCGCGTGGAACGGCCGGGCCTGCAGATCACCGGCTGCGCGGCGGGACTGGCGGTATTTTCCTGGTGCCACCGGATTCTGGTGCCGTTGGCGGGGACCGCGCTTTATGTGGGCGTCCTCCTGCTTGCCGGGCGGAATGTGCGGAAGGGGATTTTTGGAAAATCATCTTTGCTTCCCACGGCGGAGCGCCTGGGGCTTGATTTGATCCTGGGCTGTGCGCTCTGGATTGTGATTGTCTGTCTGGTCTCCCTGACCGGCCACGGAGGACTTTGGCTGTGGCGGACCTTGGCAGCGCTTCTGGGGGCCGTGTGCGGTCTGGCTGAGCTGTGGGCCCGGCATGGGAAGTCCGGAGCAGGGGCGGGAGACTGGGGGCGGGAGCGGCCCCGATTTTGGGGACGGGAGAGCTCCCGAATCCCGGACTCCCCAACCGGCGGCCTGTCCGGGTCCTGTCTCCTCCCCGAGAACCGCAAGCAGGCGCTTCTGGCCGCTTTTGCCCTGACCATGGTGATGGTGCAGATCGGCCGCCTGAACCTTTCGCTGGATTACGATTCCCTCCATTACGGCCTGCGTTCCGCCTACGTGCTGGACAACGGCAGGGGGATTTTTGAGGATTTGGGGATGGTCAATCTGGTTTACACCTACCCCAAAGGGCTGGAGGTTCTGGCTCTGCCCTTAAACGGCACGCCCACCTACGGTTTTGTGCTCTCCCTGTCCCTGCTGGCAACGGTGGGAGTCATGCTTCTGGCGGGCCACATTGCGGGCCGCCGGGCGGGAAAGACCAGGCGCTTCTGGGCCATGGCGATGCTGGGGGCGGTTCCCGGCGTCATGAACATGGCCGCCACCGCCAAAAGCGACAACGTGACCCTTCTGTTCCAGCTGCTGTTTTTCGACTTCGTGTGCTGTGCTTTGGGGGCCGCGGGAGAAAAGCAGGAAAGGGAACAGCCCTGGTTTCTCATGGGACTCTGCGCCTATCTGATGACCCTGGTGCTAAAGCCCACGGCCATCGTGTTCTCTACAATTATGGCGGCCGTGTGCCTTTTCTGCCTGGTATGGTGCGGGCGGCTTCGGATCACCATAAAAGGCAGGGGGAAATGGACCCGGCTTCTGTTTCTGCCGCTGCTGCCCACGGCAGCGGTGGCGGGCCTGTGGTACAGGACCTGGAAAATGACCGGGGTGCCCGTGACGTCCATCTTTGCCGGAATATTTGAGCGCCTGGGATTTACCGTCCGGCTTCCTTACACCTTTACCGGCGTCATCGGGAATCCCGCCAGTCTGAGTACGGGAGAGAAGCTGACCCGCCTGGTACGGAGAATCTGGGGTATGGCGGTGCTGCCGCTAGGGGAGGACATGGACCATGTGATCATTGCCTGGGGGACCGGGCTGGTCACGCTGCTGGCCTTCCTCTGGGTCTGCTGGTTGGCTGGTTTTGTTCGGACCGGGGGAATGAGGGGGAGGCGGGGATTTGCCGCCGGGGAACACGCAGCCGCCGGGAAACACGCGGTCCCCGGCGCTCACGGCACCGCGGCCCGGCCCTGGGCTTCTGCACAGCCCTTCTACGAGGCCCTTCTCCTGCCTGTCCTGGGGCTGGCCTGTATTTACAGCGTCTACACCCTCTCCCAGGTGGACGGAAATTATTTCATCCTGTTCTACACGCTGTTAATCATCGGCGTGTCCGGGATCCGGCAGCGCCATGGGAGAAAGACCGATCTGGAGCGCAATCTGTCGGGCCTTCTGGCTCCGCTGGCCGCGGCCGGACTTTTTGCCACCTGCTGTACCAGCTGGGCGGGCGCTGTGGGATTCACGCCGGTTTCCCTGATCCATCCCGGATGGTACGATCACCGGGAAGAGATACAGGAACGCCAGGCGGAGGCCGGCATATCAGAAATCGTTTCCGCCCTCACGCCCAGAAGCCGGGTGGTGGCATTCGGCGAGCATCCCCGGGTGCTGGACCTGCCCTGCAGCGTGCAGAGCTACTACGATATCACCGGCAGCGGCGGGAACGTCTACCTGGTGAAAAAGCTGGACTATTTCAAATGGTATCTGGACATCTCCGGCACCGAGTACATTTTCGTGGAAAAGGGCTATGGGGACCGGCAGAGCCGGGCGGGCGAGATTATCCGCTATATGATTGAGGACAAAAGCCTGACGGATCTGGTGTACGAGGACGGCAATCTGCTGGGGCGCGTCCATCTGGGCGGCCCGGACAGCGATGGAAATCCCTACGACCGCCAGCGGATCGGCCGGGAGTTTGCCGAGAGTTTCTACCAATATATGGGAAAATAGATGGAGCGTTTTACCGGAAACAGACGGGAGATAAGACAGAAGGAGGCGGCTTACATTGGAAAAAAAGCAAACCAGGAAATACACCATCGGCTTCTCGCGCATGGAGAAAAAATACGAGTGGAAGGACCATGTGATTTTCATGGGGCTTCTGCTGGCTCTGGCGGTCTGGGTCAACCGGGGAATCGAGATCAAGGGGCTTTACATGGACGACCTCTATTTCTGGTCCTGCTATGGGGAGCAGAGTTTTCTGGAGTACGTGTTCCCGATGGGCAGCACGCGGTTCCGCTTCCTCTATTACCTGGCGGCCTGGCTGGAGATGGCGGTGGTGCAGAATCACACCGGCCTGTTTGTGCCCATCAACATTCTGCTAAACGCCGCCTTGTCCTGGATGCTCTATGGCATCGGACGCCGCCTTGCCGCCTCCAAGGGCGTCGGTTTTCTCTGCGGCGCTATGTTCCTGATCAGCCGGATGGCCTACTATCAGATCGGCCAGGTATTGGGGCTGATGGAGACCATGGCCCTGTGGATGGCGATTCTCATTCTCTGGTATCTCTACCGCTATTTAAATGAGGAAGGGCAGCAGCGGCGCTATTTCATTGCCTGCGGCCTGTACTTCGGCGTCTGCTTTGTCCATGAGCGCTACATGGCCCTGATCCCCCTCTTTCTGCTGGTGCTTTTGTTTAAACGCACCAGAAAGCTTTGGGAGTGGCTGGCCCCGGCCATTTCCTTCCTGGCGGTCCAGCTGATCCGCACCCTCACCATCGGCTCCGTCCTTCCCGCGGGAACGGGGGGAACCCAGGTGGCGGACACCTTCAGCATTTCCCGGTCCATCCGCTTCGCTTTAAGCCAGGCGGCCTACGTGTTCGGGATCAACGCAGGACCGGAACATTTAAACGGCCTGCCCTGGTCCGAGAGCCCATGGCTCATTCGGGGGCTGGTGATTCTGGCGGACCTTATGGTGGCCGCGCTGGTGGTTGGATTCCTGATCCGGCTGGTAAAGTCGGGGAAAGAGGAGCGGCAGTCCCTGCTCAAAAATATCGCGCTGTTTCTTGTGTTCATCGCCATGTGCATCGCCAGCTCCAGCGTCACCATCCGGGTGGAAATGCGCTGGGTGTACGTTTCCCTGGCCGCGGCCCTGCTGTTTATGGCCTGGATGTACGGCGTGCTGACCGCGGACGTGAAGAAGGAGCTGTATTTAAAACGCCTGTGGCCCTGGGGCGCGGCCTTCGCCTGCTATGTGCTCCTCATGCTTCCGGTGGAACTGTTCTACCGGGGGTATTATCCCAAATTGTACCTCTGGCCCAACCAGCTGCGGTACAATTCCCTGGCCGGGGAAACCTATGAAAAGTACGGGGATGAGCTGTTCGGCAAGACCATCTATATCATCGGCGACAGCTACGAGATGAGCGATTTCACCGCCAATACCTTTTTCAAGGTCTTTGACCCGGAGCGGAAGGCCCAGGGAACCCGGGTGGTGCACATCCGGAGCATCCGGGAGTTCGGCCTGGTGACGGACAACATGCTGGTGCTGCGGGAGGACCCGGAGAATAACGCGTTCCAGGACGTGACGGAGTTCGTGCGGGAGCTGAAGCTCAAGCCGGAGTACGGTTATTACCGGGACGGCTGGATGGACGAGCACGCGGAGATCAGCGTGATGGCCGGTTCCACCGGGAGTATTGATCTGGAAATCATGTACCCGGGGGTGCTCAGGGGAGGCGAGACCATCTCCATCACCCGTGAGGGCTGGCCGCCGGACACCATGGCGGTGCAGTCCAGCGTGATCCGCACCTCGGTTCACGTGGAGCCGTTCCAGACGGTGCGGCTGAGATTTGACTATAACTTCTATATGCAGGACGCCCAGGAACAGCGGGGGGAGGACCGGTTGGCCGCTATTGTGAATATTAAAGCTGATTAGAGGTAACAGTTCAGACGGCGGAAAAATTGGTGCGGGAAGCCGCGTCAAGCTCGCTTGTAAGCGGATTTTCGCGCCAATTTTCACATCGGATGGACATCCGATGCTTCTTGACCGGTTTTTTCGGTCAAGAAGAGGGGCCGTCTGAATTGTTACAATTAGAGGACAGGAATTGCGGATTATGAGACAGAAGAAACAGATTTTATACTGGCTGCTGCCCCTCATGGGCACGGCCTTCGCCCTTTGGTATGTGAAAAACGCCACGGCGGACGTGGTGTATTCCGACTACATCCGTCTGGTCAACAGCTATCTGCCGGACGTGTGGAACCCGGCAAAGTTCTTTGTGCCCGACGTGCTCACCCGAATCCCCGTCAGCTACCTGGCCCGCATCGTGAACGTGGAGCTGTTCGGCTTCTCCGTCACCTTCGAGCGGGTGCTGGGGGTGTTGAGCCTGGGGCTCTCCGGGGCGGTGTTCGGGCTGTACTGCCGGGAGCGCAGGGTGGGTTTCCTGTGGTTTGCGCTGTTGTCGGCGGTGATGTTCAGCCTGAACAAGTGGGAGATGCTGACAAACGGCAGCGGTTGGGCCCATTTCCTGGCGTTTGCCTGCTTTTATTACCACGAGGTGGTGCTGGACCGGGTTTGGGCCGGGGAAGAGAAAACACACGACCGGCTTAAGCTGTGTATTCTGCCCTGGCTGGTGATCCTGGGAGCGGCAGGCCCCTACTGCGCCAGCTACGCGGCGACCCTGCTGTTGTCCTACGGTTTCTGTATGGTCCGGGACCATTATAGAAGAGCGGATGGAAAATGGGACCGGCGCTACGTCCTCTACGGCCTCTGCGCCCTGCTGCCCCTGCTGCTGTACATGCTCAGCAATTCCTTTGCGGTTAATGAGCACGCCGGGGCCACCGGCCGTTCCCTGGGGCAGATTCTGGCCGACCATCCCAGCTTTCCGGTGCGGTTCCTGCTGAAATCCTTTGCCGGTATTCTGGTGGGCGGGGAGGAATTGCAGGCGCTTGTGGAAAATGGGACCCTGACGAATTTGGGGGTCTACTTGCTGGGACTGTTTGTGGTTTTGGGGTATCTTTTGGCCCTTTGGCTGAACCTGAAGCTGAGGTTGTACGAGAAAACTTTATTTCCCTTGATGCTGCTGGCGTCCGGGGGAATGAACCATGTGCTGATCTTCCTGTCCCGGTACATTTTCGAGAAGGAGGACTACGCCTGGAGTTCCCGCTACGCGCTGCAGTTTCAGGTGGGAATCCTGGGCATTGTGTTGACCTTTGCCCTGGCAGTCCCCATTATTTCCCAGAGCAGGAGGGCCTGGAGGGCGGTTACGGTGTTGTTCTGCCTTGCAATCCTGGCCGGAAATGGTTATACTACTTATCGTGAGTTGAAGAAAGCTCCCTACCGGGAGGACCGGTTTGAGCAGATGGCGCGGCAGGCCGGGGATTTTTCCGGGATGACGGACGATAAGCTTGCCGATCTGTACGAGTACCACAAGGGCCGGGACAAGATTGAGCAGGCATTTGAGATATTGAAGGAGAACCACCTGAACGTATTTCGGGACAGGTAGAGGATAACGGAGGATAATACTATGAAGGTTGTGATTTTAGCGGGCGGTCTGGGGACCAGGATCAGCGAGGAGAGCCATTTAAAGCCGAAGCCCATGATCGAGGTCGGCGGCAGGCCCATCATGTGGCATATTATGAAGTATTACTCGGAGTACGGGTTCCATGACTTCGTGATCTGCCTGGGTTACAAGCAGTATGTGGTGAAGGAGTTTTTCGCGGATTATTTCCTGCACACCTCCGACGTGACCTTTGACCTGGCCCACAACAAGATGGAAGTGCACAACAACTATTCCGAGCCCTGGAAGGTGACCCTGGTGGACACCGGGCTCAACACCATGACCGGCGGGCGTGTAAAGCGGATTCAGCCCTACATCGGGGACGAGCCCTTCATGCTGACCTACGGCGACGGCGTGAGCACCGTGGACCTGGATAAGCTGGTGAAATTCCACCAGTCCCACGGCAAGATCGCCACCATCACCACGGTGAACATCGGACAGATGAAAGGCGTGCTGGACATCGCCCCGGACAACACCATTCTCTCCTTCCGCGAGAAGCAGGACGACGACGGGGCGCTGATCAACGGTGGATTTATGATGCTGAACCCGCAGATTTTCGATTATCTGGAAAATGACGCCACCGTCTTTGAGAAGGAGCCCATGCAGCGGCTGGCCGCGGAGGGGGAGCTGAAATCCTTCTACCACAGCGGATTCTGGCAGTGCATGGACACCCAGCGGGAGATGAACAAGCTGGAGACATTGTGGCAGTCCGGCAACGCGCCGTGGAAAATCTGGAAGGACTGAGCGTATGAATTGGAATGAATTGGAGAAGTTTTATAGTGGAAAGTCCGTGCTGGTCACCGGCCACACGGGGTTTAAGGGTTCCTGGCTGACGCGCATGCTGACGCTGGCAGGTGCGAAGGTTACGGGATATTCCCTGAATCCACCCACGGATCCCAGTCTTTTTGAGATCGCGGGGCTGGAGGACACCATGGACAGCGTGATCGGGGATGTGCGGGACCTGGCCCGTCTCCAGGAGGTATTTGAGCGGGTGCAGCCCCAGGTGGTGTTCCATCTGGCGGCCCAGCCCATTGTGCGGGATTCCTACAAGGACCCGGTCTACACCTATGAGACCAATGTGATGGGTACGGTGAACGTGCTGGAGTGCGTGCGCAGGACGAAAAGCGTGCAGTCGTTTTTGAATGTGACTACGGATAAGGTGTATGAGAATAAGGAATGGGAGTACGGCTACCGGGAGTGTGATCCCCTGGACGGCTACGACCCCTACTCCAACAGCAAATCCTGCTCCGAGCTGGTGACCCACAGCTACCAGAAGTCCTTTTTCCAGGATGGGCGCTGCGCCATCTCCACCTCCCGCGCGGGAAATGTGATCGGCGGCGGCGATTTTGCCAACGACCGGATTATCCCCGACTGCGTGCGGGCCGCGGGCTGCGGCAGGGAGATCGCCGTGCGCAATCCCCATTCCACCCGTCCCTACCAGCTGGTGCTGGAGCCCCTGGCCGTGTATATGGCCATCGCCATGCGCCAGTGGGAGGACAGAAGCTTCCAGGGCTATTACAACGTGGGCCCGGACGACAAGGACTGCGTGACCACCGGGACGCTGGTGGATTTATTCTGCGCCGCCTGGGGGCCGGAGGCCTCCTGGGTGGACCAGTACGACGGGGGGCCGCACGAGGCTAATTTCTTGAAGCTGGATTGTTCCAAGATTAAACGCGCCCTGAATTGGACGCCCCGGTACGGCGTGAAGGAGGCCATCGAAAAGACGGTGGCCTGGTCAAAGGAGTACCTGGCGGGCGCGGACATGCTGGAAGTGATGGACCGGCAGATTCGGGAGTTTTTCGCGTAGGCAGCCCGCGGCGGGCCGCGGGACGCGGTGTTTCCCGGCAGTGAGTCCCGGCATTCCCGGGCCTTTCCCGGCGGCCCGCGCAACGAATAAAGAATAAGGAGAATCGACCCCAATGTTTGAAAATAAAACCGAAGCACAAGCAAAAGAACAGATTCTGGGCCTGGTGGCGGAATACTGTGACAAGTTCCACAACCGGAAAAAGCCTTTTGAGGAGGGCGACCGCATCCCCTACGCGTCCAGAGTCTACGACCACGCGGAGATGGTAAACCTGGTGGACAGCGCCCTGGAATTCTGGCTGACCTCGGGCCGTTATACCGACGAGTTCGAGGCCAAGCTGGCCAAATACCTGGGCGTGCGCTACTGTTCCCTGGTGAACTCCGGCTCCTCCGCCAACCTGATCGCCTTCATGACCCTGACCTCCCCCCTTCTGGGTGAGCGCCGGGTGAAGCGGGGGGACGAGGTCATCACCGTGGCCTGCGGCTTCCCCACCACGGTCAACCCCATGATCCAGTACGGCGCGGTGCCGGTGTTCGTGGACGTGACCATTCCCCAGTACAACATCGACGTGACCATGCTGGAGGCGGCCCGCTCTGAGAAAACCAAGGCCGTGATGATCGCCCACACCCTGGGCAATCCCTACGACCTGGCCGCTGTGAAGACATTTTGCGACAAATACAACCTGTGGCTGGTGGAGGACAACTGCGACGCCCTGGGAAGCCGCTACACCTTAAACGTGGACGGCAAAGAGGTGACAAAGCTTACCGGCACGGTGGGCGACATCGGCACCTCCAGCTTCTACCCGCCCCACCATATGACCATGGGCGAGGGCGGCGCGGTGTACACGGACAACCCGCTGCTCAACAAGATCATCCACTCCTTCCGGGACTGGGGCCGGGACTGCGTCTGCCCCTCGGGGAAGGACAACACCTGCAACCACCGCTTTGACCGCCAGTACGGCGAGCTGCCCCTGGGATACGACCACAAGTACGTGTACTCCCATTTCGGCTACAACTTAAAGGCAACGGACCTCCAGGCCGCCATCGGCTGCGCCCAGATTGAGAAATTCCCCACCTTCGTGGAGCGCCGCCGCCATAACTTCGACCGCCTGAAGGCGGGGCTTTCCGGGACGGAGGAGAAGCTGATCCTGCCCGAGCCCTGTCCGAATTCCCGGCCCAGCTGGTTCGGTTTCCTGATTACCTGCAAGGAGGGCACGGACCGCAACCAGGTGGTGCAGTACGTGGAGAGCAAGGGCGTCCAGACCCGGATGCTGTTCGCCGGAAACCTGACCAAGCACTCCTGTTTCGACGAGATGCGGGCCACCGGCGCGGGCTACCGGGTGGTGGGAAGCCTGGAAAATACGGACCGGATCATGAGCGACACCTTCTGGGTGGGCGTGTATCCGGGCATGACCGACGAGATGATCGACTATATGGCAAAGACCATCCGGGAAGCGGTTCTGTAAGGGGGATAAGATTCCCGGTAATTCCGTTTGACATCAGAGGAGGAAGCCATGGCGGACCAGTACGACATGAGCGGCGTGCACAGCGCCAATTTGAAAATATTAAAAGAGGTGGACCGGATCTGCCGCAAGTATAAGATCCGCTACGGTCTGGACGCGGGAACCCTGATCGGGGCGGTGCGCCACCACGGGTTCATTCCCTGGGACGACGACGCGGACGTGTATTTCACCCGCAGCCAGTACGAGGCGTTCTGCAAGGTGGCGCCACGGGAGCTGCCCGAGGGTATGGAGCTTCTGGAGCCGGACCAAATGCGGGGCGGGAAGGCATTTTACGACTTCACCCCGCGGATCATCTACCACAAGAGCCGCCGCCACGGGGATACGCCGGAGATGGCCTACTATGAGGGAAAGCTGAACCACCTGTGGGTGGATCTGTTCATCATCGACAAGCTGCCCGCGGGGAAGTCCGCGGCCGCCATGACCCGGTTTCTCCACAAGGCGGTTTACGGCCTGGCTATGGGCCACCGCTACCATTTGGATTTCAAAAAATACAGCCTGCCCCACAAGATTTTCGTGGGCGGACTGGCCGCGGTGGGACGGCTGATTCCCATGAGGGCAATCTTCGCCATGCAGCGGGCCGTGGCCTTAAAGGACCGGCACAGCAAGGGCAGTCTGCGCTACTACAGCAATTACCAGCCGGATTTCCTGTACGTGACCGTGGAGAAGGACTGGTGCGATCAGGTGGTGGATATGGACTTCGAGGACACCCGGCTTATGGCCCCGGCGGGCTGGCATGAGATTCTGACGGAGGTGTATGGGGACTATATGACGCCGCCGCCCAAAGAACAGCAGGTGCCCACCCACTCCGGCCGGGAGATCGAGGTGTTTGGCTGAGGCGGAAGAGAGAAGGCCGCCGCGCGGGGTGCCATACAGCAGAGGAAAGGATTCAGGACGGTTTAATGGACAGGAAAGTATCGGTTGTAGTGTCCGTCTACAACGAAGAAAAGGCATTGGAAGAATTTTACAGGGAAACGGGCAAGGTCTTAAATGAGCTGGACTGGGATTATGAGCTGGTGTTTGTCAACGACGGCAGCGCGGACGGCAGCCTGGCCATTCTGGACAGCCTGGCGGAGCGGGACAGCCGGGTGAAAGTTGTCAGCTTTTCCAGGAATTTCGGCCACGAGGCGGCCATGATCGCGGGGCTGGATTACAGCAGCGGCGACGCCGTCGTCTGTATGGACGCGGACCTGCAGCATCCGCCGGAATGTATTCCCCGGATTCTGGAGAAAATGGCCCAGGGCTACGAGGTGATCAGCATGGTGCGGACCAAGAACAAGAGCGCGGGACTGGTCAAGAATATCACCTCCTCGGGCTTTTACTGGCTGATCAATCACATTTCGGATGTGCATTTCGAGCCAAACGCCTCGGATTTCTTCGCGGTCAGCCGCCATGTGGTCCAGGTGTTAAAGGACAATTACCGGGAGAAGGTGCGCTTTTTGCGGGGGTATGTCCAGAACGTGGGCTTTCGCAAGGCCACCATCGAGTACGAGGCCCGGGCCAGGGTGGCGGGGGAGAGCAAGTACAGCCTGAAAAAGCTGTTCATTTTCTCCATCAACACGATCCTGTGCTTTTCCAACATGCCGCTGAAGCTGGGCATCTACGCCGGGATTTTCTCCGCGCTGCTGGGCGTTGCGGTGATCGTCTACACTCTGTTCACCCGTCAGGGCGCTCCCAGCGGTTACGCCACCATCGTGGTGCTGATCTGCTTCATGTTCGCCATGATGTTTGCGATCATCGGCATCATCGGGGAGTACATCGCCATTCTGTTTACCGAGCTGAAGGACCGGCCCATCTACATCGTGGACCGGACGCGGAATGTGGAGTGAGCGGCCGTCCAAAAGCCGCCCCGGAAAGCAGTTTAATAGAAATTTAATGATGCGTTGCTTGACATTGGCTGGAAACTATGGTAAAAATTTAAACGTAAGTATGAAAAAGCAGATTGTTCAACTTTCTGCTTTTTTGTTCGCAGGAAGATGACAACTTGTCACAAGTGACAGGTTATCATAATCTGTGCGTTATACATTACCACACACAGGATAAAAGGGGGGACGAAAGACGTGCCGACCCAGCGTTTTTTTAATTTGAAAGAGGAGAAGCGGCGCGCGATTGTGAGAGCCGCGGTGCATGAGTTCTCCCGGGTGCCCTATTCCGTTGCTTCCATCAACCAGATTATCAAGGAAGCGGATATTTCCAGGGGAAGCTTTTACACGTATTTTGAAGATAAGGATGATCTTCTGCAGTATCTGGTCAGCGGATTTCGGGAAAAGTGCAGGGAGCAGGTCTACGCCCAGCTGGAGTTAAATCAGGGCGATCTGTTTGAAACCGCCTGCGCGATGATGGAACAGATCATGGACGCGGGGAATGAAAGCCGTGGGGCCGAGCTGTACCGCAACGCCCTGACGGAGCTGAACCCGGTGACTCAGAGCAGGATGATGGGCATCAAGGGATTCCTGTACGAGGACGAGGTCTACTGCCAATTTATCCACGGGCTGTACGAGCGGATCGATTCCGCCAAGTATCCCGTGGGGAGCGAGGCGCAGCTGGCCTGCCTGGTGGAGATCATTCTGGTACTGGTGATCAAGGCCGTTACCATGTTTTACATGGGGGCGGCGGACCGGGAGCGCATCATGGAGGTGACCCGGAGACAGATGTACATATTGAAAAACGGCGCCCTGTCCGGGAATATGCCGGAGGAATCCCCGGCCGTCCGTCTGGACAGAAGGCCGGAAAAGAAGGAGATTAGCTATGAGAGATAACAGGAAACGGCCCGGCGCCCGCCGGGGCCTTGTAGTTTTGACCGCCTGCGTTCTGGCGGGAATCACGCCGGTTACGGCCTTTGCAGCCAAACGGCCCGACGACAACCTTTCCGATGTGGAAGCGCCCAGGCCGGATGTAAACAAGGATTTAAGCCCGGAGTTCGCCTACAGCGAGGACAAATGGGCATCCCTGCGGGATAACGTGATGGAGTACGGCGAGCTGGCCGACCTGATTCACGAGTACAACCCCGTGGTCCGCAGCAACCGGGAGTCCTACAACGATATGCGGGGTAAGACGCTGAACGACGTGTACCAGGAGGCCATGGACGCGGCCCAGGACCTGTGGGATCAGGCCGGGGACTCGGACGACGACTCTATGCGGGCGACCCTGAACATGCAGGGGAACACGCTGGCCAAGTCCGCGGACGATCTGTTTGAGGACCCGGAGATGCAGAAGATCAGTTACGACCAGGCCGAGGCGGGGCTGGTGTCCCAGGCCCAGCAGCTGATGATCACCTACCAGCAGTCCGGTTACACCATGGAGAATCTTCAGAACACCCGGAATCTCCTGCAATCCAAGTATGAGGCCGCGGTGGCGCTCATGGGAACGGGAAGCTCCACCCAGGTTGAGGTGCTGAACGCCCAGAAGAGCGTCCAGGATCAGGACGCCGCCATTTTGTCCACCCAGAAGTCCATCGACAGCGTGCACCGCACCCTTTGCCTGATGACCGGATGGGCGGCGGACGCACAGCCGGAGATCCGCACGGTGCCGGAGCCGGATTTGGCCCGCATCGACGCCATAAATCCGGAAGCGGACCAGGAGACGGCCCTCAAGAACAATTACACCATCCGGTACAATGAGAAAAAGCTGGGCAACCTGACCGCATCCACCCAGATCGAGGCAACCAAGGCCACCATCGAGGATGCCAGGAACAATGTGATCAACGGTTTAAAGACCCAGTACAACACCATCCTCACCACACGGGATTCCCTGACCACGGCCCAGCTTCAGCTTCAGCTGGCCCAGGTGGATCTGGAGAAGGCGGCGGCCAGTCTGGCCGTGGGTTCCTCCACGCAGCTTCAGTACCAGAGCGCGGAGAATGCCTTTATCACGGCGAAGAACACGGTGGAGACCACCAAACTGCAGCTGTTTTTGGCCATGGAGAACTATGACTGGATTGTAAAAGGTCTTGTGGCATCGAAGTGATGTGAGGAGTGAACGAGGTGAGTTTGATGAACGATAGAAGATGGAAGGGTTTCTGCGCGGCCGCCATGGCGGCCCTGCTCTCGGCCGGACTGCCCCTCACCGCAATGGCGGAGCCGGAACCGGCTCCGGGGGACGGATACCAGCAGTATATGGAACGCCTGACCGACAACCGCATCGAGTACGATGAGCTGGCGGATCTGATCAAGAATTTTTACGGTCCCTTAAAGAGCCAGTACGATTCCCTGGAGAGTATGAAGGGGGACACCGCCGACATTGCCATGCAGATGCGCGTCAGGGCGGATGATATGGTCAACGATGAGGACGGCCTGAAGGACCAGAAGAAGGATAATCCCCAGATGGCGCCTGTGCTGAACGGATACATTGCGCAGACCCGGGCCGGTATCAAGGAGCTGCGCAAGCAGGCCAAGAAGGTGGAGGACAATCTGGATAAATTCGACTCCGGCGCAAAGATGATCGACCGCTATGTGAACAGCGCGGCCCAGGGTCTGGAGTTTCTGGTGAACACCTATCAGCAGACCCTCTCGAAGCGGGAACTGGTGGCAAAATCCGTGGAAGTGTCCCAGGCTGCCTGGAATCTGCAGCAGACCATGCAGGCTCAGGGCCTGGCGGTGGACGCCGATATTTTGTCCGCGGCCTCCCAGCTGGCTTCCTCCCGGCAGCAGTTGTCCAGTCTGGACTCCGGGCTGGAGCAGATGCGGCGCAATATTTACCAGCTCACCGGCTACGATGTGAACGCGGCCGGTGTGGAGATCGGCCAGGTGCCCCACGCGGACCCGGCGGCCATCGCCTCCATCGATGTGGCGGCGGACAAGGATAAGGCAGCCATGAACAATTATGATCTGATCAACCTGCGGGGAACCGCGGGGGGCGGAAGCATGAATATGGTGGAGAAGCAGACCATGAAATCCACTACCATGACCCGCAACAAGATCCGCAACGTGGAGTACAGCGAGGAGCAGGTGCGCTCCAACGTGCAGGGACTCTACGATACCATTTTACAGAAAAAGGCTGAGTACGACTCAGCAAACACCGCCTGGCAGAGCGCCCAGATCACCTGGAACGCGGCCCAGATCCAGCGCCAGGGAGGGCTGGTCAGCGACATCCAGTTCATGCAGATGGAGCTGGCTTACCTTCAGGCCAAGTCCGGTTACGAATGCGCGGACCTGGCTCTGCAGCAGGCCATGCGGGACTACCAGTGGGCGGTTAAGGGCGTGACAATAACGACAGCATCATAAAGTTACATATGTTCCCGATTTCATTGAATTTTCAGAAGATGTAACTTCTGAACAATGAAATCGGGATTCTTTATAAATAATTTATGCAAATTACAGAATAAATGTACAAAAATTGGGAGTTGTCTCTTGCATTTGACAAAAAAAGATGTTATCATTTTTTTATAGGGGATATATAATGATTTACAAGGAGGTTCGTGGTTACTGTTTTATGGTTCTGTGTTTTGAATTGAGGTGAGTTTATGTTGATGCGACAAGTTGACCTCAGGGATATGGCCCCCAGGCCGATCCCGATTTCTTATCTGATTCAGACCGCCAATCAATTTCACTGCGATATCTATGTGACCAGCGATGCTGAGACTGTCAACGCGAAGAATTATGATGAGATCAAGAAGCTCAGAATGTGTGGCGCCCCCTTGACATTCTACTTTAAGGGAAGTGACGAGGGAGAAGCGGGCGACCGCATCGAACGGATTTTTACATCAGGATAATAAAGAGAAGGGGAAAAAGGACATGCATTTCAAGCGCTAAAGGAGAGCCGGCGGCAACGCGGAGGCTCTCCTTTTCGAATGACGCGCGCCCCTGGGCGCGCTCTGTCATAGATTTCAGTTGGTTTCTTCGTCCAGATAATGTCTGGCGTCTTTGAAAAAGCTCCATACAATCAGCAGAATAATGAAACCGATGGGGAAGGCGGCGATGATGGATACCGTCTGCAGGTTCGTCATGGAATTCTTCGAGAAGATCAGGGCGATGGGCAGCAGCATGAGCACCACGGCCCAGAACAGCTTTACCTTCCGGTCCGGCTCCTCTCCGGCCTTCAGGGACTTGTAGGAGTAGGAGGAGGCCACCATGGTCAGGGCGTCGAAGGAGGTTGCGTAGAAGGCCACCATGGTAACCGCCAGCAGAATCAGGCCGAACTTGGCCAACGGCAGAGTCTCGAACACGGCGATGATGGTCTTGTAAAGGTTCTGAGTTCCGGCGTAAATCCCCATCAGATCCAGCTTTCCGTGCATCTGCAGGCCCAGCCCGTAGTTGCCCAGAATGATGAAAGAGGTAAAGGTTCCGGCCAGCCCGAAAAAGTAGCCGCCGAACACGGTCTGGCGGATGGTGCGCCCCTTGCTGATGGTGCCGATGAAGAAGGGGGTTGCGACGCACCAGACCATCCAGTAGGCCCAGTAGAAGATCGTCCAGTTCTGGGGGAAGGAGGAGGTGCGCAGCGCGTCGGTCCAGGTGGCCAGGGAGATAAAGTTCTGGGTCAGGTTGCCCAGGGCGGTCAGGCCGGTTTCCACGATGTAACGGCCCTCGCCGCCGCCGAAGAACACATAGGCCAGCAGTCCGAAAAACAGGTACACGCAGGAGGCGGCCAGCTTTGCGATGCCCTCCATGCCGAAGTAAACGGCCATGGTGTAGACCACACAGATGATCACCAGGATGCCGATGGTCAGCAGGTTGGTCTCCTGAATGCCGAACACCCGGCTGATGGCCATGGACAAAAGCGGGGTGGCCAGGGAAAAGGTGGTGGCGGTTCCCGCCAGCAGGGCAAAGACCGCGGTCAGGTCGATCACCTTACCCCAGAAGCCGTCCACGCGTTTCCCCAGAAGGGGGCGGCAGGCCTCGGAGTATTTCTGTTTGCTGCGGCGGCGCACATGGATCATGAAACCGAAGGAGACGGCCAGGATGATGTAGAAGCTCCAGGGGATGGGACCCCAGTGAAACAGCGGATAGGTGCTGGCCCAGTCCTGCTGGGTACCCATTTCCAGAATATGGGGTTCATTGGCGTAGAGCATCCACTCGCACAGGGAATAGAACAGGATGTCCGCGGCCAGACCTGCGGTGAACATCATGGAGCCCCAGCGGAAGGCGGAATACTGCGGTTTGTCCGTGTCGCCCAGGCGGATTTTGCCAAAGCGGGAGAAACCCATGTACAGGGAGCAGATGAAGGCCCCCAGCCCCAGGATCAGGTAATAGCTGCCCAACTGGTCGCCCAGGAAAAAGCGGATGGAGCCGAGAATACCCGACGAGGCCTCCGGCAGAGCCATGAACAGGGCGCACAGCACGAGAATGCATAAAAATGGCACGATGGTGACAATCCAGTCCACGCGCTTTGTGACAGGGCGGGCGGCGGGGGTGTTGCAATCCGGTTTCATAAAATATTCCTCCTTGGCAGGCAGATTCAGTCGTTTATCTGATAATGTTCAAAAAAGTTTAAAAATAAATGATATTGAACATATTACCACCGGAAGCTGGAAAAATCAAGAGGGATTTCAAACTTTACCAAGAATAACAATAATTTCGTAAGAAAAAAGGTCTGTTAAATTCGGGGATTGTCCGCTATAATAATACCGTTGACGGTCTGTCCGCCCGGCGGTTCGCGGGGGATCAGGCCGAATTGCAGCCGCCGGCTGCTCCCGGGAGATCCAGACCGGCGGGGCCGTCAGGCCGGCTGCTTTTTGTAAGAATGAAGGAGGATTTGATAAAATGAAACAGTTCAAAAAGTTATCCGCGTTGTTTCTCTTGTGCGCGGCAATCCTCTGCGGCTGTACGCAGAGCAATATTGTTTCCCCCACAGGCGGCGTGGTGGAGGGCCCGGCCGTTCCGGACGTGGAGACAAAGGACGATGTGGAGATCGACTGGGATGAAGTGAACCAGGCTATGCGCGACGAGTTTATGGAGCCCTACGGGCCCTTTGGCGATTACGTCATGGAGATGGCCGTAACCTACGACGCCTCCAGCAAGACCGTAACCGTGCTGCTGCCCGTGACAGCCAAGACCACCGGCGAGATTGCGGTGGAATACGGCGAGGCCGTGCTCAAGGTCATCGGCGATGAGCTGGCGACCCAGGACTTCTCCTACGCGCCTTCTGATGAGGAGAAGCTGTACTACGGCGGTTTCTTTGATGAGAACAATGTGAAGATCCAGATCTTCCCCTTCAACAGCCAGGACGACGAGAGCACCTATCTGGTGAACGACACCATCAAGGCGGGCGAGCAGAGAGCGCTGACCGCTCTGAAGTAGGAACGGCGCTCCGGCGGCAGACAATGAGATTAGAAAGAGAAGGACTTGAATATGAGACGAGATTCCTACTGGAAACAGTCGACGGCATGCGTTCTCGCCCTGATGCTTCTGCTGGTGAGCGGCGGCCGGGCTGAGAGCTTTGCCATGGGCGGTTCCTACAAGGCTCAGGCCCAGACCCTCTACTCCCCCGGCAAGGTGATCGTCGTCGACGACGAGCCGGCGGGCGGCGGCAGTGCGGGCGGCTCCGGGGAAGCCCAGATTACCAGCGTCGGCGGAGACGGCGGACAGGCGCAGCAGGCGGGAGACGCAGGCCAGACCCAGCAGGCGGCCGGACAGACCGGGGACAGCACCCAGGCGGCCGGACAGGCCGGGGATACCCAGGCGGCCGCGCAGCCGGCTCCCGTAGTCGCGGCAATCGGCTCTGTGCAGACGACGGTGACTGATTCCTCAACCTGGTTCGGACCGGGCCGTTTGACCATGTATGCCAATAACGCCTCCACAGCCCAGCTGCTTTCGGTGATCATCGAGAACGGGGAAGGCGGGCTGATCGTGGTGGACGGCGGCTGGACCGAGAACGCGGATTATCTGTTAAATCAGATCAAGGAGAAAGGCGGCCATGTGATGGCCTGGCTGGTCACCCATCCTCACAGCGACCATGCGGGAGCGCTTGCCGAGATTCTGAGCAAGCACAGCGGAGAGATTACCATCGACGGTATCTATTACTCCTTCCTGGAGGACAGCTGGTACCAGGAGAAGGATTCCAACGCGGCGGGAATGGTGCAGCACCTTAAGAGCATTTTCGCCCAGATGCCCCAGGAGAAGCTACACGGAAACATCGTTTCCGGCCAGGTCATCGAGGCGGGTCCGGCCCGGATCCAGGTGCTCAATCCGGCCTACAAGACCAGCAGTGATTTCGTAAATAACAGCAGCGTGGCCTACATGGTGTCGCTCAACGGGACCAACGTGGTGTTCCTGGGCGATCTGGCGCTGGCAGGAGGCGACCGGCTGATGTCCGAGGTCGACCTGCGCGCCCTGGACTGCGATATCGTTCAGATGGCCCATCACGGCCAGAACGGCGTGGACTATGCGGTTTACAAGGCGCTTAAGCCCAGGGCCAGCCTGTGGCCCACTCCACAGTGGCTGTGGGACAACGACGGCGGCTCCGGCTACGGAACCGGCAACTGGAAGACCCAGGAGACAAAGAACTGGCTGGTCCGCCTGGGCGTACAGGAAACCTACTGCATCAAGGACGGAAATCAGGTAATCGAATAACGTGCGGCTGGCATTTCACAGCTGAAAAAACGGCGTCTGAGAAAGCTCTCAGGACGCCGTTTTTTGTTTGAATGCAATGGGCCGCTGCATGTTTTGCGGCCCATTAATCCCGGCAGGGAAGCCCGCTGTGGTAGGAATAGTTTCCGATCTCGTTCAGGAGACGGCCCAGGGAAACCGGGTCCACGCTGGGGGTGCCGTCCACCAGGGAATTGATCATGTAGTAGATGGTGTCCAGCTTGGACAGGGACTGTTTGAACAGATCCGGGAATGAGGCCTGGGAGGCGATCTGTTTATTCCAGGGATTACACCAGGTCTCGTGGTGCAGATTCAGGCTCCAGGCCGGGTCCGCCACCGTGTCCGTGACCAGCTTGTTGGAGGCTACGGGATTCTTGAGGAAGATGTTTTCCACAAACTCGATCTTGTTCTTTTTCTTCCCGTAGGGGTCCGCCAGCGTGCGGCAGCCGAAACGGATGGCCAGAATGGAGCGGTGGATCATCCGCGCGGTGACCTGGTAGTTGTTACGGTAGCTCAGCGGGTAGTAGGTCTCGTTGATACATTTTGAGAGAAAGCGGGAGATAAACTGGATCTCCATGCCGTTTAAACAGATGGTTGCCGCCTGGTTGAACTGGGACGGCTTTTTCTTTTTGTATTTGCGCAGCAGCAGGGCGTCGATGTCGTTCTCCAGCTGGGCGTGAAGCCCGTGGTAGTAGCCGCCCGGATGGTCCACGTCGTACTCGATTCGGCCGTAAACGTAGGGGTGGCAGATGGAATCGCCCACATAGTGGCACAAAAACCCGCAAACATAGGCAAGTCCCTCCTCGCGCTGTTGGCGGGACTCGATGTTGGTAAGATTCTCAAAGCAGCAGCTGAAAAACTGATTGACCAGATGCTCGTGCATGTGGGAGCCCACGTTGCGGTGGTCCCGGTGGCGCAGGACCGGGAGATTGTAGAAGAAAATATCCGGCCCCTGCAGTCCAAGCTGATACAGCCAGCGGTACTTGGCAATTATAAATTTTAAGGATGTCTGGGGCATATCGTTGTACGCTTTCATGCCCAATATATAGTGTGTGGTAAAGCCCGGCATCGCCATACCTCTTTTCTTTGTAAGATATGTTTTATTTTAACATAATTGCATCTGAAATGCGAGGCATATACACTAGAAAATTCTGTGAACTGTCATAGTCCCGCCCGGCTGCGAATAAGACAGATAGTGAGGACGGCAGCCTTGGGCGGAAGGTGGCGGAATATGGCATTTTTAGAACAGATACATCAGATGGTATGGGGGCCGTGGACCATGGTGGCATTCCTGGGCGTGGGGCTGTTCTTCAGCCTGAAGAGCCGTTTATTCCAGCTGAGAGGTTTTTCCTACTGGTGGAAGGCGACGGTGGGAAGTCTTGGAAAAAAGGGCGGGAACGAGGAGCAGGGAAAGGGCGGAAAGAAGGGAATCAGCCAGTTCCAGTCCGTGTGCACCGCCCTGGCGGCCACGGTGGGGACGGGAAATATCGCGGGCGTGGCCACGGCCCTGACCGCGGGCGGACCAGGGGCGCTGTTCTGGATGTGGGTGTCCGCCCTGATCGGTATGATCACCGCCTACGCGGAAACCACGCTGGGAATCCGTTACCGTTACCGCGATGAGGACGGCCGTTACATGTGCGGGCCGTACGTGTATATGGAACGCGGTCTGGGCATGAAGGGCATGGGCATCATGTACGGTGTGCTGTGCCTTCTGGCGTCCATGGGTATGGGGAGCATGGTACAGTCCAACTCCGCCGTGGGCACCATGGCCTACAGCTGGCATATCCCTGAACTGGCAGGCGGCCTGGTGCTGACCGCCCTGATCTGGCTGGTAATCAGCGGCGGCATCAGCCGCATTGGCACGGTGGCGGAGAAGCTGATGCCTGCGGCTTCCGGCATCTATATCGTATTCTCGCTGGTGGTGATCCTCTCCTGTGCAGAGCGGCTTCCCCAGGTTTTCGGGGCGATTTTAAGCGGCGCATTTACCCCGTCGGCCGCCGCGGGCGGAGCGGCGGGTTATGGGATCAGCCGCAGCCTGCGCTACGGAATGGCCAGAGGCGTATTTTCCAACGAGGCGGGCCTTGGCACCCTGGCGGTGCTGCACGGGGAGGCCAAGGACACCACACCCCAGCAGCAGGGCATGTGGGCCATGTTTGAGGTGTTTTTTGACACGGTGATCCTCTGTACCCTGACCGCGCTGGTGATTTTGTGCATGACCGGGTCTGCGCCGGAGCGGGTTCCCTACGAGGGGGCGGCGCTGGCCTCCTGGTGTTTTGAGGGCCGTCTGGGCGCTGCGGGGGAATTTCTGGTGTCCGCGTCTATGGTGGTGTTCGCCTTTGCCACCCTGATCGCCTGGTTTTACCTGGGCAAGCAGGCCGCGGCCTACACGGCCGGCGCGCTGGGGTTCGACCGGCAAAAGAAGCAGAAATTCGTGAACAAAATTTACCCCCTGTTCTACGTGGCGGCGGTGTTTACCGGGAGTATCGGCCGGCTGGAGGTGGTGTGGATCCTGTCCGATATCTGGAACGGCCTGATGGCGTTTCCCAACCTGACGGCTCTGTTGTTTTTGAGCGGGCAGGTGATGATGCCGGAGTGGAGAGGGGGAAGGGGGCGTTAGGATTTTTGTGGGGCATTTGTATATCAACGGGGCAGCCAATACCCCGCAATACAAAAAACAGGTTAGCCAACGCGGGCTAACCTGCTTTTTGAAATAAAAAGTATTATTAAAAGGGAGGAGAGCTGATAATTGCTTATCAGCTCGAGTATTATGAAAAAAATCTTGTAAGCGTTATTTAGTTTAGTCGTTTTGTCTAACTGACTATGGTTAAAGTATATCCGGCAATCATGAATAGTTCATGTTGTTTATGTAAAGAGTTTTTAAATGATTTATGAACAGAATGTGAATAAGACGCGTTGGGGATGTTATCTTCCCACCGGCTTCACACTCACTGTCCAGTCGAAAATAGAACAAAG
>NZ_CABJCG010000024.1:0-51435 GCF_902364025.1 Enterocloster lavalensis
GTACGCACGGTGGTGTGAGAGGACGGGAGTTAATCACTCCCTCCTACTCGATTAAAGTCAAATCTGCCTCCCGGTGACTGGGACCGGTAAAATGGCGGATTGTGCCCGCCCCATCAATACCAGGTTACGGGCGTAGGTCTTGCGGAATCGAAAATGTCCCTGGCGTCGAACAGGTCGCTCAGACGCTTTTTCGCGGGATCCTCCTGAACGGTGTCCTGATACAGGCGGTAGCCGTCCAGGTTCCGCCTGGCCATGCGGAAGTAGTTGGTGCCCTTCTGCATCCAGTAGGGGGTGCTGGCATCCACATTGCAGAAATAGCGGAAACCTTTGGACTCCAGATACTTGAACCTGGGGTTGTCCTCTGTGTAGGCGTGGAAATCCGCGATGTCGTTGCCGAAGGGGTAGAGGATGATGTCCGTGGGCCCGATGAGGGATTCCACCTCGGCTTCCCAGCGGTCCGTGTCGTGCCGGAAGCGTTCTTCCTCAATCGCAAAGCCGTTGAAGGACTTTTCCGGGTTGTCGCTGACGCCCAGCTTCAGGTGACCGAAACTGTGGGAGGCCAGCTCCCAGCCGTTGTCCCGGAGTGCCTGGGCCACCTTGGCGGCCTGCTCCCGGTCCGCCTCATAGGTAGGACTGTCGCTGTAGTTGGATGCGGTGCGGTATCCCAGGATCCCCTGGTAGCCTGTGAGGGCGATAACGGCTCTGGCGCCCCGGTAGGAGAAATCCGGGTGCTCCTGGATGAAGTCCTCCAGCAGGGGAACAAGATCGTAGGAACCGGTGGACACGGTGCCATCGTCCAGCGTCATCTCACAGGTGGGCTTTCCGTCCTCGCCGATTACCATGCGGGTGGCGAAGCCGTCGTCCAGCATATAGTCGTAGTAGCACACGTCGTCCTGGGACATAACAAAGGGCTTTTTGCCCTCCGGCAGCATGATCTTGCCGTAGACGAAGCGGGGATTTCCATTCTCATCAGGCTCTTCGTAGGCCACGTCGTGGAGGCGCACCAGCACGTAACCGCGCTCGTACATGGCGTTCAAAATGCGCTTAAACTCGTCCGCTGTGGTCATCACGGAGTTGTAGCCCTTGGAATCCGCATCCCCGTCAAAGGCCTTGGCCGTGTCCATAATCAGGGTGTGGAAGAAAACGTGGGTGATCTGGGTGTGATCCGCCTCCACCATCGTGTCCTTGGTGGCCAGATAGCCGCTTATGGCCTCCTGACCGCGGGGGTCCGAGGAAGCGGCTGGATCGCTCTCCACCAGGGCTACGGCCCCGTCGTAGTCGTAACCGGCGGCCAGCCGGTCGGCCTGGGCGATCAGCCGGTCCACCTCATCCAGCGCCGGCTCTGTGGGCTGCGTGACTTCCGTGTTGGGGGCAGTGCCGGCGGTGGCCGAGGCGATCACCTCCGTGTCCTTGGGCGGCCCGCTCTTTTTATGGAACAGAAAACGGCTTACGGCGAAGATACATCCGCCGATCAAAACCGTCAGCACAAACAGTACGATAAAAGTGGGAAGATGCCGGCTGAATCTGCTGCGGCGCCGGCGGGATACTCTGCGTCTATAGTCATTTTTACTCATCATTACAACCTCAACTCATAACTTCATTCTTTATGCATGATCCTTAGTATACTTTGTCGTCAACCGCAGGTTGGCGATAAGGGTTACGTTTCCTTAATATACTTTGTCGTCAACCACAGGCTGGCGATAAGACCTACGTTTCCTTAGTATACTTTGTCGTCAACCGCAGGTTGGCGATAAGACCTACGTTTCCTTAGTATAACATAAAATATGAAAAGATGGTACATCATTCAGACAAAATTTGCGGGAAAATGACATAGGGAAAAAATAGAAACCTTTTCGTTGAATTAAGGGGCGGAACGTGGTATCTTATTGATATCACATGAGAGCGCGTCCCCAAATTCATTCCCGCCGTCCGGTGGAAGTGACGTTTCAGGCCCGCTTCAGGAAAAGGAGAGATGACTTAAATTATGGAAGAGATGATGAGAGATCCGAATTGCGCGTACTGCATGCAGGGAGATTTGGTGGCCAAGTTTGCCTACCCCGTAGGTCCTATGGATACGGGGTATCTGTATGTGTTTAAGGAGCAGAGCAAGAGAGGCCGCGTGGTGCTGGCCCACAACAAGCATGTGGGCGAGCTGATCGAGCTGACGGATGAGGAGCGGAACGCATTTTTTGCCGATGTGGCCAAGGTGGCGAGAGCGGTTCACGCCGTGTTCCATCCGGACAAGGTGAACTATGGCGCTTACGGCGACACCGGACATCACCTGCATTTCCACATCGTGCCCAAGTACAAGGGCGGCGAGGAGTGGGGCGGCACCTTTGAGATGAACAGCGGCCGCACCATTCTCACCGACGCGGAGTACGAGGAGATGGCAGAAGCCCTGCGCAAGGCTCTGGCAGAGCTGTAATTCCGGCCGTTTCCGGGCAGGAGACGCATACTTTCACGGCTTCCGGCGTAAATTTGGTAGTAGAATGAATTTTCGCAGGAGATGCCATGAAAGGAATATGTACGCTGATACTGGCCGCACTGCTGGTCTTGCAGCCGGCGGCCGCAAATGTCGTGTGGGCGCGTGAAGTCAGGCTGGAAATGGGGGATGAGGACGGCAGCCGGATGAAGGCTGTGGCCGCCGCCGCGGAGGCCGCAGGAGCACAGGTCCAGGGTGGGCCGGATGCGGCCGTGAGCGCGCCGGGGCAGGCCGCTGCCGCCGGCACCCCTGGCCCGGATGCAGGCGACGCTATAATGGCCGACACCTCCGGTCAGGAGCTGGGCGACGCCGCTATGGCCAGCACCCCTGGCCCGGACGCGGGCGACGCTGTAATGGCCGACACCTCCGGCCAGGAGCCGGGAAACGCTGTAATGGCCGACGCCTCCGGCCAGGAGCCGGGAGACGCCGTGATGGCTGCTGCCCCGGCCGCCGCGGTGGAGGTGCAGGCGCCCTCGGCCCTGCTGATGGAGGCCAGCACCGGGCAGGTGATCTACGAGAAGGATGCGGACCAGAAGCGCAGCCCGGCCAGCATCACGAAGATCATGACCCTGATCCTTATTTTCGATGCCCTGGAGTCGGGTAAGATCAAGATGACCGACGAGGTGGTGACCAGCGCCTACGCCAAATCTATGGGCGGCTCCCAGGTATTTCTGGAGGAGGGCGAGAAGCAGACCGTGGAGACGCTGATCAAGTGTATCATCATCGCCTCGGGAAACGACGCCTCGGTTACCATGGCGGAATACATAGGGGGCACGGAGCAGGAGTTCGTGCGCATGATGAACGAGCGGGCCGCTGGCCTGGGCATGACCAACACCCACTTTGTGGACTGCTGCGGCCTGACCGATTCCCCGGACCATGTGACCACGGCCCGGGATATCGCGATCATGTCCCGGGAACTGATCAACCGGTATCCGCAGATTCACAATTACTCCACCATCTGGATGGAGAACATTACCCACGTGACCAAACAGGGGACCAAGGAATTCGGGCTGTCCAACACCAACAAGCTGTTGAAAATGGCCACTAATTTCACGGTGACGGGCCTGAAAACCGGCTCCACCTCCCTGGCGAAATACTGTCTGTCCGCCACGGCGGAGAAGGATGGCGTGCGGCTGATCGCCGTGGTCATGGCGGCCCCGGACTTTAAGGCCCGGTTTGCCGACGCCCAGACCATGCTGAATTATGGTTACGCCAACTGCCGCCTCTACGAGGACAAAGAGATGCTGCCGCTGCCGCAGATGGCCGTGACGGGCGGCGTTGCCGATCAGGTTCCACTGTATTATGAAGGAAGCTTTTCCTATCTGAGCTTAAGCGGCGAGGATCTGGACCAGGTGGAAAAGAATCTGGTGCTGGAGGAGTCGCTGCCCGCTCCGGTGACCAAGGGCCAGGCCGCCGGTGTGATCACCTACACGCTGGGCGGAAAGAAGCTGGGCGAGGTCCGGGTGCTGGCCGCCGCCGACGTGGAGGAAGCGGGATATATGGATTACTTAAAGAAGCTGGCGGGGGCGTGGCTGGGAACGGCCGGATGGCTGCCGCAGGCGTCAGATTAGGGAGAAAGAGAACGATGAAACACCACATTATCGTAAAGTTTAACCAGGAGGGAAAACAGCGGGAGAATCTGGTTCAAGAGATCGAAGCGCTGTTTCGGGAATCCGTGGACATAAAAGGGGTTCACGGGGTGTCCGTGCACACCTCGGTGATTGACCTGCCCAACCGGTACGACCTTATGATCTGCGTTGAGATGGAGCGAGAGTCCCTCCGCCTGTTCGACGATTCGGAGATCCATCTAAAATGGAAGGCCGGATATGCGCAATATTTGGAGTCTAAAACAATATTTGATTGTGATTAGGGTTCGGAGCGCGCGGTCCGTGAGACATTTTTACGGGAATCCTCCTGAATTTCGTGCACAATGATGTTTTTTATCTTTTTGACTCAAAAAAGTTGACAAATCCTTAACGTTTTTCTATAATGGGTTCCATGTTAAAGGATTGACAGGATTAAAAAGGATTGAAGAAATGATGAGGGAGCGCCGGTGCTTGCAGCCGGCGCTCCCTCGGCGTTTCCGGTATGCTTGGGCACAATGGGGTGTGTTTTGTTTGAAGCTTCGGCGGAGAACAGAGCGCACCCTTTGTTGTTGAAAAAGGCGAACCGCGGGCAGTGCCTGCGGGGGACCGCACATAAAACCAAAAGGAACAGGAGGAGACAATTATGAGTTTTTCGGCAGTCAACACAATCTGGGTTCTGGTAGGGGCGGCGCTGGTGTTTTTCATGCAGGCTGGATTCGCAATGGTGGAGACCGGTTTTACCAGAGCCAAAAACGCAGGGAACATTATCATGAAGAACCTGATGGATTTCGCCATCGGCACGCCGCTTTTCTGGCTCATGGGCTTTGGTCTGATGTTCGGCGGAACGGGAGCGCTGATCGGAGGCTTTGACCCGCTGGTTCTGGGGGATTATACCCAGGTGCTTCCGGAGGGGGTGCCGTTGCCGGCGTTTTTGATTTTCCAGACCGTATTCTGCGCCACAGCTGCAACCATCGTGTCCGGAGCCATGGCGGAGCGCACAAAATTCATTTCCTATTGCATCTACAGCGCGGCCATCAGCCTGTTCATTTACCCGGTTTCCGGTCACTGGATCTGGGGCGGCGGCTGGCTGGCGCAGATGGGATTTCACGATTTTGCCGGATCCACTGCGGTTCATATGTGCGGCGGCGTGGCGGCCTTTGTGGGAGCGAAGATCCTGGGGCCGCGTATTGGCAAATACGGCGCGGACGGCAGCTCTAAGGCGATCCTGGGCCACAGCCTGACGCTGGGGGCCCTGGGGGTATTCATTCTGTGGTTCTGCTGGTTTGGTTTCAACGGATGTTCCACGGTCTCCATGACCGGGGACGAGACCATCTACTCTGCGGGTAATATTTTCGTGACCACCAACCTGGCGGCCGCTACGGCCACAGTGGCCACCATGGTCATTACCTGGATCCGCTACAAAAAGCCGGATGTGTCCATGACCCTGAACGGTTCCCTGGCGGGCCTGGTGGCCATCACTGCGGGCTGCGACCTGGTAAATCCCACGGGCGCGTTTTTCATCGGCCTGGCTGCGGCTTTTGTGGTGGTGTTCGGCATCGAGTTTGTGGATAAAATCCTGAAGGTGGACGATCCGGTGGGCGCGGTGGGCGTTCACGGGCTGTGCGGCGCGGTGGGAACCATCCTGACCGGGGTGTTTGCGGTAAACGGCGGGCTGGCCTATGGAGGCGGTTTCCATATGGTGTCCGTGCAGCTTCTGGGCGTGGCTGCGGTGATCGCCTGGGTGGCTGTGACCATGACCGTGGTATTCAACGTGCTCAAGCGTACCATCGGCCTGCGGGCCAGCGCCGAGGAGGAGACCAGAGGTTTGGATGTGACGGAGCACAACCTGGCCAGCTCCTATGCGGATTTTATGCCCATGGTGTTTACCGGGGCAGAGTCGGGAGAGGCGGAGAAGCCGGTATCAGTGGAAAAGGCGGTGACGGTGGAACACTTCCCGGAGGAGACGCCGCAAGCTGGGGATCAGACAGAAAAGGCGGCCAGGGCTGCGGAGCTGACCAAGGTGGTGATGGTATTCAACCAGGAGCGTTTTGTGCCTCTAAAGGAGGAACTGACCAGGATCGGCGTTTCCGGCATGACCATTACCCAGGTGATGGGGTGCGGAACTCAAAAGGGCCACACCAACTATTATCGGGGCGTCAAAATCGAGGAGGTGGCGCTGCTGCCCAAAATCAAGCTGGAGGTCGTGGTCAGCAAGGTCCCGGTTCGGGACGTGATCGATACGGCCAAACGTGTGCTCTACACCGGCCGTATCGGGGACGGAAAGATTTTCGTGTATGATGTGAGAAACGTGGTGAAGGTGCGGACCGGGGAGGAGGGCTACGACGCGCTGCAGGGCGAGTAAGGACGGCCGGAGCGGACTAAGCTGAATATTTTTCGATCTATAATAAAGCTGGAGATTCAAAAGCGGAACACCGCTTCCAATGAATTTCCGGCTTTTCAATTCTGCGCGCCTGATTCCCGACAAGCTGTGCAAGCGTTACGGTACACTCCGTTCCCAGTAACACGCTTCGCGATGCACAGAAACGGCAAAAAACGCCGTTTCGCGCCGCTTTCCTCGGGTTTTCTGTGACTTCCGCTGCGCTCCACTCACAAAAAACGCCTCGCGGGATATTGCCTGTGAACAGTAACGTGCAAGCCCCCTCTCTGGGACAAATTGGGAGAAAGTGCTGACTTTAGAGCCGGTTCATGGTAAAATGGAAGGGAGTTTTAGGAAAATGACCGGCCGGATGCTTAGAGCGCGAGGGGGAAATTTGTATGAGAGAACTGGTTTGGGGGAAGACGCTGCGGTCGCGGCTGATCCGCTATAACTTCTTTATAATCTGCGTCATCGCCATTTTTGTCAGCGTGTGCAGCTATATTACGGCCAGCCGGAAGACGCTGGAGGTGGCAAAGAATTCGCTGCAGCATCACGTGGAGAGCATCTCCTACCGATACCATCTGGCCTATGAGGAGATGATCAATATTGTCCTCAACTGCACGGAGCGCAAGACCTTTAACCTGGGAGAAATTGGAAGAGGACTGACGCCGGGGGCCAGGAAGAAGGGGCTGGATTACGCGGAGCTGATTAAGGATTATTGCGCGATCACGGAATATGGGGATTATATTGTGAAGCTGTCCGTGTTTGACGACCGGGGCGGCATGGTGCAGACGGGATCTTCCTTTGGCAGCACGGACGACGCCCGGGGGATTCTGGAAGGCGGCTGGCTGGACCGGGAGCTGGACAAGACCATGGACAGCTATGAGCTGGATCTGGTGGAGTCGCCCTTTTTCCAGCACGAGGGGCAGGTGCTTCCCATCGCCAGGACGCTGACCGGGAGCCGGACGAATCCGGGCGGCTGGGTGGTGCTGTGCCTGTCCACGGACCTGTTTCAGGATGTGCTGAGAGATACCACCGGGGGCCAGGAGGCCGTGGTGGTGACCAACAGCGGCAAACGGATCGCCTCACTCTATGAGCCGGAGGACCACCGGGCGGAAAATGACCGGGTGATTCTGGAATTGCAGCAGTCCGGGCAGGACAAGGGGCTTGTGGAGATGCGGCTGCACGGCAAAAACAGCCTGGTGGCCTTTGAGAAATACGGGCGCAGCGGAATCATGGTCTACGAGACCATCACCCTGGACAGCCTGAAAAACGACCGGATCATGATGATCCAGACCGTGATTATCATGTTTACGGCCTGCCTGATTTTCGGATTTATCCTGTCCGTGCTGATCACAAACCAGATCAAAAAGCCCATCGACCGGCTGGTGCGGCATATCGGAGACGTGGCCGCCGGGGACTTCACCCGGGACCCGGACATCGAGGGGGAGGACGAGATCGGCACCGTAGGCAAGGTGGTCAACGACATGTCGGAGCAGATCGACACCCTGATGGCGGAGCGGCTGGAGGTGGAGAAGGAGAAGGGGGATTTGGAGCTGAAAATGCTTCAGGCCCAGATCAATCCCCATTTTCTGTATAATACCCTGGATTCCATCCGCTGGATCGCCGTGATACAGAAGAGCAGCGGGATCGTCAAGATGGTGACGGCGCTGTCCGGGCTGTTGAAAAACATGGCAAAGGGATTTAACGAGAAGGTGACGTTCCGGAAGGAACTGGATTTCCTCAACGATTATGTTACCATTGAAAAGGTAAAGTATGTGGAGCTGTTTGACCTGGTGGTTCAGGTGGACGAGCCGGAGCTTTACGAGGCGTTGGTGATCAAGCTCACCCTGCAGCCCCTGGTGGAAAATGCGATTTTCAACGGCATTGAGCCGGGAGGCAAGCATGGAACCATCCTGATCCACGCATACAGGGACGGGGAGGACTTTGTCATCCGGGTGAGGGACGATGGCGTCGGCATCCCCAGGGAGAAGATGGCCACCATCCTGAATAATACGGAGAAAGTGAAGGGCAGCTCCATGAGCGGAATCGGCCTGCCCAATGTGGACCGGCGCATCAAGCTCAACTATGGCGATGAATACGGACTTACCATAGAGAGCGAGGAAGGCAGCTTTACGGAGATAACCATCCGGATGCCGCTGGAATTCGCGGCCGGCTAAGCCCGGCCCGCGCGGATAAGAACGCGGAGCCCGGCCCATGCGGCCCGGAACCGCCCGGTCCATGCGGCCCGGAACCGCAGACCCGGCCCATGCGAACCGAAACCGCGGAGCCCGGCCCACGCGGCCCGGAACCGCCCGGCCCATGCGGACCGGAACGCGCTAAGCTCGGCCCGCACAGCCATAGAAACAGATGAAACAGGTAAGGGGAAAAGACATATGTATCGTGTGATGATCGTGGACGACGAGCCGCTTATTCTGGCGGGAATCGCGTCCCTGTTAGATTGGAAGGAATACGGATGCGAGATTGCCGGGAAGGCGGCCAACGGGCAGCAGGCGTTAAAGCTAATGGAAGAGCAGAAGCCGGACATTGTGATTACGGACATCAAGATGCCCGGAATGGACGGCATCGGTTTTATGAAGGCCGTGAAGGAGCGGAGCTGGGACGATGTGAGCTTCATCCTGCTGACCAATCTGGAGGAATTCAGCCTGGCCCGGCAGGCCTTGTCTCTGGGCGCGGTGGAGTACCTGGTGAAAATGGAGCTGACGGAGGAAAAGCTGGCGAACAGCTTACGGCTTGCCATGGAGCGGCGGGAGTTAAAGCGCAAGGCGGACGCGGCCGGAACGGCGGGGACCGTTTCAAGGGAGGAAGCGTTAAAGGGATATATCGAGGGGCTGCTGGCGGGCGACGGCGGCAGCATGGAAGATGGGACCGGCGGCCGGGACGGGGAGTTCGATTCCTTTCTGCGGGAACCGGTGTTGGCCATTGTCAGCTTTAATTACGGATACGAGGGATTTTCCGCCGATTTTACAAAGGAGGACCAGAAGAAGGTCATTTCCTTTGCGGAAAATATTATCGGACAGATGGTGAAGGGGTATTTTGACCACAGCTGTCTGGTGCGCCGGGAGCTGAACAGTCTGGTGCTGGTGGTGTCCACGGAGGGGATTGAAGATTACCGGGAGCAGATCCGCAGCCTGGGGGAGAAGATCCTGTCCGTGGTGAAGGACTATTTTGAGGTGTCCGTTTCCGTGGCCGTCAGCAGCAAGAAGGAGAGTATGGGCGAGTTCGGGGCCCTGCTGTACGAGGCTATGAGCGCCACCAACCACTACTTTTACCACTCCCTGGACCCGGTGGTGTTTTATTCCGGGGAATGCGAGACCAGCGCCAGGCACACGGGGAGCTTCCACATCGGATTCCTGAAAAAGGATCTGTCCCAGGCCGTGGCCTTAAACGACAGCGCGCGGTTGGAGGAGATACTGGACCAGGTGGCCTCCCTGTTAAGGGAGAACAACCCCTCAAGGCAGCAGGCGGTCAACGCCTGCGCCAACCTGTATTTCTTCCTGTCCTCCTTCTTTGAGGACGGGGAGGAACCGGACTTTCCGTACGAGGTCAATATCATGGAAAAGCTGGGGCGGCTGGGGACCCTGGGCCAGATCATCCAGTGGATCAACTGGTTCAAGGAGGCGGTTTCCGCCATTCTGGAGCGCCGCAGGGACACCCGGGTGGACAAGATCGCGGAGATGGTCCGGGAGTACGTGATGGAGCACTACAAGGAGCGCATCACCCTGGGACAGGCGGCGGAGGCGCTGAACATCAGCCAGGGGTATTTGAGCACCGCCTTTAAAAAGCAGTCGGGGGAATCCTTTACCAGCTATGTGTCCGCAATCAAGATCGAGAAGGCCAAGGAGCTGATCGCCGGGCATCAGTACATGATGTATGAGATATCGGATTTGCTGGGCTTTGACACGCCCTTTTATTTCAGCAAGGTGTTCAAAAAGGTCACCGGCATGTCGCCCAAGGAGTATGAGGCCCAGTGCCTGAAACAGAAAAAAGTATAAAAATATGAAAATTTTATATAAAAAAATAAAATCCACCTGAAAATATTGCAAAAACCATGAAACGGGTCGATTCGGTTTTGATGCCGGTTCTGGTATAGTTATATCAGAATTTGAAACTGCAAATTTTAAAGGAGGGTTTTATTATGAGATTAAAGAAAACAGTGGCATTGGCGCTGGTAACGGCTATGGCGGCGACCATGACGGCAGGCTGCGGCGGCGGTTCATCCGACAAGGGATCTGCGGCTCCCGAGACCACAGCGGCGGGCAGCGAGGCTGCGGGAAGTGAAGCAGCGGAGAGCAAGGAGACCACGGCGGCCGCTTCCGGAGAGAAGCAGAAGCTGACCGTGTCCGTTTGGGACAACGACGCGACGCCCCAGTTCTCTTCCGTGACAAAGGCATTTATGGAGAAATATCCGGATGTTGAGGTTGAGTTCATCGACGCTCCGTCCGACGAGTACAACAACAAGGTGACGGTTATGCTGGCCGGTGGAGATTCCGATCCGGACGTCATTTTTGTAAAGGACACTGAGAACCAGGTGACCATGAAGGACAAGAACCAGATCCTGAACCTGGATGAGTATATCGCCAAGGACGGCATCGACCTGACCATGTACAACGGCGTTGCGGATCAGTTAAAGATGGATGGCAGCAGCTACACCCTTCCCTTCCGCAAAGACTGGTATATGCTGTACTACAACAAGGATCTGTTCGACAAGGCTGGCGTTGAGTATCCCTCCGCTGACATGACCTGGGATGAGTACGAGGCGCTGGCTAAGAAGATGACCAGCGGTGAGGGCAGCGAGAAGGTATACGGAAGCCACAACCACACCTGGCAGGCTCTGGTAGCCAACTGGGCCGTTCAGGATGGCAAGAACACCCTGATGAGCGAGGACTACAGCTTCTTAAAGCCTTACTATGAGCAGGCGCTGCGGATGCAGGACGAGGGCGTTGTACAGAGCTACGCCAACTTAAAGACCGGCAGCATCCACTACATCAGCGTGTTTGAGCAGCAGCAGTGCGCAATGCTTCCCATGGGTTCCTGGTTCATCGGAACGCTGATTCAGGACAAGGAAGCCGGAAAGTATGACTTCAACTGGGGCGTAACCACCATTCCTCATCCGGCGGACACTCAGGCGGGAGCCACCGTTGGTTCCACCACGCCCGTAGCCATCAACGCCAAGACCGATGTTCCTGATCTGGCCTGGGAGTATGTGAAGTTCGTAACCGGTGA
Source organism: Enterocloster lavalensis (assembly GCF_902364025.1). Lineage (GTDB taxonomy): Bacteria > Bacillota > Clostridia > Lachnospirales > Lachnospiraceae > Enterocloster > Enterocloster lavalensis. The sequence continues at coordinate 11,693 of NZ_CABJCG010000024.1, forward strand.
AGAGGGCGCCATGGTACTGGCCGACAACGGAATCTTCCCGGCAGCAGAATCTGATGAAATCAGCAGCAAGCTTGCGGCAATCCCCGGATTCCCCGAGGACGGCCAGGCTGCCCTTAAGACCACCAGCTGGGTTCTGGACCGTCCGCTGGATGCCAAGATGGCGGCTGTGAGAAAGGTGCTGGAGGAAGAGCATGACCTGATCATGATCGGCGAGGAGGATGTGGATACCGGTATCGCCAACATGAACCAGAGAGCTCAGGAAGCCAGAGAAGATTAATTCATTAAACCATAAGCGATTAAGATAACAAGCAAAGAGCGTCTGATTAACGTGTCAACGAGGGTTGGACGCTCTTTTTGCGCCTTAAAATAAGGAAAATGGTGATCAGAATGACGGGAAAACAGAAAAAAGCATTGAAGAGGAATATCATTGGTTACTCTTTCATCCTTCCCAATTTTATCGGATACTTTATATTTATTTTCGTCCCGGTTATATTGACCTTCGTCCTGTGCGTGATGAAGTGGGACGGCTCCAGCGCGCCCCTGGAGTTTGTGGGGCTTCAGAACTTTGCCAAATTGTTCCGCGACAGCGGATTTCGCATATCGGTGAAGAATACGCTGTACTACGCGGTGTTCACCGTTCCCTTAACCATGGTGGCGTCCCTGCTGATCGCAGTGCTGCTCAACTCCAAGATCAGGGGCATCGTGGTGTACCGAACCGCATTTTTCTTCCCTTACGTTGCCTCCCTGGTGGCGGTGGGCGCTGTGTGGAACATGCTGTTCCAGCCGGAATTCGGCCCCATCAATGAGTTCCTCAAATTCATCGGCGTCGCCAATCCGCCCAAGTGGTGCGCTTCCACGGACTGGGCCATGACGGTGATCATCATCGTCAGCGTGTGGAAATACATGGGGTATTACATGGTGGTGTATCTGGCGGCCCTCCAGGGCATTTCCCAGGATCTGTACGAGGCGGCCAGCATCGACGGAGCCACCGGCTTTAAAAAGTTCCGCTACATCACCATTCCCATGCTGACGCCCACCACCTTTTTCGTCATCATCATGATGACCATCCAGTGCTTTAAGGTATTCGACCTGATTTACGTCATGACCGGAGGCGGTCCCGGCCGGTCTACCAACGTGCTGGTAAACCATATCTACAACGCGGCCTTTGTGGACTTCAAGTTCGGCTACGCCAGCGCCAGCGCCCTTGTGCTCTTTGCCATCGTGCTCGTGGTGACGGTGATTCAGTTCAGAGGCGAGAAGAAGTTCACGGACTATGTATAGGAGGGGCATGAGATGGAAACGAGAACGGTAAAAAGTAAAATATTCATCTATACGCTGCTGACCGCCATGGCGGTATTGGTGGTCATCCCCTTCGGGTGGATGCTTCTGGCCTCCGTAAAGACCAGCAACGAGGTGTTCAGCATCCCCATGAAGCTGTTTCCAAAGGAATTTCAGTGGGTGAACTACCAGACGATCTGGGATAAGATTCCGCTGTTAACCTTCTTTAAAAATACCTTCAAGATCGCAGTGTGCACCACCGCGCTCCAGGTGCTGACCAGCTGCTTCGCGGCTTACGGCTTTTCCAAGGTGGAGTTTAAGGGAAGGGATTTCCTGTTCCTGGTGTCGGTTACCACCTTTGCGGTGCCCTGGCAGGCCTACATGGTGCCCCAGTTCGCACTGATCTCCAGAATGGGGCTCACGGATTCCCATCTGGGTTTGATCCTGATGCAGGCGTTTTCCGGCTTCGGCGTGTTCCTGATCCGGCAGTTCATGATCGGTATCCCCAACGAGCTTTTGGAGGCGGCCAGGATCGACGGGCTGACCGAGTACGGAATTTTCGGCAAGATTGCGCTGCCTTTGGTAAAACCGGGCATCGCCACGCTGGTTATTTTTACATTTGTAAATATCTGGAATGACTTTATGGGTCCGTTGATCTACTTAAACAGCACCAAATTAAAGACCATCCAGCTGGGCATCCGCATGTTCATCTCCCAGTACGGGGCGGACTACGCCCTGATCATGGCGGCCTCCGTCTGCTCCCTGATCCCGGTGCTGATCGTGTTTATGGTATGCCAGAAATGGTTTGTGGAGGGAATTACGGCCGGAGGCGTGAAAGGCTGATAAAGAGGAGGGCACAGATGGAGATGCAGAAGATCGATATGAAGTGGTGCGCCCGGTATTGCAGGGAATTCTGGCCGGAGGAGTGCGCCCACATCCTGCGGATTGCAGACGATGCGGTAGAACAGCGCTTTCTGTTCGACCTGCCCTGGGATATGGAGCAGACCGCGGAGGCCGTGGAGTTTGCGGGGGACATTGACTGGCAGTATATGCCCAAGGGCGATCCGGAATTTATCTACCAGTTCAACCGCCACCGGTACTGGATCTGTCTGGGCCAGGCTTACGCTCTGACCGGAGATGAGAAGTACGCCGCGTGTTTTGTGGGACAGCTGACATCCTGGCTGGAGGAAAATCCCATAAATCCGGGGACGGTCAAAACCACCTGGCGGACCATCGAGGCCGGAATCCGGGGAGAAAACTGGGTGAAGGCCATGGAATACTTCCGGGACTGTCCGGTGGTGACGGAGGAGGTGCGGGAGCGGTTCCTGCACGGACTGCATCTGCACGGGCAGTATCTCCTGGAGTGCAGGGTGCCCTTCAGCGATAAGAGCAACTGGGGCGTGCTGGAGAACCACGGCCTGTTCGACATCGGCGCGTATCTCATGGAGCACGGCAAAGACGGCCGGGGCGGCAGCTTAAGCGCCGGAACGGGCCTGGCGGAGGCCGGGGAAACGTACGTGGCGGAGGCCCTGGTGCGCCTGGAACGGGAGCTTGCCATCCAGGTTATGGACGACGGGGTTCACTGGGAGCAGTCTCCCATGTACCACAACGAGGTGCTGCGCTGCGTGCTGGAGGTGCTGCGGATGGCAAAACGCCGGGGAATCAGCCTGCCGCCCGCCCTCACCGGACAGGCCCGGGCTATGGCCTTAGCGGATCTGGCCTGGATGAAGCCGGACAGGACCCAGCCCTGCGGCGGGGACAGCGACCGGACGGACCTGCGGGACGTGTTCACCCTGGCGGCCTGGCTGTTAAAGGACGAGGAGCTGCGTTTTGCGGGATATGAGCGCCTGGATTTCGACAGCGTCTGGGACCTGGGGGAGGAGGCCGCCCTGGAGTATCGGAGTATGAAGTCCAAAGCGCCGGAACGGCTCTTTTACCCCATGGAGCAGAGCGGAAACTGGTGTCTGCGGTCCGGCTGGGGCTGGGATGGGGACTATCTGCATTTTAAATGCGGTTCCCTGGGAGGCGGACACGGCCACTTTGACAAGCTCCACGTGGATCTCTGCGTGGCCGGGGAGGACGTGCTCATCGATTCCGGCCGTTACACCTACGTGGACGGAAGCCTGCGCAGGCAGCTCAAATCCTCCTGCGCCCACAATGTGCCGGTGGTGGACTGGCAGGAATACACCCAGTGCGCGGGTTCCTGGGAGGTGAAGGGGCGGACGGCGCCCGCTGCCCGGGACTGGTGCAAAAAGGGGCCGTATACATTTTTACAGGGCTCCCATCTGGGGTATCTGCCAGCCGGAGTTCTGGTAAACCGCAGGATCCTCTCCATCGGCTCCCGGATCCATGTGATTGCGGATGAGTTCTACGGGGCCGGAACTCATGTGTGCGGCCAGGTGTTCCATCTGAACCCGGCCGGAAGCGTGGAACTGGGGGAGGACGGCTTCCTCTACCGCGGAGCCAGGGCGGAAACCGCGTTTTACCGGTTAAAACCGTCCGAGGGCGGAGGAGCGGAGGGAATGGAGCTGGAGGAGACGCCGGTTTCATTTCACTACAACCAGCTGGAATACGCGCCCTGCGTCAGCCTGTGGAGGGAAGCGCCTCTGTTTGTCTCCATGATCACGGTGGCCGCCGGATACGAGGCGGGCGATCCCAATCCCTACACGGTGGAGCGGGTGCCGGTCACAGCCCCTGTCACGGGCAGACAGCTCGGGGACGGGGAAGCGGAGGGACTGCGGATCCGGGACGGCAGGCATTCCTGGCTGATCATCCTGAACCATCTGGAAACGGGTGCGGACGGCGAGTACATCGGCGCGGACGGCCATTACGGCCTGGGGCGCGTGATGGTTCTGGACGAGGCAGAGCCGGGAAGCCGGTTGACCGTTCTCCAGTGGTAACATGCGCATATAGTAAAGGAGCGGACAATGCAGACAAAGGACAGTTTAAAGACTTATAAAATCATGGAAAAGGGGGAGGCCGGGGCCTGCCTGGACCTGGCGGTGGATCTGGTGCGGGAAAATTTAAAGACCTTCACCCACTGTTTTCCGGACTCCAACAGCCGGAACAATTTCTATCCCCAGAGCGACAACCGGGAGTGGACCACAGGATTTTGGACCGGGGAAATATGGCTGGCCTACGAGCGGACCGGTGAGGCTGTTTTCCGGGAAGCCGGAACCATACAGGCGGAATCGTTCTTAACGCGCATCCGGGAGCGGGTGGATGTGGACAACCACGACATGGGATTTCTCTACACCCCCTCCTGCGTGGCGGCCTACCGTCTGACGGGCAATGAGACCGCCAGAGAGGCCGCGCTGCTGGCGGCGGACAACCTGATGGGGAGATTCCAGGAAAAGGGCCAGTTTTTCCAGGCGTGGGGCCAGCTGGGAGCCAGGGACAATTACCGCCTGATCATTGACTGCCTTCTCAACATGCCGCTGCTGTTCTGGGCCAGCGAGACCACCGGGGACAAACGGTACCGGGAAAAGGCAGAGGCCCACATCCGGACGGCCATGAACTGTGTGATCCGGCCGGACCACAGCACCTACCACACGTATTTCTTCGACCCGGAGACCGGGGCACCCGTGAAGGGCGTCACCCACCAGGGCAACCGGGACGGCTCCGCCTGGAGCCGCGGTCAGGCCTGGGGTATCTACGGAAGCGCATTGAGCTACCGGATCGAGAAAAATGCAGCGTACATGGATGTGTTCCGGAAGGTGACGGACTATTTCCTGGCGCATCTGCCGTCGGATCTGATTCCCTACTGGGATTTCGATTTTGACGACGGAAGCGGGGAGCCGAGGGATTCCTCCTCCGCTGCCATCGCCGCCTGCGGAATGCTGGAGATGGCGAAGTTCATGGAGGCGGAGGAAGCCGCTTACTACCGGGATATGGCCGGGCGTCTGGTGAAAGCGCTCAGCGAGCGGTGCGCGGTCAAGTGCTCCGGCGAGTCCAACGGCCTTCTCCTTCACGGTACCTACGCCAGAGCCAGCGCCGGGAACCCCTGCACAGACCGGGGCGTGGACGAGTGCAACACATGGGGAGATTACTTCTATATGGAAGCGCTCACAAGGCTTGTGACGGATTGGGAACCCTATTGGTATTAGTTTTTAACGTCTCTGTCATTGCACAGCAGCGGTTGGTATGATAAAATGGAAGAAACAGGAAGGCCGTCCCGGTGTCCCGGGGCGGCTTTTTCGAAATTCAGGGCTCTTAAGCCCGGGAAAACGGCGGGGAAGGAATCATGAAAGCAGTTGTGTTTCAAGGCGTGGGAGAGATCGGGCTGGAGGAACGGCCGATGCCCATATTACAGGAGCCGGGGGATGCGCTGGTGCGCGTTACCCTGACCACCATCTGCTCCAGCGATATCCACATCAAACATGGGGCAGTGCCCAGGGCGGTTCCGGGAGTGATTCTGGGCCACGAGTTTGTAGGCGTTGTGGAGCAGGTGGGCGCAGGCGTTTGCCGCTTCCGGCCGGGAGACCGGGTTGCGGTGAACGTGGAAACCTTCTGCGGGGAGTGCTTTTTCTGCCGCAGAGGTTATGTGAACAACTGCGCCGATCCCCAGGGCGGATGGTCCCTGGGCTGCCGGATCGACGGCGGCCAGGCCGAGTACGTGCGCATCCCCTACGCGGACAACGGACTGACGGCGATCCCGGACAGCGTGACCGACGAGGCGGCCCTGTTTACCGGGGATTTACTTTCCACCGGCTACTGGGGAGCCGGGCTTGGGGAGATTCGCAAGGGGGACACGGTGGCGGTGATCGGCGCGGGTCCCACCGGGCTGTGCGCCATGATGTGCGCGAAGCTGTACGAGCCCGCCCACATCGTCGCCGTGGACGTGGATCCCGGAAGGCTTCGGCTGGCCCGGGAGAACGGCCTGGCGGACGTGGTTTTAAACCCCTCGGAGTGCGATGTGAAGCCGGAGATTCTGGCGCTTACCGGCGGCCGGGGCGCGGACTGCGTGATGGAGGCCGCAGGCGGAGAGCGGACCTTTGAAATGGCCTGGCAGATCGCCCGCCCCAACGCGGTGGTCTGCGTGATCGCCATGTACGAGGAGGACCAAAGCCTGCCGCTGCCGCAGATGTACGGTAAAAACCTGGTCTTTAAGACCGGAGGGGTGGATGGCTGCCGCTGTGAGGAGATCATGGAACTGATCGCGGAGGGCAGGCTTGACACCGGCTGTCTGATCACCCACCGCACGGATCTGGACCATATTTTGGAGGCATACCGGGTGTTTGAGGAGAAGCGGGACAACGTGGTCAAGTACGCGGTGAGCGTGGGCCGTCATTAGGACCAGAACCGCCGCCCCTGACGGCGGTCTGACATAAATGCAGTACGGAAACTGAACATTGGGGAAAAGGAGGTTGGGATTTATGAACAGAGTGATTACAATCAGCCGCCAGTATGGCAGCGGAGGACGGGAGTTGGGGGAGAAGCTGGCAGCGCGTTTGGGGATTCCCTTCTACGACAAGGAGCTGGTGGGTATGATCGCCAGGGAGGGAAAGATCGAGACTGCGGTGCTGGAGGCTTACGACGAGGTGGAGCCGGATCTGGACAATTATTCGCTGCGGGACGTGCCGCCGGATTACCAGATCGCCATGACCCAGAAGCTGTACGCAGCCCAGTGCCGCGTGATTCTGGATCTGGCGGCCAAAGGTCCCTGCGTGATCGTCGGGCGCTGCGCGGACGCCATTCTGCCGGACGCCGTTCATCTGTTTATCTACGCCGGAATGGACCGGCGCAGGGAGCGGATCGCCGGGCTTCACCCGGAGCTCTCCGGGGATCAGGTGGAGAAACGGATCATTTCCGTGGACCGCAAGCGCAAGGCCTACCACGAATACTATTCCACCAAGGACTGGGGGGAGATGGAGGGGTACGACCTCTGTCTGAACACCGGCAGAACCGGAGTGGACGGCTGCCTGGAGGCGGCGCTGGCTTATATGGAACATGTGAAAGACTGATAAGCGGATGGGCGGCCCTGCCCCGCAGCTGGGGGGATTGGGGCCGCCCAAACTGAATGGAATGGCCTGCCGATTGTTTCGGCGGGCCATTGTTGAGATGCAGTGGGCCGTTGGCGGACCATTCGTTGAATGCAATGGGTCTCTGGCGGCCCATTGTTTGACAAACGGCCTCAGGAACCCTATAATGGGTGTTATAGCGCCACAATCGTTTATCAAAAGTGAGGTACGGCAGATGGACCGAAATCGAAAAAAGCATAAGTTTTCCCTGCCGGTGACCGTCACGGTCGGTATTGCCCTAGCGCTGGTGTTCTATCTGGCGCTGTCCTACTTTCTGGGGGGCTACCGAAGCGATATCTATGACCGCATCATCGACTCCAATATCTCCGCGCTCAAGGAGACGACCAGCACACTGATTTCCAAAACGACAGAAGGTTTTGACCACTGCCGGCACGAGATACGCGTGCTGGGCATCGGCATGTCCGAGGAGCTGAAGCAGAACGGCTTTACGGCCGCGGATGAGATCAGCCCGGACGACCGCAATTACATCCGGGATTTCAACCAGATATCAGTCTTTGACTACTGTGTTCTGTTAAATGAATCCGGCCGGGGAATCTACAGCCAGGGCAGTTATATCAAGCCCATCAACCTCTACTCCAGCCAGGCGTATGTGGACTGTATTTCCAGCCCGGACGGATCGGCCATCAGCTTTATCTCAGATCCATTCAGCGCTTCCGGCAAGGATGTGGTGGCATTTTCCTGCCGCGCAGGCTCCGTGATTCTGATCGGAATCTACAGCCAGGATTCGTTTGAAGCACTGTACGACTCCGCCATTTTCGGGGACAACGCCTCCTATATGATTACCACGGATTCCGGCCTGATGCTCTCCAGCACCCATGTGTCAAAGGAGGTGGAGGAATCCCTGAACCTGTTCGCGTATTTTCGGGAAAATCCCAAAAACGCTGGTTTTTTCACGCCGGACGCCCAGGGCAAGAGCGGTTATGAACAGGTGCTCTCCGACTTTCAAGCGCAGCAAAGCGGCAGCGCGGAGCTATATTTCGGGGAAGCGCGCTACGAACTCGTCTACGCGCCCATCCCCCAGACCGGCTGGAATTTCATTTCCTGCGTCTCCTACGACTACATCACCGCGGACGCGGCCCGGATCAACCAGAAAACCATTGAACTGACCATGTTTATCATTGTGCTGATGCTGGGGATGTTTGGGGTGATCGTGGTCATGCTGGTGTTTGTGGTGCGCGCCAACGCCTCACGGGAGGCTGTGCGCAGGGACCGGCTGTTCAATCTGATGACCCGCTATGTGCCCAATGTGATTGTCATTGCGGACAGCGGGACGGGCGCCATCGAGTACGCCTCCCGCAACACGGAAAAGGTGCTGGGGATTGAAGATACATTTGACAATATCATCGACGAGAGAACCCTGGGCTGCGTGGCTCCCCGGGACCGCCAGGCGGTTCTGGAGCTGGTGCGCGAGGTCCGCGAGGGCAGGAAGAGCAGCGGCAGTCTGAGCATGCATTTTACGCGGCCGGACACGCAGGCGGATATCATTCTGGCCCTGAACGCCTACCGGATCGCAGAGCAGGACAGCAGCCAGAGCTTTATCACCCTGACGCTGGAGGACATCACGGAAAGCGTGCAGTCGCGCAGGCGTCTGGAGGAAGCCCTGTTAAACGAGGAGCGCGCGGGCGCCGCCAAGAGCACCTTTTTGGCCAGCATGAGCCACGACATCCGCACGCCCTTAAACGCGGTGATCGGCCTGACCAATCTGGCCCTCTGTTCGCCAAATGACAGCAAAAAGGTGATGGAGTGCCTGCAGAAGATCGCCAACTCCTCCCAGCTGCTGCTGGGGCTGATCAACGATGTGCTGGATATGTCCAAAATTGAGTCCGGCAAAATGCAGCTGGCTGAGACGGAGTTCGAGCTGGGCGAGTGGCTGGCAGGCGTGGTGACGGTGACCCAGTCCCAGACCAGCGTGCGCGGACAGCATTTTGACGTGAACGCCTGGAACATTACCCATGAGCTTTTGTGCGGCGATACGGTGCGCCTTGGCCAGGTGCTCACCAATGTGCTGGGCAACGCGGTGAAGTTTACGCCCAAAGGCGGGGAAATCCACCTTGAAATCACGGAAATGCCCTCGCCGGATCCGGCGTCCGCCCGTTTTGTGTTCCGGGTCAGCGACACGGGCGTGGGCATGAGCCGGGAATATTTGAGCCATATTTTTGAAATGTTCACCCGGGAGCAGAACGCCTACAGCCAGGGCGTCCAGGGCACGGGTCTGGGTATGGCCATCACGAAGCGGATCGTGGATCTCATGGGCGGCTCCATCCATGTGGAGAGCGAGCCCGGCAAGGGGACCACATTTACGGTGGAAATCTCCGTCCGGCTGAGCAGCCGTCAGATTCCGCTGGCCGCAGGCTGCCGTATGTTAGTGATCGGCGAGCCGGGCAGCGAGGAAAAATGCGTGGACGCGGTGCGCAAACTGAGCGAAATCGGCGTGGACGCCGTCTGCAAGGTGGGGTACGCGGACGCGGTGGCCCTGGCGGCAGAGCAGCGGGAGGCGGGGAGGCCGTTTGCCCTGGCTTTTATCCCCTATAAGCTGCTTCGGTTCGACCGGACCCTGAGCGGCGGCCGCCTGCGGACGGAGTTGGGCGGGGACACGCGGCTGCTTCTGGGGCTGAAGCCCGACGAACAAGAGCTGTGCGGGCAGATGAAGCGGGAAGAATTTACCCAGACAATCCCGCTGCCGCTCTTCCGAATGAGCCTTTACCGGAAGATCACCGCTCTGATGGGTCAGAGCGAGGACGCAGCCGGAAGCCTGAGCGGGGAATTGAGCGGCCTGCGCCTGCTGCTGGTGGAGGACAATGCGATGAATATGGAGATCGCCGTGGAGATGCTCACAGGCCCCCTGGGAGCGCAGGTGGACAAAGCCCGCAACGGCGAGGAGGGCTGCGCAGCGTTCCTCCAGGCGCCGGAACACACCTACGACGTGATCCTGATGGATCTGCAGATGCCGGTTCTGGGAGGTCTGGATGCGGCCCGCAGAATACGGGGGAGCAGCCATCCCCAGGCGGCGGATATTCCCATCATCGCCCTGACGGCAAATGCCTTTGAGGAGGACCGGAGGGAAGCGCTGGCGGCTGGGATGAACGGCTTTGTGTCAAAGCCCATCGACTTTACCGTTCTGACCCGGGAAATAAACCGGGTCCGGAGGGAAGGGCGCCCCCTGCATCTGCTGCTGGCCGAGGACAACGAAGTCAGCAGGGAAATCGCCGTAGAGCTGATCCGGATGGACGGGCAGACCGTGGAGGCGGTGGAAAACGGCAGCCAGGCCTTAAGCGCCTACCTGAGCGCTCCCGATCACACTTATGACGCCATTTTGCTGGACCTGCACATGCCGGTGATGGACGGCTTTGAGGCCGCGGCCGCGATCCGGGGCAGCGGGAAACCCAGCGCCGCAGCGGTTCCGGTCATCGCGCTGACAGCCAGCAGCGAGGACGAAGTGCGCGGGGAGGCCGCCCGGGCGGGATTCGGGGCGGTTCTGTCAAAACCCATCGACATGGAAAAGCTGCGGGGCCTGCTGCTCTGACGGGCGCGGGCTGGGAATAAGGAAACGGACGCAGTGAGAGAGGAAGGTACAGTATGAGAAAACGGGTTGGAACCGGCGTTCTGCTGGCGCTGCTTGTGACGGTGGCGGCCGGGTGCGCGAAAACCCCGGATGTTACGGAGACAAACCCGCAACATCAGAGTGGGGCCGGGTTGAACGAGACGCCGGTGACGCTTCACGTTTACAATACCCTGGGGGAAACAGTCAGTATGGAGCGGGCGGAGGAGTATATCCGCCGCACCATGCCAAACGTGACCATTGAGAGCACCTACGAAATCGCCCCCAAGATGGAGAACGCCCAGCTGGCGGCGGTGCGCGGGGGAGGCGGGCCTGAAATTCTCTACACCCAGGACTATTACACGTACGTGCAGAACGGTTATCTAAAGGATCTGACCTCCGAGCCGTTTTTAAAGAATTATATGATCAGCGCCCTGAGCGATGCGGAGGTGGGCGGAAAGGTTTATGCGCTGCCGGTGGGCAACGGGTATATCTCCGGTCTGATGGTCAATCAGCGGCTTTTGACGGAGCTGGGCTATGAGCTTCCGCGGACCCAGGACGAGTTCGCCGCGCTCTGCGGCAGGCTTCAGGAGAGCAGGGAGGAGACCGGGGTGAGGGCTTACGCCTTTGGGATGCTCTACGATGAGAGGGCGGCTCTGGGGGCCATGCCGTTTTTTCTGGACGCTTACACGGACAGCGCTTATGTGCAGTGGCTGAGCCAGTACCGGCGCGATCCGTCGTCGGTTTCCTTTCAGGATCCGGCTTTTGTCCGGGTGCTGCGGGAGCTTGAGGAGCTGAAGGCGATGGGGCTGTGCCAGAGCAGCGATTTTCTGACCAGCGATTCCCAGAATCTGCAGGAGGTAATCCGGGGGGACGCGCTGATGTGCTCGGTCAGCTATGTGGATTTTGCCGTCCGGTTCGAGGATAAGCTCACCGAAGTGAACGGCGTTCCCAGCTTCCGGGTGGCGAAGGACGGGCGGCAGATCTATGTGCCTGCGGAAGATTTTGTGTTTATCCCCTATATGGGGAAAACCCGCGGGGAAAGCTGGCTGGCCACCAACGGGGACTGGTATCTGGGGATTAACGCCAACGTTACCGACGAGGCCACCCTGCAGGCCAGCCGCCTGTATCTGGAGTACGTGGCCTCCACGGAGTTTGCGCCGGAGTATTACAGCGCCTCGGTTCCGGCCGGAGCCACCACCTATTACCGCCGGGATGACGCCCTGGAATACAGCTTTTTTCAGGAACGGCACCCGGAGGTTTACCAGTGCCTGACGGAAAATTCCGTGATCAAAAACCCGTACCAGTTTTACGGCTCAAGTCTTTTCACCTTCGCCCTGCGCCATTCTCTCTGTGACCAGAAATATTACGCGGGGTTAAGCGGCGGTTCCGCCTACAAGGACATTGGGGCGGAGGAGGACATACTGGCCGTGCTGGAGGATTACCGGATTACGGGACAAAATCCGTATGAGGTGCCGGACCGGGTGGTGGGGTACACGGAAAAGGAATACGGCTACGTTCGCATTTTCTCGCGCTCCAACGAATCGGCGCTGGGGAATCTGCTGGCCGATGCGATGCGCGAGTACACGGGCGCGGATCTTGCCGTTGTCAACGCCGGAGCGCTGACGGCGGGGCTGGAGGCGGGGGAGATCACCGAGTCCGACCTGGCCACTGCTATGCTCTACGGCCTGAGCAACCACGTGGTTACTGTGCGCTGCAAGGGAGCCAACCTCATTTCCATTCTGTCCACCAACAACCTGGTAAGCACGGTGCGGGCGGACCAGTCCGGCGTATACGGGGGTATGGTGATTCCCTCCGGCTTTACCTACACCATCGCCTACGAGCCGGTGGATGAGAGCGGGTACGGCGCAGGGGCGCAGATTCGTGATGTGCGCCTGGCAAACGGGGAACCGCTGGACCCAGAGGCATGGTACACGGTCACGACCACGGACTATGAGCTTGGGGGAAGGGACCTATGGGAGGCCTTCACCCTCATCCCGGCGGAAAAGCCCGGGAAGCTGCCGGACGGCATCGCCATCTACCGGACGTTCGACCCGGAGAGCGGGGCAGACAGCCGGATGTTCGATCTGAACCTGGACGCCTATGAGGAGCAGTACCGCCAGATCACGGACTGGGCCGTCGAACAGCCCAACATCATCGACGCGGTCATCGCCTACATTGAGCGCCACAGCGAAAACGGAGTTTTGGTCCCGGTCACAACCGACGGGCGGATTCGGATTGAGAATATGCCGGAGAGGCTGGATGTGGAGAAGAATGGGGTGGAGTTGAGGTGAGAGGTGGGCAAATTTAAGGGAATATAGAAAGAGCAAAGACCCGGCCCCGGGCGGCGCAGACGAACATGCGCCGTCCCGGACCGGGTCTTTTTTAACAGTCATCCCGGCCACACCAAAACACAAACTTTACAAATCCCCGCGTTTTCGTTAATATTACACTATAAGGAAGCCACCCCACAATTTATAACCTATTTGCGGCCTCCAAAAAGGAGAGAGAATGGACAAAATTGAACAGAAAATCGTAGATTTAATCGAGCGGCATAAAGATGAGATCATCGCCATCGGAAGAGATATCTGGAAGGAACCTGAGCTTGGATACAAGGAATATCAGACGTCCGGAAAGTTCTGCCGGTATCTGGAAAAGTTTGGAATCGAGGCGGAAACCGGGCTGGCAATCACGGGGGCCAAAGGTTATTTAAAGGGAGCCGGCGCACCTGGACCCACCGTCGCTCTGATCGGGGAAATGGACGCCCTGCCTATGGCGGACAGTCCCTACGCCGGGCGGGAGACAGGGGCGGCCCACTGCTGCGGGCACAATGCGCAGATGGCGGGCATGATGGGCGCGCTGTATGCGCTCTGCGACGCCCAGGTGCAGGAGGCCATGGACGGCAACGTGGTGTTTTTCGCGGTGCCGGCCGAGGAATTTGTGGAGATGGAGTTCAAACACGGGCTGATGGAGGAGGGGAAGATCGCCTTCGGAGGAGGAAAATCAGAGCTGATCCGGGAGGGAGCCTTTGACGACATCGACGTTGCGGTGGGACATCACATTGCGCCCGGTATTTCCCTGGCGCTGTCCAATCACCGGTCCAACGGTTTTATGAGTAAGATCGTCCGCTTTCACGGGATACCGGCCCATGCGGCGGAAGCGCCCTGGAGCGGGGTGGACGCGCTGAGCGCGGCGGCCCTGGGAATCCAGGCAGTCAACGCCCAGCGGGAATTTTTCCGGGATCAGGACACCGTGCGGGTGCACGGCTTTATCTCCAAGGGCGGAGAGGCCATGAACGTGATCGCGGACAATGTGACCATGGAATATTCCGTGCGGGCCAACAATATTCCGGCCATTCTGGACGCCAGCCGCAAATTCGACCGCGCCATGCGTTCCGGCGCGGTGGCCACTGGCTGCGGCGCGGAGATCATTACGATGCCGGGGTATCTGCCTGTTATGCCGGCCGGGGATACCCGGGCCGTCGAGGAGGCCATTTTGGCCGCGGCGGGCAGCTATGAGGTGGCAACGCACGATCCGGGCATCGTCATGGGCGGATCCACGGATTTCGGCGAGGTGTCGCAGATTCTTCCGCTTCTGCAGTTCAACACGGGCGGCTACACCCACGAGCTGCACAATAAAGAGATGCACCCCACCGACGAGTATCTGGCCTATGTGGTGACCGCCAAGGTATTTGCCCTCACGGCGTACAACCTGCTGAAAAACAACGGCGCATATGCCAGAGCGCTGATAAAACAGCATGAGGCGGTTCTCACAAAGGAGTCTTATATCCAATATATGGAAAAACACAGTCGGGTGGAGACGATTCCGATGGAGCCGGTTGTGATGGAATAACGTATGTGCTGGAATAACGTTTGTGCGCCGGACGGCAGGTTTCCGGACCGCCGTTGACAGGGTTTTGTGCAGCCCCGGATTCAGATTCCGTTGGCCTGGGGATCGGGGATCGTCAGCACGGTCCGCAGCCGGGATAGATCCGTCCGGGGAGAATCAATCAGTGAGGAAAAATGGGAGGAACAACCATATGGGATTTAACGAAAAAGTGCACGCGTATATCGCGGCGAAGTTTTATGTGTATCTGACGGAAGCCTTTGGAGAGCGGGGGAAAATGGCGTTTATCCATGCCACCCAGTATTACGCGGAGCAGCGCGGGCGCCGGATGGCCCAGCGGGCGATCCGGGACGGCAAGGAGCTGACACCCGCCAATTATTACCGCTATGGAGAATGGGTGGGCACGGAGGATATGAAAGCGGAAGGCTGCGGCAATGCCATGACCTACCAGTCCTACCGGCCGGAGGCGGTGATGCACATCACCCAATGCCCCTGGTGCGCCCAGTTTAAGGAGATGGGATTAAACGCCACGGCAGGCGCGGAATACTGCAGACACCTGGACAATTCCATTGTCCGGGGCTTCAACCCCTATCTGACCTACGAGGTGGATCAGACCCTGCAGACCGCCGATTACTGTATTCACAGGATGAAGGACGTGGATTTTGACGGGGACACGGATTTGAGCAAAAAGCCGGAAAATCTGAGAGATTTTGAATACCATTGCGCCCATTCCTACTGGGCTTACAGCGAGGTGGCCGCTGCTATTTTTAAAAGCGGGGGAGAGGCTGTGAGCAATAACGTGATGTCGGATTTTGCACAGGATTACGGCAGAGAGATGGCGGATATTCTGGCCGGATACCGCTACACCAATTTCAACGTATGCGATTAGGAAATCGTATAACAAATCCCCAAAGAGCACAGACTGTTCTTTGGGGATTTGTCTTTGCCGCCCCGCCGCGTGTAAAAATCGCGGCGCTGTGGCCGGGGCGCAAGCCGGATTCCCACAGCCCGGACCTGCCTGAGGATGTGGCGCTTCGGAGAAAACCGGATATCTGTGAGGAGAGATCATATGAGGAAGAAAAACGCGAAACTGTGGTTGGCTGTGGTGGTTGGGGCCGCTGTGCTCGCCCTGTCCGCCTGCAGGGCGAAATCCCCCGCCCCGCCGTCCGCGCAGAGCTCCGGCGCAGGCAGTTTTGCCGCCGGGGAAGGCCGGGAAAATTCCGGTTCACCGACAGTGGGTCCCGAAGCTCCGGCCAATCCCCCGTCCGCCGCCCCGGCCGCAGAGGGACAGGCTGCGAAATCCCGGCTGCGCCCCCGCCTGGAGGACGACTATTACGAGTACGTCAACTGGGATATTCTCAGCAAGACACGGATTCCGGGGGATTCCAGCTCCTGGAGTTATCTCTACCAGCTGAACCAGGACGCCTATGCGAGACTGGATCAACTGTTAAAGGAGACTGTAAAGAAGCGCCCATCCCTGGAAATGGGATCCACGGAGCAGAAGATCGCAGACTTTTATCGGACTGCGCTGGACGAGGACGCCCGCGCCGCGGCCGGGCTCGGAGGTCTGGCCCCTTACCTGGAATCCGTCCGCAGTGCCGCTACCATTCCCCAATACCTGGAAAGCCTGTCCCGACTCCGCCGGGACCTGGGGCTGACCAGTCTGATCAACGTCCAGAAAACCGAGGATCTGCGTGATTCCAGCCGGTATGTGTACTGCTTTTTTCAGCCGGATCTGGGACCGGGGAAGGAGACTCTGGAGGACGGGACCATGGGATCGTTTCTGGACGAATACCAGGGTTATATCGGGCGGGTGATGGAGTACAGCGGCATGGAGCCAGGGGACGCGAAAAAGGCTGCGTCCGAAATTCTGGCGTTTCAGCGGGAACTGGCCGCGGCCACGCTGCCGCTGAGCCGCAGGCAGGACCCGGATGTCTATTACAATCCGTACACCGCAGCCCAGCTGCAGCAGCTTTTGTCAAATGTGGACGTACCAGCTTATCTGGACGCCCTGGGAATCGCAGGCCGTGACTTTTACGTGGTGACGGATGTGAAGGCGCTTGAAGCCTGCAATGACTGGCTCACCGAAGATCACCTGGAGCTGCTGAAAAATTACACCGTGTTCTGCCTGTTGAGCGATATGAGCCTGTATCTGACGCCGCAGATGCAAGGCAACGCCCTGGCCTGGCACAATTTTCAGAACGGAATCGCGGAGATGAAGGCCGCGGACAAGCTGGCGGGCGAGATGACGCAGTCCATGTTCGGCTTTGAGTTTGGCCGCCTGTATGCGGAACAATGCTTTTCCGGGCAGGACAAGGAAAATGTGACCGCCATGATCCGGCAGATTCTGGCCGCATACAAGAAACGGATACTGGCCCTGGACTGGATGGGGGATGAGACCAAGGCCAACGCGGTGAAAAAGCTGGATTCCATGACGCTCAAGGTGGGATATCCCGACCATTTTACCGACGTCCACGCTACGGCCAGGATCACCCCGCCGGAGCAGGGCGGGACGCTGATCGGCAACGTCCTGGCGCTTATGCGCGCGGAGACCGCGTTCGACCTGGAGGAAGGGAAAAAGCCGGTGGACAAGGAAAAATGGGCCATGACGCCCCAGACGGTCAACGCATACTACAATCCCTCGGGCAATGAAATCGTATTTCCGGCGGGAATCCTGCAGGAGCCGTTTTACAGTCCCGAGGCGGATCTGGCCACCGACATGGGCGGGATCGGCATGGTGATCGCCCACGAGATCAGCCACGCATTCGATTCCTCCGGGGCTATGTACGACGAGAAGGGAAATTACAAGATGTGGTGGACCGAGGAGGACCTGGAGAATTTCCGGGCCCTGGCCGGGAAGGTGGCGGACTATTACGACGGACAGGAGGGATTTGAGGGCCGTTTTGTAAACGGTGAGCAGACGCTGGGAGAGAACATCGCGGACTTGGGCAGCCTTTCCTGCGTCACCTCCATTGTGGGGGACGACACGGACGGACTGCGGGCGCTGTTCAACCGGTTTGCCACCATCTGGGCCTCCAAATATACGGACGAGGCCATGATCCGGCGGCTGAACACGGATGTGCACTCCCCGGCAAAAGTCCGGGTCAACGCGGTTCTGCGCAACACCGACGCATTTTACCTGGCCTATCCTCAGCTCAGGGAGGGTGACAAAATGTATCTCGCGCCGGAACAGCGGGTTGGAATCTGGTAGAAAAAGGTTATCCGGTCCGGTACTGGGCGCGCGTTTCGTTTAATGTAAGGGGCCATCGCCGCAGCCTGCGGGCGGTGGCCCCTTCACAGCCCCGGAGTTTAGGGGGACAGCATTTGTCAGTATCGAAAAGAAACCAAGTATCTAAATGGAAGCTAGCCCACTTGAAAGTGCGTTCTTCCCTCAAAGGCCATACCGGTCTATAATACAGTCATAGGAAACGGCCGGTTCCTGACGGAAACAATCATTGATTTGAGGGAAAGGATTGAAACTTCATGAAAAAAGTGATAGAATTTTTGCAGGCAAATCCGGTGCAGTATCTGGCAACCGTGGGCAGGGATGGGAAGGCAAAGTGCCGCCCGTTTATGTTCTGCTTTGAGAAGGACGGGAAGCTCTGGTTCTGTACCAACAGCCAAAAGGACGTTTATCAGGATATGCAGGCCAACCCGCAGGTGGAGGTGAGCGTGTCCGACGCCGGTTTCGCCTGGCTGCGCCTGAACGGCAAAGCGGTGTTTGAGAACAACATGGAGGTGAAGGAAGCCTGCATGGCCAACCCGATTGTAAAGGGGCAGTACGCCAGGGCGGACAATCCGATTTTCGAGGTGTTTTACCTGGAAGATCCCCACGGCGTGATCGCTGATTTTTCCGGCAATCCGCCCTATGAATTCTGATCTGAAATTACATAAACACAATCTCTTTGGGGCAGGTGAAATTCCTGACCGGTGGTGACAGTCCACGAGCGGCGGCCAATGGCTGCGGTTGATCCGGTGAGATTCCGGAACCGACGGTATAGTCCGGATGGGAAAAGAGGAAAAACGGCAATCGATGCCGCAGCGTTGTGTCTGGATGACAGGCCACAAGCGCAGGCGGCGTATTTGGCGGCATTCCGGCCCGGGAGATGTGATCCCGGGTCTTTTTGTCGTATGCAATGGGCCGGGGGTTCAAACATGAAGGAGGCGTCAAGATGAAACAAACATGCCAGGATGCAGCGCGGGAAGCGCTTGCAGAGAAAACAGCAGCAAAGAGCAGGGCCGGAGGCATCGCGGTCAGGCCCCTGGTTTTGAGCGCATTTATGGGAGCCGTCAGCGCGGTGTTGATGGCGATGGAATTTCCGGTGCCGCTGGCGCCGGGATTTGTGAAAATGGACTTTTCCGACCTGCCGGTGATTCTGGGGGGATTTATCATGGGGCCCCTGGCCGGAATGCGGATCATCGCGGTGAAGATCGGCCTGAGCTTTCTGCTGAAAGGCACCGTCACCATGGGCGTTGGAGAGCTGGCGAATATGATCGGCAGCGTCAGCTACATGCTGCCCGCCGTGCTCCTGTACCGCAGGTGGCACACCCGCAGGGGAGCGGCTCTCTCCCTGGCCGCGGCCACAGCCTGCGCGGCCGCCTCAGCTCTGCTCTACAACCTGTTCCTGATCTTTCCGGTCTATGCCCGGCTGTACGGCATGAGCATGGACAGCATCGTGGCCATGGCAAGAGCCACCTCCCCGTGGGTGACGGACCTGTTTTCCATGATGCTGTTCTCCATGCTGCCTTTCAACCTGTTTAAATACGCCAGTGTCTCCGTCATTGCGTTTCTTGTCTATAAGCGGTTGAGACGGCTGTTAAAGGGCTGGTCGGACTGAGGTCAGTTGATTTTCTTTTTGTAGCCGTCGCCCCAGGCCACCATGCTGTCCAAAATGGGCTTTAAGCTGTAGCCGGTCTCCGTCAGGGTGTATTCCACCCGGGGCGGAACCTCGGCATAGACTTTTCGGCTGACCAGCCCGGCGGCCTCCATGGCCCGCAGGTGGCTGGTCAGGACCTTCTGGGTGATCCCGGTGACCGAGCGCATGAGTTCGTTGAACCGCTTGGTGCCGGTCAGCAGGTCACGGATGATGAGCACCTTCCACTTGTCGCCGATCAGCTGCAGGGTGATTTCCACGGGGCAGTCCGGCATTTTCCTGGTATTCGCTTCCATCGGTCAAACACCTCCTTGGTATCCAAATGACTGTTTGGAACTATTATATACCATTACGGGACCGCCGGCAAGTCTAACAGTATACATTTGATACTATGCCACTTTTCAGTGCGTAATTTACGGGGAAGAGCGGCGGCGGTAAAATGGGGGAAAGGATATGGAATCAGGAAAGGATGAAGCGTTATGGAAACCAGAGATTATCTGCGGATATTAAAAGATGAGATTCATTCCACCGTGTTCGCCACAGTGGACGAGGACGGCCTGCCCGTGACCCGGGTGATCGATATCATGCTTGTGGATGAGGACAGCCTGTATTTCATCACAGCCAAAGGCAAGGAGTTTTACCGGCAGCTGATGAATCAGCGCTATGTGGCGGTCAGCGGCATGACCGGCGGCGAGGGCTCCATGGAGAAAAAAGCGGTGTCCGTCCGCGGCCGGGTGGCAAACCTGGGGGACAGACTGCTGGATCAGGTGTTTGCGGAAAATCCCTATATGGCGGAGATTTACCCCACCCGGGAGAGCCGCCGGGCGCTGGAGGTGTTCCGGCTGTACGAGGGCCGGGGAGAGTATTTCGACTTATCCGCCAAGCCCATTATCCGCCGCAGCTTCCGCTTGGGGGAGGGGGACGGACCGGGACAGCAGCAGGAGGGCTATCACATCACAGCGGACTGCGACGTCTGCGGCCTCTGTCTGTCCCAATGTCCCCAGAACTGCATCGACAGCAGCCGGACGCCCTATAAAATCCAGGCGGAGCACTGTCTGCACTGCGGAAACTGCGTGGAAATCTGCCCGCGAGGGGCGGCCAGGGGAGGAGTTAAATGAACGGGAAGGTGGAGCTGATCCGGGAAAAGCTGCAGGAGGCACAGGCGGTGGTGATTGGAGCGGGCGCAGGTCTCTCCGCCGCCGCGGGGCTCACCTACGGGGGAGAGCGGTTCCAGCGGTATTTCGGGGATTTTATCCGCAAATACGGGATGACGGACATGTATTCCGCCGGTTTCTACCCCTTTGAGACCCAGGAGGAGAAATGGGCTTACTGGAGCCGCCATATTTATTACAACCGCTACGACCAGCCGGCGGGAAACGCTTATCTGGATCTGTGCCGCCTGGTGCGGGACAAAGAATATTTTGTGCTGACCACCAATGTGGACCACCAGTTCTGGCTGGCCGGGTTTGATGACCGGCGGATTTTTGCCACCCAGGGGGACTACGGGCTGTTTCAGTGCGCCAGGGCCTGCCATCAAACGCTGTACGGCAACGAGGCTCAGGTCCGGGAGATGGTGGCCCGCCAGAAGGATTGCAGGATTCCCGCGGAGCTGGTGCCAAGATGCCCGGTCTGTGGAGGTAGGATGGAGGTAAATCTCCGCTGTGACGGGAATTTTGTGGAGGACGGGGCCTGGGAGCAGGCGGCGCTGCGTTACCAAAACTTTTTACAGGAAAATAAACGGGAGAGGATGGTGTTTCTGGAGCTTGGGGTGGGGATGAACACCCCCGGCATCATCAAGTTTCCATTCTGGCAGATGACCGCCCGGCGGCCCCAGGCGTTTTACATCTGCATAAATCTGGATCAGGCCTGGGCGCCGGAAGAGATCCGGGACCGTTCCCTGTGCCTGAACGGGGATATGGGTCCGGTTCTGGAGGCGCTGGCGGGAAGGAGGGAAATGGGATGACACAGAAGGAGCGGCGGCTTTTTCTCATCCGGTCACTGCTGGAGGAACAATCGCAATACCAGAAAATGGAAATACCCGGAGACGAAGAGGAGCAAAAGCGCCTTTTGCGCTCCCTGATGAACCTGCGCCATCCGTTCCCGGTCCAGCCGGAGTTTCTGGATGTGCAGGACGCATATCTGAAGGAGGAAACGCTGCGCCGGGGGATCGTGGACTGCCGGGAGCTGGCTGCGGCGGGGGCGGAGGGTGTGAAGCGGCGGCTGTTTCTCTGGCAGGGGGACATCACCAGGCTGAAAGCCGACGCCATTGTGAACGCGGCCAACGAGGCCCTGCTGGGCTGCTTTATTCCCTGCCACTCCTGCATCGACAACATCATCCACACCTGCGCCGGAGTCCAGCTGCGGCTGGCCTGCCACCGCCTGATGCGGGAGCAGGGGCGCCCAGAGCCCACGGGTCGGGCGAAGATCACGCCCGCCTTCAATCTGCCCAGCCGTTATGTGCTGCACACCGTGGGGCCTGTGATTTCGGGGCCGCTGCGGGAGCAGGACTGCCGCCTGCTGGCGGGCTGTTATTCGTCCTGCCTGGAGCTGGCCGCGAAAAACGGCCTGAGATCCGTCGCGTTCTGCTGTATCTCTACCGGCGTGTTCCGCTTTCCGCAGGAGAAGGCCGCCGAAATCGCGGTGGAGACGGTGAAACGGTTTCTGGAACAGGACGATACGGTCGAGCAGGTGATTTTTAACGTGTTCACAGACCGGGACCTGGAGCTCTACAGGAGACAGTTAAAAAAGTGAGAAATTTAACGAACCAGGCCGCGCAGGTGCGGCGGTCTGGGCAGCGGACGGTTGTTTTAGCGGCCGATCCGCCGGTAACATGCCGCCGGTGGCGCGCCGCCCGTCCGGCACGTCCCAATGGATTCAACAAAAGGTCCGCCCGACCTGCGGGATCAGTAGGCGAAAAGCTCCTGGCCAGGCGGCTTTCACGCTGCCCGGTTTAACCGCTGCAAGTAATTGTGGCGGTTTTTTTGCGCCCTTGCGGAAGAAAATTATAAAAATTTACGAAAGTGTTGGGAGTCCGACAGACATCATCCGCCAAGCCTGTTATAATTTTAACTAGCAAAAGGAAACGAGGTGGAGAGAATGAAAGCGGAGGAACCGAAGTTAAAGTTCTGGGGAAGTCCGGCGTTCGCCATGCTGCCCTTCGGGCTGTACATACTCCTGGGCGGCATATTTTCGGTGGGATATCACTATTATTCAATGAAGGGCCTGATCTTTGCGGCCGTGATCTCCCTGCTGGCCGGATTTTTCGTCTGCAGGAACAAGGGAAAGTATTGGGACTCCGTGGTTCACGGTCTGGCTCAGTACGGGAATTCCAGGCTGATCTTCATTTTCCTGATCATCGGCATTTTCTCAAAAATGATGAACACCGGCAAGATCGGAAACGGTTTCATCTGGCTGAGCTTAAACCTGGGGATCCGGGGAAGCGCCTTCGTGGTGTTCAGCTTCCTGGCTTCGGCGGTGATCTCCATGGGCGCGGGCGCTCCCATCGCGGCGCTGTTCGCGGTGATCCCCATTTTCTACCCGCCGGGGATTCTCCTGGGAGCCAGCCCGGCCATGCTGACCGGAGCGCTGATCAGCGGTATTTTCTTCGGGGACGCCTTATCCCCCAGCTCCCAGGTGATCAACACCACGGTGATGATCCAGCACGACAAGGCCACGGGGAAGCCTGCGGAGCTTCTGGCCACCCTGCGGCAGAGAACGCCCTACATCCTGCTTGCCGGTGCGGCGGCCATGGTGATTTTCTTCATCTTCGGCGCACAGGGCGGAACCATGGGGGACATGGCCCAGATCGAGACGTTTTCCCAGGCAAAGGGACTGCTCATGCTGATTCCCATCGCGGTGCTGTTGGCCATCTGTTTTAAAACAGGTAATTTGTTCGTGGGACTGTCCTTCGCGATTGTGACCGGCCTGGTTGTGGGCTTACTTGGCGGGCTGTTCACATTTTCGGATATCGTGTCCATCGACTACGCCACATCGGGGTTAAAGGGAATGATCTTCGAGGGCATTTACGGCATGCTGGACGTGGCGGTGTCCACCATCCTGCTCTACGGCCTCATCGCGGTGGCGGTGGACGGCGGAATGCTGGAGAAGTGCTGCAACTGGATTCTGTCCCGGAAATTCACCAGCACCAAGCGGGGGGCCGAGGCCGTGCTCATGGGCGGAACCATTGTGATCAACATTCTGCTGGCGGGCTGCGTGCTTCCCTCCATCCTGATGTTCGGGGACATGGCGGACCGGATCGGGCAGGAGAGCGGTATTTCCCCGGAGCGCCGGAGCATCCTGCTGACGGCGAACGCCACCAACTTCAGCTCCATCATCCCCATCAACAGCGCCTTTGTCATGGGGAGCGTGACCATCATCAACGAGATGGTGCAGAACCACAGCTATCTGCCCCATGTGACGCCCTTCGCCATTTTCTGCTGTTCCTTCTACTGCCTGATTCTCACGGGAATCTGCGTGTTCTGGGTGGCCACGGGAATCGGACGGGAGCCGAAGGCGTGTAAGAAGCTGGATAAAATGACGGCAACCAATCATGTTTAAGTTTTTTATAGATAGGAGATGGAATTTATGGATTCAATTTATGATCTGATCATCGTCGGAGGCGGCCCTGCCGGTCTTTCGGCGGCCATCTACGCAGGAAGATCCGAGCGGCAGACCCTGCTTCTTGAGAAGGGGAGCTACGGCGGACGAATCAACGATACCTACGAGATCCGCAACTATCCGGGCACCATTGTGGACAGCGGCCAGCACCTGATGGAGCGGTTCAGAGAGCACGCGGCCAGCCATCCCACGGTGGAGTTAAAGCGCACCACGGTGACAGGTATCCGCAAGGAAGGCGACCTGTTCGTGGTGGAAACCAAGCGCAGAGGGGATTTTAAAGCCCACAGCGTGGTCCTGGACCTGGGCACCCGCCCAAGGGAGCTGGGAATCAAGGGCGAGCAGGAATTTACCGGCCACGGCGTGGCTTACTGCGCCACCTGCGACGCAGAATTTTTCAAGGGCAAGGAGATTTACGTCCTGGGCGCAGGGGATCAGGCCATCGAGGAGTCGGATTACCTGACCGGCTTCGCCTCCAAGGTGACCATCATCGTGCTCCACGAGAAGGGACATCTGGACTGCAACGAGGTGGCGGCGGAGCACGCTTACAAGAACCCCAAGATCGATTTCGTGTGGAGCTCCACCGTGCAGGAGATTAAGGGCGGCGACCATGTGGAATCCCTGGTGCTTAAGAATGTGGACACCGGCGAGATCCGGGAGGTGAAGGCCGACGGGCTGTTCTTCTTCGTGGGTATGGTTCCCCAGACCGAGATGGTGCGGGACATGGTGGAATGCGACCACAGCGGCTACATAAAGGTCAACGAGAAGATGGAGACAAATGTCCCCGGTCTGTACGCGGTGGGCGACTGCACCCAGACCTTCCTGCGCCAGGTGATCACCTCGGCGGCGGACGGCGCGGTGGCGGCCGTGGCTTCGGAGCGGTATGTGAAGGAGTTAAACCAGATTCAGGACATTTTAAGCCCGGATTCGGGAAATGTGGCGTTTTTGTTCTACAACCCCTACAGCAACGAGGAGATTCAGGCGGTGGGCGAGCTGGAGAAGAAGCTGGCCGGCGACTGGAAGATTTACCGCCAGGACATCACCCGGCAGAACCTGCTGTACCAGAACCTGAAGGTGGAGAAAACCGTGTCCGCGGCATTTTACCGGAACGGCGTGCTGGAAGAGGTGAAGGCGGCGGAGAACTGTTAAGCGCGCTGCCGCCGGAATTAAAAGCCGGAACATGAAGCGGCGCAAGCCGTGCAAACGGTGCAAACGGTCCGGGACCTAGGGCCGGGACACCCGGGAAGCTGAAAATCAAAATGATTTTAAATTTATTATATTAAATATAGTTCAGGAGGATATGAATTATGGGACAACCACTTGTTTTTCCACACGGAGTTACAATTTACAACCCTGAGAAATGCTGGAGCGGGTACACGATCGTTCCGCTGATCAACGACGGTGTGCTGCTGTTCGACATGAACGGAAATGAGATCCGCCGCTGGAACATGCACGCTATGCCGCCCAAACTGCTGCCCGGCGGGTATGTGATGGGCCTTTCCGGTTACCGTCATCCCGATTACGGCATGCAGGACGGCGTGAACCTGATGGAGATTGACTACGACGGCAACATCGTGTGGGAATTCGACCATTTTGAAAATATCGACGATCCGGGACGGGATCACCGCTGGATGGCACGTCAGCACCACGACTACCAGAGAGAGGGCAACCCGGTTGGCTACTACGTGCCCGGCATGGACGCCAAGCCTCTGGAGGGCAACACCTTAATCCTGGTGCACCAGACCATCCGCAACCCCAAGATTTCCGACAAGAAGCTGCTGGACGACGCTATGATCGAAGTGGACTGGAAGGGAAATATTCTCTGGAAATGGTCCATCAGCGAGCACTTTGACGAGCTGGGCTTCGACGAGGCGGCCAAGAACGTGCTCTTTCGCGATCCCAACATGCGCTCCTCCGACGGAGGCGTGGGCGACTACCTGCATGTAAACTGCATGAGCTACTTAGGGCCGAACAAGTGGTACGACCAGGGCGACATGCGCTTTAAACCTGAGAACATTATCTTTGACTGCCGCGAAGCCAACATCCTGGCAATCCTGGACAAGGAGACCGGCAAGATCGTATGGCGCATCGGACCGGACTTCAACGCCACCCCGGAGCTTAAGAAGCTGGGCTGGATCATCGGCCAGCATCATTTCCACATGATCCCCAAGGGCCTTCCGGGCGAAGGAAACCTGATGGTATTCGACAACGGCGGCTGGGGCGGCTACGGCGTTCCCAACCCGGCGGCACCCATCGGTGCGAAGAACGCCCACAGGGATTACAGCCGCGTGCTGGAGTTCAACCCCATCACCCTGGAGATTGTCTGGAAAGTGACGCCCAAGGAGCTGGGCCACGCGATCCCCACGGACGCCAGCAAGTTCTACAGCCCCTATGTCAGCAGCGCACAGCGTCTGCCCAACGGCAACACCCTGATCACCGAGGGCTCCGACGGCCGTCTGATCGAGGTGACGCCGGACCACGAGATCGTCTGGGAGTGGATTTCTCCGTACTACACCCACAACGAGAAGGGTCCGAAGAACAACATGATTTACCGGGCTTACCGCTATCCCTACAGCTATGTGCCCCAGGAGCCGACCCCGGTTGAGGTGGAAATCAAGCCCATCGACAACGTGACCTACCGCGTTCCCGGCGCAGGCGCCTTCGGAGCGAAAAAAATCATTGATATTCCCGGAACTTTGCCGTATTATCAAGATGTAGCCCTCTGTGTTGCCACGGACGACGAGGAGGATGTGACCAAGCGTGAGAAGGTATTCCAGGTTGATACCTCCTTCTTCAAGCCGGTGTCCATCTCCACCTGGAACGACGAGGTGCTGAAGGTGAAAGACAAACCGGTGCTGGTGCTCTTCGGAGCGGAGCGCTGCACACACTGCAAGGCCCTGCATCCGGTTCTGGAGGAAGCGCTGAAGGAAGAGTATGAGGGACAGTACGAGATCCGCTACGTGGACGTGGATGCCAACCAGGATCTGGTGGACACCTGCCACATCGGAGGGATCCCGGTGGTGGCGATCTTCAAGAACGGAGAGGAAGTACAGCGGTTCAACGGCGAGAAGGATTACGACGACCTTTGCGACATTCTGGATAAACCGCTGGCATAAGATTAAGATAAGGAAATGAGTTAGAGGCGAAGAGGAGCTGTTTTTGACAGCCCCTCTTTGTGGCACGTTCAGGGAGGTTTTTGTATGCATGATTATTTTACAATAACTGGGAATTCTTGCAGAATTCCCTTTGCGGATCTGTGCAGGAGAGATGCCAGATACCAGTCCTATTTTACAAAAAAGGAGTATCAGGGCTCCCAGTGCATTCACCCGCAGGGGACGAAGATCAACCATTTCGGCATCGTGGTGTCCGGAATCCTGAAAGCGGTGGACAATACCCTGGACGGGACGGAGATGTGCCACGCTTATTTTGAACCCAAGGACATTTTCCCGGAATTTCTCTACTTTTCCGGGGAGCGCTATTACACGTATTCGCTGTACGCGGAGAAGAAATCCACGGTGATTTGGGTGCCGGTCTACGTGATGGAGGAGATGCTCTCCAAGGACCAGCAGCTGATGTACGCGCTGCTGCTCTACATCTCCCAGCGGGGATTGAAAAACCAGCTGTACCTCCACTGCCTCAATTACCAGACCATCCGGGAGCGGGTGGCCTACTGGATCGTGGGCATGAACAATCTGGCTCCCAACGAGGCGGTTCATATGCCCTGTTCCCAGGCGGTGCTGGCCAACATGCTCCATGTGAGCCGGGCTTCCCTGAATCAGGAGCTGAAGCTGATGGAGAAGGAGGGCTTTTTTAAGATTGTGAAGAAAGAGATGCGCGAGGTGGACATGGGGCGGTTAAACGAGCTGCTGTAAAGGGGGAAGTACAAATGACGATCAAAGAGGTAAGCGAACAGTACGATATTTCAGCGGACACCCTGCGCTATTACGAGCGGATCGGGCTGATTCCGCCGGTGCCCAGGACACAGAGCGGGGTCCGGGACTACGACGAGGCCTCCTGCCGCTGGGTGAATCTGATGAAATGCTTCCGCAAGGCGGGCGTCCAGATCGAGGCGCTGATCGAGTATGTGGCGCTGTTTCGGGAGGGGGACCACACCGAGGCGGCCCGCAAGGCGATTTTGGTGGAGCAGCGGGATCAGCTGGTGAAGCGCATGGCTCAGATGCAGGAGTCCCTGGACCTGCTGGACCAGAAGATTGAGAACTATGAGCGGGGCATCGTGCAGGTGGAGCGGCAGATGAAGCGGTAGGGCAAAAAGAAAGTCAAAATACAGTGTTTTGATGGAAAAAAGTCAGAAAAAAGTTATGATTTTATTGCATTTTTCAGGTATCATAGAAAGAAAAGGGAAGGAGAAGGCAACGTATGAGAGGGATAAAAGGCGCGGCCGTCTGCCTGCTCGCGGCGGCATTGACTGCGGCGCTGCCATTTTCGGCAATGGCGGCAAACGGAACCAAGATCACCAGCATTTCCCTGCGCATCGAGTCGCATATCACAGCAGGGGACAGCAGTTCGGATGTGCGCGTGACCAGCAATTCCAGCCGTTACGATGTGGATGAGGTGGAGGTCACCAACGAGCCGAAGGACGAGTGGGAGGGCCGGGATAAGCCCAAGCTGAAGGTCACCCTGACGGCGGGGGACCGGTACTATTTTCCGTCCAGCGGCCTGACCAAGAGCGACGTGAACTTAAGCGGGGACGACGGCAAGGTGACTTCCGTCAGCAGGTCCGGCTCCTACACGTTCTACGTCAACATCACCCTGGACGCGCTGGACGACGAAAACGACTATGACCTGCACGTGGACGGCCTGGAGTGGGACGATTCCGATGGAAACGCCTACTGGGACGACGCCGAGGACGCCAAGCGGTACGAGGTGCGCCTTTACCGGGGCGGCAATTCGGTCACGTCCGTCGTTTCCACCTCCGATACCAGCTATGATTTTTCCAGCCATTTCACCCAGAGCGGATACTATTATTTCCGGGTGCGCGGCGTGTACAACGCCTCCAACAAGGGCAGCTGGGAGGAGTCGGATGAGCGGTATGTGAGCTCGTCGGAGGCGGCGGACATCCGGCGCAACGCAAGGAACACCTCCAGCAGCCCAATAAGCTCCACAAGCCCCAGCACTTCCGGCGGCCCGGGGGTTTACTCGGGGGCGTGGCTGAGGGACGACGTGGGCTGGTGGTACTGCAACGCGGATAAGAGCTACACTACCAACAACTGGCAGTATATCAATAACTATTGGTATTTCTTCGATGAGCGGGGATATATGAAAACCGGATGGATTCTCTGGAATGGGAAATGGTATTACTGTTGTGAGAACGGGGAGATGCTGCACGACACGACCACGCCGGATGGGTATTATGTGGGGAGCGATGGGGCGTGGGTGCAGTAGAATTTAAATCTTTATAAAGGCGCTTCGGTATAAACTGTTTGGAATGAAAATGCGGTAGGTGATGTTGAAATCATTTACCGCATTTTTATATAGAGTAGATACGCGACGAGAAGTTTATATTGACAAGATGGAAAAATGGATTTATGCTATAGGTATCATTTGATACTTTTGGGAGGCGGGGGTTTGACAGAAGAAACGATTGCACGAATTGAAAGTGAATTGGAGGTTAAGGCTTATATACAAGATCTAAAATTTGCTCTCAACAATGGTGCGAAGATAAATTTTCAGGTTAAGAGACCGTGGATGACCATAGAGATGAAATGTATACAAATCAGTATACGATCAATACGTTATTTGCAGATGAGAATCCGGCAGATGCGTTAAAGAGGGAATTATCGACATTAAGTGTAGAAAACTATATGCGGACCGTTAAAGATCTTCGCTTCCCAAAGAGAAGCGATATGCGGGAGTTTGGAAAGGTTTACAACAGCAAAGATGATGTGTACATTAAAATAAGAGTAGAGCTTCTGGGAATGTACGGTAACCCTACAACATTTGTGATGTCTTTTCATTTTGCAGAAAGGGCCTTTACACCAGAGATGTTTCCATATAGAAAGAATTAGGAGGTGCTTTCATGGACATGAAGATAATTAAAAGTGAGACGCGTTTATGTACATGCTGTATGGAAGAACATGAAGTGAAAACAGTTCTTGTGAAGGAGGAAGCGGTATTTAAGAAAGTTAAAGTCAACTATGACGCTTTTTACTTGTATTGCGATGCAGCAGACGAGCTGTATATGGATGAGCAGCAGATGCAGGAAAATGATATGCGTCTTAAGGATTCATACAGGAAGGCAGAGGGACTTTTGACATCAGCTGAGATCATCGGTATCCGTGCAATGTACGGAATCAGTCAAAGTGATTTGTGTACGCTCCTTGGCTGGGGGGGTAAGACGATTACAAGGTATGAGAGTCACCAAGTGCAGGACAGGGCTCATGATACGATACTTAAGAAGATTGCCCAGGACCCGGAATGGTTTTTGGTATTATTAAGTGATGCGAAACATTGTTTTTCAGCCGAGTCTTATCAAAGATATGTAAATGCAGCTACTACATTGTACAAATCAACCCGGGATTCATACATGCGCAAGGCGATTGAGGCCAGCTATGCAGGATTTTATGGGAACCAGCTGCTGCAAGGAAATACAGAGCTTTCACTGGATAAGGTTGTCGATGTAATCCGCTATTTTGCAGCCTCTGCGCAGGTAACCAATCTTTATAAGGTGAAGCTTATGAAGCTATTGTGGTATGCAGATGCCTTATCGTATAAGATCAGAGGATTTGCAATAACCGGTTTGGTGTATCAGGCCCTGCCGATGGGCGCAGTGCCGGTGGCCCATCATTCAATTATTGATCTAAAAGGGGTCCCGTGTGAGGAAATAGATTTGGGAGAGATCAATGCATATCATTTTTATTTAAAGGAAGCGGTCTCGTTTCCAGCTCTTTCAGATGAAGATAAAGGCATTCTCGATATTGTGATAGAAAAACTTGGTAAAATGACAAAAAGCGAGATCATTTCTTTTATGCATAAAGAGCAGGCATATATTAAAACGACTCCCAGAGATGTGATTTCGTTCCAATATACCGAGTCTTTACAAATTTGATGGAGAATCAAAATTGATCAAAAACGGATTCGCTGTAAGAAGCTTAAATACGATAAAAAAACCATAAAAAGGATAAAAGGAGGTATCCCCATGAAAGCACTATTAATCAACGGCAGCCCCAACCAGCTGGGCTGCACCTACACCGCCCTCAGCGAGGTGGAGCGCATTCTGAACGAAAACGGTATCCAGTCGGAGATTCTGTACCTGGGGAAGATGCCGGTTGCGGGCTGTATCGCCTGCGGGACCTGCGAGCGCACGGGGCGCTGCGCCTTTGACGATTTGGTCAACCGGGTGGCGGGGCGGCTGGACGAGTTCGACGCCATCGTGGTGGGCTCGCCGGTGTATTACGCCGGGCCGTCGGGCCAGCTGACGGCATTTCTGGACCGCCTGTTCTACAGCGCGGGCGGGCGCATGGCGGGTAAGCTGGGGGCCAGCGTGGTGTCCTGCCGCAGGGGCGGCGCCACCGCGGCCTTTGACCGGCTGAACAAGTATTTCACCATCAGCAACATGCCGGTGGTGTCGTCCCAGTATTGGAACCAGGTGCACGGCAATGAGCCCGGGGAGGTGGAGCAGGACCTGGAGGGCCTTCAGACCATGCGCACCCTGGCCCTGAACATGGTCTGGCTGCTCAAATGCATCGAGGCTGGCAGGAAGTGCGGCGTACCGGCGCCGGAGTACGAGCCGAATGAGTGGACGAATTTTATCCGGTAATTATGAAACGCCCCTTTGGGGGGAATGCACAGGGAAATGTAAATGTACAGGGAAATGCACAGAACAGGCGCGGGGAATCATACCTGCGCCTGTTTTAGCGTGCGTCCATTGTAGCGTGTGTCCATTTTAGCGTGCGTCCATTTTACTGTGCACTCATTTTACCGCGCGTCCATTTTAGCGTGCACCCATTTTACCGTGTGTCCATTTTACCGTGCGCCCATTTCGCCTGCGCCGGTCTTAAACCCGCCAGAGCGCGAAAGAAAAACCGCTCCTTCATGCAATCGCAGCCCCAATGCCCCCCTTATTGACTCCCAAAGGCCGCGTTTACACTTCCGAAATAATCCTGCACAGCTTAGAGTAAGTTGCCCGGATATCCGCGTCCAGGGAGGCGTCGGTTATGATGCCGGTGACCTGGTTGAGGTCGGAAATCTTGTACGCGGAAATGCGGTTGAATTTTGCGGGCTCGCACAGGTAATACACCTCCGAGCTGTTTTTCATCACCGCGCTTTTGCTGTTGGCCTCGATGTCGCTGGAGGTGGACAGGCCGAATTCCAGGTCGATGCCGTTGGCGCCCAGAAACGCCTGGGTAAAATGCAGCTTGGAGATTTGCTCCAGGCTGGTCATTCCCTCGATGGTGCGCGCGCTTTTGATGTAATTGCCGCCGATAATCACCAGGTTATAGTCGCTGTGCTGGGACAGCGCGTTCATCACGTCCAGGGAATTGGTCACCACCGTCAGATTGGCCGACGTGAGGCGCTGGGCCATCAGATTGGTGGAGGTGCTGGTTCCCAGAAAGATGGTGCTGCCCGGGCGCACCAGGGAGGCCGCAACCCGCGCCATCTCTTTTTTCTCGCTCAGATAGAAATTCTTTTTTTCATTGTAAAAGTAATCCTTGTTTGCCGCTCCCTGCAATATGGCGCCGCCATGGGTCCGCTTGATGAAGCCGGAGTTCTCCAGGGACGTCAGATCGCGGCGGATTGTGGACTCCGAGACATTGTACTTCCTCGCAAGCACGGACACGGATACCTTTCCGTCCGACTGGATTTTATTCAGAATGGATATCTTTCTCTCTTCTTCAAACATACTGATCTCCCATCCGCCGCCGCTGCCCGCGGCACTAATCATAATCAAATATTCCCGGGAAACAAAACGGCCGGCAGCGTTTTTCCGCCCCCCTGGATATACTTATATTACCAGAAATGAGCACAAATGGCAATATCATGCTTGATTAAATGATTGAATGAGCATTAGAAACTTGAAAATGTGCGCGAATTATGGTAATATATCCTCGTAATCGATAGTAAATGAGCAAAAACAAGCATGCAGGAGGGTGGAAGTTATGAGTAAGAAAATTGTTGCAATCACAGCTTGTCCCACAGGAATCGCCCACACATATATGGCCGCGGAAAAGCTGCGGAACGTGGGAAAGGAACTGGGCTATGAGGTGCGGGTGGAGACGCAGGGCACAACCGGGGCCCAGGACGCGCTGACCGCCCGGGAGATCGCGGAGGCGGACGGCATCATACTGGCGGTTGACAAGGAGATCGACGAGAGCCGGTTTGCGGGGAAAGCGGTGCTCAAGGTCAATGTGGGCCAGGCGATCCGGGAGCCGCAGAAGATCATGGAAGATGCGTTAAATGGGATCGGAACCGTTGTGGTGGCGGGGGAAAACGCTGCGGCGGCGGAGACTGCGGGCAGCCAGGGATCCCTGGCAAACAAGGGATTCAGAAGCGTTTATAAACATGTGATGGCCGGCGTCTCCTACATGCTCCCGGTGGTGGTGGCAGGCGGTATTCTGACGGCGATTTCCTTTGCCTTCGGAATCTACGCGTTTCAGGAGGAGGGGAGCCTGGCGTGGGCTTTTTATCAGATCGGAGCGGCGGGGGCGCTGGGATTGATGGTTCCCGTGCTGTCCGCGTACATCGCCCACTCCATCGCGGATAAAGCCGGTTTTGCGGCCGGCCTTGTGGGCGGCTGGCTGGCCGGACAGGTGGGAGCCGGGTTTATCGGCGGTATTCTGGCGGGCTTTGGGGCCGGTTATCTGACGCTGTTTTTGAGCCGGAAGCTGCCGTTTCCCAGAAGCCTTCAGGGTGTGAAGGATATTCTGGTAATTCCGATTTTGTCAACCGCCGTTGTGGGCCTGATGATGATCTACGTGATCGGAACGCCGATCAGCGCCATGCAGGCGGGAATCACATCCTTCCTCACCAGCATGAGCGGCAGCAGCATCGCGGTGCTGGGAATTATATTCGGGCTGTTGTACTGGGATCTGGGCGGACCGTTCTCAAAGGTTCTCTACGCCTTTGCCATCGGTATGGTCGCGGAGGGCGTGTATGAGCCCATGGCGGCGGTTATGGTCTGCGGAATGGTTCCGCCCCTTGGAATCGCACTGGCGACCTTCGTGCGCCCGGCGCTGTGGAACCAGGACCAGCGGGAAGCGGGAAAAGCGGCTCTGTTTCTGGGATTGAGTTATATCACGGAGGGAGCGATCCCCTTTGCCACGGAAAATCCCAAGGTGATTCTGCCGGCCTGCATGGCGGGCGGAGCGGTGGGCGCGATGGTGTCCATGGCGCTGAAGGCGGGGATCATGGCGCCCCACGGCGGCATTTTCCTGTTGTTTATTCCCAATGCAATCACAAACGCGGTTGCGTTTCTGGCGGCTTTGGCAGCCGGTTCCGTGGTCACTGCGGTGTTGATCATCCTGATGAAGAGCGTCAGAACCGGAAAGGCCGGGTGATCCGGCGAGGCCGCGCGGCGGGAAGGCCCCGGCAAACTGTAGGAAAGGACAGGAATCATGAGCGGTAAAGGAAAAAATGATAAAAGCGTGGCGGAAATTGTGGAGGTAAGCAAAAAAATCCCCTGCTGCAAACCATTGGCGGAGCAGATCGAAATTATGGAAGCGTACACGGACGCGTTTATCAAATACAGCGGGCAGTCGGCGGCGCGCAGGGAAATCGAGTGCATGAAGGTTTTATTTCCACGGATGTTCCGCCCGATGGAACCGGAGGACCTCATAGTGGGAAGGAGCGACGTGCTGCCCATCGGCTTCGGCTGCGTGACCTCGGTGGGCGGGGTGGGCCATTACTGCGTGTTCAGCAAAATGGAGCAGCTGCGAAAGAGCACGGAGGACCGGGCTCTGATTGAACGCCTGAACCGGCTGGAACGGTTTTGGGATGAGAACGACACCAGAAGCCTGTTTTACAATGAAACGCTGACGGAAAACACCATCGGAAAATTCGTGGACGCCAAGTATCCGGCTGTGATCACGGCCCGGCTGAGCGGAACCTACCTGGATTACCCGAAGCTGATCCGCCAGGGAATCCCCGGCCTGGAGCAGGAGATTCGGGAAAACCTGGAGCGGGAGACGGAAGAGGAAAAACGGGACCTGTACGAGTGCTTTTTAGAATGCCTTGGGATTCTGCGCGCTTCCATCGCATTTCACAGGGACATGTGCAGGGAGGAGAAGGACCGCGCGACCGATCCCGGGCGCAGACGGCAGTTGCAGGTGCTGGAGGGCGCGCTGGAACACATTCTGACGGACCGGCCGGAAACCATGGTGGAGGGGATGGAACTGGCCTGGATCTATTCCCTGCTGGCCGGTGTGGTCAATTACGGCCGCATCGACGACTATCTGGGCGAGTTGCTGAAGCGCGACCTGGACCGCGGGCTGTACACCGGGGAGGAGGCGGTGGCTTATATCTGCTCCTTCTTTAAACTGATGGAGGCCCGCAGGACCAATGTCAACGGCCGCGTGGTTCTGGGGGGAAAGGGCAGGAAACAAGCGCAGGCAAAGGATCTGTTCTGCAAGCTGGCCATCCGGGCCCTGATGATCAACCGGGACATTGAACCGCAATTTACCCTGAGAATTTACCAGGGCATGGACCGGGAGGTGTACGACCTGGCCATCGAGGCCATCTCCACGGGCTGCACCTACCCGCTTCTCTACAACGACGACGTGAACATTCCCTCGGCCGGGAAGGCCCTTCGGGTGGATTCACAGACGGCGGAGGACTACGTGCCCTTTGGCTGCGGCGAGTTTGTCATCTCCGGACAGAGCATCGGAACGCCCAATGTGCTGTTGAATCTGCTGAAAATCCTAAATATTTCCCTGAACGGCGGCGTTGATCCCTGGGATGGGAAGGACAAGAGCGGGGGCCTGACTCTCCTTCCGCCGGAGAAAATGGACACGTTTGACGACGTCTGGAAGCAGTACGCCGCGCTGCTTGATTATTACGTGGAACGGACGGCCAGGGCGCACCGGTATTCCTACGATTTTATGAACGGCCGGATGAAATTTCTGTTCACCTCCCTTTTGATCCGCGACTGTATTGCCAGAGGGAAGGCGGTGCTGGACGGGGGCGCCGGATATCTGGGGGGAACCCTGGAAACGTACGGGAATATCAATGCCGCCGATTCCCTCACCGCCGTCAAATACTGGGTGTTTGACAAGAAAAAATATACACTGCGCCAAATTGTGGACGCCGCAGACAAAAACTTTGAGGGGGAGGAGCTGCTGCGGCGGGATCTGCTGGCCGCGCCGAAATATGGAAATGACGACCCATACGCGGACGACATCGCGGTCCTGCTCCACGAGTATATCTGCCGCAAGGTAAGCGACCAGGCAAAACCCAACGGGTTTCACTCCTACAATGTGGTGGTGATCAACAACCAGGTGAACACGGAGTGGGGGCGTATGACCAGCGCGTCGGCAGACGGACGGCTGAACGCCATGTACATGAATAATGGAAATAATCCCCAGGGCGGAGCCGACAAAAACGGACCCACGGCCATGCTCAACAGCCTGGTGAAGCTGCGAACCGATATTCACGCCGGTTCCGTCCAGAATATGAAGTTCAGCCGCTCCATGTTCGCGCAGAAGCGGGATCTGGTCAACGCGCTGTTAAAGACATATTTCCGCAAGGGGGGCGGGCAGATCATGATCTCGGTGGTGAGCAGGGGGGAGCTGGAGGACGCGTACCAAAACCCGGAGAAGTATCCCAATCTGCTGGTTCGGGTGGGGGGATTCAGCGCTAAGTTTGTGAATCTGGAAAAGGACGTGCAGCGGGAGGTGATCTCCCGGACACTGAATTAGGAGCGTGCCGGTCATGGGGATTGTGTTTGATATACAGCGGTTTTGCGTAAATGACGGCCCCGGAATCCGCACGGTGGTATTTTTGAAGGGATGTCCGTTAAAATGCCTGTGGTGCCATAACCCGGAATCCAATTCCATCAAACGGCAGTTGTATTGCGAGTGGAACCGCTGCGCCCACTGCGGAACCTGCGCGGCTGTCTGCGGGCAGCGCGTCCATGAGATGGATCACGGGGTTCACCGCCTCCGTTTTTCCGACTGCATGCTGTGCGGGGCGTGCCTGGAAATTTGTCCTCAGGGCGCGCTGGGGATATATGGAAGAGAGATGTCCGCCGGGGAGGTTGTGGCCGAGGTGATGAAGGACTGCGACTATTATGAGGACTCGGGGGGCGGAGTGACCATCAGCGGAGGGGAGCCCATGGCCCAGGCGGACTATGTCCGGGAGCTGTGCAGGGCTCTTAAGGGAGCTGGGCTTCACGTCTGCATGGAGACCAGCGGCTTCGCGCCCTGGGAGGCGTACCAAAGGCTTTTGCCCGATGTGGACCTGTTTCTGTTCGACTACAAGGCCACGGGGGAGGAGCTTCACCGGCGTCTGACCGGCGTGGGACAGAGCCTGATTCTCGCGAATCTGCGGCTGCTCCTGGAAGCGGGGAAAAACGTGCGGCTGCGCTGTCCGGTTATACCCGGCTACAACCTTTCGGAGGAGCATCTGCGGGCCATCGCCAGCCTGAGCCGGTCGGGCGTCTCTGCCGTCGACATGATCCCCTACCACGATATGGGGAAGGGAAAGGCGAAAAATATCGGTTCCGACCTGTATTTGAGCGATGTGCGGACCCCTGAGCAGGAGGAGGTGGAGCGCTGGATCGACGGGATCGTCCGGTACGGCGGAGTTCGGATATTTCAGGCGTGACGGCGCTGGGGGAGGTTTTTAACATCTGGTTTCCAGCGCCTGAAAAAAACGAAAAAACCATTTGACTTAGAGTGCACTCCAAGGTGTAAGATACCGGATAGAAACGAGAAACATACCCACCAAGGAGGTACAAATGGAAAAGTCAAAGGTATATTTCACACCGGAAATCACGCCCCAGGCCCTGGTCCGCATTTACCGGGCCATGGGTGCAGAGCTGAAGGGGAGCGTGGCGGTAAAGATTTCCACCGGCGAGCCGGGCGGCCATAACTTTTTAAATCCCAACCTGATCAAGGACCTGGTGCAGGAGTTAAAGGGCACCATCGTGGAGTGCAACACGGCCTACGAGGGCAGGCGCAACACCTCGGAGGCCCACTGGCACACCATGGAGGAGCACGGGTTCACGGCCATCGCGCCCTGCGACCTCCTGGACGAGGAGGGGGACATGGCACTCCCGGTGGAGGGCGGTAAGCACCTGCGGGAGAACTACGTGGGAACCCATCTCAAGGAGTACGGCTCCATGCTGATGCTCAGCCATTTCAAGGGGCACGCCATGGGCGGTTTTGGCGGCGCTCTCAAAAATATGTCCATCGGCGTGGCTTCCGCCCGCGGCAAGGTCTGGATTCACACCTCTGCTACCAGCCTGGTGTTTGAGGACGCGTTTACGGCGGACCACGACTCCTTCCTGGAGTCTATGGCGGACGCGGACAAGGCGGTGATGGACTTTATGGGGCGGGAGAACATCGCCTACATCAACGTGGCCAACAACCTGTCCGTGGACTGCGACTGCGACGCCCATCCCCACGACCCGGAGATGGCGGACATCGGCATTTTCGCTTCCTTAGACCCGGTGGCTCTGGATCAGGCCTGCGTGGACGCGGTTTACAATTCCCCGGACAGCGGCAAGGCGGCGCTCATTGAACGGATGGAGAGCCGTAACGGCATCCACACGGTGGAGGCGGCCCAGGCCCTGGGGCTGGGGCGGCGGGAATACGAGTTGGTGGTGCTGGACTGATCAAATTCTTTGCAGACCGCCTGAACTGTTAACGGAATTATAACGGAACGATATAAAAACCGGCACTTGTATCTCAGAATCGTTTGCTGTATAATATTCCCACATGTAAAAAGTAAAGAGGGATAATACGTGACGACACTGACGAAACGGGAGATATTGCGGGCGTTTTCTGATCTGGCTTCGGAAAAGCCTGTGGATAAAATAACGGTAAAGGAGATCACCGATTTATGCCAGATCTCCAGAAACACGTTTTATTACCACTATCAGGACGTGTACGAGGTGCTGGAGGAGTATTTACGCCTGGAGTCCCAGCGTATGGTGGAGCGGCTTGAGAAGGATTTGAGCAGCTGTAATCCGGAGGAGTTCATCGTGCGTGGGCTGGACAGTATGATCAGCCACAGAGCGTTGTTTTACAACCTGAACCAGTCCTCCGGCAGCGAGGTCAAGCGGTACATGGATCAGGCCGTTTCCGCGATCTTCGAGCGGCTGGTGGATATCCTGTCCGAGGGAATTCCGGCCACGGAAGAGGACAAGGCGCTGATCAGCCGCTTTTACCAGTACGCAATCAAGGGCTTTATGATGGAGTGGCTGGAGAGCGGGGAGAAGCCGCCCATACAGCGGACCCTGCATCGTCTGAACGTCATTTTCGGAGATGATGTGACGGAGGCGTTAAAGCGCAGCGTGGAACAGCCGGAGTAATATAGCCCGCAGCGGGATGCGGGAAACAAATTTGGGCAAATAGGGGCCCGGTGCACAAAACTTGT
>NZ_CABJCG010000024.1:51445-93059 GCF_902364025.1 Enterocloster lavalensis
CCGGTGCACAAAACTTGTGCACCGGGCCCCTATTTGTCTATTGTCTGTTAGACAAATCAAACTATAATGTATGATTATGACTGCCCGCAATGGCACGCCATGCAGAGGAGGTGAGACAGTGTGCCGACACAGAAATTTTTAAATCTGAGCAGCTGCAAACAGAAGATGATTTTGGAGGCCATGCGCGATGCATTTCTCAGTGGACCCTACATAGAGATCACGGTGAGCGGGCTGATCCGCCGGGCCGGTATCTCACGGGCCAGCTTTTACACGTATTTTGACGGGAAGGACGATATGTTTT
Organism: Enterocloster lavalensis; assembly: GCF_902364025.1. Taxonomy (GTDB): domain Bacteria; phylum Bacillota; class Clostridia; order Lachnospirales; family Lachnospiraceae; genus Enterocloster; species Enterocloster lavalensis. Next base: position 51,747 of record NZ_CABJCG010000024.1, read on the forward strand.
CCTGTATGCTGAGGACGATGGAGCGGGAGGTGGAGGAGATGCTGCTGGATTCCTTCCGCAGTCAGAAGGGAGTCTTTAACGACAGCATGGAGCGGCTGTTCCGTTTGCTGACGGAAAATGATGTGGGACGGATGTATTCACAGGTCGGCAGGCATATTCTGGAGGATGAGGGCTGCAGACCGGCCTTCGTACAGGTGGAACAGGAATATTACCGGGCGGGAAAGTGGAAGAGCCGGGGCAGGGCCTGTTTTGAGGTTCTGGACCGCGCCCTCTATCCGCGGTTGGATGAAGATGGGCTGGCCTGTGCGTTGGACATGGGGATGTCGATACTATACAAGGCGGTGCTGCTGTATTTTGACCAATGCTCCGGGCTTTTAAAGCTGGAGAAAGCGGTGGAAAAGCAGCTTGGCATATTGGAACAGGGAATCAGGGCGTAGGAAGCATAGCCCGGACAGAAAGGAAGATGAGTGTGATGAAGAAGAAAACGATATTGATTGCGGGAGCGGTCGTCCTGCTGGCGGCCGGAGGGATTTTCTTCCGCGTGATGAAAGGAATGGAAAAACCGGTGGAGTACGAGACGCGCCCCACGGTGTCCGCAGAGGTTCCCCAGACCGGGGATATTGTTTTGTACACGGATTTGACGGGCACGGTGGAGCCCCAGTCCCGGGCGGCGGTCATGCCGAAAATCGGCGGCGAGGTGCTTGAGGTGTATTTCCAGGCCGGAGATCAGGTTCAGGCGGGGCAGGCGCTGTTAAAGATCGATTCCGACGCGCTGACCTCCTTAAAGCTTCAGATGGAGTCGGCAAAGGTGGCGGCCGACGAGGCGGCCCGGGAGTACGGGCGGATTGAGCCGCTCTACGCCGGAGGTTACGCGTCCCAGCAGTCCATGGAACAGGCCAGGGACGGGGCTGAGAGCGCCCGGCTGGCATACGAGGCCGCCAAACACCAGTATGATCTGCAGCTGGAGTACACTTCGGTGACCGCTCCCATAAGCGGAACGGTGGAGACACGGAATGTGGAGCCCCACGACCATGTTTCCACCGGTACTGAGGTCTGCGTGATCTCAGCCGGGGACCGGGTGCAGGTGGAGTTTGGCATCACGGAGAAAACCAGGTCCAATCTGGAGGCCGGGGACACGGTTGCGATCTCGAAAAACGGCACGGACTACAGCGGCCGGGTGACGGAGATCGGTTCCATGGTGAATTCGTCCACCGGGCTGTACGACGTGAAGGCGGAGGTGGACCAGGCGGACGGCCTGACGAGCGGCACCAAGGTCAAGCTGACCGCGGTGATCGACCAGGCCCGGGGCGTGATGACGGTGCCGGTGGACGCGGTGAACTACGCGGCGGGCCAGCCGTTTGTGTACTGCTATGAGGACGGCGTGGCGAAAAAGACGATGATTCTCGGCGGAATCTACGATTCGAAGCGTATGGAAGTGAAGTCGGGACTTCAGCCGGACAGCCAGGTGATCACCAGCTGGAGCAATGAGCTGGTGGACGGAGCAAACGTCCTTCTGGAAGAAGCGCAGCAGGAAGCAGGTGAGTAGGGATGGTAAATATCACAAAATTTGCGGTGAAGCGGCCGGTGACCATTGTGCTGTGCCTGATTACCATCGCTTACTTCGGACTTCAGTCCCTTCTGGGAACCAAGATTGAGCTGACCCCGGAGATGGAGCTGCCCATGCTGGTGGTGGGCACCGTGTACGCGGGCGCAAGCCCGGACGACATCAACGATCTGATCACCATGAAGCAGGAGGACGCCATCTCGTCCCTCGACGGGGTGGATACGGTTCAGTCCTTTTCCCAGGAAAATGTGGCCGTCGTGCTGGTGCAGTACAAGTACGGCACCAACATCGACACCGCCTACATTAACCTGAAAAAGGCCATCGACGGAATCCGCAGCCAGATGCCGGACGACATTGAGGAGCCGAATATCCTGGAAATGGATATGAACGCCCAGCCGGTGGTCACTCTGGCGGTCAGCGGCCAGGTGGACGAAAACCTGTATACATATGTGGACAACAATATTGTGCCGCAGTTTGAAAAGCTGAGCTCCGTGGGCGAGGTATCCCTGTCCGGCGGCCAGGAAAGCTACATCCGGGTGGAACTGATCCCGGAGAAAATGGCGCAGTATCATCTGAGCATGTCCGCGGTGGCGCAGATCGTGGGAGCTGCGGACTTCACCATACCGGCCGGAGACGTCCACGTGGGCCGGCAGGACTTGGACGTCAGCGTGGGAAACGACTACGATGACGCAGAGAGCCTTAAGTCCATCGCAATCCCCCTGGCGGGCGGGGACGTGATCCATCTCTCAGATGTGGCCAACGTGTACAGCGCCGTCAAGGACGCGGATTCCATCGGGCGCTACAACGGGGACGACGTCATTTCCCTGGGAATCAAAAAGCAGCAGAGCGCCACGGCCATCGACGTTTCCAGGGAGGTTATGAAACAGATTGAAGCCATACAGGTGACCAATCCGGGAATCCACATCACGGTGATCAATGATTCCAGCGAGATGATCGAGGAGTCCATTTCCAATGTGTTCCAGACCATGATCGTGGCGGTTCTGCTCTCCATGCTGATTCTGTGGCTGTTTTACGGGGATCTGAGGGCGTCCGTGATCGTGGGAACGTCCATCCCTATCTCCATCGTGCTGGCGCTGATCGCTATGAGCGCCATGGGATTTTCCCTGAACGTGATTTCCCTGACCTCCCTGGTGCTGGGCGTCGGTATGATGGTGGATAACTCCATCAACGTGCTGGACGGCTGTTTCAGGGCCAAGGAGAAGATGAACTTTTACGACGCCGCCATCGAGGGCAGCCGCACCATGATCGGCGCCATCACAGGCGGCACGGTGACCACCTGCGTGGTATTTTTGCCCCTGGCGCTCCTTTCCGGCCTGTCGGGGCAGCTGTTCAAGCAGCTGGGCTTTACCATTGTATTCTGTATGATCGCCTCCCTGTTCTCCGCGGTGAGCATCGTGCCTCTGTGCTTTTACCAGTGGCATCCGAAGGAAAATGACCAGGCGCCGGTAAACGGGATGGTGAAATCCATGCAGAGCTGGTACCGCAGCCACATGCCGTCCATTATACCCAGGACGAAGCTGGTGTTGGGAACCAGCGTGCTGTTTTTGGTTCTGGCGCTTCTCATGGCCTCCCGGCTGAACATGGATCTGATGTCCAGCGTGGATGAGGGCATCGTGCAGATGACGGTCAAGACCAAACCGGGCCTGTCCGTGGAGGCCATCAATGAGACGCTCTCCGGGCTGGAAGAGATGGTGATGAGCGAGGAGGACGTGGACCATTACCTGGTGACCTACGGCTCCAGCGGTCTGAGCATGGGCGGAAGCAGCGACGTCACCCTGAGCGCGTATCTGAAGGACGACCGGAAATTGTCCACCGACCAGGTGATTGACAAATGGCGGCGTGAGACGGAGCGCTACAAAGATATGTCCGTGACCCTGAAACAGGGCAGCACCACCAGCTCCGGCTCCATGAGCAGCGGCGATCAGATCGAGATCGATTTGCAGAGCACGGATTATCAGGCCTTAAAGGCCGCTGCCAACGACCTGACGGAACAGCTGCGGCAGCGCCGGGACGTGATGCAGGTTCATTCCTCGGTGGAAAACGCGGCCCCGGTGGTCAAGGTGGACATCGACCCTGTATCCGCCCAGGCGGAAGGGCTGACGCCCGCGGGCATCGGTTCGGCGATCTACAGCAATTTGAGCGGCATCAAGGCGTCCACCATCCGTGTGAACGGCGAGGACGTGGACATCAAGGTGGAGTATGCCAGGGATCGGTACGACACCATCGACAAATTGCAGGGAATGATGATCAACACGGCCTCGGGCACGGCCCTTCCCCTGGAGGACCTGGCGCAGATCCGCTATGAGGACAGCCCGCAGCAGATTTCCCGCAAGGATAAACAGTACCAGGTGTCCATCACCATGGAGCCTCAGGCCGAATACAAGAAAACCGCGGAAAAGGATGTGAAAAAGTTCGTGTCCCAGTGGAAAATGCCGCCTGAGGTGGAATTGGCGGCCAACTCCCTGGACGAGATGATGGGCGAGGAGCTGGGCGCTCTGGGAGGCGCTTTGGTGACGGGCGTGTTCCTGATCTTTATCGTCATGGCAATTCAGTTCGAGTCGCCCAAGTTCTCCCTGATGGTGATGACCACCATCCCCTTCAGTCTGATCGGCTCCTTCGGCCTTTTGTACCTGGCGGGCAGCCCCATCAGCATGGTTTCCATGCTTGGCTTCCTGATGTTGGTGGGCACGGTGGTGAACAACGGCATCCTCTACGTGGAGACGGTGAACCAGATGCTGCCGGAGATGCCCCTTGACCAGGCGCTGGTGGAGGCGGGAGCCATCCGAATGCGCCCCATCCTGATGACCACGCTGACCACGGTGATCTCCATGGTGCCCAACGCTCTGGCCTACGGCAAGGCGGGCAAGATGATGCAGGGCCTGGCGCTGGTGGACGTGGGCGGCCTGCTGGCCGCAACGGTATTGACGCTGATCCTGCTGCCCACCTACTATAAGCTGGTGTATAATCTGGGCAGACGGAGCCTGGGCGGCGAGGGAGTGATTATGGCGGATTAAAGGATTAAATATAGAAACGGCAATCGCCCGAATGGGAACTGCCCGGATTTCCGGTTGTGAGAGAAATCCGGGCAGTTTTTGGGTGAATTGCAGGGGCGGGACTTCTGTAAATTGCCGGATACTGGTATAATTAAGGAAATGTATCACTTATCACCAGCCGGACAGCTGGTGATAACGTATGATTTACGGAAACAGTCCGATTTGTCCGTGGCCCTGACCGTGTTGTGGGTGGGGACCGAGTGTCTAAGCTGAGTGTTTTCTGCAAAAAAGTAGTTGACTTGGAGTGCACTTCAAGGAGTATTCTGGTGGTTGAGGCAAATGGACAGCGCGCGGGTGAAGGCCTTTGGCGGCGTTTCGCCGGGCGCGTGAAACGAGAGAGGAGCAGTGAAAGATGAATTACAGGGCATTGGGAAATACCGGCCTGCTGGTGGGAGAGATCGGCATGGGCTGCGAGGGCCTTGCGGGCGGGGAGGAGCACATCCGGGAAATGTTCGCGGCGGCCAGGGCCATGGGGGTCAATTATCTGGATTTCTACACCGCGGACCCGGAGGTGCGCAGCGGCGTGGGCCGGGTGCTTAAGGAGGTTCCGGGGCATTTTGTGCTGCAGGGCCATCTCTGTTCGGTCTGGCAGAACGGCCAGTACAAGCGGACCCGGGAGATCCGGGAGGTGAGGGAGGGATTTGCCGACCTGATGGAACGGCTGGACGTGCCCAGCCTGGATGTGGGCATGATCCACTACGTGGACTCCATGGAAGACTGGCAGGCGATTCTGGAGGGGCCGGTGGGGGCCTTCGCACGGGAACTGAAACAGAGCGGAAGAATCCACCACATCGGCCTGAGCAGCCACAATCCCCAGGTGGCCCTTGCGGCGGTGGAGAGCGGTTTGATCGAAGTGCTGATGTTCAGCATCAACCCCTGCTACGACCTGCAGCCCGCCGGGGAGGACTGCGAGGCGCTGTGGAGCGAAGCCAATTATGAGAAACAGCTGATTAATATGAACCCGGACCGCCAGACCCTCTATGAGACCTGCAACCGCCTGGGCGTGGGCATTACGGTGATGAAGGCCTTCGGAGGCGGGGACCTGCTGGACGAAAAGCTGTCCCCGGCGGGTAAGGCGCTGACCGCTTATCAGTGCCTGCACTACTGTCTGACCCGCCCGGGGGTAGCCACCGTGCTGGCCGGGGCAAGGACGCCGGCAGAACTGGTGAAGAGCGCGGGCTATTCGGACGCGTCCGAGGCGGAGAAGGATTTTGCCCCGGCATTCGCCGGGTTTCCGAAAATCCGCTGGGAGGGCCACTGCATGTACTGCGGCCACTGCGCGCCCTGTCCCAAGGGCATCGACGTGGCAATGGTGACAAAATTCTTAAATCTCTGCAAAGCCCAGGGACATATGCCGGAGACTGTCCGGGAACACTACCGGGTGTTGGAGCACAAGGCGTCCGAGTGCACCGCCTGCGGGGCCTGTGAGACCCGCTGCCCGTTCCAGGTGCCGGTGCGGGAGAATATGCACCAGGCGGCGGAGCTGTTTCAGGGCGTAGAGTAAGGCGGAGCGATCCGCGGGATGAGGGAGACGGATGATGAGAGCAATGTTTCTTGGCGCGCTTTTGGGAGGTTCGGCGGCGGTCGGCATCTATTTTTACTTCTATTTTAAACGCGTTATCTCCTGGTGGAGGAAGAAGCCCGCGGACCGGACGGCCGGGCTGTGGGCCGCTGCCCTGGGGGCGGTGAGCGCCTTTAAGGTGTTCCAGGTGTGGAATACCTGGGCCATGGTGGTGATGCACCTGTTCGGCTTCGCCCTGTGCCTGGACCTGGTAAACGCCCTGATCCGGCTTACAAAGCGCGGCGGACGGAGGTGGGAGAGGGTTTACCGCTGTGGTCTGGTCCCGTTTCTCTGCACGGCCCTTCTGATGGGCTACGGCTACTGGAACATTCACCGGGTGGTGCGCACGGATTACCGGGTGGAGACGGAGAAACCGATCCGCGCCCAGGGCTACAGAATCGCGCTGGTGAGCGACCTGCACTTCGGCACCACCATGGACGGACGGGATCTGGCCGGATACGCCGGGGAGATCGAGGCAGCCGGTCCGGATCTGCTGGTGTTGTGCGGGGATATCGTGGACGAGGCGACCACCCGGGAGGAGATGGAGGAGGCTATGGCGGTGCTGGGGGCGGTTAAATGTCCCCTTGGGGTCTATTTTGTCCGGGGAAACCACGACCGGGCCAGCTACACCCGCACGCCCAATTTCACAGCGGAGGAGTTGGAACGTGCAATCCGCGGCGCGGGGATCACCATTTTGACGGACCGGCGGGTACAGGCGGCGGAGGATTTGACCCTGATCGGGCGGGACGACCGATCCGGGCCCGTGGATGGGCGGCGCAGAGGGCTTGAGGAGCTTCTGGACGGAGCGGACCGGAGCAGCTTTCTTCTGTTGCTGGATCACCAGCCAAGCGAGCTCGAGGCGGCGGACCGTGCGGGGTATGATCTTCTGCTCTCCGGGCACACCCACGCCGGACAGATCTGGCCCACGGGACTGATCAGCCAGGCCGTGGGTATCGTGGAACTGAATTATGGGCAGCGGAAACTGGACCACCTCCAGGTGATTGTCTCCTCGGGCATCGGGGGCTGGGGATACCCCATACGGACCAGCCGCCACTGCGAATACGTGATCATTTCCGTGGAGGGGAACAAGGCGGAGTGACGGTGGACGGGAGGCCTGGAAAATGATCCGGGATTGTTATGCAATATTTGGAAATAGACTTTAAAAATAGCTCAGACTGTGGTAATATACACATATTATGTAGATAAAAGAGGAGATACACAGATGAGAAAGAGAAGCATGACAATTCTGGCAGCCGCAGCTCTGGCAGCCAGCCTGACAGTTGGCGGCTGCGGCTCAAAATCCCCGGAAGCGGGCGGAAAGTTCGGAGGAGAAAAGGATTTGACCCTGGCCCCGTCCACCGAGGCTGAGACGGAGGCGGAGACAGAGCCGGAGCTGGACGAGGAGACCATGGACTTAATCAAGTACAATGTTTACATTGAGCTGAACAATGATATCCTGGAAGTCCTCAACAACATCGACTACTATTTTGTCGTAGTGGGAGACGGGGAGGAATTCGCGTTGCTGCCGGATACCGGACTCACCTACGGCTACCGCATCGTGGGCCTGAACACGGAGACGCTGGATATGGCCCTGGAGCTTGCGGACATGGAGCCCTCCTACGGGGATATGGATGCCATGGTCAAGGAGATGGCTGATCCGCTGCGCAAGCTGATGGAGTCCTTCAGCGAGATCAGCAGAATGCACGGAGCATACGCGGACAACCAGTACGCGAAACCCAAGGAGCTGCATCCGGTGATTCTGGAAGCAGCCATGGAATTTGGCCCCATTGCCTATGACTACTACGACGCGGTGACGGTATTTGCCAACGAGCGGGCGGAGCAGTTCCGCGAGGAGCTTAAGGGCGAGGGACACATGATCCAGTATTACGCCAGCAACAACATCGACCTGACCCGGAAGATCATCAATGTAATTGAAGAGCAGGGCGTGTGGGACGAGAACATCACCGACATGGATCTGACTGAGGTCCGTCCTCTGTACGATGAACTGGCGGCTTCTGTTGAGGAATTCAACACAGTTTGTGCGGACAACGACCAGCTGATCAAGGAGTCCCTCAGCAACTCCAAGCCCTTCGATTTGCTGTTTGACAAGCAGCTTCAAGCCATCGAGTGGATGATCCAGCAGGTGGAGAGCGGAAAGCCCATTGAGGACGTTTCCCTGGAGCCCTTGGGTTCCATCTCCCATGTGATCAACACCATGAATGAGTGCGTTGACCGGTACAATTCGGTGTTTGGGGATTAAGGGATTCTGAACGAATAATTAAAATGTTTGCGGCGGGAACGCCGCCCGGGTACTGCGGGGGACGCAGGCGGGCGGGGTTCCTGTTTTTTGTGCAGGCAAAGCCGGAAAATTTCCGGGCGGAGAAAAATGCTAAAACCAGTTGCTGAAACCTTCCCATTTCAGTATAATTAAGGGAAACTACCGGGGCGATGGCAGCCGGCTGACCGGAAGGTCCGCGGCCGGCTCAAAGCCTTCGGGGACAACGGAAAGACGGAGTGAAGGAAAATGCCGAGAAAAATCACCATGGCCGATATTGCCGACATGGCGGGAGTCACCAAGAGTACGGTGTCCCGCTATTTTAACGGAGGATATGTGAAGGAGTCCACCAGGGAGCGGATTCAGGAGATCACGCGGGAGTACAACTACGAGCCCAATGCGTTTGCGCGCCTGAAAGCCAGAGAGAGCAATGTGATCGGGGTGGTGGTTCCCACGCTCAACTCCAAGGTGACCAGCCGGGTGGTGACCAGCATCGGCCGGTATCTGCGGGGACAGGGGTACGAGACGCTGATCAAGGACTCGGACCACAGCCCGGAGCTGGAGCTGAAAAATATGCAGCGGCTGATGACGCTGAACGTGGACGGCATTCTGGTCAGCGCCATCACCATCACGCCGGAGCTGCGGGAAGCCATTGAGAGCTGTCCGGTGCCGGTGGTGGTGCTGGCGCAGGAGTATCCCCAGGGAACCGTGGTGGTGGCCGACGACTACGGCGCAGGCAGGGCCATGGGCGCCTACGTGGGGCGGACCAGACCAAGGCGGGTGGGCTATCTGGGAGTGGAGGAGTCCGACCTGGCGGTGGGAATCAGCCGGCGGCAGGGGGTTTTGGACGGATTGCGGGAGCAGGGCGATCCGGAGGTGGTCGCGCTTCAGGGGGATTACAGCTACGAGAGCGGCCAGCGCATGGCCGAGGCGGTCCTGGAGAATGGGCCGGTGGACGCCATGATCTGCGCCACGGACCGTCTGGCCTTCGGCGCATATCTGGTGTTGGAGCGGCACGGTCTGCGGGTGCCCGAGGATGTGTCGGTGGCCGGGTTCGGAGGCTACGACGAGAGCGCGCTGTTAAAGCCTCCGCTGACTACGCTGAAATTTGACTCCTACGCCATGGGTTATCTGGGGGCGGAGACCGTATTGAAGATGATCCGGGGGGAACCGGTGCCAAAAAAACAGATCGTGGATTACACGTTTATTGAGGGGAAAAGCGTGAGGGAGAGGTAGATTCCCGGGGAGAAATGGAGCGGTACGGGGCAATACGGGAGAAACAACCGGTAGAACAGTAGGAAAACAGTCAAACCGCACGCTTGTTGGAGAAGAAACGGTGGGAAATAGAATAATCAGCGCTGATTTTGGATAGAATGCACAAAAAACAGCGCTGATTTTTTACATACGAATATGGCACCGGTGCCATAAATAATATTGACAAAATGTCGGCAAAGTTATAATATCTAAGTATGGAACCGATACCGGAAATATTTGAAAGGGGAAGGGAAAAATCATGGATTATGCAAAAATTGCCAGCCAGGTGATCGAGCTCTCAGGTGGGAAGGGAAATATCCGCTCCGTGGCGCACTGTGCCACACGGCTGCGCCTGCAGCTGAGGAACAATGATCTTCGGAACGAGGAGGCCATCAGCGATGTGGAGGGGGTCAAGGGCGTGTTTCTGACACAGTCCCAGTTCCAGATCATTTTTGGGGCGGGCCTTGTGAATCTGATCTGCGACGAGGTGCAAAAGCAGCTGGGAACTGTGCAGGAGAGCCGGGAGGAAGAACCGGAGGAGAAGGGGAACGCGGTGCAGCGGTTTATCAAGATGCTCAGCGACATTTTTGTCCCCATTATCCCGGCCATTGTGGCGGGCGGTCTGCTGATGGGATTGAACAACCTGCTGACCTCCCCGTTAATCGGAGGGCAATCTCTGATTGAGCTTTACCCCCAGTGGCAGGGGCTGGCCTCGGCAATCAATACATTTGCCAACGCGCCCTTTACGTTCCTGCCCGTGCTGATCGGCTTCAGCGCCACGAAGAAGTTCGGCGGGAACCCGTTTCTGGGCGCGGCGATGGGTATGATTATGGTCCACCCCGATCTGCTGAATGCTTACCAGATCGGAGTGGCACAGGCGCCGGTCTGGAATATCTTCGGATTTGAGATCGCGGCCATCGGCTACCAGGGAACCGTGCTGCCGGTGTTGGCGGTGGCCTGGATTCTGGCAACCATTGAGAAACGGCTGCACAAGGTGACGCCCACCTGGCTGGACAATCTGACCACGCCGCTGCTGTCCATTTTGATCACTTCCTTTATGACATTTATCTTTGTAGGCCCCATCCTGCGTCAGGCCGGAAACCTGCTGGCGGCGGGGATTACCTGGACCTACAACACGCTGGGCCCGGTGGGCGGCGCGCTGTTCGGCTTCGTCTATGCGCCCATCACCATGACCGGCATGCATCACAGCTTTATTGCCATTGAAACCCAGCTTCTGGCGAACAGCGCCCAGACTGGCGGCAGCTTTATCTTCTCCACCGCCAGCATGAACAACGTGGCCCAGGGCGCGGCGGTGCTGGCCGTGCTGCTGATGACAAAGAATGAAAAGATCAAGTCCATCTGTTCCGCCTCCGGCATTTCCGCCCTGTTGGGAATTACAGAACCCGCCATGTTCGGTGTGACGCTGAAATTAAAGTATCCCTTCTACGCGGCTATGACCGGCTCTGCGGTGGGCAGCGCCTACCTGGCGGGAACCAGGACATTGGCCCAGGCCCTGGGAGCGGCCGGACTGCCCGGCTTTATCTCCATGAAGCCGGACCACTATCTGAATTTTGCCATCGGCCTGGCGCTGTCCATGGCGGTATCCTTTGGGCTGACCATCGTGTTCTGGAAAAAATTCGGGCTGGAGCGGCAGGACGGAACCGGGAAACAGGCGGTGGGGGAGACTGGAACAGAAGGCGCGGCGGCAGTTGCAGTGGGAACGGTCGAGGTAGAAGGCGCGGCAGTAGCGGCGGGAACGGTCGAGGCAGAAGGCGCGGCAGTAGCGGCGAGAACGGTCAAGGCGGAAGGTACAGCTATTGCAGAGCGCGCGGTTGAACCGGAGTCACCAGCGGGACCGGAGCGCACCCTGGTCCAGTTCTACTCCCCCATGAACGGGCGCATTCTGCCGGTATCCCAGTCCGCGGACGAGATGTTCGCTTCCCGGGCGTTGGGCGACGGCATCGCGGTGGACCCGGCGGACGGATTGGTGTGCGCGCCCTGCGACGGCACGGTGACGATGATTTTTCCCACCGGGCATGCCATGGGGATCGCCTCCGACTCCGGGTTTGAGGTGCTGATCCACGCCGGGATCGACACGGTCAAGCTGAACGGCGAGGGATTTGAAGTGTTTGTGGAACAGGGAAAGCATGTGAAGAAGGGCGACAGACTGCTGCGCATGGATCTGGATTTTATCCGCAGTCAGGGATTAAACCCTCAGACCATGATGATTTTCACGGAGGGAGCGGCGCTCGGGGTGGAGGTATTCCCCGCGGAGAGCGGCGGAGTGGACCACAGGGCAGTAGAAGTCAGACGAAAATAGCGGTGGGAGGAATTGGTTGTGAAGAAATATCAGAAGGTATACCGGGAAATGTATGAACAGTGGCACCGGGAGAATCAGGCGTACCGGGAACAGGTGGCGGCGGATGAGAACCGTCTGGCCTACCACCTGATGCCGGAAACCGGGTGGCTCAACGACCCCAACGGGCTGTGCCAGGTGAACGGAGTTTACCACATTTACTACCAATACACGCCCTTTGAACCCACCGGAGAAATAAAGCTGTGGGGCCATTGCACCACGCGGGATTTTGTGCATTACCAGCAGTGTGAACCCGCGGTGTACCCGGACCAGGATTTTGACGCCCACGGCGTGTACTCCGGCTCCGCTTTCGTGGAAAACGGGCTGATCCACTATTTTTACACCGGAAATGTGAAATATTTCGACCGGGACGACTACGATTATATTCTCACCGGCCGCGGCAGCAACACGATCCACATGACGAGCCGGGATGGCTTCCATTTTTCGGAAAAAGAACTGCTGCTGACGAACTGGGACTATCCGGCGGATATGAGCGGGCATGTGCGGGATCCCAAGGTGATCCGGCGCGCAGACGGGTATTATATGGTGCTGGGCGCCCGGGATATAGCAGGGAAAGGGCTGGTGCTGGTATACCGGTCCGAGGATTTAACCGGCTGGCAATACCATGGCCGGATCACCACCCGGGAAGCCTTCGGCTACATGTGGGAGTGCCCGGACCTGTTCGTCCTGGACGGCAGGCTCTGCCTGATCTGCTGTCCCCAGGGCGTGCCGCAGCGGGGCGTGGATTTTGCCAATGTGCATCAGTGCACGGCGGTTATGCTGGATTACGATTTCGCGCCGGGGGAGTATATTCTGGAAGATATGGCGAAGGTTCGAATGGTGGACCGGGGCTTTGATTTCTACGCGCCCCAGACCTTTGAGGACGAAGGCGGGCGGCGCATCCTGATCGGCTGGATGGGAATTCCGGACCCGGATTATACCAACCCCACCGTGGAGGCCGGTTGGCAGCATGCGCTGACGCTGCCGAGGGAGCTGCATATAGCGGACGGCCGGTTAGTCCAGACGCCCTTAAAGGAGCTTCAGGCGCTGAGGCGAAACCGCCGTGTCCTGGAGGCGGAGAGCCTGAATCAGGCAGGTGAGCGCGGTTTGGTTTACGAGCTGGAGGCGGAGTTTGACCATTGCCGTTCCATGACCATGACGCTGCGCAACGGTGTGACGCTGGAGTGGAAGGAGGGGCTGCTGACCCTGGACCTGGGGGCCTGCGGCAGCGGAAGGACCAGCCGCAGCGTGGAGCTTGACCGCCTGGATCATTTGCAGATATTCTCCGACACCTCGTCCCTGGAAGTGTTTGTGAACGGAGGCAGTGAAGTATTCACCACGCGGGTTTACGGCCGTGAGGGTGGCATCCGCCTGGAAGGCTGCAACGCCCGGGTGACGCTGTACGATCTGGAAGGGGTTTGCTGGTGCTGATGTGAGGAAGCCGGGCGGCGATGAGGGGAACCCTTTGCGCAGTCCGGCTTTTACGGTCGGCCTCCTTCGGACCGGCCTTCCCGGGTCCGGTTTCCGTAGGTCCGTCTGCCCAAAATCCTGTGATTGACACACTTTTGCCCGGGTGTTATACTCAGATTCAGAACAAAACAAGACACGCGGATCGATCGGGAGGTGAATCAGGAATGTTCCAGTTGGAAGATTGCATTGCCTATATTACGAGCAGGGGGGCCAAGACCCTGGCGGAACGCCTGGAGGACCGGTTTACCGGCAGTGGGGTCAGCCGGGTGCAGTGGATCGCCATGTATTACGTGGACCGGTGCCCGTCCATTACCCAGAAGCAGCTGGCGGAGCGGATGAACTCAAAGGAATCCACGGTGGTACGCCTTCTGGACCGGATGGAGAAGGAGAACATGGTGCGCAGGGTCTGCTGCCAGGACGACCGGAGGGTCCGGTATCTGGAGATGACGCCGGAGGGCAGGGAGCTTTACGAAAAGCTGTCCCAGCGGGCGGAACAGTTCAAGGACGACGCCATCCGGGGGATCAGTGAGGAGAAGCTGGAGGTATTTAAAGAAGTTCTGAATCAAATGCTTGCCAACACGGAAGAGGGTTGACAGACCGCGTTTTCCGTGTTATATTATTATCATAATACTTGTATTGCTAATTATTAGCGTTACAAGAAAATGCAAAATTCGATTTGGAGGGCTAAAATATGAAAGATGTAAGAACAATGCTGAATGATTTTGTCGGTGGTCTGGGGAAACTGGGCGAAACCAATGAGGCGCATGTCCAGGCGTTTATGAATCTGCTGGGAACCAACTACGCGGAGGGCGCTCTTTCGGTTAAGACAAAAGAGCTGATCAGCGTGGCCATCGGCGCGTACAACCGCTGCGAATACTGCATCGTTTATCATGTGTACAAAGCGTACGAGGCAGGAGCCACCAGGGAAGAGATTATCGAGGCTGCCATGATCGCAGTTGCATTCGGCGGCGGACCCAGCATGGCGTATTCCGTTACCACTCTGATGGATGCGGTCAATGAGTTCGAGCACGATTTTGATTGAAGGTAATCGGGGAATTTGAGGACAGAGGACGGCTGTGCGGGAGGGACTTTCGCGGCCGTCCTTTTTCCCTGTCGCGGGGAACAAAACGGCGCCGGTATTGTGCCGGTTCAGATATCCGGCATTGTACGCAAACACAACATTTGGAGGGAAGAAGATGGATTTACAATTTAAGGCCGCGGACAGCAGTAAGCGCTATAAGATTACGAAGATTTATGTGCCGGAGGGCGGAAGCTTTCAGGCCGGTGCTCCTCTTTTGAAAGCGGAGAGCGGGAAAATGAACACGGTGGTCAAGGCGGAACAGGCGGGAACGCTGAAAAAGCTTCTGGTGAAGGAGGGACAGGAGATCGGCAGCGGGGAGATTTTTGCCCAGGCGGAGTACGCGGCCGGGACTTCAGCGGCGGGCGGCCAGCCTGATACGGCCAGCGTTTCCGCGGCGGGCGGCCAGCGCGATACGGCCGGGACTTCTGCGGCAGGCGGCCAGCGCGATTCGGCCGGAACTTCCGCGGCCGCCAGCCAGCGCGACGCGGCCAAGGCTTCCCCGAATCCTGCACTCTCCCTGTTCGGCAAAAAAGAGGAACTGTCCTGCGAGATCGCCGTGGTGGGCGCGGGCCCGGGCGGTTACGAGGCGGCCATCTACGCGGCCAAGCAGGGCAAGGACGTGATCCTCATCGAGAAAAGCAAGGTTGGGGGAACCTGTCTGAACGTGGGCTGCATTCCCACCAAGGCGATTGTCAACAGCGCGGAAAAATACCACATGCTTTCCGGCCTGGAGGACATCGGCGTGAGCTGCGGCCAGGCATCCTTTGACATGCACCGGGTGATTGGCCACAAAAACCAGGTGGTGGAGCAGCTGCGGGGCGGAATTGAGTCGCTGCTGGAGGCGAACGGCGTGCGTCTGGTCCGGGGAACGGCGGCATTTCAGGGACCTAAGGAACTGTTGGTGTCCCAGGGATTAAACCGCACAACAGTCAAGGCGCAGCATGTGATCATTGCCACCGGCTCGCGCATCGCGGACCTTCCCATCCCGGGCATCCACGGCCGCAATGTGCTCAATTCCACCACGGCGCTGGATCTGGAGGAGGATTTCGATTCCATCGCTATCGTGGGAGGCGGCGTGATCGGAATGGAATTTGCCGGAATTTACGCATCCCTGGGCAAGCGGGTTCATGTGCTGGAGTATGAGAAGCAGATTCTGCCCACCACGGACCCGGATCTGGTGGAGGTGCTGACGGAAGATTTGAAGGGCCAGGTGGACATCCGCACCGGAGTCCGGGTTCAGGAGATTCGTGAGAGCGAGAATGGGCAGTGCATTGTGGCGTTTGAGTCCGGCGGCCGCACGAAATATCTGGTTGCAGACAAGGTGCTGGTTGCGGTTGGCCGCTCGGCCAATTTGGACGGCCTGAAGCTGGAGAAGGCCGGGGTGGAGCTGACGGAAAATAAACGCTCCATCGCGGTGAACGGCTCCATGGAGACCAGCGTTCCCGGTATTTACGCCATCGGAGACGTCACCGGGAAAATCCAGCTGGCCCATGCGGCTTCCCACCAGGGGCTGGTTGCGGTGGACTGCATTTTGGGAAAAGACAGGTCCATGGAGTATGATTTCATCCCCTCAGTGATCTTCTCCAGAGTGGAGATCGCCACAGTGGGGCGGACGGAGCGGGAGTTAAAACAGGCGGGTATCGCCTGTAACGTGAGCCGCTTCCCCTTCGCGGCCAACGGCAAGGCCCTGACCATGGAGGAGGGCCGGGGATTTGTTAAACTGATCGCCCGGGAGGAGGACGGAAAGCTGGTGGGCGCCGCCGTGGCTGGGCCGGATGCCAGCAATCTGATCTCTGTTCTGACGCTGGCGCTCACAAACGGCCTGACCCCGGAGGCGATCATTTCCACCGTATTTCCCCATCCCACGCTGGGCGAGGTGATCCACGAGGCGGCGCTGGGGCTCACGGTGGGAGCCATCCATTACCATGAATAGGCTGGTGATCTCCGGCACCGGCCAGGTGTACAAAAACCTGGCGCTGGAGGAGGCGCTGCTGCGGGAGCTGAAGGAAGGGCAGTGCGGTCTTTATCTGTGGGTCAACGACCCCTCGGTGATCCTGGGAAATAACCAGTGCGCCTACCTGGAGTGCAGTCCCGGACTCTGCCGAAGCCGCAAAATCGCGGTGGCCAGACGGCGGTCCGGAGGCGGGGCGGTCTATCACGACCGGGGCAATCTGAATTTTACCTTCTTCTACTGGCCGGGGCAGGCGGGGGAGGAAGAATTTCGGGAACTGGCCCGCAGCGCCATTGAAGCGCTGGCGGGGCGTCCCGTGAAGTCCTATGGCAACGACTTCCTCATTGACGGGAAAAAGATCAGCGGCATGGCAGGTTACGAGGAGGACGGCAGAAGGCTTTTGCACGGCACGGTTCTGGTAAATGCAGACATGGAGGCAATGAGTCAGGCGCTCACCGTAAGCGCCAAAAAGCTGCGCTCCAACGGGGTGGACTCGGTGAGAAAACGGGTGGCGAACCTGACGGAATTTGCTCCCGGGATATCTGTGAGCCAGGTCCGCGAAAAAATGGCAAGGTCATTTTCCGAGACCTGGGGGCCGGTGGAAACCGTGCGGTTCGGGGAGGAGGAAATGCCCGGGGATTTTCTGGCTTACGCTGCCGCGGACTGGATTTACGGCGAGAGCCCGGACTGCGAGATGGTGATGGAAGCCGCTTCGGGAGCGGGGATTTACCAGCTGGTATTCCGTGTGGAGGGAGAGCGCATAAGCGAGGCCCGGCTGTACTCCGACGCGGAGGCCCGCGAGAACCACAGCGGTTTTGAACGGGAACTGGCCGGGGCGGTTTACGAGGAGACACAGTTGAAAGAACGGCTGGAGCGGTATGTGAGCGCGCTGGCCGCAGCGGGATCGGAATCTGGAAATCCCCAGGGAGGCCGCCGCGTTTGAGCATGACGGACTGGCCGGCGGATCACACGAAACGGTCCGTCAAGACCATAAAAACCAGAGAAAATGGAGATGGCATCGGAGAAATCCGGTGCCATTTGTGTTGGAGGAAATGGGCCATCGGCGGTTACTGTTCACAGGCAATATCCCGCGAGGTGTTTTTTGTGAGTGGAGCGCAGCGGAAGTCACAGAAAACCCGAGGATAGCGGCGCGAAACGGCGGTTTTTTGCCGTTTCTGTGCATCGCGAAGCGTGTTACTGGGAACGGAGTGTACAGTAGCCATCGGCGGTTACTGTTCACAGGCAATATCCCGCGAGGCGTTTTTTGTGAGTGGAGCGCAGCGGAAGTCACAGAAAACCCGAGGATAGCGGCGCGAAACGGCGTTTTTTTGCCGTTTCTGTGCATCGCGAAGCGTGTTACTGGGAACGGAGTGTACAGTAGCCATCGGCGTAACCTTCAAGCGGCTGTTGGCCTGACCCTTGACATGAGTACGATATCGGACTATAATGAGTACGAAATCGGATTAAGCCCGAAAAGAGCGCAGGGAGGGAACGGATTTGGAGGAGAGACAACAAAATGACGTCAATGAGTTCAACCGGCTGTACAAGGAGATGGACGACCTTTACCACGATATCGCGCTGAAGCTGGGGCTGTCGGACAGCGCCCTTACGATTTTTTACGCGATTTGTGAGCTGGGAGACGGCTGCCTGCAGAAGGATATCTGCAGCCAGTCCTTCTGCAGCAAGCAGACCATCAACTCGTCGATCCGCAAGCTGGAGCGGGAGGGAACCGTGTACTTAAAGCGCGGAAAGGGCAAAAACATGCATATCTATCTGACGGAGCCGGGCCGGGAATTTGTGGAGAACAAGGTACGCCCGGCCATCGGGATGGAGGCCCAGGCGTTTCTGGAGCTGACGCCAAAGGAGCGGGGCGAGCTTCTGCGCCTGACCGGGAAGTACCTGGAACATTTCCGGGAGCTGGAGCGGCGGATGTGAGCCCGCCCGGCCGGAAAAAAACGGAATTTGACTGACATTGGAGGACTTTTTATGAAAACCGTACTGCGGTTCCTGAAACCGTATAAACGATTGTGCGTTCTGACCCTTTTAACCATGCTGGTGGACGCCGCGGGGGCGCTTCTGATCCCAACGCTGACGGCGGATATGATCAATATCGGCGTGAGCGGAGGCGATCTGCACTTTATTGTCCAGCGGGGGCTGGCCATGGTGGCGGTCACCGTGCTGGCCGGGGCGGCGACCCTGTTTGGGAGCTGGCTGTGCGCGGATTTATCCGCCAAAGTGGGGAAGGATATGCGAAACGCCGTCTACGACAAATCCCTGGCTTTCTCCGCCCATGATTTCGAGCAGTTTGGAACCGGGTCCATGATTGCCAGGACGTTGAACGACGTCAACATTATCCAGCAGTCCATTGTCTGGTGCATTCAGATGGTGATCCCGGTGCCCGCTCTGTGCACCATGGGAATCGTCATGGCCTTTGCCATCGACGCTACCATGGGATATCTGCTGATCGCCGTGACGGCCCTGATCATTGTGCTGGCGGTTCTGGTGACGCGGAAGGCCTCCGTGATTTTCGAGAGCCTTCAGCGCTTTCTGGACCGGATGAACGTGGTGCTGCGGGAAAATATCACCGGCGTGCGGGTGATCCGGGCGTTCAACAAGGAGCGCAGGGAGGAGGCGCGCATCCGCAGAACCTTCGAGCAGTACGCGGAGTCCTCCATCCAGGCCAACCGGCTGTTCGTGGGGCTGGACAGCACGGCGTTTTTTATGATCAACCTGTGTATTGTGGCCATACTCTGGATCGGCGGCAACCGCATCGGGGCCGGTTATATGGAGATCGGAGATATCACCGCCCTGATCGAATATGCGATACTCATTCTCTACTATATTATTATGGCGCAGATGGTTATCATCCTGCTGCCCAGGGCTCGGGTCTGCCTGCGCAGGATGGAGGAGGTTCTGTCCAGGAAGCCGGAGATCCGCGACGGGGAGATCCCCCTGCTGCCGGACCTGGGACGGGAGGACGCGGTGGTGGCGTTTGATCATGTTTCCTTCCGCTTTGCGGACGCGGACGAGGATACCCTGGGCGGACTGACCTTTACCTGCCTGCGGGGACAGACCACCGCCATCATCGGGGGAACCGGGAGCGGGAAATCCACCATTGCCAAACTGATTCTGCGGTTCCACGACGTGACCTCCGGCGAACTGCGGTTCGACGGGCGGGACGTACGCGCCATGACTCAGAATGAGCTGCGCAGGCGCATCGCCTATATCCCGCAGAAGGCGTGGCTGTTTTCTGGGACCATCGCGGATAACCTGCGCGATGGACGGGAGGAAGCGCGGGAGTCCGAGATGCTTCACGCTCTTAAGGTGGCTCAGGCCGGTTTTGTGGAGGAGCTGCCGGAGGGGCTGAACGCCCATGTGGCCCAGGGCGGGACGAACTTTTCGGGAGGTCAGAAGCAGCGCCTCTCCATCGCCAGAGCGCTGATGAAACAGGCGGATTTGTACATTTTCGACGACAGCTTTTCCGCTCTGGATTTTAAAACGGACGCGGCGCTGAGAAAGGCCCTTGCCGCGGAGACCGGGGACGCCGCGGTGCTGATTATCGCCCAGCGGATCAGCACGATTTTGAATGCGGATAAAATCATCGTGCTGGACAACGGGCGCGTGGTGGGGATGGGCAGCCATGCCGGGCTGATGGAGAACTGCCCGGTTTACCGGGATATTGCCAGGTCGCAGATGAAAGGAGATGAGCGGGATGCAGGATGAGCAGAATATACCTTACGAGGACGACTACGCCTACGAGATGCCGGACCACGCAGGTAAAACAATCCGGCGGCTTTGGCGCTCCGTGAGCGATCAGCACGGCCGGCTTGCGGTGGTGCTGGTGTCGGTCGCATTTTATACCCTGCTCTCCATCTATGCGCCGTTCTACAGCGTCCGAATCGTGGACTTTCTGTGGAACGGCATCCGAAGCGCCCATGCCCAGGGAACGGTGTTCCGGGTGAGTTGGGAGCAGGGCGGGAGGGAGATTGCGGTTCTGTTGGCCGTCTACACGGCTACGGCAGGGCTTTATACCCTGCAGAGTTTTCTCATGTCCAGCTTTGCGGAGCGGTTGAGCCTGAGGCTTCGGACCGAGATCAGCGAGAAAATAAACCGTCTGCCCCTGGTGTATTTCGACAACCACAGGACGGGCGAAGTGATGAGCCGGGCGGTTAACGACCTGGATAAGATGTCGGAGGCGCTGCAGACCGGCCTGTTAAGGCTGTTCACCGCGGCGGGCATGGTGGCCGGTTCCCTGGTGGTTATGTTTCAGATGCAGGTCTGGCTGACGCTCATTTTCCTGTTTTTCATGGGGCTGGCGCTGCTGTCCACCAAGCTGTTTGCGGCCAAAACCCTGCAGCTGGCGGCCCGGCGGCAGCAGTGCGTGAGCAATGTGACGGCGCGGGTGGAGGAAGCGTACAGCGGCCGCGTGATCATCAAGGCGTTTGGCCGGGAGCAGAACAGCTCCCGGGAGATTCACAGGGCCACGGAGGAGCTGGCCGAAGTCTCCCGCAAGGCGGATTTTCTGGTAAACGCCATCAACCCGGCCATCCGCCTGGTGAACCGGCTGGGACAGGTGCTGATCGCAGTGACGGCGGGAAAGCTCCTGATCGACGGGGCGCTCAGCGTGGGTACATTCCAGGCGTTTTTCCAGTACGTGAACCAGTCCGCGGAGCCGCTGACCGAGGGGGCCTACATGGTCAACTCTATGCAGTCGGCCCTGGCTTCGGTGGAGCGCATTTACGCGCTGTTAGACGAGCCGGAGATCGGGGCGGAGCCGGAGACGGCGGCGCTGACCGGGCGCACGGAAGGAAGAGTCGAGTTTCGCAACGTGAGGTTCGGCTACACGCCGGAGCGGGTGCTGATGAAGGATATCAGTTTTACCGCCCATCCGGGCCAGAAGATTGCGGTGGTGGGCAGCACCGGAGCGGGAAAGACCACGTTAATCAACCTGCTTATGCGGTTTTACGAGGTGGACGGAGGGACGATCCTGCTGGACGGCGTGGACACGAAAACCATGTCCAGGTCCTGGCTGCGCAGCCATTTCGGCATGGTTTTGCAGGACACCTGGCTTTTTGAGGGAACCATTGCCGAAAATATCGCTTACGGCAAGCCGGATGCCACCCGGGAGGAGATCGTGGCCGCGGCCAAGGCGGCCCGAGTGGACTTTTTCGTGCGGACCATGCCCAAGGGTTACGATACGGTTCTGGGCAATGACACGGAGAATATTTCCGTGGGCCAGCGCCAGCTCCTGACCATCGCCCGGGTGGTGCTCAGCAACCCGGCGCTGTTGATTCTGGACGAGGCCACCTCCAGCGTGGACACCAGGACGGAGATGGAGATCAACCGGGCGATGAACGCCCTGATGGAGAACCGGACCAGCTTTGTGATCGCCCACCGGCTGTCCACCATTGTGGACGCGGACCTGATCCTGGTGATGGAGAACGGCAATATCATTGAGCAGGGAAAGCACCGGGAGTTGGTAAAAGCCAATGGACCGTACGCCCAGCTTTATTACAGCCAGTTCGCTTAAGACAATTTTATAGAAGCCGCCCGGAACGGGCGGCTGGGGCAGGGGAATAACGCGGAGGCGGGAACCCCTGCTTTTTTGAATGCAATGGGTCGCTGGCGCAGCCTGCAAGCGATTGTCATGGAAGTCAATGCCGGGGCGGCTGTTTTGTCTGCCGGCCGGTTCGCGTTTGCTGCAGCGCAGAGGCGTTGTAAAAGGGGTTATCGCTCTGGTCAGACGGCCGCCCTGACCGCTCGCTGCCGCCGTTTCGCCACGGTGGAGAAGAGCAGAATGGGGATACCGGCTGCCAGCGCGCATCGCACGGCCAGAATCGGACTTAAGGGGCAGAAGGACAGGGAGTGGATGTAGTATTCCGGAAGGAATCCGGCGAGGACCCGCAGGTGGCCGGAGTAGCAGAACACATCCACCAGAATGTCCTCCGTCATGAGGCAGAAGATGCCGAGGATTGTGGCGGCGGCCCGGTTTTTAACCGGAACGGCCAGGGCGGAGAACACGGCCGCATAGGACCAGTGGAGCAGGATCTGCAATACCAGGCGGCACAACAGGTCCAGGGGGGAGAGTATGCCGGGGCCAAACAGCAGGAAAAAGCCTGCGCCGCAGAGCAGCACGTAGAGAATGATCATGGCGGCGGTATGTATGCACACCAGCCGGAATGCGCTCCAGGGCCGCGCCCGTCCGGCGCCGGAGGATGCAGAGCGCACCGCCAGGAGGCAGGTAAACAGGGAGAGCAGATGAGGCGGCGCTCCCACCGCACGGACCGCGTCGGCGCCGGATGGGGTGAAGCCGAACATGAGCTCCGGGCTGACTCCGATCCCGCCGATCACCGGGCCTTTCGCCAGGTGGAAAAAGACGTGGACGGTGGACAGCGCGTAGATCAGTACCGCGGCGTATGGGAGAAGGGGAAGGCCGCGGGGCCGCCTGGGAGCGCCGGTGCGGCAGAGGGCGGCCCGGGCCTCCTGCTCCCTGCGCATGTCACATCCGGCCGCCGCGGTCAGGATTCCCGCGGCCACGGCTGCGGGCAGGCTGTGGCGGAAATGGATGGCGGACAGAAAGAGAACTACGGATTCGTCCTGGAGCGCCATGGTGACGGCGGTGTAGGCCATGTAACCGGCAAAGAGGGAGGACACCGCCGGAACCTCCTCCATCATCCGCGCCACCAGCCCGCTTCCCCAGAAGAGGGCGGGAAGGCAGAGGAGCAGGGAAAACGCGGCCGTCAAAAAGCCCTGGCCATCCGGGACGCGGCCGCCCTCGGAGAGCACGGAGAGCACCGCGATGGCGTTTTCCATGGCCATGGTCAGGTCGGAGGCCAGGATGGAGACGGCCGCAAGCCGGGTTCTGCCGGCGCAGGAGCAGGGGATTGCGGGGGCGGGGGCGGCAGAGGGGGAGGACGCGGCGGCGGAGCCTGTTGTTCCGGCGGCGCAGACTGAGGTCCCGCAGCAGGCTCCGTCCTTCAACATCTGCCAGGTGACGTAGAGCATGGCCGCGCCGCCCAGAAGGCGCAGGTGCAGCCATGAGATGTCCAACAGCCGTCCGGCGGCCCAGATGAAGGCCAGGGTGAACACCGGGGCCAGGCCGATTCCCAGCCTGCGCATGATTGCCGCCTGCCTGTCCGGCAGCCCGCGGGTGGCCATGGCGATCACGCCCACGTTGTCGCAGGA
This sequence comes from Enterocloster lavalensis, assembly GCF_902364025.1. Lineage (GTDB taxonomy): Bacteria > Bacillota > Clostridia > Lachnospirales > Lachnospiraceae > Enterocloster > Enterocloster lavalensis. Next base: position 75,518 of record NZ_CABJCG010000024.1, read on the forward strand.
GACGGCCAGATTGATCAGTACGATTTGCAGAAACACGGACAAGATATACCTCCAGCCAAGGGGATTTTGAAGCTGCGGCTCCCGTCTGAGGGGCGAAAAGGGCGGCGGTTCAGGTATTGCCGAATCGCAGGGGCACGCAGACCGAAAATACGCCTTAGAACAATACTCACAATCATTGTATGCGCCCCGCCCCCCAGACCATGCCCTTCTTGACATTTTATGCCCTCCCATTGTACTATTACAGGGAATAACGGGCGCTTGTCCGGGAATGCGGGTGGATACAGATGACAGACAGACGAAAAAAGAGACTTCCCTTACAAACCGTATATTACACCTCCTTTCTGGGCCTGGTGGTGGTGCCCATCGTGGTGGTGCTGATCATCTCGCTGACGGTCTTAAACCAGGTATTCAGCACCCAGGCTGTGGAGAATATCAACCGGGCCCAGGAGGCCGTGGCCTCGGAGCTGGAATCCGACATCGAGCAGATTTCCATGCGCCTGTCCCACATGGTCTACGCCAACGACAACGAGCTGCTCTCCATCGCCGCGGCGGTGGACACGGAGGACGCGGACAGCCGCTATGAAAACCAGCAGCGGCTGAACGAGGCGGCCAGCTACGCCACGGAGCCGGTGAAGGACATCGTGGCCGTGGCATTTTATATGAAGGACGACAGCAAAATCTTTTTTAAAAATGAAATCCTGCTGCCTCTGGAGGAGATGCGCCGGGAAAAATGGTATCAGACCGCGGTGGCGGGGCCGGACCGGGTGGTGGTCGGCAGCTACGATACCAACGATACCAGGCTCTACTCCGGCGGCACGCGGGACTCCTTTGTGCTGGTGGCGGCCCTGAGCCCTGACGTGCGCCTGGACCGCTCCGAGAAAATCGAGACCGTGACCTTCTTCCAGGCCACCGGGGCCTCCGACAAGATCAAGTCCTACAATACGGGTTATGGCCAGAAGAAAAATAAGATCGGCTACACCCGAATCGTGGATGGGTCGGGAAATGTGGTCTACCAGCCGGAGGGGATTCCGGACGGAGCCATGGTGGAGAAGGGCCACACCCGGGTGCTTACGCCCCTGGCGGTCTACGGGAACGACTGGTATGTGGAGAGCTATGTGCGCACCGCGGACCTCACCTCCGACTACTGGAGCGTGGCCGGGCTTTTGCTGCTGGCCACAACGGTGGTGCTCACGCTGTTCACCGTGTTCTCCCGGTATTTCCTCAAACGGATCATTCAGCCGGTACAGCAGATGAGCCGTGGACTGCGCCAGGTGGAGGAGGGAGTGCTGGACGTCCATCTGACGCCGGCCGGGCAGTACGAGGTTCGGGCCATGATCCATTCCTTCAACGCCATGGTGCGCAGGCTGAAGGCTTTGATCGCGGACTACGAGGAGCGGGTGAGACAGGGAGCCAAGACCATGCCGGACTATCTGCACGCCCTGGTGCGCGGCGAGATAAGCCCCGGCGAGGTCCGGTCTCAGGCGGCGGAATTTTTCTCCGAACGCTACCTGCTGATGGTTGTGACCGTGGGAAAATGCGAGGCCAGGGAGGGAGCAGCCTCCCGCCTGCCCGTAGAGCTGGCCCAGGGCTTTGACACCATCCCGCGATTCGCCTCCCGCTGTACGCTGGCCGCGCTCACGCCGTATTGTTTTCTGGTGTATTACCGGATCCGGGAGGAGGATTTTTCCGGCGCGCTCCACGATCTGGTGCGGGATATGAAGCGCTTCGCAAAGTCCAAAACAGGCGCGGAGCTTTCGTTCTGCCTCGGCCGCGCGCAGTCGGACTGCCTGCAATTTGCAGAGCAGCTGGAGGAGGTTATGGACCTGCATGACCTGTACATGCTGAAAGGCGAGGGGAGCGTGCTGGATTTCAACCAGTGCTTTGACCAATGCGGGCAGATTGCGCGCCTCGCCCCCGAGTTCGCAGCCCTTGCGGCCGCCCTTTACATTGCGGATGAAAAAACGATTTCCCAGGAAAAGGAAATTCTTTTCCGCCAGTTCCAGTCCCTGGACATGGAGGAGGCGGGCAACCGGGTTTTGGCCGTGATTCTGGCCACAGCCCGGCAGTTCTCCGGGGCAAATGCCGACTTTTTTGAGATTTTCGGGGAGAAGATCGACTACTTTGAGAAGATCGGCCGCATCAGCGACGGGCGCAGCCTCAGGCTGTGGGTGACCAATTACTGCTCCTGGGTGGCGGATTACAGCCGTGGACGGCTGGACGTGTCCCGGGCCGACGCGGTCACGCGGGCCAAGCACTATGTGATTGAGCACTACCAGAATCCCTCCCTGACCCTGAAGGAGGTGGCAGACTATGTGGACTTAAGCGAGAAATATTTCACCACCAAATTCACCAAGGAGTGCGGGGAGACGTTTCTGTCCTACCTGACCGGCCTGCGCATCCAGAAGGCCAAAGAGCTGATCAAGACCACCACCTTCAAAATGTACGAGATCGCGGAGATGGTGGGCTACAACAACCCGGAGCATTTCAACCGCACCTTCCGCAAGCTGACGGGCATGAGCCCGGCTCAGTACCGGAAAGCGCCGGTGGAGGAAGAGAGAGGAGATTAGACTGTGAAGCTGGAGAAAATACATCATGTTGCGATTATCGCGTCGGATTATGAGGCGTCGAGACGTTTTTACACGGAGGTTTTAGGGCTTCCGGTGATCCGGGAGAACTACCGGCCGGAGCGGGGGGATTACAAGGTGGACTTGAAGCTGGGGGACTGTGAGCTGGAGCTCTTCTGCGTTTCCGGAGCGCCAGAGCGGCCCTCTTACCCGGAGGCCCGCGGGCTGCGGCACCTGGCGTTTCAGGTGGAGGAGATCGAGAAGGTGATTGAGGAGCTGGAGGCGAAGGGCGTGGAGGTGGAGCCGGTGCGGATCGACGCGTTTACCGGGAAGAAGATGACGTTTTTCAGGGACCCGGACGGGCTGCCGCTGGAACTGCATGAGTAGCTGAGCGGTGCGCCGCTGACCGTGAACAGACGTGCGGGAGAGATCGGGATATCCGGCACAAAAGGGGAAATCTGCAAAAAAACATACGAAATCACCAGTTTTTCTGACGAATGATCAAGTTTATAAATTCCCCAAATCTGAAAATAAGACAAGAAAAAAGAACAAAAAGCATGGAAAGCGCTGGGAAAAGCCGCTATACTGGCCTCATCGATCCAATCGATCAAAATTTTATATGGGAGGTTCAGAAAATGAAAAAAAGATGGATTGCAGCGGCAATGGCGTGCACGATGACAGCTTCCTTATTAGCAGGGTGTTCATCCGGTTCCGGTCAGACGGAGGCGGGTACACAGGCGGAGAGCGCAAAGACGGAGGCGGGAAGCGAGGCCGCGGGCGATACGGCGGCTGCCAAGAGCGAAGATCTCTCCGGCACGATTACCTTTACAATATGGGATAACAACTTAAACGATTTTATTGAACAGAACGATATGGTGGGCAAGTTCCAGGAGACCTATCCCAACGCGGATATCGAGGTGGAGAAAATCAAGGACGACAGCGAGTATTGGAACGCCATGAAGATGCGCGCTTCCGCCAACCAGCTCCCGGACGTGATGTTCAATAAGACCTTCACTCTCTCCCGGTTCAAGGATTATCTGGTGGATCTGTCCGACACGGAGGCGGCCAAAAACAATGAACTGGCGGCCGGGTATGCGGTGAACGGAAAGATTCTGGGAATCCCCATGACCTCCGGTTATGAGTACGTGTATTATTGGAAAGACATGTTCCAGGAGGCAGGGGTGGAAGTGCCCACGACCTGGCCGGAATTTGTGGAAGTGGCGAAAAAACTTCAGGACTATTATGGAAAAGACAACCCTGACTTCATGGCGATTGCCTGTGGATTAAAGGACGAGTGGCCGGACTACCCGTTTATGGAGTTCATGCCCGCTCTGGAGTCCGGAAACGGACAGAACTGGAATTCCATGGCCACCCAGGATGCGCCCTTTGCCGAGGGAACGGACATCAACAAGGCCTATCATAAGGTAAATGAGCTGTTTACCTCCGGCGCTTTAGGCAAGGATCCCCTGGGACTGAGCAAGGATCAGGTGACAACCCTCTTCTCCGCCAAGGAAGCTGCGATCACCGCACTGGGCGACTGGGGACTTCAGGACATCCAGTCCGGCGCTGAGGACACATCCCAGCTTGGCACCTTCTACCTGCCCACCAGAGACAGCGAGTCCGACCCCTACAACGTGATCGTTCAGGGCGATTCCTTCATGGGCGTGACCACTCACTCCCAGAATCCTGAGCTGGCCAAGGCATTTGTGGAGTGGTTCTACTCCGACGCCTGGTATCCGGAATATATCAACTATGTTTCCAGCTCCTCCTCCATGACCAATTTCCCCAAGGAGAAGGATCCGATTCTGGCCCAGGCCGACGAACTGTGCCCCGACATGAACCTGGTAATGTATGACGGCGGCGGAGACGACTTTACGGCGATCCAGAATGAGACCAGTTTTGACTACAAGAAGCTGGGCGCTCAGATGCTGACCAACGGATTCGACCTGCAGAAGACCCTGGATGAGCTGAACACCAAGTGGGCGGCTGCCAGACAGAAGCTGGGAATCCAGTAAAAGCAACGTCAAAACATAAAAGAAGAGCTGCCGGAAACGGCAGCTCCCGCTTTATAGAGAGGGAGTTGGATGTGAGTACACTTTCAAAAAAACGGACGCATTTTATCATTCTGTCGCTGGTGATCCCCATGGCGCTGCTGATCGGCTTTGTGGTGGTCCCGGCCGTGGACCTGATCCGCATGAGCTTTACCGACTGGGACGGGCTGGCGAGCAGCAGTAAATTTATTGGACTGGAAAATTATGTAAGAATGTTTCAAAACCCGGACCTTTGGCTGTCCTTGAAAAACAACGCGGTGTATTTCTTCGTGCATCTGCTGATGATTCCGGTGGAGCTGGCCTTCGCGGTGCTGCTCACCAGCAAGCTTCGGGCTGCGAAGTTTTACAAAACCATGGTGTTCATGCCTTACATCATCAACGGCGTGGCCATTTCCTATGCGTTTTCTTACTTTTTCTCACCCATCAACGGCGCCTTTGACGCGATTTTAGGAGCGGCGCACCTGGATTTTCTGGTCCGCAACTGGCTGTCCGACGAGCGGATCGTAAACTTCGTGCTGGCCAGCGTCTCGCTGTGGCGTTTCTCCGGCTACCACGTGATCCTGTTTATGGCAGCGCTTCAGTCCCTGCCCCAGGATGTGGAGGAAGCGGCGCGGGTGGACGGCGCGGGAGCCTGGCATCTGTTCAAATACATCCAGGTCCCGGCCATCATGCTGATGGTGGACTTCGTACTCTTTGACAACATCCGCGGCGCGCTCCAGGTGTTCGACATTCCCTTTGTCATGACCTCGGGCGGCCCCGGCTACGCTTCCAGCACCTTCACACTGTACACCATCAACACGGCATTCACCTACAGCAACTTCGGTCTGGCCTCCACCATGGCGGTGGCGATCATGGTGCTGATCGTGCTCATTTACCTGATCCAGAACAAGATCATTCACGGAATCATACTGAAAGGACGGGAGTAAGCGGATTATGAAAAAGAAGACGATGGCGCAGATTCTGAAACAGATCATCTGCCTGTGTATGGTGGCCGTGGTGATGGCGCCCATTCTGCTGACGCTGTTCGCGGCGCTGAAAAACAAGGTGGATATGGTGAAAACCTCCCCCTTAAGCCTCCCGGCCCTGGACCGGCTGACCTTTGACAATTTCCAAAAAGTGTTCTCCAACAAATATCTGATGGTGGGCTTCAAAAATACCGGCATCATCCTGGTGGTGTCCCTGATTTTCAACGTGCTCTTCGGCACCATGACGGCGTTTATCATCGAGCGGTTCAATTTCCGCGGGAAAAAGATCATCATCGCCCTGTTTTTCATCGGCATGCTGATCCCCTCCTTTGTGACGGAGATCGCCAGATTCAAAATTATCAACGGGCTTCACCTTTACAATACCCTGGGCGCGCCCATTGTGATCTACGTGGCCTCGGACCTGATGCAGCTCTACATCTACCGGCAGTTTATTTCCACCCTGCCCGTGTCCCTGGACGAGTCGGCGCTGCTGGACGGCTGCTCTTACTTCGGCCTGTTTACGCGGATTATTTTCCCGCTGTTGGCTCCGGCAACGGCTACGGTCTGCATTATCAAGGCCATCAACATTATCAACGACATGTACATTCCCTATCTGTACATGCCGAAAAACAAACTTCGGACCCTGACCACCTTCCTGATGGACTATTCCAACGCCCAGAAGGGATCCTGGCAGACGCTGGCGGCCGGAATCATTATCATCATGCTGCCCACGGTCCTGATCTATCTGTTTTTCCAGAAATACATCCTGGCCGGAGTGGCGGCCGGAGCTGTGAAGGAATAGCGAGGAGGAATGTTTATGCAGGCAGATATCAGATGGCTGGACGACCCGCAGGTATTTGCGGTAAACCGGCTCCCGGCTCACTCGGACCATCGGTTTTACGGCTCAATGGAGGATTGCCGCCGGAAAACATGCGGACTGACCCAGTCCCTGAACGGAACCTGGCGCTTTCAGTGGTCGAAAAGCGCCGGGACCTGTCCGGCGGAATTTTACCGGGAGGACTTTGATACCACGGGTTTTGAGTCCATCCAGGTTCCGGGGCATATGGAGCTGGCAGGTTACGACCGGATTCACTACATCAATACCATGTACCCCTGGGAGGGTCACCTTTACCGGCGGCCCGCCTGGTCCCTGCCGGGAGCCGGAGGGGAGGCCATGGAGGGGCAGTTTTCCAAAGCGGAGTACAACCCGGTGGGTTCCTACATCCGGGAGTTTGAGCTGGATGAGGGCCTGAAGGGAAAGCGGGTCTGCATTTCCTTTGAAGGCGTGGAGCAGGCTCTCTTCCTGTGGCTCAACGGACAGTTCGTCGGGTATGCGGAGGACAGCTTCACCCCATCGGACTTTGACTTAACCCCCTATATCCGGGACGGGAAAAATGTGCTGGCCGCCCAGGTGCACAAGCGCTCCACCGCGGCCTACCTGGAGGACCAGGACTTTTTCCGGTTCTCCGGCATTTTCCGGGATGTGACATTGTACGCCAAGCTGGAGGTCCATGTGGAGGACATGTGGGCCAGGGCGGAGGTGGCGGAGGACTGCCGGAGGGGTTCATTTTCCCTGGACCTGCGGCTTTCCCGGGGAAATGATTCCAACCCGGATTCGGAGAACGGTGAATACCCTGGTTATTCAGTCCGCTGGTCGCTCTTTGACGGGGACGGCCGGGCGGTGGCGCGGGACGAGGCCCCTGCTGCGGGCAGCCTCCGGTTCGGCCCTGTGGCGGTGGAGGACGTGAGTCTGTGGGACCACCACCACCCGCGCCTGTACCACCTGGAAATCACGGTGCTGGGGCCGCACGGCTCCGAGGTGGAGGCGGTGCCCTACGACGTGGGTTTCCGGCGCATCGAGATCCGGGATCAGGTGATCCGCCTCAACGGCAAGCGACTGATCATCAACGGCGTGAACCGGCATGAGTGGAACGCCAGGACCGGCCGGGTCATCGGCATGGAGGACATGATCCGGGACATGGAGATTTTGAAGGCCAACCACATCAACAGCGTGCGCACCTGCCATTACCCGGATCAGATTCCCTGGTATTACATGTGCGATTCCTGCGGAATCTACCTGATGGCGGAGACAAACCTGGAATCCCACGGCTCCTGGCAGAAAATGGGCGCGGTGGAGCCCAGCTGGAACGTGCCGGGCAGCCTGCCCCAGTGGCGGGAGGCGGTGATGGATCGGGCCAGGTCCAACTTCGAGGTCTTTAAGAATCACACGTCCGTATTGTTCTGGTCCCTGGGAAATGAGTCCTACGCGGGGGATAACCTTCTGGCAATGCAGCGGTTTTTCAAGGAGGCCGATCCGGGAAGGCCGGTGCACTACGAGGGCGTTTTCCACAACCGGGCCTATGAGGACGGGATTTCCGACATGGAGAGCCAGATGTACGCCCCGCCTGAGCGGGTGGAGGCCTACCTGAGAAACCGGCCGAAAAAGCCCTTTATTCTCTGCGAGTACATGCACGACATGGGTAATTCTCTGGGCGGCCTCAAGTCCTACATGGACCTGCTGGACCGCTACGAGATGTACCAGGGCGGCTATATCTGGGATTTTATCGATCAGGCGCTGTTTGTGAAGGATGAGGTTACCGGGCGGGAGGTGCTGCGCTATGGCGGCGACTTTGACGACCGGCCCTCGGACTACGAGTTTTCCGGAAATGGGATCGTGTTTGCGGACCGGACTCCCAAGCCCGCGATGCAGGAGGTGAGGTATTATTATGGCTTGTACGACTGAACATGGGCCAAAAACGATGCGGGTGGTCTACGGGGATGTGACCCTGGGACTTCACGGCGAGGGTTTTGACTATATTTTTTCCCACAGCGCGGGCGGCCCGGTGTCCATGGTACTGGACGGCCGGGAATGGCTGTACCGCGCGCCCAGGCCCACCTTCTGGCGGGCCACCACGGACAATGACAGAGGAAACGGCTTTTCTTTTACATCTGCCATGTGGATGGGAGCCGATCTCTTTGTGGAGACAGTGGAAACGCGGGTATTTGCGGATGGACGGCGGGAGACGGCGGTGATTGCGCCGGATAACAACCGGCATCGTGGGGATGTGCCCGCCTGCGAGGTGCGGGTGGAATACACCTACCGGACGCCCACCGTGCCAAGGACCACGGTGGACGTGGGTTACACTGTGAGTGCGGACGGCGCGGTGCGGGTGGACGTGCTCTACCATGGGGCCAAGGGGCTGCCGGAGCTGCCGGTGTTCGGACTGCGCTTTATCATGCCAACGGCGGCGGAAGGTTACGCCTATCAGGGGCTTTCCGGAGAAACCTACCCGGACCGCATGGCCGGTGGCGTGAGAGGATACTATGAGGTGAAGGGGCTTCCGGTGACGCCCTACCTGGTTCCCCAGGACTGCGGCGTGCATATGGAGACAGAAGCCCTGACCGTGACCCGGAGGACGGTGCTGGCAAACGAGAGGGCGGGACAAAAGCCGTCTGTGACGGACGGAGAGCATGGCAGCGGGAGGTTTTCCATGAAATTTTCCATGGTGGACCGGCCATTTGCATTTTCCTGCCTGCCCTACACGGCACTGGAGCTGGAGAGCGCCACCCATCTGGAGGAGCTGCCCCCGGTCAGACGGACGGTGGTGTGCATCCTGGGCGCGGTGCGCGGCGTGGGAGGAATCGACAGCTGGGGAAGCGATGTGGAGAAGGACTATCACATCGACGGGGAAATGGATATTGCATTTGCGTTTCGTTTGGAGCGGGCGTAGAAGATGTGGGAGAACAGGGCCGGCGGAGAGATCCGCCGGCCCTGGTTTTGTGGTGGCGGCTAGAATCGTTGGCCCCGGTTCTGAGGCGGCGGCGGGAATCACCGCTCCCGGCCATAACGCCGCGGCTTCCCCGGAATCCGCCTCCAAAGCGACTGTGAAACTTAAAGAAAACGTAAGAAACGCCGGACATGAATACGCTATACTAGAAGAAAACGGACCGGCTTGTCCGGCAGAAATCAGGAGGGAAATGCTATGTTGATTGTGACCACAGAGAGCGTAAACGGCGGCAGATTCGAGCAGCTGGGGCTGGTGCGGGGTTCCAGCATCATGACGGTGCACGCGGGGAAGGACATCATGAACAGTTTTAAGACGCTGGTGGGAGGAGAGCTGACCTCCTACAACGAGATGATGGAGAACGCCCGGGGCCTGGCCACCCAGCGCATGATCGAGCAGGCTCAGTCCATGGGCGCGGACGCTATCGTGGCGGCGCGCTACAACAGCAGCTCCGTGGCCCAGGGCGCGGCAGAAGTGATGGCTTACGGCACCGCGGTGCGGTTTGTATAGGAGGGGAATAGAGATGAAAACCATTGGCCTGATCGGAGGAATGAGCTGGGAGAGCACGGTGACCTACTACCAGCTGATCAATGAGGCGGTGAAGAAGAGTCTGGGCGGACTGCACTCGGCAAAAATTCTGCTCTACAGCGTGGATTTCCAGGAGATCGAGGAGTGCCAGACCCGGGGCGACTGGGAGAAAAGCGCCCGGATTCTGGGGGACGCGGCCAAGGGGCTGGAGGGCGCGGGGGCGGGTTGTATTGTAATCTGCACCAACACCATGCACAAGGTGGCGCCCCAGATTGGGGCGCGGGTCTCTATTCCGATTCTGCATATCGCGGAGGCTACGGCGGAGGCGTTGATCGACAGTGGAATCACTCGGGTGCTTCTTTTGGGTACGCGCTATACCATGCAGCAGGATTTTTATAAGGAAAAGCTGGTGGAGCGGGGCATCGAGGTGATGGTTCCCGGGGACGAGGACATGGAAATTGTGAACCGGATTATTTTCGGGGAGCTGTGCCTGGGGGTGATCTCGGAGGAGTCCAGGAAGGAATATCTGCGGATTATTGAGGAACAGAAGGGACGGGGCGCGCAGGGCGTGATCCTGGGATGTACGGAGATCGGGCTTCTGATCAGCCAGGCGGACACGGAGCTGCCGGTGTTTGATACCACGAAGATTCATGCGGGGCGGGCGGCGGAGTGGGCGGTGGAATAGTTGCCTTGGAGGATCAGAGGAATGCGGATTGTGTTTGTAGGGATTCAAATCGATCAGGTTTATTTTTAGAATGAGGGAAAAATAAAAGGGCCAGCCGGTTATCGCGAGATGTCGTGATAGAGGGCTGGCTCTTTTTTACATTAAATGTTAAATTACATATTTCAATTCACCAGTAATGAATACTGTTTTTATATTATACAATCAAAATCAAATTAAATCAACAATTAATATAAATGACATAATATTAAAATACATGAACATATTTACAAAATCATCCATCTGTGCTACTATACAAATAAAGAAACACAAGGAAGGAGGAAATTCAAATGCTCAACAAACGATACGATTGGGCTTTTGAGGTCGCAGGCCCTGCGGCCTCCTACGCACGTCCGGATTCGGGCTCGTCCCCCATCAGCTCGCCATTACCCCCCCGCTCGGCGATCATAGGAATGATGACCTGCGTGGCCTTCAGCCGGGAGGCATATTTCTGGCCAGAGCGCATAGAACTGTGCACCCCTCCAGTGTACCACAGGTATACGCAAAACTATAATGGGCCTCTCCGCAAATCCCAGGCGTCATTTCAAATCATGGCGACCGTACTGATCAACGTGGATTACAAGATATACGGCACCGTGAAGGGATATGCCCCGCCCACCGCATTACATAATCCGATGCATCAACTCAGGGACGTGTTCATGCGCCGGTTGAAGAGCGGCCTTTTCTATCGGACTCCGTCGCTGGGCCTTTCAGAATTCATCCCCTCCTACTTTGGACCCCTGCGGGACGACACGCAGGTGGACCGGACCATCAATTTGGAGATACCATCGCTGCTGGACACGATGTTCGATCGGCCCACATACGGACAGCTGTCTCCAACATTCATGCAGAATGTGAAAATAGTGGAGGGGGTGCTGCATTTTGCTGAATGAATTGTATCAACTCTCAAATCTGCTGGGGAGACAGGGATTACTGCCTCATGCGAGCACCCACCGCGATGTGCACAAGATGGCCAAATGCGAATGCCTCTGCATTTATTTGGACCAGGATGGAAAACCGTCCATCAATGATTTATTTGGCAAAGAGCAGACATCCAGGCTATGGCTGCACAGCCATGGAAATCATGACCGTTTTCCTGCGATTAAAGTGCAGAAACCGCTTCTGCCGGAACATATTTCCGCCTCATTTGATGAAACAGCCTGGAAGAAAGCGGACTGTGAGAAAAAGCGGCAAATGCTGTTGGAACTGGATTACACGGCCGGCAATCCCAAGAGCGACGATATCCAGGTAAAGCCATGGACGCTAGAGCAGATGAGGCCGGTTCTGGAAGACCAGGATGATATCTGCCTGGAAAGCGTGCGCCGCCTCTTGAACCGCTTTCCGCAAAAGGAAAATGTGCCGGAGTTTTATGATAATTTCCGCCGGGCTATTTACGACAATCTTTGGAGAGAAGAGCGCTTTATTGACTTCTTCAAAAAACTCCTGGTGGGCAGCTTTGACTCAAAGAAACGTCAATACACCTCGCTCTGCGCCTGCTATTTTGATATAGAAGATGACGAGCTGGACTATAAGGTGGCAGATCCCGATACGGGAAATGCGCTGGTTCAGCTGCTGCTGAAAGCGCAGGGAACCCCGGAAGAGGCTGCGGAGGCGTCCGGGAAAATGATGGGAATATCCGCGCTTTCCGGGACGAGGATGGCACTGGTCCGGGATAAATATCCCAACCCGGCGTTTCAGGTGATCGGTCCCTCTTATCTGTACTCCAACAATACAGGAGCGTACCCTTGTCTTTCCCGCTATAATCTGGAGAGAACGGGGGCTTTTCCCGCAGGGGAAGAGCAGGTGCGCAGAATGAATGATGCCCTGGGATTCTTGATGAAGGAAGAACGCAGAGGAAAGACCTGGACCAGCTTCTGGGGAACTTCGTCAAAGACACCGCTGCTGCTGTTGGCCTGGTTGGAGAGTGATCCCAGCGGAGAAATAGACCTGGCGGATGCATTTGCGAACAACGGGGGAAGCAGTGTGTATGAAGATACATGCAAAAAGGTATTGGACATGCTGCGGAACAAATTAAGTGCGAATCGGAAGGACCCAGTCCATTTACAGCTGTTTGAAACCCTGGACAAAGGGCGCAAGCAGATCGTCTACAGCCGCACTATGACAGTCGAACAGGTCTATGAAAATGTAGCGGGGTGGATGAAGGCGGCTGAAAACATCCCATCCGTAAAATTTAATGTGAAATGGAAAAATAAGGATGGAAAACAGGTTCATTTTGTCCGCCCATGGTGCCCGGGGCCGGGTGCGATCAGCAGTGTATTGAGGACGCAGTACCGGACGCAAAACAGCGGCAACATTGGACGAATGCAGGACAGAAGATCTTGTACGATAACCGAGGAGGAGGTATACCGCTTGTTTCTTCCCGATACCTACGGAGGCCGAAGAGATGCGAAATTGATTGAGACCTGTATGAAGGAAACGCTGCGGACCAGCGGAGAACTTCTGCTGGATGCGTTCCGGTTTCAAAGAGTCGCCTCCAAGGGACACCCATTCACGAAGGAAATGCTGTGGAGGGCCTGCGTTGCCCTGGAATTGTTGGGAATTCTCCTTTACAAGAAGGGGATCAGAAAGGAGGACTATATGAAAAGCAAAATGTTCCTTTTGGGGAGGCTGATGGGACTTGCAGACTGCCTCCACAGAAATTACTGTATCATAGAGCGCAATAAAGAAACGCTTAAGACGCATACAAAACCGATTCCGGGACAGTTGATGGGCAGCGCGGTTTATCAGACAGCGCTGCAAAGGCCCAAGGAAGCTTTGAAAATGCTATTCGGGAAAATGCAGATTTATATCAACTGGGCCTCGGCAAATCCAGACAGCCAGAGCGGATGGATTATCAAAAAGATATCGGAGACATTTAAAGAGATTGAGGTGGACGGCATTTCCCTGCCCGAAAGACCGACTCTCGATGAGCAGGTGGAGCTGATTGTCGGATATGGAAGCGAACTTTCATTTCCCAGAGAAACATATTATAAAAATACTGTGGACCAAGAAAAAAGTCAGGAGGAGGAAGCATGATGGAGAGAGAACTGCACAGAGGAACTGGTTTACTTTGGATTGAAACGATCAACTCGAACCCCAATGGAAATCCCGATCAGGACAGCGAACCGAGGCAGCGCAGTGATGAGCGTGGGGAAATTTCCCCGGTATCCTTCAAACACAAAGTCCGGGAACTGGTTGCGTACAAAGAGGGGCCGATCTGGAAGGAAATCAGCGCTGAATTGGGGATCGAGCCGTCGGAGATGGGGCACTATGACATTCTTGAGCAAAAAGAGACCAAGCGGTCAGAGGTAAAAAGGCTCTCTTCACAGGAGTTTCTGGACCGTTACTGGGACGCCCGTGTGTTTGGTTCTACATTTTTGGAGGGAAAGATAAAGGATGAGGCCATTGCAGCTGATAATCCGCAGGCTGGGACATTCATCCATACCGGCGTGGTGCAGTTTGGGCTGGGACTTTCGCTTTCCCCCATTGAAGTCGAGCGTCTCACCACAACGAAGGTTTTGCCGGCAGAGGAGGGGAAGGGAAAGGGTATGGCGCCTCTGGCATTCCGCGTCGTGCCCTATGGGCTGTATCTCATGCCATTTTTTGTAAATGCAACCATGGCGGGAAAGACGCAGTGCACATATAGGGATATTCAGCTGCTGCTGCGCATGATCCCTTATGCCTATGAGGCCACCGCTTCCTACATCAGACCTCAGGTCAACATCCGCCACGCTTATTATGTGGAACACGCAAAGGCCAGGGGATGTTACAATGACTTTAAGATTATTGAGGCGCTGACACCTGATCTGCTCATACCGACGGATGCGGTCGCCCACAGTATCAAAGACTACGATGTGGAGGCGGTGGAACAGCGGATTGCGCGGTTGAATCAGGAAATGGAAGGAAAAGCGGGGCCGGTCATTGATCTGATGGAGGTATAGGGTGAAATATCTTGCTCACAGTAAGGCATACTGCGGTTATGATCAGTCATATGGAGAACACATTTGGGGTGTGTATCAATGGGTGCAGCATACTTTGTCAAAATGGAAGGCATTTTTGCCGGAAGATATCTACCGCCGGGTGGAGAGATGGCTGCTGTTGACGCTGAAATTCCATGATCTGGGAAAACTTGAGGATCAGAATCAGGCCCGTTTACACGATGAAACTTATTGCGGAAGGCTTCCATATCCTCATCAGTATGCCGGAACAAGGTATTTGTATCATATTTATGAGGATATGTTTGGAGCGATGCTGATTTACGGACATCATCGCCCGGGGCTGCCAAATTGGGGAGCGGAGAGAATCAACAGCACGCCGTTTTGCAGCGCATTCACGAAAAATGAGGAAGAGCGGACAGCGCTTCAAACATATACGGACAATATCATCGACAAGCTCCTGAGCGCACACCTTGAGGCAACGGGGAGAGACGCGGTGGAATTTGAAAAAATGAAAGACCGCCCCGCCTCTTCCCAGGAGGTAAGAATGATGCTTTCCTGCCTGGTAAATGCCGATTGGAACGATACCGCCAGGAAAGGCTTTAACCCCGACGAAACTCTGCCGCAGTGGGAGACTTTTTTGAAGCGGCTGGACAGCTATGTGGCCAGACTTCAGAATAAACTTCAGAATAAAGTGAGCCCTGAGGAAAATGATGACAGACGGATATTAAATGATCTGCGTACAGAATTCTATCAGGAGTGCCGAGTGCGTTTTCCTGTAGAACAGGGGGCGGCGGTCTACAACGGCGACGCCTGCGTGGGTACAGGAAAAACAACTGCGTTTCTCGCTTTGGCGCTCCGGCTGGCGGAAAAGAATCAGCTGAGACATGTTTTTCTTATTTCACCGATGATCGCGCTCCTCGAACATGTAGAACAGGTTGTCAGGAAGGCAGTTGCTCCCGATGAGAAACAGGGGAACGAAACGGTGTCGGTTGTCCACTCCAGAGCGGAATACCATATTCCGCAGCTTCGTGAGCTGGCAAATTCATGGGAGACGCCGTTTATTCTGACCACGGCAGTGGCCTTTTACGAGACCTTGGCGGCCAATGAGCCGGCTCATCTGAAAAAGCTTCATGAATTGCCGGGCTCGGTGATTATCTTGGATGAATTTCACGCCTCGGCTCCCGCGGAATGCCTTCCGGTTATTTGGAAATGGCTGGGGGAACTGTGCAGGGATTGGGGATGCTCTGTGATCTTATCCTCCGGCACGATGGTTCATTTTTGGGAAAATGAACGGTTTAAGAGGTTATTTGGAAAGAATGAACCATTTCCCATTCCAAAGCCCATTTTATCGGAAGAACTGCAAAGAAAAATGGAGGAGATGGATCGGAAACGGGTTCAAAAACGGCTCTCGCCCGAAGATTTAGAACGATGCCGGTTTTCCAAAATTGGCGACTTGTTGGATTTCGCCCTGGCCCATGAAGGACCAAGGGTGATTTTGGCGGAGACAAGGGAGGCGGCTGCAAGAATTGCGTTTGAATTGAAGCAGCGCGGCAAACAAGTCTCTCATCTATCCAATGCGTTTACGCCAGAGGATTGCGAAAGGAAATTGCAGGAAATCGAAGTAGTGCTCGGGCGGCCTGAAGCGGACGCGGAAAAAAACGACTGGACCATGGTCGCAACGACTTATGCGGCAATGGGGCTTGATCTTTCGTTCAGAAATGGATTCTGTCAGGTTTTATCATGCGACATCTATTTGCAGCTGCTTGGAAGGATTAGCCGTAACCAGGAGTATCCTGATGCCGGCTTATGGGCATTTGAGCTGTTTGATCCCAAACTGCCGGAAAATAGAGGGATAGGAGCCGGCAAGGGTGTCTGGCGGGAAATCATTCGCAACAAATACGGCGGCAGCCCGGTCTGGAGTCTGCCGCCGTCCCAATTAGCGTCTTATGCGTTCCGAGAAGAATCAAAGCGAAGGCCCGGACTGGCAGACCGGCAACGATTTTTTCTGGAAAAAGAAGGTGCGTTTGAGTTCAGTACCATGGCACAGGATTTCAAGATAATTTCAAATGAACCGCAGGCGCTGGCTGTCGTTGACCCAAAGCTGGTAGGGGCAATACGGGCTGGAGTGTACTGTGACAGAGCGGAGCTTCAGAGAAAGAGCGTATCACTTTATAAGAGTCAGGTTACGCGTCTGGAATTGTCACCGATTGTAAATGGTGAAGACCTGTATGCACTCCCGCCAGGACAGTATGATGCGGAACTTTTGGGATGTTTTAAAAATATTGTTGGAACGAATTAGGATGATACGGGTAAAATGCTGGTGCGAATACCGAGTGAACAGGAATTTGCTGGGGGATTCGCACTGGGATAGTGAACAAAATGGGGAGATGGTGTTGATTTGTTGAAGGGGGGTGAAGGGAAGAATTGAGAATAGGTGGGGTGAATTTGGTGAAAATGTATAAAATATGGTGAAAAAATTGTGAAGTATTGCTGTGTTCAGCCGCGTAGCGGTTGTGAATTAAAATTTATGAGAATCATACCATGATTGCAGATGAACTCGGGTGTTCAGCCGCGTAGCGGTTGTGAATTAAAATAACACCATATGCCAGGCAGATATACAATTCTGCGTGTTCAGCCGCGTAGCGGTTGTGAATTAAAATCAATCATCATAATGTATTGATCTATGCCGATCCGGTGTTCAGCCGCGTAGCGGTTGTGAATTAAAATGTCTGACAGGCGGTTAATCAGTCCCTGGGGGATATGTGTTCAGCCGCGTAGCGGTTGTGAATTAAAATAGGCAATCTACTGGGGGCTCGGCACAGTGGAAGCGTGTTCAGCTGCGTAGCAGTTGTGAACTAAAATCATCAGACCGGCCATCGAATATCGGAGATGGTGGCGAGGTCCGATCGCATAGCGGTATGTTTTTATAATGCAACTAATCATGA
Organism: Enterocloster lavalensis; assembly: GCF_902364025.1. Lineage (GTDB taxonomy): Bacteria > Bacillota > Clostridia > Lachnospirales > Lachnospiraceae > Enterocloster > Enterocloster lavalensis. The sequence goes on from NZ_CABJCG010000024.1 coordinate 93,015, forward strand.
CCACCCGTCAAACGGGTGGTTTGCTCGCCCCTATCAGGGGCAGTT
>NZ_CABJCG010000025.1 GCF_902364025.1 Enterocloster lavalensis
AAGTGGATAGGTGGGCTGAGATGGACGGGGCGGCTGGAATGGCCTGGACGGCTCGGGGTGACCCGGCGGCTCGAGGTGGCCCCGGCGGCCGAACCGGCTCCCCACCGCCGCATTTCCGGGAACGGTCTTCTCACTCCCTTTAAAACGCCGCATATACTACAGTAAAACTACTATCGGTGGTATTTCTCATGAACAATGATCCTCGTGGCACCATGTTCCAGCAAGGGGATATTATGCGCATCAACAACGCCTATGTGGAAGATGTCTCCTGTTCCAATAACTCATCGGGCAGTATCCTGGTCTCCTACGCTGTGCGGGAGCCGGGGCAGGCTGTGTCCATACAGCAAATCAGATTAAATCTCAACCGTCAGACAACGGTGACCAATGCGGCAGGGCAAAACTCCTGCATCTGCTGCATCCGCAAGGGGATGTGGGTCAACGTGGGTTTCTCCCCCGCTATGACCCGAAGCATCCCGCCTCAGTCCAACGCCTTCTGGGTTGCGATCCAGAGGACGCCCCAGGTCCCGGTTCCGCCGGTGCAGCCGGTTCCCCCGATTCAGCCTCTGCCGCCCGTGCAGCCCTGGCCTCCGGTACAGCCTCTGCCGCCCGTACGGCCCTGGCCTCCGGTAGCGCCGCTGCCGCCCAGACCTCCGGTGCAGCCAATTCCGCCCAGGCCCCTTCCCCCCAGACCTCCGGTGCGTCCCACGCCGCCCCAGCGGCCCTCCTCCACGACCACAGGCAGAATCGCCCGGATTGATTTCAACAACCGTTATATTTTGCTGGGAAGCGCCAACAATCCCAACGATCAGACCCGGTTCAACATCTCCAACGCGACGGTATTTACCAACCGCTTCGGAGCTCCGATCCGCTTCGGCGACCTCCGCCCCGGCCAGATGGTCCGAGTCACCCATTCCAATGCGGAGACGCTCAGCATTCCGCCGCAGTCGGCCGCGTTTCGGGTGCAGGTGCTGTAAAGTAGGCACGGACAGCAAAATCTACTCTTCTAACTGAAAAACAGAGTCCCCGGGGAACTGCTGCTCCCCGGGGATTCGTCTGGGTGCCAATGGATGGCAAGCGTTTTCGGGCTGCAATCCATTTTTGAAATACATTCCGGCTTGAATCTTCCAATGATAAAATCCATACGATACAAGACCTCCAACGTTTAATTCCACGGCCCAAAGGGCAAAATACACCGCGTCATCAGTATATCTCAAAACCTCCAAAGCCACAATCACCGCTCACAGCAAGCCATCTCCAGCTTTCGCCCGGTACACCAATTCCATTGCGTCCACCCCGTCTTTCAGAATCTTCTTGACAAGCTCCCGTTAAACGTCTAAAATGATAGCAAGCACTTGCATGGAGGCCAATATGGACGATACCAGCCAGAAAATCATCGACGCCACAATGGCATTAATCCGCGACAAAGGCTATGTCGCAACGACCACCAAGGACATTGCACATCTGGCTGGCGTGAATGAATGCACGTTGTTCCGTAAATTCAAGAACAAAAAGGATATTGTGTTAAGCGGCATCGCACAGGAAAAATGGCGCGCGAATATTACCCCGGAGCTATTTCAAAATGTGGTCTGGGAGCTACAGCCCGATTTGGAAATGTTTATGACCACATACATGGACCGGATCACACCGGACTTTGTAAACCTGTCCATCGGACTCAGGGCGCCCCAGCTCTATGATGAAACCGCCCCCATGATCATGAAAGTGCCCCAGGCCTTTATTTCCTCTTTGATTGAATATTTTGAAAAAATGGAGCAGTTAGGGAAAATAGGCCATATGGACTTTGAAAGCCTGGCCATGACCATTTTCTCATCCACATTCGGCTACACGTTTTTGAAGTCCTCCTTCCATCAGGAGCTTACGAGCCTTGACCGGGAACAGTTTATCAAAAACAGCGTGGCGGTATTTCTAAACGGAATTTCTGAACGTTAAACCATGGTACTGTACTTCCAGTACCATTTTATAAGCTACAAATGCAAGCAAGTACACGCATACAAGGAGGCGGTTTCGATTGATGACAGGAGCAGAATTATTTGTAAAAGCGCTGAAAATGGAACAGGTGGATACGCTGTTCGCTTATCCGGGAGGCCAGGCAATCGACCTGTTTAACGCCCTTTACGGCGAACGGGACATCGACGTGATTCTGCCGCGCCACGAACAGGGGTTAGTCCACGCCGCGGACGGTTACGCGCGTTCCACCGGAAAAACCGGCGTCTGCCTGGTCACGAGCGGGCCGGGGGCCACAAATCTGGTGACGGGAATCGCCACGGCCAATTACGACAGCGTTCCCCTGGTCTGCTTTACAGGGCAGGTCCCCACCGGACTGATCGGCAACGACGCATTTCAGGAGGTGGACATCGTGGGAATCACGAGAAACATCTGCAAATATGCGGTCACAGTCCGCAAACGCGGAGATTTGGCGGAGACCATCAAGAAGGCCTTTTATATTGCCCGAACGGGAAAGCCGGGCGTTGTGGTGATTGACCTGCCCAAGGACGTCCAGCAGGCGTACGGGAGTGACGAGTACCCGGACGAAGTGGAGATCAGGGGTTATAAACCTAAGGTTTCCGTCCACGCGGGGCAGATCAAAAAAGCCGTGGAAGTATTGAATCGCGCCAAAAAGCCCGTGTTCCTCATTGGCGGGGGCGTCATCATCAGCCGCGCCCAGGATGAAATGCAGCGGCTGGCCGAAGCGACGGGCGTTCCTGTTATCACCACCATTATGGGAAAGGGGGCCATTCCTACAACCCACGACCTCTACATTGGAAATATCGGAATACACGGAAGCTACGCGGCAAACACTGCGGTCAGCCAATGCGACGTTCTGTTTTCCATCGGGACCCGGTTTAACGACCGGATAACAGGCAAAATCGGTGAATTTGCCCCCCATGCGGCGATCATCCACGTTGACATAGACCCGGCTTCCATTTCAAGAAATATCGCGGTTGACATTCCCATCGTGGCCGACGCCAAAAGCGCGATCTCAGCGCTGCTGGAGAAGGCGCAGCCAGGCGGCACGGCAGAATGGCTGGAGGAAATAAACGGCTGGAAACAGCAGCACCCCATATCCATGGGGCCGGAGGGACTGACGCCGCAGAAAATCATAAGCGCCATGAACGACGCATTTGACAACGTCATTATCGCCACGGACGTAGGGCAAAATCAGTTGTGGGCCACGCAGTTTCTGGAACTTGGCAAGAACAGACAACTGCTCACCTCCGGCGGTCTGGGAACCATGGGCTACGGGTTCCCGGCCGCCATAGGGGCCAAAATCGGAAATCCCGACAGGGATGTGATCGTGATTACCGGCGACGGCGGCATGCAGATGAATATACAGGAGATGGCCACCGCCGTCTGCTGCGAACTGCCTCTCATCATCTGCATTTTAAACAACGGTTATCTGGGAAATGTACGGCAGTGGCAGGAAATGTTTTTCAACAAGCGCTATTCCGGTACCTGTATACGCCGGCGAAAGAGCTGCCCACCGGCCTGCAATACCCCGGCGGATTGCTGCCCGGAATACACGCCGGATTTTATAAAATTGGCGGAAAGTTACGGCGCACGCGGAATCCGCGTCACTTCCGAAACGGAAATCGCGGCTGCGTTTGCAGCGGCAAAACGTACGCCAAAGGCGCCCACGGTCATTGAGTTTATCATTGAGCGGGAGGCAAATGTTCTGCCCATCGTTCCGCCTGGCAGCGCTCTTGACCATATGATTTTGGAAAGCGGGGATAACTGATATGAAAAAAAGATGGCTCTGTTTATTCGTGGAAAATGAGATCGGCGTGCTCGCCAGAATTTCGGGATTATTTTCCGGGAAATCTTACAACTTAGACAGCCTGACCGTCGGCGTGACGGAAGATAAAACCGTTTCCCGGATGACCATCAGCCTGACCAGCGACGACAAAACCTTTGAACAGGTAAAAAAACAGCTTAACCGGAGCGTGGAAGTCATCAAGGTCGTGGATTATACCGACATCCCCATCCACATGAAAGAATTGATGTTCGTGAGAGTCAATCACTGCTCCGACCGGGATATCGACGAGCTCTTTCGCATCTCGCGGATCTTTCATGTATCGGTCATCGACTACACCACGGCAACGGTATTGATTGAGAGCGTGATGACAGAGGCACGCAATCAGGAGCTGATCGCCTTGATGGAAAAATGCTATCCCAACCGGGTGGAGATTGTGCGGGGCGGGAGCGTGGCGGTTGAGGCGTTGAGCGTGGGGGAGCGATAACAGCGTGGCGGAGCGGTAGCAGCGCAAATAACCGCTTACCACAACGGGACGGCAGCCGGTTGTGATGAGCGGTTATTTGATCATGAGGTTACGGTTCGTTCCCTCCGGCCTTTATACCCTTCCAAGAACCATAAACTCGTAGGGTTCCATTGTATATGTTTCTCCTTCCGGGTCCATTTGACGGGCTTCATAATTTTCCAGCAAAACCGGATCGCCACGCCAGGCTCCATCCGCCTTAACCGTGTGCTTCTCTCCGTCCAGATTGCAGAACACAGCGATCTGCTGCTCCCCAAGTTTTCTCCGGTACGCCAGCACCCGGTCCGTGCCGGTCTCCAAAAAGGAGATTTCTCCCTCTGCAATGACCGGATACATTTTTCTCATGGCAATCAGCTTCTTATAAAAAGATAGGATGGAATCCTGGTCCTTTTGCTGGGCTTCGACCGTAATTTCCTTTCTAAATCCGGCGGACATAGGAAGCCACGGCTCCGTCTCGGAAAATCCGCCGTACCGTTCCCCATTCCACTGCATGGGCGTCCGGCTGTTGTCCCGCGATCTGGCCGCCAACGTCTCCAGCGCCTCTTTCTCTGTTTTTCCATTTTTTAGCAAAATCTGATAATAATTCAGGCTTTCCACATCCCGGTATTGTTCGATGGAAGGATAATGGGCGTTCAGCATTCCAATTTCTTCTCCCTGATAAATATAGGGGGTTCCGCGCATAAAATGAATCAAACCTGCCAACATTTTCGCCGACTGCTTCCAATAGGCCGTTTCATCTCCCAGTCTGCTTACAATCCGGGGCTGGTCGTGATTACACCAGAACAGCGCGTTCCAGCCGTGCCCTTTCTGCATCTCCATCTGCCACTCAATAAAGAGCTCTCTCAACTTCTGATAATCCGCAGGCATCAGCGCCCATTTATCCCCGTCCTTGTAATCCACTTTCAGATGGTGGAAATTAAAGCACATGGAGAGTTCCTTTTCCTCCGGCGCAGAATACCGGATACAGTGTTCGACCGACGTGGAAGACATCTCACCCACCGTCACGAAATCCTCAATCCCCGCATCCCGCACCAGTTCCTTCAGATACTCATGAATATGGGGGCCGTCACTGTAAAATCTCCGCCCGTCTCCCAGGAAATCATCCTCCATCACCTCCGGTTTGGAAACCAGATTGATCACGTCAAAACGGAATGCCTTTATGCCTTTGTTTTTCCAGAACCGCAGAATCTCCTTTAATTCTTCGCGGACCCTTGGGTTATCCCAGTTTAAATCCGCCTGGGTCACATCGTATAACCGGAGATACCATTTTTTAAGGGCGGGTACATATTCCCAAGCCGGGCCGCCGAATTTTGACTGCCAGTTTGTGGGAATGCGGTCCGGCCTGCCGTCCTTGAATATATAATACTTCTGATAGGTCTCATCCCCTGCCAGAGCCTTCTGAAACCATATGTGTTCGGTGGAGGTATGATTGAATACCATGTCGAGCATCAGTCCCATTCCTCTTGCCTCGCTCTGCCGGATCAGCTCTTCCAAATCCTCCATCGTCCCAAACTTGGGATCAACTGCGCAGTAATCCGCCACATCATACCCATTATCATGTTGTGGGGATGGAAAAAACGGTGTCAGCCACAGGTAATCCACCCCCAATTCCTGCAGATAATCCAATTTTTCAATCACTCCGGGGATGTCTCCAAAACCATCCCCGTTGGTATCCCGAAAGGACTTCGGGTAAATCTGATAAACTACTTTATTGCTGAAATCTGCCATTTTGCGCCTCCCTGTATCTCCCTTTATTGGAACGTTGCCACTGCGGTTTCATTTTCTGTTACATTCATTCCGGTCCGGAACCGGATCGCCTTTGCGTTTCCTGGATTGCTGATGATGCAAACCGTGACATCCGGGTGGCCTGCCGCCTTGATTTTAGCCCGGTCAAATTTTATCAGCGGCGTTCCCGCGCTGACCTTCTGGCCTTCCTGCACCAGATATTCAAATCCGTCCCCGTTCATGCCGACCGTGTCAATTCCGATATGCAGCAAAACTTCCATACCATTTTCCAGCTTTAACCCACAGGCATGGCGTGAGTCCGGCATAAGCGCCGCGATCTCTGCGTCCGCAGGTGCGTACAGCGTATCGCTTTCCGGGATAATCGCCATACCATCCCCCAGAATTCCTTCTGAAAAAACACCATCGTTGACTTCAGCTAAAGGAATGGCTGCTCCAGATAAGAATGCCGTTAATTTCCCCGCCGGCTTTTCATTTGCTTCTGTTTCCCCCATTTTTGCAGCCATAACGCCCGCCGCGGCGCTTGAACCTGCGACTGCGGCGATTTCTGCCAACTCTGCTGTCTGACCCGCAGGAACCGCCTGCAGACGTTTCTTTCCTGCGATTGCGGTCAGCAGGAATGGAACTGCAAACGCAATCGCCATGCAGATTGCAAAGGAACCCATAAACTGAGGCTGGATGGACAGGATGCCGGGGAGACCGCCCACGCCGATGGCATTTGCCGTTGTCCCCATGGCCACGCAGGCAACCGCCGCAGCGCCGGAGCCTATCATGCCGCAGACAAACGGAAATCCCCGCTTTAAGTTCACACCGAAAATGGCCGGTTCCGTAACGCCAAGGTAGCAGGAAATACATGCCGGAATATTCACTTCCTGGGCTTCGGGATCATTTTTCTGCAGCCAGATCATTCCAAGAACCGCAGAGCCCTGGGCAATATTGGACAGAGCGATCATCGGCCACAGCATGGTTCCGCCGTAATCCGCAATCAACTGTAAGTCAATGGCATTGGACATATGATGAAGTCCCGTGATGACCAGCGGGGCGTAAATCGTGCCAAAAATCGCCGCAAACACAACCTTAAAGGTTCCGGTGATTCCGGAAAATACGAGTGCGGAAACCGCCGCTCCAATCTTCCAGCCGATGGGGCCAAGTACAAAATGCGCCGCCATGACCGACAACAGCAAGCTGCAAAATGGAACCACGATCATGGAGATGACCTGAGGCGTAATCTTTCGAAAGAACTTTTCCAGATAAACCAGGGTAAACGCCGCTAAAATCGCAGGAATGACCTGTCCCTGATAGCCGATCATATTGACCTGGAAGCCGCCAAAATTCCACTTTGGAATATCCGCCGCCACTGTGCCTGCAACCGCGTAAGCGTTCAGCAGCTGCCCGGATACCAGCGTCAGGCCGAGAACAATGCCGAGCATCTGAGTGGTGCCCATCTTTTTTGTCACCGACCAGCAGATACCAACCGGCAGCATATGGAATACCGCCTCGCCGATCAACCACAGAAAACTGTCAATGCCTGCCCAGAACTGGCTGATGTCGCACAAGGTTTTCGTCCCATTTTCAAACAGATACAGGCTGTCAATACAGTTGCGGAAGCCGAGAATCAAACCCCCTGTGATAATTGCCGGAATTAACGGTGCAAAAATCTCCGCCAGCGCAGTGACCACCCGCTGCAGCACGTTCTGGTTTTTCTTTGCCGCCTGATTGACCGCCTCTTTCGACACCCCTTCGATCCCCGCCTCTTTTACAAAGTCATTGTAAAAATCAGCGACCGTATTGCCGATAATCACCTGAAATTGCCCCGACTGCGTAAAGCTTCCCTTCACAACCTTCATGGCCTCAATCGCTTTCACATCCGCTTTTCCCGGGTCCGCCAGAGCAAAACGCATTCTTGTCATACAATGCGAAACCGCCGCGATATTCTCTTTTCCGCCCACCAGACGCAGCAGCTCTTTCGCGTCCTCTGCATATCTTCCCATCCTCTGATCCCTCCACCTGTTTTGCAAACTTGTTTAAACATGTTTCTTGATTCTGTTATATCATACTTGTTTGAACATGTCAATCTTTTTTTGAAAAAGTTGTTTAAACAAGTTATTGACTTTTCTGCGTTCCCTTTCTATAATGTAAGAAAACATTTTGATTTCAGTTTAGAATACACGGAGAATTTTCTTATGCAGACAAATCTTACATCAGGCAGTCCTAACTTTAACCGAACCATGGCCCGCCTTGCGATTCCCATTGTTTTACAAAACTTAGTTACCACTGCGGTCAGCTCCGCGGACGTGATCATGCTTGGCTTTATCAGTCAGGACGCCCTGGCGGCAGGTTCTCTCGCCAGTCAGATCATGTTTATTTTAAATCTGGTATACGCGGGTATTTCCTCTGGAACCGTCATGCTGGCGGCTCAATACTGGGGCAGGCAGGATACGCAAACCATTGAGCAGATCATGGGGATCGGCATGCGGCTTTCCATCCTGGTATCCGCCGCCTTTTTTATCCTGGCCTGCTATTCCCCTTCTCTTTTAATGCGTATTTTCACCAATGAGGAACGGATTATTGCCACCGGTATTCCTTACCTTCGTGTGGTGAGCTTTTCTTACCTATTCATGAGCATTTCCCAGGTGTATTTATGCACCATGCGCGCCATTGAACGCGTCATATTCGCCACTGCGGCTAACGGCTCCGCTCTGGTTTTGAACATCCTTTTAAACGCCGTGTTTATATTCGGACTTTTCGGGGCTCCCAGGCTGAGCATAATGGGTGTTGCCCTGGCAACCAGCATTTCCAGAGGGGTTGAGCTTCTCATCTGCCTTCTTGACAATGTAAGCGCGCGGATCATACGATTCCGGCTTCGGACGCTATGGATGAAAAACAAGGTTCTGTCCTCCGACTTTTTGAAATACTCCCTCCCCGCATTTGGGAATGAGATCGTATGGGGCGTCGCTTTTTCCATGTACTCCGTCATTATGGGACACCTGGGAAGCGATATGGTGGCGGCCAACGCCGTCGTCGTCGTGGCGCGCAATCTGGGTACGGTCGCCTGCTTTGGCATCGCCAATGCGGGAGCGATTCTCCTCGGAAAATCCATCGGCGCGGGCCATACGGAAACGGTAAAAGCAGACGCTTCCCGTTTTTGCAGGCTCACATTGATTGCCGGTATCCTGGGCGGTATTGTGATTTTCCTTCTGAAACCGCTGTTCCTGCAGATGGCGGATTTAACGCCGGCCGCCCAGGGTTACTTAAATATCATGTTACTGATCAATATGTATTATGTGGTTGGACAGGCCATGAATTCTGCGGTCATCTGCGGCGTATTCCGCTCCGGCGGCGACTCCAGATGGGGATTTATCTGCGACACCATCGACATGTGGGGATACGCCATGCCGCTTGGTTTTATCGCAGCCTTTGTTTTAAAACTGCCTCCCATGTGGGTGTATTTCCTGATTTGTACCGATGAATTTGTGAAGATTCCTTTTGTTTACAAGCATTATAAGAGTTACAAGTGGTTAAAAAACATTACCCGGGAGTTTGTGTGATGCAGAAAAAGGGCTTGCCATGACATTTTTTGTCTTGACAAGCCCTTGGATTTAAAGTTTTTTCACGTTCTGCCGCATAGACGGCTGCTTATATGGACTACATAATCGCTTTCCTGGCTATTTTTATGCTTTTTCTTAGAACTTCCCAGCCTTCGCCGCTTCCTCGATCGAGACGGTAAAGGGAGGGGTCAAGGGGTTGAGGAGGGTTGTGCGCTATGGGTGTGCTACTGAGCACTATAGAGAAAAGCTCATGGCAATACAAAAACAGCTATATAGAATTCATTTTAAATATCAATTCCTATAACATAAATAGGTACTTGAATTGCGCTCTTTATATGTGGCAAATATTTAATGACTTTTTCATAGGATAAACTACCATCCCACTTTAACTTATAATTATCTTTCAAGTATTTCTGCATTTTATTTGTTGTAACTATATATACACCAAAATCTATATTGTCTAAATTAGAATATGAAGCAATTTGCATTTTCAATAAATCAATTCCAATAAATGATGCATGCCCAAATTGTACTTCAACACCAATCCTTTCCTTTAGAAAGTCCATTTTTGCATATGCAGCTTCACCACTTGAAAATACAGGTGCCTGACGTTGCCAGCCTTTATTAACAAATAATTCATCAAGTATTTTATTTAAATTAGGTCTGCTCAATACTGTTAGGTCTTTACAAGCTTCTAAAATAATGTCTTCCATTTCAGTTTTTAAATTCAGTCTACCATTGAATACCTGCTCCGCAAATCTATAAGAATACTTAACCAATCTAACACTCATCTTTTCCCCCTTAATTAAAGAATTATATATATCATTACTCCTTGTAATTCCTAATATAAAAAATTACCCTCTAATTTTTTTATAATAGTATAGCACAGAATCTAAAAAGATTCACTATCTATAAATAATTCAAGACATTTATCGTTTAAAAAACTACACCAGCCATTTTCCGCCAGTGCAGTACTTAAAAATCCATATTTTATATATTCTTATCTTAAAATTTTCCTTCTTTTGCTGCCATCACAATCGAACCAGTAAAGCGTGGGTTTTCAAAGGCTTGAGAGGCGTTTGTGCGCTACGGGTGTACTACTCCGCATTACTAATGACTCGATAATACATGTCTCCAAAATTATTGTCTATAATCTGTACCAAATAACGCATGTAAAACATAGCATAAACTACCATTCACATTAAAAAGTTTAATACAATCTTCTTCCGAAATCTTTCTATTAGTCATTCCATGCATAAGCCAGTTTCTTTCCACAAAATTTGGTTCTATTTTATTTTCAAAAGTATAGCCACTATTATAAAAAGATTTTATAAAACCGTCTAGCGAAGGTATTAACAACAAGGTATCTATATATTTACTGATAGGCTCTATCTTATCATCTTGATATATCTGAACTATTTTATCAGTCACCGAATCTTTAAAGTAGCGTGTAATTTGTTGCCGCCAATTATCAATCGGACATTTCCTAATCTCTTTTTCTAATATTGCGGCTAAAATTAACGCACAACCAAAATAAAATTTCTTATCAAATAAATCTTCTGCCTCTGTCCACCAATTATACTTTTCTACTTCAAATCTAGCATATCCCCTTATATGATTCAATAGTTTATAATCATTATCCTTAAAGAAACCTTTTATTTTTTCTTTTTCTCCACTTATCAACAAATCATACCATGTATTGTACCAAGTTTCACCATTATTAGGTTCCCAAAATGGCGAAATAACCCATCCATTTGTTCCCAATTCACTACATTTATAGCGAATATCATTTGCTATATCATTTGAAAAATCTATATCTATTCCTATATCTTCTAATAATGCATTTTGTTTTTGTATCCGATCTGCTCCTCTAAATTTATAATCTATTAAACATCTAAAAGAATATAAAGACTCTTGCATACTATTTCCTCTTTATTAAATTTGTTACACGGTTCCAATACCATATATAGTAATATTCACTAAGATAATAAATAATCTCTTCCGCCAAATGACAAACATCGTATTTTGGTTAAAGTAAGTTGAGGTAAATACTACCTCCCTTTTACGTTCCTTTTCTTTTTCTTCTGTTTCAGTTCAAACAGACACTTGCTTCCTGTCGTTTATGTCTCATAGTCTCAATTTTGGAAAATACATGTCAACGTGATGTTAACATCTCGTTCTTAAATAAACATCAACCAAAAATCCCCAAATCATTTTCGCCTCTATATTATCTTGCCTGTATCTCTAATAGTAAACGTAGCGTCAAAGTCACAATCCACCAACTCCGCAATCTTTCTAAATTCCTTTTCCGAAAAATTATCATCCCGAAGTTTATTGCTCAAATTATTTCCGCTATATCCAAGCATTTTCGCCAAATCCTTTATCTTCATATTTCGTTCTATCAAAAGGATACGGATTTTAGAAGCCATATAATCACCCCGTTTTGTTTTTATTAAAAATATTACAGTAATAAATGTGAAAGATCAAAGTATCATGTGATTTCTAGTTTATTTTACTGAAATGAAAAAGTAAATTCCACTCCCCATTTGTCTGGTGGAGTTTACTTCTGCACAGTTAATATTTACTCTTTCATAAATACATGATATCTTAATATCTCCTACTGACAGCAGTAGAAGGAGATTTTTATGAGCAAATTTTTTCCTAGTAACCAGAAGCAGCTCACACTTGAGGATCGTAAAAGAGCAGTAAAAGACCAAGCGGGACCATATTCCATTCACAAAAGCTGAATTAAAATTGCTATGGGACAACGAAGGTAAATTACCCTTTGTGGACTGGGTCCTGATTCAGACTTATATGGGGTGGCGCCCGCAGGAACTTGCCACACTCCGATTAGATGAAATCAATCTGTCTCAATGGTATATGCAGGCGGGAATGAAAACAGAAGCGGGGAAACAGCAACTGGTTCCCATACAAAGCAAAATTCGACGTCTGGTCCAGCAGAACTACAATTATGCAGTATCGCTCAACAGCGAATACCTTTTAATGATAAGGGTCAAATCTATTCCGGCTCATACAAAATAACCTACGATAAGTACCGCCACCGCTTTGATAAAGTCATACAGGAACTCCATATGAACCCGCACCACCGCCCGCACGACCCGCGCATAACCTTCGTCACCATGGCAAAAAAATCCGAGGTTGATGAATACGCCATCAAGGCAATGGTTGGCCATATGGTTAAAGACATTACAGAATCCACCTACACCGTACGTGACATAGAATGGCTCCTGGCTGACCTCGAAAAAATAAGCGAGGAGAATTTGAGTTAATCCTCCTCGCTCGCAATGCTATTTATGGTGAACAAATGCGGTGAACAAGTAGTGAACAAACAATCAACATAACTTGTTCTTTTTTACACTTTTTCTAACCTTTAACAGCCTCTTAAATCCTTGATTTTACGTTGTTCCTTAGAACTTCCCAGCCTTCGCCGCTTCCTCAATCCCCACAGCCACAGCCACAGTCGCGCCAACCATCGGGTTATTACCCATACCGATCAGCCCCATCATCTCAACGTGAGCCGGAACGGAGGAGGAACCTGCGAACTGAGCGTCGGAGTGCATACGGCCCATGGTGTCGGTCATGCCGTAGGAAGCCGGACCTGCCGCCATGTTGTCGGGATGCAGGGTACGGCCGGTGCCGCCGCCGGAAGCTACGGAGAAGTATTTCTTGCCCTTCTCAACGCATTCCTTCTTGTAGGTGCCTGCAACCGGATGCTGGAAACGGGTGGGGTTGGTGGAGTTGCCGGTGATGGAAACGTCCACGCCTTCCTTCCACATGATAGCAACGCCCTCGGTCACATCGTTTGCGCCGTAGCAGTTCACCTTTGCTCTGAGGCCCTCGGAGTAGGACTTTCTCCACAGCTCTTTCACTTCGCCGGTGTAGTAATCCATCTCGGTCTCAACATATGTAAAGCCGTTGATTCTGGAAATAACCTGTGCGGCGTCTTTTCCCAGACCGTTTAAGATAACGCGCAGAGGTTTCTGGCGAACCTTGTTGGCTTTCTCTGCGATACCGATGGCGCCCTCGGCGGCTGCGAAGGACTCGTGGCCAGCCAGGAAGCAGAAGCAGTCGGTTCCCTCTTCCAGCAGCATCTTGCCCAGGTTTCCGTGTCCCAGACCAACCTTACGCTGATCGGCAACGGAGCCGGGAATACAGAACGCCTGCAGGCCCTCGCCGATTGCAGCGGCAGCCTCAGCAGCTTTTCTGCAGCCCTTCTTGATTGCGATGGCAGCGCCTACGGTGTAAGCCCAGCAAGCGTTCTCAAAGCAGATGGGCTGGATCTTCTTAACCTGATCGTAGACATCCAGACCGGCATCCTTGGTGATCTTCTCAGCCTCCTCGATGGAAGCAATTCCATAGCTATTCAAAACGGAATTGATTTTGTCAATTCTTCTCTCATAAGATTCAAATAATGCCATTTTCTTATCCTCCTAATTGGTCTTCATCATTCTTTACGCGGGTCGATAATCTTAACAGCGTCGGCAACGCGGCCGTACTGGCCTTTTGCTTTCTCCCATGCGGTGTTGGGATCGTCACCCTTCTTGATGAAATCAGTCATCTTGCCAAGGCTTACGAACTGATAACCAATGATCTCGTCGTCTGCATCCAGCGCGATGCCGGTTACATAGCCTTCGGCCATCTCCAAATAGCGAGGACCTTTCTTTAAGGTTCCGTACATGGTGCCCACCTGAGAGCGCAGGCCCTTGCCCAGATCCTCCAGGCCGGCTCCGATGGGAAGTCCATCCTCGGAGAACGCGCTCTGGGTTCTGCCGTAAGCGATCTGTAAGAACAGCTCTCTCATGGCGGTGTTGATGGCGTCACATACCAGGTCTGTATTTAAAGCTTCCAGAACCGTGCGGCCCGGAAGGATTTCAGCTGCCATAGCTGCGGAGTGGGTCATACCGGAACATCCGATGGTCTCAACCAGCGCTTCCTGGATAATGCCCTCCTTAACGTTCAGTGTCAGTTTGCAGGCACCCTGCTGCGGAGCACACCAGCCCACACCATGGGTCAGGCCGGAAATGTCTTTGATCTCTTTTGATTTTACCCATTTAGCTTCTTCCGGGATTGGAGCAGCGCCATGATGAACGCCCTGTGCAACTGTGCACATCTCTTCTACTTCCTGTGAATAAATCATGTGTTAAAACTCCTTTCAAAAATGAATTTAATCAAGTACAGTGCCCTTTGTTAAATTTATCACATCATACTTATCTCCATTCTCTCACAAAAAGTGGCATTTTACAAGCAGTTTTTTCTTAATTCAACATAAAAATTGGGACAGGAAAATGTCATTCCCTGTCCCAGCGTTATTTTACAACTCTCCCAGCAGCGCGGTGATTTCCTGGCTGATCTCGTCCTCATCCTCGCCTTCCACACGGATCATAAAATCCTCCGCCTGCTTGATCCCCATCCGGATCACCATCAGAATCATCCGAGCATCCACCGGCTCCCCACCCTTTTTCTCAATGAAAATGCTGCTCTTGGCCCGTTTGGCGATTCCTGCGAAGGCCGCCGCGGGCCGCATATGCAGCCCCAGCGAATCTTTTACATAAAAATCGATTTCCTTCATTATTCCATCACATCCTTATTAATTTCTTTACTCGCCCTAATACTGTACCACTCTGTAGTATTTCCGCGTGTCAAAGCCAAGGCCCGTGGTCTCGTGCAGGCACGAGAAGGTCAGGCCGCCGAAGATCATATTCAGGAACGCGGGCGTGAAGTAGGAACGGTATTCCTCCCGAATTCCCTCCATGGCAAAGTCCTTCATATCCACGATAATGTACTTCTTCCCGTAGTTTTTCAGGAAGCGCTCCACCCGCTCGTCCACGGATCTGGCACCGTCCTCATTTTTGACCAGAACCACCGCCGTGTCCTCGTCCACAATCTCAAAGCAGCCGTGGAAGAACTCCGCGGAGTTCATGGCCTGTGTCTTGATGTGAAATACCTCCTCCACGGAGCAGGAGGAGAAGCGAAATGCCTCGGGATAGCCCATCCCGCTGGACACGAACAGGATGTACGGCTCGTCCTTGTACTCCTTTGCGAATTTCCACGCCGTGGGCTCGAACACCTTCGCCGCCTCGTAGAGCGCCAGAGGCAGAGCCTCCATACTGCGGCAGAAGTCTTCATACTGCGGGAAATACCCCTTGTTGTGCATGAGGCGGAACATGAAGTAGTAAATCTGCATGTAGCGGAAGGCGTTTACGTCCTCATCGATCCAGATTTTATAGGTGGATTCCAGATAAACCGGCGAGGTGTCGTTGCCCACGAAGGACACGGTGCGGATGCCTCGGCGGTTGCATTCCTGGATCAGCTCCACAGGCTCCTCGGCGTTCCCTGTCTTGGAGACCACGATCACCAGTGATTCCCTGGTCAGCTGCCGGTAATCCGCCACCTTCAGATCCGCGGCTTCCTCAGCGTAGGATGTGATATCCGTCAGTTTTTTCAGGATTTCCACAAAGGGCATCAGCATGCAAATGGAGCCGCCGGAGCCTGCGAAAAAGATATTGGAAAATCCTTCCTGGCAAATTGTGTCCGCCACCTGCTCAATGGTATTTTTTAAGGCAATATTTGCCTTTCCGTGCTCGTCGTAGTATTCTTTATTCTGTAACATAATGATCTCCTCCTGTTACCTACTCAATATTATAATAATCCAATGGCGCTTCCCACAAATCCAATCGCCAGTATTGCCAGCATAATCATACCGGTTTTCACATTTTTCTTAAGCGCCCCGTAAATAGCCCCGGTCGCCACTAACGGAAGCAGCTTGGGCATGATCTGGTCGCATACGGACTGGAAATTGACCACCGCGCCCTGCAGGTTGAGCTCCATGGGCGTGGTGATATTGACCATAGTCGCAATCATGGAGCCGATCACCATGACGCCCAGGATCCCGGCGGAATTGGTCACGCGGTCCAGCAGGCCGGAAGCCGTCCATTTTTCCAGCAGCGAGCTTCCTTCCCGGTAGCCCAGAAACAGCCCGAAATAGCGGCACAGAATATTCGGGGTGTTGTAAAGGATCAGGAAGAACAGGGCTCCGAGGGGGCTGCCGCTCAACGCGAAGGACACGCCGATACCCGCAGATACCACCCGGAACACGCCCCAGAAAAAGGCGTCTCCGATTCCTGCTAACGGGCCCATGAGGGCGACCTTGATGGTGCTGATGGCCGAGGCGTCGAACTCGTCATTGTCCGCGTTCTGCTCCTCCATGGCCAGGGTGATGCCCATGATAAAGGGGATGGGAGCCGTGGCGCAGTTGAACGCGGCCATGTGCCGGGACAGGGCGTCGCACAGCTTGGTCTTGTTGTCCTTGTAAATCTTCTTCAGGCAGGGGAACAGGCTCCACGCATAGCCCAGGCCCTGCATACGCTCATAGTTCATGGAACCCATGATGGCAAACGAGCGCCAGAACACAGTCATCAGATCTTTTTTCGAGAGTTTTTCCCTAGCCATTATAAAATATCCTCCTCTATCTCAGCGTTTATTCCGCTCTGGTTGAACTGGAACACAATCAGGGCGATGGCCAGACCAATCACGGCGATGCCGGTGACCGGCACTCCCAGGTATGCGCTGACCGCAAAGCCCAGAATAAAGTACGGGATCATACCCTTCCCCATTGTCACCTGCATGAGAAGTGCAAAGCCCAGCGCAGGGAACAGTTTGGAGGAGGCGGCCAATCCGTTGGTGATCCAGGTGGGAATGATTTCCACAAAGGCATTTACAGCCTCGGAGCCGAACATAATGCCGCAGAAGCAGGGGATGAAGCCCAGGAGGAAGAACAGGGAAGCGCCGAACCAGTGAATTCTGGCCATGCCCTGCATATTTCCCTCAGCTGCATAAGCGTCCGCTTTAGGCATAAATCCGTTTATCAGCGTGCGGATGCCCACATTTATGTACTGGGACAGCAGCGCCACCGGAAGCGCCAGTGTCAGGGCCACCTCGATGCCCGCGCCCGAAAGAATCGCAAACGAGGTTCCCAGGATGCTGCCTACGCCCACATCCATCATCGGCGTAGCTCCCACGCCGGATATTCCCATCCAGAGCAGCTGGAATTGTGCGCCCATCATAGCGCCCGTCTTAATGTCGCCCAACACGATTCCTACCAGCACGCCTGTTACCAGCGGCTGGGACAGCTTAATTTCGCCCATCATCCGGCTCTCCCACTGGGATAGGGCGCCGATCAGGCCAATCAGCAAAGCGGTTCCAAACATCTTTTTATCCTCCTCATCCTATCACTAAATCAATTCCTCCAGGCGGCGCTTCGTCTCGGAAGGCAGCTTGCGCACCTCCACCTCGGTTCCGGCCGCCTCGATCTCCTTTAACATGGCAATGTCTGAATCGTCCACGGCAACCAGCGTTGTGATGAAGCGTTTTCCATCCGCCATCCGCTGTCCGCCCAGGTTGACTGTCCTGATACAGCCGCTCTCCTTTACCAGCGTAAGAGCGTCCTTCACATTGTCCACCAATACAAGGCACTTGTGATTGGAGGCTTCCAGCTTTTTGACTGCCTCGACCCCTTCCTTCACATCCCTGAAATACAGCTTGCAGCCTGCGGGCTTGCCTACGTTGTAGGCGACCTTGCGCATTTCATTCCCGGCCACGTCGTCATTGACAATCAGAATCACGCTGACCCCCAGCGCCTGGGTCCATCCATACGCTACCTGTCCGTGAATCAGGCGGTCGTCAATCCTTAAAAGTTTTACCATAGCATTTACCTCCAATCTCTTTTTTCGAGCGCTCACTTTTTATTAATGCAATTTCCATGCCAACTTTTGATAATTGGATTTAAAATTGCGATTTTCTTTGTGTTTTAAGTGAAAGCTTCCTTATATTAAATTAAAAAGTCAAATATTTTTTCCGGCTGACAGGGGCTACCTGCCTGTCCGGCCGGTTTTTCGACACTATCGAAGGAGATTTTCGACAGTGCTCCCGCTTTTATTATAGCTGAGGTTCTGCATTTTTGTGACAAAATATGGTTTATTTGTACATATTTCTTGTAAAAACCCGGGCGCTACGGTACATTATTAAGTAAAAACAGAGGGTATCCCGCCATGATTTTATTTGGCATAAAGATTGCTTATTATATCCATGAAAGGAGAAAGCAGGAATGGTGAAAGACAATATTCAGCAATACATCGCCGGAATCACCCTGGAATTTGACCGGTGTCAGGACATGTCTATATACTCGGCCGAACAGATCGCCTCTGTTATGAAGCTGAAGCGCAATACGGTCAGCGGCTATTTAAATCAGCTCGCGGCGGAGGGCAGCCTGGTTAAAATCAACTCCAGACCGGTCTATTTTCTGGAACGGGCCGCCCTGGAGCAGGCGCTGGGCGTTCCGGTTTATGCAGACAGCTTCTCCTCGCCGGAGGAGGTGAGGGGATTAAAGTCCGAGGCCTGCGAGGAGCAGGATGTCTTTTCCTCGTTGACAGGCTCCCACGGCAGCCTGCGCCAAGTCATCAACCAGATGAAAATTGCCGTGAAATATCCCCCAAACGGCCTTCCGATCCTGATTCAGGGTAACACCGGCGTAGGAAAAAGCCATATCGCCCAGCTGGCCTGGCAGTATGCAGTCTCCCAGGGGATCCTGAAGTCCGACGCTCCCTTTCTGACCTTTAACTGCGCCCAATACTACAACAACGCAGAGCTGCTCTCTTCCAATCTGTTCGGCTACATAAAAGGGAGCTTCACAGGAGCATCCAGCGACAAGACAGGCCTGCTGGAGGACGCGGACAACGGCATCCTCTTTATGGATGAGGTTCACCGGCTGAGTCCTGAGGGGCAGGAAAAACTGTTTACCTTTCTGGACAAAGGCGTATTCCGGCGCATGGGGGAGACGAGTGGGTGGCGCACCTCCCGGGTCCGCTTCATTTTCGCCAGCAATCTGGATTCGTCCAGCTATATGCTGCAAACCCTGTACCGGCGCATTCCCATCGTCGTAAAGATCCCGGACTTAAAGGACCGGGTGCGCGAGGAAAAGCTCCAGATGATCTACCTCTATTTTATCCGCGAGGCCAAAAATCTGGGCCAGCCCGTGCTTGTCAGTCGCACCGTACTCTCCGACATGCTGGAATTCCAGTATGAAGGCAACATCGGCGAGCTGATCAACATTGTCCAGTATGTATGCGGAAACGCTCTGATCAACAGCCGGGACAGCCGCATCCGGGTTACCCGCGCCTGTTATCCGGCCTATCTGCTGGCTCAGATTCCCACCCGTATGGGCGGATCGGAGCAGTCCGGCGAGATTGAAATCGCCCCCGACGCCCGGGTGAACAGCCTGGTGCGCCTGAGCGATCCCGGAGCATCCCTGGAGGACGAGTTCTTTTCCGGCCTTCTGCAGGCCTATCAGCTTGTAAAGACAGGCCAGACCGGACGGCGTCAGTTTGAGAGCGAGCTGGACTGGGTCCTAGACCGTTATCTGGACCAGCTGTATTTCCGCAAACAGAACTACGGCAAAGAGGATTTAAGCTACTTGGATCAGATTCTGGAACAGGTCTTCCGGCAGATGGAATTCCAGTCCGGGGTGACGGTCGCCTCCGGGCCCCGTTTCAGCCTGGCACTCCATCTGACCTACCGCAGGGCCTGCCCCTGGGACGAGGCGGACGGCGGCAGAGAGCTCTACCAGCTGGCCCAGTACATAAGGGATGTTTACCCCGATGAAAGCCGCCTGGGCGAACAGCTGTCCGTGAACCTGCAGCAGCAGCTGGAACAGCGCTGTACCCAGAAGGACAAGCTGTTCTTTACCGTATTTTTCCGGAATATCCAGGTCAGAAGCTTTGTCAGCAGGACCCGTTCCCTGATCCTCTGCCACGGCTACTCCACAGCCAGCAGCATCGCCAACGTCTGTAACCGCGTTTTCAAGCTTCAGGTGTTTGAGGCAGTGGATATGCCCATGGATATCACGCCGGGAGAAGTGACGGATATCATCAATGAACATCTGCGGCAGATGGAGACAGGCCAGGAACTCCTGCTTCTGGTGGACACCGGTTCCCTGAAAGACATTTACCAGGAACTAGAAAATTCAGTCATAACCATCGGTGTTATCTCCAATGTCAGCACTGGGCTGGCTCTGGATATTGGAAACAGGATCATCCAGCACGAATCCCTGGATAATCTGCTGGAGGCGTCCATCCAGAATAATCTGCCGGATTTCCGTATTTTCCGGCCTGCGACCCAGAAGCAGCGCTTGATTTTGACCACGTGCATGAGCGGGGAGGGCACTGCCCAGAAAATACAACACATGCTGGAGGAGGGATTTTTCGACGTTCCATCCCTGCGCATCCGGTCCATGGACTTCCATCACTTGAAAGATCCTGCGGTCCAGAACCGGCTGAAACGGGAATTTACGGTGCTGGCCGTGGTGGGAACAGATAACCCCCGCATAAAGGACGTGCCCTTTATCTCCGTGGAACAGCTGATTCTCGGGCGCGACGAGGGAAGCCTGGAACATTTATTCGGGGACAGTCTGACGAAAGACCACATGCAGCGCATCAACAACCGGCTGCTGGCGAATTTTTCGCTGGAAAACATGGTTGGGTCCATCACCATCATCGATGCCCGGGTACTGCTCCAGGACATAGAGGTTCTGATATCCCGCTTTGAGCGGTACATGAACCTGACCTTGCCCAACGACCTGAAAATCAACCTGTTTATCCATATCAGCGCCATGATGGAGCGCCTGGTTCGGGCCAACCCAATCCGGGAATACAGCGGGCTTGAGGAAATGAACCGGCTGAGCCCGGACTTTGCGGTCCTGTTCAAACGAGCATTTTCCATTATGGCCCAGAAATACGGTGTGGAAGTCAATGAAGAAGAAATTGGAATCATTTACGAAATAATCAAGAATGCCAATGAGGCAGAACAAGGAGGAATCTTATGAAACACTTTATTGTCGCAACTCACGGCTATTTCAGCCGGGAAATAATCAATTCGGCCGCTCTGATCCTGGGCGGCGGACTGGATATTCTCAGTCTCTGCATGTGCGAAACCACCACCGGGGATGATATCCGGGCCGCCCTGTGGCAGAAGCTGGACAGCTGTGCCCCGGACGACGACGTTATCATCATGGCGGACGTTCTGGGCGGGAGCATCTGCACCCTCTGTTCGGAATTCATGGCGGATCCCCGTGTCCATATCATAACCGGCGTCAACATGCCCATGCTTCTGACCGTTCTGGGCATGCAGGAATTCATGGACACGAAGAGCCTGATCGAGGAGTGCCTCCGCTCCGCTCGGGAAGGCGTCTGCTATGTCAATCAGCTGTCCTCCCAGGCTGCCGGGGAGGACGAGCTGCTGTAGTCATTTCCACCTGCGCATAATCCGCTGGTAATAAATAAAGAACACGATCCCCTTGATTATGCTGGAAATCGTCAGCGCCCACCACACGCCGTCCAGTCCCAGAGCCGTGGTCCCCAGCACAATAGCCATGGGAATCCGCAGCGCGGTGAGGATAATGGTAATCACGGAAGCCTCCATGGTCCGCCCCAGACCGGACATGGCGCCCACGGTCATCAGCTCGATGCACATGAACATCTCGCAGACGCCCAGGATGCGCAGATAACTGGCCCCCGCCGGAATCACCTCCGGCTCATGGATGAAGATGCTGAAAATGGGCGTGGCGCCGAAAATCAACAGCAGGGAGGTGAAAATACCCCACACGAACATCAGCCCCGCCGCCGTGGTATACCCCTTTTTCACGCGCTTTAAATTCCCCGCGCCGTAGTTCTGCCCGGTGAAGGCGTTGATGGCCGTGCCGAAGCCCTCGGCGGTCATCCAGGAAATGGCCTCGATCTGGCCGCCCACCCGCTGCACCGCCACGGCCGCGTCGCCCCAACTGGTCACAAACCGGGTGAGGTACATGGAGATGCTGCAATAGATCATATCCTGGATCGCGGTGGGAAAACCGATCCGCACAATACTTTTAAAATGCCTGCGGGACGTGGGCTTCCAGATCCGCAGCTGCCTGGAGAGAATGGAATCCTTCCGCGCGGAGATCAGGAGCACCGCCAGCACCACCGCCTGAGCCGTCACCGTGGCGATGGCCGCGCCCGCGACGCCCAGCCGTGGAAACGGACCAAGACCCAGGATCAGCATGGGATCCAGGATCATGTTCAGAGCCAGACCCACGCCGTTGGCCAGAAACGGCGTTCTGCTGTTGCCCACCGCGGTGTACAGACCGGTCATGGTCTGCCCCAGGTGTGAGAACACCAGCATGCCGCAGGCAATGCGCAGGTAAATGACCGCGTTAGCCACAATGGAGGCCGTGTTCAGATGGAAAAAACCCACCAGCTGCCAAGCGAACACGTTGGCCAGCACCGCGAAGGACAGAGCCATGGCGATTGCCAGCTGGGCCGCGCCCTTGCCGTACTCCACCGCCTCGTCCACCTTACCCTCGCCGTAGGACTGGGCCACGCGGACCTGGCCGCCCATCTTGGCCATGGCCACTGCGCCGTTGAGCAGCCAGGTGTACATACCCGCCGCGCCCACGGCCGCCACCGCGTCGCTCCCCACCATGCCGATCCACGCCATGTCCGTCAGGCTGTACGCCGTCTGCACCATGGAGGTCGCCATGATCGGCACCGCCAGCTCGGTCAGAGAAGTCAAAATATTTCCATGAAGCAAATCGATGTTCCGTTTCATCCAATCACGTCCTGCTTTTCAGATTTATCTCACATTTAAATAGCGCCCTTGAAAAAGGCCGCTATGTATAGTGTATCATAGAAAATGGGAAATTGGAACCCCGCGGGGCGGGATTATCTTAAGGCGTTACGGGAAATAAGGCAGGTACCTGACCGTAAAAATATGCTTTTCTATTTTATCAAAAATCCTCCAGAAGGAATGACACCCAAACTGGTCAAGGACATGACCGACTCTGATTTATTGGAGATACATTACTTTTTAATTGAAGACGATGACCGCGACAATGATGAATTGGAAGAAGGGTCCTATATCAACCTGTTCTAATCACCTTCCATTTTCTATGCCCCGCTTCGGCAGGTCTATTAGTTTACATAACTTTATTTTGGTGAGGACTTTCCTAATTTTACTTTTTTATTTCATCATTCGCGAGAGGCCTTCCTAACTTCTTTACCGTTTCTGACATTTTGCGGATATCATACATAATTCTTTTGCCGCTTTTTTCAACCATTCTTCCATCTTTTAATTGATTTTCACACATTAGAATGATTGACTGTCTGCCTTTTGTGATAACACCGCCTGCCCCAATCACAGACCCTTGCTGAAACACGCGCCAGGTTGGGAAGCTCACATACAGGGCCGGGAGCGGCAAAGCGGCCCGCGCCGGAATCTCTCCCCGCGCAGGCCGCCGCCCTAAACCGCTATTTTTCTCTCAACTTCCACTTCCTGTCAAACCGCGTGGCATTCCCCGCTCTCTACCGCTTTAACTCTCCCCGGTTCACACAGTTGAACGGCTCGTTCCCCTTCAGCACGTTCACCACTTCCTCCGCCACTTTCCTCTGCAGGGTCGTGATAGCGGTCTCGCTGTACCATGCGCAGTGAGGGGTGGCGATCACATTGTCCATGTGAAGCAGCGGGTTGTCCGTGCTTACCGGCTCCTCCTCGTAGACGTCCACTCCCGCGCCAGCGATCTCACCGGCATTTAACGCCTCCACCAGAGCCTTCTCGTCGATCACGCCGCCCCGGGCCGTGTTCACCACAAAAGCGGTTTTCTTCATCTTCTCAAAACTCTCCCGGCCGATCAGATGTCTGGTTCCCTCGTTTAACGGCACGTGTACGGAGATAAAATCGCTCTCCCGCAAAATCGTTTCCAGATCCGCAGGCCTCACGCCCATGGCTCTGGCCTTCTCCTCGTCCACAAAGGGATCATAGGCGAGAATCCGCAGCCCGAAGCCGGCCATTTTCTTTGCCACCAGCTGGGGAATCCGGCCGAAACCAACCAGTCCCAGGGTGCAGTCCCGCAGCCTATACAAGGGCATGGTGCTGGCGTAGCCCCAGTCCCCCTCCCGGAACGCTTTTTCCAGAATCTGCATCTTCTTTCCCAGGGCCAGCATCATGGTCACCGCGTGGTCCGACACCTCCTCCACGCCGTAGTCCGGCACGTTGCAGACGTAGATCCCCTTCTCCGTCGCCGCCTTGGTGTCGATATTGTTCACACCGATGCCATACTTGATGATCATTTTGCAGTGTTCAAGCTGCCCGATCACCTCCCGGGACACATCCGAATACTGGGTTATAATGGCGTCCGCGTCCTTCACCAGGGGAATCAGCTCTTTCGCATCCTTCACCTGATAATCTCTCAGCTCAAAACCGGCCTCCCCGATGATCCGGCGCTCCGCATCGATGTTGTCGTACTGGTAATCCGTTATTACAACCAACATGTCACTCGTTCCTTCCTATAAAATACCGTTCTTCTCAGCTACCAGATAAGCCCCCAGGGCGGAGAGCGGAATTCCCTCTTCCGGCACATAGGTCTCAATCCGTGCGAAATACCCCTCGTGCTCCAAAATGTCCACAATGGCCTGGCGCAGCGGATTTTTGCCGCCCACCACCACCGTGGTATCCGGGCTCACCTTCAGGGCGTCCGAGTGCATCACTGCGGTGACATCTCCCTGGAGCGCGGCCCCCAGCACAAAGTTGGCGATCTTTGGCGGCGCGTCCTCATAGAACAGCTGCAGGATTCTGGCCGTAAAGCAGGTGCGTCCAAGACCGGTACGCTTTGCGTTGTCGTAGCCCTTTAACAGCCACTCCCGGTCATAGGTCTCCTCCTCCACGAACTGTTTCCCCACCGACTTGGCGATAATCGTATCGTTGGTGATGGAGGCCAAAAGCTCGCCGGAGATGGAGGTCAGGCACCCGGTCATTTTCCCCTCCGCGTCCACGGACACGAACTTGTTGTGGGAGCCGGGGAGCACCAGCAGAAGGGGCCGCCCGTTCTTAAAATGCTCCATCACGGCGATGCTCTCCACTTCCTCCCCCCGCATAATGTCCATGGCCTCAATGTTCTCAAATGAAAACGGGCCGTCCGAATTCTTGATTCCAGGGATAAAGTAAATGGGAACCGGGCAGATTTCCGGCAGTTCGATGGCCACGGTGGCCGCGGCCAGCTCCTCAAGCCCAGCCGGGGCCGTCAGATGGGGAACCACCACGATTCCCACATCCGACGTGATCATGCCGCTGGCGATGATCCGGTGGATGTCCCCGTAGCCCAGGCCGTTTTTCTCCACCAGGGCGTCCAGACACTCCTTCACCGCCTGCTTTAGCTTCCGGTTGTGCCCGTCAATGGCCGTGTTGCGCACGCCCACCGGGCGGTTCTCCTGGGCGATACGCCTCCGGTTTTCGTCCCACAAAATGCAGCGGGTGTTGGTGGTGCCTCCGTCCACTGTGATAATATATTGTTTCATTGCCCTCCGACCTTTCGTCTCAAAATTTCATCAATCCTTGGTGTACAGATAGGTGTCCACCACATAGTTGGGCTCCAGGGTCTCGCCGTTGAGCAGCATCACAGCCTTCATCACACCCTCGTAACCCTGGCCGTTGCCGTTCTTGTCGCAGGTGATTGCCAGTGTTCCGGCGTCCACCGCCGCCTTGGCGTCCTCGTTGGCGTCCAGGCCGGTGATCAGGATCTGACCGGATTTGCCCGCCTGGGACACCGCTTCCAGCGCGCCCATGGCCATCTCGTCGTTGGCCGCGAAAATCGCCGCAACGCCGGGGTTAGCTTCCAGAAGGTTCAGGGTAACGTTATATGCTTCAGTGCGGTTCCAGCTTGCGGTCTGGGAAGCCACCACGTTTACGTCCGGGTACTTGGCAAAGGTGTCGTTGGCTCCAGCCACGATGTCCACGGAGCTCTGAGCCCCGGCCTTGCCTTCCAGAATGATCACATCGCCCTTCTGATCCAGCATCTCCACCAGCTTCTCCGCCACGGACACGGCGGCGGTATAGTTCTCAACCGCGATAAAAGTCTCGATCTTGCAGCCGCCTGAGGTGTCGATCTTGGTGTTTACGTCGATCAGCGGGATACCGGCGCTGTTGGCTGCCTCCACCGCCGGGACGATGCCCACGGAGTCCGCCGGAATCACCACCAGGGCGTCGGTGCCCTTGGCGATGGACTGCTCGATCAGGGAAATCTGCTCCTCGTTGCTGTCCGCGGTGGCCGGAGCCAGCACGGTCAGGTCAACCCCGGCTTCCGCCGCCGCCTTCTCGGCCCCCTCCTGAACAGCGATCCACATGGGGTTGGTCAGGTTCTTGACCACCAGGGTGATCTTGTACTTCTCGTTGGCCTTCACCGCTGCGCCCGTCTCCCCGGCCTGGCCGCTCTCCGCCGCCGGAGTTTCCGGCGACTGGGACGCCGCTGTCTCTTTGGACTCCGCCGCAGCCGCTGTCTGGGACGCCGCCGGAGTCTCCGCCGTCTTGGCCTCCCCGCCCGCTCCTGAGGAACATCCGCCCAGTACCAGTGCCGCTGCCACCCATAACGCCGCCCATTTTCTCATTTTCCTCATAATTCCTCTTCTCCTTTTCTTGATTTGCTGTAACGATTGTAGTGTTCAACCGTTACTGTTTATGTGCTTTACAGATCCTGGCTTCCCGTCATCTTCTCGCCCAGCTTGTTGATCAGCAGGGACAGCACGATGACCGCGCCAAAAACTGCATCCTGCCATAACGACGACACCCTGTTTAAGTTCATGCCGTTCGTTAAGAACATCATAATCAAAACGCCCACGATGGTTTTCTCGATTCCGCCCTTGCCCCCGGAGAACGGAGTGCCTCCGATCAGTGTGGCGGCAATCATTTTCAGGGTAAAATCATTTCCGATGGTGGACTCCGCCGCGTTTAAGCGGGAAATGTAGAGAAGGCCCGTGACCGCGGCCAGCAGACCGTTGACCGTGTAAATGCTGATCAGCACCCGGTCCGTGTTGATGCCCGACAGAGTGGTGGCATTACGGTTAAAACCCATTGCGTACACATTCCGGCCGAACACTGTCCGTTTTAACACAAACAGCAGCGCGAAAAAGATGACCATGGAAATGATCAGCAGATTGGAAATCCCCGCGATGCTTCCGGTTGCCAGGCTTCGGAACCTGTCGCTGAAGCCGTAATACAAGAGACCGCCCATGAACAGGTAGGCCAGGCCCCGCACCACCAGGTTCATGCTGTAGGTGGCGATAAAAGGAATCAGGTGAACCTTGGTAATCAAAAGCCCGTTCATCATTCCCAGAACCAGACCGATGAGAAGGGCCGCCAGAACCCCGGTCAAATCCTGCCCCTTCTGGAGAAAATACGCCCCGACACAGGAGGAAAGGGCCAGGATGGAGCCGATGGACAGGTCGATGCCCTTGGTGATGATGGCCATGGTCATACCCATGGAAATGATTAACAGGAACGGAAGCTGCTGCATGACAACCGTAGTGAAATTGTCCAGCGTGCAGAAATTCTCCGTTGTCAGGGAAAATCCGATGATAATCACAAGCAGCATCAGCACATGGGAGTATTTAAAAATCGTAGTCAGCACTTTTTGTCTCATGATTTATAAACCCTCCTTGCCGCCTGTGTTTTTTTCCGGTACTCGTTGATTCCGTCGGCCACGATGACTAACATCACAACCGCCCCGATGATAAAGGTCTGCCAGTAGGGGGATAGCCCGATCATGGTCAGGCCGTTGCGCAGGGTGCGCATGAGAACCGCGCCGATGATACAGCCGCTGACCTTACCCTTGCCTCCGTCAAAGGGCGTTCCCCCGATCAGAACAGCCGCGATGGCGTCCCACTCATAGCCCTGGCCGCCGATGGGGCTGGCGGAGTTGGATTTGGCAGCCAGCAGGATTCCGCTGACCGCGGCCAGCAGGTCCGTGATAATGAAAATCCACAGCAGATTCCGTTTTACGTTGATGCCCGCCAGCCTGGCGCTCTGCTGGGAGCCGCCAATGGAGTACACGTCGTACCCGAATTTTGTCCTGGTGGACAGCCAGACCAAAAGCAGGCACAGCAGGGCTGCAATGATAATCATGGTGTAAATTCCGAAGATTTTCCCCGTTGCGATAAACCGGAAGGTGTTCGAAAATCCCGGGATGGTGTTTCCGTCCGAGGCCACCAGGGCCAGGCCCTGGGCGATGCCCATGAAAGCGTATGTAACCACCCAGTCGCTGAAATTCTGGTAGGCGATCATGTAACCGCAGACCAGACCCAGAGCCAGACCGGCCAGAAGGCCGATCAGAATGGCAATCCCTATGTTCATCCCCCGCTGGAGCTGGATTCCCGTGATCACGCCGCACAAAGACATAACCGCGCCCACGGAAATATTGATTTTTCCCGACATGATGGCCAGGTTCATACCCAGGGACACGATGATCAGCAGGCTGCAGTCCTTCAGCAGGTTTTGCATGTTGTACATGCTGGCGAAGCCTTCCGCGAACACGGCGAAGAAGGCAAACACAGCGGCCAGTCCGAACAAAATCCCCGGGACTTTATTCCAGATTCCTTTAGACTTCATAGCTTATGTTTCCTCCTTTCCCACCGCGTAGGATACGATATTCTCAGCCGTTATCTCTTCCCGGCCAAGCTCTCCCACAACCTCGCCGTCCTTCATCACATACACCCGGTCCGAGATGCCGATCAGCTCCATCTGATCCGAGGAGACCACCAGAATTGCGTAGCCCTCCCCGGCCAGCCGCCCGATCAGGGCGTAAATCTCCGCCTTGGCCCCCACGTCGATCCCCCTGGTAGGCTCGTCGAAAATCAGGATCCGGTTCTCCGTGCAGAGCCATTTGGCGATTACCACCTTCTGCTGGTTTCCGCCGCTGAGGGCGGACACCCGCCTGGTCACGTCCGGGGTGGCGATCTTGAGTTCCCCGCGGTAGCGCTCCGCCAGCTCTTTCTCGGCCTTTTTATCCACCAGACCCCGCTTGAAATACCGCTTCATGCTGGCCTGGAGAATGTTGTTTTTGATGGGCTGCTGTTGGATCAGACCCTCGCTCTTGCGGTCCTCCGGCAGAAATCCGATCCCCGCCTCCACCGAATTTCTGGGTGAATGACGTTTCATCTCCCGGCCGTGTACGAACACTTTTCCGCTCTCAATGCGGTCGTAGCCGAAAATAGCCTTCACCAGCTCGGTCCGCCCGGCCCCTACCAGGCCGCCGATGCCCACGATCTCACCGCAGCGCACCCGGATGTTCACATTGCGGAAACGCAGACCCGTCAAATCCTTTGTCTCCAGCGCAACCTCGCCCGCCTGACGCTCCGGCCGCTCGTACATCTGGCTGATCTGCCGTCCGACCATCATGGTTACCAGCTGGTCCATGTTGGTCTCCTTCACGTTTACGGTGCCCACATATTTTCCATCCCGCATGACCGTCACCCGGTCGCCGATCCGGAAAATTTCCTCCATGCGGTGTGAGATGTAGATCACGCTGATCCCCTGGGCGCATAAGCTCTCCACAATGGCGAACAGCGCGTCGATCTCCCGCTTTGTCAGGCTGGAGGTGGGCTCATCCATGATCAGGACTTTCGTCTCAACGGACAGGGCCTTCACCACCTCCACCATCTGCTGCTGGGCGATGCTCAAATCCTTCACCATGGTGTCCGGCGACAATTCCACGCCCAGGCGGGCCAGCAGCGCTTTGCTGTCCTCCCGCATCTTCTTCTCGTCAATCTGCCGGGTATAGGGATTTTTAAGCGGCTCCCGGCCCAGATAAATGTTCTGGGCAATGTTGCGCTCCGCCAGCATGTTCAGTTCCTGGTGGATGATGCTGATTCCCAGCTTCCGGGCGTCCTGGATATTGCGGATCTCCACCGGCTTTCCCTCGTAGATGATCTCGCCCTCGTCCTTTAAATAGACGCCGGAGAGAACCTTCATCAGCGTGGATTTCCCCGCCCCGTTCTCACCTAAAAGCACGTGGACCTCACCCCTTCGCACCTCCAGCCGGGCGTCGTCCAATGCCTTGACTCCGGGAAAGGATTTGGATATTCCCCTCATCTGCAATACGATCTCTTGATCCAAACTGTTCCACCTCCCAGTCTAAGGTCTGATCACAACCTTGATGGCGTTTCCGATTCGCTCCTTGTAGGTTCTGACCCCCTCGTTGATGTCGTCCAGTGAAAACGCGTGGGTCAACAGCGGACCGGTCTTGATCTGCCCGGACTCCATCAGTGGCACCAGACGGTCCAAAACGTCCTCGCCCTCCGCCTTGCCGCCCGCGATCTGCATGTTCCACTGCACCACCTTGTTCAGGTTCACTGTCACCGGCTCCGAGTAAATGCCCACCAGGGCCACCCTTCCGCTCTTCTTGCACAGCTCCAATGCCTGGGCTCCGCCCGCGGCGCTGCCGGAGGTTTCCACTACCATGTCCGCCATCACGCCGTCCGTCAGACGCTTCACCGCTTCCACGGCGTCCTCATTGCGGCTGTTAACCAGCACGTCCGCGCCCACCTCCCGGCCGATTGCAAGCCTGGAATCCCGGGTTCCCACCAAAATCACCTTTCCCGCGCCCAGCACCCGGGCCAGCTGCACCGCCATCAGGCCGATGGGACCGGGACCGATCACCGCAACCGTCTCGCCCGGTCCGATACCGCCGGCGCGCTGGATTCCGTACAGGGCGGTTCCCGCCGTGGTCAGCATGGTGGCGTCCTCATAGGAAAGTTTTTCCGAGAAGCGGTGGCAGCAGTTGATGTGGCAGACCGCGTACTCCGCGTACCCCCCGTTGACTGTAAAGCCGTAGTGCCGGTGTCCCTCCTCCAGCTTGCCGTAGTTTAAGCAGGTGGTGTAATACCCCCTCAGGCAGTTCACACAGTGCCCGCAGCCCTTGTGGGGTTCAATGGCCACCCGGTCGCCAACCTTGAATTTCGTAACCCCTTCGCCCAGCTCTGCGATCTCGCCGGCGTACTCATGCCCCAAAATGTACTCCCCCATGGGCGGACAGTTCTCCCAGCCGTGGGCGATGATCTTGGGGTCCGTGCCGCAGATGGCGCAGGCCTTCACCCGGATGAGCACTTCATCCTTTCCCGGCTTTGGCACCGGTTTTTCCACCACCCGCAGGTCATTGTAGTCGAACAGGACCGCCGCCTTCATTTTCTCCGGTATGTTCATTTGCCTCCTCCTTTCAAATCCCTGTCACAGCGCAATGCTGATCTTCATTGCCTTCGAAGCCTCGGTGGCCATGGCAAACGCCTGATCCGTCTCTGCGGCAGGGAACACATGGCTGATCAGCTTTCTCACCGCTTCCCGGTTCTCCTGGATAAACGCGATCACGTCCTCGAACTCCTCCGTGCCTCCGATGCTGCCGGTAACGGTCAGGGATTTGGTGACGATCAGCTTCTGCGGGATTTCCGCCGTCCCGATCATACCCACGCAGCCTAAGTATCCCCCCGGCTTTAACAGGTTCAGTCCGTTTGCAAATACCGGGGCCACTCCTGTGGTCTCGATGACCACGTCGTACCTTGTCTTGTTGTACATGTTGGGATAATCATTTTCCAGCTCCCATTTAAGAGCTTCTGCCGGGGGGATATTCGCCCCCAGTTCCCTGGCCAGCCCGATGCGGTATTCGATCAGATCGGACAAGTCCACCTGCTCACAGCCGTAGTACAGGCGCAGCAGGAGCAGCGCGGCCTGACCGATTGCTCCTCCGCCGTAGATCAGAACCCGTTTTCCCTGGTAGGAACCGCCCAGCTTTAATATCTTTTCCAACAGATGCTTTGCCACCGCGATGGGCTCCGTCAGGGCCAGCAGCGCCAGATCCGCCTCCGGGTCCGCACGGTAGATATACGATTCGTCCCGCGCGATGTACTCGGCGGAAGCTCCGTCTATGGTAATGCCGAACTTTTCAATGGTACGGCACAGATTTCGATCTTCGCTGCAGTTGTCGCAATGCCCGCAGTACCGGGAACAGTCCCCGGTCACCTTGTCCCCGGGCTTCACCTTTGCCACCTTTTCCCCGGTTTTCTCCACAATCCCGGACCACTCGTGTCCGAACAGAATGGGGTAATTCTGCGGCCCGTTGTAGGTGCCCTTGTAGAGATGAATATCCGAACCGCAGATTCCCACATTGGTCACCCGGATGAGCACCTCTGTTGGCCCCGGCTGTGGAATCTCCCGCTCCTCCGCCGCTAATACCCCCGTCCCTTTCAGTACATATGCCTTCAAGTTCCAATACCTCCTTTGAGATTCATTCCCGATCCCCGCCCCTTTGCCCGCCGCCACAAACAGGCGGCGGGTTAATGCTGAATGTAATGAGCTGCTGGCGCAGCCTGCAGGTCATTGCTGTATGTAATGAGCTGCTGGCGCAGCCCTCCTTTAATAAGCCGCAATGGTATAAATATGCTTTCCTCCGTTTAACGGCCCCTTCTTTAAGTCTTCCAGGGTCTCCTCGGTGAACCGCTGGGTCACCTTGTCACACTCCGGCAGAACCCCTGCCGGCCATTTCTCGTGGATATCGTTGACCAGCTTCTCCAGGTAATCCAACAGCGCCTCAGTGGCCGGGATGGCCTTCTCGGCGGTGGCCAGTTTCGCCTTGCCCACAACGCCCTCGGGGTTGCCCACCACCTCGATGGTGCCGGCGCCTGCGTGGCAGTACCATTTCACAGCCCGTCCGTAAATATTTCCGGCGTTGTCGATATGGCCCGGAGGCAGGAAGGTGTGCAGATCCGTATCCGGCGCGTCCTCCATGTGGATCATCTCCGGGAACAGGGCCAGTGAGAAGGAGGTCTCCTGCTCATCCGCGTGGTTAAAGGGCGTCTCGAACCTGCACTTGGGATCGCCAACCTTCAGATACTCGGGGATTGCGTAGTACCAGTTCACATTCATCATCACGGCCGGAACCTGGTACTTTCTGGCGAACTGATGGATGGCGGTAGGAATCACGTACTCCTGGCCGTGTCCGTTTAACAGGATGATCTTGCGGTAACCGGCGTTCCAGAATCCGGCCAGCACCTGGGCGATGTAATCGCAGAAAGTGTTCTCGTTGATCGGAATGGTTCCGGGCATACCCATGTGGTGATAGGGATGGGAGCCGAACCAGATGGGCTGGGAAACGGTACAGCCGGTCTTTTTAGCCACCTGCTCCGCCATGCGGGTCACCAGGAAGGTGTCCTCGCCGTAACAGGCGTGGGCGCCGTGGCACTCGGTGGAGCCGATGGGAAGAATCAGGATATCGTTCTCCTTTAAGCGCTCCTCGCTCTGCTTCATTGTCATGTTCTGGAAATAAATGGGTTCGTCGGAATCCATATACCCCGCTACCTTTACCTC
Organism: Enterocloster lavalensis; assembly: GCF_902364025.1. Taxonomy (GTDB): domain Bacteria; phylum Bacillota; class Clostridia; order Lachnospirales; family Lachnospiraceae; genus Enterocloster; species Enterocloster lavalensis. Next base: position 33,809 of record NZ_CABJCG010000025.1, read on the forward strand.
CTGTGGATAAGGAATCTGCCACTTGCTCATAAAACTACCTCCTAAATTTTATTTTATCTTGATTATCTTAATGGATAAGACCAATCTACAAACCTGCCGCGCCCGCTGCAAACCGCCGCGCCGCCGCCGTTAGATCCCCAAACCGCTTTTCGCGGACCGCCGTGAGATCCACCAGATTCCCGCCGATTCCCAGGGAAACGCACCCGGCCCGGATGAAATCCCCCGCGTTCTCCGGGGTGATCCCTCCCACCGCGCAGAACGGAATATGGGGAAGGGGCCCCTTAAGCGCTTTTATGTAATCCACCCCCAGAAGCCCAGCCGGAAACAGCTTGACGATGTCCGCGCCCCACCGGTAAGCCTGTACGGCCTCCGAGGGGGTGAAGGTCCCGGGGATCGACACCTTTCCGAGGTCCCTGGTCAGGCGGATCACCCCCTGGTCCAGGCTGGGGGAAATGATATAATCCGCCCCGGCTGCCACAGCCCGCCGCGTCTCTTCTTCATCGAGAACCGTACCGGCCCCCAGGCAGACCGCATCCCCCATCCGCTCCCGCAGCCAGGCGATCGAGCGGTAGGTTTCCTCCGGCCCGTCTTTCGTCCGGTGGTCCACCGTGATCTCCATGCAGGTGATTCCCCCCGCAGCCAGGGCGAGCGCCACCTCGCCGATGGACGCTGTCTCAACGCCGCGGACAATGGCGATGATCTTCTCCCGCCTCATCCGCTCTAAAACCAATTCTCTGTCCATCCCTACCTCCCCAGATACCCGCCGTCAATGGGGATCACAGCGCCCGACACATAGTCGGAAGCCCGGGAAGCCAGGTAAATCACGGTCCCAATTAAATCCTCCGGCTGTCCCCAGCGGTGAGCCGGTATCCGAAGCGTGATCTCCCGGTAGCGCTCCTGGTCCGCCATCAGCGTGGTGTTTAACGCCGTATCCATATAGCCCGGGGCGATGGCGTTCACATTGATCCCATGCCCGGCCCACTCGTTGGAAAACGCCTTGGTCAGCTGGGCTACCGCTCCTTTTGAGGCAGCGTAGGGGGAACAGTTGAGGCCGCCGAAAAAGCTGAGCATGGAGGCCACGTTGATGATCTTTCCATAGCCCTTTTTCATCATCTCCCGGGCCGCCAGCCGGCTCATCTCAAAGAGAGCCGTGACGTTTAATTCCATCAGCCGGTCCCAGTCGCCCAGGTCAATCTCCTCCGCCCTGCCCCGCACCTGCATCCCGGCGTTGTTAATCAGAATATCCACTCCGCCCAGAAGCCGGAGACACTGCCCGAACCCTCTTTTCAAATCTTCCCGGTCCGTGAGGTTGGCCTGAACTCCCACAAGTTCCCTGCCGTCCCCACACATGCGCTTTGCAATCTCCCCGATATCCGGCCGGATATCGATAAGCGCCACCCTGGCTCCCGCCTCCGCAAGCCCCGCGGCCATGCTGTTCCCCAGACCTGCGCCCGCTCCGGTGACAATAGCCGTCTTCCCTGTCAGCCTAAAGGCCTCCATAATGCTCCTCCTCTCCTGCCGCTTACAAATCGTATCTGTATTCCGTTTGTATTCCATTGGTATACCAACTGTTTGTAATATAGCACATGTGCATATAATTATCAAGTATTTTTTTCATTTTTTTATATTTACAACATCTTACAGTTTTTTGGTTGACTTTTTTTTGACGAATACTATATACTGTACCTATGAATCGCCCACATTTGTATTCTGTTTGACCAACATTTTTATCAGCTATACTTTTCTGAATTTTCCATCTATAATAGAAACATAAACGTGGCGGTTCAGCATGCCTGCCTTTGGTACCGCTGTAAGCAAAATTCCCTGGCCGGCGGCGTTTCGGCCGGAATGTTTGCCTGCGGCCGCGCAGGCGCTGGACTGCTGCCAGAAACCATATGAGGTAAGAAAGTGAGTTGTTTATGAGTGCACCGACGACTGCGCATGCAGAAAAATCCAAGAAGCAGATCGCTTATGAGATGCTGAAAGAAAAAATTATCACCAATCAATTAGCGCCCGGCACCATGCTGGTGGAGCGGCAGCTGTGCGAGATGTTAAATTCCAGCCGGACCCCCATCCGCGAGGCCATCCAGCAGCTGTCCGCGGACGGGCTTGTGACCTCTATCCCCACGGTGGGAAGCTACGTGTCCGAGATCCGCTACGAATATGTGATCCAGCTCTACGACGTCCGGGAATATCTGGAGGGACTGGCGGCGAAGCTCTGCGCCATCAACATCACGGACAGCCAGATCCAGGCCCTGAACCGCTGCTGGCTGAATATGAACGACGACATCCGCACCAAGGACTACGACAAGCTGTTCCAGGAGGATTCCAATTTTCACCAGAACATCGTCGACTACTCCAGAAACGAGATTCTCCAAACCCTTTACGCCCCCTTGTCCAGCCAGATTTTCCGCATCACTTTCCTGACCGAGGACCGGGCCGACGGAATCGTCCGATCCCACGATTGCCATTTAAAGATTCTCCAGGCCATCACCCATCACCAGGCCGAGGAGGCGGAGAATCAGATGCGTGAACACCTGCGGACCAGCAAGATGCACCATCTGAAAAAGATGGCTCCCCATTTGTTCGGCACCACGCAGAATGGGATCGGACAATAGCGTGACAGTGGCCGCGCTAAAACATATGCTCACAGCACATAAGAAAACAGGGCAAGCCCCACATTACCGGGCCAGCCCTGTTTCTTTATTCCCCACGGCGCACCCTGCGCCGCCTTCATTTCAATCTATCTGTTATTTCCCACTCAAAAACTCATCAATTCCTCGCGCTCCCGCTCTTCCAGCCTCCATGGCCAAAATCACGGTAGCAGCTCCGGTCACGGCGTCTCCGCCCGCGTACACGCCTTCCTTGGTGGTCTTGCCGTTGGCCTCGTCGGCCACGATGCATTTCCACTTATTCGTCTCCAGTCCCTCAGTGGTGGACGAGATCAGCGGGTTGGGAGAAGTTCCCAGGGACATGATCACGGTGTCCACCTCGATGGTGTAGTCGGAACCGGCGACCTCCACGGGTCTGCGGCGTCCGGAAGCGTCGGGCTCGCCCAGCTCCATCTTGCGCACCACCATGCCCTTCACCCAGTCGTTCTCGTCGGTGAGAATCTCCACCGGGTTGGTCAGAAGGTCGAAAATGATGCCCTCCTCCTTGGCGTGGTGAACCTCCTCCACACGGGCCGGAAGCTCGGCTTCACTTCTTCTGTATACGATATGTACCTCAGCGCCCAGGCGCAGCGCGGTTCTGGCCGCGTCCATGGCCACGTTTCCGCCGCCCACCACGGCCACCTTCTTGCCGATGAAAATGGGGGTGTCATAGTCGTCGCGGAAAGCCTTCATCAGGTTGCTTCTGGTCAGGTACTCGTTGGCAGAGAACACGCCGTTGGCATTTTCCCCGGGGATACCCATGAACTTGGGAAGGCCCGCGCCGGAACCGATGAATACGGCCTGGTAGCCCTCCTCGTCGATCAGCTCGTCGATGGTCACGGACTTGCCGATAATCACGTTGGTCTCGATCTCAACGCCCAGCTTCTTCACGTTCTCGATCTCCGGGCGAACCACGCCGAGCTTGGGCAGACGGAACTCCGGGATGCCGTAGGTCAGAACGCCGCCCGGCTCGTGGAGTGCCTCGAAAATGGTCACCTCGTAGCCCATTTTCGCCAGATCGCCGGCGCAGGTCAGGCCTGCGGGGCCGGAACCGATCACAGCCACCTTCTTGCCGTTGGTTTTCTCAGGTTTAGCGGGCACAAAGCCGTTCTCCCGGGACCAGTCGGCCACAAAGCGCTCCAGCTTGCCGATGGAGATCGGCTCGCCCTTGATTCCGCGGATGCACTTGCCCTCGCACTGGCTCTCCTGGGGGCACACGCGGCCGCAGACAGCCGGAAGGGCGCTGGACTTGGCGATGGTGGCGGCCGCCTCGGCGAACTGTCCCTCCTTCACCTCGTGGATGAACTTGGGAATGTCGATGGCAACGGGACAGCCCTTGATACACTGGGCATTCTTACAGTTGATGCAGCGGGCGGCCTCAGCCTGGGCCTCCTCCTGATTGTATCCAAGGCAGACCTCCTCAAAATTGGTGGCTCTCACCTTGGGATCCTGTTCTCTAACCGGTACTTTCTTTAAAACGTCCATTATTCCTCACCTCCGCAATGTCCGCATCCGCCGTGATGGGTGTCGCCCTCGCGTAGTCTCAGCAGGGCGCGCCCTTCTTCCGTCTTGTACATCTGCTGGCGCTTCATGGCCTGATCGAAGTCCACCAGATGTCCGTCGAACTCAGGACCGTCCACGCAGGCGAACTTCACCTTGCCGCCCACGCTGACGCGGCAGGCGCCGCACATTCCGGTGCCGTCCACCATGATGGGGTTTAAGCTGACAATGGTGGGAAGGCCCAGCTCCTTGGTCAGCTTGCAGACAAACTTCATCATGATCATGGGGCCGATGGCGACGCAGACGTCGTATTTCTTGCCCTGGTTCACCACCAGATCCTTGATCACCTCGGTCACCATACCCTTGCGCTCGTAGGAACCGTCGTCGGTGGTCACGTACAGATTGCCGGCAACCGCGCGCAGCTCGTCCTCCAGGATCAGCAGGCTTTTGGTCTTGGAGCCCTCGATCACATCCACATCAACGCCGTGCTGCTTCAGCCATTTCACCTGGGGATACACGGGTGCGGAGCCCACGCCGCCCGCCACAAACAGATAGCGGCGCTTCTTCACTTCCTCCAGATCGTCCTTCACGAACTCGGAAGGCTGACCTAAGGGGCCTACGAAATCCTGGAAATAATCTCCCGCCTTCATACCGGCCATGCGCTCGGTGGAAGCGCCCACCGTCTGGAATACGATGGTTACCAGGCCCTTCTCGCGGTCATAGTCACAGATGGTCAGAGGGATTCTCTCTCCGATCTCATCCATCTTAACGATTACAAATTCTCCCGGCTGACATGCCTTCGCCACGCGGGGCGCTTCCACGTCCATCAGGTAGATCTTGTCTGCCAGGCATTCCGCCTTAACAATCTTGTACATGGTTTTCCTCCTAATTTATCATCAGGCATTTTCGCCTGTTACTCACCGATTGTGATGGAATAGCTCTTCTCCCAGCTCTCCCATGCCGGAAGCGTCACCACTCCCTCCCGGTCCTTAAGCTCCCCGGTATATCCCTCTGCGTCGCACCGGCCGTACCACGGCTCCAGGCACACGAAGGGGTGCGTGGCCTCCACCGACCAGACTCCCAGGTAGGGGAAATCGTCGCAGCACACGGTCACATAGGGTTTTCCGTCCAGCAGAAGGCTCACGCTTCCCACGGCCGCCTGGTCAAATATGTAGGTCAGCGCCCGGTCGAAGAAGCCCTTTGTCAGCGGCACCCGTCCGTCGGTCAGGGCCAGGGTTCCACCCAGCTCCTCCTGCTCGAACCCGTCGGCGTTCGGAGCCTGGTAATGCAGCCCGTCCTGGCAGGTTCCGGCTCTCGTCCCGGTCTTGTTGAATTCAAAGGTGTAGTCGTAAATGGTCCGCCCCTCAGGCACCCGGAACGCGGGATGTCCCCCCGCCATGAACAGCAGGTCCTCGGAGCCGGTATTGTTCACCCTCCACATCACCTGAATGGTGCGGCCCTCCAGACGGTGGCCCACCTCCAGCTCAAAGTGGAAGGGATATTTGGAAAATGTCTCCGGCGTGTCCTTAAGCCGGTACCAGCACTCGTCCATGTCGCAGAGCAACGGCTCGAACTCCATGTCTCTGGCAAAGCCGTGGGCGCCCATGGGGTAGTCCTTCTCCTGGTGGCGGTATTTGCCATCGTAGCATTTCCCCACAAAGGGGAACAGAATCGGCGCGTGCCGGTTCCAGACCGCCGGGTCCGCGTTCCAGAGAAGCTCACGCCCCGCCTTCTTGTCGTAGATCCGGGCCAGCTCCGCTCCGTGGCGGTTCACCGCTACCAGCAGGTCCTCATTTTCCAGGGTAAAAATCTGTCCGTCGTGTTTCATTCACAAATCCCCCATTCTGCTTTCGCATTGATTTTATATTACCATTTTCATTTCAGACTTACAATAGTTTTTCCAAAGAAATCTAAAAGTTTTTTAGATATTTATTACTTTTTACAATTTTTTTGTTCATCTGATCCGCTCATACCGGCGAAAATAATAGCAGAGGTCAAAATACGTCTGCTCGTCGCTCTCCTCCGCCAGCCGCCAGTCCGGGTTCTCATCCAGGTTGGGGAACAGGGTGTCCGCGTCGTAGACATATTCCACAAAGGTCACATGGGCGGTATCGCAGTAGGGTAAGAACTGCTCGTAAATGCTCTGGCCGCCGATGATGAAAATGTCCTCCGGGTCCTTTCCCTCCAAAAGACTGAGGGCCTCCTCCACGCTGTGGCAGACCGCAGCGCCCTTTACCCGGTAGTTCTCGTCCCGGGTCAGCACGATGTTTTCCCGCTTTCCAAGGGGCTGGCCGCCCGGAAGGCTCTCCAGGGTCTTGCGGCCCATGACCACGGTTTTGCCGGTGGTCTCCTTCATAAACAGCTGCCGGTCCGCGGGGATGTTCACCAGCAGGCGGCCGTCCTTTCCGATGGCCCAGTTTTGATCAACTGCAACGATCAGGTTCATGCCGTATCCTCCTTCACTGCATTATGCTTCATTCCGCTTCCTACTGCGCCGTTTTGTGCTTCCTGCCGCTTCCCTGCGCAGCGATGTACTTCACGCCTCTTCCTCCTCCGCCGCGATCAGCTCCTTACCGTAAGGAAGGGTGAGAATCCAGTCGCAGAAGGTGTGCCACTCCAGAAGCTTATGGTTCCTTCTGGCGAAATATATGTTGATCAGCGTCTCATAGTTGAAGGTGCAGGTGCGCATCTGGTTGTAGCTGGAGGGAAGCAGCTGGATTAAATCGTACCAGTCCTCCTTGTTCTTTCCCTCGTTCACGTAGCGCAGCCGGATCTCCTCCAGCTTTGCGATCACGGTCTCAAAATATGCCAGGGTTCCCTCCGTCATGTGGTCGCAGCTGAAATCGCTGAGCTCGAAGGGTTTGCTGTGTATTTTATGCATGGTGCTGGTGGAGTTGGCCACGGTGGCCACCTTGTAGGTGTCGTACTCCTTCCACCAGTACAGCGGGGCGGTGACGTCCACGGAAACGAACACCTGGCGCAGGAACTTGCGGTGGTCGCTTCCGGCCTTGCGCAGCCTCCGGGCCAGATCCAGGTCGTTGGGCCCCAGCACGAACTGACCGTCCTCGTCGTAGCCGCTGTCCATCCTCCCCCAGCTGTTCATGGGATTGCGCGCGCCCCTGATTGCGTTCTCCAGGTTCATCACGCTGGTTCTCTCTAATTGAATCATGTGTACTCCTTTACTCTGGTAAACTGTCAGGTACCGGTTTTCATTATACATTCGAGGGTGTAAAAATGCAATGTGTTCGTGGGGAAATTCTGCGGGGAGCTGGGTGGGGGGATACAAGGAGGTGGGCGGAAGGAGCGGATGGGGGCGGCCTTATGCGTCAGCTTGCGTTCAGCTATTTTCAAATTTTGTATCTATTCCTAATCCCGAAAAAGCCGTTGTTACAGTGATCCGCATTCTATATAGCGGCCGTGACGTCGAGGCTCAGCTCAGAAAATACACCAAAATGGAATGAAAATCTTTTCTAAAATACGTTTTAAAAAGGAGCCCACATCCCCTTCCCGGCGATATGGACTCCCATTTTTTACCAGTCTTTTCATTCCCTTCACGGACAAACGGCGCTCATCTTCCATCCGTCACCGGTACAGTCGCGAGAGCATCTGCTGGGCCTGCCCGGCCACGCCCAGGGTATTCCCCTCCCTGGCGATCTCCTCCAAAAGTCTGGCCGCGCGGTCGTACTCTTCCTCCTTGAACTCGATCTGAGCCAGGCGGAACATCATCTGCAGCCGCTGGGCCTTGTTGTGGCTCATGCGGATTTTTTCCTCCAGCAGGGCGGTCAGCTCCTCCCGGTATTTCTGCTTTTTCTCCGGTTCCCGGGTGTAGTCGTAGAAATCTTCCAGCTCGGTCATCCGCTGCATATCGTGCATCCACTTGAAATTCTGTCTGGCGTCGCGGTAGCCTGCGGCGGCGAATTTCCCAAGGGCTCCGTACTCCTTGTCGATCTCCATGCTGTCCTTTTTCATAAAATGATAGTCGCACAGCAGCACGGTTCTGCGGTAATCCCAGGCCCGGGAGTGAAGCTCCAGCTCCTTCATGGCCTGGCGGGCCTCGTCCTCACGGCCTTCCAGCATCATGCAGTTGAGCACCGCGGCCACGGTCTCCACGTTGCGGTTGACAAACAGCCCTAAAAGGGGGCCGCGGTCCGCCTCTCGCATCACCCCCAGCGCCAGGCTGGGATCGCACTGATCGCAGACCAGGCTGACGATCAACCGGTTGTAGCCGCGGACCAGCAGGTACATGCCAAAGGCAAATACCGCCGCGATACCCGCCATAGCCAGAAAACGCCACGGTCTCCAAAGATAATAGATCGACAGCAAACAGGCCAGGATACACAGAATCAACAGCGTCCACGCCTTGGCCTGCCATCTCCTGACAATCTGCCTGCCCTGGTTTCTGCTGTGCTGTGAAGCCGCCTGATCCAAAAGCCCTCTCAGTCTCTTTTCCATAGCCCTCGCCCTTTCTGCTTTAAAATGATATTACATACTATAATAAGACACTTTCCTGTAATGTCAATGAGTAAATTATGTTCTCCTTGACTTTTTTTCCCGTCAGCTGCTCCAAAGCCCTCTGATAATAGGCCACCTGCTGCCGGTAGCGCTCCGCCAAACGTTCCCGTCCGGCGCGCCCTCCGGGCACCCGGTCCGTCTTGTAATCGATCAACACCAGGCCGTCCTCTTCCTCCATGTAGGCGTCGATCACGCCCTGAACCAGCACCAGCTCCCGGGAATCGCCGCGGCCCATCTCCCGGGCCGGGATTCCGATGATGAACTGCTGCTCCCGGTGAAGCCTTCCGCCCCGCTGCGCCTCGGCCATGCGCTGCCCCAGCGGACTGTTCAACATGGTAAAAATAACCATTTCATCCAGCGCGTCATAGGCTTCCTGCTCCAGGTATCCGGTTTCCAGAAGGGATTTCAAGGCCGCGCGGACGTCCTCCCGGCTGTGCAGCTTCCCAAAATCCAGGCATTCCAGCGCCCGGTGATAGGCCGTTCCGCGGGCCGCGCCGGCGGCTCCGGCCCGTTCCAGACCGACCGCTCTCCCGCCGACGGTTCCGGCCCGTTCCAGACCAACCTCTCTCCCGTCGACAGTTCCGGCCCGTTCCAGACCAGCCTCTCCCCCACCGGCGGCTCCGGCCCGTTCCGAGCCAACCTCTCTCCCACCGGCGGCTCCGGTCCGTTCCGAGCCAACCGCTCTCCCACCAGCGGTTCCGGATCGTTCCGAGCCAACCTCTCCCACGCCGTCAGTCCAGACATCTCCCAAAATGCGCGCTTCCCCTTCGATTCCCAGAAGCCTTCCTCTGCCGATCTCCTCCTCGTCCTGCCCCACCTGTCCCTGCTTTTTCAGCTCCGACACGGACAGCATGGCGTAGAGGCCGGTGTCTCCCCCGTAGGGATACCGGTAGTTCAGCGCATCCGCCAACTGCCCCGCCGCCTCCGGGTCATAGACCGTATCCGTGTCCAGGGTCAGCAACTCCTCACGGGAGACCTGGCGCGAAGCCTGGCGGCGGATTTCCATGCCCACCAGCCCGGTCAGGGGAATCTGGCGCTTCTGGATCGTGCCGTCGCAGGCGCTCATCAGCAGCCAGTCCAGGAACGAACCGGCGGCCGACAAAATGGTGTATGGGATCGCCCCGTCCGCCAGCGGCACCTGGGCCCATTTTTCCAGCTTTGACCCCAGAGAGCGGTCCGTGGCCGTCATGATCAGCTTTTCCTTGGCCCGGGTCATGGCCACATAGAGTACCCGCAGCTCCTCGCCCATGGATTCCAGCTCCATGCGCCGCTTCAGAGCCTGCTTTTTCAGCGTGGGCATTTTCAGGCGCTGTTTTAAATCCAGATAATCCGCAGCCAGCCCAAGGTCCGCGTCCAGCAGGACGGCCCCGTAGGCGTCCTGTTTATTAAAACGCTTTCCCATTCCGGCCAGAAACACCACCGGGAACTCCAGGCCCTTGCTCTTGTGGATGCTCATGATGCGCACCGTGTCCGCCTGCTCGCCGGCGACATTTGCCTCTCCGAAATCCGTGTCGTATTTCTTCAGCTTCTCGATGTAGCGGATAAAATGGAACAGGCCCTTGTAGCTGGTGGCCTCGTAGGCGATGGCCTTCTCCACCAGCATGTCCAGATTGGCCCTTCTGGTCTCCCCGGCCGGCATGGCGGACACGTAATCGTAGTAACCGCTGGCCTCAAAGGCCCGGTACAAAAGCTGGTGGACCGGCAGATAGCGGGCGTCCCGGCGCAGGCCCTCCAGAAGCGTTTCCAGACATGCCAGCTTCTCCCCGATAGACCGCACGGCCTCCTCAGGCGCGTCCACGCCTTCCCCGCCATTTTCCTTCCAGTGCATAAAGGCACCGTACACGCCCCGGTCCTGGCCCTTTTCGGGCGCGCGCTTGTAGGCCGCCACGAGCCATGCCATCTCCTCGTCCGTCATGGAAACCATGGGGGACCTCATCACCGCGGCCAGAGGAATGTCCTGCATCGGGTTGTCTACCACGGCCAGAAGGCTTAGGACCGTCTCCACCTCCACGGTATTGAAATACCCGGTTTTCGTCTGCGCGTAGGCGGGAATCCCCTCGTTCATCAGCACGTTGACAAAGACCTCGGACCAGCCGCTCAGGCTCCTCAACAGGATCACCATATCCCCAAGGCGGACCGGCCGGTATTCCTCCGCGCCCTTATCCCAGACCATCAGGCCGTTTTCCGGGTCCATCAGCTCCCGGATGCGGATGGCGGCCATGCGGGCCTCCAGCTCCTTGGCCGTGTAGTCCATCGCCTCCTCGTCCAGCTGCTTCAGGGCGTCCGCCCCTGTATCCACCAAAAGCAGTTCCGTGGGCGTGCCGGTCCGCTCGCCCGGCGCGAACTGTGCCCCTGGGTGCAGGGCCGTCTCCTCCGTATAGCGGATTCCCCCCAGCGCCCTGGTCATGATCTTGTAAAATACATCGTTCACGCTGTCCAACACCGTGGCCCGGCTGCGGAAGTTCTGGTGCAGTTCGATTTTCTGGTGCAGGCTCTCGGAGACGGAATACCGCTCGTACTTGTCCATAAACAGCTCCGGGCGCGCCAGACGGAACCGGTAAATGCTCTGCTTCACATCCCCCACCATAAATACGTTGGGTTTCCCCCAGCGCTCCCGGGAAATGCTGGTGATCAGCGTTTCCTGCACATTGTTGCTGTCCTGGTACTCGTCCACCAGAATCTCCTCGAACTGGCGCGCCAGCTCGTCCGCCACCGCGGTTGGGCGGCGCTTAACCGGCCGGAAAGGCACGCGCCGGGAGGGCTCGGCGGCCGGTTCTTTGGTGTTCACCGCTTCCTCCCCCGGCACCGGCTCCATCAGCACTTCCAATGCCAAATGTTCCAGATCATTGAAATCCAGCACGTTCCGGTCCCGCTTCTTCTCCCGGTAGCAGCGGTCGAAGTCCTCAGTCAGGTCCAGCAGCGTGGAAATAACCCCGGCGGTTCCCCTTACCGCCTCCACCATCTCCTCCGGGCTCTGGACGCCGTAGTTCTCCTGGCATTTGGCAACCGCCTTCTTGGCCCGGTCCCGGCAGGCGGACACATAGGCCTTTTTCTCCTGGTCCACCTCCTTGCTGCGGATCGCAGCCAGGCGGCCAAAGGAAATATTTCCCAATTCTTCGTACAGTCCCCGGTAGTTCCCCTTCCCGGCGGCCTCCCGCACCGCCCGAATCTGCCGCCTGTCGTTCACCAGCATGGGCTCGTAAGCCAGAGGGCCGTTCTCCTCCCGGCAAATGTCGATGGCCTCACCCAGCTGGATTTCCAGCTCCTCCATCTGCAGCTGCACATCCCGAAGGATAAACTGCATCCAAGGGCTCTGCTCGATCTGCTCCAACGTCTCCTCCCGCAGCTCCTCCCTGCATGCGGCCACCCACTCCATGGGCCATGGGTGGCTCTGGGAGAACTGCCAGGCCTGCAGAATCACATCTTCGATCCCGGCGTCGGACTTGCCGCGGCCGAATTGCTCCACAAAGGCCGCAAAATCCTCGCCGCCCTCCTGGTAATGCCGCTCCAGCATTTCCTTCATCACGTCCGCCCGCATCAGGGCCAGCTCCCCCTCGTCGCCGATACGGAAAGCCGGATCGATCTCCAGACTGCTGTAATGGTTGCGGATCAGATTCAGACAAAAGCTGTCGATGGTGGTAATCTGCGCCTGTGGAATCAGCGCCCCCTGCAGCCACAGATGCTCGTCGTCCGGGCAGACGGTCAACAGCTTGTCCACCGCCGCGCCGACCCGCTCCCGCATCTCCGCAGCCGCCGCGTTGGTAAAGGTCATCACCAGCAGCTGGTCGATGTTGAGGGGATGCTCGCCCTCACTGATCATGCGGATGATCCGTTCCACCAGCACCGCCGTCTTGCCGGAGCCCGCCGCCGCGGATACCAGCAGATTCCGGTTGCGGCTGTCGATCACCTGCTGCTGTTTCTCAGTCCATTTCACTGCCATTTATCTAGGTTCCTTTCTGTCTGAATCTGCGGGATACCGCTCTGCTTTTCTCTACTCCCCATCTGTCTCCGCCCGATCTTCCGTTCCCAATTCCTCCCAGATCTCCTCCGGCTTCAACGCCTTCAGTTTCCGGTAGCCGTATCCCGCGGTCTTGGTGTCAAAACCGCAGACCGCGTGGTAGGGACAGTAGTCGCAGGCGGTGCGGGCGCTATTCTTATAGGGCTTTAAGGAGGTGTCGCCCTCCAGAATATCCCGGCCCGCGGTGCGCAGCTTCTGATTTACATAAGACTTCAACTGTTCAAAACGTTTTCCGCTGGCAACGGAGGACCGGCTCTCCTGGATCAGCCCAGCTTTCAGGGCCACCGGGATCACATCGGACTGGGTCTCAATTTCCCGGTCCAGGTGGCGGATCACCTCCAGCTCCCGGTTTACCAGGCCGTTCATGCGCAGCTGGCGCAGAATCTGCTGCTCAATCTCCTCCGGCGTCATGGCTGCCTTCTTCTCCACCAGGGGGTCCTGAATGTTGTAGTAGAAGATTCCCGCGGGCACCACCTCCTTGCCCGGATTCTTCCGCTCCTCCATCTCCAGAGCCGCATCCAGGTACACCACCAGCTGAAGCTGCAGCCCGTAGTACAGAGCCGCCAGATCAAAGCTGGTGCCGCCTGACTTGTAATCGATGATCTTCACATAGAGCGTTCCGCCGTCCTCGCAAATATCCATCCGGTCGATGCGGCCTCTGAGCTGCAACTCCTCATCCGGCGACAGGGCGATGCGCATTGCCTTTAAATTATCCACCGCTGAGAAGGACACCTCAAATCCCGCAGGCTCAAAATCTCCCCGCTTCACCTGCTCGGCCAGAGCCCAGATGGTGCGGTCCGTCATCCGCTCCACCCGCCCGGCCAGGTAAGCGTATCGGGCGCTGCTCATCATGATGGTATTGCCGTAATCCGCCACCACCTGGGACACGCTCTCTTTCACCAACCCCTGGCGTCCCTCCTCGGTCAGGTTGCGCCAGTCCCGCCCCTGGGCTTTCATCACCTGGAAACACCGGTCAATGGACTGGTGGAACAGGTTTCCCATGTCCACCGCCTCCAGTTCGTACTCCCGGCGCTCCATCAGCTCCAGCCCGTACCGCAGAAAATGGGCGTAAGCGCAGGAGGCGTACTGTTCCAGCCGGGTAACACTGCCCTGTAAAATTTTCCCATACAGCGCCCGCGCCGCCGCCCGGCCGATTCCACGCTCCTCATAGGAGTAAAATGCCGCCTGTACCAGCATTTTCACCTCTTCCCGGTAATCCTCCTGCCCAAAGAACCACCGGTACAGCTCCAGAAATTTCCGCTCCCACTGCGAATCCTGCTCCGCGCCGTCCGCAGCGTCCGGCTCCTTTAAATCCCGGTAGGTCTTTAATCCCTGAATCAGCGTCTCCTTGCCGTCCCTGGGCGTCTGCACCGGCCATTTCACGGTGGAACCGTCCTCCGCCGTCAGGCCGGGAAACAGCTTGTAAACCTCGCCCAAAAGCACGGAGGGCCTCAGGCTCTTACCGTCCGAGCTGCGCCCCGCGTAGGTGATCACCAGACGCCGGGAGGGCTTGGAGAGCATGAGATACAGGTAAAATTTCTGCATACAGCCGTCCTCCCGGGCCGTGGGAGCCAGCTCCAGGCGGTGCGCCTTGAAAAATTCCCGGTCCCGGTCGCCCAACAGGCTGCCGCCGTTCTTACGCTGGGGCACCACGCCGTCGTTGACGCCCACAAAGAACAGCACCTGCACGCCGTCCAGACGGGTGCGGGTGATATCGCCCACCATCACCTGGTCGATGGTGGCCGGGATCACGCCCACCTGAATCTCCCCAAAGCCGGCATCCAGAATCTGGGCATAGCTCTTGCGCTCCGCCTTCTCATCGCCCAATAGACCGGTGAGACGCTCAAAGAGTTCCTCCACCCTGTCATACACCTGGCCGTACTCCCTGGCCAGATTCTCATCCCCCCGGAGGCCCCGGGCGGCAAAATACGCCTGGTACTCCTCCAGCTTTTCCTTAAGCTCCATGGATTCCAGATAGGTCCGCAGGGCCTGGGTCACGGAAGCCACCGTGGCGTCCTTTGACATGGCCTCCCGCAGGGGGCGCAGGGGCGCAAGAATCCATTGGCGGAAATCGTTCAGCTCCTGCAGATTCAAATTTTCCGCGCCCTTAAACTGCGCCTCCCACTGGCTGTCCCAGCGCTTCCAGCCATTGATCCCCAGCGCCCGGACATAGTTTTCCAGCCGGTCCGTCATAACCGCGGCTTCCTCCCGGCTGTAACGCCGGCCGGCGCCTCCCCCGGTTCCCTCCAATAAAACGTCCGCCAGCTCGCCGTCGCTGGCTTCCTCCCAGTCGATGGCCTCATCGCCGGTATCCGTACACGCCGCCCCGGTGGCCTCCCCGCCGGAATTCGGACGCGCCACTCCGACGGCCTCTTCTCCGGTATCCGTACACGCCGTTCCAACAGCTTCTCCGCCGTAATCCGCTCCCGCCGCACCGGTGGCCTCCCCGCCGATATCCGCACGCGCTGCTCCAACAGCTTCCCCGCCGGAATCCGCTCCCGCCGCTCCGGTGGCCTCCCCGCCGGATTCCGCTCCTGCCGCCCCAACAGTCTCCCCGCCGGATTCCGCACCTACCTCCCCAACAGCCCCCCTGTCATACACCAACCCCGTCTTCAGATACCGGAACACATTCTCATACGAGAAGTCCCGCACCGCCTCCAGCACCGCGCGGATCAGCTCCACCATGGGGTTTTCCAGGATGCTCTTCTTGTCGTCCATGAAAAACGGAATTCCCGCCTGGTCAAACTGGCGGGTGATCTCCCGCCCGTAGGCCGCCAGGTCGCCGGTCACCACCGCCATATCCCGGTAGCGCAGCCCCTGCTCCCGCACCAGGCTTTCGATGCGGCTCTTCACATAGCGCACTTCCTCCTCCGGCGTCTGGCCGCAGAAGAGCTTCACCTGATCCTGTTCTCCCTTCCAGGCCCTCCCGTTGTACCGGTACAGGTTCTGCTCCAGGAAGTCCAGGGCCGGGCTCTGGGCAAAACGCCAGGCAGGCCGCCGGTCCAGAATCACATCCTCCTTAAGCTCCACCCCTCCGGCCTTCGCCATGGCCGCCAGACGGCAGACTGTGTGCTTACTCATATAAAACAGGTTCTGAATCCCGCTCTCCCGGTAGGGGTCCGCCCGGTAATCCACCGTCACCGCGCAGACCACGTCCAGGGCGTGGGTGATAAACAACTCCACAATCCGGTACTGAACCGGCGTAAAGCCCGTGTACCCGTCCAGGAAAATCACGCTGTTTTTCAGCATCTCCGAGCGCGGCAGTTCCCGGCACAAAATATCCAGAATCTCCTCCGCCGTGATATAGTGATCCGCAATATAATCCTTGAATTCCTGAAAGATCAGCCCCAGATCCCCCAGCTTCTGTTTCAACAGCGGGTTCTCCGTCTCCCCCTGCAGCTGCTCCAGATCCTGAGGCGTAATTCCGTACTGGCAGAGCTCGGAAATCTGGGATTTCAGCTGGTTGATGAAACCCGCCTGCCCCAGATGGCTGCCGTAGAGGCCAAGACCGCTCTTTTTCCGGCCGGAAACCCGGCGCAGGACCATGGATTTTCCCATATCGTCCAGCACCACCGGCATTTTCACCGCCAGCTCGTCGAACACCCGGTAGGCCAGGCGCTTGAAGCTCAGGACGTCGATGTTCATGATGCCGTGCCTTGGGTGCAGGCGGATGATCTCCTTCTGGGCCTGCATGGTAAACTGCTCCGGCACCACCACCAGAAAACGCCGGTCCGGCTGTTCCAGGGACAGCCGGATGGCCTGCTCATACAGATAGCGGGTTTTTCCGGAACCGGAACCGCCGAAAACAAATTGTAACGCCACGTTTTTTCCTCCTGTCGCTTCCAATCGAATGTATTGCTGCGATGCCGCTCATATTTCTTCCCCTCCGCTCATAAGCTATAACAAATTGTACCGGAGGTTTTATCTATGAGCTCCAAAACCAAAATCGTCGTGCTGCGCATGAAAGAGATTATCTACACCGGGATCTTCGTGGGCCTGGCTATTCTGCTCGTCACCCTGTGCCTCATTATGTTCCGTCCCAAAAAAGATACAGCCGGCAGTGAAGCGGCCAGCTATATCCCCGGCGTCTACAGCGCCTCCCTGAATCTGGGAAACCAGGACGTAAACGTGCAGGTGGCCGTGGATGCCAACCGGATCAGCTCCGTTTCCCTGGTGCCCTTAAGCGAAGCAGTCACCACCATGTACCCGCTGATGCAGCCCACGCTCGACGAGCTGGCGGACCAGATCGTGAGCACCCAGTCCCTGGAAAACCTTACATACTCCAGCCAGTCCCGCTACACCTCGGCCGCGCTGTTAAAAGCCATCCAGACCGCTCTGGATAAGGCGAAGATCCAGTAACTGCGGTTTTTTAAACCGCGGCGTTTTGTGACACTGCGTTTCTCATATTCATGCAAAGGCTGCTGCCAATGCCCTTTTCCGGTCAAACGCCGTCCGATTACCGGCGCTCCTCCCGCAGCGTGCACTGCCCAGCAGCCCTCTCCTGATCATTTCTTCTTTTTCCCGCTCCCCGGCTCCTTCCGGAAACGCTTGCTCTTAAACACATACACATGGGCCACCAGCGTCAAACCGAACACCGCCATACAGACCCATTCCAACGGCTCGGACAAGATGTGGGAAGCCATGGCAAAACTCAGCAGCGCGTCGGCCAGGAACAGCCATTTCTCAACCGCGTACACTTTATCCACATCATAGTCGCTTTTATCAACGTTTGTCCCCACAAAAATCATAAAATCCTTGCCCATGAACAAATCGATGCCCTCCGCAATACACAGGCCCCCCATAAACCAAAAAATCAGATCCATAAATCCTCCTTCGCATGTCCGTTTCCGCCGTTAAATGCTTTATATTATATCATATCCCACTTCAAATCACAAGCCGCGAATCCCGCTCCATCCCTTGCCCCCCGGCGGACAAAAAGCCGGCGCAGAGCTGTCTCCAGCTGCGCCGGCCGTTCATTTCCCAATATTAAACGGATCGTTTATCAAACGGAAACCCGAAGGATCTCCTTGTTCTGCTCCACAAATTTCCTGATATTGGAAGCTCCGGCAAACTTCTGGACGATGCCGTCGTTCTCAAAATCCACCACCAGCGTGGGGGCCTGGAAAATGTTGAACTTCTCCGCCAGCTCCGGATGCTCCTCGGCGTCGATCACGCGGTAGTTCATGCCCTTTAAGAACTCCCTGGCAGCCTTGCAGTTGGGGCAGGTCTTGGTGGTGAACAGGAACAGGCCGGTATCCGCCTTCACCTCTCCCTTGGACGCCGCCTTCTGCTCCTCCGCATTGCAGCGGCTCTCCGGCTTGATGTGGGAGACGCCGTGTTTCAGCTTGGAACCGTGGATGTCGTAGTTGGTGCGGTTCTTGTACTCCTGGGTCTTTCCCTCGTTCCAGTTCTGCACCGGACGGTAGTATCCCGTAATCCGGCTGTAAACCTCCGCCTTGGCTCCGCAGACCGGGCAGGTGAAATGCTCGCCGGCCAGGTATCCGTGGGACTTACAGATGGAGTAAGTGGGCGACATGGTGTAGTAGGGCAGCTTGTAGTTCTCCGCAATGGTGCGTACCAGATTGGCGGCCGCCTTCCAGTCGGGCAGCTTCTCACCCAGGAACGCGTGGAACACCGTGCCGGAGGTGTACAGGGTCTGCAGTTCATCCTGGATGTCCAGGGCGTCGAACACATCCGCGGTGTAGTCCACCGGCAGATGGGAACTGTTGGTATAGTAGGGCGTATCCCCCTCGGCCCCGGCGGTGATGATGTCGGGATAATGCTTCTTGTCGTGCTTGGCCAGGCGGTAGGTGGTGGACTCAGCCGGGGTCGCCTCCAGGTTGTACAGGTCGCCGTACATCTCCTGGTAGTCGGACAGGCGCTCACGCATATGGTTTAAAACATCCCTGGTGAACTTCTGGCACTCCGGATCGGTCATATCCTTGCGCACCCACCTGGCGTTCAGTCCGGCCTCGTTCATGCCGATCAGGCCGATGGTGGAGAAGTGATTGGAAAATGTTCCCAGATACCGCTTGGTGTAGGGGTACAGGCCCTGATCCAGCAGCTTGGTGATCACTTCACGCTTGGTCTTTAAGGAGCGGGCGGACACGTCCATCATGTGGTCCAGGCGCTCGTAGAAATCCTTCTCATCCTTGGACAGGTAAGCGATGCGGGGCATATTGATGGTCACAACGCCCACGGAGCCGGTACTCTCGCCGGAGCCGAAGAAGCCGCCGGTTTTCTTGCGCAGCTCACGCAGGTCCAGGCGCAGGCGGCAGCACATGCTGCGCACGTCGCTGGGCTGCATATCGCTGTTGATATAGTTGGAGAAATACGGGGTGCCGTACTTGGCCGTCATCTCGAACAGCAGGCGGTTGTTCTCCGTATCGGACCAGTCGAAATCATTGGTAATGGAGTAGGTGGGGATGGGGTACTGGAAGCCGCGCCCGTTGGCGTCGCCCTCGATCATGGTCTCGATGAAGGCCTTGTTGATCAGATCCATCTCCGCCTTGCAGTCCTTGTACTTGAAGTCCATCTCCTTGCCGCCCACGATTGCGTTCAGCTCCGCCAGATCATTGGGAACCGTCCAGTCCAGGGTGATGTTGGAGAAGGGAGCCTGGGTGCCCCAGCGGCTGGGGGTGTTCACGCCGTAGATAAAGGACTCGATGCACTTCTTAACCTCGGAGTAGCTTAAGTTGTCCACCTTCACAAAGGGGGCAAGGTATGTATCAAAGGAGGAGAACGCCTGGGCTCCGGCCCACTCGTTCTGCATAATGCCGAGGAAGTTGACCATCTGGTTGCACAGCACGGACAGGTGCTTGGCCGGGGAGGAGGTGATCTTTCCGGTGATCCCGCCCAGTCCCTCCTGCAGAAGCTGCTTTAAGGACCAGCCCGCGCAGTAGCCGGTGAGCATGGACAGATCGTGAATATGGATGTCCGCGTTCCGGTGGGCCTCCGCCACCTCGTGGTCGTAGATCTCGCTGAGCCAGTAGTTGGCCGTCACAGCGCCGGAATTGCTCAGGATCAGTCCGCCAACGGAGTAAGTCACGGTGGAATTCTCCTTCACACGCCAGTCCTCAACCTTCACATAGCTGTTCACCACGTCCTTGTAGTCCAGGATGGTGCTGTTCATGTTGCGGATTTTCTCGCGCTGTTTTCTATATAAAATGTATGCCTTCGCCACATCTGTGTAACCGGTCTGCTCCAGCACGTGCTCCACACTGTCCTGAATCTCCTCCACGGAAATACGGCCCTCCGTCATCTTGCCCTGGAAATCCGCGGTTACGCGCAGCGAAAGCAACTCCAGAATTTCGTTGTTATAATCCTTCTTCGTGGCCTTAAACGCCTTCTTGATCGCCTCGGTGATCTTGTTCAGGCTGAATTCGGCTATCTCCCCATCACGTTTCACAACTTCAATCATTACAAACATAACTCCTTTCGACCCTTGTCCGATGATAATGGCCCCCGGCTTTTATCCCATAAGACATAATGGCCCGCCGGCTACGCCGGCAGCCCATTCCATTTGCTCCGAAAATCCCCGGATCCACGATCCGTTGACGACAATCGGTGTTTCCGTCTCTCTGTCAGTCCGCCACTTCACCCATTATAGCAGACCCAAAACAAAAACACAATATCTATGATCAACTTTTTATGCCGATCAAGATATTGTGTTTTATTACCTCTGCTTATAATTCGCGGAAAGCCTTGTAGCTGCGTGGTTTGCGGGTGGTTAGACGTCTCTATCCACTAATCCGCATACAATTTCCCAAACAACTCGGCCGGCACATACGCCTCCACCGCGATCCCGTCCTCCGTGTACTCCTCCTTCAGGAGCTGGCCGTACTTGCGGATGGTCTGGATCCGGCCGGCCTGGGAGTAGGGGTAAACCTTCTCCAGGTGAACCCGGCGGCGGCGGATGATCTGCTCCAGAATGCCGCACAGCTCGTCCAAGCCCTCCCCGGTCTTGGCCGAGATGCGCACCTGGTAGTCCGCGGAGAAATCTCTGGGCAGCTGGGCTAAAGGCCCGGCCTCGCCGGACTCCACCAGGGCTCTTAAGCGGTCCGTCTTGTTGAACACCGTGACCACCGTCTTGTCCACGATCTCCAAGTCCTTCAACGTCTCCCGCACCACGTGCATCTGCATGTCCATCTGCGGGTTGGAGCAGTCCACCACATGGAGGATGATATCGCTGTACTTGGCCTCCTCCAGGGTGCTCTTAAACGCCTCGATCAGGTGGTGGGGCAGCTTGCGGATAAAACCCACGGTGTCCGTCAGCAGAATCTGCTGGTCCCCCGGCAGGGTAAAGCTTCTGGTGGTGGGATCCAGGGTGGCGAACAGCTTGTCCTCCGCCAGGATATCCGCGTCAGTCAGATGGTTTAACAGGGTGGATTTACCCGCGTTGGTGTAGCCCACGATGGCCGCGCTGACGGCGCAGCCCTGCTCCCGCTGCTGCCGGGTCACCTCACGGTGGCGTTTCACATCCTCCAACTCCGCTTTCAGCTGCCCGATGCGCTCGTGGATCAGGCGCCGGTCCACCTCCAGCTTCTTCTCGCCCGGTCCCCTGGTGCCGATGCCGCCGCCCAGGCGGGACAGGGAGGCGCGCATGCCCACCAGGCGCGCGGCCCGGTATTTGAGCTGGGCCAGCTCCACCTGGATCTTCCCCTCCCGGGTGTGGGCCCTGGAAGCGAAAATGTCCAGGATCACCATGGTGCGGTCCATCACCTTGGTGTCCAATGCCGCCTCCAGGTTCTTAAGCTGGGCGGGGCTCAGCTCGTCGTCGCAAACCACGCCGGTGGCGTCAAGCTCCCAGACCAGATCCTTGACCTCCTCGATCTTACCCTTGCCCAGATACGTGCCCGGGTGCACCTTCTCGCGGTTCTGAATCACCTTGTCCACGGTCACGGCTCCGGCCGTTTTCACCAGCTCCGCCAGCTCCTTTAAGGAGGCCTCCGCGTCGTCCCCGTCCCCGGTGCTCACCGCGATCAGGACCACCCGCTCCTCAGTCTCTTTCAAATCAAATAATTCTGCCATACTACCTCTTATTCCGAATTTACCGCTCCGGCTGCCAAACGCCTTACCGGCTCTTTAAAAATGCGATCTCATGCTCCGCCCGCTCATCCGGTCCGAAGCTCTTATTGTACTCCTCGAACAGCTTCAGGGCTTCGTCGTACTTGTATAAGTATTCGCTGCACACCGCCCGGTTATACGAAAGTTCCCGAAGCAGCTCCCGATCCTCTGACGCCTTCACTTTCCCCTGGTCAAACGAATCAGCAGCGTCCTTGTAATTCTCTTCAGCCATCTGGCATAAACCCATCTGCAAATAGATTTTCCCATCGTCCAGCCCATCCCTCAGCGCATTTTCGTACAGACTCATGGCCTGATCGTAGGCGCCCGTTTTCACGCAGGCCGCCCCGACGGACAGAAGCGCGTTCAAACGCCCCTCCACCGGCTTCTTTGCATCCCCGCCGGTCCGCTGCACATAGTCGTACAACTCCACCGCCTGGTCTGCATCGCCCATGGCCGCGCAGCACATGCTGGCCATGTACCAATACTGCAGATTTTTGGCGTCCCGCTCCATCAGAAGCTTGTAGCTGTAGTACGCCGCCTCGTAGTCCTCCAGGCGGTACTCCGCCTCAGCCCGGTAGCGCAGCACATCCACCGCCATCTCGCCGGTGTCCTTGTCCATCACAGCCAGCGCCTGGTCAAAATCCGCAATCGCCCCGGCAAAGTCCCCGGCATCCAGCTTTTCAATTCCCGCGGCCCGCAGCTCCCGCTGCTTGGACGTGGACATATTGCCAAGTACGCGCACAGTGGCGAAGGCCACCAGCACCACCAGCAAAATGCAGACCGCCCACGCGATAAGTCCCTTGACCAGCCGGTTCCTTCTCCTGCGCTTGCGCGCGGCCCGCCGTTCCCGGTCCAGGCGCGGATTCCGCCCCGAATCGTAGGGACGCCGCTCGCTGTAGCGGATATTTCCACTGTTTCTGCTCATTTCCTACCTCGCATCCGTGCTGCCGAAGCCGCCGTTGCGCGTGCTTGTGCAATCGTCGTCCACCGTGATACCATAGGGGAGGAAAATACCCTGGGCAAAGGCCATTCCTGCGGCCAGCTCCACCGTTTTTCCCTCTCTGGAATCATTGGTCATCTTGATAAACATATGCCCTTCATTATCCGAATAAAAATAATCGCTGTCGATGATGCCCACGGTGTTGTTCAGCTGGAGGCGGTATTTAAAGCCCAGGCTGCTGCGCGGGAAAATGGACAGCACCCAGCCCTCCTCCATCTCAACCCGGACTCCAGTGGGGATTTTCACGGACTCGCCCGGCGCGACGGTCACGGCGACCGGGGTAAAAAAGTCGTATCCCGCCGAACCGGCGGTGGCTCTGGCCGGAAGGCGGATCCCGTCATAGACCGCCCGTGCCTCATCGGCAGACACTCCGCCGAAGGCGTCCGTCCAGTCCCCCAAAAATTGTTCAAAGCTTACCTTGTGAAATTTTGCAATTCTCTGCATGTCTGTAACCTAACCTTTTCTGTATGATTCGAATCGTCCGCTCCATGGCGGCTGTCTCAGCTCCGGTCAAGGGTCACCGCCGCGCCGGTCAGAAGGGACCTCTGCACATCGATAACCCGCTGGTTGGAACTGCCCTTCCACTGGAGGCTGTTGTCCTTGAGCCCTGCCACGAACTCGCCGTCCACCACCACGTCCACCTTGCGGATACACGGCAGACCGCAGATCTCCTCCCAGTCGTAGCCGGTGTAAAGCCAGATGGTCTTTCCCGGAAAGCGGTCGCAGATCTCATCGATCAGCCGGCCGGTCTCCTCCCGGTTGTCCGGGTGCAGCGGGTCCCCGCCGCTTAAGGTGACCCCGGATACATAGTCTTTTTGAAGCTCCTCAAACAGCTCGTCCTTAGCCGCCTGGTCAAAGGGAATTCCGCCCCGGATATCCCAGGTCACCGGATTGTGGCATTCCGGACAGTTGTGGCTGCAGCCGGCAACCCAGAGTACCACCCGCAGCCCTTCCCCGTTGAGCATATCGTCCTTCGTGATATTGTGATAACGCATGACTTACTCTCTCTCCGTTTCCTCAGATGTTTCCAGCAGAGAGGTACAATGAGGGCAGCGCACCGCATTGATCGGAATCATGCTGCGGCAGTACGGGCATTCCTTCTGCGTGGGAGCGGCCGGCGCCTCCGGCTTCTTCCCCATGCTGCGCAGCTTATTGACCTGTTTCACCGTGATGAACACAACCAAAGCCATCAGCAGAAAGTTGATCGTCTGTGTGATAAAGGACCCGTAATTAATGGTAGCCACAGAAAGTTCCTTGGCCTCCGTCAGCGTAGCATATGTATTCCCATCCAACGCGATAAACATGTTGGTGAAATCCACCTTGCCGGTGATCAGGCTCAGAAGGGGCATAAAAATGTCGTTGACAAGCGAATTTACAATGGAAGTAAACGCGCTGCCGATAATCATGCCGACCGCCAGATCGATCATATTGCCCTTGAGGGCGAACGCCTTAAACTCATCCAGAAACTTTTTCATTGTATATCCCTCCGTATTCATTGGTAGGGCCCGAAGGCCGCTTTTCTTAGTTTACCATACGGAAGATGATTTTTCCACAAAATTCAGTTATATTCATGTAGAAAGCGCTTCAGATCCTTGTGAAATTCCGAGAATCTGGCCAGCAGCGCATAGTATCCCCGAGACATCAAATCCCGGCTGATCCCGTCGTAGACCGGATCCGTCATAGAGCGGATATGGAAAAATTCATAAAAATACTGATCCGGAATCTCATCCAGGTACTGTTTCAGTTCTTTTTTGTAATCCATAATCTCCTCTTGCTCCAGTTGTTCCAAAATCTTGTTCATCTCTTCTCCCTTTCATCATGCATATTTTATTTTGATGTGTTTCACTATTAGAAGTGTTTGGCAATTAATATTTCCTTACAATCTAATAAACGCTTCAGTATTAGAAAATTCCATATCACGTGAGGTAAATAATGAAAATATCTTATAATTCGGAAACAAAGAAAAATTTGATAGGCGATACGATCCGCTCATTGCGGAAGCGGCGCGGCCTTTCCCAGCGGGCGCTGGCCGCCAAGCTGCAATTAAACGGCTATGATTTCAATGATCTGACCATACTCAGAATCGAAAAGGGCACTCGCCTGGTCACAGACATCGAGCTACGGGCCCTCTGCCATTTTTTCAATGTGACTCCCAACGAAATGCTCAGTTTCGATGATACATCCACTCATTAATCTCCCCTCCTACTATTTGATTACCCTAGATTATACACTATAAAGTGTCTATTTGTACACGCTTTTTCAGTCTGATAATTAAACGGTTCCTGGGGTACAATAACCACGGGGTATCGTGAATTTTGTCTTGGTGGTGGAAGAATGAGTTATGAACTGGATCGGATTGAAGAACTGTGCAGAGAGCGCGGGTGGAGCCACTACAAGCTGGCAAAGGAAATGAATGATTCCGCAAATAACATAAGCAACCTCTTTCGCCGAACGACTACGCCCAGTATTGTCACTCTTCGACGTGTCTGTTCGGCCATGGGAATTACCATGGCCGAATTTTATAAGAGGGATGGAATCTCCACCGTGCTGACGGAAAACCAGAAGGCGCTTCTGGATCATTACAATGTCCTGGACTCGCGCAGCAAAGACAAGGCCATGGCCTACATCAAGGGACTGGCGGACGGCAGGCACGACGCCTGAAAACCGGGATAAAGGGCCGGGCACAGCCCCCCGGGAATGTGGGCGCAGCGTTTTGTCTCCATACAAAAAAGAGCGGCCGACGGTATATCTGATTCCGTCGCCGCTCTTCTTTTATGCAATCCTGCCCCTACAGTCCCAGCAGCGCGCAGGCCAGCTGGAAATAGATCACCAGGCTTAAGGCGTCCACGATGGTGGTGATGAGCGGAGCCGCCATGATGGCCGGGTCCATGTGCAGAACCTTGGCCGCCATCGGCAGCATACAGCCGATGGTTTTCGCCAGAATCACAGTGGCCATCAGGCTGACCACCACGGTGGCGCAGACCAGGGGCTGGCCGGGGAAGCGGATCAAAAGCTGCACAAAATTTACCGCCGCCAGCACAACTCCCACCAGGGTGCCCACGCGCAGCTCCTTCCACACCACCTTGAACACGTCCGCAGGTTCGATCTCGCCCACCGCCATGCCGCGGATGATCAGGGTGCTGCTCTGGCTGCCCGCGTTTCCGCCGGTGTCCGTCAGCATGGGGATAAAGGTCACAAGCAAAGGCAGCACCGCGAAGGCGTTCTCGTACTTGGCCAGAATCCCGCCCGTGATCAGGCTGCTGATCATCAGCACCAGAAGCCAGAAAATACGGTTCTTGGCCAGCTGAAACACGCCGGTCTTTAAGTACGGCCGCTCGCTGGGCGCCATGGCGGCCATCTTCTCGAAGTCCTCCGTGGCCTCCTGCTCGATTACGTCCACGATGTCGTCCACGGTCACGATGCCCACCAGGCGGTTCTCGTGATCCACCACGGGAAGGTTTAAAAGGCCGTACTTCTGGAAGCAGTCCGCCACCTCCTCCTGGTCGTCTGTGGTCACCGCCTTGATCACGTGGGTGTCCATAATATCGCCGATCACGGTCTCATACGTGTTCATCAGCAGGTCGCGCACCGTGACCACGCCCTCCAGCTGCCTGGCCTCGTTCATCACATAGGAGGTGTAAATGGTCTCCTTGTCCACGCCGTGGCGGCGGATATAGTCGAAGGCCTCCTTCACGGTCATGGTCTTTTTCAGGCCCACGTACTCCGCGGTCATGATGCTGCCCGCGCTGTTGTCCGGGTAGTTTAAAAACTGGTTAATCAGGGCCCTGGTGTCCGGATTGGCGTTCTGCAGAACCTTTTTCACCACAGTAGCGGGCAGCTCCTCCAACATATCCACCGCGTCATCCACAAACAGGTCCTCGATAATGGTGGCCACCTCGCGGTCCGTGATGCTGGTGATAATATGCTGCTGTTTCTCCACGGACAGGCAGGCAAATACATCCGCCGCCAGCTCCTTCGGCAGAATCCGGAACACCACCACGGCTTTCTCCGAATCCAGCTCGTCGATGAAGGCGGCGATATCCACCTCATTCATCTCAGCCAGCAGCTCCTTTAACCGGCGGTACTGTTTCTCCTCCGCCAGCTTTAACATCATTTCAATCATTTTCTCCATGTCGTTCTCCTCTCGGCACAATTTCTGTCTTGGCCGATGAAAGCAAACCATGGATTTGCGCACACGCAAAAGGAGAGACTGCCGCACCCCTGACCGGGGAAACAGCCGCCTCTCCATAAACGCCGGATCTTTCTCCTCTATCAAACGCCGCTCTGCCGCTGCGGGCAGTTTCACGGCATCACCAATCAGCAGCCGCCGAACCTGCTCCAGCAGACTACCGCCTGATCCATACGCCTATGCACATATCCAGATTCGTCCGCTTTCATCTTGCAACTTCGACCTTCCACTGAGTGTTCACTTCCTTTTTTATGAATTTTATTCCTCTTTTATCCTAACAGACTTTCCGTGGAAAAGCAACCCCAAAAGCCCGGGCAGAGAAATATTCCCATCGCCCTACATACTCTTCCGCTCTGCGATCTCCGCCATTTTGGCCTCGTTTAACCGCGTGTCGCCCTTCACCCGGGAATAGCTCAGGTACCCGTTCATGCGGTCGATTTTCGTCAGGTTTTTGCTGCCGCATTTGGGGCACACGTCCATATTCAACTCCTGGTGGCCGCAGTCGTCGCAGTAGGACAGGGCGAGGTTTACGCCCTCGTAAAAGCCCATGGCCATAGCCCGGCGCACCAAGGTGCGGATGGCCTCCTTGTTGTAGCCCACCGGGTATTTCACGTACTGGATCTTGCCGCCGTTGCACAGCTCCCAGAACCGGTACTCCAGGTCCTGCTTCTGAATGGGCGTGATCTCCTCGGTCACATGGCAGTGGAAACCGTTGCTCACATACTCCCGGTCCGAAACATTTTCAATGATCCCGTACTTGTTGCGGAACTGCTTCACCTGCAGGCCGCAGAGGTTCTCCGCCGGGGTGGCGTAGATGGCGTAGAGATTGCCGTCCTCCTCCTTGAACTGGTTCACCTTCCGGTTGATGTGCTCCAGGGTTTCCAGGGCAAAGGCTCCGTCCTCCACCAGGGACTTGCCGTTGTAGAGCTGCTGCAGCTCGTTGAACGCGGTGATCCCGAAGGAGGCGGTGGCGGTCTTTAACAGCGGCTTGATCTTGTCGTGAAGCCCCAGATGGCCCCCGTAAAATCCTCCCTCGCAGTAAGCCAGCGGGTTGGTGCTGGCCTTCATCTCGCCCAGGTAGGCGTAGGTGCGGATATGGATCCTGCGGATCAGCTCCAGGTAATAGTCCAGCACCTCAAAGAAATCCCGGCTCTCCTGGCGGGCCTTCGCCAGGATCATGGGCAGGTGCAGGCTCACCACGCCGATGTTGAAACGGCCCACAAACACCGGCGCATCCTTGCTGTCCGCCGGGTACATGCCGCCCCGCTCATACCAGGGGGAGAGGAAGGCGCGGCAGCCCATGGGGGAAATGATCTTGCCGTACTGTTTGTACATGCTGGAAATGTACCCCTTGCCGGTCAGGGACAGCCAGTCCGGGTACATGGTCTTGCTGGAACAGTCGATTCCCGCCTCGAACACGTCCTCCAGCTCGCCGCCCGGGCCGTGGAGCTTCTCGTCGTAGAGGAACACGATCTTGGGGAACAGCACCGGCTTCTTGTGGCCCTTTTTGCCCTCGCCGCCCTTGCGCACGTTCAGCATGGTGATGGTAGCCATCTTAGCGAAGCGGCTGGTGCCCGTGCCCGCCGTCATGGTGATAAAGGGATAATCTCCGCGGCTGGAGGAGACGGAGTTGAACTTGTACTCCCAGCCCTGGAAGCCCTGCTCCATGTCGCGCTGCACGTCGCACCACGCCACCTCCATGGCCTTCCCGTCGGTCAGGCCCAGGTCCAGATATTTCTCAATGTACTGCTCGTAGGACTTTTCCGCGTAGGGCGCCAGAATCTCCTCCACGCTGGGCACGGTGAATCCGCCGTACTGCTGGCTGGCCGCGCTGAGCACGATATCCCCGATCACGTCAAAGGCCACGTCCAATGTCTTGGGCTCATTGTACCAGAGGTTGCCCATCTCAAAACCGCCGGTGAGCACGGACTTCACGTCAAAGAGACAGCAGTTCATGGTGTCGCGCCTGGCGGACATGTCGTGGATGTAAATGTAGCCCTCGCGGCAGGCCTGCAGCTCCTCCACGGTCATAAAGAACTTCTGGTACAGGGACTTGTTCAGCTCGTTGAAGATCAGGCTGCGCTTGGTGGATACCAGAGCGCTGTCCGTGTTGCTGTTCTCCTTGTCGCCGATGTACATGATGGACTGGCTCTTCTTGTAAACGTCGTCCAGCATCTGAACAAAATCCTGCTTGTAGTTGCGGTAATCCCGGTAGCTCTTGGCCACCTGGGGATTCACCTTCTCCAGCGCGCCCTCCACCACGTTGTGCATCTGGGCGATGGGGATCTCCGTGACCTCCATATCCTCCGCCTTCTCCTCCACAAACTGGCAGATAAACGTGATCTCCGCCTTGGAAAAACGGATCATGGCGCGCTCCGCCGACTTGCGGACCGCCGCCACCACCTTCTGGACGTTGAAATCCTCCCTGGTTCCGTCTTTTTTAATCACCTTGATCTCACTGCACTCCACTGCTTTTGCCTCCTGTCCTGCCCGGTTTTCGGTCACCCCGGGCCTCTATCACTATATATTGTGTTTTGTTGTCAAATGAATACACTATATGTATAACGCATATGATATCCTATCACGGCGAGCCGGTTTCGTCAAGAGTCAATTTCCAGAAAAAGAGACATCTTCCAGCAATGGAAAATGTCTCTCTCAGCCTGTATTTCGGGGCGGGCCAGGGGCCTTCACGCCCCAAATCCGCCGCAGTTTTCGCTCTCAGCGCCGTTCCCGCTCCTCCTCTTCCTCCCTGGCGGCTGCAGCGGCTTCCAGCTCCGCCGCATAGGCGGCTTCCTGCTCCAGAAGCGCCAGCTCGTCCTCGGTAAGGTCGGGGTCCTCGGGGGCGGGGGCCCAGGGGGCGGTTTCGGCCTGGGCTGTGCTTTCGGCCTGAGCTGTGCTTTCGGCCCGGGCTGCAGTTTCAGCCCGGACCGCAGTTTCAGCCTGGGCACCAGTTTCAGCCCGGTCTGCGCTTTCGCCTCCAGCAGCGTTTTCAGCCTGGGCACCAGTTTCGACCCGGTCTGCGCTTTCGCCCCCGGCAGCAGATAGTTCCATCCCGGCCGCGGCCTCCGCCGCGGCCAAATCTTCCGCCGCTTCTTCCCCGCCGTCACTCTTAACCGCCAGGTCCTCCAGCTTCAGCTGCAGCTCCTCCTCCACCTCGGCCTTGATCTCCTCTGCCTGCTCGGGATTCATGCTGGGAAGATCGTCGGTGGAGCCGACGCCGAAGCGGCGCAAAAACTCCTCGGTGGTGGCGAACAGCGCCGGGCGGCCCGGCGCGTCCATGCGGCCCACCTCGTACACCAGGTTGAACTCGATCAGCCGGTTCACCGCGTGGTCGGACTTGACGCCGCGGATCTTCTCGATCTCCAGCTTGGTCACCGGCTGCTTGTAGGCAATGATGGACAGCGTTTCCAACATTACCTCGGTGAGCACCTGCTTCTTGGGCGTGGACGCCACCCGGATCAGGTTGTCATAATATTTCGCCTTGGTGCACATCTGGTAGCTGTCCTCCAGCGCGATAATCTGCATCCCGCAGCTTCTGCTCTTGTCATACCGGGCCTTCAGGCGTTCCACCGCCCGCCTGGCCGTCTCCCGGTCCTGCCCAATGGCCGCGGCCAGCTGCCGCAGTTCCACGGAGCGCCCCATGGTAAACAGAACGGCCTCAACGACCGCCTCCTGCTCCTTCTCATTCTCGGTGGGCGGAAACTCCAGCGCCAACTGGCCGTTTTGTACGCCGGCCTGCTCCGGCTGCCCCGCTCCGGCGCCTCTTGTCAGTTTTCCCTCTTCCATCTCTATCCGTCCTTATCCCTTCAATCGTCACTCCGCGAAATCCGCCAGCCCGTCTAAGTCCAGCTCCGCTTCCTCCCCCTCCGGCTCCAGGGCTTCGATCTCCATGTCTCCGAAGGTCTCCTCCTGCACCAGATGGATTTTGCCGATCTTCATCAACTCCAGAACCGCCAGAAAGGTGACCACCACCTCCAACTTGTCCGCCTGCTCCTCCAGCAGATGGCGGAAGCTGAAATGCCGGTTTTTCCTGGCATAGCCAAGCACCGATCCGATCTTCTGCTCCAGGCTCACCGGCTCCCGCCGGATGGTGCCGAAATTGCTGCGGATCGGGTCGACCTTGTCCTCCTTGCGCTTCATCACCTGCTCGAACACCCGCTTCAGCTTCGCCAGGGTAAGGCCGTCCAACAGGCTGTCCAAATCCACCGGCGGCTCATATTTGGCCACCTCCGGCGGAATGGTGGGCGACTTGTACAGAAGGCGGTCCGCGCCGTCCTCCCGCCTGGCCAGCTCATCGGCCATCAGCCGGTAGGTCTTGTACTCCAGCAAACGCTGTACCAGCTCCGCCCGCGGGTCAATCTCCTCGCCCTCCTCGTCCACTTCCTTGGGAAGCAGCATACGGGCCTTGATATCCAGCAGCGTGGCGGCCATCACCAGAAACTCGCTGACGACATTTAAGTCCTCCCGCTCCATGTTCCGCACATATTCCAGATATTGGTTAGTGATCTCCGCGATGGGAATATCGTAAATATTTACCTTATTTTTCTCAATCAGATGCAGGAGCAGGTCCAAAGGTCCCTCAAAATGCTCCAGCTTGTAAGATATCTGTACCATAAATCCTCTTTTTCCGGCCCTGACAGCGTCAAACGCCGTTTCACCGCCCGTGGTCGGCCGGTTCTGCGGGGTCCATCCGCTTCCGGCCATCAGCATTTATCTTACCACAGAACCCCAAAGCCCGCTACTGCTTTTTCAGCCGCACCACCACCAGCTGAGGCCGGTTGTTCAGGCGGATATTGATGGAGTGGGTGCCCAGTCCCCGGCTGACGATCATGCGCTTCCCGTCCGTCTCAAAATCCCCCGCGCACCAGGGAATGAAAAACTGGTACTGGGGCGTCATCACGCCGCCCAGGCCCGGGATGCGGATGGTTCCCCCGTGGAAATGCCCTGACAGGGTCAAATCCGCCCCCCAGGCCGCGTAATCCTTAAAATACATGGGAGAATGCGCCAGCAGAATCTGGAATTTCTCCTCCCGCCCGGCTCCCCGCACCCGGCCCAGCCTGCGGACCAGATAATCCGGCGGCATCGGGTCCAGCTTCTCAAACAGAGCCTTGCGGTAATACCGCTGTCCCAGATCCAGCCCGGAAATCTCTGTATCCGCCCCCCAGGGAGCCGTCCCGTTCTCCAGGTAGATCACACCCATTCGCTTCAGCCGGTCCCGGTACTCCTCGTACAGGCCGCCGTAAGTCTCCCGCTCCCAGACCATGCGGTTCTCGTGGTTCCCGTTGCCGCAGTACACCGGGAAATCCCTTGCCAGCCGCTTCACCAGCTCCAAAGGCACCGCCACATCCCGCCTGCCCTTGCACACCATCATGTCGCCGCCGATCAGCACCGCGTCCGGGTTTACTCGCCGGATTGCCTCCAAAAGCCGCCGGTTCCCCGGGCCGAACTCATTGTTGTGCAGGTCCGACAAAAAGACAAGGGTCTTATCCTTCAAAATCTTGTCCGACCGGATGCAGGTCTCCTCCACAGAGAACCGCTTTTTCTCATATTCCGACCGCGCCAGGCAGACAGCCGCCCCAAACGTGGCCGCTGTGGTTATCCCTTTAATCATCCCGTCACCTCCGCAGTTTGCATTTTCCCGCCTAAACCGTAAAAAAACCTTCTTCAAACAGCCGGATCACATCCAGAAGGCTGTCGCACTTGGCGGTCAGTTTTGCGGTCAGCTCCGGTCCCGGGATGCTCAGGTCCGGCACCATCACCGCAAGGAAGCCGCCGTTTAACGCGGCGCTTATGCCGTTGAAGCTGTCCTCCAGCACCATGCACTCCTCCGGCTTTTCGCCCAGCATATCCGCGGCCAGGTAAAAGATCTCCGGGTCCGGCTTGGCGTGGGTCACCATCTCCCCGAAGGCGTATGCGTCAAAAAAGCCGTCGATGCCGGCGCCCCCCACATTCTGCTCCGTCCACTGGCGTCCGCTGGAGGTGGCAACCGCTGTTTTGATTCCCTTCTCTTTTAAATATGTAAGAAGTTCCTTCAAACCCTTTTTCACCGGAACGCCGTATTTGCGGATCTGATCATAGGAAAACGCCCTCTTCTCCTCCAGGAACCGGTCCGTGTCGAATTCCGGCCCGAACATCTCGTTCAGCAGCCGCTTCACCGTGTCCGGCTTGCTGCCCCGGATTCCGTCAAAGAACTCGTCCCCCACGGAAATGCCGAACCGTTTTCCCACAATATTCCAGGCCTCCACCGACAGCCGTTCCGTATCAAACATCAGTCCATCCTGATCAAAAATCACCGCTTTTACCTTGTGCGCCATCTCTTGTCTTTCCTCCGAATCTTTCTTTTTCAGTCTCAGATAGTATCATAGCATAACTGCGGAAATTTTCAAAGTAAAAAGGACGCCGCGGCGCTTTAAGCCTGCGGCGTCCGAATCCGAACCGGCGCTATCTGCCCAGATACCAGGGCGCCAGCTCCACGCTGACAAAATAGCCCTGTTCATGCTGGCAGACCGGACACATCTGGGGCGCTTCCGTGCCGAAATGGATATGGCCGCAGTTTAAACACACCCAGCCGGTCTTTACATCGGAAATAAACAGCTTCCCGCTTCCCAGCCGGTCCGCCAAATGCTGAAACCGTTCCCCGTGGGTCTTCTCGATCTCCGCGATCATGTGGAACACATTTCCGATCCTGGAAAAGCCCTCCTCCTTGGCGATATCGCCGAAGGATTTGTACACCACGTCGTGCTCCTCAAACTCATTGTGCGCCGCCGCGTTCAACTGCGCCAGGGTGTTCTGCTCCATATCCACCGGATAACCTCCATCTATGAATATGGTTTCCTTATCCAGAGGTTCCAGAAACTTGTAAAAAATCTCCGCGTGCTCCTTTTCCTGGTTGGCCGTGTAGGTAAAAATCTGCTCCACCACCGGCATTTTCTGGAACCGGGCAAGGGCGGCCGCGAAGGTGTAGCGGTTCCGCGCCTGGCTCTCGCCTGCAAACGCGCGCATCAGGTTTTTAGCTGTCTCGCTGTCTCTCAAATCTGGCATATTTCATTTCCTCCTAATCATCATCGTTTCATATTCATACTATCCCCTGGAAGCATATGGATTATACCCATATAGAATCCAATTTTATTTCCTTGTGTTTCGCCTTTTTCCATGTTACAATCCAAATATGGATAATATCGCAAGGAGGAGAGCCTATGATTCGTTATGACCGTCTGTGGAAAACCATGGAAGACAAAGAGCTTACCCAATACCGCCTGATCAAGCAGCACGGCTTCAGCGCCGGCCAGATCGGCCGCCTGAAGAAGAACATGCATGTGTCCACCCACACCATTGATACGCTCTGTACCATTCTGCAGTGCGGCATAGGCGACATCATGGAGTTCTGCCCCGACGAGACCTCCGGCTGGACCGGCCCCCTTCCCGCGGAGACGGAGGAACCGGCCGCCGACAAACCCAAAGCGAAAAAAGCCGCCAAGGGCAAGACCGCCGCGGAGAAACCGGAAAAAGCCGCAAAAAAGGCCGACAAGTCCGGAAAGGAAAAACCCGACAAGGACGGCGCAAAGCCGTTAAAGGCGGAGAAAGAAAAAGCCCCCAAGGAAAAGAAATCCGGCAAGGGCGACAAGGCCAAGAAAGAGAAAGGCGACAAGAAGGGAAAGGGCGGCAAGAAGAAGTAGGCCGCTGCCCGCATCCCACCTCCCCGGCAGCAGCCCGCGCAGGCAGTTCCGGGGAACGCGCGCCTTCCATAGAAATGCCGGAGGCGGTTTGAACTTCCGCCTCCGGCATACCTGTCTCTAATCCAAATACCCGGTCGTTTTGTAGGTATTGTACTGCCTTCTCAACCTGACCACCAGGGAGCCGTCCGGCTCTTTTTTCTTGTCCTCAATCACATATTGGGTCCTGTTCCGGTCCATCTTCTGACAGAACATCTCAAACTCCTGGTCCGGGTTCGCGTCGTTTGCGGTATCAAACCGCATAGTCTGTAACAGGCAGGCACTCATGATTCTTCTCATCAGGGCATTCCTCCGTATCGTTCTTTTTCTTTATTTTACCATTTCCATCGAAAAAATGTCAGCGTTTTTTCGCACTTATCACCAATTTTGTTTAATTTCCCTGCATATACGCCCACATTTTTTGTGTATAATGCACACTTTTTATTCATTTGCGCCGATGATCCGCACCGCTATCTTCCAAATATAGGTTGACAAGAACCACCAATTTGCTATGATTAAGGCAATTAACGATATAGAAATTTATCCTTCGGGGAGAGCCATTATGCAAAAGAAAATCATTCCCATTACCCTGGCGGCTGCATTGCTGATTTCCAGTTTTCTTTCTCTCGTCTCCATTTCCCATCTCCAGGGCAATGCCCGCATCATCAACTATACCGGCGTTGTGCGCGGCGCTACCCAGCGCCTGGTGAAGCAGGAGCTCAACAACACCCCCAACGACGGGCTGATGGAACAAATCGACGCCATTATTGAGGAGCTTTTGACCGGGGAAGGGGAAAACGGCCTCGCCCGCCTGAACGATCCCGGATACCTGGAATTGGCGGCGCAGATGAAAGAGGACTGGCAGCAGATCCGGCAGCAGATTTATCAGGTTCGCGGCGGAAATGCGCCGGACGAGCTGTTCGCGGCCAGCGAACGATTCTTCGAGCTGGCGGATCAGGTCGTGAGCGCCGCCGAGGAGTATACGGAGGGCCGCGTACTCATGGCGCAGAGAAGCCTGTCCCTGCTGACCGGCGCGTTTATTCTTTTGGCCGTCGCGCTTTCCGTCCACACCTCCAGGCAGTCCGCGCGCCAAAAAGCCCTGGCTCAGGCCGAGGAAGCCAATAAACGCCGGAGTGAATACCTCTCCCGCATGTCCGAGGCTCTGCGCGCTCCTATGAACGATATTTCCGAACTCATGTATGTGGCAGATCCGGAAACTTATGAGCTGCTATTCATCAACGACGCCGGGCGGGAAACCTTTGGCGTGGACGTGCTGGCGGGCCAGAAATGCTACCGCGTGCTTCAGAATGCGGACGCGCCCTGCAGCTTCTGCACCAACCATTTTTTAAAGGATGGCGAGACCTACACCTGGGAATACACCAATCCCGTCACCGGCCGCCACTACCTGCTTAAGGACCGCCTGATCGAGTGGGACGGGCGCCCTGCCCGGATGGAAATCGCCTTCGACAACACCAAGTCCGAGTGCGAAAAATTACAGCTCAAATTCACGCTGGACGCGGAAAAAATGATCACGGAGTGCGTGCGCACGCTCTACCAGGAAAACGAGCTTAAAAGCGCAGTTTCCCAAATGCTTGAGCGGCTGGGCAGCTTCCTGTCGGCCGGCCGCGCTTACATCATCTCCATCCAGGAGGACTCTCTCTGCGAAGCCATTCAATGGGTCTCCGGCGGGACCCAGGCCGCGGAAGCACGCAGACACAATGTCCCGCTCTCCACCATCCGCCGCTGGCTTCCCTCCTTCGACCAGCGCGGATGTATCGTGATTGAGGACGTGGAAACATTAAAGGAATCCGATCCTGTGGAATATGAATTCCTGCACAGCCAGTCCATCCACAGCCTGGTGGCCGCTCCCATGGAAATGGACGGGACGCTGACCGGCTACCTGGGCGTTGACAACCCGTCTCCGGACCACATGTCCAACATCGCTCCCCTGCTCCAGACCCTGTGCTATTTTCTTATGCTGGCCTGGCGGCACGCGCAGAGCCAAAAGCAGCTGTCCCAATTAAGCTACTATGACAAGCTGACCTCATTTTACAACCGGAACCGGTACATCGAGGATACGAAAGACCTTTCCACCGCCGAGGTCTCCGTGGGAATCGTCTATCTGGACGTCAACGGCTTAAAGGACATCAACGACCAGCACGGCCACGCCTACGGCGATGAGGTTCTGGCGGAATGCGCCCGCAGAATGAAACACGCGTTCCCCGGCGCCAACTTCTACCGGATCGGCGGGGATGAATTCGTGATCATCTGCCCCGGATTGGAAAAGGAGCTTTTTGAGAGCAGAACCCGGGATCTGAAGGCCCAGTTCCGCGCAGATCCCATGTGCCGCGCGGCCATCGGTTCCCGCTGGTCGGAAAAAATCGACGATCTGAACCAGATTATCGCGGAAGCGGACGCCCGGATGTATGAGGACAAGAAAACATTTTACCGCACCCACCCGGCCTCCAACCGCTACCGCCACCACAGCGACGAGCTGTTGTACCTGGCGGACCCCGCCGTCTTACAGGAAGAGATCCGGCAAAACCGTTTTGTTGTGTATCTGCAGCCCAAGATTTCCTGCCCGGATCGCAGGGCCGTGGGAACGGAGGCCCTGATCCGCTACCAGCCCCGACCGGACGCCCTGGTTCTGCCCGGAAATTTCCTCCCGCTGATGGAGGAGACGGGGGCTGTCAGTCAGATCGATTTCTTCGTGTTCCAGTTCGTCTGCTCCAGGCTCAAACGCTGGATGGAACAGGGCAAAGCGGTATTTCCGGTCTCCGTAAACTTCTCCCGCTGCTCCCTGGCGCAGCCGCTGTTTGTGGAGCAGCTCACCGAAATCTGTGATTCCTCCGGCATTTCCCCGGAGCTCCTGGAGATTGAGATCACGGAAAGCCTGCGGGAGGTGGAGGAACTGGATATCCGGGCGCTGATCATCAAAATCCGCGGGGCGGGCTTTTCCGTCGCCATCGACGACTTTGGGACCGAGTATGCCAACCTGGCCCTGTTGTCCTCCGTGGAATTCGACGTGCTCAAGCTGGACAAGAGCATGGTCGGCGACGTGGCTCACAATCCCAGAACCAGGGCAATCGTGGAATCCATCGCGGAAATCTGCGGCAAGTTAGGCATCCGCATGGTGGCCGAGGGCATCGAGACGGAGGAACAGCTGGCGGCCTTAAACGCCTGCGGCGTGCGGCTGGCCCAGGGCTTCCTATTTGGAAAACCGGTCTGCGCAGGCCAGTTCGAAAAAACATATTTGCAGCAATGACTGCATCCAGTTAAGAAAAAGCATGGGGCCCCAACGCTCCATGCTTTTTTCGTCACTTCCGGCAGATCACCGCCATATTCCATTTTCATCTACCCGGTATCCGTCGGGCGTCACGGTGTCGGTCAGCATCACGCCGTCGCTTCCCAGGTAGAAATACTGTTCATTGGTCTTGACCCAGCAGTTCTTCGCCATGGCGCCGCTGGAGTGGAAATAGTACCACGCGCCGTTGTTGAACTTGCGCCAGCCCACGGCCATGTAGGCGTTGGGGTCAAACCAATAGTCCTCCCCCGCAATCTTCAGCCATTGGTTGGACGCCCTGGAGCCGTCCTCCTTGATATAGAACCATCCGGTGGAGTCCTGGTTCCATCCCGATGTGGGATTGCCAGTTCCCGGGCCGCCGCTGCCGCCGTCCGCGCCTTCGGCGCTCTGCTGCTTTGCCAGCTCGAAACCGTAATCCAGAAGGGCCTTGGTGTCCGTGTAGTGGGTGGATTTGCTCTTCATCACCACCGCGATCAGGCGCACGCCGTCCCGTTCCACCGCCGTCACCAGCGTGTTGCCCGCCTTGGAGGTGTATCCGGTCTTGCCGCCGATGATTCCGGCGTAATAACGGGAATCATTGGGATACAGCATCTTGTGTCCGATGGAAATGGTTCTGGCCGCATTTTTCTTGGTCGCCGGCAGGTCATAGGACAGGGTGGAGGCAACTGTGCGCACCGTACCGTTCTCAAAAGCCGCCTTGGCGATCAGCGCCATGTCATTGGGCGTGGTATAGTGGTCATTGTCGTTGAGCCCGTGGGGATTGGTAAAATGCGTGTTGGTACAGCCCAGGGCCGCGGCCCTGGCATTCATCATATCCGCAAACTTGGCGTTGCTGCCCGCTACGTGCTCCGCCAGAGCGTTGCCCACTTCGTTGGCAGACTTTAACAGCAGGGCGTAAAGGCATTGGCGCACCGTCAGCTTGTCCCCCTCCACCAGGTTGAGGGACACTGCTCCCGCCTCCAGATTGGTGGTGGCGGTGGAAGAAAAGGTCACGGTATCATCCAGATTGCAGTTCTCAGCAACCAGAAGAGCTGTCATCAGCTTTGTGATACTGGCCGGGTAAAGCTTTGTGTCTCCGTTTTTCGAGAACAGAAGCTGGCCCGTGGAAGCGTTCAAAAGAGCCGCTCCCTCCGCGGCGATCACCGGCTCCGCTACGGCCGTGTTGGACGTCTGGCCTGAATTCTGGCCGGCAGACTGGCTCTGGGAGGCGGACGGGTCTGAGGGACCGGTGGTTCCAGGGGTAGTGCCTTGGCCGGGAGTGGTTCCCTGGCCGGGGGCGCTGCCCTGGCTGCCGGTGGTTTCCTGGCCGGGAGCGCTGCCCTGGCTTCCGGTGGTTCCTTGGCCGGGAGCGCTGCCCTGACTGCCGGTGGTTCCCTGGCCGGGGGCGCTGCCCTGGCTTCCGGTGGTTCCTTGGCCGGGAGCGCTGCCCTGACTGCCGGCGGTTCCCTGGCCGGGGGCGTTTCCCTGGCTGCCGGTGGTTCCCTGGCCGGGGGCGCTGCCCTGGGCGGCCTGTCCGCTGCCGGAGGACGGTCCTCCTCCGTTCTGTCCGGAAGAGCCAGAGTTTCCCCCTGAGCCCATGCTGGCCACGGAGCTCTCCTCTAACGGTGTGATCACCGGAGAGGAAGCGAAGGCATACGCGGCCGGTCCCAGGACCAGCGCCGCGCTCAGGCACGCGCTCAACAGTATCTTATATGGAAATCGTCTTTTCATTCTGTGTTCTCCTGATCCATCATTTTACCGCAGAATTCCCTTACGGCTGCTCCCGGCTTGCGGTCCGTTCCCAGACTCCGCCGGAACTTGCATTGTGAGCTGCGCGGTTGGTAATCATGGGCAGCTTGCATTGTTTCACTATTATACTTTGTCATCAGCCGTCAGGCTGATGATAAGAAATGCGTTTCCTTATTATACTTTGTCACCAGACGCCTGGCTGATGATAAGAAATGCGTTTCCTTATTATACTTTGTCACCAGACGCCTGGCTGATGATAACAAATATGTTTCCTTATTATATCACAACAATGCGAGACTGAAAATCCGATTTTCTGACAATAACCTTACAACTTTTTGAACGGTTGCGGCGAATTGCGGCGGAACCGTCCATGCCTGGTTCATTTCCCTTGGCTCAGTCTGCGGTAGAGCATCTCCAATTCCTCGGGATACAAACAGTTGTCCAGACTCCCCTCCCCCACCGCGCGGCGGCAGTCCGCAAGATCCATCCACATCACGGATTCCAGCTCCTCCTTCTGAAGTCTGAGCGCAGAGGTCTCAACCGGTTTCCGGTAAATGTAGACGGCGCTGATCTCATGATCTTTAAAGAGCCTTCCACCAAAAAACGCTTCCCGGTACGTCCGGCGAAACCCTACGAACTCCAGGTCCTCAGCCCGGGCGCGGAGGCCCAGCTCCTCCTCCAGTTCCCGGAGCGCGGCGGGAAGAAAATCGTCTCCCGCCTGGAGGTGCCCCGCCGACGAGACATCGTAACAGCCCGGGTAGGAATCCTTGTCCCGGCTCCGCTTCTGCAGCAGGACGTCCCATCCGCCGGAAGCATTTTCCCGCACCACCCAGATGTGGGAAGTACCGTGGGGATCGCCGTTTAAGTGCACCAGCTCACGTTCCCGGGCCACGCCGGTGACATTTCCCTCGCTGTCCCGCACGTCAAACAGCTCCAGCTCCCGGCCATCCAGAGCCGCGTACACCAGCCGCTTTTCGCGGTAGGAAAGCTTCAGAGAGAAGAACGGGCGCTTCTCATTGAGAATACGGAAAAAGATTTTATCCCCCTCCCAGAGATTCAGCTTCAACACCGCTTCCCGATCCACCCATTCCAGCACACCCTCGTCGCAGGCCATCAGCTCCCCGGAAAATTTGTCCGCTGTAAACAGACAAATGTACTCATCTTCCCAGCCTTCGGATGAGAAGGTGATCACGCCGCGAAACTGCCAGGAAAGCAGCGTCAGCCCGGTCTCCTCCTTTACTTCCCGCAGCACGCATTCCTCCGGGCTCTCACCGGCCTCAAAATGCCCGCCCACGCCGATCCATTTATCCTTGTTAACGTCATGTTCCTTGCTTACCCGGTGAAGCATCAGGTAGGCATTTTCCCGCTCAATATAGCAGAGTGTGGTAAGTTTCATGTCGCACATCCTTTCTCCCCCTCCCAGGGCATTCTGAGGCCCTCAGAGGCCATTTTACTGCGCCTTATGGTAAAATTCTACAGCCCTGCGCGGCAAACGCCTGCGGGCTGCGGCTGCAAACGTTTGCTACCAGGCAATCCCATGATAGTTGCGGCTTCGGTCCATTGCCGCCTGGCAATCTCCCACCGGCTGTGTGTGCAGTCCAGGGCAGCCTGGCCTTCTCTCATCAGCTGTGTGCGCGGTACAGGGCAGCCTGACCTTCTCCCACCGGCTGTGCGCGCGGTACAGGGCAGCCTGGCCTTCTCTCGCCGGCTGTGTGCGCGGTACAGGGCAGCCTGGCCTTCTCTCATCGGCTGTGTGCGCGGTATAGGGCAGCCTGGCCTTCTCCCATCGGCTGCTCCTGCGTGCCATTGCCAAGCAAAAGAAAGTCCGCCGGAATGCAGCGGACTTTCGGAAGTTTTTGATTATTCCTCGATGGAGTAGTTGGGAGCCTCTTTGGTGATGTGAATATCGTGGGGATGGCTCTCCTTCAGGGAGGCGGCGGAAATCTTCATGAACTTTCCGGTCTCCTGCAGGGTGGGAATATTCTGCGCTCCGCAGTAACCCATGCCGGAACGGAGGCCGCCCAGCAGCTGGAATACGGTGTCCTCCACCATGCCCTTGTAGGCCACGCGGCCTTCCACGCCCTCGGGAACCAGCTTCTTGGCGTCTGTCTGGAAGTAGCGGTCCTTGCTTCCGTTCTCCATGGCGGAGATGGAACCCATGCCGCGGTACACCTTGTACTTACGGCCCTGATACAGCTCAAAGGTACCCGGGCTCTCGTCGCAGCCCGCAAAGATGCTGCCCATCATACACACGCTGCCACCAGCCGCAATAGCCTTGGTGACATCGCCGGAATACTTGATGCCGCCGTCCGCGATGATCGGAATCCCGTACTGCTTCGCCACGGAGTAGCAATCCATAACCGCGCTGATCTGGGGAACACCGATACCGGCAACCACGCGGGTGGTACAGATGGAGCCAGGTCCGATTCCGACCTTCACAGCGTCGGCTCCGGCCTCGATCAGAGCTCTGGTGGCATCACCTGTCGCCACATTTCCGGCAATAACCTGAACCTCCGGAAATGCCTCTTTAATCATCTTCACGCAGCGGATTACATTGGCGGAGTGACCGTGGGCGGAGTCCAGAACCACCACGTCGACCTTGGACTTAACCAGAGCCGCGACGCGATCCAGCACATTTGCAGTGATTCCCACAGCCGCGCCGCAGAGCAGGCGTCCCTGCTCGTCCTTGGCGGACAACGGGTACTTGATCTGCTTTTCAATATCTTTAATGGTAATCAGGCCCTTTAAGTTGAAATCATCGTCCACGATGGGCAGCTTCTCAACTTTAGCCTTAGACAGAATGGCCTTGGCTTCCTTCAGGGTAACGCCTTCCCTGGCGGTAACCAGGTTCTTGGAAGTCATGCACTCTTTGATGGGGCGGCTGAAATCCTCCTCGAACTTCAAGTCGCGGTTGGTGATAATAC
The DNA here is from genome assembly GCF_902364025.1 of Enterocloster lavalensis. Classification (GTDB taxonomy): domain Bacteria; phylum Bacillota; class Clostridia; order Lachnospirales; family Lachnospiraceae; genus Enterocloster; species Enterocloster lavalensis. Next base: position 76,413 of record NZ_CABJCG010000025.1, read on the forward strand.
CGACCAGCTTCTTGCCCTCGGTGATCGGGACGCCGGAGATACGGAATTTAGACATCAGATCGTTGGCATCCTTTAATGTGTGCTCAGGGGACAGATAAAACGGATCCGAGATTACGCCGTTCTCAGATCTCTTTACGCGGTCCACTTCCTCAGCCTGCTCTTCGATGCTCATGTTCTTGTGGATAATACCGATTCCGCCCTGACGCGCCATGGCGATCGCCATACGGTGTTCCGTCACCGTGTCCATGCCCGCGCTCATCAGCGGAATGTTCAGCTTAATCTTTTTGGTCAGATACGTGGTCAGGTCAACCTGGTTCGGAATCACTTCCGAATAAGCCGGCACCAGAAGCACATCATCAAAGGTAATGCCTTCACCGATAATTGTACCCATGGAAAAATCCTCTCTTTCTGCGTGTTTGAATAAGTTAAAAGTGTGAAACGGGAGATTTCACACTTTCAGTTAACTGCTTGTTGTTAGTATCTAATACTAACAAATTTTACAGAGCTTGTCAAACAGAATCGTCCCCTGCTATTCATTGAATTTACTTATAGGACCTCATGAGCCGCTCTTATACCGTATAGAGGGCGGAGGCCCCGGCCAAGTGGCCGGAACCTCCGTCTTTACTGCTTACGTTTTAATGCTTTGTTCACTCCGATCAGGAGTTATCCTCTTCCTTCCGCTTCTTGTTGATTGCAGCGATCGCAAGGAGGATTCCCGACATCATCATGGTCAGCGTTCCTTTTACAGCTCCCTGGCCGGTCTTGGGCAGCGCCGCGAAGGGCACTTCGCCGTCATCGATTACGGTCAGGTCTGCCGGTGTGGTATCCGGCATGATGGCCATGGGGACGTCATCGGGGTTGATGGTGACGGTTGCGCCGGGGCCGTCGGTCTCGTTTCCACCGCCGGACGGGCCGCTGGGATTGCTGCCTCCACCGTTGCCGCCGCCTCCGCCTACATACCGGAAGTTCGCCGCGAAGGTCACATCTTCGATAAACGCTTCCTTCGTCAGATCATCGGTGGTGTTGTACTTCTTATCAGCGTTTCCTCTGATGCTCCAGTAGTCGAATGTGTAACGGCTGTTGGCCGATGTAGTGACATTCGCGTTCGGAGTAGCAGGTCTTACCGGTCCAACCGTGGTGATCTCGCCGGTCACTGCATCCCGCTCAAAGTCCTGAATGGTATGCACTTCAACCGTAGTTCCGCTCACGCTTCCGTTTGCATTTGCCTCGTATCTGATGGTGATCTGGAACTTATCCGGTACTCCATCCGGTGTGCCGGGCTTCTCAGTTCCGGTGGAATCCAGCGTGTAGTATACCTTAAGCAGGTTCTGCTCGCTATCCGCTCCAACGGTCTTCGGTCCCTCGGTCTTCTCAAATACATAGTTCTGGTTGTTGTATGTCTTGTTTGTCGTAGTATACGCAATGTCTGTACCGAACTTCACATTGTTCTGCGTTGCCGTCTCGCCAAGCTTGCCGTCGAAGTAATACTCAACCTTATAGCTCAGGTCGCCGCGCTCGGTGAAGTGTGCGGTATAGGTGTCTGCCTCGAATACTTCAGTTGCAGCATTCTTCACAGGCGTGTAATGCTTGTTGTCCTCGCCGGTTGCCACGGTATCGCCATTGGAATTGGTCCAGTGGGTGAATACATAGCCGTCGGCAGGTTTCGCCTCGGAACCCTTGGGGGCGCCGGTGGCGGGTGCGATGGACTCGGTGTCGAGGGTTACGGTGCCTTTGGTGAGGGATTCGGACTGGTAAGATATTGCTATATTCTCGTTCTCCTCATAAATATAGGTAACCGTTAAATTCTCCCCAGGCATCTTAGCATTGAATTTGTTGTCTACAAAGTTTCCGTAGTTTTCAGGATTTGTACCAAACCCAACCAATGTGTATCCCGGTATATTCCTTGGGCTCGCGGTCACATCAGCTTCTACATTGAACGTTTCCGTAATAGAGGGCTCAAGGTCTTCTTTATTACCATTAACCATCTTTACAAATTCCACTTTGTAGTCAAACTTCTGAGTCTCATCTACTTCATAGTAAACATTCTTCACATTCGGCCCTGCCGCCGTGATAATCATACTGGTCGGCTGTACCGGACTTGTTACCAGCTTGTAGCCGGTTGCTGTCTTCACTTCGTTCGTCCAGCTGAACTCTCCTACCGGCGCTTCTCCTTCCAGAGCGGCCAATCCGGGAACCGGTGTCGTAGTTCCGTTAATATAGAAGTTCACCTTATACTCAAACTTCTGCGTCTCATCGATCTCATAGAAGAC
>NZ_CABJCG010000026.1:0-71374 GCF_902364025.1 Enterocloster lavalensis
CCTTCTAAAAATCCCCCCAAATCCCCACGCAACAAATCATTGCTTGCATATTCTGCCCCCCTTTACTATACTTGAGACGAGGTGATAACCATATGACAATCAATCAAAATCTCCGCCAGCTCCGTCTTGACTGCGGCATGACCCAGGAACAGGTGGCCGGGAAAATAGGACTCACCCGGCAGGCCCTCTCCAGCTACGAATCCGGGCGCACACGGCCGGATATCGAGATGCTGATGCGCCTGTGCGAGGTGTACAATACCGATTTGGACGCCATTCTCTACGGAACCAGCCGCACACTCAAAGCGGCCCGACGAGTAAAAACCTGCGCTATGTCCCTGTTCATCCTGCTGACCGCCCTGACCTTTGTCCGCTCGGCCCTGCTGTGGGCTGTCAATCACACCATGGCCATACCGGAAGGCCCCATGTCCCCCGAGAAAATGGCCATGTTTGAAACGCGCCGCCGCTATATCGCCGTCTGGGAGGCAATGGACGGACTCCTGCTCACCATCGCCCTGTTCGGCGGCCTGCTGCTGGCCGCTCTGCTGATTGGCGGAAAATGCGTGGTGCCCGTCCGGCAAAAACTGCTCTACACTGCGGCCCTTGCCGTTGGAATCCTTTTGGCCACCATCCCCTTCGCCTACACGGACCCGGTGTACGGGCCGCCCAATTACCTGATCACCCCGGTGCTGGTCATCTTCCGCCTCCTGTTCATCCTGGCGGCGATTCTCCTGTCCGGCCCGATCCTGAAATGGCGAGACAGCCGTCGTTTCCGCGCCTAAAACGCCTTTGAAAAATAAATATAGACGATATCGTCTGTTTTTGTTATAATACTTCCAGACGATATCGTCTACATTTTGCTGCAAAGGACGTGAACCACATGATGATTGAAATAGCGAGACTCATGATCACCATCGCAGCCGCCTTATTGGCCGGCAAACTGATCTCAAAGCTGAAACTCCCCGCCATTCTCGGCTGGCTGATCGCCGGGATGATTTTAGGCCCCCACGCCGCGGGGCTTCTGAGCGCGCACCTGATGGAATCCGGCTGGTATGAGGTCACGGAGAGCTTACTCGAATGCACCGTGGGTCTGATGATCGGCACGGAGCTCATCTGGAGCCAGATGAAAAAGACCGGCAAACAGATCGTTGTCATGACGGTCATCGAATCCCTGGGCACCTTCCTGGTGGTCAGCCTGGTATTTAGCCTGATCTGCATTTTCACCGGCCTGCCCATTTACCTGGCCTTCCTGTTCGGCGGGATCGCCCTGGCCACCGCCCCCGCACCCTCCCTGTCCATTGTGAACGAGATGAGGACCTCCGGGCCGGTCACCAGCACCCTGATCCCCATGGCGGCTCTGGACGACCTGGTGGGCGCCCTGGTATTTTTCCTGGTGATCGCCGTGGTGACCGCCCGCACCTCCACCCGCCAGATTCCGGTATTTGTGGTAGTGCTGCTGGTATTTTTCCCGGTTATCCTGGGGGCAGTGATCGGCTTCGCCGCCGGAAAGCTGCTGGGCAGAGTCCGCAGCCCCAAGGGCTCGGTCCTCGCCACCTCCGCCATGATCCTGTTCTCCACCGCCGTGGGCCTGATCCTGAACTGGTACGTGCTGCCCGCGCCGGTGCTGAATTTTCTGCTGATCGGCATGGCCTTCTCCACGGTATTCGCCAACATGATCCCACTGGAGCAGCTGGGCGATATCATGCGCGTGCTGAAACCTGCCGTGGGCTTCTCCCTGGTGGTGGTGATCCTGAATCTGGGCGCGCCCCTGGACTACCACCTGATCCTGGGCGCGGGAATCTACACCGCGGTGTACATCGCCTCCCGGGCCCTTGGAAAATACGGCAGCGCGTTTTTCGGAGCCGCTGTCACCGGCGCGCCCAAAACCGTGCGCAATTACCTGGGGCTCACCCTGCTGCCCCACTCCGGCGTCTCGCTGATTTTCACCGGCATCGCGGTGTCCACCTTAACCCCCGTCGCGCCGGAATACGCGTCCCTGATCCAGGGGACCATCGCCGCGGCCGCGGTGATCAACGAAATCATCGCCGTATTTATGGCGAAAAAAGGATTTGAATGGGCCGGCGAGCTGCCGGACCCCAAACTGAGAGGAGGCGTACACCCATGAAACAGACCCAGCGCCAGGAGCGGAGCAGGCGGGAAATCCTGCAGGCCGCAATGGAAGAATTTGGAACTCACAATTACAGCGACGTCACCATCGACAACATCTGCTCCCGCCACGGCATTTCCAAGGGTATGATGTACCACTACTACTCCGGCAAGGACGATCTGTTCCTCCTGTGCGCCCGGGAAATGTTTCAGGCGCTGAAGGAGCACATGGACGCTCTGCCCTTCCCCTCCCCCGGCCAGACCGGCCCGGAGGCGATCCGCGAGCTGTTCCGTGCCCGGGAAGCCTACTTTGAGACCCGCCCCCTGGAGAAACATATCTTTGAAAATGTACTGTTCAACACCCCTGGCCACCTGGCCGGACAGCTAAACGACCTGCGCCTGCCCCTGCGGGAGCTGAACCGGCAGCGTTTCCGCCAGGCCGTATCCCGAATGGAGCTGCGCGCGCCGCTGGACGAGGAGGCCGTCTCCCGCTATCTGGAATGCATCGAGTCCCTGTTCTGGCCCCTGGTCAATCAGTATCAGGGCGGGGAATCCATCGGGGACCTGCCATCCCTTGAGGCCGTTTCCACCCAGGTTTTGGATATGGTGTTGTTTGGAATTGTGCGGCAGGAGCGGTAGCCGCCGAAACCTGCGCGCAAACCGAAAGGCGGTGAGACATTGAAGAATTTCCTGAAAATGCACGCTAAAAACCGTTTTTCCTCTGTGCAGCCGTAAATCAGACTATGTACAGAGGAGAAACCATCTATGAAACGATTAAACGCACCCATTGTAACGGCAGAAACCATCTGCGGGATGGAAGACATGTCCTTTTTTACCCACGCCCTGATTTTCGACGATCTGCTGATCGTGGCGCAGCGGGAGACCAACTGCTTCGTATTAAAGAGCTCGGAAGGTCTGATCGTGATCGACGCCATCTGGCCCTCCAAATCTGCCTTTGACGCCATCACCGCCGCCATACGGGACGTGGGCTGGAACCCCGCCCGAATCCGCAAGCTGGTCCTGACCCACGGCCACGTGGACCACACGGGCTGCGGGAAATGGATTGTGAAGCAATTCCAGGCCAGGACCTACCTGTCCGCCGCGGACGACATTTTCTGGCAGGAACACCCGGCAAAGCCGGACCGGCCGGAGACCTGGAAGGATTTTCCAATCCATGTCCATGTGAAGGACGGCGACACCATCACCTTGGGCGATAAAACGATCTTTGTCTGCGAAACTCCGGGGCACACCCCCGGCGGGCTGAGTTACCTGTTTCCCGTTCAGGAAAACGGGGAAATGCACATAGCCGGGCTTTGGGGCGGCACCACTCCGCCCCGGACAAAAGAAGGCGTGCTGCAATATCTGCGCTCCCTGGATTATTTTCTCCGGGAAGCCAAACGCCGTGGCGCGGACGTAGCCCTGACCAACCACACCGCCGTGGACAACGGCCTGGAGCGCATCGCCTACTCCCGGAAACGCATGTCCTACATGCCCAATATCTACGTGGTGGGGCAGGACGGATTCCAGCGGTTCTGCCAGGTGTTTTTTACTATGAGCTACGAGATGCTGGGACGGCTGGAAGGGCGGGGGGATCTCTGACCGGAAAGCCGGGGACGAGGCAATCGATTTTACGCTGGATTAGACTGAACGCATCAACCTATTTAATAGAACCTGAAAATGCCGGGACACGGTTCACAAAACCGCGCTCCGGCATTTTAATGTGCACAATGGGCTGCTGGCGCAGCCTGTTTTCTTTCCTTACTTCTCCCCGCGTTCCCGCTCTTCCATAGCGTGCACCATCTCCACCACAAACTGATGGGTCGGAACCGCCACACCGCACTTCTCCGCCGCCCGCACCACAGAGCCGCTGATGGTATCCACCTCACTCCTTCTGCCGTCCCGCAGGTCAGCGCGGATGGAGGTGCAGCCCCGGGGCGTCCGCTCGGAAACAGCCTTAATCTCCGCGATAATCGCCTCGTCGTCCGCTTCCAGTCCCATGGCTCTGGCCACGGCCGCCGCCTCGTGAATCAGCTGAACAGTCATGTTCCAGGCGTGTGCATTTGACGTGATATAACCCATGTCCACCTGTAAAATTGCGGTCACCGCGCTGAGGGAAACGTTGGTGAACAGCTTGTTCCAGATCAGCTGCCGGATATCGGAATGGATCTCCAGCTCAAAACCGCAGCTTCCGAAGGCCTCCGCCATCCGCGGAAAGAATCTCTTGTCGTCCCCGGTCAGCATGCCCACATTGGTGTGGCCCGTACCACCGCGGCGGACGTGTCCCGGGCCGAGGGCCGCGCCGTTGTCCTGGGTGGTGCCGATGATGATGCGCTCCCGGGGCACGAATTCGCTCAGAATGTCCTCATGACCGCAGCCGTTCTGCAGGGTCAGAACATAGGTGTCCGGGCCGATCAGGCACGGGTTGCCGGACAGCGCCGCCTTGGAGTACAGGGATTTCACAAACAGGACGATGAGGTCCACCGGCTCCAGACCCTCCGTGGAGGTCACCGCCTTCGGGCGGTAAACGTGTACCCCGTCCGGCTCCTCCAGGCAGATTCCCTCCCGGCTGATGTGGTCCACCACCGCGGCCGAGGTGTCCACCATATACACTTCATTGTGAAGGGACAGGCGGCCGCCGTAGATGGAACCCATGGCCCCGGCCCCGATTACTGCAATTCTCATACATTTCTCCCTCTCTGTCACTTCGAAAACTCAGCCAGCCCCTCGATGGCGTAGGCGCGGATGGGGCAGGAATCCAGTCCCTTGATGGGGATGGGCGCGTAGGACATGAAAAATGTGTCCGTTGACAGCTCTTCCAGATTCTGTAACACCTCCAGGAACACCACGTTCACCTCCATCAGAACGTCGTGGAAGGCGGACACATCGGTGTTGTTGCTCTCGATGGAAACGCCGTCGCCAAAGCCCACGCATTTCACCTTCTTCTCCTTCAGCCACAGGGCGGTCTCCCGGCCGATGAGCAGGCGCTTGTCCTCGGGCGTGTTGGTTAACGGGGTGAAGGGCGGAATCTTGTAGGGGGAATCCAGAATCACGATATCGTTCTCCCGAATCCTGTCCCCGCAGGCCCTCTCCAGGTCCTCCGCCATGATCTTCCCGTTAGGTTCCATGTGGGTGATGTCAACATAGATCGCCCGCCCCATGAAGGTGCTGATGGGAAGCCCCTGCACGTCGGTCCAGTTGTCATTGTGATGGTAAGGACACTCCACATGGGTTCCCAGATGGCTGGTCAGGTCCATAATGGTGTGGAAATCCGGGATCGGGCCCCCGGTGTTGAAGCGGAACAGATGGCACCGCCTGCTCTCCGTCTCCGGATCCAACTGCTTGGTCAGATCGATCACTCTCAGCCCGTTCCCCAAATCACATGCGCTCATAACTTATACCTCCTCGAATTTAAAATGCTCAGAAACCCTCGTTTTTCTTGCTATGATGCCATTATACCAGTATACCGGTATACCGGTCAAGCACTTTTTTCATTGACTTTGGAGGTGTTTTGGGGTATGATGAATTCAGACAATTTAAGGCTTGGAAGGCGCGGCAAAAGGCCGCCAGGCTGCCATCGAAACGCCGTCCAAACGCCCTCTAGCGCCAAAGGAGTGACCTATGTCCACTATAAATGAAACCAGTTCCCTTCAATCCCAGGCCTACAACATTATAAAAGAAAAGATCCTGTCCAAATCCATGGATTCCGACGCCCTTTACTCCGAGACCCGGCTGGCCAGGGAGCTGGGGATTTCCCGCACGCCGCTGCGGGAAGCCCTGCAATGCCTGTCCCAGGACGGCTACATCACCATCATTCCCAGTAGGGGATTTAAAATCCGCTGTCTGAACCAGGACACCATGCGGGAATCCATCCAGGTGCGCTGCGCCATCGAGGGCTTCTGCGTGTACACCGCCGCCTCCCGCCAGGACGAAAAGCGCTGCAAAAAGCTGATCAAAGACATGGAAAAATCCCTGGAACGCCAGAAGGCCGCCCTGACCTCGAAGAAATTCCCGGACGCCTTCACCGAGGAGGACCACCAGTTCCACCTGCTGCTGGTCCGATACGCGCAGAACGAGGAGTTCAACCACCTGTTCCAGCGCCTGCTCTACATGATCCATCTGACCACCAGCAACGCCCTGAACGTCCCCGGACGGGCCCAGGCCACTTATGACGAGCATCTGGCTTTGGTGGAGCACCTGAAAAACGGGGATGCAACTCGGGCTTATCAGGTGTTGATCGAGCATCTGATGATGCCGTTGAAAATGGATCTGCTGTAAAAGCGCCGGAACAGAAAGCGCCCGCATTTCAAAGCCGTTCTACCGCTCCGGCTATGGAATGTGGACGCTGTTATTCTGCATATATCTCTGCAAACATTTATGCGGTCCCGGACAAAGGACGGCATAAGGCCGGGGCAACCTGCCCCGGCCCATATACCCACATCTAAAATACCACTACGTGTTTCATTCCCACCGCGCCCTTAGCCGCGGCGAACGCATCTCCGATCTCCTCCAGGCCGTATGTCCTGGTGATCATATTTCCCAACTGCAACCGCCCGCTCTGAACGAATTCCAGAACCTTCCGGTACTGAAGAAGGCTGGCTCTGGTACTGCCGTGCAGGCTCAACTGCCGGTAATGGACCAGGTTCGTGTCGATGGGCACCGGCTGCCTGGAAGCAGGCAGGCCGCCGAAAAACAACACTCTGCCGAACAGTCCCATGAGCTCCACCGCTTCCGTCTGGGCCTGAGGTGAGGGGCAGGCCACGATGCACACGTCCAGCCCTTTTCCGCCGGTCCGCTCCATCACCTGCTCCTTCAAATTTCCTTCCACCGTCACGATGGAGGGATCGATCTCCCTGCACGTGCGCAGGCGGTCCGGCGACAGGTCGTTCATCATCACCAGGCCCGCGCCCTGCATATTTGCCAGCAGCGCGTGCATGACGCCGATGGGACCGGCCCCGATCACCAGGACCTTGTCGCCGGGACGGATTCCCACCTGTTCCTGACCGTTGTACACGCAGGACAGGGGTTCCACGATGGACGCTTCCTCAAAGCTCACATGGTCCGCCATAGCCGCCACATTTCCCTGGGATACCGCCCGGGCGGGAACCAGAACATACTCCGCAAGGCCGCCGTCCAGATTGATCCCCAGCGCCTGGTAGCTTCCACAGAGATGGGTGTTGCCGCTGACGCAGGAGTCACAGACGCCGCAGCCGAAATTGGGGGCCACACAGACCCGCTGGCCCGGCTCATAGCCCTGTACGCCCTCCCCCATCTCCTCGATCACACCGCTGATCTCATGGCCGATCACCCGGGGATGGTCCTGGTCAATGCCCGCGGCTCCGTTGAGGTACATTCTCACATCGGTTCCGCACAGGGCCGTCGCCTTCACCCGCAGCAGAATCTCGCCTGGGCCGGCGTGGGGTGTGGGTATCTCCTCCTGCCGCAAATCACATACTCCATATAAACGCACTGCTTTCATGTTCTGTCTCCTATAATTCCACAACATTTCCGGTTACAATGGACTGGTTGCCCGCATTGACCACGCGCACCGCCATCAGGCCGTCCCGCCCCGTCACCAGAACCGGTCCGTCCTCCCTGACCGCCTTCACAAAGCTAATATCCTCATTCAGATACGCCTCCCGAAACAGGTGCATCCAGCTCTGTACCACATCGGCGGTCTTGCCTCCGTCCATGGTATAAACTACGGTTGTCTTGTCCTGAAGGTCTCCCAGCATAATGGAGCCCTTGGTTCCCAGAATCTCCACCCTGGCGTCGTAGCCGTAACGCACGCCCTGGGCCCCGTCCAGACAGCCCAGCACGCCGTTGGCAAACCGCGCATTTAAAATCACGTTGTCGTAAAAGTCCGGGAAATCCTGCCGGGCATCCCCACAGCGGTAATTCCCCGCCAGTGCGTACACGGTCTGAAATTCTGATCCCGAAAACCAGCGCATGGTGTCAATGTCGTGGCTGTTGACCTCGGCCAACGGCCCGTTGCTCTTGTGGATGTCGTACATCCAGGGCTTGGGAATGCTGGGCCCGCGGGTCAGGGATTTCACCAGCACCAGATCGCCTACCGCCCCGGAGTCCAAAAGTTCCTTGGCCCGGACAAAGCTGGCGTCAAACCGCCGCATAAATCCCACCTGGAGCTTCACGTGGTTCTCCTCGGCAGCCTGAATCATTTCCTCACACTCCTGTGCGTTCATAGCCATGGGCTTCTCGCACAGGATATGTTTTCCCGCCTTTGCGGCCGCAATCACGATGTCCCGGTGATAGGCCGTGGGCGTCACCACCACCACCGCGTCCACCCGTTCGTCCTTCAGCGCTTCACGGTAGTCCGTAAAGGTATCCGTGATCCCCAGCTCCCCGGCGGCCGCAGCGCAGGCCTCCTCCGACGGATCACACACCGAAATAATACATGCCCCGGGCACTCTGGACGCAAAATTCCTTCCGTGGATCATACCGGCGCGTCCCGCCCCGATCAGGCAGATATTTACTCTGTCCTTTATCATATAATTCCTCCCCTGGCCTGACGGGCCTTACAGTTTTTTCTTAATCATGCTGACAATCACAGCTGAGATAACGGTTCCCACTGCAATGGAAACCAGATACATCACCAGGTTGCTCACCGCGCCCGGAATCAGGAACACGAAGATTCCGCCGTGAGGCACTGCCAGGCCGCAGTTGAACAACATGGAGAGCGCTCCGGTCACAGCCGAGCCGATGGTCACGGAGAACAGCACCCGAACCGGGTCCGCCGCCGCAAAGGGAATGGCGCCCTCGCTGATAAAGGAAGCGCCCAGCACCCAGGCCGTCTTTCCGGACTCACGCTCATCCACCGTGTATTTGTCCTTGGCAATGATGGTGGAGAGAGCCATCGCCAGAGGCGGCACCATACCGGAGGCCATCACGGCCGCCATGACCGGGGCGGTCTGGCCGGTGGTCAGGGTGGTCAGAGACGCCACGCCGAAGAAATACGCCGCCTTTCCGATGGGACCCGCCAGGTCAATGGCCATCATGGCTCCCAGGATCAGCCCCAGAACGGCGGAGTTGACGCCGCTTAAATTGTTCAGGAAATTGGTAATGGCGTTGTTCAGAGCGGTAAAGGGCGTGCCCACCACAAATATCATGGTAAGTCCCACTGTCACGGAGGACAGAAGGGGTACGATCAGAACCGGCATAAGCCCTTCAAGCCCCTTAGGCATATGGATCTTATTTTTCAGGAACAGCGCAACGTAGCCGCCTAAAAATCCGCCGATCAGCGCGCCCAGGAATCCGGCGTTCAGCGCGCTGGCAAGCATTCCGCCTACCATGCCGGGCAGCAGTCCGGGACGGTCTGCGATGGAGTGGCCGATATAGCCGCCCAGAATGGGAAACATCAGCGCCATACAGACGCCGCTGCCGATTTTGTGGAACGCCTGTGCGATCGCTCCCTCGGAATTGATCCCGCCGAATGCAAAGGAGAGCGCGATGCAGATACCGCCCGCAACCACAAAGGGAATCATGTAGGAAACGCCGGCCATCAGATGCTTGTAGACGCCCACCTTGGGCTTGCTCTCCGTCTGGGCAGCGGAGGCCTTCTCATCCCGGTAAATGTAATCCGTCGCCAGGGCCTTCTCAATGATTTCCCTCGGCTTCTGAATTCCATCCTCCACGCTGGTGGAGTACAGCCGCTTGCCCACAAACCGGTCCTTGTTCACGCCGGTGTTTGCCGCAATCAGAACTGCGTCCGCCTCTCTGATATCCTCCGCTGTGAGCACATTCTCCGCGCCAATCGACCCCTGGGTCTCAACCTTGATCTGGTGTCCCATAGCCTCCGCTTCCATCTGGAGCTTCTCCGCCGCCATGTATGTATGAGCAATCCCGGTGGAACATGATGTAATCGCAACTATTTTCATCTCATCCTTCTCCTTTCAGCAAATCCAATACCTCTTCTTCTGTTCCCGCATGCAACAGCTTATCCCGAAACCCATCGTGCATCAGGCTGCGGGCCAGCTGGCTGAGCATCCGCAGATGAAGGTCCCCCGCTTCGGACGGCACCGCAATCAAAAAAATCAGATTTGCCAGGCTGCCGTCCATTGCCCGGAAATCCACCCCGGCGTCACACCGCGCAAACACCAGGGACGGGGTGCGCACCGCACTGCTCTTGCCGTGGGGGATCGCCACCTGCATTCCAATCCCCGTCACACCAAGGCGCTCCCGCTCCATTACCGCTTCCACGTACGGCTCAAGGGCTGTGATCCGCCCGTTCTCCAACAACGCTCCGGCCATCTGGCGGATGCAGTCCTCCCTGTCCAAACATTTCAAGTCAAACAGAATCAAATCCTTTGTCATCAGAGCTTCGATATTCTGCATTTTGTCTGTTCCCCCTCAGTCATCCGTTCGTTGTCACCAAGCTGCGTCAAAGCCCTCCAGAATCTTAAAGCTGCTGCTTGTTCCGATTCTCTCTGCACCTGCTTCGATCATCTTCTGGCAGGTCTCCCAGTCCCGGATTCCCCCGGCCGCTTTCACCTTCACGTCGTCACCCACCGTATCCTTCATCAGCTTCACATCCTCCGGGGTGGCCCCGCCGCTTCCAAATCCGGTGGAGGTCTTGATGAAGTCCGGCTTCACCCGGCGGGCGATCTGCGCCACCTTCACGATCTCGTCCTTCTCCAGGTAACAGTTCTCGAAGATCACCTTCACCAGAACGCCTGCGGCTCTGCAGATTTCCGTGATCCGGCGCATCTCCTCCTCAATGTAAGCGTAGTTCCCGTTTTTGACCTCTCCCACATTGATCACATAGTCGATTTCATCCGCACCGTTATCGATGGCATTCTGGGTTTCGAAACATTTCGTTTCGATTGTGGTCTGTCCCAGCGGAAAACTGATGGCCGCCCCCACATGAACCGGTGTGTCCTTTAAGATCTCCTTGCAGAACCGGACCGGCGAGGAGTTGATAGCAACCATCTTAAACCCGTTGTCCCTGGCTTCCTCGCATAATTTGCGAAAATCCTCCTCCCTGGCGAAGGCCTTTAAGCAGGTGTGGTCGAACATGTTTGCCAGGCGTTCTCTGGTCAGCTCGTTTACATCCATGGTTTGTCGTTTCCTTTCTTTTATTTTCGTTTTATATTTTTTATTCTATCATACATTTTCGCTTTGTCAATCATTTATCGTATTTTTTTCAATATTTTTTCTTTATCCTCTTATTGCTTTCGTTTCGCTTTTTATTGGTTTATTCTTTTTAGTTTTTGTGGTATACTTTAAGAAAAAGAGAGGCAGATCTATGAACGAAAAAGAAACGCTGTTCGCGGAAGAGCGCAAAGATAAAATCCTGCAGCTGTTAAAGGATTCAGAAAAGGTAACGGTGGCCCAGCTGTGCGAGCTGTTTGGGATTTCCCCCGTCACTGCCCGCAACGACCTGCGGGATCTGGAAAATGAAAACCTGCTCCGCCGGACCCACGGCGGCGCCATCCGCATGTCCAGCTCCGCCTACGAGCTGGAACCAAGCAAACGGGACGAAAACACGGATCAAAAGAAGGCCATCGCAGCAGTTGCCGCGGAGATGGTTACGGACGGGGATACCATTATCATTGATACAGGCAGCACCTGTATGGAATTTGCCAAGCTTCTTAGCGGCAAACGCAATCTGAGAGTGGTTACGAACGATCTGAAGATCGCTCTGCTGCTGGACTCCTGCGAAGACATAACCCTGTACTTTATCGGGGGCGTCCTGCGCAAGCATTACAACTGTACGGTGGGCAATTTCGGTTCTGAGCCCTTCCGCCATCTTGTGGTGGACAAGGCATTTATGGGCGCCAACAGCCTTTCCACATCCCGCGGCGCCATGACCCCGGACGTGGGGCAGGCGGAAATCAAGAAAACCATGCTCTCCGTAGCCGACAAGGTGATCATCCTCTGCGGCAGCAATAAGATTGGTCAGAATTCCTTTGTCACCTTCGCCGAATTGTCGGATATCGACACTCTGGTCACAGACAGCGGGCTGAGACGCAAGCTGCAGGAATCCCTGGAGGAACGTGGGATCGATGTCAAAATCGCACCATAGCGTTCCGCCCCGAGCGGCGGATAAAAAACGGAGGCTTTCGCGCATCCAGCGCAATCGCCTCCGTTTTTATGTAAACTTCAAAAGCATTTTCATCCGGCCGTGTCCCTTAAACCGCCACCTTCACAACCACCTTTTTCACCTGGCAGGGCGCTCCGGCCACGCAGCGGGGTTTGTGGGCGTCCTCCGGGGCCACCACGATCAAGTCGCCTTCCTCCAGCAATACGCTTCCGGAGAACTCCGGCTCCTGGTAAAAAATCAGGTCGTTCTCCTCGATGCGCTCCTTCACCTTCAGCCCGTCCCGTTTGCACACACCGAACATTTCCCGGCCTGACGCCATGTACTGGATGTCGAAGAACTTCTCATGGGTTTCGAATGAGGCCTCCGACGCCGGATAGGTGGTGTACTCCTGCACATTTGCCACCACAACGTCTCCGTCGATGGGGTAGCTCCCTACACCCAGGGCGCTGATATCCGTCTCCGCCAGCCACTTGTAAGCCTTGCGGAACTTCTCCTCCAGATAGTTATACTTTTCGGAAATGGAAATATTTGCAAAATACATGTTGCTTCTCCCTTCTATAATTTAATGTCGATTCGACTGCTCAGTTTTATGGGACGCTGTCCTGGCGCGTTTCGTCGCTGCGCCCAGCCCGACCCACGGAGCCCGGCCCTTCCTTCGGAGCCCGGCCCTTCTCCCAGCGCCCGGTCCTTCCTCTATAGCCCGACCCTGCCCCCCGGAGCCCGGCCCTTCCTCCAGAACCGGGCTCTTCTCCTGGAGCCCGGCCCTTCCTCTATAGCCCGGCCTACCGGCCGGAAATATCCTTGGCGTCCAGATCTCCCCCAGCGATAGCCTTCACCTGCCGCCAGATGGTCTCATCCACTGTGACGCCCTCTCTCATGCTGCGCTCCCTGGCAGACAGAGTACGCTCGCCCGGACAGGTTACCTGCCCGCCCTCGTGTTCCGGATGGCTGGAATCCGCGGCCGCCACGCGCTTGTTCAGCATGTCCTGAATCTCCTCGCGGGTTCCGAACAGGTAGGGGTCGTAGGCGATAAAAATCTGACAGCAGCCCACGCAGCTTCCCCGGCCCTGCTCATCCATGTCAAAACCGCTGTTGCCGTTCGCCATCAGAGCCGCCGCCATGTCCAGGGCAATCGCCATGCCGCTGCCCTTCCAGTAGCCGGTGGGCAGAATCCGCCTGCTCTCCTCAATGGCGCCGGGATCGGTGGTCAGATTTCCCTGGCTGTCAAAACCGCCCGGATAGGGAAGCTGTTTTCCCGCCAGCCGGTAGACCCCAAGCTTGCCGTAGGCGTACTGGCTCATTGCCATGTCCAACACGATGGGGCCGTCCTCCCGGGGAATGCCGATGCAGAACGGATTGTTGCCCACGCCCGGCTGGTCGCTGCCCCACAGGGGCATGCAGCTCTCCGTGTTGATCCAGCTGATTCCCAGAAATCCCGCCTCGGCCATCCGCCACGCGTAGGTGCCGCCGCGCATCCAATGGCTGGTGTTTTTAAGGGCCACGCAGCCGATGCCGTGCTCCTTTGCCAGCTCCATGGCCCGGTCGGCGCAGAACAGGGCGTTGGTGATGCCGATGCCAAGGTGGCCGTCGTAATTCTCCACCGCGCCCCTGGCCCTTACAAGCTCGGGGCTGCCTTTGGGATCGATCAGACCTCTGCGCACATAGTCCACAAACCGCGGGACCCGGTTGAGGCCGTGGCTCTCCACCCCGTCCGCGCTGGACTGGGCATGGATCGCAGCGCAGGTCTTTGCCTGCTCCTCCGTCAATCCTACATTTAAAAATGCCTGTTGGATCGTCTCGCGGACGGTATCATAGGGAATTTTTATACTCACACCTGTTATTCTCCTTTCACGGTTATACCCCCCCCCCCAGGGCCGGGCGACGGGGCCGGGGGCGGTTGTTTCACTACCCCAACGCCGTGTGGTGGCACCAGGCCCCGGCTCCCCGCTGTGCCCCGTCCGGTCAGTGCATGGAGATTTCCTTAATCGAATACTTGAAAAAATCGCTCAGGCACTTTTTCACCTTGTTTCGGTCGTCCTGGTGGAATGCGTTGAGGATCTTACAGCGGTAAAATACCGCGCTCTCCTTGGAGGTGGACAGCTTCAGCACCTTGATGGCGGATTCCTGGCGCATCAGGACCATGATCTGCATCAAGCGGGCGTAGACGCTGTTGCCGCATACATCTCCCACGTAAGTGTCGATCTCAGTCAGGATCTTTAAAAAATCCTCCGCTGAAATCTCCTCCGCCTCCACGTCCAGCAGGCGGTCCCGGTACTCGTCCAGCCGGGCAAGAATCTCCGGGGTGCGGTTATCATAGCAGGTCAGATAGACCTCCGTCTCGATCAGGTTTCTGGCTGCGTAGATCTCGTCGTGGCGGTGCATCTCCTGGTAATACATCCACATCACCGTCTCCTCCGGTATCTTGGCCCCTTCCTCGCTGACAAAACTTCCGTCCCCAGGCTTGATGGTCAGCATCCCAACCAGGGACAGGGCACGCAGCGCCTCCCGGACCCGGCTGCGGGTCACGCCGAACAACTCCGCCAAATCCCGCTCATTGGGCAGCTTGTCCCCCGGTTTTAACTGCCCGGATGTGATCATCCCTGCCAACCGCTCCATCACCTGCTCCGTGAGCGTCACCTTTTTTAACGGTTCATAATCCATATCTGTCTCTCCTCTTTGCCCACTGTTTCACGTTTCCTATCATAGCACATCTTTTCCGCATATGTCCAGCGATAACCCGCGGCGGGGGCGGGATCGCGGGGACGCGGCCGGTAGGCGGCAGGCCACGCCGGGCCAGTAATTGCCCGCGGGCACCGGGCAGGCGGCGGATCATCGCCGAACCAGTAATTGCCCGACGGGCAGCGGGTAGGCGGTGGATTACCGCTGGACCAGCGGCGGCCGGAGGGCGCGGCTAACCGCACCCTTCGTAAAAATTGCCCCGGCCTCACACCCGCCGGGGCAATCTCTACAATCCGCACATCCGCCCCCGCCAAAACCAGAACCGGCAGCGCCGCGAATCTCTACATTCTAATTCACTGTATTTCCAAATGCGCATCCAAAGCCGCATCGATCTCCGCCTTCTGCGCCTCGTTCAAAGGCAGCATGGGCCGTCTCACGTTTCCGGCGTCGATTCCCTGCTTCCCGGCAATATACTTCAGGCTGGCGCAGAGACCATTTTTCAGCACCACGTCCAGAATACTGTTGCACTCCGCCTGAAGCCGCCGTGCCTCGTCGTCCTGGCGGTTCAGATACAACTCCATCACCTTCCGGTACTGGGGCAGCATGAAGTTGAAGTTGCTCCCGATAAACCCGTCGCAGCCAAAGGCCAGAAACGCCACCATGCAGTTCTCAAAGCCGCCGTAGCACTTGATCTGCGGGTTCACATTGCGGATTCGCTCCATCTGGTATAGGTTCAGGTTGGTGTGCTTCACCGCGCCGATGGCCCCGGACTTTAACAGTTCCCGAATCTCCGGGTTGGCGGGATCCAGGTCCCGATGGGTGCTGGAGGGGATATTGTAATACAGCACCGGCGCGCCGGCCGCGCTTGCAATATCATAGTAGTAGTGCGCCACTTCCTTGGCCGAAAATCCAAAGTAAAAGGGCGGGGTGGCCGCGATATTCTGAATTCCAAGGGCCCGCGCTTCCTTTGCGTAGGTCACGGCCTCGGCCGTGCGGATCGCGCCCACATGGGCGAAAATCTCCGCCCGGTCCAGGTACTGCGCGCCCAGCTCGTATGTATGAATCCGCTCCCGCTCGCTGAGCAGAAAACACTCCCCGGAGCTGCCGCCGATGAAAAATCCATCCGCGCCCTCGGCCAGGTTCCGGTCCCACAGCCGCTTAATGGCCTGCTCATTAATCTGATCCTGCCCGTCAAAGGGGGTTATCGATGCAACAATCAACTTTTTCATAGTTTTTCCTCTTAGTCCAGATGATAAATTTCCTTCATGTTCATCCACGGGCCGTCACCGGACAGCGGGTTCATGCAGGGGATGCACTCGCCCCACCAGCGCTGGGTCTCCGGGTCCGCCGCCATTTTCGCCATGTCGGCCTCGTAGTTCTCGCCCACGTACTCGTAATAGGAAAACAGATACTCGCCGTCAAAGTAAATGGAGTAGTTCTGAAGATTGCACTCCTTGATCATGTCGTTGATCTGTTTCCAGGGAGCGGCGTGAAGCTGCTGGTAATACTCCGCCCGGTCCGCCTTTAACCGGGAAACACTGCCAAATCTCTGTACCTTACCCATCTATTATAATCCTCCTCAATGATAAAATCCATCACAATCTGCAGCTTTGCCCAAACGCACCTTTGCGGGCGGCTGACAAAATCCACTACAGTTTATAGATTCTCCTCGCATTTTCCGAGAACAGTTTTCTCTGGAAATCCGCCCCCCGTTCCCGGGTGATCCGGTCCAGTGCGCCGATCCAGGGGGCCATGCCGGTGGCCACATTACACACCGGGAAATTGCTGGCGTACATCACCCGGTCCTCGCCGAAAGCGTCCAGGCAGATATCCACCGCCGGGCGCAGCGTGTCATCCGTCCACGCCCCCGCCGGGTTTAAGCCGGAGACCTTGCAGACCACGTTGGGAAGGGAGGCCAGCCGCCTGATGTTCCCGGTCCAGGCCCTCCGGTAGGCCGCTTCCTCCTCCGTGGGATTTTCCCGGGAAATGATATCCGGGTCCACGATCCCCATATGGTCCAGCACAATGATGGTGCCGGGGCAGGACCTGGCCATCTCATAGAGGTCGCCCAGCTCCCCGTTTCGCACGCAGCCCTCGTAAACCAGGCCGTGTTCGCCCAACCAGCGGACATTTTCCTGAAATACTTCCCCCAGACAGGTCCCGGGCAGGGCCTCCGGCACGTGGAGTACCTGGCGCACGCCCTTAACACTGGCCACATCCAGGTACCGGCTCATATACTCCTTAAACCCGTCCTCGTTCAGATATCCCGAGAGGATCGCCCCCCGAAAGAGACTCCCCCCGTCTGCGCAACAGCCGATAATGAACGCATTTTCCCGATCCTTGTCCGTTCTCGCGCTGTCCACCTCCACATAGACGGCGGCCTCCACCTGGTAAGCCGGGTCGGAGCCCAGGGCATTTTCATAGTCCTCCAACGTGTACGTGCGGTTTAACACCGGCCCCTCCCCGGTCAGCCAGGGCAGGGATAATTCCTCCAGATTCCAGATATGTAAATGCGTATCAATTATCTTCATACTGTTTTTACCGGCCGTATTCCACCGGCGTTCCTCCTTCTGCGTTAGACTTGTAGCAGGCCTCCACCACGCACATGGTGTGGTAAGCGTCCTCGACACTGTTCATGTAATGGTAGGACGGGTCCTCCAGCTTCTTCATCAGACCGCCCATGGTTCCGATAAACGCCTCGTTGAACCAGCTGCCCTTCACCTCCAGCTCTCTCCAGCCCTTACCGTCGTCGGTGATGTATTCCACCTTGTCCGGGCGTCCGGTGGGGTAGTCCAGAATCAGGCCCAGCTGAATGCGGATGGCGCCTTTCATGCCCTCGATCTTCATCATGCTCTCCTGGTAATCCGGGGCGTAGTCGTGGTTGTGGTTGATGTGCAGGTTAACCCGCAGCACGTTGCCGTAGTCCATGATAATGGAGGTTCTGGTCTGGGAAAGATCGGTCATCTTGGGGTGCTGCATGGTCTTGCAGTATACATTTGTGGGATCTCCCACAAAGCTTCTGATGCAGTCGATATAATGGATGCTGTGGTAGTTGATCTCCATGCGCTCCAACCCGAAGAGGAAGCTCCACAGATGCCAGGGATGCAGCTCCACCACCCTCCAGTCGATGTCCACGATGTCGCCGATCACGCCGTCTGCGATCAGCTTCCGGGCCGTGATCATATAGGGGGCCTGGCGCAGCTGGAAGTTCACGCCCGCCGTCAGGTTCTTCTCGTGGCAGATGTCCAGAATCTCCCGTGCCTGCTCAATGCTCTCGCCCATGGGCTTCTGCATGAGAACCGCCGCGCCGTCGGGCAGCTGGCGCAGGATGGAGGCAGTCTTGGAGGCCGGCACAGCGATATCGAACACCGCATCCTCCTTCACGCCCAGGGCAATCAGGTCCTCCAGCTTCTCCACCGCGTTCGGGATATCGAAATCCTCAGCCGCCTGTTTGGCCTTGTCGTAGTTTAAATCATAGATGCCCTTTACCGGATATCCGGCCATTTTGTAGGCCGGAAGGTGAGAACCGGTCACGATGCCGCCCGCCCCGATGATCACGATATTTTTAACATTTTCCGGCATCTCCGGCACATAGTTTAAATCCTCAAGTGTTAATCCCATTTCAAAATTACCTCCTCAGTCTCTTCTTATTATAAACCATTGGAAATGCCTACGACAACCAGTGCCGCGATAATTACCGCATTTCCATAAAGCGCAACCTTTCTTGCCTTTGCAAATCCCTTCCACTCGCCGTCCAGAAATCCCCAGGCGTTGGCGATGATCAGGGCCAGTCCGTTGAAGGCAACCCAGCCCACTACCGGTCCCAGGGTACCCAGCATGGCGGTGGCCTTGCCGTAAATGGCCAGGGCGGAGAACCACACAACAGAGGTCAGAACCACCTTAAAATACGCCTTACCGCAGCCCGGCTTCACATAGTCCGTATAGGTCTTGTTGCGGATCAGTTTGATCAGGGCGTAAATGAAGTTGGCCAGGAAGCCTCCGGCAAATACCACCACCCAGGACAGCAGGCTGGCGCTGGTGGAGTTCACGCCCTGGGCCACCGCCAAATTCACCGGGTAATTGGAGGCAGTCGCGCCGATGTTGATGGCCGCGGAACCTGCGCCGGAAGCCAGCGCCATGATCAGACCGGTCATGAATACGGAAGAGGAGGTTCCCTTTTCTTTGGTTTTCTTCTCCGCGCCGTCGCCATTTTTCATAAATCCGGCCTTGGAGAGCACCACAACGCCTCCCAGCAGTACGGCCTGGCCCAGCAGCAGCACGATCATCACCCGGGCCGGAGGATAGGTGCCCAGAATCACCATGGGGACAAAGCTTCCCAGCAGGTTGGACAGACCCAGGTTGATCCCCGTTACTAAGGAAACGCCGATCATGTCAATGGCCTTGCTGTACCAGATGGAACTGATGCCCCAGAAGAAACCGGCCAGAGCGCCTGCCAGCAGGGTGGGCACCGGCGTGGCGCGGATGTAACTCATGTAGTTTGGCACCTCGATCATACACCAGATATGAGGAATCCCCAAAACGCCGATGACGGAAAACAATACCCAGAACGCCTCCCAGGAAAACGGCTGGTACTTCTTAAAGCAGATTCCGAAGCTGCCCTGGAACAGACACGCGAAAAGCAATACTAAAAATGCTGAAGCCATAAACTACCTCCCAAATGGATTTTCTCTTTTACTCTTTTTAATTTGTTGTCATTGAGAAATACGTTCGAATTTGATCGATCTTTTTCTTGGTACTACCAGTGAACCGTTCGCATTTATCATAAAACGCAGGTGTCCTATTGTCAATCGACGTTTTATACAGACAAATTTTAATTTTTTGTGCATTTTTTATATTGTCAACCTTTTTTTCGTCCTTTATAATGCAATCATTGGTAGTACCAGAGTTGTTGAGAATTCATTTTCAAGCTCTCGCTGGTAGTACCAGGAAGCAAAAATCAAATTCCTTTATCAAATTACATGCGAATCATCACCGGAGGTAACTATTATGAGCGTTCTATTAAAAGGAATCACCTGGTCCCACAGCCGCGGCTACACCAGCATCACCGCAGTCTCCCAACGTTTCTGCGAGCTGAACCCGGGCGTATCGATTGAATGGGAGAAGCGTTCCCTGCAGGAATTTGCGGACGCGCCCATTGAAAACCTGGCAAAGGCCTACGATCTTCTGATCATCGACCATCCCTGGGCCGGGTTCGCGGCGGCCACCGGCATTCTCCTTCCGTTAAATGAATACCTGTCCGCCGCGTATCTGGCGGACCAGGAGACCAACTCTGTGGGAAAATCCCACCTCAGCTACAATTTCAACGGCTTCCAGAGCGCCCTGGCCATCGACGCCGCCACGCCCGTCGCCGTTTACCGCCCAGACTACTTTGCGGATCAGGGCGCAGCGCTGCCCACCGATTTCGAGGACGTGGTGGAGCTGGCGAAAACCGGCTGCGTGGCATTTGCCGGAATCCCCTTAAATCTGCTGATGGACTTCTATATGTACTGCGCCACCACGACCAGCAGCTTCTTCGAGGATGAGGACAACATCGTGGACCGGGCCGTGGGAATCGAGGTACTGGAGAATATGCGCCGTCTGGCCTGCCTCTGCCGCCCGGAAATCTTCGGCTGGGACCCCATCCAGGTCCACGAGGCCCTGGCCGCGGACAGCGGGCTGTACTACTGCCCCTACGCTTACGGGTACACCAACTACTCCCGCCGCGGCTACTGCGATCACCTGTTAAAGGCAGGCGACCTGGTGAATTACAAGGGAAATATGTTAAAGAGCGTGCTGGGAGGCACCGGCCTGGCCGTCTCCAGCCTGTGTGAAAACCGGGACATGGCGGTGAAATTTGCGCAGTACGCGGCCTCCCCGCTGATCCAGACCACCCTGTACACGGAAAACGGCGGGCAGCCCGGGCACCGGAAGGCATGGCTGGACGAGGAAAACAACCGCATGACTCTGGATTTCTTTAAAGACACCTTAAAGACGCTGGACAATTCCTATCTGCGCCCCCGCTACAACGGCTACCTGTATTTCCAGGACCACGCCGGGGACTATGTGAGAGATTACGTGATGAACGGCGGAAACGCCGGAAATGTGCTGGATCAGCTGAACGCGCTGTACCGCAAATCCAGGGAGGGAAAATCGATATGAAACCATTGGAAGGTATGATCGTGCTGGATTTCAGCCAGTATCTGGCCGGCCCCTCGGCCGCTCTGCGGCTGGCGGACCTGGGCGCACGGGTCATCAAAATTGAACGGCCCGGCAGCGGCGACGGCTCCCGGCCCATGAAATTACATAATCTGGAAAGCATGGGGGACAGCGTGCTGTTCCAGACCATCAACCGCAACAAAGAGAGCTTCTGCGCCAACTTGAAATCCCCCGATGACATGGCCATGGTGAAGCGGCTGATCGCCCGGGCGGATGTGATGATCGAGAATTTCCGCCCCGGCGTGATGAAGAAAATGGGCCTGGACTATGAGTCCGTCCGCCGGATCAACCCGCGCCTTGTCTACGGCACGGTCACGGGCTATGGGACCACCGGGCCGTGGATCAAAAAGCCGGGACAGGACCTGCTGGTCCAGTCCATTTCCGGGCTGGCCTGGTTAAACGGGGACGACGGCCAGCCCCCCATGCCCTTCGCCCTCTCCCTGGCGGACTCCTACACCGGAATCCACCTGGCCGAAGGGATCATGGCCTGTCTGTTGCGCCGGTTCACCACCGGGCAGGGAGGTCTGGTGGAGGTCAGCCTGCTGGAATCCGTGCTGGACCTGCAATTTGAGGTGATCACCACCTATTTAAACGATGGGCATCAACCGCCCAAACGCAGCGCTTACCACAACGCCCACGCCTATTTAAGCGCTCCCTACGGCATTTACGGTACCTCAAACGGGTATATCGCCCTGGCCATGGGCTCCGTGCCGGAGCTGGGCGGCATCATCGGCTGCTCCGCCCTGACTAGGTACACGGACAAGGAGGAATGGTTCACCAGGCGGGACGAGATCAAGGAGATTATCGGCGCGTTTTTGGCCGGGGACACCACCGCCCACTGGCTGAAGCTGCTGGAGGCGGCCGGGTACTGGTGCTCCGACGTCTACACCTGGGACCGGCTGGTGGAATCCGGGCAGTTTAAGGAATTGAATCTGCTGCTCAACGTCCGCCGGGAAGGCGGGGAGGACATTTTCACCACCCGCTGCCCCATCCGCTTTGGGGATGCGCCCTTTCTGGATTCGCGCCACGCTCCGGCATTGGGCGAGCACACCGCGCAGATTATCGCAGAATTTGGCCTGGACCGGGAAGGAGAGATCGCATGAAACCATTAGAAGGAATCACCGTGCTGGATTTCAGCCAGTTTTTATCCGCGCCTTCCGCCACCATGCGCCTGGCGGACTTAGGCGCCCGGATTATCAAGGTGGAGCGGCCGGACAGCGGGGACATCTGCCGCACCCTGTACGTTTCCAACTTAAAAATCGAGGAGGACAGCTCCCTGTTCCACTCCATCAACCGGAATAAGGACGGCGTTTCCCTGGACTTGAAGGACCCGGCCTGCCGGGAGGATTTAGAAACGCTGCTGTCCCTGGCCGACGTGATGGTGGTCAACTTCCGGCCAGGCGTGGCAAAGCGGCTGGGGCTGGATTACGCCGCCGTGAGCGCCAGTCACCCGAAGATCGTCTATGGCGAAATCACCGGATATGGAACCATCGGCCCATGGAGCGCCAGACCGGGGCAGGACCTGCTGGTACAGTCCTTATCGGGCCTGGCCTGGCTCAACGGCAACCAGGACCAGCCCCCTACGCCTATGGGGCTCTCGGTGGCGGACCTCTTTGCCGGACAGCACCTGGCCCAGGGCATTCTGGCCGCATTGATCAAGCGGGCAGCCTGCGGCGAGGGTTCTTACGTGCATGTCAGTATGCTGGAATCGGTGATGGATATGCAGTTTGAGGTGTTTACCACATGGCTGAACGACGGCCATCAGCCGCCCCTGCGGTCCGCTGTGAACAATGCCAACGGCTACATTAACGCGCCCTACGGCATTTACCGGACGGCAGACGGCTACATCGCTATCGCCATGGTGCCTATCACTACGCTGGGGCAGCTGGTGGATTGCGACGCCCTTGCCGCCTACACGGACCCGGAGACCTGGTGCAGCAGGCGGGACGAGATTAAGGCCATACTGGCGGAGCACCTGCTCACCGGCACCACGGCCCACTGGCTGTCCCTGCTGGAGCCTGCGGACGTGTGGTGTTCGGATGTGTTTACCTGGGAGCGGCTGTTTGAGACCGACGGGTTTAAGGAGCTGGATATGCTTCAGACGGTGCGGACTCAGGGAGGCACGGAATTTACCACTACCCGCTGTCCGATTACCATTGACGGGGAGCATTATAAGAGTGAAAAGCCTGCGCCGCGGGTGGGGCAGGATAACAGAATATATTTGGAAAATTAAGGAGAAAACGATTATGGAACAGACTATTTATTTTGAGGATTATGAAATCGGCAGCGTGCGGGAGAGCATCGGCCGCACCATCACGGAGACGGATATCGTGATCCATGCGGGACAGACCGGAGACTTCTTCCCCCACCACATGGACGCGGAGTTCGCCAAGACAACAGACTTCGGAAGGCGCATCGCCCACGGAACCCTGACCTTCTCCGTGGCGGTGGGCATGACCGCGAATCTGATCAATCCGGCGGCATTTTCCTATGGGTATGACCGCCTGCGGTTTATCAATCCGGTGTTTATCGGGGATACCATTCATGTGAAGGTGACGTTGAAGGAAAAGAGAGAGAATCCTAAGCATCCCGAGCGCGGATTTGTGACGGAGGCGCTGGAGGTGTTTAATCAGGACGGGAAGCTGGTGTTGGTGTGTGAGCATGTGATGTCTTGTTTGAAGAAAAGGGGGTGAGAGGGGTGAGGTGGTCGCATTCGTGAGTGGCAGGAAGGGAAGGCCGCTCACCCGCTGGGGACTCAGTGGGGACAACGCACAAATAATTTATGTGCCGAATAACTGTACGTTTACCTTCCAATATGATTATAGTCCTCTAACCGATTCGTTCCATCCCACTTTAGCAGGCAAGACATCTGCTCTTTTGCAATCCGGTTTAATTCTACCAGCCGATCTCTGCGGCTTACTCCTTGTTTGATCATAACCGCATTCAAACTCTCAATATTGGATAAAATAATAGGCTGTTGAAGCGTGGCATGATCCAGGATATTTCCGTCTAAGTTGGGGTTTATATCACGCCACTGTTTAGCAGTCATACCAAACATCGCCATATTTAAAACATCTGCTACCGTGGCATATGTAAAGCTCTCATACTGTTTGGGCAGCTCAGGCACAATCAGATGTTCCTTTATGGCATCCGTATGAATACGGTAATTGATCTTGGAAATCTCACGATTCATATTCCATTTTAGTGAAAGCCGGCTGTTTTCATCCATTTTTAAACGTTGGTAATCTGTAATAATGTATAATTTAAATTCAGCGGAAATCCAGGAAGCAAATTCGAATGCAATATCCCGATGGGCAAAGGTTCCCCCATTTCTTCCTGATCTGGAATACATACCGATTGCGCCGGTGGCCTCCAGCCACCGCTTCGGCGATAGCGTAAATGCATTAGAACCTGCCCGTGCTTTAACCCCCTCGAATTCGAGGGGTTTAAAGTTCGGATTATGTATCGTCTCCCACAGTCCCAGAAACTCAATAACGTCACGACTGCGCATCCAGTTTTGAATGGTTGCCGCCGGGTCCTCACTTTTATACTTTGCTATATCCGTTAAAGAAATATAATCATCATAGCTTCCATCTGATATAACAGCAATTTGCATACCTTTAGCATTTAAATTTGCTTTTAAGATTTTTCACCCTTCATTTTCAATCTCCATAACTTTCTCTATCTATTTTAGCGCCATGTCGGCACAGCTGCTTCATTGTGGCCGTACAGAATAATCCTGCCTCTGACGCAACAATAACCAGCCCCTGCAGTTTCAAAAATAACACCATTGGTTTTACACGGATACAAAACAGAATAAATGAACATCTAAGAAATTTAAAGAAAAACACGACCATCTAACTTGAATTGAAATTCAAAAAATCAATCCGCGCAGCCAGGCCCTTCTCCGGCTCTGGCCGCGCATCTTTCTTCTACCGCTTACTCATACAGCGGGTACTTCTCGCAAAGCTTTGTCACCTCTGCCCGGATATAATCCGCCTTGGCCTCGAAGTCCGTGGCGGCCAGCCAGATGCACTCGGCGATCTTGGGCATATCTTCTTCCTTCAGCCCTCTGGTGGTGATGGCCGGGGTGCCGATGCGCACGCCTGAGGTCACGAAGGGACTTCTGGGATCGTTGGGGACGGTGTTCTTGTTCAGGGTGATGAACACCTCGTCGCAGCGGTTCTGCAGCTCCTTGCCGGACACCTCCATGCCCCGCAGGTCCACCAGCATGAGGTGATTGTCCGTGCCGCCGGTCAGAATCTTGAAGCCCTGCTCCTTTAAGGCTGCGGCCAGAGCCTGGGCGTTCTTCACCACCTGGTGCTGATACTCCTTGAACTCAGGCTTTAACGCCTCGCCAAAGCACACGGCCTTGCCCGCGATGATGTGCTCTAAGGGGCCGCCCTGGGTTCCCGGGAAAATGGCCTTGTTGAAGTTAAACTTCTCAGCCGCCTCCTTGTTGGCCAGAATCATGCCGCCTCTGGGGCCGCGCAGGGTCTTGTGGGTGGTGGTAGTCACCACGTCGGCGTAGGGGATGGGGCTGGGATGCTCTCCCGCCGCAACCAGGCCCGCGATGTGGGCCATATCCACCATCAGGTACGCGCCTACCTTGTCCGCCACCTCGCGGAAGCGCTTGAAATCAATGGTTCTGGCGTATGCACTGGCGCCCGCCACGATCAGCTTGGGTTTGGACTCCAGGGCGATGCGCTCCAGCTCGTCGTAGTCGATGTAGCCCTCGTCGTCCACGCCGTAGGGTACGATATTAAAGTACAGGCCGGAAAAGTTCACAGGGCTTCCGTGGGTCAGATGGCCGCCATGATTTAAGTTCATGCCCATCACAGTGTCGCCAGGCTTCAGCATGGCCACGAACACGGCCATATTGGCCTGGGCGCCAGAGTGGGGCTGGACATTGGCGTAATCGCAGCCGAAGAGCTTCTTCGCGCGCTCGATGGCCAGAGTCTCCACCACGTCCACGCACTGACATCCGCCGTAGTAGCGCTTGCCGGAATAACCCTCTGCGTATTTGTTGGTCAGCACCGTGCCCATCGCCATCATAACCGGCTCGGATACGATGTTCTCGGAAGCGATCAGCTCCAGATTCCGTCTCTGCCGCGCGCACTCGGCCTGGATCGCTTCGCCCACTTCCTTGTCATAGCTGGTAATAAGGTCCATTACTTGATTTACCATATGTCCTGTCCTTCCTTTCCTTTACCCCTGTGAGTTTGAGGCGTCAAGACGCCTTTTCTGCGATTATACTCCATGGGGAATCGGGATGTCAAGGAAATGCGGCCGGCATAACAGCGGCAAAACAGTACCGCAGCCGTTCCATCATGCCATTTCATCCTGATCCATCCAAAACCTTAAAAAATTTTCATATCCCCTGTTTCCCATTCAAACATGGCTGAATCCCTTGCAAAATGGACCTTTTCCCCATTTTCTTACAATTATATTCATATTTACTTAATAATTCAGTTACAAAAATTCCAAATTATTCATAATGCGTTCACATTTTGGACACATTTGTCCTCTAAGATGAAGCATGTCGTTGAGACAGGCGGACCTCCAACAGGGAGGCCCAAAGAGAGGAGAATAAAATTATGAAAAAGAACATGACGAAGTATGCTGTTGCCGCTATGGCAGCAATGATGATCTCCGGCGCGCTGACCGCTTGCGGCGGTTCCGACAAGAAGGCCGAGACCACTGTAGCTGTTGAGACCACTGCTGAGGAGACCACTGCAGAAGAGACCACCGCTGAGGAGACCGAGGCTGTTGACGGCGAGTCCACCGAGGCTGCTGACGCTGAGTCCACCGAGGCTGCTGACGGCGAGTCCACCGAGGCTGCCGACGGCGAGTCCACTGAGGCTGCCGAGGACGCTAACGCTGACGCTGAGGCTGCTTCCGAGGAGGAGACCGAGGCTGAGGCTGCTGACGCTGTTGTAGAGGTTGAGGAGACCACCGCTGCTAACTAATCCGCAGACGGGAAACACGAACATATGAAACGGCGGACGCCCCGCAGGCGCGGCACATTTTTGTGCCGGGCTGCGGGGCGTTTGTTGTGTCTGCCGTATTATTTACCGTATCTGCCGCATTACTTGCCGCATTTACCGCAATACTTGCCGTATCTGCCGCATTACTTGCCATATCTGCCGCATTACTTGCCGCATCTACCGCAATACTTGCCATATCTGCCACATTGATTTCCCTATCTGCCACTCTACTTCCCAAAACCGCAGCGTACAAACTTTCCCCGCTACCCCAAAAACCCAAGCACAGCCCGCTCATATATCTCAATACAATCCCGGTACTGCCCCAGGTCGATCCATTCTTCCCTGGAATGGGCGCAGGCGATATCCCCCGGCCCAAAGACCACGGTTGGAATTCCTGCCTCATTGGTCAGAATCGAGGCGTCGCACCAGAACGGCACCATGCCGTCCTCCGCCTCAGCCCCCGTCACCTGTCTTGTGCTTTCCTTCAACACCTCCACGATCCGATTCCCCCGCTCCACCTCCATAGGCAGGCGCTTCCCTCCTCCCGGCCGCCTCTGGATCGGGCTTTCCTCCACTCTGACCTTACAGGCCCCGCTTGCCGCTTTCTCCGCGATCTCCAGCAGTTCCCCAAACACCTGCTCCTGAACTTCCCCTGGCAGATCCCGCCTCAGCAGCGTGGCCGTGCATCCCTGGGCCACCACGTTGGGCTTCTCGCCGCCCCGGATCAGCCCCACGTTAAAGAGCGGCGTCCCCAGCAGCTCATGCCGCCGTCTCCCGTACCGCTCCGGCAGCTCCCGGTCCAGGGCCGCCAGAATCTTCCCCATCTGCACGATGGCGTTCTCGTCGCCGCTCCAGGAAGAAGTGTGCTTTGGGGTGCCCGTAACCGTGAGATCGATGTGGGTCACGCCGCGCATGGCCCGGCCGATTTTCAGGCCGGTGGGCTCTCCCACGATCCCCGCCTGAGCCTTCACGCCCAGTTCCGCCAAAAACGCGGTGCCCTGGCTCAACAGCTCCTCGTCCGGCACCGCTGCCACGATCAGACTGCCCGCCAGCTTCTCCCGGCAGCTTTTCAACCGCCCCGCCGCCCGCATCATGGCGGCCAGTCCGCCCTTCATGTCCACGGCCCCCCGCCCGTAGAGCCTTCCATTTTCGATCCGCGGTTCAAAGGGATCTCCCAGGTAATCCTCCACCGGATGGGTGTCTGTGTGTCCGTCAAAAAGCAGCGCCGGTCCCGGGCGGCCTCCCCGCAGTATCCCCAATACCACAGACCGTCCGTTCCCGATCTCGTACCGCTCCACTTCCAGCCCCATATTCCGAAATTCCGCCTCCACTGCGTCCCCCATGGCCTGTTCCGCCCCGGACACGCTGGGGATCGCCACCAGCCGCTGCAACAGGCGGATATCTTCATTCATCTCCATCTCATTCCCCCCTACACATACGGCCTGGCTGTGATTCCATAATAATCCAGAATCATATTCGCCACGTCCAGCGCCGACGGCGCGCAGCCCTGGATCACTCGCCCGCCATTCTCCCTTCTCACCGCGCAGTTGCCCAGGAGAAATGTATCCGGCTCCTCTCCCACCCCAGCCGGAACCTTCGTCCCGATCACAAGGGTCAGCCGTTCACCGCCCCAGGCTTCAAAAAAGCCCATGTCCGTCAGGCGGCTGACGGCGATAGCCGCCGCCCCCATACAGCCGCTGCACGCCTGGTAATTGATGATCCTGGCCCGGTCCGAGTCCGGCATGGTGGGAACCGCGGGCAGAAATTTCCGCCTGATGGCTTCCACCGGCTCCCCAACCACCTGTATTTCCCCGGAGCCCGCCGGCCCCAGGCCGTGTTCCGCCGCCATGCGGATGTGCTCGATCTCCTCCGGCACAAATCCCATCACGGCCGCCGCGGTCATATCCACAGCCAGCACGTTTGCCCCGGCCAGCACAGTCTTAAATCCCACCGGCCTGCCCTCCTTGGGCCCCAGCCCCTCTCCTGCCACCGTCCCGTCCATCACTGTCAGCGCGGTCCGCACCACCTTATTCAAATCCGCCACCGCCTTATTGACGCCCACGTCGTGGAACCGCCGTTTCTCCACCGGCGGAATACACCCTTTCATGTTCTTCATCCCCAGACTCACCTCTGTGATGAAATGGGTCTTTAGCACCGGCACATTGATTACCGCGTTATACTCCAGGAAATTCCGGTTCACCAGCACGTGATCCAAAATCAGCCCGCCCTCCACCGGGATTTTGACGCACTCGCCCTTATTCAAGTCCACCAAACCGCAGCCCAACCGCCCGGCGGCCTCCGCCATGCCGCAGAGTTCCAGCACCTTCAGGCTGCCGATGTGGACCGAGCCGGTCCCGTCCCCGATGTCCACCGCGCCCGCCCCGGCCTCAAGGGCCATCCGGGCCAAGGCTTCCACCACGGCCGGGTTGGTGGTGACGCCTTTTTCATAGGAAGCGGGGCCTGTCATATTGGGCTTGACCAGCACCCGGTCCCCGGGCTTGACAAATCGCTCCATTCCTCCCAGGAGGTTCACCGCCTCCCGGACCTGGCGCGCTACGTCGTCCCCGCGCACAATCGAAACCGTATAAATGCTCATAAGCCTTCCCCCGTCAGCGTGGCGATTGCCTCCGCCAGCCGGTCGATTTCCTCTTCACGGATAAACCAGTTCAGCGAAACCCGCACGCCCTCCTTTCCCGTCACCAGGTCCACGGTCCGCCACTGGATGATGATGCCGCAGTCCTCCCAGACCCGTCTCACCAGCTCCCGGTGGTCCGCCCCCGGAATGTGGAACGCGAAAATGGCGGTTCTCAGGCGTTCATCCTCAGGCGAAAGCATCTCCGCCCAGGGCACCCGTTCCTCAAACGCCTTCCGGCAGTAGCGGTGAAGCTCCTTCGTGCGTCTCCTGATCCGCTCTGTGCCGATCTCCCCAGCAAAACGGATGGACTCTGAAAATGCAGCGTACATGGGCGTATGGCGTCCGCCGTACTCAAATCTTCTGGCGTCCGGCTTCATCTGAATGGTGTGCTCCGTGATGTCGAAAGAGTCCTGCATCCCCACGCCCCCGAAGGGCACTCTGGCCTCCCTGATTCGGTCCTCCCGGATGTAGACCGCCGCCACGCCCTCAGGTCCGCAGAGCCATTTGTGGCATGAGAGCAGATAGAAGCTGCACCCGATTTCCCGCACATCGATATCGATGTTGCCCGCCGCCTGGGCCCCGTCCAGCACGGTGATCACGCCCCGGGCCTCCGCCTCCCGGCAGATTTCCGCCGCCGGGATGGCCGTACCGTTGGTGTGGAACACATGGCTGATCACCGCCATCCGGGTGCGCTCATTTAAAGCGCTCCTGAAATGTTCCACGATCTGTTCCTGGTTCCCCAGACCGCAGAATGTAGCCGTCCTGGTGCCGAAAATGGGCTCCACTGCGAAAAACGGCAGAATGGAAGCCGGGTTCTCCTGGTCGCTGATGAGAATCTCATCCCCCGGCTCCCAGCCGTACATCCGGGAAATCGTATTTAAGCCCTCCGCGATGCATCGGACAAAAAAGATCTCCCCGGGTTTTGCATTGATAAACGCAGCCACCTCCGCCCGGATCTCCTCCAGCATCTCCTTGAGCCAGCCATGGATTTCCACGTTCACCTGGCCCTCCAGAGCCATCCGCCGGAACACGCCCTCCATGCGCTCCAAAACCGGCAGGGGAAGGGGGCCGCAGCCCGCAGAATTCATATAGGTATATTTCTCCGCAGCCGGAAGCAGCCTGCGGTATTCCTCCAGCGTCTTTCCCATCACAGCCTCACCCTCTCCCCTCTCTTGAACACCATCTCCGGCTGCCTCAGATTCAGCAGATTGTCCAGGGGATTTCCTTTCACAAACAGAATATCCGCCTGCCGCCCAGCCTCCACCGCGCCCACGAGATGGCCGATGCCAAGCACGCCGGCCGCCCTGGCCGTAGCCGAGAGCAGAACATCCTCTTTTGTCATGTGCACCTTCTCATGCAGCAGATTCAGCGTCAGGTAGAACTCGTCGAACTTCGTGTTCTTGCAGCCCGCGTCCGTGCCCGCGATGATCTCCACCCCGGCCCGGTACATAGCCTCGGTGGTGTCGAAGCGGCTCTTCTGGAACGCCCCCCACATGGCCACCTTGTCCGGCAGTGGAGCGGCCTCCTCGGGCGGCAGGACATATGCCTTGCCCATGGCCGGGTTCACCGCAATGTGCTTCTCCCGCATTTTTGCCGCCAGCTCTTCCCGGTAATCCGCGCCCTCAGGAGTCTTGAAGCTGCAGTGCTCCAAGGTATCAAACCCGGCCTCCACCGCATTTTCCACACCGATCACGCTGTGGACATGCCCGGACACCTTCTTTCTCCGCTGATGCGCCTCGTACACAATGGCCTTCAGAGTGTCCAGGTCGTACTGGTCGATCAGGGAATCGCTGCCCGGCGTCATATTTCCCCCCGACACCATGACTTTGATGTAGTCCACGCCCTGCTTGCACAGGAGCCGGACCGCCTTCACCGCCTCCTCCCTGGAGTCGCACTCCAGGCCGCAGAAATTGCAGTGTCCCCCCGTGATGGTAAGCGGCATCCCGGCCGCCAGAATATCCGGCCCATCCAGTTCTCCCCTGCGGATGAAATCCCGCAGCTGCAAAATGGACATGCCCTTAGAACCGCTGTCCCGCACCGTGGTCACGCCGCTTCGCAGCTCCATCTGCGCCGCCCGCACCATGCGCAGCAGCACCGTGGCCTCGTCGTCCCCATAGAGCTGGTCCAGCGGCTGGGCGCTGGAGCTGAAGCTCAGATGAAGGTGGGCGTCGATCAGGCCCGGCAATACATAGTTGTCCCCCGCGTCTATGATCTCAACCTTCCCGCCCCTTCGCTCCTCCTCAAAGGCTTCCAGGCGGTCCACCCGCCGGATCAGGCCGTTCTCAATGAGAATCCCGGTCTCAGTCTCCGTCACCTGCGCCCTTCCCCCGGTGCATGGAATCAGATGTCTCGCAATGATCAGTTTCATGGTATTCTCTCCTTCCTCCGTCACATCATGGGCGGGAGCGACGAACAGCGCAGCGCCTCAATGGCCTTGTCGATGTGGGCCTGGCCTCCCGAAAGGGTCAGCCTGAAATGGGACGGGATCAGCGCCTCCACGTTCAGACCGGCCAGCTTGCCGATATTCTGCCGGTAGCCTTCCATGGTGGATCCGTAGCAGTTGATCAGGCTCAACACGCCGTTTAGGTAAATGCTGTCCCCGCTGAACAGGTAACGCTTACCGCCTTTGTCCACCACATAGCAGACGGACTCGACGCTGTGGCCGGGCAGGGTCATCGCGCAGACCACGGCGTCCCCTGCTTGAAACATTTCCCCGTCCTCAACCCGGTGGTCCACCTGGCAGTGCTTGTACACATAGTCCTGAGGATAGGCGCCCTTGCGTTTGGCGGCCGTCAGCCCCAGCTCCTCCTCGGTTCCGTTTTCCAGAAGCCTGGCTTCCCCGGCGGAGGCCAGTACCTTCATCCCCGGAATGTACGCGCGGTAGTCCTCAATTCCGCCCCCGTGATCCCCGTGGGCATGGGTCACGAACATGTAGGTGATCTTATCGATGGGACAGCCGGTCTCCCGGATATTTTCAATGATGCGCCCCGTATCCATGCCGCTGCCGCCGTCGATGAGAAATGCGTCCCGCTCCCCCTCCACCAGGTAGACGTTGCAGTCCTTAAAATTGGAAATTCCCGGACCGCCGCTGCCGCCCGCTACCATATAAATCCCTTTTTCAAGCCGTATGTACATGTTCTCCGCCTTCTTTCAGTTCCACAATCATCTCGATCTCCACCGGCGTTCCGAAAGGCAGCTCGTTGATCCCCAGCGCCGCCCTGGCGTGTTTTCCCATATCCCCGAAAATGTCGATCAGCAGCTCCGAAGCCCCGTTGAGCACATAGGGCTGCTCGCCAAAGCCCGGGGCGCTTGCCACAAAGCCCAGCACCTTGACGATGCGTTTCACCCGGTCCAGATCCCCGATGCTGTATTTGAGGGCTGCCAGGCAGTTGCACATGGACTGGCGGGCGCACTCCTTCCCCTGATCCACTGTCAGATCGCTTCCCAGCTTCCCCTTGTAGAGCAGCTGGCCGTCCTTGCGGCAGTCCTGGCCGGACACGTACACCAGATTGTTGCTGAACACCACGGACGGCAGGTACGCCGCCACCGGCACCGGCGGCTCCGGCAGGCACAGGCCCAGATCTTCTAAACGGCTTTCTATCAATGACATAGCATTTTCCTCTCTTCTCTGTAAAATTTCGTGTTTCTTATATCAGCCCCAGCATCCTCGGCACCGCCAGCGCGATCGCGGGCACGTAGGTGGTCAGCAGCAGCACCGCGATCTCCACCAGGCAGAACGGGATCACCGCCTTCATGGTACGGGACAGCGGTATTTTGGCAATACTGCTTCCGATGAACAGGCATACGCCGTAAGGCGGCGTGGCCAGGCCGATGGTGATATTTAAAATAAAGATGATTGCAAAATGGATGGGGTGGACTCCCAGGGACACAGCCAGCGGTGCCAAAATCGGAGCGAAAATCAAAAGGCTCACATTTGCGTCGATGCCGCAGCCCAGGATCAGCAGGAAGATGTTGATCAGGAGCAGCACAATAAACTTGTTGGTGGTGACGGAGGTGATAAAGGCCGCCAGGATCACCGGCACCTTCCCCATTGCCACCAGCCAGCCCACCGGGCAGGCCACCGCAGCGATCAGCAGCACGGCTCCCGACTGGATCATCGCCTTCACCATGCAGTCAACCAGGATTTTCAGATTCAGCGAGCGGTAATAAAACACGCCCACAATGATGGAATATAAAATCGCCACCGAAGCCGCCTCCGTGGGCGAACACACGCCGCCGAGGATGCCGCCCAGAATAATCACGGGCATGAGCAGCGCGGGGATGGCCCGCACAAAGGCGTGGGTAATCTGCTTTGGCGTGTATTTTTCCGTATTGCGCGGATATTTGCGCTTGATGCTCAAATAAGTGGCCGGGATCATCAGACCCAGTCCCAAAAGGATTCCCGGAATCAGTCCGCCCATGAACATGGCCGAAATGGACGTACCCAGGGTGGCGCCATAGAGCACCATGCCGATGCTGGGCGGTATAATCGGCCCGATCACCGAGGAGCTGGCCGTCACGGCCACCGAGAAATCGTCGTCATACCCCTCCTTGACCATAGCCGGGATCAGAGCGCCGCCGATGGCTGAAGTGTCGGCCACCGCGGAGCCGGACACGCCGGCGAAAAACATGGAGGCCACAATATTGGCGTTGGCCAGGCTTCCGGGCACCCAGCCCATGACCACCCGGCACAGCAGCAGGATGTCGTCGATGATGCCCACCCGGGACATCAGCTCACCCGCCAGAATAAACATGGGCACCGCAATAAACGTAAAGCTGTTGATCCCCTGGAAAATCTGCTGAAACAACATGCTGAAAGAGATTCCGCCCCAGACATGGATCGTGGCCGCCAGGCCCATAGCCATGGCAAAGGCAATCGGAACCCCCAGCGCCATAAAGAAAAACAGAAACGCGAACAAATAAACTCCCATCAGGCTGTCTCTCCTCCTCTCCACACGGTTTTACACTCCAGGAGATGCTTCACAAGAAACTTCACTCCATGGAAAACCATCAGCACAAATCCGATGTAAAGCCCCAGCGCCCACCAGAAATAGGAAATATGAGTGGCAGCGGCCTCCACCTTGGCCTTTAACAACAGCATGTCGTATCCGTATTTCAGCAGGATACACAGAACGATTAAAATGCAGACGTCGCTGACGATCTCCAGGAGATGCCGTACTTTTTTCGGCATAATGTCGGTCAGCAGATTAAACCGCACCAGCTCCAGGCGGTTAAATGCCACGCTGGCCCCATTGGAGGTGAGCCAGAGCATGCACATGCGCGCGATCTCCTCCGACCAGATGGCGGATGTCATAAACGGCAGCCACCTGGTGGCCACCCCCACCAGCAGGGAAAACAGCATGACAAAACCGGAGGCCGTTGCCAGCACGATCCCGACGCGCTCCGCAAAGGAGCTGCACAGCTCCAGCGCGCCCAGTCCCGGTATTTTTTTCAGATTTTTATGTTCCTCTCCCATAAAATCCCCCTTCTATGCAAGCCGGGAGACGAAAATTTTCGTCTCCCGCGCCATCCAAAGCGGTTACTGTCCAATGGCCTGGACTTTGTCGTACAGGTCCTGGGAAATGGTCTTGCCGTCGCCGATGAACTGGGGAACGATCCCTCTGGAGGACTCCAGCCACTTTTCGCTCTCCTCCGCCGTAGGCTCGTACACGCTGACGCCCTGCTCGCGCATCTTGTCCGCCACCTCGGCCACTTCCTTCTCGTTCATCTCACGCTTGATCTGCTCGGATTCCCTGGAAGCCTTCATCACCGCCTGGAACAGCTCGCCGTCCACGCCGCCCAGCTGCTCTACGGCCTGGCCGCTCATCAGGCGGACCGACGGGCCGAAGGAAAGAGTCAGGACCGTGGCGTGCTTCGCCACCTCGGTGAAGTTGTTGGTAAATGCCGGCACCGGGCCTGCGTACACGCCGTCCACAGCGCCCTGCTCCATACCGGTGTACAGCTCCTGCCAGGCCATGGGCGTCGCGCCGATACCCCACTCGCCGTAGAGCGCGATCTCGATGTCGGAGCCCGTGGTGCGGATCTTCAGATTGTAGGCATCCTCCGGAACCTTCACATCCCGTTTGGAGTTGAACAGCCATCTGGCCGCGCCGCCGTCCACATCAAAGGTCACCGGATAACAGCCGATCTCATTGTAAACCTGCATAGCCAGCTCGTCCCTCAGATCAGAGCCCAGCACCTGGTACACGTGGTCCGTGTCCCGGAACATGCCCGGGAAATCGCAGAAATCCAGGATATGGGTGAACTCCGACAAATTAGCCGTGGAGCACTTGGCCAGCTCCAGGGTGTTGGCCATACAGGCCTGCACCACGTCGCCGTCCGCGCCCAGCTGTCCGGCGGGGTAATACTCGATCTTCACCTGGCCGTCGGTGTACTGCTCAACCAGCTCGATAAACTTCTCATTGGCTTCGTACTCCGCCGTGCCCTCCACTGCGGCGTCGCCCCACTTCAACACGATCGTCTCCTTTTTCTCTTCCGGCTTCTCCTCCGCCTTCGCGCTCTCCTCTTTTTTTGCCTCCTCCTGCTTCGCCTCAGTGGCCGCAGGCGTCTGAACCGCCTTCTGGCCCGATCCCGCGCAGCCCGCTAACCCGAGCACCATCGCCGCCGCCAGCAACACCGAAATCTTTTTCTTCATTTGTAACCCTCCTTGTGTTTTATGAAATATGTACACCAAGCACTGTCTGCTCGCTTACAGAATATTCGATTTAAGACATTTTGTCAATATATTTCATACTTAAAATTTGATTTTATTTATTTTTTCAACAAAATATCAAATTTAATATTGATTTTTATGTGCATATGTATTATGCTCCCTGTATAAGGTCCAGGATATCGGCGGATTTTTTAAAACTTTTTGTTTTATTCATACAGAAAGGAGAATTCAATGGATTCAAACACAATGCGGGAGGCCGTAACTCCCCATGAGACGATTGAACTGCTGAAAAGTCTCGTGCGCATCCCAAGCGTCAACGGCAGCGAGGAGGCCGTGGCCCTGTGGCTTAAGGATCTGTTCCAGAACCTGGGCCTGGAGACTTCCCTCTATGAGGTGGAGCCCCACCGGCCCGCCGTGGTGGGCATTCTCCATGGAAAGCGTCCTGGGAAACGGCTGATGTATACCACTCATTTCGACACCCACGTGACAGACAACATGGAGATTCCTCCTTTTGAGCCGGAAATACGGGAGAACCGCCTGTACGGCCGGGGCAGCTGCGACGCCAAGGGCTCCATCGCCGCCATGATCATGAGCGCCGTCCTGCTGCAGCGGACGGGCTGCGATTTTTCCGGGGACCTGCTGCTGGCCTTCGTGCCGGACGAAGAGTATCTGAATAAGGGAACCACCTACCTGATGGAGCAAGGGATCACTGCGGACATGGCGGTGGTGGGAGAACCTACGGAGATGGCGGTGGGATTCGGCCACCGGGGCTGCACCCACCTCGACATCAACGTCACCGGCAGGGCCTACCACAGTGCCTTCCCTGAGCGGGGTGTCAATGCAATCGAAAAGATGGCGGGTGTGATCACCGCCCTGCGCAGCGATTTCTTTCCTACCTACGAGCAGAAACACCATCCCTATCTGGGTCATCCGGTCATCAACCTGGGACTGATCCGGGGCGGCACGCGGATTCACACGGTGGCGGACAAATGCTGCGCCTCCTTTTTGAGAAGGGATCTGCCCGGAGAGACCACAGACGACATTCTTGGCGGAATTCAGGAATTTCTGAACGGCCTGATGGCCCGGGACCCCAAGCTCTGCGCCCATGTTTCCTTAAGCACCATCCAGCAGCGCATCCGCCTGCCTTTCTTTATGGAGCCGGATCACCCTCTGGTGTCCGGGATGTCCGGGAGCTGCCGCAGGGCCGCGGGGAGGGCGGGCGAAAAGCAGATCATGAACTACTACTGCGACGCCAGCATCCTCTGCACGGAGTCCGGCATCCCCACGGTGATCTTCGGGCCGGGCAGCATAAGCGTCGCCCACTCCGCGGTGGAGTACATCGAGCTGGACCAGCTGACCGACGCGGTCTACATCTACGCGGATTACGCCATGAGCTGTCTGGCCGGAGAGGAGAAAACGCCGTGAGAAAGAGAATCCAACAGGTCAAAGCGGCCATGGCGGCCCACGGCATCCACACGCTTTTAACCTTTGACCCGAAAAATGTGAATTACCTGACCGGCTTTCACACCACGGCCCGTCCCATCTGGCAGATCGGCCGGACCGCCTGCCTGCTGTCCGCAGACGGGACCTGGCGGCTGTTCCTGCCCGCGCCCTGGGACCGGGAGTACGCTCCCCCGCCAGGCTGCGAGACCGTTTCATACACGGGCGGGGACGAGGGGCTGTCCCGGGCCCTGTGCGGCCATCTCCCCACCGACAGCCGGAAACGGACGGCTGCCGATCTGGATGCCGTCCCCGCGCCCCTGTACCGCGCCCTGAACCGTTGCGGCTGGGGAGACCAGCTGACAGACGCCCGGCTTCTCCTGGCGCGCTGCCAAATGATCAAATCCCCCTCGGAGATCGAACTGCTGGAACAGGCGGTGCGTTTGATCGATCTGGGGCTTACGGCCGCCGGGGAGGCCGTGGCGGTGGGCGCAGCGGAGCAGGAGGTCCAGGCGCGGATCGACGCCGCCATGGCGTTGGCCGGCTCCCAGGGCTGCGGCTTCACCACAAAGGTCATAAGCGGCCCTAACGGCAGCTATCCCCACCATGTGGCGGGGACGCGGGAACTCGCAGCGGGAAGCGCTGTCATCGTGGACCTCAGCGCTTCCGTGAGCGGGTATGAGAGCGACTCGGCGAGAACCTTTCTGCTGCCGCCAGGAGGCGGTGGGGCGGAGGAAGGGGGTGGCGAAATCCGGGCTGCATATGGTGGACGCCGGGAAATGAACGGTGACGCCCGGGCAGCATACGCTGGACGCCAGGGAGTAAACGGCGGGGCCCGGGCAGCATGCACTGGACGCCAGGAAATAAACGGTGAAGCCCGGGCAGCATACGCTGGACGCCAGGAAATAAACGGCGGGGCCCGGGCAGCATACGCTGGACGCCAGGAAGTAAACGGCGGGGCCCGGGCAGCATACGCTGGACGCCAGGAAGTAAACGGCGGGGCCCGGGCAGTATACGCTGGACGCCAGGAAATAAACGGCGAGGCCCGGGCAGCATACCACGAGCTGCTGGAGATGCACCACGGCATCACCGAACTCCTCCTGTCCGCCGGAAAACGCATGAAGCCCGGCACCCCCATCCGGGAGCTCCACGATTTCCTCCGCGCGGAATTAACCAGGCTGAATCCGGCCGCGGTCCAGGCGGGCACCATCGGCCACGGCGTGGGGCTGCGCGCCCACGAGTACCCGGACCTGACCGGCGACTGCCCCGAGCTTCTGGCGGAAAACATGGTGCTGGCCGTGGAGCCGGCCCTCTATGTGCCCGGCCGGTACGGAATCCGCATCGAAAACATGTTTCACATCGGCCCGGAGGGAGCCACCGCAATGAACCGGTATCCCTTAAACCGATACGACAGGGAAGGAGACGAT
Organism: Enterocloster lavalensis; assembly: GCF_902364025.1. Taxonomy (GTDB): domain Bacteria; phylum Bacillota; class Clostridia; order Lachnospirales; family Lachnospiraceae; genus Enterocloster; species Enterocloster lavalensis. The sequence continues at coordinate 39,218 of NZ_CABJCG010000026.1, forward strand.
GATGGGAATCTATGAAGAACTGGGCGTTCCCCCGGTAATCAACGCCATGGGAACCTTCACAATCTACGGCGGCTCGAAAATGAGCCCCCAGACTCTGCGGGACATGCAGGAGGCGGCCGCCTCTTTCGTGGACATCCGCCTTTTGCAGCGCAGGCTGAGCCAGGCGGTGGCTGAGCTGACCCACAATGAGGCGGCTTACATCTGCGGCGGCGCTTCCTGCGGCGTATACCTCTCCCTCTTGGCTGCTATTGCCAAAAAACGCGGCAAAAAAGTGCGCCATCTGTCCCGGGAGGATTTTTACAGGTCCGAGGTCATCCTCTTCCGCTCCCACCGGAATCCCTACGATATCGTGCTGGACCAGCTGGGCGTCAAATTGGTGGAGCTGGCCTACCCCAACCACAGCCTGAAGGACCCCTGCGGGGATATCCTGGCTGCAGTCACGCCGGACACGGCCGCGGTCTACTATCTGGAATCCGGCTGGGTAGCCCACGGCGCTCCGGCGTTGTCCGACGTGATCCGGGCGGCCCGCACAGCCGGAATCCCCGTAGTTCTGGACGCCGCGGCCATGCTTCCGCCGGTGGAAAATCTCTGGGCCTACACTGCGGCGGGAGTGGATCTGGCCGTGTTCAGCGGCGGCAAGGACCTGCGCGGCCCCCAGTCCAGCGGCCTGATCGTGGGCTCCCTGGCACTGATTGACATTCTGCTGGAGGAGGGATTTCCCACCCACGGCTACGGGCGGATGTTCAAGGTGGGCCGGGAGGAGATGGCGGGGCTTTACTCCGCGTTAAAACAGTCTCTGGCTGCGGACCACGAAGCACGTAAGCGGGATGCCGAGGAACAGGTGACCCTGGCCCGGAACATGTTAGGCGGCCATCCCCTCTACGAACCCCTGCGCAGCTACCCCAACGAAGCTGGGCAGCCCATCCCCCGGGTCCATGTCCGCCTGAAGACGGGCACAGTCTCCTCAGGACAGATCCTGGCATTTCTGACCGCAGGCTCCCCGCCGGTGATCGCGGCGGACAGCGGCCCAGACGGTTTCTACTTGAACCCCATGACGCTGACGATGGCGGAAATGGAATTGATTTGCAGGCGGCTCCTGGATTTCACGGAAATGCCGCCTGGGAAAGAGGTGCATACAGATGTATAAAATCGGTTGTATCGGCCATGCCGGCCGCCACGGAGAATTTCTCTCCCGCATTTTCAACCAGGAAAAGCGATTTGACGGTTACCGCTTTTCCTACGTGTTCGGGGAGGACGAGGAACTCACCCAGGAACAGAAAGACGAGCGCTTCTACCAGGTGGACGGCTACTGCTCCACCGTGGACGAGCTGATCGAGCGCTCCGACGCGGTGATGATTCTGACCATCCCCGGGGAAAGCCATCTGCCCTACGCGCTGAAGGTCATCGAGGCGGGAAAGCCCGTTTTCGTGGACAAGCCCTTCGCCACCACCTACGAGGATGCGGTGGCTATGACGGAGGCGGCCCGGGCCCGCGGCGTGCCCCTGTTCGGCGGCTCCACGCTGCGGCACCTGAAAAAGCTGGACGAGATTAAGGAGCTGATGGGCCGTGAGTATTTCCCATTTATTTCCATCTCATACCGCGCTGATCCTGAAAGCCCCCTGGGGCTCTATCACTACTACGCCAGCCATGTGGCCGAGATCTGCATGGCGCTGTGCGGCCCCGATTACCGGGAGGTAACCGTCAGCCGCAACGGCAAAAATCTCTGCTCTGTCGTAAAATACGAAAACACCAGCGCAGTGCTCATGACAACGCTGGATACAAAGCTCGTAAACGTCCATTTACTGGGCCAAAACTCGTATTCTTTTGACTTAAACCAGGATGAATGTTATATTGATGGTACTACCAAATTTATCCATATGATCGAAACCGGGAAACCGCCCGTGCCCTACAAAGAGTTTTGTAATTCCGTGAAACTTTTGCAGGATATCACCCGAAAAATGAGCGCTGCCGCCTGGTGATTTCCCGGTTTCCAAATCATCGCAAGTTGCAAAGGAGGCCCTACATGAATACAATCTACGACAACTGGTCAATGTGGCAGAAGCTGCTCACCATGCTGGAGCATCAGTTCGGAAACAAATGTGAATTTATCCTGCATGACCTGACAAAAGATTACAGCCACACCATTGTTGACATCCGCAACGGTTATATCACCAACCGTAAAATCGGAGATTGCGGCTCAAACCTCGGGCTGGAAGTGCTGCGTGGGACGGTGGAAAACGGGGACCGCTACAACTACATTGTGAATACGCGGGATGGGAAGCTTCTGCGCTCCTCCACCATGTTTATCAGCGATGAAAACGGAAAGACCATCGGAAGCCTCTGCATCAACACGGACATCACGGAAACCGTGCGCTTCGAGGAATATCTGCGCCAGTACAACCAGTACAGCGTGCCGGCCGCAGCCCAGGCCGCAACCGCCATGGCCCCCGCCGCTCCCGCCCAGCCCGAACCTCCCGCCCACGAGCCGGAGTTCTTCGCCAACGACGTGTCCCAGCTTCTGGACTACCTGATCGCCGAGGCCGGAAAACAGGTGGGCAAGCCGGTGGAACAGATGCACCGTGAGGACAAGATCAAGTTCGTGCGTTACCTGGACCAGAAGGGCGCATTTCTGATCACCAAGGCAGCGGAGCGCATCTACGAATATCTGGGGGTATCCCGTTTTACCCTGTACAACTATTTAGATATCGTGCGCAAGGAGACAAACGCCGGCGCACCACCACAGGAGGAATCTACATCATGAATCTGTCTTATATACAGAAACTGTTCTGTCTGGACGACCAGAAGGCCGTCGTCACCGGCGCCAGCTCCGGGATCGGACGGGCCATCGCCATATCCCTTGCCAACTTCGGCGCTGAGGTGGCGCTGCTCGGCCGTTCCGCCGAGGGTCTTAAAGAAACCCACCGGCTCATCGAGGAAGCCGGCGGCGTCTGCGAGGATTATATCGTGGACATTTCCAGCACCGGTGAGCAGGAGCGGTTTTTCAAAGAATATATCGGAAAACACGGCCGCCTGGACATCTTCATCGCTAACGCGGGCATCAACATCCGCGCCGAGCTGCCGGACGCCAGACTGGAGGACATCGAGACGCTGATCCACACCAACTACATCGGCACCATGTTCGGCATGATCCAGGCCGCCAACCAGATGAAGCTTCAGCATTCCGGCAACATCGTGGTCATCACCTCCATCAACGGCTTGAGCCCCCTCATCAACCAGGCGGTATATTCCAGCATCAAATTCGGCCTGGAAGGCGCCATGCGCTGTCTGGCCGGAAGCATGGCGGAGTACGGCGTGCGCGTCAACAGCTGCGCCCCCGGCTGCGTCCACTCCGCGGGCAACCGCCACATCTTTGACAAGGAAAATTTCCGCAAAGCCAAGGAGGCCGCCATTCCACTTGGCAAAATCGGAGACCCCGAGGACATCGGCGACGTGGTCGCCACCATGGTCAGCGACGCCTACCGCTTCATGACCGGCAGCACCATTCTGGTGGACGGCGGGGAACTGATGCGGCCGAAGCAGAAGCAGCCGCAGGTGGATTCGTAACACCGGCCGCGGCACGAATTCCGCCGCCTACGGCCCGCCATTCGCCCGCAGGTTCTTCAGGCGGCACACTGCATCCAGACAATCGCCCGCAGTCTGCGCCAGCGGCTCATTGCATTCAACAAAAAACGAGACGGAACCAGGCTCACATCAGCCCAGTCCCATCTCGTTTTTTCCAATTTATGTAATATCCCAGCTCTTCTACCGGAATTTCCAATTCCTAACAACTAATTGCAACGTCCGATTCCCGTTATACTCATTCACCGACGGATAATAAATCACATCCATCATCCTGCTTCTCCCCATCTCAGCCACAAACTCGTCCCCATCCGTAAACACCACGGCATCCATTGCCAGACCGCGCTCGTTGACCAAATTCAGCTTCACCACGTTCCGGTTCTTCCCCATAACGCGTGAACTGCGGATCACCATGCCCTTCTGTGCAAACTGGGGCTTCTCGTTTCCCTGCCCGAAGGGCTCCAAAAGCTCCAGCTCCTCAATCAGGGCTTCGTTGACGTACTCAAACGGCATGGCCACGTCGATCCATATTTTCGGAATAAAATCCTCCTCCGTCAGCTTCGCGTTCTCATTGAGGCGGCGGCGGAATTCGTCCACCTTCTCCTCCGGCAGGGAAAATCCCGCGGCCATGGGGTGCCCGCCGAATTTGGTCAGCAGGTCCTTCACCTCCACCAGGGCGTTGAACATGTGGTAGGCCTCGATGGACCGCCCGGAACCCTTGGCCCCGTCCTCGGACCGGGTGAGAATCAGCGTGGGCTTGTTGTACCGCTCCCGGATTCTGCCCGCCACGATCCCGGCCAGGGACTCATGGCAGTCCGGCAGGAACACCACCAGCACTTTATCGTTTAAATAGCGCTCCTCCACCAGGGCCACCGCCTGATCCACGCCCTGCTGGGTCATGTCCTTGCGCTGGTCGTTCAGCTCCTTCAGTTCCAGGGCCAGGCGGTCCGCCTCCCCCTCATCCTCACAGAGCAGCAGAGACAGCGCCAGCTTAGCCGTCTGCAAACGTCCCCCGGCATTTAAACAGGGGCCGATCACAAAGCCGATGTGGTAGGCGCTGATAGCCTTCGGGTCCAGATTGTTCTTCTCGATCAGCTTTCGGATTCCCAGATTCTTCGAGATTCCCAGGCGTTTTAAGCCCTCCTTCACCACGATGCGGTTCTCATCCTGGAGCTTCATCACGTCGCCCACCGTGGCGATGGCCGCGAACTCCAGCATTTCCAGCCACTCATCCCTGGGCACTCCGGTCCGCTCGTACATCACCTGGATCAGCTTGTAGGCCACCATGGCCCCGCAGATCGCCCCGTTGGGGTAACGGCTGTCCCTGCGCTTAGGGTTCACCAGAGCGTCCGCCGGGGGCAGCAGGTCCCGCTCGCCGCCCACGCCGTCATCCACGGTCTGGATGTCGTGGTGGTCGGTGATCACCGCGGTCATTCCCAGCTCCTTCGCCAGCTCAAACTGGCTCACCGCCGCGATGCCGTTGTCGCAGGTCAGGATGGTGTCCACCCCGTCTGCCGAGGCCGCCCGGATAATGGACTCGTTGATCCCGTAGCCGTCCTTCACCCGGTCCGGTATCTCATAGTCCACGGCCGCCCCAAGGCGCTTCAGGCCCCGGTACAGGATGTAGGTGGAGCAGACCCCGTCGATGTCGTAGTCCCCCACGATGCGGATTCTGGCCCCTGCGTCGATCTTCCCTTCCAGGATTTTCACCGCCCGTTCCATGTCCGGCAGCAGGCGCGGATCGTACATCTGGTCCACGTTCCCGAAGAGATAACGCCCGATGGCCTCCTCCCCCACCACGTCCCGGTTGCGGATAATCCGCGCCGTCACCGGGCTGATGTGGAATTTCGTCCCGATCTCATTAAAATCCGCCTTCTTGGCGTGCAGCATCCATTTCGATTCTATCATTTGTTCTCCCATTTCTTCTATGTATATGTAATTCAGATATAACAGCCAGCGTTTCCGGCGCGCGGTCAAACGCCGCCCCCTGTCCATTTCCATGCCCAAAGGGAACTCCACGGCCAAACGCGCCTCAGGCCGCGCAGGAGGGCCGGGGAAGCTCTGCGGCGCAGCTTCCTGCACCTCCGTTCCCCGGCCCGCGTCACCATGGCCCTGTCTGCCATTATAGCTGAATTTTGTAAAATGGGCAAGGCGGGATTCATTTTCCCTAATCCGTCAACAACTTCCTCGTCTTCCATCTCCCGCTCACATAATACCCCACGCAGATACACCCCGGCAGAATCCGTGAGCAGGCCACGCCCCACCATATGCCGATATATCCCATATGGAACACGCTCATAAACAGTAAGCTGAGGCCGATCTTGCAGATCACGCCGTCCAGCAGGCCCAGGAAAAATCCCAGCTCCACAAACCCGCAGCCGGTTACCATAGCCTGGAAGGACCCGGTCACCGAGGAGGCGAAAAAGTGCAGGATAAAGATTCTCAAAAATGTGGCCCCGAGATCGATCACCGCCTCGTCGTTGGTAAAAATCCCAAAAATCTGATGGGGGAAGAAAATGCACAGGCAGGCGGAGAAGGCGGCGCAGACCATGGCGGCCGTCACCGTGCAGATCGTAGTTTTCCCCGCGCGTTCCGTCTTGCGCGCCCCCAGATTCTGTCCGATCATGGAGGCGGAGGCCGTATCGATGCCCTGGATAAACACCTCCAGGAACTTCTGGAGCTTATTCCCCACGCTGTTTGTGGCCGACACCACCAGGCCGTAAGCGTTGGCGCTGGAATTCACCCACAACATACCGAAACGCACGAACATGCTCCGCACCACCTGGGGGATACCCAGTCGGACCAGAATCCATAGAATCTCCCGGTCCAGCTTCAGATAAGAGAGTTTCAGCTCAAAATCAAACCGTTCCCGCTTCTTCCACATGAACAGAAACGCCGCGATAAACGCTCCCATCTGGGAGGCGGTGGTGGCGATTGCCGTGCCCGCGGCCTCCAGATGGAATACCACTACCAGCAGAATATCCAGCACAATATTCACCGTGGCCGCCACCAAAATAAAATACAGGGGCCGCTTCGACTCGCCCATTCCCCTCAAAATACCGCAAACCGCGTTGTACCCGAAAATGAACGGATATCCCAGCGCTGTGATCATCATATAGTTAGCCGCCTGCCCCATGGCCTCCGGCGGGCAGTTTAACAGTTCCAGAATCGTCCGGTGAAAGAAAAACGCCGCAAACACCAGGGCCACCGAAATCATCATCATAAAGCTCAGCAGCGTGCCCACCGTCTGCTTGATTTTCCGGTCCGCCTTTGCGCCGAACAGCTGCGCGATGTAAATCTGCCCGGCCGTGGAGAATCCCATAGCCACCGGAGTTACCAGATCCGCCATTTCTCCGCCGGTATTCACTCCCACGGTTCCAATATTTCCCACATACTGGCCGATCACAATCAGGTCCACCATGGAATACAGCTGCTGCACCAGATTGGTCAGCACAATGGGAATTGCAAAAAGCAAAAGCCCCCTCATGATGGGGCCTTCCGTCAGGTTGGTCCCCACCTTGTCCTTGCGCACTGCCTGTGTCAACGTTATCACTCCTTTTATCCAATCTTCATGTCGTTAAGCCGTAACAGCCCGGGCGGCATACAGGCGGACCTGCCGCCGCGTCCCATACATTTTTCCCGCCAAGGGCTGTTATGACAGGTAGTCAAGAATTTCCCCGATTTGAGTAATGATAACGTCCGCCATCCGTTGATCAATCGCTCCGTCCCGATCCCTCAGGGCAATTACCATGGCCCCCGCGGCTTTACCGGCCCGGATTCCAATGGCGGAATCCTCCACAACCAGACATTCCCCGGGCGCCGCTCCCAGCTGCTCCATGGCGTACCGGTACACGCAGGGGTCCGGCTTTCTGCGCCCCAGGTCAAAGGCCGGCGCGATACAGTCAAAATACCCCAGAATCCCGCACTCCTCCAGCGCCCCGCGCAGCCGCTCCCGGCCGGAATTGGACGCCACCGCAATCTGGATTCCCCTGTCCTTCACCGCCTCAAGAGTACCGGCGATTCCGGGCGTCATGACCGCCCCATAGGCGGGCATGGGCGGCCGGTACCCCAGCACCTGATCCCTCACCTGCCGGTACCGCTCCTGGCCTCCGAAAATCCGGTCCAGAATGGCTTCCTTTTCCCCAATCACTCCTCCGGCCAGGCGGTAAATCTCACGCGAACCGGCCCGAAGCCCCAGCTCCCCGAAATACTCCATCATCCGGTCCAGCTTGTAGGTCTCCGTCTGGCAGATCACGCCGTCAAAATCCAGGAGCAGCGCCCTTACCGGGCCGTCACTCTTCCGTCTCATCATAGGCCTGTGCGTTTAAAATCACCTTCACATCCGAAATCCCCGAGCGGGCGCTCTCCACCAGCGCCGCCACATCGATCTCCCCGGCCATGCGGGCGGTCAGAAGCTCCAGCAGAACCGGGAAATTCATCCCGGAAATCAGATCGGTCCGGTCGTCCAGCAGCCGGGCCGCCTGGTTGCAGGGCGTTCCCCCGAACAGGTCCGCCAGAATCACCGCGCCCTCCCCGGTATCCACCTTCTCAATGGCGCGTTTCAATTCCTCCGCAAACTCGTCCGGGGACGAATCCTGCCGCAGACAACAGTATTCCAGCTGTTCGATGGAATCCCCCATGAAAAAAGTAGCCGCGTCGGCCAGCCCCCGGGCCAGGGACCCGTGGCTGAGTAATACTATCCCTTTCATCGCAACATCTCCTCACTCTATTTCGTTTGTTTCCGCCTGATCGCCAGCGCCAGGAGCGTTCCCCCCGCCGCGCAGGCCGCCACCACCGCGATGGTCATCAAAAGCAGCAGCTTTTCCTCGTAAGTCCCCGCCTGAAACGCCTGGACGCCCACGCCCTGGGCCGCCAGATTGAGAAGCATCGCCAGGGCGCAGCCCGCGCAGACCAACAGATAGGCGTACAACGAGCCCGTATTTATTTTTGTCAGAAAATGCACCACTCCTGTTTTTGCGCTCAAATCCGATCCCTTCTTTCCATTTTTCAGGTAAAAGCGAACCTGGCAATTCGGGTTCGCTTTTTGTCACACTTCCTTAAGACTTTTTCAGCGCGGCTTCCAGCATCGGCATGAAGGGGGACGGCGCCTCGGAGGGAACCATCTGGGAATAGAGCTTGTAACCCAGCCCGCTCAGATAGTTGAAATTCTCCACATCCGCTTCCGTCACGCAGATATTTTTACTCACCCGTTTCTTGTTCGCCCCGTTGGACATGTTGCCCACCGTGATATCCGCCTCCAGCTCATAGCCGCCGCGGATCAGATCGCAGAGGCACTGGGGCGTTTTGGTGACAATGGTGATGCGCTCCCTGCCGTACTTCCCGCTCACCAGATTTGCCGCGGCCTTCTCCGCCTCCAGAACGCTAAGCTTCACCCCGGTGGGGCAGGCGATCTTCAGAACCGATTTGAGGATCGGATCGTTGGCGGACTTGGAGTCGATTACCATAATGCGGTTGCAGTTCCACGCTCCCTGCCACAGGGTGGCCACCTGGCCGTGGATCAGCCGCTCATCAATACGAATTGCACATACGCCCATATTTATTCTCCTAACTGAATATTCTTACGTTTACAGAATCCCAATCCAGGTCAGAACGATGCAGACCGCGATAATCAGCCACACCATCTTGACCGTGGTCATTTTCCTGGTTCCCAGCCCCTTGTAGATCAGCGCGGTCACGCCTGCGGGCAGAAGGTACGGGAAAATGGCGTCCAAAATCGCCTGGATCGACTGCTGCGCCTCCCCGTATGTAAACACAAAGGGGATGTTGATCTTGATGGTGGAAGGCACCATACAGCCCACCACAACCAGGCCCATGATGGTGACCGCGGTGGTCAGGCCCTTGATCATATCCTGCTTGGTGGTGATAAAGGAAACGCCCTGTTTGTAGCCTTCCATAAAGAACCAGTAACGCACGAAGCCGTTGCAGAACAGGCAGAGCGCGATACATAAAAGCAGCCCGACCACGGAATTTTCCAGCGCCATATATCCGGCAAGGGAGCCGAAAATGACCTTGGCGCTGACCTTGAAAATGGAGTCCCCCAGTCCCGCGAAGGGTCCCATCAGGCCGGTTCTCAGCGCCACCGCCGTCTCTGTGATCTCCGGCGTCTCGCTCTCCTCCAGCGCCAGGCTGGCGCCGTGAATGATCTGGCCCATGGTATTTTCCGTGTTGTAGAAGGTGGACAGGTACTGTTCCGTCTTCTGCGCGATCAGCTCGTCGTCGCCCTCATAAATCTTCTTGATCGCCGGGGTGATAAACTGCGCGAAACCCGCAGACTGCATGGTCTCATAGTTGAAGCTCTGCCACTGGTAGCAGAAGCTGCGCAGCATTGCCCGTTTAATATCGCTTTTTGTCAATTTACTCATCACCGACACCTCCCATGTTCTGGACTTCAGCAATCTTATTGTTGGTGTAATACGCGATCATTGCCAGCGCGATGCCGATCAGGGCCGCGCCCAGCGCTCCGATTCCAAAGTACGCGAACAGCACGAAACCGATAATCACATACTGGAAGTTCCCCTTGATGTTCATGGAGCGCAGCAGGATTGCAAAGCCGATTGCGGGAAGCATATTTCCTGCGTTCTTGAATCCGGCTAAAAGCCAGGCGGGGATAAAGTTGTTGACCGCTTCCACAATGGGAGCGCCCGCCACAAACAGGATCAGCAGCGGCAGGGGCGCGGTCAGAAGAATGCGGGGCCACAGGCCGATATGGATCCAGCGGACCGCCGTGTCCACATCCTTGGCTCTGGCGCACTCCTGGGCCTTGTGCAGGAAGAACGATCCGCTCATCTTCGCCAGCACATCCAGGGTGGAGGCCAGGGTCGCCACCACAATTCCCACCGCCATACCGGTTTCCATGTTGGTCACCGCTCCGAAGGCCACGCCAACCACAACTCCCATATTGTAGTTGGGCACCGTGGAGCCGCCCAACGGGTTTAAGCCGATGTTCATCAGCTCGTAGGTGCCGCCCAGGTAAAAGCCCGTGGCCACATCCCCCATAATCAGGCCGGTTGCCAGCCCGTTTAAGACCACGCCGCCGGCAACCAGTCCGAAGCCCGTAGCGCTTGTGATTACGTTGTACAACGTAAACCATAAAATAATTAATACGATCTGAGGTACCGTAAACATAGTAATTCCCCTCTCCTTCTCTTTTTTACATGGTTGTTATCTGCATCCCCGGCTGCCGGGCGCGGCCGCTCTCCCCGCTGCCGGAAAATCCATTCCTCTTGTCTACATTCCGTCCTTGATGGCGTCGATATAACCTCTCACGTCGCAGGGCCGGTATTTGCTGGCCCTGCAGCGGGCGGAATGCTCCATCAGCTCCGGCTGCAGAATATAGCTTTTATACCCATTTGTGTACCCGCAGATGATGCAGCAGCGGGCCTTGCTGTGCTGTTTCAGCTCAATTCCCAGAGCGGACCCCAGTTCTCCCGGGCTGGACACCAGCTCTAAATCCCCCAGCCGGATGATACTGGAGTACAGACCGATATCCACCTCGTCGAGATCCAGCTTCCGCTTCAGGCTGTTGGCCTCGTCGTACAGCAGCTTCTTCTCCTGCGCGCCTTCGGCCCGTTCCATCTCCTGCTGAAGCCCTGCAATCTCCGCCAGAATCTCCCCAGTGTGATCCTCCGGTATGTAATTCACCCGGTATTTCACCAGACGTTCCCCTTCAAAGCGCAGATCCAGCGGCGTATCGCAGGAAATCTCATGGATCTTCTTTGCGACGCCGGAGGCCAGCCGTTCAAGCTCCCCGTAGTCCGTCCCCTGCCGCCACGCCCGGTTGCTGCAATCCCCCGCAGCCCCCACGATCATGGCCGGATAATAGCCCCGCAGCCGGTACAGCTCATTGCACACCACCCCCGCGTAATCCGCCGTGAGCAGCGTATTTTCCGGGTCCAGCACCGTGGAGTGGGTAGCCCAGTTGCAGAGCGCGGCCACCACCGTTCCGTCCGCGTTCCGGCATTCCGCCAGAATCACCTCGTTGTCCGCGTTCTCCCCGTAAAAGATGCGGCTGCCGTAATAGCCCTCCACCATGCCCCTGCCGAAATACATCCGGCACTCCTCCAGGGACGCGTGGCATTCCTCGTAGGCCCGTTTCACCGTCTCCACGTAAAAATCGTAGTATTCCTGGGAAAACACGCCGGTATTCCAGTGTTTGTGGTAGTCCATCACGGAGTGATGGTCGTGGGTGGCGCTGAAGAGAATGCAATTCTCATTCAACCCGTACTCCCGGGCCATCATCCCCTTGATCTCATCGCAGGACCACTCCTCAAACTCCAGGTAATCCGCGTTGAATATATAAATCTCGGTTCCGTCCACCTCTAGCAAAACGGCTCTGGCGAAGATGTCGTCGTGCACCCCCTGGGCCGGCTTTCTGCGGCTCTCATATCTGGGGCCGTAACCGATCAGATAAAACTCCCCGTTTGGCGTCAGGCGGTAACGGCCTGAGCTCGCTCTAAACATCTATGCCTATGCCTCCTTGATCTGGTCTTTTTTGTACACGTTGCGCCGGTTATAGCGGATCGCAGAGCCCTGGTAGATGTATTTCATCATAATCACCTTTGTCTCGCCCGTGGATGGACTGAATCGCTCCGTCATCTCGTCGTACCGCTCCGGGTCTTTCAAAATCGCCTCCGCGGCGTGCAGCAGATAGCGCAGCGTCTCGCCGGTCTGGTCCAGCATACCGTGTCCCGGAAATACCGCTTCAATCTCGTCCATCCTGGGCTCCAGCTTTTTCAGGGCGTCCCGCAGCGCTTCCACCGTGCAGTTCTCAGCATAAGGTTCCCCCGGCGCCGCGTCGCAGATTCCGCCCGTGTCCCCGGTAAAAATAATATGGTTGTGGCGGTCGTAGTACCCGCTCTGCCCGGGAGAATGGCCCGGAAGCATAACCAGCTCCACCTCATAGCCGTCCCCCAGATCGAAGATGTGTCCGTCCTCCACGCCCACGATCTCGTACTCCCGCCATTTGACCAGATCGTTGCGGTCAAATTCCGTAAACCGGCAGGCCCCGTTCTCATCGAATAAGTAATTCCAAATATAGGGATTGTTCTTTTTCTCCATGCGCGCCACCTCGGCCTCGGAGCAGTAGCAGCGCTCAAACTGGCAGTTGCCGTAGGCGTGATCGTAATGGGAGTGGGTGTTGGCCACGATTAACGGCTTATCCCCCACCAGCTTTTTCACCAGCCCCTTGAAATCCCCTATACCGAACCCCGTATCAATCACCATGGCCTTCTCAGGCCCGTCGATCACAAAGGACCAGACGTCGCCGGCTCCATCCAGGCTCTCGGAAAAACACGCGTACACATTGTCCCTCATCCGGTAGACCTCCGCGTAAGGATCGATCTCGGGATAGAACTGTTTCAATGTGCTGAACTCCCGCAGAATTTTGTAATACGGCCAGCGGATCGCCCGCTCTTCGTCCCACACAATACGCCTGGACTTCAAGTCGGACTTGATCGGTCTGGGCAAACGTTTCATACGAACTCCCTCCTTTTCATAAAATTAATACATTTTTTCGTTTCCATACTCATCAATTCGTGAAACTGATGTTATTATAAACAAAAAAACCGGCTTGTTGGGCCGATTTTTTGATGTATCAATAAATCAAATTGTGAGTTTAAATGTCAGCCGATGTCCGGGTAGAGCACACCCAGCGGCTCCCCGCCGCCGTTGACCAGCCGGTCGGCTGCCTCCGCAGAAATATGGACGAATCGTCTCAGCACGCCGTCCAGCATCTGGTTGGTCTGATAGGAGGCCAGGCGGTTGTAGCAGACGAAAATCCGGGAACGGTTATGATTCCACACAATCGCGTTTTTATTGAGCAGAACCGCAATCTGCTGCTGTTGCATCCCACCGGTCAACACCGGCAGAAGCACCACCCCGTTTTCCCGCTCCATCTCCACATAGGAGTCATTTTCCCGCATATGGGCCAGAAACTCCTGACGCCCGACGCCGTACTGCTCAAACAGGTCCGCAAGATACTGGAACACCCCTTCTTTGGACTTGAGATTCGTGCGGTAGAAATACTGTTTCTTGAGGATCGTCCATTCGCAGTTTTTCTGCACCTCGCTCAAATAAGTGTCCAATTCCGGGCAGCGGAACTGGAACGGCAGAAATTCCACCTGTAAAATCGGAAGATTGTAGGACAGCAAATCCAGATACATTTTCCTGTTTTTTCCAATATCTGTCAGAATTACATCAAACTCCGTGGGCTCGTCCTCCACGTACTCGTAGGCCTCGGCGGGCACCACCGCCCGTATCTCCTTGCCGTAACCGTTGCGGATATTGAGCGCCAGCAGCTTTGCGCATGCCACCCCATACTGGGAGATCACCAGGATTTTCTGGGCGTAATAACAGTAGCCGTCCGCCTTTAAAAGCCTGCTGAAAATATAAAACGCGCTGATGGCGTCGTCCTTGCTCAGGTGGATTCCATGCCGTTCTTCATAGAAGCGGGCGAAACAGATGCAGGAGTCGGCGGAGCGGATTCCCTTGCGCTTCACATAGCCGTAGGCCTCCCAATCCGAATAGATGCGAAATTCCAGCCGGTTCTGCAGCAGGTAGAGGAAACAAACCCAGTCCTCAAAAAAGGCGTCGTCGAACAACCCTTCCGGACAGCCGAATACCGCCGTCAGGCGCTCGGTCAAAGCCCTTGCCTCCTCATAAAATGCTTCGTACTCCGGGAGGTCCCGGATGTGATCGTTCCGGGATTCATGGGCGAGCAGCAGCATGGACAGCCCCAGCACATCCTGCTCCGGCACATTCACATGCCGGCTCTGCGCAAGCCGGTCATAGAGCGTTTTGGCAAAGGCGTACTCCGCCGTGTTCCGCGCCCGTTTCACCTGGGCGTCGGTGAATCGGATGTTGGCCGTCTGCCGGCGGCGGCTTAAGCTCAACTGCATGTAGTGGATCATTTTCGGTAAATACAGAAGGGGCAGGGAAAAATCGTACTGCTCCGTCAGACATTCCACCATCTGCCGCCGGATATGGTCAAACAACGGCTCCCCGTCCAGCATAAAGAACAGCGTCTTGAACTCGCTCTCCTTATAATGGATTTCTTCCAGAGTTGTCTTATAAATCTTATGCTGATAGATCAGGCACTGCCGGATACTCCACTCGTCCCCCTCCACGGTCAGGAAGCCGCGCTTATTCTTCAGGGTCAGATCAAAGGTCTTTAAAATGTCCTTCACGCTGCCCAGATGGCGGAACATCGTCCCCCGGGAACAGTACAGCTCCTGGCACAGCTCCTCCACTGTCACATGGCCGGAACAGCAGATGCACTTGCGCGTCAGGTAATGAATCTCGGAAGGATACTGGTTGTCCATCCGCTGGTACCGGTTGCACAGATCCCACACCTTTTCCAGATACGGCCCTGCTAACGTCCGGTCCGCAATCTCAAGATAATTGCCCACCGAGGTCTTGGAGGCGATGGATACCCCATGTTTTTCCATCTCCTCATTGATCAGGGCGATCTCCTTTCGGATGGTATTGATCGCCACATTGCAGGAAAGCGCCAGCTCCTTATTGGAAACCGGATGCTTTTCCTCCATGATATACTTTAAAATTTTCCGATCCAGATGATTCAGCATGTCGTCCGCCCGTTCTTGTGACTGTGGTTGATTGGCCGTCCGCACCCCGGATTCCAAAACGCGGATCTATATACCCTTTCATTTTACATGTTTTTAACACAGATTACAATACGCGGGCAGTCCATTGCCCCAACTCCGGCAATCGCCTTCAGGGCCGCCCCGTCCGCAGCCGGCAATCGCCTTCAGGGCCGCCCCGTCCGCAGCCGGCAGCCCGGCGTACTCACCTCCCGGCCTCATCCAACGCCTTCTGCGCCGTCCTGCACGCCTCGTCCAGCGCCTCCCGCACCGGCACGTTCTCGATCTCCACCTTGTCCGCCGCGATCTCCAACGCGTCGAATATCTTACCTCCCGTGGGATCGATGGGCATGGGCGATGCATGCATGGCCTGACTCAACGGCACCAGGGCCTGGGGATTCTCCTGTGTGTAAGCCTTGTACCCCTCATCCTCCAGCGTGGATGCGCGCACCGGAATGTAACCGGTTGCCATGGACCATCTGGCCTGATTGGCGGGCCGGGCGAAGAACTTCATGAACTCATAAACGCCCTGTTTGGTCTCCGCCTTGCCGGTTTCCACCATCACCAGCTGCAACACCCTTGCCACCGGGGCCGGGGGATTCTCCTCGAAGCCGGGCTGTTCCATGGCTCCCACCACGGAAAAATCCAGATCGGCCTGGTCTCCCGAGGAGCCGGTGTAACCTCCTGCGCGGCCCTCCAGCACATCGTCCATGGTCTGATACCAATACTCCCAGCCCTGTCCGCCGGAGTGGATTGCCATGGTTTCCGCGTCGTGGATCCCCCGGCGCACCAGCTCCCAGGACTCCACCCACTGGTCGGAATTGATCGTAACCCGGGTTCCGTCCGCGCTCAACAGGCTGCCGCCGTTGCTCAGTGCAATGTCAACCAGATTGTCCGCACCCCACATAGGCTCCCAGCCGTACAGCTTCTCTTGGCCGCCCATACCGCTTACCGCCTCCGCGGCCCGCTCCAGATCCTGCCAGGTGCCGATCTGTTCCGGATCGATGCCCGCCCGGTCAAACAGCTCCCGGTTGTAATACATCACCTGGGTGGTCCCGTAAGCCGGCATGGCGAACACCGCGCCGTCCCCAAGCCTGCACTGGTCATAAAATACCGGCACAAAATCCTCTGTCTCCAGCGCTTCATCGGCCTCAAAATAGGAGCTCAAACCGGCCAGCAGCCCCTTTTCCGCCAGACTGCGCGCCTTGTCCGAGTCCAGAAGGGCCGCGTCCGCCCCGGTTTTTCCCGCGATGGCCGCCGCCAGCTTGGTGTAGGTCTCGTCGTAATCCGCCTGCTGGATTCCCGTCACCTGGTACTGCTGCTGGGAACTGTTGAAGTCCCCGATCAGTTCCTCCATGACTCCGGCCGCAGTTTTGCCGCCGGAATACCACAGGGTCACCTGCACCCGCCCGTCCTTCACCACATCCGCTCTGGCTCCCGTTCCTCCCGCCCGCGCCCCGCAGCCCCAAAGGGTGCTCGCCGCCAGCACCGCGGCCGCGGCCAGCGCGGCGGTTCGGATTCCGCTCAAGCTTCCAGTCTGTTTTCTATTCATTCTAATCGCTCCTCTCATTCCACAATCTACCCTTTCGTTCCCATATCCGTAATCCCCGCCATAATCCGCCGCTGGGCCACGGCGAACAACGCCAGCAGCGGCAGCACTCCCACCGTCCCGGCCGCCATGACGAGGGGCCACTGGGTCCCGTAGGCCCCGCCCTCGTACAGAAAGCGCCGCAGCCCCTGGGAAATCAGGCTTTTCTCCGGCGTGTCCGTGATCAGCGACGGCCACATGTAGCTGTTGTAAGTGCCGATAAATGCAAGCAGCATGAACGTGACTACGGACGGCCGCGCCATAGGCAACGCGATGTGCCACAGCACGGTAAAATGTCCGGCTCCGTCCATCCGGGCCGCTTCCACAGCGGCGGCCGGAATCTGGCCAAACGCCTGGCGCAGCAGGAAAATTCCAAACACGCTGACCCCGTTGGAGAGGATCAGCCCCCTGTAGGAGTCCAGTAAGCCCAGCCGCGCCAACAGCACGTAACAAGGGATATAGGTGGCCGCCGTGGGCACCATATAGGTGAACAACACCAGGGAAAACAACAGCCTGCGCCCCTTAAACCGCATGAACACCACCGCGTAGGAGAACAAGGCGCAGCAGACCACCTGCAGCGCCATGGTCAGGGACGCCACAAACAGGCTGTTGAACAGGTAACGGGGAATCGGCGACTCCAGTAAAATCTCCCGGTAATTTCCCCACTGCCAGACCGCAGGCAGAGCCAGCCCCGGCTCCATCACCTCGGCCTTTGTCTTAAAAGAGCTTAAAACCATCCACAAAAACGGAAACACCGCGGCCGCCGAGGCCACCGCCAATACCACATGGTTGACCGCCCGCAATAACGGCCGTTTTCCCAGATCCTTTAACAAAATCCCCGTCATCTCTCTCCTCCCTGCCATTCCTCCCCTTCCCGGCTCCCTGCGCGCATTTTCCCCTGCAGCCACGCCAGCCCCAGGCCCAGCGCCATGAGAACCACCACCGCGGCCGCGGCCTGCCCCATCCGAAACTGTTCAAACCCCAGCTGATAGTAGAGATACAATAGCGTCCTGGTGCTCCCCGAGGGACCGCCCTGGGTCAGAATCTGAATCTGATCGTAGGCCCGCAGGGCTTCCACCGCCAGCAGCAGCCCCACCATCCGCACCGACGGCGCGATCAGAGGCAGCGTCACAGACCGGAAACGCCGGAATGTTCCGGCTCCGTCCACCGCGGCCGCCTCGCCGAGCTCCGCCGGAACCCGGGAGAGCGCGCCCATGAACAGCAGCATCACATATCCCATATTTTTCCAAACTGTCACCAACGCCACCGCCGCCAGCGCTGTGTCCGAGCTCTTCAGCCAGTCGCTCCCGCTTCCCCCCAGCCATCGGAGCACCTGGTTGGCGAATCCCCTGTCCGGCTCAAAAATCCAGGTCCAGACAATGGACACTGCCACCGTGGGGGTGATCCACGGGGCAAACAGAAAGGCCGCATAGGGGGTGTTTTGGCCCGCCGCGGTCACAAGCGCAGCCAGCGCCAGTCCCAACGCCACTCCCGGAATCACCGTCTCCAGCGCAAACATCAGCGTCTGGCGCAGAGCAGCCGCGAATGCCTCGTCTCCCAGAAGGTTCCGGTAATTTTCCAGCCCCACCACGCGAAAATCCGGCGTCATATAGTCCCAGTCCGTCAGGCTGATCCCCACCGTCGCAGCAATGGGCCCCAGCCAGAACAGTACCAGAAACGCCATGGCCGGGAAAATAAATACCAGTATCTGCAATCTCCGCCGCATCCGCTTACCTCCTGACCACCAAACCGCTTGTTCATTTTCCATTATTTATCAAATTAATTGAACATCATTGACTATACACATTCATCGCGCAAAAGTCAACATCTTATGTTCAATATTTTTAAATATTAGTATTTTTTGAACGCATATCCCATAAAAAAAGCACCTTCCCCGAATAATAGAAAGATGCTTTCAACCTTATACTGTTACCGTTCAGTCCTCCCGGCTCCCTGCCAGACTCAGCAGGATTCCCAGCACGCAACCTGCCGCAGCGGGCAGAATCCATCCCAGCCCCGCCTCATACCCCGGCAGCAGAGCCAGCAGCGCCTCCAGGCGTACCCCGGCGGCCGCGGCCGCCCCGCTTACCGCATTCCCAAACAGGCGGCCCAGCAGCCACGGCAGAACCTTGTCCAGGAAGCTGCACTCCTCCAGCGCGTAGAGCACGCTGGCAGCGCCCGTGAACAGAATCGCGCAGGGATACACCCGCTTCCAGCCCTTGATGAGCGGATTCAGAAAGGCCAGCGCGATCAGCACGATTGCTACCGGATAGATGGCGTTTAAAACCGGAACGGAAAACTGGAGAATCCGGTCCAGCCCCGCGTTGGAGATCAACAAACTGACGCCCGCAAACACCACCACCCAGAGCCGGTATCCGACCACCGGAAGAATGGTGGAAAAATACTCGCTGCAGCAGCTCAAAAGCCCCACGCAGGTATTCAGGCATGCGATGAAAAAGATCATTCCCAGCAGAATCATTCCCGCTCTGCCGAACAGGCTGTCCGCCACAAACGTCAAAATCCTGGCTCCGTTACCGGGATAGCGCATTTTGGCCCCGGCCGGAGCGCCGATGTGGGCCAGCGCCACATAGACCGCAGCCATCAACAGCCCCGCGATCACGCCCGCCTTGACGGTCTCCCGCACCACGGCTCCATCCTCCTGCACGCCCTTGGCCCGGATGTTGAGAGCGATAATAATCCCGAAATTCAGCGCAGCGATGGTGTCCATGGTCTGATAGCCCTCCAGAAATCCCTTCACCGCTGCGCTGTCCGCATACTCCTTGGCAGGCGCCCCGTAAGCGCCCAGAGGCCAGATCAGACAGCCCGTAAAGATCACGGCGATCAGAATCAGAAGCGTGGGACACAGCACCTTGCCCAGGCGGTCCGTCAGCTTGTCCGGCCGGAACGCCAGCGCCATGGCAATGCAGAAAAATACCACGGAATAAATCAGCTGGGCGCGGCTGCCAAGAGCCGTCCCAAGGCCGCCCAGATACGGCAGCACCGCCATCTCGAAGGAAGTGCTGGCCGTTCTGGGAATCGCCAGGCAGGGGCCGATGGACAGGTAGATCAGCAGCGTAAACACGAACGCGAACCCCGGATGAACGCGCCTTCCCAGGCGGTCAAGCCCTCCGGCCATAGCAACCGCCGCAACTCCCAGCACCGGAAGCCCCACCGCGCTGAGCAGAAATCCCCTCATCGCGTGCCAGGTCAGCGTCCCAGCCTCGGCTCCCAGAAAGGGCGGAAAAATCAGATTTCCCGCCCCGAAAAACATCGAAAACAGCGTAAATCCCACCAACAGCAGGTTACGCCACGAAAGTTTTTGCCTCATAGTTCCTTCTCCGTTCGTTCACCGCCGCTGTTTCACGGCCATTTCTTTCGTCCTTGCTGTTTCACGGTTTCCTGCGGCCGGCGCAGCGGATGCGCGGCCTGATATATCGTTACCGTAATTATAGCAAATCGTCGCCCACATTACTATCCCCATTTTTCCACCGGCCCCTCTTTCCCGTTACGCCGTTACTGTGAACAGCAGCGTTACGCCTCCCTGTAAAACTCCAGCCGCTCCCGCTCCCCGTCGATCCGGCAAATCGCGCCCATCGGAATCGTACCCATGGGATTCGAGTGGTCGGAGGCCACGTGGTACATCACCGGCACCTTGTATCCAGCGAACCGGTCGTGGAGGAAGGTTTCCAGATCATAGGACGCGTCGTACCGCTCGTTGCTGCATTTGTAAAATTCTCCCAGCACAATCCCGGCCACGCCGTCCATCAGCCCGGCATTTTCCAGATGGGTGATATACATATCCAGCCGCGGAATCGACTCCTCCACGTCCTCCAGAAACAAAATCTTGCCCCGGGTGTCCAGCTGATAGAAGGTGCCAAGTCCCCCGATCACCAGGGATAAGTTCCCCCCTGTCAGCTGCCCCGACGCGCTGCCGGGCCGCAGCATGCGGATCCCCGGCTTGGAATCGGGATTGCGAAACTCCAGCTTCTCCCCGGGCTTCATGCCCATGGCCGCAAACAGGCTCTCCCGGCTGTAGGCGTCAAACTCCGGCACCATCTCCGTTGCCAGCATGGGGCCGTGAAAGGTTACCAAACCGCAGATTTGGTTGAACACCGCATGCAGGTTGGTGATATCGCTGTAGCCCACAAAGATCTTGGGGTTGGCCCGGATGGTCTCGTAGTCCAGATACTTCAGGATATGGGCGCTGCCGTATCCCCCTCTGGCACAGAAAATAGCCTTGACCTCCGGGTTCCCGAACAGGCGGTTCAGGTCCTCGGCCCGCTCCTTAGCCCCTCCGGCCAGATACTCGTGAAAATTGTACAGATGTTTCAGGCAATCTCCCATCGCGACCTTGTACCCCATGCTTTCCAGCAAAGAGGCGCCGGCATCCCGTTTTTCTCTGCTCACGGGAAATGCCGGCGCTGCCAGCCCGATGGTATCGCCCGGTTTCAGCATTTCCGGAAATACCATTGGTTTTACCTCTTTTCGATTTTCCCGGCGGCCCAGGATACACCTGCGCCGCCCCGGTTTCCGCTCAGGCGGAGTCCGTCACTTCATACTTCAATATATGCCGCTCTCCATGTCCGCGCCCTGCATTTTGGGCCGCGCACCGAAAATAACGGTTTCTTCAAGCGCCCGCGGATCAGGTCTTGTCCGCGCCCCTGAACAGAGTGTGGCCGTTGGCGTTCTTGGTCATGCCGGTCACATTGGGCTTCACCAGAAGGGACGCGTTTAAGTAATACAGCGGCAGAATGGGCATGTCGTCCATCAGCAGCTTCTCAGCCTCGGTGAACAGCTCCATACGCTTGTTGTTGTCCGCCAGGCTGCGGCACTCCTGGATCAGGCTGTCATACTGGAGCGCCTTCTCGCCGTTCCAGCGGTTCTGGTTGTAGGTGCGGTCCTGGGTAAAGCAGTTTAAGTTGGTGTCCGGATCCAGGTAATCGCCGGTCCAGCCGTCGAAGGCGATGTCGAAATTGCCCGCGTAGAGCTCATCCCAGTACACCTTGGACTCGAAAGTCACGATCTCCACCTGCACGCCCAGATTTTCCTTCCACATAGCCTGCATCACCTGGGCCACGTCCTTGTTCTCCTGGGTGTTGGTGATGATAAACTTCAAGGTCGGCAGTCCCTCGCCGTTCGGATAACCGGCGTCCGCCAGCAGCTGCTTGGCAGCCTCCTTGTCCTCGCTGATCAGATCGCCCACAACGGTGCGGAAATCGTCGGTCTTGCCCTCGTAGGGGATGCCGTGCGGTACGAATGCCAGAGCCGGCTGGGGCTTGGAGGGAACCGCCGCCTCACAGATGGTCTTGCGGTCCAGGCCCATAGCCAGGGCGCGTCTCACCTCGGGCGTCATGTACTCATTCTCACAGTTGAGATCGTAGTAACGGGTACCGATCTTGTCAAAGCGGTGAAGCTCGTCGCTGTCGCCGTACTGCTGCAGCGCCTGGGTGGCCACCAGGGAATCGCCCATGGCGTCGATCTCGCCGGAGTTGTACGCGGACAGCGCCGCCTCGGCGGACTCGATGATCACCATCTTAACGCCATCCAGCTTCACGGAATCCGCCGCAAAGTAGTAGGGGTTCTTGACCATCACATAGCTGCTCTGAGGATTGATCTCGGAGATCACAAACGCGCCGTTGCACACATAGGTGTCGCCGGACTTGGTCCAGACCTGCTCGCCCTCCACCACGTCCTTCTTCACCGGGAAGAAGTTGGAGGCAGCCGTCAGATACAGGAAATAGGGGGTGGGATTGTTCAGGGTCACTTCCAGGGTCTTGGCGTCCACAGCCTTCACCGCCACGTCGTCCACGCTTCCCTCTCCCTTGTTGTACTCCTCGCCGCCCTTGATGTAGAACAGCTCCCAGGCTGCCGGTGAGGCCAGCTCAGGGCTTAAAGTCCGCTTCCAGGTGTATTCAAAATCCGCCGCCGTCAGATCGCTGCCGTCGGACCATTTCAGGCCGTCCTTCAAAGTGAAGGTGTAGACCAGGCCGTCGTCGCTGACCGTGTAGGTGTCGCACATTGCGTTGGTCAGAGTGCCGTCCGCCTCCAGCTGGAACAGGCCGGAAAACAGGTTCTGCAGCAGAACGGAAGAGTTGCTGTAGTTGTTCATGGTCGGATCCAGAGTCTCGGGCTCGCCGGAAATGGCGTAGGTCAGAATCTTGCCCTCCGCAGCGCTCTCCTGGCCACCCTGAGAAGCCTCCGCCGCCGTGGTCTCCGTCTTGGCGCCGGACGAACCGCCGCAGCCCGCCAGGCTGGCAGCTACCATCGCCGCGCAAAGTAATACGCTCAGTTTCTTCTTCATAATATTCCTCCTTTTTGATCAGGTCTGCGCCTCAGCCCGGGGCCGGAGCTCGCCGGTCCACGCCAAAGCGCTTCCCTGTTAAATGCAGCCGGACGCCGTCTCATCCGGAACCGGCCGATAAATATGATAAACCGCGCGCACTTCCCGCGGCCGATCATTGCTCAATACAAATGGCAGGCCACCATGTGGTCGTCATTGATCTTCTTCAGTTCCGGCTTCTCCCTGCCGCAGATTTCCTTAGCGTAAGCGCAGCGCGCCCGGAAAGGACAGCCCGGCGGCGGGTCGATGGGCGAGGGAACATCCCCCTGAAGCACAATCCGCTTGTTCTGTCTGGCCTGGTTGGGATCCGCCACCGGCACAGCCGAGATCAGGGATTTGGTGTAGGGGTGAAGCATGTTGTCGTAAAGCTCGTCCACCTGGGCGTACTCGATCAGGTTGCCCAGGTACATCACGCCCACCTGGTGGGAAATATGCCGCACCATGGACAGGTCGTGGGAAATAAACAGGTAGGTGAAGCCGAATTTGTGCTGCAGCTCCTCCAAAATATTGATCACCTGGGCCTGTATGGACACGTCCAGGGCGGAAATGGGCTCGTCGCAGACGATAAACTCCGGTTCCGCGGCCAGGGCTCTGGCGATGCCGATTCTCTGCCGCTGTCCGCCGGAAAACTCGTGGGGATAACGGTTCAGATGATCCGCCTTCAGTCCCACCATCTGGATCAGCTCCCGCACCCGGTCCCGACGGTCCCCCTCGCTGCACAGCTTTAAGGCCCGGATAGGCTCGGAGATAATGGCCTCCACGTTCATGCGCGGGTCCAGGGACGTGTAGGGGTCCTGGAAAATCATCTGCATCTTTCTCCGGTACGGCCGCATCTCCTGGTCGTCAAAACCGGTGATGTCCGTCCCCTTATATACAATGGAGCCGCCCGTGGCCTCGTAGAGCTTTAAAATCGTCCGCCCCACGGTGGTCTTGCCGCAGCCCGACTCCCCCACCAGACCCATGGTCTCGCCCTGGGCGATGGAGAAGGACACCCCGTCCACGGCCTTTAAGGACCTGGCCTTGGAAAAGATTCCGCTCTTGACCGGAAAATACATCTTCAAATCCGTCACCTTCAGGCAGGTCTCCCGGTTTTCTGCCGCTATGCTCATACCGGCCACACCTCCTTCCGATGGATTTTCACCGACTTATTGTGCAGCCAGCAGGCGCTTTTGTGCCCCGGTCCCACCTCGGTCAGTTCCGGGCGGTATTCCCGGCACAGCTTCATGGCGTGGCTGCAGCGCGCCGCAAAGGGACAGCCCGCAGGCGGGTTCAACAGGTCCGGCGGCGTGCCCATAATGGGCACCAGCTTTTCCCGGCTCCGCTTGGGGATGGAGGCCAGCAGTCCGGCCGAGTAGGGGTGGCCGGTGCGGTAGAAAATGTCGTCCACCGTGCCCTCCTCCATGATTAACCCGCCGTACATCACGATCACCCGCGTGCACAGGCTGGAAATCACGCCCAGATCGTGGGTGATCAGGATCACCGACATGTTGTAGCGCTCCTTCATCTCCCCCATCAGTTCCAGAATCTGGGCCTGTATGGTCACGTCCAGGGCCGTGGTCGGCTCATCCGCGATCAAAAGCTTGGGATCGCAGGACATGGCGATGGCGATCATCACCCGCTGGCGCATGCCCCCCGACAGCTCGTGGGGATACTGCTTCAGCCGCTTCTCCGGGCTGGGGATTCCCACCAGCTCCAAAAGCTTCAAAGCCCGCTCGTTGGCCTCCCGCTTGTTCAACTTCATGTGGCGCATCAGGGGATTGCGGATCTGCTCTCCCACGGTGAACAGCGGGTTTAAGCTGGTCATCGGATCCTGGAAAATCATGCCGATGTCATTTCCCTGAATCTTGCGCATATCCTTGACCGACTTGGCATTCAAATCCTCCCCGTCCAGCAGAATGGCGTCCGCCGTCATGGACGCGTTATCGTCCAGAAGCCGCATCACCGACAGCATGCTGACGCTCTTGCCGCAGCCCGACTCCCCCACGATCCCCAGGCTCTCGCCCCGGTTCACGTAGAACGACACGCCCCGCACCGCCTGTACGGGTCCGGCGTCGGTGGCGAAGGTGGTATGTAAATTTTTCACTTCCAGCAACTTATCACTCATGTGCGATACCTCTGTTCTATTTCTTCAATCTGGGATCCAGCGCATCCCGCAGGCCGTCGCCGATGAAATTCAGCGCAAAGATGGTGATGCTGATGGCAAAGGCGGGGAACAGCATCTGATACGGATAGGAAAACAGATATTCGATGGCATCGTTGGCCAGCGTTCCCCAGCTGGCCTTCGGCACCTGGATACCGATCCCCAGAAAGCTCAAAAACGCCTCCTGGAAAATAGCCTGGGGAATCAAAAATGTCACCGTCACGATGATGGACCCCATACTGTTGGGAATCAGATGGTGGATCAGAATCTGCCACCGGCTCTGCCCGCAGACCTTGGCCGCCAGCGCAAAATCCTGCTCCCGCAGCGTCAGAATCTGTCCGCGGACCATGCGGGCCGTGGTAATCCAGAAGGTAAGGCACATGGCGAGCAGAATACTCTTGACCGTGTTGCCCAGAAACATCATGATCAGAATCAGGTACAGAAGGCTGGGGATTCCGCTGAGCACATCCACAATACGCATCATGATCATGTCCGTGCGCCCGCCCAGATATCCGGCGATTCCGCCGTAAAACACGCCGATCACCATGTTGATGGCCGCGGCCGTAAAGCCGATGGTCAGGCTGATGCGGGCTCCGTACATGGTGCGCACAAAAATGTCGCGGCCCATCTTGTCCGTCCCGAAGGGGTGAAGGCGGCTGGGCCACTCCAGCATATGGGCGAAATCCGTCTGGTCATAGCTGTACGGGGACAGCATGGGCACCGCGATGGCCAGCACCGTTATGACGATAATGACGGCAAAACCGAACATGGCCAGCTTATCTTTTTTCAGGCGCAGCCAGCACATGTTCCAGTAGGAAATGCTGGGGCGGTCGATCTCCTCCGGGTCCCGCTCCGCGGCGGAAAGCCCCTCCATGAGGTCAACCGGAATCTCGTCGTCCATGGCGAATCCGCCTTGTCTTAAAGTCTCTTCCATTGTGTCACCTACTTCGTAATTTTTACTCTCGGGTCAATGACCGCGTACAGGATATCCACCACCAGGTTGCAGACGATGATCATGGCGCCCACGAACACCGTAAGTCCCAGGGTGACGGAGTAGTCCCGGTCGTTGATGGCGGAGATAAAATACCGCCCGAGTCCGGGCACGGAAAACAGCTTCTCGATGATAAAGGTTCCCGTGAGCAGCGCCGCCACCATGGGGCCCACGTAGGTCACCACCGGCAGCACGGAATTTTTCAGGGCGTATTTCCCGATCACCTGGAACTCCGGCACGCCCTTGGAGCGCTCGGTGCGGATGTAATCCTGGCGCATGGTCTCCAACATGCTGGAGCGCATGAGCCTGGTAATATAAGCGATCTGGGAGAAGGCCATACAGAATACCGGCAGCACGTAATGCCGCCAGGAATCCAGGCCATAAGATGGAAAGATTTTCCACTTTTCACAGAAAAGGTACATCATGAGCACGCAGATCACGAAGCTGGGCACCGAGACGCCGATGGTGGCAAACACCATCGCCAGGCCGTCGGGAAGCTTCCCCCGCTTCACCGCCGCCACCATGCCCAGGGGAATCCCAGCTGCCAGGGCCAGGGCCACGCCCCAGGCGCCAACGCGGGCGGAGATGGGGAAGCCGTGGGCGATCAGCTCATTCACCGTGGTGTCGCGCTTCTTGAAGGAAGTGCCCATGTCGCCGTGCAGCAGATTTTTCAGATATTTCACGTACTGGACCGGAATCGGTTCGTTGAGTCCGTACTTGTCCGCGATGCGCTCCAGAATCTGGGGCGGCACGTTGCGCTCCTCCGACGGGCTGAAGGGCCCTCCCGGTATGGCGTGCATGAGGAAAAATGTGATGGTCACCAGCACAAACAGCGAAACCGCGCCGGCTGCCAAACGCTTTAATATGTACTTCAACATAAAAATTGACCACTGCCTTTCCGTCCGATTGTGTAAAAAAGCGATGCCCGCCTACTTTCTTCAGCAGCATCGCTTCATCACCGTCTTTCTCTTCATTCTATTCCGGACTAAAAAAGAATCTGATGTGAAAAATTATACCTATATCAGATTTAAAAGTCAAGTCAAAGCCATTGATTTTTACGGCATTCCCTTTATAATATGAATTAAAACCGCCGTTTTGCCGGGAGATTCTTCCATTCGCTTGAGGATTATCCCGCCTGCGGCAAAAGATCATTAAGCGCGCCGCCTGTGAAGCCCGGCCGGAACACCGTTTCCGCCGCGCTTCACAGAGGCCCCGTAAAGGAGACGAAAATGAAGGTATATATCAGCGTAGATATTGAAGGCACCGCCGGGATCGCATCCTGGTCCGCAACCAACTTAGGCGACCCGGAGCACCGCGCCGCCGCACAGGAGATGACGCTGGAGGCCGTGGCGGCCTGCCAGGGAGCGCTGGACGCCGGGGCCACGGAACTCTATGTAAAGGACGCCCACGACAGCGGCCGCAACATGGACTTATCCCTGTTTCCCAGGGAAGCCAGGGTCATTTTCGACTGGACCCTGACCCCGGACTCCATGGTGGCCGGGCTGGACGGTTCCTTTGACGCGCTGATGTTTGTGGGCTACCACTCTCCCGCCGGGCTGCCGGGAAGCCCCTTAAGCCACACCATGAACCGCGGAAACAACTATGTAAAAATCAACGGGGAGCTGGCCTCGGAATTTCTGCTTCACGCTTATGTGGGCGCGGCCCGCGGCGTGCCCTCCGTGATGGTTTCCGGCGACAAGCTGCTCTGCGGCCACGCCCGGGAATTTGTTCCGGGGATCCAAACCGCGCCGGTGAAGGAGGGCCTGGGCCGCGCCACCGTCAACCTGACGCCCCAGCTGGCCTGCGAGCGCATCCGCGAGGCCGCCCGGGAGGGGCTTCTGCGCCGGGACCGCTGCCACTTGGCCGTGCCGCAGACGCTGACCATGGAGATCGGCTTCAAGGATCACTTCAAAGCCCTGCGCGCTTCCCACTACCCCGGCGCAACTCTGGTGGACCCCTACACCGTGACGTACACGGCAGCCTCCGTGGACGAAATGATGACCGCCAGAATGTTTATTCTGTGAAAATTAAATTTTTTCCAAAAAGCTATTGACTTTTGTCCAATCTATAGATATAATAGTTTTTGCTGTTGAAGAACAGCGGATGCGTCAGTAGCTCAGCTGGATAGAGCATACGGCTACGGACCGTAGTGTCGGGAGTTCGAATCTTCTCTGGCGCGCGTTGAAAACCTCGCAAGTGTAGGGCTTGCGGGGTTTTTTGTTGTCTATGATCAACTGACGACAAATGAATTTATGGACTATTTATGGACAGGATTTTATCTATTTAAAATGGCGGGCTGCCATCACTGGTGCCCGCCATTTTTGCATTCTCGCTTCATTTTCTCCCACAGCCGTTCGAACCCCGCCGGGTCCGGTACTGGTCCGCCCTCGGCTTCCATCTCTGCCTCCGCGGCCTCAAACTCTCGCAGCAGATCATCGTCTGAATTGTGGTATAAGCGTTGCAGCAGGTCATCAATCCAATGTTTTTTCATTACTATCCCCTCCTGAATAAACAATTCGCTATTACGAAACATTATATTATCTATGCACTGTAGAATCAAGATAATATTTCGCAATAGCGAAAGTTCAGGAGGAGATGGCCATGCAGAAATTGCGCCCAGACATGGATATAGGAGAGAATATACAGATCCTACGTCGAAATGCTAAGCTCACGCAAGATATGGTTGTTGCCCGGATGGGAGCTATGGGAATTGATCTTTCAAAGAGCACATACGCAAAGCTTGAAACAAACCGCATGAATATCAAAGTCAGCGAACTAGTTGCGATGAAGAAGATTTTCAACTGCTCCTTTGAAGATTTCTTTTCAGGGCTGGAATAATCAGGCGGGCCACCGGTATAGCCGGAAGCCCGCTATTATTATGCTTAAATCTGATCAGCCAGGTCCACCTCCCAGATCTCCTGAGCTCCATTGTCCCGGGTGTGCCAGCAGGCCCCCTCCAAAGGACCGTTCAGCGTATTATCCAGGAAATACCAGTCGCCGGTACCGTCAGCCGGGTCGCACACGCGGCCATCCCAGCGGTGCCAGCCAGTGCACATATACCCATCCGGATTGAACAGGTACCAGTGATGGTTGATCACGCACCACTGGTTCGCGGGGTAGCTGCCGTCTGGCCTCCGGTACCAATAACCGATCCCAGTGCGGACCCAGCCCACCGCCGGCGCCCACGTCCGCATGAACGCCTCCGGGGTGCCGTAGGTCTGGATCAGCTGTGTGGGCGTACTGCCCCAGTCTGGCAGGTACAGATGGGGCTTGTCCACAATACTGGACCAATCTCCGCCCCAGGCCAGGCCCAGGGACTTAGCAATGGCCGCAGCCCGTCCGAAGAGGCCAGTGCTGTCGTTGTAGCTGTCGTCGCTGGTCTTGCCGTCGCCGTCCACGTCCATCATCAGAAAAAAGTCAAAGGCAATGCCCCACTGGTGCTGGGAACGATAGGATGTGCCCCGGGCATTGGTCACAATCTGACCGGGCTTGGTGCGGCCCTGGGCATATAACGCTTCCTGCTCTTCTACGGTTCGTAAGGTTTCCGCGATTCCCACGATAATCCCCTGGGCTGCGCAGGCCTGAATCCACTTGGCGGCCAGCTGCTGCAGGCGGGGATGACATAACGTAATATCTCTCATAATGTATACCTCCTTGTCCTATAATATGAAATAAGGCCCCGGGATGTCCCAGGGCCGAAAAGTTGTGACGTCACAATCGTTGCGATATCGCAACGGCCTATTTCATACCAGGCCCATGATCCGGATCCTGATCGCTGTTATGGTGCGGCCAGGGCTTCACCGGCGGCATGGCCGGCTTGTCCGCGCTGCCATCGTTGGGATTCGGATCGTGGGCGCGGGAGTCCTCCTGGCCGGTTTCCGGTCCGTAGGGAACAGTGTGGCCGCAGTATGTAGCCGGGCCCTTTCCGCCGGGATGGCCGTTGATGTGGTCGTTGAGCTGTTCGGGTGTCATGTTATTGGTGTTGATTTCGGGCATAGTGTACCTTCCTTTCGTGTGCTTGGTTAATTGGGTTCGCGCCGCTCTGACCCTGCGGCCGGGAGATAGAGGATCACCTCCTTCAGGTTGCCTTGTCCAGTTCCGGCAGGCCTGCCAGGGACGTCAGGATCGACGCCACGCCGGCCAGCAATGCCGTGCCAATTACCGTGCGCCAGTCCACCGCCATGATCGTGGCCGCCGCCGGCAGCATGGCTACCGCGGTCTGGGCCATCGTCTTAGCTGCCCGACGCACTGCAGCCCTGGCCCATTTGATCGTATCCACATCTGCTCTGAAAACACAATTCTTAAACATATCGATACCTCTCTTTCTCATTTGATGTATTGCGCCATCATATAAAAAACACCGGTGGCAAATGCCCCGGCTCCGGCTCCTACGATTGTATTAAATATAGTTCGCTGCATGTTGCTCCATCGTTCTCCTGGCTCTGCTTTCAACTTTTCGATATCCTCTCCTTGTTTCTTCTGTTCATGGAGCATATTTCCCATGTTGATAGTCAATTCTTTTACTGACAGAGCAAGGTCTTGTATAGCCTGATTTTGTACTTCCAGATCATCGATCCGATGTTTTGCCGACTTTGTTTCATGTTCTAACGCGGTAAGTTTAACAGCGATCTCTTCATCATTCACATTTGGCGCCATCCTTTCTTTTATGCTTCTATCTGCGTAATCTCCATCCGTATTATCACTTCGATCTTCTTAGCAACATTCCTAATAACCCCATCTTACAATTACCACCCCTGAGCCTCCAGATCTTCCAGAAGAATTTCCTCCTGATCCACCATTACCAGAATTAGCAGCCCCATCGCTTCCAGTACCAACATCCATATATTTTCCTCCTGTAGAATACAGGGTTCCGGAAGCTTCACCAAATGCCTTCGTTGTCGTACCTTGACCTTGACCACCACTTACTGTATAGGTTTGTAAAACATCATCATTGTCATATTCTTGCCATGTTGTAGAGTTGCCACTGCTTCCATTGCTACCTGGCGTTCCAGGATTTCCATCTCTGATATAAGCGCTTCCCGAACCTCCTGCTGCACCACTTGTATTAAGCCATTTTCCGTGACAGTTCCGCCCCTGCTTACCACCATTTGCAGTTAAAACGGTGCCAAACGAACTGGTGCCCCCATCCGACATATATCCACCGCCATTTCCTACTGTGACCGTAAATTGCTGTCCCGGTGTTACCTGATATGCCTTTTTAGTTGCGGTATATCCGCCACCTCCTCCAGTTGTCCTTTTTCTGGAATAATCGCTGTTATCACGTCCACCTCCACCTCCGCCTCCGACACAGAAAATATCTATGCTTCGTACATTGGCAGGCACTGTAAATGTGCCTGAAGCGGTAAAAGTTTGAATTCCTTTTGTAGTTTTGGCCGTAGCTGTAAATAACCTAGTCGAACGAAGTTCACCTGCTGAGCAAGTGCAGTAACTAAATATTGAAAAGTAATATTGGATACCACCTGAAAACTTGCTCACCGTGGCACTTGATGTCCCATTTGCGGATGTATTATTTCCAGCACCTTTATAATATTGTGTTCCATCTGTAATACTCGCCGGATAACTTCCAGTTTTCCCAATAACGATAACCCCAGAAAATGGACCCTTTGCAGGATTCTTCCAGCTAAATGTAATGGCCGTGGACGAGTACACGGCTGCACTAAAAGACAATATACTGCTGATTGTCATGGTTCCAGTGAGTTTCACTTTGGGGTCCGTGCTGTAAAAAGTTTTTCCGCTGTACACATAAGCCGCCGTCGCATTCCCGGTCAGCTCCAGGGTGCCCGTCTGGGGCTCATCACTCCCGTGGAGGTACGCGCTCTTGCCCTTAATCAGATCACTGGGGGTTCCGGTCACTTCGTCTAAGTTTACCCCCCCCCCCCC
>NZ_CABJCG010000026.1:71389-72810 GCF_902364025.1 Enterocloster lavalensis
CCCCCCCCCCCCCAACCCCATTAATTATCATCTTACCCATCTGCGCGCCCTCCCTCGACTTCTTCCAATACCTCGGCCTGCTCCGCCATGGTAAGCTTGGTGTAATCCTTCACAGCCACCGCCGGATCCTCCCCATTCTGTTTGCGGATCCGCAGCGCCCGGATGATGATGTTCCTCTGGATCTTACTCAGCATACACTTCTCCTCCAATCATTTCCGCCATTGCTAACGTGAGTTCGTTGCTCTCTGCTTTCAGCTGCGCGTTTTCCGCCTGCAGCGCGTTGATCTTATCCTGCTCCGTCGGGATGTACTCGGCTTCCGTCTCTGTCCCGTCCTCGGCCACAGTCCAAAATCTGCCGTCATGGAACCGGTCCACTCCCCCGGGCCTGACCGCATAACGGTATTCCGCTGCGAACGCCTGATCCCCGTATACCGCCCGGGTGATCCGGTTCGCGTCCTCATAGTTCTCGAACATCGCAATGTTCTGTACGGCTCCGTCGCCGTCCACCTGTATGTATGCATAGCTTATTTCTGCCATTTTCGACACCTCCATTAATATAATTTCATTAATACGACTCCAGAACCACCATTTCCGCCTAGGTTTGTATTGCCTGATTCCGATGACAGATAGTAGGAGCCAGCACCGCCGCCACCTCCGCCGGTTCCTGCCTGGCCCGACCTGCCTCCAGTTCCTGCCTGCCCTGCCGAACCACCAGCGCCTCCGCCCCCAGACCCACCCGCTCCAGCTACTCCCTGATAGGAAGCGCCATAATAATAGCCGCCTCCGCCTCCACCACCAGAGTACATCGTGCCTGATCCCCAGGCTCTCGTAGTGGTTCCCTGCCCTGATCCCCCGGATGACCCGCCTGATATGCTGTCACCGGCAGAACCATTTGATCCGCCAGCCGCTCCGTTTATATTATATCTATCGCCAGAACCACCAGCTCCTCCTCCTGATCCGCCGCGCATTCCCACGCTTATGGAATTCGAACTATCTTCCCCACCATTCGCTGTAATTAGTCGCTCACTGGCACGGTTTACATATGAAGCGCCACCTCTTCGTGGTCCGCCAACAACGCCGGAACCACCAGATCCGATAATTACGCTGAGCGACTGACCGGCTGTAACTGAAATATTCGCGACTGTTTTTGTATATCCGCCACCTCCACCTCCTGATCCGATTGTGCGGCTAAAACCATGAAGTCCGGAACTGCCTCCACCTACCGCAAACAGATCCATTTTTGTATATCCCGCAGGGATTGTATAACTGCCGGAGGCTGTAAACGTTTTGTTGAGCTCACCCGATGTCTTACAGGTTACATTTCTTACCACACCATTAATTTCCCCCTCCCCTATTGTTACATAGGGGTAACAGCTAAAATAATAGGTTGTGTTAAGGGACGGCATGTCAAGGTACGCCTG
>NZ_CABJCG010000027.1 GCF_902364025.1 Enterocloster lavalensis
ACGCACGGTGGTGTGAGAGGACGGGAGCTAATCACTCCCTCCTACTCGATTTAAGATTGAAACGATACAATTTTTGGAGTACAATGTCCGTAGAGGAGGGAAGAAAATGGCGACGATAAAAGATATAGCGGCGTTGGCCGGGGTTTCCCACGGAACGGTGTCCAATGTATTAAACGGAAGAGGAAATGTCAGTGTGGAGAAGATCACGCTGGTGGAGAATGCGGCCAGGCAGCTGGGCTACACCATCAACGCCCAGGCCCGCCAGCTACGGAAGGGAACTTCCAGACGGGTGGGGGTGATTGTGCCGCGGATCGGTATCAAGCGGTATCAGGACCTGTACCTGGGGATCGAGCAGGAGTTAAAGGGCCAGGGGTATGAGGTGGACCTTCATTATACCAACGACCTGACCCACTGCGAGGAGAAGATACTGGAGGACGTGGAGGCCACCAACCCCATTGCCGTGGTGCTGGTTAGTGCCTTTAGCGGGGAAGTCCGGGGACTGCGCGGGGACGGCAGGCTGATTCTGGCGGAGCGTTGTGTGGAAAAGATGCCGGAGGACGCTGTGTACTGTGGATTCCACTACGGCCTGGCGGGGCGGGAGATGGCGAAGCGCTGCCTGGCGGACGGGCACAGGAACGCGGCGGTATTTGCGGGGAATATGAAATATTCCAATAACAGCCGGTTTGTGAAGGGGGTGCAGGAGGTGTTTGCGGCGGAGGGTGGAAGCGTCCGCATTTTTTCCTCGGACGAGTCCCTGCAATTCCACACGGCCTTTGAGCTGCTCACGGACCGGGAGGAATTTGACGCGGTGATCGCCTCGGACCCGGAAGCGCCTGCCTGTTTAGCGGCCGCGGCCTCCTACCGGGGCCAGACCTCCTTGCCGGAAGTCTATGCGGTTGCGGGCAAGGAGCTGCGTCCATTTTCCGGCGCGGTCCCTTATGAGCTGAATTACCGGCTCTGCGGCCGCCGCATCGGGAAATACATCGGGGGCCTGGAGCCGGGAACGGCGGATGAATCCCTGCTGCGCCTGGAAAACGACGGGTTTCACCACTGTTCGGTAAAGGTCTGCGCCGGGGCGGAGGACTTGAAGCTGCTCATGCTTTCCGGCCCCACCTGCAAGGCGCTGGAACAGCTGCTGCCCCAATTTACGGAAAAGACCGGGATACCGGTCAGGCTGATGGAGGCGGGCTACGACGAGCTGTACCGGACGGTCAAAATGTGCGCCCAGTCCTCGCCTTACGACCTGATCCGCCTGGACATGGCCTGGATGTCGGAGCTGGGGGAAGCGCTGTTTTCGCCTTTGCCGGAGGAAGAGGGATGGTTGCGGGAGATCATGGGGAATTTCTCCGCCAGCCTGGGCGACGACTATTACCGGGTGGGGGACAAGTGCCTGGCCCTGCCTTTTGACCCCAGCGTGCAGATTTTGTATTACCGGAAGGACTTGTTCGAGGACGCCAGAATCCGCCGGGAATATTATGAGGTCTGTAAAAAGCAGCTGAAGGTGCCGGAGACATTTGCAGAGTACGACGAGATCGCCAGGTTCTTTACCAGGCGGTTTCACAAGAATTCGCCGGTGGACTACGGAACCTCCCTGGTGTTCGGAAGTTCCATTGTGGCGGCCTCGGATTACCTGCCACGGCTGAGGGCCGAGGGCGGCATGGAGGTGGGGCCGGACGGCCGCGTGAAGCTGCGGGAGAAGCAGGCGGTCCGGGCGCTGCGCAGCTACCGGGACGCTTTTCTCAACACGGACCGGGAGACCAATTCCTGGTGGCGCAGGGCCATGGAGGCATTTTCCGACGGCCTGGTGGCCATGAACATCGTGTTCGCCAACTACGCCTCCATCATGCTTCACAGCAAGAAATCCGAGGTGATCGGAAAGATCGGCTTCGCCCCGGTTCCCGGAGGCCGCCCGCTGCTGGGCGGCGGCGTATTGGGGATTTCCAGGGATTCCCGGAAAATGGATGCCTGCCGGGAATTCTTAAAATGGGTGTACGACGAGAAAACCGCCGCGACCATCACCTGTCTGGGCGGCTATATTAATCACCGGAAGCTGACGGAAAACATGGAGCTTTTGGAGCTTTACCCCTGGCTGGAAGGGATGGAGGACGCATTCGCCGCAGGCTGGCGGCGGGAGACGGAGCGCCTGTCCCCGGGCTTCAACGAGTTTGCCTTCGAGGATATTCTGGGCAACGCGGTGCGGGCGGCCGTCTCCGGCATCATGACGCCGGAGGAAGCGGTGAAGGCCGCCGTAGAGCGCTGCAGCCGGGAACTGTACTAAGAAACCGGCTGCGGGAACATGCGGTGTGGATTGAAATAATACCAGCAAGGTTACGGATATGAGCGGTATGTTGGCGGGCCTTCAGACGCTCTGTCGTGGAAACAGAAATTAAAACGAAATTGCAAATGGATCAATGAAACATGAAAAGCGCCGCGGCGCGGACTGTGCGGGGAGGCTGATACCTGGGACGCAGGACGGGCAGCGGCGCTTTTTTGTCGCTCTGGCAAGGCCGGATGGCTGAAATGTTTTGAATAATAGAACGTACCAAATAGAGTAAAAACATTCAAACCCATATATTTTCCATGTAATTGTGAAAAACATGCAAAAACACTGGGGGATTTGTCCAACTGTCTGGGAAAATATTTTTGAATAAATATTGACACGTTCCAATAAATGTTCTATACTGAGTTCAGAGAGAACATTAAGGAGGAAATTTATATGGAGAGAAGGGTAATGATCGCAGCCCACCGGGGAACGTCCGGCGCGAACATTATACAGAATACCATCGGGGCCTATGAGAACGCTCTGCTCCACGGGGCGGATATTCTGGAGCTGGATGTGATTCAGACTGT
Organism: Enterocloster lavalensis; assembly: GCF_902364025.1. Classification (GTDB taxonomy): domain Bacteria; phylum Bacillota; class Clostridia; order Lachnospirales; family Lachnospiraceae; genus Enterocloster; species Enterocloster lavalensis. Next base: position 2,851 of record NZ_CABJCG010000027.1, read on the forward strand.
AGACGGGGATTTCTTCACCTTCCACAACGGCCAGGAGCCGGGGCTTGTGGGCGCGGATCAGGATATCCGCACCATGACCACGGAGCAGGTAAGGAATCTGCGGTTCTTCAACGGGATGCAGGAGCGGGTGAAGGAACCGGTGAATTCCTTTGACGACGTGCTGGAACATTTCAAGGGGAAGAACTGCCTGATCAACGTGGACCGGAGCTGGTTTTACTGGCGGGACGTGATCCGCGCCATCAACCGCCACGGGATGAAGGACCAGATCATTTTAAAGAGCCACGCCGCGGATGAGGAGTTAAAAATTCTGGCAGAGGAGGGACCGGACATCATGTACCTGCCCATTCTGCGGGACCCCGCCGTCCTGGACCGGGTGAGGCGTTACAAGGTCAATCTCTACGGCGCGGAGGTGATTTTCGAGACCGAGGACCATGTGTTCTGTTCCGGGGAATTTATTGAGGGTATGCACCGGGATCAGAAGAAGCTGTGGGTCAACGCCCTCACCCTGGACGACACCACGAAGCTGACCGCGGGACACGACGACAACAGCGCTATTTTGCAGGATATGGATCAGGCGTGGGGATGGCTGATCGACAAGGGCTACGATATCATTCAGACGGATTGGCCGCTGCTGCTGAAAACATACATAAATGGGAGGTAGATTACGATGAGAAAATGGATTGCCGCACTTTTGATTGGAACGATGGTACTGACCGCGGGCTGCGGACAGAAGGGGGCGGATCAGGGCGCTGCCGGGGGAGCGGAACAGGGCGCATCACAGGCCGCGCCCGGGGGTTCCCAGAGCGGGCCGGTGACCATCAATTACTATGGAAGGCCCGACGACAACCAGGTGGAGTCCACCATTATCAAGGCGTTTGAGGACTCCCACCCGGACATCAAGGTGAATTACGTGGAGCTGCCCGACTCTTCCAACGACCGCTTAAAGACCATCAACACGGTGCTTCAGGCCGGTGACGCCTCCATCGACGTGTTCGCCGGGGATGTGGTGTGGCCGCCTATCTTCGCCTCAGCGGGCTGGGTGATCCCATTTGACGAGTACATTGCGGAGGGAGAGCTGGACGACTACCTGCCGGGGCCGCTGAGCGCCTTCCAGATTCAGGGAAAGACCTATGGCCTGCCCTTCATGGCGGACGCGGGCGCCCTGTATTACCGGAAGGACCTGCTGGACAAGTATGGCAAGGAGGTTCCGGGGACCTGGGCGGAACTGGTTGCCACGGCCAAGGAGATCGTGGAGCAGGAGGGCAACCCGGATTTGAAGGGATTTGTCTCCTATTGGAAGCAGAACGAGAGCCTGACCAGCTCTATGCTGGAGATTTACTGGGAGAAGGGCGCGCGGATTATCGGGGAGGACGGCTCCTGCGTGATCGATGAGGCGCTGCTGGCGGACACGCTGGCCGAGATGAAGCAGATGATGGACGATGGCGTGACCGCGTCCGGTATTGAGACGTTCGGAACAAAAGAGGCCCGGGATGTAATGTGCGCGGGAGGCGCGGTGTTTGCCAGAGACTGGCTCAGCGGCTACGGCCCCTTCAACAACCCGGAGACCTCCCAGGTGGCGGGCAAGGTGGAGATCGCGCCGCTTCCCAGCTACGGCTGTCTGGGCGGCTGGGGCGTGATGGTGTCCAATTATTCAAAGAACAAGCCCCAGGCGGTGGAGTTCGCCAAGTTCCGGGCCAATTACGAGAGCCAGGTGACCGCGTTGGAGCTGGTGGATATCAAGCCCACCTTTAAGAGCGCCTACGAGGATGCGGCGCTGCTGGAGAAAAAGCCCGAGCTGCCCGGATATCTCCCCGCTCTGGAACAGTCCAGACCCAGGCCCCAGTCCCCGTTCTACGCCGAGATTTCGGGTATCATGCAGTTGGAGATCCACAGCGTGATCACGGGTATGAGCAGCCCGGAGGACAGCGCGAAAAAGATCGTGGAGCAGGTAAACCAGATATTCTAACAGTGAAAAGTAAAGGAGAAGAGAATGGAGCGAAAAAGCGTCAGAACCGGATACCTCCTGCTTCTGCCCAGCGTCATCCTGATTGCGGCCCTGATCGTGTATCCGGCGGTCAACACCATTTACCAGAGCTTTTTTGATATCAGGACGCAGACGGCTGCGCTGGGGCCCAAATTTGTGGGGATGAAGAATTATATCAGAGCGTTCCACGACGAGCATTTCTGGGACACCATGTGGTGGACCGTTGCGTTTACGGGCGTTTCCGTGTTCATCGAGCTGGTCATCGGCCTGGGCCTGGCCCTGGTGATGAAGAAAAATATACCCGGCCAGGGCATTATCCGCACGGCGATTCTGGTGCCCTGGGCCATTCCCACCGTGGTGAGCGGCATTATCTGGACGCAGTTCTTCTCGCAGAACGGTCTGGTCAATTACATCATGCAGGTTATGAATCTGGCAAAAGAGCCGCTCAACTGGCTGGGAAATGAATGGCTGGCGCGGCTGTCCATTCTGGTGGCGGACATCTGGAAGAATACGCCCTACATGTCCTTACTTCTGCTGTCCGGCCTGCTGACCATTTCAACGGATTACTACGAGGCGGCCCAGCTGGACGGAGCGGGGAAATGGCAGCAGTTCAAGTGCATTACCCTGCCCCTGATTAAGTCCACCATGTCGGTGACCGTGCTGTTCCGGATCATTTCCGCCATGCGGGTGTACGACCTGATCGTGGCCATGACAGGGGGAGGCCCGGCGGGACGGACGGAAACCGTGTCCATGTATGCGGTGAACACGTATTTTACCTACGGAAATACGGGCTACGGGGCCACGCTGTCCGTGCTGATGCTCCTGTTGTCCGTGGTGATCAGCCTGTTTTTCGTGGACAGCCTGAAGACGAGGGGGAGTGTTTAAATGGATCAGAAATTGACGGGAAGAAAACGGGTCTTGTATCTGCTGTTTGTGACGGTGTTCCTGTTTGTGATGGTGTCGCCCATGCTTTATATGATCTCGGCCTCCTTTATGCCGGAGTCGGATTTGAATCATATTCCTCCGCGGATTCTGCCCTCGGCGGGGACCATTAAAAACTATGTGGCGGCGTTTGTGCAGCAGCCGCTTCTGCGGTACGTGTTCAACAGCTTTGTGATCACGATTATCGCGGTTGTGATCTGTATTACGGCGGGCTGTATGGCCTCCTATGCGCTGACCAGGACCAATATCCGGTTTAAGACGGTGTTTTTGCTGTTTGTGCTCACGATTTCGCTGCTGCCGACCATCACGCTGATCAATCCGATTTTCAAGATGTACAGCAAGCTGGGGCTTTTGAATACACACATTGGCCTGGCTCTCATCGTGTCGGTGCTGGACCTGCCCATGACGATCTGGTTTCTGACGGCGGTGTTTAAGGGCATACCCGTGTCCTTTGAGGAGAGCGCCAAGCTGGATGGGGCCAATATGTTTCAGATGTTCTTCTATATTATACTGCCGTTACTCAAGGCGAGCATTTTCTCGATCAGCATTCTGGTGTTTATCGGGGCGTGGAACCGCTTCCTGCTGTCCCAGGTGCTGAACCAGTATGAGCAGTACCGGACCGTGGTGGTGGGATTGACGCTGTATCAGACGACCCATACCATTCCCTTTGGGGTGGTGGCCGCGGCGGGAATGATTACGGTGCTGCCGCTGATGGCCATGGTGCTGGTGTTCCAGAAGAATATTTTGGGCGGGATTATGGAAGGCGGCGTGAAGGAGTAGGCTTTTGAAAAATGGAAATATGGGGCGAGTCGTACCGCGGGAGGGGAAGCGGGGCGGCTCGCTTTTTTTGATTTGATTGCAGTGGACCGGTTGGAAGGGAAACATGGAAGTGAAAATAATTATAGATGAAAATATAATATATCTATAAATATATAGACAAAATATTTAAAAGGTGATATTATGAGGGAAAGGAGGGACATATATGATTTGGAATTATGCATTGGAAGAGATTATCAGCGGGCATGCGGATGAAGGCGAACAGTTCGTATGCGTGGCCTGTGGGAGATGTTTTGAGAAAGGCAGGATTTATGAGCTGGACGGGGAACTATTTGACGCCTGGGGGGCGGTTCGGCAGCATGTTTTGAGGGAGCATGGGTCCATGGCGGAGTTTTTGGTGGACCGGGAGCCAGGCGTGATCGGGGTGACGGAGGTGCAGAGGCAGATTTTGAAGCTGATTCTGGAGGGAAAGTCAGATAAGGAGATCAGCGCTGCCGCGGGGATCGCGCTGTCCACGGTGCGGAATCACCGATTCAATCTCCGGGAGAAGGAGAAGCAGGCCAAAATGTTCCTGGCGCTGATGGGCGCGCTGGAGCGGGAGACGAAGCGGGGGATCGGGAAGAGCGACACGGGCTCCATCGAGGAGGTTCCGGCTTCGGCCGCTATGGTTGACGCGCGGTTTAATATTACGGATCAGGAGACGGAAAAGACGCTAGCCGCCTATCTGGATGAAAATGGGGCGATCCGTCAATTTCCGGCCAGGGCAAAGAAGAAAATCATTGTGATGAAGGAAGTAATTAAAAATTTTAAGAAGGACGCCGTTTATACAGAGACGGAGGTCAACCGGATTTTAAAACGGATTTACGAGGAGGACTATCCGTCCCTGCGAAGGGCGCTGATTGAGTATGGATTTATGGAACGGACGGCGGACGGCAGCGTTTACCGGGTGAGAGAGTAGGACGGGAGAGCCGGGCCGGTGACAGGGAGGTCATGGGGCCCGGCTCTTTGAGTGGTGGGGAATGGAAATCTGGCCTGGCGCTTTCCCTGGCCGCGTCAGTTTTCGTCCGGCAGGAAACCGATTTTGCGGACATTTCCGCCGTCCAAATCCATCCGGTAATAGGGATGCGGGCGGCCGCCGACGTAGACCTGGAGAATGATCTCGTCGCCGGTGATTTCGCAGCTCATGGACAGATAGGGCAGGTATTCGTCATCTATGGTTTCGCCCGGCGCGGCAATTCGGTACTCGAACAGCTCCTGTTTGCCGCTGCCGTCCGGGTTCATGCGAAACAGTTTTTGGGCTACGGTATCCATGGAAGGAACAGAGGTCTGGTCCGCGCCCCGGAGGTGGACGAGGGCGGTTACGTCCATAGCGTAGTAAATTTTGCCCTTATAGGCAAGGCAGGCGTCGAAGTTTGGCATCTCCTCCGTGCTCTGCGCCGCCACGGTCAGGCTTTGGCCGTATTCCTGGTAACAGGCCAGGTAGTTCGTTTCGCTGGCCGGGGTGGAAAAGGTGTAAAGGATCACATTTTCATCCCGGTAGTGAATGGCGCCGTCCAGAGGAAGCGTGATCGCGGAGCGGTCAAGGTCGATTCCGTCGGCGATTGTTATGGTTTTGACCGGGCAGTCGGTCAGCCGGTCGGGGGAGAGCCACCAGCGTTTTCCCGCCTGGACGATATCCGGCGGGGCGTCCAGGCGCACCTGATAGTCCAGGTCGAATTCATCGGAGTCCAGGTTTTCCAGATTCTCAATGTCGCTGCGGCGTTCCCGGCGGATTCCCACGCCGGTCTCATAGTCGTCCAAAGTCTCGGAGGTGATCATAGGGCCGTAACCGTAGGTGGTATGGGATTTGGACAGATACCAGCCGCCGTCCCGGTAGGCGTAGGTGTATGCCTCCGACCACCGCCAGGCGCTTCCGCCGTAGGCGTTGGTGGTGAAGGTTGTTTCACCGGCGGCGAGGGGAACGTAGGGGTCTCCGAACACGCCGCCCTCATCCCGGGTACGGATCAGATTTTCATCCTGGAAATCCAGACGGTAGCCGCTCTCTTCGCTGCTGGCCAGGGCGAACAGAATGCGGGGCGTTTTCAGCGGAATGTCGCTGCCTTCCATCTGCAGCACGCCCACATAGTCCATCCGGCCGTCCTGATTGTAGTCCAGGGCTACGGTATCCATGAGGGCCCAGCCACCCGGGATAAAGTCCTCGGGTTGGAAACCGGTCTGGGGTAGACGGGGGACCGGAGGGGAGTCCGCGGGAGTGTTTGAGACAGGGGGCTCGGCTGAAGATGTGCCTGGGGCAGCGTCTGCGGCCGCATCCGTGGCTGGATCCGTAGCGTCATCCGGGGGTACGTCTGCGGTGGAGTCCGGGGCTGCATCTGCGACTGCCTCCGATGCTGCTGAGGCTGACGGCGTTGGGGAGGCAGTATTACCGCTGCCGGTGCCTGAGACGGCGGTGCAGCCGGAAGTGAATAGGGCCAGGCTTAGTGCGAGGGCCAAGGAGGTGCGGATGGGAGCGGTACGGTGGTGGTGATGTTTCATAGAATTCTCCGATCTGCTGTCTGGAAGGACGGCTCAGTTCTGTCACTATTATAGCATAAAAAAGACAGGGTGGGAAAGAATGCGGTTTGATGAAAACATCCCATGAATTTGAAATGAATATTGACAGGAAAGGTGCGGTGTGTTAAATATAAACCATATTCATCCTATGAATGCTAGCAATATTCTGGGGGCTGCGGGGATAAGCCGGGCTTCTGGTTAAAAGGGAGGACGTGAGAGCGTGCTGAATCATATCAGGGAGTGCGGGATGGGAAGCAGAACCGGGACATTGACGGACGGGGAAGTGGAGCGGGTGATCGACGGTCTTATGGTCCAGCTGCCGTCGGCCCGCCGGGTCCTTCTGGTGCCGCCTGACATTACCAGATGCTATTCCTATGCGGGATTTATTACGGCCAGTCTGTACCGGCGTTTGTCCGGTTCTGCCCGGGTGGAGATTATGCCTGCGGTGGGAACGCACCGGCCCATGAGCCGGGAGGAACAGATTGATTTCTTTGGCGGGAATATCCCGGAGCAGGCGTTTTTACACCACGACTGGCGCAGCGAAACGGTGAGATTGGGGACGGTGCCCGGTTCGTATGTCCGGAAGATCACCGGCGGGCGGTGCAGCCAAGGGGTGCCGGTGGAGGTAAACCGCAGCCTTGTGGACGGGACCTACGATCTGGTTTTTTCCATTGGCCAGGTGGTGCCTCACGAGGTGGTGGGGATGGCCAATTACAGCAAGAATATCCTGGTGGGCCTGGGCGGCCGCCGGATGATCAACGAGAGCCACATGATCGGTGCGGTGTGCGGCCTGGAAACTATCATGGGGAATGTGGACACGCCGGTGCGGAAATTGTTCGACTATGCGGAGGAGATGTTTTTAAAGGACGTGCCGTTGGCGTACATCCTGACCGTGACCACCTGCGAGAACGGACGGGCGCTGGTTCACGGCGTATACGGCGGGGCTTCCAGGCGGGTGTTCGAGGAGGCTGCGGATCTGGCGCAGATTTGGAATGTCACCGAGGTGCCGGCGCGGATGAAAAAGGTGGTGGCCTATCTGGAGCCGGGAGAATTTTCCTCCACCTGGGTGGGCAACAAATCCGTGTACCGCACCAGAATGATGATTGAGGACGGAGGGGAGCTGCTGGTGATTGCGCCGGGCCTCAGGCATTTCGGGGAGAACCCGGAGGTGGACGGACTGATCCGCAGGTACGGTTACCGCGGGACGCCCTATACCATGAAGCTTGTGGAACAGGGGGCGTTTGTGGGAGCGGATATGGTTCCGGCCCACATGATCCACAGCTCCTCAGAGGACCGTTTTACCATCACCTACGCGGTGGATCCAGCCAATATGACCCGAGAGGAGATCGAGGGCGTGGGATACCGGTACATGGACGTCTCCCGGGCGCTTGCGCGTTATCCGGTGGACCGGCTTGCAGAGGGCCGTCAGGTCATGCCGGACGGGGAGGAGATTTATTTGGTGAAAGCGCCGGCGTTGGGGCTCTGGCGAAGCTGCCGCTGAGGGGGCGGAAATGAAAACAATTCGTAATGCAGCAAAGAATACCTGGGTCAGAATTTAAGCTGTTATCGGATCTGTAGAAAATCCTGCGCCGGACCCAGGCAGGATTAAAAAGTGTAATTTTCCGGTCAGAGCGCAAGGACCGGGAGATTACACTTTTTTCGCGACCGGGAATACAGACGGGAACGTTTGCAGTACCATTTACTTCTACCGGAATTTATAGTAGAATCGTAAGAAGTTGCGCAGCGTTACGGCTCTGTGAGACCGGTTTTTGAGAATGCGTGGCAGAGGGCGGATATCATACATACGGGAGAAATGATGATGGTGGAATCGAGAAACATCCAGATATTTGAGAAAATGCCGGTGGCAAAAGCTGTGAGCAGCATGGCGGTGCCCGCGGTGATCGGGCAGCTGATTATCCTGTTCTACAATATGGCGGACACATTTTTCGTGGGGCAGACCAACAATCCGTACATGGTGGCGGGCGCGTCCCTCATTCTGCCGGTTTATAATATCTCCCTGGCCCTTGCCGGTCTGGCCGGTGTCGGCGGCGGGGCGCTGGTGTCAAGGCTGCTGGGAAAAGGCCAGATGCAGGAAGCCAGAAGGGTGAGCAATTTCAGCGTCTGTATGGCGGTGGGGCTGGCCGGGATGTTCTCCCTGATCCTGTTGTTTTTCCGGCGGCCGATCCTGTCATTTTTGGGCGCGGGCAGCGAGACGTACTGGTACGCCAATGAATACGCGTTCTGCGTGATCGTGCTGGGCGGCATCCCCACGGTGCTCTCCAACACATACGCCAATCTTCTCAGGAGCATAGGGGAGTCGAAAAAAGCCGGGGTGGGCATCACCCTGGGCGGCCTGCTGAACGTGGCATTGGATCCGCTGTTCATGTTCGTACTGCTGCCCCGTGGCAGGGAAATCCTGGGGGCCGGGCTGGCCACCTGCCTGTCGAATATCATCTCATGCGGATATTTTCTGATCGCAATCCGGGGACTGGGGCCGGATTCCATCCTGAGAGGAGGAAACGTCAGGGAACTTCCGGCAAAAGCCAGCATCCGAAGCATTTTCAATGTGGGAATCCCCTCCGCGCTGGCCACATTTTTGTTCGACCTGGATTACATTGTGATCGGCCGGTTGATGACCGCCTACGGGGACGTCCAGATGGCGGCCATCGGAATTGTGCTGAAGATCGAGCGCCTGCCGCTCAATATCGGAATCGGCATCAGCCAGGGTATGATGCCCATCGTGGCCTACAACTACGCGTCCGGCAACCGGAAACGGATGAAGGATACCATCGCTTTTTCACGCAGGGTGGGCATACTCTGCGCAGTTCTCAGCATCCTTTTATATGAAGTGTTTGCGCCGGGCATCACGGGGCTGTTTATCGGCGATCCCGGGACGGTGGCGCTTGGAACCGGCTTCCTGAGAGTCCGCTGCCTGGCCACGCCCTTTATGTTTTTGAGTTTCTTCACCGTGTACCTTTTCAACGGCTTCGGCAAAGGCCGGACCGCCCTGTTCCTCGGCGTCCTGCGCTGGCTGGTGCTAAACATTCCCATGCTGTATCTGCTCAACTATGCCTTTGGCATGTACGGGATCGTGTGGTCGCAGATTGCGGCGGATGTGGTGAACGTGGCGGTGTCGGTGTATGTGTATTGGAGGTTTGAGCGTAGCTTAAATGGATACGAAAATAAATAGAATGCGTTATTTTGTATCTGGAATGCTGACGGGAGAAATACTGGGATCAGGAATTGGGAGTGTTTAGCATACCGGATATGAGCCGGATTCTACAGCGATATGGCCGTCGGCTGTGAGCGCAACCTGGGCAATTATTGCAACAGGTCTTCAGCGCCGGCAGGATGTACGGCTATATCTTTTTTGGACCCATTTCCCTGCAGGTATTTCTGAATTAACCGGTTGGCCTTCGTCTGACTGATATTCAAGTACGCAGCCATCTTTCGTGAAGAGCCGCATTTGTGATACGCCTCCCGGACCATGGCTCCTTCAAAGTTCTGCATTCTCGTGTGATAATCCGTGATTTTGGGGACTTCCCGGGCTGTCCCTGTGTCCGTCGAGCCTGTCATGTTCTGGGGCAGGTGTCCCGTGGTAATGAGATCGCCGGTGACAGTGACCACCAGGCGTTCGATCATATGGCGCAATTCTCTTACATTTCCCTTCCACTCATAGTTTACAAGCGTTTCCAATGCGTGGCTGTCCAGAGACCTGGACAGGTTGTATTTCTCATTAAACTCCTTCAAAAACTGCTGAATCAGATCAGGTATATCCGCTTTCCGTTTCCGCAGCGGAGGAAGATAAATTTCCACCACGTTGAGACGGTAAAACAGATCTTCACGGAACTGTCCGTCGGCCACCATCTGTCTCAGATTTTTATTGGTTGCTGCTATAATGCGCACGTCTACCTTTACCGGGCTGCTGCCGCCGATGGGGATAAATTCGTGGTCCTGGAGAACATGGAGCAGCTTGGCCTGGGTGGAGAGGGAGAGCTCTGCAATCTCATCCAACAGCAGAGTGCCACCGTTTGCTGCTTCGAACAATCCTTTCTTTCCCTGAGCGTTGGCCCCGGTAAAGGCCCCCTTGATGTAGCCGAATAGTTCAGATTCCACCAGCTCGTTGGGGATACTGGCACAGTTCAGGCTGATAAAGGGCCGGGCGTTGCGGGGGCTGATGGAGTGGATGTACCGGGCAACCATAGTCTTTCCGGTACCGGATTCTCCGGTGAGAATACAGGTTACGTCAACCTGACTGATCCGTTCTGCAAATTGGATAACCTGCTCCATTTCCCGGCTCTTGCACATAGGTACAGTTGAGTAGCTCAGGGAGGATTTTCTGTATATGTAGTCTGGATTGAAAAGTTTTACGCCGGAGAGGTTGTCCCGTACATTCATGATCACATAGGCCAGGTTTTTCTGGCTGTCGAAGATGGGAACGGCGATGGTCAACAGTTCACTTCCAAGTTTGGTTTTCTGCTTTACCGCATAGGTTTTCTTTTTCTCGTAAATAACGGGGAGTACAGAGATATCCCAACAGTTTCCGTCTACAAATTCAAAAAAGCTTTTTCCAATCATCTGCTCCGGCTGATAACCATAATGCCTGGAGCATGCATCGTTGATATAGACAATGGTGTATTGATTGTCATAAATCAAAACTTCGTCATACATGGAATCTATTAACCGCTGAAATTCTGACGGGTGAAGGTTCCAAGGGATGATTGCAGAGTTTCTCATAATACCCCTTTCCATACATGTTCGCAGAATGTGAGTTTAAAATAACTCAGTTATTTAAAAGTGACTCGCAAAAATGAATTATTTTTAACTCGTTTGTCTTTTTCAGCATATCATAAACCTAAAAAAACATCAAGAAAATAGTTAAAAACTGACGCCTGGTGACCTCAGACAGAGTTGGCATAGGATTTGCTTTAAATAGTTGTATCAAATGGAAAGAGAGGCAAACACTATGAAAATTACGGATGTTGAAGTTATCTGTCTCAGAATCCCGCCAATGGACGGGCCCTGCGAGTGGGGGGACGATGCGTTTATTGTCAGAGTCCATACAGATACCGGGCTGGTAGGAACCGGGGAGAGCGATACCTCGCCTATGGTCGCAAGGGCGTTGGTGGAGGCGCCGGAGAGCAATCTGTATTGCAGTGGCCTGAAGCGTCTGCTCATCGGAGAAAATCCCTTGGAGATCCAAAAGCTGTGGGACAAGATGTACTGGTCCTCAAACTATGTAGGGCGCAGAGGAGCGGGAATCCACGCCATCAGCGCGATTGACATCGCCCTGTGGGATATTGCTTCCCAATTTTATCAGGTGCCCATTTACATGCTTCTGGGCGGCAAATACAGAGATAAGATCCGGGCTTACGGCACCTTTATTCCGGCGGATACCCCGGAGGAAAATAAGGTGATCGCAGCTTCCCTGAAAGATCAGGGTTTTACAAGTCTAAAATTTGGCGGGGGTATACTTGGAGATGATCCCGATACGGATGAGGCCATTGTGAAGGCGGTTCGGGAGCAGGTGGGAGAGGATTTTGAACTGCAGATTGATATTGCTACCAAGTGGAGAACCTATGGACATGCGGCGTCCATGTTCCAGCGCCTGGCTCCCTATCATCTCAACTGGATCGAGGAGCCGGTGCTTGCGGATGACCATCAGGGTTATGAAAAACTGTCCAACATGTCGTTGTCCAAGACCGCGGGGGGAGAGTCACTGACCACCAGGTATGAATTCAGGGATTTCCTGCAGCGGGCAAAGCCGGATATCGTCCAGCCGGATATTACGCGCTGCGGCGGAATTACGGAGATGAAGAAGATATACGATCTTGCGCAGATGAATGGAACCAAGCTGGTTCCTCATGGATTCAGCACAGGAATTCTGCTGGCTGCCACGGTGCAGTTTCTGGCAGCCTGTGAGCATGGGGATTTGATGGAATATTCTCAGAGCGTCAGCCCGCTGTTCCATGGGTTGGTGAAAAACCTGATCCCATTTGAAAATGGTTTTGTGACAGTACCGGATTGCGTAGGCCTGGGTGTAGCGCTGGATGAAGAGATGATTGAAACTTACAGAATGAGATAGGATGGAGGATCGTGAATATGGGAAAGCGTTTGGATAAATTGCTGATTGCTGTTAGCATGGTGTTTGTATTGGGAATTGTAGCATGTCTCTATCTGTTTCCAGAGGGCTCCCAGAATGTGGCAAACCGCATTTTCGGAGCAATGACAGATATGTTCGGCTCGTTGACGCTCATCTTCGCATTTGGGGGAATATTGCTGCTCATGCTGGTTTCATTCAGTAAATACGGCCGGATCAAGCTGGGGGAGGGAGAGCCGGAGTATTCTACTTTTAAATGGGTATCTATGATGATCTGCTGCGGACTTGGTTCCGCCACGGTCTATTGGGCGTTTATTGAGTGGGCCTACTATATCGGCACTCCTGGCCTGGGCATTCAGGCGGGGTCACAGCCGGCCTTTGAGATGAGCGTGCCTTATACTATGTTTCACTGGGGCATCAGCGCGTGGACGCTGTACGCATTGGCTGGGATTCCCATTGCTTACCATTTCCATGTACGAAAGAACCGGGGGCTGAGCCTGAGTGGAATTATCAGTTCCATAACGGGGCTAAAGCAGGACGGCGTGATCTGCCGTATCGTGGATGTGCTGTTTATCTTCATCTGTTTCGGTGGATTGAGCATTACTCTGGGTGTATCAGTGCCGCTGGTAACGGAGATCTTTTGCAGCGTGGTGGGGATTACCCCGTCGTTTATCATTAATCTGCTGATTATTGTAGTTTTATCCGTGATTTACTCCTTCAGTTCCTATATTGGGTTAAAGAAGGGGATGGCTAAGATCTCCGACTGGAATATCAAGCTGGTGATTATTTTCTGCATAGGCGTGGTGGTCTGCGGTCCCACACTGTTTATTATCAGCAATACAACCCAGTCTATTGGGTTGATGTTCCAGAATTTTATCCATATGAGCCTGTTTACGGATTCCATTGGAAAGAGCGGTTTCCCGGAGGCGTGGACCATTTTCTACTGGCTGTATTGGATTACCTATGCTCCCTTTACAGGTATTTTTATCGCGAAGGTGTCAAAGGGAAGGAGCATCCGTTCAGTGGTCGCCAATACGCTGATCAGTGGCAGCGCAGGCTGTTTCGGGTTCTTCGGAATCCTCGGAAGCCTTTCGCTGAACCGTCAGCTGACTGGTTCTGTGGATATGGTTGGCATGCTTGGGGCAGGGCAGGGGAACCAGTCGATTGTCCAGGTACTGAGGACACTGCCGGCCGGTCCTGTGTTTATGGTGATTTTCTGCATTATTACCCTGCTGTTCCTGGCGACAACCCTGGATGGAGCGGCGTTTACCATGGCCACCACCTCTACTGTGGGATTGAAAAATGACGAGGAGCCCCACCCGATGCTGCGTCTGTTCTGGTGTATCATGCTGTCTCTGGTGCCGCTGACCATGATATTGATCAATGCGGATCTGAACACCATTAAAACCTGCGCCATTATCACCGCGGTGCCGATTATTTTTATCATGCTGGTTATGCTGGTGGGATGGCTGCGCTGGATGTCTGCCGATTACCGGGGCGTGACCTCTGAGGAACTGGAAAAAGAGCTGATGAGAAAGGATTGAGCGCAATGGGAAGATTTATGAAGATGCATGAACAGGATATGGTGGCAACCGCCCTGGAATATACCGGGCGGGGAGAGTCTGCACGGGTATACAATCCACAGAATGAGCTTCTGTTTGAATTGAAAGCAGAGGAGAATATACCGTTTGGCAATAAAATTGCACTGACCGGTATTTCCAAAGGAGAACGGGTAATCAAATATGGCGCGCCCATCGGGGTGGCAATCCGGGATATTCAAAAGGGGCGGCTGGTGCATGTACATAATGTGAGAAGCGCTGCGGTGGACATACCTGAGAACATCCGCATTGAAATTATCCGGCAGATGAACATAGGGGAGGAGGACTGAATGATGGAGTTTATGGGATACCAGCGCCCGGACGGTTCGGTGGGCATACGCAACAAGATCCTGATTATTGCGGTGGATGAATGCTGTGAGGGTATAGCCAGAGGGATAGCCCGGCACTCTGAGGCTGCGGTGGTGATGACAAACTGGTACACCTGCATGCTGGGAGGTAATGAGGAAACTTTCAATCAGATGATCGCAGTGGGAAAGAACCCCAACGTAGCCGCAGTGATGGTGATTGCTATGGGATGTGGAAGCATCCTTCCCTCTCAGGTGGGGGATGAGATTGCGAGGACAGGGAAAACAGTTGTGTGTTTGACCTGCGAAGAACTTAAGGGAACCAGAAATACCATCGCCTATGGCGTGGAGCGTCTGAAGGAGATGGAAGAACAGATCGGCAGGCTGCAGCGGGAGAAATTTCCCATGTCCAGGCTGGTGGTGGGAGTCAAGTGCGGCGGAAGCGACACGAGCTCCGGCATAGCCTCCAATCCCAGCGCAGGAGCTGCTTTGGATAAACTGGTAGATATGGGCGCAATCTGCATCGGAGGGGAACTGTTTGAGCTTCAGGGCTGTGAAGCGATTCTGGCCAAACGGGCTGTGAGCGAGGAGGTGGCGCAAAAGATCATCACCCTGATCGGCAAGGAGCGGGACAGATGGAGCGTGGAGGGAGCTGATGTGGAGACCATGAGCATCGGCAACTGCGTGGGAGGTCTGACTACCATAGAGGAGAAGTCCCTGGGCGCTCTTCACAAGATGGGAAGCCATCCCATCCAGGATGTGCTTCAGATCAACAAGGACTTTATTGATCGTCCCAAACGGCCGGGTTTCTACCTGTCAGAGGCCACCATGCTTTGCGGAGGAGCAGGGGTTAATTACGCTGCTCTGGGGGCCCACATTATCCTGTGGACCAGCGGGGCGGCCGGATTCCAGAACGCCCTGGTTCCGGTAATCCTTATCAGCGGGAACGCAAAACTGATCAACGATGATATTGATATCGACGCCTCCGCCATCATGGACGGGACTGCCGGAGTGGAGGAAATTGCCTGCCGGATTGTGGATAGGGTGCGATGCGTGGCAAACGGGGAACCGGCTCGCATCGAAGGCATCGGCGACTCGACTATGACACTGTATCAGAAGGATCAGAGAGTTGAGGCGCTGTTGACGGCTTGCAGGCGGAAGGGGAAATAATCCCCTCCTACAACCTCACCAACCTCCCCCCAATCAATTCCACATCCTCCTCCTGGTGTGTGGTCAGGATCAACAGGCGGCCTGCGGCTTTCTCGCGGATGTAGCGGATAGCCAGCCGCCTGTTGCCCTCGTCCAGGCCGGTGAAGGGTTCGTCCATGAGCAGGGCCTGGGACTGGGCCAGCACGGCGCGGCAGATGGCGGTGCGCCGCTTCATGCCTCCGCTCATGGTCCAAACGGGGCGGTCAAAGCATTCCGGGGGCAGCAGGCGGGACAGTTCCCCGCGGATCTGCTCACCGGAGAGGGCGCGGCCGGTGACCATCTGAATGTTCTCCACCGGCGTGAAGGCCTCGCACAGCCGGTCCTCCTGAAAGACCGCCGCAAAGCGGACGCTGCCCGTGAGATCGCTTCCGTTTTCGCCGGTGATGGAGTAAGAGCCGCCGTCCGGCCGTTCCAGGCCCAGAAGAATACGCAGCAGCGTGGTCTTGCCGGAGCCCGAGGGACCCATGAGGCAGCAGGGCGCCTCATCCGTGAAGCTCAGGTTCAGGTGATCCAGTATCCGTTGAGAATTGTAAATTTTTGTAAGATCATTTAACCGGATGATCATGCTTCCACACCTCCCGCAGGCTGCCCCGGCTGACGCCAGAAGCGTTTCAGCAGGAACAGGAACAGCTGTTCAAAGACAGCGCTGACAATGACGATCACAAAGGTCCAGGCGAAGAGCCCTGCGGTATCCAGGTACAGCTTGGAGTAATAGAGCTGTTCCCCGATGGAACTGTCCGGGATACCGATGACCTCCGCCGCGATGCCGGACTTCCAGCTCATGCCCAGGGCGGTCTTGCAGCCGCTGACCAGGTAGGGCATCAGGGCGGGGACATAGATGTAGCGGACCTTTTTCAGGGCGGGCATGTGGAATACCCGGGCCATTTCCAGCAGTTTTGGGTCGGTGGAGGCCAGCCCGGCGATGGTGTTCACGTACACGATGGGCAGGACCACCAGGTAGGAGATGCAGACGGACAGGCTGCCGGAGCCGATCCAGATCAGGGCCAGAATCACGAAGGAGGCCACGGGGATGGAGCGGATCAGGGACATGAAGGGCTCCAGCAGTTCGCCAAGGAATGGAAAACGGTAAGCCAGGCTGCCCAATGCCAGGCCGGTGGCGAAAGCGCCCAGAAAGCCCAGGCTGATCTTGCCGAAGGAGTGGCCGATGGTCTGCCAGAATGCGGCGTCAAAAAGCTGATCCCTCAGGGAGCGCAGCATCTCAAAGGGTCCCACAAATATGATCGGATTGTGGACCATGGCGGCGATGGCCTGCCACAGCGCGATCCAGAGGAGCCACACGGCGGCCCTGCGAAGCCAGGTCTTTGCCTTCGGCCCTCCTTCAGTTCGATTCAGCATGTCTTGTCCTCCTTTTTGGTGTCAGACCAGGGGCTTGGCCGTTTCAGTGCCGGCTGCGCCAGCAGCTCATTGCATCCAACAATCGCCCGCCGGCTGCGCCAGCGGCCCATTGCATCCAACGAAAAAGGCCGCTGCGCTCAGAAGAAGCCGCTGCGGCCTTTTTTATGTTCCGGCCTATGGCATATAGTAGAACTCATCCCCCGGCAGCTGTCCGCCCACGGATTTTGCGTCCTGCTCATACAGCACGTTCAAGTACCCGCTCAGGGCGTCCTTCATCTCCTGGCCGGTCATGCACACGATGTTGCAGTAGGGCAGGGCCTTTTTGGCGATGGGGGCTTTCTCCACGATTCCGGCGGCGGCCACCAGCTCGGCGGTCTCGTCCACGTGGTCCACGGCGTACTGGGCGGATTCCTTGTGGTCCTCCAGGAACATCTGGATGGGGGCACGGTTCTCACGCATGAAATCGCTGCGCACAATGGTGACGCCTGTGACCAGCATGCTGCCGCTGTCCTGATTCAGGGCGTTCCAGGCCTCGGTGAGATCCACCACCGGTTTTAAAGCCTCGTTCTGGATGCAGGCTGCGGTGGCGAAGGGCTGGGGCAAAACGCCGATGGCGTCGGGATTCTCCTTCAGCAGGGAGGCGACCTCCGTGGCCTCGGACTTGAACTGCAGGTCCACATCCCCTGCGGCCAGGCCGTTCTCCTTCAGCAGGTAATTCATCACATACTCCGGGGTGGTGCCCTTTCCGGTCATGTACACGGTCTTGCCCTTCAGATCCGCAACGGAGGTGATGGAGTCGTCGGAGGCCACCACGTAGAGCACGCCCAGGGTGTTGATGTCCAGAACCGTGACATTTTTCTGGGTCTTGGTGTAGAGCACGCTGGCCACGTTGGCGGGAATCAGGGCGATGTCCAGGTCACCGCTTGCGATCTTGCCAACCAGCTCGTCCGCCGCGCCGGTCATGGTAAACTCATAGTGATTTTCCGTTTCGCCCTTCTGGGCCTTGTCCATCAGATACACCAGTCCCATGGAGGTGGGGCCCTTCAGGGAGCCGACCCGGACTCCGGCCTGGCAGTTGTCCCCGGTGTCGCCGGTCAGGGTGGCGGGCACTTTCTCCGCTTCGGTCCCGGGGGAAGTGGTCTCCGGCTGGGTTTCGGCGGCGGAGGTTTCAGAGGCGGAGGTTCCGGCCGCCGCCTCGGCGGTGGTCTCGGCAGCGGTTTCGGCAACGGTGGCGCCGGTGTTCCCGGAGCCGCAGCCCGCCAGAATAGCGGAGGCGGCCATCAGGGCGGCAATAACGGCAGATACAGATTTTTTCATAATTACGTTCTCCTTTCCTTCCATATCCTCATCCTGAAAAAGGGCGCAGAACGTAAGGGAGTGCGGTCGTAAGCCTCGCCTTCTCCGTCAGCCGTGCTTCGGGGTGAGAACGAATAGCTTTACTATAGCACAGAATGCCGTTCATTACAAATAAATTCCCGTGCCGGGCGGATTTTCTGTTGATATAAAGTTCACAATGTGCGATAATAGAAGCATATTTGGGGTCACCCCAGAAAGCAGACTAACGATCAAAAAGCGGAGGAAATTAGGGATGAAAGTTACAATTTGTATCGGCAGCGCCTGTCATTTAAAGGGCTCCAGAGAGATTATCGAGAAATTACAGCAGCTGGTGGCGCAGAACGGCCTGTCCGGCAAGGTGGATTTGAACGGTTCGTTCTGCAGCGGCAACTGTGACCACGGCGTCTGCGTCACGGTGGAGGACCAGCTGTTTTCACTGAAACCGGAGGATACGGAGGAGTTCTTTAACAACGAAATCTTAGGGAGAGTCTGACCATGATTATGGGAATCATCGATTTTAAAGCCACTAAGTGCAAGCACTGTTACAAGTGCGTCCGCTACTGTGAGGTCAAGGCCATCCAGGTCAAGGACGAGCGCGCCGTGATCATGCCGGACAAATGCATTCTCTGCGGGCACTGCCTGCGGATTTGTCCCCAGTCGGCCAAGACGCTCAACAGCGATTTGAACAAGGTTAAGGGATACATAGCCGCGGGGGAGCGGGTGGTGGTGTCCATCGCCCCCTCCTTCATGGGTTTGCTGAAATACAAGACCATCGGCCAGGTCCGGGCCGCGCTCATGCGCCTGGGCTTTGAGGACGTGCGCGAGACCTCCGAGGGAGCGGCCTTTGTGACCGCGGAGTACGCGAAGCTGCTGGCGGAACATCAGATGGAGAATATTATTACCACCTGCTGTCCCAGCGTCAACGACCTGATCGAGATCTATTATCCGCAGCTGGTTCCGTATCTGGCGCCGGTGGTTTCCCCCATGATCGCCCATGGGCTGCTGCTCAAGGAGGAACTTGGGAGCCAGGTGAAGGTCGTGTTCTTAGGCCCCTGCATCGCCAAGAAGAAGGAGGCCCAGGACCCGCGCCACGAGTCCTGCATCGACGCGGTCCTGAATTTCAACGACATCAACCAGTGGCTGGAGGAGGAAGAGATCGAGATCTCCGACTGCGAGGACAAACCCTTCACCTGCTTTGATCCCAAGGTGAACCGTCTGTACCCGGTGACCAACGGCGTGGTGAATTCCGTGCTGGCCACGGAGGAGCAGGCGGACAATTACCGCAAGTTTTACGTCCATGGCGTGCAGAACTGCATCGATCTGTGCAAGAGCATGGCCAGGGGCGAGATCAAGGGATGTTTTATTGAGATGAATATGTGCTCCGGCGGCTGCATCAAGGGGCCCACGGTGAACGACGAGACCATTTCCCGCTTCAAGGTTAAGCTGGATATGGAGGAGACCATCGCCCGGGAACCGGTGGAGGCCCGGACCATGGAGCCGGTGTGGGAGAAGGTCAGCTTTGCCAAGCGCTTTGAGGACCATTCCCCCAGGGATCCCCAGCCCTCCGAGGAGGAGATCCGCGCCATTCTGCGCATGACCAACAAGGTACGCCCCGAGGACGAACTCAACTGCGGCGCCTGCGGATACCCCACCTGCCGGGAGAAGGCCATCGCCGTGTACCAGCATAAGGCCGAGGTCAGCATGTGCATCCCCTTCATGCACGAGAAGGCCGAGTCCATGGCCAATCTGGTGATGGAGACTTCGCCCAACATCGTGCTGATCGTGGACGAGGAGATGAAGATCAAGGAATACTCCAACGTTGGCGAGAAATACTTCGGCAAGACCCGCACTGAGGCCCTGCAGATGTACCTATACGAATTTATCGACCCGGTGGATTTCCAGTGGGTATTCGACACCCACCAGAACATCCACGGCAAGCGGGTGAATTATCCGGAATACAAGCTCTCCACCCTCCAGAACATCGTTTACATTGAGAAGGAAAATGCCGTGCTGGCCACCTTTATTGATATCACCAAGGAGGAGGCGCAGGCCAGGGAGGATTACGAGCGCAAACTGGAGACCATCGATCTGGCCCAGAAGGTTATCCACAAGCAGATGATGGTGGCCCAGGAGATCGCCGGGCTTTTGGGCGAGACCACGGCCGAGACCAAGACCACGCTGACCAAACTGTGCCATTCCCTGCTGGAGGAGAGCGGAGACGCCATCTATGTGGGCGGCGAGGACGAGTCGCCGCAGGTGGCCGCAAACGCCCATCTGGGCAGCGGCGCTAAGCCCTTAAAGGGCGTGATGACGCCGAAGGAGGAGAAAACCACCGGCTATGTCCATCTGGGAACCGCGAATCCGGCCAAAACCAGCTACGTCCGTCTGGGCGCGGGGCCTGGCCGCAACGGAGGTAAATGATGGGAATTACGGTAGATGTTGCATATAAGAGCCTGAACAAATACACTGAGATCCTGTGCGGGGACAAGGTGGAGCTCTTGCAGACCGAGGACTCCAACATCATGATTCTGGCGGACGGCATGGGCAGCGGCGTGAAGGCCAACATCCTCTCCACCCTGACCTCCAAGATTCTGGGCACCATGTTCTTAAACGGGGCTACCCTGGAGGAGTGCGTGGACACCATCAGCGAGACGCTGCCCATCTGCCAGGTGCGGCAGGTGGCTTACTCCACCTTCAGCATTTTGCAGGTGTACCACAACGGCGACGCCTATCTGGTGGAGTACGACAACCCGGGCTGTATTTTCGTCCGGGACGGGAAGCTGATGGAGATTCCCCAGAATGTGCGGGAGATTCAGGGCAAGAAGATCAATGAGTACCGCTTCAAGGTGCAGAAGGGCGACGCCCTGATCCTGATGAGCGACGGCACCATCCACGCCGGAGTGGGCGAACTGTTAAACTTCGGCTGGCTGTGGCAGGACATCGCGGACTACGCGGTGCGCCAGTACGCCCTGACCGTGTCGGCCATGCGCCTTGCCACGTCCATCAGCCGGGCCTGCGACGAGCTGTATCAGTTCCGCCCCGGCGACGACACCACCGTGGCCTGCATGCGCATCATCGACAGCAAGCCGGTGCATCTGATGACCGGCCCGGCCAGAAACCCGGAGGACGACGTGCGCATGGTCCACGAGTTTATGGCGGATGCGGGCGCGCGCACCATCGTCTGCGGCGGAACCAGCGCCACCATCGTTTCCCGGGTGCTGAACAAACGCCTGGACGTGTCCCTGGATTACGTGGACCCGGAGATTCCGCCCATCGCTTACATGGACGGGGTGGACCTGGTGACCGAGGGCGTGCTGACTCTGAACCGGGTGCTGCAGCTTCTGCGCCGCTATGTGAAAAATGAGACGGTGTCCGAGGAATTTTTCGAGGAGCTGGACAAACCAAACGGCGGTTCCATGGTGGCAAAGGTGCTGATCGAGGACTGTACCGAGGTTCATCTGTTCGTTGGAAAGGCCATCAACAGCGCTTACCAGAACCCCGGACTGCCGTTTGACCTGGGAATCCGCCAGAACCTGGTGGAACAGCTGAAACACGTGATCGAGGAGATGGGAAAAACCGTCACAATCACGTATTATTAACGGCTTTCTTACACTATAGTTAAAAAATATACAAAGTTGACTAATTTTTCACAAAAAGCGCCTTTGTACCGTTTTTAGGACTTGCTTTTTTCTTATGTATATAGTAGATTTCTATTGTTGATAAGAGGGTAACTATTCAGTAGGTCTGCGCGCTTGCTGCGCTGACCGTACGAAAATCTGAGCTTGCATGCAAAAATCCCATCGACGAAGTCGATTTTAAATGGATTTTTGTCCGTATCTGTGAAGGTACTGAACAGATACATAAGAGGGTAGATTGATAGAGGAGGAAAAGAGAAATGGTAACCAATGATGCGACAATTCTGCGATTGAAGCATGAGGTCCTGTATGCGGTGGCCAAGGCGTCCTGGGAGGGAAAGCTGGAGGAAAAGACCCACGACATTCCCTATGAGATTATCCCGGGTCCCCAGGCGACTTACCGCTGCTGTATTTATAAAGAGCGTGAGATCATCCGGCAGAGAGTGCGCCTGGCGGAGGGAAAATGCCCCAAGGGCAAAAACTCCTCCAACGTGGTACAGGTCATCAACGCGGCCTGCGAGGAGTGTCCCATCGCCGCCTACGTGGTGACGGACAACTGCCAGAAGTGCATGGGCAAGGCCTGCCAGAATTCCTGTAATTTCGGCGCAATCAGCATGGGCCGCGACCGCGCTTACATCGATCCGGCCAAGTGCAAGTCCTGCGGAAAATGTTCCCAGGCCTGTCCCTACAACGCCATCGCCCATCTGGAGCGCCCCTGCAAGAAGAGCTGCCCGGTGGACGCCATCACCTACGACGAGTACGGCATCTGCGAGATCGATGAGAAGAAATGCATCGAGTGCGGCAACTGCGTGCACAGCTGCCCCTTTGGCGCCATTGACTCCAAAACCTTTATGATAGACGTGATTAACCTGATCCAGGCCGGCAAGAAGGTGGTCGCCATGGTGGCGCCCGCCACTGAGGGCCAGTTCGGACCGGACATCACCATGGCCAGCTGGCGGACCGCCCTGAAAAAGACGGGCTTCGCCGATATGGTGGAGGTGGGCCTTGGCGGCGATATGACCGCTGCCTACGAGGCCGACGAGTGGATGGAGGCCTACAAGGAAGGTAAGAAGCTGACCACTTCCTGCTGCCCGGCTTTCGTGAACATGATCAAGAAGCATTTCCCCATGCTGTTGGACAACATGTCCACCACCGTGTCCCCCATGTGCGCGGTGTCCCGCCTGTTAAAGGCCATGGACCCGGAGACCATCACCGTGTTCATCGGTCCGTGTATCGCCAAGAAGAGCGAGGCCCTGGATCTGAACGTGAAGGACAACGCGGACTATGTGCTGAATCTGGAGGAAGTGAACGCCATGATGAAGGCCAAGGGTGTGGAGCTTGAGCCGGAGCCCAACGGATACCAGGAGAGCTCCGTGTTTGGCAAACGCTTCGGCAACGGCGGCGGCGTGACGAATGCGGTGCTGGAGTGCATGCAGGAAGCGGGCGAGAACACCGACGGCATCAAGGTTGCCAAATGCAACGGCGCGGTGGAGTGCAAGAAGGCTCTGCTCATGCTGCGTGTGGGTAAGCTGCCCGAGGACTTCGTGGAAGGTATGGCCTGCGTGGGCGGCTGCGTGGGCGGTCCCAGCAAGCGCAAGGCTGAGAACGAGTTCAAAAAGGACCGCGACGCCCTGATCGGCCAGGCCGACGGCCGCAAGGTGCGGGAGAATTTGAAGAATTATCCCATGGATCAGTTCTCGATGCACAGGCATTGAGGCGCGGCGGAGCTTAGTGAGAAACGGAAGTGTCCAGACGATGGAAGTCTGGGTGATCCGGATGCCGGCAGATCATAACATAACAGAAGTGCTCATTTGAGCGTGCAAAACTCCCTGGGACTGCGGTTCCGGGGGTTTTTGCATCGGATATTGCAGGGCGGCGGTTCGGACTGGTATTGTGGAAAAATATCGCCAAAACCTCTTGAATTCATTTTCATCTTATGCTATCCTCTATTTCATAGAAGTTATCTCTTCTATCGTTCTTTTTACAAATCAATTATCATTCTGAATCGTTCAGAACGCGGCGTTTCGCCGGAAAAATCATTGAATCAAATCGAAAATCTGCATATCAGGAGGGAGTTTATGGGGCAATGGAACATTATTTGCAACGGCGTCTGCTGCTATGGGAGGCCGAAGGCTGCTTTTGTGGCTAAAAGCATGGGGGTTTCGGCCGGCGCCAGGCATACGGTGATGGAAATGCTGATGGAGTCCGGGGAGACAGAAGGGCTGTTCCGGTTGATCGACGCGGAAAACGGGGTGGCTGGTTTGGAGGCCAGATGGGGCGACGACGAGCTGGAACGGGTCTTTGAGGCGGTTTACAGCAAACGGTTGAGGAATCACCGGGAAAAGCTGCCGGAAGAGGCGCGTTTCTTTCTTGCGCCCATTTTTGAGCTGGACCACCGGGAAATTCACGTGGACAGTCTGCCGTTTTTGATTTACGCAATGGTCCGCAACCAGCGCTGCCGGACCGCGTTAAAAGAGGCGACGGACCGGGAGGCGGATCGGTGCTATGAGGCGTACCGGGAATCGGATCTCAGGGAGGCGGCTTTTTTCTGCTGGTTTCTCCAGGAGGACCGGGAGCTGGCGAGGAACGCCGCGGGCTTGCTGCTCCTGGCGCGCCGGCAGGCGGAGGGGGAGCGCTGCCGGGCCCTGATGGAAATCCTGAATCTGGGGTATAAGCCGCTTCGGAATCAGATCAAGAAGCTGAACGCATTTTCAGGGGACAATTTCAGCGCGGCTTTGGACGACAACAGCGACATGGCGGAAAATCTGTCCCGGATGATGGTGCAGATGGCTATTGCGGAGGATTTGGGGATACCGGTTCTCCACGACTATCTTTTTTACATTGTCCTTCAGATGCTGTTGATCTATGAGGAGGAGATGATGAGCCCTCCGGCCGGTCCGGCGTGCACCCGGGAGGGGGTAAGCTGCTACCGGAAGCTGCAAAAGGAGAATCCTTACCTGGAGTCCTACCATGCCAGTTTTTATCTGGCGGGGAGCGAGATTATGGAGCGGGGGAAGGCCGGGGGATGCGGGAAAGCCGGGGCGCGCGGGAAGGCCGGGGCACACGGGGAGGCCGGGGCGCGGGGAAAAGCCGGGGCGTACGGGGAAGCCGGGAACGCTATGGGGGCACGGGAGGCCGGCAAGACCGCTTCCGCACCGGCCTCTCCTCTTCCCGGCGGAAAATGGGGGATTGCCTCACCGCCTGAGCCCATGGAGCTTCTGTTTCTCCACTACAGGCTGCACCCCAGGATGCTGGCCGGGATCCGGCTGGAGCGCAGGGAATGCGAGCAGATTTTCAGCCTGTTCGGGTCTCTGAGCGAGGAGGAGTACGAATCCATACTCCTGGCAGCCACCTTATGCAAATACATCGAACAGCTACACCGCCAGTGCGAGGAAAACCAGTTGGAAGAGCTGCGCTGCCGCTCCAGGCAGATCGAGGAGCGGGAGCGCCAGCTGGTTCTTAGACAGGAACAGCTGGCGCAACGGGAGCGGCTGATCGCCGGACAACGGGAGGCGCTGGAACGCCTGGCGGGAGATCAGACACAGAAGATCCAAAAACTGGAAAACGCGCTGCGGGAACTTGTGGAACGGCACGAGAAGGAAAAAGAGGAATTGGCCAGCCTGCGCAGTTTCGCGTACCAGCTGCGGGCGGGACAGGAGGAAGAGCTGCCGGCCCACGGCAGGGAAAAGCTGGAGGGTCTGAGAATTGAAAAGAGCCTTGTGATCGGCGGTCACAGCAACTGGCAGAAAAAGATGCGCTGTCATTTTCCGAACAGCCAGTTCCTGGCCTGCGACAACCGGAATTTCGACCCGTCCATACTCCGGAACAAGCGCTACATCATTTTCAATACCGATATTTTAAAACATGCCAGCTACAACCGGATTATGGCGGAGCGCAAAAAGGGACAGAAGATTCTTTATGTGCATGGAAATAATGTGGAGCGGTGCCTGGGGGAATTGGCGGGACAGTTGTAGGAGAATTTGGCCGATATCACCCTTGAAAATCTGACAACCCTGTGATATGTTACATCTATCGGCAAAAATATTTAAAATATGCCAATAGATGTAATGCGGGAGGGAGAACAAGGTGTGGTATGAAGATGTGATGATGGATCAGCCGGATGACCGCATATTTAGCAGAAAGGTTTTGTTTACGGAGCTGAAGCGGGCCAATCAGGAACTGAATTATAATACATTTAAATGGCTTATGCCTGAATTGTTATCCAAAGGTTTGATCTTCCGAGTGGGATATGATACTTATACCCGCAGTATGCCAAGCGGCAAGCTGTGGTACACGCCTGATTACAGCAAATATGCGCAAACTTTATTAAACACGATCGAGAGCGAATATCCTTTGGCAGAATTTTATGTGTTCGAATCGATTTTACTGAATGAATTTTTAAACCATCAAATTGCGCAAAATACGATTGTGATTCAGGTTGAAAAGGAAGTAGGAAGTTTCGTATTCGATTTTTTGGATGAGAAGCTGGGTGGAAGAATTTTGTATAAACCGGATGAGAGGGAGTATCAGCGGTATTGGCGTGAGAACTGTGTCATTATCGTCGACCGTGTCAGCGAGTCGCCCAGAGATAGGCAGAACCCCCATCATATGATTCTTGAGAAGCTGCTGGTCGATTTGTTCGCAGAGACAGCGATCAAGCGCCTGTTCAGCCCCGGAGAGTATCCCCTGATTATGGAAATTGCCACGGGGCGGTATTTTATAGATGAAAAGAAAATGCTGCGCTATGCCAGGAGGAGAAATGCCGCAGAGAAGATGATTGTATACATGGAGACGTTCAGAGATGATTGCAAAGGAAAACTATAGCAGGGAACATATTGAGGCGTTATACAGGGAAAGTGGTAACGACCCGGCTTTGTTAGAGCGGGTGTCCCAATCACCCATCCGGAACATTACATACATTCAAGACTAACCTCTAAAACATATCAAAAGCTTTCGTATATAAAACATGTAAATTTGGAAGCGTATGGATATCTTGTGGAATCCAGCAGAATGCTGGAGCACTTCTGATTGTTCTGTGTCTGTTCTCCTCACCCTACAAAACCTCCCTCCATTTTTTGTAAGCTTCCCCCATCCCGCAATGATATACTGACTCCATAGAGCATCTGTGAGGCGGTGCTGCCGGAAACGTTTGCGGAGCGCCTGCAAAGACCCTGGGCATTTCTTGCCAGAAGGAGGTAAAGAAATTGGAGCTGAAAGCGAATTGGAAGGATATGAGGGAATTTCTGGCATATCTTGAGGAGCGGGGAAAGCTGGATCATGTGAAGGAGGAGATGGACCCGGAGTGGGAAGTGAACTACGCCACGAGGGCCACGCTTCAGAAACTGGGGCCGGCGCTTTACTTTGAGAATATCAAAGGGATGGACTATCCCATGGTTGCGGGGATGCTGGCTGAGGACAGCCGTTTCCTGGCCGCGCTGGGACTGGAGAGCTGGGATACATACAACAATGAGTGGGCCAGACGCACGGAGACCCTGGTTCCCCCGGTGATGGTGGAGACCGGCCCATGTAAAGAGGAAACCATTGACGGCGACGATATCGATCTCGCCAAAATCTGTAACGTGAAATGGCACATCAAGGATAAGTCCGCGTTCCCGGGCACCCTGTTGATCTCTGTGACAAAAGATCCTGAGGACGGCGTTCACAACCTGGGAATCTACCGCATGGGAATCCAGGAAAAGAACAAGATGTGCTGGGGGGCGCCTGCTTCCACACACGGCGGTATGCACCTGGAGAAATGGGAGCGGCTGGAGAAGCCTATGCCGATGGCGCTGGTGACCGGCGTGGAGCCGCTGATCGAGATTGCGGGTGGCGTGGGAACATCCCCGGGCGTGGATGAGTACACCATTGCAGGCGCGCTGCGCGGGGAACCGGTGGAGCTGGTGAAGTGCGACACCATCGATATCAATGTTCCGGCCACAGCCGAGTGGGTGCTGGAAGGCCATATTTATCCCCATGACCGCCAGCACGAGGTGACGGAGTGGTTCGGCGAGTATACCGGATTCTACGGGGAGGCTTCCACGCTTCCGGTATTTGTGGTGGAGCACATTACCCACCGCCATAATCCGATTTTCCACGGAACCCGCGAGCAGTGGTATCCGTCGGAGAGCCATTATGTTGTGGGGCGTACCCACCAGGCCGAATCCTTCAAGCTGTTGAAGGCAGTGGTGCCCGGAGTTCTGGATATGCGCTGCAACCCCGCCTATGAGGCGATTGTCAAGATTGACAAGATGTACAAAGGCCACCCGCAAAAGGTTATGAACGCCCTGTGGGGCATAAGCCGCGGTCCGTACAAGCACATTATTGTGGTTGACAAGGATATCGATATCTGGGATTACGAGATGGTTCACTGGGCAATGTCCACCAGAGTGAAGGCGGACCGGGACGTGACCATTATCCCGAGAATACCGGGCCAGTGGCTGGATCCGTCCTGCCCGTTCTCAGAGCGTCAGTATTCGGCCGGAATGGGTATTGACGCGACCATGCCGACAGAGGAGTACATCCGCTGTGGAAATAAGATTCCACAGCTGGTGGATGACCCTGAGATTATGGAGAGAGGAAAGAAGAGGTTTGGAGACCGCTTCTGAATAGGATTATGATAACAGCCGGCGCTGCCGGCTGTTGTTTGTGTTCGGTTTGTTCTTAGATAATCGCCGCAGCTTTGGCCGTTCTTCTCAAACGGCCGGAGGCGGATCAAACGCACCATGAGAGTCAGGAGAATATTATGCGCATTATTGTGGGAATTTCCGGAGCCAGCGGCGTGGTCATGGGCTATGAGATGCTGAAGGCCCTCCGGATGCAGGAAGATTGTGAGATCCACCTGGTGATCACCCAGGGGGCCATCGAAAATTTTAAATATGAGACGGACATGGAGATCAAAGAAGTGATGAAGCTGGCCGATTACTGCTACGACGACAAGAACATGGCGGCCTCCATCTCCAGCGGCTCCTTCCGCACGGACGGAATGATTGTGATTCCGTGCAGCATGAAGACGGTATCCGCCATCGCAAACGGATACGGGGCTAATCTTTTGGTGCGGGCCGTGGACGTGTGTATCAAGGAGAGCCGCAGGGTGGTCCTGGTGCCCAGGGAGATGCCCCTAAGCCGGATTCATCTGGACAACCTGAAAAAGGCCGCTGACTACGGCTGCATTTTGCTGCCGCCCATGCTCACGTTTTACAACCACCCCACCACGGTAAAGGAGCAGGTGGACCACATTGTGGGCAAGGTGCTCATGCAGTTCGGTATGGAGCACAAGGCGTTTATCCCGTGGGAGGGAAAATAGGAGCGTTGAAAGGGGAATCTGCATGGGTGACAGGATTGTGAAAGGCCAGGGCAGGACGCAGGTGCGGCTGGAGGCCCTGGACACCGGAAATGGAATTTGTCTGTGCCTGACCGGAGGCGAGGCGCCCCATGTGGGCGGAGTGGTGCTGGCTGCGCCCAGACCCAGCCTGACCGGGCAGGGGAACAGCTGCGACCTTTGGACCGCCACCGTGCCCGGCCATAAGGACGTGTACCTGGCCCAGAAGGCGGCCGGTAAGCTCTGCACAGAGCTGCAGGTCAATGTCTCAGCCACTGTGGGAATCCACATTGACGGGGCCCAGAAACAAGAACTGGAAATAATAGGGGAAAATGCCATGGAGGCGCTGGATGAATATATCGCAGCCGTGAAGAGCAGGAGGGAGACGGATGGGGGATCACATCATACTGGTTGATTTTCTGGACCGGGAAATCGGATATGAGGAGAAGATGAAGGCTCATGTCAGGCCCATGCTGCACCGGGCATTTTCCGTTTTTCTGCATCATGACGGAAAATTTCTTTTGCAGAAGCGGGCTTTCAGCAAATACCATTCAGGGGGACTCTGGGCCAATACCTGTTGTTCCCACCCGCGGCGGGGAGAAACGCTTTCGGAGGCGGTGGAACGGCGGCTGCTGGAGGAAACGGGAATTTCCTGTCCGGTGAGGGAGGTTGGGGAGTTTATTTATCGTTATCAATTTAATGATAGCTTATATGAATACGAGTACGACCATGTCTTTGTCGGCGAATACCGGGGAGCGGTGGCGCCTAACCGGGAGGAGATCGAGGAGACGGCCTGGGTGAGCGCGGAGGATCTGGCCTTGGGCCTGGTGGAACGGCCCCTGGATTACTCCCCCTGGCTGCCCCAGGCCGCGTCGATTGCGCTGAGGGCGGCGGGACTGGGCGGCACCTGCGCTGCGGCCTACCGCTCTTCCCCGCCGGACTGCCCGGACTGCTGGTTATAAAATTCCTGCATCCACAGGGGCAGCAGTTTGGACAGCACGCTGAACAGGAGACGCCCTTCCGTGCTTGAAAGGTCCACGTTCCACAGCTCTTCCAGCTGGTGGATGCGGTAGCGCACGGTGTTGACATGGGTGAACAGCTCGTCAGCGGTTTTCTGGTAACTGAAATTGTTTTTGACAAAGGTGCGCACGGTCAGGGTCAGAATATCCTTCTTCTCATTGTCCAGGACGTTCAGCAGGACGTCCATTTCTCCCAGCATCTGGTTGACGGCCCAGGGGTTTTCCGGGTACGTGAAGAGGCGGTAGATTCCCAGCTGATGGAAGTGGCAGGGGCTCTGCCCATAATCCAGCAGACCGGCCATTTTGACGGCGTGGGTGGCCTCTGAGAAGGCGGTGACTACCTGGCTGCGGTTATATTTCCGGCTGATTCCCACGTGGTATTGCCGTCCGGTGGTGTTTAAGAGGGCGGTCAGCTTGCGGACAAAATTCTCCACATCCTCTGTGGAGATAAAAATCAGCAGCTCGTTGTCTTTAAAACTGTAGCAGAGGTTGCGGGGAAAATGGTAGTGGAGCAGGTAGGCGAGATAGTCCTCGGCTCCGGTGACCGCTGTTCCCGGAAGGGCGTTGTGAAATTCCTGGAGAACCAGGGCGTTGCCTTCCTCCGGCAACAGTTCCAGCTCCGGTCCGGTCAGCGAGTTTTCACGGCGTACTTTGGCGAACAGTGCCGCAATCTGCCGGGAGCGGAGGTTTAAGTCGCTGAGTCCGGTGCAGAGGATGGACGCGTAGTTGAGCAGGTAGTAGTCGGTCTCTTTAAATTTTTCTCCATTTCCTATCAGAAACAGCATGCCGAAGGGTAGGCTGTTTTTATATAGGTCGGCCTGCAGGATGTAGATGGGTGGCTGGGCGGCCGTGTAGCGGCGGACGTGCACAAAGGGGGAACGGGCGGACTCCTTCTGCCAGTATACCGGGTAGAAGATAACCGGATCCAGAATGGGCGTGCGCGGGTGGACGTAAGTGTCCTGCCCCACCACCAGGGCGGTCTGGCGTCCGGTCCAATCGTGCAGCTCCTTTAACAGCCGGTCCAGGCCGTGGGTAAAAAATGCGGACTGAAACCGTTGGAAAATCTCACCATAGCTGCAAAGCTCACCGGTAGCTGCGCAGGGCATGAAGTTGTAAAACTTCCGGATGAAATCCACAAAGGGGATGGAATCGGTCATCTCCGCCAGGATCAGGCCCCGGCGTTCACACTCCCGGGCCAAAACGTCCACAGCGGCCTTTTCCATGGAGTCCCGGGCCAGGACGATCCCGGCGGCTCCGCTTTTTTCCATGTGGTCCAGCGCGGATGAAATCCCGCTGGGGTGGGAGGCCAGCTCCCCACCGTATGTAAGAATCAGCATATCACGGTTGTCCGGGCCCCAAACGTCTTTTAAGAGAGCCAGTCCGGCGATTGATCTGCCGTAAAAGGGCGTGCGGAATTTACAGGATGAAAATAAACGGGTCTGCGCCCACTTTTCCATTTTAAACATAAGTGATCTTGTCCTTTCAAAGAACCGGCATGGGGGATATCCATACCGGCATGGCCGTCTACAAAATGGGAGGGCCTGTTTTGTAGGCGGGTTATAAATTGCCATGCTATACTTATATTAGTCATATTGACTATTTTTTGTCAAGTGCAAACGGGAATTTAGCAAATTTCACAAATACAAGGAGGTTACGGATTCATGAGTAAAACGAAAACCACGGTTACAATCACAGTGAACGGCGATGTGTACCGGCTGGGCGTTGGAAATTCCGCGGGCGACATATCGCCGGCGGACACGCTGGCCGAGACATTGCGGGAAAGGCTGCTGCTGACAGGGACGAAGATTTCCTGCGACGACGGCGCCTGCGGGTGCTGCACGGTCATCCTGAACGGCAAAGCGGTTCCCTCCTGTACCATATTGACAGTGGAATGCGACGGGGCTGACATTCAGACCATCGAGGGGCTCCAGAACCCCAGAACCGGGGAGCTGGACGAAGTACAGCAGGCGTTTGTGGATCACTCCGCCTTCCAGTGCGGCTACTGCACGCCGGGAATCATCATGGCGTCGGAGGCCCTGCTCCAGGAGAATCCGCACCCGGACGAGGAAGAGATCAAGGAAGCGCTGGCCGGGAATTACTGCCGCTGTATCAGCCACTACCAGGTGCTGGAAGCGGTGAAGCAGGCGGCGGAAAGGAGAAAATAAGATGGGGAAAGAATTCAGATATATCGGCAAACCGTCCCCAAGGATCGATGGGCGGGCAATCGTCACGGGAGCGGCGGAATACTGCAACGATGTCCATATGCACAATATGCTCTACGGCAAGATCAAGATGAGCCCTCATCCCCACGCGATGATTACAAAGATCGAGGTGTCAAAGGCCCTGGAGGTGCCGGGAGTCAAGACAATTCTTACATATGAAAATGCATTTGACTGGATCACCGGCATGCCCGCTCAGAAGCGGCTGCTGGATCGGCACGTGCGGTTTGTGGGCGACCCGGTGGCTCTGATCGCAGCCGCCAGCGCGAGAGCGGCGGACGAGGCGGCGGAGCTGATCCAGGTGGAGTACGAGGTTCTGCCCGCGGTTCAGGATTTGGACGAAGCCATCGCGGACGGAGCGCCCCAGCTCTATGAGCAGTTCCCCAACAATATCATTTCCAGAGGCTGCCCGCCCTTTGGGCCCAAGGCGCTGCAGGATATTGTGATGGGAGACACGAAGAAGGGATTTGAGGAGTGCAGCGTGGTGGTGGAGGGAACCTCCAGGTATGAGACGATTTCCAACCCCCTCCCCGCTGAGAGCCCCGGCCTGGTGGCCTGGTGGGACGGCCCCAACAACTGTACCATGAAGGGCAGCTTCCAGAGCCCCAATATCCAGAAGATGATCATGCAACTGGGCATGCCCGGGGTGAACGTGCGCGTGATCTCCTGCAATGTGGGCGGAGGCTTCGGCAGCAAGAATACGGTGCCCATGGAAGGGCTTTACTGCGCGGCGCTGGCTAAGGCCTGCGGCAGGCCGGTGAAGCTGGTGATCTCCAAAGAGGCCCATATTTCCACCTACATGCTGCGGCTGGGAAGCCGTCTGAAGGCAAAAATCGGCCTGCTGCCGGACGGAACGGTCCACGCCTACGAGGGCACATGGCTGGTGGGCTCCGGCGTACATTCCGATTTCGGTCAGGGACAGATCGCCAACGGACTGGGGCGCGCCATGCTGCTGCTCAATAAATGCAAGCACTGGAACTACCAGCCCCATCTGGTGGCCACCAACCGCTGCCGTTCCGGCGGTATCCGCGGATTCGGCGGCCAGGAATCCTACGCCTCGCTGATTCCCATCCTGTCCATGGCCATGGCCAGGATGAATCTGGATCCGGTGGACTTTTTCAAGAAAAATATGTGCGATATCAACGGCGGTTACTACTGGGTGGAGGGCCAATGGTGGGAGAACCATTTCCTCAGCTACAACGACGTGATGGACCACGCCGCTGAACACTTTGGCTGGAAAGAGAAGTTCCCCGGCTGGCTGAAGCCTTACAAGGTGGTAGGCAGCAAGCAGTACGGCGTGGGCTGTTGCGTGCACGGCAGCGCGGACTGCGGCATGCTACACGGCGAAGCATTTGTCAAGATCGACGGATGGGGCACGGCGAATATCAATGTCTGCATCGCGGAATCCGGCATGGGCCAGAGGTCTTCTGTGGTGAAGATGGCAGCGGAAATCCTGAATCTTCCGCTGGATAAAGTGACGATCTCCACGCCGGACAGCCAGGATAACCCCTGGGATTGGGGACTGGCAGGTTCCAGAGGCACCCTTGTCTACAGCCGGATGGTGGGTGACGCCGCCAAGCAGGCGAAGGCGGAGCTTTTAGAGCGGGCTTCCGAAGTGCTGCATTGTCCGGCTGAGGCTCTGGACACCAAGGACGGCATTATATTTATCAAAGAAAATCCACAGGCGGCGATTCCGTGGATCGCGGTGTTAGGCCCCATGAATACGATCACAGGGCACGGAGTGTTTGAGATGGACCACTCCAAACCTTGTTTCATGATTTCCTTCGTGGAAATGGAAGTGGACGTCGATACGGGCGCTGCCAAGATCGTGCGCATCGTGGAAGGGACGGACGTGGGGCAGGTAATCGACCCCTACAACCTGAAAATGCAGTTGGAGGGCGGTCTTGGAAGCTGCGGCAGCGACAGCGCCATCACCGAGGAGATGGTATTGGACGAGGGAACCGGCCGTTTCCTGACCAACAACCTGGTGGATTTCAAGTGGAGAGTATTCCCGGAGCTGCCGGTTTTTGAGACTCATATAGAGGAAACGCCCAACGATTTGAGCGCATTCGGCGGCATCGGCGTGGGCGAGATATCCGGGGCGCCGCTTCCGGGCGCAATTATGATGGCTGTCTCCAACGCCATCGGCATCCAGCTCATGGATTATCCCCTGACACCGGAGAATATTTTAAAGGCATTAGGAAAGGCGAGGTAAGATTATGTTGAAAAATTTTGCCCATATCGATACAGAGAGCGTCGACGAGGCTGCCGGCCTCCTGAGGGAAGGGGCTGGAAGCTCCAGGATTATCGCAGGCGGCACGGATCTGCTCAGCGTGCTGAAACATAAGCTGGAGCCGGATTATCCGGAACAGCTGGTCAATATCAAGACTGTGGAGGGCTTAGACCACATCACGGCGGACGAGGAAGGGCTGAAAATCGGCGCAGCGGCCAAGCTCTGCGACATCGCCGGTTCGGCCCAGGTGAACGATGGCTATGAGGCGCTCGCTATGGCGGCCAAGAGCGTGGCCACCCCTCTGATCCGTAATCTGGCAACCATCGGCGGAAATCTCTGCCAGGACGTGCGCTGCTGGTATTACCGTTATCCCGACGAGATCGGCGGCAGAATCCGGTGTCTGAGAAAGGGCGGGGATTACTGTAACGCCATGACCGGAGAGAACCGGAACCACTCCATTTTCGGAGCGAAAAAGGTGAACCTCAGCGGATGTTCCCAGAACTGTCCGGCCCATGTGGACGTGCCGGAATACCTGACCTGCATCCGGGAGGGGAACCTGGACGGCGCGGCCGCTATTTTGATGGAATCCAACCCGATTCCCGCCATCACCTCCCGGGTGTGCACCCATTTCTGCCAGATGAACTGCAAGCGGGCGGAATTTGACGAGCACGTCAACATCGGCGGCATGGAGCGGTATGTGGGAGATTATATTCTGGACAACGCGGACCGGTTTATGAAGGCCCCGGAGGCGGAGAGCGGCAAAAAAGCAGCGATTGTGGGCTCGGGTCCCGCTGGTCTGACGGCGGCGTACTACCTGCGCAGGCTGGGGCACCAGGTTCTGGTGTACGACAAGATGGAGGAAGCGGGCGGACTTCTGCGCTATGCGATTCCCGAGTACCGGCTTCCCAAGGACATTGTGCGGAAGCTGATTGCGGCCCTGGAAGCCATGGGGATCCAGTTTAAGACGGGTACTGAGATCGGCAAGGATATACCGGTCAGCGATCTGGTGGAACAGTTTGACAGCGTATTTTTAAATACCGGCGCGTGGAAACGGCCCCTGATCGGCCTGGACGGCGAGGAGCTGACCACCTTTGGCCTGGATTTCCTGATTGAGGTCAACAAGTGGATGGAGAGCAAGATCGGCAAGGACATTATCGTGGTCGGCGGAGGCAACGTGGCGGTGGATGTGGCCATCACGGCCAAGCGTCTGGGTGCGGCCAACGTGATTATGGCCTGCCTGGAGGACGAGAAGCATATGCCCGCCAGCGAGGAGGAAGTGGCCAGAGCCAGGGAAGAGGGAATCGTGATCATGAATTCCTGGGGGCCCAAGGAGATTCTGCGGCAGGATGGACAGATTACCGGTCTGGTGCTGAAGCGGTGCATCCAGGTGTTTGACGGGGAAGGCCATTTCTCCCCGGCTTACGACGATGGGGACACCGAGACGCTGGAAGGAAATTCCATTTTAATGGCGGTAGGACAGAAAACGGACTTATCCTTCCTGGGCGAGGAGCTGGAGCTTAAGGTGAACCGGGGACTGATCAGCGTAGAGCCGGACACCCTTAAAACCAGCCTTCCCAAGGTCTTTGCAGTGGGCGATGTGACCACCGGTCCCAAAACCGTGGTGGCCGCCATTGCGGACGGTAAGAAAGCGGCGGTGTATGTGGACAGCTACATGACCGGCCAGCCCGCGAAAAACTACGAGCATCCCCTGGGACAGATTGTGAAGTTCGATGCCTCCAGCAGCTGTCATTCCCAGAGCGCGAAGCTTGCCGAGCGCCCGAAGGAAGAACGGGGACTGCACCTGGAGGACTCCTACGGCCTGAGCTGGGAGGAGGTTCAGGAGGAGGCAAAGCGCTGCTTTAACTGCGGCTGTCTGGCAGTGAACCCCTCGGACGTGGCCACTGTGCTGACGGCCATGGAGGCGGAGATTGTCACCAACAAGCGCAGGGAGAAGATCGGCGACATGATGAAGAAGGCCCACTGCCGGCTGGTGGAAGAGGATGAGATCGTCACGGAGATTGTGGTGCCCGCCTCGATCCGGGAGTACCGGACCGGGTACGACAAGTACCGCGTCCGGGATTCCCACGATTTCGCCGTGGTCAGCGTGGCATCGGCCTACAAGCTGGAGGACGGCAAGGTGGCGGACGCCAGGATCGTGCTGGGGGCCGTGGCGCCCATTCCGCTGCGGGCCACAGCGGCCGAGGAATTCATCAACGGCAAGGAGATCACGGAGGAGCTGGCCGGGCAGGCGGCGGAGATCGCGCTGCGCGGAGCCGTACCGCTGTCGAAGAACGAGTACAAGGTGCAGATTGCCAGGTCGCTGGTGAAGAATTCACTGTTAAATGCCGCTGCCGCGCGTTAGAAACGCGGAGCGTCGGAGAATAGAAGTTCCCGTTGGACTGGCCGGCGTGTCTGCCGCGCCGGTCCATCGGGAACCGTTGTTCCGGGCGGGAGTCCGGGGCAGACGGGGAAGGAGGCTGTGATTGTGAAACGATCCGGTGTGGAGGCGGTGCTTTTGGCTGCCGGTTATTCTTCGCGGATGGGGGAGCTCAAACCGCTCCTCCCGTTGGGCAAAACCACGGTGATCCGACGGCAGGTGGAGATGCTGCAGTCCGTGGCGGACCGGATCATTGTGGTGACCGGTTACCGGGGGGAGGAGGTGGAGCGCCATCTGTCCGGAAGCGGGGCGTACATTGTGCAAAATCCCCGGTTCGCGGAGGGCATGTTCACCTCTGTGAAGGCAGGAATCCGGGGCCTCAGGCCGGAAACCGGCGCATTTCTGATCCTTCCGGTGGACTATCCCCTGGTGACGGGCCGGATGATCCGCCAGCTTTTAAAGGTTTATCAGGGGAATCAGGACTGCCTGGTGGCCTATCCGTCCTACCGCATGAGAAAAGGGCATCCGCCGGTGATCTGCGCGTCCTGCAAGGAACAGATTCTGGCCTACGACGGGGATCTGGGGCTGAAAGGGGCGCTGAGAGCCTTTGACGGGGCCGCCTGTTATATGGAGACAGAGGATATGCGGTGTGTGATGGATATGGATACGCCCGCGGATTACCGGAAAATACTGGCGGCGCTGGCGGTGGGATAAGGCCACGACGGGCGGCGTTGCGCGCCGGGGCAGTGAAGCGAAGGGCGAGACAGCGGCGTTATGCGCTGGGGCAGTGAAGCAGAGGGCGAGGCAGTGGCGTTGCGCGCCGGGGCAGTGAAGCGAAGAGCGAGGCAGCGGCGTTGTGCGCCGGGGCAGTGAAGCAGAGGGCGAGGCGGGCGGACCTGCCGCCTGGCCGCGCAGGAGAGAGGGGGCTGTATATGGTTCAGGCTTATTATGTGCCGCAGACGGTGGAGGAAGCCGCCGGGCTGCTTGAGAAGCATGCGGGAAAGGCCAGAATTATGGCCGGAGGAACGGATCTGGTGCTGGATATCAAGGACGGAAAGCACTGCCCGGAGTACCTGGTGGATATCACGAAGATAAAAGAGCTGAAACAAATTGAAGCGCGGGAGCAGACGATACTCATCGGGGCCGGAGTCACCCACAACCAGGCGGCGGCAAGCGCGCTTGTACAGGGGGGCGCCGCGTGTCTGGCCCAGGCCTCCTCCATGGTGGGTTCCCATCAGATTCGCAATTCCAGCACCCTGGCAGGCAACGTGGTGAACGCCCAACCGGCGGCGGACAGCGCGGTGGCGCTGGTGGCTCTGGGGGCCAGGGCCAGGATTCTGACCGGCCGGGAGGAAGCGCTTGTTCCGGTGGAGGAGCTGTACGCGGGGTTCGGAAAGAGTCATGTGGACAGCAGCAAGAGCATTCTGACAGGATTTCTGGTTCCGGCGGAAGCGGGAACCGGCAGCGGGTACATGCGGCTGCAGCAGCGGAAAGCCCTGGCTCTGCCCATGCTGTGCGTGGCCGCCTGGATCAGGCGGCAGGAGGGTACGGTGAAGGAGGCGCGGATCGCCATGGCTCCGGTGGGAGTGGGGCCGGTAAGGGCCGTAGAGGCTGAGCATTTCCTTCTGGACAGAGAGGGCGGAGAGGCCCTGTGGTCCAGGGCCGGAGAGTTGGCCTTAAAGAACGCCAACCCCAGAGACAGCCTGGTGCGGGGGTCCAGAAAATACCGTCTGGAAGTCCTGCCCGCCCTGGTCCGGGAAGCACTCTCTATGGCCTGGGAGGACGCGGGGAGAAAGGAGGAGGCGCATGGATAACCAGTTGGTTCATTTTACATTAAATGGAAAAGGAATCTCTGTGGCCGTGGAACCCTTTGAGATGCTGGCCGACACGCTCCGCTGCCGTCTGAATCTGACCGGGACCAAGAAGGGCTGCGGTCAGGGGGAGTGCGGGGCGTGCACGGTGATCCTGGACGGGGATGCGGTGAATTCCTGCATGGTGCCGACGATCAAAGCGGATGGATGCCGGGTGGTCACCATCGAAGGTTTGGAAGAGAATGGAAAACTTCATCCGATCCAACAGGCGTTTGTGGATGCGGGCGCGGTGCAGTGCGGATTCTGCACGCCCGGCATGATTTTGTCCACCAAGGCGCTTCTGGATAAAAAGCCGGACCCCACGAAGGAGGAGATTCGCATCGCCCTGGCGGGAAATATCTGCCGCTGCACGGGTTATGTGAAGATCGAACAGGCGGTGGAGCTGGCGGCAAACGCCATCCGGCGAAACCATGAGAACCAAACGGCGGAAGGGAGGTATGGCGGATGAAACCTGATGGAGCGGTAGGAAGATCCATTCCGAGAATCGATGCGGTGGAGAAGGTGACGGGGGAGGCCATTTTTACAACAGACCTGGATTTCCCCGGAATGCTTTACGCCAAGGTTTTGCGAAGCCCTTATCCCCACGCGCGCATTGTATCCATAGATATCTCCCAGGCGGAGAAGCTGCCCGGAGTGGCCGCGGTGGCTACCTGGGAAAATACCACGGACGTGCGGTATAACGGTTCCTGCAGCGAGGCCAATCCCCCGGCGGTGCCCGTGGAGGATGAGCAGATCTTTAACCGGGAGCTGCGCTATGTGGGCGACGAGGTGGCGGCGGTAGCGGCCGACAGCGAGGAGACGGCCCTGGCCGCGCTGAAGCTGATTCGGGTGGAATACGAGGAGCTCCCGGCGGTTTACGACCCGTTGGAGGCCATGAAGCCAGAGGCGCCCGCGGTCCATCCCTGTTTTCTGGGCAATAACATCGCCGGCATGGCAAAGTTCCCCATGGGGGACATTGAACAGGGCTTTGCTGAGAGCGACGTGGTGATCGAAGAGCGCTATAAACTCCCGGTGGTGAAGCACTGTCAGCTGGAAACCCAGTCCGCGGTGGCAAGCTTTACGAGATCAGGAAAACTGACCGTCTGGTCCACCACCCAGAGTCCCCATCCCTTAAGGGGGCTTCTGGCCAGGCTGTTCGGCCTTCCAGCCGGCAGCGTCCGGGTCCTCAATCCGCCTTACATCGGCGGCGCCTTCGGCTCCCATGTGGGCACCAGCGCCAAGGCGGAGCCCATTGCGGCGGCTCTGGCGATTATGGCGAAAAAGCCCGTGCGTCTCGTCTATGACCGCAAGGAAGATTTTAT
The DNA here is from genome assembly GCF_902364025.1 of Enterocloster lavalensis. Classification (GTDB taxonomy): domain Bacteria; phylum Bacillota; class Clostridia; order Lachnospirales; family Lachnospiraceae; genus Enterocloster; species Enterocloster lavalensis. The sequence goes on from NZ_CABJCG010000027.1 coordinate 42,980, forward strand.
CGCGTCGCCCACCAGGCATTCCGGCTATATCACGGTGAAGCTGGGGGCCATGAAGGACGGCACGCTGAAGGCATTATATTTAAATGCGGTTTTGAATACGGGCGCCTACGCCTGCGCGGGCCCGGATGTGACGGCGGTGCTGGGCGTCACAAACATCAGCATTTACCAGATCCCCAATGTGATGTACGACGGGCTGTGCGTTTACACGAATACCACCACGGCCGGGGCCATGAGAGGATTCGGCAATCCCCAGGGGAATTTTGCGGTGGAGTCCACTATGGACCTGATGGCGGAAAAGCTGGGCATGGACAGTGTCGCGCTGCGGCTGAAAAACGTCATGACACCCTACGCGCCCTGGCTTCCGCCCTACCCCTGCGCCACCGTGGGACTGGCGGAGTGCATCGAGCGCGGTGCGAAGCAGATCGGATGGGAGCGCCGCCACGGGAAAATGACCGGCGACAAGCCTTACAAGGTCCGCGGCATCGGCATGGCGGCAGGGACGCATCTGAGCAATTCCTGGCCCTTTGCCGTGGAATTTGACAACGCGTATCTGGCGCTTCAGGAGGACGGCTCCGCCCAGCTGGCAGCTGGCGTGCCGGATATGGGGCAGGGCATCGCCACCACGCTGTCCCAGGTGGCCGCCTCGTCTCTGGGCATCGACGTGGAGCAGGTGCACATCGTGTTTGGGGACACCCAGAGCACGCCCTACGATATCGGAAGCCATGCCAGCAGAACCCTCTATTCCGCAGGCACGGCGGTGAACGCGGCGGGTAAGGATGCCAGGGGAAAACTGTTCGCCTTTTTAGCGGGACAGATGGGCGTGCCGGAGGAGAGTCTGGACATGGAAAACGGACAGATCACGGTGAACGGGAAGGAGACCATGACCATAAAGGAAGCCGCCCACATGTTGCACCGGAACAACCGTCAGATTGTGGGACTGGGCCAGACGGTGCCCTTTAACGCGCCGCCATGGCACGCCCATTTCGCGGAGGTGGAGGTGGACACCAGAACGGGTCAGGTGACCGTGCTGCGGGTGGTGGCCGCTCACGATGTGGGCCGTGCCATCAATCCGGACATCGTGGAGGGACAGATCCAGGGCTCCGTGCTTCAGGGCATCGGGTACGCCCTGAGCGAGCAGATCGTGTACGACGCCCGCGGAAAACAGGCCCAGGACAGCTTTCACAAGTATTACCTGCCCACGATCATGGAAGTTCCGCAGATTGAGACCATTCTGGTGGAGACAAATGAACCCAGCGGGCCCTTTGGGGCCAAGGGTGTGGGCGAGTGCGGCCTGGTACCCACCGCCGCGGCCATTGCCAGCGCGGTGGAAAATGCCATCGGAGTCCGGTTCCATGAGATTCCGATGACGGAAGAGCGTGTTTTGGAAGCATTGGGACGATGACGGCACAGCCGTCCGGCACCATTAAAAATGGAGGCCGGGCGGTTGTTTTTTTGCTGCGGGATTGTACGAAAGAATCGGATATGGTAGTATGGTAGACAGAAAGCCGGTTCACGATTTCCGGCGGAGGAGACCATATGCAGATACAGCAACTCGTATATTTTATGAAAATCGCGGAACTGGGGAGCATGAACAAAGCGGCTGCGGAGCTGCTTATGACCCAGCCCAACTTAAGCCGGGCCATGATGAATCTGGAGGATGAGCTGCACATCAGGATTTTCACGCGCAACAACAAGGGCGTTGTCCTGACAGAGGACGGAAAACAGCTTTACCAGTACGCCAGGACCATTTTGAATCAGATGGAGCTGATCGAGGGTATCGCCTCCCGGGAGGCCACGCCCATTCTATCCATCGCCTCCTACCCCATGGTGTCGGTTTCCCGGCTGGTCAGCCGGGTATACAACCTCCACAAGGGGGAGAACATCAAAATCCAGCTGCTGGAGCGCAGGCTGCAGCAGGTTATCGAGACGGTGGAACGCGGGGAGGCGGAGCTGGGGGTCCTGCTCTACAACAGCGTCCAGGGCAAGGAAGTGAAGCATATGCTTCAATATAAAAACATGGAATACAATTTTCTCGGGACGGACACCTGGTACGCCAACGTAGGGCCTTACAGCCCTCTTTACGACCGGAAGGAGGTGTCGGCGGAGGAACTGCTGCATTATCCGGTGGTGCGGATGCCGGACGACTATTTCTCCAATCTGACGTTTTATCTGGCGGTGGGCGGCGTTTTGCTGACCGAATTCAAGAAAGTGGTGTACATGAGCGACAACGCGGCGGCCGTCAACATGCTGAAATACACGGACGTATTCCGTTTTGGCTCCAGGATCAACAGCGGGGAGTTCGCGCTCCACGGCATCCGGACCATTCCCATTAAGGACTGCGGGGTGGAAATCAGCGTTGCCTGGATCCGCAGGAAAAAGGAGATACTGAGCCCGGTTGCCCGGGAATTCACGCAGATACTGGAGGCGTGGGTGGGGGAGGTGCTGGGATGAGGGAAATGGGGATAATTTTGGCGGAGGGTACATATGACCATACAGCAGATGAAATATTTTATTGCAGTTGCAGATTCCGGCTCCATCAGCGAGGCGGCAAAACGGCTGTACGCGGCTCAATCCAGCGTGTCCAGCGCGATCAAGGAGATTGAGTTCTATTACGGCATCACCGCTTTTTCGCGGGAATCCAAAGGTGCATGCCTGACAAAGGAAGGGGAGGAGCTGCTCATTGAATTCAAAGGGATTTTAACCCGACTGGAGTTTCTGGATGAAAAGTACCTGGGCAAACACCGCAGCTACCAGGGATTTTCCGTGTCCGCCCAACACCATATCTGCGGCATGGATTCTTTCATATCCGCTATCAACAGCGTTGAGGGAGAGACCTATGAATTTGGCTTTTACGAGTGTAAGACCCTGGAAATTCTGGAGCGGGTCGACCGGGGAATGGACGATCTGGGCATCATTTTCTTCTCGGGCCAGCGCAGGGAACAGATGATGCAGGAGTTCCGCAACCGCCATCTGACCTACCACCACCTTTCGTACAAGAAGGCCCACATCTATCTGTCCCAGACCCATCCCCTGGCAAAATACCAGGAGATTCCCATGGAAGAGCTGGAGCAGTATCCCTATGTGGCGTACGACAGGACGTCGGAAGCGAATCTGGCCTATACGGACCGGGCGCCATTTCTGCGTTTGAAGAAAATTATCTATGTGTCGGACCGGGCCTCCACCTACTCCCTGCTCAGATGGTGCAACGGTTTTGTGGTGGGCAGCGGTTACCACTCATCGGACCGGTATTACAGCGATATTGTATGCCGCCCGCTTCAGAATGGGATCGATCTGGACGTGGGCTGGGTGGCGAAGAACAAGCGCATTCTGCCGGAGATAGCTGGCCGGTTCATCAATCTGATGGCCAGCCGTGAGCTGGGGCGGGAGGAGCAATAATCGGAAAAAGCGATGGATATCCATCGCTTTTTTGCTTGTTCCCGAAGACTTTGTTCTATGTTATCTTAGAGACATAAAATATTTGAGAAGGAGAAGTGGTATGGGAAAGCTAAAAACAGTTGTTGTAAAGTACTGGAAGGTTTATGCGGCCGCGCTGGTCATTGCGGTTATCTGCGATTTGATCGGGACGGTCAAACTGAACATCGGGATCGGAACGCTGACCATATTCCCCATGGTGTTTGCAACGATAATCGGGGGAATATTGGGGCCGGACGCGTTTAAACTCTTTAAAGTTCCGGAATCCAGGCTGGGGGGCAGCCTGGTGCTGGTGGTGCTCGCGCCGTTTATGGCCAAAATGGGGGTTTCGGCCGGCGCCAATCTGTCAAAACTTGTCTCCGTGGGACCGGCGCTGATTTTACAGGAATTCGGGAATCTGGGAACCATTCTGTTCTCGCTCCCCATCGCACTTTTTCTGGGGCTTAAGAAGGAGGCCATCGGGGCCTGCTATTCAGTCAACCGGGATTCCAACCTGGGGCTGACGACGGATATCTATGGACCGGACGCCCCGGAGACAAGAGGGACCTTTGCCGTGTACATTGTAGGTTGCGTGATTGGTACGGTGTTCCTCAGCATTCTTGCCAGCGTGGTGGCGTCGTTTGACATTCTCCATCCTCTGGCGCTTGGCATGGCAAGCGGGATTGGAGCGGGTTCCATGATGACGGCTGCAGCGGGCACGCTGGGGGAAATTTATCCCCAGTACGCGGAGGATATCCTGGTTATGGACGGCGCCAGCGATATGCTGACCGGCATTACCGGCATCTATATGGGAACCTTTGTGGGGCTGCCGCTGACGCGCAAACTGTACGCAATACTGGAGCCGAGAATCGGCCGCATTATAAATAAGGAGGCAAACTGATGGTCAGAAAATATTTTATTCAACAGGTGGGACTGCTTTTGATGGTGGCAGTGATTATCATGATCACCAATATAATTGGCTACGGCATGCCTCTGGCGGACACAATCAAGGGGGTGCTTGTACTCTGCGCCATCGCTCTTTTCGGACTGACGGTCAGCAAGTTTATGAGCCGGTACGTCAAGCTTCCGTCCATGATGTACGTGTCCCTGACGGGCCTGCTGCTGGCCTCGCCCATTTCCCCGGTAAAGGACATTATCATCGGCGTGACGTCCCAGGTGGCGTTTTTAGCCCCAACCACGGCCATGGGAGCGTTCGCCGGAATCTCCCTGGGCAAGGATTTAAAGGATTTTGCGAAAATGGGTTGGAAATTGATCATAATCACGTTGTTTGTCATTGCCGGAACCTTCGTTTTCTCGGCAATCGTAGCGGACGCCGTGCTGCGCTTTACAGGCGCCATTTGATGTGAGGGAGGAAGAAACATGAAAAACTGCGATATTTTAATCAAGGGCTGTGAAATCCTGGGGCCCGGAATGAGCGTGACCGGGCCGTGCTCAGTGGCGATCCATAAGTCTCTCATCGAGAAGATCGGGCCTTCGGACCAGGTGGAGAAGGAGTATCTGGGCGGCACGGTGGTGGATGGCAGAGGAAAGCTGCTCATGCCGGGAATGGTGGACGGACATACCCATACCTGCCAGCAGCTTCTAAGAGGCCGCGTGTCGGACGAATATCCCATGATATGGACAAGGTTTTTGGTGCCGTTTGAGAGCAATCTGAAACCGGAGGATACCAGGATCAGCGGGCAGCTGGCCTGCCTGGAAATGATCAAGAGCGGGACCACAGCGTTTGCAGATTCCGGCGGCGTTCACATGGATCAGGTGGCGGAGGCGGTGATCGAGTCCGGAATGCGGGCGGCAATCGCCAAATCCACCATGGATATGGGAGATATTGTCAGCGGGGCGATGAAGGAAACGGCTCAGGAAGCGGTGGAGCGTACCAGGGATTTGTACCGCAGCTACCACGGAGCCGGGGACGGAAGGGTGAGCATATGGTTTGCGATCCGGCAGGTCATGACCTGTTCCCGGGAATTGATCGCCATGGTCAGGGACGCGGCCGCCGAACTCCATACGGGGATTCACGCCCACCTGTGCGAGCACAGGGACGAGGTGATTTTCTGCCTGAAGAATTATCAGAAGCGCCCGGCCCAGTTTCTGGATGAAATGGGGGTGCTGGGGCCAAACCTGCTCACCGCCCACAATGTTATGCTGTCGGATGAGGATATCCGGTGTATGGCAGAACGCGGGGTAAAGGTGATACACTGCCCCCGTGCGAACCTGGCGTACCATGGATTTCCCAAAACGCCGCAGATTTTGAGAGAGGGTTTGAACGTGGGCCTGGGCAGCGACGGAGCGGCCCCTTCGAATCTGGACCTGTTCGATGAGATCAAGGTGCTGCGCTATGCGATGCTGGCATACTGGGGGCTTCCCTACTTCAACCCGGTTGTCATGACCTGCCCCACGCTCCTTAAGATGGCTTCCCAGGGCGGTGCCAACGCTTTGGGCCTTGGTTCAAGCATCGGAAGCGTGGAGGAAGGCAAAAAGGCGGACGTGATACTGTTAAAGACCGAACAGCCCCATATCCGGCCGACACAGAATCTGGTAAACAGCCTTGTGGATGCGGCCTGCGGGCACGATGTGACGGATTCCATCATTGACGGCAAATTGGTGATGAAGGACAGAATCGTCCTGACGCTGGACGAGGAAAAGATCCGGTATGAGGCAGCGGCTCACATGGAGCAGATTATGAGACGGGTCTGACGGCGCAGGAAATGGAAGCGAGACGAAATAAGATACATGGGGAACCGCATCATCTGTTCTGGTCCATCTGCGGGGTAGTGTTTTTTGCCACAGCTTATCGTTGGTTCCTGGTTCCGGCCGGCCTGTACGGGGGTGGGTTTACCGGAATCGCCCAGCTGATCAAGCTGTTTTTGCAGGAGATTGTGGGAATCGGGATACCGGAGGAGATGGATTTGACAGGGGTGATTTTCTGGTGCATTAACCTTCCTCTGTTTGCCCTGGGCTATAAGTGCCTTGGCGGAAAATTCCTGTACCGGACCATCCTGGCGGTGTTTATCCAATCCCTGCTTCTGACCTTTATACCGGCTCCGTCCAGCCCGCTTTTAGACGATCTGCTCTTAAACTGCATGATTGGCGGCGCCCTGTCCGGGCTTGGGGTGGGAATGACCCTGCGGGCGGGCGGTTCCGGCGGCGGGCTCGATATCCTGGGCATGTACTGCGCCAAGAAGCTGCCCGATTTCAGCGTGGGGAAAATTAACGTGTTGACCAACGCGTTGATCTATCTGGCCGCAGCCATACGCTACGACTTTGAAATAGCGGCATACTCCATGGTATTTGCGGTGGCGGCGGGGGTTGTGACGGACTGCACCCACGACCAGAATATTAAAATAGCGGCATTCATTGTGACGGAAAATAAAATGCTGGGGGATCGCATCAGCAAGGCCGTGTGCAGGGGCGTCACCAGCTGGGAGGGCTGGGGGGAGCACAGCCGCCAGGGAAAGACCGTTCACATGGTTGTGGTCAGCAAATATGAGCTTCAGGGAATAAAGCGGCTGATCAAACAAGAGGATCCCCAGGCATTTGTCATGATCCTTTTGCCAGAGACAACCATGGGGAATTTTGAGAAACGGCTGGAAGTTTTATAATTGCTGCGAAGCAGCCGGGGGGAATATCGTTTCAGGGCATCCGAGAGATGCCCTGATTTTTTGCCGTTTCCCACTGGCTATGCTTTTTAATTATAGCTGAGAGATAAGAAACTGAGATTATGCAGATATCCGTTCCTGCGCTATAATTGATTACAGAGACCATAAAATGTGTGCAACAAAAAGAAGATAAAGAGCGGCGGCTATGGGCTGGGCTTAAGAAACAGTTAATTAAGGAAAGATCGCATGAAAAAGGAAGGGAGAGACGGTATGCAGCAGGTTTATGAAGCGGTGAGGAAACATGTGAGTGAACGCAGGGGAGAGATGATCTCGCTTTTGGAAAAGATTGTAAATATTGACAGCGGCACTACCAACATCGCCGGTGTGGAGGCGGTTTGCGGGATATTGAAACAGGAAATGGAAGCCATTGGCATGGACGTCAGGGTGATTCCCTCGGAGGGCGCGGGCCCGGTGCTGGTGGGGGAGTGGTGCTGCGGCGGCACGAAACGGCCGCTTCTGTTCCTGGGCCACATGGACACGGTTTTTGAGGACGGGGAGGCGGAGCGTTATCCGTTCAGAATCGACGAAAACGGGCTGATCCACGGCCCCGGCGTGCTGGATATGAAGGGAGGGCTGGTAGTCGCGCTGTCCGCCATCCGGGCGCTGCGGGATATCGGATCCACGGACCGGCCGGTCAAATGCATATTTGTGGGGGACGAGGAAAAACTCCACATGTTTTCCAGGACAAAGCAGATCATGATCTCGGAGCTTTCCGGGGCGGAGGCCGCGTTTAATTTTGAGGTTGGCTACCGGCACGACGGGCTGGTGGTTGGACGGAAGGGTGGCGGAATTGTGGACGTCACGGTGCACGGGGTACCGGCCCATTCCGGGCTGGCTCCGGAAAAAGGGAGAAGCGCGGTGGCGGAGATGTGTTATAAGGTCCTTGAACTGGAGGCCAGCCGGGATATTGAGCGGGGGAAATTAATCAACTGCGGCATGGTCAGCGGAGGAATCGGAGAGAACACGGTTCCGGGCGAGGCCAAAATCAGCATCGGCATCCGTTTTCCTTCCCTGGCGATCCGGGACGAGATTTTGGCGGATATCCGGTCGGCCACGGAGCGCGTCCATATTGAGGGAACAAAGGCGGAGATGAACGTGCGCATGATGATGGAGAGCATGGACACCACCGATGGAGTGATGGAGCTGTTTGAACATATTCGGAAGGTGGCCGGGGAATGCGGCTACGGCGAAGTCCATCCGGTTACGGTGGGCGGCGTGTCGGATTCCGGCGCGGTGGTGTCAAGCGGCGTCCCGGCTGTGTGCGGCATGGGCCTCAAAGGGGAGGGCTGCCACACCAAAGACGAGTACGCCCTGGCGGACAGCCTGGTTGACCGGGCGGTGCTTGCCGCGTGCGCGGCTTACGCGTTATAGAGGAACTACATCAAGTGGGATCGGGTATCCCGGGTTAAAACACGATACTGACCGCCAGTCATTGCGACGACCGGAGTAAATACTAAGACGGCGAAAAGCCAGAAAGCGGAGGTATAAGTCTATGAAGAACTACCCATTAAACGTTGAAGCACCAAAATCCTTTTCCTATGTAAAGCGCAACATCCCCAATGTGACGGTGGAGCAGCGCGAGCGGGCGCTCAAATCCACCCACTACAATGAATTTGCATTTCCGGCGGGCATGCTGACCGTGGATATGCTGTCGGATTCCGGCACCACGGCCATGACGGATGTGCAGTGGAGCGCCATGTTCCTCGGGGATGAGTCCTATGGCCGCAACAAGGGATATTACGTGCTCATGGACGCGTTTCGGGATGTGTTCGAGCGGGGAGACGATCAGAAGCGGGCGATCAATCTGGTGAGAACGGATTGCCAGGATATCGACAAAATGATGGATGAACTGTATCTCTGTGAGTATGAGGGGGGACTGTTCAACGGAGGCGCGGCCCAGATGGAGCGCCCCAACACCTTCATCATGCCCCAGGGGCGCGCCGCGGAGAGCGTGCTGTTCGCCATGGTCAGCAAAATCCTGGGGGAGCGTCATCCCGGCAAGAATTTCACCATCCCCTCCAACGGCCATTTCGACACCACGGAGGGCAACATTAAGCAGATGGGCTCCACACCCCGCAACTGCTTTGACAAGCAGCTTCTCTGGGAGGTGCCGGAGGGCGGCGTCTATGAGAAGAATCCCTTCAAGGGAAATATGGACACGGCGAAGCTGGAAGCCCTGATTGAGGAGGTGGGCCCGGAAAATGTTCCGCTGGTCTACACCACCATCACCAACAACACGGTGTGCGGACAGCCGGTTTCCATGGCCAACATCCGGGAATCCAGCCGCATCGCCCACAAGTACGGAATCCCCTTCATGCTGGACGCCGCCCGCTGGGCCGAGAACTGCTATTTTATCAAGGTGAACGAGGCGGGTTATGAGGACAAATCCATTTTCACCATCGCAAAAGAGCTGTTTTCCTACTGCGACGGATTTACCGCCAGCCTGAAAAAGGACGGCCACGCCAACATGGGCGGTATCCTTGCGTTCCGGGACAAGGGCCTGTTCTGGAAGAATTTTTCCGACTTTGACGCGGAGGGAAACGTGGTCATGGACGTGGGAATTCTGCTGAAGGTAAAGCAGATTTCCAGCTACGGCAACGACTCTTACGGCGGAATGTCCGGCCGGGACATCATGGCCCTGGCGGCTGGGCTGTACGAGTGCGGGCGCGTTGAGTACCTGAAGGAGCGGGTGGACCAGTGCGAATACCTGGCCCAGGGTTTTTACAAAAACGGCGTCAAGGGAGTGGTCCTTCCGGCCGGAGGCCACGGCGTATACATCAACATGGACGAATTCTTTGACGGAAAACGCGGGCACGACTCCTTCGCGGGCGCGGGCTTCAGCCTGGAACTGATCCGGCGCTACGGCATCCGCGTCTCCGAGCTGGGGGACTTCAGCATGGAGTACGACTTAAAGACCCCGGAACAGCAGAAGGAGGTCTGCAACGTGGTCCGCTTCGCTGTCAACAGAAGCCAGCTCTCCAGAGAGCATCTGGACTATGTGATCGCGGCCGTGACCGAGCTGTACAAGGACCGAAAGAGCATTCCCAATATGCGGATTACGCTGGGACACAAGCTTCCCATGCGGCATTTCCATGCGTTTTTGGAGCCGTATGAGGCGGAGGAGTAAGGCATTTAATACCTCACCCCGTCGATCTCCATCCCGTCCACCACATACAATCCGTGCCATAGTTTCAGCGACAGCCGGATTTTCGTATCCCAGGTAACCGCCCGGTCCAGCTGCGCGGCCTGAGCTTCATTTAAATAATATTCTTCGATCCGCGGGTAAATATAAATCCGCGGATCGTTGTCGTATGTCCGCAGATAACCGGACGCGCATTTGAGGTAGGCCACATCCCTTCCGGGCCGGTCCAGGGTGGCGTAGGAGAAGCGTTCCAGCCCGCTGTCCGGGTCTGTTTCCAGAATCACATACACGTCGTTGTTGTCCCATGGAAGAGCCTCGTACCGCTCCACGGAGCCGGGCTCCAGCGGTATGTCGCTGTCCGGGTTTCGCAGATGGAGATAGCGGCCCCGCAGGGCGTCGTAGGGGTCGTAACCGGTCACTTCCACCACCGCGGTGCGGCCGTTTAACGAGACTGCGTAGACGGCGCCGACGATGCCAAGCAGCATGAGTATTTGCAGCGCAAATGCGGCCAGAATCAGTTTATTCCGATGTTTTTTCACGTGAGTCCCCTCCTTTCAGCTTGACCGTCATCCAGTAATTGGTCCCGAGAAATGCCAGACCGGCGATCACGAACACAATCCCTTTGACCAGAAGCCCGTGTCCGCCCAGGAATACCTTAAATACAATATACAGGATCAGCGCCCCCGTATAGCGCCGGACCGAAGGCAGATTTACCTGCCTGACCCCGCACAGCAGCCGGTACAGGCTGTATGCGATGAAGCAGAGGCCGGACAGGATTTCATAGGGATACCGGTAAAACGGATCCAGAAACATGAGATCGAAAACCAGCAGGCCGCTGATGCCGCAGAACAGCAGCAGTCCGGTCTGTCCATCGCGGTCTGTTTTACGGATGGACAGGTACATGCGCACGGCCGCGGCAAGAAACAGGGCGGTCAGGGGCAGCCACGGGAAGTGGACGAAATACCGGTATCCCCCGCTGTAACCGAACAGCTCAGGCAGCTCGTTGGCGGTCAGGTAGAAGGCCGCTTTCAGAAACAGCAGCCCGTACAGCAGCCGCCCGGCCAGTCTCCGGCAGAGGGCCGGGGATTCCACGGTGGTGTAGATCAACAGGATCAGCAGGCAGGCGTAATAGGCGTTGTCCGGCACATACCATACGGCCAGATACAGAAACCAGATGAAAAAGCACAATCCCAGCAGCCCGCAGTTCGCGCCTCGTTTGATCCTGGCCCGGTAATAGGGGAGCAGAAAGAGCACCATCAGGGTATAGTCGCCGCCCCAGCCGGTCCAACAGATTCCGGCCAGATATAAAACCGCCAGATAGTAGCCGTCCAGCAGGTACACCACCGGCAGCATGAGGACAAATCCGGTCAGCAGCATGGACTGGAGACTGAAGGACAGCTGATAGGCCTGGTAAATCAGTCCCAGGGCGGACAAAAAGGCCAGGCCCAATGCCAGAGCCAGGGACTGGATCCAGATTTCCGCCGCGCCTGTGCGCAGCTTCCACCAGAGGCAGCCCTGGACCGCCAGCAGCGGGATGAGGGCGATCACGGCCTTTAACTCCCGGGAGAACATGCCCCAGTTCCAGGCGAACAGGGAAATGACCCCGGCTCCGATAAAGACGACGCCCAGCAGGGCGAAGATCAGAAAAATATTGTGCCGCTCTTTCCTGGTTTTTAAGTATTCGTCCCGGATGCGGTCCAGCTGCGGCCGCTCCAGATAGCCCAGCTCGGTGAGCTGTTCCAATTCACGGTAAAATTCCTGAGTATTCACGGTCATACCTCCTTCCTTCTAACTACATTATAAACAATCCGGCCGCGGCGGAACAGATGTCGATTGTAATGACGGGGATGACATTTGTCACGAATGTGACGCCGGGGCGGGCAAAACAGGCGTGCCCGGCGGCAATCTTCCGGCAAAATCATGATACTGTAATAAGGAAACGTATCTCTAGTCATCAACCTGCGGTTGACGACAAAATATAATAAGGAAACGTATCTCTAGTCGTCAACCTACGGTTAATGACAAAGTATAATGAGTGAAATATTCAGAAAATAAGCCAATACGTTAATTAAGTAAAGCAAAGGCCGTCATAGCAGCTTAAATATCTAAAGCATCCTTTCGATAAATAACTATCTAAAAACGCGATAATGGTTAACAAAAATTAATATAAGCTTTTTTACACAGATTTATGGTATACTGTCAGCAACCATTTATGTACGCATATGGTAAACAGATGTCCATAACAAGAACACATACATGGAATATTGACAGAGAGGTGACGATTATGAAAAAAGCAAGAAACGTGTTGGCCCTTACCCTGGCAGTCGTCCTGACAGCCGGAGCTTTGAGCGCCTGCGGCGGCAAAACTTCCTCCGCGCCTGAAAGCGCCGGAACAACGGCGGCGGGCGGTTCCGAGAGCGTTGCGCCAGCAGCGGGAGGCGAGTCCGCAAGGGACACCCTGAGAGTGGCACTTACCAGCGAGCCGCCGAACCTTTCCACCTGCGATCATGACTCCCTGATTTCCGTGGGAATGAACATGCTGACCTTCAACGGCCTGGTGCGCATCGACAACGCGTCCTTAAAGCCCGAGCTGGACCTGGCTTCGGACTACAAGGTGGAGAACGACGTGGACTGGATTTTCACCCTGAAGCAGGGCGTCAAGTTCCACAACGGCGACGACTTCACAGCCGCGGACGTGGTTGCGACCCTGGAGTACGCCAAGTCACTCCCCGCCACCACTACATATACCAGCAACATGAAGAGCATCGAGGCGGTGGACGATTTCACCGTTAAGATCACCACCAACGAGCCCTACGCGGGCCTGCTGTACGATCTGGGCTACCATTTCAACTGGATTCTTCCCAAGGGCCTGATCGAGAGCGGCAACGACTTCAATGAGAATCCCATCGGAACCGGCCCCTACAAGCTGGTGGAGTGGGTATCCGGCGATCATCTGACCTTCGAGGCCTTTGACGATTATTTTGACGCGGAGCGCAAGGCTAAGATCAAGAACCTGGAATTCACCATCATCCCCGAGGGCGTTACCAGAGCCCTGGCCCTGGAAACCGGCGAGGTGGACTTCGTGTGGGAGACCAACGGAGCGGACGCGGCCAGCCTGTTAAACAACCCGGACGTGAAGGTGGAGCAGGTGGATTCCGTGGACAACGTAATCCTGTTCCTGAACAACGACGTGGCTCCCTTTGACGATGTGAACCTGCGCCGGGCAATCGCCTGCGCCATCAACCGTCAGGACATCATCGACGGCGCCCTCAGCGGCTACGGCGTGGTGAACTACTCCGCCATCGCCCAGGGCCTGTGGGGTTCCACCACCAAGGACCAGCTGGAGTACAACGTGGACAAGGCCAAAGAGTATCTGGCGGCCTGGGGCGGAGATCCCGCTTCCGTGAATCTGTCCATCCTGGTGACCAACGAGACCCGCGTGGCCGTGGCGACCATCATCCAGAGCAACCTGGCGGAGCTGGGAATCAACGTCAAGGTGGAATCCATGGATACCGCCACTTACTTTGAGAAGTGGAGCAGCGGCGATTACACCGGGCTCATCGCTTCCTGGTCCCCCTCCAACGCCCTGACCTATGTGCAGCGTTATGTGACGGACCGCCGTGTCCAGTACGCAGGCTCCTACAACAACCCGGAGATGAACAAGCTGATTCTGGACGCACAGAGCACGCTGGACGACGATGCCCGCATGGAGAAGATCGAGAACATCGTGTCCATCGTCAACCAGGACTCTCCGCAGATTTCCCTGTTCCAGTCCGTGTGGCTGAGAGCCCATGACGCCAAGCTCCAGGGCGTGGTGCTCAGCGGAACCGGATATACCGATTACAACATGATGTACTGGGCCGAATAAGCAAACGCTTCAGTCCGTTACCGGGGAAGGCTGTCAGAAGGCAGCCTTCCCCGGATTCTATACCAAGGCAGCCTTTTAACCGATTTTCTCAGGAGATGATTCAATGCTTAAATACATTATCCGAAGAATAATAGCCATGATACCCGTGGTGATCGGCATCACCTTTCTGGTATTCATGATCATGCAGCTGGCACCGGGCGATCCGGTGCAGATGATCCTGGGCGACAACGCCTCCCCGGAGGCCGTGGAGGCCATGCGCGACGAGATGGGCTTAAACGACAACGTGCTGGTCCAGTACGGCCGCTATCTGGTCAACCTGGTCCAGGGCGACATGGGGACCTCCTATGTGAACAAGCGGCCCGTGGCCGACGAGGTGTTCAGCCGGGTTCCGGCCACTTTCAAGCTGGCGGCCGTGGCCGCGGTGGTGTCCATCGTCATCGCCATCCCCCTGGGGATACTGGCGGCGATCAAACAAAATACGCTCTTTGACCATTCCAGCATGGTGGTGTCCCTGATCGGTATCTCCATGCCCGCCTTCTGGCTGGCCCTGATGCTCATGCTTTTGTTCTCTTTGAAGCTGGGCTGGCTGCCCGCCCAGGGGGCCAAGGACGGGTGGAAATCCTACGTGCTGCCCTCCATCGCCATCGGCTTCATGCAGATGGCCGCTATCGCCAGAACCACCCGCTCCTCCATGCTGGAGACCATCCGCCAGGATTACATCCGCACCGCCCGCTCCAAGGGCATCACGGAGCGCGAGGTGATTTTCCACCACTCCTTCCGTAACGCCCTGATTCCCACCGTGACCATCGTGGGCGTGCAGCTGGGCGGCCTTTTGGGAGGCGCGGTGCTGACCGAGACCGTGTTCGCCTGGCCGGGGCTGGGACGTCTGGTGGTCCAGGCGGTGAACGGGCGGGACGTGCCCGTGGTGCTTGGATGTATCGTGGTGCTCAGCGTGGGCTTCTCCATCGTCAACCTGGTGGTGGACCTGCTCTACGGCTTTATCGACCCGCGGGTGCGGTCAATGTATCAATAGGAGGTGTGAGTGAGGATGAGTAAAGACAAAGAATATGCAGAAGCCCTCTCGGGCCCCAAAAACAGCCTGGCCTATGATACCTGGAGGCGTCTGATCAGCAACAAAGCGGCCGTGTTCGGCATGGCCTTTATGATTTTTCTGATTCTGCTGGCAATTTTCGCGGATTTTCTCTTTGATTACCAGACCGAGGTGATCGCCCAGAACATCCCCGACCGCCTGATCCATCCCTGCCTGAAATATCCCTTCGGCACGGACGAGTTCGGCAGAAACCTGCTGGCCCGTGTGGTTCACGGCAGCCGGATGTCCCTGGCCGTGAGTTTCTCCTCCGTGGCCATGTCCCTGGCGGGAGGCGGCTTTTTGGGCGCCATCTCCGGGTACTACGGCGGGAAGGTTGACAATGTGATCATGCGGATCACGGACATTTTGCTGGCAATTCCTATGACATTGTTCGCCATCGTCATCGTGGCGGCTCTGGGAGCCAACACCCGCAACCTGGCGTTCGCCCTGGCGGCATCCTCTGTTCCGATCTTCGCCCGGGTGGTGCGCGGAGCTGTGATCACGGTGCGGGACGTGGAGTTTGTGGAGGCGGCCCGGGCCATCGGCGCAACCAACCGGACCATCATTTGCAGCCACATTATTCCCAACTGCCTAAGCCCCATCATCGTGCAGGTGACCCTGCGCATCGCCAGCGCCATCTACAACACCGCGGCTCTGTCCTTCTTAGGCATGGGCGTGCAGGCGCCGGCGCCCGAGTGGGGCGGCCTTCTGGCAGGGGGACGCACCTATATCCGCGACTACAGCTACCTTTCCATTATACCGGGCATCGCGATCATGCTGACCGTTCTGGCGCTGAATCTGCTGGGCGACGGGCTGCGGGACGCGCTGGATCCGAGACTGAAATAGGAGGGAAGCCATGAGCCGGGAAAATACGAAGAGCAATACGGAAAATGTGCTGGAAATCAGCAATTTATGCGTAGAATACAGAACAAGAGACAGCGTGGTGAAGGCTGTGAACGGCCTGGATCTGACCCTGAAAAAGGGCCAGGCCCTGGGGGTAGTGGGGGAGACAGGAGCCGGAAAGACCACCACGGGCCTGGCGGTGCTGGGGCTGATCCCCAACCCGCCGGGGGTGGTGACAGAGGGGAAGATCGTTCTGGACGGACAGGACGTGCTGACCAAGGACGCCAGATACCTGCGGGGAATCCGCGGCAAGCAGGTGTCCATGATCTTCCAGGACCCCATGACCTCCTTAAACCCGGTGCTGCCCGTAAATGAACAGATCGCCGAGGTGATCCGCACCCACAACAAACAGCTTAAACCCAAGGAAGCTCTGGAGGCGGCCGGGGATATGCTGGAGCTGGTGGGCATCCCAAGGGACCGTGGCGGGGAATACCCTCATCAGTTCTCCGGCGGCATGAAGCAGCGGGTGGTGATCGCCATCGCCCTGGCCTGCCACCCGGACGTGCTGATCGCAGACGAGCCCACCACGGCCCTGGACGTGACCATCCAGGCCCAGGTGCTGGAAATGATGAAGGAGCTGAAAAAGCAGTATGGCACCTCCATGATCATGATCACCCACGACCTGGGCATCGTGGCGGACATCTGCGACGAGGTGTCCGTGGTGTACGCGGGCCGGGTGGTGGAGCACGGCACTCTGGAGGACATTTTCGACCACACGCTTCACCCCTACACGGAGGGGCTGTTCAACTCCCTCCCCAACATGGCGGACCGCACCCAGCGGTTAAAGCCCATCAAGGGCCTGATGCCCGATCCCAGCAACCTGCCCGAGGGCTGCGCCTTCTGCCCCCGGTGCAATTACGCCAAGGATATCTGCGCAAGGAAAAAGCCGGGCCGCCTGTGGTCAAACGATACCCATTACGTGGAATGCCATCTTTACAATGAGAAAAATATCAACAGCGGGGAGGTGTTAAAAGGTGAGTAAACCATTGCTGGAAGTACAGAATCTGGTGAAATATTTTCCCACCAAAAAGGGAAAGCTCCACGCGGTGGACGACGTGAGTTTCACCATCGACCGGGGAAGAACCCTGGGCGTGGTGGGGGAATCCGGCTGCGGAAAGTCCACCACCGGGCGGGTGATCCTGCGGCTGATCGAGCCCACCTCCGGGAGCATTATCTTTGACGGAACGGATGTGCGGGGCCTGTCCGCGGACGGGCTGCGCAAGATGCGCACCCGCATGCAGATCATTTTCCAGGATCCCTTTTCCTCCCTGAACCCGCGCATGACCGTGAGCCAGGCCATCGAGGAGCCCATCCGGCTCCACGGGATCATCACGGACAAACGGGAGCGGGAGCACCGGGTTTTGGAGCTGATGGAGACCGTGGGACTTGCGCCCCGGCTCTACAACACCTACCCCCACGAGCTGGACGGGGGCAGGCGGCAGAGAATCGGCATCGCCCGGGCCCTGGCGGTGAACCCGGAGTTCATCGTCTGCGACGAGCCGGTGTCCGCCCTGGACGTTTCCATTCAGGCCCAGATTTTAAACCTGATGGAGGATTTGCAGGAACAGCTGGGCCTGACCTATATGTTCATCACCCACGACCTGTCGGTGGTCCATCATTTTTCCGACGACATCGCCGTGATGTATCTGGGACGGCTCCTGGAAAAAGCTCCCAGCGACCAGCTGTTCCAGAATCCGGCCCACCCCTACACCGAGGCCCTGCTCTCCGCCATCCCGATTCCCTCCCTGCACAACCGCAGGCAGCGGATTCTGATGAAGGGCGAGATCACCTCCCCGGTGAACCCGCCCAAGGCGTGCCGCTTCGCCAACCGCTGCCCCAAGGCGACGGACCGGTGCTTTAACGAGGAGCCGGAGCTTAGGGAGATCGGACCGGGCCATATGACGGCCTGCTTCCTGTACGAATAGGAACCGGACGGCCGCGGCGTCCGCCTGCGCCCAAAGAGACGGCGGGCCGGGCCGCGGCATCCAATATTGATTGCATATAATCGGAGGTAAAACATGAACACGATTCATGAGATAGGGCTTCAGAACCAGCAGGATTTCTGGGCCATGCTGTATCTGTATGTGGGCAGGAGCATCCTGGACGTCTGCGGACGCCGGGGGGAGAAGGCCGTGCGCCGCGCCGTGCGGGAGATGGCCCGGGAGAAGGGCAAAAAGCTGGCGTCGTCCTACCGGGAGAAGGGCGTGAAAACTAACCTGGAAACGCTGTTTGCAGGCGGAAACCACTGCAGCGACGACCCCAGGGTCCGCCTGGAGGTGCTGCGCCAGGACGAGGACATCCGGATCTGGGAGATTTACACCTGTCCGATGGCCTCTCTGTGGCTGGACGCGGGCGAGGCCGGATTGGGCACGATGTACTGTGAGGAAAACCAGCACGGTCTGGTGGAGGGCTTCACCGGCGGCGTCGGCCAGCTGAATTTGACCAAAAAACTGACCTGCCACCGCACCAACGGCTGCCGGGCGGACGATTACTGCCGTTTTTCCGCCTACTACCGGGCGGCCAACTGCTGCGGGGAGCAGTGCAAAGCCAGCTTCACCGCGCCCGACGAGGAGTACCAGCCCTATGTGCCGGAGGAACCGGCGGCCGGCCGTGAGACGATCCGTGAAAAATGCGTGCAGACCGTGTATTACATGACAAGGGCTGCAAGGGAGCTGTTCGGGGAGGAAGGTCTCTGCGCGGTGGCCCTTGGGCTTAAGGCGCTGGCCGGCCCTGTGGCGGAGCTGGTGCTGCACAATGAGGACGCCACGCTGAGCACCGACCGGACCGCGTTTCTCGCGGCAAATATCCCGGTGTCCCTCAATCCGGCGGCCGATCCGCTGTGGGAGGATTACGGCGGATGTGGGGCGCGGGAGCTATTTGAAATCAATTTCCTGGAACCGTTCAAACGGGCTCTGGACCTGCGGTAAAATGCTTTGATAAGAAAAGAGGGAAAATGATGTATACATACGAACAGAAATGTGTGATGAACCTTGGAGACGCATACACCCTCCTGTATGGTTTTATAGCCGGAAATCTGATCGACAAGCTGGGAAAAAGCGGGGAGCGGGCGGTCCGGGAGGCCACCCGGCAGTTTGGGTACGACCGGGCAGAGACCACCCGGAAACGGCACCTGGAGGTGAATGCGAAGATCAATATGCTGAATCTGTTTACCTTGTTTCACGATCTGCCCTCCGACCCGCGGTTCAGACGGGAGCTCCAGGAGATCAATCCCCAGGAGCGCGTCAGCCACACCCTGGTCTGCCCCATGGCGGATATCTGGGCGGAGTACGGCCAGAAGGCCATCGGCCGCATCTACTGCGAGGAGTTTCACCCCGCCTGCTACAACCACTACGCCTTTGACAAAACCCAGGTGAACCTGTCCAAGACCCTGACCCAGGACGGGGACGAATACTGCGATTTCAATGTGATCCTGCGCCCGGAGACTCTGCCGGAGGATTTGAAACCCGTGTGTTTTGCGGAGTACGATCCCTGCTACCGGGAGCCGGAGATTCCCCACGTGGAGACGGACGGCAAGAAGGGATTTGCCCTGCTGTCGGTGAAGCTCTACTTCTATCTGCTGAAATACGCGGCGCTGCAGCTGGGCGAGGCCGGAGTCCAGGCGGTGCGGGAGGGCTTAAACCAGTTTGCGGACGCCATGGGCGACCTGTTTTTAAAACGGGCCGCAGAGGACGGGCTGGCGGTGGACCGGGCTTATGTGCGGGACAATCTGCCGGTGGATCTGGACACGCAGGTGGACGCGCCGCTGTGGGAGACTTACGGCGATTACAACGCCAGGGAAGAAATGCAGAAGGAGTTCTGCGACCGGCTGGCGGCGAAGGTGGGAATCTGACGGGCAGGGGATTGCCCCTGAGCCTGAGCGCGCAGGAGGTCCGGACCGCATAAGTACCGGCCCCGGCGGAAATATGATCATAATAAAAAAACGGCCCGTTAGCGGCTGAGAATCAACAACGCTTCAGCCCGGCTCTGCCGGGCTGAACTAAAATGGAGAGAGATATGGTTGCGAATCTGGAACAAATTACGGAACTGACAAAACGGCTGATCGGTTTTCGCTCCAACACAGCGGAAAACGCCAACCGGGCGCTGGATTTTGCCGCCGGGTATCTGCGGGGCAGAGGGCTCAGCCCCCAGGTGATGGAGAACCAGGGGCACCGGATGCTGACCTGTGCGGTGGGGGAAGGCCCCCGCTGCCTGGTGCTTAACGGCCACCTGGACGTGGTGGACGGCAGGGAGGAGCAGTACAGCTCGCGGGTGGAGGGAGAGCGGCTTTACGGACGGGGCGCTTACGACATGCTGGGGGCCTGCGCGGTAATGATGGCGCTGACCGGCGATCTGGCGGAATCTGAGCCGGGGTGCCGGGTGGTGCTCTCCCTGTCCACCACAGAGGAGACATCCGGGGAGCTGTGCACCGGTTACATGGTGGAGAACGGTCTCACCGGGGATTTCGCGGTCTGCGGAGAACCCACCAACCTGGCGGTGTCCATCATGTCCAAGGGCGTTTTACGGGTGAAAGCCCGGCTCCACGGCAGGGCCGCCCACTCCAGCCGTCCCTGGCAGGGCGAAAACGCGCTGTTAAAAGCCTATGAGTTGTACCGAGGCATCGAAAAACTGCCCTTTGTCACTCACAAAAACCGCTATTTCGACGGCGCCAGCGTGAACCTGTCCATGGTGCGGGGCGGCGTGGTGATGAACCAGGTTCCGGATTACGCGGAGATGGTGGTGGACATCCGGTATCTGCCCGGGGAGGATACCGGGGAGATGCTGCGTCAGATCCGGGCTCTGGACCCCACGGCGGAAATCGAGGTGACGGGCACTGTGGAGGCGGTGGCTCTGGCCGAGGACGATCCCTTCCTGGCCCGCCTGGACCGGGCGGTGGCGGCTGCCACGAAAACGGACTGTGTGCGTTTCGCCCAGCACGGAGCCGCCGACACGGTCTTTTTCCAGGCGGCCGGAATCCCATCCGTGGAGTTTGGCCCCGCGGGTGCCGGGCATCACGGGCCTGAGGAGTATGTGGAACTGCCGTCGCTGGGAAGATTTTACAGCTGTCTGGATGAAATGGTCCGTCTGATGGGGACATGTGAAGGGGAGTGAGGATATGAACTATGACGTGCTGATCCGGGGCGGTCTGATTGTGGACGGCTCCGGTAAACCGGGTTATCTGGGGGATGTGGCGGTGCGGGACGGCAAGATCGCGTATGCCGGCCCCTCCGGCAAAATCGACGGGCAGGACAACGCCCGGGTGATCCCGGCGGAGGGCCTGGTGGTCTGCCCGGGACTGATCGACGCCCACTGCCACACCGACATGTACGCCAAAGACTGTCCGGACGCGGAGGGAAAGATCATGCAGGGCGTGACCACGGACGTGTGCGGCCTGTGCGGGGACAGCCCCGCCCCCATCGGGCAGGATAATCTGGAAGAATATGTAAAACGAAAGGAGTACCGCCTGCCGGACGCGTCTCCCATCCGTCCCTGCAGCTTTGCGGAATACCGGGACCGGATGAACCGCAGCGGAAACACCACCAACATGGCTCTCTTTGTGGGCAACGCCAACCTGCGGGTGGATGCCGTGGGATACGGGAACCGGGCGGCCTCTCCCGGGGAGCTGGACCGCATGAAGGGGATGCTGCGGGAGAGTATGGAGGCCGGGGCCTACGGGCTCTCCACCGGACTGACCTACGTGCCCAGCATGTTTGCGTCCAGGGAGGAGCTGACCGCACTCAGCAGGGTGATTGCGCCCTTTGGAGGAATCTACAACTCCCACATGCGGGACGAGGCAGACCGGGTGCAGGAGTCCATCCAGGAGGTCATAGCGATTGCCCGGGACAGCGGCTGCCGGGGCCACATTTCCCACTTGAAGGCTTCGGGGGCGGCCAACCACGGTAAGAGCGAAATGTGCCTGGAACTCATTCACCGGGCTGTGGACCAGGGCGTGGACATCACCTTTGACGTGTACCCTTACACCGCCGGTTCCTGCGGTCTGCGCACGCTGCTGCCGCCGGAGATTCTGGAGCTGGGCCTGGAGGACGACTATGAGGCCATGAAAAATCCGCAGATTCTGGGCCGGATCCGCGGCCGCCTTGGGGAGGCGGATTGGGACAACATGCTGAAAAACTTCGGCAGCGGAAATATCGTGGTGTCCGCCGCAGGCGGAAACATGCGGTACGAGGGCAAGAGCATCCGGGAAATCGGGGAATCGCTGGGCGTGGACGACGCGGAGGCGGTGATCCAGGTTCTGGGGGACACCGGAGCCAACGCGGGCATCGTCTATCACGCTCTCTGCGAGGGGGACCTGCGGCGCTTCATGAAGGACCCGCTGTGCACCATCGGCACCGACGCGTTTGCCAGAAGCTACACTGGCCCCATGGCGGCGGGAAAACCCCACCCCCGCAATTACGGGGGATTTGCGCGCATGATCCGGAAGTATCTGCTGGACGAACGGCTTTTGCCGCTGGAGGCGGGAATCCGGAAAATGACCTCCTTGCCCGCGGAGCATTTCGGTATCGCGGGAAGGGGGCTGTTAAAGAGCGGATATGAGGCGGACGTGATGATCTTTGACCCGGAGAAAATCCGGGAGACGGGAACCTTTGAGCGGCCGGCCGTGCAGCCGGAGGGGATTGTGTGGGTGTTCATCTCCGGGGAGGCGGCGGTGGAGCGGGGAGTATTCCGGCCGGTCCGCCGCGGGCGGGTGCTGGGTTCACCAGTCTTCCGCTAAAATCTCCGGCGAATCGTCCACCGCTAAATACTCGTAAAACATACCGACCATTTCCTGCGCCACCGGCGCCAGGGGCTGGTCGGTTCTTTTGATCCAGCCGATCACGGACTTGATGCCGCAGTCTTTTAAGCGCAGGGTGCGCTGAGGCAGATAGCGCATATTGCCGTCCATTTCAAAGTAGGGGCAGACGCTGTAGTCGGAGTTCAGGTAATAGGCGTCCGTGTAGGCGATGGCCTCGTAGATGGCCGCCCGGGACGAGGTGGAGATGCGGCTGGAGCTGGACTTTAAGTTCAACCGCCGGTTGATGTCCGAAAATGGGCCGGTGTCCATGTAGTCGTACAGGACCATAGGGTAATCGGAGAGCATGTCCGGGGTCACGTACTCCTGGTCGTGCTCAAAGAGCGGGTTGTTGGGCCCCACGGTGATGGCGATGTTGAGGGATACGATGGGGTGGAACTCCAGCTTCATGGACTCAAACTGCCGCTTGTACACGCTCTGGTAGCAGTCCCAGAGCCGCACCACCCCGACGTCGGCCAGCTGGTTGGAAACCATGCTCATGGCCTCGCTGCCGAAGTTTTCCTGCTGCTTGATGTGCAGCCCGTCCTCCACGTACTTCTGGTAGAGATTGGCGCAGATGTGGGTGACAAAGGGGAAACCGCTGGAGACCACGGACAAGGTCTGGTTGGAGGGCGTCCGTTCCCGGTACAGAAAACCGTCCAGGAGCTGCAGCTGCTGTTCAATGGGTGTGATGTAGGACAGAAAAATCCGTCCGTAGGGCGTGATCTCGATTCCCTTGGAGGAGCGGATGAAAATTTCGTGGCCCAGTTCATTTTCCAGGTTGCGGATGGAGGTGGAGAGCACGGACTGTGAGATGAAAAGATTGCTGGCAGCCCGGTTGATGGAGCCGGTCTCGGCAACCTTGATCACGTAACGTAGTTGGTTTAAGTTCATATGTATGCCTTCCTTCTGTGTGTGATTCCAATGATGCGCTGTTGCATAGAGGGGAGCTGTTGGCATGATACCGCACAATGTCACCAGCCGTTTGGCGGGCGATTCATACCATGTTGTCTATTATACATTGCCGGCAGACGCAGGCTGTCGATAAGAGGTACGTTTCCTTCATTATACATTGTCGGCAGACGCAGGCTGTCGATAAGAGATACGTTTCCTTCATTATAGCATAAAATGACCGGAAAGGTGACCCGTTTGATGGGCGGATGAAATGGGGATGGAATGCGCGGCCGGGCTGCGCAGATCGGTTGCTTCCGCTGGCCGGAATGGTCAGGTTTATGGCGCAGAGATGACAAAAAATGAGATTTTTGTCGGCTCTGCGCCTCTTTTTCTATCGGAAATGCGGGGGCACGACGCTGAGACGCCCACGCGCACTCGTGGACATGAGGGGCTTCCGGTATAATCAAGGAAACGCATCTCTTATCGACAGCCTGTGGCTGCCGACAATGTATAATTGAGGAAATGCGCTGCGGATCATGAGAAGCGGGGAAAAGGAGCAGGGATATGAGCTATAGCAAATTATTTGAGCAAAACAGAGTGCGCATCCACCGGAAAGCGGTGTCCACCAAAATACTGGACAGCATTCACCGGTTGATGATGGAGGTCAATGAGAACAGCCCCAGGAGATGGGTGTGGGAGCTGATTCAGAACGCAGGGGACGCGGCGCAGGGGGAGGAGGTGGAAATCTTCATCCACCTGAAGCGGGACGGGGAGGGCTGGAGGTTAGAATTCTCCCACAGCGGCCGTCCGTTTAACGTGCTGACCCTGACCTCCCTGGTGAATCAGGTGTCGGGAAAGGAGCGGGGGCCGCGGGAAGAAGGGCGGGAGAGCACCGGGCGCTTCGGAACCGGATTTATGACCACCCATCTCCTGTCCCGGAAAGTGGAGGTCCGCTCCGTGATTCAGGAGGAGGGGGAGGGCTGCAAGCGCTTTCGGATTCTGCTGGATCGGAGCGGAACCACGCTGCGGGAGATCGAGGAGGGGCTGGATCTGGCCCTGGGGGAGCTGGAAAGCCTGGACCTGGTCCCGGACTGCTGGGACTCGCGGGAAGGGGAGCTGAACACGGTGTTCTCCTATCTGTTAGACGAGCGGGGCGTGGAGACAGCCCTGGCCGGAATCCGGGATTTGAAGGAAAATGTGCACTATATGCTGGCCTTTGGCGTGGGCGTGCGCGGCATCCGGCTGCGGGACGAGTGGAACGGGGAGGACGTGCGTTACCGCAGGATTGGGATGGAGGAGATGAGGAGGGAGGCAGAATGCCAGCCGTCTGAGGCGGAGTTTTGGCCCGACAGGTTATCCAGTGGATTGTACGTGGCTGTCACGGAGTGCTGTGAGAGTGGGGGAGAGGGTGAGGACCGGCCCATGTGGAATCCCGGAAAAACAGCACAGCGCCGTTATTATCTCACCGCATCCGACGCAGGGGTACAGACCGCGGTGCGGGTGCAGGCGGACCGGAATCTGCGGCCTGTGCGGGTGATGGGGCCGGGGAGCGGGTGCGCCCGCCTGTTCTGCTGCTTTCCTCTGATCGGCACGGAGGCGTTCCCCTTTCCGGCGGTGGTAAACAGCACGGCCTTTGAACCGACGGAACCGCGGGACGGCATCTACCTCACCGCCAGGGATATTCCCGAGGTACGCCAAAACGAACGTCTCCTGGGGGAGGCGGGACGCCAGCTGGAACAGTTGGCGGATTGTCTGGCGGGATGGGGAACCGGGGAGCTTTTCCGGCTGCTGCAGATACCGCCGGTTCCTGAACGCGTCTGGCTTTCCGGCCCATGGATTGCAGGAAAATTAAACGGGCTGCGTTTCCGGCTGTGCCGGAAACCTCTCTTTACTGATGCAGAGGGCAGGCGGATACCGGTTCTTGGGCCGATAGGGGAGGCGGCGGTGTGCGTGCCTGCCTTCGGGCCGGATTACCCGGAGCTCACAAAAGAACTGTGGGAGCTGCTTCGGCGGCGGAACGATCAGAAGCCTCTGCCGGATAAAGAAGAGCTGCATTACTGGGAGGAGCTGCTGCCGGAATGCCGGGTGAATGCGGAACAGATTTTAAAACAGCTGTGTTCCTGGGGAAAACTGGATATTCTGGCCGCGCGGCTCAGGCAGGAGGAGGCGGCCGCCGCCGTATCGCCCGCCCTGCCCGTGGACGCCGCTGTATCGTCCGCCTTGCCCGCGGTCCCCGCCGTATCGTCCGCCCCGCCCGCGGCCGCCGCCGTATCGTCCGCCCTGCCCGTGGCCGCCGCCGTATCGTCCGCCCCACCCGCGGCCGCCGCCGTATCATCCACCCGTCCCGCGGACCTCACCGCCTCGTCCACCTATCCCGCAGGTTTCCCAACCCTATCTCCCCGCCTGGCCCAGGCCAAGCGCTGGCTCAAAGCTTTCCGCGATCTGATCAAACAGGACCCCGCTCTCTACCGCGGCGTTGCGGCGGGAGAGTACAATATTTTCCTGAACCGGGAGGGAGGGCTGATCGGGGCGGCCGCGGCCAGGAGAGCCGGTGCGATTCCCCAGGGACTGTTTCAGGCGGCTGTAAAGGTGGGAGTGCCCTTGGAGAAAACGGTGTTGGACCCAGAGCTGGACGACCCGGACCTGCTGATCCGGGAGCTGTCGGTGGCTGAGGTGGCGGAACTTGTCAACGACCGGCTGTACTATTACGGCATGGGAGAGCAGAGCACGTACCGCCAGGCGATTCTCACCGTGGCGGCTCTCCGGGACGAGTCGGCGGAGAGCGCGGGGCAGAGGCGGGAGCTTTACCAGGTCTGTCAGGCGTTTTTTGGGGATTCAATGCCGGAAGCTGTGGATATCCCGGTTCAGGGCGTCCGGCTGTGGTGGAAATCCGACGAATTTGCGCTTCGGATGATTCTCGATACCCTTTCGGGGGAGAACCGGGTGGGAAGAGAACTGCCGGAGATCGCCGCGCGGTTAAACCGGACGGAGGAGGAGACGCTCGCCTGGTACTCACGTCTGGCGGAGCTGGCCTGGCGCGTGGGCGGGGACAGTCTGGTCCATTACCGGAAGCGCAGAGGGGGCGTATTTCCAAATCAGAAGGGAATGCTGTGCCGCCCGTGGAATCTGTGGCTCGACGGGGGCGTGGACGAAACGGTCAAGGAAGTGGCCGGGGACCTGGGATTGGACTTAAAGGGGACCTTGGCGGGATTTAAATGCCGGGTGCCGGTAATGCCGGTGATGGAAAAAGAGGCGGCCGCCAGGCAGCTGGAGGACCGGATCATGGAAGACCTGGAGTCGCCTTCCCGGGAGAGAGAGGAGGGCAGGCGTCAGAGCCTTCACCGCCTGTTCGAGTGGATGCAGGGAAATCCGGCGGAAGCCGCAGCCCAGTTTAAACGCCTGTATCCCAAACGGTTTCTGCTCTGCGACCAGGGGTATCTGGAGAGCAGGGACCGCAAAGCCGCCCGATTAGACCGGCTTCTGGAGCTGGCGGGCGCAGCCCGGCTGGAACAGCTGGAATTTCTGTTACAGGCCGGGGACGGCGGGACGGATGTGGACCCGGAGTGGGAATTTGCGGGCCTGCCGGACACCGAGGCCCGGGAACGCAGGGAAGCGGGGGAGTGGGGGGAGCGGTTTGTCCGGGACTATCTGGTGCGGCGCTTCCAGGACAAAGGCGCCCGCCTGGTGGAACAGGACGGACAGAGTTCGGTGCTGATTCCGGACGGCCCCGGGGAGGAACGGCTGGAAGTCCGGCTCATGGACACGGCGCATCACAAGCAGAGCGGATTTGATATCGGGATCCTAAAAAATGGAGAATTATGGGAATACTACGAGGTGAAATCCACCCGGGGCGGCAGCTTCAGCAATATGAACCTGTCCCGCAGCCAGGCGGCCCGGGCCTTCGCCAACCCGGGACGTTACCATCTGGCCGCCGTATTTTACGCAAAAACAGAGCAGGCGTATGTGAAGATATTCTGCTGGGGGGAGGAGCCGCAGGCCGGAACGGAAACGGACTTCGAAACACGCGACCCCTTTATGGCTTCCGGGAGTTAACGCTATTTTTAGTTGGCGTCCCGTACGAATGGGTATATAATGGTTCTATCTTGGTAACTGTTCAGTAGGTCTGCGCACTTGCTGCGCTGACCGTATGAAAACCTAAGCTTGCAGGCAAAAATCCCATCGACGAAGTCGATTTTAAATGGATT
>NZ_CABJCG010000028.1 GCF_902364025.1 Enterocloster lavalensis
TGGGGGCGGTGATGGTACAGTTTGGCGCAGGGGTGGGGGTGGCCTTGGATGGGGAAGGATTTGTCGCCGGTGGGGTCGCGGTGGAATCCGGCGGACTCGTAGCAGCGGTAGGCGGCGGGGTTGTCCAGGAAGACGTAGAGGGTGACTTGGTCCGCGAGGAGAATGTCGTAGCTGTAGCGCAGGGCCTGAAGGACCATGGCTCGGCCTTGTCCTTGGCCGCGTTGGGATGGGTCCAGGATGATGAAGCCCAGGTGGACGGTGTTGGTCTCCGGGCCAAGGTAGCGCATGGTAAAATGGCCGACGGGCCGGTTGCCCTCGTCTGTGGCGGTCATCTGCCAGAGGTTGGGGTTGCCGGCCTGCCGGTCATAGTATTCGTTGAGATGCTCCGGGCGGAGCGGATATCCGAATTCGCAGAGGGCGTCGGCGGACCAGAGACGCAGCGCGCGCTCGTCTTGGCTCCAGGTGACGATTTTTTCGGCGTCGGTTTTGTTGTAGGGTCTGAGACGTATCATGGGTGTTGGGTCCCTTCTTTGGAATGTGGTTGGATGGTGGCGTCACCGGGCTGTGGGGGCGACGTTGGGTGGGTTAGGGGTGGGCGGCGACGATTTCGCGCACGGCGCTTAGGAACAGACGGCGGTCGATGGGGTGGATGACGAAATGGGTGTAGCCGTGCTGGCCAAGCCTTAGGACCGCCTCGTCTATGTGCTGGTGCGGCGCGATGAACAGGGTGATTTGCATGAGAGGTCCGGAGAGGGTCTTTTGCAGATTCATGATTTCATCGGTCGGAAGCTCCAGGTCTACGATGATCAGCTTGGGGTTTAAACGGTAGATCATGGGAAATGCCTGGCGGCTGTCCGCGGCGGTGTAAATGTGCGAGTATCCGGCCTGCTTCAGGAGGTCGGTTGCCTGAGTGCAAATTTGCGCGTTGCTTGAGAGAATCAGAATGTTACGCATAATCGTGTCCCCCTTTCGATACTTCTATTGTACATTGTCGTCATCCGGCACGGGTGACGATAAGTGATACGTTTCCTTAATTATACCATAAACATCAGGCTCGTGAAAGACCCCGCTAAGCGTTTTGGCATGTATTCTTGTCAGATATAAAAAGACCCCGGAGAGAGTCCGGTCGATGTAAAAATTGATACGAAACCCGCTTACAAGTGGGATTGACGCAGCTTCCCGTGTTGATTTTTCCGCCGTGGGAGCTGTTGCCGGGGACTGAGGGGATGGAAAAATATTGTGATTGACGGGTGGCTGTTTTGGGGGATTTATATTATAATGGAATGGCGTCCGGACGGTGGAGCCGGAGAATATGAAATGGGCCGCGGGTGGTTTGGGCGGCATGGAGGTTGTGATGGGAAAATTGAGACTGGGAATTCTTGGAAATGGTTATCTGGCGGGGATTGTGGTGGAGGCCTTTGAGAAGGGGCTGCTGCCGGAATATGAGCTGGTGGGGATAATGGGGCGCACGCCGGAGAAAACCGGGGCGCTGGCAGAGCGGGCGGGGTGCGCGCCCTGCGGTTCCATCGGCGAGCTTTTGGACCGGAAACCGGATTATATTGCGGAGGCTGCTTCCGTGGCCGCGGTGCGGGATTATGCGGTGCGGATTTTGGAGGCGAAGTGCGGGCTGGTGGTGCTGTCCATCGGGGCCTTTGCGGACCGGAACTTTTATGAGCAGGTGGGGAAAGCGGCTGCGGCCAACGGGGTGAGGGTACATATCGCCTCCGGCGCGGTAGGCGGTTTCGATGTGCTGCGCACCATCGCGCTGATGGGACAGGCGAAGGCGGGGATCGAGACCCACAAGGGGCCGAAGTCGCTGATGAACACGCCGCTGTTTGAGGAGTCTCTGCTGGCCGGTGAAGAGGAGAGACATGTGTTTGAGGGAAATGCTAAGGAAGCCATCGGCCTTCTGCCCACCAAGGTGAATGTGGCGGTGGCCGCTTCCCTGGCCGCGGCGGACCCGGAGCGCATGCGCATGGATATTTACAGCGTTCCGGGTTTTGTTGGGGACGATCACAGGATTACCTCGGAGATCGACGGGGTGAAGGCTGTGGTGGACATCTATTCCAGCACCAGCGCCATCGCAGGCTGGAGCCTGGTGGCGGTGCTGCGCAATCTCGTGTCTCCGATTGTGTTTTAAGAGCGTCTGAAAGAGGAGGAAATGATATGTTTCGGAAGATCGTGGCCATTGAGCCGGTGAGCCTGGTGAAAGAGGCGGAAGAGGAACTGAGAACGTACGCGGAGGAAGTGGCGTTTTACGGGGATATCCCGTCGGATGACGATGAGATCGTGCGCCGCATCGGGGATGCGGACGGGGTGCTGGTGAGTTATACCTCCAGAATCGGCCGGGAGGTGCTGGAGCGCTGCCCGCAGGTCCGCTATGTGGGAATGTGCTGCAGCCTGTACTCGGAGGCCAGCGCCAATGTGGATATCGCCTATGCCAGGGAGCACGGCATCACGGTGCTGGGCATCCGGGATTACGGGGACCGGGGCGTGGTGGAGTTTGTGCTCTGCGAGCTGGTGCGCCTTCTGCACGGTTATGACCGCCCCATGTGGCGGGAGCTGCCCCTGGAGATCACCGGGTTAAAGACGGGCATCATCGGCCTGGGCGTGTCCGGGGCCATGATCGCCGAGGCCCTGATGTTTATGGGCGCGGACGCGCGCTATTACAGCCGTACCCGAAAGGAGGACCGGGAGGCGGCGGGTTTGCGCTATCAGCCTTTGGACCAGCTTCTGCGGGAATGCGACGTGGTGTTTACCTGTCTTAATAAGAACGTGATCCTGCTGGACGGCGAGGCGTTCGCACAGTTGGGAAACGGAAAGATTTTATTCAACACCTCCATCGGCCCGGGTCACGATGTGAAGGCCCTGGAGCGCTGGCTGAATGCTGGGGGAAATACCTTTGTGTGCGACACGATTGGCGCGCTGGGCGATCCGGCTCTGGCCGAGAATCCGGCTGTGATCTGTCCCGGCGTATCCGCCGGACGGACCGCCCAGGCATTCGAATTGCTGAGCAAAAAGGTGCTGGATAATATCCGCACGTTTTTGGGAACACAATAAGGGATTGTAAAAAAACACGTTTTAGACTATACTATATGGAATGGCGCCGGCAGCGGCCCCACCGGGCGGGCGCGGATTCATCCCCATTTTGATCAAACGAAACAGACAGAAGGTAAGGCATTCGCACTATGACAAACGATATGACCACCGGGAATCCGGTGAAGCTGATTATCTATTTTATGATCCCCACCTGTCTTGGAAATGTTTTCCAGCAGTTTTATAACCTGGCGGACTCCATCGTCGCCGGAAGGTTTATCGGAGTCAACGCCCTGGCGGCCATCGGGAGCACCAGTTCCCTGATTTTCCTGGTGATCGGATGGCTCAACGGGTTGACCAGCGGGTTCTCCATTCTGGTGGCCCAGCATTTCGGGGCGAAGAAATACGACCGCATGCGCCATTACATCGCCATGTCCATTTTCCTGTGTATCCTGTTCGTGGTGGTGATGACGGCGGCCCTGGAATATTTTAATTATCCCATTCTGCGCCTGATGAACGCGCCGGAGGAGATCATCGGGGACGTGGGAGCTTACATGGCGGTGATCTACGCCGGATTGGCCGTGACGGCCGCCTACAACGCCTTGGCCGCGGTGCTGCGGGCCCTGGGGGACGGCAAATCGCCGCTGTATTTCCTGATCATTTCCGGGGTGCTCAACGTGGTCCTGGACGTGGTGTTCATCGTGTATTTCCACATGGGAGTGGTGGGCTGCGGTTACGCCACGGTGATCGCCCAGGCGGTGTCGGCGCTTTTGTGCCTGATTTATATTATCCGGAAGTTTGACATTTTACGGCTCAGCAGACAGGATTTTTCGCCGGATCTGCGGGCGGTAAGCCAGCTGCTTGGCATGGGAATTCCCATGGGCCTGCAGTTTTCCATCACGGCCGTCGGCACCATCATCGTGCAGGGCGCGGTCAATGCCTTCGGCGCCGTGTACATCGCCGGATTCTCCGCGGCGGGTAAGATTCAGAGCATGGTATCCACCATCTTCGTGTCCTTTGGCGCAACCATCGCCACCTATGTGGGGCAGAACCGGGGCGCCGGCAATATCGAGCGGGTGCACCAGGGCGTGAAGGTCACACAGATTCTGGTGCTTGTCTGGAGCGCGGTGATGATTATAGTGATCCATTTCACCGGGCCGTATCTGGTGAGGATTTTTGTGGACGGCTCTCAGACCGACGTGCTGAACGCCTCCATGGTTTATTTTAAAACAGTAGCATGGTGTTATCCGTTTTTGGGTAGTATTTTCTTATACAGGAATGCGCTGCAGGGACTGGGCTACGGCCTGGTGCCCATGCTGGGCGGCGTCTTTGAGCTGGCGGCCCGGTTCGCCGTGGTGGCGGCCGTGGTCCGGCCCTTCGGGTATGTGGGCGTGTGCTTCGCGGACCCGGCGGCCTGGCTGGCGGCGCTGGTTCCCATCGTACCCTACTATTTTTACCGCATGAGGAAATACCGTCCAAGGCCCGTGCAGCATTAACGCCGGGCAAATTGTATGATTTGGCCGCGGGATAACCGCTGCGGCGGCCGGAGGGCGGTACCGGATTGTCCGGAGCGCATTTGCGGAGAGCAGAGAGATTTCTGCGCCGCGGTTCACCTTGTGAGCCGCAGCGCTTATACAACACAGAGAGAAGAAAGGAACAGAACATGGCAGATTTTAAATCACTGAAAAACCCGGACCTGATTCAGGCGTTTCACCTGGTGCAGTATGATCCCACCCCGGAGCGCCAGGGAGAATTTATGCAGGAGGTTGTGAAGGCGCGCTATCTGACGGCGGCCTCCTTTAACCCCGAGCCGGATGTGGACGAGGAGGGCAACTTAAAGTTCAGCGAGGACGCAACCATCTCCTTCCCGGACATCCACAACGACAAGGGGGAGAAATTTTTCCCCGCTTTCTCGGACTGGAAGTCCATGCAGAAGTGGGAGCTGAGGGAAGGCCAGCACGTGGTCGGCATGACCTTTGACGACTATGCGGGTATGGTTCTCCAGGACAAGGACGCGGCCGGTTTCGTGATCAATCCCTTCGGTGAGAACATCCGCATCGAGCGCCAGGTGATCACTGCCCTGAAGCAGCAGCAGGCAGCCTACCTGAAGCGCCAGCAGCTGACCTACGAGCGCAACCACCCCGAGCAGGCGGCATCCAATGCGCCCATGGAATTCCACGAGCTTTCCAGCTATCCCGAGAAGATGCTGGAAGAGATCACCGAGTTCCTCAAGCAGCAGCCGGTGAAAAAGGCGTACATGCAGGGCGTGATCCAGGGAGACCGCAAGGGCTGCATGTTCGTTCTGGAGCATCAGGGTAAGGACGAGGCCATTTTCGGAGGAATCGCCCGCATCGCACAGCCCTACATGCAGGGCATGTACCTGTATATGGCCACGCCGGTTTCCGATCTGGGCCAGAAGGCGATCGAGGGCCTGGAGCCGTTTTACGAGCTGTAAAGCGGGGAACTGTGAGAGATGGAAGAGAATAAACTGGCGGTAAAGCCCCTGGGCATTCTGATGCTGGAGCTGTCAATCCCGGCGATTATCGCGCAGCTGGTGAGCATCATCTACAACATGGTGGACCGTATTTTTATCGGCCGCATCGAAAACGGCACCAGCGCCATGGCGGCACTCAGCGTTTCCCTGCCTGTCATCACCCTGATCACGGCGGTGACGCGGCTTCTGGGCATCGGAGGAGCGCCGCTTTGCGCCATCAAAATGGGACAGAAAAACCAGAAAGGGGCGGAGGAGATTCTGGGCACCAGCTTCTCAGCCCTGATCGCGGCGGGGGTCATCATGACCGCCGCGATTCTTTTGTTTCACGAGCCGCTTCTGCTGCTCTTCGGCGCGGATGAGAGCACCCTGGGGATGGCCGCGGAGTATATCACGCTGTACGCGCTGGGCACGGTGTTCGTGATGATCGCCCTGGGTATGAATTCCTATATCACTACCCAGGGATTCGCCGGAATCGGCATGTGCACGGTCCTGATCGGGGCGGTTTTAAACATTTTTCTGGACGCGCTGTTTATCAACGTGTTCCACATGGGCGTTAAGGGCGCGGCCATCGCCACGGTGATGGGACAGGGCGTGTCCGCAGTCTGGGCCCTGCAGTTTTTGTTCAGCGACAAGAGCATTTTGAAGATTCGGAGAAAGTACCTGAAAATCCGGTTAAAGGTGCTGCTGCCCATCATGGCGCTGGGCGTTTCCCCCTTTACCATGAGCGCCACCGAGGGCCTGGTGCAGATTTCCTTCAACAACCAGCTGTTAAAATACGGCGGCACCATGGCGGTGAGCACCATCGCGGTGCTGTTCAGCCTGTGGCAGTTCGTGACCCTGCCTGTGCAGGGCATCTGCCAGGGGGCCCAGCCCATTTTAAGCTACAACTACGGGGCCGGGAATTTCAGGCGGGTGCGGAATAGCTTCAAGCTGTCCGTGGTGCTCTGCCTGAGCTATACCGTTGTGATGTCCGTGATTTTTATGGCGGTGCCCAGGGGATTTTCACAGATATTTACCGAGGACGAGCAGCTTTTGCGGCTCTGCGCATGGGCGCTGCCGCTGTATGTGATCGGCGGAACCACCTTCGGGGCGCAGATTTGCTGCCAACAGTCCTTTATGGCGCTGGGACAGGCGAAAATATCGCTGATTCTGGCCTGCCTGCGCAAAATCATCCTGCTGGTGCCTCTGATCTACATCATGCCCGCGGCGTTCGGCGGGCTGGAGAGCGCGGCCCGTCTGGCGGCTCCGGTGGCGGATCTGGTCAGACAGCCCGGGCCGGTGGCCACCATCTTTTTGGCGGAGTCCGTCTCCGACGTGCTGGCGGCGCTTTGCACCTCCCTGGTGTTTGCGGGATTTTACAGAAAAAGGCTTGCGGACCGCCCTTAGTGGGCGGAAACGCAAGCCTTTTGGAATTGGATGCTGATTGGAAACAGTGGACCTTAAGACTCCCTGGCGTCGCGGCAGAGGAGCGTTACGAATTTGGCCATCAGCGGGATGTAGGTGACGATGAACACGGCCGCCGCAATGGCGAACACCGGTTTTTTCTTCTCCCCCGGCAGGGACAGCCCAAGGCAGATTCCCAGGGAGAGCAGACAGAGTTTCAGGGCTGCGATCATCTTCCAGTCGGATTCCTGTATGTATTGGTCGGCGTAATCAAGGAACTTTTTCATTGCAACACCTCCTGGCGTCTGGTACGATGGTGACATGGATTGGTTGTCAGCTTAATAGTACCGTGTCACCAACCGGCAGGTTGATGACAAGAGATACGTTTCCTTAATTATACCATAAACGCCAGGCCTGTGGAAGCCCCCGTTGAGTGTTTCCCGATCATTTCCCGTCCCCCTACATCACCGGCGTGCTGACCAGATCGTCCAGGGATTTGAAGGTGTACCCCATCTCCTCATACTTGGTCAGCAGCTCATCCAGGATGGCGGCGTTGGTGGAGGAGGTGCTGTGGAGCAGGATGATGGCGCCGGGGTGGACGCGGCCCAGCAGCTTCTTGAAGGCTTCCTCCTTGGTGGGCTGCTTATCCTGAATCCAGTCCACATAGGCCAGGCTCCAGAAGAAGGTCTTGTAGCCCATCTCGTTGGCCATTTTCAGATTACTCTCGCTGTATTTTCCCTGGGGCGGCCGGTAGTATTTCTTCATGGGCTGGCCTGTGGTCTGCTGGTACAGTGCTTCCAGGTCGTTCAGCTCCTTGGCGAAGGCGTCCTTGGTGGAGATTTTGGACATGTCCGGGTGGTGGTTGGTGTGGTTGGCGACGGTGTGGCCCTCGGCCACCATGCGCTTCACCAGGTCCGGGCTGGTGGAAATGTAGTTGCCGACCACAAAAAATGTGGCGGGCGCGTTGTGCTTCTTTAAAGCGTCCAGAATGGGAGCGGTGTTGCCGTTTTCATAACCCGCGTCAAAGGTCAGATACAGCACCTTGTCGTCGGTGTTCTGGACATAGTAGGCGCCGAACTGCTTTAGATAGTCCGGGGTGGCGTTGCCGACGGGGGTCTGGCCCTCCTGGGGAAAGCTTAGGCCCCAGTTGCCTTCCGCGGAGGCGGACACGGCTTTTTCTTTGCGGGACTGCACGAATTTGCCTGCGCCTGCGCCCACAAAAAAGGCCATGGTAAAGATGAGCAGGGTGCCCGCCAGATGTTTTAAATGTTTGCGTTTCATATGGATGATCACCGGAGTGGTTTTAGTTTAAGTATATTGGGCGTTGGACCGGATTATGCGCCGGAGTGGGTGGGAAAATGAGACCGGCCGGGGGTGAGGCGGGAAATCGCCGGCGGGATAGGATTGACCGGAAGCGGGAATGCTACCGGAAACAGGGTGTGTGAAGGGTTACTGTTTACAGGCAATATCCCGCGAGGTGTTTTTTGTGAGTGGAGCGCAGCGGAAGTCACAGAAAACCCGAGGATAGCGGCGCGAAACGGCGCTTTTTGCCGTTTCTGTGCATCGCGTAGCGTGTTACGGTTCGCAGAACCGCGCTTTCCCGCGGTGCTGTGAACCGTAACAGTGAAGGAGGAAAAACACATGTGCAGCAGATTCTGTATTGATCAGGAAATGTGGAGGGAGCTGAAAGAACTGTTCGGGGACCTGGACCGGATGTTTTCCGGCTGGAAATGGAACCGGAGCGGACAGGACATCCGGCCCACCAACCAGTCCCTGGTGATCACGGCAGGGGCGGACAACCGTCTGGCGCCCGCACTGCAGCGCTGGGGCCTGCCGGATTCCTATCACAAGACCACCGTCATCAACGCCCGGGCCGAGACCGCCCTGGAAAAGCGGATGTTCCGGGACAGCGTGGCTTCCCGGCGGCTGGCGGTCCCTGCTGCCAGGTTCTATGAGTGGGACCGGGAGAAGCAGAAGGTGTCCTTTTACCGGAAGGGCCTGCCGGCCCTGTATATGGCCGGTTTTTACAGCCCGGGGGAGGACGGATGGAATTTCTGTATTCTCACCACGGAAGCCAACAGCTCCATGCGCGGCGTCCACGACCGCATGCCCCTGGTGATCGGGCGGGAGCAGGTCCGGGACTGGATTCTGGACGGGGACCGGACCGAAGCGTTCCTGGCGGGGCGGCCGCCGGAGCTGGATCAGGACCGGGACTACGAGCAGCTCTCGCTGTTCTAGGCTCTGTCAGTTCTCCAGATTCCGGCAGATTTTCTCCAGGCTCCGGTACAGCTGTTCCATCTCCGCTGCGTCAAAGTCGCGGCAGATGCGCTCATCCAGCTCCGCCAGGATTTCCAGGACCTTGTGCGCCTCCTCCAC
Source organism: Enterocloster lavalensis (assembly GCF_902364025.1). GTDB lineage: Bacteria > Bacillota > Clostridia > Lachnospirales > Lachnospiraceae > Enterocloster > Enterocloster lavalensis. The sequence goes on from NZ_CABJCG010000028.1 coordinate 9,290, forward strand.
CCCGGACTGCGTCAGGCAGACCAGGAAGGAGCGCCGGTTGCCCGGGTCCCGGCGGCGCTCCAGAAAGCCCGCCTCCTCCAGCCGGTCCAGGGAGCGGGACATGGTGGTCACGTCCACATGGCACCGGTCGGCCAGCTCCTTCTGGGTGATATGATCCGCGGCCAGCAGGGATTCCAGGATGCGCACGTGGCCCTGGCCCAGGGGCAGACCGATCTCCGCGAAATAGGGCTGCAGAACCGACTTGCGCGCCCGCTCCGTCCGGACCAGCATTTTCCGTATCTCTTTTTTATCAATCATTCCCATACTTCCTTTCCATTTGCAGAACCGCCGGGCCTGGGCCCTGCCGGATTCTTCGACCGGATCTCCCGCAATGTTTTCTTAAAGTATATCACGATCCGTCCCCTTATTCCAACTCAAACTGTCCCGTGTACAGCTTGTAATACCGCCCCTGCTGCTCCAACAGCTCCTCGTGGCTGCCGCGCTCGATGATGGAGCCCTTCTCCAGCACCATGATGGCTTTGGAATTTCGCACCGTGGACAGGCGGTGGGCGATGACGAACACCGTGCGGCCGTCCATCAGCGCGTCCATACCCTTCTCGATCAGCTTTTCCGTCCGGGTGTCGATGGAGCTGGTGGCCTCATCCAGGATCAGCACCGGGGGCCGGGAAATGGCGGCTCTGGCGATGGCCAAAAGCTGGCGCTGGCCCTGGGACAGGTTGCCGCCGTCGCTGTGCAGCACCGTGTTGTAGCCGTCGGGAAGGCGGCGGATGAAGGAGTGGGCGTTGGCCACCTTGGCCGCGGCCTTCACGTCCTCGTCCGTGGCGTCCAAACGCCCGTAGCGGATATTGTCCGCAATGGTGCCCGTAAACAGGTGGGTGTCCTGGATGACCACGGAGAGGGAGCGGCGCAGGTCGTCCTTGCGGATGTCCCGGATGTCGATGCCGTCGTAGGTGATGCGGCCGCCGCCGATCTCGTAGAAGCGGTTGATCAGGTTGATGATCGTGGTCTTACCGGCGCCCGTGGAGCCCACGAAGGCGATTTTCTGCCCCGGCTTGGCGTAAAGGCTGATGTCGTTTAACACCTTCGCCTCCGGCGTGTAGCCGAACACCACATGTTCAAAGCGGACGTCGCCCTTTAAGGGGACCAGGGTGAAGGAACTTCCGTCCGCAGAGGGGACTTTCCAGGCGTGTTTGGGGCTGTAGCCGTCGCACTCCGACAGGGCGCCGTCCGCATTTTCCCGCACATTACACAGGGTCACTTTGCCTTCGTCCACCTCCGGCTTCTCGTTCATCATCTCGAAAATGCGCTCGGCGCCGGAGAGAGCCGCCAGCAGGAAGTTGATCTGCTGGGTGAACTGGTTCATGGGCATCGCGCTCTGCCGCACGTACACCAGGTAGGAGGCCACGGTTCCCAGGTCCGTCAGCCCGGCCATGGCGAAGAGGCCGCCCACGCAGGCGGAAACCGCGTAGTTTACATAGGAGAGGGACACGATGGTGGGGATGGTCATGCCGGAGTAGGTCAGGGCCTTGGTGGAAGCCTTGCGGTACGCCTCGTTGCGGCGGCAGAATTCCTCGAAGTCCTGGGGCTCGTGGTTGAATACCTTCTCCACCTTCTGACCGGCCACCATCTCCTCCACAAAACCGTTGATACTGCCCAGGTATTTCTGCTGCTGGGTGAAATATTTCCGGCTGCGCCGCCCGTTAAAGCGGATAAAGGCCATCATAAAGGCCAGAAAGACGAAAACGATCATGGACAGCCGCCAGTCCAGCACCACCAGCATGATCAGGGTTCCGGTGATGGTGATGAAGCTCTGGATCAGCATGGTAAAGCTGCCGTTTAACGCCTCGGTGATGGTGTCCACGTCGTTGGTGAAACGGCTCATGAGTTCCCCGTGGGTGTGGGTGTCAAAGTAGTTTAAGGGCAGGCGCTGGGCATGGGTGAACAGGTCGAAACGGATTTCGCTGACCACCTTCTGGGTCACCCGGACCATCAGCTGGTTGTAACCGTAGCAGGACGCGGCCCCGGTCAGGTACAGTCCGGCCATGAAAATGACCATCCGGGCCAGACCCGGCAGATCGCCGGGAATGATATAGGTGTTGATCACCGGCTTTAAGAGGTAGGTGCCGGTGATATTGGCCCCCGCGCTGAGAGCCACCAGAGCCGCGATCACGGCCATGGTCCACCGGTGGCGTCCCAGGTAGCGCAGCATCTGCGCCACGGTTTTTTTGGTGTCCTTGGGCCTGCTGAAATTTGTTGTTCTTGGCATTACAGATTCGCCCCTTCCTGCTGAGAATAATAGATGTCCTGGTAGATCTGGTTGGAGGCCAGCAAGGTCTCATGGCTGCCGACGGCGTTAATGCGGCCGTCCTCCAGAATGATGATCTGGTCCGCGTGGAGCACCGAGGTGATCCTCTGGGCGATGATGATTTTGGTTGCGCCGGGCAGGCTCTCGGCCAGGCCCTCGCGGATTTTCGCCTCAGTGGCCGTGTCCACGGCGCTGGTGGAATCGTCCAGAATCAGGACCTTGGGCGCTTTTAAAATGGCCCGGGCGATGCACAGGCGTTGCTTCTGTCCGCCCGACATGTTGACGCCGCCCTGGCCCAACTCCGTGTCGTAACCGTGTTCCAGGCGGTCGATGAATTCGTCCACGCAGGCGATGCGGCAGGCTTCCGCGATCTCCTGGTCGGTGGCGTTTTCCCGCCCCCAGCGCAGGTTGGCTTTCACCGTGCCGGAGAACAGGGTGTTTTTCTGCAATACCACGGCGATGGAATCCCGCAGCTCACGCAGGGGGTATTGCTGCACCGGAATCCCGTCGATATAGATTTGGCCGGAGGTGGCCTCGTAGAGCCGGGGGATCAGCTGGATGAGCGTGCTTTTGGCCGATCCGGTCTGGCCGATGATCCCCACGGTCTGCCCAGGTTCGATGTGGAAGGAGATGTCGGAGAGCACGTACTCCTCCGCCTGAGCCTTATATTTGAAATAGACGTGGTCGAAGCGGATGTCCCCGCGCTCCACCCGGATATCCCGGGCCTGGTCGTCCCGGATATCGATCTCCTCGTCCATGACCTCGGAAATCCGCTTCCAGGAAGCCAGGGACCGGGTCATCATCAGAAACACGTTGGAGAGCATCATCAGGGAGTTGAGCACCTGCATCACATAGCTGAGGAAGCCGGTCAACTCGCCCACCTTGAGGCCGCCCACCGAGGCTAAGTTTCCGCCGAACCAGAGGATGCTTAAGATCGTGCCGTAGAGGATGAACTGCATCACCGGCATGTTGAGGGCGGCCAGGCGGAAGGCCCGCTCGGAGGTGTTCCGCAGGTTGGTGTTCACCTCGTCGAATTTCTGGATTTCATAGTCCCCGCGGACGTAGGATTTCACCACCCGGATGGCGGTGAGATTTTCCTGAATCACCCGGTTCACCAGGTCCACAGACCCCTGCATGAGGCCGTACAGGGGGCGCACATGGGTGACAATGTAAAAGAGTATGGCGCCCAGCAGCGGGGCGGCCACAAAAAACACCAGCGCCAGTTTGGCGTTGATGGTAAAGGACACGGTCAGGGCGATGAGCATCATCACCGGCGAGCGGAACGCGGGGCGCATGCCCGTGGACACCGAGTTCTGGATGGTGGTGACGTCGCTGGTCAGCCGCGTGACCAGGGAGGAGGTGCGGAATTTGTCGGTGTTGGCAAAGGAGAATTGCTGCAGCTTCTGAAATTCCGCCTTGCGGATTTCGGCCCCCAGCCCCTGGCCGGTGGTGGAGGCGAAGTGGGCGTACCCCTGGCCCAGCGCCAGGCTGATCAGGGCGAACAGAACCATCTGAAGCCCCTTCATCAAAATGTAGCGCCGGTCGCCGTTTGCCACGCCTACATCGATAATCTGGGCCATCACCAGGGGGATGACCAACTCAAAGGCGGCTTCCGCCTCGATGCAGAGGACGGCGAGCACCGCCTGCCTGCGGTAAGGCTTTAAGTAGGAGAGAAACGTTTTCATGAATGGTTTTCCTTTCTGAGCAGTCGTTCGCGCCTGTGGTGCGGCGTGTGAATTGCTCTGACAATTATTGCACATACAACTATTGTATGCGCATGGATTGAGATTGTCAATCTGAATTTTCTCTTTGCGTCCCGCCTGCTGCAGGTGCCGGAAGCGTGAACATTTTCAGGACCGTGACTAGTGAGAATACATGCCGAAACACTTAGGGAGGTCTTCCACGAGCTGAGTGTTTGTGGTATACTTTGAGACAGGAAAATGATACAAAAGCCGGGGACTGGCCCGGGGAGAAACGGCCGCATTTGGCCGCGAGGAGAGTGGAGACGAGGATATGAGAACATACGTGAAGCGGATTCTGACGGCTGCCGTGGCGGCTGTGTTGACGGCCGGGCAGGTCTGTCCGGCCCTGGCCTACGGACCGGGGGACTATTACTACCGGGGAGGTCCCGGCGTGGACCCGTATTATAATGAGAACTCCTATTACAGCGGAGGCCCGGGCGTGGGAGAGGGGAACGCCAGGGAGACATCGGGCGACACGATCTACGCCTATCCGGGCTGGAACACTAACGTGCCGGACACCACCCAGTACACCTACGATCCCTGGGACTGGTGGAATGACGACGATGACGACTGGGATGACGACGACTGGTGGTACTACAACAACGGGCCGGGGGGAGTTTACGGCCAGGGCTGGCGCTACAGCCCCGGCGGATGGTGGTTCCAGCTCTACGGCGGCAGCTGGCTGTCCGACGGCTGGAAGATGATCCGCAACCGATGGTACCGGTTTGACGGCAGCGGGTACATGGTGACGGGGTGGTTCACGGACGGGGACGGCAACCGTTACTACTTAAACCCGGTGGACGACGGCACGCTGGGTATGATGCGCACCGGCTGGCAGGTGATCGACGGTAAATCCTATTACTTCAACACCCAGTCCGACGGCACCATGGGACGCCTTTACGTGGACACCGTCACGCCGGACGGCTACCGGGTGGGGGCGGACGGCGCGATGATACAGTGACGGATGGTCCGGCCTGGAACCGGATCGCAGCTTGGCTGCATTTCAGGGGGAAATATCATGATCGAACAGCTGTTAAAGCAGATTGCGGACCAGATCGCGCCCTGTTCCTTTGTGGCGGGGATCGTTCTGGGCGGGTCCCGGGCAACAGGGATGGCTACGGAAAATTCGGACATCGACATCGGGATTTATTATGAAAGGGAACGGATGGATTTTGACCGTCTGAACGGAATCGCCGCCGGGTTGGACGACCTGCACCGGGAAAACCTGGTCTGCCGCGAGGGAGAGTGGGGTAACTGGGTGAACTGCGGCGGATGGCTGACCGTTAAAGGGTATCACGTGGACCTGATCCTGCGGGATATTGCCAGGGTGCAGGATATTCTGGACCAGACTGAACGAGGGGAGACGGCGGCCCACTACCAGACCGGCCATCCCCACGGCTACATTGACGCCATGTACCGGGGTGAGCTGGCGGCCGGGAAGATCCTCTACGCCAGGGATCAAAGCTTCACGGAGATGAAGGAGCGGGCGGAGGTTTACCCTGAAGCGCTGCGGAGGGCGTTGATCTCATTTTTTATGTTTGAGGCCAAATTTTCCTGTATGCTGGCCGAAGGCTACGGCAGGGGGGAGGACCTCTACTATGTGGCAGGCCATCTGTTCCGTTCGGTCTCGGCCCTGAACCAGGTGCTGTTCGCCTTAAACCAGACCTACTGCCTGAATGAGAAGAAAGCGGTGCGGCGCATCCGGGAGTTTCCGGTGACGCTGCCGGATTACCAGAGGCGGGTGAACGAAATCTTCGGCCTGACGGCCGGGACGCTGGCGCTCTGTATACAGGCGCTCAGGGAGCTCTGCGGGGATGCGGAGGCGCTGGTTGACCAGGAAATGTGTCCGGCGGGCGATAAAATCCCTTAAAAAACACAAACTATAAGCCCCGGCGCTGCCGGCGGATTTTCACACACAAAAAATGCAGACAAGGCCCACACGCCATGTCTGCATTTGCAATTTGCCGCTCTCCGCCCGGCGGACGCCGTTTGGGACGCGCGGTGCGCATCCCGCCCAGACGCCGCCGGAGGGCAGCCCCTTTTCTCGGGAGTATTTTTTGTTGGCGCGGCTGCGCCGTCCGATCAGAGACGTTTTATCCTTCGCACCTTCAAAACATCCGGCCGGTTCCGGCATCCGGGGCGGTGTGTGATGGAGTGTAATGCAATCAAGGAATTTCGTGTACTTGATTATGTTTTTATCGTTGCCCCATCCGCCGTCGCCGGCCGGTGTTGTTTTATCCGTTCACTAGGATAATGCGCGGGGCGGGGATTTTATTGCAGAAACTTTAAAAATATTCAGGGCTTTTCATGGTAATTTTTGGAGGTCAGACTTTTGGAGAGCTGAAACATCAGAAGGCGGTCCTCAGAACCCATTTTCCGGAAGAAATGCAGGTATTCAATCTCAAAGATAGAGAGATCCTCCATAAATTTTCCGTTGTATGGTTCCTGGATATCGGAGGCCCCTACCAGATAGTCCACAGAGGTATCGAAAAACTCGGCCAGCTCTTTCAGGGTTGCAATATCCGGTTCAGCCAGATTATTTTCATATTTATAGATCGATTGTTGGGATAGACCGAACTTTTCCGCAAGGAATTGTTGAGTCAATCCCTTTTCTTTGCGCAATTTTTTCAGATTCAGCATAATCTCTCCTGGAGGGATAATCGTAATAAGTTTATTTTACAACTCTATAATTCAAAAAAATAAACTATTTAGTTGTATTGAAAACTAAAAAGTTGTATGTTACAATAAATAATGTGGAATTCACAGAATTTTATGCATTTATAACGGAGAAAGGGGAGAGAAAATGAGAAAAAAGTTTTATGCAGCAGCGCTTTCTGTGTTGTTATCCGTGTCTATGCCGGGAAATGCGTTTGCCGGATGGGTTAATAGCTCGGGACAGTGGTATTATGAGAACGAGGATCAGTCGCGTCTTAAGAACCAATGGTTCCAGGACGGCCTGCACTGGTACCATCTGGATCAGAACGGCAACATGCAGACCGGCTGGTTTACGGATGTGGATGGCCGGAAGTATTATCTGGACAAGAATGTGGGCGGTCCTCAGGGGTCCATGAAAACCGGCTGGTTTCAGGACGTGGACGAAAAATGGTACTGGCTCAACACCATGTCCGACGGCTATCGGGGCGCCGTGCTCACTGGCTGGCGCTGGATCAACGGGAAATGTTATTATCTTCAGGAGGATGGTTCCTGTCTGATGGGCGGCGTGACGCCGGACGGTTACACGGTGGATGAGACCGGAGCCTGGACGGTGAACGGCGTGGTACAGATTAGGAGCAAGGCCACCACCTCCGGCGGCGGTGGCGGAGGGGGCGGCGGAAGTCACAGCTCAGGCGGAGATCATGAGACGCCGCAGGAGCAGACGGTTTACGCCGGGGACAAGACCAAAACCTACGGCTGGAGCCAGGAATCCGACACCGGCGTATACTACGTGACGCCGGGCACCTATCAGGATGTATATGTGACCTCCTCGGTGGAAAACGGAGAGGTAATCCTGGAAAATGTCAAGGTGAACGGAAACCTGGTGGTGCAGGGCGGCGGCTCCGGTTCCGTCAAGCTCAAATCAGGCACTCAGATCCAGGGAAGTGTGATTATGGAGAAGATGACCGGTGGAACCGCTCAGATTCCCAGACTGGAGCTGAGCGACAACGTGGTGGTCTCCCACCTGCTGGTGAAAAAGCCCGCTATGATCGAGGCATTGTCCGTGGCTGCGGGCTTCCGGGAGGCGGATGTGGAGGCGGATACCACCGTCAAGGGCGCAGCCACCAGAGTCGAATCCCTGAATGTCAACGGCAGGGCCAATGTCAATATCAGCCAGGCCCGGGTAGTAACGGCCAATGTTAATGGAAACGCCGTGCTAAACGGAAGCCAGAACGCGGTTGTGGATATGGTAAAGGCGAATTCCAACGTGAAGGTCGCCAACCTGTCGGTGGATCAGATTCAGCTTGGAAACAATGCCGCCCTCACCCTTGCGGGGGACAGCGCGGTGAAACAGGTGGCGGCTGCGGACGGAACCACGGTCCGCTCTGAGAACAGCGAGGACCCGGTCCGGATCACGCAGCTTTCGGTCAGCGGCAAGGTAAGCCTGACGAACGTGGTCGTACAGACCTTGACTACAGGCGGCGCGGCGGAGATTACCGACGGCGGAAGCACAACTGCCATTGCCGGGGTTGAAGCATCCCACCCCATCACGCTGGATATGAACTCCACCGTGGGTAAGGTCGTGATCGCGGCGGAGAACGTGGCGGTGACGGTGGGTAAAAACACGACGGTGAACGAGGTTGAGACACAGTATTCCACTTCTGTCCTGGGCGAGGGAAGCGTGGGAATGGTAGCGGCCGCCCAGGGAACGCATATCGATGGAAATCTGGGCGCGGCGGTGACAGAGGTGGAATTCCTGTCCGCTTACCCGGCGGCTCAGAGGTCCGTGGTCTACGGCGGCGCGCTGCCCGAGGATCTGCCGACGGAGTACGCGATCAGCGAGGGCGAAGTCGGGAATATCAGCTGGAATCCCTACACCTTCACCTCCACCCAGCCGGGGACCTACACGGTGTACGGCGCCTGGGTCAGCCTGCCGGAGAATGTGCGTGCGGGCAGCGTGCTGCCAACGGCGGTGATCACGGTGCAGGAGCCGGATGTAGCGCAGGTAACGTTTAAGGAAACGTCGGGACTGACCGGGCTGGATCTTTCCGTAGTCAGCAAGGACGGAACTATGTTCAGCTATGCCAACGGTACCGCTGATCTGCTGGCGGGCCGGGAGTATACATACACAGTGGGAAAGAGCGGTTATAAGCCGGTGACAGGCACTGTGAAGGCCGACAGGAACAAGACGGTCCAGGTGACGTTAGAGAAGGCTCTGGAGAAGTTCCGCGTGGTCTTTGAGGCACCGTCGGATATCGACACTTATCTCATTGGGGCGGTGCCGGAGACTAGGGACTATCTGGAAGGCACCAGGATTGTGCTGCCCAGTTCCCACAACAGAACGGGCTACCGGCTGGTGTGGACCGGACCTGAGGCTGAGAGCGGAGAGGTCGGGGAGCTGATTGTGAACCAGACTGGCACTTACCGCGCGGTCTGGGAGGCTGTCACGTACAGCATCGCGTTTGAGGACGGCACTGTGGACGGAGCTAAAGAGACGTACACGGTGGCGGATCAGGATTATACCCTTCCCACGCCGTCTGCGGATGAGGAGAAGGGACGGTTTGACGGCTGGTACACCAACGCCGCATTTGCGGGAAGCCGTGTGACCAGGCTGGCACAGGGCTCCACCGGGGACCGGGTTTATTTTGCAAAATGGCTCAAGAGTCTGCCGGTGGCGGACAATGTGGTGGTTACCTCCGATGTGGTGAAAGGAACGCTGGGCAACGTCTATTTCGCCGAGGGCAGAAGCGTTGTGGTGGATGCCTACGACAAGGCGGACCTGGCGGACAATTACGAGCTTCTGGTAACAGTTGGAGGCACCCAGTATCTGGCGAAGAAGAATTTGAATATTTTCGCCGGAAGCTACGCCCGGGAAGCGGACAGCGCGTGCCAGGGCGGCGCGGTGACGGTCCAGGGCGGCCGGGTAGCTAATATTTTCGGCGGTGGCGCGGGAACCAGCGATTCCTGGACGGGCCACAGCGCGGTTACCAATGGAGATGTGGCGATCACAGTCAACGGCGGAACCGTAAATGTCATCTACGGCGGCGGCTCCGGCCTGGCGAAGGTAGACGGAACCGTGACCATCAATGTGAACTCCGCTGCGTCGGTGAACACTGTGTACGGCGGAGGCGCTGCGCCCCATGGCGATCTGAAGAAGCTGGACGGGGAGACCCATTTGTCCCCCAACCACGTAAAACGTACGGAAATCCATGTGGCTGAGGGAGCGGTGCTGAGCAGCCTTCAGGGCGGCGCCATCTCCATTGGCTCGGTGGGAGAATCCCAGATACGCCTGGATGGCACGGTGAAAAACAGGATGATCGGCGCGGGAACCAATGGTTATACGGGCAGCGTGGCGGTTACCTTCGGGTCCACGGCGGTGCTGGAGGACGGAAACGCTTACCCGGGCTACCCGAAGTATCAGGGTAATACGATCTATCAGAGCGGCTTCCGGGGTCTGGTGGGCGATGTGGATATCAAGGTCGAGGCGGGCGCGCAGATCTGGGGAGACATTTTCCTGGGAATCAACGCCCTGTACAAAGACGGCCAGGACGCGGAAATCCTGGGGACGGTTACAGCGCAGTTTGAGGATGATCCCATGACAAAGAACCCGGATGCCGGTCAGGATGAGCCTGTCGGCGCAATCTATCTGGGCGCCGGACAGGAGGGTGGGTCCCTGGATAAGGCGGAATCCATCACAGTCTCCGGTCCAGTGGCGGTATCCCCCTACCTGTACTCTCAGCGGTTTGAAAAGAAGACGGCGGACTGGGTAACAGGGGAACTGAAGGACAAGGTGACGTTTACAGACGGGGCTTACTGGGATTACGGTTTCTCGGGAGGCAGCGGAACGGAGGAGGACCCGTTCCAAATTTCCAATGCTGAGGAACTGGAGAATATCAACAGGATATCGAAGGATAAAGACTCCGAATACGCATATTATCAGTTAATAGATAATATCGATTTGAATGAGCTCAGTGAGGAAGCGATCGATCGCGCCTGTGTGGTGAAGAATTTTAAGGGTGTTCTGGATGGAGGCGGAAACGAGATTCTGGCGAACCGGGACTACGACTGCATGTTTGCAGAGAATTCCTTTGGAGCTGAGTTTAGGAATCTGACGATTGTGCAGGATAAGCATTACCTGAATTTGAACGCGTTCGTGTACGGCGACATTGCCTTTGACGGTGTGGATGCTGAGAACGCGCCCGGAACTACCTTTGTGACAAACTCTCAGAATGAGGGATCTTATTGCAGTATTATTCTGTCTAAGGGAGCGAATGTGACGTTTGAAAACTGTCACAGCAGCGCATCCTATGAGGTTGCCTCTGGATCATGGAGCGGTGTTTTCGTAGCTGGTTATGGACAGACGGATACCAAATACGTGTTTAAGGACTGTAGCAGCAGCGGAACGGTTTACGGCAAATATGTGGCGCTGTTTATTGGTAACTCCTCAAACGCAACGGCGGTGGATAATATAACAGTTGAAGGCTGTTCGCTGGAGGGGTATCTCTATGGAACGGAATTTGCAGGGCTGTTCGCATCAGTCGGCGGTAACGGGTATAAAGCGGCCAATGAAAAATATACAAGCTTGATGCATGATGCTGTCGATCACATCAGAACGCTGTCCGTTGAGGGAATCACGGCGAAGGCGGATGCCAGCGGTGCGATCACCATTGCCAGCACCTCGGAGGCCACGCCGGTCGATGATTACACCTATGTGCTGAATGTGTTTGCTTCCTATTCTACCGGGGACGGCGGCTCGTCGATCATCACCTTGGATTTCCCGGTGGAGAATCCTGAGGAGGCGCTGGACCACAAGGCAGGCTGGATTCTTGATTCCGTGACCGCAGAGGAAAAGTACGGAATCAATCTGGACGATCTGACCTGGGAAACTGTTTATATCAATATGCTGGAGCAGAACTACGCTTATTATGAGGCGGAAGGCGAGGCGTACAACGATAAGACCAACGCGTATTATATCCTGGACGTCGAAGGACTGGCCGGCAAAGGCAAAATTGAGAGCAAGGGTACTTTCCAGATCAACGCTTATCTGAACGACGGAGAGACCAATCCGCTGGCGGGAACCATTAAGGTGGATACCTCCAAGGTGAAATACCCGACTGCTACAGAGGTCAAAACGCTGAAAGAAGTGGTTGAGCCTGTGAAGCCGGTGGTCGAGGCCGTGCAGCCGGAGCAGCAGCCTGGTGGCGGCGCGCAGAACGGAGCGCAGGACTCTGAAAATGCGGGACTGCCGGAGGAAAATGCGGGAGCAGAAGGCGGAACGGGAGAAATTGGAACGCCTGAGGAAGGAACACAAGGCGGCCAGGGAGAAGCCGGAACACCTGAGGAAGGCGCAGAAGGCGACCAAGGCGAGACCGGAACGCCTGAGGAAGGTGCAGAAGGCGGCCAGGGAGAAGCCGGAACACCTGAGGAAGGCACAGAAGGCGGCCAGGGCGAAGCCGGAACACCTGAGGAAGGCGCAGAAGGCGGCCAGGGCGAGGCCGGAACGCCGGAGGAAGGCGCAGAAGGCGGAACGGAAGAGCCGGAAACACCTGAGACCGGTGCGGAAAGCGGTCAGGGAGAAAACGGAACGCCGGAGGAAGGCACAGAAGGTGGAACGGAAGAAATCGGATCGCCGGAAAGTGATCAGGGAGAATCTAAGGAAGGAGTAGAGTAACCGCCTGGTGAAGCCGGAACTCTTAGCGAGAGGGCTTCCTGTATCAAGTGAAGGCAATAAAAGCTGAAGCAGGGTCTGACGGCCAGTAAGCCGGCCGTCGGCCTGAAAAGATGGGCTGGGCCGCCGGATTACCGGTGGTCCAGTCTTTTGTCGATGCGCCCGGAATGCACGTTGACGCTCCCGTGCATTTATGCTATTTTGGTTATAGCGGTCTGCGCCGGCAGCCGGGCCGGTTTTGCGGCCGGGAACCACACGGACGCGGCATTTGACCGGCAGAATGGGCGGGAGGGAATCGGGATGAAATTTGAGGAGCGGGTTTTGCGCCATGAGGATCAGCTGAACGAGACGGACGACGACATTGTGTCTTATATCCGCAGCCACAGGCAGGAGATCATGAAGCTGTCCATTCAGAAGATCGCGGCGGATTTATTTATCGCGCCCAACGCGGTGATGCGGCTGTCGAAGAAGCTGGAGTACAGCGGCTTTTCGGAGCTGAAGTTTTCGGTCCAGAACGAGGGCGAGCCGGAGGGCACGGGTAAGACCATAAGCGGCCGTATTCTGGGACAGCTGCCGTCCAATATTGTGAAAACGCTGGACACCATCGACGTGCTCACCCTGAAAAAGGCGGCTGCGATGATGAAGAAAGCCCGCTGTTGTATCTTTGCGGGGGTGGGGGACTCCACCTATTTCTGCGAGATGCTGGGCAAGAATCTCAGGTGCCTGGACTGCAGCGTGCAGTTTTACCAGCAGATACACGACATGTTTTACGCGGTCAGGCATGGAAGCAGGGACGACCTGCTGATCATTATCAGCGCCAGGGGGGAGAACGACCGGCTCATCGAGATGGCCGGGGAGGCCAAAGCCATGGGAATGCCGGTGGTGAGCATCACCCATTTTTATGAAAATCGTCTGGCTAAGGCCTGCGATGTGAACCTGTATTTCTGGGGCGAGGACCGGGAGGTGCAGGGCTACAACGTCACGGACCGGAGCGGATTAATGGTCCTGGTCCGGCTGCTCAGCGAGGAGTTCTGGCAGGGATATGTGGAGCCGTGAGCCTGCGGAGCGGCCGCGGCGGCGGATCAAAGGGTAGAACAGGGAAGTGGGAAACGGCCTGCTTCCTTTTTTGCTGTGTAAATTTACACAGCGAAGGCATTTTGTGTGGATAAATTACGAAAAAATGGCTCTGGGCTGATTTTGTGCTATACTCTTATCCAGGTTAACCGAAGGACGAACGGTCGGATTTCCATCCGATGTAAAAATTGACGCATGAACTGTTGCGACGAAAATGTGAAAGGGGTAGACTATGAATCTGCAAAAAGCCACAAGCAGGGAATTAATCAGTCTGGGGTGTGAATTCTCCACCAAGCTGGAGGCAATCAACTATCTGGTGGACAAGCTGGACGCCGCGGGAAAGCTGTCCTCAAGGGATGAGTATTACAGGGCGGTATTGGAGCGCGAATCCCTCTCCGAGACGGGAATCGATATGGGAATGGCGGTCCCTCACGGAAAGAGCAAAGCGGTGCGGGAAGCGGCCTTCGCGGTGGCGACGGTCAGGACTCCCATCAAAAACTGGGAGAGCATCGTGCCGGGAAATGAAGTGACCATCATTTTCCTGTTGGCCATCCCGGAGTCGGAGGCGAAAAGCACCCATCTGGAGCTGCTGTCGGAGCTGATGACCCGCGTTTCCAACCCGGATTATCTGGAGCGGCTGAAAGCCTCTAAGACGGCAGAGGAGCTTTACCGGAACCTGGAAGGGGGAACGGCTGAGGCGGAGAAGAACCGCACATACGCCAAAACCATCGTCGCAGTCACCGCGTGTCCGGCCGGAATCGCCCACACCTACATGGCGGCGGAAGCCCTTGTGAAGGGCGGCGAGGAGCTGGGAGTCAAGGTCTATGTGGAAAAGCAGGGCGCAAACGGCGTGGAGGACCGGCACACGGCTCAAATGCTGCGGGACGCCGACGCGGCGGTATTTGCGGCGGACGTGGCGGTGAAGGACAGCGAGCGCTTTGACCATCTGCCGGTGTACAAGACCAAGGTTGCCACCCCCATCAAGGACGCCAAGGGCGTGATCCGCGGGGCGCTGGAGAAAGCCGGGCGGGAAGGCAAGGGCGATTATGCGGGAACGGACGCGGGAAATGCCGCCGCAGCAGGAGAGAAAGCCAGCGTTGGCAGCGAGATCAAGCAGGCGGTGCTCACGGGCGTTTCCTATATTATCCCCATCATTGTGGCGGGCGGAATGATCAACGCCTTCGCGGTGCTGATCGCCCAGGGCTTCGGGCTTCAGGAGCTTTACAACATGGACAACAGCTGGCTGTGGCTCTTCCGCAAGATGGGCGGAAATACCCTGGGAACCCTGATGATCCCCATGCTGGCGGCCTACATGGCCTACTCCCTGGGGGATAAGACGGCCCTGGCTCCCGGCTTTGCGGCGGGTATCGCGGCCAACCTGATCAACGGCGGATTCCTGTGCGGTATGTTAGGCGGCCTTGTAGCCGGATATGCAGTCCGTTTTTTGAGGAAGGCAGTGCCCGCCAAGGGTGTGTTTGCTGGTTTTGTGTCCTTTTGGGTTTACCCTGTGTTCAGCACCCTGATCGTGGGAATTGTGATGTTTTTCCTGCTCGGAAAACCGGTGGCGTGGCTGAATCAGAGTCTGATCGGCCTGCTCAGCGCCATGAGCGGTTCCAACGCGGCGCTTTTGGGCGCGATCATCGGAATCATGGTTTCCTTTGACCTGGGCGGTCCGGTCAACAAAGCGGCCTACACCTTCTGCGTGGGCGCCATGGCGGAGGGAATTCTCATGCCCTACGCGGCCTTTGCCTCCATCAAGATGGTGTCGGCATTTGCGGTGACCATGTCCACTCTGGGCTTTAAAAAGTATTTTACAAAAGAGGAGCAGGAGGCTGGCATGTCCACCTGGATTCTGGGACTGGCCGGAATCACCGAGGGAGCCATCCCTGTGATGATGGCGGACCCGGTGCGCGTGATTTTCTCCCTCTGCGCGGGCTCCGCCGTGACCGGCGCCATCGTGGCCATGTGCAACATCGGCCTGGATGTTCCGGGAGCGGGAATCTTCTCCATGTTCCTGTTAAAGGACGGTATGGGAGGCATGGGAAATGCGTTAATCTGGTTTTTTGCGGCGGTGCTGGGCGCGGTGATCTCAACCGTGATCCTGGTTGCCCTTAAAAAGATGAAATATGACAAGTCAATGAGAAAATAAGAACGCCGCAGGCGTATGGAGTGGATTATGGCAGATAAAGTACATATTGTCCCGCATTTTCACTGGGACAGGGAGTGGTATTTTACCGCAGAGGAATCAAAAATCCTTTTGGTGAACGATATGGAAGAGGTGCTCACCATGCTGGAGACACGGGAGGATTATCCCTGCTTTGTCCTGGACGGACAGACCTCGGTGCTGGAGGACTATTTCTCCGTGTCCCCGGAAAACCGGGAGCGGGTCAGGGCGCTGGTGCAGAGGGGAAAACTGATCATCGGGCCCTGGTATACCCAGACAGACGAGATGGTGGTAGGGGGAGAGTCCATCGTCCGCAACCTTCTGTACGGGATGAAGGACTGCCGGGAGTTCGGCAGTCCCATGATGATCGGTTATCTTCCGGATTCCTTTGGCCAGAGTGCCAGGATGCCGCAGATTTTAAGGGGATTTAATATAGAAAACAGTATGTTCTGGAGGGGGACCTCCGAGCGCATGGGCACGGACCGGACGGAATTCTTCTGGGAGGACGACGACGGCTCCCGGGTGGCGGTGCAGCTGCTGCCCCTGGGTTACGCCATCGGCAAATATCTTCCGGTGGAGAAGGAAGCCCTGAGAAAGCGGATGGAAAAATACATGCCCGTTCTTGAGCGGGGAACCGCCACAGGCCATCTTTTAGTACCCAACGGCCATGACCAGATGCCGCTGCAACGCAATATTTTCCAGGTAATGGAAACGATGCGGGAGCTGTACCCGGACAAGGAATTTTTCCTGAGCCGGTATGAGGACGTGTTTGCGGCCATCGGCCGCCAGGGGAACTTAGATACCCTGCGGGGAGAATTTCTGGACGGCCGGTATATGCGGGTGCACCGGAGCATTTTCTCCTCACGGGCCGATTTGAAGGCGGCGAACACGCGGATTGAGAACAAGATCACCAACCTGCTGGAACCGCTGGCCTCCATCGCCTACAAGCTGGGTTTCCCGTATCACCACGGCCTGGTGGAAGCCATCTGGAAGGAGCTGATGAAGAATCACGCCCACGATTCCATCGGATGCTGCTGCAGCGATAAGGTGCACCGCGCCATTGCGGACCGCTATTTCCTGGCGGAGGAGCGCGCGGACCGGCTGATTGAGTTTTACATGAGAAAAATTGTGGACGCCATGGACTGCAGCCGGGCTCTGGACAAGCTGACGGTGTTCAACCTGCTTCCCTATGAGCGGGAGGGGATGATCCGGGGGAAAATTGTCACCAAGATGAAACGGTTTGTGCTGGAGCGCCCCGACGGCTCCCGGTTGGAATATGAGATCGCGGACCACAGGATTGTGGACGCGGGGCTGATTGACCGTCAGATCGTTCACTATGGGGATTATGAGCCCTTTGTGGAATATACGCTGGAATTTTGCGACCGGATTCCCGCTATGGGATTTACCACTTATCTGGTGCGGGAGGCGGAGGCGCTTGCTGGGGAAAGGCCTGCCGCGTCCATGGCGGCCGGTACGGGGGAAAGCCCTGCCGCGTCCGTGGCGGCCGGTACGGGGGAAAACCCTGCCGCGTCCATGGTGGCCGGTACGGGGGAAAGCCCTGCCGCGTCCATGGCGGCCGGTACGGGGGAAAAACCTGCCGTGGAACCGGCGGACCTTGGCGGAAACTGCCGTCCTGCCTCCCCGGCCGCCAATACCCTGGAAAATGAGTACCTGTCCGTGACCATCGAACCCAACGGCAGCCTGACCGTGCTGGACAAACAGAAGGGCCAATACTACCGGGACGTGTTGCTTTTGGAGGACGGGAGCGACGACGGAGACGGCTACGACTACTCCCCGGCGGCAGACGACTGGGTGTTGACCTCAAAGGAGGAGACTGCGGATGTCCGCTGTCAACACGGGACGTACAGCCACAAGGCCCGGGTCCGGGTGTCCATGGCGGTTCCGGCCGGACTTGAGAGCCGGAGCAAACGGCGCAGGGACGGCCGGGTGGACGTGGAATTTGAGCTGGAATTAAAAGCCGGATCCCCGGTTCTGGAGGTTCGGGTGACGGTGGACAACCAGGCGGACAGCCACCGGCTGCGGCTGCTGGTGCCGGGACAGGAACATGAAGGATTTTCCGTCAGCGACAACCAGTTTGGCATGGTCCGCCGCCCGGTGAGGGACGAGGCCATGGACGTGTGGGAGAAGGAGGGCTGGTCTGAGCGGCCGGATTCCATTTATCCCTTCCTGTCCTGGGTGACCGGCTGCGGGGAGCGGGGGCTGGCGGTTCTGACCAACTCGGTGAGAGAGTACGAGATGACCGGCCCGGATTACGGCGTGCTGGCCGTCACCTTATTCCGAAGCGTGGGAGTGCTGGGCAAGGAAGGGCTTCTCAGAAGGCCGGGCAGACCTTCCGGAATCAAGATGGAAACCCCGGATTCCCAGCTTCGGGGCAGCCATACCTATGAGATCGCCCTTACCGCCTGCCGGGATCATCTGGCGAGGACCGCGAAGGAGTACGTCACCCCGTTCATTTCCTACAACAAGATGCCCTACAACGCCATGAAGCTGAATCCGGCTGAGGCGAAGGTTCCCTACGTGTACAGCCTTTTGAGAGAGACGGAAGGCCGGGTGGTCCTGGGGGCGCTGAAAAAAGCGGAGGACGAGGATAAGCTGATCGCCAGATTTTACAATGGCGGAGGGGAGAAAGTCCCTGTGAGGCTGAAGGACGGAAACGGAGACCTGGCCGTGGACGTGGTGAAGCTGAATGAGACGGATGTGCTGAGCAGGCATGTGACGGGAGTTCAGTGGGTTGGTTATAACCAGATTTTTACTTGTAAATTTTAGGAAATATCAATAAATCGGTCAGATATTAAGCGCGGCAGAGGGCAGGCACACCAAACGGGTGTGTCCGCCCTCTGTTTGATCGCGCGCCCGGAGGCGCACGCTGCACGGAAAACCTTCCCCATAACGGGCGGACATGGAAGGCGATTGCCATCTTTTCCCGCAGGAAACGCCATATTTTCAGCTTTTTTCGCCTTTTGCTTCCCGCGCTTATTGCCAGTGCCCGGATTCTGTGATAATATATAGGTTGCTTTTTCAGAAAGGATACCTAAGACTATGATACAATATCTGATCGTATGCCCGCTGACCTTCTTGGCCGGGCTGGTGGATTCCATTGCCGGCGGCGGTGGAATTATCTCTCTGCCCGCGTATCTTTTGGCAGGAGTGCCCGCCCACACCGCCCTGGGCACCAACAAGCTCGGCTCTTCCATGGGTACGGTGGTCTCCACCGTCCGCTATGCGAAAAACGGCTACCTGAAGGGCAAGGCGGCCATGGCGGCTTGCTCGGCGGTGGCGGCCATCATCGGCTCCTCCATCGGCGCCCGCCTGGCGCTGATGGTTCCGGACCAAGTGATCCGGAACATGATGCTGGTGGTTCTGCCCATTGTTGCGGCATACGTTCTGTTCGATAAGCGAATGGGGGACAGCGAGAAAACCGGGGATATTTCCCGGCAGCGCATGTTTGTGCTCAGCGTGCTGGCGGCTCTGCTGGTGGGCGGTTACGACGGCTTCTACGGGCCGGGTACTGGCACGTTTTTGCTGCTGGTGCTCACCGGGGTTGCGCGGATGGATGTGCGCAGCGCCTCGGCCCAGACCAAGGTGATCAACCTGTCCTCCAACACCGCGGCGCTCGTCACCTTCATTTTCAGCGGAAACGTGCTGTACCCCCTGGGCCTGGCGGCCGGAATCTGCTGCATCGGCGGCCACTACATCGGCTCCGGCCTGGTGGTCCACGACGGACACAAGATCGTGCGCCCGGTGGTGTTGGTGGTGCTGATCGCATTGTTCGTGAAGGTGCTCAGCGGACGGTAGGCGCCCCGGCCCATTTTGCAACTAAGAGAATCAACAGACAGGAGAAGATAGATTATGAAATGGAAAAAATTTACACTTACTACCACCACCCAGGCGGTCGATCTGGTCAGCAGCATGCTGGACGACATCGGCATCGAGGGCGTGGAGATTGAGGACAACGTGCCGCTCACAGAGCGGGAGACCAAGGGAATGTTCATCGACATTCTGCCGGAGCTGCCGCCGGATGAGGGCGTGGCAAAGGTGAGCTTCTATGTGGACGACGACCGCGACATTGAGGAGCTGATGAAGCAGGTGGAGGAAGGTCTGGACGAGCTGGCCGTGTTCACGGATTTAGGACAGCGCACCATCGCCGCCTCCGAGACCGAGGACAAGGACTGGATCAACAACTGGAAGCAGTATTTCAAGCCCTTCACTGTGGACGACATTCTGATCAAGCCCACCTGGGAGACCATCCCTGAGGAGCACAAGGACAAGCTGCTGGTGCAGATCGACCCCGGCACCGCCTTTGGAACCGGGATGCACGAGACCACCCAGCTGTGCATCCGCCAGCTGAAAAAAGCCGTGGACAGCGGGACAAAACTTCTGGACGTGGGAACGGGCAGCGGTATCCTGGGCATCACCGCCCTGAAGCTGGGCGCGAAGGAGGTCTGGGGCACGGACTTGGACGAGAACGCCATCACGGCAGTGGGCGAGAACCTGGAAGCCAACGGCATTTCCGGCGAGCGCTTTCACGTGTTGCAGGGAAATATCCTGAATGACCCCAGCGTCCAGGAGTGGGCCGGATTCGGCTGCTACGACGTGGTGGTGGCCAATATTCTGGCGGATGTGATCATTCTGCTGGTGGATGAGATTCCGGTGCATTTGAAGCGGGGCGGACTCTTTATCACCTCCGGTATTATCAATATGAAGGAACAGGCGGTGCTGGAAGCATTTGCGAAGAATCCCGCCTTTGAGGTACTGGAGGTAACCCGCCAGGGCGAGTGGGTGTCCGTGACCGCGCGCAAGCGGTAGAGAGGGTTTGCCATGCATCATTTCTTTGTGGAGCCGGGACAGATCCGGGACGGGCAGGTGCGCATCACCGGGCCGGACGTGAACCATATGAAAAATGTGCTGCGCATGCGCCCGGGGGAAGAGTTTCTGGTCAGCGGCGGCGGAAACGACCTGCTGTGCGCTGTGGAGAGCCTGGACGCCGAGTCCGTCGGCGCGCGGATTCTCGGGGAACAGCCGTCCAGAGAGCTGCCCGCCGGAATCTGGCTCTTCCAGGGACTGCCCAAGAGCGACAAGATGGAACTGATTATCCAGAAAGCCGTGGAACTGGGGGCCGCTGGGATTATACCCGTAGCCACGAAAAACGCCGTGGTCAAGCTGGACGCGAAAAAAGAGGAGAGCCGCCTCCGCCGCTGGCAGGCCATCGCCGAGAGCGCGGCCAAGCAGAGCAAGCGCAGCCTGGTGCCGGAGATTGGCCGGGTGCTGTCCTTCAAGGAGGCGGTGGCCCGCATGGACCGGGACGGCTTTGACCTACGCCTGATTCCCTACGAAAATGAACGTGGCATGGAGGCCACCCGGGAAGCCTTTGCGCGGGCCGGGGAGGCGAAACGGATCGCCGTGTTCATCGGCCCGGAAGGCGGGTTCGACGAGTCTGAGGTGGACCTTGCCAGGTCGGCCGGTATCCTGCCGGTGAGCCTGGGACAGCGGATTCTCAGAACCGAGACCGCGGGCCTGGCTGTGCTGGCTGCGCTGATGCTGCGGCTGGAAGGCGGAATCTGAGCGCGGGAGCTGTCGAGGGGGAAAGGCGCTAGGAGCGGGGAAATGCCCCGGCGCGCAGCCGCGCAATCGTCCCGCGCTCAATACCCGCCCGCCCTGTGCATGTTTCATATAAGAGGAGCAAGTGAAAAATGGAAGCATATTTTGACAATTCCGCCACCACACGGGTCTTTGACAGCGTGAAGGACATTGTGGTGAAGGCGATGACAGAGGATTACGGCAACCCCTCCGCCAAGCACCGCAAGGGCATGGAGGCGGAGCAGTACGTGCGCCAGGCCGCGGCCCGGGTGGCAAAGACCCTGAAGGTGAAAGAGAAGGAGATTCTGTTCACCTCCGGCGGCACGGAGAGCAACAACATGGCCCTGATCGGCACGGCCATGGCCAACCACCGGGCCGGAAAGCATATCATCAGCACCCGGATCGAGCACGCCAGCGTGTACAA
Organism: Enterocloster lavalensis; assembly: GCF_902364025.1. GTDB lineage: Bacteria > Bacillota > Clostridia > Lachnospirales > Lachnospiraceae > Enterocloster > Enterocloster lavalensis. The sequence continues at coordinate 30,920 of NZ_CABJCG010000028.1, forward strand.
TCCCCTGGCATTTCTGGAGGAACAGGGATTTGAGGTGACCTACCTGTCCGTGGACGGCGACGGCCACATTTCCCTTAAGGAGCTGGAGGAGGCCATCCGGCCGGACACCATCCTGATCTCCATCATGTACGTGAACAATGAGATCGGCGCAGTGGAGCCGGTGGAGGACATCGGCGCCCTGATCCGCAGGAAGAACCCCTCCACCCTGTTTCACGTGGACGCCATCCAGGCCTACGGAAAGTTCGTGATCCGCCCCAAAAAGGCCATGATCGACCTGCTCTCCGTCAGCGCCCACAAGATTCACGGTCCCAAGGGCGTGGGTTTTCTCTACATCGACGAGCGGGTGAAGATCCGCCCCCTGGTCTACGGCGGCGGCCAGCAGCGCGACCTGCGCTCCGGCACGGAAAATGTACCCGGCATCGCCGGTCTGGGCGTTGCGGCGGAAGAAATGTACACCGGCCACCGGGAGAAGATGGAGCACATCACGTCCCTGAAGGACCACATGATCGACCGCATGGCCGGGCTTGAAGGTGTGACCGTCAACAGCCTTAAGGGGAATTTAAGCGCCCCCCAGGTGGTCAGTGTCAGCTTTGCGGGAGTGCGCAGCGAGGTGCTGCTGCACGCCCTGGAGGACAAGGGAATCTACGTTTCCTCCGGCTCCGCCTGCTCTTCCAACCACCCGGCCATCAGCGGAACCCTGAAGGCGGTGGGCGTGAAGAAGGACCTGCTGGACTCCACCCTGCGCTTCAGCTTCGGCGTGTTCAACACACTGGAGGAAGTGGATTACTGTATCGATACGTTAAAGGAACTGCTGCCGGTGCTGCGCCGTTATTCGCGGCGGTAGGCGGAGAAACGCCGCTCTGGCGTGCCCGCAGCGCAGCGCCGGTGCGCCCGCCACGCAGCCCCGGCGCGCCCCAACGTGTCCCACCCTATCAGCGCACAACCTGCATCCGGCCCCTGCGGCCGGAATTGCTCAGCATATAGAAAGAGGTTATTTATGAAATACCAGTCATTTTTGATCAAATACGCGGAGATCGGCACCAAGGGAAAGAACCGCTTCATGTTCGAGGACGCCCTGATCAAGCAGATCCGCTACGCCCTGAAATCCGTGGAGGGCCGCTTCGAGGTGACCAAGGAGTCCGGCCGTATCTACGTCATGGCCGAGGGCGATTATGAGTACGACGACGTGATCGAGGCGTTAAAGCGGGTGTTCGGAATTGCCGACATCTGCCCCATGGTCCAGATCGAGGACAAGGATTACGAGAATCTGAAAAAACGTGTGGTGGAGTACATGGACCAGGTGTACCCGGACAAGCGCCTGACCTTTAAGGTAAATGCCCGCCGGGGCGACAAGAATTACCCCGTCAGCTCCGATCAGATCAACCGCGACCTGGGCGAGGTGATTCTGGAAGCTTTCCCGGAAATGAAAGTGGACGTGCACAATCCCGACGTGATCCTGCGGGTGGAGGTGCGCCAGAAGGTGAATCTGTTCTCCCTGGTGATCCCCGGCCCCGGCGGCATGCCCGTGGGCACCAACGGCAGGGCTATGCTGCTCCTGTCCGGCGGTATCGACAGCCCGGTGGCGGGTTACATGATCGCCAAGCGGGGCGTGAAGATCGACGCCGTCTATTTCCACGCGCCGCCCTACACCAGCGACCGGGCCAAGCAGAAGGTGGTGGACCTGGCCAATCTGGTTGCCCGCTACGCAGGCCCGATCAACCTTTACGTGGTGAATTTCACGGACATCCAGCTCTACATCTACGACAAATGCCCCCACGAGGAGCTGACCATCATCATGCGCCGCTACATGATGCGCATCGCCGAGGCCATCGCCAACCAGACCGGGGCCATCAGCCTGATCACGGGGGAGAGCATTGGCCAGGTGGCTTCCCAGACCGTACAGTCCTTAGCCGCCACCAACGAAGTCTGCACCATGCCCGTATTCCGGCCGGTGATCGGCTTTGACAAGCAGGAGATTGTGGACCTGTCCGAGAAGATCGGCACCTTCGAGACCTCCATCCAGCCCTTCGAGGACTGCTGCACCATTTTCGTGGCCAAGCACCCGGTGACCAAACCGAATCTCAACGTGATCCGCGGTTCCGAAACCCATTTGCAGGAGAAGATCGGGGAAATGGTTCAGACGGCCATCGACACGGCGGAGCGGATCACCTGCCAGGGCTAAACCGGTCCGGCGGCCCAATGCATTGGGACAATCGCCCATAGGCTGCGCCTGCGGCCCTTACATCCGGCAAACAACAAAAAAGCTGCCCCCGCGAAGCGGTGGGCAGCCGTCATGTACAGCGTTAAAACGGTATGTGGATTATGCGATGATGTAGGGAGCCAGAATGTTTAAAATCTCGTCGATGTTGGCCTCTGCGTGGATGTTCAAGTCGATGGGCTTGGACAGATCCAGGCTGAAGATGCCCATGATGGACTTTGCATCGATAACATATCTGCCGGATACCAGATCAAAATCTACATCAAACTTGGATAAATCATTTACAAAGGATTTAACCTTGTCGATGGAATTTAACGAAATACGAACTGTTTTCATACGGGGAACCCTCCTTGTGGTATATACTTTAAGTGTTGGTTGACAGGAAACATAACCGATCCCTATCCTGCTTTTAATAGTACAGATGCGGGCCTTAAAAGTCAATAGTTAGATTGCATGAAAAAAAACGTAAGAAACTGGTAATTTATGATTAGCAAAAACAGGAGGTTTTGACATGCCCAAGGCGGCTCTTCACAACCTTGGATGCAAGGTAAATGCATACGAAACCGAGGCCATGCAGCAACAGCTGGAAGCCCGCGGTTATGAGATCGTCCCTTTTGACCAAAAGGCGGACGTATATATTATCAACACCTGCTCCGTGACCAATATCGCGGACCGCAAGTCCCGCCAGATGCTGCACCGGGCCAAGAAAATGAACCCGGATTCCGTTGTGGTGGCAGCGGGCTGCTACGTGCAGGTGGCCGCCGACGCGCTGAAAGAGGACGCGGCGGTGGATATCATAGTGGGTAATAACCAGAAGGCACGCCTGGCGGATATTCTGGATGAATTTTTCAGCGGGGGCAGGGAGGACGTGTCCTATGTGGTGGACATCTCCCACACCAATGAATACGAAGCCCTGCACGTGGACCGGATCGCGGACCGGACCAGGGCGTTTATCAAGGTGCAGGACGGCTGCAACCAGTTTTGCAGCTACTGCATTATCCCCTACGCCAGAGGCCGGGTGCGTTCCCGCAGGCCGGAGGAGGTGCTGGAAGAGGTCCGCACCCTGGCCGCTCAGGGCTATAAGGAAATGGTGCTCACGGGCATCCATTTAAGCTCCTACGGGCTGGACTTTGAGAACCCGGAGAGCGCTCTCACCGCCGGGGATTACAAGGCCGAGGAGAACGCCCTGTACCGCCCGTGGCTGCTGCGGCTGATCCGGGAGGTGAGCGGGGTGGAGGGAATCGAGCGCATCCGCCTGGGCTCCCTGGAGCCGCGGATCATCACCGGGGAATTCGCGGCGGAGCTGGCCAGACTTCCCAAGCTTTGTCCCCATTTCCACCTGTCCCTCCAGAGCGGCTGCGACGCCACCTTAAAGCGGATGAACCGTCACTATAACACGGAGGAATACCGGGAGCGCTGCGGGATTTTGCGGGAAGCCTTTGACAATCCCGCCATCACCACCGACGTGATCGTGGGCTTTCCGGGCGAGACGGAGGAGGAATTTGCGGCGACCCGGCAATACCTGGAACAGGTGCATTTTTATGAGATGCACGTGTTTAAATACTCCAGGCGCGAGGGCACCCGGGCGGCCGTGATGCCGGATCAGGTGCCGGAGCCGGTGAAGGCGGAGCGCAGCGACCAGCTGCTGGAGCTGGAGAAACGCATGTCCAGGGAATACCGCCAGGGCTTTGTGGGGACCGTCCAGGAAATTCTGCTGGAGGAACCGGCCGAAATCGGAGGCCTCCCCTGCGTGGTAGGTCACACGCGCCAGTATGTGAGAGCCGCGGTTTTGTCCGCGGACGTCGGGAACGCAGAGAATTGCGGCGCTCCGGTATTGGATGCCGGAACCGCAGCGAATCCCTCCGCCCCGCACGAGCATCCCGCCGCCCCTGCCAGAGGCCGGATCGTAAAGGCGAGGATCACAGGCTTTCTGGACGAGGAGACGCTGCTGGCGGAGCTTACCGGGGAGCCGGGCTGAGAGCTGCTGGGCGGGCTGACGGCTGGGCAGGCTGTCAGCTGACCGGCCCGCTGGCCCGCCCTCTGATCGGCCCGCTGGCCCGCCCTCTGACCGGCCCGCTGGCCCGCCCCCGGCCAAACTTCGATATTTTCTGCCCCCTAAGTGGGAAAATTTTGAACATTTCCCGGGAAATGGCAGGGGATTGTGCTATATTTTACAAAAAGTCCAATAATAATAGTCAAAATTAAGAAAATAATCTATTGCCGAATGGACAATTATCGGTTAGAATAGAAAAGAATACTTAAAGGACGTGATGACATGGGCAATATGATGGATACACAATATTTTCAAGCTGTTCAGGACAACAAGATCGAGGTCAGTGATGTGCTGGAACAGGTTTATGTTGCCTTGACCGAGAAAGGGTATAACCCGATCAACCAGATCGTGGGTTATATCATGTCTGGGGACCCGACCTATATTACCAGCCATAAGGGCGCCAGAAGTCTCATTATGAAAGTCGAGCGGGATGAGATTCTGGAGGAACTGATGGCTGTGTACATTGACGCCCGCCTGAAGTAGGAGGGCGCATTTGCGTTTCGTGAACCGGAGCGGCCCGTGGGGCGGCTCCCTGTGATAATGACCGATCAACCTGCTGGCGTCTGACTGCGTGGATACGGAATGAAATGCAGACAGAGGCTGGTTTTGTCATGCCTGAGCATATACGGCGGGCGAAACAGGCCGTTCTGCGCGCAGGCGCGGCGGCGGTGACGGCAAGGGAAACGCGGCAAAATACTGTTCGGAGGCATTTTACATGAGAATAATGGGGCTGGATTACGGCTCGAAGACAGTGGGGGGTGCAGTGTGCGATCCTTTAGGTATCACTGCCCAGACAGTGGAAACCATTGTGCGCAAAGATGAGAACAAACTGAGAAAGACATTGGCAAGAATTGAAGAATTAATCGGCGCATACGAGATTGAACGGATTGTACTTGGTTATCCTAAGAATATGAACAACACCGTGGGAGAGCGCGCGCAGAAGACGGAAGAGCTGAAAGCGGCGCTGGAACGGCGCACCGGACTGCCTGTGATTCTCTGGGATGAGCGGCTGACAACGGTGGCGGCTGACCGCGTGCTGATGGAGAGCGGCGTGCGCCGCGAACACCGGAAAGAGAGCGTGGACCAGATTGCAGCGGCCATGATTCTGCAGGGATACCTGGACAATTTAAGTTTTCAGGGAGAACGGGATGAAACAGGAGAACGAGAATAAAGACAAGATTGTAATGATTACAGATTCAGGCGAATCTGTGGATTTTTATGTGCTGGAAGAGACCAGGATCAATGCGACAGGCTATCTGCTGGTGACGGACGCCCCGGAGGGCGAGGACGGAGAGTGCTACATTTTAAAAGATGTATCCGGACAACAGGACGCCGAGGCCATCTACGAGTTCGTGGAGAACGAAGATGAGCTGGACGGTGTATTTCGCGTATTCGAACAGTTGCTGGCGGATGCGGACGTGACGCTTGAGAAATAGGCCATATGCCAACACGGATATCAATGAATGGAGGAATCAATTTGGAATTAGAGAATCAGAACACAACAGAGGCGAAAGAGAACACGCAGCCGGCGAATCAGGCGGCCGAGCAGGGAGCGGAAGCGCGTCCCGCAGAGGGAACTTCCACCAGGCGCAGGCGCAAACCGTCGTCCTCGCGTTCCGGCAAGAGCCGCGACGGACAGGCCAAGACGGCTCAGGCAGGGGACGGACAGGCCGAGGGCAAGAAGGCCCAGGCAGGGGACGGACAGGCTGAGGGTAAGAAAACCCAGGCGGCCAGAAAAGAGCCGGCCAAGAAGGACGCTGCGAAAAAAGAACCGGCCAAGAAGGAAGCAGCCAAGAAGGACGCGGGCAAGCGGGAGAACGCTTCCAAGCGCGAACCGGGCCGCGAGACGAGACCGGCCGCGAAGCCTCAGAACCAGAATCAGAACCGCCCCGCCAGGGTGAAATCCGCTCCCAAAGGCGACGGCAAGGGTAAGTTAAAAATCATCCCCCTTGGCGGTCTGGAGCAGATCGGAATGAACATCACCGCCTTTGAGTACGAGGACACGATCATTGTGGTGGACTGCGGACTGGCGTTCCCGGGCGACGACATGCTGGGAATCGATCTGGTGATCCCGGACGTCACCTATCTGAAAAATAACATCGACAAAGTTAAGGGCTTTGTGATCACTCATGGACATGAGGATCATATCGGCGCCCTTCCCTATATATTGGAGCAGATCAACGTGCCGGTTTACGGCACCAAGCTGACCATGGCCCTGATCGAGCACAAGCTGAAAGAGCGGGGCATGATGCGCAACACAAAGCGCAAGGTGGTAAAGCACGGACAGTCCGTGAACCTGGGATGTTTCCGGGTGGAGTACATCAAGACCAACCACAGCATCCAGGACGCGGCGGCATTAGCCATCTACACCCCGGTGGGCACGGTGCTCCACACGGGCGATTTCAAGATCGATTACACCCCGGTGTTCGGAGATCCCATCGACCTGCAGCGCTTTGCGGAGCTGGGTAAAAAGGGCGTGCTGGCGCTGATGGCGGACAGTACCAATGCCATCCGTCCCGGATTTACCATGTCCGAGCGCACGGTGGGCAAGACCTTTGACGCCATTTTTGCGGAGCACAAGAATAACCGGATCATTGTGGCGACCTTCGCCTCCAACGTGGACCGCGTTCAGCAGATCGTGAACACGGCGCATAAATACGGCCGTAAGGTGGTCGTGGAGGGCCGCAGTATGGTCACGGTGATGGAGATTGCCAGGGAACTGGACTACATCAATGTGCCGGAGGGAACGCTGATCGACATCGAACAGCTGAGAAATTACCCGCCGGAGTCCACGGTGATCATTTCCACCGGAAGCCAGGGCGAGTCCATGGCAGCTCTGTCCCGCATGGCGGCATCGCTTCACAAGAAGGTCACCATCACGCCATCCGATGTGGTGGTGCTTAGCTCCACCCCGATCCCCGGAAATGAAAAGGCCGTGGCCAATGTGGTCAACGAGCTGTCCATGAAGGGCGCTACGGTGATCAATCAGGACACTCACGTATCCGGACATGCCTGCCAGGAGGATTTGAAGCTGATCTACTCCCTGGTACATCCCAAGTACGCGATTCCGATCCACGGCGAGCATCGCCACCGCATGGCTCAGAAGGAGCTGGCCCAGTTCATGGGCGTGGAGAAGGACAACGCTGTGATCATCAATTCCGGCGACGTGCTGGCCCTCTCCGAGGACACCTGCGAGGTGATCGACCATGTGACCTCAGGCGGTATCTTTGTGGACGGTCTGGGCGTGGGCGACGTGGGCAACATTGTGCTGCGCGACCGCCAGAACCTGGCACAGAACGGAATCATTGTGGTGGTGCTGACCCTGGAGAAGCGCAGCAACCAGCTTCTTGCCGGTCCGGACATCGTATCCCGCGGTTTCGTGTACGTGCGGGAATCCGAGGACCTGCTGGAGGAGGCCCACGCCGTTGTGGTGGATGCGGTGGACGACTGCCTGAACCGCCATGTCAGCGACTGGGGTAAGATTAAGAACGTGATCAAAGACAGCCTCAGCGATTTCCTGTGGAAGCGCATGAAGCGCAGCCCCATGATTTTACCCATTATTATGGAAGTGTAATGATTGATCAGGACCGCGCGTCCGCTTCGGCGGGCGCAAATTCCTTTGCCGGAGGCAGGATGTAACGAAATCACAACAGGAGGAAACAGGACATGAGCAACGCGACCAGAGAGATTAACCGAATAACGACCGCAATCATCCGCATATCGATGAAGCTTATCGTCTATGCTCTGATCATCCTGCTTCTCTACGAGGCTGTCATCAAGGGATACGCCTTTGGGCACCAGATTTTTTACGCGGAGGCCGTGGAGGAGGCGCCGGGGCACGACATGACCGTGACCATTGAACCCGACACCTCCGTGAGCGAGGCCGCGCAGCTTCTGGCGGACGACGGACTGATCGCCAGCGAGTTTGCGTTCATTTTCCAGAGCAAGTTTTACGACTATGACACGGTTTATCCGGGCGTGTACAATTTAAATACCTCCATGACCTCCAAGGAAATCCTTCAGGCGCTCAACGTAAAGCCTGAGACCGAGGAGACGGAAGCCGCTCAGAAGGCGGGAGCCCGTTTGAAAACCACCCAGGATCAGGCGGCTCCGGCGAGTGCAGAAGCGGATGGACAGGCAGCGCCCGCTGCCAGGACGGCAGACGCGGGCGGATCTGGAGCGTCAGGCTCAGGCGGGTCCGGGACGGCCGGTGGCGCTGCGGAAAATGGATCCGGCGCAGATGTGCCGGCTGCCGCAGCCGCAGGGCAGGACGGCCAGCCCGCGGCGGACGGCCAGGCGGCTCAGGGCGCGGAGAATTCCGGGACCGGAGCCGGGGAAGACACCTTTGACGACGAGGAAGGCGAGGTCGGCGGTTGGATTCAGGATGTTGAAGGAGCGGGCCAATGATCGCAGACAGCAGAATCACAGACTATATACTATCACTGGAAACCGGCCAGGGCCAACTGTGCGACCGCATCGAACAGGAAGCCCTGGCCGCTCGGGTTCCCATCATCCGCAGGGAAACCGCGGCGCTGCTCAAAACCCTGGTGGCCGCCAAAGCCCCGCGGGCGATCCTGGAGATCGGCACGGCGGTGGGTTACTCGGCCCTGCTGATGGCCCGGGTGATGCCGGCGGACTGCCGGATCACCACCATTGAGAAATATGAAAAGCGGATTCCCGTTGCCAGAGAGAATTTCCGCCTGGCCGGGGAGGAGGAGCGCATCACCCTGCTTGAGGGGGACGCGGATGAGATACTGGAACGGTTAAAGGGAAGTTATTTTGACTTTGTGTTTATGGATGCGGCCAAGGGCCAGTACCTGGCCTGGCTTCCCAAACTGATGGAGCTTATGCCCCCGGGCGCGCTTCTGGTCTCCGACAACGTGCTCCAGGACGGAGATATCGTCCAGTCCCGCTTTGCGGTGGAGCGCCGCAACCGGACCATCCACGCCCGGATGCGGGAGTACCTCTACGAATTGAAGCACAACAGCGCGCTGGAGACCTCCATCCTTCCCGTGGGGGACGGGGTGGCGCTGAGCGTGCGCAGGCGATGAACGCGGGACGCGAATCTGCCGGTGGAGTTATGAAAAGCCGCAGGCGACGCGGCGGAATGGAGATTTCAGGATGAGAAAGACGGAACTGCTGATTCCGGCGGGCAGTCTGGACGTGTTAAAGACCGCTGTGGTCTACGGCGCGGACGCTGTCTATATCGGAGGAGAGGCCTTCGGCCTTCGGGCCAAGGCGCACAATTTTTCGAACCAGGAGATGAAGGAGGGCATCGAGTTCGCCCACGAGCGGGGCGTGAAGGTCTATGTCACCGCCAACATCCTGGCCCACAACGACGATCTGCCCGGGGTGGAGCAATACTTTGAGGAGCTGCGGGACATCGGCCCCGACGCGCTGATCATATCCGATCCCGGAGTATTTGCCATTGCGAAGCGGATATTGCCGCAGATGGAACTTCACATCAGCACCCAGGCCAACAACACCAATTACGGTACATACCAGTTCTGGTATGGACTGGGAGCCAGGCGTGTGGTTTCCGCCAGAGAGTTGTCCCTGAAGGAGATCCGGGAGATCCGGGACCACATTCCGGAGGACATGGAGATCGAGAGCTTTATCCACGGCGCCATGTGCATTTCCTACTCAGGGCGCTGCCTGCTCAGCAACTATTTCACGGGCCGGGACGCCAACCAGGGGGCCTGCACCCACCCCTGCCGCTGGAAATACGCGGTGGTGGAGGAGACGCGGCCGGGCGAGTATATGCCAGTTTACGAAAATGAACGGGGCACCTTCATCTTCAACTCCGGGGATTTATGCATGATCGAGCACATCCCGGAGATGCTGGAAGCGGGAATCGACAGCTTCAAGATCGAGGGGCGGATGAAAACCGCGCTCTACGTGGCGACGGTTACCCGCACCTACCGCAAGGCCATCGACGACTGCCTGCGCGACCGGGAGCTCTATCGCAGAAACATGGAGTGGTACCGTGAGGAGATTGGAAAATGCACCTTCCGCTCCTACACCACGGGTTTTTATTTCGGCAAGCCGGGAGCGGAGTCCCAGATTTACGACAACAGCACGTATATCAAGAATTACACCTACCTGGGCACTGTGGAGGAGACGGACGGCGCGGGACGGGGCCGCCTGACCCAGAAAAACAAGTTCTCCGTTGGCGAGACCATCGAGATCATGAAGCCGGACGGGCGTAACCTTGAGGCTGTGGTCCGGGAGATTCGCACCGAGGACGGAGAGCCTCAGGAGAGCGCCCCCCACTCCAAGCAGGTTCTCTGGGTTAGCTTTGAGGCGGAGGCGGGCGTAGAGCCCTACGATATCCTGCGCAGGCGGGAAGAGCAGGCGGGGGAATAGGCGCGGCCCGGCAGGATTCTCATAGTCGGAACCGATTTGTTGTGGCAGCGGCAGCGCCCGGTGGAAACCGGCGCTGCCCTGTCTGTTTCAGGACTGTTTTCAGGCGGGTTGCTGTTCACCGGTAATATCCCGCGAGGTGTTTTTTTGTGAGTGGAGCGCAGCGGAAGTCACAGAAAACCCGAGGGCTGCATCGCGAAACGGCGTTTTTGGCCGTTTCTGTGCATCGCGTAGCGCGTTACTGGGCACGGAGTGAACAGTAACTCAGGCGGCGTAACCGCCATGGAAAGTATTGCCAAGTCCGCCCGAATAGTGTAAAGTAACAGGTACAGGAGGATTGACCCTATGATCGATGCCGTCTTAATTGGATTAGCGGCGCTCTGCGCCGCATATTTTGCCGTGATCGTGCTCTACGCGGGGATCGGAACCTCGTTTGCCTTCATATGGCTGTTTTTTGCGGCCCTGTGCCTGTTTCTGGTATACGGAAAGTGGTATTACCGGCGAAACACGGACCGGATTCCGCGCTGGGTGCCGGTTTCGGTGGTGACCACCTGTGTGGCCGGTCTGACGGTGTTTGCGGCGGTCTGCATCATGGTGTTTTCCGGTGTGGCGGGTTCCGACCCGGTGGGACTGGACTATGTGATCGTGCTGGGAGCCCAGGGTAAGGAGCACACGGTGAACGGCTCCCTTAAGCTCCGCCTGGACAAGGCCATCGAGTACGTGGAGGAGAACCCGGACACCATACTGGTGCTCTCGGGCGGACCCATGCAGGGGGAGGAGAAAAGCGAGGCGGAGCTCATGTACGATTATCTGCGCTACAACGGCGTCCGGCCGGACCAGATGCTGATGGAGAAACACTCCGCCAGCACCGTGGAAAACGTGGCCTTCAGCCGTCTTGTCATCGAGCAGGACCGTTTGGCCAGAAAACGGAAACGGGAGGCCCTTTATCAGCCGGTGGGACCGGGCGTGGAGCTTTTGGCTCCGGATAAGCCACTGGAGGTCGGAGTGCTCACCAGCAATTTCCACGTGTTCCGCGCCCGCCTGACCGCCAGGAAATGGGGCATTGAGAATGTCTCCGGCATCGCGGCCAAATCGGACCCGGTGCTGTTCGTACACCTGTGCGTCCGGGAGTGCGCATCCATCTTTAAGGACCGGCTTGTGGGAAATATGTAAACCGGCGTATATTTTTTCGAAAAGTTTGGATTAATAAGGATGCGGGACTGCGCAGCCCGGTGGATACAGAATACGCGCATTGTGGACAGAGTATAAGAGAATGGAGAGAATTGTGGATATGTCGGATCGCAGCAATCTGGAAAAATTAAAGGATATTACCCAGTATCGGGTATTAAAGGAAACATACATCGAGGAAATGAATTCCCAGGGAGTGATTCTGGAGCACGTAAAAAGCGGCGCCAGGATCTTCCTGATGTCCAACGACGACGACAACAAGGTGTTTTGCATCGGATTCCGCACCCCGCCGGAGGACAGCAGCGGGCTTCCTCACATCCTGGAGCACAGCGTGCTTGAGGGATCGGAGAAATTCCCGGTAAAAGACCCCTTTGTGGAGCTGGTGAAGGGTTCTTTAAACACCTTTTTAAACGCAATGACCTACCCGGACAAGACCGTTTATCCGGTAGCCAGCTGCAATGACAAGGATTTCCGGAACCTGATGGACGTGTATATGGACGGCGTGCTGCACCCGCGTATTTACCGGGAGCCCAAGATCTTTCTGCAGGAGGGCTGGCACTATGAGATGGAGTCCCCGGAGGACGACCTGACCATCAACGGCGTGGTTTACAATGAGATGAAGGGCGCCTTCTCCTCGCCGGAGAGCGTGCTGGACCGCTATACCCGCGCGGTTCTGTTCCCGGACAACAGCTATGCCAATGAGTCCGGCGGCGATCCCGCCTTTATACCGGAACTGACCTATGAGCAGTTTATCCGGTTCCACCAGACGTATTACCATCCGGCCAACAGTTATATCTACCTCTACGGTGACATGGACATGGAGGAAAATCTGCGGTGGCTGGACGAGCAGTACCTGAGCCGCTACGACCGGAAGGACTGCCCGGTGGACTCCTCCATTCCGCTGCAAAAGCCCTTCACGGAACCGGTGCAGCGGGAGATCACCTACTCCGTCACGCCGGAGGAGGGAACGGAGAAAAAGACCTACCTGTCCGTCAACACGGTGGTGGGCACGGACCTGGATCCCAAGCTCTATGTGGCTTTCCAGATTCTGGAATACGCTTTGATCTCAGCCCCGGCCGCGCCTCTCAAGCAGGCGCTGATCGACGCGGGGCTGGGCGAGGATATTATGGGCGGTTACGAGAGCGGCATTTTACAGCCCTATTTTTCCGTGATCGCCAAGAACGCCGACAAGGAGCAGAAGGCGGAGTTTCTGATCGCGGTCAAGGGTACGCTGCGGCGTCTGGCGGACCAGGGCATCGACCGGAAGAGCCTGTTGGCCGGTCTCAATTACTACGAGTTCCGTTACCGGGAGGCGGACTACGGTTCCGCGCCCAAGGGGCTGATGTACGGCCTGTGGTCCATGGACAGCTGGCTGTACGACGGGGATCCGCTCATGCATCTGGAGTACCAGGAGACCTTTGACTTCCTGAAGCAGGCGGTGGACCAGGGCTATTTTGAGGGCCTGATCCGGCAGTATCTGCTGGACAATCCCCACGAGGCCGTGATTCTGGTGACGCCGGAGCCGGGCAAGACGGAGCGGGAGGACGAACAGCTGGCCAACATGCTGGCGGAGCGGAAGGCTTCCATGACGCCTGAGGCCATCGAGGCCGTGGTGCGGGGAACCAGGGAACTGCGGGAGTACCAGGAGGAGCCGTCCTCCCAGGAAGATTTGGAAAAGATTCCCATGCTGGGCCGCGAGGATATCAGCCGGCAGGGGGCGCAGCTCCAGTACACGGTGAAGGAGGAAGCCGGAGTGACGGTGCTCCACACCGATCTGTTCACCTCCGGCATCGGATATCTGAAGATCCTTTTCAACACGGACCGGGTGCCGGTGGAGGATCTGCCCTATGTGGGTCTTTTGAAGGCGGTGCTGGGTTATGTTGACACGGAGCAGCACACCTACGGGGATCTGTCCAGCGAAATCTTTTTAAACAGCGGCGGACTGGATTTTTCCGTGACCTCCTTTGTAGATTTGGAGAACAGGGGGCAATTTACAGGCGCTTTTGTGGTGAACGCCAAGGTGCTTTATGAAAAGCTGGATTTTGTGTTTCATACCGTGACGGAGATTCTGACCCGCTCTAAGCTGGACAATGAAAAACGGCTGGGCGAGATTCTGGATGAGGTCAGGTCCAGGTCCAGAATGAGGCTGGACGACAGCGCCCACGCGGCGGCTGTCTCCCGGGCCAGCTCCTATTTTTCACCCACCTCCGCGTTTAATGAGATGGTTGGCGGAATTGGATATTATCATTTTCTGGAGGATGTTGCGAAACGCTACGGCAGCGAGCCGGGGTACCGCAAAGAATTGATCGCCAAGCTGAAGGAGACTATCGGCCGTCTGTTTACCGCGGACAATCTGCTGGTGGGCTACACGGCGGACCAGGAAGGCTACGCCGTGCTGCGGCGGGAGCTGGGGGACTTTAAGGCCAGCCTGCCCGCGGGGGATCAGGCGCGCTATCCCTTCGCCTTTGAGCCGGGCAACCGTAACGAGGGCTTTATGACCGCCTCCCAGGTCAACTATGTGGCCCGGTGCGGCAGCTTTGCCGGTTCCGGCTACGCCTATACCGGAGCCTTAAAGGTCCTGAAGGTGATCATGAACTATGAATATCTCTGGTCCAACCTGCGGGTGAAGGGCGGGGCTTACGGCTGCATGAGCAGCGTGGGCGCTTCCATGGAGGGATATTTCGTCTCCTACCGCGACCCCAACCTGGCCAATACCAACGCGGTTTACGAAGGGATTCCCGAATATCTGCGCAATTTCTCCATCGAGGAGCGGGATATGACCAAATATGTGATCGGAACCATCAGCGATATCGACGCGCCCATGTCGCCCGCCGTCCGCGGAAGCCGCAGCGTTTCCGCCTATCTCTCCCATGTGACGGATGAGATGATCCAGAAGGAGCGGGAAGAAGTTCTGGACGTGACCCAGGAGGACATCCGCGGCCTCGCCGGAATCATCCAGGCCGTCCTGGACACCGGAGCCCTCTGCGTGGTCGGAAACGGGCAGAAGATACGGGAGGACGAGGCGCTGTTCAAAAACATCCAAAATCTGTATCATTGAATGTAATGGGCCTCCGCGCGGGGCCCCCACAACCTTAGAGTTGAGATAGAACGGGCGGCCGCCACTGCTGGCGGGCCGCCCGTAAAAAAGGAGAGCACTATGGAAGAGAATACACAGAAGAAATCCGGCTTTGTGACCCTGATCGGCCGTCCCAACGTGGGCAAATCCACCCTGATGAACCATCTGATCGGGCAGAAGATCGCCATTACCTCGGACAAGCCGCAGACCACGCGCAACCGGATTCAGACCGTCTATACGGACGAGCGCGGACAGATCATTTTCCTGGACACGCCGGGAATCCACAAGGCGAAGAATAAGTTGGGCGAGTACATGGTCACCGTGGCCGAGCGCACGCTGACCGAGGTGGACGTGATCCTGTGGCTGGTGGAGCCCAGCACCTTTATCGGAGCCGGGGAGCGACACATCGCGGAGCAGTTAAACAAGGTGAAAACCCCGGTGATCCTGGTGATCAACAAGATCGACACCGTGAAAAAACAGGAGGAAATCCTGACCTTTATCGACGCCTACAAGGACGTCTGCCAGTTTGCGGAGATCGTGCCCCTTTCCGCCTTAAAAGACCGGAACACGGACCTGTTAACCGAGCTGATCTTTAAATACCTGCCTTACGGGCCACAGTTTTACGACGAGGACACGGTGACGGACCAGCCCATGCGCCAGATCGCGGCTGAGCTGATCCGGGAGAAGGCCCTGCGCCTGCTGGACGACGAGATTCCCCACGGAATCGCAGTGGTGATCGAGCAGATGAAGGAGCGCAAAAACGGTATGATGGACATTGAAGCCAGCATCGTCTGCGAGCGGGAATCCCACAAGGGCATCATCATTGGCAAGGGCGGCAGCATGCTCAAGCGCATCGGAATCGAGGCCCGGAAAGAGATCGAGAACATGATGGAGACTCAGGTGAACCTGCAGCTGTGGGTGAAGGTCCGCAAGGAGTGGCGGGACAGTGAGCTGTACATGAAGAACTACGGTTACAACGGAAAAGAAATTTAGAAAAAATTGGAAAATGATTTGACGGAAAATGCGTCTAAAATCGTCAATTTTGTTGTTTTTACAACAAATAATGCAAAAATACAACATACAATGGCTGGGAATGCCGGGACATGGAAAGGGGGTGGAAGCGATGCGTGAAGCGGTTACATTGAACGGCATGGTGCTGCTGTCCGCGCCCTCGGGAGAATTTGACCGGCGTCTGGTGCTGCTGACAACGGGCAGGGGAAAGATCACTGCCTTTGCCCACGGGGCCAGGAGACCGGGGAATCCCCTGATGGCCTGCACCCGGACCTTTGTGTTCGGTAAATTTACGCTCTATGAGGGCCGCACCGCCTACAATCTCCAGTCCGCCCAGGTGGCCAACTATTTTGACGAGCTGTCCTCGGACATGGAGGGCGCCTGCTACGGTTCCTACTTTCTGGAGCTGGCGGATTTTTACTCCCAGGAAAACATGGACGCCACGGAACAGCTGAAGCTTCTGTACCAGTCCCTGCGGGCGCTGTTAAAGCCTGCGATCCCCAACCGGCTGGTGCGCCGCATTTTCGAGCTGAAAATGATGGTGATCAACGGGGAGTACACGGAGCAGCCCTTAAGTCCGGTCTCCGATTCCTGCGCTTATGCCTGGGAGTACGTGGTGCTGTCGCCGGTGGAGGGGCTGTACCGTTTCGCACTGACGGACGAGGTGCTGAGGGAATTTGAGCGCGTGGTGGAGAGCGGGAGAAGGCGTTTTCTGCGCCATGAATGCCGTTCCCTGGAGATTCTGGAGGTTCTGACTTCGGACTAGATACGCTCCAGGACCAAAAGGACCGAAGTTTTACCGGATAAGGCTTGAAATATTCAGAGTCAGACGCTATAATATTCCCATATGTGCCAAAAGGAAGGAACCGAGTATGAAAAAGATAAGCAGGTATCTGTTGCTGGCAGCGGTAGTCATGGCCGTGTTTGCCGCGTCGGGCTGCGCCAGAAGCGACAAGGGCGCGGTATTTGATCCGGACCAGAGCAGTATTTTCGTCAAGAAGGACGGCAGCGTGCTCAGCGCTTCCGTAGAACATAGCGATCAGAACTACTATTCCGAGGAAGAGCTGAAGAGCTTTATGGAGGGCAGGCTGTCCGAATTCAACGCAGCTCAGGGAAAAGAGAGCGCCGCATATAATAAAGAAGGCGCAGAAAAACTCCCCGCGGCCATCGTTTCCTGCAAGGTGGAGGGAGCGGACGGAGCCAAGACCGTAAAATCCATCGTGGAATACAGCTCTCCGGAGATGCTTCTGGCCCTGGCCGGTGAGATCCGGGACGGGGAGGTCAAGCTGGCAGCTCTTGCAACAGACAGCGTGGAGAACCGGCTGGCCGCAGGCGATCTGGTGGGAAGCACGTTCCTGGATGCCAAGGGAAACTCTGTTGAGTCCGGCAAGATCACCAGCCAGAGCAAGCTGCGGGTGGTTTCATCCCAGGGACCGGCCCTGATTCAGACTGAGGGAAAGGTCCTTTACAGGTCCGAGGGTTGTACGCTGGTGGACGAGTACACGGTGCAGACGCCGGAGGAAGGCAGCAGTTTCATTATTTTTAAATAATATGAATGGATAGAGAGCGCCGGGGCGTGCGGAACTTTCCCCAGGGCGGGAAGAATCGGTTCCGCCGGCGGAGTTGATCCGACGGGCGCGAGGAAAGAGAGAGGACGAAGCAATGGAAAAGACGATGGAAAAGATTGTGGCCCTTGCCAAAAACAGAGGTTTTGTATACCCGGGTTCCGAGATTTACGGCGGCCTTGCCAACACCTGGGATTACGGCAACCTGGGCGTGGAGCTGAAGAACAACGTGAAAAAGGCGTGGTGGCAGAAATTCGTGATGGAGAGCCCCTACAACGTGGGCGTGGACTGCGCCATCCTGATGAACTCCCAGACCTGGGTCGCCAGCGGCCATCTGGGCGGATTCTCCGATCCGCTGATGGACTGCAAGCAGTGTAAGGAGCGTTTCCGCGCTGACAAGCTGATCGAGGACTACAACGCCGAGCACGGCATCGAGATGGAGGGCTCCATCGACGGCTGGTCCCAGGAGCAGATGAAACAGTACATCGAGGACAATCACATTTGCTGTCCCAGCTGCGGCGCTCATGATTTTACCGATATCCGTCAGTTTAACCTGATGTTCAAGACGTTCCAGGGCGTGACCGAGGACGCCAAGAACACCGTTTACCTGCGCCCCGAGACCGCTCAGGGTATTTTCGTAAACTTCAAGAACGTGCAGAGAACCTCCCGCAAGAAGGTGCCCTTCGGCATCGGCCAGATTGGTAAATCCTTCCGCAATGAGATCACGCCCGGCAACTTTACCTTCCGCACCAGAGAGTTTGAGCAGATGGAGCTGGAGTTCTTCTGCAAGCCCGGCACGGATCTGGAGTGGTTTGCCTACTGGAAGCAGTTCTGTATCGACTGGCTGCGCACCCTTGGCATCAAGGAGGACGAGATGCGCGCCAGAGACCATTCCCCCGAGGAGCTGTGCTTCTACAGCAAGGCTACCACGGACCTGGAGTTCCTGTTCCCCTTCGGCTGGGGCGAGCTCTGGGGCATCGCAGACCGCACCGACTACGACCTGACCCAGCACCAGAACGTGTCCGGCCAGGATATGACCTATTTTGACGACGAGAGCAAGGAGAAATACATCCCCTACGTGATCGAGCCCTCCCTGGGCGCGGACCGCGTGACTCTGGCCTTCCTGTGCGCCGCATACGACGAGGAGGAGCTGGCCGAGGGCGACGTCCGCACCGTGCTGCGCTTCCATCCGGCCATCGCGCCTGTGAAGATCGGCATCCTGCCCCTGTCCAAGAAGCTGAACGAGGGCGCGGAGAAGGTGTTCGCCGAGCTGTCCAAGTATTACAACTGCGAGTTTGACGATCGCGGAAACATCGGCAAGCGCTACAGAAGACAGGACGAGATCGGCACCCCGTTCTGTATCACCTATGACTTTGATTCCGAGGAAGATCACGCGGTAACCGTCCGCGACCGCGACACCATGGACCAGGTGCGTGTGCCGATTGCGGAGCTTAGAGCGTATTTTGCGGATAAGTTTATGTTTTAATATGTGAAATGGGAGACGGTATGGCGAACGCTGTGCCGTTTCTTTTTTTGATGCAATGAGGCGTTGACGGAGGAGTGGCGTTTTGACATGGTTTCGGGCCGCGGAGGCTGACTGCACAAAAAATCCGGCCCATAAATGCAGCCGGATCATAAGAAATGCTTGTAATGGCGGAACTTGTCCGCGGCAGTGGCAGGTAGACGCTCTTCGGGACACAGTTGGGCAGGCCCGGTTCCCTCCCATGCCGGTTGGAGCGCTATTATTGCCTGTGCGCCGCCCTTCCGATCCGCTGGCCCATGCGCACCCGGGTTTCCTCGCCGCGGGCGGAAGCCTGGAGAAGGGGCTCGTCCAATTCAACGGCTCCCGGCATGAACAGCAGCACGATAGTAGAGCCGCCGAAGGCGAAATAGCCCTTTTCCTGGCCGCGGATCACGTCCAGGCGCGTGTAACCGGTGTGATGATTGACAATTTTCCCGACCATCAGGGCGCCCACTTCCATCATCAGGTAGGTGCCGAACCGTTGGGAGCGGACCACCGTGTACTCACGGCAGTTTTCCTTGTAGATGGGGAAATGGTCGTTTGCCACGGGATTGACGGTGTGCAGGCGGCCAGGGATCTTCCGGTAATGGGCCCGCAGGCCGCCGTCCGGCCAGGCGTATCGGTGATAATCGTCCACGCAGAGCCTGAACACCAGAGCTGTGCCCCCGGCGAACCGGCGGGCCAGATTGGGGTCGCGCAGCAAATCCTCCAGCCGGTAGGCGGTCTGCTTGATATGGAATACCCGCCGGGGGCTGATGGGGTAAGCGGTGAGCCGGGCGTCACAGGGGCTGGCTAATGTCAGAGGGTCCGGATCAAAGGGGCGGGCCTGGGGCAGCAGCCGGCGGGTGAACAGGTCATTAAAGGAGCGGTATCGCCCGCCCGCAGGCGGTTCGCACTGGGATAAGTCAATGTGGGCGGTACGGATAAAGGATGGTATCAGGATTCGGGATAGAGAGGAATCCATAAAATAACCACCGATTTTGGATATCACCGGATGGGTGAACGGGAGGATCAGGGCGCGGCCCAGAGCGTGATTGTAGATGAGCTGCAGCAGTTTATCCTGGAAGCCGTCACGGGGGCCGGCATTTGTGGTAGCGTTATGTTTCATGGCATTGGCTCCTTTGATGTTGATGATGGGTGCGCGGAGTAAAAAGGTGGTACATGCCGTCGAAAATACGCCCATAGGTCCGGTACAGAACAGGTATCCTTCCCAGCCGCAGACAAACTTCCGCCAGAACCACCGCTCCCACAATATCGATCACCACATGCTGTTTGACCGCAAGGGTGGAGATGAATACCAGGATGGCCATGACGCAGGAACAGCGGCGGTACCACAGGGGAATGGTCGTATTCCGGCGGATTCCGATGTAGCAGAACCAGCTGACCAGGCAGTGAACCGACGGAAACAGGTTCAGCGGCAGGTCCAGGGTGTATAAAATCCGCATGGCGTGGTTCCAGAAGCCGGGACCGGAGACGTCCGGCCGGATGTTGGTAGTCGGAAACGCCAGGAAAAAGATCAGGCATACGATCCGGGAGAGAAAGTCTGCAGTGAAGAACTGGTAACATCTCGTTTTGTCCTGGCGGGCGATGAGGATGTAGTTGACAATCCAGAACAGATAGCAGCCGAGGTATACAACCAGAAACTGGGGGATAAAGGGAAGCCGGTTATCCAGGGGGCTGGCGATGTCGTACCGCGGCAGATCGAGAGCCAGAAGCTGCGCTCCACCGTACACTGTGAAATTGACCGCCACGGCAAAGATCAGCGGAAGTACCGCATAACCCGGCAGCAGCCTCTTTCGTTTTTGTCTTATCCAATCCGGCATATAGCCACCTCCAAAATAAATACATTATATCATAGCTTTATGATAAATGGTACGTTTCCTCAATTATATTATGTCATTATATTGTGCTGTTAAGCGGGCGGTTTGTGATTAGGGGGGTGTTTCCGTATTATTTATTATAGAAGGTCACCAGCCGCCGGGCTGATGATAAGTGTTACGTTTCCTTATTATACATGGTCACCAGCCGTCAGGCTGATGATAAGTGTTACGTTTCCTTATTATAGCAAATATGTAGGAAGAAACAAGGAAGAAAGGCGGTTTCTTTATAAAATTTAGAATAGTTTTATAAACGCCCATATACAAATGTGGTATACTTACAAATGCGGGTGAAAGTCTGTCCCGGGCTGAAAATTTTGTCCGGCGGGCTGAGAGAATATAAAAAAGGAGGCAGGACCTATGAAATTGAAGACCCGTCTGGCGGTTGCATTTTTGACCATCACCATCGTGCCGATCCTGCTGTTTTATGTAGCGGTAGTAGGGCTGAGCAGCTATCAGACCCAGTCCTTTCGCAAAGAATATGGGCTGACGGAGCAGGTGGACCTGTTCTCCGGCAACTCCCTTCAGATCTTTAACCGCCTGACCAAGCGTTACCAGGAGGAGATCCGGCAGACGCTGAAGGACGATCCCGGACTCTACGAGGACGACACGTATTTAAACAATTTGAACGAGGAGCTGAAAAGCCATTATGCGTATTTGATTGTTCTTAAAGGCGGGGAGGTATCCTTCTGCGGGAGCAATGACATGCAGATGGATCCCGCTTTGTATGACAAGCTGCCCGATTTCGACGCTATGAAGGGAGATTTAGAGGGCGGCATCTATTTGGACGGAGAAAACCAACACCTGATCAAACAGATGGATTTCACGTTCCCCGACGGTACGCCGGGAAGCGTTTTTATTGTGTCAAACGTGGGCGATCTGGTACCGGAGGTGAAGTCCATGATCCGGGAGATGCTCTTCCTTGGAATCGTGATTCTGGTGGTGGCGGGGATTACCCTGACCGTCTGGGTCTACAGGTCCATTTTAAGTCCCCTCAATAAGCTGCAGGAGGCGACTAAGCAGATCAAGGCGGGGAATCTGGATTTCACGCTGGATGTGGATGCGGACGACGAGATCGGCGAACTGTGCAACGATTTTGAGGAAATGCGCATGCGTCTGAGGGAGAACGCCGAGGAGAAGGTCCAGTATGACAAGGAGAGCAAGGAACTGATCAGCAATATTTCCCACGACTTAAAAACCCCCATCACGGCCATTAAAGGCTACGTGGAAGGGATCCATGACGGAGTGGCATCTTCGCCGGAAAAGCTGGACAAATACATCCGCACCATATACAATAAAGCTAATGACATGGATCGTCTGATCGACGAGCTGACGTTTTATTCGAAGATTGATACCAACAAGATCCCTTATACCTTCACAAAGATCAACGTGGCCCAGTATTTCAAGGACTGCATCGAGGAGGTGGGCCTGGATATGGAGGCCCGGGGCATTGAGCTGGGATATTTCAACTATGTGGACGAGGATGTGGTGGTGATTGCCGACGCGGAGCAGATGAAGCGGGTAATCAACAATATTATCAGCAATTCCATCAAATATCTTGACAAGAAAAAGGGTATTATCAATATTCGGATAAAGGATGTGGGCGACTTCATTCAGGTGGAGATCGAGGACAATGGAAAAGGAATTGCGGCTAAGGACCTGCCCAATATATTTGACCGGTTCTACCGCACGGACTCCTCGCGCAATTCTTCACAGGGCGGCAGCGGCATTGGCCTGTCTATCGTGCGCAAGATTATTGAGGACCATGGAGGCCGGATCTGGGCGACCAGCAAGGAAGGCATCGGCACAGAGATCCATTTTGTGCTAAGAAAATATCAGGAGGTCATAGCAGGATGAGCAAAATACTGATCGTGGAGGACGAGGAGAGCATCGCAGAGCTGGAAAAGGATTATCTGGAACTTTCCGGCTTTGAGGTGGAGATTGAGAATAACGGCAGTTCAGGCCTGGAGCGGGCGCTGAACGAGGAATTTGATCTGTTTATTCTGGACCTCATGCTCCCCGGCACCGACGGTTTTGAAATCTGTAAAAAGATACGGGAAGTCAAAAATACCCCCATTATCATGGTGTCCGCCAAGAAGGAGGACATTGACAAGATTCGCGGCCTGGGCCTGGGCGCGGACGACTACATCACCAAGCCTTTCAGCCCCAGCGAGATGGTGGCCAGGGTGAAGGCTCACATGGCACGGTACGAGCGGCTGATCGGCAGCGGGCAGCCGTCCAATGAGATCGTGGAGATCCGCGGGTTGAAGATCGACAAGACGGCCCGCCGTGTGTGGGTAAACGGTGAGGAAAAGACGTTTACCACCAAGGAGTTCGACCTCTTATCCTTCCTGGCCCAGAACCCCAACCATGTATTTACAAAGGAAGAATTATTTTCCAAAATCTGGGATATGGAATCCATCGGCGACATCGCCACGGTGACCGTGCATATTAAAAAGATCCGTGAGAAGATCGAGTTTAATACGGCGAAGCCGCAGTATATTGAGACGATCTGGGGCGTGGGGTATCGGTTTAAGGTGTGATATTGACAATAAGGATAGCTAAGAAAGTAGTTAAGACCATGTGGTCACAAAGCGAAATCCCGTGTATGCCAGTACACGGGATTTCATTTTAGGTTAGCTGTCTTTATGTTTTCTGTCTAACCATTTGCATATGTAGTAGCCAGCTACACTTGCCATGACAGAAAGGATGAAAGTAGTTAAGAGCACCATACCGTTTCATGACCTCAAATTGAATACAGTGTACAAAACCCGTGTATAGGATGTGTACGCGGGTTTTCTTTTGGCGCGTTTTTCCTAGCTGCATTTGCGCCGGAAGACGGACCGGCTGCAAACATTGGGAGCAGAGGGGGATAAAGTATTGCTTTTTTAGCCCA
Organism: Enterocloster lavalensis; assembly: GCF_902364025.1. GTDB lineage: Bacteria > Bacillota > Clostridia > Lachnospirales > Lachnospiraceae > Enterocloster > Enterocloster lavalensis. The sequence continues at coordinate 54,689 of NZ_CABJCG010000028.1, forward strand.
AAATCTGATAATATAGTTCTGTTGTAAATAATACGCAAAAGGAAAATAATCATGAGAACTGTAAATAATAGCAGACGGCTTCAGATTGCCAACTATGTTAAACAGAAAGGAGAAGCCTCAGTCCAGGAATTGAGCGAATATTTTGCAGTATCTCCCCTGACGGTTCGCAGAGATTTGACTGCATTGGAGGAACAGAAGCTCCTCCTGCGGTACCACGGCGGGGCCAAGGCTTTGGTACAGTCGGATACGGCGAACGACAACGGCAATTATGAGTTTGATCTCACGAGCGTGCCCCGTGTGGAGGAAAAGAAACGGATCGGGGAAAAGGCCTGCGAGTTTCTCAAAAATGACGACATCATTTTTATGAACAGCGGAAGCACGGTGTTGTTTTTTCAGGAGGCGATCCGGGACAAGCATGTCACGGTGGTGACCAATAATGCCAGGGCCCCCTTCTGCAGCAAGCAGCCGGGAGTGGAGATTCTCAGCCTGGGCGGCAATTATATGGAGCGGTCGAAATCCTATGTGGGCGAGATCACGGTAAATACCATCGGCGGGATCTACAGCAACTGCACGATCCTGGGCGTAAAGGCCCTGGACCCGGAGCGGGGAATGACCACCTGGAATTACCAGGAGTGCGGGGTGAATGCTGCCATGATCGGCCACACCAGGGGGAAGGTGATCCTGCTGGCCGACCACTCAAAGATCGGCAAGGTGTCCAACTATGTGTCCTCCTCTCTGGATAAAATTGACCTGATCATTACAGACAGTGGATGTGACCCGGAAGCCATAGCCGCGTTCCAGGAGAAGGGCGTGGAGGTTATCGTCGTTTAGACTGGCCCCCGGATGCGCAAAAGCCGGATAAACTACGACGTCGGAGCGCAGAGAAAAGGCCGGAACGAAAAGAAGGGCGGGAAATATGGACACGGAAGAGAAAAAAGAGTTTGAAAAGGAGCTTCTTTCACGCATCTCACAGATGGAGCGGGGAAATGAGTCCGCCATTGGACGGATGGCCGGAAGGGATTATGTTCTGGCGGGAGCGGTGGTCCTCGGATGCCTGGCGGCCGTGGCGGCCGGGTATTTTCTGACATAGCGGGAGGGCATTGAGAGGGATGAAACGAGTGGAAGAGCAGATTGCCAGGGAGGCGGTGTTCGGAATTCTGCCGGTGCTGCCCGGGGAACGAAGATACGGCTTCCTGGACGCCTTTTTGGTGCTGTCCGGGTACTGCATCGCCACCTGGAGTTACACCCAGGGGGCCTATCTGACCAGCCTGGTTGGATTTAAACAGCTGCTCATCGGGGCGTTTTTCGGAGCGATTCTGATGCTGGCGGTGTATCAGCTGCCGGTAATCCTGTCGGTGCGCTACGGCATCGACATCTGGATTTGGCTGCGGAGCGTGTTCGGACTGCGGGGCGTAAAGTGGATATCCCTGTTGATCATCGCCATCAACTTCCCATGGTACGCGGTCTGCTGCGACCTGTTCGCCTCCTCCATGGAGAATCTGGCGGGTCTGTACGGCCTGTCGCTGCCGCCGGGCAGCCATCTGCTGCTGGAATTGGCCTGCGTTTTGGCCGGAACCTTGATCGCCTGCCGCGGAATCGGGACGATCACCTGGACCACGCGGATTCTGGTGCCTGCCCTTCTGGCAGTGGGCGCCATCGTGATGGCGGTTGGATTTAGGTCTGTTCCGCCGGAGGTGATCTGGAACTATACGCCAGAGCCAGGGGAATACGCGGACCGGGCCGTGCCTTATATTATGTCCATCGAAGCGAATTTTGCGTTTGTGATTACGCTGGTGGGCGGTATGGCGGAGGTGCCCAGGCTTGCGAAAACGGAGCGGGGCGGATACCTGGCCGGCGTTCTGGGACAGGGCCTGTCCGGCTCATTTTTTGTTGTTGTGGGCGCGGTGATGGCCATCGCGATGCGGCATGTGACCGGAACCATGTCCGAGGATCCGACCCGGATGCTGGCGGTCCTGGCGGGGCCTTCCCTGGCCCTTTGCTCCCTGCTGTTGGTGGCGTTCGCCAACATCGGCACTCAGGCGGTGGGCTCGTACATCTATGGAGTGATGCTCAAATCGTCCTTCCCGGAGATGGACTACCGCAGGCTGATTGGAATCCTGGCGTTTTACGTAAGCGCGCTGTGCGTATGGGGAAAAATCGTGGAGTATTTCGGCGCGTTTCTGACCATCAGCGCCTGTGTGTACGCACCGTTGGCCGCGCTGCTGTTTGTGGATTTCTTTTTTGTGCGGCGGCAGAGGCTGGCTTTTCGCAGCGCTTACGGGCTGAAGGGCCATAAGGCGTATGTGTATACCAGGGGATTTAATGTTGTGGGTCTGGCCGCTCTGGCCGCAGGCACGGCGTTTTCCCTGATGATTTATAATCCGGTAACGGGTGTTATCCACAATCGGTTCTTGTTTACTCTGACGCCCACCGGGTGTTCGTTCCTGGCGTCAGGCTGTATTTACTGGCTGCTCTGTAATCTGCCGGGGATCCGGCGTTACGTGCGCCGGGATTTGACAGAGGTTCCGGATCCGAAGCCCTTTGACCGCTTTCGGGAACCGCCGCGGCAGAATCCGGCGGCCATGCCCTTTATCTGGCTTTGGTGTTACCTGGTGACTGCCAGAGCAGGGCTTAAAATACGAAAAAAGGGTATGAAGGGGTTGAAGCCGCCGTTTCTGGTGCTGGCGACTCACCACTCGTTTACGGATTTTTATGTGACGCCGCGGGTGTTGTTTCCCCATCGGGCCAATTATGTGTCGGAGCTGGAAGGATTTGAGAACTTTGGAGAGTGGCTGTACCGGCAGTCCGGCTGTCTGGGCACCCGAAAGTTTGTGGACGACCTGGCGCTGGTGAAAAATATCTGCCGGGTTCTTGGGCGTGGGGGAATTCTGGTGCTGTACCCGGAAGCCAGGTACGCCAACGTGGGGACCAACTCTAAGCTGCCGCTTGCGGTGGCAAAACTGGTGAAGCTGTGCAAGGTGCCGGTGGTAACGCTGAATATGAAAGGAAATTATTTACAGTCCCCCATCTGGAATCTGCGGATTCGGCGGGAAGCGAGGCTGGAGGCGGAGGCGGAACTGGCGTATACGGCGGAGGAGGCAAAACGCGCGGAGGTGGGGGATATTTACCGGAAATTATCCCGGCTTCTGGCCTACGACGAATACGCATGGCAGCGTGAAACAGGGCTGCGGATCACGGATTCCTTCCGGGCGGAGGGCCTTCATTTGCCGCTGTACCAGTGCCGGACCTGCGGCGCGGTTCATCGGATGGCGTCAAAGGGCAGCGAGCTGTTCTGCACGGCCTGCGGCGCCGGATGGCGGATGGACGAGTATGGGACGCTGAGGCAGATAAATGCGGGGGATGGGGAGGGTTCCTCCACCCTGCCGGAAATCTACATTCCCGACTGGTACGAGTGGCAGCGGGAGAATGTGCGCAGACGGATCGCGGCCGAGCAGTATTGCCTGGAGATCCGTGTGCGGGTGGAAGCGCTGCCCAACGCGGTGAACTTTATCGACTGCGGCGCAGGACGGTTGACGCACGGGCCGGGAGGATTTGACCTGACCTTTGTGGACTATGAGGACGGGCGGGAAAAGACGCTGCATTTTTCCTCAGCCTCCATGAGCTCCATCCACACGGAGTACGACTACCGGGGGAAAGGCCAGTGCGTTACCTTGTCGGTACCGGATAATACCTATTTCCTGTTTCCGCTGGAGGAGGGCTTTAACGCCACGGAAATACAGTTCGCGGTGGAGGAATTCTTTGAGCGGAGTCATTCCTGATGCGCGGCGGATTCGCTGGCGAGAATTTCGATCTCCATATAGGAGAGAACCTTGTTCCGGGCGTGCTCGGAGAGAAAATTATAGTAGTAGACCGCGATATACCCAAACATAGGCGGTTTTTTGTAAAATTCGGAGGAGGGCAGCATCATATCCTGGGAGGATCGGGTGGCTACCTCGATCTCCATGTAGGCGAAAATGGTGGCTTTTGCGCTGTCTGGCAGCAGGTTGAAGTAATTGACCAGCTGCTGGGGGTCTAAAGCTGCCAGCGCCCCCTTCCTGAGGGAGACATTTTTTTCCAGATTATGCTGGTGGCTGGCGTAATAATCGCTCTCCACAAATGCATCTAAGGACAGCTGGTAGTAGTTGCACAGGTCGATAATCACCTTGGCCGGAATTTCCATCAGCCCCTTCTCATATCTGCCGATGGTGCTCTTGGTCTTTTGGACCACGGCGCCCAGTTCCTCCTGGCTCAAATCATTATATTCCCGTACCATTTTTATTTTTTTCCCTAATTCTATCATATGATCTCCAATCAATCCCCGGTCCTCAGGGAATATTATCAAAACTGCTTCATAAAAGTTGCGTATACGCAATAAAAACGCGGCAAATCGATTGACAAATTGCGTATACGCAACTATAATGAAGAAAAAGAAACATTTTGACTATAATATACCACAAAAGTTGCGAATACGAAACAAGAAATGGCACTTTATACAAAAATTTAACGGAAAGGCAGGTGAGATGGACTTTAAGAGGGGAACATTTCAGAACAGCGAAACGGACAAACAGAGATTGGAGGGGTAATGATGAGACAAAAGGTAAAGGAAGGCGGAAAACGGGGGATTTCCATCAACATGCTGGTGTTCATTCTGGGGATTTTGATTTGCGCCAGCCTGCTGACGTATATCATTCCGGCAGGGCAGTTTGATGTGAATCCCGAGACAAAGGCATTGATCCCAGGTACATACCACGCGGTGGAGCAGACGCCGGTCAATCTGTGGAACGCGCTGCGCAACATATTTACCGGAATGACCAACTCGGCCAAGGTGATGAGCATCGTGATCTTCATGGGAGGCGCTTTGAAGGTGATCATCAGTACCGGGGCGGTGGAGGAATTTCTCAACTGGGCCATTTACAAGCTGCAGAAGAAGGGGATCGCGGTGATTGTGCCGCTGATGGTGATTCTGTTCTCCGTCCTCTCCGCCTACGGGGGAAATGATTCATTTTTCGCCTTCACCGTGATCGGAGTGGCGGTGGCGGCAAAAATGGGCCTGGATCCCATTGCGGGAATGGCTATGACTTATTTTGCCACCAGCGTAGGTTTTGCGGGGGCGCTTAAAGGCAGGACGCTGGTGGCCCAGGGGATCGCAGAGGTGCCGCTCTACTCCGGGGCGGGCTGGAGGACCGTGTGGCTGTTTGTGATCACCGGCCTGGCGGTTGCCTACGCGCTGTGGTACTGTTTCCGGGTTAAGAAAAATCCGGCCAGGAGTTTTATGGATAACACTGACTGGATCGTGGGCGGACCTCAGGGCGACATTAAAAAGGAGCTGTTCAACCCCATGTCGTTGCTGGTGATTGTGATCACCGCGGGCTCCTTTATCCTCAACGCGGTTATGGGCGTGCTGAAGGGCTGGACCTACCCGGAGCAGGTGGCGGTGCTGCTGATCGCCTCCACGGTATGTGGGCTTCTGTACCGGAAATCGCCCACCGAGATCGCGGAGTCCTTTGCCAAGGGCTGCCAGTCCATGGGCTTTGTGGCGTTTATTATCGGTCTGGGCGGGGCCATTGCGCTGACCATGACCCAGGGAAATATTCTCCACACCATGGTCAATGCAGTGGCTGCACCGCTCATGCATGTGAACAAAGGCTTCGGCACCATTGCCATGTTCTGGTTTAACTGGCTGTTCAACTTCTTCATTATTTCAGGTTCCGGACAGGCAGCGGTGGTGATGCCGGTGCTCAATCCCATCGCCGATGCTTTGAATATCCACCGGCAGGTGGCGGTTTCCGCCTTTGTCTACGGTGACGCCTACACCAATATGCTGTTCCCGACCAGCGCCTCGCTTCTGGGCGCGCTGGCCATCGCAGGCGTTCCGTTAAAGAACTGGGTTAAATTTGTGTTTCCGTTTTTGATCATCCTGTCCGTCCTGACGTCGGTATTTCTGTATTATCTGACCGCCGCCGGCTGGACCGGAATGTAGGAGGAAAAGGCGTATGAATATAGAAGAGATCGTAAGACGAAGCGGGGAAATGCTGGATTATGCAGTGGAGATGCGCCGCCATTTCCACCGTCACCCGGAACCTACGTCCAGGGAATTTGAGACCGTCCGTTTTCTCTGCGGACAGCTGGACCGGATGGGAATTTCCTATGTCAATATTCCGGATGGCGGAATCCTGGCCGAGATTCCAGGAAAAAGACCGGAGGACAGTGAAACGGCGCCCCACGTGCTTCTGCGGGCGGACTGTGACGCTCTGACCATGGAGGAGAGCCCGGAAAATGGACGTGGACCGCGCTGTTGCCTCAGCGCCAACAGCGGAGTGGCTCACATGTGCGGCCACGACGGACATATGGCCATGCTCTTGGGGGCTGCGAAGCTGCTCGCGGAGATGGTACCCGGAAACGTGAACGGCACCGTATACCTGCTGTTCGAGCGCGGGGAGGAGGGCGGAAACTGTATCTATTACGTGATGAAATACATTCAGGCCCGGAAGATCCGCATCGACAGCTGCTACGCCATTCATGTAGATCCGGACCTGCCGTCCGGAACGTTCTGGATCCGGGAGGGGGCCAGCCATGCGGGCAACGTCAACTTTGAGATCGGGCTTACGGGAAAAGGCGGGCACGGCTCCAGGCCGGATCTGTCCAACAGCCCAATCGACTGTTTCGTGTCCATTATGAATCAGCTGAAGGATGTGCGGATGAAGTACATTTCTCCCGCGGACCTGCTGACCGTGAATATCGGCTCCGTGCAGTGCGGACAGAAGCGGAACATTGTGCCGGAGTACCTGGAATTCAAGGGCACGGCGCGGTTCTACAGCCAGGAGGTTGGAGGGATTTTTAAGGAGAAGCTGGACGCCATTGTCAAGTCCAACGCCGTCTTATACGGCTGCCGGCCGGAGTACAAGGTATTTTCAGGTCCAAGCCTTCCGCTGATCAACAACGGGGAGGCGGCGGCTATCGCGGCGGAGGCGGTGACGGAGCTGTTCGGACCCGAATGTCTCACGGAGGGAAAGCTGGGGCTGGGATCGGAGAGTTTTTCCACCCTGGCGGCCTATTATCCCAGCGTGATGGCCAGGCTGGGGGTGAGAAACGAAGCGCTGGGAGCTGTGGCGGATCTCCACAACCCTCATTTTGATCTGGACGAGGAGGCGCTGAAATATGGGATCGCCTCCCACGCGGCTTACGCCCTGAGCTATCTGGAGCGCTGCCCCCGTATTCCGTTTGAGCCCTTTGAGGGCACGGCGGACGACCTGTTAAAATTGATGAACCGTCCGGTTCCCAAGCGGTATGACGAGACATGACGTTTGGACCGGCCGGGGAGGCCTGCGGCATCACATGCGCCGCAGGCCTCTTTTTCGGATGAGTGTTAAAAAAATGTAAGTATTTACAAAGAGATTAGCCGGACAGCCCGGGATCGAGGAGCCTCTTTTTTATGCGAGAGTCCAAAGAGTCAGAGAGTTGAACAAAGCAAAATCGTATATGCGAACGAATAACGGATATGTGAAAAAGACAGAAAATGAAAGTGCTTACAAGCATTTTTACTGCAAAATTAATGCAATTTTTCTAGTATTTCGCAGAAAAACCCTTTACTCATCCTGCTTTTGTGATATAATGGACGAGGTGGACGGACAGGCAGATACATTAGCTCCGTCCGATTTTAAGATAGGCAAAAACAGACGTAGAAAGCCAATCTACAAGAAACATGAGGAGGAATTAACTTATGGCAAAATGGGTTTATAAGTTCCATGAAGGCAGTGCGGCAATGAGAAACCTGCTTGGCGGCAAGGGCTGCAACCTGGCTGAGATGACCAACCTGGGAATGCCCATCCCCCAGGGATTTACCGTTACAACTGAGGCTTGTACCGAGTATTACAACTGCGGCAAGCAGATTTCCCAGGAAATCCAGGATCAGATTTTTGAGGCGATTACCTGGTTAGAGGGAATCAACGGCAAGAAGTTCGGCGATACCGAGGATCCGCTTCTGGTATCCGTTCGTTCCGGTGCCCGCGCTTCCATGCCCGGCATGATGGACACGATCCTGAACCTGGGCTTAAACGACGTTGCGGTTGAAGGCTTTGCCAAGAAGACCGGCAACCCCAGATTCGCATACGACTCCTACCGCAGATTCATCCAGATGTACTCCGACGTTGTAATGGAGGTTCCGAAGTCCTACTTCGAGAAGATCATCGACGAGATGAAGGAAGCCAAGGGCGTACATTTTGATACCGAGCTGACCGCTGACGATCTGAAGGATCTGGCCGATCGTTTCAAAGCTGTTTACAAAGACGCGATGAACGGCGAGGAGTTCCCGCAGGATCCCAAGGATCAGCTGATGGGCGCTGTGAAGGCCGTGTTCCGTTCCTGGGACAACCCCCGCGCTATCGTATACCGCCGCATGAACGACATCCCCGGCGACTGGGGCACTGCCGTTAACGTACAGACCATGGTATTCGGCAACAAGGGCGAGACCTCCGGTACCGGCGTTGCGTTCACACGTAACCCCTCCACCGGTGAGAAGGGCATCTACGGCGAGTACCTGATCAACGCACAGGGCGAGGACGTGGTTGCCGGTGTGCGTACACCTCAGCCGATCTCCAAGCTGGCGGAAGATCTTCCGGAGTGCTACGAGGAGTTCATGAACCTGGCTATGAAGCTGGAGAACCATTTCCGCGACATGCAGGACATGGAGTTTACCATCGAGGAAGGCAAACTGTATTTCTTACAGACACGTAACGGCAAGAGAACCGCTCCCGCGGCGATCCAGATTGCCTGCGATTTAGTAGATGAAGGTATGATTACTCCCGAGGAGGCTGTTTGCAGAATCGAGGCTAAGTCCTTGGATCAGCTGCTGCATCCCACCTTCGTTCCCGAAGCTCTGAAGGCCGGAGAAGTAATCGGTTCCGCACTTCCCGCATCCCCGGGCGCTGCCGCCGGTAAGGTTTACTTCACCGCGGACGAGGCCAAGGACGCCGGCAAGGGCGGAAGAGGCGAGAGAGTGATCCTGGTTCGTCTGGAGACCTCTCCGGAAGATATTGAGGGTATGCACGCTGCTCAGGGTATCCTGACCGTTCGCGGCGGCATGACCAGCCACGCAGCAGTAGTTGCGCGCGGCATGGGCACCTGCTGCGTATCCGGCTGCGGCGAGATCAAGATTGACGAGGAAGCGAAAGTCTTCGAGCTGGGCGGATACACCTTCCACGAGGGCGACTACATTTCCTTAGACGGCTCCACCGGTAAGATTTACAAGGGCGATATCGCCACTCAGGAAGCGACCGTGAGCGGAAACTTTGAGAGAATCATGGAGTGGGCCGACCAGTTCAGAACCCTGCGCGTTCGCACCAACGCCGACACACCGGCCGACACCGCAAACGCTGTTAAGCTGGGCGCAGAGGGCATTGGCCTTTGCCGTACCGAGCATATGTTCTTTGACGCGGAGAGAATTCCGAAGATCCGCAAGATGATCCTTTCCGATACCGTTGAGCAGAGAGAGGAAGCATTAAACGAGCTGATTCCGTTCCAGAAGGGCGACTTCAAGGCTATGTACAAGGCTCTGGAGGGCAGACCCATGACCGTCCGCTACCTGGATCCGCCGCTGCATGAGTTCGTTCCCACTGATCCGGAGGACATCAAGGCTCTGGCTGAGGATATGGGCATGACCGTTGAGGCGGTTAAGGCGAAATGCGACGATCTGCACGAGTTCAACCCCATGATGGGCCACCGCGGCTGCCGTCTGGCTGTTACCTATCCGGAGATCGCCAGAATGCAGACCAGAGCGGTTATGGAAGCTGCTATTGAAGTGAAGGAAGAGTGCGGTTACGACATCATTCCCGAGATCATGATTCCGCTTGTTGGCGAGAAGAAAGAGCTGAAATTCGTGAAGGATATCGTGGTTGAGACCGCTGAGAAGGTGAAAGCTGAGAAGAATTCCGACATCCAGTACCACATCGGTACCATGATCGAGATTCCGAGAGCTGCTCTGACTGCTGACAAGATCGCGGAAGAGGCAGAGTTCTTCTCCTTCGGAACCAACGACCTGACCCAGATGACCTTCGGCTTCTCCCGTGACGACGCCGGCAAGTTCTTAGATTCCTACTACAAGGCTAAGATCTACGAGTCCGATCCCTTCGCAAGACTGGATCAGGAGGGCGTAGGCCAGCTGGTGAAGATGGCTGTCGAGAAGGGCCGCGCGGCCAGAGCAGACCTGAAGTGCGGTATCTGCGGCGAGCACGGCGGAGATCCGTCTTCCGTAGAGTTCTGCCACAAGGTTGGACTGAACTACGTGAGCTGCTCACCGTTCCGTGTGCCGATCGCAAGACTGGCTGCGGCGCAGGCGGCTCTCAACAATAAGTAATAGGCCATTTGGTTGATAAGAGCTGTTTATGTATGCATAAAGCGAAAGTCCTGGAGTCATATCTCCGGGACTTTCTTTTGATGTGCGCCCGGCGGCGCACGTTTCTAACCGGTGAAAGTCCGGAATCC
>NZ_CABJCG010000029.1:0-42966 GCF_902364025.1 Enterocloster lavalensis
GGGCGGATTCCGGACTTTCACCGGTTAGAAACGTGCGCCGCCGGGCGCACATTGAAAGAGGGAAAACGGTCTGAGCGCCGTTTTCCCTCTTTTATTATGGTTTGCCGGACCTCTCGCAGCCTGGGGCCGCCTCAGGTCCGGTCTGAATTACAGCTCGATCTTAAAATCGTCGGAAGCCTCTCCGTTCACCACGTAGTAAGCCGCATTCTGCTCCGGAGAGATGTAAAGCTCCACGGTCTTGATTCCGGTTTCCGGGTGAGACTCTGCGTAAGCCTTCTCGGCCTGAGCCAGCACGTCTTTGGCTTTGATCTGCTTGCCGCCGAACTCTACCACTACGGTTTTCTCGATCTCAGCCTTGGGGGCTGCTTTCACGTTCCCGATTGCGTCAGCCTTGGCCGCAGGAGCCTTCGTCGCCTCCCTGACCACTTCCTTCACTTCTTCCTTTACCTCTACAGCCTTGGCCGCAGCGGCCATGGTTCTCTTTGGTCTTGCCATTGCAATTCCTCCCTTTTTTCGATCCGTTTTCGGTTTCCTTGTGGATTATACGGCCATCGGCATTTTTTGTCAATGTCGCGGACATGGAAAAATCCCCCAGTGTCATGGACAATTCTGGGAGATTTTTCATTCATTTTCCATTTATTTACTGGAAAAAATGGCATTTTCATAGCCCAGGGCGGAATGTGCCGCGACGGTCCGATCCAAACGACAGCCGTCTCAGTTTTCTACCCACACACCGTTTCCGTCCACGGTGTATCCGTCCGGAGTTGTGGTGTCGTGGAGCATGTAGCCGTCGGAACCGAAATAATAGAACTTACCGCTGATCTCCTTCCACTGGTTTACAGGGTATGTGCCGTCGCCGTTGTCCCACCACCAGCCTGCGGCGTCCTGCTTCCATTCCGCGGTTCCGGCTGCCGCGCTGCCCTGCTTCAGCTTGAAGAAATATCCAAGACACACATTGGAATAGGAAATGGATTCAACTCCGTCGATCAGCAGCACATAGGTCTTTGAGTAGGCCGAGCCGTCGGCCTTGTCTTTGGCCAGCTGTTCCGGGTTGATCACCGGATAGGCCTTATCGGCCTGGATGCCCACATACATGGGATATCCCATAAAGTCCTCCTTCTCGAAGGAATCCACCATCACGAACCTGCCGCCGTCCAGATATCCCCAGTAGATCGACGGGTTGCCGGACATTCCGTAAGTCTTGGACTGGTCCATGGTGATTGTGGTATTTTCATCGTACAGGTTGTAGAGGTTGCCGCTGAAGGGATTCTCATACTCGGAAGACATGGTTGTCCCCGTGTCCTCCAGCCCGCTGGAAAAAATCCCCTCAAAATGCACGGTAAACTCCTGCGCGAAAGCCGTCATGCTTCCCGCCACCGCCAGTCCGGCCGCCAGAACCAGCGCCGCAATTCTCTTACTTACTCTCATGTTTAAATCCTCCTTATTTGATTGATATAAATCGTTACACTGCTATGGTTTAGTACCTGCAGATGCTGCCCTGGACACCTCAGGGTTGTCCGCCGAGGAGATCAACGCCCTCTCCAATCTGATCCAAGTGATGGCGAACAAAAAGTAGGATAAGGCTTATCCTATTTTTTTGCCTGAAATTCACCCCCTTTGTCCCGGCCGCCGCCTCCAGCCCTTCGAGCTGGCAGGCGTGACGGCGCATATCATTTTCCAGTTCCTGTAAATATCGCAGCAGCAACCGCAGAATGGCGGCCCCGCAGGCGCCCCCGGTGTCCTGCATGTCTGCCAGACCGCACTCTGTGGCGTCCAACGCCCTGCGGATATCCCCAAGCTGCCGGATCCGCCGATCCAGGCTGTCCCGAAGGCCGAACAGCCCGTCGTTTATTTCCCTTAAACATTCTTCATCGATCATCTCCCATCCCGCCTCCTCTGTCATATAGTACCGGGCGGAGACGTGCAGGTTTTAAAAAGAGCGTGGATTTTTCATTTTTTTGCACAAAAAAACGGGCCCGCCGCATATTCGCGACGAACCCGTCCATAAAATCTGTATTCCGCTTACAGCGCTGCCCGCGTAAATTAGTCGCAGGTGTAGGGCATCAGAGCGAGCTGATTCTTAACCACTCCGTCACGCTCCGTCTCACTCCGTAATGCCCCATTTTACAAGGCTTTCCACCCTTTTTTCATTCCGTCACGCTCCGTCTGAAACCGTCTTAAATCAATCCAAAGTGAGTAATTTTTTGAGTAAATGTATAAGGGTAGAAAAAAATATGAGTAAAATTCCTTATAAAAGAACCTGCATATTTGACTATGCAGGTTCATATGATTTTATTTAATGATCATTTTATTCAGCGTTTCAACATCATCCTTTATGTCTTTCCAATTTTCAGTATGGATATAAATATCTGTTGTATTATTCCCTTCTGTTTTATGGCCTAGCCAACGGCTGATGTTATCTTTTGGCAATTTCAGTTCTTTACATCTTGTAGCAAATGTGTGCCGTGTATTATGGGAACTAAAATCTGGCATTAATATTGGTTTTCTATTTTCCTTTTCTGCATTTATATTTTCCGCTTTATTATATGACTTAATGATTTTCTTAATTATCCCTGTCACATAATCTGGGGTATATGGAGTATCATTATTGTTCAAAAACACAAAATTATTATAGTGATCCTCCAACGGTACAACATCTTTAACGTCATGAACTGATTTGACTGATTCACAACATTTTTGCTTTGCGGCTTTCTGTAACTCCATCTGTTCCATAAGTGCTGTTCTAACATCTGATAACATAGGTAGCGTTCTGGTTGAATTTTCTGTTTTAGTTGAACCAATCCGCTTCTCTCCTTTTACATTTTCATCTCCCTTAAAAAAGTACAAGGTTTTGTAAATGGTAATATAATTATCATCAAAATTTATGTCCTGAAAACATAATGCACATGCCTCTCCTACCCGACAGCCTGTTCCGAATAAATAGGTAAACAGGTTTTTATGATATTTATAAAACCTATGACAAGAAACAAATTCCATAAATCGTGCCTGTTGCTCCTCTGTCAATGCTATTTTTTTCTTTCCCATTTTAATTGGTGAGACATCTTCAAGAACTTTATAAGCAGGATTCTTCATCAATAGATCCCTTTTAACAGCCCTTTCAAACACCTCATTAATCATACTATTCACCCGTACAGTGGTACTATAACTAATTGGTTTATCCTCCCGGTTTTGCAACCAATGGTAATGTCTGATTAAATCATCCGGTTTTATACTTTGCAAACGCTTCTTGCCGATATAATCCCTCACATACCATCCCCAATAGTCATTATTATTTTTATATGAACGCTCTTTTAATTTGTCTTTCTTATAAGTTTCTTGACAATAATAAAAGTACTCATTCAAGGTAATGTTACTCGGTTCAATATGACAGCCTTTTGCAATTTTCACTCTTTCTTCCTCGGCATATCTTTTTAATTCCTGCAAATCCCAGCTATAAACTGGCTTGAATGTTACTCCGTTATATGTATACCGCCAAATATATCGCCCGTCTTTCCTTTGGCTAATGCCCTTAGGCAGTATCCGTCCTTTATTGTCTCTCTTTACGCCTGTCTCTACTTTTCTACCTCTTGCCATTGTTTTTCTCCTTCCTATAATTCATTGTAACGCAATGCTATTACCCTGCCTGTGGACGAAACGCTGGAATTTCTTCCATTAAACTATGCAAAACTAACAGCGTTGCCCGCATACATTAATATGATTCCCTGTCTATGTAAGCTTTCACCTTAGCCACATTCCAGAGAACCCTCCGCCCCATCTCAAATCTGGCTTCACTGTATTCTCCAATCTTCTTTGCCGTCTCAAGTCCACATGATAAAATTCCTGCCAATTCATCAAGTGTCACTAACAGCTTTTCCTGCTCGCAAGCCCTCGCCTGGGTTTTATTCATCTTACTACCACCGCCTCCATTGTCTGCTGAATAATGGTTACGCCAGTAATAAAATAATGCTCTAAGTGCTGTACCTCTGTCTTAAATGTAATGTGTTAAATTATCAGATATTTATCCTCTCTCTAAATACACGTCTTAATAATTGTTAAACAGCACAGGCCACATTCCCAGAGTATTTAAGGGATTGCTTTGCATGAAGCACTGTTTCACATAAAAATTCTATCTTTCAAACAATTTTCAATATAATTATCCTTTGCTATTTGTACAATAAAACCATGAGAATATTCTGATAATTCCATTGCTCAAAAATATAGGGAGAATGCCCTGCGGCACCCTCCCCTATCATATAAATTCCTATAATTGGTAAGCCCCTTTCAAAGGATAGCTAAGCCATACAAATTCATCTTCACGCGCCCTTAGTTCGTCACCTCCACCTATGCGCATTGTCTTTGCCACTTCTTTCACCAGATACTTATAAAACCCATATTTTTCAACTAGTATTTTCTGATAAACAGGATTATCATAACCACAAACCATTTTGTAGCCGCCCAGCCTTCCAACGAGATCACAATATTCTTCATGTTCTTTACTGAATACCATATTATGGCTGTACCCGGCATTATTTTCAAAATATGGACTGTCGAGAAAATACATTGTCCTGTCTGCAAGTTCCTTATTCTGTATGTCCTCTTTTATAACGTCCAGTGCATTTCTGTTTGTTACCTGTACCCCCTCAAACCGTTCCAACATATCCAGCTTATGTAATATCCTGTTTTTGACTTTGTTTTCGTCTATTTTGTCATTGATACCCCGGAATGCACCTGTCTTATTTCCATTCATGGATGTAAGCAGGTCATACCATACATAAGTTGCATATTCCAGTTCACTGATTCCGCTTTTGATTAAACCGCTTCTTAAAATCTCCTGCGCCTTATCATGAACCTCAGCGCTGTATGAGAAGTCAAGTATTCTCTTTACCAGTGCTGAACGACCATCTCCTGTACTTAACTGCTTAAACAGGCAACACAAATCAGAATCAAGATCATTGTAAACTTCAATCTCATGTACTGGCTTCTGAATAAATAAATTACCCAATCCGCCAAACAAATCCACATACCGATTGGCTTTCATGTAAACCATCATTGCCACAAGTATCTGGGCCAGCCGACATTTTGCCCCCATATATGCAGCTACCGAAATCTGCTCCATGTTACTTCTCCCCCTCACAAATCAACCAGTAGCCACGAAGCTCTTCCCCATTCCCCACATTCTTTACGATTGAAAAAGTATTGCCTATCTTCAATAACAGGTTCCTCTCCCATAGAATGTTTTTCGCTTCCTTACAGGAAATTCCCTTGCAATGTGTATCTACAAGGTTTTTAAATACCTCCCCCTCTATATAGCGATACACCTTTCCATCAATTTCCTTTGATACTCCAGCCACTTTCACCAACTCGGGGTACAGTACAGTGTACACTCTGTCTGCTGGTTGCATTTCCCGTGTATCAATTAAGGACACTGCTATATTCTCAATTAAGAAAGCTGTAATGTCCTCAATATGGAACTGATAGCCCAAATATTGGTTTGCCATCCGGGCCGTGACACGCAAGGCCGCAATCTCAAGGAAATGACGCTTCACAACAACATCCTGTTCCGCGTATGTCTTCCGCAAATCAAGTTCCTCTGAATAAACCATGTCTTTAACTTCCTCACACCCCAATCCTATTATTTTTTTTACAAGGGTTGGAAGTGCATTACCATAATTCTTCCTGTAATACAGCTCCATTCCCCTACACTCTACATCATCATCAAATGCAATTCCTTCTTTTACAGGAATCTCAATGATCCGCCCATTATTCCCCTCCCTGTTTGGGTCCACTTTTGACAATATAGACATTTCCGTTGTCAAAACAATGGTAGAGTAAAAACGCCTGGCCTCCATAACCTGGCAATCCCTATTAAGCCGTTCTTTTGTTCTGCCAGTGCTTAACCGGTATAAAAACCTGTCCCAGTCAAACCCTTTATTGGTTAGCGAGGTATCGTCCAGAAGAACTCCTAGCCCCTTTATGCCCTCTAACCCTTTCTCTGACGCATTATCCGTAGTATTCAGCGTCTTACATAGCCTGTCATACTCCGGGCTGCATGTCTGACTTGCCGCAAGCTTAGCAAGGGTTGTTTTACCTGTGGAACTTTTGCCATGTAAAGATAAAATGAAGCACTGCTTCAACATCCCAGCTACTGGTGCAGTCAGATTATAAAGCATAACAATTTCACGCACCACATTCTTATTCATATAAGAATTGATGGTCTCCATGTTATCCGTACCCTTTTTAATAGGAAGTCCTGCCTCTATATCGGCTACTTTGTCTTTCCCATCAATGCCAATAAACTCACTGCCCGCAAAGGCTTTCACTTCCCCATCAGCACTGTACTGCCACCCTAATCCCTCAACCTTATCAATCACCGGGATTCCCTGGTATAGCCGATAAACCTCTTTGATTAAGCTGGCCCTGTCAACATAAGACACGACCACCCCGTAATTAATAATCTCATTGATTCTCTCGCCCAACTTGGAAAGCGGTGTCTGTAAGGCCTTTACCGATCTATCATCTTTGGCTATACAAAGACGCACTTCTTCCTTATCCTGGTAATCACGTAACCGTACAGCCTTAAAAATAGTCTCCTGCTCGTCTTGGCTGGTATACACTTGAGTTAATGTATCCTCATACCGCTTTTGTTCCCAATTTCTTCCTAATTTCTCGTCTGTCATATCCTGTTTCTCCTTCCAGAAAAATTGATTAAAAAAAGAATTACAGGACTTACTACAGGCAAGCGTTCCGTGCATTACCTTGATGTAATTCAGACGTGTATATGCCCTCCATGATGTGGACGCTTACTAATTCCTTTACAATCTGTCTTTTAACCGCTTTATGGTCGTACATCATTTTTTTAACATAACCATCAAAAATTTTAATCATCAGTCAATAAATAATGCTATCTTCCCTTTAACAATGTGAAACCGCGTTCCAACGTCTTTTTCATATAACCGACGTCCTGCTTTGGTTCACGGATGTGGACATTCATTTTTCATATGCCCTAATCCCCTTTCCAGACGCTATGACTATTATAAAATTGATTTTTATGCACAAAAATAAGGAGCACTGCATAAACAGCACTCCCTATGCGTGAAAATCTTACACTTTTGACAAACCAAACCCACTTTATCCGTTAAACCGCTTCGCCATCAGTCTCATGTATTTTTCATAATCCTGCATGACAGCATTGATAAATGCCATGGTTTCCATGGCTGGCATATGTATATTATATTTCAGCATGGCTATTACCTGTCCATCACGTTTATCAATGATATTGGCAATTCCATTGTTTAACTTAACATCCAAAAATCTGCTCAATTTAAGTTCCAACTTCTGATCTCCTTTCGCATATAAAAAGTATCTCTGTACAACCATTACAATAAACTGCTTATTTTCCTCTAGTGGAACCACTTGTGATATCAAAAGTTTCGCTAAAGGATTCCTGCTTTTTCTCACATAAATGTAGGCACAACTGTTTTTAATCGTTGCACCTATCTCTTTACCGTATGAATATTCTGGCTTATGAGGGCCAACCTCCTTGTTCTGCCTGCCCACCCAAACATCTCCTTCCAAAAATAAAATTATCTTCCCACCTGCGAACGTTATAATTAACGATTTCCTATATAAACTTTTGCAATCATAATACAGACAATCCTTCCATTATTTTTCAGGAATGTCCCTGTATTTCTCAAACCAGTTGCCTTATAGTCCATCAGATTTTTCAATTCTAAATTTTACTTCATTATCCATGCATAATCCCTGTGGTAATATACACTTATCATCATGCCAACTATCCTTCCTATATTTCCCAAAACAGAGGCCTTTCTCTATATTTAATTTACAGAACCATAAAATTATATCCTGTCAAAATTTCATATTTCCATAACTTTTCCGCTTTGACTGGATAAAATCCTACCATCAGAATTATCTTGATTTTTTGATTTTAAAACCCCTTAAAATAAATATTGAAGGACTACTCTCTCTCATCCTCACCTATCTCCCAACCTTTTCACCCCGTTTTTTTCAGAAAAAATCACCTTTTCATTTTAATTTTTATTTTGGGGGATTTTTCTCCCACTTTTTCCAGCACTGAAAGATTTGATTTTAAAACCTCTTAAAATAGAAAATCTTGATTTTAAATCTTCTTAAAATAGATTTTCCCACCTCACTGCCCACTGTAGTTTATTTGCATGATATTGGTGCATTGTCATACCGCCTAAAAAATAAGCATATAATCCGCGCCTAATCTGCTAGCGCACATATGCTTAAAAAAATGAATCAATCCATACCCCCTTAAACAATCCATGCCAAAATCAAGGTAATGCAAACCAGATCGCAAACTTGTTGTAAAAATGTATTTCACTTTAAACTAAATCCTTATTTTTTATTGAACCCACCTGTCTGATTCGTTCAACTGCCATGATAAAAGAATCTACAGCATAACCATTTATAAACTTGTTACAATTAAGTCATTAAAAAATATCTGTTTCTCTTTGTGAAATGATACCTATGGCTATTTATTCCTGTCATGGCTTTCAAACATTCCCTATTGTAAATACATTCTATTGCCATCGCTCACCTACTCGCACACTCGCTGTAAAAGAGTTATAAACTTTATTTTCACCAATTTTTCCACCCGGGCCTATAACTATGTTCTGAAATTTATTCCTACTGCAAAGCCATTCGCATACTAGCTGTTTAAACGTATCAGATTTAAAAATCACAATTATCTATATTCTCATAAACTCCTAATCACTTTCACCTACACCCAAAACATCAAAATCTTCACCAATTTTTTGACTTGTGAAGCTATCGCAATTTTCACCTTACGCCTATATGGTTTTAATTCTTTATGTTCTGAAAATTCCATTCAGCTTAGATCGTTCTTTATGGAATGTGTATTGAAATATTTTTTCAACTAACTCACTTTAATCTGATTTTTAAAAGTTCCTTATGTTTGGTGGGACACATTCTGCATTGCATTTTTTATCTGAAGGTATCGACCTACTAAAATATAAAGTAATACCACAACTTTTTAATATGATCTTTTACATTTGTTAATATGTCGAATGCAAATTTTAGGTTTAAAAGTCAAGACCACCGGCTTAGCCGGTGGCTTGTTCTGCCCCTATAAGGGGCTCTTACCTGCTTGCGCCCGGAAGGCGCACTGAAAGGTCTGCCAGCTGCACCACATCCTCAGCTGCCCTTAAAAGGGCATCTTCAGTGCTCCCTTACTCCGGCCTAGCCCCTATGGGGGCTTGCTGGTTTGCTTTGACTTCCTACTGACTCTTAAGAGTCTTACTTTTTGTTCTTCTTTACCGGCTCACCCGTAAACGGGTCGATATACTCTACTAATGACATCTGATCATATTCTATATCCTCTTTTAGCTGATTCTGTATATATCCCTTAATTGCCGCCGTGTTCTTTCCTACCGTATCCACATAATATCCACGGCACCAAAAATGCCTGTTTCCATACTTATACTTTAGATTTGCATGCTTCTCAAAGATCATGAGTGCACTCTTTCCCTTGAGGTAACCTACCACCTCTGATACAGAATATTTGGGCGGTATACTTATCAGCATATGGATATGATCCGGCATGCATTGCGCCTCGATTATCTCAATTCCTTTTCTTCGGCATAATGTCCCTAGAATTTGTCCTACATCTGCCTTAATATCTTTATATATGACCTGTCTACGATATTTTGGTGCAAAAACCAGATGATACTTGCAATCCCATTTTGTATGGGCTAAACTATTATTGTCCATTTTGGACCTCCTGTGCTTTTTATTTGTGGTTTGCAGACCTACATTTATTATAGCACAGGAGTTTCTTATATCTTAAGAGCTTCCCTCCACCTGCAGGGCAGGTGGTTTATTTTTACTGTGACACAATCAAAAAGGAATAGCCAAATAAATCGGCTATTCCCACCATTTTGTTACAAATCACTTTATTATATAAAGTTTAGTCTGCAAATTGTTTGGTCCCATATTCTGGTACAGCTTCCATATCGTCTATTGAATCTGGATTAATACTTTCTGAATATTCACCAAAAACATTAATGCTTCCAACTACTTTTGTGCCTATATCCATACCTTCTACAAAATTTGCTCTAGGGTTACTTACACTCTTATATAAGTTTGCACTACCATTTCTAAATGTTCCTAAATGATAGTATGTGTGTTGCATACCACTCCAAGAATTTTTAAATTGTTCATAATTATAGCTTTTAATACCATCTAACGAAAAAGTATTAAATATGAATCCTACATCAGGATTATTTCCAGAACTATATCCAAGAAGTCCATACTTATTTGCTACAAACCTACAAATTTGAAGGCTTTCATTGGTACTGGTGAACCTTAAAACTGGTTCTCCAGATGTATTTATAAAATCATAAATATAGTCATCATAATTTTCTGTATACTTGACATACGCATAATCTTCAAAGAATCTTTGTACAAATATCCAGTTAGGGTTATATGGTATAACTACATTATTATTTGCGTCCATAAATCCATAATAATAGCCATTCTTATATTTTTTCAAACCGCTCTTGCTGTCATATGTACTATCTATTGGCTTATCATTACTATTTCTATTTGATGTGCTACTTGTATTATTCTGCGTAATATTACTATCTTTCCTTTGTATAACACTATTTACTATCCAAGCACCATCGTTGTTTACTTCATAGCCATCTATCACAGTATTTACTTCAAGATAACCATTTTCGTTGAAATAATAGCACTCTGCTAAACCGTCATTGTTTCCGTCAATCCATTCCCATTGTCCTATTATGTAAGAGCCATCATCATTTACATACCAGTACCCCTTGTTATCTTCCTTCCATTCACCTGCAAATGATGTGATAGGAACCATTAAACATAAAGCCATGACTAATGTTAATATCCTTTTGACTGTTTTCATAGTGTTGTTCTCCTTAATATTTTACTTGTGTTGAATATAGAGCCTATACCATTCTTATTAACCGCCTATGTTGATTTTTCCTTGTAATGGCTTACCGGCATGGCCTCCATTGGCTCCTACATCATATGATTTTCCACCATTTCTACTTGCTTCAAGGAGTTCCTTTTCAAATTCTAACCATTCTTGCCATTCCTGCTCTGATACTCCTTCTGGTCTGTCTGTGGAATTAGAACTCTCTGGGATTGGGAGCTGATTTAAAATATAATCTGTTACTTCCTCTACCTCCTGTGGGGTAAAAGTGAGTAGCGCTGACTGTACTAAATCAACTAAACTTTCTCTTCCTAATATTGACCTGTTTTCATTGGATTGTGCTTCCCAGTTTACAAAGACCGCTTCATAGGCCATCACTTCTTCCTCTGTAAATTGCCTACCTGTGGAAAGAATAGGAAGATTTAAATTTTCCCTCATATTTGCCAGCTGTTCATTAGATAAAATATCTATCCAAACACCATCAGCATTTACATAAAATCCATCTGGTGTGATCGTATCATAAAGCATATAGCCATCAGCACCCATGTAATAATACAAGCCACTTTCTGGTGACTGATACCATTGGTTGGTGAGATAGGTTCCATCATCTGATTGTACCCACCACCCCTTACTGTCTTTTTTCCATGTTTCTGCTAATGATGTGATGGGAACAATTAAACATAAAGCCATTACTAGCAGTGCCAATTTCTGAATTTTCTTTCTCATGCTATTCTCCTTATTTAGCGTGAGAGCAGTCCAGTGACTACCCCCATTCCATGATTTATATTAGTCTAAATAATTAACAAATATCCTAAATACTATAAATGAATCAGAATTGAACCTTATTGTTAAATGGGCATTATGCCCCAATGCTTCAAGTTCACTCTGGAGACAGGTTAAATAATAATCTACTCCTTCTGGACCATAACATAAACTAAATACGTGAATTTCTGTACCTTTACCAGCATATCCTTCAATAACGTCCATTGCATTTGTTCTGGCAAAATATTCACACATTATTTTATTTTCTTCATCTAATGGTTGAGGTGATTTTTCCTGGGAATAACGTACAATATCTAAGTCAAAAAACACACCATTTCCATCATAATCATTTTCTGGTCTAAACCATGATAAACTCATAGACCCTAAACGCTCTTGCAAATAACTATCTGTGAATTTATACGTTGGTACATCTGCCATTTCTTGAACAACTCCATCAACTACCCAAGCACCGTACTCATTGACTGTGTAATTATCTGGTGTAATAGTATTTACTAAAAGGTAGCCATCTTGATTGAAATAGTAGCATTCATACAATCCATCGTTATCATCATCAATCCATAGCCATTCTGAAACAGGGTAACTTCCATTATCATATTGCCACCATCTTCCCTTATCATTCTGTTTCCATTCGTTTGCTAAAGATAAAATGGAAGATGAAACTGATAAACATATTGCGATCATTAATATTACTAATTTTTTCATTGCCTTTTTCATACGGTTGTTCTCCTTAATATTTTATAATGCTTGTGATTCTGTATTGTATGATTCAATCCAAAAGCCATCTGCGTTTACATAATATCCATCAGGAGTAATTGTATCTGATAGCATATAGCCGTTCCCATCAAAATAGTAGTATTTACCTCCTATTTCTTGCCATGTGTTCATTGGATATGATTCGTCTGCATTTCTCCACCACCAGCCTGTGGTATCTTGTACCCAGCCTTCTGTTACTTTTGCTTTGGCCGCATTCATTTTTTCATATGCTGAATCTGAAGCTGTATGACTGGCTCCATTTATATATCCATTATGAAACACTGATTCTGGATTTGTTTCTGTGGAAAATACCCCATCTGATGTTAAACTTCCTACCAATCTATATTTGTTCAAAACCTCACCAAAGTCTCCCGTTACTGAATTATCTTCTATAGGAGCATACACGTTAGCTGAACCATTCACAAAATCACCTAATTTTGCATATCCTTGAAGTCCATCAGAATTCATAATAGGTGGAAATTCATCAAGTATTCTTTGAATCTTCGTTCCATCATATTTCAATCCTGTATAAATTAAGCCTACATCTGATTGCAATATGCTATAATATGCATACCCATATGGGTCATTTATAAAAATGTAAAAACTTGGATTCACATTAGTAGGATCACCATATTTGTTATAAAAAATATATTCGTCTCTAAACACTTCATTGCCAGCACCATCAATGAATGCAAAGATATTTTTAGCATGTTCATCAGAAGACCTTTCTGTTACTCTGACTATTGCATATCCATTGAAAAAAGCATTTGCGTCATAATATTTTGCTGGTATCACTATTTCATTATTGTTAAACGTATTAACATAACCATAAAGACCTAATGTATTATCATAATATGGTGCATATCCACTTTGCTTATCTACTGCGCGTTCAATTATAGAAGACACTTCTGCAAACGACACAAAAGAGACTGATAAACATAAAACCATTACAATTAATGCCAATTTCCGAATTGCTTTTCTCATGTTACCCTCCTTAATTATCCTGTATAATAACTTTTGTTCCAACATCCACAAAATTCCATATGTAATCAATGTCAAAATCCCGTATACCAATACATCCCCTGGTTCCGTCCGTTATCCCCCTAGCTCCATGTATCATAATTTCACCACCTAATGGGGTATACCAATCGGGCTTGCCGCCACTTTGTACTGCATTGACTATTTTTCCATATTGTGCAACTGAAATTAAACCTTGTGATATTCCTCGTTCAGCGTCCTCTAGGTTGGGATACGATAGGCCTAATGCTTTATGATAGTTGCTGTTGGCATTTTTAACACACACGTAAAATTCACCTATGGGGGTTTTGTAATCCCCCTCCATTTCCTTATCACCCGTTAATGCTCCTGCAATCCCCAGGCAATTATAAATTTTTTCACCATTTACCCATAATTCCATTTGATGGCTAAACTTATCAAATACTAAAAGTGATCCATTATTACTTTTTTCTGCCATAACTTCTTGATTGATACCACTGTCACTAATCCAATACCCATCAGTTCCTATCCAATATTCATCAGGTGTAATCTGGTTAGATAACATATATCCGTCAGAACCAAAATAATAAAACTTACCATCTAGTTTCTGCCACTCATTTACTGAATATGATCCATCATCTTTTACATACCACCAACCTACATCATCCTGCGCCCATTCTCCCGCAAATGAAACCACGGAACCTAATAAACAAAAGAGCAAAGTCAATGTTATAGATTTTATAACCGCCCTCATAATATCCTCCAAAATAGAAGAGTAGCCTAATAAGACTACTCTCAATTCTTATCTTATGTTACTTTAGATATACGATCTGTTAATTCAACATATCTTCAGTAACTGTACCTGTGGAGCTTGCCACTGTCACATTAACCATGCCATTTTCTACGTGCCATTTGTATCTGTACTGCCTGTTTGGGCTATACATAATGGCACACTTTTTACAAACATCATGTGCTATTTCCGCAGTGGTTTCATCCGAGTTAGGTACTGAAAAAGTATGCTTTACCACACCTAAAAGCTCGGGATCTGTTTTCTTAGATTCTGCTGAAGCACTGTTGTAACTTGCTTTCCATTTATTTGCAAAATCCATTTTCCATGCTTCTAATGTTGTATTAATTGCTGTACTTCTATCCATTGCAACAATTTCTTGGATGATGGCTTCAAAATTTTCATCCGATATCAAGCCTAAATTTAATATAGCGTCATAACGAAGGTCAAATTCACCTGCATAAACTCCTGCCTTCCAATTTTCAACAAGCACATCATACATTTCTTTCCCGAACTCACCATATTTTCCCATGCTTGCTACCGGAGCACCTTGCAATGTAGTGCCATACCATGATCCATCATCTTCCACGCCAATAACTTCTACCTGTATCTTTGTTCCATCTCCATTGTCAATTTCCATAAACTTTTTTACAGAATCAACCATTGCACCATTCGTACCCACATAATAATTATCTGGTGTCCATGAACTATAAAGCATATAACCATCAGCCCCTATGTAATACCATAGTCCATCTGTTGCTTGATACCATGAATCTATTATGTATGAACCATCACTGTTTTTGGCTTTCCAACCTTTTGAATCCTGTATCCATTCATCCGCTAATGAGATAATGGAAAAAGATACTGATAAACATAATGCCATTCCTAATACTATTAATTTTTTTATTATATTTTTCATGTTATTCCCCTTAATATTTGAGTGTTATGATATCAACCAATTCCTTTTGTTCTTCTGCTGTAATTGTGTTCAAAAGTGAGTTAGAGACAAACTCCTCAACTTCTTCTCTTGTTGTAATGCTTCTATCCAGCCATTGGTATACGAGTATTCCTAACGTCATAGCCTGCATTTCTTCCCAATCGCGGCCTGTTGAGAGTGTTGGAATATTCATAAATGTGGCATTATAACCTTCTTCTGTAAATCCGCTATATGAACCATCTTCATATAATTCCAACCAATTAGTTGCGCTTTTCAACATATAGCCAGTTGAGCCAAAGAAGTATGCAACATCATCAATTATCTGCCAGTCTTTGGTGGTGTAGCTTCCATCATCATTTACATACCAGCAACCGATATCGTCCTGTTTCCATTCTCCTGCAAATGAAATTATGGAAGATGAAACTGATAAACATAATACGATCATTAATATTGCTAATTTTTTAATTGATGTTCTCATAATTTTTTACTCCTTTTTCTTAGAATATTGTGAGCAGTTGCGACTACTATCTGGTATCACTATTTAATATTCTGCGGAACCCATAGAATAATTGCTTCTAATTTCATTCATAACAAATTCAGCTTCTACTGGGTCTGGAAAATATAAGTTTACATATTCTTCAAATTCTTCTTCACTTGATACTAACCCGTATTCATACCAATCAATGAGCATTTCTTTATATATTGACTTATAATACTCGTCCATTTCCTCCTGGCTCATCTGGGGTATGTCTTGCCGCCAAACCCCCTCGCTATCTACGTGGTACCCATCTGCTGTTATACAGTCTGTCTCTAAATACCCCATAAAATCAAAGTGATAGTATTTTCCATCAATGTTTTCCCAGCAATCTACAGGATATGAACCGTCATCTCTTTGATACCACCAAAAATACCCCCCATATTCTGTGTCTTTCTTCCACTCACCTGCAAATGCAGTGATACAGTTTGCAACCATTAAACAAGCCACCATTACTAATGTTACTAATTTTTTCATTGCCTTTTTCATACTATTGTTCTCCTTTAAATATTTAAAATTTTTTGATTATAATAGAGCCTGTACCATTCTTATTAACCGCCTATGTTGATGTGACCCGTGTTGTCATAACCTGCTTCACCTGGATAAATAGTTACATCATATGATTTTCCACCATTTTTACTCGCTTCTTCTAGTTGTCTTTGAAATTCTTCATCTGCTGCAATTTGCTCAGGGGTTAATATATCATCTGTATTATTGTTATTTACTGGCTCATTTACAGCTGATTCAATCCATGCTCCATCAGCGCCTACATAATAACCATCTGGTGTTGTCGTGTTGGAAAGCATATACCCATCACTACCAAAATAATATTGCTTTCCGTCAATTTCTTTCCATGTGTTCATTGGATATGATCCGTCCGCATTTCTCCACCACCAGCCTGTGGAATCTTGTACCCATCCCCCTGTCTGCTGTGCTGGTGAATTAGAACCTGTTAATCTAAATGTGTATGCAAAGAAATTGTCTGTCCAATCATAAGGATTGAGACCATCAACTACAACCACATAAACCCTATCAGTAATTCCGGCCTGCAAGTCTTTCTGTACCTGCTCCACATCAAAGATAGGATAGGAGTTGTCCATGTTTCCCTCATTTGACTGGTTTGATTTATAAATTCCATCATTGGTATAGGTACGAACAAACGTGTCACCATCTAAATACCCATACTCAATTTCAGATAAAACATTTATTTGTGAAGTGCCAGCTTTATTAATTTTAAATGTTGCATTGATATCTGAAACTTCATTAATAGTTGTCTGATAGGTGATACCGCTTAAACTATCCATGTAAGTTCTGCTTTCCCCTGTATTCGTGACCGCTACAGAATAATCAATAGCCATACTAGGACTTGCATAGGAAATAATGCTACTGGATAAACATATTCCTAAAGCCATTGATAGTGCTGTTACCTTTTTTAGTACGCCTTTCTTCTTCATACCTTCTTTACTTCACTTTTGATTTTTTATTTCCTTGTCTTTTATGATGTGAATAACAAATTACCTTATGTCCTTACTATAAACTATGCGTTTATAATTTTCAACCTAAATTTTACATTATAACTGTAGAATAAATAAAATATGTTATTGGAGGTTAATTTATGATTGAAGGCCTGGGCAACCGTATTTCCCAATTACGCAAGAACCATCATTTAAGCCAAGGTGAACTTGCTGGTGCTTTAGGTGTTACAAGTGCTTTGATTTCTTCCTGGGAACGCGGGGAGAGAATACCTGTAGTTCCTAAATTACTAAAATTATGCGATATTTTTAATGTATCTACTGATTACCTGCTGGGACGTAAATCAAGCAATCATATAAGCCTTGAAGGTCTATCCCCTAATGACGCAAAGGCTATTGCAACCATTATCAAGTCATTAAGGGAAAAGAACATAAAGAATTAACTAAATATGGATACCATTAAACATCCTTATTGGACTGTTTAATAATGGTATCCATTCTGTTCACACCTACCGCCATCTTTCCATCTATGAGTTTTAACTGTTCTTCAATCACCCATAAACTAGAAACTGCAAAGCTCATATTGCCATCTTCCACAACATCAAATCCATACTGCAATACATTCACGATATCTTTTAATGCTCTAAAATGCTTTTGTACTTCTAAGATGTTGTCCTGTAGTTCCATGATTAGATCGTCATTAATTGTCAATGTGCCATACCTCCTTTAAATTTCTTCTTCTGTAATTAACAGTTCCTTTAAATTCCCAGACAAATCCTTAATGCATGGCTCCACATCATCAACCAGCATTTGCAACACTTTTATCATGTTGACATACTTATTTTCCAGCTTGTTATCATAACTAACCGCTTCAGAAAATATTTCTATGATTGATTGAAGCAGACCATAGGCTAATAATAAATCAACCATATTATCATCAACATGGGATTTAATGCTTTCTTTGTCCATTCCTTTGCCCTCCTTTCTTTTAAATTGGGTTTGGAATGATAACAGAAATACCAACGTGAATCAACCCCTAATTATGATTTATTTTTCTATTATTAATGGCCTCAAGTTTCCTATTGCCATAATAGATATTTTTATTTGTTCAACTAAACACAATCTATTTGTCATAATAAAATAAGGAGCACAAGGCCTATTACCTTTATGCTCCTTATAATCCCTATACTGTTCCTATAAAGTATATTTCAAATGGTGGTATCACACACTCTTTTTTTCTTTGGTTACTTTCTTTACTCATAATCATGTCTCCATTCCTAATCCTCAATATATATTAAATGTCCAGACAGAAGGATATAAGTCAAAAAATCCCTTTATCTGTAAAAATTGATATTACTGTATTTTTTATTTCTATTAGTTGAAAAAGTTTTCATATGTAAATAAGCATATCTATTGTTTTTTACATCCTTAATTGTCTTTTCTATCCATAATCTTATCAAGAAAAACCTTTCTATCAAACACCAAACTTCTTAATCTGTATACTCTTTCAATTATCTGTAATATTATCTATTATAAAGCTAAATTACAAATTCATGGGCTTAGTTTATAAACCCATAACCATTAATAAAGCCAGTATATAATAATATTCAGTAAAGATAGCGTAATTAATGTATATTCCTATTGATAATACTGCGTTTCTGTCAATTTTGGTAATCCCACAACTCCAAATCAAAAACACATATTACTAATTTTTCACAATTTTTCAACCTTCCAGAATCCTCATAAATCAATTTTTACCTTTAACCCTCACAATCCCTCAATCCAAACCTCAAAATCCCTGGAAATCCATTCTGGTTGTTTTGAACCCCATCTCTATAAAACTTACTTTACATTCTCAACCATACAAATTTTCATATCGCAATTCCACGAAAAAATACCCCCTAATTGACTATGAGGTATTTCACTATTATTTTGTAGTAATTAAACCTCTTTATTCTATATTCAAACCTGCTTGCTCTAATTCCCGGAACTGTCATAAACCTTTTTGTAGTTGTAATAAGTGGACTTATTTAGCCCTAATTCTTTCATAAGCTTAAATGGCGAAATTTCCCCATTCACCACTCGCTCATACTGCAAGTTAAAAGCTACCTGGGACATTTTTCTTGGTCTGCCTGTCTTGTCCCAATTACCAGACTTGCGGAGTTCCTCTAATCCTTCACGCTGACGCTTTTCACGCTTATGCATTTCGGCTTGCGCAAGGCTCACATATAATTCTATGAGCATATTGGTAGTAGTCTCCAGCATAAGTTTCCCCAGTTCATTATCCATGCCGGAAAAGTCAATGGTAGTGGTTGGCAATTCCAGAATTATCAAACGAACACCATGCTCCTGGAACCACCTAAGTTCCTTCATGGTGTCAGCCTTATTCCTCCCCAGCCTGTCCACCTCTGTAATGATTACGGTGTCCCCTTCATCAACCATACGTTTAAGCAAAGTATACCCAGGCCTGTTGAAATTCTTACCGGTGCACTGATCGGTCAAAATCTCTTTGGGATTGAGATTGTTCTTCTTGCAGAATGTTTCTATCTCTGCAAGCCCTCTTTCCAAATGCTGCTCTGTTGTTGATGTACGATGGTAACCAAAATATCTTCCCATAAATAAACACTCCTTTGTTTTTTTTCAAAACATTGAAGTGTTCTAAATAGTGCCACACATATTTTGGTGATTCCAAAATATACTTAATAAACTTACACAACATACTTTTTGGGCCACTTTTTTTCTATTCCATAAAATTATACTTTTGTGAAATATTAAATGTCTTTCTAACAAAAAAAGACCATCCCTTTACAGGACAGTCTTTCCCTTTAAACCATCTTCATTTTTAAATTATTGGTGTAATCCTTAATTAAAGAACCACCCCCTATACGGGGATGGCCTTGTTTTCTTTCGTGGTGGCCTTAACAGCTTCCACCTTTCCTGTGGCCTTAGCAGGCTCTACCTTTTCTGTAGCCTTAACAGGCTCCACCTTCTTTGACGTTTCCTGTTCCGATACCTCTGCACCTTCTTCCAATTTCCATAACTGGCTTTCAATATAGTTACTGATTTCACTGACTCTCTGACAAAAATCAATATCTTCTTTAGTCAGATCAATCACTCTGATTGTGGCTGCCTTGTTGAGGTCTCTCTGAAAATTTTCAAATAAGGTTAACACCTTTTCCTTCACGGACAGGTTTTCCAACTTTACGCCCTGTTTGTATCTGGCCCGGCTTACCACAACCAGCTCACCGCTGATGGTTAAGGACTTGACAATTCCTGCCATCGTTCCATCCGAAAGTTTCTCTTTGTCACTGATGTGCTCCTTGACATAAGCAACGATCTCTTTTCTTTCAACCTCACCATTAACGGTTGCCATGAACTCCATCACCAGTGCTTTTCCTTCTTCAGTCATTGAATTAAATTTTCTCTCCATGTTATTTTCTCCTTTTCAATTTGTTTTATTTTTTCTTTAACTTCCTTACATTTATAATTCTAACGCTGACCTATACCATAATCCATTGACGTAATAGCCGGGATATCAAGACATGGATTAGGGCATGTGCCGGACTCTGAAACCCAAGTGTGCGAAATACACAAGTAAACAATCTGATAAACAACAAAAAGGCTGACAATCCTAAGACTGCCAGCCTATTGCGATTTTTTAATCAATCCTTTGTTTCCAGAAATACCTTTATGTATCCATATAACTTATAAAAAACAATCATGAATACTGTAGATGTGGCGATGATAAATACTAAAGCAATCGTAATTGCTACAATTAAAAACACTGCCAAACCGTCCATTTCCTCACCCCTTTCTTTCATGATGAGGTATTGTACAAAATATACGCACAAAATAAAATAGTGCGATTAGCCAGAAACATATATATCTTTTTATGGTTGTTGTCGCATACCTTTTTCTCTTGAATCCCCTTGTAACGATCCTTTTTCCATATCCATATACTCCTAATTTTCACCCTAACTAAAACCGTAATTCCGTAATTCACTTTCAATCAAAGTTTTATCCACAAAAAAATGACCCTATATTCTCATATAAGGTCATTCATAAAATCATATTTTTTATTTACGCATTTTGAGTAAACTTTTGAGTAAAACCCCTACTCAAAACCCGGAAACCCTTATAAAATAAGGCTCCTAGTCGCAGGTATATGGCATCAGAGCGATGTGACGCGCGCGCTTGATGGCTACAGTCAGGGCTCTCTGGTGCTTTGCACAGTTGCCGGTAATTCTTCTGGGAAGAATTTTACCTCTCTCGGATACATATCTTTTTAACTTATTTACATCCTTGTAATCGATGGTGCCGTTCTTGTCACCGCAGAAAACGCAAACTTTTTTTCTTCTGCGCATTCCGCCCGGTCTT
The DNA here is from genome assembly GCF_902364025.1 of Enterocloster lavalensis. GTDB lineage: Bacteria > Bacillota > Clostridia > Lachnospirales > Lachnospiraceae > Enterocloster > Enterocloster lavalensis. The sequence continues at coordinate 21,607 of NZ_CABJCG010000029.1, forward strand.
CTCATCTTAGCTCCATCCGGTCTGTCTGATTTATTAAATGCCATTGGTGTTGTCCTCCTTTATGATTTAACAGTGGAACATCCTAGTTAAACGGAAGGCCCTCGTCCTCCACTCCATCCGGAATGTTCATAAACCCATCACCAATCGCGCTGGCAGGGGCCGGTCTCTGGGCCGGAGCGGACTGTGTATAGCCGCCGCCCATCTCAGAGGATGCGCCCTTGCTGTCGGCGAACTCCTGGTCGTCCAGGATAACCTCGGTGGTGTATACTTTCTGACCGTCTTTGTTAACATAGCTACCTGTCTGGAGTCTTCCGGACACCAATACTCTCATGCCCTGACGGAAATACTTCTCGGCGAACTCGCCCGCGCGGTCAAAGGCCACACAGTTGATGAAATCGGCCGACTGCTCTCCGTTGTCCTGGTTTCTGCGCCCTCTGCGGTCTACCGCAAGAGTGTAGCGGGCAATCGCCATGGAGCGCTCGCCCTGCGAATATCTGACTTCCGGGTCTCTGGTCAATCTTCCCATTAAGATAACTCTGTTCATACGATCACTCTTCCTTTTTAACTTCTTATGCGGCTGAGATTATGCGTCCACTCTCACGCATAAGTATCTGATCACTGGTTCCATAATACGAATGTGTGCTTCAACTTCGTTCGGGCATACAGAATCGGACTCAAACTGAATGAAGTAGTAGTAAGCTTCATGCATTTTCTGGATCTCATATGCAAGTCTCTTCTTACCCCACTCATCTACGTTGGTCACGGTACCACCGAAACGGGTAATGTAACCCTTTACCTTTTCCAGTGCTGCTGCGCGCTCTTCGTCTTCCAGCTTCACATTCAGAACAACGGTTAATTCATACTTGTTCATCTTGCTTTACCTCCTTATGGTCTCTGGCCCCCGCTTTCAGTTACGGGAGCAAGGATATAATATGTCACGGAGTATTATTGTACCAAATTTGCCGGACAAAAGCAAGCGGTTTTTTCGGGTTTTTACGGGTTTTTACGTTATTTTTCGAGGTTTTCGCCGTTCTTTTCAGCCGCCGCGCCCTTTTTAGTCAGCCCCCTGGTATTCTTCTCCACCAACTTGCGGGGCACCATGATCTGGTGCCCGCAGCCCATGCAGCTGAGGCGGAAGTCCGCGCCCACCCGCAGAATCTCCCACTGGCTGCTGCCGCAGGGATGGGGTTTTTTCAGTTTGACGATATCGCCCACCTCGTAATTCGGCTTTTCATTCATAACTTGTCCGCTCCCTTTTCTGTCATTTCAGGATATTCTCAATGGCCTGCAGCTCGTCCGCAGTGAATTCCATCCGGTTTAAGGACATCACGTTGTCCTCCAGCTGGGCCGTGCTGCTGGCTCCGATCAGGACCGAGGTTACCTCCTTACGCCTAAGCACCCAGCAGAGCGCCATCTGCGCCAGGCTCTGCCCCCGGTCCGCCGCGATCCCGTTTAACGCCCGGATCTTTTCCAGCTTGTCCTCCGTCAGATACCGCCCGCCGATGGTGGTGCCCGCCCTGGACGCCCGGGAACCCTCCGGAATTCCGTTCAGATAGCGGCCGGTGAGCGCGCCCTGGGCCAGAGGGCTGAAACAGATGCAGCCCACGCCGCCCCGGTCCAGAACGCCCAGAAGGCCGTCCTCCACCCAGCGCTCGAACATATTGTATCGGGGCTGGTGGATCAGGCAGGGCGTGCCGTTGGCCTTTAAAATGGCGATGGCCCTGGACGCCTCGTCGGCCTGGTAGTTGGAAATGCCCACGTACAGCGCCTTCCCCTGACGCACGATATCCGACAGCGCGCCCATGGTTTCCTCAAGCGGCGTCTCCGGGTCCGGGCGGTGGTGGTAAAATACGTCCACATAATCCAGCCCCATGCGTTTTAAGCTGGAATCCAGGCTGGCGATCAGGTATTTCCGGGAGCCCCAGTTGCCGTAGGGGCCGGGCCAGAAATCGTATCCCGCCTTGGTGGAGATGAAGAGTTCATCCCGGTAAGGCATGAGATCCGACTTTAAAATGGCTCCGAAATTCTCCTCCGCCTTCCCCCTGGCCGGATGTCCGTAATTGTTGGCCAGGTCAAAATGGGTGATGCCCAGGTCAAAGGCCCTGCAAAGAATCTGCCGCTGTTCTTCCAGGGGCTTTTCCAGGCCGAAATTCTGCCAGAGGCCCAGGGAAATCGCCGGGAGGAGCACTCCGCTCCTGCCGCAGCGGCGGTATTTCATGGTGTCGTACCGGTTTTCTGCTGCTGTATACATATCGTTTACCTGCTTTCTTGGAATTTTATTGAACGCCGGTGACCGCTCCCAGGACCTCCCCGATCCTGCCGTTAATGACCAGGTCCGCCTGGGAATCCCGGGCGGTGGCGTCCTTGTTGATCAGCACCAATTTGCTGCCGCGGTAATAGTCGATCAGGCCCGCCGCCGGGTATACCACCAGGGAGGTGCCCCCGATAATCAGCATATCCGCCTGGCGGATGTAGCGGACGGACTTTTCCAGCGTATTGCTGTCCAGCCCCTCCTCATAGAGCACCACGTCCGGCTTGACCGTGCCGCCGCAGTCGCAGCGGGGCACTCCCTCACTGCGGATCACGTCGTCCAGGCTGTAAAATTTCCCGCAGCGGGTGCAGTAGTTGCGGTGGACGCTGCCGTGCAGCTCCAGCACCTCCCGGCTCCCGGCCATCTGGTGCAGGCCGTCGATGTTCTGGGTGATCACAGCCTTCAGCCTGCCGTCCGCCTCCAGCTTTGCAAGCGCCCGGTGGGCCGCGTTGGGTTTTGCGTCCGCAAACAGCATGCGGTCCTTGTAGAAGCGGTAAAATTCTTCCGGATAACGCACATAAAAGCTGTGGCTGATGATGGTCTCCGGCGGGTAGGCGTACTGCTGATTGTAAAGGCCGTCCACGCTGCGGAAATCCGGAATCCCGCTCTCCGTGGACACGCCCGCGCCGCCGAAAAATACAATGTTATGGCTCTCTGCGATCCATTGTCTCAATGTTTCCAGTTTTTCATCCATCTGATTACACTCCTTCCACCTCGCGCGGGACGGGCCCGTCAGACCACCTCGTCGAGAAATACGCCCTTTAAGGTGCGCACAAATCCACACCAGTAGGGAATTCCACTGTCCGGCTCCAGCTCCTCCAAGGTACGGTATCCCCAGAGCCACGCCGCAAGCTGGCCGGGCGTCAGCGCCAGCGCCTCGGAGGAGACGAGAAGTCCGGCCCCATCCGGCCCCACGCCTCCCGACGCCCCGGGGCGCCTGAGCGTGGAACCGTTTGCATTTAAGCGCCAGCAAAACAGACCGTTGTTCTCCTCCATCTGCGGGTCCCTTATCACCAGCGGAACCTCCATCTCCTGGCAGGGACAGTCCCCGTTTACGCCAAAGCCGCTCAAAAATGCCGGTGCGTTGACCACCCGTGCCATGATTCCGGGGCCGGAGCACGGGTACTCCCCGGTGAGGCTGCCGTCCGCGCAGTAGAGCAGGCGCTGCTCCCGCTTGGTCCGCCCCCAAAACGCACGCAGCCCGATCCTCTCATCCCCCAGAAACAGCTGTTCCAGCACGCCGTCATCGCTGGCCAGCTCCATAACCAGATTCTCCACATACGCGGCGTCCCGGTGGGCGTAGACCTGAAAGCGCTCCCCCAGCCAGCGGTTCATCCACAGCGCCACATCCGCGTACAGTTCCGTATCCCCCCGCGGCAACGGTCTGGCCGTCACCGGCGTCTCCTGCCGCAGCCGGGCTTCCGGCGGGAGAGACACATACTCGAACCCGACCTTCCGGTAGCGCTCCGGGATGGCTGGCGCGAGAAAGGTCACCGGCGCGCCTTCCCGGTACAGATCCGCCAAAAGCCGGTTGACCAGCTCCCGGTTGTACCCCTGTCCCCGCACCCTGCGGGCCGTGGCGCAGGCCACCAGGTAGTCGGCCTTAAACCGCCGGTCCCCAGCCACCAGCTCATAGGGATTTAAATGGATCATGGAGAGAACGCCGCCGCTCTCCCCGTCCAGAGCGGCCAAAACCCGGTTCTCCTTCATTTTACGCTCAAAATAATTGTCCAGAAATTCCCGTGTGTCCTCGGGAAAAGCTTCCTCCCAGAGCGGGCGGCAGAGCTGCTTTTCCTCCGGCCCCAGATACCGTATCATCGGACTCTCCATTTAATTCCCGGAAAGTATCACATTGATCTGATCCCCGGCGATCCAGTGCTCGATGTTGGAAATGGTGATATCCGCCCGGATTTCCATAGCCTCGTCCGTGGCGAAGGCCACGTGGGGCGTCAGGATGGTGTGGGGCGCCGTGAGCAGCGGATAATCCCCGGGGATGGGCGGCTCCATGTCGAACACGTCGATTCCCGCTCCCGCGATGGAACCGTTCTCCAGGGCCTCCGCCAGGGCGGCGTTGTCCACCACCGGCCCCCTGGCCGTGTTGATCAGAATGGCGCTCTTCTTCATTTTCGCCAACAGCTCCCGCCCGATCAGCCCTCTGGTGCCGTCGGTCACCGGCACGTGAAGGGAAACGATGTCGCTTCGCTCCATCAGCTCCTCCAGAGTCACATACTCCGCGCCCAAGGCCTTCATCTCCTCCCGCTCCGTGCGGCTGTAGGCCAGAAGCTTACAGCCGAACGCCGACGCAATGGCGGCCACCCGGCGGCCGATGGCCCCGGTGCCCACGATGCCCATGGTTTTTCCGTGAAGCTCAGGCCCCACCAGGCCATCCTTGGTGCCTCCGGTGCGCGCTCTTTGATCGCAGGCCGGGATGCTCCGGTACAGGCCGATGGCCAGGCCGAACACCAGCTCCGCCACCGCGTTTGTGGAATATCCGGCCGCGTTGCTCACCGCGATTCCCCGCGCCCTGCAGGCGGAAAGGTCCACGTGGTCCACGCCCGTGAAGGCCACCGCGATGTATTTGACCCTGGGGCAGCCCTCAATGACCTCGCCCTTTAAGGGCATGTTGGCCACCACCAGGATGTCCGCGTCCCGCCCCCGCTCAATGAGGGACGGGGTGTCCGTCACCTTTGTGTCCCAGTATATCAGTTCATGTCCGGCCGCTCTCAGGCCCTCCGCCAGCTTGTCCACATACGCCCCGCTCACGCCGAGGGGTTCCAGCACTACGATTTTCATGTTCCATCCTCCTTATTGTATGTCCGCGCCGCCCGTTTGCCGGCCCGGACCCATTTTATACCCGCAGCGGCGGCGGGCAAAACGCCCGGATACCCGTCTGCTGCGTGAGATGCCGGACTCCGCAGGGATTGCGGCAAAACCGGCTTTTGAATCTACCAATAATTTAACATTAAATGCCCGCGAATGCAAACAGCTTTTCCCGTTGGACAGCGCTTTGCTACGGTTCACAGGCAATATCCCGCGAGGTGTTTTTTGTGAGTGGAGCGCAGCGGAAGTCACAGAAAACCCGAGGACTGCGGCGCGAAACGGTGTTTTTGCCGTTTCTGTGCATCGCGCAGCGCGTGACTGGGCACGAAGTGAACAGCAACCGCGCTTTGAGGGACCGCGGAGGCCGTGGGCGGTTTACCGGAGGCTGCGGGCAAGAAAAAACGGGGAGCCACCGGTATTCCCATGGCTCTCCGCCTCCTAATATGCCCTGTTTTCTCACGGCTGGGCGATCTCCTTGACCAGCAGCAGGCGCATGCCGCCCTTCACCTTGTCGTCCGCCAGCTCATTGGTGGAAATGATGTTTCCCACCGTGGTGTGGAATTTCTTAGCAATGTTCCACAGCGTGTCGTCGGGCTGCACGATATAGCCCACGATGCCCGGAAGCTCCTGCAGTTTCTGCATATCCATGGGATTCACCTGGGCCCCGGTGATCACCGGCTCGCAGACCGGCTGCAGCACCAGGAAATCCAGGGCCAGCACCGCCTTGATCTCCACCATCTCGCCGCCCATCATCACGGCGGTCAGCTGCTCCAAACCGGTGTTGAGCTGGTACACGCTGTCCTTTGTAACCCCCCTGGCCTCCGCGGTACAGTGGAAGGGCACCTGCTCCACCGCCGCCTGCACCGGCGATTCGTCGTCGCTGGTCAGATACAAAAGGCTCACCTCCAGAACGCCGTCGATCTGGATATTGTCCTCCCCGATCTCCACGTCGTCCAGCTTGATCGTGCCCTCGTTGTGGCAGATCTGTAAAATGCGCTCGGCCCCGGACAGCTCCAGCTTCTCGCTGACCTTGCATTTGCAGACGTTCTTGGTCAGCATCTGGTCGAAACAGGCCTGGGACCTGGTCAGCTCCACCTCCCGGCTGGTGGAATACATGTCGCTTAACAGCTCCACGTCCTGCTCCTGGTACAGCTTGATGTCCAGCTCCAGCACCGCGTCCACGTCCAGCTCCCGCATCTCCCCGTCGTAGTCCGGCTTCGGCTCCAGGTCCTTGTGGGCCAGGCGCACGGTGACCATGGGAACCATCTCCTCCACCGCATCGCTCAAATCCAGGTCGCCCGAGAAGGGAAGCGTCTCCTCCAGCCACTGCATCGGCATGTTTTCGTCCTCCGCCTGGTAGATGGCGAACACGTTCAAATCCCCGTCAATATGTAATTTCCCGTCCAGGGGCTTGGTGGTCACGTCCCGCAGCTTCATTTCCCGCCACAGCAGACGGCCGATGTTGGGCTTGCCGCCGGTCAGGGAAATCTCCTCCTTCATCCGGTAGGTGTCCTTTCGCCGGACGGCGATGGCGGCCACATTGACCGTGCGCTTTAAGGTCTCGATCTGAGCCGGACCCGCCGTTTCCCCGGGAGTCTGGGCCGCGAAGCCCCCATTTCCCATGTCCACATCCACCGCTGCCTCCACGTCCCGCAACGTCTCGATGCGCACCTGCAGGGTGATGATGGCCTGAACACCCAGCTTGCGGGAATTGATCATCTCCGCGTTCAAGTCCTCCAGCATCCAGTTTAACCCGACGTAATCCTTTTCCTCCAGATCCGGCGCGTTGATGGTCTCATCGAAGGGGATGCTTCCGCCCAGGGTCTGAAGCCCGCCGCCCTCCTTGCGGTACAGCACCTGGAATTCCAGCTTGCCCTTCACCGCCACCTTTTCCCCCTGGTTTTTTACGGATTCAATCTGGATCTCCCCGGTGTCCAGCATCACCTGGGCCATGTCGTCCATGGTGTCCGGCACAATGAAATCGTCATCCAGCGTAATCTGAGTGGTCACGGTCCCCTTGAACTGGTTCATATGTATCTGCTTTTTTATTAATTCCATAAAAACACCTGCCGTTTCTCATAGTCCTTTAGAAATATCTATGCGAAGGGCAGGTGATTTATGCGTATGGGGCGGACGGATTTATCGCTTGTCATATTCGTCCAGGAAATGGTGACGTCTGCCGCCGCTGACGTATCCGATACAGGCGTCCAGGTTGACGTTCTCCACGCTTTTCATGATGTTGGCCTCCACGAAGGGGTTGGTCTCCTTCAGGGTCTTAATCAGCTCCTTGATCTCCTGGCGCTTGGAGGTGTGCACCACGTCGGCGGAGTCCTTCGCCGCGCCCCGCGCCTCCATGTCCCGGGCGATCTGCTCGGTGAAGCGGCAGGCGCACTGCAGGAAATGCAGCCCGTTGTAGTCCTTCCAGGCCAGTATATCCCCCTCCTTCACAAAGTACAGAGGGCGGATCAGCTCCATTCCCGGGAAATTGGTGCTGTGCAGCTTGGGCATCATGGTGTTGACCTGACCCCCGTAGAGCATACTCATGAGAATGGTCTCGATCACGTCGTCGTAGTGGTGGCCCAGGGCGATCTTGTTGCAGCCCAAAGACCTGGCCCGGTCGTAGAGGTAGCCCCGGCGCATGCGGGCGCACAGATAGCAGGGGGACTGGTCCACGTCCACCACGGCGTCAAATATGTCGGACTCGAAGATCTGCACCGGGATGTTCATAAGGGCCGCGTTTTCCTCGATGAGCCTGCGGTTGGCCGGATTGTAGCCCGGGTCCATGACGATGAATTCCAGCTCAAAGTTTGTCTTGGAGTGGCGCTTTAGCTCCTGCATGCATTTGGCTAACAGCATGGAGTCCTTGCCACCGGAAATACAGACGGCAATGCGGTCGCCGTCTGCAATCATCTCATATGCCTGGAGCCCCTTGACAAAGGGCCTCCAGATTTCTTTGCGGAACTGCTTGATGATGCTCCGCTCTATGGCAACGTAGGGTTCTTTTATCATGGGTTGGTCTCTTCCTTTTCTTTCTCAGCCAGCAGGGCTTCCAGGCGCCTGATCTGCGCCTCCATGTGCTGTACCTGCTCCTTTAAGGCTTTGTATTCCTCGATGGTGGCGCTCTTTTTCACCTTGGGAATGGTGACGCCGTCCTTTTTCACCGGTCTTGCGGGGATACCGACTGCGGTCACGTTGTCCTCCAGAGGCTTTAAGAGCACCGCGTTGGCCGCGATGGAGCAGTTATCCCCCACCTCGAAGGCCCCCAGAATCTTGGCTCCCGCGCCCACCATCACGTTGTTCCCAAGGGTGGGATGGCGCTTGCCCTTCTGGGTGCCCACGCCGCCCAGGGTGACCCCCTGGTAGATGGTGCAGTTGTCCCCCACCACCGCCGTCTCCCCGATCACGACCCCGCAGCCGTGGTCGATGAGAATCCCGCGTCCCAGCTGCGCGCCGGGGTGGATCTCGATCAAGGTGAAAAACCTGGCGATCTGTGAGATCAGCCGGGCGATAAAATACATTTTATGGCGCCAGAACCAATGGGCGAACCGGTGCCAGATCAGCGCGTGAATGCCCTGGTAGAGCAAAAATACCTCCAGCGCGCTGCGGGCCGCCGGGTCCCGTTCCTGGACCGCCTTGATATCCAGCCAGATGTCCTTAACTATCATGATGCCGCCTCCCTAACCTTTTACGCATATGCTTGACAGACTTGGTCATCAGCCCTGTAGCTGACGACAGGTGATTTGTTCCCTAGTATAGCATATGCGATGAAGATTAAAAAGGAAAATTTACATAACAGTTCAGACGGCGGGAAAATTGGCGCGGGAAGCTGCGTCAAGCTCGCTTGTAAGCAGATTTCCGCTTCAATTTTTACATCGGATGGACATCCGATGCTTCTTGACCATCTTTTGGGGTCAAGAAGATAGCCGTCTGAACGGTTGGCTTATTGGAATACCACCGGGTTCTCCAGGTATTCCGTGCGGACCACGATGTAGGGATAGGATTTGTCGGCCCCCGGATTTTCCCCTTTCTCCGGTCCCTTTAACTCCGTGTCGATGACAATGGAATTTTCCGTCAGATACAGCTCGTTCACGCTGATGCTGTAACCGCCGGTGGCCTGTTCGCCGTAACCCACGGCAATATACAGGTTCTTGTCGTCACTGTATGTAAGCTTGAAGGGCGCGGTCTGTTTCTGCGCGATAATCTGCTTTAACTCCTGGGGAATCTCCGGCTCCCCGACCACCGCAAATTCCAGATCCTTCACCTTTTTTCCATCGTCCTTTGACGCCGAACAGCCGCACAAGCCCACAAGCGCTGCCGCGCAGGTGAAAACAAGAGCCGCCCGAAGCATTTTCCCCATCCATCCGTTTTTCATTGATTTTAAACCTCCGCAATCAAGTATTCACAATTACTATCAATATATTCCGGGCTGCCATGAATATGCAGATTGCATTTTCATAAAAAACGCGACTGCGGCCCATACTAATTTCGGAGGTGATAAATATGAGTCCCAAAGAATTGAGTTATATTGAAGATGCCCTGGGCCACGAGACGTTTTTAAAGACACAGTGCCAGGAAGCAATCCAGAACCTGCAGGACACGGAATTGAAGTCCTGCGTTGAGAAGATCAGCCAGCAGCACAAGCAGATCTTTGACAATTTCTACAATCTCGTTTAAGGAGGCGGCAAAATGGACGACAAATGCATTATGGAGAACCTTCTCCTGACCACCAAGGGTGTGTGCGACCTTTATATGCACGGCACCATCGAGTCCTCAACCCAGAATGTACACCAGACCTTTGACCAGGCGTTGAACGACAGCCTGTGCATGCAGGACGATATTTATAAGAAGATGTCCGCCAAGGGTTGGTATACCATGGAGCAGGCAGAGCAGGAAAAGATTCAGAAGGTTAAGAATAAGTTCGCAGGAATGTAACATTATCATTCCACACAATGTAAAACCGGCCGCGCCACAAAGGCGTCGGCCGGTTTTTCACGCGTGTCCGTCACTGTACTCCACGGATATTGTCCTCCGTGAGGTCCTGGAAGGGCACCTTAAGCTCGGAGGCTCCGCCCAGAATGGAGTCGTACCACGATTTGTATTCCCGCAAGCTCACCGGATGATCCGTGTCGTAGCTGCCGCCCGGCATGATATAGAAAACAATCCCATCGTTGTTCACATCCACGTCTGCGGGGTACGAATTCCCGTCGTAATCCGTGTCCGCCAGCTCCCGATCCCAGGCGTCCACGCTGAAAACAGCCTCGTATTCATCCGTCTCCGGATTGTACTGGTAGACATTGTAGGGCCAGAAGTCTCCCGCCAGCCCCTGGTTGTGGGACCAGCCCACAAGCGCCAGACCGTTGTCGTAGTACGCCGCGCCCGGAAACTCGCTGAGTTCCAGCTCCACGGAGTCCGCGGCGGCATTGTAGCGGTACACGCTCTCCGTCATTCCGGCCATGCTGCTGGTGCTAAATTGAATGATCAGCTCGTCCTGCCCGTCCCCGTCCACGTCGTATACGGCAAACTGGTTGATCGTGATGCTGCTGTAATTGTCGTAATCGCAGCTGCTGCCGTCGGGGTATACCTGATCGTAGAAAACACCGCTAAGTACCTCCTGGTATTTCTTCATCATGGCGCTTTGCCCGGCAGCGGAAAGAGGGGGATTTTGATGGTCTGGGGCGGGCGCGGCGGAGCCGTCTCCACCGTCCAAACCGTGGGCTGCGGCTGTGTTGTCTTGGGAAGCGGGCTGGGATTCGCCAGTTTGGGAAATGCCGGTTCCGGCTTGGGAGGCGCCGTCCGGTGCGCCGGAACTGGTCCCTGCTCCGCCGTCTGTTTCGCCGGCCGCTCCCACTTCAGCTTCCCCGGCCTCATTCTCCTGCGCATCCGCGCTGTCCTTCGTCTCCCAGGCGATATTTTCCTCCGCCGTCTCCTTGCCTGTCTTGCAGGCTGTCACGCTGGCGACTGCCAGCATAAGAACCAGCAGTCCACATGCTTTTCTTCTCATGTTCCGTTCTCCATTCTTTTCATTTTATAGGTTCAACCGCTGTGCCGCCGCTTTAACACGCAGAAAGCCGCAGGAAACGGCGTGGCTCCCTGCAGCTTTTTCGGTACAGCCTGTATTTGACTTCATCAATTATACAATCTTGCGGATCCAGCCCTCGGGAGCCTCGATCTCTCCCATCTGGATTCCGGTAAGCGTGTCGTACAGTTTCTTGGTAACCGGTCCCATCTCCTCCATACCGCTGGGGAAGCAGATCTCCTGGCCGTGATCCACCACCTTGCCCACCGGGGAGATCACCGCCGCGGTGCCGCACAGGCCGCACTCTGCGAAATCCTTCAGCTCCGCAAGCTTCACCGGTCTTTGGGTCACCTTCAGGCCCAGGTAATGCTCCGCCACATAGACCAGGGAGCGCCTGGTGATGGAGGGCAGAATGGAATCGGACTTGGGTGTTACCACCTCGCCGTCCCCAGTGACAAACAGGAAGTTGGCTCCGCCGGTTTCCTCCACAAAGGTTCTGGTTCCGGGATCCAGGAACATGTTCTCATCATAACCGGCCGCATGGGCGGTTACGGAGGCGTGCAGGCTCATGGCGTAGTTTAAACCGGCCTTCACGTGTCCGGTGCCGTTGGGAGCCGCGCGGTCAAAGTCGCTGACACAGATGGTCAGGGGCTTTGCGCCTCCCTTAAAATAGGGGCCAACCGGGGTTGCGAACAGGCGGAACTGGTATTCCATGGAAGGCTTGACGCCAATCACCGGGCCGGTGGCGAACATGTAGGGGCGCAGATACAGGGTAGCCCCGCTGCCGTAGGGCGGAACCCAGGCCGCGTTCTCGCGGACCACCGCGTCCACTGCCTCCAGGAATCTCTCCTTCGGGAACGGAGGCATCTCCAGGCGCACCGCGGAATCCATCATGCGCTCCGCGTTCAGGTCCGGGCGGAAGGTGACAATGCTGCCGTCCTCCGTGGTGTAGGCCTTAAGTCCCTCAAAGATCTCCTGGCAATACTGAAGAATGCCCGCACACTCGTTGATCACCACCATGGGGTCTGCGGTCAGACGGCCCTCGCCCCACTCTCCGTCTTTATAGTCAGCCACATAGCGCTTGTCCGTGGGCATGTAGGTAAAGCCGATATTCCCCCAGTCCAGGTCTTTCTTCTCCATAATCGTATCCTCCATTCCTGTAGGTTATAAATGTATTTTTACCAATTATAAGCGCATCCTTTAATAAAATCAATGGGGGATTGGGAAAACGGGTATACAATTCATGCATGGCTGCTATAACCGGAGACGGGATATTACTGTAAGCAGTAACCCGGACGCGGACGCGTTCTCCCTGCAGCTTTCAATTATGCTTGTGGTTATCCGCCCTGTCGTTTATAATTATGGTATCTGACAGGAAGGCGGCTGGTCGCAGCGTCAAACTGATCCCCGGCAAAGGAAGCGCAGAAATTGAAAATCAGGAAACGCATCTTATATCTAACCATATTGTTACTGGCCGCAGGCGCGGCCCTTTTGTTCTCCCGCCACCCTCAGCCCAATATTGTCTCCTGGTATGTATGCGACATTGACGGGGATTCCCGGGAGGAATTGCTGCTGATCACCGCCGCCAGCGCGGACCTGCGGCTGGATACGGGGGAGGAATACGGGGATACGCTGGCCGTGTACGATTCTTACAAAATCCGGAAAAACAGGCCTGTGGTACAGGGCGAACCGGAAGCCGTCTTTGACCTGGCCTCCATCAAGCCCCTTAAGGTGCTGGCCGGGGATATCGACGGGGACGGCCGGGTGGAAATCGGGGTGTGCGTTTATAAAACCGCCAAATTCCATCCGGTTCCCGCAAAACGTCCGTTTTTCTACGCATTGCAGGACGGCCGTCTGCAGCCGGTCTGGCTGGGCTCCAGGCTGGCCCGGCCCTTTGACGATTACCGGCTCTTTGATTTGGACGGGGACGGCGTGGACGAGATTCTTTCCATTGAATCGGTGCAGAGCGGCAATCGGCTGCTGGCGCTGTACGACTGGAAGGGGTTCGGCTTTGAGGTACGGGCAATTTCCGATGAATACCAGGGCGAGGTCGTGTTTTTAAATAACACGAACACCCGACAGGACGAGATACTGGTAAATATAGAAGGAACACAACACAGTCTGCGGCTGGAGGGCGACACGCTCACAGCTGAACAGTAGGGAGGGAATGTATGTTGAAACGGAAATTACTGGCATCCGCACTGACACTTGCGATTCTTGGATCCGCCCTGTCGGCGGCCGGCTGCGGCAATAACGGACGGCCTTCCGGCGGACAGGACGTTTCGGAGGAAGCCTGGGTGACCAGCGCGGACAAAGCAAAGGACAAGAATGCGGAATCGGACGGCGGGACGGCCGATACGCCGGGAAACGAAACCGCTGGCAGCGGCGCGGCGGCGGGTGATACGGCGGGCAGCGGTACGGCGGACGGCGGTGCACATGGCGGCGGCGCGAATAGCGGCAATCCGGCGAACGGCGGCAATTCGGGTCTTATGAACCTGGATTTCAAGCCCGGGTTTACGGTCACGGCCGATGCGTACACGCCCCTGTCCATTACCCCCAACGCCCCTCAGTACACGCTGAACGCCGACCTGTCCAATATTGAGAACCTGGACCAGTTCGCCAACCTGACCCAGGCCCAGAGGGATTTGATCGCCAAAAACGGATTTGTGGTGTCTCCCACGGATTCGGAGCAGCTGTTCTATGTATATGAAGATAACACGTACAAAAAAATCCCCGGATTTGTGACCACGGACTCCGTGCTGCAGCTCTACCACATTTTCTACGATTACTCCCTGCGCAATCTGGAGACGGAATTTTTGTACGACGACCTGATCCGGCTCAACAGCAGCATGATCGGACAGCTGTCGGCGGATTACCAGGTCGTGCAGAACGAAGAGGTGAAGGACGCGGTCCTGAAAATGCTGGGCTATTTCAGCGTTGCAAACCTGGCCCTGGGCAAGGAGCTGCCCGCGGATCTTCCGCCCGAAACTGCCAATCTGGCCCGCCAGGAGTATCGCCTGATTGAGAATGCAGCAGGAAAGGCTGTCTCGCCGCTGTTTGGATATGAACTGGACTACTCTCTGTTTACCGTGAGGGGGCATTATACCCGCAGCGAGGAGCTGGGGAAATTTTTCCGGGCCATGAGCTGGTACGGGCTGGTGCCCATGCCGTTTTACGACGGGTTAAACGCGCGGGATGAGGAATCTGCCGTGAGAGCCATTGTGACCGCTATTTCCCTGTGCCGCGCGCCTGCCCAGGACGGCGTCTCGCTCTGGGAAAATATCTACAGCACCACCAGCTTTTTCGTGGGCGAGTCCGACGACATCACCCCCTATGAGGTTGCCCTGGCTGTAAAAAAAGTATATTCCGACACCCCCGATCTCAACGAAATACCGGATAAGCTGGATGATTTCTACCGGGAAGTGGATCAGATGAGGTCGCCCGACATTGTACTGAAGTTGCCGGAGGCGGAAACCAAACTCCAGATGCGCTTTATGGGACAGCGCTATATCCCGGATTCCGAAATTCTGCAAAAGCTCTCGGAACCCTACGACCGGCCGGTTCCCACGGGCCTGGATGTGTTCGCCGTGTTTGGCTCGGAGCGGGCGGATGAAATTTTGGACGAATTTTACCAGCCCAGACAGCAATGGAGCGGATATCAAAACAATTTTGACCAGCTGAGGATCAAATTTGACTCCCAGACCATCCCGCAGCAGACCAACAACCTGTACAACGGCTGGCTGTACTGCCTGAAGAGTCTGGTGAAACGGGTGGACGGCGCATACCCCACCTTTATGAAAAACACCGCCTGGGAGGACAAATCCCTGTCCACCGCCCTGGGAAGCTGGGCGGAAATACGCCATGACACCATCCTGTACGGCAAACAATCCGCGGCGGAGTGCGGCGGAAACGAGCCGCCGGAGGTGCTGGGTTACGTGGAGCCCAACCCTGAATTTTTCAACCGGCTGCTGTGGCTGACAAAGGTCACCAGGGAAAGCCTGGAGCAGCGTGGACTGCTGAGCGACAGTTTGAAGTACAAGATGCTGGACTTCGAGGATACGCTGGATTTCCTGAAAAAATGCGCCCAGAAAGAGTTAAACGGGGAGGATTTAAGTCCGGAGGAACACTCTTCTCTGGTGACTTACGGCGGAACGCTGGAATTTATGAGCAGCTCCATCGCGGAGGCCGGCAACTGGTATCTGGTGGAATCGGACACGGATAAGAACATGGCTGTGATCGCCGATGTGCATACCAGCGGCGGAAGCTACCTGGAGGCCGGTGTGGGAAATGCCGCGGAAATCTATGTGGCAGTCCCCCAAAACGGAAAGATTTACCTCACCAGAGGCGCCGTGTTTGACTTTTTCGAATTCTTGTCGGCTGAACGGCTGACGGACGAGACGTGGCAGGATATGATCAGGCAGAATCCGCCCCAGAGGCCCGCTTTCGTCCATTCGTACATGGACGAGACAGGCGGCGGGGAGGTGCCCGTGCCGGATGAGCCGTACTCCACGGGATGTTAAGGCACAGGCGTTTTTACCTGTTTTTGTCCGTGCCGGTTGCGCTGATGATCGGGGCGCTTGTCTGGTTTCGGTCACAACCGGATGAGATCACCATCTCCTTTGTAGGGGATATTATGCTCTCCCGGGGTGTCCAACGCTATCTGGAAGAATTTGGTTATGATTATCCCTACGAGGACGTGCGGGATCTGTTTCTGCAGGACGACCTGACCGTGGGAAATCTGGAATGCCCCATCACCGATTATGAAAATGCCGCCAACAAGGCGAAGCGCTTTCTGTTTAAGGCAGATGCAGAAAATGCATCTGCTTTAAAGCGGGCCGGGTTTGACTGCCTGAATCTGGCCAACAACCACACCATGGACTACACCAGCCCGGGGCTTCTCGATACCATAACCCATCTGGAGGCAAATGGGCTGGACTATGTGGGGGCCTCGGAGAACGCCGCCTCGAAAAAGCCGTATATTTTCGAGAAAAACGGAATCCGGGTGGGGCTTCTGGCCTACAGTGCCCTGCCGCCGGAGGGGTATTTTTACAACGCGGACAAACCTACGGTGCAGTATATCAGCACCTTGGATTTTTCCGGGCTGGAGGAGGATATCGCCTCCGTGGACTGTGATTTTTTAATTGTGTATTTCCACTGGGGAATCGAATTTCAACGCTACAAGAGTGAAATGCAGGAGCTGTTCGCCAAAAAAGCCGTGGACTTTGGCGCTGATTTCGTGGTGGGCGCCCACCCCCATGTGCTTCAGGAACCGGAGGTCTATGAGGGGCGTTATATTTATTACAGCCTTGGAAACTTTATTTTCGACAAACAGATTCCGCCGGGAACCGATGAGACGATGATCCTTCAGATCACAGTGGGACGGGACGGACTGAGGGACGTGAGGGAGATCCCGGCGGTGATCCGCAAGGGTAAGGCCGTGAGGGGAATGGAATAAAAAGAAGGAGACGGACATGGCAAAGAAAAATGCGCGCAACACCAGAGGACGGATCGTAAACGCCGCCTGGAAGCTGTTTTACGAGCAGGGTTATGAGGACACCACGGTGGAGGAGATCATCGATCTGTCCAGAACCTCCAAGGGGTCCTTCTATCACTATTTCGACGGAAAAGACGCGCTGCTCTCCACCCTCAGCACCCTGTTCGATGAAAAATACGAGGAGCTGATCGAACAGCTGGACCCGGATATGACTGCCATGGATACGCTGCTGTTTCTCAACCGGGAGCTGTTCGGCATGATCGAGAACAGCATTTCCATCGAACTGCTGACGCGGCTGCTCTCCACCCAGCTGATCACAAACGGTGAAAAACATCTGCTGGACCGGGACCGGATCTACTACAAACTGCTGCGGAAAATCATCTCCGGCGGCCAGGAGCGCGGCCAGCTCACCACCCGGCTCAGCGTCAGCGAGATGGTCAAGCGCTACGCGCTCTGTGAGCGCGCCCTGATGTACGACTGGTGCCTGTGCGGCGGCGAATACTCCCTGGGGCACTACAGCGCGCAGGTGCTTCCGGGATTCCTCAGCAGCTTTCTGCCCTGACCCCCTCACTCCCTTTCAGGTGTTAAAAATTTTAACGGATATTTTTTGTCCAAAAATATTTTTTAAAATTCGTACAGTCTATTTTTCTCTTAAAATCGTTGTTTTATTGCATATTTCCATATATTCGTATAGTATTTAGTCTATACTTCGTTCTGTATTGCGTTCTATTTTCTCACATGCTATAATGGCCCCATTATGTTTGAAGCAGGAGGGAATGGGATATGACAGCAGCACAGATTGGGATTCTGGCCGCCATTGTGGTTTACCTGGCGGCCATGGTATATGTAGGGTTTTATTTTAGCAAAAAGGGTGCCGGAGGGTCCGCGGATGAGTTTTATCTGGGCGGACGCAAGCTGGGTCCTCTGGTGACCGCTATGAGCGCGGAGGCCTCCGACATGAGCAGCTGGCTGCTGATGGGACTGCCGGGCGTGGCTTATTTGAGCGGTATCGCGGACGCAGGCTGGACCGCCATCGGTCTGGCGGTCGGCACTTACTTAAACTGGCTGATCGTAGCCAAACGGCTGCGCCGCTACTCGGTGGCCTGCGGGGCCATTACCATACCGGACTTTTTCTCCCGGCGCTATGAGGATAAGAAAAATATTCTGATGTGCATCGCAGCGATTGTGATTCTCATTTTCTTTATTCCCTATACAGCTTCGGGCTTCAAGGCGGTGGGGACGCTGTTTAACAGCCTCTTCGGCGTGGATTATCATCTGGCTATGATCGCAGGCGCTGTGGTAATCGTGGGGTATACCGTGATGGGCGGTTTCCTCGCCGTATCCACCACGGACCTGATCCAGAGCATCGTGATGAGCATCGCACTGGTGATCATCGTGTTCTTCGGGATTCACACCGCCGGCGGCTGGGATGTGGTCATGAACAATGCCAAATCCATGGCCGGATACCTGAGTATGACGCAGCTCCACGATATGGCAACCGGCGGCTCCACCTCCTACGGCCTCATCACCATTTTCTCAACCATGGCCTGGGGCCTGGGATATTTTGGCATGCCTCACATTCTTCTGCGGTTCATGGCCATTGAAAATGAAGATAAGCTGAAGGTTTCCCGGCGCATCGCTTCCATCTGGGTGGTGATCTCCATGTTCGTGGCGATTCTGATCGGCATGATCGGCTACAGCGTGTCCAAGACCGGCAGCATTCCGCTCTTCGCCTCCAGCTCGGAGTCCGAGACCGTCATCATCCGTCTGGCGGATCTGCTGAGCCGCAATGGATTCCTGACCTCCGTTATCGCAGGCGTCGTACTGGCGGGAATTCTGGCCTGCACCATGTCCACCGCGGACTCTCAGCTGCTGACCGCAGCATCCGGCGTGTCCCAGAACCTGCTTCAGGATTTCCTGGGAATCAAGATGAGCGCCAAGGCTTCCATGATGGCCGCCCGGCTCACGGTAACCGGCATCGCCCTGGTGGCGATTCTGCTGGCCTGGAACCCGGACAGCTCCGTATTCACCATCGTGTCCTTTGCCTGGGCCGGTTTCGGCGCCGCGTTCGGACCGGTGATGCTCTTCGCCCTGTTCTGGAAACGCAGCAATCTCCAGGGCGCTCTGGCGGGCATGATCTCCGGCGGCGTGATGGTATTTGTCTGGAAATACGGCGTGCGTCCCCTGGGCGGCGCCTGGAACATTTACGAGCTGCTTCCTGCTTTTATCGTAGCCAGCGTATCCATCGTGGCGGTCTCTCTGGCTACCGCAGCTCCCTCCCATGAGGTGTGCGCACAGTTTGATTCCATTGGGGATCGCAGGGAGAAAATCACCTGGGGTGCGGAACCAAGTGAGAGTATGTAAGGGTGTGTTGATGTAGATTTAAGCAAATACGGCAGGGAATGGAAGTGGGTTGCTAAGCTTCCATTCCCTGCCGTTTTATGACCTTCCGATTCCAATGACCGCGTCCCTACAGGCCGATATACCCTTTGATCAGTTCCAGTGTATTCTCCATGCCTTTCACATGGGTGCGCTCCATGTGGTGGGACGCCTGGACGCCCTGGCCGATCAGAGCGCAGCGAACATTCGCGCCGCCCCGGATGGCCGCGGCTGCGTCAGAGCCGTAATGGCGGAACACGTCCACCGCGTAGTCCAGATTCCGTTCCCCGGCGATGCCGATCAGGCGGGTGGTCATGTTGTAGTCAAAGGGTCCCTGGGAGTCTTTGACCACAATGGACACGCGGTCCTCCCGGCCGTCTAAGTCGTCGCCCACCGCGCCCATGTCCACCACCAGAAGCTCCGGAATTCCTTCGGGCAGATAGCTGGCCCCGAATCCCACCTCCTCGAAATTGGTGATCAGGATCAGCAGCTCCTGAGCCGGAATCATTTCCCGTTCCTTCATTTCCTTTAACAGTGCAAACAGCACGGCCACACTGGCCTTGTCGTCCAGATGCCGGGAGCGGATCAGACCGTTCTCCAGAGCCTGAAATCTGGGATCCCAGGAAATGTAATCTCCGTTCTGAATCCCCAGTGCCTTCACATCCTCCCTGGAAAATACCATCTCGTCCAGACGGATCAGCATGTTCTCTTCCTCCCGCTTCAGGGACCTGGCGTCGTCAAACACATGGACGGAAGGGGCTTTGGTCAGCGCGGTTCCCGGATAGGTCCTGCCGTCCCGGGTGTGGACGGTACAGTATTCGCCCTCCACGCTCTCCATGGTATAACCGCCCACGGGCACAATCCGCAGCGTGCCGTCGGGGTTGATGGAGCGCACCACCGCGCCCAGGGTATCGCCGTGGGCCGCCAGACAGAGCCTGGCCCCGGTACGCCCGGGTACACGGATCATCAGCGCGCCCCTGCTGGTGTAGGATACCTCATAGCCCATGTCCCGGGCGTCGTCTCCCAGTACCTCCATCAGCCGGCCGGTAAAACCGGAGGGGCTGGGTATATTTACAATTTTTTCTAAATAATTAATCATAAACTGATTCATTGTGTTACTCCCTTTTATTTTTATGTTTGATGGCTATTGAAATGACCGGTCCAGCCAGTCCCGATATGCGGTCAGCTGCTCCTCTGTGTGGAAGAAGTGTTCTCCGCCGGGTACAATCTCCAGGCCGCAGGAAAAACGCAGTGTGAACCGTTCCACAGTCTCCCGTTCGCAGAGATTATCCTGCTCCCCGTACAGGATGCGGGTGGGTGGAGTCCAGCGGTCGATGGGATGGGCTTTCACGTAGCAGTAGTAATCCCAGTAAAGCATTTGTCCCACGCAGGAGCGAATCTCTCCCTGCTCTCTCAGCTGGTCCGGCGTCACATTGGACCAGGACATCATGGATTCGATCAGGCGCTCCATGTCTACCACCGGGGACAGGAACAGGCATTGCTCCAAATTGCAGTCCCGATAGGCCAGGAGGCTGAAATAAGCGCCCATGCTGCAGCCAAACAGGCCGATGTGTTTCCAGCGGGCACAGGCGTACTCCATCACGGTTTCCAGATCCCGGACGCACTCTGCTGCCTTGCAGGGTGTGGGGTCCGTTTTCCGGTCCCCGTGTTCCGGCAGGTCAAAGCTCAGCACCTGGTATCCTCGGGCAATCGCCTTACCGGCCAGCAGTTCGATCACGGTGTCGGCTTTGTGGGACATGTTTCCGTGAACTGCAAGGACCATATGTTGAGAGGGCGGGCCCCAGATGATGGCCGGTATGGGACCGATGTTGATTCGTTCTGTATCGATCATATTTTTCTCCTTTTCTCTCCGCCTGTGCCAGGCGGCACGGTGGGATGGACGAATGGTGGCTGTTTGATAGATGGTTAGCGCTGTTTTCTATTATATATTGTCGGCAGACGCAGGCTATCGATGAGAGATAGATTTCCGTAATCATTATATCATGTTATGGTATTTACACAACCATTGGTCTGAACGCAGGGAGGATAGGGGGGATTTTATGGTTTTAAGTGGCTGTAAGGGTGAAAATGCGGACCCGTATGCTTTACGGATCCGCACGCTTTTTAACTGTTTTGTTGGGCGAGAAGTTTCTGCAGGCGAAGGAGTTCTTTTTGATAGCGTTCTTCCTGCCGGCGCATCTCTTCCCCTTGCCGGCGCATTTCCTCCCTCTGCCTAAGGTTTTCCTCTTCCTGCCGAAGGTTCTTCTCCCTCAGCGCCTTAATCTCCTCCTGCTGCAACTCCACCATCAATTCCACTGTATTCTGATCCAGAATTCTCAA
>NZ_CABJCG010000029.1:42976-43221 GCF_902364025.1 Enterocloster lavalensis
TGTATTCTGATCCAGAATTCTCAACGCCTCCGAATACATACTCACCAGCTCCTTCTTATGATACCGGAAGTCAAATACCTCCCGGTACAGCTCTGCAAACTCGGGGTAAGCCTCGATCACTTCGCGGATGTCGCATGGCTGATCCGAGGCGATAAGTACCCGGGAGAATACATCTCTAGTTGTTCTTCTGATCGAGAAGTTTCTGCAGGCGAAGGAGTTCTTTTTGATAGCGTTCTTCCTGCCGG
>NZ_CABJCG010000030.1:0-460 GCF_902364025.1 Enterocloster lavalensis
CACTCCCCGCTTCTCAAACTCCTGGTCGAACTCGTTCAGATAGATATTTGCCAGCAGTGGTGAGATGTTTCCGCCCTGCGGCGATCCTTCTTCGGTTTCCATGACTACACCGTTTTCCATGACACCACTCTTTAAGTATCTCTTAATCCACTGGATTACCCTTTCGTCCTTTACATTTCTTCGCAGGATATTCAGGAGCATTTCGTGGTTAAGTGTATCAAAGTATTTCGACAGGTCTAATGTCACTGCATGGGTATATCCCTGTTCTGCATACTCCTTCACTTTCAGAATGGCGTCTTTTGCGCTTCTCCCCGGTCGATAACCATAGCTGTTTTCCGAGAATGACGGCTCATAGACCGGCATGAGCTGTTGTGTTATGGCTTGCTGGAAAATACGGTCTTTGACTGTTGGAATACCAAGCTTTCGTATTCCACCGTCTGGCTTTGGGATTTCCACTCGT
>NZ_CABJCG010000030.1:470-41541 GCF_902364025.1 Enterocloster lavalensis
TTTTGGGATTTCCACTCGTCTTACCGGGTCTGGAGTATATTTCCCCCTTTTGATTCTCCCGATAAGCTCTTTCTGGTTCTCCCGAAGGTATGCTCCGGCTTCCTCCACGGTCATTCCGTCGATTCCCGGCGCACCCTTGTTTGCCTTTACTCTTTTGAACGCTCTGTTCAGGTTGTCCTTATCCAGTATCTTCTCTAAGAGCTCCGGTTGTGCACTGTCCCGTTCTTTCCATATCCGACGGAAAGAACGGTGCGCTCTCACATACCCTTCACGTTCCGCGCTATCTCTTTGCAAGCAGCTTTCTCTGTTTTCTGCACCCAATGTTCTTTCCTCCTTTCCCGGTTGTACTAAAGACTCCTATTGATTCGGTCCTTCATCTCTCGACTACTATGACCTCTGCTGACTTCTATGCGTTCAGCATTATCTCTCGATAATGGTTGTTCTTTTCAGGGTATACCGCATAGACCTCCCCGGGTACCACACGTTTCTTTCTCTCCATCTATCTGCCACATTTACCATACATGATTCCGTGTAGTTATTGGGCTTCAACTTGTGGGGCAGTCTTACCCTCATGCATAGCCTGATGTGATTTCTGTTCGTCAGACCAGAGATTTGCCCATGGGTTAGTATGTTCCCCATATCCGGCTTCCTTCAGATTCCACCTCACGATGGACACCCTTGCCTTCGGCTATATCCTTCCCACTACCGGGCGGATTCCGGACTTGCACCGGTTAGAAACGTGCGCCGCCGGGCGCACCCCCAAAAAGGGTGCCGCAGAATCATCAAAATAGATGATCGTGCGGCACCCCTTTTTCGCAAAAATCACTTAATCTCACTCAACCGTTTCCGAAGAGTTGCCTTTCACCGAGCGCAGGTGGAGATACACCGTGTTCTTGGATATCTCCAGCAGTTCTGCGACATGCTCCACGGCATTTTTCATATTAAACACACCCTGCTGATAGAGTATTTCAATAATCGCGCGGTTGTGTAAGGACGGTTTGATGGAAGGGTCATTGTCCACAGCCGCCTTTGCCTGGTATAAAAGGTCGTCGAAGAAGGTTTCGCGGTTGTTGGAAAACAGCTCGGATGTGGACTGATCATTGGAGGGCGTATTGGGCAAAAAAACGGACAGGAAGTCCAGCATGGGCATATTCAGATTGATATTAATGCAGAGAAGTCCAATGATGCGCTCGTACTCTCCCTTGATCGCAATGGTCGCTGACTTGATAGGATTTCCACGTTTGTTTTTTGCAAAATAGGAAATATAAAATTTGGCGCCGTCTTTTTTGATCTTGTCCAGCATGTCCAGCGCAAGATTGGTGATGGGAGCGCCCACTTCTCTTCCGGTATGATGCCCGTTCACAATTTTAATGACAGACTTGTCGTAGTCCTCCAGACTATGAAGAGCGATTTCACATCCATCCCCCAGATAGTCTGCCAGTCCTTCTAACACCGTCTTATAAGATTCTAATATTTTATGATCTACCTCTGATAAAATCATTGTTTTCCCCACTGACATCGCAAAGAATTTTTGTTACGGTTCTTATAATTTATATGAATCTTATACTAACACAAATTTTTTGGTCTTTCAATATGTGATGAAATAATTTTTAGTGTTTCTGGCATTATCACCAAAAAACTAAACAAGATTTCATCACATTTACGATTGATTAAAATAAAAAAATGTTATATTCTAATTTTGGAATAAAATATTTCAGTAATTTATGAAATAATAAAAAATATTTCAAAGGAGGAAATGAACATGAACGTTATTTCAACAGAAAACGCACCTGCTGCAATCGGCCCATATTCACAGGCTTTTGAAGTAGGCAATCTTGTGATCACATCTGGCCAGATTCCAGTTGATCCAGCTACGGGGGTGGCTCCGGATGGGATTGAGGCACAGGCTCATCAGAGCTGCAAGAACGTGGGCGCATTATTGGAGGCAGCCGGTGTTTCGTTTGACAAGGTTGTTAAGACGACATGTTTCCTGGCGGATATGAATGACTTCCAGACATTTAACAGTGTATATGAGAAGTATTTCACATCCAAGCCCGCGCGCAGTTGTGTTGCAGTAAAGACGATTCCGAAGGGATTGTTGTGTGAGATCGAGGTAATTGCTGAAAAATAATTTTTTAATCAGAGCAAAAAAACTATTTCAAAAGACAGAGGGGCTAAATTATGAGCAAAGAAAAGAAAATCCGCGAAAAGAAAAAACCGCTTTTTATTGAAGCGATCTCTATGATCGTAGTATTACTCGCATTGGTAATCTATTCCGTTAAACTTGATATTTCCATTATTCCCGCAATGATGATCGCCATCGTTTGGTCCATGGTAGTTGCCTACCGGTGCGGTTACGGCTGGAACGATATTATGGCTCCTGTATACGAGCGTGAAAAAGGAGTCGTTGAGGTATTCTTTATCATCTTATTAATCGGTGCGTTTATCTCAACCATGATGTTCTCCGGCACGATTCCGGTCATCATTTATTACCTGATCAACGTCATCAGCCCGTCCTTAATGATCGTATTGTCCTTCTTACTGACAGCGATTGTATCCGTTATCATCGGTACTTCCTGGGGAACGGCGGGTACCGTGGGCGTGATCATGCTGGCGATCGCACAGAGTATGGGAGTACCGCTTCCCATCGTTGCAGGCGCCGTTGCATCCGGTTCCCACGTTGGTCAGTTATGTTCTCCAATGGCTGATACTTCCAACGTGGCGGCAAGCTTCGCGGACGTAGACACCATGACCATGATCAAACGTATGGCTTATTACACCCTTCCCGTTATCGGCATTGCGACCGTTCTCTATGCAGTATTAGGCTTCATGAACGGTTCCGGCAGCGGCGATATGGCTTCCGCCCAGTTAATTCACCAGGAGATCGGCTCTGTATTTAATACCAATGTGCTCGTGATCCTTCCCATGGTTTTGGTATTTATTTTAACCTTCATGAAGAAACCCATCGTTATGACCCTTGGCATTACCTCTTTACTGGGTATCGTATTTGGTATGATCTTCAACGGCTTTTCCTTTGGCGAAGGTTTAAACGCTCTTTACAGCGGATTTACCGTAGCCGGAAGCGCAGGCATCGCCGAGGAGGGCTTCAGCGATATCTTCTTAAATCTTTGTAACCGCGGCGGCGCAACCAGTATGGTAAGCCCTGCTATCATCGTAATCGTCGCTTCTATGTATGGTACCATCCTGATGGAGATCAAAGCGCTGGATGTGATCGCTGAGACCGTATTCTCCAAAGTTAAGAGCAGAGTATTGTTAAGCACGTCGGCCGTTGTACTGGCTGGTCTGATCGTAAGCTTAACGTCCAGCTCTTTCTTAGCCGGAATGATGCCCAAGGATTTATTCTTAAAGAAGTTCGAAGAAGAAGGTATGGACAGTATGGACCTGGTATCTGCGGCTTTATCTGCAAGTACACAGTACCTGACCTGTATTCCGTGGTGCGATACCGCTATCTTCTTAGCCGGTATTTCAGGAGTATCCACCCTTGCCGCGTTACCGTATAACTTCTTCGGCTGGGGCTGCTCCGCCATGGTCATCATTTTATCCATCTTCGGCATTGGCTACAAGAACGGAACCAGAATGTTCAAGCTGGAAAGTCAGAAGGTTATTGAGTAACTAAAACAAGTCAAACACAGCAAAGGAGATACGGAATGATAAATTTTGATTTACCTCTTAATCGAAGAGGAACGAACACATGGAAATGGGATGGAGAAGGTTTAGGCGTTGATTACCCGCTCGGCACGGCCGACATGGACTTTAGAATGCCGGATGAGATCCGTCAGGCCATCCACGATAAAGTTGATCAGGGCGTCTTATCCTACGCTGCCGACAAGAGCTATTTTGCAAAAGCATTTGCAGCTTACCAGAATCGCCGCTATGGTTTGAATATCCAGCCGGAGCAGGTTATGCCGGGCACGACTTTGATGGCAGTTTATAAAGTGATTATGGATGCGTTCACCGCACCCGGAGACGGCGTGATCGTTCAGACTCCTGTCTTTGGACCGTTTTACTCCGTAACGAAAAATAACGGGCGTATCTTATACGACAACGGACTTGTGTATAACAGAGCCGAGGGGACCTGGTCCATTAACTTTGAAGAATTGGAAGAGATGGCTTCCGATCCCCGCGTCCGACTGCTGGTGGTCTGCAATCCCGGAAACCCGACCACAAGAGGCTTTACAAGAGAAGAAATGCAGAAGATGTACGACATTTGTAAGGCAAACCATGTGGTTATGTTAAGTGATGAAATCCACTCCGACGTATATTATGACGGCCGCAAGCACGTTTCTCTGTTAGCTGTCTGTGATGAGGACGGAAAAAACGCCGTCGTTCTGACCAGCTCCGGAAAGGTATTCGGCATTCCCGGCCTGAAAACCTCCGCAACCGTGGTTCCAAATCAAGAGCTCCGCGACCGATACGCCGTCGCCGCTTTAAACGCAAGAGTCGATGTGATCGACCTCGGCCTGGTTGCGGCCACCGCGGGATATGAGCACGCGGAAGGGTATATTTTAGAATTGCAGGCTTATCTGCAGAAGAATAAAGACTATGTTGTAAATTGGTTTAAGGAGAACGACATCAAAGTTGTTCTGACGAAACCGGAAGCTTCCTATCTGTTCTGGCTGGATTTTACGGACTGGAAGATGAGCTGTGACGAGCTTGAAGCATTATTGCACGAGTACGGTATCGTATTTTCTTCAGGAGCTGAATTCGGCGGCCTGCATAACGAAGGTTTCATGAGAATGAATATTGCAACCCGCATGGAATTAGTAAAAGGCGCGCTTGCTAATTTGAAAAAATGTTATGAGGAAAAGATTCAATAGTTTTAGCGATCGATAAAAATGGTGGTAGCAGCAAAAATGATTGGGGGCAACGATGAGGGGATGGATCTTATCGATGTAAGATCATTTTTGCTGCTATCGTACTATTCGAAACGTGCGTATCGATTCAGAATAAATGATTGGTGGAGACGTATGAATAAAATTATAATCATTGGGTGCAGCGCCGCCGGATTAAGCGCGCTGGAGAATTTGCGGAAATATGATAAGCAAAGCGAAGTATTGGTCCTTTCAAAAGAAGGGGCTCCATACTCAAGAGTGCTGCTTCCTTACATATTGAGACAGAAACTACCATACGAAGGGTTGGATATATGCGGCCCGGAGTATTTTACAAGATATAACGCACAGTTCAAACAGGAAAATGTGGTCGGAGTCGACCCGGAGAAGAAAACCGTGACAACGGATCAAGCGGCCTATCCATACGACAAACTCCTGATTGCAACCGGCTCTTATGCAGTAGCGCCGCCCATTGAAGGTATGAAAGGCGACAAAGTATTCCATATGTGGACAAGATCCGATCTGGACGCCTTACTGCCCTATTTTGAGACCTCTAAAAGGGTATGCGTGATCGGTTCCGGCTTTGTAGCCCTGCAGGCCGCGTGGGCGGCAAGAAGCAGAGGGCTCGACGTAACGGTCATTGAGTTGATGGACCGTATTATGCCAAATGTATTGGATGATGAGGGCGCGAAGATCCTGTCGCAAAAAATAAGGGAATGCGGCGTAGCATTATATACAGGCA
This sequence comes from Enterocloster lavalensis, assembly GCF_902364025.1. Taxonomy (GTDB): domain Bacteria; phylum Bacillota; class Clostridia; order Lachnospirales; family Lachnospiraceae; genus Enterocloster; species Enterocloster lavalensis. The sequence continues at coordinate 6,063 of NZ_CABJCG010000030.1, forward strand.
CCTCAACCCAGTCCATCGAAACCCTGGAAGACGGAAGCCTTGTCCTGCATTTAAAAGACAAGGAAGATGTCCCCGCTGATTTTGTGATTGTGGGAACCGGAGTCCGGCCAAACGTGGGATTTTTAGAAGGAAGCGGTATCGTGACAGACAGGGGCATTCCTGTAGACGGACACATGAGAACCAATGTGGAAGACGTTTATGCAAGCGGCGACGTGGCGGCAGGCCCCACCATTTTCGGGGACGTTCATTTGATCCATGCGCTGTGGCCTACGGCTGTGGAAATGGGAAAGGTTGCCGGTGAGAATATGGCGGGCCTTTCCACCGTTTACGAAGGCAGTTTAAACATGAATGTGACAGAAATGTACGGTGTGACGGTCGCTTCCATCGGCAAATTTGCAGACCAGGAAGTGGACGATTTCTACCTGTACCCCAGCGAAGAATACGGCTATCTGAAAATCTGCTGCAAAGACGGCAGGCTAATTGGCGGCTGTCTGGTTGGAAACAGCGACGCGGTGGAGTATCTCGGTAAAATGAGACCGCTGATCCGCAAGGGGGAAGCGATCGATTGCCGGACACAGGATGTAAAGGACTATATTAACAAAGAAATATTCAATCAAGTATGGAGAGAAGGCTTATGAAAACAATCACGATCGATCCCAGAAAATGTGTAGGCTGCAGAAACTGTGAAATGGCCTGCGCCTATGAAAAAAGCAAATCATCCTGTGAAGTGGATTTTGCAAATATCCGTGTAAATGATTACATCGAAGAACGGTTTGTGGTTCCGATGACCTGCTTCCACTGCGAGGAGGCATGGTGTCTGAAGGTCTGCCCCGCCCATGCCATCAGCCGGGACCCGGAAACCAATGCGGTGATTCTCGATCAGACAAAATGCGCCGGATGTAAAATGTGCATTTTATCCTGTCCTTACGGAAACATTCATTTTGACCATGAAAAAAAGGTGAGCTTTAAATGCGATCTGTGCGGCGGCGATCCCAGATGTGTCACGCACTGTATCAGCGGCGCGCTGCAGTTTGAAGAGGTGGACGACGCGATCACCAGAAAGCGCGTGAGAACCGACCATAAGATCAAGGCAATGTACCTGGATGCGAATAAATGATGAACTATCGTGACATTAGAGAAACAGAATGGAGAATAATATATGTCTGAGAAAAAGGTATGTAAATCAATCTGTAGAATGTGTGGATCGGGATGCGGGATTGAAGTGCAGATTGAAGATAATAAACTGGTAAGAATCAGTGGAGATAAAGATAACCATATCAACCGCGGCCGCATCTGCATCAAGGGAAGCAGCGCGGTGACGTGGCTGGACTCCCCTGAGCGGTTAAGAAAACCTTTAAAGCGCACGGAAAACGGTTTTGTAGAAATTCCGCTGGAACAGGCAATGGATGAGATTGCCGATAAAATCAAAGAATTGCAGGAAAAATATGGGAAACAGGCTGTAGCAGGATGGAAAGGAGAAGGAACCGGATTCGACCAGAACGAAGCATTGATGAGACGTTTTAACAATGTGATCGGCTCCCCCAACTATTTCAGCAATAATACCCAGTGCAACAATGGCCGCTATGTCGCTTTCTATTTGAATTACGGCTGCTGGCCCCAGGCTGATTTCCGAAATACAAAGCTCGCGCTTTTCTGGGGAACCAACTCTCCGGCGGCGCATTCTTACTGGACCCAGGATCTGAACGAAGGCCGGGAAAAAGGGGCGAAATCCATCGTGATCGATGTCCGTTACAACGAGCAGGCAAGAATCGCCGATTTGTTCGTCCCGATCAAACCGGGTACGGATGCCGTCCTGGGATACTGCGTCATCAATCAGATGATCGAACGCAATCTTGTCAATATGGAATTCGTCGAGAAATTTACTGTTGGCTTCGATGAATTAAAGGAGTACGCAAAGCAGTTTACCAAGGAATTCGCTTCCAGGATTACAGGTGTGGAGGAAGCTGTGATTGATCAGATGGTCGACATGATCGAAGAGGCCGGCGATCAGGTATGCAGCTGGCCCGGAACCGGCCTGGAGCATCAACGGAACGGCGTGTCCAACAGCCGCATTACCTCTCTGATCGACTGTCTTGTGGGTGCGGTGGATCAAAAGGGCGGCATGCTCTTAACGGAGAACCACAAACGAAACGATCTCACACTCAATGATGAATTTGTCAGGGAATTGGAGCCCATCGGCCGCTCCAAATATCCGATCATCGACTATTTCAAACGTGAGAGCCACACTTTGATGTTGATGGATACGATTCTTACTGGCAAATACGAAGGCAGAGACTATCCGTTCAAAGGTCTGATCATGACGGCGGCGGACCCGATGTTTACGGAAGCAAATACTTCCAAGACAAAGAAAGCACTGAGCAGCCTTGAATTGTTTGTGGTAAAAGACGTGATGATGACGGAGACGGCAAAGCTCGCCCATTATATCATTCCGGCGGCTTCTAATTTTGAACGGGACGAGATTTACTTCAACGGAATCGAACAGTCCTGCTACCTTGCGGCCAAGTGTATTGACAGCGGCCTGCAAACAGAGTATGAGTTTTTAAAAGGATTGGCGGACCGCCTGGGCGCAGGGGAATATTTCCCATGGAAGGATGAAAAAGAGCTGATCAACTACATCATGGAGCCCAGCGGATATGATTACGATTATCTGAAGGAGCATCCAAGCGGAGTCAGAGCCTGCCCGGTTCGCTACAAGAAGCACGAAGAACGCTTGGCACGAGGCGAAAAGCCGTTCCCGACTCCCACGGGAAAGATCGAGTTGTGTTCCACTGTTCTGGAAAAATTTGGTTACAAAGGAATTCCCACCATCGACGATCTCCCGGATTATGTCAAAGAGCCCGACCCGGAATATCCCTGGCCCTGTTCAACCGGCGCCAGAAAGGTATACTATTTCCATGGCCGTTACCGCAACATTCCGCAGATTAAGAAAGCACACCCCCATGCCGAGGTGGAAATCCATGAGGAGGATGCCGAAAGCCTTGGACTGCAGGAAGGCGATATGGTGAAGGTCACCTCCAAGCAGGGCAGCATCACATTGCCGGTAAAGATCATGCAGCGCGGAACATTTGCCAAAGGCGCCGTTCAGATCACACATGGATTTGCGGATGCAAATGCAAATCTATTGACCGACGATACGGACAGGTGTCCGATCAGTGGGTTCCCAGCGTTGAAATGTGTGAATGTGAGGATTGAAAAAGCTTAAAAACGGTTATTGATTGAGAAACAGGCACGCAGATGGAACTGACTGCGTGCCTGTTTTTTTGCTTCACGCGGCTTTGCCGTCAAGCCACGGTCCGGAGCGCCGTCACCCCTATTTCTTGCAATTAAAATAAAGCTTTGCTATACTATCAGCAGCGGCAAATTACCGGGATTGATTCGCCGTATCATAAAAACGGATTGGGCGCCGCGCCCTAAGCGGCAGGTGAACACATATGAGAGACACGGATTGGATTATTCTGGACGAGCTTTACAAAAACCCCAACATCACCAAGGTGGCGGCAAAGCTGTACATCACCCAGCCTACGCTGACCAAGCGGCTGCAGGCCATGGAGGAGGAATTTCAGGTCCGCATCGTAAACCGCAGCACAAAAGGCGTGGAATTTACGCCCGAGGGGGAATTTCTGGCCGGGCGGGCCAGGATATTTCTCAGCTTTATGAAGGAGACGGTGCGGGGCGTCGACGCTTTTAAGACCAGCGGCTGCGGCACGGTACGGCTGGCCTCCTCCTTCACCTTCAGCCGCCGCCAGCTGGCCGAAATCCTGATGGCCTACAAATCAGAACACCCCAACATCAGCTTCGAGATCCAGAATCTCAGAAGCCACGAGCTGACCCGTCTGGTGGAAGAAGGGGAAGCCGACGGCGCGTTTGTGCGTGGAAACTACGAGGGCGGCATCAACCGCTGTCTGGTGCTGCGGGAACAGGCCTACGCCATTTCCAAAATCCCCATCGCCCTGGAGGAGCTGCCGGACCTGCCCATGCTGCACTGCCGGTTGAGCAATTATTCCCGATGGCTGCTGGACTCCTGGTGGCAGCACAATTTCAACCGCCCGCCGTCCATCGGGGCCACGGCAGAGGACGTGGACACCTGCTGCCAGCTGGCCTGCAAGGGGCTGGGCTACACCCTGAGCTTTATGACGGAGGAACAGCTGAAAAACCTGGGCGTCCACTCCCTTCTGCTCAAAGACGGTGAGGGCATGCCCCTGGTCCGGGAAACCTGGTTCGTCTATGACGGCAGGCGGGCGAAGCCGGATTACGTGACCGCGTTTATCGGATTTGTGGAGGAGCGGTACTCCATTCAGTAAGCAATACGCAATTTTCCCATGGCATCATTCGATTTTCGAATGGTGCCATGATTTTATGCAATTTTACTGCGGCGGGCGGATTGGCTATAATCAGCTTATCGAAACTATTTGGAGGAGGGAAAGGATGGATTACATATTGACTGAGGAGGACCGCCGCATGCTGGACCAGTGCCGGGAAAATGGCATCGGCAAGGTGGTCAGTCAGGAGCTGCTGGACCTTTACCACGTGAAGCGTGAGGAGACCGTGACGATTTCCACAACTTACGGCCCCTGCAAGGCCAGCTTTTACTGGCCCGAGGAGGACAAAAGGCCGCTTCCGCTGTTCGTAAACGCACACGGCGGCGGGTTCGTGAAGGGGAAACGCCAGCAGGACATCGTATTTTCGCGCAACATCAGCAGCAGGCTGGGCTGCATCGTGATAGACGTGGACTACACCCCCGCGCCGGAGCTGCGCTTTCCGGGACAGATTTACCAGACCTACGAGGCCATCTGCTACGCGCTGGAGCACAGCGGAGAATGGAACATTGACCGGGACCGCGTGGCCATGGGCGGGCACAGCGCGGGGGGCAGTCTGACCGCCGGGGTGGCATTGCTGGCCGGACAGCGCGGGGATTTCAAGCTGCGGCTGCAAATCCTGGACTACGCCTGCTTAAACCTGTACGAGCCGGTGCAGCTGAAGCGGAACGCCTACGCCAATCCCAGGCTCACGCCGGAGCGCTCGGAGTTTTACAACCGCATGTATCTGACCCGGGAGGAGGACAAACTGAATCCTCTGGCCTCTCCCCTTCTGGCCCCGGACTCCATGATCCGCACGTCGCCGGAGACGCTGATCATCGTATGCGACAACGACTTCTTCTGCGATGAGGGACTGGCCTACGGCAAACGCCTGGCGGAAAACGGCGTGACCGTCACCATGAAAAACTTCATGGACAGCAGCCATGGGTTCGTGGTACAGCGGAAAGGGGAATTCGAGGCGGCGGAACGGCTGATTCTGCGCGCGCTGAAACATGCGTTTGATGAGACAAAAACGGAAGAAAATGGGGGAAATCAGTGATGGAGAAGGGAAAAAATTTAAATATTGCGGGGCTGCCCTGGTATCTGTGCCTGGGGGCGTGTGTTTTAGTATTTGTGGCTGCATACTCAGGAGCGCTGACCACGGATGTGGCGGGCGCGCTGGCCTTCGGCTGCGCGGTGTCTGCGCTCCTGTATGAGTTCGGCGAGCGGCTTCCCATCTGGAACAGCTACATTGGGGGCGGCCTTCTGATGGTGTTCTTCGGCACCGCGGTGCTGATCCAGTTCAATATTCTGCCTGATAAATACGCGGAGGCCATAGGCGAGGTGATCCAGGGATCTCCCAACCTGTTGAACATTTTCATTGTATTTCTGATCACCGGCTCCATCCTGTCCCTGGACCGGAAAATTCTGCTCCAGTCCTTTGCGGGGTACATTCCGGCGATCCTGGGCGGCCTGGCCTGCGCCGTGCTGTTCGGTGTGATCGTGGGCGCGATCTTCGGCATCAGCCCTACCAACATTATCATCAAGTACGCGCTTCCTATTATGGGCGGCGGAAATGGAGCCGGCGCCGTACCGCTGTCCCAAATCTACGAGGGGGCGACCGGTGAACCTGCAGCCAGCTACTACTCCCACGCCATCATTATCCTGACCATTGCCAATGTGATCTGCATCATCGCGGGCGGACTGTTAAATAAGCTGGGAAGCATTAAAACCAGCCTGACCGGCGACAAGAAAACGCTGATGCGTAACGCCGGAACGCTGGCGAAAAAGGACGAGAAGGTTGCCTCCGATACCGAGGACCTGCGCGGAGCATTTTTCCTGGCCCTGACCGCCTTCGCGGTGGGCAGCCTGTTCTCCAAGCGCATCCTGCCCTCCATCGCCGGGGCCCAGATCCACGCCTTCGCCTACACCATCCTGTTTGTGGTGATTCTGGCTGCCACCGGGATTGTACCCCGAAGCGTGTGCGCCGGCGCAAAACGGCTGCAGACCTTCATGATCGGCGTGTTCGGCATCCCCATGATGGTGGCAATGGGCGTTGATTTTGACCTGATGGAGCTGGCCAGCGCCTTAAGCCCGGTCAATCTGATCATCGCGGTGGCCGTGGTGCTGGGAGCCATCCTCGGCTCCGCCCTGGTGGGCTACCTGGTGGGCTTTTATCCCATCGACTCCGCAGTCACGGCGGGCCTTTGCATGGCCAACCGCGGCGGTTCCGGCGACATCGCCGTGCTGGGCGCTGCGGACCGCCTGGACCTGATCGCCTACGCCCAGCTCTCCAGCCGTATCGGAGGCGGAATCGTGCTGGTGGTGGCCAGCGTGGTGTTCTCATTTGCGCTGTGACAGCCTGCCGGCAGGATACGGCAGCGCTTTACAGATAGACCCCTATTAAAATGGAGCTGTGTTCCCGCTGAATCATCCAGCAGGAGCACAGCTCCGTCTTGTTGTGGTTATAAAGACGCCCGTGGGGCCGTCTCTACTCTTCCGCCGCCTGCTTCTTCTCCCCCGCCCGCAGCCGCGCCAGCGACACCGCGTCGATGATCAGCACGGTAGCGTCCGTGAAGCCGGTGGAAAAGTCCATGATGGCAAAGGAGTAAAATACCCAGAAAAAGGCGATATGGACAGATGTGATTCCAGCGATTAGACCTGCTGCTCAGAGAATCTGTATTTTCCTCTTCCCTTTACCCGCTCAATCATTTCTCTGTTTTTCAGTTTTCGCATCAGCTCTGTTGCAGGCGTAGCCGTAAGCCCTGTTGCTTTCATAACATCAGCTCTAGCAAAAACAGTATCAAAGCCGAAATGCTGAAACATTTTCATAATGTTTTCTTTCGTTGGAGCGCTGACATTAAGATCTGCCACCATTACTTCAAAAGCCTGTTTTTTCTCTTGAAGATCTGTTTTTTCATCGATAAAGACCTGTTTTTTGTCTGCAAGACCTGTTTTTTCAATCGGGACACTATAATTCAAATTATAAAGTGTGACAAAAAATGATGTAGGTGTAGATCTGAAAAGCGGCTCTATTTCGTCGCGATAGTTCACAGCACGGCGATAATCAGCCTTGATTTTTCTGAAACCGCTGCCCCGGCGCTCCATGAAATGCATACGGCTGAAAATATCAGCGATTACGGGATTACGGCGCTTGGATGCCACATGATCGGTGTCAAGATTTTGTACGATAGAACCATCGAACATTCCGCCGGGAGAATATATCTCCATGCGGTCATCGAAAATATCAATATGAACCTCGCTGCCGATTTCCATATAGTCGCGGTGGATCAATGCATTAACAAGCGCTTCATGTACTGCCTGTTCAGGATATTCCGGCATTTCCACTCTGCCCGTGCCTGTCTTTTTCCAACGCTTTTTTGTGTTGTTCTTTACGAACTCTATACCGTTTTGCAGGAGAGACACAAGCGATCCGCTGTATTCCTTATCATCTAACGCTTCCATTACGCCGGAGGCCTTATCCAATCCGTACCAGCGTGTACAGAACAGACGAGAATGCCGCATCGGAGATTCATCCGCTAACAAGGCTCCTGCATTGGTTAATTTTCCGCTTTCGTCTGCCAGCTCAAACGAAATAAAGTCTGAAGCTGTCAGCTCTGCCCCTGTTCTCATGCGATAGACAGAACGCAATTTTGTAAAAGAAAAATCCTGAAGCATATAAGAGGAAACAACGCTATCATATGTCATATTCGCGCCCCGCAGAACAAGCCGCTTTAAAGCTGCGGCATCTGCAGGAACGCTTTCATTACCAATACGGACATAGGCAACATGATTTCCGTCTGCAACGTAGTAATACGGTGTTTCCTGTCCAGGCAGAACTTTCAAGATAATAAAGTCTTTTTGGTCCTCGGTATGATTTTCCATGACCACTTGTGGAATAGGGTCCATTTTCGTCTTAATGATTTCGCTGATTTTTTCGGATATTCCCCGTGCATCCAAAAGGCCGACAAGAGCCCCATCATCGGACACACCGAAAATCAAAGCTCCACCAATACCGTTTGCAAAAGTGCTCACGCTCTTCAACCAGCTTCTGGGTTTGCGTTCTTCCAGCATTTCCTTCTTGTCATACTCGGTAGCTTCACCAATAAAATCGGTTATTTTCATTATCCGGCACCTCATTCCTGCCCGCTATCAGCATGATTCTTTGTCCGCTTAAACATTGTACAGCTGCTTACATCTCGGACTGCCAAATACAGTGCTTGGACGGCTTGCGCCAAAGTCGCGCCCTTGTATTTCTCCACCCTCTACTCTTCCGCCGCCTGCTTCTTTTCCCCCGCCCGCAGCCGCGCCAGCGACACCGCGTCGATGATCAGCACGGTAGCGTCCGTGAAGCCGGTGGAAAAGTCCATGATGGCAAAGGAGTAGAATACCCAGAGGAAGGTGTTCACAAAAATGCTGCATTTGACCGCCTTGATCTCTTTGACGTAGTGGCAGCAAATCGTATACTCTACGGTGGCGACCACCGGAATCAGTCCGATCAGGCCGCGGTTGTTGGCCCAGACTCCGAATACTACCACCAATACCAGAAACAGGACCATCAGGTTCTGGTTGAATTTGTCCTTAGACACCAGGTAATTCCTGGTCGCGGAGAGCGCCAGCGTAGTGATTCCGGACCAGGAGCCGAAAAATATAGAGGCCACGCACAAAAGCGCGCACTCCACCGCCTGGAGCAGAAATACCCTGTGCCGGTCGTTGACACAGCAACTGGCCGCCATAAAAAGGGCGGCCACGAAAGAAATACTATTTCCAATGATCAGATTTGTCGTCATATTGATTTGTTCCCCCATCCATATCGATCATTTACGCCTGCCGCGACGCGGCCTGCGCAAACCATCTTCTACCAGTTTACGTGGCTGGACGGGTTCTGTCAATATGGGAACGGTTGAGTTTCTGTAGTTTGGTCCGCAGTTTCCAGGCTTACCCGTTCAGTCAATCGCTGAATTTGCGGTTTGATATCATTTACGATGTCCAGCTTAATAACGCGGATATCATCCTTAATTGGCTGTAAAGCTGAGCTTAACTTAACATCCATTAGCCGATAAATTGCTAACAAATCGCCACTGGTTAATTCCATTCTCTCACTACCTCCCACCGTTATATTGCATAGCCTCATTTTACCATAGTCAGGCTGCAGCATCTATTCCATTGTTACTTAATTAAACGCCCAAAATACAAGGAATCCCCTTCCTTTCTGATGTAAAAATTTAATCACCACAATCAAATCTTACGAAACAAAAAGAAGGAGATTCCCTATGTCAGATTTTATCTTTTTCTAGCAATCGCCTGCAGGCTGCGCCAGCAGCCCATTACATTCAAACTAAACTTTCTTACGCTTCCTTCACCGCCGGCAGAATGGTCTCCACCTCTGCGTGGGGGCGCGGAATCACATGGACGGATACCAGCTCTCCCACTCTCTGAGCAGCCGCAGCGCCTGCGTCGGTAGCGGCCTTTACAGCGCCCACGTCGCCTCTGACCATCACGGTCACCAGGCCGCCGCCCACGAACTCCTTGCCAACCAAAGTAACGTTGGCTGCCTTTACCATAGCGTCGGCCGCCTCGATGGAACCGATCAGACCTTTTGTTTCAATCATTCCTAATGCATCATACTTCATTTTTGATTCCTCCTGCTGATTTAATTTGTTTGACGCCGCGGATCAGCGGGGCGCGCCCGGCGTCCGCGGGTATTTTTAATGTAAAATGATCGTTACCGGATGATTTTCACCCGTGAGGAGCCGTCCAGGCCCATGGCGTTGGCCTCCTCCGTGTCGATGTGGCATTCCAGGCCGGAATTTGGAGTTACCCGCACAATGGTGTTTTTCAGGATTCCGCCCCGCAGTCCATCCACCTCCAGGCTCACGTTCTGCCCGTCGTGAACGCCGAACCGGGCCGCGTCCTCGGGCAGCATGTGGATGTGGCGCTGGGCCGCCATCAGACCGCTCTTTGTCTGCACCGAGCCCTTTGGCCCCACCAGCGTGACCCCCGGGGTGCCGTCCAAGTCACCGGACAGCCTGGCAGGCGCTTTGACGCCCAGCTTAAAGCAATCTCCCGCCAGAATCTCTACCTGGGTTTTCCCGCGGACCGGCCCCAGGATGCGCACCTTCTCGATGGCTCCCTTGGGCCCGCAGACCGTCACGGTCTCCTTGCAGGCGTACTGGCCGGGCTGGGACAAGTCTTTCATTCTCGTCAGCTCGTACCCTGCTCCGAAGAGCGCGTCCAGGTCGCCCTGGGACAAATGTACATGGCGGTTGGAAACGCCCACCGGGATCGCGCCGTCGTTCTGACCGGCCCCATGTTTCTCCGGTTCGCTTTTGACCATTTCCATCAAAAGCTTCATCACTGCTTCGTACTGATCCATTTCCATCCTCCTACGCGTTCTGGTTTTTCATGTTGGTGATCAGTTCCCGCACCAGGGCCGCCAGCTTCTCCTCGTCGCAGGAGCCGGAAACCGGCTGGCTGCAAGCCTTGACACTGTCCGCAGCGCCGGTGTTCCTGCGCTGCTCGAAGGAAGCCACAAGGTCGGCGGGGCTCACGGAAGCGCCGCGGCAGGGACCGCAGACCTTCATAGTCTGGCCGCCGGTCTGCTGCGGGTGACGGAAGGTGGCGTCGTCCGCCAGAAGCGTGGTGCAGTCCTTCAAACCGTAGGCCACCTTCTTGATGTTGATCAGGTGCAGCGGGCTTACATTTTCGGACACGGAGCTGCCGCCGCAGGTTCCGCAGCCCAGGGTGAAGGCCACGTTTAGGCCCGTGCTGATTCCGGTGCCGCCCATGCTGCCGCCGGTGTTGACCAGAATCCGGGAGGCGGGCTTGGATGCGAACCGCAGAACCATTTCCCGGTCATTGGTGTGCAGGCTCATGGTGTGGCCGATTCCGTTCTGGAGCAGGTCGATGCTCAACTTGCAGGCCTCCTCCCAGTCTTTTACCGTATAAAATGCCAGCACGGTGGTCAGTTTCTCGTAGGACAGGGGGAAACCGTCGCCCACGCCGTCCTGCTCGCCGATCAGCACCTTGGTCCCTTCCGGGATGGTGATCCCGGCGCTTTTGGCGATCACCTGGGGGCTACGGCCCACAAATTTGGCGTTCATGCTGTGGCCGTTTTTGAACAGGAGTTTGCAGACCTTCTCCGTCTCTTCCCGGGTCATAAAATAGCCGCCCTGCTTTTTCAACTCCGCCACCACCTCGTCGTGATTGCACTCCTCACAGATGATGGACTGTTCGGAGGCGCAGATGGTGCCGTAGTCGAAGGTCTTGCTGGCGATAATGGCAGCTACCGCCTTCTTAACGTCCGCGGTCCGCTCTATGTAGGCCGGGGAGTTGCCCGCGCCCACGCCGATGGCGGGCTTTCCGGCGCTGTAGGCTGCCTTTACCATGCCCGGGCCGCCGGTGGCGATGATCACGGAGACTTCCCTGCAGTGCATGAGCTCGTTAGTCGCGCCCATGGTGGGCATGGTGATGCAGCTGATCACGCCTTCGGGGGCTCCGGCCGCCAGAGCGGCGTCCCGCATCACCTCAGCCGCTTTCAGGGTGCATTTAGCCGCGGAGGGATGGGGAGAAAATACGATGGCGTTGCCCGCCTTGACGGCGATCATGGATTTGTAGATCACTGTGGAGGTGGGATTGGTGGAGGGGACGATTCCCATCACCAGACCGGCCGGATGGGCCACGTCCAGGGTGCCCCGGACTTTATCCTCGTCGATGATGCCAACGGTTTTCATGTCCTTGATGTCATTGTACAGCAGGGTGGCCGCCGCATGGTTCTTGTAGGTCTTATCAAGGGCCTTGCCGAAGCCCGTCTCTTCCACTGCCATCTCCGCCAGGCAGGCCGCGTGCTCCTCCGCCGCCTTTACCATGCTCTTTAAAATGCGGTCGATCTGCTCCTCAGTGTATCCGGCCATCTTTTTGGCCGCCGCCTCACCCTTCCTGGCCAGCTCCCTGGCCTCCTGGATGGAGCGCAAATCATAATCAAAATTTTCCATTGTTATTTCTCCTTTTTATGAACCTGTTTTCCGCTCTGTGCTTTGTAAAAAGCTTCCAGTTGCCGCAGCAGCTGGGTTTTCCCGGCCTTTGAAATCGACTGGCCCGCTATGGCAAACTCCGGGTACTCCCGGGCCAGGGCCCGCAGCTGGGTTGCTTTCAAGTTGACCAGGGCTTTTATGGCCTGCTCTGTTCCTGAGGTTTTTACCAGTAGGTCGAGTGATGGCCGGTGTAGGGGGGTGGCTGAGGTTGAGGCGGGTGGTGCTATTATGGCGTCCTTGTTTTCCGCCGCCTCGATATGGGGGGATGGGGCATCCGTTTCCAGGATGGGGGATTCTGCTTCGTTGACTTCGTTTACCGGCGGAATCACATGCTCCTGAGCGTCGGTACCCGGTTGCAGGGCTTCCGGGTTGTGGTCGATTGGCTCGTTGGCTGCAGGTCCGATTTCTTTCGGTTCGCCGCCTTTTGGCTCATTATCTTGCAAATCATTGCCTTCTGGCCTGTCATTGCCCGGGTCATCGGCCTTCGGCCTGCCATTTTCAGGTCTATCGTCCTCCGGCACGTCATTTCCAGGTCCATCGTTTTCCGGTCCGTCTTTTCCCGGCTCACCATCCTCCGGCCTGTCATTTCCCGGCCCATCATCCTCTGGCACGTCATTTCCCGGCTCGCCCTTCGGCCTGTCATTTCCCGGCCTATCGTCCTCCGGACCGTCATTTCCCGGCCCATCGTCCTCCGGCCTGTCATTTCCCGGCCCACCGGCCTCCGGCACGTCATTTCCAGGCCCGCCCTTCGGCCTGTCATTTCCCGTCCCATCGTCCTCCGGCCTGTCATTTCCCGTCCCATCGTCCTCCGGCCTGTCATTTCCCGGTCCATCGTCCTCCGGCCCACCACCGTCTCCCGGTCCGCCGTCTCCCGGCGTTCCGCCTCCAAACATCCCTTCCAACTCCCCATGAGGCCTCGGAATCACATGTCTGGTGCGCAGGCAGTCTGAGCCCAGCCGCTCCACCGCTGCGGCCCCTGCGTCTACCGCGGCCGTCACAGCGGCCACATCCCCGGTCACAGTGACGGTCACCAGGCCGCCGCCCACCTTCGTCTTTTCGAGAAGCGCCACATCCGCCGCCTTCAGCATGGCGTCCGCCGCTTCCACAGCGGCCAGGGTTCCTTTGGTTTCAATCATTCCCAGTGCCTGCATTTTCTACCTCCTACGTCAAATCCGCCCAGTTGGCCGGGTAGGTGGCGTAGAAAATCCGCGCCTTATCCGGCGATCCCCAGATCACCTTTGAGCCTGAGGGGACGAACAGCACGTCGCCCGCGTGGGCCGTATATTTCTTCCCGTCGATGGTCACCGTCAAAGTGCCCTCGATCACGTAATCGATCTCCTCGTAGGTCAGCTCCCACGGAAACTCCGAGTGGTCGATCACCAGAAAACCTGCGCTGATATGGGATTCTTCTTTATTTACCAGTTCCTGGAAAAATGCTTTCGCACCGGGCGTTCCGGTCTCGAACACATCCATTTTCACCGAACCGCCCCGGACCACCTTGAGCCCGTTTCCGTGGCGCTCGGACTCGAAGGGCTTGAAAATATCCTCCAACAATCCCCGCTCCATCAGCGCCTTCAGCACCTGGTACACCTGACCGGCGTCAATCTCCTGCGCTCCGGGGGCCGCCGCGCCAGCGGCGCCGCTCACCGGCATCTGTTCGGAAAAAACAATCCCCCGCTCCTCCGCCGCGTCCCTTGCCGACGGGGTGACGATGGTGTCGCCGTCCACATAACAGACCGTTTCCCCTCTCGCCCCAAGCGCCTCTATATCCTTGGCGCAAACCAGTTTTTTCATAACTTCACTTCCTCTCCCGAGAACCGCCTACTGCGAATCAAAGGCGCAATCCTCGTCGATAATGCCAACTACCACCGCGTCCACCGGAATGCCGTCGTCTCCCAGCATCCGCCGGGCGGAGGAACCCATAGTAATGATCACCCGGTCGCCAATTCCGGCGCTGATGGTATCCACCACCACCATCCGTTCCCCGGACCGGGTTCCCCCGATCACCTCCGCCAGCATGAGCTTGCTGCCGTTTAGCGCCTCTGCCTTGCGGGTGGCCCAGATATTGTCAATCAGCCTGGCCGTTACCATTCTTCCCGTCCCTCCTTTTCCCTTCTGCGAATCTCATCCATCGCCGCTTCCACAGAGGCCGTGTCCCCGAAAATCGCCAGCAGAATCATATTCTGGGGACAGTTTCCCCGGATGTCCTCCACGGTGACGCCCACCGCCTTTTCCGCCACGTCCGCGGCGCAGACCATTTCGATCATGCGCCCCTGGATAAGGCCCACTGCGTCCACCGGACCGATTTCCCGGCCCGCGCCGGAGCCCTTTCTGCGGGTGAGAATGTCCATTGTCCCCTGGGTCGGCGATTTAATGATTCGGTATTCCATAAACACATTCCTCTATTCCCAGGCATTCTGCGTACAAGTCCTTGCAATCCCCAAAGGCGTGACAAACATGGGATTTTGGGGCTTGTAAGTGGGAATGCCCGTCTTTTTTTGGATAATATCCTCGATTCCATTTAAACAGCAGGTTCCGCCCACCAGGTAGATTCCGTCCACGTCCCGTCCGGCCACATGGCGGTTGATAATGGAGGCCACCTTCTCGATCACCGGCTTTAGCACCGGCAATAATTCCGCGTGGTTGGCCTCATCCCGCTTATAGCGCTCCGCCTCGGAAAAATCCATCTTGTAGGCCCCTGATATCACCAGGGAAAAATGGGTTCCGCCCGTAGGCTCATCCGCCACATAGACTACCTTTCCGTCCTTTAAAATGGAAATCCCTGTGGTGCCGCCGCCGATATCCACCACCGCGCCATTTTTAATGTTCAAAACCGCGTTGGCGGCAGTTGGCTCGTCGGGCAAAGCCGTGATCTCAAACCCGGCCCCCTGAACCACGTTCTTGATGGCACCGGAGTCCAGACCGTCGGTGCCGGGCGGGATCGCCGCGGCCGCGTAAATCAGCTCGGTCCCCAGCTTTTCCTCCAGCTCCTCCTTCAGCTCCCGGACGATGCGGATGGCTCCGATGTAGTCCACCACCATGCCGTCCCGAACCACATCTGCGTATCGGAAGGCCCCGGCCACCGGCCGGAAATGCTCATCCAGCACAGCCAGCACCACGCAGGCCGTCCCCAGGTCCACCCCGGTGTAGTAAACCGCCGACGGTTCCTTCACCGGCCGTTTGATCACCGCCTCAAACTCCCGGACCAGCCGGTCGCAAGCCTCAAACATCAATCCTTCCTCTGACATACAGTTCCTCCAATCGCCCGGCAGATCATCTGCGACAGGCGGTTTATAATGATTCGGACTGCCCGTTTCCTGCCCCCGGAGAGCTCTGCCTCCAGACAGCGCAGCTCGCACCGCAGCCCGTAAAGCCGGACAATCTCCTTTCCCGCCTCCAACTGGGCGTGAAAACCGGTGACCTCAAAACAGTCCTCCAACAGCTCCCCGGCGTTCTCCGCGTTTATGCCGGTGCAGGCGGGAAACTCAGGCAACCGCGTGAAATCCCCGGCTGTTACCGCGGCTAAGAGCCGTTCCAGCTCAAAAACTTCCCCGGCTGTTACCACGCTGTAATCCAACAGCTCGGCGCCGGTGTTCAGGAAAATGGACTGGGCGCGGCGCAGGGCCAGGAGTTCATGGGGAGTAGCGGGGGCTGTATGGGTAGCAGCGGATGCGGGGGCTGCGGATGAATTTCCCGGCGTTTCCGCTCCGGGCTTCCCTGCCATCCCGCCTCTCCCCGCAACCTCGCATTCCCCACAAATCCGAACCCCCCGGTCGTTTAAAAACTGCCGCCCGCCAGGCGTCAGCCTGGTGCCGGGTTCTATGCGATATTCTGCAAAAGGAGAGTTTCTATATAAAAGGCGCAGGTCCTCCTCCGTGAGAAATCTCATAGGGTTCCCCCTTTGCACAGTCTTCTGTAGATGTCCTCAAATTCCGCTTTTTCCGGCCTGCGCGGGTTGGTGTCCGTGCAGGCGTCCGCCGCGGCCTTTTCCGCCATATCTTCCACCGCGCTCAAAAATTCTTCCCGATCAATCCCCAGCTCCGTAATCTGTTCCGGTATCCCGATTCGCTTCATCAGGTTGCGGATCTGGCGAATCAGTCCGTGAACCGTGGCCTTGGGCGTCCCGGCTGAGATTCCCAGCATATTAGCGATCTCCACATAGCGCCCAAGAGCCGCTTCCTCGCCCGCCGTTTCCAGGCCAGCGTTCCAGGCGATCACATGAGGCAGCAGAATCGCATTGCTTCTGCCGTGAGCCAGGTGAAACCGCGCGCCCAGGGCGTGGGCCATGCTGTGGCAGATTCCAAGGGAGGCGCCGTTAAACGCCACTCCCGCAAGGCACGAAGCGTTATGCATCCGCTCCCTTGCCTCCATGTCGCCACCGTCCGCTACCGCCCGTTCCAGATATTTCCAAACCATACGAATCGCCTTCTCCGCGCAAGCGTCGGTAAAATCTCCCGCCGCAGTGGACACATAGGCCTCAAACGCATGGGTCAACACATCCATCCCGGTGTCCGCCGTGATGTGTGGCGGCACCGTAGCTGTCAACTCCGGGTCCAACAGCGCCACATCCGGCACCATGGCGGCGTCCCGCAGGGGATATTTCGCCTTGGCCTCCGGGTCGGAAATAACCGAAAATGAGGTCACCTCGCTGCCGGTTCCGCTGGTAGTTGGCACCGCCACCAGCCGGGGCCGCCGCTCTTTGTCCATAGCGGCGTACAGATGGCTGACCGCTTTGGCCGTGTCGATGGCGGAACCGCCGCCCAGGGCGATCACCGTGTCCGGCCGGAAGGCGCACATACCTTCGATGCCCTTTGTCACCACACCGATGGTCGGGTCCGGCACCACCTCGGAAAATATTTCCCAGCAGGCCCCCCGCTCTGAAAGCAGGGCTGCGATCTGATCCGCTTTCCCCGACTGTTTCATGAAGGGATCGCAGATAATGTAAGCCCGCTCAATTTCCAAATCGCGGATTTTCTCCAGAGAGCCTGCTCCCATGTAAATCCGTGTGTTCATAATAAACTGTTCCATGTCCTGTCCCTCCTTTCTACTACATTTTATTTGTTAGCGCTGTCTGCGCCGTGTCATACAGTTTTCCAGACATTATCTGCGCCATATCACGCAATTTTTCCTTGGCGCAACCTGAGCTATATCACCTCAATCTCCGCCACGACGCGCCTCAGCGCTTCCACCGCGTCCGTTTCCCCGCGTCCAACCCAGTAAAACGGCCCCGGCACTCCGGCCTGCAAAAGCTCCGCCTCGCAGTCCGAAACCGCTGCCGGGTCCTGATCGCACTTCGTCACCACGCCGATCACCGGCGGGCCGAACACGCCCGCGAAGCCCGGGGGATAGGTCCGTTTTCTCCTGTTTCCAACAGCGTCCGCAATCATGATCACGCAGAGGGCATCCTGAGCCGCCGCGATCAAGTGGCAGTGCATCCATGGGCATTCCAGATACGCACCCGGGGCCTCTATAGTCCGCTCCCCGTACACCATCACAGGTGTCCGTCCTGTACGGACTCTCGTTTCCCCAAGCAACTCCGCCAGTGCAGACTTACCGGCCCCTCTGGGCCCGATCAACATAATCCGTTTCCGCCTCATATCCTATCTCCATCTCAAGTTCCGCCCTCGTCTCATAATCTGCGTCCACCGCTCATTACGCTCCCGCGTTACAATCCATACGCGCCACATGTTCCGCTTCCACATCACAATCCATACGCGCCACATGTTCCGCTCCCACGTCACAATCCACACGCGCTACACATTCCGCTCCCGTGTCGCAATGTACCTCTTCACGTATCCCGCCTAACCCTCACGTCCGCGTAATCCCCGTCACCGCAAATCCCAACCCCCGTTCCAAACAGTCGCAGACCGCCCGCAGCGCGGTCTCCACGCTCTCCACATCGCCCGCGACCACCACGGAGCCGGTAAACCGGTCCAGGAATCCCACCTGCACGTCAGAGGCCTTCACCGCCACATCCGCCGCAATAATAGCGGTCTCGTAGGGGGTCAGAGTCAGGATGCCGATGGCTCCCAGCGGATCGATTCCCAGGCACTCGTAGACGTCCGGCACCGGCGAAGCGATCACATGGGCGATGGTGACCTGTTTGCCCGGCACGGACTCCTCGATCACCCGGCTCACGCCCTGGGCCCGGGCCGGTTCCCCTGGCTGCACCAGCGTCTCCCCGCCGCCCGGCCCAAAATTCCGCCGCACTCCCGGTTCCCCCGGCTGCACCGGCGTCTCCCCGCCGCCCGGCCCAAAATCCCGCCGCGCTCCCGGTTCCGTCCCACTCCCCGGTCTCATCATCCCGCACACCTCCCCTCACTCAATGCCGCACCACACTCACCGGGAAATCATACTCCGTCAGCCAGCCCTCAATCCGGTCCAGATCCTCCCCACTCAAACTGGGGTCCTCCGCAATCGGATATTCCATATCCAGCTGTCCGTATTTATTAACCCCCAATTTATGATAAGGCAGCAGGTCGATCCCCTTAAAATTCCCGTCGTCCCGGAAGGGCAGCAGGAACTGAATCACCATGTCGATCTCCTGCCTGCTGTCGTTAATCCCCTTCAGCATCGGCATGCGCACCTTCACATTGTACCGGCGGCGCAGCAGCTCGCGCAGATTATGAAGAATCCGCTCGTTACTCATGCCGGTCAGCTCGTTGTGCCGCTCCGGGTCCATGTGCTTGATGTCGAACAGAAACAGATCCACGTACCCGGCGATCTCCAGCAGTTTTTCCGTGCCGATCTGTCCGCAGGTCTCAATGGCCGTGTGAATCCCTTCCTGCCTGCAGGCCATCAAAAGATTCTTGCAGGCCTCGGGCTGGGAGGTGCACTCCCCGCCGGTCAGGGTCACCCCGCCGCCGGACAGCTCATAAAAGGCCGCGTCCTCTTCCACCAGCTTCAAAAGCTCGGACACCGTTTTCATTTCCCCGGTGATCTCCAGGGCATTCTGGGGGCAGACGGCCACGCATTTGCGGCAGCCCGTACAGGTCTTATCCCGCAAAACCACGTGTTTCCCGGTGTCCCCAGAGAGGACGTGAATCCCCTCCGGGCAGGCCGCCACGCAGGCGCCGCAGTCGATGCAGGCGCTTTTCTTAAACATCACCTGCATCTTCCGCTCCAGACCTTCCGGGTTGGCGCACCACTTGCAGCGCAGGGGGCAGCCCTTGAAAAAGACGTTGGTGCGGACTCCGGGGCCGTCGTACATATTGTATTTCTGCACGTTGAATATTAGCGCTTTGCGCTCAATCGCGCCCGTGTTTGCCTGTTCCATTCCATTTCTCCTTAAAAATGCGTCAGCATGGTGCGGCTGATGATCTCATCCTGCACATCCTTGCACAGTTCCACAAAGAATGCGCTGTATCCGGCCACGCGGACGATCAGATCCCGGTACTGCTCCGGGTGCTTCTGGGCCTCGATCAACGTGTTGTTGTCCAGGTAGTTGAACTGCATCTCTCCGTTTCCGAACATGCAGGCGGTGCGCAGCAGGGTGATCAGGCTCTCCTCCCCCTCCGGCGTATCCAGCAGACCGGCCATGATCTTGAAGTTGTGAACCATGCCGATGTTCATGCTGTCGTTGGACATCTTGGAAACGGACTTGATAATGGCCGTGGGCCCCTTGAAGTCCGCCCCCTGGGTGGGGCTGATTCCGTCGGACAGGGGCAGCCAGGCGTGGCGTCCGTTGGCGGAAGCGCCTGTCATCTGTCCAAAGGGCGTATTGTTGGAAATGGACAATGTTCCATGGCTCAGCGTGGAGTACAGCGTCTTATACTTGCGGTGCTCATGCTCCGTGAAATTCACCAGGTCCGCCGCGATCAAATCCGCGTAATCGTCGTCATTTCCATATTTGGGAGCGTTCAGGCAGTCGATTCGTATCTGGTCAAAGCCCACAAAATCAGCCTTCAACGCCTCATTGATCTGGGACAGCGTGTACTTCTGATCGTCGAACACCAGCTTTCTGATTGCGGCCATGGAATCCGCGTAGGTCGCCAGGCCGGACCAGATCACGCCAGGGCCGAAATTGTACATGGCTCCGCCCGCGGACACGTCCCTGCCTTTCTCCATGCAGCCCTCGTACATAATGGACATCAGGGGCTTGGGGGCCAGCTCCTTGTGCACCCGCTGGGAAATCACCGTGGCGACGGCCGTCCATTTGGTAATGAACTTGATCTCATCCTTAACCGCCGCCTCGAACTCCTCGTAGGTCTTAAACCGGTCCGGGTCTCCCATGTCCGGGCAGACCTGCTTGCCGTACCACAGCGGAACGCCGTGATTCAAAGCCAGCTCGATGCAGATGGGCCACTGGGTATAGGAAGTGGAGGTCCACTGGTAGAGGCGGCCGGACTTCTGGGGTTCCACGCAGCCCATCAGGCAGTAGTCCCTTGCGTCCTCGATGGAAACTCCCTTGGCCAGCATCATCTTAATATGGGCGTCGTCAAAATGGCAGGCCGGGAAGCCCATGCCGGAGCGCACCACGTCCACGATTTTTTTCAAATACTTCTTCGGGGACTTGTTGTGGATGCGGCAGGCCAGTGAAGGCTGGTAAATCCGCACGTGGCGCACCGCGTCCATCAGCAGGTAGGTCAGCTCATTGGTGGCGTCCCGTCCGTCCCGGGTCACGCCGCCCACGCACATATTCACAAAGGGCTGGTAGCCGGCGAAGAACTTGGAACCGCCCTCGCTGGTGATCCACATCATCTCAGACATCTTGATCAGCATGCAGCCCGCCAGCTCGAAGGCCTGGCGGTCGTTCAGACGCCCGGACTCGATGTCGCCCTTGTAGAAGGGGTACATGTACTGGTCCACGCGGCCGATGGACATGCCGGTCTGATTTTCCTCCACCACCAGCAGGGACTCGATGGTCCAGACCGCCTGGATGGCCTCCCAGAAGGTCTCCGGCTTGTGGGCCGGCACCCTGGCGTTGACCTGGGAAATCTTTAAAAGCTCCTCCCGCCGCCTGGGGTTCTGCTCCTTTGCCGCAAGCTCTGCCGCGTACTCGGACATGCGCCTGGCGTAGATCATCACGCCCTCGGTGGTGTCGATGATGGATTTGTAGAAGTAAATCTTCTCGATATCGTCGGGGTTCTCATAGTCCAGCTGCTCCAGATGTTCCCTGGCCTCCCGCTGGATGTCCAGCATACCCTTTTTCATCAGGATCACGTCGTAGCCGGGGTTGGAATCGCCACCGCCGTTTAACGCGTGGTAGGAACAGTCGGACACGAAGGACTCGCCGGACAGCTCCCAAACGCCCGCTTCCCGGTACTGATCCTCACAGTATTCGTCCACGGATTTACCCTTCCAGAAGGGGAACAGCTCCTCCCGCATGATTTTCTTGTCTTCCTCGGAAATGTAGAAGGGGTCCTGGGGTCTGCTGCCGATGGTGTCGATCTCATCCTCCATCCATCTCCAGGCGATATCCGGTGAAAATGCACCCGCTCTGGGCGCTCCGCAGGGCGCGCCAACGATCAGCTCATTGTCCTGGATCACCAGGGGCGCGGTCTCGCAGCAGTACCGGAAGCATTTTGCCCGCAGCATGATCTTGGGCATGCCCGGATTCTCCCTGGCAATCTTGGTAATGGCCCTGGCCCGGTAGGTGGTGATGCTGGGTTTATGGGTCAGATAGTTCTCCTTTAAAGCCTTCAGCCTGGGCGTCATCCCGTCGGGAATGTCCGTTCCCTCCTGGCAGCAGACCGCCTGCGCCGGGGCCTCCTTTTTGGTGATCTCATCCGAGACCGCTTCAAACATCTTCATCAGCGAAGCCCGCTCCTGCGGAGACATGTTCTTTGTGGCTTCCGCAAGCTTATTAGAAAATTCACGAATATCCAATGTGTTCCCCTCTCTCTGTTTTTATTTTCTAAGGCGGGAGGTGAAAAACGATCAGCGCCCCGTTTTATCAGCATTTCATTTTATCTGCTGCTAATTTTGGAGCCGCCAGGGCCCGCGCCCGTTCCCCGGGACACCCCCTGCCGTTTATTTCATTGCCCGTACTATTTTGCCGTACTATTTCCCGTACTATTTCCCGTACTATTTCCCGTACTATTTTCCGTACTATTTTTCCGTACTATTTTTCCGTACTAATTTTCCGTTCTAATCTTCCGTACTAATGTTCCGTATTAATCTCCCGCACTAATCTCCCGTACTAATTTCCCGCACTAATCTCCCGAACTATTTCCCCGTCTCCACCGGCGCTCTGCGCACCCCGAGGGCCACACTCCGCAGGTACACCAGGTTCATGGGGGAAACGTTGTCCGCCGTGATCCCCAGCCCCGCGCTGGCCGCGCCCAGATGGACGGCCGGAAACAGGTTGGTGGTAGCGCCCATGGCACCGAATACGGCCGGCGTGTTCACCAAAATCCGTCCCACCGGTTTCTTCGCGGCGAACTGTCCGATCACCGCCTCATCCCGGGAGTGGATGGCCAGGGTGTGGCACCGGCTGCCGTTTGCCAGCAGCTCCATGCATTTCTCGCAGGCCATGGTCCAGTCCGGTTCAATGTAAAATACCATCACCGGACAGTTCATGGCTTCGGCGTAAGGATTGTGGTCCGACACGTATTTCTGCCGGGACACCAGCACCCGGGTGCCCTCCGGCACTCCAAAGCCCGCCCGTTTCGCCAGCCAAATAGCCGTTTTTCCCATATACTCGGGATCAATATGCCCGGAAACGCCGCACAGCAGGCGGGTCAGCATTTCCTCCTCTTCCCCGCTCATAAAGTGGGCTCCCAGCCGGTTCATCTCCCGTTCCGCCTGTTCCGCGACCGCGGCGTCCACCACCACATACTGCTCCGAGGCGGCCGCTGTCCCGCAGTCAAAGCTCCGGCTGCACAGAATGTCCTCCGCCGCCTGCTTCACATCCGCGGACCGCTCGATAAAGACCGGGCTGGGGCCGGTTCCGCCGAAAATCACCGGTTTCCCGGACCTTCTGGCCTCCTCCAGCATTTCCGGCGCGCCGGTTGCCAGCACCAGGGACGCGGCCGGATGGCTCATCATCTGCGCCGCTCCTTCCCTGGCCGTGGTATCCGGGCAGGCCATGGCTCCCTCGGGAAGTCCCGCCGCGAAGGCCTCCTGGGCCAGAATCTCCACCGCCGTCCGGGTGGTCCGCTCCGCCCTGGGATGGGGAGAAAATACGATAGCGTTGCCGGATTTCGCCGCCAGCACCGCGGCGCTGATCACAGCCGCCACCGGCCCAAAGGCAGGCGTCGGGGCCACAATCACCCCAAGAGGCACGCCGATCCGGGCGATACCCGCCCCGGGGTCCTCCTCCAGCACGCCCACGAAGCGCCGCCCGGCCAGCCGGGTCTCAAGGGCCTCGCAGACAAAGCGGTCTTTTATGTATTTATCCCGCCAGTTCCCGTAGCCGGTCTCTTCCGCCGACAGACGGGCCAGTTGGGAGAGCCGCTCCCTCGCCGCCTCCAGCATGGCTGCCGCGATCCGGTCCAGCTTCTCCTGCGGAAACGCCGCCAGGGCCTCTTTGGCCTGGGCCGCCCGCTCCATCAGGATTCTGGCCTCCTGCACGGAAAGCAGATCCTTGTCAACAAAATTCATAGGCTCCTCCTGTCTCCCGCAGCCGCCCTATGCCTGGGGCAGCAGGTTATCCAGGCTGTAGCGTTTGATAATCTTCTCCAGCAAGGGATGGGGCCTGGGAATGACCACGGAGCTGTAGACCTCCGCTCCCATGTCCTTCACCGCCTTCACGCCCGCTTCCACCGCGGTTTTGCAGGCTCCCACATCCCCGCGCACCAGCACGGAAATATAGCCGGAGGCCACGTTCTCATAACCGATCAGATCCACGTCCGCGGCCTTGCACATAGCGTCCGCGGCCTCCAGGACAAACACCAGGCCGAAGGTCTCGATCAGCCCGATTGTATCAAACTGTTCCATATGTTCGTTTTCCTCTCTCAACTATTTACGCGTCAATGTCGTGAACCGAGACGATATCGCCCACGCCGCCGATGGGGCGGGGCATCACGTTCCTGGCCGTCAGCTTTCCCACGGCCGCAGCCGCCGCAGCGCCCGCCTCCACGGAGGAGCGCACCGCCGCCACGTCGCCCTTCACCATGATGGTGACCAGGGTGGAGCCCACGTTCTCGTAGGAAACCAGCTCCACGTCCGCGGCCTTTAACATTTTATCCGCCGCCTCCAGCGCGGGAACCATCCCCACCGTCTCAACCAGCCCAAGGGCTTCCTCGCCGTAATATCTCATCTCTTTATGCCTCCCGTCAGTTGTTTTGGCGGTATTTCGCGGGCACGTATTTCTCCACCGCGGCTTTCCCGTCCTCGTTGATGGCATAGCGCAGGGACAAATCTCCCTGTGCGTCCAGCTCGTAGCTCTTTAACGTCAGCAGGCCGTTGGCCTCCAAGGACATCACATGGTCCAGGTAGCGCTGCTTTGTAAACTGGCGCTCCCCGCCGTACTGGGGCTTTAAGGACTCCATGATCTGTGCCACGTCGGCGCTCTCCACACCGTAGAGGTAATTCAGCACCGCCGTTCTCGCAGGTAATAACATGTTCTTATTCTCCCTTCCTAAACAGATCCAGCGGATTCATGGTCACCAGAATCGCGCCCAGCACGATCACCACGGAACCGATCACAATGGTGGGCGTCAGTGCCTGCCCCAAAAACAGTACGCAGAAGAACACGCCCCAGAAGGCATAGGTCACGTTGAGGGACATTCCGATGGCGCAGCCCACCGTGGAATTGCTCTTATACCAGCAGACAAAGGACACCGCCGCGTTCAGCCCTGCCGCAGCCAGCCACAGAAGGGGAAGCCCCGCCGCCATGGTGCCGCCCAGCAGCGCCAGGCCGCCCACCAGAGGAACGATGATCACCAGGTCCACCACGCCGGAGATCAGCTCCCGCAGGTTCACCGCCACATCCGTGTCGATCATGGCTCCGCCGTAGCTGGAGAGCATTCCCTCCAGGCCCCAGCTCACCGCCGCGATCAGGGCGCAGATAATTCCCAGGGTAAAATTGGGGCTGCCCTCCGGCTTCACCCAGTTGATGATAATGGCTCCGGCCACGCAGATCATCATACCCGCAACCACCCGCTTGGTAGGCTTCTGCTTCAGGAAAATCCAGGCGAAAATCGCTCCGAACAGGCTGCAGGTGGCGGAAATGGGAATGGCGTAAGCTCCCGCCATTGCCAGGCCTACCAGGTACGCGCCGTTGGCGATGGGGCCGCCAAGCAGCGAGCCCAGCACGATCATTTTCCCGGGGAAGGTGTTGAGGCTCCGCCCAAGCTCTCCCAGCCGTCCGCATTTGGCGTTGTAGATGGTCAGCCAGATTCCGGCGAACAGGTCGTTTAAGCCGGAACAAACATAGGGAGCCGCCAACATTCCCACCGCGCTGGCCAGGGGCTCATAGTACCCCGCCACCAGCACCAGGGTGGTGTAGATTCCGTAGGTCAGGCCGGAAATCAGGCCCGTGGTAATGCCAGTCACGCGGAATTTTTTGCCGACCAGCTTCATTTTATCATCCGCAGTCATGGGGATTGCCCCCTTTGCATTTACTACTGCTCCGTCGCCGTTCATAAATTGCCTCTCCTATCTCACTGTTCTGCCGTTTTCGTCTTGGGGAGAATGGTCTCCACCTCCGCGTGGGGGCGGGGAATCACATGCACGCTCACCAGCTCGCCCACTCTCCCGGCAGCCGCTGCTCCCGCGTCCGTCGCCGCCTTCACGGCTCCCACGTCGCCTCTCACCATCACAGTGACCAGACCTCCGCCGATAAACTCCTTGCCAAGCAGCGTCACGTTGGCCGCTTTTACCATGGCGTCCGCCGCCTCTATGGAGCCAACCAGTCCCTTTGTCTCAATCATTCCCAGTGCGTCATACTTCATGATCTCTTCTCCTTTTCATCGAACCGCCCCTCGTGCCGGACATCATGCACAAAAAGCCGTCGTCTCTTATTTGCGATTGTTGATTTGCGTTTGGCCTGCGCAGGTTAGAAAACATTTTGATCAGCGATATCACTAACTTTTTAAATATGACATATGTTTTTCTATGCATTTAGTATAGAGCCTCCCCTAAGGTGGAATGTCAACCATTTTTTTGAGAAATTTTTAACTTTTCCCCCGGTCCCCCGGGAGGCGGTTGGCCAGAAACAGCCTGTTTTCCAGGGAAATACAGGGTTTGCAGGGAAATATTACCATAGATTTGGGCACAAAAAAAGAGGGGAGCACATGGGCGTCCGCCTCTTTTCGACTGTATTTCCCCTCTGCCGCCCCTGATATTCAGGGTGCTGCCTGTGGAATTTTCCGCTGTTCCGGCCGGAAAGGCTTTCCCCTAAGGGGAAGCTTTTAGGGAGCTGGTCTCCTCCCTGACAATCGGCACCACCACCTCAGTGACGAATTCCACCGGTTCCCGGGTGGTCCAGTAGTCCACCACATACCGCTCGTAACACTCCGGGCCGCAGACGTAACCCCTGGCCGCCGCCCAGTCCCGGATACGGCCGTACTCCTCCCCGATGGTCTCAAACGGCCCCACATGGTAGACGCTGGCCGCCATGATCCCGCCGTAAACCGTGCGCCCCGTGCCCGGCTTGAAGGGCCGCACCGCCTTCTGCAAAATGCCCGCACGGGTGCAGGTCCCCTTCATTTTGTCCTCATAGGACGGAAATTTCAGGATTACGGGCCCGGAAATCTCGTTCTCCACGCTCTCCAGGTAATTCACCCACTCAATATTGATGATGGAATCCATATAGCGGTAGCTGAAATCCTGTTCCAGATAGCAGCACTCCACCGGCTGTATGTATTTGATGGAAATCTCCTGCTCCGGATTCTGCACCACCATCTGGGCCTCCCGGATCAGCTCGTACCACTCCTTCACCGACACAAAGCTGTTGTGGATCGACTGTTCCAGCTCCTTCAGCTCGTCGATTTTGTCCAGAAAATTCTGCTTCAGGAAATAGTAGCCGTTTCCGCCCACCAGCCCCTGCATCTCCTCCAGCTTAAAGCCCATCTGCTTGTAATATTTCAGCACCGGCACCGTCAAAAGCGTCTCCCGGCTGTAATAGCGGTAGCCGTTCTCCCGGCACACCATATCCGGCCTGACCACCCCCAGCTGGTCGTAAAAGCGCAGCGCCTTTTTGGAAATATTGCAGATCCGGCTGACCTCCCCGATTGAATACAGCTCATCCTTTTGCATGTCCCCTGTTTCCCCCTTTTGGTTTGATAGTTCCAGTATAAACCTTCCCGTTATGTGGAATGTCAAGGCCTTTGTAAAGGCCGTCCGCCGTGGGGAAAACGGGCGAAAAAAGAGCGGCCGGGACGAAAAATCGGCTGTTCCACCGCACTTCGTCCCGGCCATTCCATTTTTTTACAGTTAAATCCTTCCACTATAGTGGAATGTTTCCGGCCTCCGCCGCCTTTGTCACCGGCACGATCACCTCGGTCACAAATTCCG
This sequence comes from Enterocloster lavalensis, assembly GCF_902364025.1. Classification (GTDB taxonomy): domain Bacteria; phylum Bacillota; class Clostridia; order Lachnospirales; family Lachnospiraceae; genus Enterocloster; species Enterocloster lavalensis. Next base: position 33,814 of record NZ_CABJCG010000030.1, read on the forward strand.
CCGGTTCCCGGGTGGTCCAGTAGTCCACCACATAACGCTCATAGCACTCCGGGCCGCACTGGTAGCCCCGTTTTCCGGCCCATTCCAAAATCCGCTCATACTCCTGGTCAATGGTCTCGTGGCTGCCGATGTGGTAGACGCTGACCGCCATCCCGCCACCCACAACGGTCTGTCCCGGATTCTTCTCGTCCGGCAGCACCGCCCGCTGCATGATGCGGGCCCGGGCGCAGTTCCCCTTCATTTTCTCTTCCAGGGAGGGGAACCGCAGGATCACCGGCCCGGTGATCTTCTGGCCGATCTCCTCCAGGTAATTAGTCCAGGGAATGTTGATGATGGAGTCCATGTACTCGTAGGCGAATTCCTGATCCATGAAGCAAAAGAATTCCTGGCTGATGAACTTCACGGAAATGTCCCGGATATCGTTGCGGATCACCATCTGCGCCTCCCGCACCAGCTCGTACCAGTCCTTCACCGCCACCAGGCTGTCGTGAATCTCCTGCTCCTGGGCCTTTAACTCATCGATCTTGCTGCGGAAATTCTGCTGCACGTAGTAGTAGGTGTTGCCGCCTAACAGCTCCTGCATCTCCTCCAGTTTGAAGCCCATCTGCTTGTAGTATTTCATCACCGGCACCGTCAGCAGCGTCTTGCGGCTGTAGTAGCGGTAACCGTTTTCCTCGCATATGTAATCCGGGGAAATTACCCCGATCTTGTCGTAGTAACGCAGCGCTTTGGCGGAAATGTTGCAGATTTTTCCTACCTCGCCGATGGTGTAGTATTCTTTGTCCTTCGTTGGTGGTTCCTCCTTTCTGTGGGCGCGCGTGGGAGCGTTCTCCGCCCGAACGCTGGCGCGCTTGACAACGGTCCGGCACGCATCCAGTCAGCGTACGATCTACGCCGCCCTTATGTCAAGCCCACAACAAAATTTTCTTTCCCCGTATCTTTTCCTTTATTAAGAATCCATATATAATATAAACGTATTTCAAGAGAGAAGGAATAAGGATGCCAAATTATGATGTTGCCCTCTAGTTTACGAAGGAGGGTGATGCCCATGAGTACAATGGAAGTTTTAACTCTGTTACTCGTTATTTTTGCGGCGTTGTCTTACATAGACAATAAACATAATAAGAAATAGCATCCTCTACCGTCCAAAGTTTAGGATGCTATTTCTATAGTCAACTATACATACTGAGGGCATCAGATTTTGCATCTGATTACCTTGCTATCTTGATTATACAGGAGGCACTTGATTTTTTCAAGTGCCTTTTTTAGAAGCATACTTTTACTTGATTTTAGGATTAAATATAGCTTGGAAAAAACAAAGACAAACCGCAACCCCTTGATTCTACGAAGCTTTTCGGATTTGTCTTTATGATACTGTATGGGCAGCCCCGGATCAGCCGCCCGCAGCGGGCCGGCGATGGGCTATTCCCGCCCGTTCCCCGCTCCTTCCAACGTCCCATCCTCCGCCAGATAATACCGCTCCTTCCCCTGAGTCCGCTTTCCATACTCCACGGCCCGGGCCGGGCACCCGCAGATGCAGGCCATACACTGGGTGCATTTCCTTCCCCAGACAGGCTTTCCGCCCTCCAGGCGGATATTGTTCAGGGGACAGAGCTTCACGCAGCGGCCGCAGCCCACGCAGCCCTCCGCCGCATAGTACCCCTTCGCGTTCACGTACAGCGGGTAGAACAGACGGTTCACGATGCTGCTCTTCACCCGGCCGCCCCAAGTAACCTTCGGCCCCGGAAACGGCTTCCCTTCCCGGATCATCCCCGCCAACCGCTCCAGCTCCGGTTCAGCCCGGCGGATGATCTGTTCCGCCTCATCCCGCCCCGGAGCCTGATACATCGTAATATAATTTTCCGGCATCACCAGCGGCTCCAGTCCGCAGAACCGCAGCCCTTTCTTCGCGCAGAGCCTGCGGGCGTATTTTGCCGCATTCCCCACGTCGTCGCCGCAGGTCAGCACAAAATAGATCCCGGTATTTCCCGAAAATGAAGCCTGGCGGATAAACCGCTCCACCACCCGCGGAAGCCGCCAGGCGTACACCGGGCTCACTACAACGTAATGGTTTTTCGAGTGCAGCCCGATGGCCGCGCCCTCCTTTAAACACTGGTTGATGGAGTTCACCGGCTCCCCGGTCAGTTCTCCCAGCCGCAGGGCCGCGTAGCGGCTGTTTCCCGTTCCGCTGAAATATAAAATCATACTGCTCTCCTTCTTAAAATTCCGGCTCACCCGGTCTTTCCGCATTTTTTCATATCCTTCAGAAAACGCCCGGCATTTTTCATGTTCGTCTCCACCTTGAACAGTACCTTCCCGTCCGCTCCCAGGGCCCGGATGGTGCTGCCGTAGTCCGTCTCTATTCCCGTCTCCACCCGGTAAACCTGATCCAGATACCAGACGCCCCGGACTCCGGCCATGTTCCGGTAGGTCACGCTCTGCCGGGTCACCGTCACCCTCCTGGCAAAATAGCTTCCCACACAATACGTTCCGCCGGACAGCAGAAGCAGGTACACCACTGCGACCATCATTTCCACCACCGGGCCCTCCCCCTCCAGCAGGTCCGAACATGCAGCCGCAGCCCCCAGGGCAATGGCTCCCGCCGTGCAGACAATCCCCAACACCAGCACAAACCACTGTTCATGTATCTCATAGCTGTCCGGGTCCGTTTCATCTCTTCCCAGGCTGCGGACGCCAAACCACACCTCCGCCATCACGCAGATCACCGCGGGCAGCAGCCAGAACAGGGCATTAATACGCATATTTCACGCCTCCTCACAGACTCATGTTCCATTTCCATCCAGCTTCCAGCCAAAATCCCCGTGGTAGATCATCTGCCGTGTCATGCCGCCGTCGATGCAAATGTTCTCCCCGTTGATAAATCCCGCCTTTGGACTGCACAGAAACAAAACCATATTGGCGATATCCAGCGGATTTCCCACCCGCCCCGCGGGCTGCTGAAAAGCATCTGGGCCCTGATATTCCTTAAAATCCGTATCGATCCATCCCGGTGAGATGGAGTTGACCCGAACCCGGCCCGCCAGGCTCACCGCCATGGCGTGGGTCAGGGCGTGGATTCCGCCCTTGGCCGCGGTGTAGCTCTCCGTCCCCGGCTGGCTCATGCGGTCCCGGGAGGAGGAAATATTCACCACCGACCCATTTTCCCCGAAATGCTCCTGGAACAGCCGGGTCAGCATGTAGGGGGCCGCCACGCCCACCCGCAGGACATAGTTGAAATCCTCGAAACTGCAATCCGGCAGGCCACCCCTGGTCAGCATGGCGTTGTTGATCAGGAAATCCACCCGGCCGTAGTCCCGGATCACCTTCTCGGAAAATGCCCGCAAAACCGATTCCTCGGCCAGATCGCCGGTAAAATACCCATTTTCTTCCTTATCCAGAATACAGACAACGGCTCCGGCCTTGCGGAATTCTTCGCAGATCGTTTTTCCGATGCCGCGGACGCCGCCGGTGACCACGGCGATTTTCCCCGCAAACTCCCCTTCCTGCAAGCTGTCCGGCGGCGTTTCACAGTACGGTTCGTACTCGGACTCGCTTAACGCCAAGGGCAGACCCAGGGCGGTTTTCACCTGCACGCCGCCGTACCAGGTGTCCTCCACGGTGAAAATATCGCCGTTCTGGTAATCCTCGGAAAAGCTGTCTTCTTTATGAATCACTTTTATTTGATCGCCTTTAGATGGTTTCATGGAAGGCCTCCTTGAAAATTTTATTGATGGCGGACAGTTGGAAATGGCCGCGTGTGAAACAGCCGGCGTTTTCCGGCGGGCCAATTATATCCCGCCCAGACTCAAACCTGCCCTATTTCCCCCACTTCACATTTCCGCCCGCACCGGACGTCCCGCATTTCCTCCTATACCGGACGCCCCAGCCGGTAAATCCAGGCATCCGGCACATACTCCTCGATAATCCAGCGCGCCATATTGTACCAGCTGAGACAGTGATTAAGAATAATCGCGTCCGTGGTGACCACCGCCTCCCGGCCATAGAGCGTACGGTCCACGTCAGGGCGCAGCTCCACCTCCGTCTCAACGCCCGCCGCCACGCCGCGCTCCCGGATCAGAGCCGCAAGGCGGCCGGAATTGGAGACGGGCTGATCCAGGTAAATTTTCGCCGCCCTGATCCCATTTTCCGCCATATAGCGGAACATGGCGGAAACGGCCAGCTCCGTCTTGTCCACGATGCGGTAGGTTCCCCGCAATCCCGCCAGGTCCCGCACCGTGCCGTCGGCCCCGCCGATGAGCAGGGAGCCGGAAAATGCCACTTCCAGGGTCACGATCAGGTTGAAACCGTCGATCACCACCGCCTGAGGCGGGGAAAAGCGGCCGATCTCTGCCCGGCGGCGTTTTTCAATCATATCCTCTGGGGAGAGTATCCGCGCCAACGCCATGCGCTGCCGCTCGGAAAGCATATAGTGGTTTCCCACAAAGGTACTGGCGGATTTGACGTCGTAGCCCCGGTTAATCAGAAACCCCACCTCCACCGCCGCCCGCTCCATGAAATCCCGGTATTTTGGCCCGAACTCCACCGCGTCCTGCGGCACATAGCCCCGTCTCACAATGTCCATTTCCTCATACCTCCGTCAGGTCACATATTTTGAATAGCGCCGCAGCGGGAATTCTCCGTCACGGGGCTGGAAGCCGTGCTCCGGCAGTCCGCTCATGTCCCCGGCGGAGCACACCCGCACCGCTCCGGCCCGCCAGAACAGGTGGGCGAGCATTTCCCGCTCCTCCTCCCCGCAGATCAGCCCGACGGTCTGGAGATAGCCGCTGTTATCCCGCAGGACCGGCAGAATATCCGGCTTTGGAAGAGACTTCACCCAGCAGTTGCCGTACATCAGCGAGACCTCGGGGCGGGGATCATTCTCCAATGTCACGCTGGTACGCGTGCCGGAAAATACATGCTTTCCCCCGTAGGCAGCCGCCTCCAGGCTGCTGCACTGTACCCGCAGGGTATTCCTGGCCCGCGCGCCAATGTCGGCGGACGGACGGAGAAGGGCCTCCGATTCCAGAATTTCCAAAAAGTATTTAGAAAATTCTTCCAATTCCATTTCATCTTTTGTCTCCAGGTAAATCCCCTGGCAGGAGCTGCACAGAACCTGCCTGGTGTCCAGCATATGCCGGGCCAGCAGGCGCAGCTGCCGTCCGCCGTCCTGCCCCCGGACGCCCTTAAGCGTCGCATAGGCGAAGCTGATTTTGTGTCCCCACTCGATCAGCTTTACCGACGGCCCGGCCAGTTCCCGGACTCCCCGGACCGCCTCGTCCCCGCCCCACACCGCGATTCCGTCCGCCAGACTGGTCAGACGCTTCATGGCGGCCCGGTCGGTCGAGGAGACGCGGAACACGTACAGATAGGGCCCCAGCTTTGGTTCAATGTTCACCAGCCTGCGCAGGAGGAAACTGGAAATTCCGTTGTCATGTTCCGGCAGCTTCAGCAGATTGATATTGCCGGCCAAAAGTCCTTCCACCACGCTGTAAGCCGGAAGCCCCTCCATATTCCCCGCCCCGATGTGGAGCAGCACGCCCAGAGGATAGCGGCGCACGCCCTCCGGCGAGGGCGGAAGTTCCCAGCGCAGCCGCTCTTCCAGGCAGGGACGGCTGAGGAAACGGGCGGCGTGGCGAGCCTGGGCCATAACCGAATCTGCGCCCTGCCCCCGATCCATCCCCGCCCCCAAAGCCATTTCCAGCACCCGGTCATACTTCCCGTCCAGAATCTCCCGCGCCAGTATTTCACAAGCCCCGATCACCGTCTCCACCTCCAAGGTTGGCCCAGCCAATGTGCAGGCCAGCCGTGCCTTCAACACCTCGTATCGCATAGCCCTCAGCCCCCTTCCAGGATTTGCGCGGCCCCGGCCGCGCAGGTTCGAATCTCCGAAAGCCCCGCCCGCCCCAGAATCTCAAAACAAGGCGCCTGATTGCCGCAACCGCAGGACTCCCCCGGATACAAAATCCCCAAATCGTCCGTCATCACACTGACAAGGGGCATACTGTCCGCTATGGGGGTAATCAGATTCACCAGCCCAGGCCGCCCAAATCCCAGCGGCCGCAGCGTGTCCACGTCCCGGATGATCACCCTGCTGTAAACCGGCACATGAAAATGGTGCCGCCCACAGTCGCAGTACATCGAAGGATGTTCCACCGCTCCGTAAAACTCCCGGCAGTTCTCCTCCCCTATACCCAGCACCTCCTTTAGCAGGCGGTAAACAGCCTCCTTCTCCGGCTGCTCCCTGTAAAACTGTTTCCATCCGCCTCCCAGCAGCACCATGGAGCCGGCCGGAAACCGGAACCGCAGCCCCTCGCGCTTGAGCTCTAACAGAAGAAAATAAAGATACGCCGGAAATCCCACCAGCCGCACCGGAACCTTCTGCCCCGCATACCGTTCCAGCGCCTGTTTCACCCCTGGAAAATCCGGCCGATACCCACCGGCTCCGCGTTTCAACGCATACTTCACCTGGAGGGGCGGCGCGTACAGCAAGCTGGCCCTCTGGGTTTTGGAGATAGCGGTCTGATTCTCCCGGTGCGGCTCGTACCCCAGCACAATATAATTGGCAGGCACAGGCGAAAACAGCCCCCGGGCCTTTCCCAGCCCTGCCGCCATAGCGGCTCCCCGGGCCAGAGCCGCCCACTCCAGGCCAATCCGGCTCACCAGTCCCCCGGTGCCGGAGGAGGTGGCCCGCACCGCCAGACAGCCCGGATCCATGGTCCAAAGCGTGTGGCGCTTGAAAAATGCGGTAGGAATCGGCGGAATACGGTGCAGATCTTCGATCCGCTCCAGGCTGTTTGCGGAAAATCCCTCCGCCTTCAGCATCCGCTGGTATGCCGGGTTGTATTTCTGATGAAAGTGCACATTGTCGCGGACCGCCCCCAAAAACAGGCTGTCCGTACCCCTGTGATCAAAAATGTCGCCATATCGGTAAAGCCGCCCTCTGCAATCAGCCATTGCGCGCTTCCCCACACTCAAACAGCAGCACCTTCCGTGCTGCATAATCCTCCGCCACCATCCCATGGATACACTCGTCGCAAATCCCCTGGCAGTTCCGCCCGCCGCGGCGCAGGATTCCTTCCTGCCGGAGGCCGCATTTTTCCATCACCTTCCCGGAATTAGGATTATTCGTGTCGTGGTCTGCCTGAATCCGCCCGGCCTTCTCCACCTCGAAGAAAAAGCGGATCACCTCGGAAAATGCCTCCGGCATCAGACCCTGCCCCCAAAATCTGCGCCCCAGGCAGTAGCCGATGATGACGCTGTCCACACTCGGATCCTGCCTGACAACGCTGATATTTCCGATCACATTTCCCTCGTCCTCCCGAAACGCGATGCCCCAACAGTAATAGTCCAGGTTCTGGTACTGGGCGATCCATTCAGAAAGGATCCGTTTTGTCTCCTCCACGTTCTCATGGGGCGTCCAGGTCAGAAATCTGGTCACCTGGGGATCATTGGCCCAGTTCCGGTACATGGCCGGAGCGTCCTCTATCACAAAGGGGCGCAGCACCAGCCGCTTCGTTTCCAGTCTTATGGTTCCTGAGTGATTCATCTCTTCGTCCTCCCGCCTTCCGGCCTCGCGCCCCGGCCGCCGGAAATGGGCCGGGCGCAGCAAAAACTCCAGTATAGTGTCCCTATTGTACCATAAACAGGAAGCTCGTGAAAGACCTCGCTAATTGTTTGATAGCGTCACTTTACTTTCGGAAACAAAAGGATAGAATTCACCCATATGGC
>NZ_CABJCG010000031.1:0-4666 GCF_902364025.1 Enterocloster lavalensis
GAAAAGGCTGTTTTCAGTGGGACAAAAGGTGAGTTTTCGATTGCACCTTGACAGGGGAATCTGCCGCCAGCCCGGATCGACCGCCCGTGCCTCATGACAGATATCTGGCCATGAACTCCGGGATCGGCAGAGGTTTGCTGAAAACATACCCCTGGACCATGTCGCAGTGGATGCCGCGCAGGTATTCCACCTGGTCGGGAGTCTCGATCCCCTCGGCCACGGTTGTCACCTGCAGATGTCCGGCCAGCTCCACCAGGCTGGCGATAATGTCCTTTGCCTTGCGCCCGGACATGTTGAGGAAAAAGGAGCGGTCCAGCTTGATGGTGTCCACGTCGAATTCCTTCAGCAGGCCCAGGGAGGAGAATCCGGCTCCGAAGTCGTCCAGGGAACAGAGAAAGCCCAGGTCGTGCATCGTTCGGATGGACTCTTTCACGATTTCAATCTGCCGGTTGTCGAAAAAGATGGACTCCGTCAGTTCAAATTCGATGATTCCCCGGGGGATGCCGTGTTGTTCTGCGATGCGGGCGAAGTCGTCCAGAAAGCCGGGGGTTCGGAAGTGCTGGCGGGAGAGATTCACGGAGACCGGGAACATTTCCCGGCCATCCCGTTTCAGACCGGCAAGCGCGGCGCAGGTCCCGGTGAACACATAGCGGTCCAGCGCGCATATTTTCCCGTTTCGCTCAAACAGGGGAATGAAGTCCGAGGGCGGGATGATTCCCCTGACGGGATGGTTCCAGCGCACCAGGGCTTCAGCTCCTGCCAGCCGGTTGTCCTGCAGGCTGATTTTCGGCTGAAGGTAGATCAGAAAATCACCCCGCTCCAGGGAGCTGTCAAACAGGCTGTTTAATTCCTGTTCCAGACGCAGGCGGTCGGTCAGGCTGTCGTCGTAGAAAGCGCATATCCGGTTGTGATCCGGCGTCGGATTCTGGCTGGCCAGACGGGCGTGGTCCTGAAGGATGGTGATATCCTGGCCGGGATCCTCCACCAGGCAGACGCCCGACCGGACGGTAATGGGAAGGGCGGGCAGATCCGCAGCCTGCGAGGCGTTGATTTTCCGTATAACCTGATCCAGCCGGAGTTGTATGGTTTGGGGATCGTGCTCCCGCAGACAGAGGAAAAAGTGGTCGGACTCCCCTCTGGCGGCGAATTCCTCCCGGTCACGGTCCGCAGTGCGCTCCAATGTGCGGTAAAGATGGCAAAGCAGCCGGTTTCCGCCCTCGGTTGTGTACTGTTCGTTGATCAGTTTGAAGCCGCATACGTTCAGAAACACAATCGTATAGGTGTTGGGTTTGAGAGAATCGGCCAGGGACCGGTAGCGGGCCTGAAAGGCCGCGTTGTTCAGCCCGCCGGTGAGCGGGTCGGTAAATGCAATCTGCTCCAGATGCTTTTTGTGGGCTCCGTAGAGGCGAAACAGGGACAGGAGAAACAGCGTGAAAAACAGGATGGTTACGCCTACAATGGCAAAGGTCTGCCAAATGTAGCGCTCTGCCCCTCTGGTGATGATGTCAGCCGGAATGATGGTGAGCAGAAACCAGTCATTTAATTGTAGCGCATTGTAGGAGAGGGAAAGTTTCTCACCTGTGGCTGAGGTGAATTTTAAAAGGCCCTCCCGGCCACCCTTCATGTCTGCCTGCATCCGGTGGATATCGGCGATCACTTCCTGGTTTTGGTCGTTGCGGAAGAGGTCGTCCAGGCGGAGAAAGGGTTTCAAATCCGTAGGGGAGATTACAACCCGGCCGCTGTTGTCCACGATGCAGCTGAGCATCTGGCCGTTAAAACTGTTGGCGGAGATCATGTCCTGGATATTTTCTGTGCTGCGCGTGCCCACCAGCAGCTCGTCGGGGCCGTTGCCGCGGTAAACGGGGGCGGAGTATAAAAGGTATTTTCCACCTGTGTATGTGACGCAGGCTTCCGGGGGAAGCTGGATGGAGGGGGACGTTTTGGGAGAGCCGCCGGAATCAGCGCCCGGGTCTAAAGCCCCGGCGGAGGCGATGACGGAGCCTTCACGGTTTATCAGGATCAACCGGTCGAATTCCAGAATCTGGGCCTTGCGTTCCAGAAATTCGGTCAGCGCATTGCTGCCCTGATATTCCCGGATTTGGGAAAGGGAGTCGGCCATCATTTTTAGATTGGTGATCCGGCTTTGGAAGGAATCACGTATGTCGGAGGCGGACTCCGAGGTCACGTCCCTTAAGTAACCTTGCGTGCTGTGACTCAGGGCTTCCCGCAGCTTGGCGGCGTTCCAGATCATAACAGCAAAGATCAGAATGAGCAGAAGGGATAACAATAGGATAGGCCGCCCTTTATCCGAAAGAGTGGAGGGTCTGCCAGGCTGCCGTTTGTTCTGTGTGTTCATATCAATCCATATACTCCATAACATTGATATCGGGATAAAATCCATCCGAGTATATTTTAAGAAACTTCATTTGAGAAATCAATGTTAGATTTGTGTACATAAGCATATAGTAGGAGGGATTTTGTGATATAATAACAGTTGAAAACAAGCCGGGGCAGTTATGGTGCTTTGGGGAAACGAGGTGGCGGGTTGGAGGACAAGCAGACGCTGAACGAGTATGTATATGGAAATTTGCGAGAACAGATTCTCACGGGATATCTGCGCCGGGGAGATTCGCTTCCCTCCCTGAGCCAGCTGTGCGAGACTTACCATGTGGGGATTCGGACCGCGCGGGACGTGCTGCGGAGGCTGAGTCAGGAAAATCTGATCCGGACGGAGGAGCGCAGGCCCTCGGTGGTCATTTACCGGCGGCCGGAGGGGACCGGGAATCAGGTCGAAATATCCGCCGTGCTGGCCAGACGGGCGGAGATCGGGGAGATTTATGAGACCATGGGGCAGATAATGCCGGAGCTGTTTGCATTTTCCGTCCAGGTGTGCGGGCGGGAAGCGGCGCTGGAATGTTTGAGGGGGATGAAGAAGGACAGCAGGAACGCGCTGGAGGTCCGGTGGAAAACGGCCTCAACAGCGCTGAACAGGCTTCTGGATGCCTCCTGCAACCTGCTGTTTCGGGATGTGTTTACCAGCCTTAAAATCTGCGCCCGGGTGCCGTTCTTCCTGGAATACAGCGAAGCAGCGCCTCTCAGCCGCGCTTACCGGGACTATGGAAATCCCATGTGGATCGCGGAGGCGGTGGAGACAGGGGACCCGGAGGAAATACAGCGCAGGTTCAGTGCCATGTACCGCGCCCTGGCAGACGGGGTGGAGGAATATCTGGCCTCTCTGGCGGCGCTGGCGGATCGTCCCGGCTGCGGGACGCCGGAGGAGAAGCGCTGCTTTTCCTGGAGCGCGGAGCTGGGGCGGGACCACTACTATTTGCAGATAAGCCGCAGCCTGATCGACCGGATCGGGACCGGTTTTTACCGGGACGGCTCATTTCTGCCTTCTGAGGCGGCTCTGGCCGCAGAGTACGGCGTGTCGGTCTCCACCATCCGCAAGGCCCTGGCCATGCTGAACCGGCTGGGCTTCTGCCGCACTTACAATGTGAAGGGGACCCAGGTGACGCTGTTTAACGATGAGGCTACGTTTTACGCCCTGAAGAACCGGGTGCACAAGCGTGAGACGCTTTTGTATCTGAGCGGGCTTCAGTTTATGACTCTGGCAGCGGGACCTGCGGCAAAGCTGGCCTTTCCCAGGATTTCCGGGGCGGAGCTGCTGCGGCTTAAGGGGGAAATGGAGCAGCCCCTCAGCATCCCGCTGGACGTGCTCATCCGCTGCGTGATCAGGCATCTGCCGCTGGAGCCGTACCGGGTGATCCTGCAGGAGGTCAGCGATATCCTGCACTGGGGGTATTATTATTCTTTCTACGAGGGGGGAGCCAGGAGCGCCAATGAGTTGAACGACCGGGCGCTTAAGGCCTTTGCGCTGCTGGAAGAGGGCAGGCGGGACGCCTTTGTCGGCGTGCTCTCCGGCTGCTATGGACACGCTCTGGAGATGGTAAGGGACGCAATGGTGGAGTTCGGCCTTTTGGAGGCGGCGAACCTGATCACTCCGACGCCGCAATAAAATAATTTGCATCAAAAAAGCTCATCAGCTGCGTGCTGGTGAGCTTTTTTGATGCGGCGGGCCGGTGCGCGGCGCGGCGGCCAGTCCGGGCCGTCACCGGGCGCAGAGGCTGTTGACGAATGCCAGGTAACAGCCAAAGTCCCCGATGCGTTTCCGGTTGTACAGGTCCTCCTCCTCATAGCCCAGGGTCTCGCGCCACGCGGCTTTATGGCCCTGAAGGCGGAGATATCTGGCAAGCTGGTTGAATTTGACGATCAGGGAGTTGTGGCAGGCGGTGCGGCTGGAATCGCGGTCCGTCTTTTCAGCCCGGCTCCAGAGGAACCATTGGGAGCGGAAGGCGATATAACGGGTGGCGGTTGCAGCCAGCTCCTGGTAAAGCTCAAGGGCGTCCGGGTCATTGCCCATCTCGGACACCATGTCCCCGTGCAGCTGCTCCATCTCTTCCAGTGTAAGGCTGCGGTCCGCGGCCAGATAGGTTTTATAGGTATCAATCATTGTGCGCCTCCGAAGGTGTGGTTAAAGTGCTGCCTTTCTTAATTATACGTTGTTGTCAACTGTAGGTTGACGATAAGGGATGCGTTTCCTTATTATACTTTGTCGTCAACCGCAGGTTGACGATAAGGGATGCGTTTCCTTATTATACTTTGT
>NZ_CABJCG010000031.1:4676-41093 GCF_902364025.1 Enterocloster lavalensis
GCGTTTCCTTATTATACTTTGTCGTCAACCGCAGGTTGACGATAAGGGATACGTTTCCTTATTATACCATAAAATGCATGGAAAATGAGGCCGGCCGCCGGATTTGCCGTTGCTTTTGAAACTATTTTTGAAAAATACCGGATTTATAAAACCGGACGGGCGGCTCAGACGTCTTATAGGCAGGAACGGGAAAATGAAAAAGGAGGCGGAAAGGAGGTTTTATGGATTTTTTTAAGATTATCAACGACATTGCCGCGGAGACGCGGATGAATATGGGGGAAAAGGTGCGGATGCTGATCCGGATTCTGGTGGGCATTTCTCCGAAACGGATCGAATGCCACAGGCGGGCCGGGCCGCCGGCGGGCGGGTATCCGGGGGAGAAGTCCCTGGGTCCGGGTCCGGATGGCGCGATGGCGGCGGGAAGCTGCGCGGGGAAAATGAAGACGGCCGGGCCGGAGGCTACTCGTCCTCACGATATTCAATAATATCGGCGACACCGCATTTTAAAATCCGGCAGAGCTGGTTGACGGTGTTGGTGGAAATACTGTTCCCCTGCTTGATGCTGTAGTAGGTAGCGCGGCTGAAGCCGGCCTTTTGCAGCTTATAGGAAGTGATCTTCTTTTCTTTCATGGTTTTGAACAGCGGTTCATAGCTTATCATCCCGTACCTCCGGCTGATGTGATGATTTAAGTATAGGGGGCTTGAAAACGATTGAATATGTACGAATATACGAGTGTAATTGGAACGGGACGGAGGGCTGGTCCGGCCGTCGCAGAGTCAGGAGGTGGAGCGTATGGACCAACGGTGGAAGTATAATTTTATAATACACATTCTTTTGAGTATTATGACAGTTCTTGCGGCAGCCGCGCTGTTTTTATTTTATGAGAACCGGCTGGCGGAGGACATGATCCGGGAGCTGAACCGGGATTATGAGGAGCTGCTGCGGGAGCGGGGAGCCGGTTCCGGCGGCGAATGAAAAAAATTTAAATTATTTTCAAATATTTAAAACCGGCGGGGGATCGCAGGCGTCTTTAAGGCATAGGCAATCAAATTGGATCGACAGACCAACTATCAGGAGGGTAAAAAAGATGAACAAAACGAAACGTATTGCACTGATCCGGCTGGGGGCAGCCGCCGTAATGACCGCGATGACCGCGTCCACCGCATTGGCGGGCACATGGCAGTCCGGGGCCGCAGGCTGGCGCTATCACAACGACGGCGGGCAGCCTGTGGGTGGCTGGATTCAGGATGGGGCGGAGTATTACCACACGGATGAAAATGGTTACATGCAGACCGGGTGGTACCAGGATATGGCCGACAACGGCCGCTGGTATTATCTGAATCCGCAGCAGGGCGGGCCCCAGGGCGCTTTAAAGACCGGCTGGCTGCTGGACAACGGCAGGTGGTATTTCCTGGACACCCGGATCGGGGGGCCAAGGGGCAGCCTGATGAGCGGCTGGCAGTGGATCGACGGGAAATGTTATTATCTGGACCCGGCGCAGGGTGGCGCCATGGCGGCGGACTGCATCACACCGGACGGCAGCAGGGTGGATGCTTCGGGAGCCTGGGTGGACGGAAACGGCGCTCCTCATTATGAGGAGGGGAAGGGGATTTCCTCCACTGTGACCGTGGACATCACCTCCCAGGGGCCAGGAGGCGCGGCGACCGGCTCCGGTGGCCGTACAGCGGGCGGTTCCGGTGGAGGAAGCGGTTCTGGCAGTGGAAGCGGGAGCAGCTACAGCGGCATTTATGGGGAGGATTTTGAGTGGAGCGATTATTCCGACGATTCGGTCAGCCGTTCGGCCAATGATTTTGAGAACGGCAACTACGGGATGATGGACTCCGACGAGCGGGAGGAGATGAAGGAGGCCATTGAGGATTTCAAGGACACCTATATCACCTCCGGCATGAGCGATTTCGAGAAGGAGATCATGATCATCAAATGGCTGGTGGAGAATTGCAGCTATGAGAAGGCCAAGGACTGGTCCCGGGCAACCGGTTACAGCTGCATCGTGGAGGGCAAGGCACAGTGCTCCGGTTACGCGGATGCGTTTTTGCAGACGGCAAAGGCCTGCGGGCTGGAGGTCCGGTATGTATACAGCAGCACCCACGCCTGGAACCTGATCAAGCTGGACGGCGAGTGGTACCACGTGGACGTGACCTGGGAGGACCCGGTGGGAAGAAACGACTACGGTTTTTCCGGGTTGCGCAACCTGTACATCAACCTGGAGGACGATGAGATCAAGGGCGTGTCCCACCACCACAGCTGGCAGCCGGACCGGATTAAGGCCAGGGGAAGCGCCTATGGCCGCAAGGTGGTGGCCCAGTATCTGAAGGACGGCACCATCGACACTTCCAAAGGCGAGAGCTTTAAAGAGCAGATGGACCGGTATTTCGACAAGGTGACCAATGAGGACGGCAGCAACAGCTTTATCTATACCAGCACTGGGGCTACGGCGGACCGGATCTGCGCCTACCTGGAGACCATGATTGAGGCTAAGAGCGAGAACTTCGGCTTTTTGGTCCGTTATCCCTCCGCGTATACGGCTCAGGTGACGGGAAACTACAGCAAACTGGTGAAGATTAACAACGAGATTGAGGAGAAGGTGAACAGCCGGATCAATGAGAAGTATCAGAACGTGCTGAAAAATCCGGTGAGAATCTCCCTCTTTCTGAAACGGGATGCGGACGTCAACTATTACGCGTATGAGAACGGAAGCCTTTACTATCAGGAGGGGCAGGGCAGGAAGATTAATTATCTGGTGCGTTTTGTGGACACGGACGGAAATGAGGTCGGAACCCAGAGCGGCACGGGAGAAAAGAAACGGAGCGTCCAGCTGACATTCCCGGAGGGGTACAGCTGGATCAGCAACGGCTCTGAGAACTGCAAGGTAAGCCAGGGGAAGGTTTCTTACGGTGGAAGGAGCTTCCAGATTCTGGACGGCGACGAGATCGAAGTGCAGATCCGCCTGAGAAAGCTGAAAACGGAGAACAGCAAACCGGTGGAGCAGGAGAAGGAGGTGCCGGAGACCGGGAAAGAGGCGGAGAGCGCGGGGAATATAGCGGAGAGTAAAGAGGAGAACAAAACGGAGAATCAGCAGCCGGAGAAGGCTTCGCCGTCCTCCGCGGACAGGAGATAGGTATCCGCCGCCGTCCACTGTAAATAGAGAATAAGAATCCGCCGCCGGAGCGCGGCGGTCACACGATAAAGAGAGAAGAGGAGAGCAAAAATGGGATTGTTTTCGAAAAAAGCGTGCGGGATTTGTGGGAGAGAAGAGCGGATGCCGACTACATTTTACAATGAGGACGGCGGGAAGACTGCGATTTGCAGCGAGTGCTGCAAGGAGCTGCAGCTGGACGGGATCGCCAGGTACTGCCGCTGGGATGGGAGGGTCCCATACTATGATACGGAGCTGGTGCCATTTCTGCAGCGGCGGGCAGCACTGTTGGAGGGACTGGACCAGGTGACGGCTGTGGATGTGGGAAATGTGAGGATTTTCGAGCGGGGCCTGGCTTTCCTGGGACTGGAAGGAGTTGTGGTTTCCCTGGACGAGATTTATCTGATCACATATTTCCAGGTGGATGTGGGGATGATGTCGGAAACGCTGGAGGTTGTATTTTTTACCAGAAATCCCCAGTTCCCGGTGCTTTTCGAGTTCATTTCCCTGAAAGCGCATCCGTTGAGTTTTAACAAAAAGGCGAAGGAAGGACGCGGCATGATGGAATCCCTGTATGGAGACATGTTAGGGGACGGCCTGATGTACCCGATGATGGAATACGGACAGCTGAAAAAACAGATGAAGGCCGATTACAAGGAGGGAAAATCGCCGGAGCTCAAGGCGCTGTTGTCACAGTTGGACGATATCCGGGCTGGATGGGGAAAATATAAGCTGGATAAGATCGCAGAACTGATGGAAAGAAAGACGCGGTAAATCGCAGGGGCGGAACGGAACCGACGGCTGAGGTATAACCGGAGGTTGTGGCGGAACAGGCGGCTGAGGTATAGACAGCGGCTGCGGCGGAATCGGTGGCTGCGGCGGAACAGGCGGCTGCGGCGGAATCGGAGGCTGTGGCGGAACAGGCGGCTGCGGCGGAATCGGCGGCTGTGACGGAACAGGCGGCTGTGGCGGAATCGGCGGCTGCGGCGGAACAGGCGGCTGCGGTATAGACAGCGGCTGAGGCGGAACCGGTGGCTGAGGCGGAACCGGTGGCTGAGGTGTAACCGGAGGCTGTGGTATAACCGGCGGCCGGAGGAGCATTTGTTTGCTTCTCCGGCCGCCTTTTTCGTGCTACGGGACACTGCCGCACGGCGGGCACTGGCGGAATCAGGAATTTTAAAAATAGTTTCAAAAAATAAAACCAAAGGCGATTGAAATGGGACCTATATAGTAGAAATAAATCAAACAGTAGATGAGAGAGGATGGAGAATCAGATGAGAGAACTGGGTCTGGGAATTGACAGGGTGTGCGGCCTTCTGTCGCCAAATAAAATCGCGGAGCGGCTGGGCCGTTCGGTTTCGCAGAATTCCGCAAGGCGGATGGATCCCCTGCTTAAAAACCTGCTGCGGTTGCTGTTGGTACTGTGCGAGGTTTCCCTGGTACTGAACATGGCCTCCTGTGGGGATTCCGCTTACAGTGGATTCGAGTTGATCCGGCGGACCGTGGTGTTTGAGATTAAACGGGAATACGAGTGGGGAGCGGTGGCGCTGACCTTTATCTCCGCGATGTCCCTGGCAGGGATGGCGGTTCTGGCGGCCGGAAAAGCGCCGTTTCGCACGCTTTGCGCCATAACCGCCCTGGACATGCTGTTGGCAGTGGGCGCGGTGGGATTCTATAAAATAAACGCCCTGTTTTACCCGCCTTCGGCAATGGGAATCGTGCACCCAAGATATGGCGCTTATGTTGCTGCGGCGCTGTACATAGCCGCTTTTGCCACCGCCGTGTACGGCAGGGCCTGTGAGATGTCGCGGGGGATCGGAACGGCGCTTTGGGACTACAGCCACCGGCAGGGGCCGTCTGCGGCGGAAGCGCCGTATGTTCTGGGGCAGGCCGTTCTCATGCTGCTCATGCTGTACCGCGTGCGGTCTGGATGGATGGAGACGCGGATCATGCTGCAGGTGCTGCTGGCCATGGAGGCGGTACTGCTGCTTTTGACCCTGTGCCGTTCCCGGTACGCCGGTCCGGCGGCGGCAGCGGAAGTAATGGGTCTTGTCTATATGGGTTATGCGACGGTGGCAAACGGCCGGAGATTGGGCGTTTTGTTTTTGATCGCATTTCTGGCGGTTTTTGGAATGGCGGTCCGGCTGCTGTTTTTCTTGAACCGAAGGGTGGAAAAGGAAATGGTGGAAATGGGGAGAAGGAGAGCGGAGGCGGCTGCCGGATCGCGGCAGGCGCCTCCCGCGTCCCGGCTTCACGCCCCTGCGGGGAGCCGTTTCTGTACCGGGTGCGGCGCCAGGCTGGACAGCGATTCCCTGTTCTGCCCGAGCTGTGGGAAGAAGCGCAGTCTCCGGCCCCGCGCAGCCCTCTCTGAGGGAAAGCAGGAACCGGCTGGACAAACCCGGTAATATTTGCTATAGTTTAAAAAGACAAAAAAGAGCCGGTTTTCCGGCCCCAAGCAGAAGGAGAATCGCATATGAGCAACCCGATTGTTACAATTACAATGGAAAATGGAGACGTGATGAAGGCAGAGCTCTACCCGGAGATCGCGCCTAACACGGTAAACAACTTTATCAGCCTGGTCAATAAGGGATTTTACAACGGCCTGATCTTCCACCGCGTGATCCGCGGCTTTATGATTCAGGGCGGCTGCCCCGACGGCAACGGCATGGGTGGCCCCGGCTACGGAATCAAGGGTGAGTTCAGCCAGAACGGCATTAAGAACGATCTGAAGCATACCCCGGGCGTGCTGTCCATGGCCCGTTCCATGATGCCCAACTCCGCAGGTTCCCAGTTCTTCATCATGCACAAGAACTCCCCCCATCTGGACGGCGCTTACGCCGCTTTCGGCAAGGTGACCGAGGGCCTGGACGTGGTGGACAAGATCGCCTGCGTGCAGACGGACTACAACGACCGCCCCATGACACCCCAGAAGATCAGCTCCATCACCGTGGAGACCTTCGGCGTGGACTATCCGGAGCCGGAGAAGTGCTGATTGATCTATGATAAAGGAGATGGAGATCTGTGTGGACGGTTTGCGCCGCACAATCGTCATATCGGATGAACCGGAGGCCCTGCTGGCGGCGAAAGCCGCCGGCAGGGCCATTATTGGCGTGGAGCAGAAAGCGGGCGGGGCGTCCCTGCCCGCGGCCCGGTATATCGTTCCCAGCTGGGAGTTCGTCACTGAGGAGCTGGCCGGTCTGGTGCTGCGGCGGCATCTGGGCCTTCCCTGGACCATCGGAGTGACGGAGCGCCTGCTGATCCGGGAGCTGACCATGGGGGACAGAGAGGCCATTCCCGTTTCGGAGCTTAAGGCCGGGGAAGCCATGTTCGGGGACCCGGAAATGCTGCGGGCCTACATCGGGGGACAGTACGGATTCTACGAGTACGGCACCTGGGCCATCCTGGAACGGGACAGCGGCCATCTGGCAGGCCTGGCCGGGGTGAGCCAGCCGCGCCTGCCGGAGGCGCTGGAACAGCGCCTGAACGCACACAGCGCCGGGTGCTGCCCGGGCCAGGCGTTTCTGGAGCTGGGCTATCATATTTTCCGGCCGTACCGGCGGAAAGGCTACGCTTTGGAAGCCTGCCGGGAGATTCTGGACTACACCTGCCAGGTGCTGTCCTGCCGCGCCTGCGCCATGATCGCAAATGAAAACAAGGCATCCCGCCGTCTGGCAGAACGCCTTGGTATGAAGCCGCTGACCCCGGGCGGCGAATTTATGGAAACAGATAGCGGATCATCTGAACCGCTGCTTCTTTACGCGGAGAGCCGTCAATCACCGCCAGATAAGGCGGATCCATGACGATTCCGGTGATCTCATAGAAGCGGGTTCCCTCCAGGGAGACGGCGGCGGGGATCATCTGACCTTCGGAACCGGCGGCGCTGTACATTTCGCCTGCCAGCGCGGCGTACAAGTCGGCCGGGAGCAGTTCGCTTAAGTCCGCGAAGGCGTCGACCCCGGCATAGTGGTCGATAGAATCCCGGTCCGCGATGACCACGTCCAGCCCCCTGCTGGCGACCAGGGCGCTGATTTTCGCCATGGTGGCGTAGCCGAACTCTGTGACATTGTCGCCGTAGGTGGCCATCAGGCCGGTGTTGATCTCGATGATATCTTTTTTGCCGCAGCCCAGGACCTGGCGCAGGTCCGTCTCCAGCGGGTCCATGCTGCTGGTGTCCCCGGAGCGGTCGTTGATCACGGCGATGGACAGGCGGGTGGTAAAGCTCTGGCGGTAAAGGGCGTTGCCGATCACGCTGATCAGGCAGATCACCACCGCCAGAGCGGCCAGATGAAACTTATAATATTCCCAGATGTACCAGATTTTGTCCCTGGCGCTCATCTGTTTTAGTTTCTCTCTTTCTATAGAAGCTTTCTCTTTCCAAGACATGGACATTCTCCTCTTTTGATGATATTTCCCGTGCATGTCCTATCATATCACAATTTCGCCACAGCGTTCCATAAATTTTTATAAAATGTGGCGGCAGTCCGACTGTACTCCGCAACAGTCCGCCCGCAATCCGCCGCAGTCCGCCCGTAGTCCGCCGCAACGCGAAATGGAACTGGTACTTTGCAATTTGCCGGTAGTTTGATATAATTGAGGAAACGCCTCTCTTGTCATCAACTTTCCGGTTGGTGACATGGCATAATTGAGGAAACGTATCTCCAGCCATCAACCTGCCGGTTTACGACATGGCAGAAGCAGGGAAGCGTATTGCGGATCATCAGCCCGGGGCTGGTGGCAAGGTATAAACGATTATTTTAACACTGACTGAGAAAGTAGAGGACATACTATGCTGCAGGGACTATTTAACTACGACAATCCGGTGTGGAGATTTATCGGCAAGCTGGGCGATCTGATCATTTTAAACGTACTCTGGATCGTCTGCTCCATCCCCATTTTTACCATCGGGGCCTCCACCACGGCTGTATATTATGTGACGCTGAAAATGGTCCGGGACGAGGAGGATTCCACGATCAAATCCTTTTTCCGCTCCTTTAAGAGCAATTTTAAGCAGGCCACGGCTATTTGGCTGATTCTGCTGGCGGCGGGCGCGGTGCTGGCCTTTGACTTTTGGTTCTTCACCACCGGACAGATGAATTTGAGCGGCAATGTAAAGACGGTGATGATGGCGATTTTCGGCGGTTTTCTGCTGATTCTCTCATTTATTTTCACCTACGTGTTCCCGCTCCAGGCGCGGTTCTACAACCCGGTGAAACGGACGCTGTTCAATGCGTTTTTCATGTCCATCCGCCACCTGATCCAGACCATCGGCATTCTGGCCACGGATGTGCTGATCGCTTTCGGCTCTTATATGGCTCTGTTCTACATGCCCCAGGCCGCGTTGCTTATGATGCTGTTCGGCATGCCGCTTGTGGCCTTTGTCAACTCCTATTTCCTCGCGTCGATTTTCAAGCGCTACATGCCCAAGGAGGACACAGAGCGGGGCAACGGTTTGAGACCGTTGTTTGAGGATGAGGACGAGGAAACCCTGGCCGCGATCCGGAGCCTGAAGGGCGAGGACGCAGAGAAATGATGCGGAATGAGAAATCAGATATCCCTTGCGGTGATTTGCCGCAGGGGAGTTTTTGAATGAAAGGGGCGGCGAGGTAGTCTACGGCTCGGAATTTGGGCAAACCGGCGGGGCAGTCTGCGGCCCGGAATTTGGGCAACCCGGCGACGCAGTCCACACCCCGGAATTTAGGCCCCCAGGCGTCCCCGTCCGTTAGTTTCCCGCTAAAATCTCCGGTAACTTGAATTTTCCACTTGCTATTTCTGCGAAAGTAATGTATACAATATAATGTATAATAAAAACAGGAATACATACAAAATACAATTTCCAGATTGTTCCGGTTCCGCCCAGGGCGGACGGTGCAGTTTCAACATTTTGTCCGCGGCGGCAGATAGACAGACCGCAGCGGTATTACAAACAGAGAAGGGAATGTGAACGGAATGATTACACATTTGCGGCTGAAGGCCTACGGGAAGATCAATCTGGGGCTGGATGTGCTGGGGCGGCGCGAGGACGGCTATCACGAGGTGCGCATGATTATGCAGACGGTGCGCCTCCACGACAGCATCGACCTGTACCGCACAAGGGAGCCGGGCATCCGCCTGGAGACCAATCTGTACTACCTGCCGACCAATGAGCAGAATCTGGCGTACCGGGCCGCCAAGCTTCTGATGGACGAGTTCGGCATCCGGGAGGGAGTTTCCATGCACCTGCGCAAGTTTATCCCCGTGTCCGCGGGTATGGCGGGGGGCAGCACGGATGCCGCCTCCGTGCTGTTCGGCGTGAACAAGATGTTCGGCTTAGGGCTGGGCGTCAGGGCGCTGATGGAGCGGGGCGTGACGCTGGGGGCGGATATTCCCTACTGCCTGATGCGGGGGACGGCCCTCTCCGAGGGAATTGGCGAGAAGCTGACGGCGCTCCCGCCCGTTCCGCAGTGCCAGGTGCTGATTGCCAAGCCGGGGATCAGCGTGTCCACCAAGGTGGTCTACGAGGCATTGGACGCCATGGAGTTAAAGCCGGAGCAGCACCCGGATATCGACGGCATGATCCGCGCGATCCGGGAAAAGGATCTCCATCGGGTGGCAGGGAAATTCGGAAATGTGCTGGAGCTGGTCACGGCCGGGAGATACCCGGTGATCGGCCAGATCGAGCAGGCCATGCTGGAGTGCGGGGCGGAAAACGCCATGATGAGCGGCAGCGGCCCCACCGTGTTCGGGCTGTTTACCAACCCGCGGGCGGCTGAGGCGGCCTATGAGGCGCTGCGTTTCGGAAAATACGCCAAACTGGCAAAACAGGTTTATCTGACCGGATTTTACAACGTGAAACGAGATTGAATACAGGAGGCCAAGGTGATGGAGAACAATTTTAAAGTGAATATGAACGAATATCTTCCGCTGCGCGACGTGGTGTTCAACACCCTGCGCCAGGCGATCTTAAAGGGCGAGCTGGCCCCCGGGGAGCGGCTGATGGAGATTCAGCTGGCTGAGAAGCTGGGAGTGAGCCGCACGCCCATCCGGGAGGCCATCCGCAAGCTGGAGCTGGAGGGACTGGTGCTGATGATTCCCCGCAAGGGAGCGGAGGTCGCCAAGATTTCGGAGAAGAGCCTGCGGGACGTGCTGGAGGTTCGGCGCTCCCTGGAGGAGCTGGCCATCGAGCTGGCATGCCAGCGCATGACCGAGGAGGAGCTGGCCCAGTTGGAACAGGCCCAGGCGGCCTTCAGCAGCGCCATTTCCCGGGGCGTGGCCATGCCCATCGCAGAGACGGACGAGCACTACCACGACATTATCTATCAGGGAACCTACAACGACAAGCTGGTGCAGATGCTCAACAACCTGCGGGAGCAGATGTACCGCTACCGTTTGGAATATATCAAGGACGAGGACAAACGCCAGGTGCTTTTAGTGGAGCACGAGCACATTCTGGCGGCCCTTAAGGGGCGCAACATTGCGGAGGCCAAGACCGCCATGCGCGAGCATATCGACAACCAGGAAATCACGGTGTCGCGGAACATTAAGGAGAAGGAACAGGAGAAGCCGGTGCGGGGGAGAAAATGATGGAGGAGAAAAATTTTAAGGAGCGCTATCTTGCGGGGGAGATCCCCTTTGAGGAGATCGACCGCTATATCAGTATCTGGAACAACAGCGACGATCCCAGGACGCTGGCCCAGTATCTGGGCCTGAACGCCAAGGAGGAGGACGTCTGGATCGACGTCAGCGACGAAGCGTTGGAGGAACTGTTGGAGAGCCAGAGGAAATAAGCGAGGTGATGGGCCGCAGTCAGCGTCCCATTACAATCAAAAGGCAGGCCGCCGGGAAGCGCATCCCCGGCGGCCTATATTGTTTGTTTTGCGCAGTGGCGCGCCTAACGGCTCCGCCCTATTGATCCCCCGCATCCCTCCCAAGCCCCAAAAGTTCGGCCAGACGGAAGCAGACCTGCACCCTGGGTTTGCCGGAGTTATGGTCCGTCCGCTCCTTTTCCGGCAGAAGGGCTTCGTAGTCCTCGTCCGGGATCAGGGATTTGAGGGTTTCCTTGGAGCGCTCCGGGACCACCGCGTTCATGGAGTCCGTGTAGCACAGCGGCGGATAGAGCACGCACCACCAGTTGTGTCCCTGGCCGCTGCCGATGGTGATCCGGGCCGCATCGTATGTACCGCAGGGAAACACCATGTCCCCGTAAGCTTTGGTGGGAAAATAGTCCCGTGCCAGCTCCAGCTTCACCGGGTAATCCTTTCCCTGGGACAGGATATAAGTCCGGGCCATCTCCTCGATTCCGTCCCTGTGCTCCATCAGCCATCCGGCCGTCTCTTCCTTGGTGGCGTTTCCGCCCAGGTTTTCATTGACATAGTTGATCACCAGCCCCTTTACCTCCATTTTAAGCTGCTGGTCCTCGTCGCTGTCGCTGTTGGCCAGGATGTGGAACCGCAGGATTTCCGGGGCGATTCGGGCCGCGAGGGCTTCATTTCCCTGCTGTCTGGCGGACATGGCGATGAGAAAGGCGGTAAAAAAGCAAAGTGCGCTGACGCACAGGCTGATTTTATATTTCATAACGATTTTCCTCCTATTATGTTCCATATATTCTCTGGCAGGCAGCGGGCTTTGGGAAAGCTCACCTGTAAATGGAAAGGTTACTGTACACTCCGTTCCCAGTAACACGCTTCGCGATGCACAGAAACGGCAAAAAACGCCGTTTCGCGCCGCTATCCTCGGGTTTTCTGTGACTTCCGCTGCGCTCCACTCACAAAAAACGCCTCGCGGGATATTGCCTGTGAACAGTAACATTGTAAGGACCGCTGTCTGGTAAAATCAAATTCAATGCTGTTGTAATTATTGACACATATGGTATAATGTAAACACTGCGGAAGAATATCTTGTGTTGGAGTGTTTTTCCCAGCCGGATTTACATATTTATATATTGCATAGAAGCGAAGCATGAGGAGAGTATCATGGGTAAAATAAGAGTAGTCGTTTTGTTCGGCGGGCAGTCGTCGGAGCACGTTGTGTCCTGCATGTCTGCGGCCAATGTCATAGACCGGATCGATCAGGAGAAATATGAGCTGCTGCTCATCGGCATCACCGAGGAGGGCCGTTGGATCAGGACGGAGTGTGTGGAGGACATCCGCAGCGGAAGCTGGAGGGATGGAACCGTGAGCGCGGTGATCTCGCCGGACGCCACCGAAAAGTGCGTGATCCTGATGGACGGGGAGTCCGCAGAGCGGGTACCCGTGGACGTGGTGTTCCCCGTGTTACACGGGCTGTACGGGGAGGACGGAACCGTCCAGGGACTGCTGGAGCTGGCGAAGATCCCCTATGTGGGCTGTGGCGTGCTGGCATCCGCGGTTTCCATGGATAAACTGTTTACCAAGATCATTGTGGACAATCTGGGCGTGCGCCAGGCGGAGTACGAGCCGGTGACGCGGGAGCAGCTGGACCATATGGAGGCCGTGACGGAGCGGATCGAAGGGCATTTTTCCTACCCGGTGTTCATCAAGCCGTCCAACGCCGGTTCCTCCAGAGGCGTCAGCAAGGCGGAGAACCGTGAGGAGCTTAAAGCAGGGCTTTTGGAGGCGGCGCGCCACGACCGCAAGATTCTGGTGGAGGAGGCCATTGTGGGCCGGGAAGTGGAGTGCGCGGTGTTCGGCGGAGGGGCCGAGGAGGTTGTGGCCTCAGGCGTGGGCGAGATCCTGGCCGCTGCGGAATTCTACGATTTTGAAGCCAAGTATTACAACGAGGAGTCCCGCACGGTGACGGACCCGGAGCTGCCGGGGGATGCCGCAGAGCGGATCCGCCAGACCGCGGTTTCCGTATTCCGGGCGGTGGACGGCTACGGCCTGGCGCGGGTGGACTTCTTTGTGACGGAGGACGGGGAAGTGGTGTTTAACGAGATCAACACCCTGCCCGGATTTACAGCCATCAGCATGTACCCCATGCTGTGGGAGGCCAGAGGCGTGAGCAAGGAAGAACTGGTGGAAAAGCTGATTGCCCACGGTTTAAAGCGTTTCGACTGACCGGTCGGGCGCGGACGCCGCGCGGGCACTGAACAGTTGCGAAGGAAGGAATTTGAATCATGACGAAGGACGTACTGATTACGATCAGCGGAGTACAGATGTTGGATGACGACGATGAGGATGTGGAGATGGTCACCCGGGGGGACTATTACCAGAAGAACGGCAAGCACTACATCATGTATGACGAACAGATGGAGGGCTTTGAGGGCACGGTGAAGAACATCATCAAGGTGTCTCCGGGCAGCGTGGACATCATCAAGAAGGGGATTACCAGCGCCCACATGCAGTTTGAGAAGAACAAGAAGAATCTCTCCTGCTACAACACCCCTCTGGGGGATCTGGTCATCGGCATCCAGGCAAACCGGATCCGCATCGACGAGGAGGAGGACTGCCTGAAGATCAACGTGGAGTATTCGCTGGACATCAACTACCAGCACGCTTCGGACTGCAATATTATGTTGGATATTCAGTCCGTCCAGGGGGCGTAGCTGCACGGTGATTGGCTGTCTGAGGGAAGTAGTTACAGCGCAGTGAAGCTGCCGCCATCTGACGATGGAGCGATCGTTGGGCGGCGGCTTTTTTCAACCGCAGATGCGAGGGGGATGGAAGATGTACAGAGTGCTCATTGTGGACGACGAGATTATGATTCGCAGAGGCCTCAGCAAGATCATCAAATGGGAGCAGATCGGATTCGAGCTGGCGGGCGCGGTGGGGGACGCCCAGGAGGCCCTGAAGGTGTTGGAGGGGGCCCAGGTGGACGTGCTGCTGACGGATATCAGCATGCCGGAGATGACCGGTCTGGAACTGATCCGGCTGGCAAAGGAGCATCAGCCCAGGATCAAGACCGTGGTGATCAGCGGCTACAGCGAATTCGACTACGCCATCGAGGCCATCAAGCTGAAAGTGGAGAATTACATATTAAAGCCCCTGGACCCCAAAAAGATCACCGAGATCTTTGAAAATCTGAAAAATGCCCTGGACGAGGAGCAGAAGAACGAGCAGAAGGTGATGTATTTCCAGTCCGAGTACGAGATGCTGCGGGGCGTGGACGCTGAGAGCAAGGGCTGTCAGGAGGAATATCAGGCCCAGCTGATCCAGATGCTGGAGGAGGGCCGCTACAGCAAGATGGACACCTTTGTGGAGCAGCTGTTTGCGTTCCTGACAGAGGGAAAGATCGATATCCGCGATTACTGCCTGAAGGCCCTACGCAACGCCGCGCTGTACTTTCACCTGGAAAATCCCCCGCTGTTCAGCATTTACCGCCTGAAACAGGACTCCCCGGAGTATATCGAGGAAGGGAAGCAGCGCTTCCGGGAGGACTTACACCTGCTGATGGCCCAGCTGCGGGACACCACGGAGAGCACAGCGATTCTGGTCAGCAGCCAGGCCCGACGCTACATCGAGCTGCACTACCGGGACAAGAACCTGTCCCTGCGGGAGGCGGCGGATCATCTGGGCGTCAGCTACGGCTACCTGTCCACCGCCTTTGCCCGGACCTACGGCAAGAATTTCAAAGCCTACCTGATGTCCCTGCGGGTCGAGAAGGCCAGGGAGCTTTTGATGGAGCGGAAATATAAGATATACGAGATTGCCGATATGACCGGCTACGGCAGCTCCCGGTATTTCACGGAGGCGTTCAAGCGCCGGTACGGCATCTCCCCGGTGGACTATTTGAGCCGCTTAAACGGAGGGATGGAACGTGAACGCAATGAATAAGGAGATGACCCTGCGCAACCGCTTTATTCTGACCTCCTACCTGTCCATCGTGTTCCCGGTGATTCTGATCTGCGTGGTCAGCTATGTCCTGCTCAGCGGCAACTCGCGCAAGTTTGCCGTCCAGGCCAGCAACGAGGTGGTGCAGCAGAAAAGCGGGGACATCAACACAAAGCTCCAGGGCCTGGAGGTGACGCTGCGGGATGTGATTTACAGCCCCGAGCTGCAGAAGATTTTAAGCGCCTGGGACCCGGAGACCAGGGACAAGCCCTATCCCCGGGAGTCGGTGGACCACACCATTTCCCTGGCTTCCAACTCCCTTTATATGATGCACAATATCGTAATCTTCTCCCTGGACGGCGAGATGATCGGCAGCATGTTCGAGTTTGACCCGGACCGCAGGGCTGGCAGCTATCCCTGGTATGAGACCGCGGCGGAGTCCAACGGCGAGACCATCTGGCTGAAGGACACGGTGGAGATGATCCGGGACAACTACGGCCTGCACATGTCCATTTCCGGCGTGAAGAAGATCCGGTCGGTCTACGATTCGGACGTATCCCGCATCGGCCGCGATCTGGGTTACGCCTATTTTACCATGAACCTGGACAGCCTGCTGAATTTCAACCAGCTGGAGTACGTCAGCCAGGGGCGCAAGGTATTTGTGGTGGCCGGGGATGCGCGGATTCTGGGAGGAAGCGATTTGAGGCAGAGGGGAAGCCGGTTCGACGCCTCCCTGCTGGACAAGGGCCGAAACAACACTTATGTGACCTTTGACGGCCGGAAATACCTGCTCACCTTTGGCCCGACGGACCCTTCCGTGGACTGGTACACGGTCTGCCTGACCGAGCGCTCCTACATTTTAAAGGACGCCCACACCGCCATTATGTCCTGCAGCGGCGTGGCCGTCGTGCTCCTGGCCGTGTTCTGCTATATTTCCGTGCGCAACGCCGAGTCATTAAGTCGGCCCATCAAGGGCCTGCAGAAGGAATTTGAGATGGTGGAGGAGGGCAATTTCGACATCGAGATCAAGGAGAAAACCGGCATTTTGGAGGTGGACAACCTGTTTTCCCGCTTCCATGTGATGGCCTACCGGCTGGACAATCTGATTCACAAGGTGTATGAGGCTCAGATCAAGGAGCAGAAGCTGATCGTGGAGGCCAGGCAGGCCCAGCTTCAGTCCCTGCAGATGCAGATCAACCCCCATTTCCTCTACAACACCCTGGATTCCATCAACTGGATGGCTCTGATGGAGGGAAATGAGGAGGTGTCCCGGATGATTCTGGCTCTGGGCCACTTATTCCGCAACAGCATCAACACTTCCGGAATCTACACCACGGTCCGGGAGGAGATCGAGAACATTGAGCTCTACATGTTCCTGGAGCAGGTGCGTTTTGAGGGCAGACTGAACTTTCAGGTGGATGTGGACGAGGAGGTTATGGGGGAAACGCTGTTAAAGCACACCTTGCAGCCTCTGGCGGAGAACTCCATCAAGCACGGGATCGAACCCTACCACATCAAGGGCGAGATCCGCATTGCCATCACCGGCGACGGGGACAAGCTGTGCATCGTGGTCTCGGACAACGGCAAGGGGATGAAGGATGAGGTGCTCTCCTCCCTGCAGCAGATGTGGGCCAACATTGAGAACGCGCAGGAGACCAGGTCCGGCAGCCGGGGCGGCGTGGGCATCCGCAACATCATGAAGCGGCTCTGGCTCTGCTACGGGGACCAGGCCTCCTTTGTGGTCAGCAGCCGGGCTGAGGAGGGGACCCGCATGGAAATCCGGTTTCCCAGGTGCGCTCCGGTGAAAAAAACTGATAAATTGGACGGTGAATGAAATAATCTGATGAAAAAGTAAATTTTCCGCGTTGTTCTGAAAAAAGGACATTGATATGATAGAGGCATGCAGCGGTATGGATGTCACCCATACTCCTGCGTGCCTGTTTTTTTGCCTTAGGTCCGCCTGTTTGGGGGCCGGGCGTGTACAGGCGGAGCGAATAATCCATTCATTCTAAGGAGGAAGCAATATGAAAAAGACAGTGGGTTTCCTGATGTGTCTGGCGGCAGCCGGAATGCTTGCGGGCTGCGGCGGAAAGACCGATGCCGGAACCAGCGCCACAACTGCGGCGGGCGGCGGCACTGAGACCACGGCCCAGGGGGAGAGCAAGGCCGAGGCAGCCGGAGAGCCGGTGGTGATCAACTACTACGACTGGGATATTCCGGATCAGAAATTTATCGACGACTTTAACGCAGCCAACCCGGACATCCAGGTGGTGGTCCACAGCATTCCCGCCAACGGCGAGCGCCTGACCAAGCTGGACATCCTGGCCATGAGCGGCGGTGACATGGACGTTATGCCCATCTCCGACGGCGATCAGTTCACACGGTTCGAGTCCGGCATGCTGGCTCCTCTGGATGAGTTTATCGAACGGGACGGCCTGGATATGGAGGCTTCCTTCGGAAAATACGCGATTTGGGGACAGTCTGACGGCAAGTATTACGGAATTCCCTTCCGCGCCACCCAGACCGGTATCTACTATAATAAAGACATGTTCGACCAGGCGGGCGTAGCCTATCCGTCCGACGACTGGACATTGGACGAGTACATCGAGACTGCCAGAAAGATGGCCGAGTGGGGCAAGGACCAGGGCATCTACGGCACCTACACCCATACATACGCCAACGAGTGGGCCACGGTAGCGGCTCAGAAGGGCGAGTGGTACACCGCCGACGGCAAGTGCAACATCAAGGATCCCGCATGGCAGACCGCTCTGGAGACCCGCAAGATGCTGGACGACGAGGGAACCCAGATGCCTTACGGCCAGATCGTAGCTGTGAAAGCCGTGATCAACAGCTCCTTCTTAGGCGGCAAGGAAGCCATGGTCAACGCCGGAAGCTGGCTGGTCCGCGATATGAAGAACAAGGACAAGTTCCCCTTTGATTTCAATGTCGGCGTGGCCTACCTGCCCCGCTTTGACGAGTCTGTGGAGGGACCGCGCAGCAACTATTCCTGTTCCGTGCTGGGAATCCCGGAGAACTCCAAGCACAAGGAGGAGGCATGGCGCTTCATCCGTTACTATGTTGAGGAGTGCTCCAACTACATCGCGGCCTCCGGAAACCTGCCCACCTACCTTCCCGCGTATAACGACGAGATGGTGAACATTTTCTGCGAGGGATCCGGCCTGGATGTGGAGTACGGCAGAAAGTTCTTTGACGGCGACGTGAAGCTGACCACCAACAAGATCATCGGACCCTGCGGCGCGCAGTACATGCAGATCGGCAAAGAGGAGATCGAGCAGTATTTCAACGGTGAAAAGAACCTGGAGGAGACTCTGGACAATATCGAGAGACGTGTAAACGAAGAGCTGGCGAAACAGTAAGCGGCTTGCAATTCAAGAGGGGAAGCGGTGTCGGCTATGAAAGCGAAAACGAAACTCAACAAAATTCAGCTGAGGGAGGAGCGGGCCGGTTACGGCTTCCTCCTCCTCAGTTTAATCGGAACCACCATCTTTATCATCGTACCGATTCTGATGTCCATGTTTTTGGGCTTCACCACCTGGAATCCCATGAAGGGGCTGGCCGGCCTGGACTTTGTGGGACTGCAGAACTTCAGGGATATGGCGGGGGACGAGCGGGTTTGGGCCGCTCTCCGGAACAACCTGGTGTATTCCCTGTCCTATGTTCCTCTGACAATCTCCATCGCGCTGGTGCTGGCGGGACTTCTGAACAAATTTGTATTCTGTAAAATCCCGATCCGCATGATGACGTTTATGCCCTACATCTCCTCCCTGGTATCCGTTGCCACGGTGTGGATGGTGTTGCTCTATCCGGACAACGGCCCGGTCAACGGCATTCTGTCCAATGTGTTCGGCGTGGCCAACCCGCCCAAGTGGTTTATCAGCTCGGACTGGGCCCTTAAGGGCATCATCATGATGTCCGTGTGGCACGACGTGGGATATTACTGTATCATTTTACTGGCCAACATGCAGGGGCTGTCCAAGGAGGTCTACGAGTCCGCGGCAGTGGACGGGGCAAACGCCTTCCAGACGTTTTTCCGAATCACGATTCCCATGCTCTCGTCCAGCATTTTCTTCTGCATCACCCTGGCTACCATCAACTCCTTCAAAATCTTCGACCAGGTCAATATCATCACAGAGGGCGGGCCGGGATTTTCCACCACCGTGCTGGTGCAGAGCATCTATTACTATGCCTTCAAGGAGTACAAGATCGGCTATGCGGCCGCGGTGGCCATCGTTTTGTTCCTGGTAATCTTTACATTCTCGACGGTTTTACAGAAACTGGAAGAGAAGCTTACCTATTAGGAGGGGCGAGATGACATATAAAAATAAACGGCTGATGGCCAGAATCATCACGACAATTATTGTGGGAGCGCTGGCGCTGGTGTTCATATTTCCGTTTTTGTGGATGCTCTCCACCTCCTTCAAATATGAGATCGACGTGATGGAGTTCCCGGTGCGTCTGATTCCGAAAAAATGGAATTTTCAGAACTATGTCACCGTGTTCACCAAGAGTGATTTCCCGGGGTATTACCTGAACTCCATCAAGGTGACGTTCACCACAATCGTGGGCGAGCTGTGTATCACCACCATGGCGGCTTACGCCTTTGCCCGGCTGAATTTCCGGGGAAAAAAGTTCCTGTTCACCATGTATCTGTCCACCATGATGATTCCCGGACAGGTGCTGCTTCTGCCCAAATACATTTATTTTTCCCAGCTGCACATCACCAACACCCATCTGGCGCTGATTATGCCGGGTCTGTTTTCCGTGTTCGGCGTGCTGCTGATGCGGCAGGTGTTCATGCAGATTCCGTATGAGTACACGGAGGCCGCCTATATCGACGGCGCTTCCCATCCCACGATTTTCCTCAAACTGATTCTGCCTCTGGCAAAGCCCGGACTGATGACGGCCCTGCTTCTGGCCTTCACCTGGTCCTGGAACGATTACATTAACCCGCTGGTATTTTTGTCCAACGACAAGCTGTTCACCCTCACCGTCGGCCTGCAGCGGTTCCAGGAGGATGCCTCCACGAACTACGCGCTGATCATGGCGGGGGCCACCGTATCCCTGATTCCGCTGATCGCGCTGTTCCTGTTTACACAGAAGTATTTCATCGAGAGCTTTGCCTCAGCGGGCGTGAAGGGCTGACAAGAAAGGAGATTTGCACAATATGAACAAAGTACGTTTTGGTATGATCGGCGTCGGCAACATGGGAACCAGCCACTGCGGCTGGCTTGTGAATAACCGCATCGAGGGCGCCTGCCTGAGCGCAGTGTGCGACATTGACGAGGGCCGCAGAAACTGGGCGAGGGAGAACCTGCCCGCAGACGTAAAAATCTATGACAATTATCTGGACCTGCTGGACAGCGGTCTGGTGGACGCGGTGGTGATCGCGGTTCCCCACTACCTGCACCCGGAGATGGCCATCGCGGCCCTGGAGCGGGATCTCCACGTGATGGTGGAAAAACCCGCTGGCGTGTACGTGAACCAGATCAAAGAGATGAACGCCGCGGCCGCCAGGAAACCCCAGCTGGTGTTCGGCATGATGTTTAACCAGAGAATGAACCCCCTGTACCAGAAGGTGAAGGCCATTTTGGAGGAGGGCACCATCGGGGACATCCGCCGGGTGAGCTGGATGATCACCAGCTGGTGGAGAACCCAGAAATACTACGATTCCAGCGCCTGGAGAGCTACCTGGGCCGGGGAGGGCGGCGGCGTGCTGGTCAACCAGGCCCCCCATCAGCTGGACCTGCTCCAGTGGCTGTGCGGCATGCCCGTGAACATGCAGGCTCATCTGAAATACGGCTCCCACCGCGACATCACGGTGGAGGACGATGTGACCGCGTATTTTGAGTACGCCAACGGAGCCAGCGGCACCTTTATCACCTGCACCCACGACGCCCTGGGCACGGACCGCCTGGAAATCCACGGCGACAACGGCAAGATCATCATCACGGACAGCAAGACCGTGACCGTGAAGAAGTTAAACAAACCCGAGGAAGTGCTGAACCGGGAGTTGGATTTCCGCCAGATGCTGGCCCTGGTGAAGGGACAGACCGGGGAAAAGCTCTACACCGAGGAGAGCTTCGAGTGCCCGGAAAACTGGGATCAGCAGCACATCGATGTGCTGATCAATTTTACCAATGCCATTCTTCACGGCGAGGAGCTGATCGCTCCGGGCGCGGAGGGCGTGAAGGCGGTGGAGATCGCCAACGCCATGTTCCTGTCCGACTGGCTGGGCCGCACGGTGGAGATGCCGGTAGACGGGGATCTGTTCTATGAGAAACTGCAGGAGAGAGTGAAAAAGGAGCAGGGCGAACATTGAAAACATTTAAAACAGGTATTATCGGATTAGGGACTGTGTCCAGGACCCATCGAAACGCCCTGGCGCAGCTGGATCACGTGGAGCTGACGGCGGTGAGCGACGTGAAGCCTGAGAAAAAGGATGAGCTTGCCGAGGGGGTTCATTTCTATCAGGATTACGAGGAGATGCTGGATCAGGAGCAGCTGGACGCGGTGCACATCTGCCTGCCCCACTACCTGCACCTGCCCGCTGTCACGGCCTGCGCCAAGCGGGGGATCAACGTGCTGTTAGAGAAGCCCAGCACCATGAACACCGCCGAGCTGCGGCAGATGCAGGCGCTGGACCGGGAGTACGGCTTCAAGCTGGCCGTCTGCTTCCAGAACCGCTTAAACCCCACTTTTGTGAAGCTGCAGGAGCTGATCGGTTCCGGCGAGTACGGAAAGCTTTTGGGCGTCAAGGGCGTGGCCATCTGGTCCCGGAACATGGGCTACTACAACGCCGCTCCCTGGCGGGCCAGCATGGCCCAGGCGGGCGGGGGCTGTATGATCAACCAGGCCATCCACACCCTGGACCA
Source organism: Enterocloster lavalensis (assembly GCF_902364025.1). Lineage (GTDB taxonomy): Bacteria > Bacillota > Clostridia > Lachnospirales > Lachnospiraceae > Enterocloster > Enterocloster lavalensis. The sequence continues at coordinate 26,451 of NZ_CABJCG010000031.1, forward strand.
GCTTCAGCTTCTGGGCGGCCCCATCCGCTCGGTGAACGGCCAGGTCTGCAATCTGGCGCTGAAGGAGATCGAGGTGGAGGACACGGCCGTCGCCCATATCGACTTTGAAAACGGGGTGACCGGCACCTTTTTCGGAACCGTCACCTATGTGAAAAACTCCAGCATCGAGGTTCAGGCCGTTTGTGAGAAGGGCAGCTTTACCATCAAGGACTACGGCCTGTACTACGCCCCGGCGGAGAATGAAAATGAGAAGACCCTGCTGGTGCGCGACCGCCGCCTGCCGGGTTCCAAGACCTACTACGGGGCCAGCCATGTGGAGCTGATCCGCGGCTTTTACGAGACGCTGGCCGGACATGAGGACACCTGCGTGAGCATCCAGGAGGACAAGGTGATTTCGCTGATCGAGGCGATCCGCCGCTCTTCTCTGGAGGGCAGAACCATTTTGTGGAAGGAGATGGAAGAACAATGAGTGAAGCGAGAAAAGGAGCGCCCAAGATTGCGCTCAACATGTCCATGGTAAAGACCATTATGTGGGACAAGGGGCCGGACTACACCTTCGAGCGGGTGAAGGCCGCCGGACTTTCCTACTTTGAGCTGTCCCAGGTGGACATGACCGACGCGTTTATCGACCAGGTGCTGGAGGCGTCCGCCAAGCACGGCGTGACCGTGATGTCCACCAGCTTAAACTATAAGCCCCTGTTTGGGCCCAATGCCAAGGGGTTTGACATCGAGCGGGATCTGGACCGCATCATCGAGGCCAACAAGCGCCTGGGCGTGACCTATGTGCGTGACTCTCTGATTCCCAGAATCTGCATCCACAGCGAGGAGGGCTACTACAAGGCCGCCGAGGACTTAAACCATTACGGGAAGCTGTTAAAGGAGCAGGGGTTAAAGCTGTATTACCACAACCATCATTTCGAGTTCGAGAAGTTCAACGGAAAGACCGGATTTGAACTGCTGGTGGAGAACACGGACCCGGAGCTGGTGGGCTTTGAGATCGACGTGCACTGGATTCAAAGAGCGGGCCATGATCCGGTGAAATGGATTGAGCGCCTGGCCGGAAGAGAGGACATGGTGCATCTGAAGGATTACCGCATCTGTTTCCCGGACGGCGAGCCGACCCAGGAGATTTTCCACCGGGAGCAGTGCATCCAGTTCGCAGAGATTGGCGAGGGCAATCTGGACATGAAGGCCATCATCGAGGCCTCCGTAAAGGGCGGAGCCATCTACCTGCCCATCGAGCAGGATCAGACCTACGGCTTAGATCCCTTTGACTGCATCCGCACCAGCGTGAAGAACATCCGCGACATGGGCTTCGGCGGGTACCTGTAAGAGGAGGCGGCCATGGAAAATATTCTGCTGTCCGGCTTTGCGGACGAGATATCATCGGATTTCAACCGGCAGATTCAGGTGTTAAACCGTCTGGGCATGGGCTACATGGAGATTCGCGGCGTGGACAAGCGGGGGATCGACACCTACTCCGAGGCGGAGGCGCGGGAGGTCAGGAGGCGCCTTGACGGCGGCGGAATCCGCGTGTCCTCCCTGGCCTCCCCCATCGGGAAGATCGAGATTACCAAGGAGTTTTCCGGCCATTTTGAGCACTTCAAACACGTGGTGGAGCTGGCCCATATTCTGGACGCCCGCTACATCCGCATGTTCAGCTTTTTCATCCCCCAGGGGGGCCGGGCCGACGACTACCGGGACCAGGTGTTTGAGCGTCTGGGCGCTCTTGTGGACTACGCCAAAACCCAGGAGGTGGTCCTGCTCCACGAGAACGAAAAGGACATCTACGGCGACAGCCCTAAGCGTTGCCGCCTGCTGATGGACGAGTTCTGCGGGGACAGCTTCCGGGCGGTCTTTGACTTTGCAAACTTTATCCAGTGCGGGCACCAGGCCTGGGAGGCCTACGGGATTCTGAAGCCCTTTATCGAGTACGTGCACGTCAAGGATGCGCGGGCGGCGGACGGCGTCATCGTGCCCGCGGGCCAGGGCGACGGCCAGATTGCCCGAATCCTGGGCGACTTAAAGGCGGACGGCTATGAGGGGTTCATTTCCCTGGAACCCCACCTGACGGAGTTCGAGGGCCTAAAGGGCCTGGAACGGGAGGGCGCAAGCCTTCAGGGGATGCAGAAAATGGACGGCGAGGAGGCGTTTACAATCGCCTTCAACGCCCTCGAAAGGATTCTGAAGGCGCTTTAAAACCGTATATGACCGCAAAACCAGCCGGAATGGCCTCTGTTCAGACCATTCCGGCTGGTTTTGCTGCGTTTTATTTGCTGCGTTTTGTCTTGGAAATTATCCGTGCGCGCTTATGACATGAAACATTAAAACGGAAGCTGCGCGGGCGTATACTGCACTGTAATCCATTTCAGCTCGGTAAACTCATCGATGGAGTAGGAGCCGCCCTCGCGCCCCACGCCGCTGTTTTTGACTCCGCCGAAGGCCACGGTGGAGTTGTCGGAGACGGTGGCGTTGTTGATGTGGACCATTCCGGCTTCCATCTCAAGGGACAGGGCCATGGCGTTGGAGAGGTCGTTGGTCAGCAGGGAGGAGGACAGGCCGTACTCGTTGTCGTTGCAGAGCCTTACCGCATCCTGCGGGTCCTTTGCCTTGATGATGGAGGTGACCGGCCCGAAGCTCTCCTCGTAGAAGATCCGCATATCCGGCGTCACATCCTTTAAAACCGTGGGCTGGTAATAATTTCCCTCATGGGTGCCGCCGGTCAGAAGCACAGCGCCCTTGGAGACGGCGTCCGCGATCTGGCTGTCGATGATGTCGCACTGCTCTTTCTTGATCAGGGGGCCGATCACCGTGTCCATGGCGTGGGGGTCGCCCGCCTTCATGGTCCCCGCGTAGGCCGTAAACTTCTCGCAGAATTCGTCGTACACCGGTTCCTCCACGATCAGGCGGGAGGTGCACATGCAGATTTGACCCTGGTGGAAAAACGCTCCGAAACCGGCGATGCGCACCGCCTGGTCCAGGTCAAAGTCTCTGAGCAGAATCAGCGGGTTTTTGCCGCCCATCTCCAGGGAATACTTCTTAAACAGCACGGAAGCTTTGGCGGCGATGCCTTTGCCCACCGCGGTGGAGCCGGTGAATGCCACCATCTTGATCCGGGGGTCCTCCACCAGGCGGTTGCCCACCGCTTCGCCGGAGCCGGGAACCAGGTTAAAGACGCCCGCAGGCAGACCGGCGGCGTCCAGGGCCTTCGCGATCATCACGCCGGACACCGGAGTGGCGCTGGCGGGTTTTAAGACGAAGGTGTTGCCGGCGGCCAGGGCGTATACGACCTTCTTTAAGGCCAGAAGGAGCGGGAAGTTGAAGGGGGCGATTCCGGCCACCACGCCGAAGGGCAGTCTGCGGATCATGGAGATTTCGCCGGGGGCCTGCTGCTGGATCTCGCCGAATACCCGGCGGCACTCTCCGGCCGCGGCCCGGAACAAGTCTACCGCGAACCCGGCCTCAAAATAAGCCTTCCCAAAGGCGGAGCCGCTCTCGTCCATCAGGACTCCCGCCACCTCATCGATATGCTCCTGCATCCAGTCCCCGGCCTTCAGGAGAATGGCCTCCTTGTCGGCCGCAGGCGTCTCAGCCCATGACTTCCAGGCGTGATCCGCCGCTGCGATGGCCTCCTCCACCTCGTCGGGACCTGCAAAATGAACCTGGGCGTACGCCGAACCGTCCGCCGGGTTGATATCGGTTACCACGGAACCACTTTCCGTATTTTTCCATTTTCCATTTATGTACAGCTGATATTCCATAGAACCTACCTCCTGTTATTTAGTTCATTTTCAGCAGGGCCTTGATCACCTTGCCGCTGTGTGAGGCGTGGAAGGCCTCGTTGATGTCGTTAAAGTCATAGACGTGGATCAGACGGTCAAAGGGGAAGCGCCCTTCTTTATAGTAGGAAATGAGCTGGGGGATGAACAGCTTCGGGTTGGAATCGCCCTCCACGATACCGATTAAGGACTTGCCCTCGCCCATCAGTTCCTCCTGGACGTTGATGGTCAGATCGCCGGTGACGCCTAAAACCACGGCGGTGCCCAGGAATTTCACGCTGGCCAGTGCCTTTTTCACCATATCCGGCACGCCGCTGGTGTCGATGGCGTAGTCCGCGCCGCCGCCGGTGATCTTCTTGATCTCAGCCACCACGTCGCCGCAGGTCTTGCGGTTGATGCCGTGGGTCGCGCCCAGTTCTTTGGCCAGGGCCAGGCTCTCCTCGTTGCCGCTGACCGCGATAATGTTTTTACAGGGGCATAAATGCGCCGCCATGATGGCGCTCATTCCCACTGTGCCGCAGCCGAACACCACCAGGCTGGAGCCCGCCACGGGTTTCAGACGGTTTAATACCGCGCCCGCGCCGGTCTGGATTCCGCAGCCCAGGGGGCCTAAGATGTCCAGCTCCAGGTCCTTATCAACCCGGATAATGCTGTTTTTGTGGACCACGGAGTAGGTGGCGAAGGAGGACTGGCCGAAAAAGGAGGATACTTCCTGTCCGTCCTTGGACAGGCGCCGGGTGCCGTCGCTCATGACGCCGCCAAAGTTGATCGCGTTAAAATTTTCGCAGGCATAGGGCCGTCCGGCCAGGCAGCTGTCGCAGTGCCCGCAGGAGCCGAAGGAGAACACCACGTGATCGCCGGGCTCGAACTCGGTGACGCCGGGCCCCACCTTCTCCACGATTCCGCAGCCCTCGTGGCCCAGCACCGCGGGGAGCGGAACCGGAATCATCTGCTGCTGCGCGACCTCATCTGTATGGCAGACCCCGCTGGCGGCGATCTTGACCATCACCTCGCCTTCCCGCGGGTCCTGTAACTCCAGCTCCTCAAATTGGAAGGGCTGACCTTTCTCTCGTACAACTGCTGCTGTTATTTTCATAATTGTGACACCTCCATCTGCATTTTTGTTCCTTTATTATAGATACAATTTGCCTGGAAGTAAACAATAATTAATAAATTATCAGACTTTAGTGTTAAAAATCTGTAAATTGTTGGAGCGCCAACAAAAAAAAGAAGCTGCCGCTTCCTCAGATGTCTCCACCTGTGTCCGCGACAGCTTCTGATCTGTCCGTTATTACTTCTTTTCTTCTTTTTTCTTTTTATCCCGTTTGAACCTTGCAAAAAATCCCTTTTTCTTGGCCGGAGCCGGAACGGCGCCGCCGCGCACGCTCTTGATCTGAGTTATGTAGATACCGCTCATAACCACCTTGGCCTCGGTCTTGACCGGAAGGGACTGGAAAACGCGCTCGTCCGCCATCAGGGTCATCACCTTGGGACCGATCTTGGCCTTCACGATCGGCACCTTGGCCCAACGCATGTACTTGGGCGTCTGGTCGACTACCATCTTGGGAAGTCCGGCCTGCGTGATCTTCATTTTCTTCTTGTCAATCACCAGAAGGGAGACGGTCTGGGCGGCCGCATCGATGAGCGCCTGCTGCTCCACCTGGCGCTTCTGGAGTTTGTTCCCCATAAAATAGAGGATAGCCAGAATGATGACGGCGATCACGAGAATGACAAGTACCACGTTTAAAACAATTTGCAGTGTGGGCATAAAAATACCTCCAACCTTATTAATGTAAAGCTTGTCCCCTGGTTAAATGTTTCACGTGCCCAAAAGACATTCTATAACAGTATATCATTTTTACAATCGAATTGCAAGCAAAAAATGCTTGACACCTTGACAGGGCTATGATATTATGGAGTGTGCACTATTGTGGCAAGGTGGGCTTTTTGCGCCCAATTCTGCCCAATTTTGGAACGAAACGTAACCGCGTGTCTTTTTTTGTAAAATCTGGACGCGTACACTGTTACAATGATTAAAGAAAACAGGGGTGAAAACGTCAATGGAGAAAAGCAGAATACGTCCGGTACCGGCCGGGAAAAGCGTAAGAATGAGCTACTCAAGACAGAAAGAAGTTCTTGAGATGCCAAACCTGATTGAGATTCAGAAGGATTCCTATCAGTGGTTCTTAAAAGAAGGACTGAAGGAAGCTTTTGATGATATCTCTCCGATTGCAGACTTTGCGGGTCACCTGAGTCTGGAATTCGTTGACTTTACACTTTGCAAGGATGATGTGAAGTACACCATCGAGGAGTGTAAAGAGCGGGATGCAACTTACGCCGCACCACTAAAGGTAAAGGTAAGACTGTACAACAAAGATAAAGATGAAATGAATGAACACGAGATTTTCATGGGCGATCTGCCTCTGATGACGGATACCGGATCCTTTGTGATCAACGGTGCCGAGCGTGTTATCGTAAGCCAGTTAGTACGTTCCCCTGGTATCTATTACGGCATCGGTCATGACAAGGTCGGCAAGGAGCTGTTCACCTGCACGGTGATCCCCAACCGCGGCGCGTGGCTGGAGTACGAGACGGATTCCAACGACGTATTCTACGTGCGTGTGGACAGAACCCGCAAGGTTCCGGTGACCGTGCTGGTCCGCGCGCTGGGCTACGGCACAAACGCTGAGATTCTCGACCTGTTTGGCGAAGAACCCAAATTGCTGGCCAGCTTTGGTAAGGACACCTCTGACAACTACCAGGATGGCTTATTAGAGTTATATAAGAAGATCCGCCCCGGTGAGCCCTTATCCGTTGACAGCGCAGAGAGCCTGTTAAATAGTATGTTCTTTGACCCCAGAAGATACGATTTAGCGAAGGTCGGACGCTATAAATTCAACAAGAAGCTGTCCTTCAAGAACCGCTTAAACGGCCAGACCCTGGCCGAGGACGTGGTGGACACCTCCACCGGCGAGATTCTGGCCGAGGCCGGAACCAAGGTGGACAAAACAAAGGCCGCTGAGATTCAGAACGCCGCGGTTCCCTTTGTATGGGTGGACGGACCCACCAGAAAGCAGAAGGTTTTATCCAACATGATGGTGGACCTGGCTGCGTATGTGTCCTTCGATCCCGAGGAAGTGGGCGTTACCGAGTTAGTATATTACCCGGCACTTTCCGCTATCCTGGCAGAAGTTGGGACCGACGATACGGAGGCTTTGAAGGAAGCGCTCCGCAAGAACATCCACGACCTGATTCCCAAGCATATCACCAAGGAAGACATCATCGCTTCCATCAACTATAATATGCACCTGGAAGAGGAAGTGGGAAATGCCGACGACATCGACCATCTGGGCAACCGCCGCATCCGCGCGGTGGGCGAGCTGCTGCAGAACCAGTACCGCATCGGTCTGTCCCGTATGGAGCGCGTCGTCAGAGAGCGCATGACAACCCAGGATATGGACGGCATCACGCCCCAGTCCTTAATCAATATCAAGCCCGTGACCGCGGCGGTGAAGGAGTTCTTCGGAAGTTCCCAGCTGTCCCAGTTCATGGACCAGAACAACCCGCTAGCCGAGCTGACCCACAAGCGGCGTCTGTCCGCCCTGGGCCCCGGCGGTCTGTCCCGTGACCGCGCCGGATTCGAGGTGCGTGACGTACACTACACCCACTACGGCCGCATGTGCCCCATCGAGACCCCCGAGGGTCCCAACATCGGTCTGATCAACTCCCTGGCGACCTACGCCCGGGTGAACCAGTACGGCTTCATCGAGGCCCCCTACCGAGTGGTGGATAAGACCACGGACCCGGCCAATCCGCGAGTAACGGACGAGGTGGTTTACCTGACCGCCGATGAGGAAGACAACTTCGTGGTAGCCCAGGCGAACGAAGCCCTGGACGAGGACGGCCATTTTGTTCACAACAACGTATCCGGACGTTTCCGCACAGAGACATCCGAGTTCCAGAAAAAGACCATCGACCTGATGGACGTATCTCCTAAGATGGTGTTCTCCGTAGCTACGGCCATGATCCCCTTCCTGGAGAACGACGACGCCAACCGCGCGCTGATGGGTTCCAACATGCAGCGTCAGGCGGTGCCGCTTCTGACCACCGAGGCCCCGGCTGTGGGCACCGGTATCGAGGGCAAGGCCGCGGTTGACTCCGGCGTGTGCGTGCTGGCAAGGAACGCCGGCGTGGTGACCCGCTCCGCTTCCAACGAGATCATTATCAAGCGTGACTCCGACGGAAACAAGGACGTTTACCATCTGACCAAGTTTAAGAGAAGCAACCAGAGCAACTGCTACAACCAGAAGCCCATCGTATATAAGGGCGACCACGTGGAGGCAGGCGAGGTGATCGCCGACGGCCCGTCCACCTCTCAGGGTGAGATCGCGCTGGGCAAGAACCCGCTCATCGGCTTCATGACCTGGGAAGGCTACAACTACGAGGACGCGGTTCTGCTGTCCGAGCGCCTGGTCCAGGAGGATGTTTACACCTCCATCCACATCGAGGAGTACGAGGCCGAGGCCCGCGACACCAAGCTGGGACCGGAAGAGATCACCCGCGACGTGCCCGGCGTGGGCGAGGACGCGCTCAAGGATCTGGACGAGCGGGGAATCATCCGCATCGGCGCTGAGGTCCGTGCGGGAGACATCCTGGTTGGTAAGGTTACGCCCAAGGGCGAGACCGAGCTGACCGCGGAGGAGCGCCTGCTGCGCGCCATCTTCGGCGAGAAGGCCAGAGAGGTCCGCGACACCTCCTTAAAGGTGCCCCACGGCGCATACGGCATCATCGTGGATGCCAAGGTATTTACCAGAGAGAACGGCGACGAGCTGGCACCCGGCGTGAACGAGACCGTCCGCATCTACATTGCCCAGAAGCGTAAGATTTCCGTGGGCGATAAGATGGCGGGACGTCACGGAAACAAGGGTGTTGTGTCCCGCGTGCTGCCGGTGGAGGATATGCCTTTCCTGCCCAACGGACGTCCGTTGGACATCGTGCTGAACCCCCTGGGCGTGCCGTCCCGTATGAATATCGGACAGGTACTGGAGATCCACTTAAGCCTTGCTGCCAAGGCCCTGGGCTTCAACGTGTCCACCCCGATCTTCGACGGCGCAAACGAGAACGACATTCAGGATACCCTGGAACTGGCCAACGATTACGTGAACCTTTCCTGGGAGGAATTTGAGACAAAATATAAAGACCTGATCAAGCCCGAGGTGATGGATTATCTGGGTTCCAACCTGGAACACCGCGAGCTCTGGAAGGGTGTGCCCATCAGCCGCGACGGTAAGGTGCGCCTGCGCGACGGGCGGACCGGCGAGTTCTTCGACGGTGCCGTTACCATCGGACACATGCATTATCTGAAGCTGCACCACCTGGTAGACGACAAGATCCATGCCCGTTCTACCGGCCCATACTCCCTGGTTACCCAGCAGCCCCTGGGCGGTAAAGCTCAGTTCGGCGGCCAGCGTTTCGGTGAGATGGAGGTTTGGGCACTGGAGGCGTACGGCGCTTCCTACACCCTGCAGGAGATCATGACCGTGAAGTCCGACGACGTTGTGGGCCGTGTCAAGACCTACGAGGCCATCATCAAGGGCGAGAACATTCCGGAGCCGGGCGTGCCCGAGTCCTTCAAGGTTCTGCTCAAGGAGATGCAGTCTCTGGGCCTGGACGTACAGGTGCTGCGCGACGACGGAACCGAAGTGGAAATGGCCGAGAATATCGACTACGGCGATACCGAGCTGCGCGCGCTGCTTGAGGGCGACCGCCGCATGAGTCCCGAGGAGCCTCTGGGCGCTTACGGATACCAGGAGCAGGAGTTCAAAAATAACGAGTTGGTGAGCGTTGAGGAAGAGGTGGTTGAGACTGCTCTGGACGACGAGTACACCTTGGATGACGACGTGGATCTGGCCGACGATCTGGACGATCTTGTGGACGACGGTGAAGAAGAATAATAGAAGGGAGTATAGCTCATGCCGGAAACTAATGAAACTTATCATCCGATGACATTTGATGCGATAAAGATTGGCCTGGCCTCCCCCGACAAGATTCTGGAGTGGTCTCACGGCGAGGTGAAAAAGCCGGAGACCATCAACTACAGAACCTTAAAGCCGGAGAAGGACGGTCTGTTCTGTGAGCGGATCTTCGGACCCAGCAAGGACTGGGAGTGTCATTGTGGTAAATACAAGAAGATTCGTTACAAAGGTGTTATCTGCGACCGATGCGGCGTAGAGGTGACGAAGGCAAGCGTGCGCCGTGAGCGCATGGGCCACATCAAGCTGGCGGCTCCCGTCTCCCATATCTGGTATTTTAAGGGAATTCCCAGCCGGATGGGACTGATTCTGGATATTTCTCCCAGAACCCTGGAGAAGGTCCTGTACTTCGCTTCCTATATCGTTTTGGATCCCGGTTCCACCAGCCTGCAGTATAAGCAGGTGCTCTCCGAGAAGGAGTACCGGGAAGAGGTGGAGAAATACGGCGGCACCGGCGGCTTCCGCGTGGGAATGGGCGCCGAGGCGGTTCAGGAGCTGCTTCGTGCCATCAACCTGGAGAAGGATTCCGCTGATCTGCGCAAGGCGTTAAACGACGCCACCGGGCAGAAGCGGGCGCGTATCATCAAGCGCCTGGAGGTTGTGGAGGCGTTCTTAAACTCCGGCAACCGTCCGGAGTGGATGATCATGGACGTGATCCCTGTGATCCCGCCGGATATCCGCCCCATGGTTCAGCTGGACGGCGGCCGTTTCGCCACCTCCGATCTGAACGATCTGTACAGAAGAATTATCAACCGCAACAACCGTCTGGCAAGACTTCTGGAGTTAGGCGCTCCGGACATCATCGTCCGCAATGAGAAGCGCATGCTGCAGGAGGCTGTGGACGCGCTGATCGACAACGGCCGCCGTGGCAGACCGGTCACCGGCCCCGGAAACCGTGCGTTAAAGTCCCTCTCCGACATGTTAAAGGGTAAACAGGGACGTTTCCGCCAGAACCTTCTGGGCAAGCGCGTGGACTATTCCGGACGTTCCGTTATCGTGGTTGGACCCGAGCTTAAGATTTACCAGTGCGGACTTCCCAAGGAGATGGCCATCGAGCTGTTCAAGCCCTTCGTGATGAAGGAGCTGGTGTCCAACGGAACCGCTCACAATATCAAAAATGCAAAGAAGATGGTGGAGCGCCTTCAGTCCGAGGTTTGGGATGTGCTGGAGGACGTAATCAAAGAGCATCCGGTGATGTTAAACCGTGCTCCTACGCTGCACAGACTGGGCATCCAGGCGTTCGAGCCCATTCTGGTAGAGGGTAAGGCTATCAAGCTGCATCCCCTGGTTTGTACCGCGTTCAACGCGGACTTCGACGGCGACCAGATGGCGGTTCATCTGCCTCTGTCCGTGGAGGCCCAGGCGGAGTGCCGTTTCCTGCTGCTGAGCCCCAACAACCTGTTAAAGCCCTCCGACGGCGGCCCTGTGGCTGTTCCGTCCCAGGATATGGTTCTGGGTATCTATTACCTGACCCAGGAGCGTCCGGGAGCCGTGGGCGAAGGCATGCTGTTTAAGAGCGTGAACGAAGCCATCCTGGCTTATGAGAATAAAGCCGCCACTCTGCACTCCAGAGTCAAGGTGCGCGTGAGCAAGACCATGCCCGACGGCACCGTGAAAACCGGTATCATCGAGTCCACCATCGGACGTTTCATTTTCAATGAGATCATTCCGCAGGATCTGGGCTTTGTGGACCGCAGCGTGCCGGAGAACGAGCTGAAGCTGGAAGTTGACTTCCACGTGGCGAAGAAGCAGTTAAAGCAGATTCTGGAAAAGGTAATCAACGTCCACGGCGCAACCCAGACGGCCGTAACCCTGGACGACATCAAGGCCATCGGTTACAAGTATTCCACCCGTGCGGCCATGACCGTTTCCATTTCCGATATGACCGTGCCTGAGAGTAAACCCAAGCTGATCGAGGACGCCCAGGCGACCGTGGACCGCATCGCAAAGAACTACCGCCGCGGTCTGATCACCGAGGAAGAGCGCTACAAAGAGGTTATCGAGACCTGGAAGAACACGGATGACCAGTTGACCCACGACCTGCTGACCGGCCTGGATAAGTACAACAACATCTACATGATGGCTGACTCCGGAGCCCGTGGTTCCGACAAGCAGATCAAACAGCTGGCCGGCATGCGAGGCCTGATGGCCGATACGACGGGTCATACCATCGAGCTGCCCATCAAGTCCAACTTCCGTGAAGGTCTGGACGTACTGGAGTACTTCATCTCCGCTCACGGAGCGCGTAAAGGTCTGTCCGATACGGCTCTGCGCACCGCTGACTCAGGATACCTGACCAGACGTCTGGTAGACGTTTCCCAGGACCTGATCATCCGCGAGGTGGACTGCTGCGAGGGCAGGGATATCCCCTTCATGGAGATCAAATCCTTTATGGACGGCAACGAGGTGATCGAGGAGCTGGAAGAGCGTATTACCGGCCGCTATATCGCCGAGACCATCACCGACCCGGATACCGGCGAGGTTGTGGTGAAGGCCAACCACATGGTGACCCCCAAGCGGGCGGCCGCTGTGATGAAGGTGTTAAACAAGACCGGACGCAAGTCCGTTAAGATTCGTACCGTGCTGAGCTGTAAGTCCCACATCGGCGTGTGCGCGAAGTGCTACGGAGCCAACATGGCTACCGGCCAGCCCGTGCAGGTCGGCGAGGCGGTCGGCATCATCGCCGCTCAGTCCATCGGTGAGCCCGGAACCCAGCTGACCATGCGTACGTTCCATACCGGCGGCGTGGCCGGCGGCGATATCACACAGGGTCTTCCCCGTGTAGAGGAGCTGTTTGAGGCGCGTAAGCCCAAGGGCCTGGCGATCATCACCGAGTTCGGCGGCACCGTGACCATCAAGGACACCAAGAAGAAGCGCGAGATCACTGTGACCAACGAGGCGGACGGAAACTCCAAGACTTATCTGATCCCCTACGGGTCCAGAATCAAGGTTATGGACGGGCAGGTGCTGGAGGCCGGCGACGAGCTGACCGAAGGTAGCGTGAACCCCCACGACATTTTGAAGATCAAGGGCGTCCGCGCCGTACAGGATTACATGATCCAGGAAGTACAGCGCGTATACCGTTTACAGGGCGTGGAGATCAACGATAAGCATATCGAGATGATCGTTCACCAGATGTTAAAGAAGGTGAAGCTGGAGGAGAGCGGCGACAGCGACGTGCTGCCGGGCGTTTCCATGGATGTGCTGGACTACAACGAGATGAACGAGGCTCTGATCGCCGAGGGCAAGAAGCCCGCCGAGGGCAAGCAGGTTATGCTGGGTATCACCAAGGCATCCCTTGCGACGGATTCCTTCCTGTCTGCGGCGTCCTTCCAGGAGACCACCAAGGTTCTGACCGAGGCGGCCATCAACGGCAAGATCGACCACCTGATCGGTCTGAAGGAGAACGTCATCATCGGTAAGCCCATCCCGGCCGGTACCGGCATGAAGCGTTACCGCAAGGTGAAGCTGGACACCGAGCTGATCGCCGAGGAGGAGATCGTACTCTCCGAGGACGACGACCTGACGGCAGAGGAGCCGGATGAGAACAGCGCTATCAACGAGGACAACGTGGCCGAGGAAGTGCTGGACATCGACGATATGGAAGGCGAGGACGACGAGATCGCGTTGGACGAGATGGACGAGGTTGGAGACGGAAGCGAAGCGTAATCGGCGTTTCGGGTCTGTTTGATAAAAATGAATGAGAGGCGGCCTGCGTATGCGGGCCGCTTTTTTCAGGCAGACTTGTGAGGGGCGGGAGCGGACGGAACGGGTCGCGGCGCGGTTTTAAGATGTGTTTGACAAAGAAAATGCCGCCCCATATAATGGGTATTAAAGTGCAGGCCGTTTTCGGAGGCTAATGATTTACAGGAATTGGAAGGGGAGAGAGCCATGTATACTAAAGACAAAACCGGGATTGTGATGGTGGGCAGGGCCATGGAGATTCTGGACTATCTGGCGGGGAAGGACAAGCCGGTGGGAATTTCGGAGATGGCCAAGGATTTGAGCCTGCCTAAGGCTACGGTGTTCCGTCTGTTAAATTCGCTGGAGGAGTGGAACGCGGTGGAGTGCTCGGAGAACGAGGGCTATCAGCTGGGCTGCTTTCTGATCAAGCTGGGGCGCAGCGCCAGCAAGGACCTGCATCTGATCGACATCTGCAAGCCGTATATGGATCGGATTATGAAGGAAGTGGATGAAAATGTGAACCTGGCCATCGAGTATGAGAACGCCATGCTCTCAATCTACAGCACGTATTCCAACAGCTCGGTGCTGTCCATCAAGACCATTCCCATTTCACCGATGTACTGTTCCGCAATCGGGAAGGCGGCGCTGGCGTATTATGACGATGAGAAATTGGCGGCGTATTTTAAGAGGCAGGATTTGAGGAAACGGACGGCTAAGACGATTATTACCAGGGAGGCTTTTGAGAAGGAGCGGGAATGGATACGGGAGAGCGGACTTGCGTATGACGACGAGGAGTACGAGGAAGGGCTGTTTTGTATGGCGACGCCGCTGTTTAACGCGGAGGGAGCGGTGGTGGCCTGTATCAGCGTTTCCGGCGGGTATGGGCGGATGATGGCGAAGAAGGAGAAGGTTGCGGAGGTGTTGAGGCAGGCGAAGGAGTTTATTGAGATTTATACGGAGAGTATGGATCGGTTTGAGTTGTGAGGCGGAAGGGGGACGCCCATGGCGGGGGAGGGGGATTGCAGACAGACTCCGGGGAGTCATGGTGCTAAGGCCCCGACAGCACAAAAGTGGGCGGATCGTGGACCTGAACAGCGTATTCCTGAAGGAATACGCTGTTCAGGTCCACTCAAAAGCTTGCTTTGAGG
>NZ_CABJCG010000032.1:0-32387 GCF_902364025.1 Enterocloster lavalensis
CAAAACGGTATAGGTTTTAAACATCATTCAATATGTGGTTTTGAGGGTACGTTTAAATTGATAATTTCATAATTTATTCGTAAGCGGTGATGACGGGGTGTGGCTCAGCTTGGCTAGAGCGCCTGGTTTGGGACCAGGAGGTCGCAGGTTCGAATCCTGTCACCCCGACGAATACAAAATATGCGCGAGTGGCTCAGGGGTGGAGCACCACCTTGCCAAGGTGGGGGCCGCGGGTTCGAATCCCGTCTCGCGCTTTTTTTATTTGCAGCGGAAAACTTGTAAAATCAAGGTTTCCGCTATTTTTTGGATGGTGCTAAAACGGTAGACAGCTGTAGACAGTTTGCGTTTCGTTTAAGCGCTTGTCAGATTTTGAAATTTGTACTATAATGGGCGAAATGAGCTGCAAAGGCAGATAAAGATATAATATAAGAAGGGCGAGATCAGAGTATGAGCGGTTTGGGAACGATTGTGAATGTGGCGGCGATTCTGGGAGGCTGTGTCATTGGGCTTTTGGTGAAGGGAGGACTTCCGAAGCACCTGGAGGATACGATTACCAGCGCGGTGGGGCTGTGCGTGATCTTTGTGGGGATCTCCGGGGCGCTGAAAGGAATGATGACTGTCACGGCCGGAGGACTGGATACCCGGGACACCCTGGTGATGGTGCTCTGCATGGTGATCGGGTCCGCTCTGGGCGAGTGGATCGACATCGAGGACCGGTTGGAGCAGCTGGGAATCTGGTGCAAGTCGAAAATACCGGCGGGGAAGGCCTCGGGCACCTTTGTGGAGGCATTTGTGAGCAGTTCCCTGCTGTTCTGCGTGGGGGCCATGGCCATTGTGGGCGCGCTGGAGGATGGACTGACCCATAACTACAGCACGCTGTTTACCAAAGCGGTCATGGACGGCGTTCTCTCCATCATTTTCACCGCGGCCTTAGGCATCGGCACGGCGTTTTCCATTTTCCCGGTAGCCATCTACCAGGGATCGATCACGCTGCTGGCCGGCGTGGTGCGGCCGTATCTGACCGAGCTGATGATTGGGCGGATCTCCTTCATCGGATCGATCCTGATCTTCGCCCTGGGACTGAATTTGGTTTTAAACAGCAAGCTGAAAATCGGCAACATGCTGCCCGCGGTCTTTCTGCCGGTGATCGTGTGTCTGCTGGGATATTGACGAGGAGGATGAGGACATGGAATTTGCAAAACGGATGGACCTCTTTGGCGAGGGAATCTTTTCAAAGCTTTCGGAAGTGCGCAGGCGCAAGGTGTCTGCCGGGGAGACGGTGATCGACATGAGCATAGGCGCGCCCAACATTCCGCCGGCCGCTCATATCCGGGAGGCTCTCTGCAGGGCCGCTGCGGAGGAGAAGAACTATATTTACGCGATCAACGACCAGACCGCTCTTTTGGACGCGGTGGCCGCATGGTATGACCGGCGCTACGGAGTGAAGCTGGACCCGCAGACCGAGATTTGTTCCCTGCTGGGGTCCCAGGAAGGGCTGGCTCACATCGCGCTCTCCATCGTGGACGAGGGGGACACTGTGCTGGTGCCGGACCCCTGCTATCCGGTGTTCGGGGATGGGCCGCGGATTGCTGGGGCAACGCTCTATTATATGCCCCAGAAAAAGGAAAACGGTTATGTGATCCGTCTGGACGATATTCCCGGGGAGGTGGCCCGCAGGGCTAAATTCATGATCGTATCCTACCCCAACAACCCCACGGCGGCCCTGGCTCCGGACAGCTTTTACGAGGAGCTGGTGGCATTTGCCAAGAAGTATCAGATCATTGTGCTGCACGATAACGCTTACAGCGAGCTGGTGTTTGATGGGAAGAGCTGTGGCAGCTTTTTGAGCTTCCCGGGCGCGCGGGAGGTGGGCGTGGAGTTCAACTCCCTGTCCAAGACCTATGGCCTGGCCGGGGCGCGCATCGGCTTCTGTTTGGGCAACCGGGAGGTGGTGGCCCAATTAAAGCGGCTTAAGTCCAACATGGACTACGGCATGTTTCTGCCCATCCAGCAGGCGGCCATCGCGGCCATTACCGGGGACCAGTCCTGTGTGGAGAGCACCAGGGAAGCTTATGTCCGCCGCCGCAACTGTCTCTGCGACGGCTTTACCGCCATCGGCTGGCCCATGGAGCGCCCTGCGGCCACAATGTTCGTGTGGGCTGCCATTCCGTCCGGGTATGAGACCTCCGAGGCATTTGCCATGGATCTGGTGGAGAAGGCCGGGCTGATTGTGACGCCGGGCAGCGCCTTTGGTCCCTCCGGCGAGGGTTATGTGCGCCTGGCGCTGGTGCAGGACGAGGATGCGATCCGTCAGGCGGTGGATCTGGTGGCTGCCAGCGGGATTTTGTCAGGTGGGAAATCGAAGGTTGGACGTTAAGCCGGATAGAAATTGATGAAATGATGAGCAGGTGTTTCCAAAGTTGAGAGATGACGTTGGAGACGCCTCTTTTTTTTATGTCCGTCATCGGATGGGATTGTCTATATAAATGACTTTATGTAAATAACAAAATATCGTTCATTGCTTCCAGTAATAGATATTATAGAAAGTTAAATGATCATATTTCGTTCAAATAATTTTTGAGTTTTTCCAAATCATGATCAAATTGAACTTTTTTAGCACAAACTACTACGAATATTACCAATCCCCCCAGGGGACCCGCAGTGCATTATAATAGCATTTTTCTTGACAGAAAATGCAGAAACACGCTATAATATCTATTATATGAAGTTTCTGATTTGAGGAATGTTCTGGATACAGGCAGAGCAGGACGGGAGAAATGTCACTCGTATGTTGAAAACAAAAGAAGACCGGGGATGTCCGTTATGGACAGACTTCGGACGAGAGGGACGGTATTAAGTTATGTGCTATGTGATGACCCAGGATCTTTTGCTCCGGTACGATCATTATCTTGGAGCGAACGGCTATTCAAAGGCAACCTGTCAAAAATACAAGGGGGATTTGCAGCAGTTTTACAACTATCAGGGCAGTGAAACGGTGGATGAGGAGACCTGCCAGGCGTATCAGCGCTATTTGATGGAGCATTATACGCCCAGGGGGGCGTGTTCCAAGATTGTGGCAGTCAACACCTTCTTCCGCTTTGCGGATTGGAAAGTTCGCATGGACGTGCCTAAGATCAACCGGAGCACGGTTTCCAACGCAGGCATGGAGCTGACTACCTCGGAATACAGGAGCCTGCTGAACGCGGCAAAGTCTCAGCGCAACCCGCGCCTGTATTATCTGATCCAGATATTGGCGCTGACCAAGATCAGCGTCAGCGAGCACCAGTATATTACGCCTGAGGCAGTGGAGCAGGGATTTTTCCTGATTCCCCGGGGAAACAGCAGCAAGGTGGTGGTATTGCCCAACGCGCTGCGCAAGGAGCTGGCCGCGTTTGTGGAGTCCATGAAACTAAAAGAGGGGCCGATTTTCAGCAGCCGGACCGGGAAGCCTTGGGATCGGGCGGCGATTCACAAGAGCCTGAAACGGCTGTGCCGGGGGACGAAAATTGATCCGGAAAAGGTCACGGCCAGAAACCTTACCCATGTGGTTGCATTCGGGGCGGCGGTCTATAAGCTGGACGAGAGAGTGAAACATATTAACGGGGCGCGGGATAAAGAAGAACATTAATGGATCGGAGCCGGCAGGTGGCATTTTACTCTGCCGGCTCTTGCCATATTTGAAAAACTGTACTATAATGGGCAAAATAAGCGTCTTAAGCAGAGGTGAATATGGCGGTAAGAATGAGACAGGTGAGGGGAGTTTGGCATAACGAGTTATTCTGGCAGGCGGCATTGATTCTCTATGTGCTGTTCGTCTACGGCCACTCCATGGTTCCGGCGGAGTTGTCCTCCCGGGAGAGCGGCGCGGTGCTGCAAATAATTGCCAAAATTTGGGACGGGCTCCATTTATCGGGGCAGATGCCCACGGAGCATATGGTTCGCAAGACAGCGCATTTTATGGAATATATGGGGATGGGCATTCTGTTGTGCAGGAATGTCCAGGTTATGGCGCGGCAGCGGCGGATTCCGCTGCGTTCGGTGATTGCGGCGGCCATATGGCTGCCGTTTGTGGACGAGACCATCCAGCTGTTCGTGCGGGGGCGGTCCGGGCAGATCAGCGACGTCTGGCTGGACCTGGCCGGTATGTGGACCGGTCTGGGCCTGATGTGTCTTTTGGGGCGCGCGAGGTCACATGGAAACAGGAGGCGGCTGAGATGAATTATAAAATGATTTTGCAGTACGACGGCACACGCTACGACGGTTGGCAGAGGCAGGGCAACACGGACCGGACCATACAGGGGAAGCTGGAGGCCGTGCTGGGGCGGCTGGCGGAGGAGACGGTGGAGGTATACGGTTCCGGCCGGACCGACGGCGGCGTCCACGCCAGAGGGCAGGTGGCGAATTTCCATCTGAAACAGGCGCGGGAGCCGGAAGAAATCCGCGCGTACCTGAACCGGTATCTGCCGGAGGACATCTGCGTTCTGGAGCTGACGGCCGCCCCGGAACGTTTTCACAGCCGCTTAAACGCCTGCCGGAAGACTTACCGGTACCAGATTTGGATGGACGGCAAGACGGACGTGTTTCAGCGGGACTATTTCTACGGCCTGGGAAAGCAGCTGGACATCGGGCAGATGGAGCGGGCGGCCGGGACGCTTCTGGGAACCCATGATTTCAAAAGCTTCTGCGGCAATAAAAAGATGAAGAAGTCCACGGTCCGCACCATAACGGCGATCCGTTTGATCCGTCTGTGCGATGGAAAGGCGCTGGCGGTGGATGTTACGGGCAACGGCTTTTTACAACAGATGGTGCGGATCCTGGCGGGGACCCTGATCGAGGTGGGTTTGGGAAAGCGGGAGGCGGACAGCCTGGAAGCCGTGTTGGAATTAAAGGAAAGAAGTGCAGCGGGATTTACGGCGCCGCCGGAGGGGCTGTGCCTGATGAATGTACAGTATGAGGAAGAGAAATGACGGAATTTTTAGTAAAACGATTTGTAAAAGATTACCAACAGACGGAGGCAGTGCAGGTTCGCACTGCCTATGGCACGCTCTCCAGCATGGTGGGGATTTTCTGCAACGTGCTGCTGTTTGGCGCAAAGCTGCTGATCGGGCTGCTGATCAACAGTATTTCCGTGATGGCGGATGCGTTTAACAACCTTTCGGATGCGGCCTCCTCCATTATCGGGTTTATTGGGGTCAAGATGGCGGAAAAACCGGCGGACGACGACCATCCCTTTGGACACGGGCGCATCGAGTATATCGCGGCCTTTATCGTGGCGTTTATTGTCATTCAGGTGGGATTTTCTCTGTTTAAAACGTCGCTGAACAAGATTTTGAATCCGGAGAGCATGTCCTTTAAATGGATTTCCATTGTGATCCTGTCCCTCAGCGTGGCGGTGAAGCTCTGGCTCTCGCTGTTCAACAGGACGCTGGGGAAACGGATCAATTCCAAGGTGATGCTGGCGACTGCGGCGGACGCTATGGGGGATGTGGTCACGACCTCGGCCACCATGCTGTCCATCGCGGTGTTTGGCATCTTTGGCGTGAACATCGACGGCATCGTGGGCATTGCCGTGTCGGTGGTAGTTATGATCGCGGGCGTGAATATCGCCAAGGATACGCTGGCGCCGCTGATCGGCGAGGCCATCGATCCCCAGCTGTACGAGCAGATCACCAATTTTGTGGAGAGCTTTGAGGGCATTTTGGGAACCCATGACCTGATTGTTCACAACTACGGGCCTTCCAAGAGCATGGCGTCCATCCACGCCGAGGTGCCAAACGACGTGAATGTGGAGCGCTCCCATGAGGTGATTGACCAGATTGAACACGAAGCGGCAAGGCGGTTCGGTCTGCTTTTGGTGATCCATATGGATCCGGTGGAGACCCATGACGGCCGGATCCGGGAATTTCGGGATATGCTTGGTGAGGTTCTGACGGAGCTTGACAGCCGGTTGAGCTTTCACGACTTCCGCATGGTGGATGGGGTGGAGCACATCAATTTAATTTTCGATTTAGTGGTTCCCAGGGAATATAAAGCGGCGGTTCAGGACAACTTAAAAGCGAGGATTAGCGCAGCGGTCCGCAAACGCGACCCACGCTGCGCCTGTGTGATCACGGTTGAGAACAGCTATCTGGCGGAGGCGCAGAAATAAGGCTAATCCCTGAAAGGGGATCCACATGACGGAGGAAGCGCTGTTAAAGGAGATTGCGGCCGGAAATGAGGAGGCGTTCAGACAGTTTTATCTCTGCACGGTCCGGCCGGTGCACAGCTACATCCTGTCGCTGACCAGAAACAGCCATGAGGCGGAGGACGTGCTGCAGGAAACCTATCTGAAGATCTGGACCGACGCTACAGAATACCGGCCTCAGGGGAAACCGCTGGCCTGGGTGTTCACCATTGCCAGGAATTTGTGCTACATGCGGTTTCGGGAGCAGCGCAGATGGGCGGAGTTTGGACTGTCGGAGCTGGAGGACTGCGAGGAGGGAAAAAACTGCGAGCAGATCGACCAGGCGGCGGACCGCCAGGTACTGCTGCGGGCCCTGGACGAGCTGAAGGAGCAGGACCGCCAGATCGTGCTCCTGTACGCGGCCGCGGGGATGAAACATCGGGAGGTGGCAAAGGCCCTGGGACTGCCGCTGGCTACGGAATTGTCCCGCTACTCCCGCTCGATGAAACGCCTTCAGCAGCTTTTGACGGTGCGGCGGACCGGGGGCTGAAGCGGCCGATCCGCCGGTCTGGAACGGGCCGCAGAGGCGCAGGTTTTGGGGCGGGGCCGGGAAGCGGAAAACGGTGGCAAAAAAATCAAAAAAAATTAAAAATCCCCTTGCAATAAATGAAAAACTATTGTATAATACATTTCGTTGTGTTGATGGGCTATCGCCAAATGGTAAGGCAACGGACTCTGACTCCGTCATTTTCTTGGTTCGAATCCAAGTAGCCCAGCTATATGGACCCGGTGTTTTTCACTCAGGTGAAAGCTGCCGGGTCTTTTTTTGTGTGTAATGGGTTATTTGCGTTTCTGCGGGCGTTTGACAACGGTTTTTGGAAGATCATGAGGGGGGGGGGGATGTCATCCCCAAAGCGTATATTATATGGTATAATCAATACATGACAGTAGAGTGTTGACAGAACGAGTATGTTGACAGGGGTGTGTTTGTGGATGTATAAAAATGTTTCAGGAAAAGTGTATATCAAGACGTTCGATGGATTTGATCTGTATAAAGATGGAAAGATGGTCTATTTTTCCAGCGCAAAGGCCAAAGAACTGCTTGCATTTCTGGTGGACCGGAAAGGCAGGTTTGTGCCCCTGAGTCAGTTAGCGGAAAATCTGTTCGAGAATGAAAAGGATATCCGAAAGGCCAAACGTTTGGTTCACACGGCGTTTAACCGCCTGACCAAAACGCTTAAGAGTTATGAGATCGAGGATATTTTAAAAAGAGGAAGAGGGATTTACGCGGTCGACTGCAGCCGGATTCTGTGTGACAGCTATGAGATGGAAGCGCGCACAGAGGGGAGCAGCAATTTTTTTCTCGGCGAGTATATGCCGGAGTACAGTTGGGCGGAGGTGACGCTGTCCAATCTGCTGAGAAAATATTACGATGAAAACCAGCTGCCGGACCACGAGGGGGACTCGTAGCCGGAGCAAACAGGGGAACGATGGGAAGACATAACCACAGTCAGGAATTGTGGTTATGTCTTTTTTTGATGCGATCAGCCGCAGGCGGGGCCGGGGGGAGAATGTTCTGTTCGGATTTCAGATATAATGGCAGGCGGATACCAAATCAAAATATTGTGACCTTTTTAAAGACGCATCTTCTTTTTTTCATGCAAAAAAACGTATTTTTTACAAAAAAGTACAAATATTAAAAGAAATACAATTTATGGGTGAAACCGGCTGCGTTTGTAACTAAAATGTAACGTTTCTGTATCCAACGTCATGATATACCGTTACACGAAAGGCCACAATTATTTACACATAATGAGGTGTAGAGATGAATAGAGGGGAAAGACGGGTGTATGTCAAGACCTTTGACGGCTTTGATGTATACGTGGATGGCAGGATTGTTTACTTCCCGAGTGGCAAAGCAAAAGAGATGCTGGCGGTGCTGGTGGAGAAAAAGGGCAGCAGCGTTTCTCTGGCACAGATGGCGTATCTGCTCTATGAAAATTCGGAGGAAACCCGTGCCAGAAATACGTTGCGGGTTGTGTACCACAGGCTTCACAGGACGCTGGTAGAATATGAGATCGCGGATATTGTCATCAAAAGGCGGGGCAGCTATGCGGTTGACACCGACCGGTTTATCTGCGATTTTTATGAATTCATAAGGGAGCAGCCTGCGTTTCTGAACGCATATTCCGGGACCTATATGCCGGAATATCCGTGGGCGAGGAATATGATTCCTTATCTTGACAACCTGTACCGAAGATACTCCGGTCAGAAGTTAAAGGAGTAACCAAATGGAATTGATTGATATCCATGCACATATCCTTCCGGGCGTGGACGACGGATCCCGCGGCATGGAAGAGTCTGAGACAATGCTGTCCATGGCATACTGCCAGGGGATCCGCCGAATCATCGCCACGCCCCATTATTCCAGAAGAAGAGGGAGCGGGGGACTGGCAGAGCTGGCGGACCGGCTGAACGCCAGGGCCCAGGCGATTTACGGAGATTTTGAAATACTGCCGGGTCATGAGACCTATTATTATGAGGGTTTGGCAGAGGCCTTGAAGAGCGGCCAGGCGCTGACGCTGGCGGGCAGCCGGTATGTGCTGGTTGAATTCGACCCGGGCGTGTCCTACCGGCAGCTCTACCAGGGAGTCCGCAAGCTGATTATGGCCCGGTATGTGCCGGTGCTGGCCCATGTGGAGCGCTATCTGTGCCTGCGGGACGAAGGTAACTTCCGGGAGCTGGTCCAGTGCGACTGCCGTATGCAGATGAATTATGACAGCCTTGCAGGTCCGTTTTGGGATCCCGGCGTGAGGTGGTGCAGGAAAAAGGTGGAGGGCGGCTGTATCCATCTGTTGGCCACGGATATGCACCGGGTGGACTACCGCAAGCCCGATCTGGAAAAGCCCATGGCATGGCTGCAAAAGCATGTGGGGGAGCGCCGGCTGCGGGCCATGGTGTGGGACAACCCACTTGCGATTATGAAAAATGAGAGAATGGGGTAGGTACATAAGAGATGGAAACGTATATGAATGACAATGAAGAGATTGAGATTGACCTTTTCGAGCTGTTCATGGAACTGAAACGAAAAATATGGGTCATCCTTGGGGTGGCGGTTTTGTGCGCCGGAGCTGCGGGCGCGTTCAGCGCGTTTGTGCTGACACCGCAGTACACGTCCACCGCGATGGTGTACATTCTCTCCAAAGAGACCACGCTGACGTCCCTGGCCGACCTGCAGATCGGAAGCCAGCTGACAAAGGACTACAAGATCATTGTGACCAGCCGTCCTGTGTTGGAGGATGTGATCGAGGGGCTGGAGCTGAACACTACCTATAAAGATTTGAAGAAAAAGATCACTATCGACAACCCGGCGGATACCCGGATTCTGTCCATCAGCGTGATGGACCCGGACCCGCAGATGGCAAAGGCCATTGCGGATAAGGTTGCTGCCACCGCCTCGGATTACGTGGGAGATATCATGGAGATGGTGCCGCCCAAGCTGATTGAGGACGGCGAGGTGCCCCTCTTAAAGACGAGCCCCAGCAACACGAAGAACGCCCTGATCGGAGGGTTCTTGGGCGTGCTGCTGGTGTGCGGTTTTGTCACGGCGCGGGTGGTGTTAAACGACACCGTCCGGACGGAGGAGGATGTGACCCGGTACCTGGGCCTGACCGTTCTGGCCTCTGTGCCTGCGCGTAAGGGGGAGACTCCGGAGGACAAGGAAGCTATGGTGTCCTCCAAGTCCCGCAAAAAGACTCAGACCCCTTCCGGAAGATCCAGGAAGAAGAAAAGGGAGGAAAAAGTCCGATGAGACAGACGGTTGCTCTGAACCGGAGCATGAAGGATGACTACCATTATAATGAAGCGATCAAGACGCTGAGAACCAATATCCAGTTCTGCGGGAGCGGTATCCGGGTGATTATGATGACCAGCGCTCTGCCCGACGAGGGAAAGAGCGATATGGCGTTTGCCCTGGCCTCCTCCCTGGCTCAGATCGGCAAGCGGGTGCTGCTAATCGACGCGGATATCCGAAAGTCCGTGCTCGTATCCCGGTATCAGCTGGAGGATGAAGTCTGCGGCCTGTCCCAGTATCTGAGCGGACAGAAGCCCCTGGAGGAGATCCGCTATGCCACCAGCGTTGAGAATCTCCACATGATCTTCTCCGGCCCTTATTCGCCCAACCCGGCGGAGCTGTTGGAGGAGGAGCTGTTTGGCGCGCTGATCCGGCAGATGCGTCAGGAGTACGATTATCTGATTATCGACACGCCCCCTATGGGGAACCTGATTGACGGCGCCATCGTGGGCCGCCAGTGCGACGGGGCGGTGATGGTGGTGGAGAGCGGAGCGGTCAGCTACCGCCTGGAGCAGCGGGTCAAAAACCAGCTGGAGAAGAGCGGCTGCCGGATTCTGGGCGTGGTGCTCAACAAGATCGATCCGGAGTATAACAGCTACGGCTATTACACGCGCTACGGCAAATACGGGAAATACTCCCGCTACGAGAAATACGCAAAATATGATAAGAGCGAGATTACGGAAGGGTGACCGGAATGAATGACCGCGGTCGAAAATGGAAACGGTTTAAGGCTGCCGCCGCGGTATTGGGCGTGGTCCTTTTGGCGGGGGCCGCTGGAGTCACGGTTCACCTGTACCGCCAGCGCAAAGCCCAGGAGGCGGAGATCGCCGCCCGGCAGCACAGCCTTGAGGAGCCGGAACAGTTTCTGGCAGAAAATGTAATCGAATACGGCGGCAAAAAATACCGGCGCAACTCCTACGTGAAAGCCATCCTGTGCATCGGGGTGGACCGCTCCGGGCTGGGGGAGAAGACGACCACCGGCTTCGGCGGACAGTCGGACGGGCTGTTTCTGCTGGCCCAGGACACCGCCAGAAATACGGTAAAAATCCTGATGATTCCCCGGGATACCATGACGCGCATCACGCTGACGGATCTGAGCGGAAATGTGCTGGGCAAGGACGTACAGCACCTCACATTAGCCTACGCCTACGGCGACGGGCGGGAACTCAGCTGTGAGTACACGGTGGAGGCCGTCTCCGAGCTTTTGGGCGGCTTAACCATTGACCACTATATGGCGGTGGACACCGACAGCATTTCCGTGCTCAACGACGGCGTGGGAGGGGTCACGGTGACCATTGAGGAGCCGGGGCTTGCCACACGCGATCCGGAGCTTAAGCTGGGGGAGACCGTAACCCTGAAGGGGAAGCAGGCGGAAACCTTTGTGCGCTACCGGGACATTCACCAGGATAACACGGCCCTGTTTCGGATGGACCGGCACCAGCAATATATGGAGGGCTTTTTCGCCGCCCTCAAGACAAAAGCAGCGGAGGACGACAGTATTCTGATCCGCCTGCTGGACAGCATTCAGGATCACATGGTGACGGATATGCAAAAAGACCAGTACCTGAAGGCGGCCCTGGACGTGTTGAACACCCAGCAGCTGGGTTCCGGCGATTTCTATACCCTGCCCGGCAGCGGCGTGACCACCGCCCGCTACGACGAGTTCTATGTGGATCAGGAGGCCATGATCCCCGTGATCCTGGATTTATTTTACCGGGAGATCGAGTGATGAGGCAATAACCAGCATTTATGCTGTTTATTGGATAAATAATCATAGTAGAAAGGAGAGGAAAAGCTATGAAAAAGAAAAGCGTTGCTGCTTTAATCCTGGCGGCGGCTCTGGCTTCCCAGCCGATGTGTGTATTCGCATCCAGCAGTTCATCCAGTGATGACGGCGGAAGCTCAGCGACCACCACCACAACCACAAGCAGCACCAAGTCCGAGAGCACCGTTACGGTGTCTTCCACCGGCGTCAAGACCACCGGAGCGACCACCAGTGCCGCACCCAACGGAAGTACCATCGGCGTGGCCGTGGACACCGTAACCACAACCGGAGTACCGGTAACGGTTAACTCCAAGGGCGAGGCGGTTGTAGGCGATATCGCCATCGGATTCGCAAAGGATCCGGGATCCGCTACCGCGGGACTTCCGGAGAACGTTGTAGCTGCGATCAACGATATCAACGCCGGAAAGGCCTTAAGCGAGGTCATTCAGGGCGTGGACGTGAGCGGTTACAATGCGCTGACCGGCACCCATGCAATCGTGACCAAGGATGCGGCCACCGGAGCGGTCAAGGACACAGCGGCAGAGGTATCTCTGTATGTGCCGAACCTGGTAGAGGGACTGACCAATGTGGAAGTTCTGTTCTACAACAACGTTACGGGACAGTGGACTCTGCTTCCCGCACTGAAAGTAGATCCGGTTACCAAGACCGTGGCGGTGAACATCCCCGGTTCCGGTACACTTTCTGTGGTTTACAAGAAGTAATTACAAGAATTTGACATCAGCGCAGATGCGCAGAGGGCCAGAGGGGGCCTTGAGGTCTCCCTTTGGTTTCTCGGTATGTGGGAGCGTTTTACGGGAGAGAAAAAGGGTAGTGATGAAAAATGTATAGAAAAGCGGATCGTGGCTGGCTGAAGCACTGGGACTTCACCCTGCTTGACGGATTTTGTCTGCAGGCGGCCTATGTCGCGGCCTATTGGCTGCGACATGGATTTGGCTGGCCCTATGTGCACCAGCTCTACTGCAATATGGCCTTTGTTTTTGTGCTGATCCAGATATTTGTGACGTTTTTTGGCGAGAGCTTTAAAAACGTGTTGAAGCGGGGGTATTACCGCGAATTTTCGAGTGCGGTCAAACATGTGTGTCTGGTAATTCTCATCGGGGCATTTTATCTGTTTGCCACGCAGAAGGGGGAGAACTATTCGCGCCTGACGCTGGTGCTGACCGGCGTGATCTATCTGGCGTTCACCTACGCCGCCAGAATCGGGTGGAAACGCTGGCTGAAAGCCAGGGGAGTGGGAGCGAGGGGAAAACGGTCCCTTTTGATTCTGACCTCCAGAACCATGGTGGACACCGTGGTACAAAACATACTCGCCAACAATTACGAGGGCTTCCAGGTTGTAGGGGTGGCCCTGATTGACGATGACAAAAATAATGAAAAAACTTACAGGGGAGTGGCGGTGGTGGCCAACGGTGAAACGGTGGCCGAATACGTCTGCCGGGAGTGGGTGGACGAGATATTTGTCAACCTGCCGGAGGAGATACCGTTGCCCCAGGAGCTGCTCAACGACTTTATTGAGATGGGCGTGACGGTTCATTTAAAGCTGGTGGAAGTTGCCAAGTTAAGCGGGAAAAAACACCATGTGGAGCGGATCGGCACTTATACGGTGCTGACCAGCAGTATTAATATGGCAAGCTGGAAGCAGGCGTTTTTGAAGCGGACCATGGATATTGCGGGCGGCGTGGTGGGATGTCTGATCACAGGACTCCTGTACGTCGTGGTGGCCCCCTGTATTTACATAAAATCCCCCGGACCGATATTTTTTTCGCAGGTGCGGGTGGGGAAAAATGGGAAGAAGTTTAAATTGTATAAATTCCGCAGCATGTATATGGATGCGGAGAAGCGGAAGAAGGAACTGATGGAACAGAACCGCGTGAAGGGCGGTATGATGTTCAAGATTGACAATGATCCCAGGATTATTGGGGGAGAGAAGGGAATTGGGGGGATTATACGGAAATACTCCATTGATGAGTTTCCGCAGTTTTGGAATGTGCTGAAAGGGGATATGAGCCTGGTGGGGACCAGGCCGCCGACGGTGGATGAGTGGGAGAAGTATGATTTACGGCATAGGGTGAGGCTGGCGACGAAGCCGGGAATCACCGGGATGTGGCAGGTGAGCGGGAGGAGCGATATTACGGACTTTGAGGAAGTGGTGAGGTTGGATCGGGAGTATATTGTGGGGTGGAGTTTGGGGTTGGATGTGAAGATATTGGTGAAGACGGTGGGGGTGGTGGTTTTTAGGAGAGGGGCGATGTGAGGAGGAAGGACGGTTTGGATGAGGTATTACTGGTGGGTAGGTCTGGTTGGAGTGAAATAAATGAGGAGAAATAGATAGGATAGATTGGGCCTGCGCGGGGGTGCTTTTTGGCGGTCTAGTGTGGGCTTTTTGCTACAATTAACATTAATAAGTTGATAGAAAGAATGAACATTTCAAGTGTTGATTTGAGAATTTTTTTGTACTGCGTTGATGGATGGAGAGGCCTTGAGAAATAGACTAAATGGATTACTTGGCAGAAAGATTGCTGTAGAAATCATGAAGATATTATGAATACTGGAATGATTGTCCACAGTTTTTTCGATAAGAGAAAATATTCCGGCGCTGTCGTACGAAAAGAGGAAGTATTGGAGTATTTGATAAAAAAGTTTTGCCCCAAATACAGAAAAGCTATTTTATCCCTTGTTTTTGTTTTATGTTGCCTATTCTATGAATTAGTTCGAATAAAAGCAATTAGCTTTTCAATTGATACTATTATGTCTTGCTTGGTTGGATATGTATCAAGTGCTGTTCTATATCTTTTTGCATCTTTATTTGGCTGGATTATGCTATATTTCGTAGCAGATTTAATTAGTGAAATAAATCTTGGAAATGGCTTGAGATATATTGGACAGCACTCCTTGCCTGTCGTTTTACTTCATTTTCTGAGCTTTAAACTGGTATCCGCGGTTTACTGTTTATTGACAGACAATCCGATGCTATTAATTGCTTGGTATTCTAGCATCAAAATTTCGGGCAATTTATGGCTTTACTACGGAGTTGTCGGCGTGGTTGTTCCAATAGCTTGTTATGAAGTGTATATAAGAGCAAAAAAGCAAGTAATAGACCGGACTTAAGAAACATAGCTACTTGATTTAGAAGGGCTAGGCGTGAAAAGCGGTAAATAAATGTATTAATAAACTGATTTGGAGAAGAGTTATGAAAGGTATTATTCTGGCCGGTGGTTCCGGTACACGTCTGTATCCGTTGACGAAGGTAACGAGCAAACAGCTCCTACCGATTTACGACAAACCTATGATTTATTACCCGATGTCTGTTCTTATGAATGCAGGCATCCGGGATATTCTAATTATCTCCACGCCACAGGATACGCCTCGCTTCCAGGACTTGCTGGGTGATGGTCATCAGTTCGGTGTCACCCTCACCTACGCTGTCCAGCCCTCCCCGGACGGACTAGCGCAGGCGTTTATTATTGGTGCTGATTTTATTGGCAATGATACTGTGGCTATGATGCTGGGTGATAACATCTTTGCTGGCCATGGTTTGAAGAATCGCCTGAAAGCCGCTGTGGAGAACGCAGAGTCCGGCAAGGGCGCCACTGTGTTTGGTTACTATGTGGACGACCCAGAACGGTTCGGCATTGTGGAGTTCGATAAGGACGGAAAGGCGATTTCAATTGAGGAAAAGCCTGTTTATCCGAAGAGCAATTACTGTGTCACAGGCTTGTATTTCTATGACAACCGTGTAGTGGAGTATGCAAAGAACCTCAAGCCCTCTGCCCGCGGCGAGTTGGAGATTACCGACCTGAACCGCATCTATCTGGAAGACAGTACGCTGAACGTGGAGCTGTTGGGTCAGGGCTTTACCTGGCTGGACACCGGCACACATGAGAGCCTTGTGGATGCGACTAATTTTGTGAAAACCATCGAGCAGCATCAGCATCGCAAGATTGCCTGCTTGGAGGAAATCGCATATCTGAATGGCTGGATCAGCCGTGAGGATGTGCTGAAAGTTTATGAAGTCCTTAAGAAGAACCAGTATGGCCAGTATTTGAAGGATGTTCTGGACGGCAAATATCTCGATGTACTGCATTAACACACACAAACAGATAAAGGAGAATGTACATGAAAAAGTATCTGATTACCGGTTGCGCCGGTTTTATCGGCTCCAACTTTGTTTACTATATGCTGAAAAAGTATGACGACATCCTGCTTGTCAATCTGGACAAACTGACCTATGCGGGTAACTTGGAAAACCTTAAGGGCGTGGAGCGTGATCCCCGCCATGTGTTCGTCCAGGGTGATATTTGTGACAAGGAGCTGGTGGCTTCTTTGTTTGAGATGTATGACTTCGACTATGTCATCAACTTCGCTGCGGAAAGCCATGTGGATCGCTCCATCGCCAATCCAGAAATCTTTGTCCAGACCAATGTGATGGGTACGGTGAACCTGCTTCAGAGAGCAAAAGAAGCCTGGTACGATGCCGCCGTCAAGACATGGAAAGAGGGTAAGAAGTACCTGCAGGTAAGTACAGACGAAGTATACGGCGCTCTGGGTGCGGAGGGGTACTTCATGGAGACCACGTCCATCAATCCCCACAGCCCGTACTCTTCTTCCAAGGCCAGTGCTGACCACTTTGTGCAAGCATTCCATGACACCTATGGAATGCCCATCAACATCACTCGCTGCTCCAATAACTACGGTCCCTATCAATTCCCGGAGAAGCTGATTCCGCTGATGATCAACAATGTCAAGCATCACAAGCAGCTCCCCATATATGGCGATGGAATGCAAATCCGTGACTGGCTGTATGTGGAGGACCACTGCAAGGCCATCGATATGGTGGCCAATGGCGGCAAGATCGGTGAGGTCTATAACGTGGGCGGTCATAACGAGCGTCCCAACATCTTCATCGTTAAGACCATCATCGAGCAGCTTCATGACCGTCTTAAGGACGATGGTATTTCGGAGAAACTCATCAAGCATGTGGAAGATCGTCTGGGTCATGACCGCCGCTACGGAATCGATCCCACCAAGATCAAGAATGACCTTGGCTGGTATCCCGCGATTCCTTTCGAGAAAGGCATTGTCCTGACTATCGACTGGTATCTGGAGCATGAGGACTGGATGAACAACGTGACCAGCGGCAACTACCAGAAATACTACGAGGCAATGTATAAAGCAAAAGCAGAAATCTAAAGGGTCGAGGTTGTGAGAAGGATGAAGTTTTTTGTAACAGGCGTCAATGGTCAGCTCGGCCATGACGTGATGAATGAATTGAATAAACGAGGTTATGAGGGCGTTGGTTCTGACCTTGCTCCTGCCCACGCGGGTATTGCGGACGGCTCTGCTGTGACTACCATGTTCTATGTCGGTCTGGATATTACCGACAAAGAAGCTGTGCTGAAGGTCATTTCTGAGATTCAGCCGGATGCTGTCATCCACTGTGCAGCGTGAACGGCGGTGGATATGGCCGAGGGCGACGAAAAGGTGGAGAAGGTCCGTGCCGTCAATACCGGCGGTACACAGAATATCGCCGCTGCCTGTAAAGCAATCGACTGCAAGAGGCTTTACCTGTCCACGGACTATGTGTTTGATAGCCAGGGTATAGAGCCTTGGCAGCCGGACTGCAAGGTTTACAAACCCTTGAACGTTTATGGTTAGACAAAACTGGAAGGCGAGTTGGCGGTGAGTCAGACGCTGGAGAAGTATTTCATCGTCCGTATCGCATGGGTCTTCGGTTTGAATGGTAAGAACTTTATTAAGACCATGATCAATGTGGGCAGGACCCATGATGAAGTTCGGGTGGTCAATGATCAGATTGGTACACCTACCTATTGTTATGACTTGGCACGGTTGCTGGTGGATATGTGCGAGACCGAGAAGTACGGCAATTATCACGCCACCAATGAGGGTGGCTACATCAGCTGGTATGACTTCTGCTGTGAGTTCTATAAGCAGTATGGCCTGAAAACGAAGGTTATGCCTGTGACAACTGCGGAGTACGGTCTGAGCAAGGCTGCCCGCCCGTTCAACAGCCGACTGGATAAGAGCAAGCTAGTGGAGAACGGCTTCCAGCCGCTGCCCACCTGGCAGGATGCAGTCAGCCGGTATCTGAAGGAAGCACAGCTGTAAGGAGTTAGGGACAAGAGGGGGATAAAGACAATGGGACAGATAAGGGTTGAAAAGAACGTAGGCGGCATCGAGGGGCTGTGTGTAATCACCCCTGCTGTCCACGGCGATGCACGTGGATATTTTATGGAGATCTATAGCCAGAGGGATATGGAGGAGAACGGAATCGACATCAATTTCGTTAAGGACAATCAGTCCATGAGCGTGAAAGGCGTGCTCCGTGGATTGCATTTCCAGAAGAACTTCTATCACGCTAACGATGAGGGCGGTTTGGCTTGGAGCGCCCCGGAGATTGGCATCCAGTGGCCGAAGGTTGAAGGGGCGTATCAAGGCACAGCAAGTGCTAAAGGGTATAGCGTAGATGGCGTGGCACTCAATCTCAGTGATAAAGATCAAAAGTGGCTTGGGTTGAAGGATACTTTTAAGTTTTGATAGCTTGAGAGGGAAAAACGAGCGTTGCACTAAACAACCATACACTCACGCTGGATAGCGAAGTAAGAATGGCTGTTTAGATTAGTAGTTGATAAGAGGTCCAAGAAATAGATGGGAAAAGTGGAAGTTGGAGATGAAAACAGTTAATTATGTTTTAAACACACCATTTAGCAAAAACTAAAAAATTGCACTATTGGCGGATATGCATAGTAAAGTCAATCCACATATCTTGCCAACGCTTCAATCGAATAATCCAGACTTGATCTGTATAGCAGGGGATTTGTGTAA
Organism: Enterocloster lavalensis; assembly: GCF_902364025.1. GTDB lineage: Bacteria > Bacillota > Clostridia > Lachnospirales > Lachnospiraceae > Enterocloster > Enterocloster lavalensis. The sequence goes on from NZ_CABJCG010000032.1 coordinate 18,646, forward strand.
CACATCATTGTCGGATAGTCCAAAGCTAAAGAGATTTTTGTGCGAGATAGTTGAAATTACTCCAACCTTCTTTTCGTTTGGAAATCATGACTACCTTTTACGCAGGCAGGATATTGAAGAGATAGAAAAAGTTGGGGTTACATTGCTCAATAATTCTTTCATTCGATTCAATGAGGAAATTGTAATCGGTGGCATGATCTCGTATTTTTATCACAAATGCGAGAAGTTTGATCCAAAGGTTCCAATGGCTCTGTTCCCAGAGGTGACGTGGTTGGATGAGTTTGAAGAACAAGAAGGGTTTAAAATTTTGTTGGATCATCATCCTGATAACTATGGGCTTTATACAAAAAACAGAAAGATAGATTTAATCCTATCTAGTCATGCTCATGGAGGGCAGATTAGGTTATTTGGAAAAGGAGTAAATGGAAAAAGCCAAGGGCTTCTACCGAAATATGACGGTGGAATTTTTGATCAGAAACTGGTAGTAAGCAGAGGGCTGTCAAACACATTACCAGTTCCAAGGCTGTGTAATCCAACAGAGGTTGTTTTTATAGAAATAATGGGAGAAAAAGTAAATGTCAGTTAAATTATCGGCTTGTATAGTTGCTTACAACAATTATGAAGATATAAAAGATGCTATAGCATCAATGGAGCAATTTACGTCACCAGAATTAACTAAGAAGATATACATTGTCGATAATGGCGTCGCTATTTCTTCTCCGTCTGATGTTGAGGAGTTGAGGAGATATATTGAGAAGTGGGGAGATATAGAGTATATTGATGCCGGGCAAAATCTGGGATTTGGAAAAGGACATAACACTGTACTTGGTAAAATAGACAGCGATTATCATGCCATCGTTAATCCAGATATTCTATTTTGTGAGGATGCGTTTTCAAAGGTTATTGCCTGGATGGATGAGCATAATGACGTTGGAATGGTCATCCCGGATATCATAGATGAGTATGGTAAAAGGCAGTTGGTTTATAGAGAAGAACTAACTGTTTTTGATATGTTTGTCCGTTTCTTCTGTAAGGGATTGTTTCCAGGAAGAATAAGAAAGCATACCCTCCAGGATAAGGACTACAGCAAACCATTCCAGGTGCCTTTTGGACAGGGTTCTTTTTTAGTTGTTAAGACGAATTTATTTAAGGAACTGAACGGGTTTGATGACAACTTCTTCATGTATGTAGAAGATGCTGATCTCTGCAAAAGAGTCAATCAAGTATCCAAGCTCATGTACTTCCCTGGGGCTAGGATAATACATAAGTGGGAAAAGGGATCACATGGAAATAAGATTCTATTCAAGTACCATGTTCAGAGCATGAAATATTACTTCAAAAAGTGGGGAGTAAAGATTATTTAGTAGGAATGGAGAAATAAGATGAAAGTAATAGCTATGCATTTACCTCAATATCATTCAATCCCTGAAAACGACAAGTGGTGGGGCAAAGGCTTTACAGATTGGAATAATGTAAAAAAGGCTAAGCCATTATTTCAGGGCCATCAACAACCATTAGTTCCACTTAATGGTAATTATTACGATATGACAAATATCGAAACTTTAAAACAACAAGCTGAATTGGCGAATAAATATGGAGTATATGGATTCTGCTATTATCATTACTGGTTTAATCAGAAGTTATTATTAGAAAAGCCGTGTGAGGTATTACTGAATCATCCAGAGATTAATCAAAGGTATTGTTTCTGTTGGGCAAATGAAACATGGGCAAGAACATGGGACGGCAAGGATACAGGTATTTTAATTAAGCAAGAGTTTGGTGGTAAAGAAGATTGGGATGAACATATTAAATATCTAATTCCATTTTTCAAGGATAAAAGATACATAAAAATAAATAACAGACCAGTAATGTTCTTCTATTCTTGCATAAGAATCGAAAGATTTAATGAAATGATTGAATATTGGAATAAAAAGCTCCAAGAAAATGGGATTGAAACAATATATGTAGTGGAGTTTGTCAATTCCTTTAACAATGGAAAAAATGACATAAATTCTGATGTTCTAGTTGAGTTTGAACCTCATTGTGCATGTAGATACAGTGTCTCTAATCTGGTTAAAGCGAAAAGAGTTATTTGCAAGAAGTTCGCAATAACGGATTTTCTATCTTATGATTATGTATGGAAAAAGATACTAAATAATAAAGAAACTTATGGTGGTAAAAGACTGTGGAGAGGGGCGTTTGTTTCATTCGATAATAGTCCACGAAAAGGAAAAAAAGGAATGATTTTAAAGGGAAGTACACCTGGGAAATTTGGAAAGTATTTATCATTGTTGGCTGAAGACCGGAAAAGAAATTATGTTGATGATGTTATCGTAGTAAACGCTTGGAATGAATGGGCTGAAGGAGCTGTGCTAGAACCAACCGAACACGATGGTTTTGCTTACCTTGAGGCTATTAAAACCATTAGTCAGCTTTGATTGTAAAGACGAGGGTAGGATGAGATGAAGAGGTTAAAGATAGCGCTTGTGTCGCATATTATCAAGGAGGCGAACCTTGGCTGCGGCGCATTGGCGATTTCCAATATAAAACTCCTGGATCAAGTGCTGGATAGATTTATTATTGATGCTGAGTATATAATTGCAACAACCGACAATCTTGAACAGATTCCGCTTGAGCGTTTTACAAAGCACAAGTATGAATACCGTATTTATCCCCGTTGTAAGCAGTCGCTGAAAAATCCGCTGCGTTTATTCAACTGCACGGTCTTCAAAGACTGTGACCTTGCCATTAATTTATGTGGTGGTGATGGATATACCGATATTTATGGATTTGGAAGACTGCTGGCGGAATCACAGCTTGTTTGGGTTGCGAAGAAGAATCGTGTGCCTATGGTATATGCTCCGCAGACGATAGGTCCCTTTGAAACAAAAAAGGGAAGACTTGTGGCAAAGATTACGTTGGACAGAGTTAAGCAGATTTTTGTGCGTGATCACGCCTCTAACCAATGCTGTAGGGAGCTAGGGTTTAAGAGCAAAATTACAGAAGTAATTGATGTAGCCTTTGCACTTCCTTTTGAAAAGAGAGTTTTTGATAGCTCAAGGATGAAGATTGGTTTTAATGTATCAGGGCTTTTGTATAACGGAGGTTACAACAGAAAAAATTACTTTGGGCTTTCCTTTGATTATAAGGCGTTTGTGGATAAGTTATTAGAAAAACTTGTTGCAGATAATCGGTTTGAAGTACACATGCTTCCGCATGTTAATACAGAAGTTAACCCAGTAGATGATGACTATGCTGTGTGTGTTCTGCTTGCCAGGAAGTATGGATGCCATGTTGCACCTCGGTATGATTCGCCGGTTGATGCAAAAGGTTATATCGCAGGCATGGATTTGTTCACGGGTGCAAGAATGCATTCGACCATTGGAGCCATATCAAGTGGCGTGCCAGTAATTCCGGTAGCTTACAGCCGCAAGTTTAATGGCTTGTATGGATCGCTGGAATATCCATGGTTGATTGATGCAAAAGCCAAAATCACTGTTGATGAAGCCATTGATTTGTTTTTCGATTATTTGGCGCGATACAACGAGATGGTTCAGAGTGTTCAAAAGGCAAAACAGATTTATACAAGCAAATTGGAAGAATACAAGGATTATATGGAAGAAATAATCAGGTGTTTATGAATCGCTGCGAGGGGAGGAAAGGAAAATATGAAGCGTGTGATTGCGGTGCTTTGTGAAAAGCTTTATAAAATCAAGAACAGACACGTAAGAAAGAATCTCAGACGAATTATTGCTGCGTGTGATGGCGGTTATGCATTCTCAACAATCCTTCGCCGCGTGATGGTAAAGTATCACGGATCAGAGATTGGGTTGGGGACATATGGGCCGTGTTTTGATCCAGAACAGTTCTGGACGGGATTTGGTAATCTGACTGTAGGCAAATTTACATCTATAGCTAGTGGTGTATGTGCGTATACTCGAAATCACCCGTATTGGAAGCCTTCTACTTCCCCACTCTTTTACAATGCCCAATTTATCTTAGGGGGGGGGGGTGAATAACGATACTGTCCCATATGGAAAAGTGACAATCGGGAATGATGTCTGGATTGGGCAGTATGCTGTTATTTTGCCATCATGTAAGCATATTGGTGACGGAGCAGTAATTGGTGCAGGAAGCATCGTGACAAAAGATGTTCCAGATTATGCAGTGGTGGTGGGCAATCCAGCAAAAATTAGAAAATATCGCTATACTGAGGAGCAAATTCAACAGATCAAAGCTACCCGCTGGTGGGATTGGGACGTTGAATATCTAAAGAAGAATGCTTCAGCGCTTTCGGATTTAGAGTTATTGCTTGCTTTATCATCACAAAAGCATCCTGAGTAATTAGTAGTATGTTATAGTCATTCTCTATTGTCGTAAGATATAACTATAAGGAGAATGACGAGTGATTGATACAGTAGAAGTATGCTTTGGATGTTCTGCTTGTGCATTGATATGTCCAAGGAATGCAATTGAAATGGATAGAGATGATGACGGTTTTGTAAAACCACGGTTGAATCGTCAGAAATGTGTGGAATGCGGCTTGTGCCGGAAGGTATGTCCGAGTCTCCAAAGAACTCTTCTTGCATTAGAGAATAGTTCTTGCCAAGTGGGAAAGTACTCTGGTTTTTCTGAACATAGCTCATCAGGCGCAATCGCTTACGCCATATCAGAGACCGCGATAAATCGAGGAGAAGTGGTCTGCGGTGCGATATATGATACCGAGATGATGGCTGTAAAGCATGAGATTGTATCTGACTTATATGGATTGAATCGGGTGTCCGGATCAAAATACCTGCAGAGCAATCCGTACACAGGACTGAAGGATTTGCTGACAAAGCCGCGAGGGATTCTCTTTGGAACTCCCTGCCAAATTGCTGGATTTCGCAATGTGATTCAGCATGGAAAATTAGAAGATGCGTTCTTGTTGGTGGACATATTTTGTCATGGGGTACCCTCTCAACTTTTATGGACAAATCATCTAAAGCACTTGCATGAGAAGTATGGAATTTCTATTCACGATGAGGTGAATTTTAGGTTTAATGGGGGCTTCAATCTTAAGGTCGGGCAATACACGGGGGAAGCTCAGATCGACCCGTTTTACCATTTATATCTGAAGCGGTGTACTTATGCGGACTCGTGCTATCAATGTCCGTTTAGAAGACGTTCTGCAGCAGATATTCGTTTGGGAGATTATTTTATTGAGAAAGGGAACCCACAATCAGTTGTCTTTTCGTTAACAGAAGCAGGAGAAGCCTGTATAGAGCAGCTAGTTGAGCAAGAAAAGGTTAAACTGCGCATTGCGGCATACGCTGATGTGGACAGAGTACAGGATGCTAATGTAAAATCAGTCCCCCCTATAGAACGGAGAAAGTATCTAGAGCAGTTGAAAGCTGGTCAAAGCCCTGCAAATCTCATGGGGGAGGGTAAAATTTTCTTTCAATATGTGAAAGGATTTATAAAGAAATTGCTACGAAAGGAATAGACATAGGAGGAACAGAATGAAGCCTAAGATTTTTGCATTATATCTTCCGCAATTCTATGAGATGAAAGAAAACAATGAGTGGTGGGGAAAGGGATATACGGACTGGACGGCAGTGAAGAACAGCAAAGCATTGTATCCAGGTCATTATCAGCCACAAATCCCTTTGAATGAGAATTATTATACGTTGACAGATGTTGAGGTTTTGAAAACTCAAGCGGAGATGGCTACTCAGTATGCTGTTGACGGTTTCTGTATATATCATTATTGGAGTTGTGGAAAGATGTTAATGGAGAAGCCAACCGAACTATTGCTGGCACATCCTGAGATTGATATAGAGTATTTTTTAAGCTGGGCGAATCATGATTTTAAGAAAACATGGTTTAATGGCGATGGGCATTTCTTGAGAAAGCAAGAATACGGCGGACTTGATGATATTGATAGTCATTATGCGTATCTTGCAAGGTTTTTCAGGGATCAGAGATATACAAAGATTAACAATAAGCCGGTACTGAAAATATACAATATCTATCTAATCCCTGATTTTGAACACATGATGGAACGTTGGACGGAGTTAGCTAAGAAGGATGGTTTTAATGGTTTGTATCTTATTGCTAATAAGAGCAATACAGGGATGAAGACCATTGAAATGCAAAACGTCAAATATGTGGATGCGGTATTTGTGTTTGAACCCTTGAATGTCCGCACAAATGGGTCTAACGAAGAATTGCTTTATACCTATAAGCGCCGAGCAAGAACTTGGATTCTAAGGCAGTGGAATCGATTTAGCAAGAGCCAGTTGCCTGAAAAAATTGATTATGCTACTGCCAACGAAATGATGTTGAAGAGAAAACCTTGTGGAAAGCAATATTATTGCATTTTCCCTGGGTGGGATAATACCCCTCGATACGGCGGTAAAGGTATTGTAATCTCTGGCTCAGCCCCAGTGCTGTTTAAGAAGTATGCTATGGCTTTTTATCAGAGAAGTAAAAAGGAAGGAAACGAGATTCTGTTTGTGAATGCGTGGAATGAGTGGGGAGAGTCTGCGCATTTAGAGCCAGATCAAAAGTTTGGTTTCCAATATCTAGAAGCGATTCGAGAGGTTGTCTATGGAAAGTAAAGCTCATACCAGAGTCTTAATTGTATTTCATGATACGATATATAATAGCGGCGGGACTCGGTCTTTGCTGGATTTAGTGGATCGATTTGTAAACGATGATTCGTTGGAGTTAGTTTGCTTGTTTCCTCGATCCGCTGGTACGGCCATAGACTACCTAGAAGATAAATCAATCAATATTATTTCCTGTAGATATTGGTATGCTACAGGGCCAAAGGATTCTACCCTAAAAAACAGAATTGCTTTGGGATTAAAGCATTATCTTGGATATTACAATATTCAGAGACTAATACGTGAGAAGTTAAGAGATATGCATATTGACCTTGTATATAGTAATACGGGTGTTGTATTTGCAGGAGCTTGGATTAGCAAGGCGTTGAAGATTCCTCATGTATGGCACATCAGGGAATTCTTGGATGAGGATCATGGAATTACTCCTCTAATGGGGTGGAGAAAGTACTATCGTTTTGTCAATAGACATGCAACCGCCGCAATTATGATTTCAGAGGCGTTGAAGAGTAAGCACAGAGCAGGTATAGATGAAAGCAAGATACATGTCGTTCACGATGACTTGTCACCAGATTATCTGCTGAAACAGGATATATCATGGGAAGATAGAAAATACAACATTTTATTTGCAGGGACAATATGTGAGGGCAAAGGACAGCTGATAGCAGTTAAAGCACTGGCACTTTTAAAGAAAAAAGGAATTACTCCAAAGCTATTAATTGCTGGTTCTGTTAAAGAAAGGGATCAGTATTATAAAAAGTTGCTTGATGATGAGATAAAAAAGGAAGGTTTGGAAAAGCAAGTTGAATTTTTAGGTCAGGTGTCAAATTTAGCGGCTGTCAGGCAACAGTGTGGGATCGGTATTGTTGCTTCTCGGTCGGAAGCTTTTGGACGCGTTACAGCCGAAGGTATGTTGGCTGATATGGTAATGATAGGCGCGGAAGCTGGTGGAACAGCTGAGTTGATAACTCACCGCAGAAATGGTTTTTTATTTCCATTAGGAGACAGTATCAAACTTGCTGACATTGTTGAATATGTATTATTGGCGCGAGAAGAAGATATTGCACAGGTAAGAAAAGAGGCGTTGTCTTTTGGAAAAAAGTATATAGAAGGAAATTGTGCTAATCAAGTGAAACGTATTTTTATGGAAAGTATGAAGTGAGGATGGAAATGGACAGAATAGGCATTTTAACATTTCAATTTGCGCATAATTATGGGGCATTACTACAAGCGTATGCCTTGAAGCGTAGTTTGACTGATGAATCAACATCGGTTGAGATTATCAATTATATGCCAATTGGATTGTGGGAGAACTATTCAATAAATCCTATTTATGCGTTTAAAAAGCGACAGTTAAAAAAATTACTCTCTACGCCAAGACGCATTAAGCAGGCAAGGCTCTTCTCTCATTTTCAAAAGCATGTATTACAAATTGGTGAGCCAATATATCGGCTTAATGAAGATGCGGTAAAGACTTACGATGGACTGATTGTGGGTAGCGATCAGGTGTGGAGTGATTCCATTTTATCTGACATGTCTCCATATTTTTTTGAGGGTATAGAATCCGCTGTCAAGCTGTCGTATGCCGCAAGTTTTGGCACAGATGAGTTGTCTGAGGTTATTGCAAATAAAATCAGATCTAATCTTAACCATTTTAGGATAATAACGGTTCGCGAGAAGGCAAGTGTTGCCTTGATAAAAGCAATATCGCCAGACCTTCAGGCACTCCATGTATGTGATCCTGTTTTTCTTCTAAGTGCTGAAACATGGCGAAGCGTATACCAACAACATGGAACTAACAATTTACTTTCCGATGATTATATTTTGTATGTAGACTTGCGAAATGATCCAGCTTTGATCCAGGAGGCAAAAAAGCTCCGAGATAAAACTGGGATGAAGGTTATTTGTATTCACCCTACATGTTGGAGGATATCAGAAGATAGCTTCACACAGCTATACAATGTTGGTCCTTTTGAATATTTGCGTTTGATTGACCAGGCACAATATGTTGTTACAAATTCATTCCATGCTGTATCTTTTTCAATGATTTTCAAAAAGAAGATTGTGCATTCCGCTGATAGAAAGTTAGGAGCTCGTGTGGAAGACCTTCTCCATACTTTTTCTGTTGAGGGTAAGGCTGGGTGTATTGATTGCTGTAATATCGATGTATCCAATTCGGAATTTGTTGAACAGAGCTGGAATATACTAAAACAGATGAAGGAAATTATCAAAGGAGGAGTGTAGGTATGCAAAAGAAATATACAATTCAACCGAAAATCGCAACCGTACGCTTAGGCATTTTCTTGCTTTTGTTGGTTACACTCATGGATAACACAGTGTATGCGTTATCGGTTAGAACAGGGCTTCTTCTGGTTGCAGCAGGCGGAGTTCTTACATTTTTACGCGTGGGGAAATATGCCCTTAAGCCGGATCGTTTTCAGGCTGTTTTCCTTCTTTGCTTTTTGTTCATAATCATCAACAATTATGAGCTTCGCATGCAGAATTTTACGTATGCTTTAACATTTGCAGTTTTAACAATTATTGTATTTTCAGCAGCAAGGACAGCGGATATCTGGTATAATTTGTTTTTTATTGCAGTGCTGGTTTGTGGAATAATTTGTTCGATAGCTACATACTTATTTTATTTCCTTCCAGACTTATATACGAGTACTATTTTGCCAATTGTTGATAATGTATATTACAATTCGCTGGTATACTGTTTTAGACTAGGGTATCAGCCAGGTATTGCTGTTCATTATAGTAGCAATGGTATGTATTTGGCACTGTTTTCGGGCTGTGCATTTTCGCTTTATGTTACTCAAAGAAATCACAAGATGCATTACGCATTTTTTACAGTTATTGCACTTGTTTCTTTGTTTCTAACAGCAAAGAGAGCGCACGTTTTATTTGGACTTGCTGCAATGCTGGTTGTGTATTATATGGCAAATGCAGACCGAAAAAGCACAAGGCTGTTTAATACAATGGCAATCGTTGTGGCAGCACTTGTCCTGTTTGTAATAATTGGTCAATATATTCCGTCTATTAGCGGAGTTATTGATCGATTCATTGAAAGCCAAGAAAGTGGAAATTTGTTGAATAACCGCTCGACCCTGTATTTATATGCTATTGCTCTATTTTATCAGAATCCACTATTCGGAACTGGATGGGGAGGTTATAAATATTTGAGAGAGTCTCTTTTCGGCGATTATAATAATGCCCATAATGTTTTTTTGCAATTGCTTGCAGAGACTGGGGTTTTCGGAACGCTCTTGTTTATCACTTTATTTATCATTATGCTGGTCATGGTGACGCGCCGATTTCATTATGTCAGTACGCATAGGCATTATTTTACATTTGCTCAGTACAGAGTTTGTGCGTTTGCTGTATATATGCAGGTTTTCTTCTTGCTTTACTGTATGACAGGGAATCCACTTTATGATCGATTGATTTGGGTTCCTACCATATTGTCGGCAGTTGCAAGTTGTTATATCGGAAGATACTATGTTGAAGGATGATAGTTTTAAGAGAGAATGGGACATATGAATAGAAATAAAGAACTTGCAAAAAATGCTGCGTATCTTACAATCGGGAAGATCAGCACACAGTTTATTAGTTTCTTGCTTTTGCCGTTATATACAAGCGTACTAACCATGGCTGAGTATGGAACCGTTGATTTGATCAATACCTATCAGCAATTGTTGATTGCAGTGTTGTTTTTTCAAATTGAACAGGGAATATTTCGCTTCATTGTTGAGATAAGGGCGGATAATGATACGGAGCGACAAGGGGGAATTATAAGTTCAGGTCTTGTGATTTCCTTGTTTTCTGCATTCATTTTCACAATAGGTTTTGTATTCCTGAATAATCTCGTAGATTCGGACTACGTAATATTCTTATTCACGAATGTTTTGGCTGTTTCTTTCTCAGGATTTGTTTTGCAAGCAGCTCGCGGTTTTGGTGATAATATTTCATATGTATTAGGAAGTTTCCTATCTGCAGTTACCACGATTATATTTAATGTGATACTGGTTGGTGTAATGCGCATTGGCCCGGGAGGCATGCTTTCATCCATTTTCCTCGGTAATGTGGTATGTATTATTGTACTCACGATAAGATGCAAACTGTATAGATTTATAAGAATAAAAAATATATCACCTAAAATTATTAAAGGATTACTTGCATATTCTTTGCCTTTAGTGCCGAACTCAATCGCATGGTGGGTAATTAGTGCCTCAGATCGTACTGTAGTTCTCTATTTTTTAGGGGCATCTTTCAATGGATTACTCGCCGTTTCACATAAGTTTTCGACGGTTTTTTCTTCTGTATTTCAAATATTTAATCTGTCGTGGACAGAATCAGCCTCTCTCCACATCAATGATACAGATAGGTCGGCCTTCTTTTCGGACATTATCAATAAAGCAATGATCTTTTTTGGATGCATTTGTGTTGGCATTATTGCATGTATGCCGTTTGTGTTTTCTATGCTTGTTAATGCAAGTTATTCAAAGGCCTACTATCAAATTCCTCTGTTTATGATTGGCGCATTTTTAAATGCTGTTCAAGGACTGTATAGCGTTATTTATATCGGATTGAAACTCACAAAGAAAGTTGCAATATCTACAGTTGCAGCTGCTATAATCAATGTGCTATTTGGGGTGGGCCTAGTTAATCACATTGGATTGTTTGCGGCCCCAGTGTCTACGATCATTTCTTATTTTATTATCATCATATACCGTTATGCTGATTTGCGGAAATATGTTCCTATTAAGTTGAATTGGACAAAACTGAAGATATTTTTGATGATGATGATAGTTACACTACTTAGCTATTATTTAGGAAATGTAGCTGTTAAGGCTTTGATGTTACTGGCAGTTGCAGTCCTCTCCTATATCCTCAATAAGGAAATGATAAACAGTATTATTGGAGTAGCATTAAAGAAAATTAAGAGGAAGCTACGAAGAGGAAGATAAAGATTGCGATGCTTCTCGGTATTTCGGGAGCATTTTTGGTGTATATGATTTAGGTATCTGATAGGGGAAAGTATGTTGTATTGTTAATGCTGTATTTTGGACTGCCTTGCATGATGGGGAAGACTAAATTCTTCCAGAATCATGTTATGACAAATGTTCGGGAGATGGTTGGAGGTGGGGATTTGGATTGGGGGGGGGGGTGAACTGAAAACAAGCCGAAGCATTTACAAGTTTCAAAAAATGTAAAGGTATTTCATCCTGACAGAATTTCGTTTGGGGATAACTGCGATATCAGTGAAGGCGTTGTCTTTGCTCCTTTATGTCAGAGCGGTGGTAAAGCGTATCCATCGGAAATAAAAATTGGGAATAATGTTCATTTTGGAACACAGGATCGTATTGCTTCAATGAATTCCGTCACGATAGAGAGTGATATTCTTTTGGCTGTGTTTGTTCATATTACAGATCATTCCCACGAGTACAGGAAAGTTGGATTGCCGATAAGAATACAATCCGTATTCAGCAAAGGACCCGTCGTAATTAAGAAAGGTGCTTGGTTAGCCTTTGGCTGTCATGTTTTATCAGGAGTTACAGTCGGCGAGTATTCTGTTGTGGCTGCGAATTCAGTTGTTACTAAAGATGTGCCGCCTTATTCTGTAGTTGCTGGAAATCCGGCACACATCGTTAGCGCTTATGACTTTGAAGAAAAATGCTGGAAGAGAGTTGAGAAAAGTGCTAAAGGATGATAATCAAAATTTAGAAAGGACGAAAACAATGTATCAGACTAAGTATTTGGATGGGCAGTTTGTTGATGAGTTTAAGCTCTATGCAGAGAAATCTCATCTGTGTCAAGAAGTGCTTGTTGCGAAAGCGTATAGCGATGCGACAGTACTGCCCTTTGCAAGTAATGCGTGTGGGGAGGTTGGGGGGGGGGGTATTAGACTGCCAAGGTAATTATATTGAAGATTCCGCTTTGAAGGCGGAAAGCCTAATGGCAAAAGGGTATGTAGTCGAAAAAACGAGTGTAACACAGACGAAGGTAATTTACTTGGGATGTTTTATCAAGCAGTGGGGACACTTCCTTGTTGATTTTGTTCCTAGACTTTGGTATTTGATCGACAACAAGGAAGACTGTAATTTAGTCTATGTCTCGATGAATGGACAAAAGATTGATGGCGTGTTTGCGGATTTTTTGAAACTGTTTGGCATCGATATTGCGCGTCTTGTTCATGTTACAGAAGCTACTCGGTTTCAAGAGGTGATAGTGCCACAAACTTCTTATCAACGCCCTTACTTCTATTGTAAGGAATATGGACAGATATTCCAATATATTGTGGGCAAGTTGAATGCTCAGTCCATTTCGTTCCCTAAATATGAGAAGATATACTGGACAAGAACCAAATTGAAGAAAGCAAAGCAGTCTGAGATTGGCGAAAAGCATCTAGAAAGATTCTTTGAAGCTAATGGATATAAGGTTTTGGCTCCAGAAAAACTTTCTTTGTTGGAGCAAGTTTATTACTTCAGTACCTGCAAAAAGATGGCTGGTATCTCTGGATCCATTCCACATAATCTTGTTTTTGCTGATAGTGACACGGAAATGCTCATTTTAAACCGCACGTACAGAATCAATGTAAATCAATTTCCTATTAATGAAATGTGTGGTGCAAATGTGATTTATTTGGATTGCCATGCCGCTTTCCTTCCGAACTCAGCAGATAAAGGACCTTATTGGTTGACTTTTAATTCCAATATGGAGCGATACGCAAACGATAACCAGATGATCATTCCAGCGTCAGTAAAAAAGAGTCAAGGCAGAATTGGGCTACTAGATTTTATCAAGTATACAACAGCATATTTTAATACCTATTCGGGTAAGGAATTACAGAAGATAGATGCGGGTATGGCTGGCAGCATTACTGGAAGAACCAGAACTAAAGCTGAGGGCTTACAAGAACACGAAATCTACTACTATTATAGAAGTCAATTTGGTTTTGTACCTAGTTTATCATATGCAAAATTGAGAATAAAAATAGCATTACATTCAGTTGTGAGAAAGAGTATATTCAGAAAATAGATAGTACTTGACATACTAATAGAGAGGAGTAGAATCTTGAGAGCAGAGCAGAGCAGAGCAGAGCAGAGCAGAGCAGAGCAGAGCAGAGCAGAG
>NZ_CABJCG010000032.1:32397-38979 GCF_902364025.1 Enterocloster lavalensis
GAGCAGAGCAGAGCAGAGCAGAGCAGAGCAGAGCAGAGCAGAGCAGAGCAGATAATATTGACATATTAAAAGCTATTTGCGCATTCCTAATCGTATGTATTCATGTTCCGTTTCCGGGAATGTTTGGTTCTTATTTCACTACCCTGACGAGAATTGCCGTCCCAATCTTTTTCATGATAACTGGGTACTTCTATGTAGATGTGGTGAAGAGAGGCAGGGAGAACAGCCAGATCAAAAAGCTCTTGAAGCTGGCTATTGAGGCAAATATTCTCTACCTATTGTGGGATTGCTTCTATGCGGTTGTGAGCCGGAATTCGGATTTTTTTCAAAGTTCATTTTCCTTTAAGAATCTGCTCATATTTCTGCTGCTGAATGAATCACCACTCAGTGGTCACCTTTGGTATCTGGGAGCAATACTGTATACGCTGATTATTGTTTTAATTATAGATAAGTTGGATTGCAGGAAAATACTATATTATCTAACGCCACTTCTTCTTTTCGGTGATCTGGTATTAGGAAAATATTCGACAGTCATTTTGGGAAGGGAGTTTTCATATATACTTGTTCGTAATTTTCTCTTTGTAGGTATCCCGTACTTTTGCATCGGCTTTTTGATCAGGAATGGGATGGGACGAAGAATCGAAAAGAAGGCGTTGAGTTGTTTGATCGTTGCTTTCTCCGTTACATCAATCCTTGAGAGATTCCTACTTGTCAATATCGGAATGAATGCTACAAGAGACCATTATATCAGCACAACATTCCTTGCTGTTACGGTGTTTCTCTTTGCACTGAAGTATGATGGGCACGAGGGATTTTTATCGGCAATAGGGCGTAAGCATTCAACATGGCTGTACATTCTGCATCCGATTTTTATTACATGTCTTGGAACTGTATCGAATAAGGTTGGAATCTATGGGGTCTATAAATACATCGCTCCGATTATTGTATATATTGCGACACTGGTGTTCTTAGTGATTATAGAAAAATGCAAGAATAGGGTATTAAAAAGGCGGCGCAGATAGGCTGCCGAAAGGAAGTGGCAGTTATGATATCAGAAATTCAAACACAGGTTTATGCAGGTCGGGTTAAAGATAAAGAAACGCTGATGCTCAGTTCGTCTGGTGGGGCATTTACAGTCCTCTCCGACTTCTTTTTAGAAAAGGGAGATGCTGTAGTTGCAAATGTGTACAACTATCAGACAAACACATCTGAATTCCGCTCGATCCAGAATAAAAGTGAACGTGATGCAGCCCGCGGGTCGAAGTATATGCAGAGCAAACCGGGAGAAATATTCTGTGAAGCGTACCAGTGGCTGATGTTGAATCCAGAACGAAAACTGCTGTTTGTTGGAATGGGTTGCCAGGCAGATGGCTTTCGGAAATATGCCGAGATGAGGAACATCAGAAATCGTGTTTTCATTGTTGACATCATCTGTCATGGTTCTCCAAGTCCGAAGCTGTGGAAAGAATATACGGAGTCTTTAGAGAAGAGAAAAGGAAAGATTACATACCTGACGTTTAAGGATAAGCGTAACGGTTGGAAGTCTCCAACAGCTTTTGTGAAGATAAATGGGAAAGAAGTATCGATAAGTGATTATGTTAGATTATTCTATAATCGTTGTGCGTTAAGACCATCCTGCCATGAGTGTCCTTATACAACAACAGAACGCAGAACAGATTTGACGATAGGTGATTTCTGGCACATTGAAGAAACAATACCAAAATTCTATGATCCAAACGGTAATTCTCTTTTTCTGATTCATACGGATCGAGGAGAGCAGTTGTTTAACAGCATTAAGGATGACTTGGATTATTGCCAGAGTGATACGAAGCAGTGCTGGCAGAAAAACCTTGAATCACCTACGCCAGTTTCTGAACATAGACAGGAGTTCTGGAAGGATTATCAGAGAGAGGGAATTGAGTTCATAATGAGAAAATATGGAAGATTGCACTTCAAAACAAGGGTTAAAAATAAGATAGTTAAAATAATTCTGGTTGCTGGGGGGGGGGGGCATAACAAGTGACTGTATCTCCTGTTATGCTGATTACTCTGAAAGGAGGGCGGCATAATGAACTGGAAGCAGCCTAAGGTATATGCTGTGCAGCATAAAAGTGAAACTGTAAGAGCCGCTTCCAGATCAGGCGGTATTTTCACGGCAGTATCTGATTGGATACTTACACAGAATGGTATTGTATATGGTTGCGTGTTAGATGAGAGCTTCCGCGCTGTTCATATCAGGACAGAATGCGCAGAAGACAGAGATCGTATGCGTGGATCAGAGTACATCCAGAGCGAATTGGGCGACACCTATAAGAATGTCAGGAAAGACATGACAAATGGACGAATTGTTCTGTTTAATGGGACTTCCTGCCAGGTTGCCGGATTGAAGCAATACCTTGGAAAGGAATATGAGAATCTGCTTTGTGTAGATATTGTCTGCCACGGTGTGCCAAGCCCAAAGGTGTGGGAAGAATACCTTCATTGGTAGGAAGAGAAAAACAAGGCAAAGACGAAGAAGGTTGGTTTCCGTAACAAAACAGATTTTGGCTGGCGGGCATATAAAGAAACTCTTACATTTGAGAACGGGAAGAGAGTTAGCAGTAATGTGTTCACCACATTGTTTTATGGACACAGCATTCTGAGACCCAGTTGTTATGAATGCCCGTATAAATCTGTGACACATCCGGGCGATATTATGATAGTGGATTATTGGGGAATTGAAAAAGCGGCCCTGGCGTTCGATGACAATAAGGGCGTTTCTCTTGTACTTGTTAATAATGAAAAAGGGAAAATGCGTTTGAAGCTGTTAAAGAGGCTATCAGATGGAAAGAAACAAAGCTGGAAGACAGTATGCAGCCGCCGTTGAAAGCACCATTTCCAGAGCCGGAGAATAGAGCATTATTCTGGTCTGATTTCTCAAATAGGAGTTTGACTATGTTACAAAGAAATATGATGGCTCATGTTTAATAAACAAGGTCAAACGAGGACTAAAAAAGATTAAGAGGAAGTTGATAGGATGACTGAAATAAGAGAAATTCCAATTCTATACGAAAGAAAAGAAGAATGCTGTGGATGTACGGCCTGTTATGCGATTTGTCCTAAAGAAGCCGTCTCTATGGTAGAAGATGATGAAGGATTCGAGTACCCGCAGATCGATGAAGCCAAGTGCGTTCGGTGTTACCAGTGCGTTAAGGTTTGCCCAATAAAGGCGGCAAAAGGAATGCAGTGATAGTATTATTGTGGTTTACTGCATCTTGGTTTCTACCGGTTCCAGCTATATACTTAATTCACAATAAAATCCTCAAACATAAGGAGTGTGTACATCTATGCCGCGTCCCAAGGGTTCCAAAAATAAAGCTCCCAGAAAAACAACTCCCCCCACTACCGACTTCACCACCCTCATCGCCGAGAAGTCATCCACCAAAGAAGCTCTCGTCGCTGACATTGCAGCCGTAGAAGAGAATCTGACTGCTCTCAAAGCCGATCTGAAAGCAAAGAAGGCAGAGCTTAAGACCGTGGAAAAAGAGCTGAGAAAATTGGAAGAGCAGAAAGTGGAAGCCGATGCTAGAGCAGCTGAAGAAGCGAAGAAAGCTGAATTGGAGAGCGTGCTGCAGAAGCTGATGACTGACGGCGTTTCGGCGGCTGAGATTCTGGAGAAGTTGAAATAAACTGAAGCGGAAAAATGATATTTCAAGCCGTGTGGAAAATTTTTTGATAATTTTTCAAAAAACATCGTACACACGGCTTTTTGTGGGAGCAGTTATATAGTTTGTAACGGAAACAAAATACCATATAGGGGTATATGAGAGGAGGTGTGAGTAATTTGGCTGTGGACAACATGAAGAAGAAAGCAAAGAGAAACCCCGGTGGCGGCCGCAAGCTGTCTAAGCAGGACTACAACCTAAGTGCCATCCTTCAGAATCAGATGGATGCAGCCGTGGTGCGCTACAGTGCCGTTGATCACTCATCCCTCCAAACTATAGCTGACGAACTGGACCTCAATCCGATTAAGGTCCGCAAGTGCTGATCACCGCCGGTGTGTATAAGTCTGATGCCGCGGATCAGGTTCAAAGAGTGTTCAATAAACACAGAGCCTTCGGTCTGTCACACACGGAGGCTATCGCAGCGACGATGAAGGAACTGAATCTCTCCAAAGCCTCTATCACCTCGTATCTGCCATATGAGAAGGGTGTGTATTTCCCGACTGAAACGGATAGTAGTAATATTAGTGTCGGCGCAGAGCGTATTCGCCGGATGAGGAAGCGGAAAAAGATACTGAAAGAGTTGAGGGCTGAACAGAGCGAGGACGCTCTGTGGGTAGCGGTGATTGCATTTCAGGGATATAAGTTCCGCACCTATTCCGGGCTGGTATTCTCCTACAGTCTGAAGAAAGGGCGGGGCAGAGGTAATACTGAAAGTGGTGTGGTCAATAAGCAGGGCAATACTAATAAACTGGACGAGGCATACAAGAAGGCCGATGTGTACACAAAGGAGCTGTTCATCGACCGGAGGGAAAATAGCAAGAGCTTGGCGTGGAGCTCGGTTCTGCTGGCGTTTCACAACATACCGCAAATTGGCTGTGTGGTCGACCGTCCGAAGGCCCTCGGAGACATCCGGGGCGTGACCTACATCTACGCAATCTTCTATCGGTTTGGTCTGATCGATGCGCCGGAGAAAGCGAAAGAGAAGATGGAGCCGGTGAGGAATAAAGATTCAGAGCAAATAAGCTTTGTGTGATTGGCGGCCTATTGGCGGGCGGCGGCCTTGTTGCTGTGAAAAAACTCCACCCATGAACAAGGTGGAGCTACGGATTATTCATCATTAGAGTATTCAGCGTCATCTGCTCTGGCACGGAGCAGGTCAGCCACTTCCTTCTCGGTTGCCGACCTCACAGCAGGATTTTCGCGCCACTGTATTTTCCCGCAGTCGGGGCAGCGGTCGGGCAATGATTCTGCTTCAAAGCAGTAATGGCAGGCAGCGCAGTAATAGAAATTCAAGTGTGTTCACCTCGCAGAGTTCAAGTATCAGGGCTTCAATTTTCAGGTATCTCAACTTTATCGTATTTGCGTTTCATGGCTCCGAGCAGCCTGTTTGTCTGAAGCATCGGAAGATGAGCTGGATATCTGTTGGAAAGATAGTAAGCAAAGTTATTGGCATCGGCATCGATGTCAGTTCCGGCGCCTTCGCCCAAGATGTACTGCTGTAATTCCTGCTCCCATAGAGAGCATTTCTTGTCGCTTTCCAAAGGCTTGATGCTTTTCGCCCCCAGGAGGGGGTTCAGATGATAGATTTCCACGGCCCGCTTCTGATACAGGTGGCGCATCTCATGGAAAACCACGGAGTAGATTTTCATTGCGTGTCGGTAATTCTCATCCAGTTCGTATTCTTCCTCGGTTTTTAATTTACCTGTGGGCATGACGGCGGTAGAGAATGGCTTCAGATGTGCGAGATTGAGTTGTATGACGTTCTCTTGATTACTCAGCAGGCCGTCAAATGCCAGTTCCGGTTTGTTGATGAAGGTGATGGAGTACGGGCAATCAAGTCCAAGAACCGTGTAGGCAACGTGAGCGGCATTTCTGGCTACAGTTGCGATTTTTTCAGGAGATAGCATATCAGAATCCTTATCCTTTCGTGAGAGTGTTGCCGGATCTACGTCGGGTCTGGGTTATCCATATAGTCCACCAGGTCTCCGTGGATGGCGACGATTTTGTCAAAATCTATGGTCTTGTTCATGCCGCTGGCTTTGTAGCCAACAGCATCCTTTTTATAGCCTACAGCATCCTTCTCGCTCATCAGCACAACCTTCCGGGCGGCGGCATCGATGCGCTTCACGGTGTCCGTTACCTCGATGTACGAGCCACCATGCTTTCGTTCATCCGGCACGAATACTGTGAAAGTGAGGCGGGGCTTGTTGCCGTCCTCAAGGACATCTGCGATGAGCGTCAGCTTCTGGTTCAACTGCTCCAGCTCCCAGTCCTCCAGTTCGACCCTGGTGTCGGTCTCGTGGCCTTCCTCGACAATCATCTCATCGTAGCCGGACAGTGCCGCAAAAGGCGCAAACTGGGCAGAGCGGGCATACAGGCTCATGTGGGGGCGAGAAGGTGACTGCCAGTGAGGGAGGTCAATGATGTCGGCATAGACAACGCGAGGATCGGGCTCTTTTTCAGTTATTCCTTTGGCCATACCACATCCTCCTCACTGTGTTCAACGGTGTCCCACGCTGAATAATCATCGCTGCGTTGATCTTCCCGCGGCTTACTATCCTTTTCGCAACTTCTATGCATATCACTGCTATGCACACGCTCATCATCTCCAGCAGCGTGTCCGCCGATTTGACCATTCCACAGGATGGTTGTGACGCCTTCCTGCAGGTTCATGCCTTTGACGATGGCATTCTTGTCGAATTTCTGCTGAAGGAGCAGAGCGGCTTTCTGTAATCTTCTTTCTTTTCATCGGCGGCATCTTCTGACGCCTTTTTCTTTTCTAGTGCAGCACAATCAAAGAAATGATGGAAGCAGAGATGGATGAACACCTGGGCTATGAAAAATCAGAACGTTCGGACACGGATGATTACCGTAATGG
>NZ_CABJCG010000033.1 GCF_902364025.1 Enterocloster lavalensis
CGCGGCGGTGGCTCGGGCCGCGGCAACCGCCCAGGACGCGGCGGCTCCGCGACATGCGGCCGGCCGCCACAGAGCGCTACAGGCTCAGAAGCCGATCCAGCAGCCTGTGCGCCACCTCATCCTTGGTCAGAATCGGCAGCTCCTCCGCCCCATCCTTTGTGATAAACGTCACCACGTTGGTGTCCGTGCCGAACCCGGCACCGGAAACCTTCAGATTGTTGGCCACGATCATGTCCACGTGTTTTTTCTCCAGCTTGGCCGCAGAGTTTTCCAGCATGTTCTGGGTTTCCATGGAGAAGCCGCAGAGGATCTGCCCCTCCCTGCGGTGGCTTCCCAGCCAGCCCAGAATATCGTCTGTCCGCTCCAGGGCGATGGACATGTCCCCATCGGACTTCTTGATCTTCTCCTCACCCACGGTGCCCGGCCGGTAATCCGCCACCGCCGCGGATTTCACGATCATGTCCATCTCCCCGCTTCTTAAGGTCACCGCCTCAAACATTTCCCGGGCGCTCTCCACCGGCACCACATTCACAAACATAGGCGGTTTCAGATTCACCGGGCCGGTCACCAGCGTCACCCTGGCCCCGCGGTAAGCTGCGGCTCTGGCCACTGCATAGCCCATCTTGCCGGTGGAACGGTTGGTGATAAAACGCACCGGATCAATGGACTCCCTGGTCGGCCCCGCGGTCACCAGCACCCGCTTGCCCGCCAGGTCCTTCCCGAAGGCGATTTCCCGCACAATGTACTCAAACAGCACTTCCGGTTCCGGCATTTTCCCGGCCCCCGTGTCCCCGCAGGCCAGATATCCCGTGGCCGGGGTGATCACTTCCATACCGTAGCGCTCACAGACCTTTAAATTGTCCTGGACGATGGGGTTCTCGTACATATTGGTGTTCATGGCCGGGGCAATGATCTTCTTACACCGGCAGGCCAGCACCGTGGTGGTCAGCATGTCGTCCGCCAGCCCGTGGGCCAGCTTGGCGATCACGTTGGCCGAGGCCGGGGCGATCATCACCACGTCCGCCGCCTTGGCGATGGAGACGTGCTCCACGCTGAACTCGAAGTTCCGGTCAAAGGTGTCCACCAGGCATTTGTGCCCGGTCAGGGTCTCAAAGGTAATGGGATTGATAAAATTCGTGGCGTTTTCCGTCATCAAAACCTGTACCTTTGCCCCCTGCTTCACCAGCATGCTGGCCAGGGAAGCGATTTTATAAGCGGCAATACTTCCGGTCACGCCCAGAAGCACTGTTTTGTCCTTCAACATTTCCAATCCTCCTCTTTCATGTTTCGTAACAGCCCAGACCGCAGGATAACCGGATGGACATCCGTCGCTTCTCAACCGGCTTTTCCAGCCAGGAAAATGAGCCGTTTGAACGGTTACTATTTTTCTTGTATCCAATTTCCATCTATGCTACAATCATCATGATATCATAATTTTTCAATCATTGAAAGGAGTTCCCTCATGATTTTAGCCATAGACATGGGCAATACCAACACCGTCATCGGCGGCATCGACGAGAAGAAAACCTATTTTATCGAGCGCGTCACCACAGACCAGAGCCGTACCGCCACCGAGTACGCCGTCAGCTTCAAAAACATTCTGGAAATGTGCGGCATCGACGTCGCGGACATCGAGGGCGCCATCCTGTCCTCCGTGGTACCGCCTTTAAATTCCGTCATTTTAACCGCCGTGGAGAAGGTCACCGGCATCCGCCCGCTGCTGGTGGGCTCCGGCATGAAAACCGGCATGAACATTCTCATGGACAACCCCAAATCCGTGGGCAGCGACCAGATTGTGGACGCGGTGGCCGCCAGCCATGAGCACCCCCTTCCCCTGATCGTCATCGACATGGGCACCGCCACCACCATGTGCGTGGTGGACAAACACCGCAACTACATTGGCGGCATCATCCTGCCGGGACTGAAGGTATCTCTGGATTCCCTGAGCTCCAAGACCGCCCAGCTGCCCTACATCAGTCTGGAGGTGCCGGACCGGGTGATCGGCAAGAACACCATCGACTGCATGCGCGCCGGGATCATTTTCGGCAACGTGGACATGATCGACGGGATCATCGACCGCATGGAGCGGGAGCTGGGACAACCGGCAACCGTGGTGGCCACCGGAGGGCTGTCTCGCTTCATCACCCCCATGTGCCGTCACAAAATCATCTGCGACGACGCTCTGCTGCTGAAGGGATTGCTGATCCTTTATCAAAAAAACAAATAATCTGTTTACAGCAGTTTGTCCGGCTCATCTTCCTGACAAGCCGGACTGTTACAGAATTTTCCAACTTTTTTAAAAGAGCCCGCAAGCCTTGAAAATTGCGGGTTCTTTTTATTTTTGCAAAATACTGGAAAAGTTTTTCTGCCCCCATGTCGTATAAAACCATTTCAATCCGTACATCATTCCGTTATAGCAACCGGCCCGCACGGCTGTCATTTTTTTCGCCGCGCGGCCAGTATCGCAACAGCGGAGGTAAGGATCATGTCGGGTTACAAAGTGGAAATATGCGGCGTAAATACCGCCAAGCTGCCATTGTTAAGCAATGAAGAGAAAGAGGTGCTGTTCAAGCGGATTTTGGACGGCGATAAGGAAGCCAGGGAGCAGTACATCAAAGGGAACCTGCGCCTGGTGTTGAGCGTGATCCAGCGTTTTTCCGGAAATCAGGAAAACATCGACGATCTGTTTCAGATCGGCTGCATCGGCCTGATCAAGGCCATTGACAATTTCGATATCACTCAGAATGTGAAATTTTCCACCTATGCGGTTCCCATGATACTGGGAGAAGTCAGGCGGTATCTCAGGGACAACAATTCTATCCGGGTGAGCCGTTCCCTGCGCGACACGGCCTACAAAGCCATCTACGCCAGAGAGCAGCTCACCCGCCTCAACTCAAAGGAGCCCACCCTGGCGGAAATCGCTCAGGAGATCGGCGTTTCCAAGGAGGACATCACCTACGCCCTGGACGCCATCCAGACCCCGGTGAGTCTCTACGAGCCGGTTTACACCGACGGAGGCGATCCGCTCTACGTGATGGATCAGATCAGCGACAAAAAGAACCTGGAAGAAAACTGGGTGGAGGACTTATCCCTGGGGGAAGCCATGAAGCGGCTGCCTGAGCGGGAGCGTCACATCATCGACCTGCGTTTCTTTGAGGGAAAAACCCAGACCGAGGTGGCCGAGGAGATCCACATCAGCCAGGCCCAGGTCAGCCGTTTGGAGAAAAATGCGCTGAAAACCATGAAAACTTATTTGAGCTGACGCGGTTTGTCCTTGAAGGCCGGTTCCGGATGTGTTAAACTATCTTTGGATGAAAATTTTTCCAATCATTCAAATTTTATGAAGAGAGAACACAAATTATGGAACAGAACGACCGCAGATTTGCAGTATTGATCGACGCTGACAACGTATCACCAAAGTATATCAAATACATTCTTGATGAAGTCTCCGACCAGGGCATCGCCACCTACAAGCGCATTTACGGCGACTGGACGGACAACGAAAAGCGCAGCTGGAAGAACGTCCTCCTGGACTGGTCGGTAAACCCCATCCAGCAGTACAGTTACACCACAGGCAAGAACGCCACGGATTCCGCCATGATCATCGACGCCATGGACATCCTCTACTCGGGAAATGTAGACGGCTTCTGCCTGGTAAGCAGCGACTCCGACTTCACCAAGCTGGCTCAGCGCCTGCGCGAGTCGGGCATGTTCGTCATGGGCATCGGAGAACAGAAGACCCCCAAGCCCTTCCGCACCGCCTGCGACACCTTCAAGCTCTTAGAGATCATCTCCTCCGAGGACGCCTCCGAGGTGGTTGAGAACGTCAAAGGCCGCGGCCCCGTGGTCACCATCAAGGAAGACCCGGCCAACATCGCCGCCATCCAGAAAACCATCACCGGCATCGACGAGATCCAGAGAGCCATCTCCAAGCTTCTGATGGAGAATAACGGCGTCAACCAGCCCATCGGCCTGGCCCGGGTAGGCAACTTCCTGTCCAAGCGTTTCTCCGACTTCGACGTCCGAAACTACGGCTACTCCAAGCTTTCCACCTTCCTGGAGAGCATGAACAACAGCGAATTCCAGCTGGTCAAGCTCCACGGCGGCTACTTCGTCCAGGAAAAGAGCGCCAGCATCTCCAAGACCGAAATCGAACAAGAGCTGATCCGCATCATCCAAGGCTCCGGCGGCCACGTGGACAACCTAAGTATCGTCCACGACGAACTCAAAAAAGCCTTCCCGACCTTCGACGTAAAACAGTACGGCTTCAGCCGCATCTCCAGCTTCATCCGAAGCTTCGGAAAGTTCAAAATCAAAGACAACATGATACAGCTAAAATAATTCCTGTACCATTTTTCTCCCCACCCCCATTAACCAAAACCACCCTCCGATCCCAGCAGCGTGCTCCCACACGCCGCCTCCCATCGGAGGGCGTTTTTCTATCAACCAACAAAAAGCTTTTCCTTTTCTCACTCCCTGCAATCCCCAGCGTCCGGGCGGGGCGGGCTTTCACGGTCAGGGGGGCGGCGATATATTTATGGCAACAATGCCGCTTAGGCGGACGGGGTGGGAAAATGCGGACCAAAAACCGGTTCTCAAAACCGGTTTTTGCTGAACCTGAGCGGAGAAATCCTTCAGGATTTCTCCGCGAATGTGAAGGCAGTCCGTATTTTCCCACCCCGTGCGCCTTAGCGGCATGTTGTCATAAATTCTGAGCCGCGCGCCTGACCGTGAAAGCCCGCCCCGCCCGGACGCGTACCCATTGCCACCCCTCCCCTACTCGAACCTCACAATCTCCTTCCTCAACCTCTTCATAATCTTCTTCTCCAACCGTGAAATATACGACTGCGAGATCCCCAGCAGATCCGCAACCTCCTTCTGCGTCATCTCCTCCCCATCCTCATTGGTCAACCCATACCTCAATTCCACAATCTTCCGTTCCCTGGGATTCAGCCTGCTAATGGCATTATTCAGCAGATTCTTCTCAATCTCATCCTCAATATCGTGGTAAATCACGTCCTCATCCGTACCCAGAATATCCGACAACAGGAGTTCATTTCCATCCCAATCCACATTCAGCGGCTCATCGATCGACACCTCCATCCGGGTCTTGTTGTTCCGTCTCAGATACATCAAAATCTCATTTTCAATACATCTGGACGCATATGTAGCCAGCTTAATATTTTTATCCGGCTTAAACGTATTGATCGCCTTGATCAACCCGATGGTTCCGATGGAGATCAAATCCTCCACCCCAACGCTGGTATTATCAAACTTCTTGGCAATATAGACCACCAGCCTCAGGTTGTGTTCGATCAGCGCCGCCCTCGCCTTCTGGTCCTCCTCACCGCTCAACATGCCGATCATCCGGCTCTCCTCCTCCGGTTCCAGAGGCGCGGGCAGGATATCGGCTCCCCCGATATAATGGACCTCGCTCTGTTTGGGCATGAGCACCGTCTTAAAGCTGGGGACGGTTTTCAGTTGAAAGCGGTTTGGAATGGATACTTTTATAATCATGGAATTTCCCTCCTGTATGTTGCGAACACTCGTCGTATGATGCCTCGTCCTTTCCCCACTGTTCCTCTTGAAGCAGCATCTGGTATTTCCCGGACGGGGATAAAGATTCCCGGATGACGGCCACCAGAGGCCGTTCAAACCTGTATCGTTTGTAGTCCAGCTCCACCTCCATCCAGTCCAGAAAAATCGCTGGAAGAAGGCCGTGGCTGGTGCCTACCGCCTGGTAGGGCACATAGATCACCCCGTCCACCCTGGGGCACAGCCCGGCAATCGCCGAGGCCGTCACCACGTGGACCGGGCGGCCGCTTACCGGTTCCTTCAGGCAGTTTCCGGTATCGATGAGAGCGGTCAGCCCGGCTTCACTCCCCTTGAAGCCCAGCCTCACCCTGCAATACCTTCTGCCCTTTATCCGCCCTTGTAACAGATTCTTTCCCAGGCCCACAAGTCCGTAAGCCCCCGCTGCTCCTCCCGCCGCCACCAAAAACCAGGCCAGTGCCGGAAGCCCCATGACCCGCTCCCCACGGACCAGCAGCTCCAGATAATACCCGGCCCTAGTGTGCTGGTAAAGCGCCAGCATCACCCCCGACAGAACGGCGGTCACCAGATACATTCCCAGCACCGCCCTTGCCAGAGCCTTCAGTTCGGCCGGCCGAAAGGCCAAAAAAACCATCAGGCTGCTCACCCCCAGGTAAGTCCCCATCCCGCGAAGCCAAACCGGCATCCCCGGAAGGACACTCACCAGGCAGGCCCACAGCCCACCAACAGCCGCGCCGGACAGAAGTCTGCCCCATCCGGCGCCGGAATCCAAAATTCTGTTTAAAATCGCCAACACCACAAAATCCATCACAGCATTGACAAAAAACACCACATCTATGTACACCGTATACGTCACGCGACTCCGGCCCCACCTCCCTGTGAAACGTTCTGAATGACATTATAGTCATTCTCACGCGCAAATGCTGTCGAATTAAGGCACCTGCCACCACAAAATTTTTCGATCAATTTCGACAAATTCTCCCACAAAACCCAAAAAGGAAGGCCCTAAGCCCTCCTCTCAAAAATACCCCTAACCCTCTCCTCTTCCCTCAACCACACAAAAAAAGAGCCCTCCGGCTCTCTTAATTCCCATAAAATCCCATATTTTAAAACCTGTCATTTCCTGTCGAATCCCGCGAATTTTTTTGGCATAAAAATTGCAGTAAAAAACTGGAATCCCCCACTCTTTCCACTCAGCCAGAGAACGCCAGCGCGGCAGCGGGGCGCAGGGGGATGGATTGCGGGAGCAGTCCGGAGCGGACCGCATGATCTTAAGTCCGGGCGGGGCCAAAAAGGAGGAGAAATCGTGTTCTCCAAAACACGATTTCAGGCGAGTTGAGCGGAGAAAGCTCATCAGAGTTTCTCCGCGAATCGAGCCGGTGCCTCCTTTTTGGTCCTGTCCGGGCTTTAGATCCTGCGCTCCGCGTAGAACGCCCCGCAATCCATCCCCCTGCGCCCCGCTGCCGCGCGTCCCCTTCTCCTCCCCTCCCACAAAAAAACCGCCACGCACCTCCCAGCGCGCAGCGGTCCACTTCACCCTCTTCAATTAATTCCTAACCCACTCTTACTTCCGATTTCTCAAAAAATCCGGAATATTGATCGATTCCTTATTTGCGCCCGGCCGGAACGTAGTTCCGCTTCCCTGGCCTGCGCCCTGCTGTCCGTATCTGGAGCTGCCGTAGCCGGGATTATATCCCTGTCCCTGGCTCTCCCCGGACGGTCTCTGATAACCCTGTCCGCCCGCATTTCCCTGTCCGTAATTCCCGGTATTGTAGCTGGGAGCCTGACGGTACGGGTTCGCAGTGGCGGCCGCCTCCTGATCGCCGTGCAGCGGCTGAGGCTGCGGTTTCACCGGCGCGGTGGGAACCTTGGGCTGCTTGTAATTGGCAAACTTGGACATAGCGGTCTCCACAGAAGCGGTGGCCTCATGCTCGTCCAATCCGGTAGCGATCACCGTGATGGTCGCCTCATCCTGTGCGTTCTCATCATACATCGCACCAAAGATAATATTCGCATCATCTCCGGACAGCTCCTGAACATAGCTGGCGGCCTCGTTGGCCTCGATCAGGCTGATATCGCCGGAAATGTTGATAATCACATGGCTTGCGCCCTCGATGGTGGTCTCAAGCAGCGGGCTGGAAACAGCCTGCTTCACCGCCTCGATGGCCTTGTCGTCGCCCTTGGCCTTGCCGATGCCGATGTGGGCGATGCCCTTGTCGATCATGACGGTCTGCACATCCGCGAAGTCCAGGTTGATCAGTCCGGGAACATTGATCAAATCCGTGATGCCCTGCACTGCCTGCTGCAGCACTTCATCCGCCTTCTTCAGCGCATCGGGCATAGTGGTACGCCTGTCCACGATCTCCAGCAGACGGTCGTTGGGGATCACGATCAGGGTGTCAACGCTCTCTTTTAAGCTGGCGATACCGTTCATGGCATTGGTCATACGGGTTTTCGCCTCAAAACGGAAGGGCTTGGTCACCACGCCTACGGTGAGGATGCCCATATCCTTTGCAATCTTCGCAACTACGGGGGCCGCGCCGGTACCGGTTCCGCCGCCCATACCACAGGTCACGAACACCATGTCCGCTCCCTTTAACGCCTGGGAAATCTCCTCAGAACTCTCCTCAGCCGCTTTCTCACCCACGTCCGGGCGGGCGCCTGCGCCGAGTCCCTTGGTCAGCTTCTCGCCGATCTGCATGGCAGTGGGGGCTTTGCAGAACTGAAGAGCCTGCTTGTCCGTATTGATGCCGATAAATTCGACGCCTGCGATGTTCTCCTCAATCATACGGTTCACCGCATTGTTTCCGGCGCCGCCTACTCCTACCACAATAATTCTGGCGGCATTCTCTGACTCATTTATCTTAATCTCTAACAAGATGATATCCTCCTTTTATTCCCTTACTGCCACTGTCAGCCATACTTCCCGCTTCTATATATAATATGCCTTCGGTATGATATTCATTCCATCAGCTTCTGAATTCTAGTCTACCTAATACTATATTTGATTTTAGAAAAAATATCAACTGTTTTTTTCATAAAATGGCGGACTTTTTCAGTATTTGATCTCTGCCTTACAATCCCCGGCCTATCCCGGACCATAGAAGCTTTAATTGTAACACGTTATCTAATTTTAACAGATTTTTGGCGGGTGCGCAACAGAATGGTGCCGGGTTGGGCCTTGAAATATTTACAAGAATTGCAAAATTTTCGCTTCTGGCTCCGTTCCCAAGCTACTTCTTCTTAAACGTAATCCCTCCCCCAATCCCCTCTTCATTATAATTCTCCAGCTCGATCACGCCCTTCATTCCGACCAGCTGGGGATGGGCGGCCAGTATATCGCTGAGCACGGAGATCTTGCTGTCCACGTTGGCGTCGTCGCCCAGGGACACCTGCATCTCGCCCATGTAGAGGGTGGCCTTGTTGTGGGAGTTGTACTCGATGCGGTCCACTATAATATTGTGCAGCGAAAGCTGCTGAGTCAGGTTCAAAATGTCCTGGAACACGGTCTGGTCCTTCACAGGCAGGGGACGGTGCAGAATCAGCTGGCCGAAATCCAGGCCCGTGATCAGGGGCACCCCCTCCAGCTTGTTGCCGGAGCTCTCCACGATAATCCCGTCCTTGTCAAAATACATGTAGCTGCTCATATCCGTGACATACCCCACAATGTCCTTTTCGTAGACGATGATCTCCACCTTCGTGGGGCCGTGGAACACCAGCTTGTAGTCCTCCACAAAGGGAATCTGGCGGTGGGGCTTGAAGCGGTTGGAAATGTAGAGATAGGCGGAATTCTTGTCCCATTTTCCAGGGAACAGAAGCTCCTCCATCTGCTTATCCGTGTAGCGTTTGCTGCCGGTAACCGTCACTTGGGTGACGTGAACGGACAAAAGCAGGATAGCGGCCGCTAAAAACGCCGCCGCTGCTATCCATATTCCGAGATTTTGTTTTCCTGCATTTCGTTTCATGGTCAACGTACCTCATCTCGCTCTTAAGCTTCCGTCATCCCCAATACGCCTGAGCGCCCAGCGCCCGCAAATCCCGGCACAGGTCCTCATAACCCCTCTCCACATGGCGGCAGTCCTCAATCACGGTCTCTCCCTCGGCGGCCAGGGCCGCCACCGCCAGGGCCGCGCCGCCGCGCAGGTCTCTGGCCGTCACCCGGCCGGCGATCAGGGGGTAGATCCCCTGGATTACCGCCTCCCGGCCCTCGGTGTAAATCCGGCCGCCCATGCGTTTTAACTCCTCCGCCGTGGCGAAGCGGCCCTCAAAGACCTGCTCCCGGATCCGGCTCTCACCGTCCCCGGCCGCAAGAAACGCCATGAAGGGCGACTGCAGGTCCGTTGGAAATGCCGGGTACGGCCCGGTCTCCAGCAAAAGCCCGCCGGGCCTTTGGTTCATGGAGATAAAAATCTCTTCCTGCACCTCGTCCCGCCGGATCACGGCCCCCGCCTGCTGCATCAGATTTAACGGCAGCTCCAGCTCCCCGGGCCGCACCTCCTTTAACCAGGCTTTGCCCCCGGCGGCCATGACCGCGCTCAGGTAAGTCCCCGCCACGATCCGGTCGCCGCGCACCGCGAAACGGCTGTCCCGCAGTTCCTCCACGCCCTCGATCACCAGGATTCCGGTTCCCGCCCCCCGCACTCTGGCTCCCATGCGGTTTAAGCAGTCGCAGAGCTGGCCGATCTCCGGCTCCCGGGCTGCGCCGTAGACAATGGTCATGCCTCTGGCCAGCACGCCCGCTAAGAGCGCCTGTTCCGTGGCGCCCACGCTGGGATAGCGCAGGCGGATCTCCGCCCCCACCAGCCCTCCGGCCGGGGCCCTGGCCGTGATCTGTCCGTCCTCCTCCAGAATCCTGGCTCCAAGGCATTCCAGCACCTGGAGGTGGATGTCAATGGGTCTGGCGCCGATGAGGCAGCCTCCGGGATAGCGGCTCTCGCCCTCCCCCACCCGGCCAAGCAGCGCGCCCAGCACAATGATGGAGGAGCGCATCTGGCTGACAAAGTGGTCCGGAATCTGAGCGCACTCGATCTCCGTCCCGTCGATCTCCACGGTGCTGCCCTTTCGGTTGCAGCGGCATCCTATGTAGTTCAGAATGCTCACCATGCAGTCCACGTCCTGTATCATGGGCACATTGGTGAGCACCGTAATTCCCTTGTGCAGTATCGCCGCCGCCATCATGGGCAGCACGGCGTTTTTAGAACCTTGTATGGATATCTCGCCCGACAGGCGGGCGGGGCCTTTGATGTGGATGGTGGACAACCGGGCACCTACTTTCTGCCGCCTAAGGCAGCAAATTCTCTCTACCCTCAGCATATGCCCGGATTTGCCCCCTTGTGCACAAATCCACTATTTTTCCAATCGTATTTGGTTGGACACACTCAAAACCATGCCCATTTCCATCATCAAAAACAAGACCGACGTGCCCCCGTAACTGATGAAGGGCAGGGTGATTCCCGTGTTGGGAATGGTGTTGGTCACAACGGCGATGTTTAAAATCACCTGGATGGCGATGTGGCCCATCACTCCCACCACCAGCAGCGCGCCGAACAGATCCGGCGCATTCCCGGCTATCAGCATAAACCGGTAAATCATAAAAAGAAAGATCAAAATAACGGAAATTGCTCCAAATAATCCCAATTCCTCGCAGATAATGGAGAAAATCATGTCGTTCTGCGCCTCGGGAAGGAAACCCAGTTTCTGGATACTCTCGCCCAGCCCCTGGCCGGTCAGGCCGCCGGTGCCGATGGCGTACAGGCCCTGAAGCACCTGGAAGCCCTTGTCCGTGGGATCGGATTCCGGGTTCAGCCATGCCTCGATCCGGCGGAACTGGTAGTCCTGCAGTAGGCCGATTTTATTTAAGGCAAGGCCGATGGGACCTGCCCCCGCCAGCACGCCCAGGCCCAGGGCTCCGGCCGTGAAGAAGGGCCATTTCACCTTGCAGGCCACAAACAGCATCACAAAGGCGATTCCGAAGATAATGATGCCGGAGCTCAAGTTGTTCCCGGCCACAATTCCGGCGATGGGGATGGTCAGGAGCATAATGAATCCCATATTTTTCCATTTGTTGATATTGCTTCCCAGCTCCGTGATCAGCGCCGCCAGCATAACGATCAGCGCGATCTTAACGAACTCCGTGGGCTGAAAGCTCAACGGTCCCACTCCCAGCCAGCGCCGTTTGCCGTTTACCTCTTTACCCACAAGGCTCACCGCGATCATCAATATGTAAGACATGCCGTAGGCGGGCAATGCGAACTTGCCGAAGAAATGATAATCCATCTTGGAAATGATGATCATCAGGACGAATCCGCCCGCCGCGATCTTGGCCTGGCGCATCATAAAATACGCCGCGTTTCCCTTGTACTCCAGCTGCGCCGTGTAGGCGCTGGCGCTGTAGATCATCACCAGCCCGAAGGCTGTTAAAAAAATGATGCAGAACAGCAGGCTGTAGTCATAAAAATGCCGGACTTTCTTTTTCTTTCTCGGCTGTTCGTATGCCTGCTCCTGCTGCATCCTCTGTGCGGTCCCGGACGCAGGCCGGCCTTGCGGCCTGCCCTGCCCCTGAACCTGTTCCTGATATCCCACTGCCGAGGGCCTTTTCTTTTTCTTCGCCATGTATAACTACCTCCCCTCGACGGTTGTGTAGCGCCTGACTCTTATAAATTCATAACGCACTCTTTAAAAATCTCGCCCCGCTCCTCAAAGCTCTTGAACATATCCCAGCTGGCACAGGCGGGGCTCAGCAGTACATAATCTCCCGTGTCCGCGTACACCGCGCTGACCTGCACCGCCTCGGGCAGATCCTCCGCGTACATAATCTCCGTGAATCCGTGCTTTTTCGCACAGGCCGCGATCTTATCCCGGGTCTGGCCGATGAGGATCAGGTAACGCACCTTGCCCTCAAATTCCGCCACCCAGTCGTCGTACTCGCTGTTCTTATCATATCCCCCCGCGATCAGGATGGTGGGGCCGGGCATTGCCCTTAACGCCTGGATCGCCGCGTCCGGATTGGTTCCCTTGGAGTCGTTGTAATACTTAACCCCGGTCCGCTCCCGCACGAACTCGATCCGGTGCTCCACCGGGCGGAAGTCCCGGATCACCTGGGTGATCTTCTCAAAGGGCACGCCCATCTGCATACTCATAGCGGCCGCAGCCATGACGTTCTCATAATTGTGGCGTCCCAGAAGGTGCATGCTATGCACGTTGATCACCGGAGTCTCCCGGCCGCTCTTGCAGTACACGATGGTGTCTCCGTTCATACAGAAGCCGTCCTTCAGCTTCTCCCGGCTGGAAAACCAGATCACTCTGGGTTTTAACTCCCCGCTCTCCCCGAATTCCCGCAGCACCGGATCGTCGTAGTTTAACACCACGGCGTCCTCCTCCGTCTGGTTTAAGGTGATGGCTTCCTTGATCTGAATGTAGTTCTCCATGGTCTTGTGGCGGTTTAAATGATCCGGCGTGATGTTTAAGATCGCGCTGACCTCCGGACGGAAGTCCAGGATCGTCTCCAGCTGGAAGCTGGACACCTCCGCCACGGTGACGCTCTCCGCGGTCATAGTCTCCACCTTTGCGGTGTAGGGCTCGCCGATATTCCCCACCACATACACGTCCTCGAACTGGGCCTTCAAAATCTCGCCGGTCAGCGCCGTGGTCGTGGTCTTGCCGTTGGTGCCCGTGATGGCCAAAAGCCGCCCAAGGCTGCTCTGGTAGGCCAGCTCCAGCTCCCCAATGATGGGAATCTTCGCCTCGTCCACCACTGCCACAAACGGACTGTCCAGGGGAATCCCGGGACTGATCACGCAGAGCTCCACGCCCAGCAGGTCGCTGCGCTTGATCTCCCCCAGCACCAGGCTCAGCTTGGCGTTATCCCCTACCTTGGCCTTCACCTCTTCCGGGTTCAGGCCGGCATTGCCGTCGTAAAGCACCACTTCTCCGCCCTTGTCCAGAATAAGTTTGGCTGCCGCGATACCGCTGATTCCGGTTCCCGCAACTAATACTTTCTGACTCTGGTTCATTTGTTCAACCTCCTAACCTTCTCTACAGCCCCAAATACGCCAACAGGCAAAGGATCGCGGTCACGATGGCAAACACCGCCACCACCCGCGTTTCCGACCAGCCGCCCAGCTCAAAATGGTGGTGGATCGGAGCCATGCGGAAAATACGCTTCCCGCCCGTCTTTTTAAAATAAGTCACCTGGATGATCACCGACAGCACCTCCACAAAATAGATGAAGCCGATAATCGGGAGAAACAGGGGCATGCGCATCATAAACACCGTGGCCGAGACAAATCCGCCCAGGGCCAGCGATCCCGTATCCCCCATAAACACCTTTGCCGGGTATACGTTAAACAGCAGAAAACCCAGCAGGCTCCCCACCACCGCTCCGGTGATGGGACTGATCCCCGCGTTCTCCCCGATGGCCACAATGGTCAGGAAGGTGGCTACCAGAATGGTCACGCTGGTGCACAGTCCATCCAGGCCGTCGGTAAAATTCACGCCGTTGTCCGTGCCCAGCACGATAAAAAACAGGGCTGGCACAAACAGGATACCCAGGTGCAGAAACTTCCCGTGATCAAAACCGCCGGTGAAGGGGATCAGCATATCCGTCCCCACCTCGCCGCTGTTCACCACATACCAGGCGAAAATCCCCGTGATCACAAACTGTCCCACCAGCTTCTGCATGGGCTTTAAACCCTCGGAACGCTTCATCACGATCTTGATATAATCGTCCAGAAACCCGATGATCCCGAAGCCCACCGTCATGAACAGCACGGGGATCACCTTGGGATAGCGGGAAACATAGAACAAGGACGTGATGATAATACTGGTGAGAATGATCAGGCCGCCCATGGTGGGCGTTCCCTGCTTCTTCAGATGGGCCTGGGGACCATCGTCACGCACCTGCTGGCCGAATTTCAGCTTGTGCAGAAAGGGTATGATAATGGGACACAGCAGCGCGCTTATGGCAAATGCGATAATAATTGCAAGTATGGTTTCATGAATCATATAGGGGCACCTCAATTTCATATGTATGGTCAGATTTTGTGTCTCTTTGGCCGTCCGATCTGGAAATTTTCGGAAACTCAGCCTGGTTCGCCACAGTAAATAGTATACGTCTTTTTCCGGGAATAATCAACTACCGTTTGGGGAGGGCGAGACAGATTCTTCCTCCTCTGCCGGTATTCCCAGATACGGCAATATATTCTTAAACAGATCTCCGACCACCGGAGCTGCTATGGTTCCTCCGTAGTAAATGCCCTCCGGCTCGTCGATGGTGATGAGCGCAATGACCTTGGGATCGTTGGCCGGCGCGAAGCCCAGGAACGAGGAAATGTATTTTTTTAAACTTCTGGGAAGTTTTTCCGAGGTGGCGGTTTTGCCGCCGATGCGAAATCCCTCCACCTTGGCTTTCTTGCCGCTGCCCTCGGCCACCACCTGTTCCAGGATAAAGCGCATGGTCTCGCTGGTTTCCGGGGACACGATGCCCTCCTTCACCGGGTAGGTGAATTTGTGCACCGCGGTTCCGTCCGCGCTCACCGCCTCCACCCCAAAATGGGGCGTCACCCGGTTGCCGCCGTTGACGATGGAGGCCGCCGTGGTCACTAACTGCATGGGCGTGATCTGGAAGGACTGGCCGAAGGCTACGGTAGCCAGCTCCACATTTCCCATATTTTCCTTTTTGTGCATGATGGTGGCCGCCTCTCCGGGCAGATCGATTCCGGTCTTGCCCTTTAAGCCGAACTGGGTGAAATACTTGTAGTAATTGTCCACGCCCAGCCGCAGCCCCACGTCGATGAATACCGGGTTGCAGGAGTTCATCGCGCCCTGTAAAAAGGTCTCCCCACCGTGGCCGCCCACCTTGTGGCAGCGGATTTTCCGGTCGTCCACCACCCGGAAGCCCGGGCAGGAAAACTGGTCGGTCAGCTTCACCACTCCCGCCTCCAGACCTGCGGCCGCCGTGATGATCTTGAAGGTGGAGCCAGGCTCGTAGGTATCGTTGATGCAGCGGTTCCGCCACATTTTATTCAGCAGGTCCTGCCTGCCCGCCGCGTCCAGGTTCGGATTCCGCTCCGCCGCCTGCTGCCGCAGGGCTTCACTCCGCAGGTTCTGGTCCAGGGTGAAGGGATCGTTCAGATTGAACTCCGGCGCGTTTACCATGGCCATGATCTCCCCGTTCTGCGGGTTCATGACGATAATGGACACGGCCTTGGCGTTCTTTTTCTCCAGAACCTGGTAGGCCAGCTGCTCGGCGTATTTCTGAATATTCACATCCAGGCTCACCCGCAGGTCGTTGCCCGCAATGGGTTCGATGCGGTCCTCGGCCGCATTTTCCAGCTCCACGCCGCGGGCGTCGGTCATGGTGAGAATGGTTCCGTTGCGCCCTTTTAAGTAGGGCTCGTATTTGACCTCCAGGCCGATGATGCCCTGGTTGTCTCCTCCTGTAAAGCCCAGGACCTTGGAGGCCAGGCTGTCGTAGGGGTAATAGCGCTTGTAATCCTCATCCACCTTGACCCCGTTCAGCTTGCAGTCCCGGATGGCGTCCCCAAGGGGCTTATCCACATTTGTCTTGATGATCTCCCTGGAGCTGCGTTTTTCCACTTTCTTCTGCACCAGCTCCCGGTCCAGACCCAGCTTGTCGCAGAGGGTGGAGACCACCAGCTCCGGGTCCGTGATCTGGCTGTGGATGACGGAGATGGTGCAGACCGTGCGGTTGTCGGCGATCACCACGCCGTTGGCATCGATGATGCGCCCCCTGGCCGCCTTGATCGTCCGCTCTCTCTGGTGTAAATCCTCCGCCATCTGGCTGTAGTGTTCGGAACAGAACAGCATGAGATAGCCAAGCCGTCCTGTGAGGACGATCATCGCAAGGCTGATCAGTAGTCCCAGGACGGCTGTACGTTTTCGGTGGCTGGTAAGATTGGTATACATATCGGCTGCTCCGGCGTCCATCATTGTTAATAATATATTGGAACAGCCGCAGTTTTATGATACATTTCGGTTGGACGGGCGAAAACAGGCCGTCAATCCCCGGGCTTGACCGGGATCGTCTCCCCGGGATCGTTTGCAGCCGGGCTTTCGGTTCCCTCCGGCCGGCCCTCTGCGGGTCTGGAGGCGGCCGTGGGACGGTCCGGGTCCGCCGCCGTGGTCCGGCCGGTATTTGCCGCCGTCGTGGCGCGTCCCGGGTCCGCCGCTGTGGTCCGGCCGGAATTCGCCGCCGTCGTGGCGCGTCCCGGGTCCGCCGCTGTCGTGCGGTTTGAATTCGCCGCCGTCGTAGCCCGCCCCGGGTCCGCCGCCGTGGTGGACCGGTTCGAATCCTCCCCTTGCCCGGACGGGCGTGTCTGGCTTCCTGCGGGAATCACGCTCCCACTTTCGGATTCATCGGACACCGGGACATTGTCGGGCAGCCCGCTGCCCGCCTCCTCGCCGCCCTCCACAAACTCATCGGTCTCGTACTGTTTGGTCTCAGGCTCCAGCGCGCTCCCGCTCTCCCCCTCCTCTCCGTTTTCGCCCACATTGATGCCTTCCGACTCGGGCAGATTGCCCTGCACGTTCTCCTCATCCGGCAGATCCTGGGTGGGGAATACATTTAAATAAGGAAGAGTCTCCGTCATAATCTTGGAGAAAATAGCGCTGGCGTAGGAGCTGTGGGCCTGCTGCGGCCCGGGCGGATAGTTGGGCACGTCGATGACCACGTAGACGAACACCTGGGGATCCTCCACCGGCGCGAAGCCCGCGAAACTTACCAGATAGTTCTTATCCTTTCGGGGCAGGCGCTCGGCGGTTCCCGTCTTGCCGCCCACCTCGTAACCGGCCACCGCAGCGGCGCCGCCGGTACCATTTTCCACGGTCTCAAACATGGTCTGTTTCAGGAAATTGGCGGTAGACTGGGAAACGGTTTCCCGAACCAGCACCGGCTCCTTGCGCTCCACAACGGAGCCCTGTTCATTTAAAATCTGCTTCACCACGTGGGGCTCGTAGTAAGAGCCGCCGTTGATCACGGAGCAGTAGGCCGCGGCCATCTGTACCATGGTGCAGTTAAAGCCCTGTCCGAAGGAGCTGGTAGCCAGCTCGGTGGGGCCCATGTTGTCCGCGTGGTAGACCAGACCGCTGGTGTCCGCCTCGCCGGGCAGGTCGATGCCCGTCTTGTCGCCGAAGCCGAAAATCGCCTGGTATTTGGTGAAACGGTCCACGCCGATCATGGCCGCCATATCCATCAGGCACACGTTACAGGACTGCATCAGGGATTCCTGTACATTCAGCCAGCCGTGTCCGGTCCGCTTCACGCAGTAAATATCCCGGTCCGCCACATGTTTGAAGCCCGTGCACTCAAAGGACTCGTTGCCCTTCAGTACGCCCTCCTCCAGCCCGGCGGCCACCGTGAAGATCTTGGAGGGGGAACCCGGCTCGTAGGTATCGCTGACACAGAAATTTCTCCAGATCTGGTTCCAGGCCACCTGGGTGCCGTAGCTGATCACGTCCTCCCGGCTGTAGTAGTCCAGAACCTGGTCCTCGGTGATCTTCTCCCCGCCGTGTTCCCGCTTGTAGACGGCCACGGCCTCCTTTTTCCCCAGCTCCAGAAGCTCCTCGTCCGTGTAGCCGTTCAACTCCCTGGGATTGTTCAGATCAAAGGTGCGGGTGCTGCCCATGGCCAGCACCTCCCCATTGTTGGGGTTCATGACAATGGCAGCCGTCACATTGCTGCCCACGGTGGTCTGCCACTCGTCGATGTATTTCTGGAGAATGTTCTGGATATTGACGTCAATGGTGGACACTACGGTCCTGCCGTTGACCGCCGGTTTGATCACGCCCTCCAGATTGGCGTTCTCGTCCAGGTAGCCGTACTCCCGGCCGTTGGTGCCGGTGAGCTGGTCGTTGTAAAACTGTTCAATACCCCCGGTGCCCGTGCTGCCGTCCCCGCCGGAAAAGCCGATGACATTGCAGCCCATGGAATTGTATGGGTATACCCGGCGGTACTCGTCCTCAAACCAGATCCCCTTGACCCGCTTTTTGGACTCATTGTCGTCCTTGCTGGCTTTGAACGCCGCGTTGGTGTCCTTCTGAAGCTGTTCGAAAGCCGCCTTCTGATCGTAACTCAGCTGCCTGCCCTTGCTGTAGCGCACATAAGGACTTTTGCTGCGCTCCTCAATCAGGTTCTGCAGCTCCGCCGCGTCGTAGCCGAAGGTCTGCACCAGCGCGTCGATGGTGGGCTGCAGGTAATGGTCCTTGTCATAGAGAATCTGCACCGGGTCGATGATCAGATTATACACCTTCTCGCTCTTGGCAATGTAGGTGCCGTTGCGGTCCACGATATCCCCGCGGCGGTATGGGATCATGCGGCTGTCGTACTGCTGCTGCCTCTGGGACAGCACGATCTTGTTATACTGCTCATTGTTGTCCCTGATAATCCGGTAAAGCACCATTACTAATGCAAATAAAGCCAGCGTAATCACCAAAACAGTGATTGCCAGCTTTTCCTGCATGTATTTTTGAAATACCTTTTTATCGGAACGTTTCTTATTCTTTGGTCCGGGGGGGCCGCCGTAAGGGCCGCCGCCCCGGTTGCCTGAATTAGTATTCCGGGATGTCCTCATACTGTCTTACATACTCACTTTCTGACTTGTCGAATAACAGAACCTGGTTCTTATTGGCGTAAACCATCCCCAACTCCTTGGTGGCGATCTCGTAAATCTGGTTTAGATCCACGCTGGTATTGATGGCCGTCTCCAGCGCGTCGTTCTCCGAGCGCTGTTTCTCCAGGTCCGCTTCCATCCGTTCAATGGCATGCATCCGCCCCGTGATGGAGGACTGTAGATGCAGATAGTTCACACAGAGGTATAAGGTGCAAAGCGACGCGACGGTCAACATGATCACATACGGAAGATCCATATGCAGTGCTTTTTCCTGGTTGCGGCGAATCCTCTGGTTGCTGCGCACGCTGTTCGCATTCTTAGGCTTGCGCCTGGGCTGTCTTTTGTCCGGCTCGTAGGCCGGTTCCAGCTTCGGGGCAGCCGATCCGTGTACATATCCGTCCCTGTAGGAAACTGCAGCCTGACGGTTCATCTGTCTGTAATTGCGTCCCCTGGACGCCTGTGTTCTGGCAGCCATAACACCTTTCCTCCTCCCTTTTTGAAAATCCGAAAATCCTTAAAAAATCCTACAACTTTATCCTTTGTACGAACGGACGCCCTTTACGCCCGCTCGAAAACCCTCAATTTTGCGCTCTTGGAGCGGCTGTTTACCTCCAATTCCTCCTCAGAGGGAAGAATGGGCTTGCGGGTGATAACCCGCCCCTTGCTCACACGTCCGCACACACAGACCGGAAAATCCGGCGGGCAGATGCACGGGTGTTCCATTTCCCGGAAACGCTTCTTGACGATGCGGTCCTCCAGGGAGTGGAACGTGATGATGCTCAGCCTTCCGCTGGGATTCAACAGATCGATCATGGTGTCGATGGACTGTTCCAGCACGGTCAGTTCCTGGTTGAGCTCGATGCGGATGGCCTGGAACGTGCGCTTGGCGGGGTGTCCGCCTGTGGCCCGGACTTTGGCCGGTATGGCGGCCTTTATGATCTCGGCCAGCTCCCCGGTCGTCTCAATGGGCGCGTTCTCCCTGGCCCTCACGATATGCTTGGCAATGTTCTTTGCAAAACGGTCCTCGCCGTAATCGCGGATGATGCGGTACAGCTCCATCTCTCCATAGCCGTTCACAATGTCCGCGGCGGTCCGGTCGTTTCTCTGGTCCATGCGCATGTCCAGCGGCGCGTCCTCGCGGTAGGTAAAGCCCCGCTCCGGCGTGTCCAGCTGATAGGAGGAAACGCCCAGGTCCAGGTAAATCCCGTCCACCTTCTCAACGCCCAGTTGTTCCAGCACGGAGCGGATGTTCCGGTAATTGTCCCGCACAATGGTCACCTTGTCCGCAAAGGCCTTCAGGCGCTGCCCCGCCGCGCGGATCGCGTCCTCGTCCTGGTCGATGCCGATCAGACGCCCGTGTCCCAGGCGCTTCAGAACCTCCAGAGCATGTCCGCCTCCGCCCAGGGTGCCGTCCACATAACAGCCGCCGGGGATAATATTCAGGCTTCCCACCGTCTCATACAGGAGCACCGATGTATGTCCAAATTTCAACTCTTCCATCAGATTCCCAAACCTTCCATATGCTCCGCAATCTCTTCCATATCGTCAAACGTATTGGCTTCCAGCCACCGTTCCTTGCTCCAGATTTCGATGCGGCTGCCGACTCCGACCAGCACGGAATCCTTCTCGATGCCGGCGAACTCCCTGAGGATGGCCGGCAGCAGAATTCTGCCCTGCTTGTCCACTTCACAGGTGGTAGCTCCTGCGAGCAGGAAACGTGAAAACTTACGGGCGGCGGTGTTTGTAAGGGGTAAGGTGCGGAGCTTTTCTTCCAGTTTTGCCCACTCGGAATTCTCATACACAAAAAGGCAGTTGTCCAGGCCCTTCGTCACAACGAATTCATCGCCCAACTGCTCTCTGAACTTCGAGGGAACGATCAAGCGCCCCTTCGAGTCAACTGTATGATTGTACTCACCCATGAACATAGCTCATCACCTGCCGTACATCACCGCGGTACGCGGATGGGCCGTGGGGGATAATCCGAAACCCCCACTTCATCCACTTAACAACCATCCTCTACCACTTTGCACCACTTTCTACCACTTGTATGTCCATAATAGTACAGATTCTGGGAAATGGCAAGGATTTTTAAAGAAAAAGTAAAAAAAAATAAAGCAGCTGCAAGGAGTTTTGCAACTGCTTCTAAATATGGGAAATTCTCAAAAAAATATACTAGATGTAGGTCTTATCCAGTTTTTCCCTGGACGATATTGGGTTTTCCCCCGCTCCCACCCGGCCCCCACTCCGGCCAAAAAAGTGGGAGTTCCCCCCACTTTTGGGATGGAAAAATAAGTCTCCCCCACACAGTCCCCAA
This sequence comes from Enterocloster lavalensis, assembly GCF_902364025.1. Lineage (GTDB taxonomy): Bacteria > Bacillota > Clostridia > Lachnospirales > Lachnospiraceae > Enterocloster > Enterocloster lavalensis. Next base: position 21,496 of record NZ_CABJCG010000033.1, read on the forward strand.
AGTGGGGGAAAGGTGGGGGAAAGGGTTTTGGACCGGCGACTTAGGGTTCCGTCCGCATGTTCTCTTTTTCCGCCTTCAGCTTCCGGTGGCGGGTCACAATCACGGCCGCAGCCACGCAGACCAGCGCCGCGGAGAGGAGCTGGGATACGGCCATCCCCGTGCCCGGGAGCTTTAACTGGTCCGTGCGCAGTCCTTCGATCCACACCCTTCCAAGGCCGTAGCCCAGGAAATAGATCCAGAGCATTTCACCTTCAAACTTCTTGCGCTTTCGGTACCACAGCATAAAGGCAAGCACGCCCAGATTCCACATGGACTCGTAGAAAAAAGTGGGGTGAACCTGGATGTAAGCCACTCCGTTCTCCACGATCTGCTTGTCCACCAGTTCCTGGGAGATCATGGAAGGATTCACCAGGCTCATCTTGATGCGCATGGCCAGCAGGTTGTCCGTGAAGCCGCCGAAGGCCTCGCAGTTGAAAAAATTCCCCCACCGTCCGATGATCTGACCGGTGATCAATCCCAGAACGCCGCTGTCCGCCATGGAGAAAAAGGACTGCTTGCGCACCTTGGTGAACACGATCAGGGTCAGGGCCGCGCCGATGACGCCGCCGTAGATGGCCAGGCCGCCCGCACGCAGGTTAAAAATCTGCAGCAGGTTGTCCTTATAGTTGTCCCAGTCAAAAATCACATAGTAGGCTCTCGCACCAATGATGGAAATGATAATGGCGTACAGTGCGAAGTCCAGGTACATGTCCGGGTCCTGCCCCCTGCGCTTGGCGTCGGACAAGGCAACGCAGATACCCGCCAGCATCCCCAGCCCGATGATGATTCCGTAAAATGCGATGCGGAACCCAAAAATCGTCACGCTGTTGCGCAGGTGGTCTATGGTAATACCCAGATTGACAAAACTCAAATCTGCTCCATTCATAAATTCATATACTCCTTTCACTGCCAATGAGATTCTTTCCCATTTTACAGCGAACCAACGCAAAAAGCAATCATATTTCCCGCAAAAGCCCGGACGGCGGGTAAATTGTGGCGGAAAGCCCCGTCAAAAGCCGGACGGCGCGCCCCCGCGACGCCCCTGCATCCCTCAAAACCCCCTGGATTGGGGCTTTTCTTTCCATTTATTTTATGCTATGATAATAAAGCTGTATCACTGAGTACAATAAGATAGGAAGGTAATCACATGAAATTAGGAATTGTAGGACTCCCCAACGTAGGTAAGAGTACCCTGTTTAATTCATTGACAAAAGCCGGCGCCGAATCCGCCAACTACCCGTTCTGCACCATCGATCCCAACGTAGGCGTCGTTCCGGTTCCGGACGCCCGCCTCGACAAGCTGACCGCCATGTACGATTCCGCCAAGACCACCCCCGCCGTGATCGAATTCGTGGACATCGCCGGTCTGGTAAAGGGCGCCTCCAAGGGCGAGGGCCTGGGCAACCAGTTCCTCTCCAACATCCGCGAGGTGGACGCTATCGTCCACGTGGTCCGCTGCTTCGACGATCCCAACGTCATCCACGTGGACGGCAGCGTAGACCCCCTGCGTGACATCGAGACCATCAATCTGGAGCTGATCTTCTCCGACATCGAGATTCTGGAGCGTCGCATCTCCAAGCAGTCCAAGGGCGCCTTCAACAACAAGGATCTGGCGAAGGAAGTGTCCCTGTTAAAGGCCATCAAAGCCCACTTGGAGGACGGCAAGCTGGCCCGCAGCTTCACCCCCGACGACGAGGACGACAACGAATTCATCGCCAGCTTAAACCTGCTGACCGGCAAGCCCGTGATCTTCGCCGCCAACGTGGCTGAGAGCGACCTGGCCGACGACGCGGTCAACAACCAGTACGTGAACGCGGTCCGCGAATTCGCCTCCGAGAACGGCTGCGAAGTATTCGTCATCTGCGCCGAGATCGAGCAGGAGATCGCCGAGCTGGACGAGGACGAGAAGAAAATGTTCCTGGAGGACTTAGGAATCACCGAGTCCGGCCTGGAAAAACTCATCGCCGCCAGCTACCGCCTCCTGGGCCTGATCAGCTACCTCACCGCCGGTCCCCAGGAAAGCCGCGCCTGGACCATCAAAGTGGGCACCAAAGCCCCCCAGGCCGCCGGCAAGATTCACAGCGACTTCGAACGCGGCTTCATCCGCGCTGAGGTAGTCGCCTACGACGACCTGATGTCCTGCGGCAGCATGACCGCCGCCAAAGAAAAAGGCCTGGTCCGCTCCGAAGGCAAGGAATACGTGATGAAAGACGGGGACGTTGTTCTGTTCCGGTTCAACGTCTAACTTGTCATGTAGCATTACCTCTCCATCCTCAAACAATGGGCCGCAGGCTGCGCCAGAGGTTCATTGCATACAATTAAAAATCCAGCCGGAGAGCTTCACGCAGCTCCTCCGGCTGGATTTTTAACGTCTTTTGGCGGCTTCCACCAGCGCGCCAAGGATGTCCCGGTTCTCCCGGCTGCTCCGGTATGAGAACTCGGGATGCCACTGAACGCCCCAAACAAACCGGCGGTCCGGCATGTAAATCCCCTCGATCAGGCCGTCCGTTGCCACCGCCATGGCCTTAAAAGGCCCTGCCAGCTCCTTCACGGCCTGGTGATGGCAGCTGTTGACCGGCAAATCCTCCCTGCCAAGCAGCGCGTGCAAAGGAGCGCCGGGAAGCAGCTTTACCATGTGGGCGCAGCGGTCGTAGGGCGGTTTCATGCGGTGCTCCACCTCCGAGGGAGCTTCCGAGGGCAGGTCCTGGTAAAGAGTTCCGCCAAACACCGCGTTCATCAGCTGATGTCCCCGGCAGATGCCCAGCACCGCCTTGTCCCGCTGCACAGCCCCGCGCAGAATGTACGCGTCCATGCGGTCCCGCAGTCCGGACACGATCCCGCAACGTTCGGACGGCTCCTGCCCGTACAGAGCCGGGGAAACGTCCTGTCCGCCGGTCAGAATGAATCCGTCGCAGCTCTCCAGGAAATAATCCAGCATGTCCGCATTTCCGGTGAGCGGTGGCATTAAGGGTATTGCCCCCTGCTCCTCCAGACCTTTCATGTACCCGGGCAGCATCCAGTAGCTGTCCCGTTCCTCATCCAACAGGGGCATGACCCCGATTACCGGCTTTCCCTCAAACATACCTCGTCCTCCGTCCCGGCCCATTGCAGCGCCATTTTAAGATTTTCATAGTATAGCGCGTTTTAAAAAACGTGTCAAGATTTCCGCGGGCAGCCAGCCGCGGGCAAAAAAGGGCCCGGCGCATAGAAAACAACGCCGGACCCCGGGTCCTCAGTCTGAAATCAGATCAAACTCTTATTTCTTTTTATTTGCAATTTTCCCCATCAAAATCACTGCGATCATGATGATAAAGATGGCGGCAAAAATTCCGACCATACCCTTGCCCATAATCTCCAGGGCGATTTCCACATTTGTCATATTCATATCATTTCCTCCTCACGCCGGGCTTACAGGTACTGAGTTACAATGCTGATGACAAGGCCGCCTGCGATTACGGAGGCAACCTGGCCGGACACGTTGGTTCCCGCCGCCTGCATCAGGATAATATTTCCGGGCTCCGCTTCCGCCGCCATCTTCTGCACCACGCGGGAGGACATGGGGAAGGCGGAAATGCCGCAGCCGCCGATCATGGGGTTCACCGGGGGCTTGCCTGCCATCTTTAAGAACACGTTGACCACCTTGGCAAAGAGCACGCCGCCGATGGTGTCGAACACAAAGGCCACCAGGCCCAGTGCCATGATCATCAGGGTGGCCGGGTTCACAAACTGCTCGGCCCTCATGCTGAAGGAGATGGTGATGCCTAACAGCAGAGTAATGATATTTGCCAACTCGTTCTGGGCCGCCTGGCTCAGGGAGTGAAGCACGCCGCACTCACGCAGCAGGTTTCCGAACATCAGGAATCCCACCAGCGCCACGGACTGCGGGGAGATGAAGCCCACGATGATGGTAACCGCGATGGGAAATGCGATTCTCATGCCGCGGCTCACGTCGCCGGGATTGTACTGCATGTGGATGCAGCGCTCCTTTTTCGTGGTCACCAGCTTGATTGCAAAGGGCTGGATAATGGGCACCAGGGCCATGTAGGAGTAGGCGGCCACCGCGATTGGGCCCATGTAGTTGGAGCCCAGCACCTGGGAAACCAGGATGGAGGTGGGGCCGTCCGCAGCGCCGATGATTCCGATGGATGCCGCGTCCTTTAAGTCAAAGCCCATCAGGCAGGCGATCAGAATCGCCGCGAAGATACCGAACTGAGCGGCTGCTCCGAACAAAAACAGCACCGGCTGGCTGAGCAGGGGCCCGAAATCGATCATCGCGCCGATGCCGATGAACAGCAGAATGGGCATGGCCTCGGAAGCCTCGATACCCACCTCAAAGAGCCACTGGATAATCCCCGCCGCCTCCACCTTGTTCTGTACCAGCTGATCGATCACGCCGGAATAGGGCAGATTCACCAGAATCGCGCCGAAGCCCAGAGGCAGCAGCAGGGAAGGCTCATACTCCTTCTTGACCGCCAGGACAATGAGGGCAATTCCCACAATGTACATTGCGATCATTTTCCAGCCGCCCGGCCCCAGCACCGCCATGATACCGTCTAATAAAAACTCCATTTTTTAATCTCCTCCCTTGAATTGGTATACAAGCAATTTATCGATGTTCCGGCCCGGAGCCCGTCAGGGTCAGCCGCACATGGCCGATGACCCGGTCCTCCTGGTCCAGAATTTCGTACTCCGCCTCCGGCGTCACCACCGTTAAGGGCAGCTCCCCGGATTCCGGGATGTAGCCCAGTTGTTCGATCAGATAACCGGACAGCGTGTCGCAGTAGCTCTCAATGTGCAGATGAAGTTCCTCCTCCAGGTCATAGATCTGAGCGCTGCCCAGCACCCGGAACATTTTATGGGGCTCCAGGACCACAAGGTCCGGCTCCTCGGTCTCATATTCCTCCTGGATCTCGCCTACGATCTCCTCGATCAGGTCCTCCAGCGTGACCATTCCCGACACTCCGCCGTACTCATCCACCAGGATTGCGATCTTCACCTTATTTTTCTGCATTTCCCGGAACAGAGCGTCCGTCCTGCGGTTTTCCGGAACAAAAAACGGTTCCTTTAACAGCGTCCGGATCTCCACCTGGCTGAAGGACTGATCCTTGGCGCAGATCACAAAATCCTTCATGGACAGAATGCCCACAATATTATCAATTTCCCCCTCGTAAACGGGTATTTTGGAATGCATGCTCTTTAAAATTCCGTCGATGTATTCCTCCATCGGATCTTCCAGATTGATGGCAACCATGTCCTGCCGCGGGACCATCACCTCCTTGGCCCGCTTGTCGTCAAAGGAGAAAATGGACGTGATCATCTCCTTCTCGATCTCGTTGAACACGCCGGTCTCGCTGCCCGTCTCCAGCATGGACTTGATCTCCTCCTCGGACACCTCGGCCTCCAGCGTCTCGCTGTGCATGCCGATGAGCTTTAAAAAGCCGCTGGTGGAAAGGGATAACAGCCGGATAAAGGGATTTAGCACCCGGGAGATCATGAAGATCGGACGCACGCAGAACAGGCTGAAGGTTTCCGCCTTCTGCAGCGCGATGCGCTTGGGCACCAGTTCGCCGAACACCAGGTTGAAGTAGGCCAGCACAATGGTGACGCACACGCCGGCAATGGTCTGGCTGTAGGGAATCCCCCACTCCAGCATCCGCACGCCCAGCACCTGGGAAATACCCGTGGCCGCCGATGCGCTGGAAAAGAATCCGGCAAATGTGATCGCCACCTGGATGGTGGACAGAAATACAGTCGAGTCTTTCATCAGGCGTTCAATCAGCGCAGCGCGTTTATCGCCCTGCTCCGCCAGACGGTGAATCTTGTTCTTGTTCACCGAAACCACCGCCATCTCCGCTCCCGCGAAGAACGCGTTGACCGCCGTCAGAAACACCAGAAACAACAGTTGGAATGCAATACCGCCCGATAGAGGGTCGCTCTCCATAATAAAATCATTCCTCCTTTTGGAAATTATTATTAGCGCCATTCTCTGCGCTTTTGCGTTTATTATACAGAATCCACGGCTTTCTGTCAGCAAAAAATTTCTGAAAATTCTTTCAGAAATAGTGCCGGACCGGTCCAATGCGATTGGTTTTTGTTGCATCCACGGCCTTTCCGGGCTATGATGAAAGGGCAAACCGGGTGAAAAACCGCTCGTAAAACGGAGGGATAACGTCATGAAACCTGCACTGATCATCGGCTCCACTGTGGCCGACGTCACAATTCGCCTTCCCCGCCTGCCCCACACGGGTCAGGATATCAATATCAGCAGCCAGTCCATGACCCTGGGCGGCTGCGCCTTCAATGTCTCGGAGATGCTGCGCCGCTTCGGCCTGCCTTACCACCTCTTCTCACCGGTGGGCAGCGGAATTTACGGAGATTTCGTGCGCAGCAGGCTGCGGGAAAAGGAGATTCCGTTGCTGATTCCATGCCCGGAGGAGGAAAACGGCTGCTGCTACTGCTTTGTGGAGTCTACGGGCGAGCGGACCTTCGCGGCACTCCACGGCGCTGAGTACCGTTTTAAACCCCAGTGGTTCGACCTGCTGGACCCGAAAGAGCTGGGGCCGGTCTATGTCTGCGGCCTGGAACTGGAGGAGGACACCGGGGAGGTGATTCTGGATTACCTGGAAGCCAACCCGCCAAAGGCGCTGTATTTCGCGCCGGGGCCGCGGATCGGGGAGATCGGGCAAGAAAAGCTTGAGCGGATGTGGAATCTGTCGCCGGTGGTACATTTGAATGGGCAGGAGGCAAAGGTGTGCGCGGAGATGATGGCCAGGGTTGATGGTGATCGGACGGATGCACCGGCAGGGGAGTATACCGTGCAAGCTGCACAGATCATCTGCCGCCGCACCGGAAACCATGTGATTGTGACCCTGGGAGCGGACGGCGCTCTGGTCTGTTACCGCTCAGGCTGCTGGCGCCACATTCCTTCCCGCCCGGCGCGTCAGGCGGATACCAACGGAGCCGGGGACAGCCACGCCGGGACGGTTATCGCCTGCGGAATGCGCGGAATGTCCCTGGAGGATTCAGTCCGCACTGCTAACCTGGTGGCTGCCGCCGCGGTGGAGCATCCCGGAGCCGGGTTGCCGGACGAGGTGTTCGACCAGTTGAAGTTGAAGTTCAAGTGACAGGTATGGCTGCCGGTTTGCTCCTATTATTCCCGCTCCCGCAGCACTACCCGCACCATATCTCCGGGTTGTTTGCCGATGGCGGCCCGGATATCCTTCCGCACGCCCAGAATGTGCCCCGGTGTTTTCATCCGCACCAGGCTGCCGTCGTAGGCCGCCCCGTCAAACCAGGCGTGCACCTTCACTCTGCCCTTCCCGAACTCTTTACGCACGTCAAAGGGAATCTCCACATAGGCCCCGTCCATATCCGGTACCTTTTGGATTTCCGCCTCGAACACATACTCTTTGTCATTCACCCGCACCGCACCTCCCGAAATTGGATTCTTCTCTCAGGATTTCCAGAATAACGCCGCTTTATCCGCGGCTGGACCGATTGCCGCCCAAACTGTAAGCGAAACTTAATGATATAACAAGATTCCCGCAAAACAAAGTGAGGCCGGGCATGATATGATAAAAGCAGATACCCCGCGTGTTTTTACAACAACAGAAGGAGTCAATCCCATGAAACCTATATCAATCAAAGGCCTGCGGGCGGCCTCATCCATTTTTGCCCTGCTGTTCATTCTCAACGCCTCCGGCTGTGCGGGAGCCGCCGGTTCTCCCTCCGTGCCGGCGGCGGCTGGAACCACGGCGGCGGCAGAAACCATGGCGGCGACAGAAACCACGGCGGCGACAGAAACCACGGTGGCTGCCGGAACCACAACTGCGGCGGTGCCGCAGACTTCGACCAGCGCAGAACGGACAGCAGAAGCCGCAACCACAAAAGCGCTTGAAAAAACGGCTTCCGAGGAGACCGGCGCCCCCTCTTCTCCGCACAGCGCCCCCACGTCGGAAAGCGACCTGCCCACTCTGAGCGTCATTTATCAGGACGGCACCGCTGTCGCTGAAATCCCTACACAGTCCGGCGGGTACACCCTCACGATTCCCCAGCCCGATGGCACCGCCCAGTCCATCATCGCCTGTGGAGCCGATCCTCTGTCCGACCTGGCGCAGCGCACCAAAGAAATCCCCTATGTGGAGTACGGCGGACAGATGATCCTTTCCTTTGAGGATGGCTCACAGCCTGATTCCGTAGAGCTGACCGACATTATTCTGCAAAAAGACGGAACCTCCCAGTTTGGCGAACGGACCTATGTCCACACCACGTTGGAATGCATCGACGGCAAAGCGGAATTCACCCTGGAAGAAAACCCCGTGGTGTATCTCAGCTCCACCATCAATCCAGAGGGCTTTTACCGCGGATTCCGTGTAAACTGCACTTGGGAGAACGGTTCCGCGGCAGAGTATGGGTTTGTGTTCCGCGCGGGAACCTGCTTTCCGATTGAATCGTCGCCGGAAACATCGGCTGTATCGCCTACCCAGGCATAAATTTCCAAAAAGAGAGCCCTCGCAGCCAGTTCATGGCGCTGAGGACTCTCTTTTGTTATGGCTTTAGCCAGTTGAGTGCGTTGGAGTTCCTGAGGTCAGGAACGGAGA
>NZ_CABJCG010000034.1 GCF_902364025.1 Enterocloster lavalensis
ACCTGTTTTTCCAGATACTGGCTGGCCACGTAGGCTTCCTGCCCGTCGTAGTTGATCACCGCCCACTCGTTGGAGTAGCGTTTGACGTAATCCACCGTGGCGCCCTTGGACAGCTGGGCCAGAATCCTGGCATCCTTTGAGGGCTCCTTGCGCACGTTCACCGCGCTGCCGGTGATCACATAGACGCCTCCCGTCTCCTCCGCCTCGGTAGGCGGCTCAGTGGGCTCCGGTACCGGCTCCTGGGTGGGAGGCTCGGTGGTCGCCTCCACGGTAACCGGCGCGGTGGTCTCCTTCACCTTGTCCTTCTTGTCCGGAAGCAGCGCCCGGATCACAACGATCAACAGGATGACTGCCAGAAGGGGCACCAAAAACCTCAGCACATAATAGGCCGGGGACACTCTTTTGCGTTTTTTCCTGCGGTTGCCGCCGGTACCGGACGGGCGGCGTCCCTGCTGCTGGGCCGGACGGCGGTTCCCGGAGGAGCTGCGCCCCTGACTGCCCCGCGCTCCGGACCCGGAAGGCCGGGCGGCCGGGCGGCCGGAACTGTACTCGTCGGCGAAAGCCTTGACCTCCTGAACCAGCATCTGGTATGCCTGATTCGCATCGTAGGCCGTGTCATCCCCCTCGTGCACCGCTTTATTCCCTAAAATGCGGATGTTGTGGTAGTGATCCTTGGTGTTGCGGCTGATCCATCTGCCCTCGTAGAGCTGGTCGATGGTGTCGGATAAATCTCCTTCCACCAGGCAGGCCTTCTCCGCCATGCAGCGCACCATATATTCCAGAGTCTGCCTGGCCTTCACCATCGCCAGGTTAAACTCCTTGTGTCCGATCAGGCGTTCCGTCTCTCTGACGCCCTGCTGGATCTGCTTCCAGCTGGTTGTGTTCTCCACATTTGCCATTTTCCTCTCTCCTTTGTACCTTATGTTACAAATCCGAATCACAAAATTATGCAGGCCCCTGAAAAGCCGCTCATTATGTATAGTATACTAAATTTCCCCAGGTTTTGCATTATAATTTTTAAATTGTTCAGTAAAAATCTGAATATTAAGGAAAAAGTAAATTTTCTTGCAAATATATAGGCCCGATGATAAAATGAGCTTGCGGACAACCGCAAAATTTGTAGCTATGAGAGGAAAAATACATGCGATTACGCCACATTCCCGGCGCCGAGGAGACCATTGCTGCGAGTCCCTATGTCGTGCAGGACCCGCAGGCGCAGAAAGGCCGCTGGGACCAGCTGTTCGGCAACACCAACCCCATCGAGATCGAGGTGGGCATGGGCAAGGGCCGGTTCATCATGGAGCTGGCTCAGAAAAACCCCGGGATCAACTACATCGGCATCGAGTGCTATTCCAGCGTGCTGCTTCGGGGTCTTCAAAAGAGGGCCGAGCTGGAGCTGGACAATATCTTTTTTATGTGCATTGACGCAAAAACCCTGGCGGACGTGTTCGCCCCGGGCGAAGTGAACCGGATCTATTTAAATTTCTCCGATCCCTGGCCCAAGGACCGCCACGCCAAGCGCCGTCTCACCTCGCCGGAATTCATGGCGGTTTACGACAGCGTGCTGGCCCCGGAGGGCACGGTGGAATTCAAGACCGACAACCGCGGCCTGTTCGACTATTCCCTGGAATCCATTCCCGCAGCCGGCTGGACCGTGAAGGCCCACACCTTTGACCTTCACCATTCCGATATGGCCGAAGGCAACGTGATGACGGAATACGAAATAAAATTCTCCGCCAAAGGGCAGCCGATCTGCAAGCTGGTCGCCTGCCGGACGCCGCAGCCGTAAGCGTCTGAGCCGCCCGCGCGGCATCGCCCGGCGTATAATTTTCACCAGGCCACGCACACTAACAGTGATTGGCTCATATCCTGGCAGTAAGACATAGCGGCCAGGAGGCGGACAGGATGGCTCTCCCCGAAAAGATGACGCGGAGCCTGCTAAGGGCCACCAGCGACAAGACCGACTTAAACAAAAAGGTACTGCGGCTTCACCGTTCCTTCAAGGAAGTCGACAAAATCATCAACGGTAAAGTTAAAAAAAGCGATAAAAAATGAGAAAGGAACCAAACATTATGGAAATGAAATTTACATCCGAAAACTTTGACACCGAGGCACTCAAGAGCGACAAGCCCGTTTTAGTGGACTTCTTCGCCGACTGGTGCGGCCCCTGCAAGATGATGGCTCCCGTTGTGGAAGCCCTGGCCTCCGAGTACGAGGGCAAAGCCGTGGTGGGCAAGCTGAATGTGGACGACGCCAGCGACATCGCCGGCCGCTACGGCGTGATGTCCATCCCCACCCTGATCGTTTTCAAGGACGGCCAGATTTCCGACAAATTCGTGGGCGTAACCTCCAAAAACGAGCTTTCCGCAGCCTTAAACAAGGCTTTATAAACGGATTCTGAAGCTCATCTGAAAGAAAAATAAAATTTTTTCAAAAAAATAGTTGACTTTTTTATTTTTCAGTTATATAATAACGTTCGTGCCGCTGAGAAACACAGCACAGCCAAGCACGAACAAGCGCCTTTAGCTCAGTTGGTAGAGCAGTAGACTCTTAATCTATTTGTCCAGGGTTCGAGTCCCTGAAGGCGCACTTAAAAGGTCTGATTTTGCGGATATTGGAAGCCGCGGGGTCGGACTTTTTTTTGGTTTGCGGGTTTGATTTTTCCAGTTCCCAAAGAACCACCCCCACAACCTCACTCCCCTCTCCTCCCGCTTCCTTCACGCTACAGTTTTGTTAATTTTTCGTTAAAATCCTTACGCCCATCTAGTGCTATTTGCACAATTTTCCGATCTGTTTTTATCATTTCTTCATAACCAGCCGAACTTTTTTCAATATTTTGCATAGTTTTTTTAGTATATTGTATAATTTTTCCATCATTTTACTTCATTTTTCGACCACAACCTGGCATTTGGTTACAAACGAGGAAACTGTTGACAATCGGAAAATTTAGAAGTAACATGTGGTTTACATTCAATTTCATCTCAGAAAGGGAGTGAGCACTACGGGAGATCTCGCGGAGAATCTACTGGAAGAGTTGAACTGCAAAACGGCGTTTACCATCCCCGTTTTCGGCGGCCTTCCCATATCCGAGTCAGTGGTGGTGACCTGGCTCATCATGGCAATCCTCACCATCCTGTCCATTTGTCTCGTCCGTAACCTGAAGGTAACCGACGTGGGCCGTAAACAGCTTGTGCTGGAAATGGGCATCGGATTCCTTTATCAGTTCTTCGATGGGATACTCGGAAAACGCGGCAGACGATATGTCCCCTATCTGATTACGGTCGCCCTCTATGTGGGCGTCGCCAATCTCATCGGGCTGTTCGGTTTCAAACCGCCCACAAAGGATCTCAATGTAACAGTCGCACTATCACTTATGAGCATTCTTTTAATCGAGTATTCCGGTTTTCACGAAAAAGGCCTGAAGAAATGGCTGAAAAGTTTTGCTGAACCAATCCCCATCATCGCACCGATCAACATACTGGAAATTTTCATCCGGCCGCTTTCCCTGTGTATGCGGTTGTTTGGCAACGTCCTGGGTTCCTTCGTCGTTATGGAATTGATCAAGCAGGTATGCGCACTGATCGTGCCCATCCCCTTCAGCTTTTACTTCGACATCTTTGACGGGCTGATACAGGCATATGTATTTGTGTTTCTGACCGCCTTGTTCATCAAGGAAGCACTGGAAGATTAAAAAATTCTAAATCATTCAAAAAGGAGAGTCTTACTATGTCAACATTAATCGCAATCGGAGCAGGTATCGCAGTTCTCACAGGAATCGGAGCAGGAGTCGGAATCGGAATCGCCACCTCCAAGGCAGTGGACGCCATCGCCAGACAGCCGGAGGCCGAGGGCAAGATCAGCAAGGCGCTGTTACTTGGCTGCGCATTGGCCGAGGCGACCGCCATCTACGGTTTCGTCATCGCCCTTCTGATCATTATGCTGTTAAAATAATTTCAGGAAAGGCAGGCGAAACGAATGCTGCGATTAGATTGGAATATGGTGATCACAATCGTCAACCTGATTGTGCTCTGTCTGTTATTGAAGAAATTTTTGATCGGGCCGGTCACCGCCATTATGGAACAGCGGGCCGCTCTGATTGAGCAGCAGCTCGCCGATGCCAAAAACGACAAGCAGGCGGCCGGGGATTTAAAAGCCAGCTATGAAGAAAAGCTGAAAACCTCCGACGCCGAGTCCGTCCGGATCGTGGAGGAGTCCAGGGCCAGCGCCCGGGCGGAATACGACCGGATTGTGGCCGAGGCGGACCGCAAGGCGGCCAGAATCCTGGAAGATGCGAAAAAGGCCGCCGAGCAGGAGCGGGAAAAGACCCTGGAGGAAGCCCGCACGCAGATCGCTGGCCTTGTGATGGCCGCCGCCGCAAAGGTCTTAAGCGAGAGCAGCGAGGCCGGTCAGAGCTTGCAGCTCTACGACCAATATCTGGCGAAAGCAGGTGTGACGGATGAATCAAACCGCAATTAATTACGCCACCGCGCTCTATGAGCTTTCCATCCCCGGCGAGGCGGTGGATGAGACGGCCGGTCTGTTCGCCCAGGCGCCGCAGTTACAACAGGTGCTGTCCAGTCCGGTAACTTCCTTAAAGGAAAAGCACGCCGCCATCGTCCGGATCTTCCCCCCGGCCATGCAGAACTTTCTAAAGGAGCTCTGCGACAACCAGGATGTAGACCGGATCGGAGAGATTCTGGAAGCGTACCGCGGCCTCTGCCTTGAGAAAGAAGGCATACTTCAGGCCGAGCTTCGCTGCGCGGCCAGGCCGTCCGGCGAACAGCTGGAACAGATGACCGGCCGGCTTTGCCGCAAATACCATAAGTCCGACGTCCGCTGGACGATCCGGCATGACCCCTCCCTGATCGGCGGTTTTGTGATCCGGGTGGGCGATGTGGAAAGCGACTGGAGCCTGAAAGGGCGCCTGAAACAATTACAGCAAAAATTGATGTGGAGGTGAACTGCGTGGATTCCATCAGCTCAAGTGAAATCATCTCAATTCTGAAAGAAGAGATTGAGAATTATGACCTGGATACCGGCGACCAGGAGGTCGGGCAGGTAATCTGGGTCGGTGACGGCATCGCCACCATATATGGAATGGATCAAGCCATGTACGGCGAGATCGTACTGTTTGAAAACGGAATCAAGGGCATGGTTCAGGACGTGCGCAAAAATGAAATCGGCTGCATCCTGTTCGGCTCCGATACCGGAATCCGGGAGGGCACCAAGGTCACCCGGACCAAAAAGAAAGCGGGCATCCCCGTGGGAGAGGCCTTCGTCGGCCGCGTCATCGATCCATTAGGCGCTCCCATCGACGGCAAAGGCCCCATCGCTTCCGAGGACTACCGGCCCATCGAGCACGAGGCCCCCGGAATCATTGACCGTAAGTCCGTCAGCGTTCCCCTGGAGACCGGAATTCTTTCCATCGACTCCATGTTCCCCATCGGCCGCGGACAGCGCGAGCTGATCATCGGGGACCGTCAGACCGGAAAGACCTCCATCGCCGTGGACACCATTTTGAATCAGAAGGGCAAGGACGTGATCTGTATCTACGTTGCCATCGGCCAGAAGGCCTCCACCGTAGCCGGAATCGTCTCCACCCTTCAGAAATACGACGCCATGGACTACTCCATCGTGCTGTCGTCCACCGCCAGCCAACCGGCGCCCCTGCAGTACATCGCGCCCTACTCCGGCACCGCCCTGGCGGAATACTTCATGTACAAGGGCAAGGACGTGCTGATCGTCTACGACGACCTGTCCAAACATGCGGTGGCCTACCGGGCCCTGTCCCTGCTGCTGGAACGCTCCCCGGGCCGCGAGGCTTATCCGGGCGACGTGTTCTACCTGCACTCCAGGCTTCTGGAGCGCTCCAGCCGTTTAAGCGACGAGCTGGGCGGCGGGTCCATTACCGCCCTGCCCATCATTGAGACACAGGCGGGCGACGTGTCCGCTTACATTCCGACCAACGTCATTTCCATCACCGACGGCCAGATCTTTCTGGAGAGCGACTTATTCTTCGCCGGAATGCGCCCCGCCGTGAACGTGGGCCTCTCCGTATCCCGTGTGGGCGGCGCAGCCCAGACCAAAGCCATGAAAAAGGCCTCCGGCAGCATCCGAATCGATCTGGCCCAGTTCCGCGAGATGCAGGTGTTCACCCAGTTCAGCTCGGATCTGGACGCCACCACCAAGGAACAGCTGACCTACGGCGACGGCCTGATGGAGCTGTTAAAGCAGCCCCTGTACCACCCCATGAGCCTTCACGCCAAGGTCATTACCCTGTGCGCGGCCACCCACAAGGAATTTCTGGACCTCGATAAAAGCAAGATCAAGGACTTCCAGAACGGCCTTCTGGAATACTTCGACCGCGTCCACCCTGAGATCGGACAGGAAATCGAAGCCAAAAAAACGCTGACCGACGAGCTGATCCAGAAAATTCTGGATGTAACCGCAGAGTATAAAAGCAAAAAGTAGGTGAGAATATGGCCAATACCCGAGAGATACAGAGCCGGATGAAAAGTATACAGGACACCATGAAAATCACCAACGCCATGTATACCATCTCCTCCTCAAAATTAAAAAAGGCCAGAAAAACGCTGACGGACACGGAACCGTACTTCTACTCCCTGCAGCAGATGATCAGCCGTATCCTGCGCCACATCCCCGAGATGGATAACCCTTATTTCGACGCCCGCCCTCAGATCAAACCTGAGGACCGCAAGATCGGCTACATCGTGGTCTCCGCCGACAAAGGGCTGGCCGGCGCCTACAACCACAACGTGTTCAAACTGGTGGAGGAACAGCTGGAAAAGCCGGGCACGCCTCTTCTCTTCGTGGTGGGCGTCCTGGGACGCCAGTATTTCGCCAAAAAGGGCATTCCCGTGGAGGAACAGTTCCACTACACGGTGCAGAACCCCAACATGAGCCGGGCGCGCATCATCAGTGAAATGATTCTGGACTACTATCTGACCGGTAAGCTGGACGAGGTGCACATCATCTACACCCGCATGGTGAACGCCATGAAAATGGAAGCGGAGATGGAGCAGCTTCTGCCCTTAAAGCGGCTGAGCTTCTCCGTTCCGGCCAACGTGCCGTTGGAGGAGATCAACTTAAAGCCCTCGGCGGACGCGGTGATTAACAGCATCGTGCCCATCTATTGTTCCGGCTTTATCTACGGCAGCCTGGTGGAATCCTACTCCTGCGAGCAGAATTCCCGTATGCTGGCCATGCAGACGGCCACGGACAGCGCCAAAAAGATGCTCTCCGAGCTGTCCATCGCCTACAACCGCGCCAGACAGGCGGCCATCACCCAGGAGATCACCGAGGTGATCAGCGGCGCCCGGGCCCAGAAGAACAAGAAATAGCCGCAAAACCCGGCTGCCGGCGACGGCTGCCGAACACGCAATATCCACAAGGAGGTTATCATCGACCTATGAATAAAGGTAAGATCGTACAGGTGTTAGGACCTGTGGTAGATGTATTGTTTGAACATAACAACCTCCCGGACATAAAAGATGCCCTTGAAGTCGACAACGCCGGAAAGCGCTGTGTGATGGAGGTAGCCCAGCATATCGGCAACGACACGGTCCGCTGCATCATGCTGGCCTCCAGCGAAGGCCTGTACCGTGGCATGGAAGTCATTGCCACAGGTTCAGGAATCAAGGTGCCCGTGGGCGACGCCACCCTGGGCCGTCTGTTCAATGTTCTGGGAGAAACCATCGACGGCGGAGATTCCCTGACGGATTCGCCGCAGTGGGAGATCCACCGCGAACCGCCGGCTTTCGAGGATCAGAGTCCGGTGGTGGAGATGCTGGAGACGGGAATCAAGGTCATCGACCTTCTGGCTCCCTACGCCAAGGGCGGTAAAATCGGCCTGTTCGGCGGCGCCGGCGTGGGCAAAACCGTACTCATTCAGGAGCTGATCAGCAATATCGCCACTGAGCACGGCGGTTACTCCATTTTCACCGGCGTGGGCGAGCGCTCCCGCGAGGGAAATGACCTCTGGACCGAGATGAAGGAATCCGGCGTTCTGGAAAAAACGGCCCTGGTGTTCGGTCAGATGAACGAGCCGCCGGGGTCCCGTATGCGCGTGGCAGAGACCGGACTGACCATGGCGGAGTATTTCCGGGATGAGGAGCATCAGAACGTTCTGCTGTTCATCGACAACATTTTCCGTTTCGTCCAGGCCGGCTCCGAGGTATCCGCGCTGTTGGGCCGCATGCCCTCCGCCGTGGGTTACCAGCCCACCCTGGCCACCGAGATGGGCCAGCTTCAGGAGCGCATCACCTCCACTAAAAACGGCTCCGTCACCAGCGTCCAGGCGGTGTACGTTCCCGCCGACGACCTGACCGACCCGGCTCCGGCCACCACCTTCGCCCATCTGGACGCCACCACGGTGCTGTCCCGAAAGATCGTGGAGCAGGGAATCTACCCGGCGGTGGACCCGCTGGAATCCAACTCCCGTATCCTGGAAGCCGAGGTGGTGGGCCAGGAGCACTACGAAACAGCCCGCCAGGTCCAGCAGATTCTCCAGAAATACAAGGAGCTGCAGGACATCATCGCCATCCTGGGCATGGAGGAACTGTCTGAGGAGGACAAAACCACCGTAAACCGCGCCAGAAAGATCCAGCGTTTCCTGTCCCAGCCTTTCCACGTGGCTGAGAACTTCACCGGCGTGCCCGGCGTCTACGTGCCTGTCAAGGAGACGATCCGCGGCTTCAAGGCTATCATCGACGGCCAGATGGACCAGTATCCCGAGGCCGCATTCTTCAACGTGGGCACCATCGACGATGTGGTGAAAAAGGCCGGGGAGCTGGAACAGAGCGCCGCCAAATAAGGAGTGAGGCTTGTGAACACATTTTACCTGAACATTACCGCAAGCGACAAGGTATTTTACGCAGACCACTGCAAGGCCCTGGTCATCCCGCTGGCGGACGGCGAGAAGGAAGTCCTTCCCCACCACGAGAACATGATCATCGCCATCTCCACCGGCGAGATGCGGCTTCAGAAGCCGGACGGCCAGTGGCTGCACGCGGTGGTTGGAAACGGGTTTATCCAGATTATGAACAACCGCGTGAAGATGCTGGTGGACACCGCCGAGCTGCCCGAGGACATCGATCTAAGGCGCGCCCAGGAGGCGAAGGAGCGGGCCGAAGAGCAGCTCCGCCAGAAGCAGAGCATCGTGGAGCACTCCCACTCCGAGGCCTCCCTGGCCCGCGCGCTAACCCGCCTGCGCATCAAAGAAAAATACGTGTAGAACGACTTTACTTGTTAAAAGGCTTCCGATGGGCTATAATAAAGGATGTTTTTAGTACATCCCCCAAAGGAGGCCTTTTTTCATATGAAAATTGTACACAGACTGCTGGGGATTCTCATCGCGTTCTGCCTGATGTGGATCCTGTTCATAACCTCGATCCAGGCCGTGGTCTACTGGAATCCCGGATATTTTGAGAAGGAGTACACAAAATATCAGGTCCTGGACGATCTCCCCCCCATGACCATGGAAGATCTTCTGGATGTGACCGACGAGATGATGGATTACTTAAAAGGTGACCGCGCCGATCTGCACGTGACCACCACCATGGGCGGGGAGACCCGCGAGTTCTTCAACGACCGCGAAATCGCGCATATGGAGGACGTGCGCGACCTGTTCCTCGGGGCGATTTTCCTGCGCCGCGTGTGCCTTGTCGTTGCCGTTGCCTGCCTGGCGCTTCTGTTCGGCTTAAAAGCTAAGGTCCGCCGCGTGCTGCCCCCGGCCCTCTGCCTGGGCACCGGGCTGTTCTTCGGCATCCTGGCGGTTCTGGCGGCCATCATATCCACAGACTTCTCCAAATACTTCGTCGTTTTCCACCACATCTTCTTTAAAAATGACCTGTGGATTCTCAATCCGGAAACGGACATGCTGATCAATATTGTCCCAGAAGGCTTTTTCCTGGACACCGCCGCGCGTATTGCGGGTCTGTACGGAGCGCTGGTGCTGGTCCTCTTCGGCGTCAGCCTGTTCCTGTCGCTGCGCGGCAGGGGGAAAAAATAACACCTTTTTATCTTTACTTGGGTTCGGAAATCTTTTATACTATAAGGTGACTCTTTCCGCCCCTCTCAGTGATTTCATGGACAGGAGAACCGAATATAATGAAGCGATTATTTGCGCTGTGCCTGGCTTTCGCCCTGTGCGCCGTGCCGATGACCGCCTGGGCGGCCCCAGCCTGGCCGTCCGGCGTGACAATCCAGGCGGACGGCGGCATTGTCATGGAGGCCGGCACCGGAACCGTTTTATACGGCAAAAATATGGATCACCCCTACTATCCCGCCAGTATTACCAAGATACTGACGGCTTTAATCGTGATTGAATCCTGCGATTTAAACGAGATCGTCACCTTCTCCCACGATGCGGTTTACAACGTGGAGGAGGACAGCAGTTCCGCGGGCATCGACGAGGGGGATCAGCTGACCGTGCGCGACTGCCTGTACGCCCTGTTACTAGCCTCGGCCAACGAGAGCGCCAACGCCCTGGCGGAGCACGTCAGCGGCACCCGCGAGGCATTTGCGGACCTGATGAACCAGCGGGCCGCCAGCCTGGGCTGCACCGGAAGCCATTTCGCCAATCCCAGCGGACTCAACGACGAAAACCACTACACCACCGCCCACGACATGGCAAGAATCGCCCAGGCGGCCATTCAAAACCCAACCTTTGTAGAAATCTGCAGTTCCCGCACCTACCGTCTCCCCAATATGAAACGCGCCCCAGTCGAGAAATATCCCGACGGTTTTCCCATTGCCAACCATCACAAAATGTGGAACCGCAACGATGCCGCCTACTATAACGGGGCCTTTTGCGGAAAAACAGGATACACCTCCCTGGCGGGCAACACCCTGGTCACCTGCGCCAAACGCGGAGATATGACGCTGATCGCTGTGGTGTTAAACGGCCATCTGACCCATTACACGGACACCAAGGCCATGCTGGACTTCGGATTCGGGAATTTCCAGTCCCTCAAAATCTCGGAGTTTGAGACCACCTACACCTCCCTGGACAACGATATGACCATCGCGGGTATGACGGCAAAGGATACCATCTCCCTGGATCTGGATGAGGACAGCCGGATCGTGATCCCCAAGAGCGCAGGGTTCTCCGACGCGGTGCCTCATCTCTCCTACACCCTGGACCGGAACGCCCCCTCCAACGCCATCGCCCAGGTCAACTATACCTACGGCGACCAGCCGGTGGGCCGCTCCTATCTGCTCCTCGGCGGAGTAGGAGGCGCGGACGGCACCGGGCAGGCGGCAGACGGCACCGGCACCGATGGCGGACAGGCGTCGGGCGGATCAAATGGAAACAGCGGCAGCCAGGCGGCGGACGGCTCTAATGGCAACGGCAGCAACAGCGGCCTGGCAGCAGACGGTTCCAACGCCAACAACGCCGGCCCCGCCTCAGACGGCTCTAATGGCAACGGCAGCAACAGCGGCGGACAGGCGGCGGACGGCTCTAATGGTAACGGCAACAACGGCGGCCTGGCCCCAGACGGCTCTAACGCCAACAACGCCAGCCCCTCCCCCGACGGCTCTAACGGCAACAGCGCCAGCCCCGCCTCAGACGGCTCTAACGCCGACAGCGGCTCCGGTGCTTCCGGCCTGATCCCACCCGGCGGCGGTGGCGGCAAACCGGGCGGCGGCTCACCCAACACCGCCACCAGCTTCAAGATTCCCTCCAACCTCGCCGCCGTGCTGGGAATCGCCGCCTCCCTGGCCGTGATCACGGCCATCATCGTGGCGGTCAAGCTCTACGTGCGCAGGCGGCAGGAAGCCATGGCGCTGCAGAGACGGCAGCGCAGAATCCAGCGCCTGGAGGATATCGGCTACTCAACCGCGGAGTTTGAGCGGATTATGGAGCAGTACCGTTCCTCCACCACCTCCTCCTACACGCCGCCCGGAAAACGGAGCAGGCGGAAGCGTTTTCCCTTCCGGAGGTCGTAATTATCATTGAACTTGCTCTTTCGATAGAGTATAATGGCTTTGTATATACCGATTTTAATGGAGCGAACGGTCATGTCCACACCAAAAGGCTTCCGCCTGGGAGCTCACATTTGTCATGTAATACGCCAGCTGCCGGTCACTGCGATGATTCTGGCCATGGCGACCCTGATCTCCACGGTGTTTTTTCACTTCAGCAACAATGTGATTAACATCTCGCTGATCTTCATTGTGGCGATTGTATTTATCGCGCGCGCCACGAACTGCTATACCGTGGGAATCCTGGCATCCCTCTACGGCGTTTTCTGGGTGAACTTCGCTTACACCTTCCCCTATATGACGCTGGATTTCACACTGTCCGGGTACCCCATCACCTTCATCGGAATGGCCCTGATCTCCACCCTTGTCAGCAGTATGACCATACACGAGGCCAAGCAAAACCAACTGCTCCAGGAAAAGGACCACATGCTGATGGAAGCGGAAAAGGAGACCATGCGCGCCAATCTGCTGCGTGCGATCTCCCATGATCTTCGGACGCCTTTAACCACCATCCTGGGCACCAGCAGCACGCTGATGGAGCACGGAGAAAACCTCTCCTGCGCCGAGCGCAGAAAAATGGCTCAGAACATCTACTCCGACGCGGACTGGCTCCTGCACATGGTGGAGAATCTGCTGTCCATCACCCGCATCCAGGACGAACGCGGCGTGGCCCACGTGACAAAGTCGGAGGAGCCCGTGGAGGAAGTGGTTTCCGAGGCCGTCCAGCGGTTCCGCAGGCGGTTTCCGGATGCATTGGTCACCGTCAGCGTACCCGAGGAGTTCATCGTCATTCCCATGGACGCCACGCTCATCGAACAGGTCATCAACAATCTGCTGGAAAATGCCTACTATCACGCCGGCAGCGACCTCCCCATCGAGCTCTCCGTGACGCTCAATGGGCCAGACGCCGCATTCACGGTCAAAGATCACGGAAAGGGGATTGATCCCCAGCTTTTGGGAACCATGTTTGAGGGCGGTACCCTCAAGCGCGGTACCGGCACGGACGCCCACAAGGGCATGGGCATCGGCCTGTCCATCTGCCGCACCATCATAGCGGCCCACAACGGGCAGATATCCGCGGGAAACCATGAAGATGGCGCGGAATTCACATTTATATTACCAGATTGGAGAAAAGACTATGGAGCCTAAATCCACAATTATCATCATCGAGGACGAAAAGAACATCTGCAGTTTTATTGAGACTATTCTGGAAGCCCACGGATACGTTACCTCCACGGCAACCAACGGGAATGATGGAATTGCACTGATCGCGTCCACCAAACCCAGCGTGGTCCTTCTGGATCTGGGCCTTCCGGATATTGACGGCCTGGAGGTAATCCGCAGAGTGCGCCTCTGGAGCACCGTGCCCATCATCGTGATTTCCGCCAGAACGCAGGAGAAGAGCAAGGTTGCGGCCCTGGACCAGGGTGCGGACGACTACCTGACCAAGCCCTTCGGCACCTCGGAACTGATGGCCCGCATCCGCACGGCCCTGCGCCACAGCCAGACAGGCGCCTCCGCCAAATCCCAGCCCCTCTACCATGTGGGCGATCTCATGATCGATTTTGAGCGGCGTCTGGTAAAGGTCAAGGATCAGGACGTGCATCTGACCCAGATCGAATACAAACTGGTGTCCCTGCTGGCCCAGAACGCCGGCCGGGTGCTGACCTACGACTACATTATCAACGAAATCTGGGGCCCCTACGCGGACAGCAACAACCAGATCCTGCGCGTGAACATGGCCCATATCCGCCGTAAGCTGGAGGCAAATCCGGCCGAACCGCAGTACATATACACCGAGATCGGCGTGGGCTACCGCATGCGCGAGGAATAACCGCTCCGCCCCATAACCGTCAAAAAGGCTGTTCCGCCCACAGGTTAACGACCTGTAAACGGAACAGCCTTTTTCGCATCTCAGGACTTGCCCTTCTGCTTCCGGGTGTGGTTGCGCACGCTGCGCCGCCTGCGCCCCTCTTCCTTCCTCTGCATAATCATATCCGCCTCTTCCTCCGTGGCGGACTTTATGGTCTTGACCACATAGGTGCCCCCATACTCCGCTTTTTTGATCCGCAGCTTGCCCCGCATAAGCCCGTGTTCCGGGCAGGCCGCCAGGCCGTAGCAGAACCTCTGGCCGTAGGGAAACCAGCGCACCTTCTTGCGCAGCATGCGGTTGCAGTAGGGACAGACCATGTCGTTGACCGTCTTATCCTTCATGGCCTCCTCCCGGTTCTCAAAAGGCCGGGATACATACTTGGCATAGTCGGGAAACCGGAGGGATACCTCCTCCTCCCTGCTCCGGGGCAGCCGGAAATAGTCCACGGAAATGTACGGCCGGACCTGCTCGAAGTCCATCACCGCCAGCACCCTGCCCGTGTAAAACGCGTCGGACAGCGCCCGGTGGAACGGCCGCTCCTGGCGGATTCCCCGCTCCTGCACCGCCTGATCCAGCGACGGCTTGTTCTTTCCGTCCCCGTACTCCATACAGTAAAGCTTCTGCACGTCATAATAGAGCAGCGGCCGTGGAAATGGGATCGGCACCTTGAAATAATCCATGTTGCGCTGCAATTCCGTCAGATCCATGGATCCCCAGGTGCAAAAACAGTATTCCGTGCCGCACCAGTCCAAAAACTCCCGCATCACCTGCTTAAAGTTCTTTCCCCGGTGCTTCAGCTCCCCCATATCCATGTGGGTGACTTCCGATATCTTAAAATGCAGCTGTCTGTAAACCTGCGGCCGGATCAGCCGGTGGAACTCGCCCTTCTGGCGAAACGCCTCGTCCAGCTTAACCGCGCCGATTTCTATGATTTCAAATGGAAGATGCTCCACGGAGTCTTCTTTTCCGTTGGGGCTCTGGTTCCATTCGAGATCCAAAACAATGTAGTCCATTCTCTCATCCTGTCCAGTCTGTCTGTTATCCTTTTATCTTAACATATCAGACATGATCTGAAAAGGGGCATTTCCGGAGTCAGACCTGCTTTTCCCTTCCAGCCCTTTGTCCGCCATGGCACATGGAAGCGCCGCTGCAGCCCGCGCAGCCGCCCGAACAGCCGCAGCCCTTCCCCTCTCTCCTGTCCCGTATCATCTTACGGACCACCAAATACACCACTCCCGCCAGAATCAGCCCAATGATAACCGTCGATAAATTTTCCATTAAAAATGTCATATGTTCTCTCTCCTTCTCTCGAAGTTAGTTATTTCTAACTTTGTCTATACTTAAATTAGCACCTTCCGGCTCTTCTGTCAATGGCAATCGTGAAAATTCCCCTCGAAGTTGAGCCCATCCCGCCCCGGCATTTGAACTTTCCGCAAAAATATGTTACACTAGAGCATAATACCCATTTGAGGTTAATCAATTAATGTTTTGAGGGAGAGGTGGACTTTGAAGATACAGGAATCAGCAGAAAACTATTTGGAAACCATTCTGATGTTGAGCCAGGTAAAGCCCCATGTGCGCTCGATCGATATCGCCACAGAGCTGGAATTCTCCAAGCCCAGCGTCAGCGTGGCCATGAAAAATCTCCGTGAGAACGGCTACATCCTGGTGGACCCCAGCGGTTACATCACGCTGTCGGAAAGCGGGCGCGAGATCGCCGAGACCATGTACGAGCGCCACACGCTTCTGTCCAACTGGCTCATGTACCTGGGCGTGGACCGCAAGACCGCGGTGGAGGACGCCTGCCGCATGGAGCATATTCTCAGTGCCCCCACATTCGAGGCCATCAAGCAGCACATCATGACCGGCAAGGAATTACTGCCGGAAGAATAACCAACCCCAGACCCGAAAGGAGGCTGTCACATGTTAAAGGATTTATTGCTTAACTGCCGTTCTTACCGCCGGTTCCATCAGGAGGTATCCATCCCCGCCGAAGACCTGAAAGATATGGTGGACAACACCCGTCTGACCGCCAGCGCGTCCAACGCCCAGGCCCTGAAATTTAAGATCGTCAACACGCCTGCGGAATGCGCCAAGGTATTTTCCACCGTCAAGTGGGCCGGAGCCCTGACCGACTGGGACGGTCCCGCCGAGGGAGAGCGCCCCAGCGCTTACATCATCATCGCCTGCGACCTGTCCCTGGGCAGGAACAAACAGTGGGACGACGGCATCGCCGCCCAGACCATCATGCTCAGCGCGGTGGAGAAGGGCTACGGCGGCTGCATGATCGGCAGCTTTAACCGCAGCGAACTGGCACAAGCGATGGACTTGGACCCCCAGTCCTATTCCCTGGATCTGGTGCTGGCCCTGGGTAAACCCGCGGAGACCGTGGTGCTGGCCCCGCTGAACGCCGACGGTTCCACCACCTATTACCGCGACAAGAACCAGGTGCATTACGTGCCCAAGCGTTGTCTGGAAGATATTCTCATCTGAGAAAATTCCCATCTGCGCAGCGCCGGGTAACGCCGCGAACCGGCTTTAAACGCATTAAACGGCAAATGCCGGGAAGTTTTCCGCTTCCCGGCATATTTTTACGCCTCTTACCTTATTCCGCCTTCAAAGCCCTCATAGCGTTGATAATGGCGATCACCGACACGCCCACGTCCGCAAATACCGCTTCCCACATATTGGCCGCGCCGAAAGCGCCCATGGCCAGCACAATGGCCTTAACGCCCAGGGCGAACGCGATATTCTGCTTCACGATCACCAGCGTCTTGCGGGAAATCCGCACCACGGAGGCGATCTTTCTGGGATCGTCGTCCATCAGCACCACATCCGCCGCCTCGATGGCCGCGTCCGAACCCATGCTGCCCATGGCGATTCCGATATCCGCCCGGCTGAGCACCGGCGCGTCGTTGATACCGTCGCCCACAAAGGCCAGCTTTTCGCCCTTTCTCTGACGCGTCAACAGCTGTTCCACCTGCTCCACCTTGTCTTCCGGCAAAAGCTGGGCGTGAACCTCATCCAGTCCCAGCTGGGCGGCCACCGCCTCGCCCACCTCTTTCCGGTCGCCGGTGAGCATCACCGTCTTTCGGACGCCCACCCGCTTCAGCTCCCGGATGGCGTCCGCCGCTGACTCCTTGATGGTGTCAGCAATTACCACGGCCCCGGCATAAACGCCGTCCACCGCCACATAAACCACGGTGCCTACACTATGACACGCTTCAAAAGCAACCCCATTCTGCTTCATCAGCTTCTCATTGCCAGCCAGCACGGTCCTGCCGTCCACCACCGCCTCCAGGCCGTGGCCCGCGATCTCACGGTTGCCGGCGACGCGGCTCCGGTCCGGCTCCCTGCCCCAGGCATCCCTTATGGAGCGGGAAATGGGGTGGTCCGAATAGCTCTCCGCGTAAGCCGCCAGCTCCAAAAGGTCCTCTTTGCCCATGGACACCGGCAGAATCTCCGTCACCTTGAACTCACCCTTGGTCAGAGTACCTGTCTTGTCAAATACAATCGTCGTCATGTCGGAGAGCGCTTCCAGGAAGTTGCTCCCCTTAACCAGCACGCCCTTCCTGGACGCCGCTCCGATTCCGCCGAAAAAGCTCATTGGCACGGAGATCACCAGCGCGCAGGGGCAGGAGATCACTAAAAAGGTGCAGGCCCGGCGCACGCCCTCTGCCCAGGACTGGCCCAGCAGCAGGGGCGGAAGTACGGCAAGGATCACCGCGCCGATCACCACGGCAGGCGTGTAATAGCGGGCGAACTTGGTGATAAAATTCTCCACCTTGGCTTTCTTGCTGCTGGCGTTCTCCACCAGCTCCAGAATCTTGGCCACCGTGGAATCGTCAAATTCCCGGGTGACCTCCACCCGCAGAAGTCCGCTGCCGTTCACACAGCCGCTGATCACCTCGTCGCCCACAGACGCCCTGCGGGGCACCGGCTCGCCGGTCAGAGCCGAGGTGTCCACCATGGAATCGCCGAATACCACCTTGCCGTCCAGCGGAATGCGCTCACCGGCTTTCACCACGATCACGTCGCCCACCTGCACATCGTCCGGGTCCACCTGGCGCAGCACGCCGTCCTCCTCGATGTTGGCGTACTCAGGGCAGATATCCATCAGATCCGAAATGGACTGGCGGGAGCGGTTCACCGCGTAGCTCTGGAACAGTTCGCCCACCTGGTAGAACAGCATCACCGCCACCGCCTCGGAATACTCTCCCACTCCGAATGCGCCGAAGGTGGCCAGCGCCATCAGGAAATTCTCGTCAAATACCTGACCGTTGCGGATATTTCTCAACGCCTTGTAAATGATATCCCAGCCGATCAGCAGATACGGAATCAGGTACAATGCCAGCCAGGAAAGCGATCCCTTGGCTGCAAGCAGTTCCATATGCTCCGCCACCGCCAGCGGTATATAAATTATAAATGTCGCAACAATGCGAAACACCATGGCCTTTTGCTTCTTCGTCATAATTCGTTCCTCTCAAGCCTCCCAAGCTGCCTTACAGATTAATCACACAGTCCGGCTCCACTTTTTTGCACACTGCAACCACTTCCTGCATAATGCGGTCGAACTGATCCTCAGCCGCCTCAATGGTCATCTTCTGGGTCATAAAGCTCACGCTGGCGTTCTCAACGCCCTCGATCTTCCGGATGGCATCCTCCATCTTTGCCGCGCAGTTGGCGCAATCCAGGTCCGTCAGTTTAAACTTCTTCTTCATATCAATATCCTCCGCTTTTTAATTTATTTTATACACTCTGTCTATTCCTGAATGTGCTCCAGGCCCTGATTGATAATGGTCCGCACATGGCCGTCGGCCAGGGAATAAAACACCGCCTTGCCCTCCCTGCGGCTCTTTACCAGCCGGTTCTGCTTCAGAATCCGCAGCTGGTGGGATATGGCGGACTGGTTCATATTGAGCAGCTGCGCGATATCGCAGACGCACATCTCCGCCTCAAATAACACATACAAAATCTTGATCCTGGTGGAATCCCCAAAAACCTTGAAAATCTCCGCCAGATCGTACAGCTCATCCTCGTCGGGCATCTTTTCCGTTACCGCCTTCACCACGTCCTCGTGCACCTGATAAAAATCACAACACTCCACGTCGTTGATCGCCATCGTAACCCCCCTTTCCTTTATCTTATAATTAGTTGGTTCGTTTGTTTATATTATCATATGAATGATTGTTCATATGTTTATATCTACATTATATACGGATTTTTCAAAATGTCAACAGTCAGTTTCTACATTTGCAAAAAAAATTGGCCGACAGGAGTCCCCTGCGGCCCAATGCATCCAATCAAATTCCAGACCGGAACCCGCCTCTGCAGCACGGTCTGGAATTTGAACGTTTAATATTTACATAATATGGAAATGTAAAACAAACAGTTAAGGAATTTTTCCCTCAGGCTGCCGCAATCCGCTATGCCGCCGCCATATGCTCAGACGCAATCCGCTTCATCGGCCGGACCGACAGCAGGCAAACTGCAATCGTCAGAAGATCCGCAGCCGGCTGGGCCAGATAAATCCCCGCCACGCCCATCTGGCGGGGCAGCAGCAGGATAAACGGCACGTACAGCAGCCCCTGGCGGATCATGGACAGAAACAGGCCGTACTTTGAAGCCCCAATGGTCTGGAAGGTAATGGTCATCATATAACAGAGCCCAAAAGCCGGATATAGGGCCACCTGGGAAACCAGCAGCTTGGCCCCGTAATCGATCACCGCCGGGTTGCGGTTAAACAGCCCGATCAGCGGCCGGCACAGCAGGATATAACAGGCTGCCACAAAAACTGTCAACACCAGGGAAGCGCGCAGGGCAAAACGCACGGACTCGTGAAAACGCTCCTCCTTAGCGCCGCCGAACGAGAAGGACGCCACCGGCTGGTATCCCTGCATAAATCCCATCACCACATAACAGCCGATCAGAATCAGCCTCTGCACCACCCCATAGGCGGCGATAATCAAATCCGCATCCGCCATGGGTTTGGCGGCAATGTTGGTCAGGGACGTGGCCACGGCCAGGCAGATCTGGATGACTGCTGTCGGAATCCCGATCAGCGTGACCTCCTTCACCAGCTTCCAATCCGGCCTAAAATAAGCGCGTTTGATCTTGATCATGGAATGGCCGCACAGATAGAACCAGGCCAGAATCAAAAAGGTGACAAACTGCGAAACCGTGGTAGCCAGGGACGCGCCGCCTACCCCCAGCCCCAGTCCCCAATCGAACATGAAAACCGGGTCCAGAACCACGTTTAACACCGCTCCCGTAATCACGGCCACAGAGGAGATTCGGACCGACGATTCCGCTCTCGCCGCACAGTTCATACTCTGGGCCGGGAGATTCGCCAGCGCCGCCACAAACATCCAAAATGCATATTCTTTCGCCTGTGGCAGCACTGCCTCCGAAGCCCCGAAGGCCGTTAACAGCGGTTCCATAAACAGCATTCCACCGATACACAGGCCCAAGCCGATGAACATCGAAATCCCCACCACAGTGGTCACCGTTCTCCCCGCGCCGTCCCGGTCCCCCGCCCCCAGCTGCCGTCCGGCCAGCACAGCCGCTCCGGCGGCAAAAATATTTTCAATACTCACCATGATCAGCAGCAGGGGAAGCGTCACACCAACGGCGGCCAGCGCGACATCCGAATCCAGCATGCCGATGTAAGCCGTGTCCACAATATTGTATACCGCCTTGGCTAACAAGGCCAGGGTTGCCGGAATGGCCAGACTGGTGATGGCCCTGGACGGCTTCATCTCCCCTAAAACGGATTCCTGGCTGTTCTGTCTTTTTTTCACTGCTACGCCTCCTCTCTCGCCGCCACCCCATAAAGCAGGATTTCCAGCGCCCGGTGGCAATCCGTCTCATGCTTCTGAATATCAACCTCCCCGGCCCCCGCCATCTGATATCTGGCATTCAAAAAATCCTGGTATTGCAGAAACGTATCAACCGCCTCCCAGCGGGAAATCTCCGGCCGAAGCTTCATCCCCGCCAGAATCTGCATCAGAATCTCAATATTCAGCGCGTCAAACCCCACTTTCCGCTCTCCCACAGCCGTTTTCAAATGAGCGGGCGGCAGAATCACCGCATCGCAGAAAATCCGCTGATATAACGGATTTTTCTGAAAAAATTCCATTCTGGCATTAAAATACAGTTCCAGACATTCCTGCGCTCCCCGGCCTCTCTGCGGCATGGCCTCCCGCAGGTACTCCGTCAACCGGTGAAAACAATCCTCCACGCATGCCAGATACAGATCGTCCTTCGTCTCAAAATAATGGTAAATAATTCCCTTGGATATCCCCTCCGCGCTGCAAATCGCATTGACCGAGCTGGCTCCGTACCCCTGCCGGGCAAACTCCTGCAAGGCGCTGTCCATAATCCGCTGTCTGGTCTGCCGGTTCTTCTCTTCCCGTTTCATAGAATCACTCTCCAACAATTGACCACATGGTCTATTTTAGTAGTCAGTATACTCCAAATAGACCATGTGGTCAATTATTTTATTCTAAAAAAACCATAAACAATCCTACGGAAAAGACCAGACCAGCCCGTTTATCCCTGAATTTCAAACTCCGGCTGACCTTCTGAACCGGGCGCAATCTCATATTTTTCGAAAACAATCACCGGATGATCCGCTGCATTGATATAAAACCGGACATGATCAGAAATACCGGTAAATCCGCCCTGCTCAGGCGTCCAGAACGTTACATCGGTCCGCTTCTTCATCTGTTCGCGAATACTCGTATTTACTATGTCGGCGTAATCATCCCCCAATAGATCCTTCAGCGTCACCAGATTTCCACTCTTTAAATCAATGTTATAATACATCGTCTCCCCATAAGCGGATGACCAGCTCTCACTGCCGGACACCATCAGAGACAGGTAATTCTCAGTCTGAGACTTAATCTCATACCAGACGCGGATCTCAAGCTTATGAGCCGCCCACTCCTCCTGCGTACCGCCGGTATCCAGAAACGCCTGCCGGTATTCCATTGCACGCTTCTTCGCCTCACCGGCGTATTGCTCACAAAGCTGGTGAATCTGGCGGTTGACAGAGTCCGGCGCCTGACCCGTGGAATCCGCAATCATCTCCACGCTGGGAATTTCCACTGAAAGTTTGATATCATCTTCCTCCTGTTCGTAGGAGCGGAAGGTTAAAACCCTTGCAATCTCCCCGATCACCGGAATCGCGCTCACGCTCTTGGCAAACGCCGTGCTGGTATTTAGCGCAGTGGTAAACACAACCACCGCAGCTGCCGCGGCCATCATCCCTTTTTTCAAACCGTTTTTGCGACTCAGCGCGGCTGCCCTGCGCTCATCCGCCCGTTTTTTCTCAGACCGTTCAATCGCTTCCTGCACACGCGCGGAAAGCTCCTTGGGAATCGGGATCTCGTCATAGCGTTTCTTGCTGTCGTTCAACTGCCTCATCACTCCACCTCCTGTACAATCTGTTTTAACAGCTTTAAGCCCCGGTACAGCTTTGCCTTTACCGTATTTAAGTTGAGTTCCATTACCTGGGAAATCTCCTTCAGCGACAATTCCTCATAGAAGCGCAGTCTGATAATCTTTTGGACATCCTCCTCCAACCGGTCAATCTGCGCCTCCAGATCATCCTCCGCCTCATATCGTTTTTCATAATAAGGAATCTGTTCATCGTAATCTTCGCCGGACAAAACCTCCCGTTTCCGCCTGTTCAAAAAATGAACGCTTTCATTCACGAGGATGCGGTAAAACCAGGTCTTAACCGCCTCCTCGTTTCTCAACGATTCATAATGATCCAGCGCTTTACACACTGAGTTTTGCACCACATCCAGCGCATCGTCCTTATTCTTAACGTAGCTGAACGCCAACCGGTAAAACTTCTCCTGGTTTTCAACAATATGGGTTACAATTTTATCGTACAGATCCTTTTTCATCAGGCGCCCTTCCCTCTCTGTTTTCCAGTAGGATTTTCATCTTCTGATCTATAGATTATTTCATATGGCCAAAAGTTGCAAATTCGATTATTTATCATCCCCATTTTCCAAAAAACGAGCAATCGCCCGCAGGCTGCACCAACGGCCCATTGCATTCAAACAACCGCAGACTTCGCCAGCGGCCCATTGTATTCAAAAAGCGCCCGGCGGAATCTCTTCCGCCAGGCGCTGTTCCATTTTACATATGTCCGCCGCAGGTATGGCCGTTTCCATGGCAGCTGTGGTGCTCGCCGCCCTCGTGATGGTGATTGCACATGGTGTCCGGATTGTAGTCCAGGCAGCCCTTCAGCAGCGCATCCACCGCCGCGTCCGCATCTCCGGTCACGCCGGGATAAAGCTCGATGCCCGCCTGAGCCAGAGCCATTCTGGCGCCGCCGCCGATTCCGCCGCAGATCAGCGTATCCACGCCGTGCCTTCTCAGAAATCCCGCCAGCGCTTCATGGCCGTCGCCGCCTGTGCCCACCACCTCGGACGAAACCACCGCATTGTCCGCAATCTCGTAAATCTTGAAAGCCTCACAGTGCCCAAAGTGCTGAAATACCTCTTGATTCTCATATGTTACCGCAATTTTCATTCTGACATCCTCCTGATTTGTTTTCACAGCGGCGGGCGTGGCATTGGCGTTTTCCGCAGTTCCGGCCGCAGCACTGGGCTGCATTGGGGCAGATCTGGTAGTTTCCTCCCCGAATCTCCAATCCCCTTCCGTTGACAATACAGTCGGCAATCTTCCTGCGCGCTGTATTGTAAACCGCCTGAACCGTGGTCCTGGCAACTCCCATCTGCACGGCGCACTCCTCCTGGGTGCATTCCAGCAGATCGATCAGCCGGATTGTCTCATATTCCTCCAGCGTCAGCTCCACCTTGCCGTCGGTCTCCTGATCCAGAGGACCGAAAACCTCCACGGATGGTTTCGCACAGACTCGTTTTGCTTTACAGGGACGCGCCATGTTCATTCTCCTCGCAGCTGTTTTTGACTTATGTCATAAATTATAGCGCAGTTAATGACATATGTCAATATCAAATCAGACTTCCGGTCCAGATGATCCGGATATCGTTTCAGAACCGGATTCTTTGACAGACTCCGCCACCGTTTCCCGGCCGGCTCCATCCTCCGCCGCCTGGCACCGCGCCCGCTCCTTAATCAAAAATACGCTGAGCAGTTTTGCGACAAAGGCCAGCATGTGAATCTGCTCCTCCGTCCAGATCCGGATCATGGCGCAATCCTCAAACACAATGGCCCCCCGGTAAATTCCCCGGTCGGATATCTCACACTGAAGCATGGACTTTGTCCCCCGCCGCTCAAAATACCGGCGCATGGGTTCCTTCAGAGCGGAAATATCCGGGCAATGCCAGACGCCGCCATCGTCGAACTCAGCGTGTACCGCCCGGATCAGCCGCCCGTCACATTTCCTCTGCTCCCGGCCGCTCCTGGACTCCACGCCCTCATTGCACCACTCGAATGCGTTGCTGATCAGACCGCCATCCGGCGACAACTCATAGATAGAGGCGCGGGTGACCGCGAACTGGCGTCCCAGCATATCCAATATGTGTTGCACCGCCTTTTGGATGTCATCCGCGTCGCAGAGCAGACGGAACACCTGCTCCATCACATCGCCGGTGACAATATCCGTGGTCTCCCTGGGGTCGATGGTGGTATTGGCCGTCCTGTAACTCCCGTTCCCGTCAAACAGGCGGCTCATCTGCTCCTGATCATACAGTGCGAACCGGTCCTTGCCCTTTGCCTTGGAGTAGTACAGCGCCATATCCCCCCGCTGGAACAGTTCGTCGAATGTGGTTCCATTTTCCGGGCAACGGGCGATGCCGATGCTGCAGGAAACATTGCACTGAATCACATTTTGCCGAAAAAGCCCACCGACTCCGTCCCGGATCGTCATCGCCCGTCTCTCGGCAGCCGCGGGATCCGGCATGCCCCGCACAAACACCAGAAACTCGTCCCCGCCGATCCGGGCGATCAGGTCCTGGCCCCGGAACACTTCCCGCAGCTTCGCGGAAATGGCCTGCAGCACCGTGTCGCCGAACATATGCCCGTGGCCGTCGTTGATCTGCTTAAAATTGTCCACATCAATGATATAGACCACCGCGGACTCATCCTTTGGCCGCCTCTGAAGATAGTCCTCCATCTTCCGGCGGACCGCGCTCTTGTTATACAGACCGGTCAGCTCGTCGCGGTCCGCCTTGTCAATCAGCGCCTGGGCCGCCCGCTTCTCCTCGTCGATGTCCGTCATCACGCCCACCGCTTTGTAAGTATTTCCCATATCGTCGAACTGGGTCGAGGTACGGATCTTGCACCAGCGGTAACGGCCCTTTGCGTCCGCCAGGCGGAACTGCGCTTCCCCGTACACCTGCCCGGCCCTGATCCGCTTCACCAGCTTATCGATCATGGGCATATCTTCCGGATGTATGTGGGACACCTGCACCATCCGCTTGCTGGCCTGCTCCGTGATGGGTACATAGCCGAACTTTTCCACCCAGTTGGGCGAGTAGGAGAGCTGATCTTTTCCGATATCCCACTCGAAAATCACGTCGTTGGTCTGGTCCATAATGATCTTATGGCGTTCCAGCGTCAGCCGCAGTTCATCCTGGGCCTTCTTCGACCTGGTAATATCGATCAGAATGCTGAACAGGGACTCCTTTCCGTCCTCACCCACCGTCAGCTGGCTCTTATCCAGCACCCACACAATCCGCTGGTCCCGGGCCACCACCCGGTATTCCAGCTCCACCGTGCTGCCGGACTGCAGCTGTTCCTTCGTCTGGCGCAGAACCTCCTCGCGGTCGGCCGGATAAATGAGATTGAGGAAACGGTTCTGGAACTTGCTTCGCAGCTCCTGATCCCCATATCCCAGCATTTGCATAAATCCCTCGTTTACCTGCACCAGAGTGAACCAGCGGTCATTGAGACACTGCTGGATCCCTCCCACCAGATTGTGAAGCAGACCGGTTCCGGCCGGCTCCATCACCTTAAGCGGGGCCGCGCTCTCCGTCTCTGGCTGCCAGATCACCAGCGCGCTGCACTGATGCGGCTGTCCGCAGTCGATCCGCAGCAGCGTAATCTGACACCAGCGGTATTTCTCCGTCAGAGGATTAAACACGCGGAAGCGGTAGCTGCGGCGTGTGAGCCCGTTTTCGAAAAATGCTTCCATATACCGGCCAGAAAGCTTTTTCACCAGCCCACGGTCATCCGGGTGCACCAGCGCATCCGCAAAATTCGCCACCGACTCCGCAAAACTGCTGCCGGAGCGCAGCAGCTCAAAGGCACTGTCCGGCATATAGACCACATGGTAGACTCCATTGGTCATATCCACCTCCATGACCGTGGAATCCGTATATTTTAGCAGGGAAAAATACTTCATCTGCCCCATCTGAAGCGTATCCAGCGGGTCCTGTTCCCTGTGGTATCCGGCTCTCGTGGGATGGATGTAGTCCTTCCTGGCCGATGTCCCGTCCGCGTACTCCTGGGACAGGCGCTTAAACGGCTCCTGCACATTTTTCAGGCACTCCAAAAGTTTGGGCGAAAATGCCCCGCACTCTCCGTTTAAAATCATATTGACGGCCTGACCGGCAGGAAGGGCCTTCCGGTAAACCCGGTCTGTAGTCAGAGCGTCATAGCAGTCGGCGATCCCCACCACCTGGGCGCAGACCGGAATGCTGTCCCCCTTAAGCCCGTCTGGGTAGCCGGAACCATCCCATCGCTCGTGGTGATAACGGCAAATATTGTAGGCGTACTGCAAATACTCCTGATCGCTCATCCGGTCCAGGCCCGCCAGAATCTCGCAGCCTTTCACCGAATGGGTTTTCATGATCTCAAATTCCTCCGGCGTCAATCGTCCCGGTTTGTTGAGAATCGAGTCCGGAATCGCGATTTTACCGATGTCGTGCATGGACGATGCGCTGGCGATCATGTCAATGTTCCGCTCATTCAGGCCGTACTCTGCATAACAGCGCGACACGTCCTCCAGAAGCACCTTGGCAAACATGCGGATCCGCTGGATATGCTGCCCGGTCTCCACGCTCCGGTACTCGATAATGGAGGACAGGGCGTCGATCATCACGGCGTTGGATTCCCGCAGCCTGGCCGCCTGTTCGGCGATCAGCTCCTCCTGGTTCAGCCGATGCAGGTTCAGCTCGATAATGTTCTGGATCCGCCGTTTGACCACATGGGGTTCAAAGGGCTTCTTCACGATATCGGAGGCCCCCAGGTCAAAGGCCCTGACCTCGTGTTCCACCGAATCCTCCGCCGTGATCACCACCACCGGAACATCTGTGAATTCCCCCCGTTCCCGCATCTCCTCCATCACCTGATACCCATTCATAACCGGCATCATCAGGTCCAGCAGCAGAGCGGCAATCTGGCCGTGGTACGCCTCCAGCAACAGCAGCGCCTGTTCCCCGTTCTCCGCCTCCAGCAAATTGTACTGCGTCTCAAACACCCCGTGCAAAATCGCCCGGTTGACCTCCATATCATCCACAATCAGGATCGTATCCCGCTTCATCATATCTTATCTCCAGCCGCGATTAACTTGTTCCGCCAAATACCCTATCTACGATCTATCATACTCCAATACGTGGCGTAAAACAAGAACAAAGCGTTTGGCCGGCTGTCTCCCGCGCCCCATTGCACGCAAAAAAAGTTCTGAGAAGACATGCTTCTCAGAACTCTGTTTATAGAGGCGACAACCGGATTTGAACCGGTGATAAGGGTGTTGCAGACCCGCGCCTTACCTCTTGGCTATGTCGCCATATATGCTTGATGACCCCAACGAGATTCGAACTCGTGTTACCGCCGTGAAAGGGCGATGTCTTAACCGCTTGACCATGGGGCCTGACTAGTGGTCACCATGGACTCCACTAAAAAACTCCCCGAGTAGGACTCGAACCTACGACAGCGCGGTTAACAGCCGCGTGCTCTACCGACTGAGCTATCGAGGAATAGCAAGTGCTTTCCGAGTCTTAATTATCCCCTATAATCTAAGATTCTTCAAGTACCTTCTTTATTAGTATATGCAACTTTTGCTTTTATATGCAAAAAATACATACCCTCAAAACCACATATTGAATGATGTTTTAAAACCTATACCGTTTTG
The DNA here is from genome assembly GCF_902364025.1 of Enterocloster lavalensis. GTDB lineage: Bacteria > Bacillota > Clostridia > Lachnospirales > Lachnospiraceae > Enterocloster > Enterocloster lavalensis. The sequence goes on from NZ_CABJCG010000034.1 coordinate 27,957, forward strand.
GTTAAGCCCTCGACCGATTAGTATTAGTCAGCTCCATACATTACTGCACTTCCACCTCTAACCTATCTACC
>NZ_CABJCG010000035.1 GCF_902364025.1 Enterocloster lavalensis
GGGCGGATTCCGGACTTGCACCGGTTAGAAACGTGCGCCGCCGGGCGCACCCCAAAAAGGAGCTGTGCACAATCAATCCCGTGCACAGCTCCTCAAACCATATCTCCGCCTCATCTGCAGAAAAATTCCTGTATCCATTCCATCCTTGAACTCATCGACACCAACAACAAATCGCACACCGTGAGCGCCGTCATGGCTTCCACCACTACCACCGCCCTTGGGACGATAATCGGGTCGTGCCTGCCGTGTATCTCGATCTCCACCTCTTCGCCGGACCGGTTCACGGTCTGCTGGGCCGAGGCGATGGAGGGGGTGGGCTTGAAGGCGGCCCGGAATACCAGGTCGCTTCCGTCGCTGATTCCGCCCAGGGTCCCGCCGGAGTGGTTGGTGCGTTTGCAGACCGCTCCGCGCTCCAGGCCGAACGCATCGTTGTTGACCGATCCGGTGGACCCGGCGGCGGCAAAGCCGTCTCCGATCTCAAAACCCTTCACCGCGCCGATGGAGAGGATGGCTTTTGCCAGATTGGCGTCCAGCTTCTCAAATACCGGCTCGCCGACGCCCGCGGGAATCCCCGTCACCCGGCATTCCACCACGCCTCCGCTGGAATCCCGGCGGGCCATCAGCTCCTCCAGGTAGGCCTCCGCCGCCCTGGCGGCCTCTGCATCCGGCATGTAAAGCCGGTTCTTCCACATTTCCTCCGGGGCGAACCGCTCCGGAGAGATGGACACCGGGCCGATGGACCTGGTGTAGGCCTGAATCCGGATGTCCAGACTCTCCAGCACCTTGGCCGCGATGGCCCCCGCCGCCACGCGTCCGATGGTCTCACGTCCTGAGGAGCGCCCGCCGCCCCGGTAGTCCCGGAATCCGTACTTCCGGTCAAAGGTAAAGTCCGCGTGTCCCGGGCGGTACACATCCATGATATTCCCGTAGTCGTGGGAGCGCTGGTCCGTGTTGCGCACCTCCAGGGCAATGGGCGTTCCGGTGGTTTTCCCCTCGAACACGCCGGAGAGAATCTCCACCCGGTCGCCCTCCTGTCGGGCTGTGGTGAACTTGCTCTGTCCGGGCTTTCTGCGGTCCAGCCAGGCCTGAATGTCCGCCTCGCTAAGCTCCAGCCCCGCCGGGCAGCCGTCCACCACCACGCCGATGCCTGTACCGTGGGACTCCCCCCAGGTCATTATCTTAAATATGGTCCCGTATGTTGAACCCGCCATGTCTAACTCCTTGTCCGTCTTTATATTCCGTCTCGTTATTTCGTCTCAAATACCGCCGTATCCGCTCTTCTCAGATCATCCGATCTTTACAATCGCGCAGCAGTTGGGCTCGTTGACCTCAACGGCCCGGCCGCTCATGACCAGCAGACCCTTTTCGTAGTCCACGCTGAAGAAGGTCAGGGTGCCGCTGTCGTGGTTCACGGAGGCCAGGTGCCGTCCGTCCGGGAAGATCGCCACGTCCTTGGGGTAATTGCCGCTGATGGGCAGGCAGCAGATCATGGACAGAAGCCCGGTCTGCTCATCCCGGCTGTAGATGCTGACCGTATTCTCACCGGCGTTGGTGCAGTAAATATACTTCCCGTCCCTGGACAGCCTCATGGCGCAGGCCGCGGTCAGATTGCCCGGCTTCGGAGTGCTGGTGGTGGAAATGGTCTGGATCTTCTCAATCACCGGGGACCGTTCGCCGGTCTCGTAGGTGAACACATCGATGACATTTTTCAGCTCGTACATCAAATAGATGAAGCGGCCGTCGTTGCTGAACCGGAAATGCCGGGGAGCCGACTCCAGGTCGCAGCGGATCGCGTCCACCTGGACCAGCTTGTTGTCCCGCTCGTTAAAACGGTAGATTCTCACCTGGTCGATGCCGTTGTCCACGCTCATGACAAAGCGGCCGTCCGGGGTTCTCCTGGTGCAGGTCACATGGGGGCGGAAGTTGCGCTCCGCAACGCTGCCGTAGCCCTTGTCGAACACGCCGTCCACAATATTCCCGACTGAGCCGTCCGGGTTCAGGCTGAGCACCGTGGTCTTCCCGTCGTGGTAACCGGAGACGAACACATACTTGTCCTCCTTATCCGTACACAGATGGCAGCCTCTCATGCCGCGGATGGATGCGCTGTTCAGCCTGGCAAGGCTGCCGTTCTCCAGGATGCGGAAGGACACCACGCCCTCGTCCGCGATGGAGTAGAGGGTCTTTCCGTCGTTGGAGGCAATTACATAGGAAGAGTTGTCCACCTCCACCTCACACCGTTCCTTGAACGTTCCTTTTTCCACGTCCACATCAAAAACCGTGATTCCCTTTGCCTTCCCGGTGTAGGAGTAAGACCCTACATAAGCCATATATTTACCTTTCATCGCGCTTTTACCTCCCAGAATGATGCTTTTTAAAAACTAAAACAATCATACCATAATTTTTAGTTTTTGTTAACCAGAAAGTGTTTCCTGTTCCCATTTTAGGGAATTGGCGTAACCGGTCCGGGGGATATGCCGCCTGAACGGATACGAATTTGCGCCAGGCCCCGGGAAAGTTCCAAAAAGGTATTGACAGAACTGTAAAACGCGGTATAATTAGCTTCGCATGTGTTTATTATTACTAAACTTTTTGGTTATTTTTATCGTCAGTTAGTATTTGTAAACTTCCAGGCGTTTTTTATTATACTTTTGTGGATATTATCTCTGAAAAAAGAACGGGAGGTGCCATATGCAGATTGGCGCAAAACTAAAGGAACTGCGGATACTAAAAGGGTTGACCCAGGAAGAGCTGGCGGACCGCACGGAGCTCTCCAAGGGCTTCATCTCCCAGCTGGAGCGGGACTTAACCTCCCCCTCCATCGCCACGCTGATGGACATCCTGCAGTGCCTTGGAACCTCCATCGGAGAATTTTTCAACGAAACCCAGGAGGAACAGATCGTCTTTTGCAAGCAGGACTACTTTGAGAAGATCGACACGGAGCTGCACAACGAAATCAAGTGGATCATTCCCAACGCCCAGAAAAATGTGATGGAACCCATTCTCCTGACCCTGGAGGCCGGAGGTTCCACCTACCCGGACAATCCCCACGAGGGCGAGGAGTTCGGCTATGTGCTCCAGGGAAGTGTTTCCATTCACCGGGGAGCCAAGACATATAAGGCCAAAAAAGGGGAATCCTTCTACTTTGTGGCAGATAAAAAGCACTATCTGACCAGCAAAGGCGGCGCCGTAATCCTGTGGGTGAGTTCTCCCCCCAGCTTTTAACTTTAAATACCAAAGGAGAAGAATGCAATGAGCCAGCCATTGATTGATTTACAAAACATTTCCAAAAGCTTTGACGGAGAACTGGTACTGGATGATTTAAATCTCTCCATCAAGGAGAACAGCTTTGTAACCCTTCTGGGCCCCAGCGGCTGCGGCAAAACCACCACCCTGCGGATTCTGGGCGGTTTTGTGACGCCGGACAATGGGCGCGTGATTTTCGACGGACAGGACATCACCAAGCTGCCGCCTCACAAGCGCCAGCTCAACACCGTGTTCCAGAAATACGCCCTGTTCCCCCACATGAACATCGCGGAGAACATCGCCTTTGGCCTGAAAATCAAAAACAAACCCAAATCCTACATCGACGACAAGATCAAATACGCGCTGAAGCTGGTGAACCTGCCCGGCTATGAGAAGCGGGACGTCACCTCCCTGTCCGGCGGCCAGCAGCAGCGGATCGCCATCGCCCGGGCCATTGTGAACGAGCCCCGGGTGCTTCTTCTGGATGAGCCCCTGGGCGCGCTGGACTTAAAGCTGCGCCAGGATATGCAGTACGAGCTGATCCGCCTGAAAAATGAACTGGGCATCACCTTCATCTACGTCACCCACGACCAGGAGGAGGCGCTGACCATGTCCGACACCATCGTGGTCATGAACCAGGGCTATATCCAGCAGATGGGTTCCCCTGAGCAGATTTACAACGAGCCGGAGAACGCCTTTGTGGCCGACTTTATCGGGGAGAGCAACATCGTGCCCGGCACCATGATCCGCGACGAGCTGGTGGAAATTTTCGGAGCCCGCTTCGTCTGCGTGGATAAGGGCTTTGGTAACAACAAACCCGTGGACGTGGTGATCCGCCCCGAGGATATCGACCTGGTGAAACCCGAGGACGGCACGCTCCAGGGCGTGGTGACCCACCTGATTTTCAAGGGCGTGCACTACGAGATGGAGGTGACCACCCCGGACGGCTTTGAATGGCTGGTGCACTCCACCGACATGTTCCCGGTTGGACAGCAGGTGGGCATCCACGTGGAGCCCTTTGAAATTCAGATCATGAATAAGCCTGCTTCTGAGGACGAGGAGGCGTTGGGAGTCAATGAATAATGAAAACCGCGCGGCTCTGGGCAAAAAACTGTTATCCGGGCCTTACCTGTTCTGGATGGTGGGTTTCACCCTCATCCCTCTTGCGCTGATTTTCTGGTATGGCATCACCGACAAATCCGGCGCATTTACCCTGCAGAACGTGCTGGCCATCGCCTCGGCGGACCACGCCAGCGCTCTGTGGCTCTCCCTGGGCCTGTCCCTGGTGAGCACCTTAATCTGCCTGCTTTTAGCCTATCCCCTTGCCATGATTCTCCGGGGACGGGGCCAGGCGGCCAGCGGCTTTATCGTGTTCATTTTCGTGCTGCCCATGTGGATGAACTTCCTGCTGCGCACCATGGCCTGGCAGACCTTATTGGAAAAAAACGGCGTGATCAACGGAATCCTGACCTGGCTTCACCTGCCGAAGCAGTCCCTGATCAACACGCCCTGGGCCATCATCCTGGGTATGGTGTACAACTTCCTGCCCTTCATGGTCCTGCCCATTTACAATGTGCTTTCCAAGATCGACGACAATACCATTAACGCCGCCAAGGACTTAGGCGCAAACAGCTTCCAGACCCTGATCTTCATCTGGCTGCCCTTAAGCATCCCCGGAATCATCAGCGGCATCACCATGGTTTTCGTGCCCTCGCTGACCACCTTCGTGATCTCCGATCTGTTGGGCGGCAGCAAGATCCTGCTGATCGGAAATGTGATCGAGCAGGAGTTTACCAAGGGCAGCAACTGGCATCTGGGCAGCGGCCTGTCCCTGGTGCTCATGGTATTCATCCTGATCAGCATGGCGATGATCGCCAAATACGATAAAAATGGAGAGGGGACGGCATTCTGATGACAAAAGGCACACAGACACTGCGGAAAATCATTTCCGATTTTTATATGGTAATCATCCTGGTCTTTTTATACGCCCCGATTTTCACCATGATGGTCCTCTCCTTCAACCGTTCCAAGTCCAGAACCCAGTGGGGCGGGTTCACCCTGGACTGGTATGTGCAGATGTTTGACAGCCGCCCCATTATGAGCGCGCTGTACACCACCCTGCTGATCGCATTTGTGTCCGCTCTGGCGGCCACGATCATCGGCACGGCGGCCTCCGTGGCCATCAACAACATGCGGGCGCTGCCCCGCATCGTGATCATGGGCATCACCAATATTCCCATGCTGAACGCGGACATCGTCACGGGCATCTCCCTGATGCTGGCGTTCATCGCTTTCGGCATCTCCCTGGGATTTCAGACGGTTCTGATCTCCCACATTACCTTCAACATCCCCTATGTGATCCTGAGCGTCATGCCCAAGCTCAAGCAGACGGACCGCACCACCTACGAGGCGGCCCTGGACTTAGGCGCAACGCCGGTGAGGGCATTTTTTAAGGTGGTGTTCCCGGACATCATGCCCGGCGTGCTGTCCGGCTTCCTGCTGGCCTTCACCATGTCGCTGGACGACTTCATCATCACCCACTTTACAAAGGGAGCGGGCATCAACACCCTCTCCACCCTGATTTACAGCGAGGTCAGGCGCGGGATACGGCCTTCCATGTACGCCTTAAGCACCGTCATTTTCCTGACCGTGCTCATCCTGCTTCTGATCGTCAATTTCCGTTCCGCAAAGAAACCCGATGACCATTAACGGCCGGGGATCACTTATAACACATCATTTTTAAGAGGAGAACAATTATGAGAAAAAAGACTGTGAGAACAATGACCCTGACCGCCCTGATTGCCCTGGCCGCAGCCGCTATGCTGGCCGGCTGCGGGAAATCTGACAAAACAGCCGAGACCGGCGCGGAAGCGGAGAGCAACAAGCTCTACGTGTACAACTGGGGCGAATACATCGACGAGGACGTGGAGGCCATGTTCGAGGAGGAAACCGGAATCGACGTGGTTTACGACGTATTTGAGACCAATGAGGAGATGTTCCCCATCATCGAGGCCGGGGGTGTGAAGTACGACGTGGTATGTCCCTCCGACTACATGATCCAGCGCATGATCCAGAACGACATGCTGGCCCCGCTGAACTTCGACAACATCCCCAACGTCAAGGAGATCGGCCCGGAATACATGGAAATGTCCAAGGACTTCGACCCGGAGAACAAATACTCCGTGCCCTACTGCTGGGGTACCGTCGGCATCCTCTACAACAAGCAGCGCCTGGAGGAGTTAGGCGTGCCTGCCCCCACCAAGTGGGCCGATCTGTGGGATGAGCGCTTAAGCGGGGAAATCCTCATGCAGAACAGCGTGCGCGACGCCTTCATGGTGGCCTTAAAGAGCAAGGGATACTCCTTAAACAGCACCAACGAGGCGGAGCTGGCCGAGGCCAGAGACCTGCTGATCGCCCAGAAGCCCCTGGTGCAGGCCTACGTGATCGACCAGGTACGCGACAAGATGATCAACGCCGAGGCCGCCGTGGGCGTGATTTACTCCGGCGAGATGCTCTACATTCAGGAGCAGGCGGCGGATCTGGGGCTGGATTACGATCTGGAATATGTGATCCCCGAGGAGGGCACCAACCTGTGGCTGGATTCCTGGGTGATTCCCGCCAACGCGGAGAACAAAGAAAACGCGGAAAAGTGGATCGACTTCATGTGCCGCCCGGACATCGCAAAGCGCAACTTTGAGTACATCACCTACCCCACCCCCAACAAGGGCGCCTTCGATCTGCTGGATCCGGAATTGCAGGAAAACAAGGCTGTGTTCCCGGACATCAACTCCTTAAAGGGGAGCGAGACTTTCCAGTATCTGGGAGATGAGGTGGAGACCATCTACAACGACATGTGGAAAGAAGTTAAGGCGGCGAAATAACACAACACATTGTATTCAACGAAAACCCCTGCGGTTCAGCTCACCTGAAACCGCAGGGGTTTTTTATCGATCATCTCCGTGGCCATAATCTCGTTCCTGACTGCTAATGGCCGTCCTTTTGCTCAGTTTTCCTCTTCCTCACGCTCCACAGGCTCCACCGACGCGACCACCGGGAAAAACTCATCCGCATAGGTGGCAAACAGCGCTGCGCTGTACGGCGGCATCTTAAGCTTCAGCATACCGTCCCTGACCGGATAACGCAGGGCGCCCACATTGTAGCCCTCCTCTGTGGAGAGCATCAGGCGGGCCAGGGGCACTTCCCCTGTGATCCCAAGCTGCCATACCGGAAGTTCCAGCTCCCGCTCCTGCGCGTTGTTGTTCACCGCAACCACCGCCTGGTATTTCCCCAGCATGCGGCCGTAGGCGATCACATTCCGCCCCGCAAGCAGTTCCTTGACCGCTCCTCTGCGCAGCACGGGCAGCGCCTTGTGGATGCGGATCATGTAGCGGTGATATTCGATCAGCTCCAGATCTTCATGTCCCCAGGGGTAGGTCCTGCGGCTGTCCGGGTCGGTCCAGCCGCAGACCCCGGCCTCGTCGCCGTAGTAAACGGTGGGTGCGCCGGGCCATGTCATCTGTACCATCACGGCCTCCCGCAGCACGCAGACCTTCACGCCCCGGTTTGCGGCATCCGCCCCAACCGTGCCGATCCGCCCCACCACCCCGTTGGTGCGGGTGAGGAACCGGGAATGGTCGTGGTTGGACAGCTCGTTCATGGCGGTCAGAATGGAGGAGGGCTGCATGCGGCTCATATGGTAGCTCATGGCGTTGAAGAAGTTCTCGCCGTTGCCCAGAAGCTCGCCGCTGAAGCTGTCGCTGTGCTTCTCCATCCCGGTCAAAAACCAGGTCAGAGGCTCCATAAACGCATCGTAGTTCATCACGCTGTCCCACTGGTCCCCTTCCAGCCAGGGCCCCGGATCGCCGTAGTGTTCCGCCAGAATCAGGGCGTCGGGATTGACCTCCTTCACTGCGGCGCGGAACTTGCGCCAAAACTCGTGATTATACTCGGCCGTGTGCCCCAGGTCCGCCGCCACGTCCAGCCGCCAGCCGTCCACGTTAAAGGGCGGGGACACCCAGCGGCGCGCAATGTCTAAAATATACTCCACCAGCTTGGGAGAGCTCTCGTAGTTCAGCTTGGGAAGCGTATCGTGGCCCCACCAGCCGTCGTAAGACTTGTTCCGCGGCCAGGCGCTGTCCTTCTCATCGTAAAACTGGAAAAAGCTGCGGTAGGGACTGTCCTTTGCCAGAAACGCCCCCGGCTCGTAGCCTCCCTGGCGGGCGTAAATCTCCTCGCCGTCCAGCCACTTGTTGAAGGAACCGCAGTGGTTGAACACGCCGTCCAGAATCACCTTCATCCCGCGCCGGTGGATTTCCTCCACGAATTCCGCGAAAAAGCGGTCGCTGGCCTCCAGATTCCGCGGGGAGGCGGTGCGGACCACGTATTTTTCAGCGTCTCCGTTATCCACGGCGTCCGCCGCCACCAGGCCGTCCTTATCCTCCACGATCACCCCGAAGTGGGGATCGATGTGCTCGTAATCCTGAATATCGTACTTGTGGTTGGAGGGAGACACGAAAATGGGATTTAAGTAAATAACCTCCACGCCCAGCCCCTGAATATAATCCAGTTTTTCCCAAACGCCCTTTAAGTCGCCGCCGTAAAAGCAGCCCACATCCATGGTGGTGGGATTCTTCCCCCAGTCCTCCACCCGGTTCACCGGTCTGCCGATGTACACGTACTCGCAGGTCTGAACGTCGTTGCTCTCGTCCCCGTTGCAAAACCGGTCCACAAAGATCTGGTACATCACCGCGCCCTTGGCCCAGTCCGGGGTGTGAAAACCCGGTATGATGGCAAAATCAAAGCAGCTCCTGTCATCATCCGTCACCCCCAAGCGGTTGTAAATACAGGAATCCTGTCCATTCACAACTTTAAAGTGGTACAGTACGCAGTCGCTGCCTACGGTTATCTCATATTCGTAATAGTCAAACAGCTCGTCGGAGTCCGCTTTCCCGATCTCCACCTCCGCGCCGTCCTCCACATAATATACATGCTGTGCGTTGTTTTTACCCGTTCGAAAACGCAGGAGTACGTCCTGGTCCTCATCCGGCTCAGGAGGAGTCCGGTAATCTTCCGTCGCCGAACAGAAGAGCGCCTCCCGGTTGATCATTCTTTTATTATATTCTTCCACTACCCAAAACCCTTTTCATGTTCATAAATTAGCATTTGACTCCTTTATTGTATATGAATCCGGTCTAATATACAAGTGACATTCCCGTAAAAATGCAGGATATCACGGATTCGCACCGAATTTGGAGCGCCAAAGGCTCATGTCATTTTACACATGATGGGCGGGAAAGTCAAGGGACTTCGCATTTCTTTGCGTTTTCACCGCGGGAACGGTCCGAAAAAGCAAGCAATGAAAAACCCGGCGGGGGGGCCGGGTTTTTCAGGAGAAGGTATTTCGTTTCTTATGGGGTGTAGCAAAAACTATATAATGTATTGGGGGGGTTACATCTATTATAATAGCATGAGGTTGGGAAAAAGTGTGCACAAACATGCAAATCTTTGATTTTCTTTTCTATGCAAGATATACAGCCCGCTTGTCCTCCATTTTCTTCCAATCTCAAAACTTTTACAAACAAACGTCTTTTATTCCCCCAAATATGAAACCGCGGCTTTGCAGGCCCTTTTCAGGTACCCGGCAAAGCCGCGGCGTTTCATTTGAATGGAACGGGCCGCCGGGCTCAGCCTGCGGGCCATTCCATTGTTTTATGCCGTGACCGTTGGGGCGTTAAACAGCGCCTCAAACTCATCCTGGCCGATCTTTTCCTTCTCAATCAGCAGATTAGCGCAGGAGTGCAGCACGTACTCGTACTCCTTGATAATGGAGCGGGCCTTCTGATAGCAGTCGTCGATGATCCGCTTCACCTCGCTGTCGATGGTGTCCGCCATCCCGTTGCCGTAGCTCTTGGTATGAGCCAGGTCGCGGCCGATAAACACTTCGTCGTCGTCGCTTCCGTACTGGATCATACCCACCTTGTCGGACATGCCGTACTGGGTCACCATGGAGCGGGCGATCTGGGTCGCCTGCTTGATATCCTGGGACGCGCCAGTGGTAATATCGTCGAAGATCAGCTCCTCGGCGATCCGCCCGCCCAGATCCACCATGATGTTCTGGAGCATCTTACCCCGGGTGTTGAACATCTCATCCCGCTCCGGCAGCGGCATCGTATATCCCGCCGCGCCCACGCCGGTGGGGATGATGGAAACCGTGTGAACCGGCCCCACGTCGGGCAGTACGTGGAACAAAATGGCGTGACCGGCCTCGTGGTAAGCCGTAATCTTCTTATCCTTCTCGGTAATCACCTTGCTGCGCTTCTCCGCGCCGATGCCCACCTTCACAAAGGCCCGGTCGATATCGGACTGGCGGATAAACCGGCGCCCCTCTCTGGCGGACAAAATCGCCGCCTCGTTCATCAGGTTCTCCAGGTCCGCGCCCGTAAATCCGGCGGTGGTCTGCGCAACCCGGCGCAAATCCACATCCTCGCCCAGGGGTTTATCCTTGGCGTGCACCTTTAAAATCTCCTCGCGGCCTCTCACATCCGGCCTGCCCACCGCCACCTTGCGGTCGAAACGGCCCGGGCGCAGGATGGCGGGATCCAGGATATCCACCCGGTTGGTGGCCGCCATGACGATAATTCCCTCGTTGACTCCAAAACCGTCCATCTCCACCAGGAGCTGGTTTAACGTCTGCTCCCGCTCGTCGTGGCCGCCGCCCATGCCGGTGCCCCGGCGTCTGGCAACCGCGTCGATCTCGTCGATGAACACGATACAGGGCGAATTTTTCTTCGCCTCCTCAAACAGATCGCGGACACGGGATGCTCCCACGCCCACAAACATCTCCACAAAGTCGGAACCGGAAATGGAGAAGAAGGGCACGCCCGCCTCCCCGGCCACCGCCTTGGCAAGCAGTGTCTTGCCCGTTCCGGGCGGTCCCACGAGCAGCAGGCCCTTGGGGATTCTGGCGCCAACGCTGGTGTACTTCTGGGGGTTGCGCAGGAAATCCACCACTTCCTCCAGCTCTTCCTTCTCTTCCTCCAGTCCGGCCACGTTGCTGAAATTCACCTTGTTGTCCCGGCTCATCCGCGCGCGGCTCTTGCCGAAGTTCATCATCCGGGCGTTGGCCCCGCCGCCTCCGGCGCTGCGGTTCATCACCATGATAATGATCACCACCACCACGGTGGAGAGCAGAATGGGAAGGGCAACGGTCAGCAGAATATTTTCCTGGGGCACGTCGGTCACGTTGTAGCCGTCGATCCCGCTCTGCCGCAGCAGCTGCTCCACTTCATTCACGTCCGTAACATACATCTGCTTCTCAGTGCCATCCGCCATATTGATAATCACCTCGCCCGTAGGCACCTGGGGATTCTGGTTGATGGTGACCTGCGCAATCCTGGCATGGTCTTCCGACAGTAATGTTACCAATTCCTGATGCGTGATCTTATCCGCCGCTCCCTGGTGGGGCAGCATCGCCGCCATGGCGATCAGGATGAGCATCAGAAGCACAAATCCAAATCCTCTAAATGTCGACTGCTGTCTCAACGAATTGCCTCCTTAAACCCTCGATTGTTATGATGCCGGTCTGATCCGGCCGTCCTCAGCCCAGCTCCACCACTCCGATATAGGGCAGATTCCGGTACTTCTGGTCAAAGTCCAGGCCATAGCCCACTACGAATTCGTCCGGAATGGTAAAGCAGGTGTAATCCACATGCACCTGTTTCTTCACCCGGCGCTCCGGCTTGTCGAGCAGGGTGCACAGGTGGACGCTGTTCGGCTTGCGCTGCTTTAAAACCTCGATCAGGTAGGAAAGCGTACGTCCGGAGTCGATAATATCCTCCACGATCAGCACATCCTTGCCCTCAAGCGGCTCATCCAGATCCTTGATGATCTTCACCACGCCGCTGGACTCCGTCCCCGCGCCGTAACTGGAAACGGACATAAAGTCCATGGAAACCGGAACGGTCAGGCGCTTTGCCAGCTCACAGGTAAAGAATACGCCTCCCTTTAAAATACAGATCAGATGAATCTGCTTTCCGGCATAGTCCTCGCTGATCTTAGCTGCGATCTCATTGATCTTTGTATCCACTTCCTCTTCCGTCAACAACACACGAATCTTATCTGCCATGGTCTTTTCCTCCGTTTTCATCCTCTTTTATCACATCACTGGCCGGATCATCCCGGGCCGGGGCCTCCATACGGACCTCCATCACCCGGACCGTATCCGGCCCGACTTTGTAGTATTCACTGATCCGATAACCCACGATCCACAGGATATGGCTCCCGTCCGCCAAAAGCAGCACGGAATCCCGCTTCTCCCTGGGAATCTTTTCATCGATCATAAAGCGCCGGACCGTCTTTGTCCTGCCGTCCGCCAACGTGATATAATCGCCGGACTGCCGATTCCGTACCACGGGCGTACCCTTTATTCTACCACAGTCAAACCATTTCGTATACTGGTTTTTGGGAATTTCTGTCCCTTTTTTATAAGAAAAATACCGAAAAACCGCCTCTGTCCGGGGCTGTCCGAAAGCCGTCTCCCGGCGGCCGACCGCCACCCCTTCATACTCCCGGATCGCCCGGATTCCATAGGGCAGATCCTGGCTGCGTCCGGCCTGCATCCCAAACAGTCCCAGCACCTGGTCCACATGTCCGGAGGTGAGGTCCTTCGCCCGGCCGCCCACACGGGCCATCGCCTGGAAAATCACATAGGCGCGCAGGATTTCCGGCAACTGTTCAAACTCCTTCTCCGGAATCAGAATCCGCCCGTCCTCCTCCCGTGCGTGATGCCCGCTCCACTCTAATGCCTGCCCGCTCAGGTAATCGTCCGCCTGTCCGGCCAAACGCCCCACGCGCAGAATGCTCTCCACCGCACCGGGATTCACCTGCTCCTGCAACATGGGGATCAGCTGCCTTCGGATGCGGTTGCGGGTATAGTGATCCGTGTCGTTGGTGGAGTCCTGGCAGAAGGACAGGCCATTCGCCGAAAGCCACTCTAAAATCTCCTTGCGGCCCACCGCGATCAGCGGCCGGATAATCCTGCCCCTCACCGGGCGCATGCCGCCCAGGCCCTTTAACCCGCTGCCGCGGCAAAGGTTGTGGAGAATGGTCTCCGCCTGGTCGTCGCCGTGGTGGGCCACGGCCACCCTGACGGCATCCGTTTCCGGAGGATCGCTGGCCGCCGCGCCGTGGTTGCCGCCGCCGGCCTCCCTAGTCTCTTTTGCCCACGCGTTGCCGCCGCCGGCCGCCCTGGTCTCTTCCGGCCACGCGTGGCCGCCGCCGGCCTCCCCGGCCCCTTCCGGCCATACCGTGCCTTCACCAGCCTCTTCCGCCCACGCTCCGCTCTCCCACGCCGCCGCACACTCCTCAAACGCCCGGTAGCGCAGCAGCCTTCCGGCCTCCTCCTCGGACAGCTTCTCTGCCCGCGCGAACTCCCGCACGTCCACCCGGCGCAGCACAAAGGGCACCTCAAAACGTTCGCACAGCTGCCGCGCAAACTCCGCGTCCCGGTCCGCCTCGGCCCCGCGCAGGCCATGGTGCACGTGGACCGCCCGCACCTGGATTCCCAGCTCCCCGCGCAGACCGCATAACAGCGCTAAGAGGCAGACGGAATCTGCCCCTCCTGACACGGCCGCGACCACCCGGCCGCCCTGCCGCAGCATATGATATTGTTCAATCGTTTCCCGAAACTTCCGCCGTACATCTTCCATTTTTTTCCACCTCACGCCGGTTCCGGGTGTCCGAAAAACACCCGCAGCCAACGTTTACGGGGGCCTGGGGCCCCCGCGGTCTGCCGTCACCTGTTGCCGATGACTCTACTATAACCGCAAACCCGGCGGTTTGCAACGGCTAATTTGCCGCAGCCCGGCGCGATCCGCCTCTCCCACGAAACCGCGCCGGACGCCCCGGCTCCCGGCGTTCTTACCTCCGTTTCCAGATTCCCGCCACCAAAGCCGTCATATCGTCCCTGGCAGCCGGGATAAAGGAGGACGCGAACTCCAGAATCTGCTCCGCCAGCTCCTGGGGCGGCATGTTCTCCACGCTCTCCAGATACTCCTTCATCACCTGCTCCTTGTTGTCCCCGGGCAGCGCGTCCAGCACGCCGTCGCTGACCATGATGATGCGGCTGCCGTCCCACAGCTTTTTGCTGATCAGCTCCGGCTCCACCGCAGTCAGTACACCCATCGGCACCTCCCCAGCCTCCAGAAGCTCCACGCCGTCCTCGCCGATGATAAAGGTGGGCACGGCTCCCAGCTTCATGCACTCCAGCACGCCGGTGTGCAGATCCACACAGCACAAATCCAGGGTAGCCGGATGCTGTTCCCGGCCTGCCAGCAGCAGCACCGTGTTCACCAGCTTTAAGGCCGATCGGGCGGAAAATCCCGTCTCCACCAGCTGCTCCGTCAGCTCCACCACCTGGCGGCTCTCCCGGTCCGCCTGCTCCCCGCTGCCCATACCGTCGGACAGGCTCATCACCACCTGGCTTCCCTGGCTCTCCACAAAGGTGTAGTTGTCCCCGCTGATGCTCTCCCCCTGTTTGGGGATTCTGGCGGCTCCGCACAGCATGTGGTAGCTGCCGTCCTCCAGAAAACGCACCGTGGCGTACTGGCGGGTGATAATGGTCCGGCTGTCCCTGGCCGGGCTCCAGAAGCTGCCCTCCATGGCCTGTCCCACGATCCCGGCGGCCTCCCGGCTGGTCATGCAGCGCCCGTTGGTGGTGCGCGCGGTTATGTAGGCCTCTCTCTGGCCGTTCTCATACTCCAGAATCAGCAGGTTCTGCACCGACATATGGGCCCGCCTGAAAGCCTTGCGCAGCTCTGCCTCGTAGTCCTCGCTCACATCCCTGGCCTGGTCCATCTGATGGGAAAATTCCTCCAGAATCATGGACATCTCCCGAAACTGCACCACCACCGCATCCCGGCTCTCCATAAACCGGTTTTTCCAGGACAGATTCATGGTGGCCCGTCCCAGGTTGCGGTTCAGCTGTCCCAGATACTTGTCCTTTTTCCGGCAGCTGGACTGGAACATCTGGGGCATGTCCTCATTGTCGATATGGCCTTTCTGCTCAAAGGCCCGCAGGAGATAATACAGGTAATAGCTGTCCTCCTTCTCCGTGTCCGTGCGCAGGCTGCATTTGGTGCAGCCGTCGCACACCAGGGCCGACGAGGTCTGCATGGCCGCCAGGCCGTCCTCTCTTGTCAGCTGCCGCCCGTTTTCAATCTCGTCGTCAAACGCTTTGGCCAGCCGTCCCAGGGAATCCGCCATGTCTCCCAGACGCCGGGCCGTATAATAATTCACATCGCAAACGCGTCGTTTTTCTTTCCTCTTTTCAAACACAAAAATCCCTCCTCACCGCGTACTGTCCAGTATACGCAGGCAGGAGGGAAATATCTGTCATATTTTGCAGGCCTGTCCACAAAATCTTTCGACAGGCGGGGACATTAAGCCCCATTATTCGCTGGGTTTGAGCAGAATTTCGTCAGGGTTGACCAGGCCCAGCTTCTCCTTGGCCACTTCCTCCGCATATTCTTTCGTTTTGACGTAGACCTTGTAGTCCTCCAGCTCGTCGGCCCGCTTGCTCTCCGCTTCCAGCTGGGCCTGCAGGTTCTCCTGGCGGACCTTGTACTCCAGATCCATACGCCGGAGGCTGGCTCCCTTGGCATTGATCACGACCGCCAGGCATGCGACTACCAGCGTAATCCCAAGCAGCGCCATACGGTTTGCCCACTTGTCCCGCCTAAGACGCCTAGATTTTCCATATGTTTTCATCCTGATCAATCACCAACTTTTTCCGTCTGTTCTTTGCCCGTCACTTTCCGGGTATTTTTGCCTGATTTTATTGTAAACTTTTTACCGAGCTTTTTCAAGCCTTTAAAAAAAATTCTGCTGATCAAACGGTCGTATAAAATCATACCGCCCAGAACCCCGCCGATCACGTAGGCGCGCAGCCCTCCGTCGTTCTGCTGGTACAGGAGATTGAAGGTCACAACCCCCGCCCCGATCCAGTAAAAAAAGTCCTCAAGTCCCACCGCAAAGGCGCTGTGGCGGATCATCAGCCGGAACACCCGCAAGGTGTCGTAGACCAGCATCAGCCACCCGCCGGTGGCCAGGCTCAGCATCAGAAGCCACGCCTCGTAGCGAATCACCCCGCTCATAAGACCGCCCCCGTCACTTGAACAGGCGGGAGAACAGGGACTCCCCTGATTTGCGCAGCGCCTCATTGGAGGAATAGGCCATGCTGTCGATGGTGCCGTCCACGTCCACCTCCCCCTTCTCCAGGGTCAGCCGGCTGACATGAAGTTCCTTGCCCTTGATGGTCAAAAGCCCCATGTCCGTGTCCAGCACAATGGTGTTCTCGTCAAAGGAGACCACGTCCGCGATACCGGTGATGCTGCCCGCAGACCGGTTCTGGAACACCAGCTTGTGCAGACGGCCGTTCAGTTTTTCTTCCATGCAAAAACCTCCTAACATATCTAACCTATGTTAAATATATTAGGAGGTTGGCCAATATATGCCATTATTCAGAATGAAACATCGATCACAGGTAACGGTACAGCTCTTTTGCCTCGTCCTTCTTAACGGTCTCCTGCACGTCCAGCACCTCTACCCGAACCGCCTTTTCCCCGAACCGGATCTCGATCACATCCCCGGTCTTGACATTCAGGGAAGCCTTGGCCGGCTTGTCGTTCACCAGAACGCGTCCAGCGTCGCAGGCTTCGTTGGCGACAGTCCTGCGCTTGATCAGGCGGGAAACCTTCAAAAACTTGTCCAGTCTCATGGATTAGTTGTTAACCGCATCCTTTAAGGCCTTGCCGGCTTTGAACTTCGGAGTCTTGGAAGCCTCAACGTTCATCGGCTCGCCGGTCTTCGGATTTCTGGCCACTCTGGCAGCTCTTGCGCTGACCTCAAAGTTGCCGAAGCCAACCAGCTGAACCTTCTCGCCCTTAACCAGCTCTTCCGTTACCACGTCCGTAAATGCCTTTACTGCCTTCTCTGCATCTTTTTTGGAAAGCTCTGCCTTTTCAGCAACTGCTGCGATCAATTCTGTCTTGTTCATCAATTCTTCCTCCTAAAATATGATCCGGACAAAGGCCGGAATTTTTACCCTTACGAGTCTTGGTGTACTTAATCATTTATAGCCGTTTCTCTACGTTTTGTCAAGGTTTTTTGGCTTTTTCCTGCAATTTTATCTCTTTCCAGAGAGCCAGTGCTTCCTCCGGTGAATTGACCTCTATATCGCCAAACACGTGGGGGTGTCTGCGCACCATTTTCTCGCTGATTCCGTCGATCACATCGTCGATGGTGAACGCGCCAGCCTCCTTTGCGATCTGGCTGTACAGCACCACCTGGAGCAGCACGTCCCCCAGCTCCTCGCAAAGATTTTCCATATCCTTGTTGTCCACCGCCTCAAAGACCTCCTGGGCCTCGTCGGCCAGGCACTTTTTCAGGCTTTCAAAGGTCTGCTCCTTATCCCAGGGGCAGCCGTGGTCCGAGCGCAGCTCGGCTATGATACCAATCAGGTCGTCAAATGTGTGCATCGTCTCTCCTCACGTCTTTTCCTTGTTCCGCTTGATCACCTTTAGGCGGGTGAATTCCTCCCGCTCCTTCTCCTCCAAAGCCTCGGAAATGTCCTTGGACAGGGTTTCGTACTTGGGAATGGTAATATTTTTCAGGGCGTTGGCCCGCTTCTGGGTTTTCTTGATGCTGTTGGCAAGCCGGTAGGCGGAATTCTCCACCATGGACAGCTTGATGGTCAGCTCCTTCACCCGCTCGAAATGGTAGCGCGCCTCGTCCAGGGACTGGGTGGTATTGTAAAATCCATAGGTCAGCTGCAGCGGCTTCGCCTCGTGCTGTACCAGGGGAATCTCCGTCCCCATGATGCTCCGGGCCTTGATCTTCACGCCCGTCTCCACCGGCACCGAGGCCCCCACCTCCTGGACGTAGTTGATGCCCAGCTCGATGTTGGCCTTCTGCAGCGCCGCGTAAGCGGCCCGGAAGGTGGAGTCGATCTCCGACTGGATTCCCTTGGCCTCGTCGATCAGGCCCATGAGCTCGCGGATCAGAATATTCCGCTTTTTGTCCATCAGCCCATAACCCTGTCTGGCCAGCACCAGGGAGTTTTTCGCCCGCATCAGATTGCCTTTTGTGGGAAATGTATTCGGATCCATTTACATCACTCCTTGTGTGGAAAACGCCGCCCGGCCCAAAGTGCCGGCCCGCGCTCCCGCCTGATCCGGCGCGCTAAGGCGCGCCATTTACGCTGCTACTGAATCTCCTCGGTGGGCTTGTAATACTGGTCCAGAATCTTGGTGTCGATCCGGTCCAGCTCCTCCCTCGGAAGCATTCCCAGAAGCCGCCAGCCAATCCCCAGCGTCTCCAGAATGTTCCGGTTCTCGTGGGGATCCTGGCCCACGAACTGCTCCTCAAAGGCCTTGCCGAATTCCAGGTATTTTTTATCCATGGGCGAGAGCTCATCCTCGCCGATTACCGAAGCCAGCGCCCTGGCGTCTCCCACCTTGGCGTAGCAGGAGAACAGCTGGTTGGCCACGTCCTGGTGGTCCACCCGGGTGAAGCCCTCGCCGATGCCGTCCTTCATCAGACGGGACAGGCTGGGCAGCACGTTGATGGGCGGATAGATGGACTGCCCGTGCATCTGGCGGTCCAGCACGATCTGCCCCTCGGTGATATACCCGGTCAGGTCGGGGATGGGATGGGTAATGTCGTCGTTGGGCATGGTCAGAATGGGAATCTGCGTCACGCTGCCCGCCCGTCCGGCCACGATGCCCGCTCTCTCGTAAATGGATGCCAGGTCGCTGTATAAATAGCCCGGGAAGCCCTTACGGGACGGGATCTCGCCCTTGGAGGAGGAGACCTCGCGCATGGCCTCGGCGTAGGAGGTCATATCCGTCAGGATTACCAGAATGTGCATGCCCTTCTCAAAGGCCAGATACTCCGCCAGGGTCAGCACCACCTTGGGAGTGATCAGACGCTCCACCACGGGATCGTTGGCCAGGTTGATGAACATGGAAACGTGCTCGGAAACGCCGCTCTCCTCAAAGGTCCTGCGGAAGAAATCCGCCACGTCGTACTTGACGCCCATTGCGCCGAACACGATGGCGAACTGTTCGTCGGAATTGTCCCCAAGGGAGGCCTGCTGCACGATCTGAGCCGCCAGCTGGTCGTGGGGCAGGCCGTTGCCCGAGAAGATGGGCAGCTTCTGTCCCCGGATCAGGGTGGTCAGGCCGTCGATGGCCGAGATTCCGGTGCGGATATAGTTTCTGGGGTACTCCCGGGTCACCGGGTTTAAGGGCTTTCCGTTGACGTCCAGCTTGATGTCGGAGATGATGTCCCCCAGGCCGTCGATGGGCTCGCCGATGCCGTTGAAGGTCCGCCCCAGCATCTCCTCGGACACCGCGATCTCCATGGGATGGCCGGTGAGCCGGGTGTGAGTGTTACGCAGCGCCATCCCCTCGGTGCCCTCAAACACCTGTATAATGGCCTTATCCCCGTAGATTTCAATGATACGGCCGATCTTGCGGGTATTTCCGCCCACGGTCATTTCCACGATCTCATCGTAAGCAGCTCCCTGAACGCCTTCCAGGACCACCAGCGGGCCATTGATTTCGCTTAAACCTAAATATTCAACTGCCATCCTTTCGTCCTCCTTACGCGTTCTGCTCCACGACCCGGTCGTAGAACTGGTCGATCTGCTTCATATAATCGTCGAACATGTCCAGGCGGTCGTTGGGCACGTCGTATTTGATCGAGATGATCCGGTCGAAGATCTTCTCCTCCCTCAGCACGGACACGGGCATGCCCATGCCCACCAGCGCCCTGGACTTCTTGTACAGGTAGAGAATCACTTCCATCATCTTAAACTGTTTTTCCATGGGCACGCTGGTGTCGTCCTTGTGGAAGGCGTTCTGCTGTAAAAATCCAAGGCGGATCACCCTGGCGATCTCCAGCACCAGCTTCTGATCGTCCGGCAGCACGTCCGCGCCGATCAGCTTCACAATCTCCATCAGGTTGCTCTCCTGGTTTAAGAGGGCCATCAGGCGGTTGCGGTAGTCCACGAATTTCTCGCTCACATGGTCCGTGTACCAGGGCGCCAGGTCGTTTATATACTCCGAATAACTGGTCAGCCAGTGGATGGCCGGGAAATGCCTGGCGTAGGCCAGGGATTTATCCAGTCCCCAGAAGCAGCGCACGAAACGTTTGGTGTTCATGGTCACCGGCTCCGAGAAGTCGCCGCCCTGGGGGGACACCGCGCCGATGATGGTCACGGACCCCTCGGTCTGGTTCAAGTTCTGCACCATACCCGCCCGCTCGTAGAACGCGGACAGCTTGGAGGCCAGATAGGCCGGGAAGCCCTCCTCCGCGGGCATCTCCTCCAGACGGCCGGACAGCTCGCGCAGAGCCTCCGCCCAACGGGAGGTGGAATCCGCCATGATAGCCACGTGGTACCCCATGTCCCGGTAATACTCCGCCAGGGTCAGCCCGGAGTACAGACTGGCCTCGCGGGCCGCCACCGGCATGTTGGAGGTGTTGGCGATCAGGGTGGTGCGGTCCATCAGCGGGTTGCCGCTCTTGGGGTCGATCAGCTCCGTGAACTCCTCCAGCACCTGGGTCATCTCGTTGCCCCGCTCCCCGCAGCCGATGTAGATGATCACATCCGCGTCGGACCATTTGGCGATCTGGTGCTGGGTCATGGTCTTGCCGGTGCCGAAACCGCCGGGAATCGCCGCCGTACCGCCCTTTGCCAAGGGAAACATGGTGTCCAGAATCCGCTGCCCCGTGATCAGCGGCTTGGTGGCCGGAAAACGCTTGGCGATGGGACGTGGCACGCGGATGGGCCATTTCTGGGTCATGGTCAGCTTCCGCTCCGTGCCGTCGATCAGCTGCACGGTTACCAACTCCTGGCCGATGGTGTAGGAGCCGTCCGGAACCACCTCCAGGATATACCCCTCCACGTCCGGCGGAACCATCACCTTGTGGGTAATGGCCCTGGTCTCCGGGACCTCGGCGATAATGGAGCCGGGGAATACCCGATCGCCCTTTTTCACCGTCATATGGGTTTCCCATTTTTTATCCGGGTCCAGGCTCTCCACGCTGACGCCGCGGCTGATATAGTGGCCGCTGGTCTTGGCGATCTCGTTTAACGGGCGCTCGATGCCGTCGAAAATGCTGCTCAGGATGCCGGGCGCCAGGGTAACCGACACCGGAGCGTCGGTTCCGGTCACAACCTCCCCCGGCTTGATTCCGCTGGTCTCCTCGTACACCTGGATCGTGGTCTTTTCCGAGGTCAGTCCAATGACTTCGCCCACCAGATTTTCCTTACCAACGTAAACCATCTCGTTCATCTGAAATCCCGGATCGCCCAGGATGGAGACGACGGGTCCGTTGATGCCGTAAATCTCACCTGTCTTAGCCACTCTACTTACCTCCTAAATCAAATTTGAACTCATGACGGGCTTCCTTCAGTTTCGTCTCAAAGGAATTGTCGATGAGAATATGTTTGGCCGGGATCACCGCCCGCGTGCCGCCCATGAAGGAGTATTCGCTGACCTTGATGGTGGCGTTGTGGTGCATGGCGATGCGCTGGAGCTTATCCTGGTCCGAGGGGTCCATGTAAATGATCAGCTCCGCGTCCCCGGCAAACTCCTTAGCCGCCTTGACCTGGCTCTCCAAAAGGCGCTGGTAGTCTCCTGTATCCATAAAATTCTCCAGAAGATCCTTAAGCTCCACAAATAATTTATCCTTCAGCTCTTCCTGCTTATGGCTGACTTCCCGCTTCAAATCCAGCTGTGCGATGGAAAGGCGCTTGTTCATCTCGCGCTCCAGCTTTTCAGTCTCCATCGCCACCTGCATGTCAGCGCGCCGTTTGGCATCAGCGGTGTGCTCCTCGAAGGATTTTTCAAGGGCAGCCATGTAGTCGTCCAGCATCTTGGCGCTTCTGTCCCTGGCGTCCTCCATACAGATATCCTGAAAATGCTTCAGTTTCTCCTCTGTTGTCAAACTCTTCACCTGCTTTCTATGGTCTTACAGTTTTAATCCAATGGCTTCGTTTACATAAGAAGTGATAAAGTTCGGCTTGCGGCCGGTTCCGTGTCGGTCCGGGATCTCCACGATCAGCGGCAGCTTGCGCTCCAGCTTCACGTTGTCGATGATCTCGGGAAATTCCCTGCCGAATTTCTCGGTCAGCAGGATGATACCGATCTCTTTGTCGGCCAGGACCTTATCCAACTGCGCTTTCAGTTCCTCCCTCTCATGTACCACTGCGCCCTCCACGCCGGCCAGCCGCATGCCGGTCAGCGTGTCCACGTTGTCGCTGATCAGGTACATTTTCATAGGATCACAGCTTACCTAAGATCATGAAGGAAATGATCAGACCATACAAGCAAACACCTTCGGCAAGGCCAACGAAGATTAACGATTTACCAAGGATGGTGCTGTCCTCGCTGATGGCTCCCAAAGCCGCGGAGGCAGCTGCGGAAACGGCGATGCCGCCGCCTAAGCAGGACAGGCCGGTGGAGAGCGCCGCGGAGAGATAACCCATACCCGCGGAGGATGCGGCCCCGGAGGCAGCCTCCGCCGCGTACGCATTTCCGGAGAACATCACCGCTCCGGCGAACACCATGGTTCCAAAGAACATAAACAGGTTAACGGCCAGGGCGGTTTTATAACGTCCCTTGGTCTTTTCCCCTGCCGCAAAGGCTCCGAAGGGGATAACAATACTTAACAACAGTGCCACGACCAATGTGATTTTTACAATTACGCTCATGATTCATTCTCCTCTTTCCCTAGATATTAATTTATAAACGCTACTGCTGTTCCGCGGCCTTGCCGTAGGGCTTGAAGGCCCGGCCGCTGCCCCGGTAGAACCGGCTGAACAGTTCATAGTATTCCAGACGCAACACCTGAATGCCCACGATCAGGCCCTCCATGCCGCAGACGAACAGGTTTCCGCCGATGACCACCGCCCAGTTGGGACTTCCGGCCTCAGCTCCCGCCAGCATCAGCACCACCTGCATCATGGCCGCGTGGCTCACCGCAAAAGCGCCCACACGGACAAAGGACAGGGTGTTGGAAAAATAGCTCAGCAGCACCTCGAACAGCTCGAATAATCCCTGGGTGATGAACATTCCCACGCCGCCCTCGATTTTCTCCGCCTTCTTCTCCACAATGGCGGTGAGAGGCTCCTTGAAAAACATCACAAAGAGCGGAACCACAAACATCACCACCAGAATCACGGTGGCCGGAAGGGCTTTTCCGCTCATGTAGAGAACGATGGTGCAAGCCAGGGCGAAGTAGAATACCAGGCCCGCTACGCCGTTGGTGTCAAAGTAAACCTTCTCCGTGTCGTGGGAGCGCAGGCTGTTGACGATGTTAAGCACCATACACATGAGAATGATCAGCATGCCCAGGCCCACGGCCACCACAAACACGGTGTTCAGCTTGCCGATAAACGGCAGGTTGGTCATCGCCTCGGAGGGCCTCAGCCACATGGCCGGAATCAAATCCTCAAACCCGAACACGCTGCCGAACAGCAGGCCGAAGATGGTGGAGAACACGCCGCAGCAGGAGATGATTCCCGCAAGGCGGACTTTCTTAAACCGGTAGAGCAGGAACCCTCCGATAAGAAGGCACAGCCCCTGGCCCGCGTCCCCGAACATGAAGCCGAACAGGAAGGAGTAGGTCAGGCCGATGAGAATGGTGGGGTCGATCTCGTTGTAGCTCGGCAAGCCGTACATTTCCACATACAGTTCAAAAGGCTTAAACAGCCCCGGGTTCTTCATCTTGGTGGGCGGCTTGCTCATAATGTTCGCGTGGTCGTCCTCGATGATACAGAAGGTATTGTCGTCGTTTTCAATCTCCTTCTGGAAGCTTCTGGCATCCTGCTCCGTCATCCAGCCGCACAGAATGTAGAAGGTGTGGTCGTCGTGTTTGGTGCAGGCCGCCAGCTTGCGCACGTCGAAGTTGGTGGAAAAGGTGCTGATCCGCTGGTAGGAGGCAATCAGGTCGTCCTTGCGGCTGTTGATGGCAGCTACGATGTCCTGATCCACCTGGAGAATCTTCGCCTCCAGCTCCCGGATCTGATCCTCCAGGTTGTGGCCCGCCTGGGTGGGTGTGCCGTCGTACTCGTCCGGCAGGAACATGCGCTCAAAATGCATGGACGCGTAGATGGCATCGATCTTGTCCTCCAGCTTTTCCGGCACAAAGTACACGATCCAGATGTACTGGGCGTCCTCCTTGCACTTGAAGAGGATGGTGTCGATGGTGTCGTAGACGTACGCGGAGAATTTCTCGTAATACTCCCTCGATATGCGGCCAAAGCGGAACTTGATATACTGGAACCCCAGAATCCGCCTGACGTCGTAATTCAGCCCGGAAAACGGAACCACCTTGTCCATGGATTCCTGAAGGGCGGCCCGCTGGGCCAGCAGTTCATTTTTCTGCTCCGTGAGTTCGGAGAGCTTGCGGTCCAGGCTCCGTACGGTCTCAAGGGCCGTCTCCAGGGAAACCCGCCGCTCGCTGCCGCCGGGCAGCAGCTCGTGGTAGCTCTCCATCATGGCCTGGGCCTTTAAAAGCTCCTCCTTATACGGATTCGTCTCAATATAAGGTCTCAAGTCCCTTACCGTTTTCAGTTCCGACAAGGCGTTCTCCAGATGGATCTCATACCGGGAGAGATAGGTATCGACCACGCGGTCGATATCCGCCTTGGGGCCGGTAATGCTCAAGAACTTCATTTTCTCAATCACTTGTAAACCCCCTTTAACTTATTTTTACGCCATAGCGGATGCTTTCCAGGGTGGTGATAATCCGCTCGATTTCCCGCTCCTTAAAGTAGAGGTAGGAATTCAGGATCGCGATGGAGTACGGTTCCCTGCGGCTGGTCAGCAGGTAGATCCGGTCGTTGATTTCATCGGCAACGGATTTTAAATCCGGTTCGTCCCTGAGGCCCGCCGGAAGGCTGCGCTTGTACCATGTGGTTTCCAACAGCGTCAGAAACTCGTCCGCGCTTTCCGCCTCAACCATGCGGTTGATCTGCGCTTTGGTCAGGTGCAGGTTTATGGGAATCAGAATCGCGTAGATATCCGCCGGAGCCAGGTGATAAAACTTCTTGGACCGGTAGATCCACTGCAGATTCAATACATCCATCCGGGTGCCGAAGCACTGGGCGATGATCTTCTGTTCACCTTTTGTCAGATACTTTTTCTTGATGCGCCAGATATTCCGGAAATAGATCATATCCAATGTATTCTCACATTCCGGAAGCGTGAGCTTTCCCTTCTGCTGGAGCTGGCTTAAGGGCCCGTAATACGGTGATCCGTTTAGATTTGCGACGAATTGCTCCATATTCTGGGATTCCGAAAGCTGGATTAAGTCCAGACTGGAATGTTTGTCAAAAAACTCCCGGAACATGGACAAGTCCTGCCGCTGGTCCCGGTGCCCCGCCGCGTTTCGCAGACAGGTCTTGATGATTCCAATCTCATAATGCATGAAGTAAAGATCCAGGAATCTGCGCTGTTTTAAGTTGGCAAACTTGTAAAGCTTGGCAAAATCCCGGTATTGGGACAGATTCAGCTGCTGCTCGATGTTGCCCCGGTGCAGCTGCCCGTCCTCCAGCCCGTTAAAGATATCCCCGTAGGGCGGAAACCTGCGCAGGTAGTCCACTGCCTCGGGAACGGACTCCAGCAGCCCCATCTCTTCAAACTGGCTGTCGCTTATACGCCATCGTTCCATCGCCTTTACTTTCGTGGTGATCCCACTGTAAGCAATCAGGCTTCCCATATCCTCACTCCTTTATCATGGCCTTAAAAAGAGCCTCTGCATACGTTTCATGCTTTTTCTCATAATTCTCCGCTATCTGCCGGATCAGTGCGTCCGAATCCGCCTTCTGCTGGGCCAGCTTCCGGTTCATATCCGCTTCCATCGACTCCTGCACCTTGCGGATTCTGGCGGACGTCTCCTGCTCAAGCTCAGCGTCAAACGCCTTGGTCTTCTGATCCATCTCCTGGGCAAACGCCTTCTTGCGGGCGTTCGCTTCGTCCGTAATGGCCTGAGCCGCAGCCTCAATCTCAGAGAGCTTGTCAATCACAGTATCCATATCGCTCCTCCTTGTTCTTTGATCTGATCGCTTCCATATTTAAGATAAGCCCTTCTTATTGCTATATAAAAATAGCTTTTCTAAAGACTATTCTCTTATATTTAAGCTCATATCATTCTACTACTTTTCAAAAAAAATACCAGCTTAAATTTTTATAAAAATTAATTATTTAACAATATTCCTGTGTAAATATGAAAAAAAGGAT
>NZ_CABJCG010000036.1 GCF_902364025.1 Enterocloster lavalensis
GGATTCCGGACTTTCACCGGTTAGAAACGTGCGCCGCCGGGCGCACATTTAAAAACGGCCAACCTTCCCGGTCAGCCGTTTCCAAATTCAATCTCTTCCTATCCTCTTTTAATGTATCCCATGGCCTGTTCAAGGGCCTCCTGCTCCTCATTTCCGAGCACAATTTCAGTTTGTCCCATATCCACGACCTTCACATAGATGTAACATCCTTCCCGGCTGTGCACACAGTTCAAAATAAAACCGCTGTTGGTGTAATCCAACAGCGCAACCACACTGCTGAGATTTCCACCCATCCCTTTAAACGCATTATACTTCACAATTCCTACTTTTTGCAGAGACGCACGCGAATTCCGGTTCAAGGTTCGCATCGAGTCTTTGTTCGCGCGGTCCTCGGCCTTCAGGCTGCGGATTTCATCAATCAGATCTAAAATCACATCCTCCAGCGTCTCCGCGTCTTTTCCCTGCATAAAATAGTCATACTTACGGTTTAACGTCCCGATTTTTGCAAGAGCAACTATTACCAAAATCAGCAGTACGACTACCAAAACCAAAAGGGCAATGATAATATATGCCGGATCAATCGGAAATAGGTTCAAAATGCTGTTTTCCATTGTACGCAAATCTCCTTTATGTCTTTTGTCTCATTTCCCATCCCCATATATTGTATACAAATGACTGTCCAGCCGCTTTCATGTCCGCTTCCTATTGTCAAACCCAACTCCTGCACGAAATCGCTGAACAGCTGCGTTGTTTACCGGATTGACTCGATCATCTCCACAATCCGTTCCAACTCCGCCTCTGAGTAATACTCAATCTCAACTCTGCCTTTGTTCTTGTCCTTGTTGTGGATCGTAACCTTAGTCCCCATTATGGTTTTCATTCTCTCTTCCAGGTTCTGGTAGATCAGGTTGAGGCTGTTCTCTTCCTTCTTGGGTTTTTCCTCTTCCCCCGCCTCCCGGGCCATTCTCTTGACCAGCCGTTCTGTTTCCCGGACGCTGAGGCCGCCGTCCACGATCATCTTGGCTGCCTTCAACTGCAGTTCCTTGTCATCCAGACCCAGCAGCGCTCTGGCGTGTCCGCTGGAAATCATATTGTTAATCACCAAATCCTGAATCGCCTCGTCCAGCTTCAAAAGCCGCATAGCATTGGCCACCGTGGTCCTGTTTTTAGCCACCCGCTCTGCGATCTCCTCCTGCTTCAGCCCAAATTCCTGAATCAACTGCTGGTAAGCTCTTCCTTCTTCAATGGGATTCAAATCCGCCCGCTGTACGTTTTCGATCAGAGCGATCTCCATACTCTCCTGACGGCTGTACTCTCCCACCACTACAGGAACTTCCTTCAATCCGGCCATCTTGGCAGCTCTCCAGCGCCTTTCTCCGGCAATAATCTCGTAGAAAGCGCCCTTTTTCTGAACCAATAAAGGCTGAAGAACACCGCGCTTTTTGATCGATTCCGCCAGTTCCGCCATCTGTTCCTCATTGAAATCCACTCGGGGCTGCTCCTTGTTTGGTTCGATCAGCGCAACCTTGACCATCAATCTGCCGGTAGGATTCTCCTCCACTGTTTCGGCGGCTCCTTCCTCCGCAGCTGCCGCTTTCTTTCTTCTGACCGCGGCCTTAACCGCTTCATTCTCACTTTCCTTGATGATATCTTCACCAAAAATGGCGCCAAGACCTTTCCCTAAACCCTTTTTTGCCATCACAAATCTTCTCCTCTACTCATAACTTCCGCCGCCAACATCCGGTAGCTCTCCGCCCCAGTAGACCTTGTATCATACTGATTGATCGACATTCCATGACTGGGCGCTTCGGCCAGACGGACATTTCGCGGGATAATTGTCTTATAAATTGTCCTGTTCAGATTGCTCTTAACATTCTCAACAACCTCCAGTGAAAGGTTTGTCCGCGCATCATACATGGTAAACACAACCCCCTCCAATTCTAGGCCGGGATTCAGTTTGCGCTTTACCAGATCCACTGTCTTTAAAACCTGTCCCAGCCCTTCCAGCGCATAATACTCACACTGGATGGGAACCAACACCGTATCAGCCGCCGTCAGCGCGTTGATGGTCAGAATATTCAGAGACGGTGGGCAATCAATCAGGATAAAGTCGTAATCATCCTTGATCTTCTCCAAATAACTGCGCAACAGTTTTTCCTTGTCCTCGATCTCCTGAAATTCAATCTCAGCTCCCGCCAGATTCATATCCGAAGGAAGAATGTCCAGATTTTTCTGAATTTCCGCGATGCGGCACTCCTCAAACGTGACCTCTTCCGTCAACAAATCATACACTGTATTTTCAATATCTTCACGCTCCAGCCCCAGCCCGCTGCTGGCATTTCCCTGGGGATCAAAATCCACCAAAAGAACATGCTGTCCGGCTTCCGCAAGACAGGCCGAAAGATTAATAGCCGTGGTCGTTTTACCAACCCCGCCCTTCTGATTCGTAATTGCAATAATTCTTGCCATTTGTGATTTCCTTTCTGAAAGGACTATATAGAATATGTATCGCCGATTGATCAGATTATACACGCGGACAGAGTAACCGCGAACTGCTCTATATTTTCCGCTAACAGTGATTATAACACACCGTACCATATTTTCCTATTGGAAAATAGCAGAATGTTGGATTTTTTAAAAATGTTTCACGTGAAACATTAAGAATAAATTAATTTACTACCCCGTTGTATAAAATAACCGCTTGTATTATAATAAGAAAGAACACTTATTCACTGTATTTCGGAATAAACAGTCAGGAGCGTCGATACATGAAAACCAGAAATAAATTGCTTACATTACTCATACTCTCCGCAGGTGCTGCCACTGCTACCGCTCTGATCAACAAAGCGGTCAAAATCAGTGCGACATCTAAAAATGTACTCAGTGATCCTGAATCTCTTTGCTACAAATGGAGATTGGGAAATATTCATTATACAAAAGCGGGAACTGGAAAACCTCTCTTGCTGGTTCATGACCTGACCCCTTCCAGCAGCGGCTACGAGTGGACGGCTATTGCCGGACGTCTGGCAGAAACTTATACGGTGTACACCATCGATTTGCTGGGCTGCGGCCGCTCGGAGAAACCGAACCTGACTTACACCAACTACCTCTACGTGCAGCTGATCTCCGATTTTATCAAATCAGAAATCGGCCACCGTACCGATGTGATCGCAACAGGCGCTTCTGCGGCTCTGGCGGTCATGGCCTGCGGCAATAGTCCCGAACTCTTTGACCGGCTGATGTTTATCAATCCTGACAGCCTTCTGGCATGCAGTCAGGTCTCGGGCAGACATGCCAAGCTCTACAAGTTTATGCTTGACTTGCCGATCGCCGGCACACTGCTCTATCACATCGCCACCAGCCGCAAGTCGTTGACTGAAGAATTAAAGGCAACCTGTTTCTACAATCCTTACATGGTCAGAACTTCTATGTTGGACGCATATCATGAAGCGGCTCACTTAGGTGAGTCTCCAAAATCTGTCTATGCCAGCGTCCGCTGCCATTACACAAAATGTAACATTGTCAATGCTCTGAAAAAAATTGACAACAGTATTTACCTTTTGGGCGGAGACGGGGAAGAATCGATTCAGGAACGCTTTGACGAATATAAGGTAATAAATCCAATTATCGAGTATTCCCTGATCGCCAACACAAAACACTTACCTCAACTTGAAAAACCAGGCGAGGTATTGAAGGCAATTCAAACCTATTTTTCCTGACAAAATGTTTCACGTGAAACATTCAATGGTTCGGCTGACCTATCTCTCATCCGAACCATTTTTAAATGAAAATCAACTCAAATGAAAGACGAGGAACCAAACCTATGCTGAGAATTGGCTGCCATCTGTCATCCTCCAAAGGCTACGAAGCCATGGCCAAGGATGCGATGAAAATAAAGGCAAACACATTTCAATTTTTTACCCGGAATCCGCGGGGCGGCAACGCAAAAGCCATTGATCCCCAGGATGTGGCCCGATTTCAGGCCACCGCAAACGCCCAGGACATCACCCCGATCCTGGCCCACGCCCCCTACACGCTAAACGCCTGTTCCGCAGACGAAAACATCCGTGATTTTGCCAAACGAACCATGACGGACGATTTAGCCCGCATGGAGTACACTCCGGGAAATATGTATAACTTTCATCCGGGAAGCCACGTAAAACAAGGGGTTGAAGTGGGAATCACCTATATCGCACAGATGCTAAATGAGATCCTCACCCCCGACCAAACCACCACGGTTCTGCTGGAAACAATGGCCGGAAAAGGAAGCGAGGTAGGCGGACGCTTTGAGGAACTCCGCGAAATTCTGGATCGCGTGGAGCTCAACCAGAAAATGGGTGTCTGCCTGGATACCTGCCATGTCTGGGACGGCGGGTATGATATTGCCAACCATCTGGATGAAGTGCTGGATGAATTTGACCGAATCATTGGCCTTTCCCGATTAAAGGCAATTCATCTGAACAATACCCAGAATCCATTGGGCGCTCACAAGGACCGCCACGCCACCCTCACTACCGGCCATATTCCCTTAGAAGCTCTGATTCGCATCATCAACCACCCTGCTCTGCGCAAGCTTCCCTACTATTTAGAGACCCCAAATGACCTGGACGGCTACGCAGCGGAAATTGCCCTGATGCGAGACTCCTATATCGAATAAACCCTTCAACATACGCTGGCCCGATGGAACGTGTTTTCAATACAGATTTGAGTCATTCATAGCAATACCAATCCTGATTTGTCATCCTAAGATACACCGACAAATATCAGCACCACCCCCAATCCTCAAATCAAGAAAAGCACTCCTCAACGGGCCAGCCTAAATATGCACCAAAAACACATCCTCTCATCCCACCACTCTTCTCTCCCACCCACTCAAACGCAAAAAAAAATAGAGAAAACCCATCGGATTTCTCTATCATTCCCACATTCTATTCCATCATTAAATTCCCAATAAACTCACTCCGGTAATTGCTCCCCAGCAACAAATTCCCATAAAAATTGGCTTTCCCCCGGTCGTCACCAGCTTCACCAGGTCTGTATTCACGCCGATGGCCGCCATCGCCATGACGATTAAAAACTTGCTGGCATCCTTCAGCCCCCCAACCAGCCAAACCGGAAGCCCGCAAACCGTGGTGATCACAGATGCGATCACAAAGTATAACACAAACATCGGAAATACCTTGCTCAATTTTACGCTCTCCGCACTCTCCTCTTTCTTCGCCCTCACAAAAGCCAGCACAACGGTGATGGGGATAATCGCCAACGTTCTGGTCATCTTGACGATAGCCGCCGTATCCAGCGTATTACTTCCATGAATACCATCCCAAGCCGCGGCCGCCGCTGTCACAGAGGAGGTATCGTTAATCGCCGTTCCGGCAAACATACCAAACTGTGCGTCGTTTAATCCCAGCGCGCTTCCAAGTGCCGGAAATACCAGGGCTGCAATCACATTAAATAGGAAAATCACGGATATTGCCTGGGCAATCTCCTCGTCGTCCGCACCGATCACCGGCGCAGTCGCCGCAATCGCCGATCCGCCGCAGATGGATGATCCCACACCCACCAATGTTGCGATCTTAGGCGAAACTTTCAAAAACTTCTGTAAAACATAAGCCACAATCAGCGAGATGGAAATTGTACTCACTATAATCGGCAGCGATCCTTTTCCGGTCTCCAGCACACTTCCCAGATTCATGCCAAATCCCAGCAGCACTACCGCAGCCTGCAAAATCACCTTGGAGGTAAACTTAATGCCGCTCTGTTCCCGCTCCAACCGGTTGCCCCTGCTCCGCAGCAAAGTCCCCAGTCCCATTGCGCCCAAAATTGCAAATACCGGTCCTCCAATAATCGGTACAACTTTGCCTAAAAAATAACAGGGCACTGCAATGCAAAAACACAGCAGCACCCCTCGCCAACGCTCTCTCACTCGTTCCATTTCCTTGTCCTCCATTTTTTTACCATAATTTGCCTGTTTCAGCTGGTGACAAGTATATCATGAAGTGTAGATAACGTAAAGTTATTATTCTTTATTTATCTATAATATTTTATTATCAACGTAGCGGTTCCTTTGTGGGCAGCCCCGCTTTGCGCGGATACTTACCGGAAATAGCCTTCATTTTCCGGATGCGAATCAGGGATCGGCTCGCATCCGCCCCCGGAAGCGTAAATTTCTCCACCTGTTCTACCTCGCCGCCCAGAATTTTCACCGCCCGTTTTCCCGCTTCCAGCTCCTCTTCGATCTCGCCGGACTTGTAGGGCACAAAATACCCCCCAACCTTCACAAAGGGCATGCAGTATTCCGACAGCGAAGCCAGATTCGCCACCGCGCGGGACACGCACAGGTCAAATCGCTCCCTGTATTGTAAATTTCTTCCAAAATCTTCCGCTCTACCGTGAACTGCGGTGATATCCTCCAACCCCAATTCTTCACACACGTCCATCAGAAACCGAACCCGCTTATTCAGGGAATCCAGCAACGTCACCTTCAGCTCCGGGAACGCAATCTTTAACGGAATCCCCGGAAAACCGGCCCCGGTTCCCACATCCATCAGCGTTTTACCCGCAAGCGCCTCCGTTCCCATCAGCTTCACCAGGGAAAGGCTGTCTGTAAAATGCTTTGTCACCACATCCTGCTCCTCTGTGATCGCGGTCAGGTTCATCACCTTGTTCCGCTCCACAAGAAGCTCGTAATAGCGGAAAAACTGCTCCAGCTGCCCCCCATTTAAGGCAATCCCCAGCTCTCCCGCCTCCCGCTTCATCTGATCTGCAAAACGATCCGTCATTCTTCCTTACCCGATTCCTTTCCCTTCATCTGTTCCAAATGGACCAGAAGCACTGAGATATCTGCCGGTGAAACCCCGGAAATGCGGGACGCCTGTCCCACTGTGGTGGGCTGCACCTGATTCAGCTTCTGAACCGCCTCCCGGCGCAGGCTTTTCACCTGTCCATAATCAAAGGCTTCCGGCAGCTTTTTGCCCTCCAGCTTCTTAAACTGGGCCACCTGCTGCATCTGGCGCTTGATATAACCCTCATATTTAATCTCAATATTCACCTGTTCCTGAACATCCTCCGAAAGCTCCGGACGGTCCGGGTCCAGACACGCTAACAGCCCATAGTTCAGCTCCGGCCGCTTCACCAGCTCGGCCAGGGTGATTCCGGACTTTAACAGCGTGCTGTTATGCTCCTCAAGGAATTTCTGAATCTCATCCCCTGCCCCGATATTCACTTTCCCCAGTCGCCGGATCTCCTCCTCGATCTGCCGCCTCTTTGTGAGCAGCCGTTCATACTCCTCATCGCTCACCAGGCCGATTTCATGCCCGATCCCGCGCAGCCGCAGGTCCGCGTTATCCTGGCGCAGCAGCAGGCGGTATTCCGCCCGGGAAGTCATCATCCGGTAAGGTTCATGGTTCTCCTTTGTAACCAGATCGTCGATCAGGACCCCGATATACGCCTGGGAACGGTCCAGAACGATCTGCTCCCTTCCCATAATCTTCATAGCCGCGTTCACACCGGCCATAAATCCCTGAACCGCGGCCTCCTCATAACCGGAACTGCCGTTAAACTGTCCCCCTGAGAACAAACCTTCAATCTTCTTAAACTCCAGCGTGGCTTTTAGTTGCAGGGAATTGATACAATCGTACTCAATGGCGTAGGCATTCCGCACAATCTTCACCTTCTCAAGCCCGGGAACCGTGCGGTACATGGCGTACTGCACATCTTCCGGCAGAGAACTGCTCATGCCGCCCAGATACATCTCATTGGTGTAAAGGCCCTCCGGCTCCACAAACACCTGATGTCTCCCCTTGTCGGGAAATTTAACCACTTTGTCCTCAATAGACGGACAGTACCTGGGTCCTGTCCCCTCGATGGCCCCGGAAAACAGCGGAGAACGGTCCAGGTTCTCCCGGATAATCCGGTGGGTTTCCTCATTTGTGTAGGTCAGCCAGCAGGACACCTGATCCTTCTGCACGCTCTCCGGGTCCGTGGAAAATGAAAACGGCACCACCCGCTTGTCCCCGAACTGCTCCTCCATCCTGGAAAAATCGATACTCCGCTTGTCCACCCTGGCCGGGGTTCCGGTCTTGAACCGGAACATCTCGACGCCGTTGGCTCTCAGCGACTCCGTCAGATGATTGGCCGCCTGAAGCCCATTTGGCCCGGTGGGATTGCTCACATCCCCGTAAATGCATCGGGCGCGCAGGTAAGTCCCGGTACACAGCACCACCGCTTTGGCGCGGTACACCGCCCCGGAGAACGTTTTCACCCCTCGGATCACCCCGTCCTCCACCACAAGTTCGGACACCTCCGCCTGCCGGACCGTCAGATGCTCCGTATTTTCAAGGGTTCTTCGCATCTGGCGGCTGTACTCCTGCTTGTCCGCCTGCGCGCGCAGAGAATGGACCGCGGGCCCCTTGGACTCGTTGAGCATCTTCGACTGGATAAATGTCTTGTCGATGTTCTTCCCCATCTCGCCGCCCAAAGCGTCCAGCTCCCGCACCAGATGGCCCTTGGAACTGCCGCCCACGTTGGGATTGCAGGGCATCAGCGCGATGCTGTCCACGCTGACCGTAAACATGATGGTCTCCATTCCAAGCCTGGCGCAGGCCAAAGCCGCCTCGCATCCGGCGTGGCCCGCTCCCACCACCGCAATATCATACGTCTCTTCCAAATATGGCATAACCTGTCCTTCTTTCACTCTCGATCCAAAAATTCCGCGCCGGTCTGCCCGTCGCAGCCCGCCGGATTCATTTTCCCATACAAAATTTGGCAAATATCTCATTTACCACATCGTCGTCCACCGCTTCCCCGATAATCAACCCCAGCTGTTCATAAGCGTCCATCAGGTCGATGGAGTAAAAATCCTCAGGCAGCCCCTGCTCCACGCTTCGTTTTACCATCTCCAGGCTTTCCCTGGCTTTCCCCAGCGCTTCCTTGTGGCGAACGCTGGTAATATACACCTCGTCGTTAAAGGAAAGCGCGCCATGGTAAAACATCTGCTTGATCTCCTGCTCCAAAGCCCCGATCCCCTGCTCTTCCTTTGCGGAAATGGGAATCACCGGACATCCGGTCTCCCGCTCCAGCACGCCCGCGTCCACGCAGGTTTCAAGATCCGTTTTGTTCAACAGCACAATGGCCTTTTTCCCGCCCTGCCCGCTGTTGCTCCGGATAAAATCCATGATCTCCCGGTCATTTTCATCCAACGGCGTGGAGCCGTCCACCACATAGACCAGCAGATCCGCCTCCCTGGCCGCCTTCATGGCCCGGTCCACGCCGATCTTTTCCACCACGTCCTCCGTATCGCGGATTCCGGCGGTGTCCACCACGTTCAGGCTGATTCCCTGAAGATAGATATGCTCTTCCAGCGTATCCCTGGTGGTCCCGGCGATTTCCGTCACAATGGCCCGGTCCTCCCCGATAAGCACGTTCATCAGAGAAGATTTTCCGGCGTTGGGCTTGCCCAGAATCACAGTTTTCACGCCCTCGGTCATCACCCTGCCGTCGTCTGCGGAGCGGATCAGCTTCTCCACCTGCTCCGTCATCTCCCCAACCTGGGCGCACAGCCTCTGTGCAAATCCATCCAGGGAAATGTGCTCCGGATCGTCCAGCGCGGACTCGATAAACGCGATCTGGTAGAGAATCCCGGCCCTCAGCTCCTTTATCTTTTTGGATACCGAACCGCCCAGCTGGCCCACGGAATTTCTCAGCGCATAATCATTTTTCGCGTTGATCACATCCGCCACCGCTTCCGCTTGGGACAGATCGATGCGGCCGTTCAAAAACGCCCGTTTCGTAAATTCCCCCGGCTCTGCCGTCCTGGCCCCATAGCGGATCACGGTTTCCAGAATCTTTTTCACCATCAGCACGCCTCCGTGGCAGTCGATCTCCACGGTATCTTCGGCCGTAAAACTCCTGGGCCCCCTCATCAGAACGACCAGTGCCTCGTCCACCCGCTGGTCCCCGTCGTATATGAACCCGTAATGTACGGTGTGGGACCGCTCTTCGCTGAGCTTCACCGGTATTCCGGCCTTATTCCGAAAGATGCGGTCAATGACCGCAAATGCCTCCCCGCCGCTGATCCGCACAATCCCGATCCCGGAATTACTCATGCCCGTGGCGATGGCGGCTATGGTATCCGTCCTCATAATCTTCTCTCCCACTCTAAAATAGACGCCCGTTTATCCCAAAAGAGGCCGTCGCTTCTGCAACAGCCTCTTCCATCATCTAAAACCTTACTCTTCCTCAGACGTAATCTCAGGTTCCTCAGAGGAAACCTCAGCCGCCTTCACAGCCGTGTTCTCAGACCTGCCATAACGTTCGGTGCGGTCATAACGGTGTTCCCGCTCGGAACGGTATCCGCCGCCGCTCTTGCCGTAACGGCTTGTCCGGCCCTTGTCATAGCGCTCGCGCTTTACCGGAACTTCCTTCTTCAGCGCGATCACCACATGGCGGAAAGGCTCCTCGCCCTCGCTTCTGGTCAGAACGTACTTGTCGTTCTGCAGAGCCGCGTGGATGATTCTGCGCTCGTAAGGATTCATCGGCTCCAGGGACACCGGACGTTTGGTCCGCTTTACCTTGTATGCGATATTCTTTGCCAGCGTCTCCAGCGTTTTTTTGCGCTTCTCACGGTAATTCTCAGTATCCAGCTTCACTCTCAGGTAACCGTCGCTGTTCTTGTTCACAATCAGGCTGACCAGATACTGTAAGGAATCCAGGGTCTGTCCTCTCTTGCCGATCAGGATCCCCATGTCATCGCCCTCCAGGGTGATGGACAGTTCCTTCTCTTCCTCGTTGAACGCTGCTGCGATGGTCACTTCCATGTTCATCGCATCGAAGATCTGCGCAAGAAAATCGACGGCGTTGTCCTGAATGGACTCTTTCTTCCTGGCTCTGATAATCGCGGGCTTAGCGCCAATGCCTAAAAATCCGGCGCTTCCCTTCTCAATTACCTCATATTCCAGTTTATCACTGG
This sequence comes from Enterocloster lavalensis, assembly GCF_902364025.1. Classification (GTDB taxonomy): domain Bacteria; phylum Bacillota; class Clostridia; order Lachnospirales; family Lachnospiraceae; genus Enterocloster; species Enterocloster lavalensis. The sequence goes on from NZ_CABJCG010000036.1 coordinate 10,970, forward strand.
TGGTTCCAAGATCAATCAATGCTTTCGTGACCGCTTCGTCTACAGTCTTAGCCGAAAATGTTAACATATCCATATTCAGAACCCCCTCTTATTTTTTGCCGCCCTTTTCATGCTTCTCATTGTACTTCGCTACCATGTTCGCCTTGGAAGCCAGGCTGCCTGCTTTCGCATCCGCGTTATAGTAGTTCTTGTTCTCCTCCACCAGCGCTTTGGTTTTGGCAATTTTTTCCATTCTCTTGTTCTCTTCGCGGCTCTCTTTTTCCTGCATCTTCTGCATCATCTCATCCACGTTGCCCACGCGGGTGGGAGGCAGTCCGCGCTTAGCGCGCTTTTTGTTGGTCTTCTCAACGTTCTTCTGAACCAGATCGTCAATGTCAACCTTCTTTAAGTAAGAGTTGATTCCAACCTGCTGGATAATGGTGAACACACTCTGCGCCACCCAGTAAAGTCCGATACCGGTTGCAAAGGTAAAGCAGAAAAACACGGACATTAAGGGCATCATCACGTTCATGGATTTCATCATGTTGGCGCCGGGGTTCTCGTCGCCCTGCGGGCTCTGGGTGGTCGCCATCATCAGCTTGGAGCTGTACCACTGGCTGGCGCCTGCCAACAGCGGGATCGCCAGTGCCGCGATCAGCGCGAACACGGTGGTTCCGTCCACATGGCTGAAGAAATTGCCGATTACCTGCATGGGTGTGTATGCAATGTTCAGGCCAAAGAAGGTCTGCATCCGCTCAATGGCGCTTACCACGCTGTCCCCGGACTCGGTAACAGCCTGTCCCACCTGCGGGAAAGCGCCAACCAGAACCTCCCACTGTTTTCCGGTAAACGTATATAATAAATCAATTACCTTGTTCAAATCCGTAAAATCAGCTCCGGACAGCATTTTACTGCTGCTGGCCAGATCCATAAAGGTCTGGTTGGTCTGGAAACCTGCCGGAAGATTGGCGATCACCATCTCATAATAGCCCCGCACGGAATGCACGTACGCGGGAATATTGTAGATCACGCGGTACAGCGCGAAGATGATCGGCAGCTGGATCAGCATCGGAAGGCAGCCGCCCGTCATGGAAGTACCGTACTTCTCATAAACGGCCTTAGTCTCCGTCTGCATCATCATCATGGCCTTCTGGTCGCCCTCTTTGCCCTTATACTTCTTCTGGATCGCCGTCAGCTCCGGCTGCATAACCGCCATCAGCTTGGACGACTTCTGCTGTTTGATGGTGAGCGGAATCATCAGAAGCTTCGTCACCAACGTAAATAAAATAATACACAGACCGATATTCACAATCCCAAACATACTGGTGAACCGGAACAGCAAATCCATAATCCACCCCAGTATGTCACCAATCGGTCCCAAAACCCCACCTGTTTTTGTCAACAATACTGCGCCAACTAAACTATTCAATGAGCTACCTCCTTACGAGCGCGCCTGTTTGCGGCTCCCTTTTTCTACGGAACTGGATCATAACCGCCTTCTGCAAAGGGATGACAGCGCAAAATCCGTTTGCAGGCCAACCATGTACCCTTTAACGCACCGTACTTTTGTAATGCCTCAACGGCGTATTGAGAGCATGTCGGTGTGTAAATACAGTGAGTTCTTATTTTCAGAGGCGAGAGGTACTTCTGGTACACCCGCACAAGAAAAATCAGCAGCTTTGCTACCATAATAAGTTCACTTCGATTCTTTTTTAATGTTATGCAGTCCGCACAGGTGCAGATACGCACTCTCCAAATGTTTGTAATCCGAATCCTTAGCAGCCACTCTGGCTACCACAACGATGTTTAACCCAGTCTGAATCCTGTCTTCATTCAAACGAAATATCTCCCGCAACAGTCTTGTGATATGATGGCGGACAACGCTGTTGCCCACTTTCTTGCTCACCGAGATGCCAATCCGGTTCGATTCTTCCCCATTCTTCATCACATACATGACCAGTAAACGGTTTGCATGCGAAGTTCCTCCCCTGTAAATTTTCTGGAACTCGCCGTTCTTTTTCACGGACGGAAATCGTTTCATATGAAACTCCTCGCATCTGAATGTTAAAACTTTGCCCGTAACGTACAATGGCCCGCCAGCGGGCCATTACATTCGGCAATCGCCCGCCAAAGGACGGCAGGCCATTACATTCAGCAATCGCCTGCCAAAGGGCGGCGGGCCATTACATTCAGCAATCGCCCGCCAAAGGGCGGCGGGCCATTACATTCAATAAAAGGCCACAAGATTCTGTGGCCTATGTCTCAATGCTTTCAATTATGCGCTCAGTCTGGCTCTGCCTTTTGCTCTTCTGGCAGCTAACACTTTTCTGCCGCCTGCGCTGCTCATTCTCGCTCTGAAACCGTGAACTTTAGCTCTCTGTCTTTTCTTAGGCTGAAATGTCATCTTCATGAGTCCCATGCACCTCCTATCAATCAACTTATCTGGCAATGTGAAAACACACATTTAGACTAGTATAATTAAACATCTTCTCAATTATATAGAAGAAACCGCGCCACGTCAAGCGATTTTTACGATATTTATCAGCACTTTTCCGATTATTGCCACCAGAATTGCCGCCACAATCGCCTCCGGAATCCCGGATGCGGTCACAGTCGCCATAATGAGGCCCCAAACCGCGTCAATAGCAACTTCCTTCACCTGCGCGTACTCATTGATAAACAGCTTGTAGATACTCCCCATCACAAACACCGTGTTGGTCAGAGACCCTACAAATCCAGTAATTGGCAGCGCAATCACCGGATTCAGCTTCACCTTTTTGAGCAGAATCCAGAGCCATCCGGCCACCAGCCCGATCAAAATCCGGCAGCCCACGGATACCCACACCGCTTTCAGCGCCCCGGTAATTCCGGTCATGCTCAAAAACGGGGAGAACGCGAAGGATAACAAGGTCGGCGCCATGGTGTTGCTGATCAACGAGCAAACGCCGAAGGTCGCCCCCAAAATACAGCCTGCCAACGGCCCCAGCAGTATAGCGCCTAAAATGACAGGGATGTGCACAGTTGTCGCCTTGATCACCGGCAGCTGGATCATTCCCAGGGGCGTATTCGCCAACAGGATGACCACCGCCATCATAAGTGCGACACTTGCAAGCCAGCGGGTGTCTTTTTTTCTCTTATTCAATTTTTTTTCCTCCTTGCTACTGTTCTTAATTATAAGATACAATGCAATATCACGCCCTGATTATAAAGGTAATCCACCGCCCAGTCAATGGATTTTTGTTAATTTACATAATATTATCCACAATTTGTGGATAACATGTGGATAACTGTGGATTGCATCTGAATATTTCCACATTGCGTTTCTGAAACCCCAGATTTTCCAAAGTTTTCCCCGCTGTGTAAAACTCCTGTTTATCCAATTCGCATCTTTGTGGACAAACCTCCCGTCCACAGGCCGCCAACAAAAATTCCCCAACCGATTCACAGAGTTATCCACAGAAATACCCCTATTTATTTCCAAATATGCCGACTTATCCACAGCATTTGTATTTTTTCATTGAAAATATTCTTTCTTTAGTATACAATGGTTTTAGATTGGGCTATTTTGCAATAGAGGTTTAGGAGACTGAAAATGATCGATATAATTGAGAAAAATTGGGAGCAGATCCTATTAAATCTGAAAGAAGAACATGAGATAAGCGATATCTCCTTTAAGACGTGGCTGTTACCCTTAAAGCCGTACTCATTTAAGAACAATACCGTGACCATCATTGTCCCGGAACAGACCTTTTTAGCCTATGTAAAGCGCAGATACAGCCTGCTCATGAAGGTCGCAATCTCCGAATTCCTCGGAGTGGAGTGTGAAATTGAATTCAAGCTGGAGGATCAGCTGGCCGAGGCCAATCTGTCCACCGAGCCGCAGCTGATCGAGAAAAACAATACCTCCGTCAGCCCGGACGTGATCCAGAGCGCCAACTTGAATCCCAAGTACACCTTCGACACCTTTGTGGTGGGTTCCAACAACAACCTGGCCCACGCCGCAGCCCTGGCCGTGGCCGAGTCGCCGGGCGAGATTTACAATCCCCTGTTCATCTACGGAGGCGTGGGATTGGGGAAAACCCACCTGATGCACGCAATCGCCCACTTCATATTAAAGAACACTCCGACCTCCAAGATCCTCTATGTCAGCTCGGAGACCTTTACCAATGAACTGATCGATGCGATCCGGAACAAAAACAACATCACCACCACGGAGTTTCGCGAGAAATACCGCAACAACGACGTGCTGCTCATCGATGATATCCAGTTTATCATCGGCAAGGAAAGTACCCAGGAAGAATTCTTCCACACCTTCAACACCCTGTACGAGTCGAAAAAGCAGATCATTATCAGCTCCGATAAACCGCCCAAGGAGATCGAGACGCTGGAAGAACGTCTGCGCTCCCGCTTTGAGTGGGGTCTGACCGTGGACATCCAGTCCCCGGACTACGAGACGCGGATGGCGATTCTGCAGAAAAAAGAAGAGCTGGAAGGTTATAATATCGACAATGAAGTGATCAAGTACATTGCCACCAACATCAAGTCCAATATCCGGGAACTGGAAGGCGCTCTCACCAAGATCGTGGCCCTGTCCCGGCTGAACAAGTGCGACATCACCCTAGAGCTGGCCGAGGAAGCCTTAAAGGACATTATCTCCCCCGGAGCCCAGCGGGAAGTGACCCCGGACCTGATCATCCAGGTGGTTTCCGACCACTTCGGACTGGCTCCCCTTGACATTTCCTCCCAGAAGCGCAACAAGGAAATCGTCTATCCCCGGCAGATCGTCATGTATCTCTGCCGCAATATGACGGCCACTCCCCTTCAGGCCATTGGCCGGTATCTTGGCGGACGCGACCACACCACCGTCATACACGGAGCTGATAAAATCACAGCGGACCTTTTGAAGGACGAGACGCTGAAGAATACGATCGAGATCCTAAAGAAGAAAATCAATCCACAATAACCTGTGAAAATCATGTGGACGAGCTGTGGAAACGAGATGCGAGCATTTTAACCCTCAAAACCATTTTAAAGGCCTTGTGGATAAACCTCAAGTTATCCTTCCAAAAAAACCGAGATTTCCACAGACCGGTTCACACCTGCTTGTCCATATATTTTAAGGGGTTCAGGTACTTTTACACAAACCCACAACCCCTACTACGGTTTCTACGAAAATTTACTCTTTATTTTATATCGTAAAGGCAGTCCAAGTTCACACCAAGTCAGAAAGGAAGTTATCAACAATTATGAAGCTGAGATTTCAAAAAGATGCGCTTGTCAACGGAATTAATATTGTACTGAAGGCAGTTCCCTCCAAAACCACCATGTCCATATTGGAATGTATCCTCATCGATGCCAGCGGAAGCGAAATCAAGCTTACCGGCAACGATATGGAACTGGGAATCGAGACAAAAGTTGCGGGAGAAATCCTGGAACACGGTAAAATCGCTCTGGATGCGAAACTCTTCTCCGAGATCACCAGAAGGGTTTCCAGCGAAAGCTCCGCCGTTGTCTCCATTGAAAGCGACGAGCGGTTCAACACCACCATCCGATGCGAGAATTCCGTATTCAACATCCAGGGCCGGGACGGCGAGGAATTTGCCTACCTTCCCTATATTGAGCGCGATAAATACATCTGTCTGTCCCAGTTCACCTTAAAAGAGGTGATCCAGCAGACCATTTTCTCCATCTCGCCCAACGACAGCAACAAGATGATGTCCGGCGAGCTCTTCGAGGTCAATGAGAACCAGCTCCAGGTGGTTTCCCTGGACGGACACCGTATTTCCATCCGTAAGGTCCGCTTAAAAGACCATTACGACGATATCAAGGTGATCGTGCCCGGCAAGACTCTGGGCGAGGTCAGCAAAATTTTAAGCGGGGACAATGAAAAGGAGGTGCTGATCTACTTCAGCGCCAACCACATTCTCTTTGAGTTTGACAACACCATCGTGGTGTCCCGCCTGATCGAGGGCGAGTATTTTCGCATCAGCCAGATGCTGTCCAGCGATTACGAGACCAAGATTTCCATTAATAAGAAGGAGTTTTTGGACTGTATCGAGCGCGCCACAATCCTGATCCGCGAGAACGACAAAAAGCCGCTGATCATTAATATCACCGACAATTCCATGCAGCTGAAGCTGAATTCCAGCTTCGGTTCCATGAACGCGGACCTGCTGATCCACAAGAACGGCAAGGACATTATGATCGGCTTTAACCCCAAGTTCCTCATCGACGCCCTGCGCGCCATTGACGACGAGGAAATCAACCTTTATATGATGAATCCCAAGTCCCCCTGCTTCATCAAGGATGACGAGGAGAACTACATCTATCTGATCCTGCCGGTGAATTTCAACGCCGCGTCGGTTTAAGCGGAGGACCTTATGGAAACAATCAAACTGAGAGACGAGTATATTAAACTGGGCCAGGCGTTAAAAGCCGCCGGCCTGGTCGAGTCCGGAGTGGAGGCAAAATACGCCGTTGAGGACGGAAACGTCAAAGTCAACGGCGAGGTAGCCACCCAGCGGGGCAAAAAGCTGGTGGACGGCGACGTGGTCGCCTACAAGGGCGAGACCATCAAAATTGTGAAGTAGAAAAAGGAATGTTCCATGATCATTGAATCCATAGAGCTGAAAAATTATCGGAACTACGAAGAATTACATATGGAATTAAATGAGGGAACGAACATTCTGTACGGCGATAACGCCCAGGGAAAGACCAATATCCTGGAAGCGGTATACGTCTGCTGCACCTCAAAATCCCATAAAAACGCAAAAGACCGGGATATTATCCGGTTTGACCAGGATGAGTCCCACATCAAGATGCAGATCCGAAAGAACGATGTTCCCTATCGCATCGACATGCATCTGAAGAAAAACAAACCCAAGGGGATCGCGATCAATGGGATGCCAATTCGCAGGGCCAGCGAACTTTTCGGTATCGCCAATGTGGTGTGTTTCTCACCGGAAGATCTGAACATCATCAAAAACGGCCCCTCCGAACGCAGAAGATTTATCGATATGGAACTGTGCCAGTTGAATAAACTGTACGTCCACTCCCTTGTCCAGTACAACAAAGTGCTGGTCCAGCGCAACAAGCTGTTAAAGGAGCTGGCATTCCGGCCAGACTACGGGGAGACCTTGGATGTATGGGATATGCAACTGGTAAATTATGGAAAAGAAGTGATGGAATACCGCGGGGACTTTGTCTGCCGGCTGAATGAGATGATTCACGGAATCCACGCCAGATTATCCGGCCAGAAGGAAGATTTAAAGATCTGTTACGAGCCGGATACCGCCGCCGCCCAGTTTGAGGAGGCGTTAAAGCGCAGCAGAACCCAGGATATGAAGCAGAAGACGACGCTGTGCGGCCCGCACCGGGACGACATCAGTTTTTTTGTCAACGGCATCGATATCCGCAAATTCGGTTCCCAGGGACAGCAGCGCACGGCGGCTCTGTCCTTAAAGCTGTCTGAGCTGGAGCTGGTCAAGCAGTTGATCCACGACCGGCCCATCCTGCTGTTGGACGACGTGTTGTCCGAGCTGGACGCGGGCAGGCAGAATCATCTGTTAAACGCGATCAACGATATTCAGACCATCATCACCTGCACGGGATTGGACGATTTTGTAAACAATCGGTTTAAAATAGACAAGATATTTAAAGTCATCGACGGCGCCGTGGTCAGTGAAAACTGATCCCGCCAAGAACAAGAAAGGAAGATAGAAGCATGGGAGAGCAATACGGAGCAGATCAGATTCAGATTTTGGAGGGGCTTGAGGCCGTCAGAAAACGGCCGGGCATGTACATCGGCAGTACAAGCGCCAGAGGTCTTCATCATCTGGTATATGAGATTGTAGATAATGCGGTGGACGAGGCATTGGCGGGATATTGTGATTCCATTGAAGTGACCATCAATGAGGACAATTCCATCACCGTAATCGACGACGGCCGCGGAATCCCGGTTGGCATACAGAAAAAAGCGGGTCTGCCCGCGGTTGAGGTGGTGTTTACCATCCTTCACGCAGGCGGAAAGTTCGGCAACGGCGGCTACAAGGTATCCGGCGGCCTTCACGGCGTTGGCGCATCCGTTGTAAACGCCCTCTCCGAGTGGCTGGAGGTTCAGGTTTACCTGGATGGAAATATTTACCAGCAGCGCTATGAGCGGGGTAAGGTGATGTATCCTCTGAAGATCGTAGGCAAATGCGAACCCCACGAGCACGGCACCCATGTCAGATTCCTTCCCGACAAGGAAATTTTCGAGGAGACGGAGTTCGATTATGACACCTTAAAGATCCGTCTGCGCGAGACCGCCTTCCTGACCAAGAATTTAAAAATCACCCTGCGGGACGACCGCGAGGAGGAAGTGAAAGAGAAAACCTTCCACTACGAGGGCGGTATCCGCGAGTTTGTGGCCTATCTGAACAAGGGGAAAACCCCTTTATACGAGCAGGTTATTTACTGCGAGGGCACCCGGGAGGGCGTCTACGTGGAAGTTTCCATGCAGCACAACGACTCCTACACCGAGGGCATTTACACCTTTGTAAACAACATCAACACCCCCGAGGGCGGCACTCATCTGACCGGATTTAAGAACGCCCTGACCAAGACCTTCAACGATTACGCCCGTAAGAACAAGCTTCTCAAGGAAAATGAGGACAGTTTGTCCGGCGAGGACATCCGCGAGGGCCTGACCGCCATTATCAGCGTAAAAATCGAGGATCCCCAGTTTGAGGGACAGACCAAGCAGAAGCTGGGCAACAGCGAAGCCAGAACCGCGGTGGACAACGTGGTCAGCGAGCAGCTGACGTATTTCCTGGAGCAGAATCCGTCGGTGGCCAAGAGCATCTGTGAAAAATCCATTCTGGCCCAGCGCGCTCGCGCGGCTGCCCGCAAGGCCAGGGATTTGACGCGCCGTAAATCCGCCCTGGACGGGGTGGCTCTGCCCGGAAAGCTGGCCGACTGTTCCGACAAGAATCCGGTAAACTGCGAGATTTACATCGTAGAGGGAGATTCCGCCGGCGGCTCCGCAAAGACCGCAAGATCCCGTGCAACCCAGGCGATTCTGCCCCTGCGCGGAAAGATCTTAAACGTGGAGAAGGCCAGAATGGACCGCATCTACGGCAACGCCGAGATCAAGGCCATGATCACCGCCTTCGGAACCGGAATCCACGAAGATTTCGATATTACCAAGCTGCGCTACCACAAGATCATCATCATGACCGATGCCGACGTGGACGGAGCCCATATCAGCACCCTGCTTCTGACCTTCCTTTACCGGTTTATGCCGGAGCTGATCAAACAGGGATACGTGTACCTGGCCCAGCCGCCCTTATACAAGGTTGAGAAAAATAAACGCATCTGGTACGCCTACAGCGACGAGGAGTTAAACTCCATCCTGACGGATGTCGGCCGCGACGGCAATAACAAGATCCAGCGTTACAAAGGTCTGGGAGAGATGGATGCGGAGCAGCTCTGGGAGACCACCATGGACCCCGAGCGCAGAATCCTTCTGCGGGTGACCATGGACGACGAGACCCAGTCCGAGCTGGATTTGACCTTCACCACCCTCATGGGCGACCAGGTTGAGCCGAGAAGAGAATTTATCGAGTCCAACGCCAAGCGCGTACAGAATCTGGACATTTAATAAACTCGCATCAGCTGTTACATTGCAAATATAAAGGAGATTGAATATGGAACCAAATGTATTTGACAAGGTTCACGAGGTAGACCTTAAAAAGACCATGGAGCAGTCGTATATCGACTACGCCATGAGTGTAATCAGCGCCAGGGCGCTGCCCGATGTAAGAGACGGCCTTAAGCCGGTTCAGAGACGCGTCCTGTTCTCCATGATCGAGCTGAACAACGGTCCGGATAAGCCCCACCGTAAATGCGCCCGTATCGTCGGCGATACCATGGGTAAATACCACCCCCACGGCGACAGCTCCATCTACGGCGCTCTGGTCAACATGGCCCAGGAGTGGTCTACCCGTTACCCGCTGGTGGACGGACATGGAAACTTCGGGTCCGTGGACGGCGACGGAGCCGCGGCGATGCGATACACGGAAGCCCGCCTGAGCAAGATTTCCATGGAAATGCTGGCGGACATCAATAAAGACACCGTCAACTTTGTTCCCAACTTCGACGAAACCGAGCGGGAGCCGGTTGTGCTTCCCTCCCGGTACCCCAACCTGCTGGTCAACGGCGCATCCGGTATCGCCGTGGGTATGGCCACCAACATTCCGCCCCACAACCTGCGCGAGATCATCGGGGCTGTGGTAAAGATGATCGACAACCGGGTTCAGGAAGACCGTGAGACCACCATGGAAGAGCTCATGGAGATCGTCAAGGGTCCCGACTTCCCCACCGGAGCCACCATTTTGGGCCGCAGGGCCATTGAGCAGGCATACCGCACCGGCCGTTCCAAGATCAAAGTGCGGGCTGTGACCAATATTGAGACCATGGCCAACGGCAAATCCAGAATCATTGTCTCCGAGCTGCCCTACATGGTCAACAAGGCCCGTCTGATCGAGAAGATCGCCGACCTGGTGAAGGAGAAAAAGATCGACGGAATCACCTACATCGGCGACGAGTCCAACCGCGAGGGCATGCGAATCAACATAGAGCTGCGCCGGGACGTGAACGCCAACGTGATTTTAAATCAGCTGTTAAAGCACACCCAGCTGCAGGACACCTTCGGCGTAATTATGCTGGCCCTGGTGGACAGCCAGCCCAAGGTGCTGAATCTGCACCAGATGCTGGATTACTACTTAAAGCACCAGGAGGACGTGGTCCGCAGAAGGACTCAGTACGACTTAAACAAGGCGGAGGAGCGGGCCCATATTTTGGAAGGACTGCTCATCGCCCTGGATCACATCGACGAGGTGATCAGCATTATCCGCGGGTCCGCCAATGTGGCGGAGGCCAAGCGGCTTCTGACCGAGCGCTTCGGGCTTTCCGACGCCCAGGCCCAGGCCATCGTGGATATGCGTCTGCGCGCTCTGACCGGTTTGGAGCGGGAGAAGATTGAAAACGAGTACAAGGAGCTCCAGGCGAGAATCAGCGAGTTGAAGGCGATTCTGGCAGATGAGAAAAAGCTTTTAGCTGTGATCAAGGAAGAAATTACGATTATCGCCGATAAATACGGCGACGACCGCCGCACGGCCATCGGTTATGACGACGACATGTCCATGGAGGATCTGATTCCCGATGAGGACACGGTGATCGCCATGACCCATTTAGGTTACATCAAGCGCATGGACGTGGACAATTTCCGGTCCCAGAACCGCGGCGGAAAGGGCATCAAGGGGATGCAGACCATCGAGGAGGACTACATTGAGGACCTTCTGATGACCACCAACCACCACTATGTGATGTGCTTTACCAACACGGGACGGGTTTACCGCCTGAAGGCATACGAGATTCCCGAGGCGGGCCGTACGGCCAGGGGAACGGCCATCGTGAACCTGCTCCAGCTTCAGCCGGAGGAGAAGATCACGGCGATCATTCCCATGCGGGAATACAACGAGGACAAATACCTGTTTATGGCCACCAAGGGCGGCATGGTGAAGAAAACGCCCATGTGCGAGTACGAGAACGTGCGCAAGAACGGCTTGCAGGCTATTGTGCTGCGGGAGAACGACGAGCTGATCGAGGTCAAGGCAACGGACAACCAGGAGGACATTTTCCTGATTACCAAGAACGGCATGTGTATCCGGTTCCATGAGACCGACGTCCGGGTGACCGGCCGCGTTTCCATGGGCGTGATCGGTATGCGCTTTGAGGACGGGGACGAGGTGATCGGCATGCAGATGGCCAGCCAGGGCGACTCCCTGCTTGTGGTGTCGGAGAACGGCATGGGCAAGCGCACGGTGATCAGTGAGTTCAGCGCTCAGAACCGCGGCGGCAAGGGCGTGATCTGCTATAAGATCACGGAAAAGACCGGCTGCCTCATCGGGGCCAAGCTGGTGGACGACGGCCGGGAGATCATGATGATTACCACTGAAGGAATTGTGATCCGCATGGTGGTGGACGATATCTCCGTGATCGGGCGAAATACCTCCGGCGTAAAGCTGATGGCCATTGACCATGATTCCGATATCAAGGTGGCGAGCATTGCAAAAGTGCGCGAGAGCGTGACCAAGGACAGCAATGTCTACAATGAAGAGTATATAGAGGACGAGAACGGCGATTCGGAGGAGGAATCCGAGGAGACTGAAGGGGACGAATCCGGCAGCGAAGCGTAATACGGATCGTGAATGAGCAAAAGGCTTCCCGCAACAACGGGAAGCCTTTTGTGAAATATGGAGCCGGAAATTTAACATAAGGGGTAGGCAGTTATGTGGCGGATCATCTATATGGTACTTATGAACCTGTTTCATGCTCCCATATGGCTTTATAAAATCGGCCGTATGGGGCGGCCTGAGGACAGGCATACCAAAGAAGAACGATACGAATATATTGCGAAGATGGACAAACGGATCATCCGCAGGGGGCGGGTGGATCTGGTGTGCACCGGCGTTGATGGGATTCCGGAGCAGGACGGGTTTATTATGTTTCCCAACCATCAGGGGCTTTTTGACGTGCTGGCGCTCTTTGCCACCTGTCCGCGGCCGTTTTCCGTAGTAATTAAGAAAGAAGCGGCCGAGCTGGTGTTGGTGAAACAGGTGCTGGGAGCGATGCGAAGCCTGCCCATGGACCGGGACGATATCAAGGATCAGGTGCGCGTGATCGGCGAGGTGACAAAGCGGGTGAAGCAGGGAGATAACTTTGTGATATTCCCGGAGGGCCACCGCAGCCGCAATGGGAATGAGATTCTGGAGTTCAAGAGCGGTACATTTAAAAGCGCCGTAAAGGCGAGCTGCCCCATCGTGCCCGTAGCGCTGATCAACAGCTACCGGCCCTTTGACATCCGCTCTCTCAGACGCGAGCGGGTGGAGATCCATTATCTGGAGCCCATTTATCCGGATCAGTATGCGGGAATGAAAACGGTGGAGATCGCACAGATCGTCCATGACCGGATTCAGGAGGAAATCAACCGGAATATCCGGTAGCTTTCATTTGCATTTTACAAACGTACATTCTGTCGTCGGCCAGCTTCTCAAGGTCCGCGAAGCTTTGTCCGGGTTCGCGCAGGGCGGTTCCAACCGCAATCTCGCACGGAGGAATGTCGTATGCGCGGTTGCTTTCCCGGATCATTTCCAGGATTTGATTTGCTGCCAGATCCGGATATTCCGGGGAACAATTCCTGCAAATCAGCAGGAACTCGTCACCCCCTACCCGGTAGGCATAGGATGATCCGTCTTCCTCAAGCTGTTTCAGGGCGGAACCGACCTGGCGGATCAGCCGGTCCCCGCAGTCATGCCCGTACCGGTCGTTTGCCAGCTTTAGGTTGTTGATATCCAGATTCAAAATTCCGATCTTCGCTTCACCCGCGAAGATTGTCTCACTGTCGTGGATATATTTGTTGCGGTTTCCAAGGCGCGTCAGATGGTCGTGGAAGGCGCTCCATTGGAGATCCTGCAGGAGTTGCCTGTTTTGTTGAATGACCTCCTGGTATTGCAGCGTCAGGCCGCTGAGTTCACGGGACAGCCCGATAATGTCTTTGGCGCAGGTGACGGCGCCCACCCGGTAGGTCCGGTTGTTTAGCTCCACCCATCGGTTTCGGACCAGCAGATAGTTTTCCGTGCCTTCAAGGGCCAGCTCCCAGTTTAAGGAGTTAGACTCAGGCCGCTCCTGCACAAACAGGTTCAGAAGGGGGGAGCCCTTCAGCGCTTCCGGAAACGGCAGATCCATGATTTCCTGCCCGCAAAGACTGATTAAGCCGGTATTCCCACAGATCACCCGGCGGTCTTCCTCATCTACTATATAATAGCACTCGATGGTCCTAAGCAGTTCTTCCTTCAACTCTTCCATTGTATTCATCACAATATCCTTTTCCGCCATGAGGCATAGAATTAGTATTTTTGGTTACGATATGGTAATAGGATAGATAAATCATAATTGAAAAGGGCATACTTTTCAATGATATCCTGATGTTTGGCCCTCGCATCCGGCTCAAAAAAGGCATTATCGCAAATAGTCGCAAAATGTCGGCAAAAATGGGTTGACAAGGAGGATTTGATCTAGTATAATGATCAATGCGTCTGAGGACAGAAATGTCGCAGGACCAATCATATGGAAATTGTGAATTCGGAGAAATACTCAAGAGGCCGAAGAGGCGCCCCTGCTAAGGGTGTAGGTCGGGAAACCGGCGCGAGGGTTCAAATCCCTCTTTCTCCGCTCTTTTTTCCAAATGATTATTTTTTTACACTTCCGTAGAAAAATAAAAAATTAATCATAAAAAGCAGTTGACAAGATTCGACAAGCGTGATATGATTAATACCCGCTGGGGGTAAAAACCTGGCGAACACATTGGATTTTCAAGCCAACCGACTGAAAAGAAAATGAAAAAAAATTGTTGACAAACAAAAGCAACTGTGGTAACATAGTAAAGCTGCTGTTGAGAGATCAACAACAAAGCAAAAAAGTTTTTAAAAAAGTTGTTGACAAACGCTGGCGAGTGTGCTAAGA
>NZ_CABJCG010000037.1 GCF_902364025.1 Enterocloster lavalensis
TAGTTTACATAATTTTCCATCAACTAATTACCCGAAAGTAATGTTACGCTATTCCGGAAAAGGCCGCTGTGAGCTTGCACCGGACGGAATCTTTGGCAAGCCTGCCCTCCGTCCGGCCTCTCACAACGGCCTTTTCTCACGGTCCTATTTCCACGACTTATTCTTACGGCCTTATTCTCACAGCCTGATTCTCACGGTCCTATTCCCCCGCCCCCTGCTCCATGGGAATCTCAATCCGATCCCGCAGCACATAGGGCCGGTCATAAATCACAATCTCCTTTTCCGTCCCCCGCAGCAGCGTCACCGCGCAGGTTTCCCGGCTAATCCTCACCTCGATCACGCTGTCCTCATAGAGAAAGCGGAAATGATAGCCCTCCCACTGTTTGGGCAGGCAGGGACGAAGGGACAGGCCCTGCTCCCTGATCCTAAGACCTCCGAAGCCGTACACAATCCCCATATAGCTGCCGCCCATATTGGCGGTGTGGATGCCGTCCTTGGTGTTTTTGTGGGCGTTGTACAGGTCCATTTTCGCCGAATCCCCGAAATACCCGTAGGCCTTCTCCACCATACCCAGCCGCGCCGCCATGATGCTGAAGATACAGGAGGACAGGGAGGAATCGTGGGTGGTCACCTTCTCGTAGTAGGCGTAGGATTTGCGGATGGTCTCCAGGTCCTCTTCCTCCTCCAGAATGAAGTGGGCCAGCACCGTGTCCGCCTGCTTGCACACCTGATACCGGTACAGTTCCAGGGGATGGTGATGCAGCAGGAGCGGTTTGTCCTCCTCCGGGATGGCGGACACGTCCCAGAGCTTTTTCTGGAGGAAGGAATCGTCCTGTGGATTGATCCCAAGCTCCTCGTCATAGGGCAGGAACACCGCCTCCGCGGTCTTTACAAAGGCCTCCGCTTCCCCGTCCGTGAGCCCGGTCCGCTCTGCCAGCCCGTCCGCCTTCCCCGCCTCCTTTAACCTGCCGTACAGCTTGGCCGCCCAGATCAGGTTGTATTTAGCCAGCGCGTTGGTGTAATAATTGTTGTTCACCATACAGGTGTACTCGTCCGGTCCGGTGACCTCGTTGATGTGGAATTTCCCCTGATACCAGCACCCCAGGTCCATCCACAGCCTGGCCGTCTCCACCACGATCTCCGCCCCGCACTGCTCCATGAACTCCAGATCGCCGGAGGCCAGGTAGTAAGCGACCACCGAGTAGGCCACGTCCCCGCTGATGTGGTAGGCCGCCGTGCCGGAGGGGAAATACCCCGAGCACTCGCTTCCCATGATGGTGCGCCATGGGTACAGCGCCCCCTGCTTATGACCCATCTGTCTGGCGTTCTCCCTGGCATTTTCCAGAATCTGGTAACGATAACCGATCAGGTTCCTGGCGATCTCCCGGTTGGTCAGGGTGAAAAAGGGAAGAATGTACATTTCCGTGTCCCAGAAATAATGGCCTTCGTACCCCTCGCCGCTGAGGCCCTTGGCCGCGATGTTGCCGTAGCGGTCCTTGGTCACGGACTGGAGCAGCTGATAAACGTTGTAGGTCAGCGCCCGGTTCAGCTCCCCGTCCCCGTACACGTCGATCTCGCAGGTGTCCCAGAACGCGTCCAGGTAACGCTCCTGGCCTTCGTACAGCGCCTTGGCGGGCTGTGCGGTCAGGGCTTCCAGCTTCTCCTTCGCCTGCCCCGCCGGGTCCGCAAAATGGCAGGAATCGCACAGCACCGTGTATTTCAGCAGCCGGAAGCATTTCCCGCGGACCAGATTTACCCGGAAGTTCTCCCGGGCCAGTCCCTTTTCCAGGCTGAGGCTGTGCGCCTCCACCTGCTCCGGCTCCTCCGCCGCGTTTTTCACCGCGCTGCACACGGTTTTGCCGGATTTGGAGGTGTTGGACAGGATATAGGTAGCCCCCCCATCCTCCCAGGTCTCCCCGATCAGGATGTGCTGGATCTCCTCCCCCGCCACCCTGGGGTCGTTGGGATCGAAAAAGTTCTTCACATCCCCCTTGTGGACCGACGAAAGCTCTGCGGTTCCGTCGAAATTCAGCGGTTCCAGCTCATACCGGACCAGGAACAGGGAGGTGTCCACAAAGGAGGCCATTCGGGTGATTTTGATGCGCACCTGCCTGCCATCGGGGCTCTCCCACCAGATTTCCCGCAGGGTGATGCCCTTTCGCATGTCCAGAACCCGGCGGCTTTTCATCACCGTGCCCTCAAACATGCTGAAGGTTTCCCCCTCCAGCTTCAGGGTGATGGTCTGGGTGTCCGCCACGTTCAGGATCGTCTGCTTCTCCTCCACCAGGCCGTGGAGCTTCTCCGCCTGACCCATGTACGCGAAATCGTAAAACCCGTTGATGTAGGTGCCCCGGACCTGGGAAAAGCCCTGGGGATACCCCTCCTCAAAGCATCCCCTGACGCCCAGGTAGCCGTTTGCATTGTGAAACAGAGTCTCTCCCAGAAGCAGCTCCTGGTTGTCCAGGGAAAAATCCTCTGCGCACAGTGTATATTTGTCCATTTCTATCTCCTTACGCTTACCCAATATTTAAGAGCTCCTCAAAGGTCCCCAGGCTCACATCCGCCAGCGGGCAGCCCGCCGCGCTGTGGACCGCCACGGCGAACATTCCTCCGGCCTTCGCCGCCCGGATGCCCGCCTCTGCGTCCTCGATCACGGCGCAGTCCGCGGGTTCCAGGCCCAGAAACGCGGCGGCCTTCAAAAATACCTCCGGGTCCGGCTTGGAGCGCTGAATGTTGTTGCCGTCCGACACCGCGTCGAACAGCCCCGCGATCCCGGTCCGCTCCAGTATCAGCCCCGCGTTTTTGCTGGAGGAGCCGATGGCCAGCCTGAATCCCCGCTGCCGCAGCTTTACCAGCGTGTCCTTCACCTTCTCCTCCACCGCGTCCGGGGTCAGTTCCTCCAGCAGCTCCCGGTAGTAGGTGTTTTTCTCCTCCGCCAGACGCCGCTTTTCCTCAGCGTCCAGCGCCGGCCCGTGAGCATTTTCCAGGATAATGTCCAGGGACTCCTCCCGGCTCACCCCTCTCAGGCGGTCGTTGACCGTCTCATCAAACGCAATCCCAAGGCGGTCCGCCATCCGCTTCCACGCCTGGTAATGCAGCTTGTCCGTGAACACGATCACGCCGTCCAGGTCGAATATAAAACCTTTGATGGTTCCAGTTGTTTTCGTCGTCATCCCTTTACTGATCCTCCCAAATAGTCCGGTTTCAAGTACCGCTGAAGCACAAATGTGACAAGAATCACCGGGATCGCCAGAATGGTGGAGTACGCCGCCCGCTCAAACACATTTCCCCTGGACACATAGTAGTAAATCTGCAGCGGCAGGGTCTTGGAGTTGTTGGACAGATACATGGCGTATGTAAATTCATTCCAGGCGTTCAGCCACACGTACATGGCGCTCACCGCGATGCCCTGCATGGACACCGGCAGAATCACCTTGACAATGGCCTGCAGCCTGGAAGCGCCGTCGATCCAGGCCGCTTCGTCCAGAGCCACCGGCACCTCGGCGAAGGTGGACACCAGAATCCAGGCCATGAAGGGAATCTGGGTGATCATGTTGGCCAGCACCAGGCCAAGGGACGTGTCGATCAGGTCCATTTTCAAAAATGTCACGGAAATGGGCAGGGCGATGGCCACGCTGGGGATCATCCTGGTGAAAAACAGGCCCAGCACAAAGGCGTAGCGCTTCTTCTTCGACATCCGGGACACCACATAGGAGGCCGGAACCACGATGACCAGGGAGCCCAGAGTGGTCAGACAGGACACGATCAGGCTCTTTTTTAAGGGCGCCCAGAGATTCCCCGAGCGGAACACGTTCAGCCAGTGTTCCCAGGTAAACTGATGGATCAGCAGCGTGGGATGCTGGGTCAAAATCTCGCTCTTCACGCTGAAGGACACCTTGGCCAAAAGATACACCGGCGTCACCATGATCAGGCAGATCACAATGATCGCAACATAAAAGGCCACTTTGCCGCACGTTTTTTTCATCTTCTCCTGCCCCCTTTCTTCTCCCGTTCAAAGGCAAACATGTAGGCCATGACAATGACCAGAATCAAAGCTAACAGCACCGTCGAGGCCACAGCCGAGTATGCGTTGTTTCCATAAGAATACTCCTCGTAGGACATGGTGGCGAGAAACGGGGTGGTTCCTCCCAAAAGGACCTTAGGCAGCTCGAAGATTCGCAGCAGGTCCACCAGCCTGGTCAGCACGGTCATGGTCACCGTGGCCTTGAGCTGGGGAATGGTGATGTAGCGGAAGCAGTCGAATTTTCCCGCGCCGTCCACGTCCGCCGCCTCGTACAGCTCCAGGGGAATGGATTCTAAGCCGGATAAAAACAGCATCACCACCATGGGCATAACCTTCCAGGAGTCCGCCACCGCTACCACAAACAGGCTGCGCAGGCGGTTGGCCGTCCAGTCGATGGGGATGGGCGTCACGTTCAGCCGGTACAAAATCTCGTTCAGATAGCCGGACATCCCGAATAAATACAGCATAGCCACGCCGGACACCATGGTGGGAATGCCCATGGGCAGCATAACCAGGGTTCTCGCCAGTCCTTTTCCCACAAAATTCTTCCTCAGCATTGAGGCCAAAAGATAACCGATCACCATTTGAATCAAAAGCCCGATGGCCGACACAAACAGGGTGTTGATTACCGCCTCCGAGAAGAAGCTGCGGCCAAAGACGTAGGCATAATTGCGCAGCGTCCACTCGGAGGTAATCTGGTCCTTGAAGCTGAGGAGGATCGTCTGGAAAATGGGCACAATGGTAAAGCTAAACACAAAGATCATTAACGGAGCCACCAGTACGGTATTCAACCCGTGCTTTTTAAGCCACTGGGACGTCCCGCTCTTTCCAACTGTCTTTTCCATGGTATCCTCCTCTTAGAGTTATTCGCCCTTGGCCTGCTTCGCTTCCTCGATGGTATTGTGGTACTTGTCCAGAATGCCCTGGACGTCGCTCTCGCCGTTGATCACGATCTCGGTAAACGCGTCGTTGATGGCCTTGTCCACGTCGGACCAGTAGGGCACGATGGGTCTGGACTGGGCGAAATCCAGAGCGGTCATCACGTCCTCAATGTAGGGCTTCTGCCACTCCTCCACCTCGCCTAAGGCGTCGTTTCTGGCCGGTGCCCAGCCGATCTTGGTGAACAGCACGTTCTGAACCTTCTCAGACATCAGATATTCCACAAACTTGAGAGCTTCCTCCTTGTGCTCGGTTCCCTTCGCAATACCTACAACCGTGGTGGTGGTCACCTTGGAAATGCCCTTGGGTCCCTCAAAGCCCACGTAGGACTTGACCTCCGTCTTGCCGCCGTCCTTGACCACCGTGGTGGCGCAGAAGGGCCAGTTGGAGCCGTAGTAGATGGATTCGGTTGCCAGAAGCTCGTTCACGCCGTTAAAGTCAGCCCGCTTGGACTCCGGAGAGAGGTAGGGCCACAGCTGCTGCAGGAAGGTAAACGCCTCCACGGAGCCTGCGTCGTTGAGCACCAGGGGATCGCCGCCCGCGGAGCGGATGAACTCCAGGCAGGTGATGGTCAGCGCGGAGCCGGAAGCGGCCTGGATGGCAACCCGGCCAACGCCTTCCTTCTCGTGCAGGGTCTTGGCGAAGGCCAGCAGCTCGTCCCAGTTCTGGGGCGGGGTCAGGCCGTACTCGTTCAGCTTCGCCTCGTTGTAGTAGTTGGTCTGCACATTGGGGCGGATGGGAACCACAGTCACCTTGCCGTCGAACATCAGCTCCTCGTAGAGGTTGCCCGGAATGGCCTCGGGGATGGTCACCTGGCCGGTCAGGTCCTCAGCCAGGTCCTTGCCCAGGATTCCCGGCAGGTACACGGTGCTGGGCGCGAACACGTCGATCTCGTGCTTGCCCGCCTGGGCCAGGGCCTCCAGCTTGCTCTCCATATCCTTGTTCTCCATCTGGATGCCGTTGACCTTGATCCCGGTCTCCGCCTCAAAGGGGGCCAGAATATCCTCGCGGAACACCTGCCACTCCTCCTCTGCCAGGGGAATCGCAAAGTTCAGGGTCACGCTCTGGGCCGCTTTCCCGCTGTCGCCGCTTCCGCCCGCCTGCGTACCGGCGCTCTGTCCGCCGCCGGAACTCCCGGAGCCTCCGCAACCGGCCAGCATTCCCGCCGCCAGAGCCGCCGCCATTGCAATCGCCGCAACCTTTGTCATTCTCTTTTTCATGATACGTTCTCCTTTATATGATAAAATTTAAACAAATAAAAACAACCGATTCAGGTTTTGCCCGTCTTTGTCAGGGCTGGGATGTGAAAAATGTTTTGCTGCCGTATGCTATATTTATTTCTGCTGTATTTACTTCTGCATTCTGGGACGCCCGGCCAGATAGCGCTCAAAGGTCTCCAGATCCCGGTTCAGGATCAGCTCTTTGGGATATCCCACGGATTCCAGCATCTCAAAGGCCCAGTCCGCCTGCCCGATCTTCGCCGCAAAATGGGCGTCCGTTGAGATCACCACCGGCACCTCATACCGAGCGCACAGCCTGGCGATCACGGGGCAGCGCTCCCCGGAGCCGGGGCGGCCGATGGGCGAGTGATTGTTGATCTCCATCACCTTGCCCAGGCGCTTCACCTCCCGGACCACGGTCTCGTAGTCGTACACGTAGTCGTCGTTTCCGCTGTGCCCCAGAGCGTCCACGTAAGGATTCTCCAGGATCTTTAAATATCCCCGGGTGTGGTCCTCCACCGAGGAGGGCGGGCAGCAGCCCACATGGTAGGAGGCGATCACCCAGTCCAGCTTTTTCAAAAACTCCTCCGTGATGTCCAGCCCGCCGTCATAGTCCATGATGTTGGCCTCCGCTCCCCGGAAGATGCGGATTCCGTCCACTTCCTCCCCGATTGCCGATTGGTTGCCGAAATGCCAGATGTGGGGAGCCCCCGGCATCGCAGGCCCATGATCCGTGACCGCCAGTCCCTTCATCCCATACCGTTTCGCATACATCACGCCCTCCAAGACCGTGCTGTAGGCGTGGCCCGACGCGATTGTGTGATAGTGTGTTTCTACAGCTGTGACCATACGCTCCTCCTTTTTGTTGTGTATTTTATCCTTTACTCCAAACTTGAAACGTTTCATTTTTAAACTAAAAAATTTCCCGTTTCCGGGTTCTACGGCAGAGTTTCCCCTGCCAGCCCCAGAACGGATTCGCGCTCCTGCAGCGCAAAGGGCAGCACCAGATTCCCGCCCCGTTTCCCATCCTTCATCCGGCTGACCAGCAGCCTGGACGCCTCCTCCCCGATCTTCTCAAAGGGCTGGGACACGGTGGTCAGCCCCGGGAAAGTGTACTCCGCCATCTCGATGCCGTCAAATCCCACGATGGACAGATCCTCCGGCACCCGCAGTCCCGCCTCCTGGACGGCCCGCATGGCCCCGATGGCCACGTCGTCCGACACTGCGAACACGGCGGTGAAATCCCGGCGCTCTCCCAGCAGCCGCTTCATATCCTCATAACCCCGCTCCAGCCGGTATCCGCCGCAGACGATCAGGGTCGGGTCCACCGGAATCCCCTGTTCCCCCAGGGCCCGGCAGTACCCTTCCGTTCTGGGAATGCCGGAGTTGGGGTCGTCCGCCTCTCCGGCCAGCAGGCAGATGCGCCTGTGGCCCCTGCCGCACAGGTAGGTGACTGCGTGGTAGGCCGCCGCCTCGTTGTCGATGGTGACGCTGGAAAAATACTTGTCCGGGTACTGGGTCATGGCAAATACCACCGGCACGTGGGTGCGCTTTAACCCCTCGGCGATCTCGTCCCCTACCGTGTTCCCCAGATAAATGATCCCGTCCACCTGGCTTCGCATGAACGCCTGGATGGCGTCCTCCTCCAGACGGGTGTTTCTGGTGGTGTTGTACAGCAGAATGCTGTAGCCGGAGTCCCGGCTGATCTTCTCGATGCCGCGCAGCACCTTGCCCACCACGGGGCTGGAAATGTCGGGAATCATAATCCCAATAGTCTTGGTGGAATTGGCCTTTAAACTCCTGGCAATGGCATTGGGCGTGTAGTCCAGCTCCTGCATGGCTTCCTCCACCTTCAGGCGCGCCTCAGGGCGCACATACTGGTTGTTGATCACCTTGGAAGCCGTCCCCAGGCTGACGCCCGCTAATTTTGCCACATCCTTGAGATTATACCGCTGCTTTTCCATATGAATTCCGCCTTGTTTCGTTATTTATCGCAACTTGAAACGTTACATTTATGATAAACGATTTGAGGTTGTTAGTCTATTGTTAATTTCAATAATATTGAAGGGATTTTTTGTGTAGATTGACGAATACGAGACGATGTGATATGACTTTATTTATTTGCATGAGAATCAACTACAACATTGAGCAGAGAGATATTATATTTTAAATCCTTCTTGAACTTTGTATGCGGCTGTGGAACTGCTGGTAGTATTGCGGCACTCCCCGAAAGACCTGCATTTTCAAAGCCTTTCTCCAAGAACGCATGACATTTTCCCGCCGCTGTGGTAAACTGTTGGTATCTCAACAAAAAGGCGGTAAGGGTATGTCAAAAAAGGGCTATTCCAAGGAAGAAAGGGAGCAGGTTGGACGGGATTTGCTGGCGGTGGGATTGGAAATGCTGTCCCAGCATGGACTGAAAGGCACCACTCTCCAGGACATCCTGCAGGCTGTTGGCATCTCCAAGCCGTTCTTTTACGGAAACTATTATAGCTCCCTGGCCGAGCTGGTGATCCACATCATCAACTACGAGATCACGCTTTTGCTCCGGGAAGTACAGCAAAGCGTGGAAAACCAGGATATGAGCTTGGAAGAAATGATCCACCATTTTTTGGATATGGTCACCCATAGCCGCCAGCACCATTTCTTTGTGATGACCCAAGAGGAGGAGATGTGGGTATATAAGCACTTAAGCCCGGAGGAGTTTGAAACTTACCAGCAGGGACAGGCGCGGTTTTATGAACAGATACTGGCTCTCTGGCAGATCCCCCAAGATAAATGCACCCCCAAGGAGTTGGGCAACCTGATCCTCTCCGTCATCCTGATCTACAACTCGGCGGCCCGGTCACTCCCGTTCTTCTTCCCGGAGGAATTGGAGCGGACGGCTCAGGCCCAGGCAACCGCCCTTTCCCGGTATCTGGCCTCCCTGTCCGACACAGACGAATAACAGCACGCGGCGCATCGTCCAAACGGTGCGCCGTTTTTCTATGCGCAGGGACTTGCTTTTTTTCAAGTGTTCAGGTATAATCTGCTTAAATACTTTCACAATCATAATCGTAATTAAAAATACTTGTGGTCACACTGGCCAGAAGTGGCAGAACCGTTAGCGGGTGTTGGTGTGAAGTATATTTATGTCTTTGATCAAAAGGCATAAAACCATTCCAAAATATTAGCATGGGAGGAAATTTAGCATGGGACTGTTTGGAAATCTGTTTAAGGGGCCTCAGGTAGATATGGCAAAAAGTGATGCCAACCGTAAAAAAATGCGTGCTCTGTTCAATCAAGTGGTCGAAAACGGCGACGACTACAAAATCCTTTATGGTTTCACGGAAGACGTTGGCCGTTTCAATTACGGTATCGTCCACGGCAGCAAAACCAAGATCGGCAATTTGATCGTAGGCTGGAACGAGGCCAGTCAGACCATTGTCGTAATTCCCACTGTTCCCGATCTGTCGGGCTGCGGTGACGCCACGTTCTATCGGCGGAGCGACATTTTGAAGGCATATCAGAACAAGTTCCCCACGGACGAATTTATTATTTACCCGAACAGGAAGAGCTATATCGGTATCAGTGTCTGTGAATGGCTGGAGGATGAGAAACTCTATGTCTATGTTTCCCAAGATGAAGAGGTAAAGGCGTTCACCGATTTCTTCTTGAAACAGTTCCAGAAGAAATAAGGGGGTGATTTCATGCCCTGGGGACAGATCGGAGCCGTTCTGGCCGTTCTGGTAATCGTATTTGCCGCCGGAACCCTGTGGTTTCATTTTGTGGAAGCAATATTAAACCAACTAAAAAAGTGGCTTTTCAAAAATAAAAAGCCGACAGCGTGGCACACCCTGCCGTCGGAACAGGAACGGGAGGGAAATGAGGATGGTCGATCTCGATAAAATCAGAAAACGTGCACAGGCGGCAACGGAGAAAGCGGCTGAATCGCTTCAAACGTCAATCGAGGAACGCAATCAGTATATTGAGCAGATGCGGGAGAAATTGAAAGTTTCCGCAGAATCTGACGGCGCTGCACAGGATGGGACCGCTCAATCCGCCGCTGACGCACAACGGCAGGTTGAACTATTAGGGAAAATGTTTAGCCCGGAAATGATACAACAAATAACCGCCACCGAGGAAATGATCCAGCAAACGGTAGATCAGAAAGTCGCTGAGGCTACCGCTCTTGGGGTTGATCGCCTTATGGGGCAGATGTTTGGCGAAGATATGGGGATTATTTCTGCCGCCCTGGAAACGCTGGCCATGGAAGACGAAGAGGAGGCATCGGAAGAACGAGAACTTGATCTCGCACTGGAACAGGAACTCTATGCGCTTTTGGATCAAAAGTTGGCGCAAATCGAGGCTCTCCCGGAAACTGAACCTGTCACATACCCGAAAAATACGCCTCAATGGAACCATTTTGGAATTTTACTTTCAGGTATGATTTCCCGTCTAAATAGCCACGATTTGAACGGCATGGACGTGGAACTGCATACCCCGGTTATGGAACAGCAGATTGTTTCCTTAGTGCGGCGTTCCTGGGGGATCAACGGCCGCAGCGAATTATTGGATACCATTCGGTATTTAGGCCAGGAGGGCTATGAGCTTCGGTACCGGACTTATTGCGACGCCGACACCATGGAGCTGCTGCTGGACGAAACCATGGACGAAGAAGAACAGGGGTCCGCTTGCCGTGGATGGCGGTTTGCACAGCACTATAAAGCGCATTATAGCCCCGGATTTATGACCGGCTGGGATGTCGGGCGGGCGGCTATGCTGGCCCGCTGGGGTTGTTATCTCGGCTGGATCACCGAAGGCGAAGCGGAAGGAATTTTATGGGAACTTTCTCAACGTGCTGTGGAACGTCTGCATAGCTGGCGTCAATTTGCAAGCTCTTACTTGTTCGGCGGCCTAATGTGGAAGTTGCTTTGCGGTGACAGCGCGGTTGAAAGCTATCTGGGTTACCTGACGGATGCCGCCATTGACTTGCTTACCGGAAAACCGGAAGATAACGAGGGACAATGGAAAGAGTGCCCTTGGCCTGAGGCGCTGGGGGCCTTTGAAAGAAAACGGCCAGAGCGGCACAAATCGGAAGTTTCGAGTTGAGTTACATTTGCGCCAGACGGAGAGGGGAACGCCATGAGCGATTTATACACAAGATTTATGGAATGGGTCATGCCATTCCTGCAAGCAAACTGGCAGCTCTTTCTCATTGCGGTGGGGGCGTTGTTCCTGCTGGGCGGCATTTTTAATTGGAAATGGACTTGGGATCCCAACGGACATAACCTGTTTGGGTGGAACGCGTTTGTTTACCGGCACTTTGGAGAAAAAGGCGCCCGGGTCAACACTGGCATTTCAGGCGTAATAATCATTTTATGCGCTGTGGCGATGTGGTCGTTGATGTAAGGAGCCCACCGTTTTGTGCGATAGGTTTAGGCGTATTGATCCGGTTTACAATCATAAAAAAGGAGTGTTACATTTATGGGATTATTTGGATTTGACCCGTTAAAAGAGGCAGGCGGCTGGGAAGCTGCTATGACAGAGGAAGAAATTGCCGAGATGGAGAAAAAGGGCTACGATATGTCCTCTGTCCGTGGCAAGCAGGCGGAGATTGCTGCACAGGAGGAGGCTGACGGGGCCGCCTTTGCTGAACAGCGCAAAGCCACCGCCGTTCCCACGGATTTAAACAGGCTCACGCCTTACCACTCCACGCCCCGCAGTACGGAAAGCGGCTTTTTCCGGGACGTGGCCGGAAAAGCGCCTCTATTTGGTAAAGACAAATGGCGTGGGAAATTCGCCAACGCCCCTTTGATTTACGGTGCGGTGGTACAGGCCAACAGTGCTCTATGGCTCCCCGGTACCGAAGAGTACCTTCCCGCAGTTTTTGTGTTCGCCCTGGACAGCGCCCATATTTATGATGTGGAGTGGCTGACGGCCACGGCGGAGGCTGTCAGTGAAATGAAGGTGAACGACACCGTTCCCGCTGACTGCCGGGAGTTCATCGACATCCTTCGGGACGATCAAAGCGAGTTCTGCTTCCCGTTGGGCGCGTCCCTGGCCGCTGGTGCGGATGCCTGGTGCGTAACCTATAAATTTGACAAACAGACCATTCTTCCCGGAAACCGTTTGCCGGAGGATGGGATCGTGCCGTTCCTGCTGGAGGCCCAGCCGAAAAAGCAGATGCCCGTTCAACTCTCCCCAATTCCCGGTAAGTATTATTCGGCCTAATATTTTAAAGGGCGCTCCGGCGTTTCCACCCACGATCTGCCAGAGAACTGCCTCAAAAAGTCGGACAGGGCCAAACCTCCCACCCCCAAAAGCGTCCACCCTGGCGGCGGCTGGTTGGCGTTCCCTGGCTCACAAGCTCGGAACCCCCGCATAGCTCCTGCGCCTCCTGCTCCAAGGGCTGATTCTCTGGACGGAAAATCCGGGTCTCTGCCCTATGCGCCAGCCCACCGGGGCGGCGGAGCATGAGGCCACCATGAAAAACAAGCTCCATGCCCCCACCTTTGCCGCAACCGTCAAGATTTTATCTCTATCTCATAAACATCTGCCCCACTCCCCCATCTCCCCGGGGCGCATCGCGGGGCGTCCGCCGCCTAAACTCAGAACCACCAGTTCGTCACATTCAGCGTCATGGTATGGCAGCAGGAGATCATCGCAAACATAATCGTATTGATCAGCGCCCCCAGGTAAATCTTGCCGGTTTTCAAATACAGCCTTCTGGCGATAATGGTACACACGGTCTGAACGATAAACAGGCTCCAGGTCTGCATCACGCGGGCGCTGTTTAACGGAACCTTGCCCACCTGGGAGAAGGTGTAATACTGGTAAATCCACAGGCAGAACAGGCCGATGCTGTTGGCCACGCACATCAAAAGGACGTTGAGCCATTCCTTTCTCCCCTTCACCATACGCCCGATATTCTGGGTAAAGGCGTTGCTGAAGAAGAACAGTCCGTAAAGGATCATGAACCGGAAGGAAATCAGGAAGGGTTCCTTGGCGGGCCAGCGGATCACGTAGTTTCCAAGCCGGAATTCAAGGCCGAAGAAGAAGTGGCCGAAGCCCACGATGGCGTAACCCACTCCCACGGAGCAAACCGCCAGGAGTATGGTTTTCCAGATATTCTTCTTGTCAATCTTCATGTTCCACTGGGACGGCGGCATGAGCTTTGGCCCGTTGGACAGGAAGTAACGCAGGAAGAAAATGCCGACCGTCAAAAGTCCCGCGCTTGCGGACCACAGCGCCTGCTCCAGCAGCAGACCCTGGGGCCAGATTCTGGTTCCGAACAAACTTCTGGCCGCAAAAGTCTCGCCCTTGTGCCCGCCGATCCACATAGCCAGCTTCATCATGTATGTAATTGGAATAAACGCGCCGGCCGCCATGAAGCCCCAGTACAGGAACTTGGTAAACGCGGTCTGCGGAGCCTGGGGCATATACACATCCTCCGGCGACTTCACCAACAGGCTGCTGAAGTAATTGGAGGTCAGCATCAGACAGCAGGAGGAGAACACCGCGCAGAAGAAGCCAATCATACCCAGCACCGAAAGGATCATGGAATACTGCCCTGTCATACTACCCGCCGCAATGGGATTCGGAGCCGTAAATGCGTTCTGGAAGAAATCCAGGGAATTTCTGGTGGAAGCCGGTGAATAAGGGTTCACCATGTGAATTTCCTTGGGCTGGTAGAGCGCGCGGATGTACTCCTGCTCAGAGCCGTTCACCGTTCCCTTGTAAATTTTCCCCACCTCCACGGATTCCGTCTCGGCCAGATTGTAGTTGTCCAGCTCGTTGATAAATACCCGTGCATTGTTGGAATTGGGGAAGGTCCAGGGGCCGCCCGCCTCCGTAGTGTAGTTGTTCTCGTCAAATGCGCCCGCGCTGACGCCGTAGTGCACGTCGTAGGGCAGATGGATCTCGTCTCCGCTCTCCAGAACGTCGTCCGGATCGTAGTTCAGGTACGGAAGCCAGTTTCCCTTCACCGCCAGCTGCTGGTTGCCCATCAGGAAAACGGCCGCGATCTTGTTGGGTTTCCCCAGATACTCCTGAATCTTGTAATAAGCGTAGCAGGCGTCCGCCGTCTTGCCGCCCAGTGAATGGCCCTGGATGCCGATCTGGCTCTTGTCCACGATGGCCAGATTGTTGTACACGAACTCCACCACATCGGCCATGCCGGAGGTGGGGGCCGTGGTGATATCCTCAAAGCTGCTGCCCGGATTGGCCGTCACCAGGAAAAATGCATCCATGGGATTTTCCTTCCAGTTGGAGGCGTCCCCGTGGCCGTCACAGTCCATGGTAATGGCCACGAACCCTCTCTTGGCCAGCTCCAGGGAAATGAAATTCTGGCTCTCGCGCCCGTTGTAGCTTCCATGCAGGGTAATCACACAGGGAGCCGGATTCTCAGGCGTTGCTGTCTTTGGCTGGTAAATGGTGAGGCCGATGTCGTGCCCCAGGCTGTCCACGATCTTGATATCCTTGGTGATCACGCTGCCAAAATTCGTATCGATCAGCGCTGTTCCAAAAATGGAGATCAGGCAGACAATAATCGAGATCAGGAGAAATTTCGCATAAAATTTCCGATTCAGTTTCATCTGAAGTACCTACCTTTTCTTTGTGTGAGATTTTATAATTCCGTTTTCCCTTCCTCCGGCGCGGTCACCATCACGGACACGCCGTCCGGTATCACAGTGACGCTTCCGTCCGGCTTTCCAAGCAGCCGGTCCGCAATCTCAAGGGCCTCCTCCATGGAGCCGGCCGGTATCATGTGCAAGTCCCGCACCATTTCCTGCGGGGCGGAGGACACGTAAATGACCCTGGCCCGCTTCAACACCCTGGCAAAAATCTGGGACTGCCACTGGTCCGGTATGGTCTCCTCCGCCGGGGTTGCGAGAAAACGCTCCATCATGCGGTCCACGTCCGGCTCGTCCCGGAAAGTCTCGTAAAACACCTGCCCCCCGTGCCCGTCCTCCGACTTGGCCGCCATGATGATGACGCCCCCATCGTTGACCGTGGCCTCCGCGGCCGTCATGCCCTTCACCGCCTGGTAAATGTTCTGGTCCAGCGGATAGCCGCCGTTGGTGGAGACCACGATATCCGCGGGCACCGCCGGCGTGCGGCACCAGTCGTTCAGAAATCCCACGCCCTTTTGGTGAGCCAGATCGCAGTCCCCGGCCACCGCGTGAATAATTTCCTTTTTCTGGTTAATCACCACGTTCACAATAAAGGCCAGCCCCGCCTTTTTGGCCGCGTAGATCATATCCCGGTGAATGGGGTTCCCCTCAATGATTCCGGTCCGCGCGTATGGGCTGTCGATAAATGCGGAGCAATGGTTCGCCAGCACCGTTTTCCTGGCCGCCACCCCCGGAAGCACGCTCTTGCGCCCGCCCGAGAATCCTGCGAAAAAGTGCGGCTCAATAAAGCCCTCCGCGCACAGCAGGTCCGCCTCCACTGCCATGCGGTTTAAGATCAGTTCCCCGCCCGACGGCAGGGTTCCCAGAGAAACGAAATCCTCCGAATCCTCGCAGCTGTGAATCACGATCTTCTCCCGCTCTGCAATCTCCTCGCCGAACTTCTGGATCAGCTCCTCCCTGGTGGGCGCCCGGTGGCAGCCGGTGGCGATCAGGATCGTGATATCCGCCTCAGGATTCCCCTCCCGTATCTCCCGGAGCATGGCCGGGATAATGTATCTGCTCGGAACCGGCCGGGTATGGTCGCTGGCGATAATCACCACATTGTGTTTCCCCTCTGCCAACCGGCTCAGCCTCGGAGACCCTTCCGGGTGTTCCAGCGCTCTCCTCACCAGCTCCTCCTCCCCCTGATCGGGGTGGTAGGTGTGAAGATGGGACTCCAGGACCGCCTTCACCCGGCTCTCAGGAAGCGAGAGGGAAATCGTTCCTCTCCCATAAGGTAAATCAAATCGTTTCATACTCCCTCCTTAACATTTGTAACTTTTCACAGAAATTTTATCGAATTTTTATAATTCCTTCAACTTCTGATTCGTTAAATTTTGAAACATTTTATAAAAAATATAGATATTTTCGTTTCAATATGTTACACTTGTTCCAAATATTGATAGTTGCGGTAAATGGAAAATGTTCCTGGCGCAGACGTTTCCCGGCAACGGCGCTTTTCAGCGCAGGCTCTTCCCTGCGGCGGCGCCATCCACGGCTGCCGCCCGGTATCCGTACCGCCGCAGCTGTCCGGCGTGCCGTTTTCCGGCATTCAAGCACATTTTATGGGGGAATACAGTATGGAGAAAACCATTCGGATCTTGGGAATTGCACCTTACGAGGCGCTTCGGGCGGCGATGGTCAAAATCGCCAAAAACAGACCGGATTTGTCTGTGGACATTTATCTGGGAAATATGAAAGAAGGCGTTGACATCGCCAAATTCCATCAGAACGAAAACTACGATGTGATCATTTCCAGAGGCGCCACCGCGCGTCTGATCAAAGAGGAAGTGCACATCCCGG
The DNA here is from genome assembly GCF_902364025.1 of Enterocloster lavalensis. GTDB lineage: Bacteria > Bacillota > Clostridia > Lachnospirales > Lachnospiraceae > Enterocloster > Enterocloster lavalensis. The sequence continues at coordinate 16,641 of NZ_CABJCG010000037.1, forward strand.
TAATCTCCGTGGACTTCTCAGCCTACGACATTCTGCGTACCATCAAGCTGGCCGAAAACTATCCCTACCGCTACGCGGTGCTGGGATTTCCGGGAATCACCAAGGGAGCGCGGATTCTCTGCGACCTGCTGCAGAAGGATATGGAAATAATCACCATTTACCACGAGGAGGATGCGAAAGAGGCCATAAAAGATTTAAAGCAGAGAGGTATTTCCATGGTCATCTGCGGCACAGTGGGGGAAAATTACGCAAAAAAGATGGGACTTGCCAGCATCCTCGTGCTTTCCGGTGACGAGAGCGTGGAAGCGGCCTTTGACCAGGCCGTGGAGATGAGCTACGGTTACGCCTATATGAGGCAGCGCAAGACATTGTATGAAACGATCCTGACCGGGGAACCGGAATCCCTGCTCCTCTATGACAGCAAGGGATCCCTCTTTTTTTCCAGCTGGGACGCCGGACACGGCGACGAGGCCCCCGCCCACCTGCCGGAATTAGCCACAATGCCGCCGGAAGGGATTGAGCGGGTGCAGGCCGTCAAAAACATCCTCTTCGAAATCAGCGGAAAATGGGTGGAGCTGGACGAACACCGCTACGCGCTGTTTCGGATCCGGGAAGCCAAAATGCCGGTGGGAGCCGGCCGGCAGGGCATTTTCTTCTTCAACCGGAATCAGGCGGAGAGCGACTATTACAACAGCTTTTACGCGGCCTCCGGCGCCCTGGGAATGATGGAAGGGCAGATCAATGCGCTGGCAAAAACCTCCCAGCCGGTGGTCATAACCGGCGAGGAGGGCTGCGGAAAAGATCAGATCGCCCGCTATCTCTATATCCACAGCCCGCTCCGGAACAATTCCTTCATCATGATCGACTGTGAGCTGATCAACGACAAGAGCTGGGCCTTCCTGATCAACAGCTCAGGTTCGCCCTTTGGCGAGAACAACCAGACCTATTACTTCAAAAATCTGGACCGCCTTCCCGACAACAAATACCGCCAGTTGGAATTTGTCCTTTTAGAGCAGAGTCTTCCCCAGCGCAACCGCGTGATCCTCACCTGCGTTTTGGAGAAAAATGGAAAGCTGCCGGAGCGGATTCTGCGGTTCATCAACCAATTCTCCTGTTCCAAAATCCGCCTGCCCTCCCTTCGGGAGCGCATGACCGAGTTCTCCATGCTCGCAAGCCTCTACATGGCCAAAAAGAACACGGAGCTCGGAAAACAGATTCTGGGATTTGAACCCGCGGCCCTGGAGCTGCTCCAAAATTACGACTGGCCCTGCAATTACACCCAGCTGAAACGGGTGCTGGACGAGCTGGTGGGTATGACGGACACCTCCTATATCAGCCAGTTACACACCAGCTGGCTTCTGTCCGAGGAAAAAAGCATCTACGGCTCCGATTCGTCCCAGGACGCCATCGATCTCAACCGCACCCTGTACGAGATCAACCGCGATATCATCAACCGCGAGCTGGTCCGAATGAAGGGGAACCAGACCGCGGTGGCTAAGAAGCTAGGGATCAGCAGGACCACGTTGTGGAGGTATGCGAAGGAATAACATACAGTCGGATTCCTGGATAGGCGGAGAACGTACCCGGAAACAGGGGGCATCGGCTGACAAACCGTTCCCCCTGCTTTTTACCCCCTATAAGTCCCTTCTCCCCAGCTCCTCCGCAAACGCCGGATTGGTCCAGGCCGTATTTCCGAAGGCGTCCACGCACTCGACCCGCACATACGCCTCCTCCCCCTTCAACTCATACCGGTCTCCGGTCATCATGTTTTCACCCGCATAGTGGGCCGCCCCGCGGGGCGGATACGTCACGAAATGAATCTCTTTTACCGGCGAGCAGCACACATAGATCGCCCCGTCCTCAATCCCCCAGTCGTAAATCTCCGGCCCCATGGTCGAATAGAAATTCCCGTCCCCCACGGCTTCCATGATAGCCGGACCGCTTTTTTCCCGGGTATTGACCGAAATCCATCCGCCAAAGCGGTCGCTCTTCTGCGTTTTCCCGTGGGTATCGTCGCAGGCGATGCCGAGCACCCGCCGCCCCTCCCTCAGGAGCATGTCCCAGTACACGTCCGCCCGCCCGGCATGACAGATGCGCTCGCAACCCATGTTAAATACCTCAATGGCCTGATATCCCGTCAGACCGCTGATCTCCTCAGCTTCCATCCTGGAAAATACCGGGTGCGCCAAAACCACGAACTGGCCGTCGGCCCGCATGCTGTCCGTCAGCTGCTGGACCGTCACCTCCGAGGGGTCGGGCCGCTCCATGGAAAAAGCTTTCTGCTCCCCCGCCGGGCGGCCGGAAAGCCCTACCAGGTGAACGCATTTGGTTTTCGAGTAGGTGATGTCCCGTTCCCACCCCGGTATCAGGCAAATCCCTTCCAATTCCTGCTGAAAGGAATCCATAATGTTGTGGTCCGTAACCGCCAGAAAATCATAGCCCCGGTCCCGATAATCCCGGATCTGCCTGGCCGGTTCACACACGCCGTCGGAAACCGTGGTATGGCTATGGACATTTCCCTTCAGCCACATCCCCCTGTTTTCAAAAAAAGAATGTTTCATCTGATCACCCGCTCTATTGTTTTATCGTTACACCTTCTCCTCTATCTCTCTGGACCGCAAAAAACGACACGCCTCCGGCAGCCAGCCCCACCAGACTGATCCATACATCCGGTATCAGAAGCAAAATACCGCAGGCCAGAAGCAGCAGGCGCATGGGAAGCCCGATGGGCCTCTTCCAATACCCGGTCACACACATATCGATCAGGCATACGCCTGCCAGAGCCGTCGCAATCCCGAAAACTACCTGGAAAACGCTTCCGTCCAGCATCAGCGCCGGATTGTAAATAAATGTAAACGGCACCACAAACGCCGGAAGCGACACCATACATGAGATCAACGCCACCCTCACCCAGGCCGCCTTCGCCAGCCCCGAGGCCATAAATACCGCCACGCACACCGGCGGCGTGATAGCCGAAAGGCAGGCGTAATACATCACAAACAGATGGGCCGGAAGAGGATTGATGCCCAGCGCGATCAGCGCCGGAGCCAGCACGGAAGCCCCCAGAACATAAGCCGCCGTGGTGGGAAGTCCCATCCCCAGCACGATGCAGACCAGCATGGAACAGATCAGGCAGAGGAACAGATTCCCCTCCCCCAGGGAGACGATCAGGTCCGAGAGTTTGACCCCGAATCCGGTCAGGGACACCAGGGAAATGGTGATCTGGGAACCCGCCAGGATTCCGCACATCTCCACAATACTGTTCGTCCCTTTAATCGCCGTGGTAAAGCAGACCTTACCCATAGCGCCCGCGCATTTCCCCACGCTCTTTTCCGAGACAAGAAACCACACCGCGTAGGTAACCACCGCGCCGATGGTCGCCCAGAACGCCCCCATCATCACCGTGTAGCCGCGCAGCAGATAGAACATGAAGATCCCTAACGGAATCAGAATCACCAGATACTCTCCCACCCGGATCGTGGGTTTATCCGGCTCGCCGCAAATCTGGTCCCGCTTTGACACCAGATGGATCGACAAAAAGCAGCTCAGATAATATAGTACCGCAGGCACCAGCGCCGCCTTGGCAATCGTCAGATAGTTGACCCCGATCAGCTGCGCCATGATAAAGGCCGCGGCCCCCATAATCGGCGGCAGTATCTGTCCGCCCGTGGAGGAAATGGCCTCGATGGCGGCGGACCACTCTTTCGAGTACCCGGCCCGCTGCATGGAAGGAATTGTAAATACGCCGGTAGCGACCACATTTCCGATGGCGCTGCCGGAAATCATGCCGAACAAACTGCTGGCGATCACCGAAATCTTGCCGGAACCGCCGGTGGCCCGCCCGGCCACACGCTGACCGATCTTGATAAACGTCTCCGCCCCGCCGGTGCCGGACAAAATCGCCCCGAAAATGCCGAACATTGCCAACATCGTGGCGGACAGCCCCAGCATGGTCCCCCAGATTCCCGTTGTGCCGTGATAAAAGGACTGGAACACCTTATTGAAGGAGAAATTCTGGTGCGCCCACATTCCCGGAAACGCCTCTCCCCAGAACGCATAGATCAGAAAGGCGATTCCCAGCACCGGAAAGGTCCATCCCACCGACCTGCGGCTGGCCTCCAGCACCAGGGCCACCAACAGAACCGCAAACACCTTATCCACTGTCGATAACCATTGCAGCGGATTATACACCACCGTCTTGTAGATGCTCACCACATAGAGACAGCTGGCGCAGGACACGGCCGCAAATATCACGTCGTACCAGGGGACATGATCCAGGTCATGTCCCTTTCTGGCGGGCTTTAATATAAACACCAGGGTCAGCACAAAGGCCAGATGGATACTTCTTTGGATCATATCCGAAAACAGCCGGACCCCCGTGGTGTACAGCTGGAACAAAATCAGGCACACGGAAAGCGCCTTCACCACATAATCCCAAAACCCCGTTAGCTTTCGCATAACCTCTCCTCACATCTTACGGATTTACCGGCACATACTCCTCCGGAATCAGTTCCTGCGGCACCTCGTACCCAAGCTCTGTCAGATACTGCACGGTCCCGGCGTGAAGCGGGGTGGAGGCAGCCTTCAGAGTCAGCTCCGGAATGTTGTTGTCTGCGCCGATCTGATAAGCGTTTTTCCAGGTATCCGCTTCCTCCTCCCACATAGCTTTCCACATGCGGTAGACCAGATCCTGGGAGAACGACATATCCACCTGCAGGCCCTGATAAGTGGATAAGGTCTGCACCTCATAGTCCACGCCATCGTAAACGCCCGCCGGGATCACCGCGCTTTTCACGCTGGGAATGGCTTCCAAAATGGTATTCAGCTGCTCGTCCGGGATGTTAATCATCTGGATGGGACGGTTGGTGTTCAGCTGCATCACATAGCTGTCCGGGAACGGTCCGGTTTTCACCGCGCCCACGATCTGGCGGTTGGAGTATGCGTCCGCCGCATCCGCCTGGGCGGCCTCAAAATATTCCGGTTTTATCCCCAGCACGTCAAGGGCCTCATGGGTCACCACGCTGGCCGCGGTCCCGGTTCCGCCGGGATTGAAGGTCTGGCCCTCCAGGTCCTCCAGAGACGCAATCCCCGTGTCCTTTGCCACGCAGATCTGAATGGGCGAACTCTCATAATACCAGAGAATCCGAAAATCCTTAAACGGTTCCTTAAAGGTGCTTCCGGTCCCCGTATAACTCTCGTAGTCCGTGTTGGAAATGCTGTTGGCTATGGAAATCTCCCCTGCCCGCAGCTGCTGGGTATTATCCACATTTCCGCCCGACTCCGAAACCGTAATATCCAGTTCCGGTAAAGTGGAGAGAACCTTTCCGATGGACACACAGTAGGGGAACAATCCCGAGCTGGAGGCCACCGCCGCCAGTGTCAGGTGCCGCACCTCGGTTTTTTCCTCCGCCTGTGTCTGCGCCTTCGTCTCCGCCGCCTGTCCGCCCGTTTCCCCCGAATTGCCGGACTTTGCGCCACAGGCTGTCAGTGCCATCATTGCTGCCAAACAGAACGCCGCGCCTCTCTTTAACGTTTTTCGCATGATACCTTCCTCCTTATGTATAAATACATGATTGATAGATAATATAATTTTAACTTAATGATTGACCGCAGTCAAATCAGATTATACAATATTAATATAATCAAAAATTATATTTTAAGGAGAGGTGTCCATGCAGCTTAACTCCATCAACTATTTCGTCACCATTGCCCAGGAAAAAAGCATCAGCAAAGCAGCCGACAAGCTGTTCGTCAGCCAGCCGGCCTTAAGCCAGTATATGAAGAAAATCGAATCCGAGCTCAATACCCCTCTGTTCGTGCACGGGAACCGGAACTTTGAGCTGACCCAGGCGGGCGAAATCTTTTTCCAGGAGGGCCAGGTCATCCTCCAGCTCTATGAGCAGATGATGCGCCGGATCACATCCCTGGCCAACTCCAACCAGGAGATTGTCCACTTCGGCATTTCCCCATTTTACAGCAAATACTACCTGCCGAAGATCATCCCCCATGTGCTGGAACGTTATCCCTGGCTCCAGTTCAACATCATCGAGGAGCATTCCGTGTACCTGGAGGAGAAGCTGGCGGCCGGAGAGCTGGACTTCTGCGCCCTTCCCCTCTACCCCAAGAACCCGCTGCTGGACTACGAGGTGATCCACCAGGAAGAAATCTTTTTGGCAGTCCCCAGAAATCACCCGGTCAACGCCCTGATCACGCCGTCCTCCGGTATCTCCTACATCGACCTGCGCCTTGTGCGCAACGAGCCCTTCGTCTCCCTGAAATCCATCCAGAAATTCTCGGAGATGAGCCATCAACTCTGCGAGGAAGCCGGCTTCACCCCGCGCACCATCTGCGAAACCCTGAACTGGGACACCGTGGACACCCTGGTGGGCACGGGGCTGGGGGTTGGTTTTGTGCCCGAGGTCCTGGTAAAAGCGCCCACCACCGAAAACAGCCCCAACTACTACCGGATCTCCGCCAAGGCCTTCCGCCCCTACGCCATCGTCACCCAGAAAAACAGCACCATTTCCCACCCGGCCATGCTGATCATCGACTATTTCCGCAAGGCGTTTCAGGGTGGTTGATTCGGACGGAGTTCACGCCTTCGCCCACAGCACATTGCATTCAAAAACCCCCAGAGCCGCAACTCTGGGGGCGTCTAAATATCTGTCAATACGCTATTTTCTCAACTTACTTATTATTCAACGCCGCCTGCGTTAATATTTCAAAAGGCGTGTAAGCGGCTATCCTTATTCTATATCTTTGCAGCCTCAAAACCGGTTTTCTTAAGGAGTGTTCATATAATAGTATTACCGCATTTTCAAATAATCAAGTGGTATTCCCTTGCAATTTCGTCATTCATGACGATTATTTTACTATTCCAAATAGAATTATGATACTTTAATTTTTGCCTTAATTCTTCCTGCAAGGGCAACAACCACTCCATTTTATGTCCACGTATCACTAAAACAAATACAAAATCTGCCATCTTACCGGTTATAGCTTTTAAATCTGTACCGATCTCATCATAGTCGCTAAGCCGTCCCAAATACCAGGCGCAAAGCATATTAAAAGAGTGTATAAATTTTTCAGTTATTTCTCCTATAAATTCTTGATACCGATCCCAGCTTGTCTCTGACTTAGGACTGCTTGATTTCGCTTCTATAAACCAGAGACCGTTTTTTCCTTTAAGGAGTATAAACTCTACGCTCCTCACCCGGGACCCTGCTTCTTTATGCATTTGCGAATTTTCAATTTTAAATACTCTTCCTTGGTTATAATCGCCAAATATCATTCCAGACTCCGATATTTGCAATCCTATCTCACCACCAATCCAATTTCTTCATGGTACAATTTCATAAATGTCTCCATAATTGTATTGTGATCCAAATCAGCGAAGATTTTTTTGTTCTCATAACAAATAGCTTTATCTGCTTCTCTGTAGAAAGAGTGGAATTCTATTTTATCCTCGTTGTTTTTTCTGACATCAAAATATTTCGCTACAAAGTAATCATGAGTGGCAATAAAAATCTGAACGCCTTCCCTTTGCAACAACAATAACAATTCTACTATGACAGGAATGTGAATGGGATTAATGTTGGCTTCTGGCTCATCCCAGAAAAGAACTGCCCCCTTTTCTAACGTTCCATTTTTTATTAATTGCCATAATAATGCAATTTTCCGCAGTCCTTCCGCAACTAAATGGAATTCGATCTTAGCTTGTGACCCTGGCTTTAAATAAAATCTTTCGTTATCTATGGCAACTTTTCCATCACTGATTTTCTGCAATACATCTAAATATTTTTTTCTCTCTGAGCTATCTTTGCCTGGAGATACATTTACTTTTGCAGAAGCAATAATGTCCAAATACGTGTCATCGAAGTCCACATTTCCCTTCAAGACAGCTTCCGTTAGATTGTATGCATTCGATAAAATCTCTTTTGCAGGAATAAAAATGCTACTCAAATCAGAAAGTTGCTGCTCCCATCTTTCTTCATTTTTCACCTCTGCATCCCACTTTTTTGTACGTGTGGTAAATTTCATACTAATATAAGAAGTATCCGAAAAAACTTTTACAATTGCTGTTCCACCTTTATTTTTTCTGGCCACCAAGCGCTGTATACTGGAACCATCCGGTCTGAAAACCCTTATCGTTTTCTGTGAAAAAGAAGTATCATGCTTCACCGCCTGACACGCACTGTACAGCAATTTCATCACATGTGTCTTACCTACTCCATTTTCACCAATCAGGACATTTATTCCTTCAGTAAACTGAATATCCATTTTATCGAACACGGTAAAATTTTCAAGTTCAATTTTCTTTATGGCCATTTCGCACCTCACTTATGCCTGCCATTACAAGTTGGTTATTCTAAATGCTACACTACTAAACTATAACATAATTCTGTTTTTTAATAAACCCCATTCTAACAAATTGATTCCTGCCCTAATTTGCTTGTTGCGAACAAACGCCAACAGTATACTATATTCATCGAGTAGGAGGGAGTGATTAGCTCCCGTCCTCTCACACCACCGTGCGTACC
>NZ_CABJCG010000038.1 GCF_902364025.1 Enterocloster lavalensis
CTTTGTTCTATTTTCGACTGGACAGTGAGTGTGAAGCCGGTGGGAAGATAACAAAGTAATCAGGATTATTCAATCGCTGATTACAGTATAGCAGATTGGAAAAATGGCGTATAGCCGGGAATCTGCACAAAAAATCTTTATGCACTATTACGTCCACAACATTTTTTGAATTTCTTACCACTTCCACATGGGCATGGATCATTCGGATATGCTTTTCTGCCGTCTTCATGATAACGTGGGATTTCCCTGCGGTTCGGGTCTGGCTCTCCATAATATACTGTCCCATCATACCGATTTTCAATTCTTAAAATATCAGAAAATGGTATAATCTGTTCAGAAATATACCAACTTGATATTTTTTGATTGCGGCAAAATCTTCTTCTCCATGCCTTTTCCATTTCCTTTTGTGGTTCCCAGTCCTCCCAACGTACCATATAATCTTTTTTCAGAACAGTTATCTTAATTTCTGTTTTGTCAACCACAGAGCCTTCCAATCCAATGTTATTAGAATATTCTGAATCGGTTAGCCAAACAACTGGTTTATACGCTTGACTTCTCCGTTCCGTTTCCAGTGTTCCGTCTGGTGTAATTATATTGCTATCTGTCAGTTTTAAGTATTGAGATGACAATATTTCTTCTAAATGCTCTTTGCAAGTAAAGTGGTACAATACACCGTCCATATGCTATTCTCCTTTACATTGATTTTATTTCCACTTTGAAATTATACCATATTTTCCCATGTTAGGCAATTTAAGTCCTTTTCCACCCACCCATCTTACATCTTATTTGCACAGGGTTTTATCCCTAAATTGCAAAGGAGATGTATTTTTATGAGTTTTACTTTTATTGATTTATTTTGTGGGATTGGTGGATTCCGGCAGGCTTTGGAGAGCGTGGGCGGTACCTGTGTTTTCTCGTCTGACAAAAATAAACGAGCAAGGGAAACGTATCAAGCAAATTATGGTGAGGTTCCGGCAGGAGACATTACAAAGATTGAAGCCAAAGACATTCCACCGTTTGATATACTTTGCGGCGGATTCCCGTGCCAGTCATATTCATTGGCTGGAAAACAAAAAGGAATATATGGCGATCCCAGAGGGCTGATGATTTTTGAAATTACCCGGATTACTGAATACCATAAGCCCAGCGTTTTGTTTTTGGAGAACGTAGATAACTTGGCTCGTCATGATGGCGGCCAGACACTTGCTACGATTGTGAAACTGATAAAGGATTTAGGTTATGATGTGCATTACAAGATTTTGAAAGCAAATGACTACGGCTGTGCCACAATCCGCAAACGTATCTATTTTGTCTGTATCCGCAAGGATTTACATATCAATTTTTCTTTCCCTGAACCATTTGAATCTGACATTGCTGTTGAGGACTTTTTAGAGCAGTACGTTGACGAACATTATTATTTGGATTTAGATTCCGTGACATTCTATAAGCCAGACATTACAGAACGAGTACGGGATACATACAGAATGGGCTACATTGGGAACATAGGTCAGGGCAGGCGTGTTTATAGCATAAAAGGTTATTGCCCAACTTTTGTCTGCACATCAAGAGGACCTGCAGGTGGGACAGAATCTTACTTTGTAAATGGCAGAGTAAGGAGACTGACGCCTAATGAATGTAAGCGGATCATGGGTTTTCCAGAAGATTTCATTTTCCCTGTGGCAGAAGCCAGAGCGTATGAGCAAATCGGAAACAGTGTGGCGATTCCTGTTTTAAAAGCAATCGCCCATCAGATAGTGGCGTCAGGCGTGTTTGAGAATATCCAGAACGAGCCAGGTCAGACTTTATGATAGGGACTGATAAAATATCCTGTCTGGCCCGTAATATCCAAACAGCTTAATCTATATTAAAATAATGTTTAACGCAGGGACTATGGATTATGTGCATGCTCACTGTGTTTTCTTTATGTATTGGTATTACATAGAGCCTTGCAAACAGGGAGAGAACGATTCAGGGAGTTTACACTTTCTTAGGAGTTCACACCATCACCATGAACTAAAGCACAGATACAATCACTTTCACAAGCGATTGTAATCGCCGGACGTAAAAAAAATGTGTAAGGCATGCTTCACTGCATGTGGATTTTTTTTCGTCAAGCGGCAGATTGGGACGGGAGGATTCTTCTGATCCGTCACAAATCTGTATTGCATTTGCTCTATGATTGTTCTCTCCTTGTATGATACTTCTCCCGGATAGATACTTCTCCCTGCCTGCTCCGCTCTATGCCAATCGTTCTCTCCCTGTTTGTGTTCACTCCTATGTTTGCCATGCTCAAAGACACAATCACATATCACCTTAATAATGCTCTGCTCTCTGTTACACTCACTAACATAAGTAATACTAAATAAAAGGGCAATATCTGTAAATCGCTTACGAACCTTTATTTCATCAGTGATTACAGACTTTGACCGGGTAGGGCTTACACCACCCGCCATGTCTATATTCCTCCACCATTCAGCCTATATAAATCCCGAACCTAATAGTATGACAGTTCGGCCCTTGTTTGTACGTCTGATTTTATTATTTTAAAAATTTTTTCTTCTCGGATATTTGGTTTACATTTTTAAAAAAACAACCATTATATATATGCGAGAGTTAAAAGGACGTCCAACCAAACTCAATGCACCCGGTATTAAAGTTTTCGTTTGGGATTGATAAAATATCCACCCATACATTGAAAAAGCAAATTCACTGTAAAAATCCTTTATCCAGCCAAGGGTTTTACAGATAATAATTTCACCTAATATAATACGGATTAATTGAACATTGACAACCAACAATATAACCAAATTTTACGTTGTATCTTTGGTGGTATTTTCTTAAATTCTCCGTGAACGAAAACGCCAAATCACACCATATTAATAGCAGATGGCATGATACAAAACATACCACCCAACCAATAAAAACACATAAAGAAAGGAATTTTAAATATGAGTAGATATCCATCACCACTAGAATATGAGGGCCTGGAGTACATACTTTCACGGCTCGTAAGAGAACATGAAAAACAACAGGGAATCAAACCAGAAATGGGTTTAATTGTCCACGACATGACTATACGTACTTCCGATGGTCTCCAATGCGACCCTCCCTCCAGCCGGTATTATATCATTGATAATTTTGGAATTAAGGGAATCTATTTACAAGATGGAATCACTATCTTGATTGCTTATCGTCTGGATCCGGATAGTATGGAGTTAGCAGATGGAGAGTTTCCGATTTACATAGATATGATGGATTTTATGGACTGCGAGAGTTTTGACCTTGACTATTTGATTGAAAAGATGGAAGAACATGGATAAGGAGGACGGCAATCAAAACCGTCCTCCCAAACAAAAAAGCCCTCCGTAGAGAGCTTAAATTTTTGTCTTTTCATTTTTATTGGGATGTATTATAATAAATTTGTTCATGATGATTCCACTTTGTGGATTAGAGGAACTGAAAACATTAGATTTTGGCAAGCAACTCTCTGAACTAAGGGTTTGCACGTCTTTGGAAGATTCATTCTTATGGACTTTCCACAGGCGTGTAAACGTCAAAGAAAGGAGAACTGGGTCAATGAGTTGGATAGAAATTTTATCTGCGCTCGTAGGGATTCCTGCTTCAGTAATTACTATTTTCACAGCAGGTAAAAACTACATAAAGAGCAAAAAAGACTCAAAAAAAGACCCATCAAGTAGCTTGGCGGCATCTGATGGGTCTGATGACAACTTAACTGAATAGTTGTCTCAGTCTTTAGAGGTAGCAGGACACCGCTGCCTCTTTTTCAATTACATTATAACACTTAGCTTGAACGGCGTCAAGAATCGTGTTCTATATATAGTATGATAGAAAATTAATAGTAAGAACAAAATTATAATAAAAAGCCCTCCGAAGAGAACTTTTTATCTAGACCTTTAATTATTACTGATTATTGTAAAAATCATTTAGTCTATTGTAGAAATCATTCCGCTGGTCATAATCATAATATCCGGAATGAAAAGCTTCATCTGAAATAGTATTAACTAAATCAATACCGTTATTACTTCCGACATATCTATTTCCATCAGCATAGATATAATACCATGAATGATCTCCATTTCCTTTAACATCACATTTAAGACCCAGTGCTGTAGCCAGTGATTTTGCAGTCATTGCAAAATCTGTACACTGTCCCTTTTTGTTTATTAAAATAGCATAAATTGACTATGTGCCAGTTCCACTTTCATATTCGGCAGATTCAATTACTTTTTTGATTTCCTGGGCTCGTTGATATTCTGACATATTTCTGAAATCCATACTATTTAACCAATTGCAAAACCAGTTATAGATATCTTGTTCAAGATTTTGTGCTACACCCAAATCATTTCTATAATATTCCATTTGGTTTGTTAACATTGCATGAATATTATTATCAACAATATATGGATTATTAACAATATCTCTATATCCAGATGTAAGCCTTAAGTTCCAAGCATCAATCTTGCCTGCCAACGGATGTGCTGGATCATAATTAGCGCTATGACCTGCATTACCTGTAGAACCAGTTGCCTGTGTCTGTACTACGCCATTTACTAGCCAAGCACCAGAGGCATCTACTGTATAACCATCCGGTGTGGTTGTATTGCTGAGCATGTAACCATTACCATCAAAGTAATAGCATTCTGCTACGCCATCATTGTTTCCATCAATCCATTTCCAAGTATTAGCCGGATAGGATCCATTATCTTCCTGATATTTAAAATCATTATTTTCCTGCACCCACTGACCCGCCAGGACTGTCATGCTCATACTGCTTGCCATTGTGACGGCTAATGTCAATGCTAAAATCTTTTTTCTTCTCATAATTCTTTTTCTCCTTTTACTTATTCAGAAAAATAAACTCTAGTATTAGTTGGTCTTTCTAAGAATAATACTTGGTTACTACCAATGTATGGCTGACCATCAACCTGAATAAAATAATTGACATGGTTACCAGATCCATTCGATACACCCTTTAAACCAAGAGCTTTGGCTAAAGCTAATGCTGTACTTGCATACTCTGAACATACACCTTTATTATTAATCAAAACAGCATAATAATCATCTCTTGAAAGATTTTGTCTATTAGAGTATTCCCATTCGGTGTCATACCCTCGTACTTCCAAAACTTTCTTTATTTCCTGAGCCCTTTCCATTTCATTCATATTTTGAAAGTCCATAGAGTTTAACCAATTACAGAACCAGTTATATAATGCTTGTTCCGTAGTTCTTGCGGAGTCATATTCTTCCTGTGTTGTATAAATATGGTTGCCTCTTGCGTCAACATAATCTCCCACGGGAGGAGCAAAATATCGATCCATTTGTCCGATTAACATGGCTTGGACATTCCATGAACATATATAGTTTAAACTGTACGTATCATCTGATAATCTTAAATCCCACGAATCAATCATACTGGATAATGGGTGTTCTGAATCATATCCTTCATTATGATGTAATTCTGTTTGTTCCATAGCAGTACCGGTCTCTGCAAATGCTGGTATACCTGTGCTGGTTGCCAATACAACCGCTAATCCTAGAATAACAACCTGTTTCTTCATACCCTTTCATTCTCCTTTTATATATGTTTTTTCTCCTAACATTCGACCATTTTCTAAATCCATTTTAGACCTGTAAAGATAAATAGTCAAACAATTTGATTCGTCATTCATATGTTCTGTGAACATTTTTATTTTTTCAAATATTGTATCTAAATCACTTAAATCATCTGTGCATAAGATTACCCAAAGAGTCGTGTCCCTGCTGTCCGGGTGTGAAGAAATCAACGAGTGATAAATTTTGAATCGCTGGCCCGTGTCTGGCTGCACCTCCTCCACTGGTTTTGATGATCCGTCAAGTGTGCATGATAACAGCAGAATTACAAATAATAACTTGATCCGCTTCATATACGTGCTCCACCTTTCGGTTAATTAGTAAGCTATACGGATACCCATTTACTGATTTAATAATATATCATTGAGTTACAAAAATCAAGGAGTTTAGCCAATGGACGAAATCAAAATCCGCTCCGATAACAAAATCAGTGTAGGTGCAAATATAAAACGGATCAGGGAAAGCAAGGGTGTACGAGCCTTCGACCTGATCCGTGAATTGCAGTTGCAAGGTTTAAATATCAACAAACAACGATACTACAAACTGGAACATGACCTTGCGAATGTCTTTGCTTCGGAGCTGGTTGCCATGGCAAAAATCCTTGATGTAGATATTTCTGAATTTTTCAAGTAGGAAGTTACTCTGTGACCTCCTGCTTTTCTTTTACTTCTAATTTCTCTGCCAGTTCCTTCTTGTCTTTGTAAAGCATTAAATTTTCTCTGTTCAGATCGTTGTTAATTTCCTCCGCAATCAACACTTTATAGAATAAAAACAATGTTGATGTCAACAAGACGGCTGACAGATTCAACAGTATTCCGATTGTCAGATTGCGGTTGTCTTTCATATCCATGTGCCTGACCTCCTCTAAGATTCTTTCAAGTCATAAGTTAGGACAAGTACAGGATCACCGTTTTCAACATCAACAGAGAGGTGAACGGTTGACATTATTGCCATATACAAACAATGGCTATCACTTGATATGTCTAACCCACAAGCATTACGGAGGGTGGCTTGTATGAGCATTTCTCTATCCCGTTCAATATCAAGAATAGAGGAAGTCTGCTCTGCATATTCTTTTAAAACCGGGAGGATAGCAGTGTCAAACCATTCCATATGTTTTGTGGTAGCCTCTGTTTCCGTGTTCTGCTTGATTTTTTGGATTGCTTCATGTACTGCAATCATTTCTTTGTTTGTCAACCTGTCCAGTTCTTCCGGGACGTTCCCGGCTAGATCAGCGTTCACCGTAAAATCGTATCTTTCCATAGGCATTTTCTCCTTATAGGTATATTGGCGCCACTCTAATTTTACTATCGTAGTGAGACCAGGGACAGTCGGGAGAACTGCTAAAATTATCGTCTTGGGTCAGTGCATTTTTATGGTAAGCCGTTGATTTTGTCTAAAGTTCATGGGTGATAAACTGGTTAGAGCCGTTGATTCTGCTGTGCTTGAGTGGCCCAGCGGTGGCTCTCTGGATTAATAGTCGGACAACTTGTGAAAGAGCTAGACTTTTTGTTTTAGTGAGGTCAGGATAAAAAGAGCATTGACTTTTTGTGGGTCTGTGCAACCTACACAAAAGAAATAGGAGTGCGAAATTTTACTCTCTGAAAGTGCTTGGTAACAAAGGTTTTTCTTCTATATATAAAGTAATCTCTGTATAGCGCCGTTGAATTTGACGAATAGATTTTTTGCATTCTGCATACAAGGAGTGAAAATCAGTGAGTTTTTACCAGAATCAGACACTTTTTAGGAAAGCGTTTGTTATCTGATTTAAGATTGAAATATTGAAGGCCAACTGATAATTCGTTCAAGGGCTACTCACTGGGCAGCGGTTAAAAAACAGGGCGTTTTTGATGTATTGGGACTTAAAGATGGACAAAGTGTACTTGCCGGCATGAGGATTTGAGCGAAAATTTCTAAGAATCGCTTGAATTTAGGAACAGAATTGATTATAATAGAAGTGTAATAAAAAAGGAACAACCACCTCATACAAGAGGTTGACCTTAATTGATTAAATGACAGATAGCCACCCTTTCAACGGCCAAGTTTACAAGGGTGGTTTTCTGTTGCCCATCTCTGGGACTTGAAAAACGCTACTGACTAATCTTTAAGATAAAGGTCAGTAATGCGAGAATGAACATGCCAAAGGCCATTAAATCCTTAAAGTCAAATTTCATTCGCACCACCTCCCATCTTATGTATGATGGAAGGCCAACACCTTGTAATAACATGATTGTTCCCTGTAAATATTTTATCAAATTATTATCTCTCTTTCAATAATGAAAAACGAATCTATAAAGGCTCTTTTATATTTCACAAAATTGCATTATAATAAATTGTATTGGAGGTGTTAATATGTTTAAACTCTATTCTGAAAGAACTACTAATCCTAATGAATTACCAGACGTATATGAATATGAAAATATTCCAGACAGGTTTAGAAATCAATTATTTTTTATTTTAGAGGATATTTTGGATTACCGTACTGTAACACTCGATGATCTTTGGTCTAGTATCAGTGCTACTTTTTCACGAGAAATCGGAACAAAAAGTTTAGTACCCAGTAAGGGATATTTCAATAATAAGAAAAAAGAAATTGAATTTTTTATATCATCTTGTGAGACAACAATTTTTTTAGATTTTATTGATTTTATTTCTAATGTTTTCTACCACTTAAAGAATGAACCTCCCTATTCTTATGACACGGATTATGTAGACTGTATAGAAAATGCCTTTATAGAAATAAATAACCGCTTTAAGCAGAACAATCTTGGTTATGAAATAATTAATGATGAATTAATACGTATCGATAACAAACATTTACATAGCGAAGTTATTAAACCTGCCTTACATCTTATTCATTCCGAAGACTTTAAAGGTGCTGAAGAAGAATTTCTTAAAGCATTTGAATATAGACGGAATAACGATAACAAAAATGCAATTTTAGAAGCACTAAAGTCTTTTGAAAGCACAATGAAAACAATTTGTGATAAAAAAGGGTATATTTATGATCCCGCAAAAGATACTGCTCAAAAATTGATTAATATACTAGAAAATAATAACTTTTATCCTAGTTACATGAATAGCCATCTCACCAACATAAGAACTACTCTTGAAACTGGCTTACCCGTTTTACGAAACAAAAATGCAGGCCATGGTCAAGGTGCTACTGTTGTTAATGTATCTGATGAATTCACTGAATACGCATTAAATCTTGCTGCTACTAATATTGTTTTATTAGTTAAAATATATCAATCTCAAAAATAAATTTCTGTAAAACCACATCTTTGACATTATTGGATGTGGTTTTATCGTTTATGTTTTATATATCGTTTGGTTCCAGTTTCCTCTACCTCCGGTATATCCGGTGCCTGTGCTTTTGCTTTCTCCCATGTAGATTGATTGAAATTATCTTGATAATGCTCTTTTAATCTGCCTTTTGTGAAGTCCTCCCATTGGCTCCGGTTCATATAGCGTAAACTCCGCAACTCCTTTATACGCTCCTTGTTCTCCTCCACTAAAACCCAAAACTCTGTGTTGATTTTAGCTTGTTCGCCTTTGAGAAAAGCAATCCTCTGTTTCTTATCCTCTATGACTTCTGTAAAAATCGGATCGGTAGGTTCTGCTTTGTATGCTCTAAAAATTTTCTCTCTGCGGTCATATAGGGATTGAATCTCCATTTCTGTCCTGGCGATTTCTTCCATGAGTTCTCTCCGCTTTTGGTTCTGGAATGGACTGCATACCTGCAATTCCTGTTTTTTTAAGTCTAGGGATTTCATGAGATTTTCAACGGCTGCTGTTATTTGCGCCATAGAATCCGCATAAGTTTTGGCAATCACTGCTTCGTCTTTTATCTGGTTCTGACTGGAAGAAACGGCGGCAGAGAGTGCTAACCGCTCATAGGCATAGGCGATATACTTTGAGCGTAAGCCCTCCAGCCTGGCTGTGATTTGGTTCAAGTGCTCCGTCTCCTTTTCTTCCAGACGCTTGATTTTTCCCTCGAAATCACTTAAAAATAGGTTGTCCTCGGCAATCTCCCTGTTGATATCTCCACGTTCAGTCTTGAATCCCTGTTTCTCGGCATGATAGGCGGATACTCCCATATGGACGCTGGCTACTTTGTTAATACCCTGTGATTCATAAGAACGGTAATCTATCTGCTGATTAATATTGTTATCTCTTAAAGCCTGATTGCACATACTTGCCCAGGATTCACGCCAACGAAAAAGGGAATCTTTGGAGTTCCAATCGGCTATGATAGGATTCAAGGCTTTTGCTGATTTTGGTTCTTTGCTAATCTGCTTTAAATCCCGTCTGGCTGCTGATTCCTCTGTAAGCCAAATTTTTTTCTTGCCAACTTTGTACTGATACTGCTTCCTCCAACCATCGGCTTCCGCTTCTTTATACTCGCTGGCAGGAATGGATTTCTCTTGATTGTCTTTACGACAGAGATAGCACTTCTGCGATTTTGGTTGCCATTTTCCTTGTGAATCCATAGGACGCATAGTAAGCATGATGTGAGCGTGAGGGTTTTGGAATCTCATTTTGTCTAGGTCTTGGGTGCGGTTTCCGTCTGCGTCAAGTGGGAATCCCTTACTGTCAGTCAATGGTGGAACATGTATCGCAAAGTCAGCACACATTCCCTTGTCTGTGAAATTTTGTTCAATGTATGCTCTTATCAGGGCGATTTGTTGTTGTAAGGTGAGTTCTCTTGGAAGTGCAATTTCAACTTCTCTTGCAAGCTGAGCATTAGAAGATTTTTCTGCTAACTCAACCGCATTCCAGAGAGTAGAACGGTCTTTGTATGATTCCGGCGCATTGGTTGGAAGTAGGATTTCAGTGTGTTCAATCCAATGTTTACGGCTGTAATCATGTGTGATTCCATCGTATTGATTTGTGATTGTGTCTCCGCTCCGGTAGCAGGCAGCGGCAACGGAAGATCGGCCTGCACTGCGTCCTATGATTTTGACTGACAAATGGTAAATTGCCATTGTATCAACTCCTTTGTTATGTGAATGATTTTTGTTATGTGCCTGTTTGCACTATGGGTTTTTGGTTATTGGTTTTGTTGAGATTATGAGAGGGAACGTTGATGTAGAGAAGCGCCGAAGGCCGCACACACCCGGAGGGTGTATAAGTGCGCCCTTCTTATAAAGAAAGACGGGATTCAAACTCCCATCTTGGCTATGTAATCTATGGTTGATGGTGCTAAGATTGCGTAATACACAATTTTCTGGATATCTTCATTTGAGAATTTATCAGCAGGGCAAATCTCATTGATGGCTGATTCTAAAATTGCTCCACGCTCAATCAGTCTGTGAGTACGCTGTTTCCGTTCTTTGAGCTTTGCCCGTTTCTGGGCTGCTTCTTCCCTATGTTTTTGTTGTAGTGCTTCCAGTTCCGTCATGGCTACCTCCTGTGGTGTCTAATATCACCTATACCTGATATTTTCATGGGTTCATCAGCAATACTCTGGCAAATATCAATGTTGTTGGTATTTTTAAGGATTGTCCTGTCAAGGTTCTCTATCAACTCATGTGCCGTCTTTTGAATTGTCTGCAAGGAAGATTTCAGTTCCGGCAATTCTTTATCACTGCTCCACCCAGCCAGATACCCAAAGGAATAATCTGATGTATCAAGTCCTAAATGTTGGCAGACAACAAAAGCCACGCTTTCGGCCTCAACTTCCATACTGGCAGAATCCTTTACATGAGCTTGATCCTTATGTAATATACTGTGAGCTGTCTCATGGATTGCGGTCTTGACTGTCTGCAACTCGCTCATACCAGATTTTATAACAATCTCCCTGTTTGATAAATTATAATGGCCTTTCTTAGATTCATTCCACATTTCAAATTTAATAGGGACAGGTGCAACCTCACGAATCGAATCCATTAATACCATGTAATCCGGTATCTCACCTTTTAACTCCTGTGCCAGTTCTGGAAGTGGTTTTCCCTCTGTCTGACTGTAATCAAAAATTGATATGGCCTTAAAGCTGGCATAGGTGATTTCTTTTTCTTCCGTCACAGGCTTACCATGTATATCTCGCTTGACCTGGCCCGTTTTGGAATCATATACCTCAACTGCCTTTTTAGCCTTATACGGACATGGTGCAAAAATTGTAATCCCTTTTTCGCCTTTGCGAACATGGCGTTCCATAGTCTCCCATGTTTTATATCCTGCAACATAAGAAGCCTCCGGTTTTTGTAAAAGAATCAGCATGGAATTGTTATAACTGTAACTGTGAAATTTTTGCATAGTGGATAGATACTCACGGTATCTGCCAGAGGTGAACACCTCTTTTATTCCTTCCTCCAGCTTCTTTGTGAGTTCCTTGATTTTATCGCTGTGTCCTTTCTTCTCTGCCATGATCCACCTCCAACTTAACCAGACCGGGTTTAATCTTTGGGCCTGGCATCACGGTGTATTCAATCCCTCTGTTTGAATGGGAAAGGAATTTTATGCTGTTTCTGTATTGTCCAATTAAATCAAGTTTTTTCTGTAAGTTCATTTTTGATTAACCTCCTGTGACGGTGAATATCACCTCTTTGCATAAACAGCTACATCAAGTAATTTTTCATGTGGCATGTTTTTCAGCCAGTCTTTGGCAGAATCATAATTCACTACGGTTGCACGGATTTTCCCTACCACTTCTTCTGGGTCTGCATTATGTATATCAAAAGAAGAAGCCTCTGCAACTTTCTCCAGAATCATTGATTTTTCAGCTTTTACGATATCCTCTACCGGGATTCCGTGTTTATATTCTATAAATAGCACTTCTGGATAAACTGACGGGATAATCACATTATCATTGAGATGGAAGTTGATACCCGGGAGTTCTGTGCCAGAGTTCAAATCATCTCCACTGACTTTAATATCTGTTGATTCCATAGCTTTTTTCATCTCTTCCAAAAATTCTTTGTAAAATTGTTTTTTATCGTCCATCGGTTTGTACCTCGATTTGTTTGTTATGTGCCTTGACTTTATCAGCCAGGGCTTTGAGTTTTTCGTCTTTGAAATAGTAACATTTTTTTGGACGGAGATAGCCGATTCCGCTAACGACTAATATTTCTTCTTCCTTTTTAACCAGGGTGATTAAATCGGCTGGCTCCACAATCGACTTATCCTCATAGGTGTATGATTTATGTTGATTCTTCCCGCCATTGAGGGTTTCTTTTTTATCTCGATATTTTCCACACCAACCAGATATTGTTTTTGATGATTCATCATCGGAACATTCACAGATTGCTTTGATACGACAATTCTCCATCAATACACGACTTTCCGCTTTGCTGTAAATCACCTCGCACTGGGCTAAACTTTGGAATGCCAACATTACCATGACCTTTTTTGACCTTAAAGTGGCGAGGGCATTGAAGATACCCTCCATACGACCGAGACGGGCAAATTCATCTATGATTAACAACATGGGAGTGGTTTCTTCTTCCGATCTACGCTCTAACTCCTTTAACGTTTGAACGGTGCATAACCTCATGATGGCTTTATAACTTTCCAACATATACTCCGGGATTGCGAGAAACACGGATTTTCCCTCTTTGAATGAGTATGGACTTGCTTTCTGGTAGTTGTCACGGAAACAAAATTTTATATCGGACTTTGAAAATACTGATAAGCTGGTTGTTAATTCAACCATACAATCTTCAACCGATTCGGCGTCCTTACCTGCGAACTTCGCTAGATATTTGTAATGTAAGTCTGATGGCTCACTGTTTTTGATTATCTCTGCTATTAGGGATTTGATTTCGGATTCAAGAATTTTATTCACGCTATCAATGAAACTTTCGCCCTGTTTGAAATAATACACCAGCAGGCCCGTAAACATAGTGCGTGCATTCTCCACGAAGAAATTGTCCTTTGGATTCGTGCTGATTATTAAGGCTTGACTGACTTCTTCGATGGCTTCTATGATTAAATCATCACTTGGATTATCATGGAGCCGGTAATATACGTCCCAGCCAACCGTAGTACGATCTGATGGATCCACAATAAGCACATTCTCGTCATATGCGAAGGTTGACTTCTGACTGATTTCGCCCTTTATATCGATACAAAATGTCTGGAAGGCATTTCTTCCTGTTGCAAAATTGGCAAGTAGGGTGTCCAATAAAACTGTACTCGTCTTACCAGAACCAGAACCGCCCAAAATGCAATAGTGGTAAATGTCCTTTAAAGGGATTCTGACATACCGCTCTTTGTATTTGCCTAAAATAATTCCCTCTGGCTCCTTTGATAGCAGTTCCGGCGGTACTTTTGGATACATAGCAACCCGCTTCTGTGCCGATTCTTTTTTTAAGCCTGTATCTATCATAAGTCCGTCACCGATTCCTATCTCGTCAAGCTGCTTTCCCTCACAGGCAATCGTCCAAAAATTGTTAAAAGAAGTCCAGGCAACCAAAATCAGCGATATAATCACAAGTGTTTTTGTCTCCACCGTTGGGAATGCCTGACTAATAATGATGTATACAAACGGCACCAGCCACAGGCCCGTAAAAGCCAGAATACTATAAATCCTCTTTGTCAGCTTCTTCATTGGTTGAATCCCTCCGCAATTTAATATCCCTGTCACGGTGCCAATCCAGCAGCGTCAGCCACCAGTCAATTACCCTCATTTCTGATTCCGGCACGATATAAAAATGTCCTATCTTCCACATAAAAATTACCTCCTTGAAATTTACCCTCTTAATAGTACTATGACAGTTAAGTGGTTAAAAACGGCTTAAAACGGAGGTTCTTACCCTTATGCACCACCGATTTTTTGCAAAGAAAAAGACGCTCTTGGCGTCATTTTATGTATGATTATTTTTATTTTTTGTCAAAGTCGATTAATGCTGAAACTGCACTCGTAAAATTATATCCTCCAACATAATTCACTAAAAATGCCATTCCGTCACCGCTGTAATCCCAGTCTCCTTGCTCCCGTTTTCCGTGGTCGCAATAACGGTAAACTCCGTCTCTACCCTTGAAAAATGTGATACACTTTCGCTTTGTATAAGCATACTCACCGGAATTTCGTTTAAATATCAATTCCGGGTGTCTTTCTTGTAAGAACTGGATTAAATTCACCTGTCTGGCCCGTTCTTTCAGTTCATCACTTACCCACATTTATGCTTCCTCCTGTCTCTGATTCTTTTTGTCTTTGGTTTGCTTGCTCCTCAATAAATCATTGAATTGGCAAGCCAGCAGACCGAATTTCTGGTCATTGCCTTGTAAAATGATGGCTGGATTCAACATATAGTGAGAAGTAGAAACTTCCACAATGCATTGCGCCTCTTGCAGTTGTTTTAACACCTTGGCAACCGTCTTTTTATCAGTAACTTTGCAGTCCTCCATGATACTTTTATAAGTGGCGTAAATCATGTTGTTGCTGTCTGCGTTTGCCATGAGATACAAAACAATCTGTGTCGGCTTGTTTGCAAACAGGCTTAAAACCGGGAACGCCTGATTCGGAAAAATCCGTCTGAAATTCTTTGGTGTGTAGTTTGCAGTCATAACCTCTTTGACAGTGCCATCTTCCCTCTGTAAAGATTTAATTGGTTTCGGTATCCTCATAAATAAATTCTCCTCGCTTTGCTTTTATAGTCATATTTATAATGACCGATATGGAGGATTTGGTACAAAAAAGTTTGAAAATTTATTTAAAATAATTTTGTGAATTATGGGTATAAACAGGCGCTCATCTGCCATTATATTAGGTTTAGGATTTTTAATAGTCAGGTGGTGGTCTATTCTGGGATTACCGGGTATGCGCAAATCCTACTTTGTAAAATCCTGCAATTCCTTTATCCATCAGGGTTTCAATATGATTTATGCTTATAGTCCTCTTATCTAGTGTATTTATGTTAGATGTTCAAGTACAGAGAGCGTAGCATTATTGAGGTGATGTTGTATCACTTAGAGCTTACGCTTTCTTAGGAGTTTACACTTCTTAAGAGCGGACGCATACAGGGAGAGAACGTTTCTAAGCGTTTACACCATCGCCGGGAGCCAAAGCACAGATACAACCGCTTTTACAAGCGTTTGTATGGGCTGGACGTAAAAAAAATGTGAAGGCATTGCTTCTCTGCATGTTGATTTTTTTTCGCCAAGCGGCAGACAGCAGCGGGCGGATTCTTCCGATCCGATACTGTCTGTATTGCCTTTACTCTATGATTGTTCTCTCCTTGTATGATACTTCTCAAAGATAGATACTTCTCCCTGTCTGCTATGCTCTAAGTAAACAATCCCATATAAAAGTATAGATGTAGCCATAGTCGCAACATCAAATTAATTTACTTTTTTACAACTTTCTTTGAACAAAAATCCTTACATCTGTCATAATATTAGTAGATAAATCCTCACAAAAACGCCCTCTGTTTCAACCCTCAACCAACGTAAGACAAGGAGAAATTTGATGTATAGACCATACCGTTTAAAACAAGACATTATTGATCAGGCAAAATCCGCAAATCTTATTGACTATATGCTTATCAATCACCCTGACAAAGTATTTACCAGCTATGGTGTCAGAGATTCAGAACATGACAGCTTAGTCCTCTACCCGGATTCTTTCTGTCGTTATTCCACTGGCGAGGTCCAGGACAGCATATATTATCTGACGCATTATCAGGATTACCGATGGAGGGACGCTGTTCTTGAACTGGCTGCTTTTGCAAGGGAAGATTATGGTAAGCCAGGAACACCCGCTTTTGATTCTGGATTCCATAAAAAGACAGACCGTTTCTTTCGTCCTGTTGAAACGGATCACATTGATTTGATTACAGATTACTTACATAACGAGCGCGGTATTTCCATAGATACGATTCAGAATTTAGTTAAAATCAAAAAACTTTACCCTGCCACTGTGTCAAATTTAGGTAAAGACTTTGTTTGTTTTGCCAATGAATCCATGGAGTATTACTCCCTTCGCAACATATCCTCTGACGGGCTTCCAAAACTCCAATACACGAAAAATCCGGGCGGTTTCTGGTGGTTCTCTCCACTGGATTTTTTGGGTGAATCTGGCTTGCTGAAATTTTTAGAACGCACTGGATACCTATACCCGTCCACCATGCCGCTCTATATCTGTGAAGCACCCATGGACGCAATCAGTCTCTATGAGCTGACACATGAAAATGCTGTCTATGCCGCTATGGGTGGACTAAAACCCAATGTTTCTTTAAACATCATTCAAGAATTTTCCACCTGTAAAAATGGAGACAGTGGGAACCGGAGAAAGATTGTGATTGCCACGGATAATGACGCTCCCGGAAACAAGTTCGCAGAGAGTTTCCCTGTTCCACATGAGCGTATTCATTCAGATTTAAAAGACTGGAACGAGGACTTGTTTTACCTCCAATAAAAAGATGGGCTACCACACCGATAGTCCATCTCTTTCCCATGTTCAAATATTTACTGCTTTCATTAAGTCTGCTTTCTGGCGCATAGTAGGGAACCGTATTTCCCTTACCCGGATAGACTCTGCTTCATGACTGATCCGCTGATTCTCTCCAAAGGTAATTTCCGGTGCTTGTCCTATCATGGCTGCTAACAAAGCATATCTCTCCGGCGTGGTAAATTCCCAGTTCCTTAACTTCATTGGCACATACTGCGGCATGGATTTCCCAAAAAATCCTCTGGTGATTTTCTCTCCATAGAAGCTCTTTAAATCCGCATATAGTCTGTGAGTGTCCAATGTGATTACCCTGCTGTTTCTTATGTGCTGGTATTCCTGTTCCAATCCATAAAAGAGATTGCTATACCCTTGCGTGGGTCCTGCGTCAATCGGTAATGTGAGATAAGAATATAATACATCTGCAAGCGTTTTTTCATACGGTTGCGTGAAATATTCCGTCCCTGTTCCGTCTTGGATAAACTCTGGCAGAATCGGGCCTTCTGTAAACTCCTGTCTTAATTTACAGCTATGTTCCTTTAATCTGCACCCATGTTTCCGGCAGATTGACATATACGGTATCTGGTGCTCTCTATGCCAATAGGATTCACCATACCTTTTTTGATCTGCTTTGATACAATCTGGGCAATATTTCAGTTTCGGCATGGACCTGGCAATTACCCGCCACTCTGGATTATCCGTCTGCATGGCACTGGAAGAAAAACCGTTTATCAGTTCTTGCTTTCGCTCCTGCGGATACATGCGGCTAAAATATGGAAACAGGGTGTGGTTGATTGCTATATCCCTCACGGAAAACAATCCCTCCGGTAGCTGGTTCACAATCTCCATAATACTGCTGTCTGGAAAAAATAACCGTATTGGAAAATGATTTCGGCTTTTTACTGTCAATAAAGTTTCACACCCACTGCGGATATAATATCGGCACATGACACTGTACCATAGTTCATCCGGGTAAGGTGTCGGAAAATACTGTAACATCAATAACACCTCCGTTCTATCATTTGATACGTTCCCAAAGTCTGGATTAAATACTCTGCTGATTCATTCTGCTTCCAGATTGACACCAGGTCGGCTTTGTCTCGCTCTCTGTGCTTTCTTCCTCGCTTGCTGGCATAAAACCGCTTTACAGGCTCCGTGGTGCTTTCTGTGAGGGTTTCCGATTCTTCCTGTGGCTGTATAACCGTTTCTTCTGTCTGCTTTGCTTCCAGCACTACTGGAAGTGTAATTACTTTCGATTCTTCTACCACACTGCATTCAATCTCTATCTCTGATCCGTCCATATCATCAACGCCGATTGTTTCAAACTCAATCTCCTGTACGGTAAAATCTGAAATAGAAGTTCCGCCACGGCTGTATACTTTTGGCACTTCAATCCCTAAGTAAGACACCGCCTGTTTAATGGATTCATAGGTGATTTTCTCTCTGCCGGATAAAATCGCCTGTGCCTGTGCTTCCTGAACGATTTTCACAATGTAGGCAGGAATCCCGGCTGACAGATCGTAAATCTGCTTCATGAGTTTTTCGGTCAGTTCAGCTTTTTGTAATGTAGCTTGATATTCCCACAAAGAAGAAATGAACTTTCTGTATGTCATATCGAATTTCATTGGCAACAGCCGTAATCCTCTGGTACGTCTTTTTAAATGCTCCTGCTTCATAAAGAGTTCTTCCGCTTCAAGAGTTCCACAAAAACAGATTCCGGTACTCGTCTCATTGGTAAGCTCCACAAGAAATTTAATGAGTGGTCTTGTCTGCTTATTTCTTGCGGCGGTCTGAATCGCATTTTGAATCTCGTCAATCACAATCAATCCAATATGGTGATTCATGCAGATTATTTTCAACCGGGTTGTAAGGGCACTGGAAGATATGCTTTTCAAACTTCCTGCCTGTGTGAAGTATTCCGAACCAATCGCCCGGTCAATGGCAGACAGGATATTAAAAGCAAGGGTTTTTACACTGCAATCACTTGGACACTCCACCACCAGATAGTTAATCTGCTTTGTATAGAATTGTTTATCCTGATATTTCGTATGTATGATTACCTGTGGCATGGTACTTAAACACCTTTGTATGGTTGAGGTTTTCCCGATTCCCGGCACACCCAAAACCGCTCCGCTATATGCTTGGGTACTATAATTCAAAGTTCTTTCTCTGCCTGTCCGAAAATCCATGTAAATCTCGTTTAACTGCCTTACGGATTCAACCACGGTCTTTGTTTGGTAGGTGGCTGACATGGCACGGTATAACATATCATACAGATTATACATATAATCCATAGGCTGGAACCATGTTGTCAATTCCGTTAAATAATTCCGGCGTTCCTGTGGACTTCGTTCCGGCAAATCGTAAGGAAAATGTATCTCACTTTTCATACGCTCCACAAATTCAGCTTTTCCCAATAACTCCGGCAGGGCTTCCAGAAATGGATTGCCCTGCTCTTTGCCATACTCGGCAGATACCGTATTTGTATGTTCGGTTCTATATTTCATCATGCTAATTCCCTCCTGCGGTTTTCTTGGATTGCGGCTCCATCAATTTTCCCTTTGTCGGCACATTCGGCCTGTCCTACGATAGCTTGAATATTCTGCAATACTCTGATTCTGCCCTCTGTGTCCAGGCGTTCCAATTCTTTGCTATTGGCTTTGTGCTTATCCTTTTCAATCTGATATTCCGCTTGACTGGCTCCTACATATTTCTGACAATAACTTGCTAATTCAAACGGTATGTACTCCATGCCATCAATTAGATATATCCTGCTCACATTATCCGGGTCATAGGCAATCTGGATAGAATCTCCAACCTTTTTACGCTCCAGAAGTTTTTTAAATTCAATTCCCGTATACCATAATCCCTGATTGCTGATTCCCTTTCTTGAAAGAGTGGCGGATTTTCTTGGAAGTCCAAACTGATATAACCGTTCTCCGCTTACTGGAATCACCGTTGAATCACCTTGACTGTCATACCATTTCCAAAGTTCGGTAGCAACGGGTGTAGCTTCTCCCACCTGGCAGTTTTGAATGATCCGGCAACTGTTAAGATATAACACACAATGGATTATCACCTTTGTAAAATCTTCTAATGTCAACACGGCCTGCCTCCGATAGTCAATCGCCCATCTTTCCTGTGCGTCCGCTTCAATCACTCCTTTACCTCTTAGGGCTGGTTTGTACTTCTGCTGAATGAGATCAAAGGATTTTTCGACCAGGCTCTTTCCGTCCGGTCTGAAAGGTGGTAGGGATTCAAACTCAATTCCATATTTCATGGCAAGTTCTTCCATTCGTGTCCCTATAAACTCTTTTCCCTTATCTGTGATAATTTCTCCCGGCAGGCCCGTGTTCGGCCATTCGTCCAGTTTAATGTCAATCCCAAACTGCTTACAAAATTCCACCTTATCTGTGGCTGCATTTGCAAGACAGGAGATTACCGCCTGTTCTCCGGTGTCAAGTCCCACATAGATCCCGGCTATTAGCTGTGTAACGGTATCAACCGCCATGTAAATGTTTGGGCGTCCAATGACGGCACTCTTATCCAATCTGGATACAAGGTAAATATCTGCTTGTGTTGCGTCCATCTGAAACGCTCCGATTTTATCCCTCCAACTCATAGCAGAACCAAACAAAGGACGCTTGTTTCTCTGATAGTCGGTTAGTCCGTTTCTGGCGATTTTAACTTTGGATTTTGCATGATAATCGCCATCATAATAGTAATGCCTAAAACTATGCCAGCTTGGGTGAACTTCCATCAAGCGTCCATCTGCGTCCGTGTATCTGGATAGCAACATCATATCGTAAGCACTCCGTAAACTCATTTTCTTAGCTGAACAATAAAAAGTATCTATCGCCCATCGAAAATCCTTTTGCTCCTGTGTCTCCTGCTTTTCTGGCAGCTTCCTTTCCTCCACCAGTGACCGTCCTGCCAACTGTCTAAAGTACAATTTCTGAATCCGCTTTACTGTGGTTCTCTCACACTCTGCCAGTTCCTTGATTTTCTGATTCCGTATGTGTTTGTCCATAATGTAAATTTCATCTTCCATAAGTTCCGCAATCAAAGAAAGACGTTTCTGCTGTCCATCTGTGGGATTCTTCTGCTTGTCTATGTATTCAAGATATTCCTGTGGCGGCATAATTTTGGGATATGCTTTTAAATCCTGCTCCGTCACAAATTTAGGGCTACAAGGATTCTCATATGATATGATCCACACTCCGCCCTCTGACTTTGATACGATTCTGTGAACCTCTCCTGCAACATCAATGAACATAACCTTACGCTCCCTTCTCCATGATTACAATTTTCCAATCCTTAACAGATTCAGAACCAGACCAATACCGCCTTGAAAATTCCATTTTTTCAATGTTCGCTCTCTTTGACAACATAGCGTCTGTGACAACCTCTCGGATTCCCATGCTTCCGTCTGCAAAGTGCAACACAAAGTCCGTAGCCCACTCTACGTCAAAATAGTCTTTCCGAATATCCAGAGGACTTACAAACTGATACCTCTCCCTGTCCAAACTCTGACAAGTTTCATAACTTAACACCATATCGTCTGATTCCAAAATTCTTGCATACTCCCTTGCTTCTCTGCTGTGTACGCATATTACCTTTTGATTCTTCTCACTGCGGAAACTGATATCTCTGCATTTCTTACCAACCTTATCCATGCGTTTCACTCCTTTACAAAAATTCAAATTAATAGCGATTGAATTAATCCTAATTTTTGTAGGTAAACACGAAACCAATACCATCACCGACAAATTCTCCGATTATTTGAATCTCAAATAATCTTAATTTTTGTTGTTTTTCAACCCACCAGCAACAAAAACTCCAATTAATTCAGATTCACCCTCGAATTATTCCGAGTTTTTGTAGTGAATTAATCCGAGAATTTGTATTTAATCCGAGTTTTTGTAGTATTTGACCTCTCACAGCAACAAAAACTCCAATTAATTCCCAAAACCAATAACAAAAACTCCGATTAATTCCAATTAATTAGAGCTACTTTGTCAAGGTGCAATCGAAAACTCACCTTTTGTCCCACTGAAAACAGCCTTTTC
>NZ_CABJCG010000039.1 GCF_902364025.1 Enterocloster lavalensis
TGCCATATGGGTGAATTCTATCCTTTTGTTTCCGAAAGTAAAGTGACGCTATCGGAGGAGGGAGAACAACTTGTATTCTGATTTAGACTGTGCTATAATGCTCACAATAGCTTCTAAAACCATGCAATACGATGGATTGTGGATTTTTCTGAATTTACCAAATGGAAATTCATTTTTCGCCACACAATTACGCCCCCGTAATTGTGTGGTTTTTT
The DNA here is from genome assembly GCF_902364025.1 of Enterocloster lavalensis. Taxonomy (GTDB): domain Bacteria; phylum Bacillota; class Clostridia; order Lachnospirales; family Lachnospiraceae; genus Enterocloster; species Enterocloster lavalensis. The sequence goes on from NZ_CABJCG010000039.1 coordinate 216, forward strand.
TGCGCCAAAAATATTTATCAATCACAGAGGTGTTACGATGAACCAGGCTTACATGAAAGAAAAACCGGTATTCCCCCTGCTGATGTCCATGGCGTTGCCCATGATGCTCTCAATGCTGGTGGGTTCTCTTTACAACATTATCGACAGCTACTTTGTAGCAAAGATCAGCGAGGCTTCCATGACGGCGCTGTCGCTGGTGTTTCCGGTCCAGAATCTGATCAACGCGGTTTCCGTGGGATTCGCCATCGGCATCAATTCCGCGGTGGCCTTCTATTTAGGCGCCGGAAAACAGGGCAGCGCCGACACCGCCGCTACCGTTGGGATTCTGCTCAGCGGCATCCACGGCTTTCTCCTGACGGCGGCCGGACTTTGGCTCATGCCGGGTTTTCTCCGCCTGTTCACCGCCGATGAAGCCATACTGGAAATGGGGCTTCAATACTCCAATATCGTCCTGCTTTTCACGCTGCCCAACGTCATCGCCATCTCATTTGAAAAGATCTTCCAGGCCGTGGGGAAGATGACCGTATCCATGGTCAGCATGATGTGCGGCTGTGTGACCAACATTATCCTGGACCCGTTTCTGATCTTCGGCATCGGTTTCTTTCCCGCGCTGGGAATAAAGGGGGCGGCCATCGCCACCGGCATCGGCCAGACCACCTCCCTGGCTATCTACCTGTTGTTCTATTTTGGCCGCCCGATTTCCGTAACGTTCTGCCGCCTCCCGGGTGCCGTAAGCTCTGCCCTGATCCGGCGGCTCTACGCTGTGGGCGTGCCCGCCACCCTGAATCTGGCCCTGCCCTCCCTCTTAGTATCGGTCTTAAACTCCGTGCTGAGCGCATACGGCAGCGCCTACGTCCTTGTGTTGGGCGCTTATTACAAGCTGCAAACCTTCCTGTACCTGTCTGCAAATGGAATCATACAGGGAATGCGCCCTCTTGTGGGCTATAATTTCGGCGCGGGCGAATACCGGAGAGTCCGCAGAATCCACAGCACGGGCCTTACTATGATCCTGACGATCATGCTGCTTGGCACGGCGCTCTGCCTGGCGGTCCCGTCCCGGCTGATCGGGCTTTTTACCACCAACCAGGAAACCATCGCCCTGGGCGTTACGGCCATCCGCTTAATCAGCATCGGCTTTTTTGTCTCCGGAATCTCGGTTACGGTTTCCGGTACCCTGGAAGGGCTTGGGATGGGCGCTCCCTCCCTTGTCATTTCCCTCTGCCGGTACGTGCTTTTTATCATTCCTCTGGCCGTGCTGTTCAGCAGAAGCCTGGGCGCAAACGGCGTATGGCTCGCATTCGGAGCCAGCGAAGGACTGACCGCGGTGGTCTCCTGGGGGATCTACCGTTATGTGGGCCGGAGGCGACTGACGCGGGATTTGGCGGGTGAGTGTTGAACCGGGATACGGCGGGCGGGAGTTGAACCGGAACTTCGCTGGCAGCCGCTAAACCAAGACTTGCCACACAGCGTTTTCCAACGCCTCACCTGCATTCCCCAAAAGGGACTGTCGCAAAAAAACTCTAGCTAGGAGCATTGCTCCCTAATTTGCAGAAAATGACAAGTGCACTGATATCACCAGTGCCCCTTGTCATTTTTGGCGTACTTTAATAACAGCCTCTTTCAGACTTTCAATTCTATGCTGCTTTCACTTCAAACAGGTTATGTTCTAAACGTTCTCCTTGGATTTTAGCATGCAGTTTGTTTAGATTATAGCCAAAGCACGACAGCAAAATCTCTAACTTCACTTTTATTTTCCCACGCAATAGAAATCTTTGAAATTTATAATCATGCTTTAAGACTCCAAATGCTCCCTCTACCTGAATGGATTGGTTGATTCGATATCTAATCCCGCGTTCTGTACGAATATTTTCATAAGATTGCTTTTGCTTTTCGATAAAACGTTTTGATATATATAGTCTCTTATTACTCTTTGCTTTTGTACATGTTTCGCGATGTTCGCATCCGCTGCAATCCTCACATTCATAAACCGTCACCTCAGATATCCACTTACTGACGTTCTATGGCTTATCTTCACCGGCCATAGCAGGCGGTTATTATGGCATATATACACATCGCCTTCCTCCAGATATCTCATATTTTCCCGTTTACTGATATCCTTTTTAAAGCTTCTTTTTTCCACTTCTCATAGGTTTGCGGTTTGGTGTAAGCGATGTGCTTGGTCATCTCCAGATAGACATAGTTTTCTTCCCGTTCATATCCCGCATCTGCAGTGATACTGGGATACCGGTATCCGCTTGCTTCCTCCAGCTCTTCCAGAAATGGGATCAGCGTCCCATAATCATTCCGATCCTGGTAGATCCCAACACCAATGATGAATTCGCTGTCAACTCCGATCTGGACATTATATCCCGGTTTAAGCTGTGCATTTCTCATGTGGTCGTCTTTCATCTTCATAAACGTTGCATCCGGATCCATTTTTGAGTAGCTGTTGCGGAAACCAAAACGAGAATTATGCAACTCGTACAGCAGCTGACGGCTCAGGAAGCCTTCAAACAGTTCCAGATATCTCTGATACACGGATTTGCGTTTTCCTTTTCCATACACCAATACCACCTGATGCTTCTCACAGTAGTCTGTTAGAAATGTGCAGATTCCCTGCAGATGCTCTGCCATCTGCTCAGTTGCCACAGGAAAACGGGTCATGTATTCATGATTGAGCTGCTTTACGGCTTCCGCAATTTTGTGAGACATCTTTTCTTCCCGCCGGTTAACGAATTTTTTCCACGCGAACATGTATTTATTGGCACAGGCCTCCAGCTTTGTACCATCAATAAATAACGTTTCTGCTGATTTTCTGCCTCTGACAGAATAAGCCAGATATAACTTTGTGTAGTTCAGTCCCTCCAATTCATGGCTCAGCAGTCGAGCTGAGTCATCATTCGGGATTAACCCACCTAATTCCAAAGGAAGTTTTAGTTGATAAACTTCTGAAAATCCGGTATAATTTTTTTGGTATTTTAGGGTATTGGTCATATCTTATTATACCATGAATGGCAGGTTCTTCAGAACCTGCCATTCGCATATTTTGCAAGCGAAAGGTGCGAAGCTCCTTAACTGCTCTCAGTTAATTTTGCAACGCTCCCTATAATTTTAATAAATTTGCAATAGTGTTAGTTAATTTATGTCTTTAACCGTTTCGCCGCATCCTCGGCTTTCGCAGCCATCTCTTTCGCAATTGCACTGCATAAACCAGTATAATTAGAAGGATCAATCATGGCTTTCAACTCTTCCACGGTAAACATAGCGGCCAGTTCCGGATCCTCAGCCAGGACCTCATAGTAGTCTCTCCCATTTATAGCTACTTCCATAGCCTTATCATATATCATTTCATGTGCCTGGTCCTTCCCGACTTTTTCTGCAACCTTCATCATCACGTATTCACTGTTGATAAGCCCCTTGTTCAAAGTCAAGTTCTTTTTCATCCGTACTTTATCCACACTAAGAGTGCGGCTTAACTCCTCCGCCCGGATCAATACTTCAGTTGTAAGTTCCAGCCCCTCTTCTATCAGTCCGTCAAACAATAAATTGGCACTGCTGTCGCCTTCAAACATACGCATTCCTGCATACAATCCAGTTGCCGGAAGGGAATAAAGCTTTTGTGCATTAGATATAATCCCTTTGGCAAGCTTGGGATTGATCTTCTGCGGCATTGTGGAACTTCCGATTGTCCCCTTCGTAAATGTCTCGCTGACTTCCCCAAACTCTTCGATGCCGGTATAATATACTTCTTCAGCCATTTTGTGAAGTGTGTTACATAGAAGTGATAAGTTCATCAGATACTCGATATGCATCTGGTGCATATTCCTGCTCGGAACCTCCATAGAATACATTCCCAGCCGCTTGGCAACCCGTTCCTGGATTTTCGGCCCGATAGAACCAATTGAATTATATCCCCCTGACGCACCGCCCATCATGATAACAAATACACGCTTCTCACATTCTTCCATCCGCTCCAAAGTATTCAACAGTTCACTAATCCACACGGACACTTTAAAGCCATAGGTAATCGGTACCGCATGTCTGCCGTGGGTTCTTCCGGCCATAACCGTATCTGCATGTTCTTCAGCCATCTTGCCCAGATTGATCAGAATATCCGAAACGAAATGCTTAAATATGGTATGTACCTGTTTGGTAATGTAAAGCTGTGTTGTCTGTTGAATATTCTGGGTCGCCACTCCGTAATGCACGTACTTGCCGCTTTCCTGACCACAGGCATTTACCAGAACTTTTACAAAAGGTACGAATCCATGACCGACTTTTTCTTTTATCGCCTCCATCTCGTCCATATTCAAATCTTCAAACTGAACCGCTGCAATATCCCTGGCCGCTTCGATGGGGATAAATCCCTCCTCAGCCTGTGAAAGTGCAAGAGCCGCCTCCACCTGCAACCAGGTTTTATACTTATTCGTCGTACTTAATGCCTGTTTAATCCCTCGATCATCTAATTTGCTTTTCGAATCATAAAATGCTCTCATTCTTAATCACGCTTTCCTTTCAGTTGGTCATCAACCGCATGACGGACAAACTCAACATGCGGGCCAAATACAACATGTATGTGGTTTGATGATGGGAAGAAAATCCCTGCACAACCGGATTCTTTCAATTTGATTTGATTTACAATAGCCGGGTCTTTCAAGTCAATACGCAATCGTGAAATACAGTTTTCCACATTGAGCATATTTTCTTTTCCGCCAAGTCCTTCGATTACAATGGCAGCAATTCCCTGCCAGTCTTTTGCTTTAAGCAATGTTCCGGCAGACTCCTCCAGTTCAAACGATTCACGCCCAGGTGTTTCTAAGTTAAACTTCAAAATAAACCATTTGAACACAAAATAAAATACTACAGCATTGATAATTCCAAGAATAATCAGGCTAACCCAATGGGTATTTTCATATAACAGGCCGAAGATACCAAAATCGAAAATAGTTCCTCTCATATAACCAATTGATATGTTCAGTAATTGGTAAGGCAATTGACCAATCCCACACATCACGCAATACAACACAAATAATGGTGGTGAGATAAACAAGAATGAAAATTCCAGCGGTTCCGTAATATTTCCTAAAAATGCAGTCAGACAGCAGGTAAGGATAACTCCTTTTGCAATTTTTCTGTTTTTAAGAAACGAGGTCCGGTACATAGCCAGCCCAATTGCCGGTATCCGGAACAATGTAGTCAACATCTGACCTCCTGCCAGATAACTGGTCAGCTTAGGCATCAGCGCTCCCCAGTAAGGGCTATCCGGTCCAAGATTAAATAAAATCTCATTAACTGCAGGCAGGATTCCAACATATTCAGCACCATTAATTATGTAGGTGCCACCAGCCTCCGTAAACCGTACCACTGCCGCCAGTACATGATGCAAACCGAAAGGAATCAGGGCCCGGTGGAACATATAGTAGATACTTGCACCAATATGTGGAGTGGTAAAAATAAAAGAAATTGCAATCAGGAATTTAATCAGCAGTCCCCATAATATCGGCAATACCAGTCCAATTGGAATCATGCAGGCAAACGTGATAATCGGGATCGACTTTTTGCCGCCAAAAAAAGCAAATGCCAGAGGCAGTTCCAATTTATAAAAACGGTCAGCCACTTTGGCTGCCACCACCCCTGCAATCAAGCCTCCCAATGCCTCGGTCTTAATTGTATGGACACCCAATACCAACCCCTGTCCCAGCCTTGCCATATCTGCACTTTCAGCCAAGGTTCCGGTACTTTTCAAATACACATTCATCACCATATTAAGCGTCAGGTAACCAACTACCGAAGCAAATACAGCAATTCCCTTTTCATTTTTCGACATTCCCTGTGCCACACCCATAGCAAAGAGGATGGGAATATTATTAAAAATGATACTGGTAATATCTTTTGCACCAGTAATAAACAGTTTCAAAATTTCATTTCCCAAAAATGGAAAACGCTCAATCATATAAGACTGCCCCAAGGCATTGCAGATTCCCATAATCATACCAATGGGCGCTAATAACGCAATTGGTAATAGCAACGAACGACCAAATGTCTGAATCGAATCCTTCCAACTTGATTTGTTTTTACTCATATGTACCCCTTTCATCAATACGGTTATATTTGCTCTAAAGGCGCCTCTCTTGAACATAATTCATTATTGCAAACAATAGCGACCACTTCAAGGAATTTTTTTTCAAAATAAAACTTGCAAATAATAGCCCTCAATCTTATACTTTAAGTAACTATAGATAGAAATGAGGAACATTCATATGACATTAAGCTACAGTGATATAAATTTGCTGCGTTTTATACAGAAAAGGCAGAGAATTGCTTTATCCTCCGTGGCAAACCAATTTCATAAAAACGAAACCTCAATCCGCAGATCCGTGCGGCTCATTAATCTCTTTGCCGGTGATCAACTGATAATTATCCAAAAAGGGGTTTGCATCAGTCAGATTAGTTATAAGCAATCCGTAGATTTCATACAGAAAATTAATGGAAGTGATTATATCAGTTCCGTAACAGAACGGTTTCATGTTATGATAGTGATGATTTTTTTTCATGGATATGTAAACGCCTCCACATTATATGAAACATGGGGATTATCGACGGCTACAAAAAAGAAAGATACTATACAGTTAAGACGTTTTCTAAAGGACTATAACCTGCAACTGGATGTCTTAAAGAAAAAAGGACTGACAATTACGGGAGATGAATTGCAGTTCCGTTTTCTGGTTATTGATATCCTTCATCCATTATTTGAATTTACTTTTGATAATGAAATGGTTGCTCGCTTTGCCAACACTCCGCTGGAAAATTACAGCTATCGTTTAACTACACAATACTTGCTCCCCGCTTTTCCTAATGCTGTCCAGCAATTAAATCTTATTTTTGAAAAGCAAAGTATGATACTAAACTATCCATCAAGAAAGTTTATGTTATTATATATATGTTTTATGGACATTCGTCCATGTAGCAATGAAGCAACCTTTACCTACCGGCTGCCGCTTGCACCGCTCAATCTTCACTTTTCAGATCACCCCCTGGAAAACAAACTCTATAATGTAGTTGCCAGCATGATGAATTTCTCCCGCAGCATAGAATTCCCTCATGATAAAACATTATGGCATATAACAGAACAATTCCTTGAGCAGGTCGTTAATCATTTGAATAATCCATTTATTATTCAAGAGAGTTTTATTAACGAAATCTATAATTACTTCTATCGTGAAATAATCATTAACCATTTTCGGTGTACGTTTGTAGATAAAACAACAGAAGACACAAGAGAGCAATTCAAAGAATTGTATGAACTAATTGAAAAATATGAATCATATTATAAGGCCGCCTACCAGTTTTCCTTTAAAGATGAACAGATATCAACCTTGACATTGCTGGTTCAAAAACATATCTTACGTAACCGTATTGTTGTCAAAAAACGTAAGAAGATCATAGTCATGACAAATATAAGCTTTGAGCGAATCAGTTATTTCCTTGAGCAGCTTCAAGAATATGTTTCTATACAATGGGTTGCCACCCTCAATATCAACGATATTCATAAGCTCAAAGAGCTTAAATATGATTATATCCTGACCTTTTCTGCCCGTAACTTAAATATTCTAAAGTCACACAATTTACCAGTGATACGAATAAACTTTTTTGTTACTGAAAAGGATATTGAGCGGCTCCATAATTATGGTTTCCGATCTTTGAACCATCGTTTTTTACTGACTAATTTTATATCGGAAATATCCGGAAAAACTGATACTGAAATAGGCAAACAATTATCAGAATCTTATAACGAATTTTTTGTTTAATGATTGCAGAAGGGGATCATTTCCTCCAGCTTTGTAAGCCAATTAAAAAAGCAAGTACCATTCTGACAAGTAATATATTATTATCACAATGGTGTTTATTTATCGAAGAAAGGGGGCGTTGCTGATTTTGCAACGCCCCCTTTTCTCGCTAAAATTCAATTTTCCCCTGAAACCATCCTCTGCTCAGGAATGCCGCAGCGGCCTGAATCCCATTCCTATCCGCGCAGCCGGCTCCGATCTCCGTTTGATCAGGCTCCCGATCAGGCAGCAGAGCGGGAGCAAATAGAGGTAACAAGCCGCAAACAGACTGGCCGTGGACGCCCCGATGGAGGCCAGCGGGGCCGCGGCTGCGATGGACCAGGGGATCAGAGGCGCCACAACGACAGCCGTATTTTCCAGGTTCACGGCCATCTCGCCGCGCTCCCGCTCCTGCCCGCAAAAGAGCTGGTGAACCAAAATAATCGTCAGGGTCTGATTGCAGGCAATCGCCGCCACCACCACGGTGGCGAACAGCATACCGCCGTAGAGCGTAAAGCTTCTGCCCGCCTCCTCCATATGCAGCTTCAGCTGATCCAGAAGATGGGTCCCCTCAAACAGCCCGGCATAGGACGAGGAAATCGTAATGATGACCGCCAGCCTCACCATGGACATCATCCCGCCGCCGTTCATCATCGCAGCCAGCTCCGGGTCCGCGGCCCGGTATCCGTACACCGCCGTCTTAAGCAGCTCCAGGGGACCGGTGTGCTGGAGAAACATGCCGGTCAGAAACGCCACGGCGATGCTGACGGACAAGGTCATCCGCACCTTGATCTTAAACACGGACAGGATCAGGATAACGGCGGCCGGCAGAACCGCCAGCCAGTGGATCACAAACCCCCGCTCAAATATGGGCCGCACATTGAGCGTCACCCCACCGTTGGTTCCTGCAATTCCCATCAGATAGTATAAAAGGCAGGTCAGCCCCAGCGGCAGAACCGAGCTGGCCGCCATCCTGCGGATATTATCGTAAATGTCCGTGCCCGTCAGCTCGCACACCAGCAGCGCGCTGGTGGAAACCGGCGAACAGCGGTCGCCGAAATAAGCGCCTGAGATCACCGCGCCCCCGGTGATCACCGGGCTCATCCTCATGGCGGACCCGATGGCCATGCAGATCACTCCCATGGTCGCCGCCGTCCCCAGCGAAGTGCCTGTGAGAACGGACACCAGGCAGTTGAGAAGAAATACGAACATAAAAAACGCGGAGGGCCTTATGAGCTGGGACGAATAGCTCACAACGGCCGGTATGGTCCCCGCCGCCCGCCAGAGCGCGGTCAGCATGCCGATGAGCCCGAAGGTGATCAGAATATTTCTGACCTTCCTCACGCCCGAGCCGGACATCCGCAGCAGCTCCGCCACGCCGTGCCCCCTGACAAGCCCGTACCCAAAGAAAATCAGGTACCCCGCCATCAGCGCGTACACAAGGGAAATTCCAGAGAGCAGGCACACAAAAAGGCCGATCATAAAAGCGGCCAGCGAGACAGTCTCCAACATGTTCAGTTTCCTCCACCATTCCGGGACGGCGCAATTCCTGCCCGTCTGTATTCAACTCCTATCATACCCTTTAACTTGAAGTTATTCAAGCATAACCCGAGCTGATTTTACGCTTAATACCGCTAATTTTCCAGAACCTTTCCCCAGCCTGTTTCAATCCCCTTGTATTTGTAGTAAAATAATTTCTGGACATGTCCGCGCCGTCATTTGTCTGCAGGCTGCGCCAGCGGCCCACTGTATCCATTAAAACCCGGAGAGAAACAGCCATGAAAACCGTGAAAAATTCCGCGGCCCTGATGACAGAAGGGCCGATCTGGAAAAAAATCATTGCCTTTGCCCTTCCCCTGTTTCTGGGCAACCTGTTCCAGCAGCTTTACACCACCGCCGACTCCCTGATCGTGGGGAATTTCCTGGGCAGCAGCTCTCTGGCCGCGGTCAGCTCCTCCGGCCCCCCGATTTTTCTGCTGGTGGGTTTCTTCAACGGCATCTCCGTGGGCGCGGGCGTCGTCACCGCGCGCTATTACGGCGCCCGGCAGAGTGAAAGCGTGTCCCAGGCAGTCCACACCACCGTAGCCTTTGGCATCGTGGCTGGAGTCCTTCTGACTGTGCTGGGGCTGATCTATACCCCGGTGATCCTGCGCCTGATGGGCACCCCCGGGGATGTTTTGCCGGAATCGGTGGTCTACTTCCGAATCTACTTTTCCGGCTCCCTGGCATTTGTCCTCTACAATATATTTGTGGGTATTCTGCAATCGGTGGGCGACAGCCGCCACCCGCTGATCTACCTGATCATCTCCTCCGCCGTCAACGTGGCGCTGGATCTCCTCCTGATCGCGGTCCTGGGCTTTGGAGTCGGAGCCGCCGCCCTGGCCACTGTGATCTCTCAGTTTCTCAGCGCCTTCCTGTGCCTGGTTCGCCTCACCAGGACAAGAGCGGAATACCAGATCATCCCCCGGCGGATCCGCTTCGACGGCCCCATGCTGCGCCAGATCGCCGCTAACGGCCTGCCCGCCGGTTTCCAGAATTCCATCATCGCCCTGGCCAATGTGGTGGTGCAGTCCAATATCAACAAGTTCGGGAAAATGGCAGTGGCAGGCTGCGGGGCATACTCCACCATCGAGGGGTTCGGTTTTCTCCCCATCACCTGCTTCGCCCTGGCCATGACCACCTTTATCAGCCAGAACCTGGGCGCCAGGCAGTACGGCCGGGCCAAACAGGGCGCCCGCTTCGGCATACTCTGCTCCATCATTTTCGCAGAGCTTGTGGGCCTTTTCATCTACCACTTTTCACCTGTCCTGGTGGCTGCCTTTAACCGCGACCCCCAGGTAATCGCCATCGGCACTGCCCAGGCCCACACCATCACGTTGTTTTACTTCCTGCTGGCCTTCTCCCACTGCGTCGCGGGTATCCTGCGGGGCGCGGGAAAATCCACGGTGCCCATGGTGGTAATGATGGTTTTCTGGTGTATTGTGCGGGTCACCTATATTACCATCGGAATCCATTTCCTTCCGGATATCCGCATTGTATTCTGGGCTTATCCGCTCACCTGGAGTTTGAGCTCGCTGGTATTTCTGGTATATTTTTTGCAGGGAAAATGGGTGCATGGGTTTGAGGCGGCAGATACTTCTGCGTGATGGGTGCGCAGTTGTCAGGACGCAGCGTGGTTTTTGGGTTAAACAGCGGAAAATCCCTTGGGAGACTCAACTCTCAAGGGATGTTTCATCAAACTCTAACTTTAAATATTATTTATGGTATGTATGCGAGTCCCTTACTGAAACAAGATAATTAAGCCACCTCTAATTCGCTCCATACTGTTATTTTTAACCTGTTTCTTAGGCCATAAACTCTTTTTCTCAATTATACTATATGGGATTCATAAAACAAAGAGCCGTCCTCCCGCATCCCCGCGGCAGACGGCTCTTCAACCCTCTAATTTACCCTCAATTTATTCCGTATCCAGCGCACGCTTCAGAATACCGACCAATCCCTTTTCCTCATAGATGGTCTCCCCTTCGTCCCGGACCGGCATTTTGTCCATGGTTTCACAGTTCATGGTGCTCTCCCGCTCCACCTTGCGCTTGTAGTCTGCAAGATATTGCTCAATAGCGGAAATCTTATCCGCCTTGGCGGCGTAGTCCTCCGCGGTCAAACCCAGGGCGCTCAGAATAATGTTTAAGTCCTGCTCGGACCAGTCGCCCAAAAAGGTGTTGGAAAGCATGTCAATACGCGCTCTGACTGTGGTGCACTCTAAAAATTTTTTAATCATCGATATCTTCCTCCATCTCAAACCGCACTTGGCGGCCCACCCAAGCAAAAAAATAATGTTAGCAGCTTTTACACTGCTAACATTATAATGAATCTTAAGTATTTTTTCAATCGCTTTATTCACCAAATACAGCCTTGTAATCCGCCTGAAACTTAGCAATTCCCTGGTCGGTCAGGGGATGCTTCGTCATCTGCTCCAACACCTTGTACGGCACGGTGGCAATATCGGCTCCCGCCTTTGCACAGTCGATTACGTGGATCGGATTGCGGATGCTGGCGGCGATGATCTCCGTCTCAATATCGTGCATCTGGAAAATCTCGGTGATCTCGTAGATCAGGTCGATTCCGGGCATGGAAATGTCGTCCAGACGGCCCAGGAACGGGGAAACGTAGGAAGCTCCCGCGCGGGCTGCCAGCAGCGCCTGCGCTGCGGAGAACACCAGGGTCACGTTGGTCTTTACGCCCTCGGCGTTCAGAACCTTAACCGCCTTTAAGCCCTCCACGGTCATGGGGATCTTCACCACCATGTTGGGGTGGATCTTGGCAATCTCGCGGCCCTCGGCGATCATACCCTCGGCGTCCACGGTGGTGGCCTTCACCTCGCCGCTGATGGGGCCGTCCACGATATCGGTGATCTCCTTGATCACCTCCGCGAAATCGCGGCCTTCCTTGGCGATCAGGGACGGGTTGGTGGTAACGCCGCAGATGATGCCCATGTCGTTGGCCTTCTTGATCTCCTCAACGTTCGCTGTATCAACAAAAAATTTCATTTTCTTCCTCCTCATATGGGAGGCCGGCAGGGCCATTCCCGGCCGCCGCCGGCCGTCTTTGTTATGCCAGGCTTCTCATCTCAGCGATCTGGGCCTCGGTCAGGTTCAGAATATCGCTGTTTTCCATGGATGTGTTGGAATCCTCAATCAGGATCATCTTGGTGTCCTTGCAGGTGATGGTGTTGTGCCATAAGGTGGCCGGAATGTTGTAGACCTTGTCCTTTTCCATCTTCACAGCGCCGAACTCCAGTCCGCCCTCTGTCTCGTTGGCGTACACCAGGGTACAGGAGCCTTCCACCAGCACGAACAGCTCGTCGGTCTTGTTGTGGCGCTCCAGGCAGTCGATGCCGGTCACGTCGTTGGCCGGTTTCCAGTTCTTGATACCAACCGTCCACTTCTCGTTCTCAAATACCCGCTGCATTCCCTCGCCGGTAAACTCATAATTTAAAATATTCATTGCCTCGTCCTCCGAAATGAATCCTGATTTATTTGAGCAGCTCTTTCGCCTTGGCGGCCACGTTGGCGGCGGTCAGGCCGTATGCCTCGAACAGCTGATCCGGCTTGCCGGACTTGCCGAACTTATCCTGAATGCCGACCATGGCGAATTTCGCGCCGTCGTGGCCCGCAAGCACCTCTGCAACCGCGGAACCCAGCCCGCCGATCACGGAGTGCTCCTCAACGGTCACGATGGCCTTGCAGGTCTCGTTCATTTTCAGCACAATGTCCTTGTCGATGGGTTTGATGGTGTGCATGTTCACAACCGCAGCGCTCACGCCCTCTTTCTCCAGCTGCGCGGCAGCTTCCAGCGCCTTGGGAATCATCAGTCCGCAGGCGATAATGCACACGTCCGTGCCTTCCTTCATCACGTTGGCCTTGCCGGGGATGAAGGGGGTGTCCGCCGTTGTGATATCGTCGCACACAGGTCTGGCCACGCGGATGTAAACCGGTCCGTCGATCTCAGCGGCGGCCATCACGGCCTTCTCGGTCTCAGCGGGATCACAGGGAACGAAAATGGTCATGTGGGGCAGTTCTCTCATCAGCGCGATGTCCTCGATGGACTGGTGGCTTCCGCCGTCCTCGCCCACGCACAGGCCGGAGTGGGAGAATCCGAACTTCACGTTACAGTTGGTATAGCAGATGGAATTGCGGATCTGCTCAAACGCACGTCCCGCGCCGAACAGGGCGAAGGTGCTCACAAAGGGAACGTAACCGGTGTGGGCAAAACCCGCGGCCGCGCACATCATGTTGGCCTCCGCGATTCCCATGTTGAAATGGCGGTCCGGATACACGTCCTTAAACATACAGGTCTGGGTGGCATGGGCCAGGTCGGCGTCCAGCACCACTACTTTATCATTTTTAGCGCCTAATTTTACCAGCGCCTCACCATAAGCAACTCTCAATGACTTTCCCATTTACTCCACCTCCTGCTCGCTTAACGCCTTCTCAAACTGTTCTTTGTTCATGGGGCTGCCGTGCCATCCGAACTGGTCTTCCATAAAGGAAACGCCCTTGCCCTTGACGGTGTTGCAGCAGATGAATTTCGGCTTTCCGGACACGGGGGCCTTGAGCGCCGTCACGATGGCGTCCATGTCGTGGCCGTCCACCTCGAAGCACTCGAAACCGAAGGCGTCGAACTTCTTCACAATATTTCCAAGGCTCATAACCTCGTCGTTGCTTCCGTCGATCTGCAATTTATTGTAATCCAGCATGAAGGTCAGGTTATCCAGCTTGTAATGAGCCGCAGCCATGGCCGCCTCCCACACCAGACCTTCCTGGCACTCGCCGTCGCCTAAAACCGCATATACCTTGTACTCCGCCTTCGCATGCTTTGCGGCCAGAGCCAGGCCCATGGCCAGGGAAGCGCCCTGTCCCAGGGAACCGGTGTTCATGTCCACGCCCGGGGTCTTGGTGCAGTCCGGGTGGCCCTGCAAATGGCTGTTAATCTGGCGCAGATCGGCCAGGTCTTCCTTCGGGAAGAAGCCTAAGTCGGCCAGGATCGCGTACAGGGTCGGGCAGGCATGGCCTTTGCTCAGCACAAAACGGTCGCGGTCCGGATCCTTGGGGTTCTTCGGATCCACCTTCATCACCTCATAGTACAGCGCCATCAGCATTTCCACGCAGGAAAGTGACCCGCCGGGATGACCGGACTGGCAGGCGTAGAGCATCTTCAGGATCTCTGCCCGCAACTCTTTTGCTTTCTTATCATACTGCATAATTGTTTTCCTCCTCATTTATCGACGTCAACTCACCTTAAGGTGGGATGGCTGACAGATTGATTGATTAACCCTTCACAGCGCCTGCGGTCAGGCCCTCGACCAGCCGCTTCTGCGCAAAGAAGAACATGATACAAACCGGAATGATGGTGATAATGCCGCCCGCGGTCAACAGATCCCACTGAACGCCCAGCTGGCCGATCAGGCTCTTTAATGCCACCGGAATGGTGCGGGTGTCGGTGTTGGTAAACATCATCGCAAAGGTATATTCGTTCCAGGATGTCATGAAGATGTAAACTCCGGTTGCCACCAGGCAGGGGCCCAGGATGGGAAGAATGATCTTCACAAACGCGGAGCCTCTGTTGCAGCCGTCCACCAGGGCCGCCTCCTCCAGGGACATGGGCAGGTCGTTTAAGAAGCCCAAAAGCAGCCACACGGAGAACGGAATGGTAAAGGTGGTGTAGGACAGTACCAGAGAGGTGGGGGTGTACAGCAGTCCCAGCTTGCGCATGATGGTGTACAGCGGGATCAGCAGCAACACCGTCGGAAACATGTTGTTGCACAGGAAGGTGCACATGAGAAGCTTTCTTCCCGCGAACTGGTATCTGGAAAATGCGTAGGCCGCCAAAGTGGAGGCTGTCAGCGATACGATGGTGGTAAAGCTGGCCACGATAAAGCTATTCTTCATGGCCGCCAGGAAATTTACCGTGGTGGTGAACAGCTTGCTGTAGGCCTCGAAGGTCACGGCGCTGGGCCAGTATGTAACCACCGCCCCGTAAAGCTCATCCTGGGGCTTCACAGAGGTCACGAAGGTCCAGTAGAACGGGAACAGGATAAATACCATCAGCAGAATCAGCGGAAGGAATACGATGAAAAAGCGTTTTACATTGGATTGTTTTTTCATGTTCTCACCCCTCTTCCCGGAAATTCATTTTCAGATACGGAATCGCCACTACCAGCAGCAGCGCCGCCATCAAAAGCGCCATAGCCGAAGCATATCCCAAATCCAGCGCATTGCCCTTGTTGAAAATGTAAACGCTTAAGGTCTGTGTGGAGTAGGCCGGTCCGCCCTCCGTCATGTTGAAGATTACGTCCACGGAGTTGGCCACCCAGATCACACGCAGCAGGCCGGTGACGAAAATCGTGTTCTTGATGGACGGAAGCGTCACGTAGATCAGCTTCTGCCAGGCCGTCGCGCCGTCGATGTCGGCCGCCTCGTACATTTCCGTGGAAACGCCCTGCAGGGCCGCAAGCAGCATGAGCGCGAAGAACGGAATACCCTGCCAGACGATGGTCACAATCACGCTTGGGAACGCGGTTCCCACCTGGGACAGGAACGGAATCTTATCCCCGATGGCGTGAATCTTTAACAACAGGTCGTTCAGCACGCCGAAGTTACCGTCGTAAATCCAGCGCCACATCAGGCCGATCAGCACGCCCGGGGTCACCCAGGGAATCATGCTCACCGCGCGCACCATTCCGCGCCCCACGAACTTCTGGTTCAGCAGAAGGGCGAGAATGAATCCGAACAGAAACTGGAAACCAACGCCTGCCACCACCCACACGATGGTTCTCCAGAGCGCTCCCCAGAACAATGGGTCTCCGAAGGCCTTGGCGTAGTTGGCAACTCCGTTAAATGCAATCTCCTTCGGTCTGCGCAGGTCGTAATTTTGGAAACTCATGGAAATAGCGTTGATGACTGGTATGAACACCACGCATAAGATGATGAGAACTGCCGGAGCAACCAGCAGGTATGGCCATATGGATCGTTTCTTGACCATTAATCAACTCCCCCTTCTGATTTATGGGGCTGCAGTTTTCGCTGCAACCCCATCGGTTAGTTACGGTTATCGGTATAATCCCTCCTGAAGGGTCTTCATGCACTGCTCAGCGGTGATGCTGCCGGTCAGGGCCTGGGATACGGTGTTGGGCCACAGGGTGGAAATCCACTCGGTTGTGGTGTCCAGGATGGGCAGGATGCCCGCATAGCTCTGTCCGTCGATGGATGCCTTCATGAAACGGTTGCTCTGGAAGAAGTCGCCCGCCTGCACAGTCTTGCTGACCGGAACGTTGCCGGTGCCCTCGCACCACATCTTCTGACCTTCGCCCGCCGCTAAGTAGGATACCCACTCAAAGGCAGCTTCCTTATTCTGGCAGGACTCAAAGATAACAGTCTCGGTGTCGCCCATGGAGGTCCACTGGCCCTTGCCTGCCGGGAACGGGAATGCGGACACGTCGTCGCCGAAGGTCGCTTCCATATCTGCGGAGGAACCGGTGTGGTGGATCGTCATGGCGGTTAAGCCGGACTTAAAGTTGGCGATAATCTCGTTGAAGCCGTCGCTGGTCGCTGTCGGCGGCACATAACCCTTGGTGTAGATGTCGATGAAATCCTGCATGCCCTGAACTGCCTCAGGCGTGGTCATATCCTCGAAGT
Source organism: Enterocloster lavalensis (assembly GCF_902364025.1). Classification (GTDB taxonomy): domain Bacteria; phylum Bacillota; class Clostridia; order Lachnospirales; family Lachnospiraceae; genus Enterocloster; species Enterocloster lavalensis. Next base: position 17,236 of record NZ_CABJCG010000039.1, read on the forward strand.
TGCCGCCGCGGCCGTAGACAAAGCTGCCCCACGGCTCCTGTCCGCCCTTGGCGCCTCTCATACCGAAGCCGTAAACGTCGGTCTTGCCGTCGCCGTCGGTATCCATGGTGCACTTCTCGATGGCGGTGAGGAATTCCTCGTAGGTCTTGGGAACCTCCACGCCGGCCGCCTCAAAAATGGACGGTCTGTAGTATACATACAATACCTGAATGTTCCAGGGCATCACATAGATGCTGTCGCTGCCGCCGGCCTGCTTCATGATATCGTAAATGTTCTCGTCAATGTCGTCCTTTTTGTCCCAGCCGTCGATCATGGGGGTCAGATCGGCCAGCAGGTCGTTGTTCACAAACAGGGGAGTGGACGTCAGCTTCCAGGTTGCGCAGTCCACGTCGCCGCCGCCCATCTTGGCGTTGAACAGGTTCTCGGAGTAGGCGCCGCCGTCCCAGGGGCTCTCCTCGCCCACAACGGTAATTCCCTTGCCGTTCTCAGCGTTGAACTTCGCAATGATCTCCTGCATCAGAGCGGAATAGTCCGTGTTGTCCGCCCAGTAGCGGAACTTGATGGTAACCGCCTCGCCGCTTCCCTCCGCCGGGGCCGCGTCTCCGCCCGCCGCCGTCGTGTCAGCCGCAGCTGCGGCGGTGTCGCCAGCCGGAGCGGCAGTGGTTTCCTTGCTGCCTGAGGAGCAGCCCGCCAGCATCCCGGCAGCCATCAGAGCCGCCATGGTCATCGCCAGCGTTTTCTTTGCAAACAGTCTTTTTTTCATTTTCGTTCCTCCATTTCTCTTACATCATTTAATGTTTCCCACACATGCCGCTCGGCCTGAAACTTGGCTTCCACGAAATCGCCTGCGGCAATGGCTTTACAGATTCCCATGTGGCTGCGCTTCGCCCGCTTGAAGCTCTCCAGATCGTCATGTGTCTCCACATGGCTTCTGCGGATGGATTCGATGATGATCGGCACCACCCGGATCAGGACTTCGTTGTGCGTACACTCCGCCACCCCGGTGTGGAACTGGGCGTCCAGCTCCGCCGTGACCTTGCTGTTCACCTCGCAGCGTTCCATCTCCGCCACCAGCCGCTCCAGGTTCTTGATGTCCTGGGGCGTCGCCCTATGACAGGCCAGCCCGGCGATCTGCGGTTCGATCAGCATACGCGTCTCAAACAGGTTCTCAATCAGATTCTCCTGATTGGTGAAATGCAGCCCCAGCGGGTCCTCACCGATTCCGGTTCCCGCGCTGACAAAGGTTCCGCTTCCCTGGCGGATCACAACCACGTTCTCCGCTCTCAGGAACTTCATCGCCTCCCGCAGCGTGGAGCGGCTCACCCCGAACAGGTCGGCCAGCTCCTTCTCCGTCGGAAGCCTGTCTCCCGGCTTCATCTGGCGCTGGATGATCATGGTCTTGACCTTCTGGGCCGTGGCCATCGGAAGCACATCAATATTCTGAAATTCTTTTAAATCTTTGCGCATCGGATCCCCCTTCCCGCGTGAACCCCGCCGTCATTTTGTCAGTTTCCAGTCGACATTTGCAAGTAATTATTGTGTACAATTTCATTTCATCTGTCCTTATACTACCATAACATATGATGTTTGTAAATAGCTTTTTAACTATTTTTTAAATTTAATCCGCTTTTTAGGTTGTTTTATCGTGTCTTTTGTATATTATTTGCTTAATCATCCCATAAATTCATCATACCTTTAATGTCCATTTCACACAAATTGGTATGTTGTTTTTTGTTTTGTACAAATTTTTGCTACATTTCGCGCACTTTACTATAGTGCATTCTGCACAGTAAAAGCAACAAAATTACAGGTATTTGTAACATATTTAATGCAAAATATACAATTTTTATTGACCCCACCCCCGGTTGCTGTTATAATATGGCCGAAATCAATTACGCCGGATTTTTGCAGGGGACATCCATATGGAGGGACATATTTTATCAGCTTCATCGCCAAGACGCTGGGCGTTTCCGGAACCGCCCTATACAGGGCCCTGTACGGTAAACCGGGTGTCAGTCCGGCCGTGGCCGCCCTGGATTCGGACGGCGTGGCGAGGCAGGGCGGAATTTACATATTTACATGAAACATTTTCAGGGTTCAGAATCATTCTAAAGGAGAAAATTCATATGAGCAGACATACAGTTGCCGTCATGGGTCTTGGCGTGCGCGGGAGAATCCACATTCATGGGCTTTTGGAGAATCCCGATTATTACGAGATAGTAGGGCTCTGCGATATCGACCAGGCCGCCATGGACCAGGTTGCGTCGGAATATCATCTGGAGCAGGTCCCCAGATTTTTGGATGCGGAGGAAATGTTAAAGACCGTGCGCCCGGAGGTGTTTGTATTTGTCACCTACCCGGACATGCGCCTGAACCTGATTAAGCTGGGGATCAAATACGGCGTGAAGGCTGTTTCCCTGGAAAAGCCCATGGCCGAATCCCTGCAGGAGGCCCGGGAAATGGCCCGCCTCTGCCACGAGAACGGCGTCAAGGCCGTGGTCTGCCATCAGCAGAAATATTTGTCCCAGTTCCAGCGGATGAAGGAGAAGATCGATGTCGGGGTCATCGGAGAAATCCGCAAAATCCATGCGGAAACCCAGGCCTGGTTCTCCCAGCTGGGCACCCACTATGTGGACTACACGTTGTGGATCAACGGCGGGCATCGGGCCAAATGGGTGGCCGGACACATACACGGGCCCGCCACCCTGGAGGACTCGCACCCGGCGCCGGATTACCTTTTTGGCACCATGGAGCTGGAAAACGGCGTCCGGGCCTACATCGAGTGCGGCTATTTAAGCGAGGCCCACAACCCGCCGGAATTTTCCAGCAGCGACAACCGACTAACCGTTTACGGCACCGACGGCTATATGTACGCGGAGACCGACGGCTTTTGGGGCGCCTGCACTAGGGAAACCGGCGGCCGTCTGGTGACCGGCAAGGACCCGGGCTGGCGCAATCACCAGCAGGTGCCCATCCAGACCCCCTACTATACCCAGTTCGCCCGGTGGATCGAGGACGATTCGGCGGTTCACTCCTGCAACATCGACACGGCCTGTCACGGGTTCGAGATTCTGGAAGGCATGTGCCTGAGCGCCTTAAACAATGTGCGCGTCGATCTGCCCATCACAGACCTGGGCTATACTCCGGTGCTGGAGCGCATGAGACGGGAGCTTCCGCCCTGCGGCACTGTGCTGCGCAAGCTCTATGACGGGAAAACTCCGCGAAAGGAACGGGACTGACCTGTAGGAGAACAGAACGAACAAAAAATTGGGATGTTGAAACAAACACTGCCAGGCCGCCTGCCCTTTCATTATAATGTTCCCATGCACAATGTTTTCGTAGAGAAAAAACCGTATAATCAAGGAAACGTATCTCTTGTCATCAACCTGCCGGTTGGTGACAAAGTATGATAACATCTTACAAATTCCGCACAAACCGGATCGCACACAGAAAGGATGTGGTAATCATGTATGGTTGGAGGGCAAGAATCGGGTTAATCAGTCCCATGCCCGGGGAAAACATCGAGCACGCGTTTCATATTTATGCACCGGAAGGGGTTTCCTTCTCGTCCATGAAAATGCCGTTCCCCGGCCCCACCCCCGAGGGTCTGGCGATTCTCACGGATCAGCTGGAGAGCACGGCGGCGAAATACAAAGGGCAGAACCTGGATTTGATCGTGTTCGGCTGCACGTCGGGAAGCTTCATCAAGGGAATAGGCTGGGATCAGGAGTGCATTAAACGGATCGAAACTGCCAGCGGCTCTCCGGGCCTCACCACCAGCACGGCCGTGATGGAAGCGCTGAAGGCCCTTGAGGCGAAAACGGTGGCCGTACTGACCCCCTATCCCGACGCCACCAACGAGGCAGAACGGCAGTTTTTGGAAAATAATGGAATTCATGTGACCAATATTGCCGGTATGGACATGTCCGGCGTTCCGGGCCGCCGGATTCCTGACGTGGAAAAGCCGTTTCTCTACCGAAACTCCAAGGCCATGGATTTAAAGGGGGCCGACGTATTCTTCCTCAGCTGTATGGCTTTGGACACCCTGGGCTTCGTGGGCGCGCTGGAGACGGATCTGGGCCTCCCGGTCATCACCAGCCATCAGGCTACGCTGTGGAGCGCGCTGCGCCACTGCGGGGTCAGGACGAGGCAGCCTGAGCTGGGGAAGCTCTTTATAATCTGATCATGACAGAACCCGAACAAAATGCGAAAGGGGGCAGGCGGCGGGCAACAGGTGACACGCATTAAGCCTGAGCCGCCGAACGCTCCAATCGAGTAGGAGGGAGTGATTAACTCCCGTCCTCTCACACCACCGTGCGTAC
>NZ_CABJCG010000040.1 GCF_902364025.1 Enterocloster lavalensis
TTTAGAATTTTCAGGGTTTTACATACTGTTCAATCTTTGATTTTCAAGGTTCTGTCTGACATTCGCGCCAGGCGCTTATGTCGAACGCAGAAGGAGGGATTTGAACCCTCGCGCCGCTACTAACGACCTACTCCCTTTCCAGGGGAGCCCCTTCAGCCACTTGGGTACTTCTGCTTGGCTAAATCTTTGTTGCTCTATATTATTAACTCGGGCGATGAAACCTTGCCAGCGGAGAGAGTGGGATTCGAACCCACGCGCCCTTGCGGACAAACGGTTTTCAAGACCGCCTCGTTATGACCACTTCGATATCTCTCCATGTGCTGTTCGTTGTTTGCTCTCGTGAACCAGCTCGTCTATAATACAAAATATTTCATTATTTGTCAAGCACTTTATAAAACTTTTTTTAATTTTTTTCAAAAACCTTGTTTTTCCCTTATTTAACGGGAAAAACCGTGGCTCAGAACCGGCCCGTTCTCTGCTGTTTCGCAAAAACTTCCGCGATGTCCAGGTCCTCCGGCGTGGTGATTTTGATGTTCTCGTAGCTGCCCTCCACCATATGGACCCGCACGCCCATCTGCCGCTCCACCACCATGGCGTCGTCGGTAATCCGGCTGCAGTCCTCCATCAGCTGGCGTCTCATCGCTTCCCGGATCAGCTCCAGCTCAAAAACCTGGGGCGTCTGGGCCATCCACACCAGACGGCGGTCCGGGCTGGACACTATGTCCCCGTCCGCGTCCGTCACCTTGATCGTGTCCTTCACCGGCATCCCTACCACACATGCTTTCCATTTTTGTACCGCTTTATACGCCCGCCCGATTATTTCCGGAGTGACAAAGGGGCGCGCGCCGTCGTGAATAAACACGTACTGTCTGTCAGGAGCAGGGGCGATGGCCTTCAGGGCGTTCCAGACGCTCTCGTAGCGCTCCCGGCCGCCCTCCGCATACACCGAAACCTTGCGGATTCCGTAAGGCTCCACAATCTCCGTTCTGCAGTATTCCATGTGATCCCGGTCCGTCACCAGCACGATGCCATCGATTGCGGGGGACTGCTGGAACGCCTCCAGCGCATAGGCCAGCACCGGCTTCCCGCCGATCTCCAGGTACTGCTTGGCCTGGCTTATCCCCATACGGGTTCCTCTGCCCGCTGCCAGCACCACCGCGGTGCAAACCGCATTCTTAGCCTCCGCTCCCATCATTACCGCTCCCCCAGCTTTAAGTTCGGCACTGCATTCAGATCCCAGCCCGCAATATTTCCATTGCAGTATTCATAGTAGGCGGCCGCTCCGATCATGGCCGCGTTGTCCGTGCACAGAACAGGGGACGGATAACAGCACCGGATCCCCGCCTTGTTGCAGGCCTGCTCCATGGCTGCGCGCAGCGCCGTGTTGGACGCCACCCCGCCCGCGATGGCCACCTGCCCGTAGCCGTACTCCTTCGCCGCCATCACAGTGCGGCTCACCAGGGAGTCCACCACCGAATTCTGGAAGGATGCCACCAAATCCGGCACATGGATCTCCTCGCCGGTCATTTTCGCGTGGTTGATGTGGTTGAGAACCGCGGACTTTAAGCCGCTGAAGCTGAAGTCGTAGGGCGAGCCGTCCACCTTGCCCCGGGGAAACTCGATGGCGTGGGGGTTCCCCTCCCGGGCCGTCCTGTCCACCTTGGGGCCGCCGGGGTATCCCAGCCCCACCGCACGGGCCACCTTGTCAAATGCCTCCCCTGCGGCATCGTCCCTGGTGCGCCCCAGAATCTCAAACTTGCCGTAATCCTTCACGATCACCAGATGCGTGTGGCCGCCGGACACAATCAGACACACAAACGGCGGCTCCAGGTCCGGATGCTCGATGAAATTGGCCGAAACATGGCCTTCAATATGATGCACGCCGATCAGCGGCTTCTTCGCCGCGTAAGCCAGGGCCTTGGCCTCCGCCACGCCCACCAAAAGAGCGCCCACTAACCCGGGCCCGTAGGTGACGCCCACCGCCGTGATCTCCGGAAGCCCCACACCGGCCTCCGCCAGCGCGCGCCTTATCACGTAATTAACCGCCTTGATGTGCTCTCTGGACGCGATCTCCGGTACCACCCCGCCGTAAATCGTGTGGGTGCTGATCTGTGAGGAAATCACGTTGGACAGCACGGTCCGCCCGTTTTTCACCACAGCTGCGGCCGTCTCGTCGCAGGAGCTCTCAATCGCCAGTATTAAAACATCTTCGTTCATTTCCCTAATCTCCATCTGCCCGCAGGCCTTTGATCTAATCTTCCGCAAATCCCAGTTCCACCGTCCAGCCGTCCTTTGCGGCCTTTGCCCGTGGGAAAATCTGGCGTACCTCGTTCATATACTCCTCGGGCCTGGTCAGAGAGGGGCTGTAATGGGTCAGCCACATTTCCGCGGGCTGGGCCTTTTTGGCCAGCTCCGCCGCTTCGTAAAAGGTCATGTGCTTGTACTCCCGGGCCTTGGCGGCCTTCTCCTTCTCGCCGTACATACCTTCGCAGATGAACAGGTCCGCCCCTTCGGCGTACTCCGCGATCACGGGCACCGGGCGGGTGTCCGTGCAGTAGACCACCTTAAGTCCCTTCCGGTCCGGCCCCAGCACCAGATCCGGCGTCAGCAGGCGTCCCTCGTGCTCGATCTCCTCGCCCTTCTGCAGACGGCTCCAGAACTTCTGGGGAATCTCCTGCTCCCGGGCCTTGTCCACGTCGAAACGGCCGGTTCGGAGGATGGAGACAGCGTAACCGTAACAGATCACGTTGTGGTTCACCCGGTAGGCGTCGATCACATAGGGGCCCAGCTGCAGCCGCTCCCGGTTCTCCGCCAGCTCGATAAAGCGCAGCTCAAAAGGCAGCTCCGGGGCGATGGTGCGCAGAGCTCCCACCACCCGCTCCAGCCCCTTGGGGCCTACAAGCGTCAGCGGCTCGGTCCGCTCAGCGTTTCCCATGGTCAACAGCAGCCCCGGAAGGCCGCTGATGTGGTCCGCATGGTAATGGGTAAAGCAGATCACGTCGATGGGTTTGGGGCTCCAGCCCTTCTCCTTAAGCGCAATCTGCGTGCCCTCGCCGCAGTCGATTAGCAGGTTGCTGCCGCCGCACCGGGCCATCATGGATGTGAGCCAGCGGTAGGGCAGCGGCATCATCCCGCCTGTTCCCAATAAACATATATCCAGCATAGGTTTGTCCTCATTCTCTATATATTCGTAACAGTTCAGACGGCGGGAAAATTGGCGCGGGAAGCCGCGTCAAGCTTGCTTGTAGGCGGATTTTCGTGCCAATTTTTACATCGGATGGATATCCGATGCTTCTTGACCGATCTTTTCCGGTCAAGAAGATGAGCCATCTGAACCGTTACATATATTATTCCTTGCTGAATCATAACACAACTGGACGGAAATAATCAAGTGGGCGCCGGGAAATGTTGCGTTCCCGGCAAAACTTTCCCGCAGGCAGGCCCTCACATCGCAGCCAGCCGCTTCACCAGATAGAGAAATTCTTCCTTGTACGGGTCGCCGTGAAGGCCGTCCACCCGCTCCAGCTCGGCCGCGATGGCCTTGTAGCTGGAGCCGCCCGCGTACTCGGAGTCCCGCAGCAGCATACCGGTCTGGGCCACGCAGGAGGCGAAGCGCATGTCCGGCGGCAGTTCCCGGCAGACCGCGCTGTCGTCCACCGGATACTCCAGCAGGCGGCTCTGATCCCCGTCCGGCTCTTTGTAGCGCACTTTGAGCGTCAGCCACTCGGAGTCCGCGCCCGGTGCGGGGGCCCCTTCCGCCGGTTTCGCCTCTGCCCCGCCGTTCTCACCGTTTCCGGCCGCTGAGGCATTTCCCGCGCCGTATTTGAGCTCCACCTCTCCCAAATCCTCGTCCGATCCGGCCGGCACCAGCTCGTAGAGCGCGGTCACCCGGTGGCCCGCACCGATCTCGCCGCCGTCCTTGGCGTCGTCGTCAAAATCCCTGGCTTCCATCAGGCGGTTCTCGTAGCCGATCAGCCGGTAGCCCTTGACCTTAGCCGGATTAAACTCCACCTGGAGCTTGACGTCCTTGGCCACGGTAAACAGCGTGCCGCCCAGTTCCTCCACCAGCACCCGTTTCGCTTCCATCAGACTGTCCACATAAGCGTACTGGCCGTTTCCGTTGTCCGCCAGCGCTTCCATCTTGTTGTCCTTGATATTTCCCGTGCCAAAGCCCATGACGGACAGGAACACGCCGCTTTCCTTTTTCTTCTGGATCAGGCGGGTCAAGTCCCCCTCGCTGGTGAGACCCAGGTTTAAATCGCCGTCCGTGGCCAGAATCACCCGGTTGTTGCCGTCCTTCTGAAAATGCTCCTCAGCCAGCCGGTAAGCCGTCTCAATGCCCTTGGAGCCGTCCGTACTGCCCCCTGCGGTCAGATTCTCAATGGCGGTCATGATTGCGGCTTTCTCTTCGCCTGAGACGCCGTCCAACACCACCGTGTCGCTGGAGGCGTAGGTGACGATGGACACCGTGTCCTCAGGCCGCAGATTCTCCGTCAGCAGCAGAAACGCCCGTTTCACCAGCCCCAATTTGTCCGCGGACTCCATGGAGCCGGACACGTCGATCAGAAATACCAGATTGGACGGCTTCTGGTCCTCCAGATCCGGCTTCTCCGCCTGCAGGCCGATCTGTAACAGCTTATGGTTCTCATTCCAGGGACAGTCCCCGATATAGGTGGTCACGGAAAACGGCTCGCCCTCCGTCGGTTCCGGATAATCGTATGTAAAATAGTTGAGCATCTCCTCGATGCGCACCGCGTCCGCGGGCACCTCGTTTCCCTCCAGGATTTTGCGCCGGATATTGGCGTAGGAGGCCGTGTCCACATCCGCCGCAAAGGTGGACAGCGGAGCGTTTGCCACCGCCAGGAACGCGTTTTCAGCGATGTAATTGTACTCCTCCGTGTTGTGGCTTAAAGGGGGTCCCTCTGCCTCCATAACCGCGCCGTCCCACTGGCTCTGCGCCGCCATGGTCTCGCTGGCGTAGGAACCGGCCTCCACCTTTACCGCCGCCTCTGTGGCCGAAGCCGTCTTGCTGCTTCCGGCTCCGCAGCCGCTCAAAAGCCCGGCAAGCAGCGCGCACATCAGCAGCCCGATTGTCAGTTGTTTTCCTCTCTTCATAATACAATTCCTCCCTTTTTCGCTGGAGCGTCCACCCGCCTGTCGCGGATGTAAAATGTCGCCGGACCGCCGGATCGGACAACCTCTCGGCTGCGCCGACGGTCCATTGCATGCAAATGAAAACGCCCGGTCTATGTGTAATTCAACATTACCATAGATCCGGGCACGGCTCAATACCGTTAAGAAAAGCCTTAAACAACCTTAATCCTTCTTAATATTTCCTACAGAAATTCTACCTGTTCGTCCACATCCACCGCGATTTTAAACTGGTTCGTCAGTTCATCGTAGCAGCTCTCGCACAAGTCAAAATGGTGGATTTCCCCGTCCTTCTCGGAGAAAAAATCCCAGGCGTGGTCAACGCAGATGCAGCCCTCGCGCAAGATACCCTGATCCACAATCAATTTCTTTCCGCAGCAGTTGCAGATTACTGTGTCCAGCTGCCCGTTCCTATTGTACTTTCTCATGGATTACCCTCACCTTTCTCAATCCTCCATCCATCCGCTCTCCCCTTTCCGCAGATCCGTAAGGGCCGGCCGTTTTCCCGCCGGTTAAGCGGGGAGGCCTGTATCACTAAAAATAGAGAGGAATGTCTGATTCCTCTCCATTATATACGCAAAACCTGTCGAATTTAAGTGGAAATTGTTTCAAATCCTGCGGTTCCACATGATGATGGCATCCTCCGCAGGGTTGCGGTAATAGTCCCGGCGGACCGCCTCCTGCCGGAAACCATAGGATTCATAGAGCTTTCGGGCGCTTACGTTGCTCTCGCGCACCTCCAAAGCCACCTCCCGGGCCCCCTTCATTCTGGCAACCGCTGCCATGGACTCCATTAATTTCCTGGCGATCCCCTGCCTGCGGAAGGCCGGATCCACCGCGATGCGCTGGATTTCCCCTTCGTCCGCCAGGGTGCGCAGTACGCAGTAGCCAAGCACGGCCCCCAGCTCCTCGTAGACCAGATAGGAATCCAGCCGGTTGTCCAGGCCGGATCTCAGCAGGTTTTCCGACCAGCTCTCCGAAAAGCACGTCTGCTCCAGCCGCGCCACGCTCTCCAAATCTTCCGCCCGCATGGGCCGCACTGCACCGGTCCGTTCCATTTTCGCCATTCCTTTCCCGCTCCCTACCGGTCCCCGGCCAGCCGCGCCGCGGCTCCCTCGGGGCTGATTCTGGCTTCCCGCTCCCGCTCCGCCTGGGGCTTTCTCAGGTAATCCGGGGTAAACTCGTCCGAGGACACCACATAGGCCCCGTCGTACCCGCCCGCCGTTTCCGTCATGACCAACATGCCAAGCGCCGCCACGCAGGCGCCTCTCTGGCGGTTCATCTGGGCGGGCGCGAACCGGAAGGGCACTGTGAGCAGCTCCTCAAACAGCTCCCGGTACACCGGAACCCCGTCCCCCAGGAAGATCACCGGCAGGCCCAGGCCGTTCAGCTCTGCGGCCAGCTCGCCCGCATCCATTGCGCACTGTTTTTTGATCACCTGGATGCCGTTTTCCATCCGGTACAGGCCGGTGTACACCTGCCGCCGTTTGGCGTCCATGATGGGGCAGACAAGACCGGCCGCGCCCCACAGGTTCCAGGCCATGGCGTCCACCGTGGGCACATGGATCAGCGGCTTGTCAAGCGCCAGACCCAGCCCCTTGGCGGTGGCGGCTCCGATGCGCAGCCCGGTAAAGGAGCCGGGACCTCCGGCCACGGCGATGGCGTCCACCGTGTCCATTTCCAGACCCAGCATGTTCATGATCTCATCCAGCATGGGCAGCAGCGTCTGCGAGTGGGTCTTTTTGAAGTCCACCGTGTACTCCGCCGTCAATATATCGTCCGTCACCAGGGCCACGCTGGCCACCAGGGACGAACTCTCGATTCCCAGTATTCTCATTCCAGTCCCTCCACCCGGATCCGGCGGAAGTCAAAGCCCCGCTCCAGATCCTTTTCAATGGTCACATGCACCGCGCGTTCCGGCAGAAGCTCCTCAATCAGTTCCGACCACTCGATCAGGCTGACCCCGCTCCCGTAAAAGCAGTCCTCATAGCCGATCTCGTCCATCTCGCTGATATCGCCGATTCGGTACACGTCAAAATGGTACAGCGGCAGCCGCCCTTCCTCGTACTGCTGCACAATGGTGAAGGTGGGGCTGTTCACCGGCCCCGTAATCCCAAGGCCCCGGGCAAATCCCTGGGTGAACACGGTTTTGCCCACGCCCAGGTCCCCGTCCAGGCAGTAGACCTGGCCGGGTTTCGCCTCCGCTCCCAGCCTTTTCCCCAGCTCAAAGGTCTCCTGGGGCGTATTCGACTCATATACCATTATTTCAGCCCTTTCATTGTCAGGGAGATCCGGTTCTTGGCCAGATCCACGCCCAGCACCTTCACATCCACCACGTCGCCCACGCTGACGGCCTCCAGGGGGTGCTTGATGTAGCGGTCCGTCATCTGGGAAATGTGTACCAGACCGTCCTGGTGCACGCCGATGTCCACAAAGGCGCCGAAGTCGATGACGTTGCGCACTGTGCCCTTGAGCACCATTCCCGGCTTTAAGTCCTTCATATCCATAACGTCGGTCCTCAGGATCGGCCTTGGCATCTCATCCCTGGGGTCCCGGGCCGGCTTCTCCAACTCGCTCACAATGTCCCGGAGGGTGATCTCGCCAACGCCCAGCTCTGCGGCCATTTTGCGGTAATCCCGCACCTTGCCGCGGATCCCGGAAAGTCCCCCGGCCTTCAGCTCCTCCGGCTTGTAGCCCAGCTTCTCCAAAAGCGCGCCCGCAGCCTTGTAGCTCTCCGGGTGCACGCTGGTGGCGTCCAGGGGGTTCTCCCCGCCCAGAATGCGCATAAAGCCCGCGCACTGCTCAAAGGCCTTGGGGCCCAGCTTTGCCACCTTAAGCAGCTGCCTGCGGTTGGAAAACGCTCCGTTCTCCTCCCGGTAGGCCACGATGTTCTTTGCCAGGGCCTTGCTGATGCCGGAAATGTACTCAAGCAAAGAGGCGGAGGCCGTGTTTAAGTCCACGCCCACCTTGTTCACGCAGTCCTCCACCACGCCTCCCAGAGCCTCGCCCAGGCGCTTCTGGTTCATATCGTGCTGGTACTGGCCCACGCCGATGGACTTGGGGTCGATCTTCACCAGCTCGGACAGCGGGTCCTGCAGCCTTCTGGCAATGGACACGGCGCTCCTCTGCCCCACGTCGAACTGCGGGAACTCCTCGGTGGCCAGCTTGCTGGCCGAGTACACGGATGCCCCCGCCTCGTTGACGATCACATACTGCACCTGCTCCTTGATCTCCTTCAGCAGGTCCACGATGATCTGCTCGGATTCCCGGGACGCCGTGCCGTTGCCCACAGAGATCAGGGAAACGTTGTATTTCCTGATCAGGTTCTTTAAAATCTTCTTGGACTCCTCCACCCGGTTCTGGGGCGCGGTTGGGTAGATCACCACGGTGTCCAGCACCTTGCCCGTGCCGTCCACCACAGCCAGCTTACAGCCGGTGCGGAACGCCGGATCCCACCCCAGCACCACGCGGCCCACAATGGGGGGCTGCATGAGCAGCTGCTCTAAATTCTTGCCGAACACCTTGATGGCGCCCTCCTCGGCCTTCTCCGTCAGCTCGTTGCGCACCTCGCGCTCAATGGAGGGGGCGATCAGACGCTCATAGCTGTCCTGCACCACCGCTTTCAGCGCGGGCGTGGTGTAGGGGTTTTCCCGCACGATCACCTGTTTTTCCAGGTAGCGCAGGATCGTTTCCTCCGGGGCCGTCACCTTCACCACCAGCGCCTTCTCATTCTCGCCGCGGTTTAAGGCCAATACCCGGTGGCCCGCCGCCTTCCGGATGGGCTCCTCGTAGTTGTAGTAGGTCTCATAGACCGTCTGGGCTTTCTCATCCTTGGCCGTGGACTGGAGCATTCCCTCCCGCATGGTGGCGCTGCGGATGTAGGTGCGGTACTGGGCGTTGTCGGACACCCGCTCCGCCAGAATATCCCTGGCGCCGCTTATGGCCTCCTCCGCCGTCTCCACGCCCTTTTCCTGGGAAATGTACGGGGCCGCCGCCTTTTCAAGGGGCTCCTTCGCCATCTGCATGAGAATCAGGTCCGCCAGCGGCTCCAACCCTTTCTCTTTTGCGATGGTGGCTCTGGTGCGGCGTTTGGGCTTATAGGGGCGGTACAGATCTTCCACCGCCACCAGGGTGGCCGCCGCGCGGATCTGCTGTTCCAGCTCCGGGGTCAGTTTTTCCTGGTCGCGGATGGAGGCGATCACCTGCTCCTTGCGGTCCTCCAGGTTGCGCAGATAGCGCAGGCGCTCGTCCAGATCGCGCAGCACCTCGTCGTTTAGGGAGCCTGTCATCTCCTTGCGGTAACGGGCGATAAAGGGGATGGTGTTTCCCTCGTCAATTAATTTTACAGTCGCTTCCACCTGGCCGCGGCCGATTTTCAGTTCTTCTGCCAGTGTCTTAATAATATCCATTTGCTCTTCCTCTTATTGATACGGCTTCTGTCAAACTCACAGCTCCAAATATATCCTGAATTCCCCTGTTTGTCAACATTCTTGCGGTCCGCTCCGCCCCGGAAACGGGCCTGGCCGGGTTTTCCCTTGATATTCCCTTCGTTCCCCGTCTGGACAGCCTGCAATTTTCGTGATAGAATAGCCAGGATAGCATTTTTACCGTTCAATCACCAGGAAAGGCAACCAGCATACATTATGAATGAAAAACCGGATCTTCAGAATAAATATATCGCTTCCGACCAGAAACAGCCGAAAAACTCCCAGCCCGGCGATTCCTCCGAGCGCCTTGCCATCTGCTCCATGGTGGCCGGCATCGTGGGCGTGCTCTGCGCCTGCTGCTGTTTCCCCAGCGGTCTGATCTGCGGCGCCATCGGCATCGTCATGGCCATCATGTCCCGGAACGCGGACATCCGCCCCAAGAAATCCTTCTGCACCCACGCCGTCATCGGCCTGGTGCTCTGCGCGGTGGCCGTGGCTCTGACCTTCTTTGTCTGCTACGCCATGATCGCATACTACAGCGCCATCCGCGAGCCGGAGAAATGGCCCTATCTCAGCGAGATGATCAAACAGTTCAAGCAGGTGTTCGAGCAGGTTTACGGCGTGCCTATGGATTCCCTGCCGATGCCCTAAGGGGTGCCGGACTAGGTTGTCCAGTACGGCCACGGCGGTATCAGGTCAACGCCCTGAAACACCAGCATATAATTTTTAAATATCCAGTTGGCCAGGATGATCCCCACCCCGATATAGACAAAGCCAAGCACATGCCCCAGAAACCATCTGGGGTTTTTTGTTGCCCTGGCGATCCCGAAGCTCACCGCCTCGGCCAGAATCACCGCCGCCATGTAGAGCACCAGCGGATGATACTGGAAGCTCATGGCCAGGTCGCCCCTGAAAAGCGCCCGGACCGCCCGGGTCCCGCCGCAGCCGGGGCAGTAAAGTCCCGTCATAAGATGGAACAGGCAGGGAAACCCCTGCCCTGCCATAAATTCAACAAATCGTATGATCGTTTTCAATTCGCTCACTCCACTCCGGACGCAATTTTAGACCATAGCCCGGATCGTCTGCTTGACGCCGTACTCCGAGCGCTCGGCCTCTGCCGCGTTGTAGCCGGAAACCGCGGCTTTCATTTCGCCCTCGGTCATCTCCCGGGTGAGCACGGCAAATTCGTCCATTCCGTAGAGCTCCACCACCTCCACCGGTCCAAAGGCGGCGCGCACGTCCTGCTCCTTGTTGCGGTAGGTGCCCGCCATACGGATAAAATACCGGAAAGAAACCCGGTCCATGGGCTCCACGGCCTGGCGCTCAGACGTCCAGCCCAGGCGGACATTACGCTTCATGTTCTGAGCCGCCTCGATGATGTCCGCGATCACCGCGCTGGCGGTGGGCAGCTTGCCTGCGCCGCTGCCGTAGAACATGGACGTTCCCAGCATATTACCGCGCACCATGATGCCGTTGTAAACATCGCTAACCGCGTACAGCGGATGGTCCTTGCCGATCATCACCGGGGCCACAAAGGCGCTGACCTGGCCGCCGCTTATACGGCTGGTTCCGAACAGCTTCACCGAGGTTCCCATTTTCTCCGCGTATTTAAAGTCCACGTCCGTGATCTTCGTGATCCCTTCCGTGTAGATATCCTCGAAATTCACCTCCCGGCCCGTAGCCATGGCGGTGAGAATGGCGATCTTGCGGCAGGTGTCGTGTCCCTCCACGTCCGCCTCCGGGTTGCGCTCCGCATAGCCCAGGTTCTGGGCCTCCTTCAGCGCGCCCTCAAAGGAAGCTCCTTCCTTATCCATCTTGGTCAGAATAAAGTTGGTGGTGCCGTTTAAAATGCCGGTGATCTCCTCGATGCGCTCGCCCATCAGGCAGCGGTACAGGGGCCGGATGATGGGGATGCCGCCGCCTACGCTGGCCTCAAAAAAGAAATTCACGTTTTTATCCCGGGCGATCTGCAACAGCTCGGTGCCGTAGGCCGCCACCAGCGCCTTGTTGGAGGTGATTACATGCTTGCCGGCCTCCAGGCAGGCCTTCACGAAGGGGTAGGCCGGATTCAGGCCGCCCATGGTCTCCACCACAATCTCCACTTCCCCGTCCTGCTCGATCACCTTAAAATCGTGGACAATCTTGTCCGCCACCGGGCTGTCCGGAAAATCCCGCAGATCCAGGACGTACTTTAATTCCACATCCTGCCCCGCCTGCCCGGCGATCACATCCCGGTTCTGATCCAATATCTCCGCTACGCCGGAACCGATGGTCCCGTATCCCATTACCGCTACTTTTATCATGTCCACACACTCCCTGTCATTGATTGAATGGGCAGTCCCTGCCCGTCCCGCCGCCCTTTGCGGCAAAATCATACCGGCCCCGAAAGGCCGTCTCTCACTCCCTGGCCAGTATCTTCACATAGTGGATGCCGTCCAGCTCCTCCAGCTCCTCCACCATGCTGGACACATTCCCCGTGTTCTCCCGCACCTCCACGCTGAGGGTCAGCGTGGCCACGCCGTTGACCGGGATACTCTGGTGGATGGTCAGAATATTGGCCTTGTAGACCGCCACCACGTGCAGCAGGTCGCTGAGCAGCCCCTGCTCGTCATCCATCTGGACCACCAGAGTGATCGTCTTTCCCTTGGTGTTGTCGTAGAACGGGAAAATGTCGTCCTTGTACTTATAAAACGAGCTGCGGCTGATGCCCACCTTGTCGGTGGCCTCCTGCACTGTGATCGCGCGCTCCGATTCCAGCAGCTTTTTGGCCTCAACCACCTTTAAAAGCACTTCCGGCACCGCCTTCTGTTTTACTACAAAGTATTTACTCTTGTCCTCCATATACGTCCTTTCACGAAATCTGATCTCCGGCGGCCTGTGAACCGCCCCCGTCCATATGTCCGTATTAGAAATACATCTGTACTCATGTGGAAGATGTTAGCACATTTCCCATGAAAATGCAACTGATTTTTCATTTTTATGGGCGTGTACGCGCAAAAACGCAAGCCCGGGAAACGGCGCGGACACCAATGTTCTCCCCAGGCGGCCCTTCCATTCAAAATACCGCGGCCCCGTCCCCCAAAAGGGGGCCGGATGCCGCGGCAAACGGTTTATCTTGCGTATTGAAGTCGCGCTTGTCAGTCGTCAACCGACGCGTTCTTGTTAGGGCAGCCCAGGCTCATCCAGCGCAGGTAGGCGCTGATGAAGGAATCGATGCTGCCGTCCAGCACCGCGTCCACATTGCCACTCTCCTCACCGGTCCGGTGGTCCTTGACCATGGTGTAGGGCTGAAGCACGTAGGAACGGATCTGGTTACCCCAGCCGATGTCCTTCACCTCGCCGCGGATGCCCGCGGCCTTGGCCGCGCTCTCCTGCTGCTTGAGCATGTACAGCTTGGCCTTCAACATCTGCATGGCCTTATCCTTGTTCTGGAACTGGGACCGCTCGTTCTGGCAGGTCACCACGATGCCGGTGGGCATGTGGGTGATGCGGATGGCCGAGGAAGTCTTGTTGATATGCTGGCCGCCCGCGCCGCTGGAACGGTAGGTGTCCACGCGGATATCGTCCGCATTGACCTCCACGTCCAGGTCTGCCTCGATGTCGGGCATCACGTCGCAGGACACAAAGGAAGTCTGGCGCTTGCCCGCCGCGTTGAAGGGCGAGATGCGCACCAGGCGGTGCACGCCGTGCTCGGAGCGCAGATAGCCGTAGGCATTTTCCCCGTTCACCTGGATGGTGACGGACTTGATGCCCGCCTCATCGCCGTCTAAGAAGTCCAGCACCTCGTACTTGAAGCCCTTGCGCTCCGCCCAGCGGCAGTACATACGGTAGAGCATGCTGCACCAGTCGCAGGACTCCGTGCCGCCCGCGCCCGCGTTCAGGCGCAGAATGGCGTTGTTCTTGTCGTACTCGCCGGACAGGAGCAGCTTTAAGCGCATGTCCTCCAGCGTTTTGATAAAATGATCCAGCATCTCCTGGATATCCGGGATCACGGAAGCGTCGTTCTCCTCGTAGCCCATCTGGATCATCACCTGGATATCGTCGTACTCCTGTTCCAGCTCCCGGTAAGTCTCCACGTCGTCCTTTAAGTTCTTGGCCTCGCGGACCATACGCGTGGATTTCTCGGGGTCGTCCCAAAAGCCCGGCTCCTCCATGGATTTGTCTAATTCAGCGATTCGTCTGACCTTGTTGTCCAGGTCAAAGTGAATCCCTCACTTCCACTAATGGTTTGTCATACGTTGACAACGTATACTTAAAATTATCTAACTCAACCACAGCTTCACCTTCTTTCATAAAATTTAATTTGTGGGGCCGTTTTGGGCCGCCTTATTTTAAAAGGCCGGTAAATGCCAATGCATACCGGCCTTTTCTATCTGGAAAAAATTCCCTTTTATTTGATTCTTCCGTGGCACTGCTTATACTTTTTGCCGGAACCGCAGGGGCAGGGATCGTTGGGGTAAATCTTCTGCTCGGCGCGTTTCTTGGGTGCGCTGGGAGAGGAATCGTCCTTGTTGGTGCCGGTCACCTTGGCGGCGGGCTCGCGCTCCACCTTCTGCTCCACGCGGATGTGGAACAGGATGCGCACGGTCTCCTCCT
Organism: Enterocloster lavalensis; assembly: GCF_902364025.1. Classification (GTDB taxonomy): domain Bacteria; phylum Bacillota; class Clostridia; order Lachnospirales; family Lachnospiraceae; genus Enterocloster; species Enterocloster lavalensis. The sequence continues at coordinate 14,175 of NZ_CABJCG010000040.1, forward strand.
GGATGGAAGCCATCATGGCCTCGTACATCTCATAGCCCTGCATCTTGTACTCAACCGCCGGATCGCGCTGACCGTAAGCCTGCAGGCCGATGCCCTCGCGCAGCTGATCCATATCGTCCAAGTGAGCCATCCACTTGTTGTCGATGACCTTCAAAAGCACCACGCGCTCGATCTCGCGGATCTGCTCCGGCTCTGGGAACTCGGCCTCCTTGGTCTCGTACAGCTTGATGGCCTCTTCCTTGAGCATGTGCTTTAACTCGTTCTTCTTCATCTTCTTGCGCTCTTCCGTCAGCGTGATGGGCTTTAACGGAATCACCGGCAGAAGCAGGGTATTTAATTCCTTCAGATCCCAGTTCTCGGGAGTCTGCTCGTCGGAGATGGACATATCCACGGCGTTCTCCACGATGTCGGTGATCATCTTCAGAACCAGATCGCGCATGTTGTCGCCGTCCAGAACCTTACGGCGCTCCTGATAAATCACCTCGCGCTGCTCGTTGTTCACCTCGTCATACTTGAGCAGCTGCTCACGGATGCCGTAGTTGTTGCTCTCGATCTTCATCTGGGCCTTCTCGATGGCGTTGGAGAGCATCTTGTGCTCAATCTGCTCACCCTCGGGCACGCCCATGGCCTCGAACATCTTCATCAGACGGTCTGAGCCGAACAGGCGCAGCAGATCGTCCTCCAGGGACAGGTAGAAGCGGGATTCACCCGGGTCTCCCTGACGTCCGGAACGTCCGCGCAGCTGGTTATCGATACGGCGGGACTCATGGCGCTCTGTGCCGATGATCTTTAATCCGCCCAGCTCCTTGGCCTCGTCGTCCAGCTTGATATCCGTACCACGGCCGGCCATGTTGGTGGCGATGGTCACGGCGCCGTGGATACCGGCGTCCGCCACGATCTCAGCCTCCAGCTCGTGGAACTTGGCGTTCAATACTTTATGGGGAATACCGCGCTTGCGCAGCATGTTGCTGAGCAGCTCGGAGGTCTCGATGGCGATGGTGCCCACCAGAACCGGCTGTCCCTTGTCGTGGGCTTCCTGCACGGACTCCACAACCGCTTTGTACTTTTCTTTCTTAGTCTTGTAAACCGCATCCTCCATATCCTTACGGATCATGGGACGGTTGGTGGGGATGGTGATAACGTCCATGGAGTAGATGTTACGGAACTCCTTCTCCTCGGTCTGGGCGGTACCGGTCATACCCGCTTTCTTCTTGAACTTGTTAAAGAAGTTCTGGAAGGTGATGGTGGCCAGGGTGCGGCTCTCGCGGCGCACGCTCACGTGCTCCTTGGCCTCGATGGCCTGGTGCAGACCGTCGGAATAACGGCGGCCCGGCATAATACGGCCGGTGAACTCGTCGACGATCAGAACCTCGCCGTCCTTCACCACATAGTCCTTGTCGCGGAACATCAGGTAGTTGGCGCGCAGGGCCAGAATAATATTGTGCTGGATCTCCAGGTTCTCCGGGTCGGCCAGGTTCTCGATGTGGAAGAAATCCTCCACTTTCTTTACGCCGTCCTCGGTCAGGTTTACCACCTTATCCTTCTCATCCACCACGAAGTCGCCGGTCTCCTCCACATCTTCGCCCATGATGGCGTCGATCTTGGAGAACTCCTTGGAAACGGTGCCCTTCTCCAGCTGGCGGGCCAGAATGTCGCAGACCTCGTACAGCTTGGTGGACTTGCCGCTCTGCCCGGAAATGATCAGGGGCGTTCTCGCCTCGTCGATCAGAACGGAGTCAACCTCGTCGATGATGCAGTAGTCCAGATCCCGCAGAACCAGCTGCTCCTTGTAAATGGACATGTTATCGCGCAGGTAATCGAATCCCAGCTCGTTGTTGGTCACATAGGTGATGTCGCAGGCATAGGCCTTTCTGCGGTCATCGGAATTCATATCATTTAAAACCACGCCCACGGTCAGTCCCAGGAACTGATGAACCTGTCCCATCCACTCCGCGTCACGCTTTGCCAGATAGTCATTGACCGTAACGATCTGTACGCCTTTTCCCGCCAGCGCATTCAGGTATGCGGGACAGGTGGATACCAACGTCTTACCTTCACCTGTACGCATCTCTGCGATACGTCCCTGATGCAGTACAATGCCGCCGATCAGCTGCACGGGGAAATGCTCCATATTCAGCGTTCTTCTTGCCGCCTCACGGACAGTGGCAAATGCCTCAGGCAAAATATCGTCCAGGGTAGCTCCCTTTTCCAGCCGCTCCTTAAAAATCCTGGTCTGGTCGCGCAGTTCCTCGTCGGACTTTGCCACCATCTCCGGGCGCAGGCTTTCAATCTTCGCTACGATAGGCCTGATCAGCTTCAGCTCTCTCTCACTGTGAGTCCCGAACACTTTCTCAATTACGTTCATGGTATACTCTCCTAACTTCTTCCTTATATAAAATACATTTCCAACCGGCGCATCCACACTGCTTCTTAATAATTTCTAGTATTTGTCATCTCAGTCCCGCTTATTCCTTGGTTTTACATGGATACAGCTGCTGCGCCTACGATACAATCTTACTTATTGTAGCACTAAGCCGGAATTTATTCAACAAGTTAATACAAAATTAACATTTTGGTCATAAAAACAACGTAGTTACGGTACTTACAGGGTTTGCTTGTGACTTTATTGTGTCTAATAGAATGGAAGAAAGTAGTATATATAGGAAGGAAATAGCAATAAGCAAACATCACAAAGTGAAAAACTGCCCACTACTATGAGAGGAATTATACCCCCTCTCTCGTTAGATAATATAACTGGCCCCAACCGCAAACGGGGGTGCAATCTCAATCTTTGGCGGAGCACGTCCCGGGTCATCCCCGGGCGCCGCCCTTCTCATGCTCATTGATCAGTTTCTTCCACAGCCGTTCAAACCCTGCCGGGTCCGGCTGCGGGCCGCCTTCTGCTTTGGACTCTGCCTCGGCGGCTTTGAATTGCCGTAGCAGGTCATCGTCCGAATTGCGGTATAGGCGCTGTAACAGGTCATCAATCCAATGTTTTTTCATTACTATCCCCTCCTGAATAAATAATTCGCTATTACGAAACATTATATTATCTATGCACTGTAGAATCAAGATAATATTTCGCAATAGCGAAAGTTCAGGAGGGGAAAGCCATGCAGAAATTGCGCCCAGACATGGATATAGGACAGAATATACAGACCCTACGCCGAAATGCTAAGCTCACGCAAGATATGGTCATTGCCCGAATGGGAGCTATGGGAATTGATCTTTCAAAGAGCACATACGCAAAGCTTGAAACAAACCGCATGAATATCAAAGTCAGCGAACTAGTTGCGATGAAGAAGATTTTCAACTGCTCCTTTGAAGATTTCTTTTCAGGGCTGGAATAATCAGACGGGCCACCGGTATAGCCGGAAGCCCGCTATTATTATGTCCTACCCCATCACGTACTGGTGCTGGTCGAAGTCATACTGACCCACTATCTGTAGTGCGCCGCGGCCATCAGTAACCATACACTGACCCTCGTGGATCCCTGGCTCCGGACAGAGGAGGAATGCGTCTCCCGCCGAATCCACCTGATAGCCGGTCAGCATGTAGCCCTCGGCGTCGAACAGATACCAGCCGGATGTTCCACCGGTGCGCTCTGTGAGCCAGTACCAGCCGTTGCAGGCATATGTGCCGTCAGAATACTGATACCACCAGCGGCGGCCGTCTGCGGCCCGCTGGAAGCCCTCAGTGTATGTAACAGCAGTCTCGGCGCTGGCCCCATCATCCAGGTTGATGGCGGTGTGGTGTCCCTCGTACAGCAAGACGTCCCCGGCCTGCAGGTACTTGTCGCTGGCCAGGTACTTGCTGGCTGTCAGCACCTCAAAACCGGCTGTCTTCAGCGCTGCCCGCAGATTGCCGGTGTAGCAGTAGATACTGACGCCCTGCAGCTTGGTATTGCCCGTCAGATACCCGACCGCCTTAACGATAGCCGCCACGCCGGCGCTGCAGTCAGACTCACAGGGGGCCGTGATCTTGGCCGGATCATAGCCAGCCTCCTGCAGGCGCTGCCAAAAGCTGTACCTGTCTCCCTGATCGTAGCCGATCATATCGTTGCCCGCTGCCGCCCTGGCTAGCTCAGCGATCTTTTGGCGCACCTTGGTATCCGGGTGCCTCAGCACATAGTTCCACGGCCTGTTGTACCACGGGATCGCAGCCCACTCATGGCTGGTCTGATCCCCTGCCTGGCCGCCGGTATACTTGCCACGCTCGTCGTGGCCGCAATTACTGATCATAGGTTACCTCCAATCAAAATAAGGCCCCGGGATCCCCCAGGGCCAAAAGTTGTGACGTCACAACCGTTGCGATATCGCAACAGCCTATTTCACGCCGGGCCCATGGTCCGGATCCTGGTCGCTGTTGTGATGCGGCCGGGGCTTCACCGGCGGCATGACCGGCTTGTCCGTGCTGCCGTCATTGGGGTTCGGATCGTGGGCGCGGGAGTCCTCCTGGCCGGTGGCTGGACCGTAGGGGGTAGTGTGGCCGCAGTATGTAGCCGGTCCCTTCCCGCCGGGATGGCCGTTGATGTGGTCGTTGAGCTCCTCTGGTGTCATGTTGTTGGTGTTGATTTCGGGCATAATTTTACCTTCCTTTCCTAATTCGTCTTTTCAGTTTCTGCATTTATAAGTTTCTGTGTTACGGCCAGGCCCTTGATGAGGAACTCCGGCACATTGTAACCACACTCCACCAGATTCTCCAAAACACTGCGGATCTCGTTCACCAGCAGACACGCCAGCGTAAACCACCCAAACAGCAATAGAAAATCCAGATTGATTCCCAGGATATCATGTCCCAGGCTGATAAACATTTTCGGCATCAAAAAAGCTATCAGAATGATGATCCAGTAGCCCATCTTTTTCAGTATGCCTTTCAACCCCGTCTTGCTCGATTCCTTCCCCAACTTTCTGGCCTTATACCAGCCCGTGAGCCAGTCCAAGGCATTGGAGAGCAGGTAGCCTGCAAAAATATACCAATAGGGTCCCAGGATTGCCACCAGGACCGTCACAATGGCACCGTACGCCGCGTTGCATTTGTCCAAAAATTTCATTTCTTTTTACCTCGCCTTTTCTTTAATATAATTTCAACAGTACAATTCCGGATCCCCCAATCCCTTCCGCTGTACTGTAGTATCCGGCCCCACCGGCCCCACCTCCAGTATTGGTTGTGCCATTTCTTTGATAGGTAGCTCCGGATATTCCACTTCCGCCAGTTCCGCCTCCTCCGGCTCCCCCGGCTCCTCCGGCATAGTAACGCAATTCACTGCCTCCACCTCCTCCTCCAGCATACAATGTCCCAGTTGAGATTCCCCATGCTCTGGTCGTCGTTCCCTGCCCTTTTGCGGTATAATTAGTATTCAGCGGGTACCCGTCGCCTCCGTCACTTCCTCCTGGATATCCCTCCAGATGATCCGCCTTGTCAGTATATGGGCCAAATTGCCCGCCCCCGGAACCACCAGCATTGCCGGTATCGTATGAATTTTTACCATATGATCCGCCGTCGGCCGAGCACAAAACAGCACCACTCATTGTAACACTTGTAGCTCCGCCATTTGCGTTATTGACTCCGCCGGCACCTATGGTCATATTAAGCACTTGCCCTGAGGACACGGCGATAGATTTTACTGTTTTGGTGTACCCGCCAGATCCCCCATAACTGCCCCCATGATTATATGTATTTACGGCCCCACCGCCGCCGCCAACTGCGAACAAATCGGCCTTGGTATATCCTGCCGGAATCGTATAAGATCCTGATGCGGTGAAGGTCTTATTGAGCACTGCTGAGGTAGTCACGGTCGCATTGATCACCGCGCCGGTCATTTCCCCGGCACTGCATGTCACATACGGGTAGATACTCAGATAATACTTCGTACTTAATGCTGGAAGGTCCAGGTAAGCTTGTGACTGCCCTTCCGATACTGTATTATTCCCGGCCCCCTTATAGATCTGGGTTCCGCCGGTCTTACCAGGATTTCCGCTCGTGCTATAGCGGATATACACCCCGCTATAAGGTTTTCCGCTCGCCGTCTTGGGATTCTGCCATTTTACCAATACGCGCCGCCCGGAATACGGCGCGCAGCTAAAAGACAGTAGACTATTGACCGTCATTGTCCCCGTTTGTTTGTCTTTGGGGTCCGTTGCATAAAATGTTTCCCCAGCCAGTACATGTGCCGCCTGGGCGTTCCCGGTCAGCTCTAATGTTCCAGGGAGCGGATCATCCTGGCCCTGTAAGTATGCTGTTTTTCCTTTGATTAAATCGCTCTGGGTTGCGGTAACATCTTCAAGAGATATGCCCCCCCCCCCCACTATTATCATTTTACCCATCAACACATCCTCCCTTTAATTCTGCCAGCACTTCCGCCTGCTCCTTTTCGGTCAGTTTGACGTAGTCCTTCACTGCTTCTGCCGGATCCTCCCCGTTCTGTTTGCGGATCCGCAGCGCCCGGATGATGATGTTCCTCTGGATCTTACT
>NZ_CABJCG010000041.1 GCF_902364025.1 Enterocloster lavalensis
CACGATTTCAGGCGACCTGAGCGGAGAAAGCTCTTCAGAGTTTCTCCGCGAATAGAGCCGGTGCCCCGCTTCCGGTCCTTTCCGGGCTTTAGCGCCTGCGCTTCGGTAAGCAGTCCCGGGAAACCATGGGTCCGCCGCCCGCTCCTTCGCGTACCCCTTTTTCAATCCCCCTCCCCCACAATCCTCCTCTGATTCACCCTCATATCCCTCATCCCCAACCTCACATTCTCATACCTCTCCCCAAAATAATCCCTCAACAAACTGGCAAACGTCACCGACCGATGCTGTCCCCCCGTGCACCCCAGCCCGATCACCAACTGCGCCTTCCCCTCCTTCTCATACAGCGGAATCGCATACTCCAAATACCCCACCATCCGCTTAAACAGTTCCCTTGCCTCCTCATACCCCATCACAAAGTCCCTGACTTCCTTATCCTCCCCCGTCTTCTCCCTCAACCCCTTCACATAATACGGGTTTGCCACGCACCGCACATCAAACACCAGATCCGCGTCCGCCAAAATCCCGTACTTATACCCAAAGGCCACAAACTCAATCCGCATCCCCGCCACATCCGGCCCGGAAAACAGATCCGTCAGCTTCTCCCGCAGCGCCGACGTGGACAGCTCCGAGGTATCCACCACATAATCCGCTTCCACCTTCAGGCTCTCCATCCGGCCAATCTCCTGCCGGATCGCGTCCGTCAGATTCACATTGCGGTTCCCGCTCATCAGTGGATGCAGCCGTCTGGACTCCTTGTAGCGCTTTAACAGCACCTCCTCCGCGCAGTCCAGAAACAGAACCCGCACGCTGACGCTGCATTTCTTCATCTCGTCCACGATCTGGTCGAATCCGTCCGGCACGCCGTAGCTGCGGATATCCATGGTCACGGCCAGACGCTTGGAAAAGCCTTCCTCCTGCATCTCCCCGTGGATCAGCTGCAAAAGAATCTTTGGGGAAATATTATCCATACAATAATATCCCATATCCTCAAGAATCTGCAGCGCTCTGGTCTTGCCCGCACCGCTAAGGCCTGTCACAATCAATACGTTCACTTTATCCTCCTAAAGTTCCGCCGTTTAATGGCAGCTCGATTTTAAATTCGGATCCCTCCCCCGGGCGGCTCTCCACCTGGATTCTGCCCCGCATCTGCTCCACCACGCTGCTGACGATGGAGAGGCCGATGCCGTTGCCGCCGTGGCGGGAATTCCGGTCCTCGTCGATCCGGTAGAAGCGGTCGAAAATCCGCTCCTGGTGTTTCTCTTCGATGCCCATTCCGCTGTCAGACACCGTGATCCGCAAGACATTTCCATCGCTGCGGGCCCACACCTTCACCAGTCCCTGCTCCCGGTTGTATTTGATGCCGTTCTCGATCAGATTCAACAGCATCTGGTAGAAAAACTGTTCGTTTGCCCGCAGGATCGGGTAATCCACCTCCACGTCGGAGACTAACTCCACCCTGCGCTTGTTCGCCATGTCCTCCAGGCTCCATAGAATCTGCTCAATCACCGCCTCCACATCCACAAAGGGCAGATTGCGCTCCTGCCCCTCCTGGCGGTCCAGCCTGGACAGGGTCAACAGCTCGCTGACCAGCTTCTTTAACCGCTTGGTCTCCTGCTCGATCACATCCAGAGCCTTGGTTCGCTCCTCCTTCGTCACCTCGTCCCACATCCGAAGCATTTCCGCGTAACCGGAAATCAGGGTCATGGGCGTGCGGAACTCGTGGGACACATTGCTGACAAATTCCTTGCGCCGGGCTTCCAGCCGTCTGGCCTCGGTCACGTCGATGACCACCGCCATCACGCCCAGACAAATCCCCTTCTGGTAACGGTCCGGAATCAAAAGCGCGGACACCTCGAAAATCCGGTCCCCCTCCTGAAACTCTACCCGCCGCTCCGTCGCGCTCTCAAACGCCTCCCGGCAGACGTCGGACACCAGCCCGTAAAAAGCCCCGTAGGAGCTCTTGTCGCTCTTAAAGAAAATGTGCTTGTCGATGTGCAGAAAGGCCCGGGCCGCCCGGTTCGCCAGCACCAGTGCCCCGTCGTCCTTAAACACCACGATGCCGTCCTTCATGGCGGCAAACACCGCGTTAAAATAATTGAAACGGTCGTCGTCCGATGCCCGCATGTCCCGCAGGCGCTTTTCCCGGGCCGCAAGCTCTGTCTCCAGCTTCTGATTGCGCTTCTCCAGCTCCGAAATATAATTCTTAAAATACAGATATTCCCGGATCAGGACACAAAACAGAATCAGGACCAGGACCACCAGCCAGAAGATCACCAGGCCGATGGTCATGATCCGATCAATTTTACTCATTTACGCGGAACCCGATCCTTCGTATGGTTTCGATATAGCGGCATTCCTGGATGTCGTCGCCCAGCTTTTTGCGAAGATTTCTCATGTGGACGTCCAGGGAACGGATCTCCCCGCCGTTGTTGGTGATTCCCAGGGCTTCGTTCAGCTCGTTTCGGGTGACGATATTTCCCCGATGCTCCGCCAGCACCCTGAGGATGCCGAATTCCGTGGGCGTCAAATCCACCCGCCTGCCGTCCTGCTCCACCACGTATTTATCCGGATAGATGGCCAGGTCCTTGACGCGCAGCGCGTTGTCCTCCTGGCTTTGGGGAGCGGAGGGCTGACTCCGGCGCAGCGCTACCTCAATGCGCGCAAACAGCTCCCGCCAGCCGAAGGGCTTGGTGATGTAGTCGTCCGCCCCGGCGTCAAAGCCGGTGACCTTGTCGTCCTCCTCGCCCTTAGCCGTCAGCATGATCACCGGAATGTGCCCGGTGGCCTGATCCGCCTTCAGCAGATGGCACACCTCGATCCCGCTGATCTTGGGCAGCATCACGTCCAGCAAAATGCAGTCCGGCCGCTCCCGCCTGGCCGCCAGCACCGCCTCCGTGCCGTCGCAGGCGTAGGCGGTGGCGTAGCCCTTCTTGCGCAGGTTCATATCCAGGCACTCAACAATATCCCGTTCATCATCCACAATCAGTATCTTCTTCATGCAATCCTCTCCCCTGGGCGGGAATTACCCGGCGATAACCTCCAACCGGCCAAGCGCCAGGTAGTCTTCCGTTTCAGCGTCAAACAGAACGCAGCGTTCACCCGTAAATTCAACGCCCACCGTTTCACCTACGTTGAAATCCTTACCCTGGAACACCACGCTGGTGAGAATCAGATCCCCCAGCTGGATTTTCACAATGGTTTCCATGCCGGACGGCAATGTGGAGTAAATCGATGCCTGGAGGGCGCTGTCTGCTTCTATATTAACATATTCCGGGCGGATTCCAAGCACAATTTTATGATTGCCGCTGAGAGATACGCTGTTGGACTCCGGACAGAACAGCATATTTAAGTCCCCCACCTGTATCTTGATTTCATCCAGGTTGATGTTGGAGCCCACGCCCTCGATCAGGTTGATGGAGGGATTTCCCACAAAGTCCGCGGTGAACATATTGGCCGGGGAATGATAAACCGTAAGCGGCGGCGCGTACTGCTGCAGCAGGCCCTTCTTCATCAGACAGATCTTGGTAGACAAGGTCATGGCCTCCAGCTGATCGTGGGTCACGTACACAAAGGTGGACCTGGTCTCCAGGTGCAGACGCTTGAGCTCCGTGCGCATGTCCATGCGCAGCTTGGCGTCCAGGTTACTTAAAGGCTCATCCATGAACAGCACCTTGGGCTCCGTCGCCAGGGTTCTGGCGATGGCCACGCGCTGCTGCTGGCCGCCGGAGAGCTCGCTGGGATAACGTTTCTCAAACTCCTCGATCTTCAGCATTTTCAACAATTCATCCACCTTTTTGCGGATGCGGTCCTTGGGCCACTTCATATTTTCCAGGCCAAAGCTGATGTTCTGGTACACGGTCATGTGGGGCCACAGGGCGTAGTTCTGGAACAGGAAGCCCACGTCCCGCTTGCTGGGCGGCACGTTGATGCCCTTCTCGGCGGAAAACACGCATTTCCCATCGATCCAGATTTCGCCCTCGGTGGGCGTCTCCAGCCCTGCGATCATACGCAGGGTGGTGGTTTTGCCGCAGCCGCTGGGGCCTAACAGTGTGATAAAATCCCCGTCTGCGATGGTCAGGTTCAGATTATCCACGGCTACGCTCTTGCCGAACCGCTTGGTTATATTTTTCAGTACAATATCTGACATATTATGATCCTCCTATTCCCTTGTCAATAGACGCTCCGGTCAGCTTGTTGATCACCAGGTTGAAGAACAGCACCACCACGATGATCAGAAGGTTGATCGCGTTGGCGTATTGGTTCCAGCCCTTTTCATTGTACTGGAACAGCTGCGTCGTCAACACGCGGTTGGCCGGGGTGACAAGCAGGATGAACAGGGACAGCTCTCTCATACAGGAGATAAATGGCAGCAGGTAGCCGCTCAAAAAGCTGGTCTTCTGGATGGGGAAAATGATCTTGACCATGCGCTTCCACCAGCTCACGCCCTGAATCACGGCCGCCTCCTCGATCTCGTTGCTCAGCTGCAGCATGGCGTTGACGCCCGCTCTGGAGGCGAAGGGCAGGTATTTGACCGAACCGATCAGCACCAGCAGGGTGAATGTGCCGTACAGCGGCGGGATGAAGCCGTTTTTCTGGGTAAACATGGACAGGTAAATGGCGCCGAAGGCCATAGCGGGCATCAGGTAGGGGAAGAACGCCAGGCTGTTGACCACGCCCGACAGGCGGCTTCCTCTGCGCTTGACCACCGCGTAACCGCAGAGCACTCCCGCGGTGCCTGCCACAAAGGCGCAGCACACGGACAGCTTGATGCTGTTCCACAGTCCCAGATAAATGTACTTGTTGCGCAGGATTCCCGGCTCGCCGTTGGCGATATCCGTGCTGCCCTTACCCAGCCAGAAGATGGAGGTAAAGTTGGACGGATTGTAATTGCCGGTCACCATGGTAAAGGACTCCACTGCGAAGGAGACGAGCGGCAGAATCGCGATAAGCAACAGCATAAACAGCACGCCTGCGGAAATGGGCGTCCTTGCGCCGCGCAGCTTCACCAGGGAGACCTGGGAGCTCTTTCCGGTGACGGTTGTGAAGGATTTGCGCTTGCCCACGAACCACTGGTTGAAGGCCAGAACGAACAGCCCGACCGCCAGCATGACCACGACCAAAACATAACCGTACCCCTGGTTCACGCCGTTTAACGTACGGTAGAGCTGGGTCGTCAGCACGTAGTAGCGCACCGGGGTGCCCAGGAATGCGGGGACCGCGAAGGCGCTCATGGAGCTGGCGAAGGTCAGCAGGAACGCGGAGAATATGGCGGGCATCACGATGGGCAGCGTCACCTTGCGGATGATTTTCATGCGGCTGGCCTTGAGCAGCATAGCCGCCTCCTCCAGGTTCGCATCCATATTCTGTAAAATACCGCCAATTAGAATGTAGGCGAAAGGCGCGTAGTGCAGGCCGGTCACCACGATGATGGGGAACTGGCCGTAGGCGAACCAGTTGGCCGTCTCGATCCCCGTGAGGGCGGTGAACAGGCCGGGCTTGCCGCCGATGTACGCGTTGCGGAAAAAGTTCAGCCAGGCCATGGCCAGCGTCCATGACGGCATTATGTACGGAAATACAAAAATCGTGCTGATGATGGATTTAAACCTGATATCGGAGCGGGCCACCAGCCAGGCTACCGTGCCGCCCAGTCCGATGGCGATCACGCAGCTGCCGATGGAAACCTTGACCGTGTTCCAGAACGGGCTGTAGAACAGATTCTTGCTGTTCTTTCCGTCAAAGAATACCTTGTACCAGTGGAACAGTGTGAAATCCCCGGCCTTGGCTCCCTTGATGCTCATCAGTTCGGACGGATGAGCGATCAGCGTATCGCGGATCAGGGACACCAGCGGCAGCAGGGTCAGAAAGGACATCAGAATAAACAGCACGATAAGGATGATGTTCTGCGGCTCTTTGATAAACGACTTAAACCGGTTCTGCCATGACATAATCGATCCCCCTTATCTGAGTGCCGGCCGTCTTTTCAGGCGGCCGGCGTGAATTGTTAACTGTTTCAATTAGTTGATCAGGTTGTTGACGAACTCCTCAACCTGAGCGCGGTTCTCATACACGTACTGCGGATCCTCGCGGACCAGTCTGGGCGCCCAGTAGGTCATATCCTTGTCGGCCGGGTTGCAGGGAACCTGCAGGTTGCCGGAGTAGGAACCCACGTCGGAGGACCAGGGCTCAAAGCCCTCGGCAGTCATCAGGTACTCGATAAACAGCTTCGCCGCGTTCACGTTCTGTGCGTTGGAGGTGAGCTGTGCGTAAATCGGATAGTAGAAGCCGCTGAACGGGGCCATATCCGGTGCGGTCGCCAGGGCCAGGTCTTTGGTCTCAACGTAGCGGGTTTTGGAGAGTACGAACAGGCCGATCAGCTGATCCTTCTGTCCCTTGGTTCCCACGTTCTCCGCGATGGTGGAATCGCTGGTGCCTAAAACGGTATTGTTAAAGAATGCCTGCATCCACTCGTAACCTGCGTTCTCGGTGGTCAGCTCAATGTCTTTTCCATAATATTCCTTGTAAGCGTCCGCAATCTTGCCGGACCACTCGTCGCTGGTCAGCATGGTCAGGAAGTTGGAGTTCACGCCCTCCTGGTTGGGGTTCTTGAACTGCACGCGGTCCTTCCACTCCGGCTCGGTGAGCTGCCAGATATTGGTTACAGGAGCGTCCGTGGAATTCTCACTGTTGAAAATGAACACCTTATCCACAAACTGGAATACCAGCGGATTCTGGTTCTCCTCGGGAATCTGATCCTTCAGGGACTCGGGAACGTAGTTCACCAGGTATCCGGGAGTGATTAACTCGCCGTAGACTCTGGCGCCGTCCTGGCAGAGCACCATGTCGGCTCCGTTGACGCCGCCGCCAACCTCCAGGGAAATCTTCTCAACCAGCTCGCCGTCCTTTAAGTTTGCGGTCTCAACCTTGATTCCGTAAAGTTTTTCAAAATTCTCAGCCGCGGTGGAAACGCGGGATGTGGTGGAGTAAACCACCAGCTTACCTTCCTTCTTGGCCGCTTCCACTAACTCGTCGTGGGACATCTCCCCGCCCTGAGCCTCTGCGCTCGTCTCCTCAGCCTTCGACTCCTCCGCTTTTGACTCCGGAGCCGCCGTGGTCTCGGCCGCCTTGGGCGCCTCTGTGGATGCCGCCTGGCCTCCGCCCGAACAAGCGCCAAGAATCATGCTGGATCCCAGAACCAATGCTACCAACGCTCTTGAATGTTTTCTCATACTTTCCTCTCCTTTTCTTTACCTTAATGTAATCTTAAGCTTACCTTAATGTTTCCTTCATATTAACATTGCACAACAGGAATGTCAATAGCGGAATTTAAATTATTCATATTTTATATGAAGCGAAGGGGAATGTTAGAATCGGAAGGAGGATTTGAGTTAATTTTCGAGGAAATATTGGGAATGTATGTTATATTTTAGACAATTTAGAGCGGAAGAGGGATGGGCGGGGAGGGCTTACGGCTTTTTTGCAGGTCCTGGGATGGCTATCGTTTTTTTACTTGACTAAGTCATGTATTTGCAATATACTTGACTAAGTCAAATATTTATGGAGGTATTCTGATGATTCGTTCATTTGCTTATTTTATTACGCTGCTGCGCAAAGATTTTGCGGAATACTGTGGGCGGAAGCTGGAGGAAATCGGACTGTCCCAGGGGCTGCTGTTTTTTATCCTCTACATCGGCAAACATCCCGGCTGCTCTCCCAGGGAACTGGCTGTGGCGCTGAAAATGGATTCCGGCCACGTGGCGCGCTCTCTGACCAGACTGGAACAGGCCGGGTTCATTTTCCAGAATCTGAATCCCCGGGACCGCAGGGCCCACATTCTGGAGCTGACCGCAAAAGGGCGTGAGGCTTTCGATCTCAGCCACGCGTTGTTTTTCCAGTGGGACCGGGAAATTTTGAGCGGGCTGGAACCGGAGGAGCGTCAGATCCTGCTTTCACTTTTGGAGCGGCTGGCGGAGGACCGCCGCGGGACTTGTGGGGAAGGAGCATCCGGGCATGGGCTATGAAACGATTGCAAGCCCGGTGAATCTGGGCGGGCTTGTGTTGAAAAACAGGATTATCTTCGCGCCCACCTCATTTGGCCTGCCCGAAGAACGTCTTTTGGAGAGACTGCGGCGCATCGCGGCGGGCGGCTGCGCTATGATTATCGTCGGGGATGTGCCCGCCGGGCGCTCGCCCTTCGGCTCTCTCTACAGCGCCAGAGGGTTTGCCCGGTACCGCCGTCTGTGCGAGGCCGTCCACCGGGAGGGCTGTTTGATTTGCGCCCAGCTGCACCAGTCGGACAGCGATTTGGCGGGAATGGTTCGTTACCTGCCGGGCGTTTTGACAAAGCGGTATTCCATGGATCAGCTCCGGGAGCTTTTAAACCAGCGGGTCGGCCCCTATATCTCGTCTCTGCCCGCCGAGAAGGTTGCGGGGATCACCGCTTCCTTCGGCTCAGCGGCCGTGTTGGCGGCAAAGGCAGGCTTTGATATGGTACAGGTCCACGGCGACCGGATGTGCGGCAGCTTTGCCTCTCCTCTCTTCAACCGCCGCCAGGACCGGTACGGCGCAAGCGTAGTCAACCGGGCGCGTTTTGCGGTGGAAGCCGTGACGTCAATCCGCAGCAGCATGCCGGACATGCCCATTGATTTCAAGCTGGCCGTGCGCCAGGAGGAGCCTCATTACGGCAACGCCGGTATGCTTGTGGAGGAACTGCCGGTTCTGATTCCACTGCTGGAGCAGGCCGGGGTGACCAGCTTTCATGTAGCCCTTGCCGATCACTCCCGGCTGTCCGATACGATCCCGCCGGCAAATCATCCTTATTTTTCCAGCCAGGGCTGTTTCCTGCGCTATGCAGATGAGGTCCGGAGCCTTACCCGCCTGCCGGTGTGCGGGGTGGGCGGATTGACGGACCCGGACTTTGTGGAGGAACAGTTAAAAAGCGGGCGCATCGACTGCGCAGCCATGAGCCGCCAGCTCCTGGCCGATCCGGACTGGCCCAGGAAAGTGACGGAAGGAAATGCCGATGCCGTGCGGCAGTGCGTTCGCTGCAACCGCGACTGCCTGGGCGGGATCCAGAGGCACGAGGGCGTGCACTGTGTGTTTGACCGGGAACAGGTATGATTTCATTGATTTGGAGGTGTTCTGTATGACATATGCGATTATTTACAGCAGCCGCACCGGGAACACGAAGCTGCTGGCAGATGGAATCCGCAGCGTTTTACCGGCGGAAACCTGTATGTACTTCGGACCGGTTTCCGGGGCGGGGAGAGAGGCCGCGCGGGCCGATGTGGTGTTCGCCGGATTCTGGACGGATAAGGGGTCCTGCGATGAGGGGATGGCGGAATTTCTGCGCGGGATTGTGGGAAAGGATGTATTTTTGTTTGGAACGGCGGGATTTGGAGGGAGCGGGGAATATTTTTCGAGAATTATGGGGAATGTTGGAAAATATTTGGATGAGTCATGCCGCCTGACAGGAACGTTCATGTGCCAGGGACAAATGCAACCGGCGGTGCGGGAACGATATGAGGGGATGGTTGGTATGGGCGGGGATGGAAATAGGGTACGGGAAATGATTGAGAATTATGACAGAGCTCTGGGGCATCCGAATGAAGGGGATGTGGAGAGGGTGAAACGGGAAGTGAGGCGGGTTGCGAATGGATGGGGGGAGAATGTTTTTTTGGGGAGGGGGTAATTGGCTGGTGGATTGGCTGGTTTGGATTGATTTTGATTGATTATTGATCGATTTTGGGGTATTCTGTGTGCAGGAGATTGGGGACGGGCGGGAAAATAGGTATGGGAGGATGGGCTGTTATGGTTTGGAGTATGATCTGGGGTATTGTGTTTATCGCAATCGGCGTTTTTGCATTTTTGAAACCGGAAGTGATATGGAAGCTGACGGAACAATGGAAATCCAGCTATGCAGATGAACCGTCCGAGTTGTATCGGTTTAGTACAAAATTGGGCGGTGTTATATTTGTGGGGATTGGAGTTGCAGCGGTGGTTTTGTCGCTTTGGTGGGAATGAATAGAATTGGTTGAAATGATGAGGGGAAATAAAAGAACTGCTAACTGCGGGATGCGGGAGTTAGCAGTTCTTTTTTGGTGTGAGGGGATTGTGAGAGGATGATGGGGTGGGGGGAGAGAAACTTTAATTTCAATTTGGAGTATGTGAAAGTTTTTCTGTAAATAAGGTTTTATAAGGTCTTCTATGGTAA
>NZ_CABJCG010000042.1:0-7312 GCF_902364025.1 Enterocloster lavalensis
CACCGCTCCGAGCTCCAGCGCCGGCCTGATGCCGGCCCCTCCGCCTACGCTTTACTCCGGGCGTGGAGCGCCCTGCGTAATCCCGGCTTTTTGCGCCCCTCGCCCCTAAGACTCTCCGAACCGCTCCACAGTCACCTCCAGCCCCGCGTCCCCGCCTCTCACCCGCTACGTTTTCTGCCTGGGGTAAAAGAAATGCTTCTTGAGTTCGCTAAAAAGACACCTTACCACGTATTTCGCCGCTATGGCGTATTTTCTGCGCAAGTAGGTGCCTTTTGATTTGTGCATTTTTCTTATTATGATGTGATGATCTGGGTAAAGGCTTTCTTAAATTCTTCCGCCTGTACCTGCTTCGCGCAGCGTATGTTTTGACGTTCATTCCCGAAGCCGATCTGGAAGCGGTTGAAGGTCATTCCTCTGGTGTGCTCTCCGCGCAGCTCTACCTGGATGTCCTCGCCGGAAAATTCCAGCAGGTCCCGGTCGCGGACCGCGAACACGGCCATGGGGTCGTGGAGGAAGGTGTGGCGGCCGCGGTTTTCCCGGTAGCACAGCAGCAGCTGGGACAGGAGCTTTGTACCGGGCTTGCCGCAGTTCGCCAGAAGGTCCACCAGCTGGTCGTCCACCTGGCAGCGGGTGGTGACGTCCAGGCCTACGGCACGGATGGGAAGGCCGGACGTGAATACGATGTTGGCCGCCTCGGGGTCGCTGCGCACGTTCAGCTCCCTGTAATGCATATAGTAGGCTCCGGCCATCATTACGATCTCCCGGATGTTTTTCTTTACCTCGGGGTGCAGATATAACAGTACCCCGATGTTGGTCAGGGGGCCGATGGTCACCAGGGTGATGGGCTCCTTTGCTCCGGTCAGGGTCCGGCGCAGATACTCTACCGCATCCATGGACCGCTCGTAGGGCAGCTGCTCCATCTCCGGAAAGAGCTGTTTGGGCACTGCGGTGACGTCCGCCGCCTCCACAAGGGGCTTTCCGAGGCCCGCGTACACCGGAATGTCCTCACGGCCCAGCTCCCGCAACAGGCTCACCGCGATTTTGGCGCGGGCGGCCGTGTTGCGGAACACGGTGGTGATCCCAAGTATATCCAGCTGCCGGGATTTTACGGCCAGGCAGATGGCCAGGGCGTCGTCTGCGTCGTCCCCGATGTCTGTGTCGATGATGATTCTGGTCTTTTCAGTTTTCTCCTCCAAGCGTTTTCCCCTCCCCTGTGATTTTCTCACCGCGCGCCAGATAGCGGCACAGCATGGCAAACAGTTTATCCCGGTCCGCCTGGTAGGCGATGTAGGTGGGATTTTCAGGGCGACTGTAGCGGTATCGGGAGGACACCATCAGCGCCCCGTCCGCGATGTGGCCCCCGATGTCCACGTCGCAGGACTCATGGCGCACATCGGTGAGAACCGACGGGTCGATGGCCGCGCATACGGCCAGCACGTCGTGGAGCGCGCTCTTCTTCTCCGCTCTTGCTCCGATCAGGTTGGCCGCGTAGATGCGGTGGTAGAGCATCTGGGCCGCGAACTCCGCTTCCTTGGTGCCGATCCGGCGCAGCTCGTTTACCTCCTCATACCCGAACCAGGAGCTGTGCGTGGCGTCCAGCGTCACCACGGTCACCTGCACGCCGCAGTTCAGCATGATTTTGGCCGCCTCGGGATCATTGTAAAAATTCGTCTCCGAGCGGTAGGACCGGTTGTGCACGTGGATACCGCCGCCCATGCAGATGATTTCATCGATATGTTCCGCCACCGTGGGGTCCATGCGCAATACCGTGGCGATATTGGTCATGGCGCCCACCGGGATCAGGGTGATCTTTTCGTTTGCGTATTTTAGCGTCCGCCAAAGCCAGGGCACGGCGTGCTCCTCCTGAACGCCGCTGACGGCGGGGGGCAGCGGCAGTTCCTTCTCGTGGACGGCCACTACCTTGCCGTCGATGACGGTGTCGTGCTTTACCTCGTCCGCGTTCACCCTGCGCCCGGGCGTCAGGTCCTGGACCAGCGGATAGGGGCAGCCCTGATAGACCGGGATTTGGGATTTCATAAAATCCATAACCCGCAGCGTATTGTCCGTGGTGTACGGAAGCGGCAGGTTGCCGTGGACGGTGGTAACCCCCAAAAGCTCCAGCTCCCGGCTGAGGATCGCGGTCATAATCGCCACCGCGTCGTCGCTTCCCGTGTCCACGTCCAGAATGATCTTTCTCATGGCCAAATTCATTTACCTCCTCTTCGATACAGCGCTATCCCTTGGTTCCGGACGAAGCGATTCCCCGGATATAATACTTCTGGAAGGGAATGAGAATCACGCAGGGGATCACCATGGAAATGGTGATTCCCGCAAACAGCTCCGCCCACATGGTGCCGTTCTCCAGCTGGAAATCCGCCAGCGCCACCTGAAGCATTTTCAGCTTGTCGGACCGGGCCACCAGAAGGGGCCACATAAAGGCGTTCCACTGGGCCGTAAACATCACCAGCGCGCCGCTGATAATGGTGGGGATGCTCACCGGCATCACAATCTGAAGATAGGTCCGAAACTCCCCCGCCCCGTCCATCCTGGCCGATTCCAGCAGGGAGTTGTCGATGTCCACAAAGCTCTGGCGGAACAGGAAAATGGTCATGCCGTTGGCCACCGCCGGCAGTATCACCGCCTTGTAGGTGTCGATCCACCGCAGCTTCATGATAATGGAGTACAGCGGAATGGCGATGGCGTCAAAGGGGATCATGATGGAAAACAACACCAGCATCATCATGATCCGTTTCCCCTTAAATTCCATCTTCGCCAGCGCGTACCCCGCCATGGAGCAGACGAAAATGCCGATGGTGATGGTCAGAAAGCAGACCAGCAGCGTATTTCCCACCGTCCTCGCGAAATTGTACTTTACAAATATCGTCCTGTAGTTCTCCAGGGAGTAAGTTCCGAAGAACATCTCCCGGAGGGAAAACGGGTTGATGTTGGCGAACACCTCGTTGTTGCTCCTGAACGAGGAGGTCATAAACCACAGGATCGGCATCAGCACGATAAAGGAGGCGACGGCCAGCGCGGCGTATTTTAACACCATAACGCCCTTTTTCACAGCCCGTTTGCGCCGTTTCTGCCTTTCAAACTCGGAATTTACAGTATTCACAGCCCCACCTCCTAATCCACGATCTTGAAAAATTTATTCTGCGCGTTCAAAAACAGGATGCTCACCACAATCAGAATCACCACAATGGCGTAGGAACGCCCCATGTTGTTGTAGCTGTACGCGGATTTGTAGGCCTCCAGCATCAGCACGTTGGTGGCGTTCTTGGGACCTCCGTTGGTCTGGATGTACATGGGCGCGAAGAGCAGCAGATTCTGGATGGAGTTGGAAATCACCACGAATCCAAAGGTGTTCTTCATCAGCGGAATGGTGATTTTGAAAATGGATTTTATGGTCGAAGCCCCGTCGATGCGGGCGGCCTCGTACACGCTCTCCGGAATGGACTGCATGCCCGCCAGCATAAACATCATCCAGTACGGTATGGTTTTCCACGCCGCAATCATCATGATACAGCCCAGAGCCTGACCGGGATCCGTGAGAAATCCCTGCCACCCAATTCCAAAATATCCCAGAAATGTGTTGAGCAGTCCCTGGTAGGGGTTCATCATCAGCGCCCAGACCGTGGTGGCCATGGCCATGGAAATACACACCGGTATGTAGAAAATCGTCCGGAATACCTTGATTCCCGGCAGATTCTGATTGAACACGGCCGCCAGGATAAAGGCGAAGCAGATTTCCACCGGCGTGGTCATCAGATTGAAAACGACGGTATTTTTCAATGAAATGTAAAAAATATTGTCCTGAAACAGATTGATAAAGTTTTGTAATCCCACAAAATGCCGGATGTTGCGCGCTCCCACCTTAAACAGGCTTCCGTGGATGCTCACGCAGATCGGCAGCACCTTGAAGGCGATCAGAACCAGCATGGCCGGAGCCACGAACAGATACGGTATCAGCTTTCGCTTCATATGATACCCGGTCCATTTTTCAGTCCCCTTGGTTCCACACTTTGTTTTCATACCATTCATGCAAATCCCTCTCCCAAAATTGCCGTCTGTGTGCCGCGGCCCGCAGAACCGTCCGTTAAACGGTTCTGCAGACCGCAGCGCCTGATTCCGACCGTCTCCGCCGCAATCTACTTGTACTGGTTAAAATCCTGCTGCAGCTGCTCCGTTGTCTGGTCCAGCGTCTCCTTCACGTCCGCGCCGCTTCGGATATCCGCGAACATATTGGCCGTGATGCTGTCAAAGGATTTCCAGCCGTAGGATGTGGGCCTCATATAGCCGTGTCCGGCCAGATTTTCCATGGCGGCCAGCTTGGTCGCGCTTCCCGGCCACACGGAGAATTCCGTATATTTGTCGTCGATCACGTTCTGAAGCAGGTCTTTTCTGGCCGGAACCTGGTTGTTGTTGAGCATCCAGATTTCTCCGCCGTCCCCGATGGTGCACCATTTCAGGAAGTCCAGAGACAGTTCCAGATTGTCGGTGGCCTTGTTGATTCCCTGGTACCAGCTGCCGGTGGGAACCGCGATCTCGCCGCCCTCAAAGTAGGGGTGGTAAATGCCCGCGATGTCGAAGTCGGCCTCTGTGGCCCGGATGGTGTTCGCCAGGTAGAACAGGCATTTTCCGCTGTAAAACAGGGCTTTAACCTCGTCGTCCGTGGTTCCCACCTGGGAAACGCCGTATTTGGTGTATAAATCCTGATAGAACTGCAGGGCCTTCACCCAGCCGTCGGTATTGAACACGCCCTCCACCGTGACGCCGTCGTCGGCAATAGCCTTCTCGCCCAGGGAATTGCCCAGAGCCAGGATCTGATAGGGGTTATTCTGCTGCCCCAGCGCGAATCCCCAATAGCCCTTGGTGTGGTCCGGATCCATTTTCTGCTGGAAATCCACGGCGATCTCAACCAGTTTTTCCCAGGTCAGGCGGTCCTCCAGATTTAAATAGCTCTCGTCAAGCTCGATTCCGGCTTCCTTCATCAAGTCTAAATTGACCATGAGCACCTGTGAGGATGAGGTGAGGGGCAGCGCTTCCAGCGTTCCCTCCACGTAGCTGGACGCTTTGTCCGCGTCGGTGAACACGTCCATATCCGCCTCGCTGACGTAGTCGTTTAACGGAAGCAGATAGTCTTTCCAGTAATAGGAAGCGATCAGGGGCTGGTCCACAAAGAACACGTCGTAGCTGTTGTCCCCCGCGCCCATTTTCACCTCGATGACCTCCATCATCTGGGTTCTGGTGTAGCTCTCCAGGGTGATGGTGGCGCCAGGGTTGTGCTCCATGTAAGCGTCCGCCAGCTTCTGGGGCACGTCCCCGTAGGCGGAGTTGGTCAGCCAGGTGATGGAGCCTGAGGGCAGAGCCGCCTCGGAGCCGCCGTCGTTCCCGGTTTGCTTTTCCCCGGCATCCGCGGCCGCGGCGCTTGTCCCGGCAGCCGTGGTATCCGCCGCCTTCTCAGTCCCGGCGGACCCATCAGCCGGTTTGGACGAACAGCCAACAGACGACAACGCTAATGTACACACCATAAGCAACGATAACCATTTTTTCATCTTTATCCTCCTTTACCTCACAACGTTTCCATTTGTCTCAGTACGTTCTCCAATTCCTCCCGGGCCTTTGCGTCAAGCGGCGCAATGGGCGGGATGGGATTTCCCACCGCAAACCCCTGTATTTCCAGACAGGCCTTGATGCAGGCCGCCAGGTTGTACTTCTGGAATACCCGGTTCAGCTCCCAAAGCCCGGTCTGAAGCTTCATAGCCTCGTCCCACTTCCCGTCCCGGCACAGTTCATACAGGCGCACGCTCTGCCGCGGAATCACGCAGGCCGGGCCCGCCATCCAGCCCACGCCGCCCAGCATCATCACGAACACCGGAATGTGGGCGGAGGCGCTGAAGATCTTCAGCCGGTCCCCCAGCCGGTTGCGCAGCGTCATCAGGTTCCCCGTCACCCCCGTGGCATCCTTGTAATATTGGATATTGGGAATCCTGCACAGCGCTTCCAGGGTGTCCGCTTCCAGATTGAACTTCATAAAACGCGGGTTGTTGTACAGCACAATGGGGCAGGAAACGCTCTTTGCCACGCTGGCGTAATACTCCTCCACCTCCCTGGGTTTCACCGGAAAATATACGTCCAGGATGCTGAGAATCCCATCCACGCCCATGGCCTCAAACTCCCGGGCCTGCCTGCAGGCTTCCATGGTGTTGGAGGAGGTAACCCCTGCCACCACGGGCACCCGGTTCTGATTCTCATCCAGCACAATCTCCACAATCCGCCGTTTCTGCTCCCAGCTCAGGTAGTAGAATTCCCCCGTGCTCCCCAGAGGCGTCAGCCCGTGGACGCCGCAGCCGATCAGGTGGGAAACCAGCCGGCGCAGCGGCTCCTCCAAAATCTCCCCGCGCTCCCCCACCGGCGACACGATGTAGGGAAATATACCCGAAAATCCTTCCGTCCGGCCTGCGCCGGATATATGATCCTTTCTCTCTCGTTCCATATGTCTCCTTTACGTCCCTAAGCGCTCCGCTCCCGGGTGTTCTCTTAAGCGTTCCCGGCTGCCCGCTTAAGCGCTTGGCTCCGGGTGTCCTCTTAAGCGCTCCGCTCCCGGTTATCCCCGCTTAAGCGCTCCACTTCCTCCCGGTCCGGCAGGGAGCTCTGCGCTCCTTTGCGCGTCACCGCCAGGGAAGCCGCCAGATTGGCGAAGCGGATCGCCTCGTCCTCCGCCATTCCCTCAGCCAGGGCCGTGGCCAGGGCTCCGTTAAAGCAGTCCCCGGCGGCCGTGGTGTCCACGCTCTCCACCTGGCGGGCCGGATACAGGCGTTCCGTCTCACCGTCCACCAGAAGCGCGCCCTGCTCTCCCAGGGTGACCAGCACCTTCTTCACCCCTTTTCCGATCAGAAGGCGGGCCGCCCGCTTTAAATCCGCCTGGCCCACGGCTGCGATCCCGCTCAATTTGGCCAGCTCCGTCTCATTGGGCGTCAGGTAATCCACCAGGCCGAGCAGTTCGTCCGGCAGCTTGTCCGGGGCCGGGGCGGGATTGAGGATCACGGTTTTTCCCAGCTCCCGGCCTCTTCTGGCCGCGTACAAAACCGCCTCCATGGGAATCTCCATCTGCAGCACGATAATGCCGCACCACCGGAACAGCTCGTCCTGCTCCCGCAAATACTGCTCGCCGCACTCCCGGTTGGCCCCCGGGATCACCACGATGCTGTTGTCCCCGTTTCTGTCCACGTAAATGACCGCCGTACCGGTGGGCAGACCGGGGCTCTGCCGCAGTCCCAAGGCATCCACCCCCGCCGCTCCAAGGCTT
>NZ_CABJCG010000042.1:7322-9932 GCF_902364025.1 Enterocloster lavalensis
CACCCCCCCCCGCCGCTCCAAGGCTTTCGATCTGTCGGCTGCCGAACTCATCCCGTCCCACGCAGCCCAGAATCTTCACCTCTCCGCCCAGCCGGCCGCAGGCGCAGGCCTGATTCGCCCCTTTTCCGCCCATCTGATATCCCAGTCCATCCCCCAGGACGGTTTCCCCCACCGCCGGCATGGTCTCCATATGAACCGACATATCCATGTTCAGGCTTCCCACAACCAATATGCCTCTGCTCATTCTTCCTCCTTTTGTGCTATTTTGTCAAGAAAATATTTTCTTAAATCATTTTTTTGTGTTTTTATATTATCACAAGCTGGGAGTTTGTCAAGTGTTTTGTATTATATTATAAAAAATATTTTCTTAAAAAGTTTTTTTGTTCACATTTTCCATATGTCCCCTAACAAATATTGACAAATCCCGTTTCATATATCATAATGTGGGGAGAACTGCTATTATGATACGGCAATCTGTTACAAATCACAGACAATACCTGCGGGGTATTTTTGCCAACAGCGCACAGCGCGCCCCACGGGAACAGAGCGCCAAGGAACGACAACATTTCAGGAGGCCCTATGACAATTAAGGAAATCGCCCAGATAGCCGGTGTGTCCATATCGACTGTTTCGAAGATCGTAAACAACAAGGATGAGAACATCAACGCGGAGACCAGGAACCGTGTGTTAAAGATCGTTAAGGACTACAACTACACGCCCTACGGCACGGTCAAAAATATTTCCGAAGCCAAAACCTTCATGCTCGGCCTCCTGTTAAACGCCTCCGCCGGGAACAGCCGTTTTTTGGACAGCATTTTAAAGACCGCCCAGAAAAACGGATACAGCCTGCTGCTGTGCGACTGCATGTCCGATCCCGACCAGGAGTTAAAAAACATCACCGCCCTCTGCCGCCACAAGGTGGACGGCGTCATCTGGGAGCCCCTAAACGAAAAAAGCCTGGAATACGCCCGGTATTTTGAGAGCGAGGGCATCGAGGTATGCTTTGTCAACTCCCCGGCAGACCCCGGCAGCCGCATCGATTTCACCCGGATCGGCTACCAGGGCGCAAAGCTGCTTTTGGATTACGGCCACACCAAGCTGGGCTGTCTGACCAAAACCGGCAGCAAGCGCTCCCAGCTGGTGCTGGAGGGATTTAAAAAATGCCTGTTCGACCACGGCATCACCTACTCTGACAGCATGAATCTGCCCATCGAGCAGGACGACTGGCACGCGGGTCTGTTTTCCCACACTCCCACCGGTATCCTGAGCAGCCATTACGCCGCCTCCCTGCGCCTCATGGAGCAGCTGGCCCGGATCCACTACCGGGTCCCCGACGACCTGTCCCTGGTCAGTCTGCGGGACTGCCCGGAGGAATGCGTGCATTACCCCGGAATCTCCACCCTGCGGATTCCTTACTGTGAGTTCGGGGAATACGTCTGCGCGCAGCTGATCAGCCGTTGTGAAAAGACCGGAAACACCCCGGGCGAATTTGTCACGGACTGCGCCCTGGAAAATACGCTGAGCCTGAGCCTTCCCTACGCCCACAGCGCCAAGAAGATCGTAGTCATCGGCAGTATCAATATCGACGTGACCTTAAACGTGGAGGAGCTGCCCCAGCCCGGCCGGACCGTGAGCACCAGCCGGCATTCCATCATCCCCGGCGGCAAGGGGGCCAACCAGGCCGTGGGCGTGGCCAGGCTGGGCAACGACGTAGCCCTGATCGGGAAGGTGGGAAGCGACTATGATTCCGCCGTGGTCTACAGCTGCATGGAGGAAAACCACGTGGACGTCCAGGGCATCAGCCGGGACCCGCGCAGCGAGACCGGAAAAGCCTACATCCACGTCCAGAACGACGGCGAGAGCACCATCACCATTTTAACCGGAGCCAACCAAAAGCTGCTCCCCCAGGATATCCGCGCCTTCAGCAGTCTGTTCGAGAACGCGGGCTACTGTCTGCTCCAGACGGAAGTCCCGGTGGAGGCAGTTCGGGAGGCGGCTGAGATCGCCCGAAAAAACGGGGTCAAAAACATTTTAAAACCGGCCGCCATCAACCGGATCACGCCGGATCTCATGCAGTATATCGATATCTTTGTGCCCAACCGCAAGGAGGCTGAGCTTTTGTGTCCGCAGATCGCGGACGTGGAGGGAAGGGCGGAGCATTTTCTGCAGATGGGAGCGGAAACTGTGATCATTACATTGGGACACCGGGGCTGTTATGTGAAGGCGCCGGACTTTACCGGGTATCTGCCTG
Organism: Enterocloster lavalensis; assembly: GCF_902364025.1. Lineage (GTDB taxonomy): Bacteria > Bacillota > Clostridia > Lachnospirales > Lachnospiraceae > Enterocloster > Enterocloster lavalensis. The sequence continues at coordinate 9,574 of NZ_CABJCG010000042.1, forward strand.
CGGCGGATTTCACGCCGGTGGATACAACGGGGGCGGCGGATGCGTTTATCGCGGCGCTGGCAGTGTATCTCTCCGCGGGGTACGGGACAGAGAAGGCGGCGCGGATTGCAAGTTATGCGGCGGGATTCTGCGTGTCACGGCAGGGGGTGATTCCGGCGTTGATTGATCGGAATTCTTTGGAGGGGGTTGTTAGGAGGATGGAGGACTGGGGGGTTTGATGCATCCGTTCGTGAGAGGCGGGGACGCGGGGCTGGAGGTTCCGGATTCCGCGGTGGGAGAGTCTAAGGGGCGAGGGGTGCAAAAAGCCGGGCACCGCTCCGAGCTCCAGCGCCGGCCTGATGCCGGCCCCTCCGCCTACG
>NZ_CABJCG010000043.1 GCF_902364025.1 Enterocloster lavalensis
GAACTTTCAGCCCAGTGATTATCATAGAAGATCAGCATTTACAGACTTTTTTTTACACACTCCACACTTTACTTGACAAACCCTGGCAGAATTTAGATTTACTGACAAACCTACCCCAAAAGGAGTCCCTTATACATGCTATCCATCCTCTTTACCGACCTAAAAACCCCCATAACCTACATCCCCATCGCAATACTCTTCGCCGCAGCCCTAACCCTCCTCCACCGTCTCCTCACCACTTGCCCCTCCCACACGTCAAAATCCCCTCATCGCTCCCTCCCCCTTTTCCTCCTCCTCACCTACGCCTACATCACCCTCCAATTCGCCTTCTTCTCCCGCCCACCAGGCTCCCGCAGCACCATCAGCCTGATCCCTGGTGCCACTTGGGGGACGACTCTACAGTCTCATGCGTATGTAATCGAAAACATCCTCATGACCATCCCGCTAGGCATACTTCTCCCCGCCCTGTGGCCGGGAAAGTCCTCCTTGCGGACGCTGGCAAAATGCCTGTCCATTACCCTGGCCTGCAGCGTTGCTTTGGAGACGGCGCAGTTTTTGACGCAGCGAGGCCACTGCCAGACAGATGACGTGCTGGCAAATGTGGCGGGGGCGTTTATCGGTTGGATGCTTTTTTATATTGGCTCAAAAATAAAAGCTGCTGTTGGTCGTCCACGATCTGATCGTAAGGAGTCTTAACGCGGGCGGCACAGCATAGCAGGAAAATCAGGCTCAGCAAAAAAAATAATAAAAAAATAATCATAGCAGGTCCTTTCTGTAACGGTTGTAACGGTTCTGCCATATTTTCAGGAATACAATATATTATGTTGAAAAAGCGGCAAGTTATGTCACAAATATAATTATTTCCATGAAAGTGTGGATAAAACGTTATGAATTATACCATTACTCCCGAGCTTTTAAGTCAATATAACCATTATCTTGCAAAGTCTGGCTATTCTAAGGCGACATACCAGAAATACAGAGGGGATCTGGCCCAATTCTGTGAATACCAGAAGGGGAAAACGATTGACGAAGGATTGTGCGAAACGTACCGGCAGCATTTGTTGGATCATTATACCTTACGGGGAGCCTGCTCCAAGATCGTGGCGGTCAATACTTTTTTTAAGTTTGCCGGCTGGGATCTCCAAATGGCGACGCCCCGCGTGGACCGGAGCCGTGTTGTGGATGCCGGAAAGGAAATGACGGTTTTGGAATACAAGCGGTTGTTGAGGGCTGCCAAACGGCATGATAATTTGCGCCTGTATTATCTCATGCAGGTTTTGGCGCAGACTAAGATCAATGTCAGCGAACACCGGTATGTTACGGTGGAAGCGGTCAGAGATGGATACATTGCGGTTCCACGGGGAAACCATCGGAAAATCGTGGTGATTCCTGACCAGCTGAGGCAGGAGCTGGGGGGATTCGCTGAAAGCGCCAAGATTTTGGAAGGCCCTATTTTTATAAGCCGTTCAGGAAAATGCTGGGATCGGGTAGCGATTCACAAGAGTTTAAAAAAGTTGTGCAGAGAAGCGAAGGTGGATGAGGAGAAGGTGAGCCCGAGAAGTCTGTCCCATGTGGTGGCCTTTGGGTCAGCAGTGTATACATTGGAGGACAAATTTAATAAATAGTGATAGCGAAGTAAATCGGGCGGCGCAAAGCATTTTCGGCCGTTTGCAGAAATGCCGATCAGTCGGTCGAAAGACACAGGAATTTTTATAGCCTCGTCGGTCATATGATCATCGATCTGTATTCAACTATATACCGCCTGTATTGGCAGCTTAACAGCAGCCGTGCAGGCGATTTTTTCTTCCTTAAACGATAATTTCAGAAAATAATTATGGAGAATCGTCGTCAAATTCTTGACTTTCCCCAGTTCCCACAATAAATAAAGGCTTCCATATCGCAAAATATCAACACAACTCACAAACCAACACCTAAAACGCTTGAGCAACATCTCAAAGCCGTCTATAATATCTATAATTAAGCAAAACGCAGCCGGATCGAAAACGCCCACGTTTCGAAAATACTGTATTGCCAATCCGACTGAAACATTTACCTTCGCCACATTTTGTGATCAAAGTCAAGGGAGGTCATTGGAGTGAACGGGAAACAACTACGCTACATCACAGCCATCGCAGAGACTGGAAGCATCCGGGGCGGGGCAGCGCTTCTGGGAAAGGATGCGTCCACCATGGCCAGGACGTTGAAGAAAATGGAACAGGACTTCAATGTCCGCTTATTCCGGCGGACCCCGGAAGGGCTGAGGACAACTCCGGAGGGGGAGGCAGTGCTGGGCATTATGGAGGAAATTGTCAGAAGCTGCGAAGTGTTGCACGGTGGTGAGGCGCTACCTGCCAACAAGGCACTAACCGATCGTGAAATATTGCCAAGTAGCGAGGTATTACCTGGTAGCGAGGCATTACCAAGTAGCGAGGCATTACCCGGTAGCGAGGCATTACCAAGTAGCGAGGCATTACCCGGTAGCGAGGCATTACCAAGTAGCGAGGCATTACCCGGTACCAGGGCAATACCCGCCCGCCCAGCGGGATCCAACCTAACCGAGCAGGAGATTCGCTACCTCCTGACCATCCGCGACTGCGGTTCCATTTCCAGAGCGGCGGCCGAGCTCTATATTGCCCAGCCGTCCCTGAGCCAGGTCCTCCGGCAGGTGGAGGAGGAATTTGGCCTGATGATCTTTAAACGCACCAGCAGGGGCGTGGAGCCCACAGAGGCAGGAAGGGTACTGTTAGACAGGCTGCATGCTATTCGCGGCCTGTACCGCCGTCTGGAGCTCACAGTGGAGGAATTCCAGGACATGAAGCGCGGAACCATCACCTTTGGTGTGCCGCAGAATCTGGGCGCATATCTTTTGCCCATGGTGCTTCCGGCGTTTTCTGCGCAGTACCCCGGTATCCGGGTTCGTTTCCGGGAAAATAACTCCACGGAGCTGGACCGGCTGCTGTTGGCAGACAAGACCGATTTCAGCATCATGCATTTTCAGGAGGAAAATACAGCGCTTGCCTATGAGGCATTTTTTGACGATCCATTTTATCTGGTGATTCCGGGGGGAATGACCGGCCGGTTTGGTTTCACGGAGGGGAGAAAGCTGTTGGAAGAGGACTTGCAGCCGCTCGGGAACTTGCCCTTTATCATGGTGGCCAGAGGCCAGAAATTGCGGCAGGTGGCGGATCAGATTCTGGAAACATGTGGGATCACGCCGGATATCCGCTTTGAGACTAAGAGTATGGAGACGGCCAAGCGGCTGACCGCAGCCGGGCTGGGGGTGACCTTTCTGCCTGGCTCCTACTTGACCTTGTATTCCGGAATGGAGGGCCTGGCCTGTTTTCAGCTGGATGAGAGTCTGGGAGCCTCCTGGCAGTTGGTGGCCGCTTACCCGAAAAAGGGCGGGCTGTCCCGCAGCGCCCGGGAGTTTTTGCGGGTACTTGGGGACTGCCTGGCGGATCACAGAGCATGAGGAATGCACCTGGCAATACGCCACCAATGAGCTACTAATAAGCCGCCAAGGAGCCGCCAATAAGCCACCAATACGCGACTAATACGCTGCCGATTCACCGCCAATACGCCGCCAATGCGTCACCAATGAGCCGCCAATGCGCCGCCAATGCGTCACCAACGAGCCACCAATACGCCGCCAATGAGCTGCCAAGGAGCCACCAATACGCGACTAAAACGCTGCCAATTTACCGCCAATGCGCCACCAATGCGCCGCCAATACGCCGCCAATACGCCACCAATGCGCCGCCAATACGCCGCCAATGCGCCACCAATGAGCCGCCAATGAACCACCAATCGCCGCCAACCCGCCGCCAGTGTAAGCTAATACCTCACCGCCATACCGTTGATATGCCGCCAACCCACCCCGGAATACCCGCCACAAACCATCTGCATTCTCCCTATACCCCAACAGGACAAAAATGTATTTTCCATATACCAATTCCTGCGCTATACTAAAGCCATCAAAAATGTAAACTTACAGGAGGGGTAAAAAAGTGGAGAGCATTGAACTTGCAAAGCAGAAATTTGGGGAACTGATTGCAGAAGAGTATCAGCGAATCGAGCGGATGAAAGCGGACAACGAAGTCAAGGACTTTTCCAAAATGGAAAAAATCGTGGTGGGCATCCTTCCCGGCGACGGCATCGGCCCGATCATCATGGATCAGGCCGTCCGGGTCCTGAAAGCCCTAATGGAGGAGGAAATCGCCTCTGGCCATATTGTACTTCGTCCCATCAACGGCATGACCATTGAGAACCGCGCCGCCAAACTCCAAAGCCTGCCGGACGAGGTATTTGAAGAGATCAAGCAGTGCGACGTACTGCTCAAAGGCCCCATGGTGACGCCCAGGGCCGGCGATCCCTGGCCCAACCTGGTCAGCGCCAACAGTCTGCTGCGCCGCGGCCTGGAGCTGTTCGCAGCCGTGCGCCCCATCCGTATCCCGGAGAAGAACATCGACTGGACCTTTTTCCGTGAAAATATCGAGGGCGAATACATCTGGGGCAACAAGGGCATCCAGGTGAACGAGGACCTGGCCGTGGACTTCAAGGTTCAAACCAGACAGGGCAGCGAGCGCATCGCCCGTGCGGCCTTTGAATTCGCCAGAAAGAACGGTAAGAAGAACGTGACCATCGTGTCAAAAGCCAACATCGTAAAGCTGGCGGATGGTAACTTCATCAAGGCCGTGCGCAAAGTCGGCGAAGAGTACCCGGAGATCGAAATCCAGGAGCGCCTGGTGGACGCCATGTGCGCCAAAATGCTGGACCCGGAGTTCAATAAGGGCATTGAGGTGATCGTACTTCCCAACCTCTACGGCGACATCGTGACCGACGTGGCGGCGGAGCACCAGGGCGGCCTCGGCACCGCTTCATCCTCAAACCTGGGCAACAAGTACGCCATGTTCGAGGCCATCCACGGCACCGCGCCTTACCTGATCAGCCACGGCAGAGGGGAGTACGCAGACCCCTGCAGCCTGATCCGTGCGGTGGGAATGTTGCTGTCCCACATTGGCTACGGTGACCGCAAGAAAAAGCTGGACGACGCGCTGGACATCTGCACCATTACGGAGCGGAAGGTAGTCCTGACCACCATGCCCGAGGATGCCAGCACGAAAGAATTCACGGACTATGTAATTGAAACCTTGGAGAAAATATAAATACATCGGATGAGAAATGAGATCGAAATTCTGCGAAACGGTATGGAAAATACGACAGATTTGATCAAACGTTTTTAAGCGCTGGCAAAGCCGGCCTGAAAATGTCCTGTGCCCTGCGTGATGAGCGCGCCGGGTATGGGACTTTTTTCTTCCAAACAAGCCCCAGCTGTAAAATGCCCCACCCCAAAAAAACCCGGATTTGCGATACAGAGTAAACATTAAAGAAGGCTACCGATAGAATAAGCGATGAATGAACCAAGAATCGATAAAGATTGGCCCGCCAAGCTTGACGGATAAGAAATTCGGTGATATTATTAATTAAACTAATAGTTTAATTAAACACATGGATTAAAATTAACATAAAGGAGCCCCCCACTCATGGCCCGAAGAAAAAAAGAACCCCCCGACACCCACCGCGCCCGCATTTCCGCCGCTGCCCAGCGCCTGTTCTCCGAGCGCGGTGTCACCTCCGTCACCGTGGACGACATCGCCCGGGAGGCGGGCTACAGCAAAGCCACCCTGTACGTGTATTTCCAGGACAAGGAGGAGATCGTCCGGCTGCTGGTCCTGCGTAGCATGGAACTGCTTCGTGACTCGATCCGCCAAGCTTTGGCCGGGGAGGACGGCGTGCAGAGGCAGTACCGGGGAATCTGTCTGGCGCTGGAGCGTTTTCAGGAGCAGTATCCCTATTATTTTGAGTCCGCACTGGGCCGGATTCCGCTGGATTTCGCCGGAGCCCCTCAAAACATGCCGCCGGTGGAGCAGGAGATATTCCAGGTGGGCGAGGCCATCAACCGCGATATCGCCGGTCTGCTGGAGGAAGGAATCCGAACCGGCCAATTCCGGCCCGACCTCCAGGTGCTGCCCACGGTGTTCGCATTCTGGGCCGGATTGTCCGGCCTGATTCGGATGGCGTCGGATAAGCCGGAATACATTGAGCTTGTGATGAAGCGGTCCCGGCGGGAGTTTCTGGATTACAGCTACGACCTGCTATACCGCTCCATTGCGGCGGAGCCGGGACGGGAAGCGAAAACAGACGGCTGATCAGTCCCAACCCTGAATAGCCGCCCCGTCCCGAAAGCCATATAACTGCCGCTGTTTGTCGCTATGCCCCATATTTAGAAAGGAATGACAGACTGAATTTTTGTTGATAAGGCTAAACAGCCGCCTGGCCAAATTGTAAAAGAATCCCTGACACCAATAAACCGGGCAATAATCACGCTGATTACGGTCCGTATTGCGGCCTGCCGTATCCCAACGCCCTAAACCCCCAAAATCGAAAGGAATCTCCCATGAACAACCCACACCCCACCTCACGCGCCCCCAAAACCCTCTTGGCCATCCTCGGCAGTCCCCACAAAAGCGGTTCCACCGCCGCCATGCTCCTCTGCGCCACATCCGCTGCTAAACGCGCAGGCTGGCAGGTACAGACCATCAACCTGTACGAGAAAAACATTGCATTCTGCCGCGGCTGCCGCGGCTGCATTGAGACCGGCCGCTGCCCGCACCAGGACGACAGCCAGGAAATAGCAGCGCTTTTAAAGTCCTGCGACGCCGTAGTCTTAGCCGCCCCCGCCTACTGGGCCAATGTCCCGGCCGCGGTAAAAAATATGTTTGACCGCCTTTTGGGAACCGCCATGGGAGAGAAGAGCGCAAGGCCCCAGCCGCGCCTGTCCAGGAGCCAGCGATACCTTCTTCTGACCGCCTGCAACACCCCGGCCCCCTTCTCCTGGCTGTTCGGCCAGAGCCGCGGGCCACTGCGCGCCATGGACGAATTCTTCCATTACGCTGGCATGAGCCGGATGGGGCGGGTGGCCTTCAGCGGCGCGGCGGGAAAAACGACGCTCCCAGACCGGATCAGCCGCAAAATCGAATCCTATTGGAAATAGGACTCAATCGGACCAAACGAATCTCAGCAGCTTCAAGCTGTTCAAAATGTGGAAAAAGTTCAAAACAAGGAAAACATGCCCGCCCGAGGAATCAGCGGCTAAAATCCAACCGCCGATAAAAAATCATAAAAATTACTACATTTTACCTGCCAAAATCACCCGCCCAGCCTCCGCCCACTTCTAAACTAACAAAACGAGGCCAGCCCAGTCCACCC
>NZ_CABJCG010000044.1 GCF_902364025.1 Enterocloster lavalensis
CCAGTAAATTACTTGAAACGCGGAATCATATATGTTAGAATGGGGAGAGGTTTCCGGGCATACCCCGGAAGAACGTGAGAGAAGATCAAGGAGGATACCATGATTCAACAGTTAATTGAGAAAATAAAGAAAACGAAAGCGCCGATCTGCGTCGGCCTTGACCCCATGCTGAACTACATCCCCGAGCACATTTTAAAGAAGAGCTACAACGAGTTCGGCGAGACCCTGGAGGGCGCGGCGGACGCCATCTGGCAGTTCAACAAGGAGATCGTAGATCACACCTGCGACCTGATCCCCTCCGTCAAACCCCAGATCGCAATGTACGAGCAGTTCGGAATCGAAGGATTAAAAAGCTATCAGAAAACCGTAGATTACTGCCAGCAGAAGGGCCTTCTGGTAATCGGCGACGCCAAGCGGGGCGACATCGGCTCCACCTCCGCGGCCTACGCCACCGGCCATCTGGGCAAGGTGCAGGTGGGCAGCAAGACCTACAGCGGTTTCCACACGGATTTCCTCACCGTGAACCCCTACCTGGGCACGGACGGCGTGAAGCCCTTTGTGGACGTGTGCAACAGCGAGGACAAGGGCCTCTTCGTGCTGGTCAAAACCTCCAACCCCTCCAGCGGCGAGTTCCAGGACCGCCTGATCGACGGCCGTCCCCTGTACGAGCTGGTAGCTGAGAAGGTAGTGGAGTGGGGCGATACCTGCATGGACGGCGACTACAGCAACGTAGGCGCGGTGGTAGGCGCCACCTACCCGGAGATGAGCAGGATTCTGAGAAAGCTCATGCCCCGCACCTATTTCCTGGTGCCCGGCTACGGCGCCCAGGGCGGCACCGCGGCAGACCTGGCCCACTGCTTTAATGAGGACGGGCTGGGCGCTGTGGTGAACTCCTCCAGAGGCATCATCGCGGCTTACCGCCAGGAGAAGTACAAACAGTTCGGTCCTGAGCACTTCGCGGAGGCCTCCCGCCAGGCTGTGATCGACATGGTTGCGGATATCAACAGCGTGCTGTAAGGAATGGAGCGTGGGAAAATGGCAAAAGTGAAAGTGACGGCAAAGATCACGGCCCAGGAGCAGCTGGCCGACGGGATCTACAGTATGCAGATTCAGGTTCCTCAGATCGCTTCCCAGGCCGCTGCGGGACAGTTTGTGGACCTGTACTCCCGGGACGGCTCCCGCCTGCTGCCCAGGCCCATCAGCCTCTGCGGCGTTGACCGGGAAAATGGAGCCCTCCGGTTGGTATACCGGGTGGCCGGGGCCGGAACGGAAGAATTTTCGCATTTAAAAGCGGGCGACACCATCGACGTGCTGGGTCCCCTGGGCAACGGCTTCACCCTCCGGGAGGGGAAGAAGGCCTTCCTGATCGGCGGCGGCATCGGCATTCCGCCCATGCTGGAGCTGGCTAAGGAGCTGAGCCTTGTCACCGGCCGGGAGAATATCCAGGCAGTGCTGGGCTATCGGGACAGCCAGATGTTTTTAAAGGAAGAATTTGAACAGTACGGCCCGGTATACGTGGCCACAGAGGACGGCAGCTTCGGCGCAAAGGGAAATGTTCTGGATGCCATCCGGGAGAATGCCCTGGACGCCCAGGTGATCTACGCCTGCGGCCCCACCCCCATGCTGCGGGCGCTGAAGGCATACGCAAAGGAGCAGGGCATGGAGTGCTGGCTGAGCCTGGAGGAGAAGATGGCCTGCGGAGTCGGCGCGTGTCTGGCCTGCGTCTGCCGGTCCAAAGAGGTGGACGGACATTCCCATGTGCACAACAAGCGGGTCTGCAAGGACGGCCCTGTGTTCCTGGCGGATGAGATCGAGCTGTGACGGAGGTGCGGGCGTGATGAATACAGATCAAAAACAGTGCAATATTAATATGGAAGTGGAGATCGCGGGCGTAAAGCTGAAAAATCCGGTGATGGAGGCTTCCGGCACCTTCGGCTCCGGCGAGGAGTACAGCGAGTTTGTGGATTTGAACCGCCTGGGCGCGGTGGTGACCAAGGGCGTGGCGAGCGTGCCCTGGCCCGGGAATCCCACCCCCAGGATCGCGGAGACCTACGGCGGCATGATCAACGCCATCGGCCTTCAGAACCCGGGCATCGATGTGTTCACTGCCAGGGACATCCCCTTCCTCAAACAGTACGACACGAAGATCGTGGTCAATGTCTGCGGCAAGACTACCGAGGACTATATCGACGTGGTGGAGCGCCTGGGAGATCAGCCGGTGGACCTGCTGGAGATCAACATTTCCTGTCCCAACGTGAAGGAGGGCGGCATCGCCTTCGGACAGGACTCCAAGGCTGTGGAGGCCATCACCAAAGCGGTGAAGGCCCACGCGAAGCAGCCCATTATCATGAAGCTGAGCCCCAATGTGACGGACATCACCGTCATGGCGCGGGCGGCCGAGGAGGGCGGCGCGGACGCCATTTCCCTGATCAACACCCTGACCGGGATGAAAATAGACGTGAACCGCAGGGCCTTCGCTCTGGCCAACAAGACCGGCGGACTGTCCGGCCCGGCCATCAAGCCGGTGGCGGTGCGCATGGTATACCAGGTGGCCCAGACCGTTAAGGTGCCGGTGATCGGCATGGGCGGAATCTGCAATGCAGAGGACGCGCTGGAGTTCATTCTGGCGGGCGCGACGGCGGTATCCATCGGCACGGCCAATTTCCACAATCCCTACGCTACGGTGGAGACAGTGGATGGGATTCGGGACTATATGGTAAAAAATGGAATACAGGATATCAGGAAACTGATCGGCGCGGTGCGCTGAGAATGTTGGGCGGGGCGGGAGGCCCGGAGGTCTGAGGCGGTTTGCGGCCCGGGGTAGACGCACCGTGCGGAGGTTTGCGGCCCGGCGGCCCGGGGCGGACGTTCTGTGCGGTGCGGCAGCAGGCGGCGCAAGACCGCCCATCCCCCCCTATCCCCCGCGCGGAAATACACTGAGATAACGAGGAGATAAAAAATGGAGAGCTATAAGCAGGAATTTATTGAATTTATGGTGGAGAGCAAGGTGCTCAAGTTTGGCGAGTTCACGTTAAAGAGCGGGCGCAAGTCTCCGTTTTTCATGAACGCAGGCAGCTATGTGACCGGAACCCAGTTGAAGAAGCTGGGTGAGTATTACGCCAAGGCCATCCACGACAACTTCGGCCTGGATTTTGACGTGCTGTTCGGGCCGGCTTACAAGGGGATTCCGCTGAGCGTGGCCACCACCATGGCCATCAGCGACCTCTACGGCAAGGACATCCGCTACTGCTCCAACCGCAAGGAGGCCAAGGACCACGGAAGCGACGCGGGCGTGCTGCTGGGCAGCCCCATTAAGGACGGGGACCGGGTGATGATCATCGAGGACGTGACCACCTCCGGAAAGTCCATTGAGGAGACCTATCCCATCGTCAAAGCCCAGGGCAACGTGGAGGTTGTGGGACTGATCGTATCCTTAAACCGCATGGAGCGGGGCAAGGGCACCAAGGGCGCCCTGGATGAGATCAGCGAGCTTTACGGCTTCCCCACCGCGGCCATCGTGACCATGGAGGACGTGATGGAGCACCTTTACAACCGCGAATGCAATGGAACTGTTGTGATTGACGACAAAATCAAGGCGGCGCTGGACGCTTACTATGAGCAGTACGGCGCGGTCAGAGACTGACAGCTGACAGCAAGGAGAGTGTCTATGAATCAGATGGAGAAAGTATATAAGACTATGCGCAACACCGGCGCAGGGAGCATCGCCATCGGCGTGATCATCCTGGTGACCGGGCTGACTGTGGGAATCGTGGCGATTGTCAATGGCGCGCTGCTGCTGAAGCGCAAATCCGACATCATTTTTTAAGAGAGGCGCCCATGATTCGAAACACCACAAAACGCCAGAAGCTTGGCTGGGTACTGTTTATCCTGTACCTGTGCCTGCTGGCTTATTTCATGTTTTTTTCCGAGAGCTTCGGGCGGACGGATACGGACAGGGGCTACGCCTACAATCTGGTTCCCTTTAAGGAGATTCTGCGGTTCATACGTTACCGCGGCACGGTAGGACTCTGGGCGTTCCTGATCAACATCGTGGGAAATGTGGTGGCGTTTATGCCCTGCGGTTTCTTTCTTCCGATTGTCAGCCGCAGGAGCAAGCGGTGGTACAGAACCATCGTGTTTAGCTTTGCATTTAGTTTTATGTTGGAGACAATCCAACTGATTTTTAAGGTCGGAAGCTTTGATGTGGACGACATGATACTCAACACGCTGGGCGCGGGCCTGGGTTTTGTGTGCTACCAGGCGGTCCAGCGCACGAGAATTTATTTGCGCAAAAAGGAGGGAAACGGACGGTGAAGTACGTCGGTGACAAGGTTTCCTATATCCGTCATCCCTTTGCGAAGAACAGCTATTTCAGCCTGGGACTGGGGCTTGTCTGTATGCTGCTTGCCACCGGCACCATGATTGTGTCGGTGCGAAACGCCGGGCAGGCCGGTCTCATTACCGGGGCGCTGGGATTTTCCAGCATTGTGGCCGCGGTGATGGGGATCTGGTTCGGGTTTATCTCTTTTATGGAGAAAGAAAAAAATTATATTTTGGCAAAGATTGGCGTGGGAATCGCGCTGGTGGTGATCATATTCTGGCTGATGGTGCTGGTGGTGGCGCTGCGCTGAGGCGCGGTTCACCGCAGCGCCTGGGGCGTGTCCTGTCCTGGGAAATACCGGTCGAGGCCGGGAGCTTTCCCGGGCCAGGCGGCGGAAATGAGGCTCAGACATGCGCCGGGGTTATGCAGCCGCCGGCGCGTTTTGTATTGAATGTAATGGGCCGCTGGTGTAGCCTGCGGGCGATTGTTTAGCTGCAATGGTTAGCTGGCGCAGCCTGGGGGCGATTGTTGCGAAACGTGCTGCAGTTTGCAAGGGAGCTTTACGGGGCGGGCTGTGGGCTGCAAGTTTGGATTCAGAAGGGAAGTTGAGAGCAGAATGGATTACCGGGAATTGTTGAGGGAAGAAAACGAAGCCGTGAGGGAGCGCTACGACCTGTCCATGGAGCGGATTGCCGCCATGGAGGAGGAAGGTCCGGCGGAGCCTTACGGCTGTTATTTTAAGCGGGTAGCAGCCTTTGTCGGACAGATCCGGGAGCTGGTCTGCCAGATTGAGGCAGGCACGGAGCTTACGCTGGAGGAACTGGAGGAGCGTAACCGCAGGCTGTACGGGGACGTGCTGCCGGAACACTACGGGGACAGCTTTGCCAACCCGGACTGCGCGGCAGAAATACTGGGCGCGGAGCTGGGGCAGCTTCTGGCATTTTTGTACACGGAGATAAGGGGGGATATCGCCTTTGCCTTTGAGATGCGCCTGGAGGAGATTACCATTTTAAATGAGACCTTTATCGAGGTGTGCAACCTGTTTGAGCAGGCCGAAGCCGAGGGAAAGAGCGCGCCCCAGCCCCAAGAGGTGCGGGATATTCTGTACTGGTTTGTCAGCGATTACGCGGACATTACCGTGCGCTGGCGCATCCGGGAGGCCGTGGACCCGGCTTTGTCCTTTGCCGCGGACATTATCCGGGAGTCGGATCTGGGCGACCTGCGCTACCTGTACCGGTTCGGGGAGTATATTTCCGACCATGAGCGCAGGCTGGCGGAGTTTATGAACAGCCTGCCCCGGGAGACGGTGGACCGCATGGCGGACACCTACACCGAGGGATTCCGCCGGGGTTTTGAGGTCATGGGGCGGGATCTGGGCAAAAAGCGCACGGTGGTGATCGAGTATCATCTGGGTTTTGAGCGCATGATCCGCAAGGCTATGGAGAATTTCCAGGAAATGGGACTCACGCCCATTCTCTACCGGGCCGCGGTGCAGTCCATTAACCGCAGGGCGGCAGGCAAGCGGGGATATTACGGCGCATCCCCCAACAAGCAGTACGAGTACGACCACCGCTACGACAGCGCCCTGTATATGGGGAGCGCCATAAGAGAGCGCAAGCTGGCGGTGAGCCGGGCGGCCTACGAGGAGTTTAAGGAGCTGGCCGGGTGGTGCGCCGGGCCAGCGCTGGTGGAGACCTTCGGCGAGGAGGGATTTTCGCCGGTGAACAAGAAGACGGCATTTTCCCTGAACACCCACCAGGAGGAAGTGACGAGCTCCCTGGCAAATGAGCTGCGCCAGATCGCCAACCGGTATATGCCGGGGGACGAGACCAGCTTTACCATTATCGCATTTCCAATGCCGCAGATCGGACCGGATTTTGCGGACATTTTCCGGGAGACCATTGTGATCAATACCCTGGACTATGACAAGTACCGGGACATCCAGCAGGTGATCATCGACGCCCTGGATCAGGCGGACTTTGTGGAGGTGACGGGCCGGGGGAACAATGAGACGGACATTCGGGTGAAGCTTCACTCACTGGCGGACCGGACCCGGGAGACGAATTTTGAGAACTGCGTGGCGGATGTGAATATTCCTCTTGGGGAGGTATTTACCTCGCCGCTGCTGACGGGGACGGAGGGGCTGCTCCATGTAGGGAACGTGTATGTGGAGGATTACCAGTTTAAGAATCTGCGGATCCGGTTTGCGGAGGGCCGGGTGACGGACTTTTCCTGCGAGAATTTTAAGCCCGACGGGGACTGGATGGAGCAGGGAAGGAAGCTGGTGAAGCAGGTGATTCTGCGGGGACACGACTGGCTGCCTCTGGGGGAATTCGCCATCGGCACCAACACGGCTGCCTACGCCATGGCGAAACGGTTTGGGATCGGCGACAAGCTTCCAATCCTGATCGCGGAGAAGATGGGGCCCCACTTTGCGGTGGGGGATACCTGCTACAGCTTTGCGGAGGATTCTCCCATGTACAATCCCGACGGCAGGGAGGTGATCGCCCGGGACAATGAGGTTTCGCTGCTCAGAAAGACGGATATGGCCAAGGCGTATTTCAGCTGCCACACGGACATTACGATTCCGTACTCGGAGCTGGGGGATATCACAGCGGTGAGAGCGGATGGGAGCCGGATCGGGATTATCCGGGACGGGCGGTTCGCGCTGGACGGGACGGAGGCGCTGAATGAGGCGCTGGGGGAACGGTAGCGTAGGATGGCGGAGCTTGCAGCAGAGATGCGTGGAATATAAGGGACACGGAATATAGGAACGCGAGATATAGGGTGCGGAAAATATAACGGTGTGATATACACGGGCGGAAGCGTGTGTGCAGGTGATGTGCATTTGCTCCCGCCCTTTTATTATGGCTTTAGCCAGTTGAGTGCGTTGGAGTTCCTGAGGTCAGGAACGGAGA
>NZ_CABJCG010000045.1:0-1734 GCF_902364025.1 Enterocloster lavalensis
AAATGGAAAAATGCAATTATTATATTTACAATTATTATATTTTAAATTATAATATAATCGAGGTGATACTATGAAAAACTTTATAGATCGTGAAAATGAATTACAATTTTTGGAAGATCAGTATTTAGCGTCAAGTGCCTCTCTGATTGTTCTATACGGTCGGCGTCGTGTTGGAAAGACTGCGCTTATGACTCATTTCATCCAAAATAAACGTGCTCTATATTTTTTGGTAACAGAAGAAAGCGAACATCAGAATCGCAATGCTTTCAAAGATATGGTTGCAGATTTTACAGAAAACGCCTTGTTGAAGGCGGCAGCAGTTGACCATTGGGATCTAATATTCCAAACGCTAGTGGATTCTATCACTGATGAGCGATTAATTATTCTTATTGATGAATTTCAATATTTGGGTAAATCGAATCCTGCATTTCCTTCCATCTTTCAAAAAATATGGGATACTATTTTGAAAGATCGAAATGTGATGGTGATTCTCTGTGGTTCCCTTATATCTATGATGGAAAGTCAGACCCTATCATATTCCAGTCCTTTGTATGGTCGGAGAACCGGACAAATCAAATTGAAGCAAATACCATTCTCATACTACAATAAATTTTTTCCAGACAAAGGGCTTCGGGAGTTGATTGAGTATTATGCAGTGACAGGCGGTGTTCCCAAATATATAGAGCTGTTTCATAGCGAAAATGATATTTATCAAGCTATTTCAAAAAATGTTTTACAGAAGTCCAGCTTTTTGTACGATGAACCCAACTTTTTATTACAGAGGGAAGTTAATGAGGTAGGGAGCTATTATTCGCTGATTAAGACGATTGCGGCGGGAAATCAAAAATTAGGTAAGATTGCCGGCGTTTTGGAAATGAAACAGACGGGTTTGACTAAATATTTAAAAACATTAATCGATTTGGATATTCTCGAGCGTGAAGTTCCAATAACAGAAGAATCCCCAGAAAAAAGTAAACGGGGGCTATACAGGATAAAGGATAATTTTCTTTTATTTTGGTTCAAGTTTATTTATCCAAATCTTAGCCTGATCGAGTCTGGACATGGCGAAATTGCTATGAAAAAAATTCAGAGTAATTTTATCGATAACCATGTTAGTTATGTGTATGAAGATATTTGTTTGGAAATTCTTTGGAAATTAAACGGAGATGGAGCTTGGGATTTTCATTTTGAGCGAGCTGGAAGATGGTGGGATGGTCAAAATGAAATTGATATAGTCGCGCTTGACTCGGATGGAAACAATATTATTTTCGGAGAGTGCAAGTATTGGAGGTCTCCCATTGGCCTGGATATATTAGAAAAATTGCGCCTAAAATCTTCAGCAGTTGAATGGAATCGTGATAAACGGACTGAGCATTATATCCTTTTTAGCATTAGCGGCTTTACACAGGATTTGGTTGAGTATGCGCAAGAGCATAAAAATGTTATATTATATTGTTAGTTTAGGTCGCGCTGTATGGCTATGTACGGCGCGATATTTTTATATCTGATTTTGCTTTTATTATGTATTTCTCCAGCTTTCAATAATTTCCCTTATTGGAAGTATAATCAACTCGTAATGCAATTAGGAATTTCAAAAAGTATTTCAAAAAGAAAAAGGAGAGTGCATTAATTATGAGAAAGCAGACAAAATTAGTTGCTGTATTATCCACAGCAGCACTGCTCGCCATTGGTGCATCCATGACCTCTTTTGCGGCTCAGGGTTGGGCTGAGGAA
>NZ_CABJCG010000045.1:1744-5337 GCF_902364025.1 Enterocloster lavalensis
TTTTGCGGCTCAGGGTTGGGCTGAGGAAGATGGGACTTGGGTTTATTATGACAGAAATGGCGACCGAGTTACCGAGGAGTGGAAGAAATCCGGGGATAACTGGTATTGGCTGAATGATGACGGCGAGATGGCTGTTGATGAGCTGATCGAGGATGACGACGATTATTACTATGTGGATGCGAACGGTGCTATGGTTCGTAATCAGTGGGTAGCCATTGAGAACGAGGATGCTGGTGACGAAGATGAGCCGGATCACTATTGGTACTACTTCCAGACTAATGGTAAAGCATTCAAGAGAAGCGATAGCGCAACTACAATTTCTGCTAAAGTAATCAATGGCAAGAAATATGCCTTTGATGAAGAGGGTAGAATGCTGTATGGTTGGGTAACCGCTGACGGCGAGCGCCAGACTGGCGATGACGCTTGGAAGGCAAATGATGATGAAGACGTTTACTACATGGGCGGTGAAGACGATGGCGCCATGAGAGTAAATACATGGGAGTTGATCTCCATCGTTGATGATGACAATGCTGATTCTTTACAGCCCGGCGATGAATATTGGGATGAGGAACAGGATCGTTGGTTCTGGTTCCAGTCTTCAGGTAAGAGAAAACAGGCTGGTCCCAGCAAGGATTTCGTTGATAAGAGCATTAATGGTAAGAAATACGGATTTGATACCTATGGCCGTATGGTAGCATCATGGTATGCTGATACTGCTAGTTTGTCTGAGGCAGCTGGAAAGTCTACAGATTCTCAGGGCCAGAAAGCTTACTCTGAGCAGTTTATGTATTTCAGCAGTCCGGAAGACGGCGCTCGTTTTACCAAGGGATGGTTTAAAGTTGTTCCCGGTTACTATCTGCATGAATCAAAATATGAAGATGGTGATGAGTACTGGTACTATGCCAACGGCGATGGCCAGATCTATGCAAATAAGATTAAGAAGATCAAAGGTAAAAAATATGCTTTTGATAGCTATGGCCGCATGATCAATGGTTTAGCATTCTTAGAGTTTGCTAATGGTGATGAGACTGAGGATATTGTAGCTAAGCATGCAGATGATGAGGGCGGTGATGGCACCACTCAGAACTCGATTGGTGTTACTACTTTAGGCAACTATGATACTGAAGATAATTTCAAAGATTGGGTTCGCGAAAATGTAGACGCAATTAATGAAGGAACCTTACGTTCTTATTACTTTGGAAGTTCTGATGACGGTGCTATGAAGACTGGAAAACAGACGGTTAGCATTGATGGTGAGAACTTTGCGTTTGAGTTCAACAAGAATGGTAATCTGAAGGGTGCCGGCGCTGTTGGATTTGACGATGATAAGATCTATCTTGCTGGCATGCAGTTAAAGGCAGATAAGGATGACAAATATGAGGTAGTTAAAGTTGACCTGACTGTAAGAACGGGCAGCGATAAGAAAGAACACCTTGTACAGTCTGTTACCGAAATGACAACCAAGCAGTTCTTGGATGAATGCATGAAGAAGAGCAGCAAATCCGACGAAGATGACACTGTTTGGGAGTGGGATACAAGCAAAGCCGATAAGAATCCTACTACTAGCATTGAAGCCGTAGATGTTAAAGATGTTAAAAAGGCTGATGGTGAGAAGATGACCTATTACTTCCTGTTGAATAGTTCTGGTAAAGTATCTAAGAATAAGAGTGGTGCAAAAGACGGTGATGACTACAAGTTCTCCGTTAATAAGTACCAGATTACGGAAGTTAGTCTCGAGAACTAATTTGTGGGATTAAAGAAATACTAATTGCTTAAATAT
The DNA here is from genome assembly GCF_902364025.1 of Enterocloster lavalensis. Classification (GTDB taxonomy): domain Bacteria; phylum Bacillota; class Clostridia; order Lachnospirales; family Lachnospiraceae; genus Enterocloster; species Enterocloster lavalensis. The sequence continues at coordinate 3,525 of NZ_CABJCG010000045.1, forward strand.
GACGAGGGTGCCGCTTAATCGTTTAAAAGAAGATTAAGCGGCACCTTCGTGTTCTTCTAAAAATAGGATGGGGCTTATTAAAAACCCCATCCTATCTATTACATAAACATTAAATACAACAACTTTTAGATAGCAATTAGAAATTATCTAAATTTAGAATCCTTAATTAGTCCTCAAGAGTAACAGTTTTAATCTTGTAATCCTTATCTACTTCGAACTTATAAGAATCACCATCTTTAGCGCCACTCTTAGACTTAACCAGAGAACCAGAGGTATTTACTAAATAATAGAATACATCATTAGTGTAAGCAGAAGCCTTCACAGTGTAAACCCATGCATCGTCCTTGGAATTTCTGGCCTTTGTTACTAAGCTGTCATCCTTTAAGAATGCTGCAGTATCAATCTTTTCTACAATACAGGTGTCCTCACCGTTGAGTTTAGTCGTCACTTTATAGACATTATATTTATCATCTTTATCAGCTTTGACCTGTTTTCCAGCCATGTACAATTTCTTGTCATCGACACCAATATAACCTGCGCCCTTTAAGGCACCAGAATTTCTGAACTTGAAGGTGAAATTATCGCCATCAATGTCAACCGTCTGCTTACCAGTCTTCATCGAACCATCATCAGAGTTACCGAAATAATAACATCTAATGGTTCCTTCGTTGATCTCATCTGCATAAGACTTTACAAATGCATCGAAATCATCTTCAGTGTCATAACGGCCAGTATCAGCATTATCATCCTCATATCTTCCGATGATGGTATTGCTAATTTCATCATCAAACTGGAGGAATACTAAACCATTGATCATGCGGCCATACTCATCAAATGCATATTTTTTGCCTTTGATTTTTTCTACACTATTTGCATAAATCTTTCCATCACCATCTGCATAATACCAATACTCGTCGCCATCATCGTACTTACCCTTCTGCAGGTAGTAACCAGGAGTCACCTTAAACCAACCCTTTGTATAACGAGCACCATCTTCCGGAGATCTAAAATACATGAAGGAGTTAGTATAGTTAGAGGCACCCTGTGCGTTGCTGGTAGAAGCCGATCCAGAAGCATGGCTTCCAGTCGAAATCTTAGTAGTTGTAGGATTATCTTTTGTAAACCATTCGGATACCATACGGCCATACTGATCAAAGCCATATTTCTTACCGTTAATGGTCTTAGTAACCATTACATCCTCAGCGCTAGCGGCTTTCTTCTTACCAGAAGACTGGAAATAGAACCAACGATCCTGTTCGTCATCCCATACATCACCTTCGGGATCCGGCTGAGTTCCAGCACTGTCAAAATCATCATCGACAATATGGATCAATCTCCAGCCAACAGACATTGCGCCGTCGTCTTCATCGCCGAAATACCACAATGCATTGTCCTGTTTCCAAGCATCATCGCCGGTTTCTCTGTCAGCACCAGATACCCAGCCATATAACATCTTACCTTCAGTATCAAAAGCATATTTTTTTCCGTTAATCAGCTTGGTAACGACTGTGCTTTCGGAAGCGCTGTCGCTTCTCTTATAAGCTTTACCATTGGCCTGGAAATAGTACCAGTAATGGTCCGGCTCATCCTCTTCACCAGCGTCCTCATTGTCGATTGCTACCCACTGATTGGTTACCATGGCACCATTGGCATCTACATAGTAGTAGTTATCGTCATCCTCGATCAGCTCATCAACGGTCATTTCGCCGTTATCATCCAGATAGTACCAATTGTCTCCGGATTTCTTCCACTCGTTGCTTACCTTGTCGCCATTCTTGTCATAATAAACCCAAGTCCCATCTTCCTCAGCCCA
>NZ_CABJCG010000046.1 GCF_902364025.1 Enterocloster lavalensis
ACCTCGGAAAGCGGGCGGTTCTGCCAGTCTTCAATCTGCGGCATGATTTTATCAGTCACATCCGAAATGAACCCTTCGGATGCCTCAAAACCGTAAATATCCTCCAGCGTATCAGAAATCTGCCTTGTGGTCATGCCTTTGGCATACATGGAAATAATCTTCTGGTCGATATCGGAGATATCTTTCTGGCGCTTTTTGACCACCTGCGGCTCAAAGGTAGACTTACGGTCCTGGGGGACTTGAATGTCCATGCTGCCATAGCTGCTGTTGATACGCTTAGGCTTATAACCGTTGCGGTAATCATCCGTGTCCGAACGTTCTGATTTTTCATAGCCCAGATGCTCATCCATCTCTGCTTCCATCATTTCCTTGATTGTGCCGCCAAGCAGGTCCTTGAGAGCATTTTGAATATCCTCTGCGGACTGGATGTCATACTCCTGAAGGAGCTGCTGGATAATGTTCCTTTTCCCATCTGTCATTTGTACTTTGTGTACGGGTTTCTTTTCTCTTGCCATAATAAAAGGCCTCCTATGATTTTTATTTTACCATAGAAGACCTTATAAAACCTTATTTACAGAAAAATTTTCACATACTCATCAACTGAATGTTTCATTTGTCATTTATAATTCCACTTTATTCATCCGTACATTTATCATCGGTTTAAGAGTATCTACCAGCCTTGCACATACGCCCAAATTTGGAACCTCATCCCGCAGGATAAATGTCCTGAACCTACCCTGGTTATCGTCATATGAGATAATTGCATAGCATTTTACATCTCGTTTTATCGTTGTTCTAAGCGTCGTGCCATCAACTGCTCCGCTTACGCCGAATATTCCGTCAGCCGCACTATTTTCAAAATATTGTTGCTCATTTATGTCTAGTTGAAAGTCTACGTTACGAATTTTCTTTATACCAAGCGAAAATTCATTGCCTCCGCACTCAATCACCAGGCGGCTTGGATTTAATATCACATTGCATATACAATTTTTAGGTGCATTCAATCCTCCGATATGGATAATACGGTTATATCGGCTGATTCCTTCCGCTCGGTCTTTCTGCCTTTGCTTCCGTTCAATTATTTTTATTTTACTGGTAATAATTACCATGCAAATACAAAATACTAAAAATGCACCTGATACTCCCAATACTAAGGCGCCAAAAATAATGGTACTGATATTTTCACCAGCTTTATTGATACTGTTTAATGCAAATCCAATCATTACCGTCACAATTCCCCAGATAACAAAAGCGGTTCTACAACCACCTTGCTTTTTTTTCATTCCGCCGTCACCTCAGCTTGTCCATACCACCCGCCCTCAGGCGGTTTGATAACCCCATTCTCCTTCTGATTGAATGATATGGGGAGCTTGTTTCCTTCCGCTTATAAATTCTGTTTTAAAATCGGCTGTGCCCTCATCGTTCATCGCAGCCTTTATGATTATTATATATATTATCATCTCTCCTTTGTCTTTACAAGAGCGCATTTTAGCTCTCTGCCCCGTACCGTGCATCAGAAAAAATCACATGCCACAAGTATTTCCGTGTGGCACTTACATATCAGAAGTTCCCGATACGTGAAAAAATCTTGTTTCTATGACCATGTTAGGATAAAATAAATGTAATAAGTACGAGAGGGGCCCGATACATGGAAAATGAACCCTGCTGACTTAGATATCTGCCGCTTTTCGGGCAGGATTATGGAGGAGAGAACCGGATGGATGAAAAACAATATTTGAGTGTGGACGGAAACTCAGCCTCAGGGGACGTGGAAGCTTTGGTGAGAGAGCGGGTGCACAGCCTGTATTATGACCGGGATGTGAATTGCGCAAGGACCACGATGCTCTGCCTGGGGGAGTTGCTGGGGTTTCACATCGAGGAGCAGACCTATGCAGCGGCGGTTGGGATGCACGGCGCGGGCGGCTTCCGGGCGCAGTGCGGCCTGGTGGAGGGAGCGCTGATGATGCTGGGCGCGTATTTCGGCGCTAAGGGAGTTGCGGACGGAGAGCGCGTGGACATGTGCAGGCGGTTTGCCGGACAGTTCAGGTCGCGGTTCGGATCGCTGCGCTGTCTGGAGCTAAGGCCGGGTGGATTTAACGAGTGGGATCCGCCGCATTTGTGCGAGGAGCTGACGGTGGAGAGCATTTTGTTTGTTTATGAGTTTATGGCGGAGGAGGAGCGGCGTCTGGAGGGCGCAAACCGGTAGAATCATACGGAGGAGGAAAAACGGAATATGATAAAGGAAATTTTATTGCTGGGAAATCCGGCGCTTTACGAGATCAGCGAGGTCGTCCGGGAGGAGGAGCTGCCGGAGATGGAGGCTTTGGAGCGGGACCTGCACGATACTATGATGGAGTTCCGGCGGATTTATCAGGCGGGCCGGGCCATCGCGGCGCCGCAGATCGGAGTGAAAAAACGGGTGCTCTATATGAACGTTGGGGAGCCGGTGCTGTTGATCAACCCGGTGCTGGAGTTCCCGGACGGGGAGATGATGGAGGTGATGGACGACTGCATGTCATTTCCGGGTCTGTTGGTGAAGGTGGACCGCTACCGCCGCTGCCGGATTCATTACAAGGACCGGAGCTGGCAGGACAAGGAAATGGAGCTAGAGGGGGATTTGTCGGAGCTGCTTCAGCACGAGTATGACCACCTGGACGGAATCCTGGCGACCATGCGGGCCAAGGACAGCAGGGCGTTTTATATGAAAAATTAAAAATAACTCCGGTGTAGTGTGATATTGTATGAACACGTGATACATGCCGAAACAATTAAATAGCGTAACATTACTTTCGGGTAATTAGTTGATGGAAAATTATGTAAACTA
>NZ_CABJCG010000047.1:0-1601 GCF_902364025.1 Enterocloster lavalensis
AGAACCTTGAAAATCAAAGATTGAACAGTATGTAAAACCCTGAAAATTCTAAAGAAAAAGGTCTGGTTTGGACCTTTGGATTTGAGAAAATTCAGAACAAAACCAAGTAATGAAGGTTAAAGATAACTAGCCAAGCTAAGTAGTCTAAGACCAAGAATCAACTTTTAATTTGAGAGTTTGATCCTGGCTCAGGATGAACGCTGGCGGCGTGCCTAACACATGCAAGTCGAACGAAGCATTTTGAATGAAGTTTTCGGATGGATTTTAAGATGACTGAGTGGCGGACGGGTGAGTAACACGTGGATAACCTGCCTCACACTGGGGGACAACAGTTAGAAATGACTGCTAATACCGCATAAGCGCACAGTACCGCATGGTACAGTGTGAAAAACTCCGGTGGTGTGAGATGGATCCGCGTCTGATTAGCCAGTTGGCGGGGTAACGGCCCACCAAAGCGACGATCAGTAGCCGACCTGAGAGGGTGACCGGCCACATTGGGACTGAGACACGGCCCAAACTCCTACGGGAGGCAGCAGTGGGGAATATTGCACAATGGGCGAAAGCCTGATGCAGCGACGCCGCGTGAGTGAAGAAGTATTTCGGTATGTAAAGCTCTATCAGCAGGGAAGATAATGACGGTACCTGACTAAGAAGCCCCGGCTAACTACGTGCCAGCAGCCGCGGTAATACGTAGGGGGCAAGCGTTATCCGGATTTACTGGGTGTAAAGGGAGCGTAGACGGCATGGCAAGTCTGAAGTGAAAACCCAGGGCTCAACCCTGGGACTGCTTTGGAAACTGTCAAGCTAGAGTGCAGGAGAGGTAAGTGGAATTCCTAGTGTAGCGGTGAAATGCGTAGATATTAGGAGGAACACCAGTGGCGAAGGCGGCTTACTGGACTGTAACTGACGTTGAGGCTCGAAAGCGTGGGGAGCAAACAGGATTAGATACCCTGGTAGTCCACGCCGTAAACGATGAGTGCTAGGTGTTGGGGGGCAAAGCCCTTCGGTGCCGTCGCAAACGCAATAAGCACTCCACCTGGGGAGTACGTTCGCAAGAATGAAACTCAAAGGAATTGACGGGGACCCGCACAAGCGGTGGAGCATGTGGTTTAATTCGAAGCAACGCGAAGAACCTTACCAAGTCTTGACATCCCCCTGACCGGCGTGTAACGGCGCCTTTCCTTCGGGACAGGGGAGACAGGTGGTGCATGGTTGTCGTCAGCTCGTGTCGTGAGATGTTGGGTTAAGTCCCGCAACGAGCGCAACCCTTATCCTTAGTAGCCAGCAGTGAGATGGGCACTCTAGGGAGACTGCCAGGGACAACCTGGAGGAAGGTGGGGATGACGTCAAATCATCATGCCCCTTATGATTTGGGCTACACACGTGCTACAATGGCGTAAACAAAGGGAAGCGACCCTGCGAAGGTGAGCAAATCTCAAAAATAACGTCCCAGTTCGGACTGTAGTCTGCAACCCGACTACACGAAGCTGGAATCGCTAGTAATCGCGAATCAGAATGTCGCGGTGAATACGTTCCCGGGTCTTGTACACACCGCCCGTCACACCATGGGAGTCAGCAACGCCCGAAGTCAGTGACCCAAC
>NZ_CABJCG010000047.1:1611-2040 GCF_902364025.1 Enterocloster lavalensis
CTTGTACACACCGCCCGTCACACCATGGGAGTCAGCAACGCCCGAAGTCAGTGACCCAACTCGCAAGAGAGGGAGCTGCCGAAGGCGGGGCAGGTAACTGGGGTGAAGTCGTAACAAGGTAATAACAAGGTAGCCGTATCGGAAGGTGCGGCTGGATCACCTCCTTTCTAAGGAATAGAAGAAGTAGGCATTGAGTACTTAACGAGGTCTTTCCGAGTTTAGTACGAAAGCCCACCCGAACACTTGACGAGGTCTTTCCGAGTCTAGTGAGAGTGGTGAGGGTTTTATATACTGTTGAATCTTGGATTTGCCAAGGTTAAGAAATTTCCGGTGGCGATGCGCTTGGGGGAAACACCCGTTCCCATCCCGAACACGATGGTTAAGACTCAAGCGGCCGATGGTACTATGCTGGTGACGGCATGGGAGAGC
>NZ_CABJCG010000047.1:2050-2537 GCF_902364025.1 Enterocloster lavalensis
CCGATGGTACTATGCTGGTGACGGCATGGGAGAGCAGGTGGCTGCCGGATTTACAAAGAATTTTACAGTGAGGACTGTTCTCGCTGAAAAAGATAAACGTTAGTATGTGACAGCTTAGCTTTTGCATAATTAACCGGGGCTTATAGCTCAGCCGGTTAGAGCGCACGCCTGATAAGCGTGAGGTCGGTGGTTCGAGTCCACTTAAGCCCAGTAGGTTTTAGCGAGCCAATAGCTTTCGGAAGAGAGGAAAGGCCCACTTAAGCCCAGTAGCTTGGGAAAAATCAAGCAAAATAGAGATCGCCTTAAGTTAAGGGTAGACTCGCATTCCATTTCTAAAAAGATATGGGGGTGTAGCTCAGTTGGGAGAGCACCTGCCTTGCAAGCAGGGGGTCATGAGTTCGAATCTCACCATCTCCATTCGGAATCGTTTACCGATGATTCCAAAGACGTACCTTGAAAACCGCATATTGAATGAAAATGAATTGAA
>NZ_CABJCG010000048.1 GCF_902364025.1 Enterocloster lavalensis
CCGCCCTCGGTCAGCCGCCCGGATTCATTGGGAATCACCTGGAGAATCTTCACCTCCTCCCCAAGGCAGAGACTGATGAACTCCTCCAGCCGCTCCGGCTTCGTTCCAGGGTCAAAGACAAACTTAAACATGGGATCATAGGTGATCCGCATCCCGTTCACCCCCATGCAGAAGTGCAAAAACTCCTCCTTTAACCCCTGGGACAGCCTTTGATACTCCGCAAAAAGCGCCTCGTCCTTTTCCAGCTCCGCCAACACCTCATCCCTTGCGCTGCAGGGCCCGAACACCTCCGGGTGGCGCTCCATCCAGCGGACCGCCTCCGTCTGCGCCCCGCAAGAAACTGTTTCCTGATTGTGATTGAATTCCATAGACATTCCTCCAGATGTGAAATTAGATAAACGTGAATCCCGGCCGATCTGGCCATAGACCGTTGCAGAAGAACTCTGCAATCGAATGTAACTAGAAATACATTTCCTTAATCCTACCACAAACAGAGCGTCTGTGGAAGCCCTTATTTCGCATTCCGTCATGTCCTATTCCCACAAGTATTCCCGCGGATTTGACTTTTCCGCAGCCAGCAATTAAACTATAAGAAACGCCCCGGTTTGCATCCCGCCACGCTTCAAAGAAAGGCACCGCGATGTCCCTGAAAACCAAATTATATGTCGTAACGGCAATTCTGGGTCTTTCCCTCCTGATCCTGACGCACCGTTACACCCACACAAAGAGCCCGATCCTTTACGCCGCCGCCGTCACGTCCGGCACCACGTTTTACCACTTTGCCATGCGCCTTCTGGCGGGCGGCCTGATCCATGCAGCATTTCATAACCGCATGGATTACACCAAAAAATGGTTTCAGGAAAAGTCATTTGAACCGGCATTGTATCGGGCTCTCAGGATAAAACAGTGGAAAAAGTTGCTTCCCGCCCTCAACCCGGAAGACTTTCACACAAAAACGCATTCCGCCTCCCAGCTGATCCAGGCGTCCTGCCAGGCGGAAATCGTCCACGAAATGATCACAGTGTTCAGCTTCATCCCGCTCCTATTTTCCATCTGGTTCGGGTCCGCAGGCGTTTTCCTGATCACGTCCTGCCTTGCCGCTCTTTTAGACGCCGCCTTTGTGATGGTGCAGCGCTATAACCGTCCCAGGCTGCTGCGCCTGATCCAAAAACAATCGAAACGAGGAACAATATGAACCCAGATTTTGTAAACCTGACAACCGACAACCTGGCGGATGAGCATTTATGCTGCATCATCCGCAGCAAAAAGCCCCACCCTGGCGTGGAGGCGAAGCGGCAATGGCTTTCCGAGCGCTTAGAGGAAGGGCACGTTTTCCGCAAATTGAATGAAAAAGCCGTGGTATTCATCGAATACGCCCCTCTTGAAACCGCCTGGGTTCCCGTCCTCGGGGACAACTATTACTATCTGTACTGCCTGTGGGTCACCGGCGAACACAAGGGGAAGGGCTATGGGAAGGCGCTGATGGACTACTGCCTGGCCGACGCCAGAGAAAAGGGAAAGTCCGGCATCTGCATGCTGGGCGCGAACAAACAGAAATCCTGGCTTTCCGACCAGTCCTTTGCGAAGAAATACGGTTTTGAGGTGGTGGACACCACTGATTACGGGTACGATCTGCTTGCGCTTTCTCTGGACGGGACAAAGCCCCAATTTGCTCCAAACGCAAAACAGGGAAAGATCGGGCCCCAGGAGCTGACCATCTATTACAATCTCCAGTGCCCTTATATCAGCCAGTATCTGGAACGAATCCGGCGGTACTGTGAAATGAACGCCGTCCCGGTGTCCTTCCACCATGTGGATTCCCTGCAAAAAGCGAAGGAACTGCCCTGCGTGTTCAACAACTGGGCCATATTCTACAAAGGGAATTTCCAGACGGTAAACCTGCTGGACGAAGCCACCCTAAAGCGGATTCTGAAAAAGTAATCACAACATCCAATCGAGTAGGAGGGAGTGATTAGCTCCCGTCCTCTCACACCACCGTGCGTA
>NZ_CABJCG010000049.1 GCF_902364025.1 Enterocloster lavalensis
CCCATCGGCGGCTCCGGCCTGCCGGGCTGCGGCGGTCTCACCGGCCTGGGCCCCATCGGCGGCTCCGGCCTGCCGGGCTGCGGCGGTCTCACCGGTCCAGGCCCCATCGGCGGCTCCGGTCTGCCGGGCTGCGGCGGTCTCACCGGCCCAGGCCCCATCGGCGGCTCCGGCCTGCCGGGCTGCGGCGGTCTCACCGGCCCGGGCCCCATCGGCGGCTCCGGGCTGCCGGGCTGCGGCGGGCGCATTGCCCCCATATTAGCCCGCATACGTCCAGAATTCCCTCCATAACTCGTTTCCGTCCGTGCCACTGCGTTCAACTCCACCCCGGCAACTGTCGGCGTCCGCAGTGCAGTGTTCGAATTCAAACCTGAAATATCCGCTTCCTGAACCTGCTCCATCGCATTGCGTTCACGACTTTTTTCAAAGCCTTCTTCCGCGCCGTCATTATTTCCATTATCTGGGACCTCGTTCAAACGCGCTCTCTCATCCATTATCGGATCGCTCTCGCCGTCTTTCATTAATTCCAGCTCTTTGCCCATTCCACTTACAGTTTTTTCCTGCCCTATGGAAGACTGCGACAACAGCTCAGGCCCTAGGCCAATATTGGAATTCATCGGCATCATTCCCATATTTCCACCATTATAAATCTGCCCAAAGTTCTGGGGAACGGTTGGATTAGATGGATATCCCCTATTTTCCTGACCCATTTGCGGCTGGAACGGCATTGCGGGATTTTGTCCGATTCCAACACCCGCCAATCCCTGAGGAATTGCGCCGGAATTCGCCGGATTCAAATTCCCCTGAAACATCATTCCTGGGTACTGTCCCGCTCCCTGCGGCGTCTGTGCTGGAATTCCTTGATTCAGATCACCGCCTATTCCCATCGGCCCCTGAACTGGCCACAGTAAATTTGTTCTATTAGTTGAATTATTTAAATTATTCGGATTGTTTGGAGTTTGTGATACTGCTCCCATACTCCACTCCGGACCAGAGCTGCTTCCAGGCCCAACCTGCATTGGCTGCGGCACACCCGCATTCCATCCTGGATTCATACCTGCCGCTGTCCCGCCCGGCATACGCTGCGCCGAGCCTGAATCCCAGACCTTCTTGGTCTTTCCATCGTTGTTTGCAGGCTGTGTCATTGTCCGGTACTGCCTTCCCATGTCAATCTCAGGCTGTCCCCCCGGCATGGTTCCCCCAGGTCCAACGGGTATCCCCTGCGCAGGCTGCATCATTCCCATGGTTTGCCCCATGGTTCCACCCGCTGCGGCTCGGACAAAATTTCCATCCGTAGGGTTTACAGACCCAATGTAAGCAGGGTTTTGTGGCATCTGCCCCGGAGTTCCTGACATAGGCTGATCCCAGCGCAGCTCCTGCGTTTGAAACTGCTCCTCGTCCTCCCCGTCCGGCCTCCTCTCAGCTGCCATCAATTCCTCGCTGTTTTCGCCCGTTTTTTCAATATAATCCGTGTCCGCTTTTGCCGGCTGCGAATTTTTCGCATCATCCGTATAATGTTCGGGCAATGTACTGATTGCTTCCAGGCGGCTCATCTCTTGTTTCAGCTCCAGCCCTTCCACGTCGGACCGGTCCTTCTCAGCCATGGACCAAAAGCTCTGAATCTGAGCCAGCCCTTCCTCCGAGATGACGGTATCACAGATTGAGTCACACATCTGATTGACCACAATGTGGTCCGGAAATTCGTCGTACATGGGACTATTCTTGTATTCCATCCGGTCGCATGCTTCCGACACATACCGTTGAAGTTTTTTTACGCTGGACGGATACATGCTCATCAGATATTCCATATCCTGCATTCCGTTTGCTCCTTTTTTATGCTCTCATTACATCATATGCCCGCCATCCCGCTTTCGCCCCTGTTTTTTTATATTTCTGTCCTGTTTTCCACCTTTTCACGTGAAACACATTTTAACTCATCTCGCTTCTCTAAATCGAGTAGGAGGGAGTGATTAGCTCCCGTCCTCTCACACCACCGTGCGT
>NZ_CABJCG010000050.1 GCF_902364025.1 Enterocloster lavalensis
TGTGCGCCCGGCGGCGCACGTTTCTAACCGGTGAAAGTCCGGAATCCGCCCGGTAGTGGGAAGGATATAGCCGAAAGCAAGGGTGTCCATCGTGAGATGGAATCTGAAGGAAGCTGGATGTGGGGAACATACTAACCCATGGGCAAATCTCTGGTCTGACGGACAGAAATCACATCAGGCTATGCATGAGGGTAAGACTGCATTACAAGCCGAAGCCCAATAACTACACGGAATCATGTATGGTAAATGTGGCAGATGGATGGAGAGAAAGAAACGTGTGATACCCGGGGAGGTCTGTGCGGAATGTCCCGAAAGGGATAACCACTATCGAGAGGTAGTGCTGAACGTACAGAAGTCAGCCGAGGTCATAGTAGTCGAGTACCACAGGGTACTTCGGTGAAGGACCGAATCAATAGGAGTCTTTAGTACAACCGGGAAAGGAGGAAAGAGCCTTGGGTACAGAAAACAAAGACAGCTGCTCGCAAAGAGATAGCGCGGAACGTGAAGGGTATGTGAGAGCGCACCGTTCTTTCCGCCGGATATGGAAGGAAAGGGACAGTGCACAGCCGGAACTCTTGGAGGAGATACTGAATAAGGGCAACCTTAACAGAGCTTTTAAGAGGGTGAAGGCAAACAAGGGAGCGCCAGGAATCGACGGGATTACCGTGGAAGAAATAGGCGCATACCTGAGGGAAAACCAGAAAGAACTTATCGAGAGAATAAAAAGGGGAAAGTACACCCCTGACCCGGTGAGACGAGTGGAGATTCCCAAGCCGGACGGTGGAATACGAAAGCTTGGTATTCCAACCGTAAAAGACCGCATTTTCCAGCAAGCGATAACACAGCGCCTTACACCGGCCTACGAGCCGTTGTTCTCGGAGAACAGTTACGGTTATCGTCCGGGAAGAAGTGCGAAAGACGCTATTCAGAAGGTGAAAGAGTATGCAGAGCAGGGATATACCCATGCGGTAGCATTGGACTTGTCGAAATACTTCGATACTCTGAACCATGAGATACTCCTGAATATCCTGCGCAGAGATGTAAAGGACGAAAGGGTAATCCAGTGGATTAAGAGGTACCTAAAGAGTGGCGTTATGGAAAATGGAGTAGTCATGGAAACAGAAGAAGGTTCGCCGCAAGGGGGAAATCTTTCCCCTCTGCTGGCGAACATCTATCTGAACGAGTTTGACCAGGAGTATCAGAAACGGGGAGTTATATTTGTCCGTTATGCAGATGACATCGTGCTGCTGGCGAAAAGCGACAGAGCGGCAAAGAGACTGCTGGAGACAAGCATGAAATATCTGGAAGGGACGCTGAAACTGAAGGTGAACCAAGAGAAAAGCCGTGTAGTCAGTGTATTTGCAATCCGAAATTTTAAGTTTCTTGGCTTTACATTGGGAAAGAACGGAAAGGGCATCTATGTCCGGGTTCATGGAAAGTCATGGGAGAAGATGAAGTCAAAGCTGAAAGACCTTAGTTCCCGAAGGTCTGTTCAGAGCATACGCCCTGCACTAGCAAAGATAAAAGTGTATATGCGGGGATGGCTGAATTATTACGGAATAGCAGATATGAAAAAGCGAATAGACGAACTCAATAAGTGGCTATACCACAGAATCCGAATGTGTATATGGAAGCAATGGAAGAAACCGAAAACGAGGGTGAAGAACCTGCGGAAAATGGGAGTGCCGGAAGACTTGGCATGGCAGGCAGGAAATAGCCGAAGAGGTTATTGGTTTACGACGCATACGGTAGCGGTGAATCTGGCAATGACAAAAGAAAGACTGATAAGCAGTGGCTTTTATGATTTAGCTGCCGCCTATCAGTCGGTGCACGTCAACTGTTGAAACCGCCGTGTACCGAACGGTACGCACGGTGGTGTGAGAGGACGGGAGCTAATCACTCCCTCCTACTCGAT
>NZ_CABJCG010000051.1:0-898 GCF_902364025.1 Enterocloster lavalensis
GATAGCGTCACTTTACTTTCGGAAACAAAAGGATAGAATTCACCCATATGGCAGAACTTAGATTTGTTCTTTCTAGGTTATCATATCTTGCCCATTTTTTCTACCGCCTCTTTTCTGCTTTTTGATTTTACGTTCAGCAAACACACAACTCAAGGGTTCCCTTCAGCTTTCTGCCCTTGACTTGTGTGTTTGCTTCCCTGTACGATTGTAGTCAGGCAGAAAAAAGCCACATTCTAGGCGCCCAGTTCCTGGTTAATCCATACGCGCATCCATTTCATACTATGCTGCTCAAGTCCGGGGAGACGCCCCCGGAGACGCTCCTGATATCTCCATCCGGCCTGCTTTTTACACACCTCCTTTTTCATCTCTATTTCTTCCTCCGACAGCGGCTTCTCTCTCCGGCGTTCTTTCTGATATGCCAGAAGATCTATGATTTTACCACCATTTTTCGTATATGCCCGTAGCCCTGACATCCGGCCACACCCCTGCTCGCTCCAGCCCATCGGACGGCTGCTCATCCTCGCGCTTAGCACATGACTCACCTGGCCTTCCGCACAGCATTTCCAGTTGGCCCCTGCCTCTTCCGTCCGGATCTGAATCCCATCCCATTGGTTCAGAAAATAGCCAAGGGCACCCTCTACATCCCGATACTTCCCGCCTTCCTCTGTTATCTTCAGTATTTCAGCATAGACCTTCTGCAGCCGTTTTTTGTAGCGGCCGTTCAAGCATTCCCAAATCTCACTCTTTACTTCTTGCGCGCTGTCCAGCAGATGGGATACGGAGATATTCACATATTTCATCATATGGAACTTGTCCAGCACAAACCTCCCCTTCCCCAGCACTTCACAGCCCGCGCGAATCCAGCCAGCACCGTCTCCTGCTATGTAAACGCATTTCA
>NZ_CABJCG010000051.1:930-1835 GCF_902364025.1 Enterocloster lavalensis
GTATCATAATAGGTGTCTATATAGTCCCTTACCTCCTCCCATAACCTTTTGTTTGCTTCCTGTCCCTTGTAGATACCGCAGAAGTAGTGTTTCCCGGTTAGTTTGTGTCTTGGGCTCTTTGAGGTTTCCCCCGCCTCATCTACCACATCCTCATACAGGCAGATGAGTTTCGGCATGATGGTGTTGATCTTATTCCCGCGGCTGTCCTTCCCCAGGTCCCCCTTTTGGTTCCAGAACTGGGCCGCCACATGGTCCTCGTCCGCTACGATATGCAGGTATTCCAACCGCTTCTTTTCTGCCGGTGGTGCGACAGGGAGCTGGGCCTCTGTGTCATGAACCAGACGTTTTACAGTCTGTTTACTGACCTGCCCCATAAGGGGGATGGTCTGGCCTCCCTTAGCGTAACTGGTCTGTACCGCCTCTTCCAGAATGCATGCGGCTGCCCCAAGCGTGATCCTCTGATGTCCTTCAATTCCAAGGATTTCATCCAGGAGGTAGACGAATTTCCCGGTTTTCTTATCCCTGTAGCCAGTCCTGCGGAACCGGATCGGTCCCAGGATATCCAACAGTTCCTTCGATTCATTGCGCTGTTCAATGTTCCATTTTTTCTTTCGTATCAGACTTTCTCTAATCTCATCATCTATTTTTTCATACAGTTCTGCAATCAGCCTGGCCCCGAGCCCCAGCATCCGGTCATGGATATCCTGTGACAGGTCATGAGGCTCTTTATTACCTTTCAGCATGGCCGCTACGAGATTTTCAATTTCCTTGATGTCATTTTCGATAAAATGTAGTATACTATTATACATAGAAAGCACCGTCCTTTGTTGTGATCGTTTTTCGCAAATCCAATCATACCACAAAGCGGTGCTTTCTTTTTTTGTTTTTATTAGTTTACATAATTT
>NZ_CABJCG010000052.1 GCF_902364025.1 Enterocloster lavalensis
AATCATGACCACCCGTCAAACGGGTGGTTTGCTCGCCCCTATCAGGGGCAGTTACCGGCCAGCGCCTAAAGACGCTGGCTTTTACTACGTTCAAGCCACTATGCCCTTGACTCGTTGCCGCCCTTTAAAGGGCGTTCGTATTACCGGCTACCCCTTAAAGGGGTCCTCATACTCCTTTACACTCAGCTTATCCATTGCTATATCATATTTCTCCTGCTCCTGAATGTACTTCCTAATCGTTGCCTCATTTAGGCCTACTGTACTGACATAATAACCTTCTGCCCAAAAGTGGCGATTTCCGTACCTATACTTTAGATTTGCATGCTTATCGAAAATCATAAGCGCACTCTTTCCCTTTAAGTATCCCATAAAACTGGATACACTGTATTTCGGCAGAATACTGACCAGCATATGGATAGATCCGGCATTAAGTGACCCTCTAATATTTCTACTCCTTTGTATCCACATAACGTCTTTAATATATCTCGTATACTTTCTTTATATTGATTATAAATCACTTTTCGTCTATACTTAGGAGTGAACACTATGTGGTATTTGCACATCCACTTTGTATGTGCCCTATCATGATTCTTGTGTGCCATTAAAATCACCTTTCCTTTCTTAGATAGTAGCTTGAACAACTCTATTCTAACGGAAAGGTGATTTTTGTGCTATAAGCACTTGCTGCACCACCCGCGAAGCAGGTGGTTTTCTGTTTCGCACGTCTCCGTTCCTGACCTCAGGAACTCCAACGCACTCAACTGGCTAAAGCCATAA
>NZ_CABJCG010000053.1 GCF_902364025.1 Enterocloster lavalensis
CTCACACCACCGTGCGTACCGTTCGGTACACGGCGGTTTCAATAGTTGACGTGCACGGACTGATAGGCAGTAGCTAAATCATAAAAGCCACTGTTTATCAGTCTTTCTTGTGTTAATGCTCTATTGACCGCTCCCATTCCCGTTACATACCAGTATTTCCTGCGGCTGTTTGCCGCCTGATGTGCAAAATATTCAGGTATCCCGAGTTTTATTAGGTTTCTTTTCCTTGTTTTGGGTAACTTCCATTGTTTCCATATGCACATTCGAATACGGTGATACAGCCATGAGTTTAGTTCGTCTATCCTGTTCTTCATATCCGCAATCCCATAATAATTCAGCCATCCACGCATGAATACTTTTATCTTTTCCAATGAAGGACGTATACTCTGACAAGACCTTCGGGAACTGAGCTCTTTCAGTTTTGTCTTCATCTTCTTCCATGACTTCCCATGAACCCGGACATATATGCCCTTCCCGTTCTTTCCCAATGTGAAGCCAAGAAACTTAAAATTTCGGATTGCAAACACACTTACCACACGACTTTTCTTTTGATTCACTTTCAGTTTCAGTGTTTTCTCCAGATATTTCGTGCTGGATTCCAGTAATCTCTTTGCGGCTCTCTCACTTTTAGCTAACAGCACAATATCGTCTGCATAGCGTACAAATGCCACTCCCCGCTTCTCAAACTCCTGGTCGAACTCGTTCAGATAGATATTTGCCA